>NZ_RJVJ01000001.1 GCF_003751605.1 Kitasatospora cineracea
CGACAGCATAGGATCATCCACTTCACCACAATCGGCTCGGGCATCAGGTCTCAGACACGTGTTGCGCGGATTTGCCTACGCAACGTCCTACACCCTTACCCCGGACTACCACCGCCCGGGCTGGACTTACCTTCCTGCGTCACCCATCGCTCACCTACTACCCGTTGGGTCACCGGCTCCACCACGTCCTTTGTCCGAAGACTCCGGGCCGGCTTCACGGGCTTAGCATCAAGAGGTTCGACGTTGGCGCTTCAAAGCGGGTACGGAATATCAACCCGTTGTCCATCGACTACGCCTGTCGGCCTCGCCTTAGGTCCCGACTTACCCTGGGCAGATCAGCTTGACCCAGGAAACCCTTGGTCAATCGGCGCAAGAGTTTCCCACTCTTGTATCGCTACTCATGCCTGCATTCTCACTCGTGAACCGTCCACAACTCGATTCCTCGGCTGCTTCACCCGGCACACGACGCTCCCCTACCCATCACAGCCCCCGTTGGGGGTATTGCTGCAATGACACGACTTCGGTGGTGTGCTTGAGCCCCGCTACATTGTCGGCGCGGAATCACTTGACCAGTGAGCTATTACGCACTCTTTCAAGGGTGGCTGCTTCTAAGCCAACCTCCTGGTTGTCTCTGCGACTCCACATCCTTTCCCACTTAGCACACGCTTAGGGACCTTAGTCGGTGTTCTGGGCTGTTTCCCTCTCGACCATGGAGCTTATCCCCCACAGTCTCACTGCCGCGCTCTCACTTACCGGCATTCGGAGTTTGGCTAAGGTCAGTAACCCGGTAAGGCCCATCGCCTATCCAGTGCTCTACCTCCGGCAAGAAACACGCGACGCTGCACCTAAATGCATTTCGGGGAGAACCAGCTATCACGGAGTTTGATTGGCCTTTCACCCCTAACCACAGGTCATCCCCCAGGTTTTCAACCCTGGTGGGTTCGGTCCTCCACACGGTCTTACCCGCGCTTCAACCTGCCCATGGCTAGATCACTCCGCTTCGGGTCTTGGGCATGCAACTCGATCGCCCTATTCGGACTCGCTTTCGCTACGGCTACCCCACACGGGTTAACCTCGCTACACACCGCAAACTCGCAGGCTCATTCTTCAAAAGGCACGCAGTCACAGCCCGAAGGCTGCCCCCACGGCTTGTAGGCACACGGTTTCAGGTACTATTTCACTCCGCTCCCGCGGTACTTTTCACCATTCCCTCACGGTACTATCCGCTATCGGTCACCAGGGAATATTTAGGCTTAGCGGGTGGTCCCGCCAGATTCACACGGGATTTCTCGGGCCCCGTGCTACTTGGGAGAAGCTCAAGCGAGCCGTACAGATTTCGTCTACGGGGGTCTTACCCTCTACGCCGGACCTTTCGCATGTCCTTCGACTACCCATACGGTTTCTGACTCGCCCAGCCGCCGGCAGACGACTGAAGAACTTTCCCACAACCCCGTCGTGGCAACCCCTGCCGGGTCTCACACCACAACGGTTTGGCCTCATCCGGTTTCGCTCGCCACTACTCCCGGAATCACGGTTGTTTTCTCTTCCTGCGGGTACTGAGATGTTTCACTTCCCCGCGTTCCCTCCACGCACCCTATGTGTTCAGATGCGGGTGACAGCCCATGACGACTGCCGGGTTTCCCCATTCGGACACCCCCGGATCAAAGCTCGGTTGACAGCTCCCCGGGGCCTATCGCGGCCTCCCACGTCCTTCATCGGTTCCTGGTGCCAAGGCATCCACCGTGCGCCCTTAAAAACTTGGCCACAGATGCTCGCGTCCACTGTGCAGTTCTCAAACAACGACCAGACACCCACCCTCGGGAGCATGACGCACCCTCAAGTGAGGCCGGCATCCATGAGGCAACTTCCGTTCCCCCAGGACCCAACAACGTGCCCGACACACCAAGCCGTCCCTGTCTTCCACGCCCCCGAGGGGGCAGTACTGGCAGATCCATACCGTGTGTGCCGAATAGTCAACGTTCCACCCATGAGCAACCGTGCGAGACATGCGCTCGCATTCGGCTATGTGCTCCTTAGAAAGGAGGTGATCCAGCCGCACCTTCCGGTACGGCTACCTTGTTACGACTTCGTCCCAATCGCTGGTCCCACCTTCGACGGCTCCTCCCCTTACGGGTTAGGCCACCGGCTTCGGGTGTTACCGACTTTCGTGACGTGACGGGCGGTGTGTACAAGGCCCGGGAACGTATTCACCGCAGCATGCTGATCTGCGATTACTAGCAACTCCAACTTCATGGGGTCGAGTTGCAGACCCCAATCCGAACTGAGACCGGCTTTTTGGGATTCGCTCCGCCTCGCGGCATCGCAGCCCTTTGTACCGGCCATTGTAGCACGTGTGCAGCCCAAGACATAAGGGGCATGATGATTTGACGTCGTCCCCACCTTCCTCCGAGTTGACCCCGGCAGTCTCCTGTGAGTCCCCGACATTACTCGCTGGCAACACAGAACAAGGGTTGCGCTCGTTGCGGGACTTAACCCAACATCTCACGACACGAGCTGACGACAACCATGCACCACCTGTACACCGACCACAAGGGGGCGCCCATCTCTGGACGTTTCCGGTGTATGTCAAGCCTTGGTAAGGTTCTTCGCGTTGCGTCGAATTAAGCCACATGCTCCGCTGCTTGTGCGGGCCCCCGTCAATTCCTTTGAGTTTTAGCCTTGCGGCCGTACTCCCCAGGCGGGGAACTTAATGCGTTAGCTGCGGCACCGACGACGTGGAATGTCGCCAACACCTAGTTCCCAACGTTTACGGCGTGGACTACCAGGGTATCTAATCCTGTTCGCTCCCCACGCTTTCGCTCCTCAGCGTCAGTAATGGCCCAGAGATCCGCCTTCGCCACCGGTGTTCCTCCTGATATCTGCGCATTTCACCGCTACACCAGGAATTCCGATCTCCCCTACCACACTCCAGCCTGCCCGTATCGAATGCAGACCCGGGGTTGAGCCCCGGGCTTTCACATCCGACGCGACAGGCCGCCTACGAGCTCTTTACGCCCAATAATTCCGGACAACGCTCGCACCCTACGTATTACCGCGGCTGCTGGCACGTAGTTAGCCGGTGCTTCTTCTGCAGGTACCGTCACTTGCGCTTCTTCCCTGCTGAAAGAGGTTTACAACCCGAAGGCCGTCATCCCTCACGCGGCGTCGCTGCATCAGGCTTTCGCCCATTGTGCAATATTCCCCACTGCTGCCTCCCGTAGGAGTCTGGGCCGTGTCTCAGTCCCAGTGTGGCCGGTCGCCCTCTCAGGCCGGCTACCCGTCGTCGCCTTGGTGGGCCATTACCCCACCAACAAGCTGATAGGCCGCGGGATCATCCTGAACCGCCGGAGCTTTCCACCGGCCCCCATGCGGGAGACGGTCGTATCCGGTATTAGACCTCGTTTCCAAGGCTTGTCCCAGAGTTCAGGGCAGATTCCCCACGTGTTACTCACCCGTTCGCCACTGATCCACCCCGAAGGGCTTCACCGTTCGACTTGCATGTGTTAAGCACGCCGCCAGCGTTCGTCCTGAGCCAGGATCAAACTCTCCGTGAATGCTTCCACGAAAGAGCGGCACAGCAGCCACCGGAATAAGGCGGCCCCGTGCACTGCGTCCTCGCTAGTGTTTTACTTCAAAAGGAATCTCCAACCCCGACGAGACGTCGAGGCCGGGGATGTCAACATATCTGGCGTTGACTTTTGGCACGCTGTTGAGTTCTCAAGGAACGGACACTTCCTTCGACCGGCCTTCCGACCGTATCTCCGGGCGCTTCGTTCTTTCGTGTTTCCAGCTTATCAGATCCGAGCTTGTGCTCTTTCCCGACTCGCTTTCGTCTTCTGCGGCTTGACGCCCCGTCCGACGTTTCAAACTCTAGCCGATCCCCGCTCCTGAAAGCGAATCGGCCGCAATCTCCGAAAAAAGCACACGCCGAAATACGAACGGGGACGCGAAAGAGACGCGACCCGTCACGGATCATCGAACTGGTTTCTCAAGGGATTGGCCGCCCCGGGACCGTCCACACAGATGCGTGTCCGGTGCTCCCTGCCGAGCGACCAGTGAACACTACGCCCGATCCGGCCCAGGTGCAAACAACGGCCGGAAGGCCGGCCCCTGGTGGGGGCCGGCCTTCCGTCGCGCTGGGATGCGCCGGGACGCGGTGGTGCGCGGTGGGCTACTGCTCAGCTGTTGGTGGGGAAGCCCAGGTTGATGCCACCGTGCGAGGGGTCGAGCCAGCGCTGGGTGACGGCCTTGCCGCGGGTGAAGAACTGGACGCCGTCGGCACCGTAGGCGTGGGAGTCGCCGAACAACGAGGCCTTCCAGCCGCCGAAGGAGTAGTAGGCGACGGGGACGGGGATCGGCACGTTGATGCCGACCATGCCGACCTCGACCTCGTTCTGGAAGCGCCGGGCCGCGCCGCCGTCGTTGGTGAAGATGGCGGTGCCGTTGCCGTAGGGGTTGGCGTTGATGAGTTCCAGGCCCTCGTCGTAGGAGGGGACCCGGACGACCGACAGGATCGGGCCGAAGATCTCGTCGTTGTAGACGGACATGCCCGGCTTGACGTGGTCGAACAGGGTGGGGCCGAGCCAGAAGCCGTCCGCGGTGGGGGCGCCGTTGGCGTCCTCGGCGGTGATGGCGTGCTTGCGGCCGTCGACGGCCAGCTCGGCGCCGTCGGCGACGCCGGACTCGACGTAGGAGGTGACCTTGTCCCGGTGCGCGCCGGTGACCAGCGGGCCCATCTCGGAGTCGCCGTTGCAGCCGGGGCCGACCTTGAGGGTGGCCATCCGCTCCTTGATCTTGGCGACCAGCTCGTCGCCGATCGGGTCGACGGCGACCAGGACGGAGACGGCCATGCAGCGCTCGCCGGCCGCGCCGAAGCCGGCGTTGATGGCGGCGTCGGCGGCCAGGTCGAGGTCGGCGTCGGGGAGCACCAGCATGTGGTTCTTGGCGCCGCCGAGGGCCTGCACGCGCTTGCCGTAGCGGGTGCCGGTCTCGTACACGTAGCGGGCGATGGGGGTGGAGCCGACGAAGGAGACCGACTTGACGTCGGGGTGCTCCAGCAGGCGGTCGACGGAGACCTTGTCGCCGTGGACGACGTTGAAGACGCCGTCGGGGAGGCCGGCCTCCTTCCACAGCTCGGCGATGAAGTTGGCGGCGGACGGGTCCTTCTCGGACGGCTTGAGGATGACCGTGTTGCCGGCCGCGATGGCGATCGGGAAGAACCACATCGGCACCATGGCCGGGAAGTTGAACGGCGAGATAATGGCGACCGGGCCGAGCGGCTGGCGGATCGAGTAGACGTCGACGCCGGTGGAGGCCTGCTCGGTGAAGCCGCCCTTGATCAGCTGCGGGATGCCGCAGGCGTACTCGACGACCTCCTGGCCGCGGGCCAGCTCGCCGAGGGCGTCGGAGTGCACCTTGCCGTGTTCGGAGACGATGATCGCGGCGAGTTCGTCCTTGCGGGCGTTGAACAGCTCGCGGAAGTTGAACAGCACCTGGGTGCGCTTGGCGATCGAGGTGTGGCGCCAGGAGGCGAACGCCTGGGCGGCGGCGGCGACCGCCTGGTCGACCTCCGCGATCTCGGCGAAGTCGACCTGGCCGGTCACCTGGCCGGTGGCCGGGTCGTGGAGGTCGCCGCGGCGGGGCGCGGTTCCGGCGGTGGCGACGTTCTGGCCGCCGATCCAGTGGGTGATGTGCTTGCTGCTCAAGGGTCTCTGCCTCCGATGTCCACGGATGTCCCGCGCTCGTTCTCCAGTCTGCGCGGGACGGCGGGCCCACTCAACGAGCACCCTGACGGGGAAGCGCGATTCACCCTTACAGGTCGTCGGGAGGGCCGGCGGGAGGGCCGGCCGGGCCGGTAGCGGGTCCGTCGGCCGGATCGGGTTCGGCGGGTTCGGCGGATTCGGTGGGTTCCAGGTGTTCCAGGTAGGGGTCGTGCAGGCCGTCGGCGAGCGCGGTGGTCTCCAGCAGGTCGAGGCGCAGATCCTGGGCCCAGGCTTCGGCCCACCGCCGGGTGCCGGGGTCCTCGGGCGGCAGCAGCGCGGCGGCGGTTTCGAGCCGGTCGGCGAGCGTACGGGCGGTGCTGTCCTCGTCGGGGCCGGAGTCGAACGCGTCGGCCAGGGCCAGGAGTTCGCCTTCCCGTCGCCGGGCGGTGAGGGCGTGCAGGACGTACAGGTCGGCGGGCAGGGCGCGTTCGCAGAGGGTGCGGACGGCGAGCGCGGCGACGTCGTCCAGTGCGGCGACGGGAACGGTGGCGCCGACGGGGAGGACGGGCGGGTGGCGCAGCGGTTCCCGGCGCAGCTCGACGGCGAGCGGCAACTTCCTTACGGTGAAGTCGAGTTGGCGGCGGCGTGCGGTGCCGGGCGGTTCCTGGACGTAGTGGCCGGCGGCCCGCAGGGTCTCGGCGAGTCCGGTGGCGAGGTCGGCGAGCGGCGGGCCCTCGCCGGTGACGAGCAGCAGGTCGGTGCCGTGGACGGGGGCGGCCAGGCCGTGCAGGCGCAGCGCGTCGGCTCCGGCCAGGGCGAGGGCGTGCCGCAGGCAGTACGGCTGGGCGTCGGCGAGCAGCGCGGCCCGCTCGTCGGCGCCCGGGCCGACCTCACCGTCTGATCCCGAACCCACCGCACCCGTACTCACGCTCACCTCACCCGCGCCCGCGCCCGCCGCTCCCGCACCGCCCGTCTCGTCCATGGGAACAGTCTGGGCCGTCTAGTGCGGCCCGCGCAGGTGTGCGGCGGCGTCGTGCAGGGCGAGTTCGAGGGCGCGGGGGTCGACGAGCCGTCCGTCGGGGTGCGGGGGGATCAGCCAGTGCGGGCCGCGGGTGGGGCGGGTGGGGTGCGGGACGGCGATCCAGGTGCCGTCGCCGGAGGCGCGGATGCCGGTGCCGGTCCAGCGTTCGGCGGTGCCGACGGGGACCAGGAAGCCGACGGTGTCGCCGTCGGGGTCCTCCAGGACGGGGCCGCCGCCGAGCCGGTCGAGCAGGGCGGCGGCGGGGCGGCCGAGCGGGCCGGGAGCGTGCAGGACGTCCCAGCGGCGGCCGGCGGGCAGCAGGGCGAGGCCGGAACGGGTGCGTTCCCAGGTGCGGCGGCAGTGGTCGGGGTCGGCGGCGGCCTCGGCCAGCCAGTGCAGGGCGCTGGGGCGGCGGGTGGTGCTCACGTGCGGTTCCTCGTCTCTCCGGGGTGACGCGCGGCGGGCGGGGTGCCTGCTGTCGTCATCCGGGAGAGCGGGGTACCGGGGATCTCTTACACGGATCCCCGGCGGGCGGGGCGGGTGGGGCGGTCAGCGGTCGCCGAAGATCGTCCGGTGCCAGTCCTTGCGGGCGACCGCGGTGGTGTCGAACATGACGTGCTTGACCTGGGTGTACTCGTCGAGCGAGTACTGCGACATGTCCTTGCCGTAGCCGGACGCCTTGTACCCGCCGTGCGGCATCTCGCTGATGATCGGGATGTGGTCGTTCACCCAGACGCAGCCGGCGGCGATCTCGCGGGTGGCGCGCAGCGAGCGGTGGACGTCGCGGGTCCAGGCGGAGGCGGCGAGGCCGTAGGGGGTGTCGTTGGCGAGGCGCAGGCCCTCCTCGTCGCTGTCGAAGGGCAGGACGACGAGCACCGGGCCGAAGATCTCGCCCTGGACGACCTCGCTGTCCTGGGCGGCGCCGGTGATCAGGGTGGGGCGGTGGTAGGCGCCGAGGGAGAGGTCGGTGCCGTCGTGGCCCTTGCCGGTGGCGGGGCCTCCGGTGACGACGGTGGCGTAGGCGCGGGCGCGCTCGACGAAGCCGGCGACGCGGTCGCGGTGGGCGAAGGAGACCAGCGGGCCCAGGTCGGTCTGCGGGTTCAGCGGGTCGCCGAGCCGGATGCCGTCGTAGAGGTCGGCGACGCCGGCCACGAAGGCGTCGTAGAGCGGGCGCTGGACGTAGGCGCGGGTGGCGGCGGTGCAGTCCTGGCCGCTGTTGATCAGGGAGGCGGCGACGGCGCCGTGGACGGCGGCGTCGAGGTCGGCGTCGTCGAAGACCACGAAGGGGGCCTTGCCGCCGAGTTCGAGGTGGGTGCGCTTGACGGTGGCGGTGGCGATCTCGGCGACCCGCTTGCCGACGGCGGTGGAGCCGGTGAAGGAGACCATGGCGACGTCGGGGTGGCCGATGAGGTGTTCGCCCGCGGTGCGTCCGGCGCCGGTGACGACGTTGACGACGCCGTCGGGGATGCCGGCCGCGGTGCAGGCGCGGGCGAACATCAGCGAGGTCAGCGGGGTGATCTCGGCGGGCTTGAGGACGATGGTGTTGCCCGCGGCGATGGCCGGGAGGATCTTCCAGGCGGCCATCTGCAGCGGGTAGTTCCAGGGCGCGATGCTGCCGACCACGCCGACGGCCTCGCGGCGCACGTACGAGGTGTGGTCGCCGCTGTACTCGCCGGCGGCCTTGCCCTCCAGGTTGCGGGCGGCTCCGGCGAAGAACGAGGTGTTGTCGACGGTGCCGGGGACGTCGAACTCGGTGGAGAGCTTGATCGGCTTGCCGGTCTGCGCGGTCTCGACCCGGGCGAAGTCCTCGGCGTGCTCGGCGAGGATCCCGGCCAGGCGGTTGAGCGCCTCGGAGCGGGCGCCGGGGGTGGCGCCGGACCACTCGGGGAGGGCGGCGCGGGCGGCGGCGACGGCGGTGTCGACGTCGGCGGGGGTGGCGAGCTCGACCTGCTGGACGGTGGCGCCGTTCGCGGGGTTGACCACGGCGAAGGGTTCGCTGCCGGAGCCCCGGGTCGGGCGGCCCGCGATGTGCTGCGCGCCGTCGTTGAAGCTGGTCAGGTCCATGAGTTGCCTCCATTGCCTACTCGACCAGGCCGACGATGCCTCGGTTCGGGTGCCGGGGGCAAGCGTCACTCAGCAACGGGCCGACCGAAGGGCCTTACACGCTGCAAGGTCGCCCGTGGGTGACAGGGCGTCGCCGTCGCGCATGATTGACCTGACACCCTGAGAACCCCCCGGAGGTATCCGCGATGCTCCCCACCGTCGCCCGCGTGCTCGACCTCGACGTGATGCGGCGCGGTCTGCCCCAGGTGGTGGCCGGTGCGGCCGCGCTGGAGCGCCCGGTGCGCTGGGTGCACGTCAGCGAGCTGCCGGACGTGGCGGGGGTACTGCGCGGCGGCGAGCTGGTGCTGTCGACGGGCATCGCGTTGCCGGAGGACCGGGACGGGCTGGCCCGGTACGTGCGGGAGCTGGCCGAGGTGGGGGTGGCGGGGCTGGTGATCGAGTTCGGCCGCCGGTACTTCGACTCGTTGCCGCGGGCGCTGGTGGCGGCGGCGGAGCGGCACGACCTGCCGCTGGTGGCGCTGCGCCGGGAGCTGAAGTTCGTCGCGGTGACCGAGGCGGTGCACGCGCTGGTGGTGAACGCGCAGTTGGAGCAGCTGCGGGTGTCCGAGGCGGTGCACCAGGTGTTCAACGAGCTGGCCACCGAGGGTGCGGAGCCGGCCGAGGTGGTGCGGCAGGTGGCCCGGATGGCGGGCGCGCCGGTGGTGCTGGAGAACCTGGCGCACCAGGTGCTGGCGCACGACCCGGCGGGGCGCGGCGAGCAGGAGCTGCTGGAGAACTGGGAGCACCGTTCGCGCGGCGTGCACCCGGCGGGCCGCACCGGGTACGACCCGCGGTCGGGCTGGCTGGTGACCACGGTGGGGGCGCGCGGCCAGGACTGGGGGCGGCTGGTGCTGGTGGACGAGCCGGTGGTGCTGCCGCCGGACGTGCCGCACCCGCACGCGATGCTGCTGGAGCGCGGCGCGGCGACGCTGGCGCTGAACCGGCTGGTGGTGCGCGACCGGGAGTCGCTGGAGCGGCAGACCCACCGCACCCTGCTGTCGGGCATCCTGACCCACGCGCTGACGGTCTCCGAGGTGGCGCTGCGGGCGCAGGCGCTGGGCGTGCCGCTGGAGGGCCGCCGGCTGGTGGGCGTGGTGCTGCGCCAGCGGCAGGGCCCGTTGCCGGCGGCGCTGGAGGCGCAGGCCCGGCTGCGGGACTTCACCGAGCTGGCGGCGACCGCGATCCGCACCTCCCGGCTGTCGGCGCTGGTGGGCGCGCTGGACGACGAGGGGGTGGGCCTGCTGGTGGCGCTCGGTTCGCAGCAGGACGAGCACGCCTCGCTGGAGTCCTTCGCGGCGGCGCTGCGCCGGTTGTCGGCGGAGGCGGGCCGGGACGGGTCGGCGGCCGAGCCGGTGATAGCGGTCGGCTCCTCGGTGGGTTCGGTCCGGGACGCCCGGCGCACCCTGCTGGAGGCCACCCAGGTCGCGGACGCGGCGCTGCACGACGCGCCGGGCGGCCGGGCGGCGTACTACCGGCTGCCGGACGTCCGGCTGCGCGGCCTGCTGCACCTGCTGCGCGACGACGAGCGCCTGCAGACGTACGTGGAGCGGGAGTTGGGCCCGCTGCTGGCGTACGACGCGGAGCACGGCGGCCAGTTGGTGCAGATGCTGCGGATCTACCTGGAGCAGGGCCGCAACAAGTCGGCGGCGGCGGACGCCGCGCACCTGTCGCGGCCGTCCTTCTACGACCGGCTGCACAAGGTGGAGCGGATCCTGGGCGTGGACCTGGACCAGGTGGAGTCCTGCCTGTCGCTGCACGTGGCGCTGCTGGCGCTGGACGCGGTCCGGCGTTGACCGGCGGACCGCGTCCGGCGCGGTCAGCCGGCGGACTTGGGCGGCGGGACCTGACCGCGGACCAGCAGGTCCAGGGCCTGGGCGTCGTGCCGGTCGCGGGCTTCGAGGGCGACCCGGGAGCCGTCCGCGAAGTGCGCCTCGACCCGGCTGGACCAGGAGCCCATCCGCGGTTCGATCCTGGCCAGTTGCTGCCGCGGGACCTCGCCGTACGGGTGGTAGCCGTCGGAGAGGGCGCTGCCGAGCAGGATCCGGTGGTCGGTGAAGACCAGCATGACGCCGCGGTTCTCGTAGGTCCGGTCGCCGCGGCCGCCGGTCAGCACCTGGACGGCGAACCGGCCGGCCTGGCTGTCCCAGCCGCCGGACAGGCCGCGGCCGCGGAAGATCCGCCGGAGGTTGCGGAAGAAGCCGCCGATGGCCTCCTCGACCGCGTCGACGAGTGCGCCGGCCAGGTCGAGCAGGAAGCCGACGGCCTGGAACAGGCCGTCGCGTTCCTTGCGGTAGCGGCGCGGGACGCGGCGGAGCAGGTCGCTGAGCTCGATGTCGACGACGGCGTGCACCCGTTCGCCGGGAGCCAGGTGCGGCGCCACCAGCGGCAGGTGGGAGCCGCCGCCGAGCCGGTGCGGCTCGTACACCTGCGGTGCGGCGGTCGGCGGGTACCCGGTCGCGCCGTAGGGGCCGGCCGTCATCCGAACGCCTCCGTGACGCGGTTGCCCGGCACCCGGTAGGGCTCGCCGCCGGGCGGGCCGTCCAGGGCGCCGGCGATGGTGTCCAGGCCCTGGTCGCTGAGCAGGTTGTCGGTGAGGACGCCGGGGAAGTCGCCGGCGCCGGTGACCGCGCCCAGGCCGCCCTTGATGCCGCCCTTGACCGCGCCGAAGCCCTTGCCCAGGGCCTGGGCGGTGGCGAACTCGCCGAGGTTGGCCATCGACGGGTTGCGGACCAGGTCGAGGCCGGACTTCCAGCGGTTGCCCTTGCCGCCGAGCTTGCGGACGGCCTTGGCGGCCTTGCGGGCCTTGTTGAACTTGCCCAGGGTGCGCGCCGCCTTCATCGCCTTGATGGCTTCGTGCAGTTCCTTGAGCGCCTTCTCCAGCTTGAGCGAGACCTGGCCCACCCGGGCGATGTAGATGGCGATCTCGCCCTCGACGATGATCGCCTCGGCGGCGGTGGCCAGGCCCAGGGTGAGGATGTCGATCGCCACCGAGGCGGCCAGGGTGATGATCAGCGTCTCGATGGCCTCGCGGATGATCTCGATGATCAGCTGCTCGGCGAGCTGGCACTGGGCGGCGGCCTGGTTGATGATCTGCGCGACCTGGGCCATGTCGGCGGCGGTGGCGTCGACGGCCTCGACGACGGTGGCCATGTGGCCGCCGAAGGCCGCGGAGGCCGCGCCCTCCCAGCCGCCCTCGACCCGGGTGCCGGCGGCCCGCAGCTCGTCGGCGACCTCCTGCATCGCCTTCGCCTGGGCCTGCCACTCGTGCGAGGCGGCGGTCAGCGCCTGCAGGTCGCCGGTGACCTTCTCCAGCACGTCCATCAGCCCGGTGGCGTCCAGCGCCGCCTTGACGATGGAGTCGAGGCCCGCGTCGAGGCCCTCGCTGACCGGGTTGTCGAAGCTGGGCAGCGACGGCAGCTGGTCGGCGGCCCGGTCACGGGTCCACCGGTAGGCGTCGACCGCGTCGCCGAAGGCGCCGGGGGCCAGGGTGCTCACTGGCCACCCCCGTAGACCTCGGCGGTGTCCTGCTCGTTGCTCTCGTAGTTGTCCACCGTGAACCGGACGCCCTCGCCGGTGGCGTCGAGCAGTTCGATCAGGTCGGCGAAGTTCTCCTGTTCCGCTTCGGCGTGCTCCTGGTAGGAGCCGTGCAGCTCGCCCGAGCCCGGCAGCTTGCCGAAGGCCTCGGACGAGAGCTGGACACCCGCCAGGGCCGCGCGGATCTGGGCGATCCGTTCGGCCTGGGTGTCGAGCACGGACGCGTATCCGGTGAGTACTTCGGGCTCGACCCGAAACCCCGTGTCCCCCATGACATTTCCTTTGCTCTCAGGTCAGGCGAATCATCGTACTGATCTGATGAGCAAAGGCATCAAGGGGCCCCGGGCGGTTTTCCCGGAGCCCCTGTGAAGAAAAGATGAAGGATCGTCAGATCACGTGTGCGTCGGTGAGGGTCAGCACCTCGTCCAGCACGGCGAGGCCCGCCTTGGCCTCCTCCGCGCTGACGTTGCACGGCGGCACCACGTGGAAGCGGTTCATGTTGGTGAACGGCCACAGGCCCCGCTGCTTGCAGGCCGCCGCGAGCTGCGCCATCGGCGCGTTGTCGGCACCGGCCGCGTTGTACGGCACCAGCGGCTCGCGGGTCTCCCGGTCCTTCACCAGGTCCAGCGCCCAGAACACGCCCAGGCCGCGCACCTCGCCGATCGAGGGGTGCCGCTCGGCCAGCTCGCGCAGGCCGGGGCCGAGCACGCTCTCGCCGATCAGCCTGGCGTTCTCCACGATGCCCTCCTCGGCCATGGTGTTGATCGTCGCCACCGCGGAGGCGCAGGCCAGCGGGTGGCCCGAGTAGGTCAGGCCGCCCGGGAACGCCTTCTGCGCGAAGGTCTCCGCGATCGCCCCGGAGATCGCCACGCCGCCCAGCGGCAGGTAGCCGGAGTTGACGCCCTTGGCGAAGGTCAGCAGGTCCGGGGTGATCCCCCAGTGGTCGGCGGCGAACCAAGCGCCGGTGCGGCCGAACCCGGCCATCACCTCGTCCAGGATGAACACGATCCCGTACCGGTCGCAGATCTCCCGCACGCCCGCCAGGTACCCGGCCGGCGGCACCAGGATGCCCGCGGTGCCGACCACCGTCTCCAGGATGATCGCCGCGACGGTGCCCGGACCCTCGAACGCGATGGTCTGCTCCAGGTGCGCCAGCGCGCGCTCGCACTCCTGCGCCTCGTTCTCCGCGTGGAAGTTCGAGCGGTACGGGTACGGGCCCCAGAAGTGCACGATGCCCGACACGCCCGCCTCGTTCGCCCAGCGG
The DNA here is from genome assembly GCF_003751605.1 of Kitasatospora cineracea. Lineage (NCBI taxonomy): Bacteria > Bacillati > Actinomycetota > Actinomycetes > Kitasatosporales > Streptomycetaceae > Kitasatospora > Kitasatospora cineracea. Next base: position 13,625 of record NZ_RJVJ01000001.1, read on the forward strand.
CGCGGGTCGCCGGTCAGGGCGATCGCGTTGGCGGTGGCGCCGTGGTACGAGCGGTAGGTGGAGAGCACCTTGTGCCGGCCGGTGTGCAGCCGGGCCATCCGGATCGCGTTCTCGTTCGCCTCGGCGCCGCCGTTGGTGAAGAAGATCTTGTCCAGGTCGCCGGGGGTGCGCTCGGCGATCAGCCGGGCGGCCTCGCTGCGCGACTCCTCGGCGAAGCCCGGGGCGATGGTGCACAGCTGGGCGGCCTTCGCCTGGATCGCCGCGACCACCTTCGGGTGCTGGTGGCCGATGTTGGTGTTCACCAGCTGCGAGGAGAAGTCCAGGTAGCGGTTGCCGTCGTAGTCCCAGAAGTAGGAGCCCTCGGCACCGGCCACCGCGAGGGGGTCGATCAGCGCCTGGGCGGACCACGAGTGGAAGACGTGCGCGCGGTCGGCGGCCTTGACGGCCTGCCCGGCGACCGAGTCAGCGGTGGGAGTGCTCATGCGACCAGCGTAGGGAGCGGCCCCGGCCGGGGGCAGCTTCATCGTGTCACGCGCGTCGCGCCGCACCCTGACACATTGACGGCCGCAAGCGACAGGGGCGCGAGGAACTGCGCGCCCGGCCACCCGCTCACGTGGAGCGGCGGCCCCCGGCCCGGTCCCTCGCGCCCCTGCCCCCGGCGCTACGCGATCAGATCGCGGTCATGCTGCGTCTGCTGGTCACGACCCGCTAGATCGCGGTCATGACGTGCTTGATCCGGGTGTAGTCCTCGAACCCGTACGACGACAGGTCCTTGCCGTAGCCGGACTTCTTGAACCCGCCGTGCGGCATCTCGGCGACCAGCGGGATGTGGGTGTTGATCCACACGCAGCCGAAGTCCAGCCGGCGGGACATCCGCATCGCGCGGGCGTGGTCCTTGGTCCACACCGAGGAGGCGAGCGCGTACTCGACGCCGTTGGCGTACCCGACGGCCTGGTCCTCGTCGGTGAACTTCTGCACGGTGATGACCGGGCCGAAGACCTCGTTCTGGATGATCTCGTCGTCCTGCTGGAGGCCGGAGACCACGGTCGCCGCCCAGAAGTAGCCCCTGTCGCCGACCCGGTGACCGCCGGCCTCGACCTTGGCGTGCGCGGGGAGGCGCTCGATGAAGCCGGCCACCTGCTGGAGCTGGTTGGCGTTGTTGAGCGGGCCGTAGAGGACGTCCTCGTCGTCCACGCCGCCGGTCTTGGTGTCGGCGGCGGCCTTGGCGAGGGCCTCGACGAAGGCGTCGTGGATCGACTCGTGCACCAGGACGCGGGTGGCCGCGGTGCAGTCCTGGCCGGCGTTGAAGTAGCCCGCCATGGCGATGCCCTCGACGGCCTCGTCGATGTCGGCGTCCTCGAAGACCACGACCGGGGCCTTGCCGCCGAGCTCCAGGTGGACCCGCTTGACGTCCTTCGCGGCGGACTCGGCGACCTGCATGCCGGCCCGGACCGAGCCGGTGATGGAGGCCATCGCCGGGGTGCGGTGCTCGACCATCAGGCGGCCGGTCTCGCGGTCGCCGCAGATCACGTTGAAGACGCCGGCCGGCAGTTCCAGCTCCTTGAGCACGCCGCCGATGATCTCGGCGAGCAGCACGGTGGAGGCGGGGGTGGTGTCGGAGGGCTTGAGCACCACGGCGTTGCCCGCGGCGATCGCCGGGGCGAACTTCCAGACCGCCATCATCATCGGGTAGTTCCACGGGGCGACCTGCGCGCAGACGCCGACCGGCTCGCGGCGGACGATCGAGGTCAGGCCGTCCATGTACTCGCCCGCGGCCTTGCCCTCCAGCAGGCGGGCGGCGCCGGCGAAGAAGCGCAGCTGGTCGACCATCGGGCCGATCTCCTCGGAGAGGGTCAGCCCGCGCGGCTTGCCGGTGTTGCGGACCTCGGCGTCGACGATCTCGTCGGCCCGGGCCTCGACCGCGTCGGCGATCTTGAGCAGCAGCTTCTGCCGGGTGGACGGGGTGGAGTCCCGCCAGACCGGGAAGGCGGCGGCCGCGGCGGCCATCGCGGCGTCCACGTCGGCCGCGCCGGAGAGCGGGGAGGTCGCGTAGACCTCGCCCGTGGTCGGGTCGACGACGTCGAGCGTGCGGCCGTCCGCAGCGTCGACGAACTCGCCGTTGATGTAGTTGCGCAGCGTACGAAGCTCGCTCACGGTCTCTCCTCGGTCTGGGCCTGCGTCGTTGCAGCCCCGGGCGCCAGGTTACCCCTGGGCCGGGATGGGCACGGCATGTCAGCGACAAGCCACGATCGGCGGTGTGCAGGCTCGCGCGTGTACGTAGCCAGGGTACCCATGCCACTGCCGGTATCGACAGGGGTGGTCGCCAGAGGCCACGCTTTCCGCGCCCGATCTTCGAATAGGCAACGAAATCAGCAGCTCGGGAGCTTGCGATTCCGCCGCCCGTCAGGCACAGTGGCGGCGTGGCCAACCGTGACCGGAACGCCAGCGTTCCCCTCGACGCCGCCTCCAAGGCGATCATCGAGCAGCTCCAGGAGGACGGGCGCCGTCCGTACGCCGCCATCGGCAAGGCCGTGGGCCTGTCCGAGGCGGCCGTCCGGCAGCGCGTCCAGAAGCTGCTCGACCAGGGCGTGATGCAGATCGTCGCCGTGACCGATCCGCTCACCGTCGGATTCACCCGCCAGGCCATGGTGGGCATCCGGGTGGAGGGCGACATCGAGCCGGTGGCCGACGCGCTGGCCGCCTTCGACGAGGTCGACTACGTGGTGTGCACCGCGGGTTCGTTCGACCTCCTCGCCGAGCTGGTGTGCGAGGACGACGAGCACCTGCTCGAACTGATCAACAAGCGCATCCGCGCGCTTCCCGGCGTGCGGAGCACCGAGAGCTTCGTTTACCTGAAACTCCGGAAACAGACCTACACCTGGGGCACCCGATGACAGCCGACCCGGCGCAGAAGGACCTTTCCAAGACCGCCTACGACCACCTGTGGATGCACTTCACCCGCATGTCGTCGTACGAGAACTCCCCCGTGCCGACGATCGTCAAGGGCGAGGGCACCTACGTCTGGGACGACAAGGGCCGCAAGTACCTCGACGGCCTGGCCGGCCTGTTCGTGGTGCAGGCGGGCCACGGCCGCGAGGAGCTGGCCGAGGCCGCCGCCAAGCAGGCCAAGGAGCTGGCCTTCTTCCCGGTGTGGAGCTACGCCCACCCGAAGGCCGTCGAGCTGGCCGAGCGCCTGGCCAACTACGCCCCGGGCGACCTGAACAAGGTGTTCTTCTCCACCGGCGGCGGCGAGGCCGTCGAGACCGCGTGGAAGCTGGCCAAGCAGTACTTCAAGCTGACCGGCAAGCCGACCAAGTACAAGGTCATCTCCCGCGCCGTCGCCTACCACGGCACCCCGCAGGGCGCGCTGTCGATCACCGGCCTGCCGGGCCTGAAGGCCCCGTTCGAGCCGCTGGTGCCGGGCACCCACAAGGCCCCGAACACCAACATCTACCGCGCCCCGGCCTTCCTGGCCGGCCCCGACGGCACCGTCGACCCGGAGGCCTACGGCCGCTGGGCCGCCGACGAGATCGAGCAGGCCATCCTCTTCGAGGGCCCCGAGACCGTCGCCGCCGTCTTCGTCGAGCCGGTGCAGAACGCCGGCGGCTGCTTCCCGCCGCCGCCCGGGTACTTCCAGCGCCTGCGCGAGATCTGCGACCGCCACGACGTGCTGCTGGTCTCGGACGAGGTCATCTGCGCCTTCGGCCGCCTCGGCACCATGTTCGGCGCCGACAAGTTCGGCTACCAGCCCGACATGATCACCTGCGCCAAGGGCATGACCTCGGGCTACTCCCCGATCGGCGCCACGATCATCTCGGACCGCCTCGCCGAGCCGTTCTACAAGGGTGACAACACCTTCCTGCACGGCTACACCTTCGGCGGCCACCCGGTCTCCTCCGCGGTGGCGCTGGCCAACCTCGACATCTTCGAGCGCGAGGGCCTGAACCAGCACGTCCTCGACAACGAGTCGAAGTTCCTGGCCACCCTGAACAAGCTGCGCGACCTGCCGATCGTCGGCGACGTCCGCGGCAACGGGTACTTCTACGGCATCGAGCTCGTCAAGGACAAGGTCACCAAGGAGTCGTTCAACGACGACGAGGTCGAGCGCGTCCTGTACGGCTTCCTGTCCAAGGCCCTGTTCGACAACGGCCTGTACTGCCGCGCCGACGACCGCGGCGACCCGGTCGTCCAGCTGGCCCCGCCGCTGATCTCCGACCAGTCGACCTTCGACGAGATCGAGCAGATCCTGCGGACCAGCCTCTCCGACGCGTGGCAGAAGATCTGATCCTCCTTCCCCACCCTCCACCGAAGGGCGGCCCCGGCTCCTCACGCCGGGACCGCCCTTCGGCGCGTCCGCACCAGCGGGCGCCCGCGATCCGGCCCGCCGCCGGGGTGAATCTGCCGCCCGACACGCCGCGTTCGAGGTGATTCGTCCCGGATCGGTCCCGTGCGGCGCGCCCGCGGCACCGCCCGATCGTTCTAATCTGACGACTGTCATATCCCCGTCGGCACCTGGATGGATCTCATGTCAGCGGCCCCGCCCGACAACGACGTGCTCTGGGCCCGGGGGATCGTCAAGTCCCACCAGGGCACCCCCGCCCTGCGCGGCGTCTCCCTGGGCGTCCGCGAGGGCGAGATCCTCGCCGTCACCGGCCCGCGCGGCTCCGGCAAGTCCACCCTGCTCGGCTGCCTGTCCGCGCAGCTCCCGGTCGACGAGGGCGAGGTCTGGTTCCACAGCGCCCCCGTGCACACCCTGGGCCGGGCCGGCCGCGAGAAGCTCCGCCGCGAGCGCTTCGGCTACGTCGGCCCCGAGCCGCACCTGGTCCCGGAGCTGACCGCCCGGGAGAACGTCGCCCTCCCGCTGCTGCTGGCCGGCGCCGGCCACCGGGCCGCCCACCGGGCCGCCGCCGAGTGGCTGGAGCGCCTCGACGTCGCCGACTGCGCCAAGCTGCGCCCCGCCGACCTCCAGCAGGACCGGCGCCAGCGGATCGCCGTCGCCCGCGCCCTCGCCCCGCAGCCGCCGGTGGTCTTCGCCGACGACCCCACCGCGCCGCTGCACCGCGACGCCCGCGAACAGGTCACCCGGATACTGGCCAGCGCCGCCCGCTCGCACCGGCTGACGCTGGTGCTGGCCACCCACGACCCGGCGCTCGCCCGGTTCGCCGACCGCACCGTCCGACTGGTCGACGGCCGGATCGCGGCCGAACCCGCCACCGTCGCCGCCGGGAACTGAGGGGGCCGCCGTGTACTACCTCAGGCTCGCCCGCGGCTACCGCGCCCTCGACCTCGCCCGCTGGCTGCTCACCGCGACCGCCGCCGCCGTGGTCGCCGCCTTCCTGCTGCGCGCCCTCGGTCGCGCCCTGAACGGCACCGGGGGCAACCTCGAACGGCTGCTCTGGTGCCTGCCGCCGCTCGCCGCCGTCGCCTGGTTCGCCGCCGTCGCCGCCCGGGCCGTCCCCGCCCAGCACCCCGAGCGGATCACCGGCCTCACCGCGGCCGGCGCCGGACCCACCCGGATCCGGCTGCTGGTCGCCGGCGAGATCGCGCTCGCCTGCGCGCTCGGCTCCGCCGTCACCCTGCTGCTGTTCCTGATCCTGCGCAACGACATCGCCGGGCCCGCGCTCGCCCCCGACATCGGCATGGGCGTCCCGCTGCCCGCCGCCGCCCCGGTCGCCCTGCTCGCGGTCCTCCCGCTGGTCGCCGGGGTCTCCGCGGCCTGCGCGATCCGCTTCCCCGAGGGCCTCCCCGGCCGGCCCGCCGCACCCGCCCGCACCCGCCACACCCCGCTGCGGCTGCTGCTGCCCGCCCCCGTCCTGCTCGCCGGACTCGGCCTCGAACTGTACGGGCTGCGCCCCGACGCCACCGACGCCGACCGCACCCTCGCGCTGCCCGCCGGGCTCCCCGACACCAGCCCCGCCCTGCTCACCGGCTGGACGCTCACCGCGCTCGCCCTCGCGCTGTGGACCGGGCCGCTGCTCGCCCTCGCCGGACGGCTGCTCGCCCTGCGCCGGCCCACCCCGCTCCGGCTGCTGGCCGGCCGGGCGCTCACCGCCCAGGCCCGCCGCCTCGGCACCCCGCTGGCCGTCCTCACCGCGGTCGTCGCGCTGCTGCTGGTCGCCTGGCGCAGCTGGGCCCGGACCGGCGCCGACGTTCCCGGCCTGACCCTGGTCGAGGGCGCCCTGGTGCTCGCCTGCGCGGTCGCGGCCCTCGCCGCCCGCCTGCACGAACTGCGCGCCGACCGCGGCCCCACCCTCGACGCCCTCGACCGCCTCGGCACCCCGCCCGGCCTGCTCACCGGCACGGTCGCCCTGCGCGCCCTCGCCACGGGCACCGTCCTGCTGCTGACCGGCGGGCTCACGGTGCTGCTCTGCCCGCTGTAGGACCGCGGAGACGGCCGGGGCCCGGAAGGACGACGTCCTTCCGGGCCCCGCTGCATCCGGGCTCAGCCCGCGGCGGCGAGCTGGCCGCAGGCCCCGTCGATCTCCTGGCCGCGGGTGTCGCGGACGGTGGTGGGCACGCCGTGGGCCTGCAGGCGGCGGACGAACTCGCGCTCGTCCTCGGGCCGGGAGGCCGTCCACTTCGAACCCGGGGTCGGGTTGAGCGGGATCAGGTTCACGTGCACCCGGCGGTTCTTGATCAGGCGGCCGAGCAGGTCCGCCCGCCACGCCTGGTCGTTGATGTCCTTGATCAGCGCGTACTCGATGGACACCCGGCGGCCGGACTTCTCCGCGTAGTTCCACGCGGCGTCCAGCACCTCGTCGACCTTCCAGCGGGTGTTGACCGGCACCAGCTCGTCGCGCAGCTCGTCGTCCGGCGCGTGCAGCGACAGCGCGAGGCGGCAGCTCAGGCCCTCGTCCGCGAAGCGGTGCATGGCCGGGACCAGGCCGACGGTGGAGACGGTGATGCCGCGCTGGGAGAGGCCGAAGCCGTCCGGCGACGGGTCGGTGAGGCGGCGGATCGCCGACAGCACCCGGTTGTAGTTGGCCAGCGGCTCGCCCATGCCCATGAACACCACGTTCGACAGCCGGGCCTCGCCGCCGGGGACCGCCCCGGACTTGAGGTCGCGCATGCCGGACGCGATCTGCTCGACGATCTCCCCGGTCGACAGGTTGCGGGTCAGCCCGGCCTGGCCGGTCGCGCAGAACGGGCAGTTCATGCCGCAGCCGGCCTGCGAGCTGATGCACATCGTGACGCGGTCCGGGTAGCGCATCAGCACCGACTCGACCAGCGTGCCGTCGAACAGCTTCCACAGCGTCTTGCGGGTGGCGTCGTCGTCGCAGGAGACGTGCCGCACCACGGACATCAGCTCGGGCAGCAGCGCCTCGGTCAGCTTCGTCCGGCTCGCCGCCGGGATGTCCGTCCAGGTCTCCGGGTCGGCGGACATCCGGCCGAAGTAGTGGTTCGACAACTGCTTCGCACGGAACGGCTGTTCGCCCAGCTCGGCGACGGCCTCCTTGCGCTCGGCAGGGCTGAGGTCGGCGAGGTGTCGCGGGGGCTTGGCGCCGCGCGGCGCGACAAAGGTCAGTTCTCCGGGCTTAGGCATGGTTCATCCAGTGTCGCAGATGCCGAACGGCCCCCGGACGCGGTGGCGTCGCGGGGGCCGTGGGGGCGAGGGGCCGGGTTCAGCTGCCGACGAAGGCGGCGAGCAGCAGCCAGACCACCGGGGCGGTGGGCAGCAGGGAGTCCAGCCGGTCCATGATGCCGCCGTGGCCGGGCAGCAGGGTGCCCATGTCCTTGATCCCGAGGTCGCGCTTGATCATCGACTCGGCGAGGTCGCCGAGGGTCGCGGTGACCGCCGCGCAGCCGCCCAGGATCAGGCCCTGCCACCAGGTGCCGCCGTCGATCAGGAAGTGCATCAGCAGCGCGCCGGCGATCATCGACAGGCCGATGCCGCCGGCCAGGCCCTCGCGGGTCTTGCCGGGGCTGATGGTCGGCGCCAGCTTGGTGCGGCCGAACTTGTAGCCCACGGCGTACGCGCCGGTGTCGGAGCAGATCGTGACGACCAGGAACAGCAGGATCCGCCAGGCGCCGTCGTCCGCGGCCAGGATCAGCGCGACGAAGGTGGCCAGGAACGGCACGTAGAAGGCGGTGAAGACGCCGGCCGTTATGTCGCGCAGGTAGTTCTCCGGCGGGGTGGCCATCCGGGCCACCATCATCGCCAGGCCGGTCACCGCGAAGATCGCCGCGGCCCACTGGCCGCCTGCGAAGTAGCCGGTGACGACCATGCCCACGCCGCCGACCAGCAGCGGGACCTGCGGGACGCGGACGTCCTTGCGCTCGGCGAGCCGGCTGGTGAGCTCCCAGATGCCGACGGCGACGGCGGCCGCGACGACCACCATGAAGACCGCCTTGACCACGAACAGCGAGGCCGCGACCACGGCCCCGAGTCCGACGCCCACGCCTATCGCGGCGGGCAGGTTGCGGCCGCCGCGCGGCTTGCGGGGCTGCTGGTCGGTCTGGGCCACGGAGGTCTCCTGGGCGGGGGGCATGAACTGAGTCTGTGCCGGGCCGCCCCCTCGTCATGCCGGAGGCCGCCGCGCGTGACCCGTTTGGTGTCGGCCGGGCCGGGCCGTCGGGGCGGCCCCGGCCGGAGCGGGGGCGGGCCCGGGTGGAGCCGCGCCCCGGGCCGGGCGGTCGGGCCGCCGGTCCGGGGCGCTGCGGGCGGGGTCCGGATCAGACCTCCAGCAGCTCGGCTTCCTTGTGCTTGAGCAGCTCGTCGATCTGCGCCACGAACTTGGCGGTCAGGTCGTCGAGCTCCTTCTCGCCGCGGCGGCCGTCGTCCTCGCCGATCTCCTTGTCCTTGACCAGCTTGTCGATCGCGTCCTTGGCCTTGCGGCGGATCGAGCGGACCGAGACCTTGGCGTCCTCGCCCTTGCCGCGGGCCTGCTTGATGTACTCGCGGCGGCGCTCCTCGGTGAGCTGGGGCAGCACCACCCGGATGACGGAGCCGTCGTTCGACGGGTTGACGCCCAGGTCCGAGTCCCGGATCGCGGTCTCGATGGCCTTCAGCGCGGTCTTGTCGAACGGGGTGACCATGGCCATCCGCGGCTCCGGCACGGAGAACGAGGCCAGCTGGTTGATCGGCGTCAGGGCACCGTAGTACTCCGCGACGATCTTGGCGAACATCGCCGGGTGCGCGCGCCCGGTGCGGATGGCGGCGAGGTCGTCCTTGGCGACGGCGACGGCCTTCTCCATCTTCTCCTCGGCCTCGAGGAGGGTCTCATCGATCACTGTGTGCTCCCTGTCCGGTTCATCTGCTGTTGTCCCGTACCGGTGCCCCGGACGGCTGTTGCTGCTCGGAACCCCGACGGCTAGGCCCGGGCGGAATCCTCGCTGATGAGTGTGCCGATCTTCTCACCCTTGACCGCGCGGGCGATATTGCCCTCGGCGAGCAGCTCGAAGACCAGGATCGGCAGGCCGTTGTCCTTGCACAGGGTGATCGCGGTCAGGTCGGCGACCTTGAGGTCGCGGGAGATCACCTCGGTGTAGTCCAGCGCGTCGAACCGGACCGCGGCCGCGTTGGTGCGCGGGTCGGAGTCGTACACGCCGTCCACGCCGTTCTTGCCCATCAGCAGGACGTCGGCGTGGATCTCCAGCGCGCGCTGGACGGCGGTGGTGTCGGTGGAGAAGTAGGGCATGCCCATGCCCGCGCCGAAGATCACCACGCGGCCCTTCTCCAGGTGCCGGATGGCGCGCAGCGGCAGGTACGGCTCGGCGACCTGGCCCATCGTGATGGCGGTCTGCACCCGGGTCTCCATGCCCTCCTTGATCAGGAAGTCCTGGAGCGCCAGGCAGTTCATCACGGTGCCGAGCATGCCCATGTAGTCGGAGCGGGCCCGGTCCATGCCGCGCTGCTGGAGCTCGGCGCCGCGGAAGAAGTTGCCGCCGCCGATCACGATGGCGACCTCCGTCCCGGCCCGGACCACCGTGGCGATCTCACGCGCGATGGCGTGCACCACGTCCGGGTCGACGCCGAGGCCGCCTCCGCCGGCGAACGCCTCGCCGGACAGCTTGAGCAGTACCCGGCGGCGTGCACCGCCCGGAGCGGTCTCCTGCGTCTCCTGCATGGACTTTCTCCTTCTCCGCCTGCTGGTCAGCAGATCTGCAAAGTGCTGGTCACGGTGCCGGGTGCGCGGACCCGGTGCCGTGCCCGTGTACACGAGAGGAGGCCACTGCCGCGGGAACCGGTACGGTCTCCTGCACGGCAATGGCCTCCTCGTCGTTCATGGTGCCGGCGCCGCTCCCCCGGGGGTGCTGGGGGGCTCGTCGGCTCGCTCCTCCGTCCTCGCGGACGGGGGCGGCCCTCCTACCTTATGTCCGGCACGGGGCCTGGAGGGGCGGGACGGACCGCGGGGAACGGGTCTCAGGCGCCGACGCGGAAGCGGACGAAGCGCTTGAGGGTGACGCCGGCCTCGTCGAGGACCTTGGCAACGGTCTTCTTGTTGTCCTTGGCGAACGCCTGCTCGAGAACGGCGTTCTCCTTGACGAAGCCGGTGACCCGACCCTCGACGATCTTCGGCAGGGCGGCCTCGGGCTTGCCCTCCTCGCGGGCGGTGGCCTCGGCGACGCGGCGCTCGTTCTCGAGCTCCTCGGCCGGGATCTCCTCGCGGGAGAGGTACTTCGGCGCGAAGGCGGCGATGTGCTGGGCGACGTCCTTGGCGGTGTCGGCGTTCTCCTGGTCGAGCTCGACGAGGACACCGATGGTCGGCGGGAGGTCCGGGTCCGACTTGTGCATGTAGACGCCGACGAAGCCGTCGTTGTCGAACTGCGCGAAGCGGCGGAACACGATCTTCTCGCCGAGGGTCGCGTTGGCCTCGTCCACGAACTGCTGGACGGTCTGGCCCGGGGCGATCTCGGAGGCCAGGGCGGCGTCCAGGTCGGCCGGGGAGGTGGCGGCCACGTGGGCGGCGATCGCGTTGGCGACCTCGACGAACTTGCCGCCCTTGGCGACGAAGTCGGTCTCGCAGTTCAGCTCGACCAGGACGCCGGACTTCTTGTCCTCGGCGATCAGCGCGGCGACGGCGCCGTTGGAGGCGTCGCGGCCCTCGCGCTTGGCAACGCCCTTCTGGCCCTTGATGCGCAGGAGCTCGACGGCCTTCTGGACGTCGCCCTCGGCCTCGTCCAGGGCCTTCTTGCAGTCCATCATGCCGGCGCCGGTGAGCTCACGGAGCTTCTTGACGTCCGCGGCGGTGAAGTTCGCCATGGTTGTGATCTCTTCTCACGTCTCGCGTGTCTGCGTGGGAAAGTGCCGGGGCCCGGGGTGCGGGCCCCCGGCACGGGAGAGAGGGGCACCCACCGGCTCAGCCCGGCCGGTGCCCCTCGCCCTGGTGGTGCGTCAGGCCTGCTCGGCCTCGGCGGCCGGGGCCTCAGCGGCCGGCGCCTCGGCAGCGGCCTCGGCGACCGGAGCCTCGGCAGCGGCCTCGGCCGGGGCCTCGGTGGCGGCAGCCTCAGCGGCGGGGGCCTCGGCGGCCTTCTCGCCCTCGAGGATCTCCTTCTCCCAGGCGGCCAGCGGCTGGTCGGCGCCCGGCTCGGCCTTGGTGTCGCCCTTGGCGACACCGGCGCGGGACTTCAGGCCCTCGGCGACGGCGTCGGCGATCACGCGGGTCAGCAGGGTGACGGAGCGGATGGCGTCGTCGTTGCCCGGGATCTTGTAGTCGACCTCGTCCGGGTCGCAGTTGGTGTCGAGGATGGCGACGACCGGGATGTTGAGCTTCCGGGCCTCGCCGACCGCGATGTGCTCCTTCTTGGTGTCCACGATCCAGACGGCGCTGGGCACGCGCTGCATGTCGCGGATACCGCCGAGGGTCTTCTCCAGCTTGTCGTACTCGCGCTGGAGGACCAGGAGCTCCTTCTTGGTGAGGCCGGAGCCGGCCACGTCCGTGAAGTCGATCTCGCCGAGCTCCTTGAGGCGCTGCAGGCGCTTGTAGACGGTCGAGAAGTTGGTCAGCATGCCGCCCAGCCAGCGCTGGTTGACGTACGGCATGCCCACGCGGGTCGCCTGCTCGGCGATGGCCTCCTGGGCCTGCTTCTTGGTGCCGACGAAGAGGACGCTGCCGCCGTGGGCAACGGTCTCCTTGACGAACTCGAAGGCGCGGTCGATGTAGTTCAGCGACTGCAGGAGGTCGATGATGTAGATGCCGTTGCGCTCCGTGAAGATGAAGCGCTTCATCTTCGGGTTCCAACGACGGGTCTGGTGACCGAAGTGGACGCCGCTCTCCAGCAGCTCCCGCATCGTGACGACGGCCATGTGCCGTGCTCCTCGTGTGTTGCCCGGCGCGCCGTGGGGGCAGTCGCGCCCTGCGGGGTGCCGGGGTACTCGGTTTTGTCCGTGCCGGTCGGGCGACCGTCACGCCTGACGCCCCGACGTGCCAAGCCGCCCGGCCTGCGCGAGGCTTGCGGCCTCGGCGGGCTCGGCGGACCGAGCGGCACTCGCACCGTCACGGCCGCTCCCCCGAGGGGGGCGGACCGCCGGTGGCGGGGCGTGCGAAGTCGACCCGGCAGACCGGGTCGCGTGTGAAGTGTACGGGAAGCCCCGAGCGGCGGGCGACTCCCGGCGCTCCCGCCACCCTGTTCAGCGCCGTCCCGCCCGGCCCGCCGCCTACCGTTCACTCCTGCGGGGGACGGCAGTTGTCCACAGCCCCCGGTCTGTCCACAGGCCCCGAATCCGACGCGCGCGACGGACCGCGCCGGCCCCACCCTGGTGACCCGCCCCGGCGGACGGGGCGGCGTGCGGGCTGCGGCCGTGCTGTGGGTCTCGACGGGTTCGGAGGTGCAGCGTGTACGGGCGGGGTGGTTCGACGGGGTGGCGGCGGTGCCGGTGGCGGACTGGGGCGGTGCCGGTGCCGGTGATGACGTTGGTGTTGGTGTTGGCGTTGGTATCGGTGGTGGCGCTCGGTGGGTTGGCACCGGCGTCGGCCGGGGCTCTTCCGGCCGGGGCCCCTGCGGCGAGGGCCGCCCCGGCGGCGCGTTCCCTCGCCGCGGAACCGGGGCCCGGGCGGGGGCGGGTGTGGCCGGTGGGCGGCAGGTCGGGGCTGCTGCGGCGGTTCGATCCACCGCCCTCGCGCTGGGCCGCGGGGCACCGCGGCGTGGACCTGGCGGCCGCGCCGGGCACGGTGGTGCGGGCGGCGGCGCCCGGGGTGGTGACCTTCGCCGGGCAGGTGGCAGGGCGTCCGGTGGTCGTGGTGACCCACCCGGATTCGGGCGCTCCCCCGCTGCGGACCACCTACCTGCCGGTGGCGGGCTCCGCACCGGTCGGCACGGGCGTCGCGGCGGGCGACCCGATCGGGGTGGTGACCGCCGACTCCGGTCACTGTCCGGTCGACTGCCTGCACTGGGGCCTGCTCCGCGGCGACCGCTACCTCGACCCGCTCGCCCTGCTCGGCTCCGGCCGGGCCCGACTGCTGCCGCTCGGCCCGCCCTGACGCCCGGTCAGCTCCCGTCCGGCTCCGGCTGCTCGTCCGCGCCGTTGGCGCGGTCCGTACCGCCAGGGCGGTCGGGGCCGCTGGAGCGGTGGGGGTCGCCGGGACGGTGGGGGTCGCCCGGCCGGCCGGTGCGGTCGTCCGGCCGCGCCTGCGACTGCCCCGGCTGGGGGCCGCCCGGGCGCAGGCCGTCGAGGGCGAAGCGCACTGCGGCGTCGGCGATCTCCCGGACGGCCGCGACTCCGGCGGTACCGTCCTCGCCGCGGGCCCGTTCGATCTGGCGGACCGCCGCTTCCACCACGCCCTGGAGCAGCGCCGCCGCGACACCGGGCCGGCCGTGGCCGAGTTCCTCTAGGGTGCGCACCACCATCGCGGTCAGCCCGGAGTGGGCCGCCCGGATCCTGGACCGCGCGGCGTCGTCGAGTTCGTACTCGGCGACGGCCACCACGGCGCGGTGCACCGGGTCGGTGGCCAGCGCTACCTGGCCGCGGACGTACGCCTCGATCCGCTCGGCCGCGCTGTCGCAGACCGCCATGCCGGCCTCGATCTCGGCCGCCCAGAGCGGGAGGTCGACCGTGCAGAGCGCTTCCACCAGTTCGGACTTGGAGCGGAAGTACTCGTACACCGAGGAGCGCGCGAGACCGGCGCGCGCCGCGAGCGCGCCGAAGCTCAGCGCCTCCCGGCCGCCCTCGGCCAGCAGGACGCGCGCGGCCTGCAGCAGCGCTGCCCGCTGCAACTGTCGATGCTCGGCCACCGTGGCCGCCCGGATTTTCGGCACTCCCCAACTGTACGGACGCTGACGGCAGGTGGACACGACATCACGCGTCCACCAGCCACCACGTGCCGCGCTGCACCTGTCCTCCGGCCGCCCGCACCTGCCGCCGCTCACCGGGCATCGGACATCTTCGCCCGCAGCTGCAGCACCGATTTGGTGTGGATCTGGCTGACCCGGCTCTCCGTCACCCCGAGCACCTGGCCGATCTCCGCCAGCGTCAGGCCTTCGTAGTAGTAGAGCGTCACGACGGTCTTCTCCCGTTCGGGCAGGGTGTTGACCGCCGAGGCGAGCAACCGCCGGAGTTCGCGGTCCTCGGCGATCTCGACCGGGTTGTCCGCACCGCTGTCCGGCAGCGTCTCCATCAGGGTGAGCCGGTCGCCGCCCTCACCCGCCGAGTGCAGCAGTTCGTCCAGCGCCACCACGTTGGCGAGCGACAACTGGCTGAAAATGGTGTGCAGGTCGTCGAGCGGGATGCCCATCTCGGCCGCCACCTCGGGGTCGTGCGGAGTCCGCCGCAGCCGGGCCTCCAGCGTGGCGTAGGCCCGCTCGACCGCCTTGGCCTTCTGGCGGACCGACCTGGGGATCCAGTCCAGCGCCCGCAGTTCGTCGATGATCGCACCGCGGATCCGGCTGATCGCGTAGGTCTCGAACTTGATCGCCCGGTCGATGTCGAACTTCTCGATGGCGTCGATCAGCCCGAACACCCCGGAGGAGACGAAGTCCGCCTGCTCCACATTGGCCGGCAGCCCGACCCCGACCCGGCCCGCCACGTACTTCACCAGCGGCGAGTAGTGCAGGATCAACTGGTCCCGGAGCCCGTGGTCCCCGGTCTCCTTGTACGAGCGCCACAGCGCCTGCAGCGCGGACTGGTCGGTGTCCTTCGCCCGGTCGCCGCCCTTTCCGCCCTCGTCCGCCGCACCGCTGCGCGCACCTGGTGCGGGGGACGGCGCGGGCACCGTCGCTCCGGCTCGCGCAACCGTCTCCGCGCCGCCGTCCGCGCCCGTCCGCCCGCTCGACGCACCCGGTGCACCGGAGGTACCCGGCGCGTCCTGCCGGTCATCGGTCCTCGTGGACGCCTTCTCGCCCTGCTTCGCCACCACCCGGGCTTCGGCTCCGCCAGGAACCTCCGTCCCGGCCAGCGCCGCGGCGCCGGCCGACGTCTCCACCGGGGCCCGGGCCGGGGCCGGGCCCGGAACGGGGGCCGGAGCGGGCAGCGGCACCGACGGTGGTGCACCTGGCCCGGTGCTCGAGCCCTCACCGGGGTTCCGGACCGGAGGCTCCGGCGAGCGCGCGGGCGGCGGGCCGCCCGTCTGCCTGCGGAGCTGGGCGCTCCGGGCGGAGGACTCCTTCGCCTTCGCCCGCGCCCCCCGCTTGGCCTGACCGCGCACCGGACGCCCGGCGGAGGACGGAGTCGAGGCCGGGGACGGAGCCGGGGGCTCGGCGGTGGCCGGACCGGGCCGCGGCCGGTCACCGCCCGACCCACCACTGCTCCGATCGCCGTTGCCGGCCTGCCCGGCTCCGCCCTGGCCACCGACCTTGGCCCCACCGGCCTTGGCACCGACCGCGCCGGTACCGCCGATTCGAGCACCGCCGGCTCTGGCCGGCCCGGCCGAACGAACGCCCGTGCCAGTGGTCGTAGCGGTGTCCTCTTCTCCGCGCGGCCGCGATGTCGCCACCGCGGCGGGTTGTGCCGCCTGCGGGCAGGGCAGCACCTGACCGGTCCGGTCAACCGGTGGACGTGCCGGGGCCGGCCGGGCGGTGGGCCCGGGCGGAGCCGGTGGACGCGGGAGGGGCGAGGACGGGACGGGACGGGTCTGGGACTGTGGGGCCGCGGTCGGGGTATTGCCCGGCCTTGTCATTCCCACGACTCCCGAGGACCTGACCCGCAGTTCCGCGGCGTTGTGGGTCTCGGCCCCCGTCCCGTCCGGGGACCGACCGTCACCGGTCATCCTGTGTCCGGGAATGTGAGTGGGCATGCGTTGGTCTGCGCCGTTCTGCCGAGTCATGTGCTGATAGGGACGCCATAAGCGAGCGTAGCGTGACCGAGTCGCTGCACAGTGCTACCGCCACTCGGGCGTCGCCCGATCCGGTGGCAGCAAAGGGCACCATCGGCGCGTCGCGGACAGTCCCCGAGCTGCCCCGGATGCTCCCGCCCGGCCGATCCGCCGACCAGCACGGACCTGCGCACCGGCTCCGAGCGCCCTGGGCTCGAACCTTCGCCGTGGCGCCCGACCAACCCTGCCGCCCTGCCATCGTCCCCCAACTCGCCCTGCAACACCTCCTGTTGACCGGTTGACCCGTTCGGAACCCTTCAGCCTGTCCGGCTCTGACCGAATGCGATCACTTGCGGCGCACCAGCCTCCAGTGCGCTCCGTGCCGCTCGACGAAACCGAGCGAACTCAGTTCGTGGAGGTGCTGGACGGTCGCGGCCTCGGAGAGCGCCGCGTAGTGGGCGAGCCGTTGGACCGGCGCACCGTCCGCGCTCGCCGGAACGGCTTCCAGCACTCGGGCCACCGGCGGCTCCAGCGCGTCCCTCGGCAGGATCGGCCCGACCCGCTCCGGTGCCAGGTCGGCTCCGATCGCCCCGATCAACTCGCCCACCTCGGCACCGCTGGTGACCATGGTGGCCGCCCCGCTCCTGATCAGGGTGTGCACGCCTGCCGAGAGTTCGGAGGTGATCGGGCCGGGGATGCCCATGGTGTGCCGGTTGAGGTCCCGGGCCCGCCTGGCGGTACTGAGTGCGCCGCTGCGCGGCGCGGCCTCGACCACCACCGTGCCGCGGGTGAGCGCCGCTATCACCCGGTTCCGCAGCACGAACCTGAACCGGGTCGGGTTCATCCCGAGTGCCAGTTCGCTCACCAGCAGCCCGTCCCGGCCGATCCGCTCGATCAGCGACTCGTTCCCGCGCGGGTAGCAGATGTCGACGCCGCTGGCGAGCACGGCGATCGTCATTCCGTTGACCGCGAGCGCCCCGAGGTGTGCGGCGGTGTCCACCCCGTAGGCCGCGCCGGACACCACCACCCAGCCGCGCTCGGCCAGTTCGGAGCCGAGCTGACCGGCGACGTGCCGCCCGTACGCGGTGCAGGCCCGCGCCCCGACGACGGCCACGGACCGCAGGGCGAGCAGGCGGAGGGACGGCAGCCGATGCGTCGGCAGGCCCCGGATCCACAGCCCGATCGGGCGGCTGTCGCCGAGGTCGTCGAGCTGGGAAGGCCACTCGCTGTCGCCCGGAATGATGAACTTCCCACCGAGCTTGGTGATCCGCTCCAGGTCGGTGGCCGGGTTGAACTTTCGCAGCCTTTCCTGGTAGGCGGTGATCCGGTCGGCCCCGAGCCCCAACCTGCTTGCCGGCGCCCCCTCGTAGAACCCCTGCAACAGCCGGACCACGCCCAGCCGTTGGACCGCTCGGCCGATCGCGGCATCGCCCGGCTCGATCAGCCTGGTGAGCGCTGCCCGGGCGATCCGCTCGGGCTCGGGCGGATCCGGCGGGGCCACCGGCGCGGCCCAGCCCGTGGGCCGGATCGTCCGGTGCTCGACTCGTGCCGCCCCGGTCGGGAGGAGGTGGACGGGGGCCGCAGCCGCCGTCGCGCGGTGTACCGCCGGTGGTCCGCCGCCCTGGATCAGGTGTCGGAGCCGTTCGTTTCCGCCGCACGTCACCCGGGTGTCAGCCTGGTCGGCCGCATCGGGCGGGCGTGGCGGGTACGACCGGCCCGGTGGGCCGGACGGCTCCGGACCGTCCGGGAGTTGGCAGCGATCGACCCCGCCGGGCCGTACGGTGCCAGGCCTGCGCGCACCGGTACACGGCACGGGCCGGTCGGTTGCCGGTGCCTGTGGTGGAGCGGTGGAAAGGTCAGTGCGGTTGAGAGGCGCGGGGTCCCAGGTCATTGACGCTCCTTCTGCTGCTGCTTGCCCGTCCGGCGGCAGAGGGGGATGTCTCCCACCTGGACCGCGATCAGGTCGAACAGGGCTGGGCCGTTCAGCCGTTGGGCTGTTGAGGGTGCCGAGAGGTGAGGGGCGGTCAGGACTCGCCGCCCGGGTCGGTGTCCGTGCCGGCGTCCTCGTACGGGTAGCGCGGGTCGTTCCTGCGGTCCGTCGGGCGGAGGACACGCTGCACCCCGGTGCGGAGGGTGAGCGCGGTCTGGATGTCGGACCGGTTCGGGCAGTTCCGGCCGGCCAGGTCGGCGACCGTCCAGGCCACCCGTAGGACGCGGTCGAGACCGCGTGCGGTGAGCAGGCCCCGGTCGAGGTCACGTTCGGCGTCGGCCAGCGATCCGGGTGCGAGCTGCCAGCGCGTGCGCAGTTCGTGCCCGGGCACTTCGGCGTTGGTCCGCCACGGGGTGTCGGCGAGGCGAGCGGCGGCCCGTGCCCGGGCCTCCCGCACGCGTGCGGCGACCGTCGCCGTGCTCTCGGCCTTTCCGCCTTGCTGCATCAGTTCGGCCTTGGTGACCCCGGCAACCTGCACCTGGAGGTCCACTCGGTCCAACAGCGGACCGGACAGCCGCGCTTGGTAGCGGTTGACCATGACGGGTGTGCATTCGCACCCTTCTCCTCTCAGTGAATAGCGGCCGCAGGGACAGGGGTTGGCGGCCAGGCAAAGCAGGAAGCGGGCGGGGAGCCGCATCGAGCCCGCGGCTCTGGCGATCATCACCTCCCCCGATTCCAGGGGTTGGCGCAGCGCGTCGAGGACCCGGACCGGGAATTCGGGTGCCTCGTCGAGGAACAGCACGCCGCGGTGGGCGAGGGAGACGGCTCCGGGCCTGGGCAGTCCCGTTCCGCCGCCGACGATGGCGGGCATGGTCGTCGAGTGGTGCGGTGCGCAGTAGGGCGGGGTGTCGATCAGCGGGCGGTCGGGTGGGAGCAGGCCGGCCACGGAGTGGATCGCGGTCACTTCGAGGGCTTCGCTGGGGGTGAGCGGGGGGAGCAGGGCCGGGAGCCGTTCGGCCAGCATCGTCTTGCCGGCGCCCGGCGGGCCCTTCAGGTAGAGGTGGTGTCCGCCCGCGGCAGCGATCTCCAGGGCTTGGCGGGCCTCGTACTGCCCGGCCACGTCGGCCAGGTCGGGCCGGACGGCCTGGTCCGAGGTGAGGTCGCGGACGCCGAGGCCGGGGAGCAGCAGTCCGGCGAAGGAGGAGTCGGGACGGCCGGTGGACGGGTCCGGTGGCTCGTCGGGGAGCGGGGCGTTGGTGAGGATCGCGATGAGCTGGCGCAGGCTGCGCACTCCGAGGACGGAGACGCCGGGCACCAGTTTCGCTTCGGCGGCGGTCTGCTCGGCGACCACGATCTGTCGGTAGCCGGCGTCGGCCGCCGCCAGGACCGCGGGCAGGACTCCGCGCACCGGGCGTACGCGGCCGTCCAGTCCGAGCTCTCCGATGATCAGCATGCCGTCGATCGACGCGGGGTCGAGCCGTTCGGCGGCCGCCAGGACGGCACAGGCCACCGCCAGGTCGTACCCGCTGCCGCTCTTGGGTACGGAGGCCGGGGTGAGGCCCACGGTGAGTTTTCGCAGCGGCCACTTCTCCCCGCTGTTGGAGACGGCGGCGCGGACCCGGTCGCGGGCTTCCAGGAGGGCCTTGTCGGCGAGGCCCACCAGGCTGAAGGCGGCGAGTCCGGGTTCGAGGTCGGCTTGGACCTCGACCACGACGCCGTCCACTCCGACCAGGGCGACCGAGCAGGTGCGGGCGAATGCCATTCAGACCGCCCCGCGCAGGTGCTCGACCGCGGCGGCACCCCGGCGGGGGTTGACCACGGCGACCAGGTCGATGCGGACGCCGCCGGGCGGTGGCGGGGCCGGCCCGCCGCTCTCCGCGTCGGGTTGCGGATCGACGCCCCCGGCCCGTTCGGCGGCGAGCACGAGTTGGGAGAAGTGCACCGGCCAGCGTTCGACGAGCCACCGTTCGGCGAGGTGGCGCAGCCGATCGGCCTTGGTCCGGTCGATCGCCTCGGCGGGCTGCTGGAAGCCCCACTCGGAGCGGGTCTTCACCTCGCAGATCGCCAGGGTGTCCCCGTCGAGCGCGACGATGTCGAGCTCGCCGTCGGCGCAGCGCCAGTTGCGTTCCAGGATGCACAGGCCGCCCTCCGCGAGTCGGCGGGCGGCGACCTCCTCGCCGTAGCGTCCGAGGCCGTTGGTGGAAATCTTGTTGGGGTTCTGCACGGCAACCACCTCCGGTCGGAAGGTTGCCGTGAGGCGCCGAGGGTGGGCCAGCGGAATCGTCAGGCCTGTGGATAACCCGGGCCTGTGGATAACTTGGTTCACCCGTTCGAGCGACAAATCGAAAAATGCGCTGGACAGTGCTCGATCAGCGCAGTCAATCTCGGTGGCCCGGGCACCGTCGCAGCTCACGGAGGTGCGGCAGCCCCGGCAGGAGGGCACGGTCGGCCGTGCCGTTCCCACCGGGCACCCGGCCCACCGGAAACCGGTCGCCCGGTCGCGGGGCGGTCAGTTACCGAAGGCGGAGTCGTCCGAGGGCAGCTCGAGGTCGCTCTTGGCCAGCTCCTCGATGTTCACGTCCTTGAACGTCAGCACGCGGACCTTCCGGACGAACCGGGCCGGTCGGTACATGTCCCAGACCCACGCATCCGCCATCGACACTTCGAAGAACACCTCGCCCTGCACCGAGTGCACCTGGAGGTCGTAGTCGTTCGTCAGATAGAAGCGCCGCTCGGTCTCAATCACGTACTTGAACAGGCCGACGACATCCCGGTACTCCCGGTAGAGCTTGAGCTCCATCTCGGTCTCGTACTTCTCGAGGTCTTCGGCACTCATTCCAAGCGTCCCCTCACTCGTCACGTCCACCCCATTGTGGACCACCGGGCCCGTGCTCAGAGCCTTACTGGCCGTTCTGGCGGTCCTTCCGTCAGAACCCGTGCCACCAGTTCGACCAGTCCGCGAGGGTGGACGGTCTCCCCCGTGGCCCTCAACTCCCCCACCGTCCACCAGCGGACGGCCAGCAGCAGCGCGTGTTCGTCCGCTCCGCCCTCCACCAGTGACACCGCGGTCCGGGTGGTGCGGGCCAGTCGGAACCACTGCTCCTGTCGATACTCCCTGCCCCGGAAGGAGAACTCCGCCGTGCCGTACGCGACCAGCGGTCCCCAGTCCACGTCCGTCAGCCCGATCTCCTCGGCCAGCTCGCGCCGGGCCGCCTCGGCCGGGCTCTCGCCCGGCTCGATGCCGCCGCCGGGTGTGATCCACCAGGTGGTCCCGGGCTCGGCCGGGTCCGTCCCGTGCAGCAGCAGGACGCGGCCGTCCGGGTCCAACAGCAGCACCCGGACGGCCCGGCGATGCTCGACCACCATCTGGTTCAGCTCCGTCCTGAAGCGCTGGGCCCGTCTCCTGGCGAGTGCCGCTGCCCGGGCCGGTGCGCCGCCGGCCCCGGGATCAGGCCTTCCGCCGCCGCAGCCGCCCGGCCAGCGAGACCACCCAGCCGACTGCGGAGGCGACCACGATCAGCACCGCGCCGACGGCTGCCGCCCATGCCGCGGGCACCAGCGGGCCGGGGTGGTGCGCGCCCGGTGCGCCCAGTTCGTCGAAGGCCGTGGTGCGCTGCTTCAGCCCCGCCTGGGACAGCGGCTGGATCACCGCTTCGACCTTCGCCTTCACCCCGGAGGCGGGCACCGAGCCGAACGCCACGTCGAGGTGGCTGCGCGAGTCCAGGGAGTTCCCCCGGAAGTCGCCGAGCAGGAACAGTCGCCCCTCGGGCACGGTGATCGAGAACTCGGTCGTGTTCATCGCCACGGGGGTCAGATAGGGCTCGGACACCTGGTGCCCGTTGACGGCGATCCGCCCGTCGAGGCCGCCGGAGACGGTGTCGCCGCCGACCGCGACCACGCGCTTGACCAGGGTCGAGCTGCCCCAGTCCGGGTCCTGGAAGACCACGATGTCACCGCGGCCGGCGGATCCGCCGGTCCGGGCCAGGACAGTGTCGCCGGCCTTCAGGGTCGGGCTCATCGAAGCGGTCGGGATCCTATAGGGCCGGTACTGGAGGGCCAGCGTCCCGAAGCCGCCGACCAGCATCACGAAGCCGAGCGCGATCACCACGCCCTGGACGATCGACCCAACGCTCCGGTGGCGGGCCGGCCCGGCCTCGGTGCGCGGGGTCTGCTCCGCAACACTGCTCATCGGTTCCGCCCTCTCCTGGTGCTCGGGCGCTCCGGGCGAGCGCTCGCGGCCGGTGCGCCGCCGGCCGTCCTGGTCCGGACAGCACTGCGGGCCGTGGCACGTGCGAGCAGATTACTCGCCAGTACCACGGCCCGCGCAAGAGGTCTTCCCGGCCGGCCGGTGTCCGGTCAGCGGCGGCGCCTGCGCACCCACCACACCGCGGGGACGGCGAGCGCCGTACCGGCCATCGCCGGAGCGAGCGGTCCGGCGGCCAGTCCCTTCTGGTCGAAGGTGTCCGGGACGGGCAGCGTCGCCCAGTCGCCGATCGGCCAGGCCACCACGAACGCGCGGCCGACCACGTTGCCGACCGGGACGGTTCCGCCGCCGGGCTGGTCCATGTGGTACCGCGAGTCCAGCGAGTTGCCGCGGTGGTCGCCCATCACCCAGATGGTGCCCTTGGGCACGTTCACCGGACCGAAGGGCTTCTCCCCGCACGGGGTGTTGCCGGGAAAGATGTACGGCTCGTCGAGCGCGACGCCGTTCACCTTGACCGGGCCGGAGCCCTGGCACTCCACGGTGTCGCCGCCGACCGCGATGACCCGCTTGATCAGGTCCTTCTCGTCGCTGGACGGCATCAGCCCGATGAAGCTGAACACGTCCTGCACGCCGCGGACGAAGGAGTTGTCGCTGCGCTGGGTCGGCTCGTCGTTCAGCCAGCCGCCCGGGTCCTTGAAGACCACCACCTCGCCGCGCTCCGGCTCCGAGCCGAACCAGGGAGTGAGCTTGTCGACCAGGACGCGGTCACCGACCTGCAGCGTGTTCTCCATCGACCCCGAGGGAATCGAGAACGCCTGGACGAAGAAGGTCTTGATCACCAGGGCCAGGATCAGCGCGATGCCGATCAGGATCGGCAGTTCCTTCCAGAAGGAACGCTGCTTCGGTGCCTTCCTGGACGTCGCCGCCGAATCCCCGGTGGCTTCCGCCCCGTCCTCGGTGTCCCGGAGCTCCTCGCCGTCACCGGCGGGCAGCCCCTCCTGGTTGCCCACGGGTTCCCCGTCGGGCTCCGGAGCACCTGAGCGGGCACCGATCACCAGATCCCCCACGACATCTCCTCCCTGCTGTGCGGACGCCTGCGCGCCCGCGCTCACGAGTGCCGCACAGCGGGCACCACACTCTGCGATCGACCGAAAGCCCGCCTCTGGCTTGCCCTACTGGGGCAGGCCCGACACCAGGCCGGAACCGAGCACTTCACACTTCTCTATCACTACCGGTCGACGTGCCCGTGCTCCCACGCGCCGACCCGGATGTCAGTCGGCCACCGGCCCGCCCCTCCGGCGCGTTCTGCGGTGCCGGGTGAGGAGCGGAAGGACGCCCAACACACCCATAACGAGTGGGGGTTCCGCAGGAACCGGCTCAACGGCCGCCGATCCTGCTGTCCGCCCCGGAAGGGAGGAGAGTGAATCGGGAACGTCGAGTTGACCGAAGTGGGAGAGCGGCCAGGCCACCACGAACGCGCGGCCGACCACGTTCTCCACCGGGATCGTCCCGGAGCCCGGATTGCCCATGTGGTAGCGGGAGTCGGCGGACAGGTCACGGTGGTCGCCCATCACCCAGAGCCGCCCCTGAGGGACCGTCACCTTGAAGGTGATCCGCGAGGGCGAGTTGCCGGCCGCGATGTACGGCTCGTCCAGCGGGGTGCCGTTCACGCTCACCCGGCCGTGCTCGTCGCAGCACTCCACGGTGTCGCCGCCGACGCCGATCACCCGCTTGATCAAGTCCCGCTCGTCGTCGGAAGGGAGCAGCCCCACCGCGGAGAACACCGACTTCACGTTCCGCAGCACGGGCCCGTCCGTGGACCGCTTGTGGTCGTTCTCCAGCCAGCCGCCCGGGTCCTTGAAGACCACCACCTCGCCGCGCTCCGGCTCGGCGCCGAACCACGGGGTCAGCTTGTCCACGACGACCCGGTCGCCGATCCGCAGGGTCTGTTCCATCGAACCGGAGGGGATCACGAACACCTGGATCAGGAACGTCTTCATCACCAGCGCGATGACCAGGGCCACCAGCACGATCACCGGCAGCTCGCGCAGGAACGAGCGTCGACTGCGGCGCGCGGCGCGCTTGGCGCTGCGGCGGCGCTCGGCGCGGCCCCGGGCGGAGCGGCCACCCGCGTCGTCCGCACCGTCCCCGCCGCCGTCCCCGCCGCTGCCCCCGGAGCGGCCGCCGACGTGCTCCTCGCCGTCCGCGTCCTCCGCTCCGTCCGCGGGGGGCGTTGCGGGGAGCAGGTACACGGACCCGGGGTCGGCGCCCGTTGCGAAGTCCGGTTCGAAACCAGGTCCGGAGCCGGACCCGGCGTCGTGCCCGGGGTCGAAGCCGGAGGCGGTGCGGGAGGTGCGGCCCGGGTCCGCGGAGTCGGACGGGCCGTCGGCGGCGGTCCTGGGTCTACCTCTGCTCCCCATGGCCACCGGTCCCCTCAATCGCGGCGAACGCCGCCGGTCGGTCGAGGGAGGTGGCCCGGCCGAGGGGGAACATCACCCAGTCGGCGCGGCCGATCACCTTGTCCTCGGGCACGGCGCCTCCGCCGGGCTCGCCGAGGTGGTCACGGGAGTCACGGGAGGCGCTGCGGTGGTCGCCCATCATCCACAACTTGCCGTCAGGAACCACGATGTCGAACGGTACCGCCGACGGGGCGTCGCCGGGGAGCAGATACGCGCTCTCGTCCAGCGGCACTCCGTTGACCTTGAGCCGGCCGTCGGTGCCGCAGCAGGTGATCCGGTCCCCGCCGACGCCGATCACCCGTTTCACGTAGACCGTGTCACCGGCCGGAGCGAGGCCCGCACCGGTCAGCAGCCGCTTCAGGCCGGACGGTTCGTCCTGGTACGGCAGGAAGGAGCCGATGCCGTCGAAGACCACCACGTCGCCCCGCTGTGGGTGCCCGCCGAAGGCGTACGCGAGCTGGTTGACCAGCACCCGGTCGCCCGGTCGCAGCGTCCCCTCCATCGAACCGGAGGGCACCGCGAACGGCCGGACCACGAAGGCGTTCACCACCAGCAGGACGACCACGCACACCGCCGCGATCCACAGCAGGTCGCGCGACCACCGCCGCCCGCCGCTGGGGTCGTCGTCAGCACCCGCCTCGCCCTCGGCGCCCCGGTCTCCCTCTACGCCGACCTCACCGTCCGGGCTCGGGCTCGGGGTGGAAACGGCGACGGTGGCAGTTCCGGGGGCTCCAGGAGCTCCGGGGGCGGAAACGGCGGCGGACCGCGACGGCGAGTCCGCACCCGTGGGTGCGGGACTGCCGTCGCGGTCCGTCGGTGGCTCGTGCGTGCTCATCGGGGGTGAGCTTATCCCCCCGGTCTACACCGGTTGGAGGGCCGACCCCGATTGAGCCTGCGCGATCACGCGTCGCGCTTCTCCTTGATCTTCGCGGCCTTGCCGCGGAGGTCGCGCAGGTAGTACAGCTTGGCGCGGCGGACCGCACCGCGGGTCACGACCTCGATCTTCTCGACGACCGGGGTGTGCACCGGGAAGGTGCGCTCGACGCCGACGTTGAAGCTGACCTTGCGGACGGTGAAGGTCTCACCGATGCCCGCACCGTGGCGGCGGATGACGACGCCCTGGAAGACCTGGACGCGCGAGCGGTTGCCTTCGATGACTCGGACGTGCACCTTGAGGGTGTCGCCGGGGCGGAAGGCGGGGATGTCGGTGCGCAGCGAGGCCGCGTCGACAGCAGCGAGCTTGTTGCTCATCGTTGCTCTCCATCGCAGGCGCCACGGGCCGCCCACGGAAGTTCGATTCGACTGGGTGGTGTTGCGGGCCGCTTCGGCTGGCGGTGATCCCCCCGTGGCGGGGGCACCGGTCCACTGGCTCCCCGTGAGGAGATCCGGGCGGCAGACAACAGTCGCCTATTGTTCCACAGGCTCGGCCACGGACCGAAATCGGCCGGCGGCCTCGTCCCAGGCCAGGCCGAGCACGCTGAGCGCCTCGCGCTCCTTCTTGGTGAACGCCTCGCGCTGCCAACGGGCCACCAGGTCGGGCCGGTTGTCCAGGGTGCGGGCGAACGCCTGCTCGCGCCGCCACTGGGCGATCTTCCCGTGGTGGCCGCTGAGCAGGATCTCCGGCACCTCCCGGCCGCGCCACTCGGCGGGCTTGGTGTACACCGGGCCCTCCAGCAGGTCGGCCATGGCACCGGGGGCGAAGGAGTCGTCGCGGTGCGACTCGGCGTTGCCCAGCACACCGGGCAGCAGCCGGGCGATCGCCTCGACCATCACCAGCACCGCGACCTCGCCGCCGGCCAGCACGTAGTCGCCGATCGAGGTCTCGACCACCGGCATCCGGGTCGCGGCCTCCTCGATGACCCGCCGGTCGATGCCCTCGTAACGGGCGGGCGCGAAGGCCAGCCAGGGGCGGGCGGCGAGTTCCTGGGCCAGTTCCTGGGTGAAGGAGCGTCCGCTGGGGGTGGGCACCACCAGGGTCGGCACCTCGCCCTCGGGCCCGGCGGCCAGCACGGCGTCCAGCGCGGCGCCCCACGGCTCCGGCTTCATCACCATGCCGGGCCCGCCGCCGTAGGGCGTGTCGTCCACGGTGCGGTGGATGTCGGTGGTCCAGGAGCGCAGGTCGTGCAGGTGCACGTCCAACTGGCCGCGGGCGCGCGCCTTGCCGACCAGCGAGACGTTCAGCGGCTCCAGGTACTCGGGGAAGATCGTGACGACGTCGATCCGCATGTCGCTCACGCGCCACCACCGTTCTCGCCCGAACCCGCGCCCGGCCCCGAACCCGCATCCGGACCCGAGCCGGCACCCGAGTCCGCGCCCTCGCCCTCGCCCGCGTCTCCGTCCGAACCCGAACCCGAACCCGCGTCCGAACCCGCACCCGCACCCGCGTCGACGGGGTCGATCAGGCCGGGCGGCGGGGTGATGACGACGCGCTGCTCGTCCAGGTCGATGGTGGGGACGATCTGCTCGACGAACGGGATCAGCACCTCGGTGCCGTCGGGGCGCTCGACGGTGAGCAGGTCCTGGTACGGGAGGTGGACCACCTCGGTGAGCTCGCCGACCGGGGTGCCGTCGGCCAGCACCACGTCCAGGCCGATGAGTTGGTGGTCGTAGTACTCGTCCGGGTCCTCGGGGGTCTCGTCCGGGTCGATCTCGGCGATCAGCATGGTGCCGCGCAGGGCCTCGGCGGCGGTGCGGTCCTTGACCCCGGCGAAGCGCAGCAGCAGGCGCCCGCTGTGCACCCGGCCGCTCTCGACGGTCAGCGGTCCGGTGGCGGCGGGGTCGGTGAGGAGGACCGCGCCGGGCCCGAGCCGCAGCTCCGGCTCGTCGGTGCGGACTTCGACGCTGACGTCCCCCCGGATGCCGTGGGCGCGGCCGATCTTGCCGACGACGAGCTGCACGGTGATCGTTCTCCTGGAAGGTGATGGAGCTGAAGGGTACTTGCGGCGGGAGGGACGGCGGTGGTCCCGGAAACGAGGAAGGACCGGCCGGGACGGATGCGTCCCGGCCGGTCCTGAGACCCGGTGGCCGACCTCGCGGTCGGCGCCCTCGGCGGTCGAGCGGAGATCAGCGGAGGCTGTCCACGTCGACCAGGTCGACCCGGACGTTGCGGCCGCCCAGGGCGCCGACCACGGTGCGCAGTGCGCGAGCCGTGCGGCCGCCCCGGCCGATCACCTTGCCGAGGTCGTCGGGGTGCACGCGCACCTCGATGGTGTGGCCGCGGCGCAGGTTGCGCGAGCGGACCTGCACCTCGTCGGGGTGCTCGACGATGCCCTTCACCAGGTGGTCGAGGGCTTCCTCGATCATGCTCAGGCCTCGGTGGAAGCGGCCTCGGCCTCGTCAGCCTTGTCCGACTTCTTGGCCTTCGGGGTGATGGCGACACCGGTGGTGGCGTCCTCGAAGCCGGCGACGGCCTTGGCGAACAGGTGCGAGAAGTCCTCGACCTTGGGCTCGGCCACCTTCAGCGGCTCCGGAGCCGGCAGGCCCTTGAACTTCTGCCAGTCGCCGGTCAGCTTGAGGATGGCGAGCACCGGCTCGGTCGGCTGGGCGCCGACGGACAGCCAGTACTGGGCGCGCTCGCCGTCGACCTCGATCTTCGAGGGGTTGTAGGTCGGCTGGTAGAGGCCGATCTCCTCGATCGCGCGGCCGTCGCGCTTGGTGCGCGAGTCGGCGACGACGATGCGGTAGTGCGGGGAGCGGATCTTGCCCAGACGCTTCAGCTTGATCTTGACAGCCACGGGTGTGGATTCTCCTGGTTTTGACGTGGGTGAGCAGCGCTCCGCCGCGTGGGGCTGCGGCGCGAGGTGCCGTTCAAGGGACACGCCAGCCGTTAGGAGAGAGGGTCCTGTCTTGGCTGCCGAGTACTCAGCCATCCATTCTGCCACACCGCAGAGGTCCCCCCGGACCGCGCCCCCGCGCGGAACGGCAGGACCTCAGGGCGTCACTCGGGTCGCGCGTCACCCGGACCGGGCGTCGTGCGTCACTCGGGCCGGGCGTCGTGCGTGATGCGGATCGTGCACCGTGCACCGTGCGTGATGCGGATCGCGCGACGGGTTCAGGCGATCTTGAACGGCTGCTGGCAGGCACCGCAGACGATCGAGGCCTGCGCCAGCACGGACGGGACGACGCGGACGTTGCGACCGCAGCCGCACACCGCCTTGACCCGGACGCCGCCGCCCGAGGAGCCGTGCCGGGCGGCGGGGCCGCGGAAGGCGCGGTGGTTGCCCTCGCCGGCGACGGCGAGCTGGTGCGCCCCGAGCGCGCGGTCGAGACGCTCGATGGTCTCGGCGTAGCGGTCACGGGTCTCGTGCCCCATCGTCACCTGGGAGAAGCCGCTGCTGGCGTGCGGCTCGACCGGGTGGGCCAGGCCCAGCTCGGAGGCGAGCAGCAGGAAGCGGCGGTTGTGGTAGCGCCCGGCCCGCGAGGTGTCGCGGATCTCCCGCGCGGCGGCCAGGCCGTGGGCGGCCTCGTGCAGCAGCCGCTCGAAGTTGAGCTGGGTGCCGCAGGCGGACGAGGACTCGCCGATCAGCGCCTCGGGCGACGCCAGGTCGGGCAGGTCCCGGTGGTGGGCCTGGATGTCGCTCCAGGCGGCGGCCAGTTCGGCCGCAAGGACGAGGGGCTGTGTCGTGCTCACGCTGTACCAACGACGGGGAGAGCGGTGGTGTTCCGGCGGACGCCTCGGTTCGGGAATTCCCAGCGGACTCTCAGAAATGCACTTCCGCGCGCGAATTGCGCGGCTCCGGACTGACGCAAGACCAACCCCCTGCACGTATGGAGCCGGCGGGTTTCGCCGGGCTCTCGGCACCCGCCGCGGAGCCCAACATCCCCACGACGGACGGCCCGCGTCCTGTCCGAAAATTGACAGGGCCACGGGCCGTACACCGTACCGCTTGTGGAGTACCTCGGGGAGTTGACTGGTGAGTAGTCTCAACTGCCAGCACACGGGCCGGGGTTCGGGAATTCACCGGAAAAGCGGCCGAGCGCGCAGTTCACGGGAGCGGGGTCGGCCGGGGCCGGTCCGCGGCCGCCCCGGGAGGGCGGCCGCGGCGGGGCTGCTCAGTAGGCGCGGGCGACCAGGGCGAGGTTGCCGGGCTGGTCGTCGGCGGCCGGCACCGAGCCGTCCTCGGCGATCAGGCAGCGCACCGAAACACCCTGCTCGGCCAACTTGGCCTCGCCCTCGGGGCCGAGGTCGGCCCAGGAGATCCGGCCCCAGCCGGTGGTGGCGGCCTCGGCGGCCTCCTCGATGGTCTTGACGTCCACGGTGCGGGCCTCGCGGCGCTCGCGGGACTCGCGCAGCAGCTGCGCCTGGTCCTCCTCCAGGATGCCGGGGACGATCGCGGCCAGGGAGTCGACCGCGACCGGCTCCTTGCCGCCGGCGATCCGGCGGACCAGCATCGCGGTGCCGGCCTCCAGGTCGCGCGGGCCGACCTCGATCCGCAGCGGGACGCCCTTGAGCTCCCAGTCCACGGCGCGGCGGCCGAACGGGGTGTCGGTGCGGTCGTCGACGACCACCCGTACGCCCGCGGCCTCCAGCTGGGCGCCGATCTCGCGGACCTTCGCCAGCACCGCGTCCTCGCCCTTGATGGCGAGCACCACGGCCTGCACGGCGGCCAGCCGCGGCGGCACCCGCAGGCCGTTGTCGTCGCCGTGGGACATGATCAGGCCGCCGACCATGCGGGTGGAGACGCCCCAGGAGGTCTGCCAGACGTGCTCGCGCTCGGCGCCCTGCAGCTGGTAGGTGGTGTTGAACGCCTTGGCGAAGTTCTGGCCCAGCTCGTGGCTGGTGCCCATCTGCAGCGCCTTGCCGTCGCCCATCATCCCTTCGAGGGTGAGGGTGTTGATGGCGCCGGCGAAGCGCTCCTTGGCGGTCTTGCGGCCGAGCACCACGTCGATGCCCAGCACGTTGGTCATGAAGTCGCCGTAGACGTCGGTGTGGATCAGCGAGGCGTACGCGCGGGCGTCCTCGTAGGTGGCGTGGGCGGTGTGGCCCTCCTGCCAGAGGAACTCGGTGGTGCGCAGGAAGACGCGCGGGCGCAGCTCCCAGCGGACCACGTTGGCCCACTGGTTGATCAGCAGGGGCAGGTCCCGGTGGCTCTGCACCCACTTGGAGAAGTACTCGTTGATGATGGTCTCGGAGGTGGGCCGGACGACGACCGGCTCCTCCAGCTCCTTGCCGCCGCCGTGGGTGACCACCGCGAGCTCGGGGGCGAAGCCCTCGACGTGCTCGGCCTCCTTGGTCAGGTAGGACTGCGGGATGAACATCGGGAAGTAGGCGTTCTGGGCGCCCGCCTTCTTGATCCGCGCGTCCATCTCCTGCTGCATCCGCTCCCACAGGCCGTAGCCGTACGGTCGGATGACCATGGTGCCGCGCACCGGACCGTTGTCGGCCAGCTCGGCCTTGTTGATGAGGTCCTGGTACCAGCGGGGGAAGTCTTCCGCCTGGGGAGTGAGAACGGGTGCCTTAGCCATGGGCCGAATGGTACGGAAAACCGGGGCCCGACCGTGAATCGGTTTCGCCCCGCCCGCGAACCCCGCCCGCAGACCCCGGACGCGAACCCCGCCCGCGAACCCGGACGCGGACCCCGCCCGCAAACCCAGGACTGCCGACCGGTCGGAACGCGCCGCG
The DNA here is from genome assembly GCF_003751605.1 of Kitasatospora cineracea. Taxonomy (NCBI): domain Bacteria; kingdom Bacillati; phylum Actinomycetota; class Actinomycetes; order Kitasatosporales; family Streptomycetaceae; genus Kitasatospora; species Kitasatospora cineracea. The sequence goes on from NZ_RJVJ01000001.1 coordinate 45,027, forward strand.
CCCGCGCACACCCCGGGGCGCACACCCGCGGCGCACGGATACCTGCTCGCACCCCTCTGGACGGCGGACGCGGCCCGCTGTTCGCTGGGAGGGGGGCCGGGGGGCCGGGCTGCGGGGACCGCAGCCGATTCCGAGGACCGAATGGGAGGCCGCGATGGCTTCAGCGCAGGTGACCGGCAGCACCGTGGACCGGGTCCGGACGGACCCCCCGGCGGGGCGCAGCGGTCGGGCGCGGGACTGGGCGGAGATCCAGGAGCGCATGCTCGTCCCCCTCTACCAGGACGTTTACCGGCGGTTGGAGGTCGGCGCGGCCACCAGTGTGCTGGGCGTCGGCTGCCGGTCGGGGCTGGCGCTGCTGCTCGCCGCGGGGCGCGGCGCGCAGGTCGCGGGGGTGGAGGCGGACGCCGGGCTGCGGGAGCTGGCGGCGGCCCGCGGGCTGCAGGTGTCGCCCGGCGGCCGGGCGGAGGCGGTCGCCCGTTCGGCGCACCCCGTCCCCCGCCCGGCGCACTCCCTGGTGACGGTTTTCGAGCAGCCGCCGGCGCCCGCGCTGGTCGCCCGGTCGGCGGAGCGCACGCTGCCGGGCGGGCACCTGGTGGTGGCCGCCTGGGGTCCGGCGGAGCGCTGCGAGAGCGCGGCGGTGCTGGAGGTGGCCCGCCGGCACGCCCCGCTGGACGCGCCGGACCCGTTCGCCGCGTCCGGCCCCGGCGCCCTGGAGTCGCTGCTGGCCGCGGCGGGGACGCGCCCGTCCGGGAGCGGCCGGGTGGCCTGCCCGTTCGCCTACGCGGGCCTGGACTCGGCGGTCCGCGGCCTGCTGTCGACCGGCCTGTTCGACCGGGCCGAGGAGGCCGCGGGAGCGGCGCTGGTGGCCAAGGAACTGGCGGAGGCGCTGCACCCGTACCTGCGCCCGGACGGTTCGGTGCGGATGGCGAACGAGTTCCGCTGGGCGGTGGGGACGAAGCCCCGCGGGTAGCGGCAGAACCCCGGGCGGGTAGCGGCAGAGCCCCCGGCGGGAACCGCCGGAACGCCGGAACGCCGGGGCGTCAGGACCGGCTGAGCCCGGCGGCGGCGTACGCGGCGTCCTCGTCGAGGGTCTCGGCCTCCAGCAGGGCGGCGGCCAGCGCGTCGAGCCGGTCGCGGTGCCGGTGCAGCAGGGCGACGGCCTCCTCCCAGCACTCGGCGACGATCCGCCGGGCCTCCTCGTCGACGGCGTCCAGCGTGGTGGGGGCGGCGGCCAGGCCGTACGGGGACTGGCTGTCGTTGGGGATGGCGGTGACCCGGCCGACCCGGTCGCTCATGCCCCAGCGGCCGGCCATCGAGCGGGCGATGGTGGTGAGTTGTTCGAGGTCGCTCTCGGCGCCGGTGGTGACCACCCCGTAGACCACCTGCTCGGCGGCCATCCCGCCGAGCGCGCCGACGATCCGGCCGCGCAGGTAGGGCTCGGTGTAGGAGTAGCGGTCGGTGTCGGGGGTGGAGAGAGTGACGCCGAGGGCGCGGCCGCGCGGCACGATGGTGACCTTGCGGACCGGGTCGGCGCCGGGTTGCAGCATGCCGAGCAGGGCGTGGCCGGATTCGTGGAAGGCGGTCCGTTCGCGTTCCTGCTGGGGCATCACCAGCGGGCGGACCGCGCCGAGCTGGACCTTCTCCAGCGCCTCGGAGAGGTCCTCCTGGCCGACCGCGTCCTGCTTGCGCTTGACGGCGAGCAGCGCGGCCTCGTTGACCAGGTTGGCCAGGTCGGCGCCGGTCATGCCGGGCGTGGTGCGGGCGACGGTGTCCAGGTCGGTGCCCTTCGCCAGCGGCACCTCGCGGGTGTGGATCCTCAGGATCTGCTCGCGGCCGGCCCGGTCGGGCGGGCTGACGGTGATCCGGCGGTCGAACCGGCCGGGGCGCAGCAGGGCCGGGTCGAGGACCTCGGCGCGGTTGGTCGCGGCGATCACGATCACGCCCTCGGAGCCGGAGAAGCCGTCCATCTCGGTGAGGATCTGGTTGAGCGTCTGCTCGCGCTCGTCGTGGCCGCCCATGCCGCCACCGCCGCCGCGCTGCCGGCCGATGGTGTCGATCTCGTCGATGAAGACGATCGCCGGGGCGACCTTGCGGGCCTCGGAGAACAGGTCGCGGACCCGGCCGGCGCCGACGCCGACGATCATCTCGATGAACTCGGACGCCGAGGCGGAGAAGAACGGCACGTCCGCCTCCCCGGCGACGGCCCGGGCCAGCAGCGTCTTGCCGGTGCCGGGCGGGCCGGAGAGCAGGACGCCGCGCGGCATCTTGGCGCCGAGCCGGCGGTACTCCTGCGGGTTCTTCAGGAAGTCGACCACCTCGCTGAGTTCGGCCTCGACCTCGTCGATGCCGGCCACGTCCTTGAAGGTGGTGCGCTTGCCCTGGCTGGTGTCCACCGGCTTCGGCGGGGCCTTGCGGCCGAGCGCGCCGGCGCCCATCCCGCCGGCCATCCGGCGGGCGATCAGCACCCAGACCCCGATCAGCAGCAGCATCGGCGCCAGCGAGATCAGCAGGTTGGCCAGGAAGCTGCGCTGCTGCACCACCGGCCGGGCGGTCACCTCGACGTTCTGCGACTGCAGGGTGCCCCACAGGTTGTCGCCCGCGAACGCCGGGCGCTGGGTGGTGAACTCCGTGTAGTCGCCCTTCCCCCCGTCCGGCTTGGGCTGCTTGTCCTTGAGGCTGCCCTCGATCGCGTCGCCCTTGGCGTAGATCTTGGTGATGTTGCCGCTGTTCAGCTGCTTGTTGAACTCGGTGTACGAGATCGTGGTCGACCCGCCGTTGCCGAAGAAGCTCAGCAGGACGTCCGAGAGCAGGAAGACCACCAGCGCGGTGAGGATCAGGCCGGTCCAGCCGCCGGGCATCTTCTTCTTCGGCGGCGGCGGGGGCGGCGCCCCTTCGGAGCGCCAGGGCTGGTCGGGGGTCTGGCGCGGCGGCACGGGGTTGCTCACCCGTCGGACAATACGGACACGGTGCCCGCCGGGCGGCGCGCAACGCCGCGACCGGGCCCGGTCGGCGCACCGGTGTCGCCGGGCCCGGTCAGCGCACCGGCGTCGGCCACTCCTCCGCGGTCAGCGCGAAGCGCTCGTGGTCGCGCCAGGCCTCCTGGAGGAACAGCATGCGCGGGGTGAGGCCCTCGTGCCGGAAGCCCAGCCGGCGGGCCATGGCGATCGACCGCTCGTTGTCCGGCTGCACGTTGATCTCCAGCCGGTGCAGCCCCAGCCCGCCCCGCTCGGCCGGGGTGAAGCAGCGCTCCACCACCAGCCGCATGCCCTCCGACATCCGGCCCGTCCCGACGAACGGCTCGTACGAGTCGTAGCCCAGCACCCCGTTGCAGAACCGCGCCATCACGATGTTCGCCACGTTGCACTTGCCGACCAGGCCGCCGGTCTCGGCGTCGACGATCAGGAACGTCCGCAGGCCCGCGCCCTGACGGCTCAGCAGGTCCGGCATGCCGTCCGGCTCCACCGGGTTCCACCGCCCGATGTGGGCGGCGGAGCGGCGCACCGCCTCGGCGTAGGGGACGACGTCATCGGGGCGGGGGGATCGGATCGTCACGCGCATACGGGACATCATGGCGCAACGGGGGGCGGGAGCAGGGGCGCGGGTGTCCCCGCGCCCCTGCCGCCTACAGCAGGTCCTTGAACTCCTTGGGGAGGTCGAAGTCGGCCGGGCCCTTGCCCGGCTGGAGGCCGAACGCGCCGCCGGGCTGGGCGCCCTGGCCGGGGCCGAGCGCCTTGCGCTCGGCGGCCGCGGCCTCCTCCTGGGCGCGCTTGAGCGGGTTGCCGCTCTTGCGCTTGCCCTTGGCGACCGGGGCCTTCTTGGCGGACTTCTTGCCGCCGCCGCCCATCCCGGGGATGCCCGGCATGCCGGGGATGCCCTTGCCGGAGGCCATCGCGGACATCATCTTGCGGGCCTCGAAGAACCGCTCGACCAGGCCGGAGACCTCGCCGACCTGGACGCCGGAGCCCTTGGCGATGCGCAGCCGGCGCGAGCCGTTGATCAGCTTCGGGTCGGAGCGCTCGGCCGGGGTCATCGACTTGATGATCGCGCCGACCCGGTTGACGTCCTTGTCGTCCAGGTTGTTGATCTGGTCGCGGATCTGGCCCATGCCGGGGAGCATGCCGAGCAGCTTGGAGATCGAGCCCATCTTCTGGACCTGCTCGAGCTGCGACAGGAAGTCGTCGAGCGTGAAGTCCTTGCCGCCGCCCTGGAGCTTGGCGGCCATCTTCTCGGCCTCGGCCTGGGAGAAGGTCTGCTCGGCCTTCTCGATCAGCGAGAGGACGTCGCCCATGCCGAGGATGCGCGAGGCCATCCGGTCGGGGTGGAAGGCGTCGAAGTCGTCGACCTTCTCGCCGTTGGAGGCGAACATGATCTGACGGCCGGTCACGTGGGCGACCGAGAGCGCGGCGCCGCCGCGGGCGTCGCCGTCGAGCTTGGAGAGCACGACGCCGGTGAAGTCGACGCCCTCGAGGAAGGCCTGGGCGGTGGTGACCGCGTCCTGGCCGACCATGGCGTCGACCACGAACAGGACCTCGTCCGGGTCGACCGCGGCGCGGATGTCGGCGGCCTGCTGCATCAGTTCGGCGTCGATGCCGAGGCGGCCGGCGGTGTCGACGATGACGACGTCGTACTGCTTCTGCTTGGCGTACTCGATGGAGTCGCGGGCGACCTGCACCGGGTCGCCGACGCCGTTGCCGGGCTGCGGGCCGTAGAAGGCGACGCCGGCCCGCTCGGCGACGACGCCGAGCTGGGTGACGGCGTTGGGGCGCTGGAGGTCGCAGGCGACCAGCAGCGGGGTGTGCTTCTGGCTCTTGAGCCAGTGGCCGAGCTTTCCGGCCAGCGTGGTCTTGCCCGCGCCCTGGAGGCCGGCCAGCATGATCACGGTCGGTCCGGTCTTGGCGAACCGCAGGCGGCGGGTCTCGCCACCGAGGATGCTGATCAGCTCCTCGTTGACGATCTTGATGATCTGCTGGGCCGGGTTCAGCGCGCCGGAGACCTCGGAGCCCAGGGCCCGGTCCTTGACCTGCTTGATGAAGGCGCGGACCACGGGGAGCGCGACGTCCGCCTCCAGCAGGGCGATCCGGATCTCGCGCGCGGTGGCGTCGATGTCCGCCTCGCTGAGACGGCCCTTGCCCCGGAGGTTCTTGAACGTCGCTGCGAGGCGGTCGGAGAGAGTGTCGAACACGTCGGTCGCGGGTCCCTTGCGGCATCGAGTACGGGTACTGTCGTCGCCCCCAAGGGTAGCCGTACCCCCGGCGGACGGTCTGCGCCCCTGCGGGAACCGGCGTTCAGCGCGCCTCCAGGGCCTTCCGGACGGCCCCGGCGACCCGTTCGGCGTGCTCCGGGTCCAGCGGTCGGCCGTCGGCCGAGGTGAGGTAGAAGGCGTCGACGGCCTCCGCGCCGAGGGTGGAGACGTGCGCGGTGCGGACCCGCACGCCGGCGCCGTCCAGGGCGAGGCCGATCCGGTGCAGCAGGCCGGGCGCGTCGTGCGCGCGGACCTCCAGCACGGTGGCCGAGCGCGAGGCGTCGTGCGGGGCGACGGCGACCACCGGCGGCGGGGTGCTGATGCCGCGGCGGCGCGGCGCGGCGGCGTCGCGCTCGGCGAGCTTGCGGGCGACGTCCAGCGAGCCGTCCAGGGCGCGGCGCAGGTCGGCCCGGAGCCGGGCGGCCTCGGGCAAGTCGCCGTACTCGGCGGCGACCGTCCAGGACAGCAGCAGGACGGGGCCGGCGCCGATCGGGTCGAGTTCGCGCAGGCCGGCCTTGCGGACGGTGAGGCGGTGAACCGCGAGCACCCCGGCGACGGTGCCGAGCAGGCCGGGGCGGTCGGGGATGGCCAGGGTGAGCTCGACGCCCATCGGCTCGCCGCCGTCCGACGGGGTCTCGGCGTGGGCGGTGAGGGCGAGCGCGGGGGCGCCGGTGCGGGCGGCCTCGACGGCGAGGCGTTCCTGGTCGGCGGTGACCTCGGCGTCGGCGGCCGGCGGGCGGGCGTCGCCGGCCAGCCGGGCGGCGGTGCGCTCGACCAGGGTGGCGACCAGCGAGGCCCGCCAACTCGACCAGGCGGCGGGGCCGGTGGCGGTGGCGTCGGCCTCGGTGAGGGCGTGCAGCAGTTCCAGGTGGGTCTGGGTGCCGACGGTCTTGGCGATCAGGTCGGCGGTGGCGGGGTCGTCGGGGTCGCGGCGGGTGGCGGTGTCGACCAGCGTCAGGTGGTGGCGCACCAGCAGCGCCAGGGTGTCGGTGTCGTGCTTGTCGAAGCCCATCCGGACCGCGACGTCGCGGACGATCACCTCGCCGGCCTCGGAGTGGTCGCCGGGCCAGCCCTTGCCGAGGTCGTGCAGCAGGGCGGCGACCAGCAGCAGGTCGGGGCGGGCGGTGCGGCGGGTCATCGCGGCGGCCCGGACGGCGGTCTCGATCAGGTGCCGGTCGACGGTCCAGCGGTGCACGGCGTTGCGCTGCGGGCGGCAGCGGACGCGTTCCCAGTCCGGCAGCATCCGGCTGATCAGCCCCTCGGCCTCCAGCGCCTCCCAGACCGGCAGGCAGGCCTCGCCGGCGCCGAGCAGGGTGACCAGCTGCTCGCGGGCCTCGTCGGGCCAGGGCACCGGCAGCGGCCCGGCCTCGGCGGCCAGCCGGCGCACGGTGGCGTAGCCGACGGCCAGTCCGGCCTGGGCGGCCGCGGCGGCGGCGCGCAGCGGCAGCACCGGGTCGGTGGCGGGCCGGGCGGCCTGGGCGAGCACCGCCTCGCCGTCCTGCTCGACCACGCCCTCGGCGAGCGGGCGGCGCTCGGGGGCGGCGGGGCCGATCGGGGCGCGCCGGGCGCCGTTGAACGGGAAGCCGAACCGGGCGGCGCGGCGCGGCGCGGGGCGGCGGCGGGCGGCGAGGACGCGGTCGACGGAGCGCCAGGTGACGTCCGAGGCGTAGGCGACGGTGCGGGCGGCCCGGTAGACCTGCCGCAGCAGGGTGTCGGCGTCGAGCACGCCGAGGCGTTCGGCGACCTGGTCCTGGTCCTGGAGGGAGAGCCGTTCGGTGGCCCGGCCGGTGGTCAGGTGCAGCGCGTCGCGGACGTCGGCGAGGGTGCGGGCGGCGGCGTCCAGGCCGTCCCGGGGGGCGTCGGCGAGCCAGGTGGCGGCCACCGCGTCGAGGGCGACCAGGTCGCGCAGGCCGCCGCGGGCCTCCTTGAGGTCGGGTTCGAGCAGGAAGGCGAGTTCGCCGTGGCGTTCGGCCCGGGACAGGCCGAGCTCCCGGAGCTCGGGGAGCCGCTGCGGGGCGGCGGCGCGCCAGTCGGCGAGGACGGCGGAGCGCAGGTCGGCGGTGAGCTGCGGGTCGCCGGCCAGGTGGCGGGCGTCGAGCAGGCCGAGCTGGGCCTTGAGGTCCTCGGCGGCGACCTCGCGGGCCTCGCCGGGGGTGCGGACGGCGTGGTCGAGGGCGACGCCGCTGTCCCAGACCGGGTACCAGATCCGTTCGGCGAGGTCGGCGGCGAGCGGGCCCTCGTGCAGCAGCAGCACGTCCAGGTCGCTGCGCGGGGAGAGCTCGGCCCGGCCGTAGCCGCCGACGGCGACCAGCGCGGTGCGGGCGGGGCCGCCGGCGGCCCGGTGCAGGGCGGCCAGCCAGTCGTCGGTGAGCCGGGCCAGGGCGGCGCGGCGCTGCGGGCCGGTGGTGTCCGGGTCGGCCAGCAGGCGGGCGCGCTCGGCGCTGTAGCCGTGCTCGGCGGGGTCGGTGCTGCTCACGTCTGCTCCCGGTGCGTACTGGTGCCGGATGCGCCTTCGGCGGACCTGCCGCACGGGCAGGTCCGCCAGGAGGGTCCTCAGCGGTGGTTCAGAGGGCGTCGGGTCCGCGTTCGCCGGTGCGGACCCGGACGGCGGTCTCGACCGGGATCGACCAGACCTTGCCGTCGCCGATCTTCCCGGTGCGGGCGGCCTTGACGACCACGTCGATCAGCTGCTCGGCGTCCTCGTCGTCGACCAGTATCTCGATCCGGACCTTCGGGACCAGGTCCACCGTGTACTCGGCGCCGCGGTAGACCTCGGTGTGGCCGCGCTGGCGGCCGTAGCCGTTGGCCTCGGTGACGGTCAGGCCGTGCACCCCGAAGGCCTGCAGGGCGTCCTTGACCTCGTCCAGGCGGTGCGGCTTGATGACGGCGGTGATGAGCTTCATCGGGCGTCGACCTCGGTCTTCTCGGCGGGGACGGCCGCGGGGACGGCCGGGGTGCGGGCGAGGCTGGCGCCGACGGCGGTGAAGTCGTAGGCGGACTCGGCGTGCTCGGCCTGGTCGATGCCGGACACCTCGACGTCCTCGGAGACCCGGAAGCCGATGGTCTTCTGGATCGCCTGGCCCAGCAGCCAGGAGAGCACGAAGGAGTAGACCAGGACGACGGCCACGCCGAGCGCCTGCTTGCCGAGCTGGCCCAGGCCGCCGCCGTAGAACAGGCCGGACGCGGTCTGGCCGACGTGGCCGGTGGCGAAGAGGCCGATCAGCAGCGAGCCGACGATGCCGCCGACCAGGTGGACGCCGACCACGTCGAGCGAGTCGTCGAAGCCGAACTTGTACTTCAGGCTGATCGCGGCGGCGCACAGCGCGCCGGCGATCAGGCCGATGGCGATCGAGCCGAGCGGGGAGACCGAGCCGCAGGCCGGGGTGATGGCGACCAGGCCGGCCACCGCTCCGGAGGCCGCGCCCAGGGTGGTGAACGCGCCGTGCTTGATCTTCTCGTAGGCCAGCCAGCCGAGGACGGCGGCGGCGGTGGCGACCTGGGTGTTGACGAAGGCCATGCCCGCCACGCCGTTGGCGGCCAGCGCCGAGCCCGCGTTGAAGCCGAACCAGCCGAACCACAGCAGGCCGGAGCCGAGCATCACCAGCGGCAGGTTGTGCGGGCGCATCGGGTCCTTCTTGAAGCCGATCCGCTTGCCCAGCACCAGGGCCAGGGCCAGGCCGGCCGCACCGGCGTTGATGTGCACCGCGGTGCCGCCGGCGAAGTCGATCACGCCGTTGCGGTCGCCGAGCCAGCCGCCGTTGCCGCCGTCGAAGAAGAACACCCAGTGCGCGACCGGGAAGTAGACGACGGTCACCCAGAGCGCCACGAACAGGCTCCAGGCCGCGAACTTCGCCCGGTCCGCGATGGCGCCGCTGATCAGCGCCGGGGTGATGATGGCGAACATCAGCTGGAAGGCGGCGAAGCCGGTCACCGGGATCGTCCCGGTCAGGGCGTTCAGGTCGATGCCGCGCATGCCCAGGTAGTCGAGGTTGCCGATCAGGCCCGCCCCCGCGTCCGGCCCGAAGGCCAGCGTGTAGCCGTACAGGACCCAGAGCACCGTGACGATGGCCAGTGAGATGAAGCTCATCACCAGCATGTTGAGGGTGCTCTTGACCCTGACCATGCCTCCGTAGAAGAAGGCCAGGCCCGGGGTCATCAACATGACCAGGGCCGCACAGATGAACACAAAGGCGGTATCGCCCGCGCTGAAGCCGTCCGGCATCGGCGTCTCCTCCGAAATCAGAGCCGCACCACGACCGGAACACCTGTCCCGTGCCATTCCGGCGTGTCGGCGATGAGAGGAGAGTGCCGAAGTCGGGTTTCGGCCGATGCGGCTCGGTGTTTCGCCGCAGTGACGCGGTCGACGCGCCCGTTACGGGCAGGTGAACCACGGCAGGTGACGCGTACTGGACAGCGCGTGCTATACGCCGACGGCCGTCCGGACGGGGGGCGGACGGCCGTGGGCGACGGAGGGGCGGAGGGTCAGACCACCGAGACGAACTCCGGGATGTCGTGCACCACCCGCTCGGCCAGCCGGTCCACCCCGGGGGCGCCGCGGAAGTCCCGGCTGGCGGCCTCGGAGGTCTTGCGGACCCGGGTGTTCAGCCGCTCGGAGCGCACCTTCCTGGCGATGTCGACCGCTTCCTCGCAGTACTTCGCGGCCTCCTCCGGCTCGCGCTGCAGCAGCCGCACCGAGGCCATCCCGACCAGGTTGAACGCGTAGGTGCGGACGTGGTCGCCGTCTTCCCGGAACCGGTCGACCGCCTCGGTGATCAGCGGCTCGGCGGCCTTGGCCATCGCCACCCCGCGGTCCGAGGTGTACGCCAGGTCCCGGTAGGAGTGGCCGTTCTCCGCGCACAGCTCGGCGTACGAGAAGAACCGCAGCCAGTTCGGCGAGTCCTCGTTGGTCTCCCGGATCTCGCTGAAGGTGTCCTCGGACAGCCGCACCGCCCGGGCGCACCGGTTGACCTCGCCGATGGTGGAGTACGCCCGCGCCTCCATCGCGTACAGCAGCGACTGCTGGCGGGCGGTGGCGGTGTCCCGGCTGCCGTACTGGGCGAGGTGGATCAGCTCCAGCGCGTCCTCGCCGCGGTTGAGGTGGATCATCTGCCGGCTCATGTCGGTCAGCACGTGCGCCCCGAACGGGCGGTCGCCGGCCTCCTTGGCCGCGTGCAGCGCCAGCACGTAGTACTTCTGCGCGCTCGGGTGCATGCCCACGTCGTACGACATGAAGCCGGCCAGGTGGGCGAGTTCGGCGGTGATCCGGAACAGCCGCTTGGTGGTCGTCTCGGGGTAGGTCTCCTGCAACAGGTCGGTGACCTCGTGGAGTTGGCCGACCACCGCCTTGCGGCGCAGGCCGCCGCCGTTCTGCGCGTCCCACTTCCGGAACATCTCGGTGGTCTGCTCCAGCAGCTGCATCTCCGGCTCGGACAGCCGCCCGGAGAACTGCTGGCCGCCGTTGGCCGCCGCCAGGATCGGGGTCGGCGCGCCGTTCGGGCCGGGCGTCAGCCAGCGCTGCATCGGCTCGATCAGCGCCGCGCCGGCCGTCAGCGCCAGCGAAGTGCCCAGGAAGCCGCGGCGGTTGAGCATCAGGTCGCTGCGCGAGTACTCGCTGATCGCCTGCACGGTCTGCTGCGGGCTCCACGGCAGGTCGACCCCGCTGCCGACGGTGGTCACCTGGACCACCGTGCGCAGGCCGAGGTCCTCGACCGAGACCACCGAGCCGAAGCGCTCCGAGAACAGCTCCGACATGATCTTCGGGATCGGCTCGCGCGGCTGTTCGCCGTCCAGCCACCGGCGCACCCGCGAGGTGTCGGTGGAGACGTGGTGCGCGCCGATCTGCCGCGCCCTGCGGTTCACTTGACGCGCCAGCTCGCCCTTCGACCAGCCGCTGCGCGTGAACCAGGAGCCCAGCTTCTCGTTCGGCTGCTTCTCACCCATGGGACCGTCCCCATCCCGCCCCGAACCCGGGGCCCCGCTTCGCCCTGACTCGTGTTCATCGCCGCCCGCGTGACCGGTCGGCTGCGTTCCGTATCCCGAACGTAGCGCGCCTCCGCCATCCGGGGGAGCAACGTCGGAGAAACGCCACCTTTCGCCACCCCCAAGAGTGAACTACCGGGCCGGCGACCGCGCTTCACTGGGAGTCAGCTCTGCATGACCCCGGCACATGCCCGGACCCGACGGACCCCGACGGAGGCACGCGTGCGGCAACGACGATCCGGCATCCGAAGCGCCGGTGCAAGGCGCCTGCTCGCCCGCGCCACCCGGATCGGTGTGCGCCGGTCCGCGCGCGCCTCCGGTGCACCCCGCACCACGCGCCCGTCGGACGACGCCCTGTCACCGTCCCGTAACCAGCGGCGACCGGAACCGGTTGGGGGTGGCATGGACAAGCTGTTCGGCACCCTGCGGCTCACCCCCCTCGGCGCCCGCCGCCGCACCCGGCCCACCGCGCTGCAGGCCGCCGCCGAGTACTCCGGGCGCTGGGGCTGGACGCTGGCCGTCGGCAGCCCGGCCCGGCTCGCCGCCCCGGCCGCCCCGACGGCCTGCGACTGCGGCGTCCCGCACTGCGCCGCGCCCAACCTGCACCACCTGGTCGGGCCGGTGGTCGCCCCCGGCGCGACGGCCGCCGAGCTCGCCGCCCGATGTCCGGCCGACGCCCCGCTGCTGCTCCCGACCGGCCACCAGTTCGACGTCCTGGACGTGCCGGCCCAGCCCGGCCTGCAGGCCCTGGTCCGGCTGGAGCGGATGGGCACCCAGGTCGGCCCGGTGCTGGCCTCCCCCGCCGGCCGGCTGCTGCTCTTCGTCGCCCCCGGCACCGCCGAACGCCTGCCCGACCTGCTCTACCGGATGGGCTGGGACGACGCCTCGCTCGACCTCGCCTGCCACGGCCTCGGCTCCTACCTGGCCGCCCCGCCGACCCCGCTCGGCCCGCTCGGCCCGATGCGCTGGCTGCGCCGCCCCGTCCCGGACAGCGCCCCGCCCGAGGCCCGCCTGCTGCTCGGCACCCTCGCCTACGCCTGCCACCGCACCCGCGCCCGCACCGCGGAACTGGCCGGCTAGGGGCCGCGGACACGGCGAGGCCCGTCCCGGAGGGCCGTTCCCTCCTCGGACGGGCCTCGTCGAGGTGCACCGGTGCGGCGGCGCGTCAGCCCAGCAGCGCGTCCACGAACGCCCCCGGCTCGAACGGCGCGAGGTCGTCCCCGCCCTCGCCGAGGCCGATCAGCTTGACCGGCACGCCGAGTTCGCGCTGCACCGAGATGACGATGCCGCCCTTCGCGGTGCCGTCCAGCTTGGTGAGCACGATGCCGGTGATGTCGACCACCTCGGCGAACACCCGGGCCTGGACCAGGCCGTTCTGCCCGGTGGTGGCGTCCAGCACCAGCAGCACCTCGTCGACCGGGCCGTGCTTCTCGACGACCCGCTTGACCTTGCCGAGCTCGTCCATCAGGCCGGTCTTGGTGTGCAGCCGGCCGGCGGTGTCGATCAGGACGGTGTCGACGCCGTCGGCGATGCCCTGCTTGACGGCGTCGAAGGCGACGGACGCCGGGTCGCCGCCCTCGGGGCCGCGGACGGTGTGCGCGCCGACCCGTTCGCCCCAGGTCTGGAGCTGGTCGGCGGCGGCGGCGCGGAAGGTGTCGGCGGCGCCGAGCACCACCTTGCGCCCGTCGGCGACCAGGACCCGGGCCAGCTTGCCGGTGGTGGTGGTCTTGCCGACGCCGTTGACGCCGACCACCAGCACCACGGCCGGGCCCTCCTCGTGCTTGACCGAGCGGACGGTGCGGTCGGCCTCGGTGCCGATCAGCTTGACCAGCTCCTCGCGGAGCAGGCCGCGCAGCTCGTCGGGGGTGCGGGTGCCGAGCACCTTGACCCGGGTGCGCAGGTTGTCGACCAGCTCCTGGGTGGCGCCGACGCCGACGTCGGCGGTGAGGAGGGTCTCCTCGATCTCCTCCCAGGTGTCCTCGTCGAGGCGGTCCCGGGAGAGCAGGGTGAGCAGGCCCTTGCCGAGGGTGGACTGCGAGCGGGAGAGCCGGGAGCGCAGCCGCACCAGGCGCCCGGCGGTGGGTTCGGGCACCTCGATCGCGGGCGCGGCCTCGGCCTCTTCGGCGGTCGGCTCCTCGGCCGGCTCCTCGACGGCCGGCTCCTCGGCCGGCTCCTCGACGACCGGGGCTTCCGGGGCTTGGGTGGCACCGGTGGCGGCGGGCGGCGCGGCGGGTTCGGCGGCGCCCTCCGCGGGCTTGGCCGGGGCGGTCGCGGTGGTTCCCGGCTCCGGCTTCGCGGGCGCGGTGATGGTCGGCGGTCGGCTCGACCGGTCCAGTTCTCTGCGTCGTTTGCCGGAGACGACGAGTCCGGTGATCGCGCCGATGGCGACCACCGCAATGACAACGGCAAGGATCACGTATTCCATAACCCGTCCAGTATCACGTAGCGCCTATGCCGGGCCCGGCTGCGCGGGTTCCAGCGCTGTCCTGTGCTCCTGCTGCGGTGCCGCGGCCCGCCCCGGCGTCCGCAGCCGCTGGCTGATCACCTGGGAGATGCCGTCGCCCTTCATGGTGACGCCGTACAGGGCGTCCGCGGACTCCATGGTGAGCTTCTGGTGGGTGATGACGATCAGTTGGGAGCTCTCCCGCAGCTCCTCCATGATCCCGACCAGCCGCCGCAGGTTGGTCTCGTCGAGCGCGGCCTCGACCTCGTCCATCACGTAGAACGGGCTGGGCCGGGCCTTGAAAATCGACACCAGCAGGGCGACGGCGGTGAGCGAGCGTTCGCCGCCGGAGAGCAGCGAGAGCCGCTTGACCTTCTTGCCGGGCGGCCGGGCCTCGACCTCGACGCCGGTGGTGAGCATGTTCTCCGGGTCGGTGAGCAGCAGCCGGCCCTCGCCGCCGGGGAACAGCCGGGCGAAGACGCCCTCGAACTGGGCGGCGGTGTCGTGGTAGGCGGCGGTGAACAGCTGCTCGACCCGGGTGTCGACGTCGCGGACGATGTCCATCAGGTCGCGGCGGCTCCGGCGCAGGTCGTCGAGCTGTTCGCCGAGGAAGCGGTGCCGGGCCTCCAGCGCGGCGAACTCCTCCAGCGCGAGCGGGTTGACCTTGCCGAGCTGCTGGTGGGCGCGCTCGGCGGCCTTGAGCCGCCGTTCGACCTCGGCGCGGACGTAGCGCCCGGGCTCGCCGGGTTCCTGGCCGTCCTCGGGCGGCGGGGCGGGAACGGGCTGGTCGGGGCCGTAGCCGGAGAGCAGGTCGCCGCCCTCGATGCCGAACTCCTCCAGGGCCCGGGCCTCGAGCTGTTCGATCCGCAGCCGCTTCTCGGCGCGCAGCACCTCGTCGCGGTGGCCGGCGTCGACCAGCCGGTCGAGTTCGGCCTTGAGGGCGCGGCCGTGCTCGCGGAACTGCCGCAGTTCGGCCTCGCGGGCGGCCCGGTCGGCCTCGACGGCGGCGCGTTCGGCCTCGGCGGCGGCGAGGGTCTCCTCGATCCGGCCGAGCAGGTGCCGGGCGCCGGTGGCGACGGCGGTGGCGACGGCGGACTCCCGGCGGGCGCGTTCGCGCCGTTCGGCGGCGCGGGCGCGGGCCTCGCGCTCGGCGCGGGCGGCCCGGTCGAGCTGGTCGGCGCGTCCGGCGAGGCCGCGCACCCGCTCCTCGTGGGTGCGGACGGCGAGCCGGGACTCCAGCTCGGTCTGCCGGGCGGCGGAGGCGGCGGCGGCGAGCCGGTCGCGTTCGGCGGGGTCGGGTTCGTCCTCGCCGCCGTCGGCGAGTTCCTCGGCGGTGGCGAGGCGTTCGGCGAGTTCCTCGGCGGCGGCCCGGGCCTCGGCGAGGCCGCCGTCGGCCTGGGCGGCGGCGGTGGCGGCGCGGTCGGCCTCGTCCCGGGCGGCCCGGGCGGCGCCGCCGGAGCGGCCGAGGGCGCCGGCGCGTTCGGCCCGGCGCTGCGCGTCCCGGCGGCGCAGTGCGGCCAGTTGTTCGACCTCGGCGGCGCGGGTCTCGCGTTCGGCCCGGGCGGCGGCGAGCTCTTCGGCGGCCCGGGCGCAGCGGGTGTCGAGTTCCTCGATGCCGCGGGCGGCTTCGGCGACGGCGGCGCGGGTCTCCAGCGGGCTGGGCGCGCCGGGTGAGCCGCCGTGGGCGAGGGTGTCGGAGAGCAGGTCGCCGTCGCGGGTGACCGCGGTCCAGTCGGGGTGGCGGTCGATCAGTCGCCGGGCGGCGTCGAGGTCCTCGACCACGGCGGTGCGGGCCAGGATCCGCCGGGCGGCGGCGGCCACCTCGTCCGGTCCGCCGATCAGTTCCGCGGCCCGGCGCACCTCCGCGGGCGGGTCCGCGGAGGTGCGCACGTCCGCGGGCGGGTCCGCGGCGTCGTCCGCCGTCCGGTCGGCGATCAGCAGGGCGGCCCGGCCGCCGTCCCCGGCGCGCAGCCAGGCCAGGGCGTCGGCGGCGCGGGCGGGGTCGGTGGCGGCGAGGGCTTCGGCGGCGGGGCCGAGTCCGGCGGCCACCGCGAGTTCGAACCCGGGTGCGACGGTGAGGAGTTCGGCGGCGGGGCCGAGCACGCCGGGGCGGCCGAGCAGGGCGGCGCTGCCGTCCTTGCGGCGCAGGCCGAGGGCGAGGGCGTCGTGCCGGGCGGTGAGCGCGGCGCGTTCCTTCTCGGCGGCGGTGAGCGCCTCGCGGGCGGCGGAGAGTGCGCGTTCGGCGTCCCGGAGGGCTTCGCGGGCCTGCTGGTGGTGCTGTTCGGCCTGCTCCTCGCCCGTTTCGGACTCCTCTTCCCGGGTGCGGAGCCGCTGGTGCTCCCGGTGGGCGGCGTCGGCGCGCAGCCGGGCCTCGTCGCGGGCGGTGGCGAGCCGTTCGCTCTCGGCCCCGGCGGCGGTGGCGCGGGTGCGGGCGGCGGCGGCCCGGCCCTGCAGGCGGGCGAGTCCTTCGCGCCGGTCGGCGATCGTCCGGGCGGCCGCTCTGAGCCGCAACTCCTCGTCGGCGAGGGCGCGTTCGAGTCCGGTGCGGTCCTCGACGGCTTCGTCGAGGGCGTCCTGGGCCTGTTCCAGGGCGGCTTCGAGGGCGGCTTCCTCCGCGCGGACCCGTTCGGCCTCGCGTTCGAGGTCCTCCGGGTCGCGGCCGCGGCGCTCCTCCAGCTGTCCGGCGGTGGCGGCGGCCCGGATCCGGGCCTCGGCGAGCCCGGTGGTGCCGCGGGTGCGTTCGGCGAGCGAGGAGAGCCGGTACCAGGTCTGCCGGGCGGCTTCGAGGGCCGGTCCGAGCTGTTCGACCTGGGCCTCCAGGACGGCTTCGCGCTGGAGGGCGGCGGCGAGTTGCTGCTCGACGGTGGTGCGGCGGAGTTTGAGCGCGAGTTCGTCGGCGACCTCGGCCTCGACGGCGCGGCGCAGGGTGAGCAGGTCGTCGGCGAGCAGCCGCAGCCGGGCGTCGCGGAGTTCGGCCTGGATGCCGGCGGCGCGCCGGGCGATCTTCGCCTGGCGGCCCAACGGGCCGAGCTGGCGGCGCAGTTCGGCGACCAGGTCCTGGACGCGGTTGAGGTTGGTCTGCATCGCGTCGAGTTTCCGCAGCGCCTTCTCCTTGCGCTTGCGGTGCTTGAGGACGCCAGCCGCCTCCTCGATGAAGGCGCGCCGCCCCATCGGGTCGGCGTGCAGCACGGAGTCGAGCTGGCCCTGGCCGACGATGACGTGCATCTCGCGGCCGATGCCGGAGTCGGAGAGCAGTTCCTGGATGTCGAGCAGCCGGCAGACGGTGCCGTTGAGCGCGTACTCGCTGCCGCCGTTGCGGAACATCGTCCGGGTGATGGTGACTTCGGTGTAGTCGATCGGCAGGGCGCCGTCGGTGTTGTCGATGGTGAGGCTGACCTCGGCGCGGCCGAGCGGGGGGCGCCCGCTGGTGCCGGCGAAGATGACGTCCTCCATCTTGCCGCCGCGCAGCGACTTGGCGCCCTGTTCGCCCATCACCCAGGAGAGCGCGTCGACGACGTTGGACTTGCCGGAGCCGTTGGGGCCGACCACGCAGGTGATGCCGGGTTCGAAGCGCAGGGTGGTCGCCGAGGCGAAGGACTTGAACCCGCGCAGGGTCAGGCTCTTGAGGTGCACCCGACCGTCCTCCTCGCCGTACCGCCGACCGCCGCCGCGGCCCACCGCTGGCGACTGTATCCGGCCGGGGTGCCGACGGGCCCTCAGGCGGTGGTTTGGGCACGCCGCGGGTCGGGCAATGTCCCAGCGACAGGACCGTCGTGGACACGACGAAGGGACGTCCGCCTCGGACGTCCCTTGCAGGCTGCCATCCCCTCGCGGGGAAGCTCAGCGCACGACTGCGTCGCTCACGAGGACCACGAGCGATCAGGTCAGGGCCGGCTCGCGCTGGTCCAGGTCGATGCTGCTGAGCAGCGAGTGCTCATCGGCGACGGCGGACAGCGCGTCGTTCTCGGCCTGGAGCTTGACCAGCTCGTTCTCCAGGTCCTGGACGCGCTGCTGCAGCCGTCGCATCTCGGAGAGCATTCGCGGGTCGGGGCCGCCGACGTACCCGAGAAGCGCCTTTGCCATGATGTGTGGTCCTCCACGCTGAGTGACCGAACCGTGTACGGTGGGTCTTGGGGGAAGGGATACGCACGCGCCTGCGCGCCGGACGTGCTGGCTGGGCACTACGAGGGCATCCGCTGGTGAGTGGCACACTCACAGGCGTGGCCCCGCCGGTTAAACGCAAACCTGTGCGCGGGTTTCCAGCGTCTCACCAAAGACCGTACGGGTCAACACGATCACCGCACGCTACCGCGCCCCTGTCACCTGCATGGCGGGAACCTCACACCATCGGCCGGGCTAGTGGATCACTACGTCTGCGGAGTCAACCACGAGTCTGCCCCGAAGGCAACCCTGTGACACCGGCAGTTGCCGGGGGCTCTCCTCCCGCCGGCAACTGCGGTGTGCTCATCGGATCACGAAGCCCTGGTACCCGTCGCCCACGGCGGTCCAGATCTCGGTGACTCCACTGACCTGACCAGGCGTTCCGGGCCCGCGCAGCGCGGCGAGCAGCCGCTCGCAGTCGGCGCGCGACCCCTCGGCGACCACCTGGACGCGGCCGTCCCCGAGGTTGCTCGTGTAGCCCGTCAGCCCGATCTCCAGGGCCCTGGCCCTGGTCCACCAGCGGAACCCCACCTGCTGGACGCGACCGCGCACCCAGATGGTGGCGCGGACGGACCGGCGGCTGTCGTGACCTTGCATGTGTCGACCATAGTCGGGCACTTCGGGGGCGCTCGGAACGGGCTTCACGCCCCTTCCACCGACCCTCCCCACCGGTGCGGCGCCGCGCTCCCCGCGCACACAGGAGCCGACGGCGCTACCGGCGCGGCTCGGCCAGCGCGTGCAGCGTCCAGCCCCGGCCGGCCGGGTCCAGCGGGGCGGTGGCGGCGGTGAACAGTTCGGCCGCCCGCCGGTAGGAGAGCCGTCCGCGCCCGGTGAGCGGGCAGCGGTCGCGCTCCGGGACGCCGGCCGGGGCGCGCCGGCCGGTGAGGAACAGCGGGCCCGCGGTGCGGCCGGCCACCAGCAGCGGCAGCAGCCGGGCGGTGCCGCCGCGCCAGCGCAGCGGGCGCTCGCCGGCGGCGGCGCGGGCCTGACGGTTCGCCAGGTCGAGCCGGTCCACGTCCAGCGCCAGCAGCCGTTCGATCGGGGCGCCGCTCTCCCGCACCAGGTGCCAGAGCACCTTCTCTCGCAGCGGCACCCGCAGCGCCAGCACGGCCCGCACCCGCTCCTCGCCGGGGCCGCCGGCCGGGCCCGCGGCGGCCGGGGCGGCGGTCGGCAGCGGGCGCAGTCCGGCGGCGGGGTCGGCGGACAGCCAGCCGCGGGCGCACCACCAGCGCAGGGCCGCCCGCAGCGCGGAGAGTTCGCGGTTGGCGGTGCGCGCGCCCACCGCCGCGGCCCGTTCGGCGAACGCGGCGGCCACCCGGCCCGGCGCGTCCGGCCCGTCCAGCAGGGCGAGCGGCAGCACCGGCGGGGCGGCCCCCCGCCGGTGGGCGCCGGACGGCGGGGTGCGGCCGACCAGCAGCCAGGCCCAGGTGTGCAGGGCGATCCGGTAGACCCGCCGGGAGCCGTCCGCGAGCGGGGCCCCCGCCAGGTAGTGCTCGGCCGCGACGGCGAACTCCACGGGTGTCATACCCGCAGTAAATCTGCTGGCGGACAAGCCGTCAACACTCGCCCCAACTGCGGTAAATCGCAGATTTACTGCGGATGATCGCTCCCCTCCCAAAATTGATGCCTCTTCGCTCAACCTTTTCGCCGGAAGCCCTTGCCGGACGGCCCGGCGGCGGGGCAGCCTGCCGGTCATGAAGTCGATTCCACGGCGGCTCGCCGTCCTGCGCGGGCGGGAGTTCCGCCTCTTCTTCACCGGCTACGCCGTCTCGCTGTTCGGCTCCTCGATGGCCTCGGTGGCGGTGGCGTTCGCGGTGCTGGACGGCGGGGGCGGCGGCTCCGGGCTCGGGGTGGTGATGACCGCCCGGATCGTGCCGATCGTGCTGCTGCTGGTGCTCGGCGGGGCGGCCGCGGACCGGCTGGGGCCGCGCCGGGTGATGCTCGGCTCGGACGCGCTGCGCTGCGCGACCCAGGCGGCCGCTGCGGCGCTGCTGTTCGCCGGGCACGGCACGGTGTGGGCGCTGGCCGCGCTGGCGGCGCTGTGGGGGCTGGGCGAGGCGGTGTTCCTGCCCGCGCTGGACGCGCTGCTGCCGCGGCTGGTCCCGGCCGCCGACCTGGCCGACGCCAACGCGCTGACCGGCATCGCCCGCAACGGCGCCGCGGTGGCCGGCCCGGCCCTGGCCGGGCTGCTGACCGCCACCGCCGGGTCGGGCTGGGTGCTGCTGATCGACGCCGCCTCGTACGCGGTGGGCCTGACCGCGCTGGCCCTGCTCCGCGTCCCGGTCCTGCCCGCCGGGGCCGGCGGCCCCGGGCTGATCGCCGAACTCCGCGACGGCTGGGACGAGTTCCGCACCCGGCGGTGGCTGTGGGTGAGCGTGCTGCAGGGCTGCCTGTTCAACCTGCTGGTGTGGGCGCCGTTCCTGGTGCTGGGCCCGGTGCTGGCCCGCGAGCGGCTCGGCGGGGCGAGCGGCTGGGGCGCGGTGATGGGAGCCTACGGGGCGGGCGCGGTGCTGGGCGGGCTGGCGCTGCTGGGGCGGCGGGCCCGGCGGCCGCTGCGCGCGACGCTGGCGGTGACGGCGGGCTGGGCGCTGCCCTCGGGGGCGCTCGCGCTGGGCGAGCCGCTGCCGCTGGTGGTGCTGGCGGCGGCCGGGGCGGGGGTCACCTCGATCGTCTCCGGCACCCTGTTCTCCACCCTGGTGCAGCGCCACGTCCCGCCACAGGCGCTGGGCCGGGTCGGCGGGTACGTGACGCTGGGGGCGTTCGCGTTCGGGCCGGTCGGGCTGGCGCTGGCCGGGCCGCTGGCCTCGGCGGTCGGGGCGGGGACGGTGCTGGGCTGGGGCGCGGCCTGGCAGGTGGTGTCCTGCGCGGCGGTGCTGGCGGTGCTGGGCCGCCGGGAGCCGGTCGCCGCCGAGGCGCCCCCGGACGTGCGAACGGCCCCCGTCCCGTCCGGGGACGGGGGCCGGGGGCCGTCGGACCGCTGAGCGCGAGCCGGGACGTCGGCGTGTCGGGGCGCCGGGGTGTCGGCCGTCAGTCGCCGAAGCTCCCGAAGTCACTGCCGCCGCCGAAGTCCCCGCCGCCACCGAAGTCGCCGCCGGAATCACTGCCGAAGTCGTTGCCGAAGTCGGCGGAGTCGAAGTCGGAGCCCGAGTACTCGCCGGCGTCCGCGCCGTCGTTGTAGTCGTACCCGCCGCCGTCGTGGTCGCCCGCGTAGGCGTAGCCGGGGGTGGAGAGCATCGAGCCGAGCATGGTGCCGACCAGCAGGCCGGGCAGCACGCCGCCGCCGAAGTAGCCGCCCGCCCAGGGGCTGTAGGCCGGGCCGGCGTTCCAGTACGGCTGGTGGCCGTGCTCGGTCTCCACGGTGCGGATCGCCGGGTCCTGGCCGGCCGAGAGCCGGGCCGCGTCGTCGGCGCAGGCCGGGACGGAGCGCGGGGCGCCGCCCGGCGGGGCCCACTGCACGTCGGCGGTGGACGGGCCGTGCCGCGGGTCGAAGAAGCACGGGACGCGGCGCTCGGGCAGCGGGCGGCCCTCGCGGCGGGCGGCCAGGGTGGCCAGCGCGAACCGGCCCTGCTCCAGCGCCTCGGTCACCGGGCGGACGTCCTCGGGCTTCTTCGCCTCGTCCATGGTGCGCTTGGCGAGGTCGTAGGAGTCCAGCGCGCCGGTGTAGTCGGCGCGCTGGGCGTCGTCCGCGCCGGGGGCGCCGGGGTCGAAGTCGAGCCGGTCGAGCTCCTCGCCGAACGCGGTGATGTCCTCGTCCACCACGGTGCGCAGCTGGGCGAGTTCGGCCCGGACCTGCTCCTCCTTGCGCTTCCTGGCCCGGCGGAACAGCAGGAACACGCCGACGCCGAGCAGCGCGACCAGCAGCACCGGGACGAGGATCCAGGCGATCGAGGTGCTGTGCTGCGGGCCGTCGCCCTTGGTCTGCTTCGCCGCCCCGTCGACGAACTCGGTCAGGGTGGCGTTGATGTCCTCGGGGTTCGAGCGGAACGCGGCGCCCGCGATCCGGTCGGTGGCGGCCTTGCCCAGCGCCTTGGCGTCGGAGTTGGCCTGGAACTGGTCGCCGCGCCAGATGCCGTAGACGCCGACGATGCCGACCTTGGTGCGGAGGTCGCCGAACAGGTTCTTCGTCGGGTAGGCCTCGCTGGCGGGCAGCACCGCGATGAAGATCGGCTTGTCCGCGTCCTTCAGCTTCTCGGCCAGCTTGTCCGCCTGGTCCTTGGAGAACCGGTCGTTCATCGCCGGGTCGACGTAGACCTGGACCTTCTTCAGGGAATCGGCCGCGTCGTTCAGGCCGGACGCCGAGGCGGGCGCGGACAGCCCGAGCACCATCAGCAGGCCGAGCAGCGCCGCCAGGACGGCGGCGGGCCCGGTGGCGCGGGAGCGGCGGAGCACAGTTCTCATGCTCCAGACCGTACCGGTCCGCCGGTACGGTCCACGCCCTCCCCGAGTAGTGTTCCCACCCTGGGAGCGCCCCCTACTCCAGGCCGAGACCGGCCCCCCGAACCCCCGCCGACCGGCCGGAGTTGGGACCGCGCGTGCCGCCCGGGGCGTCGGAGCGGGCATAGTGGGGACGATCTTCCGCACCACCTGACAGGAGACCCCTGGTGATCCTCGGCCTCGTCACCGCCGTCGCGGCGTCCGTCTGCTACGGCACCGGGTCGGTCCTGCAGGCCCTCGGCGCCCGCCGCTCCGCCCGGCAGGAGGCGGCGGCCGGCACCGTCACCGAGCACGGCGGGCCGAGCCTGTCCTCGACCGCGAAGGCCGCCGTCACCTGGGAGTTCATCCTCGGCACGGTGCTGGACTTCATCGGCTTCGGCCTCGGCGCGCTGGCCGCCCGGCTGCTGCCGCTGTTCCTGTCGCAGACCATCATCAGCGCCAACCTGGTGATCACCGCGGTGCTCTCGGTCAAGCTGCTGGGCCTGCGGCTGCGCCAGCTGGAGTGGCTGTCGATCGGCGTCCTGTGCGGCGCGCTGGTGCTGCTCGCGGTGGCCGCCGGCCCGGAGGGCGGGCACGAGGCGGCCCGGGCCTTCCACTGGGCGCTGCTGATCGGCTCCGCGGTGCTGATCGCGGGCGGTTCGCTGATCGTCCGCCGGCTCGGTTCGAGCGGGGCGATCGTCGCGGGCCTGCTCTCCGGCCTGGGCTTCGGCGCCCTCGGCATCGGCGTGCGGATCCTGGACGGCGTGCAGCCGTTCGCCCTCGGCGCGCTGCTCGCCGACCCGGCCCTGTACGCCGTCCTGGTCGGCGGCCTCGGCGGCATGTACCTGCACACCGTCGCCCTGCAGATCGGCTCGGTCAACGGCGCGACCGCCGCCCTGGTCGTCGGCGAGACGGTCGTCCCCGGCGCCGTCGGCGTCCTCTGGCTCGGCGACTCCTCCCGCGCCGGCCTGGGCTGGCTGGCCGTCTCCGGCTTCGTCCTCGCCGTGGTCAGCGCCGTCGGCGTCGCCTACTTCGGCGAGGAGGGCGGCGCCCTGCACGCGGCCGCCGAGGAGGAGAAGACCTCCGCCGGGAACACCCGCTGACGCGCTGACGCCCCGACCGGGGCCGGCGGCACGGCTGCTCGGCCCCGGTCCGGAGCCCTTCGGCGCCCACCGGCTGCAGGAGGTCGAGCGGATCGCCCGGAGTTGGGCGCGTGGCGGGTTCAGGCCCGGGGTGGGCGCTGGCACTTGGGGCAGGAGTAGCTGGAGCGGTTCATCCAGGGGTCGCGGCGCATCGGGGTGCCGCAGCGGCGGCAGGGCCGGCCCTCGCGGCCGTAGGCGTCGAGGTCGCGGGAGAAGTAGCCGCTCTCGCCGTTGACGTTGACGTACATCGAGTCGAAGCTGGTGCCGCCGACCGCCAGGGCCGCCGTCATGACGTCCCGGGCGTGGCCGAGGAGTTCGAGGGCGGCGGGGCGGGTCAGGGTGGCGGTGGGGCGGTCGTAGTGCAGGCGGCTGCGCCAGAGGGCCTCGTCGGCGTAGATGTTGCCGACGCCGCTGATCAGGGTCTGGTCGAGCAGGGCGCGCTTGACGGTGGTGCGCTTGGCGCGCAGGGCGGTGGCGAAGGCGGGGTCGTCGAAGCGCGGGTCGAGCGGGTCGCGGGCGATGTGGGCGAGCGAGACGGGGGTGGCCTCGGGGTCGTCGGCCTCGGCCTCCTCGACGGCCAGGCCGCCGAAGGTGCGCTGGTCGACGAAGCGCAGCTCGGTGCCGCCGTCGGCGAACCGGAGCCGGGCCCGCAGGTGCACGGAGTCGGCCATCTCCGGTTCCTGGACGAGGAGTTGGCCGCTCATGCCGAGGTGCCCGACCATGGACAGGCCGTCGCCGAGCGGCACCCACAGGTACTTGCCGCGGCGCTGCGGGGTGCCGAGGGTGCGGCCGCGCAGCAGCGCGGTGAACTCGTCGGCGCCGCCCGCCTGGCGGCGGACGGCGCGCGGGTGCAGCACCTGGACGTCGGCGACGGTGCGTCCGGCGGCCCAGCGGGCCAGGCCGCGGCGGACCACCTCGACCTCGGGCAGTTCGGGCACGGCCGGCCCCGGTCAGCCGAGGGCCGCGGCGGGGTCGCCGTCGGGCCGGCCGGCCTCGTGCTTGGCCTTGATGGCGCGCCAGGCGGACTCGGCGGCCTTCTGCTCGGCTTCCTTCTTCGAGCGTCCGCTGCCGGAGCCGTAGTCCTCGCCGGCCACCCGGGCGGCGGCGGTGAAGGTCTTCTCGTGGTCGGGGCCGGATTCGGTGACCACGTACTCGGGGACGCCGATGCCGACGGCGGCGGTGAGCTCCTGGAGGCTGGTCTTCCAGTCGAGCCCGGCGCCGAGCTGCGCGGACTCCGCGATCAGCGGGTCGAACAGGCGGTGGACGAAGTCCGTGGCGGAGTCCAGGCCCTGGTCGAGGTAGATCGCACCGATCACGGCTTCGACGGTGTCGGCGAGGATCGACGACTTGTCGCGGCCGCCGGTGCCCTCCTCGCCCTTGCCGAGCCGGATGAAGGCTCCGAGGTCGAGGCCGCGGCCGACCTCGGCGAGCGCGCGGGAGTTGACCACCGCGGCGCGGAGTTTGGCGAGCGTGCCCTCGGCGACCTCCGGGTGGAGGCGGTAGAGGGTGTCGGTCACCACGAGGCCCAGCACCGAGTCGCCGAGGAACTCCAGGCGCTCGTTGGTGGGCAGCCCGCCGTTCTCGTACGCGTACGAGCGGTGGGTCAGGGCGCGTACCAGAAGGGCGCGCTCGAGCGTGTAGCCGAGGCGCCCTTCCAGGACGTCGTATTCGGTCGAAGCCGGCCCACCGCCCTTGCCCCCATTGGTCCCGGGGTTCGGCTTGCGGGTGGAACTGCCACTGTCCGACATCGATCCGTGCACCCCGCCGATCAGACCGAGAGGACCTGGCGACGGTTGTACGTGCCGCAGCTCGGGCACGCGATGTGCGCGAGCTTCGGCTCGTGGCAGCGGTCGCACGCCACGAGCGCGGGCACGACGGCCTTCCAGTTGGAACGGCGGTGACGCGTGTTGCTGCGCGACATCTTCCGCTTCGGAACAGCCACGGTAAATCTCCTGGTTCTACGGCGAGGCCCTCACGGGCAGCGCTGTGTCTTATTCCTCGTCACCCTCGTCGCCGGGGGCGGCGGAGAGTCCCTGCAGGGCCGCCCACCTGGGGTCGGCGGCGTCGTGGTGGTGCGCCGGGTCGTCGCTCAGGCGGGCCCCGCACTCGGAGCACAGACCCAGGCAGTCGTCCTGGCACACCGGCTGCAGCGGCAGTGCGAGCACCACCGCGTCACGCAGCACCGGCTGGAGGTCGAACAGGTCGCCCTCCAGGCGGTAAGTCTCGTCCTCGGACTCCTCGTCGAAGTCGTCCCCCGCAACCGCGCGGTGACGCTCCTCGGACTCCGGGTAGTAGTACAGCTCCTGGAAGGCGACCTCCAGGTCGTCCTCCACCGGCTCCAGGCAGCGGGAGCACTCGCCGGTGACGTGGGCCTCGGCGGTGCCGGTGACCAGCACGCCCTCGACCACCGACTCCAGGCGGAGCTCCAGCGTGATCTCGCTCTTCTCGGGAACGCCGATCACGTCCGCGACGCCCAGCTCCGCCGGGGCCTCCAGGGTGCGGGAGACCTTGCGCAGCGAACCGGGGCGACGGCCGAGCTCATGCGTGTCGAACACGAGCGGGTCGCGGTGGTCGAGGCGGTTCAAGGTGTCCTGACTTCCTGGTGGCGGCGCGCATTCCTGCGCGGCGCGGAGTTTCGGTTTCTGCGGCGGCCCGGCGAGCGGGCGCACGGCGAACCCGGCGCGAACAGGCCGGAGTGGTCAGACTACCGGAGAGTCCGCGCCGAACCCAACTCGCCCCTCAGCGGCCGCCGAGCTCCCGCAGCCGGGTCATGTCGATCATGCTGGTGTCGAAGAAGCTGGTCTCGTCCAGCCCGGCCTGCTGCTGCGGCAGTTGCGCCTGCTGCTGGGGCTGCTGCTGGTAGCCGTACGGGTCGACGGGCAGCGGGTTGCCCCACTGGTCGAAGCCCTGCGGCTGCTGGTACTGCGGCTGCTGCTGCTGGTAGTACGGGTCGACCGGCTGCTGCTGCCCGTAGGGCTGGCCGTACGGGTCGGTCTGCGGGGCCGCCGCCGGGTCGTAGCCGCCGCCGTACGCCTCGGCGTACTGCGGGGCCTGCTGCTGGCCGTACGGGTCCTCGCCGGGCTGCGGCTGGCCGTACGGGTCCTCGCCGGGCTGCTGCCAGCCGGCCGCGGCCGGGGTCTGCTCGGGCCAGCTCTGCTGCTGCGGGACGTCCGCGTACCAGTTCTGCGGGTCCTCGGGGGCGGCGCCGTCGGCGAAGCCGGCGGCCACCGCCTCGGCCCGGTCCTTGAGCTGCTGGGCCTCGTCGGCGGCGGCCAGGTAAGCGCCCAGCTCGTCGATCGGGGCCTTGCCGAGCAGCTTGTCGCGGCCCTTGCCGACCGCCTCCAGGGTGGCCGAGAGCACCGCCTCCAGGGTGGCCAGCTTCACGTCGACGTACTCGTCGGCCTCCGGGCTGGGGCTGATCCGCGGCCGGAACTCCTCGCCGTCCTCGGTGCCGTCCTGCTCCGGCTCGTAGACGCCGGAGTCGCCGCGCAGCTTCTGCCGGCCGCGGCCGACCGCGCCGAGCGTCTTGGTGAGGACCACCTCGAAGTTGGCCAGCTTGGAGTCGACGTAGTCGTCGGCCTCGGCGCGCTTGGTCTGCACCTCGGTGCGGGCCTCGGCGAGCACCCGGTCCGCCTCGGCCTGGGCCTGCCGGACCACCTCGGTGTCGGAGATCAGCGAGCCGCGCTCGTCGTGCGCGCCGCGGATGATGTGGTCGGCCTGCGCCTGGGCGTCGGCCACCATCTGCTGATGGTCCGCCACCACCGACTGCGCCTGGGCGAGTTCGGCGGGCATCGCCTCCCGCAGGTCGCGGAGCAGGCCGGTCAGCTCGGCGCGGTTGACCACGCAGGACGACGACATCGGCATCGCCTTCGCCTTCTCGACCACGGCGATGATCTCGTCGAGTTTCTGCTGCACGTCCACGGGCGTCTTCAGTCTTTCCGTGTGCCGCCGAGGTGCGGCGGAGGCAGTGCTCCGGGGGTCGCTGGCTGCGGCCCCGGGGCCGGGAGTATCAAGACTGTACGGCCACCTGCCCCACCGCTCACAACGCCCGGTCAGTTGCGGCGTTCGGCGATCCGCTCGACCAGTCGCCGGTGCACCGTCCCGGGCAGCAGGTGCGAGACGTCGCCGCCGAGCGAGGCGACCTCCTTGACCAGGCTGGAGGAGAGGAAGCTGTACGTCGGCGAGGTCGGCACGAACAGCGTCTCGACGCCGGTGAGCCCGTGGTTCATCTGGGCCATCTGGAGTTCGTAGTCGAAGTCGCCGGCCGCCCGCAGGCCCTTGATGATCGCCGGGATGCCGCGCTCGCGGCAGAAGTCCACCAGCAGGCCGCTGTGCGACTCGACCTTGATGTTGCCCAGGTGGGCGGTGGTCTCCTCGATCAGGGCGATCCGCTCGTCGATCGAGAACATGCCCTGCTTGTTGCGGTTGATCAGCACCGCCACGTGCACCACGTCGTACAGCTTGGAGGCCCGCTCGATGATGTCGAGGTGTCCGTTGGTGATGGGGTCGAAGGACCCCGGACAGACGGCGCGGCGCATGCGTGTGCTCCCTTGTGGGGCGGGATGTTCTGCTACGAGTCTTGATCAGCCCCAGTAGCGGCGCGACCGTACCAGAGCGTGCCCTCGCCGTACTTGCGCGAGCGCAGCCCCTCGAAGCCGTCCGGCCAGCCGAACTCGCCGCCCCTGGTGCTGCGTTCCACGGTGACGAGAACGTGCTCGGACAGCCAGCCCCCAGAGCGGAGTGTGACCAGCATCTCGCGCAGCGCGGCGTCCTCCACCGCGTACGGCGGGTCCAGGAACACCAGGTCGTACGGCTCGGCCGGCGGCGGCCCCGCGACCACCTTCTCGGCCTTGTCGGCCCGCACCTCCGCGCCGGGCAGCCCCAGCGTGCGGACGTTCTCCCGGACGGTCCGCACCGCGCTCGCGTCCGCCTCCACCAGCAGGGCGTGCGCGGCCCCGCGGGAGAGCGCCTCCAGCCCGACCGCGCCGCTGCCCGCGAACAGGTCGAGCATCCGGGCCCCGGCGACCGGCCCGAACAGCGCCTCGACGGTGGAGAACATCGCCTCCCGCGCCTTGTCGGACGTCGGGCGGGTGTTCCGGCCGGGCGGCGCGGCGAGACGGCGGCCTCCGGCACGGCCGGCGATCACGCGAGGCATGGCGTTGGGTCCTTTGCGGGTGGGAGGGGCTGCGCGCCCGACCCTAGCCGACGGATCGGCCCGGGCCGGGCGCGCGCCCGTTCACTCCCGCGCGGCGGTCACTCGTTCGCGGCGGCGCCCAGCAGCGTCGGCGACGCGTAGCGCGACCAGGACAGGCAGCCGTCGGGCGGGCAGTACTCGGGGCGGCGCGGGTCGTGCCCGAGCTCGCGCAGCTTGGTGCGGACGGAGTCGGGCGTGCGGCCGTAGCGGGCGGCGATCCGGGCGATGGTCTCGCCCTCGTGGAAGCGCCGGACCAGCTCCTCCTCGTGCTGCGGCACCCAGGGGGCGCCGTGGCCGGGGTAGAGCTCGCGCAGCACGTCCCGGTCGGGGATCGGCTCGGAGACGTCGGCGACGATGGCCAGCGCGCGCAGGGCCCGGTTGAGTGCGATGCGCAGGGAGGCGACGTCCTCGACCGGGAGGCGGAGCTTCCCGGAGGCGACCGGGTTGGCGGAGTTGCCCTCGCGCCAGCCGGTCAGGGTGAGGGTGACTTCGCGGTCGTCCTCGCTGGCGACCTCGATCCGGAAGACCTTGTCGCCGAGCGGGAGCTCGTTGAGGTGACGGAATGCCATGCAATGACCCCCAATTCTCGCGCCGGGGACGCGACTTGGAGTGCGCCCCGAACAACTACATTCTCTCCCGGGGCACTGACAACCGGGGTGTCCGAACGACCCGCCTCAGCCCTTCTCCAGGTACTCCGCGCGGTCCTCGTCGAGCAGGCTCTCCAGCGCGGTGCGCAGCTCGGGGTGGGCCTCCAGCGCGGGGTCGGCGGCGACCAGCCGGGTGGCCTCGGCCCGGGCGGTGGCGATGACGTCCTCGTCCTCCAGCACCGAGAGCACCTTGAGCGAGGACTTCACGCCGGACTGGGCCTGGCCGAGCACGTCGCCCTCGCGGCGCTGTTCGAGGTCGATCCGGGAGAGCGCGAAGCCGTCCAGGGTGCCGGCCACCGCGTCCAGCCGGGCCCGGGCGGCGCTGGCCGCGGGCATGTCGCTGACCAGCAGGCAGAGCCCGGCGGCGGAGCCGCGGCCGACCCGGCCGCGCAGCTGGTGCAGCTGGGAGACGCCGAACCGGTCCGCGTCCATGATCACCATGACGGTGGAGTTCGGGACGTTGACGCCGACCTCGATCACGGTGGTGGCGACCAGCACGTCCACCTCGCCGGCCGCGAACCGGCGCATCACGTCGTCCTTGGCCTCCGGGGCGAGCCGCCCGTGCAGGACCTCGATCCGCAGCCCGGCCAGCGGGCCCTTCACGAGCTTCTCCGCGGTCTCCACCACGGCCAGCGGCGGCCTGCGCTCCTCGCTGTCCGCCCCTCCCACTTCCTCGGGCTCCTCCTTGCGCTTCTTCTTCCCCTTCGCCGGCTCCTCCTCGTCCCCGATCCGCGGGCAGACCACGTACGCCTGGTGCCCCTTGCCGACCTCCTCGCGGACCCGCTCCCAGGCCCGGGCGAGGAAGTTGGGCTTCTCCAGCGCGGGCACCACGTGGGTGGAGATCGGCGAGCGGCCGGCGGGCAGCTGGTCGAGGACGGAGGTCTCCAGGTCGCCGAAGACCGTCATGGCGACGGTGCGCGGGATCGGCGTGGCGGTCATCACCAGCAGGTGCGGGGGCTGCTCGCCCTTGGCCCGCAGCGCGTCGCGCTGCTCGACGCCGAAGCGGTGCTGCTCGTCGACGACGACCAGGCCGAGGTCGGCGAACTGCACCCGGTCCTCGATCAGGGCGTGCGTGCCGATGGCGATCCCGGCCTTGCCGGAGGCCATGTCGAGCAGCGCGCCGCGGCGGGCGGCGGCGCCCATCGAGCCGGTGAGCAGGGCGACCCGGGTGCCGATCTCGGAGCCGCCGATCATCCCGGCCTCGGCGAGGTCGCCCATCATCTCGACGATCGACCGGTGGTGCTGCTGGGCCAGCACCTCGGTCGGGGCCAGCAGCACGGCCTGCCCGCCGGTGTCGACCACGGCGAGCATGGCGCGCAGCGCGACCAGCGTCTTCCCGGAGCCGACCTCGCCCTGCAGCAGCCGGTGCATGGGGTGCTCGGTGGCCAGGTCGGCGAAGATCTCGGCGCAGACCGATCGCTGGCCGTCGGTGAGGGTGAACGGGAGCCGGGCGTCGAAGGCGTCCAGCACCCGGCCGGGGACGGGGCGGCGGGGGACGGCGGGCAGCGCGGAGTCGGCGGCCCGGCGCTGGGCGAGGGCGACCTGGAGGACGAACGCCTCGTCCCAGCGCAGCCGGTTCTGGGCGCGCTCCTTCTCGGCCTGGCTGTGCGGGCGGTGGATCAGCTCCAGCGCCTCGGGCAGCGGGATCAGGTCGTGCTCGGCGCGCAGTTCGGCGGGCAGCGGTTCGCCGACGTCGGCGAGGTGCTTGGTGAGGGCCATCTCGACGCAGAGCGAGAGCTTCCAGCTGGGCAGCTGGGCGCTGGCCGGGTAGACCGGGATGAGCCGGCCGGCGAACTGCTCCGCCGCCGAGGTGCCCTCCTCGCTGTCGATCAACTGGTAGTCGGGCGAGGCGAGTTGACGGGT
This sequence comes from Kitasatospora cineracea, assembly GCF_003751605.1. Taxonomy (NCBI): domain Bacteria; kingdom Bacillati; phylum Actinomycetota; class Actinomycetes; order Kitasatosporales; family Streptomycetaceae; genus Kitasatospora; species Kitasatospora cineracea. The sequence goes on from NZ_RJVJ01000001.1 coordinate 76,111, forward strand.
GCGGTTGAACAGGCCGACCTTGCCGGCGAACAGGCCCTGCAGGCCGGGCTTCAGGTCCTTCTGCCGCCAGCCCTGGTTGAAGAACACCAGCGAGAGCCGGGAGCGGCCGTCGGTGACCACCACCTCCAGCCGGTCGCCCTTGCGGCCGCGGAACGGGATCAGCGTGACCTTCTCGATCCGGGCCAGCACGGTGACGTGCTCGTCCACCTCCAGCTCGTCCAGGCTGGTGAGCTGCCCGCGCTCGACGTACCGGCGCGGGTAGTGGTGCAGCAGGTCGCCGACCGTGCGCAGCTTGAGACTGTCGGCCAGCGCCTTCGCGGTGCGGTCGCCGACCAGTTCCTTCAGCGGTTCATCGAGAGCGCCCATCGCCCCATTCCACACCACCGGACCGACGCTCCGGTCTCACTCCACCCCGATGAGCAGCGGTGCGGCCTCCCGGCCGCCCGGGTAGGCGACGGTGTCGACCTCGGGGCGGGTGCGCCGGGCGTGCGCGATCAGCCGGTCGGCGAGCTCCTCGGGGGCCTCCTCGCCGAGCACCAGGGTGACCAGTTCGCCGCCGGCCGCGAGCATCCGGTCGAGCACGGTGAGCGCGGTCCCGGTGAGGTCGGCGCCGATCACCGCGACGTCGCCGTCGATCAGGCCGAGCACGTCGCCGGCCTGGCAGACGCCCGCCATGGTCCAGGACTCGCCCTCGGCGACGGCCAGTTCGGCGTACCGGGTGGCCCCGGCGGCGGAGGTCATCGCCACCACGTCCTCGTCGAAGCGCCGCCCGGCGTCGTGCACGGCCAGCGCGGCCAGGCCCTGCACCGGGGAGCGGGTGGGCAGCACGGCGATCCGGACGCCCTCCTCGCGCAGCTGGTCGGCGGCGGCGCCGGCGGCGGCGCGCAGTTCGGGGTCGTTGAGCAGCAGCACCACCTCGCGGGCGCCGCAGCGGTGCACGGCGGCGACCAGTTCGGCGCTGGCGGGCGGGCGGTCGGGGTCGGCGGCGAGCACCACCGAGCCGGCCTGCTCGCACAGCTGGGCCAGTCCGCTGCCGGTCACCACGCTGAGCACGGCCCGGCCGTGCGAGACGGTCTCCTCGCGCTCCCCGGACCGGGCCGCGGCCTCGGCGAAGTGGGTGATCCTGATCCGGTGCGGCCGCCCGGCCTCGACGCCCGCCTCGACGGCGGCGCCCGCGTCGTCCACGTGCACGTGGACGTTCCACAGGCCGTCGCCGCCGCCGATCACCAGCGAGTCGCCGAGCCGTCCCAGGCGTTCGCGCAGCAGCGGGAGCTGTCCGTCCTCGGCCTCCAGCAGGTAGATCACCTCGAACGCCGGGTGGCCGGAGCCGGACGGGCGCTCGTGGCTCTCGCAGCCGTCCACCACCAGCGGGTCGATCTCGCGGCGCAGCGCGACCGGGCCCATCGGCTGCTGCCCGGAGACGGCGTCCACCAGCGCGCCCAGCACGGCGACCAGTCCGCGGCCGCCCGCGTCCACCACGCCCGCCTCGGCCAGCGCGGACAGCTGGTCGGGGGTGAGCAGCAGCGCCTGCCGGGCCGCCCGGTACGCCTCCTGGGCCTGTCCGGTCAGGCCGTCGGCGCCGGTGGCGGCGTCCGCGGCGGCGGCGGCGACGGTCAGCAGGGTGCCCTCGACCGGTTGGGCGACCGCCCGGTACGCGGAGCGGGCGCCGTGGTCGAGCGCGGCGGCCAGTTCGCCGCCGTCGGAGAGCACTTCGGCCAGGCCGCGCAGCCACTGGGCGAGGATCACGCCGGAGTTCCCGCGCGCGCCGATCAGCGCGCCGCGGGCGGCGGCGGCCGCGGCGACCGCCAGTCCGGGTTCCTCGGTGGCGGCGAACACCGCGTCCAGCGCCTCGGCTGCGGACTCCACGGTCAGGTAGAGGTTGGTCCCGGTGTCCCCGTCCGGAACCGGGTACACGTTCAGCGCGTCGATCTCCTCGCGGGCCTGGCCGAGGGCGGCCAGCGCGAGCCGGCACCAGGTGCGGACGGCCGGGGCGTCGAGGGTGTCCAGCACCAGGTCTCCTCCGGATGAACGCCACGGGAACGCGAAAGGACGCGGTGGCGAGGGGCGATGCTGGCAGGTTATCGGCCCGCGCGGGGGTGCCGGTCGCAGGCTCGTGCCCAGCTCGGGGGAACGATCACCCCCGCGATCGTGGTAGTTTCGTTGAGCGGGAGTCACCGTTGTATGCTCTCCCGGTTGCCTGGAGCACCCCGGGCTAGTTCAAGTACCTGATCTGAAGTCTTGGAGTGACTCCTGTGGCTGCCAACTGTGACGTCTGCGGCAAGGGCCCGGGCTTCGGCAACAGCATCTCCCACTCGCACCGCCGCACCCCCCGTCGTTGGAACCCCAACATTCAGACGGTGCGCGCTGTGATCGGGCGGACGCCGAAGCGGCTCAACGTCTGCACCTCGTGCATCAAGGCCGGTAAGGTCTCGCGCTGACGCGCAGACCGGTACGCCGGTCACCAGCTTTCCCCGAAAGCCGACCACACCCCTCCGAGGGCCGTGGTCGGCTTTCGGCTTTTGCCGCGCGGGGAGCACCACCGGGGGCTCGGGGAACGGCGGGTCCGTGCTGCTGACGGCCGGAGCCCGTCGGAGTGTCCGTGCTGCTGCGGTGGTGAACGGAACCGGAAGCAGACGCGCGCAACGGCAGTGGACCGTCAGCAGCCACGGCCTCGCCGTTCCCCGAGCCCCTGAAATGCGCGCACTCGTGAGCCCCTGATCTCACCCCCGGGCCTGCCAGAAGTGGTCCACCGGCCCGATGCCGGCGCCGAGCGCGAAGCCGTGCGCGATGGCGCCGGTGACGTACGCCTTGGCGTGGGCGACGGCCTGCGGCACCGGGTCCCCGAGGGCGAGCCGCGCGGCGATCGCGCTGGCGAGGGTGCAGCCGGTGCCGTGGGTGTGCCGGTTGTCGTGGCGGGGGGCCCGGTACCAGTGGGTCCCGCCGTCGGGGCCGAGCAGCAGGTCGGCGGCCTCGCCCTCCAGGTGGCCGCCCTTGACCAGCACCCAGTCGGGGCCGAGGTCGCGCAGCGCCTTCGCGGCGTCGAGCATGTCGGCCTCGCCGGTGACGGTGCGCCCGGTGAGCTGGGTCACCTCATGCAGGTTGGGGGTGGCGAGGGTGGCGACCGGCAGCAGCCGGGTCCGGAGGGTGCCGACGGCGTCGGCGGCGAGCAGCGCGTCGCCGTGCTTGGAGACGCCGACCGGGTCGACGACCACGGGGGCGGGGGCGTCGGCGAGCAGTGCGGAGACGGTCTCGACGAGTTCGACCGAGGCGAGCATGCCGGTCTTGACGGCCTGCACGCCGATGTCGTCGACGACGCTGCGGTACTGGGCGCGGACGGCTTCGGCGGGCAGTTCCCAGTAGCCCTGGACGCCGAGCGAGTTCTGCGCGGTGACGGCGGTGATGACGCTCATGCCGTGGACGCCGAGGGCGAGCATGGCCTTGAGGTCGGCCTGGATGCCCGCACCGCCGCCGCTGTCGGAGCCGGCGACGGTGAGGACTCGGGGCGGGGCGGCGGCGAAGGTGCTCATGCGCCCCAACCTACCGACCCGCCGTCGGCGTTCAGAGCACGGCCTCGGATTCGGTCCAGCGGTCCTGCGGGACGGTCTTGAGCTGGACGACCGCGTCGGCGATCGGGGTGAGGTGGATCTCGGTGCCGCGCAGCGCGGTGAAGTGCCCGAACGCGCCCTTGTGGACGGCCTCGACGGCGTGCCAGCCGAAGCGGGTTGCGAGCACCCGGTCGAGCGCGGTGGGGGTGCCGCCGCGCTGGGTGTGGCCGAGGATGACCGGCCGGGCCTCCTTGCCGAGCAGGTTCTCCAGTTCGATGGCGAGCCGGGTGCCGATGCCGCCGAAGGTCTGGTGGCCGAACTGGTCGACCCGGCCGTGCTCGAAGCGCAGCGTGCCGGGCAGCGGCTGGGCGCCCTCGGCGACGGCGATGATGGCGAACTTCTTGCCGCGCCGGAAGCGGTCCTCGATCATCCGGGCGACCGCCTCGATGTCGAAGGGCTTCTCGGGGATGAGGATGCCGTGGGCGCCGCCGGCCATGCCCGCGGTGAGGGTGATCCAGCCGGTGTGGCGGCCCATCAACTCGACCACCATGACCCGCTGGTGCGACTCGGCGGTGGTCTTGAGCCGGTCGATGGCCTCGGTGGCGACGTGCACGGCGGTGTCGAAGCCGAAGGTGACGTCGGTGGCGTCGATGTCGTTGTCGATGGTCTTGGGGACGGCGACGACGGGCAGCCCGGCGTCGCTGAACAGCTTGGCCGCGGTGAGGGTGCCCTCGCCGCCGATGGCGATCAGCGCGTCGATGCCGAGGCCGGCCGCGAGTTCGCGGGAGTTCTCGACGGCCCAGCGGATCTTCTCGCGCTGGACCCGGGCGGAGCCGAGGATGGTGCCGCCCAGGGTGAGCAGGCCGGTGACGTCCTCGTGCGAGATCGGCCGGGCCCGGCCCTCGATCAGGCCGAGGAAGCCGTCCTCGATGCCGAGGATCTCGTCGCCGTGCACGTCGGTGCCGCGGTGCACGATCGAGCGGATGACCGCGTTCAGGCCGGGGCAGTCGCCGCCGCTGGTGAGAACGCCGATTCGCATGGTGGCTGTGCTCCTGCTCCGGGGGGCGCGCCCCCGCGTCCGTAGGTGGACCGGACCGTCGACGCTGCCGGTCCGCCCGACAGTCGCCACCCTACGCGCTCGGGGGCGTACCGCCGGGTAGCCACCAGGGCGGGCCGCGGCCTACTCCTCGGCGAAGTGGTCCCAGCCCGCGGTGCGGTCCCAGGGGGCGCCGTCGACGGTGACGGTGCCGCCGCGGCCGGGCCGGGCGGTCCGGACCACCTCGCCGATCACCCGCCAACGGGCGGGCAGCGGCGCGGACTTGGGGAAGGTGGCGACGATCGCGTGGTCCTCGCCGCCGGAGAGCACCCACACCAGCGGGTCGACGCCGACGGCCTGCCCGATGTCGGCCATCTGCGCGGGGACGTCGAAGTCGGCGGCCCGCAGGTCGATGTCGACCTCGCTGGCCCGGGCGACGTGGCCGAGGTCGGCGACCAGGCCGTCGGAGACGTCGACCATGGCGGTGGCGCCGAGCTCGCTGGCGGCGGGACCGGCGTGGTACGGCGGTTCGGGGCGGCGGTGCGCCTCGACGAAGGCCCGCGGGGAGCGGAAGCCGCGCTGCAGGACGGTCAGCCCGGCGGCGGACCAGCCGAGCCAGCCGGTCACCGCGACCACGTCGCCGACCTGGGCGCCGGAGCGCACCACGGGGCGGCGGCCCTGGAGGTCGCCGAGCGCGGTGATGGCCAGCGTGATGGTGTCGCCGCGCACCACGTCGCCGCCGACCACGGTGGCGCCGGCCACCTGGCACTCGTCGCGCAGGCCGTCCATCAGCTCGGTGGCCCAGGTGGTGGGCAGGTCGGCGGGGGTGACCAGGCCGAGCAGCAGCGCGGTCGGGACGGCGCCCATCGCGGCGATGTCGGCGAGGTTCTGCGCGGCGCACTTGCGGCCGACGTCGTACGCGGTGGACCAGTCGCGGCGGAAGTGCCGGCCCTCGATCAGCACGTCGGTGGTGGCCACCACCCGCCCGTCGGGCGCCTTGACCACGGCCGCGTCGTCGCCGGGCCCGAGCTCCACCGCCGGGGTCATCGGCAGCCGTGCGGTCAGCTCCCGGATGAGCCCGAACTCGCCGAGTTCGCCCACGGTCCCCTGCATTCAGCCCGTCCTTCCGCGTTCCCCGTTGTCCGATTGTCGTCCTGCTCCCCCGCCTGCGGAGGCGGCGGCACCGCCGCCCCCGCGCGCAGCGTACGCCTTTCGGGCCCCGCGGGGTCTCCCCCGTCCGTGCCGTCGCGCGGTAGCGTGGTGATCAGACTGCCGGTCAGCAACTCCCCCACCCAGCCGCCTGGAGGTCCCCCGTGGTGCAGGCGTACATCCTGATCCAGACCGAGGTGGGCAAGGCCACCTCGGTGGCCGAGTCCATCGCCGGGATCACCGGAGTGATCACCGCCGAGGACGTGACCGGCCCGTACGACGTGATCGTCCGGGCGGAGGCGGAGTCGATCGACGAACTGGGCCGCCTGGTGGTGGCCAACGTGCAGCGGGTGGAGGGCATCACCCGCACCCTGACCTGTCCGGTGGTGCGGCTGTAAGCCCTCCGTCCACCGGGCGGGATAAGCCCGCTTACCATCGTGCGGTGGCCTCCCGTGACCTGCTGAACCGCCTGCCCGCCCCGGTGCGCTGGCTGGCGCTGCCCGCCGCGCTGCTCGGCTGCACGGCCTGGATGGTGACCGCCTGGGGCGGCGACCCGGACGTCCCCGCGCCCTCGCAGGACGCGGAGACCGCCCGGTACTGCGCGGCGCTGCACGCGGCGCTGCCCGCCGAGGTGCTCGGACACCCGCGCAGGGACCCGTCCCCGGCCTCGCCGTACACCGCGGCCTGGGGCTCCTCCCCGCGCACCGTGATGACCTGCGGCGCCGACCGGCCGGACCTGCTGAACGACACCGACCGCAAGGGCCCGTGCGTCGACGAGGTCGGCTGGGGCCTGACCGAGGACGGCGCCGGCGGCTACCGGTTCGCCACCGGGATGCGCAAGGCGTACGTGGTGGTGGAGGTCCCGGCGGGCGCGTACCCGAACTACGCGGACCCGCTGGGGTCGTTCTCCGACGCCATCCGGGCGACCGTCCCGCGGATCGACGGGACGGCCGACTCGGACTGCCTCGACGACGCCTCCTGAGCGGCGGCCGCCCGGCCGGGGCCTAGCGCAGGCCGGTGGAGCGGCGCAGCGCGGCGGCCAGCAGGCGGTCGATCAGCTCGGCGTAGGGCACGCCGGTGGCCTCCCACATCTTCGGGTAGGCCGAGATCGGGGTGAAGCCGGGCATGGTGTTGACCTCGTTGACCATCCACCGGCCGTCGGCCAGCAGGAAGAAGTCGACCCGGGCCAGGCCCTCGCAGCCGAGGCCCTCGAACACCTCGACGGCCTGCCGGCGGATCTCCGCCCGCTCCGCACCGGTGAGGTCGGCGGGGATGCGCACCTCGGAGGAGTCGATGTACTTGGCCTCGAAGTCGTAGAACTCGAAGTCCCCGTCGACCAGCACCTCGGCGGGCACCGAGGCGCGCGGGCCGTCCTCGAACTCCAGCACGCCGCACTCGATCTCGCGGCCCTCGACGCCCTTCTCCACGATCACCTTGGGGTCGTGGCGGCGGGCCTCCTCGACCGCGGCGTCCAGGTCCGCGAGGTCCTTGACCTTGGTGATGCCGATCGAGGAGCCGGCCCGGCAGGGCTTGACGAACAGCGGCAGGCCGAGCGCCGCGATCCGCTCGCGGGCGGCGGCCCGGCCGGCCTCGGACTCCCACTCGCGCGGCTTGAGCACCGTGTACTCGCCCGCGTACAGGCCGAGCGACTCGATGATCCGCTTGGTGAACTCCTTGTCCATGCCGACCGCGGAGGCCAGCACGCCGGAGCCCACGTAGGGGACGCCGGAGAGCTCCAGCAGGCCCTGCAGGGTGCCGTCCTCGCCCCACGGGCCGTGCAGCAGCGGGAGCACCACGTCGACCTCGCCGAGGACCTTCGGCGCGGCGCCGGGCTCGCTCCACACCACCTCGCGGTTGCCGGGGGCGGCGGGCAGCACGACCTGGCCCTCGGTGGACTCGGCGACCTGGTCGACGTCCGGCATCCGGCCGTCGGTGATGGCCATCCGGGCCGGTTCGTCGCCGACCAGGGCCCAGCGGCCCTCGTGGGTGATGCCAATCGGCAGCACCTCGTACTTGCTGCGGTCGATCGAGCGCAGCACGCTGGCGGCCGTGACCACGGACACGCCGTGCTCGGAGCTGCGGCCGCCGAAGACGATCGCCACGCGCGGCTTGGCCGCCTGGTTCGGGGAGGTCTGTTCGATGCTCATAACGGCGTTGAGACTACCGTCCGATTCCGGTCAGCGGCGCTCAGGCTTGGCCGAACGGGCCATCAGCCCCTTCAGCACTTCCTGGGTCGGCCGGCCCTTGTGCACCACGTCGACCACGGCCTCCACGATCGGCATCTCCACCCCGTTGCGCCGGGCCAGGTCGAGCACCGACTCGCAGGACTTCACACCCTCCGCGGTCTGGCTGGTGGCGGCGATCGTCTCGGCCAGCGTCATGCCGCGGCCCAGGTTGGTGCCGAAGGTGTTGTTCCGGGACAGCGGCGAGGAGCAGGTCGCCACCAGGTCGCCCATCCCGGCCAGCCCGGCGAAGGTGTGCGGGTCGGCGCCGAGCACCAGGCCCAGCCGGGTGGTCTCGGCCAGGCCCCGGGTGATCAGCGTCGCCTTGGTGTTGTCGCCCAGGCCCATGCCGTTGGCCATGCCGACCGCCAGGCCGATCACGTTCTTCACCGCGCCGCCCAGCTCGCAGCCCACCACGTCGGTGTTGGTGTACGGGCGGAAGTACGGGGTGTGGCAGGCCTTCTGGAAGCGCTTGGCGACCTCCTCGTCGGCGCACGCCACCACCGTCGCGGCGGGCTGCCGGTTGGCGATCTCGCCGGCCAGGTTCGGGCCCGACACCACCACGACCCGCTCCGGGCCGACCCCGGCGACCTCCGCGATCACCTCGCTCATCCGCTTCACGGTGCCCAGTTCGACGCCCTTCATCAGGCTGACCAGGGCGGTCTGCGGCTCGATCAGCGGCGCCCAGAGCGCGAGGTTGTCGCGCAGCGTCTGGGACGGCACCGAGAGCACCGCGAAGTCCGCGCCGGCCAGCGCCGCGGCGGCGTCGGTGGTGGCCCGGATGCCCGCGGGCAGGGTCAGTTCCGGCAGGTAGTCCCGGTTGACGTGGTCCCGGTCGATCGCGTCGACCAGTTCCTGCCGGCGGCCCCACAGGGTCACCTCGCAGCCCGCGTCGGCCAGGATCATCGCGAAGACGGTGCCCCAGGAGCCCGTCCCCATCACCGCGCAGCGGGTCACCGGCCGCCCTCCTCGGCGGCGCGCTCGCGCTTGGCCTGGGCGGCCGCGGCCCGGTCCTTGGCGGCCTTGCGCATGTCGTACCGCTCCTTCGGGGCCTGCTCGCCGCGGATGTCCTCCAGCACGGCGGTGATCGCCGCCATGATGTCGTCGGTGGCCTCCCTGAGCACCTGGGCGGTGAGCTCCTGCCCCTGGTACTTGCTCAGGTCGACCGCGGGGCCCGCCGCGACGACCACCTTGTGCCGCGGGAACAGGCGGTACTTGCCCTTGCCCTTGCCGTACGGCGGGATGATCTCGTGCGCGCCCCAGTGCGCCACCGGGATCACCGGCGCGCCCGTCATCAGCGCGACCCGGGCTGCGCCGCTCTTGCCGGTCATCGGCCACAGGTCCGGGTCCCGGGTGAGGGTGCCCTCCGGGTAGAACTGCACGCACTGGCCGCCGTTCACCGCGTCGATCGCGGCCCGGAACGCCTCGGCCGCGTCGGTGGACTCCCGGAACACCGGGATCTGACCGGTCTTGCGCAGCATGAAGCCGATGAACGGCACCGAGAACAGCGAGGACTTGGCGAGGATCCGCGGCGGACGGCCCGAGTTGTACTGCCAGTGCGCGTAGAACACCGGGTCGATCACCGAGTTGTGGTTCACCGCGGCGATGAACCCGGACTTCTCGGGCAGGTGCTCCCAGCCGCGCCAGTCCGCCTGGGCCAGGGCGTTGGTCACCGGCTTCACGAGCACCGCCGCGAAGCGGTACCAGATCCCGTAGTCGGCGTTTCCGAACCTGGCGTTAGAGCGGCGGGCCACCCCAGCTCCTCCTCATCCGTGCGGCGCCCCGTACTGCGCCGCGCTCTCTGCTCGCCGGGTCCGGCCAGCGGCTCCGGGGCGCCGACCAGTCTCACCCGCGGGCCGAGCCTGTGTCGAGCAGCCACCACCGCCACCAGCCGGCCAGGCACCCGCCCGCCGCCCCGGGGCCCCCGGAACCGCTGGCCAGGGCTCCCCGGCCGACGCCACAATGGCGCCGATGACAGAGGACACCGTACGCCCCGCCGCCGTCGGGGCGACCGCCCCGGGGCAGCCGCACGCCGACCGGGACGCGCTGCGGCTCGGCTGGTCGGTGGTCGTCCCGGTCAAGGCGCTCGCCGGTGCGAAGAGCCGGCTGGCCGCGCTCGGCCCGCTGCGGCCCCGGCTCGCCCTGGCGTTCGCGCTCGACACCGTCGCCGCCGCGCTCGCCTGCCCGGCGGTCGGCCGCGTCCTGGTGGTCACCCGGGACGCGCGCGCCGCCGGGGCGCTGCGCGCGCTGGGGGCCGACGTGCTGGCCGACGAACCGGAGCCCGGCGGCCTCAACCCGGCGCTCGCGCACGGCGCGGCGGCCGCCCTGCGGCGCCACCCCCGCTCCCCCGTCACCACGCTCTCCGCGGACCTGCCGGCGCTGCGGCCCGCCGAACTCGCCCGCGTCCTCGCCGCGGTGCCCGCGCGCGGCCGGGCCTTCCTCGCCGACACCCCGGGCACCGGCACCGTGCTGCTCGCCGGGGCCGGCCGCGAACCGCTCCGCCCGGCGTTCGGCCCCGGCTCCCGGGACGCCCACCTGGCCGGCGGCGCGACCGAACTGCTGCTGCCCGACGCGCCCTCCGTCCGCCGCGACGTCGACACCCCGGCGGACCTCGCCGAGGCCCGCCTGCTCGGCCTCGGCCCGGCCACCGCGGCGCTGCTCCGAAGCCCTATGCTGGCTCCCATGCAGGCCACCGCGTTCACGTACGACCCCACGACCCGCTCCGGCTCGGTCCTGCTCGACGACGGCACCCCCGTCCCCTTCGACGCCCCCGCCTTCGACGCCGGCGGCCTGCGCCTGCTGCGCCCCGGCCAGCGCGTCCGGATCCGCACCACCGGCGAGGGCCCCGACCGCCGGGTGGTCTTCCTCACCCTCCAGACCTTCCCGGACCCCGAGGCCGACTGACCCGCCGTCAGGCGCTCCGCCGGTGGCGCGAGCCCGGCGGCGGGAGGGTTCCCGAGCCGTTCAGCCGCAGCGAGGCGACGTCCGGGCTGTCGAGCAACCTGAGGGCGGTGGGCGCCAGTTGGAACGGGCCGTGGCCGGCCGGGCGGACGCTGATCAGCCGGGTGCGGCCGAGCAGGGCGAACCCGAGCTGCAGTTGGCCGTCCCGCTGCAGGAACGCCTCGGTGCGCTCGACCGCGCCCGGGCCGAAGAAGTAGCGGTAGGCCTCGAACTGCGTCCAGCCGAGCGGCAGGGTGTGCAGGGTCTGCCAGAGCGAGGCGAGCGCGGGGGCCAGGGCGAGGAACGAGGTCGGTTCGGTGATCTCCTCGATGCCGACGGTGTAGCCGGGCGGCGCGTTCTTCACGGCGGCTCCTGGGGTGGGTCGAATTCGGCCCAGACGGTGTGGATGCGGGCCCGATAGCGGTGTCCGTAGCGGTCGGCGCGGGTCAGGGCGTCGAGGACCGCGAGGTGGTCGCGCGGGTCCGGGTCTCCGGGGAGCTCCGCCTCCACGCGGTAACCGCCGTCGGGCAACTGGATGATCCTGGCTTCGGCTCCGGTGGCCGCGGCGAGCCTGGAGGCCAGGTCGAACACCCTCGTGCTTGGCACGCCACCGCTCTCCCCGAAGTCGGCCGATCACGCATAGTGAAACTAAGCCATTAGATTCCACCTGATGCATTAGGTTGTCAAGCTGAATCACCCGTCCTGCCGCCAACCGGCAGGTCCCCGCCCTCCGCAGGGAGATGCCAGATGCCCTCACAGGACCCGCCGTACCTCCGCATCGCGGACCACCTGCGCCGCCGGGTGACGGCCGGGGAGTGGGCGGTCGGCGAACGGCTGCCGTCCCGGGCGCGGCTGGCCGAGAGCTACGGCGTGGGGCCGAACGTGCTGCAGCGCGCGCAGGAAGTGCTCATCGGCGAAGGGCTGTTGGAGGGCCGGACCGGCTCCGGCACGTACGTCCGGGAGCCGGTGGACCGGCTGCCGATGCTGCGCTCGCGGACGGCCGGCGCCTTCCCGGCCGCCCTGGTGCCGAACGGCAGCTGGGAGTGCGACTCGTACGGCCGCACGCCGGCCCCGGCCCACGTCGCCCGGCGGCTGCGGATCGAGCCGGGCGCGCTGACGATGCACACCCGCTACGAGTTCACCGCGGACGGCCTGGTGGTCCAACTGGCCGACTCCTGGGAGCCGATGGACCTCACCGAGAACACCCCGGCCCAGCTGCCCGAGTACGGCCCGCACCACGGCCTGGGCGTGACCGCCCGGATGGACTCGATCGGGGTCCGGGTGGTGCGCGCGGTGGAGCGGCTGCGCCCGGCCCGGGCGAGCGCGGAGCAGGCCGCGCTGCTGCCGGGCGTCAGCGCGGGCGACCCGGTGACGCTGCTGGAGCGGACGTACCTGGACGACACCGGGCGGCCGGTGGAGACCGCGGACCTGGTCATTCCGGATTCCCGCTGGGAGATCTGCTACGAGCTGCCGGTGGAAGTGCCGGAGTAGGACCGGCCGGTGAATGGCGGGCGGGAGAAGCCGTCCGGGCCGGAGAAGCCGTCCGGGCGGGAGCCGTCGGCCCGCGGCGGCGCCCGCCATTCACCGGCCGGTGCAATTCCCGGCCGGTTTTCCGGCCCGCCGGGAAGCCGCCACCGGGGAACTGACGCCGCGTCGCGCCGACGCCCGTTCAGGACGGCGACGGCGGAAGGCGGGTGCGCCCCGCCCCCGGACAGCGGAAAAGGCCGTGCCGGTCCGGGCCCGGGGCGGAACCCGGGCCGGACCGGCACGGCCGGTGCTCCCGGTGCCGGTCGGGCCGGCGCCGGGGGCGGGCGACTACTTGGCGGTGGACTTGCGCGCGGTGGTCTTCCGCGTGGCGGTCTTCTTCGCCGGAGCGGTCTTCTTGGCGGTGGCGGTGGCCTTCTTGGCGGCCGCGGCGGTGGTGGTCTTCTTGGCCGCCGTGGTGGCCTTCTTGGTCGCCGCGGCGCTGGTCTTCTTCGCCACGGCGGTCTTGGCGGTGGTGGCCTTCTTGACCGCGGTCTTCGCCGGGGCCGCCTTCTTGGCCACCGCGGTCTTGGCGGTGGTGGCCTTCTTGGCGGCGGTCTTCTTGGCGGCGGTGCCGGCCGCGGCGGCGCGCTTGGTCGCGGCGCGCTTGGCGGCCGGGCTGGCGGCCACGCCGGACTTGCCCGGGGTGAGCGAGCCCTTGGGGGCCTTCTTGACCGACGGGCCCTCCTTCGGCAGCTTCTTGCTGCCGGAGACGAGGTCCTTGAAGCCCTGGCCGGGGCGGAACCGCGGGACCGCGGTCTTCTTGACCTTGACCCGCTCGCCGGTCTGCGGGTTGCGGGCGAAGCGCGCCGAGCGCTCCACCTTCTCGAAGGTGCCGAAACCGGTGACCGAGACGCGGTCACCCGCCACGACGGCACGCACCATGGTGTCGAGCACTGCGTCGACGGCCTCTGCGGCAGCCTTGCGACCGCCCAGCTGCTCGGCCACCGCTTCGACAAGCTGAGCCTTGTTCACGTCTTCCCCTTCGGAAACGGGCGCCGGATGATTCCATCCGTTCTTTTCGCACGTTAGGTATGTATCTGCGGACTTTCAATTACCAAACGCGTGAATCACCCTAGTGTCGCAATGGATTTGCGCATGGCGGTGCTCACCGGGGAGGCATCCGCCCCTCGTCGAGGTCCTGCACAAAGCGACTCAACCGCCGTGCCGCCTCCGGAAGATCGCGCTTCGCGGTCTCGGTGACGATCAGCAGTTGTCGGGTGAGAGCGGTCTTTGCGTCCGTCGACACGTTCAGCGCGTGAACGCGGGCGTGGGCTTGCTTCAACCGCTCGGCCACCAGTGCGTAGAGCAGGGTGACTTCCGAGTCGGCAGCACCGTCCTGACCGTCCCCTGACGCGGGTTCGCCGTCCTGGTACGGGGGTTCGGGACTGTGGTGCATGCAACGATTGTGCCATCTGTGCGGAGTTGCGCTACACCAGGGTCTATTCCCGGCTGACGAACTCCCCTGCGAACAACGAAGACCCGCCCCGGAGGGGGGCGGGTCTTGTTGTCGGTCCGTCAGAAAGCGGTGCCTCAGGCGACCGGCTGGGTGCGCGGCTTGAAGGACGGGCGCTTCGCCTCGAACGCGGCGACATCGGCTTCGTTCTGCAGGGTGATGCTGATGTCGTCCAGGCCGTTCAGCAGCCGCCAGCGCACGTTGTCGTCCAGCTCGAACGGGGCGGTGACGCCCTCGGCCCGGACCTCGCGGGCCTCCAGGTCGACGGTGATCTCGGCGGTCGGGTCGGCCTCGGTCAACTCCCAGAGCCGCTCCACCGTCTCCTGCGGCAGGACCACCGTGAGCAGGCCGTTCTTCAGCGAGTTGCCGCGGAAGATGTCGGCGAACCGGGAGGAGACGACCGCCTGGAAGCCGTAGTTCTGCAGCGCCCAGACGGCGTGCTCGCGGGACGAGCCGGTGCCGAACTCGGGGCCGGCCACCAGGACGGACGCGCCCTGGCGCTCGGGCAGGTTCAGGACGAAGGACTCGTCCTTGCGCCAGGCCTCGAACAGGCCGTCCTCGAAGCCGGAGCGGGTGACCTTCTTCAGCCAGTGCGCCGGGATGATCTGGTCGGTGTCCACGTTGGAGCGGCGCAGCGGGACGGCGCGGCCGGTGTGGGTGGTGAACTTCTCCATGGCTCAGACCTCCACAGCCACGTTGTCGGTCAGGTCGGCGGGTGCGGCCAGACGGCCCACCAGCGCGGTGGCGGCGGCCACCTGGGGGGAGACCAGGTGGGTGCGTCCGCCCTTGCCCTGGCGGCCCTCGAAGTTGCGGTTCGAGGTGGAGGCGCAGCGCTCGCCCGGGGCCAGCTGGTCCGGGTTCATGCCCAGGCACATCGAGCAGCCGGCGTGCCGCCACTCGGCGCCCGCGGCGGTGAAGACCTTGTCCAGGCCCTCCTCGACGGCCTGCAGGGCGACCCGGACCGAGCCCGGGACGACCAGCATCCGCACGCCCTCGGCGATCCGACGGCCCTCCAGGATGGCCGCGGCGGCCCGCAGGTCCTCGATCCGGCCGTTGGTGCAGGAGCCGACGAAGACGGCGTCGACCTTGACCTCGCGCAGCGGGGTGCCGGCCTCCAGGCCCATGTACTTCAGGGCGTTCTCGGCGGCGATCCGCTCCTGCGGGTCCGCGAAGTCCGCCGGGTTCGGCACGTCGGCGCCCAGCGGCGCGCCCTGGCCCGGGTTGGTGCCCCAGGTGACGAACGGGGTCAGCTCGGCGGCGTCGATGAACACCTCGGCGTCGAAGACCGCGTCCTCGTCGGTGGACAGCGTCTCCCAGTAGGCGACCGCGGCGTCCCAGTCCTCGCCCTGCGGGGCGTGCGGGCGGCCCTGCAGGTAGTCGAAGGTGGTGCGGTCCGGGGCGATCATGCCGGCCCGGGCGCCCGCCTCGATGGACATGTTGCAGATCGTCATCCGGGCCTCCATGGAGAGGCTGCGGATCGCCGAGCCGCGGTACTCCAGGACGTAGCCCTGGCCGCCGCCGGTGCCGATCTTGGTGATCACGGCCAGGATCAGGTCCTTGGCGGTGACGCCCTCGGGCAGCTCGCCCTCGACGGTGATCGCCATGGTCTTGAACGGGGCCAGCGGCAGCGTCTGGGTGGCCAGCACGTGCTCGACCTGGCTGGTGCCGATGCCGAAGGCCAGCGCGCCGAAGGCGCCGTGGGTGGAGGTGTGCGAGTCGCCGCAGACCACGGTCATGCCGGGCTGGGTCAGGCCCAGCTGCGGGCCGACCACGTGGACCACGCCCTGCTCGACGTCGCCCAGCGAGTGGATGCGCACGCCGAACTCCTCGGCGTTCCTGCGCAGCGTCTCCAGCTGGACCCGGGAGACCGGGTCGGCGATCGGCTTGTCGATGTCCAGGGTCGGGGTGTTGTGGTCCTCGGTGGCGATCGTCAGATCGGTCCGGCGGACCGGGCGGCCGGCCAGCCGGAGGCCGTCGAACGCCTGCGGGCTGGTCACCTCGTGCAGCAGGTGCAGGTCGATGTAGAGCAGGTCGGGCTCGCCCTCGGCGCGCCGGACGACGTGGTCGTCCCAGACCTTCTCTGCGAGTGTCCGTCCCATCGGATTCCCTCCAGCCGGCCGCTCTGCCGGCCTTCTCTTGATCGTCGAGGTCTTGTCCCGTGCTGCCCTGTGAGGCCCGCTTGAGTCGCGCCCTGCACGCCGGACCGTCCAGGATGCGGACACCCTGGTGGGGTGCCGTCCTGGGTGTCTCCCGGGCTGCTGACTCCAAGAGTGGCGCTTTTCTCGGAAGATTGAACTTGCGTCTCGCTGATTGAGACTGCAGTATCGAGACATGGACAACACTAGCGGCGTCGGCGTTCTCGACAAGGCCGCTCTGGTGCTCAGCGCACTGGAGTCGGGCCCCGCCACGTTGGCGGGGCTGGTCGCCGCCACCGGTCTGGCACGGCCCACGGCCCACCGACTCGCCGTCGCACTCGAGCACCACCGCCTGGTCACCCGAGACATGCAGGGCCGTTTCATCCTCGGCCCCCGCCTCTCCGAGCTCTCCGCCGCCGCCGGCGAGGACCGCCTGCTGGCCGCCGCCGGACCGGTCCTCACCCACCTGCGCGACGTGACGGGCGAGAGCGCCCAGCTCTACCGCCGCCAGGGCGAGATGCGGATCTGCGTGGCCGCCGCCGAACGCCTGTCGGGTCTGCGCGACACCGTGCCGGTCGGCTCCACCCTCCCGATGAAGGCCGGCTCCGCCGCCCAGGTCCTGCTCGCCTGGGAGGAGCCCGAGCGCCTGCACCGCGGCCTCCAGGGCGCCCGCTTCACCGCCACCGCGCTCAGCGGCGTCCGCCGCCGCGGCTGGGCCCAGTCCATCGGCGAGCGCGAGCCCGGCGTCGCCTCCGTCTCGGCCCCCGTCCGCGGCCCCTCCAACCGGGTCGTCGCCGCCGTCTCCGTCTCCGGCCCCATCGAGCGCCTCACCCGCCACCCCGGCCGGATGCACGCCCAGGCCATCATCGAAGCCGCCAACCGCCTCACCGAGGCCCTCCGCCGCAACTGACCACCCGCGCGCGGACACGACGATGCCCTCCCGGCCGGCGGCCGGGAGGGCATCGTCGCGCTGGAGGGCCCGGGCGGGACGGCAGGGGCCGGGCATGCAAAAGAGCTCCGGTTTCCCGGAGCTCGTTCGTGGAGCTTTTCTTGGCTGGGGTACCAGGACTCGAACCTAGACTAAATGAACCAGAATCACTCGTGCTGCCAATTACACCATACCCCATGAGTACCCCCGACCGGATTCGAACCGGCGCTACCGCCTTGAGAGGGCGGCGTGCTAGGCCACTACACAACGGGGGCCTGAATGAGCGAGTACCCCCGACCGGATTCGAACCGGCGCTACCGCCTTGAGAGGGCGGCGTGCTAGGCCACTACACAACGGGGGCGGGACTCATTCGTTTTGCAATTGTCAAGAATTGCGTACCCCCGACCGGATTCGAACCGGCGCTACCGCCTTGAGAGGGCGGCGTGCTAGGCCACTACACAACGGGGGCTTACTGCAGTGATGTGCTGCGCTGGGGTACCAGGACTCGAACCTAGACTAACTGAACCAGAATCAGTCGTGCTGCCAATTACACCATACCCCACCAGAGTTCAACCCCTCTGCGGGGTCTTCCTCGGTGTCTTGCGCCTCCCTGCCCGGGCGGCGCAGAAAGAACATTACCCGACGCCCCGCCCCGCTCCAAAATCGATAACCGCAGGCAGCGCGCCGGACACCTGCGGGCCAGGTCAGCGACACGGTCCGCAGGTGTCCGGCAGGTGTCCGGCGGGGCGCCGGAACCGGCTCAGGAGGCCGGCAGGAGCTCCAGGGCGGAGAGCAGGCGGCGCAGCGTCTCCTCGCGGCCGAGCAGTTCCATCGACTCGAACAGCGGCGGGGAGACCCGGCGTCCGGTGACCGCGACCCGCAGCGGGGTGAAGGCGAACTTCGGCTTGATGCCGAGGCCGTCGACCAGGGCCTCGCGCAGCACGGCCTGGATCGGCTCGGGGGTGAAGTCCCGCAGTTCGGTGAGCGCCTTGACGGCGGCCTCGAGGACCGGGCGGGCGTCGGCGGTGAGGACCTTGGCGGCGTCCTCGGGGTCGACGGCGAAGTCCGCGGGGGCGACGAAGAGGAAGCCGGCCATGGTGACGATCTCGGAGAGGACCACCATCCGCTCCTGGGTGAGCGGGGCGACCGCGGCGAGCAGGGCGAGCTGCTCGGCGGTGGGCTCGGCGGGGAGCAGGTCGGCGGCCTGGAGGTAGGGGACCAGGCGCTCGACGAACTCCTCGGGGGCGAGGCGGCGCACGTGCTCGGCGTTGATGTGCTCGGCCTTCTTGAGGTCGAAGCGGGCCGGGTTGCCGTTGACGTCGTCGATGTCGAAGGCGGCGACCATCTCGTCGATGTCGAAGATGTCGCGGTCCTCGGCGAGCGACCAGCCCAGCAGGGCCAGGTAGTTGAGCAGGCCCTCGGGGAGGAAGCCGCGCTCGCGGTAGAGGTTGAGCGAGGCCTGCGGGTCGCGCTTGGAGAGCTTCTTGTTGCCCTCGCCCATCACGTACGGCAGGTGGCCGAACCGCGGGGTGGTGCCGTTGCCGACGCCGATCTCCGCCAGGGCCGCGTAGAGGGCGATCTGACGGGGCGTCGAGGAGAGCAGGTCCTCGCCGCGCAGGACGTGGGTGATCTCCATCAGGGCGTCGTCGACCGGGTTGACCAGGGTGTACAGCGGGGCGCCGTTGGCCCGGACGATGCCGTAGTCGGGGACGTCCTTCGGGTCGAAGGAGATCGGGCCGCGGACCAGGTCGTCGAAGGCGAGCGCGGTGTCGGGCATCCGGAAGCGGAGGATCGGCTGCCGGCCCTCCTGCTCGTAGACGGCGACCTGGTCGGCCGTCAGGTCGCGGCAGTGGCCGTCGTAGCCGGAGGGCCTGCCGGCCGCGCGGGCGGCCTCGCGGCGGGCGTCGAGCTCCTCGGTGGTGCAGTAGCAGGGGTAGGCGTGGCCGGCCGCGCGCAGGCGCTCGGCGACGTCGGCGTAGGTGTCCATCCGCTGCGACTGGCGGTAGGGGGCGTGCGGGCCGCCGACCTCGGGGCCCTCGTCCCAGTCGAAGCCGAGCCAGCGCATGGCGCCGAGCAGCTGCTGGTACGACTCCTCGGAGTCCCGGGCCGCGTCGGTGTCCTCGATGCGGAAGACCAGGGTGCCGCCGTTGTGCCGGGCGTAGGCCCAGTTGAACAGGGCGGTGCGGACCAGGCCGACGTGCGGGTTGCCGGTCGGGGAGGGGCAGAAGCGGACCCGGACGGCCGGGCCCGCGACGGAGTCGCTCTTGTTCACTGCGTCAGCCACGCTTGATCACCTTGTTGGAGAGGGTGCCGATGCCTTCGACGGAGACGGCGACCTCGTCGCCGATGTTCAGGGGGCCGACACCCGCGGGGGTACCGGTGAGGATGACGTCGCCGGGGAGCAGGGTCATCGCCTCGGAGACGTGCGCGATCAGCTCGGCGACCGAGCGGACCATCTGCGAGGTGCGGCCGGCCTGGCGGAGCTCGCCGTTGACGGTGCAGGTGACGGCCAGGTCGGCGGGGTCGAGGTCGGTCTCGATCCACGGGCCGAGCGGGCAGGAGGTGTCGAAGCCCTTGGCGCGGGCCCACTGGCCCTCGCGCTGCTGCACGTCGCGGGCGGTGACGTCGTTGGCGCAGGTGTAGCCGAAAACCACCTCGGGGACGCGCTCCAGCGGCACCTCGCGGCACATCCGGCCGATCACCACGGCGAGTTCGGCCTCGTACTGCACGTCCGAGGAGAACGGCGGATAGGCGATGGACTCGGTGGGGCCGATGACGGCGGTGGAGGGCTTGAAGAACGTCAGCGGCACGGCCGGGACCTCGTTGCCCAGCTCGGCGGCGTGCGCGGCGTAGTTGCGGCCGACCGCGACGATCTTGCTGGGGAGCATCGGGGCCAGCAGCCGGACGTCCTGCAGGCGGTGGGTCTCGCCGGTCGGCTGCGGCGTCCCGAAGGGGTGACCGGCCAGGGTGTGCACCACCAGCGAGTCGGGTTGCGCGGCGTCCCCCTCGATGATTCCGAAGGAGACCGAGCCCGCCGCGGGGCTCCCTTCGCGGACGGAGAACCTGGCGATACGCACAGCCCTGCAACCTCTCGGTTCGTCGGCCGCCCGGACGCTCCCGGACGGTGACCGGGCCCGCAGTACCGGGCCCGGCTCGTGGGACCAAGGTTATCGGCGCGACGGCCGCTCCTGCGGCAGGGCCGCAGCGGGAGGTCAGCGGACGGTGCGGCGCGGGTTGGCCGTGCTGGCCGGGAGCTGGGCGGTGTACGTCCGGGCGGTGCGGGGGGCGGCGAAGCCGGGGAGCTCGGAGAAGTCCGCGACGGAGGCCAGGGTGGTGCGGCGCGGGTTGGCCGTGGAGCCGGCGCTCGGGGTGGTTCCGGTGGCCTGCTCGGTCGTCTCGGACATTTGCGTCAGCACCCTTGTTTCGCTCGAACGGACTTTTGCGCGGGCCCGCCGCTGGGCAGGCTCCGATCAACCCTGCCAGGTTAGGGAGCCCATTCCACAGCGGCCGTGACCAAAGCTACACATCGGGCTGTGAGTTTGCTCACAATTCCGGTCGCAAAGGGGGCGGAGGTGATGATTCCGGACCAATGCCGGAATCCACCATTAGGGATATCCCGGACATTCGACGCACAAATCGATCTTCACCATCGTTGACCCGCTCGCGTCAAGTGTCCGAAAAGGACCGTATTCCACGGCCGTTGCACCACAGAACGTGAGACGCCGCGCGCGGAGGGTGGCCCAGGACACCGTGTCGTAACGGCCCTTGTTGGACTTCCCCCGCTGTGCTGGAATGCCACGGAAAAACTCGACACCGCCCTATCTCCGCACCGGCGGGGAAGGGCGCCCGGTCCAGAGGTTGCGACGCCAGTGCAGGGACGTTTCAAGAGGGGCAGCGGCGCCGCGGGTGACCCGGAGGCGCGGGAGCCCGTGGCCGGCCCCCACCAGGCGGCACCGGCGACGACCGGCCAAGGCGAGCGGCCCTTCGGCGCTCCCGCCGAAGCCGCCGCCGACAGCGGTGCGCCGGGCGCGAACAGCGCGCCACAGGAACAGGGCGGCGACACGCCGGCCGACAAGAAGAGCCGCCGTGCGCGACTGCGCGGCACGCTGAACCGCCGCCGGGCCACCGGTCTGAGCCGCTTCGCCATGCGCAACTGGCGCATCCGGACCCGCCTGATCGCGCTGCTCTTCCTCCCCGTGATCGTGGCGCTGGTCTTCGGCGGCCTGCGGGTCCAGGGCTCGATGGAGAACTCCCGCGAGCTCTCCCAGATGAGCGACCTGGCCGAGCTCGCCCGGACCGCCACCGACCTCGCCGACGCCCTGCAGAACGAGCGCGACATCGCGGCCGGCCCGGTCTCCCGCGGCGGCGACGCGGACACCGACAAGGACATCCAGCAGGCGTACAGCGAGAGCACCGCGCTGTCGAAGAAGTTCAACGCGGCCGCCGACAAGTTCGACAACCTCGACCTGGCCGGCTCCAAGACCCTGCTGCTGCAGGTCCGCAAGGACCTCAACTCGCTCCCCCGGGCCCGCAAGGGCGCCTTCAAGGACGCGAACAACATCCAGGCCACGATCACCAACTACAACGTGATCATCAACGACCTGATCGGTGCCGCGCAGGACATCGCCATCACCTCGAACTCCGCCGAGCTGGTGAAGTCCACCCGCACCCTGTACCAGTTCTCGCTGGCCAAGGAGGCCAGCTCGATGCAGCGCGCGCTGATCTCCGCCGCGCTGGCCCAGAACCCGCCGAACTTCTCCGCCTCCGACGAGACCTTCGGCGTCCGGCTGCGCGCCGCCGAGGACAACGCGATGGAGAACTTCACCGCGCTGTACGGCGAGGGCCCGGCCCGGGTGCTGCGCTCCTCGATGAGCTACAACAAGGTGGTCGCCGAGGCCGACCGGTTCTCCCAGGCCGTCCTCAACCCCAACGGCATCAAGCAGACCGACGGCGTCAGCTACCAGCAGTGGTACGAGGAGTCGACCGCCAAGATCACCGCCGAGCGGACCATCGAGAAGAAGCTCCTCGAGGACCTCAACGGCAAGGCCCAGCAGCTGCAGTCCGACGCCGACACCCAGTCGGTCATCAACGCCTCGCTGGTCGCCCTGGTGCTCGTCGTCGCCATCGCCGGCGCCGCCCTGGTGGCCCGCTCGATGGTGCGCTCGCTGACCCGCCTGCAGACCTCCGCCGAGGACGTCGCCGAGCGCCGCCTGCCGGAGCTGGTCAAGATCCTCTCCGAGAGCGACCCGCACGACGTCGACGTCACCGTCGAGCCGGTCGGCGTCGACTCCGCCGACGAGATCGGCCACGTGGCGCACGCCTTCGACATGGTGCACCGCGAGGCGGTCCGACTGGCCGCCGAGCAGGCGCTGCTGCGAGGCAACATCAACGCGATGTTCACCAACCTCTCGCGCCGCAGCCAGGGCCTGATCCAGCGCCAGCTGTCGCTGATCTCCGAGCTGGAGAGCCGCGAGGCGGACCCGGACCAGCTGGCCTCGCTGTTCAAGCTCGACCACCTGGCGACCCGCATGCGCCGCAACGGCGAGAACCTCCTCGTCCTCGCGGGCGAGGACCCGGGCCGCCGCTGGACCCGCCCCGTCCCGCTGGTCGACGTGCTGCGCGCCGCGGCCTCCGAGGTGGAGCAGTACGAGCGCGTCGAGCTGGCCTCGGTGCCCACCGCCGAGGTGGCCGGCCGGGTCGTCAACGACCTCGTCCACCTGCTCGCCGAGCTGCTGGAGAACGCCACCTCGTTCTCCTCCCCGCAGACCCGGGTCCGGGTCACCGGCCACGCCCTGCCGGACGGCCGGGTGCTGATCGAGATCCACGACACCGGCATCGGCCTGTCCCCCGACGACCTGGCCGACATCAACGAGCGCCTCGCCAACCCGCCGGTCGTGGACGTCTCCGTCTCCCGCCGGATGGGCCTGTTCGTGGTCGGCCGGCTGTCCCTGCGGCACGGCATCCGGATCCAGCTCCGCCCGTCCGACTCCGGCGGCACCACCGCGCTGGTCATGCTGCCGGTGGACGTCACCAACTCCGCCGAGCGGCGCGGCAACCGGCCCGGGGCCGGCCAGCCGGGCCAGGGCCCCCAGGGCGGCGGCCGGCAGCAGCGCGGCCTGGCGCCGACGCCGCGCCAGCAGGGCCGCCCCGCGGGCGACCTGCCCGGCGGGCGCACCGCGCTCGGCCAGTCCGCCCCGAACGACCCCGCGGGCCGTCCGCAGCTGGGCCAGGGCCCGGCCGGCGGCAGCCCCGACCTGTTCTCCCCCGCCACCCCGTCCGGCGGTCCGGGTGCGCCGCGGCGCGCGCCGGGCGGTCCCGGCCCGTCCGGCGGCCAGCCGGGCGACGGCGGGTTCGGCCCGGGCGGCGCGTTCGGCACCGGCCCGGCCCAGGGCAACCGCTCCGGCGGCCTGCCGACCCGTGCGGTCGGCCAGTCGCTGCGCGAGAACCCGGCGCCGGGCGGGTCGGGCCCGGCGGCTCCGGCCGGTCCGGGCGCGGGTGCGCCCGCCGGTGGCGGGCTGCCGCCGCGCCGGGTGCCGGGCGCCTCGGGTGCTCCGGGCCTGCAGGGCGGCCCCGGTCTCCAGGGCGGTCCGGGCGGCGGGCTGCCGCCGCGTCGTCCGCAGCCGGGCCAGGGCGGTCCGCAGGGCCAGCCCGGCCGGCCGCCGCAGGGCGGTCCGCAGGGCGCCCCGCAGGGGCCGCGCCGTCCGCAGGCGCCGCAGGGCCCGCAGGGCGGTCCGCAGCAGGGCCAGCCGCGTCCGGGCGGCGAGCCGACCCAGCACGGGCGGCCCGAGCAACTGCAGCGGCGTCCGCTGCCGCAGCAGCCGGCCGCGCCGATCGAGGCCGCGCCGGCCGAGCAGTCCGGTGCGTTCGCCCGGCCGCGGTTCGAGGCGTCCGACATCGACCCGCGCGACCCGCTGGGCCTCGGCCTGGTGGAGCCGGTGCTGCCGGACCCGGTGGGCCAGGGCGTCCCGCCGCTGCCGCCGCACTCCCAGCAGCCGCCGCAGCAGCCGCAGTTCGCGGAGCGTCCGCAGCCGATGGCGCTGCCGACCGCCGGTGACCGGCCGTCCGGGCCGGGTGCCCAGGACGGTCCGGAGCCGGGCCGCGAGCAGTTCCGGTCGCGTCCCTCGTACCAGCCGCAGCGTCCGGGCACCTCGGCGCCGGGCTTCGCCCCGCAGGCGCCGGACCGGGCTCCGCAGGAGCGGGCGCCGCGGCCGCCGACCGGGCCGGCCGAGCGGCAGCGTCCGCAGGCGCCGGGTCCGCAGTCCCAGGGCCTGCCGCAGCGTCCGGCGCCGGGCGCCGGGCCGCGTCCGGCCGGGCCGCAGGGCCAGCCGGGCCAGGGCGGGCAGCCGGGTCAGGGCCGGCCGCAGCCGCAGCGTCCGCAGGGGCCGTTCGGCGGTGCTCCGGCGGGCGGTCCGGCGGTGGAGCCGCAGGGCGACCCGGAGGCGCCGTGGCGTCCGTCGGCGAACGACGAGCGCTGGCGGCGGGCCGAGCAGATGCGCGAGCCGCAGACCAACGGCCTGACCACCTCGGGGCTGCCGCGCCGCACCCCGCAGGCCAACCTGGTCTCCGGCAGCGCCGAGGCCAGCCCGCTGACCGGTCCCCAGGTCTCGCGCAGCCCGGAGGAGGTGCGCGGCCGGCTGACCAACCTGCGCCGCGGCATCCAGCAGGGCCGCCAGGCGGGGACCCAGCAGCCGGGCGCCGGCGGCCCCGGGTCGCAGCAGCGGCCGGGCTTCGACTTCGGCGGAGCGTCCGAGGGCTACCGGGGAGCCCGTGGCGGGCGGTCCGACGTCGATGGCAACAGCGGCTTCGGCCCCGAGCACCAGGAGCGTTGAGTTGATCCAGATGAGCCAGGCCGCACAGAACCTGAACTGGCTGATCACCAATTTCGTGGACAACACCCCCGGGGTGTCCCACACCGTGGTGGTCTCCGCCGACGGTCTGCTGCTGTGCATGTCCGAGGGCTTCCCCCGGGACCGCGCCGACCAGCTGGCCGCCGTCGCCTCCGGCCTCACCTCGCTGACCTCGGGTGCCAGCCGCATCTTCGAGGGCGGCGAGGTCAACCAGACCGTGGTGGAGATGGAGCGCGGCTTCCTGTTCCTGATGGCGATCAGCGACGGCTCCGCGCTCGCGGTCCTCGCCTCGCCGGACTCCGACATCGGTCTCGTCGGCTACGAGATGGCCCTCCTGGTGGACCGCGCCGGCGCGGTGCTCACGCCGGCCCTGCGGGCCGAACTCCAGGGCAGCCTGCTGCACTGACGTCCGGCCCCCACCCGATCCCGACTCCTTCGCACCACCCTCACCGTGCCGGACCCAACCCGACCCCGGGTCCGGCACTCCCACCCCAGGTCTTCGCCGTACGGTGACTGGCAGCCCGTCAGTCAACGGCCCCGCGGGCTCCGGCCGCGACGACTGCAGCACAAGGAGGACGCATGACCCCGCCCCCGACACCCGCCGGCGCGTACGGCAACGGGTACGGAAACGGCTACGGCGGCCAGCAGGCCGGTGGGTACGGCGGCCAGCAGTCGGACGGCTACGAGCAGCAGCCGCTGGTCCGCCCGTACGCCATGACCGGTGGACGCACCCGCCCCCGCTACCAGCTGGCCATCGAGGCGCTGATCTCGACCACCGCCACCGCCGCCCCGGGCGGGCTGCTCCCCGAGCACGCCCGGATCGTGTCGCTGTGCCGCGAGGTCAAGTCGGTCGCCGAGATCTCCGCGCTGGCAGGTGTCCCGCTCGGGGTCGCCCGCATCCTCGTCGCAGACCTGGCCGAGGCCGGCCTGGTCGCCATCCACCAGCCCGCCGCCGCGGGCGAGTCGGGCGGTACGCCTGACGTCACGCTGCTCGAAAGGGTCCTCAGTGGACTTCGCAAGCTCTAACGCGGCCGCCGCCCCCAGCCGCGCCACCACCTCCGCCAAGATCGTCGTCGCCGGCGGATTCGGCGTGGGCAAGACGACGCTCGTCGGCGCGGTCTCCGAGATCAACCCCCTGCGCACCGAAGCCGTCATGACCTCGGCCTCCGCCGGCATCGACGACCTCAGCCACGTCTCCGGCAAGACCACCACCACCGTCGCCATGGACTTCGGCCGCATCACCCTCGACGAAGACCTCATCCTCTACCTCTTCGGCACCCCCGGACAGGACCGCTTCTGGTTCATGTGGGACGACCTCGTCCGCGGAGCCATCGGCGCCGTCGTCCTCGTCGACACCCGCCGCCTCGCCGACTGCTTCCCCGCCCTCGACTACTTCGAGAACAGCGGCCTCCCCTTCGTCGTCGCCCTCAACGGCTTCGACGGACAACAGGCCCACACCCCCGAAGAAGTCCGCGAAGCACTCCAACTCAACACCGAAATCCCCATCATCACCCTCGACGCCCGACGGCGCGACAGCGCCAAAAGCGCCCTCATCACCCTCGTCGAACACGCCCTCCTCGCCCGACTCCGGTGAGCCCCGACCTGGCCGGGGGGCGCGTACCAGGGATGGTTCGCGCCCCCCGGTAACAGTTCGGTAGGCATTTGCCGGGCCCGTTTGACAGTGCGTAGCCGGTCGAACCCGGTGTGCGCCAATGACCTTGAACTTTGCGGGAGTTCAACGCCATATGTCCGTTTTTCACCCCTGGTGCACGGGGCGGAGGGGCCGTTTGTCCGGTCCACCGGCTCGTGTTGGAATTCCAGCTACCCCGTAGGACCCACGCGGGCCGCGGCCCGTCGGGGGGTAGCCGCCGGATAGATCCATGGCCGCCAGTCGGTCGAGAGGTTGTTGTCGAGTGAGGCGTAAGCAGCCAGTCACCCCTCAGCGGCGCTCAGAGCCCCGCCAGCAGGACCCGGGTAGCGGCCCGACCACCGGTCAGTTCTCCGCGTTCACCGCGACCGAGGACCGTCCCGAGCCGAGCCGCCCCGCCGCCGAGCCGGCCCCGCGTCCCGCGACCGCCGAGGAGGCCCCGCGCCGCGGCGGCAGCCGGTACGACTTCCTGTCCCCGCTGAACTGGCGCGTGCCGACCCGCCTGGTGGCCATCCTGGTCATCCCGGTCGTCATCGCCCTCGTCTTCGGCGGCCTGCGCGTCAACACCTCGCTGGACGACTACAACCAGGCCGACCGCGCGGTGCGCATCGCCAACGTGGCCAGCTCGGCCACCAAGCTGGCCGACGCCCTGGAGCAGGAGCGCGACGAGACCCTGGTGCCGCTGCTCACCGGGCAGGGCGACCAGGGCGAGGTGAAGAAGCTCCGGGACAGGACCGACCAGGCGCTGGCCGACTACCGCGCGACCGTCGCCAAGGCCAAGGACGACCCGACCACGGTGCGCCGCAACGCGCAGTTCGAGGGCCTGGTCCAGTCCCTGCCGCACCTGCGCGCCAACGCCTACAAGCCCGAGCTGTTCGCCACCGCGACCTCCAACGCCTACTCGCTGCTGTTCGCGCCGCTGCTGGCGATGGACAACTCGGTCGGCTTCGGCTCCACCAACGTCACCTCCAAGGGCCGTGCGATCTACGCGATGTCGCTGGCCAAGGCGTCCGCCTCGACCCAGCGCGCGCTGATGCTCAACCTGCTGGTCGGCCTCGGCGTCGGCGGCGTGGACGGCCACGAGGGCCAGGACCTGATCCAGGCCCTGAGCGTCGCCGCCAAGCTGGAGCAGACCGCGCTCGACGAGTTCAACACCGCCTCCAGCGCGGAGGAGGTCAAGGTCTACTCGGACGCGCTGGTCGACCAGGCCACCGCCGACCAGCGCCTGCCGCTGCGGATGCCCGACGGCCACAACCTGCCCGTCATGAGCACCCTGCTGATGATCGGCATGTCCTACTCCGGGCAGCTGTCCGACGCCGCGGCCAACAAGGACGCCGCCGCCCGGATCATCACCTCGGCCGGCAACGACGGCCTGACCCGCCCGCTGTGGGACCAGGCCACCAAGAGCCACATGAGCGCGCTGCGCGCCGCCGAGACCGACCTGCTCGACCAGGTCGTCACCGACGCCCAGGGCATCAAGGACCGGGCGTTCACCGACTGGGTGCTCAACTCGCTGATCGTGGTCGCCTCGCTGGTGCTGGCCGGCCTGCTCACCGGCTACATCGCCCGCTCGATGATCCTCGGCATGCGGACCCTGAACACCGCCGCGCTCGACATCGCCAACCACCGCCTGCCGGAGCTGGTCGACAAGCTCTCCAAGACCGACCCGGAGCGGGTCGACACCTCGATCAGCCCGATCCCGCTGCACGGCCGGGACGAGATCGGCGAGGTCGCCCGCGCCTTCGACCAGGTCCACCAGCAGGCCGTCTCGCTGGCCGCCGAGCAGGCGCTGCTGCGGGGCAACGTCAACGCGATCTTCACCAACCTGTCGCGCCGCAGCCAGGGCCTGATCCAGCGCCAGCTGGCGCTGATCACCGACCTGGAGAACAACGAGGCCGACCCGGACCAGCTGGAGAACCTCTTCAAGCTGGACCACCTGGCCACCCGCATGCGCCGCAACGGCGAGAACCTCCTGGTCCTCGCGGGCGAGGAGCCCGGCCGCCGCTGGAACACCCCGGTGCCACTGGTCGACGTGCTGCGCGCCGCCGCCTCCGAGGTGGAGCACTACGAGCGGATCGAACTGGCCGGCATCCCCGAGGCCGACGTGGTCGGCCCCGCCGTGACCGACCTCGTCCACCTGCTCGCCGAGCTGCTGGAGAACGCCACCTCGTTCTCCTCCCCGCAGACCCGGGTGCTGGTCAACGCGACCCGGCTGCCCGACAGCCGGGTGCTGGTCGAGATCCACGACAAGGGCATCGGCCTGACCGCCGAGGACTTCGCCGAGATCAACGAGAAGCTGGCCGAGCCGCCCACCGTGGACGCCACCATCTCCCGCCGGATGGGCCTGTTCGTGGTCGGCCGGCTGTCCCAGCGGCACGACATCCGCGTGCAGCTGCGCCCGTCCGGCGAGTCGGCCGGCACCACCTCGCTGGTCATGCTGCCGCAGCAGCTGACCCACCTGGGCGCGATGGCGCCGGAGCCGCAGGCCGAGGAGTTCACGGTCTCCCGGATCTTCGCCGAGCAGGAGCCGGCCGCCGAGTGGGCGTTCGAGGGCCAGGACCGCACCGCGGCCGAACTCGGCTTCGACGACCACCTGCCCGCCCGCGGCGCGGTGGCCGGCAACGGCTTCTCCCCCGCGCTGGAGTCCATGCAGCGCTCCCAGCGGATCGAGGAGCGCCGCCGGGCCGCCCTGGAGGCCGGCCCGGGCGCCGCCGCCGCGGAGCCGGTGGAGGCGGAGGTCCTGGAGTCGCCCTACGGCGAGCCGGGCTACCCCGAGGACGGCTACGGGGGCGGCTACCCGGCCCCGCAGGCGACCGGCCACCAGAGCCCCCAGGACGACCCGTACCGCCGCCCCGAGGCGGACGCCTACGGCCGCCCCTTCGAGCCGCAGCAGGCCCCCCAGGGCGACGCCTACGGCTACCGCGAGGACCCGTACGCCCCGGCCGGCTACGCCGACGACCCGTACGCCCCCGCCGGCTACCCGCAGCAGGCCCCCTACGGCGACGGGCAGCAGTACGCCGAGGCGTACCAGCAGCAGCCGTACGAGGACGGCCAGTACGCCGACGGCCAGTACGCCGAGGGCCAGTACGAGTACGCCGAGGAGCAGTACCCGCAGCAGGCCCCGTACGCCGGCGAGCAGTACGCCGACGGGTACCAGCAGCAGGACTACGGCTACGAGGAGCCCGCCGGGCACCCGTACCCCGCGGAGGAGCTGCCGGCCCTGCCGCCGGCCCGTCCGGCCGCGGAGCAGCAGCAGCCGGGCGGTGCGCTGCCGCAGCGCCGGCCGGGCCAGCAGCTGGCGGGCGGCGGCGCGGCGGCGGGCTCCTCCGCGGGCGGCGAGACCCCGAACTGGTTCACCGGCGCGAAGGACACCTCGGCGCAGGACGAGCCGCGCGGCCACGACGTGTCGGCGCTGGGCGGCTACGGGCCGACCGGTCCGACCTCGGCGCCCAGCGAGTGGGAGTCGCCGAACGACGGCGACTGGCAGCGCGCGGAGAAGCTGCGCGAGCCCTCCTCGGCGGGCACCACCCCCTCGGGCCTCCCGCGCCGGGTCCCGCGCCAGAACCTGGTGCCGGGCAACGCCCGCACCACCCCGCAGGAAGGCCCGCAGGTCTCCCGCGACCCGAGCGAGGTCCGCGGCCGCCTGACCAACCTGCGCCGCGGTGTCGAGCAGGGCCGCCAGGCCGGCGGCGACCCCGATGCCACCGGCAGCTTCCGGATCGACCCCGACCAGGGGGCGTACGGTGATGGACCGCACAACAGCAGCACCGATCTCTTCGGCGGCTCGAACCAGCAGGAGCGTTGAGTTGACCCAGATGAGCCAGGCCGCACAGAACCTGAACTGGCTGATCACCAATTTCGTGGACAACACCCCCGGGGTGTCCCACACCGTGGTGGTCTCCGCCGACGGTCTGCTGCTGTGCATGTCCGAGGGCTTCCCCCGGGACCGCGCCGACCAGCTGGCCGCCGTCGCCTCCGGCCTCACCTCGCTGACCTCGGGTGCCAGCCGCATCTTCGAGGGCGGCGACGTGACCCAGACCGTGGTCGAGATGGAGCGCGGCTTCCTGTTCCTGATGGCGATCAGCGACGGCTCCGCGCTCGCGGTCCTCGCCTCGCCGGACTCCGACATCGGTCTCGTCGGCTACGAGATGGCCCTCCTGGTGGACCGCGCCGGCGCGGTCCTGACGCCCGCGCTGCGGGCCGAACTCCAGGGCAGTCTCCTGCACTGACGGTTCGTCGGATACCGTCCTGGTATTCGAAAGACCTCAATTGCCCGTCCCGAGGTCGCTTCGGCGGCCTCGGGACCGGGCGTTGTACGGCCTTCGCACCACCGGCCACGGCGCTCCCCGGCGACGCGGCCAGCAACGCACCGCCGCACCCTTTGAGGAGATGAACCGTGACACCGCCCGACCACAGTGGCCAGTACGGCGTCCCGTACGCGGGCTCCGGCCACGACGCTTTCGGGGCTCCCGGCGTCGGCCACGGTCAGCAGCCGCAGTACGCGCCGCAGTTCAACGGCGGCCAGCCGTACCTGCCTCCGCAGTCCGACCCGCGCTGGTACCAGCAGCCGGACGGATACGGCCAGGCCCACCCCGGCCACGAGGCGTTCCCCGACCCCGGCCTGCCGCACCGCTACGAGGAGCAGCAGCCCGGCCACGTCGAGGAGTACTTCGACGAGGAGGAGGACGCCGAGCCGCTGATCCGGCCCTTCGCCATGACCGGCGGACGCACCCGGCCGCGCTACGAACTCGCGCTGGAGGCCCTGGTCTCCGCCGCGGTCGACCCGGCCCGGATGGCCACCCTGCTCCCCGAGCACCAGCGGATCTGCGCGCTGTGCGCCACCGACGTGAAGTCGGTCGCCGAGATCTCCGCGCTGCTCGGCCTCCCGCTGGGCGTGGCCCGCATCCTCGTGGCGGACCTGGCCGAGGCCGGCCTCGTCGCCATCCACCAGCCCGCAGCCGGCGGCGAATCCGGCAACCAGCCCGACGTCACGCTGCTCGAAAGGGTCCTCAGTGGACTTCGCAAGCTCTAACGCGGCCGCCGCCCCCAGCCGCGCCACCACCTCCGCCAAGATCGTCGTCGCCGGCGGATTCGGCGTGGGCAAGACGACGCTCGTCGGCGCGGTCTCCGAGATCAACCCCCTGCGCACCGAAGCCGTCATGACCTCGGCCTCCGCCGGCATCGACGACCTCAGCCACGTCTCCGGCAAGACCACCACCACCGTCGCCATGGACTTCGGCCGCATCACCCTCGACGAAGACCTCATCCTCTACCTCTTCGGCACCCCCGGACAGGACCGCTTCTGGTTCATGTGGGACGACCTCGTCCGCGGAGCCATCGGCGCCGTCGTCCTCGTCGACACCCGCCGCCTCGCCGACTGCTTCCCCGCCCTCGACTACTTCGAGAACAGCGGCCTCCCCTTCGTCGTCGCCCTCAACGGCTTCGACGGACAACAGGCCCACACCCCCGAAGAAGTCCGCGAAGCACTCCAACTCAACACCGAAATCCCCATCATCACCCTCGACGCCCGACGACGCGACAGCGCCAAAAGCGCCCTCATCACCCTCGTCGAACACGCCCTCCTCGCCCGACTCCGGTGACGGGGCGTCAAAAGGGGTAATGGACACGCCAGAAGGGGGCGTGCGGAGCCTTCCGCACGCCCCCTGGGCACTTCCTCGCACCGACCGCCGTTACGGCTGCTGACCGACCCTCAGCAGCCCGTAGGTGTACGCGTCCTCCAGCGCCACCCAGGACGCGCCGATCACGTTGTCCGCGACGCCGACCGTCGACCAGGTCGCGGTGCCGTCGGTGGACTCGATCAGCACCCGGGTCTTCGAACCGGTGCCGTGCTGGCCCTCCAGGATCCGGACCTTGTAGTCCACCAGCTCCAGCTTCGCCAGCGCCGGGTAGATCGGCTCCAGCGCCGTCCGCAGCGCCCGGTCCAGCGCGTCCACCGGACCGTTGCCCTCGCCGGTGGCGACCTTCCGCTCGCCCTTCGCCCACAGCTTCACGGTCGCCTCGTTGCCCGCGAAACCGTTCGGCCCCTGCTCGCTGATGGTCCGCCAGGACTCCAGCTCGAAGTACCGCTGCCGCTCGCCGCCGTTCACCTCGTCGCGCAGCAGCAGTTCGAACGAGGCGTCCGCCGCCTCGTAGGTGTAGCCGAGGTTCTCCTGCGCCTTCACCCGGGCCACCACCCGGCCCGCCAGGTCGCGGTCGCCGGTCAGGTCGTAGCCCAGCTCCTTGCCCTTCAGCTCGATCGACGCCCGCCCCGCCATGTCGGACACCAGCATCCGCATGGTGTTGCCGACCAGCTCCGGGTCGATGTGCTGGTACAGGTCCGGGTCGACCTTGATCGCGGAGGCGTGCAGGCCCGCCTTGTGCGCGAACGCCGAGAAGCCCACGTACGGCTGGTGGGTGGACGGCGTCAGGTTCACCACCTCGGCGATGGCGTGCGAGATCCGGGTCATCTCGGCCAGCGAGCCGGCCGGGAGCACCCGGCGGTCGTACTTGAGCTCCAGCGCCGCCGTGACCGGGAACAGGTTGGCGTTGCCGACCCGCTCGCCGTAGCCGTTGGCCGTGCACTGCACGTGGGTGGCCCCGGCGTCCACCGCGGCCAGCGTGTTGGCCACCGCGCAGCCGGTGTCGTCCTGGGCGTGGATGCCGAGGCGGGCGCCGGTCTCCGCGAGCACGGTGGCGACGATCTCGCGCACCCCGGACGGCAGCATGCCGCCGTTGGTGTCGCACAGCACGACCACGTCCGCCCCCGCCTGGTGCGCGGTGCGCACCACGGCCAGGGCGTACTCCGGGTTCGCCTTGTAGCCGTCGAAGAAGTGCTCGCAGTCGATGAACACCCGGCGGTCCTGGGCGCGCAGGTACTCCACGCTGTCCCGGACCATCTCCAGGTTCTCCTCCAGCGTGGTGCGCAGCGCCAGCTCCACGTGCCGGTCGTGCGACTTCGCCACCAGCGTCACCACCGGCGCGCCGGACGCCACCAGCGCGGCCAGCTGCGGGTCCTCGGCGGCCTTCCCGCCGGCCCGGCGGGTGGCGCCGAACGCGACCAGTCGAGCGTGCTTGAACTCCAGCTCGGCCTGGGCGCGGGCGAAGAACTCGGTGTCCCGGGGGTTGGCGCCGGGCCAGCCGCCCTCGATGAAGCCGACCCCGAACTCGTCCAGGTGGCGCGCGATCGCCAGCTTGTCGGCCACCGTGAGGTTGATGCCCTCGCGCTGGGCGCCGTCGCGGAGCGTGGTGTCGAAGACGTGGAAACCGTCGCTGGGGCGGCTGTTGGCCTCGGTCATGGCCCTGGGTTCTCCGTTCGGTGGAGGTACTGCTACTGCTGCTGCCGGGATCGGGATCCGGCTCCACTGTCCAGCATCCCGCGCGCGTCCCCGGTGTCTCCCTCCCCTTGTGGGGTCGGGTGCCGGTCCGGGAGGCAAAACAAAAGACCCCTCGCGGGTGCGAGAGGTCTGCGCGCGGGTCTGGACGCTGGTGGTCGCTCCGCGGTCAGGGTGTTGCCGTGGAAGCGGTCACTGCGGACCGGCGCGCCTGCTGCTAATAATCAGCGAAAGCGAGGACACCCTTGGAGTCTTGCACACGCCCCGCCCGTGGGCACGGGCGTCTCGCCATCCGGAACGGGTCAGCCCAGCCGATCGGTCGCCAGCTCGAACCCGAACGGCTTCGGCAGCAACAGCGGGTCCCCGAACGGGACGGAGGTGGTGGCGGTGTAGTCGCCGCCTTCGGGGTGGCTGTGCAGCACGACCTGACCGGCCTTCCGGTCCACCAGCAGGTACAGCGGGATCCCCGCTGCGGCGTAGCCCCTGCGTTTGGCCCCACGGTCCTTGGCGGGGTTCGTGGACGTGACCTCCACGGTCATCACCACCCCGTCGGGAGTGGACCACGATCCTTTGCCGGCCATCGCATCGGGCAGGACGAACGTGCCGTCCGGGATGAACCGGCCGCTCGGCACCACCAGGCCCTTGCCCGGCCCGAAGTCGAAGTCCTCCGTGCACTGCTGGAAAACCTGCTTGACGATCCGGCCGATCGCGGTCTCGTGGTCTCCGTCCGGCGGTGGCGTCACGACGATCTCCCCCTCGATGAGCTCGGCCTTGAACCCCTGCGGGGTGTCCAGGGCCAGGAAGGCTTCGAGGAGCTCATCCTCCGGACTGCGCCAGACGTCGGTGGCGTCGTGCATCGCGGCGGTCATGGTCCCTCCTTCTTGTCCGAGTCGCTCAACGAGTGGAGTTTTCCCGAGGCTACCGGCCCCGGGCATTCCGCCATGAAATGCCCGGGCCGACGGCAGGGCGTCAGGCGATGGTGTGCATCCAGCCGTGGGTGTCCGGGGTCTGGCCGCCCTGGATGGCGAGCAGCGACTCGCGCAGCCGCATGGTGACGGGGCCGGGCTCGCCGGTGCCGACGGTCCAGTCGGCGGTGGCGGACTTGACGTGGCCGACGGGGGTGATGACGGCGGCGGTGCCGCAGGCGAAGACCTCGGTGATGGTGCCGTCGGCGTTGCCCTGCTTCCACTCGTCGGTGGAGATCTTCCGCTCCTCGGTGCCGTGGCCGAGGTCGGCGGCGAGGGCGAGCAGGGAGTCGCGGGTGATGCCGGGGAGCAGCGAGCCGGAGAGTTCGGGGGTGACGACGGTGGCGTTCTCGCCCTCGCCGAGGACGAAGTAGAGGTTCATGCCGCCCATCTCCTCGACCCACTTGTGCTCGGTGGCGTCGAGCCAGACCACCTGGTCGCAGCCCTTGGCGGCGGCCTCGGCCTGGGCGACCAGGGAGGCCGCGTAGTTGCCGGCGCACTTGGCGGCGCCGGTGCCGCCGGGCGCGGCGCGGACGTAGTCCTCGGAGAGCCAGACCGAGACGGGCTTGACGCCGCCGGAGAAGTAGGCGCCGGCCGGCGAGGCGATGATCATGAACAGGTAGGAGTTGGCGGGGCGCACGCCCAGGCCGACCTCGGTGGCGAACATGAAGGGCCGCAGGTAGAGGCTCTGCTCGGGCCGGCTGGGCACCCAGTCGCGGTCCTGCTGGACCAGCAGCTCGACGGCCTCGACGAAGGTCTCGATCGGCAGCTCGGGCATCGCCAGCCGGCGGGCCGAGGACTGGAAGCGGGCCGCGTTGGCCTCCGGGCGGAAGGTGGCGATGGAGCCGTCGGCCTGCCGGTACGCCTTGAGGCCCTCGAAGATCGACTGGCCGTAGTGCAGCGTCATGTTGGCCGGGTCGACCTCGAGCGGCGCGTACGGGGTGAGCTGGGCGTCGTGCCAGCCGCGGCCCTCGGTCCAGCGGATGGTCACCATGTGGTCGGTGAAGACCCGGCCGAAGCCGGGGTCGGCCAGTCGGGCCTCGCGCTCCTCGTCGGACAGGGGGTGCGCGGAGGGCTTGAGGTCGAACGTGATGGGCGCCGGGGTGGGCGTGCTCATGGCTGTCTGTCCTTCACCGTGGGGTTGGGCTGGGCCTTCAACCGTCGGGCGGGGGAAAACGCATGACGGCACGGCCCACTGTCGATACTCGCATCCAGAGGGCCGTGCCGAACAGCCGGGCGGCTGTGCTCGCTGTGAACCGGCCCACCGGCCGGAGGTTGTCGTCCGGCCGGTCAGCCGGATACTCGGGCGGCGAGCGCGTCGCCGACCTCGGAGGTGGAGCGGGTGCCGGTGCGCTCGGTGAGGTCCGCGGCGACCGCGGCCTCGACGGCGGCGGCCTCGACGGCGTAGCCGAGGTGCTCCAGCAGCATGGCGACGGACAGCACGGTGGCGGTCGGGTCGGCCTTGCCCTGGCCGGCGATGTCCGGGGCCGAGCCGTGCACCGGCTCGAACATCGACGGGAAGTCGCCGCTCGGGTTGATGTTGCCGGACGCGGCCAGGCCGATGCCGCCGGTGACGGCCGCGGCGAGGTCGGTGAGGATGTCGCCGAACAGGTTGTCGGTGACGATCACGTCGAAGCGCTCGGGCTGGGTGACGAAGAAGATCGTCGCCGCGTCGACGTGCAGGTAGTCGGTGGTGACCTCGGGGAACTCCCGGCCGACCTGCTCGAAGATCCGGGTCCACAGGTGGCCGGCGTGCACCAGCACGTTGTTCTTGTGGACCAGGGTGAGCTTCTTGCGCGGGCGGGCCTGGGCCCGGCGGTAGGCGTCCCGGACGACCCGCTCGATGCCGAACGCGGTGTTCAGCGAGACCTCGGTGGCGACCTCCTGCGGGGTGCCGGTGCGCAGCGTGCCGCCGTTGCCGACGTACGGGCCCTCGGTGCCCTCGCGGACCACCACGAAGTCGATCTGCGGGTCTCCGGCGAGCGGCGACTTCACGTTCGGGAAGAGCTTGCCCGGGCGCAGGTTGATGTGGTGGTCGAAGGCGAACCGCAGCTTGAGCAGCAGCCCGCGCTCCAGCACCCCGGACGGCACGCTCGGGTCGCCGATGGCGCCGAGCAGGATCGCGTCCTGGCCCTTGAGCTCCTCCAGGACCGCGTCCGGGAGGGTCTCCCCGGTGCGGTGGTAGAGCCGTGCACCGAGGTCGTACTCGGTGGTCTCCAGCTTGGTGTCGGAGGGCAGGGCGGCGCGGAGCACCTTGAGGCCCTCGGCCACGACCTCCTGGCCGATGCCGTCACCCGGGATCACTGCGAGACGAATGGTGCGAGACATACTCGGACAGTACAACCCGTCCCACGGCCTGGGCACGGACCGTCCACGATCCGGACGCCGGGTCAGACCAGCTCGACCTCGACCGGGAACGGGTGCTCGACCTTGAGGCGGTCGTGGAAGATCCCGGTGGGCACGTAGCTGTTGGTGGACGGGTCCAACTCGTAGGTGTAGACGACGGGGCGGTCGTCGACGTTCTCCACCCGCCAGAAGTACCGGATGCCGGCGGCGGCGTACTTGCGGGGCTTGACCTCGCGGTCGCGCTCCATGGACTCCGTGGAGGCCACCTCGACGACGAGTAGCACGTCCCCAGCACGGCAGGAGGTGTCCTTCGGGCCCCAGTCCGCGCGCGCACCGACCACCATCAGGTCCGGTTCCGGACGGTTCCGTTCGTCGAGGACGACGGTCATCGAGCGCCAGACTTCCCAGCCGGCTGGCGCGGCCTCCAGCGCGCCGTGGAGCAGACCCGTGGTCCGGGTCTCCCACCTGGTCCGCGGGGCGGTGAAGACCAGGCTCCCGGCGATCAGTTCGGTGTGCGGAGGGGCGTCGGGGAGCCGGTCCAGGTCCTCCGCCCGGTAACCGCCCACCGGCGGTCGGATCCAGTCCGGGTACGGCGTGAGCCCTTCGTCGTCCATGTGGTCAACCGCCGTTCGGGCCGAGCGACTGGACCCGGCTGCCGACCGGGTTGAGGTGGTGGATGACCAACGCGTTCGTGAGCGGGGTGCGCAGGACCTGGCCGGGGCGGGTGGGGACGAGGACGGGGGTGGGCAGGGCCGGGTCGAAGGGGTGCGGGCCGAGGGTGTCGAGGGCGTCGGCCGGGTCCTCGGTGGGGCCGGTCCACACCGTGTAGCGGGGGTGGGTGAGCGGCGGGAGGGCGGCGAGGCGGACGGGCAGCAGCAGGGTGTCGGAGTCGAGCAGCGCGGTGTCGGTGTCGCCCCAGCGGCCGTTGAGCGGCTGGACGTCGAGTTCGGCGCCGGTGCGGGCGTCCAGGGTGCGGGCGATCAGCACGTCGCTGCCCTTGAGGCGGTCGGCGACCACGGTGGCGTCGGGGGTGCCGTCGCCGTCGGTGTCGAGCGAGGCGCGCACGCCGAGGGCGCCGGCGGGGGTGGCGGCGGGGGCCCACAGGACGGCGGCGAGGTAGAGCGTGCCGTGGCCGTCGACGGCGGCGGCCGCGTAGTGGAGGTTGGCGGCGCGTTCGGCGGGGTCGTCGACGCAGAGGTCGGTGTCGGCGGCGGGGCAGTCGGGCCAGCGCGGTCCTTCGCCGCCCGGCTGGAGGGCGGTGAGCAGGCCGGGGCGGGGGTTCCCGGAGACGGCGAAGGTGGCGGCGGTGCCGAGCGCGGTGGCGTCGGTGGCGGCGCGCGGGGCGGCGAACAGCGGGACGCGCAGCGGCGGGAGGGTGCCGTCGTCGGGGGTGAGGGTGAGCCGGCCGGAGAGCTCGCCGCGGTAGCTGCGGGCGCGGCCGGCCTGGAGCAGGTCGAGGGTGGGGTCGGGGGCGCGGCCGAGGTCGTGGCCGAGCCGGAGGGTGACGGTGACGGTGGCGCTGCCGTGCGGCGGCAGGTCGACCCGGGCGGGGGAGATCCCGAAGGCGGCGCCGGGCAGCGTGGTGGCGGGCGCGTAGCCGGTGGCGTAGCTCAGCGGGCGGTCGCCGAGGTTGCGGACGGTCACCTCGCGGGTGGCGGTGGCCGCGCCGGTGGCCTCGACCACGCCGAAGGAGACGCCGACCGCGCCCTCGGTCCGGGTGCCGTAGGCGAGGACGGGGGTGCGGACGGCGGCGTCGGCCCGGACCCGGCCGCTGCCGGTGCGTTCGGGCCCGTACACCGGGCCGGTGCGGCCGTCGTGCAGGTAGGTGTCGGTGGCGGTGTCCATCAGCGCGGCCTTGACCTCGGCGGCGTCGTAGTCGGGGTGCGCGGAGCGGACCAGGGCGGCCAGGCCGGACAGGTGCGGGGTGGCCATCGAGGTGCCGTCCTCGCGCATGCCGCCGGTGCCGGTGCCGGCCTTGGCGGACCAGATGGTCTCGCCGGGGGCGGCCAGGTCGGGTTTGACGATGCCGTCGACGCCGATGCCGCGGGAGGTGAAGGAGGTCAGGGTGTCGGTGCGCTGCGGCTGGTCCTGCGGGACGGCGCCGTGCAGCGGGTTGCCGGGGGTGGCGAGCCGGACGGTGACCGGGCCGCCGCCGAGGGCGGACAGCAGCCGCTCGCCGTCGGCGCGGGCCAGGATCGCGGCCGGGATCCGGTCGTCCCCGGCGATCTCGCCGAGGTTGTCGCCGTCGGCGGCGTAGAGCGCGCCGACCGCTCCGGCGTCGGCGGCGTGGTCGGCGCGCGGGGCGGAGCCGCAGGCCCGGTCCGGGTCCTTGGTGGTCCAGCGCAGCACGGCGACCTTGCCGCGCAGCCGGTCGGCGTCGGCGGGGGTGAAGGGCCGGCAGCCGTCCGACTGGTCTGCGGGGACGGCGAGTTGGCCGCTGACCTCGGCGCTGTCCCAGCGGGTGTACTTGCTGCTCCAGTGCGCGGGGACTTCGCCGGCCAGGTTCGCGGGGGCGAGCACGGTGATGCCGTCGGCGTCGCCGTGCGGGTCGACCGAGGCGGCGGCGGTGAGGACCCGGGCGGCGGTGCCGGGGCTGCCGCCGACGCCGTACACGTCGCCCTCGTTGCCGGAGGCGGCGACCACCACGGTGCCGAGCGCGGCGAGCCGGTCGGCGGCGAGCGCGTCGGCGTCGCCGGGGCGGCCGTAGGGGCTGCCGAGCGAGAGGTTGACCACGTCGAGGCGGTCGGAGAGGTCGCCGTCGCCGTTCGGGTCGGCGGCCAGGTCGAGGGCGGCGGCGAGCTGGTCGGTGGAGCCCTCGCAGCCGAACACCTTGATCGCGTAGAGCTGGGCGCCGGGGGCCGCGCCGGGGGCGACCTCGAAGCCGGCCGGGTCCAGGCCGGGCCGGTAGGGGCCGCGGTAGGGCTTGCCGTCGGCGGTGACGCCGTACCCGGCGGCGGTGCCGGCCACGTGGGTGCCGTGGCCGTTGGCGGCGCAGTCGAGCGGGTTGTCGTCGGGGTGCGGGTCGGGCTGGTAGTGGTCGGCGGCCGGGTCGGGGTCGTAGTCGTCGCCGACCAGGTCCTTGCCGCCGATCACCTTGGCGTTCGGGAACAGGGCGGCGGGGGCGGGCTTGGCGCCGTCGACGGCGCGGTACGCCTCGACGGTGCCGGGGCCGCCGAAGTCGGCGTGGGTGTAGTCGATGCCGGAGTCGACGATGCCGATCCGGACGCCCTCGCCGGTGTGGCCCTCGGGGCCGTCCCAGACCTGCGGGGCGCCGGTGAGCGGCACCGAGTAGCCGTTGGCGCGCCGCTTGGGCGTGACGGGGCGCACCGAGCGGACGCCGGGCAGGGCGGCCAGCCGGGGCACTTCGGCGGCGGGCAGCCGCAGCGCGAGGCCGCTGGCCAGGGTGCGGGTGCGGTAGAGCGGGCGGGCGTCGGGGGCGGCGCGCCGCAGGGCGGCGGTGAGCGCGTCCAACGAGCGGTCGGCGGCGGCCCGTTGGGTGCTGCCCGCGGTGGCGGCGGCGCGCCGGGTCTGGTCGGGGGTGCGCAGTCGGCGGCGGGCGTCGTCCCGGGCCCGCTGCCAGGCGGTGGCGGCGGGCTCGGTGGTGAGTTCGACGAACACGGTGGTGCTCGGGCCCTGGGGCGGCCGGGCGGCGGCCGCCGGGGCGGCCGGGGCGAGCAGGGCGAGGGCGGCGAGGAGGCCGAGGGGGGTGCGCACGGCCCCAAGGTAGGAGCCGTCGACCGGCCGGGCGAGGAGGTTCACCCCCCGGGTGACGCTCCGTCACCCGTCCGGCGCAGCAGGGGGGTCGGCGGTCAGTCGGCGGCCGGGGCGCCGTTGTCGCGCCGGTCGAGGGCGCGCTGCAGGGCGGCGGCGGTGCGCGGGTCGGCCGGGAGGGCGCGGCGGCGGCGCGGGGCCGCGGCGCGGGCGGCAGCGGCGGAGGGGGTGGCGGTGGGGGCGGTGGTGCGGTCTGCGACGAACGGCATACCGGGCTCCTTGGTGCGGGGGCGCAGCGGCGCGCGGGAGGGGTGAGGGGGTACGCCGAGCAGGGATCGCCTGCCGCACCGCGTACGGGCCCGTACGGGCCACGCTCCCCGTAGTTGTGGGGGTGGCGCACCGTAGGACTACTCCACGGTACGACGGGGAGGCCGCGAGGTCAGCAGATTTACTTGGATTTCCTAGTATCTGAGACGGGGTTCACTCCCGGGTACGCGAACGGCCCTTCCGCCTCAAGGTCGGAAGGGCCGTTCGGAGTCGCCGGTGGGTCAGCCGAGGTTGACCGAGCGGGAGAACTTGGCGCCGATCGCGGCGGCGATCTCGGCCAGCACCTCCTGGGAGACCTCGCTGTCCACGGTGATCGAGGCGAGCGCGCTGTCGCCGTCCCGGGCGACCTGCATGCCGGCGATGTTGATGCCCGCGTCGCCGAGGATCCGGCCGAGGGTGCCGACCACGCCGGGGCGGTCCTGGTAGTGGAAGAACGCCATGTGGTCGGTGAGCGCCACGTCGACGTCGAAGCCGTCCACGCCGACGATCTTCTGGATCTGCTTCGGGCCGGAGAGCGTGCCGGAGATCGACACCTCGCCGCCGTCGGCCAGGGTGCCGCGGACGGTGATCACGTTGCGGTGCTCGGGCGACTCGCTGGAGGTGGTCAGCCGGACCTCGACGCCGCGCTCCTGGGCGAACAGCGGGGCGTTGACGTACGACACCGTCTCGGCCACCACGTCCTCGAACACGCCCTTCAGCGCGGAGAGTTCGAGCACCTTGACGTCGTGCTGGGTGATCTCGCCGCGGACCTCGACGTCGAGCCGGACGGCGACCTCGCCGGCCAGCGCGGTGAAGATCCGGCCGAGCTTCTCGGCCAGCGGCAGGCCCGGGCGGACGTCCTCGGCGATCACGCCGCCCTGGACGTTGACCGCGTCCGGCACCAGCTCGCCGGCCAGCGCGAGGCGCACCGACCTGGCGACCGCGATGCCGGCCTTCTCCTGCGCCTCGTCGGTGGAGGCGCCCAGGTGCGGGGTGGCGACCACGTTGTCGAAGGCGAACAGCGGGGAGTCGGTGCACGGCTCCTTGGAGTAGACGTCCAGGCCGGCGCCGGCGACCCGGCCCTCCTGGAGCGCCCGGACGAGCGCCTCCTCGTCGACGATGCCGCCGCGGGCGGCGTTGACGATCCGCACGCTCGGCTTGACCTTGTGCAGCGCCTCGTCGCCGATCAGGCCGATGGTCTCCGGGGTCTTCGGGAGGTGGACGGTGATGAAGTCCGCGACCTCCAGCAGCTCCTCCAGGGAGAGCAGCTTGACGCCCATCTGGGCCGCGCGGGCGGCCTGGATGTAGGGGTCGTAGGCGACGATCTTCATGCCGAACGCGGACATCCGCTGCGCGACCAGCACGCCGATCCGGCCGAGGCCGACCACGCCGAGCACCTTCTCGCTCAGCTCGACGCCGGTGTACTTGTTGCGCTTCCACTCGCCGCCCTTGAGCGCGGCGTTGGCGGGGGCGATGTTGCGGGCGACCGAGATCAGCAGGCCGCAGGCCAGCTCGGCGGCGGTGACGATGTTCGAGGTCGGCGCGTTGACGACCATCACGCCGGCCTTGGTGGAGGCGGCCACGTCCACGTTGTCCAGGCCGACGCCGGCCCGGGCGACGACCTTGAGCTTCTTGGCGGCGGCCAGCGCCTCGGCGTCCACCTTGGTGGCGGAGCGGATCAGGATGGCGTCCACGTCGGCGATCGCGGTCAGCAGCTCGGTGCGGTCGGCGCCGTTGCAGTGCCGGATCTCGAAGTCGGGGCCCAGCGCGTCGACGGTGGCGGGCGACAGCTCTTCGGCGATCAGTACGACAGATTTGCTCACGACAGTGTGTCCTTAACTGTCCGGTTCACCCCGCCGCACGGAGGTGGCGCGCACAGGGCGGGGGGAAGGTGGCATGTCGCGTAGCTAGACGCACGACGCTGTGGGCCTGACGCGTGGTTCGGAGTCTATCGGCGGGGTCCTACCGGGACTGCTCCCGTCCGGCGAAATCACCCGGACGGGAACAGCCTTGTTGTACAACCGGAACGGGCGGAGATCAGGCCTCCTGGTCCACCCAGCTCATCAGCTTGCGGAGCTTCTTGCCGGTGGTCTCCAGCAGGTGCTCGCTGTCCGCGTTCTTGTACTCGTTGTACTTCGGCAGACCGGCCTTGTACTCGGCGATCCAGGTGTTGGCGAAGGTGCCGTCCTGGATCTCGGTGAGGACCTTCTT
This sequence comes from Kitasatospora cineracea, assembly GCF_003751605.1. Lineage (NCBI taxonomy): Bacteria > Bacillati > Actinomycetota > Actinomycetes > Kitasatosporales > Streptomycetaceae > Kitasatospora > Kitasatospora cineracea. The sequence continues at coordinate 119,411 of NZ_RJVJ01000001.1, forward strand.
CATCTCGGCCTTGGTGTCGGCGGTGATGATGCGGGGGCCGGTCACGTAGTCGCCCCACTCGGCGGTCTCGGAGACCGACCAGCGCATCTTCTCCAGGCCGCCCTCGTACATCAGGTCGACGATGAGCTTCAGCTCGTGCAGGCACTCGAAGTAGGCGATCTCGGGCTGGTAGCCCGCCTCGACCAGGGTCTCGAAGCCGGCCTTCACCAGGGCGGCGGTGCCGCCGCAGAGGACGGCCTGCTCGCCGAACAGGTCGGTCTCGGTCTCCTCGGTGAAGGTGGTCTTGATGACGCCGGCCTTGGTGCCGCCGATGCCCTTGGCGTACGACAGCGCCAGGTCGAAGGCCTTGCCGGTGGCGTCCTGCTCGACGGCCACGATGCACGGGACGCCGCGGCCCTCCTGGTACTGGCGGCGGACCAGGTGGCCCGGGCCCTTCGGGGCGACCATGCAGACGTCGACGTCGGCCGGCGGCTGGATGAAGCCGAACCGGATGTTCAGGCCGTGGCCGAAGAACAGGGCGTCGCCCGCCTTCAGGTTCGGCTCGATCGCGTCCTTGTAGACGTCGGCCTGGATCGGGTCCGGCACCAGGATCATGATGACGTCGGCCTCGGCCGCGGCCTCGGACGGGGTCACCACGCGCAGGCCGGCCTCGGCGGCCGCGGCGCGGGACTTGGAGCCCTCCAGCAGGCCGACCCGGACGTCCACGCCCGAGTCGCGCAGCGACAGCGCGTGGGCGTGGCCCTGGCTGCCGTAGCCGATGACCGCGACCTTGCGGCCCTGGATGATGGACAGGTCGGCGTCGTCTTCGTAGAACAGCTCGGCCACGGGGGCACATCTCCTTGCGTGATGGTGGTGCCGGGGGTTCCTACGGTAGGCCCACCCGGCGGACTTCGATGGCAGTGCTCAGGTTGTGGGACGGCTCGCGGCGGCGCGCGTCAGGCGGAGCGCTCCAGCGCGCGCAGCGAGCGGTCGGTGATGGAGCGGGCGCCCCGGCCGATGGCGACCAGGCCGGACTGCACCAACTCCTTGATGCCGTAAGGCTCCAGCATCCGCAGCATGGCCTCCAGCTTGTCCGAGGAGCCGGTGGCCTCGATGGTCACCGCGTCGGGCGACACGTCGACGGTCTTGGCGCGGAACAGCTGGACGATCTCGGTGACCTGCGAGCGGGTCTCCGCGTCGGCCCGGACCTTGACCAGGACCAGCTCGCGCTGGACCGCCTGGGACTGGTCCAGCTCGACGATCTTGATCACGTTGACCAGCTTGTTGAGCTGCTTGGTGACCTGCTCCAGCGGCAGCTCCTCGACGTTCACCACGATGGTCATCCGGGAGATGTCGGGGTGCTCGGTCGGGCCGACCGCGAGCGAGTCGATGTTGAAGCCGCGGCGGGAGAACAGCGCGGCGATCCGGGCGAGCACGCCGGGCTTGTTCTCGACCAGGACGGACAGGGTGTGCTTGGACATGGTGGTCATCGCTTTCGGGTCCGTGGGTCCGTCAGTCCAGGTCGTCGCCGAAGTCGGGGCGCACGCCCCGGGCGAACTGGATCTCGTCGTTGCTGGTGCCGGCCGCGACCATCGGCCAGACCATCGCGTCCTGGTGGACGATGAAGTCGATGACCACCGGGCGGTCGTTGATCTCCATCGCCTGCTTGATCACCGCGTCCAGGTCCTCGGGGCGCTCGCAGCGCAGGCCGACCGCGCCCATCGCCTCGGAGAGCAGCACGAAGTCCGGGATCCGGGTGCCCTGGGCGGGCGGCTCGATGCCGTCGTGGCCGGGGCCGGAGTGCAGCACGGTGTTGGAGTAGCGCTGGTTGTAGAACAGCGTCTGCCACTGGCGGACCATGCCCAGCGAGCCGTTGTTGATGACCGCGACCTTGATCGGCAGGTTGTTCAGGGTGCAGGTGGTCAGTTCCTGGTTGGTCATCTGGAAGCAGCCGTCGCCGTCGATCGCCCAGACCGGGACGTCCGGCCTGCCGGCCTTGGCGCCCATCGCGGCGGGGACGGCGTAGCCCATCGTCCCGGCGCCGCCGGAGTTCAGCCAGGTGGCCGGCTTCTCGAACTGGATGAACTGGCTGGCCCACATCTGGTGCTGGCCGACGCCCGCGGCGTAGATCGCGTCCGGGCCGACCAGCCGGCCGATCCGCTCGATCACCTGCTGGGGCGACAACCGGCCGTCGGGGGCGGGCTCGTAGCCGACCGGGTAGGTCTTCTTCCACTCGTTCAGCCGGGTCCACCACTCGGTGTAGTCGCCGCGGTGGCCGGCGTCGAACTCGGCCTGGACGGCGACGATCAGGTCGGCCAGCACCTCGCGGGCGTCGCCGACGATCGGGACGTCCGCCGGGCGGTTCTTGCCGATCTCGGCCGGGTCGATGTCGGCGTGCACGACCTTGGCGTGCGGGGCGAAGGAGTCGAGCTTGCCGGTGACCCGGTCGTCGAAGCGGGCGCCCAGGGTGAACAGCAGGTCGGTCTTCTGCAGCGCGGTGACCGCGGGGACCGAGCCGTGCATGCCGGGCATGCCCAGGTGCTGCGGGTGGCTGTCCGGGAAGACGCCGATCGCCATCAGGGTGGTGACCACGGGCGCGCCGGTCAGCTCGGCCAGGATGCGCAGTTCGGCGCCCGCGTTGGCCTTGAGCACGCCGCCGCCGACGTACAGCACCGGGCGCTTGGCGTTCACCAGCAGCTTGGCGGCCTCGCGGATCTGCTTGGCGTGCGGCTTGGTGACCGGGCGGTAGCCGGGCAGCGCGGTCTCGACCGGCCAGCGGAAGACGGTCTGCGCCTGCAGGGCGTCCTTGGCGATGTCGACCAGGACCGGGCCGGGGCGGCCGGTGGCGGCGATGTGGAACGCCTCGGCGATGACGCGGGGGATCTCGGCCGGGTCGGTCACCAGGTAGTTGTGCTTGGTGATCGGCATGGTGATGCCGCAGATGTCCGCCTCCTGGAAGGCGTCCGTGCCGATCGCCTTGGAGGCGACCTGGCCGGTGATGGCGACGATCGGCACCGAGTCCATGTACGCGTCGGCGATCGGGGTGACCAGGTTGGTCGCGCCCGGGCCGGAGGTGGCCATGCAGACGCCGACCCGGCCGGTGGCCTGCGCGTAGCCGGTCGCGGCGTGGCCGGCGCCCTGCTCGTGGCGGACCAGGATGTGCCGGACCTTGGTGGAGTCCATCAGCGGGTCGTACGCGGGGAGGATCGCCCCACCGGGGATGCCGAACACGGTGTCGGCGCCCACGGCTTCGAGCGAGCGGATGAGCGACTGCGCGCCGGTCATGGTCTCGGTGGTCTGGGGACCCGGAGCGTGGGCGGCCGGGTGGTCCCCGCGGCGGGGGGTTGCGGCGTGCTCAGTCATCTGCCTGTCTCTTCTCGGGTTCTGCTCGGGGGGCGCCGGCCCGGGCGGCGGAGGGGTTCGGGCCGGTCTCCGGCTCTGCCTCAATCGTCCGGATTTCAGGTGGTTGAGGCCAGTGGTGGTGCAGTGGCCGACCAGCATTCGTGCAACAAAAAACCCCTCGTGCCCAGGGCATGCGAGGGGGAGGCGCGTCAGGCTGCGATTCAGCCGACGCGCCCGCCAAGTACGAGAATTCGGGTGGTCATGGCACCGACCTTCCTCCCACGCAGTGGCGGGTGTCAAGCTGGTGGGACCGCCGTCTCACCATGCGGGCCACCGCTCGGACCGCCCACCGCGTGCCGTTGCGGCAGGTCGAGACCGGGGTGCGGGGCTCCGGGGCGGGCCCCGGCGGCCTCGGCCAGACCACCCGTTCGCGGGTCGGGGGTGAGCAGCGGACGGCGGCCCGGGCCGCCCTGCGGCTGCCGCGGCACCGGGTAGCCGCGGCGCAGCAGCGCCCGGCGCAGCCGCAGTTCGTCCAGCGGCCGGTCGAAGGCCAGGCCCTGGCCGCGGCGGCAGCCGAGCTCCTGCAGGACGGCGACCTGCCGGGGGTGGTCGACCCCGTCGGCGCCGGTGGCCAGGCCGAGGTCGCGGGCCAGCCGCAGCGCGTGGCCGGCCAGTGCCCGGGTCAGGGTGGACTCGGCGACGTCCTGGACCAGGCTGCGGTCGAGCTTGAGGGCGTCGAACGGCAGCCGGGCCAGCGCGCCCAGCGAGCCGCCGCCGGCGCCGAACCCGGCGAGCGCGGTGGACACCCCGAGGCGGCGCAGCGCGGCCAGCCGGCGGCCGAGTTCGTCGGCCAGCGCGTCCGGCCCGGTCCGGGCCACCTCGAGCACCAGCAGTTCGGGCGGCAGCCCGGTGTCGCGCAGCGCGGCGGCCAGCGTCTCGTACATGCCGGGGGCGCAGAGCCGTTCGGCGGCGAGTCGGACGGTGACCGGGACGGGCGGGGCGGCCGGGCCGTCGGCGCGGCGGCGGGCGGCCGCGGCGACGGCCTCGGTGAGCAGCCAGCGGGCGAACCGGGTGGCGGCGTCGCCGGAGTCGGCGGTGCGCAGGAACTCGGCGGGGGTGAGCAGCAGGCCGCCGGCCGAGCGCCAGCGGGCCTGCGCCTCGACGCCGGTGAGCCGGCCGCCCGCGAGCTCGACCACGGGCTGGTGCAGCAGCGTGAAGGAGCCCTCCCGGACGGCGGCCCGCAGCCGCTCCTCCAGTTCGCTGCGGCGGTCGAGTTCGGCCCGCATCGCCGGGGTGTAGAGCACCACCCGGCCCTTGCCGCGGGACTTGGCCTGGTACATCGCCAGGTCGGCGTTGCGCAGCAGTTCGTCGGCGGCGGAGGCGGCGGAGGCCGCGGGCCCGGCGGCGCCGTCGCGGTCCTTGCGGGGGCCGTTCCCGGCGCTCCCCGGCCCGCCGGGGGCGGCGGGCGCGGGTTCGGGCACCGGCAGCGGGGCGTCGGGGCCGAACGCGATGCCGATCGAGGCGGCGACGCCGAGTTCGGCCCCGCCGATCCAGTACGGCTCGGAGAGCGCGCCGCGGATCCGTTCGGCCAGGTCGCGGACCTGCGGGTGGCCGAGCCGGCCGCGCACCAGCACCGCGAACTCGTCGCCGCCGAACCGGGCCACGGTGTCCTCGCTGCGGACGGCGGCCTGCAGCCGGCGGGCGGCCTGCACCAGCAGTTCGTCGCCGACCTGGTGCCCGGCGGTGTCGTTGACGGCCTTGAAGCCGTCCAGGTCGAGGAAGAGCACCGCGACGGCGGTGCCGACCGGCCCCTGCGCGGAGAGCGCGGCCCGGACCCGCTGGGCGAACAGCGCCCGGTTGGGCAGGTCGGTGAGCGGGTCGTGGAACGCGTTGTGCTGCAACTGGGCCTGCAGCCGGACGCGTTCGGTGATGTCCCGGCTGTTGAGGATCAGGCCGTCCCGGTACGGGTTGACGGTGGACTCCACGTGCAGCCACTCCCCCTCGCCGGAGCGGATCCGGCACTCGACCCGGGCCGAGGGCTCGCCGATGCTGAACCGGGCGCCCCTGGTGCGGGCCAGGATCCGGCGGACCTCGGCCAGCACCCGGTCGACGTCCTCGGGGTGGACCAGGTTGAGCAGGTTGCCGCCGACCAGGTCCTCCGGGTCCCGGCCGTAGACCCGCAGCGCGGCGGGGCTGACGTAGGACAGCGCCCCGGACGGCCCGGCGATCATGATGACGTCGCTGGAGCCCTGCACCAGGGAGCGGAAGTGCGCCTCCTTGGTGGCGAGTTCCTGCGCCAGCGAGAGGTTGTCCAGCAGCATCACGCCCTGCCGGACGATCAGCGCCAGGCCGACGGTGCTGGCGGCGGCCAGCATCACCCGGTCCAGCGGGCGGCCGCCGAGCGCGTTGTAGAGGATGCCGGCGGTGCAGACCGCGGCGGCCGCGTACGGGGTGAGCGCGCTGAACGTGGAGGCCACCCGGCGGCGCGGCGAGCCCTGCGCGGACGGGTGCTCGCGGGACGGGTGGCGGCCGTGCTGCCAGGGGGCCCAGGCGAGCAGCAGCGAGCCGGCGAACCAGCCCGCGTCCAGCAGTTCGCCGGAGTGGTAGTCGCTGTGGAACTGCGGGGTGGTGAACAGCGCGTCGCAGACCACGGTCAGCGCCAGGCCGATCATCGCGGTGTGCACGGCGGCCCGGTTGCCGTCCCGGCCCCGGAAGCGCAGCCCGACCACCAGGCTGACCAGCAGGATGTCCAGCACCGGGTAGCCGAGGCCGAGGGCGAGCTTCAGCGGGTCGTCGCCGTCGCCGGCCGCGACCCGGCCGAGCGCCAGGCTCCAGCTGAGCGTGAACAGCGAACCGGCCACCAGCCAGCCGTCCAGCAGCAGGCAGAGCCAGCCGGCCGGGGTGCGCGGGCGCTGGGCCAGCACCAGCAGGCCGATGATGGCCAGCGGGGCGAACAGCAGGAAGGCGTAGTCGGCCATCGAGTCCGGCGGCAGCGGCTGCCGGAGCACCACCTCGTACCAGCCCCAGGCGCCGTTGCCGAAGGCCACCATCGCCGAGGAGAGCCCGAACAGCAGCCAGGCCGGCCGGGTGTGGCCGCCCACCGCGACGCCGTGCGCCAGACAGGACAGGGCGGCCACGAGGGCCGCCCCGGCGAGACCGAAGTCCCCCATCACCAGTGCGAGTTCGCTCGACCCCCAGCCGACGGCGGCGCCGGCGGCGTACCCGGCGCAGAGCACCGCGAGCAGCGCGGCCGTCAGCCGGCTGAGCGGGGTACGGGCAGGCAGCACCGACTCGGTGGAGTTCAATCGACATCTCCCCCTCCGGCCCGTGGCCGTACCGGTGTTCCCGCTTCGGACCCTACACCACTGCGGTCACGCACTGGCACGTCCGCTCAACTTAGAGTAATGAAGCGCAGGTGGCGTGAAGCCGGTTGGGACCGGGATCGCCCGTTCGGCGCAGGCGGGCGGGCGGCGGGGGACCGCCGGCGGGGGCTGCGGCGCGGGGGCGGGAGGGGCTGCGGCCCGGAGCGACGGGGGTTGCGGCGCGGGGCGGGAGGGCGGTGGCGCGGGGTCCGACGGGGCGTCAGGAGCCGCTGGTGGCGGGCTCCTCGTCCGGGAACAGCCGCAGCCGGTGGGCCAGTGCGGCGGCCTCGCCGCGGCCGGTGACGGCGAGCTTGGCCAGGATGTTGGAGACGTGCACGCTGGCGGTCTTCGGCGAGATGAACAGCTGTTCGGCGATCTGCCGGTTGCTCCGGCCGAGGGCGAGCTGGCGCAGCACGTCCCGCTCGCGCGGGGTGAGGCCGAGGCCGGGGCCGGGCTCGGGGTCGGCGGCGGCCCGGCGGACCGGGCCGAGTCGGGCGGCCAGCAGGTCGGCGTCCCGGCGGGTGGTCAGGTCGCCGCGGCGGCGGGCGAGTTCGGCGGCCTCGTGGAGCTGTGCGGCGGCGCTCTCCCGGTCTCCGGCGGCGGCGCTGTCCTCGGCGGCGCGCAGCAGGGCCAGCGCGAGCGGGCCGGGCAGGGCGGCGGCGCGCAGCGCGGTGACGGCGCGCTGCCGGTGCTCGGCGGTGGGGCGGCCGGCGGCGCGGGCGAGTTCGCCGGCCAGCAGGGCGGCCCAGCCGCGGTCGAGGTCGCAGCGCGGGGTGATCCGGGCGGCCTCGGCGGCGATCCGGGCCAGCGCGGCCTCGCCCTCGGGGGTGCGCGGGTGCTGGTCGGCCTCGGCCTCGGCGGCGTGGGTGAGCAGCGGGAGCAGGTGGCCGCCCTGCCGGGTGAGGACGGTGCCGTCGAGGGCTTCGGCGAGCCGGGCGCGGGCCTGTTCGGGGCGGCCGAGGCGGATGGCGAGCCGGACGCCGAGCGAGGCGGTGGGCAGCACGTGCTGGGGCTGGGCGCCGCCGCCGCCGCTGGCGTGGGCGGTGTTCCAGTGGGTCTCGGCCGCGGTCAGGTCGCCGCGGAGCAGGGCGAGTTCGCCGCGCAGCCGGTCCATGAACTCGCCGTGGGTGTCGGCCTCGGGCTTGTCGTCCCAGTCGGCGAGGACGGCGGCGGCCTCCTCGGTGCGGCCGGTGGCGAGCAGCGCCTCGGCGAGGTTGCCGGTGAGGATCGGGCCGGTGTTGAGCATCAGCCCGCTGCCGCGGGCGGCCTCCAGGCCCTGGCGGGCGGCGGTGGCGGCCTCCTCGGCGCGGCCGACCGAGAGCAGCAGGCTGGCCAGGTTGTTCAGGCCGCGGGTGTGGACGTCGCCGTTGCCGAGCGGGCGGGCCAGTTCGACGGCCTCGGCGAGCAGGGCGACGGCCCGTTCGGCGTCCTCGAAGTCGCCGAGCAGTCCGGCCAGGGTGACCCGGGCGTGCACCTCGACGGAGGGTTCGCCGGCCCGGCGGGCGACGTCGACGGCGCGTTCGGCGGTGGCGACGGCGTCCGGGCCGGGGTTGCGGAGCAGGCCGTGCGCGGCCTCCAGGGCGAGCGCCTCGGCCTGCACGGCGGACGGGCCGAGGCCCCGGACCAGGCGGTGGGCGTACTGGATCTCCTCCAGGCCGCCGCTGCGCTTGAGCTGGTCGAGCATCTTGGCGCGCTGGAGCCGGAACCAGGCGGCGCGCAGCGGGTTGCCGGTCTCGTCGACCAGGGCGAGGGCGCGGCGGGCCAGGCCCTGGCCGCGGTCGCGGTCGCCGGCCCGGCGGGCGGCGACCACCGCTTCGGCCAGCACGTCGACGAGTTGCAGGCGCTCGCAGTCGTGGTGCTCGCCGTCGTCGCAGGCGCAGGGCGGGTAGGTCTCGGCCCAGTCGTAGGGGCGCAGGGTGGTGGCGAGGACCTGTTCGGAGACGGTGTCCCAGAGCTCGATGGCGCGTTCGAGCATGGTGAGCTGCTCGGCGAAGGCGTTGCGGCGGCGGGCGGCGCGGGCGGCGTCGAGGGCGGCGGGCAGCGCCCGGGCGGGCTGGTGGGCGTGGTACCAGTAGTCGGCGAGCCGGGCGGTGCGCTGTTCGGCCCGGACCAGGGACGGGTCGGCCTCCAGGACGGTGGCGAACCGCCGGTTGATGCCCTGCCGTTCGCCGGGCAGCAGGTCGTCGGAGACCGCCTCGCGGACCAGCGCGTGCCGGAACCGGTAGCCCTCGCCGTCGGTGTCGGGGCGCAGGATGTTGGCGCCGACGGCGGTGCGCAGGGCGGCGATCAGCTGGTCCTCGCCGGTGCGGGAGCCGTCGGGGCCGTTCTCGGCGACGACGGCGGCGAGCAGGGCGTGCTCGATCCGGGAGCCGCCCTCGGCGGCAATCCGGACGATCCGCTGGGTCTCCTCGGGGAGCGCCTCGACCCGGACCAGCAGGATGTCGCGCAGCGACTCGGTGACGCAGGCCAGGCAGCCGTCCCGGTAGGCGGCGGCGAGTTCCTCGACGAAGAACGGGTTGCCCTCGGAGCGGCGGTGGATCCGGTCCACCACGTCCCGGCCGAGCGGCTCGGGGCCGAGGATGCCGGCCAGTTGGGCGGCCACCTCGGGCCGGTCCAGGCGGTCCAGTTCGATCCGCTGGACGGTGCGCAGCCGTTCGAGTTCGGCCAGGAACGGGCGCAGCGGGTGGCGGCGGTGCAGGTCGTCGGTGCGGTAGGTGGCGACGATCAGCACCCGGGAGCGGTGCAGGGTGCGGACCAGGTAGGCGAGCAGTTCCCGGGTGGAGCGGTCCGACCAGTGCAGGTCCTCGATGGCCAGCACCACCGTCCGGTCCTCGGCCAGCCGCTCGAACAGCCGGGTGGTGTGCTCGAACAGCCGGGCCCGGCCGTACTCGTCGTTGCCCTCGCCGTCGGCCTCGCCGAAGTCCGGCAGCAGCCGGGCGAGGTGGCCCTCCAGCCCGGCGGCGGCCCGCTCCAGCTCCGGGCCGAGCCGCCGGTGCAGGCGGCGCAGCGCGGCCGAGAGCGGCCCGTACGGCAGGCCCTCGGCGCCGACCTCCAGGCAGGCGCCCAGCGCGGTGACCGCGCCGTCCGCCTCGGCCCGGGCCAGGAACTCCTCCAGCAGCCGGGTCTTGCCGACCCCCGCCTCGCCGCCGACCAGCACGGCCTTCGGCTCCCCCGCCCCCGCCCGGTCCAGGCCGGCCCCGAGCAGGCCGCTCTCCCGGCCGCGTCCGACGAAGACCGGGCTGACTGTCTGCTCCATGCCCGTGAGCATGCCACAGCCCTCGAACAGGGCCGAGCGGTTATCCCACCCGTCGGACCGGCCGGGCCCGCCGGTCATCCGGCACAGCCCGCCACGGCGCTCGAACGGCCCTGCTCCGCACCGGACTTGACCCGCGGCGCGGCCTCCCGGCGGACCGCCCGCACCACCCGCCCGACCAGCCCGGCGCGCGCACCGGCCGCCTCCCGGGCCAGCCGTTCGGCGGCGGCCCGGTCGTGCAGTTCGCGTTCCCGTACCTTGAACAACTCGTACTCGTACACGGTGTTTTCCCCTCGTTGCGTGCTGGTGTCCAGCCTCCGCCCCCAGGGGGGTGCACCACATCGGGAGCCTGCCCGATCTCCGCGGGCCGCCGGGCGGGGAAAACGCCGGTGCCCGCCCCCACCCGGGGACGGGCACCGTGCCCGGCGGGCCTAAGCAGCCTCCTTAGGCCCCGCCGTACCGCCTTAGGGACCTCAGGCCAGCTTCTCCAGGATCAGGTCCTTGACCCGGGCCGCGTCCGCCTGCCCGCGGGTGGTCTTCATCACCGCGCCGACCAGCGCGCCGACCGCCTGCACCTTGCCGTCGCGGATCTTCGCGGCGACGTCCGGGTTGTCGGCGATCGCCTGGTCGACGGCCGCGCCGAGCGCGGAGTCGTCCGAGACCACGGCGAGGCCGCGCCCGGCGACCACGTCGTCCGGCTCGCCCTCGCCGGCGAGGACGCCCTCGATGACCTGGCGGGCCAGCTTGTCGTTGAGCTTGCCCTCGGCGACCAGCGCGCACACCCGGGCCACCTGGGCCGGGGTGATCGGCTGCTCGGACAGCTCGGTGCCGGTCTCGTTGGCGCGCCGCGCCAGCTCGCCCATCCACCACTTGCGGGCCTGGTCGGCGGGGGCGCCGGCCGCGATGGTCTCCGAGATCGGCTCCACCGCACCGGCGTTGAGCACCGACTGCATGTCCTTGTCGGACAGGTTCCACTCGGCCTGCAGCCGGGCCCGGCGGACCCGGGGCAGCTCCGGCAGCGAGGCCCGCAGCTCCTCGACCCACTCCCGGGCCGGGGCGACCGGCACCAGGTCGGGCTCGGGGAAGTACCGGTAGTCCTCGGCGTTGTCCTTGATCCGGCCGGCCGTGGTGGAGCCGTCCTCCTCGTGGAAGTGCCGGGTCTCCTGGACGATCGTCCCGCCGTCGCCGAGCACCGTGGCGTGCCGCTGGATCTCGAACCGGGCGGCCCGCTCGACGCTGCGCAGCGAGTTGACGTTCTTGGTCTCGCTGCGGGTGCCGAAGGTCTCGGTGCCGTTGGGGCGCAGCGACAGGTTGACGTCGCAGCGCATCTGGCCCTTGTCCATCCGGGCCTCGGAGACGCCCAGCGCCCGGATCAGCTCGCGCAGTTCGGCGACGTACGCCTTGGCGACCTCGGGGGCCCGGTGGCCCGCGCCCTCGATCGGCTTGGTGACGATCTCGATCAGCGGGATGCCGGCCCGGTTGTAGTCCAGCAGCGAGTACTCCGCGCCGTGGATCCGGCCGGTGGCGCCGCCGACGTGGGTGGACTTGCCGGTGTCCTCCTCCATGTGGGCGCGCTCGATCTCCACCCGGAAGACCTCGCCGTCCTCCAGCTGCACGTCGAGGTAGCCGTTGAAGGCGATCGGCTCGTCGTACTGGCTGGTCTGGAAGTTCTTCGGCATGTCCGGGTAGAAGTAGTTCTTCCGGGCGAACCGGCACCACTCGGCGATCTCGCAGTTCAGCGCGAGCCCGATCCGGATCGCGGACTCCACGCCGACCGCGTTGACCACCGGCAGCGAACCGGGCAGGCCGAGGCAGGTCGGGCAGGTCTGCGAGTTGGGCTCCGCACCGAGTTCGGTGGAGCAGCCGCAGAACATCTTGGTCTTGGTACCCAGCTCGACGTGGACCTCAAGGCCCATCACCGGGTCGTACGAGGCGAGAGCCTCCTCGTAGGAGACCAGGCTCATGACGCTCACAGCGTCCCTTCTTCAGTCATGGGAGGTTCAGCCGAGCAGGACGTCGTCGTCGCCGAGACGCTTGAGCTCGCGGACGAGGAGCGCGGTGCCGGTGATCAGGGCGGCGGCGCCGACCACGGCGTTGATCAGCTTGAGGGTGTCGTTGTCGGCGCGGGCGCCGCGGATGTCCTTGGCGATGGAGACGGCGCCGAAGGCGCTGGTGCCGATGGACAGCCAGAGGCCGGGCTTCGAGTGCTTCCAGCCCTTGGCCTTCTCGATCTTGCTCATAGTGCCGGTGCCTCCTCCAGCAGGGCGTGGCCCCACTTGTCGTTGAGCGCGGCCTCGACGGCGCCGCCCACGCGGTAGAGGCGGTCGTCCGCCATCGCGGGGGCGATGATCTGCAGGCCGACCGGGAGATTGTCCTCCGGGGCGAGCCCGCAGGGCAGCGACATGGCCGCGTTGCCCGCCAGGTTCGAGGGAATGGTGCACAGGTCGGCGAGGTACATCGCCATCGGGTCGTCTGCCCGCTCGCCGATCGGGAATGCCGTGGTCGGGGTGGTCGGGGAGACCAGCACGTCGACGCCCGCGAAGGCGGCGTCGAAGTCCCGGGAGATCAGGGTGCGGACCTTCTGCGCGGAGCCGTAGTAGGCGTCGTAGTAGCCGGACGACAGCGCGTAGGTGCCCAGGATGATGCGGCGCTTGACCTCGGAGCCGAAGCCGGCCTCGCGGGTGAGCGCGGTGACCTGCTCGGCGGAGCGGGTGCCGTCGTCGCCGACCCGCAGGCCGTAGCGCATGGCGTCGAACCGGGCGAGGTTCGAGGAGCACTCGGACGGGGCGATCAGGTAGTACGCGGGCAGCGCCAGCGTGAACGACGGGCAGGAGACCTCGACGACCTCGGCGCCCAGTTCGCGCAGCAGCTCGACGGACTCCTCGAAGCGCTGCATGACGCCGGCCTGGTAGCCCTCGCCGGCGAACTCCTTGACCACGCCGATCCGCATGCCGCGCACGTCGCGCATCCGGGCGGCGGCGACCACGTCGGGGACGGGGGCGTCGATGGAGGTGGAGTCGAGCGGGTCGTGCCCGGCGATCGCCCGGTGCAGCAGCGCCGTGTCGAGCACGGTGCGGGCGCACGGGCCGCCCTGGTCGAGCGAGGAGGAGAAGGCGACCAGGCCGTAGCGGGACACCGAGCCGTAGGTGGGCTTGACGCCGACGGTGCCGGTGACGGCGCCGGGCTGGCGGATCGAGCCGCCGGTGTCGGTGCCGATGGCGAGCGGCGCCTCGAAGGCGGCCAGCGCGGCCGCCGAGCCGCCGCCGGAGCCGCCGGGGATCCGGGTGAGGTCCCACGGGTTGCCGGTCGGGCCGTAGGCGGAGTTCTCGGTGGAGGAGCCCATCGCGAACTCGTCCATGTTGGTCTTGCCGAGGATGACGACGTCGGCGTCCTTCAGACGCTTCGTCAGGGTGGCGTCGTAGGGCGGGATCCAGCCCTCGAGCATCTTCGACCCGCAGGTGGTCGGCATGCCCCGGGTGGTGAACACGTCCTTGAGCGCCAGCGGCACGCCGGCCAGCGGGCCGAGTTCGGCGCCGGCCGCGCGCTTGTCGTCGACGGCGCGGGCCGCGGCCAGCGCGCCCTCGCGGTCGACGTGCAGGAAGGCGTTGACCTTCTTGTCGACGGCGTCGATCCGGTCCAGGTGGGCCTGGGCGACCTCGACGGCCGAGACCTCGCCCTTGGCGATCGCGGTGGCCGTCTCGGCCGCCGTGTACTTGATCAGCTCGGTCATCTCGGTCAGTCCTCCCCGAGGATCTGCGGCACGCGGAAACGCTGGTCCTCACTGGCCGGGGCGCCGGACAGCGCCTGCTCCGGGGTCAGCGACTGTCGCACCTCGTCCGCGCGCATCACGTTGGTGAGCGGGAGCGGGTGGGAGGTCGGCGGGACGTCCTGCCCCGCGACCTCGGAAACGCGGGCGACCGCGCCGATGATCACGTCGAGCTGCTCGGCGAAGTGGTCCAACTCCTCCGCCTGCAACTCCAGACGCGACAGCCGGGCGAGGTGGGCGACCTCCTCGCGCGTGATGCCAGGCATGCAGCGATCCTCAAGGGTGAGTTCTGGTGGGCCGGGCCTTGCCCGCTGGGCACGCCCGGTCCTTTCGGTCCTAAGGGGCCATCCTATGGGTACCGCGGGGTACCACAGGCTGCCGTAGGGCACCATGGGCCGCCGCACACGCGGCGCGGGGCCCGCCCGGGGACGTCCCGGACGGGCCCCGCGCGGGTGCGCTCAGCGCGGCAGCGACTCCACCGGCGGTGCGTCGTTGCGCCGCACCAGCAGCCAGGCGGTGGCCTGGTCGGCGGGCAGCGCGGCCGAGACCAGCCAGCCCTGGACGGCGTCGACGCCCATGTCCTGCAGCCGCTCCCAGGTCTCGTCGTCCTCGACGCCCTCGGCGACCACGGTGAGCCCCAGCGAGTGGGCGAGCTCGACCGAGCAGCGCACCACGGCGGCGTCGTGGTCGTCGGCGACCATCCGGGAGACGAAGGAGCGGTCGATCTTGAGTTCGCCGACCGGCAGGCTGCGCAGCCGCACCAGCGAGGAGTGCCCGGTGCCGAAGTCGTCCAGCGACATCCGCACGCCGTAGCGGCGCAGTTCGGCGAGGGTGTCGGCGGCGCGCCGGCTGTCGTCGAGCAGCAGCCGTTCGGTGATCTCCAGTTGGAGGGCGGCGGCGGGCACCTGGTGCCGGGTGAGGTGTCCGGCGACCCGGGCGGCGAAGCCGGGGTTGAGGACGTCGCGCGGCGAGACGTTGACGGCGACCGGCACCATCAGGCCCTGGTGGCGCCAGCGGGCGATCTGTCCGACGGCGCTCTCCAGCACGTAGTCGGTGAGCCGGGGCATCAGTCCGGAGGACTCGGCGAGGGCGATGAACTCGTCCGGCGCGACCCGTCCCTGTCCGGGCCGGTCCCAGCGCACCAGCGCCTCCAGGCCGACGACGCTGCCGTCGAAGGCCACCTTGGGCTGGTAGTGCAGTTGCACCTCGTTCATCTCGATGGCCCGGCGCAGGTCGCCGAGCAGGCCGATCCGGTAGGGGGTGTCGAGGTCGCGGGCCTCGTCGTAGCGCTCGACGCCGCTGCGGCTGTGCTGGGCGTGGCCCATCGCCACGTCGGCGCGTCGCAGAAGCGATTCTGCGTCCTGGGCGTGGGTGGGGTAGACGCAGACCCCGGCGCTGGCCTCCAGCACCAGCAGCAGGCCGTCCAGCCGGATCGGTGCGGCGAGTTCGGCGATCAGCGCCTTCGCGGTGCGCTCCAGCACGTCGGGGCTGCCCACCCCCGGCAGCAGCACGGCGAACTCGTCGCCGCCCATCCGGGCCACCACCGGCCGTTCGCCGCGGCGCAGCGGCGGGGGCAGCGCGGTGCCGTCCTCGCCGTCCCGGGGGTGGCCGGTGCCGGTGCGCAGGGCGCGGTGCAGCCGGCGGGCGATGTGCACCAGCAGCCGGTCGCCCGCGGTGTGGCCGAGGGCGTCGTTGAGCGAGCGGAAGCGGTCCAGGTCGAGCAGGATCAGGCCGACGCTGTACCCGGGTTCGGCCTCGTGCCGGGCCAGCGCCTCCTGGGTGGCGATCAGCAGGGCCTGCCGGTTGGGCAGGTCGGTGAGCGGGTCGGTGAGCTGGTCCCGGGCCCGGTCGCGGGCGATCCGCCAGGCGGCGACCAGCACGGCCAGGGGAACCGCGAACAGCGGGAGCAGCTCGGGTTCGTAGCGGTACACCAGGACGGCCAGCGGGATGAGCGGCGCGGCCCCGGCCAGCAGCACGCCGAGCAGCAGGACCGCCCCTGCCACCCCCTGCGGCGGGCGTGTGGGCGCGCCGCCGGTCGTACGATCCATAAGCCCAGTCCTCCGTCGGGCCCACCCCCCGGCGGGGCCGCCTCACGGTGAGGCACCCCTCTCCTCAGAGGTGCCGGTGGACGTCAGACGAGGGCGTGTCCCCGGGGCTCCGGCGGGAAGGCCGGCGCCACACACTCCTGCTGACAGTTCGTAGCGCCCAGGGTAAGCCGGGGTGCACCGCCTGGGCGCACTTTCGGGCCACCTCTGAGCGCAACGTCATATCCGCGCGTTGTTCAGTGACACAATGCCCGATTTCCTTCTCGAACACCCGGCTGACGCGGCATCAGGACGATAACGACCCGTCAGGAAACCTTCTCCGCCGTCTCTTCTCCGGCATTCTCCCCCACCGCGCCGGTTCCGTCCGGATCGCCGTCGGCGGCCGCCGGCGCGTCCGCGGGTTCGAGCCCGAGGTGCGCCCGGGCGGCGTCCGCGCCCTGCTCCAGCAGGACGGTGAAGCCCGCGTCGTCCAGGACCGGGACGCCCAGTTGGACCGCCTTGTCGTACTTGGAGCCGGGGTTGTCGCCGACCACCACGAAGTGCGTCTTCTTCGACACCGAGCCGGTGACCTTGGCTCCGCGCGAGGTCAGCGCCTCCTTGGCGCCGTCCCGGGTGTGCCCGGCGAGGGTGCCGGTGACCACCACGGTCAGGCCCTCCAGCGGGCGTTCGCCCTGTTCCTCGGCGCCCTGCTCGGTGAAGGCGACGCCGGCCTCCCGCCACTTGCGGAGGATCTCCCGGTGCCAGTCCTCGGCGTGCCACTCCTTGACGGCGCGGGCGATGGTCGGCCCGACGCCCTCGACGGCGGCCAGTTCGGTCTCGTCGGCGGCGAAGATCCGGTCCAGGTCGCGGAACTCGCGGGCCAGCGCCTGGGCGGCGACCGGGCCGACGTGCCGGATCGACAGGCCGTTCAGGAAGCGCCACAGCGGGCGGTCCTTGGCGGCGGCCAGGTTCTCCAGCAGGACGCCGGTGTTCTTCTTCGGCGCGCCGGAGGTGGTGGCGAAGAAGGAAACTTTCTTTTCCAGGCCGGTCTTGTCGTCCGGCTTGGGCATGCCGGTCTTCGGGTCGCGCACCAGGACCTTGATCGGCAGCAGCTGTTCCTCGGTGAGGCCGAAGATGTCGCCCTCGTCGCCGACCGGCGGGTCGGCGGGCTCCAGCGGCTGGGTGAGCGCGGTGGCGGCGACGTAGCCGAGGCCCTCGACGTCCAGGCACTGGCGGCCGCCGAGGAAGGCGATCCGCTCGCGGACCTGGGCCGGGCAGTGCTGGGCGTTGGGGCAGCGCAGGTCGATGTCGCCCTCGGACATCGGGCGCAGGTCGCTGCCGCACTCCGGGCACTGCGCGGGCATCACGAACTCCCGCTCGCTGCCGTCGCGCAGGTCGTAGACCGGGCCGAGGATCTCCGGGATCACGTCGCCGGCCTTGCGCAGCACCACGGTGTCGCCGAGCAGCACGTCCTTGGCCTTGACCACCTGCTGGTTGTGCAGGGTGGCGTACTGCACCATCGAGCCGGCCACCTTCACCGGCGCGGCCAGCACCGCGTACGGGGTGGCCCGGCCGGTGCGGCCGATGCCGATCTTGATCTCGGCGAGCTTGCCGGTGACCTCCTCCGGCGGGTACTTCCAGGCGATCGCCCAGCGCGGCGACTTGGAGGTGGAGCCGAGCCGGCCCTGCAGGGCGATCTCGTCGACCTTGACCACCACGCCGTCGATCTCGTGCTCGACGGAGTGCCGCTGCTCGCCGAAGCGCTTGATGAACGCCCGCACCTCGTCGAGCGTGCCGACCACCTCGTTGTGCCGGGCGGTGGGCAGGCCCCAGTCGTGCAGCAGCCGGTAGGCGTGCGACTGGCAGTCGATGTCGAAGCCGACCCGGGCGCCGATGCCATGCACCACCATCCGCAGCGGGCGGGACGCGGTGACGTGCGGGTCCTTCTGGCGCAGCGAACCGGCGGCGGCGTTGCGCGGGTTCATGAACAGCCGGATCATCGCCCGGGGCCGCTTGCCCTCCTTGGCGCGCTCCTCGTTCTCCTGCCGGCGGCGCTCGTTCTCCTCGGCGAAGGAGGCGTTCAGCGCGTCGAACTCCTCGGTGGGGAAGTACACCTCGCCGCGGATCTCGACCAGTTCCGGGACGTCCTCGCCGTGCAGCCGGTGCGGGATGCCCGCGATGGTGCGGACGTTGGCGGTGATGTCGTCGCCGACCACGCCGGTGCCGCGGGTGGCGGCCAGCACCAGCTCGCCGCGCTCGTACGTCAGGTTGACGGCCAGGCCGTCGACCTTCAGCTCGCACAGGTAGTGGTAGTCGATGCCGGACAGTTCGGTGGCGACCCGCTCGGCCCAGGCGGCCAGCTCCTCGTCGTCCATCGCGTTGTCCAAGCTGAGCAGCCGCTCCCGGTGCACCACCGGGGCGAACTGCCCGGTCGACCCGCCGCCGACCTTCTGGCTCGGCGAGTCGGGCGTCACCAGCGCCGGGTGCGCGGCCTCCAGCGCCTCCAACTCCCGCATCAGGACGTCGAACTCGGCGTCGCTGATGACCGGGGCGTCCTGGTCGTAGTACCGGGCCCGGTGCTCCTCGATCTCGGTCGCCAGCTCGGCGTGCCGCGTCCGCACCTCCGCCGGGATCTCCTCCCAGCCCTCCACAGCCGCCACCGCGCCGTCCTCCTCGCTCGTCACTCCGGGTTGTCCACCAGGCTCCGGGCGGCCCGGACCGCCACGGCCAGTGCCCGTCGCGCGTACGCCGGGGACGCCCCCGCCAGCCCGCACGTCGGCGTCACCACCACCCGGCGGCCCAGCAGTTCGGGGGCCAGCCCCAGCCTGCGCCACAACGTCCTGACACCCTGGACACTACCGGCCGGGTCCGACACCGCTTTTGATTCGGCGGGTGTCGCGTCGGTGGACGGCACCACACCGGCGAGCAGCAGGGTGCCGCCCTCGACCGCCTCGCCCAGGTCGTCGTCGTCACGCTCCGTCAGCAGGCCGAAGTCCAGGCTGATCCCGGCGGCCCCGGCCCGGCGCAGCAGCGGGATCGGCACCCCGGGCGCGCAACTGTGCACCAGGACGGGCGCGTCCAGGCCGCCGATCAGCTCGCGCAGCGCCTGCTCGGCGAGTTGGCGGTCGACCGCGCGCAGCCGCTGGAAGCCGCTGGCGGTCTTCACCGACCCGGCCAGCACGGCGGGCAGCAGCGGCTCGTCGAGCTGCAGCACCACGGTGGCGCCGGGGACCCGGCGGCGGACGTCGGCGAGGTGGCGGCGCAGGCCCTCGGTGAGCGAGCCCGCGATGTCGCGGCAGGCGCCGGGGTCGCTGAGCGCCTTCTCGCCGTGCCGGAGCTCGATCGAGCCGGCCAGCGTCCACGGCCCGACCGCCTGCACCTTGAGCGGCCCGGCGTAGCCCTGGGTGTACTCCTCCAGCGCGTCCAGGTCCTCGCCGAGCCAGGACACCGCCCGCTTGGTGTCCCGCCCGGGGCGGTCGGTGAAGCGCCACCCGCTGGGCTCGGTCTGCACGAACAGCTCGGTCAGCAGCCCGGCGCCGCGCCCGATCATGTCGGCGCCCGGCCCGCGCGCGGGCAGTTCGGGCAGGTGCGGCAGCTGCTCCAGCTCGGCCAGCACCCCCCGGGCCATCTCCCGCACGTCCGTGCCGGGCATCGACCCGACCCCGGTCGCCGCGCCGGCCAGCTCCGCGAAAACGTCCACGTCAGTCACGGGGGAGAGCCTACGAGGCGCGCGAGGGGCGCGGGAAACGGCCCGCGCCCCTCGGCGTCCCGGCTACTTGCCCGGCCGGACGGTGATCTCGGTGATCTCGGCGTCCCGCGGCAGGTCGATCGCGGTGAGGACGGCGGTGGCGACCGACTCCGGCGCGATCCAGCGCTCCGGGTCGTACGCGGCGCCCTCCTGCTGGTGGACCTTCTGCTGCATCGGGGTGGCCGTCCGGCCCGGGTAGACGCTGGTCACCCGGACGCCGTTGGCGTGCTCCTCCTGCCGCAGCGCGTCCGCCAGCGCGCGCACCGCGAACTTGCTGGCCGCGTACGAGCCCCAGGTCGGGTCGGCCCGCAGCCCGGCACCGGAGTTGACGAACACCACGTGGCCGCGGGCCAGCCGCAGCGAGGGCAGCAGCAGCCGGGTCAGCTCGGCGGGCGCGACCGCGTTGACGTTCAGCTGGTGCTGCCAGGCCTTGACCGGGGTCTCCGCGACGGTGCCGAGTTCGACCACGCCCGCGACGTGCAGCAGCGAGTCGAGTTCGACCGGGAGCGTCTGGTGCCCGAACGCCCAGGACAGCTTGGCCGGATCGTCCAGGTCGCCGACCAGGGTCTTCGCCTCGGGGTAGCGCTCGCGCAGCTGGGCGGCCCGGCGGGCGTCGCGGACGAGCAGCCAGAGCTCCTCGCCGCGGGCGGTGAGCTTGTCGGCGACGGCGGCGCCGATGCCGGAGCCGGCTCCGGTGATCAGGTGGACACCCACGACGGTCTTCCTTACTGGGGCTGGTGCGCGGACAGGTGGGCGAGGGCCTCGGCGGGGGTCTGCGCGAAGGCCACCAACTCGGCGAGCGGACGGGGCAGGAAGCCCTCGGCGTCCATCCGCTCCAACTGGAGGCGCAGGCCGGTGTAGAAGCCCTCGCTGTCCAGGACCACCACCGGCTTGTCGTGCAGGCCGTGCTTCTTCAGCTCCAGCACCTCGGTGATCTCGTCCAGCGTCCCGACCCCGCCGACCAGCACCACCAGCGCGTCCCCGTGGGCCAGCAGCTCGGCCTTCCGGGTCGGCAGGTCGGGCATCGTCACCAGCTCGTCCGCACCCTCGTACGCCTTGTGCCGCAGGAACTCCACCGAGATCCCGACCAGCCGCCCGCCGGCGGCCTTGACCCCGTCGGCGAGCTGCCCCATCAGCCCGGCGTGCGACCCTCCCCACACCAGCGTGTGCCCGGCCTCACCGAGCAGCCGGGCGAACTCGGCCGCCGGGGCGGTGTACTTGGCGTCGAGGGAGTTGGCGGAGCAGAAGACCGTGATGTTCATAGTGCTCCCAGTCCTACCACCGGCCCGTGTGCCCAGGTCAAACCGATTAGAGCAGCAGCCCCCAGTAGACGAACGCGGCCAGCAGCACGGCGGCGCTCGCCCAGGACAGGAACCGGCCCCACAGGTTGGTGAACTTCAACGCCAGCCGGACGGCGATCGCCGCCGCCGGCAGCACCGACAGGCCCCAGCACACCACCGCGGGCATGCCCGGGAAGACCCCCACCCGCAGCAGCCACATCAGGATGGTCGAGGCGATGGCGATCGACCACACCGACTCGAAGACGTCGTCGGACCCGCCCTCGTTCCTGCCGTACCCCCCGCCCGGCATCGGCCCCGGGCTGTCGCTGATGACGTACGAACCGTCGTCCAGCTTGCGAACGTACCTGTCCTTCATCGAGGCCCCCTGTCCGTCGCCGCCCCGGGACGCCGATTCTAAGCGGAGCCCCGCCCTCCCGGCAGTCCTCCGGCGCCCCCGGAAAACCCTTGGCCCACCGGGCTCCCGGCCTGCCACCATGCCGCGCGTGACGATGGTGGACGAAGCATGGCGGCGGCTGGCCGACCAGGTCGGCGAACCGGTGCTGGAGCAGCTGCGGCGGGCCGCCCGGAACGAGCCGACCACCTGGGAACTGTCGCTGTACCGCTGGGACAAGGGCATGGACCCGGCCGCGCCCGCCGCGCTGCCCTTCCTGGTCGCCCTGGTCCGCGAACCGGACCGACCGAACCGGGAAGAGCTGCTGAACACCTTGCTGCACCTGGTCGGCGTCGGTCGGCAGGAAGCCGCCGAACGGATCGCACCCGGTTGGGCCGCCGCCTGGCGCGAACACCGCACCACCCTGGAACCGCTGCTGGCCGACCCGGACCTGGAGGTCCGCCGAACGGCCCTGCACCTGACGGAGCGGGCGGCACCGCTGCTGGCGCGGATCCCCGAGGAGAGCGAACCCTGGTTTCGAGCAAAGCAGTTGATCCGTCTGGGCGAGGTGGCCGACCCGGCCGACGACGCGGCCCGCGCACTGCTCACCGACACCCTGAACGGCGCCGACGGCCCGGACGCCGCCGCCCACCGACTGGCCGCGCTGTGGGGGCTGGCCGCGCTGGACGCCGCCGAGCCGGAGCGCTGGGCCGACCAGTGGGTGGCGGCCGTCCTCGACCCGGCGGCGCCCGCCGCCGTCGAGCGGCTGTGGACCGAGCCCGACGACGACCACCCGGCGACACTGGGCCGGGAGATCATCTGGACCGGCCGCAGCCTGCCGCTGCGCCTCGCGGCGCACCTCACCGTCCGGCTGGCCCGAGCGGCCGCAGAGGCGGGCCGCCACGAACTGTGCGAGGTTGCGCTGGATGCCGGCTGGCACCCGCTGCTGGCTCTCCCGTCCGCCGGCCCGCTCTGGCCCGCTACCGCCGGCGCGCTACTGTCCTCGCCCGCCTCGGAGGTCCGGCACCGGGCAGCGGCCGTCCTGGCGGTGCTGGGCCGTGCGGCCGCCCCGTACGCCGACGCCCTGCACGCCCTGCTGGCGGACGCCGACGGTGACGAGTTCCTCGACGGCACCACCGCCGACCAGGCGCGCTGGGCGCTGGCCCGGATCGGCGACCCGCGCGTCCTGCCCGGCCTGGTGCGGCGGTTGACGGCGGTGGAGCGGGAGAACGGCCGGGGCTACGCCACCGGCGACCCGCGCCGCCCCGAACCGTACGACGCGCTGCTCCCGCTGCACGGGCACGCGGCGGTGCTGCGCCCGCAGGTCGCGGAGTGGGCCAGGGAGGGCGAGTCGCACGCCTGGCCGTGGAACCATCCGGGCGCCCGGCTGCTGGCGGCCTGGGACGGCACCGCCGACGGCCCGAAGCCGCCCTCGGACCCGGAGACGGCGGCGCGCGGACTGCTCCGGGTGCCGCCGGCCTGGCGGTACAAGGAAGACCGGAACCTGTACCTGGACGCCGTCGCGGCCGTCGCCGAGCTGTCCCGGCGCGGCCCGCTCTCCCCCGGGGTCCGGGCCGCCGTGGAGCACGCGCTGTCCCTGGACCGCCGGCTCTCCCCGCTGCACGACTACCGGGCGGTCCTGGACGACGAGCGGCTGCGCGAGGTCCTGCGCAGCGCCCTGGACGGCGAGGCGGTCGTGATGCCGCCGCTGTCGCACTGGGAACAGGCCGACTTCGAGTGAGGAACCCTAGACCCCGACGGCCCGCTCGGTGCTCGCGATGGTGGCCGAGCCGACCACCCGGGTGCCGTCGTACAGCACCACGGCCTGGCCGGGGGCGATGCCGCGGGCCGGGGTGTCGAGCCGGACGTGCAGCTGGTCGTCGCCCAGCACGGCGGTGACCGGCACCTCCTCGCCGTGGGCCCGCAGTTGGGCGGTGTAGCGGCCCTCGCCGACGGCGGGGGTCCCGCACCAGCGGGGGCGGATGGCGGTCAGGGCGTGCACGTCGAGTCCCTCGACCGGTCCGACGGTGACGGTGTTGTTCACCGGGGAGATGTCGAGGACGTAGCGGGGCTTGCCGTCGGCGGCGGGGCGGCCGAGCCGCAGGCCCTTGCGCTGGCCGATGGTGAAGCCGTACGCGCCGTCGTGCTCGCCGAGCTTGGTGCCGTCGGCGTCGAGGATGTCGCCGGGGGCGGTGCCGAGGCGTTCGGCCAGGAAGCCCTGGGTGTCGCCGTCGGTGATGAAGCAGATGTCGTGGCTGTCGGGCTTCTTGGCGACGGCCAGGCCGCGCCGCTCGGCCTCCGCCCGGATGACGTCCTTGGTGGTGTCGCCGAGCGGGAACAGCGAGTGCGCGAGCTGTTCGGCGTCGAGCACGCCGAGGACGTACGACTGGTCCTTGGCGGCGTCGACGGCGCGGTGCAGTTCGCGGGTGCCGTCGGCGTGGTCGACGATCCGGGCGTAGTGGCCGGTGCAGACGGCGTCGAAGCCGAGCGCGATCGCCTTGTCGAGCAGCGCGGCGAACTTGATCTTCTCGTTGCAGCGCAGGCACGGGTTGGGGGTGCGTCCGGCGGCGTACTCGGCGACGAAGTCCTCGATCACGTCCTCGCGGAAGCGTTCGGCCAAGTCCCAGACGTAGAACGGGATGCCGATCACGTCGGCGGCGCGGCGGGCGTCCCGGGAGTCCTCCAGGGTGCAGCAGCCGCGGGCGCCGGTGCGGAAGGACTGCGGGTTGCTGGCGAGCGCCAGGTGGACGCCGGTCACCTCGTGGCCGGCCTCGACGGCCCGGGCGGCGGCGACCGCGGAGTCGACGCCGCCGGACATCGCGGCGAGCACGCGCAGGCGGCCGGTGGACGGGGTGGTCGGGGCGCCGGGGAAGTCAGTCATGGTGCCTCCAAGCGTAACGGGGACGGGCGGCGCCCCGGCCGTCACCCGTGGACCAGGGCGGGCGGCTCGGCGACGGGCTCCCCGGCCGGTGCGGCGGGCCGGTGCCGGGGCAGTGCGAGGGCCAGCAGGAACGCGGCGAGCAGCAGCGCGGCGCCGGTGCCGAAGGCGAGGTGGAAGCCGCCGGTGCCGCGTCCGGCGGCCAGCGCGGTGAGGACGGCGACGCCGAG
Source organism: Kitasatospora cineracea (assembly GCF_003751605.1). NCBI lineage: Bacteria > Bacillati > Actinomycetota > Actinomycetes > Kitasatosporales > Streptomycetaceae > Kitasatospora > Kitasatospora cineracea. Next base: position 143,664 of record NZ_RJVJ01000001.1, read on the forward strand.
CGCGGCGCCGACCTGCTGGGTGGTGTTGAGCAGGCCGGAGAGCAGTCCGGCGTCCTCGGGGCGGGCGTCGGCCATGCCGAGGGCGGTGAGGGCGGTGGCGGCGAGGCCGAACCCGGCGGCGCTGAGCAGGGTGGGCAGCACGTCGGCGGCGTAGTCGAGGTGTCCGGCCGGGAGCCGGGTGAGCAGGGCGATGCCGACGGTGAGCAGGGCCAGGCCGAGCAGCAGGGTGCGGCGTTCGCCGATCCGGGCGATGGTGCGGGCGGCGAGCAGCAGCGAGACGGCGCCGATGGTGAGGGCGGCGGGCAGCATGGCCAGGCCGGTGGCCAGCGCGCCGTAGTGCTGGACCTGCTGGAGGTACAGGGCGAGCAGGATCTGGAAGCCGAACAGCGCGGCCAGCATGAGGATCTGGACCAGGTTGGCGAGGGCGGTGGTGCGCCGGGCGAGGATCCGCAGCGGCAGCAGCGGGGTGGCGGCGCGGGCCTGCCGGTGCAGGAAGGCGGCGAGCAGGACGAGCGAGGCGGCGCCGGTGGCGAGGGTGCGGGCGGAGGTCCAGCCGGCCGGGCCGCCCTCGACGATGGTGTAGACGCCGAGCATCAGTCCGCCGGTGACCAGGGCGGCGCCGGGGGCGTCGGCGCCGGCGCCGAGGCCGGGGCCGCGGTCGTCGGCCAGCAGGCGGCGTCCGGCCAGGACGGCGGCGGCGCCGATCGGCAGGTTGATGAAGAAGATCCAGTGCCAGCCGAGGCCCGCGGTGAGGACGCCGCCGAGCACCTGGCCGAGCGAGGCGCCCGCGGCGCCGGTGAAGCCGACCACGCCGAACGCCTTGGCCCGCTCGGCGGGGTCGGGGAACAGCGCGACCACCATGCCGAGGCCGACGGCGGAGGCCGTCGCGCCGCCGACGCCCTGCAGGAAGCGGGCGGCGATCAGCGTCGCGGGGCCGGTGGCGAGGCCGCAGAGCACGGAGGCGGCGGTGAAGGCGGCGATCCCGGCGAGGTAGACCCGGCGGCGGCCGAGCAGGTCGCCGAGGCGTCCGGCGAGCAGCAGCAGTCCGCCGAAGGCGACCACGTAGGCGTCCACCACCCAGGCCAGTCCGGCCGGTCCGACGTGCAGGTCGGTCTGGATGGCGGGCAGCGCGACGGTGGTGATCGATCCGTCGAGGATCACCATCAGCATGCCGGCGCACACCACCGCGAGGGCCGGCCAGCGGGTGCGTGACGAGTTCTCGGGCATGGTCTCTCCCCTCCGTGGGGACGCGTGGGCGCGCTCCCCCGATAAGAGAGACCGTAGCAGATAGTTTTGTAGTAGACGATCCTGAACGGGACGGCTATCCCCGCCGGGCCCGCCGCGGCTTGCGCACCCCGCCGGCCTCGTCCGCCGCCGGGAGCTCCGCCGACCGCTGCAGCCGGTCCAGCGCGTCCACGAACACCTGCCGCTCCCCCGCCGACAGCTCGCCCAGCGCCTCCCCGTGCACCCGGTCGACGATCACCTCGCCGCGCCGCACCAGCTCGGCGCCCGCGGGCGTGACGTGGATGACCTTCACCCGCCGGTCGGTCGCGGACGGGTGACGCTCGGCCAGGCCGTCCCGCTCCAGCTCGTCGGCGGTGACCACCATGGTGGTCTTGTCCAGCCCGGCGATCGCGGCCAGCTGCGACTGGGTGCGCCCGCCCTCCAGGGCGTGGACCAGCACGCAGTGCTTGCGCGGGGAGCTGTCGATCTCGGCCAGGGCCAGCGACAGCCGGGTGTTCATCGCGTGCGCGGCCTGCACCAGCATCCCGGTGAGGTCGCGGACGGTGCGCTCGGGCAGGGGGGCGTCCATGCCCCCAGAATACGTCCGGTAACAGAAGGTTCCGCCCGGGAGGGAAACCCGGCCTCAGCGCGCGGCGCGCACCAGCCCGGCCCGGCGGGCCCGTTCCACCGCGCCCGGCAGTGCGGCGGCCAGCGCCGCCACGTCGGCGGCGGTGGAGGTGTGGCCGAGCGAGAAGCGCAGCGAGGCCCGGGCGAGTTCCGGGTCGACGCCCATCGCCAGCAGCACGTGGCTGGGCTGCGGGACGCCGGCCGAGCAGGCCGAGCCGGTGGAGCACTCCACGCCGGCCGCGTCCAGCAGCATCAGCAGCGCGTCGCCCTCGCAGCCGGGGAAGGAGAAGTGCGCGTTGGCGGGCAGCCGCCCGTCGGCGCCCGGGTCGCCGTTGAGCACCGCGTCGGGCGCGGCCGCGCGGACCACCGCGAGCAGTTCGTCGCGCAGCGCGCCGACCGCGGCCGCGTAGCCGGGCTGCCGCTCGACGGCCAGCGCGGCGGCCACCGCGAACCCGGCCGCGCCGGGCACGTCCAGCGTCCCGGAGCGCACGTCGCGCTCCTGGCCGCCGCCGTGCAGCAGCGGGACGGGCTTGGCGGAGCGGGCCAGCAGCAGCGCGCCGACCCCGTACGGGCCGCCGACCTTGTGGCCGGTGACGGTGAGCGCGGTCAGCCCGGAGTCGGCGAAGGAGACCGGCACCTGGCCGAGCGCCTGCACCGCGTCGGAGTGCATCGGCACGTCGAACTCGGCGGCGACGGCCGCGAGTTCGCGGATCGGCTGGACGGTGCCGACCTCGTTGTTGGCCCACATCACGGTGACCAGCGCGACCGTCTCCGGGGCCCGCTCGATCGCCTCCCGGAGCGCCTCGGGGTGCACCCGGCCGAGCGCGTCGACCGGCAGGTACTCGACCTCGGCGCCCTCGTGCTCGGCCAGCCAGTGCACCGCGTCCAGCACCGCGTGGTGCTCGACCGGGCTGCTGAGCACCCGGCGGCGGGCCGGGTCGGCGTCCCGCCGGGACCAGTACAGGCCCTTGACCGCCAGGTTGTCGGACTCGGTGCCGCCGCCGGTGAGCACGATCTCGCTGGGGCGGGCGCCCAGCGACTCGCCGAGCGACTCCCGGGACTCCTCGACCACTCTGCGGGCCCGCCGTCCGGCGGCGTGCAGCGAGGAGGCGTTGCCGACCACCCCGAACTGCGCCGCCGTCGCGGCGATCGCCTCGGGCAGCATCGGGGTGGTGGCGGCGTGGTCGAGGTAAGCCATAGCGGGACCAGTGTAGGCGGCCGCAGAGTCACGATTTGGCCATTGCACCCTCTGCAACGCGCCGTTAGCCTTCCGGCCACGCCGATGTGAGAGGGAGGGGCCGTGTCCCAGACGGTCGACCGCGCGCTGACCATCCTGGCGTCGCTCGGCGAGGGCCCGGCGTCGCTGGAGCAGGCCGCCGCGAAGATCGGCGTGCACAAGTCCACCGCGCTGCGGCTGCTGCGCACCCTGCAGGAGCACGGTTTCGTCCACCGGCAGTCCGACCAGCGCTACCGGCTCGGCGGCCGGCTGTTCGCGCTCGCCCACCAGGCGCTGGAGGGCATCGACATCCGGCAGGTCGCCGCCCCGTACCTGGCGGTGCTGAACGAGCGCTACGGGCACACCGTGCACCTGTCGGTGCTGGAGGAGGACGAGGTGCTGTACCTCGACAAGGTCGAGGCCAAGTACCCGGACCACGGCCGCAGCTGGCTCGGCGAGGCCAGCCGGATCGGCAAGCGGGCGCCCGCGGTGGCCACCGCGGCGGGCAAGGTGCTGCTGGCCGACCTGCCCGCGGAGAAGCTGGCCGCGTTCCTCGACGCGGCGGACTTCCCGGCCCGCACCCCGCAGTCGATCCGCGGCCCGGAGGAGTTCCGGGCCGAGCTGGCCGAGGTGCGCCGCCGCGGCTGGGCGGTGGACCAGGCCGAGTACCAGGAGTCGGTGAACTGCATCGCCGCCCCGATCGCCGGCACCGAGGGCACCGCGATCGCCGCCTGCTCGATCTCCGCCCCGGTCCGGATCGCCTCGGTGACCGAGCTCAGCAAGCTGCTGCCGGAGCTGCTCTGCACGGTCGAGGCGATCTCGCTGGCGTACGGCGGCTCGCCTACTCCTCGCTGGTGCGAGAACCGTTGCGGTGCCAAGCACGAGGTGCGCGCCAGCCGTACTTGAGCGCCAGCATCCGCATGGTGAACGCGACCACGGCGGCCAGCGCGGCGTTCAGCGGGGTCAGCTCCCCGGCCGCGATCAGCACCGCCACCACGGCGGAGCCGACCAGCGCCGGGACGGCGTAGATCTCGCGGTCCCAGCGCAGCAGCGAGGGCGGCTCCATCGCCAGCAGGTCGCGGATCACGCCGCCGCCCGCGGCGGTCAGCATGCCGCAGGCCACCGAGGGGACGGCGCCCAGGCCGTAGGTGTGCGCCTTGATGGTGCCGGTGACGCAGAACAGGCCCAGGCCCGCGGCGTCCAGCACCATCACCGCCCGGGTGATCCGCTCCACCTCGGGGTGCAGGAAGAACACCACCACCCCCGCCACCAGCGGGGTGGGGAAGTACCCGAAGCTGGTGAACGCGGCCACCGGCAGCGCCCCGATCACCAGGTCCCGCAGGATGCCGCCGCCCAGCGCGGTGGCCTCGGCCAGCACGCAGATGCCGAAGATGTCCATGTTCTTGCGGACCGCCATCAGGCCGCCGGACAGCGCGAACACGAAGATGCCCACCAGGTCGAGGGTCTGCTGGACGTTGTGCGGGAAGATCTCGGAGGTCACCTGGTCAGTGTGCACACCGGCCTCCCGCCGCCCGCCGCCGGGCGGTCAGGCGAACTGCTCGTGCGGCGCGGGCCCGCCCAGCGCGTTCAGCCGGGTCGGCATCCGCAGCGTGGTCATCCGCCGCCAGCCGCCCGCCCGCTCGTACGCGTACACCGCGTGGATGCCCGCCGCCAGCGCCGCCGACTTCGCCCGCGGCCAGCGCAGCAGCTCCCCGAGGTGCGCCATCACGGCCAGGCTGACGTCCCGGTAGGTGCGGATCTCCGCCCGGGCGGTGGACTGCAGGGTGTCCAGGATCGCCCGCCCGTGCCCGTGGTGCGCCAGCCGCAGCAGCTCCTCGTGGCAGAACGCCAGGTGGTTGTCCTCGTCGTTGGAGATCATCCGCACCGCCCGGCCCAGCTCCGGGTGGTCGCCGAAGATCCGCTTCAGCATCAGCATCTGCTCGGACGCCCGCTGTTCGGTGACCCGGCTGTGCGCCAGGTACGTGATCACGTCCTGCTCGGTCAGCGGCTCGTCGCGGCGCAGCCGGGTGTGCGCCAGGCCGATGCCCTGCCGCTCCAGGATCATCGTGTAGTCGGTGTCGTCCGGGACGTCCCGCTCGGTCAGGCCGCGCTTGTGCATCAGCGCCTTGAAGATCCGGCCGTGCTTGTCCTCGTCGGCGCCGTGCCGGGCCACCTTGGGCGCCAGCTCCGGGTCGGGCACCAGCCGGGCGATCCGGCCGTTCTCCCAGCCGCCCTGGTCCTCGCCCTTCGCGGCGATCGAGCAGAACAGCCGGAACGCCTGGTCGTCGTCGTGGATCTCCTGGAACAGACTGCTGGCCGACAGCATGGTGACCTACCCTCGCGCGGGAGCCGGGACATTCCGCTCCAGTCAAGGCACCGCCCCCGCCCCCGGCAACAGCTCCGGCCGGGGGCTGCGCCGGACGAAGGACAGCCTGGCCTGCGGAGGCCGCTGCCGCGACGCCCGGCCCGGCGCCGGCCCGGTACCGGCCTAGCCGACCAGCCGGCGCCGCCAGTCCAGGCCGGTCACCTCGACGGCCCGCGACGGGTCGCCGTCCCAGCCGACCGTCAGGCCGACGGCGCGCAGGGCGGCCGCCACCTCGTGGCCGACCGCGGCGGTGGTCTCGGACGAGCCGTCGAAGCCGCCGTAGTGCAGCGACAGGCCGTGGCCCTCGGCGGCGTGGCCGGTGCTCTGGGAGTGGAAGTAGACGAAGCCGCGGGCCTCCGGGTCCTCCGCGCCGATCTCGCTGTTGCCGCAGCTGTGGCAGCAGGTGAAGTTCTCCCGGGCGGTGATCCCGGCCGCCTCCAGCGCGCCGAACGCCCGGGCCAGCCGCTCCGGGTCGGTCTCGCCGGTCCAGGTGCGCTGCTCGGCGACCCGCTCCAGCCAGAGCCGGTCGGCCAGCTGCTTGGCCTGCTCCGCGCCGACCGGCCGGTGCCCGTCCCGGACCAGGTACTCCTGCGCGGTCTCGGCCAGCCCGTCCAAGGTGGCGTACCCGCCGACCAGTTGGCGCCGCAGCTCGACCAGCAGGCTCTCCTCGTCCTCCTCCGGCAGGTCGAGCGGCGCGGGCTCCGGGTCCGGCCCGAAGTCGATCCGCTCCCACTCCTCGCCCGCCGCCCAGTCCGCGTCCTGCCGGGCCCAGCCGACCAGCAGTTCGGCGACCCGCTCCAGTTCGGTCACCCGCGCCCCGAAGTGCCGGGACTGCGCGCCGTCCCGGTGCTCGACCGTCCAGGAGCCGTCCTCCGGGCAGGCCTGGGCGTAGGTGTCCGGCAGGTCGGGGACCCGCTGGAGGACCAGGAAGGCGCCCTCCCACTGGGCCATGTCCCGTACCAGGTCGACGAGTTCGCCCTCCGGCACCCGTACCCGCACGACGTCGTCCTGGTCCCTGACCGTGATCTGCAGCATGCCCCCACCCTGCCACCCGCCACCGTCAGTCCCGCCGGCCCGCCCGAACGACGGAGTCCGCCCGGCGGAGGGGGACCCCTCGCCGGACGGACTCCCGAACGAGGAGCTACTCGCCCGCGTTCTCCGGGAAGTGGCAGGCCACCTGGTGCCCGGTGGACACCGCGGCCAGCGGCGGCTGCTCGCTCGCGCAGACGTCCTGGGCCTTCCAGCAGCGGGTGCGGAAGCGGCAGCCGGACGGCGGGTTGAGCGGGGAGGGCACGTCGCCGGTGAGCAGGATGCGCTCGCGGCGCTCCTTGCGGCGCGGGTCGGGCACCGGCACCGCGGACATCAGGGCGTTGGTGTAGGGGTGCATCGGCCGGGCGTAGAGGGCGTCCCGGTCGGCGATCTCCACCACCTTGCCGAGGTACATCACCGCGACCCGGTCGGAGACGTGCCGGACCACCGAGAGGTCGTGCGCGATGATCAGGTAGGTGAGGCCGAGCTCCTTCTGGAGGTCGTCCAGCAGGTTGACCACCTGGGCCTGGATGGAGACGTCCAGCGCGGAGACCGGCTCGTCGGCCACGATCATCTTGGGGCGCAGCGCCAGGGCGCGGGCGATGCCGATGCGCTGGCGCTGGCCGCCGGAGAACTCGTGCGGGTAGCGGTTGTAGTGCTCGGGGCTGAGGCCGCAGAGCTCCAGCAGGTCCTGGACGGCCCGCTTGACGCCGTGCTCGGTGCTGATCTTCTGCAGCCGGAAGGGCGCGCCGACGATGGTGCCGATGGTGTGCCGGGGGTTCAGCGAGGAGTACGGGTCCTGGAAGATCATCTGGATGTCGCGGCGGTACGGGCGCATCGCCGCGACGCCCAGGTGGGTGATGTCGCTGCCGTCGAACTCGACCTTCCCGCCGGTGGGTTCGTCGAGCCGGGTGACCAGGCGCCCCATGGTGGACTTGCCGCAGCCGGACTCGCCGACCACGCCGAGGGTCTCGCCGGCGTTGACCGTGAAGTCGATGCCGTCGACCGCCCGCACCGCGCCGACCTGGCGCTTCAGCAGGCCCTTGGTGACCGGGAAGTGCCGGGTCAGTCCGGTGACCCTCAGCAGGGGTTCGCGGTCGGGCCCGGGCGCCTGGGCCGGCACCTTCTCGAGCTGCGGCACCGCCGCCTGACTGTCCGTCATCGCTGCTCTCCAAATGGGTGGTACGTGCTCACAGCCGGGGCGCGATCTCTTCGGTGAAGATCCGGTGGCGTTCGGCGATCGGCAGGTGGCAGGCGGCGTGGTGCCGGGGCGCGGCCTCGGCGAGCACGGGCACCTCGCTGGTGGAGCGGCCGCCGGTGAGCTCGGCGTACGGGCAGCGCGGGTGGAAGGCGCAGCCGGACGGCACGTTGATCAGGCTCGGCGGGGTGCCCTTGACCGGGATCAGCCGGTCCTGGAGCTCCCGGTCGAGGCGGGGCATCGAGCCGAGCAGGCCCCAGGTGTAGGGGTGCTCGGGGGATTCGAAGATGGTCGCGGCGGGGCCGCGCTCGACGGGCTTGCCGCCGTACATGACCAGGATGTCGTCGGCGAGTTCGGCGACCACGCCCAGGTCGTGGGTGATGATGACGACCGCCGAGCCGAACTCCTTCTGCAGGTCGCGGATCAGGTCGAGGATCTGCGCCTGGACGGTGACGTCGAGGGCGGTGGTCGGCTCGTCGGCGATCAGCAGCGCGGGGTCGTTGACCAGTGCCATGGCGATCATGGCGCGCTGGCGCATGCCGCCGGAGAACTCGTGCGGGTAGTTGTCGACCCGCTTGTCGGGCTGCGGGATGCCGACCCGGTCGAGCATCTCGACCGCCCGGGTGCGGGCCTCCTTCTTGGAGGCGCCGGGGTGGTGGGCCCGGTAGCCCTCGACGATCTGGGCGCCGACCGTGAAGTACGGGTGCATCGCGGTCAGCGGGTCCTGGAAGATCATCGCCATCTTCTGGCCGCGCAGCTTGCGCACCCGGTCGGGGCCGGCCGCGATCAGCTCCTCGCCGTCGAGCCAGATCTCGCCGGTGATCTGCGGGGCGCCGCGCTTGGTGCCGGTGCGGTGCAGTCCCATGATCGACAGCGAGGTGACGGACTTCCCGGAGCCGGACTCGCCGACGATGCCGAGGGTCTTGCCGCGCTCCAGGTCGAAGCTGAGCCCGTTGACGGACTTGACCAGTCCGTCGTCGGTCGGGAAGTGCACCTTCAGGTCGCGGACAGACAGGAAGCTCTTGTCTGCCGGGCTGGGCTTGTCGGTGTTGCTCATGTCAGCCTCACCCGGGGGTCGACGACGGCGTACAGCATGTCCACCACGAGGTTGGCCATGATGATGAAGAACGCGGCGAACAGGGTCACGCCCATGATCACCGGGAGGTCGCTGGACTGGATCGAGGTGACCGCCTCGTAGCCGAGTCCGCGCAGGTTGAAGGTCTTCTCGGTGAGCACCGCGCCGCCGAGCAGGCCGCCGAGGTCCATGCCGAAGATGGTCAGGATCGGGGTCAGCGTGGAGCGCATGGCGTGCTTGCCGATGACCACCGGTTCCTTGAGGCCCTTGGCCCGCGCGGTGCGGATGTAGTCCTCGCCCAGGACGTCCAGCAGGGTGGCCCGACTGAGTCGGGCGTACGTCGCGGCGAACAGGAACGCCAGGGTCACCCACGGCAGCACCAGCCCCTGGAACCAGGAGACCGGATCGTCCGCGAAGTCGGTGTAGTTGTTGGGGAACCAGCCGAGCTGGTTGACGAACAGCGCGAGCGCGACCAGGCCGGTGAAGTACATCGGCAGCGAGACGCCGGCCAGCGCGACGGTCATGGTGATGCGGTCCAGCGCGGTGCCGCGGCGCAGCGCCGAGATGACGCCGGTGGCGGTGCCGAACACCAGCCAGAGCACGGAGGCCCCGACCGCGAGCGAGACGTCGACGCCGACCCGGTTGAGCAGGAGCGGCCAGACCGCCTGCTCGGTCTTGAACGAGTAGCCCAGGCAGGGGGCCGCGCAGTGGGTCATGTCGGTGCCGGCGTTGTAGTCGCGGCCGGCGAACACCCCGCGCAGGAAGAGCCAGAACTGTTCGATGATCGACTTGTCGAGGCCCATCTTGTGGCGGATTCCCTCGACCGCCGCCTTGTCCGCGATCTTGCCCACGTAGAGCATCGCGGGATCGGTTCCGGTGAGTTTCGGCACCATGAAGAAGATGCCGAAGGTCACCGCGGCGACCACCAACAGCATGAAGGCGACGTTGATCAGTCGCCTGACGAGATACACGAGCACTGCGGTCGGCCCTGCCGCGGGCCGGCCGGACGCCCCGGTGGGGGCGCCGCGGCCGGCCCGGGCAGGGCCTTCACCTGCCCTTCGGACTAGCGGTGCGAACTAGGGGGAGGTCAGGTCACTTGCCGTCGGAGACGCCGAGCGCCTGGAAGTCCACCTCGCCGAAGGCGTCGGAGATGTAGACGTTGGTCAGGCGCGGGTTGCGCCAGTTCAGGGCCTTGTCGGCGACCATCGGCAGGTAGTAGGCGCCGTCGACCACCTTGTGGTTGATCTTCTTGTAGAGGTCGGCGGCCTTGGCCGGGTCGGTCTCCTGGGCGGCCTGGTCGAACCAGCCGTTGATCTCCGGGTCGTTGATCTCGGCGTAGTTGTTGTTGCCGTTCTGGGCGATGAAGCGGCCGTCGACCAGCGGCTGCAGGAAGCCGGAGCCGGTCGGGTAGTCGGCGCCCCAGCCCATCACGATCAGGCCGTAGCCCTTGGACTTGACCACGTCGGGCGCGCCGATCACCGAGGAGATCAGCTTGCCGTCGTACTGGTCGACGGTGACGTCGATGTTGACGGCCTTCAGCGCGGTCTGCAGCGCCACCGCGGAGTTGACCTCCTTCGGCTTGTTGCCGCGCACCGCGATGGTGGTCTTGAAGCCGTCCGGCTTGCCGCAGGCCTTCAGCTCCTCCTTCGCCTTGTCCAGGTTCGGCTTGCCCTTGGTCAGGCCGAACGGGTCGTAGTCGTCGGAGCCGAGGATGTTCGGGGGCAGCATCGAGCCGAACAGCGAGCCGGAGACCGAGCCGCCGCGGGCGGTCTGCAGGGCGGTGGTGTCGGCCGCGTACAGCACCGCGTTGCGGCAGTGCTGGTTGTCGAACGGGGCGACCGACGGGGCCATCGTGACGTACCGGATGAAGCCGTTGTACGGGTCGTCGGTGTTGGCCTTGAGCGACTGGTCCTGGAGCACCTTGACCTGGGCGGCCTGCGACAGGCCGGTCTGGGCCCAGTCGAGGTCGGCGGTGCCGGCCAGCAGGCGGGAGTCCATGTCGTCCGCGTTGGTGGTGACGGTCAGCTTGACGGTGTCCGGCAGCGCCTTGCGGAACGGGTCGGAGGCCGGGTCCCAGTTCTCGTTGCGGACGAGCTCGTACTCCTTGCCCGGCTCGACCGACTTGAACTTGTACGGGCCGGAGGAGACCGGCTTCTGGCCGTACTGGGCACCGGTGTCCAGCTTCTGCGGGACCGGGGCGGCGGAGCCCATGGCCAGCAGGTACGGGAAGTCGGAGTTCGGCTTGGCCAGGGTGAAGACGATGGTGGTGTCGTCCGGGGTCTGCACCGACTTGAGGCCGAGCTTGTTCGGGTCGGTGTCGGTGTAGGGGCCCTTGTAGTCCTGGCCCTGGTCCAGCTCGTTGATCAGGTAGGTCGGGCCGCCGGAGACGACGTCCTGCGCGAAGATGCGCTCGATGCCGTACTTGATGTCCTTCGAGGTGATGACCGAGCCGTCCTCGAACTTCAGGCCCGGCTTCAGCTTGAAGGTGTAGGTCTTGCCGTCGGCGGAGATCTCCGGCTTGGCCGAGGCCAGGTCGGGGACGAGCTGCAGGCCGTCCTTGCCCGGCTTGCCGTCGAAGGCGAGCAGGGTGCGGGTGTAGAAGCGCTCGTAGTTCCACACCGAGGCGTAGTACGCGCGACCGGGGTCGAGCGAGTCCACGTCGGTGGTGGTCCAGAGGTTGAGGGTGCCGCCCTTGGTGGTGGACGGGTTCACCACCTTCTCGGCCGCCGCGTTGAAGCCCGCCGCACCGGCCTTGCCGGAGGCGTTGTCGCCGCCCGTGCCGCCGCCCTTGCTGCCGCCGCACGCGGCGGTGGTGAGGGCGAGGGTGGCCACCAGCGCGGCGGCCGCGAGCGTCCTGTTTCGCTTCATGGGTTGGGGAACCTCCAGAGTTGCGGGCTCAGTTGCCCTTGGGGTCGAGAGCGTCACGCAGGCCGTCACCGAAGAGGTTGAAGGCGAGCACGGTGATGAAGATGGCGAGACCGGGGATCACCATGTAGGTGGGATCCGCCTGGTAGATCCCCACCGCGTCCGAGAGCATCTGCCCCCAGGACGGGGTGGGCGGCCGGACGCCGGCCCCGAGGAAGCTGAGCGCCGCCTCGTTCAGGATGTTGGTGGGGATGATCAGGGTCGTGTAGACCAGGATCGGCGCCACCAGGTTGGGCAGCAGTTCGCGGAACAGGATGTGCGCGCGGCCGGCACCGAGGCTGCGGGCGGCGTCGACGAACTCGCGTTCGCGCAGGGACATCGCCTGGCCTCTGACGATGCGTCCGATGTACGGCCAGCCGAAGAAGCCGATCACCGTCATCAGCACCATCACGCGCACGGTCGTGTCGCCCAGCCCCAGCACCGAGTTGGGGATCACCGACACCAGCGCGATGCTGAACAGCAGCTGCGGGAAGGCCAGCAGGACGTCCATCACCCGGCTGATCACCGAGTCCACCCAGCCGCCGAAGTAGCCGGCCATGATGCCCAGCACCACGCCGATGGTGATCGCCACCACGGCCGCGCCGAGCGCGACCAGCAGCGAGATCCGGGCGCCGTAGAGGATCCGGGAGAACACGTCGCGGCCGAAGGTCGGGTCGACGCCCAGCAGGTAGTCGCCGCTGATGCCGCCGAACGAGCCCTTGGGCAGGCCCAGGTCGGGGTTGATCTGGTCCGGGTGCGGCTCGTCGACCGGGTGTCCGAACAGCGCGGTGAGCACCGGTGCCAGGACGGCCGCCAGGATCAGCAGGATCACCACGGCGCCGCCGGCCAGGGCGACCTTGTCGCGCTTGAGGCGCTCCCAGGCGATGCGGCCGGGTGAGCGTCCCTCGATCTTCTTGGGCGGCTCGGTGGTTGACGAGCCGTCAGGCTGCGCGCCGGCCGCCGGACCCGAGGTCTCGGTGGGTGTGGTCATGAGTCAGTTCGTTCCCCTCGCCGACGGTGGCCGGCCCACGGAGTCGCGTGCGGTGCGGAAGTGCAGAGCGGTTCGGTGGTGCCGGACGCCGATGCGGCGGTGCAGAAGTGCGTTGAGCAAGCAGGGCGTTGCTGGTGGTGCGGGTTCCCCCGGGTCGCCTCCCGGTCGGAGGTCGCCGAGCGGGGCCGCTCCCCGGCGGGGAGGGACTCCGAAGTGCACGGTGCTGCCGCACGGAGAAACGCGTCGTGCGGTTCATGCTCTGGCGGGGGCGCGTTCACCTTCGTGAGGTTCGGCTCGCGCCCCGCATTGCGCAGCACTCTCTGTCATGGGACGTACCCGGCGGAAGACCCCCATGCCGAAGGATGCCTAACTGTGATCTGTCCGCATGCACTTCCGTTGCGAGCGCATATCGCTCTTCACACAGCTGTTACGCGTCCGTCAAGGGGCGCACTGACGACACCCCGCCACTGGCGGGAAAACGCCAGGTGGCACAAGGGATGGCGCGCGTAGATCATGAGGTGGCAAAAAACCCCCGCCGACCGGGGAAAAGGTCGGGGCGGGGGTTTTTCGACGGAGCGTCAGGGTAGGTTCAACGGCCCGGATAACCCGGCCAGGGCGCCTGCGGCCACCCCTGGGCGGGCCCGGCCGGCGGTTGCGCTGCGTAACCGAAGCCGGTGGGCTGGGCCTGCGGGGCGCCCTGCCGGTCGAAGAACGGCCGGGCGTTGGCCCACATCCACATCGCCACCGGGTCGTACTCGTCCGCCATCATCACGGTGGACACGCCGGGCCCGTCGGGCGCCTGCGCGGCGGCCCGCTGCACCAGCGCCCGGGCCGCCTCCACGGACGGCGGCGAGGCGTCGTACAGGTCCAGCCCGATCGCCAGGTAGCCCTCGCCCAGCACCGGCTGCACCCAGGCCCGGCGCAGCGAGCGCAGCGGCCGCACCTCGCCCGCCTGCTGCTCCAGCACGGAGAAGAACGGCGAGCCCTGCACCGGGGGTTCGGAGATCCGCAGCGGGCCGGCCGGCAGCCGGTCCAGGCCGAGCGCGATCCGCCGCAGGTCGGCCCAGGGCACGCCGACGCCGCCGCCGGGGCGGTGCGGGTCGAGCCACAGGCCCCAGCGCGAGCGGTACAGCGAGGCGGCGATCTCCGGCCCGGAGACCACCTCGTGGGCGCGCGTCCAGCCGCTGGCGGCGAGCTGCCCGGGGGAGGTCGCGCAGGGCGCGTAGCCGTGCCCGCCGACGTCCATGTTCCCGTACTGGGCGTCCGGGCTGCCGGGGCTGCCGTGCCACAGCAGCATCCAGACCTGTCCGCCGGCCAGGGCGCGCAGCAGCCCCTCGTACGCCTCCCAGCGTTCCGGCGCGACTGCTGCGAGGGCGCGCTCGACCGCCCCCGGGTCGCCGACCGCTCCCGTCACGTCGCCGCCCTACTCTCTGTCGTCCGTTCCGCCGTGCTCCGGTGTACCGGGCAACCCTATGGGGCGGACCCGGCGGCCGTCATGCCGCCGGCCCCGCGCGCCGGGCCGGATCCGCCGTCACGGCCGCACGTAGAAGGGCTGCACCCGCCCCAGCATCCACTCCACCACCGGGTCGGCCACCAGGTCGAGCAGCACCAGGTGGACGCCCCAGCTGGGCGGCGCGGTTCCGAGCGCCCGGCCCAGCGCGGTGTTCACCTCGGCCGGGTCGGCGGGGGCCGCCGGGTCCAGCTGCACGCCGACGTACAGCAGGGTCGGCTCGCCCTCCACCCGGGCCAGTGCCCGACGGGCCGTCAGGACGCCCGGCAGCGCGACGAGTTCGCCGGTCGCGGCGGCCAGGAAGGCGTACGGCTCCTGGTGCGGCTCGGGCTCCTTGAGCGCGACCCGGGCGCCCTCGGCCACCCCCTGCGCCTCCCACTGCTCGCCGCGCGGCCCGCGCCGCAGCTCGCCGACGCCCTCCGGCGGCACCGGGATGCCCACCGGCGCCTCCGGGTTGACCGCGATGCCGATGCCCAGCGGCAGCCCGCGGGCGAACTCCCACATCGGGGCGATCGCGAACGGGATGCCCGGGCAGTGCTGCAGGTACTGCTCCTGCGAGGAGTACACCGGGACGTACGGCGCACCGGCCAGCTCCAGCGTCGGCAGGTCCAGCGAGTCGGCGTCCGGCGCGGTGCCGGACGGCAGCGGGATCCACACCTGGCTGCGGGCCAGCACCTCGATCACCCGGGGCGTCGCCCCGGGGTCGCCGAGCGCGGCCGTCAGCACCTGCTCCAGCTCGTTGGCCGGCCAGGCCCCGCCCTCCAGCACCCCGTCCAGCGGGAACCCCATCTCGCCCCTCCACATCCGCGGTTGCGATCAGGTTAGCGGCGCGCGGGCGCCCCCCGTGCGGAGGTGTGACCGGGCCCCTCTCCCACCGGGTGCCCCCGGCATGCCATGATGGGCCCGCCCAAACTTCATACCGGCCGCTCGAACCCGCGCGGGAGAGCCGGAACGGCCTGCTCAGGCCGCGACCGGCGCCGAAGGAGCAAGTCCTCCCCGGAATCTCTCAGGCACCCCTACCGCCCGGGCTAGGCAGATCTGGAAAGTGGACACGGCCGCGCCGTGCGCCCACCCACGGTGCAAGCCGCCATCCTTGTCAGGAGGCGGCGAAGCTCTCAGGTTCGACGACAGATGGGGGAGATTCGCCCCAGCCTGCCCGTTTCCAGATCCCGGGAGTCCCGCCGTGTCCCTCCGCCTGACCGCGCTCGACGCGCTGCACCGCTCGCTCGGCGCCACCATGACCGACTTCGCGGGCTGGGACATGCCGCTGCGCTACGGCAGCGAGCGCGAGGAGCACCTCGCGGTCCGCACCCGGGCCGGCCTGTTCGACCTCTCGCACATGGGCGAGATCACCGTCTCCGGCCCGCAGGCCGGCGAGCTGCTCGACCACGCGCTGGTCGGCTTCATCTCGGCGCTCGGCGTGCTGCGCGCCCGCTACACCATGATCTGCCGCGAGGACGGCGGCATCCTGGACGACCTGATCGTCTACCGCACCGCCGAGGACGAGTACCTGGTGGTCGCCAACGCCTCCAACGCCCAGGTGGTGCTGGACGCGCTGACCGAGCGCGCGGCCGGCTTCGACGCCGCCGTCCGCGACGACCGGGACGCCTACGCGCTGCTCGCCGTCCAGGGCCCGGAGGCGAACGGCATCCTGGCCAAGCTGACCGACGCCGACCTGCCCGGCCTCAAGTACTACGCCCTGCTGCCCGCCACCGTGGCCGGCCGCCAGGTCTGGCTGGCCCGCACCGGCTACACCGGCGAGGACGGCTTCGAGGTGTTCTGCGCCCCCGCCGACGCCGAGCACCTGTGGACCGCGCTGACCGAGGCCGGCACCGCCGAGGGCCTGGTCCCGTGCGGCCTGTCCTGCCGCGACACGCTGCGCCTGGAGGCGGGCATGCCGCTGTACGGGCACGAGCTGTCCACCGGGCTGACCCCGTTCGACGCGGGCCTCGGCCGGGTGGTGCGCTTCGACAAGACCACCAACGGCGGCGCCTTCGTCGGCCGCAAGGCCCTGGAGGAGGCCGCCGCCGCGGCCGAGGCCAAGGCGCCGCGCAAGCTGGTCGGCTTGGTCTCCGAGGGCAAGCGCGTCCCGCGCGCCGAGTACTCCGTGGTGGACGCCGAGGGCGCCGTGATCGGCCGGATCACCTCCGGCTCGCCGTCCCCGACCCTGGGCAAGCCGATCGCCATCGCGTACGTGGACGCCGCGCACGCCGAGCCGGGCACCGCCGTCGCGGTGGACGTGCGCGGCAAGGCCGAGCCGGTCGAGGTCGTCGCGCTGCCGTTCTACAAGCGCGCCCGCTGACCCTCCCCGCAGTCCTTTTCCGGTTCGTCCGCCCAGCGGACGGCCGCGCCCTCCCCTCCCGCGATCCTGGAGAATGACGTCATGAGCAACCCCACGCACCTGCAGTACACCAAGGAGCACGAGTGGCTGACCGCCGCCGTGGACGGGGTGTCGACGGTCGGCATCACCGCGCACGCGGCCGACGCCCTCGGCGACATCGTCTACGTCCAGCTCCCTGCGGTGGGTGACACCGTCACCGCGGGTGAGACCTGTGGCGAGCTTGAGTCCACCAAGTCGGTCAGCGACCTCTTCTCCCCCGCCACCGGCGAGGTCACCGAGGTCAACCAGGCCGTCATCGACGAGCCGGCCCTGGTCAACTCGGAGCCCTTCGAGGGCGGTTGGCTGTTCAAGGTCCGGGTCGAGGCGACCGACGAGCTGCTCGACGCCGACGGCTACACCGCCTTCACCGGCGCCTGACCGGGAGACCCCCTCATGACGGTCCTGAACCAGTCCCTCCACGCGCTCGACCCGGAGATCGCCGCCGCGGTCGACGCCGAGCTGCACCGCCAGCAGACCACCCTGGAAATGATCGCCTCCGAGAACTTCGCCCCGGTGGCGGTCATGGAGGCCCAGGGCTCGGTGCTCACCAACAAGTACGCCGAGGGCTACCCCGGCCGCCGCTACTACGGCGGCTGCGAGCACGTCGACGTGGTCGAGCAGATCGCCATCGACCGGATCAAGGAGCTGTTCGGCGCCGAGCACGCCAACGTGCAGCCGCACTCCGGCGCGCAGGCGAACGCCGCGGCGATGTTCGCGCTGATCCAGCCGGGCGACACCATCCTGGGCCTGAACCTGGCCCACGGCGGCCACCTGACCCACGGCATGAAGATCAACTTCTCCGGCAAGCTCTACAACGTGGCCGCGTACCACGTGGACGAGAAGACCGGCCAGGTCGACATGGCCGAGGTCGAGCGCCTCGCCAAGGAGCACCAGCCCAAGCTGATCATCGCCGGCTGGTCCGCCTACCCCCGCCAGCTGGACTTCGCCGAGTTCCGCCGGGTCGCGGACGAGGTCGGCGCCCTGCTGATGGTCGACATGGCGCACTTCGCCGGCCTGGTCGCCGCCGGCCTGCACCCCTCCCCGGTGCCGTACGCGGACGTGGTCACCACCACCACCCACAAGACCCTGGGCGGCCCGCGCGGCGGCGTCATCCTCTCCAAGGCCGAGTGGGCCAAGAAGATCAACTCCGCGGTCTTCCCCGGCCAGCAGGGCGGCCCGCTCGAGCACGTGATCGCCGCCAAGGCCGTCGCGTTCAAGGTCGCGGCCTCCGAGGAGTTCAAGGAGCGCCAGCAGCGCACCCTGGAAGGCGCCAAGATCCTCGCCGAGCGCCTGCTCCAGGACGACGTGACCGCCTCCGGCGTCTCCGTGCTGTCCGGCGGCACCGACGTGCACCTGGTCCTGGTCGACCTGCGCAACAGCGAGCTCAACGGCCAGGACGCCGAGGACCGCCTGCACGAGGTCGGCATCACGGTCAACCGCAACGCCGTCCCGAACGACCCGCGCCCGCCGATGGTCACCTCCGGCCTGCGCATCGGCACCCCGGCGCTGGCCACCCGCGGCTTCGACGCCGCGGACTTCCGCGAGGTCGCCGACGTCATCGCCGAGGCCCTCAAGCCCGGCTTCGACGGCGAGAAGGCCGAGGCCCTCAAGGCCCGGGTGAGCGCGCTCGCCGCCAAGCACCCGCTCTACCCGGAGCTGTAAGACCCCGCTCGTCCGGCCGCCGACCGGCGGTCCACCGAGCAACCCCGGGGCACCGCGCACACTGGAAGACGTGCGCGCGGTGCCCCGTTCCATGCGCGCCCCGCCCCGACCGGGCGGGCACCCGCACCCCACCACGAGACCGGACAAGGACGTCACCCCGTGGCCATCAGCGTCTTCGACCTCTTCTCCATCGGCATCGGCCCCTCCTCCTCGCACACCGTGGGCCCGATGCGCGCGGCCCGGATGTTCGCCCGCCGCCTCAACTCCGAGGGCCTGCTGGAGCGGGTCGCCACCGTCCGCGCCGAGCTGTACGGCTCGCTCGGCGCCACCGGGCACGGCCACGGCACCCCCAAGGCCGTCCTGCTCGGCCTGGAGAACCACTCCCCCCGCACGGTCGACGTCGACCGCGCCGACCTCGACGTCGAACGGATCCGCGCCGAGAAGCGGCTCAGCCTGCTCGGCCGCCACGAGATCCCGTTCGACCCGGACCACGACCTGGTCCTGCACCGCCGCAAGGCCCTCCCCTACCACGCCAACGGCATGGCCCTGTGGGCCTACGACGCCTCCGGCGAGACGCTGCTGGAGAAGACCTACTACTCGGTCGGCGGCGGCTTCGTGGTGGACGAGGACGCCATCGGCGAGGCCCGGGTCAAGCCCGACGACACCGCCCTGCGCCACCCCTTCCGCACCGGCGAGGAACTGCTGCGCCTGACCCGGGAGACCGGGCTGTCCATCTCCGGCCTGATGCTGGAGAACGAGAAGGCCTGGCGCACCGAGGCCGAGATCCGGGCCGGGCTGCTGGAGATCTGGGCCGTCATGAAGGAGTGCGTCGCGGCCGGCATGTCCCGCGAGGGCATCCTCCCCGGCGGGCTCAAGGTCCGCCGCCGGGCCGCGAGCGCGGCCCGCGCGCTGCGCGCCGAGGGCATCGGGCCGGGCAACGCGATGGAGTGGGTCACCCTCTACGCGATGGCCGTCAACGAGGAGAACGCCTCCGGCCGCCGCGTCGTCACCGCCCCCACCAACGGCGCCGCCGGCATCATCCCGGCCGTCCTGCACTACTACCTGAACTTCATCCCGGGCGCCGACGAGGACGGCATCGTCCGCTTCCTGCTCGCCGCGGGCGCGATCGGCATGCTCTTCAAGGAGAACGCCTCCATCTCCGGTGCCGAGGTCGGCTGCCAGGGCGAGGTCGGCTCCGCCTGCTCGATGGCCGCCGGCGGCCTCGCCGAGGTCCTCGGCGGGAGCCCCGAACAGGTCGAGAACGCCGCCGAGATCGGCATCGAGCACAACCTCGGCCTCACCTGCGACCCGGTCGGCGGCCTGGTCCAGATCCCCTGCATCGAGCGCAACGGCATGGCCTCCGTGAAGGCCGTCACCGCCGCCCGGATGGCCCTGCGCGGCGACGGCCGGCACCACGTCTCGCTCGACAAGGCGATCAAGACCATGAAGGAGACCGGCGCCGACATGAAGGTCAAGTACAAGGAGACCTCGCGCGGAGGCCTCGCCGTGAACGTCATCGAGTGCTAGGAAAATAAGCCCTGACCTGCGGCATTCTCCCTTTTGGGGCTGCCGGATTCTTTCCTGCTTACGCAACGGAAAGTTCCTGAAAAGCCCCTGGCGAACCCCTGGTCGGCAGAACACCGACCAGGGGTTTCCGGTCTCGCGGCGAAGCCCTGGAGCAGCCCGACAGACACGGCTACGCCTGGTCTTCCTGTACCTGTGTCAGACAGCGGCCGAGTCAGCGTCTGCCGTGTCGGGTCCTCCCATTGCTCGGCCGGTAGGTGTCCTTCACGATCTGCTCAAGATCCTCCTCGGTAAGCGAGACGCCAGCCTCAAGTTCACGGGGCAGTCGAAGCCGCTCACGCCGCAACGCTCGCTTGTCCAAGTTCCAGAAGCGCTCGCGAACTTGCTCCTAACTCTTATGGTTCTGAAAGGCAGCAAGCACGTAGGTCACAACATCCGCCGCAGGCTTCACCTTGACTCGCCGGTGCTGGTAGCAGACCTCCATGTCCGCCTCGACCGGAACCTTGCAAAGGAAACCGTAGAACGAGGTAAACGGCTCCGGACCGCGCGGCCGGTCTTGGGCAGGCGACCGGTCGGTGCCGGCGCGGATCTGCTTGATCTGCTCAGCGGCGTTGGTCAGCCCCGCCTTGGGGACTTCCCCGCGCCTTGGCCGCTTCACGTGGGCTGAGATGATCCAGCGCCCGCATGCGCTCGACAGGTGTACCTGTGCCCTTCGCAGGGCGCTCCCCCTTCGGTCTCCTGCGAGTATCCTGACCGAACCGCGGGGGCAGGCGAGTCATCCGGCCGATCTGGGCCGACAGTTTCCCGAAGCGGTTGCGATCAGTCCGCAAGGCGAGCAAGCAACGGCAAGTACTGCGCCTCCGTTCTCACCCAGGACACAGCCGGCTTCAGAAGCCCTCAGGGTAGTCGTCCGTGCGCACAACCCTGGCGACGTAGAACCCCGGTCCGTACGGGGTCTCGGTCGCGTGGTACTGAACCAGCCCGAGATCGCGCACCAGCGGAGCCAGGAAAGCGCCTGGCAAACCTGGGATCTCCTCGGCGTGCTCCGGGTGCCCTCCGCTGTCCAACGTCTCACGCAGACCGACCAGGAACGCGGCAATCGCCGAGACTACGTCCGGCGGTGTCACCCCGTAGTCGAACACTTCCTGAACCTGCGGCGACAAGGTGACCGGGTCGTGCTCTTCGTCGCCGTCGTACGGGTCGTCCCAGTCGCTCACCGCGACCCGCTCTCCCTCAGGACTGCCGACAGGGCCCGCCCAGGGGCCGTCCCCTGCTGGACAGCGGCGTGCACGCGGGGCGTGGCAGGGTCGTTGTAGATCTCCAGCCGTAGCCGCCAACGACGTAGCACGCCGGCGATCTCGTCCTCGCCCGCAGTTCCCATTTCGCGATAGAACGCCATCCGCTGGGAAGGTGGCAGCGCAGCACCGACCTCGTCCTGCGTTCGAGGGTGCGCGCGGTAGGGCTCATCAGGCTGCGCGGTCATCGACTCCTCCTACTGCGCTGTGGCCAACAGTTTCGCCGGGTGCACATGCCGACCAGCTCCACTCTAGCGAGAAGCACTCACGGCCGAGGTGTCTCCCGGACACCTGCAGGACCTGGCCACTGAAGGCGAACTGACCTCTCTGGTCGTCGGCTACTCAGGTCCAGCCGGATCAGCCCTCGGCCGGAAGTCCGGTAGTCGACGCAAGCCCGCCACCTGGTGGTGAATCAGCACGTACGGAATCCGCATCACCAGCACCACCACCGGAAGCACCACAACGGTCACCAACTCGGTGCTGAGATCGAGCGATCTCACGACGACCAGCAGCCCACAGCCGATCACAAATGACATGACGTGCGCCGCGATATATCCCCAGGGAATCCTCCGCCCTGCCTCCTCGTGCTCATGCCGCCGTCCGGCTTCCTCACCCACCATGGCGAAGATGCTCTGGTCCTTCATCGACGAGAGAAGGTGGACGACCTTTTCCACAAGCGCCGCCAGTTGCAAGCGGTCACGGTACACCGCCTCCAGAGCCTCATCCAGCTCCATTCCCATTGCGGCTGCTTGCCCAATCAATCGACGCCTCCGCGAACTCGAACGCGTCACACCGAACCGCGCGAACAATCCCAGAGCACTGTTCAATCGGACCACACTGTCGTCCAGCCTCACGGTCGTTTCCGAACTGGGGTGGTCACGATGCCGATCACAGGCTGCCAAGAGTTGCACTGCCGCCAAGGCCACGAGGTCCGAACTATGGCCGCGGCGCAGCGCGATGTCGTCCAGCCGCAGCGGCAGGGTGGACAACACGGCCAGCGCAACTGCCGGCATTACTCCCCAGAGAAATGCCGCCCTGGACACACCGACAGCCAACGCCTCAGCGACGCCCATACCCAGTGCCGCGAACGCCAGTAGTGCTACCGGCACGCCAAGCAGCACCTGCTCCTTTGCGGCGATGGCCCATGCGTCCAATTGGTCCATCACTGAGCAATCAGGGGCTTCTACTCCAGCCTCCTCGGCAGCTCGCTTGGCTCGCTCATACAACTCCTCCGAGCGGCGACGAGCCCGTTGCTGGAAAACATTTCGGCGAACGAGAAAAAATCCTCTACGCCGTATTCCACCCGCCAACACTCCTGAGCCGGCCCCGGCCAAAACGAGGACAGTTGTGAATCCAGCACCGATGACTCCTGGGTACGTCTCGAACAGCAACGAAGCCATGCCACTCGCCTTCAACTTCTACCAACAGGACGATGATCGAGGCATGAACATAGCGACTGCCGGCGCCAGGCGCCCCCGCATTAAATCGGGTGGGCTCGCGGGCAAGGGGCTGCGGCGGCCTCACCGTGAACGTCATCGGGCGCCGAGTCTTCGATCGCCCCCGGAAACGGTACGGGGCCCCTGTCCGCGGTTGTTCGCGGTCCGGGGCCCCTGTGCGTCCTCCGGCGGCCAAGGGGGTGCGTGCCGGCGGAGGGAGGGTGTCGGGTTGTGCTGCCCGACTTGCATGACTATCGCACGCTATGAACCGGCGAACAAAATCGAAACCAAGGCGTGTGGCTCAGTTCACCTTCACATGCCAGGCGGCGGGCCGGGCGGGGGTTCAGCGGGCGGCTGCGACGGCGGCGGCCCGTTCGCGGATCTTCATCTCGAACCAGACGCCCTTGCCGCGCGGCAGCAGGTCGGCGCCCCAGCGGTCGGCGAGCGACTCCACCAGGCGCAGGCCGTTGCCGTTCTGGTAGCCGACCTCGGGGGCGACGATCAGGCAGGGCAGGGCGCGCGAGGAGTCCCGGACCTCGACCCGGAGCCAGCCGGGGCGACGGGTCACCTTCAGTCCGATCATCCGACCGCCGGTGTGCCGGATGGCGTTGGCCACCAGTTCACCCGTGAGCAACTCCCCCGCCTCCAGCAGCTGGTGGAGTTTCCACGTCCGTAACACCGAGAGCACCAGCCGCCGGGCCACCCCGGCCGACTCCGGGCGGGAGGGCAGCCGGACTTCCTCGGCGGCGTCGGGATCGCTGAGCACGCCGAAGAAGAGGTGCTCCATCTCCTCCGGCGTCAGCCGCTCCAGGTCGGCCAGCACCACGCCGGCGCCGATCCCTGACGGATCGTCACCACGGTTGCCGGCCGGTGGAAGTGATGACCGGTCTGCTTCGCCCCATGCCGCCATGCGCCCCATCATTGCGGAACGCGAGCAGGTGCGTACGGACAATGAGCAAACGATCACTATTCATTTGGCATATGCCGTCAGCAACCGAACGGGCGCCCGAGCGTCACCACTGCGCCCAGGGGGTGTTCCAGCCGCTCAGGCCGTTGGACGGGTCGACCGTCTTGCCCTTGGAGTTGACCACCTTGAACACGTCCCCGACCAGGCTGGAGTCGTAGAGCTTGCCCGCCGGGGCGCTCGCGCTGCCGGTCTTGGTGTCGGTCACGCCGATGCAGCCGTGGCTGCCGTTGGAGTGCCCGATCACGCCCGCGCTCCACGAGTTGCCGTGCACGTAGGTGCCCGAGTCCGTCAACCTCATGGCGTGCGGAACCACCAGGTCGTACTCGTCGCCGGAGCCCTCCTTGGTGACGCCGGCCGAGGTCATCCGGGTGGTGCCCTCCTTGGCCTCCACCACCATGACGCCGTTCCAGGTGTCGTAGCCGGCCTTGCCGGCGGTGAACTCGACGGTGTCGACCTGCTGGCCGTCCCGGACGACCGCCATCTTGTGGGTGTTGACGTCGACGGTGGAGATCTGCGAGCGGCCGATGGTGAACGGCTCGTCCTTGTCCACGTCGCCGTAGACGCCGGGCGAGGTCTCCACGTTCTTCAGCTTGTAGTGGATGGTGACCTTGGTGCCGGGCTTCCAGTAGCTCTCCGGCCGGAAGTCGACCCGCTTGTCGCCGAACCAGTGGCCCTTGACCGTCGTGCCGTCGGAGGCCTCGAAGGTGATGCCGCCCAGCACCGCGTCCTTGTTCTTCACCGCCCGCTTGAAGGTCACCGAGACGATCATGCCGACGCCGTACTCCCCGTTGTCGGCGATGTTGTCGCTGGTGCCGGCCTCCTTGTCGGGGGTGAGGGTGGTGAAGCCGGAGCGCGCGTTGGCGACCGCGCCCTTGGCGTCCTCGGCGAGCGCGTCCACGGTGTAGGCGGTGGCCACCTGGAGGGTGCCGGTGGGGGCCCAGCTGCCGTCGGCGCCGAGCTGGCCGGGCACCTCGACGCCGTCCGGGCCGGTGACCTTGACCGAGGTGAGCTTGCCGTTGCCGGCCGTCACCTTGACCTCGCCGGTCGGCTTCACCCCGGTGGTGCCGTCGGCGGGGGCGATGGCGATGGTGGCGGTCGACGCGGCCGGCTTGGTGTCACCGGCCGTCGCGCCGGCGCTGGCCGCGGCGCCCTTCGCGTCGTCCGACCCGGTCGCGCCGGAGCTGCAGCCGGCCGTGGCCATCAGCACCAGGGCACCCGCGAGCGCCCCCACCACGTATCCCCCGCGCATCGCCTTCACGTTCCGCTCTCCCCACGCACCCGCCTGTCGGCTGACAGGGCTTTCGTTTGATATGACGGGCCGGGGCGGTCAAACGTTGCGGGGGAAGTGTCCCGGTACGGTCACGAACGGACCACGGCCCGGCGGTCGGGTGACCACCGGGCCGTCACGGCGCGCGCGCCGGTGCCTACCACTTGCTCCACGGGATGGTCCAGCCGCTCCAGCCGTTGTCGCCGGAGACGGTCTGGCCCTTGGAGTTCTTGATCCGCACCACGTCCCCGACGATCGAGGAGTTGAAGAACTTGCCCGCCGCCGAGCTGTCGCTGCCGCCCTTGGCGTCGGCCACGCCGATGCAGCCGTGGCTGGCGTTGGACTTGCCGAAGGCGCTGCTCCAGTAGTTGCCGTGCACGTAGGTGCCGCTGGTGGTCAGGCGCATCGCGTGCGGCACGTCCGGGACGTCGTACTCGTCGCCCTTGACGTTGGAGACGGTCGCCGAGTTCATCCGGGTGACCTTCTCCTTGGAGGAGATCACCATGGTGCCGTTCCAGGAGGCGTTCTGGTCGTTGCCCGCGGTGATCGGGACGGTCTCGGTCTTGCCGTTGCCCCGGTCCACCGTCATGGTGTGGGCCGCCGCGTCCACCGTGGAGACCTGGTAGCGGCCGATGGTGAACGGCTCGTCCTTGTCGATGTCGCCGTACACGCCGGGTGCCACCTCGACGTTCTTCAGGCGGTACTTGACCGTCACCTTGGTGCCCGGCGTCCAGAAGTTCTCCGGCCGGAAGTCCAGCCGGCTGTCGCCGAACCAGTGGCCCTTGGCCACCGTGCCGTCGGAGCCGGTGACGGTGACGCCGCCCAGCACCGCGTCCTTGTTCTTGATCGCCTTGCCGAACCGGACCGAGACGATCATGCCGACGCCGTAGTTGCCGTTGTCGGCGATGTTGTCGTTGGTCGAGGCGGTCTTCGCCGGGGTCAGCGTGGTGAAGCTGGTGGTCGAGGCGGCCACCAGGCCCGCCGGGTCGACCGCCTGCGCGGCGACGGTGTAGGTGGTGCCGACCGCCAGCTGGCCGGCCGGCTTCCAGCTCAGGCCGTCGGCGGAGATGCTGCCGTCCACCGCCTTGCCGTTCTTGTCGGTCACCTCGACCGTGGTGAGCTTGCCGCCGGCCACCGCGACCTGCAGGCCGTCCTTGGGCTGCACGTCGGTGGCCCCGTCGGCCGGGGTGACGGTCAGCTGGGCGGCCGAGACCTTCGGGGCGGCGTCGGTCGAGGACGAGCTCCCGGCGCTCGCCGACCCCTTGGCGTCCGTCGAACCGGTGGCGCCGCCACCGTCGTTGCAGGCCGCGGTGCCCAGCAGCAGCGCACCACCGACCAGCAGGGCCGCCGCCGACCGCCCGGCCCGGCGCCCGTGCCCCGCCACCGCCCAGGACTTGCCAACCGTCTCCACCGCGCTGCTCCCCTCCCGGTACCACCGGCGAATACCCGTGCTGCGCCCGGGATCCGTCGCCCCGGGCCGATCGCGGTCCGGGCGCTTCGTCGCCTCGGCCCCGGTCGCGCGCGGTCAGGATAACCGGCGAGTCTGAGTGAAACTTCGGCGGGAGCCGGGTGCCGGTTCAGTGAACTCGGACCGGCCGGCATCCGGGGGGCGGCGTCGCGGGCCGACGGCTCCCGCCCGGACCGCTTCTCCTCGGTCGCCGTGGCTCCCTCGTCGGCACCGCCCGGACTCGGCCCTCACCCCGTTTCCTTCACCCACCCCCCGGATGCCGGCCGGTCCGCAACGCGCTCCCCGCCGTCCACTGCGACCAGCGCAGGTTCCAGTCGGAGAGGCCGTTGTCGGGGGCGACCCGCTCGCCGCGGGAGCCGCGGACCTCCACCACGTCCCCGGTGATGGTGTGCCGGTAGAGCCAGCCGGCCGGGGAGTCGGCGGAGCCGCCCTTGGTGTCGGGCAGGCCGATGCAGCCGTGGCTGGTGTTGGCGGCGCCGAACACCGCGGGGTCGCTCCAGTAGTTGCCGTGCACGAAGGTGCCGGAGGCGGTCAGCCGCAGCGCGTGCGGGACGTCCTTGATGTCGTACTCGTCGCCGAGGCCGACGGTCTGCGAGTTCATCCGGGTCACCTCGTGGCGCTCGGAGACCACCATGGTGCCCAGGTAGGTGCCGTGCTCGGGGCTGCCGGCGCTGACCGGCAGCACCCGCAGCACCTCGCCGTCCCGGCGGACGGTCATGGTGTGCGCGTCCAGGTCGACGGCGGCCACCAGCGCGCGGCCGACGGTGAAGTGCACGTCCTTGTCCTGGGTGCCGAGGTAGCCGGGCGCGCCCTCGACGTCCTTGAGCCGCAGCAGCAGGGTGACCTTCGTCCCGGCCGGCCAGTACTCCTCGGGGCGGAAGTCCAGCCGCTGGTCGCCGAACCAGTGCGCGGCGACCTCCAGCGGCGGGTCGGCGACCACCGCGACGGCCTTCTCGACCACGGCCCGGTCGGCGATCGGGTGCGAGAAGCGCAGCGAGACCGGCATGCCGACGCCGACGGTGGAGCCGTCCTCGGGGGTGAAGAAGCCGGCGAAGGTGTGCGCGGGGGCGGCGGTGGCGAAGGCGGCGTGCTGGGCGGCGCGCAGGCCGGCGGCGTCCTCGGCGACCGCGTCCAGGGTGTAGGCGGTGGCGGTGGCCAGCCGGCGGTCGGGCGTCCAGCGGGCGCCGTCGGCGCTGAGCGTGCCGGGGACGGCGGTGCCGCGGTCGTCGGCGAGCCGGACGGCCAGCAGCCGGCCCTCGGCGACCGCGACCTCGACCGGGCCGTCGGCCGGGACGTCCTGCGCGCCGTCGCCGGGCCGCACCGAGAGCCGGGCCCGGGAGACCGGCGGGGCGGCCGCCACGTCCCCCGGATGCCGGTCGGCCCCGCCGCCGCCCCCGCCGGAGCAGCCCGCCAGCAGCACCAGGCCGGCCACCGCCGCCGTCCGCCGCACCCAGAGCCGTACCGCGGCGCGCATGCCGTCCTCCCGCGTTCCTCCGCCACCACCCGTCACCCGTCACAACGAGCGGTTCCGCCGGTCGGACACGACCGAATGGTTTCCGCACCCGGCTCCGCTGGGCACATGATCGATCACGGTGCGTCACGCCGCCCGACCTGGGGTGACGAGGGCCGTCGGACAGGGAACAACCGGAAGAACGGGGACGGGCCCCCGGATTGCTGGGAGGGTCGCCATGACGGCGTGGCAGGAGCTGGGTGCGGGCGCGGGCCGTCAGGAGCGGCCGGCGGCCCGGTGGAACGGCTCGGCGCCCCGGCCCGACGCCGATCCGCCGTGGCCGGGCAGCTGGCAGCCGCTGGGGGCCCGGTTCCGCACCGACCCGGAGGGGGGCCGGGGCACCAACTTCGCGCTCTGGGCGCCGAACGCCGAGGCCGTCGACCTGTGCCTGTTCGACGAGCGCGGCCGGGAGAGCCGGCACCGGCTGGCCGAGCAGACGTACCAGACCTGGCACGGCTACCTGCCCGGCGTGCTGCCCGGCACCCGCTACGGCTTCCGGGTCCACGGCCGGTGGGACCCGTGGACCGGCGCCCGGCACAATCCCGCCAAGCTGCTGCTCGACCCGTACGCCCGGGCCATCGACGGCGCCTACACCGCGCACGACGCGACCTGCGCGGCCGTCCGCAACTGGCCCGAGCGGGACGTGGCGGACACCGTCCGGGACGACCGGGACTCCGCGCCGTACGTGCCCAAGGCCGTGGTGGTGGACGACGCCGACGACTGGTACGACGACCAGCGGCCGAAGACCCCGTGGGCCGAGACGGTGCTGTACGAGCTGCACGTGCGCGGCTTCACCATGCGCCACCCGGAGGTGCCGCCGGAGCTGCGCGGCACCTACGCGGGGCTGGCGCACCCGGCGGCGGTCGGGCACCTGGTGCGGCTGGGGGTGACGGCGGTGGAGCTGCTGCCGGTGCACCACCACGTCAGCGAGGACCACCTGCAGGCCCGCGGGCTGGTCAACTACTGGGGCTACAACACGCTCGGCTACTTCGCCCCGCACGCGGGCTACGCGGCCACCGGCAGCCGGGGCCAGCAGGTCGGCGAGTTCAAGCGGATGGTGCGGGCGCTGCACGCGGCGGGCATCGAGGTGATCCTCGACGTGGTCTACAACCACACCGCCGAGCAGGGCGTGATGGGCCCGATGCTGTCCTTCCGCGGCATCGACAACGCGGGCTACTACCGGCCGGACCGCTCCCGCCGCGGCTACGCCGACTACACCGGCTGCGGCAACACGCTGGACACCCGGCGGCCGCAGGTGATCCGGCTGATCACCGACTCGCTGCGGTACTGGGTCGCCGAGATGGGCGTGGACGGCTTCCGCTTCGACCTGGCGGCCGCGCTGGCCCGCGGCGGGGACGGCGTGGAGATGGAGCACCCGTTCCTGGCCGCGGTCTCGCAGGACCCGCTGCTCAGCCGGGTCAAGCTGATCGCCGAGCCGTGGGACGTCGGTCCGGGCGGCTACCAGGTGGGCGGCTTCCCGCCGCTGTGGGGCGAGTGGAACGACCACTACCGGGACACCGTCCGGGACTTCTGGCGCGGCGCCCGGCCGGACGTCCGCGAGCTGGCCACCCGGCTGTCCGGTTCCTCCGACCTGTACCAGCGCGGCGGGCGCCGCCCGTACGCCTCGGTCAACTTCGTCACCGCGCACGACGGCTTCACGCTGCGCGACCTGGTCAGTTACGACCGCAAGCACAACGGGGCCAACGGCGAGGACAACCGGGACGGCACCGACGACAACCGGTCCTGGAACCACGGCGCGGAGGGCGAGAGCGACGACCCGGCCGTCCGCGCGCTGCGGCTGCGCCAGCTGCGCAACCTGCTGACCACGCTGCTGCTCTCCAGCGGGGTGCCGATGCTGACCGCGGGCGACGAGATGGGGCGCACCCAGGGCGGCAACAACAACGCGTACTGCCAGGACAACGCGACGAGCTGGCTGGACTGGTCGCTGCTGGACGACCCCGGCTGGCGCTCGCTGGCCGAGCTGACCGCCAAGCTGGTGCACCTGCGCCGGGCGCACCCGGTGCTGCGGCAGCGGGCGTTCTTCTCCGGCCGCCCGGCCGGGCCGGACGGGCAGCGGGACCTGGCCTGGCTGACCCCGGCGGGCCGGGAGATGACGGACGCGGACTGGTTCTCGCCGGGGCAGGCGCTGGCGGTGCGGCTGTCCGGCAGCGCGATGTCCGAGCGCGACCAGCGGGGGCGGGAGCTGCGCGACGCGAGCTTCCTGCTGCTGCTGAACGCCGCCCCCGAGCCGCGGCGCTTCACCCTGCCCGCCCCGCACGTCCCGCTGCTGGACACCGCGCTGGCCGGGGACCCGGAGCCGGCCGAGGTGACGGAGGTGCTGCTGACGGGCCGTTCGGCGGTGCTGCTGACGGCCCGCTGAACGCGTCGGGGCCCGGGCCGCGCGGCCCGGGCCCCGGCGGCCGCTCTCAGGACACCGGGTGGTCGACCTCGACGTTCTCCAGCACGCCCAGCGCGTCCGGGACCAGGACCGCGGCCGAGTAGTACGCCGAGACCAGGTAGTTGACCACGGCCTTCTCGTCGATGCCCATGAAGCGGGCGTTCAGGCCGGGTTCGACCTCGTCGGGGATGCCGACCTGGGTGAGGCCGACCACGCCCTGGTTCTCCTCGCCGGTGCGCATCGCGATGATCGAGGTGGCGCCGGAGCGGACCGGGATCTTGCCGCAGGGCAGCAGCGGCACGCCGCGCCAGGCCGGGACGCGGTGGCCGCCGAACTCCGCGGTGGAGAAGTAGACGCCGCGCCGGTTGGCCTCCCGGCCGAACGCGGCGATCGCCTTCGGGTGGGCGAACAGGTAGTCGGTGTCGCGGCGCATCGCCAGCAGTTCGTCCAGGTCGTCCGGGGTGGGCGCGCCGGAGCGGGTGTGGATCCGCTGGTCGAAGGCGCAGTTGGCGAGCAGGCCGAACTCCGGGTTGTTGACGATCTCGTGCTCCTGGCGCTCGCGCAGCGCCTCGACGGTGAGCCGGAGCTGGTGCTCGGTCTGGTCCATCGGCTTGCTGTACAGGTCGGCGACCCGGCTGTGCACCCGCAGCACGGTCTGGGCGACGCTCAACTCGTACTCGCGCGGGGCGAGTTCGTAGTCGACGAAGGCGGTCGGCAGGTCGTGCTCGCCCTCGTGGCCGGCCGACAGGCGGATCTCGGCCTCGCCGTGCTGGTTCTGCGCGGCGGCGTGCCCGGCCAGGTGGGCGGCGAGCTGCGCCCGCAGGGCCGGGGAGCGGTCCAGCACCTCCTGGAAGGCGGGCCGGGGCAGCGACATCGCGGTGCCCGCGGTGGCGGCCTTGACGCCGTAGGGCCAGCGGCCGTCGGGGGCGGTGAGCGCCTCGTCGCCGACGTGGTCGCCGTCGGCGTGCACGGCCAGCACGGTGGGGTCGCCGTACTTGCCGGTGCCGATCCGCTCGACCTTGCCGTGCGCGATCAGGAACACCTCGGCGATCGGGTCGCCCTCGCGCACCAGCACCTCGCCGGCGGTGAACTCGCGCCGCACGAAGCGCTCGGCGAGCTGCTCCAGCACCGCGTCGTCCTCGAAGCCGCGCAGCACCGGGACCTCGCGCAGGGTCGGCGGCACCACCCGGACGTCCGAGCCGGTCTGCGCGAAGCCGACCCGGCCGCGGCCGACCGCGTACGACAGGCGCCGGTTGAGCCGGTAGGTGCCGCCGGAGACGTGCACCCACGGGAGCTTGCGCAGCAGCCAGCGGGAGCTGATCTCCTGCATCTGCGGCTTGGACTTGGTCGTGGTGGCGAGGTTGCGCGCGGCCGTGGTGCTCAGGCTCTGCTGCGGCGCGGCCTGGGCTTCGGGGGCGGGCTCGGTCTCGACCGACATGCGGGTCTCCTGCTGCTCTCCGGTGATCCGGCTGATCCGGCGCGATCACTCACCGGGGATCAGACACCTCCGGCACGGGGGGCCTGCAAGGCTCGGAAGGGCGCACGACATTCGGATGTTTATGCCCGGGCGCGCCCCGCGCGTCCGGCGTGCGCCCCGGTCCGGCGGCGGGCCCGGGCGGGCCGGGGGGCACGCCGGACGCGCGGGTGGGCGCACCCGGTCGGGCGGGTGGGCGGACGCGCCGCCTCCGGCCTGGCCGGTTCTCGCTGACAGGGGCAAAAAACCGGATGAGAAATGTCGGCGGACCGGCCTACCCTCTCGGCGATGGCCGAGAACCAGAACCCCGCTCCGCCCACCCCCGCGGATTCGAACACCCCGTCAACCGACGGCGCCTCAGGTTCGCCCGGACCGGTACCCCGGTCCGCGGTGCGCTCGCTGCTGCGCCTGTGGCCCTACGCGCGCGAGGCCCGCTGGCGGATCTTCGGCTCGATGGCCGCCGCCGGGCTCGCCTCGCTCAGCGTGCTGGCCGTCCCGATCGTGCTGCGCCGGATCGTCGACGGCCCGGTCGCCCACCGCAGCATGTCCGGCCTGTGGCCGCTGGCCGGCGCCCTGCTGCTGCTCGGCGTCGCCGAGGCCGTGCTGTTCGGCGTCCGCCGGGTGATCGTGGCCCGCCCGCTGGCGAAGGTGGAGACCAGGCTGCGCGGCGAGCTGTTCGCCAAGCTGCAGCGGCTGCCGATCTCCTTCCACGACCGCTGGCCGTCCGGCCAGCTGCTCTCCCGGGCCACCTCGGACCTGTTCGTGCTGCGGCTGTTCCTGGCCTTCCCGCTGGTCTTCCTGGTCGTCAACTCCACCGTCTTCCTGACCGGCACCGCACTGATGTTCGTGCTGGACTGGCGGCTCGCCCTGATCACCCTGCTCCCGGCGATCCCGCTGATGTTCTTCACCCGCCGCTTCGAGGCCGGGTACTCGGCCGCCTCCCGGCTCGCCCAGGACCAGAACGGGGACCTCGCCACCGTGGTCGAGGAGTCGGTGCTCGGCATCCGGATCCTCAAGGCGTTCGGCCGGCACCGCACCATGGCCGAGGAGTTCCGCCGCCACAGCGCCGACCTGCGCGAGACCGAGCTGCGCAAGGCCGGCCTGCTCGGCAACCTGTGGGCGGTCATCGTCGGCCTGCCCGAGCTCGCCCTCGGCGGCGCCCTGGCCGCCGGCGCCGTCCTGGTCGCCCACGACCAGCTCTCGGTCGGCACCCTGGTCGCCTTCCTGTCCACCGCGCTGGCCCTGCGCTGGCCGGTCGAGTCGATCGGCTGGCTGCTCGGCTTCGCCGCCGAGGCCGCCAGCGCCGCCAACCGCTACTTCGAGGTGATGGACGAACCGGAGCCGGCCGACCCCCCGTCCGGCACCGCCCCGGCCGACGACCGCGGCATCCGCTTCACCGGCGTCCGCTTCCGCTACCCCGACGCGCCCGCCGGCACCCCCGACCTGCTGGCCGGCGTCGACCTGCACGTCCGCCCCGGCGAGACGCTCGCCCTGGTCGGCGCCACCGGCAGCGGCAAGACCACCCTCACCGCGCTGCTCCCCCGGCTGTACGAGCCCACCGCCGGCTCGATCACCCTGGACGGCACCGACATCCGCGACCTCGACCGCGCCGAGCTGCGCCGCGAGGTCGCCGTCGCGTTCGAGGAGCCGACGCTGTTCTCCGCCACCGTCCGGGAGAACGTCCTGATGGGCGCCCCCGGCGCCGGCCCCGGGCAGGTCGCCGCCGCCCTGGCCACCGCGCAGGCCGGCTTCGTCGACAAGCTCCCCGCGGGCCTGGACACCGAGGTCGGCGAGCAGGGCCTGAGCCTGTCCGGCGGCCAGCGCCAGCGCCTGGCGCTGGCCCGCGCCGTGGTCGGCGAGCCCCGCTTCCTGGTCCTGGACGACCCGCTGTCCGCGCTCGACGTGCACACCGAGGCGCTGGTCGAGCGCGCCCTGCGGCAGGTCCTGGCCGACACCACCGCCCTGGTCGTCGCGCACCGCCCGTCCACGGTGCTGCTCGCCGACCGGGTCGCGCTGCTCGCCGACGGCCGGATCGCCGCCGTCGGCACCCACCAGGAGCTGCTGCGCTCCTGTCCCGCCTACCGGGCCCTGATGTCCGGCGAGCCCGAGCTGGAAGGGGCGCTGGCCCGATGACCACCGCCGTCGCCGAACCCGCCGCCGACGAGGACGACCTGCTCCTGGAGGCCGCCGACGACCAGGACATCCCCGTCCCGCCCGGCGCCCCGCGCGCCCTGCTCGGCTCGCTGCTGGCCCCGCACCGCCGCCGGATCGCGGTCGCGGTGCTCGCCGTGCTGCTCCAGCAGGCCGCCCTGCAGGCCGGGCCGCTGCTGGTCGCCTACGCCATCGACCGCGGCATCCCGGCGCTGCGCGGCCACGACGCCGGCCCGCTGATCGCCGTCACCGCCTCGTACCTGGGCTGCGCGCTGCTCGCCACCCTGCTGCAGCGGGCGTTCATCCGGGTCGCCGCCCGGATCAACCAGGACGTCCTGCTGGACCTGCGCGGCCGGATCTTCCGGCACGCCCAGCGGCTCAGCCTCGACTTCCACGAGCGCTACACCTCCGGCCGGATCATCTCGCGCGCCACCAGCGACGTGGACACCCTGCGCGAGCTGCTCGCCGAGGGCCTGCAGGAACTGCTGATGGTCTGCCTGTCGGTCGGCTACATCACGGTCGTGCTGGTGGTGGTGGACTGGCGCCTGGGCCTGGCCGCGCTGGTCTCCTTCCTGCCGATGTACCTGGTCGTCCGGTCCTTCCGGCGCCGCTCCCAGCAGGTCTACCGGCGCTCCCGCACCGCCGTCGCCTCGCTGATCGTCCGCTTCACCGAGACCATGAACGGCATCCGCCCGGTGCAGGCGTTCCGCCGCGAGGCCGCCAACGACAAGGCGTTCGCCACCGTCAACCGGCAGTCCGCCACCGCCACCGCGGACGGCCTGCTGGAGATGGCCCGGTACGTCTTCCTCTCCCGGCTGACGGCCAACGTCTGGATCACCGGCGTGGTCGTGCTCGGCGCCTTCCTGGTCACCGACGGCAGCCTCGAACTCGGCGTGCTGACCGCCTTCGTGCTCTACCTGCGCCGCCTGTACGACCCGATCGACCAGCTGGCGATGTTCCTCAACAGCTACCAGTCCGCGGCCGCCGCGCTGGAGAAGATGGCCGGCCTGCTCGCCCACGAGCCGTCCGTCCCCGAGCCCGCCGAACCGGCCGAACTGCCCGCCGCCGCGGGCAAGGGCCGCGAGGTCGGCTTCCGCTCGGTCTCCTTCGCCTACGCCAACGGCAAGCAGGTGCTCCCGCCGTTCGACCTGGTGCTCCCCGCCGGGCGGACCACCGCCGTGGTCGGCGCCACCGGCGCGGGCAAGTCCACCCTGGCCAAGCTGCTCGCCCGCTTCTACGACCCCACCTCCGGCTCCGTCGCCCTCGACGGCGTCGACCTGCGCGAGCTCTCCACCGACGAGCTGCGGGCCAACGTCGTGATGGTGACCCAGGAGTCCTTCCTGTTCTCCGGGACGGTCGCCGAGAACATCGCCGTCGGCAAGCCCGACGCCACCCGCGCCGAGATCGAGGCCGCGGCCCGGGCGATCGGCGCCCACGCCTTCATCGCCGCCCTGCCCGACGGCTACGACACCGACGTCCGCAAGCGCGGCGGCCGGATCTCGGCCGGCCAGCGCCAGCTGGTCGCCTTCGCCCGCGCCCTGCTCGCCGACCCGGCCGTGCTGATCCTGGACGAGGCCACCTCCTCGCTGGACGTCCCCGGCGAGCAGGCCGTCCAGCACGCCATGCGCACGGTGCTGGCCGGGCGGACCGCGGTGATCATCGCCCACCGCCTGTCCACCGTCGAGATCGCCGACCGGGTGCTGGTGATGGACCAGGGCCGGGTGATCGAGGACGGCACCCCCGCCGCCCTGATCGCGGGCGAGGGCCGCTTCGCCACCCTGCACCGGACCTGGCGGGACAGCCTGGTCTGAGCCCTCCGCGCCACTCTTCCACGTAGACGTCAGTTTTTTGCAATAGACGTCGAACATATTGCTGCCCGGTGTCAACGCCGTTACGCTCCCGGTCCGTTGGGTCGAGGACCTGACAAGGTGTCGGTCAACCGGGCGGAGGCAACGGCATGGTGGTATCCCGACGGACGTTCCTGCAGGCGGCGACGGCGGCCGGCGCACTCGGGGCGACGGGCCTGGGCCTCGGCCCCGGCGCGGGCACGGCGCACGCCGCGAGCGCGCCGGGCGACGTGGTCGGCAAGGTGACGGTCGGCTACCAGGGCTGGTTCGCCTGCCCGGGCGACGGCGCGCCGATCAACGGCTGGTGGCACTGGGCCCGGAACTGGGGCGCCGCCCCCTCCCCGTCGAACAGCGCGATCGTCGCCTGGCCGGACGTCCGCGACTACCCGAAGGCGTACCCCACCGCCTTCGCGAACCTGAACAACGGCCAGCAGGCTTCCCTGTTCTCGTCCTACGACCAGTCCACCGTCGACGTGCACTTCCGCTGGATGAAGCAGTACGGCATCGACACCGCCGCCCTGCAGCGCTTCAACCCGACCGGCGGCGAGGGCCCGACCCGGGACGCGATGGCCGGCAGGGTGCGCAGCGCCGCGGAGTCGCAGGGCGTCAAGTTCTACGTCATGTACGACGTCTCGGACTGGACCACCATGCAGTCCGACATCAAGGCCGACTGGACGGGCAAGATGCGCGCCCACACCGCCTCGCCCGCGTACGCCCGGCAGAACGGCAAACCGGTGGTGTGCATCTGGGGCTTCGGCTTCAACGACAACCAGCGCCCGTTCACCCCGGAGCAGTGCCTGGACGTGCTCAACTGGTTCAAGGCGCAGGGCTGTTACGTGATCGGCGGGGTGCCGACCTGGTGGCGCACCGGCGACCGGGACTCCCGGGCCGGCTTCTCGGACGTCTACCACGCCTTCGACATGCTCTCGCCGTGGCTGGTCGGCCGGATCGGCAGCGCGGCGGACGCCGACAACTTCTACACCGTGGCGACCGTCCCGGACCTGGCGGAGTGCAACGCGCACGGCATCGACTACCAGCCGTGCGTGCTGCCCGGCGGGGTGGGCGACCGGCAGCGGGCGCACGGCGACTTCATGTGGCGGCAGTTCTACAACATGGCCCGCGCCGGGGTGGCGTCCGCCTACGTCTCGATGTTCGACGAGTACAACGAGGGCAACCAGATCGCCAAGACCGCCGAGTCCCGGGCCTGGGTCCCGGCCGGGTCCGGGTTCCTGGCGCTGGACGAGGACGGCACGGCCTGCTCCTCGGACTACTACCTGCGGCTGACCGGCGACGGCGGCCGGATGCTCAAGGGGCAGCTGCCGGTGACGGCGGCCCGCCCGACCCCGCCGTTCCCGAACGCCCCGGACACCACCGCCCCGAGCGCGCCGGGCGGCCTGCGCGTCACCGGGCAGAGCGACACCACGGTGGCGCTGGCCTGGAACGCCGCCACCGACGACGTCGGCGTCACCGGCTACCGGGTCCGGGTCGGCGGCACGGCCGCGGCCACCGCCACGGCGACCTCGTGCACCGTCACCGGCCTCTCCCCCGCCACCGCCTACACCTTCGACGTGCAGGCCCTGGACGCGGCGGGCAACGCCTCCGCCCCCTCCGGCCAGGTCACCGCGACCACCTCCGCCGCCACCGTCCCCACCGGCAACCTGGCGCTGCACCGGCCCGCCGCGGAGAGCAGCCACACCCAGGGCTACGCCGCGGGCAACGCGGTGGACGGCGACCCGAACAGCTACTGGGAGAGCGCCAACAACGCCTTCCCGCAGTGGCTGCAGACCGACCTCGGCTCGGCCCTGCCGGTGCGCCGGGTCGTCCTCTCCGTCCCGCCCGCCGCCGCCTGGGCCGCCCGCACCCAGACCGTGGAACTCCAGGGCAGCACCGACGGAACCACCTTCACCCGCCTGCTGCCGCCCGCCGGACACCTCTTCGACCCGGCGAGCGGCAACACCGCGACGCTCACCCTCCCCGCCGGAACGAACACCCGCCACCTGCGCCTGGTGTTCACCGCGAACACCGGCTGGCCGGCCGGCCAGGTCGCCGAACTCCAGGTCTACGCCGCGTAGTCCGGCCCCCGGCGGAGCCCCCCGCACCAGCGTGACAGTGGCGCCGGTGCGGAGGGGAGGGCGGTTCCGCACGGGCCTCCGGCGCGGCCGGAACGGGCCCGTCGGCGGCGAATTCGATCGCCCGGCCCCGCACCGGGCCGCTAGCCTCACGCTCCGTGAACGATCCGACGGCCGGCGACCCCGGCGAACCCGACGTCCGCAGTCCGTTGCGCTACCTGGTGTGGCTGGCCACCAGCCAGCTGCGCCGCTCGCTGGCCGGCACCTGCTACGGCACCGCCTGGATGCTCGGCCTGACCGTCCAGCCCTACCTGCTCTCCCGCGCGGTGGACGACGGCCTGCGCACCGGGCGGACCGGCACCGTGCTCGGCTGGGCCGCCGCGATGCTCGGTTTCGGCCTGCTCTCCCTGGTGCTCGCCTGGTGCCGGCACCGCACCATGACGCTGGTCCGCAACGACGCCACCTTCCGCACCGTCCGCGTGGTGCTGCGGCACAGCACCCGGCTGGGCGCGGCGCTGCCCCGGCAGGTGTCCGCGGGCGAGGTGGTCACCATCGGCATCTCCGACGTGGTCCGGATGTCCCTGGCGCTGACCTTCGTCGGGCCCGGGGTCGGCGCGGTGGTCTGCTACCTGGCCGTCGCCGCGATCCTGCTCACCCTCTCCCCGCTGCTGGCCCTGGTGGTGCTGCTCGGCCTGCCGCTGCTCGGCCTGGTCGTGCGCCCGCTGCTCGCCCGCCAGCAGCGGGTCGAGACCGACTACCGGGAGCGGCAGGGCCTCCTCACCGCCCGCTTCGCGGACCTGGCCGGCGGGCTGCGGGTGCTGAACGGCCTCGGCGGCAAGGACGTGTACGCCGCCCGCTACCGGGCCGACTCGCAGCGACTGCGCGCCGAGGGCTACCGGGTCGGCGCGGTCACCAGCTGGATCCAGGCCCTCGGCTCCGGCCTGCCCGTGCTGCTGCTGGCCGCCGTCACCTGGATCGGCGCCCGGCTCGCGGTCGCGGGGCAGCTGACGCCCGGCCAGCTCGCCGCGGTCTTCGGGTACGCGGCCGTGCTGGTCGCCCCAGTGTACTTCCTGCTGGAGAGCAGCCAGGACATCAGCCGCGCCCTGGTCTGCGCCCGCCGGGTCGTCGACTTCCTCGCGCTCGCCCCCGAGCCGGACACCGGCACCGCGCAACCGCCTGCGCGGGGAGCCGGGTTGACCGACCCGGAGTCCGGCGTCCGGCTCGCCCCCGGCGAGCTGACCGCGCTGGCCTCGGCCCGCCCGGCCGACAGCGCCGCCGTCGCCGAACGCCTGGCCCGGCTCGACGCCGCCACCGCCGCCGAGCTCGGCGGCACCCCGCTCACCGAGCTGCCGCTGGCCGCCGTCCGCGACCGGATCGCGCTCGCCGAGAACGAGGCCGCGCTGTTCGCCGGCACCCTGCGCGAGACCGTCCGCGGCCGCACCGGGGCCGACGACGCCGTCCTGCTGGCCGCGATCGACGCCGCCGCCGCCCGCGACGTGCACGACGCGCTGCCCGGCGGCCTGGACGCCCCGGTCGCCGCCGACGGCCGCAACCTCTCCGGCGGCCAGCGCCAACGCCTGCGGCTGGCAAGGGCGTTGACCGCCGACCCGGAGGTGCTGCTGGCCGTCGAGCCGACCTCCGCGGTGGACGCCCACACCGAGGCCGCGATGGCCGACGGCCTGCGCGCCGCCCGCTCCGGCCGCACCACCCTGGTCACCAGCACCTCCCCGCTGCTGCTCGACCGGGCCGACACCGTCCACTACCTGGTCGACGGCAAGGTCGCCGCCACCGGCACCCACCGCGCGCTGCTGCACGACCGGCCCGACTACCGCGCCCTGGTCGCCCGCGACACCGAGACCCTCGCCGAGGAGCCGAGTTGAGCACCCTGCCGATCGCCACCACCCGCCAGGTCCGGCGGGCCGCCACCGCCCTGGTCCGGGCCGACGGCCGGGCCTTCGCCGCCGTCCTGGCGCTCAACGCCGCGGCCGCCCTGCTCGGCCTGGCCGGCCCCTGGCTGCTGGGCCGGATCATCGACCGGGTCGCCGACGGGGCCACCACCTCCGACGTCGACCGGCTCGGCCTGCTGCTGCTCGGCTGCGCCCTGGCCCAGCTGCTGACCGGCCGCCAGGCCCGCTACCTGGCGCACCGGTTCGGCGAGCGCTCCGCCGCCAAGGTCCGCGAGCAGCTGCTCGACCGGGTCCTGGCACTGCCCGCCGCCACCGCCGAACGGGCCGGCACCGGCGACCTCACCGCCCGCGGCACCGCCGACTCCGCCGCCGTCGGCGAGACCCTCCGGGACGCCGCCCCCGAGCTGCTGGTGGCCGGCGCGCAGGTGCTGTTCATCCTCGGCGCGATCCTCACCGTCAGCCCGCTGCTGGGCAGTTGCGGGCTGATCGGGGTGTTCGGCATCGCCCTCGGCTCCCGCTGGTACCTGCGCCGCTCCCGCCCCGCCTACCTGGCCGACCGGGCCGCGACCGCCGACCTCGCCGAGGTCCTCGCCGCCACCGCGCACGGCGCCCGCACCGTCGACGCCCTCGGGCTGCGCGAGCAGCGGCTGGCCGCCGGGGCCGGGGCGGTCGGCACCGCCCACCGGGCCCGGATGCGCACCCTGTACCTGCGGCTGCGCTACTTCGCCGGCATCAACCTGTCCTACACGCTGCCGAGCGTGCTGGTCCTCCCGCTGGGCGCCGTCCTGGTCGCCCATCACGCCGTCACCCTCGGCGCGGCCGTCTCCACCGCGCTGTACCTGCAGCGCGTCGTCGACCCGCTCGACAACATCGTCGTGCTGCTGGAGTCCCTGCAGAGCAGCACCGCCGCGTACGCCCGGGTCGAGGGCCTGGCCGCCGCCCCCGTCCCCGCGCAGGCCCGCGCCGAGCAGCGCGAACCGGCCGACGACCGGATCAGGGTCACCGGCGTGCACCACGCCTACCCCGACGGGCCGGACGTGCTGCACGGCCTCGACCTGGACCTGACGCCCGGCGAGCGGCTCGCCGTGGTCGGCCCGTCCGGCTCCGGCAAGACCACCCTCGGCCGCCTGCTGGCCGGCCTGGACCGCCCCCGGGCCGGCACCGTCACGGTCGGCGGCGTCCCGCTCGCCGACCTCTCCCCCGAGCGGCTGCGCCGCCAGGTCGTCCTGGTCACCCAGGAGCACCACGTCTTCCTCGGCACCCTCCGCGACAACCTGCGGATCGCCGCCCCCGCGGCCGACGACGCCGCCCTGACCGCGGCGCTCGACGCGGTCGGCTGGCAGCACGACCTGCCGGCCGGCCTCGACACCGAGCTGGGCCCCGCCGCGACCCGCCTGGACGGCGCCCGGGCCCAGCAGCTCGCCCTGGCCCGGGTCATCCTCGCCGACCCGCACACCCTGGTCCTGGACGAGGCCACCGCCCTGCTCGACCCCGCCACCGCCCGCCACACCGAGCGGGCGCTGGCCGCCACCCTCACCGGCCGCACCGTGATCGCCATCGCCCACCGGCTGCACACCGCCCACGACGCCGACCGGGTGGCCG
Organism: Kitasatospora cineracea; assembly: GCF_003751605.1. Taxonomy (NCBI): domain Bacteria; kingdom Bacillati; phylum Actinomycetota; class Actinomycetes; order Kitasatosporales; family Streptomycetaceae; genus Kitasatospora; species Kitasatospora cineracea. The sequence goes on from NZ_RJVJ01000001.1 coordinate 184,760, forward strand.
TCCTCGCCCACGGCCGCCTCACCGACCTGGGCCCGCACGAGGCCCTGCTCGCCGCCGAGGGCCCCTACGCCGCGCTCTGGCACACCTGGCGCACCACGTAGCAGCGCGGGGCCGGGGAGCGGCGGTCGGCCGCTTCCCGGCCCCCTGCCGGTACCCGGTCGGCTACCTGAGCACCCCCGCGTCCAGCCCGCCGGCCTCCACCGGGACGGCCAGCAGGCCGAGTTCGGCGACCGAGGCGAGCCGGGGGTGGGTGGGCAGGATCCGGACGGTGTAGCCGAAGGGGCCGGTGCGGGCGAGTTCGAGGTGGCCCTCGTAGCGGATCCGGCCGTCCAGGTCGGTGCCGCCGCCCGCGGGCTTGAGGGCGAGCGTGCCGGCCTCGGAGATCCGGTCGCTCTCGTCGACCCGCCCGGAGACGACCTGCACCTCGACGTCCTCGGGCCGCAGCCGGCCGAGGTTGACCTGGACCCGCAGGGCCAGCGTCGCGCCGAGCTCCTGCGCCTCGCCCGCCCCGTCCGCCTCGACGTGCTCGACCCGCACCGCGGGCCACGCCTCCCGGACGCCGGCCTTCCAACCCGCCAGGTCCTTCGCCGCGGCGTAGTCGCCCGCGTCGCCCTCCAGCCGCCGCTTGGCCGCGGCCGCCGGGGCGTACAGCCGCTCGACGTACTCGCGGACCATCCGCCCGGCCAGCACCTTCGGGCCGAGGGTGACCAGGGTGTGCCGGACCATGGAGATCCACCGGTGCGGGAGGGCGTCCGCGCCGCGGTCGTAGAACCGGGCGGCGACCTGGTGCTCGATCAGGTCGTAGAGCGCGGCGGCCTCGATGTCGTCGCGCCGCTCGGCCTCCTTGCTCTCCGGGTCGACCACGCCCTCCCCGGTGCCGCCGTCGGCGGTGGGGATGGCCCAGCCGTTCTGGCCGTCGTACCACTCGTCCCACCACCCGTCGAGGATGGACAGGTTGAGGCAGCCGTTCAGCGCGGCCTTCATCCCGGAGGTGCCGCAGGCCTCCAGCGGGCGCAGCGGGTTGTTCAGCCAGACGTCGCAGCCGGGGTACAGCGTCTTGGCCATCGCCATGTCGTAGTCCGGCAGGAAGACGATCCGGTGCCGCACCGCGGGGTCGTCGGCGAACGCAACCAGCTGCTGGATCAGCCGCTTGCCGCCGTCGTCGGCCGGGTGCGCCTTGCCCGCGATGACGATCTGCACCGGCCGCTCGGGGTCGAGCAGCAGCGCCCGCAGCCGGGCCGGGTCGCGCAGCATCAGGGTGAGCCGCTTGTACGAGGGGACCCGGCGGGCGAAGCCGATGGTCAGCACGTCGGGGTCGAGGACGCTGTTCGTCCAGCCCAACTCGGCTTCCCCGGCGCCGCGTTGCTGCCAGGAGGCGCGCAGCCGGCGGCGGGCCTCGTCGACCAGCTGGGCGCGCAGCGAGCGGCGCAGCTCCCAGACCTCGGCGTTGCCGATCCGCTCCAGGCCGGTCCACTGCTCGGCGGTGCCGACGGCCATCGCGTGCTCGGCGCGCTCCTGGCCGATCTCGGTGGCGCCGAGCCGGACGACGGCGGGGTCGATCCAGGTGGGGGCGTGCACGCCGTTGGTGATCGAGGTGATCGGGACCTCGGGCGCGTCGAAGCCGGGCCACAGGCCGCGGAACATCTCCCGGCTGACGGCGCCGTGCAGGGTGGAGACGCCGTTGGCGCGCTGGGCCAGGCGCAGGCCCATCGCGGCCATGTTGAACAGCTTGGGGTCGCCGCCGCTCCAGCTCTCCGCGCCGAGCGCGAGCACCCGGTCGACCGGGACGCCGGGCAGCGCGGCGTCGCCGCCGAAGTGCCGGGCGACCAGCTCGCGGTCGAAGCGGTCGATGCCGGCGGGCACCGGGGTGTGGGTGGTGAACACGGTGCCGGCCCGGACGGCCTCCAGTGCGTCGGCGAAGCCGAGCCCGGGGTGGGCGGCGGTGAGTTCGCCGATCCGTTCCAGGCCGAGGAAGCCGGCGTGGCCCTCGTTGGTGTGGAAGACCTCGGGTTCGGGGTGGCCGGTGAGCCGGCAGTAGGTGCGGACGGCGCGGACGCCGCCGATGCCCAGCAGTATTTCCTGCAGCAGCCGGTGCTCGCTGCCGCCGCCGTAGAGCCGGTCGGTGACGTCGCGTTCGGCGGGGCTGTTGGCCTCGACGTCGGAGTCGAGCAGCAGCAGCGGGACCCGGCCGACCTGGGCCCGCCAGACCTGGGCGGCCAGGGTGCGGCCGCCGGGGAGGGCGAGGTCGATCCGGCAGGGGGTGCCGTCGGGCTCGCGGAGCAGGGTGACGGCGAGCGCGTCGGGGTCGAGCAGCGGGTAGCGCTCCTGCTGCCAGCCGTCCCGGTCGAGGGACTGCCGGAAGTAGCCGTGCCGGTAGAACAGGCCGACGCCGACGAGCGGCACGCCGAGGTCGGAGGCCGCCTTGAGGTGGTCGCCGGCCAGGATGCCGAGGCCTCCGGAGTACTGCGGCAGGGCCGCGGCGATGCCGTACTCGGGGGAGAAGTAGGCGACGGCGGCGGGCAGCTCGCCGTCCGGACCTGCGGGGTCGCTCGCGCCCTGGTACCAGCGCGGGCCGGTGAGGTAGTCGCGCAGTTCGTCGGACAGGTCGCCGAGGCGGCGCAGGAAGCGCCGGTCGCCGGCCAGCGCGGCGAGTCTGGCGGCGGGGACTTCGCCGAGCAGTCGGACCGGGTCCTCTCCGACGGCGGCCCAGACGTCCGGGTCGACGGAGCGGAACAGCTCCCTCGTCTCGGGGTGCCAGGACCAGCGGAGGTTCAGCGCGAGCTCGTGCAGTGGCTGCAGTTGTTCGGGCAGGACAGTGCGGACGGTGAACCTGCGGATTGCCTTCACGGCATGGAGCGTAGCCCCGGTCACGCGCCTGACGGGGCGTCAACTGGCGGGCGGCACACCCGTTCGGAGCAGCGTTGAGATCGTTCCGGGCGCGTGGTGGCAAATACCGGCGCGCGGGGGGCGCACGCTGGGAAAAGACGCGCCGTCAGGTGTGAACTTCTGGGAACGGAGGTGTTGCGGGTGGCTTCCGCACTGCGACATAGCGGCTTAAAGAGCGCGCCAACCCGCGCACAGCCCTTGCCGGTGGTGCGAGGATGCAACAAGGTCGTGAGTGCCGCTGGTGCGCGATCGGGTGGTCGCCCCTGCTGCCTCGGCCGCTGCATGTCCTGTTCGACGAACCCTCACACTCCTTAGCCCATTCGGCCCCAGTCGCCGCTACTTCGCGTGTCCTTGTTCCCTGCCGGGTCGTTTTTCCGATGGGTTGGGTCACGCAGGGGGCGTGCATCGAGCGACGCGCGCCGGGACACGTGCGTCCGGCTCGGCGCGCCGCCGGGTGGCCGCGGCCGGTGGGCGGAGTTGCCGGGTCCGTCCGTACGGACAGGCTCCGACCGCACGTCCTTCCTCACCCAGTAGTCCTCCCGGCACTCCCCCGGCGCCGCGCCGCGGGAGCTGCCGCCGATCTCGGGCAGGAGCATTGGCATGCACGGCGACACGCGGGACCAGTCCACGGTGCCGACGGACCACACACCCGACACCCCGTCGGCCGGGGAGCCCCCGGTACCGGCCCCGCGCATCGGCGCGGCCCGCCGGAAGGCCGCCGAACCGGCCGTGAAGCGGGCCGCGGGCACCCCCCGCAAGGCCGCGGCGAAACGGACCACCACCGTCCGGTCCACCGGCACCGCGGCCGCCGAGTCGGCCGCCGCGGAAGCCGCTGCGGGAGCCGTCGCGGAAGCCGTCACCGCGACGGCCGCTGACGGCCCGTCGGCCGGTACCGCCCGGAAGAGGACCACCCGGAAGACCACCGGATCCACCGGATCCACCGCCGAGACCGGCACCGAACCCCCCGCGCGTCCGGCCGCCAAGCGCGCCGCCGCCCGTCCCGCCCGCAAGACGACAGAGAGCGACACCGTGATCGGCCGCATCCCCGTGCTTGACGTGTCCCCCCTGGTCGACGCCGGCCGGCGGCCGGCCAAGGCCGTGGAGGGGGAGCGCTTCCTGGTCTCGGCCACGGTGTTCCGCGAGGGCCACGACGCGGTCGGCGCCAACGTGGTACTGCGCGACCCGCGCGGGCGCTCCGGCCCGTGGACGCCGATGCGCGAGCTGTCCGAGGGCAGCGACCGCTGGGGCGCGTACGTCACGCCGACCGCCCCGGGCCGCTGGTCGTACCTGGTGGAGGCGTGGTCCGACCCGGTGGCGACCTGGCGCAAGCACGCGGCGGTGAAGCTCCCGGCCGGGATCGACACCGCGCTGGTGCTGGAGGAGGGCGCGCAGCTGCTGGAGCGGGCGGCCGCCGGGGTGCCGAAGAAGGACGGCCGGGCCCAGGTGCTGGCGGCGGTGGACGCGCTGCGCGACACCGGCCTGCCGCCGCTGAGCCGCTACGCGGCGGCGCTGGACCCGGAGGTGACGGCGCTGCTGGCCCGCCACCCGCTGCGGGAGCTGGTTTCGGCCACCCGTTCGCAGCCGCTGCAGGTGGACCGCAAGCGGGCGCTGTTCGGCTCCTGGTACGAGTTCTTCCCGCGCTCGGAGGGCGCGGTGGTCGACCCGTCGGGCGTCGAGCCGCCGGTGTCGGGCACCTTCCGGACGGCCGCCGAGCGGCTGCCCGCGGTGGCCGCGATGGGCTTCGACGTGGTCTACCTGCCGCCGGTCCACCCGATCGGCCGGGCCCACCGCAAGGGCCCGGACAACGCGCTGACGGCCGGTCCGCGGGACGTCGGCTCGCCGTGGGCGATCGGCTCGCCGGAGGGCGGGCACGACGCCGTCCACCCGGACCTGGGCACCATCGAGGACTTCGACCACTTCGTGGCCGAGGCGGGCGCGCTGGGCCTGGAGGTGGCGCTGGACTTCGCGCTGCAGTGCTCGCCGGACCACCCGTGGGTGCACAAGCACCCGGAGTGGTTCAGCCACCGCGCGGACGGCACCATCGCGTACGCGGAGAACCCGCCGAAGAAGTACCAGGACATCTATCCGGTCAACTTCGACCAGGACTTCGACGGGATCGTCCGCGAGACGGTGCGGATCCTGCGGTTCTGGATGGGCCACGGGGTGCGGATCTTCCGGGTCGACAACCCGCACACCAAGCCGGTCAACTTCTGGGAGAAGGTGCTCGCGGACATCGCCCGCACCGACCCGGACGTGCTGTTCCTGGCCGAGGCGTTCACCCGCCCGGCGATGATGCACACCCTGGGCAAGATCGGCTTCCACCAGTCCTACACGTACTTCACCTGGCGGAACACCAAGGCCGAGCTGACCGAGTACCTGACCGAGCTGACCGGCGAGGCCGCCGCGTACATGCGGCCGAACTTCTTCGCCAACACCCCGGACATCCTGCCCGAGTACCTGCAGCACGGCGGCCCGGCCGCGTTCGCGGTGCGCGCCGTGCTGGCGGCCGCGCTGTCGCCGACCTTCGGGGTGTACGCGGGCTTCGAGCTGTTCGAGGGCGAGGCCGCGGCGCCCGGCTCGGAGGAGTACTTGCACTCGGAGAAGTACGAGCTGCGCCCGCGCGACTGGTCCCGGCAGGACTCGCTCGCGCCGCTGCTGACCGCCCTGAACCGGCTGCGCCGCCGCCACCCCGCGCTCCAGCAGCTGCGGGACCTGCGCTTCCACCCCGTGGACAACGAGCGGATCATCGCGTTCTCCAAGACCGCCGTCACCGAGGACGGCCTGGAGGACCGGGTGATCTGCGTGGTCAACCTGGACCCGCACCACGTCCAGGAGGCCACGGTGACGCTCGACGCGCCGGGGCCGCTGACGGTGCACGACGAGCTGACCGGCGCCACCTACGCCTGGGGCCGTCACAACTACGTCCGGCTCGATCCCTCTTCCGGGCCGGCCCACCTCCTCACGGTTCGGAGGAACCCGCAGTGACAGTCAACGAGCCCGTCCCCGACACCTTCGCCGACACCCCCGCCCGGGACCGCGACCCCGAGTGGTTCAAACGCGCGGTCTTCTACGAAGTGCTGGTGCGCTCGTTCCAGGACAGCAACGGCGACGGCGTGGGCGACCTCAAGGGGCTCACCTCGCGGCTCGACTACCTCCAGTGGCTGGGGGTGGACTGCCTCTGGCTGCCCCCGTTCATGAACTCCCCCCTGCGGGACGGCGGTTACGACGTCTCGGACTACCAGTCGGTGCTCCCCGAGTTCGGCAACCTGGCCGACTTCGTGGAGTTCGTCGACGCGGCGCACGCCCGCGGCATGCGGGTGATCATCGACTTCGTGGTCAACCACACCAGCGACCAGCACGCGTGGTTCCAGGCGTCCCGCAACGACCCGGACGGCCCGTACGGCGACTTCTACATGTGGGCCGACGACGACAAGCAGTACCCGGACGCCCGGATCATCTTCGTCGACACCGAGTCCTCGAACTGGACCTTCGACCCGGTCCGCAAGCAGTACTACTGGCACCGCTTCTTCAGCCACCAGCCGGACCTGAACTACGACAACCCGCGGGTGCAGGAGGAGGTGATGGCCGCGCTGAAGTTCTGGCTGGACCTCGGCATCGACGGCTTCCGCCTCGACGCGGTGCCGTACCTGTACGCCCGCGAGGGCACCAACTGCGAGAACCTGCCGGAGACCCACGACTTCCTGCGGCGGGTCCGCAAGGAGATCGACGCCAACTACCCCGACACCGTGCTGCTGGCCGAGGCCAACCAGTGGCCGGAGGACGTGGTCGACTACTTCGGCGACTTCGGCTCCGGCGGCGACGAGTGCCACATGGCGTTCCACTTCCCGGTGATGCCGCGGATCTTCATGGCGGTCCGCCGGGAGTCCCGCTACCCGGTCTCCGAGATCCTGGCGAAGACCCCGGAGATCCCCTCGGGCTGCCAGTGGGGCATCTTCCTGCGCAACCACGACGAGCTGACCCTGGAGATGGTCACCGACGAGGAGCGCGACTACATGTACGCGGAGTACGCGAAGGACCCGCGGATGCGGGCCAACGTGGGCATCCGCCGCCGGCTCTCCCCGCTGCTGGAGAACGACCGCAACCAGGTCGAGCTGTTCACCGCGCTGCTGCTCTCGCTGCCCGGCTCGCCGGTGCTGTACTACGGCGACGAGATCGGCATGGGCGACAACATCTGGCTCGGCGACCGGGACGGCGTGCGCACCCCGATGCAGTGGACGCCGGACCGCAACGCGGGTTTCTCGTCCGCCGACCCGGGCAGGCTCAGTCTGCCGCCCATCATGGATCCGGTGTACGGCTTTCAGGTGACCAACGTCGAGGCGCAGCAGAGCAGTTCGAGTTCGCTGCTGCACTGGACGCGTCGCATGATCGAGATCCGAAAGCTCAATCCCGCGTTCGGCCTCGGCAGCTACACCGAGCTGCCCTCCAGCAACCCCGCGGTGCTGGCCTTCGTGCGCGAGTACGAGGGCGACCTGGTCATGTGCGTGAACAACTTCTCGCGGTTCGCGCAGCCGACCGAACTCGACCTGCGGCAGTTCGGGGGGCGGTACCCGGTCGAGCTGATCGGTGGCGTGCGCTTTCCCACCATCGGCGAATGGCCGTACCTGCTGACGCTGGCCGGCCACGGGTTCTACTGGTTCCAGTTGCGCCAGTCCCGGACGAAGCCGTCCGGGTCCCGGTAGCGGCCGGAACGCCTCAGCACGTCCACGAAGTAACGATCCCTCAGGCCCCGAACGGGACGTCTCCCTCCGCCGGGCGCGCGGGAATTCCCGCGCGCCCCCGGAGGTCTTCGCACCACCGCGTACGGAGAACAGCCCAACGGCCACCCACACGAAGGCGTGACACCGAGTCGCTGCTCGCGTGCCGTCGCCGCCGCGCCGCCGAAATCCGGAAGACTGCTGGGCCCGGCCACGATTCGTCGGGCGTCCGCCCGCTTCCGGGGAAAGGGAGTCATGTCCGAACCCTCCCGTTCTCAAGCCCACGTGCACCGTGAGCCCTCCGACACCGCCACCGGGCCGGTCGGAACGCGCACACCGGGGGTCCGGAGAACCGCCGCCGGAGTCGGCGAACTGGTCCAGGCGGCGCTGCCGCTGATCGCCGAGTGGCTGCCCACCCAGCGCTGGTACGCCGGGAAGGGCCGGCCGATCGCCGCGCTCACCCCGGTGGTCGGCACCCCGCTGCAGGTCGGCGACCCCGCCCTGCTGCACCTGCTGCTGCGGGTCGAGCACGGCGGCGCCTCCGCCGGGCCGGGGGACGTCTACCAGCTGCTGCTGGGCATCCGCTCGGAGCAGCCGGCCACGGTCGGCCCGATGGCGGTGCTGGGCCAGTTGACGGGCGGCACCTACGACGGCGCGACGCTGTACGACGCGGTGCACGACCCGGAGCTGACCGGCCGGCTGCTGGAGCACCTGGCCACCGGCGACCGGTTCGGCTCGCTGTCCTTCCGCCGCACCCCCGGCCCCGGCCTGCCGGGCAACCTGCCGGGGCGGGCGTCGACCGCCGAGCAGTCCAACTCCTCGGTGATCTACGACACCGCGTTCATCCTCAAGCTGTTCCGCCGGATCAGTCCGGGCACCAACCCCGACCTGGAGCTGTCCCTGGCGCTGTCCCGGGCCGGCTCGACCCGCATCCCCCGGGTCGCCGCCTGGTTCGAGTGCCGGCTGGAGCGCTCCGAGCCCGCCACCCTGGGCCTGCTGCAGCGCTACCTGGCCGACGCCGAGGACGGCTGGGAGCTGGCCCTCGACCAGGTCGCCCGGCTCAAGGGCGACCCCTCGCCCGGCAACTTCGCCATCGAGGCGCACCGGCTCGGCCGGGCCACCGCCGAGGTGCACCGGGTGCTGGCCCGCACCATGCCGACCGCCCGGCTGGACCGGGCCCGGATCGCCGAACTCGCCGACGCGATGTCCGGCCGGCTGGACTCCGCGGTCGCCGCCGTGCCCGGCCTGATGCGCTACCGCCCGGCGCTGCGCGCCGCGTTCCAGCAGCTCACCGAGGCCCACCTGGACGGCCTGCTGGTCCAGCGGATCCACGGCGACCTGCACCTGGGCCAGGCGATGCGCACCCCGCAGGGCTGGGTGCTGCTGGACTTCGAGGGCGAGCCGGCCAAGCCGCTGGCCGAGCGCCGCCTGCCGCAGCCCGCGCTGCGGGACGTCGCCGCGATGCTCCGCTCCTTCGACTACGCGGCCGCCCACCTGCTGGCCGGCGCCCCCGGCCAGGACCCGGAGCTCGCCCTGCTGGCCTCCGCCTGGGCCTCCCGCAACCGGGCCGCGTACTGCGCGGGCTACACCGCGGGCGGCGGCGTCGACCCGACCGGCGCGCCGGAGCTGATGCGCGCGCTGGAGATCGACAAGGCGGTGTACGAGGTGGTGTACGAGGCCCGGCACCGGCCGAGCTGGCTGCCGATCCCGCTGGCCGCGATCAACCGCCTGGCCGACTCCGTCTGACCCGCGCCCGGCCGCCCTCCGGCGGCCGGGCGAGCCGCCTCTCCCCCGCACCTGTCGCACCTGTCGCACCTGTCGCACCTGTCGCACCTGTCGCACCTCCAACTCCCTCATCCAGCAAGCCAGTTCCCCCGCGTCCCCGCGCAAGGCACCCGATCCTGGAGGATTCCGCCGTGACCCCGCTCGGTCCGCTCGACCCGTCCGCCGACCGCCAACCGGCCGTCCCGGCCACGTTCCGGAGCGGTCCGCGCAGCAAGGCCACCGCCGGGCGGCCCGCTGCGAAGTCCGCCGCGAAGGCCCCGGCCAAGGCGCCCGCGAAGGCGCCCGCGAAGTCCGCCGCGGCGAAGCAGCCGGCCGCCCGGGCGGGTGCGGCGGGTGCCGCCCCGGCCGCGGCGCGGCCGGCGGGCGCCGGGGGCGCGCTGCGGCTGCCGGAGGCCCCGCTGCCGCCGGCCGAGGTGGAGCGGCTGGTGTCCGGCGCGCACCACGATCCGCACGCCCTGCTGGGCGCGCACGAGCTGCCGACGGGCACCGCGATCCGGGTGCTGCGGCCGTTCGCGGAGCGGGTGGTGGTGGAGACCGAACTGGGCCCGGCGGAGCTGACGCACCAGCAGGGCGGCCTGTTCACCGGCCTGCTGACCGGTCAGAGCTTCCCGCGCTACACCCTGCGGGTGACGTACCCGGGCGGTGAGCCGCTGGTGCAGGAGGACGGCTACCGGTTGGCCCCGACGCTGGGCGAGCTGGACCTGCACCTGATCCGCGAGGGCCGCCACGAGCAGCTGTGGACGGTACTGGGCTCGCACCTGCGCACCGTGGACGGCGTGGCCGGCACCGCGTTCGCGGTGTGGGCGCCGAACGCGGTCGGGGTGCGGGTGATCGGCTCGTTCAACCACTGGGACGGCACCGCGCACCCGATGCGCTCGCTGGGCTCCTCGGGCGTGTGGGAGGTGTTCCTGCCCGACGTCGGCGAGGGCGACCGCTACAAGTACCAGATCCTCACCCGGCACGGGCACCGCCTGGAGAAGGCCGACCCGCTGGCCCGCGCCACCCAGTGCCCCCCCGACACCGCCTCCGTCGTCACCACCTCCCGCTACGAGTGGCAGGACGCCGAGTGGATGGAGCGGCGCGCCCGCACCGTGCACCACCGCGCCCCGATGTCGGTCTACGAGCTGCACCTCGCGTCCTGGCGGCCGGAGCTGACGTCCTACCGGGAGATCGCCGAGGTGCTGCCCGGCTACTTGGCCGAACTAGGCTTCACCCACGTCGAGTTCATGCCGGTGATGGAGCACCCGTTCGGCGGCTCCTGGGGCTACCAGGTCTCCGGCTTCTACGCCCCCACGGCCCGTCTCGGCACCCCCGACGACTTCCGCTTCCTGGTCGACGCCCTGCACCGGCACGGCATCGGCGTGCTGGTCGACTGGGTGCCCGCGCACTTCCCGAAGGACGACTTCGCCCTGGCCCGCTTCGACGGCGAGCCGCTGTACGAGCCGGCCGACCCGCTGCGCGCCGAGCACCCGGACTGGGGGACGCTGGAGTTCGACTACGGCCGCACCGAGGTCCGCAACTTCCTGGTCGCCAACGCGGTGTACTGGTGCGAGGAGTTCCACGTCGACGGCCTGCGCGTCGACGCCGTCGCCTCCATGCTCTACCTCGACTACTCGCGCGAGGGCGGCGCCTGGACGCCCAACCAGTACGGCGGCCGGGAGAACCTGGACGCGGCCTCCTTCCTGCAGGAGATGAACGCCACCGTCTACCGGCGCTGCCCGGGCGTGCTGACGGTGGCCGAGGAGTCCACCGCCTGGGACGGGGTCACCCGCCCCACCGACAGCGGCGGCCTGGGCTTCGGCCTGAAGTGGAACATGGGCTGGATGCACGACTCGCTGGTGTACATCGCCAAGGAGCCGGTGCACCGCAAGTACCACCACAACGAGATGACCTTCTCGATGGTGTACGCCTACTCGGAGAACTACATCCTGCCGATCTCGCACGACGAGGTGGTGCACGGCAAGCAGGCGCTGGTCTCCAAGATGCCCGGCGACTGGTGGCAGCAGCGCGCCAACCACCGCGCCTACCTGGGCTTCATGTGGGCCCACCCCGGCAAGCAACTCCTGTTCATGGGGCAGGAGTTCGCCCAGGGCGCGGAGTGGGACCACGAGCACGGCCCGCAGTGGTGGGTGCTGGACGAGGGCTGGCCGGCGCACGGCGACCACCGCGGCGTGCAGCGGCTGGTCGGCGCGCTCAACCGGGTCTACCGGGACACCCCGGCGCTGTGGGAGCAGGACACCGTCCCCGACGGCTTCCGCTGGCTGGACGGCGGGGCGGCCGAGGACAACGTGCTGTCCTTCGTCCGGTTCGCCGCCGACGGCGGCCCGCTGGTCGCGGTCTCCAACTTCTCCCCGGTGGTGCGGCACGGCTTCCGGGTCGGCCTGCCCCGGCTGGAGGGCGCGGAGCAGGTCTGGGAGGAGGTGCTGAACACCGATGCCGAGGAGTACGGCGGCAGCGGGGTCGGCAACCCGGGCCCGGTGAAGTCGGAGGCCGAGCCGTGGGACGCCCAGCCGCGCTCGGTCGAGCTGGTGCTGCCGCCGCTGGCCACGCTCTGGCTGCGGCCGGCCCGCTGACCGTGCTGAACATCAGGTAAGAGGTCGACTTCCGGCATCGCACTCGTCTACAGCGCTGTAATAGGTTCGCGCTCGCCGGCCGCCCGCCGCAGCCGCAGCCGCCGAGAAGAGTGCGATGTCGCCGTCCCTGACCTATCCCGAATCCATCGGCATCGGCCTGCTCCAGGGCGCCACCGAGCTCTTCCCGGTCTCCAGCCTCGGCCACGCCGTCCTGGTGCCGGCGCTGATCGGCGGCCGGACCCGGCACGACTGGACGTCACCGCCGACAACTCCCCCTACCCGGCCGTCCTGGTCGGCCACTTCCGCCGCGGCTGGATCCGGATCGTCGGCGGCCTGTTCTCCTCGCCCACCCGGCGCGAGATCGCCACCCCCGAGCAGAAGCTCGCCCGGCTGCTCGTGCTGCCCACCGTCCCGGTCGGCACCGCCGGACCGGCCCTGGACCACCTGCTGCGCGACGCCCTCGGCAAGCCGAACCCGGCCGCGTTCTTCCTCGCCCTCAACAGCCTGGTCCTCTACACCGCCGAGCGCCTCAAGCGCGGCGGCACCGGCTGGCTCGCCGGCCGCCTTCCTGGCTGGCTACGCCTCCGTCCGCTTCCTCACCAACGTACTTCGAGACCCGCAGCCTCACCCCCTTCGCCGCCTCCTGCGCCCTGGCCGGCCTCGGCTGCCCGGTCTACCTGAACGTCTGACGCCCCGTCCGGCGGTAGCGCCGGTGCCGCAGCACGGTGCCCGTGTTGTACGACGGTATGGTCGGTGTGACCGCAGCCTGGGACGACCGGACGGAGAGCTCCACCGTGGCGCGCAGCGTGTACGTGACCGGGATCGACCGGGGGGACGGCCGGCAGGCCGTGGAGCTCGGGGTCATGGAACTGCTCACCCGCCAGGTGGACCGGGTGGGCGTGTTCCGTCCGCTGGTGCACGCCGCGGACGGCGGTGGGGCGGCCGGCGACCACGTGGTGGAACTGCTGCGCGGCCGGTACCGGCTGGACCTGCCGGTCTCCGAGCTGTACGGGCTGACGTACGACGAGGCGGCGGCGCTGCAGGCGGCCAGCGGGCAGGACGAGCTGGTCTCGGCGCTGGTGGAGCGCTTCCACCAGCTGGAGCGGCGCTGCCAGGCGGTGCTGGTGCTGGGCACCGACTTCTCGGACACCAACATCCCGGACGAGCTGGCCTTCAACGCCCGGCTGGCGAACGAGTTCGGGGCGGGCGTGCTGCCGGTGGTCGGCGGCCGGCACGAGGACCCGCAGGCGGTGGTCGCGGAGGTGCGCAACGCGCACCGGGCGTACCGGGACCTGGGGTGCTCGATCCTGGCGATGGTGGCCAACCGGGTCCGGCCGGGGGCCAAGCAGCAGGTGCAGCGGGCGCTGACCGAGAAGCTGCCGGTACCGGTGTACGTGATCCCGGAGGAGCCCGCGCTGGCCGCGCCGACGGTGGCGCAGCTGGTGGAGGCGACCGGCGCGACGGTGCTGCTGGGCGACGCGGCGGGGCTCTCCCGGGACGTGCGGAACTTCGTGTTCGGCGGGGCGATGCTGCCGACCTTCCTGGACGCGCTGACCGAGGGCGCGCTGGTGGTGACCCCGGGCGACCGGGCGGACCTGGTGATCGGGTCGCTGGCGGCGCACGCGGCGGGCTCCCCGCCGATCGCCGGCGTGCTGCTGACGCTCGGCCAGCACCCGGGCCCGAACGTGATGGCGCTGGCCTCCCGGCTGGCCCCGGGCACCCCGGTGGCCGAGGTGACCGAGGGCTCCTGGCTGACCGCGGCGGCCCTCACCCACCTGGAGGGCCGGATCGGCCCGAACAGCCCGCGGAAGGCCGAGATCGCCCTCGGCCTGTTCGAACTGCACGTGGACACCGTCGAGTTGACCAGCCGGATCGAGCTGAGCCGGTCCGAGCGGGTCACCCCGATGATGTTCGAGCACGCCCTGCTGGAGCGGGCCCGCGCGGACCGCCGGCACATCGTCCTGCCGGAGGGCACCGAGGACCGGGTGCTGCGCGCCGCCGAGGTGCTGCTGCGCCGCAACATCTGCGACCTGACCCTGCTCGGCGCCCCGGACGAGGTGCACCGCAAGCTGGCCGCGCTCGGCATCGAGCTCCCGCAGGCCGGCGACGCGGGCGCGCAGCTGCGGATCGTCGACCCGGCGGCCAGCCCGCTGCGCCAGCAGTTCGCCGAGCTGTACGCGAAGGCCCGGGCGCACAAGGGCATGACGGTGGAGCGGGCGCTGGACGTGGTCACCGACGTCTCGTACTTCGGCACCCTGATGGTGCAGGAGGGCATCGCGGACGGCATGGTCTCGGGCGCGGTGCACTCGACGGCGGCGACCATCCGCCCGGCCTTCGAGGTGATCAAGACCTCGCCGGGGGCGGCGATCGTCTCCTCGGTGTTCTTCATGTGCCTGGCCGACAAGGTGCTGGTGTACGGCGACTGCGCGGTCAACCCGGACCCGGACGCCCGGCAGCTGGCCGACATCGCGGTCCAGTCGGCGGAGACCGCGGCCCAGTTCGGGGTGGAGCCGCGGGTGGCGATGCTGTCGTACTCGACCGGCGCCTCGGGCTCGGGCGCGGACGTGGACAAGGTCCGCAAGGCCACCGAGCTGGTCCGCGAGCTGCGCCCGGACCTGCTGGTGGAGGGGCCGATCCAGTACGACGCGGCGGTGGACGCGCGCGTCGCGGCGACCAAGCTGCCGGGCTCGGCGGTGGCCGGCCGGGCCACCGTGCTGATCTTCCCGGACCTGAACACCGGCAACAACACCTACAAGGCGGTGCAGCGCTCGGCCGGGGCGATCGCGGTCGGCCCGGTGCTGCAGGGCCTGAACAAGCCGGTGAACGACCTGTCCCGGGGCGCCCTGGTGGAGGACATCGTCTCCACCGTGGCGATCACCGCGATCCAGTCCCAGCCCGCCGCCGAGACCCCCGCCGCAGGAGGCGCCCAGTGACCGCCGGTACCCGTGTCCTGGTGCTGAACGCCGGGTCGTCCTCGGTGAAGTACCAGCTGATCGACATGCTGGACGGCTCCCGGCTGGCCTCCGGCCTGGTGGAGCGGATCGGCGAGGAGGCCGGCCGGCTGCTGCACCTGCCGCTGACCGGGGAGCCGCGCGAGACGCTGCGGCGCTTCGACGGGCACGACGTGGCGCTGCGGGCGGTGGCCGACGAGCTGGCGAAGGACCTGATGGGCCTGGACTCGCCGGAGCTGGCGGCGATCGGCCACCGGGTGGTGCACGGCGGGCTGCGCTTCACCCGGCCGACGCTGGTCACCGACGCGGTCCTGGCCGAGATCCGCCGGCTGATCCCGGTCGCGCCGCTGCACAACCCGGCGAACATCACCGGCATCGAGGTGGCCCGGGCGCTGCGCCCGGACCTGCCGCAGGTCGCGGTGTTCGACACCGCGTTCCACGCCACGCTGCCCGAGCACGCGGCCCGCTACGCGATCGACCGGAGGACCGCCGACGAGCACCGGGTGCGCCGCTACGGCTTCCACGGCACCTCGCACCAGTACGTCTCGCGGGCCACCGCCCGGCTGCTCGGCCGGGACCCGGCGGAGCTGAACGTGATCGTGCTGCACCTGGGCAACGGCGCCTCGGCCTCGGCGGTGGCGGGCGGGGTGTGCGTGGAGACCTCGATGGGGCTGACCCCGCTGGAGGGCCTGGTGATGGGCACCCGCTCCGGCGACGTGGACCCGGGCCTGGTGTTCCACCTGCACCGGGTCGGCGGGATGAGCATCGACCAGATCGACGACCTGCTGAACCGGCGCAGCGGCCTGCTGGGCCTGTGCGGGGACAACGACATGCGCGAGGTGGTCCGCCGGGCCCAGGAGGGGGAGGAGGACGCCAAGCTGGCGTTCGACTCGTACGTGCACCGGATCCGGCGCTACCTGGGCGGCTACTACGCGGTGCTGGGGCGGGTGGACGCGGTGGCGTTCACCGCGGGTGTCGGGGAGAACTCCGCCGAGGTGCGGGCCGCGGTCTGTGCCAATCTGGAGGAGCTGGGCATTTCGGTCGATCCGGAGCTGAACGCGGTGCGTTCCCGGGACGCCCGGACGGTCTCGCCGTCCTACTCGCGGGTCACCGTCGCGGTGGTGCCGACCGACGAGGAGCTGGAGATCGCCCAGCAGACGTTCGCGCTGGTCCACGAGGTGTAGGTCCCGCGCGGGATGACTACCCGTCAGTATCCCACCCCTCGGAATGTTCGTTGGCGATATCTGACGATTCGAGCTGAATGTACCGATAACACGAACGGATAGACTGACGGATATGCGCCGAGCGAAAATTGTCTGCACCCTGGGTCCCGCGACGGACTCCTACGAACAGCTGAAGGCCATCGTCGAAGCGGGCATGAACGTCGCCCGCCTCAACATGAGCCACGGCTCCCACGCCGAGCACGAGGACCGGTACCGCCGCGTCCGCCAGGTCTCGGAGGACACCGGCCGCACCATCGGCGTGCTGGCCGACCTGCAGGGCCCCAAGATCCGTCTGGCGACCTTCGCCAACGGCCCGGTGACCGTTGACAACGGCGACACGTTCACCATCACCACCGAGGACGTCCCCGGTGACCAGCACATCTGCGGCACCACCTACAAGGGCCTGCCCGGCGACGTGAAGCCCGGCGACCCGATCCTGATCAACGACGGCGTCATCGCCCTGGAGGTCGTCAGCGTCGACGGCCCGCGGGTGAAGACCGTGGTGGTCGAGGGCGGTGTGCTCTCCAACAACAAGGGCATCAACCTGCCCGGCGCGGCGGTCAACGTCCCCGCGCTGTCCGAGAAGGACAAGGACGACCTGCGCTTCGCCCTGCAGCTGGGCGTCGACATGGTCGCGCTGTCCTTCGTCCGCAACGCCGCGGACATCGACGACGTGCACAAGGTCATGGACGAGGTCGGCATCCGGGTGCCGGTCATCGCCAAGATCGAGAAGCCGCAGGCCGTCGAGGCGATGGAGGAGATCGTCCTCGCCTTCGACGCGATCATGGTGGCCCGCGGCGACCTCGCGGTCGAGTACCCGCTGGAGAAGGTGCCGCTGGTCCAGAAGCAGCTGGTCACCCTGGCCCGCCGCAACGCCAAGCCGGTCATCGTCGCCACCCAGATGATGGAGTCGATGATCCACGCCTCGCGCCCGACCCGCGCCGAGGTCTCCGACGTCGCCAACGCCATCCTGGACGGCACGGACGCGGTCATGCTGTCCGCCGAGTCGAGCGTCGGCAAGTACCCGGTCGAGACCGTCAAGACCATGAGCCGGATCGCCGAGAAGGCCGAGGAGGAGCTGCTCTCGCAGGGCCTCCAGCCGCTCAACCCGGGCCGCAAGCCGCGCACCCAGGGCGGCTCGGTCGCCCGCGCCGCGTGCGAGCTGGGCGACTTCCTCGACGGCAAGGCGCTGGTCGCGTTCACCAAGTCCGGTGACACCGCGCGCCGCCTGTCCCGCTACCGCTCGCCGATCCCGGTGATCGCCTTCACCCCGGACGTCGCCACCCGCAACCAGCTCTCGCTGAGCTGGGGCGTCGAGGCGTACGTCTCGGAGCAGGTGGCCACCACCGACGAGATGGTCGAGCAGGTCGACCGCGAGCTGCTCAAGATGAACCGCCTCGCCGAGGGCGACACCGTGATCGTCACGGCCGGCGTGCCGGTCGGCATCCCCGGCACCACCAACATGGTGCAGGTGCACCACCTGGGCGCCCGCTCGGAGGGCTGAGCCCCCCGCACGGACGCCTGAACGCCGCAGGGGCGGGACCCGAGGACCGGGTCCCGCCCCTGCGGCGTTCGGTGGCGGCGGCTCAGGGTCAGCCGTCGTACGGCGTCTTGTCGTTGAACAGCCGCATGCCGGGGATGGTCAGGTCGCCGCCGAACTGGCCCGCCTGCACCGCCTTGGCGTTGGTCAGGGTCAGGTCCAGCGGGATCGGCACCGCGCCCAGCAGGTCCCACAGCCACTTCGGCAGGGTGTCCGGGGTGAGCGTGATCTGCCCCAGGTCGATCAGGATCGGCAGGCCGTAGACCGCCGCCAGGTTGCCCGACAGGCTCTCCACGTACATGGTGACCGGGCCGTTGCGCATGGTCGAGGTCGACCCCTCGCGGCTCTTCACGTGGAAGGTCAGCCCGGGGATCTGGATGGTCGACATGTCGAGGTTCTCGATGTCGACGCTGTCGGTGGTGAACTTCAGCACCCGCTTGGTGCCGCTCTCCGTGGTGACGTCGTAGACGCCGTTGAACACCGAGCCGTGCAGCGCCAGCCGGGTCGAGTGCAGCACCCAGTTCTGGTCCGGCACCACGTGCCCCGACGGGGCCGCCTTCGCGGCCAGGCCCTTGGTGCTCACCAGGCAGTTCGGGTTCGCCGAGGCGGCGGCGGACGGCGAGGGCGAGGACGAGGCGGACGGCGCGGCGGTGGGCTTGGCCGCGGCGCCCTTGGACGCGGTGGCGCCGGCCGAGGGGGTCGGCGCGGGCGTCGTGGCGGGCGCGGTGGTGGCGGAGCGGGGGGCGCCGGACGGGGCGGGGGTGGCCGCGGGGGCCGTGGTCGGCGCGGCGGTGCCGGGCTTCGCGGTCGGCGCGGGCGTGGGCGTCGGGGACGGCGAGGCGCTCGCGCCCGGGTGGAACAGGTTGTTCCACAGGTCGTCGATCACCCCGGCCTGCTGCACCGTGCCGCCGGGCGCGGCGGCCGCCTTCGGCACCGTGTACACGGCGGACTGCGCGGCGGCGCCCCCGGTGTACACGGCGGGCACCGCGGCCGCGCTGCCCGCGGGCGCCTGCCCGGCCTCGGACTGCCGCAGCGCCGCGGCCTGCTGGACCGAGGAGTCCGGCAGCACCTTGATCTCGCTCTTCGGGACGGGCGTCTCCTTCAGCACCCTGTCCGGAGCGCAGTTCCCGGCCTGCTGCGGGTCGGCGGCCGCCGCCAGCGTCGGCGTGTAGGCCGCGCCGACCAGCAGCGCGGTCGGCACCGCGGCGATCGCCAGCGCCCGGCCCCGCAGCCGGGAGCGCACCCCTTCCCGGGGCACGGCGTGCCGCGGGCCGGGGACGGTCGGTTTCTCGGATCCGGTCACCGCTGCTCCTCCTCGGCGGGTGTGTGCGGGGCGGTGCCGTGCTCCAGCGGCGGCTCGGCCGCGGCCTGGGCGGGCAGCTGCGCGGTGGGCGCGCCGTCCGGTGCGACGACGGACTCGGCGGTGCCCGGGTCGGCGCCCTCGGCGGCCGGCTTCGGCGGCAGCGGGGCCCAGGAGACCAGCAGGCCGCCGGCGACCAGGCCGGTCACCAGGCCCATGCCGAACCCGCCGAGGTTGGAGACCGGGATGGAGATCAGCGCCAGGATGGTGGTCGCCACGCCGCAGAAGATCCGCACCATCGGCTGGAACCAGGCGGTCAGCCCGAGCGAGATCATCAGCAGGCCGATGATCATCGAGCCGGCGCCGGCGGTGGTGGCCATCGCCACCGTCAGGCCGCCCAGGCTGAGGTGCGCGTAGGGGAAGTACAGGATCGGGACGCCCGCGATCATCGCAATCAGCCCACCCCAGAACGGCCGGGTGCGCCGCCAGTTGCGGAACCCCCGCCGGACTCGGCTGGCGAAGCCGACCTGGCCCTCGGGCCAGGCCTCGACGGTTGCGCTGGACATGGTGCGACTCCTCGATGGTGGGTCCGAGGGGAAAGACGGATGGCCCCGGGTGTGCCGGGTGCGGTCCGGGGAGACGGCGCTCGGCCGCCTCCCCGGACCCGTGGTCCGCTGGCGGGCCCGGCCTGCGGGCCCGCGCTAGCCGCGGACTAGTAGCACTCGACGCCGTCGCCCGAGCCCTTGTTGATGTTGAGCTTCAGACCGTTGAGCGTGAAGGTGCCGGCCGAGGTGGCCCACGCGGTCTGCTGGACGTGCTGCAGGTGCGCGGACTCGGCGGCCTGGGCGAAGCCCTGGGCGCCGCTCGGCAGCTTGCCGCCGTCGTGCTGGAGCTTGTCGACCGCGGAGCCCTTGAGGGTGCCCGCGTCCTGGCCGATGTTGATGTTCTTGAACTCGGCGTCCGCGTTCAGCTGGTCGAGGTCGATCAGCAGCTGCTGGGCGTCGACCTGCTTCGCCTTGTCGTCGCTCTGGCCGGCCCGCAGGACCAGGGTCCACTTGCCGAGCCCGACGCCGGAGAGGTCGGTGACGACCGACTGGCACAGGTTCTTCAGCGTCGCGTGGTCGAAGGCCGAGACCGCCACCGGGTGCAGGGTGCCGTTCTTCTCGGCGTCCACACTGCCGAACTGCGAGAAGCCCTCGCCCTGCAGGTCGTCGACGGTGACCTTGAACTGCTGGCCGGAGACCGAGAACGAGGCCGCCAGCGCGGAGTTGGCCAGCGAGACGCCGATCGCGGCGGTGGCCGCGATGCTGGGCACCATCACCAGGGCGAAGCGCTTCCAGCGGGTCTTGCCGTAGGACTGGGACATGCGTGGTCCTCCTTCTAGGACGTACATCTCCGGCCGGTCCGGTGCGTCCCGCACGTGGTCCGGCCCGGGATGGGAGAGAGCTACGTCCTCGGTAGCGGAGAGCGCCTGCTGCCGTGGGGACGGCGCCGGCGATCACCCCCGAGCGACAACCAGGCGGCCGCGCGGGCCGCGCGACCGTTTCGAGGTCAGGAACCGCCGCGTGGGATCTGCGGTTACCCCCCTGTCCTCACCCGGTGGGGACCCCTCGTCGCCGAGGGACCGGGCGTCGCCGATCGTTGTCCAAACCGGGGCGGAGCACAAGAGGTCCGTTACTGACGGGTAATCCAACAGTGAACGGGGTCGATCATGGAATCGAAGGCTCCGCAACGGAGTGTGACCGAAATCGCTCGCACGGCCGATTCCGACCCGTGGAAACACCGACGAAACACCCCTCCGCGGTCACGAGCCGTGACCGCGGAGGGGTGTTATCAAGATTTGGTAAACGCGCCGGAACGGCACTCGAAAGTCGTCAAATCGCCGACGACACCGCAGGTCACCCGAGGTGTCACCGGGTGCCGCCGGGACGCCGCCCGGCGACGCCCGGACCGCCGGTCAGAACAGCACCCGGGCCAGCGCCTGACGGGCCGCCACCGTGCGCGGGTCCTCCGGGCCGATCACCTCGAACAGCTCCAGCAGCCGCACCCGGGCCGCGTCCCGGTCGTCGCCGAACGTCCGGGCGACGGTGTCGACCAGGCGTCCGAAGGCGTCCTCCACGTGCCCGCCGACCAGGTCCAGGTCGGCGGCCCGCAGCTGGGCCGGCACGTCCTTCGGGTCGCCCGCCGCGTCGGCCCGCACCTGCTGCGGGTCGAGCTGCTCCACCCGGTGCAGCAGCTGCGCCTGGGCCAGGCCCAGCTTGGCCTCGACGTGGCCGGGGCGCTCGCTCAGCACGTTCTGGTACGCCCGCACCGCGCCGGCCAGGTCGCCCCGGTCCAGCGCCTCGTGCGCCGCCTCCAGCGCCGGGTCGGCCGGCACCCGCGGCTCGGCCGCCGCGTCCTCGCCGCCGCCGCCCGCCCGGCCGCCGACGATGCCGAAGCGCTGCTCGGCCACCGCGATCAGCTGGTCCAGGATCTTGCGGACGTTGGCCTCGTTCTCGGCGCCCTGGAACAGCGGCACCAGCTGGCCCGCCACCACGGCCATCACGGCCGGGATGCCCTGGATGCCGAACTGCTGGGCGATCAGCTGGTTGGCGTCCACGTCGATCTTGGCGAGCACGATCCGGCCCGCGTACTCCTCGGCCAGGCGCTCGAGGATCGGGCTGAGCTGCTTGCACGGGCCGCACCACTCGGCCCAGAAGTCCACCACCACCGGGACCTCGGCCGAGCGCTGGACCACCTCGGACTCGAAGGTCTCCTCGGTGACGTCCAGCACCAGGGGGTAGTCCGCGAGCGCCGGGCCGTCGCCCGTCGCCGCCTGCCGGGCCCGCTCGGCCCGGGTCTGCTCGGCCTTCTGGGCGGCCTCTCCGGCCGCCTTCACCGCGGCGAGGTCCACCGCACCGCGCAGGGCGGAGCTGTTGAGACGCGAATTCCGTGACTGCATGGCTCTATCCTCCCCCGTCGGAGCCGGTGCCGGGCGCCATCCGCCCGGAAAAACCCGGAGCGGGCCGTCCGCCTCCCCGGCGGGGCCCGGACCGTCCGGCGCGGGTCCCCACCCGCACCGCGCGCCCGCCCGATCCCAGGGGCCGGGCGCGATTGGTCGTCGCTCTTTCGCTACTGGTCGTAGCGTATCTGCCTCCCGGGCTCCCCCCGCAAGCCCCGCGCCCCCTCCCGGAGCGTGAGCTGCCCCACTTTCCACCGCGCGGCGGGTGCCGGTCACCACGGCATGTCGCTACCGTGGGACCACCAAGTTACTTCTGAGTAAACAAGCCAGGAGGCGCGGTGGCCCCCACCACCCGGCAGCCCGCCGAGCACCAGGACCCGCCCGCCGCGGACGCCCCGGCCTCCCCCGCCGCCCGCGGCAAGGGCCGCCCGCGCAGCGCCGCCGCCGACCAGGCCATCCTCGACGCCACCCGCGAGGCGCTCGCCGAACTCGGCTGGGGCGGCCTCACCATGGGCGACGTCGCCCAGCGGGCCGGCGTCGCCAAGACCACCCTCTACCGGCGCTGGCCGTCCAAGAGCGAACTGGTCGTCGACGCCATCGCCAGCCTCTTCGACCAGCTGGAGTGCGCCGACCGCGGCAGCCTGCAGGCCGACATCGAGGCCGTGGTCGCCCGCTTCGCCGAACTGCTCACCCTGCCCGAGACCCAGGCCGCGCTGCTCGCCCTGTTCGCCGAGGGCTCCCGCGACCCGCAGCTGCGCCGGCGGATCCGGGAGCGGATCGTCCAGCCGCAGAAGGTGCTGGTCGAGCTCGGCCGGGCCAACGCCCAGGCCCGCGGCGAGATGGACCCGGACCGGGACCCGGCCGCCGCCGACGAGGAGATCGGCATCATCTTCGACACCATCGCCGGCACCGTCGAGCACCGGCTGCTGGTGAGCGGCGAACCCGTCACCCCCGAGTGGATCCGCCGCTTCACCACCCTGCTGCTGGGCCCCTTCCCGGGGCTGCTGCACCGCCCGGCCGCCGAAGCCTGACCGGCCGCCGGGGCCCGACCGGCCGTCGGGCCGGCGGCTCCGGTCCGGCGCGGGGAAGGGGGCTGCCGGGCGGACGGGGTCAGAAGCTGGCGTTCTCCCGGTAGGTCCCCCACTCCTCGCGCAGGGCATGGCAGATCTCGCCGAGGGTGGCCTCGGCGCGGACCGCCCGGAGCATCGGCTCGATCATGTTGGTGCCGGAGCGGGCGGCTTCGAGCATCGCGTCCAGGCCGGCCCGGACGGCGGCCTCGTCGCGGTGCGACTTGCGCTCGCGCAGGACCCGGACCTGCTCGCGTTCGACCTCGTGGCTGACCCGGAGGATCTCCAGTTCGGGGGTGACGCTGCGGGGGTGGCAGTTGACGCCGACCACCCGCTTGTCGCCCTTCTCGACGCCCTGCTGGTAGCGGAACGCGGCCTCGGCGATCTCGCCGGTGAACCAGCCCTCCTCGATGCCGCGCAGGATGCCGGAGGTCATCGGTCCGATCGGGTGCTCGGCGCTGCCCTTGTCGAGGATCCGCCGGAAGATCTCCTCGGTCTGGGCCTCGATCCGGTCGGTGAGCGCCTCGACGTACCAGGAGCCGCCGAGCGGGTCGGCGACGTTGGTGACGCCGGTCTCCTCCATGATCACCTGCTGGGTGCGCAGGGCGATCTCGGCGGCCTGCTCGCTGGGCAGCGCGAGGGTCTCGTCGAGGGCGTTGGTGTGCAGCGAGTTGGTGCCGCCGAGGACGGCGGACAGCGCCTCGACCGCGGTGCGGACCACGTTGTTGTACGGCTGCTGGGCGGTCAGCGAGACGCCCGCGGTCTGGGTGTGGAAGCGCAGCCACTGCGCCTTCTCGGTCTTCGCGCCGAAGTGGTCGCGCATCCAGCGGGCCCAGATCCGGCGGGCGGCGCGGAACTTGGCGATCTCCTCGAAGAAGTCGAGGTGGGCGTCGAAGAAGAAGGACAGGCCGGGGGCGAACACGTCGACGTCCAGACCGCGGGAGAGGCCGAGTTCGACGTAGGCGAGGCCGTCGGCCAGCGTGTAGGCGAGCTCCTGGGCGGCCGTGGCCCCGGCCTCGCGGATGTGGTAGCCGGAGACCGAGAGCGGCTTGTAGGCGGGGATGCCGGCGGCGCAGTGCTCCATCAGGTCGCCGATCAGGCGCAGGTGCGGCTCGGGGGCGAAGAGCCACTCCTTCTGCGCGATGTACTCCTTGAAGATGTCGGTCTGCAGGGTGCCGTTGAGCACGCCGGGGTCGACGCCCTGGCGCTCGGCGGCCACCAGGTACATGCAGAAGACCGGGACGGCCGGGCCGCTGATGGTCATCGAGGTGGTGACCTCGCCGAGCGGGATGCCGCGGAACAGCACCTCCATGTCGGCGGCGGAGTCGATGGCGACGCCGCAGTGGCCGACCTCGCCGAGCGAGCGGTCGTCGTCGGAGTCGTAGCCCATCAGGGTCGGCATGTCGAAGGCCACCGAGAGGCCGCCGCCGCCGGCCTCCAGGATCATCCGGTAGCGCTCGTTGGTCTGCTCGGCGTTGCCGAAGCCGGCGAACTGGCGGATGGTCCAGGCCCGGCCGCGGTAGCCGGTGGGGTGCAGGCCGCGGGTGTAGGGGTACTCGCCGGGCCAGCCGATCCGCTCGAAGCCCTCGACGTCCTGGCCGGCGGGCGGGCCGTAGACCGGGTCGACGTCCTCGCCGCTCAGCGTGGTGAAGTCCGCGTCGCGCTTGCGCGCCTTGTCGTACCGCTGCTGCCAGCGCTGCCGGCCGGCCTCGATCTGCTCGGCGTCCATCGGCTCCGACTCCCGCTCCGTACGGCCGCTCCGGTGGGGGCGGCGGAAGAACTGCTTGGATGTCCTAGTAATTTACTCGGACGTCCTAGTACCTGTCGATGGCGACCCCCGGACACGCGAGGGGCGCCCCTTCCGGCGGAAGGGGCGCCCCGGCAGAGCGCTGGTGCGGGCGCGGTCAGGCGGCGACCGGCTCCGGCGTGACGATCAGCGGGGCGACCTCGCGGGTGACCCGGCGCTCGACGAAGAACACGGCGGTGGGGACGGTGCCGGCCAGCAGCGTCCAGGCGAGCTTGCCCATCGGCCACTTGGCCTTGGTGCCCAGGTCGAAGGCGAACGCCAGGTAGACCACGTACAGCCAGCCGTGCGCGATGCCGACCGCGGTGGTGAAGCCCGCCGCGCCCGAGATGTCGAGGGCGTACTTGGCGATCACCCCGAGGGTGAGCAGGATCAGGAGCACACCGGTGAGGTAGGCCATGGCGCGGTAGCGGGTCAGCACACTCTGCTTCATGCAGTCGAGGGTAACCGCCCCTACGCGTCGCCCCGGTCGGGGCCCTCCTCGGCGGGGGGCTCGAAGTCGCCGGCGGCGACCCGCAGCGGGCGGAGCAGTTCGAACACCTCGTGGCAGGCGTCGGCGTCGTAGCCGTCCAGGCCGAACTCGACGGCGACGAGTTCGCGGGTGGCCTGCTCGACGACCCGGCGGCCGCGGTCGGTGATGGCGGCCAGCACGCCGCGGCCGTCGAGCGGGTTGGGGCGGCGGGTGACCAGGCCGGAGCGCTCCAGGCGGTCGACGGTGTTGGTGACGCTGGTGGGGTGGACCATCAGGCGCTCGCCGATCTTGGAGAGCGGGAGTTCGCCGGAGCGGCTGAAGGTCAGCAGCACCAGGGCCTCGTAGCGGGCGAAGGTGAGGCCGTAGGGCTTGACCACGGCGTCGACCCGGCCGAGCAGGATCTGGTGGGCGCGCATCACCGAGGTGATCGCCGCCATGGACGGCACCTTGCCCCAGCGGCGGGTCCAGAGCTCGTCGGCGCGGGCGATCGGGTCGAAGTCGAGGGCGAGGGGCTTGGGCACGCCCCCACCGTACCCGCGGGGCCGGGCGGGGGTAGCAGGTGTCCACGATGGTGGACAACCCGGCCCCCTTGGCGGGATCACGCCAAACAGACGGGGGCAGCCCGTTGGCCGCCCTTTACCGTGCATATTCCGGCAATATTCAGTGTTTTCAATGGAGTTGGGCCTTCGCCCAGCCCGCACCGCGTGGTTCGCAGCGAAACCTCCGATTTCCCGGCACCCCCATTGCCGGTCCGCTGGCGAGAGTTTGCCAATAGTTGCCGAACCGCTGTTCCGGGATTCTCCGCGTCGTCATGCTTCTGGCCAGCCCCGTTCGACACCGCCGGCCCACCCCACCGGCGCCTGTCATCTGACCGCACGGAGCTGCACGTCAGCACCCGTTCCGCCCCAGCAGGCACTGACCCCGGTGCCCCGGAGCGCGGTGCGACCGCACAGACGCGGTTGATCCGGAAGGAACCCGTACGTGAAGCGAAAGCTCGCTGTCGGCGCCGTTCTCTCTGCCTCGGCCCTGCTGGCCGGTGCGATCCAGGTGAGCGCCGGCATGGCGTACGCCGCACCCAACCCCGCCTCCCTCAACCGCGGCGACCAGCTCGCGCTGGCCGCCGCCCAGGCCCCCGCCGCCGCCAAGGCCCTGGGCCTCGGCGCCCAGGAGAAGCTGGTCGTCAAGGACGTCGTCGTCGACGCCGACGGCACCCGCCACTTCCGCTACGAGCGCACCTACAACGGGCTGCCGGTGCTCGGCGGCGACCTGGTCGTGCACCAGGCCGCCAACGGCAAGCTCAAGTCCACCGACAAGGCCGTCGCCGGCAGCCTGGCCCCCGCCTCGCTGAGCCCGAAGCTGACGGCCGGCCAGGCCGCCGGCAAGGCGACCGGCGCGGTGCAGGCCACCGTCGGCATCGCCAAGGACGCCGACGAGTCCGCCCTCACCTCGGTCTCCGGCGCCAGCGGCGACGCCCAGCTGGTGGTCTGGGCCGCCGACGGCGCCCCGCGCCTGGCCTACCGCACCACCGTGGAGGGCCTGCGGGCGGACGGCACCCCGAGCCGCCAGCTGCTGGTCACCGACGCGGACACCGGCGCGGTGCTCTCCACCCACGAGGAGATCCAGACCGCCAACGCGACCGGCACCGGCAACGGCGTCTTCGTCGGCAGCGTCCCGCTGACCACCAACTACACCGGCACCGCGTACCAGTTGAAGGACGCCACCCGCGGCGGCCAGTACACCACCACGCTGGCCAACAAGACCTCGGGCAAGGGCACCCTCTACTCGAAGTCCACCAACACCTGGGGCAACGGCCTGGCCTCCAACGGCGAGTCCGCGGCCGTCGACGCCCAGTACGGCGCGGCCGTCACCTGGGACTTCTACAAGAACACCTTCGGCCGGGCCGGCATCCGCGGCGACGGCGTCGGCGCGTACAGCCGGGTCCACTACGGGCGCAACTACGTCAACGCGTTCTGGGACGACAGCTGCTTCTGCATGACCTACGGCGACGGCGCCTCCAACAGCCACCCGCTGACCGAGCTCGACGTCTCCGGCCACGAGATGAGCCACGGTGTGACCTCCAACACCGCGGGCCTCAACTACTCGGGCGAGTCCGGCGGCCTGAACGAGGCCACCTCCGACATCTTCGGCACCATGGTCGAGTTCTACGCGAACCTGCCGAAGGACAACCCGGACTACCTCATCGGCGAGCTGATCGACATCAACGGCAACGGCACGCCGCTCCGTTACATGGACAAGCCCTCCAAGGACGGCGCGTCCGCCGACTACTGGTCCTCCACCGTCGGCAGCAAGGACGTCCACTACTCCTCGGGCGTCGCCAACCACTTCTTCTACCTGCTGGCCGAGGGCAGCGGCGCCAAGACCGTCAACGGCGTCAGCTACAACTCGCCCACCTACAACGGCGCGGCCGTCACCGGCATCGGCCGGGACAAGGCCGCCCAGGTCTGGTACCGGGCGCTGAGCGTCTACATGACCTCGACCACCAACTACAAGGCCGCCCGCACCGCGACCCTGAACGCGGCGAAGGACCTGTACGGCTCCGGCTCGGCCGAGTACAACGCGGTCGCGGCCGCGTGGACCGCGGTGAACGTCAGCTGACGCCGACCCGGTAGCAGAAAAGCCCGCGGCGGCCGGGCCTCCCACGAAGAGGCCCGGCCGCCGCGCACCACGTCCGGGGTCAGGCGGCGGCCGGCGCCGCCCCGTCCAGCTCGCCGCGCTCCTCCTTGGCCAGCATCCGCTCGGCGAAGAAGCCGCCGGTCGGCAGCACCGACAGCACGAACAGCAGCAGGCCGCGCTTCGGCTCCCAGCGGCGGGCCTGGTACGCCTGGACCAGGAACACCAGGTAGAGGATGAACAGCACGCCGTGCACCGTGCCCATCACCGGGACGGCGTTGAAGCTCGTGGTGCGCTTCAGCACCGAGCAGACCAGCAGCAGCAGGAACGACAGGCCCTCGGGGCCGGAGACCAGGCGCAGGCGGTGGACGGCGGCGACGCTCTTCACGGGGATTCCTCACGGGGGCAGGACGGGCGGCGGGTTTGTGAACGGATGCACAAGCCGGGACTATTATCACCGACCCGACGCCGCCCCCGACCGCGGACCCCCTATTCTGCTGTGCTGCGCGCGACCCGACCGCCGGGCCGCGCAGACCCACGGGGGAACGCACCATGCTGAAACGGGACTGGGACCGGCACACCTGCGCCAAGCGCGGCCACATCACCTACGCGCCCGACGAACCCGAGCTGCGCGAGCGCCTGCACACCGCCACCGCCGTCGGCACCGCCTGGCGCTGCCTGCGCTGCGGCGACTTCGCCCTCGGCGCCCCGCACGGCTCCGGCCCGGCCGGGGACGCGCCGCTGGTGCCCCGCGGCAAGGCGCTGCGCGACCTGTTCATCCTGCGCTTCCTGGCCGTCGAGCGGCTGCTGCGCGGCCTGCTGATCGTGATCGTCGCCTGGGGCGTGTGGAAGTTCTCCAACAGCCAGGACGCGGTGCGCCGGATCTTCGACGAGAACCTGACCGTCTTCAAGCCGGTCACCGACCACTTCCACTTCGACCTGGAGCACTCGCCGATCGTCGACACCATCCGCAAGACCTTCGACTACAAGCACTCCACCCTGGTCTACGTGGCCGCGGCGCTGGTGGTGTACGCGCTGATCGAGATCGTCGAGGCGTTCGGCCTGTGGTGGGGCCACCGCTGGGCCGAGTACCTGACCGTGGTCGCCACCGCCGCGTTCCTGCCGCTGGAGGGCTACGAACTCACCGAGCACGTCAGCGCGCTGAAGATCTGCACGCTGCTGCTGAACATCGCCGCGGTGCTCTGGATCATGCTCTCCAAGCGCCTGTTCGGCCTGCGCGGCGGCCGCGCCGCGTTCGAGGCCGAGCGGCACTCGGCCTCGCTGCTGGAGGTCGAGGTCTCCGCGGGGGCGCTGCCGCAGGCGGTCTGACCGCCGGCAATTCGTCCGGTATGTCCGCCTGACGGTATGTCCGATGTACGGGTTTCGTACCGAACGGGTACCAGCCCGCCCGGTTCCCCTCCCCAGCCGGGGAGGGGGCCGCTAGATTCCCGGACGTGGCACAGTTCCGACTCCAGGGGTCCAGAGTCCTCGCCGTCGATCTCGCCGGGGACACCGTCAAGGCACGCAACGGCTCGATGGTCGCCTACACCGGGCAGATGGGCTTCAAGAAGCTCACCGGCGGCGGCGACGGCCTGCGCGGCATGGTCACCCGCCGGCTCACCGGCGAACGCATGGAGGTCATGGAGGTGAAGGGGCAGGGCACCTGCTACTTCGCCGACAAGGCCACCGAGATCAACCTGGTCCGGCTGAACGGCGAGACGCTGTTCGTCGAGTCCGACAACCTGCTCGCCACCGAGGCGACGCTGCGCACCGGCACCTCCTTCACCGGCCTGAACGGCATGGCCAGCGGCAACGGCCTGTTCACCACCAAGGTCGAGGGCCAGGGCTGGGCCGCGGTCACCTCGGACGGCCCCGCAGTGATCCTCCGGGTCTCCCAGGGGCTGCCGCTGCGGGTCGACCCGGGCGCGTACATCGCCCACACCGGCAACCTGCAGCGGGCGCTCAAGTCCGGGGCCGGCTGGACCACCCTGATCGGCGAGGGCGGCGGCGAGGCCATGCAGGTCGAGTTCACCGGCGAGGGCCTGGTCTACGTCCAGCCCTCCGAGCGCAGGACGCTGGGAGGCGAGGTCTGATGGCCTTCACCCGGATCAACAGCAAGATGATCTCCGCGCAGATCGTGCCCGGCCAGCGGGTCCTCTCCCAGCGCGGCTCGATGCTCGGCTACACCGGCGAGGTCTCCTTCCAGCCCAACCTGATGGGCGGCCAGGGCGGCGTGATGTCGATGATCGGCCGCCGGGTCGCCAACGAGGACACCCCGCTGATGACCGTCGAGGGCCACGGCACCGTGATGTTCGGCCACGGCGGCCACCACGTGCACGTGATCGACCTCGTCGGCGACACCCTGTACGTGGAGGCCGACCGGCTGCTCGCCTTCGAGGGCAGCCTGCAGCAGTCCACCATGTTCATGGGCCAGCAGGGCGGCCTGATGGGCGTGGTCCGCGGCCAGGTGACCGGCCAGGGCCTGTTCACCACCAAGCTCACCGGCAAGGGCGCGGTCGCCGTGATGGCCCACGGCGGGGTGATCGAACTCCCGATCTTCCCCGGCCAGTCCGTCCACGTCGACCCGCAGGCCTACGTCGCGCACCGCGGCGAGGTCACCAACAAGCTCTCCACCGCCCTCGGCTGGCGCGACATGGTCGGCCGCGGCTCCGGCGAGGCGTTCCAGCTCGAACTGTCCGGGCAGGGCACGGTGTACGTGCAGGCCAGCGAGGTGAAGCTCTGATGTCCTACCCCCCGCAGCCCCCGCAGTCGCCCTACGGCCAGCAGCCGTACGGGCAGCAGCCGTACGGCCAGCAGCCCCAGCCGTACCCGCCGCAGGGCCCCCCGCCCGGGTACTCCCAGCAGCAGTACGAGCAGTCCCACCAGGCCACCCAGGCCGGGATGCACGTCCCCCCGCCGCCCCACCAGGCGCCCCCCGCCGGGCAGTTCGGCGCGCCGGTGTTCCAGCCGCCCGGCGGCGACGGCCCGCAGGTCTGGGACGCCGGCACGCTGCCCGCCAACGACAACGTCAACCCGTACTGCTTCTCGGTCGACCTGAACGGCGCGTACTACCTGCAGAAGGGCAAGATGATCGCCTACTACGGCGAGATGCGCTTCTCCGGGATCGGCCGCGGCGCGCTCGACCGCGTCCTGGAGCAGAACTTCAACTCCCCGCTGCACGCCGCCGACTGGGTCGTCGCCGAGGGCCGCGGCAAACTGCTGCTCGCCGACCGCTCGTACGACCTCAACTCGTACGACCTGGAGGACGGCAACCTGACCGTCCGCTCCGGCAACCTGCTCGCCTTCGAGCCCACCCTGCGGCTCAAGCAGTCGATCATCCCCGGGTTCCTGACCCTGATCGGCACCGGCAAGTTCGTCGCCGCGTCCAACGGGCCGGTGCACTTCGTCGAACCCCCGATCCGGGTCGACCCGCAGGCCCTGGTCGGCTGGGCCGACTGCCCCGCGCCCTGCCACCACTACGACCACAGCTACCTGCACGGCGTCCTCGGCGGCCTGCGGCACCTGACCGGGATCGGCGGCGCCAGCGGCGAGGAGCACCAGTTCGAGTTCATCGGGGCCGGGCAGGTGCTGATGCAGTCCTCCGAGACGCTGATGGCCGAGAGGTCCGTCGGCGTGGTCGGCGCGGAGCCGGGCATCCCCGGCGCGAACGTCCCGCAGCAGCAGCACGGCGGCGGGGCGGCGGGGCTCGGCAACCTGGGAGACCTGGGGCGGCGCTTCGGGCTGTAGGTGGGGATGCGAAAGCAGGGGCGCGGGGAACTGCGCGCAGCGGAGGAGCGCGTCAGCGAGGTCGCGAGACAGTGCAGCACACTGTCCTGCGAGGCGGTCTGGCTGTGCGTGCTCGCTCGGCCGCGCAGTTCCCCGCGCCCCTGCCAGTGCGCGATCTGGCGGTGCGTGATCTGGCGGGGCGCGAGCAGCGCTCTCACACGGGTGTGAACTCCACCGGGAGGGAGACCAGGGCCCGGTGAATGGGGCCCGGGCGCCAGAAGACGTCCGGGGTGGGGACGGCGAGGCGGAGGTCGGTGAGGCGGCTGATCAGGTACTCGACGGCGGTGACGGCCATCAGGACGGCGGGTTGGCGGGCCGGGCAGCGGTGCGGGCCGGCGCCCCAGGCGAGGTGGGCGTAGGAGCCGCCGAGGGACTCGCTCTCGGCGGGGGTGAGCACGGCCTGCGCGTTGGCGGAGGCGTAGGAGACCAGGACGGGCTGCTCGGGGGTGAGCGGGGTGCCGTGGAAGACGATCTCGTGCCGGGGGTAGTGCGGGGAGAAGTTGGACAGCGGGGGGTCGTTCCAGAGCACCTCGTTGACCGCGTCGTGGGCGGTCATCGCGCCGCTGTGCAGCGAGCCGGCGTAGCGGTCGTCGGAGAGCATCCGCAGCAGCGCGTTGGCGATCAGGTTGGCGGTGGGTTCGTGGCCGGCCATCAGGGTGAGGGTGATGTGCCGGACGACCTCGTCGTCGGCGAGCTTCGCGGGGTGGCCGAGGAAGGCGGAGATCAGGTCGTGCCGGGGCGCGGTGCGGCGGTCGGCGACCTGTTCGGTGATGACGGCGACCAGGTCGGCGTACGCGGCGGCGGCGCCGGTGGAGGTTTCGAAGGAGCGGTTCATCGCGGTGCTGATCCGGTCGATGTCCGGGTCGGGGACGCCGTACCAGGAGGTGAGGATGAGCAGCGGGAGCCGGTAGGCGTACTGGGCGAGCAGGTCGGCCTTGCCGCTGCCGGCGAACTCGGCGATGAGCTGTTCGGCGACGGCGGTGGTGTCGCGTTGCAGCAGGTGGGGTTCGAGGATGCCGACGCTGTCGGTGATGACCTGGCGGTAGCGGGTGTGGGCGGGGCCGTCGGAGAAGAGGGCGGTGGGGCGCCAGCCGAACAGCGGGAGCAGCGGGGAGTCGGCGGGCTGGGTGGCCTGCCAGCGGCGCGGGTCGCGGGTCCAGGTGTCGGTGTCGCGGAGGACTTCGAGGGCGACGTGGTAGTCGGTGACCAGCCAGGCGTCGACGCCGGGGGCGAGTTCGACGGGGGCGAGCGGTCCGCGGTCGCGCAGCCGGGCGTAGTGGGCGTGCGGGTCGGCGGCGAACTGGGGCCCGTAGAGGGCGGTGCGGGGGGTCACGGGGAGGTCTCCTGGGGGAGGCGGTCCAGGACGTGCTCGGTGAGGGCGATCAGGGCGTCGACGCAGCCTTCGCGTTCGCGGGCGTCGACCTCGACCAGCGGGGTGGCGGGGTCGAGGTCGAGGGCGGCGCGGATCGCGTCGAGGGCGATCGGCGGGGTGTCGGGGAAGCGGTTGACGGCGACGGCGTAGGGCAGGCCGGCTTCCTCGATCAGGTCCATGGCGTCGAAGGCGTCGGCGAGCCGGCGGGTGTCGGCCAGCACGAGGGCGCCGAGGGCGCCGCGGGCGAGGTCCTCCCAGAGCGGGAGGAAGCGGCGCTGGCCGGGGGTGCCGAACAGGTAGAGGACGAACTCGCCCGCGGAGAGGGTGAGTCGGCCGAAGTCGACGGCGACGGTGGTGGCGGTCTTGCCGGGGGTGCGGCTGGTGTCGTCGACGGGGGCGCCGGCGGCGGTCATGGTCTCCTCGGTGTGCAGCGTCGGGATCTCCGACAGGGTGCGCACGAAGGTGGTCTTGCCGACCCCGAAGGGCCCGGTGACCATGAGTTTCATCAGGATCGGGTCGGTGGGGGGCAGGTAGGCCGGGGCCCCCGAGGGTCCGTCACCGGGCAGGGTGACGGTGCTACTTGAGGGCGCGAAGTCCACTGAGGAGCCTTTCGGCGAGGTCCCGGTTGACCGGCTGGGCGGAGGGGATCGGCGCGCGGACCGCCAGGGCGCCGCGTTCGGCCAGGTCGGCGGCGATGAAGACGGTCGCGCTGACGGGCAGCCGCAGGTGGGCGGCGGCCTCGGCGACGGTCAGGGCGCCGGGGCGGACGAGTTCCCATAACTGGCGGTGTTCGCCGCCGAGTCCGGCCGGGAGGTCGGCGGCGGCGTGCAGCACGCTGAGCCGTTCCAGGCGGTGGGTGCCGGCCGCGGCGGTGCGGCCCTGGGTGGCGAGGTAGGCGGGCACCAGACGGCGGCGGGGGCCCTGCGGGCGGGGGGAGGCGGTCATGTGTGGCTCGCTTCCCGGGCGGGGCTGGCCAGGGCCCGGGCGAGCGCGGCGACCTGGACCTGCATCTGGTAGGCGATGGTGCCGAGGTCGGCGCCGGGGAGGGCGAAGACGGCCAGCGAGGAGTTCTCGCCGGCCGGGGTGACCACGGCGTAGCCGTGCTCGGACTCGACCACGGTCTGGTTGAGCTTGACCTTCTCGGCGCCGGTGAAGGCGGTGGTGAAGGCGCGGGCGGCGGCGTGCAGCGAGGCGGTCATGGCGGCGACCCGGTCGGCGCCGTCCCGGCCGAGGTCGGCGGAGTGGCCGGTGACCAGGCCGTCGCCGGTGGCGATGACGGCGTTCTGGACGCCGGGCAGGTCGAGCAGCGGGGTGAGGACCCAGGAGAGGTCCTCGGTGTGGCGGCGGAGCTGGGCGGTCACGGGGTTTCGACTCCTTCGGGTGCGGCGGGTCCGGCGGGGCGCGCCGGCCGGTCGGCGGCGCTGCGTCCGGCGGCGGTGCCGGACTGGAGGGCCGACCACGCGCTGCGGGCCCGGTCGGGGCTGGTGCCCGCCGGGGCGGGGAGGGGGGACGGCGCGTCCTGGTGCGGGACGCGGGGGGCGCGGCGCTTGCGGGTGGGCAGGGCGTCGCCCGCGTCGAACACCGGGGCGGTCTGGGTGATCGGGCGGGGGGCCAGGGCGGAGAGCGGGGCGGCCGGGTCGGTGAGGGTGAGCAGGTCGGCGGGCAGCCGCAGGATGGCGCGGACGCCGCCGTACGGGGAGGGTTCGACCCGGCAGCCGAAGCCGAACTGGCGGCAGAGCAGGCCGATCACCGCGAAGCCGGCCTGCGGCGGGTCGCCGAGTTCGGTGAGCAGCACCTCGGCCTGGCCGTCGAGCAGGTCGCGGGCCCGTTCGAGCTGGTCGGGCTCCATGCCGACGCCCATGTCGTCGACCACGACCAGGGCGCCGGAGCTGCCCTGTTCGACGGAGACCACGACCCGGGTCTCGGGGTGCGAGTAGGCGGTGGCGTTGCCGAGGATCTCGGCGAGCGCGATGGCGACGGGTTCGGCGGCCCGGGCGGCCACCGCGAGCCGGGGTTCGCGCAGGTGGTTGGTGATCTCGACGCGGGCGTAGCCGGCCACCCGGGACTGCGCGCCGACGCAGAGTTCGGCGAGCGGGGAGTCCTCCCGGGTCATGCCGGGCCAGGCGCCGGAGAGCACGGCGAGGGACTGCACCCGGCGCAGGGTGAGTTCGTTGCGGAAGTCGAGGGCGAGCATCCGGGGGTCGTCGACGGTGAGCTGGAGCTCCTCCAGCAGCGAGCGGACCTGGATCAGCAGCGCCTGGATCTTGGAGGCGGCGCCGCGCAGGGCGGCCCGGGCGGCGGCGTCGGTGCGTTCGCGTTCGGCGAGCGCGGCGCGGACGGCGGTGCCCAGGACGGCGTCCAGGGCGCGGTGCAGTTCCTCGTGGCCGGTGCCGGTGTCGAGCGGGCCGGGGACGGGGGTGCGGGGGTGGGTGAGCGCGGTGGCGGCGGCGGGCAGGCGTTCGTGCGCGAGGTGGGTGAGTTCGCGGACGGCGGTGGCCAGCCGGGCTTCGGCGAGGGTGTGCCGGGCCTCGGCGGCGTGGGCCCGGCCGTCGGCCGTGCGGGCGCGGTCCTCGCCGGTGCGGGCGCGGTCCTCGGCGGCCCGGGCGCGGACCTCGGCGCCCTGGGCGCGGGTCTCGGCCTCGGTGGCGCGCTGGGTGGCGGCCCGGGCGGTGCGGGTGGCCCGCCGGGCCGACCAGAGCAGGGGTCCTGCGGTCAGCGCGGCACCGGCCAGCAGGGCGAGCACGATCTCGACCATGGGGTCCTCGGGGAAGTCGTCGCTGGGGTCGGAGGGGGTGCTGGGGTCGGTTCAGGCGGTGCGGGCGGCGCGCTGCCGGGCCAGGCCGGCCATCCGGCCGACGACCTCGAGCATGGCGGGGGGTTCGGCGCCGTCGAGGTGCCGGTACTCGGTGCCGATGGTGACCAGCAGCCGTTCGGGGAGGCCGAGTTCGGGGTAGCGGGCCTCGTCGATGACGGCCCGGGCGGCTTCGGCGGCGGTGCGGCCGGCGGCGTGCAGGGCGTGTGCGCGGTCGCGGACGTAGCGCAGGTAGCCGGCGTGGGTGCGCAGGTCGGCGCGGGTGAGCAGCGGGCCGTGGCCGGGGACGACGGTCTCGGCGCCGGTGTCGAGCAGCCGTTCGACGGCGTCGATGACGTTGCCGAGCGGGCCGGCCCAGTGCACGGGGTGGTCGCCGGGGCTCTCGGCGGTGGAGCCGAAGACGATGTCGCCGGTGAAGACGGTGGAGCGGGTGGGCAGGTGGACGATCAGGTCGCCGCTGGTGTGGGCCGGCGGGAGGCTGCTGATCTGCACCGGGATGTCGCCGACGCGCAGTTCGAGTTCGCCGGTGAAGACGGTGTCGGGGACGACCGGCGGGGTGTCGGCCCAGTCGAAGCAGCCGAAGTGCTCGTGCAGGTAGGCGCCGGTGTCGTCGTCCTTGTCGAGGTTCTGCAGCAGGGCGTGCTGCTGCTCGGGGGTCGGCTCGTAGGCGATGTGGTGCAGGGCCTCGCGGGTGGTGATGACCTCGGCGTCGGGCAGGACGCCGGCGCCCCAGAGGTGGTCGCCGTTGGCGTGGGTGACCACGATCCGGCCGACCTCGGTGCCGGGGGCGAGGACGGCGCGGGTGCGCTCCAGGAACTCGCCGGCCAGGGTGCGGTCGTAGGGGGTGTCGATCCACAGCGCGGAGCCGCCGGCGGTGACCAGGCCGCAGTTGGCCAGTCCCCAGCCGCGTTGCTGCGGCTGCCATGCGTATATACCGTCGGCTATCGAATGGAAGTGCGCGCTCCGCGTCGTCATGGGCGCGATTATGCCCAACTCTGTGTCACCGTTTGACTCCGGGCCGGGAATTGGCCACGGGCGGCCGGATCCGGCCGCCCGCGGTGACGGTGGTGCGTGGGCGGAGCAGTCGGCTCGGACCCCGGTCGAGCGCGGTGGTCCGGACGGTGAATTCGTACAACATTGAACAACTTCGGCTATACTCGGCCGCATGGACAACCCTGTGACCGAAGCGCCCGCGGTCCCCGCCTCCCGCCGGGACGGGGAGGCGGACGCCCCGTGGCTCGACGCCCGTGAGCAGCGGTTCTGGCGCGCCCACCTGGAGGTCGGCAAGCTGCTCGACCACCAGCTGAGCCGGGAACTGCAGGCGCACAACCTCGCCATCAACGACTACGAGATCCTGGTGGTGCTCTCCGAGTCCCCGGACCGCCGGATGCGGATGACCGACCTGGCCACCGCCACCCTGCAGTCCAAGAGCCGGCTCTCGCACCAGATCACCCGGATGGAGACGGCCGGCCTGGTGCTGCGCCAGGAGTGCCCGGGCGACCGCCGCGGCCTGTACGCGCACCTGACCGAGCACGGCTGGGAGACGCTCCGCAAGGTCGCCCCGGACCACGTCCGCAGCGTCCGCGAGCACTTCATCGACCGGCTCACCGACGAGCAGCTGGACGCGCTGTACGCGGCCCTGGCCCCGATCGCCGAGCACCTGCGCGGGCTCCGCGGCCGGGGCTGACGGCAGCCTCAGGAGGTCAGTTCGGCCACCAGCCGGTCGGCCGCCGCGTACGGGTCGAGCTCGCCCGCCGCGACCTGCCCGGCCAGCGCGTCCAGGTGCCGGTCGCCGCGCAGGTCGCCGATCCGGGCGCGCAGCGCGGCCAGCGCGATCGCCTCGACCTCCTGGGCGGCCCGGCGCCGGCGGCGGGCGTCCAGCTCGCCGGTCTCGGCCAGCCAGCCGCGGTGCTTCTCCAGCGCCTCGACGAGCTCGTCCACGCCCTCGCCGCGGGCCGCCACGGTCTTGACGATCGGCGGCCGCCAGTCGCCCGCCTGCCGGGACTCCCCCAGGCCGAGCATGTGGTTGAGCTCGCGGGCGGTGGCGTCCGCGCCGTCCCGGTCGGCCTTGTTGACCACGAACACGTCGCCGATCTCCAGGATGCCCGCCTTGGCGGCCTGGATGCCGTCGCCCATGCCGGGGGCCAGCAGCACCACCGAGGTGTCGGCCTGCGCGGCGACCTCCACCTCGGACTGCCCGACGCCGACGGTCTCCACCAGGATCACGTCGCAGCCGGCCCCGTCCAGCACCCGCAGCGCCTGCGGGGCGGCCCAGGCCAGGCCGCCGAGGTGGCCGCGGGTGGCCATCGAGCGGATGAACACCTCCGGGTCGGTGGCGTGCTCCTGCATCCGCACCCGGTCGCCGA
Source organism: Kitasatospora cineracea (assembly GCF_003751605.1). Taxonomy (NCBI): domain Bacteria; kingdom Bacillati; phylum Actinomycetota; class Actinomycetes; order Kitasatosporales; family Streptomycetaceae; genus Kitasatospora; species Kitasatospora cineracea. Next base: position 222,984 of record NZ_RJVJ01000001.1, read on the forward strand.
GCAGCGCCCCGCCGGAGAACGGCGAGGACGGGTCGACGGCCAGCACCCCGACTCGCTTGCCGAGCCGGCGGTAGGCGCTCACCAGCGCCGAGGTGGAGGTGGACTTGCCCACCCCGGGCGAGCCGGTCAGGCCCACCGTGTAGGCCCGCCCGCTGTACGGGGCGAGCGCCGCCATCACCTCGCGCAGTTCGGGCGCGGCGTTCTCCACCAGCGTGATCAGCCGGGCCACCGCCCGGGGACGGCCCTGCCGGGCCTGCTCGACCAGCGTCGCCACATCGGCCATCGAAAATCGCTCCTCGCAGCAGAAAGACGGACGCCCCGCCGGGCCGCGTGACACGGCCCGACGGGGGTCCTGGGGTTTCCCGGGGTTCAGGTCAGCCCTGCGCGGGGACCTTGACGATCAGCGCGTCGCCCTGGCCGCCGCCGCCGCACAGCGCGGCCGCGCCGACCCCGCCGCCGCGGCGCTGCAGCTCCAGCGCCAGGTGCAGCACCACGCGGGCGCCGGACATGCCGATCGGGTGGCCGAGCGCGATCGCGCCGCCGTTGACGTTGACGATCGAGTCGTCCACGCCGAGGTCCTTCATCGACTGGTGGGCGACCGCGGCGAACGCCTCGTTGATCTCGATCAGGTCGAGGTCGCCGACCTCCAGTCCCTCCTTGGCGAGGGCGTGCTTGATCGCGTTGGACGGCTGCGACTGCAGCGAGTTGTCCGGGCCCGCGACGTTGCCGTGCGCGCCGATCTCGGCGATCCAGCTCAGGCCCAGCTCCTCGGCCTTGGCCCGGCTCATCACCACGACCGCGGCGGCGCCGTCGGAGATCTGCGAGGAGGTGCCGGCCGTGATCGTGCCGTCCTTGGCGAAGGCGGGGCGCAGCTTGGCCAGGCCCTCGACCGTGGTGTCGGCCCGGATGCCCTCGTCCTGGGAGAACATCACCGGGTCGCCCTTGCGCTGCGGGACCGGCACCGGGGTGATCTCGGCCTCGAACACGCCGTCGGCCTGGGCCTTGGCGGCCCGCTGGTGGGAGGCGGCCGCGATGGCGTCCTGCACGTCCCGGGCGATGCCCAGGCGGGTGTTGTGCTTCTCGGTGGACTCGCCCATCGGGATGTTCTCGTAGGCGTCGGTCAGGCCGTCGTGCGCCATCGCGTCGAGCATGCCGATCGCGCCGTACTTGAAGCCCTCGCGGGACTTGGGCAGCAGGTGCGGGGCGTTGGTCATCGACTCCTGGCCGCCGGCCACCACGATGTCGAACTCGCCGGCCCGGATCAGCTGGTCGGCCAGCGCGATCGCGTCCAGCCCGGAGAGGCAGACCTTGTTGATGCTCAGTGCCGGGACGCTCATCGGGATGCCGGCCTTGACCGCCGCCTGCCGCGCCGGGATCTGCCCCGCGCCGGCCTGCAGCACCTGCCCCATGATCACGTACTGCACCTGCCCGCCGGTGATCCCGGCCCGCTCCAGCGCGGCCTTGATGGCGAAGCCGCCCAACTCGGCGCCGGAGAATCCCTTGAGCGAGCCGAGCAGCCGCCCCATCGGGGTGCGGGCACCTGCGACGATCACAGAAGTAGTCATGGACGAGCCCCTTCGCGCGTCGGACCAGAGGGTACGGGGGATGCGGTCAATGTACTGATCGGTCACCTCTGCGTCACCGCCGGGACGATGTGATCAGCGCTACTGGCACTTACCAGTGAACACCGTGCCGGATCCGGGCAGGGACGTGTGAGCAGGCTCGCAGCGCGGCCCGCTGGCGTCCGGTCGGCGCGATGCGCTGCACTGGGTGCCATCCCTCACCGTCCGCACCCTCCGGAGGACACCGTGCTGACCCGCATCGACCACATCGGCATCGCCTGCTTCGACCTGGACCGGACGGTCGAGTTCTACCGCTCCGCGTACGGCTTCGAGGTGTTCCACAGCGAGGTCAACGAGGAGCAGGGGGTGCGCGAGGCCATGCTGAAGATCAACGACACCGGGGACGGCGGGGCCTCCTACCTGCAGCTGCTGGAGCCGACCCGGGAGGACTCCACGGTGGCCAAGTGGCTGGCCAAGAACGGCGAGGGCGTGCACCACATCGCGTTCGGCACCGCCGACGTGGACGCCGACGCGGCCGCGATCGCGGGCAAGGGCGTGCGGGTGCTGTACGACGAGCCGCGGCGGGGGTCGATGGGCTCCCGGATCACCTTCCTGCACCCCAAGGACTGCGGCGGCGTGCTGACCGAACTGGTCACCGGCGCGGAGCCGTCCGAGCACTGACCGGAGCCGGCCGAGCGCGGGTACGCACCGGGTACGGGGCGGGTCCGGGGGCCGTCCGGCCGGTAACGAACCGGTCGGTAACTTCCGAAAAGCACCTCGCCCCCATTCCCCCGGGAGCGGCTCCCACTACAATGCCCAGGTGCGCTGGTACCGCCGGTCCGCGCACCGCAGGGGAGTCCACGACGCGGGCACGGCCGGACGGTCGCCGTTCGGATCTGTCACCATTCTCCAGAGGCAACATTTCGCTCCCGAGTCCACCCGGACGGCGGAGCGATGGCAAGGACCAACCGATCCGCCCGTGGACCACGGGGGCGGAGCGGCCCGGTCGAGGACGCGACCAGGAGATGGATGGACCGCGGAGTGCGGGGCTACGACCGCTACGAGGCTGAGGATCACCTCTCCAAGTTCGAGGCCGAGCTGGAGAAGGCCCGCAAGGAGCGGGACAAGACCATCGAGCACGCCGACGACCTCGCCTACCAGGTGGAGGTCCTCCGGGCCAAGCTGCACGAGGCCCGCCGGCAGCTCGCCCAGCCGCGCGCCTTCGACTCCGTCTCCGGCCAGGCCGAACAGGTCCTGCGCAACGCCGAGATGCAGGCCGAGGCGCTGCGCGCGGACGCCGAGCGCGCCGTGCGCGAGTCGCAGGCCGCCACCCAGCGGATGCTGGCCGAGGCCGCCGAGCGCACCGCCCAGCTGGAGGCCGAGTTCAACGCCCGGCGCCGCCGGCTGGAGGAGGAGCTCGCCGAGTTCCGGGCCGCCGCCGAGCGCCACGTCAACGAGAACGTCAACTGGGCGGAGCAGACCCGCGCCGGCACCGAGCAGGAGGCCCAGCGCCTGCTGCAGGAGGCCCGCGCCGAGGCCGACCGGATGATGGCCGCCGTCCGCGCCGAGGCCGCCGCCCTCGCCGACCAGGCCCGCGCCCAGACCGCCGCCGACGTGGACGCCGCCCGCGGCGAGGCCCAGGCCCAGGCCGAGGCCGCCCTGCTGCGCGCCCAGACCGACGCCGAGCGCCTGCTGCGCGCCGCCTCCGAGCAGGCCCAGCAGACCGGTGCCCAGGCCGAGGAGCACCGCGCCGCCGCCCTCGGCGCCGCCCAGCAGCAGCTCGCCGACGCGCACGCCGCCGCCGAGCAGAAGCTGGCCGCCGCCGAGGCCGAGATCACCACCCTCAAGCAGCAGGCCCGCGCCGACCAGGAGCGTGCCGAGGCCGCCCTGGCCGGCGCCCAGGCCGAGATAGAGCGGCTGCGCGCCGAGGCCCTGGCCGAGACCGAGCGGGCCCGCGCCGAGGCCGCCCGGATGCGCGAGGAGGCCACCGCCGCCGCCCAGCGCCTGCAGGCCGAGGCCACCAGCGAGGCCGAGCGCAAGGTCGCCGACGGCGCCGCCGCCAGCGAGCAGCGCTCCGCCACCGCCCGCGCCGAGATCGCCAAGATGGTGGCCGCCGCCACCCGCGAGGCCGAGCTGATCCGCTCCGCCGCCGCCACCGTGCAGGCCGAGGCGGACGCCGCCAAGGCCGCCGCCCGCGAGGAGAGCGAGCGCCTGCGCGGCGCCGCCGAGGCGGTCGCGAGCGGGCTGCGCGCCGAGGCCGAGGCGGAGATCGCCGAGCGCCGGGCCGCCACCGAGGCCGAGGCCGCCCGGCTGCGCGAGGAGGCCGCCGCCGAGGCCGCCCGGATCCGCGCCGAGGCCGAGGAGGCCGGCCGGGCCGAGGGCGCCAAGGACGCCGCGCTGCGGCTGGCCCGGGCCGCCAAGCAGGCCGAGGAGGTGCTCACCCGGGCGGGCAACGACGCCGAGTCCACCCGCGGCGAGGCCGCCGCCGAGGCCGAACGGCTGGTCGAGCACGCCAAGTCCGAGGCCGGCACCCTGCTGGAACAGGCCCGCGAGGCCGTCGAGCAGGCGCAGAACGCCGCCATGGAGGACGCCGCCTCGATCCGCGAGCAGCTGGAGCGGATGCAGGCCGACGCCGCCCGGGCCCGCGAGCAGGCCGAGGAGCAGCGCTCCACCGCCGAGGCCGAGGCCGAACGGGTCCGGGCCGAGGCCCGCCGGCAGGCCGCGGTGCAGATCGAGGAGTCCGCGAAGCAGGCCGAGGAGCTGCTGACCAGCGCCAAGTCCGACGCGGACGCGCTGCGTTCGGGCGCCGGCGAGGAGGTCGAGCGGCTGCGCACCGAGGCCCGCGAGCAGGCCGCCGCCGTCCAGGGCCGGGCCGAGCAGACCCTGGCCCGGGCCCGCGCCGAGGGCGAGAAGATCACCGCCGCCGCCGAGCAGGCCCGCGCCGAGGAGCTGGCCGCGGCCGAGGCCGCCGCCGAGGAGACCCGGGCCGCCGCCGAACGGCACGGCGCCGAACTGCGCGAGCAGGCCGCCGCCGCGGCCGCCACCGTCCGGGCCGAGGCCGACGCCGCCGCCGAGGCGCTGCGGGCCGACACCGCCCAGTGGGCCGAGCAGCACCGCGCCGAGGCCGAGGAGGCCGGCCGGATCCTCCGCGCCGACGCCGAGGACGCCGCCCGCGCCGTCGCCCAGCGGGCCGAGGCCGCCGCCGAGGCGCTGCGCGAGGAGGCCGCCGCCGCCCGCGAGGCCGCCCGTGCCGACCTGGAGCGCGACCAGGCGCAGGCCGCCGAGAAGCTGGCCGAGGCCGCCGCCGTCCGGGAGGCCGCCGACGGCGAGGCCGAGCAGGTCCGCGAGGCCGCCCGCACCGAGGCCGCCGCGCTGCGCGAGAGCGCCGCCACCGACGCCGCCCGGGCCCGCGCCGACGCCGAGCAGGACGCCGAGCGGCTGCGCACCGAGGCCGAGCAGACCCTGGCCGCCGCCCGCGCGGAGGCCGCCGCCCTGGGCACCGAGGCCGCCGCCGACCGGGCCGAGGCGGCCCGGCTGCGCGAGGAGGCCGAGGGCTACGACCGCGAACTGCGGGCCGCCGCCGAGCGCGAGAGCACCGAACTGCGCGCCACCGCCGAGCGCGAGAGCACCGAACTGCGCGAGCGGGCCGAGCGGGAGACCACCGAGCAGCGCACGGCCGCCGAGGCGTACGACCGCGAACTGCGGGCCGCCGCCGACCGCGAGACCACCGAGCTGCGCGCCACCGCGGAGCGCGAGAGCACCGAGCTGCGGGAGAGCGCCGAGGCGTACGACCGCGAGCTGCGGGCGAGCGCCGAGCGGGAGACCGCGGAGCTGCGCGAGCGGGCCGAGCACGCCGCCGAGCAGCTGCGGGCGAACGGCGAGGCGCGGGCCGCCGAGCTGGTCGCGGCGGCCGAGCAGGAGGCCGCCGAGGTCCGCCAGTCGGTGGCGGGCATGCACGAGAAGGCCACCGGGCAGATCGCCGAGCTGCGGGCCGCGGCCGAGCGGGAGAGCGCCGAGCTGCGCGAGAGCGCCGAGGCGTACGACCGCGAGCTGCGCGCCACCGCGGAGCGGGAGAGCGCCGAACTGCGGGCCGCGGTCGCGGAGTTCGTGCAGCAGCAGCGGGCCGAGGCGGAGGCCGCCGGGCAGCGCGTGCTGGCCGAGGCGGAGGAGCTGGCGGCGGCGGCGCTGGCGGAGGCCGAGGACCGGTCGGCCGCGCTGCGGTCGGACGCCGAGGAGTACGCGCTGGCGACCCGGACACTGGCGGAGGACTTCGACGCGGACATCCGCGCCCGGGCCGAGTCCTTCGACCGGGAGACCCGGGAGGCCGCCGAGGCGTACGACAAGGCGACCCGCGAGCAGGCGAAGTCGGTGCTGGAGAAGGCGTTCGCGGACGCCGAGCAGCTCGGCGAGGAGGCCCAGGCGGAGGCGCTGGCGGTGGCCGCGGCCGCCGAGGAGCAGTCCGACGCGATGGTGTCGGCGGCCCGCCAGGAGGCGGAGCGGCTGCGCGCCGAGGCCGAGGCGCGGGGCAAGTCCGCGGTGGAGAAGGCCCGTTCGGACGCGGACGCGCTGCTCTCGGAGGCCCGGCGGGACTCCACGGCGATCCGCGAGCGGGCCGAGGAGCTGCGCGAGCGCACCGACGCCGAGATCGAGGCGCTGCACGAGCGGGCCCGCAAGGAGAACGCGCAGGCGATGAAGTCCGCCGGCGAGCGGGTGGACGCGCTGGTGACGGCGGCCCAGGAGCAGCTGACCGAGGCCGAGGAGCAGGCGCAGGCGCAGGTCGCGGAGGCCGAGGAGCGGGCGGCGGAGCTGATCGCGGCGGCCGAGTCCCGGGTGTCCGAGCTGACGTCGGAGGCGTCCGCGGAGGCGGGCCGGGTGCGGATCTCCGCGGTGCGCAAGGCCGAGACGCTGCTCAAGGAGGCCGAGAACAAGCTGGCCGACTCCACCACCCGGGCCGAGGCGCTGATCATCAAGGCGGAGGCGAAGCTCAAGGCCGCCGAGATGGAGTCCGAGGAGCAGTTGGAGGCGGCGGCCGACGAGGCCGCGTCCCGGCTCAAGCGCGCCGACGAGGAGGCCGAGAAGCGGATCCGCCGGGCCGGTTCGGACGCCGAGGAGCAGCTGCGGCTGGCCGCGGAGGAGAGCGAGCGGATCCTCGCCGAGGCGAAGTCCGAGGCCAAGCGCGTGACCGACGAGGGCCAGCGGGAGTTGGACGAGCTGGTCCGTCGGCGCAAGGACATCAACACCGAGATCTCTCGGGTCCAGGACGTGCTGTCGGCGTTGGAGGCGTTCGAGGCGCCCGCCGCGTCGGCCCACAGCAACGGGGGAAGCAAGAAGGACGGAGGGCCCAAGGCAGGTGCCGGAGTGGGCTCTCCGCGGTCGGGAGGCAATCGCTCCGGGGGCGCGCCACCCGATTGAGCGGACATTGTCCGCGAACCGACGGCGTTTCGCCGTTGACACTCCGGTACCGTGTCAGGATTCCCTCAACCATCTCAGCGGTTTGACGACAGGAAGCCCAGAAATCCCATGAGCGACAGTCACTCCCCGCACGGCTTCGACCTGGTACGCCGTGGGTACGAGCGCGCCCAGGTCGACGAGCGGATCGCCAAGCTGGTGGCCGACCGGGACAGCGCGCTCTCCCGGATCAGCGCACTGGAGAAGCGCATCGAGGAACTCCACCTGGAGACCCAGACGGCCCAGGCCGCGGTCACCGACGCGGAGCCCTCGTACGCCGGCCTCGGTGCCCGCGTCGAGAAGATCCTCCGCCTCGCCGAGGAGGAGGCCAAGGACCTGCGCGACGAGGCGCACCGCGCCGCCGAGCAGCACCGCGAGCTGGCCGAGGCCGCCGCGCAGCAGGTCCGCACCGAGGCCGAGAACTACGCCAAGGACCGCAAGGCCAAGGCGGAGGACGAGGGCCTGCGGATCGTCGACAAGGCCAAGTCGGACGCGGCGCAGCTGCGGGCCGAGGCCAACAAGGACGCGCAGAACAAGCGCGAGGAGGCGGACGCCCTCTTCGAGGAGACCCGCACCAAGGCCGCCCAGGCCGCCCTGGAGTTCGAGACCAACCTGGCCAAGCGCCGGGAGCAGTCCGAGCGCGACCTGGCGGCCCGTCAGGCCAAGGCGGAGAAGCGCCTCGCCGAGATCGAGCACCGGGCGGAGCAGCTGCGCCTGGAGGCCGAGAAGCTGCGCACCGACGCGGAGCGCCGCTCCCGGCAGACCATCGAGACGGCGCAGCGCCAGGCCGAGGACATCGTGGCCGACGCCAACGCGAAGGCCGACCGGGTCCGCAGCGAGTCGGAGCGCGAGCTGGCGGCGCTCACCAACCGCCGCGACTCGATCAACGCCCAGCTGACCAACGTGCGCGAGATGCTGGCCACGCTGACCGGTGCGGCGGTCGCGGCGGCCTCCCAGCCGACCGACGACTCGCTGGGCGTGCCGGCGCAGCAGTCGCGCTGACACCCTGTCCGGACACCGCTGAAGTCCAGAACGGCCCGAGGGGGCCCGGAGCTCGTGCTCCGGGCCCCCTCGGCGCGTTCCGGCGGCCGTGCGGCTACTTGACCCGCTTGAGCAGGGCCCGGACGGCGGTGTTGAAGGTCTCGGGGGCCTCCAGCGAGGAGAGGTGGCCGACCGCCGGGATGACGGTCAGTTCGGCGTCGGAGAGCGCCTCGGCCATCATCCGGGCCTCGCTGAGCGGGGTGACGGTGTCGAGTTCGCCGACGATGACCGCGGCGGGGACGTCCAGGGCGGCCAGTTCGTCCAGCGAGTCGGGGCGGGCGGCCATCGCGCGCTGCGCCCAGGCGACCGCGGCCGGGTCGGCCTCGGCGATCATCCGCCGTACCGCGTCGGTGAGTTCGGGGTCGGTGCCGGGGGCGAGCAGCTTCTCCGCCGTCTGCTCCTCGATGAGCAGTTCGACGCTACCGCGCTCCAGGACGGCGGCGGCGATCCGCTCCCGGTTGGCGCGGGCGGCGTCGGTGTCGGTGGTGGCCTTGGTGTCGGCGAGGACGAGTCCGGCCAGCCGGCCGGGGTGGCGGCGGGCGAAGGCCATCGCCACGTAACCGCCCATCGACAGGCCGGCCAGGACGGCCCGTTCGACGCCGAGCGCGTCCAGCAGGTCGGCCAGGTCGTCGGCGGCGGTGTCCAGCGACGGGGGCAGGTCGCCGAGCGGGGCGGTGCCGAAGCCGCGCTGGTCCGGCGCGATCACCCGGGCGTCGTCCCCGGCCGGGCCGGGGACGCGCTCCAGTTGGACCTCCCACATCCGCGCGGGGAGCGGGAAGGCGTGCAGCAGGACGAGCGGGGTGCCGGTGCCGTTCTCGCGGACGGCCGGCGCGCTGGACGAGGTCATGGTTCCACCGTAGGGCCCGCCGGGCACGCCCCGGACGCAGGTTGTCCGATTCATCCGCTTTTTGCCATAACCTGGCTCCAGACCAAGGAGCGGCAGATGATCGAGTTGCACCACCTGACGAAGCGTTATGGCGACAAGTTGGCCGTCGACGATCTGAGCTTCCGGATCCCGGAGGGCGTGGTGACCGGCTTCCTCGGACCGAACGGCGCCGGCAAGTCCACCACCATGCGCATGATCCTCGACCTCGACCACCCGACCGGCGGCGAGGTCACCATCAACGGCAGGCACTACTCCGGGATCCAGGACCCGCTGCGGCAGATCGGCGCCCTGCTGGAGGCCAAGGCCGTGCACCCCGGCCGCACCGCGTACGACCACCTGCTCTGGCTGGCCCAGTCCAACCGGGTGCCGCGCGGCCGGGTCGACGAGGTGCTCGACCTGGTCGGCCTGACCGCGGTGGCCAGGAAGCGCGCCCGCGGCTTCTCGCTCGGCATGGGCCAGCGCCTGGGCATCGCCTCCGCGCTGCTGGCCGACCCGCAGACCCTGATGTTCGACGAGCCGGTGAACGGCCTCGACCCCGAGGGCATCCTGTGGATCCGCAACCTGATGAAGCGCCTGGCCTCCGAGGGCCGCACCGTCTTCGTCTCCTCCCACCTGATGAGCGAGATGGCACTGACCGCCGACCACCTGGTGGTGATCGGCCGCGGCCGGCTGCTCGCCGACCTCCCGATGGCCGAGTTCATCAAGCGCAACTCCCGCTCCGCGGTCCGCCTGCGCACCCCCCACCAGGAACAGCTGCTGAACGCCCTGCACGGCGCCGGCCTGCGGGCCGAGAGCGGCCCCGACGGCTCCTGGGAGGTGGTCGACGGCGACCCGGCCTTCCTCGGCGACCTGGCCGCCGCGCACGGCGTCACCCTGCACGAGCTGAGCCCGCAGCAGGCGTCGCTGGAGGAGGCGTTCATGCAGATGACCGCGGGTTCGGTGGAGTACCACATGGGAGCCGGGGCGACCCCCGGGCAGCCGCCCGCCGCCTGGGGCGAGGGCTGGAACGAGCGCAAGCCCGGAAAGGAGAGCTGAGATGGCCGCGTTCCCCGCCGTCGCCCAGTCCGAGTGGACCAAGATCCGCAGCGTCCGCTCCACCGTCTGGTCGCTGGTCTCAGTCTTCCTGATCACCGCCGCGCTGGGCCTGGCGATCAGCCTGGTCGCCCGGAACAACGCGTCGGACTTCACCCAGGACGGCGTGCCCTTCGACGCCACCGCCGTCTCGTTCATCGGCGTCGGCTTCGGCCGGCTCGCCATCGTGGTGTTCGGCGTGCTGGCCGTCGGCAACGAGTACAGCAGCGGCATGATCCGGGTCTCGCTGGCCGCCGTCCCGCAGCGCGGCACCCTGCTGGCCGCCAAGACCGCCGTGCTGGGCGCCCTGGCGCTGGCCGCCTCGCTGGTGACGGTGTTCATCACCTTCTTCCTCGGCCAGGCCGCGCTCGGCAGCGGGCTGTCCACCTCGCTGGGCTCGGACAACGTGCTGCGGGCGGTGTTCGGCACCGCGCTCTACCTGACCCTGCTGTGCCTGCTCTCGGCCGGCGTCACGGTGATGGTGCGCCACCAGATCCTGGCGCTGGCGATCCTGGTGCCGTTCATCCTGCTGGTCTCGCCGATCCTGTCGATCGTCCCCGTGGTGAAGAACGCCGTCCACTACTTCCCGGACCAGGCGGGCTCGGCCGTCACCCAGGTCTTCCCGACCGACGACCTGCCGTACGGGCCGTGGGCCGGCCTGCTGATCTGCGCGGCCTGGACGGCGGCCGCGCTGCTCGGCGGCTACCTGGTGCTGAGGAAGCGCGACGCCTGAGGCCCCGTCAGCCGTCAGTACTTCGGAGCGCCGCGGCCCCGCAGCACGTTGGAGCCGCGGCGCTCCCGCGCTCCCCAGCAGGCCCGGTGCCAGTGCCGCCGGTCGTCGACGCCGCCGTGGTCGGGCCAGGCCACCACGTGGCCGACGCCGGGCGGGATCTCCTGGTCGCAGCCGGGGCACCGGTAGTGCCGCCCGGCGGTGCCGGCCACGGTCTGCACCACCCAGTCCTCGCCCCGGTACTCCTCCACCCGGCGCAGCGAACTCCCCATCGGCGCACCGCTGCCGCGGTCCTCGGGCTTGTCGATCCGGTTGCGGCGGGGTGACACGGGACTCCCTCTCTCGGCACGGTGTCCCTCCAGGGTACGGGCCGCACCGGGCCCGCGGGGCGGGAGCGCCCCGCCGTCCGGCGGTGACCACCGGGCCCTGCGCCGCGTTGTACCCCGGGGGCCGCCGGCCGTCCCGCGGGCCCCGTCCGCCCCATTAGCACGGGCGGTGGGCGGTCGCCGGCGTTTCGGCGGTAATCCACCCTTTCCTCGGGGAAATCGCGGGTTCGGCGTGCCATTGGCACATGACATGGGTTACTCACGTGGTGACACGGCGGGGCCGCGACCCTGCGCGGTACCGATGGAGGCACCCGATGACGAAGACCACCGCCCGGCCCGAGGCCCGTTCCGCCGCCCCGCGGACGGTTGGCGCCGGGGTGGTGCCCGCGGAGCGGCCCGAGCAGTCGCCGGGCGCCGGCACGGACGCGATCCGGGTCGGCGCCTTCCTGCTGTCCGCGCAGTTCCCGGGCCAGGACCACGGCGAGGCGCTGGAGCGGACGCTCTCGGCCGCGACGGCCGCCGAGCGGGCGGGCCTGGACGCGGTGTGGCTGGCCGAGCACCACTTCGTGCCGTACGGGGTCTGCCCGGACGCGGCGACGCTGGCCGCGATGCTGCTGGGCCGCACCCGGCGGATCGGGGTGGGCACCGCGGTGAGCGTGCTGAGCACCCGTCACCCGGTGGCGCTGGGCGAGCAGGCGGCGCTGCTGCACCTGACCTCGGGCGGCCGGTTCACCCTGGGCGTGGGGCGCGGCGGGCCGTGGATCGACCTGGCGGTGTTCGGCAGCGGCCTGGAGGCGTACGAGCAGGGCTTCCCGGAGCGGCTGGACCTGCTGCTGCGCTGGCTGCGCGGGGCCCGGGTGGGCGCGGCGGGGCCGCAGTTCGCGTTCCCGGAGGTGGCGGTGGTGCCGCGGGCCGCCGAGCCGGGCCGGCGGGCGGACCTGGCGGGCTGGCTGGGCCTGGAGGGCGCGGTGATCCCGCGCCAGCGCCAGGACGAGGCGGCGCCGGCCCGGTCGGGCCCGCCGGTGGTGGTGGCCTGCACCTCGCCGGGCGGGGTGCGGACGGCCGCCGAGCGGGGCCTGCCGATGCTGCTGGGCATGCACTCGGGCGACGAGGACAAGCGGGGGATGCTGGCGGCGTACCGGGCGGCCTGGCGGGCGGCGGGACGCGGCGAGGAGCAGCTGGCCCGGGTGGAGCGGGAGCACGTGGCGGCGGGCGTGGCGCAGGTCGACGACCGGGCGGGGGCGGCCCGGGCCAGCCTGCTGCGGGCGATGCCGGACTTCTTCGCGCACGGGCTGGGCGCGCACCGCACGGTGGACGGCCGGGAGCGCTCGATGCGCGACCCGCGGGCGTACACCGAGCTGCTGTGCGACCTGCACGCGGTGGGCACGCCCCGGCAGTGCGCGGACCGGCTGCTGGCGACCGCGGAGCGCACCGGCATCCGGCGCTTCGCGCTGCTGGCGGAGGGCTCGGGCGACACCGCGGCGACGCTGCACAACCTGGACCGGCTGGGCGCGGAGGTGCTGCCGCAGCTGTCCTGAGGGCCGCCGCCCGTCCCGGGGTGCCGCGCAGGCGCTGTGCGGGCCCGTGGCGCGGCCGCGGGCCGCCCCGGGTCCGGGAGGGACCGGGGGGCCCGCGTTCGGCTGCCGTGCGGCCGCCGGGCGTGCGTCAGCGGGCGGACGGCGCCGGGCCGTGACGTCGGGTCAGCAGTCGCGCAGTTCCGGCGACTGGTTGAGCAGCTGGCCCCGGATCGAGGTGAAGCGGGCGAGCCGCGCCTCGGTGTCGGGGCCGGGGGCGAAGACCGCGACCCGGTGGCAGTTCTGGAACGCCAGCTGGACGCCGAAGTGCCGCTGCAGGGCGCCCCGGATCGCGTCGCTGGCCAGCGCGCGGAGCAGTTGCCCGCGCTCCTGCTCGCTCGGCGGGGGGACTTCGTTGTCGGCGAAGTCGGTTCCGTCGACCTCCAGTTGGGCGACCAGCGAGCTGATCATGTCCCAGGCGTAAGGCAGCGAGGTGCGGACACAGTCGACGAACTCCCGCTCGTCGACCTCGCCTCGTTCGGCCTTCTCCAGCAGGGCCGGTGAGACGTCGAGCGACATGGGTTCTCCTCTCGTGGTCCGCTCCGACGTGGTCGCCGGGGCGGTGGTGCCGGTGCAGGTGCGGTGGTGCGGTCGGCGCCGGGGTGGGGCGCCGGGACGTCGGGACCGACGTGCGGTGAACCCCGCGCGTCGTTCGAGCGGTGACGGCGCGACGACCCGGTGGACGCCGCGCGTCGGGGGGTCCGGGCCGGGGGTCAGACCAGCGTGGCAGGCCCCCTCTCACCCGGGCTGGTGAATCGGCGGATTGCCGCCCGAAACACCCCTCCCGAGGGGAGATTGGCCGGAATCCGCCGTGTCCCAACCCAGTGCGCCGAGCTGCGGCCCCTCACCGCACGTGCTCGTGCGGTCACCATGTTTCGCCGCTCCCGCCCGACCGACACCCGCCGCGCGCACACTCGCTTCAAACGGCTCCCGGGCCCGCTCCGCCCGGACCGGCTGTCTCGGGATTCCGCCGCCTCGGCCCCACCGGCCCGCCCGCCGCCGGCCGGCCCCTCCCCCGGCCGTTCCGCCCCTCCGGAATCGAACACGGACCGGGGCACTCCCGGCGGGCCTTAGGCTTGTCCCCATGCGTCTTGTCATCGCCAAGTGCACCGTGGACTACGCGGGCCGCCTCGCTGCACATCTGCCCTCCGCCGTGCGCCTGGTGATCGTGAAGGCCGACGGGAGCGTCAGCATCCACGCCGACGACCGGGCCTACAAGCCGCTGAACTGGATGTCGCCGCCGTGCTCCCTCAAGGAGGCCGACGGCGTGTGGACGGTCACCAACAAGGCCGGCGAGAAGCTGATCATCACCCTGGAGGACGTCCACCACGACTCCTCGCACGAACTCGGCGTCGACCCCGGCCTGATCAAGGACGGCGTGGAGGCCCACCTCCAGGAGCTGCTCGCCGACCGGATGGAGGTGCTCGGCTCCGGCTGGCAGCTGATCCGCCGCGAGTACCCCACCCCGATCGGCCCGGTCGACCTCCTCTGCCGCGACTCCGACGGCGCCACCGTCGCCATCGAGATCAAGCGCCGCGGCGAGATCGACGGCGTCGAGCAGCTCACCCGCTACCTCGAACTCCTCAACCGGGACCCGCTGCTGGCCCCCGTCAAGGGCGTCTTCGCCGCCCAGGAGATCAAGCCGCAGGCCCGGGTGCTGGCCACCGACCGCGGCATCGGCTGCGTCGTCCTCGACTACGACGAGCTGCGCGGCATCGACGACGACAAGCTCAAGCTCTTCTAGGTCCTGTCCGGTCGATCTTGTCGGATCAGCGCGCGGCGGTGGGCGCCCGGCTGGGAGTGCCGGCCCGACGCCCTCGTACTGGATGTACTTGGGTGTTGGGCCGGTGCTGCCAGGCGGGATGCCCGGCGTCGGGCGCCCGGCAAGATCGGCCGGACAGGACCTAGCCCCTCCCCGGGCCGGTCCGGGCCGGTCCCGTCTCCCGCCGGGGGCGCCGTCCGACCCGGCTGCCACAATCCCGGCATGCCCGTTCGCAGCACCGCCGGGGCCGGCCCGTACGAGACGCACCTGACGCTGGCACCGGCCGAGGCCGGCGCGCTGGCGGGCTGGGCCGCCGCGCACGGCCTGGAGTTCACCCACATCCTGCTGGCCCGCGGCCGGCACCCCTCGCAGCCGATGCTGTCCTGGCGCGCCGAGGGCACGCTGGCCGCGCAGCACCGCCGGGCCGCCGCCGAGACGGCCCGGCTGCGGGCGGCCGGGTTCACCCCGGTCCGGGTCAAGATCGAGGCCGCGCCCTGGGTGCCGGGCGTCCCGGGCACCGACGCCGAGGCCGAACGCGCCGACCCCGCCCACTACTTCGAACACCACGTGAAGATCCGGCTGGCCCCCGGCACCCCCCGCGCGGCCCTGGCCCGCGCCGCGTCCGGCCACGGCGCGCACGTCTCCTGGAACGCCCGCCGCACCGAACCCGACGGCCACCGCCAGTACTTCGTCACCCAGCGCTGCCACCGGGTCGGCCTGACCACCGCCGCCGCCCGCCTGGACCGCCTGACCGCCGCCCTCAGCACCGCCGGCTTCCCGCCGCTGAAGACCGAGCGCGAGTACGTGGTGCACGACTCGGCGCTCGCCCTGGACGACGGCTGGCTCGACGACACCCCGACCGAGGAGCTGCCGTGAACACCGCCCGCGACGCCGACGACCTGGCCCGCCGCTTCCCCGAGGAACTGCCGCTGACGTTCCGTCCGGTCGGGGACGGGCGGGCCCGGCAGATCGCGGTCTTCGACCCGTCGCTCAAGCAGTACTCCAGCGCCTACCGGACCTCCGACCCGCGCTACGCCGACCCGGCACTGGCCGCCGCCTGGCGGGCCGCCCGCCGCACCGCGATGGACGCCGTGCTGTCCGCCGTCGCCGCCTCCCGCTGGGCCGACCACCTGGTGCTGCGCGGCTCGGTCGTGCTGCGCGCCTGGTTCGGCGCCGCCGCCCGCGAACCCGGCGACCTGGACTTCGTCCTCACCCCCGCCGACTGGACGCCCGACGACCCGCGCACCGCCGAGCTGCTGCACGACCTGACCGCCGCCGTCCCCACCGCCGGGCCGGTCCGCTTCCTGCCCGGGGAGGCCGTCCACGAGGAGATCTGGACGTACGAGCGCGTCCCGGGCCGCCGCCTGCTGCTGCCCTGGACCGCCGACGGGCTGCCCGGCGGCGGCATCCAGCTGGACTTCGTCTTCACCGAACACCTGCCGCTGCCGCCGGAACCGCTGGAGGCCGCCCCGGGCGCGGTGCTGCGCGTCGCCGGGCGGGAGCTCTCGCTGGCCTGGAAGCTGCTCTGGCTGGCCACCGACCGCTACCCGCAGCCCAAGGACCTGTACGACGCGGTGCTGCTCGCCGAGTCCGCCCCGCTGCGGTACGGGGTGCTGCGCGAAGTGTTCACCGGCGGCGAGGCATGGCTGGCCGAGGCCCCGCCCGGGCCGGACGCCGTGCCCGGCGCCGAACCGGACACCGCCGCCGACGACTGGGCGCACTTCCGCGAGGAGTACCCGGAGCTGACCACCTCCGGCGAGGAGCTGTCCCGCCGCCTGGCCGCCTCGCTGGCCCCCGCCTTCGCCGAAGTCCCGGACGCCGAACGCGCCGACTGGTGGGCCGAGGGCTGGGCGGCCTCGCTGCGCGCGGAACACGCCGCCGGGGGCCTGGACGCCGCCGAGACCTGGCTCCGCGCCCGGAACGCCTCCCTGGGCGCCGCCCGCCGCCTCCTGCAACGCGCCCTCGGCCCGGACGCCCCCGACCCCCTGGACACCCTGCTCTCCCGCCCCGCCTGGGCCTGGTACGCCGGCGTCCTCGCCCGCGGGAACATCAGCCTGGAGCAACTGCTGAACTGACGCCCCGCCACCGTCAGGGCGTGGCCCCGCCGGTGGCCGTGCCGCCCGTGGTCGTCCCGCCGGTGCTGCCCCCGGTCGTGGTGCCGCCGGTGGTCGTCCCGCCCGTCGTGCCCGTGCCGCCGGTCGTCGTGCCGCCGGTGGTGCCGCCCGTGCCGCCCGTCGTGCCGGTGCCGCCGGTGGTCGTGCCTCCCGTGCCGGTGGTGCCACCGGTCGTCGTGCCGCCCGTGGTCGTCCCGCCGGTGCTGCCCCCGGTGGTGGTGCCGCCCGTGCTGCCGCCGGTGCTCGTCCCGCCGGTGCTGCCGCCGGTGGTGCCACCGGTCGTCGTGCCGCCCGTGCTGCCCCCGGTGGTCCCTCCGGTGCCGCCGCCGCCCGTGCCGCCGCCGGTGGTGCCCCCGGTGGTGCCGCCCGTGCCCGGCTTCGTGGTGGTGGCCGTGGTGGTCGGGGTGGTGGTGGCCTTGTGGGTGGCCGTGGGGCTGGTGCTCGCCGGGCCGGTGGCGGAGGCCGTCGGGCTGTCGCTGCTGCCGGGGCTGTCCGTCGCGGTGGGGCTGCCGCTGTCGGAGGGCGTGGAGGTGGGCGAGGTGCTGGGGCGGGGGGTGGTGGTGGGGTCGAGCGGGGGGAGGTCGTCCGCGGAGGTGCCGGTGCGGTCGCCGCCGGGGTGGTCGTCGCCGCCGGCGGCGACGCCTATCGCGGTGCCGAACACGCCGAGCGCCATCACGGCCGCGCCCGCGAGCAGGACGGTCTTGCGGGCCCCGCGCGGGGCGCGCTTGCGCAGCCGGCCGGGGACGACCTGGGCGATCGCCCGGATGGAGCGGCGGCGGCGGGCGGGTTCGGTGCCGGAGCCGGCGGTGAGCGCGGCGGTCTCCTCCAGCCGGATCACGTCGAGCATCCGGCGGGCTCCCGCGGCACCGCGCTGCTCTCCGGCGGCGGCGCGCAGCGCGACCGCGGCCTCGAGTTCGGCGACGGCCCGCTGCGGGCTGCCGGAGCAGAGCGCGTGCACGCCCGACTCGTGGTGGAACCAGCCCTGTTCGGCGGTGGCGCCGAGCATCCTGGCGGCTTCCAGGCCGAGTTGCAGGGCGCGTTCCCAGGCGCCCCAGCGCAGCGACAGCGCGAGGGCGGGGGCGGCGGCCCGGGCCAGGCGGAGGACCTCGGCGGGGCGGTCGGCCTCCCGTTCGGCGAGCAGCACGGCGAGGATGACCTCGGCTTCGGCGGCGACCTGCCGGGTGGTGACCGAGGCGTGGCCGACCCACCAGGCGAGGTGTTCGGCGGCGCCGTACGCGATCCCGCCGGGGGCGAACGGCGCGGGCAGGCCGTTGCTGTCGTCCTCGACCTCGGGGAGCAGCGCGTCGAGCACGCCCTCGGTGAGGCGGTGGTGGCCGCCGACGGAGACCGCCAGTCCGGTGTCGACGAGTTCCTGCAGGGCGCTCTCGCCGAGGCCGACGTCGACCAGCGCGGGCAGGTGCGGGGCGGTCGGGCACTCGCCGCCGAGGGCGAGGGCCAGGCGCAGCACCAGCCGGGCCGACTCGCTGAGGCCCTGGACCAGGCGGCGGGCGGGCGCGGCGCTCTCGCCGACCGAGGGCAGCGGCACCTGGCGGCGCAGTTCCCGTTCCAACTCGGCCGGGTCGCGGGGCAGTTCGTACTCCTGGACGGAGCCGAACATGCTCCGCCGGTCCTCCTGGGCGGCGACCAGCGCGTCGACCGTGACGTCCCGCTGGCGCAGCAGGGCGGCGGCCCGGACGAAGCGCAGCGGCAGGCCCTCGGACTCGAACCAGAGGTCGACCGCCCAGGCCCGTTCGGTGTCGTCCAGCTGGCGGCCCGCCAGCCGGGCGGCGAGGGTCAGGCAGGCGGGGCGGGACAGGCCGGCGACCAGGTGGTCGCGCAACCGCGAGCCGGGGGCCGAGGGCGGGCTGTCGGGGACGGTGGCCAGCAGGAACGCGCACTCGGGGGCGAGCGCGAGCAGGTCCTCCAGTTCCTCGCCGAACGGTTCGACGTCGTCGATCACCACCACCGCGGCGACGCCGGCCAGCAGTTCGGCCAGTTGTTCGCGGTCGGGGCGGAAGTCGGGGGCCTGGTGGGTGACGGCGAACAGGTCCTGGAGCAGGTCGGCGGCGGTCCGCCGGTAGCCGCTGAGCCGCACCACGCCGTCGGGGGCGAGTTCCGCGGCGGCTTCGGCGACGGCCGTGAGCAGGGCGGAGCGGCCCGACCCGGCCTGGCCGAGCAGCCGGACCGAGCGCCCGGCCCGGAGCTGTTCGAGCAGGGCGGCGATGTCGCCCTCGCGGTCCAGCAGCCGCAGGTCGGCGGGGCCGGTGCCCAGGGCGAGCGGTCCGACGGCGGGGCTGGGGCCGAGTTCCGGCCGGGCCTGCACCAGGCCGCGGATCCGGCGGGGCTGCGGCATCCACTCGTCCGGGCAGTGCCGGGCCTCGGAGCCCTCCGGCCCGCCGACCACCACCAGCCGCTCGCCGCTGACCAGTTCCCCGCTCCGCGGGCGCACCCCGTCCCCCCGGAACTCCCCGCTCGGCTGACCCACGTCGCTGCTCCCCGCCACTCGGACACCTGAGCGGAGACTTTCCCACACGGGCACGGCGGGTCACCACACAGGGGTGGTTCCGGCACCGGGCCGGTCGGCGCACGAACCTCCGCGCGCGCCCCGCGGGCGGGGACAGGATCCAGGCCCTGTCCGGGCGATCTTGCCGGGCGCCCGACGCCGGGCGCCGATCCGACAAGATCGACCGGACCGGACCTAGCCGAGTGCGGGGAGGGTCGTCCCGCAGGGGTCCTGGACCGCTCCCTCGACCGCCAGGATCCGGTGCAGCCGGGTGGCCACCAGCAGGCGCTGCAGCTGGACGGGCACTTCCCGGAGCACCAGGCGCCGGCCGGCCCGGCCGGCCCGGCGGTGGGTGCCCATGATGACGCCGAGCCCGGTGGCGTCCCAGAACTCCAGGTGGCCGAGGTCGAGGACGAGGTCTCCCTCGCCGCCGTCGACGGCGGCGTGCAGCAGCGCCCGGGCGTCGGCGGCGCTGCGCACGTCGAGTCGCCCTTCGATGGCCAGTCCGGTGTGGTCGCCGGTGATGCGCACGCTGTCCTCCTCCTCGGCCGTCCGCCGTACGTCCGTTCCACGGTGCCGCTCGCACCTCGGGGAACGTCCGTGCTCCGCTGGGCCGGGTCCGCGCACCGGCCCTTCCTGAATCTGACGGTGAACCAGTTCCGCAGGTTGCTGTCACCCGCCGGACTGTCCCTCAACTTCACCCGTCCGAGGGAATATACGCAGGATCACCTCACACCTACGCTCGATTACCGCCCAAATCACCCGTCTGCGGGGCGGACGGTGAGCAAACTCACCCAACCGCCCGGAACGTCCCGCACCCGGGCAGCACGGACCACCTGCGGGAGCGGCATCGCTCTCGCCGGACTCTAGTGGGAGCGCGCCCGCCGTGGTGCGTTCCGGCGGTGTGATCTGCGCCGGAACGGGTGTGATCTGCGCCCCCTCCCCCGCCGCTACTCCCCCTCGGGGACGGGCACTCCCAGCTCCTGGGCGAGGATCGCCGCCTGGACCCGGCTGCGCAGGCCGAGCTTGGCCAGGATCCGGCTGACGTGCGTCTTGGTGGTGGCCTCGGCGGTGCGCAGCCGGGCGGCGATCTCCGCGTTGGACAGGCCCGCGCCGAGGCAGCCCAGCACCTCGCGCTCCTTGGGGGTGAGTTCGGCGAGCGCGTCGGCGCCCGCGGGGGCGGGGGCGCCGGTGCGGGCGAAGGAGGAGATCAGCCGGCGGGTGACGGACGGCGCGAGCATCCCGTCGCCGCGGGCGACCGTCCGGATCCCGTCGACCAGGGTCTCGGCCTCCAGGTCCTTGAGCAGGAACCCGGCGGCGCCGGCCCGCAGCGCGCCCCACACGTACTCGTCGAGGTCGAAGGTGGTGAGCACCAGCACCTGCCCGGCCCCGGCGGCGACCACCTGCCGGGTCGCGGCGACGCCGTCCAGCCGGGGCATCTGGACGTCCATCAGCACCACGTCGGGCCGCAGTTCCAGCGCCAGCCGGACGGCCTGCTCGCCGTCGGCGGCCTCGCCGACCACCTCCAGGTCGTCCTCCGCCCGCAGGATCATCACCAGCGCGGCCCGCACCGCCGCCTGGTCCTCGGCCACCAGTACCCGGATCATGCCCGCTCCCCGCCCGCCGTCCGCGGCAGTACCGCCCGCACCGTCCACGTCTCCCCCTGCGGCCCGGCGGTGAACTCCCCGCCGAGCAGTTGGGCCCGCTCGCCCATGCCGACCAGCCCGGCCTTCGCCCCGGGCACCGGCCGGCCCTCGCCGGCCCGGTACGCGGACTCCACCGAGATCGCCAACTCGCCCTCCCCGTAATGGATCCGCAGCCGCACCGGGCCGGGCGCGGCGTGCTTGACGGCGTTGGTCAGCGACTCCTGGACGATCCGGTACGCGGCGAGCTCCAGCGGCGCGGACAGCTCGCCGCGCTCGCCGCTCTCCTCGGCCTCGAACCTCAGTCCGGCGTCCCGCCCGGCCGCCCTGGCCTGGTCGAGCAGCACGTCCACGGCGGCCAACCGCGGTGCGGCGTACGGTTCTTCGGGGACGGTCTCGCGCAGCAGGCCGATCATCCGGCGCATCTCGGCCAGGCCCTGCACGCTGTTCTCCCGGATCACCGCGAGCGCCTCCACCAGCGGCTCGTCCGGCGCCCGGTGCTGGCGGCGGGCCACCGCCTGGGCGCCGGTGGCGTGGATGGCGATCGCCGACAGGTGGTTGGCGATCACGTCGTGCAGTTCCCGGGCCATCCGGGCGCGCTCCGCGACCACCGCCCCTCGCCGGTCCAGTTCGGCGAGCAGCGCGGTCTGTTCGGCCCGCAGCCGCTCGGTCTCGGCCAGGTCCCGGTGCCGGCGCAGCAGGTCGGCCGTCCAGACCGGGGCGAGGAAGATCAGCCCGCAGAACACCGCGACCAGCAGCGCCCCGGACACCGACCCGTACCGCCAGGTCAGCGCGGAGAGCACCAGGGTGGCGGCGGTACCGGTCAGTTGCAGCACCTTGCTCATCCGGGCCGGCCCGTACAGGGTGGCCGCGTACAGCAGGTCGGTGTACATCAGCAGGGTGGCCGTCAGCGAGCCCAGGTACACGGCGGCGCCGAACAGCGCGCCGCCCAGGCAGACCGTCCACACCGTCCACCGGCGGCGCACCGTCTCCAGCGCGGCCATCGCCACCAGCGGCAGCGCCACCGCCCACACCGGCAGCCCGGGCCGGGCGTCGTAGGCGCGGAACGCGAGCAGCAGCAGGCCGCCGAGCAGCCCGGCGGCGGCGACGGCCAGGTCCTCCTGGCGGGCGGTGAGCCTCACGGGCCCCATCCCAGCACTCCTTCCGACCTGCGGGAACGACCGGCCGGACGACCCGCCGTCCGACGAAAGTCGCACGCCCCGCTCGACTCGCCGGACGATGACCCGGCCCCGCCCGCGCGGCATGCTCGAAGCATGGTTTCCCTGATCGTCGCCGGTGAGATCGGTTTCTGGGTGGTGCTGACCGCCGGGCTGCTGGCCCGGTACGGGCTTCGCCTGCGCCGCACGGGCGCGGTGCTGTTGGCGCTGCTCCCGGTGGTCGACCTGGTGATCCTCGGTGCGACCGTCGCCGACCTGCGCGGCGGTGCCACCGCCGACTGGACGCACGGTCTGGCGGCCGCGTACGTCGGCTTCTCGCTCGCCTACGGCCGCCGCCTGGTCCGCTGGGCGGACGGCCACGCCGCGCACCGCCTGGCCGGCGGCCCGAAGCCCGCCGGGATGCCCAAGTACGGTGCGCCGCGGGCCCGTTACGAGTGGGGCGTGTTCGCGCTGACGCTGCTCGCCTCGGCGGTCACGGTGGCGCTGGTGGCGGCCGCGCAGTGGCTGGTCGGCGACAGCGCCCGGACGGCGGCGCTGGACTCCTGGTACCCGCGGATGGGCCTGGTGGTCGGCATCAACCTGCTGGTCGCCGCCAGCTACACGGTCTTCCCCAAACGGGAGAAGTGACCGCGCGTCAGCGGTTCTCGCCGGGCACCCAGAGCACGTCGCCGCGCTCCTTGTTGGCGGTGCGGGCCAGGATGAACAGCAGGTCGGACAGCCGGTTCAGGTACTTCGCGGTCAGCGGGTTGATGCCCTCGCCGTGCACCTCGATCGCCGCCCAGGTCGCCCGCTCGGCCCGCCGCACCACCGTGCACGCCAGGTGCAGGTACGCGGCGCCGGGCGTCCCGCCGGGAAGGATGAAGCTGCGCAGCTTCTCCAGGTCGGCCAGGAACCGGTCGCAGTCGCCCTCCAGCCGGTCGACGTACGACTGCTCGACCCGCAGCGGCGGGTACTTCGGGTCCTCGACGATCGGGGTGGCCAGGTCCGCGCCGACGTCGAACAGGTCGTTCTGGACCCGGGTCAGCACCGCGACGAGCTCCTCGTCCAGCTGCCCGGCGGCCAGCGCCACGCCGAGCGCCGCGTTGGCCTCGTTGGTGTCCGCGTACGCGATCAGCCGGGGGTCGGTCTTCGTCGTCCGGCTCATGTCGCCGAGCGCGGTCGTGCCGTCGTCCCCGGTCCGGGTGTAGATGCGCGTGAGGTTCACCATGCCCGCAGCCTAGCGGGCACGCCGAACCGTGTTAACGGCGGCTCACTGAGCCGAACATCACGCGACGTTGACCCATCCCCCAGCCTCCGGCCGGGGGGACCCCCACCAGCGGGTCCCGTCGCTACGCGACGTTGACCCGCTGTCCGGGCGGCGCCGCCTCCAGCCAGGCCAGGAAGCCGGTCAGCGCGTCGTCGCTCATCGCCAGCTCCAGCGGGGCGCCCTTGTGCAGGCAGCGCAGCACTACGGAGCCGGAGAGCAGGGCGAGCTCCTCCTGCCCCTGCGGGTAGCGGCGGCCCAGCACCTCGATCTCGGTGCGCGGCAGCACCCGCCGCGGCCGGGGCGCGTAGGAGAAGACCCGGAACCACTCGATCGAGTCACCGCTGTAGCGGCCGATACCAAAAACCCACCCCTTGCCGTCGGTCTGCGGGACCGGGGCTGAGGTGGGTCGGCCGTTCTCGTCGAGATCCGGCTGGACGGAGGCGTCGGCCGGCATTTTCAACCGGTAGGAGCAGTCGAAGGTGCCGCCCACCCGCTGGATGAGGCGGCGGCGTACCGCGAAGCCGACCAGCCCGGCAATGGCCAGGACCACCACCGTCGCGCACACCACAAGGGCGAGGACCATGCTCACCTACCTCCTCGCTGCTTCCCCGTGGCGGTCGGCCTGCGACCGCTCATTCCTACCAACTGATACGACAGTCCCGGGGTCACGCTCCAGGCGTCCCCGGGACCGTCGCTGAGGCCAGGCTCAGTGATGCGCCTTCAACCCGCCGACGGCGAGCAGGCGGACCTCGGCACGACGCTCGGCGTGCGAGTCGAGGTCGGTCTTGGCGTTCTCCAGCGCCCGCTCGGCCCGGGCGACGTCGATCTCGTCGGCCAGCTCGGCGATCTCGGCGAGGATCGACAGCTTGTTGTCGGCGAACGAGATGAAGCCGCCGTGCACCGCGGCGACGATCGTGCCCTGGTCGGTGGTGCGGATGGTGACCGGTCCGGTCTCCAGCACGCTCAGCACCGGGGTGTGGCCGGGCATGATGCCGGTGTCACCGGAGGCCGTGCGGGCGACAACGATGGTGGCCGCACCGGACCACACCTTGCGGTCGGCTGCGACCAGCTCGACGTGCAGCTCAGCCAACGTGGGCTCCTTGGCTCTTGCCGGTCCTCGGGCACCCGGGCGAACGGGCGGCGATCTCGGCAGTTTCGGTAAGAATAACGGTCGCGTGGCCCCGGAACGAAACCAAGACCTCGTAAATGACCGGGATCACAGCAGATCCAGCGGTGAGGGGTGGCCCCCGACGAGAGCCGGGGACCACCCCTCAACGGTTCGGTCTGCCTGCAACCGGCCTGCGGTTACTTCTTGAGCAGCTCGGCGGCGTTGCGCTCGAGGTCCTCGATGCCACCGCACATGAAGAAGGCCTGCTCCGGGACGTGGTCGTACTTGCCGTCCGCGATCGCGTTGAAGGCCTCGATGGTCTCCGACAGCGGCACGGTCGAACCGTCGACACCGGTGAACTGCTTCGCCACGTAGGTGTTCTGCGAGAGGAAGCGCTCGATGCGGCGGGCCCGCTGCACCGTGACCTTGTCCTCCTCGGACAGCTCGTCGATGCCGAGGATCGCGATGATGTCCTGGAGGTCCTTGTACTTCTGCAGGATCCCCTTGATACGGACGGCCGTGTCGTAGTGGAGCTGCGTGATGTACCGCGGGTCGAGGATGCGGGACGTGGAGTCCAGCGGGTCGACGGCCGGGTAGATGCCCTTCTCCGAGATCGGGCGCGACAGAACGGTGGTCGCGTCCAGGTGGGCGAAGGTGGTGGCCGGCGCCGGGTCGGTCAGGTCGTCCGCGGGGACGTAGATCGCCTGCATCGAGGTGATCGAGTGACCGCGGGTCGAGGTGATGCGCTCCTGCAGGAGGCCCATCTCGTCGGCCAGGTTCGGCTGGTAGCCCACCGCGGAGGGCATGCGGCCGAGCAGGGTCGACACCTCGGAACCGGCCTGGGTGAACCGGAAGATGTTGTCGATGAAGAGGAGCACGTCCTGCTTCTCGACGTCGCGGAAGTACTCCGCCATGGTCAGCGCGGAGAGCGCGACCCGGAGGCGGGTGCCCGGCGGCTCGTCCATCTGGCCGAAGACCAGCGCGGTCTTGTCCAGGACGCCCGAGTCGACCATCTCGTCGATGAGGTCGTTGCCCTCACGGGTGCGCTCGCCGACACCGGCGAACACCGACACACCACCGAAGTTCTCGGCGACGCGGTAGATCATCTCCTGGATGAGCACGGTCTTGCCGACACCGGCACCACCGAACAGGCCGATCTTGCCACCGGTGACGTACGGGGTGAGGAGGTCGATGACCTTGATGCCGGTCTCGAACATCTCGGTCTTCGACTCGAGCTCGGAGAAGTTCGGGGCCTTGCGGTGGATCGGCCAGCGGACCTCCACCTGGGACTCGAACTCGGCCTTGTCGACGTTCAGCACCTCACCGAGGGCGTTGAACACCTTGCCCTTGGTGATCTGGCCGACCGGGACGGAGATCGCCGAACCGGTGTCGGTGACCTGCGCGCCGCGGACCAGGCCGTCGGTCGGCTGCATCGAGATGCCGCGGACCAGGCCGTCGCCGAGGTGCTGGGCGACCTCGAGGGTCAGGGTCTTCTTGCCCGAGCCGTCGGGGTTGTCCACCTCGACGTGCAGGGCGTTGAACATGTCCGGAATGGCGTCGACGGGGAACTCCACGTCGACGACCGGGCCGATGACCCGCGCGACGCGGCCCGTCGCCGTGGTCGGCTCAACAGTGGTGGTCATACTCATTCGCTCCCGCGGCTAGCGTCGGCGAGGGCGTTGGCACCGCCGACGATCTCGCTGATTTCCTGGGTGATCTCGGCCTGTCGGGCCGAGTTGGCAAGCCGCGTGAGCGACTTGATGAGCTCGCCGGCGTTGTCCGTCGCGCTCTTCATCGCGCGGCGGCGGGCGGCGTGCTCGGAGGCGGCCGACTGCAGCAGCGCGTTGTAGATCCGGCTCTCGACGTACCGCGGCAGCAGCGCGTCGAGGACGCCCTCCGCCGACGGCTCGAAGTCGTACAGCGGGAAGATCTGGTTCTTGGCCGGCGCGCCGTCGCTCAGCTCGACCTCGTCGAGCTTCAGCGGCAGCAGCCGGGCGTCCACGGCGTTCTGCGTCAGCATCGACACGAACTCGGTCGACACCAGGTGCAGCTCGTCCACGCCGCCGGTCTCCGCGGTGAAGGCCGCGATGAGATCCGCCGACACCGTCTTGGCGTCCCCGTAGGTCGGCTTGTCGGAGAAGCCGGTCCAGGAGTTCGCCACCGCCAGGTTGCGGAAGCCGTAGTAGCCCACGCCCTTGCGGCCGACGATGTACGTGACCACTTCCTTGCCCTCTTCGCGGAGGCGGGCGGCGAGCGCCAGCGACTGCTTGATGGCGTTGGTCGAGTAACCGCCCGCCAGGCCGCGGTCCGCCGTGATCAGCAGGACGGCGGCGCGCGAGGCGTTCGGGTTCTCGGTGGTCAGCGGGTGCTTCGCGGTGGACCGGGTGGCCACCGCGGTCACCGCGCGGGTGAGCTCGTCGGCGTACGGAGTGGAGGCGGCCACCGCGCGCTGCGCCTTGACGATGCGCGACGCGGAGATCATCTCCATCGCCTTGGTGATCTTCTTCGTCGCGGTGACGGAGCGGATGCGGCGCTTGTAGACCCGAAGCTGTGCTCCCATTGGGTCGTTACGTCCTTTCCCTCGCTACCGGACTCAGGCCTGCTCGGAGAGCAGCTTGCCGTCAGCCGTGGTGAAGCCCTGCTTGAAGGACGTGATCGCGGCGGTCAGCGCGTCGATCGTGCCCTGCTCCAGCAGACCGGTCTCGACGATGCCGGCCAGGATGCCCTTGTGCTCCAGGCGGACGTTGTCCAGGAACTCGCGCTCGAAGCGGCGGATGTCCGCCACCGGGACCTCGTCCAGCTGGCCGGTGGTGCCGGCCCAGATCGAGACGACCTGCTCCTCGACCGGGAACGGCTGGTACTGGCCCTGCTTCAGCAGCTCGACCATGCGCGCACCGCGCTCCAGCTGGGCCTTCGAGGCCGCGTCCAGGTCGGAACCGAAGGCGGCGAACGCCTCCAGCTCGCGGTACTGGGCGAGGTCGAGGCGCAGACGGCCGGCGACCGAGCGCATGGCCTTGATCTGGGCGGAGCCACCGACGCGGGAGACCGAGATGCCGACGTTCACGGCCGGGCGGATGCCGGCGTTGAACAGGTCGGACTCCAGGAAGCACTGGCCGTCGGTGATCGAGATGACGTTGGTCGGGATGTACGCCGAGACGTCGTTGGCCTTGGTCTCGATGATCGGCAGACCGGTCATCGAGCCGCCGCCGAGGGCGTCGTTCAGCTTGGCGCAGCGCTCCAGCAGACGGGAGTGCAGGTAGAAGACGTCGCCCGGGTAGGCCTCGCGGCCCGGCGGGCGGCGCAGCAGCAGGGAGACGGAACGGTACGCCTCGGCCTGCTTCGACAGGTCGTCGAAGACGATGAGGACGTGCTTGCCGTCGTACATCCACTCCTGGCCGATGGCCGAACCGGTGTACGGGGCGAGGTACTTGAAGCCGGCCGGGTCGGAGGCGGGAGCGGCCACGATGGTGGTGTACTCCAGCGCGCCGGCCTCCTCCAGGGCGCCGCGGACGGACGCGATGGTGGAGCCCTTCTGGCCCACGGCGACGTAGATGCAGCGGACCTGCTTCTCCGGGTCGCCCGAACGCCAGTTGTCGCGCTGGTTGATGATCGTGTCGACGGCGACGGCGGTCTTGCCGGTCTGGCGGTCACCGATGATCAGCTGGCGCTGGCCGCGGCCGATCGGGGTCATCGCGTCGATCGCCTTGATGCCGGTCTGCAGCGGCTGCTTGACCGACTTGCGGGCCATGACGCCGGGGGCCTGCAGCTCCAGGGCGCGGCGGCCGGTGGCGGCG
Organism: Kitasatospora cineracea; assembly: GCF_003751605.1. NCBI lineage: Bacteria > Bacillati > Actinomycetota > Actinomycetes > Kitasatosporales > Streptomycetaceae > Kitasatospora > Kitasatospora cineracea. The sequence goes on from NZ_RJVJ01000001.1 coordinate 250,970, forward strand.
ATGTCGCCCAGGCCGTCGATCGGGTTGCCCAGCGGGTCCACGACGCGGCCCAGGTAGCCGTCGCCGACCGGGACCGAGAGGACCTCGCCGGTGCGGCGCACGGTCTGGCCCTCTTCGATGCCCGAGAACTCACCGAGGACGACGACACCGATCTCGCGGGTGTCGAGGTTCAGCGCGAGGCCGAGGGTACCGTCCTCGAACTTCAGCAGCTCGTTGGCCATGACCGAGGGCAGACCCTCGACCTTGGCGATACCGTCCATGGCCTCGGTGACCGTGCCGACCTCTTCACGCGAGGCCGCGTCCGGCTGGTACGACTGGACAAAGTCGGCCAGCGCGTCCCGGATCTCCTCCGGACGGATCGTAAGCTCCGCCATCAGGCTTCCCTGCTCTCCTAGTTTGCGATCCTCGGCCCGCCATTGAGGGCCGCAAGTGCTCGACTCTCGGCCGGGTCGGGTGAACCGGCCGTACGTTTTGCCGGCCCACCCGGTGTGGACCGACGCCCGACCGAGGGTCGGATAGTGCTGGTGCTCAGCCTTCGAGGCCCTGGCGCGCGCCCTCGAGGCGGCTCGCGACGGTGCCGTCGATGATCTCGTCGCCGATCTGCACCCGGACACCGCCCTGGACCGCGGGATCCACGTCGATGTTCAGGTGCACCTGCCGGCCGTGCAGACCGGCCAGCGCGGCGGCGAGGCGCTGCTTCTGGACGTCCGACAGCGGGATCGCGCTGGTGACCAGGGCCACCACGCGGCCACGCCGGGAGGCGGCGAGCTTGGAGTAGGACTCCAGGCCACCCTCCAGGCTACGACCACGCGGGTTGGTGACCAGGTTGGCGACCAGGCGGACGGTGCCCGCGTTGGCGCGGCCGCCGAGGAGCTTGCGGACCAGCGCGGCCTTGGCGGCGGCGTCGGCCTTCGGCTCGGTCAGCGCGGAGCGCAGCTCGTGCGAGCCCGCCACCACCCGGCCGAACCGGAACAGCTCGTCCTCGACGTCGTCCAGGGCGCCCGTCTTGTCGGCGGCGACGACCTCGGCGTACGCGGCGAGCTCCTCGACCGCGTCCACCAGGTCGCGCGCGCCGGACCAGCGCGAGCGGACCAGGCCGGAGACCAGGTCGACGCTCTCGCCGGAGACCTGGCCGTTCAGCAGCGAGGCGACCAGCTGGGCCTTGTCCTGGCCGGACCGCGCGGGGTCGGTCAGGACGCGGCGCAGCGAGACCTCGCGGTCCAGCAGCGCGGTGACGGCGGCGAGTTCCTCGGCGAGCTTGGCCGCGTCCACCGAGGTGTTGTCGGTCAGGCTCTCGAGGTTCTCGCGGCCGGCGGCGAGTGCCTCACGGCTCGCGCCGATCACTTGGACGCACCCTGGGCGGCGGCGGCCTTGGACTCCAGCTCGTCCAGGAAGCGGTCGATGACACCGCTCTGGCGGGCGTGGTCCTCCAGCGACTCACCGACGATGCGGGAGGCCAGCTGGGAGGCCAGCGAACCGACGTCCTGGCGCAGGACGGCGGTCGCCTGCTTCTTGTCGGCCTCGATCTGGGCGTGGCCGGCGGCGACGATGGCCTCGCGCTGGCGCTGGCCCTCCTCGCGCATCTCGTTGATCAGGACAGCGCCCTGCTCACGGGCGTGCTCGGTGATCCGAGCGGCCTCGTGGCGCGCCTCGGCGAGCTCGGCACGGTACTGCTCCAGCAGGGCCTGGGCCTCGGCCTGAGCGGTCTCCGCGCGCTTCATGCCGCCTTCGATGGCGTCACGGCGCTCCCCCAGCACCTTCTCGATGCTGGGGAGGAGCTTCTTGCCGAGGATGCCGAAGACGATGAAGAAGCAGAGCAGGCCGATGATGACCTCGGGCCACGCGGGGAGGAGCGGGTTCATCTGCTCCTCCGACGCGAGGAAGACCTCGGGGGCCATATCAGAACCTTTCGTCGGAATTGACTACTGCTGCGCCTGGCTCACTTGCCGTAGACGAACGGCATGACGATGCCGATCAGGGCGAGGGCCTCGGTCAGGGCGAAACCGATGAACATGTTGGAGCGGATCAGGCCGGCGGCCTCGGGCTGACGGGCCATCGCCTGCACGCCGTTACCGAAGATCAGACCGACGCCGATGCCGGGGCCGATGGCGGCGAGGCCGTAGCCGATGGAAGCGACGGAACCGGAAACCTCAGCGAGAGCGGACATCTCAGCTAATCCTTTGCGGGGATGGGATACCGGTGGGTGTTGGCCACCGGGAGTTCGTGGGCGCGGCCGGGGCCGCGGGAATCAGTGCGCCTCTTCCAGGGCACCGGCGATGTAGCTGCTGGCGAGCATCACGAAGATGTACGCCTGCAGGAACTGCACCAGCAGCTCGAAGGCGGTCAGACCGACAGCCACCACGAAGGACACCGAGCCGTACAGGGCGCCGATGCTGGGGCTGAGCAGGTACCACGAGGCCACCGAGAAGACGACGATCAGCAGGTGACCGGCGAACATGTTGGCGAAGGCTCGGACCGCGAGGGTGAAGGGACGCACGAAGATGTTCGAGAAGAACTCGATCGGCACCAGGATGAACATGACCCAGCCCGGAATGCCCGACGGCCAGCAGAGGTTCTTCAGGCCGCCGACGAAGCCGTGCTTCTTGAAGGTCAGCCCCATGTAGGTGACCCACACGATCGCCGCGAGCCCGACCGGGAACGCGATGCGCGACATCACCGGGAACTGGGCGAACGGGACGATGGACATGATGTTCATGATCCACACGAAGAAGAACATCGAGACCAGCATCGGGACGTACTTCTCGCCCTTTTTGCCGATGGTCTCCAGCACGATGCTCCGCTTGACGAAGTCGTACCCGATCTCACCCACCAGCTGGAGCTTGCCCGGGAGCAGCTTCGGCTTGGCGAACGCGGCCCAGAAGAACCCGACCACCAGCAGCGCGCAGATGATCGACAGCAGCATCGGCTTGGTGAAGTCGACCCCGCCGACCGAGAAGATCGGCTTGAAGTCGAACTCGCCGAGACCGGGGGCCGGGAAGCCGCAGCCGGAGTTCAGGTGGCAACCGGCCTCGGAGGCGAGCTGGACGTCAGCACCCACCACAGACTCCTTCGTTCTGACGCATGGTTACGGCAACCTCGGTGTGTCGGCGTGGCCGTCGGCCACGGTGCGGCACTGGAACTAGTTGGATTTCTCGCTGACCCGGCGCGGCGCATATCCCCACCGCGGGATCTTCGAAAGCTTCGTGGAGCCGGGGGGCGATCCGTCCGATTCTCGGAGGGACCTGGCCGCTTCCCGTACTCCGCCGTTGGGACGGACGATAGCAGCCCGTCAGGAGGGCATAAACACCGCCCCCCTCGTGAGGGGGACGGTGTGCCCCGCTCACGATTGACGCCCTGATTTCGGCTTGCCGTCGGGTTCCACGTAGAAGGTCTTGGCCTTGAGCCAGCCCCGCACCTGGAAGCACATCCAGATGATCACCAGGCCGAGCAGCGAGAACCCGAAGACCTTGTGGTCGAAGAAGGTGAGGTGCTTGGCCACCGCGAGCAGGACGCCGACCACCAGGATCTGCGTGGTATAGACCAGCATGGCGATCGGCATCAGCATCTGCGGGTTGTTCCGGCCGAACCGGGTGAGCGCGAGCTGGCCGGCGCCGAAGAAGGCGATCACGACCACCGTGGCGAGCAGCGCGCCGAGCAGACCCTTCCCCTGCGCGACGACGAAGGCGATCGCCATGGCGACCACTCCGGCGACCGCAGTGGGAATTGCGGCGCCTCGGAGGATCCGGGCGTCGTGGGACGGCATGTCGGCAACTCCGGCGGCATGTCGGAAACGGGGGGCAGATACACGGGGTGCGAGGACGCCGCCGCGGACAGCCGCCTGACGGCGCGCCCGACGAGGGAGACCGACCGGGGACGGAAGTCCTCCACCTGTCAGGTCTTTCGGCGTGTTCTCGGTACTCGTGAACGGTATCACAAACTATTTGATGAGAGCTTTACCATGAACGTGTGGTACCTGTCACACCGTAGGCCCACAAGTGCCGCCGAACGGGTGCCGCCGAACGGCCCAGCGGGAGTTGACGTCCGGTCAGGAACGCCGCTCGCCGTGCTGGCCGGCCGCCGTCGCGCCCGTCCCGAGCCGTCCCAGCAGGGCCTTGTCCTCGGCCGACAGCTCGGCCATCGCGGGCGCGTCCCCGCCCGCGTCCGCGGCGGTCGGGGCGTCCTCCCCGGCGGTCGCCGGAGCGCCCGCGGCGGCACCCGGTTCGCCGTCCCGGTAGCGGGGCGGCACGAAGGACTGGACGGCCTTCGGCGCGCGCGGCCGGAACCGCGGCATCAGCAGCACCGCGAGGCCGGCCAGGCACAGGCCCGCCATGGTGAGGACCACCGTGCGGCCGGTGTGGGTGATCGACACCGCGACGGTGCCGAAGGCGATCAGCGCGGCCCAGAAGTACATGATCAGCACGGCCCGGCTGTGCGAGTGCCCGACCTCCAGCAGCCGGTGGTGCAGGTGCTGCTTGTCCGCCGCGAACGGCGACTTGCCCGCCCAGGTGCGGCGCACCACGGCCAGCAGCAGGTCGGCCAGCGGCAGCGCGATCACCGTCAGCGGCAGGACCAGCGGGATGTAGATCGGCACCAGGGCGTGCACGGCGGTGGTCTGCGAGCCGACCTGCTCGGTGATCAGGTCGGGGTCGACCCGGCCGGTGATGGAGATCGCCGCGACGGCCAGCATCAGGCCGAGCATCATCGAGCCGGAGTCGCCCATGAAGATCCGCGCCGGGTGCAGGTTGTGCGGCAGGAAGCCCAGGCACATGCCGATCAGCACCGCGGTGAACAGCGCGGCGGGCGCGGCGTCGTTGATCCCGTAGCCGAGCCAGAGCCGGTACGAGTACAGGAAGAAGGCCATCGCGGCGATGCAGACCATGCCGGCCGCCAGGCCGTCCAGGCCGTCGATGAAGTTCACCGCGTTGACCATGACGACCACCAGCACGACCGAGATCAGCATGCCCTGGGTCGGGGTGACCGGGACGGAGCCGTAGCCGGGCACCGGGATGGCGATCACCGTGATGCCCTGCCAGACCATCACGCCGGCGGCGATCATCTGCCCGCCGAGCTTCACCAGCGCGTCCACGCCCCACTTGTCGTCCAGGACGCCCAGCACGAACATGATCCCGGCCCCGGAGAGCAGCGCCTTGATGTCCGCGCTCTGCACGAACAGCCGCCCGAGGTTGGTCAGTTGGGACGCCGCCAGCAGGCCGGCCAGCAGGCCGCCGAACATGGCGATGCCGCCCAGCCGCGGGGTCGGTTCGCGGTGCACGTCGCGGGCCCGGACGGCGGGCATCGCGCCGGCCGCGATGGCGAACTTCCGCACCGGGCTGACCAGCAGGTAGGTGACCGCCGCCGAGACGAACATCACCAGCAGATACTCACGCACCACTGGCCTCCAGGGTCACGCTCGGACGGACGAGTACGCAGGGTACTCCCGCGCTGGTTCGGGGTTCGGGGTGCGTCGCCACGGACCACACCTTATTGACTCCGACGCCCGGCTCCCGCATCGCGGTTCTCCTCGAGCGGCCCGGACCTCGCGCCGACCCCGTGCCGGACCGCTCAGCGCCGCCCGGCGAAGGCCCGGGCCAGCTCCCGCACCCGCCCGCGCACCGGCTCGACCGCCTCGCCGCGGAGCACCCGGCCGAGCAGCTCGCCGACCTCGCCGAGCTCCGCCTCGCCCATCCCCTGGGCCGCGCACGTCCCGGTGCCCAGCCGGATCCCGGAGGTCTCGGCGGGCGGCGCCGGGTCGTACGGGACGGCGCACCGGCCGAGCATCAACCCGGCCGCGGCGCACCGGCGTTCGGCCTCCACGCCGGTCATGCCGAGGGCCCGGACCGAGGCCGACACCAGGTGGGTGTCGGTGCCGCCGGTGAGCGGCGGCGCCCCGGCGGCGCCCAGCGCGGCGGCCACCGCCCGGGCCCCGGAGACCGCCCGGCGGACGTAGCCGGTGTACTCCGGGGTGGCGGCCTGGGCCAGCGCCACCGCCTTGGCGGCCACCTCGTGCACGGCCGCCCCGCCCTGGCTGAACGGGAACACCGCCCGGTCGATCCGGTCGGCCAGTTCGGCGGTGCACAGCAGCAGCCCGCCGCGCGGGCCGCGCAGCAGCTTGTGGGTGGTGGCGACGGTGACGTCGGCGTGCGGCACCGGGGAGGGGGCGGCGCCGGCCGCGACCAGTCCGGCGGTCTGCCCGGCGGCGGCGATCAGGTAGGCGTCCACCTCGTCGGCGATCTCCCGGAAGGCGGCCCAGTCGACGTGCCGCGGGTAGGAGATGCCGCCCGCCACGATCGCCTTCGGGCGGTGCTCACGGGCCAGTTCGCGGACCTGGTCGAGGTCGATCAGGCCGTCGTCGGCGCGCACCCCGTAGCCGTGGAAGCGGAACCAGCGGCCGGAGAAGTTGGCCCGCGAGCCGGCGCTCAGGTGGCCGCCGTGCTCCAGCGACATGGCGAGCACCGCGTCGTCCGGCCGCAGCAGCGCCGCGTAGGCCGCCAGCATGGCCGAAGTTCCGGACCGGGGCTGGACGTTGGCGTGCGGGGCGGCGAACAGTTCGCGGGCCCGGTCGATCGCCAGCAGCTCCACGGTGTCGGCGGGCGCGCAGCCGGTGTGGTGGCGGCGGCCCGGGTAGCCGTCGGCGTACTTGTCGACCAGCGGGCCGGTCAGCGCGGCCAGCACGGCGGGGGTGGCCAGGCTCTCCCCGGCGAGCAGTTGCAGGCTCCCGGCCCGGCGTTCGTCCTCGGCGGCCAGCAGGTCGGCGATCAGCGGGTCGGCCGTGCGCAGGGCCTCGGTGGCCTCCCAGTGGGCGGGGCGGGCATCGGCGACCGTCATGGTGCGGCTCCAGGCTGCGGTGCGGGCAGATTTTTCCAGCGTAGGTCGGCCTCCGCCGCCCGGCCCGCCCGCGCGCGCGGGCTTGCGCCTTTCCGGTTGCCGCCACTGCCTGCGCACGCAGTCTTCACGAATCCCCCACGGAAACTTTAGTGGAGGGCGCTCAACTCAGCGGGCCACACCGGTCAGTGCGGTCACCACCGGGTCCAGCGCGTCGAATATCTCCTCGCCGCAGTTGCGGAACATCCCGATCGGGGCCCCGTACGGGTCCCTCAGCTCGTCGAACTCGGGCGCGGAGGCCAGCAGCCAGCCGCGCAAGGCGGCGGCCGAGCGGACCAGTGCGCGGGCGCGCTCGGTCAGCCGCGCGCCGTCCCTGGGGTCCGGCAGGGTGCGTGGGTCGACCCTTTGCACCAGACGGGTGAACTCCTTGATGGTGAAGGTGCGCAGACCCGCCGCGTGCCCCATCGAGATGACCTGCGCCCGGTGGTCCAGGGTCGCGGTCAGCACCAGGTCGGCGTCGATCACGTGCTCGTCCAGCAGCTCCCGGCCCGCGAAGCCGGCGCTGTCCGCGCCGTACTCGCCGAGCACCGTCGCCGCGTGCGCCTCCATCGGGGCGCCCTCGTGGCCCCAGGTGCCGGCGCTCTCCACCACGATCCGGCGGCCGGTCCGGACGCCGAGCCGGGAGTCCAGCTCCAGCCGGGCCAGGCGCTCGGCGATCGGGGAGCGGCAGATGTTCCCGGTGCAGACGAACAGGATGCGGAAGGTGTCCAGCGCGGGCGGCCCCGGCTCCGCGAAGGGTGCCAGGGCGCCGCCCGCTCCGTACAGGGGGGCAGCGGCGGTCAACTGCCGGCCTCCACGTCCGGAACGACCTCCCTCAGCTGCTCGACGCTGATCGCGCCCGACCGCAGCACCACCGGCACCTTGCCGGTGACGTCGACGATGGTCGAGGGCGTGCCGTAGTCCGCCGTCCCGCCGTCCAGGTAGATCGAGACCGCGTCGCCGAGCTGGGCCTCGGCCTCGTCGCAGGTGGACGGGGACGGGCCGCCGGTCTTGTTGCCGGAGGAGACCGCGAGCGGGCCGGTGGCGTTCAGCAGTTCCAGCACGACCGGGTGCAGCGGCATCCGGACCGCGACGGTGCCCCGGGTCTCGCCCAGGTCCCAGCGCAGCGAGGGCTGGTGCCGGGCCACCAGGGTCAGGCCGCCCGGCCAGAACGCGTCCACCAGCTCCCAGGCCTGCTCGGAGAAGTCGGTGACCAGCCCGTGCAGCGTGGTCGGCGAGCCGACCAGCACCGGCGAGGGCATGTTCCGGCCCCGGCCCTTGGCCTCCAGCAGCGCACCGACCGCCTCCGGCGAGAAGGCGTCCGCGGCGATCCCGTACACCGTGTCGGTCGGCACCACCACCAGCTCTCCGCGGCGGATCGCCGTGGCGGCCTCACGCAGCCCGCTCGCGCGGTCCTGGGCGTCGGAGCAGTCGTATCGGCGGCTCATCGGAGCAATCCCCTTCCGGTGAAAGTCAGTGGTACGTACGGCGCGGCGGTGCTCAGAGCGAGGCGCGCCGAGCTGTGGTGCTGTGCCCGGTGTTCACAACGACGCCCTTCGGGCGGTGGTGAAGCGGGGCCGGTTGTTGAGGTCCCGGTGGTCGGCGGCGTCCGTCCAGCCGCCCTCCTCGCGGAAGATCCACGGGACCTGCCCGCCCTGGGTGTCCGCGTGCTCGATCACCACCGCGCCGCCGGGCCGCAGCAGCCGGGCCGCGACGCGTTCGATGCCGCGGATGGTGTCCAGGCCGTCCTCGCCGGAGAACAGCGACATCTGCGGGTCGTGGTCGCGGGCCTCGGGGGCGACGTACTCCCACTCGGTGAGCGGGATGTACGGCGGGTTGCTGATCACCAGGTCGAACCGGCCGTCCCAGCCGCGGTCGTCGACGAAGGCCTGGGTGGCGTCGCCCTGGTGCAGGTGCACCCGGGCGCGGTCGGGGCTGGCCTCGACGTTGCGGCGGGTGTAGGCGAGGGCGCCCTCGTCGAGTTCGAAGGCGTGCACGGTCGAGCGGGGCAGTTCCTGGGCGAGGGCCAGCGCGATCGCCCCGGAGCCGGTGCACAGGTCGACCACCAGCGGTTCGGCCACGTCCATCGCGCGGACCGCGTCTATCGCCCACTCGACCACCGACTCGGTCTCCGGCCGGGGAACGAACACCCCCGGCCCGACCTCCAGTTCGAGGTAGCGGAAGAACGCCCGACCGGTGATGTGCTGCAGCGGCTCGCGCTGCTCGCGGCGGGAGACCGCCTCCCAGTACCGGGCGTCGAAGTCCCCGTCCGGCACGGTGTGCAGCTGGCTGCGCTTCACCCCGTGGGTGTGCGCCGCCAGCTCCTCGGCGTCGAAGCGCGGCGAGGGCACGCCGGCCGCGGCCAGGCGCTGGGTGGCCTGGGCCACCTCGGCGAGCAGCAGGTTCATACCCTCGGGCCCCTTAGCTCCTAGGCTCAGTTCTCCTGCGCGGCGGCCAGCTTGGCCGCGGCGTCGGCGTCCACGCAGGACTGGATGACCGCGTTGAGGTCGCCGTCCAGCACCTGGTCCAGGTTGTACGACTTGAACCCGGTGCGGTGGTCGGAGATGCGGTTCTCCGGGAAGTTGTACGTCCGGATCCGCTCGGAGCGGTCCACGGTGCGCACCTGGCTGCGGCGGGCGTCGGACGCCTCCCGCTCGGCCTCCTCCTGCGCGGCGGCCAGCAGCCGCGAACGCAGGATGCGCATCGCCTGCTCCTTGTTCTGCAGCTGGCTCTTCTCGTTCTGGCAGGACGCCACGATACCGGTCGGCAGGTGGGTGATCCGGACCGCGGAGTCGGTGGTGTTCACCGACTGCCCGCCGGGGCCGGAGGAGCGGTAGACGTCGATCCGCAGGTCGTTGGCGTGGATCTCCACCTCGACCTCCTCGGCCTCCGGGGTGACCAGCACGCCCGCGGCGGAGGTGTGGATCCGGCCCTGCGACTCGGTCGCGGGCACCCGCTGCACCCGGTGCACGCCGCCCTCGTACTTCAGCTGCGCCCAGACGCCGTGGCCCGGCTCGGGGTTGCCCTTGGTCTTGACCGCCACCGAGACGTCCTTGTACCCGCCGAGGTCGGACTCGTTGGCGTCGATGATCTCGGTCTTCCAGCCGAGCCGCTCCGCGTAGCGCAGGTACATCCGCAGCAGGTCGCCGGCGAACAGCGCGGACTCCTCGCCGCCCTCGCCCGCCTTGACCTCCAGGATGACGTCCTTGTCGTCGTTGGGGTCGCGCGGCACCAGCAGCAGCCGCAGCTCCTCGGTCAGCTCCTCCTGCCGGGCCTCGGACGCCTTCGCCTCGGCGATGAAGTCCGGGTCCTCGGTGGCGAGTTCGCGCGCGGCGACGATGTCCTCGCCGGCCTGCCGCCAGGCCAGGTACGTCCGGGTGATCGGGGTCAGCTCGGCGTACCGCTTGGCCAGCTTGCGGGCGTTCGCCTGGTCGGCGTGCACCGACGGGTCGGCCAGCCTCTTCTCGAGGTCGGCGTGCTCGACGAGGAGCTCCTCGACTGCCTCGAACATCGGTCTGTCCTACTTCCGTGAGTGTGCCGCGGGGGGAGCTTGGGGGGAGGGACGCGAACGGCGCCGGCCCGGACGCCCCCGTGCACGAGCACGGGGACGTCCGAGACCGGCGCCGTGGAAGCGCTAGGCCTTGCCGCCGGAGAGCTTCTTGCCGAAGCGCGCCTCGAAGCGGGCCACGCGGCCACCGGTGTCCAGAATCTTCTGCTTGCCGGTGTAGAACGGGTGGCAGTTCGAGCAGACCTCGGCGCGGATCTCGCCGCTGGTCTCGGTCGAACGAGTGGTGAACTCGTTGCCGCAGGTGCAGGTCACCTTGGTGAGGACGTAGTCCGGGTGAACGTTGGACTTCAAGGGATTCTCCTAGCTGATCGGGAGGGCACCGGGTCGGCGGACATCGACTGCCGCTCGTGAACCGGGACCGACGGACCAGTGTGCCAGCACTGCCCGCATCTTCCCAAACCGGGAGGCGGATCCGGCTATTCCGCTCCCCCGCCCGCCACCGCCGGCCGGGACGCCCGGGCCGTCGCGGGGACGGAGACCGAGGCCGAGGCCGACGCGGGGGCCGATCCGGAGGCCGATCCGGGGGCGGACGGCGAGGCCATCGCCGGGTTGGCCGGCTGCTGCTGGAGCACCTGCGGCGGCACCGCCTGGTCGGTCCGCAGCGCCGTCCACAGCTGCTGGGCGTCCGGGGTCTTCGGGACCACCCGGTTGGGGTCGCTGACCGCGTACGCCACCGGCAGGGTGACCATGGTGAGCTGGTCCGGCCCGATCTTCTTGATCGTCTGCGCCATGCCGACCAGCGAGTTCACCGAGGCCAGGTCGGAGTCTGTGGTCAGCGAGCTGGTCAGTTTGTCGCCGAGCTTCCACATCGCCACCGGGTTGGAGGTCAGGCCGAGCGAGCCGATCTGCCCGAGCATCGCCTTGACCATCTCCTTCTGCAGCTCGATCCGGCCCAGGTCGCTGCCGTCGCCGACGCCGTGCCTGGTCCGGACGAAGGCCAGCGCCTGCGCACCGCCCAGGTGGTGGGTGCCGGGGTCGAGGTGCAGCCCGCTGTCCTTGTCGTCGATCGCCACCGTGGTGGTGACGTCCACCCCGCCGATCGCGTCGATCAGCGCGGCGAAGCCGGTGAAGTCGACCTCGACGAAGTGGTCCATCCGCATCCCGGTGAGCTGCTCGGCGGTCTTCACCGCGCAGGCCGGGCCGCCGACCTCGTACGCGGAGTTGAACATCGCGCTGCGGGCCGCGGCGACCTGTTTGCCGTCGGAGGCGGTGCAGGCCGGGCGGGACACCAGGGTGTCGCGCGGTATGGAGACCACCGAGGCGGCGGTGTGCGCCTGGTTGACGTGCACGACCATCGCGGTGTCCGAGCGGGCGGTGTCCCCGGTCTCGCCGCCCGCCAGGCTGCCGTTGGCGCCGGAGCGCGAGTCGGAGCCCAGCACCAGCACGTTGAACGCCCCGCCGGTGGAGGCGGGCGGCCGGGCGGTGCCCAGCTGGCCGGAGATGTCGACGCCGTGGATGTTCCCGTTGAGCTTCCAGTAGGCGATCCCGCCCAGTCCGGCACCGACCAGGACGAGGCCGGCCAGCGTGAACAGCGCGATCCGGAGCCCGCGGCGACGCGGGGGGCGGTGCTCGGTGTTCTCGGCCATATCGCCTCATTTCGCCCTCAGTGCGACCTTTCGAGCATAAGTGACGCGCCGGTACGGCGAGCGGTTTCCGGTCCCCGCACGGGAAAAGCCCGGGACCCCGCACCGCCGAGCGGCGGTGCGGGGTCCCGGGGAGGGCGGTGCTACCGGCGTCAGTCGCCCGAGCCGGGGGTGTTCTTGGCGATCTGCATCAGGAACTCGGCGTTCGACTTGGTCTGCTTCATCTTGTCCAGCAGCAGCTCGATCGCCTGCTGCGAGTCGAGCGCGTGCAGGACCCGGCGGAGCTTCCAGGTGATGGCCAGCTCCTCGTGGCCGAGCAGGATCTCCTCCTTGCGGGTGCCGGAGGCGTCCACGTCGACGGAGGGGAAGATGCGCTTGTCGGAGAGCTTCCGGTCGAGCTTGAGCTCCATGTTGCCGGTGCCCTTGAACTCCTCGAAGATCACCTCGTCCATCCGCGAGCCGGTGTCGACCAGCGCGGTGGCGAGGATGGTCAGCGAGCCGCCGTTCTCGATGTTGCGCGCGGCGCCGAAGAACTTCTTCGGCGGGTACAGCGCGGTCGAGTCGACACCACCGGACAGGATGCGGCCGGAGGCGGGCGCGGCCAGGTTGTAGGCGCGGCCCAGGCGGGTGATGGAGTCCAGCAGGATCACCACGTCGTGGCCCAGCTCCACCAGGCGCTTGGCGCGCTCGATGGCGAGCTCGGCGACGGTGGTGTGGTCCTCGGCCGGGCGGTCGAAGGTCGAGGAGATGACCTCGCCCTTCACCGACCGCTGCATGTCGGTGACCTCTTCCGGACGCTCGTCCACCAGGACGACCATCAGGTGGCACTCGGGGTTGTTGTGGGTGATCGCGTTGGCGATCGCCTGCATGATCATGGTCTTGCCGGTCTTCGGCGGGGCCACGATCAGACCGCGCTGGCCCTTGCCGATCGGCGACACCAGGTCGATGATCCGGGTGGTCAGCACGCCCGGGTCGGTCTCCAGGCGCAGCCGCTCCTGCGGGTACAGCGGGGTCAGCTTGCCGAACTCGGGGCGGCCGCGGCCGCTGTCCGGGTCCATGCCGTTGACGGAGTCCAGCCGCACCATGGCGTTGAACTTCTCGCGGCGCTCGCCGTCCTTGGGCTGGCGGACCGCGCCGGTGATGGCGTCGCCCTTGCGCAGGCCGTGCTTGCGGACCTGGGCCAGCGAGACGTAGACGTCGTTCTGGCCGGGCAGGTAGCCCGAGGTCCGGACGAAGGCGTAGTTGTCGAGGATGTCCAGGATGCCCGCGACGGGGATCAGGACGTCGTCGTCGCTCAGCGGGACCTCGGGGCCGGTGGTGCCCTCGAAGCCCTCGCGGCGACGGCCCCGGCGGTCGCGGTAGCGGCCGCGGCGGCCGCGCCGGCCGTCGCCGAACTCGTCGTCGTCGTAGCCGCCCTGCTGCTGGTGGGCGTTGCCGCCGCCCTGCTGCTGGGCGCCGCCCTGCTGCTGGTTCTGCTGCTGGTTCTGCTGCTGGCGGCCCTGGCCGCCGTCCTGCTGGCGGTCGGTGCGGTCGCGCTCGCGGCGGTTGCGGCGGTCCCGGCGGGACTCCCGGACCTCGTTGTCGCTCTCGGCCGCGGGGGCCTCGGTGCGCTCGGTGCGCTCGCCGCGCTCGCGACGGTCCCGGCGCTCGCGGCGCTCGGGACGGCCCTCGCCCTCGGCGGCGGCCGGGCGCTGCGCCTCGGTCTTGGCCTCGGCGGGGGCCTGCTCGGCGGTGGCGGTGGCGGTGGCGGTGCCGGCCTCGGCGGTCGGGGCGCCGGCCGCGGCGGTGGCCCGGCGGCGCGGGCGCTCGGCCCGGGCGGTGGCGGCCGCGGTCTCGGCGGCGGCCTGCACCGGGATCTCGATCTGCGCCTGCGGCTGCGGCTCGGTGGCGGCAGCGGCGGCACGGGTGCGGCGGGCCGCCCGGGCCGGAGCCGCCGCTTCGGCCTGCTCCTCGGCCGGGGCGGCCGGAGCGGCCTCGGCGGCGGCGGGCGCGGCGGCCTTGGCGGCCTTCTTGGCGGCCGGAGCGGTGGCGCCGGAGGCGCCGGCGAGCAGCGGGTCCCCGCCGCTCTTCTCCTTGATGGCCTCGATCAGCTGGCTCTTGCGCAGCCGTCCGGTACCGCTGATCCCGAGGGACGAGGCGAGCTTCTGGAGCTCGGCCAGCACCAGGCCGTCCAGGCCGGCGGCAGCGGTACGGCGGCGCCGCGCCGGAGCCGCAGGGGCGGCTGCGTCCGACGCCTCGGCGTCCGGGCGCGCGCCCATCAGATCGGTGGTGTCGCTCACTAAGGGTCCTTCCCTGGAGCGGACGTCGGCCTGTCTGGCACGGCGACCGGTTGTGCTGTCCTGCCCAGCGTCTCTTTGCGCTGGTCAGGGGCTGGATTCCCGCGGAAGGCTGGTCCTTCCGGGGAGCTGCGAAGTGCGGTGCACTGTGGTGCGAAGCGGCGCGGACGGCCGGTTCTGGTGCCGACCTCGCTGCGCCTGTCGATGCCCGGGCCCCCGCCGCGCGGCGGCAGTGCGGGCCCCGCCCGGCCGAGCCTCAGTCAGGAGGCTGGGGGTGGGAGTCCGGTGCCGTCACGGCTTCGGGATGGGCCCCACTTGCGCAGGCAGGCTGCGTACGCGGTGTGGCGAACTCCCGGAGAATCGTGCTCCCGAGCTTCCGGCCCCCGTGCGGACGGGGGAACGGGATCGGGATGCGTCGCACCGGCGCCCGGAGGGCATCTGGTGCAGCAATGAGGTTAACACTACCTACCCCCTGACACATTCCCCAGCCCTTTGGTTGTCAATCGTGTCCGTCTCACATGTCGAGCGGCAGGACGGTGGCGCCGGTGCGGTCCAGCTCCAGCCGGTGCGCCGCGAACTGCGCCCCCGCGCTGTTCCCGCGGTCGCCGGAGGCGAACTCCAGCACCTTGCCGGCGTTGGCCTCGTCGGTGAGGGCGAGCACGGTCGGTCCGGCACCCGAGATGACGGCGGGGACGCCCTCGGCGCGCAGGGCGGTGATCAGGGCCGCGCTGTCCGGCATCGCGGAGGCCCGGTAGTCCTGGTGCAGGCGGTCCTCGGTGGCGGTGAGCAGCAGCTCCGGGCGGCGGGTGAGCGCCTCGACCAGCAGGGCGGCGCGGCCCGCGTTGAGCGCGGCGTCGGAGAGCGGCACGGTCTTGGGGAGCAGGCCGCGCGCGGTCTCGGTGAGCACCTCGGTGGACGGGATGAACACGACCGGCACGACCCGGTCGGAGGGGTCCAGGGTGATGGTGCGGGCGCCGTCGTCCTCGGTCCAGGCGACGGTGAAGTTGCCGCGCAGGCAGGCCGCGACGTTGTCCGGGTGGCCCTCCAGCTCGGAGGCGAGGGCGAGCAGCGCGTCGTCGCCGAGCGCGGAGGCGCCGCCGATGGTGACGGCGCGGGCGGCGACGATGCCGGCGCAGATCGCGGCGGACGAGGAGCCCAGGCCGCGGCCGTGCGGTATCCGGTTGGCGCAGACCACTTCGAGGCCGCGGGGCTGGCCGCCGAGCCGGTCGAAGGCGGCGCGCATCGAGCGGACCACCAGGTGGCGCTCGTCGCGGGCCAGGTTCTCGGCGCCCTCGCCGGCGATGTCCACGGCCAGGCCGGAGTCGGAGACCC
Organism: Kitasatospora cineracea; assembly: GCF_003751605.1. NCBI lineage: Bacteria > Bacillati > Actinomycetota > Actinomycetes > Kitasatosporales > Streptomycetaceae > Kitasatospora > Kitasatospora cineracea. The sequence goes on from NZ_RJVJ01000001.1 coordinate 266,590, forward strand.
GGACCACCACGTCGTCGTAGAGCCCCAGGGCGAGGCCGAAGGCGTCGAAGCCGGGGCCGAGGTTGGCGCTGGTCGCGGGGACGCGGACCCGGACGGCGGCGGCGCGGAACGCGGAACCGGCCATGCGGTGGACACACTCCTGAAAGGTGGGGGGATCCAGGCCCGGGCGATCCGGACGACGGGGCCTGCGGCGGTACGTGGCGGCGGGGTGCCGAAGGGGGCGCGCAGCATGGCGCGGCCCGCGGGGTCAAGCGTATCGAAGAGAGGTTCCGGAGCGGTACACCCCGCCCGGCTCGGATCTTCCGTGTTGCCGCAACCAGCGGAAAAGCACCGGTGGGTTGACCGGAAAGCGGCGGCGAGCGGTCCGCTCCCTGGGGGCGGGCCGCTCGCCGGGTCGACGCTCGGTCGGGCGGGTCAGTCGAGCAGGCCGAGGCGGCGGGCGGCCGTCTCCGGGTCGATCGGGACGATCTGCGGCTGCGGGGCGCCGGCCACCGCCCAGTCCGGGTCCTTGAGGCCGTTGCCGGTGACGGTGCAGACGATCCGCTGGCCGGGGTCGACCAGGCCGGCCTCGGCCTTGGCGAGCAGGCCGGCCACCGAGGCGGCCGAGGCGGGCTCGACGAAGACGCCCTCCTGGGAGGCCAACAGCCGGTAGGCGGACAGGATCTGGCGGTCCGTCACCTTGTCGATGAGGCCGCCGGAGTCGTCCCGGGCGGCGAGCGCGTAGTCCCAGGAGGCGGGGTTGCCGATCCGGATCGCGGTGGCGATGGTCTGCGGCTTGAGCACCGGGGCGCCGTCCACGATGGGGGCCGAGCCGGACGCCTGGAAGCCCCACATCCGCGGGGTGCGGGTGGCGAGGCCGTCCGCCGCGTACTCGCGGTAGCCCTTCCAGTAGGCGGTGATGTTGCCCGCGTTGCCGACCGGCAGGACGTGGATGTCGGGGGCGTCGCCGAGCATGTCGACGATCTCGAAGGCGGCGGTCTTCTGGCCCTCGATGCGCACCGGGTTGACCGAGTTGACCAGGGCGACCGGGTACTTCTCGGAGAGCTCGCGGGCGAGCGTCAGGCAGTCGTCGAAGTTGCCGTCGACCTGGAGGATCTTGGCGCCGTGCACCAGCGCCTGGCCCATCTTGCCGAGGGCGATCTTGCCCTGCGGGACGAGCACGGCGGAGACCATGCCGGCCCGCACCGCGTAGGCGGCGGCGGAGGCGGAGGTGTTGCCGGTGGACGCGCAGATGACGGCCTGGGCGCCGTCCTCCTTGGCCTTGGAGATGGCCATGGTCATCCCGCGGTCCTTGAAGGAACCGGTCGGGTTGGCGCCCTCGACCTTGAGGTAGACGTCGCAGCCGGTGCGCTCGGAGAGCACCTGGGCGGGGACGAGCGGCGTGCCGCCCTCCAGCAGGGTCACCACGGGGGTGGAGGCGGAGACCGGGAGGCGGTCGCGGTACTCCTCGATGAGGCCGCGCCACTGGTGGGTGTGGCTGCCTCGGGCGGTGCTTTCGGCAATGGCGTTCATACCGGTTTTCCTATTCCCCTTCGACCCGCATGATGCTGGCCACGTCGCGCACGCTGTCCAGTGCGCGGAGCTTGTCGACCGTCGCCGACAGGGCGGCGTCGGTGGCGCGGTGGGTGACCACGACGAGCGCGGCGTCGCCGTCGCGGCCCTGCTGGCGCACGGTGTCGATGGAGACGCCGTGCTCGGCGAAGACCGAGGCGACCTGGGCGAGCACGCCCGCGCGGTCGTCCACGTCCAGGCTCACGTGGTAGCGGGTGACCACCTCGTCCATCGGCTTGGCGGGCAGCGCGGCGTACACCGAGTCGCCGGGGCCGGTGGAGCCGTTCAGCTTGTTGCGGCAGACCGCGACCAGGTCGCCGAGGACCGCGGAGGCGGTCGGCGAGCCGCCCGCGCCGGGGCCGTAGAACATCAGCCGGCCGGCCGCCTCGGCCTCCACGAAGACCGCGTTGTACGCCTCGCGGACGGAGGCCAGCGGGTGGCTGAGCGGGATCATCGCCGGGTGCACCCGGGCGGTGACCGAGGCGCCGTCGGCGGCGCGCTCGCAGATCGCCAGCAGCTTGACCACGCAGCCCATCTGCTTGGCGGAGGCGATGTCGGCGGCGGTGACCTCGGTGATGCCCTCGCGGTAGACGTCCGCGGCGGTGACCTTGGTGTGGAAGGCGATCCCGGCCAGGATGGCGGCCTTGGCGGCGGCGTCGAAGCCTTCCACGTCGGCGGTCGGGTCGGCCTCGGCGTAGCCGAGCGCGGTGGCCTCCTCCAGCGCCTCGGAGTACCCGGCGCCGGTGGAGTCCATCTTGTCGAGGATGAAGTTGGTGGTGCCGTTGACGATGCCCAGCACCCGGTTCACCTTGTCGCCGGCCAGCGACTCGCGCAGCGGGCGCAGCAGCGGGATCGCCCCGGCGACGGCGGCCTCGTAGTAGAGGTCGACGCCGGCCGCGGCGGCCTTCTCGTGCAGTTCGGCGCCGTCCTTGGCGAGCAGCGCCTTGTTCGCGGAGACCACCGAGGCGCCGCCCTCGAAGGCTTTCAGGATCAGCGATTTGGACGGCTCGATGCCGCCCACCACCTCGACCACCACGTCGATGTCGCCGCGGCCGACCAGGGCCTCGGCGTCGGTGGTGAGCAGGTGCTCGGGCACCCCGGGGCGGGGGCGCCCGGCCCGGCGGACCGCGATGCCGGCGAGCTCGACCGGGGCGCCGATGCGCGCGGCGAGGTCGTCGGCCGTCGTCGTCATGATGCGCGCCACCTCGGAGCCCACCACACCACAGCCCAGCAACGCCACCTTCAGCGGGCGCGTACGCATCATCCGACTCCGCTCTGCATTCTTCGGTCCCCGTCGGGGTGTTCCGTCGTCCCCGGGGGCTTGCCTGTTTCCCACCAGTCTCCGGGACTTTCCGCACGGATCTACGGCTGGTCCACGTTCTGAGACGAAAATTTCGTCAGCCGATATCGAGCCGCAGGAGATCCTCCTCCGTCTCGCGGCGGACGATCACCCGGGCCGCGCCGTCCGCGACGGCCAGCACGGGGGGCTTGAGGGCGTGGTTGTAGTTGCTCGCCATCGAGCGGCAGTAGGCGCCGGTCGCGGGCACCGCGATCAGGTCGCCGGGGGCCAGGTCGGCGGGCAGGAAGGCGTCCTTGACCACGATGTCGCCGGACTCGCAGTGCTTGCCGACCACCCGGGCCAGCATCGGCTCGGCCTCGCTGGTGCGGGAGACCAGCGCCACCGAGTACTCGGCGTCGTACAGCGCGGTGCGGATGTTGTCGGACATGCCGCCGTCCACGCTGACGTAGGTGCGCAGGCCCTCCAGCGGCTTGACGGTGCCGACCTCGTAGAGGGTGAACGCGGTCGGGCCGACGATCGCCCGGCCCGGTTCGACCGAGATCCGAGGGGCCGTCAACTCGGCGGCGGCGCACTCGCGCCGGACGATCTCGCGGAGCGAGGCGGCGATCTCGGCGGGCTCGCGGGGGTCGTCGTCGGCGGTGTAGGCGATGCCCAGGCCGCCGCCCAGGTCGATCTCCGGCAGCTCGACGCCGTGCTCGTCGCGGACCTCGGCGAGCAGGCCGACCACCCGGCGGGCGGCGACCTCGAACCCGGCGAAGTCGAAGATCTGCGAGCCGATGTGCGAGTGGATGCCGCGCAGCTCCAGGGCCGGCTCGGCCAGCACCCGGCGGACCGCCTCGGCGGCCAGGCCGCCGGAGAGCGAGAGGCCGAACTTCTGGTCCTCGTGCGCGGTGGCGATGAACTCGTGGGTGTGCGCCTCGACGCCGACGGTGATCCGGATCAGCACCGGCTGCCGGACGCCCTGGGCGTCGGCGATGGCGGCCAGCCGCTCGATCTCCTGGAAGGAGTCGACCACGATGTGCCCGACCCCGGCCTTCACCGCCTGCTCCAGCTCCGGCACCGACTTGTTGTTGCCGTGCAGCGCGATCCGCTCCCCCGGCATGCCGGCCGCCAGCGCCACGTGCAGCTCGCCCGAGGAGCAGACGTCGACGTTCAGGCCCTCCTCGTGCAGCCAGCGCACCACGGCCTTGGACAGGAACGCCTTGCCCGCGTAGTACACGTCGGCGCTCTCGCCGAAGGCGTCCCGCCAGGCCCGGGCCCGGGCCCGGAAGTCGGCCTCGTCCAGCACGTACGCGGGGGTGCCGAACTCGGCGGCCAGGGTGCGCACGTCGACGCCGCCGACGGTGGCGACGCCCTCGGCGTTCCGGGCCACGGTGCGCGACCAGACCTTGGGGTCGAGCGCGTTGAGGTCGGCCGGCGGGGCCTGGTAGTGGCCCTCGGGCAGCACGTCGCCGTGGCGGGGGCCTGCGGGGTGGGCGGAGCGGCTCATCTGATGAAACTTCCTCGACCTATGGCGAGGGGCGGCCACCGGTCTCCGTCGACCGGTCGCCGCCCCCTGCTGTGCTGCGCTTCGGGGGTGTGGTGCTTACATCCGCTCGGGCGCCGAGACGCCGAGCAGGCCGAGGCCGTTGGCCAGCGTCGTCCGCGTCGCGTCGGCCAGCCAGAGGCGGGCGTGCGTGAGGTCGGTGACCTCCTCGTCGCCCTTCGGCAGGATCGGGCAGTTGTCGTAGAACCGGTGGAAGGCGCGGGCCAGTTCCTCCAGGTACGTGGCCACGTGGTGCGGCTCGCGCAGCTCGCCGGCCTTGGCCAGCGCCCGCGGGAACTCGCCGAGCTGGCCGAGCAGGTCGTTCTCCCACTCGCTGCTCAGCAGCTCCGGTTTGAAGTCCGCGCTGCGGGTGATGCCCTTCTCCACCGCGTTGCGCTGCACGGAGCACATCCGGGCGTGCGCGTACTGCACGTAGTAGACCGGGTTCTCCCGGGAGGTGCTGGTCACCAGGTCGATGTCGATGGTGATGGTGGAGTCGGTGGACTGCCGCACCAGCATGTAGCGGGCGGCGTCCACGCCGATCCAGTCGATCACGTCGTCGATCGTGATGATGTTGCCCGCGCGCTTGGAGAGCCGGACCTCCTTGCCGTCGCGCAGCATCTTCACGAACTGGCCGATCATCACCTCGATGTTGCGGTCCATGTCGTCGCCGGCGCAGGCCGCGATGGCCTTGAGGCGGTTGACGTAGCCGTGGTGGTCGGCGCCGAGCATGTAGACCGAGACCTCCGCGCCGCGGTCCCGCTTGCTCAGGTAGTAGGCGGCGTCGGCGGCGAAGTAGGTGGTCTCGCCGTCGGCCTTGATCAGGACGCGGTCCTTGTCGTCGCCGAAGTCGGTGGTGCGCAGCCAGATCGCGCCCTCCCGGTCGAAGACGTGGCCCTGCTCGCGCAGCCGCTCGATGGCCTTCTCGACGGCGCCGGAGTCGTGCAGCGTCTGCTCGGAGAACCAGGTGTCGAAGTGCACGCCGAACTCGGCCATCGAGCGCTGGATCTCGGCGACCATCAGCTTGAGGCCCTCGGTGCGGAAGGTCTGCAGCTGCTCGTCCTCGGGCAGGTCGAGGATGCCGGGGACGCCGTCGGTGACGGCCTTGGCGATGTCGGTGATGTACTCGCCGACGTAGCCGTCCTCGGGGACGGGCTGCCCGTTGGCGGCGGCCTTGAGCGACTTGGCGAACTTGGTGATCTGCACGCCGGCATCGTTCAGGTAGTACTCGGTCGACACCTCGGCGCCGGTGGCCTTGAGCACCCGGGCCAGCGAGTCGCCGACGGCGGCCCAGCGGACGCCGCCGATGTGGATCGGGCCGGTCGGGTTCGCCGAGACGAACTCCAGGTTGATCTTCAGGCCCTTGAGCGCCTCGTTGCGGCCGTACGCCTCGCCCGCCTCGACGATGGTGCGCGCCAGCCCGCCCTGGGTGGCGGCGTCCAGCGTGATGTTGAGGAAGCCGGGGCCGGCGATGTCGACCTTCGCCACGCCGGTGATCTCGCGCAGGCGCCCGGCCAGGATCTCCGCGACGGCTCGCGGCGGCTTGCCGGCCGGCTTCGCGAGCTGGAGGGCCACGTTGGTGGCGTAGTCGCCGTGGTCCCTGTTCTTGGGCCGCTCGACCGTCACGTGCGCGGGCACGTCGACGGTCAGCTCGTCCGCCTCGATGGCGGCGCTGACGGCGGCCTGGACTGCCTGGGAGAGTTCTGCGGGTGTCACGGTGCCAAGCCTAGGCGAGACGGGGTACCGGGCCGCCACTCGGTTTGTCCGCCGCGGGCCGCGTCGCGGCGTCCGGCGTGCTTCGTGTCGTCGGACGTCCCCGCTGGCGGGCACATCTCACGGGCGGGGCTCGTCCGGCCGGACGAGTTCCTGCGGCTGTTCGCTCAGGGCTGAATCCCGGGAGGTTTGCCCGGCCGCCGGCGGCTGGCCCCCGAAGTCGTAGGCGAACCGGCGCCCGCCCGCCGCCGACACCCGCAGCCGCCGCACCAGCGCGACCAGTTCCGCCGGGTCGAAGGGCTTCGCCAGGTAGCCGTCCACGCCCACCGACTCGCCGCGCTCCAGGTCGGCCGGCGTGCAGGCGCTCACGATCGCTATCGGCAGGTGCGCGGTCTCCCGCGACGCGCGCAGCCGGGCCGCCGTCCGCAGGCCGTCCAGCCGGGGCATCACCACGTCCAGCGTGACCACGTCCGGGGCGACCCGGCCGACCACCTCCAGGCACTCGGCACCGTCGGCGGCGGTCACCACCTCGAAGCCCTCCAGCTCCAGGTTGACCCTGATCAGTTGGCGGATCACCTCGCTGTCGTCCACCACGAGGACCCGCCCCGACGTCGCCGCCACCTCACCGAGGGTAGCCGCGCCCCGTCCCGCTGTCCGGCCTTTCGGCTACTTGCCGGTCACCTGCTGACGGGGCGTCGGAACGGCCGCGCGCCGGGCCGCGGAAACCCGTGCACGGAGCACGGAGTTTCCCTGGTAGTGTTTTCCCCGTCAGGCCGGGCAGCACCGCGAGGTCAGCCCAGGCCCCCGTAGCTCAGGGGATAGAGCACCGCCCTCCGGAGGCGGGTGCGTAGGTTCGAATCCTACCGGGGGCACTTCGCTTCGAAGTGCAACAGAGGCCCAGATCAGTGGAGTTGGTCCACGGATCTGGGCCTTCGTCGTTCCCCGGGCCGGTGGCGGCCGGGTCGAAACCGCTTCCTCCGGCCGCGGACCGGTCGCTACTGTTCGCCCCACGACCTTGGAGGGGTGGTGCGATGACCAGGACGGAACCCGTCCCGAACCTGCCGGACGACCGGCTGTGCTGGCTGGCGGTCCGGGACCAGGTGGGGCGGCGGGCGGCCCGGCCGGGGGCGTTCGGCTGGCTGACGGCGCTGTTCGCGTTCCGGGCCGGTCGGTCCGGGCGGCAGGCGGCCGGGCTGGCGGGCGACCTGCGGCGGGACCGGACGTCGGGGCGGCTGCACGAGTACGCCTTCGCCGTGGACGGTGCGGCCGAGACGCTCACCGCCGAGGAGCGGGCGCACCTGCGGGCCACCGGCGAGGTGCCGGAGCGGTTCCTGGCCGAGGTCGAGCGGCTGGTCGCCGAGCGGCGCGCGAAGCGCTGAACTCCCGGGCCGGGCAAGGGTTCCGGCGGGGCGGGCGGCCGGGGTGTGGCAGGGTACCGGGGTGATGATCTCTGCTGAGCAGGTCCGATTCGTGTCCGGGGCGTCCGCGCCGATCCTGTTGCTGGGCGGCGCCCCGGTGCACGGGGCGCTGCCGGTGCTGCGGGTCGCGGACGGGGCGGTGCCCGGGCTGGACGGCTGGTCGGTGTTCGCCAGCCTCACCATGTGCGTGCTGGACGGCCCCGGCGACGCCGGCTGCCTCTTCCCCACCCTGGGCGGCTCGTTCGCCGCCGACGGCGTGGCCGGCTGGTGCGCCGAGGTCGAGCGGGCCGGCGGCGCGCTGGTGGTCTCGCTGCCCGATCCGGCCGCGCTGGCCGGGCCGCTCGACTGGACCGCGCTGCTCGACGGGGGCTCGCACGGCGGGTTCGCCCCGGCCACCGCCGCCTGACGGGCCGTCAGCGCTTGGCGTTGCGGCGGTGCTCGCCGCTCAGCACCAGGGCCGGAGTGCCCTGGTCGTAGGCGCCGCAGGCGGTCGTCGACCAGGGCGACCACTGGCGGGGCACCGCGAAGTACGGCACCAGCACCGGCCCCTTGCGGCCCGGCGCGGCCTTCGCGGGCAGCAGGGCGGGCAGCACGTCCGGCGTCTGGCCGGCCAGGATCGCGGTCCGGCAGGAGCGGCAGGTGGGGCGGCGCTCGGCGGCGGCCTCCCGGGGCGTCAGGTGCCGGCGCTGCCGGGCCTTGCGGCCCCGGCCGGGGGCGAGAACGATGTCGGCGGGCCCGTGCAGCGGGTTCCAGTAGCAGCGGACCTGCAGCGGCCCGGGGCGCTTGCCGGCGTGCAGCAGGTGGGCGGCGGCGAGCCGTTCGACGGCCTGCTCGGCCATGACGACGGCCGCCGCCAGGTCCGGCAGGTCGGTGTCCTCGTCCCCGGCGTGGTCGAGCAGCCGGCCGGCCGCCTCGTACGCCTCCAGGGCCCACTGGTAGGCCACCCGGGCGGCCGACTCCTCGCTCTGCAGGTGCAGTTCGGCGGCCCGGAAGACCGCCCCGGCCGCGGTGACCCGCTCGGCGGCGACCCCGCGCAGGTGCTCCCGCAGCGCCTCCCACTCCCCCAGCACCAGCGCCTGGCGCGCCCGTGCCTCGCGCCGGGTGGGCGGCGCGGCGGGATCCACCGGGACCGGTACCGCGACCTTGAGAAACCACCAGCGCCGGAACACCGCGCCTCCCCCGTGCCTGTGCGTCGGGTCCCCATTGTGGACCTCCGGACGGGGCGGCGGGCAGGGGGGCGGGCCGGTTCAGCCCGCCGCGGCGAGGAGTTCGGCGACGGTGTGGTCGAAGGCGGCGCTGTAGGAGGTGTCGTCGGTGTCCCCGCCCTGCTGGTAGCCGCCGATGACGCCGATGACCTGGCCGGTGGCGGTGTCGACGAAGGGGCCGCCGCTGGTGCCGCCGGGGAAGGACGGGCAGTCGATCCGGCGCTGGTAGGTGTCCTGGCGGCTGGTGGTGTTGGTGCAGAGGATCGGCAGTTCGCTCCCGGCGGGGTAGCCGTAGAGCCGGGCCTCGGCGGTCCAGGAGGCGGTGGTGCCGAGCGGGTTGCCGCCGAGGACGTCCTCGATCTGCTGCCCGTCGTTCGGGGCGACGGCGAGGACGGCGAAGTCCTCGTCGGGGTCGCCGCCGTTGCGCCAGCCGTCCGCGGTGTAGACCTTGGTGACCCGCCAACTGCCGTACGGGGCCCGGCCGTCGCGGTAGCCGGGGACGAAGGTGGTGCCGGCCGCGTCGGACAGGCAGTGCGCGGCGGTGAGGATCAGGTTGCGGCCGGGGCTGTCGATGACGCTGGCGGTGCAGAAGTGGTTGCCGGGGCCGGTCGGGCCGGCGAAGAGGGCGCCGACCCGGCGGGACTCGGCGTTGTCGGGGGCGGTGGCGGTGGTGCCGGGGACGGCCTCGGGCGGCGCGCTGGGCGGGGCCTGCAGGGTGGGGGCGGTGACGGGGGCGTCCTGCCGCACCGCGGCGGGGGCGGACGCCGGCGCCGCGGTCGGCGTGGGGACCGCCGTCGGGCTCGGAGTGGGCGACGGCGAGGGCGTGGGGGTGGGCGTCGCGGGGGCGGCCAGGGCCACCGGGCGGGTGCGGGGCCGTCCGGGGTCGCGGAGTTGGACGGTGAGCACTCCGGCGGTCGCTATCGCGCCGACCACGCCGACGGCGAGGACCGAGGTGAGGGCGGCCGACCGCAGCGGGCGGTGTCCGTCCTGGCTGGTGTTGCGTCCCATCCGCTGCCCCGTTCCGGCCGGTCCTGGTCGTGGCGGTGCCCACGGCGCGGATCCGACGCGGGCACGTGTCGATCGGTTGCCCGATCGGCTCCCCAATATCCGTCGTGGAGCTGGGAAAGCCGTCATGACTGCCTGGGAGGCTCGTGAGATTTCCGACGGCGTGGAGCAGCGTCCCACGGCCGGGGGGCGGGCGGCCGGGTCCGACACCCGCGGGGCGGGTGCCGGACCCCGGTGCGGGGCCGGGCCGTCAGACCGCGGCGCGGGCCTCGGCGGCGGCGTCCTCGCCCCGGGCCTCCCCGGGGGCCGGGCGGTGGTTGATCATCAGGAAGGCGACCACCGCGGCGCCGATCAGGATGGCCATCGCGACGGTGGTGGCGACCGCGTAGCCGTGCACCGCGCCCTGGGCCTGGACCAGCGGGTCGGTGGGGTTGCGGGCGGCCAGGTAGGTGGCGGTCACGCTGGCGGCGATGGTGTTGAGCAGCGCGGTGCCGATCGAACCGCCGACCTGCTGAGCGCTGTTGATGATGGCGGCGGCGGCGCCGGTCTCCTGCGGGGCGACGTTCAGGGTGGCCAGGCTCATGGTGGGCATGAAGACCAGGCCCATGCCGAAGCCGAGCAGCAGTTCGGCGGGCAGCACCATCGTGGCGTAGGGGCTGTCGACCTTGATCTGGGTGAGCCACGCCATTCCGGCGGCGCCGAGCAGCAGGCCGGGGACGACCAGGTTGCGGGTGGGGACGCGGGTCATCAGCCGGGAGGCGATGCCGGCCGCGCTGACCACGATGGCGGCGGTCATCGGCAGGAAGGAGACGCCGGCCTTGATCGGCGAGTAGCCCTTGATCACCTGGAGGTAGTAGGTGAGGAAGAGGAACAGGCCGAACATGCCGATCACGGCGAGTCCGACCGAGAGCGCGCCGCCGGCCCGGTTGCGGTTGCCGATCAGGTGCATCGGCAGCAGGGCGTGTTCGGTGCGCCGTTCGACCGCCGCGAAGACCGCGAGCAGGGCGACGCCGGCGCACAGCGCGGTGAGCACCACCCAGTCGTCCCAGCCGCGGGAGACCGCCTCGGAGGTGCCGTACACGATGGCCAGCAGGCCGCCGCAGCCGAGCACCGCGCCGGGCAGGTCGAGCCGGACCCGGCGGGAGCGGTCGACGTGGTCGCGCACCAGCAGGTAGTAGGCGCCGATGCCGGTGACGATCGCGATCGGGATGTTGACGTACAGGCACCAGCGCCAGGACAGGTACTCGGTGAGCAGTCCGCCGGTGATCAGGCCGATCGCGGCGCCGCCGCCGGCCAGGGCGCCGAAGATGCCGAAGGCGGTGGCGCGTTCGCGCGGGTCGCGGAAGGTGACGGAGAGCAGCGAGAGCGCGGACGGGGCGAGCAGCGCGCCGAAGGCGCCCTGCAGGGCGCGGGCGGCGAACAGCACGCCGCCGGTGGTGGCGAAGCCGCCGATGCCGGAGGCGAGGGCGAAGCCGAGCAGGCCGACCATGAAGGTCCGTTTGCGGCCGAAGAGGTCGCCGATCCGGCCGCCGAGCAGCAGCAGTCCGCCGAAGGCCAGCGTGTAGGCGGTGATCACCCACTGCCGGTTGGCGTCGGAGATGTCGAGCGCCTTCTGCGCGGACGGGAGGGCGATGTTCACGATCGTCGCGTCGAGGACGATCATCAGCTGGGCGATGGCGATGACCGCCAGGGCCCACCAGCGGCGCGGATCCGCCGCGGGGGTGTCGGGGGCTTGCTGGGGGGTCACCGTGAGGCCGCCTTCCGCCGATCGGGAGTGGGGCTGGGCGCGTACGGCGCTCTTCCCAGGGAAACCCCCGAACGGGGCAGCGGCAAGGCGAATTGTCCAGTTTGTCAACATGTGGGACGGGGTCCCGGGTGCCCGGCCGCATCGGCCACCCGGAACGCGGTGCCCGTCGTCGTTACAGCGCGCCCAGTTCGGTGACCAGGTCGTCCAGGCCGAGCGAGCCCTGGGAGAGCGCCGCCATGTGCCACGCCTTGAGGTCGAACTCCGCGCCGCGCGCCTCGGCCGCCGCCCGGGCCTCGGCCCGGCCGCGCAGCCAGGCCCGCTCGCCCAGCTTGTAGCCGATCGCCTGGCCGGGCAGGCCCAGGTAGCGCACCAGCTCGCTGTCCAGGAAGTCCGCGGACAGGCCGCAGTAGGCGCCGAAGAACTCCCGGGCCCGCTCGGGCCGCATCGGCTCGCCGGGGGCGAACGGCGAGTCGGCCGGGAAGTCCAGCTCGGCGTGCATGCCGATGTCGACGATCACCCGCAGCGCCCGCATCATCTGGGCGTTCAGGTAGCCGAGGCGGTGGCCCGGGTCGGTCAGGTAGCCCAGCTCGTCCATCAGGCGCTCGGCGTACAGCGCCCAGCCCTCCATGTTGGCGCTCACCCCGCCCAGGGTGACCTGGTAGGTGGAGAGCCGGTCGGCGACGTACGTCCACTGCGCGAGCTGCAGGTGGTGGCCCGGGACGCCCTCGTGGTACCAGGTGGAGACCAGGTCCCACTCCGGGAACGCCTCGCGGCCCAGGGTGGGCAGCCAGGTCCGGCCGGGGCGGGAGAAGTCCAGCGAGGGCTGGGTGTAGTAGGGGGCGGCGGCGCTGCCGGGCGGGGCGATCCGGGACTCCACCTTCAGCAGCGGCTCGGCCAGGTCGAAGTGCACGCCCTGGAGGTCGTCGATCGCCCGGTCCATCAGGCCCTGCAGGTACTCCTGCACCTGCTGCTCGCCGCGGATCGCCGGGCCGTCGGTCTCCAGCCACTTCATGGCCTGCATCGGGGTCGCGCCCGGGCGGACCTTCTCCGCCTCGGCCCGCATCTGGGCGTCCAGTTCGTGGAACTGCTCCCAGGCCCAGCGGTACGCCTCGTCCAGGTCGAGTTCGGCGCCCGTCCAGTACCGCACCCAGCGGGTGTAGCGCTCGCGGCCGACCGCGTCCGGGGTGCCCTTCGCGGCGGGGGCGTACGTGTCGCGCATCCAGTCGCGCAGGTCGGCGAGGGCGGCGGTGGCCTCGACCGCGGTGGCGGTCAGCTGCTCGCGCAGGTGCGCGGGGGCGGCGGCGACCAGTTCGCCGAACCAGCCGCCGGGGGTCTCGCCGTCGATCCACTCGCCGAACTGGCCGACCACCGTCTCCACCTGGCGCGGCGCCGACAGCAGGCCGCGCCGGACGCCCTCCTCCAGGCTCTGCCGGTACTGGGCCGTCACCAGCGGGAAGCGGGCCAGCCGGCGGCCCAGCCGCTGCCAGTCCTCGTCGGTGTCGGTGGGCAGCAGGGTGAACATCTCGCGGGTGTTGTGCACCGGCGAGCCCAGGTTGCGGACGCTGCGGTAGCCCTCGCCCGCGTCGTGCACGGCCAGTTCGGCGGTCAGCCGCTCGCGCAGCAGCCGGGCGCAGCGGCGTTCGGCCTCGTCCTCGACCGGGCCGGCGGCCTCCAGCTCGTCGAGCGCGGCGAGGGTGCGGCGGGCCAGGTCGGCGGTGGCCTCGATGCCTTCGGAGGAGAGGTCGGGCAGCCGGTCGTCCTCCGGGTTGAGGCCGAGGTACACCGCGGTCAGCGGGTCGGCGTCGGCGAGCGCGTGGACGTAGGAGTCGGCGAGTCGGCGCGGGGTGGGGCCGCTCGGGTGAGGGTCGTTCAGTTCATGAGCCATCCGGCCATCCTGTCGTAGCCGCAGGCGAATTCAACCCCTGTCAGGTATCGGCGTCGTCACCCCCGGGCCGGTCCGTCACCCCCGCGCCGGGGCGAGCCGCCGGACGCTGCGCCACGGGTCCCAGGTCGGCCGGCCCCGGGTGATCGGGTAGAACGCCAGGCCGATCAGCACCGAGCAGAAGTGCCCCAGGTCGGTGAACGTGTGCGAGGTCAGCAGCGGCACCAGGTAGAAGACGACCAGCCCGCAGCCGTACACCCAGCGCCACGCCCCGGCCAGCGCGTACGTCAGCACGCCCTCGACCCCGGCCAGCGCGTACGACACCCCGACGTCCACCGTGGTCGACATGTTCAGCGGCAGCACGTGGTGGTTGACGCCCCAGGCGACCACGCCCTCGCTGACGAACGTGGCCAGCACGTGCGCGGTCAGCGCGACCGTCAGCCAGCGGCGGGTGCCCAGCCAGCGCTCGGCCGGCACGTGGAAGACGTGGAACACCGCGAAGTAGAACAGGAAGTTCGCCTGCTCGGTCCAGATCAGGCTGGCCAGCAGGGCGTGCACCGGGTGCGAGGAGAGCTGGTGGATGTTGGTGGAGCGCTTCTCCAGGAAGTAGTCCAGCGCCGCCGGGTCCATCCGGGCCACCACGAAGCTGGTCAGCGCCAGCAGCAGCAGCCACACGTACGTCCCCGGGGACTTCCCGATCCACCGCCCCACCGCCCGCACCCACCGCACCGGCCGCTCCTCGCCGCGACGTGACCCGAGACCTGTTCCCAGTCTGCACCCCGTCCGGGGCCCCGCCCGGCGGGAACCCGCCGGTCGCGGGCGTGCGGAGGGGGTGCGCGGGGCCGTCCGAGGTCTACCCTGGCACGCATGGCAGCGACCCCCTCCCCCGTCGAGGAGCCCGTCGACGACTCCCCCGCCGCGGAGCGCCCCCGCCGCGCCGCCTACCGGCGACTGCCCGTCCAGCAACGGCGCGAACAGCTCATCGCCGTCGCCCTCGAACTCTTCGCCGCCCGGCCGCCCGAGGAGGTCTCGCTCGACGACGTCGCCGAGGCCGCGGGGGCCTCGCGGCCGCTGGTCTACCGCTACTTCGCGGGCGGCAAGCAGCAGTTGTACGAGGCGGCGCTGCGCAGCGCCGCCTCCGAGCTCACCACCCGGTTCACCGTCCGGACCACCGACGGCACCCCGACCCAGCAGCTCGGCGCCGTCCTGCACGGCTACTTCGACTTCGTCGGCGAGCACGCCGCCGGGTACGGCGCGCTGCTGCGCGGCGGCTCGGTGGTCGAGACGGCGCGCACCTCGGCGATCGTCGACGACGTCCGCCGGGCGGCGCTCCGGCGCACCCTGCGCCACCTCGGCGTCCGGGAGGCCGGGCCGCGGCTGACCCTGCTGGTGCGCTCCTGGATCTCGGTGGTCGAGGCGTCCGCGATCAGCTGGCTGGACGAGGGGCGGCAGATCCCGGCCGACTCGCTCTGCGCCTGGCTGGTCGACCAGTTCGTGGTGATGGCGGCGGCCACCGCCGTCCGCGACGCGCAGACCGCGCAGGCGCTGCACGGCTGGCTCCAGCTGGAGACGGCCGACAGCCCGGCGGGGGTGCTCATCTCGCGTCTGCGCGACCTGGGGCTCTAGGCAGAACCGGGAGGCTCGGGGAACGGCGGGTCCGTGCTGCTGACGGCCGGAGCCCGTCGGGGGTCCGTGCTGCTGCGGGTCCTCAACAGGACCGGAAGCAGGCGCGCTGGGCGGCGGTGAACCGTCAGCAGGCCCGGGCTCGCCGTTCCCCGAGCCCCGGGCCCCTGTCGGGACTCGCTAAGCCTGGCCGAGGGTGGTCTCCTGGCGGCCGAGGCGGGTGACTTCGAGGGCGACCTTGTCGCCGGCCCGGAGGAACGGGGTGCCGGGGCGGCCGAGGGTGACGCCGGCGGGGGTGCCGGTGATGACGATGTCGCCGGGGTCGAGGCGCATGAAGTGGGTGAGGTAGCGGACGGTCTCGTGCACCGGGAAGATCATCTCCGCGGTGGTGCCGTCCTGGCGGAGCTCGCCGTTGACCCACAGCCGCAGGTCGAGGGCCTGCGGGTCGCCGAGTTCGTCGGGGGTGACCAGCCAGGGGCCGAGCGGGGTGAAGGTCTCGGCGGACTTGCCCTTGTCCCACTGGCCGCCGCGGTCGAACTGGAAGGCCCGCTCGGTGACGTCGTTGACGGCGGCGTAGCCGGCGATGATCGCGGCGGCGTCGGCCGGGGTGTCCAGGTAGCGGCCGGTGCGGCCGATGACGACGGCGAGTTCGACCTCGTAGTCGGTCTTCTCGCTGCCGCGCGGGACGAGCACCTGGTCGTTCGGGCCGACCAGGGTGTTGACGGGCTTGAGGAAGACCACCGGCTCGGCCGGGATCGCGGCGCCCGCCTCGGCCGCGTGGTCGCGGTAGTTGAGGCCGATGCCGACGATCTTGCCGGGGCGGGCGACCGGCGGGCCGATCCGCTCGCCGGTGAGGTCGGTGACCGGGAGCGCGGCGAGGTCGAGCGCCGCCGGGTCGAGTCCGGCGAGGAACCCGCCGTCCAGGTCGGGGGTGAGCGGGCGGAGGTCGCGGGCGGTGCCGTCGGGGGCGAGTACGACCGGTCGTTCTGCGCCCGCAGGGCCCACGCGGAGGAGCTTCACTGCCTGTCACCACCTGTTTCGTCTCGGGGGCGGGTCGTCCCCTGCCCCGGGACATCGAGGTATACCAGGGGTGATCGCCTGCGGAACAGTGGTGCCGGTTCGGCGAATTCCTCCCAATCGGAGGAATCCGGGCGCGGGGCGAATCGGTGCCCCGCACCCTTGACAGCCGCCGGCCGGCCTGCGGTCAGGTCTCCTGCTGCGGGTGGTACTCGGCCTCCTCGACCCCGAACGTCCAGGCGACGCCGGCCCGCGCGGTGCGGGTGCCGGGCGGGACCCGCAGGTAGTAGGTGCGGTGGGTGCCGTCCGGTTCGGGGGTGGAGTTGAGCACCTCGACCATCACCACCGGCTCGTCGTTCGGGAGCTGGATCCGCCACAGCGTGCCGGTCGCGTCGCGGTGCAGCGGTTCGGCGCCGGACTCGGCGAGGTAGCGGTCGTAGCCGAAGTGCTCCAGCATGACGCGGCGCAGTTCGGCGTTCTCCTCGCCGCGGATCCGCTCGGGGGTGAGGCCGGTGAGCCGGTCGAGGAAGTCGGCGGGGACGGGCATGCCGCGCCAGGCGTGCAGCGCGAAGCCGTCGGCGTAGGCGAGGGCCGGTCCGTCGGCGCGGTCGAGCCGGCCGGCCTCGTCGCGATGCAGGGCGGTGGGGCGCTCGCTGAGCAGCACGGTGCGCTCGTAGGGCCACCACCAGCCGGTCTGCCGGGCGGCGCCGGCCAGGGCGGCGAGGGCCGCGTCGCCGGTGCCGGCGGTGTCGAAGGCGGCCAGCCAGGCGGCGTCGTGCTGCCCGGCCACCGCGTCCAGCAGGAGCAGGCGGATCCGGCCGCGCCGTTCGGCGGCGGCCTGCCGGACCGCCCGGTTCTCGGGCTTGCGGGCCTCCTGCCAGTCGTCGATCGGCTCGGGCTCGGGGGCGAAGTGGTCGAGCAGCGCGGCGCGGACCCGCTCGGCGGGCAGCGCGGTGGTGGTGGCGAGTTCGGCGCCGGTGACGGCCCACAGGGCGGACCAGCCGGCCGGGCCGAGCGCGGCGAGGGCGGCGGTGCGGGCCCGCTCCCAGGCGGCGGTGCGCACCTGCTCGCGCACGCTCGCCCCGAACTCGTCGCGGTGCGCGAGGAGTTCGTCGACGGCGGCGCGCGGCGAGGGGCACCAGCGGAACTCGGCGGGCTCGGCGAGCCCGGCGGCCCGGTAGGCGTCCCGGACGGCCTGTTCGGCGGTGGCCCGGTCGGCGGGGCCGGTGGCGGCGGCGACGGCCCGCCAGTGGGCCACCGAGAGGTCGGCCGGACGGCCCGTCAGCTGGCTGCTCATCAGTTCTCCGTAGTGCTGGGTCTCGGACGGGTGGCGGCGGGGGGTCAGTCGGCGACGACGCGGACCGCGCCCGGCGTGTACTCGCGCTGGCGGACCACCCGGTACCAGCCGCCGGGCAGGGCGATCGCGGCGTGCTCCTCGTGGACGACCCGGCCGCCCTCCGGCAGGTGCAACCAGGCGGCGCCGAACGGGCCGCCCTCGCGGACGAGTTCGCCCGGCCCGACCACCGCGTGGGCGTGGCCGGTGACCTCGCCGAGGGCCAGCACCAGCCGCCCGCGGGCGTCCCGGGGCTGCCGGGCGGCCTGTTCGAGGGCGGCCGGGACGGCGCTCTGCGCGACCGGAACGATCAGTACGTCACCCTGGCGGTACACGGGGCCTCCCGGCGTCGGGTCCGGCCCGCTGCCGGACGCCACGCCCCGAAAACTAGGCCGCCCCACCGACAACTCCGCGCCCCCGGGGTCCTTCGTGCGGGTGAACGTCACGGGCGGCTGGTAGACAGGTCTCGGCCCACTGCGGGCAGCAGCGACACCGAACCACCGCGGCATGAGCACGGCACCACGATCCGGAGCAACGAGGAGCAGCGCATGACCATCAACGACCACGTCGAGGAGTTCCACGGCCTCCCGGTGACCGACTTCCGGGAGGCCGAGGAGGAGGGGAAGCTCCCGGCGGCGGACGCCACCGCCTGGCGGATCGGCCTGGACTGGGACGACGAGCAGGGGTTCGCCGAGCTCTGGCAGAAGTTCCTGGACACCGTGGAGCCGGAGCGGGTCACCGCGCTGGTGCTGGGCCGCTGGTTCCCGGAGGAGCCGGAGTCGCTGTCCGAGGCGCTGCCGCTGATCCTCGCCGCCGCCGACCGGCTGCCCGCGCTGCGCGCGCTGTTCCTCGGCGACATCACCTTCGAGGAGTGCGAGATCTCCTGGATCCAGATGTGCGACATCACGCCGGTGTTCGCCGCGTTCCCGCAGCTGGAGGAGCTGGTGGTGCGCGGCGCCAGCGAGGACTACGACGACAAGGAGCGGCTGGGCCTCAAGCCGGTGCGGCACGAGAAGCTGAAGGCGCTGCGGTTCGAGTCCGGCGGCCTGCCCGCCGAGATCGTCCGCGCGGTCGGCGCCTGCGACTTCCCGGCGCTGGAGAAGCTGGAGCTGTGGCTGGGCGTCGACAACTACGGCGGCAACTGGACGATGGACGACCTGGCCCCGTTCCTGTCCGGCGCCAAGCTGCCCGCGCTGACCCACCTGGGCCTGCAGGACTCGGTGTTCCAGGACCAGATCGCCGCGCTGGTCGCCCGGGCACCGGTGGTGCCCCGGCTGACCGGGCTGTCGCTGTCCATGGGCGCGTTCACCGACGAGGGCGCGGCGGCACTGCTCGAGGGCCAGCCGCTGACCCACCTGAAGACCCTGGACCTGCACCACCACTACCTCACCGAGGGCATGCAGCAGCGCCTGCGGGACGCCCTGCCGGGCGTCGCGGTCGACCTCTCCGGCGCCGAGGACCCGGGCGACAACTGGCGCTACGTCGCCATCTCCGAGTAGGCGGGGCCGACGTGACGCCGCACCAGCTGGTCGTCCTGGGCTGCCCGGGGCACCGCCGGGCCGCCCTGTTCGCCGCCGCGGCCCGGGCCGCCGGCCGGCCGGAGCCGGCCGTGCTGCCCTGGTCCGCGGTGCTGCGCGGGCGGTACGGACTGCCGCCCGGCGCGGTGGTCCGGGTCGACTCGCCCGGCGAGGACCCGGAGGCGGACCGGCTGCTGCGCGGGCCCGTCCTCGGCGCGGGCTACGCGCCGACCCGGGTCGAGGGCGGCCCGGCCTGGTACGCGGGCGTCGTGGCGGCGCTGCGCGCGCTGGCCGCCCGGCCCGGGGTGCGGCTGCTCGGCGACCCGGACGAGATCGCCGCCATGTTCGACAAGCGGGCCGCGCACGCCCGGCTGGCCGCCGCCGGGGTGCCGGTGCCGCCCGCGCTGCCCGGTGGACCGCCGTCCGGGTTCGAGGAGTTGAAGGAGCGGCTGGCCGGGGCCGGGATGCGCCGGGTGTTCCTCAAGCCGGTGCACGGCTCGTCCGCGTCCGGCGTGGTGGCGCTGGAGTTCGGGCCGGGCGGGCGGGTGCAGGCCACCACCTCGGTGGAGCTCGCCCCGGACGGGCTGCACAACTCGCTCGCGGTGCGCCGCTACCGCTCCGCGGCGGAGGTCGCCGAGCTGGTCGACCGGCTCGCCCCGGAGGGGCTGCACGTCGAGCGCTGGGTCCCCAAGTCCGGCCAGGGCGGCCGGGCGGCGGACCTGCGGGTGGTGGTGGTCGGCGGCCGGGCCACCCACCTGGTGGTCCGCACCAGCCGGCACCCGATGACCAACCTGCACCTCGGCGGCGGCCGCGGCCGGACCGACCTGGTCCGGGCGGCGGCCGGCCCGCACTGGCCGGAGCTGCTGGCCACCGCGGAGGCCGCCGCCCGCTGCTTCCCGCGCTCCCCGATGGTCGGCGTCGACCTGCTCCCGCACGCCCGCTGGCGGCGCGCCCTGGTCGGCGAGGTCAACGCCTTCGGCGACCTGCTCCCGAACCTGCCCGGACTGCCCGACGGGCCGGCCCCGGGCCTCGACACCTACGCCGCCCAACTGGCTTCGCCCGCCTACGCGTTGGACGCCCGCACGGCGGACGCCGTGCCGGACGCCTGGAGGACCGCCCGCTGTGATGCCTGACATGAACCGGGTCGTCGGTTCGCACGACCTGCTGCTGGTCACCCTCGACACGCTGCGCTTCGACGTCGCCGCGGAGCTGCTCGCGGCCGGCCGGCTGCCGAACCTGGCGAAGGTGCTGCCGCCCGACGGCTGGGAGCGGCGGCACTCGCCGGGCAGCTTCACGTACGCCGCGCACCAGGCGATCCTGGCCGGGTTCCTGCCGACCCCCGCCACCCCGGACGGGCCGCACCCACGGCTGTTCGCGGCCCGGTTCGCGGGTTCGGAGACCACCGAGCCGCGGACCTGGGTGTTCGACGCGCCGGACCTGCCGACGGCGCTGGCCGCGGCCGGGTACCGGACGGTGTGCATCGGCGGGGTGGGGTTCTTCAACAAGCAGGGCCCGCTCGGCTCGGTGCTGCCGGGCCTGTTCCAGGAGAGCCACTGGGCGCCGGAGCTGGGCGTCCCGTCGCCGACCTCCTTCGAGTCGCAGGTGGCCGTCGCCGAGCGGGTGGCGGCCGGGCAGCCGCCCGGGCAGCCGCTGTTCCTGTTCGTCAACGTCTCGGCGCTGCACCAGCCGAACTGGTTCCACCTGCCGGGCGCGACCCGCGCGGACGGGGACAGCCGGGCCACCCACGCCGCCGCGCTGGAGTACGTGGACGCGCACGTGGGCCGGCTGTTCGCGGCGATGAGCGCCCGGCGCCCGTGCTTCGCGGTCGTCTGCTCGGACCACGGCACCGCGTACGGCGAGGACGGGTACACCGGGCACCGGATCGGCCACGAGGTGGTCTGGACCGTCCCCTACGCGCACTTCACCCTTCCCGCCACGCCGCAGGAGTCCCGATGAGCACCACCGCCACCGCCGAGTCCCCGTACCGGAGCTACGTCTACGCGTACCCGCACAAGACCGCCTACCGCCCGCTGCCGGAGCGGCCGCGGCTGGCGGAGCTGTGGGAGGGCGAGAAGCAGGACGCGCTCTCGCTGTACCTGCACGTGCCGTTCTGCGAGGTGCGGTGCGGGTTCTGCAACCTGTTCACCCGGATCGGCAGCCCGGAGGGGCTGACCACCGCCTACCTGGACGCGCTGGAGCGGCAGGCCCGGCAGGTGCGGGAGGCGCTGGCGCCGGGGGCGCGGTTCGCGCTGGCGGCGTTCGGCGGCGGGACGCCCACCTACCTGAGCGCGGCCGAGCTGGAACGGCTGTGCGACATCGCCGAGTTGCGGATGGGGGCGGACCTGCGGGCGGTGCCGCTCTCGGTGGAGGCCTCGCCGGACACCGCGACCGCAGACCGGCTGCGGGTGCTGGCCGAGCGCGGCACGACCCGGCTGAGCCTGGGCGTGCAGTCCTTCCTGGACGGGGAGGCGAGGGCCGCGGTGCGCCCGCAGAAGCGGGCCGCGGTGGAGGCCGCGCTGGGCCGGGTGCGGGAGGCCGGGTTCCCGGTGCTGAACATCGACCTGATCTACGGCATCGACGGCCAGACGCCCGCCAGCTGGGTCGAGTCCCTCGACGCGGCGCTGGCGTGGCGGCCGGAGGAGCTGTACCTGTACCCGCTGTACGTCCGCCCGCTGACCGGCCTCGGGCGGCACGGGACCGGCCCCTCCCCGGAGTGGGACGCCCAGCGGCTGGCGCTGTACCGGGCGGGCCGCGACCACCTGCTGGCCGAGGGGTACGAGCAGGTGTCGATGCGGATGTTCCGCCGGGTCGGCGCGGCGCGCGCGAGCGCCGGCGAGTACGCCTGCCAGACCGACGGCATGGTGGGCCTGGGCTGCGGGGCCCGCTCGTACACCTCGCGGCTGCACTACTCCTTCGACTACGCGGTGGACGCCCGCGAGGTGCGCCGGATCATCGACGACTACGTGGCCGCGCCGGACTTCTCCCGGGCCGAGCTGGGCTGGGCGATGACCGAGGAGGAGACCCGCCGCCGCCACCTGGTGCAATCGCTGCTGCAGGGCGAGGGCGTCGACCTGGCGGCCTACCGGGAGCGCTTCGGCAGCGCCCCGGAGCTGGACTTCCCGGCGGAGCTGGCCGAGTTCGCCGCCCGCGGCTGGCTGTCGGCGCAGGACCCGGCCCGGCTGCTGCTGAGCGCGGAGGGCCTGGCCTGGTCGGACGCGGTGGGGCCGCGGCTGTTCTCGGCCGCGGTGCGCGCCAACATGGCGGAGTACGAGGCCAAGTGAGCGAGCACCTGACCCTGCTCTACCGGGGCCCGCTGTCCTCCTGCGACTACGACTGCCCGTACTGCCCGTTCGCCAAGCGGCGCGACTCCCCGGAGCTGCTGCGGGCCGACCGGGCGGCGCTGGAGCGGTTCACCGCCTGGGCGGCGGCGTACCGGCACGGGCGGCTGTCGGTGCTGTTCACGCCGTGGGGCGAGGGGCTGGTGCGCAGCTGGTACCGGCGGGCGATGGTGGAGCTGAGCCGGCTGCCGCACCTGGAACGGGTGGCGATCCAGACCAACGCGAGCTGCCGGACGGCCTGGCTGGCGGAGGCGGACCGCTCGAAGCTGGCGCTCTGGGTGACGTACCACCCGGGGCAGGTGGGCGAGCAGCGCTTCCTCGCCAAGTGCGCCGAACTGACCGCGCTGGGCGTGCGGTTCAGCGTCGGCGTGGTCGGGCAGCCGGAGCACCTGGCGGCGGCCCGGCGGCTGCGGGCGGCGCTGCCGGCGGGGGTGTACCTGTGGGTGAACGCGGCCGACGGGCTCACCTACACCGACGCCGAGGCGGCGCGGTGGACGGAGCTGGACCCGCTGTTCGGCTACAGCCGCCACCCGCACCGCAGCGCCGGGCTGCCGTGCCGGACGGGCGAGAGCGTGGTGTCGGTGGACGGGGAGGGCACGGTGCGCCGCTGCCACTTCGTCCGGCCGCCGCTGGGCAACCTGTACGACGACTCGTACCGGGATCAACTGCGGCCGCGGGCCTGCCCGTTGGGGAGCTGCGACTGCCACATCGGGTACGTGCACCTGGAGCCGCTGCCGCTGTACGACGTGTTCGCGGGCGGCGTGCTGGAGCGCATCCCGCACGGGTGGTGAGGGATGCGCCCCGGCGGTCGCGACGGGGATGCTCCTATAGACGTCAAGCTGCGGGAGCGAGATCGGGTTGAGTGATTTGTGTGGTTGGTGCGCTGGCCAGGGCGCGGTAGACCTCGCGGGCGACGAATCGTTTGAGGCAGCGCATGATGTCCTTCTTGGACATGCCTTCCTTGGTGCGGCGTTCGACGTAGGCGCGGGTGCGCGGGTCGAAGCGCATGCGGACCAGCACGATGGTGTGCAGGGCGTTGTTGGCGGCCCGGTCGCCGCCGCGGTTGAGGCGGTGGCGGTGGGTGCGGCCGGAGGAGGCGGGGATCGGTGCGACGCCGGCCAGGTGCGCGAACGCGGCTTCGGAGCGCATGCGTTCGGGGTTGTCTCCGGCGGAGGCCAGCAGCTGGCCTGCGCTCTCGGGTCCGACGCCGAACAGCTCCAGCAGTGCGGGGGCGGCCTTCTTGACGAGCGGGCCGATCTCGGTGTCGAACTGGGTGATCTCCTCGTCCATGGCCTGGTGGCGTCGGGCCAGTCGTCGCAGTGCCGCCCGGGTCGCCGCCACCGGGCCCGAGAGGTCGTCGCCGGGTCGCAGCCGGGCGAGCGTGCGTATCAACTCTGTGCGTGACAGGCCGGCCAGCGGCTCGCGCAGCAGGGCCGGCGCGGAGACGAGCAGGCCTCGGATCTGATTCATGGCCTGGGTGCGGGCCTTGACCGCGCTGCGGCGGGCGACCCGCAGCACCCGGACGGCCTCGACCACGCCGTCGCGGCTCTTGGGGACGCCGGTGGCCCGCCCGGAGAGCACGGCGGTGGCGGCGGCGTAGGCGTCGATCGGGTCGGACTTTCCCCGCATGCGGCGCGTTTTGCGGTCGGGGCGGTCGACGTCGACGACCGTGGTCCCGGCGGCGGTCAGTACCCGGGCGAGTTCGGCTCCGTAGGCGCCGGTGCCTTCCACGCCGACCGCGGCGAGGGTGCCGTGCGAGCGCATCCATTCCAGCAGGTCGCGGTAGCCGGCGACGGTGGCGGGGAACTCCCGGTCGGCCAGGTGCCGGCCCAGCGGGTCGACCACCGCCGCGTGGTGGGTCAGGCCGTGGGTGTCGACTCCGCCGGTGATCTGTGAGCCGCCGTGCGTCATGCTGGTCATGTCCGTCCTTGTCGCTTGTCCGAGCCGAGGGCGGCACGCGCCGGTCGGGCGGGTGGACAAGACAGTGACGGGGCCTCTGGCCAGGCTCCTATGAAGTCACAAGCGCCCGTCCGGCCGCGTGCGTGACGAGGAGCTGATGGGCCGACAAATCCCAAACAGGACAGTCTGAACGTCAGTCAGTCGGCGGGTCAGACCCATCAGCAACCCCGTCACCACAATCATCACTGTCAGTCGGTCTTGGGCAGGCCGGGCGGGTTGATCTCGGAGGTCGGCACGGCCTCGTCGTCCAGGCCCCAGCGCTTCAACACCTGGGCGTAACTGCCGTTCCTGATGGCCTCGTTGATCGCCCCGTTGAGTGCCTTGACCAGGCCGTTGTCCTTCTTGGTGGTGGCGGCGATCTTGCCGAGGACGGTGTCCCCGGCGCCGGAGTAGGTGCCGATCACCTCGGTCTCGCCGGTCTGCGCGGAGTGGAAGGCGGTGGCCGGGTTGGGGCCGAGCCAGGCGTCGATCCGGCCGGAGCCGAGGGCCAGGTAGTAGTCGGAGGAGTTCTGGTAGTACTTCACGTCGACCGGCTTGAGGCCGTTCTCGACGTCCTGCTCGCTCCAGGCCAGCAGCAGCTTCTCCTGGTTGGTGCCGGAGGAGACGCCGATGGTGCGCCCGGCGACGTCGGCCGGGCCCTTGACCTTCCAGTTGCCGCCCTTCTCGGCCTCGAAGCCGAGGATGTCGAGCCGGTAGGTGGCGAAGTCGTACTTCTCCTTGCGGGCCTCGGTGACGGTGACGTTGGTGATGCCCGCGTCGTACTTACCGCTGTCCAGGCCGACGAAGACGTTCTCCCAGGAGACCGGATCGATCTCGACCTTCAGGCCGAGCACGTCGCCGATCAGGTGGGCCAGGTCGGGTTCGGTGCCGATGACGGTCTTGTCGTCGGTGGCGTAGAAGCCGAGCGGCGGGACGGTGCCGACGTCGGCGGCGACCCGGAGGGTGCCTCTTCGGCGGACCTCGTCGGGGACGAGGGCGGCGATCGCGTCGACCTTCGGGGTGCTGATCCGGTTCTGGTCCGGCGTCAGGTTGATCTTCACGCCGTTGGGCGCGGTGCCCTCCTTCTTGGCGCCGAGGTCGGCGGAGGCGTTGTCCGCGGAGCCGCAGGAGGAGAGCAGCAGGGCGGCGACGAGGGCGGCGACGGCCGGGACGAAAGTGCGGCGGTACACGGACATGCGGGCAACTCCTTAGAGCCGGAAGGGGGTTCAGAGCACCTTGGCGAGGAAGGCGCGGGTGCGTTCGTGCTGCGGGTCGTCCAGCACCTGGGCGGGCGGGCCCTGTTCGACCACCACGCCGCCGTCCATGAACACCACGGTGTCGGCGACCTCGCGGGCGAAGCCGATCTCGTGGGTGACCACGATCATGGTGGTGCCGGTGCGGGCCAGGTCCTTGATCACGTCGAGCACCTCGCCGACCAGTTCGGGGTCGAGCGCGGAGGTCGGCTCGTCGAACAGCAGCACCTTGGGCTCCAGGGCGAGCGCCCGGGCGATGGCGACCCGCTGCTGCTGGCCGCCGGAGAGCCGGCGCGGGTACTCGTCGGCCTTGTCGGCGAGGCCGACCCGCTCCAGCAGGTCGCGGGCCCTGGCCCGGGCCTCGGCCTTGGGGACGCCGAGCGCGCCGACCGGGGCCTCGACCAGGTTCTCCAGCACGGTCAGGTGCGGGAACAGGTTGAAGTTCTGGAACACGAAGCCGAGCCGGGTGCGCTGCCTGAGCACCTCCCGCTCGGGCAGTTCGCGCAGCTTGTCGCCGACCCGCCGGTAGCCGATCAGCTCGCCGTCCACCCGGACGTGGCCCCGGTCGAGCTTCTCCAGGTGGTTGACCGCCCGCAGCAGGGTGGACTTGCCGGAGCCGGACGGGCCGAGCACCACCGTGACGGTGCCTGGCCGCACGTCCAGGTCGATGCCCCGCAGCACCTCCAGCCGCCCGAACCGCTTGTGCACGCCGCGCACTTCGACCATGGCCGTCGCGCCTTCGCCGCTCATGCCCGATCCTCCTCGTTCTCGGTGGCGGCGGCCCGCAGCCGCTGCCAGGGGGTGGGCGGCGCGCCGCGCCCGCTGCCGCGGGCGAAGTGGCGCTCGACCCGGTACTGGACCAGCGAGAGCGCGGTGGTCAGCAGCACGTACCAGACGGTGGCGACCATCAGCAGCGGCACCACCCGGCCGGTGCGGCCGTAGATCACCTGCACCTGGTAGAAGAGCTCGCCGATCGCCATCACGTAGACGATCGAGGTGCCCTTGAACAGCGAGATCACCTCGTTGGCGGCGTTCGGCAGGATGCCGCGCATGGCCTGCGGCAGCACGATCCGCCGGGCCTGCCTCAGCCGCGGGATGCCGAGCGCGGCGGCCGCTTCGAGCTGTCCGGCGTCCACCGCGAGCACCCCGCCGCGGATGATCTCGGCGGCGTACGCGGCCTGGTGCAGGGCCAGGCCGAGGACGGCCGCGCCGAGCGCGCCGAGCAGGTCCGTGGTGCCGAAGGAGGCGAAGGTCGGGCCGAACGGGACGCCGATCCCGATCCGCTTGTACAGGTAGGCCAGGTTGAACCAGAACACCAGCTGTACGATCAGCGGGATCGAGCGGAACGCCCACACGTACGTCCAGGCGATGGTGCGCAGGATCGGGCTGCCGGACAGCCGCAGCGCGGCGATCACCGCGCCCAGTGCGAAGCCCAGGACGGTGCCGTAGGCGGTGAGTTGGAGGGTGGTGCCGACCGCGCGCAGGATGCTGTCGGAGAACACGAAGGCGCGGAAGGTCGGCCAGTCCCAGCCGGGGTTGACCGCCAGCCCGTGGGCGAACTGGGCGGCCGGCACCAGGGCGGCCAGGCCGGCCGCCAGCCGCCACGGGCGGCGGTGCGGGACGATCGTCAGCTCCGGCCCGTCGTCGGCGGGTTGTCGTAGCGGAAGGGTCTTCTCGGGGGTCACGGCGGTCATCGGGGGCTCCGTGGTCAGGGGTGCTCGGGCGGGTTGATCAGGGATTCGGTGATCGCCGAGTCGGCGGTGCCCCACTTGGCCAGGATCTTCCGGTAACTGCCGTCCTTGATCAGCTCGTTGACGGCGGCCTGGAAGGCGGGGGTGAGCGGCGAGCCCTTCTTGAACGCGAAGCCGACGTCGAGGCGGTGGTACTCGCCCAGGAAGCGGGTCTTCGCGCCGGGCTGGTTCGCCTGGTAGCGCAGGCCGTTGATGGTGGACATCACCGCGTCCAGCCGGCCCTGCTGGAGGCCGGTGACCACGGCGCCGTTCTCGGAGAACACCTTGACCTCGTACGGCTTCCTGCCGGCCTGCGCGCAGACGTCCTTCTTGGCGTTCAGGGTGGCCTCGAAGGTGGTGCCGGCGCCGGTGCCGATGGTCAGGCCGCACAGCTGGGCCAGGTCGGTGACGGTGGTCAGCGCGGTGTTGTCGGCGCGCACCGCGAAGCCCTGGCCGTCGTCGATGTAGGTGACGAAGTCGACGGTCTTCAACCGGGCCGCGGTGACGCCGAAGTTGCCGGTGCCGACGTCGTACTTGCCGCTGCCGAGCGCGGGCAGGATGGTCTCGAACGCGGCGTCCTCGCGCTGCACCTTCACCCCGAGCACCGCGGCGACGGCGTTGACCAGGTCGACGTCCAGCCCGGTGAGCTCCTTCCTGCCCTCCGGGTAGTACGCCCCGGGCGGGGTGCCGACCGCGCCGCCGAGCTTGATGGTGCCGGCGGCCCGCACCTCGGCGGGCAGCAGCGCGGCGGCCGCCTCGCTCCTGCGCACGTCCGACAGCACGTCCTGGCCGGGCTGGACGCCGACCGGCGCGGCCTTCGGGGCGGCCGCCGGGTCGGAGCCGCAGCCCGCCAGTGCCAGGGCGGCGACGGTGGCCAGCGCGAGGGCGGGGAGGTGGCGCTTCATCGGGTCGGTGCCTTTCCGGCCGCCGCGGCGGCCGTGCCAGTGGTGGGCAGGTGCTTCTCGAACGGGAGCGGCCGGAACTCCTCCGGGGCCGCGCCGGGGTCGAACAGGGGGGTGTAGCCGGCCGCCAGGTAGAGGCCCTTGGCCTCGGGCTGGCGCGGGCCGGTGGTCAGGAGGACCCGGCGGTAGCCGGCCTCCCGGGCGGCGGACTCCAGTTCGGCCAGCACCCGGCGGCCCAGGCCCTGGCGGCGGTGCGCGGCGGCGGTCCACATCCGCTTCACCTCGGCGGTGCGCGGGTCGCGGTGGCGGCGGTAGGCGCCGCCCGCCACCGGCACGCCGTCGCGCAGCAGCAGGAGCAGCAGCCCGTCGGGCGGGGTGAACTCCTCGGCGCCGTGGCGGGCCATCTCCTCGTGGCCGCCGGGCCCGTAGCGGGTGACGTACTCGTGGGTGAGCTCGCGGATCAGCGGCTCGGTGAGAGGGTCGCCGAGGACGGCCCGCTCGACGGTCAGGGCGCTCATGCGGCAGCGGCCCCGGCCCGGCCCCGGGCCGCACCGGCGTCGGCGTCGGCGGCCTTGGCGGCGTCCCGCTTGGCGACCTCCTCGCGGACGATCGGGATGACGTGGCGGCCGAAGTCGATCGCGTCGCCGACGTGGTCGTAGCCGCGGGCGGAGAGGATGTCCACGCCGAGGTCGTAGTAGTCGAGCAGCGCCTGGGCGACCGTCTCGGGCGTGCCGACCAGGGCGTTGGAGTTGCCCGCGCCGCCGGTGGCGGCGGCGGTCGGGGTCCACAGCGCGCGGTCGTAGCGCTCGCCGGCCTCGGCGATCTCCACCAGCCGCCGCGAGCCGGCGTTCTCCGGCCCGGCGCCGCCGGTGGGTCGGCGGCGGACCAGGTCGTTCGCCTCCCGGCGGTCCTTGATCGCGGCGACCGTGCGGTGCGCCTTCTCCCAGGCGAGTTCCTCGGTGGGCGCGATGATCGGCCGGAAGGCGACCTGGATCCGCGGGGTGCCGGTGCGCCCGGCGGCCCTGGCGGCGGCCTTCACCAGCTCGATCTGCTCGGCGGTGCGGGCCAGCGGTTCGCCCCACAGCGCGTAGATGTCGGCCTCGGCGCCGCCGGCCGCGAACGCGGCGGGCGAGGAGCCGCCGAAGGAGACGTCCGGCCGGGGCTGCTGGACCGGGAAGACGTCCGAGACGAAGTCGTTGAAGCGGTAGAACTCGCCCTCGTGGTCGAAGGGTTCGCGGCTGGTCCAGGCCCGCTTGACGATGCCGATGTACTCGCGGGTGCGGTCGTAGCGGCGGTCCTTGGGCAGGAAGTCGCCCTCGCGCTGCTGCTCGTGGTCGTTGCCGCCGGTGATGAAGTGCACGGTGAGCCGGCCGTCGCTGATCCGGTCCAGGGTGGCGAAGGTCTTGGCGGCGAAGGTCGGGTACGAGACGTTCGGGCGGTGCGCGAGCAGGATCTGCAGTTTGTCGAGCTTGGCGGCGAGGTACGCGGCGGCGGCCGCGGGCTCGGGCGAGCCGGCGCCGTAGGCGAACAGCACCCGGTCCCAGCCGTGGTCCTCGTGGGCGCGGGCCAGTCGCAGCGTGTAGTCGCGGTCGAAGGCGTGGGTGGTGCGGGCGGTGGTCTCCGAACCGTCGCCGGTGGCGGCGATTCCGAGGAACTCGACGGGCATGGCTGACCTCTTCCGGTCGGGTGGGGCCGCGTCCGGGCAGGCCGGGGGACGCCCCGGCGGGCGGGTGCGGACGGAGGTGGCGGGTGGGGAGGACGGGCGCGGGCGCGTGACGGTGCGCCGGCTCAGGAGCGAGCGGGGAGTGCCAGGGGGCGGCAGCGTGCGCCTGTCGATCCGTCCGGACGGACGGCTTCCCGGCCCGCGCAGGGGCGACCGAGGGAGGACTCCCGGTGGGGAGAAGGGCCGGTCAGGCGGCCCGCTGCCGGGTCAGCCGCGACACGCGGCGGACCACACCCGACCGAAGTCGATGTGGCCCCGCGTCACGAGGGCGGGCTGCTCGGCTGTCATGTCGAACAGTTGAGCAGTGCCGCCGACGGCCCGTCAACCTTTCCGCCGGGGACGAAACACCGGCGTCACACCAGCCTCCTTGACAGCCGCCGCTCGCTCGCGCGTACGATCGAAACGGAGCGAGAACTGCCCGGGCCCGGCCGAACTGCCGCCAGGCCCAGCCGCGTTGAGGGACGCGGCGCGCGTGAGTGACGGCATGCGGCCACCACCCGCCCCGCCGCCCGTTGGAGCCACCATGGCCTCGCCCGCCGTCCCGTCCGCCGGACTCCGGTCCGCCGCCCCGCCCACCGCACCCGCCGCACCCGCGCCCGAAGCCGTTCCGGCCGGGCTGCCGATCGTGCCCCGCCGCCGTCCCGGGCGCTACGTCAGCGGCGGCCTGGCGCTGCTCGCCACCGCCCTGCTGGTGCGCTCGCTGGCCGGCAACCCGGCCTTCGAGTGGCCGGTGGTCGGCGCCTACCTGACCTCGGTGTCGATCCTGCGCGGCCTGCTGCTGACGCTGTGGCTGACCGGCGCGGTGACGGCCCTCGGCTTCGCCCTGGGCACGGTGCTGGCGGTGGCCAGGCTCTCCGGCAACCCGGTGCTGCAGAGCCTGAGTTGGGGCTTCGTGTGGGTCTTCCGGGCCACTCCGCTGCTGGTCCAGCTGCTGTTCTGGTTCAACATCGGCGCGCTGTACCCGGAGCTGTCGCTGCGCCTGCCGTTCGGCGGCGAGCTGTTCGCGGTGCGGACCGTCGACCTGCTCGGCCCGGCGCTCACCGCGGTGATCGGGCTGACCCTGCACGAGGCCGCGTTCGCCGCCGAGGTGGTGCGCTCCGGCGTCCAGTCGGTCGACCAGGGCCAGTTGGAGGCGGCCGCCTCGCTGGGCCTGGGCCGCGGCCGGGTGCTGCGCCGGATCGTGCTGCCGCAGGCGATGCGGGCGATCCTGCCGCCGGCCGGGAACATGCTGATCGGCACCCTCAAGGGCACCTCGGTGATCAGCGTGCTGGCCGTCCACGACCTGCTGTTCTCCGCCCAGTTGGTCTACAACCAGACGTACCAGGTGATCCCGCTGCTGCTGGTGGCGACCCTCTGGTACGTGGCGGTGACCAGCGTGCTGTCGGTCGGCCAGTACTACCTGGAGCGGCACTTCGCCCGCGGCGCCACCCGCGCCGGGCTGCCGCCGACCCCGTGGCAGCGGGCCCGGGCGGTCGTCCGGCGCGCGGTCGGGCGGTGAGCGCGGTGCCCGTCCTGGTCGTGGTCGGGGCCGGTCCGCGGGGCACCGGCCTGCTTGAGCGGATCGCCGCCAACGCCCCCGAACTGCTCGGCCCCGGCGTGGAGCTGGACGTCCACCTGGTCGACCCGCACCCGCCCGGCGGGGGCCGGATCTGGCGGCGCGCGCAGTCCCCGCTGCTGCGGATGAACTCGATGGCCGAGGACGTCACCATGTTCACCGACGAGCGCACCACCATGGACGGCCCGGTCCGCCCCGGCCCCTCGCTCGCCGAGTGGGCCGCCGACCCGGCCGCCCACCCCCCGCACCTGCCGGTCGAGGACCCGGAGGTGGCCGCGGAGCTGCGCACCCTGGCCCCCACCGACTTCCCGACCCGGCGGGTCCAGTCCGCCTACCTGGACTGGACGCTGCGCCGGGCCGCCGCCGAACTCCCGGACAACGTACGGCTGTTCGTCCACCGGGACACCGCCCTGCGGATCACCGGCGACCCGGCCGGCCCGCAGCGCGTCCACCTCTCCGGCACCGTGCTGCTCGCCGACCGGGTGGTGCTCGCCCTCGGCCACCTGGACTCCGCGCCCGGCCCCGACACCGCCGCCGCCCGCGCCTTCGCCGCCCGGCACGGCCGCAGCTACCTGCCGCCCGCGTTCACCGCCGACGCCGACCTGTCCGGCCTGGCCCCCGGCGAGCACGTGCTCGTCCGCGGCCTCGGCCTGGCC
The DNA here is from genome assembly GCF_003751605.1 of Kitasatospora cineracea. NCBI lineage: Bacteria > Bacillati > Actinomycetota > Actinomycetes > Kitasatosporales > Streptomycetaceae > Kitasatospora > Kitasatospora cineracea. The sequence goes on from NZ_RJVJ01000001.1 coordinate 298,521, forward strand.
TTCGTCGACCTGGTCGCGCTGCTCACCGAGGGCCGCGGCGGCCGCTTCACCCCGCGCCCCGGCGGCGGCCTGCGCTACCACCCGTCCGGCCGCGAACCGGTGCTGCACGCGGGCTCCCGGCGCGGCGTCCCGTACCACGCCAAGACCGGCTACCGGCTCCAGGGCCCGCCCCCGCCGCTGCCCCGCCACTTCGGCCCCGACCTCGAACTCCCGGACGGGACCATCGAGTTCAAGCGCGACCTGTGGCCCGCCATGGCCAAGGAGATCGGCTTCGGCTACTACCACGAGCTGTTCCACGGCCACCCCGAACGCACCGCCCTGCCCTGGGCCGAGTTCCTCGCCGCCCACGACCGCCTCCCCTGGTACGGCCCCGAGCGCGCCGCCCTGGTCGCCGCCGCCGTCCCCGACCCCGAGGACCGGCTCGACCTGGAGCGCCTGGACCGCCCGCTGGCCGGCCTGCGGGCCGGCAGCCCCGCCGAGCTCCAGCAGCACCTGCGCGCCCACCTGCGCGCCGACCTGGCCCGCCGCTCCGACCTGCGGCACAGCGCCGACCTCGGCGCCTTCCACGCCCTGCTCTCGCTCTACGGCCAACTCGTCCGCCTGCTGCCCGTCCACCCGCTCACCGCCCGCTCCACCGCCGCCGAACTCGACGGCTGGTGGCAGGGCTTCTTCTCCTTCTACGCCTCCGGCCCGCCCGGCTTCCGGCTGGAGCAGCTGCTCGCCCTCTCCGACGCCGGCCTGCTGCACTTCCTCGGCCCCGACCTGCGGGTCGACCTCGACGAGCAGCACGGCACCTTCCGCGCCTCCTCCCCCGCCCTGCCCGGCCACCACGTCCACGGCACCGCCCTGGTCGACGCCTTCCTGCCCCGGCACGACCTCGGCCGCACCGGCGACCCGCTGCTGCGCCACCTGCTGCGCGAGGGCCGGATCGACGAGGAGGAGCTGACCGACCCGGACGGCCACCGCTACCGCTCCGGCCTGGTCCGCACCGACCCCGACGCCCGCCTGCTCGACCCCGCCCTCGGCGGCCGCCCGCACCCGCGCCGCACCGCCCTCGGCGCCCCCACCACCACCCGCGCCCCGGCCGCCTTCGCCCGCCCGCGCACCGACGCCCCGTCCTTCCGGCAGAACGACGCCGTCGCCCGCCGCCTGCTCACCGAACTCCAGAAGGAGGAGTGAACCCCCGGGAGAGCCGACCGCCGCCGCACGACACCCCCACCCGCACCGGATACGCTCCAAGCACCCCGAGCCCTCCGGAGAACCCGCCATGGCCAAGCAGCCCCCGCACCGCGACCCCGACCAGGACGCGCCGCAGATCTCCCCGCCGGCCCACGCCGCCGCCGGGCTGCCCGCGATCGGGCACACCCTGCGGATGGCCGCCGAGCAGATGTCCCCGGGCCGGACGCTGGCCACCCTGCGCCGGATCAACCAGCCCGGCGGCTTCGACTGCCCGGGCTGCGCCTGGCCCGAGCCGGACAAGCCGCACCTGGCCGAGTTCTGCGAGAACGGCGCCAAGGCCGTCGCCGAGGAGGCCACCGAGCGCCGGATCACCCCGGCCTTCTTCGCCGAGCACCCGGTCGCCGACCTCGCCGAGCGCTCCGGCTACTGGCTCGGCCAGCAGGGCCGGCTCACCACCCCGATGCTGCTGGACGAGGGCGCCACCCACTACGTGCCGATCGGCTGGGACGACGCCTTCGCGCTGGTCGCCGAGGAGTTGACCGCGCTCGGCTCCCCGGACGGGGCCGCGTTCTACACCTCCGGCCGGACCTCCAACGAGGCCGCCTTCGCGTACCAGCTGTTCGCCCGCCGGTTCGGCACCAACAACCTGCCGGACTGCTCCAACATGTGCCACGAGTCCTCGGGTTCGGCGCTCACCGAGACGCTCGGCGTCGGCAAGGGCAGCGTCTCGCTCAAGGACCTGTACCAGGCCGACCTGATCATCGTGGCGGGCCAGAACCCGGGCACCAACCACCCCCGGATGCTCTCCGCCCTGGAGCGCGCCAAGCGGGCCGGCGCGAAGATCGTCAGCGTCAACCCGCTGCCCGAGGCCGGCCTGGAGCGGTTCAAGAACCCGCAGACCCCGCGCGGCCTGGTCGGCGGCGGCACCAAGCTCACCGACCTGTTCCTGCAGATCCGGCTCGGCGGCGACCTGGCCCTGTTCCGCGCCCTCAACCACCTGCTGCTCGGCACCCCGGGCGCCGTCGACGAGGCGTTCGTCGCCGAACACTGCGCCGGCTACCGGGAGTTCGCCGCCGAGGCCGCCGAGCTGGACCGGGACGCCGTGCTGCGCGCCACCGGCCTGCCCTGGGCGCAGATCGAGGAGCTGCACCGCCTGGTGCTCGGCTCGCAGAAGGTCATCGTCTGCTGGGCGATGGGCCTCACCCAGCACAAGCACTCCGTCCCCACCATCCGCGAGGTGGTCAACTTCCTGCTGCTGCGCGGCAACGTGGGCCGCCCGGGCGCCGGGGTCTGCCCCGTCCGCGGGCACAGCAACGTGCAGGGCGACCGCACCATGGGCATCTTCGAACGCCCCTCCGCGGCCTTCCTGGACGCCCTGGGCAAGGAGTTCGCCTTCGAGCCGCCGCGCGCGCACGGCCACGACACCGTGGACACCATTCGGGCGATGCGCGACGGCCGGGTGAAGGTGTTCTTCGCGCTGGGCGGCAACTTCGTCTCCGCGAGCCCCGACACCGACGCCACCGAGGCCGCGATGCGCCGCTGCCGGCTCACCGTGCACGTCTCCACCAAGCTGAACCGCTCGCACCTGGTCACCGGCGCCCGCGCGCTGATCCTGCCCACCCTCGGCCGCACCGACCGCGACCTGACCGCCGCCGGACAGCAGTTCGTCAGCGTCGAGGACTCCATGGGCATGGTGCACTCCTCCCGCGGCGGCCTGCGCCCGCCCGCGCCCGGCCTGCTCTCCGAGGTCGCCATCGTCACCCGCCTCGCCCGCGCCGTCCTCGGCCCCCAGGACCCCACCCCCTGGGAGGAGTTCGCCCTCGACTACGACCGGATCCGCGAGCGGATCGCCCGGGTCGTGCCCGGCTTCGACGACTACAACGCCAGGGTCCGCCGCCCCGGCGGCTTCGCCCTCCCGCACGCCCCGCGCGACAGCCGCACCTTCCCCACCGCCACCGGGAAGGCCAACTTCACCGTCAACCCGCTGACCGCCCCCGAGGTCCCCGCGGGCCGCCTGCTGCTCCAGACGCTCCGCTCGCACGACCAGTACAACACCACCGTCTACGGCCTGGACGACCGCTACCGCGGCATCACCGGCGGCCGCCGGGTGGTCCTGGTCAACCCCGCCGACGCCGCCGAACTCGGCCTCGCCGACGGGCAGTTCGTCGACCTGGTCGGCGAGTGGAGCGACGGCGCCGAACGCCGCGCCCCGCGCTTCCGGGTCGTCCACTACCCCGTCGCCCGCGGCGGCGCCGCCGCCTACTACCCCGAGACCAACGTCCTGGTCCCGCTGGACTCCACGGCCGACATCAGCAACACCCCGACCTCCAAGTCGGTCCTGGTCCGGCTGGAACCGGCCGGCTGACCGCGGGCCCGGCGGGCGGACCGCGGAGACGGCGAGGGGCCGGCGGCGCTGCTGCGCCGCCGGCCCCTCGCGTTCGTCCTCAGCCCGCCGACCGGCTCCCCGAGGGCGTCACCGAATCGGCCGCGCTCGGCGAGCCCCCGGTGCCGGACGCCGTGACGCTGCTCGGCGCCGTGCCGGCACCGGGCGTCCCCGTACCGCTGGGCGTGCCCGTCCCGGTACCGCTCGGCGGGGCGGAGGCGGAGCCCGAACCGCTGGGCGCGCCCGACCCGCTCGGCGATCCCGACCCGCTCGGCGATCCGCTGGGCGAGGCCGACCCGGAGGGGTCCGCCGGCGTCCCGGTCGGCGTCCCGGTCGGCGTCCCGGGCGCGGTCGGGGTCGGCGTCGGCGTCGCGGGCGGGGTCGGCAGCGTCGAGGGCTTGGCGGGCTGGATCTTCACCGCGCCCAGCGGCACGTCCGGCACCTTCCACTCGCCGCCCGCGACGTCCGGCGCGTCGTCCCCGTCCGGCCGGACCGCGCCCAGGATCGGCATCGCGCCCATCTGCGAGACCTTCACCACGTCGCCGGTGTGCGGGGCCTGCACGATCAGGCCGCCGCCGATGTACATCCCGATGTGGGTGGCGCCGCCGAAGTAGACGATCAGGTCACCGGGCCGGACCTGGTTCAGCGGGACGTGCTTGAGCTGCGCCCACTGCTCCTGGCTGGTGCGCGGGATGGCCTGCCCGGCGTGCAGCCAGGCCTGCGAGGTGAGGCCGGAGCAGTCGAACACGTCCGGCCCGGCACCGCCCCACACGTAGTCCTTGCCGAGCTGCTGCAGCGCCCAGGCGACCGCCTTGCGGCCCATCGCCGACGGCGTCCGCTCGCCCTTGCCGATCGCCCCGGAGGCCAGGAAGGCCAGCTGGGCCTCGTTCGCCTCCTGCTTCTCCAGCTCGGCCAGCTCGTCGCGCTGGGCGCCGGTGAGCGAGCCGACCAGCTGCTCGACCTCGGCCAGCTTCTGCGCGACGTCGTTCTTCGCCTTCTCCTGCTCGGCGGCCAGCGCCTGCGACTGGGCGACGGCCTGCTCGGCGGCGGTCCGCAGCGCGGCCAGGGTGTCCCGGTCCGACTTGAGCCGGTCCAGGAAGTCCTTCTGCGAGCGCCCGGCGGAGTTCAGCAGCTCGGCGATGACCACGGCCTCGTACGGGTTCTCGGCCATCAGCAGCTCGGCGTACCCGGAGACCTGGTTGTTGCGGTACTGCGCGGCGGCGAGCTGCGAGGCCAGGTCGCTGCCGGCGTCGACGGCCTCCTGCTGCCGGGTGGCCCGGTTCTTCAGGTCCTCGACGGTGGTCTGCTGCTCGGCGAGCTTGGCGACGGTGCCGTTGTACTGCTCGGTGGCGGTCTCGGCCTGCTGGTACAGGGCGTGCAGCTGGTCGAGCAGCGGTCCGAGGGTGCGCTTGGCGTCGGCCAGCGGGTCGGACCCGGCGGAGACCTTCGGCGCACCGCCCGGTTCGGGTATCGCGTACGCCGCGGAACTGAAGAACGGCAGGGTGAGCGCGGCGGCGGCGAGGACCGCCCCGCAGCGCAGCGCGGCGCGCACCCAAGGCCGCAGTCCCGTCGATTCGGTCCGCTGCCCAGCCCCCATCGGCCGGCCCTCCCCTGGTTGTCCGTCGGCGATCGGACCGATCCTGCCACGTGGAGGGCGGTTCGGGGCAGGCCCTTTCCGGACCGCCGGGTGAATTCTCATCCGGTCCGGGATGTGAGAACGGTCTCACCGCAGGGCCCTGACCTCCATGGGAATCCGACAGTCCGGCAACTCCCGGGCCACTGACGGAACCCCGACTCCGCATCCAGTTAACCTCCCGTTCACCGAGGCTTCCTACCTTCACCGAGGACAGCAACGTCAGTCCGACCACTACGACGATTGTTTGGGTATGGAACACATCACGTTCCTGGTGGCCGTTGTGATCATCACGGCGCTCGCCTTCGACTTCACCAACGGCTTCCACGACACCGCCAACGCGATGGCCACCTCCATCGCCACCGGCGCGCTCAAGCCCAAGGTCGCCGTCGCCATCGCGGCGGTGCTGAACTTCGCCGGTGCCTTCCTCTCCGTGAAGGTCGCCACCACCATCTCGGGCGGCCTCGTCAACGAGAAGGCCGGACTGCAGCCCTCGATCATCTTCGCCGCCCTGGTCGGCGCGATCCTGTGGAACCTGCTGACCTGGCTCAAGGGCCTGCCCTCGTCCTCCTCGCACGCCCTGTACGGCGGCCTGATCGGCGCCACCGTGGTCGGGGTCGGCCTGCACGGCGTGAACTTCTCCACCGTGCTCTCCAAGATCCTGATCCCGGCGGTCGCCTCCCCGATCATCGCGGGCCTGGCCTCCTGGGGCGCCACCAAGCTGGCCTACCTGATCACCCGGGGCGCGCCGAAGGAGGGCACCGAGAAGGGCTTCCGCCGGGGGCAGGTCCTCTCCTCCTCGCTGATCTCGCTCGCGCACGGCACCAACGACGCGCAGAAGACCATGGGCATCATCACGCTGACCCTGATCTCGACCGGCGCCCTGCACAAGGGCGACAACCCGCCGGTCTGGGTGATCGTCAGCGCCGGTCTGGCCATCGCGCTCGGCACCTACATGGGCGGCTGGCGGATCATCCGCTCGATGGGCTCCGGCCTGGCCGACATCCGGCCGCCGCAGGGCTTCGCCTCGGAGACCGCGGCCGCGACGGTGATCCTGACCTCCTCGCACATGGGCTACGGCCTGTCCACCACCCAGGTCTGCTCCGGCGGCATCATGGGCGCGGGCCTGGGCGGCCCGTCCGGCAAGCTGCGCTGGGGCATGGTCCGCCGGATGGCCTACACCTGGGGCCTGACCCTGCCGGCCGCCGCCGTGGTCTCCGGCGTGGCCGCGCTGGTCGCCGACCGCGGCAACTGGGGCGTGGCGCTGGTGGGCCTGGCGCTGGTGGCGGGTGCCGGTTCGATGTGGCTGGTCTCGCGCCGCCAGCCGGTGCACGCGGACAACGTCAACGAGGTGGACGCGGCCCCCGCGACCCTCGAACTGCCCACCGCCGCCGCCCCGGCCACCCTCGCGGCCTGAGAGGAACCCCCGTCATGAACATCAAGTGGGCCGCACTGGCCGAGACCGCGGGCGTCAGCCTGCTCGTCACCGTCGCCGTGGTCGCCGTCTTCGCGCTCGGCAACCTCGCGCTGTCCCGCCGGGAGGCCGCCGTCGCGGCGGGTACCGGCAGGGGCGTCCCGGCCCTGGTCGCCGCGGGCGTCTGCTTCGCGGCCTGCACGGCCGTGGTGCTGTACGGCATCTCGCTGATCGCCGCCAAGTAGCGCGCCGCGCACGACGAAGGGCCCCGCCGTGCGGCGGGGGCCCTTCTCGCATGTCGTCGCGGTCCGCGGACCGGTCGGGGTCAGTCGGCGACCAGCTCCGTCTGCTTGGCCCCGGCGGGGGCGGCTGGCCGCTCCTCGTTGGAGGTCCGCAGCGGCACCTCGCGGATGAACAGCACCAGCAGGAAGCCGACCACCGCGAACGGCGCGGCGATCAGGAACACCGTGCCGACGCCGTGCCCGTACGCGTCGGTGATCAGCGGGACGATCTGCGCGGGCAGCCTCTTGAGGTCCGGGATGCCGTCGCCGCCCGCCCCGGCGGCGGGGATCCCGGCCTTGGCGAAGTTCTCCGCCGCGTAGCTGGCCACCTTGTGGCCGAGCAGCGCGCCGAGCGCGGAGACGCCCATCGCGCCGCCCATGGTGCGGAAGAAGGTGACCACCGAGCTGGCCGCGCCGAGCTCGTTGCGCGGCACCGTGTTCTGCACCGCGAGCACCAGGTTCTGGCTGGTCAGGCCGAGGCCGATGCCGGCCAGCAGCATGTAGAGGGCGAGCAGGGTGTACGCGGTGTCGGCCCGGGCGGTGCCCATCAGGCCGAGGCCGGCGGCGAGCAGCACGGTGCCGGCGACCAGGAAGCCCTTCCACTTGCCGTACTTGGTGATCAGCCTGCCGGCCACGGTGGAGGAGACCGCCAGGCCGAGGATCATCGGCAGGGTGAGTAGGCCGGCCTGGGTGGGCGACTTCTCCTTGGCGAGCTGGAAGTACTGGCCCAGGAAGGTGGTGGTGCCGTACATCCCGACGCCGACGAAGGCGCTGGCCAGCGCGGCGAGCGCGACGGTGCGGTGGCGGAACAGGTCGAGCGGGATCAGCGGTTCGGCGGCGCGCTTCTCGACCGCGACGAACAGGCCGGCCAGCGCCAGGCCGCCGAGCACCATGACGGCGGTCTGCCAGGAGACCCAGTCGTAGTTCTTGCCGGCCAGCGAGATCCAGATCATCAGCAGGCTGACGGCGGCGGTGATCAGCGTCGCGCCCAGGTAGTCGATCTTCGGCTTGCGGGCGGCGGCCTCGGGGAGCTTGAGGGTGCGCTGCAGGACCAGGATGGCGACGAGCGCGAACGGGACGCCGACGTAGAAGCACCAGCGCCAGCCGAGCCAGGAGGTGTCCACGATGACGCCGCCGATCAGCGGGCCGCCGATGGTGGCGAGCGCGAAGACCGCGCCGAAGTAGCCGCTGTAGCGGCCGCGTTCGCGCGGCGGGACCATCGCGGCCAGGCAGATCTGGCCGAGCGCGATCACGCCGCCGGCGCCGATGCCCTGGAGCACCCGGCAGAAGATCAGCATGCCGATGCTCTGCGACAGGCCGGCCAGCGCCGAGGAGAGCACGTAGATCACCATGGCGATCTGGACCAGCAGCTTCTTGCTGACCAGGTCGGAGAGCTTGCCCCAGAGCGGGGTGGCGGCGGTGATCGACAGCAGGGCGGCGGTGACCACCCAGGTGTACGCGGACTCGCCGCCGTGCAGGTCGGTGAGGATCCGCGGGAGCGCGTTGGAGACGACCGTGGAGGAGAGCACGGCCACGAACAGGCCGAGCAGCAGGCCCGAGAGGGCTTCGAGGACTTGGCGGTGGGACATCTGGACCTGCGGTGGTGCCTTGAGGGTCGTCGACATGCGCTTCCTTCGACTAAAAATTCGTTGCCTCAAGCAACTATACGCGGATAGTTGACTGAGGCAACTTTCTTCAAGTCCAAGTAAAGGTACGCCCGGTCGAGGAGCGCTCGGGATCCGCTGCCGTCGAGGCGGAAGCCCTGGTCAGACCCCCTCGGTCAGCTCGTTGAACCGCTCCAGCAGCCGGGCGAACTGCTCCAGCTCGGTCGGCTCCCACCCGGCCAGCGAGGCCCGGAACCGGTCCATCCGCCGCTCCCGGGCCGCCGCGAACCGCCGCTCGCCCTCCTCGGTCAGCGACACCAGCGAGGCCCGCCGGTCCAGCGGGTCGGTCTCCCGCCGCAGCAGCCCCAGCTCCTCGATCGCCCGGATCTGCCGGCTCACCGTGGCCTTGCCCACCCCGAAGTGCAGCCCGACGTCGGTCACCCGGGCCCGCCCGGACTCCCGGATGAACCCGAGCAGCACGTACGCCCCGGCCTCCAGCTCGGGGTGCACCAGCCGGGAGATCTCGGCGGCCCGCGCCCGGCTGCGCCGGAACAGGGTCGCCACCTCGCGCTCGACCGCGAGGAACGCCAGTTCGGCGGGGCTCCGCCGGTCCGAGGGGTCACTCATGGCGCTCAGTATCGCGCAGCTCGCGCCTCCCCCGACACGCAACTGTTTCATGATATGAAGTATCCGTTTTGCCTCTTTTGAACCACTCGCCCCCTCTACCCCAAGGAGACGCCCCACCATGGCCCACACGGCAGAGCCGGCCAAGGGATTCCTCGGCGAACTCCGGGACGCGGTCACCCCGCGCGCGTTCTTCCTGGTCGTCGCCGTCCTGCTGCTGCAGCTCGGCTTCATCACCTCCTACGTGGGCGCCCTGCACCACCCGACGCCGCACGAGCTGTCCATCGCGGTGGTCGCCCCGCCCGAGGTCGCGCCCAAGCTGGTCGGCGCGCTGGAGTCCGTCCCGGACGACGCCGTGCGCGCCTCCACCGCACCCGACGCGGCCACCGCCGAGGCCCGGATCAAGGACCAGAAGATCTACGCGGCCTGGGTGGTCGACCCGGCCGGCACCGAGGACCGGCTGCTGGTCGCCGAGGCCCGCGGCCCGGCCGCCTCCACCGCCGCCGAGGCCGTCGTCACCAAGCTGGCCGCCTCCCAGGGCCGCACTGTCGCGGTGGACGACACCGTCCCGCTGGCCGCCGGCGACGCCAAGGGCCTGTCCGCCTTCTACCTGGTGATCGGCTGGTGCGTGGGCGGCTACCTGGTCGCCTCGATCCTCGGGATCAGCGCCGGCTCCCGCCCCGCCAACACCGGCCGGGCGGTGCTGCGGCTCGGCACGCTCGCGCTCTACTCGGTCGCGGCCGGCCTGGGCGGCGCGCTGATCATCGGCCCGGTCCTGGACGCGCTGCCCGGCTCGATCGCCGGACTCACCGGCCTGGGCGCGCTGGTGGTCTTCTCGGTCGGCGCCGTCACGATGGCCCTGGAGTGCCTGTTCGACGTGGTCGGCATCGGCCTCGCGGTGCTGCTCTTCGTCGTGCTGGGCAACCCCAGCGCGGGCGGGGTCTACCCGGCCCCGATGCTGCCCGCCTTCTGGCGGGCGATCGGCGAGTGGATCCCGAACGGGGCCGGCACCTCCGCGGCCCGCTCGATCGCCTACCTGGACTCCACCAACCTCACCGTGCCGTTCCTGGTGCTGGCGCTCTGGGCGGTGCTCGGCGTCGCGGTGACCTTCCTCGCGGTGGTCCGCCGCCCGCAGTTCGGCCGCCCCATCCCGCCCGAGGACTGACCCGGCCCGCCCGAGGTCCGACCCCGCCCGCCCGAGGACCGACCCGGCCCGGGCGGGGTCAGACCCGCTCGGGCGCCCGCCCCGGCTGCTGGTCGCCGGCCGCCCGCTCGGACAGCTCGGTGAACACGAAGCGGTTCATCGCCCAGAACCGGAACGCCATCGCCAGCAGGGTGCCGATGATCATCCCGCTGAAGAAGTCGGCGAGCTCCTGGGTGAAGTGGCTCACGTCCGGCGTCCGGAAGTCGAACAGGTACCGGGACGCCACCAGCGGGAGGTCGTTCACCCCCACCGCCAGCGCGCTGACCACGAAGAACCCGGCCGCCTCCCGCTTGCGCCCGGCCGCGCGGAACGACCACTGCCGGTTCAGCACGTACGAGATCACCGTGGTCACCACGGTGGCGATGGTGAGCGCCAGCACCGGCTTGCTGTCCAGCACGGTGGTCTTCAGCCCGAAGTTGATCAGCATGGTCAGGACGAAACAGGTTCCTCCGACCACGAGGAACTTCACCAGCTTGCGGTGCTTCACCAGGACCGGGCGGATGCGCTCGGGCACGAGGGCCAGCACGCGCTGCGTAGGGGACGGCATGCGGGAAGTGTCCCATCGGCGCGGAACGGAGACCAGCAGGGGCCCCGTGGAACGTGTCCACGGGGCCCCTGCTCCGGGTGTCAGGCCGCCGCCACCAGCACCTCGGCCGGCTCCAGGGCCAGCCGCAGCACCTCGCGGACGTCCGACACCGGGTGGACCGTCAGGCGCTCCAGCACCTCGGCGGGGACGTCGTCCAGGTCCGCCTCGTTGCGCTTGGGGATGATCACCGTGGTGACCCCGGAGCGGTCCGCGGCCAGCAGCTTCTGCTTGACGCCGCCGATCGGCAGCACCCGCCCGGTCAGCGACACCTCGCCGGTCATCGCCACGTCGGTGCGCACCTTGCGGCCGGACAGCAGCGAGGCCAGCGCCGCGGTCATGGTGATGCCCGCGCTCGGGCCGTCCTTCGGCACCGCGCCGGCCGGCACGTGCAGGTGGATGCCCCGCTTGCGCAGCCCGGTCACCGGCAGCTCCAGCTCGGCGCCGCGCGAGCGCAGGTAGGAGAGCGCGATGTGCGCCGACTCCTTCATCACGTCGCCCAGCTGGCCGGTCAGGGTCAGCCCGGTCGAGCCGGTCTCGGCGTCCGCCAGCGAGGCCTCGATGTAGAGGACGTCGCCGCCGGCCCCGGTGACCGCCAGCCCGGTGGCCACGCCCGGCACCGCGGTGCGCCGCTCGGCCGGCTCCTGCGCCGACTCCGGCACGTGGTGCGGCCGGCCCAGCAGGGCCCGCAGGTCGTCCGCGCCGACCGCGGCGGGCAGCTCGCGCTCGCCCAGCTCGGTCTGCGCGGCGACCTTGCGCAGGATCCGCGCGATCGACCGCTCCAGGTTCCGGACGCCCGCCTCCCGGGTGTACTCGGCGGCCAGCTTGCGCAGCGCCGCCTCGTCCACCGTCAGCTCGTCCCCGCCCAGGCCCGCCTTGGCGAGCTGGCGCGGCAGCAGGTGGTCGCGGGCGATGGCGACCTTCTCGTCCTCGGTGTAGCCGTCGAGCCGGACCAGGTCCATCCGGTCCAGCAGCGGCTCCGGGATGGCCTCCAGCACGTTCGCCGTGGCCAGGAACACCACGTCGGAGAGGTCGAGTTCGACCTCCAGGTAGTGGTCCCGGAAGGTGTGGTTCTGCGCCGGGTCGAGGACCTCCAGCAGGGCCGCCGCCGGGTCGCCCCGGTAGTCCGAGCCGACCTTGTCGATCTCGTCCAGCAGCACCACCGGGTTCATCGTCCCGGCCTCCTTGACCGCCCGGACGATCCGGCCGGGGATCGAGCCCACGTACGTCCGCCGGTGGCCGCGGATCTCCGCCTCGTCCCGCACGCCGCCGAGCGCGACCCGGACGAACGACCGGCCCATCGCCTTCGCGACGGACTCCCCCAGCGAGGTCTTGCCCACCCCGGGCGGCCCGACCAGCGCCAGCACCGCGCCTCCCCGGCGCCCGCCGATCTGGCCCAGGCCCTGGTCGGCCCGGCGCTTGCGCACCGCCAGGTACTCGACGATCCGGTCCTTCACGTCCGCCAGCCCGGTGTGGTCCGCGTCCAGCACGGCGCGGGCCCCGGCGATGTCGTACGCGTCCTCGGAGCGCTCGTTCCACGGCAGTTCGAGGACGGTGTCCAGCCAGGTGCGGATCCACGAGCCCTCGGGCGACTGGTCGCTGGCCCGCTCCAGCTTGTCGACCTCCTTGAGGGCGGCCTCGCGCACCTTCTCGGGCAGCGCGGCGGCCTCGACCCGGGCCCGGTAGTCCTCCTCCTCGGTGTCGGCCTCGCCGTTCAGCTCGGCCAGCTCCTTGCGCACCGCCTCCAGCTGGCGCCGCAGCAGGAACTCCTTCTGCTGCTTGGCCACGCCCTCCTCGACGTCCTTGCGGATCGAGTCGTTGACCTCCTCCTCCGCGAGGTGCTCGCGCAGCAGGCTCAGCGCGTACTCCAGCCGGGCCGGGCGGTCCGCCTCCAGCAGCACCTTCAGCTTCTGCTCGGCGGTCGCGAACGGCGCGTACCCGATGTTGTCGGCCAGCTCGCCGACGTCCTCGATCGCGGCCACCCGGTCGACGATCTGCCAGGCCCCGCGACGGCGCAGCCACTGCGTGGACAGCGCCTTGTACTCCTTGACCAGCTCGGCCGCCCGCCCCGCCACCGGCAGCCCCTGGTCCGACTCCTTGAACGGCGTGGTCTCCACCCACAGCGCGGCCCCCGGCCCGGTCGTCCCGGCCCCGATCCGCACCCGTCGCACCGCCCGCACCAGCGCCGCCGGGTCCCCGTCCGCCAGCCGCCCCACCTGCTCGACCGTCGCCAGCGCCCCCACCGCCGCGTACGACCCGTCCAGCCGCGGCACCAGCAGCACCTGCGGCTTCCCCCCGCCGCTCCCGGCCCGCGCCGCCTCCACGGCGGCCCGCACCTCGGGATTCGAAAGCTCCAGCGGAACCACCATGCCAGGGAGCACCACCTCGTCGTCGAGCGGCAGCACCGGCAGAGTGAGCGGAGCGGACATCGATGCCATGATCTCTCCCCAGTCAGTGAAGTTGAGCTGACCTGACTAAGGTCTGACGCCCCCCGATTGTTCCCCGCCCCGCGTTCACCCCCAGTGAACACACCCCGGCACAGCAGGAACCCCGCGCCCCGTCGGGGGCGCGGGGTCTCCGCGCGGGGCGGCAGGCGCGCGCCGGTGCGACGTGCGCGGTCACCCCTCCGCCGGGGCCGCCTTCGGCCGGCCCTGCGCGCCCCACACCGGCACCGGTCGCACCGTCCGCGCCCGTCGCGTCCGCCGCGGGCCGCGGGGCCCGCGCCCGCGCAGGAGCGGCCAGAGCGCGACGCCCACCCCCAGCGCGGCGGGGTGGCCGACCGAGGTGATCAGGTCGGGGTCAGTCAGCAGTTGGTGTCCGATCAGCGCGAGCCCGGCGCCGAGCGCGACCTTCCGTCCGGTCGGGCCGAGCAGTCCGGCGAGTGCGCCGAGCGAGGTGAGGACGCCGTAGGAGACGCCGATGTCCATCGCGTCGAGCAGGCCGGTCTCGGCTCCGCCGGCCGCCACCGCGGCCACCACGACGGCCTGCGAGAGCAGGGTCGCGGCGATGTGGCCGGCGCCGAAGACGCCGAGGGCACGAAGGCCGCCGATCCGTCGTTCCAAGGGTGCGACGGTGAGGGCGAAGGCCCAGAAGTAGGGCATCCAGACCGGTCCGGCGACCCACAGGCCGCTGCCGACCAGGGAGAGCGCGGGGTGGACGAGCAGGTTGTGCGCGTCGGTGGAGGAGAGCGACTGGAGCCGGTGCACGGTGTCCTGGTCGCCGAAGCGCGCGTAGAGGGTGGTGCCGAGCAGCAGGGCGAGGTAACCGAGGGCGAACGGGTTGGCCCGCGGCGTGGGCACGGCCCGGAGTCCGGGCCGGATCAGTCGTCGGCGCAGTTCCGCGCTGGTCATGGTGCCTCCCGGACGCTTCGTCGTGCCCACGATACGGGTGACGGGTGAGAGGTGTCTGAGGAACTTCTGTGAAGACCTCTGCCCGGGCACGTGCCGCTCGCACACGTACCGTTACAGCTCGCAAGTGCTGCGGGTAAGGTATCGGCCCGTGCCCGTCCGAGCGGGGACCTGCCAAACCTGCCCCGACCGCGGGCGGGGGCACTCAGCGCCGGAACGGCGCGACGGAAACAAGACGACTACGAGCGGAAGCCCGCCGTCCCCCCGGACGGCCGGCCCGCGAGCCCTGGGGGCGGTGGCGTGACCGTGACAGAGATTCAGCAAGAGCCGATCAGCAGTGGACCGGTGGGCACCCAGCGACGGGTGCTCGTCGTGGAGGACGAGCCCACCATCGCGGAGTCGATCGCGGCGCGGCTGGGGGCCGAGGGCTTCAAGGTGGCGGTGGCCCACGACGGGCCGGGCGCGGTGGACGGGTTCCACACCTGGCAGCCGGACCTGGTGGTGCTGGACATCATGCTGCCGGGCTTCGACGGCCTGGAGGTGTGCCGCCGGATCCAGGCGCAGCGCCCGGTGCCGGTGCTGATGCTGACCGCGCGGGACGACGAGACGGACCTGCTGGTGGGCCTGGGCGTCGGTGCGGACGACTACATGACCAAGCCGTTCTCGATGCGCGAGCTGGCGGCCCGGGTGAACGTGCTGCTGCGCCGGGTGGAGCGGGCCCAGCAGGCGGCCCGGACGCCCGCGCTGGGGTCCCTGCGGTTCGGCGAGCTGGAGATCGACCACGTGCAGCGCCGGGTCCGGCTGGGCAGCGGCGACGTGCACCTGACGCCGACCGAGTTCGACCTGCTGGCCTGCCTGGCGGCGCAGCCGCGCGCGGTGCTGACCCGCGAGCAGCTGCTGGCCGAGGTGTGGGACTGGACCGACGCGTCCGGCACCCGCACGGTGGACAGCCACGTGAAGGCGCTGCGCCGGAAGATCGGCGCGAGCTGGATCCGCACGGTGCACGGCGTGGGGTACGCGCTGGAGGCCCCGCTGTCCTGACCGGACGCCGCCGGTCCGGGCCCGCGGGCCCGTCCGCGGCGCGTCCGGCCCCCTCACCGAGGACAAGTCGCAGGGACACCATGACCTTTCCGCAGCAACGCAACGGGGAAGCCGAGCCGGCTCCCCCCGGCCCCGGCCCTCGCTCGCGGCGCGCGCCGCGCACCGGGTGTGGGCGGACATCCGCCCGTTCGACCCGGTCCGCTCGATCAAGGGCAAGCTGGCGGTGCTGGTGGTCGTCTCGGTGGTGCTGGCCACCGGGATGGTGGTGGTGGCGATCCGGTCGGAGACCCAGATCCGGATCATCATGATCTTCTCGCTGATCGCCTCGCTGCTGTTCATGCAGTTCCTGGCGAACGGGCTGACGGCGCCGCTGCGCGACATGACGGCGGCGGCGCGGTCGATGGCGGAGGGCGACTACAGCGCCCGGGTCGAGGTGTCCTCGCGGGACGAGATCGGCGAGCTGGCCGACACCTTCAACCGGATGGCGGGCGACCTGGAGGCCGCCGACCGGCACCGCCGCGAGCTGATCGCCAACGTCTCGCACGAGCTGCGCACGCCGATCGCGGCGCTGCGCGGCCTGCTGGAGAACGTGGTGGACGGCGTGGTGAAGCCGGACCCGAAGAACCTGGGCACCGCGCTGGAGCAGACCGAGCGGCTGGGCCGGCTGGTGACCCACCTGCTGGACCTGTCGAAGCTGGACGACGGCGTGGTCCCGCTGGACTCCCGCCCGTTCCCGGTCCGCCCGTTCCTGGACGGGGTGCTGCGCGGGGTGACGGTGGACGGGGCGACGGCGGGCGGCGCGTACGCCCGGCGCGGGGACGTCCGACTGGAGGTGGAGGTGGAGCCGGCCGGGCTGTCCGCGGTGGCGGACGAGGAGCGGCTGCACCAGGTGGTGGCCAACCTGGTGGACAACGCCTGCAAGCACTCGCCGGTCGGCGGCACCGTGACGGTGCGGGCCCGGGCGGCCGAGGGCGGCGGGCTGCTGCTGGAGGTGGAGGACCAGGGTCCGGGCATCCCGGCGGCGGACCGCGAGCGGGTCTTCGAGCGGTTCGGCCGGAGCGGTTCGCCGACCGCGCTGGGGCCGGGCAGCGACGGCGGGACGGGTCTCGGGCTGGCGATCGCGCGCTGGGCGGTGGACCTGCACGGCGGCCGGATCCGGGTGGCGGAGGCGGCCGCGGGCTGCCGGATCGAGGTCACCCTGCCGGGTGAGACGCCGGTGCCGGTCTGAGACTGTGGCGGAATCGGTACAAACCGGGGACGGGCTGCTCGGTGCCGGTCCCCGCCCCGGGCCGCCAACTGGTCCAGACCACTGCTTCGTCCGATTTTCTGCCAGTATGACCACGACCGATCAGGGGCCCTTTTCCCTGATTTCCGGCATCCCTAACGCCGGGATCCGGCCAAAAACCCGCTCGGCGGTGTGATCTGGGTGACGCCTGACCACCGGGGACTGCGCGATCACTCGTCGGAGGCGTAGCCTTAATCCCCGCTGTCCACCATCCCAAAAGGAAGCGGAAGAGGGCGGTTGCCCCGTGTCGCCACACCAAAAAACCCCCAGCTCGGCAAGCTCCACTGGCTTCGGCCCCAATGAGTGGCTCGTCGACGAGATCTACCAGCAGTACCTCCAGGACCCGGCCTCGGTCGACCGTGCCTGGTGGGACTTTTTCGCCGACTACAAGCCCGGTACCGAGGTGACTCCAGTGACCCAGGCCGCAACTCCGGTCGGCGCCCAGCCGACCCCCGTTGCCGCTCCCGTTGCCGCAGCTCCGGCCGCGCCCGCCGCCCCCGCGCCCGTCGCGCCGGCGCCCGCGCAGCCGGTGGCCGCTCCCGCGCCGCTCCCGGCCGCCCCCGCCGCGCCGCCCGCGCCGAAGGCGGCGGCCCCGGCCGCCGCCGCGCCCGCGAAGGCCGCCGCCGAGGGCCCCGAGCTGGTCCAGCTGCGCGGCCCGGCCAAGGCCGTGGCGTCCAACATGGACGCCTCGCTGGAGGTTCCGACCGCCACCTCGGTGCGCGCCGTCCCGGCGAAGCTGCTGATCGACAACCGCATCGTCATCAACAACCACCTGCAGCGCGCCCGCGGCGGCAAGGTGTCCTTCACCCACCTGATCGGCTACGCGCTGGTCCAGGCCGTGAAGGCCAACCCCGCGATGAACTACAGCTACAAGGTGGAGGACGGCAAGTCCTACCTGGTGAAGCCCGAGCACGTGAACCTGGGCCTCGCCATCGACCTGGTCAAGCCGAACGGCGACCGCCAGCTGGTCGTCGCGGCCATCAAGAAGGCCGAGACGCTCGACTTCTTCGGCTTCTGGCAGGCCTACGAGGACATCGTCCGCCGGGCCCGCGCCAACAAGCTGACCATGGACGACTTCACCGGCGTCACGGTCTCGCTGACCAACCCCGGCGGCATCGGCACCGTGCACTCCGTGCCGCGCCTGATGCAGAACCAGGGCACCATCGTCGGCGTCGGCGCGATGGAGTACCCGGCCGAGTTCCAGGGCTCCTCCCAGGAGACGCTGGCCCGCCTGGGCATCTCCAAGATCATGACCCTGACCTCGACCTACGACCACCGGGTCATCCAGGGCGCGGCCTCGGGCGAGTTCCTCCGCTCGATCCACCAGCTGCTGCTGGGCGCGAACAACTTCTACGACGAGGTGTTCGAGTCCCTGCGGATCCCGTACGAGCCGGTGCGCTGGGCGACCGACGTGGCGACCACCCACGACGACGAGGTCAACAAGACCGCCCGGGTCATCGAGCTGATCCACTCCTACCGGGTCCGCGGCCACCTGATGGCCGACACCGACCCGCTGGAGTACATGCAGCGCAAGCACCCCGACCTGGACGTCGTCTCGCACGGCCTCACCCTGTGGGACCTGGAGCGCGAGTTCGCGGTCGGCGGCTTCGGCGGCCAGAAGATGATGAAGCTCCGCGACATCCTCGGCCTGCTGCGCAACACCTACTGCCGCACCGTCGGCATCGAGTACATGCACATCCAGGACCCGGCGCAGCGCAAGTGGCTGCAGGAGCGCCTGGAGAAGCCGTACACCAAGCCGGAGCGCGAGGAGCAGCTGCGCATCCTGCGCCGGCTGAACTCGGCCGAGGCGTTCGAGACCTTCCTGCAGACCAAGTACGTCGGGCAGAAGCGGTTCTCGCTGGAGGGCGGCGAGTCGCTCATCCCGCTGCTGGACGCCACCATCGACGCCGCCGCCGAGCACCGCCTCGACGAGGCCGTCATCGGCATGGCGCACCGCGGCCGGCTGAACGTGCTGGCGAACATCGTCGGCAAGCCGTTCGGCAAGATCTTCGGCGAGTTCGAGGGCAACCTCGACCCGAAGTCGATGCACGGCTCCGGCGACGTGAAGTACCACCTGGGCTCCGAGGGCACCTTCACCGGCCTGGACGGCGAGACCATCAAGGTGTCGCTGGCCGCCAACCCCTCGCACCTGGAGACCGTCGACCCGGTCGTCGAGGGCATCGCCCGCGCCAAGCAGGACATCCTGGACTTCGGCGGCACCACCTTCCCGGTGCTCCCGATCCAGATCCACGGCGACGCGGCCTTCGCGGGCCAGGGCGTGGTCGCGGAGACCCTGAACATGTCGCAGCTGCGCGGCTACCGCACCGGCGGCACCGTGCACATCGTGGTCAACAACCAGGTCGGCTTCACCGCCGCCCCGGCCTCCTCGCGCTCCTCGATGTACTGCACCGACGTGGCCCGGATGATCGAGGCGCCGATCTTCCACGTGAACGGCGACGACCCGGAGGCCGTGGTCCGCGTCGCGCGACTGGCCTTCGAGTTCCGCCAGCAGTTCCACAAGGACGTCGTGATCGACCTCATCTGCTACCGCCGCCGCGGTCACAACGAGGCCGACAACCCGTCGTTCACCCAGCCGCTGATGTACGACCTGATCGACAAGAAGCGCTCGGTGCGCAAGCTCTACACCGAGGCGCTGATCGGTCGCGGCGACATCACCATGGAAGAGGCCGAGCAGGCGCTGCAGGACTTCCAGGGCCAGCTGGAGAAGGTGTTCTCCGAGGTCCGCGAGGCCACCGCCGCCCCGGCTCCGGCCGAGACCGGCCGCCCGGTCGCGGACTTCCCGGTGTCGATCCAGACCGGCATCTCCGCCGAGATGGTCAAGCGGATCGCCGCCTCGCAGGTCAACCTGCCGGACTGGCTGACCGTGCACCCGCGCCTGCTGCCGCAGCTGCAGCGCCGCGCCGCCTCGGTCGAGGACAACACCATCGACTGGGCCACCGGCGAGGCGCTCGCCATCGGCTCGCTGCTGATGGAGGGCCACCCGGTCCGGCTGGCCGGCCAGGACTCCCGCCGCGGCACCTTCGGCCAGCGCCACGCGGTGCTGATCGACCGGAACACCGGCGAGGACTACACCCCGCTGATGTACCTGACCGAGGACCAGGCCCGGTTCACCGTCTACGACTCGCTGCTCAGCGAGTATGCGGCGATGGGCTTCGAGTACGGCTACTCGCTGACCCGCCCGAACGCGCTGGTCATGTGGGAGGCCCAGTTCGGCGACTTCGTCAACGGCGCGCAGACCATGGTCGACGAGTACATCGCGTCCGCCGAGCAGAAGTGGGGCCAGCACTCCGGCGTCACCCTGCTGCTGCCGCACGGCATGGAGGGCCAGGGCCCGGACCACTCGTCCGCCCGCCCGGAGCGCTTCCTGGCGCTGTGCGCGCAGGACAACATGACGGTCGCCATGCCGACCCTGCCGTCGAACTACTTCCACCTGCTGCGCTGGCAGGCGCACAACCCGCACCACAAGCCGCTCATCGTCTTCACCCCGAAGTCGATGCTGCGCCTGAAGGCCGCGGCGTCCGCCGCCTCCGAGTTCCTCAGCGGCGGCTTCCGCCCGGTGATCGGGGACAGCACGGTCGACCCGGCGCAGGTCCGCAAGGTGGTGATCACCTCCGGCAAGTTCTACTACGACCTGGAGGCGGCCCGGACCGCGCGCGGCACCACCGACACCGCGATCGTCCGCGTCGAGCGCCTGTACCCGCTGCCGGTGGCCGAGCTCCAGGAGGAGCTCAGCCGCTACGGCGACGACGTGCAGTTCGTCTGGGCGCAGGAGGAGCCGGCCAACCAGGGTGCCTGGCCGTTCATCGCCATGAACCTGGTCGACCACCTGCAGGTCGTGATCGGCCGCTCCGGTGGCAACGCCCGGCTGCGCCGGGTCGCCCGCACGGCCTCCTCGGCCCCCGCGGTCGGCTCCGCCAAGCGGCACGCGGCCGAGCAGCAGGCGCTGGTCGAAGAGGTGTTCTCGCTCTGACCCGCTGAGGCGCGGCACCGCACCGACCGCCCCCGTCCCCGGTTCTCCGGGGGCGGGGGCGGTTCCGTTTCCGGACCGTGATGCGCTGCGGACCGCCGCGGGCTGCACGGGTTCTGACGGATCGGTAG
The DNA here is from genome assembly GCF_003751605.1 of Kitasatospora cineracea. NCBI lineage: Bacteria > Bacillati > Actinomycetota > Actinomycetes > Kitasatosporales > Streptomycetaceae > Kitasatospora > Kitasatospora cineracea. The sequence goes on from NZ_RJVJ01000001.1 coordinate 319,218, forward strand.
GTTATGGGGCGCCGTCCGGTGGAGCCGCCCGGACGGCCGTCTTCCGGCACCGTCGTCCAAGGGGGAACCGCCGCATGGCAGCCGACACTCCGCAGAACGCCGTCCCACTCCCACCGGTCTTCCAGCCGCTGCTGCCGGACGACCCGCGGGAGGTCGGCGGGTACCGGCTGTTCGCCCGCCTCGGCGCCGGCGGCATGGGCCGGGTCTACCTGTCGTACACGCCGGGCGGCCGGCCGGTGGCGCTCAAGGTGGTGCGGCCGGAGTTCGCCGAGGACGGGGAGTTCCGCCGCCGCTTCGCGCAGGAGGTGAGCAGCGCCCAGCGCATCCACGGGCTGTACACGGCGCAGGTGATCGACTCCGGCGGCCTGGAGTCGGGCGCGCCGTGGCTGGTCACCTCGTACGTGCCCGGGCCGTCACTGCAGCAGGTGGTGCGCGAGCACGGGGCGCTGCCGGTGCGCACGGTGCTGCTGCTGGTGGGCGGGATCGCGGAGGCGCTGCAGGCGATCCACAGCGTGCGGGTGGTGCACCGGGACCTCAAGCCGGCCAACGTGCTGGTGGCCGCGGACGGGCCGCGGGTGATCGACTTCGGCATCGCGCGGGCCGCCGACGCGACGGCGCTGACCGGCACCGGCTACCGGATCGGCTCGCCCGCCTTCATGTCGCCGGAGCAGGCCCAGGGCCGGCCGGTCACCGCGGCCACCGACGTGTTCGCGCTGGGCGCGCTGGCCGCGTACGTGGCGGGCGGCGCGCCGCCGTTCGGCGACGGGCCGGACACCGCGGTGCTGTACCGGGTGGTGCACGAGGAGCCGGAGCTGGGCACGGTGCCGGCGCCGCTGCGCGAGCTGATCGGGCGCTGCCTGGCCAAGGACCCGGAGGACCGGCCGACGCCCGCCGAGATCATCGAGGCGGCCCGGGAGCACCCGGTGGTGGGCGGGCAGCTGCGGTTCGGCGAGGACTGGCTGCCGGGGCAGGTGAACACCGAGATCACCCGGCGCTCCGACCTGCCGAGGACCCCGCCGACGCCGCTGCCGGCCGCGCCGCCGACCCTGCCGGCCACTCCCCCCTGCCGTTCGCCCCGCCGGCCCGGCCGCCCGCGCAGGCGCACGTCCCGCTGCCGCCGGCCGGGGTGTTCGGGCCGCCCGTGCCCGTCTCGGAGGCGGCCACCGGCCCGGTGGCGCCGGCCGATCCGACGGTGCGGCTGACCGAGCAGCACACCCCGCCGCCCGGCCCGGCCGTCCCGTTCGCCACCGGACCCGGTCCGTTCGCCACCGGGCCCGTCCCGGCGCCCGCCCCCGCTCCGGCCGCCGGGCGGGAGGAGCGCCGCCGCGGGGTGTCCTGGAAGACCCTGCTGGTGGTCGCGCTGGTGACGCTGCTGGCGGGCACCACGGGCGGGCTGGTGCTGATGAAGCAGCTCGGCAAGAACGACAAGAAGGACGACCGTCCGGTCGCCACCCGGACCGTCACGGTGGGCCCGAGTCCGGCGGGCGGCGGGGTGGGCGGCGACGGCGGCAGCCAGGACCGGGTGTCGGCCCCGCCGTCGGCGTCGGCGTCCGCGTCCGCCGGCGCGAAGACCTCGGCCTCCGCGTCGGCCCACCAGAGCGGGGCGCCGGCCGGGTTCACCGCGGTCTACACCGACCGCGCGCTGTCCGCGCCCAGCAACGACTACGGCTTCGACCTGCTCAACGGCAAGGTGGTGCCGACCTCGGTCAGCGACACCCTGGTGCGGCCCAGCTACGACAAGCTGTACGTGCCGGACGACTTCGACCGCTACCTCAGCAAGTCGGACTCGCTCAGCCCGCAGGAGTGCTCGGACGCCATCGACAAGAACCCGAGCGCCTCGTTCCCGTACGGCGACCTGCCGCCGGGCCGGCTGATCTGCGTGCGCAACCGGCAGAGCTGGGGCGTGGCGATCATGAAGATCACCAACGTCGGCAACGACGGCGCGGTGTCGCTCTCGCTCAGCTACTACCGGTACAACGGCTGATCGCGGCGCCACTATCCTGGGGTGCGACGGACCTGGAACCACCCACCCCCGGAGCGAACCACCGTGTACTTCACCGACCGCGGCATCGAGGAGTTGGAGAGCCGGCGTGGCGAGGAGGAGGTCACTTTCGAGTGGCTGGCCGAGCGCCTGCGGGAGTTCGTGGACCTGAACCCGGACTTCGAGGTGCCGGTGGAGCGGCTGGCCACCTGGCTGGCCCGGCTGGACGACGAGGACGACGAGTGACCGGCTGACGCACCGTCAGCAGCACGGCCCGGGAGGCGGTTCCGCCTCCCGGGCCGTCCGCGTTCCCGGGGTCGCCCCGGAGGGCGGGTCGGGGCCGGGTCGGGGTGCGCTCCGGGTCGGGATCGGGGTCGGGTCTCCTTGACTTCCCGGCCACGCGATATATCGTGAATAGCAGAAGAACGCGATACATCGCGTATGGGCGGACGGGGAGCCGGAAATGACCCAGTGGACGGTAGACAGCACCGAGCAGATCGCCTTCGACGAGAGCGTGCACACCCTGCACGTCCGGGTCGTCGACGGCGCCGTGAACGTGGTCCCCACCGAGGGGCCCGCCCGACTGGAGGTGGCCAGGCTGGAGGGCGAGCCGCTCCAGGTCACCCTGGAGGACGGCGTGCTCACGGTCACCTACAAGGACCTCAGCTGGGGCGAGTTCGGCGAGGCCGTGAAGTCCGTGCAGACGGTGAAGTCCTTCTTCTCCGGGCTGCGCCGCAAGCGCAGCGCCGACCTGACGGTCGCGGTGCCGGCCGCCGCCGTGGTCCGGGTCGGCACCGTCTCCGCCGACGCCACCGTCTCCGGCATCGCCGGCGAGGTCGGCGTGCACGGGGCCAGCGGCGCCACCACGCTGGCCGGGCTGACCGGCCTGGTCAGCGCCAACACCGTCTCGGGGGACGTGGACGCCGAGGGCCTGTCCGGCGAGCTGAAGGTCAACACGGTGTCCGGCGCCGTCACCCTGGTGGCCGGTTCGGCGACCAGGATCCGCGCCCACTCGGTGTCCGGCGCCGTCACCCTGGACCTGGACGCCGCCACCCCCACCGACATCGGCGTCAACACCGTCTCCGGCCCGGTCGGCGTCCGGCTGCCCGCCCTCGCCGACGCCAAGGTCGAGGCCGGCACCACCAGCGGGACGCTCTCCAGCGCCTTCGCCGAGCTCAGCGTCGGCGGCGGCTGGGGCTCCAAGAAGCTCTCCGGCCAGCTCGGCACCGGCCGCGGCCGCCTCGCGGTGACCACCGTGACCGGCGCGGTCACCGTCCAGCGCCGCCCCGAGGCCGAGGAGGACCGCCCGCCCAAGGAGCTGTCGACCTCCCCGCTCGACCTGACCAAGGAGTCCTGATGACACCGGTGTTCGGCCACGGGCGGCTGCGCCTCTACCTGCTGAAGCTGCTCGACGAGAGCCCCCGGCACGGCTACGAGGTGATCCGGCTGCTGGAGGAGCGCTTCCACGGCCTGTACGCGCCCTCCGCGGGCACCGTCTACCCCCGGCTGGCCAAGCTGGAGGCCGAGGGCCTGGTCAGCCACACCACCGAGGGCGGCCGCAAGGTCTACCGGCTGACCGACGCCGGGCGGAGCGAACTCGCCTCCCGGGCCGCCGAGTTGACCGACCTGGAGGCCGAGATCCACGACTCGGTCGGCCAGCTCGCCGGGGCCATCCGGCAGGACGTCCGGGACAACGCCAAGGACCTGCGCGCCGAGCTGTGGAACCAGGCCGCCGCCGACCCCGCCGCGTCCTCGGCCGGGACGCCCTGGCGCGACCAGGAGTCCTGGCAGCGGGCCAAGGAGGAGTTCGCCCGGCTCAAGGCCGAGACCAAGGAGCAGGCCCGGCGCGCCAAGGAGCAGGAGAAGGCCGCCCGGCAGCAGACCAAGGCCGCCGAGGCGGAGGCCAGGAAGCTGCGCGAGCAGTCCAAGGCCGCCCGCACCGCCGCCCAGCAGGAGGCGCTGCGGCTCAAGCGCCGGGTCGAGGAGCAGGTCAGGGCGCACGCCGCGGGCGGCGACTGGTCGGCCGGCCTGGCCGAGGGCCTGGCCGAACTCACCCGCGGCCTGGGCTCGTTGGCGGACGCCGCGCGCTGGGGCGGGCCCGAGGAGCCGGCCGTCCGGATCGACCTCGACAAGGACGCCCCGGCGCCCGAGGCCGCCGACCTGCCGGACTGGGCCCGCACCGACCCGGACGGCGACCCGGCCCGCGAGCTCGAGCGGCTGCTCGACCGGTTCCGCGACCACGTCCGGGACACCGCCCGCGACCGCGGCGTCGACGCCGCCCGGCTGGCCCGCGCCCAGCAGGCGCTGGCCGCCGCCGCCCGCGCCCTGTACGGGCGCTGACGGCGCGTCAGAGACCCGGAGCGCCCCCGAGGACGGGTCGGGGGCGCTCCGCCCGCTGCGCGGGCCCGCCGGGGGCGGCGGGGGCCGTCAGGGGGTGAGCACCAGCTTGCCGAACACGTCCCCGCGCTCCAGCCGGGCGAACGCCTCCCGGGCCTCCGCCAGCGGCAGCACCGAGTCGATCACCGGCCGCACCCCGGCGTTGGCGCACAGCGCCAGCAGGCCGGCCAGCTCCTCCTTGGAGCCCATCGTCGAGCCGACCACCTTCAGCTCCAGGAAGAAGATCCGGTTCAGCTCGGCGGCCTTCGGGTTCGGCCCGCTGGTGGCCCCCGAGATCACGATCGTGCCGCCCGGGCGCAGCGACTTCACCGAGTGCGACCAGGTCGCCGCGCCGACCGTCTCCAGCACCGCGTCCACCCGCTCGGGCAGCCGGGCCCCGCTCTCGAACGCGGCGTCCGCGCCGAGCTCCACCGCCCGGGCCCGCTTCGCCTCGTCCCGCCCGGTGACCCACACCCGCAGCCCGGCCGCCTTGGCCAGCACCACCAGCGCGGTCGACACCCCGCCGCCGGCGCCCTGCACCAGCACGGTGTCGCCGGGCTTCACCCCGGCGTTGGTGAACAGCATCCGGTACGCGGTCAGCCAGGCGGTGGGCAGGCAGGCGGCCTGCTCGAAGCTCAGCTCCTTCGGCTTGGGCAGCAGGTTCCAGGTCGGCACCGCGACGCGCTGGGCGAAGGTGCCCTGGTAGCGCTCGGTCAGGATCGAGCGCGGCTCGTGCGAGCCGACGCCGTGGCCGCTCTGGCCGATCACCGAGTGGATCACCACCTCGTTGCCGTCCTGGTCCACGCCCGCCGCGTCGCAGCCGAGCACCATCGGCAGCCGCTCGGCGGGCAGGCCCACCCCGCGCAGCGACCACAGGTCGTGGTGGTTGAGCGTGGCGGCCTTCACCGTCACCACGCTCCAGCCCGGCCGCGCCTCCGGTTCGGGCAGCTCGCCCAGCTCCAGTGCGCTCAACGGGTCGTCGGGACTGATACGGGCGGCGTAGGCAGCGAACATGCCCGGACCATAGCCCCGCGGGGCCCGGCCCGTTAACCGCGACGCACTGTGAACGTCCCCATATTGCTTTTCCCGCACCGGTGTTCCGTGCGCGGGCACCGCGCCCCGCGCCGGGGGAGGACGGACGGCGGGGTCCGCCCCGGACGGTGTCCCGTCCCCGGGCGGACCCCGCGGCACCGCGGCTGCGCGTCAGACCCGCGCGATGCCCTCCGCCTTCGCCGCCTCCGCGACCGCGCGGGTGACCGCCGGGGCGACCCGCTCGTCGAAGGGCGACGGGATGACCTTCTGCGGCGTCAGCTCGTCGGCGACGACGCCCGCCAGGGCCTTCGCCGCGGCGAGCTTCATGCCCTCGGAGATCCGGCCGGCCCGGACCGAGAGCGCCCCGGCGAAGATGCCCGGGAAGGCCAGCACGTTGTTGATCTGGTTCGGGAAGTCGGAGCGCCCGGTGGCGACGACCGCCGCGTACCGGTGGGCCACCTCGGGGTGGATCTCCGGGGTGGGGTTGGCCATGGCGAAGATGAAGCAGCCCGGCGCCATGGTGGCGACGACCTCCTCCGGGACGGTGCCGCCGGAGACCCCGATGAACACGTCCGCGCCCGCCAGCGCGTCGGCCAGGGTGCCCTTGCGGCCGGTCCGGTTGGTGAGCGCCGCGATCTCGGCCTTGGCGTCGGTGAGGTCCTCGCGGCCCTGGTGGACCACGCCCCGGCGGTCGCAGACCGCGACGTCGCCGATGCCCGCGGCCAGCAGCATCTTGGCGATGGCGATGCCGGCCGCGCCCGCGCCGGAGATGACCGCGCGCAGGTCGCCGATCCGGCGGCCGGTCACCTCGGCCGCGTTCCACAGGGCGGCGGTGGTGACGATCGCGGTGCCGTGCTGGTCGTCGTGGAAGACCGGGATGTCGAGCCGCTCCTGGAGCTGCTTCTCGATCTCGAAGCAGCGCGGGGCGGAGATGTCCTCCAGGTTGACGCCGCCGAAGGACGGGGCGAGCCGGACGACGGTCTCGACGATCTCGTCGACGCCGGTGCAGTCCAGCGCGATCGGCACCGCGTCGACGCCGCCGAACTGCTTGAACAGGATGGCCTTGCCCTCCATCACGGGCAGCGAGGCCCGCGGGCCGATGTCGCCGAGGCCGAGCACCGCGGTGCCGTCGGTGACGACGGCGACGGTGTTGGACTTCCAGGTGTAGTCGTCGACCAGTTCGGGCTGTTCGGCGATGGCGGTGCAGACCCGGGCCACGCCCGGGGTGTAGGCGAGCGACAGGTCCTCGGCGTCGCGCACCGGGACGGTCGCCCGGATCTCCATCTTGCCGCCGCGGTGGAGCGCGAAGACGGCGTCCACCGGGTCGTCGGTGCTCTGGGTGTCGGTGATGATCTCCGCTGCCACAATGACCTCTTCGTCATATCAGCGAAGGCGCGCGTCCGACGGACTATCGGCCCGGCCACGCGGGAACGCGTGAGTCCGAGTCCGCCGCTTGAGGCGAACTCGGGTCCGGGTCGGGCGCTGCCGTCAGCGGCGCCCTCGGGTGAGGGTATAGGTGTTCTGCGCTGTTTCGTCCGGATCCGGCACCGCACCTGTGCCGGGTCCTTCTTGTCCGCGTGGCCCCCGAAGCGAGGGGTCCGCAGGGCACTCGCAGGAGCGAACGCAGACACGGAGGGGAGCTGGCGCCTTCGGATACGGAGCCGGTGACGGCTTCCGTTCCTGGGCACCCCGGCCCTGTGGCGAACCGGCGGTCTGAGTTCTGCGTCGGGGGTCACCCGATACCAGATTCTGACACACCCGCTACCCGGTCCATCAGGTCGGGATGGCAGTATCCGGTGTTCGACCACCGTTGTCCGGACGTTCCCGCGCCTGTCGGGCCGCGTCCTGCCCCGTCGCACCCGGCCGCGCCCACCGGCGCGCAGCGGCGGGGGCCCGCCCCACCTCTCCCACAGGAGGACCCAGATGTCGACGGACACTCCCCCCGCCAGATCCGGCGCCGTTCCCCGCCCCGCCGTCCTCGCCGCCGCCGCGGTGGCCGGCTCCCTGCTGCTGGCGGGCTGCGGCTCCGGCACCCCGTCCGGCGGCAGCGCCCCGGACACCGACCTGCACGCCCAACTGCCCGCGCAGGTACGGTCCGCGGGGGTGCTGCGGATCGGCTCGGACCTGACCTACGCTCCGATCGGATTCAAGGGCGAGGGCGGCAAGCCGGACGGGCTGGACGTCGACCTGGCCCACGCGCTGGGCGACGCGCTGGGCGTGCAGGTGCAGTTCGTCGACGCGCCGTTCGACCGGCTGCGGCTGGGGCTGCAGGCGCACGAGTACGACCTGCTGATGTCCGGGATGACCGACAACCCGCAGCGCCGGGACGGCACCGACGACCAGGCCCGCAAGATCAACGAGGGCCTGGACTTCGTGGACTACTTCGTCACCGGCACCTCGATCGTGGTGGCCAAGGGCAACCCGCAGAAGGTCTCCACCCTGGACGACCTGTGCGGGCGGACGGTCGCGCTGCAGCGCGGCACCGTCCAGTCGGTGCTGATGGAGCGCCAGGTCGGGGCCTGCCAGAAGGCCGGCAAGAAGCTGACGGTGACCGAGACCGACACCGACGACCAGGCGCTGGCGCTGGTGGCCCAGGGCCGGGCGGCGGCCGACCTGAACGACTCCCCGGTCGCGGCGCACGCGGTCAAGAACGGCCGGGCCGGGGCGCAGTTCCAGCTGGCCGGCGAGCAGTTGCAGGTGGCGCCGTACGGGATCGCGTTCGCCAAGGAGGACACCGCGCTGCGGGACGCCGTGGCGAAGGCGCTGAACCGGCTGATCCGGGACGGGGTGTACGACAAGGTGCTGGCCAAGTGGGGCCTGGCCGACGGGGCGGTGCAGAGCGCCGTGGTGAACGGCAGCTTCTAGCCGGACGGACGGGCCGGGGCCGGCCGGAACGGGGGCGGAGTGTCACCCGGTGCATGGGCATGCACCGGGTGGCATGGCCGGGGAAAAGCTCCGCATACCGGACGGTCATCTGTCCTGTTATCCGATTTTGATCTGGGAGGGGGTCCGATTTCCCACCCACAGTGGCAGGATTCCCCCCACATCGGATCCACCTGTCACCTCGGCGGAGGGTGGCGAGCACCGAACTGCTGTACCGCTCGGCACCCCCCGGCGGCGCGGCGCCCCGTCCGATTCCCCCAGGAGGAGATCCCCCATGCCCGCTGCCCGTAACCCGCGTCTCCGGCCGATCACCGCAGCCGCCGTCCTCGCGGCCGGCTCCCTGCTCCTCACCGCGTGCGGAAGCGGCGGAGGCGGCTCCGCCGGCGGCGCCGACACCTCGGCACCGCTCTACGGCAAGCTCCCCGCCGAGATCCAGAAGGCCGGCGTCATCAAGGTCGGCTCCGAGGTCGCCTACGCCCCCGTGGAGTACAAGCAGGGCGAGAAGACCGTCGGCATCGACCCCGACCTGGCGGACGCGCTCGGCAAGCAGCTGGGGGTCAAGTTCCAGATCCAGGACGCCGGGTTCGACACCCTGATCACCTCCCTCGGCACCAAGCGGATCGACCTGATCATGTCCGCGATGACGGACAACAAGGACCGCCAGGGCAAGGGCGTCGAGTTCGTCGACTACTTCCGGGCCGGCACCTCGATCCTGACCCAGAAGGGCAACCCGAAGGGCATCCACTCGCTCGACGACCTGTGCGGTCAGACGGTCGCCCTGCAGAAGGCGACCGTCAACGAGGAGGCCGCGAAGACCCAGTCCGACAAGTGCACCGCGGCGGGCAAGGGCGCGATCACCATCCAGGGGTACGAGCACGACGGCGAGGCCCTGCTCAAGCTGAAGTCCGGTGCCGCCGTCGCCGACCTCAACGACTACCCGGTGGCCGCCTACAACGCGCAGACGTCCGGCGGCGGCAAGGACTTCGAGGTCGTCGGCGAGCAGATCGACCCGGGCCTCTACGGAATCGGCGTGGCCAAGGACAACACCCAGCTCCGCGACGCCGTCAAGGCCGGCGTGGAAGCCCTCATCGCCAACGGCGAGTACGCCAAGATCCTCGACAAGTACAACGTGAAGCTCGGTGCGGTCAGTTCCGTGACCGTCAACGGCGGTTCCTGACCCGCACCCGGGTGGGCACACGACGGTGTCCACCCGGCGGGCCCCCGCAAACCGCCGTCCGCCCGAGAGGCTCTTTCCCATGACATCCGTCCACACCGGTGCCGGCGAGGTCCCCGCCGAGCACACGATCAAGGCGATCCCGGTGCGCCACTACGGCCGGTGGGTATCGGCCGTCGCCGTGCTCCTCCTCCTGGCCGCGCTGATCGCGGCGTTCGCCGGGGCCGACATCCAGTGGTCCATCACCGGCGACAACCTCTTCACCTCGGCATCGGTCTCGGGGGCCTGGCACACCCTGCTGATCAGTGTCTGCGCGATGGCCCTGGGCCTGCTCCTCGGCGTGATCGCCGCAGTGATGCGGCTGTCACAGAACCCCGTCACCTCGTCGGTGGCCTGGGGGTACATCTGGCTCTTCCGCGGCACCCCGGTCCTGGTCCAGCTGTTGATCTGGTGGAACCTCGCGCTGGTCTTCCCCACCGTGCTCGGCGTCTCGACGAACACCCTCGTCACGCCCTTCGTCGCCGCGCTCCTCGGCCTCGGCATCAACGAGGGCGCGTACATGGCCGAGATCGTCCGGGCGGGAATCCAGTCCGTGGACGAGGGCCAGGCCGAAGCCGCGCACGCGCTCGGCCTCTCCAGGGCCAAGACCATGCGGCGCATCGTCCTCCCCCAGGCCATGCGCGTCATCGTCCCCCCCACGGGCAACGAGTTCATCAACATGCTGAAGACCTCGTCGCTCGCGTACGTGGTGACCTACGGCGAGCTCATGACCAAGGCCAAGGACGTCTACACCAACAACCTCGCGGTCATGGAACTGCTCTTCGTCACCTGCTTCTGGTACCTGGTGCTCACCACGATCTTCAGCGTCGGCCAGTACTACCTGGAGCGCTACTACGCGAAGGGCGCCACCCGTACGTTGCCACCCACCCCCCTGCAGAAGATCAAGGCGAACCTGCTCTCCCTGGGGCGTGCGCGATGACCGATTTCCAGAAGCCCGCCTCCGGCCAGGTCCTGGTCAAGGCCGAAGGGGTCCGCAAGTCCTACGGCCCGCTCGAGGTCCTCAAGGGCATCGACCTGGAGGTCCGCGCCGGTGAGGTGTTCTGCCTCGTCGGGCCGTCCGGCTCCGGCAAGTCGACGTTCCTCCGGTGCATCAACCACCTGGAGAAGATCAACGCCGGCCGGCTGTCGGTCGACGGCAACCTGGTCGGGTACCGCGAGAAGGGCGGCCGGCTCCACGAGCTGAAGGACAGCGAGGTCGCGCTCCAGCGCCGCGACATCGGCATGGTCTTCCAGCGCTTCAACCTCTTCCCGCACATGACGGTGGTGGAGAACATCATCGAGGCCCCCGTCCAGGTCAAGGGGACGGGGAAGGCGGCGGCGAAGGAGAAGGCCCGCGAACTGCTGGCCCGGGTCGGACTGGCCGACAAGGCCGACAACTACCCCGCGCAGCTCTCGGGCGGCCAGCAGCAGCGCGTCGCCATCGCCCGCGCCCTCGCGATGGAGCCCAAGCTCATGCTCTTCGACGAGCCGACCTCCGCGCTCGACCCGGAGCTGGTGGGCGACGTGCTGGACGTCATGCGGCAGCTCGCCCGGGACGGGATGACCATGATCGTGGTCACGCACGAGATGGCGTTCGCCCGCGAGGTCGGTGACGCCCTGGTCTTCATGGACGGCGGCGTGGTCGTGGAGTCCGGCCACCCCCGCGACGTGCTCACGAACCCGCAGCACGACCGCACGAAGGCGTTCCTGTCCAGGGTGCTCTGAGACGCGCGGCGAGGTCCCGCTCCGAGGTCCCGGAGCGGGACCTCGCCGCGTCCCCGGTCGATCGCACGAGCCGGGCCCCACCCGGACGTAATACCCTGGAGTGGCTCGACCCATTACACCTGCCCCGGAAGGACCTCCCGTGGAGCTCGCCTCGTACGCCGACTTCGCCGTCCGGCTGGTCAACAGCGAGGAACCCGACCGCGGCACCGACACCCTCACCACGGTGGACGCCGTCCGGGACCTGTTCGGCGAGCCGTCCCGGGCCTCCGCGCTGGCCGACGAGACCGACCTGCCCCGGCTGCGCGCCGTCCGGACCAGGCTCCGCGGGGTGTTCGAGGCCGCCGCCGCGGGCGAGGACGTCCGGGCCGTCGACCTGCTCAACAGCCTGATGGTGGAGTACCCGGTCAGCCCGCTGGTCTCCGGCCACGACGACCTGGACGACACCGGCCGCCCCAACTGGCACCTGCACCTGGCCGACAACGCGCCCACCGCGGCCGCCAACTACGCCGCCGTCTCCTGCATGGGCCTGGCCATCCACCTCACCGGCCTCGGCGTCGACCGGCTCGGCATCTGCCAGGCCGCCCCCTGCCGCAACGCCTACCTGGACACCTCCACCAACCGCTCCCGCCGCTACTGCTCCGACCGCTGCGCCACCCGCGCCAACGTGGCCGCCTACCGGGCCCGCAAGCGCCAGGAGGCCCAGCGCGCGCTGTCCGTGCCCGGCTGAGCCCCCGTCACAACCGGTCCTCGAACGCGGTGCTGACGCCCAGCCGCTCCGCCAGCCACGGCACCCGCCCGCGCGGCGGACGCCCGCGCAGCGCCCGTTCCAGCCGCCGCCCCGGCGCCAGCCAGGCCGGCCGCGGGGCCAGCCGCAGCAGCACTCGGCCGAGCACCAATCCGTCCGGCACCGGCCCGTACTCGCGGCTGTCGGTGCGCACCAGCGGGTTGTCCGAGAGCATCCACCAGCCGCCCGGCCGCCGCTCCGCCGCCCGCTTGACCACCAGCAGGTCCTGCTGCAGCGGGTGCCGGAACAGCGCGATCGCCCCGGGCCGCAGCGGCGCGCCGTAGCGCACCAGCACCCGGTCGCCGTCGGAGAGCAGTCGGCGCATCGACGGGCCGGCGATGTCGACGACGCCGAGCGGTGCCCCATATCGCACGATTCGGACTCCTTCTTTTGCCCTAGGCCCCCGGGGCGGCCGCGATTTCGGCCTGCCGTGAGGGTAATGTCGGGCGCGGGAAGACGATCTAAGGAAGGACCCCCATGTTCTCTCGTCTGTTTGCTCCGCGAGTCACCGCCCACGCCCACTGCGACCTGCCCTGCGGCGTGTACGACCCGGCCCAGGCCCGCATCGAGGCCGAGTCGGTGAAGGCCACTCAGGAGAAGTACCAGGCCAACGAGGACGCCGAGTTCCGGGCTCGCGCCATCGTCATCAAGGAGGAGCGCGCCGAGCTGGTCAAGCACCACCTCTCGGTGCTGCACACCGACTACTTCAAGGCCCCGCACTTCGAGGCCTACCCGGGCCTGCACGACCTGTTCAACCGGGCCGGCAAGGCCGCCTCGGCCGCCAAGGCGTCGACCGACCCGGCCACCGGCCAGGCCCTGCTGGACCTGATCGCCGAGATCGACGCGATCTTCTGGGAGACCAAGAAGGCCTGACCCCGCGTCAGCCCTCGCCGGACACCCGGCTGCCACCGCCCCTCCCGGGGCCCGGCAGCCGGGTGTTCGGCGTTTCCGGCCCCGTCCGCCCCCTCCCCGGCCCGCGCCCGACCCGTTCTCGACCCGTTCTCGACCCGCCCCCGGGCCCGCTCCCCCGCCCTTCACCCGAGAACACAATGGTGCTAGTTTCATTAGCACCATGTTGCTGAGACTGGACACCAAGGACACCCGGCCGCTGCACGAGCAGGTCGCCGCCGCCGTCCGCCGCGCCGTCGCCGAGGGCGAGTGCCGCCCGGGCGACCGGCTGCCCTCCGCGCGCGACCTCGCGCAGGCGCTCGACGTCAACGTCAACACCGTGCTGCGCGGCCTGCGCGACCTGCGCGACGACGGCCTGCTGGAGTTCCGGCGGGGCCGGGGCGTGACGGTCGCCGGCGGCGCCGAGCAGCGCTCCGGGCTGCTGGAGCAGGCCCGCGCGCTGGTCGCGGAGGCCGCCCGGAGCGGGTACAGCAGGGCCGAACTCATCGAGATCATCAGGGGGATACCGTGAACGAGCAGGAGCGCGAGCGGCGGAGCGGCCCGTGGTGGCCGACCGCCTGGGTGGCGGGCAGCGCGGTGCTGACCGCCGTCCTCCCGCTGGGCGCCGGCGACCGGCTGCCGGACCCGGTGGCCACCCACTGGAGCGGCAGCACCGCGAACGGCTCGATGCCGTTCTGGGCGGCCTGCCTGGTCCCGGCGCTGATCTGGGCGGTGCTGGGCGCCACGGGCCTGCTGGCGCTGCGCCGCACCGACCCGCTGCTGCGGGCCTGGACCACGGCCGGCCTGCTGGCGGGCGGCGTGCTGTTCCTCGGCCTGCAGGCCGCCGCGGTGCGGGCCAACCTCGACCGCGCCGACTGGCACGGGGCCCGGCTCCCGCTCGGCTGGTTCCTCGGCACTCTGGCGGCCGCCCTGCTGACCGGCCTGGCCGCGGGGCTGCTGGGCCGCCGCGGCCTGGCCCGCCGGGCGGTGCCCGAGGCGCCGGCCGGCCCGGTGCTGGAACTGCCCGACGGCGAGCGCCTGGTGTGGTTCTCCCGGGCGGTCAACCCCTGGATGCGGGCGCTGGCGGTGCTCTGCGGCCTGCTCGCCGCGGTGGTGCTGCCGGGCGCCGCGACCGGCCTGGTCGCGCCGCAGCCGGGCTGGACGCTGGGCGCGGTGCTCGCGCTGGCCGGCCTGGCCGTGGGGGCCTGCTCCTCGGTGCGGGTGCGGGTCTCCGCGGCCGGCCTCGAAGTGGCGCTGGGCCCGCTCGGCCTGCCGACCCGCCGCTGGACGCCGGACGAGCTGGGCCCGGCCCGGGTCGAGCAGCGGAGCGCGGCCCGGGCCGGCGGCTGGGGCTACCGGCTGAACGGCCTGGGCACCACCGTGATGCTGCGCTCCGGCCCGTGCCTGGTGGTCCGGATCGGCGCCACCGGCCACGACTTCGCGGTCAGCGTCGACGACGCCGAGCGCGGCGCCGCCCTGCTGAACGCGCTGCGCGCCCGGCAGTCCGCCTGAGCGCCCGCCCCTCCCCCACCCCCACCGGCAGCACCGCCCGGAGACCGTTTCCGGCGGTGCTGCCCCGGGCATAAAGCCCATTCCGGATGAAGGGGTGAGATGAGTACGCTCGACCGTATGATCCGCACCGCGACTCCCGCCGACGTCCCCTTCGTCCACACCATGATCCGCGAACTCGCCGAGTACGAGCGGGCACTGCCCGAGGCGAAGGCCACCCGGGAGCAGCTGCACGACGCGCTGTTCGGTGAGCACCCGGCGGTGTTCGGCCTGATCGCCGAGGAGGAGGGCTCGGGCGAGCCGGTCGGCTTCGCGCTCTGGTTCCGCAACTTCTCGACCTGGCGCGGCACCCACGGCATCTACCTGGAAGACCTGTACGTCCGCCCGGAGAAGCGCGGCGGCGGCCACGGCAGGGCGCTGCTGACCGAGCTGGCCCGGATCTGCGTGGAGCGCGGCTACCAGCGCCTGGAGTGGTCGGTGCTGGACTGGAACGAGCCCTCGATCGGCTTCTACAAGTCGCTCGGCGCGGTGCCGATGGACGAGTGGACGGTCTTCCGGCTGACCGACGGCGCGCTCGCCGAGCTCGGCTCCCGGCCGCGCTGAGCGCGTCCCCCTTCGAACGGTGATCCCTCGTTCCCGTGACGGTGCGGCGAGATCACGACAGACCACCCCCGGGCGCGGTAACGTCTCGGGGCACAAGGCAGTTGAACCGAGCCAGTGGTGTTGGCAGCTTCCCCCGGCCGCAAGCACCGTGCGTCACCCAGGAGGTGAGGGTGTCCCAGATCGACGGCGAGCCCGGAGTGAAGGACTTCGTTGAGGTCCGGCTGCCCGCGGCGGGCGCCTATCTCTCGGTGCTGCGAACGGCGACGGCCGGTCTCGCGGCACGACTCGACTTCACCCTGGACGAGATCGAGGACCTCCGCATCGCGGTGGACGAGGCCTGCGCGATCCTGCTCCAACAGGCCGTTCCCGGCTCGATCCTGAGCTGCGAGTTCCGGCTGGTGGACGACGCGCTGCGGGTGACCGTCTCCGCCCCGACCACCGACGGCCGGGCCCCGGAGCGGGACACCTTCGCCTGGACGGTGCTCTCCGCGCTGGCCGGCGAGGTGGACTCCGCGGTCGGGTCGGACAACACGGTCTCGATCAGCCTGAACAAGAAGCGCGGCGGGTCGCCGGGCCAGCCGTAGCCAGTGACGTGTTCTCGGAACGGAACGGGTGATCGCCGTGAGTGATCTGGACCGCACAGTTGCCGTCGTACCGCCCCAGGCGAGCGCCGCCCGCACCGCCGCCCCTGACGAAGCCTTCCCGAAGGACTCCCACCGGATGAGCCAGCCGACCGACCCGAAGCCCGAGCGGCCCGAGACGGCGCCCGCGGCCGAGCCCGCGGAGGGCGGCGGCCCGGCGGCCGCCGCCGAGGCCGTGCGCTCGACCGTCCCGGCGCAGGGGCACCGCAGCGGCGCCCCGGACCGCGAGGCGGCCCGGGCGCTGTTCGTGCGGCTGTCCCAGCTGCCGGAGGGGTCGCCGGAGCGGGTGGAGATCCGCAACCAGCTGGTCCGGATGCACATCCCGCTGGTGGAGCACCTGGCCCGCCGCTTCCGCAACCGCGGCGAGCCGCTGGACGACCTGACCCAGGTCGCCACCATCGGCCTGATCAAGTCGGTGGACCGGTTCGACCACGAGCGCGGGGTGGAGTTCTCCACGTACGCGACGCCGACCATCGTCGGCGAGATCAAGCGGCACTTCCGGGACAAGGGCTGGGCGGTGCGGGTGCCGCGCCGGCTGCAGGAGCTGCGGCTGTCGCTGACCACGGCGACCAGCGAACTCTCCCAGCGGCACGGCCGGTCGCCGACGGTGCACGAGCTGGCCGAGCACCTGGGCATCTCGGAGGAGGACGTGCTGGAGGGCCTGGAGTCCGCCAACGCGTACTCCACGCTCTCGCTGGACGTGCCGGACAGCGACGACGAGTCGCCGGCCGTGGCGGACACCCTGGGCGCCACCGACGAGGCGCTGGAGGGCGTCGAGTACCGGGAGTCGCTGAAGCCGCTGCTGGCCCAACTCCCGCCCCGGGAGCAGAAGATCCTGGTGCTGCGGTTCTTCCGGAACATGACCCAGTCGCAGATCGCGGCCGAGGTGGGCATCTCCCAGATGCACGTCTCCCGGCTGCTGGCCCGCACCCTGGCGCAGCTGCGCGAGAAGCTGCTGGTCGAGGAGTAGCCCCCGCGCACGACGCCGTAGGGCACCGCACGACGCCGCAGGGCCCGCCCCCGCCCGGGGACGGGCCCTGCGGCGTGCCGGCGGGCGGCTACTGCTCGTCGGGGGCGCCGTAGAGCACGGTGGTGACCTTCGGGTTGAGCAGCGTGACGATGCCGGCCAGGCCGATCACCGCGACGGCGACGCCGGCCGCGGTCATCGCCGCGCCGCCGGGCTGCCACATGTAGTAGGCGACGGGCAGGCAGATGGAGTTGGTGAGCACTGCGGGGCTGCGGCCCCAGCGCTGCCCGCGCAGCAGCGCGCGGGCGGCCAGCAGCGGCAGCAGGCCCATCAGCAGCAGGACGGCGCCGCCCAGCTCGGCGCGGCCGAAGTCGGCGTCCGCGCCGGTGAAGCCGGACAGCAGGTTGTAGACGCCCCAGCCGGCCATGGCCGCGCCCTCCAGCGCGGTGGTCGCCGCACCGACGAGCAGCGGAACGGGCCGGGCGGCGGGGGCGGGGGCGGGGGCGGATTCAGCGGTCACCGGGCCAGGGTAGCGGTGGGCTTATGTCGGGCGGGTCGTAGGCTGATCACCATGCGCGCTCTCCTGGTCGTGAACCCGAAGGCGACCACCACCAGTGGCCGGACCCGGGACGTGCTGATCCACGCCCTGCGCAGCGACCTGAAACTGGACGTCGCGCAGACCCAGTACCGCGGCCACGCCCGGGACCTGGCCCGGCAGGCGGCCGAGGACGGCTCGGTGGACCTGGTGGTGGCGCTGGGGGGCGACGGCACGGTCAACGAGGTGGTGAACGGCCTGCTGACGCACGGGCCGGGCGAGCGGGTGCCGCGGCTGGCGGTGGTGCCGGGCGGTTCGACCAACGTGTTCGCCCGCGCGCTGGGCCTGCCGAACGACCCGGTGGAGGCGACCGGCGCGCTGCTGGACGCGCTGGCGGGCCGTCGGGAGCGGGCGATCGGCCTGGGCAAGGCGCTGACCGACGGGCTGCCGGACCGCTGGTTCACCTTCACCGCGGGCCTGGGTTTCGACGCGGGCGTGGTGGGCCGGGTGGAGCACCAGCGCCGGGCGGGGCGCAAATCCACCCACGCGCTCTACCTGGTGGAGGCGCTCCGGCACTACATCACCGAGCGTGAACACCGCCGTTCGGGGCCGATCTCCCTGGAGATCAATGGCGAGGACCCGGTGCCGGGCATGGTGATGGCCATAGTGTCGAACACTTCACCGTGGACGTTCCTGGGTTCCCGTCCGGTCTTCCCCTCGCCGTCGGCGTCCTTCGAAACCGATCTGGACATCTTCGGCATCACTCGAATGACCGCGTTCCGGACCGCTCGAACGGTCCGTCAGATCCTCCGTCCGCTGCCCGCCGCGGAGGGGGGCGAACGCCCGCCCGGCCCGTCCGGCAAGCACCTCGTCTCCTATCACGACGTTCGGCACTTCACCTTGGTTTCAGAGGAACCGGCCCCGTTTCAGGTCGACGGGGACCACCTTGGAGACAGGAGTCGCGTCAGTTTCACAGGCGTACGGCGGGCACTGCGTGTGATTGTGTGACCAGAAGGGGGGGCTTGCCTTGCACTCGAACGTTCGAACCCCTTCACCCCATAGAAGTACCGCCTGTGAGGTAGGCGACACCGAAGAATCAAAAATTTCTTGCCGAAGGGGGTTGTATCCGGCTTCGAGGTTTGCGAACCTCTACATGGCGATCGGGACACACCGCAGCGGGACACCGCGGGAGAGCCCCTCGAATCGCCGAACCCCCCTCAGCACAGACCGCCCGGGCCCGATGGGCCTTAGGTCCCTTTTGCTGTTGCGGGATTCGTGAAAGCGTTCACATTCACAAGCCATTCGAGTGAGTCGCGGGCCGCAGCCCGTCGACCGGAGGAGTTGGACGACCATGGACTGGCGCCACCGCGCTGTCTGCCGCGAAGAGGACCCGGAGCTGTTCTTCCCGATCGGGAACACCGGCCCTGCTCTGCTGCAGATCGAGGAAGCCAAGGCCGTGTGCCGCCGTTGTCCCGTGATGGAGCAGTGCCTGCAGTGGGCGCTGGAGACCGGCCAGGACGCCGGCGTCTGGGGCGGCATGAGCGAGGACGAGCGTCGCGCGATGAAGCGCCGCGCTGCCCGCAACCGCGCCCGCACCGCCTGACACACCCGCTGACGCACCGTCAGCAGTAGTACGGATCAACCCACGATCAAGGGTTCGGCCGCGACTGGCCGGCCGAGCCTTCCCGAACGGGCCCCGCTCGATCCGCGGGGCCGACGACGCGAGCCGTCCGGGCACTTGATACTGTTCACGCAGAGCAATATCGTTGGCCTGTGGCGCTCACCGTGTGCAATGCACGGAGGCGGGCGTCGCGCCACACCAGAAGCCCCCGTTCCGGCCGACTCCCCCCGACGGCCGGACCGGGTCGAGAGGCCCTGCCGACCCACCCCCCCGGTCGGCAGGGCCTCGTTTCTGTCTCCGCGGCCCTGCCGGGGCGGCCCCGTCAGCGGACGGGGATCTCCAGCACCACCTTGGTGCCGCCCTCGGGCGCGGCCACCATGTCGAAGCTGCCGCCGAGTTCGCCGGTGGCCAGGGTGCGGACGATCTGCAGGCCGAGGTTTCCGGCCTGCTGCGGGTCGAAGCCCTCGGGCATGCCGCGGCCGTCGTCCTGCACGGTGATCAGCAGGTACTCCTCGGCCTTCACGCCGTTGTTCCAGGTGTCCGACCAGCCCTTGCCGCCGGCCGGGGCGCGGCCGCGCAGCGCGCTGACCTCCATGCTGCCGGAGGCGCTGGGCCCGAAGGCGTGCTCCAGGGCGTTCTGGGTGAGTTCGGTGAGGATCATCGCCAGCGGGGTGGCGACCTCGGCGGACAGGATGCCGAAGGAGCCGCTGCGGCGGGCCACCACCCGGCCGTCCTGGGAGAGTTCCATCACCATGGCCAGCACCCGGTCGGCGATCTCGTCGAACGCCACCGACTCGTCCAGGGCCTGGGAGAGCGTCTCGTGCACGATGGCGATCGAGCCGACCCGGCGGACGGCCTCGTCCAGGGCGGCCCGGCCGGCCGGCGAGTCCATCCGGCGGGACTGCAGCCGCAGCAGCGCGGCGACGGTCTGCAGGTTGTTCTTCACCCGGTGGTGGATCTCCCGGATGGTGGCGTCCTTGGTCATCAACTCGCGGTCGCGGCGCCGCAGTTCGGTGACGTCCCGGCAGAGCACCAGGGAGCCGGTGGGGGTGCCCTTGGGCTTGAGCGGGATGGTCCGCAGGGTCACCACGCCGCCCTGGGCCTCGATCTCGGTCTGCCGGGGCGCCCAGCCGCTGGCCATCTTCACCAGCGCCTCGTGCACCGCGCCGCGGCTAGGCGGCACCAGTTCGGCGGTGCTCTGGCCGAGGTGACTGCCCACCAGGTCGGTGGTCAGCCCGAGCCGGTGGTAGGCGGAGAGCGCGTTGGGGCTGGCGTACGTCACCACGCCCTCCACGTCGAGCCGGATCAGGCCGTCGCCGACCCGGGGCGCGGCGTCCATGTCGGCCTGTTCGGCGCCCGGGAAGGGGAAGCTGCCGGCCGCGATCATCTGGGCCAGGTCGGAGGCGCTCTGCAGGTAGGTGAGCTCCAGCCGGCTGGGGGTGCGGACGGTCAGCAGGTTGGTGTTGCGGGCGATCACGCCGAGCACCTTGCCGTCCCGTCGCACCGGGATGGACTCCACCCGCACCGGCACCTCCTCCCGCCACTCCGGGTCGCCCTCGCGGACGATCCGCCCCTCGTCGTAGGCGGCGTCCAGCAGCGGGCGGCGGCCGCGCGGCACCAGGTGGCCGACCATGTCGTCCTGGTACGAGGTGGGGCCGGTGTTGGGCCGCATCTGGGCCACCGAGACGTAGCGGATGCCGTCCCAGGTGGGGATCCACAGCACCAGGTCGGCGAAGGACAGGTCGGAGAGCAGCTGCCACTCCGAGACCAGGAGGTGCAGCCACTCCACGTCGGCACCGGTGAGGGTGGTGTGGCGGCGGACGAGTTCGTTCAGCGAGGGCACACGGTGAGGGTATCGCCGTCCGCCTCGGCCCACGTTGTCCAGACCAATTGCGGGCCGCCTCTGGACAACCACAATTGGTCTAGTCCACAATGAACATGCACCAAGGAGAGGCCCTCCGCGCAACTGCCCTGACCGCGCGAGGCCCCTCCTCGGTCGGAGGCGTCGTTCGAGGGTCCCGCACAACTCTCGGACGGTCCCCGCCTCCGGCATACAGCTCCGGGCTACGGTGCCGCACGGGTTGAGGGTCCTGTGTCGGCGCCGTGGCCCGTAGTGTTTTCCGGCCCCGGGCCGGACGCCCCGCAACAGCACGACGGCCGCCCCGCGAGGATCTCGCGGGGCGGCCGTCGGCGTTGCGCCGTCAGTGCGTCTCGGTGACCTTGGCGAGGGCGCGCGGGGCGTCCGGGTCCTGGCCGCGGGCGATGGTGACCTCGTAGGCCAGCAGCTGCAGCGGCAGGATCTCCAGGATCGGCTGGACCTCCTCGGGCACGCCGGCCGGCAGCGCGAAGCCCGCGCTGGCGGCCTCCACCTGCGCCTGCTGGCCGATCACGACCAGGTCGGCGCCGCGGCCGCGCAGGCGGTCCAGGACGGGCTGCAGGGCCTCGCCGCCCTTGCCGTCCGGGACGATCGCGATGACCGGCGAGACGTTGTCGACCATGGCCAGCGGGCCGTGCAGCAGGTCGGCGCCGGAGAACGGGGAGGCCGGGATGTAGGTGGTCTCCATCAGCTTCAGCGCCGCCTCGCGGGCGGTCGGGTAGCCGTAGCCGCGCGAGGTGATGACCAGGCGCTGGGCGAAGCGGTAGCGCTCGGCCAGGTCCTTGACCTCGCCCTGCCGGGCCAGGATGCCCGCCGCCAGCTCGGGCAGCACCTTCGCGGCGGAGCCGTCGCCGCCCCGCAGGCCCTCGACGAACAGGTACAGCGCCAGCAGCTCGGCGGTGTAGGTCTTGGTGGCGGGCAGCGCCTTCTCCGGCCCGGCCAGCACGTCGATGTGGAACTCGGAGACCTCGGCGAGCGGCGAGGCGGCGTTGTTGGTGACCGCCAGGGTGATCGCGCCGGCCTCGCGGGCCGCCTTGGTGGAGGCCACCAGGTCGGGCGAGCCGCCGGACTGGCTGACGGTGATGACCAGGCAGTCGGCGAGGTCCGGCTTGGCGCCGTACGCGGTGGTGGTGGACATCGAGGTGAGGCCGGCCGGCTTGCCGAGCAGCACCTCGATCAGGTACTTGGCGTACAGCGCGGCGTTGTCGGAGGTGCCGCGGGCGGTGAGCAGGACGAAGCGCGGGTTGCGGGCGGCGATCTGCGCGGCGATCTCACGGATCGCGGGCGCACCCTCGTCGAGGATGCGCTGCAGGACGGCCGGCTGCTCGGCCATCTCCGCCGACATGATCCTGCCGGGTACGGAAACAGTCTGCGGGTCGGACATCGGGGTGTGCCTCCGTGGAGAGATGGTTCTACCCCGTGGGGCGGGACGCCCGACGGGGACCTCTGAACGGCGGCGAGTCCGCACCCTCGCTGCATGGAACTGTTCTGTGCCGATCCTACGTGCGACCGGGCCCCGCAGCACACTCCGTGACGGTGCGTCGGGGCCCGGTCTCAAGGACCGGGACGCCGGCCGGCGGGCCGGCGTCCCGGTCGCGCGCCGGTCAGCCCGGGTTGTTGATCAGCTGGTCGATCTGCGCGTCGGCCTCCTTGGTGGCCTCGTCGACGCTCTTGCCCGCGAAGACCGCGTTCAGCATGTTGACCAGGATGTTCTGCTTCTCGACCGCGCCCCAGCCGGGGGCGAGCGGGGTGAACCAGGCGTCCTGGACGGCGTTGGCGGCCGCGGCGGTGGCCGGCTTGTTCTTCAGCGGGGCCAGCTGGACCAGGTTGTTCGGCAGGGTGTCCTTGTCGGCCAGCACCTGCTCGGACTTGGTGCTGGTGAACATCCGCACCCAGTCGGTGGCGATCTTCGCGCTCTGCGACTTGGCGGTGACCGCTAGGTCGGAGCCGCCGATGAAGGACGGCAGCGGCTTCCCGCCCGGGCCGGGCATCGCGGCGAGCCGCAGCGAGTCCTTGAGCGCCGGGGTGCCGGTGATCGGCGCGATCGCGGTGCTCAGCTCCCAGCCGTTGGCGTAGATCAGGCCGGCCTTCTCGTGGCCGAGCACGTTGGCCTGCTCGGCCTCGTTGACCTTGTAGTCGCCGCTCTTGTTGTACTTCTTCACCAGGTCGACGAAGTGCTGCAGGCCCTGCTGGGACTTGGCGTCGTGCAGGGTGCCGTGCCAGTTGCCGGTCTGGTCGAACTTGGCGATCGAGCCGCCGTACGCCATGACGTAGGACATCGCGGCGTACCAGTAGGGGCCGGGCAGGTACAGCGAGGAGTAGCCGGTCGTGCCCTTGAACTTGCTCTGCACCTTGTCGAGGGCGGCGGTCAGGTCGTCCTCGTTCTGCGGCAGGTCGGCGGAGCCGGTGGCGTCCAGGAACATCTTCGAGTTGTAGACGCCGACCCGGGCGCCCGCGTAGTAGGGCACGCAGTAGAGCGTGTCCTTGTAGGTGCAGGTGTCGGAGAGGCCCTTGATCCAGTTGTCCGCGTTGTCGAAGCCGGCGCGGTCCACGGCCAGCAGCGAGCCGTTGACGATGTACTTCAGCGTCTCGGTGTTGCCCAGCTCGACCACGTCCGGGGCCTGGCCGGCGGCGATCGCGGCGTCCAGTTCGGAGACCTTGGTCTGCCAGTCGTGGTAGCTGAGCTTGATCTGGACCTTCGGGTACTTCTGGGCGAACTCGTCGTTGACCTGCTGGACCAGCTCGGGCCAGCTCTTCTGGGCGTCGTTCATCAGCCACACGGTCACGGTGCCGGTCATGTTTTTCGTGTCGGCGTTCGACGCCGAAGACGACGGGCTGCCGGACGAGCAGCCCGCGGCGGTGGCCAGCAGGGCGGCGGTGCTGAGCGTGGCCAGTACCTGACGCTTCACGCAATCCTCCGGATGGGGGCGGGGAGGTCTGCGCGGTGGTACAGACCAGATTTCCGGATCTTGGCCTAGACCAATTTGGGGCGTCAATGCGGGTGCGGTTTCGCACCCTGCTCGTTGTCAATCCGTTGCCTTCCTTGGCCCGACCACGTCAACCACCGGCGGGGAAGTGCCCTGTGCATGACTTTAGGCTCACTTAAGGTGACCCAGGGTGAGAGGAATGGATCGAGCGCAATTCCGGAAATCCCCGGCCACCCGATTTCCCGGCCCCGGCGGCCGGGGTTTCCCCCACCGGCCGCGGCACCGGCGGGCCCGGCCCGGGGCGCCGGGAGTGCCGGGCGGACGGGCGGGGCGGGCCGCCGTCCGTCGAGTACGCACGAGTTCCCCGACGCACCGGATCGGCGCCGCCGGGGGCCGGCCGCCGGGGGCCGGACCTGCGACGGGCGGCCCGGGACGGTGCGCCGACGGACGGGTGGGCGGCGCCCGGCGCCGGGGCGACCCCGGCCGGCAGGGGGCAAAACACCGGGGCCCGCGGCGGGCCGGCCGCCGGTCCGGGGAAATCGGCGGAACTCCCGGCGGTGATTGCCGGCCGGTTTTTCGCGGCCGCGACGGGGAAATCCGGGGGCGGCCGGGGCCCGGTATTCGGCCCGCGCCATTCGGCCGGGAAACTCCGCCGCTTTCGGCCCGGCCCGGGGCCCGCGGGCCCGCGCGGGGGCGCCTCGCACGCGAGCGCGCCCCACGCGCGGGCACGGGAGCGACGGGCACGGGGGTCGGCGTCCGGCCCGGCCGCGGCCGGCGCCGGGTCGGCGTCCGGGCCCGAACCCGCCCTTGACATGACCGCACAAATATGCGGTCCCGGACCACCCGCTCCGCCGCCGCGGCGGCGAGGTGTCCCGATAGGTCCCATTTCCTCCCGGGGTTGGTCCAGTCCAACACGGCCGAGTCAAGCGTTGATAACGGCTTGTGCAACCGCTCTTTGAACCCTTGACGCTCGTCATTGGTCCATGCCAACCTCCAGGCGTTGGTCTAAACCAATGGTCTACTCCACCTCACGGACCGACCCGCCGGCCCCGGCAGTTCGTGCCCGTGTCACCCGGTGACGTTCCCCACATACGGCACAACGCAGCTCCAGGCCAGTCGGCCCAGCAGCCCGGTGCCCTACCTTGCTCATCCCTCTGGAGGATGGTTTGAACCGCAAGATCGCAGCCGTGGCCGCTATCGCCACCGTGCTCGTCGCCTCGGCCTGCTCGTCGTCTTCGTCCGGCAGCAAGTCGAGCGGTGATGTCCTGAGCACGGACGGCAAGGGCAAGAAGATCACCGTCTGGCTGATGGACGACGCCCAGAAGGGCTGGAACGAGGTCGTCGAGGCGGCGAAGGCCGAGTTCAAGCAGAAGACCGGCGCCGACGTCGACATCCAGTGGCAGACCTGGACCAACTACACCACCAAGCTCGACACCGCCCTGCTCTCGGGCAACGCCCCCGACGCGATCGAGGTCGGCAACACCCAGGCCGCCAAGTACATCGACGCCGACTCGTTCGTCGACCTCACCTCGGTCAAGAGCAAGTTCGACAACTCGGACAAGTGGCTGGACTCGCTGGCCGCCTCCGGCCAGTCCCCCGACGGCTCCAAGACCTACGCCGTCCCGTACTACGCCGGCGCCCGCGTCGTGATCTACCGCAAGGACCTCTTCGAGGCCGCCGGTGTCACCCAGGCCCCGACCACCCTGGCCGAGCTGAAGGACGCCCTGACCAAGGTCAAGGCCGCCAACGCCAGCACCCCGGGCTTCTCCGCGATGTACCTGCCGGGTCAGAACTGGTACACCGCCGTCTCCTTCGGCGCGGGCACCTACGGCGTGAAGAACGTCATCGCCAAGAAGGACGGCGACAAGTGGGCCAGCACCCTGGCCGACCCGAAGTTCGTCGAGGGCATCTCGACCTGGAACGACCTGCAGAAGAACTTCTCCACCGGTGGCACCACCTCCGACGAGGCCACCCAGGACGCCCTGATGGCCAAGGGCAACATCGCCTCCATCGTCGGCAACGGCTGGGAGGTCTCCTCCGTGGCCGACCCGAAGACCGGCGACCCGTCCCTGAAGGACAAGCTCGGCACCTTCGCCCTCCCGGGCGCCGCGGCCGGCAGCACCACCCCGGCCTTCCTGGGCGGCTCCGACCTGGCCGTCCCGACCAACGCCAAGAACGCCGGCCTGGGCGCGACCTTCCTGCAGATCTTCACCAACACCGCGCAGCAGACCCTGCTCGCCAAGCACGCCATCCCGAACGCCAAGAACCTGGTCGACGCCTACAAGGCCGCCGACCCGGCGAACAAGGCGACCGGTGACGCGGCCCAGGGCGAGACCTGGTTCATCCCGAACACCCCGCTGTGGTCCGGCACCAACGAGACCGCGCTGAAGACCGCCTTCGGTGCGATCGCCGCCGGTGGCGACCCGGCCACCGAGCTGAAGAAGGCGAACGACGACCTCCTGAAGACCCTGAACGGCTGATCCAGCTCCAGCTGAACCGCAGGTCGGCCCGGGGAGTCCAACGGTGCTCCCCGGACGGACCACCGCACTGAGCGCCGGATAAGGGGGTGGGCAGTCCGCGATACCGCGGACTGCCCACCCGTGCGCCAGGACCGACCAGATCCGCGGGCCCGGGAAGGACCCTGATGAGTGTGACCACCAACGAGACCGTGACCCGGTCCGAGAACCAGGGGCCTGCCCCGACGGGGAAGCCGCAGCGGCGCGGGTTCTTCGCGGCCGGCCATTACATCCCCTACACCCTGCTGCTGCCCGCGGTCGTCGTACTGGCGGGCGTTCTGGCGTACCCGCTGTACCGGCTGATCGACCTGGCGTTCCAGAACGTCAACAAGTACGCGCTGCTGGTCCACCCGGAGCGGGCGAAGTACGTCGGCTTCGACGGCTTCTCCCGGGTCTTCGGCGACAGCGAGTTCTGGGAGGTCGTGCTCCGCTCGATCTACTTCACCGCGGAGCTGGTCATCCTCTCCATGGTGCTGTCCATGGCGCTGGCACTGCTGCTCAACCGGGTCTCCAACTGGGTCCGGGTCACCGTGATCACGGTGATGATGTTCGTCTGGTCGATCCCGGCCCTGGTCAACGGCCAGGTGTTCCGCTGGCTGTTCTCCCCGCAGGGCGGCGTCGTCGACTACATCGCGTACCTGGTCACCGGCGACGAGAGCTGGAAGAACTACGACTGGTTCGCGGACGCGCACGTCGGCCTCTACGTGGTCGGCGCCGCGGTCGTCATCTGGGGCGCGCTGCCCTTCCTCGTCCTGGGCCTGTACGCCGCGCTGACCCAGGTGCCCAAGGAGCTGATGGAGGCCGCCAAGCTGGACGGCGCCAACAGCTTCCAGGCGTTCCGCAACGTCACCCTGCCGGTCATCCGGCCGTTCCTGATGATCTCCACCGCGCTGAGCTTCATCTGGGACTTCCAGGTCTTCGCGCAGATCTTCGCGCTGCGCAACACCTCGCCCGAACCCGGCTACCGGACCATCGGCACCTACCTGTACATGCAGGGCATCGTCGCCTCCCGGTACAGCGAAGCCTCGGTGATCTCGATCGCCATGATCGTCATGATGCTGGCGGTTCTCGTGTACTACATCCGCCAGATGCTCAAGATCGGAGCCAACGAGCGATGACCACGGACGTCTCCACCACCGCTCCGAAGACCCCGCTGCCGCTCGCCCCGGCCAAGCGGAAGAAGTCCAAGGAGACCGAGGTCGGCCGCAGCGGCGCCATGACCTGGGTCTGGAACACCGTCGCCCTGGTCGTGGCGGTCGTGATGGCCTTCCCGATCTACTGGATGATCATCACCACGTTCAAGACGAACCGGGACCTGATCTCCAAGGACCCGACCTTCTGGCCCTCCTCGTTCTCGCTCGACAGCTACCGGACGATCTTCGACGACGACCAGTTCCTGCCCAGCCTCGGCCACACCCTGGTGCTGACCCTCGGCGCGGTCGTGCTGGGCGTCGCGGTCGGCTTCCTGGCGGCGGTCGGCGTGGCCCGGTTCAACTTCCGCGGCCGCAACTTCTTCATCGTCACCATGCTGGTGGTCCAGATGGTGCCGCTGCTGGCGATCATCATCCCGCTGTTCGTGGTGATGAACAGCCTCAACATGACCGGCGGCCTGTTCGGCGTCATCCTCGCCTACCTGGTCTTCACCGTCCCGTACGTGATCTGGACGCTGCGCTCCTTCATCGTGAACATCCCGGCGGAGCTGGACGAGGCCGCGATGGTCGACGGCTGCACCCAGTGGGGCGCGTTCTTCCGCGTCATCCTGCCGCTCACCCTGCCCGGCCTGATCACCACCTCGGTCTACAGCTGGATCCAGGCCTGGAACGAGTTCATCGTCGCCAAGACCCTGCTGGGCACCAGCGGCATGAACACCTCGATGACCTGGCTGACGTTCTACTCGACCACTCCCACCCGCGGCGCGGACTACGGCGCGCAGATGGCCGGCGGCCTGCTGGTCTCGCTGCCCGTGATCATCCTGTTCGTGTTCTTCCAGAAGAAGGTGTCGGCGGGTCTCACCGCCGGTGCGGTCAAGGGCTAAGCCCCCTCCCCCACCCCCACTGCACCTGAAACACCTCTCTCACCTCCAGGGAAG
This sequence comes from Kitasatospora cineracea, assembly GCF_003751605.1. Taxonomy (NCBI): domain Bacteria; kingdom Bacillati; phylum Actinomycetota; class Actinomycetes; order Kitasatosporales; family Streptomycetaceae; genus Kitasatospora; species Kitasatospora cineracea. The sequence goes on from NZ_RJVJ01000001.1 coordinate 347,384, forward strand.
GAACCAAGGCGATGCCCGGTACGGAAAGCGCCGATCTCCTCCGCGACGCCGGAGCGGTCCTGCAGCCCGGCTTCGCCGGTCTGACCGCGCCGGAGTGGCTGCGCCGCAGACTGGGCGACGGCGAACTCGGCGGCGTCGCCCTGTTCGGCCGCAACATCCGCACCCCGCAGCAGGTCGCCGCGCTGACCTCGGAGCTGTACGCGCTCAACGGCGACCTGCTGGTCGCCACCGACGAGGAGGGCGGCGACGTCACCCGCCTCGAGGTGGTCAGCGGTTCCTCCTACCCGGGCAACCTGGCGCTCGGCGAGGTCGACGACACCGACCTCACCGAGCGGGTCGCCCGCTCCATCGGCTTCGACCTGTCCAGCGTCGGCGTGAACCTCAACTACGCGCCCGACGCGGACGTCAACTCCAACCCGGACAACCCGGTGATCGGCGTCCGCTCCTTCGGCGGCGACGGCGAGCTGGCCGCCCGGCACACCGCCGCGTACGTCCGCGGCCTGCAGTCCGCGGGCGTCGCGGCCTGCGCCAAGCACTTCCCCGGCCACGGCGACACGGCCGGCGACTCGCACCTCGGGCTGCCCCGGATCGACCTGGCCCTGGACCAGTTCGCCGCGCACCTGCTGCCCTTCCGCGCCGCCATCGCGGCCGGCGTGAAGAGCATCATGACCGCGCACATCCTGTTCGACGCCTACGACGCCCAGCTGCCCGCGACCATGTCGCAGCGCATCCTCACCGGCCTGCTCCGCGAGGAGCTCGGCTTCGACGGGCTGATCGTCACCGACGGCATCGAGATGGGCGCCATCTCCGGCACCCACGGCGTCGCGGCCGGCTCGGTCCGGGCCGTCGCGGCCGGCGCCGACACCATCTGCGTCGGCGGCGGCCTGCAGGACGAGGACGCCTTCGTCTACCTGCGCGACGCCCTGGTCTGGGCGGTCCGCGAGGGCCGGCTGTCCGCCGAGCGGCTGCACGAGGCCGCCGAGCGCAACCGGGCCGTCGCCCGCTGGTCGTCCGGGCTGCGGGCCTCGCTGGTCGGCCAGCAGGCCGAGGTCGGCGTCGGCCTGACCGCCGCCCGCCGGGCGCTGCGGGTCACCGGCGAGCTGCGCCCGCTGGGCGGCGTCCCGCACGTGGTCGAGTTCTCCCCCGGCGCGAACATCGCGGCCGGCGACGAGACCCCGTGGGGCGTGGCCGGCCCGCTGGCCGAGCTGGTGCCCGGCACCACCTCCAGCCGGGTCGCCCCGCCCGCGACCGTGACCGAGGGCTCCGGCCTGCTGCACGTCGCGGTGGCCGCCGAGGACGCCGAGATCGACACCGCCCCGCTGCTCGGCGCGGCGGTCGGCCGCCCGCTGGTGCTGGTGGTGCGCGACGCGCACCGGCACGGCTGGATGCGCCGGGCCGCGCTGGCCCTGGTCGAGCACCGGCCGGACGCGGTCGTGGTGGAGATCGGCACCGCCCACGGGACGGCCGAGCTGTTCGCCCCGAGCGGGGTGACCACGCTGGCCACCTACGGCGGTTCGCGGGTCTGCGCGATCGCCGCCGCGGAGGCCCTGGCGGGGCTCGCGGTGACGGCCGCCAAGGCCGGCTGAGACACTCGGGGCGGGCCCGGGGCGGGCGCCAGGCGCCCGTTCCGGGCCCGTCGCGTACCCGCCCGCGGGCCCGCCGCGGGGGCGCGAATGCGGCCGGGGCTCACCTCCGGTCTCCCGTGCGTGCAAACATGTGCTGTTACATAGGACTTAGGGGTCCGTTAAGGGACCGCCTCCAACGAGGAGTGAGAGCTGCCATGAGTGGCGACAGGGACACGGCGGCGCTCGCCGAGGGCTCCACCGTGCCGACCCAGACCGGCCCTGCCACCGCCACGGCCCGGGTCCCCAAGTACTACGGGCTCAAGCGGCACCTGCTGCAGCTGACCGAGACCCAGCCGGCCGGCACGCCGGTCCCGCCGGAGCGCGCGCTGGCCGCCCAGTTCGACACCTCGCGCACCACCGTCCGGCAGGCCCTGCAGGAGCTGGTCGTCGAGGGCCGGCTGGAGCGCATCCAGGGCAAGGGCACCTTCGTGGCCAAGCCGAAGGTCGCCCAGGCCCTCCAGCTCACCTCGTACACCGAGGACATGCGGGCCCAGGGCCTGGAGCCGACCTCCCGGCTGGTCGAGGTCGCCTACATCTCGGCCGACGACCGGCTCGCCCCGCTGCTGGACATCAAGCCCGGCGGCCGGGTGCTGCGGATCGAGCGCCTGCGGCTGGCCAACGGCGACCCGATGGCGATCGAGGTGGCGCACCTGTCCGCCAAGCGCTTCCCCGCGCTCCGGCGCAACCTGGCCAAGCACAACTCGCTGTACACCGCGCTGCGCGAGGTCTACGGGGTGACGGTCGCGGAGGCCGAGGAGACCATCGAGACCACCCTGGCCAACCCGCGCGAGGCCGGCCTGCTCGGCTCCGACCTGGGCCTGCCGATGCTGCAGCTGTCCCGGCACTCCTTCGACGCGGACGGCGCGCCGGTCGAGTGGGTGCGCTCGATCTACCGGGGCGACCGCTACAAGTTCATCACCCGCCTGAACCGGCCGTCCTGAACCGGCCGTCCTGAACCGGCCGTCCTGAACCGGCCGTCCTGGACCGGGCGGCCCGGCCGGGCGGCCCGGCGGCCTGACCTGTTCGGGGTACCGGGGCGATCCGGGTTGACAGGGTAGTGACACGGGTCGCTCCGCTGCCCTAGCCTCTCGGGGACCTTTCGATCACCGAGGGTGCTGCTCGGCGGGCGCACAGGCATGTGCGTTGCGGTGCCACTGAGGTGACTCCTCGTCATCCGGGAGCCGCTCGTGTCGTCGTCGCAAGTCCCTGCCCCGGGCGCACCGCCCGTGGTCTCCCCCGCCCGGGTGCTGGCGGGCCTGTGCCTGCTGGTGCCGATCGTGGTGGTGCTGTGGGTGCCGTCCTACAGCAAGACCTCCCCCGAGTTCGGCGGCCTGCCGTTCTTCTACTGGTACCAGCTGATGTGGGTGCCGGTGTCGGCGCTGTTCACCGGTGCCGCGTACCTGCTGATCCGGCGCGACGAGGCGGCCCGCAAGGCCGCCTCCGCCGGCTCCGGACCGGCCCTGCCCGCCCGGCCGTCGGACGGGGGGCTGTCGTGAAGCACGTGGACTGGACCGCGATGACGGTCTTCCTGCTGTTCTTCGCCGCGGTGACGGTGATGGGCTTCCTGGCCTCCCGCTGGCGCCGGGCCGCGGACGCCGAGCACCTGCACGAGTGGGGGCTGGGCGGCCGGAGCTTCGGCACCTGGATCACCTGGTTCCTGCTGGGCGGCGACCTGTACACCGCGTACACGTTCATCGCGGTGCCGGCGGCGATCTACGCGGCGGGCGCGGCGGGCTTCTTCGCGGTGCCGTACACGATCATCGCGTACCCGCTGGTGTTCCTGTTCCTGCCCCGGCTGTGGTCGGTCTCGCGGGTGCACGGGTACGTGACGCCGGCGGACTTCGTGCGCGGCCGGTACGGCTCGCGCGGGCTGTCGGTGGCGGTGGCGCTGACCGGCATCCTGGCGACCATGCCGTACGTGGCGCTGCAGCTGGTGGGCATCCAGGCGGTGCTGGACGTGCTGGGCGTGGGCGGCAGCGGCAACTGGTTCCTGAAGGACCTGCCGCTGTTCATCGCGTTCGGCGTGCTGGCCGCGTACACGTACTCCTCGGGGCTGCGGGCGCCGGCGCTGATCGCGTTCGTCAAGGACGCGCTGATCTACATCGTGATCATCGTGGCGGTGGTCTACATCCCGATGCGGCTGGGCGGCTACGGGCACGTGTTCGACGCGGCGCAGCACAAGTTCGCCACGCCGGGGCCGACCGGGAAGCCGAGCGGGGCGCTGGTGGTCGGGCCGTCCGGGCAGTGGGCGTACGCGACGCTGGCGTTCGGGTCGGCGCTGGCGCTGTTCATGTACCCGCACTCGGTGACGGGCGTGCTGGCGTCGAAGTCGCGCAACACGGTGCGCCGGAACATGGCGATCATGCCGGCGTACTCGCTGATGCTGGGGCTGCTGGCGCTGCTGGGCTTCCTGGCGATCGCGGCCGGGGTGGGCAAGGGCGTGAAGGGCTACAACAGCCAGCTGGCGGTGCCGCAGCTGTTCGCGGACATGTTCCCGTCCTGGTTCGCCGGGGTGGCGTTCGCGGCGATCGGGATCGGCGCGCTGGTGCCGGCCGCGATCATGTCGATCGCGGCGGCGAACCTGTTCACCCGCAACGTGTACAAGGAGTTCCTGAAGCCGGACGCGACGCCGGCCGAGGAGACCCGGGTGGCGAAGATCGCCTCGCTGCTGGTGAAGGTCGGCGCGCTGGTGTTCGTGCTGCGGATGGACAAGCAGGTGGCGATCAACTTCCAGCTGCTGGGCGGCCTGTGGATCCTGCAGACCGCGGTGGCGCTGGTGGCGGGCCTGTTCACCCGGTGGTTCCACCGCTGGGCGCTGCTGGCGGGCTGGGCGGTCGGCATGGTGTACGGCACCTGGATGGCGTGGGGGGTGTCCTCGGCGGCCACCAAGCACTTCGGCGGCAGCAACGCGAAGATCCCGGTGATCGGGGAGACCGGCTACATCGGTCTGACCGCGTTCGTGCTGAACCTGGCGGTGGCGGTGGTCCTGACGCTGGTGCTGCGGGCCCTGAAGGCCCCCGAGGGGGCCGACGAGACCTCGAAGGCGGACTACTCCGCGGAGGCCGGCGACGAGGCCGTGGAGCGCGCTCCACAGCCCGCGGCGGCGCACTGACGCACCGGGGGCGCAGACCTCCCCACCGTGCGCCCTGTGGTCGCGCCGTTGCCCCGATCGACACTGGGGTGACGGCGCGACCATCTGTTATGACTGCCCGTTCACTGGAGAGACCCGGGAGAGACGGGCGCACCGCACGCGCCACCGACCACGGGGAGCCGCCGCCATGACCGACCTCACCACGGTACGCAACGGGCACCGACCGGAGGCCCCGCAGCCGGACGGGGGGCCGAGACTGCCCTCGGTCCTGATCGCCACCCGGCACGGGGAGTCCACCGCCAACGTGGAGTTCCGGCACGCGGACGCCAGCGGCGCGCTCTCCGTCCCGATCACCTGCCGGGACGCCGACATCCCGCTCTCCCTGCACGGCCAGGACCAGGCCCGCGACCTGGGCCGCTGGTGGGCCGGGCGACCGCCCGCCGACCGGCCCCGCTCGGTGTGGTGCTCGCCGTACGTGCGCACCGCGGAGACCGCCCGGATCGCGCTGGCCCAGGCGTCCGGGCTGGGCGCCGTCCCGGTCGGGCTGCCGGTGCGCTACGACGAGCGGCTGCGGGACCGCGAGCTGGGCGTGCTGGAGATGCTGACCAAGGCCGCGATCGAGCGCGACCACCCGGCGGAGGCCGAGCGGCGGCGCCGGATGGGCGAGCTGTACTACCGGCCGCCGGGCGGCGAGTCCTGGCTGGACGTGGCGCTGCGGGTGCGCGACCTGCTGCGCGACCTGGGCGAGGAGGAGGCGGGCCGGCCGGTGCTGGTGGTGGCGCACGACTGCACGGTGCTGATGCTGCGGCACGTGCTGGAGCGGCCGGCCGAGGAGGAGCTGCTGGCGCTGCCGCCGGTGGCGAACTGCTCGACCAGCCTGTGGCGGTCCCGCGAGGGGCGGCTGCGCCCCGCCGGGTGGAACCGGACCGAGCACCTGTCGCCCTGAGACCGGCCCGCCCCGGCCCGGCCTGCCCCGGCCCACCCCGCCGGCTGCCGCAGCGCCCCGCTCGGGCTCCCTGGTGCTGCGGCCTGACGACAGCTTCCCGGCTCCCGGCTCCCGGCAACAGCTTCCCGAGCCCGACCGCCCTGCTCCTGCTCCCGTCCCGTCCCCCCGTCCCCGTCCTCCGCCCCCGTCCCGTCCCTCCGTCCCGGGTCCGTGGTGCGCAGCCTCAGGCGTCCTGGTGCTGCGGCCCGGTGACCCGGCGCGGGCCGCCGAAGGCCCGCCGGTAGGCCTGCGGGGTGGTGCCGAGCCGGCGGCCGAAGTGGTGCCGCAGGGTGGCGGCGTTGCCGAAGCCGCAGCGGGCGGCGATCGCGTCCACGCCCTCCCCGGTGGACTCCAGCAGGCGCTGCGCGAACAGCACCCGTTGGCCGGTGAGCCAGCGGTGCGGGGTGGTGCCGGTCTCCTCGCGGAAGCGGCGGGCGAAGGTCCGCGGCGACATGTGGGCGAGCCGGGCGAGCTGGTCGACGCCGGTCTCCCGGTCGAGGTGGCGGCGCATCCACTCCAGCACCCCGGCCAGCGACTCGCCGCCGCCCTCGGGCACCGGGCGGTTGATGAACTGGGCCTGCCCGCCGTCCCGGTGCGGGGCGACCACCATCCGGCGGGCGATCTCCCGGGCCACCTCGGCGCCCTGCACCTTGCGGACCAGGTGCAGGCAGGCGTCGATGCCGGCGGCGGTGCCGGCCGAGGTGATCACCGGGTGGTCGTCGACGTACAGCACGCCGGGTTCGACGGTGCTCAGCGGGAAGCGCTCGGCCATCAGGTCGGCGTAGCGCCAGTGGGTGGTGCAGCGGCGGCCGTCGAGCAGGCCGGCCGCGCCGAGCAGGAAGCTGCCGGAGCAGATCGACAGCAGGTGGGCGCCGCGGTCGTGGGCGGCCCGCAGCGCCGCGCAGAGCGCCTCGGGGTAGTGGGTGCGGATGCCGGTGGCGGTGGCGATCACCAGGTCGGCCTCGGCGATCCGTTCGGGGCCGTGCGGGACGTCGACGGTGAAGCCGGCGTGGGTGCGCATCGGGCCGGGGCGGTCGCCGACCAGGGCGAAGTCGTAGACCGGCAGGCCGGACTCGCTCCGGTCCAGGCCGAACACCTCGCAGGCCACCCCGAGTTCGAAGGGGTGGATCTCTTCCAGCACGACGACGGCGACGTTGTTCAGCATCCGCATGGGGCCAGGATGGCAGTGGCAGGATTTCGTGGCAATGGTGCGTTCCTGCCACTCGTGGCGGCCCCGGCCCGCCGGGACAGTGGAGGCATGACCACCGCGCTCGCCCTGCTGGGCCTCATCGGCAGTTTCGGACTCCTCGGCGTCCTGGTCGGCCGCGACCTGGACCGCAACGGCCGGACCGGCCGCGACGTCGTGCACCGGCCGACCGGCTACCCCTTCGACCCGGACCTGGCCGATCCCCGCCGGGGGCCGTCCGGCACACTGTCCGGATGCACTCCCCGACCGTCCGCCGCGCCCTGGAGCGCGACCTCGCCGGAGCCGGGGAGGTCAGCGTCGAGGCCTTCGTCGGCGACGGCCACACCCGCCCCGACTCCCCGTACGTCGACCTCCTGCGCGACGCCGCCCGCCGCGACCGGGAGGCCGAGGTCCTGGTCGCCGTCGACGACGCGGGAGCCGTGCTCGGCTGCGTGACCTTCGCGCCCGGCGGCACCGCGTGGGCGGACGTCGCCGGGCCCGGCGAGGGCGAGATCCGGATGCTCGCGGTCGGCGCGGCGGCCCGCGGCCGCGGCGTCGGCCGGGCGCTGGTGGCGGCGGCGATCGGGCGCAGCCGGGAACTCGGACTGGCCGGGATGGCGTTCTCCACCCGGCCGTCGATGACCGCCGCGCACCGGATCTACGACGCGCTGGGCTTCGTCCGCACCCCCGGGCGGGACTGGTCGGCGGCGCCCGGAATGGACCTGTGGGTCTACACGATGCGGTTCTGAGGCGGTTCCCGGGCAGTTTCGTTGTCTACGCGCGGCACCGCCGACGCGACACGCGCTACTACATCTGGTGCTTCCAGATCCAGCCACCACAACATGTATGCTCACTCTCGCTGTCGACGCAGGGGAATCCGGTGGAAGTCCGGGACTGCCCCGCAACGGTGAGCGGGCTGCAGCGACGCCCGCGCAGTCCGAGGACCTGCCGACGGTGTGCGACACGGCATCCCCGCAGACGCCATGCAGCACAGCTTTGCCGTCCGGTCTCGCGGGCGGACCGGGGGTGGTCTTCGGCGCGCCGGAACGCGTTCTCGTTCCTTCGTGCTGCCCTCCCCTGGCCGCGTGCGGTCCCGGACACCCGAGCCACGTCCGCCGCCGCCACAGGAGAGAGTGCGCCTTGACCGTCGCCGCCTCAGTCACCCTGCCGTCCCAGGGATCCGCCGACGCCTTCACCGATCCCGGTGCGGCGCTGCTCCGGCTGCTCACCGACCGCAGCACCGACCTCCCCCAGGTGGACCCCGGCCACGTCGCCGCCGCCGCGCTGCGCGGCCGCCACGCCGGTTCGGACTTCGCCGAGCTGCGCGGGCTGGCCGTGGAGGCCGCCGCGTCGATGATCGCCGAGGACCCGCAGTACTCGAAGCTGGCCGCCCGCCTGCTGGCGCTGGAGATCCGCGACGAGGCCGCGACCCAGCAGGTCACCTCGTTCTCCTCCTCGGTGGCCGTGGGCCACGCCGAGGGCCTGATCGGCGACGCCACCGCCGCGTTCGTGGCCGAGCACGCCGGCCTGTTCGACTCGCTGATCGACGAGGCGGCCGACGACCGCTTCGAGTACTTCGGCCTGCGCACCGTGCAGTCCCGCTACCTGCTGCGCCACCCGATCACCCGCAAGGTCGTCGAGACCCCGCAGCACTTCCTGCTGCGGGTGGCGGCGGGCCTGGCGGTCGGCACCACCGAGGAGTCGGTGCGCGAGGTCGCCGAGCTGTACGCCCTGATGAGCCGGCTGGAGTACCTGACCAGCTCGCCGACGCTGTTCAACTCCGGCACCCGGCACCCGCAGATGTCCTCCTGCTACCTGCTGGACTCGCCGCTGGACAACCTGGACTCGATCTACAACCGGTACGCGCAGATCGCCCGGCTGTCCAAGCACGCCGGCGGCATCGGCCTGTCCTACTCGCGGATCCGCTCCCGCGGCTCGCTGATCCGCGGCACCAACGGCCAGTCGAACGGCATCGTGCCGTTCCTGCGCACCCTGGACTCCTCCGTGGCGGCGGTCAACCAGGGCGGCCGGCGCAAGGGCGCGGCCTGCGTGTACCTGGAGACCTGGCACGCCGACATCGAGGAGTTCCTGGAGCTCCGCGACAACACCGGCGAGGAGGCCCGCCGGACCCACAACCTGAACCTGGCGCACTGGATCCCGGACGAGTTCATGCGCCGGGTCAACGCCAACGCCGACTGGTCGCTGTTCTCCCCGGCGGACGTGCCGGAGCTGGTCGACCTGTGGGGCGCCGAGTTCGACGAGGCGTACGTGAAGGCCGAGCTGGCGGGCAAGGCCGTGCGCACCATCCCCGCGCAGACCCTGTACGCCCGGATGATGCGCACCCTGGCGCAGACCGGCAACGGCTGGATGACCTTCAAGGACGCCTCCAACCGGGCCGCCAACCAGACCGCGCTGCCGGGCCGCACGGTGCACTCCTCGAACCTGTGCACCGAGATCCTGGAGGTCACCGACGACTCCGAGACCGCGGTCTGCAACCTCGGCTCGGTCAACCTGGGCGCGCACGTCGCCCCCGGCGCCACCGCCGCCGACCTGTTGAACGCGATGGACTGGGACCGCCTGGACGCCACCGTCCGCACCGCGGTGACCTTCCTCGACCGCGTGATCGACATCAACTTCTACCCGACCACCGAGGCCGGGACGTCCAACTCCCGCTGGCGCCCGGTCGGCCTGGGCGTGATGGGCCTGCAGGACGTCTTCTTCCAGCTGCGGATCGACTTCGACTCCGCCGAGGCGGTCGCCCTCTCCACCCTGATCGCCGAGCGCATCATGCTCACCGCGTACGAGCGCTCCGCCGACCTGGCCGAGCAGTTCGGCCGGCACGAGGCGTACGGCGAGACCCGGGCCGCCCGCGGCCAGCTGCACGTCGACCACTTCGGTGCCGCGAACCCGCAGTGGACCGAGCGCTGGGACGCGCTGCGCGCCCGGATCGCCGAGGTCGGCCTGCGCAACTCGCTGCTGCTCGCCATCGCCCCGACCGCGACCATCGCGTCCATCGCGGGCGTCTACGAGTGCATCGAGCCGCAGGTCTCCAACCTGTTCAAGCGCGAGACCCTGTCCGGCGAGTTCCTCCAGGTCAACCCGTACCTGGTGCGCGAGCTCAAGGAGCTGGGCGTCTGGGACCAGACCACCCGGGACGCGCTGCGCGACGCCAACGGCTCCATCCAGGAGTTCAACTGGCTGCCGCAGGAGGTCCGTTCGCTGTACCGCACGGCGTGGGAGCTGCCGCAGCGCGCGCTGATCGACCTGGCCGCCGCCCGGCAGCCGTACATCGACCAGAGCCAGTCGCTGAACCTGTTCATGGCGGCGCCGACCATCGGCAAGCTCTCCTCGATGTACTCCTACGCCTGGAAGGTCGGTCTGAAGACCACCTACTACCTGCGCTCCCGCCCGGCGACCCGGATCGCCCAGGCCGCGTCCGGAGCCGCCCGCACCGCCGCCCCCGTCCCGGTGCAGACCCCCTCCCTCTCCCAGGCCGAGCAGGACGCCATCGCCTGCTCGCTGGAGAACCCCGAGTCCTGCGAGGCCTGCCAGTAATGAGCTCCGAAGACCAGAAGAAGATGCTGCTCGACCCGGGCTTCGAGCTGACGCTGCGTCCGATGCGCTACCCGTCGTTCTACGACCGGTACCGGGACGCGATCAAGAACACCTGGACCGTGGAGGAGGTGGACCTGCACTCCGACGTCGCCGACCTCGCCAAGCTCTCCGAGGGCGAGCGGCACATGATCGGCCGGCTGGTCGCGTTCTTCGCCACCGGCGACTCGATCGTCTCCAACAACGTGGTGCTGAGCCTCTACAAGCACATCAACTCCCCCGAGGCCCGCCTCTACCTGTCGCGGCAGCTGTTCGAGGAGGCCGTGCACGTCCAGTTCTACCTGACGCTGCTGGACACCTACCTGCCCGACCCGGAGGACCGCAACGCCGCCTTCGCCGCGGTGGAGAACATCCCCTCCATCGCGCAGAAGGCCCAGTTCTGCTTCAAGTACATGAACGCGGTCGACCACATCGACTCGCTGCAGTCCAAGGACGACCGCCGGGCCTTCCTGCTCAACCTGATCTGCTTCGCTGCCTGCGTCGAGGGCCTGTTCTTCTACGGCGCGTTCGCCTACGTGTACTGGTTCCGCAGCCGCGGCCTGCTGCACGGCCTGGCCACCGGCACCAACTGGGTGTTCCGCGACGAGTCGATGCACATGGACTTCGCGATGTCGGTGGTCGACACCGTCCGCGCGGAGGAGCCCGACCTCTTCGACGACAAGATGGCCCAGCAGGTCACCGAGATGCTGGAGGAGGCCGTCGAGGCCGAGCTCCAGTTCGCCCGCGACCTGTGCGGCGAGGGCCTGCCCGGCATGAACACCGAGTCGATGCGCGAGTACCTCCAGGCGGTCGCCGACCAGCGCCTGGCCCGCCTCGGCCTGCCGGTCCGGTACGGCTCCACCAACCCGTTCGGCTTCATGGAGCTGCAGAACGTCCAGGAGCTGACCAACTTCTTCGAGCGCCGGGTCTCCGCCTACCAGATCGCCGTCGAGGGCTCGGTCTCCTTCGACGACGACTTCTAGGCCGCCGCCGGCCCGCAGGACAGCACGGAGGGCCGCACCCCCGCGGGGGTGCGGCCCTCCGCCGTACCGTCAGCCGTTCGGGACGGTGGCGTACTTGGGGGTGCCGTCGGCCATCTGCCGCAGCGCGTCCTTGCGGTCCCGCTTGGAGAGCCGGTCGATGTACAGGTACCCGTACAGGTGGTCGGTCTCGTGCTGCAGGCAGCGGGCGAAGAAGCCGGTGCCCTCGACCCGGACGGGGTTGCCGTCCTTGTCCTGGCCGGTGACGGCCGCGTAGTCGGGGCGGGCCAGCTCCTGGTAGGCGGTGGGCACCGACAGGCAGCCCTCCTGGCCGTCGTCCAGCGCCCGGCGGCCGGCCGGCAGCTCCTCCAGCACCGGGTTGACCACGTGCCCGATGTGCCGGACGCCCTCGTCGTCGGGGCAGTCGTAGACGAAGACCTTCAGGTCGACGCCGATCTGGTTGGCGGCCAGGCCGACGCCCTCCGCCGCGTACATCGACTGGAACATGTCGTCGATCAGCGCGGACAGCTCGCCGTCGAACGCGGTGACGGTCCTGACCTCGCGGTGCAGCACCGGGTTGCCGACCACGGTGATCGGACGGGCGGTGCCCCTGGTCAGGTCGGGCTCCTCGCCGACCACCCGCCGGGGCCCGGTCCCCTCGTCCTCGTGCGCGTGCTCGTGGTCGTGCTGCTCGGCCATCGCTCGGTTCCGCTTTCGTCCGCATCCGCCTGGTGTACCGGTCCAGGGTACGGGGCGCGGTCCGGCCGCGGGCGGCCCCGGGTCAGCAGACCTCTTCGAGGTCCCGGTAGGCGCGGGTGGCCGGGGAGGCCGCGGCCCAGCGCTCCAGCAGGGCCCGGACCAGGCCGGCCGGCGCGGCGATCCCGCACTCCCGCTCGACCTGCCAGGGGCCGCCGGCCGAGCCCTGGCTGAGGTGGCTGAGGTGGCCGGGGTGCAGCGGGTCGCCGTCGTCGTGCGGGTCGTGGTGCGCGGTGTGGCCGTCGTCGATGGCCATCCGGGACTCCGAGCAGGTGCGGCACAGCAGCCGCACCGAGGACGTCCAGTCCTCGGCGGCGTACCCGGCGTCGGCCACCGTCTTCTCCAGCGCGTCCCGGTCGGTGGCGGTGGCGGCCTGCAGCAGCACCACCCAGGTCGGCACGGGCGACGGCGCCCACAGCTCGATCTCGTCGAAGACCGGGTAGGCGACGCCGTCGGCGACCCGCTCGCCGTGCGGGGCGCCGTCGTGCAGCACCACCTCGCCCCAGCGGCGGCCGGAGGACGGCAGCGGGATGGACAGCACCTCGATCCGGGCCGGGTCGAGCCGCCGCCCCCACACCACCTCGGACTCGCCGTCCGGGGACAGCCGCACCGGGGTGGTGCCCAGGTCCAGCTCGATCGGCCCGTCCAGCCCGGGCCCGCCGGGCAGCCGCAGCCCGTACGCCTGCCAGGCGCGGCGGGCCAGCGGCCAGTCCTGCAGGGCGGTGGCGGTGATGCCGAGGTTCCACCAGTCCGGGGCGCCGTGCTGGCGGTCGAGCAGCGCGACGGCGCGCAGGCCGGCCGAGCGGGCCTGCTCCCAGTCGCGGCGGAACTTGTGCAGCAGGGCCAGGTTGAACCAGGAGTCGGACAGCCACGGTTCCAGGTCGGCGGCCATCACCAGCAACGCCCCGGCGTCCTCGTAGCGGCCGTCTCCGATCAGGGTGAACGCACGGTCGGTGGTCTGCCGCCAGGTCGCCGACGGACGGTGCCGTGCGCGGTGGAAGATCCTCACGTTGGTCCCTTGCCGTCGGTCGTCACCGGGTCGCCCCGCCTCCGGGTCTTCCCGCCACGACCGCATCCAACCACGCCCGCCCCCGGCCGCGCGCCCCGCGCGGCCATTCAGGCCGCCGGGCGGCAGCGGCGGTCCGGGCCGCGGGCGGCGCGGTGGCCGCGGCGGCCGAGCCGGGCCAGCGCGTCCAGCACCACCGGGTCGTAGCCGTGCCCGGCGTCCAGCCGCAGGTGCTCCAGCGGGTCGAGCAGCCCGGCCCGGGGGCGGTCGGCGGCGGCGGTGCGCAGGTCGTCGTGGGCGTTGGCGACCCGGATGATCCGGGAGGCCAGCGGCAGGGTGGGGTCGTGCCGGCCGTCGGCGAGGCGGCACGGGTCGGCCAGCCTCGCGACCTGCTGCCACACCTGCCGAGGCACCCCGGTGCGCTGGATCACCTCGCTGCCGAGCCGGGCGATCCGCTGCTGCTCGCCGTCCGGCAGCAGCGCGGTGGCCCCGCCCGGGACGGGCTCGACCAGCGACAGCTGCCCGATGTCGTGCATCAGCGCGGCGTACTCGAGCAGCGTCAGTTCCCGGCTGCCGAGGCCGAGTTCGCGCCCCAGCGCGCACGCCGTGTCGGCGACCCGGCGGGCGTGCCCGGGGGTGGTGTACCCGGCGATCTCGGTGGCCCGGGCCAGCGTCTCGATGGTCTGCCCGGTGGTGGCCCGCACCGCGACGGCCCGCCGGAACGACGCCTGGGCGAGGATCAGCGGCAGGCAGAACACCGGCAGCGCCCACAGCCCGGCCTCCCCGGCGAGCAGGCTCAGCAGCAGTCCGGTGGCGACCTGCGCGGAGCCGATGCCGAGCAGCGCGTGCAGCTGGTCGTCCAGCGCGGCGGCGTACCGCAACCCGGTGCGGGCGCACTGCTGGACGGCGGCCAGCACCGCGTCGCCGAGCGCGGTCAGCGCGGCGACCCCGGCGAGCAGCGCCCCGTAGGCGGGTCCGGGCATCCGGTCGGTGACGCCGGAGTTGTACAGCGGCTGGAACAGCAGGGCGGCGAACGCCACGGTGACCAGTCGGCGGGCGGCGGCGTCCAGGCCGGCCAGCGGGGCGCGCGGCCGGTGCCGGACGGCGGCCAGCGCCCACTGCCCGGCGAGCTGGGCGCCGAGCCCGAGCAGGGTGCCGACCGCGGTGACGCCCGCGACCTGCAGCATCCCGTGCGTGGTGGGCAGCCCGTGCAGCGGCCCGAGCAGCGCGTACGCGAGGGCGACGGCGGTGGCGACGGGCGCGGGTTCGCGGTCGCCGGGCAGCGCGGGCCCGGCGCACTGGCCGAGGCCGATCAGCACGGCGAAGGCCAGGGCGACGCCGCGCTGGGCGACGCCGTCGGCCAGCGCGTGCAGGACGGCGGCGGCCCCGAGCGTGACGGCCGCGGCGAGCAGCAGGTCGGCCGGGACCGGGCGGCGGCGGGTGTTCACGCCGCTCCCCCGGCCGGCAGGCCGGTGCCGGACTGCTGGGGCAGCCGGGCCGGCTCGGGCACGCCGAGCGGGATGTCCGGCACCTCGCCGTCCCAGCCGCCGGGCGGCGGCGGTTCGGGCTGCCAGCCGTGCTCGGCGACGGCCTCGACCAGCGCGCCGACCATCACCGGGTCGAACTGGCTGCCGGCGCACCGCTCCAGTTCGGCGACCGCCTCGGGGACGGGACGGCCGCGCCGGTAGGAGCGGGTGGAGGTCATCGAGTCGAAGGCGTCGGCGACCGAGATGATCCGGGCGAACTCGGGGATCCGCTCCCCGGTCAGCCCGTGCGGGTAGCCGCGGCCGTCCATCCGCTCGTGGTGGTGCAGGATGCCGTCGCGGCCCTCGCCGAGGAAGTCCAGCTGCCGCACCAGCTCGTGCCCGAACACCGGGTGCACCTCGACGGCGCGCCGCTCGGCGTCGGTCAGCGGCCCGTTGCGGCGCAGCAGTTCGGTGGCGACGGCGAGCTTGCCGACGTCGTGCAGCGTCCCGGCGAAGTGCAGGGTGCGGATCCGGTCCTCGGCCAGGCCGAGCTGGCGGGCGATCAGCACCGAGGCCCGGCCGACCCGTTCGCTGTGGCCGCGGGTGTACGCGTCCTTGATCTCCACGGCTTGCACCAGGGCCTGGACGGTGGCCCGGTGCGCGGTCCGCTCGCGGTGGCCCTGCGCGGACAGCCAGGCGGTGATGGTCAGCGGCAGCAGCCCGAGCACGGCGGCGAACGCCCCGTACGGGCCCTGCCACAGCACCGCGATCATCAGGCCGCCCGCGCCGTGCAGCAGCGCGGCGGGCGCGGCCCGGCGCAGCGCCCGGGCCGCGCCGGGCCCGGCGGCGCCGCAGGTCAGCCGGACCATGCCGGCCACCAGCACGCCGTTGACCAGACAGAACGTCAGGATCGCGCCCAGCGCGCCCAGCGCGGCGCCGGGGAAGCGGGTGCCGAGCAGCAGCCGGACCCCGCCGAGCAGCCGGAACACCTCGGCGGCGGCGGCCGCGGCCAGGGCCAGTTGGGCGGCGTTCCACACCCGGCGCAGCCCGCGCGGGTGGGCGGCCGGGCCGAGCAGCGCCCCGGGCAGGGCGACCAGGGCGGCCGCGGCGGGCGGCAGCATCAGCACGCCCGCGAACAGCACCGGGAAGAAGCCGCTGCCCCGCGGGTCGGCCGGGGCCTCGTCGGCGGGGCGGCCGCGCAGCCGGCGCCAGACCCGGGCGCACGGGGTGCGGGCGCCCTGCGCCAGCGACTCCAGGCACATGTGCAGCAGGGCCAGCAGGCCGATCCGGGGCCAGTCGGGCCGGGGGCCGGCGACGGCCAGCGGGAGCAGCACCGCGAACGCGGCCGCCAGGACGGCGGCCAGGTAGCCCAGGGCCCGCCCCGGCAGGGCGGCGGCGCTCCGCTGGCGTTCGCTTCCGCTGGCGATCTCGGCCTCCCCAGCCCGTTCCGGGCCCTCCGACGTGAGGACTCGTCAGAGAATAGGGCCCGCCCGCGCGGGTGCGGCGCACGATCGCGTATTGCCGCAGCCGGAGCAGCGACAGCTCACCCGATCGAGTGAGTGCTACTCGGCGGTCGCCACCGCGGAGCCGTGTCCGGCCGTTCCGTCGACCGTCACCTCGACGCTCACCGCGGACACCTCGATCACCGAGGTGTCCACCTCTCCCGAGCGCTGGGTGCGGATCGAGTCGATCCGGGCCAGCACCTTGGCCCGCAGGTCGGTCGGGGGCGCGTCGCACCCGCAGGAGCGCTTGATCAGCGCCTTGATCGCCTGCTCCAGGCCGTACTTCTCCAAGCACGGCGAGCACTCGTCGAAGTGCACCCGCAGCTTGGCGCAGTCGCCCTCGGGCATCTCGTTGTCGAGGAATTCGTAGAGGTGGTCGAGCACCTCTCCGCACTCGGTCTCGTGCGGATCGCCGCAGCTCATGAGCCCGCGCCCTTCGCTTCCTGCCCTGCACCGGTACCGGCCGGGACCAGCCCCCGCTCGCGGGCGTAGTCCTCCAGCATGCCGCGCAACTGACGGCGGCCACGGTGCAGTCGGGACATCACCGTACCGATGGGTGTACCCATGATGTCCGCGATCTCCTTGTACGCAAAGCCCTCGACGTCCGCGAGGTACACCGCGATCCGGAATTCCTCCGGGATGGCCTGGAGCGCGTCCTTCACGTCGCTGTCCGGCAGGTGGTCGAGCGCCTGCGCCTCGGCCGAGCGCAGCCCGGTCGACATGTGCGACTCGGCGCGCGCCAGCTGCCAGTCCTCGATCTCCTCGGCCGCGGTGCGCTGGGGTTCGCGCTGCTTCTTGCGGTACGAGTTGATGAACGTGTTGGTGAGGATGCGGTACAGCCAGGCCTTGAGGTTGGTGCCCTCACGGAACTGGTGGAACGACGCGTACGCCTTGGCGAACGCCTCCTGGAGCAGGTCCTCCGCATCGGCCGGGTTGCGGGTCATCCGCAGCGCCGCCGAGTACATCGGGTCCAGGTAGCCGAGCGCGTCGCGCTCGAAGCGTGCGCGCCTGGCCTGCTCGCTCTCGTTCTCGGACACCCGGAAGGTGTCCTCGCCGATCGCCTCGGCCAGTTCGTCGCCGGTGAGCTGTTCGCCCTCCGGTCGGCCCTGGTCGGCGCCAGCAGCGCCCGACACGGCCGCGTCATCGGTCCCGACGACCGGACCCACCTCCTCGGAAACCCGCACACGGCCCACCTCGGGCCGACCCGGAAGCGAGGATATCGGGCTGACCGGCTTCTCGCCCGCGACAACCCACTCCGACCAGTCCGGCAGGAGCGCGGACTGCGCGGCCCGCTCTTCCGGCCGCTCGCGGCACGCGATCGAACCCATGGACCCTGCCTTTCCACCGGGGGCATGTTCTGACGCCTCGTGCAACCCCGTCGGCCGCCGCCGCATTCCCGGCCCCGCGCACCGAGGCGCAACTCACGTCCGCCGCCGCGGCCTTGCCGCCGGGGCCCGGCGGAGCCAGTCGGCGACCGCCGCGGTGACCAGGCCCAGCGCCTCGTCCTGGGTCAGCGGGGCCTTCTTCGGGACCTTGAAGCCGTGCGCGGCGTGCGGGACGCCGGCCAGGCGGTGGGTGGCGGGCAGTTCCGGGAACTCGCCGGGGGTGCCGAAGGTGTCCGCGCCGCCCTGCACCACCAGGGTGGGCAGGCCGGTGGCGAGCAGTTCGTCCGCCCGGCTCCGCTCCGGCCTGCCGGGCGGGTGCAGCGGGAAGGCCAGCGCGAGGACGCCCGCGGCGCCGAGGGCGGCGGAGGTGCGGCAGGCGACCCGGGCGCCGGCGCTGCGGCCGCCCGCGTACACCGGCAGCCCCTCCCCGGCCGCGGCGGCGAACTGCGCGGGCCAGCCGGCGTCGAGGGCGGCCGGGGCCGGGGCGAGCTTGCGCCCGGCCACCCGCCAGGGCTGCTCGGCGAGCACCACGGTGACGCCGCCCCGCGGCAGCGCGGCGGCCAGCGCCTGCAGGTCGGGCGCCTCGACGCCGCCGCCCGCCCCGTGCCCCAGGAGCAGGACGGCCCGCGCCCCGGCGGCCCGGAACCAGTGGAGCCGGGCGTCCCCGGCGGGGGTCTCGACGGTCTGCTGCACGGCGCCGAGCGTACCCGGGCCCGGTTCCCCGCCGCGGCGGCCGGGCGGGCTCAGAACAGCGTGGTGAGGTCGTCCTCGGTGAGCGGGCGGGTCAGGCCGGGGTGGTTGTTGCGGATCCTGCCGACCTCGTCGGGGACGGCGTGGATGCGCAGGTCGCCGGGCGGGGGCGGGGTGAGGTCGGCGGTCCCGGCGTGCGGGTCGAGCCAGGCGTCCCAGCGGTCGGGGCCGAGGTAGAGCGGCATCCGCTCGTGGACGGGGGCGAGCAGCGGTTCGGCGGCGGTGGTGACGACGGTGCAGGTGACCAGCCAGGCGTCGGGGTGGTCGCCGGGGCGCTCGCGGTCGCGCCAGAACTCGTACAGCCCGGCCAGGGCGAGCGGCGCGCCGTCGGCGCGGTGCACGAAGTAGGGGCGGCGGGGCGGGCGGGAGACGTCGTCGGTGGGGGCGGTCTGCCACTCGTAGTAGCCGTCGACGGGTATCAGGCAGCGCCGGGAGGCGTACGCCTGCCGGTAGGCGGGCTTCTCGTGGACGGTCTCCGCCCGGGCATTGATCATCTTGACCGCGGTCTCGGGGCTGCTCGCCCAGCCGGGCACCAGGCCCCAGCGCAGGACGTGCAGTTGGCGCACGGGGCGGCGCTGCCCGCGCGGGGCCCGGTCGAGGACGGCGTAGGTCCGCGCGGTGGGGGCGACGTTCCAGCTGGGGGCGATCGTCTCGGTCGGGTCCCACTGCTCGACGCCGAACAGGCGGACCAGTTCGGCGGGTTCGGTGGAGGAGGCGAAGCGTCCGCACATGGCGTCCAGCTTGCCAGAGCGGGCGGGAGCAGAACCACCGGCTACCGGCGGCCCGTCCTTCCGTGGGAGGCTGCCCGCCCCGGGCTGGGGAGACGACGGTGATCGGAGGTCGGCGGATGGACTTCGCACAACTGTGGGACCGGGTGACGGCCGTGCAGCCGGACCCTCCGCACTGGCTGGTGTGGGGCGCCGCGGCGGTGGCGCTGCTGGCGGTGGCGGTGCGCCCGGTGTGGATGTGGACCCGCACCGTGGTGACGATCGCGCACGAGGGCGGGCACGGGCTGACCACGCTGCTGACCCGGCGGCGGCTGTCGGGCATCCGGCTGCACTCGGACACCTCGGGGCTGACGGTCTCCTCCGGCAGGCCGACCGGCCCGGGCATGGTGCTGACCGCGGCGGCGGGCTACCCGGCGCCCTCGCTGCTGGGCCTGGGCGGGGCGGCGCTGCTGGCCGCGGGCCGGACCACCGCGCTGCTGTGGATCGGCATCGCGCTGCTGGCGGCGATGCTGCTGACGCTGCGCAACCTGTTCGGGGTGCTGGCGGTGCTGGTGACGGGCGGGGCGTTCGTCGCGGTGTCCTGGTACGGGACGGCCGAATGGCAGGGGGCGTTCGCCTACCTGGGGGTGTGGTTCCTGCTGCTGGCGGGGGTGCGCCCGATGCTGGAGCTGTGGGTGACCCGGCGGCGGCGCGGCGGCGCGCCCGGCTCGGACGCCGACCAGTTGGCGCGGCTGACGGGGGTGCCGGGGGCGCTGTGGGTGGTGGCGTTCCTGGCGGTGGCGCTGGCCTGCCTGGGGCTCGGGGCGGCCTGGCTGCTGCCCCGGTAGCGGCACGGCGCCTCATAGACTTGGCGCCATGACCGACTCCCTGTGGCCCGCTCCCGTCGCCACCGCCGCCGTGGACGCGACCGTGACGATCCCCGGCTCGAAGTCCGCGACCAACCGCGCGCTGGTGCTGGCCGCCCTCGCCGACGGCCCGGGCTGGGTGCGCCGCCCGCTGCGCAGCCGCGACTCGCAGCTGATGGCGGACGGCCTGCGGGCGCTGGGCGTGACGGTCGAGGAGACGGTGAACGCGGCGTCCGGCGGCACCGGCGGCGGCGAGGCGTGGCGGGTCATCCCGGCCGAGCGGCTGCGCGGCCCGGCGCACGTGGACGTGGGCAACGCCGGGACGGTGATGCGCTTCCTGCCGCCGCTGGCCACCCTGGCCGACGGCCCGGTGCACTTCGACGGCGACCCGCGCAGCCACGAGCGCCCGCAGCACGGCGTGATCGACGCGCTGCGCGCGCTGGGCGCCCGGATCGAGGACGGCGGCCGCGGCGGCTTCCCGCTGACCGTGCACGGCACCGGCGCGCTGGACGGCGGCGCGGTGGAGGTGGACGCCTCGTCCTCCTCGCAGTTCATCTCGGCGCTGCTGATCTCCGGCGCCCGGTTCAACCACGGCGTGGAGATCCGCAACACCGGCGGGCCGGTGCCCTCGCTGCCGCACATCCGGATGACCGTCGACATGGTCCGCAAGGCCGGCGGCCAGGTCGACGCGCCGGAGGACGGCGGTGAGAAGGACGTCTGGCGGGTCACCCCGGGCGCGCTGATCGGCCGCGACCTGGTGGTCGAGCCGGACCTGTCGAACGCGGCCCCGTTCTTCGCGGCGGCGCTGGCCACCGGCGGCCGGGTCACCGTCCGGGACTGGCCGAAGCACACGTACCAGCCGGGCGACCAGCTGCGCGAGATCTACACCGCGATGGGCGGCTCCTGCGAATTCGTGGACGACGGGCTGCAGTTCACCGGCACCGGCAAGGTCCACGGCATCGAGGCGGACCTGCACGACGTCGGCGAGCTGGCCCCGGTGATCGCCGCGGTGGCGGCGCTGGCCGACTCCGAGTCGCACCTGTACGGCATCGCCCACCTGCGGCTGCACGAGACCGACCGGCTGGCCGCGCTGGCCAAGGAGATCAACGCGCTGGGCGGCGACGTCTCGGAGACGGAGGACGGCCTGCGGATCCGGCCCCGCCCGCTGCACGGCGGCGTCTTCCACACCTACGAGGACCACCGGCTGGCCACCGCCGCCGCCGTCCTGGGCCTGGCCGTGGAGGGCGTGCTGGTGGAGGACGTGGCGACCACCGCCAAGACCCTGCCGGACTTCCCGCAGATGTGGGCCGACCTCCTCGGCCAGGGCTGACGGGGGATCACCAGCATGCGCCGCTACGACAAGAACGCCGACGAGGACGACATCCGCAGCCGCCCGGGCCGCCGGGGCTCCCGCCCCCGCACCCGGATCCGGCCCAAGCACGAGGACGCCGCCGAGGCGATGATCCTCACCGTGGACCGGGGCCGGATGACCTGCCTGGTCGACGGCGGCACGAAGGACGAGCGCCAGGTCGTCGCGATGAAGTCCCGCGAACTGGGCCGCAAGGGCGTCGTCGTCGGCGACACCGTCAGCGTGGTCGGCGACCTGTCCGGCGAGCCGGACACGCTGGCCCGGATCGTCCGGGTCGAGGAGCGCAGCTCGGTGCTGCGCCGCACCGCGGACGACGACGACCCGTACGAGCGGATCGTGGTCGCCAACGCCCAGCAGATGGCCATCGTCACCGCGCTGGCCAACCCCGAGCCGCGCCCCCGGCTGATCGACCGCTGCCTGGTGGCGGCGTTCGACGCCGGGATGGAGCCGCTGCTGGTGCTCACCAAGGCCGACCTGGCCTCCGCCGACGAACTGCTGGAGTCGTACGCGCCGCTGGGCATCCGCTACGTGGTGACCCGGGCCGACGAGCTGGAGACCGCCGGGGCGGAGGCCGTCCGCGAGCACCTGCGCGGGCGGACCACGGTGTTCATCGGGCACTCCGGCGTCGGCAAGACCACCCTGGTCAACGCGCTCGTCCCGGAGCACCGGCGGACCACCGGCCGGGTCAACTCCGTCACCGGCCGGGGCCGGCACACCACCGTCTCGGCGCTGGCCCTGCGGCTGCCCCCGCCGCCCGGCGCCAAGCCGGGCTCGAAGAAGGCGCTGGACCCGGGCTGGGTGATCGACACCCCCGGCTTCCGCTCCTTCGGCCTGTCCCACATCGACCCGTCCCGGGTCATCCACGCCTTCCCCGACCTGGAGCCGGGCACCGCCGACTGCCCGCGCGCCTGCTCGCACGACGAACCGGACTGCGCGCTGGACGCCTGGGTCGCCGACGGCCACGCCGACCCGGCCCGGCTGTACTCGCTGCGCCGGCTGCTGGCCACCCGCGAGGCGCACGAAGAGGACTGAGAATTCACGGCGATCACGAGTCGCTGGGGCCGCTGCGCTGGGTAACGATAGGAAGGTCACACCGTCCTACCTGACAGGGAGTCAACCCGATGGCATGGGCCATGGTGATCCTCGCCGGTCTGCTGGAAACGGGATTCGCGGTCAACCTCAAGCTCAGCCACGGCTTCACCAGGCTCTGGCCCACCATCAGCTTCGCGCTCTTCGCGCTGGGCTCCTTCGGCCTGCTCACCCTCTCCCTGAAGACCCTCCCGGTCGGCAGCGCCTACGCGGTGTGGACCGGCATCGGCGCGGCCGGCACCGCGGTGTACGGGATGGTCTTCCTCGGCGAGTCCTCCTCCACCCTCAAGCTCGTCTCCATCTCCCTGGTCATCGCGGGCGTGATCGGCCTGCAGCTCAGCGGCTCGGGACACTGAGTCCGCTAGGGTTCCGTGCATGGCCGACTACCACGACGACCTCCGACTCGCCCACGTCCTCGCCGACTCGGCCGACTCGATCACCATGGAGCGGTTCAAGGCGCTCGACCTGAAGATCGAGACCAAGCCCGACCTGACCCCGGTCAGCGACGCCGACAAGGCCGCCGAGGAACTCGTCCGCTCCGTCCTGCAGCGGGCGCGGCCCCGGGACGCCGTGCTCGGCGAGGAGTACGGCCTGCAGGGCTCCGGCCCGCGCCGCTGGGTGATCGACCCGATCGACGGCACCAAGAACTACGTCCGCGGCGTCCCGGTCTGGGCCACCCTGGTGGCCCTGCTGGAGGAGCAGCCCGACGGCGAGCACGTCCCGGTGGTGGGCATCGTCTCCGCCCCCGCGCTCGGCCGCCGCTGGTGGGCCGCGAAGGACCTGGGCGCGTTCGCCGGCCGCAGCCTGGCCAAGTCCCAGCGCATCCACGTCTCCAAGGTCTCCCGCCTCGCCGACGCCTCGCTCTCCTTCTCCTCCCTCAGCGGCTGGGAGGAGCGGGCCCGCCTCGACGCCTTCCTCGACCTCACCCGGATCTGCTGGCGCACCCGCGCCTTCGGCGACTTCTGGTCCTACATGATGGTCGCCGAGGGCGCCGTCGACATCGCCGCCGAACCCGAGCTCTCCCTCTGGGACATGGCCGCCCCCTGCGTCATCGTCCAGGAGGCCGGCGGCCGCTTCACCGGCCTCGACGGCATCGACGGCCCCACCGGCGCGGACGCGGTCGCCACCAACGGCATCCTCCACGAGGCCGCACTGCGCTCGCTCAGCGTGTAGGGCGCACCACCGGGGAGCGCGCCACCAGAAAGCGCACCAACGGGGGCGCGGGGAACTGCGCGGCCGACCCAGCACGCACAGCGAGATCGCGACGCAGGACGATCAGTTGCACTATTTCGCGATCTTGCCGGCGTGCTCCTTCCGCCGCGCGCAGTTCCCCGCGCCCCTGCCTGTCCCCCTACGCGCTGAGCTCCGCGTTGAGCGCTCCCAGCAGCCGCCCCGCCCGCTCCGCAACCTCCGCCGGGCCGTACTCCGCCGCGCGCTTGCACCAGTTCTCGGCCTGGACGGCCTCGCCGCGCCGCAGGGCGAGCAGGGCGAGCCGGAGGGCTGCCCGGCCGTGGCCGGCGTCGGCGGCGCGGGTGTACCAGAGCATGGCCTCGGCCTCGCTGTCCTGGCGGGCGAGCAGCAGGCCGAGGTTGAAGGCGGCGCTGCGGCTGCCGCCCTCGGCGGCGCGGCGGTACCAGCTCTCGGCGATCTGGAGGGCGCCGCGCTCGGCGGCGCGGACGCCCATCCGGACCTGGGCGCGGCGGTGTCCGGCGTCGGCGGCGATCGCGTACCAGTGTTCGGCCTCGGCGTCGGCGTCGCCGCGGCGGTCGAGCAGCGAGGCGAGCCGGAAGGCTCCCTCCGCGGAGCCGCCGTCGGCGGCCTGCCGGTAGCGTTCGAGCGCGCCGGTGAAGTTGCCGCGCTGTTCCTGGGCGACGGCGAGTTGCAGGGCGGCCTCGCCGTGGCCCTCGGCGGCGGCGCGGGCGTACCACTCCTGGGCCTGCCGGGTCTCGCCGCGGCCGGCGTGCAGGACGCCGAGGTTGAAGGCGCCGTCGACGGAGCCGGCTTCGGCGGCCTTGGAGAACCAGGGTTCGGCGCCGGACTCGTCGCCGCGCTGGAGCAGCACGACGGCGAGCGCGTTGCAGGCTTCGCGGTGTCCGGCGTACGCGGCGCGGCGGTACCACTGCTCGGCCTGGGCCTCGCGGCCGGCGCCGGCGCAGAGCAGGCCGAGGTTGAAGGCGCCGTTGTGGTCGCCGGCGTCGAGGGCGGCGCGGTACCAGCGTTCGGCGACGGTGTTCTCGCCGCGGCCGGCGTGCAGGGCGCCGAGGGCGTTGGCGGCGGTGCCGTCGCCGGCTTCGGCGGCCTCCTGCCACCATTCGGCGGCGGCGGCGAGGTCGCCGGTGTCGCGGAGCAGGAAGCCGAGGGCGCAGGCGGCGCGGGCCTCGCCGTTCTGGGCGGACTGCCGGTACCAGCGGGCGGCTTCGTCGAGGTCGGCGCGGGCTTCGAGCAGGACGCCCAGGCGCAGCGCGGCGCGGGCGTGGCTGCGGGCGGCGGCGGTGCGGTACCAGGTCTCGGCGGTGTCCTTGTCGCCGGCGGCTTCGCGCATCCGGGCGAGGCGGTAGGCGGCTTCGCGGTGGCCGGAGTCGGCGGCGGCCTTGAACCAGCGTTCGGCGCGGACGTCGCGGCGGTGCTCCATGAGGTCGCCGAGGGCGTAGGCGCCGAGCGGGTGGCCCTGTTCGGCGGCGTAGTGCAGCCAGTACTCGGCGGCCTCCTCCTCGCCCTGGTCGCGCAGTTGCAGGCCGAGGGCGTGGGCGGCGGGGGCGGATCCGGCGACGGCGGCCTGCCGCCACCACTGGGCGGCCTCGGTGCGGTGGCCCTGCTGGTGGAGCAGGACGCCGAGGTTGTTGGCGGCGGCGCGCAGGCCCGCGGCGGCGGCGGAGCGCAGGTACGGTTCGGCGTCGCGCAGGTCGCCGCGACGCAGCAGGAGGGCGCCGAGCTGGCTGGCGGCGTTCGGGTCGCCGGCGTCGGCGGAGCCGCGGTGGCGGGCTTCGAGGGCGGCCTGTTCGCGGGCGGCGAGGGCAGTCTCGAAGCTGTCGGCGGCGTCGTCGTCGGGGTCGATGAGGTCGCGGACGGAGGCGGCGGCGACCTGCTCGGCCGTCAGGTGGACGAGGCTCTCGGGGCCGTAGCCGGTCACGTCGGTGCCGCCCGCAGTGCCGCGCTGGGCGGGCAGGCTGCCGGTGGACGGGCCGGCGGGCCGGTCGGCGGCCCGGGTGCCGGTGCCGCTACCGGTCTCGGTGTCGGTCCCGGTGTCCGGGGTGGTGCCGGCCGCCTGTCGTTCTCCCGTCCCGCTGTTGCCGATGAGCTTCATGCCGACTCCCGCTCCCCCCGAGTGTCGCGGCATCCGCCCGGGGCCGTCGGCCCTGGGCGCCTCCCCCGGGGGGCGCGCCGGACCGGACGGCCGGTCAGCGGCCGTGCCGCGTCCCCCTCGTGGTTCATCGTCGCATCACCCGCACACCGCGTACACCTGCTCCGTCCGTTTTGGCGGAGCGGGGCCGAAGCCCGGCGAGATCGCTTCGGTTCTTTGTCGATTTCCCGACACTGAGCCCCACAAACCCCGGCCACGCATCGTACCGGAGTCGATCAACTCTCCGCGCGCGCAAGGGGGAAGGCCCGGAGGGCGAAATCCTCCGGGCCTTCCTTAAAGGGTTCTTGACGGAGCCTCAGCTCACGCTGAAGTCGTCGGCCTGGTAAGCGCCCTGTCCGTACCAACCATGCACCCAGACGGTGACCGAGGTCACCGCGGCACCGGTGGTGAACTTGGTGGACAGCTGCGTCCACGCGCTCCCGCCGGGGGTCCAGGTCGAGCTGTCCGCGCCGGAGCCGGTGACGCCCAGGTAGGTGTAGTTGCCCTTGACCCAGGCGGACAGCGTGTAGGTGGTGTTCGGCTTGACCGTGACGGTCTGCTGGCACTGCGCGGTGTCACCGGCGCTCGCGTTGCCCTGCAGGGCGTACGAGCCGGTGTGGCCGCCGCTGACCACCGCGCCGCCGCTGCCCGCGCAGGTCCACGGGCTGAGCGCGCCGGACTCCAGGCCGGGGTTGGCCACGATCCCGCCGCCGGGCGAGGTCGGCGAGGAGGACGGGCTGGTGGTCGGGCCGGTCGGCGAGGTCGACGGGCTGGTGGAGGGCGAGGTCGACGGGCTGGTCGACGGCGACGGCGAGGAGGACTTCGTCGGCGAGGCGCTGGCGCTGGGCGAGCCGGTCGGCGGGGCCGGGCAGGAGGCGGCCGAGCCGTTGGTGGCGTTCATCAGCGGGTTGAGCAGCGCCGCGTTCGGGTCGTCGTACAGCGAGAACACGAACGATCCGCCGAGGCCGTTGCAGTGCGCGTAGTCCATCTTGGCCTGGATGGACTTGGCGTTCTCGCCGGACCAGAAGTTGTTGCCGTCGTAGAAGTACGCCGCCTGCGAGGCCGGGTCCCAGTAGGTGTAGCTGGGGTTGTCGACCGTCCCGAGCAGTTCCTTGTACATCCGCACGCCGTTGACGTTGCCGGAGTTCGGCGCGCCCTGGGCCGGCCCGCTGGCGGGTTGGAACAGCCCGTGGTTGGCCCCCGCCGCCACGCCCGTCCAGCCGCGGTAGTACAGCGGGACGCCCATGTTCAGCTTGTTCGCCGGGAACCCGCCGGGGATGCCGTACGAGGAGTCGCCGACCGTGTACGCCTTGACCGCCTCGTCGATCGAGTACTTGGCGTTGCCCGGCGGCACGTTGTTCATCGGGTCGTTCGGGTTCTGGTAGACCGGCGTCTGGTGGTTGGTCGGCCCCTGGGCCTCCCAGCCGCCGTGCATGTCGTACGTCATCGGGTCCGCGAAGGTCAGGTACTGCCCGATCTTGTCGGTCTCGATGTACTGGATCTTGTCCTGGCCGGCCGGCAGCGCCGCGCTCAGCGCGTAGGTCTTGCCGTCCGCGCTGCCCTGGGTGTTGAGCTGGTTGCGGAACTCGGCCAGCAGGGCGGTGAAGTTCTGCTTGTCGTTCGGCGAGGCGTGGTTGCCGAGGTGGCCGCCGCCGCCCGGGTACTCCCAGTCGATGTCGAAGCCGTCGAAGATGCCCTTGCCGGTGCCGGCGCCGCCGTAGCCGCCCTGCGCGGGCAGGTTGCCCTTGATGAACATGTCGACGCAGGACGAGACGAACTTCTTGCGCGCGGCGTCGTTGGCCGCCACGTCGGAGAAGTACTTGGAGTACGTCCAACCGCCGATCGACATCAGCACCTTGAGCTTCGGGTACTTCGCCTTCAGCTCCTGGAGCTGGTGGAAGTTGCCCGCCAGTGGCTGGTTCCAGGTGTCGGTGGAGTTGTCCACGCTGTTGCCGTTGGCGAAGGTCTTGGCGTAGTCGGCGTAGTAGTCGCCCGCGCCGTCACCGGCGTTCGGGTTGTTCTCGTCCTGCGAGGCCGCCGAGTTCGGCTCGAAGCAGGTCAGGTTGTTGGGGTCGATGTTGGCGAAGTCGTACAGCAGGTAGTCGAGCTTCCCGGCCATGCCGTTGGTGTCGACGTTCTTGAGGTAGAAGGCGTTCGAGTAGATCGACCACTGGTCGAAGTACGCGACCTTCATGCCACCGCTGGTGGCGGGGGCCCCGGTCGTGTTGCCCGGCCCGGCGGTCGCGCTGGGGGCTCCCAGCAGCGACACCGCTCCGGCGAGCAGCGTGGCGGCCGCGGCCGTGACGGCCCAGGCCCTGCGGTTGTTGCGATGCATGCGGATGTGCCTCTCTCCTGTCACGTGGGGATGCAGGAACGCCGTCCGACACCCGGTCGGGGAGAGCGGCAGACGGAACCAGAACGCGATCAATTCCCGTTACTGGTAAAGGAGTTGCAACGCATCAGGACGGGCGGTGGGGGCCGCCCGTCATGGGCATGACCCAGATTGGACTGGACCACATGGGGTGTCAATCGACCGGACACCCAAGGAATGGCAAAGGGAACGACGAAGGCCCGGAGGCTGATGCCTCCGGGCCTTTCGCTACTGAGTAGCGGGGACAGGATTTGAACCTGCGACCTCTGGGTTATGAGCCCAGCGAGCTACCGAGCTGCTCCACCCCGCGTCGGTGAAACCACTGTATCACGATCACGGGGTGAACCAACAAACCGGTTCCCGCAGCTCAGCCGGTGGGCGAGGCCGCGGGCGAGGCGGCGGGCGAGGCGGTGGACGAGACCGCGGGCGGAGCGCCGCCGGCCTTCTGCTCGGCGGCCATCGCGTCGCCGATGGCCTTCTTCAGCGCCTCCTGGGCCTTGCCGTACGCCGCCCAGTCGCCGTTCTTCATCGCCGCCTGGCCGTCGTCGAAGGCCTTCTGCGCCTCGGTGAGCGCCTTCTGCACCTCCGGGCTGTCCGGCGTGGTCGGCGTCGTGGGCGTGGTCGGCGTGGTCGGCGTCCCGGTGCCCGGGTTCTGCGGATCGGCCGGGGCGGTCGGGGTGGTGGCCCCGTTAGCCGCGCCGCCGAGCACCTTGGCCAGCGCCTGGTCCAGGGTGTCCTCGAGCGCCACGTTGTGGTCGCCGTACACCGCCAGCACCTTCTTCAGCACCGGCACCTTGGCGCCGCGGGCCACCAGGTACACCGGCTCCACGTTGAGGATGCCGCCGCCGACCGGCAGGGTCAGCAGGTTGCCGTACACCACGTCGGAGTCGGTGCCGCTGCGCAGCAGCGTCAGCTGGCGGGCCACCTCGGAGTCGGAGTTGAACTTCGCCTGGGTCAGCGCCGGGCCGAGCGCGCCCGAACCGGACGGCATCCGCAGGATCCGCAGCTTGCCGTAGCCCGGGCCCGGGTCGGCGTCGGCGGTCATGAACGCGGCCAGGTTCTTGCGGCCCGAGGGCACGAAGGAGGTGGTCAGCGAGAAGCTGGCCGCCTTGGCGTCCGGCATCCGCAGCGTCAGGTAGTACGGCGGCTGCACCTCGTGGGTGTTGACCGTCGGGTCCTCCGGCACCTCCCAGATGTCGGTGCCGTTGAAGAACGCCGTGGCGTCGGTCATGTGGTACTGCCCGAGCAGGTCGCGCTGCACCTTGAACAGGTCCTGCGGGTAGCGCAGGTGCGGCAGCAGGGTGGCCGGGACGTCCGCCTTCGGCTTCACCGTGCCCGGGAACGCCTTCATCCAGGTCTTCAGCACCGGGTCGGCCTCGTCCCACTGGTAGAGCGTCACCTCGCCGGTGTACGCGTCCACGGTGGCCTTCACCGAGTTGCGGATGTAGTTGACCTGGTTGACGGCGGTCAGGGTGCGGCCGCGCTGGTCGGTCAGCGAGTCCTTGGTGGCGTCGCCGAAGGTGGTCTTGGACGAGAACGGGTACCCGTCCGAGGTGGTGTAGCCGTCCAGCACCCACACCAGCCGGCCGTTCTCCACCACCGGGTACGGGTCGGCGTCGATCGACAGCCACGGCGCGACCTTCTCGACCCGCTCCTTGGGGGTGCGGTCGTACAGGATCTTCGCGTCGTCCTTGATCGCCCCCGAGTAGAGCAGCTGCGGCTCGGCGAACTTCACCGCGTACGCGGCCCGGGTCAGCGGGTTGTTCAGCGAGACGCCGCTGCCGCCGCTGTACTGGGAGGTCTGGTCCGGCTGTCCGTCCCGGGTGTAGTCGATCTCGTCCATGCCGGGCCCGACGACGGAGTACATCGTCGTCTTCTCGCCGTAGTACACCCGCTGCTCGTACGCGCCCAGGTCGCCCTCGGCGGGCAGCGCGTGCTCGGTGTAGACCGGGTTGCCGTTGGCGTCGACCTGGTTGCCCTTGGCGGCGACCACGCCGTACCCGTGGGTGTACTTGAAGTGGTCGTTGATGAAGTTGCGCTGCTGCACGCCGGTCAGGTCCAGCTCGCGCACGCCCAGCACGGTGTCCTGGTCGCCGTAGCGGTCCACGTCCAGCGTCTTGGGGAACGCGTAGTAGTTGCGCAGCGCCTGGTTCTGCTGGAACGTCGGCGAGACCACGTTCGGGTCCAGCAGCCGGATGTCCGAGACGGTCTGCGCGTCCTGCTTGAGCTTGTCGGCGTCGGTCGAGTCGGTCGGCGTGTACTGCTGTTCGGCCGCGTCCGCGATGCCGTACGCCTGCCTGGTCGCGTCGATGTTCTTCTGGATGTACGCGGTCTCCTTGGCCTGCTCGTTCGGCTTGACCTGGAACTGCTGCACCAGCGCCGGGTAGAGGCCGCCGACCAGCAGCGCGGACAGCGCCATCAGCCCGAAGCCGATCAGCGCCGGTGCCCAGGTCCGCCGGATCGGGGTCAGGAAGAACAGCAGCGCGCAGATGATCGCCACGAAGAACAGGATCGTCTTGGCCGGCAGGAACGCGTTGGCGTCCACGTAGCGCAGGCCGGTCCAGCCGTCGACGTTCTTGTACGACTCGCTCTTCACCGCCAGCGCATACCGGTCCAGCCAGTACGCCACCGCCTTCAGCAGCACGAACACGCCCAGCAGCACGGCCAGGTGGCCCTGCGCCCCGGCGCTCGCCCGCCGCCCGGGGCCCTGCAGCCGCAGGCCCCCGTACAGGTAGTGCACGGCGGTCGCCGCCAGCAGCGAGACGATCACCGCGCTGAACGCGAAGCCCAGCACGAACTGGTACCAGGGCAGGTCGAACGCGTAGTACGAGACGTCCTGGTGGAACTGGCTGTCCTTCACGCCGAACGGGGTGCCGTTGACCCACAGCATCCACGTCCGCCACTGCGCGCCCGCCGCGGCGCCGGCCGCCAGGCCGACCAGCAGCGACAGGCCGACCATCAGCCACTTGCGGAACGGCGCGATGCCCGTCCGGTAGCGGTCCAGGCTCTGCTGCTCCACCGACATCGCGGCCAGCGGCGGCCGCAGCCGGTGCGCCAGCCACAGGTTGAACCCGACGACCAGGGCCATCAGCAGCCCGAAGACCGCGAACAGGCCCGCCTTGGCGCCCAGTTGGGAGGTGAACACCGAGCCGTAGTGCACCGAGTCGAACCACAGCCAGTCGGTCCACAGGCCCGCGAACATCACGAACAGCAGGAACAGCGCCGCCAGGACGCCCACCGTCAGCAGCAGCACCTTCGCCCGGCGCGACGGCGGCCCGACTCTCGCTCGGAAACCCGGACCGGAGCGGTCCGGCATCTGGAAGGTCAAGGCGCCACCTCAGCTGTCGTCGTCATCGGGAATGCCGCCGCCGCAGCGGTCGCGGACGGCGGTCTCCCCATGCAACTTAATTCGTCTTTACCTGAGTTCCCGGCGGCTGCGTCGGAGTTGGAGCGGGCACCCCCGGGCATGTGAGGATGACCCCATGTCCGACTCCCCTGACCTGACCGCCGCCGCCTCCGGCCTCCCCGCGGCCACCCCCCTCACCCGGGCCGCCCTGGAGATCGACGAGCACGCCGCGACCCTCGGCTGGGACCTCCCGGCCCGCCTGTTCGCCCTGGTCGACAACGCCCAGATGCGCAAGGCCAACCCGCGGCTCGCCTCGCAGCTCGGCCTGGACGACAACCCGACCGGCCTCACGCCGGTCGAGCAGGAGGAGATCCCCCCGGGCACCGAGCTCGACCGCTTCCTCGGCACCATCGCCTGGCCGGACGGCGTGGTCGGCTGCGCCCTGGTCGTCGAGCGCCTGATGCTCCCGCCCGGCGCCGAGTCCTCCCGGCCGAAGAACGCCGGCGAGAAGGAGATCAACGACTGGGTGGCCACCCACCCGCAGCGCCAGGAGGTCCGGATCACCGCGGCCGTCCTGCGCGACGGCTCCAAGGAGGTCGCGCTGCGCCTGCGCGAGAAGGACCTCGCCCGCGAGGTCCTCACCGGCCCCGAGCTGGTCCCCAACCTGACGGACGCCCTGCTCTCCACCTTCTCCTAGCGCTCCCGGCGGGCCCCTCCCCGGGGCCCGGCCGCTCAGCCCCGGCTCAGCCGCAGCTCGGCAGCGCCGCCTTGTCGCCGCCGCGGATGCTGTCCAGGGCCTTCACCGCGCCGTCCAGGTTCTCGACCTTGACCAGGGTCAGCCCGGACGGGGTGCCCTTGACCGCCTCGGAGCAGTTGTCGGCGGGGGTGAAGAAGTACTCGGCGCCCTTGTCCCGGGCCGCGATCAGCTTCATCTGGATGCCGCCGATCGGGCCGACCGCGCCGTCGTCGTCGATGGTGCCGGTGCCCGCCACGAACTTGCCGCCGGTGAGGTCGGTGGGGGTGAGCTTGTCGACGATGCCGAGGGCGAACATCAGGCCGGCGCTGGGGCCGCCGACGTCCTGCAGGCCGATGTCGATCTTGAACGGGTAGACGTGGTCGACGCCGGGCGTGATGCCGACGACCGCCCGCTCCGGGCCGCTGTCCGCGGACTTGCCGGTCACGATCGGCACCTCGACCCGGTCCGCCGGGTCCGGCGAGGCACCGGCCTTGGCGTGCGGGACCACGGTGAAGACCACGGTCTCGCCCGGCTTGTGCTTGGTCACCTGCGCGGCCACCTGGGTCTGGCCGGTGATGGCCGTGCCGTCCACCGCGACGATCTGGTCGCCCGCGTGCAGCTTGCCCTCGGAGGGCCCGCCGGCGGCCACCGAGGAGACGATGATCTCGGTGCTGACCGGGATGCCCAGCTCCTTGAGCGCCGCGGTCTTGGCGCTGTCCTCGGAGGAGGCGAACTGCTCGGCGTTCTCCTGCTGGGCCTCCTGGTCGGTCTGGCCCTTCGGGTAGACGTTGTCGTGCGGGACGACCAGCACGTCGTCCCGCATCCAGCCGACCAGCGCCGAGACCAGGCTCGGCTGGTAGTTCGCCCCGGTGACCTGGACCGTGGTCATGTTGAGGTGGCCGCTGGTCGGGTAGGTCTCGTGGCCGGTGATGGTGATCACCGGCGTGCCGGTCTTGTCCTGCGTGCCGAGGGTGTTGTACGTCGGCCCCGGGCTCATCTCGGTGAACGGCACCTTGAACAGGACCGAGGCACAGAGCAGGCCTATCAGCAGCAGGGTGGCGGCGAGCATCGTCGCCGATCGGCGTGGCATGCCACGACAGTACGGGAAGTGCCGGACGGGGTGTACCGCCGGTCCGCGCCCCGCACCACCGATCGGGGACGGGGCGGCGGCGGTCAGTCCCGGGCGCCGGTACTGCGCTCCATCGCGGCGCGGAAGCGCTCGTGCTCGGCGAGCGAGGACGGATCGGTCGTGGCGCGGGGCGGGCGGGCCGCCCAGGTCGCCCAGACCGCGGCCAGCACCCCGGCCACCACAGGAATGCTCAACCAGGCGAGCACAGCCATTTTCGGACTCCCCACAGGCTCGTCATGCGTATCAGCAGATTAACCGCCTGCTGGGGGAACGGCGCGAGCGGCATCCGGGTTACGGGACGCGGTCCGCTCTTCACCACAAGGTGTACCGCCGAACGGGCAACGAGCGCCGCCCGGACCGGACACGGGGGCGTCAGCAGGAGCCGGCGCCGACCCACTCCTCCTCGCCGTCGGCGAAGACCTGGTGCTTCCAGATCGGCACCTCGTGCTTGAGGTCGTCGATCAGCCGCCGGGAGGCCGCGAACGCCTCGCCGCGGTGCGGGCAGGACACCGCGACGATCACCGCGACGTCGCCGACCTCCAGCCGGCCGGTGCGGTGCACCGCGGCCAGCGCCCGGACCGGGAAGTCCGCGCAGACCTTCTCGGCGATCCGGCGCAGCTCGCGCAGGGCGGTCGGGTGGGCGCTGTACTCCAGCGCGGCGACCGGCTTGCCGCCGTCGTGGTCGCGCACCGTGCCGACGAACAGGGTGGTGCCGCCGGCCGCGTCGTCGCCGACCGCGGCGTGGACCTCGTCGAGCGAGAGCGCGCTCTCGCGGACGTCGAGCAGGCGGATCGGGTCGTGGTTCTCGGACATGCCCACCATCATTCCGCATCCCCGGCGACCGACCGCAAGGATTTTCGTATCACGATGCGGTAATTCCGTCATGCGAAAAGCCGATCAGATCCGGCGGTGCTTGCGGGCCCGCCGGACCAGCGCGGCGGTGCCGATCAGCGCCACCGTCGCCCCGGCCGCGCCCAGGCTGGTGGCGGCCTCCTTGCCGCCCAGCCGCCGCCCGGCCACCGCGTGCTTGCCGGACACCTGGGCGAGCAGCTCGGCCAGCACCTCCTCGTTGGTGTGCCGCGGCCGCCAGCCCGCCTCGTGCAGCCGGCTGCCGGACACCACCCACGGGTACATCGTGTACGCCAGGTCCCCGGCCGGGGCCGGGGTCAGGCCGAGCCGGTGCAGCCGGGCCGCGGTGCCCAGGGCCAGCGAGGCGGGCAGCTCCATCCGCCGGATCCCGGACAGCTCCTCCACGTCCTCCTGCTCCAGCCAGCCGTCGCAGCCGACCGTCACCTCGCCCTCGACCAGGCCGAGCGCCGCGTACTCCAGCGCCGCGGCCAGGTCGTCCAGGTGGCAGAACTGCCAGCACGGGCGGGAGCCGGCCACCACCAGCAGCCGGGGCGCCTCGAAGTGCCGGGTCAGCACGGTGTCGATGCCCGGGCCGACCACCACGGCCGGGCGCAGCACGGTGATCTGCAGCCCCGGGTGGGCGCGCGGGGCGCGCCGGGCCAGGCGCTCGATCTCCAGCAGGTCGCCGACCAGCGACGCCTCCTCGGTGGCCCGCAGCTCGGAGTCCTCGGCCAGCGGGACCTCGTTGTCGGGCAGCGCGCCGTAGACCATCGCGGAGGTGCACAGCACCACTCGGTGCACCCCGGCGGCCGCAGCGGCGGTCACCACGGTCTGCGCGCCGCGCACGTTGTAGGCGCTGCGGGTGCGCGGGTCGGACTCCATGCCGAGGTCCATCGCCAGGTGCACCACCACGTCGACGCCGGCCAGCCGCTCGGCCACCGCCGGGTCGCGCACGTCCAGCACCCGCCACTGCACGCCGGGCACCTCGCCGCGGCGGTCGTCCACCGCGAGCACCCGCCGCACGTGCGGGGAGTCGACCAGCCGCTGCGCGACGCGCTCGCCGAGCACGCCCGCCGCGCCGGTGACGGCCACGGTCAGCGGTCTGCCGCCGTAGGCTGGAGTCGGCGAACCGGCATCGGCCGGCGCACCCTCGCCCTCGGTCAGCCCAGAGCGAACGTCCGAAGGCGGGGAACTCACCGGCCATCCTCCACGGTTAGCTTAAGTGCGGACGTACGAGTGTCACGCACTTGACCATCCTGCCCGAGGCTCGGCCCCGGCGGTGCACCCGGCGCGGTCGCCGCGAGACCATTCAAACCGCTCGGAGCCCCCGGGCGGCAGACTTTCCCGCCACACCACCCGCGTGACGGCCGATCAGATCGAGGACCCCCGTGAGCGACCTCCCCTTCGGATTCGGCGTTCCCCCCGAGGAGCCCGAGGACGGCGAGAACAAGGGCAAGAAGGACGGCGAGCAGGGCGACTCGACCCCGCAGCAGCCGTTCGGCTTCGGCAACGGCAACCCCTTCGGGGCGCTGTTCGGCATGGGCGGCCCCGGCGGCGGGCAGGGCGGGGACAACCCGTTCGCCGCGATGATGGGCGGCTTCAACCCCAACGACCTCGGCGCGGCGTTCCAGCAGCTCGGGCAGATGCTCTCGTTCGAGGGCGGCCCGGTGAACTGGGACCTGGCCAAGAACATCGCCCGGCAGACCGTGGTCGCCGAGCAGCCCGAGGGCAAGACCAAGGACCGCTCGGTCGGCGCGGCCGAGCGCACCGCCGTCACCGAGGCCGTCCGGCTGGCCGACCTGTGGCTGGACTCGGCGACCGAGTTCCCCTCCACCTCCTCCGCGGCGGTGGCGTGGAGCCGCGCCGAGTGGATCGAGGCCACCCTGCCGGTCTGGAAGGACCTGGTCGACCCGGTCGCCGAGCGGGTCGGCAACGCCATGGGCGGCGTGCTGCCCGAGGAGATGCAGGCGATGGCCGGGCCGCTGATGGGCATGATGCGCTCGATGGGCGGCGCCATGTTCGGCACCCAGATCGGGCAGGCGCTCGGCGCGCTGGCCGCCGAGGTGCTCGGCTCCACCGACGTCGGCCTGCCGCTCGCCCCCGCCGGGAAGGCCGCGCTGCTGCCGCAGAACATCGCCGAGTTCGGCGAGGGCCTGAACGTGCCCGCCGAGGAGGTCCGGCTCTACCTGGCCCTGCGCGAGGCCGCCCACCAGCGCCTGTTCGCGCACGTGCCGTGGCTGCGGGCGCACCTGTTCGGCGCGGTCGAGGCTTACGCGCGCGGCATCAAGGTCGACACCTCGCGGATGGAGGAGCTGGTCGGCCAGCTCGACCCGGCCAACCCCGAGGCGCTCCAGGACGCGCTGGCCGGCGGCCTGCTGCAGCCCGAGGACACCCCCGCGCAGAAGGCCGCGCTGGCCCGGCTGGAGACCGCGCTGGCCCTGGTCGAGGGCTGGGTCGACGCCGTGGTGCACACCGCCGCCGCCCCGCACCTGCCGCAGGCCGCCGCGCTGCGCGAGACGCTCCGCCGCCGCCGCGCCTCCGGCGGCCCCGCCGAGCAGACCTTCGCCACCCTGGTCGGCCTCGAACTGCGCCCGCGCCGCCTGCGCGACGCCTCCCGGCTGTGGGCCTCGCTCGCCGACGCCCGCGGCGTCGAGGGCCGGGACGCGCTGTGGAGCCACCCCGACATGCTGCCCACCGCCGCCGACCTGGACGACCCGGACGGCTTCGTGCACCGCGACACCGCGGCGGTCGCCGAGGGCGGCTTCGACTTCGACGCGCTGGACAAGCTGCTCGGCGAGGCCGCGGGCGGCGGGGCGACGAGCTCCGGCTCCGGCTCCGGCTCCGCTGAGGACGTCGGCTCCGGGGCCGGGAAGGCCGACCTGAGCAAGGGCGGCGCGTCCCCCGAGTCCGGCTCGGAGCCCTCCTCGGACGAGGACGGCGAGCAGGGTCCGGAGGGCACCGGCAAGTGACCGACCTCCACGCCGACGCCGTCCGCGTCCTCACCGACTGGGCGCCCGACGCCGCCGGGCAGGACGGGCTGCGCCGCGACTACCTGGCCCACCTGGCCGACCGTCCCGACGGCATGTGGCGGGCCTGCCTGCCCGGGCACATCACGGCCAGCGCGCTGGTCGTCGACCCCGAGGGCGGGCGGGTGCTGCTCACCCTGCACCCGAAGGTCGGGCGGTGGCTGCAGATGGGCGGCCACTGCGAGCCCGGCGACGACACGCTGGCCGCGGCCGCGCTGCGCGAGGCGGTCGAGGAGTCCGGCATCGCCGACCTGGCACTGCTCGCCGTCGACGGCCGCACCGCGCCGGTGAAACTGGACCGGCACCAGGTGCGCTGCGCCGGGAAGGACCGGCCGGAGAACACCCACCTCGACGTGCAGTACGTGGCCCTGGCCCCGGCCGGGGCGCGCGAGCTGATCAGCGAGGAGTCGCTGGACCTGCGCTGGTTCGGCTGGGACGAGCTGCCCGCCGACACCGACCGCTCGGTGCGCGAGCTGGTGGCGACGGCCCGCGGACTGGTCTGACCCCGCGACTCCCCCGGCGTGCCGCGAGGCCCCCGGTCGCCCCTGGCGGGCGGTCGGGGGCCTCGTGTCGTGCGTGGCCGCACCGTCCGGGCGTCCGCCGGGTCAGGTGAGGCGGGCGGGCGGGATGTGCGGCAGGCGGGCGGCGGAGGCGACGCCCTCCAGGTAGCCGCGGGCCCGCTCGGTGCGCGGGTAGGCGTCCAGCAGGGCCCAGAACCCGGGGCCGTGGTCGGGGACCAGCAGGTGCGCCAGCTCGTGCAGCAGGACGTAGTCGACCACGTACTCGGGCATGCCCTGCAGGCGGTGGGAGAGCCGGATGGTGCGCTCGCTCGGGGTGCAGGAGCCCCAGCGGGAGTTCTGGTTGGTGACCCAGCGGACCTGCTCGGGGACGGCCCGGCCGCCCAGGTAGAGCCCGGAGAGCTCGTGGGCGCGGGACTGCAGCGCCTCGTCGCCGAGCGTCCGGCGGCTCTCCTGCGCGGCCAGCTTGTCGAGCATCTGGGCCACCCAGCGCTGCTCCTCGGCGTGCGACATCCGGGCCGGG
Organism: Kitasatospora cineracea; assembly: GCF_003751605.1. NCBI lineage: Bacteria > Bacillati > Actinomycetota > Actinomycetes > Kitasatosporales > Streptomycetaceae > Kitasatospora > Kitasatospora cineracea. The sequence goes on from NZ_RJVJ01000001.1 coordinate 385,576, forward strand.
ATCAGCACCACGGTCCGGTCGCCCTCGCGGTAGGCGGAGACGGTGCGGCTGCGGCGGGCGCTGCGGCGGACCTCGACCTTGCTGCGGTCGACGGCGGGCCGCTCGGCGGCGGTGCGCTCGACGCCGGTGCGCTCGATGGCGGTGCGCTCGGCGGCGGCGTGTCCGGTGCCGGTGCGTTCGACGCCAGTGCGTCCGGCGCGCTCCGGGGCGGGCCGCTCGGGGGCGTTCCGGGCGGGGGTGCCGCGGTCGCCCGGGCGGTGCGGGTCGGAGGTGTGCTCGCGGTCGGTTGCGTACTCACGATCGGCCCCGGCGCTGGCATGCGCGCCGGGCGCCGCGGTCGTCGTCCCGGAGGCTGCCCGGGCACGCCGATGCGACGCCGACCGATGGGAGTCCCGTTCGGCTGCCATGGCACAGGACGTTACCCCGTCGCCGTGACAGAAGTCCGGCACCGGGGCGGCGCGGCATCGGGGACCACCCGGGTGCGTTGTCCACAGGCTGTGCACGGCGATGAACCGATCGTCCTACCGGGGCTGTGAACAACGGATTTCCGCCGATCGGGACCGCCGGGCAAGCTGCGGTGACCAGTGATCCCGACGCCGGGGTCCCGACCGTGGGAGGTACCGCATGCGCCCCGTGATCAAGCCCGCCCTGGCCCGGCTCTGGCGGGAGAAGCAGGCCCTGCAGTTCGGCACCGTGCGGCGGCACGCCCGGCTGATCGAGGGCGTCGACCGCAGGCTGGCCGGCTTCCTGGAGCTGATCGACGGCACCCGGGACGGCCCCGCCCTGGTCGCCGCCGGGCAGCGGCTCGGGCTGAGCGCCGAGTACTGCCGGGCGGTGCTCGACTCGCTCGCCAGCAGCGAACTGCTGGACGACGCCCAGGCCCTGCGGGACGTGCTGGAGCTGTACCCACCCGCCCGGCGGGAGCTGATCGGCCCCGACCTGGCCTCGCTCTCCCTGGTGCACCCGGCGCCCGGCGAGGCCGCCGCGGTGCTGCACGGCCGGATCCGGGCCCGGGTCGAGGTGCGCGGCGCCGGGCGGATCGGGGCCGCCGTCGGGGCCGCGCTGGCGGCCGGCGGGATCGGCGAGGTCGCGGTGCTGGACCGCGGCCGGGTCGCCGCCCGGGACTGCGCGCCCGGCGGGCTGCCGCCGGGCGACATCGGGCGGCTGCGCTCCACCGCCGCCCGCGAGCTGGTGCACCGCGTCACCGGTGCCCCGGTCGGCGAGCGCTACCGGCGCCCGCCCGCCGCTCCCCCGCCGCCCACCCTGGTGGTGCTCGCCCCGCGGGACGGCTCCGCCGCGTACACCGGGGCCGCCGTGGACGCCCAGGAGCTGATGCGGGCCGGCATCCCGCACCTGTACACCGGGGTGCTCGAACACCTCGGCGTGGTCGGCCCGCTGGTCGTCCCCGGCGCCTCCGCCTGCGGCAGCTGCGCCACCCTGGCCCGGCGGGACGAGGACGAGGCGTGGCCCCGGCTGCTGGCCCAGCTGATCGACGAGGGCCCCGGCCGGGCCCGCGTCCCGGCCTGCGACGGCGCGGTCGCCACCTCGGTCGCCGGGCTCGCCGCGCTGCACGCCCAGCTGTACCTGGACGGGGTGCTGCCACCGAGCGTGGACGGCTGGTGCGAGCTGTCCGCCGCCGACGGCATGGTGCGGCGGCTGCGGCTGCGCAGCCACCCGGATTGCGGTTGCCTCTGGCAGTCCGCCGCACCGGGGCGAACGGGCACAATGGCCTAGGACGACCCCTGGGGCCCGTTCGGCAGCCCGCGCCCGATCCGTCGCCACCCGCCCGGTGCACCGCTTCCGGGGGCGGGCGGCGGCCCCTCGGGCCCGGAGCGCGCCGGGCGGGTGCCGGGAGCCGCTGTACCGACCGCCGGCGGGGCGCCGGTCGGTCCGGAGGATCAGGAGGTCCGGTGAGCGATCTACCGCGCAAGGCAAGGACCGGCACGGCCCGGCCGGTCGTCCGACCGCGTGCCGGGGCGGCCCCGGCCGCCACCGGCCGCGCCGTCCGGACGGGGGCGGCTGATGTCTGAGATGCCGCGCAAGGCGGTCTCCCGGACGGCCCGGCTGGCGGCCCTGCCGCTGAGCTTCGCCGGGCGGGCCACCCTCGGCCTGGGCAAGCGCCTGGGCGGGCGGCCCGCGGAGGAGGTGGCGGCCGAGCTCCAGGCCCAGACCGCGGAGCAACTCTTCGCCACCCTAGGCAAGTTGAAGGGCGGTGCGATGAAGTTCGGGCAGGCCATGTCGGTCTTCGAGTCCGCCCTCCCGGAGGACGTCGCGGGCCCCTACCGGGCCGCGCTCACCAAGCTCCAGGAGTCCGCCCCGGCGATGCCGACCCGCACCGTGCACGCGGTGCTCTCGGCCGACCTCGGCGAGGGCTGGGCGGAGAACTTCCGCTCCTTCTCCGACCAGCCGTCCGCCGCCGCCTCGATCGGCCAGGTGCACCGCGCCGTCTGGAAGGACGGACGGGACGTCGCGGTCAAGATCCAGTATCCGGGCGCGGGCGACGCCCTGCTCAGCGACCTCAGCCAACTCTCCCGGCTGGCCCGGATGCTGGGTCCGCTGATCCCGGGCGTGGACATCAAGCCGCTGATCGCCGAACTGCGCGAGCGGGTCACCGAGGAACTGGACTACCGGCTGGAGGCGGAGTCCCAGCAGCTGCACGCCCGGGAGTTCGCCGGGGACGCCGACATCCTGGTGCCCCGGGTGGTCGCCCAGTCCGGGCGGGTGCTGGTCACCGAGTGGCTGGAGGGCAAGCCGCTCTCCCAGGTCGTCTCGGACGGCACCCGCGCCGAGCGCGACCGGGCCGGCCAGCTCCTGGCCCGCTTCCTGTTCGCCGGCCCGAGCCGCACCGGCCTGCTGCACGCAGACCCGCACCCGGGCAACTTCCGGCTCGTCAAGACCGGCCGCAGCTCAGCCAGTTGGAAGCTCGGCGTGCTCGACTTCGGCACCGTCGACCGCCTCCCCGGCGGCCTGCCCCGCCCGATCGGCACCTCGCTGCGCCTGGCCCTGGCCGGGGACGCCGGGGCGGTGTACGACCTGCTCCGGCAGGAGAACTTCGTCCGCCCCGGCATCTCGCTCGACCCGGACGCGGTGCTCGACTACCTGCTCCCGATCATCGAACCCACCCGCGCCGAGCAGTTCACCTTCAGCCGTCCCTGGATGCGCACCCAGGCCGCCCGGATCGCCGACCCGCGCTCCCCCGCCTACAACCTCGGCAAGCAGCTCAACCTCCCGCCCTCCTACCTGCTGATCCACCGCGTCACCCTCTCCACCATCGGCGTCCTGTGCCAACTCGGCGCCACCGTCCGCCTGCACGAGGAACTCCTCCGCTGGCTCCCCGGCTTCGCCGAGCCGGAGGCCGACCAGGCCGACTGAGCCGACCGCCCCGCGCGCCCCGGCCCGCAAAACGCTTTGCCCCGGCCGGGGCGCGCGCTGCACGCTGGGCACGGACGAAGGAGGACGGGCGTGCAGCCGGTGGGCCATCGAGAGTGGGAGCGGCCGTTCCCCGTGCGGTACCTGATCGTCGGCGAGGACGAGGACGGCGGGGAACTGCTACTGGGCCGGTGCGCCGCCGTCGAGGGCCTGTTCACCGACCCGGCCCCGCCACCGCGCGAGGTCCTGGTCCTGCGCGGCTGCGCACCGGGGGCGGCAGCCGGGTGGCTCGGACCGGCCCTGATCACCGGCCGGTCGGCCTCCGGGCGGGAGTACTGGTGGGATCTGCTGGACGCCGAACTGCTCGCGGTCGTCCCGCACACCGCCGATCCGACGCTGGTCGACGTGGTGGTCGGGGCAGCCGTCGGTGCGGTGGAGGACTTCCGGTTCGCACGGGATCCTGGTGAGCGCTTCGAATTGACGGCGACCTGGTCCGGGCCGGAGCCGCTCGCGGTGGGTGCGGAAGTCACGGGGTTGCTGGTGGAACGTGCCGGGCCCGGGCGATTGCCGGTGCAGCTGGTCGGCTGTGAGCTGACCGGTCCGCTGCGGGCTCAGTTGGACAGCGGTTACCGGGGCTGGCCCGCGTACGCCGAACTGTGGGCGCTGGACGACACCGGCCGGGTACTGTGCCGGGTCCCGACGGGTCTGGCCATCGACCGGACCTGGCCGTCGGTGCTCGGCGGCGGCCTGCTGGACGTGCTGCTGTCGGTCTCCTCCGATCAGTTGCCGGGCTCGGCGGCCCGCGCGGTCTGGCAGCAGTGGCGGGCCGGGCCGCCGCGGCAGGCGGGCAGTTGGCGCGGGTCGGGCACCGCCGCCAAGGAGGCCTGGCAGACGCTGGCGCTGTACATCTGCGGGCCCGGGCCGGACCGTTCCGGCGGCGAGTACCACCTGGACGGCAGGGAGGTGGAGGACGTCACGGGCCTGCACTGCGCGATCGGTGAGGCGGTGAACGGGCCGGGGGGCTACTACGGGCGGGAGTGGAACGGTCTGCGCGACTGCCTGGGCGGGGGCTTCGGGCTGGTCCCGCCGTTCACCCTGGTCTGGCACGACTTCGCCGTCACCGAGGAGGAGTTGGCCGCCGACCGCGACCCGGCGACCGGTCTCGGTTACCCGGAGGGGGTGGCCCGCGAGCTGGAGCGGCGCGGGGTGACGGTCGTCCGGGCCTGACCGGTGCCGGGGCCGGGGCGTCAGGTCCGTTCGGCGGGGAGCGGGCCCGCGGCGGGCCAGGTGGTGCGGGCGCGGGTGGCGAGGGTGGCGCAGAAGCGGCCGAAGACCGGGAGGGCGGTGTCGGGGCCGGCGAGTTCGGCGACCGCCCGCAGGCGGTGCAGGAGGCGGCGGCGGGCGGTGGCGTTGCCCCAGGTCCAGTCGCCGTGGTGGAGGCGGGACAGGTGGTCGGCGGTGCCGCGTTCGGCCTTGGGGACGAGTGCGTCGCCGCGCAGCAGCCAGCCGGCGCAGGCGTCGGCGAGTTCGGCGGGGGTGGCGGCCTCGGTGCCGGTGGCCGCGCGCCAGGCGGTGCGGTAGGCGGCTTCGGCCTCGGCCAGTACGGGGGCGGGCGGGGCGGTGGAGCACCAGCAAGTGGGGAAGCCGATCCGCAGGTAGGCGAACTCGACCGCGCCGGGGCCGAGCGAGGCCTGCTCGAAGTCGACGAACCGGACGCCGTCGGCGGTGTGCAGGTCGTTGCCGGGGCAGGGGTCGCCGTGCAGCAGGGCGTGCCGGACGGGGGCGGCGGAGAGCCGGTCGAGCAGGGCCTCGGCCTCGGCGCGGGCGCCGGGCGGGGCGGGGACGTCGAGGATCCGGGCCAGGGCGATGAAGCAGCCGAGGTCGCGCCCGGTCGGGCCGGTCCAGGCGGGCAGGTCGGTGCCGGGGGCCGTCCCCGCGAGGTCCTGGAGGTCGGCGGGGGCGCTGGCGTGCAGCCCGGCCAGCGCGGTGGCGTAGTCCTGCTGCCAGCCGGGGCCGGGGGTGCGGTCCTCCAGGCGTTCCAGCACCAGCAGCCGGGCGGCCGGGTCGGTGCCGAGCAGGGCGGGCACCACCGGGCGGCCGGGCCGGCCGGGCCGGGCGGCGAGGGAGAGCGCGGCCGCCTCGCGGGCGTAGCGGTCGGCGGCCCCGGGCGAGGCGACCAGCTGCTTGACCACCACCGGGCGGCCGGCGAGCTCGGCCCGCCAGACCCGGGAGCGCGGGCTGCTGACCAGGCGGCGGACCTTGCGGGGCGGGCCGAGTTCGGTGCGCAGCCGCTCGCCGAGCGGGAGGGAGGACCACATGGGGGCCATCCTTGCACGACCTGTTCGAGCGGCGAACAGCAGTGCGGAGCGGTGGAGTTGGGCCGGGCGGGCCCGGACGGGCATGAATGCGGCGGAACCGGGCGGGCGGGGTCGGACGGCAGGCACCGGGACGCGCCGACGGCCGGCTCCCCCGGGGGCGGGGAGTCGGCCGTCGGCGTTCAGGGGTGTGTCACCGGCGGGGCCTTACGGCCGGCCGGCGGGGGTGGAGCATCCGTCACATCAGGGCGACGGCGAGGGCCTTGCGGGCGCGCAGCGAGGCACGTTCGGCCCGGCGGCGCAGTCGCGCCGCGCGCAGCACCCGCAGGCCGAGGCGTTGCTCCTCGGCCTCGTGGAGGCGTTGCTGCATATGCGCGCGAGCCAGGGATTCTTGGAGGAGATTCATCTCGAGGGTCCTGTTCTGGATCTGGAGTTCGGTGGTCTGCTCGGAGCGGACGGTGGGATCGATGCCGGCGGGGTTCATGTGGTGGTCCTGCTCGTGGTGCGTCGTCGGGAAGGGGCGGGTGAGTGCTGCGTCGGCCTTGGCGGCCGCGATGCGTACCGAGTGGCGCAGAGCGGTGTCCAGCGGGGGCTGCTCTCCCCTGCGGACGGCTCCGGTGCCGCTGCGGTCGGTCCTGGCTGCGGGGTTCACGCCATGACCTCGGTCTTGCGCGGACGGCCACGCGGGCGCTTCCGGGCGACGACGACGCCCTGCACGAAGAGCTCGCCGCCCCAGACGCCCCACGGCTCGCGGCGCTCGAGGGCACCGGTGAGGCAGGCGGCCTTGACGGGGCAGGTGCCACACAGCGACTTGGCGTACTCGACGTCCGCGGGGGTCTCCGCGAAGAAGACCTCCGGGTCGAAGGCCCGGCACGGGATGGGGAGCCCGAGCGAGTCAGCCTCGTCGATGGCGGTGAGCTGCATGAGTGTTACCTCCGGGGGGTCGGCCTGGTTGGCCTTGACGGTCTTGTCGGTCGGTACGGACGGGAGGGGCGGCGGTGTGATGACCGTGGACACTGTGGGCGTCTTCCTCGTCTTCGATGTGGATCCGGCCGTTCCGTGGTGCGGAGCGGTCCGGAGGCCCCGTGGGGCCTGGGTGGGTCTTGCGTACCGGACAAAACAGAAGGGCCGCGGAACCCGGTGGCTGGGTTTCCGCGGCCCTGGAGGCACCGCCCGTGACTGTTTCAGTCAGGGTCGTTCGCTCCAGGGTCCAGGCCCGCGGAAAGCCTGCTGCCGGCCGGCCTCGGCGCCGTGAACGGCGGCTTCGGCCAGGGAGATCTGCTGGTCCTGCTTCTTGCTTCCGGCACCGACGGCGGCCGCATAGCGCCCATGCAGGGCTTCTGCCGCTACTGCCTTCGATGCCTTGGTCGGTCGCTCGTCGGACAGCGAAATGCCGCCGCCGAACGTCGCCCAGTCACGGGAGAGACCTGCCTCGACACGGGTGCCCACAGCATTGCCCAGATCACTGACAGGGCAGTGCTCGGACAGCAGGCGCTCGGCGTTGCCGCCGGCCGTGCCAAGACCCAGAACCGAAGCGCTGACGCGCGAGGGCATGGCGAGGGTGGTCATCAGGTCGGTCACTTTGGTGATCATCTTGGTCTCCACTGAACTCGCCTCCTCTCGGCGTCTCGCGGTGTCCGGTCGCCCGGACTCCGATATCTGGTTGATGGTCGCGCACGCAGAAACAAGCCCTCTGCGAGCTTTGCGGTCTCGTCCCCTTGACCGCTCCGGCAGGCTATTGCGCCGTCCATGCGGCGCGCAAACTATTTTTCCGGCGAGTTCTCAGCCTGGTTGTCGGCTTCGCCCTCGGACGGGGCGGACTCCGCTTCCCGGTCGGTCTCCCCGACCGGTTCCGGACTCTCCCCCGCACACAACAAGAGCACGTCGGCGCCGTACTTGTCCAGCTTCATGGCGCCCACTCCGGAGATCCTGGACAGCTCGGCGAGGCTGCCCGGCACGTCCTCCGCGATGGCCGTCAGGGTGGCGTCGGTGAACACCACGTAGGCCGGGGCGCCCTGTTCCCTGGCCTTGACCGAGCGCCACTCGCGCAGCCGCTCGTACAGCGCCTCGTCCATCGTGGACGGGCAGCCCTCGCAGCGGCGGAGCTTGCGCTCGACGGCGTCGGTCAGGGTGCGGTCGCAGACCCGGCACTTGACCGGGCCGCGCACCCGGCGCGCGGCGGAGCGCTCCGCGCCCGGCTCGACTCCCCCGCGCCCGCCGCGGGTGCGCGCGCCGGGGCTGCCGGAGCCGGGGCGCAGGCCGTCCAGGAAGCGGGTGGGCTTGCGGGAGGCGCGGCCGCCCGGGGAGCGGGAGAGCGACCAGGAGAGGGTGAGGAAGCGGCGGGCCCGGGTGACGCCGACGTACAGCAGCCGGCGCTCCTCCTCGACCTGCTCGTCGGTCTTCGCGTAGATGATCGGCAGCGTGCCCTCGGTGAGGCCGACCAGGAACACCGCGTCCCACTCCAGGCCCTTGGCGGCGTGCAGCGAGGCCAGCGTGACGCCCTCGACGGCGGGGGCGTGCTGGGCGGCGGCCCGGGCGTCCAGCTCGGCGACGTAGGCGGCGAGGTCGGCGCGCTCGCCGGCCGCGGTGCGGGCGGCCTCGAACTCCCCGGCGAGCCGGACCAGCGCGTTCAGCGACTCCCAGCGCTCGCGGACCGCGCCGGAGCCGGCCGGCGGGGTGGCCGCGAAGCCGCGGGTGGCGAGCACCGCGCGGACCTGGGCGGCGAGGTCGGGCGCGCCGGCCGTCAGCGGGTCGTCGGCGGCCCGGGCGGCGCCCTTGAGCAGCACGCCGGCCTCGCGGACCTCGGGGCGTTCGAAGAACCGCTCGGCGCCCTTGAGCTGGTAGGCGATGCCGAGGTCGGCCAGGGCCTGCTCGTACACCTCGGACTGGCTGTTGGTGCGGAACAGCACGGCGACCTCGCTGGCCCGCACGCCGGTGCCGAGCAGGTCGCGGATCAGGCGGGCGGTGGACTCGGCCTCGGTGGGCTCGTCCTGGTACTCGCGGTAGACCGGCTCGGGGCCGGCCTCGCGCTGGGAGACCAGTTCCAGCCGGTGCTGGGCGGCCTGGCCGCGGGCCTGCGAGAGCAGCCCGTTGGCCAGGTGGACCACCTGCGGGGTGGAGCGGTAGTCCCGGACCAGCTTGACCACGGTGGCGCCGGGGTGGCGGTGCCGGAAGCCGAGCAGGTGGTCGGGGGTGGCGCCGGTGAAGGAGTAGATGGTCTGGCTGGCGTCGCCGACGACGCAGAGGCTGGCGCCGCCGTCGCCGCCCGTCCACTGCTCCAGCAGGCGCTGCTGGAGCGGGGAGACGTCCTGGTACTCGTCGACGGTGAAGTGCCGGTACTGGGAGCGGACCCGGTCGGCGATCTCCGGGCGGTCCTCCAGGATGGCGGCGGTGAGCAGCAGCACGTCCTCGAAGTCGATCAGGCCGCGCTGGCGCTTGGCGTCCTCGTAGGCGGCGTAGACCCGGGCGGTCTCCGCCGGGTCCCGCGGGGCCTCGCGGCCGGACTTGGCGAGGGCGGCGGGGTAGTCGTCGGGGACGACCTGGGTGACCTTGGCCCACTCGATCTCGGCCGTCAGGTCGCGCAGTTCGGTGCGCTGGACGCGCAGGCCGCTGCGGCCGGCCGCCTCGGCGACCAGCTGGACCTTGCGCTCCAGCAGCCGGGGCAGCTCGCCGCCGACGGCGCGCGGCCAGAAGTACTGGAGCTGGCGCAGCGCCGCGGAGTGGAAGGTGCGGGCCTGCACGCCGTCCGCGCCGAGCTGGCGCAGCCGGCCGCGCATCTCGCCGGCCGCGCGGGCGGTGAAGGTGACGGCGAGGACCTGCGAGGGGTGGTAGACGCCGCTGCGCACGCCGTAGGCGATCCGGTGGGTGATGGCGCGGGTCTTGCCGGTGCCGGCGCCGGCCAGCACGCAGACCGGGCCGTGCAGGGCGGTGGCCACGGCGCGCTGCTCGGGGTCGAGCCCGGCCAGCACCGCGTCCGCTCCGGTGGGGGCGGGGCCGTACTGCGCGTGGGGGTCGTCGAACCCCAGGAGGTCTTCCTGCATGCCCTCCATCCTCGCAGGCGCTCCGGACAGTTCGGACGGGGTTGTCCACAGGCGGCCGGTGGTGGTCGGATCGTCATACCGTTGTCCGTCCCGGAATGGGTCCGGGCCGCCGGACGTTGCACCGGGCGGCCGTCCGGCCACCGTCCGTCGACCGAAGGAGTCCCTCGCCATGTCCGGCACCGTCACGATGTACAGCACGACCTGGTGCGGCTACTGCAACCGCCTCAAGAGCCAGCTGGACCGCGAGGGCATCGCCTACAGCGAGGTCAACATCGAGCAGGACCCGGCCTCTGCGTCCTACGTGGAGTCGGTGAACGACGGCAACCAGACGGTGCCGACGGTCGTGGTGGTCTCCGCCTCCGGCGAGCAGAGCGTGATGACCAACCCGAGCCTGCGCCAGGTCCAGGCCGCGCTGGTCTGATCCGGATCCGCGCCGATCCGGTCCCTTCCGGTTCGGATCGGATCGGTCCGGTGCGGTCCGAATCCGCTCGAATTCCGGTCGCATTCCGTCCGGGTTCCGATCGGTTCCGGTCCGCATTCCGCCCCGGCCGATCGGGGGTCCGGTCCGCGGGGCCGGAAATCCACCGGTCCGCATTCCGCCGCCGCCCGGCCCCGTTTCCCGCGGGCCGGGCGGCGGCGTTTTCCCCGCGGCCCGCTCGGCTGTCCGGCCCGCTCGGCTGTCCCGCCTTCCGGCCTTCCGCCCCTTCAGCTGTTGGCCGTGCCGTCGCCGAGTTCGTAGAGCAGCCGGGCCCGGTCGGCGGCGTAGCGGGTCTCCACCACCCGGATCGGGCCGCGCCGGTCGCTGCTGATCCGGGTGTTGACCAGCAGCGGCACGCCGGGGCCGAGGCCGAACCAGGCGGCCTCGGCGGGGGCGGGCATCCGGGCGGTGAGGTGGTCGGTGGCGGAGGTCTCGGTGCGGCCGAGCTGCGCCAGTATCCGTTCGTCGCCGCCGGGGACGGGCCCGGAGTTCATCAGCGGGGTGCCGGCGGCCAGTCCGGCCCGGTAGTGGCTCTCCTCGATGGCGTAGGGCTCCTGGTCGACCCGGCAGAGCTGACGGCGCATCATGACGGTCTCCTCGGGGCGCAGTCCGAGCCAGGCGGCGATGTCGCGGCGGGCCCGGACGGCGGCCACCTCGAAGTCCACGGTGAGCCGCCGCCCGGCGGCGGCCGCCTCGGCCGCGTACACCTCGCCGCTGGGGGCGAGCGGTTCGCGGCGGGCCGGGCGGGCGTACACCCGGTGGTCGTGCCGGGAGGGTTCGCGCAGGTAGGTGCCCTTGCCCTGGACGCGCGCCACCCGGCCCTCGTTGACCAGCACGTCCACCGCGAGCCGGACGGTGTTGCGGGCCACCCCGTAGTGCTCCTCCAGCTCGGTCTCGACCGGGAGCCGTCCGCCGCCCGCCCACTCGCCGGCCTCGATGCGCCGGCGCAGGTCGGCGGCGAGCTGTTGGTACTTGGGCGAAGGGGCGGTGCCGCGCGGGATCGTCACGCGAGTGAATGTAGCCAGTGGGCTCGGGCGGTTTCAGCGGAATGCGCCAACCGTGCCCGGAACCCGGGTCCGGGAAACCCCGGCGGAACGTTCCGGGCGGACCCGAACCTTTCCGGTGGCCCGGCTCCGGGCCTCCGGCGGATGCACAACGGGGGCGTACGGATCACTCCGTACGCCCCCGGCGCGGAAATCACCGGGCGGCCGGCCCCGGCGTCACCAGCGGGCCGCGGCCGGCAGCGGTTCGCCGTACCAGAGCTCGACCAGGTACCGGGCGATCGAGATGCCGGACGGCGGCAGGATCTCCCCGGCGGCCATCCCTGCCCGCAGTTCCTCCCGGGTGAACCAGCGGGCCTCGGACAGCTCCTCGCCGTCCACGGTGATCCCGGTGCCGTCGGGGTGCGCCCGGCCGAGGAAGCCGAGCATCAGGCTGGACGGGAACGGCCAGGGCTGGCTGGCCACGTACTCGACCTCGCCGACCTTGACGCCGGCCTCCTCCTGCACCTCGCGGACGACCGCCTGCTCGATCGACTCGCCGGGCTCGACGAACCCGGCCAGCGTGGACCAGCGGCCCTCCGGCCAGAGCGCCTGGCGGCCCAGCAGGCAGCGGTCCTCGGCGTCGGTGATCAGCATGATCACCGCCGGGTCGGTGCGCGGGTAGTGCTCGGCCGCGCAGGAGGTGCAGCGGCGCAGGTGGCCGGCCCCGGCCTTCTCGGTGGGGTGGCCGCAGCGGGAGCAGAAGGAGTGCAGCCGGTGCCAGTGCTCCAGGGCGACGGCGTGCACCAGCAGCCCGGAGTCCCGGTCGGAGAGGCTGCCGCCGACCTCGCGCAGGCCGGCCGGGCGGGCGTCGCCGTCGAGCCGGCCGGGCAGCGACTCGCAGTCCAGGGCGAAGTAGTGGGTGCCGTCCTCGTCGGTGCCCAGGAAGTACCGGTGGCCGGTCTCGGGGGCCTCGAAGGAGGGCAGCAGCACCAGTTGGGTGCCGTCCGCGGTGTCCACCACGAACGCCTCGCCGCCGGAGATCGGCAGCACCCGGGTGGTGGGGTGGCTCCAGGCCGCGGCCAGCCAGGGTTCGTCCAGCCGGCGGTGCGCCGCCCGGTCCACCCCGGCCCGGGCCAGCGCGAGCTGCTTGGTGTCGGGTCCGCTGCTCAACTCGTCCATCCCCGTTCGCTTCGCTTCAGTACGGCAGGTGCGGGGCTCGTCGTCACGGTCGGAAGTTCTCCGCGAGGTCGCCCCACAGGTAGGCGGAGGTCTCGACGCCCTTGCGCAGCAGGTCGAGCTCCACCTTCTCGTTGATCGAGTGCCAGCCGTCCGAGGGCACCGAGATCCCGAGGAACAACACCGGCGCCCCCAGCACGTCCTGGAGGTCGGCGGCCGGTCCGGAGCCTCCCTCGCGGGTGAACAGGACCTTCTGCTCGAAGGCCCGCTCCATGGCCCGGACGGTGGACCGGAGCGCGGGGTGGTCCAGCGGCGTCAGGCAGGGGCGGGTCGCGCCGGGGAAGACGATCTCGTACCGGATGCCCTCCGGGACGCGGGCGGAAACCCAGTCGGCCACCGCCTCCCGGACCTTCTCCACCTCCTGTCCGGCGACCAGCCGGAAGGAGAGCTTGAGGTGCGCCTCGGCCGGGACGATGGTCTTGCCGCCGGGGCCGGTGTAGCCGCCCCAGATGCCGTTGACCTCGGCGGTCGGCCGGGCCCAGACCCGCTCCAGGGTGGTGTGGCCGGCCTCGCCCCGGGTGCCGTGCGACTTGGCGACCTCCAGCCACCGCTGCTCGTCGAAGGGCAGTTCGGCGAAGAGCGCCCGCTCCTCGTCGGTGAGTTCGACGACGCCGTCGTAGAAGCCGGGCACCGCGACCTTCCGGTCCTCGTCGTGCAGGCCGGCGGCGAGCTCGGCGGCCACCTCGGCCGGGTTGGGGACGGCGCCGCCGAAGGAGCCGGAGTGGATGTCGCTGTCCGGGCCGTACAGGTCGATCTGGCAGTCGGCCAGGCCGCGCATGCCGGTGCACACGGTCGGGGTGGTCTCGGACCACATGCCGGTGTCGGAGATGAACACCGCGTCGGCGGCGAGGCGTTCGGCCTCGCGGCGCACCAGGGCGGCGAAGTTCGGCGAGCCGGACTCCTCCTCGCCCTCGACCAGCAGCTTGAGGTTGACGGCGGGCGCGGTGCGGCCGGTGGCGGCGAGGTGGGCGCGCACGCCCAGGGTGTGGAAGAGGACCTGGCCCTTGTCGTCGGCGGCGCCGCGCGCGTACATCCGGCGACCGACCACGGCGGGCTCGAACGGGTCGGTGTCCCAGCCGTCCTCGCGGGCGGCGGGCTGCACGTCGTGGTGGCCGTAGACCAGCACGGTCGGCGCGCCCTCGTCGCCGGAGGGCCACTCGGCGAACACCGCCGGCAGCCCGTCCGTCTCCCACACCTCGGCGACCGGGAAGCCGGTCGCGCGCAGCCGGTCGGCCAGCCACTCGGCGGAGCGGCGGACCTCCCCCGCCCGGCCGGGGTCGGCGGAGACGGAGGGGATGCGCAGCCAGTCGGCGAGGTCGGCCAGGAAGGCGTCCTCGTGCTGGTCGATGAAGGAGCGGACGGCGCTGTCCGGCGTTTTCGTCATACGGACGACTTTAGTTCGCCCGGACGGGTGCGTGCCCACGGCCTCCCCCGGCCGTGAGCACGGTCACCCGCCCCGTCCGTCCCCGCCGTCAGCCGGCCCGGCGGGTCAGGCCGATCCGGGAGCGGGTGAGCAGCGCGGCCAGCAGCACCGCGACCAGCGGCAGGCCGACCAGCAGGCCGCCGAGGTTCAGCCACGGGACGGCGATGACCGCCTTCTCGTGGCCGGACGGCACGCCGTTGATCCAGACCGTGGCGTTGCGGGCCTCCAGCAGCCGCAGCGCCACCGCCGGGACGGTCCCGCAGAGCAGGCCGAGCACCGAGCCCATCGCGGCGATCACCCCGCACTGGAAGCCGGACAGCCGCCGCCGGATGCCGCCGGACGCGCCGACCGCGGCCAGCGTGGCCAGGTCCTGCTGGGAGTCGGCGGCGGCCAGGCCGGTGGCGATGCCGGCCGCGCCGAGCGCGACCAGGGCGGCGAAGGCGGTCAGGCCGACCGTGATGACGTCGCGCTGCGGCTTGAAGCCCTGCTCGACCTCCAGGTAGACGGTGTCGTCGAGCTTGGAGAGGTGGTCGGTGGCCTTCTGGACCCGGCCGTCGGACGGCGCCGCGGCGGGCTTCCACAGCGCCCCCTCCGAGCGGACGCCCAGCCCGGCCCGCTGGGCGGCCTCCCGGCTCAGCACGACGGTGGCGAACGGGAGCGGCGAGTGCGCCTCGACGGCGTCCACGGTGACGTCCCGGGTCTTGCCCCGGTAGTCGTTGGCGTCGATCTGCGCCTGGGTGGGCTGCTCCTCGGCGCGCAGCGCGACCTTTCCGTCGGCGACGTGGTCGGGACGGAACACCAGGGCCTTGCCCGCGGCCAGGGCCTGTTCGGCGGCCGGGTCGCGGACGTCGAGCAGGTTGCGCAGCAGTGCCGCGTCACCGATCAGGACGTCGCCGAACATGCTGGTCAGGTCGGTGGGCAGTCCCCGCATGCCGGCGCACCGGGGGTCGGCCATCGCCTGCCGGCGCTGCTCGTCGGTGGTGGCGTCCTGGGCCGGGCAGCGCTTGTCCGGGGTCTTCAGCGCCTGGACGAACCCGCACTTGTAGCTGACCCGGCAGTCGCCGGGGACGGCGGTGGGGCTCAGCACGTCGGCGCGCTCGCCGAGGGCGCCGAGGTCCTTCTCGGCGGCCTCGCGCAGGGCGGCGAACCGGCTCGCGTCGCCGTCCGCGCGGCCGCCCTCCAGCAGCGCGACCGCGCCGGCCGGCAGGCTGGGCCGGTAGTCCTGGCGCTGCCGTTCGACGTCGCTGGTGTGGTAGATGCCCACCGCGACGGCGCCGGCCACGGCGGCCATCACGGCGGCCACGGCGGGGGCGGTGCGGCCGCGGTTGCGCACCGAGTCGCGCAGCGCGAGCCGCGGGCTGAGCGGCAGGTGGCGGCCGAGCCGCCCGAACAGGCCGATCAGCAGCGGGGTGCACAGCAGCATGCCGAGTTCGGCGATCACCGAGCCGCCGAGCAGGCCCGGCACGGGGGCGGTGTTGGTGACCGCGCAGAGCAGGGCCAGTCCGGTGCCGCCGGCCACCATCACGGCGCCGAGCACCGCGATGATCCGGTTGGCGGGCTTGCTGCCGCCGCGGCCGGTGAGCGCCTCGACCACGTCCTGCCGGGAGGCCTGGACGGCGGGGACCACGGCCGCGAGCAGGCCGGTGACCAGGCCGACCAGGGCGACGCCGAGCAGGTCGAGGGGCTGGACGTCGAAGTGGCCGAAGCGCTGTCCGCCGTAGCCCTCGAGCTGCTCGCGCAGCACCGCGACCAGGCCCACGCCGCCGACCAGGCCGAGCACGGCGCCGCCGGCGCCGAGCACCGCGCCGCCGGCCAGCACCACGGCCCGGACGTGCGAGCGGTCGCCGCCGCCGGCCGCGAGCAGGCCGAGCTGGCGGCGCGAGCGGCGGGCGCCGACCGCGAACGCCGGTCCGGCGAGCAGCACGATCTCCAGCAGGGCCATGCCGGGCACCAGCGCGGCGACGGCCAGCACGCTCTTGTTCACGTAGGAGGAGTACTGGGCCTGTTCCGCGTAGTAGGGCACCTCGGAGCGGGCCGGCGGGTGCAGCAGGACGTCCCGGGAGACCGCCGTGAAGCCGTAGTCGTTGAGTCGCTTGACCCCGGCCCAGTCGATCCGGGCCCCGCCGGGCAGCTTGACCAGCCAGCTGTCCCCGTCGCGCGGCTCGCTGTCGGCGCCGCCGGTGTCGGCCTGCACCAGCGGCTGGACCACCGCGCCGGGGCGGCCGTACAGCATGACCCGGTCCAGTCGGGCGGGGTCCTCGGCGACGGCGGTGATGGTGTAGGGCCTGGCCTCCAGGCCGTGGAACGCGGTGCGGTCGCCGATCCGCAGGCCGGCGCGCTCCAGGAAGCCGCGGGTGGCGGCGATCTGGTCGGGCTGGGTGGGGGCGGTGCCCTCCACCACGTTCAGCTTGCCGTGCCAGACCGGGTCGGTGAGGTCGGCCTCGCCGGCCATCACCGTCATCCGGCCCTCGGCGGTGGTGGCCGAGGTGCTCTTGTACATCCCGTCCGGCACCAGCACGGCGCCGGGCAGCAGTTCGGTGAGCAGCCGCGCGGGGTCGGTGTTGGCGCTGCGCTGCTGCTCGGGGGTCTGCGCCTGGCCCGCCGCGGGCGTCCGGGTGGTGTTCTCGCTGCCGTCGGGGGTCTGCAGCTCGGTGGCGCCGCGGGAGGACATGGTGACGGCGGCCGTGGCGGTGCCCATCGCGCGGGCGGCCTTCTCCGCGGGCTCCAGCTGGGCGCTGCGGGCGATCACGTCCACGCCGGCCACGCCGAGCACCGGCAGCGCGATCATCGCCAGCACCAGGGCGCTGCGGCCCTTGGCCCGGGCGGCGTCGCGGCGGGCGATCCGCAGGGCGGCGCGCCAGGCGGTCGGCTTCACGGCTGTCCGTCCTTCCGCGCGTTGGCGGCGGCGGTGACCAGCAGGCTGCCGGCGTCCTGCCGGGTGGTCTCGTCGACCAGCAGGCCGTCGCGCAGGAACACCACCCGGTCCGCCCAGGCGGCGTGCCGGGCCTCGTGGGTGACCATCATGGCGGCGGCGCCGGCGTCGCAGCGGGCGCGCAGCACGGAGAGCACGGACTCGCCGGTGGTGGAGTCGAGGGCGCCGGTGGGTTCGTCGGCGAGCACCAGGCGGCGGTCGCCGATCAGGGCGCGGGCGATGGCGACGCGCTGCTGCTGGCCGCCCGACATGTCGTCGGGGAAGCGGTCGGCGAGTTCGGCGATGTTCAGTTCCTCGAGCGCGGCGAGCGCCTCCCGGCGGGCGGCCCGGGCGGAGACGCCGTCGAGCTCCCGGGGCAGCGCGATGTTCTCGGCGGCGGTGAGCGCGGGTATCAGGTTGTAGTCCTGGAAGACGTAGCCCACCGAGCGGCGGCGGACGGCGGCCAGCTTCTTGCGGTCCAGCTCGCCCAGGACGGTGCCCTCGACGACGACCCGGCCGCCGGTGGGGCTGTCCAGGCCGCCGGCCAGGGTCAGCAGGGTCGACTTGCCGGAGCCGGAGGGCCCCATCACGGCGACCAGTTCGCCGGGGTGGACCCGCAGGTCGACGGCGCGCAGCGCGTGCACCTCGGCCGCGCCGTGGCCGTGCGTCCGGCTCACCCCGTCGAGGTGCAGCACGGGCTCGGCCGGCTTGAGTTGTTCGGTCATCGCTCCCCCAGGAGGTTCAGGTGCGGCCGCGGTCGCGGCTCTTGGCGGCGCGCCGGGCGGGCGGCGCGGCGGGTTCGGACGGGGTGGCGGCGGCGCGTTCGGCGTGCTGGGCGAGCCGGGACTCGCAGTGGTCCAGCCAGCGGATCTCCGCCTCGGTCTGGAAGATCAGCTGTTCCAGCACCAGCAGCCAGGCCAGGTCCTTGCCGGAGCCGTCGTCCGCGGCCAGCGCCCGGCCCTTGAGCCGGGTGTAGTCCTGGAGCGCCTGCATGCTGTGCCGGCGCTGGCCGTGCACCACCGCGGCCACGTCCACCCCCGGGATGGCCACCGCCATCGCCAGCTTGATCGCCAGTTCGTCGCGCGGCGGGTTGGTGCGCGGTACCGGGGTGTCGAACCAGCGGCGCAGTTCCGCGCGTCCCTCGTCGGTGACGGAGTAGAACTGGTGGCCCTCGTCGTCCTCGCCGGCGGCCTCCACCAGCCCGTCGCGCTCCAGGCGGCCCAACGTGGTGTAGACCTGTCCGACGTTCAGCGGCCAGGTCGCCCCCGTCCTGGCCTCGAACTCGGATCGCAGCTGGTAGCCGTAGCGCGGGCCCTGGTCGAGCAGGGCGAGCAGGCCGTGACGGATCGACATACTCAGTATGTATACCCGGTATGGTCCCCGGGCTCAAGCCGCCGTCGCGTTCACCTCGGCCCGGTACGGTCGACGGCGTGACCACACTGCGGATCGCCACGTACAACCTGCTGCACGGCCAACCGCTCGCCCCCGACGGCAGCCCCGCGCCCCTCCCGGCCGAGCCGGGCGCCCCGCTGGCCGAGGCCGTCGCCTCGCTCGACGCCGACGTGCTGGCCCTCCAGGAGGTCGACCGGTACCAGGAGCGCTCCGGCCGCACCGACCAGGCGGCCCTCGCCGCGAAGGCCACGGGCGCCACCGACTGGCGCTTCGCCGCCGCCCTGCACGGCACCCCCGCCCCCTCGGCGGGCTGGATCGCCGACCCGGAGCGGCCCGGCCTCGCCGTCTACGGGCCGGCCGACCTGGCCGACGACTCCCGCCCCTCGTACGGCACCGCGCTGCTCACCCGGCTGCCGGTGCTGCACTGGCGGGCCCGCCGGTTCGCCCCGGCGCCGTTCGGGCTGCCGCTGCGGGTCGCCGGGCGGCGCGGGCTGACGCCGGTGCCGGACGAGCCGCGGGCCGCGCTCGCCGCGGTGCTGGCCGGGCCGGGCGGGGAGTTCACGGTGGTGGCCGCGCACCTGTCCTTCGTGCCGGGCTGGAACGTCGGGCAGCTGGCCGCGATCCGGCGCTGGATCGCCGACCTGCCGCAGCCCTACCTGGTGCTCGGCGACTTCAACCTGATCGGCGCGGTGCCGCGCACCGTGCTCGGCTCGGCGCACGCGATCCAGCGCACCGCCAAGCGCGAACGGGTGCGCACCGCCCGGCGGACCAGGCTGCAGGGCTGGTACGACCTCGCCCGCACCCCGACGTACCCCTCGCACCGGCCGACCGTGCAGTTCGACCACATCCTGGGCATCGGCGTCCCGCGCAGCGCGGTCGGCTCGGTCTCGGCGCCCCGCACGGGGGTGTCCGACCACCGGCCGCTGGTGGTCGAGATCGAGGTCTAGCCTTCCAGGCGCCCGGGGACGGCGGCCTCGTCGCGCGGGGCGGCCTGCGCGGGCAGCACGACCGGGTCGAACTGGAGCAGCAGCATCGCCGCGTCGTCGCCGAGCTTGTGGCCGACGTGCCGGACCACGTCGTCGTGCAGGCGCTGCAGGACGTCGCCGGGGCCGTCGTCGGCGAGCAGCGGAAGGCGGTCGGTGAGGGGGTAGAAGGCGCCGCCGTGGTCGCGGGCCTCGATGACGCCGTCGGTGTAGAGCAGGATCCGGTCGCCGGGCTCGACCGGGACGAGCTGGAGCGGCGGGCAGACGTCCTCGGGGTCGAGGACGCCCAGCGGGGGGACGGTCTCGTCGGCGGCGAGCAGCCGCGGGGCGTCCTCGCCGCGGAGCAGGACGGGCGGCGGGTGGCCGCAGTTGGCGATCTCCAGGACGCCGTCGGGGCGGACGCCGACCAGCACCAGGGTGACGAACTCCTCCTCCACGCCGGGGTGGTCGTTCTCGTGCAGGGCCCGGTCGAGACTGACGGCGAGCCAGCCGGCCACCTTCTCCAGCGCGGGCTCCTGGTGGGCGGCCTCGCGGAACGCGCCGAGCACGGCGGCGGCGGTCTCGACGGCGGCCAGCCCCTTGCCGCGGACGTCGCCCATCACGGCGCGCACGCCGTGCCGGGTGTTGACCACCTCGTAGAGGTCGCCGCCGATCGAGGCGTGCGCGGCGGCGGCGGCGTAGCGGACGGCGGCGCGGACCGGCCCGACCCGTCCGGGGATCGGGCGCAGCAGCACCCGGCGGGCGATCTCGGCGACCAACTGGGCTTCGGCGAGCGCGAGTTCCTGGCGCAGCCGGAGGTTGACGCTGAGGTGGCCGATGCCGGCGATGATGATGATCGCGGCGACGGTGGCGGTGTGCACGGACTGGCCCAGCACCTCGTTGTACCAGGCCATGCCGAACGCGCAGGCCTCGGCCAGCGCGCCGGTCAGCAGCGGGTACCAGGCGCGGCGGGAGACCACGGCGGCGAGGGCGGGGACGGCGGTCAGGGCGGGCTCGACGGTGACCTGGCTGTTGGTCAGCAGGTCGAGGGAGACGATCAGCAGCATGCCGATCAGCGGCAGGGCGTGCGAGGTCCTGGGCCAGGTGCCGGTGACGGTGCCCGGTACCGGGCCTGGGGTGGGGCCGTGGAGGACGTCCCTGATCCATCCGGTCGCGCTCAACGTCGGTCTCTCCAGCGGAAGGTGCGGGTGCTGCTCGGCACCTGCGGGTCTGACGGGAGGTCAGGGGGTCGGGAGCCCTGACGGCGGCCGGAGTACGAGGGATGACCGGTTACCGACCCCACAATAGGCACGAAACGTGCAGGGCGCACAGGTTTCGCGTGATCTCGTGACGGGTTGGATGCTCTGAGTGACTCTTTTCTACCTATTCCCGATCAGAAGATCGCTCAACTCCTTTCGGCCGGGAAGTCCTGACGGGGTTTCGATCCGGCCCGAACGCACGTAGCAGAACGAGGCGGTGACCTGCTCCACCGGAACGCCCGCCTGCTCGGCCCAGGCCAGCCGGTAGACCGCGAGCTGCAGCGGGTCGCCGGAGTCCTCCCGGCCGGTCTTCCAGTCCACCACCTCGTAGCGCGGTGACCCTGCGCCACCGCCCGCGTCCCGGTAGACCGCGTCGATCCGGCCGCGCACCACCCGTCCCGCGAGCACCAGTTGGAACGGCGCCTCGACCCGGTGCGGGGTGCGGCGGGCGTAGGGGCCGCGCAGGAACGCCTCCTTGAGCCGCTCCAGGTCGCGCTCGTCCTCGATCTCCTCGGCGTCCAGGCCGGGCAGCGCGTCGGGGCCGAGCAGCAGCGGCTGGTCGTAGCGGGACTGCACCCAGGCGTGGAAGCGGGTGCCGCGGCGGGCGGCGGGCGCGGGCGGGCGGGGCATCGGGCGGGCCAGGTCGCGGGCGAAGCCGTCGGGGTCGGCGGCCAGCCGCATCAGCTGGGTGGCGGACAGCGAGGCGGGCAGGGCGACGTCCCGGGTGGTGCGCCGGGAGCGCTCCAGCTCGCCGAGCAGGGCGGTCAGGTCGCGGTCCCAGGAGGCCACCAGCCGCTGGTCCTCGACGGCCATCGGCTCGGCCTCCGGTGCGGGGGCGCCGGCCAGCCGCTGCCGCACCACCCGGGCGACCCGGCGGCGGGCGTGCTGGGCGGCCGGGTCGAGCGGCAGCGGCCAGGGGGTCTCCACCGAGACGTCGAACGCCGGGTTCTGCTCCTCCGGTCCGGGCTCGGCCGCCCAGTGCTCGATCTCGCCGCCGCCGTCGGGGCGTTCGCAGTGCGCGCGCAGCTGCAGCAGGAAGTCGGACGGCCCGCGGCGGCGCTTCTGGGACGGCCCCCACCAGTGCCCGGAGGCCAGCAGCAGCGAGCGCGGCCGGGTGAACGCGACGTAGCCGAGCCGGAGTTCCTCGACCTCGCCGTGCTGCGCCATCTCCTTCTTGAACGCGCCGATGCCCTTGGCGTTCCAGGCCGGGTCGCCGGGCAGCGTGGCGGCGTCGCCGCGCAGGGCGTGCGGCAGCACCCGGCGGGTGGAGGTCCAGCGCTCGCGCCCCTGGCCGGACGGGAACCCGCCCTTGACCAGGCCGGGGACGGCGACCACGTCCCACTCCAGGCCCTTGGACTTGTGCGCGGTCAGCACCTTGACGGTGTCCTCGCCGCCGGGCAGCCCGGCGTCCAGGCCGCGCTCGTACTCCTGGGCGGCCCGCAGGAAGCCCAGGAAGGCGGCCAGGCCGGGATCGCCGTCCAGGTCGGCGAAGGAGGCGGCGATGTCCAGGAAGGAGTGCAGCGTCTCGCGGCGGCGGGCGGCCAGCGCCAGCGGGGAGGCGGAGAGTTCGACCTCCAGGCCGGTGACGGTGAGCACCCGGTGCAGGACGTCCATCAGCGGTTCGGCCAGGGCCCGGCGCAGTTCGCGGATCTCCCGGGCGAACCGGGCGAACCGCACCCGGGCCTCGGGCGAGAACGGCAGGTCGTCGGGCTGGTCGGCGTCGACGAAGGTCTCCAGCGCGTCGGCCAGCGAGACCACCTCGGTCGGGTCGGTCTCGGCGACGGCGGCGCTCAGGGCGTCCTGCTCGCCGGGGCGGGCGGTGCGGACGAGTTCGGCGGCCCGGCGGCCGAGCAGGGCCAGGTCGCGCGGGCCGGTGCGCCAGCGCGGGCCGATCAGCAGTCGGACCAGGGCGGCGTTGGCGGTCGGGTCCTGGAGCACCTCGCAGACCGCCACCAGGTCGGCCACCTCGGGGAGTTGGAGCAGCCCGCCGAGGCCGACCACCTCGACCGGGACCTGCCGGGCGACCAGCGCGGCGTGGATGTCGGGGAAGGAGCTGCCGGCCCGGCAGAGCACGGCGATCCGGCCGGGCGCGGTGCCGGTGCGCACCTGGTGGGCGATCGAGTCGGCCAGCCAGTCGACCTCCTCGGCGTGGGTGGGCAGCAGCGCGACGCGGGCGTAGCCGTCGCGTTCGGCGCCGGGGGCGGGGCGCAGCGCCTCCACGCCCTCGTGCATGGCGCGCAGCGGGGCGGCGAGGCGGTTGGCGAAGTCGAGCAGCCGGCCGCCGCTGCGGCGGTTCTCGCTGAGCGCGAAGCGGTGCGCCGGGCTGCCGTCGGCGCGCGGGAAGTGCCGGGGGAAGTCGTCCAGGTTGGCGACCGAGGCGCCGCGCCAGCCGTAGATCGCCTGGCAGGGGTCGCCGACCGCGGTGACCGGGTGCCCGGCGCCGCCGCCGAACAGGCCCGCCAGCATGAGGCGTTGGGCCACCGAGGTGTCCTGGTACTCGTCCAGCAGCACCACCCGGTACTGCTCGCGCAGCAGCCTGCCGACCTCGGGGCGCTGGGTGGCGAGCCGGGCGGAGGCGGCGATCTGGTCGCCGAAGTCGAGCAGGCCGAGCTTCTGCTTGCGGGCCCGGTAGTCCTCGACCAGGTGCAGCAGTTCCTGTCGGCCGCGGGCGGCCTTCGGGACGGCCCGCAGGTCCTCGTTGGTGAGCTTGACGGTGGCCAGCCGGTCAAGCAACTCCTCGTCGTACGAACGCAGTTGCGAGGGATCGACCAGGTGCTCGGCGAGTTCGGAGTCCAGCGCGACGATCTCGGCGACCAGCGAGCTGAAGGTGCCGGTGAGCGCCGGGAACGGGCCGCGGGCCTGGCGCAGGACCCGGGCGGCGAGCTGGAAGCGGGTGGCGTCGGCGAGCAGCCGGACGTCGGGCTCTATGCCCAGGCGCAGGCCGTGCTCCTTCAGCAGCGTCCCGGCGAAGGCGTGGTAGGTGGAGATCTGCGGCTCGCCGAGGGCGTCCTCGTCCTGCTCGCGGACCTCGGCGCGCAGCAGGGCGGCCCGGACGCGTTCGGCGAGCTCCCCGGCCGCCTTGTTGGTGAAGGTCAGGCCGAGCACCTGCTCGGGGCGCACCGCGCCGGAGCCGACCAGCCAGACCACCCGGGCGGCCATCACGGTGGTCTTGCCGGAGCCCGCGCCGGCCACGATCACGCCGGGTTCCATGGGCGCGCCGATGGCCGCCAACTGCTCGTCGTTGAACGGGATCTGGAGCAGTTCGCGGAGCTGGGCCGGGTGCTGCAGCGGTTCAGTCGACGACATGCCGGCCGTCCCGCTGCGCGGAGCAGCTGCCGCGGAACGCGCAGCGCCCGCAGCGCTCGCCCGCGGTGGGGGTGAACCTCTCGGCGAGCACCTTGCCCGCGGTCTCCACCAGCAGGCCCTCGATCCAGGGGGTGCTCTCCTCGGGCAGCTGCCGCTGCACCTTGGGGGCCTCGGGGTCCTTCCGGTCCGGCTCGCGCAGGTGCACCAGTTCGGCCCCGCCGGGGGTGGCGCCGTCCGCGAAGCCGGGCAGCGCGTCGAGCGCGCCGCGGCTCACCGCGAGCTGGTAGACGGCGAGTTGGCGGTTCTCGGGCAGCGAGCTGTTGGGCGGCGGGGTCTTGCCGGTCTTGAAGTCGACGACGTACGCCCGGCCCGCGGCGTCGGCCTCGACCCGGTCCATCGAGCCGCGCAGGCGCACCGCGACGCCGCCGACGTCCAGGGTCAGGTCGAAGCCGTGCTCGGTGGCGACGGTGGCGCGTTCGCGCTCCAGCACGTGCCAGCGCAGGAAGCGCTCCAGGGCGTCGCGGGCCTCGCCCTTCTCCTGGGTGGACTTCCACGGCGCGTCGAAGGCGAGGGCGTCCCAGACGGTGTCCAGGCGCTCCATCAGCACGGCCAGGTCGGCGGGGGTGCGGCCGGAGCCGACCTCGTCGGCGAGGGCGTGCACCACGTTGCCGAAGCCCTGGGCGGCGGAGGCGGTGGTGCCGGCCTTGACGTCCTTCTCCAGGAACCACTGCAGCGCGCAGGACTCCAGCTGCTCCAGGCCGCTGCCGGAGAGTCGGACGGGCTGCTCGGGCTCGCGCAGCGGCTGCGGGGCGGCGGTCGGGTCGTCCAGGCCCCACCACTGGTCGGGGTGGGCGGCGGGGACCAGCGGGCGGCCGTCCTCGTCGAGCGCGGCGGCCAGGGTGGCGAGGCGTTCGGCGGCGGCCCGGCGCAGCTGCGGGGAGCGGTCCGGGTCGACGGTGACGGCGCGCAGTTCGGCGACCAGCGCGGGCACCGACAGCGGGCGGCGCGGCCGGGAGGTGACGTCGGCGACCTTGACCCGGGGGACGCGCTCCAGCACCTTGCCGGTGCGGGGGTCGACGGTCTCCCGGTAGAGCTCGCGCAGGAACCGGGAGGGCTCGTCGCCGTCCTCGGCGGGCGCCTTGACCGCGGTGACCACCAGCCGGTCCTTGGCCCGGGTCGCGGCGACGTAGAACAGCCGGCGCTCCTCGGCGAGCAGCGCGGCCGCCGACAGCGGTTCGGCGAGGCCGTCGCGGCCGATCCGGTCGGCCTCCAGCAGCGAGCCGCGGCGGCGCAGGTCGGGCCAGAGGCCCTCCTGGACGCCGGTGACGACGACCAGCCGCCACTCCAGGCCCTTGGAGCGGTGCGCGGTCATCAGCCGGACGGCGTCGGGGCGCACGGCGCGCACGTGCAGGGTGTCGGCGGCGATGTCCTGGGCCTCGACCTCGGCGAGCAGGTCGAGGGCGCCGCGGTGGCCGGTGACCCGCTCCTCGGCGCGGGCGGCGGTCTCGAACAGCGCGCACAGCGCGTCCAGGTCCCGGTCGGCGTTGCGCCCGGCGGGGCCGCCGCGCAGCGCGGCCCGCTCCAGGCGTTCGCGCCAGCGCCGGGAGCCGTCCCACAGCTCCCACAGCGCGTCCTCGGCGCTCGCCCCGCCGGCCAGCAGTTCGCGGACCTTGCGCAGCAGCGTGCCCAGCTCGTGGGCGCGGCGCCCGTACGGGGTGTCCAGCAGGGCGAGCAGTTCGGGCTGCTCCAGGGCCTCGCGGATCAGCTCCTCGGCGGGCCGGACCACGCCGGGGGCGCCGTCGGCGGCCAGTGCCCGGCGCTCCTCCTCGCGCAGGGTGCGGCCCAGGCGGCGCAGGTCGGAGCCGTCGAGGGCGGCGAGCGGGCCGGTGAGCAGGGTGTGGGCGAGGTCTGCGGTGAGCGCGCCGGGGCCCTCGGCGCAGACCCGCAGGGCGAGCAGCAGCGGGACGACGGCGCTCTCCTCGCGCAGCGGCAGGTCGTCGCCGTCGATCTCCAGCGGGACGCCGGCGGCGGCCAGCGCGCGGCGCACCGCCGGTATGGTCCGGGAGCCGGCCCGGACCAGCACGGCCATCTCGCCCCAGGGGACGCCGTCCTCCAGGTGGGCGCGGCGCAGCAGGTCGGCGACCGAGTCGAGCTCGGTGCCGGGCGTCGGGTAGGTGTACACCTCGACGGCGCCGCCCTCCCGGGAGGGGAGCAGGGCGCGGTGCGCGGCGAGCTTGTCGGCGGGCAGCCGGCCCATCGGCATCCGGCGGGCCAGTTCGCGGGAGGCGGCCAGCAGCACCGCGCCGGAGCGCCGGGACACCCGCAGCACCTTGACCTCGGCGGGGCGGCCGTCGGCGTGCCGGAAGGCGTCGGGGAACTCCAGGATGCCGTTCACGTCGGCGCCGCGGAACGCGTAGATCGACTGGTCCGGGTCGCCGACCGCGACCAGGTCCCGGCCGCCGCCGGCCAGCCGCTGCAGCAGCCGGACCTGGGCGGGGTCGGTGTCCTGGTACTCGTCGACGAACACCGCGTCGTAGCGCTCGCGCAGCCCCGCGGCGACGTCCGCCCGCTCGGCGAGCAGCACGGCGCGGTGGACGAGCTCGGCGTAGTCGAGGACGCCGCGCAGGTCCAGCACGTCCAGGTACTCGGCCAGGAAGTGCGCGGCGGCGGCCCAGTCGGGCCGGTCCACGCCCGCCGCGAAGCGCTCCAGCTCGGCCTCGCCGAGGCCGAGCTCGCGGCTGCGGGCGAGCACGGCGCGCACCTCGTCGGCGAAGCCGCGGGTGGTCAGGCAGGCCCGCAGGTCGAGCGGCCAGCTGATGGTGCCGACGCCCGCCTTCGCGTCCTCGGCGCCGCCCGCGAGCAGTTCGCGGACCATCACGTCCTGCTCGGGGCCGGAGAGCAGGCGCAGCGGCTCGGCGTACTCCTCGGGCGGCTGGTGGGCGCGCAGCAGGGCGTAGCAGAACGAGTGGAAGGTGGTGGCCTGCGGGGCGGTGGCGCCGATCCGGGCGGTCATCCGGTCGCGCAGCTCCATCGCGGCCTTGCGGCTGAAGGTCAGCACCAGCACGCGGTCGGGCGCGGTGCCGTCGGCGACCCGCCGGGCGACCGCCTCGACCAGGGTGGTGGTCTTGCCGGTGCCGGGCCCGGCGAGCACCAGCAGCGGCCCCGAGGCGTGCTCGACGACCGCCTGCTGGAAGGCGTCCAGCTGCGGCGGGTCGGGCTGGGCGAGGGGGCTGCGCACCAGGCGGAACGGTGAGGTCACTGCGGTCCAGGGTCGTACGGCGGTTCAGCGGCGGGCCGGGGAGCGGGCCGGCCCTCTCCTCCGGATCCTGACGGATCGGCGCGCGGCGTCGGGCGCCCGGCAGGATCCGGAGGAGAGGGCCTTGCCGCGACGAGCCTACGATCCTGCACCCACAGACCCCTCCGGCGCACATCGCCCGGTCAGGACGCCCCGTCCCAGCGGGCGGCCCGCAGGTCGACCCGGGGCTCGCCGCCGACGGTGCGCAGCGGGGTGCCCTCGGAACGGTACTCGGGCAGCGCCCGGTGCTCGTGGCCGGGCAGCGGCCGCCCGTCCGCCCGGATCACCCGCCACCAGGGCACCGGCGCCCCGTACAGCGCCATCACCCGGCCGACCTGCCGGGGTCCGCCGCGGCCCAGGTACTCGGCGACGTCCCCGTACGTCATGACCTTGCCGGGCGGGATGCGTTCGGCGAGGTCGAGCACGGCCTCGGCGTACGGCGGGATCTCGGCGGCGTCCTCGGGCTCGGTCATCCGACGCATTCTTCCCCATCCGGTCGATTTCCAGCACCCCGTGCGGGCGACCCGGCGCGCGGGATGCCGCCCCTGGACCGCACCCGGGTGGCGGGCATGGCAGCATCTTCGGGGCAGTGCGACACACGAGGACGAAGACCAGATGACCGGGACGGCCGAATTGAACGTGGACGAGGGCTCCGAGCAGCCCGCCACCGACGGTTTCGCCGAACGGCCGGTCGACCTGCGCCACCGGGCGCGGGACGCGCACCACACGGGGGAGGAAGCGGTGGCCGCACAGCTGCCGCCGGACGGCGGGCCGGACCGGCCCCCGGACGGACCTGACGGGCCCTACGGGCCGGACGACACGCAGCCCGAGGAGCCGGCCGGCGAGTACCTGGCCGTCGACGAGCCGCTGCTCGCCCCGCGCGCGCACCGGCCGTCCGACCTGCTGCGGTTCCTGGCCGGGCTGTTCGGCATCATCGCGGTGTTCGTGCTGGCGCAGGTGGCGGTCTCCACCACCACCGGCATCGAGAACGACATCACGGTCAACGCCAACCGGATCCCCGGCGTGCTGTCCAAGATCTCCGCCCTGGTCTCCTCGATCGCGGTGCTGACCGTGCCGCTGGCCTTCGCGGTCGAGCGGCTGATCAAGCGCGACGGCCTGCGGGTCGCCGACGGCGTGCTGGCCTCGGTGCTGGCGTACGGCGTCTCGCTGGGCGTCGACTGGTGGGTGGCCGCCAGCGCGCCCGAGGAGATCCGCAACGCGCTGACCCAGAGCTCGCCCGGCAGCGACACCCTCACCGACCCGGTGCACGGCTACCTGGCCCCGGTGATCGCCTACATGACGGCGGTCGGCATGTCGAGCCGCCCGCGCTGGCGGGTCGCCCTGTGGGTGGTGGTGATCCTCTCCGGCGCCGCCGAGCTGATCAACGGCAACACCACCCCGCTCTCGCTGGTCCTCACCGTGCTGATCGGCTGGTCGGTGGCGTACGGCACGCTGTACGCGATCGGCTCGCCGAACATCCGCCCCACCGGGCAGCACCTGATGATCGGCCTGCGCAAGGTCGGCTTCGTCCCGTCCGCCGCCCACCTGGCCCCGGCCGCGCCCGGCGGCACCCGCCGCTACCTGGTCACCCAGCAGACCGGGCCGCTGCTGGACGTGCACATCATCGACCGCGAGCAGCAGGCGTCCGGCTTCTTCTACCGCGCCTGGCGGCGGCTGCGGCTGCGCTCGGTCGCGGTCCGCCGCAGCCCCCAGTCGCTGCGCCAGGCCCTGGAGCAGGAGGCGCTGATCGCGTACGCGGCCGCCGCCTCCGGGGCCCGCGCCCCGCAGCTGGTGGCCACCTCCGAGCTCGGCCCGGACGCGGCGATCCTGGTCTACGAGAACGTGGCCGGCCGGACCCTGGACGACCTCGCCGACCAGGAGGTCACCGACGCGGTGATGGCCTCGTTCTGGAAGTCCGTCTCCACCCTGCACGAGCGCCGGATCGCGCACCGCCGGCTCACCGGCGAGTCCCTGCTGGTGGTCGACGAGCAGACCGGCTGCCTGGTCAACCTCTCCGGCGGCGACATCGCGGCCGGCGACCTGACCCTGCGCATCGACGTCGCCCAGCTGCTCACCACCTTCGCCCTGCGCACCGGCCCGGAGCGCGCGGTGGCCGTCGCCACCGCCGTCCTCGGCCCGACCCGGATCGCCGAGGCGCTGCCGCTGCTGCAGCCGGTCGGCCTGAGCCGGCAGACCCGCGGCGACCTGCAGCGGATGACCAAGGAGCGGAAGACCGCCGCGCAGGCGCTGGCGCTCAAGCAGGTCGCCGCCGGGGAGCGCACCCAGCAGCAGGCGGAGGAGGACATCGCCCGGGCCGGCGAGGACCTGCTGGCCCGGATCCGGGCGCAGATCCTGCAGATCGCCCCCGAGGCGCCGCTGGCCCCGGCCAAGCTGGAGCGGCTCAGGCCCAAGACGCTGATCATGGTGGTGGCGCTGGCCTTCGCCGCCTACCTGGCACTGACCACCATCCGGCCGGACCAGTTCAAGGTCTCCCAGATGAACTGGGCCTGGGCCTCGGTCGCGCTGGCCGCCTCGGCGTTCTCGTACGTGGCCGCCGCGATGAGCCTGACCGGCTTCGTCCCGGAGAAGCTCCCGTTCTGGCGCACGGTGGCCGCCCAGCTGGCCGGCTCCTTCGTGAAGCTGGTCGCCCCGGCGGCGGTCGGCGGCATCGCGCTGAACACCCGCTACCTGCAGAAGGCCGGCATCCGCCCGGTGCAGGCCGTCGCCTCGGTCGGCGCCTCCCAGCTGGCCGGCCTCGGCGGGCACCTGCTGCTGCTGTTCGCCTTCGGCCTGATCACCGGCTCGCAGACCAACGGCGACCTCGGCGCGTCCCGGGCCGTCATCATCGGCGTCCTCACCGCGGCCGTCCTCGCCCTGGTGGTGGCCGCGGTCGCCCCGCTGCGCCGCTTCGTGGTGACCCGGGTCCGCTCGCTGCTGTTCGGCGTGATCCCGCGGATGCTCGACCTGATGCAGACCCCGCGCAAGCTGGTCACCGGCTTCGGCGGCATCCTCCTGCTGACGCTGTCCTTCACCGCCTGCCTGGACGCCTCGGTCCACGCGTTCGGCGGCGGCGCCAACGTCACCTACGCGGCCGTCGCGGTGGTCTTCCTCACCGCGAACGCGGCCGGCTCGGCGATCCCCACCCCCGGCGGCATCGGCCCGGTCGAGATCGCCCTGATCACCGCCCTGACGGTGGCCGGCGTCCCGGCCACCGCCGCCACCCCCGCCGTCTTCCTCTACCGCCTGCTCACCTTCTGGCTCCCGGTCATCCCGGGCTGGGTCGCCTACAACGTGCTCCAGCGCAAAGGCGCCCTCTGAGCGGGGGCGCTACGGGAGCAGCCCGGCGACGATCCGCTCCCACGGCCGCGGCTCCAGCCCGAACGCCTCCCGGGTGGCGGTGTCGTCGATGACGAACGGCCGCTCGAACTGGTAGGCCGTCTCGCGGACGGCGCGGACCGTCGGGTTGACCAGCCCGAGCAGGGCCAGCACCGGGCCGGGGATCGCGGTGACCTTCGGCGCGGGGCGGCCCGCCGCCGCGCACAGGTCGGCGACGACCTGGCGCTGGCTGCGCGGCGGGTTGCTCGGCACGTGCCAGGCCCGGCCCCAGGCCCGCTCCTCGGCGGCGACGGTGACCAGCAGGCGGGCGGCGTCCGCGGGGGAGGTCCAGCTGTGCGGGGCGTCCGGGTCGCCGAGGACCTGGACGGTGCGGCCGGCCAGCGCGCGGCCGAACGCCCGGCCGTCCAGGGCGGCGGTGACGCCGGGGCCGAGGTAGTCGGAGCCGCGGACCTCGGTGGCCCGGACCCTGCCGTCCCGGTGCGCGGCGAGCGCCTCGCGCCACATCGCGGCCCGGACCCCGCCCTTGACGGAGACGGGCCGCAGCGGGCTGTCGGGGCTCATCGGGCCGTCCACCGCGCCGTAGCCGTACAGGTTGGAGACGGTGGCGAGCACCGCGCCGGTCCGTTCGGCGGCGGTCAGCAGGGACGCGGCGAGCGGCGGCCAGACCTCGGCCCAGCGGTGGTAGGGCGGGTTGGCGCAGTTGTAGAGCGCGGCGGCGCCCTCGGCGGCGGCGGTGAGCGCCGCGGTGTCGGCGGCGTCCAGGTGCAGGCGGCGGACGCCGTCGAGCGGGCCGGCGGCGGCCCCGGTGCGGGTGACGACCACGACCTCCTCGCCGCGGTCGGCGAGCAGGCGGGCGGCGGCCGAGCCGACCGGGCCGGCGCCGACGATCAGGTGCTTGCTCATGGGAACGCTCCGCTCGGAGTCGGGGAGAACCGTGTTCTCGCTCGCTCCACAGCCTGGCGCCCCGCCGCGCCCGCTGTCAAGAACACCGTTCTCGGAAGAGAACGACGTACTCGAATGTTGCGCCCGTTCTCGCCCGCTGCGAGGATGGCCGGCATGCCGAAGGCCCCCACCCCCCGCGAGCGGGTCCGCGCCGAGTTCACCCGCGAGATCAAGGACGCCGCCCGCCGCCACCTGGCCGAGCACGGGCCCGCCGGCCTCTCCATGCGGACGCTCGCCAAGGACGTGGGCCTGGTCTCCGCCTCCGCGCTCTACCGCTACTACCCGGGCCGCGACGCCCTGCTGACCGCGCTGATCGCGGACGCCTACGACGCGCTGGGCGAGGCCGCGGACGCCGCCGCCGACCCGTTCGACGGCACCGACCACGCGGACCGCTGGCTGGCCGTCTGCCGGGCCGTCCGCGACTGGGCCCTGGCCCACCCGCACGAGTTCGCGCTGGTCCACGGCTCCCCCGTGCCCGGCTACACCGCACCCGAGGACACCACCGGGCCCGGCACCCGGCTGCCGCTGCTGATCGGCCGGCTCTTCCAGGAGGCCGCCGCCGCGGGCGCCTACCGCCCGCTCGGCGACCCGGCCGTCCCCGCCCCGGCCCGGGCCGCGCTCGCCCCGCTGCTGGACCGGCTGCCCCCCGGCACCCCCGCGCACCTGGTGGTCTCCGCCCTGGCCGCCTGGAGCGACCTGCTGGGCGCGCTCGCCCTGGAGCTGTTCGGCCACCTCGCCCGGATCACCACCGACCCCGGGGCGTACTTCGACCACCTGATGCACCGCACCGGCGCCCTGCTCGGCCTCGCCTCCCCCGCCGCCTCCTGCTGAACGCACGAGACCGCCCGGCCGGGGAACTCCCCGACCGGGCGGTCTCGACAGCGGGCGTCCGTCAGTAGACGGGCTTCTCCGGCTCGATCTGGTTGACCCAGCCGATCACGCCGCCGCCCAGGTGCACGGCGTCCGCGAAGCCCGCGGACTTGAGCACCGCGAGGACCTCGGCGGAGCGCACGCCGGTCTTGCAGTGCAGCACGATGCGCTTGTCCTGCGGCAGGTCCTGCAGGGCGTTGCCCATCAGGAACTCGTTCTTCGGGATCAGTCGGGCGCCCGGGATCGAGACGATCTCGTACTCGTTGACCTCGCGGACGTCGATGATGTCGATCGCCTCGCCGTTGTCGATCCACTCCTTGAGCTGCTTGGAGGTGATCGTGGAGCCGACGGCGGCCGCGCTGGCCTCCTCCGAGACGACGCCGCAGAACGACTCGTAGTCGATCAGGCCGGTGACGGTCGGGTTCTCGCCGCAGAGGGCGCAGTTCGGGTCCTTGCGGACCTTCACCGAGCGGTACTGCATCTCCAGGGCGTCGTAGATCATCAGCCGGCCGACCAGCGGCTCGCCGATGCCGGCCAGCAGCTTGATCGCCTCGTTGACCTGGATCGAGCCGATCGAGGCGCACAGCACGCCGAGCACGCCGCCCTCGGCGCAGGACGGGACCATGCCCGGCGGCGGGGCCTCCGGGTAGAGGCAGCGGTAGCAGGGGCCGTGCTCGGCCCAGAACACGCTGGCCTGGCCGTCGAAGCGGTAGATCGAACCCCACACGTACGGCTTGCCGAGCAGCACCGCGGCGTCGTTGACCAGGTACCGGGTGGCGAAGTTGTCGGTGCCGTCGACGATCAGGTCGTAGCCGGAGAAGATCTCCATCACGTTGTCGTTGTCCAGGCGCTCCTCGTGCAGGATCACCTCGACCAGCGGGTTGATCTCCTTGACCGAGTCCCGCGCGGACTGGGCCTTGGAGCGGCCGATGTCGGACTGGCCGTGGATGATCTGGCGCTGCAGGTTCGACTCGTCGACCGTGTCGAACTCGATGATGCCGAGCGTGCCGACACCGGCGGCGGCCATGTACATCAGGGCCGGGGACCCGAGGCCGCCGGCGCCGACGCACAGCACCTTGGCGT
The DNA here is from genome assembly GCF_003751605.1 of Kitasatospora cineracea. Classification (NCBI taxonomy): domain Bacteria; kingdom Bacillati; phylum Actinomycetota; class Actinomycetes; order Kitasatosporales; family Streptomycetaceae; genus Kitasatospora; species Kitasatospora cineracea. The sequence goes on from NZ_RJVJ01000001.1 coordinate 418,776, forward strand.
TCTTCAGCCGCTTCTGCCCGTCCATGCCCACGTCGGGGATGATCAGGTGGCGGGAGTACCGGCGGACCTCTTCGACGGTGAGCTCGGCGGCGGGCTCGACCAGGGGTGGCAGCGACACGGGGACTCCGATGGTCGTCAGGTTCTGTTCGACTACGCCAACAGTGTCACGCGCCCGGGGTATTCCAAGACAGTGGGTCCAGTGGGTGAGATGCGCGACACCGGATGCCGAGACCCCCGCCGTCCGGGCCAACCCCCTGGTCAGGCCCGGCCGTTCCGGATCACACCCGGCAGGCGGTCTCCAGCCAGACGTCCCCCAGCGACTCCTCCAACGGCACCTGCGTCCGCCATCCGAGACGGTCCCGGGCGGTCCGGACGTCGGCCTGCCGCCACTGCACCGGCTCCACCACCGTCCGGGCCTCCGCCGCCCGCAGCCCCTCCGCGCCCGCCTGCTGCGCGGGCAGCACCACCTGCCGGGCGTCCTCGGTGACGGTGCCCTCGAAGCCGGACGCCCGCACCAGCAGGTGCGCCGCGTCCCGGGCCCGGACGGCGTGGCCGGAGCCGATGTTGATCACCCCGGTGGCGGCCGAGACCGCCGCCGCCTGGATCGCCCGCGCCACGTCCCGGACGTCCACGAAGTCCCGGTAGCCGGACAGGTCGGGCATCCGCACCTGGCTCTCGTCCTGCTCCAGCGCCCGCCGCAGGCCCTCCGCCAGCCGCCCGAACAGCGAGGCCGTCGGCGCGCCCGGCCCCACCACGTCGAACACCCGCAGCACCAGCGCGTCCAGCCCGGAGTTCAGCACCAGCTCGGTGCCCGCCAGCTTCGACACCCCGTACGGACCCACCGGCCGCGGCTCCGCGCTCTCCGGGATCGGCCCGCCGGGCTGCGCCGGCCCGTACTCGGCCGCCGAGCCCACGTGCACCAGCCGCGCGGGCTCCCGGCTGCGCCGGATCGCCTCGCAGACCGTGGCCACCGCGAGCGTGTTGGACCGGATCAGGGTCCGTGACGTCCCGTACGTGGCGCCCGCGCAGTTGATCACCACCTGGGCGGCGACCGCGTCCAGGAACCGGGCCAGCGCGCCCGGGCTCCCCGCGGCCAGGTCGAACCGGATGTCGGCGGAATCGCCCCGGCCCAGCACGGTCACCTGGAGCCCCTCCTCCGCCAGCAGCCGGTCGGCCACCCGCCGGCCGATGAACCCGTCGGCCCCCAGCAGCAGCACCCTCATCGGGTCCAAGTCCTTCCCTCAGGCCCGGCACCCGCCGGGCGGAACGAGATCTGATCGGCGCGCCGGACCACCCGGCCCGCCGCGGCGGCCCTCACCGGTACGCCCCCGGCCGGGTGGACGGCGGCCAGCCGCAGCCCGCCAGCAGCAGGGCGGGCCCGAGGGCCGCCGCCGCCAGCCCGCCGGACGGCGAGGCGTCCAGCCAGCGCGCCGGGCCGGGCAGGGCCAGCAGCGCGGCGCCCGCGGCCGCGGTGAGGACCGCGCCCGCGGCGGCGCCCGGGCGGCCCGCGTCGCGGACCACCCCGGCCAGCAGCGGCAGGGTGCCGAGCACCAGCAGCGCGGCCCACCCGGTGGCGGACGTGCCGCCGGCCGCGGCCCGGCCGAGTCCGGCGAGGACGGCCAGCTGCGCCAGCACGGCCAGCGGCAGCGCGAACCGCAGCCGGGAGCGGAACTCCCCCAGCGTGGCGGCCCCGCCCTGTCGCCGACCGAACCGGCGCAGCCAGGCCGCCGCCCAGCCCGCGGCGGCCCCGCCGAGCCCGGCGGCCGGTGCGGCCCCGGGCGCGGCGGCGGCGAGCAGCGCCAGCAGCAGTCCGGTGCCGGCGCCCTGTCCGAGCGCGGCCCACGGCACGGCGGCCCGGCCGACGGCACCGTCCGGTCCCGCTCCCCCGCCCCGCCGGGCGGTGAGCGCGCCCGCGCCCGCGCCGGCCAGCACCGCGAGCGCCCCGCCGGCCAGCCCGCCGGGGACGGTCGCGGGCAGCAGCGGCAGCAGGTGGGCGCCGGCGCCGCGCAGGGCGGCGAGCGGCAGGGCGCGCAGCGGTTCGGCGGGCGGCAGCGGTTCGCGGACCGGCGGGCGGCGCGGGACCCGGGCGTACAGCTCCTCGGCGAGGCCGAAGACGTCGGCGTGCCGGTAGCGGGCGGCGCCGTCGGTGGCCAGGCCGGAGTCCTCCAGGGCGGCGGCGATCTCCAGCGGGTCGACCGCCTGCTCGCACAAGTCCCGGTTGGCGTCCAGGAGTTCGCGGACGGGGTCGGCGGGCGTGCCGGTCACAGCGCCTCCGCGAGGGCCGGCCCGGCGGCGGTCCGCACGGTCCGTTCGGGCCGCCCGGTCCGCTCGGCCGGGGTCTCGGCGGCCGGCACCGGGGTCTCCCCGCCGGCCGCGCCGACCGTCCCGGCCACCCAGTACTCGGCGGGGCGGGCGAACGGCCGGACCGGCGCGCCGGGGCGGGCCGGGAAGGCGGGGTAGCGGGAGACCAGGTCGAGGTAGATCTCGCGGAAGGCGCCGACCACGGGTTCCACGGCGAAGCGTTCCTGCGCCCGCAGCCGGCCGGCCAGGCCGAGCCGGGAGCGCCGCTCGTGGTCGGTGAGCAGGGCCAGGCAGGCCGCGGCCAGGGCGCGCGGGCTGCGCGGCGGCACCAGCAGCCCGGTGGGGCCGAGCACCTCGCGGGCGACGCCGACCTCGGTGGCGACCACCGCCCGGCCGCTGAGCATCGCGTCGGCGAGCGGCCGGGGGCTGCGCTGGGCGAGGGCGCTGAACACCACGGCGCTGCCGGCCGCCCAGGCCTCGGCGGTGGAGGCGGGCCGCCCGGCGAACTCGACGGCCTCCGCGACGCCGAGCCGTTCGGCGATCGCGGTGCAGTGCGCGAGGTAGCCGGGCGCGCCCTCCTCGCCGTACATCCGCAGCCGGGCGGCGGGCAGTTCGGCCCGGACCCGGGCGAAGGCGTGCAGCATCAGCTCGGGGTCGCGGCCGGGCTCCAGCGCGCCGGCCCAGACCAGGGTGGGCGCGGCGGGCTCCGGTCCGGCGGCGGGCCGTCCGGTGGCGGTGGTGCCCTCGTGGACGATCCGGGTGCGGGCCGGGTCGCCGCCGCAGCGCTGCTGCCACTGCCGGTCGTAGTCGCTGCCGGGGGTGAGCACCGCGGCCCGCCGGTAGGTCTCCTCGGTGAGCTGCCGGAAGAAGGACAGCAGCAGCGCGCGCACCGGCCAGCGGTAGGGGGCGCTGCGGTAGCCGCGGTACTGCTCGCGCAGGTGCAGGCCGTGCTCGGTGACCACGAACGGCACGCCGTGCAGTTCGCGGGCGACCAGCGCGGGCAGCGCGGCCGGGCCGCCGCCGACCACGTGGCACAGGTCGGCGCCGCCGAGCCCGGCCGGGCCGGTGCCGTACCAGGGCGCGGACAGCGGCCGCAGGCACTGCTCCAGCAGGTCGGCGGCGACCAGCACGTCGCAGACCAGCGGCTGGCCGCCCGCGGTGTCGGCGCCGGGCATCCGCCAGATCCGCTCCAGCGCGCGGTGCGCGTGGCCGGAGGCGAGGAACGCGGGCAGCGCCTCGTCCTCCCGCCCGAGCGCGGCCAGCCGGTACAGCGCGGGCCCGAACCCGGCCCGCTCGCCGGGCGTCACCAGGGCGCGGACCAGTTCCTCGTACGCCTTGAGGTAGGCCCGGCGGCGCAGCGCGGTCGGCCCGCGCCCGCCGGGGCGGCGGCCCCACATGGGCAGTTCGTGGACGCCGTGCAGGCCGCGGACGCCGCTGGGCGGGGCCGGGCGGTCGGCGGGCAGCAGCCGGTAGAGCCGGAACTCGTGCTCGGGCAGGCCGTCGACCAGGCGGCCGCACCAGCCCCCTTCGCCACGCTGCGCGGTGGTGAGGGTGCCCTCGGTGAGCAGAGCGATGCGCACGACGCCTCCAGGACAGAGCGTTTCGACTGGGTTCACGGCCCTACGACACAGGGGAGTGCGTCCGTGCTCGACGGCCGTCCGGCCGGTGCCCGCTCCCCGCGGCCACCGCCCTCGCCGTCTCGCCCCCCACACCTGTTCGGTCCGACAACACGAAGGTAGAGCGCCGGGCCGAGCCCCCTAGGGGCCCGGCCCGGCTTGCCACACCATCGAGTGAACGCCCGTGACCTCGCGCGTCCCCGTTCCGTTTTCCGCCTTCGCGCCCCGTGCGCCCCGCGTGCGCCCGGCCGGGCCCGTTCCCGGGCCCGCCGCTCAGCCCCGCCCGTCGACCTCCGCGAGCAGCTCCCGCACCGCGCGGGCCACCGGCTCGGGGTGCTCCAGCATCGCCACGTGCCCGGAGTCGGGCAGCACCAGCAGCCGGGCGTCCCGGAACGCGGCGCAGGCCCGCCGGGCGGAGCGGTAGGAGACCAGCTTGTCCTTGAGCCCGTAGACCAGCAGCACCGGCACCGGCACCTGCTCGGCCTGCCGCCACAGCGACTGCTCGCCGCGCTCGGTGTACGCGCCGACGATCCCGCGCGCGGAGGCGGCCAGCACGCCCAGCGCGTACGGGAGCGCGGTGCGGCGGCGGTACTCGGCGACCGCGCGGGCCCGGCGGTCGGCCGGGATGCCGGTCGGGTCGGCGTAGACCAGCCTCAGCAGGTCCGCGGTGGCGGTCTCCGGGTCGGCGGCCGGGCCGCGGCGGCGGACCAGCTCGGCCACCCCGGGCACCGCCAGCAGCCCGGTGGACCAGGCGGTGCGCTGCGGGGGCAGTTCGGGCAGGGCCGGGGAGATCAGGGTGAGGCTGCGCACCAGGTCGGGCCGGAGCGCCGCGAGCCGGACGGCGACGGCGCCGCCGAGCGAGTTGCCGAACAGGTGCACCGGCCCCCGGTCGGTCTCCTCCAGGTACCCGATGACGGCCCTCACGTGCCCGGAGAGCGACAGGTTGCCGTCCAGCGGCGGGGCGGAGTGGCCGAAGCCGGGCAGGTCCACGGCCTCGCCGTCGACGTCGTCCGCGAGCCGGTCGAGGAGTTCCAGCCAGTTGTCGGCGGAGCCGCCGAGCCCGTGCACGAACAGCGCGGGCGGCAGGTCGGCCCGGGGTTCGCGGTGGCGGCTGACGGCCAGCGCCGCTCCGGGCACCTCGACGGTGCGGTGCGGCTCCAGGGCGGCGAGGGGGTACTGGGCGCTCATGGAGCACGATGGTAGTGAGGGATGCCGGGCCGCCGGGCCTGGTCACGGGGCCGTGGTGGTGCTGTCACGGGCCCGTCTCGACCCGTGGACAGGGGAGGCCCGGGTCGTATTGTGGGGTCCCGACAAGGGCGGTTGTGCGCTTTACTCGGCTTCACCCGCGCACGCACGGGTTACCGAAAAGTAGAATCAATCACCGTGCCAGTCCACCGCAGATCGTGAAGTGAGGAGCGCCGTGACGGCCATGCAAGAGGCGCAGGAGCGTCCGCGCGGCGCCCGCCTGCCGCGAAGCGCCCGCCGTGAGCAACTGCTCGGAGCCGCCCAGGAGGTGTTCGTCGCCCAGGGCTACCACGCCGCTGCGATGGACGACATCGCCGAGCGGGCCGGGGTCAGCAAGCCGGTGCTGTACCAGCACTTCCCGGGCAAGCTCGAGCTCTACCTCGCGCTGCTCGACAAGCACTGCGACGCCCTGGTCGACGGCACCCGGGCCGCGCTGGAGGCGACCAACGACAACAAGCAGCGGGTCGCCGCCACCATGGAGGCGTACTTCCACTACGTCTCCAGCGAGTCCGGCGCGTTCCGGCTGGTCTTCGAATCGGACCTGACCAACGACCCGGCGGTGCGCGAGCGGGTCGACCGGGCCACCGACCTGAGCGCCACCCTGGTCTCCAAGGTGATCGCCGAGGACACCGACCTGCCCGAGGCCGAGGCCAAGCTGCTCGCGGTCGGCGTCTGCGGCCTGGCCCAGATCACCGCCCGGTACTGGCTCACCCAGGACGGCGAGATCCCCCGCGACGAGGCCGTCCGGCTGGTCGCCAGCCTGGCCTGGCGCGGCCTGAAGGGCTTCCCGATGCACCCGGCCCAGGAGGGCTCGGCCGAGCAGGCCGACTGACCGGCGGATTCGGCCCTGAGCGGACCGGACCCCGACCTTCGCCTCCCGGCCCGGTCACTGCCTTAAGGTGATGCCCGTACGGCGCGCCCACCGCGAACCGCGGTCGGGGCGCGCGCGGCCAGCTACCGGAGGGACGGAAGCCGTGGAGGTCAAGATCGGCGTGCAGAACGCGAACCGGGAGATCGTCCTGGAGAGCGCGCAATCTGCCGAAGAGGTCGCGGACGCGGTCGCCAAGGCCCTGGACGGCACCTCGAAGCTGTTCACCCTGGTCGACGAGCACGGCCGCCGGGTGCTGGTGCCGGCCGAGCGGCTGGCGTACGTCGAGATCGGCGAGCCGTCCGTCCGCAAGGTCGGTTTCGGCACGCTCTGAGCCCGTGCTGCGGCGCCCCGTCCCCCGCCCGGGGGGCGGGGCGCCGTGCTGTGCGTACCGGCGGGCCCGGGCGGGTAGGCGGAGTGCTGTCGCAGCAGCGCACGCCCCGGGAGGCAGCCGTGTGGGAGACGACCGCGTTCGTGCTGATCGGGCTGGCCGTCGGGTTCGGCGCCCTGCTGGCCCGGCCTGAGCTGTTCCCCGGCCCGCGGTCGCTGCCGGTGGGCACCGCCCTGGTGGCGGCGGTGCTGGCGGGCCGGATCAGCCGCTACGTGCTGGACGGGCAGCTGCCGCCGGTGCAGCTGGCGGTCTCCGTGGTGGCGGCGGTCCTGCTGGTGACGGTGCCGGCCCGGCCCGACCTGCTGCCGCGCGGGCGGCACCGGCACGGCTGAGCGGCCGGGCCCGCGCGGCCCGGCCGGGGCGCCGGCGGCCTCAGGAGGCCAGGCCCAGCGCCGCCATCCGCTTGGTGTGGGTCTCGGTGATCCGGTTGAACATCTTGCCGACCTCGACCAGGTCGAAGCCCTGCACCTCGGCCCCGCCGACCAGCAGGTTGGACAGCGCGTCGCGCTCGGCGACCACCCGCTGCGCCTGGCTGAGCGCCTCGCCCATCAGCCGCCGCCCCCACAGCGCCAGCCGCCCGCCGACCCGCCGGTCCTCGGCGATCGCCTGCCGCACCCGCTCGACCGCGAACCCGGCGTGCCCGGTGTCGGACATCACCCGCAGCACCAGGTCCCGGGTGTCGTCGTCGAGCCGGACGGCCACCTCGCGGTAGAAGTCGGTGGCGATCGCGTCGCCGACGTACGCCTTGACCAGGCCCTCCAGCCAGTCGGCCGGGGCGGTCATCCGGTGGAAGTTCTCCAGCGGCTCGACGAACGGCTCCATCACCGCGACCGGGTCGGCGCCGACCTCGACCAGTCGGTCGTGCAGCAGCTGGAAGTGCTGGTACTCGGCGGAGGCCATCCGGGCCAGCTCGGCCTTCTCCGTGAGGCCGGGCGCGAACTTGGCGTCCTCGGCCAGCCGCTCGAAGGCGCTCAGTTCGCCGTACGCGAGGGCGCCGAGCAGGTCCAGCACGGCCGCCCGGTACTGCGGGTCGGCGGCCCGGGCCGTCCAGGGCCCGATCGAGTCGGTGCGGCCGTCGGCGGGTTCCTGAGTCTCCATGCCCACGACCTTAGACCGACCGCACCGCCGGATCCGCCCTCCGGGCGCCCCGCCACCCGGGCGCGGCCGGTCGGAGTAGCCGCCGTCACGTGTTCGAGTCGTCGCTTGACTGTATGGTAGGTAGTGAGGCCAGGTGTAGACCCGCGCGGCCGGTCCGTCCAACGGCAGGCCGCGCAGTCGTGCCCGGCGGCGTTCGGCCGCCCGGTGCAGCACCCGGCGCTCACGTACGCGGATGCCCGGTCGGAGACCCGATCGGCTCCGACCTGGCCCGAGCCTCGGGCCCAGGCACCGCATCAGGCCGAGCGAGGGCCGCCGCGGACCGCGCCGACAGCGCGCCGCACGACCCGTCAACGGGACGCCCTCCCCCGCGCCGCCCGCCCGACGCGCCCCCACGGGGCTGCCCGGGCACGGCAGGACGCGTTCACTCGGCCCCTCCACACGGAAGAGGCAGCACCCTGTCCACCACCGCCGAACCCATCAAGACGACCTTCCGCGAACTCGGGATCCTCGCGGAGACCGCCGAGGCCCTGGAGGCCGTCGGCATCGTCCACCCGTTCCCGATCCAGGAGATGACCCTGCCGGTCGCGCTGACCGGTCACGACGTCATCGGCCAGGCCAAGACCGGCACCGGCAAGACCCTCGGCTTCGGCCTCCCGCTGATCGAGCGGGTCGTGGTCCAGGCCGACGTCGCCGCCGGCCGGGCCACCGCCGAGCAGCTCTCCGAGAGCCCGCAGGCCCTGATCGTCGTCCCCACCCGCGAGCTGTGCACCCAGGTCACCAACGACCTGCAGACCGCCGGCAAGGTCCGCAACGTGCGCGTGCTGGCCGTCTACGGCGGCCGCGCGTACGAGCCGCAGGTCGAGGCCCTGAAGAAGGGCGTCGACATCGTGGTCGGCACCCCCGGCCGCCTGCTCGACCTGGCCGGGCAGCGCAAGCTCGACCTGTCCAAGGTCCGCTCGCTGGTGCTGGACGAGGCCGACGAGATGCTCGACCTGGGCTTCCTGCCGGACGTCGAGAAGATCATCACCATGCTGCCCGCCAAGCGGCAGACCCTGCTCTTCTCCGCCACCATGCCCGGCCAGGTCATCTCGCTGGCCCGCCGGTACATGAGCCAGCCCACCCACATCCGCGCCGCCGCCCCGGACGACACCGGCACCACCGTCGCCAACATCGAGCAGCACATCTTCCGTGCGCACTCGCTCGACAAGGTCGAGATGGTCTCCCGGATCCTGCAGGCCGACGGCCGCGGCCTGGCGATGATCTTCTGCCGCACCAAGCGCACCACCGCCGACGTCGCCGAGCAGCTCACCAAGCGCGGCTTCGCGGCCGGCGCGGTGCACGGCGACCTCGGCCAGGGCGCCCGCGAGCAGGCGCTGCGCGCCTTCCGCAACGGCAAGGTCGACGTCCTGGTCTGCACCGACGTCGCCGCCCGCGGCATCGACGTCGAGGGCGTCACGCACGTCATCAACTACCAGTGCACCGACGACGAGAAGACCTACCTGCACCGGATCGGCCGCACCGGCCGGGCCGGCGCCTCGGGCACCGCCGTCACCCTGGTCGACTGGGACGACATCCCGCGCTGGCAGCTCATCAACAAGGCGCTGGACCTGCCGTTCAACGACCCGGAGGAGACCTACTCCAGCTCGCCGCACCTCTACGAGCTGCTGCGGATCGCCCCCGGCACCAAGGGCGTCCTGCCCCGCTCCGAGCGCACCCGGGCCGGCCTGGCCGCCGAAGAGGTCGAGGACCTCGGCGAGACCGGCGGCCGCGGCCAGCGCGGGCGCAGCGGCCGGGACAGCCGGGACGGTCGGGACAGCCGGGACAGCCGCGGTGGACGGGGCGCCGCCCCCGAGACCCCGGCTCCCGCCGAGCGTCCGTCCCGCCGCTCCCGCGAGCGCCGCCGCACCCGTGGCGGCAGCAGCGCGGTCGGCACGGCGGGCACCGTCGCTCCCGAGACCCAGACCCCGGCCGTCGAGCAGCAGCCCGCCGCCACCGGTACCGGCCCCGCGGCCGCCCCGGTGGAGGGCCGCAGCTCGCGCCGCCGCAGCCGCAACCGCCGGGGCGGCGGCGCCGCCGCGGTGGAGGCCGTGGAGACGGTCGAGGCCGCCGCGGCCGTGGTGGAGGCCCCGGTCACCGAGGCTCCGGCCGCCGAGGCCCCCGCCCGCACCCCGCGCAAGCGCGCCCGCAAGGCGGCCGCCCCGGCCGTGGAGACGGTCGCCGAGCCGGTGACCGAGCCGGTGACCGAGGCTGTTGCCCCCGTGGCGGCCGTCGCGGAGCCGGTGGTGGACGCCGCCGAGCCGGTGATCCGCTCCCGGACGCCGCAGCGGCGGGCCGTCCGCAAGCCGGTCATGTCCCTGGTGACCCCGGTCGAGGAGGCGCCGGCCGCGCCGGCGCCGCGCAAGCGGACCACCAAGAAGGCTGCCACCGTCGCCGTCGAGGCCCCGGCCGTCGTCGAGGCTCCGGTCGTTGCCAAGGCTCCGGTCGTCGTCGAGGAGGCCGCTGTCGCCCCGGCGCCGCGTCGGCGGGTCGTCAGGAAGGCCGCCACCACCGTCGAGACCCCGGTCGCCGTCGAGGCTCCGGTCGTCGCCGAGGAGGCCGCTGCCGCCCCGGCGCCGCGTCGGCGGGTCGTCAGGAAGGCCGCCGCCACCATCGAGACCCCGGCCGCCGTCGAGGCTCCGGTCGTCGTCGAGGCTCCGGTCGTCGTCGAGGCTCCGGCCGTCGTCGAGGCTCCGGCCGCCGTCGAGGAGGCCGCTGCCGCCCCGGCGCCGCGCAAGCGGGCCACCAAGAAGGCTGTCGCCGCCGAGGCTCCGGCCGCCGAGGAGGTCCCGGCCCCTCGTAAGCGCGCCACCAAGAAGGCCGTCGCCACCGAGGCCCCGGCCGCCGTCGAGGAGGCCGCTGCCGCCCCCGCGCCGCGCAAGCGGGCCACCAAGAAGGCCGTCGCCGCCGAGGCTCCGGCCGCCGAGGAGGCCCCGGCTCCGCGCAAGCGCGCCACCAAGAAGGCCGTCGCCACCGAGGCCCCGGCCGCCGTCGAGGAGGCCGCTGCCGCCCCCGCGCCGCGCAAGCGGGCCGTCAAGAAGGCCGTCGCCGCCGAGGCGCCCGCCACCGAGGAGGCCGCTGCCGCCCCGGCGCCGCGCAAGCGGGCCGTCAAGAAGGCCACGGCCGCCACGGCCGAGGAGATCCCGGCCCCGCGCCGGACCCGCAAGGCCGTCGAGAAGTAACCCGCACCACCCCGCAGGGGAGGGACGACCGTACGCGTCGTCCCTCCCCTGCGGCGTTCGGGCGGCTCTCCGGGCGGCCCGCTTCGCGCGTCGGCGCCGGTGACCGTTGCGCGGCCGTAGGCTGAGCGCCGGTGTCGGGTCGACCTGGAGAGACGAGGGGCCGCAGCGGATGAGTACGCCGCCGTTCTTGAAGTTGCCGTCGTGCGTGCGGACGGTCCGGGTGGCGGGGCTGGCCGCGCTGTGCGGGGAGCCCGCGGGGGCGGTGCGGGGGACGGCGGTGCTGGTGCCGGGGTTCACCGGCAGCAAGGAGGACTTCATCGCGCTGCTGGAGCCGCTCGCGGAGGCCGGTTTCCGGACCGTCGCGGTGGACCAGCGCGGCCAGTACGAGTCCGACGGCCCGGACGACCCGGCCGCGTACGCGGTGGCGGCGCTGGGGGCGGACGTGCGGGCGGTGACGGCCGGGCTGGGGGCGGCCGGGCCGGTGCACCTGCTGGGGCACTCGTTCGGGGGGCAGGTGGCGCGCGAGGCGGTCCTCGCGGACCCGGACGACCTGCCGTGGGAGTCGTTGACGCTGATGTCGACCGGCCCGGGGGCGATCGACCCGGTGGAGGCGGCCCGGACGGCGCTGCTGCTGGAGGCGCTGGACTCGATGGACCTGGAGTCGATCTGGCAGGTGATGCGGCAGATGGAGGGCGAGCGGGTGCCGCCGCTGGACCCGGAGGTCGCGGACTTCCTGCACCGCCGCTGGCTGGCGAACCACCCGCTGGCGCTGAAGGCGATGGCCGCGCACCTGGTGTCGGCGCCGGACCGGGTGGACGAGCTGGCGGCGGTCGGCCTGCCGAAGCTGGTGCTGTCCGGCGAGCGGGACTACGCCTGGCCGGTCCCGGAGCAGTCGCTGATGGCGGAGCGGCTGGGCGCGGTGCGGCGGACGGTGGCCGGTGCGGGCCACTCCCCGAACGCGGAGCGGCCGGCCGAGACGGCGGCGGCGCTGGCCGCGTTCTGGTCCGCCTGAGCGGCCCGGCCGGGGCCGGCGGGAGTTTCCGGCCGGATCCTGGCCACGGGCGGGTCTCCTGACGTCCGTTCAGAAGTCGGCCCCGGTTTTCACGCGACAAGAATCGTTAGCTCGGGTAATATTTGATTTCGTCCGGGATCAACACCCTCCGGCGGCCGCACCCTCCTCCGGCTGCCGAAACCACGGATTTACCCGCGGGCAACCGCCGGGTAGCAGCGTCGCGGCACGGTGGGTCAACGGGGCACTACAGCCCCCCTCCAGTGCCGCTAGGGAAAGTGCCGCTGAACTAGTCCTGCTTGAGAGTGGGGGAACGACGGGTGACTGCACCTGCCGGACGTCCGACCCAGTCAACGCCGACGAGCCACCTGCCGGTGGCCGACCGTCGGCCGAGTCCGCCTCGGAGCCCGAGGACGGGAAGGGAGAGGCCCATGCGTTTCGAGATCCTCCGCCTGGATCACGCGGGAACGGAGACCGACCGGCTGATCGCCGACGCGGAGACCGTCTCCGAGTACCTGAAGGCCGCCGCACAGACCGGCGAACGCCTGTACATCCGGCCGTGCAAGGCCGTGTGAGCGGACGCGGACCGACCTCCGAGTCGTCCGACGTTCCGATACCCGGCTGACGCCCCGTCACCACAGGAGACCCCTGGGACGACGGGGCGTCAGTGTGTTCGGGCACCCCGACCTGCGGGGGTTTGACGGTGCTCCGCCCGGGACATCACCTCTGCCGGACCCGGGCCGTTGCCGGGGCGACTCGTGACGCACTCCTTACGGGTGATCGTCCTTGACGCAGCAGTCCGGAGGGAGGACCGTTGTCGGTTATGAGGGGCGAGCCAAGCTGCCCGAGGTGCGCCGGTCGGGTCCGCGCCCCCGGTCTCTTCTCCGACACCTGGCAGTGCGACCTGCACGGTGCCGTGCACCCGATGCAGCCCGTGCTGCCCCCCAGCATCGAGGCGCTGAACGTCGCGGTGAACCGCTCCCAGGTGCCGGTCTGGCTGCCCTGGCCGCTGCCGGTGGGCTGGCTGTTCACCGGCATCGCGCACGCGGGGGACGACCTGTCCGGCGCCCGGGCCACCGCCGTCGCCTGCTCCGGCCCGGCCCCGCTCGGCGGGTTCGGCGAACTGGTGCTGGTGGCCGAGGAGCTGGGCATCGGCCTGGGCGCCCGCTACGCCGGGCTGGACGGGCCGGACCCGGGCGACTCGGTGGCGCTGTACAAGCCGGCCGACGCCAAGCTGATGGCGGCGGGCCGCCCCACCCCGATGTTCCACGTGCCGGGTGCGCCGGACGACCGCGCGGTGTACGTCGGCGAGGCGCGCGGTCTGTGGCTGTGGGCGATCGCCTGGCCCGAGCAGTCGGCGCTGCTGATGCACGACGAACTGGTGCTGACCGACCTGCGGGACGCCGGCGCCGAACTCGGCCTGCTGCCCTGCGGGGCGCTCACTCCCCGCCTGCTGGGCTGAACTCCCCCGGCCCGCGGTCGAGTTCGCGGGCCGCGGGCCCGCCCTGACGGGCCGTCCGGCGTCCGGGCCGCGGCGGCTCCCTATCCTTGGCGGCATGCGCATCGATCTGCACGCCCACAGCAATGCCTCGGACGGCACCGACTCCCCCGCCGAACTGGTGGCCAACGCGGTGGCCGCCGGCCTGGACGTGGTGGCGCTGACCGACCACGACACGGTGGCCGGGTACGGGGAGGCGGCGGCCGCGGTGGCCGGGACGGGGCTGGTGCTGGTGCCGGGCGCGGAGCTGTCCTGCCAGGTGGACGGCATCAGCATGCACCTGCTGGCGTACCTGTTCGACCCGGCGGAGCCGGCCTTCGCGGCCGAGCGGGAGCTGGTGCGCACCGACCGGTTCCGGCGCGGGCGGGCGATCGTGGAGCGCTGCCGGGAGCTGGGCGCGCCGATCAGCTGGGAGCAGGTGCAGCGGATCGCGGGCGACGGCTCGGTGGGCCGTCCGCACATCGCCTCGGCGCTGGTGGAGGCGGGCGTGGTGGCGGGCGTCTCGGACGCGTTCACGCCCGAGTGGCTGGCCAACGGCGGGCGGGCGGACGTCCGCAAGCACGAGACCGACCCGGTGGTGGCGGTGCGGCTGGTCCGGGCCGCGGGCGGGGTGCCGGTGTTCGCGCACCCGGCGGCGGACAAGCGCGGGCGGACGGTGCCGGACGCGGTGATCGCCGAGCTGGCGGCGGCCGGGCTGGGCGGCCTGGAGGTCGACCACGTCGACCACGACGACCGGGCGCGGGCCCGACTGCGCGGCCTGGCCGCCGAGTTGGGGCTGTTCACCACCGGCTCCAGCGACTACCACGGCAGCCGCAAGACCGTCCGGCTGGGCGAGCACACCACCGATCCGGCCGCGTACGAGGAGCTGCTGGCGCAGGCGACGGGGGCGGCGCCGATCACCGGCTGACCCCCGCCGCCCGGCGGGCGGTCAGTCCAGCGGGACGCCGCGGCGGGCCGGGTCGCGCAGGTCGGTGCCGTGCCCCAGCCAGCGCTCCTGGAGGGCCTCGGCGCCCTGGACGCGCTTGAAGGCGGCCTCGTTGGGGGTCATCGGCAGCAGCGGCAGGAAGCGCACCGGGTCGGCGGGCTCGGGGAGTTCGAGGTCCTCGACCAGGCCGCCGGGCTCGGCGGCCAGCACCGAGGTGAACGGGGCGCCGGTCCACAGCGGGGAGCCCAGGTCGAGCGAGCCGCCGGGGGCCACCACCAGGCCCTCGACCTGCGGGCTGGCGGCGAACACCGCGAGCGCCTTGTGCGCCTCGTCGCGGCCGCCGCGGACGGTCAGCACCAGTTCGGCGCGCGGGCCGCGCACCGGGTCGACGACCGCGGAGGTCGGGTCGGCCATCGGGGCGGCCGCCATGCCGAGCGTCGCGTACCGGACCAGGCCGTCGGCGTCGGGGCCGAACCGCAGCACCTCGATCCGGTCCGCGCCGACGAAGGTGACGGCGGCCCGGCCGGTGGGTTCGCCGAAGGTGCCGGTCAGCCGGGCCTCGACCAGGGTGAGGACGGTCTGCCGGGTCGGGCCCGAGTCGCCGCCCGGTTGCGAGAAGTCGCCGAAGTGAGGGAAGTCGTGCGCCATGCCGCGACCTTAGCGCGGGCACGCCCGACCGAACCTTGGCGCGAGCTTTACCCGGCGGACCGGGAACTCCGGGGCACGGCGCCGGGAAGAGCTGTTAATGTGAGCGGTCGGCCTTGTGGATGCGAACCAGGGCCGCGACGGCCCCCGCGCGGGCCCCGGCGTGGAGGAGGTGGTCACGGTGGACAGCAGTCGACCATGCAGTACCGGAAGCTCTCTCCGGCCCACCCCGGCCCGCCGTCAGCGCGGCTGACCGGGACCCACCGCAGCGTCGCGCGCGGCCGAGAGAGCACCTTCCCCGGGGCTGATCCGACGAAACCCGCCCAGCGAACGGCTTTCTGACACTTCCTCAGCCCTGGCGTGTCCACCGGTGTTTTCCGCCGTCGTGTTCCCCCGGTACGCCCCGGGGCGCGCCGGTCCGGCCCTAGGGAGCCCGCGCCATGTCGATGATCAACAACCTGCGCGCCGCCGTCGTCCGTCCGGCCCGCCGCCGGGTCGGCGACGCGTTCGAGTCGAAGCCCGGCGACACCCCGTCCGCCGTGGTGGACTGCGCCGTCTACCAGCAGGGCAAGCGCACGGGCGAGACGTGCAGCCCGCGCGAGGCGGCCCGGCAGGTGAGGGCGGCGCACCAGACGGGGCCCGGCTCGTTCAGCTGGATCGGGCTGCACGAGCCCACCGAGGCCGAGTTCGAGGGCATCGCGCAGCGCTTCGGCCTGCACCCGCTGGCCGTCGAGGACGCGGTGCACGCGCACCAGCGCCCGAAGGTCGAGCGGTACGACGGCATGCTGTTCGCGGTCTTCAAGACCGTCCGCTACGTCGAGCACGAGCAGCTCACCCCGACCAGCGAGGTGGTCGAGACCGGCGAGCTGATGGTCTTCGCCGGCCAGGACTTCGTGATCACCGTCCGGCACGGCGCGCACTCCTCGCTGCGCGCCCTGCGGCACCGCCTGGAGGCCGACGCCGAGGGCACCGGCCTGCTCGCCAAGGGCCCGGCCGCCGTGCTGCACGCCATCGCCGACCACGTGGTGGACAACTACCTGCTGGTCGCCGAGCGGCTGCAGAACGACGTCGACGAGATCGAGTACGACGTGTTCGCCAACAAGGGCGGCCGCGGCGCGGACGTCGGCCGGGTCTACCAACTCAAGCGCGAGGTGCTGGAGTTCAAGCGCGCCGTGACCCCGCTGCTGCGGCCGATGCAGCAGCTGTCCGAGCCCACCGCGCGGCTGGTCGACCTCGACATGCAGAAGTACTTCCGGGACGTCGCCGACCACCTGGCCCGGGTCAGCGAGCAGGTGCACGGCTTCGACGAGCTGCTCAACTCGCTGCTGCAGGCCAACCTGGCGCAGGTCTCGGTCGCCCAGAACGAGGACATGCGCAAGATCACCGCCTGGGCCGCGATCTTCGCCGTGCCGACCATGATCACCGGCGTGTACGGGATGAACTTCGACAACATGCCCGAGCTGAAGTGGACGTACGGCTACCCGAGCGTGCTCGGCGCGATCGCGCTGATCTGCGTCGGCATGTACCGGGGCTTCCGCCGCAACGGCTGGCTGTGACCGGCCCGGCGGGGAGCCCGGGCGGGCGGGGCGCGCGCCGGGCCCGGGGCGGGCGGGGCGTCAGCGGCGCTCCGCCCGGGCCACCAGCACCAGGCCCAGCAGGATCAGCCCCACCGCCGGGTAGGCCGCGGCCGGCGGCCACTGGCCCAGCCACACCGCGGCGATCAGCGCCGCGCCCGGGGTCTCCAGCAGGATCGCCGTCGAGGTGATCGACGGGCCCAGGGTGCGCACCACCCGGTTGCTCAGCGAGTGCCCGAGCAGCTGCGCCGCCACCATCAGCAGGAAGATCTGCCACCACGCGCCCGCCGACCAGCCGCCCATCCGGACGCCGGTCAGCAGGCAGAGGGCCAGCAGCACGAGGGCGCAGGTCGCGTAGCAGACCAGGGTGTACGCGGTGGTCGACACGGTGCGCCGCACCTCCGCGCCCAGCAGCATGTACCCGGCCGCCGCCGCGCCCGCCGCCAGCGCCAGGCCGTCGCCCAGCAGGGCCCGCGTCGAGACCGCCAGGTCGACGCCGGTCAGCACCAGCACACCCGCGAACGCCAGGCCCGTGCCCAGCCACACCAGCCGCGGCGCCCGCACCCCGAACAGCCGCATCAGCAGGATCGTCCACAGCGGGGTGGTGGTCACCAGCGCGGTCGCCGAGGCCACCGAGGTCATCCGCAGGCTGGGCATCCACAGCGCGAAGTGCAGCGCCAGCAGCACGCCCGCCGCCACCGCCAGCAGCAGCGCCCGCCGCGGGATGCCGCGCAGCTCGGCCCGGTGCCGCCACAGCGCGTACGGGCCGAGCACCGCCACCGACATGCCGTTGCGCCAGAACGCGATCGCCAGCGCGGGCGCGGCCGTCGCGCTGATCAGCGGCGCGGACAGCGAGATGCCCGCGATCGACACCGCCAGCAGCAGCAGGTCGGTGCGCGGCAGGTGCCGTCGTTCCCCGAGCGCCGGGGGTGCGGCGGGGGCGGTGGTGCTGACGGCGGTCACGGCGCTCCTTCGGGCAGTGGGGTGGACGGCCTATACGGTAAGGGCTGTCCGGCAGTTACGGCACTGTCGTCCGGGGGATGGGACCGGCCGCGGACACCCCAGGCCGTACGCTGTGCGGCATGGAGCGTACGACGACCGCGAGCCCGACGGACTTCCTCGACCGGGCCCTGGTGGAGGAAGCCGCCAAGAAGTCCGGCCTGCTCTGGGTCCGGGCCGCCGGCCAGCCGCACGCCCGCCCGCTCTGGCACGCCTGGCACGACGGCGCGATCGTCGTGGTCGGCGACGGCTCCGAGCAGCCCCTGCACGGGCTCGCCGCCGGCTCCTCCGCCACGGTCACGCTGCGCAGCAAGGACAAGTGGGGCAGGCTGGCCGCCCTCACCGCCGCCGTCACCCGCCTCGAACCCGGCACCCCCGCCTGGGACGGCGCCGTCGAGGAGCTCAAGGGCAAGCGCCTCAACGCCCCCGACACCGACACCATCGGCGAGCGCTGGGCCCGCGAGTGCCACGTCCTGCGCCTCACCCCCGCCGACGGCCCGCTCGCCCCGCTCCCCGACGACGCCCTCGCCGCCGCGCCCCTGCCCACCGCCGCGACCACCCGGCAGCCGGCCCCGGCGGGGCTGCCCAGGCTGCTCCTCAAGAAGCGCAAGCGCTGACGCCGACGCGGCGCCGGGGCGCCGTCCCGCGTCCCCCGCCCTGCGGCTTCGCGCCCACCTGCTCGTGCCGACGCGTCACCCTCCCCCGCTGCGGCTAGATTTGGGGGGTTGTGTCCGTTTCCCGGAGGGAGTCTCGTATGGCGGGGCCTGGCGGGCGGGTCTTCATCTCCCACCTCTCCGGGGTCGCGGTGTTCGACCCGAACGGGGACCAGGTGGGCCGGGTCCGGGACGTCGTGGTCTCGCTGCGGCTGGGCGGGCGCCCGCCGCGGGTGCTCGGGCTGGTGGTGGAGGTGATCGGGCGGCGGCGGATCTTCCTGCCGATGACCAGGGTGACCAGCCTGGAGTCCGGCCAGGTGCTGTCCACCGGGCTGCTGAACATGCGCCGGTTCGAACAGCGCCCGTCCGAGACGCTGGTGCTGGCCGAACTGCTGGACCGCACCGTGACCCGGACCAAGACCGCCGCCGAGGTGACCGTCCTGGACGTGGCGATGGTGCAGACCCGGCTGCGCGAGTGGGAGATCGACAAGGTGTTCGTGCAGGTCGGACGCCCGAGCCGGCTCCGGAAGGCGAAGGGCGAGCAACTGCTGCTCGACTGGTCGGCGGTGACCGGGTTCTCGCTGACCGAGGAGGGCCAGGGCGCGGCCAACCTGCTGGCCACCTTCGAACAGCTCCGGCCGGCCGACCTGGCCAACGTCATGCACCACCTGTCGGCGAAGCGCCGGGCCGAGGTCGCCGCGGCCCTCGACGACGACCGGCTGGCCGACGTCCTGGAGGAGCTGCCGGAGGACGACCAGGTGGAGATCATCGGCAAGCTCCAGGAGGAACGCGCCGCCGACATCCTGGAGACCATGGACCCGGACGACGCCGCCGACCTGCTCTCCGAACTGCCGGAGGCCGACGCCGAACGCCTGCTGCGGCTGATGGAACCGGCCGAGGCCGAGGAGATGCGCCGCCTGCTCTCCTACGAGGAGGACACCGCGGGCGGGCTGATGACCACCGAGCCGATCGTGCTGGAGCCGGACGCCTCGGTCGCCGAGGCGCTGGCCCGGGTCCGGGTCGCCGACACCAAGCCGGCGCTGGCCGCCCAGGTGTACGTGTGCCGCCCGCCGAACGAGACCCCGACCGGGACGTACCTGGGCACCGTGCACTTCCAGCGGCTGCTGCGCGAACCCCCGTACACCCTGGTCGGCTCGCTGGTCGACGACGACCTGGACCCGCTGCCGCCGAACACCCCGCTGCCGCTCATCACCTCCTACCTGGCCACGTACAACCTGGTGGCGGCGCCGGTGGTGGACGAGGACGACCACCTGCTGGGCGCCGTCACGGTGGACGACGTGCTGGACCACCTGCTGCCCGAGGACTGGCGCGAGGGCACCGCGCACGGCATCGGAACGGAGACGGACGAGGTGCACAGTGGACGGTGACCGCAAGCGGCGCGACGAGAACGGCACCCCGGGCCAGC
Source organism: Kitasatospora cineracea (assembly GCF_003751605.1). Classification (NCBI taxonomy): domain Bacteria; kingdom Bacillati; phylum Actinomycetota; class Actinomycetes; order Kitasatosporales; family Streptomycetaceae; genus Kitasatospora; species Kitasatospora cineracea. The sequence continues at coordinate 438,242 of NZ_RJVJ01000001.1, forward strand.
GGATCCAGGGCGAGCTGCGCGAACTGCGGCAGCTGCGCGAACTGCGGACCCGGGAGCAGCGCGGCCGCCGCGAGGAGCGGCCCGCGGCCGGCGGCCCGCGCTCCCGGCTGGACCAGCCGCGCACCGGCCGCCCCGGGCTGATCCGGCTGCCGGCCTGGGACCCGGAGGCGTTCGGCAAACTCTCCGAGCGGATCGCGCGCTTCCTGGGCACCGGGCGGTTCATCGTCTGGATGACGGTGGTGATCATCGTCTGGGTGGTGTGGAACACCCTGCTGCCGACGGCCGTCCACTTCGACGGCTACCCGTTCATCTTCCTCACCCTGGTGCTCTCCCTGCAGGCCTCGTACGCGGCCCCGCTGATCCTGCTCGCGCAGAACCGCCAGGACGACCGGGACCGGGTCAACATGGAGCAGGACCGGGCCCGCAGCGACCGCAACATCGCCGACACCGAGTACCTGACCCGCGAGGTCGCGGCGCTGCGCCAGGGGCTCGGCGAGGTCGCCACCCGCGCCTTCATCAGCTCCGAACTGGGCGGCGTCCGCGCCGAACTGCAGGCCCTGCTCAAGGAACTGGACGACCGCCGGGAGTCCGCCGACACGTTGTGACCGGCGGCACGCCCGCAGCGAGTGGGACGCGAGGTGCCGCGCCGTACCATCAACACATGGCCAACGAGACAGAGGTGGCGGCCGGGGTGACGGAGCAGTCCGTCCAGGAAGCCCTGGCGACCGTCCACGACCCGGAGATCAACCGTCCGATCACCGAGATCGGCATGGTGAAATCCGTCGAGATCGGCGACGGCGGTGCGGTGAAGGTCGCGGTGTACCTCACCGTCTCCGGCTGTCCGATGCGCGAGACGATCACCCAGCGGGTCACCGACGCGGTCTCCGCGGTGCCGGGGGTCTCCTCCGTCTCCGTCGAGCTCGACGTGATGAGCGAGGAGCAGCGCCGCGAGCTGTCGCAGCTGCTGCGCGGCGGCGCCCCCGAGCGGGAGATCCCGTTCGCCAAGCCCGGCACCCTGACCCGGGTGTACGCGGTGGCCTCCGGCAAGGGCGGCGTCGGCAAGTCCTCGGTGACGGTCAACCTGGCGGCGGCGCTGGCCGCGGACGGGCTGAAGGTCGCCGTGGTGGACGCCGACATCTACGGCCACAGCGTGCCCCGGATGCTGGGCGTCGAGGGCCGGCCGACCCAGGTCCAGGACATGATCATGCCGCCGTCGGCGAACGGCGTGAAGGTCATCTCGATCGGCATGTTCACCCCGGGCAACGCCCCGGTGGTGTGGCGCGGCCCGATGCTGCACCGCGCCCTCCAGCAGTTCCTCGCCGACGTCTACTGGGGCGACCTCGACGTCCTCCTCCTCGACCTGCCGCCCGGTACCGGCGACATCGCCATCTCGGTCGCGCAGCTCGTCCCGAACGCCGAGATCCTGATCGTCACCACCCCGCAGATGGCCGCCGCCGAGGTCGCCGAGCGGGCCGGCACCATCGCGCTGCAGACCCACCAGAAGATCGTCGGCGTCATCGAGAACATGTCGGGCATGCCCTGCCCGCACTGCGACGAGATGATCGACGTGTTCGGCACCGGCGGCGGCCAGACCGTCGCCGACGCCCTCACCCGCAGCGTCGGCGCCACCGTCCCCGTCCTCGGCTCCATCCCGATCGACGTCCGCCTCCGCGAGGGCGGCGACGACGGCCGCCCGGTCGTCCTCTCCAACCCCGAGTCCCCCGCCGGCGCCGCCCTGCGCACCATCGCCGGCAAGCTCTCCGGCCGCCAGCGCGGCCTCTCGGGCCTCTCGCTGGGCCTGACCCCGAAGAACAAGTTCTGATCGTCCACCCTGCCGACCAGCGGCCGGAGACCCCTCCGGCTCGCTGACCAGCAGGAACGCCGTCACCAGTTGTCAATGTTGGTTGGCGCTGGTCGACCTCACACGGCCCAGAGGCGGCCCGGGAAGACTCCCCGGGCCGCCTCTGAACGCGTCACTTGTCGACGCCTGCCGCCACCGATCCAGCAGCCGCATCGACTTCCTCTGTGGCGGCGGTCGGGGCGCTGAGGCGCCGTATGCCCTTCAGCGCCTTCGCGAGCCGCTTTTTGTCTGCTCGAATCTCGTACTGGTCACCCGTGAGGCTGTCCACCAAGCGAGGGTCCGGCCGTGGCGCTCGCCGTACTGGTTGGCTTCGGCGTTTGAGTTGGCCCATGGTGTCCTCCTGACTTCTCCACGGTACCCGCAATCATTAGGGCAACCGCGACTCCAAGCACGACGAGCGCCGTCCTTAGCAACCTGCTCTTGCGCCGCAACCTCACCCGGTTGCCATCAAGCAGCATCGCCCTCGTGTCGAACGTAACGTCGCGAACCGTGTCTTCCTCATCGTTCGCGTAGTAGTCGCGAAGCGCTTCAGCATCGAGCGTCGCTGCAGCCGACATGAACAGCGAGGCGACGATGATAAGACCGCCAAAGGCACCCACCCACTGCGCGGCTTGTTGAAGCCCGTTGGCATCGGACGTGTCCTTGACGACGCCCACGATGATCCCGACAAGGACGAGCAGGATGCCCGCCTTCGTGTCGGTCCCGTCCGCACGCTTCTCTTGGAGATCAATCTCCCTGTCAAGCTCTTCCCTGAAGAACTCTCGCGGCTGCCAGTCGTCTGATGGCCGACCTCGACGGCGGCCTAACCACGCGAGAGCGGTCACGGTCGTGATCCACGGGGCATACCGAAGAACTCGGCCAACTCCATGACGGGCCCGCCAAGCCTGATTCGGCGAGATCCTCATGTGCTTCAAGCTAGGCCAGGATCGAAACTGCTGCTCGGCGGCAGTAGACGTCAGCGGGTGGTGGAGCGGTTTTGGCCGGTGTCCTGTCTGGTCTGGGTCCGAGCATGATCGGGGGGCCGTAAGCTGCTGCGACTCGGTCAGGGCTCTTTGGGCCTGACCGCAATTTGGCCGAGTGGCCCCCCGGTCTTGCTCGGTGCGGGTCCCGGTCCTGGCAGGTGGGTAAAACCGTGGAGCCGCCCGCCCCCAGCCCCGGCGGGGTTCTGGGCTCCGCCCTCCTCTGCCGTCCGTCCGCCGGCGCGGCCGGGGCGCCGCCGGAGCGGGGCGAAGACAGGAGCGTCGGCGAGCGGCCAGGGCCGCGCGCTGGCGCGCTGTGCGCGCCTTGATGAAGTAGCGAAACTCGTAACAGCTCCCCTACTGCACCCTCCTTGATCTCCTCCCGCCGTAGGGCTACGGGCGCAAGGCTGATGCGATCTCGTCCATGCCGTCGACGATGCAGTCGGCACCCGCCTCCACGAAGGCTTGACGCTTGCGGGGCTTGTTCGCGTAGCCGACCACGATGGTCCCTGCCGCGTGGGCCGCCTGAATGTCGGTCAGGGAGTCGCCGATCATGGCGCACTCTGAGACTTGGAGCCCTAGAAGATCCGCAGCCTTGTGCAGGGAGAACGGCTCCGGCTTCATCAGGTCCGGCTGCCCGCTGGGTCGACCAACGATGTGGTCCACGTAGTGCCCGATGGCCTGGCGCTCCAAGAACGCGTGGACGCACTCCGCCGAGTTGTTGCTCACGACCGCCACTCGACGGCCGACGGCACGCGCCTCCCGAAGCGACTGGACTGCACCTGGCGTGGGGTCACCTGCCACAGCCACCGCGGCTACTTCGGCGGCCATGAGGGCGCGTTCAATCTCCGCACCGAGCTGCGGGCCAGCCTTGTAGGCCACGCTCATCACAACGAGTGGGTCGTCTGTCGCCTCAACATCGACTCTCGCCGAAGGTAGGCACGACGCGACCAACTCTTTGAGTTCGTGGGCAACTTGGGGCGCCGGCAGGCCAGCGAAGACGTCGCAGACGGGGCCATCGAAGTCAAAGAGCAGCCCCGGAAGGGCCATCGCTCGGGCCAGCTCGTTACTGGGCATCGAGATCAAACTCCCTTGCGATGGTCTCCCAAACGCTTTCGAACCACATGCGGGCTTGCTCGACCTGCTGCGTTCCGCCGGATGAGTCGCCGTCGTTCAGCGAGTGGTGGAACAGCACCGTGTCTTTCCCCACAAGGTCGTAGATCTCGATCGCTTCGCCCTGAGCCATGACCTTGTTGGGCTTGATCGGGTAGTACCCGAAGAACGCGTCCGCCTGGTTGATCACATACAGCTTGAAGAACTGGGTGCCGCTGTGGACTCGCACGTCGACCCGGGTCTCCGGGACTAGCCCCAGGTGGCTCAGCTCGGCCACGGAGTCACGGATGCTCCGCGCATAGCCGATCATGATGTTGCGCATCCGCTCGCGGAGCCTGGGGTCGTCAGCGCAGTCTTCTCGCCGGACGGGGGCAGCCTGCGGCACCGACATGTCAGGTACGAGTATCCGGATCACGATGCTCGCCGGAGTCAGCCTGCCGACGCGGATCTTGTCCAACGGCTCCTGGAGAGCGCCGTGCAGCGTCTCACTTGAGAATCCCGCGAAGTCGATCGTGACGTTCTGACTCGCGAACGCCTGCTCGACGTACGGCCGCAGCCCCGCCGGCCGCTCGGTGCGGTTCCGGACGAACACGCCGCTTCCCTTGCGGGAGACCACCAAGCCTTCATCTTCGAGGTCTCGCAGAGCGCGCTGAATCGTCGCGCGGGCGAAGCCGAACAGCTCCGTCAGCTCCTTGTGCGACGGCAGCCTCTCCCCCGGCGCGAGCCTCCTCGTTCGGATGGCTGCGCCAAGGCTGCTTGCCACCTGCTCGTAGGGCGGTCGGTCGTCGTCGGGGTCAAGGGGCTCTGGGGCGAAGGGCATGCCTCAACGATAGGGGCCGAAGCTCACATATGGACAGCCAAGCTAGTCAGGATGTTGACGTGGCTAGCCATGTTCTCTACCTTGGAGACGTGGCCAGCCTGGCTAGCCAGGATGACCATCTGCATCTAGGCGTCTTTCTCGAATGAGAGACGGATTGCCGATCAAGCCGCCAAGCACGTGAAACAGGGGACGGCGCTCATGCCGCCAAGCCGACGCGCCGTCCCCTTCGCCCCTCTTTCAAGGGAGCTCCATCATGCCTGCTTCGCTCTCCCTGGTCTCCGAATCGTGCCCGGCCTGCTTCGGAACGCTGCGGGTCGCCGACCCCGACGGCGCGCTGTCTGGCACGGTCGGCCTGCTGGTGCCGTGCGACTGCGTGGGCCACCTGTACGGACAGGACGGCCGGTGCCCGTGCCACATCGCGGTGTGGGGCGAGAACGACGGCCACACCGGCTGGGTGCCGATCCCGCTGGAGGAGTTCGAGGACGACGGCCCGTTCTTCCGCCCCTGCGCCGTCCACGCCCCGACCCTGCTGCCCGTGCTGGCGGTGGCGGCATGAGCGCCCTGCTGTCCTGGTCCGAGCTGGACGAACCCCGCCGCGACCGCTGCCCCCGCTGCTCGACCCGCGTCCCGGCCTGGCGCTGGGTGCGCGCCGACGGACTGAGGGTCCTCACCCACGACGGCACCACCCTCTGCCCCGCCGACCCGACCTTCGGCACCCTCACCGGCCCCGAACTGGCCCCCACGGCAAGCCCGTTGGTGGTAGCCGCGTGACCCCCACCCGCGCTCTCCCGGACGGGGCGGACCGGCTCGCTGTCGCGGACCTGGCCCGCCTCGCTTCCCGGGGCGACCTGCCTAAGCTCGCCGAACAGCTCCGTCGCACCGGCGGCTGCGCCAACCCGATCCACCTCAAGGGCTTCCGCACCCTCACCCACGCCCCCACCGGCGCGGTGTGGCACCGCTACTCCACCGACCACGAACCCGGCCACCGGTTGAAGGTCGCGTGCGGCAACCGCCGCGCCTCCCGCTGCCCGGCCTGCGCCCGCACCTACTCCGCCGACACCTTCCACCTGATCCGCGCCGGACTCGCCGGAGACGACTCCAAGGGCGTCCCGGACACCGTGCGCACCCACCCCCGCGTCTTCGCCACCCTCACCGCTCCCAGCTTCGGCCCCGTGCACAACCGGCCGGACAAGGGCGTCTGCCGCTGCGGCTTCGCCCACCCGGCCGCCTCGCCGCTGCTGGGCACTCCGCTGGACCCCGAGACCTACGAGTACGGGCACGCGGTGCTGTGGAACAACCACGCCCCCGACCTGTGGCGGCGCTTCACCGTCTACCTGTTCCGCACCCTGGCGAAGATGGCCGGACTGACCCAACGCGACTTCCGGGAGCGGGCCAAGGTCTCCTTCGGCAAGGTCGCCGAGTACCAGCGACGCGGGGCCGTCCACTTCCATGCCGTGATCCGCCTCGACGGACCCGACGGCGCCGAGACGCCCCCGCCCTCCTGGGCCACCGTCGCGCTCCTGGACGACGCGATCCGCGCCGCCGCCCGCCGCGCCGGCGTCCCCGTCGCCGCCGCCGGAGACCAACCCGCCCGCATTCTCAAGTGGGGCACCCAGGTGGACGTCCGCCCCATCGGGGCCTTCGCCACCGGGGAGATCTCGGAGCGGGCCGTCGCCTCCTACGTCGCCAAGTACGCCACCAAGAGCGCCGAAACCACCGAGACCGTGGACCGCCGCATCCTGGAACGCCACGAACTCGACCGGCACCAACTCCCACCCCACACAAGGAAGTTGATAGAAAGCTGCTGGGACCTGGACCGCCACTACCCGGACCGGCTGCTGGCGCACTGGTCGCACATGCTCGGCTTCCGGGGGCACTTCTCGTCCAAGTCCCCTACCTACTCGACCACTCTCGGTGCCCTGCGCCAGGTCCGCGCCGACTACCGCGCCGAACAGGCCCGCACCGACCTCCGCGAACGCCTCCTCGCCCAGGGACTCCCGGACCTGGAGGACCTGCCCGAAGCCGAAACCCTGATCGTCGCCCACTGGGCCTTCGCCGGAGCGGGCAACTCCCCGGGCGAGTCGATGCTCGCCGCCTCGATCGCCCGGGACCTGAACGAACGCCGCACCACCGACCGACAGGAGCTGCACGCGCAACTCGCGCGAGAGGAGAACGACGCATGGCTGTGAGGGGGGCACTGCCCGACCGCTACCTGACCCCGGTCGACCTGGCCGCGCTGCTGGGCATCCCGGTGGAGACCGTCTACCAGTGGCGGCGCAAGCGCACCGGCCCGCCCGGCTTCCGCGTCGGCCGGCACTTGCGCTACGACCCCGCCAAGGTGCACGCCTGGATCGAGACCCTCACCGAGGGGGTGGCTGCCTGATGGCCGGGCACATCCAGGACCGCTGGTTCAAGACCGAGCCCGGCCCCGACGGCAAGCCGAAGAAGACCAAGACCGACCGGCACGGCACCGGCATGCGCTACCGCGCCCGCTACGTCGCCCCCGACGGCACCGAGAAGTCCAAGAGCTTCCCCGACCGCCAGAAGCGCCGCGCGGAAGACTGGCTGACCCAGATCGAAGCCGACATGGCACGCGGCCAGTACATCGACCCGAACGCGGGCCGAGTCACGGTGAAGCAGTTCGCCGAAACGTGGTTGGCCTCTCTGACCATGGACCCGCAGTCGTACGTCAGCACCGAGCAGCGCATCCGCCTGCACGTCGTACCGCACCTCGGCGTCCGGCCGCTGGCCTCGCTGCGGCCGTCCGACATTCGCGAGTGGCTGGTGAAGCTCAACGGCCTGGGCCTGTCGGCGGCGACTCAGCGGGTGGTGTTCGCGAACCTGGGCACGATGCTGACGGCAGCGGTCGAGGACCGATTGATCCCGGTGAACCCGTGCCGCTCCTCATCCGTCCGGGCCCCGAAGCTCGACGCCCGCCGGATCGCTCCGTGGCTCCTCGGTCAGGTCCTGGCCGTACGGGCCGGGCTGTCGGAACCGCACCGGCCGATGGTCGACCTGGCCGGCGGATGCGGCCTGCGCCAGGGAGAGGTGTTCGGCCTGGCCGTCGACGCGGTGGACTTCACCGAAGGCACCGTTCAGGTGGTCCGGCAGATTCGTCTCATCCGGAACCGGCCGGTGTTCTCGCTGCCCAAGGGCGGCAAGACCCGAACCGTCCCCCTCCCGGGGACCGTCGCCCGCAGCCTCCGGGAGCACATCGCCGCGCATCCGCCGGTGAGCATCACCCTGCCGTGGCGGGACGTGGACGGCCCTCAGGTCACTGCCTCGCTGCTGTTCCTCGACTCTCGGGGGCGCCACCTGAACCGCAACGACTTCAACCGCTCGTCGTGGCGGCCCGCCCTCGCTGCGGCTGGCATCGCCGCCGGCCGGGAGAACGGCATGCACGCCCTCCGGCACTTCTACGCCTCGGTGCTGCTCGACGCCGGGGAGAGCATCAAGGCCCTGAGTGACTACCTCGGACACCACGACCCCGGCTTCACGCTTCGCACCTACACGCACCTGATGCCGAGCAGCGAGAAGCGGACCAAGGAAGCCGTCGACCGCGCCTTCGGCGGCCCCGGACCGGCTGACGGCCCCACGACGGCCCACCGGCCCGAGTGACGCCCCATCACCACAGGTCAGCGGCTATTCGGCCTGACTTGAACAAGTTCTGACGGTCCTTCCGGCCGCGACCGGCTCCGGGCGAGTGCCCCGGGGCCGGTTCCGGCGTTTCAGGGGCGGAGCAGGGCGGCGGTGGCGTCGTCGTGGGTCTTGGTGCGGGGCCAGCGGGTGTGGTGGGGGTCGGTGCGTTCCAGGGCGCGGGTGTGGTCGATGAGGGATTGCGGGCCGGTGTCCCGGAGGAGGGCGAGGAGGCCGGGCCAGTCGGTGGTGGCGAAGTCGTCGACGGGGCGGGCGGCGCCGTCGGTGAGCAGGGCGGCGCCGTGCAGGGCGGCCCAGGGGGCGGTGCCGGTGAGGGCGTGCAGGGCGGCGGCGGGGTCGGGGCCGGCCACCCAGTAGCCGTCGGGGGTGTTCATGGCCTCGCGTTGGGCGGCGGTGAGGAGGGTGCGGCGGTCGGGGGCGGGGAGGCCGTCGAGGCGGTCGGCGAGGTCGCGGAGTTGACGGTCCGTCACCTCGCCGACCCGGTGGTCGGAGACGGCGCGCGGGCCGTCGGGGAGGTCGAGCAGGACGGTGGAGTCGGCGAGCACCAGCCACTGCGCGTCGTCGCCGTTGCGGCGGAGCAGGGCGACGGCGGCGGTGGGGGTCATGGGGTGGGCGAGGTCGCAGCCGGGGCCGTGGCGGCGGGCGGTGGCGGCGAGGGCGTCGGCCAGGCAGTCCGGCAGGGGGCGGTCGCCGTCCGGGGTGCGGTGGAGCAGTTCGGCGCCGAGGGTGCGGACGAACCAGGGCACGCCGTGCGCGCAGCCGGTCGCGGTGTCGTCGGGCAGGCCCGCGCCGTCGAGGACCAGGACGGTGTCGGGGCCGGCCAGGACGAGGTCCTCGTTCGGGCGGTCGGGGTGGCCGGGGGCGGTGGCGAAGGAGATCTGCACGGGTGGTCGGCTCCGCCCGGCCTCAGCGGCCGTCGTAGCTGCCCAGGTCGGTGACGGCGGTGAAGCCGACGCCGTACGCGGAGACCGAGCGGCCGTAGGCGCCGATCAGCACGCCGGGGGCCTCGCCGGCCAGTACCCAGCCGTGTTCGGACTCGCGGTAGCGGAAGGGCTGCGGGAGGCCGTTGACCGGGAGGGTGAGCGAGGTCCAGGCGGGGCCGTCGAGGTCGTCGGCCAGGTCCCAGGCGAGGGCGGACTGCTGGTCGAGCCAGTTCTGCCGCAGGGTGCGGTCGAGGTTGCCGGGCCAGGTCGCGGCGAGCAGGCCGGAGCCGGCCAGCCAGGCGGCGGAGGAGGCGGAGGTCGCTTCGAGGGTGCCGGTGTTGTCGGCGCTGCGGCGCACCTCGCGGCGGGCGACGGTGACCACCACGGCGAACCGGCGGGTGTCGCGGGGTTCGGGGCCGCGGGCGGGTTCGTCGCCGTGGCCGAGGGTGCCGTAGTCGGGGGCGCCGGTGTCGGCGCCGCGCTGGCCGGTGCCGACCTGGCCGAGCCAGCGGCGGCCGGTCCAGCCCTCGTCGAGCCCGTACCAGGGGAAGTCGGCGGCGTGGTAGCCGGCCAGCGGGTCGGTGGCGCGGCGGGCGGCGGCGGCAGTGCCTCCGGTACGGTGCGTGGCGTCCACTGCGGGCCTCTCCTCAGCTGTGCTCCCCGGGCGTCCCATGGTCGCGCACCCGGGCCCTCCCGTCCGGGGAACCGGGCCGGTGCGCGGCCCGGCGTGACGGAGCCCACGGGTCCGCCGTCCGGGGAGGGTAGTGACACCCTAGCGGCGCGGACGACGATGCCCCGCCTTGCCGGAGCAGGACGGGGCGTCGCGGGGAGGAGGGGTGCCCTCAGGTGGCGTCGGGGTCGAACGGGGGGCGCTCGCCGGCGGCCAGGGCCGGGCCGGGGCTGGCGCTCTTGCTGAAGTCGACCGAGGCGGTGGGCGTCGGGGCGGGGTCGCCGTTCAGCGCGGACTTGAGGTCGACGCTGTCCTTGAGGTCCTTGAGGCCCAGCGGGTCGTCGCCGTTGCCGAGCAGCTGCTTGCGGACGAAGGTCTTCGGGTTGAGGTCCTCGAAGTCGAAGTTCTGGAACTCCGGCCCGAGTTCGCTCCGGATGTCCTCCTTCGCGCTGTCCGCGAAGGAGCGGATCTTGCGGATGAAGCCCATCGTGTCCTGGATCAGCTTGGGGAGCTTGTCCGGGCCGAAGATCACGATGGCCATGACGACGATCGTCACGACCTCCAGTCCGCCTATGTCTCCGAACACCTGAACTCCCAGCACCCGACAACGCTGAACCAAGGGTAAACGCGGTCGGCCGCTCCCCCGGTCCCCGGAGGATGAAACCGTGGTAAAGACCACCCGGGTGACCGGCGTCGACGGCGTGCCGGTGAAGGCAGGCTAGCGCAGGAGCTGGCGCGGGTCACCGGTGGGCGTGGGCGGACTGAGCTGGTACCGGGGCGCGCAGCGGGTACTCGTCGACCTGCTGCGGGGGGTTGACCGGCTGCTGGGCGTTGACCGGGACGATCGAGCCGCCGACCGGGGGTGACGCTGCTGGGCTGCCGGCTCGGGCTCTGCCCGGCGGTGACGCCGCCGACCCCGCCGAGGGTGACCGCGGCGACCGAGAACGCCCCGGCGGCGGCGAACACCAGCCGGCGCCCGCGCGCGGGCGGCCGGGAGACCGGCAGCTCGCCGAGGCCGGCGGCCAGCGGGCGGACGTCCGCGTCCGGTTCGCGGCGCGGCAGGGCGGACGGGCGGGCGCCGAACAGGCCGGCCCGCGGGTCGATCCCGGGTATCGGGGCGTCCGCGCCGAGCGCGCCGCCGCCGAAGCCCGATCCGCGGCCGAACGAGCCGCCGGTGAGCCGGCTGGCGCCGAACACGCCGCCGGGGCCCGGCGGGCCGTCCTGGCCGGGCTCGTCCTCGGGCAGCGCGGCGACGGCCAGCAGCCGGGCCATCAGGGCCGAGGACGGGCCGGGCGGGGCGGACTCGCTCAGCGCGCGCTTGACCGACCGGGCCTGCTCGGCCTCGGCCAGGCAGTCCGGGCAGGTCGCCAGGTGGGCCTGGACCCGCTCGCGGGCGTCGTGGCCCAACTCGCCGTCCAGGTACCCGGACAGCCGGTCGCCCAGGTGGTGCTCCTCGGCGGCCGGTTCGACCGGACGGACCGCCAGCGGACGCAGCTCGGGCCCCGCCGCCGCCTGCTCGGCGCGGCGCAGCGGCGCCCAGCGCGGGCGGCCGGTGGTGTCCGCGCGCTCGGGGGCGCGATCGCTCATGACCCCCTCCGGTCGCTGACGGCCTGTTCGGCGCCGACCGGCACGGGCTCGGCGGAACCGCCCCGGCGCGAACGGCCCGCGGCGGCGTTCGGCGCCCGGTGCTTGAGGGCCGCGCGCAGGTGCGAGCGGCCGCGGTGGATCCGGCTGCGGACGGTGCCGAGCTTCACCCCGAGGGTGGCGGCGATCTCCTCGTAGGAGAGGCCCTCGATGTCGCAGAGCACCACGGCGGCCCGGAACTCCGGGGCGAGGGTGTCCAGCGCCTGCTGGACGTCCGCGTCGAAGTGGGTGTCGCTGAAGTGCTGGGCGGGGCTGGGCTCGCGGCTGGCCAGGCGCTCCGCCGCGTCCTCGGCGAGGGCGTCGAAGCGGATCCGCTGGCGGCGGCGGACCATGTCCAGGAACAGGTTGGTGGTGATCCGGTGCAGCCAGCCCTCGAAGGTGCCGGGGGTGTACGTGGACAGCGAGCGGAACACCCGGACGAAGACCTCCTGGGTGAGGTCCTCGGCGTCGTGCTGGTTGCCCGTCAGCCGGTAGGCCAGGCGGTAGACCCGGGCGCTGTGCGCCTCGACGATCTCTTCCCAGCTGGGCGGCGTCCAGCTCTGCGCGTCGGGCCCCTCCGCGAAGGACGCGAGCGTGCCGGCGGCCCCGGCCACCGAGTCGTCGGCTGCGGTCGACTTGTCCAGGGGGGATTGCACAGACTGGTTCATCACGGGCTTCGGCGTACGGATCGACGTGAGGCCGCGGGGGTGCCGCTGCACAGGGACGTCGCCCTCGGCCACACCTCCTCGGTCGGCTCTTCTGCCCAGCAGAGCCACCACCATATCCACCTCACCCGTCAAGCCCGGATAAGAGCCGTCGAACAGCGACCGCCCCGGACGGTCCGGCCGCCCGTAGCAGTTCAACGGCCAGCCGTCGAACGCGGTTCCCGGGCGGCCAGTAGTCTGTCGCTGGAATTTGTCGACTTGGGTCGGCACCGGCGCTCCGGAAGAGGCAGCCATCACCGAGTTCGGGCCCCAGCGAGCGGCCCTCGCCGACACCTACGTCGGCGAGGACGCGGTGCTGACCTACGCCCGGGCCCAGTCGGCCCGCACCGGCATACGCGCGATCGGCCCCAGCGGCGGCGCCGCGCTGCGGCTGCTGGCCGCCGCGCTGGACGCCAAGGCGGTGGTCGAGATCGGCACCGGCACCGGCGTCTCCGGCGTCTACCTGCTGCGCGGCATGCGCCCCGACGGGGTGCTCACCACCGTCGACGCCGAGCCGGTCCGCCAGCAGTACGCCCGCGAGGCGTACCGGGCCGCCGGGTTCGCCGGCAACCGGGCCCGCTGCATCCCCGGCCGGGCCCGGGACGTGCTGCCCCGGCTCGCCGACGGCCAGTACGACCTGGTGTTCTGCGACGGCGACCCGGCCGACTCCGGCTTCCACCTCACCGAGGCGGTGCGGCTGCTGCGGCCGCGCGGCGTGGTCTGCTTCGAGGGCGTCTTCCAGGAGGGCCGGCTCGCCGAGCCGGAGGCCGACGACCCGCAGACCCGGGCCGTGCGCGACCTGGTCGCCGACATCCGGGAGAGCGACACCCTGCTGCCCGCCCTGCTCCCGGTCTCGGACGGGCTGCTCTGCGCCGTCAAGCGCTGACCGTCCGGGGCCGGACACGCGGGACGGGCCCGGCCCCCCGCAGCGGGGAGCCGGGCCCGTCGAGCACCTCGCCGATCGCCGGGGAGGTGCGGGGTCACCACCTGCAGATCAGCCGCAGGCCTTCTTGAGGGCCTCGCCCAGAGCGTCCGCCTCGTCCGGCGTCAGCTCCACCACCAGGCGCCCGCCCCCTTCGAGCGGAACTCGCATGATGATGCCCCGCCCCTCTTTGGTGACCTCCAGCGGGCCGTCACCCGTCCGCGGCTTCATGGCCGCCATGCTCGTTCCCCTTCCTGCAACCGTTCAGGTACGCACCGGACAGTCCGTCCACCGCCGGTATCGAACGCATTGATCGGAAGCCATTATCCCGCATGCAACCGCTGGATGACCAACATCACTCTCTGCGCCAACCCTCGCCAACCAGCAGAAAAGCGCTGATTACCTGCCGAAAGCCGCATCGCGCCGCACTCCGACACGCCCTCCGGAGGTGCGGCACCTCACACTCCCCCGCCCGGCCGCGAACCGGCATGCTGGCCCACGACAGCCACCGCGACCCGGGGAGCCCTCACCCATGTCCGACACCGTCCGCTACGAGCGCGACGGCGCCCTCGCCGTCCTCACCATCGACCGCGCCGCCGCCATGAACGCCCTCGACGTCCCCACCAAGATCGCCCTCCGGGACGCCGTCACCACCGCCGCCACCGACCCCGACGTCCGGGCCGTGCTGCTCACCGGCGCCGGAGACAAGGCCTTCTGCGTCGGCCAGGACCTCAAGGAGCACGTCGGCCTGCTCCAGCGCCAGCGCGAGACCGGCGAGGGCGCGCTGCGCACCGTCGGCGAGCACTACAACCCGCTGGTCCGCGCCCTGGCCGGGATGCGCAAGCCCACCGTCGCCGCCGTCAACGGCATCGCCGCCGGCGCCGGGGCCTCGCTCGCCTTCGCCTGCGACTTCCGGCTGCTCGCCGACACCGCGGGCTTCAACACCTCATTCGCGGGCGTCGCCCTCACCGCCGACTCCGGCGCCTCCTGGACCCTCCCCCGGCTGGTCGGCCACGCGAGGGCCACCGAGCTCCTGATGCTGCCCCGCACCGTCCGCGCCGACGAGGCCCTCACCCTCGGCCTCGCCACCCGCGTCCTCCCGGCCGCCGAACTCGCCGCCGCCGCGCGCGAGTTCGCCCTCACCTTGGCAGGCGGCCCCACCGTCGCCTACGGCGCGATCAAGGCCTCCCTCGCCTACGGCGCCTCGCGCTCCCTCGACGAACTCCTCGACAAGGAGGACGAACTCCAGACCCTCGCCGGCAACAGCGCGGACCACGCCATCGCCGTCGACGCCTTCCTCGCCAAGGAGAAGCCCGCCTTCACCGGCCGCTAGCCCGCCCCGGGCGCCTGCTCCCCCGCCCCGTCAGGGGCGCGGGGGACTGCGCGCGGCGGAAGGGGCAGGCGGACAAGGTCCACGGGCGGCCGGGCGGCCGCTGGGCTACCGGGCGTGGCAGTCGGCGAGGTGGTCGTTCACCAGTCCGCAGGCCTGCATCAGCGCGTACGCGGTGGTCGGCCCGACGAAGCGGAAGCCGGCCCGTTTGAGGTCCTTCGCCAGCGCCGTCGACCCGGGGGTCACCGCGGGCACGTCCGCGAGGGTGCGGGGGGCGGGGCGGGCGGGGTCGCCGGCGTGGCTCCAGACCAGGGTGTCGAGTTCGCCGCCGGCCAGCGCCCGGGCCGCCTTCGCGTTGGCCACGGTGGCCAGGATCTTGGCGCGGTTGCGGATGATCCCGGTGTCGGCGAGCAGCCGTTCGACGTCGGTGTCGTCGAACTCGGCGACCGCCGCCGGGTCGAAGCCCCGGAAGGCCGTCCGGAAGCCCTCGCGGCGGCGCAGGATGGTGATCCAGGACAGCCCGGACTGGAACGCCTCCAGGGTGATCCGTTCGAACAGGGCCCGGTCGCCGTGGACCGGGCGGCCCCATTCGGTGTCGTGGTAGGCCCGGTAGTCCTCGGCCGAGTCCCCCCAGCCGCAGCGCCGCAGCCCGTCGGCCCCGAGGACCGCACCGGTCACGCCCGGTCGCCCTTCCGCTCGGCGGCGGCCGGGCCCGCCGCGGTGTCCTCGTCCGCGACCAGGTCGGTGGCCTCGGTGACGCCGCCCTCCGCGTCCGCGGTGACCTCGCCGGTCGCCGGGCCCTGCGGCGCCTTCTCCAGGACGGCGGTGAAGGACTCCAGCCCGGGCAGCGGTTCGCCGGTCGCGCCCTCGGTGGCGGCCACCGAGCCGCGGACCGCGCCGACGGCCTCGAGTTCGGCGATCCGCGCGTCGCGGAGGGAGAGTTCGGCGCCGAGGCGGTCGAGCAGGTCGTCGACCTCGTCCATCCGGTAGCCGCGCAGGGCCATCGGGAGGCGGAGTTCGTCGACGTCGGTGCGGTTGAGCGCGCGGTCCTGCGGGAGGCGCACGGCGAGCCGGTCGTGCTCGGCCTCGGGCAGCGTTCCGCCACCGCCGAGCGCCACCACTGCGGCGCCGCCGACCACCAGGGCCATCGCGATCACGATCACCACGAACACGAGCTGTCCTCCGTCAGTTCCCGGCAGTTCCCGGTCGGCTTCGGCCCGCCCGCGAGGGCTACGGTGGGATCATGGTCCCTGTACAGGCCGGGGCCCATCATTGCACCCGGGAGCGCTGAGGAGGAGACACCGGTGGCACTACGCCTCGGCACGCGGGAGTTCGGCCCGGACGAGCTGGTCGTCATGGCGATCGTGAACCGCACCCCGGACTCGTTCTTCGACCGGGGGGCGACCTTCGCGGACGAGGCGGCGTTCGCGGCCGCGGACCGGGCGGTGGCCGAGGGCGCGGCGATCCTGGACATCGGCGGGGTGAAGGCCGGTCCGGGCGAAGAGGTCACGGTGGAGGAGGAGTTGCGCCGCACGGTGCCGTTCGTGGCGGAGCTGCGCAAGCGCCACCCGGACGCGGTGATCAGCGTGGACACCTGGCGGCACGAGGTCGGCGAGGCGGTCTGCGAGGTCGGCGCGGACCTGCTGAACGACGCCTGGGGCGGCTTCGACCCGAAGCTGGCCGAGGTCGCGGCCCGGTACGGCGCGGGCCTGGTGTGCACGCACGCGGGCGGCGCCGAGCCGCGCACCCGTCCGCACCGGGTGGGGTACGAGGACGTGATGGCGGACATCCTGGCGGTGACCGTCGGCCTGGCCGAGCGGGCGCTCGAACTGGGCGTGCGGCGCGACGGGTTGATCATCGACCCGGGGCACGACTTCGGGAAGAACACCCGGCACTCGCTGGAGGCGACCCGGCGGCTGCCGGAGATGACCGCGACCGGCTTCCCGGTGCTGGTCTCGCTCTCCAACAAGGACTTCGTCGGCGAGACCCTGGACAAGCCGGTGGACGAGCGGCTGCTCGGCACCCTGGCCACCACGGCGGTCTCGGCCTGGCTGGGCGCGCAGGTCTACCGGGTGCACCAGGTCGCCGAGACCCGCCAGGTGCTGGACATGGTGGCCTCGATCCGCGGCACCCGCCCCCCGGCGGCGGCCCGCCGGGGGCTGGCCTGACGGCCCGTCGCCGCGGGCCGCGGCGGCCCGTCGCCCCCGCTACGCGGGGGTGCCCTTCGGGCCGCGCGCGGCGTCCAGGATCTTCAGCACCTCGGTCACGTCGTCGGTGACGTGGAACAGTTCGAGGTCGGCCGGGTTGGCCTTGCCCTGGGCGACCAGGGTGGAGGTGAGCCACTCCACCAGCCCGCCCCAGTAGGCGCTGCCGAACAGGATGACCGGGAACCGGGTGACCTTCTTCGTCTGCACCAGGGTGAGCGCCTCGAACAGCTCGTCCAGGGTGCCGAGCCCGCCGGGGAGGACCACGAAGCCCTGGGCGTACTTCACGAACATCGTCTTGCGGACGAAGAAGTAGCGGAAGTTCAGGCCCAGGTCGACGTACTCGTTCAGGCCCTGCTCGAACGGCAGCTCGATGCCCAGGCCGACGCTCAGCCCGCCGGCCTCGGTGGCGCCCTTGTTGGCGGCCTCCATCGCGCCGGGGCCGCCGCCGGTGATCACCGCGTAGCCGGCCTCGGCCAGGGCCCGGCCGATCTCCACCCCGGCCTCGTACTCGGGCGAGCCGACCGGCGTCCGGGCCGAACCGAACACGCTGATGGCGGTGGGGAGTTCGGCGAGCGCGCCGAAGCCCTCGACGAATTCCGAGGTGATCCGCAGCACCCGCCACGGGTCGGTGTGCAACCAGTCGGACGGCCCGGTGGTGTCCAGCAGCCGCTGGTCCGTCGTACTCGTCTCGACCTGGTCGCGCCGCAGCAGCACGGGGCCCTTGCGCTTCTCGGGCCACGGCTTCTTCTGCCGGCGGACGGGTTCATCTCCGTTGGCTGTCATGACGAAACCCTACGCCTGACGAGGCGCGATCCGAGGTAAATAACAGCCGTCGCCCAGGCGGGAGTCGGGCGAACCCCGCCCGGCTCCACCGGCCCTCCGGCCCGGCCGGAGGGCCCGCCGGAGGCCCCGCCGCGCTACGCGGTGAGCCAGTCCCGCAGCCGCTGCTCGACCTCGGCGATCGCGCTGAGCGAGCAGTGCTCCTCGCGCTTGTGGGCCAGGTTCGGGTCGCCGGGGCCGTAGTTGACGGCGGGGACGCCGTGCGCGGAGAACCGGGCCACGTCGGTCCAGCCGAACTTGGCCCGGGGCTCGCCGCCGACGGCGGCCAGGAAGTCCCGCGCGGCGGGCAGGCCGAGGCCGGGCAGCGCGGCGGGCGAGGCGTCCACGACCTCCAGCTGGTAGCCCTCGAAGACCGACCGCAGGTGCTCCTCGGCCTGCTCCAGGGTGCGGTCGGGGGCGAACCGGAAGGCGACGTGGATCCGGCACTCGTCGGGGATGACGTTCCCGGCGACGCCGCCGTCGATCCGGGTCGCGTTCAGGCCCTCGCGGTACTCCAGGCCGTCGATCGCGACCCGGCGCGGCCGGTACTCGGCGAGCCGGCGCAGCACCTCGGCGGCCTTGTGGATGGCGTTGTCGCCGAGCCAGCTGCGGGCGGCGTGGGCCCGGACGCCGGTGAGCGTGATGTCGGCGCGCAGGCTGCCCTGGCAGCCGCCCTCGACGACGGCGCCGCTGGGCTCCATCAGGACGGCGAAGTCCCCGGCCAGCCAGTCGGGGTGGACGGCGAACAGGTGGCCGAGGCCGTTGCGGTCGGCCTCCACCTCCTCGCAGTCGTAGAAGACGTAGCTGACGTCCCGGTTGGCCGCGGTGAGGGTGGCGGCGAGCCGCAGCTGCACGGCGACGCCGGACTTCATGTCGGAGGTGCCGCAGCCGTAGAGCAGGTCGCCCTCGACGTGCGAGGGCACGTTGTCGGCGATCGGCACGGTGTCCAGGTGCCCGGCGAGCACCACCCGCTCGTCCCGGCCGAAGTGGGTGCGGGCCACCACGTTGTTGCCGTACCGGTCGACGGTGAGGTGCGGGAAGGCCCGGAGCGCGGTCTCGACGGCGTCCGCGAGGGCGGTCTCCTCGCCGCTGACGGACGGGAAGTCGACGAGGCGGGCGGTCAGGGCGCCGCCGTCGAGGGTCAGGTCGAGGGGCTCGTTCGGGCTGCTCATGGCGGCCACCCTATCGATACGGCACGGCCGCATCGGTAAGGTTGCCGGTCCTGTCCGCCGCCGCCGGCCCCGCCGCGGGCGGCCGCGCAACCGCGCGGACCCGTACGGCCGTCCGAGCGGTTACGGTGTCCGCGAACAGCGCGCGCCGGGCCGGGACCGCTGCGACCGCACCACCAGGGAAGGGGGCCACCCGTGGCCGAGGACGCCGACTACGACGCGCAGGACGCCGACTACGACCCGGCGGACGCCGCGTACGAGGCGCCGCGCCGGCGGCCGTGGCGGCGGGTGCTGGTCGGGGTGCTGGCGCTGGCGGTGGTCGGCGGCCTGATCGTGTGGCTGAACCGGGACAAGATCTCGCCCCCGGACGAGGGCTGCACCGTCACCACCGCGGCCGGCTCGGGGACGCTGGAGCTCACGGCGGCGGCGAACGCGGCCACCATCACGGCGGTGGCGATGTCCCGCGGCCTGCCGGAGCGGGCGGTGACCATCTCGCTGGCGACGGCCATCCAGGAGTCGAAGCTGCGCAACCTGGAGGGCGGCGACCGGGACTCGGTGGGCCTGTTCCAGCAGCGCCCCTCGCAGGGCTGGGGCACCGTCGAGCAGATCATGAACCCGGTGTACGCGACCAACAAGTTCCTGGACGCGCTGGTGAAGGTGAACGGGTACGCGCAGATGCCGCTGACCGACGCCGCCCAGCAGGTGCAGCGCAGCGGCTACCCGCAGGCGTACGCCAAGCACGAGAACGACGCGACGCTGCTGTCCTCGGTGCTGACCGGCCGCGAGCCGGCCTCGCTGGACTGCGTGGTGCACTCGCTGCCCGAGTCGAACCCGACCGACCCGGCCGAGCAGGCGCCGACGGCGGCGAACCTCTCGGAGCGGGTGCGCCGGGAGTTCGGCAAGGCGGTGTCGGTGGCGGGCGCCCAGAAGGCGGCCAAGGACCCGCGCGAGGTGCTGGCGTTCACCCCGCAGCCGACCGCGAGCACGGCGGGCGCCGGCGGGCCCGGGCAGACCGGCTGGGCGCTGGCGCACTGGTCGGTGGCGCAGGCCGCCCAGCTGGGCATCGGCCAGGTCGCGTACGACGGCAAGGTGTGGCGGGTGGACCGGCCCGGGCAGGGCTGGAAGCCGCTGGCGGACGCGCCCTCGGACCGGGTGCTGGTGACGCTGGGCGAACCGGTCAAGAAGAAGTGACGCCCCGGCGGTGCGTTGACGCACTGGTGCGCGGGTGACCGCCCAGCGGGTGATTCGCGTCAACTCCCGCTGACGGCGCGGCGGTCGGCCGGGGGTCCGCGGGCCGGTGCGCCGCCGTCCGCCGCAGGGCGCGGCCCGCAAGGGAAGTGACGGTTCTGCACGGTCCGCCGCCCGGGCGGTCCGCCCGTCGGGCCCGAAAAAGGATCGTCCGATCTTTGCCAACCCTTGACCTTGACCGGCCGAAACCTTCCCGGTGCTCTTGCGGTCATACACGTCGCCCGCCGAACGGGCCGGCCCCGCGCCGACCGCCCGGCGGACCGTCGACCTCACTTCTTAGGAGCACCATGTCCCTCCCCCTCACGCGCCGGATCGCCCAGGCCGCGCTGCTCGTCGCCGCCACCGCGGCGCCGTTCGCGGCCGCGGGCGCCGCCTCCGCCACCGAGGTGGTGCCGCAGACCGACCTGGGCGCCGGCGTGACCAAGCTGGCCGACGTCCCCAACTCGGGTGACACGGTGCAGGGGGCCACCCACGAGCTGGGCCACGTGGTCGGCACCACCGGCGCCGCGACCCTGGCGGCGGGCGGCCCGGCGGCCGCCGACGCGGCGGGCAGCACCGTCGCGCACAACCTGCCGTCCACCGACGACGCGCTGGGCAAGCTCGGCCCGGTCGGCAAGGCCGGGCAGCTGACCGGCTCGCTCGACACGCTCACCGGCAAGGTCGCCCCGGCGGTCGAGGAGAAGGTCGGCCCGGCGGTCACCGACAAGGTCGTCCCGGCCGGCCAGAAGGCCGCCGCCAGCCCGCTGGCCACCGTGACCAAGGCGCTGCCCGCCGACAAGCTCACCCAGAGCCTGCCGGCCGCCGACAAGCTCGGCCCGGTCACCGGCGCCGTCCAGTCGCTGCCGGTCGGGGGCGCCGTCGCGGGCCTGACCGAGCACGAGTCCGCCAACCGCCTGGGCGGCGTGCCCTCGCTGGGCGGCGGCAGCCCGCTGGGCGGCCTGACCGGCGCGCTGGGCCCGGTCGGCGGCCTGCTCGGCGGCGTGGGCGGCGGCGGCCTGCCGATCGGCTGACCCCCGGCGCCCGGCGCGGCGCACGACGCACGACGACGGGAGGGGCGGAGCCGGCCGGCTCCGCCCCTCCCGTCGTCGTGCGCGCTCAGCGCTTGAGCCGCTCCACGGCCGAGGCCACCCGCTCGTCGGTGGCGGTGAACGCCACCCGCACGAACCGGTCGCCGGCCGGGCCGTAGAAGTCGCCGGGGGCCACCAGGATGCCCAGCTCGGCGAGTTCGGCCACGCTCTCCCAGCACGGCTTGTCCTGGGTCGCCCACAGGTACAGGCTCGCCTCGGAGTGCTCGATCCGGAACCCGTACGCCTCCAGCGCGGCCCGCAGCGCGCTGCGCCGCTGGGCGTACCGGGCCCGCTGCTCGGCGACGTGCGCGTCGTCGGCGAGCGCGGCCGCGGTGGCGGCCTGCACCGGCGCGGGCACGATCATGCCGCCGTGCTTGCGGATCTCCAGCAGCTCGGCGACCACCACCGGGTCGCCGGCCACGAAGGACGCCCGGTAGCCGGCCAGGTTGGAGCGCTTGGACAGCGAGTGCACGGCCAGCAGGCCCTCGTGCGAGCCGTCGCAGACCGACGGGTGCAGCACCGACACCGGCTCGGCCTCCCAGCCGAGTTCGAGGTAGCACTCGTCGCTGACCAGCAGCACCCGGTGCTCCCGGGCCCAGGCGACGGCGCGGCGCAGCTCGGCCGCGTCCAGCACCCGCCCGGTGGGGTTGGACGGCGAGTTCAGCCACAGCAGCCGGACCTTGGAGCCGTCCAGCTCCTCGACGTCCTCGTAGGCGACCGGCTCGGCGCCGCACAGCAGCGCGCCGACCTCGTAGGTGGGGTAGGCGAGCTTCGGGTAGGCGACCTGGTCGCCGGGGCCGAGGCCGAGCTGGCCTGGCAGCCAGGCCACCAGTTCCTTGGAGCCGACGGTGGGCAGGACGGCCTCGGGGCCGATCTCGGCGCCGCAGCGGCGGCCCAGCCAGCCGGCGATCGCGTCGCGCAGCGACAGCGGGCCCCACACGGTGGGGTAGCCGGGCGTGTCGGTGTGCGCGGCCAGGGCCTGCTGGATCAGCTCGGGCACCGGGTCCACGGGGGTGCCGACGGAGAAGTCGCAGAGTCCGTCCGGGTGTGCCAGGGCGGTGCGCTTGTACGGTTCGAGCTTGTCCCACGGGAAGACCGGCAGGCGGTCGGAGACGCGGCGCGCCGCCCCCGGGTGGCCCGGGAGCGGCGCGTGCGCGCTGTCGTTGGTGCTCACAGCGTGGATGCCACCGATCGGTTCAGTGTTCGGCGTTCTGCGGGGGCAGCGCCGCGATGAACGGGTGGTCGCGCTCGATCAGGCCGAGCTTGGAGGCGCCGCCGGGCGAGCCCAGGTCGTCGAAGAACTCGACGTTCGCCTTGTAGTAGTCCTTCCACTCCTCCGGGGTGTCGTCCTCGTAGAAGATCGCCTCGACCGGGCAGACCGGCTCGCAGGCTCCGCAGTCCACGCACTCGTCCGGGTGGATGTAGAGGGACCGCTCGCCCTCGTAGATGCAGTCCACGGGGCACTCTTCGATGCACGCCTTGTCCTTGACGTCGACACAAGGCTGCGCGATGACGTAGGTCACGCTGTCGTTCCTCCTCGGAAGGGCTGCCGCCCTACTGTTTACTCGGTCGCGCGGTGCGCGCGGCGCCGTCGATGCCCGCCCCTAGTATCGCGGGTCGGGGGACGCAAATGCACAGGAGGTGCGGTTGATGGTCGGCCCAGTGCCGCTGGAGGCCCGTCCGGAGGTCCGGATAGACCCGTCTGACGTGGGACGACGCGTCTCGGTCCGGCGTGTCGACGGCGTGGCGGACGGACGTCCGGTGTTCCGCGATGTGATCGGCGTGCTCACCTCGTGGGACGGCGCCGGGTTGACGGTCGAGCCGCGCACCGGCGTGCCGGTGCGCTTCGCGGCCGGGCTGCTGGTGGCCGGCAAGCCCGTCCCGGCGTTCCCGGCCCGGCGGCTGGCGGCCCCCGCGGCCACCCCGCTCGAACTGCAGCGCACCGCGGCCCGCGGCTGGCCCGCCGTCGAGCAGGAGCCGCTGGGCGAGTGGACGCTGCGCGCCTCGTCCGGGTTCACCCGGCGGGCCAACTCGGTGCAGGCGCTGGGAGATCCGGGCCTGCCGCTGGACGAGGCGCTGGACCGGGTGCGCGACTGGTACGCGGCCCGTTCGCTGCCCGCGTACG
Source organism: Kitasatospora cineracea (assembly GCF_003751605.1). NCBI lineage: Bacteria > Bacillati > Actinomycetota > Actinomycetes > Kitasatosporales > Streptomycetaceae > Kitasatospora > Kitasatospora cineracea. The sequence continues at coordinate 461,459 of NZ_RJVJ01000001.1, forward strand.
TCGAGGTGGTCTCCCCCGGCGCGCCGCCCGGGCTGGCCGCCGAGCTGGACCGGCTCGGCGCGGCCCTCGCCCCGACGCTGGTGCGCACCGCCCCGCTCGGCGAGCTGGCCCGGGCCGGGCGCCCGGCGGACGTCCGGCTGGCCCGCACCGCCGGGCCGGAGTGGCTGGCGCTGTACCGCCGGGTGGGCGGCGACCCGGCCCTGGAGGCGGCCGCCACCGCGGTGGTGCACGGCGGGCCCTCGGTCTGGTTCGCCCGCGTCCCCGGCCCGGACGGCGCCCCGCTGGCCATCGGCCGGCTGGTGGTGGACGGCGCCTGGGCCTGCTTCGGCGCGGTGGAGGTGGCCCCGGCCGCCCGCCGCCGCGGCCTGGCCACCGCCGTGATGGCCGCGCTGGCCGCCCGGGCCGCCGAGGAGGGCGCCACCGGCGGATACCTGCAGGTGGAGGCCGACAACGGCGGCGCGATCGCGCTCTACGACCGGCTGGGCTTCACGACCAGTCACACTTACCACTACGCCCGCCTTCCCCAGCGGTAGCGTGCACCACCTGAAGTGAGCCACGACCGCTGCTGAACCGAAGGCCGCAGTGACCGAGCAGAGCAGAACCCGCTTCCGCACCGAAGCCCGGGGCGAGAACCCCGACCCGGTGCTGCTGTGCCTGCTCGCCGCCGCCGAGCACACCCTCGGCGACCCCGGCGACAGCGCCGAACAGCCGTCCCTGGACGCCCTCCTGACCGCCTGTCAGGCCGCCCTGGACCGGCACGCCGCCGCGATCCGGGAGGCGGTCGCCGAACGCCGGCCGCGCGGGCCGGAGGAGACCGCCGCGCTGCTCGCGGCGGTCCTCGGCGGCCGCGAGCGCTTCCACGGCCGGCAGTCCGACTACCTGCGGCTGGAGTCCTCGCTGCTGCCGGAGGTGCTGCGGCGCCGCCGCGGGCTGCCGATCATGCTCTCGCTGGTCTGGTCGGCGGTGGCCGCCCGGGCCGGGCTGACGGTGCACGGCATCGCGCTGCCGGGGCACTTCATCGTCGCGGTGGGCGATCCGGGCGGCGGCGACGAGTACGTGCTGGCCGACCCGTTCCACGGCGGCCGGCTGCTCGACATCCCGGACGTGGAGCGGCTGTCCGCGGCCTCCGGCCACCCGTTCTCGCCCGAACTGCTGACCCCGGCGCAGCCGTTGGACACCGTGCTGCGCGTGCTGGGCAACATCCGGCGCTGGGCCGCCGACCGCCCCGAGCACGCCCGGACCCAGCTCTGGGCGGCCGAGCTCGCCCTGCTGCTGCCCCGCCACCCCGCCCAACTCCGGCTGGAGCGGGCCGAGTTGCTGGTCAAGACCGGCGACTTCCTGTCCGGTGCCGCCGAGATGGACGCCTACGCGAAGATCCTGGACGCCTTCGACCCGGAGAGCGCGGCGAAGGTCCGGCTGGAGGCGAGGTCGGCCCGCCACCGCCTCAACTGACCACCGGCTCCCGCGGACCGGCCGGCGCGTGGGGGGCGGCGTCGCGGGCCGGTGGCCGTCGCCCCGCTCCTCCTCCCGCCCCCCGTTCGCCGGCCGGCCCTACAGCCAGCCCTTCTCCCGGGCGACCCGGACCGCCTCGGCCCGGTTGCGGGCGGCGGTCTTCTGGATCGCCATCGACAGGTAGTTGCGCACCGTCCCCTCGGAGAGGTGCAGCCGGGCCGCGATGTCGGCGTTGACCGCGCCGTCCGCGGCGGCGGCGAGGACGTCGCGCTCGCGGCCGGTGAGCGGGTTGGCGCCCTCCGAGAGGGCGGCGGCGGCCAGCGTGGGGTCGATGACCTTCTCGCCGCGCAGCACCCGCCGGATGGCTTCGGCGAGTTCGGCCGCGGGGGCGTCCTTGACCAGGAAGGCGTCCGCCCCGGACTCCATCGCCCGGCGCAGGTAGCCGGGCCGGCCGAAGGTGGTGGCGATGACGACCTTCGTCCCGGGGCGGACCCTGCGGACCTCCGCGCAGGCGTCGATGCCGGTCATGCCGGGCATCTCGATGTCCAGGACGGCGACGTCGACCCGGTGCGCGGTCACCGCCGCGGCCACTTCGTCGCCGCGCGCCACCTGGGCGACCACCTCCAGGTCGCCCTCCAGCGAGAGCAGGGCGGCGAGCGCCTCCCGCACCATGCCCTGGTCCTCGGCGAGCAGCACCCGCACCGGTCGTGCATCCGTTCCGTCCGTCACGCCGGGCAGCCTATTCCCCGCTGGGTCCGGGCCGCAGCGGCACCAGGGCGCGCAGCCGGAAGCCCTTGCCGCGGTTGGCGGCGGCGGTCTCCAGCCGGCCGCCGACCTGGGCCAGCCGTTCGCCGAGGCCGGACAGGCCGTTGCCAGCGGCGGACTTGCCGGGGCCGGCGCCGTTGTCGACGACCTCCAGGACGGCGTAGCGGCCGTCCTCCTCCCAGGTCTCGTCGAGGTGGACGGCGCACCGGGTTGCCCCGGCGCCGTGCCGGACGACGTTGGTGACGGCCTCGCGCAGCGCCCAGGCGAGCACGCCGGACTCCTCGCTGCCGAGGCCGGGGCGGTCCTCGGCGAGCCGGGGGTCGGCGTCGAGTTCGATCTGGCTGGCGGCCAGGGCGGTGCGGGCGGCGGCGAGTTCGACCGGCAGGGTGGGGCGGCGGAAGCCGCTGACGGCGCTGCGGACGTCGGCCAGGGACTGCCGGGCGACCTGTTCGATGTCGGCGACCTGGGCGCGGGCGGCCTCGGCCTTCCCGGCGTCCATCAGGCGTCCGGTGAGTTCGCCCTTGATGGCGATCAGCGAGAGCGAGTGGCCGAGCAGGTCGTGCAGGTCGCGGGCGAGCCGCAGCCGCTCCTCGGAGGCGGCGAGGTGCGCGACGGCGGCCCGGGCCTCGCGCAGCTCCCGCATGGTGGCGACCAGGCGCTGCATGGCGAGCATGGCGAGTCCGGCCATCAGGCAGGGCAGGCCGATGCTGACCAGGGTCTCGGTGTCGGAGCGGCTGGTGAGCCCGACGACGGCGAAGACGCCGGTGGTGGCGAGCACGCCGACCAGTCCGAGCCGGCCGGGCAGGATCACCGCGGCGCACACCGAGGTGTACGTGAACAGGGTCAGCCAGGCCTCGCCGAGGGTGTACGAGGTGGTGACGGCGATCAGCGCCATCGCGGCGAGCGGCAGGTACCGCTTGGCCTGCCGGAAGCCCGGGTGGTTGCGGATCACGATCAGCGACAGGTAGCAGGCCAGGAAGACGGCCAGCGCGACCGCTCCGGCCGCGCTCGCCGCCGGGGTGTGCTGACCAGTGGTCAGGTCCTGGACGGGGTAGGCCAGGTAGAGCGCCCAGATGGAGGTCCAGGCGAGCTTGGCCAGCAGTTGCCGCCGGGTGTCCACCGGCACGCCGGGGTAGGTGGTCCAACGGCCCTCCGGCCCGTCCTCCCCGGTCTGGTCGGGGTGGCGGGCCGGTGCGGACGTCTGCATGCGGGACATCATGCCTGCTGGGCGTCCTTGCGGTACAGGTAGGCCGCGGCGGCGGTGAACAGCGCCAGGAAGGCGGCGAGCGCGGCGATCGGGAGGCCGGCCACGCCCTGGCCGTGGATGAACGAGGCCAGCTGGTTGTAGTCGTAGACCGGGTTGAACCGGGCGTAGGTCTTCAGCGAGTCGCTGACCGGGAACCAGGTCCCGCCGAACAGCGCCATCAGCATGTAGACGATCATCACGACGGGCTGGATGGCGTCCGGCTGGGCGGCGTAGCCGAGGGCGACGCCGAGCGCGGCGAAGACGAAGCTGCCGAGCCAGAGCGCGGCGCCCAGGCCGAGCCACTGGGCGGCGGTGAGGTCGACGCCCTCGATCGCGCCGATCACGAAGACCACCAGGATCGCGGGCAGCGTGGTGACCGCGCAGGCGGCGATCTTGCCGAGGGTGTAGGCCCGGCCGGGCAGGGCGGTGAGCCGCAGCTGGCGGGTCCAGCCGCTCTTGCGCTCCAGCGAGATCCGCTGCGCGGAGCCGGTCAGGACGGCGCCGACCGCGCCGAAGGTGGCCATCGAGACCATGAAGTACGACTTGACGGAGACTCCGCCGGCCACCGTGCCGCCGCTGCCGTAGGCGCTGATGAAGAACACGTACAGCAGCGCCGGGTAGAGCACGGTGAACATCAGGTACCGCTTGTTGCGCAGGGTGCGCAGGATCTCCAGCCGGACCAGGGTGGTCATCGGACGTACTCCTCTTCGTTCTCGGCCCGGTCCTGCTCGCCGGTGATGGTCAGGAAGGCCTGTTCCAGGCCGAGGCTGGTGACTTCCAGTCCGCGCGGGTACAGGCCCGCCCTGTAGAGCGCGGCGACGCCGGCGTCGGCGTCGGCGGAGCGGATCCGGACGGTGCGCACGCCGTCGGCGCGGGTGCTGACCTCGAGTCCGACGGTGCCGGGCAGGGCGCGCAGCAGGGCCTCGTCGAAGCCGCCGCCGTCGGAGGGGTGGAGTTCGAAGCCGATCCGGCGGGCGCCGGCCCGGGCCTTGATCTCGGCGGAGGAGCCGTCGGCGATCAGCCGGCCCTTGTGCAGGACCAGGACCCGGTCGGCGATGGAGTCGGCCTCCTCCAGGTAGTGGGTGGCGAACAGCACGGTGCGTCCGGCGTCGGCCTGGGCGCGCATGGCGTCCCAGAACTGGCGGCGGACCGAGACGTCCATGCCGGTGGTGGGCTCGTCCAGGACGATCAGGTCGTTGGCGCCGGCCACCGCGAGGGCGAACCGGACCCGCTGCTCCTGGCCGCCGGAGAGCTTGTCGACCCGCCGGTCGGCGATCTCGGTGATCCCGGCGGTGGTGAGCACCTCGTCGACGCCGTGGCCGCGGGGGTGGACCTTGCAGGCCAGTTCGACGATCTCGCGGACCTTGACGTCGGTCATCAGGCCGCCGCTCTGCAGCATCGCCCCGACCCGGCCGGCGGCGATCGCCGCCCGCGGGGTGCCGCCGAACAGCTCGACCGTGCCGCTGTCCGGCTCGCGCAGGCCCAGCAGCAGGTCGAGGCTGCTGGACTTGCCCGCGCCGTTGGGGCCGAGCAGGGCGACCGTCTCGCCCGGTCGCAGCACCAGGTCGAGGCCGTTCACCGCCTTCACCCGGCCGTAGCTCTTGCTGACGTTCCGGAAGGCCGCGACCTCCCCCGTTCCCGTCGCCATCTGCACCAAGTCCCTTCGAGGGCCGTATCTCTCCGACTCCTCCAGGTTCCCCGGGACGGGGGTGGCCGCGGCAGTGCCCGCCGTCGTGACGTCCGCATGACGGATGTCACGGGCGGGGCCGTTACAGCAGGCCGAGCGCCTCCTTCAGGAACCGCACCTGGAGCAGCAGCAGGTTCTCCGCGACCTGCTCCTGCGGGGTCATGTGGGTCACCCCGGACAGCGGCAGCACGGTGTGCGGGCGCCCGGCCGCGAGCAGCGCGGTGGACAGCCGCAGGCTGTGCGCGACCACCACGTTGTCGTCGGCCAGGCCGTGCACGACCATCAGCGGCCGGCGCAGCGAAGGGGCCATCTCCACCAGCGAGTTGGCGGCGTACGACTCGGGTTCGGTGTTCGGGTCGCCGTAGTAGCGCTCGCTGTAGTGGGTGTCGTACAGGTCGTGCTCGGTGACGGGCGCGCCGGCCACCGCGGCGTGGAAGACGTCCGGTGCGCGGAGCACCGCGGCGGCGGCCAGGTAGCCGCCGTACGACCAGCCGCGGACGGCGACCTTGGCCAGGTCGAGCGGGAACTCCTCGGCGAGCGCGTGCAGCGCGTCGACCTGGTCCTCGACGGAGACCTCGGCGGTGCGCCGGCTGATCGACTTCTCCCAGCCGGGGCTGTGCCCGGGGGTCCCGCGCCCGTCCGCGACGATCACCGCGAAGCCCTGGTCGGCGAACCACTGCGACACCAGGTGCGGGTTGTGCGCCTGCACCACCCGCTGCCCGTGCGGGCCGCCGTACGGGTCCATCAGGACGGGCAGCTCCCCGTCGACGTCCGGGTCGTAGCCGGTGGGCAGCAGCACCGCGCAGGGGATCCGCCGCTCGCCCGCGAACCGGAACACCGGCCGGGCGGCGATCAGCGGGGCCGCCGCGTGCGAGGCGACCACCAGCGGTTCGGCGCCCGCGCGGTGCACGGTGACGGTGGTGCCGGGGCGCATCGGGTCGGCGGTGGTGAGCACGGTGGTGCCCCCGCCGCGCACCGCGCCGAGCGCGCCCTCGCCGACCTCCCGCACGCCGTCCGGGCCGGCCTCGAAGACGCCCAGCCAGCCGGGCGGGCGGCGCTCGAACTCGGCGGCCCCGGCGGAGGCGGTGAACAGCACCTGCTCGCCGTCCGTGCCGAGCACCGAGCGGACGTGCAGCCCGGCGTCGGTGAGCGCCTTCTCGCCGACGGTCAGCACCCGGACGCCGTCCCGGTCGGTGATCCGCACCAGCTCCCCGTCGGCCCGGCGCACCGGCACCCCGCCGAACAGCTCCAGCCAGTCCGGGTCCCGCTCGGTGACCAGCACCGAGGTCTCCCCGGTGGCCGGGTCGGCCGCCAGCACCAGCTGCTCGCGCTGGTCGCGGGCCTGCACCTGGAGCAGCGGCGGCCCGCCGGCCGACCAGTGCACCCGGGCCAGGTACGGGTACGCGGCGCGGTCCCAGCGGATCTCGGTGCGCTCCCCGTCCAGGCCGAGCCGCCAGAGCCCGACCTCGGCGTTGGGCGTGCCGGCCGCCGGGTAGGCGACCTCGGCCGGCGGGCGGCCGGGGTTGGCCGGGTCGGCGATCCACCAGCGGCGCACCGGGGTGTCGTCGACCCGGGCGGCCAGCAGCGCGCTGCCGTCGGGGGCCCACCAGTGGCCGCGGGCGCGGCCCATCTCCTCCTGGGCGATGAACTCGGCCTGGCCCCAGCTGATCCCGTCCCCCTCGGGCCCGGCCAGCAGCCGGTCGCCGCTGCCGTCGGCGGCGGTCACCCGCAGCTCGCCGCCGGGGGTGGCGTAGGCGATGTGCGTGCCGTCGGGGCTCGGCCGCGGGTCCAGCAGCGGGGCGGCGGCGGGCAGTTCGCGGGCCGCGCCGGTGGTGGTGTCGACCGCGAACAGCCGTCCGGAGAGCGCGAAGGCGGCGGTGCGCCCGGCCGCGTCCAGGGCGTAGCCGACGATGCCGGCGGAGGTCTCCCGGCTGCGCTCGCGGCGGGCCCGCTCGGCGTCGGACAGCTCCTCGGTGCCGCCGCCGAGCAGCACCTCGGGGTCGGCGAGCACGCTCTCGGCGCCGGTGGCGACGTCCAGCCGCCACAGCAGGTTGCCGTGCCGGCCCTCGGCGCGGGCCCGCAGGAACAGCACCCGGGCGCCGTCCGGGGAGACGCTGAACGAGCGGGGCGCCCCCGCGGTGAACCGCCCGGTGCGGGCGTACTGCCGGGGGAAGGTGTCGTGCGGCTTCTCGGTCGTCATGCGGTCGACCCTACGACCCCGCCCGCCGGTGATCACCCGGACGGCGCAGCCCGCCCGGACGGCCGGGTACGGCCGTTCGGAGGGCCGCTGACCGGGGGCGCAGCGGGCCGCGCCGGGGGCGCGACACCCCGGGCGGACTCACGGAACGTCACCTGGGCGTCACTGATCGGGTATCAGTGGACCATCGTTCCGCCCGCCGCCCCGTCCCCGGGGCCGCGCACCCGAGGAAGGGTGTGAGCCGTCATGGCTTTGTCCGTCTCCGCCGTCGTGCTGATGCTGGTCGTGGTCGTGGTCCTGGTCCGCCGGTCGAGCCTGAAGGTGAGCCACGCGCTGGTGTGCGCGCTGCTCGGCTTCTACCTGGCGTCCAGTTCGATCGCGCCGTCGATCCAGCAGGTGACGGCCAACCTGGCCGGGATGCTCAACGGCCTGAACCTCTGACCCGGAGTGCGCGCGGGCCTGTCCGGGGTGTCCCCTCCGGGCAGGCCGTCAGGACCGGGCGACAGCCATCGGCACGCGACGCCGCCCTCCATGTGCCGGCCGGTCTAAGCTGCCGGGCATGACCTCCGTACCTCCGGCCGACGCGCGCGGGCTGCTGCTGGTGCACGCCCATCCCGACGACGAGTCGATCAACAACGGCTCCACGATGGCCCGGTACGCGGCCGAGGGCGTCCGGGTCACCCTGGTGACCTGCACGCTGGGCGAGGGCGGCGAGGTGATCCCGCCAGAGCTGGCCCACCTGGAGCAGGGCCGCGACAACACCCTGGGCGCCCACCGGGTCGGCGAACTAGCCGCCGCGATGCGCGAGTTGGGCGTCACCGACCACCGCTTCCTGGGCGGCCCGGGCCGCTGGCGGGACTCCGGGATGATGGGCGTCGCGGACAACGACGACCCGTCCTGCTTCTGGCGGGCGGACGTGGACGAGGCGGCCGGCCTGCTGGCCGCGGTGATCCGCGAGGTCCGGCCGCAGGTGCTGGTGACGTACGACGAGAACGGCGGCTACGGCCACCCCGACCACATCCAGGCGCACCGGGTGGCGCTGCGCGGCTACGAGCTGGCCGCCGACCCGGCCTTCGGCCCGGAGCTGGGCGCGCCCTGGCGGATCGCCAAGGTCTACTACAACCGGATGCCCCGCTCGGTGATCGAGGCCGCGCTGGCCGAGACCGCCGCCGAGGCGCCGTTCGAGGGCACCGCCCCGGTCGACCAGATCCCGGGCGTGGTGGACGACCGGACAGTCACCACCGTCCTGGACAACGCCGCGCACGCCGGGGCGAAGGCCGCCGCGATGCGCGCGCACGCCACCCAGATCACCGTGGCCGGGCGGCACTTCGCGCTCAGCAACCACCTCGGGCAGCCGCTGCTGGCCACCGAGCACTACGAGCTGGTGCGCGGCGCGCTCGGCCCCGGCGCTCCGGAGACCGACCTGTTCGCGGGGGTGGAGCTGTGAGGTTCCTGCACGCCCTGCTCGGCACCCGCGAGCAGCGCCTGGCCGAGCGGATGCCGCCGCGCGGCGTCCGGGTCGCCGTGTACGTGCTGCTGTTCCTGCTCGGCGCCGCGGTGTCGGTGTGCGGAGCTTTCGTGCAGACCCTGTGGGGCGGCTTCGGCGTGGTGCTGGCGCTGACGGCCTGCGCCGGGCTGTTCTACGGCGGGCTGCGGGCGACCGGCACCAAGCTCGGCGCGGGGTGCGCGCTGGGCGGCTGGTTCCTGGTGCTGGCGGTGCTGCTGGCGCCCCGCCCGGAGGGTGACCTGGTGCTCTCCGCGACGCCGTCCGCGTACCTGTACCTGTTCGGCGGCGCGGTGCTCGGCGTGGTCTGCGCGACCCTGCCGACCCGCTCCGGCTTCCTGTTCGGCGTACCGGCGCCGGAGCCCCGACGGGCCGTCAGGGGCGGCGACCGCTAGCGCATACCGGGGTGATCCGGACCAAGGGGATCCCCCGGTCGTCCTCCGGCCCGGATCCCTTGTCGGTAAGGTGGTGCCCCGGCGGGCCACCCCACTGTCCGGCCCGGCCGGGTCGGACGGTAGCTTCGGCACCACTCGCGTGGCGGGGGCGCTCGCCGCAGCCGACACGTGAACAGCTGATGTCCCCGGGGCCGGTAGCCCGCCGCACGGCCGCACGCCGTCGTCCGGTGGTCATCCGCCCCATACGCAGCGGACGGCCCGGCCGGCCCGGCCGCGAACCCGGAGCAGAGCAGCATTGAGCAGCCGCGAATCTGACAACGCCCAACCGCAGCCCCGCCGCGGCGGCCCCGACGCGTACCCGTCGGGCACCCCGCCGTACGGCACCGGTGTGCCCGGTGGGCTCGGCGCGGACCCGGCCGCCGGACGGACCGCTCCCGGTCCGCGCGCCGACGAGGCCGACGCGCCGAAGACGACGGAGACCACGCTGACCACCCGGGTGCGGATCAACATCCCCGGTTCCCGGCCGATCCCGCCGGTCGTGGTGCAGAGCAAGGTCAAGGACGAGCAGCCCGCCGAGCCGTCCGGGCCGCGGCACCGCGGCGGCGCCGGCGACCCGGTGCTCGGCGTGATGGACAGCGGGGGCCGCACCGGCACCCCGCCGACCCTGCCGCCGGAGTGGCAGGAGCCGGCCGCGCCCAAGGCGGCGGCGAAGGCGTCCGAGTCGGATTCCACCGGCGAGTGGTTCAAGCCGCGCCAGAAGGGCCGGCCGGAGCCCGCCCCGGCCGCCGCCCCGGCGGGGCCGGCCCAGCCCGCCGCGGGGGCCCCGCAGGCCGCCCAGCAGCCCGCGCCGCGCCCGTCCGGCGCGCCCGCCTCGCCGTTCGCCCCGGCCGACCCGGCGGTGTCCTCGCGCACCGGCGGCCACCCGCTGCCGCAGCAGGGCGACCCGTTCCAGGCCGCCGCCGCGCAGGACCCGTTCGCGCAGGACCCGTTCGCGCAGGACCCGTTCGCGCAGCAGCCGGGCCGGCCGGGCCAGGCCCAGCAGCAGCCGATGGCGGCGCCCGGCCCGCAGGACCCGTTCGCCCAGGACCCGTTCGCCCAGCAGCAGGGCCAGCAGCCGGGCCAGCAGGGCCGGCAGCCGCAGGGCCGGCAGCCGCAGCAGCAGTCCGGCCTGCGGGCGAACCGGGCGGCGGCGGCCGCCGCCGCCGACGACCCGTTCGCCGCCCCGCGCCCCGGCCAGGGCCAGGCCGACCCGTACGCCGCCGGTCCCGGTCCGCGCGGCGCGGAGCGCCCCGGGGCGACGGGGGCCGCCGGGGAGCCGGAGGACACCCAGATCGGCGGTTTCGACCCGGTCACCGGCGAGGAGCCCGCCCCGGGCGCCGCCATATCGGACCCGCCGACCACCCAGCTGTTCCTGAAGTCCCCGAACGGCGGCGACCCGTTCGCCGAGGAGCCCGGGTCCCGGTCCCCGGCGCAGGCCCAGTCCCGCCCGTCCGGTGACGGCGGCGGCCGGTTCGCCGACCTGCCCGCGGCGCAGCCGTTCCCGGGCGGTTCGCGGGCCGCGACGCCCAAGCGCGAGCCGTCGCCCGAGGCGGCGGCCGCGGCGGCCGCGGCCCGGGAGGCCGCCGAGGAGGAGGAGCCCGCGGCCCGGAAGAAGGGCGGCCGGGGCAGGAAGCTGGTCGTGACCGGTCTCGGCGGCGTGCTGTTCCTCGGCGCGGCCGTGTACGGCGCGGGCCTGATGATGAACCAGTCGGACATCCCCAAGGGCACCACGGTGCTGGGCACCGACATCGGCGGCGACTCCCGCGACCAGGCGGTGACCGCGCTGGACGGCTCGGTCGGCAAGGCCGGGCAGCAGCCGATCCGGGTGAAGATCGGCGACCAGTCGGCCACCCTGGACCCGGCCAGCGCCGGGCTGAGCTTCGACACCACGGCGACGGTGGACGCGCTGACCAAGCACAGCTACAACCCGGTCGAGGTGCTGGGTTCGCTGACCGGCAACGCCAAGGCCGTCGAGCCGCAGGTCCGGGTCGACCGGGCGAAGCTGAAGGCCGCGCTGGACGACCTGGGCGCCAAGTCCGGGCAGAGCCTCCAGGAGGGCTACGTCCGGTTCACCAAGAGCGGCGGCACCGAGGTGGTCCCGGGCGCGGGCGGCAAGGCGCTGGACTCGGCGGCCGCCGCCGACCTGGTCGAGCAGGCGTACCGCGGCCGGGCGGCCGGCCAGGCGGACACCGAGGTGGCGCTGCCGGTGGCCGACGCGCAGCCGAAGGTCGGCCAGGACGTGCTCCAGGCCGCGGCCGACGGCCTGGGCAAGCAGGTGCTGAACGGCAACGTCACGGTCACCGCGGGCACCAAGCAGTTCGCCTTCGGCCGCAACACCGCCGCCGATGCGCTGGTGCTGGCCCCGGACGCGTCCGGCACCGTGGTCCTCAAGTGGGACCTGGACAAGCTGGCCGCCGCCGTCGGCACCACCTTCGACAAGGTGAAGACGACCCACAACGGCCAGCAGGTGCAGATCACCGCGCAGGACGTCGCGGACGCCATCGGCCAGGGCGTCCCGAAGACCGGCAAGGACCGCACGGTCAAGATCCCGGCCTGACGCTCCGTCACCGCACCGGCGCGGCCGGGGTGCCCCGCGGGGCGCCCCGGCCGCTCTGGCGAATCCTCGCCACTGGCGTCACGGAACGGGACGAAACGGACGCCGCAACCGGGCGGCCACGTCGCGTTACCAATACTTGATCCGCCGCAGGTCGACAAGTCAGTTCACCGGTACGCAAGATGTGCCGCGTGCCGAGACCCCGCTTCCTCCCGCTCGCCCTGACCGCCACGGTGGCGGCGCTGTCCGTCGCGCTCTGCTCGTGCAGTTCCACCGCGGGCTCCGCCGCCGGCGCTCCCCCGGCCGCCGCGGCCGGTGCGGGCGGCGACGCGCCGCGGATGACCCAGCAGGAGATGAACGCCCGGCCGCGCGCCGAGCTGCGTCAGGGCGGCACCCTGACCTGGGCGATCGACCAGTACTCGACCCAGTGGAACCCGGTCCAGGCGGACGGCTCCGAGGCGTCCACCAACGACGTGGTCAAGGCGCTGCTGCCGACCTTCTGGCGCTCCGACGCCGGTGGCGTGCAGACCCCGAACCCGGCGTACCTCACCGACGTGAGGAGCGAGCTGCAGCAGGGCAAGCAGGTCGTGGTGTGGACGCTGAACCCGAAGGCGCACTGGTCCGACGGCACCCCGATCACCTGGCGCGACCTACGCGCGAACTGGCAGGCGCTGGGCGGCCAGGACCCGGCGTACAAGACCGCCACCACCAACGGCTTCGACCAGGTGGAGAGCGTGGTCCGCGGCCAGGACGACTACCAGGCCGTGATGACCTTCAAGGAGCCGTACTCGGAGTGGCAGGCGATGTTCAACAACGCCGGCAACGCCCCGCTGCTGCCCGAGCGGTACGTCTCCACCCCCGAGCTGTTCAACACCTCCTTCAAGAACCGCATCCCGGTCACCGCGGGCCCCTTCAAGGTGGGCTCGATGGACCCGAAGACCCGCACCGTCACCGCGGTCGCCGACCCGGGCTGGTGGGGTGACAAGCCGCTGCTGGACAAGATCGTCTTCAGGGCGTACGACACCGGCGCGATGCCGGAGGCGTTCGCCAAGGGCGAGGTCGACTTCTACAACAACGGCCCCAACACCGAGGGCTACGAGCTGATCCGGTCCACCGCGGGCGGCGAGGTCCGCCGGGCGGGCGGCCCCAACCTGCGCCAGCTGGTGCTGAACGGCAGGAGCCCGCTGCTGGAGGACGCCCGGGTGCGCCAGGCGCTGATCCAGGCGATCGACCGGGCCGAGATCACCCGCACCGACCTGGCGGGCCTGGACTGGCCGTACGTGCCGATGAACAACCACTTCCTGGTGCCCTCCCAGCACGGCTACCAGGACAACTCGAACGGCCTGAGCCGCTTCGACCCGGACGCCGCCCGGGCCACCCTCGACTCGCTGGGCTGGAAGGCCGGCCCGAACGGCGTGCGCGGCAAGGACGGCAAGGAGCTGGTGCTGCGCTACGTGGCGCCGGCCGCGAACAACCTGGCCGCCAACGAGAGCGAGGAGGTCACCCGGATGCTGGCCGCGGTCGGGGTGACCGTGCAGGTGCAGACCGTGCCGGCCGGCGAGTACTTCGACGGCTACGTCTACAAGCACGACTTCGACCTGACCTCCTTCTCCCTGCTGGGCACGCCCTTCCCGGTCTCCAACTCGATCAGCACCTTCCAGCAGGACTCCGGCTCCAACTGGGCCCAGGTCGGCAGCAAGGCGCTGGACAAGGCGATGGCGGACGCCGCGAAGGCCGACACGGTGGACGACGAGACGGCGGCGCTCAACCGCGCCGACACCGAGGCCTGGCAGGTCGCCGGACTGGTCCCGCTGTACCAGCGGCCGGCCATCTACGGGGTGCGCAAGGAGCTGGCCAACATCGGCGCCACCGGGCTCGGCGATGTGGTCTACGAGAACATCGGGCTGACGAAGTAACAACCGCGGCAGTAACGGCCGCGGCGAAGTCTCGCCAATGGCGAGAAAATGCCAGTCGGGCGACTCCCCCCGGGCCGCCCGAATTGGGTGACCCCTACCCATGAATTCGCCCCGCCATGCCCGAAAACAGCGATGTCCGATAATCGGACACTCAATTGCGACTGCCATTTGCCCTGAAGGCCGCCAAAACGGACACTTGATCTACGCGCGTCAAGTGATCACGGGTTCGAACTCGACGTCCAGATAACGGAGCTGACCGTGCATCGTTACGGACATGTGAACGCCACATGCTCAGGTTTGTCCGGTTTTGACCGTCTCGCTGAGTCGATGTCAAGAGTCCGAGAACTACGAAGTGGTTGACATTCCAGCACGAAGGAGGAAATGGGCCCTCGACAACTGGGGAACTCTTGACGTTCGATAAACGACTTGCAAGAGTCCATTCATCCAAGTTCTTACTCCTTGCTTCTGCACGGACCACGGTCGGGAGCTTTAGCACCATGACGACGCCTACTGGGGCCACGACGGACGGGAACACCTCCCGTCCCGGGTCGACGTCGGACCACGCGGACAACGCCACGGCCGACACGCCCGCCGATCCGGGCTTCCGCGGCCTCTCGCCCGGGAAGCTGATGTGGCGCCGCTTCCTCCGTGACCGCACCGGGGTGGTGAGCGCCTGCATCGTGCTGTTCTTCATCGCGGTGGCGATCCTCGCCCCGGTCATCTCCATGCTGTACGGCAAGAACCCGGAGACGCACTACGGCCAGGACGACGTGTCCCTGCTGACCGACTCGGGCCTGCCCACCGGCCCCAACGGCGGCATGAGCGGCGACTTCTGGTTCGGCCTCGAGCCGGGCCTCGGCCGCGACGTCCTCACCCTGCTGATCTACGGCATCCGCACCTCGCTGATCATCGCGGTCGCCACCTCGCTGCTGACCACCGTGATCGGTGTCGCGCTCGGCATCGCGGCCGGCTACCTGGGCGGGAAGGTCGACTACTTCATCGGCCGGGTGATCGACGTCCTGATGTCGTTCCCGTCGCAGATCTTCCTGATCGCCTGCATGCCGGTGGTCACCAGCCTGCTGGTGAGCCCGAACGAGAAGAACCCGGGCTGGCTGCCCTTCGTGGCGGTCACCACCGTGCTGTCGCTGCTCGGCTGGATGGGCCTGGCCCGCATCCTGCGCGGTGTGTCGCTGTCGCTCCGCGAGCGGGAGTTCATCGAGGCCGCCAAGGTCACCGGCGCCTCCCCGATGCGGATCATCTTCAAGGAGATCCTGCCCAACCTGTGGACCCCGATCCTGGTGCAGTCCACCCTCGCGCTGCCGGCGTTCGTCACCGCCGAGGCCGGCCTCTCCTACCTCGGTGTGGGCGTCTCCGAGCCGACCCCGGACTGGGGCCGCATGATCGCCGACGCCGCCAACTACCTCCGGACCGACGTCACCTTCCTGCTCTTCCCGGGCCTCGCCATGGTGGTGTTCGTTCTGGCCTTCAACCTGCTCGGCGACTCCGTCCGGGACGCGTTCGACCCGAAGACCAACCGCTGACAGGTCCTCAAGACTCCGGGGGGACGGGTAAGCCAGGCCCCGGGCACACCCACGAAGATTTCCGCACAACTATCCCAGGCAGGATGAAGATGAGCTCTCGCAAGACGCGGCTCGCGGCCGCCATTCTCGTGGCCGGGGCCCTGACCGTCACCACGGCGTGCTCCAGCGGCCACAGCAACAGCGACGGCACCAAGGCCGGCGCCTCCAAGGCCCCGGTCAAGACCACCACGATCTCGGTCGGCACCGCCGACGACTCGAAGGGTCCGGCCGTCGCCGAGCCGGGTGCGAAGAAGGGCGGCACGGTCAACATGATCGACCGCGACGACTTCTCGCACCTCGACCCGGCCCAGATCTACATGAACTACAACAGCGAGGTCTCGCTGCTGTTCACCCGCCAGCTGACGGGCTACAAGACCGCCCCGGACGGCTCGCAGAAGCTGGTCGGCGACCTCGCCACCGACACCGGCACCACCACCGACGGCGGCAAGACCTGGAAGTTCACGCTGAAGGACGGCGTGAAGTGGCAGGACGGCACCCCGATCACCTCGGCGGACGTCAAGTACTCGATCGAGCGCACCTACGCCTCGTTCATCAAGTCCGGCCCCACCTACATCCAGACCTGGCTGTCGGGCGCCGACTACCGCACCGCCTACGAGGGCCCCTACGGCGGCAAGAGCCTGGACTCGGTGCAGACCCCGGACGACAAGACCGTGGTGATCACCTTCCCCGAGGCCCACACCGACGCCAACTTCACCCTGGCGATGACCGGTTACGGCATCGTGCCGAAGGCCAACGACACCAAGGAGGAGTACGACAAGAAGCCGTTCTCCTCGGGCCCGTACCAGATCGTCGAGCACGTCACCGACCGCTCGCTCGACCTCGAGCGTAACCCCAACTGGGACCCGGCCAGCGACCCGATCCGGAACGCCTACCCGGACAAGTGGCACATGACCTTCGGTGTCCAGGCGCAGCAGTCCACCGAGCGCTTCATGGCGGACAACGGCGACGACAAGACCGCCTTCTCGTTCCACAACCAGGTCCACACGACCTACATCGACCAGGTCAAGGCCGACGAGAAGCTCAAGCCCCGCACCCTCGAGGGCCTGACCCCGTACGTCGACTACTACTACATCAACAACACCCGGGTGAAGGACCAGAAGGTCCGCGAGGCGCTCATCAAGGCGTTCCCGCACCAGCAGACCCGCCAGCTGCAGGGCGGCACCTCCTACGGTGACTACGCCACCGCGTACATGAGCCCGACCGTCCTGGGCTACGAGTCCTACGACCCGTACGGCATCCTCAAGAAGCCGCAGGGCGACCCGGACGCCGCCAAGCAGCTGCTGACCGAGGCGAACGCGGTGGGCACCCCCATCGTCTACGCGTACAACAACACCCCGGTGCAGCAGAAGGTCACCGAGGCGATCCGCGACGCGCTGGAGAAGGCCGGCTTCAAGTTCGTCCCGAAGCCGCTGGACTCGAAGACCTACTACGACGCCATCGGCCTGACCAACAACGAGTACGACCTGTACTGGGGCGGCTGGGGCGCCGACTGGCCGACCGGTTACACCTCGCTGCAGCCGGTCTGGGACGGCCGCGCCATCGCCGACGGTGCCTCCAACTACGCCCACCTGAACGACCCGGAGATCAACTCGGCGATCGACGCCGCGGTGAAGGTCGCCGACCCGGTGGAGCAGGGCAAGGCCTGGGCCGCGATCGACAAGAAGCTGCAGGACAAGGCGGTCTCGATCCCGGACGTCTACCAGCGTTCGCTGAGCCTCTACGGCTCGGGCCTGGGCGGCGTCAAGTTCGACACCCTGGCCGGCCTGCAGTCCCCGCTCAACATCTACGTCAAGTAGTAGTCGTCACCGAGCAGTAGCTCACGGCGGGGCACCGGCACGATCTGCCGGTGTCCCGCCCCGATCAGGAGAGCCCCGTCCGATGCTCCGATTCCTCGTCCGCCGAACCCTCGGCGCTCTCGTCATCCTGCTGATCGTCTCGATGGTCACGTATGCGCTGTTCTTCGCGATCCCGGCGGACCCGGCGCGGCTCTACTGCGGCAAGACCTGCACGCCCGAGAACCTCGCCCTGATCAGGCACGACATGGGCTTCGACCACTCGTGGCCGGTCCAGTACTGGAACTGGCTGAGCACCATCTTCACCGGCGGCACCTTCAACGGCGTGCACTGCGGCGCCCCGTGCTTCGGTTACTCCTTCGACAAGAAGGAGCTGGTCGGCGGCATCCTCGCGGACCGCTTCCCGACCACCCTGTCGCTGACCGTCGGCTCCGCCGTGATCTTCCTGGTCTTCGGCATCGGCACCGGCATGCTGGCCGCGCACAAGCAGGGCAAGGCCGCCGACAAGATCGCCAGCTCCTTCTCGCTGCTGGCCTCCTCGATGCAGATCTACGTGGCCGGCCCGCTCGCGCTCTGGGTGCTCTGCTACAGCACGGACCTGCTGGACCTGCCGACCTACGTCCCGTTCACCGAGGACCCGATCGGCTGGGCCGGCGGCCTGCTGGTGCCGTGGATCGTGCTGTCGCTGATCTGGACCGCCAACTACACCCGCATGACCCGCTCCTCGATGGTCGAGCAGCTGTCCGAGGACTACGTGCGGACCGCCCGGGCCAAGGGCATGTCCGGCACCTCGGTCTTCATGCGCTACGCCTGGCGCGGCGCGATGGGCACCATCGTCACCGTCTTCGGCATCGACCTGGGCGTGCTGCTCGGCGGCGCCATCATCACCGAGACGACCTTCAGCCTGCACGGCCTGGGCCAGCTGGCGATCCAGTCCTTCAACGACTCCGACCTGTCGCTGCTGGTCGGCGTCACCGTGGTGGCCGCCACCCTGATCGTCTTCTTCAACATCATCGTCGACGCCGCCTACGCCCTGATCGACCCGCGCATCCGCCTGGCCTGACGGCCACACCCCGGCCGACCAGCAGCAGTCCCGACCTCACGTACCGCACCGAGGAGCCCAGTCCATGACCACCCTGGCCAAGCCCGAGGAGGCATCCGCCGGCAGCGGCGGCACGCCGTTCCTCTCAGTCCGCGACCTCTCGGTCCGCTTCAGCACCGAGGACGGCGTGGTCCGGGCCGTGGACAACCTCTCCTTCGACGTCGCCCCGGGCTCCACGCTCGGCATCGTCGGCGAGTCCGGCTCCGGCAAGTCGGTGACCAACCTGGCCGTGCTGGGCCTGCACAACCCGGACCGGACCGAGATCACCGGCTCGATCAAGCTGGACGGCCAGGAGCTGATCGGCGCCTCGAACCGCGAGCTGGAGAAGCTCCGCGGCAAGAAGATGTCGATGATCTTCCAGGACCCGCTGACCGCGCTGTCGCCGTTCCACACCATCGGCAAGCAGATCGGCGAGACCTTCCGCAAGCACACCGGCGCCTCCAAGAAGGAGTCCCGGGACCGGGCGATCGAGATGCTGACCAAGGTCGGCATCCCGCAGCCCACCCTGCGGGTCGACGACTACCCGCACCAGTTCTCCGGCGGCATGCGCCAGCGCGCGATGATCGCCATGTCGCTGGTCTGCGACCCGAAACTGGTCATCGCGGACGAGCCGACCACCGCGCTGGACGTCACCGTGCAGGCCCAGATCCTGGACCTGCTCAAGGACCTCCAGCAGGAGATGGGCACCGCGATCATCCTGATCACCCACGACCTGGGCGTGGTCGCCCGGACCGCCCAGGACATCATGGTGATGTACGCGGGCCGGGCCGTGGAGCGCGGCACCGTCCGCGAGGTGCTGAAGGCCCCTCAGCACCCGTACACCTGGGGCCTGCTGGCCTCGATGCCGAGCCTGACCGGCGACGTGGACGTGCCGCTGCGGCCGGTCCGCGGCACCCCGCCGAGCCTGATCAACCTGCCGTCCGGCTGCCCGTTCAACCCGCGCTGCGACTACCGCGAGCAGGTCATCGGCGGCGGCTGCACCTCGGAGCGCCCGGCGCTCTCCCCGGCCACCGGGCACGCCGCCGCCTGCCACCTGAACGCGGCGCAGCGGCAGGACATCTTCATCGACCAGATCAAGCCCCGGCTCGGCTGAGAGGGACACCATGAGCAACGAACTGACCCTCAAGCCGGCCTCCCCGGCCGCCGTCGCCCCCGGCGACCCGCTGCTGTCGCTCAAGGGCCTGCAGAAGCACTTCCCGGTGATGGACGGCTTCCTGTTCAAGCGCCAGGTCGGCGCGGTGCACGCGGTGGACGGCCTGGACCTGGACGTCTTCCCCGGCGAGTCGGTGGGCCTGGTCGGCGAGTCCGGCTGCGGCAAGTCGACCACCGGCCGCCTGGTGACCCGGCTGCTGGAGCCGACCGGCGGCGAGATCCGCTACGCCGGCCAGGACATCACGCACGCCGGCCGCAAGGCGCTGGCGCCGATCCGGTCCGAGATCCAGATGATCTTCCAGGACCCGTACTCCTCGCTGAACCCGCGGCACACCGTCGGCTCGATCATCGGCGCGCCGATGGAGATCAACGGCATCAACCCGAAGGGCGGCGTGCAGCGCCGGGTGCAGGAGCTGCTGGAGACGGTCGGCCTCAACCCGGAGCACTACAACCGCTTCCCGCACGAGTTCTCCGGCGGCCAGCGCCAGCGCATCGGCGTGGCCCGCGCGCTGTCGCTGAGCCCGAAGCTGATCGTCGCGGACGAGCCGGTCTCGGCGCTGGACGTGTCGATCCAGGCGCAGGTGGTCAACCTGCTCCAGGAGCTGCAGCGCGAGCTGGGCATCGCGTTCCTGTTCATCGCCCACGACCTGTCGGTGGTGCGGCACTTCTCGCAGCGCGTCGCGGTGATGTACCTCGGCAAGATCGTCGAGATCGCCGACCGCAAGTCGCTGTACGAGTCCCCCCGGCACCCGTACACCCACGCGCTGCTGTCCGCCGTCCCGGAGGCCGACCCGGACGACGACCGCGAGCGCATCCGCCTGACCGGCGACGTGCCCTCCCCGGTCAACCCGCCGTCGGGCTGCCGGTTCCGGACCCGCTGCTGGAAGGCGCAGGAGAAGTGCTCGGTGGAGGAGCCGCCGCTGATCCAGCTCTCCGGCAACGCCGGCGGCCACCTGACGGCCTGCCACTTCCCCGAGGAGGCCGCGCCCGCCGTCCCCGCGCAGCGCGCCGAGGTCTGAGCCCCCGGCCGCGTACCGCGAAGGGCCCCACCGCTTCACCGCGGTGGGGCCCTTCGCCGTTGCCCGTCCGGCGCCTCAGACCAGGTTCTCCCGCTCGCCGGCGAAGTGGCAGGCCGAGTCGTGCCGGGCCCGCCCCTCCAGCCAGTCCCGCACGGTCAGCGCCGGGTCCTCCTTCGCGCACTTCTCCTGCGCCTTCCAGCACCTGGTCCGGAACCGGCACCCGGAGGGCGGGTTGGCCGGGGAGGGCACGTCGCCGGTCAGCACGATCCGGTCCCGGTGCTCCCGCGCACTCGGGTCGGGCACCGGCACCGCGGAGAGCAGCGCCTGGGTGTACGGGTGGGTGGCGTGGTCGTAGATCTCCAGGTCGGTGCCGATCTCGACCATCCGCCCGAGGTACATCACGCCGACCCGGTCCGAGATGTGCCGGACGATGGAGAGGTCGTGCGCGATGAACATGTACGACAGGTTGAACTCGCTCTGCAACTGCTCCAGCAGGTTGATCACCTGCGCCTGCACCGACACGTCGAGCGCGGAGACCGGCTCGTCGCAGATGATGACCTCCGGCTTGAGCGCGAGGCCGCGGGCGATGCCGATGCGCTGGCGCTGGCCGCCGGAGAACTGGTGCGGGTACCGGTTGATGTACTCGGGGTTCAGCCCGACCACGTCCAACAGGTCCTGCACCGCCTTGCGGCGGTCGCCCTTGGGCGCCACCTCGGGGTGGATCTCGTACGGCTCGCCGATGATGTCGCCCACCGTCATGCGGGGGTTCAGCGAGGTGTACGGGTCCTGGAAGACCATCTGGATGTTGCGCCGCACCGCCTTGAGCGCGGAGCCGCTCAGGTGCGAGATCTCCTCGCCCTTGTACTTCACCGACCCGGCGGTGGCGGGCTCCAGGTTCATCAGCACCTTGGCGAGCGTCGACTTGCCGCAGCCGGACTCGCCGACGATGCCGAGCGTCTCGCCCTGCATCAGGTCGAAGGAGACGCCGTCGACGGCCTTGACCGCGCCGACCTGCTTCTTGAACAGGATGCCCTTGGTGAGCGGGAAGTGCTTGAGCAGGTCGCGCACTTCCAGGATGGGTTCGCCGCGCGGCACGTCCTGCGCGAACGCGACCTCCTCGGGGGTGGTCGCCCCGAGCGGAGTGGCACCGTTAACCGTCACGGAGGGTCTCCTTCCAGAAGAAGCACGCGCTGTGCCGCCCGGCCACCGGCGTCCCGTCGTCGTCGGTCACCTGCGCCAGCGGCGGCACCTCCTGCCGGCAGATGTCCTGGGCCCGCGGGCAGCGCGGGTTGAACGCGCAGCCCGGTGGGATCCGCAGCAGGTTGGGCGGCAGGCCCTTGATGGCGAAGAGCTCCTGGCCCTTCTGGTCGAGCCGCGGGATGGAGTCCAGCAGCCCCCGGGTGTACGGGTGCGCGGGCCGGGCGTAGAGCTCGTGGACGGGGGCGGTCTCGACGATCCGGCCCGCGTACATGACGGCGATCTTGTCGGCGACGTCGGCGACCACGCCGAGGTCGTGGGTGATCAGGATCAGGCCCATGTGGTACTCGGCCTGCAGTTCGGCGAGCAGGTCCATCACCTGGGCCTGGACGGTGACGTCCAGCGCGGTGGTGGGCTCGTCCGCGATGATCAGGTCCGGCTCCAGGGCCAGCGCCATGGCGATCATGATGCGCTGGCGCATGCCGCCGGAGAACTGGTGCGGGTAGTCGTTGACCCGTTCCTTGGCGGCGGGGATCCGGACCCGGTCCATCAGGTCGATGGCCTTGGCCCTGGCGTCCTTGCGGTTGTCGCCGCGGTGCTTGCGGAACATCTCGCCGAGCTGGTAGCCGACGGTGAGCACCGGGTTGAGCGAGGACAGCGCGTCCTGGAAGATCATGGCGATCTTCTGTCCGCGGATCTTCCGGCGCTCGTCCTTCGGCATCTTGAGCATGTCCCGGCCGCGGAACAGGATCTCCCCCTGCGGGATGCTGGCCGGCGGCATGTCCAGGATGCCCATGATGGCCTGCGCGGTGACGGACTTGCCGGAGCCCGACTCGCCCAGCACGGCGAGCGTCTCGCCCGCGCTGACGGTGTAGTTGACGCCGTTGACGGCCCTGGCGACGCCGTCCCGGGTCTTGAACTCGACGTGCAGGTCCCGCACGTCCAGCAGCGGCCCGGTGAAGGGTTCCTCGCGGGCCGTGCGGGCCTGGTCGGCGGCGGTGGTCATGTGCCTTGTCCCCTCGCTCAGCGCAGCTTCGGATCGAGGGCGTCGCGCACCGCGTCGCCCAGCATGATGAAGGCCAGCACGGTGACGGAGAGCGCGGCGGCCGGGAAGAACAGGGCGAACGGCGCCTGCCGGATCACCTTCTGCGCGGACGAGATGTCCACGCCCCAGGAGATGGTCGGGTCCTGCAGGCCGATGCCGAGGAAGCTCAGCGTGGCCTCCGCCGTGATGTAGCCGCCCAGTGCGATGGTCGCCACGACGATCACCGGGGCGATCGCGTTCGGCAGGATGTGCCGGAACATCAGCCGCCCGGTGCCGGCGCCCAGCGCCCGCCCGGCGACCACGTAGTCGGACTGCTTGACGGTGATCACCGAGCCGCGCATCACGCGGGCCAGCTGCGTCCAGCCGAGCACGGCCAGCGCGATCACCACCGACCACACGTTGCGGGTGGCGAACGCGTTCAGCAGCACCAGGGCGCCGAGCAGCAGCGGGATGCCGAAGAAGATGTCGGTGAGCCGGGAGAGCACCGCGTCGACCCAGCCGCCGAAGTACCCGGCGGTCATCCCGGTCAGCCCGCCGAGGACGGTCACCGCCAGGGTGACGCAGATGCCGACGGTGATCGAGGCCCGTGCCCCGTAGAGCACCCGGGCGTAGATCGAGCGGCCCTGCCCGTCGTAGCCGAACCAGCCGCCCCCGAAGAAGTCGGTGTAGTCGGGCCTGCGCAGGTAGTTGTTGGTCAGGTCGGCGGCCCGCGGGTCGGTGTCGGTGAACAGCCCCGGCCAGATCGCGATCACGACCAACAGCAGGATCAGCACCGCCGAGATGATGAAGGTGGGCCGCTTGCGCAGGTCCCGCCAGGCGTCGCCCCACAGGCTGCGGGCCTGCTCCCGCTTGACCGGGTCGGGCTCGATCAGCGTCTCCTGCTCCACGGCCAGTCCCTGCTGTCCGACGTAGTCCAGGTGGTCGCTGTCGGTCGGCTGGATGTTGCGCAGCGGGTCGTTGTCGTCGGGGATGTCCTCGTTGCGCTCAGGCATAGCGGATCCTCGGGTCCAGGACGGCGTACAGCAGGTCGACGACCAGGCTGGCGACCAGGTAGACCAGCACCAGCACGGTGACGATGCCGACGACCGTCGGGCCTTCCTTCTGGTTGATCGCCTTGTAGAGGACGTTGCCGATGCCGGCGATGTTGAAGATGCCCTCGGTGACGATCGCGCCGCCCATCAGCGCTCCCAGGTCGGTGCCCAGGAAGGTCACCACCGGGATCAGCGAGTTGCGCAGCAGGTGCCGCCCGATGATGGTGTGCCGCGGCAGGCCCTTGGCCACCGCGGTGCGCATGTAGTCGGCGCGCAGGTTCTCGCCGATCGAGGTGCGGGTGAGCCGGGCCACGTACGCCAGCGACAGGGACGCCAGCACCAGGCCCGGCAGGATCAACTGGGTGATGTCCCGCGAGTCCTGGACGGTGGCCGTCACCCAACCCAGGTTGATGGCGAAGATCGTCTGGGCGATGTAGCCGAGCACGAACACCGGGATCGAGATGACGATCAGGGTCAGCAGCAGCACCAGGGTGTCGGCGATGCTGCCGCGGTAGAGGCCCGCGATCAGGCCCAGCGGCAGGCCGATGAAGATCTCGAAGAAGAAGGCGACCAGAGCCAGCCGGATGGTCACCGGGAAGGCGTCCGCCATGATCTCCGAGACCGGGCGGCCGGTGAAGCTGGTGCCGAAGTCCAGGTGGAAGATGTTGTTCATGTAGTGCAGGTACTGCTTCCACAGCGGCTGGTCGAGGTAGTACTGGTGCCGCAGGTTGGCCACGGTCGCCGGGTCGGCCGCCTTGTCGCCGAACATCGCGGCGATCGGGTCGCCCGGCAGGCTGTACACCATCAGGAAGATCAGCAGCGTGGCCCCGAAGAACACCGGGATCATCTGGAGCACGCGGCGTAGCACGTAACGGCCCATGGGAGCCCTCCCTCCGAAGGGGTGACGTAGTACCGGAGCCCCGCCCTCCGTGCGGGGAGGACGGGGCCGGTGCCGGGCACGGTCAGCCCTTGACCTCGACCTGGGTCCAGGCCGGGTTGCCGAAGGAGTCGAACGTGACGTTCTGCACCTTGGTGGAGAAGCCGGAGTTGGTCCGGTAGTACCAGAGCGGGATGGCCGGCATGTCGATCGCCAGCTGGGCCTCGGCCTTCTGGTAGCCGGTCGCGGTGTCCTGCACGGACGCCGCCTGGTCGGCCTCGTTGGCGAGCTTGTCGAACTCCGGGCTGGAGTAGCCGGTGTCGTTCGAGGCCGCGCCGGTGCGGTAGACGTCCGCCAGGAAGTTGGCGTTCAGCGGGTAGTCCTGCACCCAGCCGGTGCGGAACAGGCCGTTGATCTGGTGCCCGGTGATCGCCGCGCGGGCGGTCTTGAAGTCGGTCTTCGGGTCGCCGGTGCAGTTCACCCCGGTCGCCTGCCGGATCGAGTTGCAGACCGCGTCCACCCACTCCTTGTGGCCGCCGTCCGCGTTGTACGTGATCTTGATGGCGTTGCCGGGGACGCCGCCGCCCTCGGTGATCAGCTGCTTGGCCTTGTCCGCGTTGTAGGTGCAGAAGTCGCCGCAGGTGCCGGACTTGTAGCCCTCGACGCCCTCGGCGACCCAGGCGGTGGCCGGCTTGCGCGAGCCCTGGAGCACCGTCTTGGTGATGGTGTCGCGGTCGATCGCCATCGACAGGCCCTGCCGGACCTTGGCCTTGTCCTGGCCCTGCCAGTCGGCCTGGTAGAGGGTGAAGCCGATGTTCTGGATCGCGCCCTGCGGGGCGTCGATCGCCCGGTCTCCGAGGTCGTTCTTGTAGTTCGCCAGCGCCGACGGCGGCACCTGGTCCATCACATCCAGGTTGTTCGACTGCAGGTCCGCGTAGGCGGCCTCGGCGGTGGTGTACATCTTGAAGACGACGCCGCCGTTCTTCGGCTTGTCCACGCCCTGGTAGTTGGCGAACGTCTTGGTGACCACCTGCGAGTTGTGGTCCCAGCTCACGAACTCGTACGGCCCGTTGCCGACCGGCTTCTGCCCGTAGCCCGCCGGGTCCTTGAAGAAGCCCTCCGGCAGCGGCGAGAAGGCCACGTACCCCAGCTTGTACGGGAAGTACGAGACCTTGTTGTTCAGCTTGATCGTGAAGTGCGTGTCGTCCTGGACGGTCAGGCCGGACATCTTGTCGGTGGTCGGCGAGCCGCTCTCCGGGTGGACGTCCTTGTAGCCCTCGATGTCGGAGAACCAGGAGCTGTTGATCTGGTTGTTGTTGGTGTTGGCCGCCCAGTTCCAGGCGTCCACGAAGCTCTTCGCGGTCACCGGCGTACCGTCGTGGAAGGTCCAGCCCGACTTCAGCGTCACGGTGTAGGTCTGCGCGTCGCTGGTGTCGATCTTGTCCGCGACCTGCATCCGCAGCTTGCCGTTGGACGGGTCGTAGTCGGCCAGGCCCTTGAACAGGTTCTGCACGATGCGTCCGCCACCGGTCTCGTTGGCGTTGGCCGGCTGCAGCGGGTTCTGCGGCTCACTGCTCTGGTAGGTGAAGGTCTTGCTGGTGTCGGACGAGCCGCCGCCGGAACCGCCGCCGCTGCTGCCACAGCCCGTGGCCACCAGGGCCACGGACGTCGCACTGACAACGGCCCAGCGCACACGGGTGCCTGAAGGCATGGAGCTTCCTCCTCGAGGGTGTATGACGCATCTCACCTCATGAGAAGGGCCGTGCAGTTGCGACGCGACCGCAGTAGGGCCGGACGGGGGAGGGAACGCCGCAGGGGCACCGGGTGGTCTCCCGGTGCCCCTGCGGCGTGTCGTCCTCCGGCGTCGCGCTACGCGGCCGCAGGCTCCCGCTCGGCCGCGAAGTGGCAGGCCGACTCGTGCTTGGCGCCGCCGGCCAGCAGCTCGGGGACGGCCAGCAGCGGAAGCTCCGTGGAGCAGCGCTCCTCCGCCTTCCAGCAGCGGGTGCGGAAGCGGCAGCCCGACGGCGGGTTGGCCGGGGAGGGGATGTCGCCGGAGAGGATGATCCGCTCGCGCTTCTCCCGGTCCGCCGGGTCCGGCACCGGCACCGCGGAGAGCAGCGCCTGGGTGTACGGGTGGGTGGCGTGGTCGTAGATCTCCAGGTCGGTGCCGATCTCGACCATCTTGCCGAGGTACATCACGCCGACCCGGTCGGAGATGTGCCGGACGATGGAGAGGTCGTGGGCGATGAACATGTAGGAGAGCTCGAAGTCCGTCTGGAGCTGCTCCAGCAGGTTGATCACCTGGGCCTGCACCGACACGTCGAGCGCGGAGACCGGCTCGTCGCAGATGATGACCTCCGGCTTGAGCGCGAGGCCGCGGGCGATGCCGATGCGCTGGCGCTGGCCGCCGGAGAACTGGTGCGGGTACCGGTTGATGTACTCGGGGTTGAGGCCGACCACGTCCAACAGGTCCTGCACCGCCTTGCGGCGGTCGCCCTTGGGCGCCACCTCGGGGTGGATCTCGTACGGTTCGCCGATGATGTCGCCCACCGTCATGCGGGGGTTCAGCGAGGTGTACGGGTCCTGGAAGACCATCTGGATGTTGCGGCGCACCGCCTTGAGCGCGGAGCCGGAGAGCCGGGAGATGTCCTCGCCCTTGTAGAAGACCTGGCCGGCGGTGGCCCGCTCCAGGTTCATCAGGACCTTGGCGAGCGTGGACTTGCCGCAGCCGGACTCGCCGACGA
Source organism: Kitasatospora cineracea (assembly GCF_003751605.1). Lineage (NCBI taxonomy): Bacteria > Bacillati > Actinomycetota > Actinomycetes > Kitasatosporales > Streptomycetaceae > Kitasatospora > Kitasatospora cineracea. The sequence goes on from NZ_RJVJ01000001.1 coordinate 488,775, forward strand.
TGCCGAGGGTCTCGCCCTTGTGCAGGGTGAAGGAGATGCCGTCGACGGCCTTGACCGCGCCGACCTGCTTCTTGAAGAGGATGCCCTGGGTCAGCGGGTAGTGCTTGACCAGGTCGCGGACCTCCAGGATGGGCTCAGCCATGGAGGGTCTCCTTCCAGAGGTGGCAGGCGCTCTTGCGCCCGGCGAGCTCCGCACCCTCCCGGTCGGTGACCTGGTGCAGGGCGGGGATCTCGGTACGGCACAGGTCGGTGGCGACGTCGCAGCGCGGGTTGAACGCGCAGCCGGCCGGGACCTTGTAGAGGTTGGGCGGCAGGCCCTTGATCGCGTACAGCTCCTCGCCCTTCTGGTCCAGTCGCGGGATCGACCGGAGCAGGCCCTCGGTGTAGGGGTGGGCGGGCTTGGCGTACAGGTCGTGGACGGGGGCGGTCTCGACGATCCGGCCCGCGTACATGACGGCGATCTTGTCCGCGACGTCGGCGACCACGCCGAGGTCGTGGGTGATCAGGATCAGGCCCATGTGGTACTCGGCCTGGAGCTCGGCGAGCAGGTCCATCACCTGGGCCTGGACGGTGACGTCCAGCGCGGTGGTGGGCTCGTCCGCGATGATCAGGTCCGGCTCCAGGGCCAGCGCCATGGCGATCATGATGCGCTGGCGCATGCCGCCGGAGAACTGGTGCGGGAAGTCGCCGACCCGCTGGGCGGCGGCCGGGATGCGGACCCGGTCCATCAGCTCGATGGCCTTGGCCTTGGCCTCCTTCTTGGAGGCGCCCTCGTGCACGCGGAACATCTCGCCGAGCTGGTAGCCGACCGAGAGCACCGGGTTGAGCGAGGAGAGCGCGTCCTGGAAGATCATGGCGATCTTGCGGCCGCGGATCTTCCGGCGCTCCTCGCCCGACATCTTCAGCATGTCCTGGCCGCGGAACAGGATCTCCCCCGAGGTGATCCGGCCGGGCGGCATGTCGAGGATGCCCATGATGGTCTGCGCGGTGACGGACTTGCCGGAGCCGGACTCGCCGAGCACGGCCAGCGTCTCGCCGGCCGCGACCGAGTAGTTGACGCCGTTGACGGCCTTGGCGACGCCGTCCCGGGTCTTGAACTCGACGTGCAGGTCGCGGACTTCGAGCAGCGGGGTGCCGGGGGCCGGACGGTCCTTGGCAGCGGTGGTCTTCTCAAGTGCGGTGGTCATGATGCGGGCCGCCTCTCTCAGCGCAGCTTCGGGTCGAGGGCGTCGCGCACCGCGTCGCCGAGCATGATGAACGCCAGCACGGTGACGCTGAGCATGCCGGCCGGGAAGAACAGTGCGAACGGTGCCTGGCGGATCACCTTCTGGGCCGAGTTGATGTCGATGCCCCAGGAGATGGTCGGGTCCTGCAGGCCGATGCCGAGGAAGCTCAGCGTGGCCTCGGTGGCGATGTAGCCGCCCAGTGCGATGGTCGCCACGACGATCACCGGGGCGATCGCGTTCGGCAGGATGTGCTTGAACATGATCCGGCCGGTGCCGGCGCCCAGCGCCTTGGCCGCGGTCACGTAGTCGGACTGCTTGACGGTGATCACCGAGCCGCGCATGACGCGGGTCATCTGCGTCCAGCCGAGGACGACCAGGGCGAAGACCACCGACCAGACCGTGCGGACCTGGAAGGCGTTGAGCATGACCAGGGCGCCGAGCAGCAGCGGGATGCCGAAGACCATGTCGGTGAAGCGGGAGACGATGGTGTCGACCCAGCCGCCGTAGTAGCCGGCGATCATGCCCAGCAGGCCGCCGAGGACGGTGACGCCGGTGGTGACGCAGATGCCGACGACCACCGAGGCGCGGGCGCCGTAGATCATCCGGGCGTAGATGGAGCGGCCCTGGCCGTCGTAGCCGAACCAGTCCGCCTGGAAGAAGTGCAGGTAGTTCGGCTTGGCCAGGAAGTGGTGGCGCAGGTCGCCGGCGCGCGGGTCCACCGAGGTGAACAGGCTGGGGGCGATCGCGAACAGCACCAGCACCACGATCAGCGCGGCCGAGATGATGAAGACCGGGCGCTTGCGCAGGTCGTGCCAGGCGTCCAGGCCGAGGCTGCGGGGCTTCTCGGCCTTCGGGGCGGGGACGGTGACCCGCTCGGCGGGGGTCTCGCCGTCCCCGGCGGGGGCGTTCTTCTCGATCAGGTCAGGCATACCGGATCCTCGGGTCCAGGACCGCGTAGAGCAGGTCGACGAGCAGGCTGGCGACCAGGTAGACCAGCACCAGCACGACGACGAAACCGGAGACGGTCGCGCCCTCGTTGAGGTTGATGGCGTGGTACAGCGCGTTGCCGACGCCCTTGACGTTGAAGATGCCCTCGGTGACGATCGCGCCGCCCATCAGGGCGCCGAGGTCGGTGCCCAGGAAGGTGACCACCGGGATCATCGAGTTGCGCAGCAGGTGGGTGCCGATCACCTTGCGCTTGGGCAGGCCCTTGGCGACCGCGGTGCGCATGTAGTCGGCCTTCAGGTTCTCCGCGATGGAGGTCCGGGTGAGGCGGGCCACGTAGGCGAGCGAGATCGAGCCGAGCACGATGGCGGGCAGCAGCAGCTGGCCCAGGTTCATCGAGTCCTGGACGGTCGGGGTGATCCAGCCGAGCTGGATGGCGAAGACGGTCTGGAAGATGAAGCCGAGCACCGGGACGGGGATGGAGATCAGCAGCAGGGTCAGCACCAGCGTCGACTTGTCGAACGCCTTGCCGCGGCGCAGGCCGGCGAACAGGCCGATGGCGACGCCGACGACGAGTTCGAAGACGAAGGCCAGCAGCGCCAGTCGGACGGTGACCGGGAGGGCCTCGCTGATCACGTCGATGACCTTGCGGCCGCTCATCGTCTTGCCGAAGTTCCCGGTGAGCAGGTCCCCCATGTAGTTGAGGTACTGCTGCCAGATAGAGACGTCGAGTCCCATGTCGTGCTTGAACGCGGCGAGCTGGGCCGGGTCGGCCGCCTTGTCGCCCCACATCGCTGCCGCGGGGTCGCCGGGCAACCAGCGGGTCATGAAGAAGATGATCGTGACCGTGCCCAGGAACACCGGGATCATCTGGAGCAGTCGCCTTGCGACATAGCGCCCCATCGTGCCTCCAATTCACTGCTCTGACGGGCTGACTGTCCCGGTGTCAGAGTTCTGGACGTGACAACGGCCGGTGCCGGGCCGCCCGGTGGGGCGGGGCACGGCACCGGCCGTGTCTGTTCGAGCCGTGCGGTGCCGGCTCGTTTACTTCTGCTTGACCTCGACCTGGGTGAAGACCGGGTCGCCGAAGGAGTCGTACTTCACGTTCTGCACGTTCTTCGAGTAACCGGCGGTGGTCTTGTAGTACCAGAGCGGGATGGCCGGCATGTCCTTGGCCAGCTGGGCCTCGGCCTGCTGGTACAGCTCGGCGGTCTTCTCCACCGAGGTGGCCTTGTCCGCCTCGGCGGCCAGCTTGTCGAACTCCGGGCTGGAGTAGCCGGCGTCGTTGGCCGCGGCGCCGGTGCCGTACACGTCGCGCAGGAAGTTGGCGTTCAGCGGGTAGTCCTGCACCCAGCCGGTGCGCATCAGGCCGTCGACCTTCTTGTTCTTGATCAGGTCGCGGGAGGACTTGAAGTCCGGCTTGGCGTCGCCGGTGCACTCCACGCCGGTGGCCTGGCGGATGGAGTTGCAGACCGCGTCCACCCACTCCTTGTGGCCGCCGTCGGCGTTGTACAGGACGGTGATCTTGTTGCCGGGGACGCCGCCGCCCTCGGTGATCAGCTGCTTGGCCTTCTCCGGGTTGTACGTGCAGTACTCGCCGCAGGTGTTGTCCTTATAGCCCATCGCGCCCGGGGCGACCCAGGAGTTGGCGGGCTGGCGGGAGCCGTTGAGCACCGTCTTGGTGATGGTGTCGCGGTCGATCGCCATCGACAGGCCCTGGCGGACCTTGGAGAGGTTCGCGCCCTTCCAGTCGTCGGCGTACAGCGAGAAGGAGATCGACTGGATGGCACCCTGGGCCTGGTCGACGGCGCGGTCGCCCAGGTCGTTCTTGTACGAGGACAGGTCGGTCGGGTCGACCTGGTCCAGCACGTCCAGGTTGTCCGAGATCAGGTCCTTGTACGCGGCGTCGGCCTGTGCGTAGTTCTTGAAGACGATGCCGCCGTTCTTCGGCTTGTCGACGCCCGCGTACTTGTCGTAGGCGGCGACGGTGATCGCCTTGTTGTGCTCCCACGAGACGAACTTGTAGGGGCCGTTGCCGATCGGCGACTGGCCGTACTTGGCCGGGTCGGTGAAGAAGACCTCGGGCAGCGGCGAGAAGGCGGTGTAGCCGAGCTTGTACTCGAAGTACGAGACCGGGCCGGTCAGCGCGATGGTGAAGTGGGTGTCGTCGACGACCTTGAGGCCGGACATGGTGGCGGCGGTGGGGTCGCCCGCGTCCGGGTGGACGTCCGTGTAGCCCTGGATGTCGGAGAACCAGTCGGAGTTGATCTGGTTGTTCTTGACGTTGGCGGACCAGTTCCAGGCGTCCACGAAGGACTTGGCGGTCACCGGGGTGCCGTCGTGGAAGGTCCAGCCCGACTTCAGGGTGACGGTGTAGTTCTGCGCGTCGGTGGTCTCGATCTTGTCGGCGACCTGGTTGCGCAGCTGGCCGTTGCTGGGGTCGTAGTCCACCAGGCCCTTGAACAGGGTCTTGATCACGCGGCCGCCGCCGACCTCCATGGCGTTCGCCGGCTGGAGCGGGTTCTGCGGCTCGGTGCTCTGGTAGCTGAACGTGCCCTGGGCGTTGGACGCCCCGGTGCTGGAGCTGCCCGAAGAGCTGCCGCAAGCGGTAGCGGCGAGGGCGACCGCGACGGCTGCGACAACCCACTTGGCCTGGCTGGCACCGCGCATGGGTGTGCCTCCTGAAATCGTGTTGCAGATCGCTCGCGGCCTGGCGCGCACCCCTGCGCAGGAGCCTCGACCCGAGCTCGACTGCACCCACTATCGGTCACTCACGGATACGGAAATGACCAATACGGATTTCAATTTGGTCACATGAACGACGGATGAATCCCGGAAAACGGACATTCAAGACATAGCCAGACACGGGCGAAACGGACAGTTGTCGCGGATGACGATCAGTGACGTCCGATTAACGAACGCCCCGCGCCCGGAGATCCGTGACGGAGCGTCACCGAAAACGCGACCGGCCGGCGTCCGCGAGGACGCCGGCCGGTCGGCCGAGCAGGGTGGAACCGGGCGGGTGTCAGCCCTTCTTGGCGCGCGAGGCGGTGCGGCCGCGGTCCTTGGCGTCCAGGACGACCTTGCGGATGCGCACGGTCTCCGGGGTCACCTCGATGCACTCGTCCTCGCGGCAGAACTCCAGCGACTGCTCCAGCGAGAGCTTGCGCGGCGGCACGATGGACTCGGCCACGTCCGCGTTGGAGGAGCGCATGTTGGTGAGCTTCTTCTCCTTGGTGATGTTCACGTCCATGTCGTCGGCGCGGGAGTTCTCGCCGACGATCATGCCCTCGTACACCTCGGTGCCCGGGTCGATGAACAGCACGCCGCGCTCCTGCAGGTTGGTCATCGCGAAGGCGGTGACCACGCCGGAGCGGTCGGCGACCAGGGAGCCGTTGTTGCGGGTGGTCAGGTTGCCGAACCACGGCTCGTAGCCCTCGTGGATCGAGTGCGCGATGCCGGTGCCGCGGGTGCCGGTGAGGAACTCGGTGCGGAAGCCGATCAGACCGCGGGACGGCACCACGAACTCCATCCGGACCCAGCCCGAGCCGTGGTTGGACATGTTGTCCATCCGGCCCTTGCGGATGCCCATGAGCTGCGTGACGGCGCCCATGTGCTCCTCGGGGACGTCCACGGTGAGGCGCTCGACCGGCTCGTGGGTCTTGCCGTTGACCTCGCGGGTGACCACCTGCGGCTTGCCGACGGTCAGCTCGAAGCCCTCGCGGCGCATGGTCTCGATCAGGATGGCCAGCGCCAGCTCGCCGCGGCCCTGCACCTCCCAGGCGTCCGGGCGCTCGGTGTCCAGCACGCGCAGCGACACGTTGCCGATCAGCTCGCGGTCCAGGCGGTCCTTCACCTGGCGGGCCGTCACCTTGCGGTCCACCTTGGCGCCGGACTTGGCGTCGGCGCCCTTGCCGGAGCCGCCCTTGCCGACCAGCGGCGAGGTGTTGGTGCCGATGGTCATCGAGATGGCGGGCTCGTCGACGGTGATCAGCGGCAGCGCGATCGGGTTCTCGGTGTCGGCGAGGGTCTCGCCGATCATGATGTCGCCGATGCCGGCGACGGCGCAGATGTCACCGGGGCCGGCCACCTCGGCGGGCTTGCGGGTGAGCGCCTCGGTCATCAGCAGCTCGGAGATCCGGACGTTCTGGATCGAGCCGTCGCGCTTGATCCAGGCCACCGTCTGGCCCTTGCGCAGCTCGCCCTGCTCGACCCGGAGGAGGGCGATGCGGCCGAGGAAGTTGTCGGCGTCCAGGTTGGTGACGTGCGCCTGCAGCGGGGCGTCGGCGTCGTAGGTCGGGGCCGGGACGTGCTCCAGGATGGTGGAGAAGAACGGCTCCAGGTTGTCGGAGTCGGCCGGCACGGTGCCGTTCTCCGGCTTGGTCAGCGAGGCCACGCCGTCGCGGGCGCAGGCGTAGACGATCGGGAACTCGATCTGGTCCTCGTCCGCGTCCAGGTCCAGGAACAGGTCGTAGGTCTCGTTGATGACCTCGTCGATCCGGGCGTCCGGACGGTCGGTCTTGTTGATGCACAGGATGACGGGCAGCCGGGCGGTGAGCGCCTTGCGCAGCACGAAGCGGGTCTGCGGCAGCGGGCCCTCGGAGGCGTCGACCAGCAGGACGACCGCGTCCACCATCGACAGACCGCGCTCGACCTCACCGCCGAAGTCGGCGTGGCCGGGGGTGTCGATGATGTTGATGGTGATCGGAGCGCCACCGTCCTTGGGGTGGTACTTGACCGCGGTGTTCTTGGCGAGAATGGTGATGCCCTTCTCGCGCTCGAGGTCGTTCGAGTCCATCATCCGGTCGTCGAGGTGCTGGTGGGCGGCGAAGGCGCCGGCCTGCTTCAGCATGGCGTCGACCAGGGTGGTCTTGCCGTGGTCGACGTGGGCGACGATGGCGACGTTGCGGATGTCGTTGCGCGTGGGCATGCGGCGCTGATTCTCCCGGAATCGTGGGTCACGGTGCCCGGCCCGCGTCAGCATTCACCGGTCCACCCACCGGGCACGGCACATGCCCCGGCTTCTCCCCATCGTACGGGGAACGGCCCAATGGAGCCGAAACGGGCGGCTGCGGAGCGGTGGAGATCACCTTCCGGCGGCGGTGCTTCCGGTACGCACCGCGGTGGCGGCGGCCGCTGCCGGGCCGCCGCCGGGCGGGTCAGAGGGCCAGTTCGAACCAGACGATCTTGCCCTTGGGGGTGCGGCGGCTGCCCCAGCGCTCGGCCAGCAGCGAGACGAGCTGCAGGCCGCGGCCGCCCTCGTCGGTCTCCTGGGCGCGGCGCTGGCGGGGCTGGGCGTAGGCGTCGTCCCAGACCTCGCAGACCATGGTCTTGTCGCGCAGCAGGCGCAGCCGGATCTCGCCGCGGCCGTGCCGCAGCGCGTTGGTGACCAGCTCGCTGACCAGCAGTTCCGAGGTGTCGACCAGTTCGTCCAGGCCGCGTTCCAGCAGCCAGCCGCAGGCGGCCTCGCGGGCCTTGGCGACCGAGGTCGGCTCGGAGGGGAACCGCCAGTCGCCGACCGAGCCCTTGGGCAGGCCCTTGACCTTGGCCATCAGCAGGGCGATGTCGTCCTCGCCGTGGTGCGGGTTGAGCTCGTCCAGCACCTGGTCGCAGAGTTCCTCGATCCGCTCGGAGCCGGCCTCCAGCGCGGCCCGGAAGGCGTCGATGCCCTCGTCGAGCTGGTGCTTGCGGGACTCCACCAGGCCGTCGGTGTAGAGGGCCAGCACGGCGCCCTCCGGCAGGTCGACGGTGACCTCCTCGAACGGCTCGCCGCCGACGCCGAGCGGCAGGCCGGGCGGCACGGTGATGGTGCGGGCGCCCTGGCCGGGGGCGAGCAGGACCGGCGGGAGGTGGCCGGCGTTGGCGAAGGTGCAGCGCTGCTTGACGGCGTCGTAGACGGCGTAGACGCAGGTGGCGAGGTAGACCTCGGCGCTGGAGCGGTCCGGGTCCTCGTCGTTGCCGAGGCCGCGGGCGATCTCGTCGAGGGCGGAGAGCACCTCTTCCGGGTCGAGGTCGAGCATGGCCAGGGTGCGGACGGCGGTGCGCAGTTGGCCCATCGCCACGGCGGCGCGCAGGCCGCGGCCCATCACGTCGCCGATCACCAGGGCGGTGCGGCTGCCGGGCAGCGGGATGACGTCGAACCAGTCGCCGCCGACCTCGGTGTTGTTGTTGCTGGGCAGGTAGCGGCGGGCGATCTCCAGGCCGGAGGCGGCCGGGTTGCCGGGGGGCAGCAGGCTGCGCTGGAGGATCAGGGCGCGCTCGTGCTCGCGGCGGTAGAGCCGGGCGTTGTCGACGCAGACCGCGGCGCGGGCGACGAGTTCCTCGGCGATCGCCACCTCGCGGGCGTCGAACGGCTCGCTGCCGATCGCCCGGGAGAGCTGGACCAGGCCGAGCACCTGGTCGCGTGCGACCAGCGGCACCACCAGGGTGGAGCGCAGCAGCGGGTCGGGCCCGGGCTGCGGGACGACGCTGCGGCCGGTGCGCAGGGCGCGGGCGTGCGGGGAGCGCGGCGGGTAGCAGAGCGTGCCGCCGGCCTCGGCGACCCGGACGCCGCCGGCCCGCTCGCTGCCGAGCACGGACGGGGCGTTGCCGACCACGCTGGAGACGGCGACCCGGCGCAGTTCGCCGCTCTCCGGGTTGGCGCTGAGCGGGGCGGAGTCGCCGGTGAGCAGCGCGGTGTACAGGTCGACGGTGGCGACGTCGCAGAACTGCGGGACGATCACGTCGAGCAGTTCCTTGGCGGTGGTCTCCAGGTCGAGGGTGGAGCCGATGTGGGTGGACGCCTCGTTCAGCAGGGCGAGGCTGCGGCGCACGCCGGCCGCCTCGCGTTCGGCGATGTGCCGGCTGGTGACGTCCTGGACCTGGCCGGCCACGCCGATCGGGCGGCCGCCGGCGGCGGTGAGCCGGTACAGCGAGACGGCCCAGGTGCGCTGGTCCTCGTCGCGGCCGGCGGTGGGGCGGGCGGCCCGGACCGGGCCGGACAGCCGCAGGTCGAGGACGGGCTCCTGGCCGGTGAGGACCTTGCGCAGGGCGAGCAGCAGCCGGTCCGCGTCGGAGGGGCGGAACACGTCGCCGGGGGCGAGGCCCTGCAGGGCGGCGGGGCTGCGGCCGACGCCGGCCGCGAACGCGGCGTTGACGCGCTGCAGCTTGAGGTCGGTGTCGAACAGGAAGAACCCGGTGGGGGTCTGGCCGATGACGGCCTCGGAGGCGGCCAGGTCGGTCTCGATGGCGCGCAGCCGGCCGAGGTCGACGGCCAGGCAGGTCGCGGAGCCGTCGGCGCTGGCGGGCATCGCGTAGACCTCGGCGAGGCTCTCGGCGCCGGCCTGGTCCCGGTAGGGGGCGGTGCCGACCCACTCCTCGCCGGACAGGATGCGCTCGAGCCGGGCCCGGCCGCGCTGCCACATCTCGCGCGGGATGAACGCGGTGATCGGGTCGGCGCCGACCGCCTCGGCGGCGGGGACGCCGAAGAACTCGGCGGCCCGGTCGCTCCACTGCGCGATCCGGCCGTCCGGGCCGATGGCGAAGGTCGCCACCCGGATGTAGTCGTAGATGGTGCCCGAGGTGCCCTGTCCCCAGCCGAGCGGCAGCGGGACGGGGGTCGTCGGGGCACCCGGCTGCTCCGGCACCGCGGCATGACTGCCGCTGCCGTGCGTCACGTTCCGTGCCGGGAAGCTGTTCAACGGACCGACCCCTCCAACCCGCGCCCATCCGGTGTCGAGAAGACCGAGTATTCGCTGTCCGAGTATTCATCATCCGGGCGTGGGCGCACACACCCTTCAACGTCACAACATCGAATCGGGTGGTTGAACCCCGGTGTTCGACAGCTCGAACCAGACGACCTTGCCGAGTCCTTCGGCCCTGGTGCCCCAGCGCAGGGCGAGCCGGCGGACCAGTTCGAGGCCGCGCCCGCCCTCGTCGCCGGCCCCGGCGTGGCGCTCCCGGGGCGGGTCGGGCAGCGGGTCGGAGATCTCCACCAGCAGCAGGTCGCCGAGGGTGAGCCGGACGCCGATCGGGGCGCTGGCGTACCGGACGGCGTTGGTGACGAGTTCGCTGACCAGCAGTTCGGCGGTGTCGGTGAGCTCCTCGGCGTCCCAGTCCGCCAGGGTGCCGCGGACCAGTCGGCGGGCCCGGGAGACGGCGGTCGGCTCGGCGGGCAGCGTCCAGCCCGCGGTGGGCTCCTCGGCCCGGCCCTCGCCGAGCCGGGCCAGCAGCAGGGCCACGTCGTCGGGCTCGCGGCCCTGCTCCATGGTGCCGAGGACGGCCTCGCACGCCTGCTGGATCGAGGCGTACGGCTGTTCGAGCACGCTGATCAACCTCCCCAGTCCCACGTCCAGGTCCTTGTCCCGGGACTCCACCAGCCCGTCGGTGCACAGGGCGAGCAGGCTGCCGTCCGGGATCCGCAGCTCGACGGACTCGAACGGCACCCCGCCGACGCCGAGCGGCGCGCCGGAGGGCAGGTCGAGGACCCGGCCGGCGCCGCCGGGCAGCGGGCCGCCGGAGCGGGCCGGCTCGGCACCGGCGCCGGGCACCACCAGGACCGGCGGGATGTGGCCGGCCTTGGTGACGGTCAGGCTGCGCCGGGCGGGGTCGAAGACCGCGTAGACGCAGGTGGCGAGCAGGGCCTCGTCGGGGCCCTGGGCGAGGTCGTCGGCGAGCTCGTGGACGTGCCGCAGCACCACCTCGGGGGGCAGGTCGAGGGCGGCCAGCACCCGGACCGCGGTGCGCAGCCGGCCCATCGTGGCGGCGGCCCGCAGGCCGTGGCCCATCACGTCGCCGACCACCAGGGCGGTGCGCTCGCCGGGCAGCGGGATGACGTCGAACCAGTCGCCGCCGACCTCGGTGCCGCTGGAGCCGGGCACGTACCGGTAGGCGACCTCGACGCCGGGCGGCTGCGGGACCTGCTGGGGCAGCAGGGTGCGCTGCAGGGTGAGCGCGGCGGTGCGCTCGCGGGCGTACAGCCGGGCGTTGTCCAGCGAGCTGCCGGCCCGGTCGGCGAGCTCGACGGTGAAGGCCAGGTCGTCGCGGTCGAAGCCCTCGCGGTAGCCGGCCCGGCTGACCACCAGCAGGCCGATCACGATGCCGCGGGCCCGCAGCGGGACCACCAGCCGGGAGTGCACGCCGAGCTCGCGGGCGGCCTCGACCTTGGGGTCGCCGGGGAAGGACAGCTCCTCGGGCCCGTTGCCGCCGGAGAGCATCTCGGGGACGCCGCTGCGCAGCACCCGGCCGAAGACCGAGTCCTCCTCGAAGGTGATCCGGGCGCCGTGCCGCAGCATGGTCTCCACCGCGGGGCTGTGCTGGATCGCGGCGACGCCGAGCTGCAGCAGCGAGGTGTGCCGGTCGTGGCCGTGCCGGGGCAGGTCGTCACCGTGCGCGACGGCCTGCAGCAGGATCACCCCGGCGTAGTCGGCGAGCCGGGGGACCACCGCGCCGGCCAGCTCCTGGGCGATCATCGAGGCGTCCAGCAGGTCGCCGACCCGGGAGCCGAACTCGTTGAGCAGCGACAGCCGCCGCCGGGCGCCCTCGACCTTGGCGACCGCCCGGTAGCGCTCGGTGACGTCCATGACGGTGCCGGAGATGCCCAGCACCCGGCCGGAGCGGTCGGTCATCCGGCTGTAGGAGATCGACCGGTACCCGGAGCCGGCGGAGGCCGGGGAGGCCAGCGTGACGTCGATGACCGGCTCGCCGGTGGCCAGCACCTGGCGCTGGACGGCGGTGATCTCGTCGGCGGAGCGCTCGGGCAGCGTCTCGCCGGTGGTGCGGCCGACGTGCTCCTCGGCGGGCAGGCCGTTCATGTCGGCCAGGGTGCGGTTGACGGCGGTGTAGCGCAGGTCGGTGTCGAGCACCGCGATGCCCAGCGGGGACTGCTCGAACAGCGCGTCGCGGACCGCGAGGTCGCGCTCGACGGCGCGCAGCGCGGCGGCCTCGGTGAGCGCGGCCTGCACGTACGGGGCGCCGTCGCCGTCGACCAGCAGCGAGAGCCGGGCCTCCACCTCGACCGGCAGGCCGTCCCGGTCGGCGATCTCGGTGAAGCCGTGCCAGGAGCCGCGGCGCAGCGTCTCCTGGAGGGCGGACCGGGTGCGCTGCACCTGGCCCGGGTCCGGGATCAGTTCGTCGACGGCGCGGCCGACCAGCACCTCGCTGGGCCAGCCGAGCATCTCCTCGGCGGCCGGGCTCCACAGCACCACCCGGCCCGAGGTGTCCAGGATGACGATGGCCACCCGCACCACGTCCAACAGGCTGCCGCCCTCGGTGCGGCGGCTGGGGTGCAGGGGGGTCGGGCCGCCGTCGGAGCGGGCCCCGGGCGGCGGCTCCGCCCCGCCGGGGAAGGCCCGGGCGGGGCGGCCGCGGGCCGGGGGGCCGGCGGTGCCGGTGGCGAGGGCGGTCGGCGGCTGGGGGGCGGCGCCCGCCGTCGGGGCGCTGCCGGGGCGGCCCCCGCCGGGCCGGGAGCGGAAGTGCTCGCCGGGGTCGGGGCGGCCGCGGCGCAGCCGGGCCCGGGCGGCCGCCCGGCCGGCGGCGGTGCGGGCGGGCAGTGCGGCGCCGCCGCTGCCGGGCCGCCGCGAACCGCGCGCGGGCAGACCGGACGCCTCGCGCTCTCCCTCGCCGTCACCCGGCTTCGCCACCACCTACCGGGCCTCCCGCCACCGCATGGGACGCCCCCGGCCGGTCGCCGGGCGCGGGCCGCCGCCACGCCGTGTCGCCGCAGGCTCACGGATCGTGACGAATGCTGCCGAACTCTGCCATACCCAGGGAATCGCCCCACTATCCCGGCATACGGGTCGTCTGTCCGATTGGCGTACAGAACGGACACGGAGGTGCGGACGGGCTCCGCGCGGGCGGAGGGGCCCGGGCGGATCAGTGCAGGCGGCCGTCGCGGTGCAGGTCGTCGAAGAGGACCTGGTCGACCGGGGGGACGCGGTCGCGGTCGGCGTAGCCGAACCAGTCGACCTCCTCGATCTCGCTGCTGGCGGCGAGGGTGCCGGTGTAGTCGGCGGCGTAGCAGGCCATCCTGACCACGGCGCCGGGGGCCTGGCCGTGGGCCTCGGCGTGGTAGGTGCCGACGTGGGTGACGGTGTCGGGGCGGATGGCGACGGTGAGTTCCTCGGCGACCTCGCGGACCAGGGTCTGCAGGTCGGTCTCGGCGCCCTCGCGCTTGCCGCCGGGGATGTAGAAGACGTCCTTGCCGCGGGGGCGGGCGCAGAGGATCCTGCCGCCCTCCAGCCGGACCCACGCCACCGTGTCGATCAGGTCTGCCATCGCCGTCCTCGCGCTCGTCGTACCCGCCCGACCCTACGTCAGGGGCGGGGCGTCGGCGGTGGCCAGGTGCCGGTTCTTGAGGTCGGGGCGGTCGGTGACCTCGGGGCCGAACCAGGACGGCGGGGTGAACGCGGCCGCGGCGTCCGGGTCGGTGAACTCGACCTCCACGGTGCGCAGTCCGGTCAGTCGGCCGCGGTAGGTGTCGACCACGGCCTCGTGCGGGCCGAGCGGGACGACCCGGCGGCTCTTGTCGATCCGGGCGTGCTCGGTGGCGGGCCACAGGTCGGCGAACTGCTCGGCGCTCAGCGGGGTCTCCCACTCGCCGCGGACCAGTCCGGTGCCGCGCTTGACGGTCAGCGAGCACTCCTCGCCCTGCCGGCGCACCCGCGCCTCGGCCCCTTCGGGCCCGAGCACCAGGTACCCCTGCCGGACCTCGAACTCCCGTCCGTCCGGGACGTGTTCGCCCTCCGGGACGAGGAACTTGCGCTCGATCTCGACGCCCACGCGGCCTCCTCGGCATCCGTTCCCGGGGCGGCGCGCGCCGCCCCGGGGCCACGGTACGCGGACGGGGCCGGGCAGTGGGGGATCAGCCGGGACCGGCGGGGCCCCCGGAGACCTCGGGGCTCTCGGGGATCCGGGGGTCCTCGGGTTCGACCCAGTAGAGCTGCTTGTGGCCGCGGGCCTCGAACTCGGCGGCCAGCGCCTCGGCTCCGGCCCGGTCGAGGCCGCGGGCGAGCAGGAAGCGGTTGCCGTTGTCGTCCTGGCGCATCACCCGGTGGGTGGTGCCGGTGCGCTGCTCGCCGTCCATGCGCACACGGTAGCGGTCCGACCCGGTGGGGGGCGGGTCGGACCGCCCGTCCGGCTGTCGGGCCGGGCGGTGGGCACTACCGGGCGGTACGCGGCCGGTCAACGTCACGTCACGTCAACGCGGGGGCGTGCCCAACTAGCTTACGTGATACAGGAGTTCGCCGTGCAGTACGGCGAACCAGGCGTCCGGGTCGGCGCCCCAGCGGGCCCAGCCGGCGGCGATCCGCTCCAGGTCGGCGGGGGTGGCCAGGCCCTCGGCGACCGCGGTGGCGGCGGTCTTCGAGCGCACCGTGCGCTCGGCCCAGCTCTCCGACCACCAGGCCCGCTCGGCGCCGGTGGCGAAGGTCCAACTGCTGGACGAGCAGCGCGGGTTGGCGTCCGGTGCGGCCGGTTCGCCGGTCAGGCCCGCCGCGTGCGCCCAGGCCAGCAGGCGGCGGCCGGCGTCGGGTTCGCCGCCGTTGGCCCGGGCGACCTTCCGGTACAGGCTCAACCACTCGTCCAGCTCGGGCAGTTCGGGGTACCAGGTCATCGCGGCGTAGTCCGAGTCGCGGACCGCGATCACCCCGCCGGGGGCGGTGACCCGGCGCATCTCGCGCAGGGCGGCGACCGGGTCGGGCAGGTGCTGCAGCACCTGGTGGGCGTGCACCACGTCGAACGAGGCGTCGGCGTAGGGCAGTCGGTAGACGTCGGCGACCTCGTAGGACAGGTTCGCCAGGCCGCGTTCGGCGGCCAGCGCGGCGGCCTCGGCCAGCACCTCGGGGACCGGCTCGATGCCGACCACCCGGCCGCTCGGGCCGACCAGTTCGGCCAGGTCGGCGGTGATCGTGCCCGGGCCGCAGCCGACGTCCAACACCCGCTGGCCGGGGCGCAGTTCGGGCAGCAGGTAGGCGGCGGAGTTGGCGGCGGTGCGGCTGCGGTGCGAGCGCAGGACGGCGGCGTGGTGGCCGTGGGTGTAGGCGGGCATGGCGGGTTCCCTCTCCCTCGAAGGCGACCCCTCCAGGATAGGAAGATGTTCCACTGTTCGGACAATCCTGTATCGAATGGCGAGACGAAGGGGAAACCTCCTGGCCCTCCGCCGCCCGCCGGGAGCAGAATCGTCCGCATGGGAAAGACTTATGAGCGCATCGATGCCAGGCTGCGCGCGTTCATCGAGAAACAGCCCGTCTACTTCGTCGGCACCGCGCCGCTGGCTGCCGACGGCTACCTCAACCTGTCCCCCAAGGGCCGGGCCGGCACCCTCGTCGTGCTGGACGAACTGACCGTCGCCTACCTGGACTTCGGCGGTTCGCACGCAGAGACCATCGCCCACCTGCGGGAGAACGGGCGGATCGTCCTGATGTGGTGCGCCTTCGAGGGGCCGCCGACCGTGCTGCGGGTGCACGGGCACGGCGAGCCGGTGTTCCGCGACGACCCGCGGTTCGCCGAACTGCTCGACCGCTTCGACCCGACCGCGGACGGCACCGCGCTGCGCGCGATCATCCTGGTGCGGGCCGAACGGGTCAGCGACTCCTGCGGGTTCGCCGTCCCGTTCATGGAGTACCAGTCCGACCGGACGCTGCTCGCCGAGTTCTTCGACCGCAAGGGCGAGGACCGGTTCAGCGAGTACTGCGAGGGCAAGGAGAACGTCGGCGTCAGCATCAACGGGCTGCCCGCCCTGCCGCTGCCGGTGCCGCCCCGGCCGTCCTGAGCCGGCCGCGGGCGGCGGGCGGCGGGCGGCGGGCGGCGGACGGCGGGCGGCGGACGGCGGGCGGCGGGCGGCGGACGGCGGACGGCGGGCGGCGGGCGGGCGCGGCGTACGGTGGGACTCCGCCCGTCCGCCGACCCTGGAGCCCCGACCGTGCCCCGCCCCCACGTCCTGCTGAGCGCCGCGGTGTCGATCGACGGCCACCTCGACGACGCCTCCCCCGACCGGCTGCTGCTCTCCAACGCCGAGGACTTCGACCGGGTCGACGCGCTGCGCGCCGACAGCGACGCGGTGCTGGTCGGCGGCGGGACGCTGCGCGCCGACAACCCGCGGCTGCTGGTCAACTCGCCGCAGCGGCGCGCCGCCCGGGAGGCCGCCGGGCGGCCCGGGTACCCGCTGAAGGTCACCCTGAGCGCGAGCGGCCGGCTGGACGCGGGCCTGAACTTCTGGCACACCGGCGGCGCCAAGCTCGCCTACACCACCGACGCCGCCGCGCCAGCGCTGCGCGCCGCGCTGGCCGGGGCGCCCGGCACCGAGGTGGTCGGCCTGGGCGGGGCGGTGCCGCTCGGCGCGGTGCTCGACGACCTGGGCGCGCGCGGGGTGCGCCGGCTGATGGTCGAGGGCGGCGGCAGCGTGCACACCCAGTTCCTCGCCGAGGGGCTGGCCGACGAACTGCAACTGGCCGTCGCCCCGCTGCTGGTCGGCCAGGCCGCCGCACCCCGCTTCCTCTCCCCCGCCGCGTACCCTGGCGGCCCGGCCCGCCGGATGCGGCTGCTGGAGGCACGTACGGTGGGGGACGTCGTCCTGCTGCGGTACGCCCCGAAGGAGTCCTCCGATGACCACCAGTGACCGTGCGCCCGAGAGCCGGAACGAGCGCGAGCAGGCGAGCGGGAGCGGGGACGCGGCCGGCCGCGGGCGCGACCTCGGGTGGATGCGCCGCGCGATCGAGCTGTCCCGGCGCTGCCCGCCGTCCGCAACGGCCTTCTCGGTCGGCGCGGTGGTGGTCGGCGCGGACGGCGAGGTGCTGGCCGAGGGCTACAGCCGCGAGGTGGACGCCGTGAACCACGCCGAGGAGGCCGCGCTCGGCAAGCTGCCGGCCGGCGACCCGCGGCTGCGCACCGCCACCGTCTACTCGACCCTGGAGCCGTGCGGGCAGCGCGCCTCCCGGCCGCACCCGTGCGCGGAGCTGATCGTGGCCGCCGGGGTGCCGCGGGTGGTGGTGGCCTGGCGGGAGCCCGCGCTGTTCGTCGAGGCGTGCCAGGGCACCGCGCTGCTGACCGGCGCGGGCATCGAGGTGGTGGAGCTGCCGGAGCTCGCCGAGGAGGCCCGGGCGGTCAACGCGCACCTGGTGGGGTGAGCGGCCCGCCTCCGGGAGTTTTGTACGCTTGAGGAACAAACACCCGTACGAGGCCTCCCGAGG
This sequence comes from Kitasatospora cineracea, assembly GCF_003751605.1. Classification (NCBI taxonomy): domain Bacteria; kingdom Bacillati; phylum Actinomycetota; class Actinomycetes; order Kitasatosporales; family Streptomycetaceae; genus Kitasatospora; species Kitasatospora cineracea. The sequence continues at coordinate 506,110 of NZ_RJVJ01000001.1, forward strand.
AGCCCCGATGCCCGTCCTCACCCCGCCGGTCCGGGCCGTCCTGCTCGACATGGACGGCACCCTGGTCAACTCCGACGCCGTGGTCGAACGCTGCTGGCGCCGCTGGGCCGAGCGCAACGGCCTGGACGGCGACGAGGTGATGCGGGTCGCGCACGGGCGGCAGGGCCACCTGACCATGGGCCTGCTGCTGCCCGACCGCCCGGTCGAGCAGAACCTCGCCGAGAACGCGGTGATGCTCGACGAGGAGTCCTCCGACATCGACGGCGTGGTCGAAGTCCCGGGCGCCGCAAGGCTGGTGGCCTCGCTGGCCGGACTGCCGCACGCGCTGGTGACCTCCGCCGACGACCGGCTCGCCCGGGTCCGGATGGCCGCCGCCGGCGTCCCGCTGCCGCCGCTGGTGATCACCGCCGAGCACGTCGGCGCCAGCAAGCCCGACCCGGAGGGCTTCCTGAAGGCCGCCGCCGAGTTGGGCGTCGCCCCCGCCGAGTGCCTGGTGCTGGAGGACTCCGAGGCCGGCATCGCCGCCGCCCGGGCCGCCGGCATGCCGGTGCTCGGCATCGGCCCGCGCGCCGCCGCCCACCGGCCCGACCACCACGTGGACGACCTGTCCGGCGTCCGGGTCAGCGGGGCGGCGGACGGCGGGCTGATCGTCGAACTGCCCTGACCCGTAAGGCGTTTCGGCGCTCCGGTGCTTCGGCGCTCCGGCGGCCCGGCGCTTCGGCGGCCCCGCGGTTCAGCGCCCCCGCTGCGGTCCGGCCGCTGCGGTCCGGCCGGTGCGATTCAGCCGGTGCGGTCCAGCAGGGCCGCGGCCACCCGGGCGCACTCCTGCGGGTGCTCGCCCAGCCAGCGGCCGAGCAGGTGGTCCGCGCCCGGCAGGGTGAGCCTGGCGTACGGGGCCGTCGACGCCGGGCGGGCGCGCAGGGCGGCGTCCAGCGCCTCGGTCACCTCGGCCGGGATCACCCCGTCGGTCTCCGGCAGCACCAGCACCGCCCGGCCGCCGAACGCCGTGAGGGTGTCGAAGGCCCGGCTGCTGCGCCAACTCCCCTCGGTGCGCAGGGTATTGGTGAACTCCGGCGCAGCGAACGGGAGTTCATGGATCTCGCGGGCGTAGGCGGCGGGCGCGCCGAGGGCGATCGCCGTGGTCCGGACGGCGAGTTCGGGCATCCGCAGCAGGTCGGCGACGGTCTGGCCGCTCATCGAGAAGCCGACCAGCAGCAGCGGCCCGGTCGGGGCGTGCCGGTCCAGCACCGCGCGGGCCTGGCGGGCCCGGCGGGCCAGCGAGAGCTCGCCGAGGACGCCGGTGCTCGCGCCGTGCCCGGCGAAGTCGAACACCACGGCGCGGCACCCGGCGGCCGCCAACTCCCTTGCCAGCGGCAGGCAGCGGTGCCGGTCGCCGCTGCCCGCGCCGTGCATCAGCAGCGCGGTGACCGGGCCGGCCAGCGGCTCCGGCTCGATCACGGTGCAGGCCAGGCGCTCGCCGTCGGCCTCGACGGTCGACTCGACGAAGTCCATGCGGTTCCTTCCGGGCGGGTGGTTGAACGGGTGGCGTTCGATCCGGCCACCGTGCGGTGTCGTGCGGACGGTCAGTCCGGGGGGTCAATCCGGGCGGGCGGTCAATCCGGGCGGTCAGCCCGGGCGGGCGGTCAGCCCGGGCGGGCGGTCAGCCCGGGCGGGCGGTCAATCCGGGACGGCGAGGCGGAACGGGTGCCCGGCCGGGTCCAGCAGCGTCACCCCGCGCTCGCCGTCGACCTGCGGTTCGGGCCGGGACGCCCCCGTCGCCAGCAGCGCCGCCACCGCCGGGCCCAACTCCAGGACGGTGAAGTCGAGACGGGCCCGCGAACCGGCCTCCGGCCAGTGCGGCGACCGGTACCCGCCGACCCGCTGGAAGCCGATCCGCACCGGGCCCTCACCGATGAACACGTAGCTCTCGCTGCGGTACGTCACCGGCCAGCCCGTCACCTGCTGGTAGAAGGCCGCCAGTTGCTCGGGGTCGGCGCAGTCCAGCACCACCGAGCCGAGCGTGCCCACGGCCCGCGCCGCCTGTCGTCCTGTCACCGGCCCAGCCTGTCACGCACCGCCGACAGCGGCTCCGTCGTTCGGGGCGTGTCGAGCGGCGGGCAGGGCAGGAGTGGGCAGTGCAGCAGCGGGCAGCGCGGCAGCGGGCAGCAGGCCGACGGCGGCGAGGGCGGCCAGGACCGGCAGCGAGCCGTGCGTCTCGGCGCCGGACGCGGCCGCCGCCGCGATGCCCAGGGTCGGGCCGGTGTTCATCGCGGTCTGCTTCAACCCGCCGACCGCGCCCGCGTACCCCGCCGGGGCGTCGCCGACCACGGTGCCGGTCGCCGTCACCATCACCGCCGCGAACCCCGCGCCCAGCAGCGCCGACGCCACCGCCGTGGCCGGCACCGACGCGCCCCCGCCGCCCGGCCCGGCCAGCCCCGCGATGCCCGCCACCAGCAGCGCCACCCCCGCCAGCGCCGTCCGCCGGGGCCCCTGCGCGCGCAGCGCCCGCTCGGCCGCCGGGGCGCCCAGCACCATCAGCGCGGTCAGCGGCAGCATCCGCAGCGCGGTGTCCGACGGACCGACCCGCAGCGTGTCCTGGAGCCGGAAGGTGGTGCTGAACAGCGTCCCGAACAGCCCCGCCGAGGCGGTCAGCAGCAGCACCAGCGAGGCCGCGACCGGCCGTGACGCCGCCACCGGACGCGGCACCACCGGGCTCGCGGCCCGCCGCTCGTGCACCACCAGCACGGTGAACAGGCCCGCGGCGCCCGCCAGTTCGGCGGACGTACGGACCCAGCCGCGCTCCGGGACCAGGGAGAGCGCGTGCACCAGGACGGCCAGGGCCGCCGCGAGCAGGGCGGCGCCTGCCGGGTCGAGCCGCTGCTTGTCCGTGCCCGCCCGGTCGGGGCGCAGGCCGAGGGTCATCGCGGCGAGCACCGCGGCCACCGGGACGTTGATCCAGAACACCGCGCGCCAGCCGAACCCGTCCACCAGCACCCCGCCGAGCAACGGGCCCGCGCCCGCCGCCACCGCGATCGCCCCCGTCCGGACGGCGATCGCCCGGCCGAGCCGCTCCGGCGGGCAGCACAGCCGCAGCAGCGCGAGCGTCCCGGGCTGCAGCAGCGCGCCGAACACGCCCTGCGCGACCCGCAGTCCGACCACCCAGCCGACGGTCGGGGCCAGCCCGATCCCGGCCGAGGCCGCACCGAAGCCGAGCACGCCCGCCAGCAGCATCCGGCGGTGGCCGTACCGGTCGCCAAGCCGGCCCGCGAGCACCAGCAGGGCCGCGACGGCGACCAGGTAGCCGGTGCTCGTCCACTGCAACTCGGCGGTCGTGCAGCCGAGTTCGCGCCGCATGCCGGGCTGCGCCATCAGCAGCACCGTACCGTCCAGGGCCACCAGCATGGCCGCGCCCGCGCTGACCGGCAGCGCGAGGCGGCTCACGGCCGGGCCCCGAGGTGCGCCGTCAGGACCGCCGCCAGCAACTCCTCCTCGCACCCCTCCCCCAGCATCAGCCCCGTGCTCCCCCAGCCCTGCAGCTGCGCCAGCCCGTGCAGGTTCGCCCACAGCGCGGCCGTCACCACCGGCGCCCGCTCCGCGTCCCCCGTGCACTCCCCCACCAGCCGCGCCAGCTCGCCGAACAGCGGCACCGTCGACTCCCGCAGCCGCGGCCCGTCCGGCTCCGATCCGTCGCTGCTCAGCAGGTCGTGCCGGAACATCAGCTCGAACATCCCGCGCCGCTCGGCGGCGTACCCCAGGTACATCCGCGCCATCCCCGCCACCCGCACCCGCGCGTCCCCCGCCGGCACCGCCGCGAACCGCCCCGCCAACTCCTCGAACCCGCGCCGCGCCACCGCCGACAGCAGCGCCCGGTGCGTCGGGAAGTACCGCCGCGGAGCCCCGTGCGACACCCCGGCCCGCCGCGCGATCTCCCGCAGCCCGACCGCCCCCGACCCCTCCGCCAGCACCAACTCGACCCCGGCGTCCACCAGGCGCTCCCGCAGGGGGGTCTGCTCATCGCTGTCCATGGACAGTGTCTACCAGCACCGCGTAGACAGTGTCTACCAGGCGTGGCGCCGCGCCGCGCCGTTCGACGTCACGACCGGCTCGGGCCGGCCCCTTCCCCGTACGGGCGCAGCACCATGAGTCCGCCCTCCGGGGCGGCGGCCATCGCGAAGGGGAAGCGGTCGAGTTCCAGGCACAGGCGGACGTCGTCCTCGTGGACGCCCTCCCGGATGCCCCCGGCCAGTTCGGCGGCGGCGGTGGAGTCGGCGGCGCGGCGCAGGTAGGGGGCGGGGTCGGGGGCGGGGCCGGCGGCGCGGCGGCCGATGTACCGGGCGCAGGCGAGGTCCTCCTCGGCGCGGCCGTCCTCGCCGGTGACGACGAAGGTGACGTCGGGACGGCCGTGCAGGGCGCGGGCGGTGGCCCCGGCGACCACGAAGCTCGCGCACAGCACCAGGTCCGCACCCCGGACGGCCAGTGCGCCGACCGTTCCGGCGGTGGTCTTCTGCACGACGGTGCGCCCCGCGAGGTCGGTGCCGCGGATCCGGCCGGGCGAGTTGACGGCGTCGAACCCGGACGCGGGCGCCCCGTCCTTGAGCGCCACCCAGTCCGGGTGCTGGGCCTTCAACTCCAGCGCCTCGTCCAGCGATCCGGCCAGCACGATCCGCTCCGCCCCCTGCGCGAACGCCCAGGCGGCGGTGGTGAAGGCGCGCATCACGTCGATGACGACGGCGACGGGCGGGGTGTCGGTGAGCTCGCCGATGGCGAGGAAGCGGGTCTCCATGCCGGTCATGATCACCGGACTCCCGGACCCGGTGCCAAGGGTTTTCCCGCCCCTGACGCCCCGGAGGGGCCACCCCTCGGCGGGCGGCCCCTCCGGGGTGGCGCGGGCGGATCGGACGTTGAGGCGGAATTGCCATCACACCGCTGCGACCTGCGGAAACGTTGATTCTGGCGGCCCAAGTCAGCACGGAATCAGCACGGCGACGCAACCGCCGCCTGGCAATCAGTAGTGGTAACGGGCCGCCAGGATGATGATCTTCCGGTCGGCGACCAGGTAGACGAGGCGGCGCTCGTCATCGATCCTCCGCGACCAGGCCCCGGGCAAGTGGTACTTCAACGGCTCGGGCTTACCGATCCCGGTGAACGGGTCGCGAAGGACGTCCTCGATGAGTCTGTTGATCCGGGCGAGCACCTTGCGGTCGCCCTTGAGCCAGGATGCGTAGTCCTCCCAGCCGGTCTCTTCGAAGACGAGCCTCACGCGGCGCCCTTCTCGACACCCGCCGCACCAGGGTCGATGAGCTCCCGCTCGGAGAGCCCTGTGCCGCCGAGGGCGTTCTCGTACGCCTTGAGCAAGCGGCGGGCGTTCGCAGGCGAGCGCAACAGGTAGGAGCCTTCACGCAGGGCGGCATAGTCCTCGGCCGATACGAGTACGGCATTCCCGTGCTTGGAGACGATTTCGATGGCCTCGTGGTCGTCATTGACCTTCTTGATCAACGGAAAGGAGAACGGGGGCTCGCCTCAAGAGAGGCGAGCCCCCGTTTGACCCGCGAAAACGCGGTCCCGGACGCAGCTGTCCAGCACCCATCCAGCACAGTGCGGGTTCATCCGGCACATCCAGCACCCCGCGACCGACTTCATCTCGGCCGTGGTGTACACATGGCACACTCGGTACGCTTGAGCGCATGACGCAGCCACTGCCCGTAGAGTCCATCCGCGATGTGCGCGCGCATCTGGCCGAGGTAGTTGAGCGAGCCGATCGGGACGACGTGCCCACTGTGATTACGCGCCGAGGCAAGAAAGTGGCCGCGGTCGTCTCCATCGAGGTTCTGCGCAAGTACCAGGAGTGGGAGGAGCGCGAGATCAACCGGATCATCGACGAGCGCATGGCCAACCCCGCACCCGGCATCCCGATCGAGGACATCATGAGGGAGACGCTGGCGCGCAGTGAGTGAGTACCGCACCGTCTTCCGACCCGAGGCGCAGGCCGAGCTCCGGAAGATCCCCCGCGACACGGCATTGCGCATCCTGGCCAAGCTGACCGAGTTGGAGAGCGACCCTCTCGGCCTCAACAGCACCGCCCTCGCGTCGCAGCCCGAGCGCCGGCGCCTGCGGGTCGGCGACTACCGAGTCGTCTACACGATCGACAACGGAGAGCTCGTGGTGTGGGTCGTACACGTCGGGCACCGCTCCACCGTTTACGACACCTGACGCCGGCTGATCCGGCATCAGGATATCCAGCACCCATCCAGCACGGTGACGACGAAGGGGTCGACTCCCGGAGGAGCCGACCCCTTCCGAGCTGCACGCTCGGCGAATTACCCAACCTGCAGTGGCGGAATGGTCACACGTTGAAGCGGAACTCGACGACGTCGCCGTCCTGCATGACGTAGTCCTTGCCCTCGATGCGGGCCTTGCCCTTGGCGCGGGCCTCGGTGAGGGAGCCGGCGGCGACGAGGTCGTCGAAGGAGGTGACCTCGGCCTTGATGAAGCCCTTCTGGAAGTCGGTGTGGATGACTCCGGCGGCTTCGGGGGCGGTGGCGCCCTGCTTGATGGTCCAGGCGCGGGTTTCCTTGGGGCCGGCGGTGAGGTAGGTCTGCAGGCCGAGGGTGGCGAAGCCGACGCGGGCGAGGGTGGCGAGGCCGGGCTCGTCCTGGCCCATGGACTGGAGGAGTTCGAGGGCCTCGTCGTCGTCGAGTTCGATCAGCTCGGACTCGATCTTGGCGTTGAGGAAGATGGCCTCGGCGGGGGCGACCAGGGCGCGCTGGGTGTTCTTGAAGTCCTCGTCGGAGAGGGCGTCCTCGTCGACGTTGAAGACGTAGAGGAACGGCTTCGAGGTCATCAGGTGCAGGTCGCGGACGGCGGTGGTGTCGAAGCCGGCCTCGAAGAGGGTCTTGCCGGTCTCCAGGACGGCCTGGGCGGCCTCGGCGGCGGCCAGGACGGGGGCCGTCTCCTTCTTGAGGCGGGCCTCCTTCTGGAGCCGGGGCAGCGCCTTCTCGATGGTCTGCAGGTCGGCCAGGATCAGCTCGGTGTGGATGGTCTCGATGTCGTCCTTGGGCGAGACCTTGCCGTCGACGTGGACCACGTCGGGGTCGGTGAAGGCCCGGACGACCTGGCAGATCGCGTTGGCCTCGCGGATGTTGGCGAGGAACTTGTTGCCCAGGCCCTCGCCCTCGCTGGCGCCGCGGACGATGCCGGCGATGTCGACGAAGTCGACGGTGGCCGGGAGGATGCGCTGCGAGCCGAAGATCTCGGCGAGCTTGTCCAGCCGCGGGTCGGGGACACCGACGACGCCGACGTTCGGCTCGATGGTGGCGAACGGGTAGTTGGCCGCCAGCACGTCGTTCTTGGTCAGGGCGTTGAACAGGGTCGACTTGCCGACGTTCGGCAGGCCGACGATTCCGATCGTGAGCGACATGGAGAGTGGTGTCCCGGGGCTTGGAGGGCGTCGAGGTGGCCCGGTGCGGGCCGATCCCCCAGTCTACGGGGCGCGCGGAGGGTGGTCGGAAGCGCGGTGGGGGCGTGCACCGGCCGGACACGGACAACTCGGCGGGGACCATTACACAGGGTGGCGATGATCAGACCGTACGTTGGTCGGGTGGAGCAGAGCATCCGTACCCAGCCGCCAGGGCCGAGAAGGCGACCGCCCGGGCGCGGCACCGCCGAGGCCGCCGTCCCGGGCCAGAGCGGGCCCCCCGAGTCGCGGTTGCGGTCGGCGTCCGGCGCCCGGACCGGCCCGCTGGTGCTGAAGCGCGCGGCGCAGCGGGTGCTGGCGGCCCGGCAGCGGCGCGGCGGGAGCGGGCGGCCGGCCCGGCTGACGGCGGTGGGCACCGGGGTCGCGGCGGTGGCCGGGACGCTGGCGCTGGCCGGGGTGGACCGGCTGCTGTTCGGCGGGCTCGGGGTGCTGTTCGGGCTCGGCTACCTGGTGGTGTGCTTCCAGTTGGCCGTGCGGGTGCGGTACTCGGACCTGCCCGCGGCGCCGATCTGCGGGCCGATCGCCTTCGCGGCGGCGCTGGTGCTGCTGCAGCCGGGCCCGGCCCAGGGCGTCACCGGCGAGGTGGTGGCGCTGGCCGGCGGGCTGGCGCTGCGGGCGGGCTGGCTGTTCGCCGGCACCGCCCTGGCCGCCGCGATCGTCACCGCGCGTTACGTGGCCCAGCGGCGCCGGCACCGCACCCGGTAGTCCGGCCGCGTCACCCGCCGACCGGGGGCTCGGGGGCGGGCACCGTGGGCTTCAGGCTGGCGGCCATCGCCGCGCCGACGATGCCCGCGTCGTTGCGCAGTTCGGCGGGAACGACCTCGGCGCGCCGGTCCTTGAACAGCGGCAGGAACTTCTCGTGCTTGCGGCTGACCCCGCCGCCGACGATCACCAGCTGCGGGGAGAACAGCATCTCGACCAGGTCGAGGTACTCGTCGACCCGCTCGGCCCACTGCGGCCAGCTGAGGTCGTGGCGCTCCTTGGCGGCGGAGGAGGCGCGCCGTTCGGCGTCCTTGCCGCGCAGTTCGAGGTGGCCGAGCTCGGTGTTGGGGACGAGCACGCCGTCGGAGAACAGGGCGCTGCCGATGCCGGTGCCGAAGGTCAGCAGCAGGACCACGCCGGCCCGGCCGCGGCCGGCGCCGTAGGTGACCTCGGCGATGCCGGCCGCGTCGGCGTCGTTGACCACGGTGGCGGGCAGGCCGAGCGCGTCGCTGAACCGGGCGGCGGCGTCCAGGCCGATCCAGCCCTTGTCGACGTTGGCCGCGGTCCTGGTGTGCCCGTCGACGACCACGCCGGGGAAGGTGAGGCCGACCGGCCCGTGGTGGTCGAAGTGCCGGACCACCTCGCAGACCGCGTCGACCACCGCGTCCGGACCGGACGGGTGGGGGGTGAGCACCTTGTGGCGCTCCTGGGTGAGCGCGCCCTTGTCCAGGTCGACCGGTGCGCCCTTGATGCCGGAGCCGCCGATGTCCACGCCGAAGACCGTCGTCACTGCCGTTGCCTCCCGTACCGCCGGGGGCGTCCGCTGCCCGCCGGCCCTCGGACCAACGTACGGGCGGACGGGGGCGGGCGCAGCCGTTCGGACGGACGGTGCCCGGTCCCGGCGGGCGGGACCGGGCACCTGGAGGGGCTCGGGGCGGGGCGGGTCAGAGCTTGCCGGCGGCCTCGGCGCGCAGGTCGCGGCGGAGCTCCTTGGGGAGCGAGAAGGTGAGGTGCTCCTCGGCGGTCTTGACGATCCGCACGTCCTCGAAGCCGTGGCCGGCCAGGAGTTCGAGCACGCCGTCGACCAGGATCTCCGGCACCGAGGCGCCGCTGGTCAGGCCGACCGTGGTGACGCCCTCGAACCAGGCCGGGTCGATCTCCTCGGCGAAGTCGACCAGGTGGGCGGCCTTGGCGCCGTACTCGAGGCCGACCTCGACCAGCCGGACCGAGTTGGAGGAGTTCTTGGAGCCGACCACGATCAGCAGGTCCGCCTCGGGGGCGAGTTGCTTGACGGCGACCTGGCGGTTCTGGGTGGCGTAGCAGATGTCGTCGCTGGGCGGCGAGACCAGCAGCGGGAAGCGCTGCTTGAGGGCGCCGACGGTCTCCATGGTCTCGTCCACCGAGAGGGTGGTCTGGGAGAGCCAGACCAGCTTCGACTCGTCGCGGATCTTCACGTTGGCGACGTCCTCGGCGCCGTCCACCAGGTGGATCCGGTCCGGGGCCTCGCCCATGGTGCCGACGACCTCCTCGTGGCCCTCGTGGCCGATCAGCAGGATGTCGTAGTCCTCGTCGGCGAACCGGCGGGCCTCCTTGTGCACCTTGGTGACCAGCGGGCAGGTCGCGTCGATGGTGGCGAGCTTGCCGGTCTCGGCCTCGTCGTGCACGGACGGGGCCACGCCGTGCGCCGAGAAGACCACGATCGAGCCCTCGGGCACCTCCTCCGTCTCGTCGACGAAGATCGCGCCCTGCTTCTCCAGGGTCTGCACGACGTACTTGTTGTGGACGATCTGCTTGCGGACGTAGATCGGTGCCCCGTACTGCTCCAGGGCCTTCTCCACGGCGATCACGGCGCGGTCCACGCCCGCGCAGTAGCCACGGGGGGCGGCGAGCAGGACACGGCGCTGAGCGGTGGTCGACATGGCTCCATCGTACGGGCGAGTCCCGCGGGCCCTCGCGCGCGTCGCCGGGGCCGGGGCGGGCGCGGCCGGGGCGGATCGGGTGGAATGGCCAGGGTGAGCACACAGGTACGGACGGCTGAGCTGCGGCGCACCCTCGGGGTGCGGGATCTGATGGTGTACGGGCTGCTGTTCATCGCCCCGATGGCGCCGGTCGGCGTGTTCGGCGTGCTGGACGCGAAGAGCCACGGCGCGGTGGCGGCGGTGTACCTGGTGGCGACGGTGGCGATGGGGTTCACCGCGCTGTCGTACGCCGAGATGGTCCGGGCGGTGCCGCGGACCGGGTCGGTGTTCGCGTACGCCCGGGCCGGGTTGGGCGAGGGGGCGGGGTTCGTCGCCGGGTGGATGGCGATGCTGGACTACCTGCTGATCCCCGCGGTGGCCTACCTGTTCTCCGGGATCGCGCTGAACTCGCTGGTGCCGGACGTCTCGCGCTGGGTGTGGACGGTGCTGGCGGTGCTGGTCACCACGGCGCTGAACCTGGTCGGGGTGCGGACGGCGGCGGTGGTCGGGTTCGCGGTGCTGGCGATGGAGATCGTGGTGCTGGCGGTCTTCGTGGTGGCGGCGGTGGTGGTGCTGGCCCGGGACGGGGCGGCCCGGGACTGGGGTTCCCCGTTCGGGGGAGTCGGCGCGTTCTCGTTGACGGCGGTGCTGTCGGCGGTGTCGGTGGCGGTCCTCTCGTACCTCGGCTTCGACGCGATCGCCTCGTTCGTCGAGGAGGCGGTCGGCGCGTCGGCCGCGGTGGCCCGGGCGGTGCTGTGGTGCCTGGCGCTGGCCGGGCTGCTCTTCGTGCTGCAGACCTACCTGGCGGCGGTGCTGGAACCGACGACGCCGCAGCAGCTGGCGGCCGACCCGGCCGCCCAGGGCTCGGCGTTCTACGACACCGTGGAGTCCGCGGTCGGGCACTGGCTGCACGTGCTGATCGCCGCGTCCAAGGCGATCGGGGCGGCGTTCGCGGCACTGGCCGGGCAGGCGGCGGCCGGACGGCTGGTCTTCGCCATGGGCCGGGAGGGGCGGCTGCCGCGCGTCCTGGGCGTGGTCGACGGGCGGACGGCGGTGCCCCGGCGGGCGCTGCTGACCGCGGCCGTGATCACGCTGGTGGCGGCGGTCTGGGCGGCCCGCCGGGACGACGGGCTGGACCAGCTGACCTCGGTGGTCAACGTCGGCGCGCTCACCGCGTTCGTGCTGCTGCACGCCTCGGTGGTCGGCTGGTACGTGGTGCGCGGCGGCTCGCGGGACTGGCTGCGGCACGGGGTGGTGCCGCTGCTCGGGATCGCGGTGCTGGTGGCGGTGCTGGTGGAGGCCTCGCACACGGCGCAGGTGGTGGGGGCGGTGTGGCTGGCGGTGGGGTTGGCGGTGCTGGTCGCTCAGCGCGGGAGGTGACACCGGGGGCGCGGGGGCTGCGCGCAGCGGAGTCGTACGTCGGTGCGGTCGCGGGGTAGTGCAAGTGGCTGTCCTGCGGGGCGATCCGGCTGTGGGTGCTCGGTTGGCCGCGCAGTTCCTCGCGCCCCTGGCTTCGCGGTGTCTGGCGTGCAGCAGTCCGGCCCGGGCAGTTGGCTTTCGCCGGGTGTTCCCCGCGTCCTCGGTTTCGCGTCTGCGGCAGCGGTTAGCCTCGGGGGATGGCCAATGCGAGCAGTGCGGAAGCGCCCCTGCCGGTGGGGAAGGTCTCGGCGTTGATCGGGGGGTGGGTCGATCGGCTGGGTGAGGTGTGGGTGGAGGGGCAGATCGCGCAGCTGAACCGGCGGCCGGGGGCGGGGATGGTGTTCCTGACGCTGCGGGACCCGGAGCGGGACGTCTCGTTGACGGTGACCTGCTTCCGGCAGGTGTTCGAGCAGGTCGCGGACGCGGTGCAGGAGGGGGCCCGGGTGATCGTCCGGGCGAAGCCGGAGTGGTACACGGCGCGCGGGACGCTGTCGCTGCGGGCGTCGGAGTTGCGGCTGGTCGGGCTGGGTGAACTGCTGGCGCGGCTGGAGCAGTTGAAGCGGCGGCTGTTCGCCGAGGGGCTGTTCGAGGACGACCGGAAGAAGCCGCTGCCGTTCCTGCCGGGGTGCGTGGGGCTGGTGACCGGCCGTGGTTCGGCGGCCGAGCGGGACGTGCTGGAGAACGCCCGGCGGCGCTGGCCGGCGGTGCGTTTCGAGGTGCGCAACGTGCTGGTGCAGGGGCCGCAGGCGGTGGGGCAGGTGTGTGCGGCGGTGCGGGAGTTGGACGCGCTGCCGGAGGTCGAGGTGATCGTGGTGGCCCGCGGCGGCGGCAGCGTGGAGGACCTGCTGCCGTTCTCCGACGAGGAGTTGGTGCGGACGGTGGCGGCGGCCCGGACGCCGGTGGTGAGTGCGATCGGGCACGAGCCGGACCGGCCGCTGCTGGACTTCGTCGCGGACTTCCGGGCGTCCACGCCGACCGACGCGGCGAAGCGGGTGGTGCCGGACGTGGGCGAGGAGCTGGCCCGGGTGCGGCAGTTGCGGGACCGGGCGCGGCGGCACGTGCTGAACCGGGTGGAGCGGGAGTCGGCGGGGCTGGCCTCGGTGCGCAGCCGGCCGGTGCTGGCGGCGCCGACCGAGGCGGTGGCGGCCCGCGGTGCGGAGGTGGACGCGCTGGTGGAGCGGGCCCGGCGGGTGCTCGGCCACCGGTTGGACCACGCCCAGACCGACCTGGGGCACGCGCTGGCCCGGGTGGTGGCGCTCTCCCCGCTGGCCACCCTGGAGCGCGGGTACGCGGTGCTGCAGAAGGCGGACGGCACGGTGCTGACCGATCCCGGGCAGGCCGGGGCCGGGGAGGCGCTGCGGGCCCGGGTGGCGGGCGGTGCGTTCGAGGTGCGGGTGGCCGGGGAGGGGGCGGCGGGGGACTGACGGCCCGTCCGCCGTTCGGAACCGGCTCGCGGAATTGCCCGCGAGCCCCCCTCCGCGCGGAAATCGACCGGGGTTCCCGGTGCTTTTCCGTGAACTGGTTGCACCGGGTCGGAGCGGGTCCTAGTGTGACGGCCTTCCCATTTCCGGCATTTCCGGAGGTTTGGCATGGACGTCCCCCCGGCGGAGCGACCGGCGGTGACGCCCGCGCTGATCGAGGCCGCGAAGTCCGGGAACCGCGAGGCCTGGGCGGACATCTACCGCTGCCACCACGGCGCGGTGCTGGCGTTCCTGCTGCGCCGGACCGGGAACCGCCCGCTGGCCGAGGACCTGGCCCAGGACACTTTCGTCCGCGCGATGGCGGGAATCCGCGGTTTCCACTGGACGGGCACGGATCTCGGCGCGTGGGTGTTCACCATCGCCCGCAACGTGCTGCTGGACCACGAGAAACGGCGCTCCACCCGGCGCGAGTCGGCGGTGGCGGTGTTCGCCGACCTGGATTCGGGGGTGCGGGTGGAGGAGGCGGTGATCGCGGCGGCGGAGGCCGAGCGGGTGGGCGTGGCGCTGGCGGTGCTGAACGAGCGTCAGCGGGCGGTGCTGCGGCTGCGCTACTGGGACGGGTTGAGCTCGGTGGAGATCGCGGACCGGATCGGGCTGCGGGTCGGCGCCGTGAAGACCCTGACCTACCGGGCCCGGCTGAACCTGCGCCGCTCGCTGGTCGCGGACGCCCCGCTCCCGGCCCGGCCCGCACCGGCGGGGGCGGACCGGCGGCGGGCGGTCGGGGCGGCGGGTCAGGCGGTGGCCGGCGGGCGTTGGCGGGAGAGCGCGGTGGAGTGCTCCTGGAAGCCGAGGCTGCGGTAGAGCGCCTCGCCGCCCTCGGTGGCGTGCAGGTCGATCCGGGTGGCGCCGGCGGCGTCGAACCAGGCGAGCAGAGCCTCGGTGCAGGCCCGGGCGTGGCCGCGGCCGCGCCGCTCGGGGCGGGTGCAGATGTTGAAGACGAAGCCGAACCGGCCCTCGGGGTGGCCGGGGGCGGGCAGCCGCTGCTCCAGGGTGCCGACGGCGCAGCTGAGCAGCCGTCCGGGGCGCTCCGGGTCGTCGATCACGTAGGCCTGCAACCGCCGTTCCGGGGCGGCGAGTTGGGTGGTCAGCAGGTCGGCGGCGGTGTGCTGCCAGGGGCCGGGGCGGGCCTCCCCCTGCATGGACTCGAACATCAGCGCGCGGAGTTCGACCAGTTCTTCCGCGTCCGCGGGGACGGCCGGGCGTGGGGTGCTCATGCCGGGCAGGGTAGGGCGGGGCGGGGGGCGGGGCGCAACGGGTTTGTCGGGGGCAGCGCCTACCCTGGGCGGCATGGCAGATCAGCAGGGGCAGCGGGAAGCCGGTCCGGAGCAGTCGCTCGGGTACGAGCAGGCGCGGGACGAGCTGCTGGAGGTGGTCCGGCGGCTGGAGACCGGCGGGACGACGCTGGAGGAGTCGCTGGCGCTGTGGGAGCGGGGCGAGCGGCTGGCGAAGGTCTGCCAGCGCTGGCTGGACGGCGCCCGGGCCCGGCTGGACGCGGCGCTGGCCGCCGAGGAGCCCGCCGCCGAGTGACGGCAACGCCCCGAGCCCGGGCGGTTGTGAGGTACGTCACCCCGGCGCCCGGGAATCGTTTAAGTTTCATCGAAGTTGGACCTCAGCGTGCGGCACCCCGCCGCCAGCCGGACCCCCGTCCCCAGCTCTGAGGTAGGACACCGACATGACCCTGGCACTCGACGCCGCCGCCCAGGACCTGCTCTTCCGCGAGGCCCGCACCGCCAACACCTTCTCGGACGAGCCGGTCAGCGACGAGCAGGTCCAGGCGATCTACGACCTGGTGAAGTTCGGCCCGACCGCCTTCAACCAGCAGCCGCTGCGCATCGTCCTGGTCCGCTCCGAGGAGGGCCGCGCCCGCCTCGTCCAGCACATGGCGGACGGCAACAAGGCCAAGACCTCCACCGCCCCGCTGGTCGCCATCCTGGCCGCCGACAACGAGTTCCACGAGGAGCTCCCGTCGCAGCTGCCGCACTTCCCGCAGGCGAAGGACCTCTTCTTCTCCGAGCGCCCGGTCCGCGAGTCCTCCGCCGCGCTGAACGCCGCGCTGCAGGCCGCCTACTTCATCATCGGCGTCCGCGCCGCCGGCCTGGCCGCCGGCCCGATGACCGGCTTCGACGCCGAGGGCCTGAACAAGGAGTTCTTCGGCGACGGCGAGCACACGGTGCTGACCGTGGTCAACATCGGCAAGCCCGGCGAGGAGGCCTGGTTCCCGCGCGGCCCGCGCCTGGAGTACGACCAGGTCGTCACCACCGTCTGACCCGTCCCGCCGACCCGTCCGGGGCCCGGTGACAGCGAAGGCCCCCGCCGTTCCCCGGCGGGGGCCTTCCGCGTGCTCGTCTCCGCTCCTCTGCGGGGCCGGGGCCCCGGCCCGGGGTCTCAGCCCAGGGTCTCGGCGAGCCGGGCGAGTTCCTCGTACGAGGCGGTGCCGGTGAGCACCGTGGTGCCGGTGTCGCCGGCCGGGCGGACCAGCGCCCGGTAGCGGTCGCCCTGCACCCGCTGCCACTCCTGGCCGGCCACCGTGGCGGTGCCGTCCGGCTTGGCGCCCGGCACGTTCTGCGCCACCACGTCCTCGGACCTGCCGTCGCTCTGCTCGATCGCCGCGTACTGGCCGGAGGCGGTGCTCAGGCCCAGGTGCCAGGCGGCGTGGCCCTTGTCGTTCGGGCTGTAGCTCACCGAGGTGGCCTTCCAGCCGTCCGGGAGCTGCTGCGGCCCGAGCAGCGGGTACGGCGCGGCCCGCTTCGCCGACGCCAGTTCGACCTGGTAAGGCACCGCGTGGGCGCCGCCCTTGCCGTCCGCGCTGGGGATCGAGAAGTACGCGACCACCACCACGACGCCGACCGCCGCCATCGACAGGACCATGTCCCGTACCGTCTGACGGCCCCTCTTGCTGCTGTTGCCTGCCACCCGCCCATGGTAGGCGGCGCTTACGCGGACGCCGCGCACCGGTACCGGACGGGGGCGGACGGGGGGCGGGCGAGGAGTGCGCCACAGACACCCGTTCCACCTGCCGATACGATCGCAGCAACCCTCATCGCAGCGCCGGTGCCACTCCGTGTCCCGGTGCTGACTGGCCGTCGCGTACAGAGAGGTAACGACGATGACCACGCAGTACCCGCACCACCTCCCCTCCGCCCTTGAGGTCGCTCCGGAGGCGCCCGACCGCAACCTCGCCCTCGAACTGGTCCGGGTCACCGAGGCCGCCGCGATGGCCGCCGGCCGCTGGGTCGGCCGGGGCGACAAGAACGGCGCCGACGGCGCGGCCGTGAAGGCCATGCGCACCCTCGTCTCCACCGTCTCGATGAACGGCATCGTCGTCATCGGCGAGGGCGAGAAGGACGAGGCCCCGATGCTCTACAACGGCGAACGGGTCGGCGACGGCACCGGCGCCGAGTGCGACGTCGCGGTCGACCCGGTGGACGGCACCACCCTCACCGCCAAGGGCATGAACAACGCCGTCGCCGTCCTCGCGGTCGCCGACCGCGGCACCATGTTCGACCCCAGCGCGGTCTTCTACATGGACAAGCTGGTCTGCGGCCCCGAGGCCGCCGACTACGTCGACATCACCGCCCCGCCCGCGGTCAACATCCGCCGGGTCGCCAAGGCCAAGGGCTCCGCCGTCGAGGACGTCACCGTCGTGGTGCTGGACCGGCCCCGGCACGACGGCCTGGTCCGGGAGATCCGCGAAGCCGGCGCCCGGATCAAGTTCATCTCGGACGGCGACGTGGCCGGCGCGATCATGGCCGCCCGCGAGGAGACCGGCGTCGACCTGCTGATGGGCATCGGCGGCACCCCCGAGGGCATCATCGCCGCCTGCGCGATGAAGTGCATGGGCGGCGTCATCCAGGGCCGGCTGTGGCCCAAGGACGCGGCCGAGCGGCAGAAGGCGCTGGACGCCGGGCACGACCTGGACCGCGTCCTCACCACCGACGACCTGGTCAGCGGCGAGAACGTGTTCTTCGTCGCCACCGGCATCACCGACGGCGAACTGCTGCGCGGCGTCCACTACCGCCAGGAGACCGCCACCACCTCGTCGCTGGTCATGCGCTCCAAGAGCGGGACGATCCGGCGGATCGACTCCACGCACAAGCTGGCGAAGCTGCGGGCGTACAGCGCGATCGACTTCGACCGGGCGAACTGAGAGCCGCCGCGGGCGAAGTCAGGGGCGCGGGGAACTGCGCGCGGCAGGAGTCGCACGTCGGTGCGGTCGTGGGACAGTGCAAGTGGCTGTCCCGCGAGGCGATCCGGCTGTGCGTGCTCGGTCGGCCGCGCAGTTCCCCGCGCCCCTGTCGGTGCGCTTCCTGCTCTCGTACGGTCGCGGGCCCTCAGCCGGCTATGCGGGCCGGGACGCGGATCTCCGTGTCCCGGCGGCGCCGGCGGGTGAGGACGACGCGGCGTTCGGCGGCGGTGAGGCCGCCCCAGACGCCGTAGGGCTCGGGTTGGGCGAGGGCGTGTTCGCGGCATTCGAGCAGGACCGGGCAGCGGGCGCAGACGCGCTTGGCCTGTTCCTCGCGGGCGAGGCGGGCGGCGGTCGGCTCCTTGGAGGGGGCGAAGAACAGCCCGGCCTCGTCGCTGCGGCAGGCGGCCGAGGTGTGCCAGGGGTTGTCGTCCACGTCCGGCTGGGCCGCCGGGCGGCGGGCGGCGGCGGTGGCGCTGGACTCGATCGGATGCAGCACGGTAACTCCTGACCAGGCTCAAGGCTCGGGGACAATCTCGCCTCCTGCCCGACTGCCCCGTGCTCCCTCGCCGTGGCACCGTCGCCGACCCGCGGGGTCACAGCCGTACAGGAACGATGTGCGATTGGAACTACCCCGCCGCCCCGGGATTCATGCACACCGCACGCAATCGACTACACCCTGCACTCGGAGCAACGACGAGTGCCGCCGGGCGAGTTGACGGCCCGACGGCGATCCCGCAGGTCAGCTGTCGAGCTGTCGGCGCACCCATTCCTTGAGCTTCTTGCCGCGCCGCGGCTTGGCCTCGACGCCGCCGAACACCGCGGCGCCCTTGACCCGGACCACGGGCGCGTACGGGTCGGCGGAGGTCTGCTCGCGGACCTCGAAGCCGCCGAACACCCCTGCGCCGCCGCCGTGCAGGCTGACGTTCTCGGGGACCCGGATCTCGACGCCGCCGAACACCGAGACCACCTCGATGACCACCTCGGGGGACTCGAAGACCGCGTCGGTGAGGTCGATCTCGATGCCGCCGAACACGGCGACCGCCTTGAGGTGCGAGCCGACCCGCCAGCGGCCCTTGCGGGCGGCGCCGCCGAACACCGCGACCATGGTGGGGGCCTCGGCCCGGGCCGGGGGCAGCGGGGGCTGCGGGGCGGGGGTCGGGGCGTCCAGCGGGACCTTGGTGAGGTTGTGCCGGATCGGCCCGGGGTGGCTGGGCAGGTCGCGGGTGAGGGGCTCCAACTCGCCGAAGGTGCGCGCGTTGTAGACGGCCTCGATGCGTTCGGCGTGCTCGTCGACGGTGAGCCGGCCCTCGGCGTACGCGTCGCGGAGCAGTTCGGCGACGCGCTCGCGGTCGGCATCGGAGGCGCGCAGCTCGGCGGCCAGGTCGGTGCCGGGGGCCTGGGCGGGCTCGTTCTTCGGCAGCGGGGCGGGCGACTTGCCCCGCGGGTCCTGCTCGGGAGAGTTGTCCACGTCACAAGCCTAGCGAGCCGGCCCGTGAACCGAACGGCGGTTCGACGCAACGGGCGTGACGCCGGTCACGCAGGCGAACCTGGGCGCCGGGGCCGCGGCGGGTGCGCCTAACCTGGAGGGTGCCTCGTCGACGAAGCCGAAAGAACCGAAGGATCTCCCCATGGCCCCAGAGTTCGCCTACCGCGACCTGCTCCCGCTCGGCACGGACTCCACTCCGTACCGCAAGCTCACCTCCGAGGGGGTCTCGACATTCGAGGCCGGCGGTCGCACCTTCCTGCAGGTCGAACCGGAGGCGCTGCGGCTGCTGACCGCCGAGGCGATGCACGACATCTCGCACTACCTGCGCCCGGCGCACCTGGCGCAGCTGCGCCGGATCCTGGACGACCCGGAGGCCAGCCCGAACGACCGGTTCGTGGCGCTGGACCTGCTGAAGAACGTCAACATCTCGGCCGGCGGCATCCTGCCGATGTGCCAGGACACCGGCACCGCGATCGTGATGGGCAAGCGCGGCCAGCACGTGCTGACCTCCGGCGAGGACGAGTCGGCGATCGCCCGCGGCGTGTTCGACGCGTACACCAAGCTGAACCTGCGGTACTCGCAGATGGCGCCGGTGACCATGTGGGACGAGAGGAACACCGGCAACAACCTGCCGGCCCAGATCGAGCTGTACGCCACCGACGGGGACGCCTACAAGTTCCTGTTCATGGCGAAGGGCGGCGGCTCGGCCAACAAGTCGTACCTGTACCAGGAGACCAAGGCGATCCTCAACGAGGCGTCGATGCTCAACTTCCTGGAGCAGAAGATCCGCTCGCTGGGCACCGCGGCCTGCCCGCCGTACCACCTGGCGATCGTGGTCGGCGGCACCAGTGCCGAGTTCGCCCTGAAGACCGCCAAGTACGCCTCCGCGCACTACCTGGACAACCTGCCGACCGGCGGCGACGCGCGGACCGGGCACGGCTTCCGCGACCTGGAGCTGGAGCAGAAGGTCTTCGAGCTGACCCAGAAGATCGGCATCGGCGCGCAGTTCGGCGGCAAGTACTTCTGCCACGACGTGCGCGTCATCCGGCTGCCGCGGCACGGCGCCTCGCTGCCGGTCGCGATGGCGGTGTCCTGCTCGGCGGACCGCCAGGCGCTCGGCAAGATCACCGCCGAGGGCGTGTTCCTGGAGCAGTTGGAGACCGACCCGGCGAAGTACCTGCCGGAGACCACCGACGAGCACCTGAACGACGACGTGGTGCGGATCGACCTGAACCGCCCGATGTCCGAGGTCCGCGCCGAGCTGTCCAAGTACCCGGTGAAGACCCGGCTCTCGCTCACCGGCACGCTGGTGGTGGCCCGCGACATCGCGCACGCCAAGATCAAGGAGCGCCTGGACGCCGGCCAGGGCATGCCGCAGTACCTGAAGGACCACCCGGTGTACTACGCGGGCCCGGCGAAGACCCCCGAGGGCTTCGCGTCCGGCTCGTTCGGCCCGACCACGGCCGGCCGGATGGACTCCTACGTCGACCAGTTCCAGGCGGCGGGCGGCTCGATGGTGATGCTGGCCAAGGGCAACCGCTCCAAGCAGGTCACCAAGGCGTGCAACGAGCACGGCGGTTTCTACCTGGGCTCGATCGGCGGCCCGGCGGCCCGGCTCGCGCAGGACTGCATCAAGAAGGTCGAGGTGCTGGAGTACCCGGAGCTCGGCATGGAGGCGGTCTGGCGGATCGAGGTGGAGGACTTCCCGGCGTTCATCGTGGTGGACGACAAGGGCAACGACTTCTTCGCCGAGGTCACCGACGGCCCGCTGATCACCAGCCTGCGGGTGCGCTCGGCGGAGTGACGCCGGTGGTGCGCTGAAACGGGACGAGCCCCGGCCGGTGAGGGTCGGGGCTCGTTCTGGCGGTGCGGACGCAGGTCACGGGCAGTTGGTGATGGTGCCGAGCGGCTCGAAGACCTCGCCGCCCTCGGGGTCCTTGGCCGGAACGGGCACCTCGACGGGCCGCTCGGCCAGCACCTCGAGGGCGTGCTCGATCGCGTTCGGGTCGGTGGCGGCGGCGGTGTGCTCGACCGGGGCCGGGGTCTGCCCGGTCTCGGGAACAGCGGTGGTGGTCTCGTCGGCCATGGGGCGGGCCGCCTTTCAGCTGAGAGGGTTCGATCGCCCGGACGACTGTCGTGGGGCGCGCGGACAGTATCGTAGGGACCGCTAAATGTCTTATAAACGTCGCACCGCGCATCCGCTTGGTGGACGTTTGCGCGCTTCCTCATAAGCTGACGCCCCCACACGACCGGCGGCAGTGCGGGAAACAGACGGTTCATCGGCCACAGGGGAGGACATGGAGCATCAGGACACGCGCTCCGCCGAGGCGTTGCGGTTCCAAGTGCTCGGCCCTGTCCAGGCGTGGCGCGGTGGCGCGCCGCTGGCGCTCGGATCACCGCAGCAGCAGGCAGTGCTGGTGGCCCTGTTGCTCGGCGAGGGCCGTCCGGTCACCACCGACGACCTGGTGGACGGCATCTGGGGAGACCGTACCCCGCCGCAGGCGGTGGCCGCGCTGCGCACCTACGTCTCCCGGCTGCGTTCGGTGCTGGAGCCCAACCGGGCCGCCCGCACGCCCTCCGAGGTCCTGGTCTCGATGACCGACGGCTACGCGCTGCGGATCCCGGCCGACGCCCTCGACCTGGCCGTCTTCGAGCGGCACGTCGCCGAGGCGGCCGCCGCCCGGGCCGACGGCGGCCTGCGTCCGGCCCACGACACCCTGGTGGCCGCGCTCGACCTGTGGCGCGGCCGTCCGCTGCCCGGCGTGCCCGGGCCGTACGCCGACGCCCAGCGCACCCGGCTGGCCGAGCGGCAGCTCGCGGTGGCCGAGGAGCGCTGCGCGCTGGCCCTGGAGATCGGCCTGCACGCCGACGTGGTGGCCGAGTTGAACTCGCTGTCCGCCGCGTACCCGCTGCGCGAGCGGCTGCGCGAACTGCTGATGCTGGCGCTGTACCGCAGCGGCCGGCAGGCCGAGTCGCTGGGTGTGTACGCGGACACCCGGAAGCTGCTGATCGACGAGCTCGGGGTGGAGCCGGGCGGCGGGCTGTCCACGATGCACGCCCGGATCCTGGCCGGCGACCCGGAGCTGCTGGCACCCTCGGCCGCCCCGCCGAAGGCCGCCGAGGAGTCGCCCGCGTTCGTTCCGCCCGCCCAACTCCCGGCCGACGTCTCGGACTTCAGCGGCCGAAGCAAGATGGTGGGCGAGCTGCGGGACGTGCTGAGGGCGGGTTCCGGCCAAGCCGTCGTGGTGACCTCGCTGGCCGGCATCGGCGGCGTCGGCAAGACCACCCTCGCGGTGCACGTCGCGCACTCGCTGCGGCCGGACTTCCCGGACGGGCAGCTCTACGTGGACCTGCGCGGCGCGGGCGCGTCCCCGGCCGACCCGGCCGTGGTGCTCGGCGACTTCCTGCACGCGCTCGGCAGCTCCGACGCCCCCGACTCGCTGGAGCAGCGCGCCGCGCTGTACCGCTCGCTGCTGGCCGACAAGCGGATGCTGATCCTGCTGGACAACGCCCGCGACGCCGGGCAGTTGCGGCCGCTGATCCCCGGCGTCTCCGGCAACGCGGTGATGGTGACCAGCCGCTCCCGGCTGGCCGAACTGCCCGGCGCGCACCTGGTCGACATCGAGGAGCTGACCCCGGACGAGGCGCTGGCGCTGTTCTCGGCGATCGTCGGCGCCGAGCGGGTCGGCGCCGAACCGGAGGCCGCGCTGCAGGTGGTGACCTCCTGCGGGTTCCTACCGCTGGCGGTCCGGATCGCCGCCGCCCGGCTGGCCAGCCGTCCGCGCTGGAGCGTCTCCGACCTGGCCCGCCGGTTAGCGGACCAGCGCAACCGGCTCCAGGAGCTCCAGCTCGGCAACCTCGCCGTGGAGACCACCCTGGGGCTCGGTTACGCCCAGCTCCGGCCGGAGGAGGCCCGGGCGTTCCGGCTGCTCGCCCTGGTGGACTCCCCCGACCTGCCGCTGTCGGCCGTCGCCGCGCTGCTCGGCACCGCCGAGCAGGAGGCCGAGGACCTGGCGGAGGCCCTGGTCGAGGCCAACATGCTGGAGTGCTTCACCCCCGGCCGCTACCGCTACCACGACCTGCTGCGGCTGTACGCGCAGCGGCAGAACGCCAAGCAGGGGGACGGGGAGCAGCAGCAGGCGGCGCTGCTGCGGCTGCTGGACCTGCTGCACGCCACCATGCAGAACGCCCAGCGGGTGATGGAGCCCGACGACCAACCGGTCGAGCCGCTGCACCGGGCCGAGGCGGCCGGGCCGGCGTTCCCCGACAACGGCACCGCGCGCGACTGGCTGCGCTCGGAGGTCTCCGTGCTGCTGAGCGCCGTCGAGGCGGCCGCGAACGCCCCGCTGGTGCTGCTCCACCCGGCGCTGGACATCCTGCAGAGCCTGGTGTCGGTGGCCGAGGACCCCACCCTGGTGCCCCGGATACTGGCGATGCTCCGGGCCGCCGCGTCGAGTCCCGCCGCGCAGCAGGACCCGCGGGCGCTGGCCTGCGTGTACTCCGTGCTCGGCCAGATCCACCGGATCGGCGGCGAACTCGCCGAGGCCGAGCGGTGGTTCGCGCGCAGCCTGGAGCTGCAGCCCGCCGACCGCTCGACCGTGCTGCGACTGGTCACGACGAACGCGCTGGCGATCGTCCTGTTCATGGCGGGCCGTCCGGGCGAAGCGCTGCCGTTCTACGAGCAGGCGCAGGAGGCGGTCCGGCACTTCGACTCACCGATCAGCGAGGCCCGGCTGCTCGGCAACATGGCCCGCGCCTACGTCGGTCTGGACCGCCACGCCGAGGCGGTGGACGCCGCGCGCGCCGCGGTGGCGGCGGCCCGGGCGTCCGGGAACGTGCCGTGCCTGGCGGACACGCTCTACCAGTTGGGCGTGGTGCTGCGAGCGACCGGTTCCCCCGGCGAGGCCGCGGTGCACCTGCGGGAGGCGCACCAGTTGTACCGGCAGCAGCAGCACCCGATCTGGGAGGGCTACTCGCTGGCCCGGCTGGCGGCCTGCCTGCTCGCCGACGGCCGGTTCGCGGCGGCGGCGGAGGCGGCCGAGGAGTCGCTGTCGATCGCCCAGGAGATCGAGGCCGCGTACTGCCAGGGGATGGCGAACGCGGCGCTGGGCGAGGCGCTCCTGGAGCTGGGGCAGCCCTCGCGCGGGCTGGCGTGTCTCCGGGAGGCGCTCACGGTGTTCACGCGGCTCGGTGTGCCCGAGGCCCAGCCCGTGCAGGACCTCATCGTTTCTCGGCACACCGAGCCTTCCCCTCCCCCTCTTCCCCCGGTCGCGCCGTAGGCTCCCGTTCCCCCCGCGGTACCCCCCTGGTCCCCCCGGCGGAAGCCCGTTCCCCCCGGAGCGTCGGCGTCCCCGCAGCCCCCCGGCTGCGGGAACGCCTTGACGCTTCCCCGGCGCTGAGAAGACTCTGACAGGTGGCGATTGACGTTCGATAAACGTCCGCGGCAAGGGCGTTGACCGGGCGTCGGCGCAGGTCACCGCGGTGGTGCGGGCGCGCCGTGCGGCGTGCGGTGCGGTGGCGCGCTCCGTCGCGGGCCCCGGTGTGCTTCCCCTGGCGGGCGATAAGCGCCCAACGGCACCCGAGTTGGCCGGAAACGGACTCCACGGTGCGGTGATCGCGTTTATTCTCGAAGGCCAGGGTCGGGAGTGGAGTGCGAGCCACGACGGGCAGGGCAGGACGCGCGCGGGAGAGGTGCCCAGATCATCGTGACGGACGAACAGACCGCTGCCGCCGCCGACGCCGACCGGACGTCCGCGGCGGGTGTGCGCCGGGCCGAGCGGGCCCGGCAGGCCGCCGTGTTCGACACGGTCGGGGCCCGCTACCAGGAGGTGTTTCCGGCCAGGGCCGGGCAGTCGGCGTGCGGCGACTGGCTGCTGGCCGAGCTCCCGGCCGGCGCCCGGGTGCTGGACGTGGGCTGCGGGGCCGGTGAGCCGACCGCCCGCCAGCTGGCCGAGGGCGGGCTGCGGGTGACCGGCGTCGACCTGTCGGAGGGCATGCTGGCGCAGGCCCGGGCGGCCGTCCCGGGGGCCGTCTTCCACCGGATGGACGTCCTGGACCTGGGCCTGGAGAGCGCCGGATCCCTGTGGGGCGTACCGGAGTTGGGCCCGGACGGGAACGGTTCGCTGGACGCCGCGACGGCGTTCTTCTCGCTGCTGATGCTGCCCCGGGCCGAGATCGCCGAGACCCTCGGCCGGATCCGCGGGCTGCTGCGTCCGGGCGGCCTGCTGGCGCTGGGCATGGTCGAGGCGGACCTGGACGACGCACCGCTGCCGTTCCTGGAGCAGGAGATCCGGGTCAGCGGCTACCTGCGCGAGGAGCTGTCCGGCCTGCTGGAGCGCGGCGGCTTCGCGGTGGAGGCGGTGGACAGCCAGTCGTACGCGCCCGCCGGGTCGGCGCAGCCGCCGGAGACCCAGCTGTACCTGCGCTGTCGGCGCACCGGCTGACGAGGCGTCGGCTTCCGTCCCCGAGACCACATCTGCACAGATCGGGCAGCCCGTGCGCGACCACCTGGAGCCCCTGGCGGGGCAGCCGCCCGCCGTTCCCGTCCAGCGGCACCCGCCGCCGGGCGGGGACGGGCCGGACGGGGCGGGCCCCGGCGTGCCCGGGCGGCTGGCGGAGCGGCTGGCGGCGCTGGACCGGGCGGCCCGCCGGATCAACAGCTCGCTGGACCTGGGCGCGACGCTGCGCAACCTGGGCCGGGTGCTCGTCCCGGCGCTCGCGGACGCCCTGGTGGTGCTGGTGCGCGACCCGCTGCCGGACGTCGAGCGCGACCCGGGCCCGCCGCGGGCGCTGCGGGTGCGGCACACCTGCGGGACGAGACTGGGCCGCCGGGCCGGGGTGCGCCCGGTGCCGCCCGGCGGCGACCTGGAGCGCGCCCTGGCCCGCCGCGCCCCGGGTGCCCCGACCGTGCTGGACGCCCGCCGGGGCGGGCTGGCCGCCGAGCTGCTGGGGGCCCGGGCGCTGGGCCGGCTGGCGGCGGGAACGGCGCTGCTGGCGCTGCCGCTGCACGGGCGGCAGGCCGCGCTCGGCATGCTGCTGCTGGTGCGCCGCCCGCGTCCGGACGGCGCCCCGGCCTGTTTCGACCCGGCCGACGCGGCGACCGCCGCGCACCTGGCCACCCACGGCGGCCTGGCGGTGGACACCGCGCTGCGCTACACCCGCGAGTGGGAGATCGCCGACGAGCTGCAGCGCTCGATGCTGCCCGCGCACCTGCCGCAGCCGCACGGCGTCCGGCTGGCGCACCGCTACCTGCCGGGCGAGCGGGGCGCGCAGGTCGGCGGTGACTGGTACGACTCGATCCCGCTGCCGGGCAACCGGGTCGCGCTGATCACCGGCGACGTGATGGGCCACTCGCTGACCTCGGCGGCCGTGATGGGCCAGCTGCGGACGTCGGCGCAGACCCTGGCGGGCCTGGACCTGCCGCCGCACGAGGTGCTGTACCACCTCGACGAGCAGGCCCAACGGCTGGGCCGCGAACACCACTTGGCGACCTGCGTGTACGCGGTGTACGACCCGATCGCGGGCCGGGTGCGGATCGCCAACGCCGGGCACGTGCCGCCGGTGCTGATCGGCCCGGACGGCACCAGCGAGCTGCTGGACCTGCCGCCGGGCGCGCCGATCGGCGTCGGCGGGGTGGACTTCTCCTCGGTGGAGCTGCCCGCGCCGCCCGGTTCGGCGCTGCTGCTGTTCACCGACGGCCTGGTGGAGACCCGGCGCCGCCCGCTGGGCACCGGCCTGGAGCTGCTGCGGGCCCGGCTGGCGGGCGGCAACCGGCTCGACCCGGAGCAGCTGTGCCAGGAGGCGCTGCGGATCCTGCCGCCGGGCGACCGGGCGGACGACATCGCGCTGCTGGCGGCGGCGTTCGACGGCATCCCGGCCGAGGACGTGGCGCACTGGCACCTGCAGCCGCGGCACGAGACGCCGGGCCGGGCGCGCCGGCTGGCGGGGCACGCGCTGCGCCGGTGGGGGCTGGAACACCTGGCGGAGAGCTGCGAGTTGATGGTCAGCGAGCTGGTCACCAACGCGATCCAGCACGCCACCCGGCCGGTGACGCTGCGGCTGGTGCGCACCTCGCTGCTGCGCTGCGAGGTCGGCGACGACTCGCCGGCGCTGCCCCGCACCCGCCGGGCCGGGCCGGAGGAGGAGCGCGGGCGGGGCCTGCAGATAGTGGCCCGGTGCGCGGACCGCTGGGGGGCGACCCGGCTGGGGACGGGCAAGGTGGTCTGGTTCGAGCAGCGGCTGACCCGTTAGCCCTCGGACTCCCGTCGGCCTCCGGGCTCCCGTCGGCCGTCGGGCTCCCGTCAGCCTCCGGCCTCCCCCTCGGCGGTGGTGAGTTCGTCGAGGGCGGCGAGCACGTCGGGGCCGAGCACGGCGAGCGCCAGCGGGCGGCTGCGGCGCAGGGCGAGGACGGTGCGCAGCACGTCGGCGTGGTGGATCTCGCGCAGGGCGGCGGCGTACTCGGCGGCCTCGGCGGGCGGGGCGGCCCGCCGGGCCAGCAGCAGGGCCTTGACCACGGCGAACATCATCCGGCGGCCGCGGACGAGTTCGGGCCGCTCGTTGAGGCCGAACACCTCGATGGTGGCCTCGCCGCGGACGGTCAGCGGGTCGTACGCGCCGGAGTCGAGGTAGAGCCGCAGGTGGTCGGCGGGGTCCTCGCGGCAGGGGTCGATCAGCAGGCCGTCGCCGGTGGCGGGGTCGCGCGGGAAGCGGTCGCGCTTGCGGTTGCTGTTGCAGTGCGCGCAGGCCAGCAGGTGGTTCTGCCAGTCGAAGGTGCGCAGCGGGGCCTGGGCGATCGGTTCGAAGTGGTCGATGTCGGTGCCGAGGTTGTCGCCGCAGTACATGCAGCGTTCCAGGCCGGGGGCCATCTGCCGGAGCATCAGCCGCAGTTGGGCCTTGGGGCGGACGGCGCGGCGCCAGGCGGCGCGTCCGGTGGCGGTGGTGGGTCCTTCGGTGCGTATCCGGTCGGTGGCGCGGGCGAGTTCGGCGGCCAGCCGGGGTTGCAGGGACGGCCGCCGGAGCGGGATCACCCGTCCCTGCCGAGCAGCCGGGCGGTGACCTCGTCGACCCGGGCGGTCAGCGAGCTGTTGAGCTTGGCGCCGAGTTCGCGGTACTCGGCGAGTTCGGCGTCGGTGGCCTGCCCGGCGTACATCTTGCGTTCCAGGCGCACCAGCAGCCGGCGTTCGGCCTCGGCGGCGGGCGAGTAGGCGCTGGGCAGGGCGAACAGTTCGGAGAGCGCGGTGTCCTCGCCGCTGCCGTACAGCACCCGCTGGTGCAGTTCCTCGTCGAGCCGGTACGGGGCGCGGTCCTCGTCGGGGCCGGGCAGCCGGATCAGGGCGCCGGGGTCGGCGGCCTGGCAGACGTAGGGGCTGTGGGTGGCGACCAGGAACTGGGTGTGCGGGAAGCGTTCGGTGAGCCAGGGGCCGATCCGCTGCTGCCAGTGCGGGTGCAGGTGCCGGTCGACGTCGTCCAGCAGGACCGGTCCGGGGGCGACGGGGGCGGCGGCGAGTTGGCTGACCAGGCGGGCCAATCGGGCGGTGCCGTCGCCGAGTTCGTCCAGCGGGAGTTCCAGGCCGCCGCGGGCGACGTGCTGCCGCTCCGGGTCGCTGACCCGCCAGCCGGGGGGCAGCACCTCGGCCGCCAGTTCGGCGTCCAGCGGGACGCGGCGGCCCGGGGCGGGCAGTGGGTAGTGGGCGCGCGGGGTGCCCGGCGGGTCGCCGACCCGCCAGCGCGGGGCCGGGTCGGCCTGGACCCAGCCGTCGGCGCCCCAGCGGGCGGCGGGGCCGGTGGGCAGCGCGCCGAGCGCCATGGCGAGCACCCGCAGCAGGGTGGTCTTGCCGCTGCCGTTCGGTCCGGCGAACACCGTCCAGCCGGGGCCCGGCGGGACCGCCAGGTCGACCTCGCGCGCGCCGGTGAAGCACTTCACTCCGGACACCCTGATCCGCGACACGTACACCGGACCACCCCCTCGGAGCGATTCATGCCCACGCCCCGGCCCGCCCATCCCCCCGCGGGCCCGGCCGGGAGGTGAACGGACGCTCCGTCAACTCCGCTGCCCGGAAGGCGGGTCGCCCGTCCGGGTGAAACCGGGTGGGGTGCCGTCAGGAGGCGGGCCGGATCGGGAGGCCGCGCAGGGCCTCCCGGAGCGCCGCCGCGAAGCGGCCGTACTCGGTGGTGCGGGCGGAGCCGGGGCGGTGGGCGAGGCCGATCCGGCGGCCGGGGGCGGGGTGGGCGAAGCGGACGGCGGCGAGCCGGTCGGTGCGTCCGGTCTCGACGTCGAGCGCGGTGGCGGGGAGCAGGGTGACGCCGAGTCCGCCGGCGACCAGTTGGACCAGGGTGGAGAGCCCGGCGGCCCGGGTGCTGCCGCCGGCCGGGTCGGCGCCGACCTCGCGGCAGATGTCGAGCGCCTGGTCGCGCAGGCAGTGGCCCTCCTCGAGCAGCAGCACGTCGAGGTCGAGCAGGGCGTCCCGGGGGACGTCGGCGCGGCCGGCGAGTTCGTGCTCGGGCGGCACGATCAGCACGAAGTCCTCGTCGAACAGCGGGATCTCGGCCACCGGCAGGCTCCCGCCGGCGGGCAGGGCGAGCAGCAGCAGGTCGAGCCGCCCGTCGGCCAGGCCGCCGAGCAGCGAGGGGGTGCGCTCCTCGTGGACGTGCAGTTCGAGGTCGGGGTAGGCGTCCCGGACCAGGCGCAGCACGGCGGGCAGCAGGTACGGTGCGACGGTCGGGATCACCCCGAGGTGCAGCGGCCCGGTGAACGGGCGGCGGGCGGCCTCGGCCTCCTCGGTGAGCGCGTGCAGTGCGGCCAGCACCCGGCGGGAGTGCGCGGCGATCCGCTCCCCGAGCGGGGTGATCACGACCCGCCGGGTGGTCCGTTCGACCAGCTGGGCGCCGAGCGACTCCTCGAGTGCGGCGACCGCGCCGGACAGCGCGGACTGGCTGGTGCCGATCGCGGACGCGGCCTCCCGGAAGTGCCGGTGCTCGGCGACCGCGGCGAAGGCCCGCAGCTGGGAGACGGTGGGGGTGCGGGGGGCGCTGGGCTTCACTGGGGGGTGCTTCCTGCCGGCCGACGGGGGTGCTCCCCTCCAGTCTGCCGCACTGATCGGACTTGCCTATCGCGCTGCGCGCCAGAACCGATTTCACTGATCAGTTGCTCTGTGCAAGGCTGGGGAGTGTCCGCAATCCGGACATCCCTCGTCCCAAACCCTGGAGAAGCGACGTGCTGACGATCGGCGACAAGTTCCCCGAGTACGAACTCAACGCCTGCGTGGACCTCGACGCTGCCGGCGCCTTCGCCGAGATCAACCACAAGTCCTACGAGGGCAAGTGGCGCGTCGTCTTCTTCTGGCCGATGGACTTCACCTTCGTCTGCCCGACCGAGATCGCCGCGTTCGGCAAGCTGAACGAGGAGTTCGCCGACCGCGACGCCCAGATCCTCGGCGTCTCCGGCGACTCCGAGTACGTGCACCACGCCTGGCGCAAGGACCACAAGGACCTGCGCGACCTGCCCTTCCCGATGCTCGCCGACATCAAGCACGACCTGATGCGCGCCTGCGGCGTCGAGGGCGCGGACGGCACCGCCCAGCGCGCGGTGTTCATCGTCGACCCGAACAACGAGATCCAGTTCGTCATGGTGACCGCCGGCTCCGTCGGCCGTAACCCCAAGGAGGTGCTGCGGGTCCTCGACGCCCTGCAGACCGACGAGCTGTGCCCGTGCAACTGGACCAAGGGCGAGGACACCCTCGACGCCCAGTCCCTGCTGGCCGGCTGACCCCGATGGCGCTCGACGAACTCAAGGCCGCCCTGCCGGACTACGCCAAGGACCTCAAGCTCAACCTCGGCTCCGTGATCGGCAACTCCGACCTGCCCGAGCAGCAGCTCTGGGGCACCGTGCTGGCCTGCGCGATGGCCACCGGCTCGGCGAGCGTGCTGCGCGAGCTGGAGCCCGAGGCCAAGGCCGTCCTGAAGCCCGAGGCCTACGAGGCCGCCAAGGGCGCGGCCGCGATCATGGCGATGAACAACGTCTACTACCGGACGCTGCACCTGCTCTCCGACAAGGAGTACGGGACGATGCGGGCCGGCCTGCGGATGAACATCATCGGCAGCCCGGGCGTCGACAAGGTCGACTTCGAGCTGTGGTCCTTCGCCGTCTCGGCGATCAACGGCTGCGGCCAGTGCCTCGACTCGCACGAGGGCGTGCTGCGCAAGGCCGGGGTCGACCGCGAGGTGATCCAGGCCGCGATCAAGGTCGCCGCCACCGTCCAGGCCGTCGCCGCGGTGCTGGACGCGGAGGCGCAGCTGCTCCGCTGAGCCTGCTGCGCGAAAGGTCCGCCCGAGGAGGGGGTTCTCCCCCTCGGGCGGACCTTCTGCGTCACCGGGGTTGCCCGCGCAGTTCCCCGCGCGCCCCTGGCGGGGCGCGCGGGCTTCACTGCTTCCGGGCGGCTTCGATGGCCTGGAAGACCTCCTGGCCTGCGGCGTTGCGCTGGCGGAGGTGGCCGGTGACGGTGTTGGTGACGGCGATCAGCGGGACGGCGACGATCGCGCCGGGGATGCCGCCGAGGATGGAGCCGGCGGCGACGCCGAGGACCACGGCGAGCGGGTGGACCCGGACGGCGCGGCCGAGGATGAGCGGCTGGAGGATGTGGCCCTCCAGCTGCTGGACGCCGATCAGGATGGCCAGCGCGATCAGCGCCTTCGCCGGGCCGACCGTGACCACCGCGATCAGCACCGCGATGGTGCCGGTGACCAGCGCGCCGACCAGCGGGACGAACGCGCCCAGGAAGATGATCACCGCGAGCGGGATGGCCATCGGCACGCCGAGCATGAAGAGCCCGATGCCGATGCAGAGCGCGTCGATGAAGGCGACGGTGACGGTGCCGCGGACGTACGCGGTGAGGGTGGCCCAGGCCTTGGGGCCGGCGCCGGCCAGCGCGTAGCGGGAGTGCCGGGGCAGTCCGCGCAGCACCCAGCTCCAGATCCGGGCGCCGTCGTAGAGCAGGAAGAAGGTGGTGAAGGCGGTGAGCACCACGCCGGTGAGCAGTTCGACGGCGATGGTGACGCCGGTGAAGCCGGCCGAGGTGAGCTGCTCGGAGTTCTTGCCGATGGCGGTGGTGATCTGGTTGGTGACGTTGTTGAGCTGGTCCGGGGTGAGGTGGAACGGGCCGGTCAGCAGCCAGTCGCGCAGCTGCCGGACGCCGTTCTGGACCTGGATGGTGACCGGGTCGAGGTTGCTGGAGACCTGCCAGAACACGAACCAGCCGACCAGGCCGATGCTGGCCAGGCCGGCCAGGAAGGTGATGGCGGCGGCCACCGAGCGGGGGACGCCGTACCGGCGCAGCCAGGAGACGGTGGGTTCGAGCAGCGCGGAGATGAGCAGGGCGGCGACCGCGGCGAAGGCGACGAGCTTGAGGGTGTCGACGACCCGGAGGACCACGTAGAGGGCGACGCCGAGCAGCAGCAGCCGCCAGGTGGACTCGGCGGCGACCCGCAGCGACCAGGGCACCGCGTCCACCGGGTTGGCCGGCCGGCCGAGCGGGGCGGTGCCGAGCGGGTGTTCGGCGGCCGGGGCTTCGGCGGGCGGCGCGGTGCGCGGGGCGGGGACGGTGTCGTCGGTGCGCACGACCGCTCCTTCGGGGTCGGCCGGTGCGCCGTGGCCGGCGAGTTGACGGGCCGTCTGCTCGGCGGTGCGCAGGGCGGCCCGTTCGGCGGCGAGTTCGACGGCCTGTTCGGTGGCGAGGACGTGCGCCTCGGCGGAGATGGCCGCGCGGCGGCGGCGTTCGGCGGCCGCGAACAGTCCGGCGGCGACCGCTCCGATCTTGGCGATGCCGCGCCAGCGGCCGCCGCCCGGCTCTTCTTCCGTCACTGCCCGGTCTCCCCCGTGTCGGTTCCTCTCGGCCGCGGGTCGCGCGGTCGTCGGTGAGGAACGCTACCCGGCGCCGGGGGGCCCGGTCTCGGGGGTATCTCGGGCGGCTGCGGGTGGAATCGGGCAAATCGCTGGCTTTGGGGACGTTTTGACCGGCGGGTCCGGGGAACGGGAGAAGTACCGAACGGACCTTCTGCCGGCGGACCGGCCGGGAGCGGAGAGAAACCAGGACCCGCTCCGCTTCCCCGCGTCCGCACCGAGCCGTCACCGCCCGCGGCGCACTGGTCAGCGTCGCCCGGGCGGGGCGGCCCGCGCCGTGGCGGCTGTCCCGCGGCAGCAGCGCGGAGGGCCCCGGCGCGTCCTCGCGGGACGCGCCGGGGCCCTCCGTCACGTGCGGGGCCGGTCTAGTACCAGCTGTGGGCCTGCCAGAACGACCAGGCGCCGCAGGGGCTGCCGTAGCGGCTGTTCATGTAGTTGAGGCCCCACTTGATCTGGGTCTCGGGGTTGGTCCGCCAGTCCGCGCCGGCCGAGGCCATCTTGGAGCCCGGCAGCGCCTGGACCAGGCCGTAGGCACCGGAGGAGGCGTTGGTGGCGGTGTAGTTCCAGCCGCTCTCGCGCTTCACGATCTGGCTGAAGCACTGGAACTGGGTGGGGTCGCCGACGATCTGCAGCGCCATGTCCTGGACCGAGCCGGGGCTGACGGTGGCGAGCACGCTGCGGGCGGCGGCGCGGTTGGCCTCCTCCTTGGCGCGCTTGGCCTCGGCCTCCTTGGCGGCCTTGTCCGCGTCGGCCTTCGCCTGGGCGTCGACCGCGGCCTTCTGCCGGGCGGCCTCGGCGGCGGCCTTCTTGGCGGCCGTGTCGGCGGAGACCTGCTGGGCGTTCGCCTGGCGGCTGATGCCGTCGCTGACGTTCTGGGCCTGTGCACCGGTGGGCGCGTCGGCGAGCAGGGTGGCGCTCGCGACGTCGACCGTCTGGACGGTCTTGCCCTCACTGCCAGAGGCCGCACCCACGACGGCACCGACGGCGGTCACCGCGGTGGCGGAGGCGACAGCGACTCCCCGGACCGAGATCCGAGTCACATGGTTTCCTTCCAGCGTCGCCCGTCCTGTGACCGCACGGGCGCGTATCTGCCCCTGGCACTGGCCTCCGTCGAACGCTGGTCACGGGAGGCACGGGCTCGGCCGCACCTCCGGACGGAGCCCGGGAGTTCGGTTGGATCGAGCGGCGTACGGCCTTGCGGTGTTCAATTGTCCGTCCGCCGACCGGGGTCGTCGGACGTGCTTTTGCCGTACGCGGGGCCTGACAGAACCCACACCATGCCGCACGCGGGCGTGTCTACGCAATTCCCTTGGCCGTGGCGGATCTCACAAACTTTTCCACCTGCGGCTTTGGCGGCGGGGCCGCCGAGGGGACGTCAGTTCGACTGACAGCGAAGGGGCCTGACGCTATGCGCCAGACCCCTTTGCCCCGTTGTGTCCGGTTATGGCTACGGCTGGATGTCCTCCAGCATCTCGGTCACCAGTGCGGCGATCGGCGAGCGCTCCGAACGCGTGAGCGTGATGTGGGCGAACAGCGGGTGGCCCTTCAGCTTCTCGACCACCGCGACCACCCCGTCGTACCGGCCGACCCGCAGGTTGTCCCGCTGGGCGACGTCGTGGGTGAGCACCACCCGGGAGTTCTGGCCGATCCGGGAGAGCACCGTGAGCAGCACGTTGCGCTCCAGCGACTGCGCCTCGTCGACGATCACGAAGGCGTCGTGCAGCGAGCGGCCCCGGATGTGGGTGAGCGGCAGGACCTCCAGCATCCCGCGGGAGATGACCTCCTCGATCACGTCCGGCGTGGTGACGGCGGAGAGGGTGTCGAAGACCGCCTGCGCCCAGGGGCCCATCTTCTCGGCCTCGCTGCCGGGCAGGTAGCCGAGTTCCTGGCCGCCGACCGCGTACAGCGGGCGGAACACCATCACCTTGCGGTGCTGGCGGCGCTCCAGGACCGCTTCGAGCCCGGCGCACAGGGCGAGCGCGGACTTGCCGGTGCCGGCCCGGCCGCCCATCGAGATGATCCCGATCTCCGGGTCGAGCAGCAGGTCGAGGGCGATCCGCTGCTCGGCGCTGCGGCCGCGCAGGCCGAACGCCTCGCGGTCGCCGCGCACCAGCTGCACCCGGCCGTCGGGGGCCACCCGGCCGAGTGCCCGGCCGCGCTCGGAGTGCAGCACCAGGCCGGTGTGGACCGGGAGTTGCTCCGCGCCCTCGACCTCCAGCGCGTGCTCCTGCCCGGCGAACAGCTGGTCCACCTGGTCGGCGGGGACGTGCAGTTCGGTCATGCCCGTCCAGCCGGAGGTGATCGCCAGCTCGGCCCGGTACTCCTCGGCCAGCAGGCCGACCGAGCTGGCCTTGATCCGCAGCGGCAGGTCCTTGGAGACGACGGTGACGTCGTAGCCCTCGGCCTGCAGGTTGCGGGCGACCGCGAGGATCCGGGTGTCGGCCTCGCCGCCGCCGACCCGGTAGCCGGCCGGGAGGATCGAGGTGTCCGAGTGGTTCAGTTCGACCCGGATGGTGCCGCCGAGCTCGCCGACCGGGATCGGTTCGTCCAACCGCCCGTGCCGGACCCGGTAGTCGTCCAGCATCCGCAGCGCCTGGCGGGCGAAGTAGCCCAGCTCCGGGTGGTGCCGTTTGCCCTCCAGCTCCGTCACCACGACGACCGGGAGGACCACCTCGTGCTCCTCGAACCGCGTCATCGCGAGGGGGTCGGCCAGGAGCACGCTGGTGTCGAGGACGTACGTGCGCCGGTCAGGTGTCCGGCGGCTCTTGGAACTGACCACTAGCCCTCCAGAGCGGGTGACCCGACGTCACCCGCGGCCCACCGGTCCCCGCGGCCCCGCTGGCCGGGGGGACGGTCTGAGGGGAGTATTCCCAGGCGAGGGGCACCGCATTCGCGCCGGAGCGAATGGCGGGATCACAGCAGGTGAACGTTTTCCCACCCGTCCCACGGGTAGTGGAGCCTGACCCGGGGTCAGCGCCCCATCCGCCGGTTGCGCAACTGGTAGTCGCGCAGCGCCCGCAGGAAGTCGACCTTCCGGAAGGCCGGCCAGTACGCCTCGCAGAAGTAGAACTCGCTGTGCGCGGACTGCCAGAGCAGGAAACCGGACAACCGCTGCTCGCCGGAGGTGCGGATCACCAGGTCCGGGTCGGGCTGGCCCTTGGTGTAGAGGTGCTCGGCGATGTGCTCGACGTCGAGGATCTCGGCCAGCTCCTCGATCGAGGTGCCGCGCCCGGCGTGCTCCTGGAGCAGCGAGCGGACGGCGTCGGCGATCTCCTGGCGGCCGCCGTAGCCGATCGCCACGTTGACGGTCAGCCCGTCGACGTGCTCGGTGTCCTGGGCGGCCTGCTTGAGCACCTCGGCGGTGCGGGCGGGCAGCAGGTCGAGCGCGCCCACCGGGTGGACCTTCCAGCGGCCGGCCTCGACCAGGCCCTGCACGGTGTCCTCGATGATGCCCAGCAGCGGGACGAGCTCCTCGGCGGGGCGGGCCAGGTTGTCGGTGGAGAGCATCCAGAGGGTGACCACCCGGACCTCGGTCTCCGCGCACCAGCCCAGGAACTCGCTGATCTTGTCGGCGCCGCGCTGGTGGCCGTAGGCGGTGCTGCCGCCGGTGGCCTTGGCCCAGCGGCGGTTGCCGTCCAGGATCACGCCGATGTGGTGCGGGGTGTTGGCCAGGTGCACCTCGACCCGGCGGCCGTACAGCCGGTAGGCCCGGTCCAGCAGGCTGCGCAGCCCCGGCGTGCGTTCCACCACATCGCGCAGACCCATCGTGAACGGCCCCTCCGTGCTGATTGCTCCGGGTGCGAAATCCCTGCGGCAGCCTACTCCGCCCGGGTTTGCGCACGGCAAAACCGCAGGTACCGGTCTTGTCACAGTGCGCGCACGGGGACGGCTACGGAACGGTCTCCGAATCCTTAAACACCCCCTAAACCGGATTCCGGGTCTTGACGCTTGCCATTGGTCTAGTCCAGCGTGTGGTCAGCACCACATCGGACCCTCCCCCACAGCGGAGCCGCCGCGACCCCCACCGCGGCGGCTCTCCTCCGGCCTTCCCAGCGTGCCTCCCCACACCCCCACTCCCCTGCACTGGAGCCTGCCATGGCCCGTACCCTGCAGCAGCCGTCCCACCGGCGCCGCAACAAGATCCCGGCGGTGCTCGCCACCGCGACCGCGCTGGCCCTGGCCGGCACCGGCCTGGCCCTGTCGGCCGGCGGCGCGAACGCCGCGGTCGGCAACCTGGTCGCCAACGGCGGCTTCGACTCCGGCCTGGCCGGCTGGACCTGCGCCGGCACCGCCACCGCGGTCTCCACCCCGGTGCACTCGGGCACCGGCGCGCTGGCCGCCACCCCCGGCGCCGGCGACACCGCGGAGTGCACCCAGACCGTCTCGGTGCTCCCCAACACGGCCTACACGCTGAACGGCTGGGTCCAGGGCCAGTACGTCTACCTGGGCGCCCGCGGCACCGGCGGCACCGACCCGTCCACCTGGTCGGCGCAGAGCGCCTGGAACCAGCTGAACACCACCTTCACCACCGGCGCCAACACCACCAGCGTCACGCTCTACCTGCACGGCTGGTACGGCCAGCCCACCTACTACGCGGACGACGTCCAGCTGATCGGCCCGGGCGGCACCGCCTCCCCGACCCCGTCGGCCTCCGCCACCTCGGCCTCGCCGTCGGCCTCCGCCTCGCCGACCAGGAGCGCGTCGCCGTCCGCGTCGGCCTCCCCGACCAAGAGCTCCTCCCCGTCGGCCTCGGCGTCCTCCTCGCCGTCGCCGTCCGCCTCGTCGAGCACCAGCAACCCGCCGTCGAACAGCAGCCTGCCGAAGCACGTGCTGACCGGCTACTGGCAGAACTTCGACAACGGCTCGACCGTGCAGAAGCTCTCCGACGTGCAGTCCGCGTACGACATCATCGCGGTCTCCTTCGCCGACGCGACCACCACCCAGGGCGGCATCTCCTTCACCCTGGACCCGGCGCTGGCCACCAAGCTCGGCGGCTACACCGACGCCCAGTTCAAGGCCGACATCGCCGCCAAGCACGCGGCCGGCAAGAAGGTCGTCCTCTCCATCGGCGGCCAGAACGGCGCCATCTCGGTCGGCAACGCCACCGCGGCCGCCAACTTCGCCAACTCGGCGTACGGCCTGATCCAGCAGTACGGCTTCGACGGCATCGACGTCGACCTGGAGAACGGCGTCGACCCGACCTACATGTCGCAGGCGCTGCACACCCTGCAGTCCAAGGTCGGCCCCAACTTCATCCTGACCATGGCGCCCGAGACCATCGGCATGTACTCCACCGCCGGTGCGTACTTCCAGCTCGCGCTGAACACCAAGGACATCCTGACCGTCGTCAACACCCAGTTCTACAACTCGGGCGGCATGAACGGCTGCGACGGCAAGGTGTACACCCAGGGCACCATCGACTTCATCACCGCGCAGGTCTGCACCCACATCCAGGGCGGCCTGCGTCCGGACCAGGTCGGCATCGGCGTCCCGGCCTCCACCAAGGCGGCGGGCGGCGGCTACGTCAACTCCACCGTGGTGAACAACGCGCTGGACTGCCTGGCCACCGGCAACCACTGCGGCAGCTTCGTCCCGCCGGCCAAGTGGCCGACCATCCGCGGCGCGATGACCTGGTCGACCAACTGGGACGCCAACAACGGCAACGACTTCTCCAACAACGTCGGCGCCTTCGCCCACAACATGCAGTAGCACCCGGAGACCGGTGCGCCGCTCCTCGAGGGTGGGGCAGGTGGACTCACAGGGGCCCGTCGTACCGCTGGGGTACGACGGGCCCCGCCCATGTCCCGGTCCGTTCCGGCCCCGGCCGTTCGAGCCCCGGTCCGTTCCGGCTCCGGCCGTTCGAGCCCCGGCCGGTCAGCGGTGGGCGGCCGCCAGCAGTGCCGCCAGGGTGCCGAGCAGCATCGCCGGGCCGAAGGCCAGTTCGGTGCGGCGGCCCGCGCGGCGCAGCACCAGCAGCGCCACCGCCCAGAGCCCGGCGACCAGCCACATGTAGAAGAGGCCCCCGTACACCGCGCGCCAGCCGCCGAGCGCCAGGGCGGCGCCCAGCGACGGGGCCAGCTTGGTGTCGCCCAGGCCCATCGGGGCGAGCAGCGCCAGCAGCAGGAACAGCAGTCCGAGGACGCCCGCGGCCAGCGCGCAGCGCAGCCAGACCGCCGGGCGGTGGTCGGTGAGCGGGACGAGCACGGCGGTGCCGAGGAACAGCGGCAGGGTGAGCGCGTCGGGCAGCCGCTTGACCGCGGCGTCCACGAAGCCCAGCACGGTGCCGAACAGCGCCAGCCACACCAGCAGCGGCAGCCAGCGGCCCGGCGCCCAGCCGCCCAGGGCCGCGCCGAGCGCGGCGGCGACCGCCTCGACGGCCAGCGGCGGGGGCCCGGTCCGTTCGCCGTGCCGGACGCACCGGCCGAGCGGGGTGGGCAGGCAGCTGCCCCACGGCTCGCCGGGCGGCACCGCGTAGCGCGCCACCGCGGGGCGCAGCAGTGCGCCCGCGAAGAGTCCCAGTACGGCTCCGACCACTGCCCCGGTCATCCGGCCCCTCCCCTGACGGTCCGCCGCGACCCTACCCCCGCGGGGCGGTTCGCCCGTCCGTGTCCAGGTGGCGAACAGCACTCGGTGATCGGTGTGGCGCGCCCGTAAAGTAGGCGGGTATGCAGGTCATCCAGTCCAGCAAGCTCGCCAACGTCTGCTACGACATCCGCGGCCCGGTGCTCGACGAGGCGATGCGGCTGGAGGAGCAGGGCCACCGCATCCTGAAGCTCAACACCGGCAACCCCGCCGCGTTCGGCTTCGAGGCGCCGCCCGAGATCCTCCAGGACATCCTCCGCAACCTCAACTCGGCGCACGGGTACGGCGATTCGAAGGGCCTGCTGTCGGCCCGGCGGGCCGTGGTGATGCACTACGAGGAGCGCGGGCTGCACGGCCTGTCGGTCGAGGACGTCTACCTGGGCAACGGCGTCTCCGAGTTGATCCAGCTCGCGATGACCGCGCTGCTCGACGACGGCGACGAGGTGCTCGTCCCGGCCCCCGACTACCCGCTGTGGACGGCCTCGGTCTCGCTGGCCGGCGGCACCGCCGTGCACTACCGCTGCGACGAGCAGGCCGAGTGGTACCCGGACCTGGCCGACATCGCCGCGAAGGTCACCGACCGCACCCGGGCGATCGTGGTGATCAACCCGAACAACCCGACCGGTGCGGTCTACCCGCGCGAGCTGCTGGAGGGGATCGCCGAACTCGCCCGCCGGCACAAGCTGGTGGTCTACGCGGACGAGATCTACGACAAGATCCTGTACGACGGCGTCGAGCACACCCCGCTGGCCACCCTGGCGCCCGACCTGTTCTGCGTCACCTTCAACGGCATGTCCAAGTCCTACCGGGTGGCGGGGTTCCGCTCCGGCTGGATGGTGCTCTCCGGCGACCGGCACCGGGCCCGCTCCTACATCGAGGGCCTCAACGTGCTGGCCTCGATGCGGCTGTGCGCCAACATGCCCGCCCAGCACGCGGTCGCCGCCGCGCTCGGCGGCCGGCAGTCGATCCGCGACCTGATCCTGCCCGGCGGCCGGCTGCTCGCCTCCCGGGACGCGGCGTACAAGCTGCTGAACGAGATCCCCGGCGTCTCCTGCGTGAAGCCGAAGGGCGCGCTGTACGCCTTCCCACGGCTCGACCCGCAGGTCTACAAGATCAAGGACGACGCGCAGATGGTGCTGGACCTGCTGCGCTCCCAGCGGATCCTGATCGTCCAGGGCACCGGCTTCAACTGGCCCGACCCGGACCACTTCCGCCTGGTCACCCTCCCGCGCCCGGAGGACATCACGGACGCGGTCACCCGGATCGGCGACTTCCTGTCCGGCTACGCGCAGCCGTAGCGGCCGCGGCAACGACGACGCCCCGCGCCCCTTCCGGGACGCGGGGCGAACGTTTCGCCACCTGCCGGGTCAGTCGCCCAGGCGCTTGACCAGCGCCCGGTACTCGTCCCACAGCTCGCTCGGCGTGTGGTCGCCGAACAGCTCCAGGTGGGCCGGGACCAGCGCGGCCTCCTGCTTCCAGATCTCCTTGTCGACCGTGAACAGCAGCTCGCGGTCGGCGTCGGAGAGCTCCAGCCCGTCCAGGTCGAAGCCGTCGACCTCGGGGAGCACGCCGATCGGGGTCTCGACGCCCGCCGCGGTGCCCTCCAGGCGCTCGACGATCCACTTCAGGACGCGGCTGTTCTCGCCGTAGCCGGGCCAGACGAACTGGCCGTCGGCGTTCTTCCGGAACCAGTTGACGTAGTAGATCTTCGGCAGCTTCGCGGCGTCCGCCTCGGCGCCGACCTTGAGCCAGTGCGCGAAGTAGTCGCCCATGTTGTAGCCGCAGAACGGCAGCATGGCGAACGGGTCGCGGCGCAGCTCGCCGACGGTGCCCTCGGCGGCGGCGGTCTTCTCGGAGGCGATGTTGGCGCCGAGGAAGACGCCGTGCTGCCAGTCGAAGGACTCGGTGACCAGCGGGACGGCGGTGGCCCGGCGGCCGCCGAACAGGATGGCCGAGATCGGGACGCCGGCCTGGTCCTCCCACTCGGGGGCGATGGTCGGGCACTGCGCGGCGGGGACGGCGAACCGCGCGTTGGGGTGGGCGGCGGGGGTGCCGGACGCGGGCGTCCAGTCGTTGCCGCGCCAGTCGGTGAGGTGCGCGGGCGGCTCCTCGGTGAGGCCCTCCCACCACACGTCGCCGTCGTCGGTGAGCGCGACGTTGGTGAAGACGGTGTTGCCCCAGAGGGTCTTGATGGCGTTGGCGTTGGTGTCCTCGCCGGTGCCGGGGGCGACGCCGAAGAAGCCCGCCTCCGGGTTGATCGCGTAGAGCCGGCCGTCGGCGCCGAACCGCATCCAGGCGATGTCGTCGCCGATGGTCTCGACCTTCCAGCCCGGGACGGTCGGCTGGAGCATGGCGAGGTTGGTCTTGCCGCAGGCGGACGGGAACGCGGCGGCGACGTACTTCACCTCACCGGACGGCGGGGTGAGCTTGAGGATCAGCATGTGCTCGGCCAGCCAGCCCTCGTCGCGGGCCATGGTGGAGGCGATCCGCAGCGCGTAGCACTTCTTGCCGAGCAGCGCGTTGCCGCCGTAGCCGGAGCCGTAGGACCAGATCTCCCGGGTCTCCGGGAAGTGCGAGATGTACTTGGTGCTGTTGCACGGCCACGGCACGTCGGCCTCGCCCTCGGCGAGCGGGGCGCCCACCGTGTGCACGGCCTTGACGAACTCGCCGTCCTCGCCGAGCTGGTCGAGCACGGCCTGCCCCATCCGGGTCATCACGCGCATCGAGACGGCGACGTACGCGGAGTCGGTGATCTCGACGCCGTACGCGGCCAGCGGGGAGCCGACCGGGCCCATCGAGAACGGCACCACGTACATGGTCCGGCCGCGCATCGCGCCGCGGAACAGGCCGTCCTCGCCGCTGAAGACGGCCCGCATCTCGGCGGGGGCCTTCCAGTGGTTGGTCGGGCCGGCGTCCTTCTCCTGCTCGGAGCAGATGAAGGTGCGGTCCTCGACGCGGGCGACGTCGGACGGGTCGGAGGCCGCGTAGTAGGAGTTCGGGCGCTTGGTCTCGTCGAGCTTGGTGAAGGTGCCTTGGGCGACGAGCTGCCCGGCGAGGCGGTGGTACTCCTCCTCCGAGCCGTCGCACCACACGACGCGGTCCGGCTGGGTGAGGTCGGCAATCTCGTTCACCCAGTCCACCAGGCGCTGGTGGCGGGTGGGCGCGGACTCGGCGAGCGCAGAGATCTGAGGCGGCACGATCGCTCCGTTTCACACCATCTCGGCCAGGAGACGGCTTCGCGGGGGTTGAGGGTGGTTACACGGTAGCCCCGGGAGGAGCCCCCTTCTTCGTCGAATTGGCGTCATTGACGAGATTTTTACTACGTACTGTC
This sequence comes from Kitasatospora cineracea, assembly GCF_003751605.1. Taxonomy (NCBI): domain Bacteria; kingdom Bacillati; phylum Actinomycetota; class Actinomycetes; order Kitasatosporales; family Streptomycetaceae; genus Kitasatospora; species Kitasatospora cineracea. Next base: position 548,623 of record NZ_RJVJ01000001.1, read on the forward strand.
TGATTCGAGGGCTCGGGGCCACCCCTCGGATGCCCGAGGGAGACCTTGATCACTCACCCCTATTGCTCCAGAACGTACAAGAGTGAGGATCGCCACTTCATTACGCGCCAGTAACCTACGGTTCCGTAAGATGCTGTCCATGACCGCGGAAGCACTGGAGCTCGTGAAGCCCAAGTGGCGCGGCTGGCTGCATGCCGGGATGTTCCCGGCCGCGCTGGCCGCCGGAATCGTGTTGATCTGCCTGGCCGACTCGACGGCGGCGCGGGTCGCCTGCGTCGTCTACTCGGTGAGCGCCTGGATGCTGTTCGGGGTGAGCGCGGTCTACCACCGCTTCACCTGGGGGCCGCGCGGCGAGGCGGTGCTGCGCCGGCTCGACCACGCCAACATCTTCCTGATCATCGCCGGGACGTACACCCCGTTCACCATGCTGCTGCTGGACGGCGCGCGGCAGCAGGTGCTGCTGTGGCTGGTGTGGGGCGGGGCGCTGGCCGGGATCGCGTTCCGGGTGTTCTGGGTCGGCGCGCCGCGCTGGTTGTACACCCCGTGCTACCTGGCCCTCGGCTGGGCGGCGGTGTTCTTCCTGCCGGACTTCCTGCACAAGGGCGGCGCGGCCGTGCTGACGCTGATCATCGTCGGCGGCGCGCTCTACACCGTCGGCGGCGTGGTCTACGGCCTCAAGCGGCCGAACCCGTCACCGCGCTGGTTCGGCTTCCACGAGGTGTTCCACGCCTTCACCCTGGGCGCGTTCATCGTGCAGTACGTGGGGGTCTCGCTGGTGGCGTACACCGTCGCCTCCTGAACCCCCTCCGACCGACTCCTCAGTAGCGAACCGGCTGGGCCTTGGCCTCCAGCCGCTCCCGGGCCCGACGGCAGCGCTCGCAGTGCGCCGCGTCGGGCCCTTCGCCTGCCGCCCGCTGGTGGGCCCGGCCGCGGAAGCGGTACCCGACCCAGGCCATCACCGCCAGCACCTCCACCGCGGAGACGCCCCAGACCACGCGGGCACCGCCCGCCAGGTACCCGGCTATGACGGCCAGCGCGGCCAGCACACCGACCACGCCGCTCCAGAACCGCGCCGCACCGTACTCCATCGGCAAACCTCCCGCCGGCCGACAGGTCTTCTGACCCTCCGTCAGAGAACTCCCCACCTACAGTGACATGTTCAGCACGCTCCGAGGGCGAACGGGGATCAACAACGCATCAATTCCAGAGGTGGGAATCCTGCAGACCGCTCTTCGCTTGACGGTGACCATCTTTTGAGAGTTACCCCCATGTGAGAGAAACTCTCCGATGGCGGCTCCGCCGTGCCCGTGCCGCCCTCCCGGAGCCGGGCGGTCGGGTGTCCGGTGGTGCGGTGCCGGGCGGGCGGTGCGGTGCCGGGCGGGCCGGTGCGGCCGGTGGCCGCGGCGGCGGGCGATCGCGGAGAATCACCGGCATGACCGCCCCGCGCAGCGCCCGGCCCCGACCGTCCGACTCCTCCCCCGGCGCGCCCGGTTCGCCGGAGGAACTCGTCGAGGCCTCGCTGTCGCTGCGCGAGCGCAAGAAGCTGAAGACCCGTCAGGCGCTGCGCCGGGAGGCGCTGCGGCTCTTCGCCGAACAGGGCTGGGAGGCCACCACCGTCGACCAGATCGCGGCCGCGGCGGAGGTCTCCCCGTCCACCTTCTTCCGGTACTTCCCGGTGAAGGAGGACCTGCTGCTCACCGACGAGTACGACCCGCTGGTGGCCGACGCGATCCGGGCCCGGCCGGCGGGCGAGCCCTTCCTGACCTCGGCCCGCGAGGTGCTGGTCGGGCTGGTCCGGCGGATGCCCGCCGAGCACGAGCGCACCGAGCTGTACGAGCGGATGCGGCTGGCCGCCTCCGTCCCGTCCGTCCGGGTCCGGATGCTGGAGGGCTCCGGCCGGCCGCGCGGCACGCTGCTGGACCTGCTCACCGAACGGGCCGCCCCGGACGCCTCCCCCCTCGAACTGCGGGTCACCGCCGCCGCGATCTCCGCCGCGCTCACCGAGACCTCCCTGTACTGGGCCGACCGCGGGGGCCGGGACGACCTCGCCGACCTGCTCGACCAGGCCCTGCGGCACCTCCAGGAACTCGGCACCCGCTGACCGGAGCCGGGGCCGGGCTCAGTCCGTCGGCAGCAGCACCAGCTTGCCCGCGACCCGCCCGCCGTCGCCCAGCTCGTGCGCCTTCGCGGCCTCGGCGAGCGGGAACGTCCCGGCGATCTCGGCCCGCAGCAGGCCGCGTTCGGCGAGGTCGGCGACGGCGGTCATGCCCGCGTGGTCGGCCTCCACCAGCAGCAGCGCGGTCCGCACCCCGAGCCGGGCCGCCTCCTCGGCCAGGCCCTCGGCCGGGACGGGCAGGATCGACACCAGCAGGCCGCCCCGGCGCAGCGTGCGCAGCGAGCGCAGCTGGTAGTCGCCGCCGATGGTGTCGAGCACGACGTCGACGTCGCGCACCGCCTCGGCGAAGTCGACCGCCCGGTAGTCGACCGGCTCGTCCACCCCGATCCGGCGCAGGAAGTCGTGCTTGCCCGCGCTGGCGGTGCCGATCACGTGCGCGCCGCGGGACTTGGCGATCTGCACCGCCAGGTGTCCGACCCCGCCGGCCGCGGCGTGCACCAGCACCCGGTCCCCGGCCCGGACCTGCGCGGTGTCCACCAGCGCCTGCCAGGCCGTCAGCGCGGCCAGCGGCAGCGCGCCCGCCTGCACCACGTCCACCGGGGCGGGGCGGCGGACGAAGGCCCGGGCCGGGCCGGTCACGTACTCGGCGTGCGCGCCGACCCCGTGCGGGTAGGGCAGCATGCCGAACACCTCGTCGCCCGGCGCGAACAGCGTGACGCCGAGGCCGACCGCCTCGACCGTGCCCGCCACGTCCCAGCCGAGCACGAACGGCGGCTCGCCGAGGAAGATCCCGGCCGCCCGGTGCTTCCAGTCGGTCGGGTTCAGGCCCGCCGCCCGGACCCGCACCAGCACCTCGCTCGCCCCCGGCCGCGGGCGGGGGCGCTCCACCACCCGCAGCACCTCGGGGCCGCCGAGGACGTCCTGGCTGACCGCGCGCATCGTGTCCGCGTCCGCGCCCGTGCTCGTGTTCGTGCTCGCCTTGGTGTCCGTCTTGGTGTTCGTCTCGTCCGTCGTCATGTGCTCCAGCCTCGCGGCGGCGGGCGGCCGGACGTGAGTGGCAAGATGGTCACCGTTCGATGGAATCCTGCCAGGAGGTCCGCCATGGCCACCGCCCCCGCTCCGCCGCCGCACCGGGTCGCCGTGCTCGCCCTGGACGGCGTGTACCCGTTCGAACTGGGCATCCCCAAGCGGGTGTTCGGCAGCACCGACGGCCTCTACCGGCTGTCCACCTGCACCGTCGACGGCCGGCCGGTCCGTGCCGACGCCGACTTCACCGTCGCCCCCGACCACGGGCCCGAGGTCCTCGCCGAGGCCGACACCGTGGTGATCCCGCCGTTCGCACCCGTCCCCGAGACCGCCGTGCTCGACCCGGCGACCGCCGCCGCGCTCGCCCTGGTCCGGCCCGGCACCCGGCTGATCTCCATCTGCACCGGCGCCTTCGTCCTCGCCGCCGCCGGACTCCTCGACGGCCGCCCCGCCACCACCCACTGGGCCCTCGCCGACCGCTTCCGCGCGCTCTTCCCGCACGTCCGGCTCGACCCCGACGTGCTGTTCGTCGACGACGGCGACGTCCTCACCTCGGCGGGCGCCGCCTCCGGCATCGACCTCTTCCTGCACGTCCTGCGCAGCGACCACGGCACCGCCGCCGCCAACCGGGCCGCCCGGATCTGCGTCGTCCCGCCCTGGCGCGAGGGCGGCCAGGCCCAGTACGTCGTGCGGCCCGTCCCCACCACCGGCAGCACCGGCACCGCCCCCACCCGCGAGTGGGCGCTCACCCGGCTCCACCGGCCCCTCACCCTCGCCGAACTCGCCGCCCACGCCGCCATGAGCACCCGCACCTTCGCCCGCCGCTTCCAGGAGGAGACCGGCCAGAGCCCCGGCCGCTGGCTCACCCAGCAGCGCATCGCCCTGGCCCGCCACCTCCTGGAGGCCACCGACCTCACCATCGACCAGATCGCCACCCGCGTCGGCTTCGCCAACCCCGTCTCGCTGCGCCAGCACCTGCACAGCGCGATCGGCGTCTCCCCCCTCGCCTACCGCCGCACCTTCGCCGGCACCGCCCGCTAGGCCCGGCCCGGCCGAGGCCCTGTCCGGTCGAGGCCCTGTCCGGTCGAGGCCCCCGCGCACGGCGGACGCCCGCCGTCTCCGACGGCGGGCGTCCTGGTGCGGGTCCGGTGCTCGGTGTGCGCGTCAGTACGTGATGCGGGCCTTGCGGCGGCGCAGGCCCAGCGCCGTGCCGACCAGGGCGGTCAGCCCGATCGCGCTGCCCGCGGTGAGCAGCGGCGCCGTCCGGTCGGGTTGCGGTGCGGCGCTCTCCGCGGTGAAGCCGCCGGCCTTGCCGGAGGCGTCGTACGCGGAGCCGGGCAGCTTGTCCCCGTAGCGCTGCCGGACCAGCCGCTGGTAGGCGGCGAGGGTGCTGCCGCGGGCGCCGACCGAGCGGCGGGCCTCGTCGTCGAGCGGCAGGACGCGGCCGTCCTTGAGCTCGTACCAGGCGTTGATCTGGGGTTCGCGGAAGGCGGTGCCGCCGTCGGCCGCGGCCTTGGCGGCGTAGTCGGCCTCGTCGCTGCCGGAGGCGATGTTGACGACCCGCCAGCTCCCGTTCTGCCGGGCGGTCCAGACCGAGGCGCGCTGTCCGTCCGCGGCGACGGCGGTCGTCGCGGTGAACCCGGCCTCGGCGACCTCGGCCCCGGCCCGGCCGGAGACGAAGGCGGCGGAGAGGGTGTAGACGGGCACGGTGTCCCCGGTGAGCCGGGGTGCGGCGGCGGTCGCGGCCTTGGCCTCGTCGGCCGCGCTGATCCCGAGCTGCTGGGTGGGCGGCACGCCCTTGCGGGCGAAGAAGTGCCCCAACTTGTCGAGTACGGCGGGCTGTTGGGTCGCGGTGCGGGCGGCGGCGAGTTCGCCGGCGCCGGGTGCGGCGGGGGCCCCGGGGGCGTCGGCGGCGTGGGCCGCGGGCGCGAGGACGAGGGCGAGCGCGACGGCGGTGAGGGCGGTCGCGGTGCGGGCGGTGCGGACGCGGTGGTGGCTGTTCATGGCGGGGCTCCTCACGCGCCGATCCGGTACAGGGAGTGGGTCCAGGAGAAGGAGCCGTTGCTCACGTAGTAGTTGTAGTCGCCCCAGTTGTAGCGGTAGTCGGACGGCCACGGGTCGCCCCAGTACAGCCAGTTGCTGCCGGTGTCGTAGCCGTAGAGGACGTTCATGTGGCCGCCGCCGGAGCTCCACTGGATCCGGGTCTCGACGGGCCGGCCGGCGTCGATCTCGCCCTGCACGGTGGCGTAGCGCAGGTAGCCGTTGACGTACGAGCCGGTGCTGATGCCGATCCGGTACAGCGCGTTCTGCACCTCCGCCAGGCTGGCCTGGCTGTTGGGGCAGGAGGAGTTGACGGAGCGTCCGAAGGCGAGGTTGCAGAACTGGTTCTGGCTGTAGGTGTAGCCGTAGTACGTGGCGATGGTGTTGCCGCTGGCCGCCCAGCACCAGTTGGTCTGCTGCTGGGCCTGCATGGTGAGGTTGAGGATGCGCGAGGTGCCGGCCAGGGCCGGGGCCTGGGGCGCGGCGGGGGCGGCGGCCGTCGTGGGGGCGGTGGCCGCCCGGGCGGGGGTGGCGGTGGCGGCCGTGCCCAGCACCGGGGCGAGGACGCCCAGGGCGAGTGCGGCGGCCGTCCGGCGCAGCCGGATCGGGAGGTGTGGCATGGGGGTTCGGCCTCCTGGCAGGGGCGAGGAGTGGATGTGGGGGGCGGCGTCCGGACGGCGCGGGACGAGCATCCGGCCGGGCCGGGGCGCAGGTCAACGGCCGCGGCCCGCCCGGCGGCCGGGGTGTGAACGGGGTCGGCGGCGGTGTGAACGCGGCGGACCTGGGCAGCGCGGATATCGTCCGGTCCGATGACAGGGCGGCCGCGAGGTGTGAATATTCACGGTCGATCGAGGAGGTGGCCATGCAGCAGCCGACCGCACCGTCCGACCTGGCCCTCGCCCTGCGCACCGGGCCGTTCCACCTCGCGCTGCGGGCCGCGATCGCCGCCCGCGGGCTGGCTCTGCACCGGCTGCGCGAACGGCTCGCGCAGCGCGGCGTGCGGGTCGGGGTGACCAGCCTCAGCTACTGGCAGCAGGGGCTGCGGCGGCCCGAGCGGGCCGAGTCGCTGCGCGCCGTCGCGGTGCTGGAGGAACTGCTGGACCTGCCCGAGCACTCGCTGACCCGGCTGCTCGGCCCCCGCCGCAGCGTCCCCGACCCCGCGCCGGCCGGGCCGGCGGTCCGCCCCTACCGGGACCTGATCAGCCCCGCCGAGGCCGTCGACGGGCTGCTCGCCGTCCTGTCCGGACCGCCCGACACCGGCCTGCACACCATCACCCACATCGAGCGGATCCGGGTCGGCGCGGACCGGCGGCTGCTGCGCCGCGACTCCCAGCACGTGCTGCGCGCGCACCGCGACGGCATCGACCGCTACCTGGCCATCTACCAGGGCGATCCGGGCTGCGACATCGAACGCGTCCGGGTCCGGGCCGAGGAGAACTGCCGGCCCGGCCGGATCCGCCGCGACCCCGCCGCCAACCTGCTGGTCGCCGAACTCCTCCTCGACCGCCGCCTGCGCACCGGCGACACCCACCTGCTCGGCTACGGCTTCGACGAGGCCCCGTCGGCCGGGCCCAGCCACGAGTACGTCCGCGGCTTCAACGCGGGCGCCGGCCAGTACGTCCTGCAGGTCACCTTCTCCGCCGCCGCCCTCCCGGTCCGCTGCGACCGCTTCACCCTGCGCACCCCCGGCCAGTCCCCGCTGGAGACCGAGGAGTTGACCCTCGACGGCCACCACTGCGCCCACCTGGTCGCCGCCGACCTGCCGCCCTGCCTGCTCGGCCTGCGCTGGGACTGGGAGTAGCGCGCCGCGGTCCTCCGGTTCAGCGGAAGACGACGTTCGCCGCGTCGCCGACCGGGACGTAGCCGATGCGCCGGTAGATCGCGTTGCTGGTGGGGTTGGCGAGGTCGGTGTAGAGCAGCACCTCGGCCGCGCCGCCGGCCCGCGCGCGGGCGGAGGCCGCCGCCGTCAGGGCGCTCGCGTAGCCGTGGCCGCGGTGCTCGGGCGGGGTGTAGACGGGGCCGATCCGGGACATGCCGGCGACGGCCGGGCTCGCTCCGGCCAGGGCGGTGGTGCGGCCGTCGCCGGTCTCCCAGAGCAGCAGGGTGCCGGCGGCGATCCGCTGGTCGGCGTCGGCCTGCACGTCGCCGGGGGCGCTGATCCCGGCCTCGGTGCAGAACGCGGCGAGCCAGTGCGCGACCAGGTCCCGGTCCGCGGGTGCGGCGGGGCGGGGCCGACCGGCGGGCGGGGCCGGCGGCGGGGTCAACTCGCCGAGCCGGTACAGCCGTTCGTCGGAGGCGACGGCCCAGCCGAGGCCGGTGCGCCGGGCCCATTCGGCGGCGAAGGCGAACACCGTCTCCCGGCCGCCGCCCGCGTCCTCGGGCCGCTGCGGCCGGTCGGCGAGCGCCCGGGCGAGCTCCTCGGCGGCGGCGGTGCCCATCCGGCCGAGGCGCTGCCCGTACGGCGGGGTGCGCAGGGTGGCGCCGGTGACGGTGCCGTCCGGTTCGCGCCACCAGCCGTACTCGGGCGGCGTTTCGCCGTAGGCCCGCGGCCCGTCCCGGTCGATGCGGTCGAGGACGGTGAGCAGCACGGTGTTCTCGACGGGATCGGCCGCGAGGAAAGCCCCGGCTGCGGTGCGGAACGCGTCCAGTGACGTGGTGAGTGTCCAGCCCATTGCCGCATCCTCCCCCGGGGCGGTCGTCCGTGACCAACGGTTTCCGGCCCGCTACCGCCCCCGCAGGCGGGCGGCGAGTTCGGCGGCGTCCGCCGTGGGGAGCTCGCAGGCGAAGTGCCGGCACACGTACGCGGCGGGCCGTCCGTCCAGCAGCGGTCGGTCGGCGAGCAGCGGCACCTCGGTGTCGCCGGGTTCGCCGACGGCGACGGCCGCGCCGGGCGCGGTGGAGCGCAGCGCGGCCAGGTGCAGCGCGGCCCGGTCCGGGTCGTCGGCCGGGCCGACCACGGCGACCTCGCGGGGCCCGTCGAGCAGCGCCTCGGCGACGGCCAAGCCCCAGCCGGTGAACCGGGGGGCGCGGGTGCCGAGGGTGGAGACGATGCCCAACGCCCGTTCGGCGGCGGTGCGGTGGCGCGCCGAGCCGGTGTACGCGGCGTACGTGAGCAGGGCGCCGGCGGCGGCGGTCCAGCCGGACGGGGTGGCGTTGTCGGTGGGGTCCTGCGGGCGGCGGATCAGCTGCTCGGCGTCGTCGGCGGTGTCGTACAGCGCGCCGGACGCCTCGTCGGTGAAGTGCAGCAGCACCAGGTCGAGGAGCTCCCCGGCCAGTTGCAGCCAGGAGCTCTCCCCGGTGACGGCGTACAGCGCGAGGAAGCCCTCGGCGGTGTCCGCGTAGTCCTCCAGCACGCCCGCGTTGGCGCCCGCCCGCCCGTCCCGGGAGGTGCGCAGCAGCCGCCCCTCGGGCGTGAGGTGGACGGCGATCAGCAGGTCGGCGGCGCGTTCGGCGGCCTCGACCAGGTCGGGGCGCTCCAGCAGCGCGCCGGCCTCGGCGAGCGCGGCGATCGCCAGGCCGTTCCAGGCCGCCACCACCTTGTCGTCCCGCGCGGGGGCCGGGCGCCCGGCCCGCGCCTCGAACAGCTTCGCCCGGATCTCCCGGTACGTCCCCTCGTCCTCGGGGTCCTTGAGCAGCTGCAGCACCGAACTGCCGTGCTCGAACGTCCCGGTGACGTCGAACAGCTCCACCGCGAGGGCCGCGTCCGCCGCCCCGAGCACCTGCTCCAGCTGCTCCGGCGTCCAGGCGTAGTACGCGCCCTCGGCGTTCTTCCCGCTCGCCGCGTCCAGCGAGTCGGCGTCCAGCGCGGAGGCGAACCCGCCCTCGGGGGTGCGCAGTTCGCGCAGCAGGAAGTCGGCGGTCTCCAGCGCGACCCGGCGCGCCCGCTCCTCGCCGGTGGCCCGCCACAGGTGCAGGTACACCCGCAGCAGCAGCGCGTTGTCGTAGAGCATCTTCTCGAAGTGCGGCACCGTCCAGGTCGCGTCCACCGCGTACCGGGCGAAGCCGCCGCCCAACTGGTCGTAGATCCCGCCGCGCGCCATCGCCTCGCAGGTGCGCTCCACCATCTGCAGCGCCGCCTCGGACCCGGTCCGCGCGTGGTGCCGCAGCAGGAACTCCAGCACCATCGACGGCGGGAACTTCGGCGCCCCGCCGAACCCGCCCCGCCGCTCGTCGAACGACCGCGTCAACTCCACGACCGCCCCGTGCAGTTCACCCTCCCCCGGCAGCTCCGCCACCCCGCTGCCCACCGCGTACACCGAGGCCCGCTCCGCCAGGTCCCGCCCGATCCGCCCGGCCACGGCGGCGACCTCGTCCCGCCGCCCCGTCCACGCCTTGTCCACCCCCTCCAGCACCTGCCGGAACGAGGGCATCCCGTGCCGCGGCTCCGGCGGGAAGTACGTCCCGAAGTAGAACGGCTCCTTCCCCGGCGTCAGGAACACCGTCATCGGCCACCCGCCCTGCCCCGTGGCCGCCTGCACCGCCTCCATGTACACCGCGTCGACGTCCGGCCGCTCCTCCCGGTCGACCTTCACCGCCACGAACCGCTCGTTCAGGAACCCCGCCGTCGCCTCGTCCTCGAACGACTCGTGCGCCATCACGTGACACCAGTGGCAGGCCGCGTACCCCACCGACAGCAGCACCGGCACCCCCCGCCGCTCCGCCTCCTCGAACGCCTCGGGGCCCCACTCCCACCAGTCGACGGGGTTCTCGGCGTGCTGCAACAGGTACGGGGAGGTGGCATCGGCCAAGCGGTTCACCATGCGGGCAGTATCCCAGCAGCCTCACGCCCCGCGGAGACCATCCCCTCGAACACGCCGAGGCCGACCGCGCCGGACCAAGTCTTGCCAGCATCGTCGTTCAAGGCGACAACCAAGTCCCCAAGAAGCGAGCCGGGACTCCGTATCAGAACAGCCGACGATCTCCCGGGGCCTGGAAATGCTGCATGAGCCTCAGAGTGAGTTCCTCGGCGATCGTCGGCACGGCGGCATCGATGGTTGCAGCGTCCCAGACCTCGTCGGGCAGGACATGCACCGGGCCACCGCCGCCACCGCGCGCCAGGGTCGCTCTGTGGGATGTTCTGGCGGTATCGAGACTCATCACCGTCAGGAACTCGGCGGGGTCAATACCCAGCGCGGGAGCGTACCGAGTCTGCGGGACAGCATGGAGACGCAACAGCAACCGGAGCAAGTGCGCGATGCGCTTTTGCGTGTACTCAGGGTCGAGCACCGGAATGTGGGAGGGGCGCGGGAGCGGTTCCCAGCAACTCCGCTGACCGGCCTGCGAGATCGCCAAGCCAACGCTCCCACCGCGGTTGGGATCCCGGACGAACGCGGCGGCGAAGTCGGCCTCAAGAACACGGGACACTGCCTCGGTGGTCGTGAATACCGCTTCAGACCTTCCCGCAGACACAAGGCCGTCCTTGAGCTGGTTCATCTGTCGCATCGGCAGCCGAACGCTGCACTCCGGGATCAAGTGCACCTCCAGGGTGGCACCCTCGCTGGACCACGACGGCAACAATGTTCTCCGCCAGACGACCGGCAGTGGCTCCTTGAGCTTCTCGCTGTCAGGAAGGCCAGCGACGGAGGAGGGGGTGGAGGCAACGATCTGCGGGTTCGACGGCTCGGCCTCAGCTCCGCCTGGAGATGTCAACGCCCTGATGACGGCGATGGTCATTGCCGCAGCGCTCTCCGCAGCGATCCGCTGAAATCCACCGCTGTCCGTATGCTGCTTGCTACCGTCGGCACGATCACTGATCCCACGGATGACCAGCGCAGGAACCTGGCCAGCCATGGATGCGGCACCTGCGAAACCGGCTCCTTCCGTCTCGATCGCCGCGACGCCGTTGTAATGCTCGTCCAGCAGGACTTGGAGCGCAGACATGGAAGCATTCACGACCGCCTCACCGGCAGCGATCGGCTTGAAGTGCACCTCTGGAACTTCGCGCCCCTCAGACAGCAACTCATCCGCCCACTGCGCATCCAGCGCAACATAGCCAGCCACCTGCTCCAGGCGGTGCGACGCCTGCCACATCTCGGGCCGGGGCTTGAATTTTTCCTCCTGCTTTCCACCGTGGTAAGCGAAGACCCGTGTCGCGACGACGACATCACCTAGCGCAACATCATGCTTGAGCGCACCGGCGATCCCCGTAAAGAAGACAGCCTCGGGCCTGATCATGCCAATGGCGCGCTCGGTCAAAATCGCTGCTGCCTGGTTCCCCTGGCCAACCCGCGCGAGGTACACCTCCCAGGCGGTTCCTGGGACATGGCCGCGCTCAAAGATCGTCCCTGCCTCATGATCCACCCTCTGCAGGTTCTCCATCCGAGCCCTCACGGCCCGGTACTCCAGAGGCAGCGCAGTAAAAACAACGATCTTTCCTCCGGACGAACGCACCTGACACCTCACTAGGACTGGCTTGTCTGCCCGCGACCGGCGATGACCTGCCTCTGCGCCAGGGGCATGGATCACAGCGTAGCCCTTCGAATCGTCAAACCCGGCCAGAAATAAGGTGATTAGATTCTTATCCGACTACCGTTCAGCCTTCTCGAAGAGGGGCATCATGGCCACTGAGGACGTCACTGAGAGCAAGCTGCTCCTGGCCGAGTACGACCGGATCAAGGAGGAGCAAAAGGCACGGATCGGCTTCCGAGACAACTTGCTCTACTTCACACTCGCCGCTTCCACTGCTGTCCTGGCGATCACAGTCCAGACCAAACGCTCCCAGCTATTGCTCGTTCCCCCCATGATCTGCCTCGTCCTCGGCTGGACCTACCTTGTCAACGACGAAAAGATCTCGGCGATCGGCCGCTACATACGCGACCACCTGGGGCCGCGACTAACGGAACTCAGCGATGCCCCGGCCCCCGTGTTCGGCTGGGAGGCTTACCACCGTAGCGACGTCGGCCGCGCCACACGCAAGCGCCTGCAGACCGCCGTGGACCTGTTCACATACCTGGTATTCCCACTAGCCAACATGATCGTATTCTGGAACTCGGCATCCATCCATCCGCCGCTTCTAGTCGTATCGATCGCGGAGACGATTGCGCTGACTGTGCTGGCCTGGCAGTTCCTGCGCTACGCCGAACGCTAGAATGATCAGCCCGCTGACCGCTGGAACCGTGGGTCCGCCTACGCCACGAAACCGTTCTGACACGGCTTGAGCACCGAAGATCACCTCTCAGGACCACACAGGTGGGCTTAGAGGGACGTGACCTGGACGATGTAAATCCGCTCGTGTCGTACGACGGTCAGGTACTCGAACATGCCACCCGGGACATCGGCGGTCCTGCTCTTGGGGTTCTCCCCCCGGTACGAGCTCCCATCGAGGTAGAGGGCTTCCGCGGCCCGAACCAACTCGTCAGTCTTCTTCTCGACTTCAGCGATGAAGGCCAGCGGCGCTCCGGCGATCACATGTTCCTCACTGGGGAGGTACTCCCAGGCCCACGTCATGCGCCCAACATCCGGTAAGCGGCTCGAATGATCTCGGCAGCAGCGAGGGCATGACGTCGTGAGTCATCAGGCTCCTCCGCCACCTGCATGAGGTACTCAGTCCGGCGGAGCTTGGAAGCCGTTTCCGGATGCCGTTCGATCTCGACCACGACAGCCCACCGCAGGAGGAATCCGCGAAGTGGATCGAGGGTGTCGGAGTCGATGGCCCTGGTGATTGCTTCCGCCTGCTCGGTCTGCATCTCCAGCAGACGGTCCGGGGCCACGACGGCGAGGGCAGCCTTGAGGGCGGTGATGGTCCGCTCGGGGCGCGGGATCAGCTCTTCGGCATGGTGCTCCGGCTGTGCGGTCACATCTCCTCCGTGCAGTTGGGTCAGCACCACGCTACAGCGCAGCAGGTCTGCCGATCCTCGGATTCGGTGACTCGCCCTCCCCCATCACGCGTGCCCGTCTCAGTGGTGTTCGACAACCCGCCGGTTCAGGGCTACCGCCTTGTACGAGTTCACTGGCACCAGTGGCAGGCCGCGTACCCCACCGACAGCAGGACCGGCACCCCCCGCCGCTCCGCCTCCTCGAACGCCTCCGGTCCCCACGGCCACCAGTCGACCGGGTTGTCAGCGTGCTGAAGCAGATAAGGCGAGGTCACACCAGCCAGCCGGTTCATACGCCCCAGCCTCTCACAGCGCCTGCCGCGACCGGTGAAACACTGACGGGCCCGCCGCACTTGGCCGAATCGCACTCGTGCGCCATGACGTGGTGGGCGGCTCCTCCCCTTCCGAGTCGGACGGCCCGGCACCTCGGAACAGTAGGCTGAGCGCAGCAGCGCCGGACCTGCCGAAGCCTCTCGAAGGAGGTAGACCATGAGCGCCGAGATGGTGGCGCCCGCGTGGATGCACACGCAGATCAGCGCGGAGCAGTACGACTCCTGGTCCGAGGAGCAGTGCGCCGGCATCGAGGTCGTGGACGGGATGGTCGTCGTGAGCCCGAGCGCCTCCAAGCGCCACAACCGGCTGGCCCGCATCCTGGCCAACGCCCTGGACGCCGCCGCGGGCCCGGACTGGAACGCCGACACGGACTTCGACGTCCGCCTGCAGGACGTTCCCCTCACCAACCGCCGCCCTGACGTCATCGTCTACCGGGCGGAGACCATCGACCTCACGCCCACCCGCCCCGAGCACGTACTGCTGGTCGTCGAGGTCGTGTCGCCCGGCTCGGAGACCACGGACCGGATCGTGAAGGTCGACCAGTACGCCAGGGCTGGCATCCCCTTCTACTGGCGGGTCGAACAGGCCGCCACCGGGATCCCGATCGTGTACACCTACGTTCTCGACCCTGCCACCAAGACTTACAGGGACGGCGACATGTTCACCGGCTCGGTGAAGGCGACCGCGCCTTTCGCCATCACCGTCGATCTTGGGGACTTGTAAGGAACCGCGAAACCGCCCCGCTGTCGACGCTCGACCGCCGGCGTCCGCCTCGCTTCTTCGCGGACCGATCGGCGGTGCCTACAAGAACGACCCGGGCTTGGGCCTCCAGCCGACCGTTACGCGGACGTCGCCGTCAGCGGTGCCACGGTCCAAGTACCGGGCAACTCGTCCCCGTTCCCCTCCTCCCGGCAGCCGGTCGTGGTCACCGGTCCGGCGGAAGCCGGCATTCCCCTTGCGGCCTTCGGCCCGCTCGACGACGGCACGGGTGGATCCGCAGCCGCCGTACCGGGGGGTCAGTCGTCCTTCGGGTCCGGCTGCTCGGTGAAGTCGATCTTCTTGAAGCGGGCGTTCATGGACTTGAGGAGGAACCAGGTGGCGATGCCGAGGGCGGCGAAGACGACGAAGCCGAGGAGGCCGGGGGTGACCTTGGTTTCGTCGAGGGCCAGGGCGGTGGCGAGCTGGGTGGGGTTCACGGGGGTGCTCATTCCTCCATGGTGACCCGGCCTTAAGGCGGCCGGGTCACCGGGGGGTGGTGCGGGGTGGGGTTACTTGCGGAGGCCGGCGAAGAGGTCGGTCTCGGGGAGGTCGGTGTCGATCAGGGACTTGGCGAGTTCGTAGTCCTCGGTGGGCCAGACCTCGCGCTGGACGTCGAGCGGGACGCGGAACCAGGGCCCGTCGGGGTCGATCTGGGTGGCGTGGGCGATCAGGGCCTTGTCGCGGATCTCGAAGAAGTCCCCGCACTCGACCCGGGTGGTGATCTCCCGCTCGGCGCGGCCGGACTTCTCCCAGCCCTCGATCCACTCGCCGTAGGGGGACTCGTGGCCGTTGGCGCTGAGGTAGGCGTGCAGGGCGCGGATCCGGCCCATCGGGAAGCCGTGGTTGTAGTAGAGCTTGGAGGGCTGCCAGGGCTCGCCCGCCTCTGGGTAGGCCGCCGGGTCCCCGGCGGCGTCGAAGGCGGCCATGGTGATCTTGTGGGTCATGATGTGGTCGGGGTGCGGGTAGCCGCCGTTCTCGTCGTACGTGGTGATCACGTGCGGGCGGAACTCGCGGATCAGCTTGACCAGGGCCCCGGCCGCGACCTCCACCTCCTCGAGGGCGAAGCAGCCCTCGGGCAGCGGGGGCAGCGGGTCGCCCTCGGGCAGGCCCGAGTCGACGTAGCCGAGCCAGGCCTGCTGGACGCCGAGGATCTCACGGGCGGCGTCCATCTCCTTGCGGCGGACCTCGTGGATGTTCTCCTCGACCCACGGGTCGCCCTGGAGCTTGGGGTTGAGGATCGAGCCGCGCTCTCCCCCGGTGCACGTGGCGACCAGGACCTCCACCCCCTGTGACACGTACATCGCCATGGTGGCGGCGCCCTTGCTGGACTCGTCGTCCGGGTGCGCGTGCACCGCCATCAAACGCAACTGCTCGCTCAACGCCTGGTCCCCTTCAGGTACAGGTATGTCCGGTTCGTCGGGCCGGCTCCCCCGCCGCCTCTGGCGCGGACGTGCCCCTCCTATAGTGACGGACTGAAGGGCCAGTCCATTCCCACCGAAGGACGAACGCCCCTCAGCGAAAGGACCGAGCCCCGCCATGGACCACAGCCCTACGCCCCGGACCCCGGCCGCCGCCCCGGCCGCCCCGCCGGCCGGCCGCTACAGCCGGACCGACGACCGGGCCGCCGACCGCAAGCTGCGGATCGCCGCGGTGGTCTGCGGCGTGCTGTTCCTCGGGCTGATCGCCTGGCTGGGCGGCTCGTACCTGCTGCGGGAGACCAAGCTGAACGGGACGGTGCCGACCTTCCAGGCGGTGTCGGACACCGAGCTGCAGCTGCAGCTCTCGGTGCGCAAGAGCGACGGCACCGCGGGCGTCTGCACGGTCCGCTCGCAGGGCGCGGACGGCGCGGTGGTCGGCCAGTCGGACTTCCAGGTCCCGGCGGCGGGCAGCAGCTACGTCGAGGTGGTCACGCTGCGCACCACCGCCCGCGGCACCACGGCGGAACTGCTCGGCTGCACCCCCGGCAAGAAGTAGCGCCGCCTGCGACGAGGAGCAGCGCCGTCCGCGACTAGGAGCAGCGTCCCTGCCCGCGACAACGGGGGTGACGCCCCGCCCGGCCCGCCCGCTCACCCTTTCGGAGGGGTCGGTGCGCGCGGCGGCCCCGGGCCCGGCGGGCGGCCTGCCCGCAAACCTCCCGTCCAGGCCGGGAACTTGTTAGGCTCGTGGTTTCGCCCCTTCCACGCCGGTCGGCACGGGAGCGGGCGTTGCTTTGCATCTGCCCAGAAAACCCAGAAAATCGACCCACCGCCACCGGTCCACCCCCGGGGCGGCGCCGGCACCGACGAGGAGCACCCCTGTGACCCAGACCAACGATGACGTGACCTGGCTCACTCAGGACCACTACAACAAGCTCAAGGCCGAGCTTGACCAGTTGACCGGGCCCTGGCGCATCGAGATCGCGAAGAAGATCGAGGCCGCGCGCGAGGAGGGCGACCTCAAGGAGAACGCCGGCTACCACGCGGCCAAGGACGAGCAGGGCAAGACCGAGGCGCGGATCCGCCAGCTGTCCCAGCTGCTGGAGCGCGCGAAGGTCGGCGAGGCCCCGGCCGACTCGGGCGTGGTGGCCCCGGGCATGCTGGTGAAGGTCGCCTTCGACGGCGACCTGGACGACACCATGGAGTTCCTGCTGGCCTCCCGCGAGGTCACCGACGGCGACATCGACGTGTACTCCCCGCAGTCGCCGCTGGGCCGGGGCATCATCGGCAAGTCGGTGGGCGAGGACGCCCAGTACGAGCTGCCGAACGGCAAGAAGGCCAGCGTGAAGATCGTCGACGCCAAGCCGTTCTCCGGCTGACCGCTCCGCAAGGCACGCGCGGCCCGCAAGACCCGCAGGCCCGCACGCACGCAAGCCCCGCCCGCACGCAGGGCCCGCACGCACGACGACGGCCGCTCCCCCGGGTGGGGGGAGCGGCCGTCGTGCGTCCGGCGGCGGTCGGACGGCCGGTTCAGCCCGCGGCGCGGCGGTACTTGCGCACCGACAGCCAGGAGAACACCGCCAGGATGACCAGCGACCAGCCCACCGACACCGGCACCGGGTGGTGCATCGGCCAGAAGTCCGGCACCGGGCCGAGCGGGTTGCCGAACAGGCTGCGGCAGGCCTGGACGGTGGCGGAGAACGGGTTCCAGCAGGCGATCGGCTGCAGCCAGCTCGGCATCGAGCTGACCGGCACGAACGCGTTGGAGACGAAGGTCAGCGGGAACAGCCAGATCAGGCCGGCCGAGGTGGCCGCCTCGGGGCTGCGCACCGACAGGCCGATCAGCGCGCCGATCCAGGAGAAGGCGTAGCCGAGCAGCAGCAGCAGGCCGAACGCGGCGAGCGCCTTGGGGAAGCCGTGGTGGATCCGCCAGCCGACCAGCAGCGCGACCAGGGCCAGCACGACCACGGTGAACGCGGTCTGCACCAGGTCGGCCAGGGTGCGGCCGGTGAGCACGGCGGCCCGGGACATCGGCAGCGAGCGGAACCGGTCGACCAGGCCCTTGGTCATGTCCTCCGCGATGCCGGCCGAGGCGCCGGCCACCGCGAAGGTGACGGTCTGGGCGAAGATGCCGGCCATCAGGTACTCGATGTACGTCTGGTGGTTGGTCGGGGCGCCGGGGATGGCGATCGCGCCGCCCATGACGTACGAGAACAGCAGCACGAACATGACCGGCTGCATCAGGCCGAAGACCACGATCTCGGGGATCCGGGTCATCCGGCGCAGGTTCCTCTTCGCCACCACCCAGGAGTCGTGGGCGGTGGCGGCGACGCCGCGGCGCGGGGTGACGGGGGCGCCGCCGATGGCGCCCCGGGTGTCGGAGAGTGTCATCTCAGGCGTCCTTCCCCTGGCCGCGGCGGCCCTTCCCGGCCGCCGCGGGCGCGTCGCCCCCGCCTCCGGCCGCGCCGTCCGGGCCCGTCCCGTCCTCGGTGGCGTGGCCGGTGAGGGAGAGGAAGACGTCGTCGAGGGTGGGGCGGCGCAGGCCGATGTCGTCGATCTCGATGGAGCGGGCGTCCAGTTCGCGGATGGCGTCGGCGAGCACCCGGGCGCCGCCGCTGACCGGGACGGTGATCCGGCGGGTGTTGCGCTCGACCGTGGGGTCGCCCTTGGCGTAGGGGGTGAGCGCGGCGACCGCCTCGGGGACGAGGTCGGCGGCGCGGACGACCACCTCGATGCGTTCGCCGCCGATCTGGGCCTTGAGCTCGTCGGCGGTGCCGCGGGCGATCACCCTGCCGTGGTCGACCACCGCGATGTCGTGGGCGAGGCGGTCGGCCTCCTCCAGGTACTGGGTGGTGAGCAGCAGGGTGGTGCCCTGCTCGACCAGGGTCTCGATGACCTCCCAGAGGGCGAGCCGGTTGCGCGGGTCGAGGCCGGTGGTGGGTTCGTCGAGGAACATCACCGGGGGCCGGACGACCAGGGCGGCGGCCAGGTCGAGGCGGCGGCGCATGCCGCCGGAGTAGGTCTTGGCGGTGCGGTCCATGGCCTCGGAGAGGTTGAACCACTCGAGCAGTTCGAGGGCCCGGCGCTTCGCGTCGCGGGCGCTCATCTGGTAGAGCTCGCCGACCATCTGGAGGTTCTCGCGGCCGGTGAGGTACTCGTCGACGGCGGCGTACTGGCCGGACAGGCCGATCAGGCTGCGCACCTTGTTGGGGTGCTTGAGGACGTCGACGCCGGCCACGGTGGCCCGGCCGGAGTCGGGTTGGAGCAGGGTGGTCAGGACGCGGACGGTGGTGGTCTTGCCCGCGCCGTTGGGGCCGAGCAGCCCGAGCACGGTGCCCTCGGGGACGTCCAGGCTCACGCCGTCCAGGGCGCGGACGTCACCGAACGTCTTGACCAGGTTCTCGGCTTCGATGGCTGCCGCCATGGGGCTGCCTCATCTCCTGATGCGAGTCGGTTCTGGAAGGAAATCATCCGATTTGTTACCCGGGCCTGCCTGCGGCAAGCTCGCGATACATCGCAAGATGCTTCCACTCGCGATATATCGCGTCAAGCGTCGCAGGTGAGACGGGTCACAGCCTGGCAGCCGCCACTGACAGTCCCGCCGGAGGGCGCCGGCCGGCTCAGCGGCTGACCACGTACCCGTCCTCGCGCAGCTCGCCGATCACCGCCGCGCAGTGCTCGGGGCCCTTGGTCTCCAGGTGCAGGTCCACCTCGACCTCGGCCAGGCCCAGCTGCGGGTCGATCCGCACGTGCGCGACGTCCAGCACGTTGGCGTCCACCCTGGTCAGCACGCCCAGCAGGTCGGCCAGCGCGCCCGGCTTGTCGGCGAGGCGGACCCGCAGCGACAGGTAGCGGCCCGCCGCGGCCAGGCCGTGCCGCAGCACCCGCTGCATCAGCTGCGGGTCGATGTTGCCGCCGGAGAGCACCGCCACCACCGGGCCCTCGAACCGGCCGGGCTCCGCCATCAGCGCGGCGATCGGCGCCGCCCCGGCGGGCTCGACCACCAGCTTGAGCCGCTCCAGGCCGACCAGCAGGGCCCGGGAGAGCGCGTCCTCGGAGACCGTCAGCACCCCGTCGGCGAGGACGTTCACCACGTCGAACGGGATGTCGCCGGGGCGGCCGACCATGATGCCGTCCGCCATGGTGGCGAACCGCTCCAGCGAGACCGGACGCCCCGCCGCCAGCGAGGGCGGGTACGCGGCCGCCGCCGCGGCCTGCACGCCGATCACCCGGACGTCCGGGCGCAGCGCCTTGATCGCGATCGCCACGCCCGCCAGCAGCCCGCCGCCGCCGGTGCCGACCAGCACGGTGCGCACCTCGGGGCACTGCTCCAGGACCTCCAGGCCCACGGTGGCCTGACCGGTGATCACGTCCCAGTGGTCGAAGGGGTGGATGAAGACCGCTCCGGTGTCCTCGGCGTACTCGCGGGCGGCCCGCAGCGCCTGGTCGACGTTGGCGCCGTGCAGCCGGACCTCGGCGCCGTACTCGCGGGTGGCGGCCACCTTCGGCAGCGGGGCGGCGACCGGCATGAAGACGGTGGAGCGCACCCCCAGCAGCGCGGCCGCCAGCGCGACGCCCTGCGCGTGGTTGCCGGCGCTGGCGGCGACCACCCCGGCGGCCCGCTCGACCGGGGAGAGCCCGGCGATCCGCACGTACGCGCCGCGCAGCTTGAACGAGCCGGTGCGCTGCAGGTTCTCGCACTTGAGGTGGACGGGGGTGCCGGCCGTCCCGGAGAGGTGGCGGCTGGTCTGCATCGGGGTCACCCGGGCCACCCCCGCCAGCATCTTCTGCGCGCCCCGGACGTCGTCCACCGTGATCGGCCACCTGTGCATGGGGGCCAGCGTAGGGCCCGTGCGGCGGGGATCCCCGGACGAAGCCCCGGGACGCGCGTGGTTCCGGTGTCCGTCCGGCGCGCGTACGCTGCTGGTCACGAGTCGCCCGCACCCCCCGTGAGCCGCGATGAGCCAGTCTGCGCCCGATCAGCCCTCCGACCCCGACTGTCCGGACCCGGACGGTCAACTCCCCTACCAGGTCGCGGTGTTCGCCCGGCGGATCAGTGTCGCCGGGGAGCTGGACCGGGCCTCGTTCCTGCTGCTGGAGCAGCTCGCCGCCACCGGCCCGGCCAAGGTGAAGACGCTGGCGGCGGCGCTCGGGGTGGACTCCTCGACGGTGACCCGGCAGGCCGCGCCGCTGCTGCGGGAGCGGCTGGTGACGCGGCTGCCGTACCCGGCGGACCGGCGGGCGGTGCAGCTGGCACTGACCCCGCTGGGGGCCGGCCGGCTGGCCCAGGTACGGCGTCGGCGGCGGGAGTTGATCGGCGAGCTGACGGCGGGCTGGACGGCCCGCGAGCGGGCCGTGTTCTGCGCGCTGCTGGCCCGGTTCAACGACGGCCTGCTGGGCCGCCGTTGAACCGCTGCCGGGCCCTGACGGCCCGTCAGCCGAGGGCCTGCTCCAGGTCGGCCAGCAGGTCGGCGGCGGACTCGATGCCGACCGAGATCCGCACCAGGTCGGCGGGCACCTCCAGCGGGGAGCCGGCCGCGGAGGCGTGGGTCATCCGGCCGGGGTGCTCGATCAGCGACTCCACGCCGCCCAGCGACTCGCCCAGGGTGAACAGCTGCGCCCGGTTGCAGACCTCGACGGCGGCCTGCTCGCCGCCCGCGACCCGGAACGACACCATGCCGCCGAACGCCTTCATCTGCTTGGCGGCGACGTCGTGCCCGGCGTGGGTCGGCAGCCCGGGGTAGAGCACCTGCGTCACCTTCGGGTGGCCCGCGAGCAGTTCGGCGACCTTCTCGGCGTTCTCCGAGTGCCGGTCCATCCGGACGCCGAGCGTCTTGATGCCGCGCAGCACCAGCCAGGCGTCGAACGGCCCGGCCACCGCGCCCATCGCGTTCTGGTGGTAGGCGACCTCCTCGGCCAGGCCCGGGTCGGCCACCACCAGGGCGCCGCCGACCACGTCGGAGTGCCCGCCCATGTACTTGGTGGTGGAGTGCACCACGACGTCCGCGCCGAACGAGATCGGCTGCTGCAGGTAGGGGCTGGCGAAGGTGTTGTCGACCACCAGCTTCGCGCCGGCGGCGTGCGCGATCTCGGCGACCGCGGCGAGGTCGGTGATGCCGAGCAGCGGGTTGGAGGGGGTCTCCACCCACACCGCGCGGGTGGTCGGACGGATCGCCTCGCGCACCTTCTCGGGGTGGTGGGTGTCGGCGACGGAGAACTCGACGCCCCAGCGGGTCAGCACCTTCGCGAACAGCCGGAAGGTGCCGCCGTAGGCGTCGTTCGGGATGACGATGTGGTCGCCGGGCTTGAGCAGGGTGCGCAGCAGGGTGTCCTCGGCGGCCAGCCCGGAGGCGAAGGCGAGGCCGCGCGCGCCGCCCTCGATCGCGGCCAGGCACTCCTCCAGCGCGGTGCGGGTCGGGTTCGCGGAGCGGCTGTACTCGTAGCCCTCGCGCAGTCCGCCGACGCCGTCCTGCTTGTAGGTGGACACCTGGTAGATCGGCGTCACGACTGCCCCGGTCCGGGGGTCCGCTTCCTGGCCCGCGTGGATGGCGAGGGTCTCGAAGCCGTGGGAAAGCTGGTGCTCGGTCATGCCGTTGAGCCTAGTGCGACGGGTGGGCTTCACGGCGTGCGACGCGGGACGGGGCGGTCCGGCGGCCGGGGTGACCGTCCCGCGTCGCGCCCGGACCGCCGGGTGCCGAGGATGGAGGAATGGGCCGCGCTCCGGCGGCGGAGCGCGGGACGTTCTCGGCCGGAGGTGAACGGTGATGGCCGGGTTGGTGCGGATGAGTCTCGACGAGCCGGAGGAGGTCCGCCCGTTCGAGGGCGGCAAGGGACAGCTGGCGCTGGTGAACCTGGCGGCCGGCGGCGTCGGCCGGGCGGTGTTCGAGCCGGGCTGGCGCTGGTCGGAGCACGTGAAGCCGATCGCCGGGACCGACAGCTGCCGGGCCTCGCACACCGGGTACGTGATCTCCGGCCGGATCCGGGTGGAGATGGACGACGGCGAGGCGGCGGAGTTCGGCGCGGGCGACTTCATGCTCTGCCCGCCCGGCCACGACGCCTGGGTGCTCGGCGACGTGCCCTGCGTGATGCTCGACTGGCAGGGCTACGCCGACTACGCCAGGCCGCGCGCCTGAACGACGGCTACGCGCGCCGGACTTCGTGCAGGAAGCAGCCGAACTCGACGGCCCGCACGTGCAGCACGGCGGTCGCCGGGTCGGCCAGCAGTTCGGCGGCGAGGGACGGGAGTTCGCCGGGCCCGCCGAGCCGGCCGCCGAGGATCCGGCCGTCCGCCGAGTAGGCGCGCAGCACCCGGGGGCCGCCGTGGAAGCCCTCCGGCCAGCCGCCGGGGTGGCCGGCGCACGGTTCGGCGTGCACGAAGACCGGTCCGGTCTCCAGGTACGGCCCGGGGTCGCAGCCGGTCTCGGCGGCCCAGCGCAGCAGCGGCGCGTAGGACAGCAGGGTGATCCGCTCGCCGGGCCGGGCCCTGGTCAGGCAGCAGCGCAGCGGTTCGCCGCCCTCTTCGGTGACGGTGGCGGTCCGGGCCCGCCCGGCGTCGTCGGTGCGGCGCAGCGCGTCCAGGACGGGGGCGGGCACGGCCCTGGTCTCGATCCCGGCCGCGGTGCCGGTGGTGGTGGTGTGCATGCCTCCAGCCTGCGCGGGGGGCGGGGCCGCGGTCCGGCGGCTTTTGGACGTCGCGCTGCGCCGCGGCCCGCCGCGGGGGTGTTCCTCGCGGCGGGCCGGGATGGTGCGGAGCTGCTGACGGCGGGTCAGGTCAGCTGGGGGGCGAGGCCCTTGATCTCGTCGAAGGCGAATCCGCTGTGGTTCATCGACTCGGCGGTGTCCCGGTCGATGCCGAGCCGCTGGAGTTCGGCGTACTGCGACTCGGTGAGCGGGGCGGCGGAGCCCTGGTCGAAGCCGGTGCCGGTGGCGCCGTCCCCGAGGTCTCCGCCGGACATCGAGGAGAACGCCTCCTGGAGTCCGTTCAGGTCGAGTTCGGTGGCGCCGGCGGGGGCGCTCTGCGCGGCGCCGTCGGTGGAGATGCCGATCCGCAGCGGGAGGTGCGTCGACCAGTCCGACGTGTCGGCGAACTGGGCGATGTCGAAGGTGATCGCCTGCGGGCGGCCGTCCTTGAGCTGCACGTCGGCGGAGAGCTTGCGGTCCGGCACGTCGCTGAAGTCGCCCTTGGCCGGGAGCTTCGGGTAGCCGGGGATGCCCTTGGCGACGCCGGTGACCGACTTGTACAGCGCCTCGACCAGCGGGCGGGCGGGCGCGGAGACCCGGATCACGTCGTCCGCGTCGCCGCTCTTGCCCAGGTCGTCGAGCGTGACGTTGTCGGAGAGGGCCTCGGTGAGCGAGTTGCAGAAGCCGTTGAGCACGGACGGGTCGAGGCTGGGGGCGGCCTTCGGGGTGGCTCCCTTGCCGGCGGAGCCGGACATCTGCCGGGAGAACTCCTCGAACTTCTCGGTGTCCACCGAGATCCACTTGCCGCCGACCAGGTCCTTGAGCGGGGCGGCCGCGGGCGGCAGCTGGTCGAGGGCCGACTCGAACTCCGAGCTGTCCTCGCCCGCGAGCTGCGCGATGCCGCGGACGTCGACCTTGAGGTAGGCCTTCTTGCCGATCAGCCGGATGTCGGCGTAGGTCTTGCCGTCCTTCTTGCTGTTCAGCGCGTAGCCGACCGAGGCGCCCTGGAGGCCGTCGGTCCCGGTGCCCGCGGTGTCGCAGCCGCCCTTGGCGCCCTTGACGTCCTTGAGCGGCTTGTCGTAGCCGACCGACACGGACAGCTTCAGGTCGGAGAGCAGGTCGGCGGCCTGCTTCTCGATCGGGTCGCCGGTCGCCTTGCCGAACTCGACCAGCTGGGAGGAGGTGGCGTCGAGCGAGAGGTCGACCGTGACGGTCCTGGCGTCGCCGAGCTTGTCGAACGCCTTGCCCAGCTTCTGTCCGGCGCTCAGCTGCTCGACGGTGCCGCAGGCGGCGAGCCCGCCGCCGAGCAGGACGGCTCCGGTGGTGACGGCTATGCCCGCGCGGACGGTGCGGCGGCGGATGACGGTGTTGATGGCTTGACTCCTGCTACTGGAGACGGTTCGGGCCCGGTCGGCCCTGCCGCGGAGGCAAGCTCAGCACGATGATGCGTCCCCCCGCACGCGAATATTTTTACCATTCGATGAGGACATTCTCAGACGGCCCCCACCGTCCGCCGGCCCCCACCGTCCGTGCCCGAACCCCGTTCCCGCGCGGACGCGTCAGACCGCGCTCCCGGCCACCCAGTCCGCCCAGGCCATGTTCCAGCCGTTCAGGCCGTTTCCGGGATTCACCGTGCGGTCGCCGGAATTGACCACCTCGACCACGTCGCCGATCATCGAGCTCGCGTAGAAGGCGGCCGCGTCGGTGCTCGGGTCGTTGCCGCCCTGGACGTCCTGCAGCGCGATGCAGCCGTGGCTGGTGTTGTCGTTGCCGAACTGCGAGGCGGGCGACCAGTAGTTGCCGTGGATGAAGGTGCCCGAGGTGGTCAGCCGCTGGGCGTGCGGCACGTCCGGGATGTCGTACTCGCTGCCCAGGCCGACGGTGCTGGAGTTCATCCGGGTCTGCTGGTACTTCTCCGAGATCACCAACTTGCCGCCCCAGGTGCGGTGTTCGGGCGCGCCGCCGATCACCGGGTAGGTGGCGGTGACCTGGCCGTCGGTGCGCACGGTGAGGGTGTCGGCCTTCAGGTCGGCGGTGGAGACCTGGCTGCGGCCGACGGTGAAGGTGACGTCCTTGGACTGCGTCCCGTACACGCCCCTGGCTCCGGCGACGTCCTTGAGCCGCAGCTTGAGGGTGACCTTGGTGCCCTTCGCCCAGTACTCCTGCGGGCGGAAGTCGAGCCGGGTGGAGTCGAACCAGTGGCCGACGATCTCCACCGGCGGGTCGGCGACCACGGTGATCGCCTGCTGGACGGCCTTCCGGTCGGTGATCGACTTGTTGAAGTTGATCGACACCGGCATGCCGACGCCGACGGTGGAGCCGTCCTCGGGGGTGAAGTAGCCGACGAAGGTGTTGGCCGGGGAGGCGGTCGAGAAGCTCGCGTTGGCGTCGGCCGGGCGCTGGTCCTTGTCCACCGCGGCGGCCGCGACGGTGTACGTGCTGCCGCTGGACAGCTTGGCGGTGGAGGTCCAGCTCGCACCGTCCGCGGCGAGCTGCCCCGCTATCGCCCGGCCCGCCCCGTCCGTGACGGTCACCGAGGTCAGGGTGCCGTCCAGCACGGTGACGGTGACCGGCTCGGTGAACGGCGCGGCGGTGGCGCCGTCCGCGGGCTTGACGGTGATCTGCGCCACCGAGGCCTTCGGGCTGGTGGACGGGCTCTCCGTGACCGCCCCGCCCCCGGCCGGAGCCGAGCCGGAAGCACCCGCCGCCCCGGACTTCCCGCCGCCGCCCGAACAGGCCGCGACCAGCAGCACGGGGGCCCCCAGCAGCCCGGAGAGCACGCCGCGCCGGCTCCAGTTGCCGCCGCGCGGCCGGTCCTGCTTCTCCGGTGCGGTCACGTCCATGCTCCTCGGTCCAAGATCACGCATTTATGTGCAGATCGTACGAGAGTACCCAAGGGATGGGCAGAACGGACAAAAGCCCGATCCGGGGATACCGGACCGGGCTCTCGCACGGGGTGGAACGCGGCGGGACGGGTGTCACTGCACCTCGTACTCGTCCCAGCTCTCGTCGTCGGGGTCGTAGTCGGTGCTGGCGGACTCCCAGGTCGCGGAGGCGAGCTCCACGCCGGGGACGTCGCCGAGCAGGGCCACCGGGTCGACGAAGTGGGCGAGCGAACCGGTGGGGTCCACCTCGATCGCCTCGACGGCCTGGGCCCGCTCGTCGTCCTCCAGGTACTCGTCCTCGGCGACCTGGGTGAGCGCGGCGGCCTTGAGGGCCCCCTCGTCGGTGATCTCGGCGATCAGCTCGATGGTGAGGCGAACGTAGCGCGGGGCGTCCTGCTCGGGCAGGTCGGTGCTGGTCATGTCAGCGAGCCTAGGGCCTCGCACAGCCTTCCGGAAACGGGACCGGGGCGGAGCCGGGACCGGGGCCCCGGGCGGACGGTGAACGGCGGCGGAACGGAGCCCGAACGGCCGCGGGCACGAGGAAGGGCCGGCCCGGGCGAACCCGGACCGGCCCTTCCTCCTCCGCTCGGACTCCCCCACCCGGGAGCTCGCGGAGCCGCGCCTCGCGGCGCGATCTCGTGCCGCGGGAGCCGCCGCACCCTGGTGACAGGGGCGGGACGACGGCGCCTCCCGCGGTCCGGACACAGTGGGCCGGGTCAGGCCGACCGGTCGTGTCCCTGGCGGCCGCGGGGACGGGGAGCCGCTCCCGTCCTTCCGCTGCCACCGCTTCCGGCGTTCTTGCCGTGCTTCAAAGATGCCGTGCCCGTGTTAACCCGGTGATGCGCAGTTGTGACGTCCGAGTACCAACTGTTCCGGGGCCCGGGATCCCACCCGGGCGGCGGGCGCGGCCGGCTGAGCGGGCGTCAGTGGCCGGCCCGGGCGGTCAGGAAGGCCAGCAGGTCCTGCCGGGTCACGATGCCCTGCGGCTTGCCCTCGACCAGCACCACCACCGCGTCGGCCTTCTCCAGCACCGCCATCAGGTTGGTCACCGACTCGCCGGAGCCGACCACCGGCAGCGGCTTCGACATCACCCCGTCGAGGGTGTCGGTCAGCTGGATCCGGCCGCTGAACAGGCCCTCCAGCAGCTCCCGTTCGACCACCGAGCCGACCACCTCGCCGGCCATGATGTCCGGGTGCCCGGCGCCCGCGGAGACCACCGGCATCTGCGAGACGCCGAAGTCCCGCAGCACCCGGACCGCCTCGGCGACCGTCTCGCCCGGGTGCATGTGCACGAACTGCGGGATGCCCTCGTGCTCGATGGCGTCCTTGCGGGCCAGCACCTCGCCGATGTGCGCCTCGTCGGTGGCGGTCGGCAGGAAGCCGTAGTCGGCCATCCAGTCGTCGTTGAAGATCTTCGACAGGTAGCCGCGGCCGCCGTCCGGCAGCAGCACCACCACGACGTCGTCCGGCCCCAGCTCGCGAGCCACCTCCAGCGCCGCCACCACGGCCATCCCGCAGGAGCCGCCGACCAGCAGGCCCTCCTCCTTGGCGAGGCGGCGGGTCATCTGGAACGAGTCCTTGTCGGAGACCGCGACGATCCGGTCCGCGACCTGCCGGTCGTACGCGGTCGGCCAGAAGTCCTCGCCGACGCCCTCCACCAGGTACGGCCGCCCGGTGCCGCCCGAGTACACCGAGCCCTCCGGGTCGGCGCCGACGACCTGCACCTTCCCGCCGGAGACCTCCTTGAGGTAGTTGCCGGTGCCGGAGATCGTCCCGCCGGTGCCGACGCCCGCCACGAAGTGGGTGATCCGCCCCTCGGTCTGCTCCCACAGCTCCGGGCCGGTGGAGTGGTAGTGCGAGGCCGGGTTCTCCGGGTTGGAGTACTGGTCCGGCTTCCACGCGTTCGGGGTCTCCCGGACCAGCCGGTCCGAGACGTTGTAGTACGAGTCCGGGTGCTCCGGCGCGACCGCGGTCGGGCAGACCACGACCTCCGCGCCGTACGCCCGCAGGGTGTTGATCTTGTCCGTGGACACCTTGTCCGGGCAGACGAAGATGCACTTGTAGCCCTTCTGCTGGGCCACGATCGCCAGCCCCACCCCGGTGTTCCCGCTGGTGGGCTCGACGATGGTGCCGCCGGGCTTGAGCGCCCCGGAAGCCTCCGCCGCCTCGATCATCCGCATGGCGATCCGGTCCTTCACCGAACCGCCCGGATTGAAGTACTCGACCTTCGCCAGCACGGTGGCGCTGATCCCCTCGGCGACCTTGTTGAGCTTCACCAACGGGGTGTCGCCGACGAGCTCGATGATCGAATTGTGGTACCGCACGGGGGTCCTCCCGGTCGATGGCATCACTGACTTCCCGAAACCCCCAGCCTAGGGCCCGCCCCACCCCCGCACCGCCAGCCCGCCCCGCCGCCCCGCCGATCCCGCCGGTCGCGCCGCCGGCGGGCGCCGCCGCACGCCCGGGGCGGCCGGGGTCCGGCGGGCGGGTGGTTCTGCGGGGGTGGGCCGGTAGGGCGGGGCGGTCGGGGGGTAGCAGTGGGGTACCGGTGTGCGGAGCGGAGGAGGGGGTGGGCCATGACCGGCTCGCAGGCGTCGAGGGCCCGGGTGGCGCGACGGATCGCCACGGCGGCGGCCTACGGGGGCGGTGGGCTGGGGCTGCTGGGGGTGGGGCTGGCGGGGGTGCTGCTGACCGAGAGCCGGATGGCGATCCGGGCGATCGGGGTGCTGGACGGCGATCCGCCGTTCGCGGACGGGGTGTA
The DNA here is from genome assembly GCF_003751605.1 of Kitasatospora cineracea. Classification (NCBI taxonomy): domain Bacteria; kingdom Bacillati; phylum Actinomycetota; class Actinomycetes; order Kitasatosporales; family Streptomycetaceae; genus Kitasatospora; species Kitasatospora cineracea. The sequence goes on from NZ_RJVJ01000001.1 coordinate 577,452, forward strand.
CGGCGAGGCCTTCGCCGACCCGGAGGACTCCCGGCCGCCCCTGCTGCTGGCGTTCCTGGGCGATTCGACGGCGGCGGGGCTGGGGGTGCAGCGCCCGCAGGAGACGCCGGGTGCGCTGTTGGCGTCGGGCCTGGCCTCGGTCGCGGAGCGCCGGGTGCGGCTGGTGAACGCGGCGCGGACGGGGGCCCGTTCGTCGGATCTGGCCCGGCAGTTGGAGTCGGCGCTGCCGCAGCGGCCGGACGTCGCGGTGGTGATGATCGGTGCGAACGACGTGACCCGGCACGCCCCGGCGGCCCGCAGCGTGCGCGAACTGGGCGAGGCGGTGGGCGCGTTGGTCTCGGCGGGGTGCCACGTGGTGGTGGGCACCTGTCCGGACCTGGGCACCATCAAGCCGGTCCGGCCGCCGTTGCGCTGGGTGGCGCGGCGGTTGAGCCGGCAGCTCGCGGCGGCGCAGACCATCGCGGTGGTGGAGGCGGGCGGGCGGACGGTCTCGCTGGGTTCGCTGCTGGGGCCGGAGTTCGCCACCCGCCCGGAGCTGTTCGCCGCGGACCGCTACCACCCGTCGGCGCAGGGTTACGCGACGGCGTCGATGGCGCTGCTGCCTTCGCTGTGCGCGGCGTTGGAGCTGTGGCCGCAGGAGTCGCCGGAGGCGGGCGGTGCGGTGGAGCCGCAGGCGGTGCTGCCGGTGGCGGTGGCGGCCGCGGCGGCGGCCGGGCGGTCGGGCACCGAGGTGTCGGCGGCCGGTCCGGCGAACGGCACCTGGCGGTGGGCGACGTTGAAGCAGCGCTTCCGGCTGGCCCTGCCGGGCGGGGAGGAGGTTGGTGCGGTCGGGTCGGACGCCGACCGCCCGCCGCGGGGGGACGCGTCGGCGAACTCACATCCGGAGGCGGATGACGCCGGAGCTACCAAGCGGTAACTTTCCCGGGAGATCCGCCGGATCGCGTCCCGAGGTCACTCAGCGAGGAGCCCGCCATGCCCGAAGCCGTCATCGTCAGCGCCGCCCGTTCGCCGATCGGCCGGGCGTTCAAGGGCTCGCTGAAGGACGTCCGCCCGGACGACCTGACCGCGCAGATCATCGGCGCCGCGCTCGCCAAGGTCCCGGAGCTGGACCCGCGGCAGATCGACGACCTGATGCTGGGCTGCGGCCTGCCGGGCGGCGAGCAGGGCCACAACCTGGCCCGGATCGTGGCCGTGCAGATGGGCATGGACTACCTGCCGGGCGCGACCGTCACCCGCTACTGCTCCTCGTCGCTGCAGACGACCCGGATGGCGCTGCACGCGATCAGGGCGGGCGAGGGCGACGTCTTCCTCTCGGCGGGCGTCGAGACCGTCTCGCGCTCGGTCAACGGCACCTCGGACGGCATGCCGGGCACCACGAACCCGCTGTTCGACGAGGCGCAGGCGCGCACCAAGCACCGCGCGGAGACGGGTGGCGGTACGTGGCACGACCCGCGCGAGGACGGGCTGCTGCCGGACGCGTACATCGCCATGGGCCAGACCGCGGAGAACCTCGCCGCGCTGAAGGGCATCACCCGGGCCGAGCAGGACGAGTTCGGCGTCCGCTCGCAGAACCTCGCCGAAGCCGCGATCAAGGCCGGCTTCTGGCAGCGCGAGATCACCCCCGTCACCCTCCCCGACGGCACCACCGTCAGCACCGACGACGGCCCCCGCGCCGGCGTGACCCTCGAAGCCGTCTCCGGACTCAAGCCCGTCTTCCGCCCCGACGGCACCGTGACGGCCGGTAACTGCTGCCCGCTCAACGACGGCGCCGCCGCCCTGGTCATCATGTCCGACACCAAGGCCCGCGAACTCGGCATCACCCCGCTCGCCCGCATCGTCTCCACCGGCGTCTCCGCCCTCTCCCCCGAGATCATGGGCCACGGCCCCGTCGAAGCCTCCCGGCAGGCCCTGCGCCGGGCCGGACTGACGATCGGCGACATCGACCTGGTCGAGATCAACGAAGCCTTCGCCGCCCAGGTCATCCCCTCCTACCGGGACCTCGGCATCGACCCCGACCGGCTGAACGTCAACGGCGGCGCCATCGCCGTCGGCCACCCCTTCGGCATGACCGGCGCCCGCATCACCACCACCCTGATCAACTCCCTCCAGTGGCACGACAAGCAGTTCGGCCTGGAAACCATGTGCGTCGGCGGCGGACAGGGCATGGCCATGGTCATCGAGCGCCTGAGCTGAGCGGAGTGACGCGCGTCTCATCCATTCGGAGTGACGCTGCGTGATTGAGGGCCGGATCACACCGAGGGTGCGATCCGGCCCGTTTTTCGGCCCTCCGGGGCCGAATTGTCGACGCACCGGATTGGATCAACTCCGCAGCGTAGAAAGGTATTACCTAACAATTTGAGGACAAGTAGGAAAGTCCACAACAAATCCGACATCAGCCACTGCAGTAACGGCCGTCGATACGGCAGTGTGGAGACGTAACCCCGTTCCGCTCCTCGTTGGGAGTACGTTCCGTGAGCGCCGTCTTCCTCTCCCTGCTGCTGGTACTGATCGTCCTGACCACCGCCGTCCTGCTCCACCTCCGCACGCTGGCACGGAAGTTGGACGCCCGGCAGCCAGCCCCGCAGGCGGACGAGGCGCTGATACGCCGCGCCGTCGCCGAGGCCCTGGCCGCCGACCGGGAGCGGGAGATCACCGAGGCCCGGGCGTTCTGGGCCGAGCAGGAGGCGCGCGCCGCCGAGGACTCCCCGCTGTTCGACACCCCGTTCACCACCATCGGCGAGGACTGGCCGATCTTCTTCCCGCGCCCGACCGGGCCGCAGGAGGCCGCCGACAACAACGGCGTGATGGACCCGGAGTTCGGCGATGCGCTGCGGCACGCGCTGGAGGACCTGATCAAGGACGGCCCGGCGGACGGCGGCCCGGCCGGCGGCGCCCTCGGCGGCCACCCCGCGCACCCCGCCCATCCCGCGCACCCCGCCCACCCCGCGCAGGGCGGCGGCTTCCCGGCCCCCGGTGACAACGGCGACGTGCAGGCCCGCCGGGAGGCCGACCTGCTGGCCACCGGTCTGGAGGCCGGGCTGCTGGACGCCGAGGCGGAGCCCGCGACCGCGACCGCGCCCGACCCGCGCCGCCACCCCTCGCACCCCGACTTCGTGCCCAGCCCGACCCCGTCCCGCGAGTGGACCGACGACCGGCTGGCCGCGCTCGCCGAGGAGCGGATCGGACTGACCGACGTCCGCCCCGGCCCGCTGGGCACCCTGGACGTGTACGCCTTCGCCGACGGCACCACGCTGTGCGTCGCCCCCGGCGACCGGGAGGCCGCCTACCGGCTGATCGACGCCGTCCGGGCCGGCGAGGACGTCCGGCTGCTGGGCGGGTCCCGGTTCTCCGGCTCGTACTCGCTGACCTTCTCCACCGACGACGAGACGGTCTACGTGCTCGCCGACCGGGTGGTCGCCTCGATCTGAGGCCGCCCGCACGCCCGCGACGGGGCGCCGGAGCGCACGGCAAGGGGTTGCCCGTGCCGCTCCGGCGCCCCGTCGGCGTTCTGACGGCCCGTCAGGGGGCGCGTCAGGCGGTGAGCCGGTCGGTGTGCTCGACGTCGGCCAGCGCGGCGGCCAGCTCCTGCGGGTGGCCGTCGCCCGCGGCGAGCGCCAGGTCGTGCCCGGTGACGGCGAGTTGGTCGCCGACCGCGAACGCCCCGCTGTCGGGCACCTCCAGCGCGGGCAGGCCCTCCAGCGCGCGGGCCCGGTCGGCCAGCCGGCGGGCCAGCGCGAGCCCGGCGGCGGCCCGGGACGGGTGGCCGGGGACGGCGTTCAGCAGGCGGCTCTGCGGCATCGCCCGGAAGCGGTCGGCGAGCCGGTCGACGGCGTCGGTCAGCCGCGCGGCGGCGGCGGGGAGGTGCTCGGACATGCCCCCGAGCGTAGGGCCTGCCGGGCCCCGCAACGGCCGCGGCGGGCCCCGGAGGATCGTTCCTCCGGGGCCCGCCGCGGGTGCGCCGGGGCGCGGTCAGTCGTCGCCGCGCAGGATGGCGATCAGGCGCAGCATCTCCAGGTAGATCCAGACCAGCGAGAGGGTCAGGCCGAAGGCGGCCCGCCAGGCCTCCTTCTCGGGGGCGCCCTGCCGGATGCCCTCCTCGATCTCGGCGTAGTCGAGGGTGAGGAAGAAGGCGCCGAGCGCGATGCCGATCAGGCCGACCACGATGCCCAGCGGGCCGGAGCGCAGGCCGAAGTCGGCGCCGAACAGCACGGCGACCATGTTGACCAGCATCAGCAGCACGAAGCCCATGGCGATCGTGAGGCCGATCCGGGTGTACCGGGGGGTGACCCGGATCCGGCCGCTCTTGTAGGCGATCAGCGTGGCCGCGAACACCGCGGCGGTGCCCAGCACGGCCTGGATGGCGATGCCCGGCAGGAAGGTCTCCAGGGCCATGCTGATCGCGCCGAGGAAGAAGCCCTCCAGCGCCGCGTAGGCCAGGATCAGCCCCGGGTTGACGCTGCGCTTGAAGCTCACCACCAGGCCGATGACCATGGCGACCAGCGCGGCGCCGATGGCCGGCGCGAAGTTGTCGACCGGCACGGTGAACCAGGCCAGCGCGCCGAAGGCGACCAGGGTGAGCAGCGTCATGGCCGTCCGGGCCACCACGTCGTCCATGGTCATCCGGCCGGTCCGGGCCGGGCCCGCGGACGGCGCGCCGTACATCGCGGCGAGCCGGTCGTCCGTCAGCGGCGGCTGCTGGCCGGCGTACGGGCTGCCCGCGTACGGGGAGCCGTACGCCTGCCCGGCGGGCTGGGTGGCCGTCTGCGTGCCGAATCCCGCGTACTGGTCGTCGCGGGTGAAGGACCCCTCCCGCGAGAAGACCGGGTTCCTGCTTCTCATCACATTCCCTCCGGGGCGGCACGGCACCACCCACACAGGAGACAAGAGTAATGGTTTGGCAAAGTATTCCGCGTCGGTCGTGAGGATGATCCCGTGTCGCCTGCGCGGGGGGCCGCCGAGCGGGCAGGGTGGGGGGCGCAACTGACGCTTACCCAGAAAGGCGGCCCCGATGGCCGAGGAGCTGTACGCCACGCTGAAGACCAACAAGGGCGACATCGTGGTCCGGCTGCTGCCGAACCACGCCCCCAAGACGGTCAAGAACTTCGTGGAGCTGGCGACGGGTGCGCGGGAGTGGATCGACCCGAACACCGGGCAGAAGAGCACCGAACCGCTGTACGACGGCACGGTCTTCCACCGGGTCATCGAGGGCTTCATGATCCAGGGCGGCGACCCGCTGGGCAACGGCACCGGCGGCCCGGGCTACAAGTTCGCCGACGAGTTCCACCCGGACCTGGCCTTCACCAGGCCGTACCTGCTGGCGATGGCCAACGCGGGCCCGGGCACCAACGGTTCGCAGTTCTTCATCACGGTCGGCCCGACCACCTGGCTGACCGGCAAGCACAGCATCTTCGGCGAGGTCACCGACCCGGCCAGCCAGAAGGTCGTGGACGCGATCGTCGGCGTGGAGACCGGGCGCAACGACCGCCCGGTGCAGGACGTGGTGATCGAGAAGGTCGTCATCGAGACCCGCTGACCTCCCGGCACGCGGAAGCCGCCCGTCCCCGCGGAGGGGACGGGCGGCTTCCGGACGCCTTCCGGGCGCCTTGCTGACGGCGGGTCAGTCGGTCTTGATGCTGGTCAGGATGTCCAGCCGGGAGGCCCGGCGGGCCGGCCAGAGGGCGGCGACCATGCCGACCAGGGCGGCGAGGCCGAGGAAGAGCAGCACACTGCCGTACGGGATCACGGTGGTCAGTCCCTTCAGTTCGGAGGCGAGGGTCCGGGTGGCGGCCCAGGCCAGGAAGCAGCCGAGCAGGACGCCGACGAAGGCGCCGAAGACCGAGATCACCACGGACTCCAGGCGGATCATCCGCTTGATGCCGCGCCGCTCCAGGCCGATCGCCCGCAGCATGCCGATCTCGCGCTTGCGCTCGAACACCGACATGGCGAGCGTGTTGATCACGCCGAGGACGGCGACGATCACCGCCATGCCGAGCAGGCCGTACATCAGGTTGAGCATGGTCGAGATGATCCGGCTGAACTCGTCGACCATGTCCTTCATGGTCCGGACCTCCATCACCGGGTTGCGGCCGGTGGCGTCCTTGATCGACTGCTTCAGCTCGGCGCTCGGGCCGTCGGTGCCCTTCACCAGGATCTGCTGGACCAGCGGGTGGGCGTCGTGGCGCTCGATCAGCTGGTTGGGGGCCACCACCGGGGAGACGCCGTCGTTGCGCTCGAAGACGCCGCCGACGGTGAGCGTGACGGCCTCGCCCTTGCCCGCGGTGGCGGCCAGGGTCGAGCCGACCGAGAGGTGGTGGGTGGCGGCGAACTCGTCGTTGACCAGCACCTGGCCCTGCTTGAGCGCGCCGGTGGAGCCGGAGGCCATGGTCAGGTTGACCAACTGGTCGAAGGCGTCCGCGTCGTAGCCCTCGATCGCCTTGGCCTGGTCGGAGCCGTCCAGGTGCCACCAGACGTTGTCGACCCGGCTGACCGCCTTGACGCCCTTCGCCCCGGCGACCAGGCCGGTCAGGTCGGGGGACAGCTCGCGGCCGTTGGCCATGCCGACCACGTAGTCGGCCTTCATCGAGCCGGCGACCATCGAGGTGACGGCGCTGGTGACCGAGCTGCCGATCACGGTCAGCGCGGTGACCAGGGTCAGGCCGATGGTCAGCGCGGCCGCGGTGCTGGCGGTGCGGCGCGGGTTGCGCACCGCGTTCAGCCGGGCCAGCTTGCCGGGGGTGCCGAACAGCTTGGCCAGCACCGGGCCGACCAGCGCGATCACCGGCCGCGACAGCAGCGGCAGCAGCACGAACACGCCGATCAGGGTGAGCGGGGCGCCGAGCTCCAGCAGGTGCTGGGCGCCCGAGCCGCTGCCGTTCGCCCCGGCCAGGATCAGGCCCAGGCCGGCGCCGGCCACCAGCACGCCGATGCTGTTGCGGATCAGCAGGCCGCGCTGGGTGCTGGGCTGCTCGCCGCTGCTCATCGCCGCCACCGGGGGGATCCGGGAGGCCCGGACGGCCGGCAGCAGCGCCGACAGCACGGTGACCACCACGCCGACCACCAGGGTGGCGACCACCGTCACCGGGGCGACCACCAGCGAGCCGGTGGGCATGCCCTCGTCGAAGGCGTGCAGCAGGGACTGCAGGCCCGCGCCGATGCCGATGCCCGCGAGCAGGCCGCCGACCGAGGCGATCACGCCGATGGCGAGCGCCTCCACCAGCACCGACTTGGTGACCTGGCCGCGGCTGGCGCCGACCGCCCGCAGCAGCGCCAGTTCCTTGAGCCGCTGGGCGATCAGCATGGTGAAGGTGTTGACGATGATGAAGATGCCGACGAACAGCGAGATGCCGGCGAACACCAGCAGCATGGTCTTGGTGGTGCCGACCGAGGCGGCGACCATCTTGGTCTGCTCGTCCTTGAGCTCCTGCCCGGTCTGCAGCTCGACGCCGTCGGTGCCGGTCTTCGCCCGGGCCTGCTCCAGCAGCGCCTGCTCGGAGGTGCCGGCCTTGGCGGTCAGCACCACCGAGCTGAACCGGCCCGGTTCGAGCAGTTCCCGCTGGGCGGTGGCGGTGTCCATCAGCACCAGGGTGCCGCCGGAGGTGACCTTGGGGTCGTCGGTGGTGAAGACGCCGGTCAGCACGGCGTCCCGGGCGGCGCCGTTGCCGGCCACCCGGACGGTGTCGCCCACGTGGTAGCCGGCCTTGTCGGCGGCCTGCCGGTTCAGCGCGACCTCGTTCTCGGCGCGCGGGCCGCGGCCCTCGGCCATCGGGTAGCGGGTGTCCGCACCGGAGGCGTCCGGGACGAAGTTGGCGCCGCGGGCGCTCCAGGCCTCGCCGACCAGGTTGCCGTTCTTGTCGGCGACGCCGGTGAAGCCGGAGACCACGCCGCGGGCCCGCTCGGTGCCGGGCAGCGCGGCCAGCTGCTGGACGGTGTCCGGGGTCAGCGAGGTGCGCTCCTCGGGCCGCGCGTCGCCGTCGGTGGGGCCGCCGTCGTCGGCGCCGGAGGCGGAGACCAGCACCGAGACGTCCGAGAAGCTGGTGGAGTAGCTGTTGCGCATGGCCTGGCCCATGGTGTCGGAGAACACCAGGGTGCCGGCCACGAAGGCGGTGCCGAGCAGCACGGCCAGTACCGTCATCAGCAGGCGGCCCTTGTGGGCCAGCACGTTGCGCAGTGCGGTGCGATACATGGGGTCAGTCCTGGGGAGTGGGTGCGGTCGGTTCGACGTGGCTGACGGGGCGTCAGCTGGTGCGGCCCTTGGCGTCGAAGCGACGCATCCGGTCCAGGACGGTGTCGGCGGTCGGTCCGAACAGCTCGTCGACGATCCGGCCGTCGGCCAGGAACACCACCCGGTCCGCGTACGAGGCGGCGACCGGGTCGTGGGTCACCATCACCACGGTCTGGCCGAGTTCGCGCACCGAGTTGCGCAGGAAGGAGAGGATCTCCGCGCCGGAGCGGGAGTCCAGGTTGCCGGTGGGCTCGTCGGCGAAGATGATCTCCGGCTTGGAGGCCAGCGCCCGGGCGCAGGCGACGCGCTGCTGCTGGCCGCCGGAGAGCTGGGCCGGGCGGTGCGAGAGCCGGCCGGACAGGCCGACGGTCTCCACCACCCGGTCCAGCCAGGCCCGGTCGACCTTGCTGCCGGCGATGTCCATCGGCAGCGTGATGTTCTCCAGCGCGGTCAGCGTGGGCAGCAGGTTGAACGCCTGGAAGATGAAGCCGATCTTGTCCCGGCGCAGCCGGGTCAGCTGCTTGTCCTTCAGCCCGACCAGCTCGGTGTCGCCGATGGTGGCCGACCCCGAGGTGACCTTGTCCAGCCCGGCCATGCAGTGCATCAGCGTCGACTTGCCGGAACCGGAGGGCCCCATGATCGCGGTGAACTCGCCCCGCCCGAAGGAGACCGAGACGTCGTCGAGCGCCACGACGCGGGTCTCGCCCTCGCCGTAGACCTTGTTCAGGCCGGTGGCGCGGGCCGCCGCCAGGCCGGTGTGGGCAGCGTACGCGGTCGAGGTGCTCACGGTGGGGACTCCTGTCCGGAGGGTCGGTGTTCGGCACGGCGCGACCGGACCGGAAGACTCCTCCGACCGCTACTCCATCCTCACGGCCGCCCGGCCCCGCCCACGTCGCTCCGCCGGACGGTTGCCCCACCGCCGCCAGGCGTACGGCCTCCGCCGCCGTCTCCTCCTGCGGTATGACCCCTCCCCCGACCCCCGCGCCGGGGGCGGTCCGGGGCCCGGGGTGGCCGAGAACCGCCGCCCGGTGGCCGAAATGCCGGACGCTTCGTCAGATGGCATGGAAGCATGACAACTTCCGCGCCGGGAAATATGCGAAACACTCGCCCGGCCGACTAGGCTCAGTGCCTGAGTTCGCCGCGCTCCCAGGCCCAGATGGTGGAACGCAGACACGGGCAGCTTAAAACTGCTTGGCCGCGAGGCCGTGCCGGTTCGAATCCGGCTCTGGGCACTCTCCTGCCCGTCCCCGCCACCGGCTCCCGCACCCGGCGGACCGCTCTCCCACCCGCCCGACCGGCCCCCGGGGCGCCCTGCCGCCCGACGATTGAACGAAACGTTCACAACAAGTCATTGACGGTCCGGCGTTCAAGGCGCATCCTGGGGCCATGGCCGACACCGCTCCCCGCCCCCCGTCCTCCGCCGACCCGTTCGCACCGCCCGACCCCGCCGCCGCGCGGGCCGGACGGGTGTACGCCGCGCTGTTCCGGATCGCCGAGCGGCACGCCGCCGGGGACGGACAGCGGCAGCGGCAGGTCAACCCGGCGATCCTGGCCCCGCACGAGGCGGTGCGGCTGGTGGCGTTCCTGCTCAGCGGGGCGGCGCTGGCCGAGGAGGGCGAGCCCGAGGTCGACCGGGACGACATCACGGCCGCGCTGACCCTGCTGCCCCTGGTCCGGGCCGAACTCGACGAGCTGGAGGCCGGGTTGCTCACCATGGCCCGCGGCCGCGGGATGACCTGGCATGACATCGCCTTCGGCCTCGGCCTGGGGACGCCGCAGGCGGCCCGCCAGCGGCACGAGCGGCTCACCGACCGGACGGCGCCCGACGAGACCTCCTGACGGGCCGTCAGGACGCGTGCGGCGCCCGGGAACGCCCGAAGGCCCCCACCCGGTGGAGGGTGGGGGCCTTCGGAACTGCTGTGCTGTACTCCGCCCGGTGGCGGGGCCGGCTGAGCACCACGGAGGTCGTGGTCCGGCGGCACTGCCGGGCGGAGGGCCTCCGACTCGAACCCGACCTGTGTCGGGTCTGGTCGCTTCCTGCTTACTTGCTGGCGGCGAGTTCCTTCTCGGGCGCGGCCGCGGCGGCGGGCTTCGGCGCGGGGGCGGTCGCCTCCTGGAAGGCGTCGAACGGCTTCTCCATCTCGGAGAGGCCGACCGTCTCGCGCTTGAGGAACATCGCCAGGGTCCAGTCGGTGAAGACCCGGATCTTGCGGTTCATGGTCGGGACCATCGCGCCGTGGTAGCCGCGGTGGAACCACCAGGCCAGGCGGCCCTTCAGCTTGACCTTGCCGAAGAGGATCGCCACGCCCTTGTGCAGGCCGAGGCCGGCCACCGCGCCGAGGTTCTTGTGCTTGTACTCGGCCTGCGGGAAGCCGCGCATGCCCGAGATGACGTTGTCACCGAGGACGGCGGCCTGGCGCACCGCGTGCTGCGCGTTCGGCGGGCACCAGGCGCCCTCGCCCGAGGCGAGGTCGGGGACCTGGGCGTTGTCGCCGGCCGCCCACACGTAGTCGAAGCCCTGGACCTGGAGGGTCGCCGCGGTGTCCACGTGGCCGCGCGGGCCGAGCGGGAGGCCGAAGCGGTTGACGACCGGGTTGGGCTTGACGCCGGCGGTCCACACGATGGTGGAGGCGTCGAACTCCATGCCGTTCTTCAGCACCACGTGCTGGTCGACGCAGGAGTCCATCGAGGTCTCGATGTAGACCTCGATGTTGCGCTCCTCCAGGCGGCCCTTGGTCCACAGACCGAGGTCGGGGCCCATCTCGGGGAGGATGCGGTTGGCCGCCTCCACCACCACGAAGCGCATGTCGTCACGGCTGACGGTCTTGTAGATCTTGGCGGCGTCGCGCGCCATGTCCTCGATCTCGGCGACGGTCTCGATGCCGGCGAAGCCACCGCCGATGACCACGAAGGTCAGGGCCTTGCGCCGGACGTCCTCGTCCGTGGTGGACTCGGCCTTGTCGAGCTGCGCCATGACGTGGTTGCGGAGGCTGATCGCCTCCTCGACCGTCTTCATGCCGATGCCGTGCTCCGCCAGACCCGGGATCGGGAAGGTGCGGGACACCGAGCCGGTCGCCACGACCAGGTACTCGAAGGGCAGTTCGTAGGAGTCGCCGGCCGCGGGCTGGATGGTGGCGACCTTGCGGGCGTGGTCCACCTCGGTCACGTGACCGGTGAGCACCTCCGCCTTCTTCAGGGCGCTGCGCAGCGGTGCGACGAGGTTGCGGGGCGCGACGTTGCCGCCGGCCGCCTCGGGAAGGAAGGGCAGGTACGTCATGTACGACCGCGGGTCGACGACCGTGACGGTCGCTTCGCCGTAGCGCATCTTTTTGAGGATGCGCATCGCGGCATACAGGCCGACGTAACCACCGCCGACAATGAGGATGCGAGGACGCTCCGTGGTGCTCATATCCGAAAGTATCCACCCCCGCCCGACGGGCCATTCGTGAGGCCCGTCACAAGCTCCTGGACACCTGGTGCTACACTACGCGCCCGCACTTCGACCCCCGGAGGCCCGTTCCGGGCCCGCCGACCGCCCTCCGCGACCGGGACGGCACTCAGTGCCGCGCTGAGCAGCAACGATCCCGGTGCCGCACGGGTTCCCGAGCGGGGTTTCGATTTCTCCGGGATGGGCGCCAGGTTGCCTGCGATCCCATGAACAACCCGCCAGCGGCACCTTCGGTCCCACATTTCGGACGGAGCGGACACCCAGGTGGGTCGAAAGGCTGGATTGCCATGTGAAGAAATTCACGAAGGTTCTTCGGCCGACACGCCGCAAGCCCCCCGAAGGGCCCCGGGGAGGGCCCGGAAGGCCCTTCCGCGGGCCTCCGGACCCCGTTCCCCGCCCGGCCCCGCCCGGGTCGCCGGGTCAGGCGATCGACCAGGCGATCCCGTCGAGGATGTCGTGCTCGGAGACCAGCAGTTCGGCGGCCCCGGTGCGCTCCATGATCTCCAGCAGCACCAGCGCGCCCGCCGCGATCACGTCCACCCGGCCGGGGTGCATGACCGGGACGGCGGCCCGCTCGGCGTGCGAGGAGTGCAGCAGCCACTGGGCGGTCTCCCGGACCTGCGCGACGTCCAGCACCGCGTGGTGGATCCGCTCGGAGTCGTACCCGGGCAGTTCGAGGGCGATCCCGGCCACCGTGGTGACGGTGCCGGCCAGGCCGACCAGGGTGGCGCCGGAGTCCAGCGGGACGGCCTGCGCGACGGTGTCCAGCGCGGCCCGGATGTCGGCCCGGGCGGCCTCGATCTGCGCCTCGGTGGGCTGCCCGCCCGCGAAGTGGCGCTCCGTCATCCGCACGCAGCCGATGTCCGTCGAGTACCCGGCCTGCACGTCCCGCTCGCCGAGCACGAACTCGGTGGAGCCGCCGCCCAGGTCGAACACCAGGTAGGGCGGGCGGTGCGGGCCGCCGAGCAGTTCCCGGGTGGCGCCGGTGAAGGAGAGCCGGGCCTCCTCGTCGCCGCTGACCACGCTCGGCGTGACGCCCAGGATCTCCTTGACCCCGGCGGCGAACTCGGCGGCGTTCTCGGCGTCCCGGGACGCGGAGGTGGCGACCATCCGGATCCGGTCCGGGGCGACCCCGTGCGCGTCGATGACCTCGGCGTACTCGCGGCAGGCCGCGAAGGTGCGGGCCAGCGCCTCGGGGTGCAGCCGGCCGGTGCGGTCGACGTCCTGGCCGAGCCGGACGATCAGCATCCGCCGGTCCAGGTCGGTGAGTTCGCCGGTGGCGGGGTCGAGGTCGGCGATCAGCAGGCGGATCGAGTTGGTGCCGCAGTCGATCGCGGCGACCCGGGTCGGGCTCACGACTCGTCCTCCTGTTCGGCCTGTCCGGCCTCGGCGGCGGCCTTGCGGGCCGCCCGCTCGGCACTCAGTGCCTCCTTGGCGGCGATCACCGCGTCGTGGTCCTGCGCCGCGGCCTTGGCCCGGTTGCGGGCGACCCGCGCGCCGGCCGCGTCGACCTCGGCGTCGCTGACGCACGGGCCCTTGGCCCACCACTGCTCCAGCATCCCGATCGCCTCGTCGCCGAGCGGGTTGACGCCCTCCCCGGCGGCCAGCGAGTGGCCGACCAGCACGTGCAGGCACTTGACCCGGTCGGGCATGCCGCCGGCGCTGGGGAAGCCCTCCAGCACCTCGACGGCGTCCCGGCGGGCGATGTAGTCCTCGTGCGCCCGCCGGTAGGCGGCGGCGAGCTCCGGGTCCTCGGCGAGCCGGGCGGTCTGCTCCTTCATCACGCCGTCCGCCTCCAGGGTGCCGATCAGCGAGGCGGCCTTGGGGCAGGTCAGGTAGTAGAGCGTCGGGAACGGCGTGCCGTCGGGCAGCCGGGGCGCGGTCTCCACCACGTCCGGGTTGCCGCACGGGCAGCGGTGGGCGACGCCGCGCAGCCCGCGCGGGACCCGGCCGAGCTGGGCGGCGATGGCGGCGACGTCGCGCTCGGACACCTCGGGGGCGTCGGACGCGGGAGGGTTCTGGTTGCTCATCAGGTCAGGAGTCTGTTCGTCCGGGGGTGGGTGAGGGGTCGTCAGGGGGCCGGCTGCGGCGCGGGCGCCGCGGCGTCGGCGGCGTCCACCGAGTCCCAGAGGGCGGCGTACCAGGGCTTGGCGGCCTTCGGCGGGCCGGCCGCGGCGTCCGCCGGGGAGGGCTTGGCGCCGGGCGCGGGCGGCGGGGAGACCGAGACGAACGGGGTCTCGCCGGGCAGCGCGTAGTGCAGCCGCTCGCGGGCCTGCGCCTTGACGTACTCCGGGTCCTGCCAGCGGGCCTTCTCCCGGCGCAGCTCGTCGACCTGCTGGCGGGCGTGCTCGGCCTTGGCCCGCTGGTCGGCGATCTCGCCGCGCTGGGCGATGTACTGCCGGGCGGGGTAGGCGAGTATCGCCACCAGCGAGCACAGCACGAGGACCAGCACGGTGGCCCGGCTGGTGAAGCGCGGTCGCGCCGCCAACCCGGGAATCCTCCACTTGGCCATCTGCTCGCCCCTCCTGCGCATGCCGGTGCCCCGGCCCCACCCTACGCGGTGGGAGCCGGGGCACCGGTCACAACAGGCTCGGGAGTGCTCAGCCCTTGCCGTGCTCGTCAGTTCGCAGGGCGAAACCGCGGGAACGAGGAGCGGCCCGCGTACTCGGCGGCGTCGTCGAGGATCTCCTCGATGCGCAGCAGCTGGTTGTACTTGGCGACGCGCTCGGAGCGGGCCGGGGCGCCGGTCTTGATCTGGCCGCAGTTGGTGGCGACGGCGAGGTCGGCGATGGTGACGTCCTCGGTCTCGCCGGAGCGGTGCGACATCATGCAGCGGTAGCCGTTGCGCTGGGCCAGCTCGACGGCGTCCAGGGTCTCGGTGAGCGAGCCGATCTGGTTGACCTTGACCAGCAGCGCGTTGGCGGTGCCGGTCTCGATGCCCTTGCGCAGGCGCTCCGGGTTGGTGACGAACAGGTCGTCGCCGACCAGCTGGACCTTGTCGCCGATCGCGTCGGTGATGGCCTTCCAGCCGTCCCAGTCCGACTCGTCCAGCGGGTCCTCGATGGAGACCAGCGGGTAGTCGGCGACCAGCTCGGCGTAGTACGCGATCAGGTCGGCGGAGGAGAGCGCCTTGCCCTCGAACTGGTAGGCGCCGTCCTCGAAGAACTCGGAGGCGGCGACGTCCAGGGCGAGCGCGACGTCCTTGCCCGGGGTGTAGCCGGCCTTCTTGATGGCCTCGGTGATGAGGTCCAGGGCCTCGCGGTTGGAGTCCAGGTTCGGGGCGAAGCCGCCCTCGTCGCCCAGGCCGGTGGAGAGCCCGCGCTCCTTCAGCACGCCCTTGAGGGTGTGGTAGACCTCGACGCCCCAGCGGACGGCCTCGGAGAAGGACTCCGCGCCGATCGGGGCGATCATGAACTCCTGGATGTCGACGTTGGAGTCCGCGTGCGAGCCGCCGTTGAGGATGTTCATCATCGGGACGGGCAGCACGTGGGCGTTCGGGCCGCCCAGGTAGCGGAACAGCGGCAGGTCGCTGGCCTCGGAGGCGGCGTGCGCCACGGCGAGCGAGACGCCGAGGATGGCGTTGGCGCCGAGCGAGGACTTGTCCGGGGTGGCGTCCAGGTCCAGCATGGCCTGGTCGATGAGGCGCTGCTCGGTGGCGTCGTAGCCGACCAGCTCGGGGCCGATCTGCTCGATCACGGCGAGGACGGCCTTCTCGACGCCCTTGCCGAAGTAGCGGTTCTTGTCGCCGTCGCGGAGCTCCAGGGCCTCGAAGGCACCGGTGGAGGCACCCGACGGGACGGCCGCGCGACCGGTGCTGCCGTCGTCGAGACCGACCTCGACCTCGACCGTGGGGTTGCCGCGGGAGTCGAGGATCTCACGGGCTACGACGACATCAATGGACGGCACGAGGCATCTCCTAGCGGAAGCGGATGTGTGGTCGTTACGACCAGAGCCTAGCCGCACAGCGCCCCGCGGCCACGCCCGGCCGGGCCCCGTCTCACGGTGTGGCCCGGCTACTCACTGGTAGTTCACCTGTTTGACGGCCGTTCCACCGCTCCCGGTGGCGCGAACTGCTCGGCGCGCGCCGGGAGCGGACGGAGCGTCAGGGGACGCGGCCCTCGTCAGGGCGGCGGCGGAGCCTCGTCAGGCTCCGGTCCTCGCGTCCCGGATGCCGGACCCGGAACGGGTCGGCGGCGTCAGAGCGCGAGCACCTGGCCGGGCACGATCAGGTCGGGGTCGGCGCCGATCAGCTGCTGGTTGGCCCGGTAGATCCGCTCCCAGCCGCCGGAGACCCGCTGCGCGACGGCGATGCCGGAGAGGGTGTCGCCGTCCTGGACGGTGTAGCCGCCGGCGGCGTTCTGCGGGGCGTCGTCCCCGGGGGCCGCCTGGGGCCGGGCGGCGGGCTTCCCCTCGGGTTCGCGGGGTGCGGCGGGGCGCTCCTCGGAGCGCGAGGCGGTGTCGGCGGAGACGTCGGCGGGGGCGCCGCCCCTGGCGAGTCCGGCCCGCTTGGAGCAGACCGGCCAGGCGCCGGGGCCCTGGGAGGCGAGCACCCGCTCGGCCACCGCGATCTGCTGGGAGCGGCTGGCCTGGTCGGCGCGGGCCGCGTACTGGCCGCCGCCGAAGGCGCGCCAGGTGGAGGAGGTGAACTGCAGGCCGCCGTAGAAGCTGTTTCCGGTGTTGGTGCTCCAGTTGCCGCCGCTCTCGCACTGGGCCACGCGGTCCCAGGTGTCGGCGGACGCGGCTGCCGCTCCGGTGGCGGCGAGCAGTGGCAGTGCCAGGCCGATCGAGGCCGCGCCGGCGGCGACGACGACCTTCTCGGCCTTGGTACTACGGCGGTGGCGAGCAGTGTTGGTGAACAGCACGGGACATCCTCTCCGCACGCCTGCGAGGTGAGCTGTCGGGTTCGGACCGGGAGGCTGGCCCGGCCGCCGGACGGTTCGGACGCGGTTGCGCCCGCTGCCCGGCGGCTTCACCCCAAGCCGTTGGGACCACGGCGTTCACACTGGTTCCCCCACTCCTGTCCGGTACCTGGTCGGTGGCCCGAGGGCGCGGCGGACAGGACTCGGCGTGCCGCGATCGGGGCCCGCAGCTGCGGGCATTTCGGAGAGTAGGCAAAGCTGACGAGCAATCACAAGCTCATATCACCATGATCACGCCGAAATCACGGACGATTTCTCCACGTGCACGAACGATCCAGGTATGTCCGGGTTCGTCCCGGACGGGCGTGCGACGCGCGCCCCCGTCCCGGCGCGTCGTCGGCCCGGTCGTACGGCGTGTCGCGGGTGCTGAAACGGCGTCAGCGGGGCGTGAAGGAGACCGGGAGGTCGCGCAGACCGCGCATGATCAGCCCGCCCCGCCAGCGCAGCTCGGCCGGATCGGCCGCCAGCCGGAGGTCCGGCAGCCTGGTCAGTAGGCTGCCGATCGCCCGCCGGCCCTCAAGCCGGGCCAGCGGGGCGCCGATGCAGTAGTGGATGCCGTGTCCGAAACCCAGGTGCGGATTGTCCTGGCGGGCCAGGTCGAGGGTGTTCTCGGCGGCGAACCGGGCCGGGTCGCGGTCCGCCGCGGCCAGCACCACCAGCACCGGGTCGCCGACCGGGATGTCCACCCCGCCGATGGCCAGCGGCGCGGTGGCGAACCGCCAGGTCGCCAGTTCCACCGGGCCGTCGTAGCGCAGCAGTTCCTCGATCCCGGTCTCCAGCAGGGCCGACTCGCCGCGGCCCAGCGACCGCTGGAGCAGCGCGCGCTGGTCCGGGTTGCGCAGCAGCGCGTACACGCCGTTGCCGATCAGGTTGATGGTCGTCTCGAAGCCGGCGAAGAGCAGGATGAAGGCCATCGCCGCGGCCTCGTTCTCGGTCAGGTGCTCGCCGTGGTCACTGGCCCGGATCAGGCCGGAGATCAGGTCGTCACCCGGGTCGGCCCGCTTGCGGTGGATCAGGTCGGCCAGGTACCCGCGGATCTGCTTGACCGCGCGGCCGACCCCTCCCCTCTTACCGCCGGTGTGCCGGATCATCATGCCCGCCCAGTCGCGCAGGTCGTCCTGGTCCTCGGCCGGGACGCCGAGCAGGTCGCAGATCGCGTAGATGGGGAGCGGGAAGGCGAACTCGTGGATCAGGTCGGCCTCGCCGCGGGCCGCGAAGGAGTCGATCAGCCGGTCGGTGAGCTGCTGCACCCGCGGCTCGAACTCGGCCACCCGGCGCGGGGTGAACGCCTTGGAGACCAGTCGGCGCAGCCGGGTGTGGTCGGGCGGGTCGATGTTCAGCAGGTGGGTCATCAGGTCGGCCTGCCGCTCGCCGGGGATGCCCACCCGGCCGCTGCGGTGGGCCTGTTCGCTGTGGTGCGCCGGGTTCTTGGAGAGCCGGGCGTCCGCCAGCGCCTGCCGGGCGTCCGCGTAGCGGGTGACCAGCCAGGCGTCCACCCCGCTCGGCAGGGTGGTGCGGTGCACCGGGGCGTGCTCCCGCAGCCAGGCGTACGCCGGGTAGGGATCGGCCGCGAACTCCCAGGTGAAGAGTTGCGGGTGGGCGGCGTGGGGCTGGTCTGGCATGTCTTGACCGTATCTGGAAGGACCACCGCGTGAGTCTGGTCACCTGGTGGGTAATCCCTGTTGCGGAGCGTCGGGGCGAGCCTACGATCCTCCGATAACCACAGTGGGCGGCGTGCGGGCCGGCCCCGGGTTCGCCCTCGGAAAGGGGAGCAGGCCATGCGAGTAGCCGGTGCAGTGGTGGTCATCGCGGTGCTCGACGGAGGTTCGGGGGCCGACCTGGCCCGCCGGTTCTCCGCCGCCGGCGCCGCCGGGCTGCTCATCGCCGACCTGCGCCCCGGCATCGCCGAGGACCTGGCCGCCGAACTCGACCGCCCCGGCTGCCCGGTGGTCGGCGTCTCCGGCGACATCCACCACCCCGCGGACCTCGCCGCGCTGGTCGACACCGCCGTCAAGCACCTCGGCCCGATCGACCTGTTCGCGGTGGCCGGCCCGGACGGCGAGCGGATCGTCCAGCTCGCCGACCTGCCCGGCCACCTCGACCCGCTGGCCGAACTGCTCACCCTGGTCGGCGAGGCCATCGGCGAGGTCGTCCCGGCCCAGCGCCGCCCGGTCGCGGACGTCCCGCTGGCCGGCTAGGCCCTGTCCGCGTCCGCTGCCGCGGGGGCACGCGGACACCGTTGGCGATCAGGTTGACGGTCGCCCCGGCCCCCGCGGAGAGCAGGATGGACGCCATCGGCCGGACAGGGCCTACTCCTCGGGCAGGCCCTCCGCGGACCGGACCGCCGCGCGGTAGCGGCGGGCCGCCGCCCGCAGCGCCGCGTCCACGTCCACGCCCCGGTCGTAGCCGCGCTGCGCGATCGCCAGCAGCAGTTGCCCGGCCGACTCCGCGGTCAGTTCGGCGGGCAGCTCGTACGGCGCGTCCGGCACGCCGGTGAACTCCGCCCGGCGCACCCGCGACACCAGCTTCGCCGCGTACGCCAGCGCGGGCAGGCCGGCCGGCACGCCGTCCAGCACCGATTCGCGCTGCTTCTCGGCGGCCTTCAGCTGCTCCCAGTTGGCCTCGGTCTCGGCCGAGCCGGAGACGCTCACGCCGCCGAACACGTGCGGGTGGCGGTACATCAGCTTGTCGACCAGGTCGCCCGCGACGTCGTCGATCGAGAACGGGTCCGCGGCGTCCTCCTCGGCGATCCGGGAGTGGAAGAACACCTGGAGCAGCACGTCGCCGAGCTCCTCCCGGAGCGTCTCCCGGTCGTCCTCCTCGATCGCCTCGACCAGCTCGAACGCCTCCTCCACCAGGTACTTCACCAGGCTCCGGTGGGTCTGCTCGGCGTCCCAGGGGCAGCCGCCGGGCGAGCGCAGCCGGTCCATCACCGCGACCAGGTCGAGCAGCCGGGCCCCCGGCAGGTCGTACGAGCCCGGCAGCACCTCGATCTCCGGGTGCTCGCCGGCCTCCTCCACCGCGATCCGGGCCAGCGCGTCGGTCAGCCCCGGGTCGCCGTCCGGGCTCTCCAGCCAGAGCGCCGGGGCCTCGGCCAGCAGCCGGCGGGCCAGTGCCGGGGCCGAGCCGCGCTCGACCACCTGCGGCTCGACGCCCGCGGCGCGCAACGCGGCCAGCTGCGGGTGGTCCGCGACACCGGCCAGCACCTTCGGGGCGGACCGGAGGGCCTCCCAGGCGGGCCAGGACAGCAGGCCGGGGGCGATGCGGTGGGTGGTGGTCAGCAGGGTCAACTTCGGAGTCTCCACGGGGTCGAACCTACCGGGCCGGGCCCGCCGCGCGGGGCGCTACCGGCACCTGCCCGCGGCCGGCCCCGGCCGCTCAGGCCGCGGGCTGGAGCATGACCTGCCGGGTGACGGCCAGCAGGTCGGCCGGGGTCAGTTCGGCCAGCAGCTGCGCGGCGTGGTCGAGCAGCCGGGCGGCGGCCCCGGTGAGCGCGGCGTCGTCCAGCGGGCGGCCGGGCAGCTCGCAGCTGTCGGCGAGCAGGCTCTGCGCGACGGTGTACAGGTTGGCGCTGGCGACCTCCCGGACGGTCAGCGACAGGTGGGTGGACGGCGCGCCCTCCTCGGCGCGGGCCCGGTGCGCGAAGCCGCGCGGCACGTACAGCACCTCGCCGGGCCGCAGGACGGTGTCCAGCAGCACCTCGCCCGGGTCGCCGTCCTCCCGCTCCGGCACCCAGTTGCCGTCCGCCGGGCCGCCGTGCACCCACCAGCGCTTGGCGCCGGAGAGCTGCACCACGAACACGTCCGCGTCGTCCCGGTGCACCGGGCGGCCCTGGGTGCCGGGCGGGGTCAGGAAGTAGAACGCCTCGACCTGGCGCCCGAGTTCGGCGGCCAGGCCGCGGCACAGGGTGCGCACCCCGTCGTGCCACTGGTCGACGTAGCGCAGCAGCAGGGTGGCCTGCTCGTCGCGGATCAGGGCGCGCACGGCCCGGCCGTCGGCGTAGCCGCCGACCAGTTCGCCGAGCACCACCCGGGGCGGGCAGAACCGGGCGTCGGGCAGGTGGGTGTCGCGCTGCACCAGGCCCAGGTAGGGGGCCCTCAGCAGGCCGTGGTCGAGCAGCCGGTCGAGTTCGGCGGCGGGCAGCACGTCCACCGGCGGGTGCGCGGGGCGCAGCACGGCCGGGGCGGTGCGCCACAGCGCGGTGCGGAACTGCTCCTCGTCGGCCACGAAGCGGCTCAGCCAGGTGTCGGTCACGGTCGGTTCTCCTCGTGGTGCGGACGGGCCCTCTGGGCGGGTGGGGTGACGGCGGGTCAGGCGGTGGGGCGGCTGCTGTGGGCGGCCTGCCGGGCGGCGGCGACCAGGTCCTCGGGGGTGGCGGTGGCCAGCCGGGTCCGCAGGTGCTCCAGCAGGTCGGCGCCGGTCCGCAGCAGGGTGTCCTCGTCGATCGGGCGGGCGGGCAGCTCCAGGCCCTCGGAGAGCAGGCTGCGCAGCTGGGTGCGCAGGTGGACGGCGCACGCCTCGCGCAGCGCGACGGTCAGGTGCAGGGACGGGCCGGCCTCGGTGGCGCGGGCGGTGTGGGCGTACCCGTTGGGCACGTACAGCACCTCGCCGGGGTGCACCTCGGTCTCCAGCAGGCACGGGCCCGGGTCGTCCTCGCGGACGGGCTGCCAGCCCGGGTGGGTGGGGCCGCCGTACACCTGCCAGTGCTTGGTGCCGCTGAGCTGGATGACCAGGATGTCGCCCTCGTCGCGGTGCACGGGGCCGTGCCGGCCGGGCTGCGAGTAGAACAGGAACGCTTCGGTGAGCCGGCCCAGGCCCTCGGACAGGCCGGCGGTCAGGGCGCGGACGCCCGGGTGCCAGTGGTTGAGGTAGCGCAGTTGCAGGGTGGCGTCGCGGTCGCGGATCAGGGCGCGGACCCGCTCCGGGTCGAGGCAGCCGTCCAGGGTGCGGCCGGCGATGATCCGCGGCCGGCAGTAGTCGGCCTCGGAGACGGTGCCGTCGGCGGTGAACAGGCCGGCGTACGGGTTGCGCAGGGTGCCCTCGTCGATGATGTCGAACAGGCCCTGGACGGTGAGCAGTTCGGTGGGCGGGTCGGCGGGGCGGAGCAGGGCCGGGCCCTGGCGCCAGTGCGTGCGCAGGAAGGTCTCGGGGTCGTCGACGCAGCGTGCCAGCCAGTCCATGGCCGTGGTTCCTCTCCGGTACGGGGGTGGGTGGTGCGGGGCGCTCGGGGCGCCGGCGGCGTGGTGGCCGCCGGCGGCCCCGGGAGGTGGAGCGGTGGTCAGATGACGTCCGGGTAGCAGTCGGCGCAGCCGTCCGGGGTGACGTGGCCCGCGGCGGTGACGGTCCCGGCCTCGGCGGCCTGCGCGGCGGCGGCCGGCGCGAACACCGCACCGCCCACCGCGGCGGCCACCGCCACCGACAGCGCGGCCTGACGGGCCAGCGCGGCGAACTTCGAGGTCGACTCAGAGGTGGTGATGCCCATGACGGAACTCCATTCGAGAGAGGAAGGGGGGAACGAGAGGGGGTGGAGCGGGACGGCCGGTGGTCAGATGACGTCCGGGTAGCAGTCGGCGCAGCCGTCCGGGGTCACGTGGCCGGCGGCGGTGACGGTCCCGGCCTCGGCGGCCTGCGCGGCGGCGGCCGGCGCGAACACCGCACCGCCCACCGCGGCGGCCACCGCCACCGACAGCGCGGCCTGACGGGCCAGCGCGGCGAACTTCGAGGTCGACTCAGAGGTGGTGATGCCCATGACGGAACTCCATTCGAGAGAGGAAGGGGTGAAAGGGATGTTTCGGGCGGCTCGGGGCAGTCGTCGCCCCGGCGCGGACCCGGGAGGGTGGTGCGGTCAGGCGGTCGGGATGCGCAGCGCCAGCGGTTCGGCGCCGGGGCGGCACTTGAGGTGGCAGCCGCAGCCGGGGGGCAGCAGCAGCCACTGGCCGGGGCGCAGGCGCAGGCCCTGGTCGCTTCCCGGGGTGGGCCGGACCTGGCAGGCGCCGTGGTGCTGGAAGAGCAGCAGGGCGCTGCCCTCGCCCGGGGTGAGTTCACCCGCGGGTTCCACGGCCCGGCCCAGGAGCCGGCGCAGGGTGTCGGCCCAGCGGGCCGCCCGGTGCGCCGGGGCGGCACCGGACGGTTCGCCGTCCGGGGGGTCGCCCTCGGTCCACAGTAGGGCCGGGCCGCTGCCGAGCCGGCGGTGGAGGAAGGCGGCGACCTCGCGGGCCGGGTCGGCCGGCCTGGCCTCTTCCTGTCCCCACTGCATCGCGTTCGCCTCCGTTCCGCCGTCCCGGTGGGGCCCGGTGTGCCCCGCTGGGAACAATGGTGCGGCGCGGCGCGGTCAGCGGACAGTCACGGGAAAGCGGTCCCGGGGGCCAGGTCCCGGGACCGCGTGACACGGCGGGGCGGCAATGCGACGGCGGCCCGGCGGCGGTTCAGTCGTCGAGCAGGCCGGCCCGGGCCGCGGCGACCCCGGCCTGGAAGCGGCTCTCGGCGCCCAACTCGTCCATGATGTCGGCGATGTGGCGGCGGGCGGTGCGCAGCGACATGCCGAGGCGGCGGGCGATCGCCTCGTCCTTGAGCCCGGCGGCGAGCATCCGGACGATGGTCCGGTCGAGTTCCTGGGAGACCTGTTCGAGGCCGTCCTCGGCGGCGGCCGCGAACGGGCGGGCCAGCGTCCAGGCCTGCTCGAAGATGTCGCAGAGGTAGGCCAGCAGGGCTTCCTGACGGACCACCAGGGCGCCCGGGGAGCCGTCGCTGAGCGGCAGGAAGACGAGTTCGCGGTCGAAGGCGATCAGCCGGCCGAACAGCTCGTGCGCGGTGCGGTACTCGGCGCCGAGCGCGGTGGCGGCCTCGACGTAGGCCTGGCTGGGGCCGTGGAAGCGCGCGGTGTGGTGGTAGAGGGTGCGGATCCGCACGCCGCGGCCCAGCAGGGCGCGGTCCCGGCGCAGGCCCTCCTCCATCGCGGCGGGGACCCGGGAGCTGCCGCCGGGCTGGATGGTGAGCACCTCGCTGCGGCAGGCCGCGGAGGCCCGTTCGAGGGCGGCCTGGACGCCGGGGAGGTCGGCGATCACCTCGATCGCGCCGGTGCCGTCCACGGCGCCCCGGTCGGCCTGCCGGTGGTGCGGCAGGAACGCGGACACCAGGGCCTGGCGGTGGGCGAGTTCGGCCCGGCTGCGCTGGATCTCGGCCTCGACCGGGGCGGCCAGTGCGGCGATCGCGCTCTGCGGGGGCAGTGCGTGGCCGCGGGCGGGGTCGGCCGGGTCGGGGTGGATCAGCCGCCAGTCGGCGAGGCGGCGCAGCGCGGTGGCGGCGCCGGACGGGTCCAGCCCCTGGCGTTCGAGGTGCCCGGCGAGGGCGGCCGGGTCGAGCCGGCCGTGCTCCTGCACCCAGGAGTAGGCCGCGACGTCGGCCGGGTCGGGGACGAAATCGGCTCCCGGTGCGGGGGTTCGGGGTATTAGGTCCATTTCTGTCCCCAGGTCATCTTGCTGCCAGTGCAGTTGGTGAGGCGTCCGGACAATGGTTCGGACGCGGGCGGGTGGCCATGCTGGTTCCCAGGCGCCGGTGCTCCGATCGGAAACCGGACCGCCGAGAGATCCCCCCTTCCACACCCCAGGAGGACCCTGCCATGAAGCGGTTCGCTCGCGCTGTCGCGTTCGCCGGTCTGCTCGCCGCCCTGCTCGGTGCCGCGCCCGTGCTGGCCTCGGCCGCTTCGGCCGCCCCGGTCACCGCGGTGGCCTCCGACGGCGACACCTCCTGGGGCGGCTGCGACCTGCCGCTGTGCAAGCCGCTGAGCTGAGCCGCGCCGCTCCCCCGCCGACCCGCCCCGACGAAGGGACCGCAGATGTCGACCGTTCCGCCCCTCCCCGCCCCGGACCTCACCGACGGCCTCAGCCGGCGCGAGCACCAGGTCCTGGAACTGCTCACCCACGGCGCCACCTACTCGGCGATCGCCCGCCGGCTCCAGCTCAGCCCGCACACGGTCGACACCTACCTGCGCCGGATCCGGGCCAAGACCGGTGCCACCAACCGGGTCCAGCTGGCGCTGCTGGCCCACGACGCCCGGCACCGCGCCCCGGCGGCGGCGGGGGGCGCGGCGGTCCGGGCGCACTGAACGGGCCGCAGCGGTCAGGACGTCCGGACGGTCTTCGGCAGCCAGTCCTCGGTGCTGTCGGCGAGGCCGATCCGGGCGGTGTCCCAGCTGCCGTAGCGCGGGTTGACCTCGATGTGCAGCGCGGTGCCGGCGTCGACCAGCGCCTTGCGGATCGCGGCGTCCCCGTCGGCGCCGCTCGGGTCCTGGCCGCCGGCCAGCTTCATCAGGCCGATCTGCTGGCGGTAGAAGGCGTCGATGTCGCCGGCCGGGACGCCCTGCTTGGCGCGCAGCAGCTCGGCGAGCTTGGCCTCGCTGCCGACGGTCTTGGCGTCAGCGGCCCGGGCCCGGTCGATCTCGCTCTGGCTGACGTCCAGTCGACGGTCGGTCAGGGCGCGGGCGACGACCTTGCCGAGCACCAGGTCGGAGACGGCGTGCCGGGCCAGGCCGGGCTGCTCCTCGGCGGCGGTCCCGCTCTGCGCCGCGCCCGCCCGCACCGCGGCGACCCGGGCGTCGACCTGGGCGATGCTGATCCGGTCGCCGCCGACCACGGCGGCGGCCCCCTGGTGCGCCGGTGCGCCGCCGCAGGCGGTGAGCGCGGCGGCGGCGACCACGGCGCCGAGGGCGGCGAGCGGTCGGCGGGGGGAGCTGGTGCGGATCACTGGGGCCTCCTGGGCGGTGGAGCGCGGTCCGGTGGTGCTCTGCGTACGGCTGGGACGAACAATATTGAGCCCCGCCCCCGGGTGCCAGACCCCCGCGGCCCTCCGGCGCGCCGGAGGGCCGCGACCGGTGTGGCGTCAGGTCGCGTAGGGGTTGTCGGTCGTGGTGCGGTGGCGGCCGAGGTGTTCGAGGTGGGTGCGCAGGCGGCGGACGTCGGGGTGGTGCGGGCCGTGCAGGCGTTCGGTCTCCAGCAGGAGTTCGAGCAGGCCGTGCCAGCCGGTCTCGGGGTGGCCGGTGGCGGCGAGGAGCAGGCCGGTGCGTTCGCGGACCTCGACGGTGTGCGGGGAGTCGGGCGGGAGGGCGGCCAGCACGGCGCGGTACTCGGCGAGCGCCTCGTCGGGGCGGCCGAGGTGTTCGAGGCAGCGGGCGGTGTGCCGGCGGTGGTCGAGGACGGCGGGGTCGCCGGGGGCGGCGGTGGCGGTGAGCTGGCGCAGTTCGGGGAGGGCTTCGGCCCAGCGCTGCCCGGCGAGCAGGGTGCGGGCCCGGATGGCGCGGACGGTGCGGACCAGCGGCGCGCCCTCGCCCTGTTCGGCGGCGGCCCGGGGCAGCAGGCGGGCGGACAGTTCGAGCACCTCGGTGTGCCGGCCCGCGTCGACCAGGTCGGAGAGCCGGGCGCAGGCCGCGCCGAGGGTCTCCGTCCCGGGGCGGGCGGGCGGCGCGGGCGGCAGCGGCGGGGCGGCGGGCGGGGGTGTCGGCGGGGCCGGGGGCGGGACGAGCAGCGGGGTGGGCTGCGGGTGGTGGGGGTAGCGGTAGGGGTCGCCGGGGTCGGGGACGGCGGGCAGCCGGGTGCGGATCCGGCCGGTGGGGGCGGGCAGCATCGGCAGCAGGACGGCGTGCACCTCGGCGGCGTCGGCGGGCCGTTCCTCGGGGCGCTTGGCGAGCAGCCGCAGGACCAGCGCCTCCAGTGCGGCGGGCACCTCGGCGCGCAGCCGGCGCAGCGGGACGGGCGGGTCGTCGACCTGGCGGCGCAGCACGGCGAGCGCGGTGGGGGCGGGGAACGGCGGGTCGCCGGCCAGCATCTCGTGCAGCATGCAGCCGAGCGCGTACAGGTCGCTGCGGCGGTCGGCGAGGGCGGCCATGGCCTGTTCGGGGGCCATGTAGGCGGGGCTGCCGATCGGGCTGCCGGTGAGGGTGAGGCGGGTGGCGCCGGGGTCGAGGGCGGTGGCGATGCCGAGGTCGAGCAGGATCGCCCGGCCGTCGGGCCGGATCATCACGTTGCTGGGCTTGAGGTCGCGGTGGACCACCTGCGCACGGTGCACGGCGGCCAGCGCGGCGCACAGCTGCCCGGCGACGGCGACGGCCCGTTCGACCGGCAGCGGGCCCTCCTCGGCGACCAGGTCGGCCAGGCTGAGGCCGGGGACGCACTGCATCACCAGGTACAGCTCCTCCCCGTCGGTGCCCGCGTCGTAGACGGTGACCAGTCCGGGGTGGTCGAGCCCGGCGCCGATCCGGCACTCGCGCAGGAAGCGGCGGCGCAGTAGGTCGGCCTGGCTGTCGCCGCGCCCGGCGGGGTTCGGCAGCGCGTCGGTGCGCAGCAGCTTCACCGCGACCCGGCGTTCCAGCCGCTGGTCGCGGGCGGCCCAGACCTGGCCCATCCCGCCGTGCCCGATCTTCTCGTCGAGCAGGTAGCGCCCGCCGACGACCCGGCTCACGGCTGCCCGTTCCCGGCCTGCCGGCGCAGCAGTTCGCCGAGTTCGCGCAGTTCGGCGGCGCCGGTCGGCGCGGCGGGTGCGGGAACGGCGGGGGCGGGCTGCGCGGTCGGCGCGGCGGGCGGGTACGGGGTCGCGTACGGGTTGGCCGGGTGGGGCTCGGTGGCCGCGTACGGCTGCGCGGGCCGCACCGTCGGGCCGGACTTCGCCGTCGGCCCGGGCGGCATCGCCGGCCCGGGCTGCGGCGGGTAGGCGACCGGCGGGTAGGCGTAGCCGTACGGGGCGGGGGCCGGGGCGGCGCCGGCGGGCCACTGGTCGCGCCGGTTCATCAGCAGGAAGTGCACGGGGGTGCCGAGGAAGAGCGGGAACAGGAGCAGCCCGGTGGTGAGGTTGTCGATCGGCTCGCCCTCGGGGGTCAGCGCGGCCGCGACGAACAGGCCCACCTCCATCAGGCCGATGACGGCCGCGCCGACGATGTCGGCCCGGCGCCGCCGGTCGACGGCGAGCACCGTCGACGGCACCATGCCGAGCAGGCCGAGGCTCAGCACCGGTATCAGCGCGAGCAGCGCCGTCAGCCCTTTCCGGTACGGGACGGCGCGGGCGGGCATGGTGGCTCCTCGGCGACGGCGGGACGTGCTGCGCACACGGTACCGTCACGGGTCGGCGTGCCGGGAGCCCGTTGCGTTCCCGTTGCCGACCGGCCGGAGGGCGCCCGGGCGGCGGTCCGGGCCGCCGACGGTCCGTCAGGCCGGTTCGGCGGTGCCGGAGGCGAGGGTGTCGGTGAGCGCCCTGGTCAGTGCGCGGGCCTCGGCGGTGGCGGCGGCGAGCGCGTCCTCGTACCCGGCGATCCGCCGGAACGCCTCGCCCAGGCGGCGCTGGCGCTCGATCGGCAGCCGGGGCAGTTCGACCCGGCGGATGTCGAGGCGGCTGGTGGTGGAGGCGTAGCTGCTGGCCCGGCGTCCGGCGCCGGTGGCGCGCAGCTGGCCGGCCAGGAAGTCGGGGTCGAGCAGGTCGGGGTCGGGGCGCAGCAGGTGCAGCCGGGGGCCGAGGGCGGCGCCGTCCCAGGGGCTGCCGGGGTGCACGGCCCGTGCGCCCTCGCCGCCCAGCACCGGGACCAGGACGTCGCCCTGACGGGCCGTCATGGCGTCGGCGGCGTCGGTGGCGGCGCTCGGCGGGGTGCCGTTCTGCAGGTCCTGGTCGGTGAGCAGCGGGGTGCGGCCGCCGGGCCGGGCGGGGGCGCCCTGGCCGGAGGAGTGCACCTGGAGGGCGCCGGAGCGGGCGAGTTCGCCGATGCTGACCTGCGGCGGTTCGGCGGCGGTGGCGGGGGCGACGGCGGGCAGCGCGGTGTCGAGGTCGGCGAGCCGGGCGAGTTCGGCGCTCAGCCGTCCGCGCAGGGCGGTGAGCAGGTCGGGGGCGGCCGCGGCGGGGGCGGCGGGCAGGTGGCGGGCGGGGGTGAGGTCGGTCTCGTCGTCGAGCAGGTCGAGCGCGGGGACGGCCCGGGAGCGGCCGGGCCGGTCGGCGGGCAGCGGGGCGCCGGTGCGGGCCGCGGTGTCGAACTCCCGCCAGGCGGCCAGGACGGCGGCGGGCAGCGCGGCCCGGTCCTCGTCGGCGCCGGTGGCGGCGTCCAGCAGCAGGACGTGCCGGAACTCGTCGCCGGGCTGCGGCCCGCGCAGCACCCACACGTGCAGCGGCACCCCGTACGGCGGGGCGGCGCCGGCCGGCAGCGCGACCACGGCGCGCAGGGCGCCGGAGCGGACGAGTTCGGCCCGCACCCGGCGGCCGGCCCGGCGGGAGGCGACGGTCGGCGGGAGCAGCAGCACGGCGGTGCCGCCGGGGCGGGTGTGCGCCAGGCAGTGCAGAACCCAGGCGAGTTCGGACTCGCCGCGCGGCGGGACGAGCCGGCCGGGCCAGCGCGAGTCGTACTGCAACTGGTCGTGGCCCCAGTCGCGTTCGTTGTACGGGGGGCGGCAGAGCACCGCGTCGGCGGCGTGCCCGGCGAAGGCGTCGGCGCGCAGCGCGTCGCCGGGGCGGACGTCCAGCGGCAGCGGGCCGGGGGCGTCGGCGGGGGCGGCCAGCGCGAGGCGGAGCAGGGCGACGCCGGCCAGCGCGGGGTCGGACTCCTGGCCGAGGCGGGCGGCGGGGGCGGCGGCCAGCAGCACGCCGCCGGTGCCGCAGGCCGGGTCGAGCACCGTCCGGCCGGTCTCCCCGCCGCCGGGGGCCGGGCCGTCGGGCCGGGCGAGGGCGGCGAGCAGGGCGGCGGTGTCGGCCGGGATGGGCGGGGAGAGCCGGGGGTTGGCCTCGGCGTAGCGGGTGAGCAGGTGGCCGTAGGCGGTGGCGGGTGCGGTGTCGGCGGTGAGGTCGGCGAGCAGCCGGGCCAGGTCGAGGTGGGTGGCGCCGGCGATCAGCGGCAGGGCGAGGGTGGCGGGGGCGTCCGGGCCGAGAGCGGCGGCGGCGGTGCGGCGCAGCGCCTTGGGCAGGGCGGTGGCGAGCCGGGTGTCGGGCTGGGTGGCGAGGTCGGTGCGGGCGGCCGGGTCGCGGTGCAGCAGCAGCAGGACGGCGCCGGCGGTGACCAGCGGGGCGGCGGCGGGGCCGTCGGGGTCGCGGAGGGTCTCCAGTTGCCGCCAGACCCGTTCCAGCAGCGGGAGTTCGGCGAGTTTGCCCTGGGCGCGGAGCCACTGTTCGACCTGGTCGAGGCGGAAGGCGGGGCTGGCCTCGGTGCCGCCGGAAGGTTTCGGGAAGTCGGGGTGGCGGCGGCGCCAGTTGGAGACCGCGGCCCGGCCGACTCCGGCGAGCCGGGCGATCTCGGCGGCCGTCACCTCGGGGCGGTCCGGCATCGGAGGTCTCCTTCGCGGCAGCGCTCGGCGGCCGGCGGTCTGCGGTCGGTGGTCGGCGGTCGGTGCTCGGCGGTCAGCACCCGTCGCTCGGGCGTGGCCCCGCAGCATAGCAACCCCGCCATCCCCCCAACCGTTCACACGTGAACGGAGACGTTTCGCGAATCGCGATTGACACTGTTCACACCAGAGTGGTTCAGTGGTGCCACGCCGGAACCACCGGCCCACCGCAGACCTCCCTGGGGGGAACCCGCCATGTCCGTCCGCCTCCGCACCCGCCGCACCGCCGCCGTCCTGCTCGGCGCCGCCCTGCTCGCCGCCGCGACCACCGCCTGCGGCCCGACCGACAGCAGCGTGTCCACCTCCCCCAAGAGCCCCGCCGCGGCCCCGGCCGCCGGCGGGGGGAGCTCCGCCCCGGCCGCGGACGCGCCGAAGAACGCGGCGGCGAAGACCGGTGACACGATCGCCCTCAAGGGCACCGAGAAGAGCAACAGCGCGGACGTCACGCTGGTGAAGGTGGTCGACAACCCGAAGGGCGCGGACGAGTACACCGAACCCGCCGCCGGGAAGCGCTACGTCACCGCCCAGTTCCGGATCAAGGCGACCGGCAGCGCCGCCTACTCCGACGCCCCGCACAACAGCGCGAAGCTGATCGACGCCCAGGGCCAGAACTACGAGGCGACCATCGCCGAGACCGTGGCCGGCCCGGAGTTCCCCGTCCCGCTGTCGATCGCCCCGGGCGAGAGCGCGCTGGGCTGCATCACCTTCGAGGTGCCGGCCGACGCCAAGCTCGACAAGGTGCAGTTCGCCCTGGACAGCGGCTTCGCCCAGCAGTCGGGCCAGTGGAAGCTCGCCTGACCCCGGGCGCCGGGGGCCTCGGCGGACGAGTCGGGGGCGCCGGAACGCGGACGGGGGCGCCGGGGGGCGCCGTCCTGCCGCCCTCCGGCGCCCCCGTCGACGGGTGCGCGGCCGTTCCGCCGCCGCTCGGGCGGCCGTCCCGCTACCGCTTGAGGTCCTCGAACATGGTGCTCAGGAACTCGGCGCACCAGGACAGCAGCTCCCGCCCGACCAGCGGCTTCCCGCCGATCCGGCCGCCGCTGCCGGGCCGCGGCACCAGCAGCTGCCGGGCCGCGGACTTGACCTGGGTGCGCGGGTAGATCCGGTTCAGCCGCAGCTCCTGCGACTCCCGCAGCTCGACCGGCCCGAACCGGACGAAGGTGCCCTGCAGGGTGATGTCGCCGATGCCGCAGCGCCGGGCGAACAACCGCAGGCCCGCCACCAGCAGCAGGTTCTCCACCGGCTCGGGCAGCTTGCCGTAGCGGTCGGTCAGCTCCTCGCGGACCTGCGCGATGTCGGCCTCCGAGTTGACCGCCGCGATCGAGCGGTACGCCTGCAGCCGCAGCCGCTCGCCCGGCGCGTAGTCGTGCGGGACGTGCGCGTCCACCGGCAGCTCGATCTTCACCTCCAGCGGCTCCTCCTCCGGCTCCCCGCCGCCGTCCAGCGACTCGCGGAACTCGGCGACCGCCTCGCCGACCATCCGCATGTAGAGGTCGAAGCCGACGCCCGCGATGTGCCCGGACTGCTCGCCGCCGAGCAGGTTGCCGGCGCCGCGGATCTCCAGGTCCTTCATCGCCACGTACATGCCCGCGCCCATCTCGGTGTGCTGGGCGATGGTGGCCAGGCGCTCGTGCGCGGTCTCGGTGAGCGGCTTCTCCGGCGGGTACAGCATGTACGCGTAGCCGCGCTCGCGGCCGCGGCCGACCCGGCCGCGCAGCTGGTGCAGCTGGGACAGGCCGAAGGTGTCGCCGCGCTCGACGATCAGGGTGTTGGCGTTGGAGATGTCGATGCCGGACTCCACGATGGTGGTGGAGACCAGGACGTCGAACTCCTTCTCCCAGAAGTCGACCACGACCTTCTCCAGCTGGGTCTCCCCCATCTGCCCGTGCGCGGTCGCCACCCGGGCCTCCGGCACCAGGTCCTTCAGCCGGGCGGCCGCCTTGTCGATCGACTCGACCCGGTTGTGGATGTAGAACACCTGGCCCTCGCGCAGGAGTTCGCGCCGGATCGCGGCCGAGATCTGCTTCTCGTCGTACGGGCCGACGAAGGTCAGCACCGGGTGCCGCTCCTCCGGCGGGGTGGTGATGGTGGACATCTCGCGGATGCCGGTGACCGCCATCTCCAGGGTGCGCGGGATCGGCGTCGCGGACATGGTCAGCACGTCCACGTTGGCCCGCAGCTTCTTCAGCTGCTCCTTGTGCTCGACGCCGAAGCGCTGCTCCTCGTCGACGATCACCAGGCCGAGGTCCTTGAACCTGGTCTCCGAGGAGAACAGCCGGTGGGTGCCGATCACCACGTCCACCGAGCCCTCGAACAGGCCCTCCAGGACGGCCTTCGCCTCGGTGTCGGTCTGGAACCGGGACAGCGCCTTCACGCTGACCGGGAAGTTGGCGTACCGCTCGGCGAAGGTCGAGAAGTGCTGCTGCACCAGCAGCGTGGTCGGCACCAGCACCGCCACCTGCTTGCCGTCCTGAACGGCCTTGAAGGCCGCCCGCACGGCGATCTCGGTCTTGCCGTAGCCGACGTCGCCGCAGATCAGCCGGTCCATCGGGACGGACTTCTCCATGTCGGCCTTGACCTCGCCGATGGTGGTCAGCTGGTCGGGCGTCTCCGCGTACGGGAAGGCGTCCTCCAGTTCGCGCTGCCACGGGGTGTCCGGGCCGAAGGCGTGGCCGGGGGCCGCCATCCGGGCCGAGTACAGCTTGATCAGGTCGGCGGCGATCTCCTTGACCGCCTTCTTGGCCCGCTGCTTGGTCTTCGCCCAGTCCGCGCCGCCGAGGCGGTGCAGCGTCGGAGCCTCGCCGCCCACGTACTTGGTGACCTGGTCGAGCTGGTCGGTGGGCACGAACAGCCGGTCGCCGGGGTGGCCGCGCTTGGCGGGCGCGTACTCCAGCACCAGGTACTCGCGGGTGGCGCCCTGCACGGTGCGCTGCAGCATCTCCACGTACCGGCCGACGCCGTGCTGCTCGTGCACCACGTAGTCGCCGGCCGCCAGCGCCAGCGGGTCGATCGCGTTGCGGCGGCGCGACGGCATCCGGCGCATGTCCTTGGTGGACGACTTCTGGCCGGACAGGTCGGTCTCGGTGATGACGGTCAGCTTCAGCTCGTCGTCCACGAAACCGTGCTCGATCGAACCGCAGGACACGTACACCACGTCCCGGGTCGGGGCCTCGGCGAGGTCGGCGACCAGCCGGGCCGCGATGCCCTCGTTGCCGAGCACCTCGGCCAGCCGGGACGCCGGGCCGTGGCCCTCGGTCACCATCACCACCCGCCAGTCGGCGGCCAGGCGGTCCTTGGCGTCGGCGATCGCCCGCGCGGTGTCGCCGCGGTACGCCTCGACGGCGCGCATGCCCAGGGTGAGCGTGTCGGCGTCGAACTCCAGGATGTCGCTCACGGTGGAGTCGCTGGTGGCGAACGGGCTGACCGACCACCAGGGCAGGCCGATCCCGGCGGCGTGCTCGCGGACGTCCGCCAGCGACCACAGCGAGGCGGCCGAGACGTCGATCGCCTCCAGGTCGATCGGGCGGTCGGCGCCGGCCGCCGCGGCCACCCAGGACGCGGCCAGGAACTCCTGGCTGGTGGCCACCAGGTCGGCGGCCCGGGTGCGGACCCGCTCCGGGTCGCACACCACGGCGACCGAGCCGGCCGGCAGCACGTCCAGCAGCAGCTCCATGTCGTCCACCAGCACCGGGGCCAGCGACTCCATGCCCTCGACCGCGATGCCCTGCGCGATCTTGTCCAGGATCTCGCCCAACTCGGGGTGCTCGGCGGCCAGTTCGGCCGCCCGCGCGCGCACCTGGTCGGTCAGCAGCAGCTCCCGGCAGGGCGGCGCCCACAGGCCGTGCTCGGCGATCTCCAGCGAGCGCTGGTCGGCGACCTTGAAGTAGCGGATCTCCTCGACCTCGTCGCCCCAGAACTCGACCCGCAGCGGGTGCTCCTCGGTCGGCGGGAAGACGTCCAGGATGCCGCCGCGCACCGCGAACTCGCCGCGCTTCTCAACCAGTTCGACCCGGGCGTAGGCGGCCGCGGCCAGCCCGCGGGCCACCTCCCCCAGGTCGTGCTGCTCACCGCGGCGCAGCGCCACCGGCTCCAGCTCGGCCAGCCCCTTCACCTGCGGCTGCAGCACGCTGCGCACCGGCGCCACCACCACCTGCACCGGCCCGGCCGCCGGGTCGTCCGCCCGCGGGTGGACGATCCGGCGCAGCACGGCGAGGCGGCGGCCGACGGTGTCCGAGCGCGGGGAGAGCCGCTCGTGCGGCAGCGTCTCCCACGCCGGGAACTCCGCCACCGCGTCGGGCGGCAGCAGCGAGCGCAGCGACGCCGCGAGGTCCTCCGCCTCCCGGCCGGTGGCGGTCACGGCCAGCACCGGCCGGCCGCGCTCACCGCCCCGGGCGGCCAGCGAACGGGCCAGCGCGGCGACGGCGAACGGCCGGGCGGCGGGCGGGCCGACCAGGTCGAGGTGCTGCCTGTGCCCCGTGGCCGCCGCCTCGATCGCCTCGGCGAGGGCGGCGTCCCGTACGACGACATCGAGCAGTCCGGACAGGCTCATACGTCAGTTTCTCCACGACGGGGAGTGGCCCGGCACAGCGGACGGCCGGGCAGCGCGACAGCCCGGAACGCGGTGCGCCCCGGGGGGTGTCCAGCCTACGCCGCACCGCCGCCCGGCACGCGGTGCGGCGGCCCCGCCGGGCCTTCCGAGCCGACTCACCGGTATCCGGCACGGCTTGTCCAGAGATCATGCGGCCGACATGTTGCTGTCACTGCGCGTCCATGGTCGGCGCGCACCATGGATGTCAGCGCGGGCCGCATCCAACCGTGGGGGATGGCTGCGGAAGCGCGATCGCACCTCGATGGGGGTCGGGAGTGCGAAGGCCGGGCGACCCTGGGTGGGGGCGCCCGTGCCACTCACGCCGGGACTCGCGGCGTCCGCTCCCGGGCGGGCGCCGCGGCTCTCGGCGTCCTGTCGTCCGGCCCCGCCCGCCCCGCCCGCACCACTTCCGGCGAAGCCGCCCGCGCGGCGGGCGGCGCTCCGTACCCTCGTGTGAAGAAGGTGTGGGGACACCGGCCGTTTCCAGGGGGTTTGCTTCGTCATGCGCGTGGTCATCGCAGGTCAGGGCTATGTCGGACTCCCACTCGCGGTGCGCGCCGCCGAGGTGGGCCACCGGGTCGTCGGGTACGACGTGGACGAACGCCGGATCAAGCGGCTCGCGGTCGGCGAGTCCTACGTCGAGGACATCCCCGGGGAGCGGCTGCGCCCGCTGCTCGACACCGGGGCGTACCTGCCCTCCGCGACGCCCGCCGACGTCGCGGGCTTCGACGTCGCGGTGATCACCGTGCCGACGCCGCTGCGCGACGGCGTCCCCGACCTGTCCTACATCGAGGCGTCGGCGAAGCTGCTGGGCCGGCACCTGCGGCCGGGCGCGACGGTGGTGCTGGAGTCCACCACCTACCCGGGCACCACCGAGGAACTGCTCGCCCCGCTGCTGGAGGCCGGGTCGGGGCTGCGGGCCGGTACCGACTTCCACCTCGGCTACAGCCCCGAGCGGATCGACCCCGGCAACCCGGTGTGGAAGCTGGAGAACACCCCCAAGGTGGTCTCCGGCACCACCCCCGAGGGCCTGGCCGCCGTCGCCGGCTTCTACGGGCAGCTGGTCGAGCGGACCGTCCCGGTCTCCTCCTGCAAGGAGGCCGAACTGACCAAGCTGCTGGAGAACACCTTCCGGCACGTGAACATCGCCCTGGTCAACGAGCTGGCGATGTTCGCCCACGACCTCGGCATCGACGTCTGGGAGGCCATCGACGCGGCCTCCACCAAGCCCTTCGGCTTCCTCCGCTTCACCCCCGGCCCGGGGGTCGGCGGCCACTGCCTGCCGATCGACCCCTCCTACCTGTCCTGGCGGGTGGAGCGCGCACTCGGGCAGTCCTTCCGGTTCGTCGAGCTCGCCAACGACGTCAACAGCCACATGCCCGACTACGTGGTGCGCCGGCTCACCGAGGCCCTCAACCAGCGCCGCCGCAGCGTCAACGGCTCGCGCGTGCTGGTCCTCGGCCTCGCCTACAAGGCCAACACCGGCGACGCCCGGGAGACCCCGGCGGCCCGGATCGTCGAACTCCTCACCCGCCAGGGCGCCGAGGTCCGCGCCGCCGACCCGCACGTCGTCGCGGGCGTCCACGTCGCCGAACCCCACGTCCCCGGCCAGCGCACCCCCGCCCACGAGGGCGGCCCGCTGGCCACCGTCCACCGCGTCGAGGCCACCCCCGAAGAGCTCGCCGCCGCCGACGCCGTCCTCCTCCTCGCCGACCACGACGAGTTCGACTACACCGCCGTCACCGCCCACGCCCGCTACGTCCTCGACTGCCGCCGCCGCCTCACGGGCACAGCCGTCGAGGTGCTGTAGGCCCCGCCCGGCGGCCGGACGGGGCCCGGGGCGTTCCCGGCGGCCGGGTTCAGCCCTTGCGCTGGATGCGGTTGCGGTTGGGGCGGGTGTCGTGGTCGATGCCGTCGTCGACGATGACGATCTTGGGGACGATCCGCGCCTCGGCCTTGGCCTCCGGTTCGGGCTTCGCCTCGGGCGCGGGTGCGGCCTCGGGCGCGGCCGGGGCGGTCGCGGGCTTCGGGGGCAGCGGGTCCTTGGCGAAGCTCGCGGGCTTGACCGGCGGGGCCGGGGGCTCGGCGGGCTCGGGGGCGGTGTACGACTGGCGCGGGTCCGCCTTGGGCTTGACCGGGCCGAGGACGGCGGTGGGCTGGTCGGTGACCGGGGGCTTGCCGAGGTCGGCCTTCTTGGCCTCGACGGCCTGCGCCGCGTCCTCGGGGTCCTCGATGGCGCCGACGGCGGCGCCGGTGAGCGAGGCGAGGGTGCCCTTGATGTGGTCGAGGTGGGTCTGGACCTTGTCGAGGCGCTTGGTGAAGTCGGCCTGCTCGCGGTCGCTGGCGGCCTTGATCCGGTCGGCCTTCTCCCGGGCCGCGGCGAGGGCCGCGTCGGCCTTGGCCTGGGCGTCGGTGTCGAGGCGGCGGGCCTCCTCGAGCATCGCCTCGCGGTGCTGCTCGGCCTCCTTGACCCGGGCGTCGGCCGCGGCGGTGACCTTGGCCACGGCGGCGTCGGCGGCGGTCTCGGCGGCGGCGAAGTCCTCGTCGGCCTTGCGGCGGCGCTCGGCGAGGGTGGCCTCGGACTGCTCGGAGGCGTTCGCGGCGGAGACCCGGACCCGGGCGGCGTGGCCGGTCGCGGCGTGCACCAGGGCGCGGGCCTCGGCGTCGGCCTCGGCGCGCAGGCGCTCGGCTTCGGCGCGGCTGCGCTCGTCGGTGCGGCGGACGAACTGGTCGGTCTCCTCGCGGAGCTTGGCGGCGAACTCCTTCGCGGCCTGGGCGGCGGCCTCGCCGGCCTCGTGGGCGGCGTCCCGGGCGTCCTCGCCGGAGCGCTTGGCCTTGGCGTGGACGGCGTCGGCCTCGTTGAGGGCGATGCCGAGCAGGGCGGCGGCCTGGTCGCTGAGTTCGGCGAAGTCGGGGTCGGGGGCGTCCTCGGCGGCCTGCTTGATGTCGGCGAGGCGCTTCTCCATCTCGCGCAGGCCGCCGCCGAGGACGCTGAGCCGCTCCCATGCCTCGTCGCGTTCGCGGCTGAGCGCGGTGACCGCCGCGTCGACCTGGTCGGGCGCGTAGCCGCGCCGGGACGGGGTGAAGCCGTACTGGGACACGGCGTCGCTCATTTCGGCTGTTCTCCTCGTGCTCGCGGGCTGCGCGGCCCCGCCGGGTGCGTGGTTCTGGCGGGACGGGTGAACCGTCCCATTGACCTATTTTGCGCAGATACGAACGCAAACCAAACAGGGCGTCCTCGCGCGGCCGGGCGAACCGGCCGCGCGAGGCCCGGTCACAGCAGCCCGTCCCAGAGCTGCTCGACCAGGACCGCCCACCAGCTCTCGGGGGTGTGCACGGCGGCCGGGTCGGCGGCCAGCAGCTGGGCCTGGAGGTCGGTGGTCCAGCGGGCCGCCTGCTCGTGGGTGAGGCCGTGCCGCAGGTGCCACATCCGGGCCAGCACCGACAGGCAGGCGACGAACTCGGGGACCCCGGAGTTGACGAAGCGCGGCGGCTCGGCCGGGTTCTCGAGGTCGACGGCGACCACCGCGGCGGTGCCGTACTGGACGCACAGCTGGCGGCCGTAGTCGTTGCCGAGCACCAGGTAGCCGCCGAAGTCCGGGCCGGGCGGCAGGCCGCGTTCGGCGGCGAGCTCGGCCAGTGTCGGGATGGGGCGGCCCTCCTGGGCCTGGGCCCAGAAGAACGGCGCGAACTCGCGCGGCAGGCCGACCCACATCAGGGTCTGGGCGACCGCCTCCGGCACGCCCTGGCGGGCCACCGCGCGCTGCTCGAACCGGAACATCGAGGGGCCGAACATCGCGCCGAGCTCCGCCGCGAGCTGCTGCGGCGGCGGGGGCGGCAGCTGCGGGACGGTGCCGGGCGGGGGCAGCGGCACCCGGACGGTGCGCGCCCGGTGCGGGGCCGACACCAGCTGGTGCAGCTGCTCGACGTGCTCCTGCAGCACGTTCATGCCGGCCTGCCGGGCGGCGGTGTCGCGGCCGTACGGGGCGGTGTGGCTGATCCGGGCGTTCGGCCAGGACGCCTTGACCATCCGGGCGCAGTAGCCGCCGGGCAGGTCGCACAGCTCCAGTTCGGTGTGCACCTCCAGCACCTGGTCGGCGGGCACGCCGAGGCGGCGCAGCTCCTGGAGGGCCCGCCACTCCGGGTGCGGGGTGCCCAGCTCGGAGGTCATCACCAGGC
The DNA here is from genome assembly GCF_003751605.1 of Kitasatospora cineracea. Taxonomy (NCBI): domain Bacteria; kingdom Bacillati; phylum Actinomycetota; class Actinomycetes; order Kitasatosporales; family Streptomycetaceae; genus Kitasatospora; species Kitasatospora cineracea. Next base: position 616,144 of record NZ_RJVJ01000001.1, read on the forward strand.
TCAGCTCGGAGCCGTCCGGGCCCCGGTAGTTGACCACGGCGGTGGTGCCGGGGCCGACCGTGGGCGCGCCGGACGGCGGCGGCACGGGCGCGGCCGGCGGCGGCACCGGGCCGGGGGCGCCGGGCGGGAAGCCGTGGCCCTGCGGCCCGCCCGGGAACGGCGGCGGCGGGGGTGCCTGGAACGGCGGCGCGCCCTGCGGCGCCCCGGGGAACGGCGGGGGCTGCTGGCCGGGCAGCGGGAACGGCGGGGTCGCGCCCGGCGGCAGCTCGATCGCCGGGGCCAGCTGGGTGGCCTGGTAGGCGACCGCGGCGGCCTCGGGGGCGGCCGGGGCGGCGGGCGCGGCCGGGGCCGCCGGGGCGCCCCCGGCGCGCAGCGCGTCGGGGGCGGGCGGCGGCGGGGCGCCGGGGCCGCCGCGGCCGCCGGTGTGCTGGGCGGGGCCGCCGCTGGAGGGCAGCAGGTCGTTCGGCGGGGGCGGCGGGGGCGCGCCCGGGCCGCTGCGGCCGCCGGTGTGCTGGGCGGGGCCGCCGCTGGAGGGCAGCAGGTCGTTCGGCGGGGGCGGCGGCGGGGCGCCGGGGCCGCCGCGGCCGAGCGGGGCGGCGCCGCCGGGCAGCGGGGCGCCGGGGCTGGGGGCGCCGGGCAGGCCCATCAGGCCGGGCGGGCCGTCGGTGGCGAGCATGGTCGCCGCGTAGTTGACCGCGTTCGCGGGCGGGCCCGGCGGCACCGGGGCGGCGGGCGGCACGGGGGCGGCGGGTGCCGGGGTGCCGGGGCCGCCGACCGGGAACGGCGGGGTGGCGCCGGGCGGGACGGGCGCGTCAGGCCGGCCGGGGGCGAGCACGGTGGCGGCCTCGGAGCCGGGCGGCGGCGGGACGGGCGCCCCGGGGGCGGGCGCACCGGTGAAGTAGCTGGGGCCCTCCTCGCCGGACTCCGCGACCGGCGCGGCCTGCTGGACAGGCTGCGGCACGGACGGCGCGGACGGCGCGGACGGCGGGGACGGCGGGGTCGGCGCGGCGGGCGGGGCCGGCACGGCGGGGGCCGCCGGAGCAGCCGGGGCCGCGGGCGCGCCGAGCCGGTCGGCCTCGGCGGCGATCGCGGCGGCCCCGGCCTCCTGCAGCCACTGCGGGGGGCTGAGCAGGAAGGAGGTCGCCTCGACGGCGCCGCGCACCGGCTTGGCCGCGCCGGCCGGGTTGGGGGCGCCCCCGGTGCCGTACAGCTCCTCGAACTGCCGGACCACCTCGTTGACCGGCAGCGGCGGCCAGAGCGTGCTGGCGCCGCTGTCGCGGGCGATCACCAGGCGCAGCGAGGTGCCGGGGCCGCCGGTGTGCTCGCTGCCGTCGACGGCCCAGCAGACGTAGCCGAGGTCGAACTCGCGGACCTTCACCTCGCGGTGCTGCGAGCGCGGCACCCCGGCGTTGATCCAGTCCTCGGCGGTCTCCTGTGCCTGCGCGTACGTGGTCACCACGTCTCGTCCCACCCCTGTCGTTCGTTCAGTTCACCGGGACGGCGCGGGCGAAGCCGCCGTCCACCATGAGTTCGGCGACGGTCTCCAGCTCCGCGGGCCCGCCGGCGAGGCGCAGCAGGAACGCGTCGAAGCTGTCGCCGCAGGGCAGCAGGAGGCGCTGCACGCGCTGCTCGACGGGTTCGTCGGAGCCGTCGTCGCGGGCGTCGTCGTAGGGCAGGAAGGCGACCGAGCCGGTGCCCTCGCCGCGGACCTTGACGGTCAGCAGGCCGCCCTGCAGGTAGGCGACGGCGAGGTGGTCCTTGGTGAGGTGGTCGCGCAGGCACTTGTTGGCGTACACCAGGTCGTGGGTGCCGTACTCCTCGCTGAGGGTGAGGAACGGCTGGTCGACCAGCAGGCCGAGGTCCACGTCGAGGGCGACGCCGGCCGGGCCGCGGCCGCCGGTGAGCTTCAGGAAGTCCCGGTAGGCGGTCGGCAGCGGGTGGCCGAGGCGCTGCTCGGCGCGCTGGACCAGGTCCTCGGTGACGGCGACCGGGTCGCCGCCGTCCTTGGCGAGCGAGAAGTGCGCGGGGCGGCGGTCCTGGAGCGGGCGGGTGCCGCGCCGGGTGTGGTCGGCGGTGGAGCGGGCCAGGCCGCCGTGGTGCCGCAGCAGGGCCTTGACCTCGACCGGGACGAGTTCCATCCGCCGCCAGCCGGGGGCGGCCCGGCCGACCACGTGGTGCCAGGTCCAGCCGGGCGGGGTGGCGACGGCGCTGTCCAGGTCGGCCCAGAGTTCGTGGCCCTGGGTGTAGAGCGCGGCGTTGGCCGACACGTAGTCGGTCAGGCGCAGTTCGTCGACGCCGAAGCCGGCCGGCGGGTCGGCGACCTCGGCGGCGGCGGCCGCGTACGGCGAGAAGTCCGGGTAGCCGTTCTCGTCGACGCGCACGCCCCCGGGGTGCCGCTGGGCCCGGACCGGGTCCGGGAACTGCACCACCTGGCCCGCGTACGCCGCGTTGGGCACGGCGGCGGTGCCGGGCCGACCTGTCGTCATCTGTGGTCCCCCACTGGCAGAAGCCGATGTCCTCGGGGACCAGCGTAGGGCAACGGCCGTTCGCGTTCAGGGGCACGGGGGTACCCGGCGGGGCATCGGGGCCCGGGCGCCGGCGGCGGGTCAGCGGCGGCGCAGCGCGGCGGCCAGCGCCTCGGCGACCCGGTGCTGCTGCCCCTCGGTGAGCTGGGGGAACAGCGGCAGGGTGAGCAGTTGCCCGGCGGCCCGCTCGGTGACCGGGAACGCGCCCGCGCCGTGCCCGAGGTGCCGGAACGCGGGCTGCAGGTGGACCGGGACGGGGTAGTGCACGCCGGCGCCGATCCCGGCCTGCTGGAGGGCGGCGAGCACGCCGTCCCGGCCGCGGTCGACCCGGACCGCGTACAGGTGCCAGACGTGCGCGTTGCCGGGCAGGGTGCGCGGCAGGGTGATCCCGTCCAGGCCGCCGAGCAGCTTGTCGTAGCGTTCGGCGGCGGCCCGGCGGGCCTCGTTCCAGGCGGGCAGGCGGCGGAGCTTGGCGCGCAGCACGACGGCCTGCAGGGCGTCCATCCGGGAGTTGAAGCCGAACCGCTCGTGGACGTACTTGCGGGCCGAGCCGTGGTCGCCGAGCAGCCGCACCGCCTCCGCGAGGGCGGCGTCGTCGGTGACCACCGCGCCGGCGTCGCCGTACGCGCCGAGGTTCTTGCCCGGGTAGAAGCTGGTCGCCGAGATCCGCCCCCAGCTGCCGGACGGCCGCCCGTGCCGGGTGGCGCCCTGCGACTGGGCGCCGTCCTCGACCACCGGCAGCCCGTCGGCGGCCTCCAGCAGGTGTTCCATCGGGGCGAGTTGGCCGTTCAGGTGGACGGGCAGCAGCGCGACGGACGTCGGCACCCGGTCGGCGGCCTGCGCGACGTCGATCAGCAGGTGCTCCTCGTCCACGTCCACCAGGACCGGCCGCAGCCCGGCCCGGACCACCGCCTCGGCGGTCGCCACGAAGGTGTTCGCGGGCAGCACCACCCCGCCGCCCGGCGCCAACTCCAGGGCCCGCAGCGCCATTTCGAGCGCATCGGTGCCGTTCGCCGTCCCCACCGCGTGCCCGGCCCCGGAGAACGCCGCGTACTCCCGCTCGAACGCGGCCACCTCGGGGCCCTTCACGTAGGCCCCGCTCGCCAGCACCGCGTCGAAGCCCGCCCGGACCTCCTCGGCGATCTCGGCGTGCGCGGCGTGCAGGTCGACCAGGGGGATGCTGTTCGTCACGGGAACCTCTCGGACCAGGGGCGCGGGTCACCTGCGCGGAAGCGTGCAACCAGGGGCGCGGGGAACTGCGCGAAGCGGAAGACGGACGACGGAAAGATCGCGGCGAGGGGGGAAGCTCCACGTGGGCGCGCCCCCGGGGTCTAACGCCCCAGCGCGGCCTTGAGCGCCGCGACGACGTGCTCCTGCTGCCCGTGCGTGAGCGAGTGGTACAGCGGCAGGATCAGCGTCCGCGCCGTGAGCGTCTCGGTCACCGGGAGCGGCACCCGGGCGGTGCCCTTGTACGGGGCCTCCAGGTGCGCGGCCATGATGCCGCGCCGCGCGGAGACGCCGTCCGCGGCGAGCCGGGCGAGGACCTCGCCGCGGTCGGGGGCGCCGGCGGGGAGCAGCAGCCACAGCGACTGGAAGTTGGTGCTGCCGTGCGCCGGGTCGCCGACCAGCCCGGCGGCCAGGTCCGCCCCGAGCAGTTCCCGGTAGCGGGCGGCGAGTTCGCGCCGGCGGGCGGTCATCGCGGGGAGCTTGCCGAGCTGGACCAGGCCGATCGCGGCCTGGACGTCGGTCATCCGGTGGTTGTAGCCGATCTCGTCGTAGGTCTCGACGGCGCCCGCGCCGCCCGCCCCGGCGTGCCGGTCGGCGGCCGAGACGCTCATGCCGTGCTCGCGCAGCCGCCGCAGCCGGGCGGCGAGTTCGCCGTCGCGGCAGGTGACCATGCCGCCCTCGCCGGTGGTGAGGAGCTTGCGCGGGTGGAAGGAGTACGCGGCGAGTTCGGCGCCCGCGCCGGCCGGGCGGCCGCGGTAGACGGAGCCGGCGGCGCAGGCGGCGTCCTGGACCACGGTGACGCCGCGCGGTTCGACCAGTGCCGCGATCGCGTCCAGGTCGACCGGGACGCCGCCCTGGTCGACGGCGACGACGGCCCGGGTGCGGTCGGTGAGCAGCGGGGCGACGGTGTCGGGGGTGAGGTTGCCGGTGGCCGGGTCGACGTCCGCGAAGACCGGGGTGGCGCCGACGTAGGTGACGGCGTTGGCGGTGGCGATGAAGGAGAGCGAGGGGACGACGACCTCGTCGCCGGGGCCGACGCCGGCGCCGATCATCGCCAGGTGCAGGGCGGTGGTGCAGGAGGAGACCGCGACGGCGTGCGGCACGCCGAGGTGTTCGGCGAAGGCCCGTTCGAAGGCGGCCACCCGGGGGCCCTGGGCGACCCAGCCGGAGCGGACGGCCGCGGCGGCGGCCTCGGCCTCCTCCTCGCCGAGCCAGGGGATCATGACGGGAATGGTGGACATGGCGGTGGGCTCCTTCGGTTCACGCACGGCCGCGGTCGCGCCCGCGTACGGCTCCCCGTCCCCGCCGCGGCGCGTCCCGGCCGGCGGGGGCCTTCGATCCGCGCGGTCGCCCGCGCCCCTGCACCTCCCGTGCGCGCTGCGGGCCTAGGCCTGCGCGCGCCACCAGGCGACGAGTCTGCGCAGCCCCTCGTCGAGGCCGAGTTCGGGCTTCCAGCCGAGGTCGCGTTCGGCGGCGGAGACGTCGGCCAGCCGCCGGACCACGCCGCCGGCGGTGTCCCGGGCCGGGCCGTGCTCGACGTCGAGGTCGGAGTCCATGGCGGCGAGCAGCGCGTCGGCGAGGCCGCGCAGCGAGACCTCGGTGCCGGAGGCGATGTTGTAGACCCGGTCGGTGACGGGGGCGGCGGCGGCCATCAGGTTGGCCCGGGCGATGTCCTCGGTGTAGACGAAGTCCATGGTCTGGGCGCCGTCGCCGAAGATCAGCGGGGGCTGTCCGGCGGCGATCCGCTCCATCCAGCGGATGAACACCTCGGTGTAGCGGCCGTGCACGTCCATCCGGGGGCCGTACACGTTGAAGTACCGCAGGGCGACGTAGTCGAGGCCGTGCATGGCGTGGAAGCTGCGCAGCAGGCCCTCGTTGAAGACCTTGGCGGCGCCGTACAGGGTGTCGTTGCGGTAGGGGTGCTGGGTCTCGGGCGTCGGGAAGGTGTCGGCGAGGCCGTACACCGAGGCGGTGGAGGAGGCGATCACCTTGCGCACGCCGGTCTCCGCGGCGGCCTCGACCACGTCGAAGGTGCCGTCGACCATGACCTCCAGGGCGAGCCGGGGTTCGGCGGCGCACTGGGTGATCCGGATCGCGGCGAGGTGGAACAGCGCGTCGGTGCCGGGCGCGAGCAGTTCGCGCAGCAGGGCCCGGTCGCGGATGTCGCCGTCGACGACCTTCAGCTGTCCGGGGGCGGCGAGTTCCCGCGCGCGGTCCAGGTTGGCGGCCCGGCCGCGGACGAAGTTGTCGAGGACGACGACCTCGCGGGCGCCGGACTCGACCAGCTGGTCGACGACGGCGGAGCCGATGGTGCCGGCGCCGCCGGTGACCAGGCAGCGGGAGCCTTCGAGCGGGACGGCGGCGTTCATCGGGCGGCGGCCTTCTGCTGGGCGGGGAGTCGGCGGGTGAGCAGCGCGGTGTCGTCGGCGGTGCCGGTGCCGGCGTCCACCGGGACGGTCGCGCCGCCGAGTTCGAGGCTGCGGGAGGCGGCGTGCAGCAGGCGCAGCACGCGCAGTCCGGCCCGGCCGTCGGTGAGCGGGGCGCGGCCCTCGGTGATGGCGGCGGCGAACTCGGCCATCACGTTGCGCAGCGCCTCCTGTTCGACCAGGGCGGGGGCGACCACGTCGCCGACCCGGTAGGAGATCAGGGCGCGGTGCCGGATGGCGTCGGTGAGTTCGTCGGGCGGGGTGAGGTCGACGCCGCGGTCGTGGATCGCCAGCCGGGCCTGCGGGTTGAGGTCGTCCCAGACCAGGGTGCGGCGGGAGCCGCCGATCAGCGTGGTGCGGACCTTGGTCGGGGAGAGCCAGTTGACGTGGCAGTGGGCGAGCGCGCCGTTGGACAGGTGCAGCGTCAGGTAGGCGACGCAGGCCCGGCCGGCGCCGATCGGGTCGGCGGCCTGGGCGCTGACGCCGACGGGTTCGACGTCCGGCGGGAGGACGAAGTCGAGGATGGACAGGTCGTGCGGGGCGAGGTCCCACAGCACGTCGACGTCGGGCTGGACCAGTCCGAGGTTGATCCGCACCGAGTCGAAGAACTGGACGTCGCCGATCTCGCCGCCGTGCACGAGTTCGCGGATCCGGCGCACCACCGGCGTGTAGCAGAAGGTGTGGTCGCACATCAGGACCAGGCCGCGCTCCTCGGCGAGGGCGACCAGGTCGGCGGCCTCGGCGACGGTGGTGGTGATCGGCTTCTCGACCAGGACGTGCTTGCCGGCCTCCAGGGCGGCCCGGGCCAGCGCGTGGTGGGCGCCGGCCGGGGTGGCGATGGCCACCGCCCGGACCCGCTCGTCGGCGAGCACCTGCTCGTACGAGGTGGTGGAGGCGACGGTGGAGTACTCGCCGAGGACCGTGCGGGAGCGCTGTTCGTCGAGGTCGCAGAGCCAGTGCAGCCGCAGGGCGGCGGTCTGCTGGGCGTTGCGGACCAGGTTCGGGCCCCAGTAGCCGGCGCCGACCACGGCCAGGCCGATCCGCCGGTCGGGTTTCCGTTCGGTGCTGCCCGGTGTGGGCACGTGTTCCCCGGGCGCCTCGTGCGCCACGACGTTCGACCCCATCGCAAGACCCCCCTTGCCGCCGCGTCGCTCGAACCGTACCGGCCCGGCCCGGCCCGTCGGGGCACAATCGGCAAAACCGGTGGCGGCCACCCGGGGCGCGGGCGGCGGCAGTTCGGCCCTCCGTACACCTCCGCGCGCCCCGTGTCCGCACCCCGGCGCGGCGTGCGCCGGATCGGTTTGGCAGGCTGGATGCTCTGGGGTGAGGATTCACTGTCCGTGGGTCCCGCTACCCTGCGTGATCCACCGTCCGCCGGCCGGCCACCGGCAGCGGCGGAGCCGTGCCGCGTACGACGCCGAGGAGCAGCCATGGACCAGTCGGGCCCGCCGCCCGTGTTGCGCCACCAGCGCGACAGCCTGCTGCCCGCGGTCGCGGCGGCGCTGTCGCTGCGCGGCGGCACGGTGCACACCCTGGCCGGGGACAAGTCGGAGCTCGCGCCGGTGCTGCACCCGCTGGTCGGCGAGTTCCTGGCGGGGCTGCCGGTGGAGAAGCGCGAGCGCTTCGTCGGCCGCTGCCCGGAGGCGGCGCTGCTCTCCCAGTACCTGGGGCAGGTGGACGCGTCGCGCTCGAAGCGGGCCGCGCGCAAGCCGATGACCGTGCAGGAGGCCCGCAAGGCGCTCAAGGGGGCCCGGATGACCACGCTGCGGATCCGCGAGGAGGGGGACCCGGCGCACGGCACGCACGCGCCGCCGTGCCGCTCCTGCGGCCCGCTGCTGGACCACCTGAACGTGGCCAGCGTCGCGGTCGGCCCGCCCGGCCGCTGAGCCCGCGCCACCGAGCGCCCCCGTCCCCCCGTCCCCGAGCCCGTGGAGCACACCCTGAACGCCGGCACCGTCCGCACCCAGCCCCGCTTCCCGGCCGACGTGGCAGCCGCCCTGAAGCAGGCCGGCTGGCACCCCGGCCGCTGGGAGATCCGGCAGGCCGAACTGTGGGCCGACGCCCTGGTCGCGTACGGCGGCCCGCTGGAGCCGCAGCACGCGGTGTTCCCGGCCGCGATCGAGGCCTGGGCCGAGTTCGGCGGCCTGGCCTTCGACGTCCCGGGCCCGGGCGACACCCTGGCCCGCACCCCGTTCCTGCTCGACCCGCGCTGCGGCCTGCACGCCCCGCGCACCCTGACCGACCTCGGCCGGGCCCTGGACACCCGGCTCGCCCCGCTCGGCGAGGAGCTGTACGGGCAGGCCCTGCTGGCCATCGACGAGCAGGGCCGGGTCTACAGCCTCGACCACACCGGCGAGTGGTTCCTGGGCGACAGCGTCGACCGGGCGATCGGCACCCTGGTGCTGGGCCGCGCCCCGCACCGGCTGCGCACCGCCCAGGACTGACCGCCGGCACCGGGCCGGACCGCGCCCCGGCCCGACGGGCCGTCAGGCCGGCGCGGTCGGGCGCCGCAGCCGGGACGGCAGCACCGCCTCGACCCGGAACCCGCCGCCGTCCTCCCGCCCGGCGTGGAAGGCCCCGCCGAGCGCCACCACCCGCTCGCGCATCCCGACCAGCCCGTTGCCGCCGCTCGGCAGCGCCACCGGCGCCACCCCGCCCGGGCACTCGTTCACCACCGACACCCGCACCCCGTTCGGCACGTACGCCAGCAGCACCGCGACCCGCGCCCCGCCCGCGTACTTGTGCGCGTTGGTCAGGCCCTCCTGCACCACCCGGTACGCGGTCTGCTCGGCCTCCGCGACGTACTCCAGGCGCTCGCCGCTGACCGTCAGGGTCACCGCCATGCCCGCCACCCGGGACTGCTCGACCAGCTCCGGCAGTTCGGCCAGGCCGCCCACCGGGGCCTCCACCTGCTCCTGCGGCTCGGTCATCCGCAGCACGCCGAGGATCTCCCGCAGCTCGTCCAGCGCCTGCCGGCCGGTCTCGCCGATCAGCCGCGCCGACTGCTGCGCCCTGGCCGGGTCCTTGGGGACGATCCGCTCCACCGCGGCGGCGTGCACCACCATCAGGCTGACCCGGTGCGCGACCACGTCGTGCATCTCCCGAGCGATCCTGGTGCGCTCCTCGACCCGGGCCCGCCAGGCCCGCTCGCGGGCCTGGTCGGCCAGCAGGCTCAACTCCCCCTCCAGGCCCTGCGCCCGGTCCTTGAGCGACTCCACCAGGCGCCGCCGGGCCCCCACGTACAGGCCGGTGACCATCGGGGCCACCGCCATGCCGACCGCGACGAACGCCGAGATCACCACGAACACCCAGGTGGGCGGCAGCGGTTCGGCGGGCGGCGCCTTGCTGGGCGCGGTGGTGGCGAACAGCACCATGCCGAAGGTCTCGACCATCGCCACCGCCGACAGCACCAGCACCCGGGCCCGCCGCGAGGGCCACTCCCAGGTCGCCGCCAGCGTGTACAGCGACACCACCAGCAGCACCACGCCGAAGAAGCCCGGCACGAACACCAGCGCCACCACCACCGGCACCACCGGCCAGCGCCGCCGCACCACCAGCGACGCCCCCGCGAGCGCCCCCAGCACCACGCACACCACGGTCGCGGGCAGCCCCCAGTCGAGCCGGTCCCGGACCAGTCCGTACGCCCCCGCGGCGCACTCCGCCGCCGACACCGCGGCCAGTGCCACGTCCAGCGCCGCGCCGCGCCGCCGCGCCCACCACCACGGGCCGTCCCCCGACGGCTTCTCACTCATGCCGCCACCATACGCAGTGCCGACGGCGGGCCGGCGGCGCCGGGGCAACTGTCCGCCATCCGGCCACCTCTCCGTTCTGGCACCCCGTGCCACCTATGCTGTTGCCCGTCGGACAGCGCGGTCCGCCACCCGTCACCCGCACCGCGGTGATGTCAGAGCCGTTGCCGAAACCCCACCACCACAGGGAGACAGCCGTGACCGCTCCGGTCCCCACTCCGGCGGACAACCCTTCCGTGATCGCCGACGCGGACGACAACGCCGCGCTGCGTGCGGACATCCGCCGCCTCGGCGATCTGCTCGGGGAGACCCTGGTCCGCCAGGAGGGCCCCGAACTGCTGGGCCTGGTCGAGCAGGTGCGCCTGCTGAGCCGCACCGACGGCGAGGCGACGGCGCAGCTGCTGGCGGAGATCGACCTGGACACCGCCGCGAAGCTGGTGCGGGCCTTCTCCACCTACTTCCACCTGGCGAACGTCACCGAGCAGGTGCACCGCGGCCGGGAGTTCGCCGACCGCCGGGCCCGGGAGGGCTCGCTGCTGTCGCAGACCGTGGACCAGCTGAAGGAGGCGGACCCGAAGCACCTGGAGGACACCCTGGCCAACCTCGCGGTGCGCCCGGTGTTCACCGCGCACCCGACCGAGGCGGCCCGCCGCTCGGTGCTGAACAAGCTGCGCCGGGTCGGCGAACTGCTGGAGCGCATCCACCGCGAGCAGGCCGCCACCGGCCGGGCCGACAGCGCCCGGCAGACCTCGGCCCGCCGCCAGGCCGACCGCCGCCTCGCCGAGGTGATCGACCTGCTCTGGCAGACCGACGAGCTGCGGATCGCCCGCCCGGAGCCCACCGACGAGGCCCGCAACGCCGTCTACTACCTGGACGAGCTGTACCGCGACGCCGTCCCGGAGGTGCTGGAGGAGCTGCACGAGGAGCTGGCCCGGGTCGGCCTGGAGCTGCCCGAGGGCGTGCGCCCGCTGACCTTCGGCACCTGGATCGGCGGCGACCGCGACGGCAACCCGAACGTCACCCCGCGGGTCACCTGGGACGTGCTCAACCTGCAGCACGAGTACGGCATCAAGGACGCCCTGGAGGCGATCGACGACCTGCGCGCCGCGCTCTCCACCTCGGTCCGCCTGGCCGGGGCCTCCGAGGAGCTGCTGGCCTCGCTGGACGCCGACCTGGCGCACCTGCCGGAGCTCAGCCCGCGCTACAAGCGGATGAACGCCGAGGAGCCGTACCGGCTGAAGGCCACCTGCATCCGGATCAAGCTGGAGAACACCCGCGACCGGCTGGCCGCCGGCACCGCGCCCACCCCGGGCCGGGACTACGTCGGCACCCGCGACCTGCTGGCCGACCTGCGCCTGATCCAGGACTCGCTGCGGGCCCACCGCGGCGGCCTGATCGCCGACGGCCGCCTGGCCCGGGCGATCCGCACCATCGAGGCGTTCGGCCTGCAGCTGGCCACCATGGACGTGCGCGAGCACGCCGAGGCGCACCACCACGCGCTGGGCCAGCTCTTCGACCGGCTCGGCGAGGAGGCGTGGCGCTACACCGACATGCCGCGCGAGTACCGCCAGCGCCTGCTGTCCAAGGAGATGCGCTCGCGCCGCCCGCTGGCCCCGACCCCGGCGCCGCTGGACGCCGCGGGCGCCAAGACGCTGGGCGTGTTCACCACCATCCGCGAGGGCTTCGAGCGGTTCGGCGACGAGATCGTCGAGTCGTACATCATCTCGATGTGCCAGGGCGCGGACGACGTGTTCGCGGCCGCCGTGCTGGCCCGCGAGGCCGGGCTGATCGACCTGCACGCGGGCATCGCCAAGATCGGCATCGTGCCGCTGCTGGAGACCACCGACGAGCTCCAGGAGGCCGACCGGATCCTGGACGAGATGCTCTCCGACCCCTCCTACCGGCTGCTGGTGTCGCTGCGCGGCGACATCCAGGAGGTCATGCTCGGCTACTCGGACTCCTCGAAGTTCGGCGGCATCACCACCTCGCAGTGGGAGATCCACCGCGCCCAGCGCCGGCTGCGCGACGTCGCGCACCGCTACGGCATCCGGCTGCGGCTCTTCCACGGCCGCGGCGGCACCGTCGGCCGCGGCGGCGGCCCCTCGCACGAGGCGATCCTGGCCCAGCCCTGGGGCACCCTGGAGGGCGAGATCAAGGTCACCGAGCAGGGCGAGGTGATCAGCGACAAGTACCTGCTGCCCTCGCTGGCCCGGGAGAACCTGGAGCTGACCCTCTCCGCCACGCTGGCCGCGTCCGCGCTGCACACCGCGCCCCGCCAGGCCCCCGAGGAGCTGGCCCGCTGGGACGCCGCGATGGACCGGGTCTCGGCCGCCGCGCACACCTCCTACCGGGCCCTGGTCGAGCAGGAGGACCTGCCGAAGTACTTCTTCGCCGCCACCCCGGTCGACCAGCTGGCCTCGCTGCACCTGGGCTCCCGCCCGTCCCGCCGTCCCGACAGCGGCGCGGGTCTGGACGGCCTGCGGGCCATCCCGTGGGTGTTCGGCTGGACGCAGTCCCGGCAGATCGTGCCCGGCTGGTACGGCGTGGGCTCCGGCCTGGCGGCGGCCCGCGCGGCCGGTCTGGGCGACGTGCTGGACGAGATGCACGGCAACTGGCACTTCTTCCGCAACTTCCTGTCCAACGTCGCCATGACGCTGGCCAAGACGGACCTGCGGATCGCCCGCCACTACGTCGAGCAGCTGGTCCCGGCCGAGCTGCACCACGTCTTCGACCAGATCGTCGCCGAGCACGACCTGACCCTGCGCGAGGTGCTGCGGCTGACCGGCGAGTCGGAGCTGCTGGAGCACGACGAGGTCCTCAAGCAGACCTTCACCGTGCGCGACGCCTACCTCGACCCGATCTCCTACCTGCAGGTCGCGCTGCTGCGCCGGCAGCGCGAGGAGGTCGCGGCCGGCCGTCCCGAGGACCCGCTGCGGGCCCGGGCGCTGCTGCTCACCGTGAACGGCATCGCGGCGGGCCTGCGCAACACCGGCTGACCCGCCCCCCGCAACGCAACGGCGGCCCGCCCCCTCGTCCACCGAGGGGGCGGGCCGCCGCCGTTCGCCGTGCCCGCCGTTCAGGCCTTCTTGCGCTTGCGCAGCCAGGCCGCGGCCCCGCCGGCCACCACCACCAGGCCGCCGCCGACCGCGTACAGGCCGGCCGAGCCGACCGAGCCGGGCGGCGGGGCGATCCGGGCCGCGGCGGGCTCCGGGACGGTGGTGGGCTCGGCCGCGGCGGCGGGCCCGACGGCCCACCCCCCGGCGGCCAGGCACAGGACGGTGCCCCCGACGACCTTGCCCACGCGCTGTGACCGGATCACGGTCGATACCCCCATAGACGGCACTTCAATCCTTGCTGCACCGAATCCGACGGTATCCGATCGCACGGCGTTTCTGACCCCCGGTCAGCTTCCACCGGGCAAGCGTTGCATGAACGTTGTGTACGGAGGGTGGTCGAATCCGGTGCCGCCAGCACCGGGTGTCAACGGGGGTGCGGAGGTCAGGAGTTGTAGTTCTGCTGGGCCCGCTCCAGGCCGTCCGCCAGCAGCGCCTCGACGGCGTCGGCGGCCCGGTCGACGAACCAGTCGAGGTCCTTGCGCTCGGTGGAGGAGAAGTCCTTGAGCACGAAGTCGGCGACCTCCATCCGGCCCGGCGGGCGGCCGATCCCGCAGCGGACCCGGTGGTAGTCGGGGCCGAGCGACTTGGTGATCGACTTGAGGCCGTTGTGGCCGTTGTCGCCGCCGCCGGTCTTCAGCCGCAGCGCCGCGTAGTCGAGGTCCAGTTCGTCGTGGACGGCGACGATCGCCGGGGTGGGCACCTTGTAGAAGTCGCGCAGCGCGGTGACCGGCCCGCCCGAGAGGTTCATGAAGCTCATCGGCTCGGCCAGCACGACCCGCTTCCCGGCCAGCCGCCCCTCGGCGACCTGGGCGCGGCTCTTGTGGGCCTTGAACTTCGCCCCCATCCGCCGGGCCAGCAGCTCGACCACCATGAAGCCGATGTTGTGCCGGTTGCGGGCGTACTCCTTGCCGGGGTTGCCGAGGCCCACCACCAGCCAGGGGCCGTCGTACTCGCTCATGCCGCTCCTCACGCGGGTGTTCTCCGTACCGTCACATCATCCCGGACACGCCGCTGCCCCGGCCGTCCGCGCACGGGGCGGGACGGCCGGGGCAGCGAAGCGGGGTGATCAGGCCTCGACGGCCTCGTCGGCGGCGGCCTCGTCGGCAGCCTCCTCGGTGGCCTCGGGGGCCTGGGCGCCGATGACCTGCAGCACGACGGCGTCGGCCTCGACGGCCAGGGTGACGCCGGACGGCAGGGTGATGTCGCCGGCGGTGATGGCGGCGCCGGCCTCCAGGCCCTCGACCGAGACGGTGACCGACTCGGGCAGGTGGGTGGCCTCGGCCTCGATCGGGAGGGCGTTGAGCACGTTCTCGATCAGGTTGCCGCCGGGGGCCAGCTCGCCCTCGGTGTGGACCGGGATCTCGACGGTGACCTTCTCGCCGCGCTTGACCAGCAGCAGGTCGACGTGCTCGATGGAGCGCTTGATGGCCTCGCGCTGCACGGCCTTCGGCAGCACGTACTCGTCCTTGCCCTCGATCGGGACGACCAGCAGGGCGTTCGGGGTCTTGAGCGCCATCATCAGGTCGTGGCCGGGCAGGTTCAGGTGCACCGGGGCGTGGCCGTGGCCGTAGACGACACCGGGGACGAAGCCGGCGCGACGGGCACGACGGGCGGCACCCTTGCCGAACTCGGTGCGGGACTCGGCGGCGATGCGGATCTCGGACACGACTGCACTCCTCGTGAAGCGAAGGGGTGCAGGAACGACAGAACCGCCGGGCCACACCCTCAAGTGTTGGGGGGACGCTCGGCGGTTCGATCAAGGCGCATCGTTCTCGCGCGTCGATCACGGAGCACCGAAGTGGGCATCCCTCGCCGAGCAGTCTCCCAAGACTAACCGGGCGGTGGCGCGGACGTGAAATCGGCCCCCGGCTCCGTGCGGAGCCGGGGGCCGGGGAAGGGGCTGACGAGGGGTCAGTGCACGCCCTCGAAGAGGCTGGTGACCGATCCGTCCTCGAACACCTCGCGCACCGCGGCGGCGATCGACGGGGCGATCGACAGCGTGGTGATCTTGTCCAGCTGGAGCTGGGCCGGGGTCGGCAGGGTGTTGGTGAACACGAACTCGCTGACCCGGGAGTTCTTCAGCCGGTCCGCGGCGGGGCCGGAGAGCACGCCGTGGGTGGCGGCCACGATGACGTCGGCGGCGCCGGCGTCGAAGAGCGCGTCGGCGGCGGCGCAGATGGTGCCGGCGGTGTCGATCATGTCGTCGACCAGGACGCAGACCCGGTCCTTGACGTCACCGACCACCTCGGCGGACAGGATGGTGTTGGCCTGGGACATGTCGCGGCGCTTGTGGATGATCGCCAGCGGGGCGCCGAGGCGGTCGCACCACTGGTCGGCGACCTTCACGCGCCCGGCGTCCGGGGAGACGATGGTCAGCTTGGAGCGGTCGGGGACCCGGTTGCCGACGTAGTCGGCGAGCATCGGCAGCGCGAACAGGTGGTCCACCGGGCCGTCGAAGAAGCCCTGGATCTGCGCGGTGTGCAGGTCCACGGCCATCAGCCGGTCGGCGCCGGCCTGGCGCAGCAGGTCGGCGACCAGGCGGGCCGAGATGGGCTCGCGGCCGAGGTGCTTCTTGTCCTGCCGGGCGTAGCCGTAGAACGGGAGGATCGCGGTGATGCTGCGGGCCGACGCGCGCTTGAGCGCGTCGATCATGATCAGCTGCTCCATGATCCACTGGTTGATCGGAGCCGTGTGGCTCTGGATCACGAAGCAGTCCGCGCCGCGGGCGGACTCCAGGAAGCGGACGTAGATCTCGCCGTTGGCGAAGTCCAGGGCCTTGGTCGGGACGAGTTCGGTGCCCAGCTCGCGGGCGACCTCCTCGGCAAGTCCGTGGTGGGCACGGCCGGAAAAGAGTTTGAGCTTCTTCTCACCGGAGGTCGTGATCCCGCTCACTGCACCGTCTCCTCGATGTATTGCCACTCTGGGTGAGTACGCCGAGGCACGGCCGAACAGGCCCGATGGCGCACGTGTGTACTTCAGGTTACGCGCCCCGCCACCGGTCCGACGGCCGGGGACCACTCCTCAAGATCCCCGGCCGCCCCGTCCGACTACTCCGTCCCGTTGGCCTCCGCGGCCGCCCGGGCGGAGGCCGAACCGGGCCGCTTCCGCTCAACCCAGCCCGCGATGTTGCGCTGCTGGGCCCGCGCGACGGCCAGCGAACCGGCCGGGACGTCGTTGGTGATCACCGAGCCGGCCGCCGTGTAGGAGCCGTCACCGACCGTCACCGGGGCGATGAACATGTTGTCGGAACCCGTGCGGCAGTGGGCCCCGATGACCGTCCGGTGCTTGTTCACCCCGTCGTAGTTGACTGTGACCGACGCCGCACCCACGTTGGTGCCCTCGCCGATGGTGGCGTCCCCGATGTACGACAGGTGCGGGACCTTCGCCCCCTCGCCGAGCTCCGAGTTCTTGATCTCGACGTAGGTGCCGACCTTCGCCTTCCGGGCCAGCCGGGTGCCCGGCCGCAGGTACGCGTACGGGCCGACCGAGGTCTCCGGCCCGATCTCGGCGCGCTCGGCCGTGGTGTTGCTCACACGGGCGCCCGCGCCGACCGCGGTGTCGGTGAGCGTGCTGTTCGGGCCGACCTCGCAGCCCTCGCCGAGGTGGCTGGCGCCGCGCAGCTGGGTGTTGGGGTGCACCAGCGCGTCCGGCTCGTAGGTCACCTGGACGTCGAGCCAGGTGGAGGCCGGGTCGACCACGGTGACGCCGGCCCGCATGGCGTCCTCCAGCAGCCGGTCGTTGAGCAGCCGGCGGGCCGCGGCCAGCTGCACCCGGTCGTTGATGCCGACGATCTCCCGGTGGTCGGCGGCGACCACCGCGCCGACCCGGTGGCCCTCGCGGCGGAGGATCTCCAGGGTGTCGGTCAGGTACTCCTCGCCCTGCACGTTGTCGGTGCCGACGAGCGAGAGCGCGAGCGCCAGCAGCTTGGCGTCGAAGGCGAACACCCCGGAGTTGATCTCGTTGACGGCCAGCTGCTCGGCGGTGGCGTCCTTGTGCTCGACGATCGCGGAGACCGCGCCGTCCGGGCCGCGCAGGATCCGGCCGTAGCCGGTGGCGTCGGGGACCTCGGCGGTCAGCACGGTGACGCCGTTGCCCTGCCCGGCGTGCGCGGCGGCCAGCGCCCGCAGGGTGGCGCCGGTGAGCAGCGGGGCGTCGCCGGTGGTGACCAGCACGGTGCCGTCCAGCTGCACGCCGTCGGCGGCCAGCGCCTCCAGCGCGGTGCGCACGGCGTGGCCGGTGCCGTTCTGCTCGGTCTGGACGACCGGGCGGGCGGCCGGGTAGTGCTCGGCCAGGTGCGCGTGGACCAGCTCGCGCAGGTGGCCGGTGACCACGACGAGCTGACCGGGCGTCAGTTCCCGGGCGGCGGAGACCGCGTGGCCCACCAGGGAGCGCCCGCAGATCTCGTGCAGCACCTTCGGCAGCGCCTTGGACTTCATTCGGGTACCGCCCCCGGCGGCGAGCACGATCACGGCGGCGGGCTGGTTGGCACTCACGCGGGGAGACTCCTCGGTCGATGCGGGTTGAGGGCGCACCGAACAATACCGAGAGAAAACGAACGGAAACCGTCCGAAACGGTCGGGCCGGGACGCTGCCGGGCCGGAAGGGGCTCCGCCGCTAGGATTCGAACCCAGACAAAGGCCTCCAAAGGGCCCTGTGCTGCCATTACACCACGGCGGAAAGGGCGCGCTGCGCGCCCAGCACAGCCTAAGGGCTGACGGCCCGTAGCTCCACCACCTTCCGCGAAGGCGCCCCGTCGACGGGGCGGAATCCGCCGGGCGAACAGTGCGACACGTCCGCGCACGGGCCTTCCGCCCTCCCCGGCCCGGTACTTACGATGCCGTAAGTTACGGACACGTAGGTATTCCGCCGGACCCCTCTCTCCCCCGGGAAGCGCCATGACCATCCAGGCCGGGCAGGCGCCGCCGCGCGCCGCCGAGGACGAACAGACCGCCACCGCACTGTCCGCCACCAGGGGCGGCGAGAAACAGGGCGCGCTGGAGCGCGCCACCCTGGTCCTGTTCATCGCGGTGCCGTTCCTGGCCCTGCTCGCCGCCGTCCCGGTGGCCTGGGGCCGGGGCCTGTCCTGGCTGGACGCCGGACTCGCCGTCGGCATGTACTTCCTCACCTGCCACGGCATCACCGTCGGCTACCACCGCTACTTCACCCACGGCGCGTTCAAGGCCAACCGCCCGCTGCGGCTGGGCCTGGCGGTGCTGGGCTCGCTGGCCGTCGAGGGCCCGCTGGTGCGCTGGGTCGCCGACCACCGCAAGCACCACAGGTACTCCGACAAGGACGGTGACCCGCACTCGCCGTGGCGCTACGGCGAGAGCCTGCCCGCGCTGCTCAAGGGCCTGTGGTGGGCGCACATGGGCTGGATGTTCGACGAGGAGCAGACCTCGCAGCTCACCTACGCGCCCGACCTGGTCCGCGACCCGGCCATAAGGCGCATCTCCCGGCTGTTCTGGCTGTGGACGCTGATCTCGCTCGGCCTGCCCGCGCTGGTCGGCGGCCTGGCCACCTGGAGCTGGCAGGGCGCGCTGACCGCCTTCTTCTGGGGCTCGCTGGTCCGGGTCGCGCTGCTGCACCACGTCACCTGGTCGATCAACTCGATCTGCCACGCGGTGGGTTCGCGCCCCTTCAGGTCCCGCGACCGGTCCGGCAACGTGTGGTGGCTGGCGGTGCTCTCCTGCGGCGAGTCCTGGCACAACCTGCACCACGCCGACCCCACCTCGGCCCGGCACGGCGTGCTGCGCGGCCAGGTCGACTCCTCCGCCCGGGTCATCCGCTGGTTCGAGCGGGCGGGCTGGGCGCACGACGTCCGCTGGCCCGGCGCGGAGCGGATCGCCGCCCGCCGCGCCGCATGAGTCAGCGCCTGCAGCATGATGGGGGGGTGAACGGGACCAACGGAGACAGCGCCGGCCATCGGCAGCCCTCGCGCCGCAGCGGGGGCAAGACGGCCGGCCGGGTGCGGATGACCGGCAAGCAGCGCCGCGAGCAGCTGCTGGAGATCGGCCGGGCGGTCTTCGCCGAACGCGGCTACGACGGCACCTCCGTCGAGGAGATCGCCGAGCGCGCCGGGGTCTCCAAGCCCGTCGTGTACGAGCACTTCGGCGGCAAGGAGGGCCTGTACGCGGTGGTGGTCGACCGCGAGATGCAGCTGCTGCTCGACATGGTCACCGGCGCGCTCACCGGCGGGCACTCCCGCGAGCTGCTGGAACAGGCCGCGTTCGCGCTGATGGACTACATCGACACCTCCACCGACGGTTTCAAGATCCTGGTCCGGGACTCGCCGGTGGCCCAGTCCACCGGCTCGTTCGCCTCGCTGATCGGCGACATCGCCACTCAGGTCGAGGACATCCTGGGCCTGGAGTTCAAGTCCCGGGGCTTCGACGCCCGGCTGGCGCCGATGTACTCGCAGATGCTGGTCGGCATGGTGGCGCTGACCGGCCAGTGGTGGCTGGAAGTGCGCAAGCCCGCCAAGGCGGAGGTCGCCGCCCACCTGGTCAACCTCGCCTGGCACGGCCTGGAGGGCCTGGAGCGGCACCCCAAGCTGGTGGGCGACCGCAAGAACTGACGACCGGCCCGGGGCCGTATCGGGATCCCGGGCCGCCTCCGCGACAGGAGCACCCGTGGCGGTCTTCCTGCTGGCCCTCGGCGCGGCCTGCTGCCTGGGCGCCGGATTCGTCCTGCAGCAGCACGCCGCCCAGCGCGCGCCCAGCGGCGACCTGCTGCGCTGGCGGCTGCTGCTCGACCTGATGCGGATGCCCGACTGGCTGCTCGGCATCGCCTTCATGATCGGCGGCCAGGTGCTCTCCGCGCTCGCCCTCAGCCAGGGCGAAGTGGCGCTGGTCGAGCCGCTGCTGGCCACCAACCTGGTCTGGGCGATGCTGCTGGCCGGCCGGATCACCGGCACCCGGCTGGGCCGCTCCGGCTGGGTCGGGGTGGCCCTGATCGCGCTCGGCGTGACCGCGTTCATCGCCGCCGGGCAGCCCGGCGGTGGCGGCCCGGCCGCCGGGCCGCTGCGCTACTGGCTGGTGTTCGGGGTCGTCTCCGGGCTGGCCCTGCTGCTGGTCGCGGTGGCCCGCCGGCTGCCGCTGTTCGAGGAGGCGACGCTGCTGGCGCTGGCCGCCGGACTGCTCTACGGCCTGCAGGACGCGCTCACCCGCACCACCTTCGACCGGATCGACCGGGACGGGGCGGCGGCCGCGCTGCTCTCCTGGCCGCCGTACACGGTGCTCGGCCTGGGCGTGGTCGGGCTGCTGCTGGTGCAGTCCGCGTTCGAGGCGGCGCCGCTGCGGATGTCGCTGCCCGCGCTGACCGCCGCCCAGCCGCTGGCCGGGATCGCCTGCGCGGTCGGCTTCCTCGGCGACCGGCTGCGGGTCACCCCCGGGGCGCTGGCCTGGCAGAGCGCCGGGCTGGCCGCGATCGTGGTCGGCGTGGTGGTGCTGGGCCGCCACCCGGCGCTGCCCGGCGCGAAGTGACGCCCCGTCGGCCCGGCACGGCGACGGCGAAGACCCCGGCGGCGCCCCGTCAGCGCTTGACGGCGACGGCGAAGACCCGGCGGAACGGGAACAGCGTGCCGTGCCCGCCGGCCGGGTACGCCTCGCGCAGCAGCGCCCCGTACTCGGCCAGGAACTCCGCCCGCTCCTCCGCCTCCGGCAGCAGGTCCAGCACCGGGCGCAGGGCGGAGCCCTTGACCCACTCCAGCACCGGGTCGGACCCCGGCAGCACCATCGTGTACGTGCTCTCCCAGACGTCCGCGGTGCAGCCCGCCGCCAGCAGGGTCCGCGCGTAGCGGTCCGGTGCGTGGCAGGAGGCGTCCGGGCGGGCGGTGGCCAGCCGGTCGCGCCAGCGCGGGGTGCGGCGCAGTTCGGCGAGCAGGGTGTGGCTGGGGGCGGCGAAGTTGCCGGGCAGTTGGAAGGCGATCACCCCGCCGGGGCGCAGCGCGGCCGCCCAGCGGGGCAGCAGTTCCAGGTGGTCGGCGGTGTCGGTGTCCATCCAGTGCAGGGCGGCGTTGGAGGCGATCAGGTCGGGCCGCTCGGGGGCCGGGTCGTACGCCGTGACGTCCTGCTCGCGGTACTCGGCGGTGGGTTCGCCGTCCGCGCCGCGGGCCTGGGCGAGCAGTTCGGGCGAGGTGTCCAGGCCGAGCAGCCGGGCGTCGGGCCAGCGGCGGCGCAGTGCGGCGGTGGAGTTGCCGGGGCCGCAGCCGAGGTCCAGCACGGTGGGGCGGGGCGGCAGGTCGGGGACGCGGGCGAGCAGGTCGGCGAACGGGCGGTTGCGCAGGTCGGCGTAGCGCAGGTACTGGTCGGCGTCCCAGTGGGCGGGCATGGCGCGGCTCCCGAAAGTATCTCGACGTCAAGATATCTCTGTTGCCGCCGAGACTTCCTTTGTTATCTCTTGATGTCAAGAGACTTCACATCGACACACCCCCCGATACACTGATCGACATGGAGGACGAGGTCGACCGCCTGGTCGCAGCATGGCGCCGAGAGCGCCCCGACCTCGACGTGGAACCGCTTGAGGTCCTCAGTCGGGTGAGCCGCCTCGCCCGCCACCTGGACCGCGCCCGCCGCACCGCCTTCGCCGAGCACGGCCTCGAACCCTGGGAGTTCGACGTCCTCACCGCGCTGCGCCGGGCCGGCTCCCCCTACCAGCTCTCCCCCGGCCAGCTGCTCACCCAGACCCTGGTCACCTCCGGCACCATGACCAACCGGATCGACCGCCTCACCGCCAAGGGCCTGGTCGTCCGCCTCCCCGACCCGGACGACCGCCGCGGCGTCCTGGTCCGCCTCACCGAGGCCGGACGCGACCAGGCCGACCAGGCGCTGGCCGGCCTGCTCACCCACGAGCGCGAGATCCTCGCCCGGCTCGCCCCCGCCCAGCAGGCCGAACTCGCCGCCCTGCTGCGCAGCCTGGTCACCCCCTTCGACCGCAGCAGCTGAGCGGCCCGCCTCAGAAGCCGTCCGGGTACGGGGTGGCCAGGGCCGGGGCCTTGGCGTGCGCGCTCTGGTAGCCGGGGAGCAGGGCCGCCAGCCGGGTGCGGACCTCGGGGTCGGTGTTGGTGGTGGCGGCGGCGTAGAGGCCGGTGAGGCCGCCGGCCAGGTCCTCGGGGGCGGCGGCCCGGTCGGTGGTGGTGGCGAAGATCCGCGGGTGGGCGGTGGGCAGGCGCTCCTCGGTGTCGGAGAACAGCGCCTCGTTGAGCTTCTCGCCGGCCCGCAGGCCGGTGTAGCGGATCTCCACCTCGTCGGCGCCGAGCTGGACCTGCTCGGCGAAGTTGTGCACCAGGTCGACGATCCGCACCGGCTCGCCCATGTCGAGGACGAACACCTCGCCGCCCTCGGCCATCCGCCCGGCCTCCAGCACCAGGCCGACCGCCTCCTCGATGGTCATGAAGAAACGGGTGACGTCGGGGTGGGTGACCGTCACCGGGCCGCCGCTGCGCAGCTGCTCCTCCAGCACCGACAGCAGCGAGCCGCGCGAGCCCAGCACGTTGCCGAAGCGGACGGCGGCGAAGACGCCGGTGCCGAGGTTGCGGGCGTCCCGGGCGTTGGCCTGGACGATCAGCTCGGCCAGCCGCTTGCTCGCGCCGAGCACCGAGGTCGGGTCGGCGGCCTTGTCGGTGGAGATCAGCACGAAGCGTTCGACGCCGGTGGCCAGCGCCGCCTCCACCAGGTGGTCGGTGCCCAGCACGTTGGACTTGACCGCCTCGCTGGGGTGGCGCTCCAGCAGCGGCAGGTGCTTGTGCGCGGCGGCGTGGAAGACCACGTCGGGGCGCAGGTCGCGGAAGATCTGCTGGATCCGGGGGCGGTCCCGGATGTCGGCGATCACCAGGGACTCGTCGGTGAGCAGCGCCTCGCCCCAGATGTCGAGCTGCAGGCGGTGCAGGTTGGACTCGTCGTGGTCGAGCATGTAGAGCGCGGCCGGCCCGAACGCCTGGACCTGGCGGCACAGTTCGCTGCCGATCGAGCCGCCCGCGCCGGTGACCAGCACCCGGCGGCCCTCGATCACGGTGCGGACGTCCGGGGAGACCACGTGCACCTCGTGCCGGCCGATCAGCCGGTTGACGTCCAGGGTGCGCAGGTCGGAGCCGACCACCTCGCGGCGCAGCGCGGCCAGGAAGGACGGCAGGTAGCGGACGGCCGCGCCGGCGGCGGCCGCGGCGGTGGCCAGGGCGCGCACCCGCTGGTGCGGCAGGCCCGGGATGGCGAGCACGACGACCTGGGCGCCGTGGCCGAGGGCCAGCGCGGTGAGGTCGGCGAGCGGGCCCAGCACGGGGACGCCGGAGACGTTCCGGCCGGCCTTGCCGGGGTCGTCGTCCAGCACGCCGACCGGGTCGAGGCCGAACTCCGGGGTCCGGCCCAGGTCGCGGACCAGGGCGGTACCGGCGGAGCCGGCTCCGACGACCAGGGTGCGCAGTCCGGCGGGACCGTCCGGCAGGCGGGTCCGGTCCCCGTACGGGCGTGCGGCAGTGCGGTGCGGCAACATCTGACCTCCGGTTTCCCTGAATCACGGAGTGGAACGTGCGGGGAGGCGGGGCCCGGTCGGCCCGCGCCGGTGCGCGCTCAGCCCGCGCCGGGGCCCGGGACGGCGGCGACGGTCGGCGGGGGGACGGGGACGGGCGGTTCGGAGGGCGCGATCCCGGCCCGGCGGGCGACCGCGACCGCCGCGAGCGTGGAGTGCACCCCCAGCTTGCCCAGGACGTTCTGCATGTGGGTGCGGACGGTGTGCGGGGAGAGGAACAGCCGCTCGGCGACGGCCTGCCGGCCGAGCCCGGCGACCATGCAGCGCAGCACCTCCTCCTCGCGGGGGGTGAGCGCGGCGACCAGGCGCTCGCTCTCCGAGCGGTCCCGGCGGGCCGAGGTCAGCTCGCGGACCACGCCGGTGAGCAGCGCGGGCGGCAGGTGGGTCTCGTCGCGGCGCACGCCGCGCACCACCGTCATCAGCGCGCCGAGCGAACTCCCGCGCGCCACCCAGCCGTTGGCCCCGGCCTGGAGGGCGCGGGCGGCGCGCTGCGGGTCGTCGGCGGCGGCCAGCAGGACGGCCCGCAGCTCCGGGTGGGTCCGCCGGACCCGGGCCACCAGGGCGATCCCGTCGCTCAGCGGGCGGGCCTCCTGAGGCGGCGTCAACTGCACAGGTGCGGGCCGCTGTTGCGGTAACGCGGGGGTGAGCCGGGGCCCGGCCGGGGCCGCCTGGGCGCGGGTCGGCGGCGGGGCGGCGCCCAGGTCGACGTCGACCAGCACCACGTCGTACGGGCGGTGTTCGGCCACCGCCCGCTCCAGTGCCCGTTCGGCCGCCGCCGCGCTGCCCGCCGCCCCGACGTCCACGTCGGGTTCGGCGGCCAGTGCCGTGGCGAGCGCCTCGGCGAAGATCCGGTGGCCGTCGACCACCAGGACGCGCATACGCCCCATCGTCCTTGCCCCCCTGCTCGTGGCCCGACCCCCACCGGTGCCTCACTCAGCCTACGGGCGCGCGCCGCCGCGGCGTGGGGGTTTGGTGAAGTTCCTGTACACAGGGTCTTCGGGGGTGGTGGCCGGTCCGGGGAGCGGGCAGGTCAGGCGCGGTGGGCGAGGGTGAACTCCCAGGCGTCGGCGACGATCCGGTCGAGTT
The DNA here is from genome assembly GCF_003751605.1 of Kitasatospora cineracea. Lineage (NCBI taxonomy): Bacteria > Bacillati > Actinomycetota > Actinomycetes > Kitasatosporales > Streptomycetaceae > Kitasatospora > Kitasatospora cineracea. Next base: position 640,794 of record NZ_RJVJ01000001.1, read on the forward strand.
CGGGGCGCTTGGGGGTCCAGCCGAGGGCCTCGCGGGCGCGGTCTGCGGCGGCGACCAGGACGGCCGGGTCGCCGGGGCGGCGGTCGGCGACGCGCACCGGGATCTCCCGGCCGGTGACGCGCTTGACCGACTCGATCACCTCGCGCACCGAGAAGCCGGTCCCGTTGCCCAGGTTGCAGATCAGGTGCCCGCCCGGCTTCGCCGCGTCCAGCGCCAGCAGGTGCGCCTCGGCCAGGTCCGCGATGTGGATGTAGTCGCGGATGCAGGTGCCGTCCGGCGTCGGGTAGTCCTCGCCGAACACCGCGATGTCCGGACGCTGCCCCAGCGCCGCCTGGAAGACCAGCGGGATCAGGTGCGACTCCGGCTCGTGCCGCTCCCCGTAACGCCCGTACGCCCCCGCCACGTTGAAGTACCGCAGGCTCACCGCCGCCAGCCCGTGCGCGGCCGCCTCCGAGGTGATCAGGTGGTCCACCGCCAGCTTCGTGGCCCCGTAGGTGTTCGTCGGGGACGTCCGCGCGCTTTCCTCGATCGGCACCCGCTCCGGCTCCCCGTACACCGCCGCCGTCGAGGAGAACACCAGCGTGCCCACCCCCGCCTTGCGCATCGCCGACACCAGCTCCAGCGAACCCGCCACGTTGTTGCGCCAGTACTTCTCCGGATCCGCCACCGACTCACCCACCTGCGAGGACGCCGCGAAGTGCAGCACCCCGTCGAAGGAGGAGTCCAGCACCTCACCCGCCTCCTGGATCCGCCCCCGCACGAACTCCGCACCCGCCGGAACACCCTGCGCGAACCCGGTCGACAGGTCGTCCAGCACCGTCACCGCGTGACCCGCCTCCAACAGGTGCGCCGCCACCACGCTCCCCACGTAGCCGGCTCCGCCCGTGACCAGGTACTTGCTCATGCCCTCAGACCTCCGCGACATTTCGGGTGTTCCTGGTCCGGAGCATAGGGCACCCGTCTGAACCGCCGGCCCCGTCCGCGCCGCCCCCGGACCGGCCCCCGCCGCCACCGGGCCCGGCCCTCAGGCCAGTTGGTCCAGCAGCCCGGTGCGGGCGGCCAGCGCCGCGGCCTCCAGCCGGGACCGCGCCCCCAGCTTGGTCAGCACCCGCTGGACGTGGGTGCGGGCGGTGGACGGGGCGATCCGCATCGCGGCGGCGATCGCCGCGGTGTCCTCGCCGTCCGCGATCCGGGCCAGCACCTGGACCTCCCGCCGGGTCAGCAGCCGCAGCAGCCGCAGCGCCTCGTCGTCCGGCGCCGCCACCGGCCACAGCAGGTGCTCGAACGCGGCCCGCAGCACGTCGACCCCCACCGCCACCTCCCCCGCCCGCACCCGGGTGATCGCCCGGTCCACCACCTCGATCCGCTCGTCGCTGCGGACGTACCCGGCCGCCCCCGCCGCGAACGCCGCCGCGACCCGCCCCGGCGCCCCCAGCGGGCCCAGCACCACCACCGCGATCTCCGGCCGCTCCCGCCGCAGCCGCCGCAGCGGCTCGAACGGGTCCTCCGGCCCGCCCGCCGTCCCCAGCAGGCACACCTCCGGCCGCCGCCCCGCCACCAGTTCCAGCACCGCCCCGCACGGCGACCCGATCCCCAGCACCCGGTGCCCGCGCTGCTGCAGGGCCGCCCCCAGCGCCTCGGCCATCAGCCGGTGGTCGTCCGCCACCACGAGCCGTGCGCTCATCCGCGCCTCCCCCTCCCGGGCCCGACAGACGCACCATCACAGCGCACAATCGCCCGGCCCGCCAGAGGCCCTCCGCCGCCGGCCCCGGACGACGCGCAGGACCTCGGACAACGCGAAAGGCCCCGCCTCCCGGCGGGGCCTTCCCGATCTGAGCCCCCATGCGGAATCGAACCGCAGACCTTCTCCTTACCATGGAGACGCTCTACCGACTGAGCTATAGGGGCTTGTTGCTCCGGGCGCCTCGCGGCTCCCCTTGCGACGAGGAAAACACTACATGCTCCGCCGACCGGTTGGGAAATCCGCTTCCCCCAGGTCGGAGGGCTAAACTGCCCGAGAAGACCCGATCTGCCGTGCAATGTCGCCCAGCAGCCGCGAACTCCCGTGCAGCGAAGGCGCGTGATCCTGTGTCAGCCCCCGGCCGCAGCCGTGCTTCCGGCGACCCCTCCGCGTGGTGGGCGCGGGCCCTGCGGCCGAGCCGGCCGGCGGTGCCGCGGGTGCTGATGGTGCGGGCCGCGGTGGGGATGGCGGTGCCGCTGCTGCTGGGGCTGCTGTGCGACCGGATGGCGCTGGGCGTGTTCGCGGCGCTGGGGGCGATGCACGCCACGATGAACGACCGGGTGGAGCCGCTGCGGCTGCGGGCGCCGCGGATCGCGCTGGCGCTGGCCGCGTCGACCGGCGGGATGCTGATCGGGGCGGAGCTGCAGTACCGGGGGGCGGGCGGGCCGGAGATCGGGCTGGCGCTGACCCTGCTGGGCTTCGCGGGCGGGGCGCTGTCCGCGACCGGGCCGCGTGGGTCGGCGGCCGGGATGCTGCTGCTGGTGTCGGCCTCGCTGGGCGGCGGGATGGCGCTGCCGCACCCGTGGTGGGCGGCGCCCGCGATGATGCCGTGCGGGGCGGCGCTGGTCCTGCTGATGGGGGTGCGCTACCGCACCGACGTCCGCACCGATCCGCGGACCCGGGCGCTGGCGGACGTCTACCTGGCGCTCGGCGGCCTGCTCGCCGCCCTCGGCACCCCGGACGGCGCGGCGGCCCGCCGCCTGCTCACCGGCCGGCTCAACCAGCTGCAGGACCTGCTGCCGCCGCCCCGCCCCGGCCGGCCCGAGTCGGCGCGGCTGCGCTGGCTGCGCCGCTCGTACGAGGCCGCGCTGGGCGCCACCGAGGCGGCGGCCGGGCTGCTGTGGGCCTGGCGCCCGGTGCCGCCGGAGGTCGCGGGGCTGCCCGCCCGGCTGGCCGCGCAGATCACCGGCGGCCCCGAGCCGGACTATCCCCAGTGGCGGCCGGACACCCCGTCCCGGACGGCGTTCGACACCGCGCTGCGGGCCGCCGCCGACACCGTCGCGGGCCGCTGGGCCCCGCTGGACACCGCCGCCCCGCCGCCGCCCGACCCGTGGCGGCTGCGGGTGCGGCTGCTGTCCGGGGGCTCGGTGCGCTACGGGCTGCGGGTGGCGCTGTGCGTGGCGGTCGCCGAGGCCGCGGTCAACCTGCTGCCGCTGGACCGCAGTTACTGGGTGCCGATGACGGTGGCGTTCGTCCTGAAGCCGGACCTCGGCTCGGTGTTCCAGCGGGCGGTCAGCCGGGCGCTGGGCACCGTACTGGGCATCGCGGTCACCGCGGTGCTGCTGGCCCTGACCACCGACCCCTGGGTGCTGAGCCTGGTCATCTCGCTGTGCGTGGCGCTGCTGCCGTACTCGACGGCCGCGCACTACGGGCTGAACACCGTCGTGATGACGCCGGTCGCGCTGCTGCTGGTGCAGCTGGGCGGGGAGAGCGGGGCCGCCGAGTTCTGGCCGCGGGTCCTGGACACCGCGCTGGCCAGCGGCATCGTGCTGGTCTTCGGCTACCTGCTGTGGCCCGACCGGCCTCCGCACCGGATCGAGCCGAGCGTCGTCACCGCCGCGGCCGCGCTGCGCCGCTACCTGGCCGCGGTGGTCGCCGGGCGCACCGAGCCGGTCGCCGAGGTGTGGCTGCGCCGCACCGCGTACCGGGCGCTGGCCGACGCCCGGCAGCAGGTCGCCCTCGGCCTGGCCGAGCCCCCGCCGGCCGGCCGGCTCGCCGAGCTGTGGCTGCCGACCACCGCCGCGCTGGAGCGGCTCTCCGGCGCGGTCGCCGCGTACGCCGCCCAGCTGCGCTACGGCGGCCGGCAGCCCGAACCGGAGGTGATCGCCCGGGTCCTGCACTCGCTGGAACGGATCACCGACGCCGCCCGCACCCACCGCCCGCCGACCGGCCGGACCGACCGCCCGACCGGCCCGCACGACCCGGAGCGCAGCGCGCTGGCCCGGGCCGCGGACGAGCTCGACCAGCTGCTGGCGGCGTGACGGCGCCGCGTGACGGTGCCTCGGGCGCGACGGTGCGGCGGCGTCAGACCTGCTCGGCCAGTTCCAGCCAGGACATCTCCAGCTCCTCCTTGTCCTCGCGGACCTTGCGCAGCTTCGCGTCCAGCTCGGCGACCTTGGAGAAGTCGGCGGCGTTCTCGGCGAGTTGGGCGTGCAGCTTGGACTCCTGCTCGTCCAGCTTGGCGATCTGCCGCTCGATCTTCTGCAGTTCCTTCTTGGCGGCGCGCAGGTCGCCCGCCGACAGGCCGGTGGACTCCGCGGCGGCCGGGACCCGGGCGGCGGCGGCCTGGGCGGCGGCCTCGGCCATCGCGGTGCGGCGCTCCAGGTACTCGTCGACGCCGCCGGGCAGCATCCGCATCCGGCGGTCGCCGAGCAGGGCGTACGCGGTGTCGGTGGTGCGCTCGATGAAGAACCGGTCGTGGCTGATCACGACCATCGAGCCGGGCCAGCCGTCGAGCACGTCCTCCAGCTGGTTGAGGGTCTCGATGTCGAGGTCGTTGGTGGGCTCGTCGAGGAACAGCACGTTCGGCTCGTCCATCAGCAGCCGCAGCAGTTGCAGGCGGCGGCGCTCGCCGCCGGAGAGGTCGCCGACCGGCGTCCACTGCTTGTCCTTGCCGAAGCCGAACTGCTCGCACAGCTGCCCGGCGCTCATCTCCCGGCCCTTGCCGAGGTCGACCCGGCCGCGGACCTGCTCGACGGCCTGCAGCACCCGGGTGGCCGGGTCCAGCTCGGCGACCTCCTGGGAGAGGTACGCGAGCCGGACGGTCTTGCCGACCTTGATCACGCCGCCGGCCGGCTGCACGTCGCCCTCGGTGGCGTACGCGGCCTGCATGGCGCGCAGCAGCGAGGTCTTGCCCGCGCCGTTGACGCCGAGCAGGCCGATCCGGTCGCCCGGGCCGAGCTGCCAGGTCAGGCGCTCCAGGAGCAGCTTGTCGCCGGCCTTGACCGTCACGTCCTCCAGGTCGAAGACGGTGCGGCCGAGGCGGGCGTTGGCGAACTTCATCAGCTCGGACTTGTCGCGCGGCTCCGGCACGTCCGCGATCAGCGCGTTCGCGGCCTCGATCCGGTAGCGCGGCTTGGAGGTGCGGGCCGGGGCGCCGCGGCGCAGCCAGGCCAGCTCCTTGCGGGCCAGGTTCTGCCGCTTCTGCTCCTCGGTGGCCTCGATCCGGGAGCGCTCGGCGCGGGCGAACACGTAGTCCGAGTAGCCGCCCTCGTACTCGCGGACCTCGCCGCGCTGGACGTCCCACATCCGGGTGCAGACCTGGTCCAGGAACCACCGGTCGTGGGTGACGCAGACCAGCGCGGAGCGGCGGTTCTGCAGGTGCTTGGCGAGCCAGGCGATGCCCTCGACGTCGAGGTGGTTGGTGGGCTCGTCCAGCACGACCAGGTCCGGCTCGCCGAGCAGCAGCTTGGCGAGCGCGATGCGGCGGCGCTCGCCGCCGGAGAGCGGGCCGATCACGGTGTCCAGGCCGTTCGGGAAGCCCGGCAGGTCGAGGCCGCCGAACAGGCCCTGGATGATGTCGCGGATCCGGGCGTCGCCCAGCCACTCGTGGTCGGCCCGGTCGGCGATCACCTCGTGCCGGATGGTGGCCTCCGGGTCCAGCGAGTCGTGCTGGGTGAGCACCGCCATCTGCAGGCCGCCGGAGTGGGTGACCCGCCCGGTGTCGGGCTCCTCCAGCCCCGCCAGCATCCGGATCAGCGTCGTCTTGCCGTCGCCGTTGCGGCCCACCACGCCGATCCGGTCGCCCTCGCTGACGCCGAGGCTCACCCCGTCCAGCAGGGCCCTGGTGCCGTACACCTTGGTGACGGACTCGATGGTGGCGAGGTTGACGGCCACGAAGCTGCACTCCTGAGGAAGGGGCTGGAACGAGCCTCCAGCCTAGTGCCGCGCCCGCCCGTGCTCTCCGCCTCAGCGGGCGGCGTCCAGCAGGGCCCGCTGCTCGGCGGTCAGTTCCAGGTCGAGCGCCGCCAGGCTCTCGTCCAGCTGGGCCACCGAGGACGCGCCGACCAGCGGGATCACCGGGAGTTCGCCGCCGAGCAGCCAGGCCAGCACGACCTGGTTGGGGGTGGCGCCGGTCTCCTTCGCCACGGTGCCGAGGGCGGCGAGCCGGGTGGGGGTGCCCGCGTGGTCGAAGGACGGGCCGAGCGGCTTGTCGGGGCGGACGTAGCCGCCGCCGAGCAGCGGGGAGTAGGCGACCATGGTCAGCTCCGGGCTCTCCTTGAGGTAGGAGATCAGGTCGCCGTGCACCGCGGCCTGGTCGCCGTCGGCGGAGAGGAAGCCGGGCAGGTCGGCTCGGCGGCGCAGGTAGGTGTGGCCGTACTGGAGCACCTCGTAGCCGGGCAGCCCCGCCTGCGCGGCGAGGTTGCGGGCCCGCTCGACCCGCCAGGACCAGTGGTTGGAGACGCCGAGCAGCCCGACCGTCCCCTCCTGCACCAGCTCGCCGAAGGCGTGCACCGTCTCGGCGAGCGGCACCTTGGTGTCCTCGATGTGCGCGTACAGCAGGTCGAGCTTCTCGACGCCCAGGCGCTTGCGGCTGGCCTCGGACGAGGCCCGGATCACCTCGGCGGACAGGCCCTCGCCGTTCTCGACGAACCCGGTGCCGGGGGCCTTCGGACGGGCGCCGAGCTTGGTGGCGATCACCACCTCGTCGGTGATCCCGCGGCTGGCCCGCCACCGGCCGAGCACGTTCTCGCTGATGCCGCCCTGGCCGCCGTCCTGCCAGTACGCGTAGTTGTTGGAGGTGTCGACGAAGGTGCCGCCCGCCTCGACGTAGCGGTCCAGCACGGCGAAGGAGGTGGCCTCGTCGGTGAGCGTGCCGAACAGCATCGCGCCGAGGCTGAGCACGCTGACCTCGCGACGGGTGCGCGGGTCGGTTCCGATGGTGCGCTTGCGCATCCGGGTTCCCCTCGTTTCCGCGGCCCGCCCGGTGCGGGCCGCGATCAAGAGTCTGGAACCCGGAGCGCGCTCCAGGTCAAGCAGAGGTCTTGACCACCCGCGACGACGTGCGCGGAGGTGGCGCACCACCGCGCACGGGTGGCGGGCGCCCGTCGTCTCCCTTCCCGTCACTGCCGCGCGGTACCGTGCCAGGACCACGACGGTGAGCCGAAGGTTGTGATGACGGCAGTGGAGAACCGGCCGCAGATGCTGACCGAGGAGTTCGAGCGCATCGCCCAGGCGGCCGAGCGCGAGGGTGTCCGGATGGAGTTCGTCCACGGGCGGATCGGAGTCAAGGCGGTGCCCGACGGCGACCACATGGAGATCATCCGCTGGGTGATGAAGCAGTGCATGCAGCAGCGCCCCGACCTGTGGCTGTACCCCGAATGCGGGCTGCGGGTGGAGACCTACCGCAAGGGCAACGCCAAGCCGGACGGCGTGCTCGCCCCGGAGGGCAGCCTCGCCGGCCAGGGCGAGTGGGTCGATGCCGACAGGGTCGTCATGGTGGTCGAGGTGACCTCGTACGACAGCGACACCGACCGCGGTGACCGGGACGAGAAGCCCCGGGCCTACGCCGAGACCGGCATTCCGGTCTACCTGCTGGTCGACCGGGACAGCTGCGAGGTGCTGGTCCACAGCGAGCCCGAGGACGGCCGGTACGTCAGCCTGGTGCGACGGCCCTTCGGCAAGCCTGCGGTCCTGCCCGACCCGGTCGGGATCACCCTGGACACCGAACCGCTCAAGGCCTGGGTGCGCTGACCACCTGCGCGCCCGGGACCGGGCCGTGGGTGGCGTGCGCGGTGCGGCAGGTGCCGGAGGTGCGCAGGGCGGTGGCGAGGTGGGCGGCGGCGTCGGCGTCCTTGGCGAGGAAGGCGCAGGTGGGGCCGGAGCCGGAGACCAGGGCGGCCAGGGCGCCGGCCTCGGTGCCGGCGTGCAGGGTGTCGGCGAGGGCGGGGCGCAGCGAGACGGCGGCGGCCTGCAGGTCGTTGCCGAGGGCGGCGGCCAGCGCGACGGGGTCGCCCTCGGCGAGGGCGGCGAGCAGCGCGGGGTCGGCGTCGGGGGTCGGGACGTCGGCGAGGGAGGAGCCGAGGCCGGACTCCTCGCGCAGGCGGTCGCACTCGCGGAAGACGGCCGGGGTGGAGAGCCCGCCGTCGGCGACCGCGAACACCCAGTGGAAGGTGCCGGAGACCGGCAGCGGTTCCAGCAGTTCGCCGCGGCCGCGGCCCAGGGCGACGCCGCCGAGCAGGGCGAACGGGACGTCGGAGCCGAGTTCGGCGGCGAGTTCCAGCAGGGTGGGCAGCGGGGTGTCCAGGCCCCACAGGGCGTCGCAGGCGAGCAGGGCGGCGGCGCCGTCCGCGCTGCCGCCGGCCATGCCGCCGGCGACCGGGATGGCCTTGTCGATGTGCAGGTGGACGCCGGGGTCGGCGAGGCCGTGGTGGGCGGCGAGCAGCCGGGCGGCGCGGGCGGCCAGGTTGCTGTCGTCGAGCGGGACGGCGGCGGCGTCGGGGCCGTCGCAGCTGAGCGTGACGCCCGGGCCGGGGGTGGCGGTGACCTGGTCGCCGAGGGCGACGGCGAAGAAGACGTTCGCCAGGTCGTGGTAGCCGTCGGGGCGGACCCCGCCGACGCCGAGCTGGACGTTGACCTTGGCGGGGACCCGGACCGTGACCATGTTCAGTGTTCCTCTGCTGCCTCTGTGGCCTTGGGCTTGTGCTCGGCGATCGCGGCGAACTGCTCGACGGTGAGCATCTCGCCGCGCAGCGTGTGGTCGATCCCGGCCCCGCGCAGCGCCTCCTCGGCGGCGGCGGGCGACCCGGCCCAGCCCGCCAGCGCGGCCCGCAGGGTCTTGCGGCGCTGGGCGAAGGCGGCGTCGACGACGGCGAACACCTCGCGGCGGGTGGCGGTGGTGGCGGGCGGGTCGCGGCGGATCAGCGAGACCAGTCCGGAGTCGACGTTCGGCGCGGGCCAGAACACGTTCCGCCCGATCGCCCCGGCGCGCTTGACGTCCGCGTACCAGTTGGCCTTCACCGAGGGCACGCCGTACACCTTGTTGCCGGGCTTGGCGGCGAGCCGGTCGGCGACCTCGCTCTGCACCATCACCAGGGTGCGCTCGATGCTGGGGAAGGTCTCCAGCATGTGCAGCAGCACCGGCACGGCGACGTTGTACGGCAGGTTGGCCACCAGCGCGGTCGGCGCGGGGCCGGGCAGCTCGGTGACGTCCATCGCGTCGCTGAGCACCAGGTCGAAGCCGTCGGCCTTGGCGGGCATCCGGCCCTTCACGGTGTCCGGCAGGTGCCGCGCCAGCACCGGGTCGATCTCCACCGCCGTGACGTGCCGCGCCACCTCCAGCAGCGCCAGCGTCAGCGACCCGAGCCCCGGCCCGACCTCGACCACCGCGTCCTGCCCCGTCACCTCCGCCGCCCGGACGATCCGCCGCACGGTGTTCCCGTCGATGACGAAGTTCTGCCCGCGCTGCTTGGTCGGCTTCACGCCGAACGCCTCGGCCAGCGCACGGATGTCGGCGGCTCCCAGCAGGTGGCCGTCGGAGGTGGGTTCGGTGGTGCTCACCCGCCAAGGATAAGGGTCGGCGCTCGACGAGCCGCTTGAGGTCGATCTCGACGGGGAACGGCAGCTCGGTGCGCGGCGACCCCTCGTGCACGGCGACCGGCGGGTGGACGCCCTGCTCCCGGTCGAGCCGGGACCCGTGCACGACGGGGGCGTCGTCCTCGCCGCGCCCGACCCGCCGGCTGAACGGGAACGCGGTGCCACCGGTGTCTTCGCTGGTCCGTCCCTGCGGAGGCGCGTTCGTCCACGTGCCCCACACGCCGCCGTGGTGGCGGTCCGAGCGCTCTCAGTAGCCGAAGGCCCGGGCCGTGTTGGCCGCGATCGCCGTCGCCAACTCGTCCTCCTCCAGGGCGAGATGGGCGGCCATCGCGCGCAGGGTGACCGGGATCAGGTAGGGGGCGTTGGGGCGGCCGCGGTAGGGGTGGGGGGTGAGGAAGGGGGCGTCGGTCTCGATCAGGACGCGGTCGAGGGGGGTGGCGGTGAGGGCTTCGCGCAGGGGGTGGTTGGCCTTGTAGGTGACGGGGCCGGCGAAGGAGAGGTACCAGCCGTGTTCGGCGCAGGTCTTGGCCATGGCGGCGTCGCCGGAGTAGCAGTGGAAGACGGTGCGTTCGGGGGCGCCCTCTTCGAGGAGCAGGTCGATGACGTCCTGGTGGGCGTCGCGGTCGTGGATGACGAGGGCCTTGCCGTGCCGCTTGGCGATCTCGATGTGCCGGCGGAAGGACTCCTTCTGCAGGTCGGCGCCCTCGGGGCCGGTGCGGAAGTAGTCGAGTCCGGTCTCGCCGACGGCGAGGACGTGCGGGAGGGCGGCGAGGCGGTCGATCTCGGCGAGGGCCGCGTCGAGGGCGGCCTGCCCGCCGGGCCCCCGCCGCTGCCCGGACCAGCCGTCGGGGTCGCCGAGGAAGATCCGGGGGGCTTCGTTGGGGTGCAGGGCGACGGCGGCGTGCACCTGTTCGTACTGTTCGGCGAGCGAGGCGGCCCACTGCGAGCCGGGGACGTCGCAGCCGACCTGGACGACGGTGGTGACGCCGACCGAGGCGGCCCGGGCCAGGCCCTCGGCGGGGGTGCCGGACTGCATGTCGAGGTGGGTGTGCGAGTCGGCGACCGGGACGGCCAGCGGCTCGGGGAGCGGCGGCGGGGTGGAGCGGTCGTCGTTCTTCTTCGCGGCCATCAGGAGGTGGTCTTCTCTTCGAGTCGGGGGAACAGGGGGTCGCCCTTGGTGACGGTGACGCCGACGGGCAGGCGTGCGGGGTCGGCGAGGCGCTGGTCGGCGAGCGGGCCGAGGGCCGGTCCGGCGCCGAGGGAGTCCCAGAGCGCGGACGCGGCGGTCGGCATCACGGGGTTGAGCAGGACGGCGGTGGCCCGCAGCGCGTCGGCGGCGGTGTACAGGACGGTGGCGAGCCGGTCCGCGTCCGCGGGGGACTTGGCGAGCTTCCAGGGCTCCTGCTCGGTGAGGTAGCCGTTGACGGTCCTGATGAACTCGAAGATCGCGGCGATGCCGCCCGCGAAGTCGAGTTCCTCGCCGATCCTCCGGTCGGCCTCCTCGACGGCCTTCGCCAGCGCGTCCGCGACGGCCTGTTCGGCCCGGCCGCGGGCGGCGGCCGCGGGCAGCACCCCGCCGTGGTACCTGCCGATCATCGCGGTGACCCGTGAGGCCAGGTTGCCGAAGTCGTTGGCGAGTTCGGAGGTGTAGCGGGCGGTGAAGTCCTCCCAGGAGAACGACCCGTCGGTGCCGAACGGGACGGCCCGCAGGAAGTAGTAGCGGTAGGCGTCGACGCCGAAGTGCGAGGTGAGGTCGGTGGGGGCGATGCCGGTGAGGTTGGACTTGCTCATCTTCTCGCCGCCGACCATCAGCCAGCCGTTGGCGACGATCCGGCGGGGCAGCGGCAGTCCGGCGGCCATCAGCATGGCGGGCCAGATGACGGCGTGGAAGCGCAGGATGTCCTTGCCGACCAGGTGCACGGAGGCGGGCCAGAGCCGGGCGAAGCGCTCGGGGTCGGCGCCGTACCCGGCGGCGGTGATGTAGTTCTGCAGGGCGTCCACCCACACGTACAGGACGTGCTGGTCGTCCCAGGGCAGCGGGACGCCCCAGTCGAAGGTGGAGCGGGAGATCGACAGGTCCTTGAGGTCCTGCTCGACGAAGCGGAGCACCTCGTTGCGGGCGGCGGCGGGCTGGATGAAGTCCGGGTGGGCGGCGTAGAACTCCAGCAGCTTCGGTCCGTAGGCGGAGAGCCGGAAGAAGTAGTTCTCCTCCTCCAGCCACTCGACGGGGCGCCGGTGGACCGGGCAGAGCCTCTCGCCCTCGGTGGCGCCGGGCAGCAGTTCGCCGGGGAGCTTGTACTCCTCGCAGCCGACGCAGTAGGGGCCGCTGTAGCTGCCCCGGTAGATCTCGCCCTTGTCGTACAGGTCCTGGACGAACTCCTGGACCCGGTCGGTGTGCCGGGTCTGGGTGGTGCGGACGAAGTCGTCGTTGGCGATCCGCAGGTGCTCCCAGAGCGGCTTCCAGGCTTCCTCGACCAGCCGGTCGCACCACTCCTGCGGGGTGGTGCCGTGGGCCTCGGCGGTGCGCAGGATCTTCTGGCCGTGCTCGTCGGCGCCGGTGAGGTACCAGACGTCCTCGCCGCGCTGGCGGTGCCAGCGGGTCAGCACGTCGCCCGCGACGGTGGTGTACGCGTGGCCCAGGTGGGGCCGGTCGTTGACGTAGTAGATCGGGGTGGTGACGTAGTACGCGCCGCCGCCCGGGTGCTCTGCCATGGCCGCCATAGCCCGGGATCCTAGTCGGGCGCGGCCCCGCCCCGGGCGGGGCGGGGCTGGGCGGGGTCAGCCGGTGCGGCGGGAGCCGAACGGCCAGTGGCGGCGCCGGGCCCGCAGTCCGGGCGGTTCCGGCGGGCCCTCGGGTTCGGCGGTGGGGGCGTAGCCGGAGCCCTTCTCCATGACGGCGGCCACGCCGGCCACCCGCCCGGCCCGCATGATCCGGACCCGTTCGCCGCCGCAGCCGGGGCAGACCAGCTCGCGCAGCGGGGAGGGGACCCGGACGCCGTTGGCCGTGTACTCGACGACGGTGTGGCCGTCCCGGGCCGTGTGGTGCTCGATGTCGTACGCCTGCTCCCAGCCGTAGCCGCAGTTGAGGCAGGCGAAGGAGTACGCCTCGTGGACCGTCTGCACGGGGGCGGGACGGCTGGTCGTGCCGAGGCCGCTGGGTGCTCCGCCGTTCCGGGGGCTGTCGATCGTGTCGCTCATGCGCCACCTCGCTTCGCTCGGAGCCCGTCGCCCGGTCCTTCCGGCCGGGTGCGGGTTGTTCCATCCCAGGGAATGCCCGGGAGGCTCCGTCCGATACCCGGCTTGCCAAGTCTTGGTCCCGAATTGGCCCTCCGCTGGGGTGCTCATTCCAACGTACGCGCGATTCCGGCCATTGCCATACAAACTGACCGGAAGCGCGGCGGGGCGGGGCGGAACGGCCGGTCAGGGGGCGTGCTTGGCGGCCACCACGGCGTCGAACACCACCGACTTGCGCAGGCCCAGCTCGGTCGCGACCGCCGCGATCGCCTCCTTGCGGCGCTCCCCGGCCTCCTCCCGGACGGCCACCCGGCGGGCCAACTCGGCCGGGCCGACCTCCTCCGGCGCGGCCGGCGGGGCGCCGGCCACCACCACGGTGATCTCGCCCCGGACGCCGTCCGCGGCCCAGGCGGCCAGCTCGCCGAGCGGGCCGCGCTTGACCTCCTCGTAGGTCTTGGTCAGCTCCCGGCAGACCGCGGCCGGGCGGTCGGCGCCGAACGCGGCGGCCATCGCCTCCAGCGTCTCGGCGATCCGGTGCGGGGCCTCGAAGAACACCATGGTGCGCGGCTCGGCGGCGACCTGGGCGAGCTGCCGGGAGCGGTCGCCGGCCTTGCGCGGCAGGAAGCCCTCGAAGGTGAACCGGTCCACCGGCAGCGCGGAGAGCGCCAGCGCGGTCAGCACCGCGGACGGGCCGGGCACCGCGGTCACCTTGATCCCGGCGGCGACGGCGGCGTCCACCAGCCGGTAGCCGGGGTCGGAGACCGAGGGCATCCCGGCGTCGGTGACCAGCAGCACCCGGGCGCCGCCCTGCAGCGCGGCCACCAGCTCGGGGGTGCGGGCCACCTCGTTGCCCTCGAAGTACGAGACCACCCGGCCCGCCGGGGCGACGCCCAGCGCCTGGGTCAGCCGGCGCAGCCGCCGGGTGTCCTCGGCCGCGATGACGTCCGCGCCGGTCAGTTCGGCGCGCAGTCGGGGCGGCGCGTCCTCGACGTCGCCGATGGGGGTACCTGCCAGTACGAGAACACCAGTCACGGCACCATCCTCCCCTACCGGCGGGCGGCTCGTGGCTGGTGAACGGGGCGCGGGTGGGAAGCGAGGGTCGGGGACCCCTTGTGACTTCAGCCATTGCCCCTACGATGTGGCCCGTGAACGGCGACATGGAGAGTGGTATGGACCACCCCGAGCGGGGCGGCGTGACCGTGCTGGAACCGGCCGACCCGGCCGCCGTTCCGGCGCCGCGCGCGGAGCCCGGACCGACCTCCCGTTGGGCCCGCGCGCTGGCCGGCGCCGGCTACCGGGCGCCCCGGCGGGCGTCCGCGGCCGAGCAGTTGGTGCCGCGGATGCCGGACGGGCCGGGGGTCACCCCGGCGGTGGTCGAGCCCTCGCCGCTGCTCGCCCGGATCGGCGTCCGGCTGCCCGACCCGCTGTGGTCCTGGCTGTGCCGGTGGGCCGGCTGGCTCGGCCCGCTCGCCGTCGCGCTGTTCGCCGGGGTGCTGCGCTTCACCAACCTCGGCAGCCCGCACGCGCTGATCTTCGACGAGACGTACTACGCCAAGGACGCGTACGCGCTCTGGCACCTCGGCTACGAGAGCAGCTGGCCCGACGACGCCAACGGCCTGATCACCGCGCCCAACCCGGCCGTCCCGCTGCAGCACCAGGCCGCGTTCGTGGTCCACCCGCCGGTCGGCAAGTGGATCATCGCCCTGGGCGAGCAGCTCTACGGGATGTCCCCGCTGGGCTGGCGGTTCATGGTGGCGGTGCTCGGCACCCTCTCGGTGCTGATGCTGGCCCGGATCGGCCGCCGGATGTTCCGCTCCACCCTGCTGGGCTGCGTGGCGGGCCTGCTGCTGTCGGTGGACGGCCTGCACTTCGTGCTCAGCCGCACCGCCATCCTCGACCTGCTGGTGATGTTCTGGTTCCTGGCCGCGTTCGGCCTGCTGCTGGTCGACCGGGACCGGACCCGGGCCCGGATCGCCGAGCGGATCGAGCAGGGCCTGCCCGCCGACTGGTGGCACCTGGGCTGGCGCCCCTACCGGCTGGCCGCGGGCGTCTGCCTGGGCCTGATGACGGGCACCAAGTGGAGCGGCGCCCCGGCGATCCTCGCCCTGGTGCTGCTCGCCGCGTTCTGGGACTCCTCGGCCCGCCGGCTGGCCGCGGTCCGCCGCGTCCCCGGCAGCCTGCCGCTGGTCGTCCGCCAGCTCTGGGACTTCTGCTGGTCCGGCCTGAGCATCGGCCTGGTCGCGGGCGCCACCTACCTGGCGGGCTGGACCAGTTGGATCCTCTCCTCCCCCGAGCCCGGCAAGGGCGGCTACCTGCGCGACTGGGCGGCCCAGCACCCCGGCGGCTCCTGGACCTGGATGCCGGACTGGGCCCGCAGCCTGTGGCACTACCACCACGAGATCTGGCACTTCAACGTCAACCTGACCAGCCCGCACACCTACCAGTCCAACCCGTGGAGCTGGCTGCTGCTCGGCCGCCCGGTCTCCTTCTTCTACGAGTCCCCGAAGAACGGCCAGTCCGGCTGCACCACCGCCGAGTGCGCCCGCGAGGTGCTCGCCATCGGCACCCCGCTGCTGTGGTGGGCGGGCATCGTCGCGCTGGTGTACTGCCTGTACCGCTGGGTGATGCGCCGCGACTGGCGGGCCGGGGCGATCCTGTGCGCGCTGGCCGCCGGCTACCTGCCCTGGTTCAACTACCAGGCCCGGACGATCTTCCTGTTCTACGCGGTGTGCTTCGTCCCGTTCCTGGTGCTCGCGGTGACCATGATGATCGGCGCGATGCTGGGCCGGGCCGACGCCTCGCCCGACCGCAGGCTCGCCGGGGGCACCGGCGCCGGGCTGCTGGTGGTCGCCGTCATGTGGAACTTCCTGTACTTCTACCCGATCTACACCGGGCAGACGATCCCGATGGACGACTGGCGGGCCCGGATGTGGCTCGACACCTGGATCTGACCGGCCCGGCCGGACGGCCACGACACCTGCACACGTGTACCGGAACTGTCACAAACCACCGGCGTGTCGTGAGTGCACGGAAGAGGTCTGCCTATGGTGTCGTGGCCGCTGAACTCCGACGGCCACGACACACCCTGGGGACACGACGTGAACAAGGGCGCGAAGATCGGCGTCTCGGTGATCGCAGCCGCGGTGCTCGTCGGCGGCGGGTACGGGGCCTACGCCCTGGTCTCCGGCGACGGCTCGGGCGGGGCCGCGGCGAAGAAGCCGCGCACGGTGGTCGCCGAGCCCCCCAGCCAGGAGCTCGCCGCCTCCGGTGCCAAGGCCTTCCTGGACGCCTGGGGCAAGGGCGACCTGTTCGCCGCCGCCAAGCTCACCGACGACCCGGACAAGGCCCAGGCCGCGCTGCAGGCCTTCCAGTCGAACGTCAAGCCCAGCGCCGTGCACCTCACCGTCGGCGGCCCCACCACCGCGCCCAGCCCGGCCGCGTCCAAGTCGGCGAGCGCCCCGGCCTCGTCCTCGGCCTCCGCGTCGGCCTCCGCCACCGGGAGCCCCGCGCCCACCGGCGTGCTGGAGAGCTTCAAGGCGTCCCTGGAGTTCGCCGAGACCGGCACCCCCTGGAACTACGACGGCGTGCTCGGCGTGGTCAAGATGAGCGACGGCACCGCCGCCGTGCACTGGGCCCCCAGCGTCATCCACCCCAAGCTGGACGCCGACGAGACCATCTCGATCAAGCCGCTGTACGCCGCGCCCTCCACCGTCACCGACCGCAAGGGCAGGCCGCTGGCCGCCTACGCCTCGCTCGCCGGCCTGCTCGGCAAGCTCAAGGGCGCGGCCCCGCAGGGCGGCGACCCGGCGGACGCGGGCAGCGGGGTGGTGATCTCCGCCGCGAACGCCTCCGGCGGCAAGGGCGCGGACGAGAAGCTGTTCACCATCAAGGAACCCAAGCCCGTCCCCAACCTCAAGCTCACCATCGACGCCGACCTGCAGGCCGCCGCCGAGCAGGAGGTCGCCGCCACCGGCAAGCCCTCCTCGCTGGTGGCCGTCGAGCCCAGCAGCGGCAACATCCTGGCCTACGCCTTCTCGCCCTCGACCGGCCAGAACCGGGCCTTCTCCGGCGCGACCGCGCCCGGCTCCACCATGAAGGTGATCACCTCGGCAGCCCTGCTGGAGGCCGGCCTGACGCCCACCTCGCCGATGCCCTGCCCGGAGACCACCATGGTCACCGGCAAGTCCATCTCCAACGACGAGCCCGGCGCGCACCCCGACTACACGCTCACCGACGCGTTCGTGAACTCCTGCAACACCTCCTTCATCGAGAAGGGCAAGGACGTCCTCAAGCCGGGCAGCCTGCCCACCATCGCCAAGGACGTCTTCGGGCTCGGCCTGGTCTGGCAGACCGGCCTGTCGAACTTCGACACCGACATCCCGACCGAGGGCAACATGGCGGGCGCGGCCAGCGAGTTCATCGGCCAGGGCAAGGTGCGCACCAACCCGCTCGGCATGGCCTCGGTCGCCGCGACCGTGCAGTCCGGGGTGTTCCGGCAGCCGATCCTGGTGCCCGGCATGGAGCAGAAGAAGGCGGCCCGCAACCTCTCCCCCGAGGTGCTCGGCAGCCTGCAGTCGCTGATGGTGCAGACCGTCCGCTCCGGCACCGCCGCCGCCGTCAAGCCCGCGCTGCCGGCCGGCTCCGGCGCGAAGACCGGCACCGCCGAGGTCGACAACAGCACCGACGCGAACTCCTGGTTCACCGCCTACTCCGGCAACCTGGCGGTCGCCGCCGAGGTCCAGGGCGGCGGCCACGGCGCCACCGCGGCCGGGCCGGCGGTCTCCAAGGTGCTGCGGGTCGGCAACAAGTAGGCAGCGCCGCGACGAAGAGCAGGGGCCCCTCCCCGGGGCCCCTGCTCCGCGTTCCGGCCCGGCCGGCGGTCGGCCGTTCCGCGTCCCGGGCTAGTGGTCGGTGCCGGCGAACCTGCGCAGCAGGTTCTCGGTGACCTTGCGGGTGAAGTCCCCGGCCCGGCCGTCGATGCCGTGGACGGCGCTGCCGCCCGCCGGGCCGGTCGCGTCCAGGGACTCCACCCAGCGCATGGTGCCGGTGGCGAAGACCAGCGCCCCGCTGCCCGCCCGGTAGAGCGCGGTGTCCGCGTAGGAGTGCCGGCCCTCGCAGACCACCGGGGAGTGCGCGATCGTCTCGATGCCGGCCGGGGTCGGGAAGGACGGGTCGACCCGGTCGTACTCGACGCCGACCAGGTGCGGGAAGCTGTCGCCGCTCTTCGCCCCGGTGCCCGCCAGCAGCCAGTGGCCGGGGTCGGTGACCACGTACGGGGCGTCGACCGGGTAGCCGTCGTAGATCACGCCGAGCAGCGAGGACTCGGGGTCGGCGCCGGGCGGGGAACGGAAGTCGGTGGTGGCCGGGTGGCCCGCCCTGTAGCCCGGGTCGTCCTTCCAGGCGCCCTTCCAGCAGACCACGGTGCGGTCCGGCCCGGTCGGCGAGGGTTCGTAACGGACGCGCCGGTAGCAGCAGTTGGCGCCGAGGAAGGCCAGGTGGGTGCCGGCGTCGCGGGCGGCGGTGACGTGGGCGCGCTGTTCCGGGGACCAGTACTCGTCGTGGCCGAGCGAGAGCACCGCCCTGGCGCCGTGCAGCAGTTCGGGGTCGGCGGCCAGGTCGATGCCGGTGGTGTAGGAGAGCGGGATGCCGAGCCGCTCGGCGAGCGCGATCAGCGGGGCCTCGTAGACCAGGAACAGCCCGGCCCCGTCGTCGTACCGGTAGGGCCGGTCGAAGGTGACCTGCAGCGAGCGGGTGGGCAGGCCGCCGGTGGGGCCGTTGTACAGGTTGTAGCCGCCCCACTCGTTGTACGCCTGCCAGGTGGCGACGGCGTTGACCACGACGGTCGTCCCGGCGGTGGTGCGCGAGCGCACCGTCAGCGGGACGTACTGCTGTCCGGCGCCGCCGTCGGCGTCCAGGCGCAGCAGGTAGCAGCCCTCGGGCCAGCCGGTGGTGTCGACGGTGGTGGTGCGGGGCCAGGCGGTGCTGACCGCGCGGGTGGTCCTGTCGACGGTGAACGGTGCCTGCTTGCCGCCCGGCAGCGGCCCGGACGTCCAGACCCTGCGGGCCCGCGCGCCGCCGTACCAGCCCATCCGGTAGGCGGTGACGGTGAAGCCGGGGGCGGTGGTGGAGACGTGCAGGCCGACCTGTTCGCCGGGCAGGGCGCTGACCCGGTCCGCCCAGCCCTCGATCGTCCCGGCCGGGCCGGCGTTGCCGATCCGCCAGTCCGCGTCGCCCGGGCGGGCGTTCTCGGCGGCGGTGGCGGACGGGCTCGGGGCCGGGGTCGGCGGGGCGGTGCCGCTGCCGGGGGCCGGGGCGGGCCCGGCGGGGCGGCTCGGGCCGCAGGCGGTGAGGCCGGCCGCGGCGCCCGCGGCCAGTCCGAGGAATCGACGGCGTCCGGTGGCGCCCAAGCTCACTCCCGTGTTCGAACGTGCTGCGGACACGATAGGCGGGCCGGGGTCCGGCGGGGCGCCGCCGGACCGGTCATGACCGGTTCTCGGGCGGTTCGGGGTGTTCGGAGCCGTCCCGGCCGGCGAGGCGGGAGTGCTTGGCGCTGTAGGTGAAGTAGAGCACCGCGGCGAGGGCGAGGACGACCGCGAAGGCCAGGAAGGTGTCGGCGTGCAGCTTGGTGATGAGGTAGACGCAGAACGCGGCGCTGAGCAGCGGGGTGACGGGGTAGAGCGGGACCTTGAAGCCGCGCGGCAGGTCGGGGCGGGTGCGGCGGAGCACGATGATGCCGAGGGAGACCGCGGTGAAGGCGACCAGGGTGCCCATCGAGGTCATGTCGGCCAGCAGCTTGAGCGGGAAGACCGCGGCGAGCACGGCGACCGCGGCGCCGACCGCCAGGGTGTTCCAGACGGGGGTGCCGGTGCGGGCGGAGACCCGGGTGAAGGGGGACGGCAGCAGGCCGTCGCGGCCCATCGCGTAGAGGATCCGGGTCTGGCCGTAGATCACCACCAGGGTGATCGAGAAGATCGAGACGATCGCGCCGGCCGCGAAGACCAGGGCGGGCCAGCTGTGCCCGGTGACGTCCTGCAGGATCTGCGCGAGCCCTGCTTCCTGGCCGTCGAACCGCTGCCAGGGCTGGGCGCCGATCGCGGTGACGGCGACGGCGAGGTAGAGCGTGGTGACGACGACCAGCGAGATCAGGATGGCCAGCGGGAGGGTGCGCCGCGGGTCGCGGACCTCCTCGCCCGCGGTGGAGACGGCGTCGAGGCCGATGAAGGAGAAGAAGATGGTGGAGGCGGCGGTCTGGACGCCGTCCCAGCCGTTGGGCGCGAACGGGGTGAAGTTGCCCGCGCTGAAGCCGGTCAGGCCGACCGCGACGAACAGCACCAGGATGACCAGCTTGATCGCCACCATGGCGGCGTTGACCTTCGCGGACTCGCCGACGCCGCGGATCAGCAGGACGGTGACCAGCAGCACCAGGACGACCGCGGGGAGGTTGAAGACGCCGCCCGCGCCGGGCGGGGCGGTGAGCGCGGCCGGGAGGTGCAGGCCGAAGGCCAGGTTGGAGAACTGGTTGAGGTACTGGCCCCAGGTGACGGCGATCGCGGAGGCGGAGACGCCGTACTCCATCAGCAGGCAGACGCCGACGCCGAACGCGACGAGTTCGCCCATGGTGGCGTAGGCGTACGAGTAGGAGGAGCCCGCGACCGGGATGGCGGAGGCGAGTTCGGCGTAGCAGAGCGCGGTGAGGCCGGCCGTGACGGCGGCGATCACGAAGGAGAGCACGACGGCGGGGCCGGCCTCGGGCACCGAGGTGGTGAGGACGAAGAAGATGCCGGTGCCGACGGTGGCGCCGATGCCGATCGCGGAGAGCTGCCAGAGTCCGATGGAGCGGCGCAGGTGCCCGGCTCCGGTGCCGCCCGCTTCGGCGATCAGGGTGTCCACGGACTTGCGCCGCAGCAGGCGGGTGGTGCTCATCGGTGTCCTTCTGGTGGGGAATCAGCCCGGTGACAGTACCAAAGGGTGGTTTTCCACCGATTGGACCCGGCTACCGGTTGAGTACGGTCTGCATGACGGACCTGGCGATGGGCGCGGCGAGCCCGCCGCCGGTGACGTCGTCGGCCTGGCTGTCGGCGACGACCACGGCGACGGCGACCGGCGGGACGGCGGTGGAGCCGGCCGGGCGGGCCCAGGCGATGAACCAGGCGTAGGGGGTGCCGGAGTTGTCGACGCCGTGCTGGGCGGTGCCGGTCTTGCCGCCGACCTCGGCGCCGGGGATCCGGGCGTTGCGGCCGGTGCCGTTCTCGACCACGTCGACCATCAACTGCCGCAGCTGCTGGGCGACCGCGGCCCCGAACGCCTGGTGGTAGAGGCTCGGGTGCATCAGCTGGACCTGGCTGCCGTCGGCCTTGGTCAGCTTGTCCACAAGCTGTGGATACATCACCTGGCCGTCGGCGGCGGCCCCGGCGGCGACCATGGCCATCGCCAGCGGGGTGGCGGCGGTGTCGTACTGGCCGATCGAGGAGAGGGCCAGCTGGGACTTGTTCATCTCGGTGTCGAAGTTGGAGCGGGCGGCGCGCACCGGGGTGTCGAGCCGGGCGTCGTTGAAGCCGAAGTTCTTCGCCATCGCGGTCATCCGGTCGAGGCCGGTCTGCACGCCGAGGTAGCCCATCACGCTGTTGCAGGAGAGCGTCATCGCCTCGTCGAGCGAGAGCCCGGCCCGGTCGCAGGCGCCGGTGTCGTTGTTGAGCGGGGTGGTGGTGCCGGGCATGACGTACGGGTAGGGGGCGTCGGTGGGCGCCTCGATGTCGGTGACCACGCCGTTCGCGAGGGCGGCGGCGGCGGTGACCACCTTGAAGGTGGAGCCGGGCGGGTAGATCTGGCGCAGCGCCCGGTTGAGCATCGGCTGGTCGGGGTCGTCCTGGAGCTTCTTCCAGGCGTTCTGGTCGGCGGCGGAGGTGCCGGCGAAGGTGCCGGGGTCGTAGCCGGGGGTGGAGGCGAGGGCGAGGATCCGGCCGGTGGCGGGTTCGATCGCGGCGACGGCGCCCTTCTGGTTGCCGAGGCCCTGCATGGCGGCGCGCTGGGCGGCCGGGTCGATGGTGGTGGCCACGTCGCCGCCGGGCTGCTGCTGCCGGGTGACCGCGTCCCAGACCGCCCAGCCGGCCAGCCTGGGGTCGGTGCCGGAGAGCAGGTCGTCGTGGATGCCTTCGAGCTGGGTGTTGCCGTAGGTCTGGGAGGAGTAGCCGGTGACGGGGGCGTACAGCGCGCCGTCGGTGTAGGTGCGCTTGTAGGCGTAGCGGCCGCCGGTGGGGGCGGAGCCGGTGACGGGCTGTCCGGCGACCAGCAGGTTGCCGCGGGGCTGGGCGTAGCGCTGGATGGTGGCGCGCTGGTTGGCGCTGTTGTGGTCGAGGTCGTGCTTCTGGAAGACCTGGACCCGGGTGGCCTGGACGGCCAGGGCGACGATCAGCAGCACGCAGAAGGTGCCGGCCCGGCGCCCGGTGGTGGAGATGCCGGGGAGCCCGTCCGGCCCGCCGTTGGTGCCCTCGGGCCGGGTGGGCCTCACGCGTCCTCCTCGGGGACGGGGCGCCGGGCGAGGTCGCTCATCCGCACCAGCAGCGCCACGATGATCCAGTTGGTGACCACGGACGAGCCGCCCTGGGCGATGAACGGCAGCGTCATGCCGGTCAGCGGGATCAGGTCGAGGACGCCGCCCGCGACCACGAACACCTGGATCGCCACCAGCGCGGCCAGGCCGATGGCGAGCAGCCGCCCGAACGGGTCGCGCAGCGCGATGCCGGCCTTGAAGCCGCGGGCCACCAGCAGGGCGTACAGCAGGAGGACCGCGAACAGGCCGGTCAGGCCGAGTTCCTCGCCGACGGTGGCCAGGATGAAGTCGGACTTGGTGGCGAAGCCGATCAGCGCGGAGTGGCCCAGGCCCAGGCCGGTGCCGAGCTGGCCGCCCCAGGCGAAGGCGAACAGCGACTGGGCGATCTGGTTGGCGCCCTGCCCGGCCTCGATCGAGGCCAGCGGGTGCAGCCACTCGGTGACCCGGCTGTGCACGTGCGGGGAGAGCCAGCCGACGCCGACCGCGGCCAGCGCGGACAGCAGCAGGCCGATCACGATCCAGCCGGTGCGGGCGGTGGCCACGTACAGCATCACCACGAACAGGCCGAAGAACAGCAGCGAGGTGCCGAGGTCGGTCTCCAGCACCAGCACGCCGACGAACGCGGCCCAGATCAGCAGCACCGGGCCGAGCACCCGGCCCAGCGGCAGCCGGAACCAGAGCACCTTGCGGCCGGTGAGGGCCAGCGCGTCCCGGTGGGCGGCCAGGTAGGCGGCGAAGAAGACCGCCAGCAGGACCTTGGCGAACTCGCCGGGCTGGAAGGAGAGCGGGCCCAGCGTGATCCAGATCCGCGAGCCGTACACCGGTGGGAAGAACACCGGCAGCACCAGCAGGACGAGGGCGACGAACGCGCCGACGTAGGCGTAGCGCTGGAGCCGGCGGTGGTCGCGCAGCAGGAGCAGCACCGCGGTGAACAGGCCCACCCCGAGGGTGGACCAGAGCAGTTGGGTGGGGGCGGCGGCGCTGCCGGGGTTGCGGTCGAGCCGGTAGATGACGACCAGTCCGATGCCGTTGAGCAGCACCGCGATCGGCAGCAGCAGCGGGTCGGCCCACCGGGCGCGCCAGCGCACCGCGCCGTGCGCCAGCAGGGCGAGCACGCCGAGCGCGGCGCCGTACTGGGCGGCGTCCGGCGGGGCCTTGCCGTCGAGGTTGACGCCGACCTCGACGTAGCCGAACACCGCGAGGCCCACCGCGGCCAGCACCAGCACCAGTTCGGTCCAGCGCCCCGTCCCGGCCCGCCGCGCGCGGGGCACCCGGGCCGCCCGGGCCGCGGAGTCAGTCGCCACCACCAGCCGTCCTCGCCAGCTCGAAGGGGCACGGACGGCGGGGTGCCGGGCGTCGCGCGCCCGGCACCCCGCCGGAGGGAGTCCGTGGATGCGTCAGAGCGTCGAGGCCGGGTACGCCGCCTTGGCGATCTCCCGGAGGTGCTCCTCCTCGTCGTGGCTGAGCGAGGTCTGGATCAGCTCGCCACCGAACTGGGCGACCGCCGGGATCACCTTGTCCTGCGTCGCCGAGCGGACCAGGGCGAACACCGCGGCCTTGCCGGGCTCCAGCTTCTCGCCGACCTGGCGCATGAAGTTGTCGTCCACGCCGGTGTCGGTGGAGGCGCCGACCGCCGCGCCGGTCGCGCCGCCGATCGCGGCGCCCAGGAACGGCATGAAGAACAGCAGGCCGATCACGCCGCCCCACAGGGCGCCGGAGGCCGCGCCCATGCCGGTGTTGGACATGGCCTGGTGCAGCTTGATCTTCCCGTCCTCGCGGCGCTCGACCACCACGACGTCCTCGAGGTCGATCAGCTTCTGCTTCTGCAGGCCGACCAGCTCGTCACGGACCTTCTGCGCGGTGGGGACATCCGGGTAGGCGATCGCGAACAGGTTGCTCACGGCGGGCTTCCTTCCGACAGGCGTTGGGCACGTCCCCCAGCACCCTAGCCACCGGCTGCCGCGTTCGACCCGATCCGACCCGGTGTGTCCGTTTCCGGCCGCCCGGCGCGGGGCCGCTCAGTCGCCGCGCCGCACCGCGGCGGCCACCGCCGCCCAGCAGCACCCGGCCGCCAGCGCCGCCGCGGCCGGCAGCGTCCACCACGGCAGGCCCGGCCCCTGCTGCCGGGCGCCCAGCACCAGCGCCCGCACCACCGCGTTCGCCGGGGACCCGGGCACCAGCAGCACCGCCACCACCCCGCCCAGCCCCAGCGGCACCGCGTACGCCCCCGCCACCACCGGCCGGTTGCACACCGCGCCCACCGCCGCGCCCGACAGCGCGCACACCAGCGTCGCCAGCCCGCCCCCGGCCACCGCCGGGCCCGACACCCCGCTGCCCAGCACCAGCACCGCCAGCAGCCCGAGCGCCCCCAGCGCCAGGCCCGCGAGGGCCGCCGCGAGCAGCGCCGACAGGTGCACCCGGGCCCAGCCCGCCGCCGCCACCAGGCAGGCCCGCGACTGGGCCGGTTCGGCGCCCACCGCGCCGCGCACCAGCCAGCCGGTCACCGGCACCAGCAGCCCGGCCGAGAAGGCGGCCGCCGAGGAGGCGTCGTCCCCGCCCGACAGGCCGAGGCCCAGCACCACCAGGTACGCCAGGCCCGGGGCCAGCCAGCGCTGCGAGCGCACCAGCAGTTCCAGGTGGTAGCGGGTCAGCACGCGCAGCGTCACGGCCGGACTCCTTCGGGGTGCTCGGGCCCGGCCACGCTGTGGACGTGCACCGGCGGCGTCGAGTTGAGCAGTCGGCGCAGCAGCGTGTCGGAGTGGGCGGCGGCCACGTCGAGGCGGACGGTGCCGTCCGCGAGCGGCTTGCGCCCGGGGTTCCCGGGGAGGTGTTCGGGGAGGCGCTCGGCGCGGACCACCACCACCGCGCGGGGGCCGTCCTCGTCGGCCCGGACGGGCGGGATCGTGTGCAGGGCGCCGTTGCTGACGAGATGCCCGGCGGTGGTGAGGCCGGCCAGCCGGGCCGGGTCGTGGTCGACGAACACCACCAGCCCGCCGGCGGCGGCCCGTTCGGTGGCGGCGGCGTCGAGTTCGCCGCGGGCGGCCCGGTCGAGGCCGGTCCACGCCTCGTCCAGCAGCAGCAGGCCCGCCTCGGCGAGCAGGGCCTGGGCGACCGCGACCTTCTGGCAGGTGCCCTTGGAGAGTCGGCCGATCGGGGTGCCCGCGTACCCGGTGATGCCGAAGCGCTCCAGCCAGTGGTCGGCGCGCCGCCGCCCCCGGTCGGCGCTCAGGCCGCGGACCCGGGCGAGGTGGCACAGGTAGTCGCGGGCGTCGAACGGCAGCGCGGGCGGGAAGCGTTCGGGCACGTAGGCCCGGCTGCCGGGGGCGTGCACCGTGCCCCGCTCGGCCCGCTCGATGCCCGCCAGGACCTTCAACAGGGTCGACTTCCCACTGCCGTTGGCCCCCTCGACCCGGACGATCCCGCCCGGCTCCAGCACCAGGTCGACACCCTGCAGGATCCACGGCCCGCCGCGCCCGTAGCGCTTCCCCACCCCGGCCAGACGCACCGTCATGCGCTCTCCTCGCCTGCTCCGTCCGTCCGTTCAGGGTAGGCGGCCGCCCACCACCCGCGTTGGGTGATTCGAACTGACGGTCCCTAGGATGCGGCGGGTGATCACCACCACCACACCACGACGGACGGCCCGCGCGGCCGCCCTGCTCGGGGCCCTGACGATAGTCGTGGGCACCTCGCTGGGCAGCTTCCCCGCGTACGCCGACGAGCCCGGGGCACCGCCCGCCGCGACCGAGGCGCCCAAGGTCGACCTGGTCCTGGACGGATCCGGGTCGATGCGCACCATGGACATCCAGGGCAAGAGCCGGATGGAGGTCGCCCAGCAGTCGATCAAGGAGGTCATCGACGCGCTGCCGGACGAGACCGAGTTCGGCATCCGCACCCTGGGCGCGACCTACCCGGGCAACGACCAGAAGGAGGGCTGCAAGGACACCCAGCAGCTCTACCCGGTCGGGAGGACGAACAAGGTGGAGGCCAAGACGGCCGTCGCCACCGTCCGCCCCACCGGCTGGACCCCGATCGGCATCGCGCTGCGCGCCGCCGCCCAGGACCTGGGCACCGGGCCGACCACCCGCCGGATCGTGCTGATCACCGACGGCGAGGACACCTGCGCCCCGCCCGACCCGTGCGACGTGGCGCGCGAACTGGCCAGCCAGGGCATCCACCTGGTGGTCGACACGCTGGGCCTGGCGCACGACGACAAGACCCGCCAGCAGCTGATCTGCATCGCCAACGCCACCGGCGGCACCTTCACCGACGTCCGCACCCAGGAGCAGCTGACCAAGCGCGTCAAGCAGCTGGTCAACCGCGCCCAGGACACCCACACCATCGCGCCCGCCAAGGTGGCCGGCTCCGAGAAGTGCGCGGACGCCCCGATCCTGACGCCCGGCGTGTACACCGACCGGGAGAAGTTCTCCGAGCACCGGGTGTACCGGGTGCCGGTGAAGGCGGGCGAGGAGCTGCGCGCCTCGGTCAGCGTCACCCCGGACCGGGCGGTCGCCCGGGACTACGGGGTGCTGCTGCAGGCCACCGACAGCGGCGGCCAGGAGCTGGTGCGCGGCAGCGACGCCGGTTCGGGCCGCACCGACGTCGCCTCGACCGGCGTGCGCTGGTCCGCCGCCGAGGACGACTCGTCCTCCGCCTCGGCCTCCCCGTCGAAGGGCGCCGGCTCCGCCGCGGACGTCCGGACGGTCTGCCTGGTGGTCAGCAACTCGTTCGCCGCGCAGGCGGGCGTGCAGGCCGACCCGGGCCTGCCGCTGGAGCTGACGGTGGACGTCGCCGCGGCCTCCCCGGCCCCGGACGGCCCCGCGATGGGCCTGGGCCGCGGCTGGATCCTGCTCGGCGTCCTGACCCTGGCCGGCCTGCTCGCCGGTCTGATCTTCGGCTGGCTGGCACGCTGGCGGATCGCCGTCTGGCGGGAGAACTGACCATGCGCAAGCTCCTCACCGCCGCGGCCTCGGCCGCCGCGTTCACCGGCCTGCTGCTGCTGGCCCCGGCGACGGCCTCGGCCGCGTCCCCGTCCGCCTCGGCCTCGCCGTCCGCCTCGGCGTCCGGCACCGCCAAGCCGGTGCTCAACTCGGTCGGCACCAGCTTCCTGACCGCGACCACGCTGGCCGCCGGCCAGGACGCGGACGTCCCGGTCTCCACCGGCGACTACCTGTACTGGGCGTTCCCGGCCGCCGAGGGCCAGACCCCGACCGTCCAGGTCAAGGTCACCCTGCCGGACGCCGCGGACCGGCACGGCCCGCAGACCTGGTCGCTGGAGCTGTTCGACGGCCTGCGCCGCCGGCAGTCCTGCACCGCGGGCCCGCAGGAGGGCGCCGGCGAGCAGAGCGCCGCCACCCTGCAGCTGAGCTGCACGCTGCGGCAGATCCGCTCCTGGGCCGAGCCGTGGTCCGGCGACCCGCTGCCCGGCACGTACTACGTCCGGCTGTCCACCACGGACATCCCGCAGACCGACCTCGGCCTGGCCGCCACCGTCCACGTGCACGTCGCCGCCAAGGGCGGCGCGGACGACGCCCAGCCCGAGGGCGGCTCGCTGAAGGCCCCGCTGGTGCCGCCGGTGAACGCCGGCGCGACGGCCGCCGCCGCGGCGGCCACCCCGGCGCCGAGCGCGAGCGCGACGTACGCGGCCGCGCCCGCCGCGGAAGAGTCCCACTGGTACTCGGACCTCTTCTCCGGCTGGAACACCCGCTGGTGGTGGACCGTTGCGGGCGGGGTGCTGGCCGCCCTCGCCGGCGTCCTCGGCTACACCCTCACCCGGCACCCGCGCGGCCACCACCACCCGCACCGCCCGGCCCCGGTCCCGCACCAGGCGCCGCCGGTGCAGCCGCAGCAGAACGGCAACTGGCAGTAGCGGCACGGGCCGGGTGCACGAGCAGGGGCGCGGGGAACCGCGCCCCTGCTTCCGTGCCCCGCGCTCCGCGCTCCGCGCGCCGTGCCCCGCGCGCCTCAGCGGCCGATCGCCTGCAGGATCCGCATCGCCGAGGTGCCCAGCTCCGCCGGGACAGCCGTCTTCGGGGCGAAGTGCCGGCGCAGCACCTCGTCGGTGTAGCGGTCGCACCGCTGGTGCCAGTTGAGGACGGCGGCCATCCAGTCCTCCAGCTCCCGGACGTACCCGTCGAGGGCCTGCTCGGCCTCGCCTTCGAGGGCGAAGTCCTGCTTGAGCAGCGGGAGTTCGTTCTTGACCACGTGCGCGAACTGGTCGAGCCGGGAGGCCGTCAGGTCGGCCACGATGTCGACGGCGACGGAGGGCTCGCAGGAGAAGAAGTTCTCCACCACCCGGACCAGGTTGTGGAACTCGCCCTCGTACTCGACCTCCTTGCGGTACGAGTGCAGGTCGTTGACCAGGCAGCCGTAGTCCGCGGCGGAGTTCTCGATCGCCCGCAGGGTGCCGCTCGCGCAGACCTCCTCG
The DNA here is from genome assembly GCF_003751605.1 of Kitasatospora cineracea. NCBI lineage: Bacteria > Bacillati > Actinomycetota > Actinomycetes > Kitasatosporales > Streptomycetaceae > Kitasatospora > Kitasatospora cineracea. The sequence goes on from NZ_RJVJ01000001.1 coordinate 669,558, forward strand.
GGGATCACCCCGCCGCGGCCGAGCCGGGCCAGGCCCATCGTCAGGTCGGAGCCGAAGGTGGCGCGGCGCATCTCGATGTAGTCGACCGGGTCGGGGATGCGGTTCTGGGCGGTGTTGGCGAGCTCCCAGAGCCAGCTGTCGAGCATGTCCCCCACCGCCTTGCGGAACTCGGCCCGGGCGCCCTGCTCGAACGGCGCGGCGGTGCGCTGCCAGAGGTCGGCGAGGCCGGACTCCAGGGCGTTGCGCGGCGCGAACGGGAGGCTGCCGTCGAGCGTCATCAGCGCGTGCAGCCGCTCGTTGGCGGCCTTCGCGCCGAGCAGGTCGCGGGGGCGGCCGAAGACAGCGGGGTAGTAGTCGTCGGCGTAGGTGCCCCAGGTCAGCCAGGCGGAGGAGAGGTCGAGCTCGGCGGGGGTGGCGTCGGGGTCGATGCCCGCGGCGCACAGCGCGAAGTCGTAGTCGCGGAGCTTGCGTTCGTCCCAGACGTCGGAGCCGGGGACGCCGGGCTCCGGGTCGAGCAGGCCGAACTCGCGGGCCCAGCGGACCGCGTACTCGCGGGAGCCGTCCAGGTGCGGGTTGAGCGTGAGGGGGTAGGGCATCGGGAAGTCGGGCAGCGGCACCGGGCCGGTCCGGCGGTGCGGGGTGTGGGTGAAGCTGCGCAGGCCGCGGACGCCCGCCGCGAGCCGGAGGTTGGCGGCGGAGGTGCCCAGGCCCCGGGGGCCGCGGGCGGGCGCGGCCGCGCCGCCGCCGTTCATGTAGCGGCTGGAGCGCAGGTGCCACTCGTGGCCGCCGGACTGCCAGTCCTGCATCCCCTTGACGTAGGCCACCACCCGGGCGACCTCGGCCGGGCTCAGCGCGTGCTCGGCGCACAGCGGGCCCAGTTCGGTGAGCGCGGTGTTCTCGAACTGCTGGAGCCGGGAGGTGAGCAGGTCGTTGACGGCGTCCGCGGCCTGCTGGGTGGAGCAGCCGAGGAAGGTCTCCAGCACCAGGACGCCGTTGGACAGTTCGCCCTCCTCGCCGATCTCGCGCTCGTACGAGAACAGGTCGTTGCGCAGGTGCACGCCGTCCGAGAAGGCGTCCCGCAGGACCCGCAGCGGCCGGGAGTGCGCCACCGGCTCGGGCACCTCGGCGTCCGCCGCGTACTCGATCAGCCCGGCGGACCAGGGCGCGCCGCCGACCTTGCGGCGCATCTCGATGTACTCGACCGGGTTGGAGACCCGGCCCTCGTTGATGTTCGACAGCTCCCAGAGCGACTCGTTCAGCAGGTTCCTGGTCGACTCGGCGAACCGGGCCCGCCAGTGCGGCGACATGTGCGGGACGGTGCGCTGCCACAGGTCGGCCAGGCCGGCCTCGACCGGGTTGGTGGCCTCCGGGTAGCCGTCCGCGAGGTCCATCGGCATGAACGCGGGCAGCCGGTCCAGGTACGCCTTGCCGCCCTCGCGGTCGAGGGTCCGCTTGAAGATCTCCAGGAAGTGGTCGTCGAAGAAGAACACCCAGGTGTACCAGTCCGTGACGAGGTTCAACGCCTCGCTGCCGCAGTCGGGGTGGGTGTAGGAGCAGAGCAACGCGTAGTCGTGCGAGTCGAGGTCGTGCTCCTCCCAGACGCCCGACCCCTCCAGCATGCCGAAGCCCCGCGCCCACTCCTTGGTGTGGACCCGCGCCCCCTCGTAGTGCGGGTTGATCCGGGCCGGGTACGGCACGTAGAAGTCCGGCAGTTCGAACGGCTGAGCCACTGGGTCCCGCCCCTAGGTGTGCGTCTGGATTGGTGTGTCGTCGACGAAGATCGGCACGCTGCCTAACGAGCCCACGGGCCCGCGGTCACCGGTACCCCGCTGGGCCGCCCGGATTCCCGAATCCACTCGTACGAGTGAAGTACCGGCGCGCCCGCCTGACACCGGCCGGTGTCCGACCCCTGCGGGAGACTGACCGGATGACCCTGTTCACCGAAGAGACCTGGCGCCTGCTGCGCGGCACCGAGCCGGTCGGCGAGATCCGGATCGACGAGGCGGACTTTCCCTAGCTGCGGGGCGAGTTCGCCCCGGGCCCGGGCTGGGCGGAGGCCGCGCCGCGGTTCGCCGAGACGCTCCGCCTGGTCCGGGAGGAGGAGTGGGGGGAGTTCGACCGCGCCTACGCCGCCGTCGAACGGGACTACGCCCTGCACTCCCCCGACGGCCCGGTCGCCGAGTTCCTGCTGCACATCGACCCGCCCCGGGCTTGGTTCCGGTTCAGCGAGGAGCCCTTCGAGGACGACTGAGCGGCCGTCAGGACTCCCGGGGGTGCAGGTAGCTGCACCCCCGTCGGGCAGGTGGGTGCAGTGGATCGGGGCGGCGCGCGCGGGATCGTCGGGGGGAGGGGATTCCGAGCGAGGGGTGGAGTGCGGTGCGCGGGAAGTGGGTCGGGCCGGGCGGGCTGTTCCTGGTGGTGGCGTTCGTGGCGGCGGGGGCGCTGGGGGCGGTGCAGCCCTCGACGGGGCTGCCCGAGGAGGTGCTGCAACTGACGCAGTTCGGGCCCGCGTTGGGGGTGGTGGTGGTCGCCGCGTGGCGGCCGGGGCAGGTGCGGCGGCTGCTGGCCGGGCACGGCGGGCGCGGGGCGGGCCCGGCCGGGCTCGCGGTGCTGCTGTCCGCGGTGGCGGTCACGGCGGTCGCGGTGGCCGGGGCGGCGCTGTGCGGCGTGCCGGTGGCGGTGCGCGACCCGGGGTCGCTGGCCGCGCCGTTCGGGGTGGTCGCGGCGGCCCAACTGCTGGGCGCCTGCGGGGAGGAGGTCGGTTGGCGGTGCCTGCTGCAGCCGCTGCTGCGGGAGCGGTTCGGGCCGTGGGCCTCGTCGGTGGCGGTCGGCCTGGCCTGGGGGTGCTGGCACGTCGGGGTGTTCACCCGGTCCCCCGCGTACGCGGCGGGGTTCCTGGCGGCGACGGTGGCGATGTCGGTGCTGCTGGGCTTCGCCTGGGAGCGGGTGGGCCGGTGGCGGCTGCCGGTCGCGGGTGCCTTCCACGCGCTGGTGAACCTGGGCCTGCTGCTGTTCCTGGACCAGGAGTCGGGGGCGACCGGCCCGGTGCTGCTGTTCGGCGCGGCCTGCGTCCTGGTGGCGCTGCCCTGGGTGCTGACGGCCCGTCGGGCCGGGCCCGCGGAGCGCGCGGGGCACCCGGATAGCATCGCGCTGATATGACGATGCGACCGCAGTCCGTCCGGGTCCGGGCCGCCCTGCTCGCCCTCGGCCGCTGCCACCTGGCCTCGTGGCGCGCCCTGGTGACGTCCCTGCGCGGCCTGGCCGCGGGCGGCGCGCTGACCCTGCTGCCGGTCGGCCTCGGCCTGCCGCTGCTGCCGCCCGCCGCCCGGCTGCTGCGCCGCGGCGCCGACCGCGAGCGCGCGCTGCTCGCCCGCTGGACGGGCCGCGCGCCCGCCGCCCCCGAACCGCTGCCCGCGGGCGTGGTGGCGCTGCTCGGCGCGCCCGGCTTCCGCCGCGAACTGGCCTGGTCCTGGCTGGCCCCGTGGAGCAGCTGCCTGCTGGTGGCCGTCCCGCCCGCCCTGGTCGGCTACGGCCTGGCCGGTGCGCTGGTGCAGCCGTTCCTGTGGCAGCTGCTCGGCCCGGGCAACTGGTACGCCTTCGTCCCGGTCGACTCGGCCGTCGGCGCGCTCGCCGCGGCCCTGCTCGGCCTGGGCTTCGCCGCCGCCGGCCTGTGGCTCGCCCCGCCCGTGCTGGCCCGGTACGCGGCCTGGACGACCCGGCTGCTGGACGGCCCGGCGCAGGCCCGGCTGGAGCGGCGGATCGACCAGCTGACCGACAGCCGGGCCGAGGTCCTCGACGTCCAGGCGGCCGAACTGCGCCGGATCGAACGGGACCTGCACGACGGCGCGCAGGCCCGCCTGGTCGCGCTCGGGCTGACCCTGGACCGCGCCGAGCAGCTGCTCGACGCCGACCCGGCCACCGCCCGCCGCCTGCTCGGCGAGGTCCGGGCCACCTCCGAACGGGCCCTGCAGGAGCTGCGCGACCTGGTGCACGGCGTCCTGCCGCCGGTGCTCGCCGACCGCGGCCTGGCCGACGCCGTCCGCTCGCTCGCCCTGGACTCCTTCCTGGACGTCGAGGTCACCGCCGACCTGCCCGGCCGGCTGCCCGCCCCGGTCGAGGGCGCCGCCTACTTCGCCGTCGCCGAGCTGCTCGCCAACGCGGGCAAGCACTCCGGCGGCCGCCGGGTGGACGTCGAACTCCGCTGCGCCGACGGCCGGTTGCGGGCGGTCGTGCGCGACGACGGCCGCGGTGGCGCCGACCCCGACCGCGGCAGCGGGCTCACCGGCGTCCGCCGCCGGCTGGCCGCCCTCGACGGCACCCTCGCCCTGGACAGCCCGCCGGGCGGCCCGACCACCGCGACCCTGGAGATCCCGTGCGCGTCGTCCTCGCCGAAGACCTCTTCCTCCTCCGCGACGGCCTCGCCCGCACCCTGACCGACCACGGCTTCGAGGTCGCCGCCGCGGTCGACAACGGCCCCGGACTCCTGCGCGCCCTTCGGGAGTCGGCGCCGGACGTGGCCGTGGTCGACATCCGGCTGCCGCCCACTTACACCGACGAGGGCCTGCAGGCCGCACTGACCGTCCGCCGGGAGCGGCCGGGGCTGCCGGTGCTGGTGCTCTCCCAGTACGTGGAGCAGCTGTACGCCCAGGAGCTGCTCGCCGACGGGCGCGGCGCGGTCGGCTACCTGCTCAAGGACCGGGTCACCCGCACCGCCCAGTTCGTCGACGCGGTCCGCACCGTGGCCGCGGGCGGCACCGTGATGGACCCGCAGGTGATCGCCCGCCTGATGGCCCGCTCCACCGCCCGCGGCACCACCGCCGACCTCAGCGCGCGCGAACTCGACGTGCTGCGCCTGATGGCCGGGGGCCGCTCCAACGCCGCGATCATGGCCGAGCTGCACATCGGCGAGAGCGCGGTCGCCAAGCACACGGCCGCGATCTTCGCCAAGCTCCGGATCGACCACACCCCCGACTCCAACCGCCGCGTGCTGGCCGTCCTCGCCTACCTCCGCCGCTGACCGGGGCCCGCCGGCCGCCGCGGCCCGGTCCCGTAGAGTCGTGCGGTCCGCCAGCGCTCCGACCGGGGGGGAGAGAGACCCGTGCTCACCGACTCCCGGGCCGCCCGCCCCGCCCCCGCGGCCGCCGCGGGCCCCGCCACCGCCCGCGACCCGTTCTTCGACCGCGCGAGGCTGCTGGCGACGGTGCTGGTGGTGTGCGGGCACTTCTGGGAGCCGCTGGCGCGGATGCCCGGCCACCGGATGCTGCACGCCGCCTACCTGCTGGTGTACGCCTTCCACATGCCGGTGTTCGTGTTCCTCTCCGGCTGGTTCTCGCGCTCGTTCGCGGCCCGCCCGGAGCAGCTCGACCGGCTGCTGGGCGGCGTGCTGGCCCCGTACCTGCTGTGGACCACCCTGCTGGGCTGGTACTCGGCCCGGCTGGCCGGGGCCCCGTTCGCGCCGGACCTGATCACCCCGGTCTGGGTGACCTGGTTCCTGCTGTCGCTGTTCCTGTGGCGGCTGAGCGCCCCGCTCTGGCACCGGCTGCGGGCGCCGCTGGCCACCGCGGTCGCCGTCTCGCTGCTGGCGGGGGCGCTGCCGCTGACGCCGCAGCTGTCGATCGGGCGGACGCTGCAGCTGCTGCCGTTCTTCGTCGCGGGGCTGGTCCTGGACCGCCGCCGGGTGCTGGCGCTGCGCGGCCACCGGTGGCTGCGGGCGGCGGCGGCGCCGGTGTTCGGGGCGGCGGCGCTGCTCGCGTACTGGCTGGTGCCGCGGCTGGACGCGGCCTGGTTCTACCGGAGCGCGGGCGCGGCGGGGCTGCACGCGGGGCTGCCGCGCTGGCTGGTGCTGTCGGCGGCGGTCAACCTGGCGGGCGCGGTGCTGGGCGCCTGCTTCCTGGCCCTGGTGCCGGTCCGGGCCCGCTGGTACGACGGGCTGGGCGCGACCGGGACGGCGGCGTTCCTGCTGCACCCGTTCGCCCAGCTGGCGCTGGTCCGGGCGGGCGGCTACCGGACGGCGTTCCTCGGCTCGGCGGCCGGGCAGGCCGTGCTGACTGCCGCCGCCTGCGCGCTGGCCCTGCTGCTGTCCACCCGGCCGGTGGCCCGGCTGCTGCGGCCGCTGCTGGCGCCCCGGCTGCGGCTGCTGCTGCGGGCCCGGCAGCCGTCCCCCGCCCCGGCACCGGCGCCGACTATGATCCCGGGGAACTGCCGCCCGCCCGGGCCCGACGACGACGGACGAAGCGGCGGACGGAACACCGGGGGGTAGGGATGTCCGCTGTCCGCGCCTGGCACCGCAGGCCGCTGACCTGGGTGCTGGTGGTGTTGCTCGTCCTCGGCGGCGGCCTGCTCGGCGCGCGCCGCGCCTGGGGCGGCTGCTGGCCGCTGCACCCGCACGACGCCCGCGCCTACCGGCAGTACGACTGCGCCAACCTCGGCGGCCCGCGCAACCTGCCCACCCTGCTGCGCTACTACGGCGTCACCCTGCCCCCGGACGCCACCGGGGTCCGCTACTACAGCGACGACAACTCGGAGAGCGGCCCCGACGTCCTCTTCCTCCGCTTCGCCGTCCCCGCCGCGACCGCCGCCGCCTACCTCACCGCCCTGCACGCCACCGCGGCCCCCGCCGGCCCCGACACCGCCCTGCACGACACCGCCGTCCTGCGCCGCCGCGACCACGTCGACTGGGCTTTCCCCCCGGGCCTCTCCCACCAGGTCCACACCTTCGGCCCCGCCCCGGCCGGCACCGTCGTCAGTACCCAGGACGGCGGCACCACCGTCCTGCACCTGACCGCCTTCAAGCCCTGAGCCCGCGCCCCTGCGGGCCCCGGGTGTCATGACGGTCTGTCAGGATCGTCGGCATGCGGAAGCACACGGGGATGAACACCTGCCAGCGCCTGGCCGAGCGGCTGCACCAGTTCGGTCTCACCACCAGGGAGTCGGCGGACCGGGCGATCGACTGCGCCGCCGACTGGCCGGAGCTGCCGCCGAAGCGGCTGGCCCAGGGCCTGATCTCGGTGACGATCCTCTGCGAGGCGGTCGTCCAGGCGCACAGCGAGGACGTCGACTTCGCGGAGTACGGCTACCGCGCCATCTTCCGGGAGGCCCAGCGGCTGTCCGGCGGGGCGGTCACCGTCACCGAGGTGGACCTGGTCGGCGAGCCCGAGGAGGGGCGGGACCTGCACTTCAAGGTCAACGGGGTGGCGAAGTGCTGGGACATCCAGCAGGAGTCGGACGACTACCTCGACCTGGGCGCCATCGAGACGGGCATCCAGGACCTGGCCCCGGGCGGCGACGACCCCCGGGTCTTCCACCGCCTGGTGAGCCCGCAGCGCTACGACGACGACCACTACCTGCTGGCCACCACGGAGCAGGCCGCCGCCCTGCGCTCGGAGTTCGGCCTGCGCATCGAGGTCTGCGGCCCCGACGGACTGCTGCTGTCCGGCTCCCGGATCGAGGACTAGGCCCTCTCCTCCGGAACCTGCCGCACCCGCCCGCCCCGGCCGCCGCCGCTTTTCCCGCGGCACTGACGCACCGCCATGCCGCCGAACCGGCCCCGGACATACTCAAAGGCCCTCCCGGATTACCCGGGAGGGCCTTTGTCGGGTGGAGCTGAGGGGATTCGAACCCCTGACCCCCTCGATGCGAACGAGGTGCGCTACCGGACTGCGCCACAGCCCCAACAAGAAAGAACTCTATCACCTCCGCGGAGGTGCCCGTGACCATGGTCGGAGCGGTCCGGCGGCGGGGGCGCCGGGGAACGCGAACGCCCCGGCGCAGGTGGGGGGGTTGCGGCCGGGGCGGGGCGGGGCGGGGCGGTTACTCGTTGGCGGCGCGGGGGCGGGTCGACCAGTCCGCGGCGGCGGGGGGCTGGGCCGGCTCGGCGCCGTACTGGTCGAACAGCGGGGTGGCGGGGCGGCCGGAGTCCCAGGTGTTGGGGGCCGAGAGGTCGAGCCCGCGGGTGGTGCGGGGGGCCACGGGGGCGGTGACGTAGGTGGGGAGGGGGACGGGGACGGGCTCCCAGGAGTCCGGCCCGGCGGCGGCCCGGGAGCGGACGCCGTCGGCCCACTCCTCGTGCTCGGTGGCCTCGGCCAGCACGGTGGCCCGGGTGGTGCTCGGGTCCGTGGCGACGGTCGGCTCGGGGGCGGGCGCCGGGCGGGTCGCGGCCGGCTCGGCGGCCGGTCGGGCGGCCCGCTCGCGTTCGCGCTCGCGCAGCCGCTCGGCGGCCTGCGCGGCCCGGGTCCGGTCGAACTTGACCTCGTAGCGCTGCCGTTCCAGGCGGCGCAGGTGGCCGATGTAGAGGGTGAGCAGGACGCCGGGGACGGCGGGCACCCAGAGGAAGGCGAAGCCGGTCACGGCGGCGACCACGGCGCCCAGCGCGAAGGCCAGGAAGAGCATGGTGACCATCCGCCGCCGCCGGGCGAGCAGCCGGGCCCGCCGCTCGGCGGAGCGCCGGTCGCCGAGCTCCCGCTCGCGTTCACGCTCCCACTCCCGCTCGCGTTCACGCTCGCCCCGGCCCTCGGCGGCGGCCGCGGGCCCGGCCACCGGCTCGGCGGCGGCCTGAACGGCCGGTTCGGCGGCCGGCTCGGCGGCGGCGGCCCGGGTGGGCACGTCGGCGGGGTCGGGCGCCACGGCGGGCGCGGGGTCGGCGAGGGCCCCGTCCGGGTCCTCCCCGGCGGGGTGCTGCTGGTCGGCGGTCTGGTCGCCGAGGGCTCGGGCCGCGCGCCGCTCCATGGCCGATCGACCGGCCAGCAGGCGGATCGCGGTACTGAAGCGTTCCGTCGGACGCGACTCGTTGAGCTCGTCCTGCCTGCGGAGCCACATCGGCACCAGATAGGCAGCCCAGGCCCCTACGATGACCGCGTAGATAAGGCCGCTACTGCTCACGTTTCACACGGTACGGGCGCGGGCGAAGGCACTGCAGCAATTTGGCGCGGCGTGTCGTGTGATCAAGCTGATTCTCAGACTATTTTGCCGGTATTTGTGACGGGTCGACACGACCCCGATGCCATATCGATATCTACATTCGAACACACATTCAATTCTCTTGCGGCGGCCGGTTCCTGAGTTCCTGCCAGCGCCGCAGCAGCCCGTCGGTGGCCTCGTCGGCGGTGAGCGCGTACACCAGGTGGTCGCGCCAGTCGCCGTCGATGTGCAGGTAGCGGGGGCGCATTCCCTCCGCGCGGAAGCCGAGTTTCTCCACCACCCGGCGGCTGGGCCGGTTCTCCGGGCGGATGCACACCTCGACCCGGTGCAGGCCCAGGTCGCGGAAGCAGTGGTCGACGGCGAGCGCGACGGCGGTGGGCATGATGCCGCGACCGGCCACCGCCTCGTCCACCCAGTAGCCGACGTTGGCGGAGCACATCGAGCCCCAGGTGATCCCGCCGACCGTCAACTGGCCGACCAGGCGCCCCCGGTGGAGCACCACGAAGGGCAGCATCCGGCCGGCCGCGGCCTCGGCCCGCAGGTAGCGGACCATCTGCCGGTAGGTGGGGCGGGGCAGCGGGGCGCGGCCGGGCGGGGCGGGCGGGACGGTGGCCTCCCAGCGGCGCAGCCAGTCCCGGTTGCGGCGGCTGACCTCCTGCCACTCGGCCTGGTCGCGGCGGCGGATGGGCCGCAGCACGAGGTCCCCCTCGGCCAGTTCGACCGGCCAGGGCGCGTTCAGTGCGCACCGCCCGCGGGCCGCGGGTGGTCGCCGCCGGCCAACTGGTCGACGGCGTGCGGCAGCAGCGGGGCGAGCACGGCCAGGCCGTCGCGGACGCCGCCGGTGGAGCCGGGCAGGTTGACCACCAGGGTGCGTCCGGCCAGGCCGGCCAGGCCGCGGGAGAGAGCGGCGGTGGGGACGGCGGCCCGGCCGTGGGCGCGGATCGCCTCGGAGATGCCGGGGATCTGCCGGTCGATCACCCGGGCGGTCATCTCGGGCGTGAGGTCCTGCGGGGAGATGCCGGTGCCGCCGGTGGTGAGCACCACGTCGTACCCGGCGGCGACGGCCGCGCGCAGCGCCGCCTCGACCGGTTCGCCGTCCGGGACGACCTGCGGGCCGTCGGTCTCGAAGCCCATCGCGCGCAGTCCGGCGACCAGCAGCGGGCCGCCCCGGTCCTCGTACACGCCGGCCGAGGCCCGGTTGGAGACGGTGACGGCGAGCGCCCTCACTGCTCCTCCCCCCTGAACCAGTCGCCGCTCTTGCCGCCGGTCTTGCTGAGCACCCGGACGTCCTCGATGGCGGCGGCCTTGTCGACCGCCTTGACCATGTCGATGACGGTGAGCGCGGCGGTGGCGACGGCGGTGAGGGCCTCCATCTCGACGCCGGTGCGGTCGGCGGTGCGGACGGTGGCGGTGATCTCGACGGCGGTGTCGGTGACGGCCAGGTCGACGGTGGTGCCGGTGAGCGCGATCGGGTGGCAGAGCGGGATCAGTTCGGGCGTCTTCTTGGCGCCCATGATCCCGGCGATCCGGGCCACCGCGAGGGCGTCGCCCTTGGGGACGCCCTCGCCGCGCAGCAGTTCCACCACCCTGGGGGCGATCCGGACCCGGCCGGCCGCCACCGCGACGCGGGTGGTGGCGGCCTTCTCGGAGACGTCGACCATCCGGGCGGCGCCGGTGCGGTCGACGTGGGTGAGGCGGTCGCCGGGGGGTGTGTCGGTCACGAGTGGCTCCAGTGGCACGGTGCGAATCTCGCGCTACCGTACAACCCCGCCCCGGTCAGTCCGTGAGAAGGACCACATCGACGGCGCTCCCGGCGGGCAGCGCGGTCGTGTCCTCGGGCACGGCGATCAGGCAGTCGGCCTTCGCCAGCGCCCCGACCAGGTGCGATCCCTCGCCGCCGACCGGGCTGACGGTGCCGTCCGCCGGGTGGTGCCGGCCGCGTAGGAACTGCCGCCGCCCGGCCGGGGAGCGCAGCGCGGCGGTGGTCGCGGCGCGCACCACGGGGCGGTGCACGTCGGGGGCGCCGAGCATGGTGCGGATCACCGGGCGGACGAACAGCTCGAAGGAGATGTACGCGCTGACCGGGTTGCCGGGCAGGGCGAGCAGCGGCACCCCGGCGCCCGCGCCGATCCGGCCGAAGCCCTGCGGCTTGCCGGGCTGCATCCGCAGCCTGCGGAAGTCGACGCCGCCGTAGTCCGCGAACACCTCCTTGACCACGTCGTACGCGCCGACCGAGACGCCGCCGCTGGTGACGATCAGGTCGGCCCGGCCGAGCTGGTCCTCCAGCACGGCGCGCAGCGTGGCGGCCTCGTCGGGGACACCGCCGACCCGGTAGGCGACGGCGCCGGCGGCGATCGCGGCGGCGGTCAGGGTGAAGGAGTTGGAGTCGTGGATCCGGCCCGGTCCGGTGGCCTCGCCGGGCTGGACGAGTTCGCTGCCGGTGGAGAGCACCACGACCCGGGGGCGGGGGGCGACCTTGACGGTGCCGCGGCCGATCGCGGCGAGCAGGCCGAGCCGGGTGGGGCCGAGCACGGTGCCGGCCTCCAGCACGGTGTCGCCCGCGGTGACGTCGCTGCCCCGGCGGCGGATGTGCGCGCCCTCGGCGACCGGGCGCAGCACCCGGACCTCCTCGTCGGCGACGGGCGCGCCCATCGCGTCGGCGGCCAGCCCGGTGCCGGTGCCGCCGTCGGTCCACTCGACCGGGGCGACGGCCTCGGCGCCGGGCGGGACGGGGGCGCCGGTCATGATCCGGGCGGCCTGGCCGGGGCCGACCTTGGGCAGGTCGGCGGCGCCGGCCGCGATGTCGCCGACCACGGCGAGCACCGACGGGTACTGCCCGGTGGCGCGCACGGTGTCGGCGGTGCGCAGCGCGTAGCCGTCCATCGAGCTGTTGTCGAAGGGCGGCAGGTCGTCGGCGGCCCGCACGTCCTCGGCGAGCCGGCAGCCCTGGGCGTCCAGCAGTTGCAGCTCGATGGGGGGCAGCGGGGCGACCGCGGCGAGGACGTCGGCGAGGTGCTCGTCGACGCTCCACGAGCGCGGCGAGGCCGGGGAGTCGGCTCCCTCGCAGCAGGGGTCGTGCTTCCCGGTCATCGCCTCACGCTCCTTCGTGGTGGGTCAGCCCTGCATCTCGGTGGCCACGAACTGCCGCAGCCAGGTGCGGAACTCGGGGCCGAGGTCGTCGCGCTCGGCGGCCAGCCGGACGATCGCCCGCAGGTAGTCGGCGCGGTCGCCGGTGTCGTAGCGGCGGCCCTTGAACAGCACGCCGTGCACCGGGCCGCCGCTGGTCTCGTCGCGGGTGGCCAGCTCGCGCAGCGCGTCGGTCAGCTGGATCTCGCCGCCGCGGCCGGGCGGGGTCTCGCGCAGCACGTCGAAGACCGCCGGGTCGAGGACGTAGCGGCCGATGACGGCGTAGTTGGACGGGGCGTCGGCGGTGTCGGGCTTCTCCACCAGGTCGGTCACCTGGAAGACGTCCTCGCCGAAGCCGTTGGCCTTGACGGCGGCGCAGCCGTACAGGTGGATCTGCGCGGGGTCGACCTCCATCAACGCGACGACGGAGCCGCCGAGTTCCTGCTGGACCTCGATCATCCGGGCCAGCAGCGGGTCGCGCGGGTCAATCAGGTCGTCGCCCAGCAGGACGGCGAACGGCTGCCCGGCGACGTGCTGTTCGGCGACCGAGACGGCGTGGCCGAGGCCCTTGGGGTCGCCCTGGCGGACGTAGTGCATGCTGGCGAGCTGCACGGACTCCTGCACCCGGCGCAGCCGCTCCTGGTCGCCCTTGCGGCTGAGCAGCTCCTCCAGCTCGTAGGCGCGGTCGAAGTGGTCTTCCAGAGCACGCTTGTTGCGACCGGTGACCATCAGTATGTCGGACAGGCCCGCGGCGGCGGCCTCCTCGACGACGTACTGGATGGCCGGCTTGTCGACGACCGGGAGCATCTCCTTGGGCGTGGCCTTGGTGGCGGGGAGGAACCTGGTGCCGAGGCCGGCGGCCGGGACGACGGCCTTGGTGACCGGCTGGCGGGCGTGCGTGTTCGTCATGCGTCGACCTTACTGAGGCTGGCGTTTCGCTCCGCTGAGAGCGGGGTGAAACGATTATTGGGGCCTGTCACCTGTCGGGCCCGGGCCGACGGTGGTCGCATGCGGGGTGAGGGTTGTCCCGCCGGGGCCGGAAGACACCATACCGGGCGTCGACGAAGCGTTCGGACCGGCCGGTTCGTTCGTGAGCTGCTCGGTGGAGCGCCAGCAGTCGCCGCCCGCGGCGCGGGCGGCGGCCAGGGCGCGGTCGGCGGCCCGCAGCAGCAGCGCGGCGTGCGCGCCGTCGCGGGGCAGCACGGCCAGGCCGACGGCGGCGGTGAGGCCGCTGCGGGCGTCCGGGGCGGCGCTCTCGCCGGGGTGGCGGTCCGTCAGCCGGTGGCGGCGCACCGACCAGCAGAGCCGCTCGGCGACCTGCGCGGCGCCCTCCGGGCCGGTGTCCGGCAGCAGGGCGAGGAACTCCTCGCCGCCGTAACGTCCCAGGGTGTCGCAGCCGCGGATCTCCATCGCCAGGCGCTGGGCGAGGTCGCGGAGCATCGCGTTGGCGCGGGTCCGGCCGTGCTCGGCGACCACCGCGTCGAAGCCGTCGACCTCCAGCAGCAGCACGGCCAGCGGGCGGGGGTCGATCGCGGTGGCCTCGGCCCGGCGGGCGCGTTCGATCTCGCGGTCCAGGGTGAGCTGGAGGTGGCGGTAGTTCCACACGCCGGTCAGCGGGTCGCAGGAGGCGGTGCGCACCAGTTCGTCCCGTTCCTCCGCCAGTTCCGCGATCTTCGCCAGAAGTTCCGCCTCCCGGCCGCCCTGTTCGACCCGGTCCCGGCGGCGGCGCAGCGCGAGGACGCCGGCGGCGGCCGGGGCGGCCGCGCCGAGCGCGGCCAGGGCCTGGAGCAGGAGCGGGGTGGGCATGCGGCGGCCTCGGGCATGTCAGGCTCGTGTCACTGCGCGGGACAGAGCTGAGAGGAATCGAACGGTGACTGCGGATCGGTTGTCCAACGACAAGGCGGCGTTGAGGTCACGCCTGCTCGCCGAACGGCGGGCGCTCGGCGGTCCGGAGCGCGCCGCCGCGGCCGCGGCCCTGGCCGGGCACGCCGCCGCGCTGGTCCCGCCGGGCGGCACCGTCGCCGCGTACGTCTCGGTCGGCGCGGAGCCGGGGACCCGCCCGCTGCTGCGCGCCCTCGCCGGTGCCGGTGTCCGGGTGCTGCTGCCGGTGCTGCTGCCCGACAACGACCTGGACTGGGCCCGGTACGAGGACGACGAGCGGCTCGCTCCCGCCGCCCGCGGCCTGCTCGAACCCGTCGGCCCCCGGCTCGGCCCCGACGCCGTCCTCGGCGCGGACGTCGTGCTGCTCCCCGGCCTGGCCGTCGACCTCCGCGGCACCCGGCTGGGCCGCGGCGGCGGCTCCTACGACCGGGTCCTGGCCCGTCTCACCCGGGCCGGCGCCCGCCCGCTGCTGGCCACCCTGCTCTACCCGGCCGAACTGCTGCCCGCGGTCCCGGCCGAGCCGCACGACCTGCCGGTGCACGCGGTGGTGACCCCGGACGGCGTGACGCGCTTCGGGGAGTGAGGACGGGGCCCGGGGAGCGGTGCTCCCCGGGCCCCGTCGGGGCGTCGGCCTCAGTTGGTCAGGGTCAGGGTGTTCTTGCCCGCCTTGGCGACCGCGTCCTTGCTGTAGGCCCAGGGCAGGAGTTGACCGGAGGCCCAGAGCGAGGTCTGGTCGTTGTAGTTGGGGTGGAAGGCGTGGCCGGAGGCGCCGCCGACGTTGATCCAGCGGGAGGAGTCGAAGTCGCTGAGGTCGACGACCATCCGCATGGAGGGGATCCAGTCGACGTCGTAGCCGGCGGCGGCGTTCCAGCCGGTAGCGTCGACGGCGGCGCTGCCGCCGGAGAGCTTGTAGGGGCCCCGGTTGAGCAGCTTGTGGACGAGGCCGGAGGCGATCGAGGAGTTGTCGGTGCCGAGGGTCTGCTCCTGCAGGGTGAGCTGGTGCAGGCGGCCCCAGCTCCAGGTGGAGATGTCCTTGCTGAGGCGCGAGGTGAGGTCCTGGCGGGCGTCCTTGAGCGCTTCGGCGAGCAGGCTGTCGAGTCCGTGCTGCTGCTGGTGGTCGGAGTCGATGTAGTCCCACCAGGGCGACTTGGGGTCGGCGAGCAGCTTGCGGACGACCTCGGTCCAGCGGTCGCCGCCGTCCGGCTGGGCCTGGGCGGCCTTGCGGGTGCCGCACTCGGTGACGGCCTGCGCGGCGCCGCCGAGGGCGTCGTCGGGCAGGGTGTTGTCGCGCTTCTGGCGGACCAGCAGGCAGTCGCCCTCGACCCGGAGGTCGGCGGGGAACTTCTGGCCGAAGGCCAGGGTGAGCAGGGCCCGCCAGACGCCGTTGTAGTAGGCGGCGGCGGCCGAGTCGGCGTCCTGGTGGTAGTTCCAGTCCTTGAGCAGGTCCTGGGCCTCGCGCACGTAGGGGTCGTCGATCTTGACCTTGAGCAGCAGCGGGACGAGTTCCTTGGCCATCACGCTGGTGTTGTCGAGCTGCATGGACTGCATGTCGTCCAGCGAGATCTTGCCGCCGTTCTTGAGCTTGGCCTGGATCAGGTCGCCGATCTCCTTGGCCCGGGTGCCGTACTCCCAGTCGGTGGTGAGGACCGGCTTGTAGCTCTGGTCGACGACGGCCTGGTTGGCCGTGACGATGTAGCCCTCGGGCGGGTTGTACGCGTAGGGCAGCGACTTGAACGGCAGGTAGCTGCTGTTCCAGGCGTAGGCCGGGTCCCAGCCGGGGGCGGGGTAGCGGCCGTCGCCCTTCTTGCCGCGGACCGGGATCAGGCCGGGGGCCTGGTAGCCGATGTTGCCCTTGGTGTCGGCGTAGATGAGGTTCTGCGCGGGGACGGCGAAGTCCTTGGCGGCGGCCCGGAAGGAGGTGAAGTCGGTGGCCCGGTCGAGCTCGAAGACGGCGTCCATGGTCTTGCCGGGGACGAGCGCGGTCCAGCGCAGGGCGACGGCGTAGCCGGCCGCCCGGTCGGGGGCGGCGTTGCCGGCGGGGGCGTACTGGCCGACCTTCTGCTCCTCGGAGGACTGGTCGGAGATCAGCGGCATGCCGTCCTGGGTGGTGCGGACGGTGATGGTGCGGTCGTCGCCGCCGGCCACCTTGATGGTCTCCTTGCGGACGGCGAACTTGGTGTCCTTGCCGTCGTAGAGGTAGGTGTCCGGGCCGGTGACCTTCTCCAGGTACAGGTCGGTGACGTCGGCGCCGAGGTTGGTGAAGCCCCAGGCGACGTCCTTGTTGTGGCCGATGACGACGCCGGGCATGCCGGCGAAGGTGTAGCCGGCGGTGTCGTAGCCGCAGGTGGCGGAGACGGTGCGGCAGTGCAGGCCCATCTGGTACCAGATGGACGGCATGCCGGGGCCGAGGTGCGGGTCGTTGGCCAGCATCGGCAGGCCGGTGGTGGTGTTGGCGCCGGCCACCACCCAGGAGTTGGAGCCGATGCCCTGGCCCTGCGGGCCGAGCAGCTGGGGCAGCGCGGAGACCTGCTGGGACAGGTCGCCCATCAGGGCCTGGCTCGCGGCGCGGGCCTGCGAGCTGTCGACCGCGGCGGCGGAGCCGGGCAGCTGGGGCACGGTGGCGCCCTCGCCGGGGGTGTAGGTGCCGTCGGCGGAGAGCTTGCCGGTCTTCACGATGGTGCCGTTGCGGTCGTACGGGTACGCCGGGTAGAGCTGCTCGATCTGCTCGGTGCTGAAGTCCTGGGTGAGCAGCGAGCGGTCGATCTCCTCCTGCATGTTGCCGGACAGGCTCCAGGCCATCGCCTTGAGCCAGGCCACCGAGTCGATCGGGTCCCACTTCTCGGGCTTGTAGCCGGAGTTGACCGTGCCGAGCAGCGCGTACTCGAGCGAGGCGCCGGCGCCGCCGGGGTGTTCGGCGAGCCAGGCGTTGACGCCCTCGGTGTAGGCGGTCAGGTTCCGCTTGGTGTCGTCGGAGAGCTGGTTGTTCCACTCCTTCTCGGCGACCTGGCGCCAGCCCATGGTCCGCAGGAAGGTGTCCTGCTCGACCGTGGAGGAGCCGAACATCTCGGAGAGCCGGCCGGAGGTGATGTGCCGTCGGACGTCCATCTCCCAGAACCGGTCCTGGGCCTGCACGTAGCCCTGGGCGCGGAACAGGTCGGCGTCGGTGTCGGCGTAGAGCTGCGGGATGCCCTTGTCGTCGCGGACCACGTCCACCGGGGCGGACATGCCGGCCACCTTGACGGTGCCGCTGACCTGCGGGAAGGAGGAGCGGACGGTGTCCACGGCCCACCAGCCGCCGCCGACCAGGCCCGCGATCAGCAGCACGGCGAGCAGGATCATGATCAGACGTGCGCGCCGGAACTTCTTCGAGCGGGGCATCCGAGTCCTTGTATGAGGGAGCGTGCGGCCGTGACAGGTCACCACATTAGGGCGAGGGCACCGGCAGCCGTGCACGGGGGACACCGCGGCGGTTCTACGGCACGCAGGGGACCTTACCCGGCCCGGGCGGAAGAAGGGACTAGCGTAAAGATCAAGTAAAATGTTAGGATGGGTAACGATCTGCCAGTAGCTCCCCTCCCTGCCCGAGGTGCCCCTGCGTGACCGTTGACCACCTGAACACCCTGCTGCTCGAGTCCGCCGTGGTCCTGCTGTTCGCCGTCGTGGCGGTGCGGATCTCCACCCGCTCGGGGCTGCCCTCCCTGCTGATCTACCTCGGGATCGGCGTCGCGCTGGGTCAGAACGGCCTCGGCATGAGCTTCAACAACGCCGAGCTCACCCAGGTGATGGGCTACGCCGCCCTGGTGGTCATCCTCGCCGAGGGCGGGCTCAAGACCAGCTGGCAGGCCATCAGGCCGGTGGTCCCGGCCGCCGCCGTGCTGGCCACCCTCGGCGTCGCGGTCTCGGTGTTCGTCACCGCCGCCGGCGCGCACTGGCTGGTCGGCCTGGAGTGGCGCACCGCGCTGCTGCTCGGCGCGATCGTCTCCTCCACCGACGCCGCGGCGGTCTTCTCGGTGCTGCGGATGGTGCCGCTGCCCAAGCGGCTGACCGGCCTGCTGGAGGCCGAGTCCGGCTTCAACGACGCGCCCGTGGTGATCCTGGTGGTCGCCTTCGCCACCACCGGCGAGCTCGACCCCTGGTACGTGCTGGTGGGCACCATCGTCGTCGAGCTGGCGATCGGCGCGGCCGTCGGCTACGCGGTCGGCCGGCTCGGCGCGTACGCGGTGCGCCGGGTCGCGCTGCCCTCCTCCGGCCTGTACCCGATCGCGGTGCTGGCGCTGATCGTGCTCGCCTACGCGGGCGGCGCGCTGCTGCACGCCTCCGGCTTCCTGGCCGCGTACATCGCCTCGGTGATCCTCGGGAACTCCAAGCTGCCGCACGGCCCCGCGGTGCGCGGCTTCGCCGACGGGCTGGCCTGGATCGGGCAGATCGGCATGTTCGTGCTGCTCGGCCTGCTGGTGACGCCCGCCAGCATGGGCTCGGCCCTGGTGCCGGGCCTGGTGGCCGGGGCGGTGCTGGTGTTCGTCGCCCGGCCGCTGTCGGTGCTGCTGACCATGACGCCGTTCCGGGTGCCCTGGCAGGAGCAGGCGCTGCTGTCCTGGGCCGGGCTGCGCGGCGCGGTGCCGATCGTGCTCGCCACCATCCCGCTGGTGGCAGGCGCCACCGACGCCCAGCAGCTGTTCAACGTGGTCTTCATCCTGGTCGTGGTCTTCACCCTGCTCCAGGGTCCGACCCTGCCGCTGGTCGCCAAGTGGCTGAAGATCGGCGAGGGCGACATCGGCCAGGACCTGGGCATCGAGTCCGCGCCGCTGGAGAAGCTGCACGGCCACCTGCTCTCCGTCCAGCTCTCCCCCGGCTCCC
The DNA here is from genome assembly GCF_003751605.1 of Kitasatospora cineracea. Taxonomy (NCBI): domain Bacteria; kingdom Bacillati; phylum Actinomycetota; class Actinomycetes; order Kitasatosporales; family Streptomycetaceae; genus Kitasatospora; species Kitasatospora cineracea. The sequence goes on from NZ_RJVJ01000001.1 coordinate 688,338, forward strand.
GGATGTCCGGCGTCGAGGTCTCCGAACTGCGGCTGCCCAAGGGCGCCGCCGTCACCCTGGTGGTCCGCGAGGGCGCCAGCTTCGTGCCGGACCGGATGACGGTGCTGCGCGAGGGCGACGAACTGCTGGTGGTCACCACCGAGGAGGTCTCCGGGGCCGCCGAACGCCGGCTGCGCGCCGTCGACCGCGGCGGCAAGCTCGCCGGGTGGCTGCACAACGCGGAGGCGCTGCCCGCAGGCACCCGGAGGACGCCTTCCAACGGAAGGAAGAAGAACGGCTGAACTTCCGAACCGAAGGCGCAACGCCCTGATATACGCTTGTACATTCTGATCCACCCTGATTTCCATCCGGATCTCCACCCGGATTTTCCACATCTGCCTGATGCAGAGTCGGCGCGACGGCCCCGGTCGGCGCGCGAGAGGACGACCCTCGGCGCCCGGCCGGTCCCACCCGCGCGGCGCTACCAGGCAGCAGAGAGGACCGACCGTGGCGGCGCGCCGACCGGTCGACGACACCACCTCCCACGGCCCCCGCGGCACCGGCTACGGAGCGCTGCTGCGCACCCCCCGGGCCTGGACCTTCCTGCTCCCCGCCCTGGTCGCCCGGCTGCCGTACGCCATGCTCAGCCTCGGCATCGTGCTGCTGGTGCACGACACCACCGGCTCCTACGGCCTGGCCGGCGCGGTCGCCGCGGCCGCCGCCGTCTCGCAGGCCCTGATCGGCCCGCAGACCGGACGGCTCGCCGACCGGTACGGCCAGGCCGCCGTACTGGTGCCCGCCGTGGTCGTGCACGCCTGCGCGGTCGCCGCGCTGATCGTGCTGGCCCGTGCCGGGGCCCCCGAGTGGACGCTGTTCCTGGCCGCCGCGCCGGCCGGTGCCTCGGTGCCGCAGGTCGGCGCGATGGTCCGGGCCCGCTGGGTGCACCGGCTGGGCGAACGGCCCGCCCTGATGAACACCGCCTTCGCCTTCGAGTCCGTCACCGACGAGTTCACCTTCGTCATCGGCCCGATGCTGGCCACCGGCATCGCCACCCTGGTCGACCCGTCCGCCGGACTCGCCGCCGAGGCCACCCTCACCCTGCTGGGCGGCCTGGCCTTCGCCGCCCGCCGGGACACCGCGCCCGCGCCCACCGGCCCCGCCGCCCCCGGCGACCGCCGCGCCTCCGCCCTCTCCTCCCCCGGCGTCCGGCTGCTGGCCGGAGCCTTCCTCGGCCTGGGCACCGTCTTCGGCACCCTGCAGGTCTCGATCACCGCCTTCGCCGAGGACGCCGGCTCCGGCGGGCTCAGCGGCCTGGTCTACGGACTGTTCGCCACCGGCTCGATGGTGGCGGGCGTGCTCTACGGCCTGGTCCCGTGGCGCAGCAGCGCCCGGCAGCGGATGGTCGCCTGCTACGCGCTGCTGGTGCTCGGCTGCTCCACCCTGTGGGCGATGCCCAACCTGGTCGCGCTGACCGTGGCGGGCCTGTTCTGCGGCCTGGCCATCGCCCCCACCCTGATCACCGGCTTCACCCTGGTGGAGACCCTGGTCTCGGACGGCGCCAAGACCGAGGCGTTCACCTGGCTGACCGGCTCGATCGGCCTCGGCCTGGCCCTCGGCTCCACCGCCGCCGGACAGCTGATCGACCGCTCCGGACCCTCGCTCGGCTTCACCGTCGCCCTGGCCGGCTCCGGTCTCGGCCTGGTGGCGCTCGTCACGATGCGCCGCCTGCTGCTCGTTCCGGCCCCCGCGACCCGTACCGTGGCACGGGGAGGAGCGGTCCGCGAGGAGGCGGCACCGGCCGCCCGACGCGGCTGAGCGGCTGGACTCCACCCGCGGAATGCCGCATCATGGACCGTCGTTAGCACTCATGGCGTGAGAGTGCCAGGGGGAGTGACAGGAGGAAGCGGAAAGTGCCCACGTACCAGTACCAGTGCACCGAGTGCGGCAACGGCCTCGAGGCGGTGCAGAAGTTCAGCGACGACGCGCTGACCACGTGCCCCGACTGCCAGGGGAAGCTCCGCAAGGTCTTCTCGGCCGTGGGCGTGGTCTTCAAGGGCTCCGGCTTCTACCGCACCGACAGCCGCTCCAGCTCCAGCAGCTCGGTGGGCTCGTCGTCGGCCTCGTCGACTTCCTCGACCTCCTCCACGTCCTCTTCCTCTTCCTCGTCGGGCTCCTCGGGTTCCTCCGCCGCCTCGACGGCGAAGAGCAGCTCCGGCTCCTCCTCCGGCTCCGCGTCCACCGCGAGCTGACCCGCTCTCCACGGAGCCCCGTCCGGCCGCGCCGGACGGGGCTCCGTGCTGTCCGGGGCCGGTCGGCCGTCGGGCGGCGACCGGCGGACCTCGCTCCACACGCTCTCCTTCGCCACCCCGCCGTTGCGCTCCGGCGGCGAGTAGCGGTGGCCCCAGCGGTCACCCAGCGCGATCGCGGCCACCACCCCGGGCTCGTCCGGCGCCCGGGCGGTGAAGTGCAGTTCGATCCGGTAACCGCCGGGAAGCGTGATCATCCGGGCCTCCCCTCCACTGGCTCCCGCCAGCCGGTCGGCGATCACCCACGCCCGCTCCCGGAGTCCTTCCTCCTCACCGGTCACGAGGCCGCGCCCAGCACCGGACGACCCCCGGCACCGGGCCGGACGGGGTGCAGGTCGCCGCGCAGGAAGGCGAGTTCGAGCAGCGCCTCGGCCGGCCGCTGCACCCACGGCAGGCCCGCGCACCCCAGCGCGACACCCCCGTACTCCGCCGGCACGTCGCTCCGGTAGACCGGCGAGAGCCCCGGCGGCGGCTCCAGCCGGGCCAGCCGGAACGCCCGCTCCAACAGGTCGGCGGCCTGCTCGGAGTCCGCGAACCCGTCCCGCAGGAAGCCCCGGAGGACGTCGACCGCCTCCAGCGACTGTCCGGTGTACAACACGTGCGTCCCTTCGTTCGAGTATCGGGGGGCAGGGGGACGGCCGGACGGTCAGGCCGCGTCCGGCTCCCGGACCGCGTCGCGGCCGCCGCAGCGCGGGCACCGGCAGGCCGGCCAGATCAGCGCGGAGACCAGCGGCGGGAAGCAGTCCTCGTCGGACGTGCAGGACGAGACCTGCACCCGGGCCCCGTCGGCCCGCACGGTGTAGACCCGGATCGTCAACTTCGCTGTCGGCTCCGGGGGTTGGCGGTTCGGCATGACGATTGACCTCATGGGAATGGTTGCGCTGCGCAAGGAGGGTTTCGAGAAGCGTCCACGCGCCCGGACCGAGCTCCCGCACGCCGGTCACCGTCCGCTTCTTTCTGCGTTCTGTGCGTCACGAGCATCGGCGGGAACGGCTACGCTCACCAGGACTTGACCGTTGACTGATCCGGTCCGTCAAAGGGGACAACCATGGAAACTGGCAACGAAGTTGATGTGGTGACATCTCCCGCCCTGCGCTTCGGCCGGGAACTTGCCAGGTCAAGGGCGGCCCGCGACTGGTCACAGGTCAGGCTGGCCAAACAGATGGGCTACACGAACGGCTACATCTCGCTCATCGAACGAGGTAAGCGGGCACTAACTTTTACTTTCGCAGTCAAGGCCGACGAGGTGTTCGGCACCGGCTCGCGCTTCCAGGAGCTCTGGCGGCTGTACTCGAACGCGAGTCTGGTGGAGGGGTTCACGGAGTACGTCGAGGCCGAGGCCAGGTGCCGGGTGCTCCGTACTTTCCAGCTGGGCGTCGTTCCGGGACAGCTCCAGACTCCTGCCTACGCTTCGGCCTTGGCCATGGCGGCGGCACAGCGCGGAGACATCACCGCGGCCCAGGCGGAGGCCCGGGTCTCCTTCCTGCTGAACCGCCAGCAGATCTTTCGACGCCCCACCGCGCCGCTCGTCCACGCGGTGCTGGACGAGGGGTGCATCCGCCGGATCGTCGGCGGGCCGGCCGTGATGGCGGCTCAGCTCGCCCACCTGGAGACCCTGGCCGCAAGCCCCCGCGTCGTGCTGCAGATCGCTCCGTTCACGCTGGGCGAGTGGGCCCCGTTCAGGATGTCGGTGGTCCTCCTGACGCTTCCCGATCGGTCGATGCTCGGCTACGCGGAGTCCCTGGCCCGAGGCCATGTGGAGCGGAGCCGGGAGACCGTCGCGTCCTGGTCCAAGCGCTACGATCGGCTCCTGGTGGAGTCCCTCCCAACGGCCGCTTCACTAGCCATGATCCGAACTGCGCGGAAGGAACTCTCATGACCCGCATCGACCTCCCCCGTGCTCGATGGGTGAAGAGCAGCTACAGCTCCGACGGCGGAGAATGCGTCGAGTTCGCGCCCGAGTTCACCGCCACCCACGGCCTCGTCCCGGTCCGCGACTCCAAGGACCCCCAGGGCCCCGCCCTGCTCTTCACCGAAACCGCCTTCACCGCCTTCGTCACTGCGGTCAAGTCCGGCCGCTTCGACGCCAACTGACGCACCAGCAGCGCCAAAAAGCCTCGCAGTCCGGTCACTTGGGCGCGCGGGGCTTCTTCATGCCCAGAACCGGGAAACCCCACCCGGGCGGCTTCGCCAGGAACGTACGCTCGGCCGCCGCGAGCACCGCATCCGCCATGGGAGGAACGCACATGACCTGCATCGACCTGTCCAGCGCCCGTTGGACGAAGAGCAGCCACAGCGGAAATGGCGGCAACTGCGTCGAGTTCGCGCCCGAGTTCACCGCCACCCACGGCCTCGTCCCGGTCCGCGACTCCAAGGACCCCCAGGGCCCCGCCCTGCTCTTCACCGAGACCGCCTTCGCCGCCTTCGTCACCGCGGTCAAGTCCGGCCGCTTCGCCATGGGCTAGACCCCGCTGAACGGTCGGGCCGCTCGGGAGGCTCGGGCTGCCGTACGGTGGCGGAGGTACCTCTTGGAGGACGCGTTGAGCACGGCAGCACACCATGCCGAGGAACTGATCCCGAGGCCCTCGAAGTCCCCGGCCGCGCTGAAGGCCGCCCTTGCGGTCGTGGCGCCGAACCTCCTGCCGAAGATGCAGGACAACCTGGAGAAGGCGTTCAACCGGGCCGCCGAGTTGGACAGCCTCACACCGGTGCACGCGTTCCTCGTGCACTGGGCGACGATCGTCGAGATCGAGCGCTTCCCGGAGACGGCGCGCACGTACCGCCGGAGCCTCTACCTCGCCCAACAGGCCGAAACCCCGGAGGAAGCCCGCGAACACCTTGCGGTGTCCGGTGGGATCCTCCGTGCGGCCACGGCGGCGATCCAGGAATGAGCTGGTCCTGGGAGTACCACCCGATGCCGAGTACGTGGCCGCCGGCGCTGCGGCCGAGTTCCTCGCCGAGGTGTCAGGAAAAGCCGCTGAGCTGGTGAGGATGGCCGAGGCCCTCTACCTGGACGGGAGGGCCTTCGAAGGCATCGGGCCCGCAATGGAGGCAGTGGACGTCCCCGGTGGAATGTTCCACTACTTCATCGCTCCGCGGCTCGAACGGGTCTTCATCGTCCAGGTCACTGCCCTCTGAAAGACGAGCACCCCCAAGAACCCCGCAGGCCGGAGCGGTCGGGCTGCGGGTTTCTGCTGTGGTGGGGGCGGGTTACGCGGGTTCCTTCGGACGGTGGGGTGGGGGTGGTTGCGGGGGTTGGGCCGGATGGCAGGGGGGTTCACCCGGGCGGGTGGGGTCGGTTGTCCACAGGGGCGGGGTTGTCCACAGGGTGGGGAAATGCCGGGGCGGGGTGTCGGGGTGGGGCGCAGGATGGCCGGCGCGGCCCTGTTCGGGGCCGTGGGGTCCGGTCGGGAAGGCTCTGTGATGACGTCCTCTGTGCTGCCGCCGCTGCCTGCGGTGCTGGTTCCGCCGCGCCGTGAGGTGCCTGATTTTCCGCCGATCCGGGGGGTGGCGTCGGGTCGCCACCGGTTGCGGGGGGTGGTGCGGCGGCGGGGCGGGGTGGTGGCGGTGGGGTGCCTGGTGCTGGCTGCGGGGTTGCTGTGCGGGCCGCCGCGGGGGGCTCCGCCGGCGGTCGGCGGGGCGGGCGGGTGCCCTCCGGCGTCAACCCGGTGAGGTCGGATTCACCCGTGACCTCCGGGGGTGTCCGCCGTTCGACGCGGCATGAAAGGCTTCAAGGAATTCCTGCTCCGCGGAAACGTGGTGGACCTGGCCGTCGCCGTCGTCATCGGCGCGGCCTTCACCACCGTCATCAACGCGGTCGTCAAGGGCGTGATCAACCCGCTGGTCGGCGTTTTCGGCACCAAGGACCTGTCCGCCTACAAGTCCTGCCTCAAGGGCCCCTGCGAGGTGGACGCCGCCGGGAACGTCACCTCGGGCGTCTACATCCTCTGGGGCTCGGTGCTGAGCGCCGCGCTCACCTTCCTGATCACCGCCGCCGTCGTGTACTTCCTGCTGATCCTGCCGATGAACCACTACATGCGGAAGCGCAAGTCGTTGGAGGAGGAGGCCCTGGAGACCGAGGAGAAGGAGGTCGTCCTGCTCACCGAGATCCGCGACGCGCTGGTGCGCCGCGGCTGATCCCGTTACGTCACTTCTCCCCGTGGTGCGGGGGCCGCTGGCTGCGGTACCAGTCCAGCCCCCGCTCCCCCGACGCGTCGCCCCAGCCGCGGTCGGTGTCGTCGGAGGTCTGCTGGTCGAACGGGTCCGTGAAGACCAGGCGGGGCCTGGCCGCGGGGGCGGGCCGGGGCTCGGGCTGCGGTGCGTCGTCCGGGGAGGTCATGTCCTCCACTGTAGGGCGGCCGCGGGCCCCGGCGGGGCGGCGGTCAGGCGGCCTCGAAGCCCGCGTGGTCGGCGATCTTCTTGAGTTCGGCGAGGGCGTGCTTCTCGATCTGGCGGATCCGCTCGCGGGTCAGGCCGTGCTGCTTGCCGACCTCGGTCAGCGTGCGCTCGCGGCCGTCCTCCATGCCGTAGCGGCTGCGGATGATGGAGGCGGTGCGGTCGTCGAGGCGGCCGATCAGGTCGTCCAGCTCCTCGCGGCGCAGCATCACCATCACCGCGTCCTCCGGGGAGACCGCGCCGGTGTCCTCCACCAGGTCTCCGAACTGGGTCTCGCCCTCGTCGTCGACCGACATGTTGAGGCTGACCGGGTCCCGGGCCCAGTCCAGCACGTCCTTGACGCGCTGCTCGGTGGTGTCCAGCTCGGCGGCGATCTCGGCGGGCTCGGGCTCGCGGCCCAGTTCCTTGGCCTTCTCGCGCTGGACCCGGCGGATCCGGCCGAGCTCCTCGACCAGGTGGACGGGGAGGCGGATGGTGCGGGACTGGTCGGCGATGGAGCGGGTGATCGCCTGGCGGATCCACCACGTCGCGTAGGTGGAGAACTTGAAGCCCTTGGAGTAGTCGAACTTCTCCACGGCGCGGACCAGGCCGGCGTTGCCCTCCTGGATCAGGTCGAGCAGCGGGAGGCCGCTGCGCGGGTAGCGGCGGGCCACCGCGACGACCAGGCGGAGGTTGGAGCGGATGAAGACGTCCTTGGCGCGCTCGGCGTCGTCCGCTATCGCCTGCAGCTCCTCGGTGGTGGCGCCGTCGAGGGACTCCTCCTCGTCGAGCAGGTGCTGGGCGAAGACCCCGGCCTCGATCCGCAGGGACAGCTCGACCTCCTCCGCGGCATCGAGCAGGGGCGTCCTGGCGATCTCGTCGAGGTACATGCCGACCAGGTCACGGTCGGCTTCGAGGTTGGTCGGGCGGGCGGTGCGAGTCCGATCGGCCCTGTCGCGTACGACGGCACGGGTGGCCATGCTTGCTCCCTCACTGACGCTGCCGGTGGCGCTCCGTTCCGCCGCTCGGCACAACCGTGTGGGCCGTTCGTGGCTCACACGTAACGATCCAACGCACAGAAATCGGACAACATTCCCAAGTGGCTCAGTTTTCCGCCGGGGATGCAGTATCCTGCCGATTTTCATCCGATCGGTACACGCAGCGTGACCGGCTCCGGACACCGCGCGCACACCGGGCCCGACCGGCGGCGGGCACCGGACCGGCGCGAACCCTTCGCGGAGCCTTCGCGCGGCGTCCGCACAACCGATGCCGAATTGCGATCGGGTCAGCGCCGGTTCGCCTCCTGGTGCTGGGAAGGTGTCTGTCATGCACCAGTCCACCGACCCCGGCTCCCGGGCGCCCGCCGGGCGCTCCGCGGCCCGTCCCCGGGTACAACGCCCGAGGGTGCTCCGTTGTGCCTGGCCGGCGCTCGCGGGTGCGCTGGCGTTCGCCCTGCTGCTGGTGCTGGTGAGGACCGGCTGGGGGCCGCTGGCCCGGCTGGACCAGGGCTGGGTGTCGGTGCTGCACCGGTACGCGCTGCGCCACCCGGTGTGGACGGCCGCCATGCAGACGCTGGCCGACCTGGGCGCGCCCTGGGTGATGCGGGCGCTGCTCGGGGCGGTCGCGGTGTGGCTGTGGGCGCTGGGCGCCCGGGTGCTGGCGGGCTGGGCGGTGGCGGCGACGCTGCTGGGCTGGGCGGCGACCGGGGTCGGCCGGGCGCTGGCCGGGCGGCCCCGGCCGCACTTCGCCGACCCGGTGGCGGTCGGCTCCGGGCTGTCCTTCCCGTCCGGGCACGCGCTGGCCTCGGCGGTCACCTGCGGGGCGCTGCTGGTGCTGGCGTGGCCGCGGACGGAGCGGCCGGTGCGGGTGGCGGCGGCCGGTGCGGCGGCGCTGGCGGTGCTGGCGGTGGGCTGGACCAGGATCGCGCTGGGCGTGCACTGGCCGAGCGACGTGCCGGCCGGCTGGGCGGCGGCGGCGGTGGCGCTGGCCGGCCCGGCGCTGGCGGTGGAGCTGTGGCTTCCGGGCCGGTTCGGCCGGGACGTGCGGCTGCTGCGCCGGCGGGCCCGGCCCCGGGTGCAGCGGGTGCTGGCCCCGCCGCTGCCGCCGGTGGAGTCCGCCACGGAGCGCGATCCGGGCCGTTCCTGACGGATCGTGAGCAACGTCACACCGCGTTTCCGGCCTCCTCCGGGCGGGGGAACGGCGCGGGCAGCATTCCGCGTGTTTCCGGGCGCAAACGGCGCTCCCCGGCCGGTGCCGCAAGGCCCCCGGACGCCGGTGCGACCGGCTCGAACACCTCGCCGGTCGGCACCCGACTCCCCATCGGGTGCCGAAGTGGGGCAGACTTCTGCGGCTGGTGCACCCTGCAACCGGCAGGCGGAGTCCGGACCAGGGCCGGATCTCCCGCACTCATCCCACGCAGCGCCGGACGGGCACCGATCGACGGGGGGTCCGATGACCATGCACACCGCGGACGGCTCCGGCGACCCGTACCAGGCACAGGCCCAGGGCGCCCCCTACCCGCCGCAGGGCGACCCGTACCACCCGGACGGCGCCCGACCGCAGCACGACCCGTACCGGCAGCAGGGCGTCCCGTCCTACCCGCCGCAGGGGCAGCCGTACCCCGGGCAGGACCAGCCGACCATGCAGCTGGGCCGGATCCCCGCCCAGGCGTTCGAGCAGTTCGGGCCGCCCCCGCTGCCGCCGCGGCCGGTGGAGCGGCCGGTGCCGCCGCCGCGGGCCGGCGAGGAGCCGGCCGCCCCGAAGCCCGCGGCCGGGAAGCCCGCCTCCTCCACCGGCCGCAACGGCCTGATCATGGCGATGGGTTCGCTGGCCTCCCGGGCGCTGGGCTTCGTGCGCAGCGCGGTGATCGTGGCGGCGCTGGCCACCGGCCCGGCCGGTGACGCGTTCAGCGTGGCGAACTCGCTGCCGAACATCGTCTACATGATGCTGCTCGGCGGCGTGCTGGCCTCGGTGTTCGTGCCGGAGCTGGTGCACGCGATGCAGACCCACAAGGACGGCGGCCAGGCGTACAGCGACCGGCTGCTCACCCTGTGCGGGGTGATCCTGGTGGTGCTGACGGTCGGCGCCTGGCTGTTCGCCCCGCAGATCGTCGACTTCTACTCGGGGTTCGACGACCCCGTGCAGCGCGAACTGGCGATCACCTTCGCCCGGTACTGCCTGCCGCAGATCCTCTTCTACGGCGTCTTCACCCTGCTCGGGCAGGTGCTGAACGCCCGCGACCGGTTCGGCGCCATGATGTGGACGCCGGTGCTGAACAACGTGGTCGCGATCGCCGTGTTCGGCGGCTACCTGGCGATGGGCAGGCACGCCTACGAGGCGAACGAGGTGAGCAGCGGGGACGCCATGCTGCTGGGCCTCGGCTCGACGCTGGGCATCGTGGTGCAGGCCGCCGCGCTGCTGCCCTCGCTGCGCTCGGCCCGCTTCACCTACCGCCCGCGCTTCGACTGGCGCGGCGCGGGCCTGACCCGGCCGCTGCGCGCGGCGGGCTGGGCGCTGGCCCTGGTGGTGGCCACCCAGCTGTCCTTCGCGGTGATCACCAGCCTGAGCACCAGCGCGGGCACCGCGGCGAAGGACGCGGGCGTCCTGGGCGGCCGGGGCTTCACCGCCTACAACAACGCCTACGCGCTGTTCGTGGTCCCGCAGGGCGTGATCACGGTGTCGCTGGTGACGGCGCTGCTGCCGGGCATGGCCCGGGCCGCGACGGCGGGCGACTACCGGAAGATCGGCGAGGACCTGGCGGGCGTGCTGCGCTCCTCGGCGGCGATGGTGGTCACCGCGGCGGTGCTGTTCTTCGCGCTGGGCTCGCAGATCTCGATGGCCGCGTACGGGTACGGCTCCGGGGCGCACGTGCACGACGACGCGATGGTGGTCGGCCTGCTGCTGATGGCCTTCGCGGTCGGCCTGCCCGCGTTCTGCGCCCAGTACGGCCTGGCCCGCGGCTTCTACGCGATGGGCGACGCCCGGACGCCGTTCTGGCTGACCCTGATCTCCACCGGCACCAACGCGGCGCTGTGCTGGGTGGCGTACGAGACGCTGCCGCTGCGCTACAAGGTGGTCGGCATGGCGGTGGCGCACACCGTGGCGGCCACCCTGTCGGCGGTGGTGACCGGCGTGGCGCTGGGCCGCCGGCTGGCGAAGGGCGCCCCCCCGGCGGCGGTGCCCGCACCGCGGCGGGCGGGCGGGGGCCCGGACGAGACGATGGTGCTGCGCACCGACGCCTTCGCGCCCGGGGCGAACGCCACCGTGGACCTGGGGGTGCGGCGGCGCGGCAGCGGGCTGGAGGGCGGCCGGCTGGTGGTGCTGCACCTGGGCCTGGTGGTGGCCTGCGTGCCGGGTGCGCTGGCCGCGCACTGGCTGGCGGGGCGGTTCGGCGCGGGCCTGTTCGGCAGTCTGACCGGCCTGGCGGCGGGTTCGCTGGCGGTGCTGGTCTCGCTGTTCGTGCTGGCCCGTCCGCTGGGCGTGGGCGCCTCGGTGGCGCCGTTCGCCCGCAAGCTGCGGATTCCGTACCCGGCCCCGGCGCCGACCAGCGGCAAGCACCGGCGCTGAAACCGCCTGCGGCGGGCTCCCGGACGGCGGCGGAGGGCCTGCGGCGGGGTCGCGGCGGCAGCGCGCCCGCGGCGGGCGAGGACGACGGACGACCGGCACCGGAACCGCCCGCGGCCAGCCCCGGCAGCAAACGGCCGGCACCGGAACCGCCCGCGGCGTGCCCCGGCGGAGGAACTGCGGCGGCACTAGGCCCGGTCCGGTCGATCTTGTCGGATCGGCGCGCGGCGGTGGGCGCCCGGCTGGGAGTGCCGGCCCGACGCCCTCGTACTGGATGTACTCGGGTGTCGGGCCGGTGCTTCCAGGCGGGATGCCCGGCGTCGTGCGCCCGGCAGGATCGACCGGACAGGGCCTAGGCGGAGGCGTCCTCGGCCGCCTCCAGCCAGCCGAGGGCGGCGACCTGGATGCCGGCCTGGAAGCGGCTGCGGGCGTCCATCCGGACCATCAGGTCGGCCATCATGCGGCGGACGGTGCGCAGGGAGACGCCCAGGCGCTGGCCGGCCCGTTCGTCGGTGAGGCCCTCGGCGAGCAGGCGGAGGAGTTCGCGCTCCTGGCCGGTGAGGCCGTGCGGGTCGCGCTGGGTGCTCTCGCCGAGCGGGCGGGCGTGTTCCCAGACCTGGTCGAAGAGGGCGCGCAGGGCGGTGACGACGCCGGGGCTCTGCAGCAGGACGGCGCCCTTGCGGGGGTCGTCGGGGTCGATCGGGACGATGGCGGTGGCGTTGTCGACCACGATCATGCGCAGCGGGAGGGTGGGGGTGGTGCGGACGGCGCCGCCGAGGCCGTGCAGCCAGCGGGCGTACTGGACGGTGGCGGGGTCGTTGCGGACGCTGTCCTGGTAGACGGTGCGCATCCGGACGCCGCGTTCCAGGGTCTCCTGGTCGAGGGTGCGGCTGGCCTCCATGACGGGGGCGGGCTGCGGGCCGCCGGGGGCGAAGGAGAGCACCTCGGCGGTGGCGTCGGAGGCGAGCTGGATCAGCCGGTCGCGGACCTGGTCGAGGCTGGAGAGCATCTCGATGCCGCGCTGCCCGCCCGCGCCGGGGGCGTGGATGCTGGCGTACTCGGCGATCAGGCCGGCCATCGCGGCGCGGCTGCGTTCGGCCTCGCGCTGGCGGCGGGCCTCCTCGGCCTCCTGGTGGGCGAGCAGCGCGGCGAGGCCGCGTTCGGGGTTGACGGCGCGCCAGCGGGTGCCGCAGCTGGCGGGGCGGGTGAGGGCGAGGTCGGCGAGCCGGTCGAGGGCGTCGCCGATCTCGGCCTCGGTGGAGTCGAGGTGCCCGGCCAGGCCGCCGGTGTCGAGGTCGGGGTGCAGCAGCATGGCGCGGTACACCGCCTCGCCGAACGCGTCGAGCCCGATCGGGCCGCCGGCGGTCAACGGCCGGTCTTCCGCGTGCTCCGGTCCGTGCCCGTCCGCGTGGTTCTGCCCATGTCGACCTCCAGCGCGCCGTGGTGCGGCGCGCCCCCCGGATTCGTGCTGACCGGCGCCCGGCTGGTGCCGACAGGTCAGTGTGAAGAAATGGCTTGCGGAGATTCTGTCGCACGGGTGGGCGAGGCGTGAAGACCATCAGACAACTGTCATCTTCGTGCCAGGCGGGGATGTGACACCCGTCGTACCGCGCGGATCGGTTCGGGATTTGCCACGCTGGACGGATGTACGCGATCCGCCTGGAGTTGGTCCCGCCGTCCGCCGCGGGGCGGTGCGCGGAGTCCGCCGGGGCCGGTCCGGTGCGGGCCGCGCTGCTGCGGCTGCCGCTGGACGGGGCCCGGGTGTGCCACGCCCGGGTCCGGGAGGGGGCGGACGGGCTGGCTGCGGTCTGCTTCCTGACGGCCGCTTCGCTGCTGGCCGCGGAGTGGGCGCTGCGGGCGGGCGCGGCGGCGCTGGTGGGGCCGGACGGGCCGCTGGCGGGCTGGTCGGTGGCGCACTGCGAGGCGGATCCGTGGTTCGCGCTGGGCCTGTGGCAGGACCGCGCCCGTAGCTGACGGTGCATCAACAAGCAGGTCGGGGAGCTGTCCTCACAGTGTCACGGCACTCTGGTGCCAGCTCCGGCTACTGACACGGAGGGGCTCCGGGGAGCACTCTCGTTGTTGTCGGCAGGACGACGGAGCGAGGACGCGGCAGCAGCCCCCGGCGGGGGACGCGGACCGCACCGGGCACCTGGCGGCGGATCGCACCACACCCCCGGTGGCAGCCCGGGGTCAGCCGAACGCGAGAGGATCGGGCACTCCCATGTCGCTGAACATCCGTTTTGTCACGATTGCCATGATGGGCGCACTGGCCGTGGGCGGCGTCGCCACCGCCGCCGAACTGGCCGGCCCGGCCCGGCCGGGCGCCGTGGTCGCGGCCGACGCGGCGGTCGCGGACGGCCCGCAGCAGCCGGGCGACGCGGCGCAGGCGACCGTGGTCGGCCCCGGCGTGACGGACCCGAGCCCGGTGCCGTCCGGCAGCCCGACCCCGTCCCCGACCGCCAGCGCCCCGCAGCAGTCCGGGACCTGGGGCTGGGGCTGATCGGGCCGGAGCGGACCGGGGAGGCGCGCGGATGACGACCGCACTGGAACGCCCGCTGGGGCAGCGGGACTTGGCGCACCGGTTCCCGATCGGCGGGACCGCGGTGGAGTCGGCGGCGCAGGTGCTGCTGGCCGACGGGCACCACCTGTTCCGTTCGGGGCTGGGGGCCCTGCTGGACCGGGAGGAGGACCTCGCGGTGGTCGCCGAGGCGGCCGGCGGCGAGGAGGCCGTCGCGGCGGCGGCCCGGGTGCGGCCCGCGGTGGCGGTGCTGGGGCTGGACCCGGAGCAGGCGGACGGGCCGGTGCTGGCCCGGCTGGTGCAGCAGGCGGCGCCGGGCGCGGCGGTGCTGCTGCTGGTGCCGGCCCTGCCGCGGACGGCGGAGTCGCGGCGGGCGCTGGTGGAGGGCGCGGCCGGGGTCCTGCTGAAGGACGTGCAGGCGCCGGCGCTGATCGCGGCGGTGCGCGAACTGGCCCGCGGCGGCCGGGTGTACGACCCGCGGCTGGTGCTGGACGTGGTGCGCACCGGGCAGGCCGGGCCGCTGAGCCGCCGGGAGCTGGCGGTGCTGGGCGAGATCGCCGAGGGCAGCACGGTGCGGGAGGCGGCCGCGGCGCTGTCGCTCTCGCCGGGGACGGTGCGCAACTACGTCTCGGCGGCGATCGCCAAGACCAGGGCCCGCAACCGCTGCGACGCGATCCGGATCGCCCGCGAGTGCGGCTGGCTGTAGGACCGGCACGAGGAGGCGCAGGCTCGCCGACGACCCGTCAGATTCCCGCTGACGGGTCGCAGGCGCGTCTGCGTACGGGTGCTCAGAAGTTCTCGCCGAAGCCCTCCCCGGCGCGGGCGGCGGCCACCACGTCCGCGAAGCCGTGCGCGGTGCGCGGCACGCCGGCCGGGCGGCTGCCGATCAGGAACTCGCCGACCGAGGACTCCGCCGTCCAGTCCAGGCCCAGCGCCCGGGCGGCGGCGTCGGTGTCGCCGGAGCCGAGGCCGCAGGGGGCCAGGCCCATGGCGGTGGCCACCAGGTAGAGCGTCTGGTAGAGCACGCCGACGTGCTTGAGGGTCAGCGCGTAGGCGATCTGGCTGTACTTCCAGGACAGCCGGCCGAACCGGCTGGTGACGGTGAGCAGCACCTGCGGGTCGACGGTGCAGGCGGTGGCGCGCCAGGCGGCGGTGACGAGTTCGCTGAACGCGGCCTCCTCGCCCGGGTGCTGGAACGGGCGGGGGCGCAGCCGGTGGGCGGCGGCGTCGTAGCGGTAGACGCCGGGCTCCAGGCCCACGCACTTGACCACCGAGAGGTAGACCTCGAGTTCGCCGGTGGCGCCGCCGGCCGGGTAGGGGCGTTCGACGCCGTCGTAGCCGTGCGGGTCGGCGGGGTCGCCGGGGATGACCCGGCGGACCCGGGCCACCCGGTAGAGCAGTTCGGCGAGTTGGTCGAGGGTGACGGGGGTGTCGGCGTAGGAGCGTACCGAGCGGCGGCCTTCGAGGACCTCGCTGAGGGCGGGGTCGCGGGCGACCACGGTGTCCCAGTCGGGGACGGGCAGGTCGATGCCCTCGCCCTCCTCGCGGGAGCCGGGGGCGGAGACCGCGGGCAGCTGCGGGACGTCCTGGTGGGCGAAGACGCCGCCGGTGGGGTAGTCGTGCCGGCCGGGGCGGCTGCGCGAGTGGAACAGCAGGTCGTGGAAGTCCCAGAGCGGGGCCTCGGCGCCCTTGCCCGCGTCCAGGAAGCCGCCGCCGGCCAGCAGTCCGGCCAGCGCCTCGCCCTCGCCGGGGCTCATCCCGGCCAGCAGGGCGGCCTCCTCGGCGGTCCGGGAGGCGCTGAGCGCCGCCACGAAGGCGCCCGCGGCGGCCTGGTGCAGGGTGAGGCGGAACGGGGCCATCGGCGATTCGAGGACGCAGCTCTCGCCGTCCTGGCCCTGGCCGTCCGGCAGGCGGCGCAGGTAGGCGAACCGGGAGAGCACCAACTGGCCGGTGGGGCGGGCGAATCCGGGCAGGGCGGCGGAGCGGGCGATCGGCACGGCGGTGGCCAGCGGGGTGCCGAGCGGGTCGGCGACGGTGGTGGTGACCAGGTACGGGAAGCGTTCGAGCAGTTTGAGCAGCCGGACGTGGTCGAGGGCCAGCAGGTCGAGGTCGGCGTCGGCGCGGGTCAGGTCGAGCAGCGCGGCGACGGTGCGCTCGCCGAGCGCGTGGACGCGCTGGCGGCCCCACGGGTGGGCGAGTTCGACGTCGGCGCCCTGGGCGGTGACCTCGACCTCGGGGCGCAGCCGCAGCAGGCGGCGCAGCGGGTGGCGGCCCCCGGTGGCGGGGGCGGGTGGCAGGGTTTCGATGACGGTCATGGTGTACCTCCCCGGAGGGGCGGGGCAGCCGGGCCCGGCTGCCCCGCGTGCGGTCAGATGAAGATGGGGATCGGGTTGAGCTCGCTCTCCGGGGTCGGGGTGTCCAGCCAGCCGAGCCGGACCGGGACGTCGTAGAGCCGGCCGGGCGCGAACCTCGCCCAGAAGTGCCGCATGCCGGGGACGATCACCCGGGCGACGGGCAGCCCCACGTCGGGGCGGGTCTGGTCGGCGACCAGGAACTCCATGCCGCGGTCCTCGACGATCTTCTGCACGAGGGCGAGGTCGTCGGCGAGGTCGGGACCCGCGAGCGGGAGCCAGCTGGCGGGGGTGGAGCGCGGGGCGTTCGGGTCGGGCAGCAGGTAGGGCTGGTTGGCGACGGTGGCGGTGGTCCACCACGCCTTCTGCTCGGGGTCGGCGCCCGCGTAGCCGACCCTGCCGTGCTCGTCCCCGGCGACCGGGCCGAGGAACTGGTTCATCTCGGTGAGGGCGCGGGTGAGGGCGATGTGCGGGTCGAGGTGGGCGCCGAACGCGATCAGCACGTCCTCGTTGGTGCCCGAGCCGGGCCGGGCGTCGGTGCGGCGGGAGAAGGCGCCGACCACCGGGATGCCGAAGTCGGCGGTCAGGTCGAGCGCCCAGATCTCCCGGCGCAGGCCGCGGTAGACCTCGCGGAGCTGGTCGACGTACGGGTCGCCGAAGGCGTCCAGGTCGACGGCGGGGCGCTGCACCCGGTTGTACCACCAGAGCGCCACCGCATCGCGTTCGACGAGTTCCAGGAAGCCCTGGAGCACGGCGTCCTCGAAGGAGGTGCCGGCCGCGCAGCCGTTGGAGTCGCCCGCGGCGTAGAACCGGCCGCTGTGCCGGTAGCCGTAGTACATCGCCTGGGTGGGCAGCCAGCGGTGCCGCTGCTCGGTCAGCGACCAGGCCGGGGACCACTCGATCGGGTCGTCCGTGCGGAACGGGACGGGGACGACGTTGAACATCGACTGCTTGACGTTCCAGCGGTCGCGCTCGGCGTACTGCTTCGCGGAGTACAGCAGGGTGCGCTCGGGGTGGATCGCGGCGTCGCCGAGTTCGGCGAAGGTCGCGGTGCGGCGGGCCTCGTCGCCCTGGAAGACGCCGGAGAAGCGCTCCATGGCCTCGCCGAGCGCGGAGGCCCGGGCCTGCACGTCGGTGCGGCCCTTGCCGCAGGAGACCGAGCGCAGGCCGGTGCGCAGCTGCTTGAGGTCGCCGCTCTGCCGGGACAGGTTCTGCCCGGAGACGTAGACCCGCAGACCGGTGGGGGTGCGGGCGGCGGGGACCAGGGTGGTGACCACGCCGGTGACCGGGCTGAGCTGGGGGCGGTACTTCTCCAGCATGTCCTCGGGCGAGGCGGAGCGGTGGCCGCCGTCGGCGGTGAACGCCTTGGGGCGGGACTCGAAGGCGACGGGGGCGAGTTGGCGCCCGGAGACCATCGCGTCGTCGCCGCAGGACGGGCACTGCGGGCGGCGCACCAGGACGTGCTTCTCGCTCTCCAGCAGCACGGTGTCCAGGGTGGTGACGGCGGGCTGCGGCGGGCGGGCGCCGGCCAGCCACTTGGCGGTCTCCAGGGCGGCGAGCTGGGTGCCGAGCGCCAGGGTGGCGGGCAGGTGGGCGCCGGCGGTGGAGATCGGCTGGTCCTGGCCGAGCCGGTGCTGCAGGTAGCTGAGCGACTGCCGGTTGGCGGACAGCCGGTGCGCCAGGCACTCCCAGCAGCCCGAGCCGTCCCCTTCGGGACCGTCGGGGCTGAACACCGGGCCGACCCAGACGATCGAGCCGACCGGGCGGGCCAGCAGCCAGGGGCGGCCGTCGGCGAGGGCCTGCCGGTTGCGTTCGGCCAGGCCGGGGTGCAGGTAGTCGTCGGTGAGCGCGACGGTGAACTCGGCGTCCTGGTCGGCGGTGACGCCCGCGGCGGCCAGCGCGGCCAGGAACGGGGCCGGGTCGAGTTCGCCGTGCACCTCGACCCGGACGGTGGCGGTGCGCAGCGCGGTCATCGCGGTGTCGCCGTCCTGCCCGGCCATCTCGAAGAAGGCCGCGCCGGGGCGGTCGGTGGCCGGGTCGGCGGCGGTGACCCAGCCGCCCGCGCGGAGCTTGTCGACGCCGGCGCGGAGCTTGTCGGCGGGGACGACGCCGTCCAGGGCGGCGCCGATCTGCTCGGCGGTGCGGGTGCCGTCCAGCAGCGGGGCGAGGGCCTGGGCGAGCCTGCCGTCGACCACCGAGACGCCGCGCTCGGAGACCAGGTAGACGGCCTCGCCGTCGACCACGTACGGGGTGAAGTGGCGTTTGAAGCCGATGAGTTCGGACATGGCGGGTACTCCTCGAAGCGGCGCGCGGTCAGCGCAGGGTGGCGAGCGGGGCGGCGGAGGCGTCGTGCAGGCGCAGCAGCAGCAGGCCGACGGCGACGGTGCCGTCCAGCGCGCCGAGGTTGACGGCGTCGTGCGCGGCCCGGTCCGGGAACCAGGTGCCGTGCAGGCGGTGGCGGGTGAGCAGTTCGCGGACCATCAGGGCGGCGGCCTCGCGGCCGTCGTAGAACGGGCCGGGCAGCAGCGCCTCGGCGGCGTCCTCGGGCAGGGTGTGGACGAGTCCGGCCTCGGCGGCGGTGAGCGCCTCGGTGGCGGCGGCGAGCAGGGCGCGGCCGGTCAGGGCGGCGAGTTCGGGGCCGGTGACGGGCGGGGCGAGGGCGCCGAGGTCGGCCCCGTCGACGGCGTCGGCGCCGAGCGAGACGGCGGTGTCCAGGCAGGCGAGCCGGCCGGAGCGGGTGCCGGTGGCGAAGCGGTGGGCGTGCAGCCGGGCCCGGACGTCCTCGGGGTCGGCGAGCAGCGCGGGGGCCTCGGCGAGGGTGCGGGCGAGCGCGGCGGCGATCGAGTCGGTGCCGCCGGGGACGAGTTCCAGGAAGTCGAACGCGGTGTGCTCGTCGGCGAGTCGGTCGATCGCCCCGGCGGCGAGCTGCCGGATCGCCCGGTCGGTGTCGGCGTGGCCGGCGCCCGCGGCGCGGCGCAGCCGCAGCAGGTTGAGCAGCAGGCCCGCGGTGCCGAGCGGGACGTCGGCGTGCGGGATCCGCACCGGGCGGCCGGGCCGGTTGGAGGCGGACTCGGCGACCGACACGGCGCCGGGCACCAGGGCCTGGGCGGCGGTCAGGAAGTCGGTCTCGCCCAGCAGCAGTCCGCCGCGGGCCAGGCCGTGGATGATCGCGCCGGGGCCGAAGAAGCCGCCGGGGACGGGAGCGCCGGAGGCCAGCCGGGAGTCCCCGGCGAACGCGAAGGCCATCGGTTCCTTCGGGTCGATCAGCGCGGCGGCCTCGGCGAGCAGACCGTGCGCGGCCCGGTGGAAGCGCGGTTCGCCGGTGGCGGACCAGAGTTCGGCGAGCAGCAGGGCGATGCCGAGCGTGCCGGAGGTCAGGTCGGGGCCGAGCGCCTCGACCTGTCGCAGGCCGGTGCCCGGGTACCAGCTCTGGCCGAGCCAGCCGGTGGGGCGCCGGTCGGCGAGGATGCGGTCACCGAGTGCCGTGGCGGCGGCCAGCAGTTCGCCGGAGGTGGGCGGTTCGGCCGCGCGCAGCGGCCGGGCCGGCTTCGCCGGGGGCTGCTCGGTGCCGGCCCGGGCGGCGTCCGTGCAGCCGGACAGCACGGCGACGTGCCCCTCCAGGTCGAAGCCGTCGAGTTCGGCGACCCGCTGCTGCAGGCGCTGCCAGCCGGTGGACTGGAAGTGCCCGGGAACCTCCCGGCCGTCGGCGGTGAACACCGAGGAGGAGGTGGTCAGCGAGCGGAAGAACGGGATGTCGAAGGAGCGGAACGAGTCGAGTTCGGCGAGCACCACCTCCAGCAGGTCGCCGCGGGCGGCGTCGCCCGCGCGGGCGGTGACGGCGCCGCGCAGCGCACCGGCGATGACGGTCTCCCGGGTCGCGCCGTCGTCCAGGGCGAGCGGGCTGGTGGAGGCCCGCAGGATCTTGTAGCCGTCCCAGGTGTGGCGCCAGATGTAGCGCACCCAGATGCCCCGGAACCCGCCGAGCGGGCCTTCGGGGTCGGCGAGTTCGCCGCGCAGCCGGTGCAGTGCCGCGTGCATCTCGCGGTAGCCGTCGACCACCTCCTCGGTGTACTGCCACGGGTCGGCCGGCTGCCCGTCGTGCACCGGGCGGTAGGCGGGCAGCGGCAGGGCGGGCACGCCGGGGGCGGTCTCCAGGCTGCCGACCCGGGACAGGCAGCCGATGTCGAGGGCGTCGGTGCGTCCGGCCGGGGTCCACGCCTGGAAGGCCATCGCGGTGCGCACCACGGTGGTCTCCAGCTCGTCCAGCAGGCCGTGCTGGCTCTCCGTCAGGACCGGCGGGGCCTGGACCCGCGGGTAGAGCAGGCACTCCAGGTCGATCAGGACGGGGTGCTCGCCGTCGGCGAGCAGGTTGTCGGCCCACAGGTCGCGGCCTTCGAGCAGCTGCACCAGCCGGATGGTCATGCCCAGGCGGCGGTAGAACCGGGCGAAGCCCGCGCGGTCGGCGCAGGGGCGGGACGGGACGAGCTCCTCCCAGCCGTAGTCGCCGGAGCAGTCGGTGCTCAGCGAGGCGCCGTGGCCGTCGTCGCCGCGGTCGGAGCGGATCAGCACGGTGCGCAGCGGCAGGTCGAGGCTCAGTTCGCGGTTGAGGCGCTCGACCAGGCCGAGGAAGGCGGTGGCGTGCCGCATGTCCTTGGGCTTGTAGACCACGCCCGCGCCGCTCTCGAAGCGCAGCAGCGCCACCGAGCGGCCCTGGGCGTGCCGGTCGCCCGCGTCGCCGTGCACCGAGTCCAGCGCGCCCGGGTCGGTGCCGCCCCACATCTCGGCGACCAGGCCGGCCCGGTCGGCGGAGAGCCGGGCGAACATCTCGGTGTACATCTCCTGCCACTGCCGGCAGACGGTGCCGATCAGGTAGGCCAGCGCGGGCAGCCGCTCCAGCCGGGCCAGCCAGCCCGCGGCGGAGGCGTCCGGGCCGCCCTCGGCGTCCCAACCGGTGGCGCGGGGGCGGCCGGTGGCGAGCTGGAACTCCTGGCAGAGGGTGAGGTTGGCGACCTCGACCAGCCGTCCGGTGAGGGTGCCGACCACGTCGGCGCGGCCCTTCGCGGTGACCGGGACGCCCAGCACCGAGCCGTCCCCGGCGGGCAGCAGGGCGTCGGCGGCGGCCCGGAAGCCGGCCGCGACCGCGCCCGGGCCGGTGGCGGGCGCCTGGCTCTGGGCGCGCAGGAACACGGCCAGCGGGTACGCCCAGGACGGCAGCTTGGCCGGGTCGGCGAGGCGGACCCGGCGCAGGCCGTCGCCGAGCGGGCGGCCGGTCTCGGCGAGGTGGTCGAGCAGCACCCCGGCGGAGCGCTGGTCGCCCGCGGCGCGGCGCAGCCAGGTCTCGACGGCGGCGGTGCGGCTGCGCCGGTCCTCGGCCGGGTCGGGGGTGAACAGCGCCTGCCCGTCGTCGCGGGCGGCGGCGCGTTCCTCGAAGCTGGCCGCGGCGGCGATCACGGCGTGCAGCCGCTCGTCGGCGCCGGGCAGGCCGGGCAGCAGGGCGGTCGTCGGGGCCGCGTGGCCCGGGGTTCCGGCGGTGCGGAGCCAGGTCTGAACGTCGAGCGACATCTCACATCTCCTGGAAGCGGGCGAGGCGGGTGAACAGGGGGTCGGTGCCGAGCAGTTCGCGGTAGGTGCCCTCGGCGGACACCCGGCCCCCGTCCAGCACGTAGATCCGGTCGGCGGTGCGGATGGTGCTCAGTCGGTGGGCGATCACCAGGCGGGTGCGGTCGAGGCCGGCGACGGCCTCGGCGACCCGCTGCTGGGTGGCGTTGTCGAGCGCGGAGGTGGCCTCGTCGAGCAGCAGCACGGCCGGGTCGCGGACCAGGGCGCGGGCCAGCAGCAGGCGCTGCACCTGGCCGCCGGAGAAGCCCTGGGCGTCCTCGCCGACCCTGGTCCCCAGGCCCATCGGCAGGGCGCGCAACTCGTCGGCGATCCCGGCGAGTTCGGCGGCGTGCCAGATCCGGTCCTCGGCGGTGTCGGGGTCGGCGCCGGCCAGGTTCTCCAGCAGCGAGCCGCGCAGCATCCGGCCGTGCTGGAGCACCGAGCCGAGCTGGCGGCGCACCAACCGGGCGTCCAGCGAGGCGAGTTCGCGCCCGTCGTAGCGGACCGCGCCGGACTCGGGCCGCTCGAAGCCGAGCAGCAGCCGGACCAGGGTGGACTTCCCGGCGCCGGACGGGCCGACCACGGCGACGAACTCGCCGGGCTCCGCGTGCAGCGACACCCCGTCCAGGGTCGGCAGCGCACTGCCCGGGTAGCGGAACACCACGTCCTCCAGGGCGAGTCGCCCCTTCAGACGGCCGGGGTCGGCGAGCTGCCCGGCCCGTTCCGCGGCGTTCACGGCCGGCTCGGCGAGGATCGGCCGCAGCCGCTCCAGCACCGGGGCGACGCCGTACGCGCCGGCCGCGGCGTGGGTGACCTGGCCGAGCGCCAGGGCGACCTGTCCGGCGGCCACACCGGCCGCCATCAGGTGCCCGGCCTCGGCGGCCGGGCCGAACGTCGCCCCGGCCAGCAGCACGGCCAGCAGCAGGGGTTGGAGCGCGGTGGTGAGGGCACCGGACAGCGCCTCGCTGCGCATCGCGGCGGCGTCGGCGCGCTTCTGCCCGGCGAACGGGACGGCCCAGCGGGCGAACGCCTGGATCTCCCGGCCGGCGGTCTGCACCTTGTCGATGCCCAGCAGCAGCCCGTACAGCACGCCCTGGAGCTGCCCGTGCGCCGCGTACACCTTCGACTCGTGCTCCTGGCGGCGACGGCCGAGCAGCAGCAGCGCGGCCGTCACCGCCAGCACGGCGAGCAGCAGCAGCCCGCCGAGCCGCCAGTCCACCAGCAGCAGGACGGTCAGCCCGGTGACGGCGAACACCGCGCCCAGCACGGCGCCCACCAGCACCTCCGAGAGGGCCTGCCGGGCCTGCGCCACCGCGTTCGCCCGGTGCACCAGGTCGCCCGTGGTGTAGTCGCGGAAGAACCTGGCGTCCTGGGCCAGCAGCCGGTCCCAGACGGCGGGTTCGAGCGCGTGCTGCACCCGGCTGGTGAGCCGGACGGCCGCGGTGTTGCGGACCAGCGTGAGCAGCCAGGACGCCACCACCGCGGAGCCCAGCAGCACGGCCAGCCAGCGCACCGGGTGCCGTTCGGCCAGCAGCAGGCCGGGCAGCAGCACTCCGGTGGACAGCGGGACGAGCAGGCCGAGCAGCGCCGACACCAGACCCGCCACGCTCAGCACCCCGAGGTCCCGGCGGGCACCGGGCACGGCGAGGGCGAAACGCAGCAGGTCGGCCGAGGTCGGACACCCCGGCGGCAGCGGCGGGTACAGCAGCAGCGCCTGGCGGCTCAACTCGGAACGGGTGGCAGCCCGTTCCGGGTCCGGGTCGTGGCGGCGGTGCCGCCCGGCCCGGGGTATCAGGGCGATCGGCCGGCCGTCCTCGGCGGCGAACGCCACCATCGGCCCGGCCGTGCCGGTCTCGTCCCCGCCGGTCAGGGTGACCGGACGCCAGCGCACCCCGGCCCGGCGCAGCAGCGCCGTCACCGGATCGGCGGCGTCCCGCACCGCGGCGGGGACCTCCTTCGGCACCGCGACGCCCAGCGCCCGCAGCACCTCCCGCGCCTGGTCCGCGCGGTGGCGCGGCGCTGCCGGCGAGGTGCCGCCGGGGCGCGGGGAGGTGTGCGGACGGCTGTCGGCGGTGCCCAACTCGGCCAACACGTCCGCGAGCGCGGTCCGGTTGGCCGCCACGGTGGCGTCGATCCGGGTCGCCGGATCGCGCTCCTCGTCCCCCGCGGCGGTCTGCGACCCGCCCCGACGGGCGGCGGTCGTGGTGCTCATGCCTGCTCCTCCGTCCGGGCGGGGCGGTTCTGGGTGGACTGGGTGGACTGGGTGGTTTTGGTGGTCTTGGGGGCCCGGGAGGGCTTGGGGGCCCGGGAGGGCTTGGGCGCCTTGGCGGGCTTGGGTGCCGTGGCGGTCTCGACGGCGGCCCCGGGGCCCGGCGACGCGCCTGCGGCGCGAGCGGGACGGGCAGCGGGAGTTCCGCCTGCGGCGGGGGCGGGAGTCCCGCCTGCGGCGCGCCCGGGACGGGCGGTGGAGGTTCCGCCTGCGGCGGGGGCGAGGGTCCCGCCTGCGGCGCGCCCGGGACGGGCAGCGGGAGTTCCGCCTACGGCGGGGGCGAGGGTCCCGCCTGCGGCGCGCCCGGGACGGGCGGTGGAGGTTCCGCCCGCGGCGGGGGCGAGGGTCCCGCCTGCGGCGCGCCCGGGACGGGCAGCGGGAGTTCCGCCTGCGGCGGGGGCGGGGGTCCCGCCTGCGGCGCGCCCGGGACGGGCGGTGGAGGTTCCGCCTGCGGCGGGGGTGGTCGGCCCGGTAGCGGCCGCCTCGTGGCCGTTCTCGGGCGGCGACGTGCCCTCCGGAACGCTTCCGCTCGCAGCGGCTCCGGACGGACGGACGCCGGCGGTCTCGCCCCGGCTTCGCGCCACGTTCGCGGCAACCGGCCCGCAGCTCGTGCCTGCGGCGGGCGCAGCCGTCTCGGATGCCCCACTCGCTCCGGCGGCAGCCGGCTCGCGGCCCGCGTCCGCGGCGGCGGTCCCGTTCGTGGCGGGCCCGGTCGGTTCGGCGGGAGCCGACTCGCGGAGCAGGTCCCGGTAGGGGCCGTCCTGTTCGGCAAGTTCGGCGGGTGGGCCCTGCTGGACGATCCGGCCCTCGCGGATCACCACGACCCGGTCGGCGGCCTGGATGGTGCTGAGGCGGTGGGCCAGGACGAGGCAGCTGGTGCCGCGGCGGCGCAGGTGGGCGTTGACGGCGGCTTCGGTGTGGGCGTCGAGGGCGCTGGTGGCCTCGTCGAGCACGATCAGGGCCGGGTCGAGGGCCAGTGCCCTGGCGATCTCCAGGCGCTGGCGTTCGCCGCCGGACCAGTTGCGGGCGTCCTCGTCGATCGGCGCGTCCAGTCCGCCGCGGCGGCGGACCAGTTCGGTGGCTTCGGCGTCGGCGAGGGCGCGGTGCAGGGTGTCCTCGTCGGCCGACGGGTCCCAGAGCGTCAGGTTCTCCCGGACGGTGCCCTCGAAGAGCCGCAACTGCTGTTCCACGTAGGCGACCTGGCCGGTGACGACGCCGCGGTGCCAGTCGTCGCGGGGGCGCCCGTCGAGCAGCACCTCGCCCTTCCAGGGGCGCAGCACGCCGGCCGCGAGCCGGGCCAGGGTGGACTTGCCGCTGCCGCTGCCGCCGACCACGGCGACCCACTCGCCGGGGGCGATCCGCAGCGAGATCCCGGCGAGGGCGGGCGGCCGGTTCGGGTCGTAGCCGAACTCCAGGTCGCGCAGTTCGAGTTCGCCGCGCAGCCGGACCGGCTCGGCCGGGGTGTCGAGGACCGGGGCGAGGTACGGGTCGACCTCGCTGGTCTCGATGTCCTCCAGGAGGGCGTTCTGGGCTCGGGCGACGGTGAACTCGGCTCCGGTGCCGACGAGTTGGGAAACGGGGAGGAGGAAGCCGTTGAGCAGCAGCAGGAAGGCCAGCAGGGTGCCGAAGGAGAGCGAGCCGGCCAGCAGCAGGGCGGTTCCGGCGATCACCGCGGCGGCCGCGGCGGCCGAGTTGAGCGCGCCGGGCAGCGAGAGCGGCACCAGGACGGTCTCGGCGACCCGCTGCCCGGTGTGGGCGGCGCGGGCCTGCCAGCCGGCCCAGGAGCGGAACAGCGCGTCCTCGGCGCCCTCGGCCTTGACGGTCTCGATCGCCGAGACCCCGGCGAACGCGACGCCGTCGCGCTTGTGGCCCTCGGCGTGCAGCCGGTGGATCATGCCGCCGCGCCGCCGGTCGGCGGAGCGCAGCGCGAGCGCGTCCAGGGCGGCGACGGCGAGCGGGATCGCGGCGAGCTTCGGGGCGAGCCAGAGCAGCGCGGTGAGGTGCACGGCGGCGGCGGCCAGTGAGGAGGCGGCGGCCGCCACCCGGTAGGAGAGCAGGTTGGCCAGGCCGTCGTTGAGCTGCACCCGGGTGACCAGGCCGCCGAGTTGGCGGCGGTGGAAGAACGCGCCGGGCAGTCGGAGCATCCGCCACAGGAAGGCCGCCGAGGAGCGGGCGGCCATCGCCTCCAGCACCCGGTTGACCATCGCGGAGCGCAGCCAGTTCCCGGCCAGGACCAGTCCGGTGACGGTCAGGCCGGCCAGCGTGAGCGGTACCGCCCAGCCGCTCGCGCCGCCGTTGACCACGGCGGACAGGTAGGTGCGCAGCAGGAACGCGGAGGCCACGCCGGGCACCGTCATCAGCATGCCGACCAGCACCGCGACCAGCATCGGCCAGACGTAGGGCCGCAGTCGGGCGCCGAGCGAGCGCAGCAGCGGGAAGCGGCGGCCGCCGCGTTCGAAGTCGGGGCCGGGTTCGAAGCCGACGGCGATGCCCGCGAACGACTCCCAGAACTCGGCCGGGGTGGCCGAGTAGGAGCCCAGCGAGGGGTCGTTGACGTACACCCGGCCGCGCTTGACGCCCTCGAAGACGGCGAAGTGCGGGCCGGTGACCAGCACCATCGACGGCACCGGCACCGCGTCGAGGCCCTCCAGCCGCTCGTCCTCGCGGCGCACCACCCGGCGGCCGCGGGCCAGCAGCCCGTACCGCCCGGCGGCGCGGGCGACGGCGGCGGCGCTGACCCCGTCCCGGCTGACCCCGCAGGCCCGGGACGCCTCGTTGAGCGTCACCCGCCGCCCGAACGCGCCGAGCACCACGGCGAGGCAGGCCGCCCCGCAGTCCTGCTCCTCCATCTGCGGCACCACGGGCGTGCGCAGGTGCCTGCGCGGCTTCTTGCGCTTCGAAGTCGGCGTCGGCGTCGGCTTCGGCGTCGGTGCTGCGGGCTCGGGGGCGCCGCCGCCGGCGGTGCGCGGGTCGGTTCCGGCGGGTGGTTCGACGGTGGCGGTCTGCGCGGGCTTCATCGTTTGGCCTCCTGTCCGAGCACCGCCTGGTACGGGTGCCGGCTGCCGAGGTCGACCCGGACGTCCAGCGCCAGCGGCCCGTTCAGCGCGACGCCCTGCGGGAGCCGGGCGTACGCCACCCAGACGGGGGCCGGGCCGGCGGGCAGGCCGGGGACGGCGACCGGCAGGGTGCCGTCGAGCGAGTCGGCGCGGACGGGCAGCGGCTCGACCCGGTCGACGACGGCGCGGACCGCGCCCCCGCCGGGGGCCGGGACGAGCACGGGCAGGCCGGGGGTGAGTTTCGCGGCGTCCTTCGGGTTGTCCAGCAGCAGCCGGACGGTGGGCGGCGCGGCGGCCGCGTCCAGCGTCAACACGGGTGCGCCGGGCGCGAGTTGGTCACCGGGAGCGGCCAGCAGGGCGCTGACGGTGCCGGCCGCGGGGGCGGTCAGCCCGGCGTCGCCGACCAGGGCGAGCACCTGGCCGGCGGCCACCCGCTCGCCCGGCCGGACCTTGAACTCGACCAGGCTGCCCGCGCGTTCGGCGGCCACCCGGACGGGCGCGTCCCCGTGCGCGGCGACCGCGTGCACGGTCAGGGTGTGCGGCAGGCGCCCCCACACCGTCCAGCTCGCGCCCGCGCCGACGGCCAGCACCAGCGCGGCACCGGCCAGCCACAGCCGGGCCCCGACCAGCCGCACCGGCTGGTCGAGCCCGGGTTCGAGCACGGCGGCGGCGCGGGCGGCGGCGACCGCGGCCGTCTGCGAGCGCGCCTGCGACGCCGCTGCCGGGGCGGCTGCCGGAGCGGTTTCCGGCTCGGCTTTCGGCTCGGCTGCCGGCTCCGTCACGGTGCTCATGCCGCCACCTCCATCAGTTCGGTGCGCGGCGGGCAGGCCACCGGCAGTTCGCGCACCCCACCGAAGGCGAACTGTTCGTTCCGGCGGGCGGTGGCGTCGGTCAGCGTGGTGCTCAACTCCCGTACGGCGTCGGCCTCGGCGAGGCCGCGCAGGACGGCGGAGCCGGCGATCAGGGAGAGCGGGGCGCCCAGGCAGTGGTGCGGGCCGTGGCCGAAGGCGAGGTGTCCGCGTTCGGGGCGGTCGGGGTCGAAGCGGTCGGGGTCGGCGAAGCGGCGCGGGTCCCGGTTGGCGGCGGCGTACAGCAGCATGGCGACGCTGCCGGCCGGGACGACGGTGTCGCCGAGCGCGACCTCGCGGGTCAGGGCGCGGGCGCTGGCGCGGACGGGGCTGCCGAGTCGCTGGGCCTCGTCGAACACGGCGGCGGCCAGCGCGGGTTCGGTGCGCACCCGGGCGGCCAGGCCGGGGGTGCGGATCAACTCCCAGGCGGCGACGGCCAGTCCGGAGGTGAGCGTCTCCAGCCCGTTGGCCAGCAGCATCACCACGAAGGCGAGCAGCTCCTCGGTGTCGAGCCGGCCCTCGCCGCGTGCGGCGGTCAGCCGGCTGATCAGGTCGTCACCGGGAGCGGCGGCCCGGGCGGCGCACAACTTCTCGACGTAGGCGTGGAATTCGGCGAACTCGGCGTCGATCTCGGCAGCCTCGGGGCCGTCGCCGAAGGGGTCGAGCATCGCGCGGGCGACCAGGCTCGCCCAGCCGGTGATCCGGTCCTGCTCGGAGTCGGGGACGTCGAGGATGGCGCAGGAGACGGCGACCGGCAGCGGGACGGCCAGGTCGGCGACGAGTTCGAAGGAGCCGGCGGCGATCAGCGGGGCGAGCAGCCGGGCGGCGGTGCCCTCGATCCGCTCGCGCATCTGCTCCAGCCTGCGGTGGCTGAACGCGGCGGTGGCCAGCCGCTTGAGCCGGGTGTGGTCGGCGCCGTCGCGCATCGGCAGCATCCGGTTGACCACCCGCAGCAGCGCGGTGTTGCCCGCCCGGGGCAGGCCGACGGTGGTCGGGTCGACGTTGGTGCCGGGGTTCATCAGGACGGTGAGGATCTCCTGGTGGCCGGAGACCACGCACAGCGGGCCGAGGTCCAGCACGGGCGCCTCGGTCAGCAGCCGGCGGTAGAGCGCGGGTGGGTCCTGCTGAGCGGCGGGCTGCTGGATGAACCGCGTCAGCTCGTGCCGGAGGCTGTCCATGCCCGGCTCTCCTTCAGTCTGGCGGTGGGGCTGGGTCGTTGGTGCCGGTGTCCTTACGGCCGGGCCGTCGGGGCCGGGCCGTCGGGGCCGGGCCGCTGCGGCCGGAGCGGGGTGCGGGGGTGGGCCGCCGGAGAGCGGACCACCCCCGCACAGGTCCCGAATTACTCGGCCGCGACCTCGGCGACGGAGTTCGACACCGAGCTGAAGCTCGACACCGGGCAGGCGGCGGAGAGCAGGGAGGAGACGGAGACGCCGCCGTTGACGGTGTCCAGCTCCTCGACCTCGATGTCGAACTGCTCGTCCTTGTTGATCTCGTTCTGCGCCATGGGAATCTCCCTCGGTTTCGCGGCGCCGGCCCGCTTCTCGGACCGGCCGCCTCGGTTTACCCTTTTTCTCGCCGCCCGCTTTCCCGGTTTCGCTTTTCTCCGGTTCCGCTCTCGGCGATGTCTCAACTATGACCGAGTTCCGAAAGTCCGTGCAGTAGGAGATGTCAGATTCCGCGGGGCGTAAATGTCACCACCCGAGATGACATTTTGCACATGTTCTGACCTGCGACGATGCGCTACTTGCCGTTCCCCGGCCGCACCCGTCACGCTGCATGCATGACACCTCTTTCCGAGAATTCCCCGGCCGTGGAGGTAGTGGATCTGCGGCGCAGTTACGGCGATTACGAGGCGGTGCGCGGCATCTCCTTCTCGATCGCCCGCGGCGAACTCTTCGCCCTGCTCGGCACCAACGGTGCGGGCAAGACCACCACCCTGGAGGTGCTGGAGGGCTACCACCCGCCGACCTCCGGCCGGGTCCGGGTGCTCGGCCTGGACCCGTTCACTGCGGGCCCGCAGGTGCGCCGGCGCACCGGGACGATGCTCCAGGAGGGCGGGTTCTTCAAGGAGTTGACGGTCAAGGAGACCGTCGACTGCTGGCGCGCCTTCACCAGCGGGGCCCGGCCGACCGCCGAGGTGCTGGCGAGGGTCGCGCTGGAGCCGAAGGCCGGCACCCGGGTCTCCCAGCTGTCCGGCGGCGAGCGCCGCCGCCTGGACCTGGCGCTGGCCGTGCTGAACGACCCGGAGCTGCTGTTCCTGGACGAGCCGACCACCGGCATGGACCCGGAGGCCCGGCGCTCCACCTGGCACCTGGTCGAGGAGCTGCGGGCGGCCGGCACCACGGTGGTGCTGACCACCCACTACCTGGAGGAGGCCCAGCAGTTGGCCGACCGGGTGGCCATCATGGACCGCGGCACGATCGCCGCCGCGGGCACCGTCGCCGAGGTGCTGTCCGGCCGCGGCGACCTGATCAGCCTGCCGCTGCCGCCCGGCCGCGAACTCGCCGCGCTGCCCGAACTGCTCGGCGCCGCACCGTCGTTGACCGGCGGCCGGGCGGTCTACCGGGTGCCCCGCTCGGCGCCCGCGCTGGCCGCGCTGCACGCCTGGGCGGCGGACCGGGGCGTCGAACTGGACGGCCTGGAGGTGCGCACCGGCTCGCTGGAGGACGTCTTCCTCGACCTCGCCGCCGCCTCCCCCGCCGCTGTCTCCTCCACCGCTGTCTCCTCCCCCGTCCCCCTGGGAGCGTCCCGATGAGCTGGTTCACGTACGCCAAGGGCCAGTTCGCGCTGGACTGGAAGGTGTTCTGGCGCAACCGGCGCTCCACCTTCATCGGGTTCCTGCTGCCGGTGCTGCTCAACCTGGTGATCGCGGCGCCGCTGCGCGACAAGGAGATCGGCGGGGTGAACGCCGCCGGGTACGTGGCGGTCGGGCTGCTCGGGCTGGCCCTGGTGACCTCGTTCGTCAACCTGCTGGGCAGCGTGGTGTCGCGCCGCGAGGAACTGGTGCTCAAGCGGCTGCGCGGCACCGAGTGCCCGCCGAGCGCGATCTTCGCCGGGCAACTGGGCGCGGGCGGCGTGGTGGTGCTGATCCAGGCACTGGTGCTGGGCGGCGTCGCGGTGGTCTGGTTCGGGGCGCCGCTGCCGGCCGACCCGGTGCTGCTGCTGCTCACCCTGCTCGGCGGCTACCTGCTGTTCTCGGTGCTGGCGGTGGCCCTGTCGGGCGTGACGCCGTCCGCCGAGTCGGCGCCGCTGGTGGCCACGCCCGTCCTGGTGCTGTGCATGTTCGGCGCGGGCGTGTTCACCCCCGTCGCCGGCCTGCCCGGCTGGCTGCAGGGACCGGCCGGGGCCCTGCCGCTCTCCCCCGTGATCCGGGGACTGCGCACCGCCTGGTTCGGCCGCGAGTTCGGCGCCGAGACCTGGGCCGGCGGCCCGCTCCGGGAACTCGACCTGCTGCGCGGCTGGACGGCGGCCGGGCCCTCGCTGCTGCTGCTCGCCGCCTGGCTGGCCGCCGCCGCGATGCTCTCCCGCCGCCTGCTGCGCTGGGAGCCCCGCCGCGGCTGACCCCTGCCGTCCGCCCCCTCACCTCCGACCGGCCCGCCACGGCCGAAAGTGCCCTCCACCAGGGGACTTCCGGCCGTGGCGGGCCGGTGGCGCACCATCGGAGTCTGGACTGTGCGGGCCGTCTCCTGTCGTCGGCGGGTGCCCGTGCCCGTGCCACAGCCCCCCGGAGGTCCGCGATGCCCCGCAGCCGTCCACAGCTCAGCCTGCTGACGCTCGACAGCACCCCGGAGTCGGTCTCCGGCGCCCGCCGCCACACCGACCAGGTCCTGCACTGCTGGCACGCCCGGGTCGAACTCTCCGACGCCGCACGGCTGGTGGTCTCCGAACTCGCCACCAACGCGGTCCGGGCCCGCGGCGGCCCGCACGGCTTCACCCTCTCCCTGGTCCTCGACCGCGACCACCTCCTCGTCCAGGTCGGCGACCGGGACCCGCAGCCGCCCCGCCCCCGCGAAGCCGGCCCCGACGCCACCGGCGGCCGCGGCCTCCACCTGATCGACACCCTCTCCTCCCGCTGGGGCTACTACCGCACCGCCCCCGACGGCAAGGTCGTCTGGGCCGAACTCCCCGCCGACGCCGCCACCGAACCCGCCGCCCCTCCGCACCACGTCCTGGTCGACGTCAACCAGCCCCGCGTCCCCACCTCCCCGCCCCCGCCCGTCAACCGCTGCCGCTGACGGCCGCTGCCCACCGGCGCGGCCGGCCGGCCCGTCAGGGAAGGGTCCGGTAGACGGCCCACAGCTGCTCCTGGCCGGACCTCCGGCGGTGTCCGAAGCGGTCGGCGGCCTGCAGGACCGAGAGCACTTCGAGGTGGTTGGTCTCCCGCCGGTGGGGCGGCAGTTCGAGGAAGATCCGGATGCCCTCGCCCTCCTCCGCCACCCTGACCTCCACGTCGAGCAGCTCCACCAGCCGGGAGGCCGCCTCCCAGGCCCGGACGGCAGGCTCCGTCACGACTCCTCCGCCGCCCGCTCCGGCGGAACGAGTTCGCCCAGCGTGGTGACGCCCTCCCGCCCGTCCCGCAGACTCCGGACGAACACCCCGCAGGCGTGCACCGCCATCACCCCCACGTCCTCGCCCGAACGCCGGTCGTGGGCCGGCCGCCCCTCCCGGGGCTCCCACCGCTCGCCGCTCACGCGGTCAGCCCCTTCGCCACCACGTACACCCCGTCGCCCGGCGACACCGGCCGCACCCCGCAGTCGGCGAACACCCGGGCCAGCACCCGCCGCGACCGCCCGTCGACCAACCGCCCGGTCAACCGGGCGTACTCCGTGAGCACCTCGGCCAGCACCCGGGCCGTGGCCGCGCTGCACCCCCCGAGCGAGACATGGGCCCCCGCGGCCGGCCCGCTCCCCCTCGTCACCGGCACCGCCCCCGGCTCGGACGGCAGCCCCGCGAGCCGCCACGCCGTCTCCACGGCCTCCGCCGCCTCCTCCGCCTCCACGCGGTGGGCACGCCACTGCGCCGTCCCCTGTTCCAGTTCCGCCGTCTCCGCCGTCTCCGCCATCGTTGCTCCGTACTGTCGACTGCCCGGTTTCCCTCCATCAGCGTCGGCATCCGTCGCTACCCTGAACAGGGGCCACATCCCAGCAAGGGCACTGCCGGAACGGGGAAATGACGGATGGTCAGCGGAAAGAACCTCGACCCTGCCTCCTCCCCCAGCGCCTTCTACGGGGCGGAGGTCCGCAGGCTCCGCGAGGAGAAGGGGTTGTCCCAGAGCGGGCTGGGCGAGCTGGTCTTCTGCTCGGGCGCGTACATCGGGCAGATCGAGGTCGCGGTCCGGAAACCGCAGGCGGACCTCTCGGCGCGACTCGACGCGGTCCTGGAGACCGGCGGGCACTTCACTCGCCTCTACTTCATGGTGGCCCGCACCCGGCACGCCGCCCACTTCGCTCGGGCGGCCGAGCTGGAGGCCCAGGCCGAGACGATCTCCCACTACGCACCGACACTGGTGACAGGACTGCTCCAGACAGCCGACTACGCACGCGCTGTCGTCCGCGCGGCCAAGCCGTTCGCACCGACCGAAGCAGTGGACGAAGCAGTGGCGGCCAGGCTCGAACGGGCCCGTGTCCTGGCGAAGTCAGCAGCCCCTCTGCTGTGGGTGATCCTCCACGAAACGGTGGTCCGGATGCCCGTCGGAGGCAGGCGCGTGATGGCCGATCAGCTGCGCCACCTCACGGCGCTGGCGGGGGCGGGCAAACTCCTGCTCCAGGTGCTCCCGTTCAGCGCTGGAGCACACGCCATGGCAACAGGGTCGCTCTTCCTGATGACCTTCGCGGAGGCCCCTCCCGTGGCGTACGTCGAAGGCCCGTACTCGGGCCAGTTGCTCGACGATCCGGCCATAGTCGCCCGTTGCCAGGGGTCATACGATCTAGCCAGGGCCGTCGCGCTGTCGCCGGCGGCGTCCCTGGCCCTGATCGAGTCGGCGGCGGAGGAATACGCACATGAGTAACGCTCTCGACCTCAGCACCTCCACCTGGCGCAAGTCCTCCTACAGCGGCGGCGACGGCGGCGAGTGCATCGAGGTGGACGACGCCAACCCCGGCACCGTCCGCGACTCCAAGGACCCCGAAGGCCCCCGCCTCACCTTCACCGCCCGCACCTGGCAGACCTTCGTCGCCAGCGTCAAGGCAGGTCACTACCCCACCGCATGATGGCCCATCAGTCCCAGCAAGGCCCCGGCTGGGTCCGCTCCCGCCGGGGCCTTCGCGTCGCGCCCCCGGCGGCGGTGGACCGAGTGGGGACAGCACGGTGAACGAAGACGAGTGGCTGGAACGCCACGGGCTGCACCCCGCCGCCGGGCAGCTCGACGAAGTCCGTCGGCTCCTGCGGGAGCAGACCGACGCCGAACGCCGCACCCAGGGCGCGGGCGACACCGCGCTGATGAAGCTGTGCTGCGTCCAGCTCTTCACCGCCGCCGTGCCCGACGACGTCCTGCTCATCTGGCAGGCCAAGACCGCCGGCATGGACGCCGACGCGTCGATCGAGATCCAACTGCTCTGCGGCTGCGGCCTCGTTCCCACCAAGGACCACCTGGCAGCCGACCCGTCCGCACCGGCCCGGGCCGCACTCCGCCGCCTGCTCGCATCCGAGGAAGCAGGCGACTTCGAGGGCTTCTCGGTGGCCCGGCAGACCGCCGCCTACTCCTCCTACTACGCGTAGCTCGCGCGGCGGGGCGGATCCGACCACCGGAGAACCGGGTAGACGACCACCACGGGTCCGACCCCGCCCGCACCTGGCAGACCTTCGTCGCCGACGTCAAGGCGGGCCGCCACCCGAACGCATGACAACCCGCCGCCCCGACCTCAGCCGACCGGCCCACCCGCCCCAGGGCCGTTCCCGGCAGTCCTGATCCGCTCGGCGGCCATCCACAGGTCCCGCGCGTCCACGACGGCCAGCAGGCCGAACCGGACCAGCCGCCCCAGATCCCCCTGCGAACACGTCAGGACGTCGTCGATCAGCTCTTCGGACGGCGTGACCTCTTGGTAGGCGTCGTGCCACGCGTACTCGACCAGCACCAACAGGTCGAGAGCCGCAGCCGCCGCGTCCTTCCCGAACACCGCCTCGACCCTCGCCCTACGAGCCTCCTGCCGCGCCGCTCTCCCCACTGCCACCCGCTTCTCCCCTCCCGGCCGCGCTTCCCGTTCCGCTGCCATTGGTACGCCGCCCTGCAACTCACTTTCAAGCAACGGGTGTTGCTCCGGCCGAGCGGCCCCGCACGGGGCAGGGCGGGGGCGTCGGCGAGTTGTCTGCCGAGCCAGTGCATGACTTCCGGTGGCGGGATGGGGACTCGGACGGGCCGGGCTCAGGCCGTTCTGCGGTTCGGGGGCCGCCGTTCCCGCCCGCCCGGGCGCTGTGCGCGCAGTAACGCTGGAACTCGAACCGCAGGTAGTCCGACAGGGGACGACGGACGACGTGGACCCGCCCGAGCGTCCTCCCGTTCGTCCGGCGCCCGTGGATCAGCCCCGTCCAGCAGTCCTCGAAGGGCCCGGCAAACCGCTCGCCCGAGCGGAACCGCTGGAATTCTTCGGCCTCTTGCGGCATCCGGTACTCGGGCAGGATCTCAAGCCGCTACGCCTCCGCCGGCGGGGCGAAGCCGTCGAACACGTCCCCCTGCACGACGGACGAACCCCGGCCCGTGGCGTCGTTCGGCGGCGGCGTCAAGGCGGGGCGGCTCCCGGACGTGTGACGCGGCGCCAGGGTTGCCACGGCTCCGGGCTAGCCGGCGGTGGGGGCGGCGTTCAGGCAGTGGCCGAGCGGTACGGCGTCCCGGGCTGCGCGTAGGGCGGTGCGGGCCCGTTGGGCTCCGGTTCGAACGACGGAGGAGCCGACGCCGATGGCGACCGGGCGGGGGGTGCGGCCCGCGCAGGGGCCGCAGATGCCCGGGGTCGGTACCGGGTCGTGGCAGGTGGCGCACTCGGCGTAGGAGGGCTTCGCGGGTGCGGGGGGCTGCGGGAGGGCGTCCGGGACGGGGGGCATCCTGCGTTGCAGGCGGGAGCGGAGCACGGCGGCTGCCGAGTGCATCGGGTACGGCAGGCCGGGCAGCAGGGCCCGGGACAGGTCCTCGGGGGTGCTGCCGCGGCGCTGCCACTCCACGACCAGCGGGGCGAGTTCCAGGGCTTCCGCCTCGCCGAGGCGCAGGCGGGGTTCCGGCCGGACCACCCGGTGGAGCAGGTCGGCCGCGGCGCGGACCTCCTCGTCCACCGCCGTTGGTTCGGCGGGCGGTTCGAGGCACATGGACCACGCCGAGGAGTTCGACCGCCTCCACCAGGCCGCCACCGAGGTCGTGGTGATGCCGCACGCCGAGGCCGACCGCGAGGCGTAGGAAGCCGCCAACGCGGACCTGCTCCGCCGAGCCGACCGCCTCGTCGCGGTCTGGGACGGCCGACCGGGCAACGGACGCGGCGGTACCGCCACCAGCGTCGCGGATGCGCGGGCGGCCGGGCTGTCGGTTGTCGCCGTGCGGCCGGAGGGTGTGGCGCGCGAGGGTCGCCGAGGCTCCGGCCGTTCCGGTCGGGCGGGCCATCGGAGGCGTCGGCAGTGTCTCGGCCGCAACTGTCGCAGGCCCCCCGCCCCGAGGGGTGGAGGGCCTGCGGTGGTGCTCGTGCCCCAGACAGGAATCGAACCTGCGACACCGGCTTTAGGAGGATTGGCGTGCGGCACCTGCTCTGACCTGGGTCTTGCGGTACCTGCCTCCGAGTCCGCCACCAGTCCGTTACTGCACCTGAGTACCCGTCACGTACCCCTCGATCTGGCACGCCCATGGCATGACCAACTCGTACGCGACAGAGGCTCCCACCGGATCTCTCCGGCAGGAGCCTCTGCGCTGACCAGGAGCGCGTTACTACATGCGCTCGATGACCTGGACGACACTCTTCTGAATGCTCAGAACGCGCTCGTTCTCAGCGTCGAAGAAGTGGATGAACGTGTCCTCGACGTGATAACCAGCCGCCTGGATTTGGTAGTCCGGCAAGCCGCTGACGTCGCGGTTGATCCAGTACTGGGCCATCTCTATCAGCCCTTCGGGGGGTACGGATCGTTACCCGGGGCGATGGTGCGCTGGTCGCGGATCACGCCGTCCGTGTTGCGAATCCGCAGCTCACCGCCACCATCGTTGGTGAGGATCTGCCGCGCACGCTCAACGGCCTCGGCCTGAGTCGGGAGAACAGCGCTCGCGCGCTGACCGCCGGGCTTCGTCACGGCCCAGCCTTCCGGCCTCTTGGACACATCGCGGGAGTTAGCCTGACCGGCCATCTGATCTCCTATTCTGAGATCGAGGCCACCCCGGGTGCCATCTTGGATCGCTCGCAAGGTGACGGTAGGGTCCTAGGGCGCGACCAACGCATCTAGGCCCCTTCCAGGGCAGCCCGACCTCATGTCGTGGCCCCGGATGGGGCCTGCTTGGGTTTAGTGAAGCACCCCTGGCGTTCCGTCAGCAACTCCCACCACTAGATGTTGTGTCTGTTCTTGACGACACCACAACATCTAGCGACTGAAGACAAGTCAGACAATAGGGTACCGGCCATCCCCGACAGGGCGGCCCCCGCCGCGCGCTGGCTCATGCGGGATGGTCCCCTCCTCGATCGGGCAGCTCCGCCGCACCCGGGTTCTCCAGGGGCCGCCAAGGCTCACCGGGTGACGCTTGCGCTTGGCCTTGGCGGCCTCTGGAGGTTCCGGGTACGCCCTTGGGTGTCCGGTCGAGGAGGGGGCCGTCCCGCGCCCCACACCGTTCACCACGACGAAGGTGCACCTTCGATCCCGCCGGCTTCCCCCTCCGAGGAGGGCCGGGGTTTGGGGCAGAGCCCCAAGGGCTTCAATGCGCACTCGCTACAGCCGCGCGCCCGGCGGAAGCCGGGCCGGAGCGGGGCGGAGACAGGAGCGTCGGCCCGGCGGTGAGCCGGGGCGCGCGCGGCGAGCGGTAGCGAGCCGCCTTGAACCCGTAGAGAAGGTTTTTACTCACTCACACCCGGGCGTCAGCTCGCTCGGCGAGATCGCGCAGCTCCGGCGTTGCCGACCGGCCTGCGACCAGCAGCAGTTCACGAATCGTGGCCCGTGCCGTCACGTGGGTGTGGATCAGGTCCGGAGACAGCTCCTCCGCCTGGAGCAAGGCGCCCAAGGCTTCACCGAGTTGCCGGCGCTGCGTGTAGGCCCGGCCAAGGTCGAGAAGGAGCCGCGCCTGTCGCTCAGCCGAGAGTCCCGATGCGTCGATCCGCGTGCCCACGTCGAGGGCTTCGCCTGCGTCACCAAGATCGACAGCGATCGAGACGGTTTGGATCTCGACGTTGGTGGGCCCGAACTCCAAGTTGAAGTCGTTGCGGTCCTCGCCCAGCTTGCGGGCGACCTTCCTTGCTCGGTCCAGCTCTTGGCGTGCACGTGAGCGGTCTCCGGAGCGTGCGTTGGTCAGCGCCAGCACCAAGTGCAGTGAGCCAGTGACCGACAGAGCCTCGGGGGTCGGATTGCCGACCTGGATGTGCTGCTCCAACGCGTGGAGAGCGGTCGTGGCCGAGTGGTCTGCTTGGTCGTAGTGCTTCAAGCGCACGAACGCCTGCGCAAGCCGGAAAACGCCGGCGAACACCTCCAAGGGCTGGCCGGACTCCTCGGCTGCACGAATCGAGCGGTCGGCGGCGATCCACGCGGCATCCCCCTCGTCCTGGCGTACGAAGGCTGCGGACAACGCCTGATAGGTGCGGCTGAGCTGGCCCCACAGCTGAGGGCGCTGATCGGCGGGTGCCGTCCGGGCAGCGCGCTCGATCCTAGGCAGCAGCGAGCCGAGAGCCTTGCTCAGCTCAGCGAACTGGTTGTTGTGGGTCATTTCCCACACCCGGTCTACCACGGCTTGCAGCTCCGCGACGGTCACCGGCGCCTCGGTTGGATCTGCCGCCAACAACACCTCGGGCACGGGGTGACCGGAGATCAGAAGCCGGGCCTGGTCAAGGTCGTTTGACTCCTCCGTGGGTGGCACGGGCACAGCAGCGACGGGCGCCGGCGCATCCGGACGAAGGACTTGGAGCGGCACACCCAGGCCGTCAGCGAGCATGCGAAGCACGTCTAGCCGGTTCACCGGCTGGATGCCGCGCTCGACCTGCGAGAGCCAACTCGCCGTCCTGCCGATCTCGGCGGCAAGCTGCTTCTGCGTCAGCCCGCGCGCCTCGCGCAGCTCGGCCACCCGCGCCCCGAAGGCGCGCCGCTCCTCGGGTGTCACGCCGCCACCGGCCCCTTCCCTGCCGTGGCGGACAGGAAGGTCACGTCCACGCCGGACAGGTACTGCTCGCGCTGGGCGAGGAAGTGCTTGGTGTGAGGCTGCTGCTCGTGCTGGTCGAAGGCGTCCCGGTCTGCGTACAGCTCGTAGAACACCCGGACCTTGGGCTCCTCCGGGACCGCGTGGACGACGTAGGCGAGCGTCCCGGGTTCCAGGGCCTTGATGCCGGCGAGCGTCTGCTCCACCAAGTCGTCAAAGGCCGCAGCGGCCGCATCATCGCGCAGCTCAAAACGGACCATCAGGCCAAAGCCGCTGGTCATGATCCCTCCCTCGGATCGTGGTTGCGCGCGCAGTTGCGCGCGCAACCAGGCTCGCAGAAGTTCCGCTTCACAGCTACTCGCAGAACTTCTTGACTCGCAGAAAAACTGCGCCTACCTTCATAGAGAAGCTGCTACTCGGCGCACGGGCGTCGGAGCTGACTCAAGGAGTAGGCCCATGGCCACTTTCAAGATCGACCTCTCGACCGCGTTCGTGTTCGTGGTCATCCCGCCGGCGCTCAAGCTGGTGAGCAAGCAGACCGGCGAAGTGGCGATCGACCGGGAGACCGGTGCGAAGCTCCTGACGGTGGGGCTGACCATCGCCGACGACGGCGAGGCGAACCTCTACACCGTGACCGTGCCGGAGACCGGCGTGTCCGAAGGGCTAGCGGTGGGTACGCCGGTCGCGGTGACCGGGCTCAAGGCGCGAGACTGGGAAAACGAGTTCAACGGCCAGAAGCGGCACGGGATCTCGTTCCGCGCGATGGCGGTCACGTCCCTCGCCCCGGCTCCCGTGAAGGCGTGAGCGCGGTGTCCGAGCTGCTGACCCTGGCCGAAGTGGGTGGCCCGCTGGCCGCTGTCGCCGGCGGTGTGGGGTACGCGCGGGCCAAGGCTCCGGCCCTCTACTGGTCGGCGATCGGTCTGCCGGTCACGGCGGCCCGGTTCTCCGCCACCTACGGCAGCACCATGGACGCCTGCGGCCTGACGGTCGAGCCGTCCCGGCTGCGGGTACTGATCACCCGGGCGACCACCCGGCGGGAGATCCGTCCCGTTCCGCCGAAGATCCGGCGGGTTCGGCCGACTTCGACGGGCCTGCGGGTCCGGCTGCGGCTGGCTCCCGGACAGGAACCGGCGGACGTGGCTGCCTCGGCGGAGCGTCTGCGGCACGCCTGGGGTGTTCACGCCGTGCACGTCTCGGTGGTGAAGCCCGGTGTGATCGAGCTGCGGATGACGGGCTTCGACGTGCTCCGCAGGGTGCGGATGCCGCGCCGACTGCCGGCCGGTGAGCTGCTGGTCTCGGTGGCCCTCCGGGAGGACGGCACGGCCTTCGTCCGGAACTACCGGGCGGTGCCGCACTGCCTGACCCTGGGTGCGACGCTCACCGGCAAGTCGGTGTACCAGCGGAACCTGATCACCAGGCTCGCCCGGCTGAACGTGGCACTCGTGGGGATCGACTGCAAGTTCGGTGTCGAGCTAGCCCCGTTCACACCCCGGCTGTCTGCTCTGGCCACGGACTCCGGTCAGGCAAGTTCTCTGCTGGACAAGCTCGTTGACGAGATGGAAGCGCGTTACGACCTGATCCGCAGCCACCAGGGCATTCCGGGCTCGGTGCCGGACGACGAGATCACGTCGGACATCTGGGGCCTGCCCGCCGAGATCCGGCCCGTTCCGCTGGTGCTCATCGTGGACGAGATCGCCGAGCTGTTCCTCGTCGCCACCCGCAAGGACGAAGAGCGGCGCGACCACATGGTCACCCAGTTGATCCGCCTCGCCCAACTCGGCCGCGCCGCAGGAATGTTCGTGGAAGCCTGCGGCCAGCGTTTCGGCTCCGAGCTGGGCAAGGGCGCCACCATGCTGCGCGCTCAGCTCACCGGCCGGGTGGTGCACCGGGTCAACGACGTGGAGACCGCGCGGATGGGCCTGGCGGACATCTCGCCCGAGGCGGTGCTCGCCGCTACGCAGATCGTCCCGGAGATGCCCGGTGTCGCGGTGGCCGGTGACTCCTCCGGCGGCTGGTCCCGCATCCGTACCCCGCACATGTCCCTCGCGGACGCTGCCCGGATCTGCCGGGAGACTGCTCGTCTGGCGCCCGAACTGCCCTCTCTGGCCGCGTTCCGCCCCTACGTCCCGCCGGTGAACACCCCGGCCGACGGCCCCTCGCTGGTCAAGCCCCGTCCCGTCACCGGCTGACCTCCCCGCCCACGGTCGGCGCGACCGCACCCGCGCCACTTCCCTACCCCGCCATGCCCGAATCCGGAAGGACCGTGCCCCATGGCCGCCAGGAAGACCGCCCGCACCAAGCCCGCACTGCCCAAGTGCTCTGCCTGCGCCGGTGACGGCTGGGTCCGCGAGACCCACACCGTCGGCCGGGGCCGGAAATCCCGCCCGGCCGGTGAGGTCGAGGTCCTGTGCCCGACCTGCCTCGGCTCCGGCACCGCCGCGTAGCTGCCCGAACCGCCGAGACCGGGCGGCCGGCCGCAGCGCCCCGCCCGGCCCCGGCCCAACCACCGGAAGGAGGACCGACCGATGCGACTGCCCCGCACGGACCCGGTACTCGTCCAAGCCGCCATCGCCGGCGCCCTGTCCTTCGCCCACCTCCACGACCTCGCCCAGGCCGCCGGACAGCACGGCTGGAAGGCATGGGCCTACCCCGTCTCGGTTGACCTGCTCCTGGTCGCCGCCTGGCACCGCATGCGCGTCCTGCGGGCCGTCGGCGCCCCGGCCCCGGCCGCCTGGACCTGGTTCGGCATCGCCCTGACCGCTTCGCTCGGGGCCAACGTCGCCACCGCCGGGCTCCTCGACCTCGACCAGGTCCCGGCCTGGCTGCGCATCCTGGTCGCCGGCTGGCCCGCCCTCGCGTTCTTCGGCGGCACCCTGCTCGCCCACGGCTCCGCCGATGCCGGTCACTCGGCCGAACCCGAGGAAGAATCCGAACTCCCGCTCTACGAAACCGAGATCGCACCGCCCATCCCTACGGCCGACCCGGGTCCCGAACCTGTTGAAGCGGCCGAACCGGTGCCCGCGCTCCTGCCCGCCGCGCCTCCGGCGGCTCCGCCCGTGGCAGTTCCCGCCGCGCTGGTGGAGCACGCCCGAAAGATCGCCGACGACCACCGGACCCGAACCGGTGCCCCGATCGACTCGGACACCCTTCGCGTCCGCCTCGGCGTCCCGCCGCACTTCGCCGACGCCATCACCGCCCAACTCGCCTGAGAAGGAAGGGAGATCAGCCATGTCCCGCCCGATCCGCCTGCGCAACGTGTTCCGCATCGGCCCCGTCCAGGTCGGCACCTACTTCGACAACCGCGGCCGCGAGAAGCACACCGCCGCCTGCACCGCCCCGCGCTGCGGCTTCTCCGCCGACTACGACTCCCGCGCCGCCGCCGAGATCGCCGCCCGCACCCACCGCTGCACCATCCGCTGACAGGAGACCCGCCATGAACGTCACCCTTCCCCTGGTCGTCGTCCTCGGCGCCGGCGTGTGGACCGCCGTCAAGCTCCTCGGCATCCGCCTGTGGGTCGCCGCCCTCATCGCCCTCTTCGGCTTCTACCTGGCCGGGACCTTCCTCGCCCCGGTGATCGACCAGACCACCCGCTCCGGCGTCAACGCCGTCACCCAGAAGTGACAGGAGGCTCCACCATGCCCACCACCGTTTTCACCCCCGGCCCGCTGGTCCTCACCCCGGACGCCTCCGGCCTGATCGCCGAGATCGAGGCGTACCTGGCCACCTTCCCCGCCCCGGCCCGGGTCCTCGCCCCGTACGTCTGCCCGCTCGGCAGCGCCGTGCAGCCCTGGAACGCCGGCTTCCCGCTGCTCCGTCCGACGCTCCTCGACCGGATCGCCCACCGCCCGGCCCGGCCGACCCCGGTGACCGTCGCCGATCACCTGCGGCTGACCTCTCGCTACCTCAACGCGTTCGGCTGGGTGCAGGGCGCCCTGTGGGACTCCGCCGGCCGGGTCTGCCTCCTGGGTGCACAGGCCGCTGTCCTGGCCCACGGTTACGGCACCCCGACCACCGTCCACCGCGCCCGCCACCAGGTGATGGAAGTCCTGCACGCCACCGGACGGCCCGTCGCCTCCCCGGACGTGTTCAACGACGCCCG
Source organism: Kitasatospora cineracea (assembly GCF_003751605.1). Lineage (NCBI taxonomy): Bacteria > Bacillati > Actinomycetota > Actinomycetes > Kitasatosporales > Streptomycetaceae > Kitasatospora > Kitasatospora cineracea. Next base: position 731,593 of record NZ_RJVJ01000001.1, read on the forward strand.
GACGACCCGTCAGGCGGACGTGCACCACCTGCTCGACCGGGCCAGCGCCCGCGCCCTGTCCCTCGGTATCTGAGCGGCTTCCGGGGCGGTCACAAGCCGCCAAGCATCGCACCGCCCCGGAAGCCGACGCCCTTCCAACCCGCAGCCCAAGACCACGACCAGAAGGAGAGCTTCATCATGCCCCAGCACAGCCACGCCCCGGCCCGCCTCTGCGGCAACTGCTCCGGCTTCGCCAGTGTCGCCATCGCCACCGGCCTGCGCCGGCCCGACGGCTCCCGCGACACCGCCCCGGTCACCTGCCCGACCTGCCAGGGCACCGGCACGGTCTCGACCCCGGACCGACGCGCCCTCACCACTACCCGGCGCTGATCGCCGTGGGCACCCGCTTCGACTGGTCCGACAAGAAGCACTGGTCCCCACGCGCCGAACCCTGCGGCATCTGCGAGAAGCCGACCAACCTCCGCTCCGACCGCGGCAAGCCCGCCCACAAGGTCTGCGCGGAGACCTGGACCGACCAGCACGCCAAGCCTGCCCAGCAGTCCTGACCGCACGGCCCGGAGCCATCCAGCCCCCCGGCTCCGGGCCGTGCCGCACCGGAGGTGATCCACATGACCGCCACAGCACCGCCGCCGATCGCCGACCTGACCGCCTTAGCCTCCCTCGGCACCATGCCCGCCCTGATGCGGCAGCTCGCCGGGCTCGGGGGTTGCGGACGGCCCATCCGCCTCGACGGCCACCGGACCGAAGTCCACACCGGTACCGGCGAGATCCTGCACCACCTCGACTCGGCCGCCCTCGCCGCCGGCCACCTGCTCGTGCGCTGCAACAACCGCCGCACCACTCGCTGCCCCGCCTGCGCGGAGACCTACCGGCGCGACACCTATCACCTGATCACCGCCGGGCTCACCGGCGGCAAGGGCACCCCGACCACGGTCACCGCGCACCCCCGCGTCTTCGCCACCTTCACCGCCCCGGGCTTCGGCGCCGTCCACAACCGGCCCTCCACCGGCCGGTGCCGCTGCGGAGCCCAGCACCCGGACAGCGCAGTCGAGTTGGGCACCCCGATCAACCCGGACACCTACGACTACCGGTCCGCCGTGCTCTGGAACGCGCACGCCGGGAAGATTTGGGCCCGGTTCTCGATCTACCTGCGCCGCGAAGTCGCCAAGCGCGCGGGCCTCTCCCAACGGGAGTTTCGCGAGTACGCCCGGATCTCCTTCGCCAAGGTCGCCGAGTACCAGAAGCGCGGTGCCGTCCACTTCCACGCCGTGATCCGCCTCGACGGCCCCGAAGGCGGCGCCACCCCTCCCCCGGCCTGGGCCACCCCCGATCTCCTGGCCGATGCGATCCGAGCCGCCGCCGGCGCCGCCGAGATCCCCGGGCCCGTCCTCGACGGCACGGCCCACACCTTCGCCTTCGGCAAACAGCTCGACATTCGCACCATCAAGTCCGCCGACTTCGCTGCCGGCTCGGCCCTCACCGAACGCGCCGTGGCGGCCTACATCGCCAAGTACGCGACCAAGGGCGCCGAGAGCGCCACCGGCACCCTGGACCGGCCCGTCAAGCTCCTCGCCGAACTCGCGCACCTGGACATCTCCGAGCACGCCCGCCGCCTGATCCGCACCTGCTGGACTCTCGGCGCCCGACCTGAATTGGAAGACCTCCGCCTCCGGGCCTGGGCCCACATGCTTGGCTTCCGGGGCCACTTCTCCACCAAGACGCGCCGCTACTCCACCACCCTCGGCGCCCTCCGCGAAGCCCGCGCCGCCTGGCGCCGTGCCGAAGCCTTCGGCGCCGAAATGCCCGCGCCCACGGGAACCGCGGCTCCGGCCGACGAGCCGACCACCCTCGTCCTCGCCCACTGGACCTTCGCCGGCGTCGGGCTCACCCCCGGCGAACGCTGGCTCGCCGAAGCGCTCACCCCCGCACCCGGAACGGAAGGAGAACCCACCCGTGGCTGAACAGCTCCTCACGGTCGAGAAGGTCGCCCGGCTGCTCGGGACCTGGGAGACCAGCGGCGAGCGGTTCCCCCGCCGCCTCATCGCCGAACGGCGCATCGCGTTCGTCAAGATCGGCCGCCACGTCCGCATCCCTGAGTCCGCCGTGACCGCCTACATCGCCGCGCGCACCGTCCAGCCGATCACCGCCCGCCGCGCCGGCCAGAGGCGGGCCGCCTGATGGCCAACAGCAAGAACAACCGGCGCCGCTTCGGCTCGGTCCGCCGGCTGCCCTCCGGGCGCTGGCAGATCCGCTACCCGGACCCGGTCACCGGGCAGCTCCGCCCGGGCGAGAAGACGTACGACACCAAGACCGACGCCGAGGTCGCGCTGTCCGTACTTGAGGCGGCCATCGTGGAGGACCGCTGGACCGATCCGGACGCCGGGAAGGTGAACTTCGGCGAGTACGCGGCCCGGTGGCTCAAGGAACGGAAGCTGGAGGAGACCACGCGGGAGCGGTATGAGACGGTGTTCCGACTGCACATCGTGCCCGTCCTCGGACCGAAGTTCCTCGTACAGATCACTTCGGCACGGGTGCGGTCCTGGCGAACCGGACTCCTGGAGTCGGGAGTCGGGGAACCGAGCGTGGTCAAGGCGTACCAGATGCTGCGGGCCATCATGAACACCGCCGTGGATGACGAACTGATCAAGCGCAACCCGTGCCGGATCAAGGGCGCCGACACCTACGACGTTCCCGAACGGCCGGTCCTGTCCGTCCCCGAGGTGTTCGCCGTGGCTGACGCCATCGCACCCCGGTGGCGCGCGCTGGTCCTGGTCACCGCCTTCACCACGCTGCGGTTCGGCGAGTTGGCCGCTCTCCGCCGGCGGGACGTCGACCTGGACGCGCGGCTCCTCCTGGTCCGCCGGAACCAGGCAGAGCTGTACAGCGGGAAGCTCTACGACAAGGCGCCCAAGAGCCGCGCCGGATTCCGCCCGGTCGCCTTCCCGGCCTCGATCGTGGACACCCTCCGCCACCACCTGGAGCACTTCGCGGGCCAGGGTCCGAACGGCCACCTGTTCATCGGGCCGCGCGGAGGCCGGCTGCGCCGGAGCAACTTCCGGGACGACTGGAGCGCCGCGAAGGCGAAGGCGAAGGTCTCGGCGGACGTGCACTTCCACGATCTGCGCCACACCGGGAACACCCTCGCCTCGCAGAGCGGTGCCAGCACGAAGGAACTCATGACCCGGATGGGACACAGCACCGCGCGGGCCGCCCTGATCTACCAGCACATGACCAGCGACCGCGACCGTGCCATCGCCGACAGGATGGGCGAGATGGTCCGACAGGAGCTTGAGAAGCAGGACCCGCCTGAGCAATCTGGCACGGGCGTGGCACAGGACGACTGAGCGCCCCGAACGACGAAGGCCCCGGCCGGAGGATGAACCTCTCCGACCGGGGCCTTCCCCGTTGGTCACGCTCGTGCCCCAGACAGGAATCGAACCTGCGACACCGGCTTTAGGAGAGCCGTGCTCTATCCCCTGAGCTACTGAGGCGGGGCTGTCGGAAGTGCTGCCGGAGATCGGGTGGACATCTCCGGCGACCGGGCGACAGGGCCCACGACAGCCTAGCGGATGCAGGCCGGTGCTCCACCTGTGTTCCTCGGGCGGGGTGCCGGGCGGGTGTTCCGGGGGCGGCGGTACACGGTTGATACACGGCTGCGCGGTGGTGGAAGCGCCGTGCCGACCGGACGGAAGCGGTGGTCGCGGAGTCTGTGGGCACACCCGGTGGCCGTCGGCGGCGCCGGGGTCCGTGTCGCTCTGCTCCGGGAGGCAGTTGCCGTGTCCGTTCACCAGAAATCCGAACTCGAGGTCGGGGCCGGCCGGGGGCGGGTGTCCCGGCGCGGGGTGGTGGGGGTGGTGGGGGCGCTGCTGGCCGTGGGGGTCGGCGGCGGGGTGGTGTCGGTCCTTCCGGGCGGAGGGCCGGGGCCGGAGGCGGTGGGGCGGGGCGGAGTGGTGCCGGGGCTCCGGTTGTCCGATGCCGCGGCCGGGCTGGATCTGCCGTGGCCGGTCGAGGGGCAGACGGCGGTGGCGGTCGCTGGTGCGGGGGTGCTGGGGCTGCGGGGGGCGCAGCAGCCGGTGCCGATCGCCAGTGTCACGAAGGTGATGACCGCGCGCGTCGTGCTCCGGGACCATCCGCTCGCGGAGGGCGAGGACGGTCCGATGATCGCGGTGGACGAGCAGGCTGCGGCGGAGGCCGCCTCGCCGGGTGAGTCGACGGCTCCGGTCCGGGCGGGGCAGCGGCTCTCCCTGCGCAAGCTGCTGGAGGTGATGCTGCTGCCGTCCGCGAACAACGTGGCCCGGCTGCTGGCCCGTTGGGACGCGGGCAGTCAGGAGGCGTTCGTGGCGCGGATGAACGCGGAGGCGGCCCGGTTGGGGATGACGGGCACGACGTACACCGGGGCGAGCGGGGTCGAGGAGAGCACCGTGTCCACGGCCGTCGACCAGTTGGTGCTGGCCCGCGAGGCGATGAAGGACCCGGTGCTGCGGGCCACCGTGGCGCTGCGCAGCACCACGCTGCCGGGGCGGGACGAGCCGTTGCGGAACACCAACACGCTGCTCGGCCGGCCCGGGGTGGTCGGGTTGAAGACCGGTTCGGGCACGGCGGCGGGCGGCAACCTGATGTGGGCCATGGAGGTACCGGACGGCAAGGGCGGGCAGGGGCGCCGGCTGGTCTACGGGGTGGTGCTCGGCCAGCACGCCCGCACCACCCCGGCCGAGGGGCTGCGGGCCGTGCTGGAGAGCAGCGGGCAGTTCGTCGAGGCGTTGCAGCAGAAGCTGCCGGGTGTGCTGGCCGCGCTCGCCAGTGAGCAGCGGGAGTGGGCGTGAGCGGCGTGGGCGCGGCCGGGAGGACGGGACGGGCGGGGGTGGGCGTGAGCAGCGTGGGCGCGGCCGGGAGGACGGGACGGGCGGGGGTGGTGGCCGCCCTGGGGTGGGCCGGGTTGATGGCGGGGCACGCGCTGGTGCCGAACGGGATCTGGCGGCTCGGGAGCCTGTGGGAGACGGTGCTGCCGTGGTCGGGGGCGGGGGTCGTGCTGCTGCTGGTCGTCGCGGTGGTGCGGCGGTCGGTTCCGGCGGTGGTCGCGGTGCTGGCTCCGGCGCTGGTCTGGACGGTGCTCTTCGCCCCGGCGCTGGTCGACAAACGGGCGGGGGGCGGGAACCTCACGGTGGTCAGCCAGAACGTGAACGAGGAGAACCCCGATCCGGGGCGGACGGCCCGGGCGCTGGCCGCTTCGGGGGCCGACGTGCTGGCGGTGGAGGAGCTGGCGAGCCGGGCGCAGGAGGTGTTCCGGCGCGAGCTGGCCGCGGCCTACCCGTACGCGGAGGTGCGCGGCGGGGTCGGGCTGTGGAGCAGGTACCCGCTGGAGGAGGTGGAGCCGGTGGAGATCATGCCCTGGACCCGGGCCCTGCGGGCGACCGTGCGGACTCCGCAGGGGCCGGTGGCGGTGTACGCGGCGCACCTCGCCTCGGTCCGGGTGCAGCCGGCGGCCGGGTTCACCACGGCGCGGCGCGACGAGGCGGCGGCCCGGCTGGCGGGGGCGGTCCGGGCCGAGCGGCTGCCGCGGGTGGTCGTCCTGGGGGACTTCAACGGCTCGGTCGGCGACTCCGCGCTGGGCGTGCTCACCGGGCCGTTGCGCTCGGCGCAGGAGGAGGCCGGGGACGGTTTCGGCTTCACCTGGCCGGCGTCGTTCCCGGTGGTCCGGATCGACCAGGTCCTGGTGCGGGGCGTCGCGCCGCGCGCGGCGTGGACCCTGCCCGGCACCGGCAGCGACCACCTGCCGGTCGCCGCGGCGCTGCGGCTGTGAGGGCCGCCGGCGTCCCCGGGGCGCTCCGGGCCGGGGCACCGGGCGGTTACGATCTACCACCGGTGAGCTCGCCGGAGCCCGGGGCCCCGGGCGGAGACACGGGAGAAGTCTTGTCCGCAACCCGGGCGGCCGACACGGTCGGCGTGCTGGTCGTCGAGGACGACGCGGTGATCCGCCGCTCGGTCCAGCTGGCCCTGGAGCGCTACGGGTACCGGGTCGACGTCACCGGCGACGGGCTGGACGGCCTGGAGGCGTTCCGGGCCGGGGCGCACGACGTGCTGATCCTGGACGTGATGCTGCCGGGCCTGGACGGCATCGGCCTGTGCCGGCGCATCCGCGAGGAGTCCCTGACCCCGATCCTGATGATGTCCGCCCGCGGCGACGGCCTCGACGTGGTGGCCGGGCTGGAGGCCGGGGCCGACGACTACGTGGTCAAGCCGGTGGACATCCCGGTGCTCGTCGCCCGGATCCGTTCGCTGCTGCGCCGCGCCACCTTCCACCGCGGGCCCGCCGGCGGGCCCCCGGCGGACGGGCGGAGCGCGCGGGGCGGGGCGCCGGAGGCCCCGGAGCCCGCGGCCCCGGCCGACCCGGGCCTGCTGGTCTTCGGCGACCTGACGATCGACCCGCGCGGCCTGGACGTCCGGCTGGCGGGCCGGAGCGTCCCGCTCACGCCCACCGAGCTGCGCCTGCTGCTGGTCTTCGCCGAGGATCCCGGCACGGTGCTGGGCCGCTCCGTGCTGCTGCGGAGGGTCTGGGACTACGGGTGGGAGGGCGACACCCGGGTGGTCGACCTGTGCGTGGTGCGGCTGCGCAAGAAGATCGGCGCCGACCGGATCGAGACCGTCCGGGGTTTCGGCTACAAGCTGGTCCGGGACTGACCGGTGGCCACCCGTCCGTTCGACCCGCGCTCCCTGCGCTGGAAGGCCGCCGCCCTGGTGGTGCTCGCCTGCTGCGCGACCGCCGCCGTGATCGGCCTGCTCGTCCACCGGTCGACCGCGGACCGCGGCGAACGGACCGGGCACGAGCGGGCGGTGGCCCGACTGGCGGCGGCGGAGAAGGAGTTCGCCCGCACCGGGGAGCGTCCGGACGCCGCCGACCTGAGCTCCCCGGCCGAGCTGCCCGCCCCGCTGGCCGGGGCCGTCGCCGACCTGCGGGCCCCCGAGACGTACGCCTTCTGGTACGACGTGAAGGCGCCGAACTGGTACTGGCTGTGGGCGGCCGTCCCGGTCGACGACCACCGGGTGCTGACCGTCCGCACCGACCTGAGCGGCGAGGTGCGCGGCCTCCAGTTGCTGGACCGCAGCATGGTCACGGCCGGGCTCGCCGCGCTCCTCGTCGTGGTGCCCGGCGCGGTGCTCGCGGCCGAGCAGGTGAACCGGCGGCTGCGGCACGGCTCCCGCACCGCCCGCCGGATCGCCGGCGGCGACCTGGACGCCCGGATCGGCCGCCGCGGCCGGGCCCGCGACGAGATCACCGAGATGTCGGCGGCCGTGGACGCGATGGCCGCGGCCCTGCAGGGGCGGCTGGCCGCGGAGAAGCGCTTCACCGCCGACGTCGCCCACGAGCTGCGCACCCCGCTGATGGGCCTGGTCACGGCCGCCGGCCTGCTGCCCGAGGACGACGAGGCGGCCGGCCTGGTCCGCACCCAGGTCGCCACCCTGCGCGGCCTGGTCGAGGACCTGCTGGAGGTGTCCCGGCTGGACGCGGGCGCCGAGCGGGTCCGGCTGGACGAGGTGCCGCTGGGGGAACTGGTCGCCCACGCGGTCGGGCAGGCCGGCGGCGCCACCCGGCTGCGGACGGCGGACGCCGCCGTGGTCCGCACCGATCCGCGCCGGGTCGAGCGGATCGTCGCCAACCTGGTCGCCAACGCGCACCGGCACGGCGCGGCCCCGGTCGAGGTGGCCGTCGAGGGCTGCCGGGTCACCGTGCGCGACCACGGCCCCGGCTTCCCGGCCGACCTGCTCGCGCACGGCCCGCAGCGCTTCCGCACCGGCGCCGCCGAGCGCGGCCAGGGCCACGGCCTCGGCCTGACCATCGCGGTGGGCCAGGCCGAGGTGCTCGGCGCCCGCCTGGTGTTCGCCGACGCCCCGGGCGGCGGGGCCCTCGCCGCCCTCGACCTCGCCGGGCCCGGCACGGCGGGAACGGTTTCGCCCTAGAAGCCTCTTGAAGATCTTGTTCCAGTGGCCCGCTTCGCCCAGGAATGCCTGTAAATATCAATCAGGTCAAACCAGGGCAAGCCGGGCGCGATTTCAAGATCTTCATCAGACTCCTAGGGCGGCGGGAACGGGCGCGGCCCCCGGAGGGGGTTCCCGGGGGCCGCGGTGTTTCCGGTGGTGGTGCGGGGGGTCAGCTCCAGTCGTGGGTGTTCGGGGAGGCGACGGCGGTGACGGTCGGGGCGGGCGCGGGGGTGTCGTCGGCGGCGGCCGAGGTGGCGCCCACGGAGCCGGCGGCCAGGGCGAGGCCGAGCAGGGCGGTGGTGACGACGACGGCGTTGACGGTGCGCTTGGTGACGGTGCTGCCGATGCTGGTCATTTCTGCGTTTCTCCCCGTTGCAGTGGTGCGCTCGTTCCGACGGAGATGACAGTAGGTAGCGGTGGCTTCACTCCTTTATCGATCTGTTTTCGCCCCCGGTGGGGGGTGATAAGTGCCTGGTGGCACGGGGTCGGGGCGTTCCGCGATCCGTTCGATCCGGGGGGCGGCGAGCCGCCGGTAGAGGGCCGGGGACATCGCCACCGAGCGGTCGAGGCGGGCGGCGTTGAAGTAGATCTCCTCCTGGTCGAGCAGGTCGGGGTCGGCCAGCAGGTGCAGGTCCGAGTGGAAGGCGAACGGGACGACCGCGCCGCTGACGCAGCCGGTGATGCGTTCGGCGGTGGCCCGGTCCGCGAAGCCGGCCCGGTTGCCGCCGAGGGCCCGGCGGACGGCGTCCAGGTCGACCCGGTCGTCGCCGCGGACCACGGCCAGGCCGTAGCGCACCGTCCGCCCGGTGAGCTTGACCCGGACCACGATGCACTTGGCGGCCTGGGCCTGGGTGTGCCCGCGCAGGGCGCTGGCCAGGTCGGTGCGGCCCTCCGGCGGGTGGTCGATCACCCGGTGCGGGGTGCCGGCCAGCAGCCGGCCCAGCAGGGCCTCCGCCGGGGGCGGTCCGGCGGGGTCCGCCGGTGCCGGGCCGCCGTCGGGCCGGGCGGGTCGCGGCAGCAGCGCGGTCGCCTCGGTCATCCGGGGCCACCTCCTCTCGGTCCGTCGCCGGACGGGTCAGGCCGGCTCGGGGACGATGCCGGCGGCGAATTCGAGGGCTTCGGGCCCGTACAGCTCCTGCACCCAGTTGGTCTGGTAGACGGTGTCGAGGTAGCGCTCGCCGAGGTCCGGGGAGATGCCGACCGCGGTCAGGGACCGGCCGGCGGACTCCTGTTCGGCCAGCCAGCCGGCGGCGGCGCTGACCACGGTGCCGGTGGAGCCGCCGAGCAGGAAGCCGCGGGCGGCCAGCCGGTGGCACATCCGCACGGTGTCGGCCTCCCGGACGTGGACGACCTCGTCGACCAGGGACTCGTCGAGCATCGGCGGGCGCACGCCCGCGCCCAGGCCGGGGATCATCCGGGTGCCGGGTTCGGCGCCGAAGGCCACCGAGCCGACGCTGTCGACGGCGACGATCCGCACGTAGGGCCGGTGCTCCCGGAACCAGCGGGCGCAGCCCATCAGGGTGCCGGTGGTGCCGGCGCCGACGAAGAGCACGTCGAGGTCGGGGAACTGGCGGGCGATGGCGGGCGCGGTGGTGCGGTAGTGCGCCTGCCAGTTGTTGGGGTTGAGGTACTGGTTGAGCCAGACGTAGCGGGAGTCGGCGGCGACGGTGCGGCGGACGTGGTCGAGCCGGGCGCCGAGCAGGCCGCCGTCGGGGGTCGGGTCGGTGACGGTGTGGACCTGGGCGCCGAACGCCTCCATCAGCCGCCGGGTGGCCAGGTTGCAGCGGGAGTCGGTGACGCACAGGAAGCCGTAGCCGCGGCTGGCCGCGACCATGCTGAGGGCGACGCCGAGGTTGCCGGAGGAGGACTCGACGATGATCGAGCCGGGGACGAGCAGCCCGGCCCGTTCGGCCGCCTCGACCATGGCGACGGCGGCCTTCTGTTTGATCGAACCGGCGAAGTTCAGCCCCTCGCATTTCAGGTAGAGGGGAATTCCCAGCGCGGAGCGCAGGTCCAGGAAGAGGTCTTCCTCGTTGAATTCCTGCGGATTAGAGATGACCGGCACGGTGCCTCCTGTAGGGATACCCGGGAGAGTTCGGCCCTGCGGACGGAAAACGGCTCATCAAGCGGCTCATCCGTAGCGCCGGAGTTCGTGGAAGAATCCGTCGACCACCGTTCCCGCGCCGGCGGCCCGGACCGCGTCGTACACGTGCCGGCCGAGGGCCAGGTCGAGTACGCCGAGTCCGAACGGGGAGAACACCACCGGCCGGTCGACGGGCGGGCGGTAGGCGCCGGTGAGCACGTCGTGGAGCGTCGCGTCGACGAACTCGCGGTGCCCGAGGCGCTGTTCGGCCAGGTGCAGGGAGGTGTTGGCCTTCAGGCAGTGCTCGACGTCGTCGACCACGTTGGCCGCGGCCAGCACCACCTCGGGGGCCAGGTCGCGCAGCGAGACGTGCAGCACCAGCGGGTTGTGGGAGAACCAGTCGGGGTCGGTGACGTGCGGGGTGCCGGCCACCGTGGCGAACACGATCAGGTCGCTGTCCCGGATCAGCTGCTCGACGTCGGTGTGCACGGTGACCTCGCCGCTGCCGCCGGCCCGCTCCAGGTACCCGGCGAAGCCCTCGGCGTGCTCGGGCAGCAGGTCGAAGACGCCGGCCTGCTCGAACGACCAGCCGGTGCCGGCCAGGTGCTGGTGGATGTGGCGGGCGATCAGGCCGGTGCCGACGAAGCCGACCCGGCGCGGGCGGGGCCGCCCGGCGGACAGCCGGTCGGCGGCCAGCGCCGCGGAGGACGCGGTGCGGGTGGCGCTGATGATCGAGCTCTCCAGGCAGGCCAGCGGGTAGCCGGTGCGCGGGTCGTTGAGGATCAGCACCGCGGAGGCGCGCGGGATCCCCCCGGCGACGTTCTCCGGGAAGCTGGAGATCCACTTGATGCCGTCCACCGCGAACTCGCCGCCCACCGACGCGGGCAGCGCGATGATCCGGGAGGTCGGGCGGTCGGGGAAGGTCAGGAAGTACGAGGGCGGATTGACGGTGCGGCCCTCGCCGTGCAGCAGATAGGCGGCCTCGATCAGATCGGCGATCTCCTCGTGCCGGCCCTCCAGGACCGCGTGGACGTCGGCTCCGCCGATCACGGAGAAAGGCGGGACAGAAAGAGTGGACATGCGGGCGAAACTAGGGTCGGGATCTATCAGAAAAACATAATGGTGAAAATATTGGGTCGGATCTGAGCATGGATCCGGCGGCGGGCAGGGTCCGTCGGCGGCAGGCGGCCGGGCGTCAGGCTTCGACGGCGAGGGCGAGCAGGGCCGCCTCGGCCCGCTGCTGCCAGGGCCGCGCCCCGGCCCGGTCGAAGGCGTCGCGGGCCCGCTCCAGGCTGCGGCGGGCCTGCCCGCTCCGGCCGAGGGCGCCCTGCACCTGGCTGTCGACGTAGTGCACCCGGCCCTCCGCGACCGGGTTGTCGATCCGCTCCAGCAGCTCCTTGGCCTCGGCCAGCCGCTCCTCGGCCTGCTCGGGCCGGCCCAGCGCCAGCCGGGTCTCGGCCACCCCGAGCAGGGCGAAGCAGGTGCCGACCAGGTCCTGCTTGGCCCGGACGATCCGGGCCACCTCGGCCAGCAGCTGCTCGGCCTCGGCGAGCCGGCCCACCCCGAGGTAGGCCCGGCCGAGCCGGTGCAGGGCCTGCGCGGTGCCCCGGATCTCGCCGAGCCGCCGGGCCAGCCGCACCCCGTCCTCGCCGATCCGCAGGCCCTCCTCGGTGCGGCCCTGCTCCAGGGCGAGCAGGGCGAGGTTGTTCAGCGCGTGCACCTCGGAGGCGACGTCGCCGATCCGGTGGAACACCTCCAGGGCCTCCCGCAGCAGCCCCTCGGCGCGGGCGAAGTCGCCGGCGCTGCGGTCGACCGCGGAGAGCTGGGCCAGCGCCAGCGCCCGGCCGTGCTCCTCGCCGATCCGCTCGAACTGCCGCACCGCGGGCTCCAGGTAGCAGCGCGCCTCGTCCAGCCGGAACTGCTGCACCAGCAGGCCGCCGAGGTCGGCCAGCACCGCCGCCTCGCCGCGCAGGTTGCCGCGGGCCCGGACGGCGGCCAGCGCCAGGTCGCAGCTGCGCCGCCACTCCTCGACGTAGCTGCGGGTCTCGCACAGCACGCCCAGGCACATGGTGAGGTCCCAGGCCAGGTCGTCCAGGCCGCGTCCGCCGCCCTCCTCCTGGGCCAGCCGGGCGGCGTGCTCCACCACGGCGGCCAGCGGGACCCGCTCCGCCTCGAACCAGTCCAGCGGGGCGGCCATCAGGTCGTCCAGCACGTCCGGGTCGATCGGGGTGCGCGGGGTGGCGCCGTGGATGATGGCGAAGTCGCCGCCGTACTCCTTGCCGCGGGCGATCTCGGCGATGGTCAGCCAGGCCGCCAGCGCGCGGTCCAGGGCGGCGTCCCGCTCCGCGGGCTCCTCCTCCTGGTGGGCCAGTTCGCGGGCGTACAGCCGCAGCAGGTTCTGGAAGCGGTAGCGCAGCTGGCCGGTGGCGTCCGCGCCGACCACCTCGAGCAGCTGGGCGTCCACCAGGCTCTCGATCAGCCGCTCCGCCTCGTACACGTCGCAGTCGAGCAGGGCCGCGCCCACCCAGGTGGCGAAGTCCGGCACCTCCAGGACGCCCAGCAGCCGGTACAGCCGGGCGGCGTCGCTGGGCAGGTGGCGGTAGCTCAGCGCGAAGCTCGCCCGGACCCGGGAGCCGCCGAGGCTCAGCTCGTCCAGCCGGCGGCGGGCGTCGGCCAGCCGGGACACCAGCTGGCGCACCGTCCAGTGCGGCTTGGAGGCCAGCCGGGCGGCGACGATCCGCAGCGCCAGCGGCAGCCGGTCGCACAGCTCGGCCAGCCGGCGGGTCTGCTCCGGGTCGGCGGCCAGCCGGTCGCCGGTGACGATCCGGCTCAGCAGCTCGGCGGCCTCCTCCGGCGCCAGCACGCCCAGTTGCACCCGGACGGCGCCGTACCGCAGCACCAGCTGCTCCATCGGCTCGCGGCTGGTGACCAGCACCGCGCACCCGCCGCTGCCCGGCAGCAGCGCCTGGATCTGCGCGAACGTCCGGACGTTGTCGAGCACCACCAGGATCCGGCGGCCCGCGGTCAGGCTCCGGTACATGGACACCCGCCCGGCGGTGTCCGGCGGGATCCGGTCGCCGGGGACGCCGAGGCTGCGCAGGAAGCGGCTCAGCACCTCGCCGGCCCGGGTCGGTTCGTGGTCGAGGTCGTGGCCGCACAGGTCGACGAAGAGCCGGCCGTCCGGGAAGCGCCGGGCCGCCCGGTGCGACCAGTGCACCGCGAGGCCGGTCTTGCCGACGCCCGCGACGCCGGTGACGAAGCCGACCGCGGGCGGCTGCTCGTCGGTGCGCTCGGCGAGCAGGCCGTCCAGTTCGGCGAGTTCGGCCGCCCGCCCGGTGAACCCCGGGATGTTGGGCGGCAGTTCGGACGGCGGCGGGACCTGCGCCTCGGCCGGCCGGTGCCCGGGCGGGGCGTCCGGGGCGTCCGGCCCGGCGGCGTCGGAGCCCGGGGCGGGGTCGGCGGCGGGCGGGGCGGCCTCCGGCGCGGGCGGCTCGACGGCGGCCAGTGCCGGGTCGTCGCGCAGGATCGCGTCGTGCAACTCCTGGAGCGCGGGCCCGGGTTCGAGGCCGAGGTCCTCGATGAACTGCCGCCGGGCGTCCCGGAACACCTCCATCGCCTCGGCCCGCCGGCCGTCCCGGTACAGCGCCAGCATCAGCGACTGCCGGGAGCGCTCCCGCAGCGGGTGCTCGCGGACCATCGCGGCGAGCTGCGGGACGAGTCCGGCGTGCCGGCCGCTCTCCAGCTGCAGCACCGCGAACTCGTCGTAGGTGGCGAGCCGCTGCTCCTCCAGGCGCTGCGCCTCGTCCTCGATCTGACGGCCCGCCACCCCGGTGAGCACCGGGCCGCGCCACAGCTCCAGGGCCTGCCGGCACGCCTCGGCGGCGGCGGCCGGCCGGCCCGCGCGGGCCGCGGCGGCGGCCTCGCCGGTCAGCCGCCGGTACTCCAGCAGGTCGAGGCGGTGGCCGGCGGTGTTGAGCCGGTAGCCGGGGTGGGCGGTGGAGATCACCTCGTCCTCGCAGCCCTCGGCCTTCAGGGTCTTGCGCAGCGCCGCGATGCAGATCGCCACCTGGGTGCGGGCGGTGGCGGGCGGGCTGCCCTGCCAGACGGCCTCGACCAGGCCGTCGACCGGCACGACGCGGTCGGGGGAGAGCAGCAGCCGGGCCAGGATGGTCCGCTGTCTGGACCCTCCGACCGGGACCTGTCTGCCGTCGACGGTGAGAGACAACGGCCCCAGCACCCCGAACGACACCAGCACTGAACGGCCCCCCGGTCGACGGTGAAACATCCGACCTGCCCCCGCTGGCAGACCAAATGGGACCGTCCGCCCGCGGACCGCCCCATTGGCGCCCCACCTTAGCCTTTCGAGTGCCCCCCCGGCACTGATCGCGGAGCAACCCCCAGGACATTCTCAGCCCTTGGGCCGGGGGGCGGGAAAAGCCCGTTTCCTCGTCATGCACATGCGCAGATATTCAGACCGACCGGCAAATGGAGGGTGGGAGAAGAAGGGGGCACCTCCCGGCCGAAGGCTGGGGGAGGGGCGAGGGCCGAGTCCGGGCGGTGCCGACGAGGGAGCCATGGCGGAGCCACGGCGACCGAGGAGAAGCCGTCCGGGCGAGAGCCATCGGCACGCGACGCCGCCCTCCATTTGCCGGTCGGTCTCAGCTCCCGCCGTCGATATCCGGCCGATATTCGACTGATGCGGCCGGTTCCTAACCTTCCCCCATCGGCCGTTCCGGCCGACGGGTACAAACCGACACGCCACCGGGAGAGAACCCATGGAGTTCCGGATCCTCGGTCCGGTCCGCATCCGGACCGCCGAGCACGAAGACGCCCTCAGCGGCAGCAAGCAGCGCACCATGCTCGCCGCGCTGCTGCTCGCCGAGGGCCGCACCCTGTCCGACGAGCGGCTCGGCCGGATGCTGTGGGACGACAGACCCCCCAGCACCGCCCCCGCCCAGATCCACACCTACGCCTCGCGGATCCGCCGCCGGCTCGGCCCGGACGTCCCGCTGGTCCGGATCCGCACCGGCTACCAGCTGATCGCCCATCACGTCCGCTACGACCAGCGGGAGTTCACCCGGCTCTCGGACGAGGGCCACCGGGCCCTGCGCGCCCAGGACTACCGGCTCGCCGCCGACCGGCTCCGCGAGGCCCTGGCGCTGTGGCGCGGCGAGGCGCTGGCCGACGCCACCGAGCACCTGGTGCTCGCTGAGGGGCCCCGGCTGGAGGAGTACCGGCTGGAGGCCCTGGAGTCCCGGATCGAGGCCGAACTCGTCCTCGGCCGGCACCGCCAACTGGTCTCCGAGCTCACCGGACTGGTCACCCACCACCCGATGCGGGAACGCTTCCGCGCCCTGCTGATGACCGCGCTCTACCGCTCCGACCGGCAGGCCGAGGCGCTCGCCGCCTACCTCGACGGCCGCCGGATGCTCGCCGAGGAACTGGGCGTCGAGCCCGGACTGCTGCTCGCCCGCACCTACCGGGCCGTCCTGACCGGCGAGGTCCGCACCAGGATGCCGCAGCAGCTCACCGCCTGACCCGGCACGGGGGACCGCCGGCACGCACGACGTACGGGGGCCGGGGCGGGACGTCCAGTACCGCCCACGCTCAACCACCAGCACCACCAAGGACTTCCGGGGTCAGAACGCCAGGCCGTGCTCGCGGAACAGCGCCTCCAGCGCGAGCTTGTCGTGCACCTCGCCCTCCGCCAGCCGCTTGATCACCAGCAGGCAGGGCATCCCGAACTCCCCGCCCGGGAACGACTTCGCCCGGGTCGCACCCACGCACACCGACCAGGCCGGCGCCTCGCCGCGCGGCAGTTCCGCGCCGGTCGCCGCGTCGTACACCCGGGTGCTGCCGGTCAGGATGACGCCCGCGCCGAGCTTCGCGCCGCGCCGCACCCGCGCGCCCTCGACCACCATCGCCCGCGAGCCGACGAACGCCTCGTCCTCGACCACCACCGGCACCGCGCCGGCCGGCTCCAGCACCCCGCCGATGCCCGCTCCCCCGGCCAGGTGCACGTTGCGCCCGATCTGCGCGCACGAGCCGACCGTGGCCCAGGTGTCCACCATCGTGCCGGAGTCGACGTACCCGCCGATGTTGGTGAAGGACGGCATCAGCACCACCCCGGGCGCCAGGTGGCTGCCCCAGCGGGCGATCGCCCCCGGCACCACCCGCACCCCGTCGAACCGGGTCTTCAGCGGCAGCCGGTCGTGGTGCCGGAACGGTCCGACCTCGCTCGCCGTCATCCCCAGCACCCGGAACGACAGCAGGATCGCCCGCCGCGCCCGCTCGTCCACCCGCACCGCGTCGTCCGCCGGGTCCACCCGGGCCACCCGGGCCGCCCCGGAGTCCAGCAGGTCGACCGCGGCCAGCACGGTGTCGCGGGCGTCGGCGTCGGCGGGCCCGAGGGCCTCCCGGCGCTCCCACAGCCGGTCGATCTCGGCGGGGACGGGGCTCGGCATGGCAGGTCCTTCCAGGACGGGAACGGGACGGGGAACGGAACGCGGAACGGGTCGGGGTCAGGGGGTCGGGACGAGGGCGGGGTGCCGCAGCAGGGCCAGCCGGGCCGCGACGGCGGCCGGGTCGTGGACGGCCGCGATCCGGACGTGGCCGCCGCCGCCCGGGCCGTACTCGGCCCCCGGCATGACGACCAGTCCGGCCTCCGCGGCCAGCCGGCGGGCGAAGGCGGTGCCCCGGCCGTCCGGCGCCGCGACCCAGGCGAACAGGCCGCCGCCGGGCGGGCGGCAGGGCAGCCCGGCCCGGTCGAGCTCGGCGACCAGGCCGGCCACCCGGCGGGCGTTGCGCTCCCGCTGGGCCAGTGCGTGCGCGTCGTCGTCGAGCAGTGCGGCGGCCCGGGCCTGCGAGGCACTGCCGGCCATCAGTCCGGCCGCCCGCCGGCGCGGCACCAGTTCGGCCACCAGGTGCGGGTCGCCCGCGTAGAAGCCCACCCGCAGGCCGGGCGCGTGGGACCGCTTGGAGAGGCTGTGCACGGCCAGCACCCCGGACAGCCCGCCCGCCAGCACCGTCCGCGGCGGGTGCGCCCAGGTCGCCTCGGCGTACGCCTCGTCGGAGAGCACCGGCACCCCGCGGGCGCGGCCCCAGGCGGCGATCCGGTCGAGCGGCTCGACCGTGCCGGTCGGGTTGGCCGGGCTGTTCACCCACAGGCACAGCGCCCGGCCCACCACCGCGGCGGGCAGCAGGTCCAGCCGCATCCGCAGCCGCCCGTCGACCGGCACCCGGTGCACGCGCAGCCCGGCCAGCCGGGCCCCGTACTCGTACGTCGGGTAGCACAGCGCGGGGATCAGCACGGTGTCCCGGGCGTCGTCGCCGCGGATCTCGCGCAGGAACAGCGGCAGCGTCGAGATGAACTCCTTGGTGCCCACGCAGGCGGCGACCGCCTCGACCGGCACCCGGACCCCGAACCGGCGGTGCAGGTAGCCGGCCGCGGCGGTGCGCAGCGCTTCGCTGCCCGCGCTGGCCGGGTACGCCGCCGGGGCGGGCCGGGCGGACGGCGCGGGCGGGGCGGGGTCGGCGGGCGGCGGGTCGGCGGGCACGCCGAGCGAGAGGTCGAGCACCGGCAGGCCGGAGCCGGCGGCCAGCCGGAGCAGCTCCTCCCGGCTCATCCGGGCAGCCCCGCCGACTGCGGCTCCGGGGAGGGAAGTCCACCGGCCCGGGCGGCCAGCCGGTCGGGGGTGAAGTCGAGGGTGGCGAAGTGGTCGCGCTCCTCCTCGGCCCGGCGGATCAGCTCGACCGCGCCGTCCCGGCGCAGCAGCAGTTCCTGCGGGCGGAGCCGGCCGTTGTAGGTGAAGCCCATCGAGTGGCCGTGCGCCCCGGTGTCGTGGACGAGCAGCAGGTCGCCCTCGGTGAGCGCGGGCAGTTCGCGGTCGGCGGCGAAGCGGTCGTTGTTCTCGCACAGCGAGCCGACCACGTCCACCGGTTCGGCGGGGGCGTCGGTGAACGGGGCGGTGATGTGGTGGTAGGCGGTCGGGTAGAGCGCCGGGCGCATCAGGGCGCTCATCCCGGCGTCGACGCCCGCGTACTCGCGCCACTTGCTCATCCGGTTGACCACCCTGGTGGCGAGCACCCCGTGCGGCCCGGTGATCAGGCGGCCGGACTCGAAGGCCAGCGCGGGGCGGGGCAGTCCGTGCTCGCGCTCCCAGGCGTCCAGCCGCTCCCCCAGCGCCCGGCCCAGCGCGGGCAGGTCGAGCGGCTGCTCCCCGGGCCGGTAGGGGATGCCGAGGCCGCCGCCGAGGTTGACGAAGGAGACGGTGACGCCCAGGTCGCGGTGGAGTTCGACGGCGTGCTCGAGCAGCAGGTCGAGGGTGCGCAGCACGGGGGCGGCGGTCAGCGAGTTGGAAGCCAGCATCATGTGCAGGCCGAAGCGGGTGGTGCCGAGCCGGACGGCCTCGGCGACCACGGCGGTGAGCCGGTCGGCGGGCACCCCGAACTTGGCGCCCTCCGGGTTGCCGAGGAAGGCGTCGGCGCTGCCGGAACGCCGGCCGCGGGCGCCCGGGTTGACCCGGAAGGCCAGCGTGCCGGGCCGGTCGGGGCGGTCGGCGAGCTTGTCCAGCACGGCCTCGTCGTCGATGTTGAGCAGGGCTCCGGCGGCGAGGGCCGCGTCGAGTTCGGCCCGGCTGGTGTTGTTGGAGGTGAAGCAGATCCGGTCGCCGCGGGCGCCGGCCCGCAGGGCGAGGGCGAGTTCGGGCAGCGAGCTGCAGTCGAAGCCGTAGCCGTGGTCGGCGAGCAGCCGCAGCACGGTCGGGTTGGGCAGTGCCTTGACCGCGAAGTACTCGGTGAAGGGCAGGTGCCCGAAGGCCGCGTCGAAGGCCGCGCAGGTCTCCTGGATGCCCTGCTCGTCGTAGAGGTGGAACGGGGTACCGAAGTGCTCGACGACCGCCGGCAGCACGGGCAGCAGGCGGCGTGCGAAGTCCTCGCCGATCGGCACGGGGCGGACCTGCCTTTCTTCTGGTGGTGGCTTCTCCGTCGGGGGCGGCCGGGCGGGGAGGGCCCCGCCCGGCCGGCGGGGCGTCAGACCCGGGCGACGATCACCGAGCGGGCCCGGTCGCCGGACAGCGGGCGGGAGTAGTGGAAGGTCTCGACCCGGACCTCGGTGAAGCCGGCCGCCAGCGCCTGCTCGCGCAGGTACTCCTCGGAGAGCCAGTGGAAGCCGGTGACGCCGGGGGCCTTCTGGACGCCCTCGCCGTTGCGGGTGGAGTCGTTGGAGGCGACCAGGGTGCCGTGGCCGCCGGCGGCGAGCCAACCGTGGATCCGGGCGAGCACCGGCAGCTGGCCGTCGACCAGCAGGTGGCCGAGCAGGCCGTCCATGTAGACGACCGGCCAGCGGCCCTCGGGCGTCCAGGTGGTGATGTCGGCGCGGACCGCCTCCAGGCCCTTGCCGCGGGCGATCGCCACCGCCTCGGCCATCGCGTCGACGGCCAGCACCCGGTAGCCCTGCCGCTGGACGTCGCTCTCCACGGCGGCGTTGCCGCTGCCGAGGCTGAGCAGCGCGGGGTCCTCCTGTCGGCGCAGTTCGCCGACCAGCAGGTCGCGCATCCAGCTGCGGTACTCGGGCGAGAAGGTGGACGGGGTGACCGAGTCGCCGCGGGCCTCGCCGCGCTCCCAGATCTCGAACAGGCTCGGCTCGTCGGCGGACTGCGGGAGGTAGAAGTCGACCAGGTCGTCGAGCTGGGCGTTGGCGACCGCGGTGTCGAGCTGGATGGTCATCGGTACTCCTCTGGGGGCGTCGTCAGCGGACGGCGGAAGGGGTGAGTGCGGCGGTGAGCAGCGGGAGCAGGTCGTCCAGCCCGGAGCGGTAGAAGTGCCCGCCGGGCAGTTCGCGGTAGTCGAAGCGGCCGTCGGAGGCGTCCGCCCAGCGGCGGCCCAGGGCCTCGGTGACCAGCGGGTCGCCGGTGCCGCGGACGGCCAGCACCGGGCAGCCGGCCGGGGCCGGGGCGGCGGGGCGGTGCCGGGCGGCGGCCCGGATGTCGGCGGTCAGCGCCCGGCCGAGCAGGCGGCGGGCCACCGGGTTGGCCCGGAGCTGGTCGGGGATGCCGCCGAGCCGTTCGAGGGCGGGCCACAGCTCGTCCTCGGGCAGGTCCAGGGCGGCGGCGGTGGAGTGCAGCCAGGGCGGGGCGGCGCCGCTGACCACCAGCAGGTCGGGGCCGCGGCCGGCGGCGTGCGCCCGGGCCGCCCAGTCGGCGGCGAGCAGCGCGCCGAAGCTGTGGCCGAACAGCACCCAGCGGCGGCCGGGCGGCGGGGTGCGGGCGGCCAGCAGGGCGTCGGTGTGGGCGGTGAGGGTCTGCGGGGGGTGTTCGGCGATCCGGCGGCCGCGGCCGGCGAGTTCCAGCGGGACGGTCTCGGCGTGCGGGTGCAGGGCCCGCGCCCAGCCGGCGAACAGGGCGGTGGAGCCGCCGCCGGAGGGCAGCGCGTGCAGCAGCGGGCGGTGGTCGGCGCCGTCGTCCGCGCGGTGGCCGGTCACCGGGCGGCCGCGGTGGCGGCGCGTTCGGCCTCGCGGGTCCGGTCGAGGGCGGCGAGCAGGGCGGTGTCGGTGGCGGTGCCGCCGTCGAGGGCGTTGCGGCAGAGCATCTTGAGCATCCGCCAGCCCTTGGTGGCCCGGTCCAGTCCGGCCAGGAACGGCGCGCCGCCGCCGGGGAGGCCGGCCCACGGCTCGGTGGTGCGCAGGTGGGCCTGGGCGAGCGCGAGGTAGGCGCGTTCGACCATCAGGGCGGTGTGGTAGGTGTTGTCGAGCTGGGCGTGCCGGCGGATCGCCGGGCCGGTCAGGTCGGCGGCGAAGTCGGCGCGGTAGCGGGCGAGTTCGGCGTCCAGGCCGTCCCGGTCGGCGAGCAGGGCGGCCACCGCGGCGCGTTCGCGGGCCGCCACGGTGCCGTCGGCGAGGCGGAGTTCGGCGTCGGGGCCGACCGCGAGCCGGTACAGCGAGTCGTGCTTGTCGTAGACGTGCACCAGGTTGGAGCGGATCGACTCGACGAACAGCTTCCGGTCGAAGCGCAGCACCAGCGAGCGGACGCCGACGTTGTCGATGCCGGTGCAGCTGTCCTCGTCGTAGTCGACGACGGTGACCTTGTGGCCGTTGGTGCGGTGCTGGCGCAGGTAGTACTCGGGGAAGTGCTCGTGGTAGTAGCTGTCGACCCGGGCCACGCAGTGGCCGTGCTCGCGGACGGCGGCGCGCAGGGTGGCCTCGATGTCGCCGTGCACCGGCAGGTGGTGCTTCTCCACGCCCCACTCGCCGAGCAGCAGGTCGTCGCGGGCGCCCTCGCTGTCGAGCAGGTTGCGGCAGGACAGGCCGCCCCACTCGGCGCGCAGCACCGGGGCGCCGGCGACCAGCAGGAACGCGGCGAGCAGCCGGGGCGGCAGCAGCTGGGTGAGGCTGACGACGTGGCAGTCGTAGTAGAGGCTGTCGACGGCCTCCCAGTCGAGGCCGGTGGCCGTCGAGCGGTGCCGGGTGACGCCGGGGGCGTCCAGGGTGGGGGTGGTGGTCATCGGGTGCTCCCGTACGAGAGGAGGAGGCCGGCGGGCGAGCGGAAGCTGAGGCCCTCGACGGGCTGCGGGGGCCCGTCGGCGAAGCGCAGGCCGGGGCGGCGTTCGAGCAGGATCCGCAGGGCGGTGCGGACCTCGGCGAGGGCCATCCGGCGGCCCATGCACTGGTGGCGGCCGGCGCCGAAGGACAGCTGCCGGGCGGCGGCCGGGCGGTTCGGGTCGAAGGCGTCGGGGTCGGGGAAGACCGCCGGGTCGCGGTTGGCGGAGCCGAGCAGGACGGTGATCAGGGAGCCGCGCGGAATGTCGGTGCCGAGGAGTTCGCCGCCGCCCCAGATCCGCACCGTGGAGTGGATCGGCGGTTCGAAGCGCAGCGTCTCCTCGACCACGCCGTCGACCAGTTCGGGCCGGGCGTAGACCTCGCGCAGCAGTTCGGGGCGCGAGCACAGCACGTGCAGGGCGTTGGCGATCAGCCGGTTGCTGGTGTCGATGGCGGCCGGGATCAGCAGGCCGACCTGGCGGACGATCTCGGCGTCGTCCACGTCGGCGCCGTCGGCGGCGGCGGCCAGCAGGCGGCCGATCACCGACGCGTCGGGGGCGGGGCGCAGTTCGGCGATCCGGGCGTGCAGCAGCACCTGCATGCGCTGCCAGGCGGCCACGGCGGCGCGCCGGGCGGGCGGTTCGGCGGAGTCGATGAAGGCGATCACGGCGTCGCTGCAGCGCTGGAACTCCGGGACGTCCGCGGGCCGCAGGCCGATGATCCGGGACATCACCCGGATCGGCACCGCGTTGGCGAACGCGGGCACGAAGTCGGCGGTGCCCGCCTCGCCGAGGGCGTCGACCACGGCGTGCACCGCGGACGGGACCAGGTCCTCCAGGTACCCGGGGACGGCGGAGGCGGAGAAGCTGTGGTTGGTGAGCGAGCGCAGCTTGACGTGCTCGGCGCCGTCGACGTCGGTCACGGTGCGGCCGAACAGCACCCGGGTGGCCCGGAACGGGCTCTCCACCCCGGCCCGGCGGTCGCGCAGCACCGCGCCGACCGCCTCGTGGGTGGTGGCGAACCAGGTGCGGTGGGCGTCGGAGCGCACCAGCGGGCCGGCCGCGCGCAGCGCCGCGTACACGGGGTACGGGTCGAGCCGGAAGGCCGGGCCGCCGAAGCCGGCGTCGGGCCCGGCGGGCACGGCGGGGGCCGGGGCGGGGGCCAGGGTGGCGGCGGCGCTCACGGGGTGCGCTCCTCGGCGACCGCGACGAACCGCAGCCGGCGGTAGTCGGCGTACCAGCGGCCGTCCCGGTGCAGGGTGGGCGCGGCCAGCTCGTTGACCCGGTCCAGGACGGCGGGCAGCAGGTCGGCGGGCACGTGGTCGATCAGCGTGGAGCCGAACATGGCGACCCAGTCGGCGACGCCGCGCGGGCAGTCGGACAGCTCGGTGGGGCGGGCGAAGTACTCGGTGCGGGCCACCAGGAAGCCGTTGGCCTCCAGCAGCGCCGCGTACTCGGCGGGGCTCGGGAAGTACCAGGGCATCCGCATGCCCCCGTCCAGGCCGTGCTCGGCCAGCGCGGCCCGGACGGCGCCGATGATGCCGGCCACGTTGCGGGCGCCGCCGAGCTCGGCGACGAACCGGCCGCCGGGGCGCAGCGCCCGGTGCACCGACCGGACCACCTCCTGCGGGCGGGTCATCCAGTGCAGGGCGGCGTTGGAGAACACCGCGTCGACGGGCCCGTCGAGCCGGAAGTCGTGGCCGTCGGCGAGCAGCACCTCGGTGCCCAGGCGGCGGGCGGCGGCGGCCACCATCGCCGGGTCGCTGTCGGTGCCGGTGACCCGGGCGCCGCGGGCGGCGATCTCGGCGGCGAGTTCGCCGGTGCCGCAGCCCAGGTCGAGGACGTGCTCGCCGGGGGCCGGGTCGAGCAGGTCGACGACGCCCTTGGCGAGCGAGGAGACGTAGCCGAACTGGCGGTCGTAGCGGTCGGCGTCCCAGACCTGGTCGGCGGGGGCGGCGGGACGGGCGGTGTCGGTCATCGGGTTCACCCTCGGTCGATCTGCTGGAGCATCAGTTCGTCGGTGCCGCCGGCCAGTGCCAGGCCGAGCGCGTCGCGCAGCGCCCGGTTGGCCGGGTGGCCGGTGCGGTAGCCGTCGCCGCCGGCCAGTTGCAGGGCCTCGTCGGCGACCTCGCGGAGCACCGCGGCGGCGCGGTGCTTGCAGGCGGCGGCGTACGCGGCCGGGCAGCTGCCCTCGGCGAGCAGCCGCACGCCCTGCCGGGCGGCGGCCCGGACCTCCTCGGTCTCGGCGGTCAGCCGGGCGAGGGTGAAGCGGACGTGCTGGTTGCCGAGCAGCGGGACGCCGAAGGTGTGCCGCTGCCGGGCGGCGGCCACGGCGTGCCGCAGCACGGCGTCCGCGAGCTCGCCCATCCGGACGGCGAGCATCACGCGCTCGTGCAGCCAGTGCCGCATCAGCACCAGCAGGCCGTGCCCGCCGGGAACCAGGACCGCCGAGACGGGGGCGGCGTCCAGCCGGACCTGCCCGGTCAGGCCGCGGTGGCCGAGCGCGTCGAGCGGGGTGGTGGCGACGCCGGGGGCGCCGGCCGGGACCAGCAGCAGGGCCGGGCCGGGGCGGCCGGTGGCGGCGTCCGGGTCGTCGGCGAGGACCAGCAGGTGGTCGGCGAACGGGGCGTTGCTGATGAACCACTTGCCGCCGGTGACGGCGAGCCGGTCGCCGTCCCGGTGCACCCGGGTGGTGAGCCGGGCCAGGTCGCTGCCGTGCTCGGGCTCGGTGGCGGCCAGCGCGCCGGTGGTGCGGCCGGCCAGCGCGCCGTCGACCAGGGCGCGGTCGGCGCCGGGCAGGGCGCCGAGCAGCCGGGTGGCGACGTCCAGGTGGGTGAGGACGGCGGCGCCGGGCGCCCCGCCGCCGACCCGGGCGAGCGCGGCGTGCAGGTCGACGGCCCGCCACAGCGCCCGGGGGCGGTCGGCCGGGCCGGCCGCCCAGGCGTCCCGGAACAGTCCGGCGGCGCCGGCCGCGGCCAGCAGGGCGGGCACCGGCGGGGTGCCGTCCTCCCAGCGCGGGTCGTCGAGCAGCGCCCGGTGCTCGGTCAGGAAGCCGTCCAGCCGGGCCCGGAAGGCCGGGTCGGCCGCGCCGGTGCCGGGGCCGCGCGGGGCGGTCCGGGGGTCGGTGATCGTCCGGTCATTCACCGGGCCACCCCTGGAGGCGGGCGAGGGCGGTGAGCATCATTTCGTCCGATCCGGTGGAGATGGAGAACAGCCGGGTGTCGCGGAAGGCCCGGTTCACCGGGGCGTCGGTGAGCTGGCCGTGGGCGCCGTGCAGGTGCAGGCAGGTCCGGGCGACGGTGCGGGCGAGCCGGCTGGAGCGGTACTTGACCGCGGCGGACAGCGCCCGGTGGTCGCCGCCGCTCACCCAGCGGTCGATGCCGGTGTAGGCGAGCTGGCGGACCGCCTCGACCTCGGCGCGCAGCGCGGCCAGCCGGCCGGCCACGTCGGGGCGGGTGGCGACCGGCGCGCCGAAGGTGACGCGTGCGCGCAGCCGTTCGCCGGTGCGCTGCAGCAGGGTGTCGGCGATCGCCAGGGCCCGGCAGGCGGAGACGATCCGCTCGGGCTCGAACTGCCGCAGCTGGGTGACCAGTCCGAGGCCGTGGCCGCCGATCCGGTGCTCGGCGGGCACGTGCACCTCGTCGAGGACGACCTCCCCGGCGACGCCCGCGGCGCGCAGCCCGAGGGTCGGGTCGGCGGGCAGCACGGTCAGGCCCTCGGCCTCGACCGGCACCATCAGCAGCACGTAGCCGAACGGGGCGCGGGCCTCGGGCAGCCGGGCCAGCACCGCGAAGGCGTCGGCGTACTGCCCGGCGACCGCCCAGCGCTTGGTCCCGCTGACCCGGTAGCCGCCGGGCACCTGGCGGGCGGTGGCGGCGACCGCGGCGACGTCGGAGCCGGCGCCGGCCTCGGAGACGGCGTGGCCGAGCAGGCAGTCGCCGGCCAGCGCGGGCCGCAGGAAGCGGTCGACGGCCTCGGGGGTGCCGGCCTCGGCGATCATCGGCGCGACCATGTCGTTGTGCACGGTGACGGACATGCCGACGCTGTCGGAGGGCAGCGCGCCCAGGCACTCGGCGAGCACCACGTGGTCCCAGGCGGTGCCGCCCCCGCCGCCGACCGCGGCGGGGAAGCGCATCCCGAGGAAGCCCTGCCCGGCGAGGCCCTGCAGCACCTCGCGCAGCGGGATCGCGCCGTGGCGCTCCCACTCCTCGATCCGGGGGGCGACGGCCCGTTCCAGGTGGGCGGTGAGCCGGGCCCGCAGCTCGTCCTCGGCCGGGGTGAACCAGCCGGTGCGGGCGGCCGCGGCGAGGCTCACCGGGCCACCGCCGCGTGCAGCAGGGCGCGGACCTGCCGCAGGTCGGGCTTGCCGTTGGACAGCGCGGGGAAGGCCGACAGCCGGCGCCAGTGCCGGGGCACCATGTAGCGCGGCAGTGCGGCGGCGGTGTGCGCGACCAGGGCGGCGGCCTCCGCCTCGGCGGGCTCGGACAGTTCGGGGGCGGGCCCGGCGCCGGTGTCGGGCGCCAGCACCGCGCAGGCCAGGGCGAGGCCCTCGCGCGGGTCGGGGACGGCGGCGACGAAGGCCCGGCCGACCGCGGGGTGGGTCTCCAGCACCCGGCGCACCTCGTTGAGGTTGATCCGGTAGCCGCGGATCTTCACCTCGTCGTCGCGGCGGCCGCGGAACAGCAGCACGCCGTCGGCGCGGCGGGCGCCGAGGTCGCCGGTGCGGTAGTGGCGGACGCCGTCGCGGTGCAGGAAGGCGGCGGCCTCCTCCTCGGGGCGGTCGAGGTAGCCGGTCATCACCTGCGGGCCGGAGACCAGGATCTCGCCGGGCCCGTCCGGGTCGAGGCCGCCGTCCTCGGTGAGGAAGGCGATGCCGACGCCGGGCAGCGGCGGGCCGATCGGGTAGGGCTCGGTGCGGCCGGGCTCGCGGGCCGAGATCGGCTCGAAGGCGATGCCGCAGGTGGTCTCGGTCGGGCCGTAGCCGTTGACCACGACCAGGTTCGGCGCGGCGTGCAGCCAGGACTGCACGGTGGCCGGGTTGAGCACCTCGGCGCCGGTCAGGATCCGGCGCAGCGCGCCCAGGTCGCGGCCGGCCAGGCCGGTGCCGTGCTGGGCGAGCAGGGTCAGGGTGGAGCCGACCGCGGTCAGGTGGGTGACCCGCTCGCGGACGACGGTGCCGAGCACCGCGGCGGGCAGCAGCACCGACGGGCTGAGGTGGACGAGCGCGCCGCGCAGCAGCGGCAGCAGCAGGTCGGCGACCGAGCCGTCGAAGTGCAGGGCGGTGGTGTTCAGGCAGACCGCGTCCGGGCCGATCTCCAGCACCGGGTCGACGGCCGCGAAGAACGCCTCCAGCGCGCCGTGGTGGATCTGCACGCCCTTGGGGCGGCCGGTCGAGCCGGAGGTGTACAGCACGTAGGCGGGGTCGGCGGGGGCCGGGTCGGCGGCCCGCCAGCCGTCCGGGGCGGGGACGGCGAGCAGGTCCTCGACGGCCAGCACCGGCACCGGCAGGCGCTGCGCCGCGAGCGCGTCGAGGCGGGGGCGGCGGGCCAGCAGCCAGGGGCTGCCGGAGTCGGTGAGCAGCGCCCGGCGGCGCTCCTCGGGCGCGGACGGGTCGAGCGGGACGTACGCGCCGCCGGCCAGCAGCACCCCGAGCATCGCGGTGACGGTGGCGGTGCTCTTCTCGCCGTGGACGGCGACCCGGGTGCCGGGGCGCAGTCCGCGCTCCCGCAGGCCGGCCGCCACGGCCCTGGCGCCGGCGTGCAGTTCGCCGTAGGCCAGGGTGCCGTCCGGGCCGGCCAGGGCCGGCCGGGACGGGTCGTGCCGGCCGAGCGCCGCGGTCAGGCGGTGGGTGTCGGCCGCCGCCGGGGCGGTGGTCATCGGGCGGCCCGCCGCTCGACCAGGGCGACCAGCGCGTTCAGGCTCTCCAGCGCGTCGAGGTCCTCCGGTTCGGCGCCGAACTCGATGCCGAAGTCGCTGCCGAGGCGGACGGTGAGCTCGACGGCGTCCAGCGAGTCGAGGTTGAGGACGCGCATGAAGTCGTCGTCCCGGTCGAGTTCGGCGGAGACGTCGCGCTTCTTGATCAGGCTCAGCGTGGCGGCCAGGCGGTCGCGGACGGACTCGGCGGTGCGGACGCTCATGTCATGGGCTCCTGACGGGTACGGGCAGTGCGGGGCGCAGCTGCGGGACGGGCGGGACGGACGGGAGGGGCGGTGCGGCGGGGACGGCGGCGGCCCGGTCGCGGCGGGCCGCGCCGAGGACCGTCCAGCCGACCGCGACGGTGAGGAACGCGGTGCCGGCGACGGTCGCCGCCCCGATCCGCTCGCCGAGGACGAGCACGCCCAGCACCACCGCGACGAGCGGGTTGACGTACGAGTAGGTGCTGGTGAGGCGCTGGTCGACCCGGGCGGTCAGCCAGGTGTAGGCGAGGAACCCGACCAGCGAGCCGAGCAGCACCAGGTGGGCCTCGGCCAGCCAGACGGCCGCCCCGAGGTCCGCCGGGTGCAGCCGCGGCCACTCGCCGCCGGCCGCCGAGGCGGCCAGCAGGGCGAGCCCGCCGGAGGTCATCTGGACGGCGCTGGTGAGGGCCGCCCCGGGGTCGGGGGCGGCGTCCCGGCGCGGGGCCGGGACCGCCAGCCGGCCGCCGACCGCCCACAGCAGGGCGGCCAGCAGGACCAGCAGCGAGGGCAGCAGGGCTCCGGGTTCGAAGCCCAGCAGGGTGGCCACCCCGACCAGGCCGAGCAGGGTCGCGCCGAGGTCGGCGCGGGTGACCCGGCCGCCGGTGAGCGCGCCCACCGCCAGCACCCAGAGCGGGACGGTGGCGAAGTACGTGCCCGCGGCGGCGGACGGCAGCCGCTCGGAGGCGATGCTGACCAGCCCGTTGGAGCCGAGGAAGTACAGCACGCCGAGCAGCGCGGACCGGCCCAGCCGGCCCCGCATCCGGGCCCGCGGGCCCGGTTCGCCGCGGCGGCGCCACCGCCAGGCCAGGACGGCGAGCAGCAGCGCCCCGGCGAGGGTGAAGCGCACGCCGGCGGCGAGCAGCGGGGGCACGGTGCGGACCACCACGCGGATGCCGAGGAAGGTCGATCCCCAGAGCACCCACACGGCGAGCAGGGCGAGCGCGATCCGCGCGCGGCCCGGGGCGGCGGCGGTCGCTGCGCCGGCCATCAGACGAGGTTCAGGATGCGGTCGAGGTAGCGACCGGAGGAGTTGAGCCGCCACAGGGCGCCGCGGGTGATGGCGCGCCGGGCCTCGGGGCTGTCCGCCATCGGCTTGACCACGTGGGCGAACCAGGCGCTGGCGTGGTGGGCGTCGATGCCGATGTGCAGCTTGTGGTAGGTGATGCCGTCCGGCGGCAGGTCGAGCCGCTGCCAGGCGTGCAGGACCTGCGAGAAGCGGTCCGGGGCCAGCCACTCGGCGATGGCGAGGTGGCCGACGGCCTCGGCGAACAGGCCGCGGTAGCGGCAGATCAGCACGGCGAGGTTGCCGCCGAGCAGGGCCTCCGCGGAGAGGTGCTCGGAGAGCTCCTCGTCGGTGATCCCGAAGTGCCGGATGATCCGGTCGAACAGGACGGTGTGGACCTCGGCGGGGTTGCCGTTGCCCATCTCGTCCCAGAAGTTCTTGGCGATCTCCATCTTGGTGACGCCGTCGGTGCCGATCTGCATGGCGGCCAGCAGGTCGTCGAAGCGGGAGTCGACCGAGGACTCCTGGAGGACGAACCTGCGCAGGTCGTCCGGGGTGGCCTCGTTGCGCAGGAAGCGGTGGTAGTAGGGGTGCTTGAAGACCGGGTGCTCGCGGGCGACGCCCTTGAGCCAGGCGACGAACGCCGCCGGGTCGTCGGGCATGCCGTCGTACAGCGCGGGGTCGATCCAGCTGTCCTCGGCGTCCGCGGTGTCCTGCTCCAGCCGGCGGGTGACGGCGTGCAGGACGGTCGAGGTCTCGGCGGTCGGACCGGTCGGGAGCTGGGTGTGCAACCCGTAGATCCGGGACAGCAGGTACTGCTGGGTGAAGAAGGCGTCCGGGTCGCCGACGGCGCGCCGGCCGAGGTCGGCGACGGCCTCCAGCAGGGCGGCCGGGTCGGGGTGGGCGTCCAGCTCCTCGGCGGGCCGGGTGAGCCGGGGCAGGAAGTCGGCCAGGAACTCCTCGTCGGTGGCGGGGCGGGCGGGGGAGGTCGGCGTGGGCATGCGGCTGGTTCTCCTCGGGAGCTCCGCGGCGGGCTGCCGCGTTCCGTCGGTGGGACCAGCCTTCCGGCCGGTCCTGTACGACGTCTGGTGGACGGGCTATATCTGCGGGTCAGCGGCCCCGGGCGAGGCCGGACAGGTGGGCGGCCAGGGCGTCGACGGTGTTGACGTCCCACACCAGCGTCGGGTCGACCGACAGGTGCAGGGCGTCCTCGATGTCGCCGCACAGGGCGAAGGCGTAGACCGAGTCCAGGCCGTACTCGGTGAGCGGCACGGCCGGGTCGATCTCCTCGGCCGGGCGCTGCAGGTAGTAGGCGACGCGGTCGGCGATCCAGCCGCGGATCTCCTCGGCGGTGGCGGGGGCGGCGGACTCGGCGGCGGGTGCGGACATGCGGGTCTCCTGGGTTCGGTTCGGTGGGGTCGTGAGGAACGGGCCTGCTCAGCCCGGGATGTGACGGGCCGTCAGGTCGAACAGGCAGCGGTCGGCGAAGCGCTCGACGGCCCGGTCGAACAGCTGCCGGTCCAGGTCGGCGCGCTCGGCGGCGGTGAGCACGGACCGGCCGGGCAGCCGCCGGTCGAGCCGGTCGAGGGCGGCCAGCAGGGCGGCCTCGTCCTGGAGTTCGGGGCGCGGGCCGCCCTGTCCGTGCCACCACACGCCGAGCACCGCGGCGGCGGCCAGCACCACGGTGTAGCGGCCGGCCGCGGCGTGGGCGCGCGGGGACGCGCCGATGGTGATGTCCTGCGGGGCGAGCGCCCGGCACTCCTCGCGCAGCGCCGCCAGCTCGTCCCGGAAGCGGGCGGCCAGCCGCCCGGCCGGGCCCCGGCCGCCGAGCCGCTCGGCGGTCTCGACCAGGGTCGCGGCCAGGCCGTCGGTGTGCGGCGAGCCGGCCGCGAGCAGGCCGAAGTCGAGCTCCGGCAGGTCGGCGTCCAGGTCGAACAGCCCGGCGGGGGCGGGCGCGGAGGCGAACCAGGCGCGCCGGGCCAGCCGGGGCAGCTGCGGCAGGACCGTCACCAGGCAGGCCGAGCGGGAGGCGTGGCCGAAGGTCGCCGGGGCGACGTCCCGGGCCATCTTCTGGAACACCGCGTACGGGCCCTCGCGCAGGTAGGACTGCGCGCCGAGGACGCCGCGCAGCTCCTCCAGGGTGTCCAGCAGCATCCGGGAGGCCAGGTACTTGGACGCCGAGGCGAGCACCGGGGTCTCCTCCGGCAGCACCTGCAGGGCCCGGACCACCACCGTGGTGAACGCGTCCACGGCCAGCAGGTCGGCGAACGCCCGGCCCAGCACGGTGCGCACGTACGGCAGGTCGGCGGCGGCGCCGCCGTACAGCCGGCGCTCCAGGGCGAAGCCGACGGCGGTGCGCAGCGCGGTGTCCAGCGGGCCGACGCACATCGACGGGATGATGCTGCGGGTCAGCTGGAAGGACTTCAGCGCGGTCTCGATGCCCCGGCCGGGCTCGCCGAGCAGCGCGCCGTCGGGCACCGGGCAGTCGGTGAACCGGCCGCCGCCGAGCTGCACGCCGCGCATCCCGGAGCTGGGGAAGCGGTCCAGGTAGCGCAGCGCGCCGTCGGGCAGGCCGTCCTTGCGGACGAAGAACTGGCTGTGGCTGCGGCTGCCCCGGGCCTCGTCGGTGCGGGCGAACACCACCAGGGCGTCGGCCCGCCGGAAGTTGGTGACGATCTCCTTGGTGCCGTTCAGCAGCCAGCCGCCGCCGGGCGCCGGGCGGGCCGCGAACTCGGCGTGCGCGAAGTCGTTGCCGTGCGCGAGCTCGTGGTAGACCGAGGCGATCTTGCGGTTGTCCAGCAGCATCCCGGCGGCGGTGCGCCGCTGCTGCTCGTCGCCCGCGCTCCACAGGTTGACCGAGGCGATGAACGAGCTGAACCCGTAGCCCAGGCCCAGGCAGGGGTCGCGGCGCCACAGCGTGCGCAGCGCGGCCGCCAGCCGGTCGGCCCGGCCGAGCCGCCCGCCGTGCCGGACCGGCACGAACTCGGCGTTCAGCCCGAACGCGTCGAGCCGGCGCTCCCCCTCGGCGAACATCTCCTGCCGCTCGTCGGCGGCCAGGATCCCGGTGAAGCCGACCGGGTTGGCCGCGTCCCACGGGTCGCCGAGGGCGGCGTCCAGCAGGTCGGCCGGGGTCTCGGTGACAGTGATCACGACTGGTCCTCCGTGGCCAGGGGCGTTCCGAACGGGGTGACGGGGGTGTGCTCGCGCACGCCGCGCAGCACCGCCGCCGCCATCCGGTCGGTGAGCAGGTCGTCGTCCGCGGCGGCGGCCGGGGCCTCCCGTTCGAGCCGGGCGGCGAGCCGGCCGAGCAGCTCGCGCAGGGCGGCGCGGATCCACAGGGCGTCCTGCCAGAGCGGCTCGTCCGGGTGGCCGGCCCGGTTGGCGTGCCACAGCCGCAGCGCGGCGGCCGCCGCGTACAGCAGCTCGTAGCCGGCGGCGAGTTCGTACGCCTCGTGCTCGGGGTGGGCGGCCGGGCGGACCTCGGCGAGCCGCCAGTGCAGCTCGTCGGCCAGCCCGACCAGGTCGCGGACCTGGTCGAGCAGCGCCTCGGGCGCGCCGTCGACCGCCAGCTCGGCGGCCAGCGCGGGCAGCGACTGGACGGTCGAGCAGCCGGTGCGGGAGAGCAGGGCGAGCGCCGTGCGGTCCAGCGGGCGGGGCGGGGTGCCGGCGGCGGCGGCCTCGGCGAGGCCCTCGGCGTCTGCGGTGCCGGCCGCGAAGGAGCGCACCAGCCGCGGGAACTGGAGGGCCAGCGCGTTGCGGTTGACCGGCGTGGAGCCGTCGAAGACCGCGACGATCTGGTGGTCGCGCCAGACCTTCTGGAACGCCCCGTCCCGGTACACGTCGGTGAGGAAGGAGCGCGAGCCGAGCAGCTCGGCCAGCTCGCCGATCACGCCGTCGACCAGGGTCGGGGCGAGGCCCTTGACCACCGCGGAGACCACGCTGAGCTCGCCGGTCAGGGCGTGCGCGGAGCGGACGCCGGTGATCGCGGCGGCCTCGGTGGCCGCCAGCAGCGCCCCGCAGCGGGCCAGCACGGCGCGCACGTGGGCCCGTTCGGCCAGCGGCTTCTGCTGGATGATCCGCTCGGCGGCGAACTCCGCGGTCAGCCGCAGCGCGTGCTCGCCCGCGCCGAGCGAGAGCGCCGCGCACATGGTGCGGGTCAGCTGCAGGGCGCGCAGCACCGTCTCGGTGCCGGTGCCCTCGGCGCCGAGCAGGGCGTCGGCGGGCAGCACGGCGCCGGTGAACTCGATGCCGGAGATGTCGACGCCGCGGATGCCGTGGGTGCGGGCCTTCGGCAGCGGGCGGTGGGCGGCCGGGTCGAGGGCCGCCTTGTCGACCAGCAGCAGGCTGTGGGCGCGCGGGTGGCCCGGCTCGCCGGTGCGGGCCAGCACGGTCAGGTGGCTGCCCCGGGTGGCGTTGTTGATCGGCCACTTGGTGCCGTCCAGCCGCCAGCCGTCGGTGTTGTCGGTGTTGTCGGTCCCGTCACCGCTGCCGCTGCCGGTGCGGACGGCGGTGGCCTCGTTGGCCAGCAGGTCGGCGCCGTGGCCGGGCTCGGACAGCGCCCAGGCGACCCGGGCGCCGCCGAGCACCCGCCCGGCCAGCTCCCGGCACTGCCGCTCGCTGCCCGCGATCCACACCGGGGCGGTGCCCAGGTAGGTCTTGCCGTGGGCGACGGCCAGCGTGAGGTCGCGGCGGGCCAGGGTGCGCCACAGGCCGAGCAGCACCTCGTGGTCGGTGAGCCGGCCGCCGTGCTCGGCGGGCACGTAGTGGGCGGGCAGGCCGAAGGCGTCGAGCAGGGCGAGCGGGCCGGCCGGGAACTCCTCGTCCCGGTCCAGGGCGGCCAGCAGGGCGGGGGTGAGCCGCTCGGCCAGCAGGCCGTCCAGCTCGTCGGCGACGGCGACGGCGGGGGCGGTGGCGGTGGTGCTCACGCGGCACCCCCCAGCGGCAGCGGCTCGGCCGCGGTGTCGGCGGCCTCGGCGGTGCCGGCGGCCTCGGCGGGCAGCAGCATCCGGACGGCGGGTTCGAGTTCGGCGTGCACCACGGACAGCGCGCCGGCCAGGAACTCCTCGCGCATCGCGGTGCGCTGCACCTTGCCGCTGGTGGTGCGGCGCACCGAGCCGCGCCGGACCAGCACCACGTTGCGCATCGGGGCGCCGAGTTCGGCGGTCAACCGCTGCTTGACGGCGGCGGCGACCTCGGCCGGGCCGTTGCCGCGCACCCGCGGGTCGATCTCGTGCACCAGGACCACCCGCTCGTCCGGGGCGGGCACCGGGAAGGCGGCGCCGAAGAAGCCGTTCAGCGCGGGGTGGGCGGCGCGGGCCTCCTGTTCGAGGTCCTGCGGGAACAGGTTGCGGCCGCGCAGGACCAGCATCTCCTTGAGCCGGCCGGTGAGGAACAGTTCGCCGTCGAGCAGGGTGCCGAGGTCGCCGGTGCGCAGCCAGCGGCGGCCGTCGCCGTCGGCGGTGCGGGCGCCGAACACCTCCTCGGTCAGGTCGGGGCGGTTCCAGTAGCCGGAGCCGACGCTGTCGCCGCGCAGCCACAGTTCGCCGACCGCGCCGTCGGGCAGCACCCGGCGGGTGTCCGGGTCGACGATCCGGGACTCGAAGCCGCCGGGCAGGCCGAGGCCGACCAGCGGGCGGCCCTGCTCGGCGGGCCGGACGGTGCCGCGCTCGGCGGCGGCCGGGTCGACGGTGCGGACGGTCGGGTCGGTGCCGGGGGCCTTGGCGCAGACGAAGACGGTGGCCTCGGCGAGGCCGTAGCCGGGCGAGACGGCGGTGCGGGCCAGGCCGGCCGCGGCGAACCGGTCGGCGAACGCGGTGAGGGTGGGGGCGTGGATCGGCTCGGAGCCGTTGGCGAGGAACTTCAGCGCGGACAGGTCGAGTTCGGCGAGGTGCTGGTCGGTGACCAGCCGCAGGCACAGGTCGAAGGCGAAGTTCGGGGCGGCGGTGACGGTGATCCGGTGGCGGTCCATCATCCGCAGCCACTCGACGGGCCGCTTGACGAACTCGGCCGGCGGCATCAGCACGCTGGTCGCGCCGAGCAGCAGGGCGGTGCTGAGCTGGGTGAACAGGCCCATGTCGTGGTGGAGCGGGATCCAGTTGCCGAAGCGGTCGTCCGGGCCGATCCCGCAGTCGGTGCTGAAGGCGCGGGCGTTGGCCAGGATGTTGCCGTGGCTGAGCATCACGCCCTTGGGGGTGCCGGTGGAGCCGGAGCTGTACTGCAGGACGCCGAGGGTGTCGGGGCCGGTGTCCGGCAGGTCCGGCAGCGGGCGCGGGCCGTCCGCCGGGCTGTCGCCGACCGGGGCGACCGCCTCGACCGGGACGTCCAGGTCCTGGGTGAGCAGCCACTCGCAGAGCGCGGCCCGGTCCTGGCCGGTGGCGAGGACCAGCCCGGGGGTGCAGTCGCGGACCACGGCGGCGACCCGCGCGGTGGCGTGCGCCGAGCCGCCGGGGACGGGGACGGGCACCGCGACCAGGCCGGCCAGCAGGCAGCCCAGGTAGACCTCGACGAACTCGGTGGAGGTCGGCAGCGCCAGCAGGACGCGCCCGCCCGGGGCGAACCGGTCGGCCAGCGCGGCGGCCCGCAGCCGGGCCCGGCGGTGCAGTTCGGCGAAGGTCAGCGATTCGGGGGCCGGTCCGGCGGAGCCCCGGTGGATGGTCAGCGCGGTCCGGTCGGGGTGCGCGGCCGCCCGCGCGGCGAGCGCGTCGCCGACGTTGCGGTGGCCGAAGAAGTCGGTGGTCATGGCCGTCTCTCTCGGTGGTGTGGGTACGGGCGGGGGGCGGTGCGCGGTCAGCTGCCGTAGCCGCCCCAGGCGACGAGCAGGGCCGCCCGTTCCCCGGCGGTGAGGATGTCGATGTCCCCGACCCGCTCCTCGGGGTGGTCGGCGATCAGCTCCAGCAGGCGGCGGAAGCGGTCCAGCACCTGTCCGGCCTCCTCGCGGCCGTAGCAGTCGGGCCGGTGGCCGAGCCACAGCCGCAGGCGCGGGCCGGGGATCACGGCCATCCGCAGCGGGTAGTGGGTGCCGTCCCGGGCGTCCAGGGCGGTGAGCCGCAGGCCGCCGGGCAGGGCGTCGAAGGCGTCGAGGTCCACGGGGTAGTTGAGGCAGACGGTGGTGGTGTCGAACAGCGGTCCGACGCCGGCCAGCCGCTGGATGTCGGCCAGGCCCAGGTGGTGGTGGGCGGCGAGCCGGTTCTGCTCGTCCTGGAGGCGGACCAGCAGCTCGCCCAGGCTCTCCTCGTCGCGGAGCGCGACCCGGACCGGCAGGGTGTTGGTGAGCATGCCCACCATCCGTTCCACGCCGGGCAGTTCGGCGTCGCGGCCGGAGACGGAGGTGCCGAAGACGACGTCCTCGGTGCCGGCCGTCCGGGCCAGGAACAGGCCCCAGGCGGCCTCCACCGCGGTGTTGAGCGTCACCCCGAGGGCGCGCAGCCGGCGCTGGAGCCGGTCGGTGGCCTCCTCGGTGAGCTCCTCGCGCAGCTGCTGCTGCGGCACCGGCTCGCCCTCGGCGGCCTCCGGCACCAGGTGGGTGGGGCCCTCCAGGCCGGCGAACGCGGCCGCCCAGGCCCGGCCGGCCGCGGCGGTGTCCTGCCCGGCCAGCCAGGCCAGGTACTCCCGCACCGGGCGGGCCGGCGGCAGGTCGGCGGCCCCGGCGTACAGCGCGAACAGCTCGTCGAGCAGCACGGGGGTGGACCAGCCGTCCCACAGGATGTGGTGGTTGGTGAGCACCAGCCGGTGCTGGTCCGCGCCCAGTCGCAGCAGCAGGACGCGCAGCAGCGGCGGCGCGGCCAGGTCGAACGGGCGGGCCTGCTCGGCGGCGGTGCGCCGGTCGCGCTCGGCGGTCCGCTCCGGCTCGGGCAGGCCGGACAGGTCGGCGGCGCTCCAGGGCGGTTCGAGGCCGTCGCGGACCAGTTGGACGGGCCGGTCCAGGCCCTCGTGGCAGAAGCCGGCCCGCAGCGCGGGGTGGCGCTCCAGCAGCCGTCCGGCGGCGGCCCGGAGCCGGTCGGGGTCGAGCGGGCCGCGCAGGTCGGCGACCAGCTGGGTGAGGTAGGCGTCGCTGTCGCGGCCGTCGATCAGGGTGTGGAAGAGGAAGCCCTCCTGGAGGGGGGTGAGCGGCAGCACGTCGGTGAGGCCGGGGTGGGCGCGCTCCAGGGCCTCCAGGCGGCCCTGGTCGAGGCCGGCCAGCGGCACGTCGGCGGGCACCAGCCCGGCGGCGCCGGGCTGGTCGGCGGCGGCCGGGAGGGCGGCCAGCTCCTGCTGCCAGAGGGCGGCGAGCCGGTCCGCGCCGACGGCCTCGAAGCGGTCGGCGGGGCCTTCCAGGGCGGCGTGCAGTTCGGGTCCGGCGGCGCCCTCGTGGGTGATCGCGGTGATCTCCAGGGCGTGCGCGGCGGGCATCCGCGGGTCGAAGCCGTCGACCAGCGGGCCGTCGCCGGGCAGCAGGTCCCAGTCGAAGCCGCGGTCGCCGGGCAGCCGGCCGAGGTAGTTGAAGGCCAGTTCGGGGGTGCCGGCGAGGCCGTCGGCGCCGTCCAGGTGCCGCAGCAGGCCGTGGCCGAGGCCGTCGCCGGGGCGGGAGCGCAGCCGGTCCTTGACCAGTTTGAGGGCGCGGGCCGGGTCGTCGGCCGGGCCGGGCGGCAGCGCGACCGGGTGCAGGGCGGTGAACCAGCCGACGGTGCGGGACAGGTCGGCGGCGGGCAGGCCGACGGCGTCCTCCTGGCGGCCGTGCACCTCCAGGTCGAGCAGCACGTCGCCGCCGGGCTGCCCGCGTTCGGCCCGCAGCCGGGCGACGGCCCGGACCAGCGCGGTGAGCAGCAGTTCGTCCGGTCCGGCGCGCAGCGCGCCGGGCAGGTCGGCGAGCAGCCGGGCGGTCGGGGCGGGGGGCAGGGTGAAGGCGGTGCGGCGGCGCGGGCCGGGGGTGAGCGGGCCGGAGCCGGGGTCGGGGGTGGCGGCGATCCGCTGCCAGGCCGGGAGTTCGGGCCGGCGGTCGGCGGCGGTGGCGGCGAGCCGGGCGGCCCAGCCGCGCAGCGAGGTGGTGGCGGGCGGCAGGTCGGGGGTGCGGCCGGCCCGGGCGGCGGCCTCGGCGGCGGCCAGGTCGGGCAGCAGGATCCGCCAGGAGACGCCGTCGACGGCCAGGTGGTGGACGACCAGCAGCAGTTCGCGCCGGTCGGCGAAGTGCACGGCCTGCAGGACGGTGCCGCCGGCCGGGTCGAGGCGGTCGCGGGCGGCGGCGGCCTCGGCGGCCCGGTCGGCCCCGGCGGGGGCGGTGCGCAGGCCGACCGGGACGGTCCCGGCCGGGCGGACCGCGGCGGTCCAGTCGGCGGCCAGCGCGATCCGCAGCGCGTCGTGGTGGTCGGTGAGCGTCCGGAGCGCGGCGGCCAGCGAGTCCGCGGTGGCGTCGGCGGGGGTGCGCAGCAGCACGGACTGGTTGAACCCGGCGACGGCGGCGGTCCCGGCCCCGCCGGCGAGGGCGGCCAGCCAGCGCAGGATCGGGGTGGGGGCGATTTCCCCGGTCCCGGCCCCGGCGGGTTCGGCGCCGGCCGCCGGGTCGGTGCGGGCGACGGTGGCGAGTTCCTCGGGGGTGCGGTGGCGCAGCACCTCGCCCGCGGTCAGCCGCAGCCCCTCCTCGCGGGCCCGGGCGACCAGTTGGATGGCCTGGATGGAGTCGCCGCCGCAGTCGAAGAACGACTCGTCGGCGCCGACCGGCCCGGTGCCCAGCACGTCGGCGAAGAGCCGGCACAGCAGCGCCTCGACGGGGGTGCGGGCGGCCTTGCCGGCGGCCCGGGCGGCGAAGTCGGGGGCGGGCAGCGCCCGGCGGTCGACCTTGCCGTGCGGGGTGAGCGGGAGGGCGTCCAGCAGTAGCACGGCGGCGGGCACCATGAAGTCGGGCAGGGTGCGGGCGACGGCGGCGCGCAGCGCGACCGGGTCGAGCGCGGTGCCGGGCCGGGCGACCGCGTAGCCGACCAGGCGGCGGTCGGAGGGCTGGTCGCCGTGGGCGGCGACCACGGCCTCGGCGACCCCGTCGACGGCGGCCAGCGCCGCCTCGACCTCGCCGGGTTCGATCCGGTAGCCGCGGATCTTGACCTGGCCGTCGGCCCGGCCGAGGAAGTCCAGCCGGCCGTCGGGGCGGCGGCGCACCAGGTCGCCGGTGCGGTACATCCGGGTGCCGGGCGGGCCGTACGGGCAGGGCAGGAAGCGTTCGGCGGTCAGGCCGGGGCGGCCGAGGTAGCCGCGGGCGGTGCCGGCGCCGGTGGCGTACAGCTCGCCGGCGGCGCCGGTCGGGACGAGGGCGAGGTCCCCGTCGAGGACGTGCAGCCGGGTGTTGGCGATCGGGCGGCCGATCGGCGGGGCCTCGTCGGCGGTGAGCGGGTCGCTGCCGGAGACGGTGCAGGACATCTCGGTGGGCCCGTAGTGGTTGCGCAGGGCGCGCCCGGCGGACCAGCGGCGGACGGTCTCCGGTTCGACGCTGTCGCCGCCGACCACCACGGAGCGCAGGGCGGGCAGTTCGGCGTCGGGCAGGGCGGCGAGCAGCACCGGGGGCAGCGTCATGTGGGTGGCGCGCCGCTCGGCGAGGAAGGCGACGAGTTCGGCGCCCAGCGGGAGTCCGGCGGCGGGCGGCAGCAGCAGTTCGGCGCCGGACAGCAGGCACGGCCAGATCTCCTGCACGGCGGCGTCGAAGCCGGGCGACAGCAGCTGGGTGACCCGGCTGCCGGGGCCGAGGGCGAGCCGCTCGAGGTGGTCGAGGACCAGGTTGACCACGCCGCGGTGCGGGACGACGACGCCCTTGGGGGTGCCGGTGGAGCCGGAGGTGTAGATCAGGTACGCCGGGTTCTCCCGGTCCGGGACCGGGAGGGCGCGATCGGCGTCGGCGGTCCCGGGGGCGGGCAGCAGCAGCCGGGGCGCGCCGGCCGGGAGCCGGTCGGCGGTGTCGGGCGTGGTGAGGACCAGCGCGGGGGCGCTGTCGGAGAGCAGTTGGGCGATCCGCTCGGCCGGGTAGCCGGGGTCGACGGGCAGGTAGGCGGCGCCGGCCCGGACCACCGCGAGCAGGGCGGTGATCGACAGCGGGGAGCGCGGCACGGCGACGGCGACGAAGCTCTCCGGTCCGATGCCGCGGGCGGCGAGGGTGCGGGCCAGGGCGAGCGAGTCGGCGTCCAGCTGCCGGTAGGTGAGGCGGTGGCCGTCCTGGGAGACGGCGACCGCGTCGGGGGTGGCGGCGGCCTGCCGGGCGAACAGCTCGGGCAGGCAGGTGTCGGGCAGCGGCCGGTCGGTGGCGTTCCACTCGTGGAGCAGCCGGTGGCGTTCGTCCGCGCCGAGCAGGTCGAGGGTGCCGAGCGGGGCGGCGGGGGCGGCGAGCGCGGCCCGCACCAGCCGCAGGAAGCGGTCGCGGTGGCCGAGCAGTTCGGCGGTGTCGAAGTGGCCGGGGTGGGCGTCGAAGGCGATCCGGGCGCCCTCGCCGCCGTCGGCGCGGTCCTGCACCGAGACGGTCAGGTCGGGGGCCGGGCCGGAGGACAGGTTGACGGGGGTGGCGGGCCGGTCGCCGAAGCCGAGCCGCGGGTCGTGCGACATCAGGTTGGCCATCGTGCCGATGAAGCCGACGTCGCTGCCGGACAGGCCGAGCGCGGCGAGCAGGTCCTCGTGCCGGAAGCGCTGGTGGGCGAGGGCGGCCCGGATCTCGGCGTCGGCGGCGGGCAGCAGCGACTCCAGTGACGTCCCGGCGGTGACGGCCAGCCGCAGCGCCACCGTGTTGGTGACCATCGCGGGGGTGCGGCGGGCGGCGGGGGTGGTGCGGGCGGCGACCGGCAGGGCCAGCACGACGTCCTCGCGGCCGGTGGCGCGGTGCAGGTAGGCGGCGGTGAGCGCGACCAGCACGGTCAGCCAGCTGGTGCGGCCGGCCCGGGCGGCGGCCCGGACGGCCCGCATGGTGGCGGGGTCGAGGGCGGCGTCGGCGCGCAGCCGCTGGGCCCGTTCCCAGGCGGCGGGGCCGGCGGCGGGTTCGGTGCGCACGGCGCGGCCGGTGAGCCGGGCGGGCATCGGGCGGTCGGCGAGCCGTTCGGTCCAGTAGCGGCGGTCCTCGGCGTACTGCTCGGAGCGGCGGTAGGCGGCGTCCTCCTCGACCAGCACCGCGAGCGGTTCGAACGGGGACGGGCCGACGGGCTCTCCCGCGCGCAGCGCGCGGTGGACGGCGGCGAGCCGGCCGAGGACCAGGGAGTAGCCGATGCCGTCGGCGACCACGTGGTGGTAGCGGTGGTGGACCCAGTGCCGGTCCGGGGCGAGGCGCAGCAGGGCGGCGTGCGAGAGCGGCCCGGCGGCCAGGTCGACGGGCTCGTCGAAGCGGGCGCTCAGCCAGGCGCGGGCGGCGGCCTCCGGGTCAAGGTGGTCGGAGAAGTCGTGGAAGGCGGCGGGCGGGGCGGAACCGGGGTCGACCAGCTGCCAGTGGCCGTCGGCGTCCTCGCCGACGGCGTGCACCTGGAGGGCCTGGCACTCGGCGACGACGGTGCGCCAGGCTTCGGCGAAGGTGTCCGGGTCGACGGGTTCGGGGACGTCCAGGTACTCGCCGATGGTGAACCGCAGGCCGGTCGGGTCGAGCTGGTGGGCGGCCCAGACCCCGGCCTGGGCCGCGGTGAGGGGCAGGCGCACCGTGTTCGGGTGGGACATCTCAGCTCTCCACGAGGGGTCGGTCGGCGGTCGCGGCGATCGGGGCGCCGTGCCGGGCGAGGGCGTCGGTGAGCAGGGCGGCGAGGAGTCCGGGGCACTCCTCGGGGTAGAAGTGGCCGCCGGGCAGTTCGTGCTGCTCGAAGGCGCCGACGGTGTGCGCGGACCAGCGCCGGGCGTCCTCGGGGGTGAAGCGGGCGTCGCGGTCGCCGCCGACGGCGATCACCGGGCAGCCCAGCGGCGGGCCGGGCTGGTGGCGGTAGGCGTCGGCGAGCAGGAAGTCGCTGCGCAGCATCGGGAGGGTGAGCTGCCACAGCTCCTCCTCTTCCAGCCGGTCGGCGCCGGACCCGCCGAGTTCCCGGATGAAGCCGCGGACGGCCTCGTCGTCGCCGGCGAAGTCGAGCCCGGTGGGGCGGCAGGCGTCGGGGGCGCGGCGGGCGGAGGCGAACAGGGCGAGCAGCGGCGACGGGAAGCGCGGCCGCAGCAGCCGGGCCGTCTCGTACGCCACGGTGGCCCCCATGCTGTGGCCGAGGAAGGCGGTGGGCCGGTCGAGCCGGGGCGCCACCTCCCGGTGGATGTCCGCCGCGAGCGCGAGCAGGTCGGTGGCGAACGGCGCCAGGTAGCGGTCCTGCCGCCCCGGGTACTGGACGGCCGTCAACTCGACGTCGGCGGGCAGCAGTTCGGCCAGCGCGCGGAAGGAGCTGGCGGCGCCGCCGGCGTGCGGGAAGCACACCAGCCGCACCGCGGCGGCGGGCCGCGGCAGGAAGGTGCGCAGCCAGGGGGAACGGCCCGGGGCGGGCTTCTGCGACAGCATGGGGTCCGGCTCCTCAGTCGCCCGGCCCGCCGGTGGCGGCGGCCGGGTCGTACAGGTCGGTCATCGCCACGGCGATCCGGCGCGGGCCGGTGAACGGCTCGCGGCCGTGGGCGGCGAGCATGTTGTCGACCACCAGGATGTCGTCCTGCCGGTAGTCGAAGCGCCGGGACGCCTTGCGGTAGCAGTCCCGCAGGTGGTCGGTGACCTCGCGGGGGATCGGCGCGCCGTCGCCGTAGTAGGTGTTGCTGGGCAGGCCGTCCTCGCCGAACAGCTCCAGCAGCCCTTCGGCGACGTCGGGGGCGAGCGTGCTGTGGTGGAAGAAGGTGATGTGGTTGAACCAGACCCGCTCGCCGGTCTCCGGGTGGGTGTGCACGGCCTCCCGGCGGGCGACGGTGCGCAGCCCGTCCTCGCCGGTCCACTCGGTGCGGATGCCGCGCTCGGCGCAGTAGGCGTCGACGGCGGCGCGGTCCCCGGTGTTGAAGACGGAGCTCCACGGGACCCCGAAGCCGGGGTGGAAGTTGCGGACGGCCTGCCAGCCGCGGCGCTCGAACTCGGCGCGCACCTGCGGGTCGACCAGCCGGTGCACCTCGCGGACGTCGGCCAGCGGGGTGGCGCCCTGCGTCTCGGCCGGGACGTCGCAGTAGAAGTACAGCAGGCGCGGCCAACTGGCCTGGTAGGAGTTCTCGTTGTGGAGGAAGATCTCCTCGTCCGGCGGGTAGTCGGTCGAGGTGTAGACGTTGCCCGCGATGGTGGAGCGCGGCGAGGAGCGCTCGGCGTACCTGAGCGGTTCGCCGGACAGCGCCCGGACGGCGTCCTCGAAGCCCGCGACGCCGCCGACCGGGAAGCCGCGCAGCAGCAGCGCGCCGTCGACCAGCAGCCGGCGGCGCAGTTCGGCCCGCCGGGCGGTGATCGTGGCGATCAGGTCGGGGCCGCCGGGCCGGTGCTCCACCAGGTGCGGCAGCAGGGCCTGTGCCGGGGCCTGGGTG
Source organism: Kitasatospora cineracea (assembly GCF_003751605.1). Classification (NCBI taxonomy): domain Bacteria; kingdom Bacillati; phylum Actinomycetota; class Actinomycetes; order Kitasatosporales; family Streptomycetaceae; genus Kitasatospora; species Kitasatospora cineracea. The sequence goes on from NZ_RJVJ01000001.1 coordinate 774,803, forward strand.
GTGGTCATGCCGCGTCCACCGCCGTCCGCAGCTGCTCGGCGCGGGCGGCGTCGGCGGCGCTGTTGCTCATCGCCACCAGGACGCGGCGGCTGCCGGTGAACGGGCGGCGGCCGTGGCCGACCATGACGTTGTCGATCAGCAGCAGGTCGCCGGCGTTCCAGTCGACGTCGACGGCCGAGTCGAGGCCGCGGTCGCGGATCTGCAGCACCCACTCGGCGGGGATCGGCGAGCCGTCGGCGAAGGTCACCGACTGCGGCAGGTCCTCCGGCGGGAGGATCCGGGCCAGGGTGGCGGCGGTCTCGTCGCCGAGGCCGGCCGCGTGCCACTGGTCGGCCTGGTTGAACCAGACCTCGGTGCCGTCGACCGGGTGCCGGGTGGTGGCGCGGCGCAGCTGGGTGATCCGCAGGGTGCCGTCGGCCTTCCACTCCCAGCCGGCCTCGGCGCCCGCGAGGAACTCCTCGACGGCGCCGCGGTCGTCGGTCTCGAAGGTCTGCTGCCAGCTCTTGCCGAGGCCGTAGCCGTCGTGCAGGTTCTGGGTGTAGCGGACGCCGCCCGCGAAGGCCTCGCGGACCTCGTCGTCGAGCGCCTCCAGCCAGCGCACGCCGTCCACCACGGGGGTGGCGCCGCCGGTGGCCGGGGCGACCTCGCAGTAGAACGCCAGGCGGGCGGGCCACTGGTGGGCGTACGACATCTCGTTGTGCATCGAGATGGTGTACTCCTGCGGGTACTCCGTGGAGGTGTACACGTTCTTGCCGACCTTGGTGCGCGGCGAGTTGCCGTGCACGTAGGCGAGCCGGTTGGGCAGCAGCAGGTCGAGGGCGCCGTCGAGCTCGCCGGGCGCCACGCCGAAGCCGCGGAACACCACGGCCTTCTCCTTGACCAGCAGGTCCTCCAGGTCGCCGTGGTCGCGCAGGTGGGCGAGCAGGCCCTCGGCCGTCGCGGCGGCGCCGACGTCGGACGGTCCGATCTCCAGCGGCCGCCAGTTCAGATCCGCGTTCATGGGTCCTCTCTCTCCAGTAGGGCCGTTGCGTCCGCGACCTTTCCAAAGCGGCCTATTTTTTCCCGGTATCCCTTGCGCCCCACGGGTGCTGCGCACACGCAGGAGGGCGCCGGCCGCGACTGCGGCCGGCGCCCTCCTGCGGGGTGGCGGGGCGGGTGCTACCCGATCACCTCCCGGCCGCTGCGGACCGCCGGGCTGGCCAGCGCGAGCAGTACGATCAGCGCCATCACGGCGCCCGCGCCGAGCGCGGTGTGCGCCGGGCCGAGCGCGGCCAGCAGGAAGCCCGCCGACAGCGCGCCCAGCGAGTTGGCGCCGGAGGACGCCAGGACGGCGAAGCTGGCCGCCCGGCCCTGTAGCTCGTCCGGGCAGATCCGGGCCTGGTAGACGCCCGCGGTGACGTTCATCGCCGCGCCCACGCCGCTCATCCCGGCGTACAGGCCGGCCAGCGCGAACGGGTTGGCGGTGAACGCGACGGAGGCCATCAGCACCGCCCACAGCGCGAAGGACACCGTCATGATCGCGGCGGGCGAGAAGCGCTTCATCCACCACGAGCCGGACAGCGCGCCCAGCACCCCGCCGAGCCCGGAGACCACGCCGATCGCCCCCAGCACGGCCGGCGAGCCGCCGGCCCGCTGCACGGTGACCACCAGGGTCAGGCCCATGATCTGGAACAGCACGTTCGTCCCGGCGACCAGCGCGACCGCGGCCCGCATGAAGCGCTGCCCGCGCAGCCAGTTGAAGCCCTCGGCGATCTCCGCCCGCAGGTCGCGCGGGCGGTCCGGGCGGCGCGGCTGCTGGAACTCGGTGCGGATCGCCACCAACCCCAGGTAGGCCCCGATCCGGCCGAGGCCGGACAGCGCGAACGGCAGCCACGGCAGCACGGTGAACAGCGCGCTGGAGACCGGGTTGCCGAGCAGCCCGGCCGCGTGGCCGCGCGACTCGTTCTGCGACAGCGCCGCCGACAGGTGGTCCGGGTGCACCACGTTGCGCACCGCCGCCCGCTCGGCCAGCCGGTAGAAGATCGCCGCGCTGCCCTCCACGAACGCCGCCGCCATCACCAGCGGCACCCACACCGCGCCGAGCACCAGCGAGGTCACCAGCGCGGCCATCGCCACCAGCGCGGCCAGGTCGCAGGCGATCATCAGCCGCCGCCGGTCGAACCGGTCGACCAGCACCCCGGCGGGCAACTGCACCGTCAGGTTGGGGAGTTGGGCGGCGAACGCGACCAGTCCGGCCTGGGTGACCGAGTGGCCGTGCCACACCATCAGCATCGGGTAGGCGACGGCGCTCAGCCGGCCGCCGAACTGCGAGACGCCCGCGCCCAGCCACAGCAGCCGGAAGTCCCGGTTGCGCTTGAGCGGCGGCACCGGCTCGGCGGCCTCCTCGACCTCGACCGGAGCCTCGGCCGCCTCGACGGCCTCGGCGGCGTCGGCGGGGGCCGGGGCGGTCTGCTCCTCGACCGCGGGTTCCTTGAGCATGCTCACTGCGCCACTGCCTCTCCGGTCCGGTTCCGCGCGGCGGTCCCGGCGGTGCCGCTGCGGCACCACTCGAGCACGGCCATCGCGCTGTACATCTTGTTGGCGGCCTGGTCGAAGGCGATCGACCGCGGCCCGTCCAGCACCTCGGCGGCGACCTCCTCGCCGCGGTGGGCGGGCAGGTCGTGCATGAACACCGCGTCCGGGCTGTCCCGCCACAGCTCCGGGGTGACGGTGAACGGCGCGAACACCGCCCGCCAGCCGGGGTCGGGCTTGCTGGTGCCGGTGGTCTGCCAGCGCGAGGTGTAGACGGCGTCGAAGCCGCCCCGCCGGCCGTCCATGTGGTGCAGTTCGGTGACCTCGGCGCCGGAGCGGGCCGCCGAGCGGGCCGCCCGCTCCCGGACCTCCGGGCTCAGGCCGTAGCCGGGCGGGGTGCGCAGTTCCAGGACGGTGCCGGGGAAGCGGGACAGCGCCAGGGCGAGAGCGGCCGCGGTGTTGTTGCCCTCGCCGACGTACAGCACCCGCAGGCCGTCGATCCGGCCGAACTGCCGCAGCAGGGTGGTGAGGTCGGTGAGCGCCTGGGTGGGGTGCTCGTCGGCGCTCATCGCGTTGACCACGGACATCCGGTCCTGGCCGGCCCAGCCGCGCAGCTCGGCCGGGTCGCCGCTGGTGCGGGCGACCAGGACGTCGAGCATCCGGGAGAACACCTGGCCGGTGTCCTCGGTGGTCTCGCCGGTGTTGAGCTGCAGGTCGTCGGGGCCGAAGGCGATGATCTTGGCGCCCAGCCGCAGCGCGCCGGAGGAGAACGCGGTCCGGGTGCGGGTCGAGGTGCGGCGGAAGTACACGCCGACCACCTCGCCCTCGAGCGGGCCGGTGGGCGGGACCAGGCCCGCGGAGTAGGAGGCGCCCCGGGCGGTGATCCAGCGCAGGTCGTCGTCGGTCAGGTCGTCCAGCGAGATGAGGTGGCGTGCGGTCATGAAGGGCTCCTTCACGCGGGTGACGGGGGGATGCCTGGGGGTCGGGGCGGGGCCGGGGGTCTCCCGGCCCCGTCCGCGGGGGTCAGTGCGGCGCGTCGGGCAGTCCGGCGGCCTCGGTGAACAGCCGCAGCAGGTGGTCGGCGCCGCCGCCGTTGGCCAGCACCACGAAGCCGGTGCCCCGGTCGAGCCGGCACAGGGTCAGCGCCCGGTGGCCGTCGAGCTCGCCGCCGTGGCCGAACCAGCGCTCCTCGCCGGTGGCGTCGACCACCGTGCCCAGCCCGTAGAACGACTGCGGGTGCGGGTCGAGCAGGCGGCGGGCGCTGTCGGCGGTGAGCAGGGCCCGCGGGCGGCCCAGGAAGGAGCGGCGCACCTCCAGGGCGACGGTGGCCAGGTCGGCGGCGGTCGACCACAGGCCGGCCGCGGCGACGTCGGCCCGGACGTCCCAGCCGCCGGGCAGCGGGCGGCCGTCGGGGCCGTGCCCGAGGGCGGGCACCCGGCCGGGCTCCTGCGGGAAGGACTGCCGGAACGAGGTGTCCCGCAGGCCGAGCGGGTCGATCACCAGGCGCTGCGCGAGGGCGGCGAAGTCCTCGCCGGTGGCGTCGGACAGCGCCTGCTGGACCACCGAGTAGTGCACGTTGGCCTTGCGGAAGGCGGTGCCGGGGGCGAGTTCGCGCCGCACCGGCGGGTGGCCCTCGGCGGTGCCCGCGAGCAGCGCCGGCAGGGTCGGCAGCGCCGCCCCGCGCGGGTAGCGGCCGCTGGGCACCACGGTCAGGCCGGACAGGTGGCCGAGCAGCTGGGCCAGGGTGATCGGCGCGCCCCGGCCGGGGACGTGCCAGCCCGTCAGGTGGGCGTCGACGTCGCCGTCCAGGTCGACCGCGCCGTCCTCGACCAGCCGCAGCGCGGTCAGCGCGGTCAGGTGCTTGGAGACCGACCCGACCGGGAACACGGTGCGGGCGGTGACGGCGGCGCCGTCGGGCCCGGTCAGGCCGTAGCCGTCGGCGGCCACCAGCTCGCCGTCGCGGAGCACCGCGACGCTCGCGCCGGGCACCCGGTGCTCGGCGAGCACCTGCCGGATCCGCTCCGGGGCGACCTCGGAGCGGCGCGGGCCGCCCTTCAGCACGGCCTGCTTGACGGCCTGCTTGACCGAGCGCTTGGCGTCCTTGCGGGCCCGCTCCCGGGCCGCGTCCTGCTCGGCCGCCAGTTGCCGGGCCGCGTCCTGCTCGGCCGCTTCCCGCTCGGCGCGGGCGTCGTCCTGCCGGGCGGCGCGGACGGCGTCCACGGCGGCGGCCAGGTCGGCGACGGTCTCGTTCTTGTAGAGCATCATCAGCGAGACCGGCAGGCCGGCCTTCAGCGCCTCCGACACCACCTGGATGATCAGGATGGAGTGGCCGCCGAGCTCGAAGAAGCTGCGGTCCACGCCGACCCGCTCCAGGCCGAGGACCTGGCGCCAGATCGCCGCCAGCTGCTCCTCGGTCGCGGTGCGCGGGGCGAGGTGGGGCCGCTCGGGCTGGGCGTCGGGGTCGGGCAGGGCGGCCCGGTCGAGCTTGCCGTTGGCGGTCAGCGGCAGCGCGTCCAGGCCGATCCAGAGCGCGGGCAGGTAGTGCTCGGGCAGCCGCTGCTGGAGGTCGGCGCGCAGCGCGGCCGGGTCGAGCGCCGTACCGGCGGCGGGGACGACGTAGGCGACCAGGCGGCGGTCGGTGTCGTCGCCGTGCGCCAGGACGGCGGCTTCGCGGACCTGCGGGTGGGCGGCCAACGCCGCCTGCACCTCGCCCAGTTCGATCCGGTGACCCCGGATCTTCACCTGGTGGTCCAGCCGGCCCAGGAAGTCCACCGTGCCATCCGACAGGACGCGCGCCAGGTCACCCGTGCGGTACATCCGCGCACCCGCCAGACCGAACGGGTCCGGCACGAAACGCTCCGCCGTCAGACCCGGACGCCCGCCGTAACCGCGCGCCACACCCGCACCACCGACATACAACTCGCCCGCCACACCCACCGGCACCGGGCACAGCCACGCGTCCAGCACCCGCATCGACATGTTCGGCAACGCCCGACCGATCGGCACCACACCCTCCGCCAACGGAGCCGACAGCGGGTTCACACACGTCCCCACCGACGCCTCCGTCGGCCCGTACTCGTTCACCAACCGCCCATCACCCAGCCAGCCGACCCAGCGCTCGGCCAGCGCCGAAGGCAGCGCCTCACCCGCGACCACCACCACACCCGCCAGCGCAGCAGCCTGCTCCGCCGACACCTGGTGCGACAGGATCTCCAAGTGACCCGGCGTCAACTTCAGGAACGAGTACGGCGCACCCGCCAACAACTCCTCCCCCAAACGGTCCAGCTCGAGATCCTGCGGCAGCATCCGCACCCGGCCACCCACCAGCAGCGGCGCCCACACGTTCGGCACCACCAGGTCGAACGCCACCGACGAGAACACCGCCGACCCACCCGGCCCGGCACACAACTCCTCGGCCGCCCACGCCAGGTGGTTCACCAACCCCGCGTGCGTCACCTCCACACCCTTCGGCCGACCCGTCGACCCCGACGTGTAGATCACGTACGCCAGGTCGCCGGGGCGCGGCCGGGCGGGTTCGGCGGTCGACGCGAGAGCGTCCGCGGCGTGGAAGTCCGGGGTGTCGAGGCAGAGCACCGGCCGGTCGGCGGCGCCGAGCAGGGCGCCCGCGTAGCCGGTGGTGGTCAGGACGGCGGCGGTGCCGGCGTCGGCGAGGGTCTCGGTGAGCCGCTGGACGGGGTGGCCGGGGTCGAGCGGCAGGTAGGCCGCGCCGGCCCGCCACACGCCCAGCAGACCCGCCAGCAGGTCCACCCCCCGCTCCAGCACCACACCCACGACCGAGCCCGCACCGACACCCGCCGCCCGCAGCCGCGCCGCGACCGCATCGGCCCGCGCCACCAACTCCGCGTACGACAGCGCCACTTCACCGGCCACCACCGCCACCGCCTCCGGCGTCACCGACGCCTGCGCCGCGATCCGCTCCGGCACGCTCAGCGCACCGAACTCCGCGACCCGACCCGGCGCCCGGGATTCCAGCCACCCCGCCTCACCCTCCGGCAGGTACACCGCCCGCGCGTCCCCGTCCACGTCCGCGGCCATCGCGGCCAGCACCGCCCGGTACATCCCGGCCAGCCGGTCCGCGTGCTCCTGGGCCATGCTGCGGGAGTTGGTGTGGAAGGTGAGCCGGCCGGCCTGCACGGCGACGGTCAGCGGGAACTCGTTGGAGCTGAAGCAGAAGTCGAGGCGCCGGTCGACCGGGCCGTCGTCGGGCTGGTCGAAGTCGATGAAGCTGAAGTAGACGTCGATCAGGCGCGTGCCGCGGGCCAGTTCGGCCTGGATGGCGGGCATCGGGAAGTGCCGGTGCGCCCAGAGCCCGGTCTCGGCGTCGAAGACCTCGCGGACCAGTTCGCGCCAGGTGGCGGCGCCGCGCCGGAAGCCGAACGGCAGGGCGTTGAGGCTCATTCCGGCGACCCGGTCGGCGCCGATCATCTCGCCGCGGGTGTGCGACATCAGGCCGCTGTGGAAGGACTCCTCGTGGGTGAGCTGGCTGAGCACCTTGAGGTGGGCGGTGAACAGCACGGTCTTCAGCGGCACGCCGGAGCGGGAGGCCAGCGACTCCAGTTCGGGCAGCAGCTCGGTGAACTCCACCAGCAGGCGGTACACCTCGCCGGGGCCGTCGGTCCGCTCGCCCCAGGCTTCGGGGAGGGTGAACTTGGGCCGCCCGGTGACCAGTTCGGTCCAGTAGCCGCGGTCCTCGGCGGAGTCCAGGGCGCGCTGCTCGGCGGCCACGAAGTCGGCGAACCGGACGCCGGGCGCCTGGTAGTCGGCGGGGCGCCGGCCGTCCCGGTGGCTGCGGTACAGGTCGAGCAGCTGCAGGCGCAGCTGGTAGAAGCTCCAGCCGTCGAGGATGACGTGCGACTGCGAGAAGGTCAGCTGCCAGCGGCCGCCGGACAGCAGGTGGACGAAGATCCGCAGCTGCGGGGCGACGGTGTGGTCGAGCGGGGTGGCGGCCTCCTCGTCGACGAAGGCGGTGATCGCCTCCGCCTCCTCGTCCGCGTCCAGGCCGCCCAGGTCGTGCACGGTGACCGGGACGTCGGCGGTGCGGTGCACCAGCTGCATCGGCGCGCCGTACGACTCCAGGTCGACGGAGGTGCGCAGGATCTCGTGCCGGGTGGTGAGTTCGGCGACGGCGCGGCGCAGCGCGGCCTCGTCGAAGGGCTCGTCGGCGGAGATCCCGATGGTCTTGACGATGTGGTAGTCCTGCTTGCCCTCGCCGGCCAGCATCTCGACCAGCATGCCGAGTTGGCCCTGGGTGAGCGGGTAGGCGTCCTCGACGCCGTCCGGCAGCGCGGCCCGGTCGGCGGGGTCGACGAGGGCGAACGGGGCGACCCGGGCGGTGGACTCGACGATCTCGGCGCGGCCGTCGAGGGCCTCGGCGAGGCCGGCCACGGTGCGGCGGGTGAAGACGTCGCGGACCGAGGCGTCGAGGCCGTCGGCGCGCAGCGCGCCGATCAGCGCGACGGCCCGGATGGAGTCGCCGCCGAGGTCGAAGAAGCTGTCCTCGACGCCGATCCGCTCCACGCCCAGGACGTCGGACCAGAGGCCGGCGATCCGCTCCTCGAGCGGGGTGCGCGGGGCGGCGTACTCGCGGCGGGCCCGGATCGCGCCGGCGTCGGGGGCGGGCAGGGCGCGCTTGTCGAGCTTGCCGTTGGTGGTCAGCGGGACGGCGTCGATCGGCACGAACACCGCGGGCACCATGTACTCGGGCAGGGTGCGGCCGAGGGCGGCGCGCAGGTCGGCGGCGTCGGGCAGGGTGTCGCCGGCCGGGACGAGGTAGCCGACCAGCTGCCGGTCGCCGGGGTTGTCCTCGCGCAGCAGCACCACGGCCTGGGCGACCTGCGGGTGGGCTGCGAGCGCGGCCTCGATCTCGCCGAGCTCGACCCGGAAGCCGCGGATCTTGATCTGGTCGTCGATCCGGCCGAGGAAGTCCAGCCCGCCGTCGGGGCGGCGGCGCGCGAGGTCGCCGGAGCGGTACATCCGGGCGCCGGGCTCGCCGTACGGGTCGGGGACGAAGCGCTGCGCGGTCAGGTCGGGGCGGCCGAAGTAGCCGCGGGCGACGCCGGGCCCGGCGACGTACATCTCGCCGGTGACGCCGACCGGGACGAGGTTGCCGTCCGGGTCGAGCAGGTGCACCCGCAGGTCGGCGAGCGGGCGGCCGATCGCGTTGCCCGCGCCGTCGGCGAGGTCCTTGCGGGTGAGCCGGTGGTAGGTGGTGTGCACGGTGGTCTCGGTGATGCCGTACATGTTGACCAGCGCGGTGCGGCCCAGGCCGCGGCGCTCCACCCAGGGCCGCAGCTCCGGGATCTCCAGCTTCTCGCCGGCGAACACCACGGCCCGCAGCGACAGTTCGCGGATCCGGCGGTCCCCGGCGGCGGCCGCGGCGACCATCGAGCGGAACGCGGTCGGGGTCTGCGACAGGACGGTGACCTCCTCGTCCACCAGCAGGTCGAGGAACTCGTCGGGGTTGCGGGCGGTGTCGGCGGCCACCAGCACCACCCGGGCGCCGTGGCAGAGCGCCGCCCACAGCTCGAACACCGACACGTCGAAGGCGTACGAGTGGGTCATCGAGAAGACGTCGGCGTCGTCGAAGGCGTAGTGCTCCTGCGCGGTGGAGATCAGCCGGGTGACGTTGCGGTGGCTGATCGCCACGCCCTTGGGGCGGCCGGTGGAGCCGGAGGTGTAGATGGTGTACGCCAGGTTGTCCGGTCCGGCGCCCGCGGCGGGGGCGGTGGCGGGCAGCGCGGCCAGCAGCGCGGCCTCGGCCGGGTCGTCCAGCACGACGACCTGTCCGCGGTAGAACTCGCGCAGCCTGGGGGCGCAGGCGGTGTCGGTGACGACCACCCGGGCGCCGCCGGCCTCGGCGATGTACGCGAGCCGGTCGACCGGGTTGGCCGGGTCGAGCGGCAGGTAGCCGGCGCCGGAGGCGAGCACGCCGAGCAGGGCGGGCACCAGCTTCTCGTCGCGCTGCAGGCACAGGCCGACCAACTGCTCGGGTCCGGCGCCCAGTTCGCGCAGGCGGTGGGCCAGGCGGTGGGCCCGCTCGGCGGTCTCCCGGTAGCTGAGGGTGGTGGGCCCGGCGGTGACGGCGGGCTCGTCGGGGGCGGCGGCGGCCCGGGCGGCGAACACCTCGTGCAGGGTGCGGCCGGCCAGCGGGTCGGCCGGGTCGGCGGGGGTGTCGCCGAGCAGCAGCTCGCGCTCCCCCTCGGGCAGCAGGACGGCGCGGGCGTCGCCCCGGGCGTTGCCGGCCATGCCTTCCAGGACGGCTCGGTACATGCTGGCGATCCTCTCGATGTTCGCGGGGCTGATGGCCGCGGAGTGGCTGCTCAGGTGGAGCCGGTCGCCGCGGTTGTGGACGGTCAGTCCGATGCCGGCCTCGACCGGCGCGTTGCTGATCCGCTTGCCGGTGTCGACCAGGTCGCTGTCGACCTGGTGGAAGTCGAGGTAGTTGAAGTAGACGTTGACCAGGCGCTCGCCCCCGGCGGCCCGCTGGATCAGCGGCATCGGGTAGCGGCGGTGCGGCCACATGCCGACCTCGTGGTCGAAGACCTGGCGGACCAGGCCGCGCCAGTCGGCGGCGGTGCGGTCCATCACGAACGGCACGGTGTTGAGGTACATGCCGTACACCCGGTCGGCGCCGAGCTCCTCGATCCGGGTGTCGCAGACCAGGCCGGAGTGGAACGAGGCGGCGTCGGTGAGCTGGCTCATCACCTTCAGGTGGGCGGCGTGCAGCACCGCCTTGAGCGAGGCCTCGGCGTCCGAGGCGAGCCGGCGCAGCGCGGGCCCGAGGTCCTCGAACGGCACCTGGCCGTACACCGGGACGTCCGGCCCGGTGCCGTCGCCGAGGCCGCGCAGGGCCAGCGGCGGGTGGTCGCGGACCACACCCTCCCAGTAGGCCCGGTCGGCGTCGCCGCGGACGGACTCCAGTTCGGCGGCGACGGTGTCGGCGAAGCGGACCGCGGGCAGCTCCTCGAAGACCGGCTCGGCGCCCTCGGCGAGGCTGCGGTAGGTCTCCAGCAGCTCCATCAGCAGCAGGTGGTAGCTCCAGCCCTCGGTGACCACGTGGCACTGGGTGAAGGTGAGCCACCACGCCTCGTCGCTCTCCAGGTGGACGTGCACCCGCAGCAGCGGAGCCCGCCGGACGTCGAAGACCTCGGCGCGCTGCCGGGCCACGTACTCCTGGAGGATGCCCACCGCCTCGTCCTGCGGGACGCCCCGCAGGTCGGCCATGCCGACCGGGACGGCCGATCCGGGGTGCACCAGCTGCAGCGGCACCGAGTAGTCGGTGAGGTGGATCGAGGTGCGCAGCACCTCGTGGCGCCCGGTCAGCAGGGCGGCGGCCTGCCGCAGCAGCTCCAGCGAGAACGGCCGCTCGTCCTTGATCCGGAAGGTGTTGACGATGTGGTAGACGTTCCGGGTCGGGTCGGCCAGCATCTCGATCAGCATGCCGACCTGGTTCTGCGTCATCGGGTAGGCGTCCTCGATGCCGCCGGGCAGCAGCGCCCGGTCGGCGTCGTCGAGCAGCTCGAACGGCGCGACCCGGCGGCGGGCGGCCGCGGTGAGCAGCGGCAGCCCTTCCAGGTGGGCGCAGAGCCGGGCGACGGTGCGGTGCTCGAACACGTCGCGGACGGTGGCGTCGCGGCCCAGGGCGCGCAGCCGGCCGACCACGGCGACGGCCCGGATCGAGTCGCCGCCGAGGTCGAAGAAGCTGTCCTCGACGCCGACGGTGTCGGTGTCCAGGACGTCCCGCCACAGGTCGGCGACCTGCGCCTCGAACGGGGTGCGGGCGGCGACCGCGGTGCTGCGGGCGTAGGCGTCCGGGCCGGGCTTGGGCAGCGCCCTGCGGTCGGTCTTGCCGTTCGGGGTGAGCGGCACGGACGGCACCGCGGTGTACGCCACCGGGACCATGTAGCCGGGCAGGGTGCGGGCGAGCCAGTCGCGCAGTTCGGCGGGCGGCGGGGTGTCGGCGCCGTCCTCGGCGACCGTCCAGGCGACCAGCTGCTGGGCGCCGGGGGTGTCCTCGCGGACCGCGACCACGGCGCGGCGCAGCGCGGGGTGCTCGCCGAGCGCGGCCTCGATCTCGCCGAGCTCGATCCGGTGGCCGCGGACCTTGACCTGGTCGTCGATCCGGCCGAGGAACAGCAGGTGCGGCTCGCCGCCCTCGTCGCCGGCCTGCCAGCGCACCAGGTCGCCGGTGCGGTAGAGGCGGGCGCCGGGCTCGCCGTACGGGTCCGGGACGAAGCGCTCGGCGGTCAGGCCGGGCCGGCCGAGGTAGCCGCGGGAGACGCCCGCGCCGCCGGCGTACAGCTCGCCGGGGACGCCGAGGGCGACCGGGTCGCCGTGCTCGTCGAGCACGTACAGGCAGGTGTTGCGGACGGGCGAGCCGATCGGGACCCGGCCCTCGCGGACCGGGCGGTCGGCGGTGAGCAGCGCGTGCGTGACGTCGTCCGAGCACTCGGTCGGGCCGTACGCGTTGACCAGCGGGATGCCGGGGTGGCGGGCGAACCAGCGGGTGCACAGTTCGGCGGGCAGCGCCTCGCCGGTGACCATCACCCGGCGCAGCCGGGACAGGTCGGGCAGGTCGGCGCCGGCGTCCCAGCTGTCCAGGGCGGAGCGCAGCAGCGAGGGGACGACCTCCAGGACGGTGACCCGGTCGGCGACCACCCGGGCGAACAGCTCGGCCGGGTCGAGGGCGGCGTCGGGGCCGATCACCCGGACGCGGCCGCCGAGGGCGAGGGTGGCGAACATCTGCCACACCGAGATGTCGAAGCTGAGCGAGGCGTTCTGCGCGAGCGTGTCCGCGCCGGTCAGCTCCAGGTCCTCGATCTTGGCGAGCAGGTGGTTGCCCATGCCGCCGCGCTGCACCAGGACGCCCTTGGGGCGGCCGGTGGAGCCGGAGGTGTAGATGGTGTACGCCAGGTTGTCCGGTCCGGCGGTCGGCACCGGGTCGCGGTCCGACTCGCCGGTCCAGGACGGGTCGTCGAGCAGCAGCGCGGGGACGCCGGTGACGGCGGCGGCGTGCTCGGTGCGGGTGACCACGGCGCGGACGCCGGCGTCGGCGAGCAGGTAGGCGAGCCGGTCCGCGGGCAGCTTCGGGTCGAGCGGCAGGTAGGCGGCGCCGGCCTTGAGCACCGCGGTGACCGCGGTGAGGGTGGCGGCGGAGCGCTCGGCGAGGACGCCGATGACGCTCTCCGGTCCGGCGCCGAGGCCGCGCAGGTGGTGCGCGAGGCGGTTGGCGCGGCGGTTGAGCTCGCCGTAGCCGAGCGTCTCCTCGTCGTCGGTGACGGCGGGGGCGTCGGGGGTGGCGGCGGCGCAGCCCTCGATCAGGGCGACCGGGTCCAGGGTGCGCGGTGCGCGGGCGGTGTCGGTCCAGTCCTCCAGCAGCAGGCGGCGTTCGGCCTCGGGCAGCCGGGCCGGGCCGGCCGGGGCGTCCGGGTCGGCGGCCATCGCGGCCAGCACCGCGCGGTAGGCGGCGCCGATCCGGGCGGCGTCGGCCCGGCCGAGGACGGCGGTGCGGGTGGTGAGCGAGATCCGGCCGGGCGCGCAGTGCACGGTGAGGTCGAACTCGGTCTGCGAGTCGCCGACCCGCGGGCCGTCGCCGACCGAGTCGGCGTCGATCTGCGCGAAGTCGAACCAGTTGAAGACGGTGCCGACCAGCCGCTCGGTGCCGGCGCCCTCCCGCAGCCGGGCGATCGCGGGCATCGGGTGGCGGCGGTGCGGCCACAGCGCCAGTTCCTGGGCGAAGACGTCGCGCACCAGGTCGGCCCAGCTGCCGCGGGCCGGGTCGACGGCGAACGGCAACGTGTTCAGGTGCATGCCGTGGACCCGTTCGGCGCCGGGCAGTTCGGGCCGGGCGTCGAGGACCAGGCCGAAGTGGAAGGAGTCCTCGGCGGTCAGCTGGGACAGCACCTTGGCGTGCGCGGCGAGCAGCACGCTCTTGAGCGAGGTGCGGGCCCGGCGGGCCAGCGCGTGCAGCGGCTCCAGCAGGTCGGTGTAGTCGACCTTGACGTCGAACTCCTCGTCCGGGCCGTCCGGGTCGCCCCAGCCCTCGGGCAGGGCGAACGGGGCGCGCCCGGCCAGCACCGAGCGCCAGTGCCCGGCGTCCTGCTCGGAGGCCAGCGACTCCAGCTCCCCGGCGACGAAGTCCGCGTACCGGACGGGCGCCGGCTGCCAGGGTTCGGGCTCGCGGCCGTCGCGCAGCGCGCGGTAGAGGCCGAGGAGTTCGCCGAGCAGCGCGTGGTGGCTCCAGCCCTCGCTGGTGGCGTGCGGCCGGGTGAGGACCAGCCACCAGGCGCGGTCGTCCTCGCGGACCGCGGCGACCCGCAGCAGCGGGGCGGCGGTCAGCTCGACCGGGGTGGCGCGCTCCTGCTCCAGCAGCGCGGTCATCCGCTCGCGCAGCGCGTCGGCGGCCAGGCCGCGCAGGTCGTGCACGGCGAGCGGGACGGTGACCGCGCGGTGCACCAGCTGCATCGGGACGCGGTGCCCGACCAGGTGCATGGAGGTGCGCAGCATGTCGTGCCGGGCGGCGACCTCGGCGAGCGCGGCGCGCAGCGCGGCCTCGTCGAACGGGCCGTCGGCGCCGATCCGGTGCGCGGCGACGCTGTGGTAGGCGCCGGCCCCCGCGCCGGGGGCCATCTCCACGAGCATGCCGATCTGCACCTCGGAGAGCGGGTAGGCGTCGTCCAGGCCGTCCGGCAGGGCGGCCCGGTCGGCGGCGTCGAGCAGCGCGAACGGCGCGACGGGCTCGACCGGCCGGGTGTCGGCGTCCCGTCCGGCCACGGCCTCGCAGAGTCCGGCGACGGTGCGCTGCTCGAACACGTCGCGGACGGTGGCCGCGACGCCCTCCGCGCGCAGCGCGCCGACCAGGGCGATCACCCGGATCGAGTCGCCGCCGAGCTCGAAGAACCCGTCCTCGACGCCGAGTTCGGCGACGCCCAGCACCTCGGACCAGATCGCCGCGACCCGGCGCTCCAGCGGGGTACGGGGCGCGGTCCGGGCCCGGTCGCCGGCGCCGTCGGGCGACGGCAGGGCGGCCCGGTCGAGCTTGCCGTTGGCGTTCAGCGGCAGTGCGTCGAGGCGGACGAAGACGGCGGGCACCATGTAGCCGGGCAGGGTCTCGGCGCAGTGCGCGGCGAGGTCGGGCAGGTGGGGGCCGTCGACCGCGACGTAGGCAACCAGGCGGGTTTCGCCGGTCTCCCCGTCGGCGAGGACGGCGGCTTCGCGGACCTGCGGGTGGGCGGCCAACGCGGCCTGCACCTCGCCCAGTTCGATCCGGTGGCCCCGGATCTTCACCTGGTGGTCCAGCCGGCCCAGGAAGTCCACCGTCCCATCCGGCAGGACGCGCGCCAGGTCACCCGTGCGGTACATCCGCGCCCCGGGCTCGCCGAACGGGTCCGGCACGAAACGCTCCGCCGTCAGAGCAGGCCGCCCGCCGTAACCGCGCGCCACACCCGCACCACCCACGTACAACTCCCCCGCCACACCCACCGGAACCGGGCACAGCCACGCGTCCAGCACCCGCATCGACATGTTCGGCAACGCCCGGCCGATCGGCACCACACCCTCCGCCAACGGACCCGACAGCGGGTTCACACACGTCCCCACCGACGCCTCCGTCGGCCCGTACTCGTTCACCAACCGCCCATCACCCAGCCACCCGACCCAGCGCTCGGCCAGCGCCGAAGGCAGCGCCTCACCCGCGACCACCACCACACCCGCCAGCGCAGCAGCCTGCTCCGCCGACACCTGGTGCGACAGGATCTCCAAGTGACCCGGCGTCAACTTCAGGAACGAGTACGGCGCACCCGCCAACAACTCCTCCCCCAGCCGGTCCAGTTCGAGATCCTGCGGCAGCATCCGCACCCGCTCACCGACCAGCAGCGGCGCCCACACGTTCGGCACCACCAGGTCGAACGCCACCGACGAGAACACCGCCGACCCACCCGGCCCGGCACACAACTCCTCAGCCGCCCACGCCAGGTGGTTCACCAACCCCGCGTGCGTCACCTCCACACCCTTCGGCCGACCCGTCGACCCCGACGTGTAGATCACATAGGCGAGAGCGTCCGGGTCGACCGGGGCCGGCGGGGCGGGCGCAGCCGCAGGAGCAGCAGCGTCCGGCGCCGCAGGTACGACAGGACCATCGAAGAGCTCTCCCAGCTCGGTGTCGTGCGGGTGGGCGGTGAGCAGGGCGGCGCAGCCGGCGTCGGCGAGGGTCCGGGCCAGGCGGAGCTTCGGGTAGCCGGGGTCGAGCGGCAGGTAGGCCGCGCCGGCCCGCCACACGCCCAGCAGACCCGCCAGCAGGTCCACCCCACGGTCCAGCACCACACCCACGACCGAGCCCGCACCGACGCCCGCCGCCCGCAGCCGCGCCGCGACCGCATCGGCCCGCGCCACCAACTCCGCGTACGACAGCGCGAGTCCACCCGAGGCCACGGCCACCGCGTCCGGCGTCAGCTCCGCCTGCCGGGCGATCCGCTCGGGCGCGCTCAGCGCACCGAACTCCGCCGCCCGGCCCGGGGCCTGCACCTTCAGCCACGCGGCCTCGCCCTCCGGCAGGTACACCGCCCGCGCGTCCCCGTCCACGTCCGCCGCGATCGCCGCCAGCACCGCCCGGTACATCCCGGCCAGCCGGTCCGCGTGCTCCTGGGTCATGGTGTGGGTGTCGGTGCGGATGGTGAGGATGTCGTCGAGGGTGGTGACGCCGAGGCCGAACTCGGTGGAGCTGGCGTTCAGTCCGGTGGTGCCGGAGGTGATCTCCTCGGCCTCCAGGTCGCCGAAGTCGAGGTAGGAGAAGAAGGCGTCGATCAGGCGGCTGCCACCGGCCAGGTCGGCCTGGATGGCGGGCATCGGGAAGTGCCGGTGCGCCCACATCCGGGACTCGGCGTCGAAGACCTCGCGGACCAGTTCGCGCCAGGTGGCGGCGCCGGGCCGGAAGGCGAACGGGACGGTGTTGAGCAGCATGCCGAGCAGGCGCTCGCCGCCGGGGGCCTCGGGCCGGGTGTGGCAGACCACGCCGGTCTGGAACGGGGTCTCGTGGGTGAGCTGGCCGAGCACCTTGAGGTGGGCGGTCAGCAGCACGCTCTTGAGCGAGACTCCGGCGGCCGCGGCGGCGGCGCGCAGTCCCTCGGTGAGGTCGGCGAAGCGCAGGCCGGAGCGGACCCGGGCGGCCGGGGCGGTGAGGTCGCCGCGCCAGGCGGCGGGCAGCTCCAGCCGGGCGTGGTCCTCGACGACGCCGCGCCAGTAGTCGCGGCTCCCGGCGGAGGCCAGGGCGTCGAGCTCGGCGCCGACCGCGTCGGCGAACCGGGCGCCGCCGCTCTCGCCGCCGGTGACCGGCTCGCCGTCGCGGACCTGCCGGTAGACGGCGACGAGTTCGCGCAGGAACAGGTGGTAGCTCCAGCCGTCGAGGGTGGCGTGGCTCTTGGTGAAGGTGCAGCGCCAGGCGTCGGGGCCGTGCACGTGGACGAAGACCCGGAGCATCGGGCGGGGCGCGGAGACGTCGAAGACCCGCTTCTGCTCGTCCGCGACGAAGCACTCCAGTTCGATCCGCTGGAGGTCCGCGGGGAGGTCGGAGATGTCGGACAGGCCGGTCTCCAGGTCGGCCTCGGCGTGCACCAGCTGCATCGGCACGGACAGGCCGCTCAGGTCGAACGAGGTGCGCAGGATGTCGTGCCGGCCGCCGACGGTGCGCAGCGCGGTGCGGAACGCGGCGGCGTCGAACGGGCGGTCGTCGCCGATCAGGAAGGTCGCCACGTCCAGGTAGGTGCTGCCGCTGTCCGAGGCGAGGGTCTCCACCAGCATGCCGAGCTGGTTCTGCGACAGCGGGTAGGCGTCGACCACGCCCTCGGGCAGCCGGGCCCGGTCGGCGGCGCCGATCAGCTGGAACGGCTCGACCAGGCGGTCGGCGGCCGCGGTGGTGCGGCCGGCCAGCACCTCGGCCAGGCCGGCCACGGTGCGGTGCGCGAAGACGTCCCGGACCCCGACGTCGAGGCCCTCGGCGCGCAGCGCGCCGACCAGGGACACCGCGCGGATCGAGTCGCCGCCGTGCTCGAAGAAGCTGTCCTCGACGCCGGTCACGGCGCTGCCCAGGACCTGCTGCCAGACCTCGGCGATCCGGCGCTCCAGCGGGGTGCGCGGCGCGGTGCGGGCCGCGCCGTCGGCGGGGGCGCGGTCGGCGGCGGGCAGCGCGGCCCGGTCGAGCTTGCCGTTGGCGGTGAGCGGGATGCGCTCCAGCACCACGTAGGCGGCGGGCACCATGTAGCCGGGCAGCAGGCGGGCGGCGTGCTCGGCCAGGCCCTCGGCGGAGCCGACCAGGTAGGCGGTGAGCGCGCCGTCGGCGGCCACCACCCGGGCCTCGACCACGCCGGGGTGGGCGGCCAGCACGGCCTCGATCTCGGTGAGTTCGACCCGGTGGCCGCGGATCTTGACCTGGTCGTCGCGGCGGCCGAGGAAGTCGGCGGCCCCGTCGGGCAGGATCCGCACCAGGTCGCCGGTGCGGTACAGGCGGGCGCCGGGCCCGCCGTACGGATCCGGCACGAAGCGTTCGGCGGTCAGGCCGGGGCGCCCGGCGTAGCCGCGGGCCAGGTGGCCGCCGCCGATGTACAGCTCGCCGGCCACGCCGACCGGCACCCGGCGCAGGTCCCGGTCGAGCACGTACATCGTGGTGCCGGGGACGGGGCGGCCGATCGGCACCGTCTCGGCGTCGATCGGGCCGGTGACGGTGTGCACGGCGTTGCCGACGGTGGCCTCGGTCGGGCCGTACTCGTTGACCACCCGGGCGCCGCCGAGCAGTTCGCACCAGCGGGCGGCGGTGCGGGCGCCGAGCGCCTCGCCGCCGACCACCAGGGTGCGGGTGACGGGCGCGGCGCCGGGCTCGAACTGCCGCTCCAGCATCTCCAGGTGGCCGGGCGTCAGCTTGAGGAAGTCGAACGGTCCGGCGGCGGTCAGGGCCCGGCCGAGGTCGGCCGGGTCGAGGTCCTCGGGCAGCAGGTGGACCGGGCGGCCGTGCGCCAGCGGCACCCACAGGGTGGGGACGACCAGGTCGAACGCGGCGGAGGAGAACAGCGCGGCGCCGCCGCCCCCGTCGGCGTCCAGGTACTCCGCGGCCGCGAACCCCAGGTAGCCGGCCAGCGCGCGGTGGCCGATCTGGACGCCCTTGGGCAGGCCGGTGGAGCCGGAGGTGTAGATGACGTACGCCAGGCGGTCCGGGTCGTCGTCGAGCACCGGCAGCGGCGGCAGGCCTGCGGCGTCGGCCGGGTCGTCGCCGGCGGTGAGCACCACGGTGGGCACCGGGTGGCCGGTGGGCGCGTCGGCGACCAGCGCGACGGCGCCGGAGTCGCGCAGCATGTGGTCGATCCGGGCGGCCGGGGTCTGCGGGTCGATCGGCAGGTAGGCGGCGCCGGCCCGCCAGGCGGCGAGCAGCGCGACCAGTAGTTCGGGGCCGCGCGGCAGCCGGACGGCGACCACGGTCTCCGGACCGGCGCCGGCCGCGCGCAGCCGGCGGGCCAGCAGGTCGGCGCGGGCGGCGAGTTCGGCGTTGGTGAGGGTGCGGGGGGCGTCGCCGTGCAGGCGGACGGCGACGGCCGCCGGGTCGGCGGCGAGCGCGGCGGCGACCGCGGCGGGGGTGCTGCGCACCGGCGGGGTGGCGGGGGCGGTCTCGACGGCGGCCAGCCGGGCGAGGTCGCCGGGCGGCAGGCAGGCGGCCCGGGCGTCGCCGTGCGGGTCGGCGGCCATCGCGGCCAGCACCTCGCGGAACATCCCGGCGATCCGGGCGCAGGACGCGGCGGACAGCACCCGCGGGTCGGCGGTGAGGATGACGTGCCCGGCCCGGGAGGAGATGGTCAGCGGGAACTCGGTGGGGCTGTCGTCGCTGCCTTCCAGGCCGATCAGCCCGGAGTCGAGCTGGTGGAAGTCCTGGTAGTTGAAGAACACGTCGACCAGGCGGCGGCCGCCCCCGGCGGCGCGGGTGATCTCCGGCATCGGGTGGCGGCGGTGCGGCCACATGCCGACCTCGCGGTCGAAGGTGCGGCGCACCAGGTCGAGCCAGCTGTCGGCCTCCCGGTCGACGGTGAACGGCACCGTGTTGAGGTACATGCCGTACACCCGGTCGGCGCCCAGCACCTCGGGGCGGGCGTCGCAGACCAGGCCGACGTGGACCGCGGGGGCCTCGGACAGCCGGGACATCACGGCGCCGTACGCGGCGACCAGGACGCTCTTGAGCGAGGCGTCGGCCTGCGCGGCGAGGGCCCGCAGGCCGTCCTCCAGGTCGGCCCAGGAGACCTCGGCCTGGATCTTGGCGGCGTCCGGCCCGGCGGCCGGGTCGCCCCAGCCGGCGGGCAGTTCGAAGCGCTCCGCGCCGTCCAGCACCTGCCGCCAGTACGCCCGGTCCTCGGCGGACTCCAGCGAGCGGCGCTCGGCGGCGACGAAGTCGGCGAACCGGACCGGGGCGGGCGCCCACGGCTCGGCGCTCTCGCCGTCGCGCAGCCGCCCGTACAGGCCGAGCAGTTCCATCAGCAGCGAGTGGTGGCTCCAGCCCTCCAGGATCGGGTGGCACTCGGTGACCGAGATCCAGTAGCCGCCGTCGGCGGTGTCGTGGACGAAGAAGCGCATCAGCGAGGGGGTGGCCAGGTCGAACAGCTCGGCGCGCTGCTCGGCGGTGAACCGGTGCAGCTCGGCGGCCAGCGCGTCCGGGTCGAGCCCGGCCAGCGGGCGGTGGCCGAACGGGAGTTCGGCCGCGGTGTGGACCAGCTGCAGCGGCTCGGAGTAGCCGGTCAGGTGGATCGCGGTGCGCAGGATCTCGTGCCGCTCCACCACGGTGGCCCCGGCCGCCCGGAAGGCGTCGGCGTCGAACGGCGCGGGGTCGTTGATCCGGAAGGTGGTGACGTTGTGGTACAGGTTGCGGCCGTCGTCGGCCAGCATCTCCACCAGCATGCCGATCTGGTTCTGCGACAGCGGGTAGGCGTCGGCCACGCCGTCCGGCAGCGCGGCCCGGTCGGCGGGCCGCAGCAGCGCGAACGGCTCGACCCCGTACTCCTCGCCGAGCACCGCGCGGCCGGCCGCGCAGCCGCTGAGCGCGGCCACCGTGCGGTGCAGGAAGACGTCGCGGACGGCGACGTCGAAGCCCTCGGCGCGCAGCGCGCCGACCAGGGCGACGGCCCGGATCGAGTCGCCGCCGAGGTCGAAGAAGCCGTCCTCGACGCCGACCCGCTGCACGCCCAGGACGTCCGCCCAGACCGCGGCCATCCGCTGCTCGGCGAGCGTGCGGGGCGCGACGTGGCCGCGCCGGCCGCGCAGCGCGGAGCGGCCGGGGGCGGGCAGGGCGCGCTTGTCGAGCTTGCCGTTGACGGTCAGCGGCAGGGCGTCCAGCAGCACGTAGGCGGCGGGCACCATGTAGCCGGGCAGGGCGAGCGCGGCGTGCGCGGCCAGCTCCTCCGGCTCGGGGCGGGCGCCGTCCTCGGCGACCAGGTAGCCGACCAGGCGGCGGTCGCCGGGGGTGTCCTCGCGGGCCAGGACGGCGGCCTGCCGGACGGCCGGGTGGGCGGCCAGCACGGCCTGGACCTCGCCGAGTTCGATCCGGTAGCCGCGGATCTTCACCTGGTCGTCGATCCGTCCGAGGAACTCCAGCGCGCCGTCGGGGGTGCGGCGGGCCAGGTCGCCGGAGCGGTACATCCGGGAGCCGGCCGGGCCGTACGGGTCCGGGACGAAGCGCTCGGCGGTCAGCGCGGGCCGGTTGACGTAGCCGCGGGCGACGCCGGGCCCGGCCACGTGGATCTCGCCGACCACCCCGGCCGGGACGGGGTTGCCGTCCCGGTCGAGCAGCCGGACGGCGAGGTCGGCGAGCGGGCGGCCGATCGCGTTGCCGGTGCCGTCGGCCAGGTCGGCGGGGCCGATCCGGTGGTAGGTGGTGTGCACCGTGGTCTCGGTGATGCCGTACATGTTGACCAGCACGGCCCGGTCCAGGCCGACCCGCTCCACCCAGGGCGCGAGCTCCGGGATCTCCAGCTTCTCGCCCGCGAAGACCACGGTGCGCACGGCGAGCGCGTCGATCCGCGGGTCGCCGTCGGCGGCGGCCGCGACCAGGGCGCGGAACGCGGTCGGGGTCTGCGACAGGACGCTGACCCGCTCGGCGGCCAGCAGGTCGAGCAGCTCGTCCGGGGAGCGGGTGACCTCGGTGGGGACGACCACCAGGGTGCCGCCGAAGGCCAGCGCCGACCACATCTCGAAGACCGAGACGTCGAAGGCGTAGGAGTGGGTCATCGAGGAGACGTCGCCGGGGCCGAAGCCGTAGTGCCCGGCGGCGGTGGTCATCAGCCGGACCACGTTGGCGTGGGTGAGGGCGACGCCCTTGGGGCGGCCGGTGGAGCCGGAGGTGTAGATGGTGTAGATCAGGTCGTCCGGGCCGGCCGCGGGGGCCGGGTCGGCGGTGGGCAGGCCGTCGAACGCGCCGGGCGCGTCGACCTCGACCAGCCGGCCGGTGAAGGCGTCCGCGAGGCGCCCGGCCAGCGCGGACCCGGTGAGCAGGAGCGCGCTGCCGGCGTCGGCCAGCACGTAGCCGAGCCGGTCGGCGGGCGCGGCCGGGTCCAGCGGCAGGTAGCCGGCGCCGGACTTGAGCACGCCGAGGATCGCGGGCAGCAGGTCGGCGCCGCGCTCCAGGCAGATGCCGACCAGGGTGTCGGGGCGGGCCCCGGCGGCGCGCAGGAAGTGCGCGATCCGGTTGGCCCGCTCGTTGAGCTGCCGGTACGTCAGGGTGGTGCCGCCCGCGGTGACGGCGGGCGCGTCGGGGGTGCGGGCCGCCCACCGCTCGAAGAGCGCGTGCGCGGTGTCCTCGACCCGGTGGGCGGCGGTCGGCCGGTCGACGGCGAGGCGGGTCTCGTCCTCGTCGAGCAGGGCCAGGCCGGACAGCGGGCGGTCGGGGTCGGCGAGGGCGGCGGCCAGCAGCCGGGAGAAGTGGCCGGCGAACCGCTCGACCGTGCCGTGGTCGAACAGCGCGGTGGCGTACAGGAACTGGCCGCTGAGGGTGCCGTCGGGGCCGGTCAGCACCTGCAGGGTCAGGTCGACCTTGGCGACGGCGTCGCCCTCGCCGAAGCGCTCGGCGGACAGGCCGGTGAAGGCGAACGCGCCGTGCCGGTCCTCGTGCAGGGTGAAGGCGACCTGGTGCAGCGGGGTGCGGGACAGGTCGCGCTCGGGGGCGAGTTCGGCGACCAGCTGCGCGAACGGCACCTGCTGGTGGTCGAAGGACTCCAGCAGCGCGGTGCGGGTGGCGGCCAGCAGGGTGCTGAACGCCGGGTCGCCGTCCCAGTGGCCGCGGACGACCACGTTGTTGATGCAGTAGCCGATCAGGTGCTGCAGCTCGGGGCGGCCGCGGCCGGAGACCACGGTGCCGACCGGCACGTCGCTGACGCCGGTCCAGCGGGCCACCAGCGCCTGGAAGGCGGTCAGCAGCACCGCGTACGGGGTGGTGCCGTGCGCGGCGGCCAGGGCCCGCAGCGGGCCGGTCAGGGCCGGGTCGAGCGGGAAGGTGTGCTGCCCGCCGGCGTGGCTGCGGATCGCCGGGCGGGGCCGGTCCAGCGGCAGTTCGGTGGGGGCGGCGCCGGCCAGCCGGCCGCGCCAGTAGGAGACCTGGCGGTCGAGTTCGGCGCCGGTGAGGCGCTCGCGCTGCCAGGCGGCGTAGTCGGCGTACTGCACGGCGAGCGGCTCGGGCCGGGCCGGGCGGCCCTCGACGGCGGCGGAGTAGAACTCGCTCAGGTCGGCGCCGAACACGCCGGTCGACCAGGCGTCGCAGGCGATGTGGTGGAAGACCACGGCCAGCACGTGCTCCTGCTCGGACAGCCGCAGCAGGAGGCCGCGCAGCGGCCACTGCCCGGCCAGGTCGAACGGGGCGGACAGCGCCTCGGCGGCCCGGGCCAGCGCGGCGGCCTCCCGGCGGTCGGCGGGCAGCCCGGACAGGTCGGTGAACTCGGGGGCGGTGGGCGCGGGCGGGTCGACGACCTGGACCGGCTCGCGGCCGGCCTCGGCGTAGCGGGTGCGCAGGATCTCGTGCCGGTCGACGGTCTGCTGCCAGGCCCGGTCGAGGGCGGAGCGGTCGAGCGGGCCGCGCAGCCGCAGCGCGAACGGCACCAGGTACTCGTCGCTCTCCGGCTCCATCCGGTTCAGGAACCACATCTGCTGCTGGCCGTGGGCGAGCGGCAGCGGGGCGCCGCGGTCGGCGCGGCCGATGGTGTCGGCGGTGGCGGCGGGGCGGCGGGTGCGGCGGCCGGCCAGGCGCTCCCGCAGGAGCTGCTCGCGCAGGGCGTCGGCGGTCATGCGTGGTGCTCCTTCGGGAGGGCGGTGGTGGCGGCGGCCAGCTCGGTGTCGGAGAGGCGGTCGATCTCGGCCCGGACGCGGTCCTCGATCTCGCGGGCGAGGCCGGCGACGGTCGGCTTCTCGAACAGGACCCGGATCGGCAGGTCGAGCTGGAACAGGTCCTGCAGGTGGGCGACCAGGCGGATGGCGAGGATCGAGTTGCCGCCGGCGGCGAAGAAGTTGTCGTGGACGCCGATCCCGTCGGTGCCGAGGACCTCGGTCCACAGCTCGTGGACGGCCTCCTCGACCTCGTCGCGCGGGGCGGTGCGCCGTTCGGCGCGGTCCGCGAACGGGTCGGGCAGCCGGCCCCGGTCGACCTTGCCGTTGGCGTTCAGCGGCAGCGCGTCGACGGTGGCGATCCCGGCGGGCACCAGGTGCTCGGGCAGCCGGCGGGCGCAGTGCCCGGCCAGGTCGTCGGCGGTGCCGACCACCCAGGCGGCCAGCGCGGCGCCGCCGGACGGCAGGGTGACGGCCCGCACGTGGGCGTCCCGGACGCCGGGGTGCTCCAGCAGGACGGCGCGGACCTCGCCGGGTTCGATCCGGTAGCCGCGGATCTTCACCTGGTCGTCGGTCCGGCCGCGGAAGTCGACCACGCCGCCGTCCAGCACCCGGGCCAGGTCACCGGTGCGGTACAGCCGGGCGCCGGGCGGGCCGTACGGGTCGGGCAGGAAGCTCTCGGCGGTCAGGCCGGGCCGGTTGACGTAGCCGCGGGCCACGCCGGTGCCGCCGACGTACAGCTCGCCGCGGGCGCCGACCGGCACCGGGCGCAGTTCGTCGTCCAGGACCCGCATCACCATGCCGGGCAGCGGGCGGCCGATCGGCACCGTCGCGGCGGTGACCGGCGCGGCCAGCGGCAGCACGCTGGTGCCGACCGACGCCTCGGTGGGCCCGTACTCGTTGACCAGCCGGCCGGCGCCGAGCCGGGCGGCCCAGCGGTCGGCGAGCGCGCCGGACAGCGCCTCGCCGGCCACCACGACCACGCCGGCCAGGTCGGCGGCCTGCCGGTCGGTCAGCTGGTCGGTGAGGATCTCCAGGTGGCCGGGCGTCAGCTTGAGGAAGCTGAACGGTCCGGCGGCGGCCAGGTCGGCGCCGAGCCGGGTGCCGTCCTGGTCGGGCGGGAGCACCCAGACCCGCTGGCCGACGGTGAGCGGCGCCCACAGGTTGGGCACCACCAGGTCGAAGGCGTGCGAGGAGAACAGGGCGCTGCCGCCGGTGCCCGCCCCGGCGAGTTCGCGGGCGGCCCAGCCGACGTGGTTGGCCAGGCCCCGGTGGGTCACCGCGACGCCCTTGGGACGGCCGGTGGAGCCCGAGGTGAAGATCGTGTAGGCGAGGGCGTCCAGGTCGCGGGCGGCGGCGGGCGCGGTGGCGGGGCGGGCGGCGACGGCCGCGGCGTCCCGGTCGAGGTCGACCGCGCGGGTGCCGGCCGGCAGGGCGGCCGGGTCGGCGCCCCGGGCGACCAGGGCGACGGCGCCGCCCTCGGCGAGCATCCGGTGCACCCGCTCGGCCGGGAAGCCGGGGTCGAGCGGCAGGTAGGCGGCGCCGCACTTCCAGGCCGCGAGCAGCGCGGTGAACAGCTCGGGGCCGCGCTCCAGCAGGACGCCGACCGGGCGCTCCGGTCCGGCCCCGGCCGCGGCCAGGTGGTGGGCGAGCCGGTTGGCCCGGGCGTCCAGCTCGCGGTAGCCGAGGGCGAAGCCCGGCCCGGCGACGGCGACCGCGTCGGGGGTGGCGGCGGCCTGCCGCTCGAAGGCGTCCAGCACGGAGGCGGCGGGCTGCTCGCCGGGGGCGGTGCTCCAGCGGGCCAGGTCGGCGTGCTCGTCGGCGCCGAGCAGGTCGAGTTCGCCGAGCGCGGTGCGCGGGGCGGCCGCGGCGGCGGCCAGCGCCCGGCGGAAGTGCGCGGCCAGCCGGGCGACGGTGGCCTCCTCGAACAGCGCGGTGTCGTACTCCAGGCCGCCGGCCAGCGAGCCGTCGGGCTGCACGCGCAGCACCAGGGTCAGGTCGGTGTGGGTGGCCTGCCACATCCGCCTGAGCTGGTCGAGGTCCTCGTCGGCGCCGATCAGGCCGTTGAACTCGCCGTCGTGCAGGTCGAAGGCGACCTGGAACAGCGGGGTGCGGGACAGGTCGCGCTCGGGGG
This sequence comes from Kitasatospora cineracea, assembly GCF_003751605.1. Classification (NCBI taxonomy): domain Bacteria; kingdom Bacillati; phylum Actinomycetota; class Actinomycetes; order Kitasatosporales; family Streptomycetaceae; genus Kitasatospora; species Kitasatospora cineracea. The sequence continues at coordinate 800,799 of NZ_RJVJ01000001.1, forward strand.
CGAGCTCCTCGACCAGCAGGTCGAAGGGCAGCTGCTGGTGGGCGAGCGCGGTGCTCGCGGTGCGGCGGACGGCGGCCAGCGCGTCCTCGAAGGAGCGCCGGGCGTCCAGGGTGCAGCGCAGCACCAGGGTGTTGAGGAAGAAGCCGACCACCTGCTCGACCTCGGGGCAGTCCCGGCCGGAGACCGGGGTGCCGATCGGCAGGTCCCACTGGCCGGTGTGCCGGGCCAGCACGGTGGCGTACGCGGTGAGCAGGGTCATGAAGGGGGTGGCGCCGCAGCGGCGGCCGAGTTCCAGGACCGGGCCGGCCACCTCGGCGGGCACCGCGAACGGCACCACCGAGCCGCGGCCGTCGCGGACCGCCGGGCGGGGCCGGTCGACCGGCGGCTCGACCGGCTCCAGGCCGGCCAGTTCGCCGCGCCAGTGGGCGAGTTCGCGGTCCACCAGCTCGTCGGTGAGCTGCTCCAGCTGCCACACCGCGTAGTCGGCGTACTGGACGGGCAGGTCGGGCAGGTCGGCGGGCCGGCCGGTGCGGGCGGCGGCCAGCAGGGCGTGGAACTCGCGCTCCAGCACCGCGGTCGACCAGCCGTCGGTGGCGATGTGGTGCAGGGCGACGCCGAGCAGCGCGGCGCCGTCGGCGGCGCGCACCAGGACGGCGCGCAGCAGCGGGCCCTCGGCGAGGTCGAAGCCGCGGGCCTGCTCCTCGCCGAGCAGGCGGTGGAAGGTCTCGGCGGCCGCGGCGGGGGTGTCGGCGGCGGCGGTGCGCAGGGCGACCGGCGCGGGCGGGTCGATCAGCTGGACGGGCTCGCCGTCGACCACCGGGAAGCGGGTGCGCAGCGCCTCGTGCCGGGCGGCCAGCGCGTCCAGCGCGGCGCCCACCTCGGCGTCGGTGGCGCCGGGCTCCGGGCGCAGCACCACGGCGGCGACCCACTCGGGCCCGCCGGGGTTCATCCGGTCGGAGAACCAGAGCCGGCGCTGGCCCGGGGAGAGCGGCAGGGTGCCCTGGCGGGAGACCGGGCGGGGGCCGGGCGGCAGGCTGACGGAGAGCAGTTCGGCCTGCGCGGCGAGGCTGGTGGCGGTGAAGAAGCCGCGCAGCTGCACGGCGGAGCCGGTGGCGGCGCGCAGCCGGGAGACCAGCCGGGTCAGCTGCAGCGAGGTGCCGCCGAGCTGGAAGAAGTCGTCGTCCAGGCCGACCCGGTCGAGCTTGAGCACCTCGCGCCAGACCGCGGCGACGGCCTGCTCGGCGGCGGTGACGGGGGCGCGGTGGACCGGCCGGCCGGCCGCGTCCAGCGAGCCGGGGGCGGGCAGCGCGCGCCGGTCGACCTTGCCGGTCGGGCCCAGCGGCAGCTTCTCCAGCAGGACGAACGCGCCGGGCACCTGCGGGCCGGTGAGGCGCTGGGCGAGGTGGGCGCGCAGCTCGGTGAGGTCGAGCTCGCCGCGGGCGACCAGGTAGGCGGCGAGCCGCTTGCCGCCGTCGGGGGCCTCGTAGGCGGCGACGGCCGCGCCGGCCACCTGCGGGTGGGCGAGCAGCACGTGCTCGATCTCGGACGGTTCGATCCGGACGCCGTTGACCTTGACCTGGTCGTCGATCCGGCCGAGGTACTCCAGGACGCCGTCGCGGCGCCAGCGGACCCGGTCGCCGGTGCGGTAGAGCCGGGCGCCGGCCGGGCCGTACGGGTCGGGGACGAACGCGGCGGCGCTCTGGCCGGGGCGGTTGAGGTAGCCGCGGGCCACGCCGACGCCGCCGGCCAGCAGCTCGCCGGGGGTGCCGGGGCCGACCGGGTTGCCGTTGCGGTCCACGACCAGCACCCGCATGCCGGTGATGGGGCGGCCGATCGGCACCGGGCCGGTCGGGCGGTCGGTGTCGACCCGGTGCGCGGTGATGTCGATCGAGCACTCGGTGGGGCCGTAGGTGTTCCACACCTCGACCGGGCGGCCCAGGCGTTCCAGCAGCCGGGCCACCAGCTCGTGGTGGAGCGGTTCGCCGGCCGACAGCACCAGGCGCAGCGCGTCGCAGCCGGCCAGGCCGTCCTCCTCGGTGAGCAGCCGCAGCACCGAGGGGACGAGCTGCAGGACGGTGACCCGGTGCTCGCGCACGGCGCGCAGCATCGCGGCCGGGTCGCTCTCCGCGCCGACCGGGGCGAGCACCACGGTGCCGCCGCTGGTCAGCGGGCCGAACACCTCCCAGCAGTGGGCGTCGAAGGTGACGGTGGTCTTCTGCAGGACGCGGTCCCCGGCGCCCAGCCGGCCGGACCCGACGGCCCAGGCGACCCGGTTGCCGATGCCGGCGTGGGTGACCACGACGCCCTTGGGCTCGCCGGTCGACCCGGAGGTGTAGATCAGGTAGGCGGCGCCGTCGGGGTCCGCGGCGATTCGCGGGGCGGTGGCGGGCAGCCGGTCCAGGTCCTCGCGGACGGCGTCGACGATGACGGGGCGGGCGCCCGCGCCGCGCACCGTGCCGGCGCTCTCGGTCTCGGTGAGCACCAGCCGGGCGCCGCTGCCGGCCAGCAGCTGGGCGAGCCGGCGCGGCGGCAGGTCGGGGGTGAGCGGCAGGTAGGCGCCGCCGGCCCGCCAGACCCCGAGCAGGGCGGTGACCAGGTCGGCGCCGCGGTACAGGCAGACGCCGACGGGGGTGTCGGGGCCGGCGCCGAGGCCGATCAGGTGGTGGGCCAGCCGGTTGGCGTCGGCGTCCAGTTGCGCGTACGTGACGGTACGGTCGCCGTCGACGACGGCCACGGCATCCGGAGTCAGCGACGCCTGGCGCGCGACGAGCGAACTGATGAGGACGGGCTCGTCTTTCGGCGCACCCGGCTGCGACTCGGAATTCATCTCAGGGAGCTCCTGGTCCGTGAAGTGGTGTGGCTCGTGTGGTCGTCGACCCCCGGCGGGCGGTGCCGCGGGGGGTCGTCTCCGGTCGGGCGGTGGGGAGTCGGGGGAGGGGGAGCTGCGGGGCGGACCGGGCGGGTCCGCCCCCGCGGCCGGGTCAGCCGGCGGTGGCGGCCATCCGCTCGCGCAGGCTGCGGGGCGCATGTCCGTCCAGACCTGGTCGATCCGGGCCAGGCACTCCTCGCGGGTGCCCTGGGTGCCCTCGGCGGTCCAGCCCGCCGGGAGCTCGCGGCCGGCGGCCCAGATCGAGTACTGCTCCTCGTCGTTGAGGACGACCAGGTAGGTGCGGGTGTCGGTGTTCTCGCTCATCGGTGTCTCCTGGGGTCGCGGGTCGGGTGTCGGCATTTCCTGACCTGTCCGGAAGCCTGTCCGGGCGGGCCATATTCGGACTGCACCGGCGCTGTCAGCGCGGGGCGGGGGCGGCGGCCGGGGCCGTCGCGGCGGGCAGCGGGTCCTGCCCGTAGCGCAGGGTGCGGACGGGGCCGGTGGAGCCGGCCGTGCGGGCGAGGGCCGCGTGCAGGTCGGGCCCGAAGTCGGGTTCTTCCAGGGTCCAGACGGCGGGGCCGGGGGCGACGCCGTAGCGGACCTCCACCGGGCCGGGGCGGTCCGGGTGGACCTCGATCCGGCACAGGTCGGCGGCGAGTCCGACGCCGACCGCCTTGACCACGGCCTCCTTCCTGGTCCAGCACCGCAGGAAGGCCGCCCGCCGGTCCCCGGGCGGCAGCCCGTGCAGGTGGGCCAGCTCGCGCGGGGTGAAGGCCAGCGGGGCGGTCAGCTCGGGGTCGATCCGGGGTTCGGCCTCCAGGTCGACGCCGAGCGGGCGGTCCTCGCTCACGCCGAGCAGCCAGAAGCCGTCCGCGCGGGAGAGGTTGAAGGTCAGCCGGGTGGCGGGCCAGACCACGGCGGGCGGGCCGTGGGCGGGGTCGGCGCACTCCGGGCAGAGGGTGCGGCCCAGCCGCACCTCCCCGGCCTCGACGCCGAGGTAGCCGCCCAGGATCCGCCGCAGCCCGACGTGGGCGGCCGCGTAGGAGGCCGCGGCCCGGTCGCGCAGCAGGCGGACCCGGTTGCGCTCGGCGCTCGACAGCACGGCCAGGCCGCGCTCGTCGACGTCCTCCGGAACGCCCAGCCAGATGTCGGCGGCCCCGGCCGGGAAACGCTGTTGGCTCACTTCCTCACCCCTGTCCAGCGAGGGCGGTGCCTCGGCGGCCCACCGGTCTCGCAAGCCGGTTCGAACAGCGGCCAGCCTGGTGAACGGGGCTATACGGGCGCTATCGGGCGCCCATCGCACCGGGGCCGCGGGGGCCGGCCCGGAGGACGGGCGCGAAGTGGCCGGATCTATGGATGCGGTATAGCCCGGTGCCGTAGAAGTAGGAACCGCGTGCTTTCCGGTCAGGTCCGGGGTACGCCGGCCCGGAGCGCCCCAGCGGGCTGACGCACTTCTACCAAAGGCGGAAATGTGTTCGACAAGAAGAGCGGCGGGCCCGACGCCCCGCTGACCGGCTCCGCCGTCGTCAGCCTGTCCGCGGCACGCAAGAGCTACGGCACCGGCGACAGCCGGGTCACCGCACTGGACGACGTCACCCTGGACTTCCCGGCCGGGACCTTCACCGCGATCATGGGCCCCTCCGGCTCCGGCAAGTCCACCCTGCTGCAGTGCGCGGCCGGCCTGGACCGGGTCGACTCCGGGCGGGTCTCGCTGGCCGGCGCGGACCCGGCCGGCATGTCCGAGAACGCCCTCACCAAGCTCCGCCGGGACCGGATCGGCTTCATCTTCCAGTCGTTCAACCTGATCCCGGCGCTGACCGCCCGGCAGAACGTCGAACTGCCGCTCAAGCTGGCCGGCGTGCGCCCCGACGCGGCCGAGGTCGAGAAGGTCCTCGCCGGGGTCAACCTGACCGGCCGCGCCGGGCACCTGCCCAGCGAGCTGTCCGGCGGCCAGCAGCAGCGGGTGGCGATCGCCCGCGCCCTGGTGACCCGCCCCGAGGTGCTGTTCGCCGACGAGCCCACCGGCGCCCTGGACACCCGCACCTCGCGCGACGTGCTGGCCCTGCTGCGCCGGATCGTCACCGAGAACGGGCAGACCATCATCATGGTCACCCACGACCCGGTCGCCGCCTCCTACGCGGACCAGGTGGTCTTCCTCGCCGACGGCCGGGTGGTCGACCGGATCACCGGCCCGACCGTGGAGGCCGTGGCGAACCGGATGGCGCACCTGGAGCCCGAGGACGCGACCGACCTGGAGGGCACCCCGTGCTGAGCATCGCCCTCGCCACCGTCCGCACCCGCTGGGTGAGCTTCGTCGGCGCGTTCATCGCGCTGGCGCTCGGCACCGGCATGATCGCCATGATGGCGCTCGCCCTGACCGCCACCCTCGGCACCCCGCACGAGGGCCCGCAGCGCTTCGCCAAGGCGCAGACCGTGGTGGTCCCCGCCGACCCGCGCGGCGACCCGATGGAACTGCCCGCCGCGCTCCCCGACGCCACCGCCGCCAAGGCCGCCGCGGCCGGCCCGGTGGTCGAGGACCGCACCTTCGACGCCCCGTGGAAGGGCGGCCCGTCCGACGCGGTCGGCCACGGCTGGTCGTCCGCCGCGCTCACCCCCTACGCGCTGAGCGCCGGCCGGGCCCCGGCCGCCCCGGACGAGGTGGTGCTGACCGGCGCCGCCGCCGACCGGGTCGGCAGCACCGTGCTGGTCTCCACCCCGGCCGGCCCGCACCCGTACACCGTCACCGGCGTCGCCCCGGCGACCTGGTTCGAGGACGCGGTGTTCTTCACCGACACCGAGGCCGCCCGGCTCTCCCCCGCCGTCAACGCGCTCGCCGTGGACGGCGGCGCCGCCGCCGTGCGCTCGGCCCTCGGCGCGGGCCCGCTGGTGCTGTCCGGCGCCGACCGCCAGCAGGCCGACCCGGACCCGTCCGGCGGCGCGGACGCCCTGATCAACGCCCAGTCGATGGCCGCGACCACCGGCGGCATCGCGGTCTCGGTCGCGGTGTTCATCGTGATCGCCACCTTCGCCTTCGTGGTCGAGCAGCGCAGCCGCGAACTGGCGCTGCTGCGGCTGGTCGGCGCCACCCCCAAGCAGGTCCGCCGGATGGTGGTCGCCGAGGCCGGGCTGGTCGGCGTGGCCGCCGCCCTGGTCGGCTGCGTGCTGGGCCCGATCGGCGCCGGCCGGCTGAACAGCTGGATGCTGGACAACGACGTCGCCCCGAGCTGGTTCCACATCGGCCTCAACCCGGTCCCGCTGGTGATCGCCTTCCTGATGGGCGTCGGCTCGGCGCTGCTCGGCGCGGCCGCCGTCGCGGTGCGCGCCTCCCGGGTCCGCCCGGTCGCCGCGCTGCGCGACGCCGCCGCCTCCAGCCGGGCGATGACCCCGGTCCGCTGGGTGCTCGGCGTCGGCCTGCTGGTCGCCGCCGTCGCCACCGGCTGGAGCATCGCGGGCGACAGCCCCACCTACGCGGTCAACCCGCGCAAGTACGGCATGGTGCCGCTGCTGTACGTCGGCGGCCTGGCGCTGCTCGCCCCGGTGCTGCTGCGGCCGGTCGCCCGGATCGCCACCTGGCCGCTGTCCCGGTTCGGCGCGGGCCCGCTGATCGTCCGGCAGAACACCCTGAACGGGCGCCGCCGCACCGCCGCCACCGTCACCCCGATCGTGGTCGCGGTCGGCCTGACCGCCGCGATGATCTGCATGCAGGCGGCCGGCGACCACACCAAGATCGACCAGGTCCGGCAGCAGACCCGGGCCGACTACCTGGTGCTGCCCGCCGCGGGCAAGACCCTGGACCGCTCGGCGACCGCGGCCCTGGCCGACCTGCCGGGCGTGCGGGCCGACGTGGTCTCCTCCGCGCACGTCTACATCGGCACCGAGGACGGCCAGGTCGTCGACTCGCTGAACGGCCAGGCCGTCGCCCCGTCCTCGCTCGGCGCGAACGGCGTCCTGCACCCCCGGGTGCTGGAGGGCTCGGTCGACGGCCTCGGCGACGACTTCATCGTGGTCGACCGGAAGACCGCCGACGGCAACGACCTGGTGCTCGGCCAGACCCTCACGGTGTGGATGCCCGACGACACCTCCACCAAGCTGCGGATCGCCGCGATCGTCCAGACCGGCCTGGCCGGCGACGACACCTACCTGTCCGCCGCCAGGGCCTCCGGCGCCCGCCCCGCCCGCGCCTGGCTGCGCTTCGACGCCGGCACCACCCCCGACTCGGTGGCCGCCGCGCTCAAGGACCAGGCCGTCCGGGTCGCCCCCGTCCCGGTCTACTACGACACCCTGAAGGCCAAGCTCAAGGAGGACACCAGGACCGCCGCCACCGTCATCCTCGGCATCTCGGTCGGCTACTCGCTGATCTCGGTCGCCAACACCCTGGTGATGGCCGCCGCCGGCCGCCGCCGCGAACTCGCCTCGCTCAACCTGGCCGGCGCCACCCGCGGCCAGATCCTGCGGGTGATCGCCGCCGAGGCGCTGCTGGCCACCGTGATCGGCACCATCCTGGCCGCGGTGGCCGGCGCGGCCGTGATCCTCACCCAGCGGCTGTCGCTGACCAAGCTGGTCGACGGGGCGGCGACCGTGCTGCCCTGGGGCTCGACCTGGCAGGTCGTGGTGCTGTGCGCGGTGACCGCGGTGACCGCCGCCGTGCTGTCCGCCCGGCACACCACCCGCGGCCGGGCCATCGAACTGGCCGGCACCCGCGACTGACCGCCCGCCCGGCCCGGCACCCCCGGACGCCGCCGCCCGCACCGCATCCGCCGCGGTCCGGGCGGCGGCGTCCGCCGCTCCACCCCCGCGGCCGGTGGCCCGGAGCACCCCGCGCGGTGCCCTACCGTGGGAGGTGGCGCCCCCGGGCGCCGCCCCGGCCAGCCGCTCCAGAAAGGCACCCCCTGTGAGCTCCTCCCCGGAGACCCCGTTCGCCGGACTCGGCAGGATCCTGGTGATCATCCCGACCTACAACGAGGCCGAGAACGTCGAACGGATCGTGTCCCGCGTCCGCGCCGCCGTCCCCGAGGCGCACGTGCTGGTCGCGGACGACAACAGCCCGGACGGCACCGGCAAGCTCGCCGACGCCCTCGCCGCCGACGACGACCACGTCAAGGTGCTGCACCGCAAGGGCAAGGAGGGCCTCGGCGCCGCCTACCTGGCCGGCTTCCGCCTGGGCATCGACGAGGGCTACGACGTGCTGGTCGAGATGGACGCGGACGGCTCGCACCAGCCCGAGGAGCTGCCCCGGCTGCTGACCGCGCTGCGCAGCGCGGACCTGGTGCTGGGCTCCCGCTGGGTGCCCGGCGGCGCGGTGGTGAACTGGCCGAAGTCCCGGCTGCTGCTCTCCAAGGGCGGCTCCACCTACTCCCGGCTGATGCTGAACGTGCCGATCCGGGACGTCACCGGCGGCTACCGGGCCTTCCGCAAGGAGACCCTGCTCGGCCTCGGCATGGACCGGGTCGCCTCGCAGGGCTACTGCTTCCAGGTCGACCTGGCCTGGCGCGCGGTCAAGGCCGGCTTCAAGGTCGCCGAGGTGCCGATCACCTTCGTGGAGCGCGAGCACGGCGCCTCGAAGATGAACCGCAGCATCGTGGTCGAGGCGCTGTGGCGGGTCACCGCCTGGGGCGTGGGCTCCCGGGTCGCCGGGCTCACCCGGAAGAAGTAGGCGGCCGCCCTCCCCCTCCGCCGGCCGGTGACGATGGAAGTTCCCGTCCGGCGGAGCATGCGGAGGTTGCGGCGTGACCGAATCACTGCGACGGGCGGAGCAGGACCCCGCCCCCCGGCGCCGGGAGTCCGCCCGGGAACGGGCGGCCCGGTACGCCGAGTCCGCCAAGGGCGCCCCCGAACGGATCCCGCTGATCGGCCGGGCCGTCAGCAACCTGATCCGGGTCAACCTGCTGGACAACGCCACCCGGCTGGCCGCCCAGGCGTTCCTCTCCGCGCTGCCCGCCCTGCTGGCGGTCGCGGTGTTCGCCCCCGCGTCGCTCAAGCACAGCATCACCGGCTCGCTGCGCGAGCAGCTCGGCCTGCAGGGCCCCGCCCAGCAGCAGGTCCAGCAGCTGATGAACACCCCGCACGACAACAGCGCCAGCCAGAGCTTCGGCGTGCTCGGCGTACTGGTCACCCTGGCGTCCGCGACCGCGATGAGCCGGGCCCTGCAACGGGTCTGCGAACGGGCCTGGGAGATGCCGAAGAACAGCGCCCGGCTGGCCCTGTGGCGCTGGGTGGTGTGGTTGCTGGTCTGGCTGGTGTTCCTGGTCGTCCAGGTCCCGCTGCGCAAGGGCTTCGGCGCCGGCCTGTGGCTGGGCGTCCCGCTGACCTTCCTGGCCTCCTCCGCCGTCTGGTGGTGGACCCAGCACCTGCTGCTCGGCGGCCGGATCCGCTGGTACCCGCTGCTGCCCGGCGCCCTGCTGTGCGGCGTCGGCGAGGTCGCCCTCGGCATCGCCTCCAAGGTGTGGCTGCCGCACGCGATGAGCTCCTCGATCGGCAGGTTCGGCCCCTACGGCGTGGTGTTCACCGTCCTGTCCTGGCTGATCGCCCTGTTCGCCGCCGTCACCCTCGCCCTGGTCCTGGGCCGGGTCATCGCCGAGGAGCCCTCCGTCACCCGCTACCTCGGCACCCGCACCGAACCCGCCCGCCGGTAGCACCGCCGGGCAGCGCCCTCCCCCGCCGCGAACGCCGGAGCGGCCCGGACTCCCCGTCCGGGCCGCTCCTCCGTTCCGTTCTGCTGCTGCCAGGTCCTAGCCGAGGCGCAGCAGCCGGGAGCCGATCGACGCCGGGGCCAGGTCCGACTTCAGGGTGACCGGCACCTCGACCCGGCCGTCCCCGTCGCCCGCCGACAGCGTGCCGACCCGGGTGCCGGCCGGCAGGGTGTGGGCGATCTTCCCGACCGGGGTCAGGGTCAGGTGCGCGGTGATGCCGTTCCAGCCCGCGACGGTCAGCGCCTTGGCCGCGACCACCGGCACCTTCCCGCCCACGCCGTCGTCCACGTAGCCGACCACCTGGCCCTGCTCGGCCAGGGTCTGCCCGGCCAGCGCGGCCTGCGCGGCCACGTTGATCCGCTGGCTCGGCGGCTGCGCGGCCCGCACCAGGCTCATCTCCTCCTTGGTCTGCGGCTGGCCCAGCGTCACGCCGACGATCATCCGCTGCACGCCGCCGACCTCCTTCACCGCCGCCCACATCAGGCAGGACTGCGCGGGCGTAGAGGAGCCGGTCTTGCCGCCGATGATGCCGTTCCTGCCCAGCAGCGCGTTGGTGTTGTAGATCCGCTGGCCGTTGAACCGGGTGTCCGGCTCCGCGACGACCTGCTTGAAGATCTCCAACTGCATGGCCTTCTCGGCCACCTTCAGCTGGTCCTTCGCGGTCGACTTGGTGTCGTTGTTGTACCCGGCCGCGTCCGCGTAGGTGGTGTTGGTCATGCCGAGCTGCGCGGCGGTGGCGTTCATCTTCTTCACGAACTCCTCCTCGCTGCCGGAGTCCCAACGCGCCAGCAGCCGGGCCACGTTGTTGGCCGACGGCAGCATCAGCATCTCCAACGCCTCGTACTCGGTGAGCTGCTGGCCCTCCGTCAGCGTCACCGTCGACTCGTCGTTGTTGCCCGACTCCTGGGCGGCCGCCTTGTCCACCGTCAGCACCGGGCCGCTCTCCCCCTTCTTCAAGGGGTGCGCCTGCAGGATCAGGTACGCGTTCATCACCTTGGTGACGGACGCGATCGGCACCGGCTTCTCCTCCCCCGACGACCCCAGGCTGCCCACGCCCACCACCTCGGCGGCCGCCTGCCCCTTCGCCGGCCACGGGATGTTCGGCTGCTCGCCCCCGAAGGTGAACGAGTCCGCCAGCGACAGCTTCGCCTTCGGCGCCGGCAGCGGACGCAGCAACTGCGCCGCGACCAGCACGCCCACCACCACCGCCAGGAAGACGCCCCAGATCGTGATCCGCTTCACCGCCCGCCGCAACGGCGTCATCGGACGGGCACTCAGCGCCTTCAGCACCTCCAGCGCCTCGATGGTGCTCTCCGGCCCCGGCGGGGGCGCGACCGGCAGCGGCGGAGGCGGCGGCGGCGGAGCGGTGGGCGCGGCAGCGGCGGCGGGAACGGCCACCGGAGCGGGCTTCGCGGCCGGAGCGGGGACGGACTTCGGCTTCGCGGCCGCCTCGGGCTTCGGCGCTGCCACGGGCTTCGCGGGCGCCTCGGCCTTCGCGGCCGCCTCGGGCTTCGCGGCCGCCTCGGGCTTCGGCGCTGCCACGGGCTTCGCGGGCGCCTCGGACTTCGCGGCCGCCTCGGCCTCGGGCTCGGGCTTCGGCTCGGCCTCCGTGGCCTCCTTGGGCAGCCGGAGCATCACGGTCTGCTCGGGACGGTCCTTGTCGACCCGCAGCGTCATCGTCGGCTCGGGCTTCGCGGCCGCCTCGGCCTCGGCACCGTCCTCGGCGTCGCCCTCAGCCTCAGCCTCCGTTTCCGCCTCGTCCTTCTCCGACGCCGCACCGGACTTCGCCAGGTCCGCCATCCGCAGCGTCATCGTGGGCTGCGGCCCGGCCGGAGCGTCCGCAGCCTCACCCTCCTCGGCCTTCGCGTCGTCCTCGTCCTCGCCCTCGCCCTCGTCCTCTTCTTCCGCCGGCAGCTCCGGCACCCGCAGCATCATCGTCGGCTCGGGCTTCGCCGCCGCAGCCTCCGACTCCGCCGTGCCCTCGTCCGTCTCCTCCTCCGCCGACGGCTCGGGCTCCGCCGCGTCCTCCGCCGCGTCCGTCTCCTCTTCCTCCGGCAGTTCCGGCGCGCGCAGCGTCATGGTCGGCTGCGGGCCCTTCGGGGCGGATTCCGTCTCGGATTCGGGGGTGTCCTCGTCCCGAGGGGTGGGACGGGGATCGGTGAGGGCGGCGCTGGACTCGGGGAGGTCGGCGGGGAGGCGGAGGGTCGTGGTGCGGGTGTCCGCATCGCGGACGCGCAGGTGGACGGTGCTGTTGCCCGTGGCGCGCTCGCCGGGTTCGCGCGGGGTCTCCTCGGTCTCGGCCGACCGCTCCTCGCCGTCGTGCCGCTCGCTCTTCGGGGACTCGCCCACGTAACCCACTCCTCCTCGTCCGCCCGGCACCGCCGGTCCGATCACACAAGCTGGTTTTTTTCGGGCGGGTTCTCGACCCGGCCCAGCACCTGTACAGTCTCCGGCACCGAACCCGCAAGGGCCCGCCGCACCCCGCCCGACCGGCGGTTTTTCCTGCCCGTACGGGCCGCTGCCCGGTCAGACGCGGAGCCGTCGGACGGTGGTTCCAGCCTGCCCGGGCAAGGTCACGATTCGGAGGCGTACTCGACAAGCCTGTGTGAGAGGCGTCACCCTGTCATTCATCCACGCGGGGAGGCTTGGATGGGCAGAGGCCGTCGAACCATTCCTGAGGAGCTCTTGTTGCTCGCGCTGGACCCGGCCACGGGTACCACCGCGCAGCCGCAGACCCTCGACCTCGGACTTGCCGGGGCGCAGCTCGTCGAGCTGTCCCTGGCCGGAAGGATAGTCCCGGACGGGGACCGGATCGCCGTGGTGGTGCCACGGCCGACCGGTGATCCGACCCTTGACCACGCACTGGAACTACTGCGCCGGCGCGGCAGCCCGGTGCGCGCCGCGCACTGGATCGGCGGCCCGCGCCTGGGCCTGCGGCAGACGTACCTGGCGCACCTGGAACGGTGCGGCATGGTGACGGCTGTGGCCGGGCAGGTCTGCGGGGTGCTGCCGACGACGCGCTACCAGGCGTCGGACGACTGCACCAACGCGGCGATCAAGCAGCGGCTGGACACGGCGATCCGCACCGGCGTGCCGCCGGACCCGCGGACGGCGGCGCTGGCGGCGCTGGCGCACGCGGTCGGCCTGGGCAAGCACCTGTACCCGGGCAACGAGGGGCGGTCCTCGCGCTCCCGGCTGCGAGACCTGATCAGGTACGACCCGCTGGGCGGCATGGTGGCCCACGCGGTGATGGACGTGCAGAACGGTCTGCCCGCCCAGCAGCAGCAGGGCAGGTCGGCGCCCGCGGGTTCGCGCGGTCCGGCCGGTCGTCCGGCGGCCGCGGGGCGCGGGGTGGCCAGCAGGGTGGGCGCGCGATGAGCGGCGCACGCCGTTAGCGTTCGGTTCGGCAGGAGGGCGGGTGGCCCGGTGCGATGCACCGGGCCACCCGCCCTCCGGCGTTCCCGGCGTCCGTCCGACGTCCCGACGGCCCGTCAGGGGCCTTGGCGGGCGCGGGATTCCCTTTAGCGGGTGGGGGCGTCGAACGCAAGGGCCCGGATCCATATTGAGCTATTTTCCGATGATCTGTTCTACTGCGGTACTTCGATTCCTGGACACGGACCGCAGTTGAGGTGGCATGCTGCTCAGCGTCAGGGGGTTGGTACCAATTACCGCACTGTTGCCAGAAGTACGGCCGGAGGTCGATGTGTCCGCCAGCGTGAATCCGACGGTTCGCCGCCGCAGGCTCGGCGCCGAACTGCGGCGCCTGCGCGAGCTCAAGGGCATGACCGCCGAAGAGGTGGCCGGCCGCCTGATGGTCTCCCAGTCGAAGATCAGCCGGCTGGAGAACGGCCGCCGCTCGATCAGCCAGCGCGACGTGCGCGACCTGTGCGACGTCTACGAGGTCGAGGACGAGCGGGTCCGCGCCGGGCTGATGGAGATGGCCAAGGAGTCCCGGCAGCGCGGCTGGTGGCACGAGTTCGGGGACATCCCGTACAGCGTGTACATCGGGCTGGAGGCGGAGGCGTCCTCGATCCGGGCGTACGAGTCCTCGTTCGTGCCGGGGCTGCTGCAGACCCGCGAGTACGCCGAGGCGGTGGTGGCCGGGACGCAGCCGGACACCGACCCGACCGCGATCCGCCGCCGGGTGGACGTCCGGCTCAAGCGGCAGCACCGGATCCACGGCGCGGACCAGCTGGGCAGCCTGTGGGTGGTGATAGACGAGGCCGTGCTGCGCCGCCAGGTCGGCGGGAAGCCGGTGATGGCCGAGCAGTTGTACCAACTCGTCGAACTGGGCGAGCGGGCCAACATCAACCTCCAGGTCATCCCGTTCAGCCACGGCTCCCACCCCGGCATGACCGGGACATTCTCCCTGCTGGAGTTCCCCGAGTCGGCGGATTCCACGGTCGTCTACTTCGAAGGAGTGACGAGCGATCTCTACCTGGAGAAGGACGCCGACGTCCGCCGCTATACCAATCTGTACGACCACTTGAGGGCCGCGGCGCTGAGCGTCGCGGAGAGCCGGTCGATGATCGCCACCATCGCAGAGGAGTTCATGAAATGAGCAAGGCCACCGAGAGCCTGACCTGGCGCAAGAGCAGCTACAGCGGGGGCAACGGCGCCTGCGTGGAGATCGCCGTGCCGGGTTCGGCCTCGATCGCGGTCCGCGACTCCAAGGACCCGCAGGGCCCGCAGCTGCGCTTCTCCGAGGCGGCCTGGGCGGCGTTCGCCGCGGCGGCCGGGGCGGGCCGCTTCGGCGAGCTCTGAGCCCTTGGCCACAGGTGCGAAGGTGCCCGCCGCTTCCCGCGCGGCGGGCACCTTCGCGTCCGGGGCCGGCCGGACGGACGGACAGCCGGGCGGCCGGACAGCCGGCCGGGGTCAGGCGTCCGCGGCCGGGTAGCGGACCGACCAGGCCTCGGTGCCGTGCAGTTCGGGGCCGTGCAGCAGTTCCAGCACCAGGTCGTCGGCGAGTTCCAGGACGGTGCCGCGGCCCTCCAGCTCGGCCAGCAGGTCCGGCGGGAGGGCGGTCTCGCCGTGCAGGGCGCCCAGCAGGTTGCCGCAGATCGAGCCGGTGGAGTCGCTGTCGCCGGAGTGGTTGACGGCCAGCAGCAGGCCGCTGCGGACGTCCTCGGCGACCAGCGCGCAGTACAGGCCGATGGCGAGCGCCTCCTCGGCCACCCAGCCCTCGCCGAGCTCCTCGACCCGCTCGGGGGACGGCGCGCCGGCCCGCACCGCGTCCAGGGCGGCGCGCAGCGCGGCGGTGGTCTCCTCGTGGCCGGTGCGCTCGGAGAGCAGCGCCAGCGCCAGGTGCACGCCCTCCTCCAGGGTGCCGCCGCGGGCCACCGCGTGGACGATCACCGCGAACGCCCCGGCGGACAGGTAGCCGGTGGGGTGGCCGTGGGTCAGCACCGAGCACTCGACGGCGAGCTGGAAGACCAGCGCCGGGTCCCAGGCGGTGAGCAGCCCGAACGGGGCGGCCCGCATCACGGTGCCGCAGCCCTTGGAGCCCGGGTTGCGCGGCTCCTCGACGGTCGGCAGCGGGCCGCTCTCGGTGCCGGCCAGCCCGGACAGGCAGGCCTGGCCGGGGGCCCGGCGGGCGTACAGCCACTCCTCCCGGCCGAGCCAGCCCAGGTCCTTGCGGCGCTCGTCCGGGCCCCAGTCCTGCTGGGTGGCGTACCAGCGCAGGTAGGCGCGGTGCACGTCGGACGGCGGGTGCCAGGAGCCGGCGTCGCGGCTGATGTGGGAGCGGATCAGGCCGTCGACGGTGAACAGCGTCATCTGGGTGTCGTCGGTGATCGCGCCGCGCCGCCCGTACGCGGGGACGTAGCCGGCCACGCCCGCCTCGCCGTGGGCCGCGCGGATCTGCTCCAGCTGCTCGAACTCGATGCCGCCGCCGAGCGCGTCCCCGATCGCCCCGCCGAGCAGGCAGCCCCGGACCCGGCTGCGGAAGTCCTGCTGCTGGGCGCGTGACCACAGAGGCATCACGGGGCGGAACCCTTTCGTCGACGGCACGGTCGGGAGCCCGGAGCAGGCGCACGGGCAGTAGACGCACCTTATTCGAAGAGCAGCGCGAAAAGGCCCCCGGGACCGAACATCGGTGCGCCCGACCACCCGTCACCGCCCGGACACCCGCAGGTCACCGGGCGGAGAGCCGGACGTCGGACACGGACGTCCGGCCCGCCCGCTAGTCGAGGACCGGCAGCAGCCGCGGCAGGTGCCCGTCGGAGGCCAGGGCGGCGGCGCGGCGCTCGGCGGGCACCTCGCCGTAGAGGGTGGTGCGCTGGCGGGACGGGCGGCCGGCCAGGGCGGCGATCGCCTCCAGGTCGCGGACCGACTTGTAGGAGCCCCAACCGGAGCCCGCCATCCGGGAGATGGTCTCCTCCATCAGGGTGCCGCCGAGGTCGTTGGCGCCGCTGCGGAGCATCTCGGCGGCGCCCTCCGCGCCGAGTTTGACCCAGCTGGTCTGGATGTTGGGGATGTGCGGGTGCAGCAGCAGCCGGGCCATCGCGGTGACCGCCCGGTTGTCGCGGGCGGTCGGGCCGGGCCGGGCGATGCCCGCCAGGTAGACCGGCGCGTTGGTGTGCACGAACGGCAGGGTGACGAACTCGGTGAAGCCGCCGGTGCGCTGCTGGACCTGCGCGAGCAGCCGCAGGTGGCCCAGCCAGTGCCGGGGGGTGTCGACGTGGCCGTACATCATCGTCGAGGAGGAGCGCAGGCCCAGCTCGTGCGCGGCGGTGACCACCTCGACCCAGGTCGCGGCGGGCAGCTTGCCCTTGGTGAGCACCCAGCGGACCTCGTCGTCGAGGATCTCGGCGGCCGTGCCGGGGATGGAGTCCAGCCCGGCGTCCTTCGCGGCGGCCAGCCAGTCGCGGATCGACAGGCCGGTGCGGGTGGCGCCGTTGACCACCTCCATCGGCGAGAAGGCGTGCACGTGGATGCCCGGCACCCGCTCCTTCACGGCCCGGGCGATGTCGAAGTACGCGGTGCCGGGCAGGTCCGGGTGGATGCCGCCCTGCATGCACACCTCGGTCGCGCCGACCTGCCAGGCCTGCTCGGCCCGTTCGGCGACCTGGTCCAGCGAGAGGGTGTAGGCGTCGGCGTCGGTGCGGCGCTGGGCGAAGGCGCAGAACCGGCAGCCGGTGTAGCAGACGTTGGTGAAGTTGATGTTCCGGGTGACGCAGTAGGTGACGTCCTCGCCGACGGTGTCGCGGCGCAGTTCGTCGGCGATCCGGGTCAGCGCGTCCAGCGCGTCGCCGTCGGCCTGGAACAGGGCCAGGGCCTGGTCGTCGGTGAGCTGCTCCGGGTCGTCGGCGGCGGTGGACAGCGCGGCCCGCAGGTCGGCGTCGATCCGGCGGGGGGCGGGCAGCGCGGCCTGTTCGCGCAGCGCCTCCCAGTCGCCGTACACGTCGTCGAAGTCGGAGCGGCGGTCGCCGGTGCGGCCCTCGGTGTCGACGGTGCGGAACAGGTCGGTGCGGCCGCCGCCGGTCATCGGCGCGTCCGGCTCCTGCCAGGGCAGGCCGACCGGGCGGGCGCCCTCGACGGCCAGGCCGGTGGCCGGGTCGGCGAGCGCCCGGACGTGCGGGAGCAGCCGCGGGTCCAGCCAGGGCTCGCCGCGCTTCAGGTACTCGGGGTGGATCGTCAACCGCTCGCGCAGGGTGAACCCGGCGGCGGCGGTCCGTTCGGCCAGCTCTTCGACGTGCGGCCAGGGGCGCTCCGGGTTGACGTGGTCGGGCGTCAGCGGGGAGACGCCGCCCCAGTCGTCGATGCCCGCGCCGATCAGCAGCGCGTACTCGGCGTCCACCAGGTTCGGCGGGGCCTGGATCCGGGCGGCGGGGCCGAGCAGCAGCCGGGCCACCGCCACCGCGGCGGCCAGCTCGGACAGTTCGGCGTCCGGCATGGCGCGCATCGCGGTGTCCGGCTTGGCCCGGAAGTTCTGCACGATCACCTCCTGCACGCCCTGGTAGGCGCGGGCCACCTTGCGGATCGCCAGCAGCGACTCGGCCCGCTCCTCGTAGCTCTCGCCGATGCCGATCAGCACGCCGGTGGTGAACGGCACCGCGCTGCGTCCGGCGTCCTCCAGCACCCGCAGCCGGACGGCGGGCTCCTTGTCGGGCGAGCCGTGGTGCGGGCCGCCGGGCTCCGACCAGAGGCGGACGGCGGTGGTCTCCAGCATCATGCCCATCGACGGGGCGACCGGCTTGAGCCGCTGGAAGTCCGTCCAGGACAGCACCCCGGGGTTGAGGTGCGGCAGCAGCCCGGTCTCCTCCAGCACCCGCACCGCCATCGCCCGGACGTAGGCGAGGGTGTCGTCGTAGCCGTGCGCGTCCAGCCACTCGCGGGCCTCCGGCCAGCGGTCCTCGGGGCGGTCGCCGAGCGTGAACAGCGCTTCCTTGCAGCCGAGTTCGGCGCCCTTGCGGGCGATGTCCAGCACCTCGTCCGGGGACAGGTACAGGCCGTGGCCGTCCTTGCGGAGCCGGCCGGGCACGGTGGCGAAGGTGCAGTAGTGGCAGCGGTCCCGGCACAGCCGGGTGAGCGGGACGAACACCTTGCGGGAGTAGGTGATGACGCCGGGGCGCCCGGCCTGCTCCAGCCCGGCGTCGCGGAGCCGGGCGGCGACCGCGCACAGCTGCCCCAGGTCCTCGCCGCGGGCCTGCAGCAGCACCGCCGCCTCCGCCGCGTCCAGCGCCACCCCGTCCCGGGCCCGGCGCAGCGCCCGCCGCATCGCGGTCGCGGTCGGGGCCTGGACGGGGACGGCAGCGGGCACGGGCGGGCGCTGAGGGCTCATGGCGCCGACCCTACGCGAGAGGTAGCCCTGCGGGACTACACGACCCTGACGGCGTCTCAGGGTCGCAACACCCCGGATACAACGGGAGGCGTACCCGGATCTGCTGCCGCCGGGCGACGCCCCCGGGCGGCCTCCGGTGGTCTCATGGACGGTGACAGCGCACAGGCACTCGGAAGGGGGCTGCCATGGACCAGGACTCCACCGCAGAACAGGGCATGACACCGATCCGGATCGCACCGGTCGAACGGCCGGAGCGTCCCGCCCGGCCCGCGAGGCGGCGCACCGCCGTCCGGATCGGCGTACCGGTGGCCGTGGCCGCCGTCGTCGCCACCGGCATCGGCCTGGTGCCCGCGCTGGCCAGCGACGAGGCGCCGGACCTGCCCGCGATCAGTGCCCAGGACCTCGTCGCCAAGGCCCTGGGTTCGACCACCGACACCTTCTCCGGCACCGTCCGGGTCAGCGCCGACCTGGGCCTGCCCACCGCCCTCACCGACGCCGTGACCGGCTCCGGCGCCATCGGCGACCTGGCCCGCAGCGCCGGCGCGTCGGTCGGCGGGGCCGACCCGCAGCTGAAGGCCGTCGAACTCCTCGGCGGCTCGCACACCCTGAGCGTCGCCGCGGACGGGCCCGAGCGGCAGCGGCTCACCCTGTCCGGCGAGAAGTCCGGCTACGAGCTGGTCCACAACGGCGACCAGGTCTGGGCCTACGACCGCGACTCCCGGCAGGCCCTGCACTTCACCGGCGCCGGCCGGGCCGACGGGCAGCACGACGCGGGCCGGGCCGGCATCGGCTCGCTGACCCCGCAGGACGTCGCCAAGCAGCTCCTCGACGGCTCCGCCGAGACCACCTCGGTCACCGTCTCCGGCACCGAGCGGGTCGCCGGGCACGCCGCGTACCGGCTCAGCGTCAAGCCGAAGCAGTCCGGTTCGACGATCGACGAGATCCGGGTCTCGGTCGACGCCGAGAAGGGCTTCCCGCTCGCCGTGCAGGTCCGCACCACCGACGGCGCGACCGCGCTCGACGTCCGCTTCGGCACCCTGTCCTACGCGAAGCCGGACGCCAAGACCTTCGACTTCGCCGCCCCCAAGGGCGCCAAGGTCGTCGAGCGGTCCGCCGACGCGCTCCCGGGCAGCCCGCTCCCGTCCGTGCTGCCCGCCCCGGGGGCCGGGGCCGGGCACGGCACCGCGGGCGCCGGGCACGACGCCGCGGCCGCCGGGCCGGACGCGGGCGTGATCGGCAAGGGCTGGACCGCCGTCGCGCACGGCAACGCGGGCGCCGAGGCCGCCAAGGGCCTGGCCAAGTTCACCGGCCGCCAGGTCGACGGCGGCACCCTGGTCTCCACCCGCATCGTCAACGCCCTGGTCACCAAGGACGGCCGGGTCTACGTCGGCGCGGTCACCCCGGAGACCCTGCAGGCGGCGGCGAAGCACTCCTGAGCGCGCGCCCCGGCCCCGGACGGTGCGGGAGCGCGCCGCCCGGGGCCGGCCGCTACAGGCGGGCGACGGCGAAGCCCACCAGCAGGACCAGGAAGCCGCCGATCTCCCCGATGATGTTGGCGGCCAGGGCCGCCCGGTAGTGCTTCGGCGGGTTGTGCATCTGGTTCACCGTCGCGCGGGTGAGCCCGAGCCGGGTGTAGTTCGCGATGGCCACCACGAACATCAGCACGGCCGCGCACGCCGCGGTGAAGTTCACCGCCTCCGGCCAGGCCGAGGTCTGCACGAAGACGGCGATCATGGTGGTCGCGAACGAGTAGAGCAGCGCCGCCCGGTGGCCGATGTCTATGTAGGGGTGCGCCTTCCCGTCGGACGAGGTGGACATCTCCTGCCACTTGCGGACGCCGAGCAGCAGCGACCAGACGAAGATGACGCCCGCGAAGAGCAGGACCCAGGCGGTGGACTGGTGCATGGTCACCGTGTTCTCCGATCGGTGGAGTTGATCGGGGCGCTCCCCCGGAGGGGCCCCGGTGTCCGGGTGTGGGCCGGACGGCACGGGCGCGGCCCCGCTTCCCGCAGGGCCGCGCCGGCACCGGCCACATTTGATCAACTCCGGCCGTCCGGCGGCAATCCCTGATCGGGTCCGGCCGGAAATCCCCCCTACCCGGGCCCGCCGGACGGTCCGCGCCGCCGGGTGGAGGCCGCGGCCAGCGCGAGGGCCGGCAGGTCCGCCGGGAGCACCAGGAAGAGCGGGGACCAGCCCGCGGTGACCAGCCGCACGCCCGCGGTCAGGCCGTGCAGGCTGGCCCGGTGGGAGCGGCGCAGCTCGACCCGGTCCAGGCGGTAGGGCGGGAGGAGGTCGACCGGCTCTCCCCCGGCGGGCTGCCAGCGGATCACCGCCGGGAGGCCGGGGGGCCGGACGATCCGCAGCTCCCCGCTCTGCGACCCGCACGCCTCCCGCCGCACCGCGGGAACGCTGCGGAGCCGGGGCCGGGCGAGGTGCACCATCGGAGTTCCTCCCGCGCGCCGGGACTGCTGGCGGCCGGGTCGCGCAGCACGGACGTTAGCAGCCCGGGAGTCCGGTTGAGGAGATCCCGCGGAGGCGTTCTTCACGGCCGCCCGGCCCGGCCCGGCCCTTGACGCGGACTCGGGCCGGACGGTGGGATGGTGGGCCGCCCCGGACCGCCCGTCCGTCGGGCGCCCGCCCGCCTGTTCGACCCCGCTGGGAGTGCCGTGCCGATCCGCCGCCGCCAGGTCCTGCTCGGCGGGCTGGCCGCCCTGGCCGGGACGGCGCTGGCCAGGTACGGCTCCGCGGCGGCCAGTTCGGCGAACGGCCCGTCCGGGCTGCTGGAGGTCGCCACCGGCTGGACGTCCGGCCCGGAGCAGAACGGGCTGCAGGCCATGCTGGCCGCGCTGAAGGGCCGCGCCCCGGACGTCACCTTCGTGGCCGGCGACAGCTCCGCCCCGTCCGGCACCGACCTCGCCCGGCGGCTGGCCGACGGGCTGCCGCCGGACAGCTTCCGCTGCTGCGGCGGCGCCGAACTCGCCGAGCCGGCCGACCGCCTGGAGCCGCTGGACGGCCCCGCCCGGGCCCGCGGCTGGCTGGCCGGGCTGCCCGCGGCGGTACTGCCCCGGCTGCGCGTGCGCGGGGCGCTGTACGCCGTTCCGGCCGGAGTGCGGCGCACCAACCTGCTGTGGACCAACCCGCCGCTGCTGGCAGCCGCCGGCGCGGCCGGGCCCCCGGCGGACCCGGCGGCGCTGCTGGCCCGGCTGCGGCAGGCCGCCGGCACCGTCGCCGCCCCGCTCGCGGTCGGCGGCCCCACCGAGGTGCTGCAGCTGGCCGAGACCGTCCTGCTGGCCGCGCACGGCCCGGACGCGTTCGCCGCGCTCTGGCAGCCCGGCGGCCCCTGGGGCTCCCCCGCCACCACCGGCGCCCTGCGCACCCTGGACGCCCTGCTGGAACTGGCCGCCCCGCCCGCCGCCGACGCCGACTGGACCGACGCCGCCCGCCTGCTCGGCACCGGCCGGGCCGGGTTCCTGCTCACCGGCGACTGGGCCGACACCTGGCTGCGCGACACCCTCGACCTGCGCCCGGGCACCGACTACGGCTGGGCGGCCGCCCCCGGCACCGACGGCCTGTTCCAGTCCCGCCTGGACGCCTTCGCGCTGCCCCGCGAGGCCCGCCACCGCCCCGCCGCGCTCGCCTGGCTCGACGTCTGCGCCGACCTCGACGGCCAGATCGCCCTGAACGGCGCCCGCGCCGCCGTCCCGGCCCGCACCGACCTGCCCGGCTCCGCCCGGGCCCTGTTCGGCCCGTACGCCCGCTGGTCGCTGGACGAGTGGCGCACCCGCCGCCCGGTCGACTCGCTGACCCACGGCGGCCTGCTGCCGGCCGGCCGGCGGGCCGCGGCCCGGGCCGCGGCGGCCGCGTTCACCGGACACCGCGACAGCACCCGGCTGGCCCGCGACCTCGCCGCGCTCTGACCCGCCGTCAGAACACCGCCGTCAGGACACCGCCGCCATGAACCCGCCGTCAGGACACCGGCACCGGCGCACGGCACCGGCGCACCGCCGTCAGGACGCGGCGGCCGGCACCGGCGGGGCGGTGGCGGCCCGCCGCCGCTCGACCCGGATCCGCCGCAGCGCGTCCCCGCTCAGCACCACCAGCGCCACCCACACCAGGGCGAAGCCCGCCCAGCGGGCCGGCTCCATCGTCTCGTGGAACACCGCCACGCCGATCAGGAACTGCGACACCGGCGCCAGGTACTGCAGCAGCCCCAGCGTGGTCAGCGGCACCCGCAGCGCCGCCGCGCCGAAGCACATCAGCGGCACCGCCGTGATCACCCCGCTGGCCAGCAGCAGCGCGGTGTGGCCCCAGCCGTGGTGCCCCAGGGTGCCCTGGCCGCGCACCTCCAGGTAGACCAGGAACGCCACCGCGAACGGGAACATCACCGCGCTCTCCACCGCGAGGCTCTCCGCCCCGCCCAGGCCGACCTTCTTCTTCAGCAGCCCGTAGGTGGCGAACGAGAACGCCAGCGCCAGCGCGATCCACGGCGGCCGGCCGTACGCCACCGTCAGCACCAGGACCGCCGCGGTGCCGACGCCGACCGCCGCCCACTGCGCCGGGCGCAGCCGCTCGCGCAGCACCAGCACGCCGAAGGCGATCGTCACCAGCGGGTTGATGAAGTACCCGAGGCTGGTCTCCACCACGTGCCCGGAGTTCACGCCCCAGATGTACACGCCCCAGTTCACCGAGACGGTGGCCGCGGCCAGCGCCAGCATGCCCAGCCGCCGGGGCTGGCGCAGCAGCGGGCGGATCCACGCCCAGCGGCGGCGCACCAGCAGCATCGCGGCGACCGCCACCAGCGACCACGTCATCCGGTTGGCCAGGATGTCGGCCGCCCCGGCGGGCTCCAGCAGCGGCCAGAACAGCGGGAACAGGCCCCACATCCCGTACGCCGCGAAGCCGTTCCACAATCCGACCCTGGCCTCCCGCGAACCCTCCGCCATGGCCTGCCCTTCACCCGCGCGCCGTCGTGTCACCCGAAAGTTGACATCCTCCCCGGCCTAAAGTCCAGGGATTCCCGCCTGCTCCCGCACCGGCAGTGTGGGTCGCTTCGGGTGGGTTCCTGCTTCTTCGCGCGGTGCGGGCACGGGTGCCCGTCTGACCTGCGCTCCACAGGCTGACACCGCCAGTCCGGCGGCCTTGGCGACGTTGACCGCCGCGTTGACGTCCCGGTCCAGGACGGCCCCGCACGCCCCACACGTCCACATCCGGACGTGCAGGGGCTTGGGCCCGTCCTTGACGCCGCAGTTCGAGCACACCTGGCTGGTGGGCTCGAAGCGGCCGATCCGGACGAACCGCCGCCCGTAGCGCGCGGCCTTGTACTCCAGCATGGTCACGAACGCCGACCACCCGGCGTCGTACACCGACTTGGCCATGCGCGTGCGCGCAAGCCCCTTCACCGACAGCGCCTCCACGGCCACCGCTTGGTTCTCGCGGACGACCTTCGTGGAGAGCCGGTGGTGGAACTCGCGCCGCGCGTCGGCCACTTGTGCGTGTGCGCGGGCGACCTTGCAGCGGGCCTTGTCGCGGTTCTTCGACCCCTTCTCCTTGCGACTGAGAGTCTGCTGGGCGCGCTTGAGCTTCTTCTCGGCGCGGCGCAGGAAGCGGGGGCTGTCGATCTTCGTGCCGTCGGAGAGGACCGCGAAGTGCACAAGCCCCAGGTCGATGCCGACCACATGGTCGGTGTCGGGCATGCGGGCCAGGTCGGCGGCGGGGTCGCTCTCCACGATGAAGCTTGCGAAGTACCGGCCCGCACTGTCCTTGACCACCGTCACCGTGGACGGCGTCGAGGGCAGCGTGCGCGACCACTTCACCGTCAGGTCGCCGACCTTCGGCAGGGACAGCTTCCCGCACGACGTGATCCTCCACCGGGCGTTGGCGGTGAAGCGCACGGCCTGCCGGGTGTCCTTGCGCGACTTGAAACGCGGCGCACCCGTGCGGGGCCGCTTGCCCTTCAACCCGTCGAAGAAGTTCCGGTACGCGGCCTCCAGGTCCCGCAGGGACTGCTGCAACACGACGGCCGACACCTCGCCGAGCCAGGCCCGTTCCGGGGTCTTCTTCGCCCCGGTGATCAGCGCCTTCGACAGATCCCCCACCCTCGGGAACGGCAGCCCCGCCGCACGGGCGGCCTCCCGGGCACGCAAAGCGTCGTTGTACACCACCCGCGCGCACCCGAACGCCCTCGCCAGCGCCGCCCGCTGACCCGCCGTCGGGTAGACGCGGAAGGAGTACCTGAGCTGCACAACCGCACCGTAGCCCCCCGACCCACGGTAGGACGCCACAACGACCCGACCGGTCAGCACCCGCCCACGCACCCGGCCTTCGTGACCGAACACCGCCACAAAATGTCCACCGGCCGGCACCCCGCCCGGCTCGAACACCGACAGTCGGAGCCGCCCACAGTACGGAAAGGTACCCACCACCTACGTCAGGGCAGGACCCAGAACTGCTTCATCACCAGGCCGAAGCCCGCTGCACTGCAATGAGTCCAGGTAGCGGCCCGCACCCGGAGGCGTCATCCACGATTTCGGTTTTCACTCCTGACACGGGGCGAAACGGAAGGGCCCGGGGACGACCGTCCCCGGGCCTCGGCGCAGGACCGCTACGCGTCCACCGTCCAGGTGCTGGAGCCCGCCAGCAGGGCGGCGAGGCCGCCGCGGCCCTGCTGTTCCTCGGCCCGGGTCAGCTGCTCGGCCATCAGCGTGTCGTAGACCGGCCGGGCGACGTCGCGCAGGACGCCGATCGGGGTGTGGTGCAGGGTGTCGGCGTCGGCCAGCCTGGTCAGCGCGAAGGCGGTGGCCGGGCTGGCGGCGTGGGCGTCGTGGACCAGCGCGGTGCCCTCGCCGAGCGGCGCGATCCGCAGTTCGCCGTCGCCGTCGCGGACCACCTGGTGCCCGGCGCCGACCAGGACCGGCTGCCCGTGCTCGAGGCGGATCAGCGCCTCGTCGCGGGTGCCCGGCTCCTTGAGGACCTCGAAGGCGCCGTCGTTGAAGATGTTGCAGTTCTGGTAGATCTCCACCAGCGCGGTGCCCTCGTGCTGCGCGGCGGCCCGCAGCACCGACTGCAGGTGCTGGCGGTCGGAGTCGATGGTGCGGGCCACGAAGGTGGCCTCGGCGCCGATCGCCAGCGAGAGCGGGTTGAACGGGGCGTCCAGCGAGCCCATCGGCGTCGACTTGGTGATCTTGCCGACCTCGCTGGTGGGCGAGTACTGGCCCTTGGTCAGGCCGTAGATCCGGTTGTTGAACAGCAGGATCTTCAGGTTGACGTTGCGGCGCAGCGCGTGGATCAGGTGGTTGCCGCCGATCGACAGCGCGTCGCCGTCGCCGGTCACCACCCACACCGACAGGTCGGGGCGGGAGGCGGCCAGGCCAGTGGCGATCGCCGGGGCGCGGCCGTGGATCGAGTGCATCCCGTAGGTGTTCATGTAGTACGGGAAGCGCGAGGAGCAGCCGATGCCGGAGACGAAGACGGTGTTCTCGCGCCGGATGCCCAGCTCGGGCATGAAGGACTGGACGGCGGCCAGGACCGCGTAGTCCCCGCAGCCGGGACACCAGCGCACCTCCTGGTCGGTCTTGAACTCCTTCGCGGTCTGCGGGCCGTCCGCCTTGGGGACCAGGCGCAGGGCGGGGAAGTCGGTCATCGGGTCTCCTCCGCGTCGAGGCCGCCGAGCGCGGCGTGCAGCACGTCGGCGAGTTGGGCGGCCTTGAACGGCAGGCCGCGGACCTGGTTGTAGGACTGGGCGTCGACGAGGTACCTGGCGCGCAGCAGCAGGGCGAGCTGGCCGAGGTTCATCTCGGGGACGATCACCCGCTCGTAGCCGCGCAGGACGGCGCCGAGGTTGGCCGGGAACGGGTTGAGGTGGCGCAGGTGGGCCTGGGCGACGCGGCCGCCGTCGGCCCGCACCCGGCGCACCGCGGCGGTGATCGGGCCGTAGGTGGAGCCCCAGCCGAGCACCAGGACCCGGGCCTCGCCGCTCGGGTCGTCGACCTCGACGTCGGGCACCGCGATGCCGTCGACCTTGGCCTGCCGGGTGCGGACCATGAAGTCGTGGTTGGCCGGGTCGTAGGAGATGTTGCCGGTGCCGTCCTGCTTCTCGATGCCGCCGATCCGGTGCTCGAGGCCGGCGGTGCCGGGGACCGCCCACGGGCGGGCCAGCGTGTGCGGGTCGCGCTGGTAGGGGCGGAAGCTGCCGTCGGGGCCGTTCGGCTCGGTGGCGAACTCGACGCGCAGGTCCGGGAGTTCGTCGACGTCCGGGAGCTTCCACGGCTCGGAGCCGTTGGCCAGGTAGCCGTCCGAGAGCAGGAACACCGGGGTCCGGTAGGTGAGCGCGATCCGGGCCGCCTCCAGCGCGGCCGTGAAGCACTCGGCGGCCGTGGCGGGCGCCACGATCGGCACCGGGGCCTCGCCGTTGCGGCCGAACATCGCCTGCAGCAGGTCGGCCTGCTCGGTCTTGGTCGGCAGGCCGGTGGACGGGCCGCCGCGCTGGATGTCGACCACCACCAGCGGCAGTTCCAGCGACACCGCCAGGCCGATGGTCTCGCTCTTGAGCGCCACGCCGGGCCCGGAGGTCGTGGTCACGCCCAGCGCGCCGCCGAACGCCGCGCCCAGCGCGGCGCCGATCCCGGCGATCTCGTCCTCGGCCTGGAAGGTGCGCACGCCGAAGTTCTTGTGCCGGGACAGCTCGTGCAGGATGTCCGAGGCCGGGGTGATCGGGTACGAGCCGAGGAACACCGGCAGCCCGGAGCGCTCCCCCGCCGCGACCAGGCCGTAGGACAGTGCCAGGTTGCCGGAGATGTTGCGGTAGGTGCCGGGTTCCAGCTTGGCGGGCGGCACCTCGTAGGAGACCGCGAAGCTCTCGGTGGTCTCGCCGAAGTTCCAGCCGGCCCGGAACGCCGTCACGTTGGCCTCGGCGATCTGCGGCTTCTTGGCGAACTTCTGCCGCAGGAACAGCTCGGTGCTGTGGGTGGGCCGGTGGTACATCCAGGACAGCAGGCCGAGCGCGAACATGTTCTTCGCCCGCTCGGCGTCCTTGCGGGCCAGGCCGCTGTCCTTGAGCGCCTCCAGGGTGAGCGTGGTCAGCCCCACCGGGTGCAGCCGGAACGCCTCCAGCGAGCCGTCCTCCAGCGGGTCCTGCTGGTAGCCGACCTTGGCCAGCGCCCGCTTGGTGAACTCGTCGGTGTTGACGATGATCTCGGCGCCGGCCGGCAGGTCCGGCAGGTTGGCCTTCAGCGCCGCCGGGTTCATCGCCACCAGGACGTCGGGCGCGTCGCCCGGCGTCAGGATGTCGTGGTCGGCGAAGTGCAGCTGGAAGCTGGAGACGCCGGGCAGGGTGCCTGCGGGTGCGCGGATCTCGGCCGGGAAGTTCGGCAACGTGGAGAGGTCGTTGCCGAACGCCGCCGTCTCCGAGGTGAACCGGTCGCCGGTGAGCTGCATGCCGTCGCCGGAGTCGCCCGCGAAACGGATGATCACCCGGTCCAGCCGCCTGATCGGCTTGGCCGTCCGTCCGGGCGCTGAACGCTCCGACACGGCCGGGCCGTCGCCGTCCGAACCGTCCACTGCTTCTGACTGATCGACCTGACTGGTCACTGCCGCGGACCTCCTCGTCGGGGGAGCCAGCAGCGGGCGTGAGCCGTGTGCCCCGTCCGCCTGGCGCACCACAGCGAATCCTAAGCGGGCGGAGCACCGCTGGAAGGGAACTCGCACAGACCGCTGCGGCGGGTCCCGCCAGGTCAGGACTCCAGGTAGGCGAGCACCGCGAGAACCCGCCGGTGGTCCTCCTGGCTCTGTCCCAAACCCAGCTTCTGGAAGATGTTCGACACGTGCTTCTCCACCGCGCCGTCCGACACCACCAGCTGCTTGGCGATCGCCGCGTTGGTCCGGCCCTCGGCCATCAGGCCCAGCACCTCGCGCTCACGGGGCGTCAGGGCGGCCAGCGTGTCGACCTGGCGGCTGCGGCTGAGCAGCTGCTGCACCACCTCCGGGTCCAGCGCGGTGCCGCCCTCGGCGACCCGGGCCACCGCGTCGACGAACTCGCGGACCTCGGCCACCCGGTCCTTCAGCAGGTAGCCCACGCCCCGGGTGGAGCCCGCCAGCAGCTCGCTCGCGTACTGCTCCTCGACGTGCTGGGAGAGCACCAGCACCCCCAGCCCGGGGTACCGCCCGCGCAGCTCCACGCAGGCCCGCACGCCCTCGTCGGTGTGCGTCGGCGGCATCCGGACGTCCGCCACCACGACGTCGGGCAGGGCGCCCTCCGCGTGCAGCCCGTCGATCGTGCGCACCAGGGCCTCGCCGTCGCCGACCCCGGCCACGACCTCCATCCCACGGTCCGTCAGCAGTCGTGTCAGCCCCTCCCGGAGCAGCACGGAGTCCTCGGCGATCACCACGCGCAACATGGGCACGACCCTATCGGGGACCGGCCGGGCCGCGGGCCGCGGCGGCCGGACCGGGCCTACATCGTGCGGATCGCCACCGTGTCGCACAGCTCCTGCAGGGCGGCCTTGGCCGGACAGTCCGGCAGCGGGTCGAGCAGCGCCCGGGCCTCCTCGGCGTAGCGCAGCGTCTCGCGGCGGGCCCGCTCCAGCGCCGGGTGGCGGCGCAGCAGGCGCAGCGCCTCGGCGTGCGCGGCGTCGTCGGCGGCCAGGTCGGTGTCGAGCAGCTCGCGCAGCCGGGCGTCCTCGGGGTCGGCCGGGTCGGCGGGCATCTGGCGCAGCAGCAGCACCGGCAGGGTCGGCACGCCCTCGCGCAGGTCGGTGCCGGGGGTCTTGCCGGACTCGTGGCCGTCGCTGGCGATGTCGAGGACGTCGTCGGCGAGTTGGAAGGCGGTGCCGATCCGCTCGCCGTACTGGGTGAGCAGGTCGACGATCCAGCGCTCGGCGCCGGCCATCAGGGAGCCGAAGCGGCAGGCCACCGCGATCAGCGAGCCGGTCTTGCCGGACAGCACGTCCAGGTAGTGCCGCAGCGGGTCGTCCTCGGGGCGCGGCCCGGCGGTCTCCAGGATCTGGCCGGTGACCAGCCGCTCGAAGGCGTCGGACTGGATCCGGACCGCCTCGGTGCCCAGGTCGGAGAGCACCTGGGAGGCGCGGGAGAACAGGAAGTCGCCGGTGAGGATGGCCACCGAGTTGTCCCAGCGGCTGTTCGCGCTGGGGGCGCCGCGGCGCACCGGGGCCTCGTCCATCACGTCGTCGTGGTACAGCGTGGCGAGGTGGGTCAGCTCGACCACCACCGCGGACGGCACCACGCCGGGCGCCGTCGGGTCGCCGAACTGGGCGGCCAGCATCACCAGCAGCGGGCGGAAGCGCTTGCCGCCCGCCTCGATCAGGTGGCTGGCGGTCACCGTGATGAAGGGCACGTCGCTCTTGACGGCCTCGGCCAGGGCGCCCTCCACGGCCTCCATCCCGGCCTGGACGTCCCGGGTCAGATCGCGGTCCTGCACGCTCAGCCCGAAGGGCCCCACGACGGTCACGCTGACCACTCCTGTCCCTGGTCGATCCAGCGGGCCGGTCCCTCAGCGCCGCCGATGCACATACAAGGCAGCGTATCCGGTCCGGAGTGGATCACTGCACGGGCATGGGCCCGACTTCCCCGGTGGCGGGGCCCGGCAGGGAGTGCGCTGGTCAGCGGGGGACGATCCGGGCCAGATCCACCTCGACGGGGTACGGCAGGGCGGTGCTCAACTTGCCGTGGTGCACGGCCGTACCGGGCGCGGGGGCGTAGACGCCGGTCTCCGCGTCCAGGTGGAACTCGTAGACCACCGGGGAGCCGTCCTCGCCGCGCTCGACCCGCCAGAAGAACGGGATGCCCGCCTCGGCGTACATGCCGGGCTTGCGGAACCTGTCGTCACCGCGCGAGCCCTGCGAGACCACCTCGACGGCGAGGGCCACGGCGGCGACCGGGACGCACTCCATGGTGAAGAAGTCGAGGCCGGTGCGGTCGAAGACCAGCACGTCCGGCTTGGGCGGGTTGTAGGGGTCGATCAGCACGCAGCGTTCGGCGTTGACCTCGTACGGGTCCCGGCGGGCCAGTTCAAGCGCGAAGTACAGCTTGTCCCGCACGGTGTCGTGCCATTGGTTGGTCATCCCTCGGACCACGATCGCCCCATCCACCAAGTCGAACTCGAAGGGCAGATCGAGGTCCTTGACCTGGTCGTAGGTCCAGCCTCCCGAGGGCGGGGACGTCCAGTCGATCGGTTCGGCAGTCATGGTCACCTCCTGCACCCAGTGTAGGAGTCGAGCCTATGGGTGGCGATGAGTGACGGAACGGTTCGCCGGCGCACCCTTCACCCTCCGAACGCCAGTCCGGCCCCCGCCCGGTGCGGGCGGGGGCCGGGGGCCGGCCGGGGCCGGTCAGCGGACGAACAGCGAGGCCTTGGAGGCCAGGTCGAGGAAGTACTGCGGGAGCAGGCCCAGACCGAGGGTGACCAGCACGCCGACGCCGATGGCGGTGGCGGTGAACGCGCTGGGCACCGCCACGGCGGGGCCGGAGGGCTGCGGGTCGGAGAAGAACATCAGCACGATGACCCGGATGTAGAAGAACGCGGCGACCGCGGAGGACAGCACGCCGACGATGACCAGCGGGGTGGCCCCGCCCTCGGCCGCGGCCTGGAAGACCGCGAACTTGCCGGTGAAGCCGGAGGTCAGCGGAATGCCCGCGAAGGCCAGCAGGAACAGCGCGAACACCGCCGCCAGCAGCGGCGAACGGCGGCCCAGGCCGGCCCAGTTGGACAGGTGGGTGGCCTCGCCCTTGGAGTCCCGCACCAGGGTGACCACGGCGAACGCGCCGAGCGTCACGAAGGAGTACGCCAGCAGGTAGAACAGCACCGCGGAGACGCCGCGCCGGTCGGTGGCGATCAGGCCGGTGAGGATGAACCCGGCGTGCGCGATCGAGGAGTAGGCGAGCAGCCGCTTCACGTCCTGCTGGGTGACCGCGAGGATCGAGCCGACCACCATGGTGAGGATCGCCACGCCCCACATCACCGGTCGCCAGTCCCAGCGCAGGCCGGGGAAGGCGACGTAGAACAGCCGCAGCAGGGCGCCGAACGCGGCGGTCTTGGTGGCGGCCGCCATGAACCCGGTGACGGGCGTCGGGGCGCCCTGGTAGACGTCCGGGGTCCAGGAGTGGAACGGCACCGCGCCGACCTTGAACAGCAGGCCGACGGCCAGCATGGCCAGGCCGATCAGCAGCAGCGCGTCGTTCTGGGTGGTGACGGCCAGCGCCGGGGTGACCGGGGCGACGCCGGAGACCACGTCGGCGATCTCGCCGAGCTGCACCGTGCCCGCGTAGCCGTACAGCAGGGCCGTGCCGAACAGGAAGAACGCCGAGGCGAACGCGCCCAGCAGGAAGTACTTGACGGCCGCCTCCTGGGAGATCAGCCGGCGGCGCCGGGCCAGCGCGCACATCAGGTACAGCGGCAGCGAGAGCACCTCGAGCGCCACGAACATGGTCAGCAGGTCGTTGGCGGCCGGGAAGAGCAGCATGCCGCCGACCGCGAACAGGGTCAGCGGGTAGATCTCGGTGGTGCGCATCCCCTCGCGGGTGGCGTCGCGCTCCTGCTCGCCGCCGGGGACGGCCGCGGCCTGGGCGGCGAACGCGTCGATCCGGTGGCCGTTGATCCGCGGCTCCAGCCGGCCCTCGGCGTAGCTGAGCACGGTCAGCACCGCGGTCAGCAGGATCACGCCCTGCAGGAACAGCGCGGGGCCGTCGATGGCGACCGCGCCCATCGCCAGCAGGCCCGCCTTGGTGGTGGCGTGGCCCTGCGCGGCGAGCACCACCACGGCGGCGAAGGCGCCGCCGAGGCCGAGCAGCGAGACGCCCAGCTGGGCGGAGGCCCGCAGCCGGCGCGGCAGGAACGCCTCGACCAGGATGCCGAGCACCGCGGCGCCGAACACCACCAGCATCGGGGAGAGCTGGCCGTACTCGATGTGCGGGGCGGGGATGCTCGGGCTGTTGCCGCCGGCGGCGGCCAGCGCGTGGACGGGCATCACTTCTGCTCACCTCCGTTGGCGGCGACGGCCGGGTGGGCCGGCGCCGGGTCGGTGCGGTGGACCTGGCTGAGGGTGTCGTTGACGGCCGGGTTCACCAGGTCGGTGAGCGGCTTCGGGTAGACGCCGAGCAGCAGGGTCAGGGCCACCAGCGGGGCCACGACGGCCAGTTCACGGGCCTTCAGGTCGGGCATCCCCTCGACCGGGGCCTTCACCGGGCCGGTCATGGTGCGCTGGTACAGCAGCAGCGCGTACAGCGCGGCCAGCACGATGCCGAAGGTGGCGACGACGCCGATCGCCGGGTACCGGCTGAAGGTGCCGACCAGGACCAGGAACTCGCTGACGAACGGGGCCATCCCGGGCAGCGACAGCGTCGCCAGGCCGCCGATCAGGAAGGTGCCGGCCAGCACCGGGGCGACCTTCTGCACGCCGCCGTAGTCGGCGATCAGGCGGGAGCCGCGGCGGGAGATCAGGAAGCCCGCCACCAGCATCCAGACGGCGGTGGAGATGCCGTGGTTGACCATGTAGAGGGTCGCGCCGGACTGGCCCTGGCTGGTCATCGCGAAGATGCCCAGGATGATGAACCCGAAGTGCGAGATCGACGCGTAGGCGACCAGGCGCTTGATGTCCTTCTGGCCGATCGCCACCAGCGCGCCGTAGACGATGCCGACCAGCGCCAGCACCATGATCACCGGGGCGAAGGTCTTCGACGCGTCCGGGAACAGGCCCAGGCAGAACCGCAGCATGGCGAAGGTGCCGACCTTGTCGACCACCGCGGTGATCAGCACGGCCGTCCCGGCGGTGGACTCGCCCATCGCGTTCGGCAGCCAGGTGTGCAGCGGCCACAGCGGGGCCTTCACCGCGAAGGCGAAGAAGAAGCCGAGGAACAGCGCCCGCTGCGCGTTCGGGTCGATCACCAGCTTGCCGGAGGAGATGGCGTCGGTCAGCCCGGTGAGGCTGAACGTCGCCTGCCCCTGGTCGGCGGCCACCACGTACAGGCCGATCACGGCGGCCAGCATGACCAGGCCGCCGAGCAGGTTGTACAGCAGGAACTTGACGGCCGCGTAGGAGCGCTGCCGGTCCGCGTCCGGGCCGCCGGCCCGGTCGCCGAAGCCGCCGATCAGGAAGTACATCGGGATCAGCATGGCTTCGAAGAACACGTAGAACACGAAGACGTCGGTGGCCAGGAAGGACACCAGCACCATCGCCTCGACGGCCAGGATCAGCGCGAAGAACGCCTGGGTGCGCCGCTTGGACTCGAACGAGCCCTCCGGGGCGGCCCCCGCGGCGGAGCCGCTGACGGGTTCCGTGGCGTCGTGCCAGCCGGCCAGCATCACCACCGGCACCAGGACGGCGGTGAGCAGCGCCAGCGCGGTGCCGATGCCGTCCGCGCCGAGCGAGAAGCTGATCCCGAAGGAGCGGATCCAGGAGTAGGACTCGGTCAACTGGTAGCGGGCGCCCCCGGGTTCGTAGGACGCCGCGATCGCGGCGGCCAGGCCCAGGGTGAGGACGGAGACCGCCAGCGCCACGGTCTTGGTGGTGCGCCGCCGGGCCTCGCTGGTCCCGGCCGGGAGGGCGGCGGTGAGCACCGCTCCGGCGGCCGGGACGGCACAGGTGGCGGAGAGGAGGTAGCTCATCAGACCGACCTCATCAGGAGAGTGGAGGCGACCAGCACCAGCGTGCCGCCGAACATGGAGAGCGCGTACGTGCGGACGTAGCCGGTCTGGATCCGGCGCAGCCGGCTGGAGATCCCGCCGATCGCGGCGGCCAGGCCGTTGACGAAGCCGTCCAGGCCCCGGCTGTCGAACCAGACCAGGGTGGCGGCCAGCGCGGTGCCGGGACGGACCAGGACGGCGTGGTTGAAGTCGTCCTGGAGCAGGTCGCGGCGGGCGGCCCGGGTGAGCGGCGAGCCGATCGGCGCCTTGACCGGGACGGGGCTGCGGCCGTACATCTGCCAGGCCAGGCCCGCGCCCGCCAGCATGCAGACGGTGGCGATCAGGCTGACCACGAGCGGGGACAGCGGCGAGTCGCCCTCGGCGTGGCCGGTGACCGGCTCCAGCCAGTGGACGAAGGAGCTGCCGTAGGCGAACAGGCCGCCGGCGAAGACCGAGCCGAAGGCCAGCACGACCATCGGGGCGGTCATCGTCTTCGGGGACTCGTGCGGGTGCGGCGCCTCGCCGGTCTCCGGGTCCGGCTGCCAGCGCTTCTCGCCGAAGAAGGTCAGCACCATCACCCGGGTCATGTAGAACGCGGTGACCGCGGCGCCGATCAGGGCGCACAGGCCGAGGATCCAGCCCTCGGTGCCGCCCTTGGCGAACGCCGCCTCGATGATCTTGTCCTTGGAGAAGAAGCCGGACAGGCCCGGGAAGCCGATGATCGCCAGGTAGCCGAGGCCGAAGGTGGCGAAGGTGACCGGCATGTACTTCCGCAGGCCGCCGTAGTGCCGCATGTTCACCTCGTCGTTCATGCCGTGCATGACCGACCCGGCGCCGAGGAACATCCCGGCCTTGAAGAAGCCGTGGGTGACCAGGTGCATGATGGCGAAGGCGTAGCCGATCGGGCCCAGCCCCGCCGCCATGATCATGTAGCCGATCTGCGACATGGTCGAGCCGGCCAGCGCCTTCTTGATGTCGTCCTTGGCGCAACCGACGATCGCACCGAACAGCAGCGTCACCGCGCCGACCACCACCACGGCGGTCTGCGCGTCCGGCGCCAGGTCGAAGACCGCGCCGGAGCGGACGATCAGGTAGACGCCGGCGGTGACCATGGTGGCCGCGTGGATGAGGGCGGAGACCGGGGTCGGGCCCTCCATCGCGTCGCCCAGCCAGGACTGCAGCGGCACCTGCGCGGACTTGCCGCAGGCGGCCAGCAGCAGCATCAGGCCGATCGCGGTGAGCTTGCCCTCGCTGGCCTGGTCCGCGGTGGCGAACACCGGCTGGAAGGCGAAGGAGCCGAACTCGACGAACATCAGCATGATGGCGATCGACAGGCCCATGTCGCCGACCCGGTTGACGATGAACGCCTTCTTGGCGGCCGTCGCGGCGCTCGGCTTGTGCTGCCAGAACCCGATCAGCAGGTAGGACGCCAGGCCGACGCCCTCCCAACCCACGTACAGCAGCAGGTAGTTGTCGGCGAGAACCAGCACCAGCATGGCGGCCAGGAACAGGTTCAGGTAGGCGAAGAAGCGGCGGCGGCGCTCGTCGTGCGCCATGTAGCCCACCGAGTACAGGTGGATCAGGGTGCCGACGCCGGTGATCAGCAGGACGAAGGTGATCGAGAGTTGGTCGAGCTGGAAGGAGACGTCGGCCTGGAAGCCGTCGACCGGGATCCAGCTGAACAGCCGCTCGGTGACGGCGCGGTGCTCGGCGTCCCGGCCGAGCATGTCCGCGAACAGGGCCAGTCCGAAGGCGAAGGAGAGCGCGGCCAGCAGGACCGCGATCCAGTGCCCGAACCGGTCCAGGGCCCGTCCGCCGAGCAGCAGCAGGGCAGCGCCGGCCAGCGGCGCCGCGACCAGCAGCGGAATGAGAGAGTTCACTGAGGGGCCCTCCGCCTACAGCTTCATCAGGTTGCTGTCGTCGACCGAAGCGGAGTGCCTGGTCCGGAAGATGGAGACGATGATGGCGAGGCCGACCACGACCTCGGCAGCCGCGACCACCATGGTGAAGAACGCGATGATCTGACCGTCCAGGTTGCCGTGCATCCGGGAGAAGGTGACCAGCGCCAGGTTCGAGGCGTTCAGCATCAGCTCCACGCACATGAACAGCACGATCGCGTTGCGCCGCACCAGCACGCCCGAGGCGCCGATGGTGAACAGCAGCGCGGCGAGGTACAGGTAGTTGGCCGGGTTCACTCCGCCTCCTCCTTGTCCTTGGTCGGCACGGTCTCCAGCGCCTGGCGCGGCCCGGCGACCTGCGGGCGGGCCGAGGACGGGCGGCCCAGCCAGTCGGCCGTGGTCTCCTCCAGCTCGGCCATCCGCCGCAGCATCTCCTGGCTGACGTCGCGGACCTGGCCGCGCTCGCGCAGGGTGCCCATCACCGAGTCCTCGGCGACGGTGCCGTCCGGCAGCAGCGCCGGGACGTCCACCGCGTTGTGCCGGGCGTACACGCCGGGGGCGGGCAGCGGCGGCACCTGGATGTTGTCCGCGACCCGGCGGGCCGCCAGCTGGCGCTGGGTCGGCGGCGCCTTGACCTTCTCGCGGTGGGTCAGCACCATCGCGCCGATCGCCGCGGTGATCAGCAGCGCGCCGGTCACCTCGAACGCCCACACGTACTTGGTGAAGATCAGCCGGGCCAGGCCCTGCACGTTGCCCTCGGCGTTCGCCGCGGACAGGCCGGTGAAGTCGCGCAGGTGCGCGTTGGCCAGGCCGGCGATCAGCAGCACGCCGAAGCCCAGGCCGCAGAGCACCGCGGCGACCCGCTGGCCCTTCAGCTGCTCCTTGAGCGAGTCCGCCGAGGAGACGCCGACCAGCATCACCACGAACAGGAACAGCATCATGATCGCGCCGGTGTAGACCACGATCTGCACCACGCCGAGGAACACCGCGCCCTGCGCCATGTAGCAGACCGCCAGCGACAGCATGGTCGCCGCCAGGCAGAGCGCCGAGTGCACGGCCTTCTTCATCAGCAGCATGCCGAGCGCCCCGCCGACCGCGATCACGGCCAGCACCCAGAACTGCACGGCCTCGCCGGTGGAGGTCATGACTGCTCCTCCTTCTCCCGCTCGTGCCGCTCCTGCCGGACGGTGCCGGGCGCCGCGCCGGTGATCTCGCCCCGGTAGTAGGCGCCCTCGTCGGCGCCCGGGAAGATCGAGTGCGGGGAGTCGACCATGCCCTCGGACAGCCCGACCAGCAGCTGCTCCTTGGTGAAGATCAGGTCCTGCCGGCTGGAGTCCGCGAGCTCGTACTCGTTGGTCATGGTCAGCGCCCGGGTCGGGCACGCCTCGACGCACAGCCCGCACAGGATGCAGCGGGCGTAGTTGATCTGGTAGACCGCGCCGTACCGCTCGCCGGGCGAGTAGCGCTCCTCGTCCCGGTTGTCGGCGCCCTCGACGTAGATCGCGTCGGCCGGGCAGGCCCAGGCGCACAGCTCGCAGCCGACGCACTTCTCCAGGCCGTCCGGGTGCCGGTTCAGCTGGTGGCGGCCGTGGAAGCGCGGAGCGGTGGGCTTCTTGTACTCCGGGTACTGCTCGGTGAGCCGCTTCTTGAACATGGCCTTGAAGGTCACGCCGAAGCCGGCGGCCGGCCCGAGGATCGACTTCTCTGACGGTTCGTCAGGCATCTCGGATCAGCTCCCTTCGGAATGGTCGGCCCCGTTGAGGGCGTCCTGGAGTTGCGGGGTCCGGCGGCGTCGGCGCGGCACGGGCGGCAGTTCCTGCCCGGGCAGCGGCGGGACGGGGTAGCCCCCGGCCATCGGGTCGAAGGCCGGCTCGGCGGCGGCCGCGGGCGGCCCGGCGGGCTTCTTGCGCACCAGGTCCACCACCAGCGCGATCAGCAGGACCACCGCCAGCGGCGCCCCCACGTACAGCACCACGTTGGCGAAGTCGTAGCCCTCGTTGCGCAGCGCCCGCACCGTGGAGACCATCACCAGCCACACCAGCGAGACCGGGATGAGCACCTTCCAGCCGAGCTTCATGAACTGGTCGTAGCGGAGCCGGGGCAGGGTGCCGCGCAGCCAGATGAAGAAGAACAGCAGCAGCTGGATCTTCAGCACGATCCACAGCATCGGCCACCAGCCGTGGTTGGCGCCCTCCCAGAAGGCGGACACCGGCCACGGGGCGCGCCAGCCGCCCAGGAACAGCGTGGAGGCGACCGCCGAGACGGTGACCATGTTGACGTACTCGGCCAGCATGAACATCGCGAACTTCAGCGAGGAGTACTCGGTGTTGAAGCCGCCGACCAGCTCGCCCTCGGCCTCCGGGAGGTCGAACGGCGCCCGGTTGGTCTCGCCGACCATGGCGATGATGTAGACGATGAACGACACCGGCAGCAGCACCGCGAACCAGGTCGGCTGCTGCGAGGAGACGATCTCCGAGGTCGACATCGAGCCCGAGTAGATGAACACCGCCGCGAACGACAGGCCCATCGCGATCTCGTAGCTGATCATCTGCGCGGACGAGCGGATGCCGCCCAGCAGCGGGTACGTCGAACCGGACGACCAGCCGGCCAGCACGATCCCGTAGATGCCCACCGAGGCGGTGGCCAGGATGTACAGCAGCGCGATCGGCAGGTCGGTCAGCTGCAGCGGGGTGCGGGTGCCGAAGATCGACACCTCGTTGTCCGCCGGGCCGAACGGGATCACCGCGAACGCCATGAACGCGGGGATCGCCGCGACGATCGGCGCCAGCACGTAGACCGCCTTGTCGGCGCCCTTGACCACCAGGTCTTCCTTCAGCGCCAGCTTCACGCCGTCGGCCAGCGACTGCAGCATGCCCCACGGGCCGTGCCGGTTCGGGCCGATCCGCAGCTGCATCCAGGCGACCACCTTGCGCTCCCAGACGATGGCGATCAGCACCGTCAGGACCAGGAACGCGAAGCAGAACACCGCCTTCAGCAGCACCAGCCACCACGGGTCGCGGCCGAAGAAGCCGAGCGTGTCGGCAGCAGCAAGGACCCTCATGACTCCTCCGCCGGGGCGATGGTGACCAGGTGGCCGACCGTGGTGCCGAGCGCGCGGTACGCGCCGCCGTCCGGCGTCGAGTTGAGCGGCAGCCAGACCGTGCGGTCCGGCATCGCGTCGGTGATCTCCAGCGGCAGGGTCAGCGACCCGGCCGGGCCGGTGACCCGCAGCGCCGCCGTCGCGCCGACCTCGGCGGCGGTGGCGGCGGACAGCCGGGCCACCGCGGCGTGCCGGGTGCCCGCCAGGTGCTCGTCGCCCTCCTGGAGGGTGCCGTTGTCCAGCAGCATCCGGTGCCCGGCCAGCACGGCCTGCCCGGTGGCCGGGCGGGGCAGCACCGCGGGGTGCGCGGCGGGCGCCGCCGGGCGGTCGCCCGTCCACGGGGCGAAACGGTCCAGCTCCAGGCGGGCCGCCCGGACGTCGGGCAGGCCGATCGGCCGGTCCAGCGCGTCCGCGACCATGTTCAGCACCCGGACGTCGGCGTGCAGGTGGCGCTGCATCAACTGGTCGGGCTTGAGCGCCGGTTCGAACATCCGGACCCGGCCCTCCCAGTCCAGGAAGGTGCCGGCCTTCTCGGCGACCGCCGCGACCGGCAGCACCACGTCGGCGTGCGCGGTGACCGCGGACGGGCGCAGCTCCAGCGAGAGCACGAACCCGGCCCGGGCCAGGGCCTCGTCGGCGAGCGCCGGGTCCGGCAGGTCGTCCAGGCCGACGCCGCCGACCACCAGCGCGTCCAACTCGCCCGCCACCGCGGCGGCCAGGATCTGGCCGGTGTCGCGGCCGGGGCGGGACGGCAGTTCGGCGACGCCCCAGTGCGCGGCCGCCTCGGCCCGGGCGGCGGGCACCGCGACGGACCGGCCGCCGGGCAGCAGCCCGGGCAGCGCGCCCGCCTCGACGGCGCCGCGCTCACCGGCCCGGCGCGGCACCCAGGCGAGCTTCGCCCCGGTGGCGTGCGCCAGGCGCAGCGCGGCGCTCAGGCCGCCCGCGGTCTGCGCGAGCCGCTCGCCGACCAGCACCACCGCGCCCGGCGAGCGCAGCGCGTCCGCGCAGCGCCCGGCGTCGTCGGCGAGCACCTCCTCGCCGGCCAGCGCGGCCAGCCACTCGACCTCGGTGCCGGGGGCGGCGGGCAGCAGCGCGCCGCGCAGCTTGGCCAGGCCGCGGGTGGCGTGCGAGGCGATCGAGAACACCCGCAGCCCGGCGGCCCGGTTGGCCTTGCGCAGCCGCAGGAAGACGATCGGCGCCTCCTCCTCGGCCTCCAGTCCGACCAGCAGCACGGCCGGTGCGGCTTCGAGGGAGCGGTAGGAGACGGCGTCCCCGTCCAGGTCGACCCCGTGCCCGGCGACGGCCGCGGCCAGGAAGTCGGCCTCCTCGCCGCTGTGCGGCCGGGCGCGGAAGTCGACGTCGTTGGTGCCGAGCGCGAGGCGGGCGAACTTGCCGTAGCCGTACGCGTCCTCGACGGTCACCCGGCCGCCCGCGAGCACCCCGGCGCGGGCGCCGCGCAGCCCCTCGGCGGCCCGGGCCAGCGCCTCCGGCCAGGAGGCGGCGACGAGTTCGCCGTCCTGCCGGACCATCGGCGTGGTGAACCGGTCGCGCTGCTGGGCGTAGCGGAACGCGAACCGGCCCTTGTCGCAGTTCCACTCCTCGTTGACCTCCGGCTCGTTGCCGGCCAGGCGCCGCAGCACCTTGCCGCGCCGGTGGTCGGTGCGCTGCCCGCAGCCGGCCGAGCAGTGCTCGCACACCGACGGGGAGGACACCAGGTCGAACGGGCGGGAGCGGAACCGGTAGGCGGCGGAGGTGAGCGCGCCGACCGGGCAGATCTGGATGGTGTTGCCGGAGAAGTACGAGTCCAGCGGCTGGTCCGCGCCGGTGCCGACCTGCTGGAGCGCGCCGCGCTCGACCAGGTCGATGAACGGGTCGCCGGCGATCTGTTGCGAGAACCGGGTGCAGCGGGCGCACAGCACGCAGCGCTCGCGGTCCAGCAGCACCTGGGTGGAGAGCGGGAGCGGCTTCTCGTACGTCCGCTTGGCGCCGTCGAACCGGGAGTCGGGGTCGCCGGTGGACATCGCCTGGTTCTGCAGCGGGCACTCGCCGCCCTTGTCGCAGACCGGGCAGTCCAGCGGGTGGTTGATCAGCAGCAGCTCCATCACGCCGCGCTGCGCCTTCTCGGCGACCGCGGAGGACAGCTGGGTGCGGACCACCATGCCCTCGGTGACCGGGATGGTGCAGGAGGCGACCGGCTTGCGCTGCCCCTCGATCTCCACGATGCACTGGCGGCACGCCCCGACGGGGTCGAGCAGCGGGTGGTCGCAGAAGCGCGGGACCTGGGTGCCGATCTGCTCGGCGGCGCGGATCACCAGCGTGCCCTTGGGGACGCTGACTTCGACGCCGTCGATGGTGAGCGTGACCAGATCGGTCTGGGTGGAAGGCTCCGTGACCGTCACGCGTGCACCTCCCTCTCGGTGGCGGACTCGTGGACGGGGGCCCGGTCGGCCCAGACGGTGGAGGCCGCCGGGTCGAACGGGCAGCGGTGCTCGTTGAGGTGCTGCTCGTACTCGGCGCGGAAGTGCTGCAGCGAGGAGACGATCGGGCTGGCCGCGCCGTCGCCCAGCGCGCAGAACGACTTGCCGTTGATGTTGTCGGCGATGTCGAGGAGCTTCTCCAGGTCCCCGGCCTCGCCCTGTCCGGCCTCGATCCGCCGGAGCAGCTGGACCAGCCAGTAGGTGCCCTCGCGGCACGGGGTGCACTTGCCGCAGGACTCGTGGGCGTAGAACTCGGTCCACCGGGTGACGGCCCGCACCACGCAGGTGGTCTCGTCGAAGACCTGCAGCGCCTTGGTGCCGAGCATCGACCCGGCCGCGCCGACGCCCTCGTAGTCCAGCGGGACGTCGAGGTGCTCGTCGGTGAACATCGGGGTCGAGGAGCCGCCCGGCGTCCAGAACTTGAGCCGGTGCCCGGCCCGGACGCCGCCGGTGATCTCCAGCAGCTGGCGCAGCGTGATGCCGAGCGGCGCCTCGTACTGGCCGGGGTTGGTGACGTGCCCGGAGAGCGAGTACAGCGTGAAGCCGGGCGACTTCTCGGTGCCCAGCGACTTGAACCAGTCCTTGCCGCGGGCCAGGATCGGCGGCACCGAGGCGATCGACTCGACGTTGTTCACCACCGTCGGGCAGGCGTACAGGCCGGCGATCGCCGGGAACGGCGGGCGCAGCCGGGGCTGGCCGCGGCGGCCCTCCAGCGAGTCGAGCAGCGCGGTCTCCTCGCCGCAGATGTACGCGCCGGCGCCGGCGTGCACGGTGATGTCCAGGTTGATGCCGGAGCCCTGGACGTCCTTGCCGAGGTACCCGGCCTCGTACGCCTCGGCGACGGCCGCCTGCAGGCGGCGCAGCACCGGGACGACCTCGCCGCGCAGGTAGACGAAGGCGTGCTCGCAGCGGATCGCGTACGAGGCGATGATCATGCCCTCGATCAGCGAGTGCGGGTTGGCGAACAGCAGCGGGATGTCCTTGCAGGTGCCCGGCTCGGACTCGTCGGCGTTGACCACCAGGTAGTGCGGCTTGCCGTCGTTCTGCGGGATGAACTGCCACTTCATGCCGGTGGGAAAGCCGGCGCCGCCGCGTCCGCGCAGGCCCGCGTCCTTGACCAGGGCGATCACGTCGTCCGGGGCCATCGCGAGGGCGGCGCGCAGGCCGTCGTAGCCGCCGTGCCGGCGGTAGGTCTCCAGCGTCCAGGGGCGCTGGTCGTCCCAGGAGGCGGACAGGACCGGGGAGAGGAGCTTCTCGGCCGGTTCGGCGGAGGTCATCACGCTTCCGTCCCTTCGTGCCGCGGGGAGACCACCTTGGCGCCCGGGGTGCCGGGCAGCGCCTCGCCCTTGGCCAGGCGCAGGCCGGCCAGCGAGGGCGCGCCGCCCGCGCCGGACTCGTCGTTGGCGCCGGGGCGCCCGTCGGCGAAGCCGGCCAGGATCCGGGAGGTCTCCTTGAACGAGCAGAGCTTGGCGCCGCGGGTGGGGCGGACCTCCTGCCCGGCGCGCAGCTGGTCGACCAGCTGCTTGGCGCTGTCCGGGGTCTGGTTGTCGAAGAACTCCCAGTTGACCATCACCACGGGCGCGTAGTCGCAGGCCGCGTTGCACTCGATGTGCTCGATCGAGACCGAGCCGTCCTCGGTGGTCTGGTTGTTCTCGATCCCGAGGTGCTGCTTGAGCTCGTCGAAGATCTGGTCGCCGCCGAGCACCGCGCACAGCGTGTTGGTGCACACGCCGACGTGGTACTCGCCGGCCGGGCGCCGCCGGTACATCGTGTAGAAGGTGGCGACCGCGGTGACCTCGGCGGTGGTCAGCTCCAACTGCTCGGCGCAGAACCGGATCCCGGTCGGGGTGACGCAGCCGTCCTCGGCCTGCACCAGGTGCAGCAGCGGCAGCAGCGCGGACCGGGACTGCGGGTAGCGGTCGATCAACTCCCGGGCGTCGGCCGCGAGTCGGGCCGCCACCTCCGGCGGGTAGGGCTTGGCCGGCAGCGCCGGCAGGCCGAGTTCTGTGCTGCTCACCGGTCCACGCCTCCCATCACCGGGTCGATCCCGGCCACCGCCACGATCACGTCGGCCAGCGGGCCGCCCTCGCACATCGCGGCCATCGTCTGCAGGTTGGTGAAGGACGGGTCGCGGAAGTGCACCCGGTAGGGCCGGGTGCCGCCGTCGCTGACCACGTGCACGCCGAGTTCGCCCTTGGGCGACTCCACCGCGGCGTAGGCCTGTCCGACCGGGACCTTGAAGCCCTCGGTGACCAGCTTGAAGTGGTGGATCAGGGCCTCCATCGAGGTGCCCATGATCTTCCGGATGTGGTCCAGCGAGTTGCCCATGCCGTCGGGGCCGACGGCCAGTTGGGACGGCCAGGCGATCTTCTTGTCCGCCACCATGACCGGTCCGGGCCTCAGCCGCTCCAGGCACTGCTCGACGATCCGCAGCGACTGCCTCATCTCCTCCAGGCGGATCAGGAACCGCCCGTAGGAGTCCGCGCTGTCGGCCACCGCGACGTCGAAGTCGTAGGTCTCGTAGCCGCAGTACGGGTCGGACTTGCGCAGGTCGTGCGGCAGGCCGGTGGCCCGCAGGATCGGGCCGGTGGCGCCGAGCGCCAGGCAGCCGGGCAGGTCGAGGAAGCCGACGTCGACCAGCCGGGCCTTGAACACCGGGTTGTCGGTGGCCAGCTTGTCGTACTCGTGCATCCGCGAGCGCAGCAGGTTGACGCCCTCGCGGATCTTGTCGACCGCGCCGGGCGGCAGGTCCTGGGCCAGGCCGCCGGGGCGGACGTAGGCGTGGTTCATCCGCAGGCCGGTGACCAGCTCGAAGATGT
The DNA here is from genome assembly GCF_003751605.1 of Kitasatospora cineracea. Lineage (NCBI taxonomy): Bacteria > Bacillati > Actinomycetota > Actinomycetes > Kitasatosporales > Streptomycetaceae > Kitasatospora > Kitasatospora cineracea. The sequence goes on from NZ_RJVJ01000001.1 coordinate 845,064, forward strand.
CGAGCACGACCTCGCGGTCCCGGAAGCCGTAGATCATCAGGGTGGTGGAGCCGATCTCCATGCCGCCGGTGGCCAGCGCCACCAGGTGCGAGGAGATCCGGTTGAGCTCCATCATCAGCACCCGGATCACGGTGGCCCGCTCGGGCACGTCCGCGGTGATCCCGAGCAGCTTCTCCACGGCCAGGCAGTAGGCGGTCTCGTTGTACAGCGGAGTGAGGTAGTCCATCCGCGTCACGAACGTGGTGCCCTGCACCCAGTTGCGGAACTCCATGTTCTTCTCGATGCCGGTGTGCAGGTAGCCGATGCCGCAGCGGGCCTCGGTGACCGTCTCGCCGTCGATCTCCAGGATCAGCCGCAGCACGCCGTGGGTGGACGGGTGCTGCGGGCCCATGTTGACGATGATCCGCTCGTCGTCGGCGCCGGCCACCGCCTCGGCGACCTCGCCCCAGTCGCCGCCGGTGACGGTGAACACCCGTCCCTCGGTGGTCTCCCGGGCTCCTGCTTCGTAGTGGGTGCTGCTCATCAGCTGTACGACCTCCGCTGGTCGGGAGCCGGGATCTGGGCGCCCTTGTACTCGACGGGGATGCCGCCGAGCGGGTAGTCCTTGCGCTGCGGGTGCCCCAGCCAGTCGTCCGGCATCATGATCCGGGTGAGCGCCGGGTGGCCCTCGAAGACCAGGCCGAAGAAGTCGTAGGTCTCCCGCTCGTGCCAGTCGTTGGTCGGGTAGACGCTCACCACCGAGGGGATGCGCGGGTCCGCGTCGGGTGCGGTGACCTCCAGCCGGATCAGCCGGGTGTGGGTGATCGAGCGCAGGTGGTAGACCGCGTGCAGTTCCCGGCCCTTGTCCTGCGGGTAGTGCACGCCGCTGACGCCCAGGCACAGTTCGAACCGCAGCGCCGGGTCGTCGCGCAGGATCCGCACCGCCTTCAGCAGGTGCGCGCGGTCGAGGTGGAAGGTCAGCTCGCCGCGGTCGACGACGGTCTTCTCGATCACCTCCGCCACGTCCAGGCCCTGCTCCTCCAGCGCGCCCTCGAACTCGTCGGCCACCTCGTCGAACCAGCCGCCGTACGGCCGTTCGCTCGGACCGGGCAGCACGATCGGCGCGGTCAGGCCGCCGAAGCCGGAGGTGTCGCCGGTGCCGTGGGCGCCGAACATGCCCTGTCGGCGGCCGACCACCTCGACCGGGATCTCCCGCCGGGTCGCGGGCACCTCGGGCCGCTGCCCGGGCTGGTCGGAGTCGCTCATCGCAGCAGCCCCCGCATCTCGCTGGTGGGGGTGGCCGCCAGCGCGACGCGCTCGGCCTCCTCCTCGGCCCGGCGGCGGTTCACGCCGAGCTTCTCGTGCTGGATCTTCTCGTGCAGCTTGACGATCGCGTCCAGCAGCATCTCCGGGCGGGGCGGGCAGCCCGGCAGGTAGATGTCGACGGGGACGATGTGGTCGACGCCCTGGACGATCGCGTAGTTGTTGAACATGCCGCCGGAGGAGGCGCACACGCCCATCGAGATGACCCACTTCGGGTTCGGCATCTGGTCGTAGACCTGCCGCAGCACCGGCGCCATCTTCTGGCTGACCCGGCCGGCCACGATCATCAGGTCGGCCTGCCGGGGCGAGCCCCGGAAGACCTCCATGCCGAACCGGGCCAGGTCGTAGCGGCCCGCGCCGGTGGTCATCATCTCGATCGCGCAGCAGGCCAGACCGAAGGTGGCCGGGAAGACCGAAGCCTTCCGCACCCAGCCCGCGGCGGCCTCCACGCTGGTGAGTAGGAAGCCGCTCGGCAGCTTCTCCTCGATACCCATCAGTTCCCTCTCAATGCCCTCGAGTCCGTTGGCTTGTCCGCCCGTTCACAAACGGCAGCCGGTGGTCAGTCCCACTCCAGGCCGCCGCGGCGCCAGACGTAGGCGTAGGCGACGAACACGGTGGCGATGAACAGGAGCATCTCGACCAGCCCGAAGATCCCCAGGGCGTCGAAGCTGACCGCCCAGGGGTAGAGGAAGACGATCTCGATGTCGAAGACGATGAACAGCATCGCCGTCAGGTAGTACTTGATCGGGAACCGACCGCCGCCCACCGGCTGCGGGGTCGGTTCGATACCGCACTCGTACGCCTCCAACTTGGCCCGGTTGTAGCGCTTCGGGCCGGTGAGCGAGGCCATCACGACGGAGCCGACCGCGAACGCCGCCGCGATGGCACCGAGTACGAGGATCGGCGCGTAGGCATTCATAGCCCCGCTCCCTCCGTCCAGTCGTCCTTGACTGCAGATCGGAACCACCAGGTCACCAAGGGTGAAATGATGATCCACTTCGTGGGATCCGGCTTCATGTGAGGCAGTTCACAAAGCCAGGTTGGAGCGCATCCTATGCCTGTCCGCTTGTGATCTGCGACACGCAGTTCCCGATGATCTTTGTGATCTTCGCCACCCGACGAAGCCCGCGAAGGCGGATCGATCACCACCGTTCCACCCGATGTGGGCAATTGGCCACATACAGTCGCAACCCGGGGGCAAACGGCTGCTGTTCGGCCACGCCCTATATCAATTCTGCGGCGGTCAGGGCAAATTTCGGAGTGATCCGGTTTACGTGGTAGTGGATCTCACTCGCCCGGTGGACCCGGAGTGACGGCCGCTTGACCCTTCGTTCACAAGCTCTCGGCCGGCCGCCGGGAACCGCGGCGCCCGCCGCCGCCCCCACTCGGTGCCCACCAGCACCGCCACCGCCCCCAGCAGCGCCAGCCGCCCCGGCCGGTCCCCCGCCAGCAGCACCCCGCACAGCGCCGCCCACAGCGGCTCGGTGCCCAGCAGCAGGCTCACCCGCGACGGCGAGGTCGCCCGCACCGCCCACAGCTGCACGAAGAACGCGAACAGCGTGCACAGCAGCGACAGGTACAGCAGCAGCCCCCAGCGGGCCACGTCGAAGGACGCCGCCACCGCCAGCGGCGAGGGCCCCGCGAACGGCGCCGCCAGGGCGAACACCACCGTGGCGAAAGCGAGTTGGACCCAGGTCAGGGCCAGCGCGTCCACCCCGCGCACCGACCGCAGCCGGGCCGTCGCCAACACGTTCACCGTCCGCGCCACCGCCGCCCCCAGCACCAGCAGGTCACCCACCGACGGCGCCCGCAGCCCCGTCAGCAGCGCCACCCCCAGCACCGACACCCCCACCGCCGCCAGGAACCCCACCGGCGGCGCCGACCGCCGCAGCACCGCCTCCGCGAGCGGCGTGAACACCATCGTCAGACTGATCACCAGCCCCGCGTTGGTCGCCGACGTGTGCACCACCCCGTACGTCTCCAGCAGGAACACCGCCCCCAGCACCACCCCCAGCACCGCCCCGCCACCCCACTGCGCGAACGACAACCCCCGCAACCGCCGCCACGCCACCACCCCCAGCACCGGCAGCACCACCCCGAACCGCAACACCAGCACCGCCACCACCGTCCGGTCCTCCGCCACCTGCCGGACCGCCCAGAAACTCGACCCCCACACCACCGCCACCGCCAACAACGGCAGGTCGCGCAGCAGTTGCGGACGGGCTTCGATCGATACGACGGCCACGGCACGGCTCCCGGAACACTCGACGGGGGCCCGTGCACCATCGGACGGGACACTCGGAAGCCGCCACTGTCCCGCACCCGGAAGGCGGCGGGCAAGCGCTTTCCCGCCAGCCCCGACCATCCCGCGAAGCCGCGGGCCGCATTTTTTCCTACCGACGGTGCTACCGTTTGGGTATGACTGTCCCCGCCCGCAAGAGCCACGAGCGCGCCGGCAAGCGGTCGGTGTCGCTGGCCCAGTCGTTGATCAACGAAGTCGAGGAGCGCACCGGCCGGACCGGTTTCTCCTCCGTCGTGTCCGAAGCCCTAGAAGAATGGCTGGCCGCCCAGAAGCTCCGCGAGGTGGTCGCCGCCGATCGCGAGGAGTTCGGCCCCGTGTCCGCCGAGGCGCTGGAGCAGGCGGAACGAGAGTGGTGAGCAAGCGTCTCAAGGTCGAGGCCAGGAGCGAGGGCACCTTGGTCCTGGATGCCCAGGGGCTCTCGCTGCACGTCGACGGCGACGAGGGCATGCGGGCGCGCATCGAGGTGGCCGAACGCACCGGCCGCCGGGTCGCGCTCTCCGCCCTGACGCCGCTGGAGGTCCGCCGGAGCGGCCCCGCCGCCGAACGGCTCCGGTTCCTGCTCTCCCGCTTCGACGTGAAGCCCGTCACCGACGCGGTGATGGACGCCGCCGCCCACCTGCTCGACATCTCGGGCCTCGATGGGCACGAGTGCCTGGTCGACGCCCTCGTGGTCGCCACCGCCGCCCTCTGCACCCCGCCGGTCCTGCTCGTCACCTCCGACCGGTCGCACGTCCCGGCGCTGTGCAAGGCCGTCGAGGAACTCCCGGGCTCACCCGTGGTGAAGATCGTCCACGTCTGAACCCGCCTCCCGGCCGACCGGGCGGGTCACACCTCGCCGAACGCGCCCCGCTTGACGCCCGCGACGAAGGCCGACCACGCCTGCGGAGCGAAGCACAGCCGGGGGCCGTCCGGGTCCTTGGAGTCCCGGACGGTGCCGGGGCGGGCGTCGTCCACCTCGACGCAGTTCCCGTTGTTTCCGCCGCTGTAGCTACTCTTGCGCCACTGCTCGGGCCGGTCGTGGTGGTCACTCTTGCCCATGTGCGTGTTCCTCCGCCGCCGACTCGATCAGGGGCAGGGACGCCTCCGGCGACAGCGCGGCGGCCCGCACGAAATCATAGGACAGCAGGCACTTGGCAACGGTGGACGGATCGTCGACCAGTTGACCGGCATGGGGGCCTTCGAGGTACGCCACCGGCGGAGCGTCGGCGAAGGTCATGAGAGACAGCGCGCCCTCCAGCAATGCACGGGCACCGGCGGAGTACGGGAGCACCTGGACGATGATCCGGTGCTCCCGCATCAGCGCCGCGAGGTGGGAGAGCTGTCCGGCCATTGTCGCCGCGCCACCGATCGGGCGACGGATCGCGCTCTCGTCCAGGACCACCCGGAGCATCGGACTCGTAGGGCCTTCCAGGAGGCGCGCACGGTCCATCCGCAGGCTGACCAGATCGTCGGTCTCCGCCGCCGAACGCAGGGGCTGGGCGGAGCGGAAGAGGGCCCGCGCGTACTCCGGCGTCTGGAGCAGCCCCGGTACGAGGACCGGGGCGTACTCGCTGATCGTCAGGGCCACGGCCTGGAGTTCGGCGGCGGCCGTGAAGTACTCGGCGAAGCGCGTACGGGTGACCGGAGGGTACAGCCGGGCGAAGTGGCCGCCCGTTTCGAGCACGCTGTCGAAGCGTTCGGACATGTCCTCCTGCGGCCGGCGGGTCGCGGCCTCGATCTGACCGACGTACGCGCCGGAGCAGAAGACCAGCTCGCCCAGCCGTTCCTGGGACAGCCCCCGGTCCTCGCGCAACCGACGCAGCTCCGAGCCGAGAACGACCTGGGCGACTCGCAGGGGTCCAGTGGCTTCGGGTACGCCATGCGTCAAATCCCTTTCCCTACCACCCTGTTGCCGCCACCAGCGTACGGCTGGAAGTAGTCGCCCCGGGATGGGAACGGACCGACTGCACCCGCCCGGGGCTGTACTCCGTGCCGGCCCGAGCGATGTTGATGAAATATGCTGGGTATCAACATTGCCCACAGCCCCGGAGGCGCGGAGTGAGCGTCACGCAGATCGACATCGACGACGAGGCCCTCGCCGCGGCGATGAAACTCATGGGCACCACCACCAAGAAGGACACCGTCAACACCGCCCTCCGCGAGTACACGGCGCGCATGAAGCGGTTGGAGGCGGCGGAACGGCTCGCCGCCAGGGGCGCCCGGGGCGAGTTCGACGCGGCCGCGGCCGCGCGGGCCGCCGCCAAGCGGGCCCGCCAGGAGGGCCTCGATTGATCGGCTACCTGGTCGACGCCTCGGCCTTGTGGCACCTGTTCCGCACCCCGGGGGCGCTGCGCGCCTGGGAGGGGCACATCGCCGCCGGGGCGCTGCACGTCTGCGAGCCCACCCGCGCCGAGTTCCTGTACTCCGCCACGAGTCCGGCGCATCGCGACGAGCTGGCCGACGAGCTGGACACCCTGTGCGGCACCGCCGCGGTGCCCAAGTCGGCCTGGCGGTGGGTGGATTCCGCCCAGTACCGGCTGACGCAGCGGGGCCTGCACCGCTCGGCCGGTGCGATCGACCTGCTGGTCTGCGCCACCGCCGCCCATCACGACCTCACGGTGCTGCACGTCGACAACGACTTCACCACCGTCGCGTCCGTCGTACCCGACCTCCGCGAGCGGGACGCCCGGCACTGAACACCACCGCACGCGAAAGGCGGCGGACCGGCGCTCCCGCGCCCGTCCGCCGCCTTCCGGAGACCTGAAGGATCAAGCCCGCGGTGCCACCTTGGCCAGGCCGTTGATGATGCGGTCGGCGGCGTCGCCGCCGCTCGGGTCGGTCAGGTTGGCGAGCAGCTTGAGGACGAACTTCATCAGCACGGGGTGGGTCAGGCCGCGTTCGGCGGCGATCCGCATCACCCGGTCGTTGCCGATCAGCTTCACGAAGGCGCGGCCGAGCGTGTAGTAGCCGCCGTAGGTGTCCTTGAGCAGCTGCGGGTAGCGGGCCAGGGCGCGTTCCCGGCCCTCGGGGGTGATCCGGGCCATCGCCTGGACGATGACGCCCGCCGCGAGTTGGCCGGATTCCATCGCATAGGCGATGCCCTCGCCGTTGAACGGGTTGACCATGCCGCCCGCGTCGCCGACCAGCAGCAGGCCGCGGGTGTAGTGCGGCTGCCGGTTGAAGGCCATCGGCAGCGCGGCGCCGCGGATCGGTTCGGTCATGTTCTCCGGCGTGTAGCCCCACTCCTCGGGCATGCCGGCGCACCAGCTCTTCAGCACCTCGCGCCAGTTCAGGTCGCCGAAGGCGGGCGAGGAGTTGAGGATGCCGAGGCCGACGTTGGAGGTGCCGTCGCCCATGCCGAAGATCCAGCCGTAGCCGGGCAGCAGCTTCTTCTGCCCGCCGCGGGTGTCCCACAGCTCCAGCCAGGACTCCAGGTAGTCGTCGTCGTGCCGGGGCGAGGTGAAGTACGTCCGGTAGGCGACGCCCATCGGCCGGGACTCCAGCCGGTGCAGGCCCATGGCCAGCGACAGCCGGGTCGAGTTGCCGTCCGCGGCGACCACCAGCGGGGCGTGGAACTCGACCTCCCGCTTGTCCGGTCCGAGCTTCGCCGTCACGCCGGTGATCCGGCCGGTCCGGTCCTGCACGGGCCCGCTGACGTTGCAGTTCTCGTACAGCCGGGCGCCGGCCTTCTGCGCCTGCCGGGCGAGCAGTTCGTCGAAGTCGGCGCGCTTGCGCACCAGCCCGTAGTCGGGGAAGGAGGCGAGGTCCGGCCAGTCCAGCTCCAGCCGGACGCCGCCGCCGATGATCCGCAGGCCCTTGTTGCGCAGCCAGCCCTCGGCGGACACGTCGATGCCCATGTCGACCAGCTGCTTGACGGCGCGCGGGGTCAGGCCGTCCCCGCACACCTTCTCGCGCGGGAACTCGGTCTTCTCCAGCAGCAGCACGTCCAGGCCCGCCTGGGCCAGCCAGTACGCGGTGGTGGAGCCGGCCGGACCGGCACCGACCACGATGACGTCGGCGGTGGACTCGACGGCGGTCTCGGTCATACGGGGCTCTCTCCTGAGCGCGTCGGGGTCACGGAGTCGGGGGCCGACGCCCCGTCAGCGCCTCGGCGGCGGACGGAGTGCCGAACCACCGCAGTCTACGGCGCCTTGAAGCCGCGGTGGAGGGCGACGATGCCGCCGGTCAGGTTGCGCCACGCCACCTTCGTCCAGCCCGCCTGCTGCAACTCGGCGGCCAGCGCGGGCTGGTCCGGCCAGGCCCGGATCGACTCGGCGAGGTACACGTACGCCTCCGGGTTGGAGGACACCTTGGTCGCCACCGGCGGCAGCGCCCGCATCAGGTACTCGGTGTACACCGTCCGCAGCGGCGTCCAGGTCGGCGTGGAGAACTCGCAGATCACCAGCTTCCCGCCGGGCTTGGTCACCCGCAGCATCTCGCGCATCGCCACCTCGTGCTCCTGCACGTTGCGCAGCGCGAACGAGATCGTCACGGCGTCGAACGACTCGTCGGCGAACGGCAGCCGGGTCGCGTCGCCCGCGGTCAGGGCCAGTTCGGGGTGCCGGCCCTTCCCCTCGGTCAGCATCCCGATCGAGAAGTCGCACGGCACCACGTCGGCGCCCGCCTCCAGGAACGGCAGCGAGGACGTCCCGGTGCCCGCACCGAGGTCCAGGATGCGCTGGCCCGCGACGGCGCCCACCGCATCGGCCACCGCCCGGCGCCACAGCCGGGCCTGGCCCAGCGAGAGCACGTCATTGGTGCGGTCGTACTTGGCCGCGACGTCGTCGAACATGGCGGCGACGTCCTGCGGCTGCTTGTCCAGATGGGCTCGGGTCACGCCCCCATTGTTCACCTTGCGGTGCCGCGGACGGGCACTGGGGCTCACCGCAGGGCGCGGCGGCCCCCCTTGCGGCGGCGCCGGGAGCGCTTCCCCTGGGTCAGCGCGGGCATCCCCTCCGCCGCGAACGCCACCGCGAAGCCGGCCTGCGCCCGCTCCTCCCCCGCCTGGTGCCGCCGGAACCGCCGGATCCGCCACACGCACAGCGCGCACAGCAGCACCGCCGCCGGCACGCTAGTCTGCGCCAGCCCGACCCCGACCGGCTGCGGGTAGGTCTTCCCGCACACCCGCACCGCGGACGGGTCGTCCGCCGCCCGTTCCAGACAGATCGGGTCCCCCACCTGGGCCCCCGCCGGCAGCCACAGGTCCGCCGCGGTCAACCGCCGCCCGTCCACCGGGTACGTGATCTGGCTGTACGTCCCGCTGCCGCCCGGCAGTTGAGTGACCGTCCCCTCGACCCGCACCGGGTGCGCGTCGATCCGGTCGGCCTGGTCCGCCTGGCGCCACCCCAGCAGGCACATCGCCACCGCCACCACGGCACTCAGCACGGCCCCGACGTACCAGCCCCGAGCCGGTCTGGTCCGCACACGTTCGGGGGTCGTGGCGCGCATACGTCCTGTTCCTGGGCTCGGCAGAGGTCTGACCGGGATGGTAGCCGCAAAAACCGCCCCGGGTCACGACCAGTCAGAAAACCCCCACCTCACCAGGACCCCGTCAGGAGCCCGGGAAACGGCGGGTCGATGCTGCTGCAGGCCGGAGCCCACCGAAAAGTCCGTGCTGCTGAGGGCTCGTGAAAGACAGCACCCCGAAACACCCGCGACCTCTCCGCCCCTGCCCCTACCGCCGCCGGTACAGCAACCGCCCGTCCAGCACCGTCCCCAGGCAGACCGCCCCGCCCCCGTCGAGCTCCTCGACCGCCCCCGCCGCGAACACCGCGAAGTCCGCCGCCCCGCCGACCACCAGCGGCCGGTGCAGCGCAGCCGTCAACGCCCGCTCCGCGAGCGGGTCGAGGCCGCCCGGGGAGGGGTCCCCGCCGGGAGGCCGTCGCAGGCCGGACCGCCCGACCGCCGTCCGGACCGCGGCCCGGGCGAACGTCCCGGCGAGGGCCGTCACCCCGTGCCCGAGCAGCCGTTGCAGTCCGCGCCGGGCGCTGCCGCCCCACTGTTCGTCGCCCAGCCCGGCGGGGGGCGCCAGCGGCCGTTCCCCGAGCCCTTCCCGCGGGTCGGGGTGGTAGGCGTGCTCCAGCAGCCACGCCCCGTGCCGGTTGAGCAGTCCGGGCACCAGCACCCCGGGCCACTCCCGGACTCGCGCCGGGCCGCCCGGCAGCTCCGCGGCGGGCCCGATCGCGGTGACGGTCGCGCCGTCGACCAGCACCGCCCCGTCCTCGATCAGCGCGGTGCCGGTGAACAGCAGCCCCGCCCGGTGCAGTGTCAACATCGGACTCGGGCCGGGGCCGTCAGTTGGCGGCCAGGATGGTGAGTTCGGGGTGCGCGGTGCCGCCCTCGATCGCGGTGGAGGCGATGTGCGAGGCGACCCGCGGGTCGACCGGGTCGTTGGCCGGGTCGTCGAGGACCCGCAGGTGCTCGTACGTGGTGGCGCGCTGGGCGGGCACCCGGCCTGCGGTGCGGATCAGGTGGATCAGTTCGTGCAGGTTGGAGCGGTGCTTGGCGCCGGCCGCGGAGACGACGTTCTCCTCCAGCATGACCGAGCCGAGGTCGTCCGCGCCGTAGTGCAGGGAGAGTTGGCCGGCCTCCTTGCCGGTGGTGAGCCAGGAGCCCTGGATGTGGGCGACGTTGTCGAGGAAGAGCCGGGCGACGGCGATCATCCGCAGGTACTCGAAGACCGTGGCCTGGGTCGAGCCCTTCAGGTGGTTGTTCTGCGGCTGGTAGGTGTAGGGGATGAACGCCCGGAAGCCGCCGGTGCGGTCCTGCACGTCGCGGATCATCCGCAGGTGCTCGATCCGCTCGGCGTTGGTCTCGCCGGTGCCCATCAGCATGGTGGAGGTGGACTCGACACCGAGCCGGTGCGCGGTCTCCATGATCTCCAGCCAGCGCTCGCCGGACTCCTTGAGCGGGGCGATCGCCTTGCGCGGCCGCTCGGGCAGCAGTTCGGCACCGGCGCCCGCGAACGAGTCGAGGCCCGCCGCGTGGATCCGGGTGATCGCCTCCTCGATCGGGACGCCCGAGATCTTCGCCATGTGCTCGACCTCGGAGGCGCCCAGCGAGTGGATCACCAGCTGCGGGAACCCGGCCTTGATCGCGGCGAAGTTCTCCTCGTAGTACTCGACGCCGTAGTCGGGGTGGTGCCCGCCCTGGAACATGATCTGGGTGCCGCCGAGCTCGACGGTCTCCGCGCACCGGCGCAGGATCTCGTCCAGGTCCCGCGACCAGCCCTTCTCGCTCTTCGGCGGCACGTAGAACGCGCAGAACTTGCACGCGGTCACGCAGACGTTGGTGTAGTTGATGTTCCGCTCGATGATGTACGTGGCGATGTGCTCGACACCCGCGTACCGCCGCCGCCGCACCGCGTCCGCGGCCGCGCCGAGCGCGTGCAGCGGGGCCGACCGGTACAGCTCCAGCGCCTCCTCGGCGGTGATCCGGCCGCCCTCGGCGGCCCGGTCCAGCACGGCCTGCAACTGGGTCGCGGAAAGGTTCTGCTCGGACACCTGGCGGGCCTGCTTTCTTCGTCGAAGGGGCGGACCCGCTCAGCCTACGCCAGCACATTTCCCGCCCGTTGCAGCCCTCTTCCCGCGCCGCCCGCCGCTTGACCGGGCCGCCTACTGCTTGGCCAGGTCGCCCTCGGGGTCGCTGCCGAGCGGGGCCCCGCTGACCGCCAGGTGCAGGCCGCCGGTGCCGAGCAGGGTGTAGCGCTGCTTCTCGGGGACGCCGGTGCAGGCGCTGTCGTTGCCGTCCGGGCGTTCCTGGAGCAGCACTTCGGCGTCGGTGACGGAGAGCAGGGTGAGCACGCCCCGGCAGACGGTGCTGCTGAGTTGGGAGGCGTTGCTGGTGCGGCCGACCTCCTCGCCGACCCGGCCGGCGGTGAAGGTGACGGTGAAGGTGGACGCCAGCGGGACGATCTTGGTGGTGATGTCGCCCCTGAAGGTGCCGAGGAAGGCGTCGGGCAGCGCCTTGCCCGAACCGCTCGCCCCCGCACTCGTACCCGCACTCGCGCTCGAACTCGCGCTCGCACTGCCGCCCGGGCTCGCCGCTCCGCTCGGCCGCGGGGTGCGGCTGCCGCTCGCGGCGGCGCCGGGGCTCGGGGTGCCGGTGACGGCGTCCTGCCCGGGCGAGGGGCTGCTGCCGGGGGCGGCCCGGTTCCAGGGCAGGTGGCCGCCGGCGGCCAGCCCGCCGTACCCGGCGGCCAGCACCGCCACGGCCGCCAGCACGGCCCACAGCGTCCGGCGCCGCCGCCCCGGCCCGGGGACCGGCTCCGGCCGCGGGGCCCGGCGCGGTCCGCCGTCGAGCACGGTGGGCTGCCGGTCGACGGGGGCGGTTCCGGCCGGGCCGCTGTCGCCCTCCAGGTCGAGGAGTTCGACGGCGGCCCGGCCGACCGCGGCGGCCAGCGGGCCGGGCAGCCAGCCCTCGGGGCCGTTCGCGGCGCCCGGGGCGAGCCGGGCGCGCAGCGCGGCGGGGGTGGGCCGGTGGGCCGGGTCCTTGGCCAGGCAGGCGGTCACGGTGTCCAGCAACTCGCCGTCCAGACCGCCGAGTTCCGGTTCCTCGTGGAGCACCCGGTAGAGCAGGACGGGGGCGCTGACGCCTTCGCCGAACGGGGCGGTGCCGGTGGCGGCGTAGGCGAGCAGGGCGCCGAGCGAGAAGACGTCGCCGGCCGGTCCGGTGGGCGAGCCGGCGGCCTGTTCGGGCGACATGAAGCCGGGCGAGCCGACCACGTAGCCGCTGTGGGTGTAGGTGGAGGCGGCGTCCAGCGCGCGGGCGACGCCGAAGTCGATCAGCCGGGGCCCGTCCAGGGTGAGCAGCACGTTGGACGGTTTGACGTCCCGGTGCACCAGGCCGAGCGCGTGCACCTGTTCGAGGGCTTCGGCGAGCCGGGCGCCGAGGGCGTGCACCGAGCGGACCGGGAGCGGGCCGGCGGTGCGGACGGCCTCGCCGAGGGCGGGGCCGGCCACGTAGCCGGTGGCGACCCAGGGGCGGGGGCCCTCGGTGTCGGCGTCCAGCACGGGGGCGGTCCAGCGGCCGCCGACCCGGCGGGCCGCGGACACCTCCTGGCGGAACCTGGCCCGGAACTCGGGGTCGTCGGCGAGTTCGGGGCGCACCACCTTGACCGCGACGGTCCGCCCGCCCGCGGTGCGGCCCAGGTAGACCCGGCCCATGCCACCGGCGCCGAGCCGGCGCAGCAGCCGGTAGTCGCCGATCGCCGACGGGTCGTCGGCCGTCAGCAGTTCCATGCCCGTCCCCCTCGCACCGCGGGTCGCCGCCGGGTGCCGTACCGCCCCGGGCGCTCCGATCATCCCAGGGCGCCGGGCCGGTCGGGAACGCGTCGGGGGCTCAGACCACCGCGGGCACGGCCTCCAGCAGCCGGATCGGCACGTCGGGGGCGAAGCCGCTGTCGGGGGCGACCCGGCGGGCGAACTCGGCGAGGCCGGCGAGTTGGCGCTCGCCGAGCGAGAAGTCGAGCGCCTCGGAGAAGTAGGTCTCCAGCAGCGGGGCGTCGAACTCCTCCCAGCGGGCGGCCTGTTCGGCGACCTTGGCGGCCTCGGCCAGCGAGAGGTCGCGGGACTCCAGGAAGGCCCGGTGGACGGCGGCGGTCAGCGCGGGGTGCTGCTCGGCGTACTCGCGGCGGGCGGCCCAGACCGCGAAGACGAACGGCAGCCCGGTCCAGTCCTTCCACATCGCGCCGAGGTCGTGCACGGCCAGCCCCTGCCGGGGGGCCTGTTCCAGCGAGGCGCGCAGCGCGGGGTCGCCGATCAGGACGGCGGCGTCGGCCTCGGCCAGCATCGCGTCCAGGTCGGGCGGGCAGGAGAAGTACTCGGGGTGCACGCCCTCGCGCTCCTCGAGCAGCAGCCGGGCCAGCCGGACGGAGGTGCGGCTGGTCGAGCCGAGGGCGACCCGGCGGCCGTCGAGTCCGGCCAGCGGGACCTTGCTGACGATCACGCAGGACATCACCGGGCCGTCGCTGCCCACCGCGATGTCGGGGAGCACCACCAGCCGGTCGGCGTGCCGCAGGTACTCCACGCAGGTGATCGGGCCGATGTCGAGGGCGCCGGACACCAGCCGGTCGCTGAGCTTCTCCGGGGTGTCCTTGCTGAGGTCGAGGTCGAGCAGGTTGCCCGTGCGCGCGAGGCCCCAGTAGAGGGGAAGACAGTTGAGGAACTGGATGTGTCCGACCCGCGGCCTGACCGCGGTCTCCGACCGTCCGGCATCGCTACTGCTCACCGTGTGCTCCCTTGCCGTTGGTGCTCTCCCGGCAGGGTATGCCCGCTGATTGGGACGGTCCGCACCCGGTGCCCGACACACCGTTCGACACCGTTGTTCACCCCTGGTCGGGGCAGCCACCGCGTGCTACCGTTCCCCTCAGTTGCAGTTTGATTCCCCTTGCAGTACTTGGAGCCTGCGGAGCATGTAACCGCAGGCTTTTTGTAATTTTTCAGCAGTATCAGGCGTCAATTGAGCATTGATTGAAGCACTGTGCGAAAAACTCCGGACTCGTCCGGAGGCGGGGCGATCAGCGCAGCGGACCCGGGCGCCACAAGGTGTGGCGTCCACAACGTCCCTCGCAAGGAGAACGGTATGGCGACCGGAACCGTCAAGTGGTTCAACGCCGAGAAGGGCTTCGGCTTCATCGCCCAGGAGGGCGGCGGCCCCGACGTCTTCGTCCACTACTCCGCCATCAACGCGAGCGGCTTCCGCTCGCTGGAGGAGAACCAGGCGGTCAGCTTCGACGTCACCCAGGGCCCGAAGGGCCCGCAGGCGGAGAACGTCACCCCCGTCTGAGACGGGATCTCCCATTGATCGCTCACGGCCCCTCGGGTCCGTACGAGTAGCAGTTCCCAAGGAGGCCCGCCGTCGGCGGGCCTCCTGCCTTTTCCCGTTTCCCCCGCATTTCCCGATTCCGCCCGCATTTCCCGCCCGGTCCCGTTCCGGGCGCCCCGCGCCCGCTCCCCGTCCGCGGACCCCCGCCCGTTCCGGCCGGTCCCGCCGGGAGATCATCGGTGCATGCACCGCCTCCGGTCCGCCCACCGCGCCCTCGACCGCTCCCTCGGCCGGATCGGCATCGACACCTACCTCCTGCTGCTGCTCGGCACCGTCCTGCTGGCCTCCCTGCTGCCCGCCCGCGGCCCCGCCGCCACCGCCGTCACCGGCGCGGTCCGGCTCGCCGTCGCCCTGCTCTTCTTCCTGTACGGCGCCCGGCTCTCCCCGCAGGAGGCGCTGGCCGGCGCCCGGCACTGGCGGCTGCACCTGCTGATCCTGGGCTGCACCTTCGTCCTGTTCCCGCTGCTCGGCGAGGCCACCCGGCTGCTGCCGGACGCGGTGCTGCCCCCGCAGCTGTTCACCGGCGTGCTCTTCCTCACCCTGCTGCCGTCCACCGTGCAGTCCTCGATCGCGTTCACCTCGGTCGCGGGCGGCAACGTCGCGGCGGCGATCTGCGCGGCCACCTTCTCCAGCCTGCTCGGCATCGTCCTCACCCCGCTGCTGGCGGCCTGGCTGCTCACCGGCGCCTCCGGCGTCGGCGTGGACGGCGGCCAGGTGCTCGACATCGTCCTGCAGCTGCTCGTCCCGTTCGCCCTCGGCCAGCTGCTGCGCCGCTGGGTCGGCCCGTGGATCACCCGGCACCGGCTGGTCACCATGCTGGTGGACCGCGGCTCGATCCTGCTGATCGTCTACAGCGCGTTCGGCGAGGGCGTCCGCGAAGGGATCTGGAGCCGGGTCACCACCGGCCAGCTGCTCTGGCTGGTGGCGGTCTCCCTGGCCCTGCTCTCCGCCGTCCTGGGCTTCACCCACCTCGCCTCCCGCCGGCTCGGCTTCTCCCGCCCGGACCGGATCACCATCCAGTTCTGCGGTTCCAAGAAGTCACTGGCCAACGGCCTCCCGCTGGCCACCATCCTGTTCCCGGCCTCCGCCGTCGGCCTCGCCGTCCTCCCGCTGATGCTCTTCCACCAGCTCCAGCTGATGGTCTGCACCGTCCTCGCCCAGCGCTGGGCCCGCCGGACCTGACGGGCCTGACGCCCCGGCCCCGCCGGCGCAGCCGAGCCACCCCGACTCCCGCCCGTCTCTCTCGCCCTTCCCCCTCCCCCGCCGTCACCCCAGCGGCGTGCGGTGCAGTCCGATCAGCAGCCGCCACACCCGTCCCGCGACGGCCGCCGGCGGTTCGTCGACCAGTCCGTGCAGCCAGTCCGCCAGGACGCCGGTGAACGCGCCCGCGACCGCCGCGGCGACCAGCGGGGCGTCCGGGGCGCCCGCCAACTCCCGCTCGGTGCGGCTGCGTTCCCGCAGCTCCCGGTGGAGCACCGGCCCGAGCGGGCCGCCGCCGCCCGGTGCCAGCAGTTCCCGGTACAGGCCGCGGTGGGTGTCCGCCCGGTCGAAGAACCCGACCAGCGCGGACGGCGGCGCCGCCGGGTCCGCGACGCCCCGCCAGGCGTGCAGCGCCTCCACCGCGTCCCGGACCACGCCCGCGCAGGCGTCCACGGCCAGCGCCGACAGGTCCGGGTAGTGCAGGTAGAACGTCGCCCGGCCGACCCCCGCCCGGCGCACCACCGCCGCCACGGCCAGGTCGGCCAGCGGGCGGTCCGCGCACTCGGCCAGCAGCGCGGCCCGCAGCTTCGCCCTGGTCCGCTCCGCCCTCGGGTCGCCCGCCGCGCTCACCCCGCCACCAGCACCGCGGTCAGCGCCAGCGCCCCGGGCAGGGCCTGGGCGAGCAGGATCCGCCGGTTCGCGGTCAGGCCGCCGTACAGGCCCGCGACCAGCACGCAGGCCAGGAAGAACACCCGCACCCGGAAGCCCGTCGGGTCGTCCGCCAGCAGGCCCCAGACCAGGCCCGCCGCCAGGAACCCGTTGTACAGGCCCTGGTTGGCCGCCAACGGGGCCGTCCGCCGGGCCAGTTCCGCGTCGAACCCGGACAGTGCCCGCCCCGGCGCCTTCTCCCACAGGAACATCTCCAGCACCAGGATGTACCCGTGCAACAGGGCCACCGCCCCGACCAGCACCGCCGCCGCGACCTCCATGGCCACTCCCCTTTCCTGGACAGGTGTCCACAATAGCCGGACGTCTGTCCAGGAACCAGCCCGCTCCCCCGGCACCCCGCCCGCCCACTACGCTGCCCGGGTGACCTCCTCCCCGCCGGACCAGCCGCAGACCCGGATCGCCGCCGCCGACCGGGACGCCGCCGTCGAACGCCTCCAACTCGCCTACGCCGAGGAGCGGATCACCCAGGACGAACTCGACCAGCGGGTCCACGCGGCCCTCACCGCCACCGTCCGCGCCGACCTCGACGCCGTCCTGCACGACCTGCCCGCCGAGGCCCCCGGCAGCTCCGTCACGCTCAGCGCGATGAACGGCCGCCTGGTCCGCCGCGGCCCCTGGCGCGTCCCGCGCACCCTGACCGTCGCCTCCGCCTTCGCCAAGGTCCACCTCGACCTGAGCGCCGCGGTCATCGACCACCCGGTCGTCGACATCGAACTCGGCGCCGGCTTCGGCCGCACCACCATCACCGTCCCGCGCGACGCCACCGTCGACCTCGACGGCCTCCAGCAGTCCTGGAAGACCGTCCGCTACCGCCCCCCGCGCACCCCCGCCCCCACCCCGGGCCCCACCATCCGCATCACCGGCACCCCGGGCTTCGGCCGCCTCAAGATCCGCCACGCCCGCCGCTGAGCCCCCCGCGTCAGAACCGGGAGGTGTCCACCCGCAGCCCGAACGGCTCCGGCAGCTCGACCGGCTCCCCGAACGGCAGTGGCCCGACCGCCCGGGTGTACCCGAGCGCGCCCGGCTCGGAGAACAGCGTGCAGGCCCGGTCCTGACGATCGATCAACAGGTAGAGCGGCGCCCCGTACTCGGCGTACCGACGCCGCTTCACCACCCGGTCGGTGTCCGCGTTCGAGTCGGACGTCACCTCGACCACCAGCAGCGTCTGGTCGGGCAGCAGAGCGGCGCTGCCCTTCGCCAGTGCTTCGGGCACGACCGCGACGTCGGGGATGTACCAATTGCTCGACCCTGGCAGGTCCAAGTCCCCCGCGCCCATCACGCAGTCGAGATCGAAGACCCGGGCCGTCAGTTGGCGGCGCAGGTGGCTGGCGATCGATTCGCGGTCCCACCCTGGCGACATCGGCTCGATGACTCCTTCCACGATCTGGACGCGGTCACCGGCATAGTGCTGGATCGCGTACTTCAGGGCCCGTTCCGGATCGGCGGCGTCGTACGACCGCTCGCTGGGCAGCGCGCTCATCGCCCCTCCTTCGTCGCCTCCACGCTACCGACCGCCCCGCCCCGCCCCAAGCGAACTCACTCCAACGTGCGAAGGCCCGCACCCTCCCGGGGTGCGGGCCTTCGTGTGGCGGGGCGGGCCCGGCGTCAGGCGGCGACGGGCTCGCCGGCGGTCTGGGCCGGGACGGCGGCCGGGCGGTCCTCCGCGAGGAGGTCACCGGTGGGGGCGTTGTAGGCGGCGAGGTCGAGGGTCTTCTCGCGGGCGGAGACCAGGATCGGGACGACGACCTGACCGGCCACGTTGGTGGCGGTGCGCATCATGTCGAGGATCGGGTCGATCGCCAGCAGCAGGCCGACGCCCTCCAGCGGGAGGCCCAGGGTGGAGAGGGTCAGGGTGAGCATCACGATCGCGCCGGTGAGGCCGGCGGTGGCCGCGGAGCCGATCACCGAGACGAAGGCGATCAGCAGGTAGTCCTTGATGCCGAGGTCGATGCCGTACACCTGGGCGACGAAGATCGCGGCGAGCGACGGGTAGATCGCGGCGCAGCCGTCCATCTTGGTGGTCGCGCCGAACGGCACCGCAAAGCTCGCGTATTCGGACGGAACGCCCAGGCGCTCGGTGACCCGGCGGGTGACCGGCAGGGTGCCGACCGAGGAGCGGGAGACGAAGGCGAGCTGGATCGCGGGCCAGGCGCCCTTGAAGAAGTTCAGCGGGTTGAGGCCGCCGACGAAGCGCAGCAGCAGCGAGTAGACGCCGAACAGGACGATCGCGCAGCCGGCGTAGACGTCGATGGTGAGGGTGGAGAAGGGCTTGAGCAGGTCCCAGCCGTAGACGGCGACGGACTTGCCGATCAGGCCGAGGGTGCCGAGCGGGGCGAGCCGGATGACCCACCACAGGGCGGTCTGGACGAGTTCGAGGACGGCCTCGGAGATCTTGCGGACCGGCTCGGCCTTCTCGCCGAGCTTGAGGACGGCCGCGCCGACGACCACGCCGAGGAAGACGATCTGCAGGACGTTCACCTTGAGGAAGGCGTCGGCGATGTTGCTCGGGATGATGCCGGTCAGGAAGTCGACCCAGGTGCCGCCCTTCTCCACGCCCTTGACCCCGGCGGTGGAGAGGTTGGCGCCCTTGCCGGGGTCGGTGAGCAGGCCGAGGCCGAGGCCGACGGCCACCGCGATCAGCGAGGTGGCGAGGAACCAGAACAGGGTGCGGACGGCGAGCCGGGCGGCGTTGGTGACGTTCCGCAGGTTGGCGACCGAGACGATGATCGCGGTGAACACCAGCGGCGGGACGGCCAGCTTGAGCAGCTGGACGAAGGTCTTGCCGATGGTGTCCAGGGTGGTGGTCAGCCAGCTGACGTCGCCGGCGCGGGCGATCCAGCCGAGCAGCAGGCCGAGGACGAGGCCGCCGACGATCTGGACCCAGAAGGGGGTGCGGCGGAGGCGTCCCAGCAGGGTGGGCGCGGGCGCGGTGGACATGGGTGTGCGTCTCCGGGGGCTGGTGGAGCGGGGGGAGGAGTGGGGCGGAGGCGGCGGCACGACGGACGCGGGGGCCGGGCGGGGAGACCCGGGGGGACCGACGGGGTCGGTGGCGTCAGGAGTGGCGTGCCGCCCGCATACAGCCGCCGGAGCGACAGCGGCGCGGGCCGTCCACGGCACCGGGCAGACGCGGGCAGCGCGGCACGAGCGGGGTGCTCGTCCCGGCCTGGCGCGCGGCGTCTGCGGTGGTCATGACCGGCACACTAGCAACAAACCTTTGAGATGTTCAAAGTACTTGTTTGAGATCGTTGCCGAACCACCCTTTCCTGACGGGCCGTCAGCCTGACCGGGCAGCTTTGACGTCTTTCCGGTTATACGTATAACTTGAAGGGACACCACGCCGCCGGAAGGACACCCATGGGCTACACCGCCCTGCTCCGCGCCCCGCACGTCACCCGGCTGCTGCTCGGCACCCTGCTCGGCCGGCTCCCCGCCGGCATGACCGCCCTGGTGATCGCGCTCGCCCTGCGCGAGGCCGGCGCCCCGTACAGCCGGATCGGCCTGGCCACCGCCGCGTACGCGATCGCCGCCGCCGTCGGCGGGCCCGTCCTCGGCCGGCTGGTCGACCTCACCGGGCAGCCCCGCGTCCTGCTCGCCTCCGCCGCGCTGGCCGGCACCGGCTACGCGCTGCTCGCCCTCGCCCCCGGCTCCGCCCTCGCCGCCCCGCTCGGCGCCGCCGTCGCCGGACTCTGCATGCCCCCGCTGGAACCCTGCCTGCGCTCGCTGTGGCCCGACGTCGTCGAACCCGAACAGCTCGACACCGCCTACGCCTTCGACTCCGCCTCCCAGCAGGTGCTGTACGTCGCCGGGCCGCTCGCCGTCGCCGGGATCGCCGGCGCCCTCTCCCCCACCGCCGCGCTCTGGACCGCCGCCGTGCTCGGCCTGCTCGGCGCCCTGGTGGTGGCCGGGTCCGCCCCCGCCCGGGCCTGGCAGGCCCCGCCGCGCGCGGCCTCCGCCGGACTGCTCGGCCCGCTGCGCTCCCCCGGGCTGGTCCTGCTGCTGCTCGGCCTGGCCGGCGCCGGCTGGGCGGTCGGCGCGCAGAACGTGCTGTTCATCGCGTACGCCGAGCAGCACCCCGGCGGCCTGCCCGGCGGCGCCGGGACGCTGCTCGCGCTGGCCGCGCTGGCCGGACTGCTCGGCGCGCTGGCCTACGGCACCGCCCGCTGGCGGGCCGGTACCGCGACCCGCACCTGGGTGCTCGCCCTCGGCATGGCCGCCTGCTACCTGCCGCTGCTGCTCCTGCCCGGCCCCCGGCCGATGGCCGCGCTGGCCTTCGTCTCCGGCCTGGGCCTGGCCCCGCTGCTGGCCGCCGCGTTCGTGCTGGTCGCCGAACTCGCCCCGACCGGCACCGTCACCGAGGCGTTCGCCTGGCTGGTCACCCTGTTCGCCACCGGCAACGCGGCCGGCTACGCGGTCTCAGGCGCCCTGGTCGACACCTCGCTGCACGCCGTCGCCCTGTGCGCGGCCGGCGGCATCACCCTCGGCGGCCTGCTGCTGCTCGCCGCCCGCACCCGGCTGCGTCCCGCCGACGCCCCGGCCCCCGCCCCCGCCCTGGTCTGAGCGCCCGGGCCCGGGCCCGCCCGCAAACCGCTCGCCCGCGCCGCGCCACCCTGCTTGGATGCGCGGCATGACGAGTCACCAGCTGCCCACCGGCCACAGCCTCTCCACCGACCCCGCCCGCCTCGACCGGGAGGCCGTGCACCGCTGGCTCTCCGAGGACGCCTACTGGGCGCTCGGCCGCCCCCGCGACAAGCAGGAGCGGGCCATCGACAACTCGCTCAACTTCGGCCTGTACGAGGACGTTTCGGGCGCCCAGGTCGGCTACGCCCGGGTGGTCACCGACCACGCCACCTTCGCCTGGCTGTGCGACGTCTACATCGCCCCCGGGGCCCGCGGCCGGGGCCTGGGCACCGCGCTGGCCGCCGCCGTCCGCGACGAGCTCGCCGACCGCGGCCTGCGCCGCCTGCTGCTCGCCACCCGGGACGCGCACGAGGTGTACGCCAAGGTCGGCTTCGAGCCGATGGCGGTGCCGGAGAAGTGGATGATCCTCGGCGAGCAGTAGCCCCGCCGCCGGAACGGCCCGCCCCGCTCCGCTCAGGCCGCCGCGGTGGACCCGCGCACCACCAGCGTGGTCGCCAACGGGCCCGCCGGCGGCGGCAGTTCGCCCTCCAGCAGGGACACCAGCGCGGCCAGCCCGGCCCGGCCCAGCTCCTCGCCCGGCAGGTCCACCGTGGTCAGCGGCGGGCTGAGCAGCTCCGCCACCGGAATGTTGTCCATCCCGACCACCGACAGGTCCTGCGGGATCCGCAGCCCCAGCTGCCCCGCCGCCCGGTACAGCCCGGACGCCACCACGTCGTCGTCGCACACCACCGCGCGCGGCCGCCCCGGCCCGTCCAGCAGCTCCCGGGCCGCCCGCTCCGCCTCCCGGCTGCCCTCATTCAGGCCGACCGCCAGCTCCCGCACCTCCAGCTGCGCCGAGGCCGCCGCGAACGCCGCCTGCCGGACCCGGAAGGTGTGCGCCGAGTGCACCGAGCGCAGGTAGCCGATCCGCCGGTGGCCCAGCCCCGCCAGGTGGTCGACCGCCGCCCGCATGCCCGCCGCCAGGTCCAGCTCCAGCGTCGGGCGGCCCGGGTGGGCCGCCGGGTCGGCGTCCAGGAACACCGCCGCGGTGTCCGCGGGCAGCGGGCCCAGCTGCCCGTCGTCCGGCGAGCACACCAGCAGCCCGTCGAACCGCCCGGCCGCGGCCGCCTCGGCCAGCACCGCCGCGTCCCAGCCGCTGGAGACCACCACGGCCAGCCCGTGCCGGGCCGCCTCCTCGTGGACGCCGGTCAGCACCCGGCCGAAGAACGGCCCCAGCAGGTTCGGCACCGCCAGCAGCACCATCCCGCTGCGCCCCAGCCGCAACTGCCGGCCGGCCGCCTGCGGGCGGTAGCCCAACTCGCGGGCCGCGGCGTGGATCCGCTCGCTGGTCGCCGCCGAGACCCGGTGCCCGGCGCTGCCGGAGAACACCAGCGAGACCGTCGCCTGCGACACCCCCGCCAGCCGGGCCACGTCACGGCCGGTCGGACGGCGGCGCGCGCCCTCGCCGGGCGGGCGCTCCGCCAACGCCGTCAGCCGGCCTGCGCCTGCCGGGACGCGGCCGCCCGGGCCGCGTCGTCCGCCGCGTCCTCGGCCGCGTCCCGCGCCACCGCCCGGGACTTGCGGGACTCGATCCGGGCCGCGATCTGCGCCGACATCTCGTCGCGCTGCTTGCTCAGCACCACGTAGCTGACCGCCGACGAGGCCACCGCGGCCAGCACGAACAGCAGCAGCACGCCCATCGCGCCGACCACCGGGATCACCTTGAAGTGACCCAGCAGCAGGGCGACCAGCAGGCAGGCCAGGAAGATGCTCACCCGCAGGGAGGTGTAGCGGAGCGTGGCGTGGTTCTTGCTGCTCACCGGGGTTCGTCCTTCGCTGCCGGGTCGCGCCGCGGGGCGCGCGGGGGTAATGGCCCTCCCAGTGAAGCACGACCTCACACCGCTCAGGCGCGCAGGTCGAGCCACATCGTCACGTCGTCCCGGTCGTCCCCGGGGGCCACCCGGATCGCCCCCGGCACCCGGCCCACCTCCAGGTACCCGCTGCGCCCGTAGAACTTCTCCAGCCCGTGCCCGCCGCGCAGCGTCAGCCGCAGCCCGGCCAGCCCCCACCCCCGGGCCACCCGCTCCGCCTCCGCCAGCAACTGCGCCCCGTAGCCGCGGCCCTGGAAGTCGGGGTGCACCATCACCCGCTTCAGCATCCGCCAGTGGTCCATCAGGTCGAAGCGCATGTCCTCGAAGAAGACCACCGCGGCGACCCGCCCGCCCGGCTCGTGGCCGACCAGCAGCCGGTCCGGCCCCAGCGCCCCGAACTGCCGCTCCGCGACCGGCCGGACCTGCGCCGCCTCCACCGGCGGCACGAACCCCACCGCGCCCCCGGCGTTGGACACGTCCGTCCACAGCTGCGTGATCTCCTCGCGCAACGCGGGCGTCGGGTCCGGGTCCAGCACGAATCGCAAGGTCATGCGGCCAGCCTAGACGGGCGCGCCCGCACCCCCCGTGCCCGCTCGGCGCAGCGCCAGGCAGCAGCCCACGGCCACCGCGCACAGCGCGCCCGCCGCGTACCAGGTGCTGTCGTAGTCGCCGAAGCTGTCGCGGGCCAGCCCCGCCAGGCCGGCCACCGCGGCGGCGCCGACCTGGTGGGCGGCCAGCACCCAGCCGAAGACGATCGGGGCGTCCGGGCCGAAGTGGCGGCGGCAGAGCGCGACGGTGGGCGGGACGGTGGCCACCCAGTCGAGGCCGTAGAAGATCACGAAGGCCAGGATCGGCGGCCGCAGGCTCTCGCCGAACAGGGCGGGCAGGCAGGCCAGCGAGAGCCCGCGCAGCGCGTAGTAGACGACCAGCAGCCGGACCGGCTCGAAGCGGTCGGTGAACCAGCCGCTGGCGATCGTCCCGGCGACGTCGAAGACGCCGATCAGGGCGAGCAGCGAGGCGCCGGTGGTGACCGGCATGCCGTGGTCGTGGGCGGCCGGGATGAAGTGGGTGCCGACCAGGCCGACGGTGGTGGCGCCGCAGATGGCGAAGGAGCCGGCCAGCAGCCAGAACGCCCGCACCCGCAGCGCCCCGCGCAGCACCCGCAGCGAGCGGGCGACCGCCGACCCGTCGGTGGCCGGCGGCGGCGGGGCCGAGGTCGCGCCGTAGGGCAACTGCCCGACGTCGGCCGGGTGTTCGCGCATCAGCAGCAGGACGGGGACGGCCACCGCGGTGGCGCAGAGCGAGACCACCACGACGGCCGTCCGCCAGCCGTGCCGCTCGACGAGCGCGGCGAGCACCGGCATGAAGACCAGGTTCCCGGCCGCGCCGGCCGCGGTGAGGACGCCGGTGACCAGGCCCTGCCGGGCCTCGAACCAGCGGCCGGAGATGGTGGTGGCGAAGGCCCCGGCCATCGAGCCGCTGCCGAGGCCGACCAGCACGCCCCAGCACAGGATCAGCTGCCAGGGGTGGGTCATCAGCATGGTGAGCCCGGCGCCGGTGGAGATGGTCAGCAGCGCGCAGACCACCACCGGCCGGACGCCGAAGCGGTCCATCAGGGCGGCGGCGAACGGCGCGGTGAGGCCGTAGAGGGCGAGGTTGACCGAGACGGCGCTGGAGATGGTGGCGCGGGACCAGCCGAACTCGTTGTGCAGGGCGTCCATCATCAGGCTGGGCGTGGAACGGAACCCGGCCGAGCCGATCAGCACGACCAGCGAGACGGCCACCACGATCCAGCCGTAGTGGACCCGGGGGGTGCGGCGGGGGCGGGGCGGGCCCCCGGCCGGTTCCGCGGCGGGGGCGGGGGTGAGTTCCAGTTCCTTCACCCGTCCGAGTCTCCCGGTCCGGCCCCGCCGCCACGACGGCTCCGGCTGCCACGAATGCCCGAATTCCTGACAGCGGGCGGCCGTTCAGTGCCCGGAGGCCACCGCCCCGCCGTCGGGCACCCGGCGCAGGCCGCGGATCGGCGGGCTGAGCAGCAGCGTCGCGGCGACGGCCAGGGTGACGACGCCGCCGATCAGGTACACCCGGGTCGCGCCCAGGGCGTCGACGGCGGGCCCGGCCAGCGCGGAGCCGATCGGGAACATGCAGACGGAGCCCGCCACCTCGTACGCGTGGATCCGGTTGAGCACCTCGCCGGGCACCTGGGTCTGCACGCTGGTGGCCCACATGACGCCCCAGAAGCTGATGCCGATGCCGGAGACCAGCTGGGCGGTGCCGAGCAGCGGCCAGGGCAGTCCGGCCGCGAACGCGAACTGCTGGACGGCGAAGGTGAACAGGGCCACCGCGCCGGCCGCGAGCGGGCGGGTCGGCTTGACCCGGATCGCCAGCAGGCCGCCGATCACGGTGCCCGCGCCGAACATGCCGTTGATCAGGCCGTAGACGGTGCCGCCCTCGCGCGCGATGACCTGGCCGGCCACCACCGGGCCGAGCGGGCCCCAGGAGAGCACGGTGAAGGCCATCCAGATCAGGATGACGCCCCACATCCAGCTGCGGGACCAGAACTCGTGCCAGCCGCCGACCAGGTTGCGCCACAGGCTGTCGCCGGGCGGCGGGGCGGGGACCGGGCCGAGCCGCAGCGCGAGCAGGCAGCAGGCGCTGATCGCGTACATCACGGCGGCGATCACCATCACCCAGCCGGTGGAGGCGGCGGCGAGCAGGCCGGCCAGCGGCGGGCCGACCAGGGTGGTGAGCGCCTCGGAGATCCGCAGCACGCCGTTGGCGCCCTGCACGTCGGTGGAGACCAGCGGGACGGTGGAGGCCGCGCCGGGCTGGAACATCGCGGCGGCGGTCCCGGCCAGTGCGAGCAGCAGGTAGAGCTGCCAGAGCTGGTCGACGCCGCGGAAGAAGAGCAGCGCGAGCAGGATCCGGGTGGTGAGGTTGAGCAGGTCCGCGAAGATCATCAGCCGCCGGGCGGTGAACCGGTCGGCCAGCACGCCGCCGAACAGCACCAGTCCGGCGAACGGGCCGAGCAGGAAGGCCATGGCGAACCCGACCGTGGAGGTCGAGTGGTGGGCGGCGATCAGGCCGGCCGAGACGGCGACGGGGAGCATCGCGTCGCTCAGCAGTCCGGCCGAGCGGGCGGTGAAGTAGAGGCGGAAGTTGCCCGACCAGATCGCGGGCGGTTTCACTGCGCTGACCTGCGGGATGGGGGCGGCGTGTAGTTCGGGTGCGGTCACCAGCACAGTTTTGGTGTAGACCACTGCCGGTTTCCAGTGATTTCGGGTCACGATGCGGCGTCTGCGCGCCGGGTGACCGCACGACGGCCCGCCGTGCGCACCCCGAGCACGGCACGGCGGACCGCCGTCCGGTCGGCGTCCGGGCCCTGAAGCCGTGACGCCCGGGCGGCCCGATTTCGCCGAGGTTCCGGACGGGGTCGGCCAACGACCCCCTGAGTGTCGGCACCGCCCGGTCTCCCTCGGCGTCCCCTCGCAACGGGCGCCGCACCCAAGAGTGATCAGTCGGATACGTCACGTCAATGGGTTGTCCGAAATTCAGACAGGGTTGCCCGGGGCGTGGGCCGCGCGCAACCGGCGCGCGGCGCCGGGGACGGCCCCCGGGGCCGTCCCCGCTCAGCGGGCCGAGGCCACCGGGGCCGCCGGCTGCGCGGCCGCCGCGCAGGGCGCCCCGTCCGGGCCGCCGATCTCGCACCACACCCGCTTGCCGGAGCCGTCCGGGTACCAGCCCCAGCGCTCGCAGAGCAGCTCGACCAGCTCCAGGCCGCGGCCGTTGGTGGCGTCCTCGTCGGCCCCGGCGTGCCGCGGCGCGGGGGCGGTGCGGCTGGCGTCGGCGACCTCCACCCGGACCGGCGCGGGCGCGGCGGCGGGGTCGACCGGCAGCAGCAGTCTGAGCACCGCCGGGTGGCCGGTGTGCACCACCGCGTTGGTGACCAGTTCGGAGACCACCAGCACCAGGGTCTCGGCCACCGGGGAGTCCTGGTCGATCCCGCCGGCCCGCAGCCGGTCGCGGACCCACCGCCTGGCCCGTGCCACCTCCGCCGGGTCCGCCTGGACCGCCAGCTGTACCTGGAGTACCTGCACCGTTCCACCACCCGCACTAGGTATTCGGCCCGCTTGATCCCGCCGGTCCGGTCGGCCGCACGGAGCGGAGGTCACCGACCGGGACTGCCCATGGCATCGACACGAATACGCCCCAGAATGATTCCGCGACCGGGTCGCAGCAAGAGCTTCGGGCATATTCCAGCGTTCGGGGGACGGCTCGGTGCATACTGTCCCGCTCACCCTGCCGGGGTTCGCACGACCGGTCGGCGGCACCGCCCTCGCGGGTACCCCCGACCGTACCGCCGGGGGGCGCTCCGGCACCGTCCCGCCACGGGCGAACCACCCTTCCTACAAATGTCCGACGGGCCTCGAACGTCCGGGCCCCGTACGGGGGAAGGGTGCTGAACGGGCGTCAGGCGGGCCCGCCGTCAGGCGAACACCACCGTGCGGGTGCCGTTCAGCAGCACCCGGCGCTCGCTGTGCCACTTCACCGCGCGGGCCAGCGCCTGGCACTCGACGTCCCGGCCGAGCGCCACCAGCTGCTCGGGGGTGACGTCGTGGGTGACCCGGGCGACCTCCTGCTCGATGATCGGGCCCTCGTCCAGGTCCGCGGTGACGTAGTGCGCGGTGGCGCCGATCAGCTTCACGCCCCGGGCGTGCGCCTGGTGGTACGGCTTGGCGCCCTTGAAGCTCGGCAGGAAGGAGTGGTGGATGTTGATGACCCGTCCGGAGAGCGCCTTGCACAGGTCGTCCGAGAGCACCTGCATGTAGCGGGCCAGCACCACCAGGTCGATCCGCTGCTCGGCGACCAGGTCGAGCAGCCGCTGCTCGGCGTCCGCCTTGGTGTCCTTGGTCACCGGAAGGTGGTGGAACGGGATGCCGTACGACTCGGTCAGCTCGCGGAAGTCGGTGTGGTTGGAGACCACGCCGGCGATCTCCACCGGCAGCGCCCCGATCCGGGTGCGGAACAGCAGGTCGTTCAGGCAGTGCCCGAACTTGGAGACCATCAGCAGCACCCGCATCCGCTCCGCGGACTCGTGGATCTGCCACTCCATCCGGAACGAGGCGCCGACCGCCGCGAAGCTCGCCCGGAGCTTCTCCGCGGTCACCGGCTGCTCGGCCGAGAAGTGCACCCGCATGAAGAACAGGCCGGTGCCGCCGTCGCCGAACTGCTGGCTGTCGATGATGTTGCAGCCCGTCATGAACAGGTAGCTGGAGACCGCGTGCACGATGCCCTGCTTGTCGGGGCAGGACAGCGTCAGGACGTACTGGGAGCGGACGGTCTCTTCCATCGTGCGGGGCCCCGTTTCTCGGCTCGGGTGGGTGGACGGCAACGGCCCAGCCTGGCACAGATCGCCCCGCCGCGGGGCCGCCGACCGCCACCCGAGACTCCCCCGCCGCCGCCGGTCAGCCGCGCGCGGTCAGCCGCCCCAGCTCCGCCGGCGAGCAGGGCGGCAGGTCCGGGTCGTCGCCGTCGGCCACCGCCAGCCGGTAGTGCGCCTCGCGGGCCGCCCGCACCGCCTCCGGCCAGTCCGGGTGGCCCAGGTACGCGGCGGCCGGGGCGTCCGCGCCGACCTGGTGCACGATCCGCAGCACCCGCAGCACCGCGCCGTCCACCGCGACCGCCTCCGCGGAGTCCCGGAACACCGAGCCGACGTACTTCTCCGCCGACCAGCGGTCCAGCCAGCTGTCCTCCACCAGCCGGTACACGGCGTCGGTGAGGTCGCCGTACCCGCCGGGGCCGTCCAGCCAGGCCGCCCGCTGGAAACCGGGGTCGGAGAACATGTGCAGCGCCGAGCGGATCCGGGCCCGCCAGCGCCACCAGGGCAGATCGCTCAGGGGCATGCCGCCCATGGTGCTGGAGCGGCCGCCCGTTCGAGAAGTGCTTCGGGCAGACCGGTACGCGGAATCCATGCTGTCTGACACGGGAGTCGATCGTACGTTCCCGGCCCCGCCCGCTCCACACCCCTCCCTCTACACGCGTCACGCACCGGTGGCGCTCCGTGTTACTCCCCCGTTGGCGATCCGTTCACATCACGTCCCTCTCGGCGTGCCCGGTGGCCACCACCCTTGATCCGCCGAGCCTGCGCAACGGAGCACGGGACAGCCCGCAGCAGCACGTCCAGGAGGAAGAGAGCGCCATGACGCGGAACGGAACCCCCCAGCCGCCCCCCGCCGTCAGCGGACGCCGCCGCGCCACCGCCGCCCTCGCGGCCTCGGCCGCGCTGCTGCCCGCCCTGCTCTCCGCCTCCGCCTGCGGAGGGCCCGCCGCCGCCGACGCCGCCGGCAAGGACGTCACCGTGATGACCTGGGCCCCGTCCGGCACCGGCGCCGCCGACCGCCCCGGCATGACCGCCCTCGCCGAGGCCGTCGGCCGCGAACTCAACGACCACGACGGCCTGGCCGGCCGCAAGGTCCGGATCCTGACCTGCAACGAGCACGACACCACCGACGGCGCCACCGCCTGCGCCGACCAGGCCGTCAACGCCCACGCGGTGGCCGTGGTCGGCTCCGCCAGCCAGTACGGCAGCAACTTCATGCCGATCCTCGAACAGGCCGGCATCCCCTTCATCGGCGGCTACGGCCTCTCCGGCCCCGAGTTCAGCAGCCCGCTCTCCTACCCGGTCAACGGCGGCCTGCCCGCCCTGGTCGCGGGCAGCGGACGCCAGCTGGTCGAGGCCGGCTGCAAGCAGATCGCCCTGATCCGCCCCGACACCCGGGCCGGCGACGCCCTGGTCAACCACCTCGGCGGCGCCGTCAAGCAGACCGGGATCAAGGTCGTCGACATCAAGGCCCCCGAGAAGTCCAACGACTACTCGCAGGAGGCCCGCCGGGCCATCGGCGACGACCGGACCGGCAACTGCCTGCTCTCCGCCCTCGGCGCCGAACCCACCGCCAACCTGCTCGACCCGTACCGCCGCGCCAACCCGAAGAACACCCAACTCGCCTCGGTCATCGGCTCCTTCCAGCAGTCCGTGGTCGACTCCACCGGCGGCGACAACGGCCCGCTGCGCGGCGCGTACGCCACCGGCTGGTTCCCCGCCGAGTCCTCCCCCGTCTGGGACGCCCTGCGCACCACCGCCCACAACTACGGCAACGGCGCCACCATCGACGTCTCCGACCCCGGCGTGCAGACCACCTGGGTCGCCTACCAGGTGCTCCGCCAGGCCGCCGGCCGGATCGACCGCAGCAAGCCGATCACCCCCAAGGCCCTCCAGGTGATCCTCGACAGCGGCGACCCCATCGACACCGCCGGCACCACCCCGCCCCTCGGCTGGGGCATCGCCAACATGCTCCCCAGCGCCGACTCCCCCCGCCTGGTCAACACCTCGGTGACCTTCCAACGCGTCCAGAACGGCCGCCTCACCGAACAGCACCAGGGCTTCACCGACGTCCGCTGGGTCCTCACCGGCGACACGCCCCCGGCATAACCGGCACAAGCAGGGACGCGGGGGTGACTGCTGCGCGCCGGACCCTGCGAAAGCCAGGGGCACGGGGGTGACTGCTGCGCGCCAGACCCTGCGCAAGCAGGGGCGCGGGGAACTGCGCGGCCAACCGAGCACCCACAGCCAGATCGCCTCGCAGGACAGTGTGTTGCACTGTCCCGCGACCGCACCGACGTGCGACTCCCTTCGCGCGCAGTTCCCCGCGCCCCCGGTTTCGCACCATCCCGCTCGCGCAGCAGCTCCCGCCGGAAGGCTCAGAGTTCGCCGGCGCCCTTGTCCGGCAGCCCCGTCTTCGAGGCGATCGCGCCCCACAGCTCCGCCGCCTGCTTCTTCGCCGTGGTGGCCGTGCCACTCGCGGCGTCGCCCTTGCGGAGGTGGTCGTTGTCCTTGGCCTTGCCCGGGTCGCAGCCGCCCGCCAGGTCGCCCGCCCACTGGGCGTACTCGGAGTCGGCGGTGGCGGACGCCTGCCAGGCCTGCTGGAGCTGGTCGACCAGCTTGCTGCCGTCGGCCAGCTTGTCGACCTTCAGGGCGCCGAGCTTGGTGAGCAGGTCCTGCCGCTGGCCCGCGGCGGCGGTGAGCGCGCTCTGCGCGTCCGGCAGGTTCTGGCACTTGCCGGCCGCGGCGACCGCGTTGACGACCGAGGTGCGACTGGCGCTGGCGGTGCCGAGCAGGTCGGACATGGCCTGGGCCTGGGCCTTGGTCTCGGGGGTGACGGCGGCGTTGCCGCTGTTCGCGCTGGGGGCGTTGGCGCTCTGGCTGGCGGAGGTCCCGCCCTTCCCCTTGGCGGTGTCGTTGCTCTTGTCCCCGCCGCTGGACAGCACGCCGATCAGCACCGCGATCACCGCGACGCCGGCCACGCCCGCGCCGATCAGGATCTTCGGGTCGGGCTTGCGGCGGCCGCCGTCCGGCTGCTGGTGGCCGTTCCCGCCGTACCCGCCGTCCCCGGCGTACGCCGGCTGCTGCTGCGGGGCGCCGTAGCCGCCGCCGTAGGTGGGCTGGGCGGGCTGGGGGGCGTACCCGGGCTGCGGCTGCTGCACCGCCTGCTGTCCGCCGAAGGTCGGGTCGCCGTACCCGGGCTGCGGGCCGCCGACGGGCGGGCCGCCGGCCGGGTAGGGCGGCAGGTACTGGGTGGCGCCCTCGTCGCCCGTGGGGGCCGCGGGGGCCTGCTGCGGGGGCGTGCCCCAGTACTCGGGGCTGCCGCTCTGGCCGAGCGGCGGCGCGGACTGCTGCTGCGGGACGGGTGCCTGCGGGGGTGCGGGCGGCTGGGGCTGGGCGTACGGGGGCTGCGCGGCGGCCTGCGCCGGACTGCCCTGGCCGTCTGCGGCGGGCTCCGGTCGGAACAGGTCGTCCAGATTGAATTCGCCGGAGTTGGGATACGAGCGGCGCTGGCTCAACGCGATTCCTCACCTGTGCACGGCACCGGGATCCCGGGCCTTTCGGTTGCCCCGCCGGATTGCTGACGGCGGACCACAACTGCGAGGCCACGGTACCGGTTCACCGGCGCAGGTGACTACGTGGGCTGCTGTTCTGTGCTATTGCTTCACGTCCGGGGGCCCGCCGCGGCGGGCCCCCGGACGCCGGGCGCTACGCGGCCTCGCCGTCCATCCGGGCGTGGAACTCCCGCACCGCCCGGTGGCCGCGGTACGGCTCCAGCCGGGTGCGGAAGTCGTCCAGGTACTCGACGCCGCGGTTGGAGCGCAGCCCGCTGAGCAGCCGGACCGCCTCGGTGCCGGTCTCGCAGGCCCGCTCCAGGTCGCGCTGCTGGAGCTGGGCGGTGGCGAGCAGGACCAGGTCGACGGCGCGGCGGCGGACCCGGTGCGCGGGGTGCAGTTCGAGCGCGGTGCGGGCGTAGTGCTCGGCCCGCTCGCCCTGCTGGAGGTCCCGGTGGCAGTGCGCCAACTCGTCGGCCAGGTAGGCCTCGTCGAAGTGCACGATCCAGTCGGGGTCGTCGACGGGGTTGCGCCGCTCCATCGCGGCCAGTGCCTTGGCGGCGACGCTCTCGCAGGCGTACGCGTCGCCGAGCAGGGCGTGGCCGCGGGCCTCGGCGGCGTAGAACATCGCCATCGCGGTGGGGGTGGCCACCGTGCGGGCGCCCTCCTGGGCGGCGCGGGCGAGTTGGGCGATCTCCCGGGGGTTGCCGAGGGTCGCCGCGAGGTGGCTCATCGAGGCGGCCAGCACGTAGCCGCCGTAGCCGCGGTCGTCGGCGGCCTGGGCGAGGCGCAGCGCCTGGATGTAGTACCGCTGGGCGAGGCCGGGCTGGCCGGTGTCGACCGCCATGTAGCCGGCCAGTTCGGTCAGCCGGGCGACGGCGCCGAAGAGTTGACGGCCCGTCTCGTCGCGGTAGGAGCCGCCGAGGAAGCCGGAGACCACGCTGTTGAGGTAGTGCACCACGACCGGGCGGACGTGGCCGCTGCCGAAGCGGTGGTCGAGGTCGACCAGCATCTGGGTGGTGGCCCGGATCGCCGCGACGTCGGCCAGGCCGACCCGGGTGCCGCCGGTGCGGGCGACGACGGGGTCGGGCGGGGTGATCAGCCAGTCCCGGCTGGGTTCGACCAGCGCGGAGGCGGCGACGGTGGTGCCGGCCAGGAAGTCCCGCTTGCCGACGTCGCTGCGCCACAGCTCGCAGATCTGCTCCAGCGCGGCGCCCAGGCTGGGCGCGAACTGCAGTCCGACGGCGGAGCTGAGGCTCTTGCCGTCGGCCATGCCGATCTCGTCCACGGTCACGCCGCGGCCGAGTTTGCGGCCCAGCGCCTCGGCGATCACCGCGGGCGCCTGCCCGCGTGGTTGTTGCCCGCGCAGCCAGCGGGCGACGGAGGTCTTGTCGTAGCGAAGGTCCAGTCCGTGCTCCGCGCCGCAGAGGTTGACCCGGCGGGCCAGGCCCGCGTTGGAGCAGCCCGCCTCCTGGATCAGCTGCTGCAGGCGCTCGTTCGGCTCTCGTGCGACGAGTGGTCTCGCGGCCATGGGATTTTTCCGCCTCCCCAACGCCGTCCGGACCCGACCGGAGGGCGACGACTGTGCAACACCATGCGGAATACCCACGGTGACGTACCCACTCCCCACGCGCCCGGGTGAATGCCCCTGTGCGCCCCCACTGCGCCCGTTACCGCCCCTGCTCAGCCGACCGGTTCCGACCAGGATCACCGTCCCGGGTGACAAGCCCCGTTCCGTTCGAAGCGTTCGGCCCCGGGCCGTAACCCGCACTCACGGACGGTAGTTGTGCAGCACGTGGACAACACCCCGGGAGCCCCCGAACAGAACCTGCCGCCGCTGCTGCTCGAAGCCGTCCGCTACGCCGAGGACCGGCACTGGGAGGTCGTGCCGGGCGCCTGGCTGCTCGACGGCGACGCCCCGGCCAGCTGCTCCTGCGGCGAGGAGCGCTGCGCGCTCCCCGGCGCGCACCCCCTCGGCGCGGACTGGCGGAGCCGGGCGAGCTCCGGGCCCGGGGTGGTCCGCACCTGGTGGACGGAGAACCCGGAGGCCTCGATCCTGCTGCCCACCGGCCGGACGTTCGACGTGCTGGACGTGCCGGAGGTGGCGGGCTGCCTGGCGCTGGCCCGGATGGAGCGGATGGGGCTGCAGCTGGGCCCGGTGGCGGCGGTGCCGGCCGCGCCGGGGCGCAGCGGGCGGCGGCTGCACTTCCTGGTGCTGCCCGGCGTGGTCGACAAGCTGCCGGACATGCTCCGGCAGATCGGCTGGTCGCCGGAGCGCCTGGACCTGGTGGCGCGCGGCGAGGGCGACTGGGTGGTGGCCCCGCCGTCCCGGGTCGGCGGGTACGCGTCCGCGCAGTGGGCCCGGCCGCCGTCCGCGCTGAACCGCTGGCTGCCGGACGCGCTGGAGCTGGTCAGCCCGCTCGCGTACGCCTGCGGGCGCGAGGCCGGGGCGCCGCGCCCCGTGCAGCGCGCGGCGGCGGCCGTGCGCTGACCTCCCGAGCGTGCCCCCGGCCGATCCGGTGGGGGGCCGTCCGCGCGACACCCCGCGCGGCCGTGGCGGGCCCGGCCTCCCGATCCGGAGGCCGGGCCCGCCGTTCGCCTGCTCGGGGCGCCCGCCGCGGGCCGTCCCGGGCCGCCGCCGGGCCGTCCGGAGCGCGATCTTCCGGAACCGGTCGTCATACCCGCAGGTCAAGGCGGGAAGCCCACCGATCGGGTGACATCGCTCAAGGATTGGCCCCGGTTGCCGAGGGGATCATCCTCAGCGTCGGCACGGAACCGGTGGAGCGGAAGGAGAGCGGACGGGCCGAGAGCGCGGGGGGCTGCCGGGAGGGCGTTCGGACGGGGAAGCCGAATGCGGCAGCGGGAGGGAGCAGGGAGGGAGCAGGGTACGGCCGGGCGCGGCCGGGGAGCCGCGCACGACCGGCCCGCAGCGGGTGGGGACAGGAGGGGAGCGGGGTGGGGAACGGCGCAGGGCCCGGTGTGGGGACACCGGGCCCTGCGCCGTTCCCTACCCCGACCCGCTCCGCGGGCTACGCCTGGACGACGAAGACGTGCGCGGCGATCTCCTTGCCGAGCTCGGCCGCGCTCTCGCCGCTGCCGACCAGCACGCCGCCGGAGGCCGGGGCGACCCGGACCGTCGCCCCCGGGCGGACGCCCGCCCGGCGCAGGGTGCGCATCAGCTCGCCGTCGGTCTGGATCGGCTCGCCGATCCGGCGGACCACCACGTCCACCCCGTCCTTGCCCGCGACGGCCTCCAGCGTCACCAGCCCGGCGTCGTAGCCCTCGCCCTCGGCCTTGGTGTCACCGAGCTCGTCCAGGCCCGGGATCGGGTTGCCGTACGGGGACTGGGTGGGGTGGCCGAGCATGGCGAGCACCTTGCGCTCGACCGTCTCGCTCATCACGTGCTCCCAGCGGCAGGCCTCCTCGTGGACCTGCTCCCACTCCAGGCCGATCACGTCCACCAGCAGGCACTCGGCGATCCGGTGCTTGCGCATCACCCGGACGGCCAACTTGCGTCCCTCGCCGGTCAGTTCGAGGTGCCGGTCCTCGGCGACCTGGAGCAGGCCGTCCCGCTCCATCCGGCCCACCGTCTGGCTCACCGTGGGGCCGGACTGCTCCAGCCGCTCGGCGATCCGGGCGCGCATCGGGGTGATGCCTTCCTCCTCCAGCTCCAGGATGGTGCGGAGGTACATCTCAGTGGTGTCGATCAGCCCTGACATCGCCCCTGGCTCCGTTCTTCGGTGTCCTCACCGCCAATTCTGACGCATGGGGATGACAACCGGCTGCGGCCGCCCGCTATGCCCGGTCCTTTTCGTCGTGGTTGACAGCCGGGTCCGGCGCGGGCCACCGTGCACGCCGTAGCTTTCTCCCAGAGCGGTCTGGACCACCCGGCCGCCCCGAACGCGGACGGAGCAGAGATGAGCGAACTGGTCGGCCGGTACCTGGACGCCGCCGTGGCCCACCTGGAGCGGATCCGCGCCGAGGAGGGGGAGAACATCGAGGCCGCCGCGGAGCTGCTCGCCGAGGCCGTCGAGCACGGCCGGCGGATCTTCACCTACGGTGCCGGGCACTCCTCGCTGGCCGCCCAGGACGTGGTCTACCGGGCCGGCGGCCTGGTCGTGATGAACCTGCTGAACGTCCCCGGGATGACCGGCGTCAACGTGATGCCCGCCCACCTGGGCAGCGCCCTGGAGCGGGTCTCCGGCCTGGCCACCACCACGCTCGACCTCACCCCGGCCCGCAGCGGCGACCTGCTGTTCGTGATCTCGCTCTCCGGCCGCCAGGTGATGCCGGTCGAGCTGGCCCGGCACGCCCGCGACCGCGGCCTGAAGGTGATCGGCGTGACCTCGCTGGCCTACCCGGGCGCGGTCGGCTCCAACGACCCGTCCGGCACCTACCTCAAGGACAACTGCGACGTCGTCCTGGACAGCAAGATCGGCCTCGGCGACGGCGAGCTCGACCACCCCGGCGCCGGCGCCCCGTTCGGCTCGGTCTCCACCATCACCACCAGCGCCCTGATGCAGTCCGTGACGGCCGCCGCGATCGGCAAGCTGGCCGACCGGGGCATCACCCCGCCGCTGTTCCGCTCCGGGAACGTGGACGGCGGCACCGAGTGGAACAACAAGGTGATCGCCGACAACGCGGACCGGATCTTCTACGCCTGGTAGCACCCTTCGGCGACCCGCCCCATTCGGCCAACTCCGGCCTCGCCCGCGTAAGTTCACCCGGCGCTGGGAAGGACTCACGGGACCGGTGAGACTGCGCTGCGGGGGCGGGGATGGCGGCTGGGACGGGGCGTTCGATCGGCTTCGTGCGGGAGCAGGACCTGCTCCCGCGCGTCTTCTGGGCCGCCGACGGCGCGTCCCTGCAGGGCCAGGCCCGGGCGGTGGCGCTCTCCCGCTGGGAGCTGCTGCTGCTGGTGGGCGCCGCCTTCGCGGGCTCCGCGGACGGCCCGGTCTGGGCCTGGGCCGCCGCCGTGGCCTACCTCGGCGCGCTGTTCATCGCCGTCACCGTCGCCCGGCAGAACCCGCAGCGGCTCTGGTACGACGGCCGGGCGGTCGCCGAGTCGGTGAAGACCCTGGTGTGGAAGTACGCGGTGCGCGCCGACTCCTACCAGCCGCCGCCGCGCAAGCTGCCCGACGCCGAGCGCCTCTACGACGTCCAACTCTCGGGAATCCTCGGCGAGTTCGACACCGACCTGGTCTCCCCCGGGGTCACCGAGGAGCTGAGCACCTGGCGCGCCCCGGCCCGCCACCCGCAGATCACCGACACCATGGAGAAGCTGCGCGAGCAGCCGCTGCCGGTGCGCCGCGAGGTCTACCTGCGCGAACGGGTGCAGAGCCAGCGCCAGTGGTACCAGGCCAAGGCCGTCCAGTGCCGCAACGCCACCCGCCGGGTCGGCCGGCTGGCCATCGTGCTGCCCGCGGCCGGCCTGCTGCTGGCCGTGCTGCGCGCGCTCGGCGAGTTCGGCTTCGACGCGCTCGGCTCGATCTCCGCCGTCGCCGCCTCCGTCTCCGCCTGGGCCCAGCTGCGCCAGTACCGTCCGCAGGCCGCCGCCTACACCCTGGCCGCCGCCGAACTCTCCAAGGTGGAAGCCCTGTTGGCCTCCGTCGACCTGAGCGCCGCGGACTCCGAGGAGACCTGGGCCCGGCTCGCCCGGGACGCCGAGGACGCCATCTCCCGCGAGCACACCACCTGGCAGGCGCGCCGCGAGGTGCGCAGCCTCGACATCCCCAGCTGAGCAGGAGGGCCACCGCGTGGCGACACGGAGGATCGAGACGCCGGACGGCGGCGTCCTCGCCGTCGAGACGTCCGGGGACCCGTCCGGCCACCCGGTGTTCCTGCTGCACGGGACGCCGGGCAGCCGGGTCGGCCCGGCTCCGCGCGGCGCCGTGCTGGCCCGGATGCGGGTCCGGCTGATCTCCTTCGACCGGCCCGGCTACGGCGACTCCACCCGGCTGCCCGGCCGCGACGTGGCCGCCGCGGCGACCGACGTCACCGTCATCGCCGACGCGCTCGGCCTCGACCGCTTCGCCGTGGTCGGCCGCTCCGGCGGCGGCCCGCACGCGCTGGCCTGCGCCGCGCTGCTGCCCGACCGGGTCCGCCGGGCGGCCACCCAGGTCTCGCTGGCCCCGCGCCACGCGGACGGCCTGGACTGGTTCGAGGGCATGACCCCGTCCAACGAACACGCCTACCGGCAGGCCGAGTTGGGCCAGCCGCGGATCGCCGGCCAGTTCCAGGTCCGGTCCCGGGTGATCCGCCGCGACCCGGCCCAGCTGATCCGCAACCTGGTCCCCGAACTGACCCCGCCGGACCGCACCGTGGTCGCCGACATCGGCATCCGCCGGATCCTGCACTCCACCTACCGGCAGGCGTTCCGCTACGGCGCCGACGGCTGGATCGACGACGTGCTGGCCTTCATCGCCGACTGGGGCTTCGCCGTGGAGAGCATCCGCGCCCCGGTCCGGCTCTGGCACGGCGCCGAGGACCGGTTCTCCCCGGTCGGCCACTCCGCCTGGCTGGCCGACCACATCCCCGGCGCCCAGCTCTACCTCGAACCGGGCGCCGCCCACTTCGGCGCCCTCAAGGAGATGACCGACGCCATCCGCTGGGCCGCCCACGCCTAGCCCGCTGCGCGCGCTGCGTGGGAACAGGGGCGGGGGGGACCGCGCGGTTCCCCCGCCCCTGTTCCCGTCCCCGCCTCACAGCGGCTGCGGCTCCAGGTCCCGGTTGCTGCGCTGCCAGCCGCGGGCCGCGACCACCGACGGGTGCTCCTCGCCGAAGAGTTCGACCAGTCCGGCGACCGCCTGCATCCGCAGCGCCTCCGCCTCGCTGCGGCGGCCCGCGTCGCGCAGCGTGATGGCGAGGTTGGCCTGGCAGACCAGCGCGTCCGGGTGGGTGGCGCCGTACCGCTGGGAGAGGCCCTCGTGGGCGGTGCGGCCGAGCGTCTCGGCCTCCCGGTGCTCGCCGTTCTCGGCGAGCGCGTTGGCCAGGTTGATGGCGGCGTTGAGGACGAAGGGGTGGTCGTCGCCGAGGACCCGGGCCAGGCCGGCCGCCGCGGTGCGGCCGTGGGTGATGGCGCCCTCCAGGTCGCCGGAGCCGCGCAGGTAGATGGCGAGGTTGTTCTCGCAGGCGAAGGTGAACGGGTGGTCGTCGCCGAACAGCCGCCGGTGGCCCTCGTAGGCGTCGGTGGCGATGTCGCGGGCGGTCTCCTTGTCGCCGGCGGCGCTGTGGTCGGCGGCCAGGTTGAGCCGGCAGGCCAGCGCGTCGGCGAAGTCGGGGCCGAACAGGTCGACGTAGCGCTCGTAGGTCCGCTCGGTGAGTTCCCGGGCCTCGGTGTACTGGCCGGCCCGGCGCAGCGAGACGGCCAGCGACTTGGCGTTGCGCAGCTCCTCCGGCAGGTCGGACTGCTGGAGGTCGGCGAAGGCCTCGGTGACCTCCCGCAGCAGTTCCACCGAGCCCTTGTAGTCGCCCATCTCGCGCAGGTCGCGGGCCAGGTTGGACTTGGTGCCCAGGGTGTAGGGGTGGTGCGGGCCGCGGACGGCGGCGTTGCGCTCGACGGTGTCCTGGTCGAGGTCGCGGGCGGCGAGGCTGTTGCCGACCAGGCGGTGGTCGATGGCGAGGTTGTTGGCGACGGTGAGGGTGCGCGGGTCGTCCTCGCCGAAGAGTTCGACGAACTGGTCGTAGGTGTCCTGGTCGAGGGCGAGCGCCTCCTGGAACCGGTTGAGGTAGCGCAGGTCGGCGGCCATCGAGTTGGCGGTCATCAGGGTGTACGGGTGGTGCTCGCCGAGGAGTTCGCGCTGGCCGAGCAGGGTGGCCTGGTTGAGCGCCAGGGACTCGCCGTAGGAGCCCTTGGAGCGCAGCACGTTGGCGATCTGCAGGCGCAGGCTGAGGATCTGCCGGCGCCAGATCTTCTGCTCGGCCTGGTCGGGTTCGCTCTCGGAGCGGACGGTCCAGGCGGCGTCGAGCTGGCGGCCGAGCTGCAGGGCCTGGTCGAGGTCGACGCGCTTCCACAGGTAGCGGACCCGGTCGATGAGCAGTTCGCGCACCTCGCGCTCGTCGCAGTCCTGGGCCCGGGACGGCGTGAGGTGGGGCCAGATCTTCTCCAGGGTGGGCCAGTTGGCGGGGTCGTCGGTGTCGCCGCGGGAGGGCCGGGCGTTGACCAGGATGCGGTGCACCTGGTGCATGGCGAGGTTGCGCTCGTTCTCGCTCATGCCGCTGCGGACGACGGCCTGGACCAGCCGGTGGACCTGGAAGGAGTCGGAGCCGGCGTCGGTCTTGGCCAGCGCGTAGCGGCTGACGGCGCGCAGCACCTTGCCGAGCAGGAAGGTGTCGGTGAGTTCCTCGTCGTACGGGAACAGCGCGATCCGCATCTGCTCGGAGAAGAAGAACTGCCGCAGCGAGATCGGCTCGGGCGCGAAGAACGCGCACAGTTCGAGCAGCCGCACGGCGGCCGGGGACTGCTCGCGCAGCCGGGCGATCGAGACGTTCCAGGTGAGGCCGACGGGGGTCGGGTAGTCGACGGGGGTCTCGCCGGCCGCGAGGACCTTGGTGGCCTCGGCCTTGAGCTGGTTGACGTAGGTCTCCACCGGGGTGCGGGTGGTCTCCAGCCAGGCGGCGGCGACCTCGACGGCCAGCGGCAGGTCGCCGACCGCCTCGGCGACCCGGTCGGCGTCGGCGCGGGCCAGGCCGCGGACCCGGCGGGTGAGGTGGTCGACGGACTCGGTGCGGTCGAAGACGTCGACGTTGAGCACGCCGGCCTGCCCGGACCAGCCCTGGTTGCGGGAGGTGACCAGGATGTGGCCGGGGCCGTCGGGGAAGAACCGGCGGATCTCGCCCGGCTCGTCCGCGTTGTCGAAGATCAGCAGCCAGTTGGGGGTCGGGATGCCCTGCCGGAGCGCGTCGCGGGTGGCCTGGGCGGCCTCGCTGACGTTGTCGCCGACCCGCAGTCCGAGCCGCCCGGCGAGGTCGGCGAGGTCGGCGACCACGTTCTCGCTCTGCTCGGCGTCGATCCACCACACCAGGTCGTAGTGCGACATGTAGCGGTGCGCGTACTCCAGCGCGACCTGGGTCTTGCCGACGCCGCCGAGGCCGTACAGGGTCTGCGGCGGCGGCAGCACCGCGGTGGTGCCGCCGGCCAGTTGGGCCCGCAGGTCGTCGAGGACCTTGACC
The DNA here is from genome assembly GCF_003751605.1 of Kitasatospora cineracea. Classification (NCBI taxonomy): domain Bacteria; kingdom Bacillati; phylum Actinomycetota; class Actinomycetes; order Kitasatosporales; family Streptomycetaceae; genus Kitasatospora; species Kitasatospora cineracea. The sequence continues at coordinate 885,993 of NZ_RJVJ01000001.1, forward strand.
CGGCCGGTGAACGAGTGGTTGCGCTGCGGCACCTCCCAGTAGGTGGGCTTGGTGCCGGGGAAGCGCGGCGCGCCGGGGCTGCGCTCGGGCAGTTCGGTCTCGGTGCGGCCGAGCGCCCGCAGCAGCGCGGTGGCGGCGGCGGCCTCGTCGCGGCCGATCAGGTCGACCGGGTTGCGGTTGTTGTACGGCGCGTTGAGGCGCACGTCGGAGACCCGGACCGGGATCAGCTGGCGGCGGGCCCCGGCCGGGTCCGCCAGCACGGTGCGGTCCCACAGCGCCTGGGCCTGCGGGGACTGCAGGTAGGAGGAGGACAGCAGGGCGACGGTGCGGTACGCGGAGTCGATGCCGCGGCCGGTGGCCTCGCGCGGGTTGGCCCCGGCGCCGAGGTCGCGCGGGACGACCCGGTAGCCGGCGTCGGCGAGCAGCGCGGAGATCCAGTCCGCCCAGGCCCGGTCCTCGGGGACGTAGCTGAGGTACAGGTCGGCGGGCGCGGTGGGGCGGCGGCGGGCGAAGCCGTCGAGGAAGCGCAGCCGCAGGTCCTCGGGCATCGGCGGCAGCCCGGCGACCTCGCCCCGGGTGACCTCCCGGGTGAGGCGCTCGTTGGCGGCGAGCATCGAGCCGGGCAGCCCGGTCTGGTCGCCGAACGGGGAGAGGATCTCCTCGTAGGCGTAGAACGGCCGGTAGGGGATCTCCACGCCGGCCCAGTAGCGGGCCAGGTCGGCCTCGCCGCGGCCGGCGGGCAGGCCGGCGAACTTGATCCGGGCCAGCGCCCGGCCCGCGTCGGCCTTCTCCTTCTCGCCCTCGTCGATGCGCATCGGGACGGGCAGGATCCGGATCTCCCGGTCGCCGTAGCGGTCCTCGATCACCCGGGCGATCCGGGAGGCGCCGTCGATCGACTGGTCGCTGAGGGTGAAGCAGACCACCAGGTCGTCGGGCATCTCGACGGTGCAGATGTCGGCGGTGTCGGTGAGGCCGGTGCGGCTGTCGATCAGCACGTAGTCGTAGCGGCGCTTCATGTCGGCGCGCAGCGACTGGATGAACCGGCGCCCCTCGTAGCGCTCGTAGAGCAGGTCCCAGTCGAGCCGGGCGACGGAGTAGTCGCGGTTCTGCTGCCCGGCGGGGACGAGGTCGATCCGGCCGGTGCCGGGGAAGTGCGGCCAGGCCAGCGAGAGGGCGTGCGGGTGGATCCGGGCGAAGTCCTCGATCCACTCCGGGTGCCGGTCGACCGGGCGGCGGGCCTCCTCCAGGTACTCGCCGAACAGGTCCATGATGCCGGTGGTGGCGGCGACCACCTCGGGGTTGAGGAACGGCCGGAAGAACTGGGCGAGTCCGGGGGCCTCCAGGTCCCAGTCGACGACCAGCACCCGGTGCCCGTTGGCGGCCAGGATCCAGGCGGTGTTGGCCAGCGCCATGGTGCGGCCGGTGCCGCCCTTGTAGGAGTAGAAGGTGACGATCCGGCCCTGCCGGTCCTCGGTGGCGGTGTCGCGGCGGGGCGACTGGTGCTGCGGGCCCTTCGTCGGCCTCTCGGTCATGAGATTCCCTCCCCCGGGCCCTTGGGTGCCCGTCGTGGTGCCGCACGCCGTGCTCACCGGTCGGAGTCCCGACCGTCCGGTGCCCTGCTGGCTGGTGCCGTTCCGGGCCCGGTTCAGGGCCCGATGCTGGGTCTGCGGTCGACCGGGCCGTCCTCGGGCCGGTCCTGGTACTGCTGCTGCTCGTGGGCGGTGCAGGCGCGCATCACGGCGCGCTCCATCTCGCCGCGGAACTCCTCGATGCTGCCGGGGGCGCCCACCGCGGGCTCCTCGCGCAGGGTGGGCCGCCGCCGGGAGCCGCGGCTGACGGTCAGCACGCTGTCGCCGAGTTCGTCGAGCATCCGCTCGTGGTCGAGGTTCTGCTGGTCGGCGCGGTTCCAGGGCTCGATGACGGCGACCGCGCCGTGGTTGCGCCGGTCGAGCCGGCGCACCGTCTCGGAGCGCCGCCCGTCCAGGAACGCCCACCGGTCGACCAGCAGCACGCAGGGCGCGTTCGGCCGCTCCCCGGTCAGCAGCTGTTCGGACTCCTCCTCGAACTCCCCGACGGTGGGGTGGAAGCCCATCCCGCGGGCGATGTCGGCGGCGTCCTGGGCCAGCGGCCGGGCGGAGTCCGGGCGGTAGGGCTGCCAGTCGGTGCGCCGCTCGCCGTAGCAGAGCGGGCTGCGCTGGGGCGGCAGTTCGCGCTCCCGGTAGGAGAACACCGCGATCCGCACCTGGTCGGCGGCGTCGGGCGGGTCGAAGGCGGACGGCTGGGACTCGAAGTCGAGCACCTGCCCGGCCGGGATGACGGTCTGCTCGGCGACGTCGACGATCCGCCGGGCCAGCCGCCACACCGCGGTGTGGTACTCGGAGCTGAACGCGGCGATCTTCATCAGCGCGTACAGGCCCTCGTTGGCGTACTCGGCGCCGAAGCTGTCGTGGTTGAACTGGAGTTCACCGGCCACCCGGGGCAGCTGGTAGTGCTCCATCGACACCCACAGCGCCGGGACGATGCCGGTCATCCGCTCGGCGGTGGGCCGCCGCTGGTAGACCGAGCGGCGGGTGAACAGGTGCCACTCCCGGCCGCACGCCTCGGACTTGAAGTAGCGGGGCGAGTACAGCGGCACGAACACCCGGCAGCTGGCCAGCTCCCGCGACAGCCGCTCGGCCCACTTCTGCCCCTGGTGCATCGAGCGGTCCATGAACCCGACGGGGTGGCCGGACGGCGCGTCGGTGATCTGCAGGATCGCCTCGCACAGGTCCTGGTAGAGCTTGGCCACCCACAGGTTGGGGTCGGCCGCGCCCCGCGAGTTGATCCGCGGGGTGTGTGCGTAGCTGAGGAAGAAGTACGGCCTGGGAGCGTCCTTCCGCTGGCCCCCGCTGCTCACACGCGCCTCCCCCGAGCCCGCCTGTCACTGTCTCCCCGAAAGGGACTCAAGTGTAGGAAGACCGGAGGTCCGAATGGAATAGGGCCTTGATCTGATGGCGACTCAACTTCACCTGTTGCGGTACCAGTTGGCTGCGAGATCGACCGCTTCGCGGATCGGCATCAGGACGCTCGGGGCGGCGCCGACCGGGCCGCGCCGCAGGGTCGGCAGCTCCCGGAGCAGCATCGCGCCCATCGCCTCGAAGTGCCCGTCGTCCAGCCGGGTGGCGGTGAACTCCTCGACCACCCGCCGGGCGTCCTCGGTGCGCCGGACGCAGGTGTACAGCTGCTCGGGCCGGTCGGGCTGCCAGTACTCCAGCAGGTGGAGGGGGGTGCAGTGGCGCATCGGCGCGCCCAGCATCAGGTGCTGGGCGCCGCTCCGGTACATCCGGCCGACGGGCGAGTCGTCGCCGAGGTGGCAGTCCAGCGGGTGCACCGAGGTGAGCTCCGCGGCGGCCGGGCCGAGCGCGGCGAACGAGGTCTGCGGGTGCGGGCTGCGCAGCGCGCCGGGCCACTGCCGGACCACCTCGGCGAGCCGTCCCATGGCCGGGGAGGCGGCGGTGCGGCGGCGGTCCCAGGCGGGCATCCGGTCGTGGTAACCGGCCAGCTCGGCGCCGGTCAGGCCGGCGGTGTGCTCCCGGTAGTGGGGGGAGGTGCGGGAGTTCTCGGGTGTAGCGGTGTAGACGACCAGCGTGCCGCGCGCCCCCAGCGCCGACAGGAGCGCCTTCACCACCCCGTGCGCGCCCCCCGCGACCGGCCCGACCGCCCGCAGCGAGGACTGCACCAGCAGCGTCCCGCCCTCCCGGACGCCCAGGTCGCGCAGCTGGCCGGCCAGCCGGTCGACCGTCCCGGGCCGCCCGGTGCGCCCGGGTGCGGCCCGGAGCAGCGCGGTGTCGGTCACCGCCGTCCCGCCGCGGCCCGCCAGGCGGCCAGGTTCTCGGCGGCGGCCGCCCGGGCGGCCCGCTCGGCGGCGGCGCCGACCGGCACCGCCAGCGCGGGGGCGAGCGCGGTGCGCATCCCCGCGGTGAAGCGCCGGCCGAGCGGGGTGAGCGCGCCGGAGCCGTCCAGCGTCCCGATCGCGTCGGCGGTGTGCGCCCGCCAGGTGGCCAGCTGCAGCCGGGCCGCGGCGGCCTCGTCGCCCCCGGCGCCGTCGAGCGCCCGCACCCGGCTCGCCCAGTACGCGGCGACCGCGAGGTGCGCGTAGGTGCCCTGCAGCAGGCCCTCCAGCGGGCGCGGGTCGGGCCGCCACGGCGCGTGGTAGAGCCGCTCGTCGGCCCGGTCGTGCAGGTCGTGCAGGTCGAGCACCGCGCCGAGCTTGACGTGCTGGAACTCGTGGGCGAGCAGCAGCGCCAGCACCGGCCCGGTGGTCGGCCGGGCGATGCCGACCGCCCCGTACGCCTGCCGGGCGGCGGCGCTGATGTCGCGCCCGGCCGGGCCGGGGGCGAGCGGGGTAACGGTGTCCAGACCGGCCGCGAGGCCGGCCGCGTACTCGGGCAGGTCCCGGCCGAGCAGGTCCCAGGCTTCGCCCAACGCGCCCGTCCAGGCGAGCAGTTCGGCGTCGTCGAGCCGGTCGGCGGGGGCCCACTGGTGGCTGTCGCGGTGCGGGTCGGTGTCCTCCAGGGCGAGCGTCCAGCCGGGCAGGGCGACCCGGCGGACGGGCTGCCACCGGTGGTCGCCGGGCCGGTCCCAGCCGACGGTGTGCCCGTCGCAGGCCAGCCCGTCGGCGGTGCCGCGCAGCACCGCCTCGGCCTTGCCGTCCACCCGCAGCCGGCCGAGCGTCGGCAGGTGCAGCCATCCCGCGCGGACCGGCAGCAGCAGTTCGAAGCCGATCCGCCCGCGGGCCGCGGCCGCCGCCGCCAGTTCGGCCAGCCCGCCGAGGTCCGCGCGCCCGTCCCCGCCGAGCAGCCGCACCGCCCAGGCCCGGGTGTACGGGTGGGCGAGCACCGCGTCGAGCGCGCCCGAGGCGCTGCGGTCGACCTCGGTCAGCAGCTGCCAGGCGGCGCTGTTCCCGGCCGCCCCGGCGGCGGTCACCAGCCGCCGGGAGAGCTCGAGTTGGGACTTCCCGAGGGCGGCGACGGCGTCCGGTCCGCCGAGTCCGCGGGCCAGTTCGTCCAGGTGCCGGTCGGTGAGCGGCTGCCGCTGCTGGGCGGGCACGGCCGCCGGGGCGGCGGCGGTCCGGTCGCGGATGGTGGTGATGAGCTTCAAGAGGTCCCCGCAGTACACCGACGGGTGGTCGAAGCCCCCGCCGGTCCGGTATCGGTGGGCGTAGAGGCCACCGCCGCAGCTGCGCACCACCGGGCAGGCCCGGCACTGCTCGGCGAGGCCCGCGAGGCCGGACTGCCGCTCGCGCATCCCCGGGTGCCGGGCGACCTCGTCCAGGCTGTGCGCGAACACGTCGAAGCCGGTGGCGGGCGCGCCGTCGTAGGCGGTCTTGAGGCTGTCGGCCTGCTCCAGCGTCCCGTCGGTCTCGACGACCACCAGGTCGGCCGGGTCCAGGCCGAGCGACTCGGTGAGGCTGGAGCGGCCGCGCAGGGTGCGGTGCACCGAGTCGAAGATCCGCACCGGCACCGGGCGGCCCTGCGCGGTCCAGTGCCGGTGGACCGCCAGCAGCCAGTCCGCGTACGGGGTCGGGCCGGCGCCCTCGGGGGCGGTCGGCGGGTGGTCCCAGGTGGCGTGCGGGAGCAGGAAGTCGATCCGCGGCGGCCGTTCGGCGACCAGCGCCTCGTAGACGGCGACCGGGTCGTTGGCGACGTCGATCGTGCACAGCAGCCCGGCGTACAGGTGCCGGAACTCCGGTTCGCGCAGCAGGGCGAGGGCGGCCAGCACCTTGGCGTGGCTGGAGCGGCCGTCCGGGAAGAGCCGGTGCCGGTCGTTGGCGAGCCGGTCGCCGTCCAGCGAGACGCCGACCTTGACGTCCTGGTCGGCGAAGAGCTCCAGGAAGCGGCGGCTCAGCAGCACCCCGTTGGTGTGGATCCGCAGGTCCAGCGCGCACCCGGCGGGCAGGGCGGCGCGCAGCAGTTCGGCGGCCCGGCGCAGCCGGTCCGGGCCGGCCAGCAGCGGCTCCCCGCCGTGCAGCACGACGTGCACGGCGGGGAGCCGGTGGGTCCTGGCGTGTTCGCCGATCCGCCCGGCCGTCCGTTCCAGCACCGCGTCCGAGGCCGCCCTGGCCTTGCGGCTCCAGCTCGTGTCGGCGTGCTCGTACACGTAGCAGTGGTCGCAGGCCAGGTCACAGCGGCTGTGGACCTTCAGCACGAACTGGCTGAACGGCACGGTTCCGGACATCGCGGGCGGACCGATCCGGCTGTTCCGCCCCGGTCAGATCGAGGACTGGAACGCGGCCACCGCCACCTGGCGGGCCGCCGCGGCCGGCAGCACCCGGGCGATCTGTGCGGTGAGCTCTTCGGCGTCCAGGGCGGCGAGGTCCGCCAGGGCGGCGCGCTCGAGAGCGACCTGGGGCTCGGACAGGTCTTCGGCGAGTGCAGTGGTCATCGGCGTTGCCTTCTTCACTGAGGCGTGCGGACGGGGAATCGCCGCAGCCGGAAGCCAGTGTCGTGAGTCACTGCGGCCTGACACCGATGTACAGCATAGCCCCCGCAGGTTACCGCCAACCCCTTCACGAGAACCCCCGATTCGGCCTCCGGAGCCTGCCGCGCAAGGGAGTTGAAGCCGCGTCAGACCTCCTCCGTTTCACCCGTTCGGCGGTTCCCCGGTTCGACCGACCGTGCTAGCGGGAGTCGAACTGGGAGCCGGTGCCGGTCACGGGCAGAGCCGCTCCACCTGCCAACCTTCCTCGGAGGCGACGAAGCGCAGGCGGTCGTGCAGCCGGTTCTCCCGGCCCTGCCAGAACTCGACGGAGCGCGGGACGACCCGGTAGCCGCCCCAGAACGGCGGGACCGGAACGCCCTCGCCCTCCGGGTACCTGGCGGCCAGGTCGGCGTAGCGCCGCTCGAGCACCGCGCGATCCGCGACCGGGCTGGACTGCTCGCTGGCCCAGGCGCCGAGCTGGGAGCCGTGCGGGCGGGTGCGGAAGTAGGCGGCGGTCTCGTCCCGGCCGACCTTCTCCACCCGGCCGGCCACGATCACCTGGCGGGCCAGCGTGATCCACGGGAAGAGCAGCGCCGCGTTCGGGTTGGCGGCCAGGTCGGTGCCCTTGCGGGAGCCGTAGTTGGTGAAGAAGACGAAGCCGCGCCGGTCGTAGCCCTTGAGCAGGACGGTGCGCGCGGAGGGCACCCCGTGGGCGTCGGCGGTGGAGAGCACCATCGCGTTGGGCTCGGCCACCCCCGCCTCGCCCGCCTCGTGGAACCAGCGGCCGAACTGCTGGTAGGGGTCGTCGGCGAGCTGCTCCTCGGCCAGCCCCGCGTGCCGGTAGTGCTCGCGCATCGCGGACAGGTCCGGCCGGGGGAGCTCCCCGGTGGGCTCGACGGACAGGGACGGGGCGCTCGGCTCGGCGTTCGGGTGGCGTTCCGCGGTAGGCACGCCCCCATCATCCCGTACGACAAGCGCCGGGCGCCGCTGCGTCCGGGGAAACGGCTGGGGATAGGGTGGCTCGCCACCGCTTCACCACCCACTGCGCGGGAATTCGTCCGGCTGTCGCCCGGGACGTCCCGAAAAATCCGCCGAGGACGCCGGAGACGACAGGGGTTCGAGCGGCCCTCGGGGGAAACATCACCGTCGTGGTGTATGGCGCAATGCACTCCGTGCCTGACAATCTGACACCGAGTGCCAATCACCATCGGCCACCGGCGTGCCGCCCCACCACGGCCGCGTGCCGCACCGGATCATTGAAGGAGCCGTTCTGATGTCGGATTTCGTACCCGGCCTTGAGGGTGTAGTCGCCTTCGAGAGCGAGATCGCCGAACCCGACCGCGAGGGCGGGGCGCTGCGCTACCGCGGGGTGGACATCGAGGACCTGGTCGGCCAGGTCTCCTTCGGGCACGTCTGGGGCCTGCTGGTGGACGGCAAGTTCGCCCCCGGCCTGCCGGCCGCCGAACCGTTCCCGATCCCGGTCCACTCCGGCGACATCCGGGTCGACGTGCAGTCCGCCCTCGCCATGCTCGCCCCGGTCTGGGGCCTCAAGCCGCTGCTGGACATCTCCGCCGAGCAGGCCCGCGACGACCTCGCCCGGGCCGCCGTGATGGCGCTGTCGTACGTGGCCCAGTCGGCCCGCGGCCAGGGCCGGCCGATGGTGCCGCAGCGCGAGATCGACAAGGCCGAGACGATCGTCGAGCGGTTCATGATCCGCTGGCGCGGCGAGCCGGACCCGAAGCACGTCAAGGCCGTCGACGCGTACTGGACCTCGGCCGCCGAGCACGGCATGAACGCCTCCACCTTCACCGCCCGGGTGATCGCCTCCACCGGCGCGGACGTGGCGGCGGCGCTGTCCGGCGCGGTCGGCGCGATGTCCGGCCCGCTGCACGGCGGCGCGCCGTCCCGCGTGCTCGGCATGATCGAGGAGATCGAGCGCACCGGCGACGCGGCCGGCTACGTGAAGAACGCCCTGGACAAGGGCGAGCGCCTGATGGGCTTCGGCCACCGGGTCTACCGCGCCGAGGACCCGCGCGCCCGGGTGCTGCGCCGCACCGCCAAGGAGCTCGGCGCGCCGCGCTTCGAGATCGCCGAGGCGCTGGAGAAGGCCGCCCTGGAGGAGCTGCACAACCGCCGCCCCGACCGCGTGCTGGCCACCAACGTCGAGTTCTGGGCCGCCATCATGCTGGACTTCGCCGAGGTCCCGGCGCACATGTTCACCTCGATGTTCACCTGCGCCCGCACGGCCGGCTGGTCGGCGCACATCCTGGAGCAGAAGCGCACCGGCCGGCTGGTCCGCCCGGCCGCCCGCTACATCGGCCCGGGCTCGCGCGGGCCGCAGGAGATCGAGGGCTGGGACCAGATCGCCGGCTGAACCCCTTCCGGGTGAAAAGCGGTCCGGCCACCGGCTCCGGCCGGACCGCCTCCGGGCGCGTGCGCACCCCCTGACCAGGGGTCACGCGTCCCGGTGCGGGCTGTCCGGGGCGGCCAAGATCACGTCTCACCGGCCGGACGGACGTACCGCCGCCGCAGCGCCGGGCGATAGGCTGCGGCCGTGGCTCAGATTCAGATCCCCGCCGACAATCTGCCCAACGACGGCCGCTTCGGCTGCGGCCCCTCCAAGGTGCGCCCCGAGGCCCTGAGTGCCCTCGCCGCCACCGGAACCTCCCTGCTGGGCACCTCCCACCGCCAGGCCCCGGTGAAGAACCTCGTCAAGCGCGTCCGCCAGGGCGTCGCCGAGCTGTTCTCGCTGCCGGAGGGCTACGAGGTCGTGCTCGGCAACGGCGGCTCCACCGCGTTCTGGGACATCGCCGCGTTCGGCCTGGTGCGCGAGAAGTCGCAGCACCTGGACTTCGGCGAGTTCTCCTCCAAGTTCGCCTCCTCCGTGAAGGCCGCCCCGTGGCTGGCCGAGCCGACGGTGATCAAGACCGCCCCGGGCACCCACCCGCTGCCGGTCGCCGAGGCGGGCGTGGACGTCTACGGCCTCACCCACAACGAGACCTCCACCGGCGTCGCGATGCCGATCCGCCGCCCCGAGGGCGCGGACGCCGGCTCGCTGGTCCTGGTCGACGCCACCTCCGGCGCCGGCGGCCTGCCGGTCGACATCCGCGAGACGGACGTCTACTACTTCGCCCCGCAGAAGTCCTTCGCCTCCGAGGGCGGCCTCTGGCTGGCCGTCTTCTCGCCGGCCGCGCTGGAGCGCGCCGCGGAGATCGCCGGCTCCGGCCGGTACATCCCGCCGTTCTTCGACCTGCCGACCGCGATCGACAACTCCTCGAAGGACCAGACGTACAACACCCCGTCCATCTCCACCCTCTTCCTGCTGGCCGACCAGCTGGAGTGGCTGAACGGCCAGGGCGGTCTGGACTGGGCGGTGGCCCGCACCGCGGAGTCCTCCTCGATCCTGTACTCGTGGGCCGAGAAGTCCTCCTTCGCGCAGCCCTTCGTCGCCAAGCCGGAGGAGCGCTCGCAGGTCGTCGGCACCATCGACTTCGACGACGCGGTGGACGCCGCCGCGGTCGCCAAGGCACTGCGTGCCAACGGCATCGTCGACACCGAGCCGTACCGCAAGCTGGGCCGCAACCAGCTGCGCGTCGCCATGTTCCCGGCGATCGACCCGGCGGACGTCGAGAAGCTCACCGGCGCCATCGACTACGTGGTCGAGCACCTGAACGACTGATCCGGCGCCTTCCCGCAAGGCCCCGGTCCGCGCCGAGCGGACCGGGGCCCTGCGCGTTCCGGCCCGACGGGCCCCGGGCCGCGTTCGGGCCGAACCGGTCGGGGAAGCGCCCTGCGCACCGAAGCCGCCGAACACGGCGAGCCCCCTGCCCGAACGCCTCGCCGCCCGGTGGCGGTTGCTCCTGCCCGGCCTCGCCGCCCCCGGCGTGATCAGCCGGCTGCGCGCCACCCGCCACCGCCGGACGGGGCCGCCGCCACTACTTCTGCACGATCGCGCTGATGATCACCACGACCAGCAGCAGGACGAACGCGCCGGTGACGATCCGCATACGAGTCTTCGGGTCCACCCTCCGAGGGTAATCGGTCGAACGCCCCGCCCCGCACACAGGGCACTCGTCCCGACCGCCTCCCCCGACCGCCGTGCATGTCCCCGGGGCTGACACCGGCACCGTTGGGCAGGCTAGGGACATGCTCACCTACGACTCGAACGGCTTCCGCCTCGACGGCCGACCGCTGCGCATCCTGTCCGGCGCGGTGCACTACTTCCGCAGCCGCCCCGAGCAGTGGCCCGACCGGCTGGCCGCGGTGCGCGCGATGGGGCTGAACACCGTCGAGACGTACGTGCCGTGGAACCTGCACGAACCCGCGCCCGGCCGCTTCACCCGGCTCGACGAACTCGGCGCGTTCCTCGACGAGGCGCACCGCCAGGGCCTGTGGACGATCGTCCGCCCCGGCCCGTACATCTGCGCCGAGTGGGACAACGGCGGCCTCCCCGGCTGGCTCACCGCCCGGGTCGGCCGCCGGGCCCGCACCAGCGACCCCGGGTTCCTCGCCGCCGTCGACGCGTTCTTCGACGTCCTGCTGCCCCAGGTGGTGGAGCGCCAGTGGGGCCGGCCCGGCGGCACCGTGCTGATGGTGCAGGTCGAGAACGAGTACGGGGCCCACGGCAGCGACGCCGACTACCTCGCCCACCTGGCCCGCGGACTGCGCGAACGCGGCATCACCGTCCCGCTGTTCACCTCCGACGGCCCCGAGGACCACATGCTCGCGGCCGGCACCGTCCCCGGCGTGCTGGCCACCGTCAACTTCGGCTCCGACCCCGAAGGCGCCTTCGCCGCGCTGCGCCGCCACCGCCCCGAGGACCCGCCGTTCTGCATGGAGTACTGGAACGGCTGGTTCGACCGGTGGGGCGGGCCCCACCACACCCGGGACGCCGGCGACGCCGCCGACACCCTGCGCCGCATCCTCGCCGCCGGCGGCTCCGTCAACCTCTACATGGCCCACGGCGGCACCAACTTCGGCACCACCGCCGGCGCCAACCACGCCGACCCGCCGTTCAACTCCACCGACTGGACGCACTCCCCCTACCAGCCGATCACCACCTCCTACGACTACGACGCCCCGCTCGACGAACGCGGCCTGCCCACCGCCAAGTTCGACGCCTTCCGGCAGGTCATCGCCGACTTCGCCGCCGAACACCCCGAACCCGCCCGGTACCTGGACCACCGCGAACCCGAACTCCCCGCCCCCGCACCCGTCCTGGACGCCCGCGAGGTCCTCCTCGACGAGTACGCCGAGCTGCCGTTCGGACCCGCCGTGCACTCCCCCGTACCGCCGCTGTTCGAGGAACTCGGCCTGGAGCACGGCCTGGTCCGCTACACCACCACGGTGCCCGACCGCAGCCCCGACCTCCCGCTCACCGTCGAAGGACTCCACGACCGGGCCACCCTCCACCTCGACGGCAAACCCGCCGCCACCCTCGAACGCGGCGTCGCCCCCGAACCCGTCACCGCCGGCGGCGGCACCCGGATCCGGCTCCTGGTCGAATCGCTCGGCCGGGTCAACTACGGCCCGCAGGTCGGCGAGACCAAGGGCCTCACCGGCGTCCGCCACGAACGCCAGTACCTGCACGGCTGGCAGGCCGAACCCCTCCCCCTCGACCCGCTCCCCACCCCCGCCTGGACCCCCGGCACCCCCGCCCCGGAACTCCTCGCCCGCGGCACCCTCCACCTCGACGCCCCCGGCGACACCTTCCTCACCGTCCCCGAGGGCGAACACGGCTACCTCTGGGTCAACGACTTCCTCCTCGGCCGCTACGACACCCGCGGCCCCCAGCACACCCTCTACTGCCCCTGGCCCCTCCTCCGCCCCGGCCCCAACACCCTCACCCTCCTGGAACTCGGCCCCACCACCCCGTCCCGCATCCACCTCCACCCGTCCCCCGACCTCGGCTGACCGCGCCAGGACGAAAGCCAGGGGCCCTGGGACAAACTGCTGCGCGCCAGACCCTGCGAGAGCCAGGGGCGCGAGGAACTGCTGCGCGCCAGACCCTGCGAAAGCCAGGGGCGCGGGGAACTGCGCGGCCAACCGAGCACGCACAGCCAGATCGCCTCGTGGGACAGTGTGTTGCACTATCCCGCGAACTCGCTGACGTGCGACTCCCGCTGCGCGCAGTTCCCCGCGCCCCCGGTTTCGCACCATCCCGCCCGCGCCCCCGGTCTCGCACCATCCCGCCCGCGCATCCGGCTTCGCACCGTTCCCGCCCGCGCAGCGGCTCACGTGCCGAGCGGCCAGCCCTCCACCGCCGTGTAGCGGGCCGGCCCGTAGCCCGTCTCGCTGCGCATCAGTTGGATCCGCCCGGCCGGCCATTCGCTGCCCCGGAACTCCCGCAGTGCGCCGGCCATCGCCCGCAGGTCGGCCGGGCCGCCCGGGCCGCGGCGGCGGGTGGTGCCGGCCCGGGCGAGGGTCAGGTGCGGGTGGAAGCCGCGTTCCTCGTCGGTGGCGCCGAGCGCGTGCTGCACGGCGGCGGCCAGCTCGCGCAGGTCCCGGACGTCCCCCTCGACGCCTGCCCACAGGGCCCGTTGGCCGAAGGTGCCGCCGCCGGCCAGTCGCAGCCGGTGGGCCGGGTGCTCGCCCGCGACCCGGGCCAGCGCGTGTTCGAGCGCGGGCACCTCGTCGGCCGGTACCTCGCCGAGGAACGCCAGGGTGAGGTGCCATCCGGCGGGTTCGGTCCAGCGCAGCCCGCCCGCCCCGGGGAGTCGGCGCAGCGGCGCGGCGGCGTCGGTGAGTTCGATCTTGGCGAGGGGCGGAGGGTTCACCGCGACGAAGAGCCTCATCCCGTCATCCTGCCGCACCGCTCCGGTCCTGCCATCGGATAAAAAGGCAGTCATGCACATCCGCACCGGAGGCCCCGGTTCCGCCCAGGACCTGCTCGCCCTGCTCGACGGCGCCGTCGCCTGGCTGGCCGCGCGCGGCCGCACCGGCCAGTGGGGCACCGTCCCGTGGTCGCAGCGGCCGGAGTCGGTGGCCCGGGCCGAGCGTTCCTGCCGCGAGCAGTTCGTCCGGATCGCCGAGCCCGACGGCGGCGGCGCCCCGCTCGGCATCTGCGTCATGTCCCGACAGGCCCCCGCGTACGCGGGGACGGCCGACCGGCCCGAGCTGTACGTCCACTGGCTGGTGACCGACCGCGCGCACCGCGGTTCCGGCGTCGGTGCGGCCCTGGTCGCGGACGCCCGCCGCGAGGCCCGCGAGCGCGGCCTCGGCCTGCTGCGGGTGGACTGCTACGCGGGCGGGGACGGCCGGCTGGTCGAGCAGTACGAGCGGCTCGGGTTCACCCGCACCACCGCGTTCACCGTCGACCGGCCGGACGGCCCCTGGCCCGGGCAGGTCCTGGAGCAGCGCGTCCCCGCCCGGGGTTAGCAGGCGGGCGCCAGGTCGCCCTTCTGCACCACCGAGAACACCCGGCCCCTGGTCCGCACCGGGTGCAGGTCCAGGCGCAGGCGCAGGCCGCTGATCCGGCCGAGGACCAGCGCGACCACGCCGGCCGCCGCCGCGGAGACCAGGCCGCAGGCGAGCAGGCCGAAGCGCGGGCCGTACTGGGCGGTGATCCAGCCGACCAGCGGGGCGCCGATCGGGGTGCCGCCGGTGAAGACCAGGACCAGCAGGCCCATCACCCGGCCGCGCATCTCGGGGTCGGTGCCGAGCTGCAGCGCCGAGTTGACCGAGGTGTTGAAGGTCAGGCCGAACACGCCGATCAGGGTGAGCAGCAGCGCGAAGGTCCAGTAGCCGGGCGCGAGCGCGGCCAGCACCTCCAGCGCGCCGAAGGCGAGCGCCGCGAACACCAGCCGGCGCAGCCGGGGCGCGCCGCGGCGGGCGGCGAGCAGGGCGCCGGTCAGCGAACCGACCGCCATCGCGGTGTTGAGCAGGCCGTACGCGCCCGCGCCGACGTGGAAGGTGTCGTGCGCGAAGCCGGCGAGCAGGGTCGGGAAGTTGAACCCGAAGGTGCCGATGAACCCGGCGAGCACCATCGGCCACAGCAGTTCGGGGCGTTCCCGGACGTACCGCAGGCCCTCGCGGAGCTGGCCGCGCTCGCGGGCGATCCGCTCGACGGGGCGCAGTTCGCTGCTGCGCATGGCGAGCAGGCCGCCGATGACCGCGACGAAGGAGAGCGCGTTGACGGCGAACGCCCAGCCGCTGCCGACCGCGGCGATCAGCGCGCCGGCGACGGCGGGGCCGACCAGGCGGGCGGTCTGGAAGTTGGCGGCGTTCAGGCTGACCGCGTTGGCCAGGTCCTTGGCGGGCACCATCTCGCTGACGAAGGCCTGCCGGGTCGGGTTGTCGACCACCGTGACCAGGCCGAGCAGCAGCGCGAACAGGTAGACCACGACGGGTGTGACGGCGCCGGTGATGGTGAGCAGGGCGAGGCCCGCGGCGAGCAGGCCCATCGCGCCCTGGGTGGCGACCAGCAGGCGGCGCTTGGGCAGCCGGTCGGCGAGGACGCCGCCCCACAGGCCGAGCAGCAGCATCGGCAGGAACTGCATGGCGGTGGTGATGCCGACCGCGAACGGGCTGCCGGTGAGGCTGAGCACCAGCCAGTCCTGGGCGATGCGCTGCATCCAGGTGCCGGTGTTGGAGACGACCTGGCCGGCGAAGTAGTACCGGTAGTTGCGGATGCGCAGGGACGAGAACATCCCTCCCGGGCGGGTGAACCGGCCCGGCGAAGCGGCGGGGGTCTCCGCCGCGGTGGGATGCTCGGGGTCGTCGTCGCCGCTGCCCGGCAGGCCCGTGGGGGCGGGTGCCTGGCTCTGCGCGGCGGGGGCGCCGGTGGGCGCGGTCCCGGTGGTGGTGGCCGCTTCGTCGGTGAGCGGTTCTTCGTGGCGCGGGCCCGCGGGGCGGGTGATCGGGCGCCGGGTGTCGGTGCGGAGGTCGGTGCGGATGGTCGCGGTGCGGATCGCGGCGGCGCGGGCGGCCGGCGGTGTCAAGGTGGTCTCCCCTCGGCGCGCCGCGACCGGTTCGACGGTCGCGGCGCGGTGTGCGGTGCTGGTGGGTGCTGCGGTGATGCGGTTCTCCTTCGTACGCCCGGGACGGGACGGTCCGGCTACAGGTTGGCCAGCTTGTAGAGCACGGGTGCGGCGGCCTTCAGCCGCTCCCACTCCTCCGCGTCGAGGTTCTCGGCGAGGGCCGCCAGCCAGGCGTTGCGCCGGCGGCGGGACTCGTTGAGGATCTCCTCGGCCTGCTCCGTACTGCTGACAACCACCTGTCGGCGGTCCTCCGGGTGCGGTTCGCGCCGCACCAGGCCCTTCTCCTCCAACATGGCGATGATCCTGGTCATCGACGGCGGCTGGACGTGCTCCTTGCGGGCCAGCTCGCCCGGTGTCGCCCTGCCGCAGCGGGCGAGGGTGCCGAGCACCCCCATCTCGGTGGGGCTCAGCGACTCTTCGACCCGCTGGTGTCGCAACCGTCGGGCCAGGCGCATCGCGGACGACCGCAGCTGGCTGACCGCCAGCAGGTCGTCCTCGGACATCTCGGGCATGTCATTAGCTTACGTCATTACCGAGTCTAAGGAAAATTGATTTCGCCCGGCCCTGCGACGCGGGTCCACCCGTTCGACCGACCCGGACCGTCCGACGCCGCCCGGACGCCACCCCGGTACGGGCTCAGTCCGCGGTGAGGTGGAAGCCCAGCCGCCCGAAGCGCAGCCGGTCGCCGGCCCGGACCACGGTGCCGCCGGCCACCCGGCGGTCGTTGACGAAGGTCCCGTTGCTGGAGCCCAGGTCGTACAGCACCCAGTCGCCGGCCTCGAAGCGCAGTTCGGCGTGGCGCCGGGAGACGGTCGAGTCGCCCAGCCGGAGGTCGCAGCCGGTCATCCGGCCGATCCGCAGCAGCCGGACGGCCGGGTCGGGCAGTTGCAGCCTGGTCAGCTGCTCGGCGTGCCAGGTCTGCCGGAGCCGGACCTGGAGCGCGGAGACCTTGGCGACGGTGCGCAGCAGCACCCGGGAGACCGGGCCGTAGGTGCGCAGGTCGCCGACCACCTCGGCGAGCTCGGCGCGGCTGCGGGCGGTCAGCACCAGTTCCATCCGGCGGATGAAGGTGTCGTGCGAGAGCCGGCCGCTGCCGACCCCGTCCCGCAGCACCGCCAGGGCGTCGTCCCGCTCGGCCTGCGAGGGGCGGGCGAGCTGGGTGCTGAACTCCTGAGCGGCCATAGCGTGATTGTCGGGTGACCGGCCCGCACTGTCCAGCACACTACCGGGACCGGTCCACCGACCCGTCCGACTCCGGCCCGGGGCACGGCTTTTCGGTCCGGTCCCGGACAACTCCCCCGCGCCGGGCCGCCGTCCTGGCAGGATCCATCCCGCCCGGCACCGACGACCGCCCTGCCGTCCCATCCGACGGTCGACCTGCCGACCTGTCGACCTGTCGACCGACCTGACGATCCACCCGTCCGACGACCAGCCCGGGGAGCGCCCGCCATGCCCGTGATCGCCGTGACCGGGCACCTCGACCTCGCCCCGGACACCGCCCGCGCCGTCCGCGCCGCCCTGGACGCGTTCCTCGCGCCGTACCCGGCGGGCGAGTTGACGGGGGTGTCCTGTCTCGCGCCGGGCGCCGACACGCTGTTCGCGGACGCCGTGCTGGCCCGCGGCGGCCGCCTGGTCGCCGTGCTGCCCGGCCCGTCCGCGCCGGGCCCGCACGCCGACGCCGCCGAGCGCGCCGACTTCGACCGCCTGCGGGCCGCCGCGCACCGGGTGCTGGTGCTGCCCGCCGCCCGGCTCGACCCGGCCGCGTACGCCGCCGCCAACGACCGGCTGCTGCTGCTCGCCGACCGCGTGGTCGCGGTCTGGGACGGCGGGCCGGGCAACGGCCGGGGCGGGACGGCCGACATGGTCGCCGCCGCCCGGGCCGCCGGGCTGCCGGTGGACGTCCTGTGGCCGCCCGGCTCGGCCCGCACCGGAAGGCCCTGAACGGCCTTACGGCTCCAGCCGGTTCGGGCCGCGGAACAGGAACACCGCGTCCCGGATCGAGGGCAGCCCGAGGGCCAGCATCAGCACCCGGCCCAGGCCCAGGCCGAACCCGCCGTGCGGCGGCATGCCGTACCGGAAGCAGTCCAGGTACCGGCCGAGCGGGCCCTCGGGGCTCGCGTCCATGCCCTTCTCCCGGGCCTGCGCGACCAGCCGGCCGTAGCGGTGCTCGCGTTGCGCACCGGTGGTGATCTCCACGCCCTTCCAGAGCAGGTCGAAGGACTCGGTGACGGCCGGGTCGCCGGCCGACCGCAGGTGGTAGAACGGCCGCACCGAGGCCGGGAACCCGGTGACGAACACGAACTCGTGCCCGGTCTCCCGCTCCACCAGCGCGCTGAGCAGCCGCTCGCCCTCCGGGTCGAGGTCCTCCCGGACGCCCTCCGGGTCCCATCCGGTGTCCCGCAGCCTCTTCACCGCCTCGGCCATCGTCAGCCGGGGGAAGGGCAGTTCGGGCACCACGACCCGTACGCCCCAGTGCCGCTCGATCTGCTCGCCGTGCCGCTCGGCGACCAGCTCCAGCGCCCGGCGCAGCATCCGCTCCTCGAAGGACATCACGTCCTCCACCCCGTCGATCCACGCCAACTCGACGTCCACGCCGGTGAACTCGGTCGCGTGACGGGACGTGAAGGAAGGCTCCGCGCGGAACACCGGACCGATCTCGAAGACCCGGTCGATGCCGCCCGCGATCGCCATCTGCTTGTAGAACTGCGGGGACTGCGCCAGGTACGCCTTCCGCTCGAAGTACCCGACCTCGAACACCTCCGCGCCGGACTCCGAGGCGGTGCCCATCAGCTTCGGCGTGTGCAGTTCGGTGCACCCCTGCTCGGCGGCGACCTCCCGCATCGCCTGCTCGACGGTGGTCTGCACCTCGAACACCAGCCGCCGCTCCGGACGCCGGAGGTCCAGGAACCGCCAGTTCAGCCGCTGTTCGGGGCCGGTCTCCGGGCCGATCGGCAGCCCCGGCTCGGCGGCCGACACCACCTCGACCCGCTCCGGGACGATCTCCAGCCCGCCGAGCTTCACCACCGGGTTCGCCACCACCCGGCCGGTCACCACCACCGCCGACTCCACCGTCAGCCCCTGCAGCAGCTCCCCGAGCGCGTCCCCCTCACCCCCGCGCCGGTGCGTGACCTGCACCATCCCAGTGTGGTCGCGCACCACCACGAACTGCACCTTGCTCTGCAGCCGCAGCGTGTTGACCCACCCCTTGACCGTCACCGTCCGACCGACCGCGGCCGGCAGCTCACCGACGAGGACACGCACCATGCCGAAGCAACTCCCTGGGTTGCGGGCGCGTTGTTCGCGCCACGAGAAGAGCGGTAGACAGCCGCCCGAGGACACGCCCACGCTAACCCGCCCACCCCCACCGCCACCTCCGGTTTTTCCCCGCACCCGGCCCGCCACCCGACCCCCGCCACGCCGACGGCCCGACTCGGCAGCGCCCCTCCCTCTCTCCTCCGCGCCCTTCCCACCTCCCCTCTCCTCTCCTCTCCTCCCCACCCCTCCACCGCCACTACGATGACCCGACTCGGCAGCGTCCGAGTAGAAGTGACTGCCCGTCAGTCATGTGCGCGTTCCCTGGGGAGGACGTCCGGTGGACGAGGATGCGTGGGACAGTTCCGCCCTGCGGGCGAAGACCCTGGCGGGGCTGCTGGCCCTGGTCGGCCCGCTGGTCGAGACCGCGGCCCTGCCGCAGCCGCAGGCCCCCGTCCGGCGCCTGGAGGTGTTCGACCCGCTCGACCGGCTCGCCGGGGCCCGGGACGGGACGGTGCTGGTGGCCGTCGGCGTCGACCCGCACGCGGCGGCCGCCGAGGACCTGCTGCGTGCGGCGGGGGACGGCCGGGCGGCGGCGGTGGTGCTGCGGGAGGTCGGGGACGGCGCGCGCAAGGACGCCCTGCGGGAGGCCGCCCGGCGGGCCGGCACGGCGCTGCTGCTGCGGGCCGCCTGGGCGGGCTGGCCGGAGCTGATCACCGCGCTGCGGGCCGCCGTCGAGAGCCCCGCGCCCGGCGGCACCGACGTGCCGCTCGGCGACCTCGGCGGCCTGGCCCGCCGGATCGCCCTGCAGGTCGGCGGTGCGGTGACCATCGAGGACCCGGACTCCCGGGTCCTCGCGCACCACGCGGAGAGCGCCGACCTGGACGGCATCCGGCTCCGGACGGTCCTGACCGGCACCGTCCCCGAGGAGCGGCGCCGGGCGATGGACCGGGACGGCTTCCTCCGGGAGCTGTGGTCCTCCCACCGGGTCCTCCACCGCCGGGCCGGCCCGGACGCCCCGGAGCGGATGGCGGTGGCGGTGCAGGCGGGCGGCGAGCGCCTCGGCTCGATCTGGGTGGCCGCGATCACCGGCCGGCCGCTCCAGGAGAGCGCCATCGAGGTGCTCCGGGACGCCGCCCGGGCCGCCGCCGTCCACCTGCTGCACCACCACTCCCGCCGCGACGCCCGGCAGGCCCTGCTGCTCGACGCCGCCCGCGCGGTGCTCGACGGCCCGGGCGCGGGCACCCTGCTCGCCGGGTACAGCGGCATCCCGGCCGACGCGCCCTGCGCCGTGCTGGCCGTCGGCACGCCCGGCCCGGTCGACGACGGCCGGCGCGTCCGGCTGGAGCGGCAGGTGCGCCTGCACCAGCCCCGCCCCGGCCGGGGCTCCCTGGTGCTGCCCGCCGACCGCGGCGTCCTGGTCCTGCTCGGCGGCCTCGCCGACCGGCCCGCCACCGCCGCCGCCCAGGCCGCCGACTTCGGCCACCGGCTGGCCACCGAGCTCTCGCACCGCTCCGACGCCCCGGTCCTGGTCGGCCTCGGCCCGGTCCGGGCCCGGCTGGACGACGCCGCCCGCTCCCGCCACCACGCCGAACTCGCCCTGGGCGGCCTGCTGTTCGGCCGCCCAGGGCCCGAAGGCCGGTGCGCCACCGTCGAACAGGTCGCCGACGCGGTGGCCCTGCGCCACCTGCTCGAAGCCCTGCACGACCTGCCCCTGCCGGTACGGACCTCGGTCTCCCGCCTGATCGAGCAGACCGGACCGCCGGACGAACCGCGCAAGGGCGAACCCGACCCGCCGGCCATGCTGTACGCCTACCTCCGCCGCTCCGGCGCCCTGGGCCCGGCCGCCGACGACCTCGGCCTCGCCCGCACCACCTTCGCGGCCCGCTTCCAGGCCCGGGTCCTCAAACCCTCCGGCCTGGACGTGAACGACCCCGACGCCCGCCTGCTCGCCCACCTCCAACTCCGCGCCCTGCGCCACCGCGCCGAGGAACACTGACCACCCGGACCCGCGTCCGGACACCGGTTCCGCCCGCCGGCCCGGTGCCCGTGCACCGCCCCCGTCCGCCGAACGCCCCGCCCGAGCCGCCCGCACCGTCCGACCCGCTCCTCCCCGGCGCCTCCGCACCGGACCGCCGCGCACCGGGGCCGACGCCGCGCACAGCGCCCGGCCCGGCGCCCGGAACCCGGCCCGGCCGCTGCTGCCCGCGACCCGCCCCGGCCGCCATCCTGGGAAGCACGGCCCCGGCCCGCGTCCGGGCCCGGCCCCTTCCGGTTCCTGCCCGACCGACCCGTGCGGAGCGTGCCCCATGCCCGAGAACCGCCCCCCGTCCGAGCACCTCCCCTCCCCACTGATCGGCGCCGAGCGGCGCGAACTCCTGCTGCGCGAGGCGGTCCGCCAGGGCCTGCTCGACCCGGAGGAGACCCCGCTCGCCGCCTTCCTCGACCTGGACGCCGTCACCGGGACGGTCGCCGCCCTGCACGCCGCGTTCCCCGCCGCGCTGGACGTCCGACACGCCTTCGCCGCCAAGGCCAACCCGCTCGGACCGGTGCTGCGCCGGCTGCGCGCCCTGGGCATGGGCTGCGAGGTGGCCAGCCCGGGCGAGTTCGCGCAGGCCCTGGCCGCGGGCTTCCCGCCGGAGCTGATCGTGCTGGACTCCCCCGCCAAGACCCGCCGCGAACTGGCCCTCGCCCTGGACCTCGGCGTCACGGTCAACATCGACAACTGGCAGGAACTGGCCCGGATCGACGCCCTGCTGGCCGGCCGCCGCTCCGCCGCCCGGATCGGCGTCCGGATCAACCCGCAGGTCGGCGGCGGCAGCATCGCCGCGATGAGCACCGCCACCGCCACCTCCAAGTTCGGCATCCCGCTCGCCGACGCGGGCAACGCCACCCGCCTGATCGAGGCGTTCCGGGCCCGCCCCTGGCTCACCGAACTGCACTGCCACGTCGGCTCCCAGGGCGTCGACCTCGACCTGATGGCCACCGGCGTCGCCGCCACCGCCGCCTTCGCCGAACGGATCAACCGGGAACTGGGCCGCCGCCAGGTCACCGGCCTCGACATCGGCGGCGGCCTGCCCGTCAACTTCGCCGACGACCGGATCGCCCCCGGCTGGGACGCCTACGTGGACCGGCTGCGCACCCACGCCCCCGTCCTGTTCGACGGCCGCTACCGGCTGACCACCGAGTTCGGCCGCTCGGTGCTCGCCAAGTCCGGCTTCATCGCCTCCTACATCGAGTACACCAAGGAGGCCGGCGGCCGCCCCATCGCCATCGGCCACGCCGGCGCCCAGGTCGCCACCCGCACCGTCTTCATGCCCGACAGCTGGCCCCTGCGGATCAGCGCCCACCACCCCTCCGGCCGCACCAAGCACGGCACCCCCGTCCCCCAGGACGTGGCCGGCCCCTGCTGCTTCGCCGGCGACCTGATCGCCCGCGCCCGCCCCCTCCCCCGCCTCGACCCCGGCGACCTGATCTGCCTCCTCGACTGCGGCGCCTACTACCCCTCCAACCACTTCTCCTACAACTCCCTCCCCGAACCCCCCGTCCACGGCGCCACCACCACCCCCACCGGCACCGTCCACTTCACCCCCCTCCGCCCCGCCCAACCCCTCGAAGCCCTCCTCACCCCCACCCCCGCCTGACCGTCCGGGGGCCGACCACCCTGCGAAGGTGCTCAGTCGGCCGTCGACGGACCCGGGCGCTGTGCAGGGTTGGCCATCCCGACCACCGCGCTCACCGTCAGCAGCGCACCCGGGAGAGGTCGTCCAGGACCGGCCGAACGGTCGGCCCCCACCGCTCCGGGGGCCGGACCCGTCGACCAGGTACCGCTCGCGGCTCACGCCACCGTCTGGCCGTCGGTCCCGCCGAGGAGGTCGAACTCCCCGCCGGCCACGGCGTCCGCGAGCGCTGTCCGGCGGGCGAGTCTGACGGCTTCGAGCAGAGCGGCGTTCACCGTGGCCACCTTGGTGGAGGTGCCGAAGAACTGCTGTGCCTCGGCGAGGAGGTCGTCGTCGAGGTCGATGACCGTGCGCGTCATGGTCGTCCTTCCTTCCGTCAGCCGCCTCCATGATGTCGAGCCGACCCGCCATCCGATATCGAACAACGCGCACGGCCCTCCCCCGCGCGGTGCGGGGAAGGGCCGTGCGGCGGCCGGCGACGATGCGCAGGAGGCAGAAGGTGATGAAGCCGATGCCGTTGGTGATGAAAGTGGTCAACGTCTTGGGTGCGATGTCGGCCCGGCTACCTACTCGCCCCGCCGCTTCGCAGGCCGCACCGAGCTGGACGTAGACCCTGACCAGCTCGTTCGGGTCCTCTATGCCCGAGAGTCCGGGGGTACGGGTGGGCGGGTCGAGAGCCAGAAGTCGAAAGCCCCCGCACCCGCAAGTGTCTGGGGAGGCTGCGGTGCGGGGGTCGAGCCCGCCGGCGGGGGAAGCCGACGGGGGTACGAGGGCGCTTAAGGGCTCGTACCCACACCTGATGAGGAACGGCTGTCCGGACGTGATTACGCCGGAACCGGGGGAAGGTCCGAGAGGACACGTCCGGCTTGGTCCCGCGTGCGGAATCCGAGGCTGATGAGGGTGACGCTCTCCCCGGCGCCCAGGGGCGTCCGGCCGTGCGGTGTGAGCGCCCCGTCGAAGACGACACCGCTGCCCGCTGCGAGGTCACATTCGAGGTAGCCGGCGGCGCTGATGAAGACGGTGGTGCTCGCCTTGGCCGTCCCGGGGCGACGGGTACGCGCGAGGCAGATGATCAGGTTGGCTTCACCGAATCCGGCCTCGTCCACGTGGAAGTCGAGGAACTGTCCTTCCGTGTAGCCGATGTAGACGCCGGTGTGCGGCTGCTCGACGTCCAGGCCGGTGGACCGGGCCACGATCGCGGCCAGGTCGACCTGGGCGGCGAAGCGGTTCGCGGCGTCGCCGACGGCCGCGTTGCGCTTGCCGTTGTGCCGGTAGCCGTCAGCGGCGAGGGCCTGTTCGGCTTCCGCCGCCATGGCGGCGACCAGTTCACTGGGGAAGGGCTGGTCCCACAGGTGGCGGGGCTGCACCCGCTGGTGCACGGCGAGGCTCTGCACCGCACTCCGGACGGCGGTCAGGTCGTCGTGCCACCGGGTCGGGTCACTCACGGTGGTGCGGGTCTGGAGCCAGGCTGTCCACTCGCGGCTCCACTCGCCCGGCGCCACGACGACCGGAGCTGACGCGGGGGCGCTGCCGATCAGGGTGTCCACCCGGTCGAGTGCGGCTTGCGTGGACTCGACCAACTCGGTGTTCCCCTTGGCGATCCGCAGCCGCAGCGCCTCTTGCAGATGTGTACGGGCGCCCATGAGGTCGCCGCGTTCCATGAGGTGCTTGCCGAAGTGCTGGAGCGCGAAGTCGAGGAGTTCCGGGCACTTGCTCCGCGCGGTGTCCAGGGCGTTGCGGTAGAACGTCTCCGCGGTCTCGACGTCGCCCGCGTAGCGGTGGGCGTCACCGAAGTTGAGTTCGGTGGCGACGACGGCCCGGACGTTCCCGCTGGTGATGGCCAGTTCGAGCGACCGTCGGAGGAACGTGTGTGCCTCGGCGTAGTTCCCGAGGCTCATCTCGGCGATGCCGATCCACCGGGTCAGGACACGAATCCGGTCGGGACCGGGGCTGGTGGCCAGCTCCTCCCGAAGCCCCTGCAATGCGGTGGTCAGCTCGGCCCGGTCGGTGGGAACCATCCGCAGGTCTGCGTCTTGTCTGATGAGGTGCTGGAGCACTGGGCCTTCCCTCGGTCGGTTGCGGTCAGCCTGGCACTACAGCTGGTCGATCTGCTGGCGCAGACCGTTCAGCAGGTCCACCCCGTGCGGGGTGAAGTGCTCACCCAGGACTTCGAGTTCGCGCATGAGGTAGCGGGCCGCCGGCAGTCCTTCGTCGTAGGCGCTCCGGAAGCACCCCCGCTCGTTGGCGGTCAGGTCGTCACGGTCCAGCTCGGTACGGCGGAACCGCAGCAACTGGCTGTAGACGCAGGTCGCGTGGAAGGCGCGGTCGATCTCCCAGGACTGGTTGCGTGCGACGCCCTGACCGGCCCGCCACGCGATCTCGATCTTCGGTGAGGCCTCGGAGGAGTACCCGTCGGCGAAGACCTGGTGCTGGTGGATGTGCAGGGCGATCGACTGGTGCGTCCCCTCGTGCAGCAGGTTCTCCGCCAGGAACAGCGGCGACGGCTCCGGGCTGACGGTGTTCGGCGGGATGTGGTGCCGGGCCTTGTCGGAGAACACGATGACGTACGGGAGCGCCGGGTCACTGGAGCTGGTCAGCGACGAGATGGGGACACCGGGCTTGAGGCCCACCCAGAGCATGCCGCGAACGAACTCGCGCATGCGCTCGAAGCCCTGGGGGTGGACCAGCGACAGGCGGTCCAGCGCAGTCATCAGCGCCGCACGTCGCTCGTCGGTGTGCTCCACGATCTGGTAGTTCGCCAGGTTGATGTCGTCGGCGATCTCGCGGGGCAGCTCGGCGTCGAACCAGTCGAAGGTGGCTCCGGCAATCGTCAGTTGTTCGCTGCGCAGGGTGCGGGCGTGTTCCGCGTAGGGGGTGTTCGAACGGAGGATGCGGCCCATCAGCGCGAACGGGAGGACCGACTCGGCACCCTCTTCCCGGAGTCGGGTCAGCTCCGGGTCACTGCGGGTGAGGTCGAAGAAGGAGCCGGACGGAACGCGGGCGGCAATCGTGGTCGACACAGTGGACTCTCCTCGGACGGAACGTGCGGAAGACGGATCGGGAGGGGAGCGGGCCGACTCGGCTGTGTGCGCCGAGCCGGCCCGCCGAGCCGCCAACGAGACGGCGTCACTTCAGGGTTGAGGTCAGCTCTCGGTGACCGGGACGAAGTCGCCGTCCGGGACCATGTGGTCCAGGGCGCGGGTCAGGCCGGTGACCACCGGCACGAAGTCGCCGTCCGGGACGGAGTGGTCCAGCCGCCGGGTCAGGGCGGTGATCTCCGGGGCCTGCTTGCTGTCGCTCATGTGCTTCTCCCATCGGATTCGTTCTGCCCGTCCAGAGATGGGCGGACAGTCACGCAGGGTGGTGCAGCCCAGCCCGCCGGAAGCGTCCTTCCGAAGGGCCGGGAGTTCGTGAGCGCCTTGAGGCGCATGGTCAGGTGCGGCCGGACACGATCAGCACCGTCACCAGCGCCAGCAGCACCAACAGGGCGAGCGGGTAGGCCACGGCGACCGGTTTGGGGGTGGGAAGTCGGTGGGCGGCCCGCTCGGCCGCCGCGCAGTACTCGTCCTGCTCGTCCACTCCGTGCCTACGCCGACCGCTGGGCGTCGAGTGAGGCCCGAAGCGCGGCGCGACGGTGGGGGGTTCGAGCACGGGCGATGCAGTCGTTGCAGATCGCGTGACAGGTGCCCTCGGCGTCCTCAGGCGCTTGAAGCGTCGATCCGGCGCAGACCAGCGTGTCCCGGGAACAGGCCCAGCAGGTTCCCCGGAAGTACCCGTCAGGCCGTTCGACCTTGAACTCCTCACCGACAAGGCGGAAGGGCGGAGGCTTGTCGGCCTCCCCGTTCGTGTGGCGGCCGACGAGCTGGGCGGCAGCGCTGACAGACATGCGACCTCCAGGACGTGAGCTGATCAGGACGGTGTGACGCTCGTGGCGGTGGTCCGGGCGATGCAAGGAGAGCCCGATTGCGTTGAGCGCCTTGACAGTTAGTGAACCGGGAGACCAGCACAATCGGTACGCTTGCCAGCACGTAGAGTGGTTTAAGTGGTTTACAGCGCCACCTGGGGGACTGGTCGTGGACCCGAGCAACGAACCCAACCACCTTCTGAGAGAAGCGATTTCAAGCACTCGCTGGACCTATGAGGCGCTTGCCGCTGCCGTGCGACGGATCGGCGCCGAGAACGGCGAGAGCCTGCGCACCAACAAGTCGGCCGTGGCGCACTGGGTCAAGGGCAGGCAGCCGACCGGGCAAGTGGGCCAGTACGTCGCCGAAGCTCTCTCCCGGCGTGTCGGACGGTCGGTCACGACAGTGGAGATCGGGTTCGCCGAGCCCTCGGAATCCCTTGCCGGGAGCCACGATCCGATCGAAGCAGCGACCATCCTCGGCCGCGCCGATGTCGAGCGCCGCAACTTCCTTGCGGTGGCGGCGTTCTCGGCCGCCGGTGTGGCTATGCCCCTGGGCTACGACCCCGAGCCGATCTCACGCCTGATGCGGACCCGTACCACCGCCACCCGGGTTGGCGCCGAAGAGGTCGAGGTGGTCCGACAGATCACGGCGGTGTTCAGCTCGGCAGACGAACGGCTCGGCGGCGGACACGGGTTGACCACCGTCACCGCGTACCTCGCCGACACGGCCGCTCCCATGCTCAGTGCCCGGTTCCCCAACGAAGGTGTCCGACAGCAAGCATTCGGGGCCGTTGCCGAACTCGCCTACCTGGCAGGCTGGAAGCATCACGACCTCGGGCAGGAAGGTGCTGCCCAGCGCTACTACCAACTCGGCTACCAACTCGCCGTCGAAGCCGATCCGTACGGCCATGCAGGCTGGATGATGCGCGCGCTCGCCCACCAGGCGCTCAGCCTCAAACAGCCGCGCAACTGCCTCGCACTGATCGAGAACGCCCTCCGCCGAAGCGACGGGCGCGTGGACGGGCAGACCGAGGCGCTGCTCCACATCACCCTCGCGAGGGCGTTCGCGGCCACCCGAGACAAACCGTCCGCAGCCCGCGCGCTGTTGGCCGCAGAGGACGCCCTCGCCCGGCACGACGACCCGCAGCCCAGCTTCTCCCTCATGAGCGGCCCGGCCGCCGGCACCGTCGCCAGCCACACCGCCCGCACCCTCACCGACCTCGACGACCACACGGGAACCGAGCAGCAGCACCGGGCGGCGCTGATCCGTTGGGACTCCGAGAAGTACAAGCGGGTCCACGCCCTCACCTACGCCGACCTCGGGGACAGCTTGGCTGCCCAAGCCCGAGCCGACGAGGCGGTGGGCACCTGGGGCCGCGCGCTCGACCTCATGGAGGGGATGACCTCCGACCGGACGAGAAAGGCGATCAGCTCGATCCGGCCACAGTTGGCGATCTACCGTAGTCGCGGAGTCCCAGGGGCCAGCGACCTGGAACGCCGAGCACGCGAGGCACTGACCTGACAGTCCCACCGCCGGAAGGAACCGAACCCGTGGCCCAGACAAGCACCGATCAGCCCGTCGCGCTCAAACCCGCCACGGAGTCGATGACACTGCTGGTCGCCGCTGTGATCGTCCACGACCGCGAGGCCCGACGAGTGGTCCTCCTCCGACGAGGTCCGAAAGCCAAGTTCGCACAGGGCATGTGGGACCTCCCCGTCGGCAAGAACGAGCCGGGCGAGCCGATCACTCAGACCGCCGTGCGCGAACTCGCCGAAGAGACCGGACTCGTCGTGTCGCCCGACGCCCTGAACCTGGTGCACGTCATCCACGGAGCACGGGGCGTCGAGGCCCCCAACGGCTTCCTGACCGTGGTGTTCGCCGCCAACGAGTGGTCCGGCAGCCTCCGCAACGGCGAGCCCGAGAAGCACTCCGAAGTCGCCTGGGTGAGCACCGAGACCCTCCCCCAGGAATTCGTCTCCACCACCGGGACGGCCCTCAACCGCTACCTCCGGAGCGGCCCCAGCGTCTCGCTCGACTCCTGGTGATCCGGCTCCGTCCGAACCCACGAACACAGCACAACGCAAGTGGCCCCGCACTCGCCCAGGAGTGCGGGGCCACCGTCGTAGCCAGGCGGTTCAGATCAGAGCAGGCCGAGGGCCGGCATCAGGTAGTAGAAGGCGAAGACCGCGGCGACGCCGTACATGGCGATCGGGACGGTGCGGGCGCGGCCGGCGACGATGCGCAGGAGGCAGAAGGTGATGAAGCCGAAGCCGATGCCGTTGGTGATGGAGTAGGTGAACGGCATCATCACGATGGTGAGGAAGGCCGGCATGGCGATGGTGAAGTCGGACCAGTCGATCTCCTTGATGGAGTTCGCCAGGATCAGGAAGCCGACGGTGACCAGCGCGGGGGTGGCGGCCTGGGCCGGGACCATGGTCGCCAGGGGGGTGAGGAAGAGGGCGAGCATGAAGAGCGCGCCGGTGACGATGGAGGCGAAGCCGGTGCGGGCGCCCTCGCCGACGCCGGCGGTGGACTCGACGAAGCAGGTGTTGGCGGAGGCGGAGGTGGCGCCGCCCGCGGCGGTGGCGATGCCGTCGACCATCAGGATCTTGTTGATGCCGGGGAGGTCGCCCTTCTCGTCGAGCAGGTGGGCCTCGTCGGCGACGCCGAGGATGGTGCCCATCGCGTCGAAGAAGCAGCTCATCAGCACGGTGAAGACGAACAGGACGCCGGTGAGGACGCCGACGTGCGAGAAGCCGCCGAACAGGCTGAAGTGGCCGACCAGGCCGAAGTCGGGGGTGGCGACGGGGTTGCCGGGCCAGGTGGGGACGGTGAGGCCCCAGGTCTCGGGGGCGAGGTCGGCGGCCTGCTGGATGACCACGGCGACGGCGGTCATCACGGCGATCGAGATCAGGATCGCACCGGGGACCTTGCGGATGACCAGGGCCATGGTGAGCAGCAGGCCGAGGATGAAGATCAGCACGGGCCAGCCGTGCAGGTGCCCGCCGGCGCCGAGCTGGAGCGGGACGGTGGTGTGGGCGGCGTCCGGGACGCGGGTGACGAAGCCGGAGTCGACCAGGCCGACCAGGGTGATGAACAGGCCGATGCCGATGGCGATGGCCTTGCGCAGGCCGAGCGGGACGGCGTTCATGACGCGTTCGCGCAGGCCGGTGGCGACCAGCAGCATGATGGCGAAGCCGGCCAGGACGACCATGCCCATGGCGTCGGGCCAGGTCATCTTGGGGGCGAGCTGGAGCGCCACGATGGTGTTGACGCCCAGGCCGGCGGCGAGGCCGATCGGCACGTTGCCGATGACGCCCATCAGCAGGGTGGTCAGGCCCGCGGTGAGCGCGGTCGCGGTGACCAGCTGCCCGCCGGCGAGGTGGGTGCCGTTCATGTCCGTGGCCGAGGCCAGGATGATCGGGTTGAGCACCAGGATGTACGCCATCGTGAAGAAGGTGGCGACACCACCGCGGATCTCGCGGGGCAGGGTGGAGCCCCGCTGCGAGATCTTGAAGAAGCGGTCCAGGGCGCCGGACGGGGGCTGCGGCGCGTTCTGGGAGGGCTCGGGCGACGCGGTGGTCGACTGGGCCTGCGGAGACATGTCGGGGGTCCTCGATCGGAAGGGGCCGGGGGAGACCGGGAGTCAAGGCGGGGGACATTTCAGTATGTCGATTCCGGTCGTGCACGCGCCATCTTCGCGCGTAGAGCAAGCCCATTACGGTCACGCTCGATCACCATCGCTCACGTTCGGCCCCTCTGGAGGGCGGCCGACCACCTCTCCCGGACGCCCCGGGCCGCCCCGTAGGCTAGGGCCCATGCCCAAGACCGCGCTGCGCTCCGCTCCCCCGCCCCTCGAGGGGAACGACGTCGCCATCGTCGGCACCGGCACGGTGCTGTGGTTCGTCGGCTTCGTGGCGCTGGTGCCGTTCCAGGGGTGGCTCTCCGACCACGGCCACGGCACCTGGCCGTGGATCTGCCTGTCCGGCGGCCTGCTCGGCCTGATCGGCCTCAAGTACTGCACCGCCCGCCGCGCCGCGATCCGCCGCGCCCGCGCCGCCGAGGCCGCCGGAGAACCCGGGGAAGCCGCGCTCTAGCGCGCCGCCGCACCACGCCGCCGTAACGCGCCGCCGCACCACGCCCCGCACCACGCCGCCGCAGCACGCCGCCGCCCCCGCCACCCGTCCGGCCGGAATCCGGCCCGAGGCGGGACGCACCGGGCAAATCGCCCACCTAGAGTCGGTGCCATGACGCACTCAGCGGAAGGCACCGCCGCGCCCGGCCCGGGCCCCGGCGCGCACCCCACCGGCGCGGGCGGCGCGTACCAGCCCGGGCTGAGCGGCGCCGAGGTCGCCGAGCGGGTCGCCCGCGGGCAGCTGAACGACGTCCCGGTGCGTTCCAGCCGCTCGGTGCGGGAGATCGTCCGGGCGAACGTGTTCACCCGGTTCAACGCGATCATCGGGGTGATGTTCGGCATCATCCTGGTGGTCGGCCCGATCCAGGACGGCCTGTTCGGCCTGGTCATCGTCGCCAACACGGCGATCGGCATCGTCCAGGAGATGCGCGCCAAGAAGACCCTGGACAGCCTCGCGCTGATCGGCGAGGCCCGCCCCCAGGTCCGCCGGGACGGCGCCGCGGTGCAGGTCCCCGCCGGCGGGATCGTGCTGGACGACACCGTGCTGCTCGGCATCGGCGACAAGGTCGTGGTGGACGGCACCGTCACCGAGGCGGACGCCCTGGAGGTCGACGAGTCGCTGCTGACCGGCGAGCCGGACCCCGTCCACAAGCGCCCCGGCGACCACGTGATGTCCGGCTCCTTCGTGGTGGCCGGCGCGGGCGCGTTCACCGCCACCAAGGTCGGCCGGGAGGCGTACGCCGCGAAGCTCGCCGAGGAGGCCAGCCGGTTCACCCTGGTCAAGTCCGAGCTGCGCACCGGCATCGACCAGATCCTGCGGTTCATCACCTACCTGCTGATCCCCACCGCGATCGGCCTGGTGATCAGCCAGCTCGCGGTGCAGCGCAACGACTGGAAGGAGGCCGTCCGCCGGATGGTGGCCGGCATCGTGCCGATGGTCCCCGAGGGCCTGGTGCTGCTCACCTCGGTGGCCTTCGCCATCGGCGTGGTCCGGCTCGGCCGCAAGCAGTGCCTGGTCCAGGAACTGCCCGCGATCGAGGGCCTGGCCCGGGTCGACACCGTCTGCCTCGACAAGACCGGCACCCTCACCGAGGGCGGCATGGACCTGGTCGACCTCCGCCCGCTCGCCGACCCGGCACGGGCCCCGCAGGCCGACAAGGCCGTGCTGGCCGAGGCGCTGGGCGCGATCGGCGCCGCCGACACCCGGCCCAACCCCAGCATGCAGGCCGTCATCGACGCGTATGGGCCCCCGCCGGAGGGGCGCTGGCGGCTGCTGGAGGCGATCCCGTTCTCCTCCGCCCGCAAGTGGAGCGGCGTCCAGCTGCTGGAGCCCGGCGGCACCGAGGGCAGCTGGCTGCTCGGCGCCCCCGACGTGCTGCTCCCGCCCGGCTCCCCCGCGCTGGCCGAGGTCGACGAGCTGGGCGCGCAGGGCCTGCGGGTCCTGCTGCTGGGCCGCAGCCCGCTGCCGCTGGACGACCCGGACCCGGCCGCCCGGCTGGAGCCGCTGGCCCTGCTGGTGCTGCAGCAGCGGCTGCGCGAGGACGCCGCGGACACCCTGCGCTACTTCCGCTCCCAGGACGTCCGGGCCAAGGTCATCTCCGGCGACAGCGCCGTCTCGGTCGGCGCCGTCGCCGCCCACCTCGGCCTGCCCGGCGCGGAGACCGCGACCGACGCCCGCACCCTGCCCACCGACCCCGAGCAGCTCGCCGAGGCCGCCGACCGCACCGCCGTCTTCGGCCGGGTCACCCCGCAGCAGAAGCGCGCCCTGGTCGGCGCCCTGCAGTCGAAGGGCCACACCGTGGCGATGACCGGCGACGGCGTCAACGACGTCCTCGCCCTCAAGGACGCCGACATCGGCGTGGCGATGGGCACCGGCTCGGACGCCACCCGGGCCGTCGCCCAGATCGTGCTGCTGGACGACCGGTTCGCCACCCTGCCCTCGGTGGTCGCCGAGGGCCGCCGGGTGATCGGCAACATCGAGCGGGTCGCCGGGCTGTTCCTGGTCAAGACGGTCTACTCGGTGCTGCTGGCCCTGCTGGTGGTGTTCACCCAGGTGCCGTACCCGTTCCTGCCCCGGCACTCGACGGTGCTGTCCTCGCTGACCATCGGCATCCCGGCGTTCTTCCTCGCCCTCGCCCCCAACAACGAGCGGGCCCGCACCGGCTTCGTCCGCCGCGTGCTGCGGCTGGCCGTCCCCGGCGGCGTCGTCTGCGGCGCGGCGACCTTCACCGCCTACGCGCTGGCCCGCGGCGACGACGAGACCACCCTGAAGGCCGACACCTCGGTCGCCACCCTGACCCTGTTCATCACCGCCATCTGGGTCCTGGCGATCGTCGCCCGCCCCTACACCTGGTGGCGCCTGCTGCTGATCGGCGCCATGTCCGGCGCGTTCGCGCTGGTCCTGCTGGTGCCCTGGCTCGCCGACTTCTTCCAGCTCCAACTCGTCGGCTGGCGCGACCCGTTGACGGGCGTGGCGATCGCCCTGGTGGCGGGCTGCCTGCTGGAGGTCAGCGCCCGGGTCTTCGCGGAGCGGAAGTAGCCGCCGGGGCCCGCTACTCGTAGTCGCGGGCCGCCAGCAGTTCGTACGCCCGGTCGGGTTCGGTGAGGGCGGCGAGGATCTCGAAGCGGCGGTGCCACTGGTGCACGGACCAGGCCAGGCCGGCCGCCAGCCCCTCGGGGGTGGCGGCGTGCAGCAGGCCGGGGACCGGCGGGACGTCGAACTCGTCGTCCTCGTCGGCGGCTTCGGCGTCCTCCGGGTCGTAGGGCAGTTCGGGGGCGGTCGCGGCGGTGTCCCAGCGCCAGGCGACGTGCGCCTCCTCGCCGTCGGGGCCGACCACCAGGAGTTCCTCGTGCTCCTCGTAGACGGCGGGGCAGCCGGGCAGCAGCTCGCGGACCACGGCGGGGGTGCGGTGCAGGGTGCCCTCGGACAGGACGCGGCCGCCGGCCACCTCGCTGGCCAGCGAGACGTGCAGGCGCTCGGCGAGGGCCGGGGCGAGCAGCGGGTGGACGGGCAGCACGGCGTGGTCGTGAAGGAGTTCGACCAGGTCGGGGGCGTCGGCGACGACCGCGCTCGCGGCGTCCACGATGACGGTGCGGTCGTCCCGGCGGCCGGACTCGGAGTCCAGCGGGGCCAGGGCCCGCACCACGTCGAGGGCTTCGACGCGTTCGGCCGGGAGGGCCGCCAACAGGCTGTAGATGCCGTGCAGTTGGCGGTGGCTGACCTCGGAGAGCGGGTCGGCGAGCCGGTCGACCAGCTCGTCCGGGCCGTGCGGTTCGGCGAGCAGCGCGTTCAGCGTGGTGCGCACGCCGAGCGCGTGCAGGAACTGCGGGTCGAGCGTGGTGCGGGCCTCGTCGTAGAGGCCGCGCAGCAGCGGGTCGGCCCCGGCGGCGCGCAGGCCGGCCGGTTCGCGGCCGTCCAGCACCGGGTGGTCGCGCAGCCACCAGGCGGTGTAGGAGGGCAGGTCGGTGTAGCTGCCGTCGGGCAGCAGGGTGCGCACCGGCGTCACCACGGCGTCCCGGTACGGGGGCCGGGCGAGCAGGGCGAGGGCCTCGGGCCAGGCGTCGGCGGCGACCAGGTCGAGGTCGCGGACGGCGAGCAGTTCGGCGGCGACCGGCGGGACGCCCAACTCCCCGGCGTCGTCGGTGTGCAGGGCCTCCAGGGCGTCCTCGCACCACTCGGCGAGGCCGTCGGGGGCCTCGTCGATCAGGCCGGTGGGGGCGCCGCCGGCCGCCCGGTCGGCGGGGGCGGTGGGGTCGAGGCGCTCCAGGTCGTCCGGGTCGAGGACGACGTCCTCGGCGCGCACCAGCGTGAAGGCGGTGAGCGCGCCGGCCGCGGCCAGCACCTCGGGGCCCCAGCGCTCGAACAGGTCGTCGTCGACGAAGGCGGCCTCGTCCTCGTCCACCAGGAGGGCCAACGGGCTTTCGGGGAGCAGGAGTTCACCGGCGCGGGCGAGTTCGCCCTCGTCGTCGGGCAGGGCCAGGCGGGCCAGCCAGGGGTGCTCGCCGGGGGCCGGGGCGGCGGCCTTGACCAGGGCGAGGACGGCGTCGGCGAGGTCGACGGCGGCGTCGTAGTCGTCCTCGCCGAGCTCCAGCGAGCGGGCGACGGCGGCGCGGACCTCGGGGGTGTCCAGGACGCCCGCGGGGGTGGCGGTGGCGGCGCCGAGCTTGGCCAGCAGCGGGTGGGCGGCGTCGGGGTGGGCCAGGCGCAGGTCGAGCAGGTCGAGGGACTCGGCGAGCGTCTCGGGGTAGCCCTCGTAGCCGGCCCAGTCGGCCGGGTCGGAGGGCAGCAGGACCCGGCGCGGGCCGGTGACGGTGCGGCCGTCGGCGAGCGGGACGGGCAGCGCGCCGAGCGCCTCCGGGTCGGCGCCGGCCAGCGCCGCGTACAGGCCGCGCCACCAGGCGGGTTCGCGCTCCAGGCCGCCGAGCTGGTCGACCACCTCGGCGAGCGGGGTGCGGCGCACGCCCAGGGTGCGCAGTTCGGTGCGGCGCTCCAGGCCGGCCGGGAGCAGGCCGGGGAAGATCGGGGCGAGCGCCTCGACCACCGAGTGGTCGGCGCCCTCCAGCACGACGGCGTCGCGCGGGCGCAGCGCGGGGGTGCCCTCCTCGGCGCCCTTCGGGTGCGGCAGGAAGGGCGTCTCGGGCAGGCGGGCCAGCACGGCGGTGCGCAGCGCGTTGTCGAGGGCGCCCTGGCCGAGCGGGCCCGGGACGAGGTCCAGCGAGTGCGGGTCGGCGCCGCGGGCGCGCAGCAGGTCGGCGTAGGCGTCGGCGGCGCGCTCGGTGAGGAAGTCGGTGAGCGGGCCGGGCGCGACGTGCCGCCGGGTCGGGTCGAGCGGGTAGGAGGCGATCAGCAGGGCGGGGACGCCGAGCGGTTCGTCGCTGGGCGTGGGCGCGTGCAGCACGGGGGTGGTGCGCGGGCGCTGCGGGCGGCCCTGCCCGTCGACCGGGACGGCCCAGGTGAGCGTCCAGTACGGGCGGGCGCGCTCCTCGGTGGTCCGGTCGGCCAGCAGCTCGGGGGCGGCGGTGCCGGCGGCACTGACGGTCTGCCAGGTGGTGCTGCGCTCCCCGTCGGTGATGGTGACGGCGGGCAGCTGCTCGGGGCGCGGCGGGTGCGCGGTGCGGGTCAGGGTGCGCACGCCCTCGGGGGTGTCGACGACCACCTCGGCCAGGCCGGGCAGGGTCAGCAGCAGGGCGTCGTCGACCTCGGCGAGCAGGCGGCGGGTGAGGTCCTCGGCGGCGGCGTCGCGCAGCGGCAGGACGACCACCGTGTGGTAGCCCTCGGGGGCCTCGCCCTCGGCCGGGAACGGCACCCGGAGCACCGGCAGGTGGCCCTCGCGCCGGGTCAACTCCGCGGCGAGCTGCGGGATTTCGGCGACCAGCGCGCGGGCGTCGGTGAGCGACCAGCGCACCCCGCCGGTGTGGCCGAGCACGGCGGGCTCGTCGCTGACGGCCAGCACCGCGGCGAAGCCGACACCGAACCGGCCGACCACCTCCCGCTCGTCCTCGCGCTTCGCGGAGGCCCGCAGCGTGGACAGCGACTCGACGCCCGCCGCGTCCAGCGGGGCGCCGGTGTTGGCGGCCGCCAGCACGCCGTCCCGCAGGGTCAGCCGGAGCCGACCGGTGACGCCGGCCCGGGCGGCCGCGTCGGCGGCGTTCTGGGCGAGTTCGACGATCAGCCGGTCCCGGTAGCCGCCGAGCGCGAGCTCCTCCTCGGCGTTGGCGTCCTCCCGGAATCTGGCGGGCGCGGCCGTCCAGGCGGTGAGCACGGTGTGCCGCAGCCGGGCCGTGTCGAAGACATCCGGCCCCTGGGGGGACGCCGCGCTGCCGATGATCCGAGACTCCACGTGCCGAGCCGCCCTTCGCGTGGTCTGCGTACGAGTCGGCATTCTGCCAGGGGTCTGAGACGGCGCCGCACGAAAGCAGGATGCGCACGACAGGGGCGCGGGGAACCGCGCGGCGGACCGGGCACCCGCCGCGAGGCCGCGAGGTGACGGCAGGTGGTGCTCGTCGTCGCGGTCCTGCCGGCGTTCCCCTGCCGCTGCGCGCGGTTCCCCGCGCCCCCGGTCTCGCGCTCCGCTCAGCGCGCGGCGTTACGCGTGGCCGAGTTCCTCGACCGGCGCGTCCGGTTCGACCGAGCCGGAGGTGCGGTCGGGGTGCAGCGGGAGGGGTTCGACGACCGTCTCGTCGAGGATCAGCTCGCTGGGGACGGGCGGGGCGGGGAGGACGGCGGCCTCGGAGTGCGCGCCGCAGCCGTAGGCGAGCGAGACGACCTGGCCGTCGGCGGGGCCGAACTCGTTGCCGCAGACGCCGAACGCCTGGCCGAGCGAGCCGCCGATCGGGACCAGGAAGCCGCAGGTGTCGCAGGAGGCCGGGGCGGACTGTGCCATCGGGGTCTGCGGGCCGTACGCGGTCTCCCAGCGCTCGGCGGCCTGGTGCAGGCCGCGCCGGGAGAGGACGCGGGGGCGGCCGAGGCCGAGCTCCTCGGCGATCGCGCCGATCTCGGCGCGGGCGGGCGCCTGCTGGACGTCCTCGACGGTGGCGATCTCGTCCTCGGCGGCCTCGGCGAGCGCCGAGTTGGGGGCGATCTCGTCCTCGCCGGTCCAGCCGGGCTCCAGGCGCAGGTCGTCGGCGCCGGTGGGCAGCAGGTCGCCGGGGCCGAGGTCGCCGGGCCGCAGGCGCTCGCTCCACGGCACCCACTGCGGGGCGAGGACGGCACCCGCGCCGGGCAGCAGCGCGACCTCGTCGAGG
Organism: Kitasatospora cineracea; assembly: GCF_003751605.1. Classification (NCBI taxonomy): domain Bacteria; kingdom Bacillati; phylum Actinomycetota; class Actinomycetes; order Kitasatosporales; family Streptomycetaceae; genus Kitasatospora; species Kitasatospora cineracea. The sequence continues at coordinate 923,146 of NZ_RJVJ01000001.1, forward strand.
GTGACGTTCTTGGCGCGCGGGGCGCGGGCGACGGTCACCGCCCAGTGCCAGCCGCGGTAGGCCGGGTCGAGGCACTCGAAGGTGTGGGTGACGACGCGCTCGGCGTCCGCGCCCGCCTTCACGTGGGGGCCGACGACGGCCTCCCCGACGCTGTCGACCACGGCCTGGCGGGCGAGGTCGACGGCCTCTGCACAGAGCCGGTCAGGGGTACGGCTTCGCATCGCAGCACTCACGGCGTCGGTTCTCTCCCAGTCCTGTCATCCTGCGGCCTTGCGGTGGCCGCCGTCGGGCGGGCGCACCGGCTGCCGCTGCCACGTCTCCGGGGCGGCCCCCGCGAGCACGGGGCCGGTCCATTCTGCTAGACCCGGGGCCGCTCCGGGACCGGGCCGCGCCGCCCAGGTCGGCCACCCCCCTGCGGGAGGCCGGGCATGCGCGTAGTGCAGGCTACCCGTCGGTCGGTGGTGCAGCACAGTCCGGGCCGTGGGGGCGGGCGCGCCGACGCCCGGACAATCACTCGTTAGGTCGGCGATTCTCGGGCAGGATGGGTGTGTGGCGGAGGAGATTCCGCCGCGGCACGAGCCGGGTCCCGCGCAGGCCGAAGGCCGTTCGGGGGCGTCCGCCGTGTCGCGGCAGCATCCGGTGGCCCCCGGTGAGCCGGAGGCCGATGCCACCTGTCCGACGCCCCGTCAGCCGGGCCCGGACCTCTCGAAGCACCCGGCGCCGGACTCCCCCGCCGACCCCGCCGACCCCGCCGGCCCCGCCGACCCGGACGCGCCGACGGTGCGGGCCCGGGGCCTCTGGGCGCGCGGCGCGTCGGCGGCGGGGGTGCGCACCGGCCGGGTGGTGCACGGCACGGGCCGGCGGATCCGGCGGGCGACGTCGGCGGAGGGCGCGGGCGAGTCCGGCCTGGCGAAGCTGATCGAGCTGCACGCGCTGAACTCGTTCGGCGACATGCTGATCACGGTGGCGCTGGCGTCCACCATCTTCTTCTCGGTGCCGACCGGCGAGGCCCGCGGCCGGGTCTCGCTGTACCTGCTGATCACGATGGCGCCGTTCGCGGTGCTGGCCCCGGTGATCGGCCCGCTGCTGGACCGGCTGCCGAACGGCCGCCGCTCGGCGATGGCGATGTCGATGCTGGCCCGGGCGGCGCTGGCCTGGGTGATGGCGGGGGCGGTGACCGGCGGCGGGCTGGCGCTGTACCCGGAGGCGCTGGGCGTGCTGGTGGCGTCGAAGGCGTACGGGGTGGTGCGCAGCGTGGTGGTGCCGCGGCTGCTGCCCGCCCAGTTGTCGCTGGTGAAGGCGAACTCGCGGGTGACGCTGGCGGGTCTGCTGACCACGCTGGTGGCGGGCGGGGTGGGCGGGCTGCTGCACCTGATCGGGCCGGGGTGGCCGCTGCGCGGGGCGTTCGTGGTGTTCGTGATCGGCACGCTGATGGCCTTCCACCTGCCGCACCAGGTGGATTCGGCGAGGGGCGAGCAGCGGGCGGAGCTGCACGCCGAACCGCACGCCGAGCCGCACGGGGCGCGGCCCAAGGGGGTGCTGCGGGCGGTCGGCCCGTCGGTGGTGATGGCGCTGCGCGGGGTGGCGTCGCTGCGCTGGCTGGTCGGGTTCCTGGTGATGTTCCTGGCGTTCCTGATCCGCCGGGACCCGCCGGGCGGCCTGCCGGGGACGGTGGCGCTGGGCCTGGTCGCGGCGGCGGCGGGACTGGGCAACGCCCTGGGGTCGGTGCTGGGCTCGTGGCTGCGCACCCGCGGCTCGGAGGTGACGGTGACGGCGGTGCTGGCGCTGGCGACGATCGCGGCGGGCGCGGCGGCGCTCTGGTACGGGGTGGTGACGGTGACGGTGGTGGCGGGCGTCGCGGGGATGGCGGCGTCGCTGGGCAAGCTGGCGCTGGACGCGCTGATCCAGCGGGACGTGCCGGAGGCGGTGCGGACCTCGGCGTTCGCCCGGTCGGAGACGGTGCTGCAGCTGAGCTGGGTGGCGGGCGGCGCGGTGGGCATCGCGCTGCCGCTGAACGCGGTGCTGGGGCTGACGGTGGCGGCGTCGGTGATGACGGTGATGCTGCTGTGGACGTTCCGTTCGCTGCTGCGGGTCGGGCCGCGCCGGTCGGCCGCGCGGCCCCGGGTGGCCTGAGCGGCGGGCCGGGCCGGGGTGCGCGGCGCGCCCGCGCTCGGCGTAACCTCGGGCGACTCGGGCACCCCGGCGTCGTGTGATCACGGAAGGCGAGTAGCCTCTTGCGCATGAGCCTCAGCACCCGTGCCATCGCCGGTATCGCCGGCGTCGTCGTCGTCGGCGCCGCCTCCCTCGGTACCGGTATCTACTGGGCGAACGACGCCGGCAAGCCCCGTGAGAACGTGGCGACGATGGTCGTCGGCACCTCGACCACCACCGCCGCCCCCTTCTGCTACAACGACGGCAAGCCGCTCGACGAGGACTACCTCACCAAGTGCCTGTCGGACATCAAGCAGGCCCGCAAGGACGCCAAGCTCCCGAAGCTGGACGTCCGCGCCAGTGACCAGATCGGCGTCGGCGTGCCGAAGGACCTGGCCGACAAGGGCTGGTTCGCGCTGACCAACGGCGGCTCCAACGGCCAGGTGCCGCTGGCCGGCGGCGCCGACGGCTCGGTCATCACCGGGGTGACCTACTCCGGTTCGAAGAGCGCCGGCGCCCTGATGTCGAGCAACGACGTGACGTCGGTGACGGTGGTCTCGCAGGACAAGAAGTCCCAGGAGTACTACGCGGTCTGGGCCTTCGACCTGGACAACAAGAGCAGCTGAACCCCCGGTCGATGACCGCTGAGCGCACCGACGAGCAGCCCGGCCCCGCCGCCGGGCTGCTCGTCGTCGTCGCCGTGGAGGCGGAGGCCGGGGCGGTGCGGCGCGGGCTGGGCGAGGGTTCGGGCGCCGTGGTGCTGGCGGCCGGGGTCGGCCCGGCGGCCGCGGCGGCGGGCACGGCGGCGGCGCTGGCCGGCGGCCGGTACCGGCTGGTGCTGTCGGCGGGCATCGCGGGCGGGTTCGCGCCCGCGGCGCCGCTCGGGTCGCTGGTGGTGGCGGACGCCGTGCTGGCGGCCGACCTGGGCGCCGAGACGCCGGACGGCTTCGCGGACGTCACCGAGCTGGGCTTCGGCACGGTGCGGCACCTAGTGCCGCCGGGCCTGGTGGCAGCGCTCGCGGGGGCCACCGGCGGGGCGGTCGGCGAGGTGCTGACGGTGTCCACGGTGACCGGCTCGGCGGAGCGCGCCGCGGTGCTGAGGGGGCGTCACCCGCGGGCGCTGGCCGAGGCGATGGAGGGTTTCGGGGTGGCCGAGGCGGCCGCCCGCTGCGGTCTCGCGGCCGGTGAGCTGCGGGCCGTGTCCAATGCCGTCGGGCCGCGCGACCGCGCGTCCTGGCGGATCGGCGACGCGCTGGCGGCCCTGGAGCGGGCCTTCGCGGCGCTGCCGCCGGTGTCCGTCCTGCTCAAGGAGGTCTGAGATGGCCGAGCCGCTCAGCGTCGCGTACTCGCCCTGCCCGAACGACACCTTCGTGTTCCACGCCTGGGCGCACGGCCTGGTGCCGGGCGCGGACGCCCCCGCGGTCAGGTTCGCGGACATCGACGTCACCAACGGGCTGGCCGAGCGCGGCGAGCTGGACGTGCTGAAGATCTCCTACGGCCAACTGCCCTGGGTGCTGGACGAGTACGCGCTGCTGCCGTGCGGCGGGGCGCTGGGCCGGGGCTGCGGGCCGCTGGTGCTGACGGCCGGCCCGCGGGAGGCCGCGGAGCTGGCCGGGCGGCGGGTCGCGGTGCCCAGCGAGCGCTCGACGGCGTACCTGCTGTTCCGGCTGTGGGCGGCCGAGGCGGTGCCGGGCGGGTTCGGCGAGATCGTGGTGCTGCCGTTCCACGAGATCATGCCGGCCGTCCGGGACGGGAAGGTGGACGCCGGGCTGGTGATCCACGAGGCCCGGTTCACGTACCAGGAGTACGGGCTGCACTGCCTGGCCGACATGGGCGAGGCGTGGGAGGCGGCGACCGGGCTGCCGATCCCGCTGGGCGCGATCGTGGCCCGGCGCTCGCTGGGCGCCGAGCGGCTGCGCGAACTGGCCGACACCGTACGGGCGTCGGTGCGCGCGGCCTGGGCGGACCCGGCGGCCTCCCGGGAGTACGTGCTGGCGCACGCCCAGGAGATGGACCCGGCCGTCGCCGAGCAGCACATCGGGCTGTACGTCAACGAGTTCACCGAGGACCTCGGCGAGGCCGGCTACGCGGCGGTGCGCGGCCTGCTCGCCCGGGCCGCCGAGCGGGGACTCGTCCCCGCCGTCGACCCGGGCGCGCTGGCGTTCGCCTGACGGCCGGTCAGACGTCGAACTGGTCGGCGATGGCGCGCAGCACCATGGCGATCTTCTGGCCCTCCGGCTTGCCCGGGTAGCGGCCGCGCTGCAGGCCCGGCAGCACGCTGTCCAGCTTGGTGATCAGGTCCTGGACGATCGGGGCCATGTCGTCGGCGCTCTTGCGCTGGGCGGCGGCCACCGAGGGCAGCGCGTCCAGCAGTTGGACGCTCATCGCCTGGTCGCCGCGGTGGCCCGCGGCGATCCCGAACTCGACCCGCTGACCCGGCCTCAGCGTGGTGACGCCCGCGGGCAGCGCCTTGGTGTGGACGAAGACCTCGCCCCCGTCGTCGCGCGACAGGAAGCCGTAGCCCTTCGTCTCGTTGAACCACTTGACCTGGCCGGTGGGCATCTCGAACAGTCCTCGGTATCGGGTGCGTGCGGCCTCGTCGGGCCGCGGGTGGATGTGCGGGCGGGCGCCCCGGTCGGGCGGCCGGTCTCGCTCAGTGGAGCAATGATCCCTCAGCGTTCACCGGAACGGCGAAGGGATTCCGGACCGGGGCGCGGCCGTGCCCCGCGCTCGCTGCGCCTCCCACTGGCTCACACCCCCGATCGGTGCCGGGCGGGCGTTCGTGGACCATCGGCAGGTCCGCCCGCGCGATGGCTGCATACCCGGGGGCGGCGCGGGTCGAAACTCCTTGCGCGCACGGAGTTGCGCGCTGTGACGCCGGGCCGGTCAGGAGGGGTCGGCGAGGTGGCCGCCGAGCCAGCCCAGCGAGGCCGGGAGCATCCGGGACCAGGTGGTGAAGTTGTGGCCGCCGCTGTCCAGGGTGATCGCCGAGACCTTGGTCGGGGTGCCCTTGGCGGCGGCCCGGAACCGCTCGGTCTGGCCGTAGTAGTCGCCGTCGCCCTCCCGGCTGCCGCCGACCAGCAGCGCGGTGGCCGGGGCCGGCAGGTGGGCGAGGCGCCACTCCAGGTCGGCCTGGTCGCGGCGGGCCCCGTCGCCGCCGAACAGGTCCCCGGTGGTCGGGTCCTCGGCGGCCTTGTAGTAGCCGGACAGCGACACCGCGGCGGCGAACACGTCGGGGTGACGCATCGCCAGCTTCAGCGCGCAGTAGCCGCCGGTGGAGTTGCCGATCACGCCCAGGCTGCCCGGCCCCTCCGCGATCCGGTAGGAGGTGCGCAGCGCGGCGGGCACGTCGGCGCTGAAGTACCGGTCGGCCTGCGGGCCGCCCGGCACGTCCTCGCACTCGGTGTCCCGCGGCATCGCCGGGGAGGGGCGCATCAGCACCAGCACGGTGGGCTTGGCCCGGCCCTGCTCGGCCAGCTTGAACTGCACGGACGGGTAGTTGAGCTTGGTGACCAGGTTCTTGGCGTCGCCGGGGAAGCCGGTGATGGCGATCACCGCGGGGAAGCGCTTGGCCCGGTACTCGGGGCGGAAGTACTGCGGCGGCAGGTAGACGTAGCCCTCGGTGGCCAGGCCGGTGCTCGCCCCGGGCAGCCGGACCCGCTCCAGCCGGCCGACCTGCTCGGGGGCCCGGCCGGCCGCGCCGGTGTCGCGGACGTTCTCGGCGGACAGCGTCTGGACGGCGGGGGTGCGGCCGAGCAGCTGGTTCTGGATGGTCACCGGGCCGTCGTCGCCGGTGCCCAGCAGGTCGTCCCAACTGCTGTAGAAGGCGAAGGAGTTGTTGGCCAGCAGGGCCAGCGTGCAGAGCACCGCCAGCTGGGTGCCGACGACGGTGCCGAGCCGGCCCAGCACCGCCCGCCAGCCGCGCCCGGCCAGCCGGGGCCAGACCCAGACCGTGCCCCCCACCGCCAGCACCGACAGCAGCGCGGACAGTGCCAGCACCTTGTGACTGGTCAGACCCATGTGCCCGTACGCCCCGCTCGCCCGTCGCCGTTCCCGTTGCCGCCCTTCAGCATGCCTGAGGGATTCCTGGGAATCCTGAGCGTTCAGTCGGAACGTGTGTCGCCGCGCCCCCGCCGATCGGAGGGGGCGCGCGGTGGGACAATCGACGGGAGTGCCCCGCGCGAAGGCGCCGGGAGCGCCCCGTGCGAAGGAGTGGTGAGAGTGAGCGACCGTCCCGACGACCCCGGTGACGTGCTGGTCCGCGTCGGCGGCATCGTGTTCGGCATCGGGATGCTGGCCACCGTCGCCACCTTCGTGCCGCTCTTCCTCGACCTGACCCGGCTGCCCACCTTCGCGTACTGGCTGTCGATGCTGATGCCGCTGGGCCTGCTGGTCGCCCTGGTCGGGCTGTTCGCCAACGCCCGGAGCAGCTCCCGGCGGCGGCGCGCCCGGCAGGCCGCCGCCACCGGCACCGGTACCACCGCCGCGGGCTGAGGCCCCGTCAGGCCCGGTGCGCGGCCAGCCAGGCCGGGAACTCGGTGAGGTCGCCCAGCACCGCGTCCGCCCCGGCCCCGGCCAGCTCGGCGGCGCTGTACGGGCCGGTGGCCACGCCCACCGCGACGGCGTCCGCGGCCCGGGCGCCGCGGATGTCGCCCAGGTGGTCGCCGACGTAGACGTCCGCGCCGTGCGCGCGCAGCGCCTCGCCCTTGGTCTCCGCCCACAGGTCGCCGACCAGCGCGTCCACCTCCAGCCCGATCGCGTCCAGGTGGCGGCGGGCGTTCGGCTCCCACTTGCCGGTGATCACCAGCACCCGGCCGCCCGCCGCCCGGACCGCGGCCACCGCCGCCAGCGCACCGGGCAGCTCGACGGTCGGCGCGATGGCGTGCTCCACGTACAGCTCGCGGTAGCGGTCGGCCACCGCCTCCAGCCGCTCCGGCGGGTACCAGTTGGCCAGTTCCCGCACCAGCGGCGGCCCGAGCCGGCTGACCACCAGGTCGGAGTCGATGACGGTGCCGGTCTCGGCGGCCAGCACGTCGTACGTGGCCTTGATGCCGGGGCGGGTGTCGAGGAGCGTCATGTCGAGGTCGAAACCGACGGTGAGAGCCATGCGGCCAGCCTAGCCAGCGGGGTTTCAGGCCCGAAAAGCCGGGGGGAAAGCCGCATCGCGGACATACTGGCTGCGGACGTACTGGCTGACGACCGACCGTGCCGCCGGAGGAGGTCCCGGGTGCCACCCCCGCTGTCCCGCCGGGCCGCTCTCGCCGGGCTCGGCGCCGCCCTGCTCACCGGCTGCGGCCCGCACCCGCTGCCCGAGGGGCCGCCGCTGCCCGCCGCCGCCGACGGCTCGCCCACCGGCAGCGGCACCCCCGCGCCGGTCCAGCCCAGCCCCCCGCCGCGCCCCGCCGTCACCGTCGACGCCGCGGACGGGCCGGTCACCGTGCCCGGCGGGGTGCTCCGGGTGGTCGTCCGGGACACCGCCGAGCTGGACTCCGCGATGACCCTGGGCATCACCCCCGTCGGCGCCGCCAAGGCCCCGCTGGACGCCGGCCTGCCCGGCTACTGGCCCGCCTCCCGGCTCGCCCGGATCGCCGTGGTCGGCGACCTCGGGACCGCCCCCGACACCGCCGCGATCACCGCCCTGCGACCGCAGCTGCTCCTCACCAACCTGACCCGCGACGCCGACCGCCTCCCGGCCCTGCGGGCGATCGCCCCGACCGTGGCGACCCGGACCACCGGCGCGCCCTGGCGGGAGGACTTCCAGCTGCACGCCGCCGCCCTGGACCGCCGCGAACAGGCCGCCGCCGTGGTCGCCGGGTACGAGCGGCACGTCGGCCAGGCCAGGGCCGCCCTCGCCGCGGCCGGGGCCGACGGGCAGCGGATCAGCCTGGTCCGCTTCGTCGAGGGCTCCCCCGCCGTCCGGCTGTACGCCCGGCAGAACTTCCCCGGCAGCGTCCTGGCCGACCTCGCGCTGCCCCGCCCCGACCCGCAGAACGCCGACCGCTTCGACACCGGGACCGCCCCCGACCGGCTCGCCCCCGCCGACGGCGACCTGCTGCTGTACGCCGGCTACGGCGACCCCGCCCGCAACGGCCTGGCCACCGCCCTCGCCTCCCCCGCCTGGCAGGCGCTGGGCGCCGTCCGCGCCCACCGCGCCTTCCGGGTCGACGACCAGCTGTGGTTCCAGGGCATCGGCTACACCGGCGCGCACTTCCTGATCGCCGAACTGCTGTACCTCCTCGGCGCGGACTGAGCCCCGCCGGGCGCGCCCGCCGCCGGGGTCCGGCCGCACGCCCGGCCCGCCCGGCCGGGGCCGCCGGGGACACATCGGAACCCGCCCGGTCCCGCTCCGGCCGCCGGACCGTCTTCCGCCGAGCCACCGTGCACCGGACTGCCCGCCGGCACGGCACGCACCGCCGAGGTCCGGCCGCACACCCGACGCGACCGGCCGGGGCCGCCAAGGCCCCGCAGGCGCCACGGGGTCCGGCCCGGCCGCCGGGGACACCCTGGAACCCGCCCTGCCGGACCCGCCACCGGGCCGCCAGGCCCTCGGGGGCCGGCCCGGTCCGGTCCGGACCGGCCCGGCCGCGGCGTGCTACCCCTTGCGGCGGCGCAGCGTCACCGCCAGCACGAACAGCGCCGTCAGCACCGCCGCGGCCCGCAGCACGCCCGGCGCGGCCGCCCAGGTGGTGGCGCCCGCGTCGCTGCCCGGGGCCAGGGCGCTGCCCCAACGGCCCTTCTCCCGGCCCCAGTTCCACACCGTCAGGCCGGTCACCGTGACCAGCGGGATGCCCAGCACGGCGAACTTCTTCATCAGGTCGGTCCAGCCCTTCGACAGGTACGCCGCAGCCCAGCCGAGCAGCATCACCAGCAGTTGGCCGGTCACCGCCCCGGCCAGCAGCAGGCCCGCGCCGAGCAGCAGCAGCGGCGCCGGTCTGCGGGCCCCGGCCGCCGCGGCGGGGGCGGCCGGGGCGGCGGGCGCCGGCGGGGCGTCAGGAGCGGCCTTCGGCTTGCCGAACAGCGCCGTCAGCAGGATCCGCCCCACCCCGGGGCGTTCGCGGGCGGGCTCCGGGGCGGGCTCGGGCGGCGCCTCCGGTTCGGGCACGGGTTCCGGGGCGGGCTCGGGCACGGCCTCCGGTTCGGGTTCCGCCAGGTCGAAGTACTGCGCGCTCCACCCGGGCTGCCCGATCCCGAAGTCCGGGGCGCTCAGGTCCTCCGAGTACGCGAAGGCCCGGTCGACCTCGGACTGCGACGACTCCCGGCCGGCCGGCCCGGCCGGTGTCCGCGGCTTGCCCAGCTCGACGGCCGCGGCCCGCGGCGGCTGCGCCGGCACCGGCGGTGCGGCGGGGGCGGCGGGGACGGCAGCCGGCGGCGGCTCCGCCGCCGGCCGAGGCAGGTACACGCTCCCCCCGCCGTCCGAACCGTCCGCCGCCCCGCCCTCGCGCCACCACGAGCCGTCCGCCATCGCCCCGCCACCCGCCCTCACGTCCACGTACCCGCCGCCCACCGAGACGGTACCCACCCCCGCCCGCCCGAAGCGAGCCCCGCCCGGCTCCCGGACCCGGCCCCGCGGCGCCGGAGCGGCCGCGGATTCGTACGGAGTTCGTCCGCCGTTCTGGGCCCCGAGCGGGGGCGTTGACTAGTCTGGACCGGATGACCGCACCGCAGAGCGCGCCGCGTGGCACCCGCGCCGCCGCACCCCGCACCCTGGCCGAGGAACTCCGCGGTCGGGAGGACGGGGCCGTCGCCGCGCTGCTCCGGGCCCGCCCCGACCTGCTGAACCCGGTGCCGACCGACCTCACCCAGCTGTCCGCGCGGCTCTCCAGCCGGGCCTCGGTGCTGCGCGCCCTGGAGCGGCTGGACCGGTTCACCCTGCAGGTCGCCGAGGCGCTCGCGGCCGCCCCCGAGGGCGCGTCCGAGGCCGCCGTGCGGAGCCTGCTGACCGGGCCCGCCCGGGTCAAGCCGCACCCCGGCGCCGAGCCCGTCGACCGGGCCGCCGTCACCGCCGCGCTGCCCGCCGCGCTGGCCCGGCTGCGCGAGCAGGCCCTGCTGTGGGGGCCGGACTCCGCGCTGCGCCTGGTCCTGGCCGTGCGCGAGGCGCTCGCCCCCAGCGCGCTCAACCCCGGCCGCACCGGCCTCGGCCCGGCCTTCGCCGACGCCACCGCCGGCATGTCGCCCGCCCGCCTCCAGCAGCTGCTGGCCGGCACCGGCCTGCCGCCCACCCCGGACCCGGTCACCGCCGTCGCCGCGCTCACCGCCCTGCTCGGCGACCGCAAGCGGCTGGGCGCGCTGCTCGAACAGGCCCCGCCCGCCGCCCTCGGCCTGCTGGAGCGGCTGGTCTGGGGCCCGCCGACCGGCACCGTCCCGGACGCCGCCCGGCAGGTCACCGCCGAGGACGCGCGCAGCCCCGTCGAGTGGCTGCTCGCCCGCGGCCTGCTGCTGCCTTCCAGCCCCGGCTCGGTCGTGCTGCCCCGCGAGCTCGCCCTGCACCTGCGCGGCGGCCGCACCCACCGCGGCGTCGACCCGGCGCCGCCCGCCGTCGCCCCCGTCGTCGAGCGCGACCCGGTGGTCACCGACCGCACCGCGGCCGGGCAGGCCGGCACCGCCGTCCGCACGGTCGAGGAGCTGCTGGAGTCCTGGAGCCTCACCCCGCCGCCCACCCTGCGGGCCGGCGGCCTGGGCGTGCGCGACCTCAAGCGCGCCGCCGCCCTGCTGGAGGGCTCCGAGCCGGACGCCGCGTTCTGGATCGAACTCGCCCACACCGCGGGGCTGGTGGCCCCCGACGGCGAGGTCGACGAGGTCTGGGCGCCGACCCCCGCCTACGACGCCTGGCTGCAGCAGGACACCGCCGAACGCTGGAGCGTGCTGGCCCGCGCCTGGCTCGCCGCGACCCGGGTCGGCCGCCTCACCGGCACCCCCGACGGCAAGGGCCGCCCGCGCGCCGCGCTCGGCCCCGAACTCGACCGCACCCTCGCCCCGTCGGTGCGCCGCGCCGTCCTGACCCGGCTCGCCGAACTCCCGCCCGGCACCGCCGCGTCCGCCGACGCCCTGCTGCCCGCCCTGCGCTGGCACCGCCCGCTGCGCGGCGGCCCGGTCGGCGCCGACGGCCGCGACCTGCGCGACCAGCTCGCCGAGTGGACCCTGCACGAGGCCGAACTGCTCGGCGCCACCGGCCGCGGCGCCCTGGCCGCCCCCGCCCGGGCCCTGCTCGACGGCGCCGACCCGGTGCCGGTCCTCGCGCCGCTGCTGCCCGAGCCGCTCGACCACGTCATCCTGCAGCCCGACCTGACCGCGATCGCCCCCGGCCCGCTGCTCACCCCGCTCGCCCAGGCCCTCGCGCTGGCCGCCGACATCGAGTCCAAGGGCGGCGCGACCGTCTACCGCTTCACCCCCGACTCGGTCCGCCGCGCCCTGGACGCCGGACGCACCACCGCCGACCTGCAGGCGTTCCTGGCCCAGCACTCCCGCACGCCCGTCCCGCAGCCGCTCGCCTACCTGATCGACGACGTGGCCCGCCGGCACGGCATCCTGCGGGTCGGCGCCGCCTCCTCCTACCTGCGCTGCGACGACCCGCGGCTGCTCGACGAGGTCCTCGCCGACCGGCGCGCCGCCGAACTGCGCCTGCGGCTGCTCGCCCCCACCGTGCTGGCCGCCCAGGCCGGGCCCGAGACGCTGCTCGCCGTGCTGCGCACCATGGGCTACGCGCCCGCCGCGGAGTCCGCCGAGGGCGACGTCGTGATCACCCGCCCCGACAGCCGCCGCACCCCGCCGCGCACCCCGCCGCTGCCCGTCCCGGACGGCCCCGCCCGCCCCGACGACGCCCTGCTGGCCGCCGCCGTCCGCGCCATCCGGGCCGGCGACCGGGCCGCGACCGCCGTCCGCAAGGACACCGTGGCCGGGCCCGCGGCGAGCGCCGCCGTCCCCCGCACCGCCGCCGCCGACACCCTGGCCGCGCTGCAGACCGCCGTCCTGCTCGGCGAGCGGATGTGGATCGGCTACATCAACGCCGAGGGCCTCTCCTCCCAGCGCGTCATCGACCCGGTCAAGGTCGAGGGCGGCTTCGTCACCGCCTACGACCACCTGGCCGACGAGGTGCGCACCTTCGCCCTGCACCGCATCACCGGCGTCGCCGAGGTCGAGGAGTAGCGGAGTGGCCGGGCGCGCGGCCTCCCGCGCCCCCGGCCCCGTCCCGCCTACTTACTTGCCGGCGTGCTGCTTCGCGTCCTCTTCGGCCTTCTGCTTCTTCGCCTCGTCCACGATCGCGTGCGGGTCTGGCATCTTCGGCTCGACGCCCGTCAGCAGGCCGGTGCCGGTGAAGGCGACGGTGCCGATCAGTCCGCCGGGCTGGCCGATGTCGGCGACCTGGTCGAGGGCCATGGCCTCGGTGTCGGCCGCGTGGGCGGGCGCCGCCCCGAGGGCGGTGGCGAGGGCCGCGCCGGAGAGCGCCAGGCCGGCCAGGAATCGGTTGGGCTTGATCATGCCCTGCCCAACGAGCGGGAGCGCCGCAGGTCACTGTCCCTCCCCGGGTCCGCGGCCGCGGACCGCCCCGACCGTTCGGCGCGCCGATGCGGCACACTGGACGTTTGGCCCGCGGAAGGGGATGCACAGGCGTGGGCGGACCGCTGATCGTGTAGGCGGTCAAGCGTGGTGCGCATCTTAGAAACCAGTTGCTCCGACACGCCAGCGACGCCGGCTAATCGACCCCGCCCCGTCTTGATCGAACAGGCGATCGCCCCTAGGCTCCCCGGACCATCGTCCCGGGAGCAGCGCCGTGCACATCACCACGTCCTACCAGATCAGCTACGACGACCTGCGCCGGGGCATGGTCCTCGCCCACCGCAGACGCCGCCGGCTGGTGTGGGTGTGCGCCGGCATCCTGGTCGTCTGCGCCGGGCTCATGGAAGCGGGCGCCGCCTTCGGCAGCGAGCCCTGGTTCTACCTGTTCGGCCTGTGGCCCCTGACCATGGCCGTGCTCTGGGCCTACCGGCTCACCCTGGGGACGAACCGGAGCTACCGGAAGGCGATGCCGGCCTTCGCCGGAACCACCGAGGTCACGCTCACGCCCGAGGCCATCCGCATCCACCGCGACACGAACACGGCGGAGCTCGCCTGGAGCCTCTTCCCGAAGATCGAGGACACCCCCGACCACCTCTTCCTGCGCCAGGACAAGCGGACCGTGACGATGATTCTCAAGCGGCACCTGACCGCCGAACAGCGAGCGGAGCTGGCCGACTTCGTCTCCTCCCTCAGCCTCGTACGAGAGGCCGCCTAGACAGCCCCCTCATCCCGAAGGCAGGAGCGACCCCGCCCCCAGAGTTCTTCGGCGTGGTCGGTGAAGCGGGACCACGTGCCGTCCTTCTCCTGTCCGTGCAGGTGCATCAGCGGGGAGTCGTGGCCCACCAGCCGGGCCGGGTGCGGCGCGACCAGGGCGTCACGGTCGAACCGGAACACCGACAGGCTGACGTGGTTCATGGCGTCCTGCGGGGCCGAGAAGCGCGCTTCCAGGCCCTCCAGGGGCCCGAGGCGGGCCAGGTGCTCCAGGGTGATCCTGATGCGCGTGGAGACCGTCAGGGCCACGTCCTCGATCGCTTCCCGCTGCCGGGTCACCTCACCGTCGGGGTCGCCCAGCAGGAACCGGACGCGGCACCCGGACTCGACCTTCCGCCGCAGGCCCTCGACCAGGTTCGAATGTTCCAGCCACAGGAAGTAGTTGGTGTAGCCGGCGAAGTAGAGGTCCGTCCTGGCGCTCTTGATCAGGTCGCCCCACACGGTGGAGGGGCAGGAGGACCGGTACGGGTAGCTGCGGATGATCTCCCGGTCCGGGCCGGACTTGAGCACGTCCCGAACTGCCTTCGGCCACAGCATCGTTGAGTCAACTCCCAGCGCCTCGGCGGTGTCCTCGCGATTGCGGGCATGTGGGATCAGCCGGCCGTCGGACAGCCACCGCTCCACGGTCTTGCCCGAAACCCCCACCCGGCCAGCCAACTGACGCGGCGAGGGGCCGGCAGCGGATACAGCCGATCGTAAGGCAGCGTTCAAGGCCTCCCCCAGGGACGTTTGGGCCTTTTCCGAACCTACTGCCACGGCAGCCCAACTGTCCTGCGTACGTGCCGGTTCCGCCCGAGAGCGCACGCCATCGTGGGCGCCGAAGCGGATCAAGCGGACGGACGGAGGAGCCCATGCCGGCAGCACCTCGACAGCGCTACAGAGTGGTGCCCGTACCGGCAGAACCCGGCGCGCTGGTCGCGAACCTCTGGGGCCTGGCCGACTGCGCCGACGCCGACAGCGCGATGACCCGCCCCGATGGCGAACCGATGGTGTTCCCGTTCTTCGGAGATGCCGTGAGGTGGGCGGATGAGCACCCCTGAGCCTTGGGAACCCGAGGAGGGCGGGGCGGCCCATGATCGGCGTTCGGGCCAACCCGTGCGGGTGATGGCGGTGCACGCCTGCGGAGTGTTCGTCCGACGCCTGCGGGACGGGCGGGAGGACATCACCGCACTGGGCGAACTCGCCCCGCCGGAGCCGGCGGCAGGGGAGCTGTGACGGAGGCGTACCGCCGAGCTTGGGAGGTGGCATCGCGGCTGGCGATGCTGATGGGCGCGGAAGTCCAGGTGTCGGAAGTCGCCGACGGAGTACGCGTCGGGTGCCCGTTGCGCTCCGACCGCAGCGAGGCGAACCAGCTCGAAGCACTCTCCATCCTGGGCCGCTCCGATCGCTACGGGCACCGGGAGTTCGCCGACGGCAGCGGACAGTTGTGGGCCGTCTACCAACCGGACAGCCCTGATCGTCCACCCCGGAAACGGCAGCGTGACGAACTTCCACAGCGCCCCACCCGGACACGAAGAGAGCCGCCCACCCGCAACAGGTGGACGCCCCCGGTCGGCACCGCGCCGCTACTCCCCGAGATGGCGGTACAGGGTCGCGCGGCTCACGCCGAGTGCCTTGGCGATGGCCGTGACGCTCTCCCCTTTCGCCCGCCGGGCACGGGCGGCGGCGAGCTTGTCAGCGTTCAGCACGTTCGGCCGACCACCCGTGCGGCCCTGCGCCCTGGCGGCATCCAGTCCGGCCCGGGTGCGGTCCTTGATCAGGCTCCGTTCGAACTCCGCCATCGCGCCGACCACCTGGAACATCAGGCGGCCGTCGGGAGTGTTCGGGTCGATACTCGCTAGCGCGCCCGTCAGCACCTTGAACCCGATGCCCCTGGCCGACAGGGCGTCCACCATCACCACCAGGTCGATCAGCGAGCGGGCGAAGCGATCCAGCTTCCACACGCACAGGGTGTCGCCGAGGCGCAGGTGGTCCAGGACGGCGGCAAGCTCCGGACGGTCCGTGTTCTTCCCCGATGCCTTGTCCGTGAAGATCCGAGTGCAGCCCGCCTTCGTGAGCGCGTCGTGCTGGAGCCGGGCCTCCTGGTCATCGGTGGAGACTCGGGCGTAGCCGATCAGGTGCCCCGTGTTCTTCGTCATGATCGAACCGTCTCACAACTCATCTCATAACCGTAAGGGAGTTCGGCAGGTTCTGAGACGCGATTTGGACACCTTGAGACCCCTCTGGGACCCGTTCGCCGACCGTCTCACAAACTCATCGTTTCCGAGACGCCCCGGCCAGGTGACCTCCCGACACCAGCCCGCCGGAATAGCCCGATGGGCCATCCCGGATTTTTCCCTCTCTGCCGCGCCACCTCGCCCAGGAGGGAAGTCACCACCCCGGACGCCAGTGGGCGCCTGCTACACCCTCAGCACCGCTTCAGGCCCCCGCCGGGGTGGGACAAGGGTTCGGAATCCGGTCGCCGCCTGCGGGCGCGAAGAAGCCCTGCCCGAACCCGAGTGGCCGGACGGGACTCGGGTGACCACCGCCCCGGCTACGAGCCTGTGCCGCCCGCTGTCTCCTCCGCCTCCGCCTGCCGGATCACGGCCTCCACGTCCTTGCCCTCCGCGTCGGCCCGCTTGACCCGCCCGTCCGTGCCGAACCGGACCGCCAGCCGTGAGGCGTCGAAAGCGGGGCCGCTCTTCGTCGCGGGCGAGACCTCCACGAACGCGCCCGCGTGCAGCAGCAGGTCCCGCTTGCCCGCCGTGTCGGCCGCCTTCCAGTGCTGGCCGAAGGTCCGGCCGGTGGGGACCTCGACCACGCCGCCGGGCTTGGCGGTGCGCTGCTTCTCCTTCAGCGAGGCGACGCGGTCTTCGAGCTTGGCGTACTGCGCGGCGTAGCGGTCGGCGCCGTCGTCGCCCTTGAACAGGCCCCGGTCGTAGCGGTCCTTCTCCAGGTCGGACAGGGCTTCCTGGGCCTGCCTGATCTGCGGGCGGAAGTCCTCCCCGGCCTGCTCGACCACGCGCACCACGGGCAGCCTGCCGAAAGACTCCAGGAAACGGGCCTCCACGTGGTTCTCCATCGACTCCCCGGCGATGCTCACGCCGTAGCAGTCGATCCGCTCGCCGCCCTGCCGCTTCTTCAGCCGGCCGATGCAGCGGTAGCGGAGCCGTCCGCCCGCCATGTAGGTATACATCCGGAAGCCGCACAGCGCGCAGTGGACGATGCCCCGGAGCAGCGACGTGCCTTCGCGCCGACGGTCGCCGGGGTGGCTGCGGCGTTCCAGTTCGTCCTGGAGGGCCTGCCAGATGTCGATGTCCAGGATCGGCATCCGGTTGACCAGCGGCAGGCCGTCCGTGCGCAGGATGGGCTTGCCGTCCTCGATGACCTGGCCGAGCAGTTGCGGGTTGGTGAGCAGGCTCCGCAGCGTGGTCGTGTACCACTTCTTCGAGTCGCTGCGCTTGCCGGTGGTCTGCCGCGACGTGTGGCCGGGCGAGGGGACGCCGGCCTTGCTCAGGTCGGCAGCGACAGTCATCAGGGAGTCCTTGGCGAGGACGCGCTCCACGATGCCGCGAACCGTCTCGGCCTCCTCCGGGTTGACCTCAAGCACCTTGCCCGCGCCGTCCGGGTTCGGGGCCACCCGGTAGCCGTAGGGGACGCGTCCGCCGGTGTAACGGCCCTCGCGCCGCAGGTGTTCGTGGGCGCTGGAGACGCGCATGCCGATGGTGTCGGACTCCAGTTCGGCGAAGACCGCGATCACCTTCGCCATGGCGCGGCCCATGGAGGTGGTCAGGTCCAGTGGTTCGGTCGCCGAGGCCAGCGCGACGTCGGCGGTCTCGGTGATCCGCATGATCTCGGCGAAGTCCACCGTGGAGCGGGCCAGCCGGTCGATCTTGAAGAATACGACGACGTCCAGTTCGGTTAGCCTCGACAGAACCCGCTGGAGTCCGGGCCGTTCGAGCCCGCGTGAGAAGCCCGAGACGTCGATGTCCTCTTCGACGGCGACGACGGTCCAGCCCCGGGCCTGGCAGAGCGCTTCACAGGCAGCGCGCTGGCGCTCGGGAGACGTCGTTTCCTCTGTCTCGCGCGATAGGCGAACATAGATGGCTGCGCGCAATCCGGTGGTGCCAGCCGGAACGCCCTTCGGGCGACGGGCACGGGGCATGGCCCGGACAGCGGCAGTTGTGGCGTCGGTCACTCGGCGATCCTATCGGTGGAGGTATGCGTGTCCTGCTTGATCGTGCAGAGCGACAAGACGCTGCTGTTGGAGATCGACCACCCGCGGGCGGCGGAGTGCCGGCGGGTGATCGCGCCGTTCGCCGAGTTGGAGCGGGCGCCGGAGCACGTGCACACGTACCGGGTGACGCCGCTGGGGCTGTGGAACGCGCGGGCGGCGGGGCACGACGCGGAGCAGGTGGTGGACGCGCTGGTGGAGTACTCGCGCTACCCGGTGCCGCACGCCCTGCTGGTGGACGTCGCGGACACCATGGCGCGCTACGGGCGCCTCCAGCTGCAGAAGCACCCGGTGCACGGGCTGGTGCTGACCACCACCGACCGGCCGGTGCTGGAGGAGGTGCTGCGCTCGAAGAAGATCGTCCCGCTGGTGGGGGCCCGGGTCGACCCGGACACCGTGCTGGTGCACCCCTCGGAGCGCGGGCAGGTCAAGCAGGTGCTGCTGAAGCTCGGCTGGCCCGCCGAGGACCACGCCGGGTACGTGGACGGCGAGGCGCACCCGATCGACCTGCGGGAGGACGGCTGGCAGCTGCGCCCGTACCAGCGGCACGCGGTGGACGGCTTCTGGCACGGCGGCTCGGGCGTGGTCGTGCTGCCCTGCGGCGCGGGCAAGACGCTGGTGGGCGCGGCGGCGATGGCGGAGGCCAAGTCGACCACGCTGATCCTGGTGACCAACACCGTTTCGGCCCGGCAGTGGAAGCACGAGCTGGTCAAGCGCACCTCGCTGACCGAGGACGAGATCGGCGAGTACAGCGGCACCCGCAAGGAGATCCGCCCGGTCACCATCGCCACGTACCAGGTGATGACGACCAAGCGGAAGGGCGTGTACGCGCACCTGGAGCTGTTCGACGCCCGCAACTGGGGCCTGGTGGTGTACGACGAGGTGCACCTGCTGCCCGCGCCGGTGTTCAAGTTCACCGCGGACCTGCAGGCCCGCCGCCGGCTCGGCCTGACCGCGACGCTGGTGCGCGAGGACGGCCGGGAGGGCGACGTGTTCTCGCTGATCGGCCCGAAGCGGTTCGACGCCCCGTGGAAGGAGATCGAGGCGCAGGGCTACATCGCGCCCGCCGACTGCTGCGAGGTCCGGGTGACGCTGACCGACTCCGAGCGGCTGGCGTACGCGACGGCCGAGCCGGAGGAGAAGTACCGGTTCTGCTCGACCACGGCGACCAAGCGCCGGGTGGTGGAGCGGCTGGTGGAGAAGCACAAGGGCGACCAGACCCTGGTGATCGGCCAGTACATCGACCAGCTGGACGAGCTGGGCGAGGTGCTGGACGCCCCGGTGATCAAGGGCGAGACCTCGAACGCCCAGCGGGAGAAGCTGTTCGAGGCGTTCCGGTCGAAGGAGATCGGCGTGCTGGTGGTCTCGAAGGTGGCGAACTTCTCGATCGACCTGCCGGAGGCGACGGTGGCGATCCAGGTGTCGGGCACCTTCGGCTCCCGCCAGGAGGAGGCCCAGCGGCTGGGCCGGGTGCTGCGTCCGAAGGCGGACGGGCACGCGGCGCACTTCTACTCGGTGGTCGCCCGGGACACCGTCGACCAGGACTTCGCGGCGCACCGCCAGCGCTTCCTGGCCGAGCAGGGCTACGCGTACCGGATCGTCGACGCCGACGACCTGTAGGTGTCCGGCTAGAGCTTGACGCCGTCGCGCCCGAGGAAGAGCACGCGCGCGGCGGTGTCGAGCACGATGCCGACGTTGCGGACGGCGTTGGCCACCGGGTGGCGGCGGCGCTGCTCGGCGCGGTGGGCGCCGTGCACGCCGTCGAACTGCGGGTTCACTCGTTCGGTCGTCATGTCTCCACGGTAGGTTCACAACCGGGGCGGGCACATCAGCCGAAAGACCCGAGCCCACGGCGGCGCGTCTCGTCCTGCGGGTGTACGGCTCCCCCACCCCGGTACCGGGGATCCCCCGGAAAAAGGATTCGCACCCGGACGGCGCCGGGTCTAGGATCGTCCGTCTGCCCCTCCCGAACCGTGGTGCCAGCGTCGTCGGCAGCCGTGGGAGTGCCGGCCGTTCGGCAACCGGCCGGTGTCCTTCACCGTGAGCTCTCCGACGAGTCGGCCGCCGCCCTTCCACCGCCGCGGCCGGGAAGGTCCGCCGTGCACTCCCCCACCCCCACCGAAACCGCCGACGCCGCCACCGATCCGCTCGGCCGCGAACGCTCCCACCTCGCCGCCTCCCGGGCCGCGCTGACCGCGATGCGCGAGGACGTCGAGGCACTCGACCTGCGCGACGTGGCCGGCACCTGGGTCTCCGCCCAGGTGCTGCAGAAGCAGGTCGACGAGCGGATCAAGGCGCTCGCCGACCTCGCGCACACCCCGCTGTTCTTCGGCCGCCTCGACTACCTGCACGCGATCAGCGAGGCCGAGTCCGAGGGCAGCGGCGGCGAGCGCTTCTACATCGGCCGCCGCCACGTGCACGACGCGGGCGGCGACCCGATGGTGATCGACTGGCGCGCCCCGGTCTCCCAGCCGTTCTACCGGGCCAGCCGCACCGAGCCGATGGACGTCGCCAAGCGCCGCCGCTTCGGCTACACCGGCGGCGAGCTGACCGCCTACGAGGACGAGAACCTCTCCGACCCGGACGAGTCCGACAGCCGCTCCGCGCTGCTCGCCGCCGAGATCGAGAAGCCCCGCGTCGGCCCGATGCGCGACATCGTCGCCACCATCCAGCCCGAGCAGGACGAGATCGTCCGCGCCGACGTCACCGGCACCGTCTGCGTCCAGGGCGCCCCCGGCACCGGCAAGACCGCCGTCGGCCTGCACCGCGTCGCCTACCTGCTGTACGCGCACCGCGAGCGCCTGGCCCGCACCGGCACCCTGGTGGTCGGCCCGAACCGGTCCTTCCTGCAGTACATCGAGCAGGTGCTGCCCGCCCTCGGCGAGCTGGACGTCGCCCAGGCCACCGTGCAGGAGCTCGTCGGCCACGTCGAGGTCCGCGGCACCGACACCGCCGACACCGCCCGGATCAAGGGCGACGCCCGGATGGCCCGCGTCCTGCGCAACGCCGTCCGGGCCGGGATCACCCTGCCCACCGAGCCCTGCGTGGTCGTCCGCGGCTCCCGCCGCTGGCGCGTCCCCGCGTACGAACTAGAGGAGATCGTCCGCGAGTTGATGGGCCGCGAGATCCGCTACGGGGCCGCCCTGGAGGCCCTGCCGCAGCGGATCGCGCACGCCGTCCTGGTCAAGATGGAGCAGGGCGGCGAGGCCCCCGACGACCGGGTGCAGGACGCCGTCGCCCGCAACGCCGCGGTCAAGGCCACCGTCAAGGCGTGCTGGCCCGCCGTCGACCCGGTCAAGCTGGTGCACCGACTGCTCGGCGACCCGGAGTTCCTCGCCACCGCCGCCGACGGCCTGCTCGACGCCGACGAACAGGCCGCCCTGCTCTGGGCCAAGCCCCCGCGCAGCGCCCGCACCGCCCCCTGGTCGGCCGCCGACGCCGTCCTGATCGACGAGGCCGCCGACCTGGTGCACCGCACCCCCTCGCTCGGCCACGTGGTCGTCGACGAGGCCCAGGACCTCTCCCCGATGCAGTACCGGGCCGTCGGCCGCCGCTGCACCACCGGCTCCGCGACCGTCCTCGGCGACCTCGCCCAGGGCACCACCCCGTGGGCCACCGGCAGTTGGCAGGAGGCCCTGCACCACCTCGGCAAGGACGGCGCCCACGTCGAGGAGCTCACCCAGGGCTTCCGCGTCCCCGGCGAGGTCATCGCCTACGCCTCCCGGCTGCTCCCCGCCATCGCCCCCGGCCTGGCCCCCGCCACCTCGATCCGCGACCTGCCCGGCTCACTCGCCCTCCGGCACGTCCCGGACGGCCTGGACGCCGCCGCGCTGGACGCCTGCCGCGAAGCGCTCGGCCACGAGGGCTCGGTCGGCCTGATCGCCGCCGACGCCCGGATCCCGGCCCTCGCCGCCGCCCTCACCGCCGCCGGGCTCCCCTACCTCGACCCCGGCACCGAGACCACCGCCGACGCCCGTCTCACCCTCGTCCCGGCCTCCCTCGCCAAGGGCCTCGAGTACGACTACGTGGTCCTCGACGAACCCGCCGCGATCGTCACCGGCGAACCCGACCACCGCACCGGCCTGCGCCGCCTCTACGTCTCCCTGACCCGCGCGGTCTCCGGCCTGACGGTCCTCCACGCGGAGCCGCTGCCGGCAGAACTCGGCTGAGGGAGCGCAAAACCGGGGGCGCGGGGGACCGCGCGGCCGAGCGAGCACGCACAGCCGGATCGCGACGCAGGACAGTGTCCTGCACCATTTCGCGATCTCGCCGGCACGCCCCTCCCGCCGCGCGCGGTTCCCCGCGCCCCTGGTGGCTCAGCTTCCGATCAGAGTCCGCCACTCGGCGACCTTCGCCGGGTCGACCGCGCCCGCCCAGCCGCCCTCGCGGGCCGCGCCGCCGATGTGGAAGGCGTCGAAGCCCGCGGCGAGGAGGTCGGGGACGTGGTCGGCGCGCAGGCCGCCGCCGACCAGGATCTGCGGGCGGTAGCCGGGCTCGCCGGTCTTGGCGAGTTCGCCGAGCAGGACCTCGCGGCCGGCGTCGACGCCGGCCGCCGCGCCGGAGGTGAGGAAGGTGTCGAGGCCGGGCAGGTCGGCGACGGCGGCGCGGACCTCGGAGCGGTCGGCGCTGTGGTCGATGGCCCGGTGGAAGGTCCAGCGGCAGCCGGCGACGGCTTCGGCGACGGCCCGGGTCGCGGCGAGGTCGACCTCGCCGTCGGGGGTGAGGAAGCCGAAGACGAACTCCTCGGCGCCTTCGGCCCGCAGCGCCGCGGCGCGGGCGAGCAGGTCGTCGAGGTCGCCGGGGGTGAAGCCGTCGCGGATGCGGAGCATGACCCGCAGCGGGAGGTCGACGGCGGCGCGGATCGCGGCGAAGTCCCTGGTCGCCGGGGTGAGCCCGTCGGCGGCCATGTCGGTGACCAGTTCGAGGCGGTCGGCGCCGCCCGACTCGGCGGCCCGGGCGTCCTGGGGGGTCAGCGCGATGACTTCGAACATTGGTCTAGACATATCGAATAGCCTGCCACATCGGCAGGCGGCGGGCGAGCCCCCGCCGCCGTTCGGCCCCGCTTCCTCCTCCGATCGCGTCCCGTCCGCGCGCCGTTCGCGTCCCGTTCGTCCAGCCCGTCCTGCTCGGCCTGCTCGGCCTGCTCGTCCCGCTAGGAGACCTCCGCCCGGCCGCGCGCGCCCTGACGGACCGACAGCGCCTGCCCGGTCAACAGCAGCCCGGCCGCGCCGGCCACCGCCAGCGGTACCAGCCGCCAGACCCCGCCGACCTGCTCCCACAGGCTGAACAGGCTGAACCAGGCGGTCAGCGGCAGGACGGCCAGGCCGATCGCCGCGGGCAGCAGCCGGCCGCGGGCGGCGCACAGGATCAGCAGCAGCGGGGCGAGCAGGAGCAGCAGCGGCATCCAGCCGTCCATCAGGTGCCAGCTGTCGTAGCCGCCCTGGGCCTTCGTCACCAGCAGGCCGGTGCCCGCGCCGACGGCGACCAGCAGGCGGCCGGGCCGCTCCAGCAGGTCGGTGGGGGCGGCGAGGAGCAGGCCGCCCGCGGCGAGGTAGGGCAGCAGGGCGGTGGCGTCCAGGAGCAGCAGCCAGACGTTGGGCTCGGTGAGCCAGGGGCCGCCGGGGACGACGTTGGCGGTCAGCACGCCGACCCCGAGCCGGACGGCGGCGAGCAGCACGACCAGCCCGGCCAGGGCCCGGACCGCCCGCCAGGCGCCGAGGGCCGCGGCGAGGGCCAGCAGCGCGGGGACGACGGTCAGGCCCAGCAGGGCGAGGTTGTCGGGCAGTTGCTGCCAGCGGACGCCGAACCCGGACCGGGCCGCGTCGGCGACCCGCCAGAAGCGGGTGTCGCCGGGCAGCGCGACGAGTCCGAACAGGGTGCCGGCCAGCAGCGGGGCGGCGGCGGCCAGCAGGCGGCCGCCGAGCGCGGTGGAGGTGAGGCCGGTGCGCAGCCGCAGGCCGTAGGCGGCCAGGTCGAGCGCCTCGCGGGCGGTGGCCAGGCGGCCGGCTCCGGCGGTGGTGTCGGCGAACACCTCGGCGAGTTCGGCGCCCCGGTCGCGGCGGTAGCGGGCGGGGTAGAGCGCGAGGACGGTGCGCAGGGTGACGCCGGTGCGGTGGCCGCCGGGGGCGAGGGTGCTCATGCGCCCACCTCGCTGGCGCTCGGCGAGCGCTTCGCACACGCGCACCTGCTGTCGATGAGCTCGCTCCGCTCGCTCATGCGGTGGCCCCCCGCGGCACGGCGGCGCCGCCGAGGCGGCGCTGGGCCTCGGCGGCGACGGTGCGGAGGCGTTCGGCCTCGGCGGCGAGCAGGCCGCGCCCGCCGTCGGTGAGCGCGTAGGTGCGGCGGGCCCGGCCGTCGACGATCTCCTCGGCGGCGACGGTGATCAGGCCCTGCTGGAGCAGCCGGTCGAGCGCGCCGTACAGGGTGCCGGTGCGCATCCGCACCCGCCCCCCGGAGATCGCGTCGATCTCCTGGATCAGCGCGTACCCGTGCCGGGGGGCGTCCGCGAGTGCGGTGAGCAGCAGCAGGGTGGGTTCCTGCATGGCGCGTTCTGTCATACGACTACATATATCGCTGACCGTCCTATCCGCGCCACCCTGTCCGCCCCTTTCTCCGCACGGCCCGCTCTCCTCCTCCTCACGGCCCGGTCAGCTCCGCCACCCGGCCGGGTCGTCCCGGCGCAGCGCGCCGAGCAGGCCGGCCAGCAGCGGCAGGCCCAGGGCGAGCAGCGCGATGGTCCCCCACGGGGCGTCGGCCAGGCTCACGGCGGGTCCGCCCGGCACCCCGGCGGCCCGGGAGCGCAGCAGGGCGAACGCCGGGACGAAGCCGCTGGCGGTGCCGAGCAGCGCGCCGAGCAGGGCGATCAGTCCGGCCTGCAGTCCGGCGACGGTGCGCCGGGTGCGGGGGCGGGCGCCGATCGCGGAGAGCAGGGCGCGTTCGCGGCGGGCGTCGGCGGCGGCCAGCGCGGTGGAGACCACGGCCGCGCCGAGCACCACCAGGGCGGCGAAGCCGCTGAGCGCGATCCGGACGGTGCTGTCCTTCGGCTTGAAGCCGCGCTCCACCCCGAACTCGGCGCGCGGGGCGAGCCGGGCGACGGTGGCCGCGCCGCGCTGCTCGGCCCGCTTGTCGACCGGCGCGGCGGGCAGCCAGACCGCCCCGGCGGGCTGGACGGTCAGGCCCAGGGCGCGGATCGCGTCGGGGGCGACCACCATCGGCGCGTAGCGCTGTCCGGCCGGGCGCTCGACCAGCACCGCGTCGATCCGCTGCTCCTTCACCTGGCCGCCGGCGCCCTGCATCGTCAGCACGGCCTGGCCGTCGTGCAGGTAGGCGGGGTCGGTGACCACGGCCTTCCCGGCGAGCAGCGCGTCGTCGGCGCGCTGGTCGCGCAGCGCCAGCAGGTTGTGCAGCACGGCGGCGTCGCCGACCACCAGGGGGCTGGTGGCGTCGCCCGTCCCGTAGCGGGCGGTCCCGCCCTTGGCGTACACCCGGCCCCAGCAGTTGTCGCAGAACACGTACGCGGCCTGGTAGAGGTCGGCGCGCTCGCCGAGGTCGGGCAGGTCCTGAGGCAGGGCGGCGCGCAGTTGCGGCATCGCCTTCTCGTTGCCGTTCAGGACCAGGCGGACGGCGCCGGCGGGCTGTTCCATCCGGTAGGCGGCCCGGTCCTGGACCTCGGCGCCGGACGCGTGCACGCCGACCGCGACCGCGCCGGCCACGGCGGCGAGCACGGCGGCCACCGCGGGCGCGGTGCGGGAGCGGTGCCGGGCGGCGTCGCGCAGGGCCAGCCGGGGGCCGACCGGCAGCCGGCCGGAGAGCCGGCCGAGCAGGGCGATCAGCAGCGGGGTGAACAGCAGCAGGCCGAGTTCGGCGAGGACCGCGCCGCCCAGCACGGACAGCGAGCGCGTGCTCAGCCCGGCCAGTACCGGCGGGCCCGCGACCTGGCCGGCCACCGCCCCGTACAGCGCCAGCGCGGCGCCGGCCAGCACGGCGGCCAGGCCCAGCAGCGGCGTCCAGCGGGAGGTGCGGCGCACCGGGTCGTGGTCGGTCAGTCCGGCCAGCACCTCGCGGCGGCCGGCCTGCAGGGCGGGCAGCAGGGCGGCCAGCAGGGCGGTGGCGACGCCGACGGCGGCGATCAGCAGCAGTTCGGTCGGACGCAGCGTCAGCTGCCCGAACCGGCTGCCGCCCCACTCCTCCAGCCAGGGGCGCAGCACGGCCACCAGGGTGGCGCCGAGCACGCTGCCGGCCGCCGCGCCGACCGCGCCGAGCACCAGGCCGCCGCCGAGCACCACGGCCCGCACGTGTCCGGGGCGGCCGCCGGCCGCGCCCAGCAGGGCGAGTTGGCGGCGGGCCCGGCGGGCGCCGACGGCGAACGCCGGTCCGGCCAGCAGGGCGACCTCCAGCAGCGCCATGGCGGCGGTGGTGGCGGCGGTCATCAGGGTGCGTTCGCGTTCGTCCGCGGCGCCGACGGCCTCCTGCCGCTCCAGTGCCTCGGCGGGCGGGTGGGCGGCGACCTGGCGGCTGGTCAGGGTGTAGCCGTAGGAGTTGAGTTGGCGCACCTGCTCCCAGCCGAGTCCGGCCCCGGCGGGCAGGGTGACCAGCCAGGCGGCCTTCCGGGTGGCGGCCTGCTCGGCGGACGGGGTCTGCGGGGCGAGCCCGGCGGCGACCTGCGCCTCGTCCAGCTGCCGGTACAACTCGCCCGGGCGGGCGACGAGTTCGGAGGCGCCCAGGTCGCCGGGGTGCTCGACGGTGCCGGTCAGGGTGAACGGGGTGGACTCCAGGCCGCGGACGGTGACGGTGTCGCCGATCCGCAGGCCGGTGGTGGTCAGGAAGGCCCGGGTGGCGGCGGCCTCGTGCGGGGCGGCCGGGGCCCGGCCGCCGACCAGGTCGATCCGGCCCTGCCAGAGCCGCCCGGTCAGGTCGGCCTCGAAGGTGTCGACGGGGGCCAGGCCGTCCTTGGTCTGCACGGCGGCGACCGGTCCGGTGCGGGCCGGGGTCAGGACGCTGCCGGGCGGCAGCAGCGCGCCGAGCAGGTCGGCGGGTTCGGTGCTCGCGGCGCGCTGCTGCTCGGGGGTCGGCGCGGCGTCGGAGCGCTGCAGGGTGCGGACCCCGTCGGCGGGGAACACCGCCTGCTCGATCGTCCGGCCCGGGTCGTACGCGCCGACCAGGGCGTCGGCCCGGCCCATCAGCCGGTCGGAGCGTTCGGCGGCGGTGAGTTGGCCGCTGCGGTGCACCACGTCCACGCCGGTCGCACCGAGCACCGGCAGCGCGATCATCGCGGCGACCAGGGCGCTGCGGCCCTTGGCCCGCCAGGCGTCGCGGCGCGCGATCCGCAGCACCGCCCGCAGGGCGCTCACCGGCGCACCGCCTCTTCGGTGATCCGGCCGTCGCGCAGGAAGACCACCCGGTCCGCCCAGGCCGCGTGGGTCGCGTCGTGGGTGACCATCATGACGGCGGCCCCGGCGTCGCAGCGGGCCCGCAGCACCTCCAGCACCGCGTCGCCGGTGGCCGAGTCCAGCGCGCCGGTCGGCTCGTCGGCCAGCACCAGCCGCCGGTCGCCGGAGAGCGCCCGGCCGATGGCGACCCGCTGCTGCTGGCCGCCGGACATGTCCTCCGGGAAGCGGTCGGCGAGTTCGCCGATGCCCAGTTCGGCGAGCACCTCGCGCGCCTCGGCGCGGGCGGTGCGGGCCGACACGCCCTCCAACTCCCGTGGCAGCGCGATGTTCTCCGCGGCCGTCAGGGACGGGATCAGGTTGTACGACTGGAACACGTAGCCCACCGAGCGGCGGCGCACGTCGGCCAGCTTCGCCCGGCTCAACCCCTCCAGCGGTGCGCCCTCCACCAGCACCCGCCCGCTGGAGGGGCGGTCCAGGCCGCCGGCCAGCGCGAGCAGCGTGGACTTGCCGGAGCCGGACGGGCCCATCACGGCCAGGAACTCCCCGGCCCGCACCTCCAGGTCGATCGGGTGCAGCGCGTGCACCTCGGCCGCGCCCCGGCCGTGCACCCGGCCGACTCCCTCCAGGCGCAGTACGGCCTGCGCGTTCGATCCGGTCATGGCTCCCCCTCGGAACAGCGGAACGTCTTGCATACCGAGTATGTATAGCCGCCGGACGGCGATGACTCAAGTCTGCGTCATAAGTCGGTGAACTACATATAGGCTGGATCACACCCGCCCACCGCAACCGGGAGAGCCCTAGGAGCACAATGGCCGCCATGACCGCATCGCTGTCCGCGCGCTGGCACGACCTGCTCACCCGCTGCGGCGCCACCGCCGACCCCGAGCCCTACGCCCGCGACCTGCTCGCCCGCTGGGCCGAGCCGCAGCGCCGCTACCACACCACCGCCCACCTAGAGGCCGTCCTCGACCGGATCGACGAACTCGCCGCCCACGCCGACGACCCCGACGCCGTCCGGCTCGCCGCCTGGTTCCACGACGCCGTCTACCGGCCCGACCGCTCCGAGAACGAGGAGCGCAGCGCCGCCCTCGCCTGCCGCGCCCTGCGCGAGGCCGGCCTGCCCGAACCCCTGGTCCACGAGACCGACCGCCTGGTCCGGCTCACCACCGACCACCACCCCGCCCCCGGCGACCGCAACGGCGAGGTGCTCTGCGACGCCGACCTCGCCGTCCTCGGCGGCCCGCCCGAGCAGTACGCCGCCTACGCCGCCGCCGTCCGCGCCGAGTACTCCTTCGTCCCGCCGGACGCCTTCCGCGAGGGCCGCGCCGCGGTCCTGCGCCAACTGCTCGCCCTGCCCGCCCTCTACCGCACCCCCGAGGCCCACGCCCGCTACGACGCCCGGGCCCGCACCAACATGCACGCCGAACTGGCCGCCCTGGAAGCCTGACCCCGGCCCCTCAGACCTTCCGCGCCTTCCGCACCCGGAGCCCCGCCGCGGTCAGCCGGGCCACCACTTGCCGTGGCCGGGCCGGTCCGGGGGGATCGACCAGGATCACGCCAGACCGCCGACGGGGGCGACCACCACGCCGCGCTTGCCGCACACCCAGTGCGGATCGGGCCCCAGCTCCGGCTCCACCCCCAGCGCGTGCGGATCGTCCTCCCGCTCCGCGCAGTCGGTGCACAGCGGCCAGCGCCCGTACGACTCCAGCAGCGCGTCCTGCACGTCCTGCGCCACCAGTCCGAGCACGAACTCCCGCCCGTCCGGCCACTGTTCGAGCCACCAGCGGCGATGGGTGACGGCGTCCTCCACCAGCGAGACGATCGCCGCATCGGCGACGTCCCGGGCGGTGAGGTCGGCGAGGATCAGCGCCCGCGCGCTGTGCAGGGCGGCTTCGATGTCGGAACTGGCCATCCGCCCATTGTCCCGCACTCCGCTACGGCAGCGGGAAGCCCGTGGTGTCCAACGTGATCCCGAACGGCTCGGGCAGCTCGACCGGCTTCCCGAACGGCACCCGCACGCTCTGCCCGTAGGCCCCGTCGGAGGGCTCCGAGTAGAGCGTCACCGTCGGCCCGGGCCGGTCGAAGCGGTCGACCAGCAGGTACAGCGGGACGGGCGCGTGCGCGTAGCCCCAGAGCTTCTCCGTCCGGTCCTGCCGGGCCGTGCTGCGCGAGGTGATCTCGACGGCCAGCAGGACGTCCGACGCGTCGATCGGATCGTCCTCTTCTCCGGTGAGGAGTGCGGCATCAACGACCACCAGATCGGGGATGTAGAGCTTCTCCAGCCCGGCGATCTGCGTCCCGAGGGTCTGGTAGACGCCGATCTCGTCCGGCAGGTGCCGAACCAGGGCGCGATGGACCTTTCCGGCGATGAAGTTGTGCGGCTTGCCCGGCGGTGGCACCAACTGGATCCGGCCTCCCTCGATCTCGGTGCGCCAGCCCTCGGGGGCGTCCAGCTCCCGCCAGGTGTCCAGCAGGTAGGACCACTGCTGGTCCGACTCGACCGCCATGACCGCCATCGTCGGCCTCCCCTCTTCCTCATGACGCTGTTCGCCCTCAAGGCAGTCGGGCCCGAAGCCGCCGAAACCGTCCATGGCCCCAGCGTCCCACGAAGGGGTGACCCGGGCGAGAACGCCGCGAGGGCGGCCTCCCGAAGGAGGCCGCCCTCACGAGCGAACGCGTGGAACGTCGGATCCCGGGGGATCAGAAGTCCATGTCACCGCCCGGCATGCCGCCGCCGGCGGCCGCGGCGGCCTTCTCCGGCTTGTCGGCGATGACGGCCTCGGTGGTGAGGAACAGCGCCGCGATGGAGGCGGCGTTCTGCAGGGCGGAGCGGGTGACCTTGGCCGGGTCGATGATGCCGGAGGCGACCAGGTCGACGTACTCGTTGGTCGCGGCGTTCAGGCCGTGGCCGGCGGGCAGGTTGCGGACCTTCTCGACCACGACGCCGCCCTCGAGGCCGGCGTTGGTCGCGATCTGCTTGATCGGGGCCTCCAGGGCCACGCGGACGATGTTGGCACCGGTGGCCTCGTCGCCCTCCAGCTCCAGCTTGTCGAACGCGACACCGGCCTGCAGCAGGGCGACGCCGCCACCGGCGACGATGCCCTCCTCGACGGCGGCCTTGGCGTTGCGCACCGCGTCCTCGATGCGGTGCTTGCGCTCCTTGAGCTCGACCTCGGTGGCCGCGCCGGCCTTGATGACGGCCACGCCGCCGGCCAGCTTGGCGAGGCGCTCCTGGAGCTTCTCGCGGTCGTAGTCCGAGTCGGAGTTCTCGATCTCGGCGCGGATCTGGTTGACCCGGCCGGCGACCTGGTCGCTGTCGCCGCCGCCGTCGACGATGGTGGTCTCGTCCTTGGTGATGACGACCTTGCGGGCGGTGCCCAGCAGGTCGACGCCGGCGTTCTCGAGCTTGAGGCCGACCTCCTCGGAGATCACGGTGCCGCCGGTCAGGATGGCGATGTCGCCGAGCATGGCCTTGCGGCGGTCGCCGAAGCCCGGGGCCTTGACGGCGACGGACTTGAAGGTGCCGCGGATCTTGTTCACGACCAGGGTCGAGAGGGCCTCGCCCTCGACGTCCTCGGCGATGATGACGAGCGGCTTGCCGCTCTGCATGACCTTCTCCAGCAGCGGGAGGAGGTCCTTGACCGAGGAGATCTTGGAGTTGGCGATGAGGATGTACGGGTCCTCGAAGCTCGCCTCCATGCGCTCCAGGTCGGTGGCGAAGTAGGCGGAGATGTAGCCCTTGTCGAAGCGCATGCCCTCGGTGAGCTCGAGCTCCAGGCCGAAGGTGTTGCTCTCCTCGACGGTGATGACGCCTTCCTTGCCGACCTTGTCCATGGCCTCGGCGATGAGCTCGCCGATCTGGGTGTCGGCGGCCGAGATGGAGGCGGTGGAGGCGATCTGCTCCTTGGTCTCCACGTCCTTGGCCTGGGCCAGCAGCTGGTCGGAGACGGCGGCGACGGCCTTCTCGATGCCGCGCTTGAGGGCCATCGGGTTGGCGCCGGCGGCGACGTTGCGCAGACCCTCGCGGACGAGCGCCTGGGCGAGCACGGTGGCGGTGGTGGTGCCGTCACCCGCGACGTCGTCGGTCTTCTTGGCGACCTCCTTGACCAGCTCGGCGCCGATCTTCTCGTACGGGTCCTCGAGCTCGATCTCCTTGGCGATGGAGACACCGTCGTTGGTGATCGTGGGGGCGCCCCACTTCTTCTCCAGGACGACGTTGCGACCCTTGGGGCCGAGCGTGACCTTCACGGCGTCGGCAAGCTGGTTCATGCCACGCTCAAGGCCGCGGCGGGCTTCCTCGTCAAAGGCGATGATCTTGGCCATCAGAAGTGGTCCTCCGGGACACGGTCGACTGCTCGGACCAAGGGGTGCCCGCGACGGACGGCCCAGGAGAGCGGGGGTCCCTTCCCCTACCGCTTCCGGGGCCTCACCGGCCCGGTCCGTTTGTCACTCTCACACGGTGAGTGCTAACGCCAATGATTAGCACTCTGGGGTGGCGAGTGCAAGCCCATCGGGGCCCCGCCGACCGGCCGCCGGGCAACCCGCGGGCCGCCCGGAAAGCCCGCAGGCCCGCCCCGGACGCGTCGCGTCGGGGCGGGCCTGCGGGTTTCGGTGCGTGGCGGTCCGCCGGGGCCGTCAGGCGCCGGCGGCGCGGACCATGTCGGCCTGCGGACCCTTCTGACCCTGCGAGATCTCGAACTCGACCCGCTGGCCCTCTTCCAGGGTGCGGTAGCCGTCCATCTGGATCGCGCTGTAGTGGACGAACACGTCCGCTCCACCGTCGACCGCGATGAAGCCGTAGCCCTTCTCGGCGTTGAACCACTTGACGGTGCCCTGAGCCATTCCGAACTCCCCTTGTGCTGTGCTGGCCCTTCAGAGATCCGCAGGACGCGGACCCGGAGGTCTGGAAGACCGGCCTGGGGACTCCCCCCCGTACGGCGCAGCCTCTGTCGCGGCTGAATGTATCCGGATATGCGCCCTCTGCAACAGGCCCAATTTGCGGGGAACCCCGTCGCCCGGCGGGGGATATTTCGGAACGAAAGGCGCATCCGTCGACAATTGCCACGGGACATAACGGACGCGTTGCCGCAAAACGACGAAACAATTCTGACGGCGGCCTGACAGAACAGGCGGAAAGCTCCCCGGCGGACGTCTCAGCGCGCGGAACGGAAGCGAGGCGGAAGCGGGGGCGGAACGGGTTCTGCACGGGCGGAGCGCGGTGCGGAAAACGAGGATTGAACCGGGCCGTGGAGGGGAACGGACCTGACCGGAACTCTACTCCCCCGATCCCGTCGGAATTCCGGCGGCCCGCCGCACCGGAAAACCGCAGGTAACCGGGCCGCCGGCCCCGGCACGCAGCGGGCCGCCGCCCGGTCCGGAAAAGGGAATTCCGGACCGAACGGCGGCTGCGGGAATGCGGGCGGTTCAGCAGCCGCCGGCCACCGCCGGAATGATCGACACCGAGGCGCCGTCCTTGATCTCGGTCTCCAGGCCCTCGGCGAAGCGCACGTCGTCGTCGTTCACGTACACGTTGACGAAGCGGCGCAGCTTGCCGGTGTCGTCCAGCAGGCGGGCGGCGATGCCGGTGTGGTTCGCCTCCAGGTCCGCGATGACGGCGGACAGGGTCGCGCCCTCGGCGGTCACCTCGGCGGCGCCGCCGGTGTAGGTGCGCAGGATGGTCGGGATGCGGACGGTGGCGCTCATGCGGTGCTCCTCGGGGCGTGGGGGGTGTCCTGCGGCTGGGTGTCAGGCGGTGGCGAGGCCGGCGGCGCGGAAGGACTCCAGCGTCGGGCGGATCACGGCGGTCATGCCGGCGTCGGCGACCGCGTCGAGGGTCTTGAGGCCGTCGCCGGTGTTGATGGCCACGGTCTCCTTGGACGGGTCCAGCAGGCCGGTCTCGACCAGCTTCTTCAGCACGCCGACGGTCACGCCGCCCGCGGTCTCGGCGAAGATCCCCTCGGTGCGGGCGAGCAGCTTGATCGCCTCGACCACCTCGGCGTCGGTGACGTCCTCGACCGCGCCGCCGGTGCGGCGGGCGATGTCCAGCACGTACGGGCCGTCGGCCGGGTTGCCGATCGCCAGCGACTTGGCGATGGTGTCCGGCTTGACCGGCTTGATCACGTCGCGGCCGGCCTTGAAGGCGGCCGAGACCGGGGAGCAGCCCTCGGCCTGGGCGCCGAAGATCTTGTACGGCTTGTCCTCGACCAGGCCGAGCTTGATCAGCTCCTGCAGACCCTTGTCGATCTTGGTGAGCTGGGAGCCGGAGGCGATCGGGATGACGATCTGGTCGGGCAGCCGCCAGCCGAGCTGCTCGCAGATCTCGAACGCCAGGGTCTTGGAGCCCTCGCCGTAGTACGGGCGCAGGTTGACGTTCACGAAGCCCCAGCCCTCGCCGGCCGGGTCGCCGATCAGCTCGGAGCAGAAGCGGTTCACGTCGTCGTAGTTGCCGTCGATGCCGACCAGCTCGCCGCCGTACACGCCGGCCATCACGACCTTGCCCTGCTCCAGGTCGTGCGGGATGAACACGCAGGACTTGAAGCCGGCCCGGGCGGCCGCGGCGCCCACCGCGCCGGCCAGGTTGCCGGTGGAGGAGCAGGACAGCGTGGTGAAGTCGAAGGCCCGGGCGGCCTCGATCGCGCAGGCCACCACCCGGTCCTTGAAGGAGTGGGTCGGGTTGCCCGAGTCGTCCTTGATGTGCAGCTGCGCGGTGAAGCCCAGCTCGCGGCCCAGGTTGTCGGCCTTGACCAGCGGGGTCCAGCCCGGGTTCAGGTTCGGCTTGCCGGCCACGTCGGCCGGGACGGGCAGCAGCGGGGCGTAGCGCCAGATCGACGCCGGGCCGGCCTCGATCCGCTTGCGCAGCTCCTCGGCGTCGTAGCCCGCGTAGTCGTAGGCGATCTCCAGCGGGCCGAAGCACTCCAGGCAGGCGAAGCTCGGGCCGAGCGGGAAGCGCGTCCCGCACTCCCGACAGGACAGCGCGGTCGCGGGACCGAGGTCGACGGCGGTGGGTGCGGCGGTGTCAACAGCCATGGTGGCGAGGCCCTTTCTCCTCATCTTCCCCGGAGCGCGGTCGCGTCCGGGACGGAATTGGCACCTGTCCCGCCGGGCCTGCTGGCCGCGCGGGAGGGTTGCCGGGACTTCAACGGGCCGTTCCCTCAGTCCCTCTGGATGAGCTCTGTGAAGTTGTGGTCGTACGCTGCGAGCGACCCCCGGGTGCGAAGGCACGATCGCAATACGAAGACTGTATCCGAAGGCCCGCGCGGACCCACCCCCGCGTCCGACACCCGAGACGAACCGACACAGGGAGCGAGACTTGCCGGAGCAGCCCGAGCCCGGGGTCCTGCCGGAGGTGGCCGACTGGCTGCGCCGCCGATCGTGGACGGCCGCCGACCGGCCGCTCGACCTGCTGCTGGCCGCCAAACGCGCCGCCGGGGCGGCCGGCACCGTCAGCGTGGTGCTGCCCGCGCTGGACGAGGAGCCCACCGTCGGCGAGATCGTCGCCGCGATCCGCACCGAGCTGGTCGAGCGCGTCCCGCTGGTCGACGAGCTGGTGGTGGTCGACTCCGGCTCGCAGGACGGCACCGCCGCCGCCGCGGCCGCCGCCGGCGCCCGGGTGGTGCACCGCGACGCGATCCTGCCCCGGCTGCCCGCCGAACCCGGCAAGGGCGAGGTGCTGTGGCGCTCGCTGCTCGCCACCAGCGGCGCGATCGTCTGCTTCGTCGACGCCGACCTGCGCGAGTTCGACCCGGCCTTCGTCTCCGGCATCATCGGCCCGCTGCTCACCGACCCGGCCCTGCAGCTGGTCAAGGCCATGTACGACCGGCCCTTCGAGGCCGACGGCGCCGTCGTCCCGGCCGGCGGCGGCCGGGTCACCGAACTGGTCGCCCGCCCGCTGCTCAGCCTGCACTGGCCGCAGCTGGCCGGCTTCGTCCAGCCCCTCGGCGGCGAGTACGCGGCCCGCCGCAGTCTGCTGGAACGACTGCCCTTCCCGACCGGCTACGGCGTCGAACTCGGCCTGCTGGTCGACGCGTTGGAGCTGGCCGGGCTGGACGCGCTGGCCCAGGTCGACGTCGGCGTCCGGCACCACCGGCACCAGGACGGCCAGGCCCTCGGCCGGATGGCCGCCACCATCTACCGCACCGCCCTGGAACGCCTGGACCGCACCCACCGCCTCAAGGCCGACCCCGACCTGGTCCGGCCGCTGCTCACCCAGTACACCCGCACCGCCGCGGGCTTCGCCCCCCGCACCCACCCCGTCCCGGCCACCGAACGCCCCCCGATGGCCACCGTCCCCGAGTACCGCGACCGCTGACCCGGGCGCCCGCCCGGCCCTCCACCGGTCCCCCACTGTTCACCCGGCCCGCGCCGCGCCGAGTGGTTTGGTCCGGTGATCGCACGGCAAGGTTGGCTGTATGGCCGATCACGTGTCCGAACGCCCCCAGCAGTCCGGAGCCGCCCCGATCCTGGTGGCCTCCAACCGCGGCCCGGTGTCCTTCCGCACGGAGGACGACGGCACGCTGACCCTCCGCAGAGGCGGCGGCGGCCTGGTGTCCGGGCTCTCCGCGATCGACGACCCGAACGCGGTCTGGGTCTGCGCCGCCCTCTCCGACGCCGACCGCACTGCCGCCCGGCAGGCCCCCGACGGTCGCCTCGACCTGGCCGGCCACGACGTCGGCGGACAGGCCGTCCGAATGCTGGACATCGATCCGGAGACCTTCGCCCGCGCCTACAACGGCGTCGCCAACTCCACCCTCTGGTTCGTCCACCACCTGCTCTACCAGACGCCCGTGCAGCCCGCCTTCGACGCCGCATTCCGCACCGAGTGGGCCGCCTACCGGGCCTACAACGCCGCCTTCGCCGAAGCCCTCGCCGCCGAGGCCGCCCCCGGCGCCGCCGTCCTGGTGCAGGACTACCACCTCTCGCTGGCCCCCGCCCTGCTCCGCGAACTCCGCCCCGACCTGCGGATCGGCCACTTCTCGCACACCCCCTGGGCCCCGCCGGACTACTACCGGCTG
Organism: Kitasatospora cineracea; assembly: GCF_003751605.1. Lineage (NCBI taxonomy): Bacteria > Bacillati > Actinomycetota > Actinomycetes > Kitasatosporales > Streptomycetaceae > Kitasatospora > Kitasatospora cineracea. Next base: position 959,235 of record NZ_RJVJ01000001.1, read on the forward strand.
CTGCCCGACGACGTCGCCGCCGCCGTCCTCGAAGGCATCCTCGGCGCCGACCGCGCCGCCTTCCTGACCCGCCGCTGGGCCCTCGCCTTCGCCGACTGCTGCGAGGCCGTCCTCGGCGCGCAGGTCGACCGCTCCGAACTGACCGTCACCCACGGCGGCCGCACCACCCGGCTCGGCGTGCACGGCCTCGGCGCCGACGCCGAGTTCCTGCGCGAACGCGCCCACCGGCCCGACGTCGACGAACGCCTCGCCACCCTGCGCGAGGCCGTCGGCGACCGCCGCACCATCGTCCGGGTCGACCGCACCGAACTCAGCAAGAACATCGTCCGCGGCCTGCTCGCCTACCGGCACCTGCTGCGCACCCGCCCCGAATGGCTCGGCAACGTCGTCCACATCGCCTTCGCCTACCCCTCCCGCACCGACCTCGCCGAGTACCGCGACTACACCGCCGAAGTGCAGCGCCTCGCCGGGGAGATCAACGCCGAGTTCGGCACCGCCGACTGGCAGCCGCTCATCCTGCACGTCAACGACGACTTCCCGCGCTCCCTCGCCGCGTACCGGCTCGCCGACGTCGCCCTGGTCAACCCGATCCGCGACGGCATGAACCTGGTCGCCAAGGAGGTCCCCGTCGTCTCCGACCGCGGCTGCGCCCTCGTCCTGTCCCGCGAGGCCGGCGCGTACGCCGAACTCGCCGACGACGCGATCACCGTCAACCCCTACGACGTCATCGCCACCGCCGACGCCCTCGCCGAGGCCCTCGCCATGCCCCCCGCCGAACGCGCCGACCGCACCAAACGCCTCGCCGCCGCCGCCACCGCCCTCCCGCCCCAGCAGTGGTTCCTGGACCAGCTCCACGCGCTCCAGTAGCCGCGCAGAGCGAAACCGGGGGCGCGGGAGCAACTGCTGCGCGCCAGACCCTGCGCAAGCAGGGGCGCGGGGAACTGCGCGGCCAACCGAGCACGCACAGCCGGATCGCCCCGCGGGACAGTGTGTTGCACTGTCCCGCGACCGCACCGACGTGCGACTCCCTCCCCCAGCCCCAAGGGGGGCTGGGAGGTGCCCCCTTCGCGCAGTCCCCCGCGCCCCCGGCTTCGCGTTCGTCGCCCCTAGCCGCGCAGCAGCTCCGTCAGCCCGTTCAGCAGGTCGACCACCCCCGCCGGCCCGGCGACCAGCAGGTCGGCGCGTTCGGCGAGGGCCGCGACCGGGGGTTCGCCGGTGACGGGGCCGCTGCAGACGAGCAGGCCGGGGTGGCCGGCTTCGCGGCGGCGGCCGATCTCCGCGTAGGCGGCGAGGTCGCCGAGGTCGTCGCCGGCGAAGAGGACCGGGCCCGCGTCCCGTTCGGCGAGGAACTCGTGCAGGGCGGCCCCCTTGTCGACCCCGGGCGGCCGCAGTTCGAGGACCATCCGGCCGGGTTCGACCACCAGTCCGTGCCGCCCGGCGAGTTCGTCGAGCGGGCCGCGCAGCCGTTCCAGCAGCGCGTCCGGTTCGGGGGCGCGCCGGGTGTGGACGGCCAGCGCGCGTTCCTTGTCCTCGACGAAGGTGCCCTCGGGCACGTCCAACCCGGCGAGCAGCGACGGCAGTTCGCCCCGGACGGCGGCCACCCCGGGCGGCGGCGGGGCGGCGGTGACGGCGTTGCTGCGGGCGTCCCAGCGTTCGGCGCCGTAGTGGCCGAGGACGGTGAGGTGTTCGAGGCCGGGGGCGGCGGTGAAGCCGCCGTACGCGGCGGCGGTCGCGGCGGGCCGTCCGGTGACCACGACGACCGCGCCGACCAGCGGGGCCAGCGCGCCGAGTGCGGGGACGACCCCGGGGTGGGCGCGGGCCCGGTCGGGGTCGGCGACGATCGGGGCGAGCGTGCCGTCGAAGTCGAGTCCCACGACGGCGGACTTCGGATCGGCGAGCAGACCCGCCAGTCCGGTCCGACCCGCCTGGGTCGTGATCTGTTCAGCGATTCCCATGCCCCCGACGCTACCGGCCGCCGCCGGTCGCCGGGCGGCTATCGGGCCGGTGGTCACTGCCGGGCTTCGCGCCGCGCCTGCCGGATCCGGCGCAGCCGGTTGACCAGGACCGGGTCGTGGGCGAGTGCCTCGGCCCGGTCGAGCAGGGCGTTGAGCAGCTGGTGGTAGCGGGTGGCGGAGATGCCGAGCTCCTGCCGGATCGCCTGCTCCTTGGCACCGGCGGTCCGCCACCCGCGGGCTTCCAGGGCGAGCACGGCCCGGTCGCGTTCGGTCAGTTCGGCCATGCGTCCAGGCTATGCCCCGCCCCCGTCAGCCCGTCCCCGCCCGCCCCCGTCAGCCCGTCCCCGCCCGCCCCCGTCAGCCCGTCCCCGCCCGCCCCCGTCAGCCCGTCCCCGCCCGGCCCGGCCCGGCCCGGCCCCCGTCAGCCCGCCCGGCGGGCCTTGGCGGCCTCCGCGAGGGCGGTGGACTGCAGGTCGGCGAGCACCTGGTCGCCGCCGCTCTTCACGGCCTTGCCCATCTGCTGCTTGATCATGCTGCTGACCTTGTCCCAGGAGGGGTCGCCGTAGGGGTAGAAGCTGGCGGTGGGCAGGTTCTGCAGGAACTGGGCGAGGTCCTGGTGGGAGGCGTTGGCCGACATGTCGTCGAGGGTGTCCTGGGTGACGGGGAGCATGTTGTACTCCTCGTCGAAGGCCAGGGTGTTCTGCTTGGCGAGGGTGAAGTTCAGGAACTTCTTGATCTCCGCCCGGTGGCCGTTGGCCTTGAAGGCCATCAGCCAGTCGGCGACGCCGAAGGTGACCTCCTTGACCTCCTTGCTCTTGCGCGGGATCGCGGCGGTGCCGTACTGGATGCCGGCCGCTGCGGCGGCCTTGATCAGCGCGGGGTGGCCGTTGAGCATGGCGACCTCGCCCTTGGTGAAGGCGGTGAAGGCGTCCTTGCGGTTGGCCTGGCCGGGGTCGGGGTAGGTCAGGCCGCGGTCGACCAGGTTGGTGCGCAGCCACTTGAAGGTGTCCCGGTTGGGCTGGCTGTCGATGGTGTAGTTGCCGACGCTGTCGGAGAGTTCGCCGCCGCCGCTCATCGTCCAGATCATCGACTCGGCCTGGGCCTCCTCGGGGCCGAGCGGCAGCGCGTACGGGGTGACGCCCGGGACCTTGGACTTGATCAGCTCGGCGTCCTTGCGCAGGTCGTCCCAGGTGGCGGGCGGGGCGGTGATGCCGGCCTTGTCGAAGATCGCCTTGTTGTAGACGAACACCCGGCTGGAGGAGATGAACGGGATGCCGTACTGGCTGCCGAGCACCTGGCCGGCCTTGCTGAACGAGCCCAGCAGGTTGGCCTGGGCCTCCATGGAGAGCACGTCGCCGACGGGGTAGAGGCGGTCGGCGGCGACCTGGTCGGCGAAGCCGCCGGTCTGCACGACGTCGGGGGTCTTCCCCTTGGCGATCAGGTCGGCGACGTGCTTGTCGATGTCGTCCCACGAGACCACGTCGACCTTCACCTTGATGCCGGGGTTGGCGGCCTCGAAGTCCCTGGCGACCTTGTTCCAGTAGATGCTGCTGCTGTTGGAGGCGTCGGTTCCGTAGTCGGCCGCGACCAGGTCGAGCGTCACCCCGCCTCCACCGGACAGGACGCCGCAGCCGGAGAGCAGCAGGCATCCGACGAGGGGGAGAGGGATCAGCGCTGATCGCTTCAAGGGGGACCGCCTTCGGGAGGGTGACAGCCGCGACCCTGGCAGTTCCCGCTCACAGTGGTCCAGACCTGTAGGGGCGGAAGTTATCGAAGTGTCAGTTCCTGTTGCGCCCCGCGCAACGTGGACTGCACAACTGTCCGGTATCCGGACGACCGCGGGTCTTCACCGTGCCGCCGCCCCGCCCCCGTTCCGGCGCGCTCAGGCGGTCAGGACGGTCACCCCGGCGTCGGTGAAGGCGGCGGCCAGCGCGTCCGGCACCTGGCTGTCGGTGACCAGGGTGTCCACCGCCTCCAGGCCGCAGATCCGGGCGAAGGCCCGGTGGCCCAGCTTGGAGGAGTCGGCGGCCACCACCACCCGCCGGGCCCGTTCGGCGAGCAGCCGGTTGATCGCCGCCTCGCCCTCGTGGTGGGCGGTCGCACCGTGCTCGGTGTCGAGCCCGTCCACGCCCAGCACCGCGGTGTCCAGGGCGAGTTCGCCGAGCACCTGGGCGGCCAGCGGGCCGATCAGCTCGTACGACTGGGGGCGGGCGACGCCGCCGGTGACCACGATCTTCACCTGCGGACGGACCGTCAGTTCGTTGGCGATGTTGAGCGCGTTGGTGACCACGGTGAGGCTCTGGCCGCTCTCCGGGTGCTCGGCCAGGTCGGGCCGGACGGCGAGCGCCCGGGCCACCTCGGTGGTGGTGGTGCCGCCGTTGAGGCCGACCACCTCGCCGGGGGCGATCAGGCCGGCCACCAGGGTGCCGATCCGCTGCTTGGCGTCGGCGTTGCGGGCGGTCTTGTAGCGCAGCGGCAGGTCGTAGGAGACGCTGTGCGCCACCGCGCCGCCGCGGGTGCGGGTGAGCATCTGCTGGCGGGCCAGCTGGTCGAGGTCGCGGCGGATGGTCGCGGCCGAGACGTCGAGCTCGCCGGCCGCCTCCTCGACGTCCAGCCGGCCGTGCTCGGCCAGCAGTTCCAGCAGCGCGTTCCACCGCTCGTACCTGGACACCGTCCGCTCCTCCCGCGCCCCGCCCGGCGCGCCCCGCGCCCGGCGGGGACAGCTTCGCACACCCGGGCTCCGCTCCACTCATTGCGCAATCATGCGCGAAACAGCTATAAATCAATCAGCTTTGCGCACTCGGTTCGCCCTCGGGCGGTTCCGGTCCGCATCGCGCCGTCCCCGGGGAAGCCGAAGGAGCCCGCACCCATGCCGCACACCAGCCTGACCGGCGAGGAGATCGCCACCCAGCCCGACGACTGGCGCACCGCCGCCGCCCTGGCGGCGAGCGGCCCGGCCGGCCTGCCGCGGCGCGGCGAGCGGGTGGCCGTGGTGGGCTGCGGCACCTCCTGGTTCATGGCCCAGGCGTACGCCGCGCTGCGCGAGGCCGGCGGCCACGGCGAGACCGACGCCTTCGCCGCCTCCGAGTTCCCGCTCGCCCGCCGCTACGACCGGGTGCTGGCGATCACCCGCTCCGGCACCACCACCGAGGTGCTGCGGCTGCTGGCGGCCACCGACCTGCCGACCACCGCGCTCACCGCCTGCGTGGACCAGCCGGTGGCCGCCGCCGCCGACCACCTGGTCGACCTGGGCTTCGCCGACGAGCGCTCGGTGGTGCAGACCCGCTTCGCCACCACCGTGCTCGCCCTGCTCCGGGCCCACCTGGAGACCGAGGGCGCCCTCCCGGCCGGGGTGCGCACCGTCGCCGCGGCCGCCGCGGACGCCGAGCGGGCGGTGGCCTGGCAGGTGCCGGACGAACTGGTGGCGCTGGAGCAGATCTCCTTCCTCGGCGCGGGCTGGACCAACGGCCTGGCCCAGGAGGCCGGGCTGAAGATGCGCGAGGCGGCGCTGGCCTGGACCGAGGCGTACCCGGCGATGGAGTACCGGCACGGCCCGATCTCGATCACCGCCCCGGGCCGGGCCGCCTGGATGTTCGGCGAGCTGCCCGCGGGCCTGGCCGGCGAGGTCGCCGCGGTCGGCGGCCGGCTGGTGGCCGACTCCGGCGCGGACGGCCTGGACCCGCTGGCCGACCTGGTCCGGGTGCACCGGCTGGCGGTCGCGCTGGCCGCGCACCGCGGCCTGAACCCGGACGAGCCGCGCAACCTGACCCGCTCGATCGTGCTCGGCTGAGCCCCGCCCGCCCGCACGCCCGGTAACGGCTTCGCCACCCAAACCGCCCAGGAGGCTGCAAAGAGCGATAAACCTCACCTCTCAGGACCAGACCAATCGAGCAACTGGACTAGACCTCTTAGACCCGGCCAAGGGAAACTGTCCCCCGTGAAGCACGTCATCGCACTCGATGTAGGCGGCACCGGCATGAAGGCCGCGCTGGTCGCCCAGGACGGCTCCGTGCTGTTCGAAGCACGCCGACCGACCGGGCGGGAGCACGGCCCCGACGCCGTCGTCGCCACCATCCTCGACTTCGCCGCCGACCTGGCGCAGGAGGGCCGCACCCGGTTCGGTGCCGCCCCCCTCGCGGCGGGCGTCGCCGTGCCGGGGACGATCGACGAGAAGAACGGGATCGCGGTCTTCTCCGCCAACCTCGGCTGGCGCGACCTGCCGATGCGCAAGCTGCTCGGCGAGCGCCTCGGCGGCATCCCGGTCGCCCTCGGCCACGACGTCCGCTCCGGCGGCCTCGCCGAGGGCCGGATCGGCGCCGGGCAGGGGGTCTCGCGCTTCCTGTTCATCGCGCTCGGCACCGGCATCGCCGGCGCCATCGGCATCGACGGCTCCATCGAGGCGGGCGCGCACGGCTACGGCGGCGAGATCGGCCACGTGGTGGTCCGCCCCGGCGGCCCGCAGTGCGGCTGCGGCGCCTGCGGCTGCCTGGAGACCCTGGCCTCGGCCTCCGCGGTCTCCCGGGCCTGGGCCGAGGCCAGCGGTGACCCCGAGGCCGACGCCGCCGCCTGCGCCACCGCCGTCGACGCCGGCGACCCGAGGGCCCTCGCGGTCTGGCAGGACGCGGTGGACGCACTCGCCGACGGCATCGTGCTGGCGCAGAGCCTGCTCGACCCGTCCACGGTGATCGTCGGAGGCGGGCTGGCCGAGGCCGGTGACACGCTCTTCACGCCGCTGCGCGCCGCGGTGACCGAGCGCCTGACCTTCCAGATGCCCCCGAAGGTCGTACCGGCCATGCTCAAAGACACCGCCGCGTCCCTGGGCGCAGGCTTGCTCGCCTGGGATCTGCTCTCCATGGAGGTGACCGCGTGACCGCGGACCGTACTGCACTGGCCGGAGCCCGACTGGTCCTGCCCGGCGGGGTGATCGACGCGGGCCGGGTCTCCGTCGAGGGCGCCCGCATCGCGGGCCTCGGCGGCGAGGTGGAACCGGGCGACCTCGACCTCACCGGGTACACCGTCGTCCCCGGCTTCGTCGACCTGCACGTGCACGGCGGCGGCGGCGCCTCGTACGCCTCCGGCATCGCCGAGGAGGCGCTCACCGCCGCCCGCACGCACCTGGAGCACGGCACCACCACGACGATGGCCTCCACCGTCACCGGCGAGATCGACGAGGTCTGCCGCCAGGCGGCGGTGCTCTCCGAACTCGTCGAGGACGGCGTGCTGGCCGGCATCCACTTCGAGGGCCCGTTCATCTCGCACAACCGGTGCGGCGCCCACCGCCCCGACCTGCTGCGCGACCCGGACCCGGCACTGGTGCGCAAGCTCGCCGACGCGGGCCGCGGCCACACGAAGATGTTCACCCTGGCCCCGGAGCTGCCCGGCGGCCTGGAGTCGGTGCGGATGCTGTCCGACCTCGGCATCATCGCCGCCGTCGGCCACACCGACTCCGACTACGAGGTCACCCTGCGGGCGATCGACGCCGGCGCCACCGTGGCCACCCACCTGTTCAACGCGATGCCGGGCATCCAGCACCGCGCCCCCGGCCCGATCGTCGCCCTGCTGGAGGACGAGCGGGTCACCGTCGAGCTGGTCAACGACGGCATCCACCTGCACCCCTCGGTGGTCGAACTCGCCTACGGCACGGCCGGCGCCGAGCGCGTCGCGCTGATCACCGACGCGATGGGCGCGGCCGGCATGGGCGACGGCCTGTACCCGCTCGGCCCGCTCCAGGTCCGGGTCGAGGACGGCGTGGCCCGCCTGGTCGAGGGCGGCTCCATCGCCGGCTCCACCCTCACCCTGGACGTCGCCTTCCGGCGCGCCGTCACCGTCCTAGGCCTGTCCCTGAACCAGGCCGTCACCTCGCTGTCCACCGTCCCCGCCCGCCTGCTGGGGCTGGGCGACACCATCGGCACCCTGGAGGCCGGAAAGAACGCCGACCTGGTCGTCCTCGACTCCGACAGCTACGAACTCGCCGCGGTGATGCGCCGCGGCGAGTGGATCGTCGGCGCGGACCGCTTCGCCCGGGCCGGCAACCCGGCCTGACCCGGCGCCGCCCCTCCGGGCGGTCCCGGGTCCTCCCGCCACGGGGGTGAGCAGCGGAACCTGCGCCTCGCTACTCACCCCACCGGGAGCTCCCCCTTGCCGCTCGCCCGCACCTTCGACCTGCTCGCCGCCGCCGTCGCCGAACGCCGCGGCCTGCCCGCCTTCAACGTGATCACCCTGGAGCACGCCGAGGCCATCGCCGCCGGCGCCGAGGCGGCCGGCACGCCCGTGGTCCTCCAGCTCAGCCAGAACGCCGTCGCCTACCGCGGCGGCCGGCTGCTGCCGATCGCCCGCGCCTGCGCCGAGGTCGCCGCCGCCGCCCGCGTCCCGGTCTCGCTGCACCTCGACCACGTCGAGGACACCGACCTGCTGCGGGCCGCCCCCGGCGCCGGGTTCTCCTCGGTGATGTTCGACGCCTCCGCGCTCCCGCACGACGAGAACGTCAAGGCCACCGCCGAGGCCACCGCCTGGGCGCACCGCCACGGCCTTCACCTGGAGGCCGAACTCGGCCGGGTCGGCGGCAAGGACGGCGAGCCCCCGCTCGGCGCGCACGCCCCCGGCGCCCGCACCGACCCGGCCGAGGCCGCCCGCTACGTCGCCGAGACCGCCGTCGACGCACTGGCCGTCGCGGTCGGCTCCGCGCACGCGATGACCACCCGCACCGCCGCCCTGGACCACGCCCTGATCCGCGAACTGGCCGCCGCCGTCCCCGTCCCGCTGGTCCTGCACGGCAGCTCCGGCGTCCCCGACGACGCCCTGGCCGCGGCGGTCGCCGCCGGCATGGTGAAGATCAACATCGGCACGGCGCTCAACCTCGCCTGCACCCCGGCCGTCCGCGCCCACCTGGCCGCCCACCCCGCCGCCACCGACCCGCGCGCCTACCTGACCGCGGCCCGCGACGCGATGACGGCCACCGTCGAACACCTGGCCCGGGTGGTCTCCGCCCGGGCCTGAGCCGGGGGCGCGGGGGAACCCTCCCCCGCGCCGCGGCCGCCCTACTTCGGGTAGTCGTTGACGCTCATCGGCGTCAGCGCGACCTGGTCCAGCAGCACCGGGTTGCCCGCCCCCGCCGGGACGGTCAGCGTGATGGTGTTCGACCCGGCCTGCAGCACCGGCCATATGTTGGTGCTGAACCAGGACTGGGCCGGGTCGGCGGCCGGGTTCTTCGAGTAGTTCTTGAAGGTCACGCCGCCCGGGTGCTCCTTGCCGTTGACGGTGACCTGCGCGGGCTGGTCGGTGCCGGTGTTGTTGAAGTGCAGCCAGAGCTTGGTCTGCCCGCCGGCGTCCGAGTTGACCGTCCAGGTGAAGGACGACCCGGCCTGCAGGACGAGGTAGCTGCCGCCGGCGGAGAGCGCACCCTTGACCGTGCTGTCGGTCGCGGCGCCGGTCGCCTGCAGCTTGGACGCGTCGCTGATCGGCTCGGTCGCGGCGCTCGGGCTGGGCGCGGCGCTGCTCGCGGGCGCGCTGGGGCTGTTCGCGGCGTTCGCGGCCGCGGTCGGCGCGGCCTTGCCGGTCGGGTCGGCCTTGGACTTGCCGTCCGGGTCGCCGGTGGAGAGCGCGACGCCCGCGCCGATCGCGATCGCGGCGACCACGGCGACGGCGCCGATGACCGCGGCCTTGCCGCGGCCCGCGGGCCGCTCCTCGCCGGGCTTCGGGCGCGAGCGCTCGGCGTACCGGGGCTGCTGGGGCAGCGCGGCGGTGGGTTCCTGGCCGTACCCGGCGGGGCCGGGCGGCGGCGGGGCCTGCGGGTAGGCGGGCCGCTCGCCGTAGGAGGCGCGGCCGACCTCCATCGGGCGCTGGTAGCCGCTGCGGGGCCGTTCGGCGGCGACGGGCTGCTCGCCCTCCGCCGGGCGGTACAGGTACGCGAAGGGGTCGTCCTGGCCCGCGCCTTCGGGCGCGGTGCCGTTGTCACCGGGCGTGGTCACGGTCGACTCCCCTGGAGCTGGATGGTCTCTGTACCCAGGGCACCCTACCCGGCCCGGATGAGCAGGGGGTAAGCGGTTCAGCCCGCCCGGCGGTGCGAGCGCTCGCCGCGCGAGCCCCGGGCTGCGCCGCCGCGGGTGCGCTTCTCGTCGTACATCCGCTCGTCCGCGGAGTGCAGCACCTCGTCGATGCTCATGCCGCAGCCGGCCCAGCCGATGCCCAGGCTGACGCCGACCCGCACCGCCCGGTTGTCGATCCGCATCGGCGGCAGGATCGCCCCGCGCAGCCGCCCGGCCAGCTCCTTGGCCTCCTCGCGGCCGATGTTGTCGGCGAGGACGACGAACTCGTCGCCGCTCATCCGGGCCACCGTGTCGCCCTCCCGGACGACCTGCTGCAGGCGGCGGGCGATCTCGATCAGGACGGCGTCGCCGGTGTTGTGGCCGTGCCGGTCGTTGACCAGCTTGAAGCCGTCGAGGTCGCAGTAGAGGACGGCCAGGCCGCGCTCGCCGACGGGGGCGCCGCCGCGGCGGTGGCCGTGCCACAGGTCGCCGGGCGGCTGCTCGGCGGGGACGACGGCGTGCACGTGGTGGGCGGGGGCGCCGTGGTGGGCGGGCGGGGCCGGGGGGTAGGCGGCGCGGCCGTGCTCCAGGGCCCCGTCGGGGGCCGCGTAGCCGTGCGCGAGGGCGGCGGGCTCCCCGGCGGGCGGACGGCCGTCCTGGGCGGCCTGGGAGGGCTGCTGGGGGGCGTCGGGCGGGGGCGCCTGGCCGGGGATCGCGGCGGCGGGGGCGATCGGGCAGAGCCGGCGGGCCAGCCGGGCCCGCAGCTCGGCGCCGTTGGGCAGGCCGGTGAGGGCGTCGTGGCTGGCCCGGTGGGCGAGCTGGAGCTCGTGGCGCTTGCGGTCCTCGATGTCCTCGACGTGGGTGAGCAGGAAGCTGGGGCCCTCGGCGGCGTCGGCGACCACCGAGTTGCGCAGGCAGACCCACTGGTAGCTGCCGTCCCGGCGGCCCAGCCGCAGCTCGGCCCGGCCGCCCTCGGCGCTGGTGCGCAGCAGCAGTTCGAGGTCGTCGGGGTGGACCAGGTCGACGAAGCGCTGCTGGCGCAGTGCGGCGCGGGGGCGGCCGAGCAGCCGGCACAGCGCGTCGTTGACCCGGCTGAGCTGGCCGGTGGCGTCGCCGTGCAGCTCGGTGATGGCCATCCCGCTGGGGGCGTACTCGAAGGCCTGCCGGAAGGACTCCTCGCTGGCCCGCAGGGCCTGCTGCTCCTTCTCCAGCCGGGCCAGGGCGCGCTGCATCTCGGCGCGCAGCCGGGCGTTGCCGATGGCGATGGAGGCCTGCAGGGAGAACATCTCCAGGGCCTCGCGGGTCCAGGCGCCGGGGCGCTTGCCGCTGCGCGGGCGGTCCACCGAGAGGATGCCGAGCAGGTCGCCGCCGGCGCTGTACATCGGCGCGAGCAGGACGTCGGCGGGGTGCCAGTCGTTGCCGTAGACGGGCATCGGGCCGTCGCCGGTCCAGGTGGGGACGTCGGTGGCGATCGCCCAGCCGCGGTCGTGCGGCAGGAAGCGCAGGGTGCCCCAGTGGTCGGCGACCTGGAGCATCCGCTCCCAGGACTCGCGGGAGCCGACCTGACCGAGCAGCACGGTGGGGCCGCCGAAGGCGCTCTCCTCGATCTCCCAGACGGCGGCGACCACCAGGTCGCCGTCGGGGCGCACCAGGCTGACCGCGGCGGCGTCGAACCCGAGCCCGTGGACGGCGCCCTCGACGACCGCCTGCAGGGTCCCCGCCAGGCTCCGGGCAGCGTTGAGGTCCGCCACGACCCGGTGCAAGGTGCGGAGGGTCGCCAGGCGGACGTAGGGCTCCGACTCGGCTTCCATGCGGGGGCTCCCCGGCTGCTTCGGATGGTTCTTGAAAGGTTGTCGTCCGATTGCCAGAAGAACTGAATCACAGGGAGCACTGCGATAGGCACGCTCGGTCAGCAATAGCCGGTGACTGTGACTCAAATCACATAATGATCAAGGACTCGGCGACCAAAGGCCGAGCGGACCTACGACCACGGCCCGATACCGGCCCGCCCGACCGGCGACTACCGTGCGGTACGTGTACAGCTCTCCGCAGTCCCCCGCCGCCCCCGCGGCCCCCGCCCCCGCGGCGGCGGCCGGTGCCACCCCCGAGGAGTTCCGGGCCGCCCTCGGCCAACTGGCCTCCGGCGTCTCGCTGCTGACCGTGCACGACCCCGAGGACGGCGAGGACGCGGGGATGACCGCGACCTCCCTGCTGTCGGTGTCGCTGGAGCCGCCGCTGGTGCTGGTCTCGGTCCGCACCGACTCGCGGATGGACGAACTGCTGGGCCGGGCCGAGACCTGGGCGGTGTCGCTGCTCGGCGAGGAGCACCGCACGCTCGCCTCCCGGTTCGCCATGAAGGGCCGGCTCAGCGACCGGCTGCTGTTCGCCGACGCCGTCTGGCACCGCGGCCCGCACGCCGGCGCCCCGCTGGTCGACGGCGCGCTGGCCACCGTGGAGTGCCGCACCGAGCAGCGGATCGAGGCCGGCGACCACACCCTGGTGCTCGGCCGGGTGCTCGCCGCCGAGGTGCCCGCCCCGGCCGGCCGGCCGCTGCTGTACCTGCGCGGCGGCTACCGGCAGCTCGGCTGACCGGCCGTCACTCCGGGCGGACCCGGCCCCGGCCCTGCTTGAGCCCGGCGCGGTGCCGCTTGTTCTCCAGCCGCCGCTCGACCATGCCGCGGCTGGGCTTGGTGGCCCGCCGGGCCTTCGGCGGCGGCGCGGTGGCCTCCCCCAGCAGCGCGGCCAGCCGGGCCGCGGCCACCTCCCGGTTGCGCCACTGCGAGCGGTGCTCGGAGGCCCGGACCACCAGCACCCCGTCCACCAGCCGGGAGGCCAGCCGCTCCAGGGCGCGCTCCTTCCACACCGGCGGCAGCGCCTCGGAGGCCGCCAGGTCCCACCGCAGCTCGACCTTCGAGTCCGAGGTGTTCACGTGCTGCCCGCCCGGGCCGGAGGAACGCGAGAAGCGCCAGACGAGCTCGGCGTCGGGCACGACCACCGAACCCCGTACGCGCACAGGCTCAGTCATGCGCCCATCATCCCGCCCGCCCCCGGGCCCCGTCACCTGGTTAACCGGGCACAATGGCGGGCGTGATCGAGCTCGGCTACTCGCTGTCCACCCGCCTCCCCGACCCCCCGCAGACCGACTACCGCACCGCGTCGGTCCGCTCGCTGCGGCACGACCTGTTCGCGGGCGACGTCTACCTGGAGGCGGACGAGGGCGCCGGGCTGGAGACCCGCTGGGGCTGGGTGCCGGTGCTGGACTTCGCCTGGGCGGTGTGCGACGTCGTCGAGCGGCTCGACGACGGCCCGCGCGGCAGCCGGGAGGCCCGGGTGCGCACCGAGGACCTGGACTTCACCCAGAACACCGAACTGCTGCGCTTCGCCCGCCGGTTCGGCTGGGTGGAGATCACCGCGACCTGGCGCCCCGACGACGAGCCGCTGGTGGTCCGGCACGCCGAACTGCGCCGCGAGGCCCGGGACTTCCTCCAGGACGTGCTGGCCGACCTGACCGAGCTGCACGAGGGACTCGCCGAGAACCCGAACGTCTGGACCGTGCAGGGCCGCTACCCGAGAATCTGATCGACGCCGGGCGTCCGCCGGACGGAGAAATCCGTCCGTCCACCGAGTGGTGGAACCAACGGCCGCCCGTCCCGCGTTCTCTGGGCAGAACCGACCGAAGGGACACCACAGACCATGCCCGTGAGCCTCACCAAGGGTGGCAACGTCTCGCTGACCAAGGAGGCCCCCGGCCTGGCCGCGGTCAGCGTCGGCCTCGGCTGGGACGTGCGCACCACCACCGGCGCCGAGTTCGACCTCGACGCCAGCGCGATCGTCCTGAACGGCGAGGGCAAGGTCTACTCGGACCGGCACTTCGTCTTCTTCAACAACACCAGCACCCCGGACAGCAGCGTGGTGCACGCCGGTGACAACCGCACCGGCGAGGGCGCGGGCGACGACGAGTCGATCAACGTCAACCTGGCCGCGCTGCCCGCCGACGTCACCAAGATCGTCTTCCCGGTGACCATCTACGACGGCACCAACCGCGGCCAGAGCTTCGGCCAGGTCCGCAACGCCTACATCCGGGTGGTCAACCAGGCCGGCGGCGCCGAGATCGCCCGCTACGACCTCTCCGAGGACGCCGCCACCGAGACCGCGATGATCTTCGGCGAGCTGTACCGCAACGGCGAGGAGTGGAAGTTCCGCGCCATCGGCCAGGGCTACGCCTCCGGCCTGGTCGGCATCGCCCAGGACTTCGGCGTCAACGTCTGACCCCGCACCACCACGCGAACGGCCCCCCGGGAAGCACCCGGGGGGCCGTTCGCACGTGCGGCGGCGCGGTCAGGAGCGGCCGGCCCGCAGCTCCGGCAGCTCCAGCAGCTCGGTCTCGTCGTGCGCGGTCAGGTCGACCACCTCGGACTCGGTGTCCGACTCGGCGTGCTGGTGGCTCGGCGGCTGCTCCACCGCCCGGTGCGGCGGCTGCGCGGCGTCCACCGGCGCGCCGGACGGCACCGCGTAGCGCTCGCTGTCGGCCAGCGCCTCGTCGCCCACCACGTCCGCCAGGTCGCCCACCGCGGGGACCGGGGCACCCGCCCGCAGCGCGGCCCGGGCCGCACCGGGGCGGCCGAAGAAGCTGAACGCGGTGGCCCGCGGCCGCTGCGGCGCCGGCACCGCCGGGCGCTCCTGCACGGGCAGCGCCGGGCCGACCGGGCGCAGCGCCGCCGCCCCGCCCGCCGGCACCGGCTCCGGCACCTTCGGGCGCAGCTCGACCTGGGCCCGCTCGTCCACCTCGCGGCGCGCCTCGGCGACCGCCGCCTGCCGCTCCAGGTGCCGCAGCGCGGCCTGCGCGCGGACGTAGGAGGCGGGCGTGACGGGGTTCCTGGGGCGGGCGGCCTCCACGGCCCGGCGGGCCGCCTCGGCCTCCTTCAGGGCCTGCTCGGCGACCATCACGGCGCGCTCGCGCAGCAGCCGGGCGATCTCGGTCTCGGCCTTCGCCAGCCGGGACTTCTCCGCGGTCAGCCGCCGCCCGAACCGGGTGGCCCGCTCCTCGGCGACCTCGGCCGCGTACTCGGCCTCGGCGATCTGCTCCTCGTAGCGCTCCTCGGCCCGCATCCGGCGCACCACGGCCAGCTGGGCCGACGTCCGGGCGGCCCGGTCCCGCTGGCGCAGCACCAGCGCCAGGCCGACCACGGCGACCACCGCGGCGACGCCCACCGAACGGGCCGCCACCTGGTCCGGACTGGCCACCAGCGCGGCCACCGCCGCGAGCACGAGCACACCGGAGGCGACCGGGGGCAGCAGCCGGCCGAGGACGGAGGAATGACGGTGGCGTCCGCGAGACATGGCTAGAAACTAGCGTGCGAATCGCGGCGCTGTCAGCCTCACCCCCCGTTCGGGCCTTGACAGTCCGCGAGAACCACGGACGGCGACGGCGTCGTGACGGTGCGTCAGCGCGGGGAGGCGGCCGTCCCGCGCGGGTGCTCGGGGTCGTCGTGGTCCTCGGGGAGCTTGCAGATGTGCTGCAGCCACAGCGCCACCGCGATCACCGCCGCGCCGGCCAGCACCGCGAACAGCGCGGTGGCCGCCTGCGTCCGGCGGGCCGCGACGTCCAGCGAGCCGAGCAGGAACACCCCGACGCCCGCGTAGATCCCGGTCACCACCGCGGACACCAGCGCGCTGGCCTGCCCCAGCACCAGCGCCCGGGCCGCGTGCAGCGGGTCGACGCCCTTGGCGCCGGGCTGCCGCTCGCGCACCGCCTTCAGCCGGGAGCGCAGCGACACCGCCGCGGCCAGCAGCACCACGGCGATCGCCGCCAGCACGTACGGCGCGTAGGCGGGCACCCCGGGCAGCGTGCCCAGCGAGTCCCACAGCCGGGCGCCGCCCCAGGACAGCAGCCCGGTGATCGCGGTGATGCCGAGCAGCAGGCGGAGACGGAGCGGCTTCACGCGGACGGGCTTCCTTCCAGTGGTACGACGGCGGGGACACGACCAGGCCACCGTACCGGCCCGGTCGCACCCGCAGGGAGCTACGCCCGCGTGCGCCCGGAAGTTCCCGGGGCCCGCCCCGGCTACTCGGGCAGCCGCAGCTGCAGGTCCCCGCGCAGCCGCACGCCCTGCGCCTCGGCCCCGCCGAGGCCCGCCAGCAGCTCGGCGACCGGCCCGTGGCCCGGTACCTCGGCCGCCGGGTCGGCGTCCTGCCAGGGGGCCAGCACGAACGCCCGCTCGTGCGCCCGCGGGTGGGGCAGCGTCAGGTGCGGGTCGTCGCTGGTGACGCCCTCGTAGGCGAGCACGTCGACGTCCAGGGTGCGCGGCCCCCAGCGGACCTCGCGGACCCGGCCGAAGGCGTCCTCCACCGCGTTGGCCCGCTCCAGCAGGTCCTGCGGGGGCAGCGAGGTGCGCAGCACGGCGACGGCGTTGAAGTAGCTCGGCTGGTCCTCCGGGCCGCCGACGGCGTCGGTCTCGTACACCGCGGACAGTGCGGTCACCCGCACCCCGGGGGTGTCCTCCAGCGCGTCGACGGCGCCCTGCAGGGTCTCCAGGCGGTTGCCCAGGTTGCTGCCCAGGGCGACGGCGGCGGTGCGGGGGCTGTGCAGGGTGGACTCCACGCGGTCCACCCTGCCCTGCAGGTCGAACGTGGTCGGCGTGGCGGTCGGGTCGGTCGTGGCCAATGGAGTTCCCTCTGCTCGGGCTCCACCGGGCGCGGTCAGGCGCGGCCCCGGCGGATCGTGATGGTGACGTCGTCGAACGGGACGGTGATCGGGGCGTCCGGCTTGTGCACGGTGACCTCGACCTCCTCGACCACCTCGTGGCGCAGGCACTGGTCGGCGATCCGCTGGGCCAGCGTCTCGATCAGGTCGACCGGATCGCCCGCGATCACCGCGGTGGCCTCCTCCGCGATCACGCCGTAGTGGGCGGTGCGGGTCAGGTCGTCGCCCGCGGCGGCCGGGCGGGTGTCGAGGAACAGCGTCAGGTCGACCACGAAGGTCTGCCCCTCGATCCGCTCGCGCTCGAAGACGCCGTGGTGGCCGCGGGCACGGAGCCCGCGCAGGGTGACGCGGTCCAGCAAAAGAATCACTGCTCCCAGCTGACGGCCCCGCCCGGGGGCGGGGAACGGCGGGCACCGTCGCCCGCCGCGCCTCGAATCTACCTTCGAGCACCGACCGCCCGGGCCCGCCTCCCCGGCCGCCCACCCGATCGGACCGGCCGCCGCGGCCCTTGACGCGGCGCCGCTACTCGTCCTCGTCGTCCTCGTCGTCCCCACTGGTGAGGACCGGCGACCCGTGGTGCGACCACAGCTTCCAGCCCCCTGACGTCCGCCGGAACAGGTTCGTCGAGACCACCTTGCCGCCCACCAGCGGCCCCAGCTCGCCCTCCTCCTCCGGCTCGCCACCGGACAGGATGTTCTCCGTGCAGGTGACCAGCGCCACATCGCCCTGCACGTCCACCTCGACGTCGGTCAGGAAGAACTGGATGTACTCGGTGTTCGCCATGATCAGCATGTAGGACCTGGTCACCTGAGCCCGGCCGATCAGCACCGGCCAGCCCGGGTGGACGCAGAACACCCCGCCCTTGTCGTCCGCCTCGTCCGGCCCCAGCCAGATCTCCTCGACGGCCTCCAGGTCGCCGTTCTCCAGCGCCTCGTACAACGCCTGGTTGACCGCCAGGACGGCTTCCTCGTCCGGCTCCAGCGCCGCTGCCCGGTCGTTGCCGCCGCTCACTGCATCCGCCACGTCTACCCCCTCTGCGCCGCCTGCTCCCAGGCCGCGACGACTCTCACGGCGTCAGCCGTGCCGGACACGTCGTGCACCCGGACCGCCCAGGCGCCCGCCTTCGCCGACAGCACCGAGACCGCCGCCGTGGCGTCGTCCCGCTGCCGCGCCGGGCGCAGCTCCCCGGTTTCCGGGTCGGCCAGCAGCGTACCCAGGAAGCGCTTGCGCGAAGCCGCCACCAGCACCGGCCGTCCCAGCGCCGTCAGCGCGTCCAGCCGGCCCAGCAGCGCCCAGTTGTGCGCCCCGGTCTTGGCGAACCCCAGGCCGGGGTCCAGGATCAGCTGCTCCTGCTTGACGCCCGCGCCCAGCAACTCCTCGACCCGGACGGTCAGTTCCCGCACCACGTCCGCGACCACGTCGCCGTACACCGCGAGGGCGTCCATGTCCGCGGACTGGCCGCGCCAGTGCATCACCACGAACGGCGCGCCGGTGTCGGCGACCACGCCCGCCATCTCCGGGTCCGCGAGCCCGCCGGAGACGTCGTTGACCACCCGGGCGCCCGCCGCGACGGCCGCCGCGGCGACACCCGCCCGCATCGTGTCCACCGAGACCACCACCCCGGCCCGGGCCAGCTCGGTGACCACCGGAACCACCCGGCGCAACTCCTCCGCCTCGGTCACCCGCACCGCCCCCGGCCGGGTCGACTCACCCCCCACGTCCACCAGGTCCGCCCCGCGCGCCACCAGGTCCAGCCCGTGCGCGACCGCCTTCGCCGGGTCCAGCCACATCCCGCCGTCCGAGAAGGAGTCCGGCGTGACGTTGACCACCCCCATCACCGCACAGCGTTCGAGGACGGGCAGACCGGGGACGTTCTCGCTCATGCGTCCCATTATCGACGCACCCCCGAAAACCCTGCGAAACCAGGGCCACGGGAAGACCTGCCGCACCAGACCCTGCGCAAGCAGGGGCGCGGGGAACTGCGCGGCCAACCGAGCACGCACAGCCAGATCGCCCCGCAGGACAGTGTGTTGCACTATCCCGCGACCGCACCGACGTGCGACTCCCTCCGCGCGCAGTTCCCCGCGCCCCGGCTTGCGCCCTGCTCTCCCCCGCCCCGGCTGTCGCTTACGCCGCCTTGCCCAGCTGCGCCGCAGGCTCCTGCATCAGGCCCTGGCGCTGCCGCTTGCGGCCGAACCGCGGCATGCCGAGGGTGATGAACGCCTCGGCCTGCATCGCGGCGAAGCCGATCCGCGGCAGGTCGCGGGTGTGCTGGTAGACCAGGAAGCGCGGCTCCCAGGTGGGCTGGAACTTCGCGTTGAACTTGTACAGCGACTCGATCTGGAACCAGCGCGACAGGAACACCAGCAGCCCGCGCCAGGCCCGCAGCACCGGCCCGGCCCCGATCCGCTCGCCGCGGGCCAGCGCCGAGCGGAACATCGCGAAGTTCAGCGAGACCCGGCGCACGCCCATCGCCCCGACCTCCTGGAGGGCGGCGACGATCAGCAGTTCGTTCAGGCCCGGGTCGGCCTCCCGGTCGCGGCGCATCAGCTCCAGCGAGATGCCGTCCTCGCCCCACGGGACGAAGTGCAGCACCGCCTTCAGGTCGTCGCCGGTGGCCGGCTGCCCCTCCTCGGGGGTCTTGTGCGCGGTGACGACCACGCAGTCGTCGTCCCCGGCGTCGCCGAACCGGCCGAGCGCCATGGAGAAGCCGCGCTCGGTGTCGGTGCCGCGCCAGCGGGCCGCCGCGTCGCCGATCTGCCGCTTCTCCTCCAGGGTGAGGTCGCCGACCCGGCGCACCTTGCAGGAGTAGCCGTTGCGCTCGATCCGCTTGACCATCTGCCGGACGTTGCGCATGGCGCGGCCGGAGAGCGAGAAGGCGGCGGTGTCGACGATCGCCTCGTCGCCGAGCTCGATCGCGTCCAGCCCGGCCTCCCGGGTCCACACCTCGCCGCCGACCTCGGAGCAGCCCATCACGGCCGGGGCCCAGGCGTGCTCGCGGGCGGTCGCCATGAAGACCTTGATCGCGCCGGGCCAGGCCTCGACGTCGCCGACCGGGTCGCCGGAGGCGAGCATCACGCCGGAGACCACCCGGTAGGAGATCGCGGCCTTGCCGGTGGGCGAGAACAGCACGCTCTTGTCGCGGCGCAGCGCGAAGTAGCCGAGCGAGTCGCGCCGGCCGTGCCGGGCCAGCAGCTCGCGCACCCGGACCTCGTCCTCGGGGGTGAGCTCGGGTTCGGGCTTCTCCGGGCGCAGCGCCAGGTAGGCGGTGCTCAGCGCGGTGACCAGGCCGAGCGCGCCGAGCGAGTAGCCGACCAGGTCGCTGATCCGGTCGGAGGTGTAGTGGATCGGCCCCTCGAAGCCGAACAGGCCGTAGCCGACCTGCTCCAGGCGCTGGAACAGCGACGGGTCGCCGACCTCCGCCTTCCAGCGGACCGACACCACGACCAGGCCGAGGCCCACCGACACCGCGCCGAGCAGCACGAACGCGGCCACCGCCCGCCAGCGGGTGCGCGGGTCGGCCTTGGCGTAGAACTCGCGCCGGTGCACCAGCATCACGGCCAGCAGCGCCAGCGAGACCACGGCCTGCCCGAACTGGTGCCAGCGCAGCAGGTGCAGCGCCGCGCCGACCGGCAGCAGCACGCACACCGCCCGCCAGGCGCGCGCCTTGCGGCGGCGCAGCGCGTGCGCGAGCAGCACCAGCAGCATGCCGACCATCAGGGTGCCGGCGGCGGCCAGCGAGGTGGTGCCGCCGGGCAGCTGGCCGACCACGGTGTGGACCCGGGTGAGCCGCAGCCGGGGCGAGAGCGCGACGGCGATGTCGATCAGGCCGATCGCCAGGCAGGCGTACCCGACCGCGCCCGGCAGCCAGGCCCGCGGCACTGCGGCGGCCTGGCTGCGGAGCGCCTGCAGGCCCCGGTGTCGGGGCGCGTCGGATGTCGTCTCAGCGGACACGGGAGCGCTCATGGGAACTCAGCCTAGAGGCACCGGGACGCTGCGCGCGCACTCCGGGAACAGGGGCGTGATGGACTTTCATGACTGTTCCTTTTTCTGGCAATCCGCACGTCAAGTGCGGTCCACGGGGCGTTCCGGTCCGCTCGCCGGGGGCCCGGATCGAACGGTTGCGCTCATCGGTCCGGGGGACACGACTCCCCGGCCTCGTCCGCACCCGTGCCCGCCCGACCGGCGGTTCGGCGCGTCCGGCATCCCGATGGACGCCGCGTTCCACTGCGACGGTTCCCCTTCCGGCACCGGGGCTATTCGCACGGGTTTCCGACGCCCGGTCAGCGTACCCCCATTCGCTTCCGACGGACCGTCAGATGACGATGGCGGGGCGGGAGTCGAGGAGGGACCGGAAGGCATGGAGCTCACCAGCCGGACACTGGTGTACACGCTGGCCGCGGTGGCCGCCGCCGCCCTGCTCGGCACCCTGTGGCTGTGGCCCCGGCTGGCCCGGCAGCGCCCGCTCCCGGTGCTCGGACGGCTCGGCCTGCTGACGGTCACCCAACTGGCGGTGCTGGGCGTGCTGCTGCTGTCGGTCAACGACGCGTACGGCTTCTACAGCTCCTGGAACGACCTGCTGCGCCCCGGCGGCGCCCCGCTCGCACTGGCCGCCGCCAAGGGCCCGGAGGCCGCCCCGGCGGGCGGGCAGCTGGTGCGGCCCACCACCGAGGGCGGGCTGGAGGGCGTCAGGGACGTGCTGCCCGCCGGCCCCCCGGAGGAGGTCGGCCGGGTCGACTCGGTGCGGATCGCCGGCCCCGCCTCCGGCCTGTCCGACCAGGTCTTCGTCTACCTGCCGCCGGAGTACTTCAACCCGCGCTACGCCCGCGAGCGCTTCCCGGTGCTGCTCGCCCTGGCCGGCTACCCCGGCCCGTCGCTGCACCTGGTCGAGGGGCTGCGGCTGCCGCAGACCGCCGCCGAGCTGCAGCGCACCGGGCAGCTGGCGCCGACCGTGATCGTGATGGCCCGCCCGACGGTGGCCCCGCCGCGCAACACCGAGTGCGTGGACGTCCCGGGCGGTCCGAAGGCGGAGACCTGGTTCGCCCAGGACGTCCCGGCCGCGGTGCGCTCCGCGTACCGGGTCGGCCGGTCGGCGGACTCCTGGGGCGTGTTCGGCTACTCCACCGGCGGGTCCTGCGCGCTGCGGCTGGCGATGCGCCACCCCGGCACGTTCCGGACCGCGGCCGGGATGCACGCCGACTACACGGTGCCCAACGACCGCTGGACGGACGGCGACCTGTTCCGCGGCGACAAGGACGCCGCCCAGCAGTCCGACCTGAACTGGCGGCTGAAGCACCTGCCCGCGCCGCGGGCCGACCTGCTGCTGGTCTCCACCCGGGCCGAGGACGACTACGCGGCCACCGAGCAGTTCCTGGCCGAGGCCCGGCAGGTGTCCGCGGCCCACCCCGAGCTGGAGGTCGACTCGATCGTCCTGCCCGACGGCGGCCACTCCTTCGAGAGCTGGCGCCGCGAGCTGCCCGCCACCCTGGAGTGGCTCGGCGACCACCTCGCCCCGCCGCCGGACCGCGAGCCGCGGCCCTGACGCGCAGGGGCGCCACCCGTGGCGGGTGGCGCCCCTGCGGAGGTCTGACGGTGCGTCAGCGGCCGATGATGAGGCTCATCGCCTCATTGCGGGTGGCCGGATCCCGCAGCTGGCCGCGGACGGCGGAGGTGATGGTCTTGGCGCCGGGCTTGCGGATGCCGCGCATCGACATGCACATGTGCTCGCACTCGAACACCACGATGGCGCCGCGCGGCTCCAGGATCCGCATCAGCGCGTCGGCGACCTGGCTGGTCAGGCGCTCCTGCACCTGCGGCCGGCGGGCGTACACGTCGACCAGCCGGGCCAGCTTGGACAGGCCGGTGATCTTGCCGCTGGTGGACGGGATGTAGCCGACGTGCGCGACGCCGCGGAACGGCACCAGGTGGTGCTCGCAGGTGGAGAACACCTCGATGTCCTTGACCAGCACCATCTCGTCGTGGCCGAGGTCGAAGGTGGTGGTCAGCACGTCCTCCGGCTGCTGCCACAGCCCGGCGAATATCTCCCGGTAGGCGCGGGCCACCCGGGCCGGCGTCTCCAGCAGGCCCTCGCGGTCCGGGTCCTCCCCGACGGCGAGCAGCAGCTCGCGGACGGCGTTCTCGGCCCGCTTCTGGTCGAACTCGCGGACGGGGGTCTCACCGTCGAGCGTCACCGGATCGATCATGCGTGCCTCGCTGCTCGTCAGTCGGAAAAATCTCGGTAAAGAGGGTCGGTGCAGCACGAATGCCGCGCCTCCAGGGTACAAACCCCGGAAACGCGGCATCCATTCCGAACGGTTGTGCGGTCGGTCAGCTCTCGACCTGGCCGCCGTCGACCGGCGGGAGCTTCACGACGTCGACCGGGTCGCCCGCGGTCGGCGCGGCGCCGTTGGTCAGCGCCAGCTCCTTCGGCGACTGCACCGGCGGCCGGGTGGACGGGGTGCGGCGGGCCGACCCGGTCCAGGCCGGACGCGGGGGACGCTTGATCACCGGAGTGAAGATCTCGGCGATCTGCTCCTTGTTCAGCGTCTCCTTCTCCAGCAGCTCGAGGACCAGGTTGTCGAGCACGTCCCGGTTCTCGACCAGGATCTCCCAGGCGTCGTTGTGCGCCGTCTCGATCAGCTTCTTGACCTCCTCGTCCACCAGCCCGGCGACCTCTTCCGAGTAGTCGCGCTGGTGGCCCATCTCGCGGCCGAGGAACGGCTCGGAGTCGGAGGAGCCGAACTTGATCGCGCCGAGGCGCTCGCTCATGCCGTACTGGGTGACCATGGCCCGCGCGGTGGCGGTGGCCTTCTCGATGTCGTTCGAGGCGCCGGTGGTCGGGTCGTGGAAGACCAGCTCCTCCGCCGCCCGGCCGCCCAGCATGTAGGACAGCTGGTCGAGCATCTCGTTGCGGGTGGTCGAGTACTTGTCCTCGTCCGGCAGCACCATCGTGTAGCCCAGGGCGCGGCCCCGGGACAGGATGGTGATCTTGTGCACCGGGTCGGAGTAGTTGCAGGCCGCCGCGACCAGGGCGTGGCCGCCCTCGTGGTACGCGGTGATCTTCTTCTCCTTCTCGGACATGATCCGCGAGCGCTTCTGCGGACCGGCCACGACGCGGTCGATCGCCTCGTCCAGCATCTGGTTGTCGATCAGCTTCTTCTCGGAGCGCGCGGTGAGCAGCGCCGCCTCGTTCAGCACGTTCGACAGGTCGGCGCCGGTGAAGCCGGGGGTGCGCTTGGCGACGGCCGACAGGTCGACGTCCGGCGCGATCGGCTTGCCCTTCTGGTGCACCTTGAGGATGTCCAGCCGGCCCTGGAGGTCCGGACGGTCGACCGCGATCTGCCGGTCGAAGCGGCCGGGGCGCAGCAGCGCCGGGTCCAGGATGTCGGGGCGGTTGGTGGCGGCGATCAGGATGACGCCGCCCTTGACGTCGAAGCCGTCCATCTCGACCAGCAGCTGGTTGAGGGTCTGCTCGCGCTCGTCGTGGCCGCCGCCGAGGCCCGCACCGCGGTGCCGGCCGACGGCGTCGATCTCGTCGACGAAGATGATCGCCGGGGCGTTCGCCTTGGCCTGCTCGAACAGGTCGCGGACGCGGCTGGCGCCGACGCCGACGAACATCTCGACGAAGTCGGAGCCGGAGATCGAGTAGAACGGCACGCCCGCCTCGCCCGCGACGGCGCGGGCCAGCAGGGTCTTGCCGGTGCCGGGCGGGCCGTACAGCAGCACGCCCTTGGGGATCTTGGCGCCGACCGCCTGGAACTTGGCCGGCTCCTGCAGGAACTCCTTGATCTCGTGGAGCTCCTCGACCGCCTCGTCGGCGCCCGCGACGTCCGCGAAGGTGGTCTTCGGGGTGTCCTTGGTGAGCAGCTTGGCCTTGGACTTGCCGAACTGCATGACCCGGGAGCCGCCGCCCTGCATCTGGTTCATCAGGAACAGGAAGACCAGGACGATGATCACGATCGGGAGCATCGAGAAGAGCAGACTGACGATCGTCGACTGCTTCTCGGGGCTGACCGTGTAACCGTCGGCGATCTGCCCGCCGGCGTACTTGTCCTGCAGGGTCTTGGCCAGATCGGCGGCCTGCTGCTCGCCGGTGTAGGAGGCCTGGAAGCGGGTGCCGGACGGCGACTTGCCGTTCGAGCCGGCCTTCAGCTTCTGACCGTCCTGCAGCTGGATCTTGATGAGGTTCGAGTCACCGGTGGTGAGCTGCGCCGACTTCACCTGGTTGTTGTCGATGGCGCTGACGATCTGCCCGGTGTCCGCAGTCTTGTAGCCGCTCGAATCCGAGACGAGCTCCATCAACGCGAACACGGCGAGGGCGGCCAGCACGACCCACATGATCGGCGCACGGAAGTATCGCTTGACGTCCATCCATGCGGGGCGTCACCGCCCCGTCCCTCCTGCCAGTTCAACGGGCGCTGCTCGGCTGTGGGGCCTCGGCGCATCCGATATGTGCTCGTAAGACGAGCGTTTGATTGGACCGTACCGCAGCGACCCCCGGTCCCGGCGGGATCGCACCACGGTGCGGGCTATTTTCCTACCCCCGCACAACGGGTGGGAACGGGACACTGTTCCCACCCGTCGCCCGGACGGTTCAGCCGCCGTAGACGTGCGGCGCCAGCGTGCCGATGAACGGCAGGTTGCGCAGCTTCTCGGCGTAGTCCAGGCCGTAGCCGACCACGAACTCGTTGGGGATGTCGAAGCCGACGTACTCGACGTCGATCTCCACCTTGGCGGCGTCCGGCTTGCGCAGCAGGGTGCACACCTTGAGCGAGGCCGGGCCGCGCGAACCCAGGTTGCCGAGCAGCCAGGACAGCGTCAGACCGGAGTCGATGATGTCCTCGACGATCAGCACGTCCTTGCCGGCGATGTCGGTGTCCAGGTCCTTGAGGATCCGGACCACGCCGGAGGACTTGGTGCCCATCCCGTACGAGGAGACCGCCATCCAGTCCATGGTCACCTGGCTGTGCAGCGTCCGGGCCAGGTCGGCCATCACCATCACGGCGCCCTTGAGGACGCCGACCAGCAGCAGGTCCTTCCCCGCGTAGTCCTGATCGATCCGTGCGGCCAGCTCCGCCAGCTTGGCGTCGATCTCGTCCTTGCTGATGAGCACCTTCGCGAGGTCTGCGCCCATGTCGTTCTGGTCCACCGGGGATACGTCCTCAAACGTTCGGGGTCTGGGTTCGGCGGCGGTAGTACGACTGGTTCGTGCTCAGCCGCCCTGCCTCCGAAACACCAGCGTGCCACACCGGCGCACGGCTTCGACGCCCCCGGGTAGGTGCAGCGGGCCCTGGCCGCGCCAGCCGGTGACCAGCAGGTCCACCGTCTCCAGGTGGCGGGCGAACAGGTCGCCGGCCGGGCAGCCCGCGCGCAGTGCGGCCCGGCGCAGCACCCGGCGGCGCACGGCGGGGGGCAGTTCGGCGAGCTTGCCCACGTCCAGGGCGCCGTCCGGGGAGCGCAGGTCGCGCTCGGCCAGGGCGGCCCACTGGTCGAGGGCGTCGGCGTCGTCGCGGAACAGCCGGGCGGTGCGGGCCAGCGCCTCCACCACGCCGCCGCCCAGGTGCTTCTCCAGCACCGGCAGCACCTCGTGCCGGACCCGGGAGCGGGTGTAGGCCGGGTCGGCGTTGTGCGGGTCGTCCCAGACCGGGATGGACTGCGCGGCGCAGGCCTGCCGGGTGGCGGCCCGGTCCAGCTCCAGCAGCGGGCGGCGGTAGCGGCCCTTCTGGGCGGGCATCCCGGCCAGCGAGCGGGCCCCGGAGCCGCGGGCCAGGCCCAGCAGCACGGTCTCCGCCTGGTCGTCGCGGGTGTGGCCGAGCAGCACGGCGAGCGCGCCGTGGCGCTCGGCGGCCAGGTCGAGCGCGGCGTAGCGGGCGTCCCGGGCGGCGTTCTCCGGGCCGCCCCCGCGGCCCACCCGGACGGCGACCGCCTCCACCGGGTCCAGGCCGAGTTCGCGCAGCCGGACGGCGACCTGCTCGGCGCGCTCGGCCGAGCCGTCCTGCAGGCCGTGGTCGACGGTCACCGCGCCGACCCGCAGGCCGAGCTTGGGGGCCTCGAAGGCGGTGGCGGTGGCCAGCGCCATCGAGTCGGCGCCGCCGGAGACCGCCACCAGCACCAGCGGGGAGCCGGGCGCGGCGGGCGTGCGGGGCAGGCCGGAGGGGTGCCGGCGGGCGTTGCCGATCAGCGTGCCGGGCACCGTCGCGGTGCCGGCCAGCGCGGGCACCGGCACCGGCGCGGGCGTCCGCGGGCGGTCCTGCCCGCCGGGGACGACACCCGCCTCCGCGGCGAGTTCGGCAAGGGTACGGCGGACGGCGAGGCGTATCGCCGCGACAGCGGGGTGTGGGCCCATGGTTGGCACTCCTTGGCGGAGGGGGGTTCGTCGGCACCGGTCAGCTCTCGGTCACCAGGCGCTCACAGATGGTCGCAGAATCCGGCCACCGCCCACGCCACCCGCGCCAACGGCGGATCCACCGTCCCACGTACGGGTGAATGGAGAAACGTTACGGCTGCCTCCAGGTGTACGACTCACCCGGTCGACGGGCCGGTCGGGACCGGACGCGCACCGGTCCGGGAACCGCGCTCAACCGATCACCCGGGCCACCCAGGAGCCCGGGTCGTGGACCTCCTCCTTGGTCGGCAGCGTGTTCGGCGAGGTCCACACCCGGTTGAAGCCGTCCATCCCGACCCGCTCCACCACGCCGCGGACGAACACCGCGCCGTCCTGGTACTGCCGCAGCTTGGCGTCCATCCCGAGCAGCCGGCGCAGCGCCAGGTCGAGGCGGCCGCTGCCGCGGTCGCGGCGGCGCTGGAACTTCTCCCGGATCTCCGCCACCGAGGGCACCACCGCCGGTCCCACCCCGTCCATCACCACGTCCGCGTGGCCCTCCAGCAGCGACATCACCGCCGTCAGCCGGGCCAGGATCTCCCGCTGCGCGGGCGTCTGCACCAGGTCGGTCACGCTGGGCACGCCGCCCTCCCGCCGGGTGCCGCCCAGGCCCGGGACGGGCAGGCCGCCGAGCGCCTCGCGCAGCCGCTCCAGGAAGGCCGCCGGGTCGACGTCGGTCTGCGCCAGGAAGTCCTGCACCTCGGACTGGATATGGTCGCGCAGCCAGGGCACCGCGCTGAACTGGGTCCGGTGGGTCTCCTCGTGCAGGCACACCCAGAGCCGGAAGTCGTGCGGGGCGACGTCGAGTTCGCGCTCCACCTGGACGATGTTCGGCGCCACCAGCAGCAGCCGCCCGGGCGGGACGGGCAGACCGCGCCGCGGCTGGTCGAACAGGCCCTCCGGGGTGTCCGGGGCGCTCGGCAGCTCGGCCGGGGCGAAGGTCTCGTACTGGCCGAGCACCTTCGCCGACAGGAAGGCCAGCACCACGCCGACCTCCACCCCGGTGGCCTTCGCGCCGGCCGCGCCGGCCGCCGCGCCGAGCCCGCCGCCCTCCCGGCGGGCCGCCAGCTTCTCGGTCAGCGGCCGCACCACCGTCCGGAAGCCCGCCACGTTGGCCCGCACCCAGCCCGGCCGGTCCACCACCAGCACCGGGGTGCCCGCCGCCGAGGCCGACCCCATGCCGGTGTACTCGCGCACGTGCCGCTCGGCCTCCGCGGCGTGCCGGCGCAGCTCGGCGACGGCGGCCCGGGCCTCGTCCCGACCGATCCGCGGCCCCGGCCGGGCGAGCCGCACCGCGGTCGCCACCGCGAGGTTCCAGTCGATCATCTCCGCACCGCCGCTCGCGCTCGTCATGCCCTCACCGTACGTGCTCGCCCCCGCCCGGGGGAGGGACGCACCAGCCCGGACCGCGAGGTGACGCGCCGTCAGCGGGCTCCGGGGGGAAGCCCGCTGCGGCCGGCCGGGCCGGGTCAGCAGCCGCAGGCGGCGATCCGGGCGACGATCCGGTCCACGGCGGCGCGGGCGGCGGCCGGGTCGGCGTCGGTGCGGGTCATCAGGGCGAAGGCCAGCACCCGGCCGTCGGCGTCGACCACGGTGCCGGCCAGGGTGTTGACGCCCTGGAGGGTGCCGGTCTTGGCCCGGACGATGCCGGCGGCCTCCCCGGCGCCGGACTTCGCACCGAAACGGTTCACCAGGGTGCCGGAGAAACCGGCCACCGGGAGGCCGGTGATCACCGGGCGCAGCTCCGGGTGGGCGGGGGCGGCGGCCACCGCGAGCAGCTTCACCAGGGTGATCGGCGGGATCAGGTTGGCCTTGGCCAGGCCGCTGCCGTCGGTGAGCAGCACGCCGTCCAGCGGCACCCCGAGCCCGGCCAGCTCGTCGGTGACCGCCTTCGCCGCGCCCTCGAAGCTGGCGGGCTGCTTCGCGGCGACCGCGGCCTGCCGGGCGACCGCCTCGGCCAGCGTGTTGTCGGAGGTGGTGAGCATCCGCTCGACCAGCCGGCCGATCGTCGGCGACTCCACCCGGGCCAGTTCGGCGGCCTCGGCGGGCGCGGCGGCCGCGGCGGGCTTGCCCCGCACGGTGACGCCCTCGGCCCCGAGGAAGCCGGCGAAGGAGTCGGCGGCCTGCCCGGCCGGGTCGAACACCCGGGCCGGGGCCTCGTCGGGCGAGCGCGGGTCGATCCGGCCCTCGTCGACCATCAGCGGGGTGACCGCGGCGATGTTCATCGCGTCGTGGTCACGGTGCAGCAGCGGACCGGTGTACAGCGAGGTGTCGTACGAGAGCTTCACCTCGGTGGTGCCGGCGGCCTTCAGCGCGGTGGCGGTGCGGTGGGCCAGGTCGGCCATCGAGGCGGGGGCGCTGTCCTGGTCGGCCGGCAGGCCGCCGATCCGGACCTGGTCGGCGGGCAGCGCGGTCAGGGTGGGGTCGCCGCCGCCGACCAGGGTGATCTCGCCGGGGGCGGCGCGGACCACGGTGGTGGCGATCCGGTGCCCGGCGGGCAGCAGGGCGAGCGCGGCGACCGCGGTGGCGAGCTTGGTGGTGGAGGCGGGGGTGGCCGGGGTGCTCTCCTGGGCGCCGAACAGGAACTCGCCGGTGGCGGCGTCGGCGACCGCGAAGTTCAGGGTGCCCAGCGCCTTGTCCTGGACGGTGCCGCCGAGCGCGGTGCGCAGCCCGTCGTCGGTCGGCGCCTTGCTGTCGGCGGCGTCGCCCTCGGCCAGCACCGGGCCCTTGAGCGGGACGGCCCGGTGCCGGTCGTCGCGGCGCTGCTCGCCGCCGCCCCGGCCGTCGCTCCTGCCGCCGTCCTTGTCGTCCCCGCGGCCGTCGCCCTGCCGGTCGCCGCCCCGGTCGCCGTCCTGACTGCCCTCGTCGGCGTGCCGGCCGTGCCCGGCGCTCGGCGTGGGCTGGGCGAGGGCCGGGTCCGCGGTGAGCGCCCCGGCCGCCAGCACCACCCCCAGCGCGGCCGCGAGGGCGGCTCTGCGCCCGCGTCCCACCCCTGTCCCTGATCTCACCGACCGGCCCCTTTCCTGAGCACACCCCGCCGTAGGAGACACTTGGATTCTGTCAGTACCGACCGTTGGAGGAACCGTTGGAGTTCGACGTCCTGATCGAGATCCCGAAGGGCTCGCGCAACAAGTACGAGGTCGACCATGAGACCGGTCGGCTCCGTCTGGACCGCATGCTCTTCACCTCGACCCGCTACCCGGCCGACTACGGCTACGTCGAAGGCACCCTCGCGGACGACGGCGACCCGCTGGACGCGCTGGTCATCCTGGAGGAGCCGACCTTCCCGGGCTGCCTGATCAAGTGCCGCGCCATCGGGATGTTCCACATGACCGACGAGGCCGGCGGCGACGACAAGCTGCTGTGCGTCCCGGCGACCGACCCGCGCTGGTCGCACCTGCAGGACCTGCAGGACGTGTCGGAGTTCGACCGCCTGGAGATCCAGCACTTCTTCGAGGTCTACAAGGACCTGGAGCCCGGCAAGTCCGTCCAGGGCGCCGACTGGGTCGGCCGCGCCGAGGCCGAGGCCGAGATCACGGCCTCGATCAAGCGCCTGGAGGAGCAGGGCGGCCACTGAGCCGTGACACCCCCAGGGGTGGCCCGCACCGCGCGTGCAGGGGCGGGAGTCCGGAGTCCCGGGCTCCCGCCCCTGCTGCTTGCGCCCTGCTGCTCGTCCTCGCGGCGGCGGTTCAGGCGCCGTCGTTGTCGTCGAGCCGGAAGCCGACCTTGAGGCCGACCTGGTAGTGCTCGACCTCGCCGTCCTTGAGGTGGCCGCGGACCTGGACCACCTCGAACCAGTCCAGGTTGCGCAGCGTCCGGTTCGCCCGGGCCAGGCCGTTGCGGATGGCGGCGTCCACGCCCTCGTGCGAGGAGCCGACGATCTCGGTGACCCGGTAGGTGTGGTCGGTCATGGCGGTCTCTCCCTGTGCGGCGACGGGTGGCTCCCCCCGCCGTCCACCGTGCACCGAAGCGCCGCCCCGGGCATCCCGGCGTCCGCCGACGGGGCGCCCGGGGCGCGGGCTCAGAACGCCGCGCGGACCTCGCCGACCACGTTCCCGCCGCCGTGCAGCGGGGCGGCGGCGATCCGCTCCAGCACCGGGTCCTGGACGCCCAGGCGGCGCAGTGCGGCGGCCAGCACCGGGCCGCGGGCGCGCTCCGCGCCGTCCTCGATCTTGAAGGCGAGCGCCCGGCCGTCGGCCAGCGCCACCACCTGGACGGCCTCGGCGCCCATCTTGGACAGCGCGCCGGGCACCGCCCGCATCAGCCAGGTGTCGGCCCGGCGGGTGCCGGCCACGTACTCGGGGTGGGCGCGCATCGCGTCGGCGACCCGGCGCTGCTCGGTGCCGGGGCCGGCCAGCAGCAGGGCGCGGTAGCCGCGGGCCAGGCCGGTCAGCGAGACGGCCAGCAGCGGGGCGCCGCAGCCGTCGGTGCCCAGGTGGGCGGCGCGCTCGCCGGTGGCCTCCTCCAGGGCGGTGCGGGCCAGCCGCTGGATCGGGTGGGCCGGGTCGAGGTAGCCCTCCAGGTCCCAGCCGTTGGCGGCGGAGGCGGCCAGCCAGGCGGCGTGCTTGCCGGAGCAGTCCATCAGGATCGGGGCGCGCTCCCCGCCGGAGCGCAGCAGTTCCTCCGCCTCGACCTGGTCCAGCGGCAGGTCGGCGGGCAGCCGCAGGGCGGCCTCGGTGAGGCCGGCGTCGGCCAGCACCCGGCGCACGGCGGCGCGGTGGAAGGGTTCGGCGGAGTGGCTGGAGGCGGCCAGCGCGAGCTGTTCGCCGTGCAGGTCGAGGCCGGCCCGCAGGGTGGCCACCGCCTGGAAGGGCTTGGCGGTGGAGCGCGGGTAGACCGGCAGTTCGGGGGTGCCGAGCGCGTACTCGACGGCGCCGTCGGCGTCGAGCAGGACCAGCGAACCGCGGTGGCGGCCCTCGGTGAAACCGGAGCGTATGACCTCGGCGAGGGCGGGCAGGGCGGACTGCGACACGGGTGGGTCTCCAGGGGCGGTGCGGTGAGGGTGAGGGTGGCCCCGGCCGCGGTCGCCCCGCTCAGCGTTCGCTGAGCAGGTCGTCGACCCGGGCCTCCCCCTCACGGTACCTGCGGGTGATCTCCGCCCCGCAGTCGTCCGCGGTGCGCTGCAGCGCGTGCCGGCGGCCGGAGACCTCGCGCTGGTGCACGTCGAGCCGCTCGACGGCGGCCAGCAGGTCGGCGGTGGCGTGCGCGGACAGGTCGGCCAGCTGGACGTCGCCCATCAGGGCGTCCGCCTCCCGCCGGTAGCGCTCGCCGCGCGGCGGGCCGAGGGTGACGTGCCGGGCCGGGCGGCGGGTGGCGGACGGGGCGTCGGCGAGGATCGCCGGCAGCCGGTCCAGCAGCGCGCACTGGGCCTCGCCGGCGGCGGTCAGCGGGACCTCCCGGCGCTGGAGCTCGGCCCGCAGGATGTCCATCCGGCCGTGCAGCAGGCGGCGCAGGTAGGACAGGTCGGCCTCCTGCTCCAACGCGTCCCGGCGGAGCACCCGCAGTTCCTCCAGGGCCAGGCCGGCCAGCCCGTCGACCGCGCTCACGTCCATCAATCCGACCACCTGCCGTAGTACCAGTGCCCGCCGGTAGCACGGGCCGCCCGTCCTCCAGGGTTCCCCCCGGCGGGCGCTGCCACTCGTGCGGGTGACGCGGTTCGCCGGGACGGCGGACGCCACCGCGGGGCCCGGGTGGCCCCGGGCCGTCGGACAGCGTGCCACCCCGGGCCCCGGCGCCGCACGCCCGAGTACCCGAACGGCCCCCTGGCGAACACCCCTGGCTAGTACGAAGAATCCGCGCCACCGGCTCACCTGCACGAATCGGGGCGCACCACGCGCGACCCCGGCGTGCAACCGGAGGCCGCGCGCCCCCGGTGAGCCCGGACGGGCACAATGACGGCATGCGAGCAGTGGTGCAGCGGGTCGCCGGGGCGGCCGTGACGGTGGACGGCGAGACGGTCGGCGCGATCGAGGGGCCGGGCCTGTGCGTCCTGGTCGGCGTCACCCACGAGGACACCCCCGCCCAGGCCGCCCAGTTGGCCCGCAAGCTCTGGACACTGCGGCTGTTCCCGGGCAGCCCCGAGCAGTCCTGCTCGGAGCTCGGCGCCCCGCTGCTGGTGATCAGCCAGTTCACCCTCTACGGGGACGCCCGCAAGGGCCGCCGCCCCACCTGGAACGCGGCCGCGCCCGGCCCGGTCGCCGAGCCGCTGGTGGACGCCGTGGTGGCCGAACTGCGCACGCTGGGCGCCAAGGTGGAGACCGGGCGGTTCGGCGCCGACATGCAGGTGTCGCTGGTGAACGACGGGCCGTTCACCGTGCTGCTGGAGGTCTGAGGCCCGCACGGGCGCGAGGGGGCCTCACGGCCACGAGGGGGTCTCGCGGGCGAGAGAGGGCCTCACGGACGCGAAAAGGCCTCACGGACGCGAAAGGCCATCATGATCATGATAGGCCGTCATGGAAGTGAGACCCTCTCACTGGAGCGAGAAGGCCTCACGAGGGCGCCACCCCGTCACGCCGGGACGATCACGTCCTGGGTGCCGGGGACGCCGTCGGCCAGCAGCACCGCGTCCACCGGGGTGTTGCGCTTGACCAGGGCCAGCGCGATCGGGCCCAGCTCGTGGTGGCGGGCCGAGGAGGTGACGAAGCCGACCGGACGCTCCTGGCCCTCGACGCGGACCTCGGCGCCGTGCGCGGGCAGCTTCTCCTCGGTGCCGTCCAGGTGCAGGAAGACCAGGCGGCGCGGGGGCCGGCCCAGGTTGTGCACCCGGGCGACCGTCTCCTGGCCCCGGTAGCAGCCCTTCTGCAGGTGCACGGCGCTGCCCAGCCAGTCCACCTCGTGCGGGATGGTGCGGTGGTCGGTCTCGAAGCCGAGCCGCGGCCGGTGCCCCTCGACCCGCAGCGCCTCGTACGCCCAGACGCCCGCCGCCGGGCCGAACTCCTCGGCGGCCGCGGCGAGTTCGGCGCGCGGGAGGAACAGGTCGCGGCCCCACGGGAGTTCGCGCACCGCGGCGGCCCGCTCGACCGGGGCGGTGGAGCCGGCCGGCAGGAAGACGACCGCGTACTGCTCGGTGGCGTCGGCGACCTCGACCCGGTTCCAGAACTTCATCGACTCCAGGTACTTCACCAGCGCGGGAGCGTCGCCCGGCTCGACGTGGATCCAGGTGGTCTCCCCGTCGTCGACCAGGTAGAGCGCGTGCTCCACGTGCCCGTTCGGGGAGAGCACCAGCGCCTCGGTGGCGTGCTGCGGCGGCAGCTCGCTGACGTGCTGGGTGAGCAGCAGGTGCAGCCAGCTCAGCCGGTCCGGGCCGGTCGCGGTGATCACGCCGCGGTGCGACAGGTCCACGAAGCCGCGCCCCGCGGCCAGCGCGCGCTGCTCGCGGAACAGGTCGCCGTAGTGGGCGGCGACCCCCTCGTCGGGACCTTCGGCGGCAACGGCACCGGGCAGGGCAAGCAGCGGGCTCTTCATACCGGTCAGCTTACGACCGCCCGCCAGCCAGCTTGGCGGTGCAGTCGGCGCAGCGGCCGAAGATGGCGAAGTGCTTGAGGTCGGTGTCGAAGCCGTGCTCGGTGCGCAGGCTGTCGATCAGCGGGGCGGCGATCGCGGTGTCGGTCTCGGTGACCCCGTCGCAGTCCCGGCAGACCAGGTGCAGGTGGGTGTGCCGGCCGGCCAGGTGGTAGGTGGGGGCGCCGTGGCCGAGGTGGGCGTGCGAGACCAGGCCGAGTTCCTCGAGCAGCTCCAGCGTCCGGTAGACGGTGGAGATGTTGACGCCGCTGGCGGTCTTGCGGACCTGGCACAGGATGTCGTCGGGGGTGGCGTGGTCCAGCACGTCGACGGCCTCCAGCACCAGCTGGCGCTGCGGGGTCAGCCGGTAGCCGCGCTCGCGCAGGTCGGCCTTCCAGTCGGTGCTCTCGCTGTTCGCCACGTGTGTCCCTGCCCGGTGAGAGGTCGTGCCGACAAGTGTAGGGACCGACCGCCCGGTCGGCCCCTACCCGTGCGTACGCGCTCCGCTCAGCGGAAGAACGCGATGCCGTCGTCCGGCAGGTCGTTGATGTCGTTGATCAGCTGCGCCGGGTTGAGCACCTTCTTCAGCTGGGCCGACATGTACGGCCGCAGCGGCACCTCGGGGGCGGCCTTCTCGCCGACCCAGAGCAGCTCGTCCTTGACCAGGCCGTACAGCCGCTTGCCGCCGCTGTAGGGGGCCGCGCCCTCGATCCGGGCGACCGCGTCGGTGGCCAGGTCGATCTGCGGCTTGCCGTCGTGCAGCTTGCCGTACCAGATCTCCACGGTGCCGTCGTCGCGGACCGAGGAGACCTCGATCTCGCGCTCGCCGCTGGTGCCGTGCTGGTTGCTGGTGACCCGCCAGAAGGCGTGCTCGGTCTCCAGGGCGCGGACCTTCTCCCCCTGCTCGTCCAGCACCCAGGTGCGGGAGCGGAACTCCAGGAAGGGACGGCCGTCGTGCCGGAAGACGATCTCCTGGCCGAAGTTGCACTTCTCGCTGCCCGGGAAGTCATGGACGCCCGCGCCCTCCCAGGTGCCGAGGAGGAAGGCGAGCGGGACGACGTCGCGGTGGAGGTCGGAAGGAATCTCGATCATGGTCCTGGCTGGTGTCGTCGGACGGTTACCGGGTCAACCGTACGGCAGCCGTCAGCGCTGGCCCTGGTAGAGCTTCATGACGGAGAAGATGGCGAACCAGGTGATCAGCACGGCCATCAGAGCCAGCAGGCTGTCGAAGAAGATCTCAAGACCGGACACGGTGCGCTCCCAGGGGCGGGTTCGACGGGCTGTGGTACGGCGCGAGTCTATCCGGCGCCCCTCGCGCCCGTAGTCTCTGGGGCATGTCGAAGAAGCTGGTCATCAAGGTCACCGCCGGTGCGGACGCCCCGGAACGCTGCTCGCAGGCCTTCACGGTCGCCTCGGTCGCGGTCGCCAGCGGCGTGCCGGTCTCGCTCTGGCTGACCGGGGAGTCCGCCTGGTTCGCGCTGCCGGGGAGGGCCGCCGAGTTCGAGCTGCCGCACTCGGCGCCGCTGCCGGACCTGCTGGAGGCCGTCCTGGCGGCCGGGAGCGTCACCCTGTGCACCCAGTGCGCGGCGCGCCGGGGCATCGCCCAGGACGACGTGATCGAGGGCGTGCGGATCGCCGGGGCGCAGGTGTTCCTGTCCGAGGTGATGGCGGACGACGCCAGGGCGCTCGTCTACTGACGGTCGGGCGGGGGTTCGCGGTCCGGTGCGTCCCGGTCGTGGCCGCGCTGGTCCCAGCGCGGGTCGTCCCAGCGCGGGTCGTTCCACCAGTCGTCGTCCTTGTCGCGCTTGTTGGCGAGGACGGCGGCCACCGGCGGGATCACCATGGCGACCACGCACATGCCGATGGCGGCGCCGACCGACCAGAAGCGCACCACGCCCCAGGCGAGGACGAACAGCGCCAGGCAGCCGCCCATCATCACGAAGTAGCGCACGTGCCGTCGGTGTGCCTGCACCCTTCCAGGGTAGGCCGAGGGGCCCGGCCGTCAGAAGACGTCCGGGCCCCTCGGCACGCTGCTGCTGCGCGCGGTCGTCAGACCGCGATCGCCACCTCGGTGAACTCGCCCTGGGCGGCGACCACCTGGCGGTCGACGGTGGCGCCGGGCACCAGGGCCCGCAGCGTCCACTTGCCCGGGCGGGCGAAGAACCGGAACTGCCCGGTCGCCGAGGTCGGGACCTCGGCCGTGAACTCGCCGTTCTCGTCGAGGAGCCGCACGTAGCCGTTGACCGGCTCGTCGTTGCGGGTCACCGAACCCTGGATGATCGTCTCGTTCGCCACGTCAACTCCTGCCAGGTCCGGGCCGCCGGCCTTCGCACCGCACATGTCTGTCTCCCTCTTCCTTGCTGTCGTGCGAGCCGGGGCTCAGTTGCCGAGCTCGATCGGCACGCCGACCAGGCTGCCGTACTCGGTCCACGAACCGTCGTAGTTCTTGACGTTCTCCTGGCCGAGCAGCTCGTGCAGCACGAACCAGGTGAGCGCGGAGCGCTCGCCGATCCGGCAGTACGCGATGGTGTCGGTGGCCAGGTCGACGCCCTCGGCCTCGTAGAGCGACTTGAGCTCGTCGTCGCTCTTGAAGGTGCCGTCGTCGTTGGCGTTCTTCGCCCACGGGATGTTCTTGGCGGACGGGACGTGGCCCGGGCGCTGCGACTGCTCCTGCGGGAGGTGGGCCGGGGCGAGCAGCTTGCCGGAGAACTCGTCGGGCGAGCGGACGTCGACCAGGTTCAGGGTGCCGATCGCGTTGACCACGTCGTCGCGGAAGGCGCGGATCGAGGAGTCGGCCGGCTGCGCGGTGTACTGGGTGGCGGCCCGCTCGGGCTGCTCGACGACCAGCTCGCGGGAGTCGAGCTCCCACTTCTTGCGGCCGCCGTCCAGCAGGCGGACGTCGCCGTGGCCGTACAGCTTGAAGTACCAGTAGGCGTAGGACGCGAACCAGTTGTTGTTGCCGCCGTAGAGCACCACGGTGTCGTCGTTGGCGATGCCCTTGGCGGACAGCAGCGCCTCGAAGCCGGCCTGGTCGATGAAGTCGCGGCGGACCGGGTCCTGGAGGTCCTTCTTCCAGTCGATCCGGACCGCGTTGCGGATGTGGTTCTTGTCGTAGGCGGCGGTGTCTTCGTCGACCTCGACGATGACGACCTTCGGGTCGTCCAGGTGGGCCTGGACCCAGTCGGCGTCGACCAGGACGTCGCTGCGGCTCATGTGGGTTCTCCATCCGGGGGCGGTTGGCGGAAGGGCTGCGGAAGTGCTCCGGACCGGGCGCGTCCGCACACCTGTCCGCATGCTGGGACGGGAGTGGGTGCGGCGTCGGCCGGGGTGGATCGAGGGGTGCGTTCGTCGCTCCGGACGCACCGGTGCCCGTGGCTACCGGTTCGCGGCGTCGGAGCGGGGCGGACGTGCCGGGACTGCGGGGCGCGACCGCCGGGTCAGCGCATTCGACACAGGCAGCTCGACACGCGGCAGTGGTCTACCGCCCGCCGCTTCGTGAGGTCCGCCTGTCGCTTCATGACGACGATGCTAGGGACTCGGAGGGGGCGCTGTCATCATCGTGTCGAATGCTGAGACCGGATCATCCGGATACTGGGATTTACCGCTTTCCGCTCCCATGCCACCAGGCCCGGGCCCCGTGCGGGGACCGGGCGGGCGGGCGTTTCGGGGCGTTCCGGCAACCGCGCTGGACAGGCCGTCTCGCCCAGCGGACGCCGAAGCCCCGCCGGAGCGGGGCCTCGGTGCCGAGCCGGTCGGACGGGGCGTCCGGTCAGCCGGTGACGGTGGGGAGCTTCGCGGTGAGCGCGTTCGGGACGGCGACCACGTCGGCGGCGTTGTACGAGCCCGCGGCGGCGGCCTTCTTGCTGCCAGCGGTGACCCGCCAGACCGTGGCGCTGTCGGGCGAGCGGAGCAGGGTGCCGTCCGCGGGGGCGGCCTTCGCGGCGGCCGCGGCCTCCCAGGTGCCGGGGACGGCCCGGAGCGGCTGCTGGTCGTAGCCGAGGCCGGTGAAGTCGGCGGCGGTGAGCGGGACGGCCATGCCCCCGGCCATCACGTACACGCTCGGGTCGGCGCCGGAGACGTTCTTGACCACGGTGCCGTCCTTCAGCCGGCGGGCGACCACCCCGGCCTCCCAGGACTCGGGGACCCCGGCCGGCTGCCGGCTCGCGTAGTAGGCGTCGAACTCGGCGCCGGTGAGCAGCAGGGCGGACCCGTTGACCATCACGTACACGTTCGGGTCGGTGCCGGCCTGGCCCTTGACCAGGGTGCCGTCGGCGGGGGCCGCGGCGACCGCGGCGGCGAGCCAGCTGCCGGGGACGCCCATCAGCGCCTGCCCGTCGTAGCCGTCGGCGGTCCACTCCGCGGCGGTGATGTGCGCCGCGGTGCCGCCGGCCGTCACGTAGCGGTTCGGGTCGGCGCCGGACTGGTCCATCAGCACGGTGCCGCTCGGCGGGGTCTTCGTCGCCGCGTCCTGGAGCCAGCTGCCGGGGACGCCCACCAGGGGCTGGTTGTTGTAGCCGTCGGCGGTCCACTCCGCGGCGGAGATGTGCAGGGCGGCCCCGCCGATCATCACGTAGCGGTTCGGGTCGGCGCCCGCCTCGTCCGCCACCACCGTGCCGGCGGGCAGGGACGCCTGGAGGGCCTGCTGCAGCCAGGAGGTCGGGACGCCCATGTCGGCGCGGGTGTTGTAGCCGTTGGCGGTCCACTCCGCGGCGGAGATGTGCAGGGCGGCCCCGCCGACCATCGCGTAGCGGTTCGCGCCGCCGCCCTGGTCGTGCACCACCGCCCCGGAGGGGAGCGAGCTGGGGAGGGCCCAGAACTTGGCGTCGTCGACCGTGACGACCTTGCTCAGGTCGTAGCCGTCCGGCGTGACGTCGGACCCGGCGACGGCGAGACCAGCGCCGTTGATGATCAGCTTCACCATCGGGTTGTTGGGCGACTTCACCAGGGTGCCGGTGGGCAGGGACGCCGGGTCGGGGTAGCCCTGGGGCGCCGAGGAGTCGACGATCTTGTTGTAGCGGAGGCCGTAGTAGCCGGAACTCTCCAGGTAGCTGCGGGAGTAGCGGGTGTAGCGGGTCGGGTAGGCCGTGCCCGATTCGGTGTAGACGTTGGCGCTGGTGTGGCTGCTGTCCGTCCAACTGGCGAACAGGACGACGTGGCTGGTGCTGTTGATCGCGTCGCCGGGCTTGAGGTCGTCGAGGCTGCCGAGCCGGGTCGAGACGCTGGGGAGGCTGTAGGTGGTCAGGCTGCCGGTCAGCTGCCAGGCCATCGAGACGAGGCCCGAGCAGTCCTCGCGGTAGCGGCCGCCGGTGGCGCTGTCGGCCCACCAGCCGTAGGGGGAGTTGAGCCCGTTGGGGCTGTAGGGGACGGCCCTGTCGACCCAGTCCTGGGCGCGCTGGACGGCCTGCGAGCGCGACACTGTGCCACCGGGCGCGGCGCCGTTGCCGAGGGTGCCCGTGGAGGTCACCGACTGGGAGCCGGACACCACGGTGTCGGCGTGGGCGGGCAGGGTCACCAGGACGGCGGAGGCCAGGCCCGCCGAGACCAGGGCGGCGACGGCGGCGACGGTGCGCCGCTTGCGGACGGACATGAGGAGTCCCATCGGGAGTCGGTCTGGCGAGGCGCCAGGGAAGTGGAAGCGGTGGGGCACGGCCGGGGTCGGCACGGCCGCCCTGCAGGAGCGGCCGGGTTCCGGCGTGGGACGTGGGACGTGGGACGGGGCGTTCGGGCGCCGGGCGGCACGGCGCGGCGGCGGAGGGCCCGCGGGGGGGCCGGTCGCCCTCGAGCGGGAGGTGGCCGTCCGGGGCGCTGCGGCGGTCGGTGCGCAGCGGGGCGGAGGCGGGTCGCGGGGCGGGTGGCGCGGGGTGGCGGCCGGGGTTCAGCGGGTGGCCGGGGTCGGGGGGTGGTAGCGGTGGGTCAGGAGAGGGGAGGAGCGGTGGCTGCGGGCGAGCAGGGCGTGCGCGGTGGCGGTGGAGCACGGCGGGCCGTCGGCGGGGTGGCGGGTGAGGAGGTAGAGCAGCAGGTCGAGGCGGTCGTCCTCGCTGCGGGCGGTGACGTGCTGGAGGGCGTCGCCGGGGCGGGTGTGGGCCCAGAGGATGTCGACGGCCTGCCGGGTCTCGTCCGGCGGGGTGGGTCCGGGCCGTCTGCGTCGCAGGCTGGCGTAGACCACGTCCACGGGGTCAGCCCCAGCCGAGGCTGCCGTCGGCCACGGTCACGGTGTGGGCCGGGGCGTCGGCGGACAGGGCGGTGACGGCGGCGGGGGCGGCGAACAGGGCGGTGAGGGCGAGGGCGGTGACCGCGGCGGCCTTGACCAGACGAGTGCGCATTTCGGGGTTCTCCTCAACAGCTGTGGAAGGTAGGGGAGTTCCGGTTCGGCGTCCCGCGGTTGACGCCTGTCCCGGTCTGCCGTCCGGTCGGTTTCCCCGGCGGCGATCACCAGCTTCGTCCGTTCCGGCGCCGCTCGGAAGGTGTTCGGGACGGCGCCAACCGGACTGTCCGACACCAGACACGTCGCCATGCACGCGTCATGAATGTGGCCCGGCGGCCCCAGGCGCCCCGGCACGGACGTCCACCCCCGAGCAAGCAGGAATCCGCTGGTCAAACCGGTGGAAGCCGCCACGGGCAGGGCAAATCCGTTCTTGTGTGCGACTCCGACGCGCTGAAATGATCGGTGAAGCTCCGTACACCACCACCCACACCGCCCACACACGATTCCGGGGGGAACCATGCTGGAGGCACTCGGCCTGTCGGCCACGGCCGGCCAGGTCTACCAGGCCATGCTCGACCGTCCCGGCGACGGTATCGCCGAACTCGCGGCGCACTGCCTGCTGCTGCCCGGCCAGGTCCACGACAGCCTGGACGAACTCGGCGAACTGATGCTGGTGCGCGCCTCCGCCGAGCACCCCGGCCGGATGCGCGCCGTCGACCCCGCCATCGGGCTGGCCGACCTCGCCGCCCGCCAGGAGGCCGACCTCGCCGCCCGCCAGGCCGCCCTGGCCGCCTCCCGCGCCGCCGTCGCCCGGATGGTCGCCGACCGCGCCGAGCACCGCTCCGCCCACGGCGAGCGCCTGCTCGGCATCGACGCCATCCAGCACCGCCTCGAGCAGATGGGCCGCACCACCACCCGCGAAGTCCTCAGCAGCCAGCCCGGCACCCAGCGCCCCGAGGACCTCGACGCCTCCCGCCCCGCGGACGCCGAAGCACTCGCCCGCGGCATCACCATCCGCACCCTCTACCAGGACTCCAACCGCCACCAACCGCACGCCGCCCACTACGCCCACTGGCTGCTCGGCCTGGGCGGCGAGGTCCGCACCGCCCCCACCATCCCCCAGCGCATCGTCATCGTCGACCGCACCCAGGCCCTCGTCCCGATCGACCCGGAAGACACCCGCAAAGGCGCCCTGCACGTCACCGAACCCGGCATCCTCGACGCCCTGCTCAGCCTCTACGAACAAGCCTGGAACACCGCCGTCCCACTCGGCGCCCACACCCCCGACGACCCCGCCACCGGACTCACCCCCACCGAACGCGAACTACTCCGCCTCCTCGGAACCGGCCTCACCGACGACACCGCCGCCCAACGCCTGAACATCTCAGCCCGCACCATCGGCCGCCACATGGCCTCGATCATGGAACGCCTCGGCGCCACCAGCCGCTTCGAAGCCGGCATCAAAGCCACCCAGCAGGGCTGGCTCTGACACCCGCTCCCGGCCGCCCCGGGGACCGGGGCGGCCGGGAGCGGCGGGAGCCGGACAGGGCCTAGACGAGTAGTTCCGAAGTCGGTTAGTCGGTCAGTGGTCGTAGGCGATCAACGAGCGTGTGACGGGTTGGCCGGTGGCCCGGTTGTGCCAGATCGCGCAGGTCATTGCGAGTAGCCGTTGGCCGACTCGGGCGCCGAGGCCCTCGATGGTGCGGCCGCCGTGCTGTTCGAGGCCGAGTTGGCCCTTGAGGGTGTCGTTGA
Source organism: Kitasatospora cineracea (assembly GCF_003751605.1). Lineage (NCBI taxonomy): Bacteria > Bacillati > Actinomycetota > Actinomycetes > Kitasatosporales > Streptomycetaceae > Kitasatospora > Kitasatospora cineracea. The sequence goes on from NZ_RJVJ01000001.1 coordinate 1,001,755, forward strand.
CGGACTCGATCAGCTGGCGGACGGACTTCAGCAGCCCTTCCCCGGGGCGTGGGGTTCGGTTGCGGTAGGACGGCCGCAGCAGCGTGATGCCGTGCTGTTCGAGGAAGCGGTCGAGTTCGGCGGAGACGTAGCCCTTGTCGGCGAGGATCAGCAGGCCGGGCCGCTCGCGGGCCAGCTCCGGTTCGGTTTCGACGAGCGCGGCCAACACCTCGCGCTCGTCGACCTTCGGACTGGCCAGGGCCCAGGTGACGGGGAGTCCGGCCGGGGTGCAGACCAGGTGCAGTTTCAGGCCCCAGAACCAGCGTGAGTGGGAGCGGCTGTAGCCGTAGCCGGCCCATCCGGCCAGGGCCGAGCGGCGTGCGGTGTCGCGGGAGCGGCCGCACTCCACGGGTGTGGAGTCGGTGATCCACACCGGGTCCGCCCACAGGTCGGTGTCCCGGGCCAGGTCGCGGATCGCCTGCTGGAGCAGCGGGCGTGCGGCGCGCAGGCGCTTGTTGTAGCCGGGCCTCTCGGGCAGGTGCGGGAACATGCCGCGCAGGCGGGCGCGGGCGAAGCGGATCCAGCGGGCCTCGGAGTGGAAGCCCAGCAGCACCTGGGCCACGGCCAGGCACACCAGTTCCGAGTCCGTCAGCCGCGGCGGGCGCCCCAACCAGCGCGTTCGGGGCAGGTGGTCATCGATCTGCACGTAGAGTGCCGTCAGGAGGGTGTCCAGCTCTTCGGTCGTCACAACCCGAAGCCTGGACACCCTCCCCGCATGTCCGAAGCAGAACAGCCAAAGACACCCGACTTCGGAACTACTCGTCTAGTGGCCGAGGGTGGTGCCGGGGGCGAAGGTGAAGCGCAGCCGGACGCCGTCCTGCTCCGGGGTCGCCTCGGCCAGGGAGAGGCCGGTCGGCAGGCCGGTCAGGCCGAACCGCTGGGGCTTCAGCAGGTCGCCGGCCAGGCCGCTCAACTTGGAGGCGGCGCCGGTGAGTTGGAGACCGTCCACGACCACCTGGTTGCCCTCGCTGCGCAGCCTGCCCTCGACCGCGCCGCCCGGCACCTCGGCCTTCACCTTGCCCGGCCCGGCGTACGCCAGGGTGAGCCGGCCGCCGCCGACCATGAACTTCGACAGGTCCTGGTAGGCGATCACGCCCCGGCCGTCGCCGCGCCCGACCGTGACGCCCCGGTAGGAGTCGGTGAACTTCACGTCGGAGAGGTCGGCCCGGAAGGAGTGCATCGTCACCGTCTCCTTTCCGTCGGTCACGGTCATCCCGTCCGAGCTCATCGTCACCTTGTCCAGCTCACCGGCCACCGCGCTGGTCAGGAACGGGAAGTCGTCGATGCTGACGTCCGGCTTGGTGGTCATCCAGCCGGAGGAGACGGCCGCGTCCGCCGCCTGGTCCTCCGCGACCCCGACGGCTATCCGGTCGGCGCCGACCAGCAGGCCGCCCACCACCCCGAGGCCGATCAGCAACTTCACCGAGCCGTGCATCGCACTCCCCCAGAGACGGTCGATCCGAGATCCGTTCGGAGGCGAACGGCATTCGGGCTACGGACATAGGACGATCGCACGCATGCCCCAGTTCCGGAACCGCACCCGGGGAAAACGGCGCTCAGCCTCCGGCGAACGGCGGCAGCACCTCGACCGTCCAGCCCTCGGACAGCAGCACCGCGGCGGGCTCCCGGCCGCCGGTCTGCTCGCCGTCCAGCAGGAACGAGCACACCTCCAGCAGCCGCAGCAGCTCCGGCCGGTCGGCGTGCGCGGCGCGCACCGCGGCCAGCGCCCCGGCCAGCGTCGCGGCCTCGACGGGCTCCTCGGCCCGGCCCGCCGCGGACTTGGCGGCGGCCCAGTAGCGGACGGTCCCGCTGCGGCGGACGGTCCCGCTCACCCTCCCGGGTGATCCGGCGGCGGCGGGCTCCCCGGCGGTGGTGCGGGTTTCGGCGGTCGCGGTCACGGCAACCCCTCTCGTCGGTCCTCGCCCGGTACGGCGGCCGGCCCGGTGCCGGCCGGCCCACCCGTGGAATCGGTGTACACGTACGGTGCGGCCGGTGCGGCCCCCATCATCGCCCGCGCCCCCCGTCCGGAGGCAAACACCCGAGGTCGCACCGCCCCGCCCGAGTGACGAACCGCACGGCCCGGAGCCCCGCCCACCGCCGCGCGCCCCGCTCGCGCCTCTCCCCAGGCTCCGGCCGGTCGGCTATTCTCGAACGCGATGAGGGATCCGGGCAGAGTCGCCCCCGGGTCCTTTTGTGCTTTCAGGACGCCATACGGACGTTCTTGCGAACGGTGCCCCACCCGCACCCGACGCCGGAACGCCCCCACCGCTCGACCGCACGACGTGGTGCGCCGACGGCGGGACAGACCGGAGGTTACGCCGATGGACGGGGCACCAGCGGGACGCCAGGGGTTGCGGGACCCCGGGCGCGCCACCGCCGCCCCGCCCGACGACGCCCCCGCCGGCCCTGTCGACGCTCCCCCACCCTGTACCGCGGCCGGTGCTCTCCCCCGGCGGCCGCGACCGCGACGACCCGGAAAGGGGACTAACCGGGTATGAGTTCTCTGCTCCTGCTGACCAACGCCCTGCAACCCTCCGCCGAGGTGCTGCCCGCCCTCGGGCTGCTGCTGCACAGCGTCCGGGTGGCCCCCGCCGAGGGGTCCGCCCTGGTCGACACCCCGAGCGCCGACGTGATCCTGGTTGACGGCCGGCGCGACCTGCCGCAGATCCGCAGCCTGTGCCAGCTGCTGCGCTCCACCGGCATCGGCAGCCCACTGATCCTGGTGGTCACCGAGGGCGGCCTGGCCGCCGTCACCGCCGAGTGGGGCATCGACGACGTGCTGCTCGACACCGCCGGACCGGCCGAGGTGGAGGCCCGGCTGCGGCTGGCCCTCGGCCGGCTGAACGCCGCCACCGACGACAGCCCGATGGAGATCCGCAACGGCGACCTCTCGGTCGACGAGGCCACCTACTCCGCCAAGCTCAAGGGCCGGGTCCTCGACCTCACCTTCAAGGAGTTCGAGCTGCTCAAGTACCTGGCCCAGCACCCCGGCCGGGTCTTCACCCGGGCCCAGCTGCTCCAGGAGGTGTGGGGCTACGACTACTTCGGCGGCACCCGCACCGTGGACGTCCACGTCCGCCGGCTGCGCGCCAAGCTCGGCGTCGAGAACGAGCAGCTGATCGGCACCGTGCGCAACGTCGGCTACCGGTTCGTGGTCCCCGAGCGCCCCGACAAGGCCCCCGAACGGGCCGAGCAGAGCCGCACTCGGGCGACCCGCGAACACTGACGGAGGGCCGGGCGGGCCGCACCGCGGAGACACTCGCCCGGCTTTGCCCGGATCGGTCCCGAAACCGCCGTCCCACCAGGTGTCACCCCGGGCCTGGGCGCCGCACCACCCGCGTAGACTCCCCCCGTGGCCAAGGTGACGCGCGACGACGTAGCCCGACTGGCTGGCACCTCGACCGCGGTCGTCAGCTATGTGATCAACAACGGTCCCCGGCCGGTCGCCCCGGCCACCAGGGAGAAGGTGCTCGCCGCGATCGAGCAGCTCGGGTACCGCCCGAACTCGGTCGCCCAGGCGATGGCCTCCCGGCGCACCAACCTGATCGGCATGGTCGTCCCCGACGCCCGGCAGCCGTTCTTCGCGGAGATGGCGCACGCCGTGGAACGCGCCGCCTCCGAGCGCGGCAAGCTCGTCCTGATCGGCAACTCCGACTACGTGGACGACCGCGAGGTGCACTACGTCCGGGCCTTCCTCGGCATGCGGGTCTCCGGCCTGATCCTGGTCAGCCAGGGCCCCTCGCAGCGCGCCGCCGAGGAGTTCGCCGCCATGGAGGGCGCCAAGGTGGTGCTGCTGCACCGCCGCCCCGAGGCGATCGACGACGTCGCCGTGGTCACCGACGACGTCGGCGGCTCCGAGCTGATCGTCCGTCACCTGCTGGAGGTGCACGGCCACCCGTACGTGGCCTGCTTCGGCGGGCCGGTGGAGTCCCCGGCCCCCGGCGACCCGGTGATCGACCACGTGGCCGGCTGGGAGCTCGCCATGGCCGCGCACGGCCTGCCCACCGAGCCCCACCTGGTGGACGCCCCGTTCCACCGCTACGGCGCCTACCAGGTCGCGCTGGAGCTGCTCGGCTCCGACCGGCGGCCGCCCGCGATCTTCTGCTCCACCGACGACCAGGCCATCGGCGTGCTCCGGGCCGCCCAGGAACTCGGCCTGCGCGTCCCCGAGGACCTCGCGGTGGCCGGCTTCGACGACATCCCCGAGGCCGCCTTCGCCTCCCCGCCGCTGACCACCGTCGCCTCCGACCGGGACGCGATGGCCCGGGCCGCCGTCGACCTGGTCCTCGACGACTCGCTGATGGTGCCCGGCAGCGACACCGAACGGGTCCGCAAGTTCCCGTCCCGGCTGGTCGTGCGGCGCTCCTGCGGCTGCGGCGGCGAACAGCCCTGACCTGCGGGTCCTCCCCCGGGCCGATCACCGGCCTGACCAGGCTTTATGAGAAGCTGACGCGCTTCTCGGGGAACCTGTAGCACGCTCTCATCCGGTCTTCATGAACCGGGCGGAACTTGGTCGTCATGAGCGACCAGCACCGCAGCACCCACGAGCCCCACCCCCAGGACGGCGGCGCGGGCTGGCTCCCGCCGCAGCCGCCCACCGCCCCCGCGTACCCGCCGCCCGCCGCCCCCGCGTACCCGCCGCACACCGGCACCCCGTACCGGGAGGCCGCCTACCCGGCCCTGCCGCCCGCCGCCGCACCCGACCCGGCGCTGCTGCCCGCGACCTTCGCGCTCGCCGCCGAACCCGGCACCGGGGACGGCACCGGGGACGGCCCGCAGCCGCCCGCCGGGCACCGGGCCCGCCGCGGCCTGCTGCGCAGCCGGCTCGCCCTGGTCACCGCCGTCGCCGCGCTCGCCGCCCTGGTCGGCGGCGTCACCGGCGGCGCCCTGGCCGGCGAGCGCACCGGCTCCACCAGCGCGAGCAGCACCCTGGTCCGACCCGTCTCCGCCAACGCCGACGGCAGCGCCAACGTCTCGGCGATCGCCGCCGCGGTCTCCCCCGCCGTCGTGCAGATCACCGTCAAGACCGGCAGCGGCACCGCCACCGGCACCGGCGTGGTGCTCACCGCCGACGGCCAGATCCTCACCAACTACCACGTCGTCTCCGGCGCGGTCGGCGGCGGCGGCCAGACCACCGTCACCTTCAAGGACGGCTCCACCGCGACCGCCACCGTCACCGGGACCGACAAGTCCCTCGACACCGCCGTCATCACCGCCTCCGGCGTCAGCGGCCTGACCACCGCCGTCCTCGGCGACTCCGACAGCACCGCCGTCGGCGACCCGGTGGTCGCCATCGGCAACCCCGAGGGCCTCACCGGCACCGTCACCTCCGGCATCATCTCCGCCAAGAACCGGCAGGTCTCCGTCCAGGTCGACGAGGGCACCACCAGCAACAACGGCGGCTTCGGCTTCCCCAACCTGCCCGGCCAGCGCAGCTCCTCCGGCTCCTCCGCCGGCAGCTCCTCCGCCGACACCGCCACCTACCAGGCCCTGCAGACCGACGCCGCGCTCAACCCCGGCAACTCCGGCGGACCGCTGATCAACACCGCCGGACAGGTCATCGGCCTCAACTCGGCGATGTACTCCGCCGGCGGCTCCAGCTCCACCGGCAGCTCCGACGCCGGCAGCGTCGGCCTCGGCTTCGCCATCCCGATCAACAGCGTCAAGCAGGTCCTGTCCCAGATGCAGGCCGGCAAGACCCTCTGACCGCCGGTGCCGACCGGCACCGCAGACCGGCACCACCGCCGACCGCCGACCACCGACCAACGCCGACCGCCACCCGATCCGTCCCCGCCCGACGGACAATGGCCAGGACCGCACCGGACGCAGAAAGGGCCCCGAGCCGATGACTCCCCCCGCCGACGACCGCACCCCCACCGAGGCCCCGGGCGGCGGCGCCCGCGTCCTCGTCGTCGACGACGAGCCCGCGCTGCGCGACGCGCTGGAATCCAGCCTCGCCTTCGAGGGCTACCAGGTCACCACCGCCACCGACGGCTACGAGGCCCTGGCCGCCGTCGAACGCGACCGGCCCGACCTGGTACTGCTCGACATCATGATGCCCCGGATGGACGGCCTCACCGCCGTCCGCCGGATGCGCTCCCGCGGCGACGCCGTCCCCGTCCTGATGCTCACCGCCCGCGACGCCGTCGGCGACCGCGTCACCGGCCTCGACGTCGGCGCCGACGACTACCTCGCCAAGCCCTTCGAGCTCGACGAACTCCTCGCCCGGGTCCGCGCCCTGCTCCGCCGCAACGCGCTCGCCGCCGAAGCCGCCGCCCGCACCGCCGCCGACGAGGACGGCGGCGAGGTGCTGGCCTTCGCCGACCTGCGGATGAACACCGCCACCCGCGAGGTCACCCGCGACGGCACGCCCATCGAGCTCACCCGCACCGAGTTCATGCTGCTGGAGATGTTCCTCTCCCACCCGCGCCAGGTGCTGACCCGCGAACAGATCCTCAAGGCCGTCTGGGGCTTCGACTTCGAACCCTCCTCCAACTCCCTCGACGTCTACGTCATGTACCTGCGCCGCAAGACCGAGCAGCACGGCATGCCCCGGATCATCCAGACCGTCCGCGGCGTCGGCTACGCGCTGCGCGCCGCGACCGGCGCCGCGGCGTGAAACTGATCGGCCGGCTCACGGGGTGGTTCCGCGGCAAGTCGCTGCGGAGCAGGCTGGCCATGCTCACGGCTGCCGCGGTGGCGGTGGCGATCGCGGTCGCGGCGGCGGCCTGCTGGTTCGTGGTCAAGGACCAGTTGGACAAGCAGGCGCACACCGTCCTGGCGGACGCGCCGGCGGACCCGATCATGCTGCCGCCCGGCCTGATCGACCAGAACGGGACCAAGCAGCTCCCGGTGGCGTGCGGGACCACGCCCGCCCAGGCCCAGGCCCAGGCCGAGAAGGAGTGGCCGACCAACGGCGGCCACGGCCGGTACAACCGCTGGCCCAGCGAACTGGTCTCCCCCAGCGGCAGCCAGGTGTGCCTGCCGTTCGGTTCGGGCAGCGGCATCATCACCACCCCCGGGGACCTGGACGCAATCGGCACCAACGGCTTCACCGTCCGCGAAGGGTCCTTCGTGGACGGCAACTCGGCGCTGGTGCGGGTCAGCACGGTGTCGGTCAACAACGAGCGGTGGGTGCTCCTGACCGCCACCTCCACCCAGAGCATCGACGACTCGCTGCGGCAACTCGCCCTGGTGCTGTCCTGCGTGGCCCTGGCCGGTGTCGCCGTGGCCGGTGTCGCCGGTCGGGTCGTCGCCCGCTCCGCGTTGAAGCCCGTCGACCAACTCACCGACATGGTCGAGCACATCGCCCGTACTGAAGAAGTCGGGACCACCATCCCCGTCCACGGGAAGGACGAGATCGCCCGGCTCTCCACCTCGTTCAACTCGATGTCGACCGCGCTCGCCAACTCGCGGGAGCGGCAGACCCGGCTGATCGCCGACGCCGGGCACGAGTTGCGCACGCCGCTGACCTCGCTCCGGACCAACGTGGACCTGCTGATCCGGTCGGACGCGCAGGGGCGGGCGCTGCCGGCCGAGACGCGGGCGCGGATGCTGGGGAACATGAAGGCGCAGATGCAGGAGTTGACCGTGCTGATCGGGGACCTGCTGCAGTTGTCCCGGCCGGACACGCCGAATCCGGAGGCGGTGCGGACGGTGGTGCCGTTCCACGAGACGGTGGGGCGGGCGCTGGAGCGGGGGCGGTTGCGCGGGCCGTCGCTGGTGTTCGAGACGGACGTGCGGCCCTGGTACGTGCACGGGGACCCGGCGGCGCTGGAGCGGGCGGTGATCAACCTGCTGGACAACGCGGTGAAGTACTCGCCGCCCGCCGGGACGATCGAAGTGTCGCTGCGGGAGGGGCGGTTGACGGTCCGGGACCACGGGCCGGGGATTCCGGCGGAGGAACTGCCGTACGTGTTCGACCGGTTCTGGCGTTCGCCGTCCTCGCGCCAGCTGCCGGGTTCGGGGCTGGGGCTGTCGATCGTGGCGCAGACCGTGCAGGACACCGGCGGGCAGGTCTCGCTGGGCCCGGCTCCGGACGGCGGCCCGGGGGCGCAGGCGGTGGTGCTGCTGCCGGGGCAGCCGGCCGAGCCGCGCTGAGACGCACCGGGACGTGCCGGGACGTGCCGGGGACGGGGCACCGGAGTGCCCCGCCCCCGTTGCTGCGGTGGTGTCAGCTGTTGTCCTGGCCGATGCCGATGACCTTGATCCGGTCGGCGGCCGGCGGCGCGATCGGGGCGCTCGCCGAGCTGTGGCTGGTCAGGTAGGCGTTGAACAGGTCCAGGTCGGAGGCGCCGACCAGCTTGTCGGTGCCGGCCGCGAAGGCCGGGAAGCCGTCGCCGCCGCCGGCCAGGAACTCGTTGGCGGCGACCCGGTAGTCGGCGGCCGGGTCGATCGGGGCGCCGTTCAGGCGGATCGAGTCGACGACCACGCGGGCCGCGCCGGCCTTGTTCAGGTCGAGGGTGTAGTGCAGGTTGTCCGAGATCTGCAGGACCTTCGGGGACGCCTCGTTGGAGCCGGAGACCTGCTGCTGCAGGACCTGCACCAGCTGGGCGCCGGTCAGCGTCTTGACCTGCATCATGTTGGTGAACGGCTGGACGGCGAACGCCTCGCCGTAGGTGACCACGCCGTCGCCCTCGGCGCCGGTGGCCTTGTAGACCAGGTCGGCGCGGATGCCGCCGGGGTTCATGAACGCCACCTGCGCGCCGCCCTTGTCGGCGGCCGAGAGGCCGGCCAGCTGGGCGTCGGCGATCAGGTCGCCGAGCGGCTTCTCCAGTGCGGTGGAGCCGCGGCCGTTGATGTCGGCGGTGATGTAGCCGGTGGCGCGGTTGGCGATCGGCGCGGCCAGCTTGCTGTACCGGTCGAGCAGCGCGGTGAGGTCCGGCGCCTTCGGCACGTCGCGGCGGACGACGTGGTTGGCGGCGCTGACCGACGGACGGACGATGCTGCCGGTGCGCTTGTCCAGCTTGAGGTCGATCTCGGTGTACAGGCGGCCGAACGAGGCGGCGCTGGTGACCGAGCGGGGCACGCCGTTCGGGTCCGGGATCATGCAGGCGTACGAGTTGTGGGTGTGGCCGGTGACGATCGCCCCGACGGCCGGGTCGATGTTCTTGGCGATGTCCACGATCGGGCCGGAGATGCCCGCGCCGGCCGCGCCGCAGTCGTAGTTGTAGACGTTGCTGGCGGGCAGGCCGCCCTCGTGGATCAGCGCCACGATCGAGTTGACGCCCTGCCGCTTGAGTTCGGCGGCGTACTTGTTGATGGTGGTGACCTCGTTGCCGAACTTGAGGCCCTGCACGCCGGCGGCGGTGACGATGTTCGGGGTGCCCTCCAGGGTCACGCCGATGAAGCCGACCTTGACGCCGCGAACGTTCTTCACCCAGTACGGCTTGAGCAGCGTCTTGCCGGTCTTCTCGCTGGTGACGTTCGCCGCCAGGTACGGGAAGTCCGCGCCCTCGAACTTGCGGCCCTTCTCGTAGCAGCCGTCGGTCGGGTGGCAGCCGCCGTTCTGCATCCGCAGCAGCTCGGCCGAGCCCTCGTCGAACTCGTGGTTGCCCACCGAGGTGACGTCGAGGCCGATCTCGTTCATCGCCTCGATGGTCGGCTCGTCGTGGAACAGGCCGGAGACCAGCGGGCTGGCGCCGATGATGTCGCCGGCCGCGACGGTGAGGCTGTTGGCGTGGCCCTTGCGGGCGTCGCGCAGCGCGGTGGCCAGGTACTCGACACCGCCGGCGGGGGTGGCGACGGTCTTGCCGGTGGCCGGGTCGATCTCGTTGATCGTGCCCGAGGAACCGGCCGGCGGCTCCAGGTTGCCGTGGAAGTCGTTGATGGCGAGGAGCTGCAGGTCCTCGTACTTGGGCTTGTCGTGGCCGTGGCCCCGGCCGTGGGCCTCGGCGGTGGCCGGGAGGGCCATCGTGCCGAAGAGGGCGGCGGCCGCGGCGACCGCGAGGGCGGTCGAGCGGCGGCCGGTGGAACCGGAAATGGGCATGGCTGTCCCCTGGACCGTCGGGGGCCGCGGCTGTGCGGCCTGGCGTTGTCTGGGTGCAGCCTAGGGTCAACGCGCGTAGCTGTCAGGAACCTGCGAGTAACGAGCTGGTATCCGCAGGCTGACGAAACGTTTGCCGACCCTCGGTCAGCCCCCGGGCCGGGCGCTCAGATCCGCGGCTGCGCCGCCAGCTGCTGGTCGGCCCGGTCCCGCTCGGCCACCGCGTCCTCGGTCATCGCGCGGTCGGTGTACACCAGCGGCTTCTCGGCCTCGGTGATGATGTGCTTGACCACCTGCACGTTGCCGTTGACGTCCCACACCGCGATGCCCGGCGACAGCGTCGGGATGATCTCCACCGCCCAGCGCGGCAGGCCCAGCACCCGGCCGGTGGCCCTCGCCTCGTCGGCCTTCTGCATGTAGATCGTCCGCGTGGAGGCCATCTTCAGGATCGCCGAGGCCTCCTTCGCCGCCGCCCCGTCCACCACGTCCGACAGGTGGTGCACCACCGCCACGAAGGACAGGCCCAGCCGACGGCCGAACTTCAGCAGCCGCTGGAACAGCTGCGCCACGAACGGGCTGTTGATGATGTGCCAGGCCTCCTCGACCAGGAAGATCCGCTTCACCCGGTCCGGCCGCAGCCAGGTGTGCTCCAGCCACACCCCGACGATCGCCATCAGGATCGGCATCGCGATCGAGTTCCGGTCGATGTGCGACAGGTCGAAGACGATCAGCGGAGCGTCCAGGTCGATGCCCGCCGAGGTCGGGCCGTCGAACATCCCCCGCAGGTCGCCGTCGACCAGCCGGTCCAGCACCAGGGCCACGTCCAGGCCCCAGGACTGCACCTCGCCGACCTCCACGCCCAGCGACTCCACCGCCGACAGGTCGGGGCTGCGCAGCGTGTCGATGATGTCGTTCAGCACCGGCTGACGGTCCTTCACCGTCGCCAGCACGTACGCGTGCGCGGCCTTCAGCGCGAACCCGGCCCGCTCCTCCAGGCCGCGGCCCATCGCCACCTCGATGATGGTGCGCAGCAGCGACAGCTGGCCGGTGGTGGTGATCGCCGGGTCCAGCGGGTTCAGCTTCACGCCGCCGTCCCGGGCCGCCAGCGGGTCCAGCCGGATGGACTTTATCCCCAGCGCGTTCGCGATCAGGTTCCACTCGCCGACCCCGTCCTCGCCCTGCGCGTCCAGCACCACCACCTGGCGGTCGCGGAACCTCAACTGCCGCAGCACGTACGTCTTCTCCAGCGCCGACTTGCCGTTGCCGGACTCCCCCAGCACCAGCCAGTGCGGGGCCGGCAGCTGCTGGCCGTACAGCTGGAACGGGTCGTAGACGTAGCCCTTGCCGCTGTACACCTCGCGGCCGATGATCACCCCGGAGTCGCCCAGGCCGGGCGCCGCCGTCGGCAGGTACACCGCCTGCGCCTGGCCGCTGGAGGTGCGCACCGGCAGCCGGGTGGTCTCCACCCGGCCGAACAGGGTGCTGGTGAAGGAATCGGTGAGCTTGCCGAGCATCTACGGGCCTCCGGGGGTCAGCGGCGTCAACGACGTCGGCGGCGTCAGCGGCGGATGCCGGTGGCGAACGGCAGGGTGTTGGCGAACGCCCGGTGGTGCTCGCGGTCGCACCACTCCAGCTTCAGGTAGCTCTTGCCCGCCGACGCCCGGATGGTGCGCTTGTCCCGGGCCAGCGCCTCCGGGCTGCGCGAGGACACCGTCAGGTACCCCACCAGGTTCACCCCGGCCGCGCCGGACGCCAGGTCGTCGCCGCGCTGGTCCACCCGGCCGGTGTGCGCCAGGTCGCGCGGGTCCACCGTGCGGTTCATCTTCGCCGCCCGGCTGGCCTCCGCCTCGTCGTTGGTCTTCTCGGTCAGCATCCGCTCGATCGCCACGTCGGTCGGCTCCAGGTCCATGGTCACCGCGACCGTCCGGATCACGTCCGGCGTGTGCACCAGCAGCGGCGCCAGGAAGTTCACCCCGACCGGCGTCAGCGGCCACTCCTTGATCCACGCGGTGGCGTGGCACCACGGCTCCCGGGTCGCCGCCTCGCGGGTCTTCGCCTGCAGGTACTGGGTGTGGGTGGCGTCCAGCTCGGCCGGCCAGGCGTTGCGCCGGCTCATCGCCTGGATGTGGTCGATCGGGTGGTCCGGGTCGTACATCGAGTGGATCAGCGACGCCAGCCGGGCCTGCCCCAGCGGCTGCCGCACCCGGATGTCCGCCTCCGCCAACCGGGCGCAGATGTCGGTCAGTTCACGCGCCATCACGGTCGCCAGGCCGTCGTCCGACCGGTCCCGCTTCTCGCCCCGCCCGTACGCGGTGCGCCCCATCGCGTGCGCCTCGGCCGCCAGGTCCCGGGTGTAGTGCATGCACGCCACCAGGTACGCCCGGTGCTGCTCCGAGGAGGTCGACACCATCGACTGCAGCTGGTCGTAGCTGTCCTGCAGCCAGCGCGGCGCCTCGTGGCTGCCGCGCCGCTCCACGTCCTTGGCGTGCGCGTCCGGGTCGGCCGGCAGGGTGCGGGCCAGGATCTGCAGCCGGGTCACGAAGCCGTCGCCGTTGGCCACGTGCTTGAGCAGCGTGCCGAACCGGTCGACCAGCGCCTCCTGGTCCTCCGAGTCGCGCAGGCCCACGCCCGGGCCCTCGATCTCGATCGCCGCGGTCACCGTCCGCCGCTCCAGGTGCATCAGCACCGCGACCTCGTCCGGACCGAACGGCGCGGCCAGCCAGCGCAGCCGCCCCACCCCCGGCGGCGGGCCGACCTCCACCTCGCGCCCGTCCAGCCGCGTCCCCGCCTCGTGCACGTCCGGCTTCCACACCGCCCGGCCGCTGCGCACCGTGCGCCGGAACGTCCGGTTGATCTCCACCCACTTGTAGAACGTCCGCCGCCGGTACGGCACGTACACGGCCATGATCGCCAGCAGCGGGAAGCCCACCAGGCCCGCGATCCGCAGCGGCAGCAGGCTCGGGATCAGCCCCCACACCATGCCCAGGCCGGCGCCGGCGATGATCAGCACGATCTCGCCGTTCTCCCGGTTGCGCCCGATCGGCGCGTTCGGCCGCGCCTTGCCGATCAGGTAACTGCGGCGCTGCTGGGCGTACTGGGTGCCGTACTGGCCGAACTGTTCGCTGCTCATCTCCCCGTCACCCTCCCTTCGGGTTGTTGACCGGAGCCTGGACCTGGGCCTGCGCGGGCGGCGCCGCCGGACGGGGGGCGTTCGCCGGCCGGGACGCGTGCGCCGCGATGCCCGCGCCCGCCCCGCCGCCGCCCGCCGGGGCGCCACCGCCGCCCCCGCCCTCCGCGCCACCGCGCGAACCGTGCGTGGAGATGCCCTGCTTCACGAAGTTCGCCGGGCCGTTGATCATCGCGCTGCCGGCCTGCACCGCGCCCGCCCGGGCGTTGCGCATCGCCATCAGCTCGTCACCGAAGCCCGGCACGAACCGGTACACCGCCGCGCTGGCGAAGATCGACAGGAACAGGATCGCCAGCCCCGCCAGCACCCGGCTGAAGTCGTCGTCCGCCCCCGCGCCGGTCGCCACCGCGCCCGCCAGCCCCAGGATGATCACCACGATCGGCTTCGCCAGGTCCACCGCCAGCATCATCGCGGCCCACCGGCGGACGTGCTTCCACATCTGCTTGTCCACCAACCCCGCGTACACCGCCGTCCCCAGCAGCGCGCCCACGTACAGCATCGCCGCCCGGATCACCAGCTCCACCCAGAGCACCGCCGCGGCCAGCACCGCCACCAGCGACACCAGGATCAGGATCAGCGGACCGCCGCCGATGCTCCCCTTCTCCAGGGTGTCCGCGAACCCGCCCAGGTACGTGCCGGTGTCGGACTTCGTCCCCGCCGCGATCGCGTCCGTCAACCCGTCGGTGACCGTCACCACCGTGTACAGGATCAGCGGCGTGAACGCCGAGGCGATCACCGTCAGCCACAGGAACCCGACCGCCTCGCCGAACGCCTGCCCCAGCGCCGCCCCGCGCACCGCGCGCTTCGTCACCGCCAGCAGCCACAGCACCAGCGTGATCACCGTCGAGACCGCGAACACCACCGCGTACTGCTGCAGGAACGCCGCGTTCGTGAAGTCGACCTTCGTCGTCCCGTCGATCGCCCCCGACAACTGCCGCACCACCCACGCCGCCGCCTGCGCGCACCCCTTCGCCAACGACCCCAGCGGGTCGGTGACCCCGGAGACGGTGCCGGACCCGGGGATCACGGTGGCCCCGGGCGGGGCGCACAGCTTGTCGGCGCCCGGTACCGGCACGTCCACCGTGCAGGACGGCTGGGGGGTGGGTGACGGGGTCGCCGCGGCGGCTGCCCCGCTCACCGCGAAGAACGCCAACTGGAGCGCGGCGGTCGCTCCGGCCAGGGCCGCGGCACGACGGCCGAGGCCTCTGCCGGCTCCGTCAGCGTGCATAGCGGAAACCTCCGAACTGCTGGACGGCACCCGTGATCTCCTCCGAGGTCGCGGCCTTCTGATCGGCGGGCAGCGGGGCCGGGCCTGCCTTCCGGCTGTAGTCGATGATCTTCCAGTCGGTTCCGGTCCAGCGCATCGTGATGCCGAGCGTGTACCAGTTCTCGCTGACCGGGATCTCCGAGGTCTTGCCGGTCAGTCCCACCAGCGAGTTGCACCACACCTCGACCGCGGTGCCGGTGTCCGAGTAGTTCACCAGGTTCGTGCCGATCGGGACGGTGCGGCTGATGAATGTCAGGTTCCGCGGCGCCCTGCCCTGCGCGTCCAGCCCGTAGCGCGCGTTGGTCTCCGGCGTGAACGCCTGGTCCAGGCGGGTCTGCAGGGCCGGCAGGGCGGTGGGGTCGGCGACGGTGGCCAGCACGGTGCGGCGGCTGTCGGTGCGGAACATGTCCGCGGAGCCCAGCGCCACCGCGTAGTTGGCGGCGGCGGACTGCGCGCCCTGGTCGGTGTGCGGGTAGCCGGTGCCGATGCCGTTGGACGTGGTGGCGACGGGCTGCTGGCCGCTGGCGGCGGTGCGGTCGGGGGAGGCGGCGGCGCCGGGGGCGCGGTCGCCGGAGGTGCTGGTGCCGTCGCGGTCGACCGCGGGCTTGTCCCGGTTGGCGACGGCGACGGCGACCACCAGCAGGGTGACGATGCCCAGGACGGTCAGGAGGGTGCGCAGCGGCCGGGCCTGACGCCCCGTCGCGGGGGTGGTCTGTTCGGCGACCGGTAGCCGCGTACGGGTGTGCGGCTGGTCGTCGGACAACGGCACGGGGCCCTCCTGGTGGGCGCCGCCGCGCGGGGCGCGCGCGGCGGCGTGACGGGTGCTCGGCGGAGAAGTGCGGGGCGGCGGGCCGGCGGACCGGATCAGCGGCGCCGGAGGGTGAGTTGTCCGATCGTCAGATGGCCATGCCGTACACAATGGTGAACAGGGTGCCGAGCGAACCGATGATGAACACGCCGGTCAGGCCCGCGACGATCAGCCCCTTGCCCTGTTCGGCGCTGAAGGTGTCGCGCATCGCGGTGGCTCCGATCCGCTGCTTGGCGGCGCCCCAGATGGCGATGGCCAGGCAGACCAGGATCGCCACCGCCATCACGACCTGGACCATCACCCGGGCCGAGGAGCCGAGCGTGGCGAACGGGCCCCAGTCCGGGGCGATCCCACCGATGATGGTGTCGATGTTGGCCTTCTTGGGCGGATCCTCCGCCAGGTACCGGATCACTGTGCTGTCCACGTTCAGGTCCATCCCATCTCACCGCCCGATCAGGAAAATTCAAGGCCCCGGACCACGGTCGAGCGAAGGGGCAGGTCCTATTCTTGGCCAGATCTGACGTCGACTTGGCTGCTTCTCGCGGATTGCTCGTGGCTGGACCGGACGCTCCGCCAGGATGTCCGGTGGTTCCAAGGATACTTCCCGCCCGTGGTATCTGTGATGATTGCACCGGGCAATTGCGTAACAGGACATGGCCGCTGACGTTCCGTCGGGATGGTGCTGGATGGTGCTCCGGAAGGCTCGGCTGGCAGGTGCCGCGACGGTGGTGCTGGCCATCGGCTTCGTGGGTGTGGTGACCCTCGGGACGTATGCGGCCAGTGGGGTTCCCGAGTCCTCCTCGGCCGCCCTCGGACTGTCCGGCGGAACGGTGCCGGCCGCCTACCGGCCGCAGATCCAGAAATGGGGCGCGCTCTGCCCGGAGATCTCGGCGCCGATGCTGGCCGCCCAGCTCTACCAGGAAAGCGGTTTCGACCCGGCCGCGAAGAGCCCGGCAAAGGCCTACGGGATGGCCCAGTTCCTGGAGGGGACCTGGGCCACCTACGGGACGGACGGCGACGGCGACGGCAAGCAGGACATCTGGAACGCCTTCGACGCGATCGCCTCCGCCGCCACCTACGACTGCGCGCTGGCCCGGGACGTGGCCAAGGTCCCCGGCGACAAGCAGTCCAACATGCTGGCCGCCTACAACGCCGGGCCGTACGCGGTGATCGAGCACAGCGGGATCCCGCCCTACAAGGAGACCCAGGGCTACGTCCGCAGCATCCAGGCACTGGCGAAGTCCTTCACCGCGCCGGCCGACCCGGGCGTGCAGCTGGCGCTGTCCAGGGAGGCGACCGGGGCGATCTGGTTCGCGCAGAGCAAGCTGGGCACCGACTACCTGTGGGGCGGCACCGGACAGGCCTGGGAGAACGGGCGGTTCGACTGCTCGGGCCTGACCAAGATCGCGTACGAGAGCGTGGGCATCGAACTGCCCCGGGTGGCCAACGACCAGTGGTACGCCGGCCCGCACCCCTCCCGGGACCAACTCCGCCCCGGCGACCTGGTGTTCTTCGCCAACGACCTGGAGGACCCGCGCACCATCCACCACGTCGGCATCTACGTCGGCGGCGGCTACATGATCGACGCGCCGCACACCGGGGCCAAGGTCCGCTACGACACCATCGACCAGCGGGACTACATCGGGGCGACCCGGGTCACCCCGGACGGCGCCGCCGCGCTGCCCGACCGGAACCTGAACGACGGCACCATCACGAAGAGCGAGACGCCGAAGGTCGACTGACCGCGGCCCGCCCCGCCCCGCCCTGCCCTGCCCTGCCCCGGCGGTCGGATCCGGTCTCGGCATGTGCATGCGCGGTGGACAGTCAGTCAATTTTCCATAACGGTACGTTTCGACGGAAACCGCGGCGGCCTTGATCGCGTTGACTGGGGAGGCTGCCGGTCGTCCGCACCCGGAAGCACCACGACCTGGGACCACTGCGGAGAGCGGACAGGGAGGTGCGGCGTGCCGACGCTGCTCGCGGACGCCGGATCCGGTTCGGGCGACCCGGATCTCGGCCTGCTCAAGGCCGTCAACGGCCTGGCCGCGGACGCCCCCGGCTGGCTGGACTCACTGGTCGCCTGGACGGCCGAGTACGGCATCCTGCTCGGCCTGGCCGCGATCGGCCTGACCGCCTGGCTGAGCGCCCGCCGCCGGCCGGACGCCCCGGTCGCGGTGGCGGGCGTGCTGTGGGCGCCGCTCGCGGTGGCCATCGCCGAGCTGGCCAACCTGCCGATCTCCAAGCTGGTCGACCGGCCCCGGCCGTTCGTCACCCACCCCGAGCTGGACGTCCTGGTCCCCGGCAAGGAGGACACCCTGTCCTTCGTCAGCGACCACTCGGCGATGTCGATGGGCATCGCGGTCGCGCTGTTCCTGGTCAACCGCAGGCTGGGCCTGGCGGCCGGCGCGCTGGCCCTGCTGCAGGGCTTCTGCCGACTGTTCGTGGGCGTGCACTACCCGACCGACGTGCTCGGCGGCTACGCGCTGGCCACCGCCGTGGTGCTGCTGCTGGCCCCGATCGCCATGGCCGTCCTGGTACCGCTGTGCCACGCGCTGTCCCGGGGCGCGCTGCGCCCGCTGGTGGTGGCCCGCACCGCCGCCGCGGACTCGGGGCGCCGCCGCCAGCCCGCGCCGTCCGGCCGTCGTTCCGGCCGCCGCGCGGGCCGCGACCGGGGCCGGGACCACGAGCCGGACCACGAGTCCGACCTCGCCGCCTGACCCGCACCTGTTCCGGCCGACCGGCCGGGCCGTTCAGCCGCCGTGCTCCGCGAGGTGCTCCGCGGCGTCCCGCCGCGACTTGTCCCGGGAGCGCCGCCCGGGGGCGAACCAGCCGCAGTCGCACCGGGCGAAGCTGAACGAGCCGCGTTCCGTCACCTCCACCCGGTGTTCGGTCGGGTGGTCGGTCCGCGTCGTCCCGCCGGGCGCCTCGGGGCGCTGGTCTGCCACATCCTTCACCGTATCCCGCCCGCGCGGCGCGGCGTGCCGCCCGTCCGGTGAACAACGGCGTAACCTTCCGCGCCCCAACTCGTTTGCCTGGCAAGCGCTCTGCCCATCCGGGGCGGTTGCTTGCCGGGTCATCCGGGGCCCGAGGGGGTTGTCGAAGAAGTGAAGAAGCTCAACCGCGCCGCGGCCGCGGCCCTGCTCGTCACCGTGCTGTCGGCCTGCAGCGGCGGCGGCCAGAACCGGCCGGGTTCCGCCGACCAGCTCTCCGCCGACCCGCTGACCGCGGTCCGCTCGGCCGCCGACATCACCGGCCGCACCGGTTCGGTGAGCGCCGCCACGGAGCTGATCACCGAGTCCGCCGACAAGAAGGCGGTGTTCAAGGGCACCGGCGGCTACGACTACGTGAAGCGGATCGGCCGGCTGGAGGTCGACGTGCCGCCGGGCGCCGCCACCACCGGGAAGATCACCGAGGTGGTGCTGCCCGGCACGGTGTACCTGCAGAACAGCGGCGCGAAGATCCCCGAGGGCAAGTGGGTCAAGCTGGACGTGCGCCAGCTCCCGGACGGCAACCTGGTGAGCTCCGGCGCCACCGACCCGGCCACCGCGGCGGGCGCGCTGCGCGGCGCGCAGAGCGCCGAGCTGGTCGGCACCGAGCCGGCCGACGGCGGGGAGCTGAAGCACTACAAGGGCACCCTGGACCTGGCGAAGGCCGCCGACGCGACCGGCGGCCGCGGGGCGGACGGCCTGCGGATGGCCGCCCAGACCTTCACGGTGAAGGAGGTCCCGTACGAGGTCTGGCTGGACGCGCAGGGCCGGCTGCACAAGGTGGTGGAGAACTTCACCTTCGCCGGGGTGGCCGGCTCCACCGCGGCCAAGGACCAGGTCAAGGTGGTGTCCACGCTGTCGCTGGCCGACTTCGGCAAGCCGGTGGAGGCCGCCGAGCCCGCCGCCGCCGACATCTACTCGATGAAGGCCAGCCCTTCCCCGAAGTGACCGGCCCCGCCGGGCGGGCCCACCCGTTTCGGACGGCAGAGATGGCCCGTCCGTGCCATGTGGCCCGGGCCGCGGCTCCCTACGCTGGTACGGGGCGGGCAGGCCGGTGCGGCGGACGGGGCGCGGAAGGGGTGGAGGCCATGGCATCCGGGGAGAGCGGCACCGGCGGCCACGACCGAGCCGCGCTGGACGAGATCGACCTGGCCGGCGAGCTGATGATCGCCGCCTCGGCCAGCCGCGCGGAGCGGCTGGCCGCCGAGCAGATCGACGAGGTCCTGCTGGCCCGCCACCGCGCACCGGGGCCGGCCGGGGACGAGGACGAGCGCGGTTCCGGGTCCTGACGGACCGTCGGCGTCAGGTGCGCAGCAGCCGGGCGATGGCCGCGCTGGCCTCGGCGACCTTGGCGTTCAGCTCCTCGCCGCCGTCCTCCGCGGCGGCCGCGGCGGCGACGCAGTGCCGCAGGTGCTCCTCCAGCAGGGAGAGCGCGAAGGACTGCAGGGCCTTGGTGGAGGCGGACACCTGGGTGAGGATGTCGATGCAGTAGACGTCCTCGTCGACCATCCGCTGCAGGCCGCGAATCTGACCCTCGATCCGGCGCAGCCGCTTGAGGTGCGCCTCCTTCTCCCCGCTGTAGCCGTGCGGCCCGGTGGCCGCGGGGCCGCCGTGGCAGGCCGCCGGCGCGGTGTCGGTGCTCGGGGTGTCGATGGTGGTCATCCGGTCCGCCCTCTTGGTCTCGGTGCTCGGCCCGCCCCCGGCCTCCGGCCGGGAGGTGCCCCCTGTCCAACACGCGGCACCATCCGCGTGTTCCGCCGTCCGGGCGTCAGGTCAGAGATCCCCGTGCAGGGCGGGAGCAAACCGGCGTGTCGTGGGACACACTTAGGGCGCGTGTCGGCAACCCCGTGTCCACCAGTGGGGCGCGTGCGCCTAGCATCGTCAAGTACCGACCCCGCACATCGGAGATTTCCGTGCGTTTTAGCCTGACCCCGAAGGAGACGAGCTTCTACGACATGTTCGCCGCCGCCGCGGAGAACCTTGTCGTCGGATCCAAGCTCCTGCTGGAACTACTGGGCTCTGACGTGTCAGCCCGCGCGGAGATCGTCGAGCGCATGCGCGCCGCCGAGCACGCCGGCGACGACACCACCCATGCGATCTTCCACCAGCTGAACTCCTCGTTCATCACCCCGTTCGACCGGGAGGACATCTACAACCTGGCCTCCTCGCTGGACGACATCATGGACTTCATGGAGGAGGCCGTCGACCTGGTCGTGCTGTACGACATCGAGACCCTCCCGAAGGGCATCGAGCAGCAGATCGAGGTGCTGGCCCGGGCGGCCGAGCTGACCGCGGAGGCGATGCCCAACCTGCGGTCGATGTCGAACCTCACCGAGTACTGGATCGAGGTCAACCGGCTGGAGAACCAGGCGGACCAGATCCACCGCAAGCTGCTGGCCCACCTGTTCTCCGGCCAGTACGAGGCGATCGAGGTGTTGAAGCTCAAGCAGGTCGTGGACGTCCTCGAGGAGGCGGCCGACGCGTTCGAGCACGTGGCCAACACGGTGGAGACCATCGCGGTCAAGGAGTCCTGACCTCCGTGGACATGGCAGCACTGATCGTCGTCATCGGCGTCGCTTTCTTCTTCACGTACACGAACGGCTTCCACGACTCCGCCAACGCGATCGCCACCTCGGTCTCCACCCGGGCGCTGACGCCCCGGGCGGCGCTGGCGATGGCCGCGGTGATGAACCTGGCGGGCGCCTTCCTCGGCAGCGGGGTGGCGAAGACCGTCTCCGAGGGGATCATCGAGACCCCGACCGGCAGCAAGGGCATGGCGATCCTGTTCTCGGCCCTGGTCGGGGCGATCGCCTGGAACCTGGTCACCTGGTACTTCGGCCTGCCGTCCTCCTCCTCGCACGCGCTGTTCGGCGGCATGGTGGGCGCGGCGCTGGCCGGCGGCATCGGCGTGGTCTGGCACGGCGTCATCGAGAAGATCATCATTCCGATGATCGTCTCGCCGGTGGTCGGCCTGGTCGGCGGCTTCCTGGTGATGCTGGCGATCCTGTGGATCTTCCGGCGGGCCAACCCGCACCGGGCCAAGCGCAACTTCCGGGTGGCGCAGACCGCCTCGGCGGCGGCGATGGCACTGGCGCACGGCCTGCAGGACGCGCAGAAGACCATGGGCATCGTGGTGATGGCCCTGACCATCTCCGGCCACCAGTCCGGCAACGGCATCCCGATCTGGGTGAAGATCTCCTGCGCCACGATGCTCTCGCTGGGCACCTACGCGGGCGGCTGGCGGATCATGCGCACCCTGGGCCGGAAGATCATCGAGCTGGACCCGCCGCAGGGCTTCGCCGCCGAGGCCACCGCCTCCGCGGTCATGTACGTCACCTCGTTCGTCTACGCGGCGCCGATCTCCACCACCCACGTGATCACCTCGGCGATCATGGGCGTGGGCGCCACCAAGCGGGTCCGCGCGGTCCGCTGGGGAGTGGCGAAGAACATCGTGATGGGCTGGTTCATCACCATGCCGGCGGCGGCGATCGTGGCCGCCGCGATGTACGGGATCGTGAACCTGCTGATCCTCTGACCCGGCCCCGCGGACAGCGACGGAACGGAAGCGGCACGGGAAGGGCCCGCCCCCACAGCACGGGGGCGGGCCCTTCCTCTCGCTCCGCGGCGGCACCGCCATGCAGCGCCGCGGAGCAGCTCGTGCGGCCGCGCGCGGGGCCGGTCAGCCGAAGCGGCCGGAGATGTAGTCCTCGGTGGCCTGGACCGACGGGTTGGAGAAGATCCGCTGGGTGTCGTCGAGCTCGACCAGCTTGCCGGGCTGGCCGACGCCCGCCAGGTTGAAGAACGCGGTGCGGTCGGAGACGCGGGCCGCCTGCTGCATGTTGTGGGTCACGATCACGATGGTGAACTGCGACTTGAGCTCGCCGATCAGGTCCTCGATGGCGAGGGTGGAGATCGGGTCGAGGGCCGAGCAGGGCTCGTCCATCAGCAGCACCTCGGGCTCGACCGCGATCGCCCGGGCGATGCACAGGCGCTGCTGCTGGCCGCCGGACAGGCCCGCGCCGGGCTTGCCCAGGCGGTCCTTGACCTCGTTCCACAGGTTGGCGCCCTGGAGGGACTTCTCCACCACGCCGTCCAGCACGGACTTCTTCTTCACCCCGGCCAGCTTGAGGCCGGCCACCACGTTGTCGTAGATCGACATGGTGGGGAACGGGTTGGGGCGCTGGAACACCATGCCGACCGAGCGGCGGACGGCGACCGGGTCGACGTTGGCGCCGTACAGGTTCTCGTCGTCCAGCATCACCTTGCCCTCGACCCGGGCGCCGGGGATCACCTCGTGCATCCGGTTGAGGGTGCGCAGGAAGGTGGACTTGCCGCAGCCCGAGGGGCCGATGAAGGCGGTCACCGAGCGGGGCTCGATGGTCATCGAGATGTCCTCGATGGCGCGGGTGGAACCGTAGTAGGCGGACAGTCCGCTGACGTCGATGCGCTTGGCCATGGTCTTTCGTCTTCTCTCGTCTGTTCGTACGTCAGTCGGTGTCAGTGCCCGCCCTTGGGCGAGCGCCAGCGCGCGATGCCCCGGGCGATGAGGTTGAGACCCATCACGAAGGCGATCAACACGAGGGCGGCGCCCCAGGCGCGCTGGTAGCCGAAGTCGTTGTTGATCTGCGAGTACTGCTGCCAGATGTAGAGCGGCAGCGACTGCTGCGGTCCGTTGAACGGGTCGCTGTTGATGAAGTCGGCGCCGAACACCAGCATCATCACGGGGGCGGTCTCACCGGTGATGCGGGCGACCGCCAGCATCACACCGGTGGTGATGCCACCGACGGCCGTGGGCAGGACGATCCGCAGGATGGTCTTCCAGCGCGGCACACCGAGCGCGTACGAGGCCTCGCGCAGCTCGTTCGGGACGAGCTTGAGCATTTCCTCGGTGGAGCGGACCACGACCGGCATCATCAGGATGGCCAGCGCGAGGCTGCCCGAGAAGCCGGAGTACTCGAAGCCCAGCGCGATGTTCCAGAGCGAGAGGACGAACAGGCCGGCGACGACCGACGGGATGCCGGTCATGACGTCGACGAAGAAGGTGACCGCCTTGGCGAGCCGGCCGCGGCCGTACTCCACCAGGTAGACGGCGGTGAGCAGGCCGATCGGCGCGGCGATCAGGGTGGCCAGCAGGACCTGCTCGATGGTGCCGATGATGGCGTGGTAGATGCCGCCGTCCGGGCTGAGGGTGGCGACGACGCCCTTCATCGAGTGGGTGAGGAAGTCGCCGTTGATCGCTCCGATGCCCTGCTGGACGGTGTAGGCCGTCAGCGAGACCAGCGGGACGACGGCGCAGATGAAGGAGACCCAGACCAGCGAGGTGGCGAACCGGTCCTTGGCCTGGCGGCGGCCCTCGACCGAGGCCGAGACGGCGTAGCCGGCCAGGACGAACAGCAGCGCGGAGATCAGGCCCCACTGGATGTGGCTCTTGAGCCCGGCGGCGGCGCCGATGCCGCAGCCCACCGCGATCGAGGCGGCGGCGATGCCGGCCGGCGCCCAGCGGGGCAGCCGGGCCGCGGTCAGCCGGTGGCTGAGCCGCGGGGTGGTGTCGGAGACGGTAGCGGTACTCACGCGGCGGCCCCCGAGTACTCCTTGCGACGGGCGATGATCATGCGGGCCGCGCCGTTCACCAGCAGGGTGATGACGAACAGGACCAGGCCGGAGGCCATCAGGGCGTCCCGGCCCAGCGGCTGGGCCTCGTTGAACTTGAGCGCGATGTTCTGCGCGAAGGTGCCGCCGCCCGGGTCGAGCAGGTGCAGCGACAGCTTGCTGCTGGTGGACAGCACGGTGGCGACCGCGATGGTCTCGCCGAGCGCGCGGCCCAGGCCGAGCATCGACGCGGAGATGATGCCGGGGCGGCCGAACGGCAGCACCGCGGTGCGGATGGTCTCCCAGCGGGTCGCGCCGAGCGCGAGCGCCGCCTCCTCGTGCATCCGCGGGACCTGCCGGAACACCTCGCGGGTGACCGCGGTGATGATCGGCAGCACCATGATCGCCAGCAGGATGCCGACGGTGAACAGGTTGCGCGCCGGGACGCCCGCGGTGGACTGGCCGAAGATGTACGTCCAGCCCAGGTACTGGTCCATCCAGCTGGTCAGGCCGTCCATGTGCGGGACCAGGAACAGCACGCCCCACAGGCCGTAGACGATGGACGGGACGGCGGCCAGCAGGTCCACCAGGTAGGCGAACGGCTGGGCGATCCGGCGCGGCGCGTAGTGCGAGATGAACAGCGCGATGCCGACCGAGACCGGGACCGCGATGGCCATCGCGATCAGCGCGCTGACCAGGGTGCCGAAGGTGAGCACGGCGATGCCGAACACCGGCTTCGCGGCGTCCGGGGTCCACTCGAAGGTGGTGAGGAAGTTGCCCTCGTTCTTGCCCAGGGCGAGGGCGGAGCGGTAGGCGAGGAAGCCTGCGATGGCGGCCATGATGACCAGCAGCAGGATGCCCGAGCCGCGGGAGAGGTTGAAGAACAGGCTGTCACCGCGGCGGCTGTCGCCCCGGCTCCGTCGAACCCGTCCCCGCGCGTCGGCGGGGGGTGCAGAAGTCATGGTCGTTTACTCCGGTCTGGCGGCGCTGCCCCGCGGAGGGCGGCACCTTGGCGGCGGTGCCCCGGACGTTCTCGTGGTGGGTGGTGCGTGCTGCGTGCCGACGGGTGCCCCGGCCGGGCGGCCCCTCCCCCTCCTTCGGGGGCCGCCCGGCCGGTCGTCGTCCGGCCCCGGATCAGGCCAGGGCGTCGATCTGGGTCTTGACCTTGGTGGCGAGCTCGGCCGGCAGCGGCACGTAGCCGACGGCGCCGATGGCCTGCTGGCCGGCGTCGCTGACGATGTAGTTCAGGAAGGACTTCAGGACCGGCAGGCTGTCGGCCTTGTTGCCCTTGTCGCAGACGATCTCGTAGGTGACCAGGGTGATCGGGTAGTTGCCCTCGGCCTTGGTCGCGTAGTCGATGTCCAGCGCCAGGTCGGCACCGGTGCCGACGACCTTGGCGGAGGCCAGGGTGGCGGCGGCGTTGGCGGCGGTGGCCTCGACCGGCTTGGAGGCGCCGGTGTTGATCGCGGCGCTGTTCAGCTTGTTGGTCTGGGCGTAGGAGAGCTCGACGTAGGAGATCGAGTTCTTGGTCTGCTTGACCAGGGCCGCGACACCGGCGGAGCCGTTCGCGGACTGGCCGCCCTGGCCCGCCCACGCCTTGGCGGCCGGGTACTTCCAGTTGCCGCCGCCGGCCTTGGCCAGGTAGCCGGTCAGGTTGGCGGTGGTGCCGGAGTCCTCCGAGCGGTGGATCGCCTGGATCGGGGCGTCCGGCAGGGTCACGCCCGGGTTCAGCGCGGTGATCGCCGGGTCGTTCCACTTGGTGATCTGCGAGTCGAAGATCTTCGCCAGGGTCGGGCCGTCCACGACGAGCTTGTCGACGCCGTCGACGTTGAAGACGATCGAGACCAGGCCGGCCACCATCGGGAGGTCGATGGCCTGGCCGCCGGTGCAGACCGCCTTGGAGGCGTCGACCTCGGCGGGCTTCAAGGCGGAGTCGGAACCCGCGAAGGCGATCTTGCCCTGGTTGAACTGGGTGACACCGGCGCCGGAACCGCCACCGGAGTAGGTCAGGGTCGCGCTGGAGCAGGCGGCGCTGTAGGCGGCCTTCCAGACGTCGATGGCCGGAGACTGCGCGGTCGAGCCCGCGCCCAGCAGCTGGCCGCCCTTGTCGGCGCACGCGATCTTGGCGGTGGTCGCTCCGCCCGAGGCCGAGGCGCCCGAGGAGGACTTGCCGGTGTTGTCGTCCGTGCCGCAAGCCGAGAGCGACAGCGTGGAGACGAGCGCGACGGCACCGATGGCGAGGGCCTTGGAGCGGCCGTTCCGCAGGTTCACTGGGTGTCCCTTTCTGAGGCAATGCCGGTCTCGGAACGACCGGTTTTGCTGTGGTCCGGGGCCCTTTCGGCCCTCCGGTAACCCAGAAGTTAGGCAGGACAGGTGACGCGTCAGCCGGTCGCAAATGAACGGGGAGTGAACCTCGAAGGGACGTCAGGAAACTGCGGCCGGTAGTAACGGTTGCGTCACGGTGCGGGCGCGGGCAGATCACCCGTGCGACCTGTGCGAACCACCCGGGCCCGTCCCGGCCCCCCGGTCAGCCGAGCAGCAGCTCCAGCAGCGCGTCCACCAGCACCCGGTCGCGCGGGTGCGTCAGCCGCTCCTTGGCCCGCTTCGGCGGCAGCCACTCCAGCCGGTCCACCTCCCGGTTGGGCCGGAACGCGCCACCCGTCGGCACCGCCGACCAGTACCGGACCTCCTTCGGCCGGCCGTGCGCCAGGTAGTGCTGCACCGGCAGCTCCGGGCCCAGCACGCAGCGCATCCCGGTCTCCTCCCGCACCTCGCGCAGCGCCGCCGCCCGCCAGCCCTCCCCCGGGTCCAGCTTCCCCTTCGGCAGGCTCCAGTCGTCGTACTTGGGCCGGTGCACCAGCGCGATCCGCGGCTTCTTCCGCCCCTTGCCGCCCTTCTTCGGCGGCCCCGGCACCCAGAGCACCGCCCCCGCCGCCAGCACCGTCGAACGGGGGCCCGCCGCCGGCCGGCGGTCGGTGCGGGAACCGCCCGACCGCGCCGGGGCACGGTCGGGCGCCGAGGAGCGATCGGGCATCTGCGGCACGCGGTCCATCCGGGCGGGGAACGAGGGTCTCAGTCCGACAGCGCCGCCACCGGACCGACCAGCCCGGGCGCCACCCCCGGCCACTGGCGCCCGAAAGCGTACCGGGCCGACTCCACCTCCAGCCGCTGATCGGCGTGCACCACGCCCAGCACGTACGCCGTCGCCGGGGTGATCCGCGGCGTGCGCGCCGCCGTCGCCACCGTCGCCGCCGCGTCCGACGCCTCCTGGTGGCGCGCCAGCACCCCGTCCAGCTCGGCCAGCCCGTCGCCCGGCGCCCCGCACACCTCCAGCGCGTACCGGGCCCGCTTCACCAGGATCCGGGCCCGCAGCCACGGCTCGTCGTCCGCCGCCAGCGCCGCGTCCGCGTCCGCCGGGGTGCGCGCCGCCGGCACCCCGCCCGGCTCCGCCTCCCCGGCCGGGGGGCCCAGCCGGTGCAGCCCCGCCCCGCCGTACGCCTGCGCCGCCCGCTGCCACGGCAGCCGCTCGCCCGCGCCCAGCAGCGCCGCCAGCGCCGCCCCGGTCTGCGGCAGCAGCGCCGCCACCGGCTCCGCGGCCACCGGCGCCACCAGCGGCACGTCCCCGGCCAGCAGCGTCATCCGGTCGGCCAGCGCGTGCAGCCGGGCCGAGCGCAGTTCCTGCAGCAGCGCCGTGTGCGCCCGGGTCCGGGCCAGCGTCAACTGCCGTTCCAGCAGCGCCCGGGCCTTCGGCGCGCCCGCGTGCCCGGCCAGCATGCCCGCCCCGTCCGGGGAGGTGTCGGCCAGCGAGTCCAGCGCGCCCAGCAGCCGCACCGCCCGCCGCTGGTAGCCCGGCTCCTGGGCGAGCAGGTTGAGCAGCCAGCGCAGCTCGGTGCGCGACTCCTGCGCCCACTCGGCCTCGAACGCCGCCGCGAAGGTGTGCAGCGCCCCGCCGATCCGGCGCACCGCGCGCAGCAGGTCGTCCGCCGCCTGCGCCGACGCCGGGAGCGCCCCCGGTCTCGACCCCGCCTCGCCGACCACCTGCGGCAGGGCGCGCAGGAACGCGCCCGCCTGGACGGTCAGGTAGCCGGCAAGGACCTCCCCGGCGGTCGCGGCGCGCGCCACCGGGGCCGTCGTCGGCGCATCGGTCATGGCTGTGGCTCTCCCCGATTTCCTCCCTGGGCCTGCCCCAGGGGTGCAGTCCGCCCGCGCCGGGACGCTCCCGGCGCGGGCGGGTTGCCGCTCAGCGCGCGGCGGCGGAGCCGCGGTTGCGGCGGCGCGAGTCGATCAGCAGGTCCTGGACGTGGCGCAGCGGCCGGCCCTCGGCGTCCTGGGCGTGCCTGGTCCAGGTGCCGTCGGCGCCCAGGTGCCAGGAGTCGGTCTCGTCCGAGACGCCCAGGTCCAGCAGCCCGTTCAGCTCGGCCCGGTGCGCCGGGTCGGTGACCCGCACCAGCGCCTCGATCCGGCGGTCCAGGTTGCGGTGCATCATGTCGGCGCTGCCGATCCACACCTCCGGGTCGCCGCCGTTGCCGAACACGAACACCCGCGAGTGCTCCAGGAAGCGCCCCAGTATCGACCGCACCCGGACGTTCTCGCTCAGCCCCGGCACGCCCGGCCGGATCGCGCAGATGCCGCGCACCCACACGTCCACCGGCACCCCGGCCTGCGAGGCCCGGTACAGCGCGTCGATCACCACCTCGTCGACGATCGAGTTGACCTTGACCTTGACGAAGGCCGGCCGCCCGGCCCGGTGGTGCGCGATCTCCCCGTTGATCCGCGCCACCAGCCCGTCCCGCAGCCCGCGCGGCGCGGTCAGCAGCCGCCGGTAGGACTCGCGCCGCGAGTACCCCGACAGCCGGTTGAACAGGTCGCTCAGGTCCGCGCCGACCTGCGGGTCGGCCGTCAGCAGGCCCAGGTCCTCGTACAGCCGGGCCGTCTTCGGGTGGTAGTTGCCCGTGCCGACGTGCGAGTACCGGCGCAGCGTGTCGCCCTCCTGCCGGACCACCAGCGACAGCTTGCAGTGCGTCTTCAGCCCGACCAGGCCGTACACCACGTGGCAGCCGGACTCCTCCAGCTTCCGGGCCCACTTGATGTTCGCCTGCTCGTCGAACCGGGCCTTGATCTCCACCAGCACCAGCACCTGCTTGCCGGACTCCGCCGCGTCGATCAGCGCGTCCACGATCGGCGAGTCGCCGGAGGTCCGGTACAGCGTCTGCTTGATCGCCAGCACGTGCGGGTCCGCGGCGGCCTGCTCCAGGAACGCCTGCACCGAGGTGGAGAACGAGTCGTACGGGTGGTGCAGCAGCACGTCCCGCTCGCGCATCGCCCCGAAGATGTCCGGCAGCGTCGCCGACTCCACGTCGGTCAGCCCGCGCGCCGTGCCCGCCACGAACTTCGGGTACCGCAGCTCCGGCCGGTCCAGGTCGGCGATCCCGAACAGCCCGGTCAGGTCCAGCGGCCCGGGCAGCGGGAAGACCTCCGCCTCGGTGATGTTCAGCTCCCGCACCAGCAGGTCCAGGATGTACGGGTCGATCGACTCCTCGACCTCCAGCCGCACCGGCGGGCCGAACCGGCGCCGCATCAGCTCCTTCTCCAGCGCCTTCAGGATGTTCTCGGTGTCGTCCTCCTCCACCTCCAGGTCCTCGTTGCGGGTGACCCGGAACGCGTGGTGGGCGAGCACCTCCATCCCCGGGAACAGCTCCTCCAGGTGCGCCCCCATCACATCCTCCAGCGGCACGTACCGCTGCGGCGACGCCTCCAGGAACCTCGACAGCGACTGCGGGACCTTCACCCGGGCGAAGTGCTTGTGCCCCGACACCGGGTTGCGCACCACCACCGCCAGGTTCAGCGACAGTCCCGATATGTACGGGAACGGGTGCGCCGGGTCGACCGCCAGCGGCGTCAGCACCGGGAAGATCTGCTGCCGGAACAGCGTGTGCAGCCGGGCCTGCTCGGTCTCCGCCAGGTCCGGCCAGCGCACCAGCTCGATGCCCTCGGCCGCCAGGTCCGGCAGCACCTCCTGCTGGAAGGTCGCCGCGTGACGCGCCATCAACTCGCGCGAACGCCGCCAGATCAGGTCCAGCACCTCGCGCGGCTGCAGACCGGACGCCGAGCGCTGCGCCACCCCGGTGGCGATCCGGCGCTTCAGGCCGGCCACCCGCACCATGAAGAACTCGTCCAGGTTGGACGCGAAGATCGCCAGGAACTTGGCCCGCTCCAGCAACGGGATGTTCGGGTCCTCCGCGAGCTCCAGCACCCGCTCGTTGAACGCCAGCCAGCTGCGCTCGCGGTCCAGGAACCGGCCCTGCGGCAACTCCGCCTCCTCCGCGCCCCGCCCGTCGGGCGAACCCGCGGCACCCGCCGGGAAGGCCGCCGACACCGCGGCGGGCAACGCCGTCGCCGCCCGCACCGGCTCGGCCTTGGCGTCCGCCTGCTGCCCGGCCTTCTGCTCGGTTTTCTGCCCGGTTTTCTGCTCCGCCCGGGCCTCGGTCCCGGGCGCCGCCCCGGGCTCCGCGTCGGACGCCGCCTTGGCGTCGGCGGACCGGGCCTTGGCGCGCGCCGACACCGCACGCGGCTTGGCGTCCTTGGCCGCCGTGCCGGCGGCGTCCTTGCCGGAAGCCGCGGACCTGGACCTCACACCCGACCGCGCGGCCGGCTTCTGCTCACTGCTGCGCTCGGCCGGATCGGCCGAGTCGGAGACGGGGCGGGGGATGCTCATCGGTTCCAGCTCCTCCTGCAGGACGCGGCCCGGACGGGACGAAGGGCATGACTCCGCAAGCTGCTCGTCCTCGTCGACCCACGTCCACCCGCCCGGGGAAGCCGGAATCCGGCCGGACGGGCGGGGCGTGGAGCGGTGACGCGGACGCGGCAATACGGACGACATTCTGTGATCTTCGCGGCGCCAATTGAATCCACGGTAAACACCGCATGGCCAGGAGGAAAGCTGAGTCCGTCACCCCCGTGGCTGCGGGCGGACGCTCCCTTCCGCCCGCGTCCGCGCAGCTCAGCGGGCCCCGGACGGCTCCCACCGGTACATCAGGTCCACCTCGTGGACGGTGAACCCGAGTCGCTCGTACACCCGGACGGCGGCCGCGTTGTCCGCGTCCACGTACAGCATCACCGTCGACAGGCCGCGATCCAGCAGCAGGTGCCGCAGACCCACCGCCGTCAACGCCCTCCCCAGGCCATTACCCTGCTCCGCCGGATCCACCCCCACCACGTACACCTCGCCCAGCCCGTCCGGCTGGGTCTTGGTCCAGTGGAAGCCCACCAGCCGGCCGTCCCGCTCCGCCAGGAAGAAGCCCTTCGGGTCGAACCACGGCTCGGCGATCCGCTCCGCCAGGTCCTGCTCCGTCCACGAGCCCTGCTCCGGGTGGTGGGCGAAGGCCAGCGCGTTCAACGCCAGCCAGGCCGCCTCGTCCCGGCCCGGCTCGAACGTCCGCAACTCCACGCCCGCCGGCAGCGGCACCGCGTCCGGAGCCGCCGCGGTACGCCGCATCTGCCGCAGCTCGCGCACCAGCACCGCGCCGTGCGCCTCCGCCAGGTGCCGGGCCGCCGGGAGGCCGCCGTGCGCCCAGAAGTCCAGCCCGCCCGCGCCCTCGGCCAGCACCGCGTCCACCAGCTCACCGCCCAGGCCCCGGCCGCGCTCGGCCGGAGCCACCGTCAGCTCCACCGTCCCCGGCCGCTCGCCCTCCAACTGCGCGTAACCGACCACCGCACCGTCCACCGACTGCACCAGGTGCCGCACGCCCTCGCGCGGACTGTCCGGCCGGATCCGCAACCGCCCGGCCTCCGACACCGCCTCCCGCCCGTCCGCCCGGGCCGCCGCCGCCAGCAGCTCCCGCACCGCCCCGGCCCGCTCCTCCGTCAGCACCTCGACCCGCTCGATCCGACCCGCGCCTGACGTGTTCTCAGAAGTCCGCATACCGGCGAGCCTACGTTCTCCGCCCCGCTTCCAGCAGAGCGCCGGAGGCGGGGCTGGGGCGGGCCGGCGGCTGCGCCTCCAGCCTCCCCGGGAACGCGAAAAAGCCCCCTGACTTCCCGTCAGGGGGCTTTCCCACAATGATTGTTCGGCGGCGTCCTACTCTCCCACAGGGTCCCCCCTGCAGTACCATCGGCGCTGTGAGGCTTAGCTTCCGGGTTCGGAATGTAACCGGGCGTTTCCCTCACGCTATGACCACCGAAACACTATGAAACTGTGTACCGCCCGGCCGGATCCCTCCGGCGGGGGTCGTTGTTTCAGAACAACACAGTGGACGCGAGCAACTGAGGACAAGCCCTCGGCCTATTAGTACCGGTCAACTCCACCCCTCACAGGGCTTCCATATCCGGCCTATCAACCCAGTCGTCTACTGGGAGCCTTACCCTCTCAAGGAGGTGGGAGTGCTCATCTCGAAGCAGGCTTCCCGCTTAGATGCTTTCAGCGGTTATCCCTCCCGAACGTAGCCAACCAGCCATGCCCTTGGCAGGACAACTGGCACACCAGAGGTTCGTCCGTCCCGGTCCTCTCGTACTAGGGACAGCCCTTCTCAACACTCCTACGCGCACAGCGGATAGGGACCGAACTGTCTCACGACGTTCTAAACCCAGCTCGCGTACCGCTTTAATGGGCGAACAGCCCAACCCTTGGGACCTACTCCAGCCCCAGGATGCGACGAGCCGACATCGAGGTGCCAAACCATCCCGTCGATATGGACTCTTGGGGAAGATCAGCCTGTTATCCCCGGGGTACCTTTTATCCGTTGAGCGACGGCGCTTCCACAAGCCACCGCCGGATCACTAGTCCCTACTTTCGTACCTGCTCGACCCGTCAGTCTCACAGTCAAGCTCCCTTGTGCACTTACACTCAACACCTGATTGCCAACCAGGCTGAGGGAACCTTTGGGCGCCTCCGTTACCCTTTAGGAGGCAACCGCCCCAGTTAAACTACCCACCAGACACTGTCCCTGATCCGGATCACGGACCCAGGTTAGACATCCAGCACGACCAGAGTGGTATTTCAACGGCGACTCCACAACAACTGGCGTTGCTGCTTCACAGTCTCCCACCTATCCTACACAAGCCGAACCGAACACCAATATCAAGCTATAGTAAAGGTCCCGGGGTCTTTCCGTCCTGCTGCGCGAAACGAGCATCTTTACTCGTAATGCAATTTCACCGGGCCTGTGGTTGAGACAGTCGAGAAGTCGTTACGCCATTCGTGCAGGTCGGAACTTACCCGACAAGGAATTTCGCTACCTTAGGATGGTTATAGTTACCACCGCCGTTTACTGGCGCTTAAGTTCTCAGCTTCGCCCGACCGAAATCGGACTAACCGGTCCCCTTAACGTTCCAGCACCGGGCAGGCGTCAGTCCGTATACATCGCCTTACGGCTTCGCACGGACCTGTGTTTTTAGTAAACAGTCGCTTCTCGCTGGTCTCTGCGGCCACCACCAGCTCGGGGAGCAAGTCCCGTCACCAGCAATGGCCCCCCTTCTCCCGAAGTTACGGGGGCATTTTGCCGAGTTCCTTAACCACAGTTCACCCGAACGCCTCGGTATTCTCTACCTGACCACCTGAGTCGGTTTGGGGTACGGGCCGCCATGAAACTCGCTAGAGGCTTTTCTCGACAGCATAGGATCATCCACTTCACCACAATCGGCTCGGCATCAGGTCTCAGACACGTGTTGCGCGGATTTGCCTACGCAACGTCCTACACCCTTACCCCGGGACTACCACCGCCCGGGCTGGACTACCTTCCTGCGTCACCCCATCGCTCACCTACTACCCCGTTGGGTCACCGGCTCCACCACGTCCCTTTGTCCGAAGACTCCGGGCCGGCTTCACGGGCTTAGCATCAAGAGGTTCGACGTTGGCGCTTCAAAGCGGGTACGGGAATATCAACCCGTTGTCCATCGACTACGCCTGTCGGCCTCGCCTTAGGTCCCGACTTACCCTGGGCAGATCAGCTTGACCCAGGAACCCTTGGTCAATCGGCGCAAGAGTTTCCCACTCTTGTATCGCTACTCATGCCTGCATTCTCACTCGTGAACCGTCCACAACTCGATTCCTCGGCTGCTTCACCCGGCACACGACGCTCCCCTACCCATCACAGCAGGCGTTGGCCCTTCATGCTGCAATGACACGACTTCGGTGGTGTGCTTGAGCCCCGCTACATTGTCGGCGCGGAATCACTTGACCAGTGAGCTATTACGCACTCTTTCAAGGGTGGCTGCTTCTAAGCCAACCTCCTGGTTGTCTCTGCGACTCCACATCCTTTCCCACTTAGCACACGCTTAGGGACCTTAGTCGGTGTTCTGGGCTGTTTCCCTCTCGACCATGGAGCTTATCCCCCACAGTCTCACTGCCGCGCTCTCACTTACCGGCATTCGGAGTTTGGCTAAGGTCAGTAACCCGGTAAGGCCCATCGCCTATCCAGTGCTCTACCTCCGGCAAGAAACACGCGACGCTGCACCTAAATGCATTTCGGGGAGAACCAGCTATCACGGAGTTTGATTGGCCTTTCACCCCTAACCACAGGTCATCCCCCAGGTTTTCAACCCTGGTGGGTTCGGTCCTCCACACGGTCTTACCCGCGCTTCAACCTGCCCATGGCTAGATCACTCCGCTTCGGGTCTTGGGCATGCAACTATGGGCGCCCTATTCGGACTCGCTTTCGCTACGGCTACCCCACACGGGTTAACCTCGCTACACACCGCAAACTCGCAGGCTCATTCTTCAAAAGGCACGCAGTCACAGCCCGAAGGCTGCCCCCACGGCTTGTAGGCACACGGTTTCAGGTACTATTTCACTCCGCTCCCGCGGTACTTTTCACCATTCCCTCACGGTACTATCCGCTATCGGTCACCAGGGAATATTTAGGCTTAGCGGGTGGTCCCGCCAGATTCACACGGGATTTCTCGGGCCCCGTGCTACTTGGGAGAAGCTCAAGCGAGCCGTACAGATTTCGTCTACGGGGGTCTTACCCTCTACGCCGGACCTTTCGCATGTCCTTCGACTACCCATACGGTTTCTGACTCGCCCAGCCGCCGGCAGACGACTGAAGAACTTTCCCACAACCCCGTCGCGGCAACCCCTGCCGGGTCTCACACCACAACGGTTTGGCCTCATCCGGTTTCGCTCGCCACTACTCCCGGAATCACGGTTGTTTTCTCTTCCTGCGGGTACTGAGATGTTTCACTTCCCCGCGTTCCCTCCACGCACCCTATGTGTTCAGATGCGGGTGACAGCCCATGACGACTGCCGGGTTTCCCCATTCGGACACCCCCGGATCAAAGCTCGGTTGACAGCTCCCCGGGGCCTATCGCGGCCTCCCACGTCCTTCATCGGTTCCTGGTGCCAAGGCATCCACCGTGCGCCCTTAAAAACTTGGCCACAGATGCTCGCGTCCACTGTGCAGTTCTCAAACAACGACCAGACACCCAAACCCGACACCCCCAACAGGAGCGCCCGGCATGAGGCCGGCATCCATGAGAAAACGATCACTCGTTCCCTCAGGACCCAACAACGTGCCCGACACACCAAGCTGTCCCTGTCTTCCACGCCCCCGAGGGGGCAGTACTGGCAGATCCATACCGTGTGTGCCGAATAGTCAACGTTCCACCCATGAGCTAGCACTCCGGGACATTCGCCCGAAGCTGCCGTGTGCTCCTTAGAAAGGAGGTGATCCAGCCGCACCTTCCGGTACGGCTACCTTGTTACGACTTCGTCCCAATCGCTGGTCCCACCTTCGACGGCTCCTCCCCTTACGGGTTAGGCCACCGGCTTCGGGTGTTACCGACTTTCGTGACGTGACGGGCGGTGTGTACAAGGCCCGGGAACGTATTCACCGCAGCATGCTGATCTGCGATTACTAGCAACTCCAACTTCATGGGGTCGAGTTGCAGACCCCAATCCGAACTGAGACCGGCTTTTTGGGATTCGCTCCGCCTCGCGGCATCGCAGCCCTTTGTACCGGCCATTGTAGCACGTGTGCAGCCCAAGACATAAGGGGCATGATGATTTGACGTCGTCCCCACCTTCCTCCGAGTTGACCCCGGCAGTCTCCTGTGAGTCCCCGACATTACTCGCTGGCAACACAGAACAAGGGTTGCGCTCGTTGCGGGACTTAACCCAACATCTCACGACACGAGCTGACGACAACCATGCACCACCTGTACACCGACCACAAGGGGGCGCCCATCTCTGGACGTTTCCGGTGTATGTCAAGCCTTGGTAAGGTTCTTCGCGTTGCGTCGAATTAAGCCACATGCTCCGCTGCTTGTGCGGGCCCCCGTCAATTCCTTTGAGTTTTAGCCTTGCGGCCGTACTCCCCAGGCGGGGAACTTAATGCGTTAGCTGCGGCACCGACGACGTGGAATGTCGCCAACACCTAGTTCCCAACGTTTACGGCGTGGACTACCAGGGTATCTAATCCTGTTCGCTCCCCACGCTTTCGCTCCTCAGCGTCAGTAATGGCCCAGAGATCCGCCTTCGCCACCGGTGTTCCTCCTGATATCTGCGCATTTCACCGCTACACCAGGAATTCCGATCTCCCCTACCACACTCCAGCCTGCCCGTATCGAATGCAGACCCGGGGTTGAGCCCCGGGCTTTCACATCCGACGCGACAGGCCGCCTACGAGCTCTTTACGCCCAATAATTCCGGACAACGCTCGCACCCTACGTATTACCGCGGCTGCTGGCACGTAGTTAGCCGGTGCTTCTTCTGCAGGTACCGTCACTTGCGCTTCTTCCCTGCTGAAAGAGGTTTACAACCCGAAGGCCGTCATCCCTCACGCGGCGTCGCTGCATCAGGCTTTCGCCCATTGTGCAATATTCCCCACTGCTGCCTCCCGTAGGAGTCTGGGCCGTGTCTCAGTCCCAGTGTGGCCGGTCGCCCTCTCAGGCCGGCTACCCGTCGTCGCCTTGGTGGGCCGTTACCCCACCAACAAGCTGATAGGCCGCGGGATCATCCTGAACCGCCGGAGCTTTCCACCGGCCCCCATGCGGGAGACGGTCGTATCCGGTATTAGACCTCGTTTCCAAGGCTTGTCCCAGAGTTCAGGGCAGATTCCCCACGTGCTACTCACCCGTTCGCCACTGATCCACCCCGAAGGGCTTCACCGTTCGACTTGCATGTGTTAAGCACGCCGCCAGCGTTCGTCCTGAGCCAGGATCAAACTCTCCGTGAATGCTTCCACGAAAGAGCGGCACAGCAGCCACCGGAATAAGGCGGCCCTGCGCACTGCGTCCTCGCTAGTGTTTTACTTCAAAAGGAATCTCCAACCCCGACGAGATGTCGAGGCCGGGGATGTCAACATATCTGGCGTTGACTTTTGGCACGCTGTTGAGTTCTCAAGGAACGGACACTTCCTTCGGACCGCATCCCTGCGGACCCTCCGGGCGCTTCGTTCTTTCGTGTTTCCAGCTTATCAGATCCGAGCTTGTGCTCTTTCCCGACTCGCTTTCGTCTTCTGCGGCTTGACGCCCCGTCCGACGTTTCAAACTCTAGCCGATCCCCGCTCCTGAAAGCGAATCGGCCGCAATCTCCGGAAAAGCACACGCCGAAATACGAACGGGGACGCGAAAGAGACGCGACCCGTCACGGATCATCGAACTGGTTTCTCAAGGGATTGGCCGCCCCGGGACCGTCCACGCAGATACGTGCTCGGTGCTCCCTGTCAGGCAACTCGAAGAACTCTACACACCCGGAAGCTCGGGATCAAGTGGCACCTGGAAGACCAGGACCGCGACGTCGTCGTCGTGCTCGGCGGTGACGCCGAGGGCGCGCAGGAGGCGGGAGCAGACGGTGTCGGGGGTGCCGACGGGGCCGGTGAGGGTGTGGGCGAGGTGGTCGATGCCCTGGTCGATGTCCTGGTCCCGGCGTTCGACCAGGCCGTCGGTGTAGAGGACGCCGGTGGTGCCGGGGAGGAGGCGGAGGGTGTGGGAGAGGTGGCCGGCGCCACCGGTGCCGAGGGGTGGGCCGTTCTGTTCCTCGCCGCGCAGGACGGTGCCGTCGGGGCCGCGGAGGAGGAGGGGGAGGTGGCCGGCGGAGGCGTAGAGGAGGGTGGTGGTGGTCGGGTCCCAGACCGCGTAGGTGCAGGTGGCGATCTGGTTGGCGTCGATCTCCATGGCGAGGCCGTCGAGGAGGGTCATCACCTCGTGCGGGGGGAGGTCGAGGCGGGCGTAGGCGCGGACGGCGGTGCGGAGCTGGCCCATGACGGCGGCGGCGCGCAGGCCGCGGCCCATGACGTCGCCGATGACGAGGGCGGTGCGGCCGCCGCCGAGGCCGATGACGTCGTACCAGTCGCCGCCGACCGCGGCGTCGGCTCCGCCGGGTTGGTAGGTGGCGGCGACGTGGAGGGTGTCGGGCTGTTCGAGTTTCTGCGGGAGGAGGCTGTGCTGGAGGGTGACGGCGGCTTCGCGTTGGCGGCGTTCGGCTTCGCGGAGACGGCCGGCGGACTGGACCTGGTCGGTGACCTCGGTGGCGAAGACGAGGACGCCGGCGGGGGTGGCGTGCTCGTCGGGGCCGAGCGGGACGCAGGCGATGTTGTAGTAGCGGTTGCCGCCGAGGCCGAGGATGCAGCGGGACTTCACGCTGCGGGGCCGTCCACTGCGCAGGACCTGGTCGAGCAGCGGGAGGACGCCGAGGGTGGCGAGTTCGGGGAGGGACTCGGCGGCGGGGCGGCCGGGAGTGCGGGGGCCGAACAGGTCGCGGTAGGCCCGGTTGGCGTAGCCGAGTTGGTGCCGGGGGCCGTGGGTGAGGGCGACGGGGGCGGGCAGGCGGCGCAGGACGTCGCGGAGGTCGTAGGGCTGTTCGGTGTCGCGGGGGTCGGGGCAGGGGGTGGCCGGGTCGCGCGGGGCGGGCACGGTGACGGGTTCGTCCGCGGTGGCGGGGGTGACCCGCCAGGCGGCTCCGGTGAGCCGGGCGCTCCAGCGCATGAGGTTCAACGTTGGCCGCTTCCTCGGGGACTGATGGGGGGTGGTGCCCGTCGGGCGGCTGCAGTGTGATGATCACAATTCGTGTGCACAGCCGCACTCGCCGTAATGGTCCGTCGGGGTCGATCCTGTCAGGCTCCGGCGCGATTCCGGAAGTCGCGCCCCCGGTACGGCGCGTTTCGGGAGGTACGCGCCGGGGTGCACTCCTGTGCGACGGGTGAGAGGACGGGCAAAAGGGGGAGAGGGAGGCGTCAGGTGCCGGGGCCGGTGGTGAAACCGGACTCGAACTCGGCCCGGGGGTGCTCGATGGTGCCCAGGGCGACCACCTCGCGCTGGAAGAGACCACCGAACAGCCAGTCCATCAGCACCCGGATCCGGCGCTCCCGGGTCGGCAGGCGGCGCAGCTGGCGGGCCCGGTGCAGCCACCAGGCGCGGCGGCCGGTGAGCCGGGTGCCGCGGCGGGTGTGGGCGACGGCGCGGTGCAGGCCGAGCGAGGTGGAGCAGGCGGGGTGGTCGGAGCGGTAGGTGGCGAGCGGGCGGCCGTCCAGTTCGGCGGCCAGGTTCTCGGCGAGCAACTTGGCCTGGGCGAGGGCGTGTTGGGCGTTGGGGGCGCACGGTTCGCCGGTGTGGTCGGGGACGGCGGCGCAGTCGCCGGCGGCCCAGGCGTCGGGCAGCGGGAGGCCGTCGGGGGTGGCGATCCGCAGGGTGGGCAGGCAGGTGATCCGGCCGGTGGCGTCGAGCGGGAGGTCGGTGAGGGAGAGCACCGGGGCGGGGCGGATGCCGGCCGTCCAGACCAGGGTGCGGGCGGCGAAGCGGCTGCCGTCGGAGAGCAGCATGAGCTGGTCGGTGGCGGATTCCAGGGTGGTGGAGAGCCGGACGTCGATGTTGCGTTCGCGCAGTTCGGCGAGGGTGTGGACGGCGAGTTCGGGGGTCTCCTCGCCGAGGATGCGGTCCTTGGCCTCGACCAGGACCCAGCGCAGGTCGTCGGCGTCGATGTTGTGGTAGCCCCTGGTGGCGGTGCGGGCCATGTCCTCCAGCTCGGCGAGCGCGCCGACGCCCGCGTAGCCGGCGCCGACGAAGACGAACGTCAGTGCGGCGTGGCGCAGTTCGGGGTCGCGGGTGGAGGAGGCCAGGTCGAGCTGCTCCAGCACGTGGTTGCGCAGGGCCACCGCCTCGCCGACGGTGGCGAAGCCCATGCCGTGCTCGGCGAGGCCGGGGACGGGGGCGGTGCGGGAGACCGAGCCGGGGGCCATCACCAGGACGTCGTACGGGACTTCGGTGGGCAGTCGGAGTTCGCCGCGCGGGGCGGCGTCCACCCAGGCGGTGCGGGTCGCGTGGTCGATCCTGGTGACGCGGGCCGTCAGCACCCGGCAGCCGGGGAGCGCGGTGCGCAGCGGGACCACCACGTGGCGCGGGTCGATGGTGCCGGCGGCGACCTCGGCCAGCAGCGGCTGGAACGTCAGGTAGGGCTGCGGTTCGACGATCGTCAGCTCGATCCGACCGTCCTTCAGCCGGTCGCGCAGCAGCTGCTGGAGGCGCAGCGCGGAGCTCAGTCCGGCGCAGCCGCCGCCGATGATCAGGACTCGAATGGGGCACCTCCGGCCGGCCCTGGTGCTGTGACCCGTTTCACGTTCCCCCTATGACGCACCCGGCGGAGGTGTCTTGTCCACAGTCAGGGCCGGATCGGTCCGAATCCGGCCGGGAAAGCTGCCGCGGCCGGTGACGGTCCGGGCCGTGTCGGCCGGGGAGGTGATGGGGGTCGGCCTTCTTGGCCCCGTCACGGTGGTCCCAGTGGTCGGAGTGCGAGGCGGGACTCGGCTCGGGTCCGGGGGCGACGGCGAGGTGGGGTTGTCCCCGAGGTTTCTGCTCGCCGGGTCCTGGGCGGCCCCCAGTCCGTGCGCGTCCACGAGGCGCCCGCCGACGTGGCCTCCAGCCCCTCCGAAGAATCCGTTTCTCCCGGTCCCCCGGTGTCGGTTGCCGCATCATGCCGCCCATGTGCTCGGCGATGTGTGGTTGTTGTGCGAGTTCGTCGATCACGCTGGCGAGGAACGGTCGCCGGGGAGGCGGGAACGTGCACGTTCGATCGTTCGGGCGGGTGGTCGGGGGTCCCGTGGGCGGGATTCTTCCAGCTGACTGTTCGTCAAGTTATGGCAAAGGAAGGCGTATCGGGGTGAAAGGGTGCGGGCGCGGGCCGGATGCTCGGTTGTGATTCGTCTCACGTGGGGCGGCGGGTGGTGCGTGCGGGGGTTTGTCCGCACGTGGCGACCGGGTCGGGGCGGTTCGGGGTGGGGAGTGGTCCACTTCTGCGGCGAACTTCCTTGAACTATGGTCGGATTGTGCTTCGGACCGCCGATGGTGCCGGTCCGTTCGTCCTGGACCTGGTGGCGTCGACGCGACTGCACGGGAGCCATCCGGGGAAGGTAGTGCGCGGGCGTCGGGCCACGGCCGGTGTCGGCAGCGCACACCAGGGGGCGCAGTAGCCGTTCGGGTACCCGGGACGGGGTGCCCCGGGGGAGGTTTTGGCATGTCTGAGCAGGATCAGGTGGCGGGGCGGGTGCCGGTGGCGTCGTTCGGGCGGGCCACGGTGGACGTGGTGCCGGAGCAGCGCGGGCCCGGTGAGCGGGAGCAGTACGCCTTCCCCTCCGGTGAGCGCCCGAACGAGGCCGGGCGCGGGGCGGGCTCGCGGTTGCGGGTGGACGCCCGGCGGAACCTGGAGAGCGTGCTGCGGGCCGCCCGCGAGGTGTTCGGCGAGCTCGGGTACGGGGCGCCGATGGAGGAGGTCGCCCGGCGGGCCGGGGTCGGCGTGGGCACCGTGTACCGGCGCTTCCCGAGCAAGGAGGTGCTGGTCCAGCGGATCGCCGCCGAGGAGGTGTCCTGGCTGACCGCGCAGGCCCGGGAGTCGCTGTACGGCGGGCTGACCGGTCCGTGGGACGCGCTGGCGGGCTTCCTGCAGCGGGCGGTGGCCTCGGGTGCGGGGCGGCTGCTGCCGCCGGAGGCGTTCCGGTACGCCGAGGAGATCGGCCGGGTGCCCGAGCAGCGCGGCACCGAGCTGCGGGCGTTCGGCGGTTCGCCGGTGGCCGAGGGCGAGCAGGGTGCCGATCCCCGGCTGCTGCTGCAGTTGCTGGCGGCGCTGGTGGCCCGGGCGGGTGCGGCCGGCGAGTTGCGGCCCGGGGTGACGGTGGCCGACGTGGTGCTGGTGCTGACGGCGGCGGTGCCGGTGCACGCCTCGGCGGCCGTCCCGGTCCGGGAGGGCGAGTCCGAGGGCGGGGCGGGCCACCGGCTGCTGCAGATCCTGTTGCAGGGCCTGCGCGCGGCCTGAACCCGGCCGGTCGGCGGGGTTCCGACGCACCGTGCGGGCGGCCGTCCGGCGGGGGCGGTCGGGGGAACACCGTTCGGGTGACGGACGGCCGCCGGGCCCGGGGGGCGCGCGGAACGCTCCGGGTACGCGCGGTGCTTGCGCGGTCGAGCTCCGAACACTTCCGCGAGCGGCGGCCCGGACGGGTGGGCCGGGGCCGACCCGGCTACCGGTGGTCGCCGCGCTATGCCATTCTTTGCCCGTGGTTGGAGCCATTGTCCCGTTGCACACCGTGACCGCCGTCGAATCCCAGGGGCGGCCCGCGCCGCGCCCCGCACGGCGGGACGGTGTCCGGTGAACCCAGACGAGCAGGGTGACGCAGGCGAGTTGGGCTCCGGCCTGGAGGCCCCCGGCCAGGTCCCGGACCAGGGCGGCAGCCCGGTCCACGAGTCGCTGACCGGCCGGGTGCCGGGCCAGGCGCCGGCCGGGCAGGGCGGGGTCGCACCCGAGGCGTTCATCGGCGAGGAGTTCCCGGCGCGCGCCGTCGTGCCCGCCCCCGCCGACCCGGTGGACGGTGAACGCCCGCCCTCCGACGCCGAGTTGACCGCCCGGGTGCGGGCCGGGGACGACGCCGCGTACGAGGAGATCTACCGCCGGCACGCGGACGCCGTCCGCCGCTACGCCCGGACCTGCTGCCGGGACAGCTTCACCGCGGAGGACCTGGCGGGCGAGGTGTTCGCCCGCACCCTGCAGGCGCTCAAGGCCGGCAAGGGCCCCGAGTTCGCGGTCCGGGCCTACCTGCTGACCGCAGTGCGCAACGTGGCCGCCGCCTGGGCCCGCTCCGACCGGCGCGAACAACTGGTCGACGACTTCACCGGGTTCGCCGAGACCTCCGCCGCCACCGTCGAGTTCGACCTCGCCGACCCGGGCGCGGACGCCTGGGCGCTGGCGCTGGCCGACCAGCGCATGGTGATGCGCGCGTACGCCGAACTGCCCGAGGACGACCGGGTGGTGCTCTGGCACACCGAGGTCGAGCGGGAGTCCCCCAAGACCGTCGCGGTGATGCTCGGCAAGACCGCCAACGCCACTGCCGTCCAGGCCCACCGGGCCCGCGACCGGCTGGCCGCCGCGTTCCTCCAGGCGCACGTGTCCGGCAGCCAGGAGTCGGGCTGCGCCGGGTACGCCAACCGGCTCGGTGCGTACGCCCGCGGCTCGCTGCGCAAGCGCGCCTCGGCGGAGGTCGGCCGGCACGTCCAGGACTGCACCCGCTGCACCGCCGCGTACCTGGAGCTGGCCGACATCAACCACGGGCTGCGGGCCGTGCTGCCCGGCGGTGCGCTGCTCTGGGTCGGCAGCGGCTGGTTCG
Source organism: Kitasatospora cineracea (assembly GCF_003751605.1). Taxonomy (NCBI): domain Bacteria; kingdom Bacillati; phylum Actinomycetota; class Actinomycetes; order Kitasatosporales; family Streptomycetaceae; genus Kitasatospora; species Kitasatospora cineracea. Next base: position 1,045,194 of record NZ_RJVJ01000001.1, read on the forward strand.
CGGTGGCGGCCGCCGCGGTCGGCGGTGCCGCCGTCACCGGCGCGGCTGTCACCGGCGCGGCCGTGGGCGGAACGGCGGCCACTGCGGGGGCGACCGCGGGGGCGACCGGGGGTGCCGGTTCGTCCGGCGGTGGCGGGGCGGCGGCGGCCGGGGAGGGCCTCGGCACCGCCGCGAAGGCCGGTATCGCGGCCGGCATCGCCGTCGTCGCGGCGGCGGTCGCCGCGTTCGCGCTGACCGGTTCGCCGGAGCCCGCGCCGCCGGTGGCCGCGCCGCCGGTCACCGCCGCCCCGGAGACTCCGCCGCCGGCCCCGCGCCCGACGCCGTCCCCGACTCCCACTCCCACTCCCACGCCGACGCCCACCCCGACCCCGTCCCCCAAGCCGACGCCCACGCCCACCCCCACGCCCAGGCCGGCGCCGACTCCCACGCCGACCCCGCGCCAGGTGCCGCCGCCGTCCCCGACGCCCACCCCCACTCCCACTCCCACGCCGACGCCCACCCCGACCCCCACGCCGCCGGCGGCCCGCCAGTTCTGGCTGGACGAGGTGCCGCTCAACCGGGGCCACCGGGACGCCCGGTCGACGCCGACCATCCGCGGCGGCGGCCAGGTGCTGCAGCGGTCCTCGGCCTGGCTGCACGGCACCCGCTACCAGCACGTGCTGGCGGCCCGGGTGCCGTCCCGGGTGACCGTCGACCTGAACCGGCCCTGCCGGTCCTTCGACGCGGTCGCGGGGCTGGACGACTTCGGCGTCACGTACGGCGAGGTGGTCTTCTCGGTGCAGGGCGCCGACGGGGAGGTGCTGTGGAGCTCCCCCGAGCTGTCCGCGGGCGACCGCCCGGTGCCCGTGCACGTCCCGCTCGACGGTCAGTCGTCGATCCGGCTGGTGGTCACTCCGGTCCGCGGCTCGGTCCCGGTGATCGACCTGGCGGACTGGGCGCAGGCCCGGATCACCTGCTGACCCGGGCGGCGGGCGGTCGGCAGAGCCGGACGGGTCAGCCGAGCCGGGCGGTGAGGGCCTGCTGGCCGCGGGCGATCCAGCGCGCCGGCCAGCGCAGCAGCACGACGAGGGAGAGCGCCCAGCCGGCGGCGTGGACGGCCCAGACGCCCGCCATGGTGGGGCCGCCCCAGGCCTGGTGGTAGTCGGTGTGCAGGTACCAGATCGGGTAGCCGAAGTTGCGGACCGAGTTGAAGACCGCGTAGCCGAGCAGCAGCAGGGCGAACCCGTCCAGCGGCAGGCCGAGCAGCAGGCGGGCCAGTCGGCGGCCGGCGCCCGTCGGACCGGGCTGCAGGCGCTGCGCGGCCGCCGGGCGGCCGGTCAGCTGCAGCGCCAGCGCGGCCAGGCCGGCCGGCAGGGCCAGGCCCGCGCGGAGGGCGGGGGCGGCCGCGGCGGCGGCCCGGCGGGCGGGGGTGGTGGCGGTCCGGCGGCTGGTGGCGGGGACGGTCACGGCCATCTGCGGGCTCCTTCGGCGCTGCTCCTGCGGTGGACGACCCGTACCTTCCCGGACCGGGGCGGTACGGGGCGTCACACCGGGGAGCCGACCCGCCGTCATACCCGGGTACGACCCGCCCGGTCGGATCGCACCGGGTACGACCGCGCGGTCAGACCGCGCAGCTGCCGTCCTCGCAGGTGTCGGCGGCCGGGGCGAGCGGGGTGATCCGCTGGGCGGTCTCGGCCTCGACCTGGCGGAGCACCTGGAGGAAGGTCTCGGCCTCCTGGCCGCCCTGGACGGCCCACTTGCCCTCGAAGACGAAGGTGGGGACGGCGGTGACGCCGATCGCGCGGGCTTCGGCGAGGGCGGCGAGCGTCTCGTCCTCGCCCTCGCGGCCGGCCAGGTAGGCGGCGGCGCGGTCGCGGTCGATGCCGGTCTCGGCGGCGAGGTCGGCCAGCGCGTCGGGGTCGCCGACGTTCACGCCCTCGGAGAAGTGGGCCTTGAGCAGGCGCTCCTTGAGGGCGGCCTGGACGGCGGGGCCGTACTCGGTCTCGGCGAGGTGCAGCAGGCGGTGCGCGCGCAGGGTGTTGACCTCGAGCGCGGCGTCGAAGTCGTAGTCGATGCCGACGCTCCTGCCGACCTCGGTGATCCGGGCGTCCATGGCGAGGGACTGCGGCCCGTAGCGCTCGGCGAGCCACTCGCGGTGCGGGCGGGCCTGCTCGGGGGCGTCGGGGACGAGCTGGTAGGGGCGGTAGACCACCTCGACGCCGTCCTTGCCCTCGAACTGCCCGAGCGCCTGCTCGAAGCGCCGCTTGCCGACGTAGCACCAGGGGCAGGCGATGTCCGAGTAGATTTCGACCTTCATGGCGGGCGGGCTCCTGTCCGGCGGTTCGGTGGTACCGGGCGACCGGGGGCGGCCGTCCGACGGAAGGTGAACGCTCAACCATCCACGGACATTCCGGTCAGGCCGCCATCGGCCCCGGTCAGGCCCCTTCGGCTTCAGCCTCCTTCGGCTTCAGGCCCCTTCGGCGGGCGGTGCGGGGACGACCAGCACCGGGCAGGTGGCGTGGTGCACGGCGGCGGTGCTGACCGAGCCGAGCAGCAGCCGGCCGAAGCCGCCGTTCCCGCGGGTCCCGACGACCAGGGTGTGCCGCCCCTCGGCGGCCCGCAGCAGCACCTCGACGACGTTGCCGAGGACGACGTGCAGGGCGAGCCGGCCGGCGTACGGGCGGGTGCGGGCGGACTGGACGGTGGCGACGGCCCGGCGCAGGCCGTCCGCCATGCTCTCGGTCAGCCGCTCGACGCTCTCCTGGACCAGGTCGGCCATGCCGGGCGGGTAGCCGGTCGGCGAGGGGTTGACCACGGCCAGGACGTACAGCGGGAGGTGGTGCGCCTCGGCCTCGGTCATGGCGCGGTCGAGCGCCCAGAGCGCGGCGTCGGAGCCGTCGCAGCCGGTGAGGACCGCGGCGCCGGGCGGCGGCGCCTCGTGCTGCACGGGGAGGGTGGCGGTCATGGCGCGCGCTCCAGGGGCCGGGGTTCCCGACGCTATCGGGCGGGCGGGCGGCGGCGGCGCAGGCGCACCCCGGGCCGGGTCAGGTTTCCAGGGCGGTGCGGCGGGGGGCGGGCAGGCCGGTCCAGGAGGAGCCGGGGCGGCGGGCGGCCAGGCGGCGCAGCCAGAGTTCGGTGGCGACCAGGTCGGCGAGGGCGGCGAGGGTGCCGGGCGGGACGTGCTGGGCGGGGTCGGTGGCGGCGGCGAGGGTCTTGCGGGCGGCGGGGGCGTCGAGCAGTCCGGCTTCGGCGAGCAGCGGGCGGTCGAACAGGTCGGTGAGGGCGGGGGCGGCGGCGCGCAGGCCGCGGCGGGCCGGTTCGTGCGGGTCGGGGCCGGGGGCGCGGCCCCAGTCGGCGGGCAGGTCGGTGCGGCCGGCGCCGGCCAGCACGGCGGCGAGCAGGGCGTGCCGGGCGCCGGGCTGCAGGCGCAGGTCGTCGGGGAGCAGGCGGGCGGCGCGGACCACCTGGTTGTCCAGGAAGGGGGCGTGCAGGCGCTGGCCGTGCTGTTCGGTGGCGTGCACCAGGGTGCGGTAGTGGGCGGCGTGCCGGTGCAGGGCGAGGCGGGCGCGACGGGCGCCGGGGGCCTCGGTGGGGGCGCCGTCGCGGGCGGCGGTGCGCAGGTGCTGGGCGAGGGCGGCGAGCGGTTCGTCGGCGAGCAGGTGGGCGGCCGGGCCGGGCCGGTGCCAGGTGAGGTCGGCGGCCAGCGCGCGTCCCATCGTCCGCCCCGGCACGGGTTCCTGACGGAGCGTCAGTTTCAGGGCCAGGTCGTCGAGGGCGTCGGCGTAGCGGGCGCGGGCCAGTCGGCGGGCGGCGCGCAGCACGGTGACGGGGGTGTGCAGGGTGCCGGTGAGGGCGCCGGCGGTGGCGCGGTCGGCGCCGGCCAGGGCGGCGAGCGGGGCGAGCAGGTCGAGGGAGCGGCCGGAGCGGACCAGGTCGGCGAGCCGGGCGGGGTGGCCGTCGAGGACCTGGCGGGCGCCGTGGCCGGTGAGGTGGTCGGCGCCGCCGGCCCGGTGGGCGGCGGCGTACCGGGCGGCGTCCGCCAGGACCGGGCCGGGCTCGTCGGTGAGCGGCCCGGCCAGGGGGTCGGCGAGGTCGGCGTACGGGGCGGCGGGCGGGACGACCAGGTGGCGCAGGCGGGGGGCGTGGACGGCGAGGGCGAGTCCGTCGTGGTCGCCGAGGGTGACGGCGGGGACGGTCTCGGGTTCGGGCGGTTCGGCGCGGCGGGCCCAGGAGCCCTTGACGGCGCCGGTGCGGGCGGCGGGCCGTTCGGGTCCGGCGCCCGCGCCGGGGCCGCCGGGCGGCAGCGGGACGGCGGCGGCGAGCAGGGCGACGGTGGCGGAGGCGGTGCCGTAGGAGAGGTCGACGCCGAGCCGGGGCCGGTCGGCGGGCCCGGTGGCGCGGACCCGGCAGCGGACGGCCTCCAGCAGGGCGCGGGTGAGTTCGCGGACGGCGGGGGCCTCGGCGCCGCCCGGCTCGGCGGGCTGGTCGTCGTACGGGGTGCGGTCGGCGCGCCCGCCGCGGATGCCGAGCGCGTGCCCGGGCGGGACGCGGCGCACGCCCCGGTAGGGGGTGCGGTCGCCGAGCGTCTCGGGGGTCTCGGGGGTGGCGAGCCGGGCGGCCAGGTGGGCGGCGTCGACGGGGGCGCCGACCAGGTCGGCGAGCGGGAGGGCGGCGGTGGCGTAGGCGGTGCCGCCGGCGAACGGGGTGTGGAAGCCGGGCTGGGCGCCGGACAGGTCGGGCAGCAGCACGGTGGAGCGGGTGCCGGTGCGCAGCACGACGGTGTAGCTGCCGGGCCAGTGGGTGAGGTGGCGCAGCGCGCCGCCGCGGGCGGCGGCCAGGCCGTCGGCGATCTCGCGGTCGGTGGCGCCGCAGCGGCCGGCGACGGCGAGGCGCAGGGTGGCGGGGGTGTCCCGGTCGGCGCTGTCGGCGGGGTCGTGCGGGTCGAGGCCGCCGCGGACGGTGGCGGGGCCGCCGGGCCGGAGCACGGCGAGGCGCAGTTCGTCGGGGCGCCAGTCGCCGACCGCCCAGAGCGGGTTGGGGCCGCCCCAGAGCAGGGTGCCGGCGATCGGGCGGACCGCGGCGAGGGTCGGGTCGGCGGCGGTCAGGCCGCTCCAGCCGGTGAGCCACCGCATCGCGCCTCCACCTGTGGTGCTGCGGCGCGCGACGAACCACCGGGCGGACGTACGGGGTTGGCGCGCCGTCAGGAGACATCGTGCCACCGATGGGGCGGGTGAGCGCCGGGCTTGCCGGGAGGAGGGCGCACGGACCGGGCCTCCCCCTCCGGGGCCCGGTCCGTGCGGGTCTCGAACTCCCGTCCGGCGCACGGGCGGTGGCGGGGCGCGGCGGGGCGGAGGAGGGCCGGGTCCGCCGCGGTCCGGCCGAAGTTGGCCGAAAGCCGTCGCACGGACCGGGAGGGCATCCGCATGCCCTCCCGGACGCGCAGCTGCCCGCGGGGAATTGAGGCAGCGTTTCCCCCGGCCCGCCGGGTCCTCGACGGCGGGCCGATCCACAGGCTTTAGCGAATCGCCCACCTGCCGCTGCGGCCAGGGAGCACGGGTGGCGCACGCGGGCACGGGACCGGAGCACGGGCGTCCGGCAACTGCCCGCGGACCCCGCGGCGGGCCTCCGGGCGCCCGTTCCGGACGCGGCGCGTTCCCGCCAACCGGAATGCGGCCTCTTAACCGTCGGAACGCGGGCGACTACGCTAGGTGCAGCAGTCCGGTGACGCACCGCGGTTCGCCGCGGCCCGCCGCCATCCGCGCACGACGTCGCCAGGGGGTGCCACCGCCACCATGACCGTCAGCTCACGAGGGCCGAACGACCGGCTCGGGGCCCTCCTCGCGCTCGCCCAGATCAGCAACGCGGGGCTCGCCCGCCGGGTCAACGACCTGGGCGCGCAACGCGGCCTGACCCTCCGTTACGACAAGACCTCGGTGGCCCGCTGGGTGACCAAGGGCATGGTCCCGCAGCGCCCGGTGCCGCACCTGATCGCCACCGCGCTCGGCAACAAGCTCGGCCGCCCCGTCCCGCTGGAGGAGATCGGCCTCGCCGACTCGCACCCCACGCCCGAACTCGGCCTGGAGTTCCCGCGCGAGGTCCCGGAGGCGGTCCGCTCCGCCACCGAGCTGTGGCGGGTCGACCTGGACCTGCGGCGCGGCCCCGGCGGCGGCCGGTGGAGCGACAGCCTGGCCGGCACCTTCTCGGTCGCCGCGTACGCCACGCCCGTCTCGCGCTGGCTGATCACGCCCGCCGACGGCTCGGTGGCCCGCGAGGCCGTCCCCGACCTGACCGGCTACCGGGTGGGGCACACGGACGCCGCGAAGCTCCGCGAGGCCGCCCAGGAGGCCCGCCGCTGGGACTCCAAGTACGGCGGCGGCGACTGGCGCTCCTCGATGGTCCCCGAGTGCCTGCGGGTCGAGGCCGCCCCGCTGCTGCTCGCCTCGTACAGCGACGCGGTCGGCCGGGCGCTGTTCGGCGCCACCGCCGAACTGACCAGGCTGGCGGGCTGGATGGCGTTCGACACCGGCCAGCACGAGGCCGCCCAGCGCTACTACATCCAGGCCCTGCGGCTGGCCCGCGCCGCCGGGGACGTGCCGCTCGGCGGGTACGTGCTGGCCTCGATGAGCCTGCAGGCCGCCTACCGCTCCTTCCCGGACGAGGCGGTCGACCTCGCCCAGGCCGCCCTGGAGCGCAACCGGGGCCTGGCCACCGCCCGCACCATGAGCTTCTTCCACCTGGTCGAGGCCCGGGCGCACGCCAAGGCCGGCAACGCCGCGGCCTGCGGCGCCGCGCTGGCCGCCGCCGAGACCGCGCTGGACCGCTCCCGCCCCGGCGACCCGGACCCGACCTGGATCGACTTCTTCGCCTACGACCGCCTCGCCGCCGACGCCGCCGAGTGCTTCCGCGACCTGGGCGTCCCGTCCAAGGTCCGGCAGTTCACCCGGGAGGCGCTGGCCCGCCCGACCGAGGGCTACGTCCGCTCGCACGGCCTGCGGCTGGTGGTCTCCGCGATGGCCGAGGCCGAGGCGGGGGACCTGGACGCCGCGGTGGCCGCCGGGGAGCGCGCGGTCGAGGTGGCCGGGCGGATCTCCTCGCACCGCAGCCGCGAGTACATGGTCGAACTGCTGCGCCGCCTGGAGCCCTACCAGAACGAGCAGCGGGTCAAGGAGCTCACCGAGCGCGCCCGCACGGTCCTGGCCACTTCCTGAAACCCCCGCCGCCCCGGACCGGCCGTGGCACCATCCAGTCGGAGCGGTCTCACACAGCCGAGGGGTGGCCGGGTTGAAGCACGACGTCCAGGTCCTGGTGGTCGGCGGCGGCATCGTCGGCCTGTCCACCGCGTACGCGCTGACCCGCGAGCACCCCGGCACCGGCGTCGCCGTGCTGGAGAAGGAGGACGCGCTCGCCGCCCACCAGACCGGCCGCAACAGCGGGGTGATCCACAGCGGCGTCTACTACCGGCCCGGCTCGCTCAAGGCCCGGTACGCCACCGGCGGGGCCCGCGAGATGGTCGCGTTCTGCCGCGAGCAGGGCATCGCCCACGAGGTCACCGGCAAGCTGATCGTCGCCACCGACCCCGCCGAACTCCCCCGCCTCGCCGCCCTCGCCGAACGCGGCCGGGCCAACGGCATCCCGCTCACCGAACTCGACCCGGCCGGCCTCCGCGCTCACGAGCCCGAGGTCACCGGCATCGCCGGACTGCACCTGGCCACCACCGGCATCTGCGACTACCCCGCGGTGGCCCGCCGCTACGCCGCCCTGGCGGGCGAGCGCGGGGCCGAACTGCGGCTCGGCACACCGGTCCTGGACATCGCCCGGCGCGCCGACGGCGTCACCGTCACCACTCCGCACGGCGAGGTCCGCTGCGCGGTGCTGGTCAACTGCGCCGGGCTGCACAGCGACCGGATCGCCCGGCTGGCCGGCGACGACCCGGGGGTGCGGATCGTCCCCTTCCGCGGCGAGTACTACGAACTGGCCGAGGGGCGAAGGGAGTTGGTGCGCGGCCTGGTCTACCCCGTCCCCGACCCGGCGTTCCCGTTCCTCGGCGTCCACCTCACCCGGGGCATCCACGGCGACGTCCACGTCGGACCGAACGCGGTGCCCGCCCTGGCCCGCGAGGGCTACGACTGGCGCACCCTGAACGTCCGCGACCTGGCCGAGACCGCGCGCTTCCCCGGCACCTGGACGATCGCCCGCCGGCACTGGCGCTACGAACTCGGCGAGCTGCACCGCTCGCTCTCCAAGCGCGCCTTCACCAGCGCCGTCCGCCGCCTGCTCCCCGCCGTCACCGCCGCCGACCTCGTCCCCGCCACCGCGGGCGTCCGCGCCCAGGCCGTCGCCCGCGACGGCACCCTCCTCGACGACTTCGCCTTCGCCGGCTTCGACCCCGCCGACCCGCGCTCCGCCCGCCGGGTCGTCCACGTCCTCAACGCCCCCTCCCCGGCGGCGACGGCCTCGCTCGGCATCGGCCGCGAGGTCGCCCGCCGGGCGGTGGCGGCGCTGCGGGCGGAGTGAGCCGACGGAGGGGCGGTGCGAGACCGAGGGCTCTCGCGGGGCCTCCCTTAGACTGGTGCGATTGTGACCTCCTCCGCCCCCAGCACCCAGTTGTCCGCGTCGGCCCGGCTCTCCGCCGCCCCGGCGGCGTACCCCGCGCCGATGTACCCGCACAAGGCCACCGAGGCCCAGCACCGCGAGCAGCGGATCCGCAGCTTCCAGCCGCGCCGCGGCCGGATGACCAAGGCCCAGGCGGGCGCGCTGGACCGCGGGTGGGAGCGGTTCGGGCTGGCGATCGACGGGACTCCGCTGGACCTGCCGGAGCTGTTCGCGGGCCGTCCGGTGACGCTGGAGATCGGCTTCGGGATGGGCGACACCACGGCCGCGATGGCGGCCGCGGACCCGTCCGCGGGGATCCTCGCGGCGGACGTGCACACCCCGGGCCACGGCAACCTGCTGCAGTTCCTGGAGCGGGACGGCTCGGAGAACGTCCGGCTGGCGGCGGGCGACGCGGTGATCCTGCTGCGCGACATGCTGCCGGACGCCTCGCTGGCCGGTCTGCGGGTGTACTTCCCGGACCCGTGGCCGAAGCCGAAGCACCACAAGCGCCGCCTGCTCCAGGCGTCGTTCCTGGACCTGGTGCTGCCCCGGCTGGCCCCGGGCGCGCTGGTGCACTGCGCGACCGACTGGGAGCCGTACGCGGAGCAGATGCTGGAGGTGCTGGGGGCCTCGCCGGAGCTGGAGAACCTGCACCCGGAGGGCGACGGCTCGGGCTGGCTGGAGCCGGACGGGCACCCGGCGGGCAGCGTGCCCGGGTACGCGCCGCGGCCCGACTGGCGTCCGGTGACCAAGTTCGAGCGGGCCGGCCTGGCCAAGGGCCACGTGGTGCACGACCTGCTGTTCCGCCGCCGCTGAGCCCCGCCGGGCCCGGGCGCCGGGCTCAGGCGGTGGCCTTGCCGGCGGCGACCAGCGCGCCGAGCGCGGTGCGCTGGACGTAGGCCAGCAGCGCGACCGTCACCGTGCTCATCACCAGCGCGAACAGCACGTGCCCGAGGGCGGTGTCGACCGCCGTGCCGAGCAGGCCGAGCACCAGGTGGCTGCCCAGCCGCAGGCCGATCAGGCCGAAGGCCACGTTCCGGGTGCCCTTGCCGCGCCACAGCAGCTTGGCGAGCTTGAGGCGCCGGCGCATCAGGGTCAGCGAGACGCCGATGTTGACGGCGGCCAGCACGACCAGCGCGGGCCAGGCCGAGGGGGCGGCCCGCAGCAGGTCGAAGGCCCCGGCCAGGACGCCCTCGAAGCCGAAGAACCAGACCGGCAGCCGCATCTCCGCGACGCTCGGCCGCTCGTCGGCCGCGACCGGCTCGGCGACCGCGACCGGCGCCGCGGCGGGCGCCTCGAAGGTGCTGGTGGCGGCCGTCTCGAAGCCGATGCTGCTCATGGTGTCTCCCCCGTGTCGTCCCCGGCCGCCCGGTCGTCCCCCGGCGGTGTCACCACTGTGCCCGCCGGGACCGGTCGCGGCCCAGGACCTGCCGTCACCGGCCCGGCATGACGGATGTCACGGGTCCGGCCGGGTGCGGTGGGCGGCATTCCGCTCTGCTGACGATCAGTCACCTTGCGGGTACGGATTGTTCCGACCACTCCCCCCGGGGCGGGGGCTTCGCCTACGCTGCTGCAGGTGAGCAGTCCGCCCAGCGGCGCGCCCTCCCCCGGGCCGCCCGTAGGGGCCGCCGCCCTGGCCGCCGATTCCCCGACGCCCCCCACCGGATTTCGGTCGCTCCCGGATCCGAGCGCGCGCCGGTCCGGCGGCCTGCTCCCGGAGCGGCCGCCGCGGCCGGTGCTGAGCGGGCGGATCCCCGGACAGCAGGGCGGCCGGGTCGCGGGCGCCGCGGCGGTGTCGCTGTGGCGCCGGGTGTGGCCGTTCCGCCGGCCGGCGCTCTCCTCGGCGGCACTGGCCCTGGGCCTGGCGGGTTCGGGGGTGCTGATCCTGCGCCTGGTGCAGCGGCAGACCGGGACGACCGGCCTGCTGGTCGGGCTGGGCCTGGCGCTGCTGCCGCTGCCGTTCGTGCTGGGGGCGCTGGCCTGGCTGAACCAGACCGCCCGGGTGCCGCTGCGGCACCTGCTGTTCTGCCTGGCCTGGGGGGCGTGCGCGGCGACCACGATGGCGATCCTGGCGAACGGGTGGGCGAGCGACTTCCTGATCGCCCACCAGGGGGTGCGCGGGGAGACGCTGGGCGCGGAGTTCGCCACCCCGCTGATCGAGGAATTGGCGAAGGGCGCGGCCCTGCTGGTCCTGCTGCTGCCGCTGCGGCGGCGGCACCGCTGCGAGCAGGACCGCCCGTGCGGCCGCCTGCGCCGCCTGCTGTGGCACCGGCCCGGCCGACCCGCGCACTTCCGCCCGGCCCCGGCGGGCCGCCAGCGGGCCCGTTCCTCCCCGCGCACCCTGGCGGCGGGGACGGTGCTGGGCGGGGTGACGGCCTGCGGCTTCGCCTTCACCGAGAACGCGCTGTACCTGGGGCGGGCCTTCACCGCGGACCGGCAGGCCCGGCTGGACGCGATCGGCCAGGGCGAGGCGCCGAGCCTGCGGGACTTCGACGGCACGGTGCACACCTTCGTCCTGCGGGCCCTGCTCTCCCCGTTCGCGCACCCGCTGTTCACCGCGCTGACCGGCCTGGGCCTGGCCGTCACCCTGACCACCGGCCGCCGCTGGCTGGCCCGCCTGGGCGCCCCGCTGGGCGCCCTGCTGGCGATGGGCCTGCACGGGGCGTGGAACGCCGCCGCCGGGCTGGGCACCGACGGCTTCCTGCTGGTGTACGGGCTGGTGATGGTCCCCTGCTTCGCGGCCCTGGTCAGCTTCTCGGTCTGGGCGCAGACCCGCCGCGCCCGGCAGCCGTCCGGCCCGGACTGACCCGGCCGCGAACTGCCAGGACGCCCCGGCGGGAAACGGATTTCCCTTTCCCGCGGGCCTCACGTAGAGTCGTGTTCACCGACGCGGGGTGGAGCAGCTCGGTAGCTCGCTGGGCTCATAACCCAGAGGTCGCAGGTTCAAATCCTGTCCCCGCTACTCAGTAGCACGAAGGCCCGGAGGCATCGCCTCCGGGCCTTCGTCGTACCCGGCGCCGGGCCCGGGCCTGCTCCGGACGCCCCGGGGGGAAACGGATTTCCCTTTCCCGCGGGCCTCACGTAGAGTCGTGTTCACCGACGCGGGGTGGAGCAGCTCGGTAGCTCGCTGGGCTCATAACCCAGAGGTCGCAGGTTCAAATCCTGTCCCCGCTACTCAGTAGCACGAAGGCCCGGAGGCATCGCCTCCGGGCCTTCGTCGTACCCGGCGCCGGACCCGGGCCTGCTCCGGACGCCGGGCCTGCTCCGGGCGTCGGACGGAAGCCGGGCGGAACGGGGTCGAATAAATCCGTTGCCTCCCCCGGCGGGCGGTGCCTATGGTTGCCGCACACTGAAAGGAGGTGATCCTGAGTTGAGTTCTTTCAGGATGCGTGAGGTGGCTGCTCGCTAGAGCCGCCCCTGCCTGTGCAGCGGTGAGGCCGTTCCGGTCTCCGGCTCAGGCTAATTCCCAGCAGTCACCCGGCCCGTGGGCTCACCGGTACATCCCCGGTGCCTCGGTCGCCGTCCCCCAGGGGGGCGGCCCGAGGAGCAGCCCACGGGCCGTCTGCGTTCCCGGGGGCGGCGGGGCGGCGCCGGGGCGGAAAGCCGTGGCGGCGGGCCAGCGCGGTGACGGCGAGGACGGGGAGCAGCAGGGCGAGGGCGGACCAGGGCAGGGTGCCCGGGCCGTGCAGGTCGAGCAGCAGTCCGCCGGCGGCGCCGCCGAGGCCCATCGCGGTGTTCCAGGTGGCGACCAGCAGGGTCTGGCCGGGTTCGCCGCCGGCGTCGGCCACCGCGGTCTGGAACAGCGGGGCGACGCTGCCCCAGCCGAGGCCCCAGAGTCCGGCGGCGAGCAGCAGCGGGGGTGCGGGCAGCAGCAGGAGGGCGGCGGCGGTGAGGAACGCGGCGGTGGCGGCGAGCGTGAGGTGCCGCAGCCGCCGGTCGATCAGCGTGCCGGTGGCGGCGAGTCCGGCGACGGCGGCGAGGCCGAGGACGAGCAGCAGCAGGTCGCGGCGGCCGCCCGCGCCGTAGTGGTCGAGCAGGGCGGCGACGTAGGTGTAGAGCACGTTGTGGGCGAGGACGTACGCGGCGGTGACGAACAGCACCGGCCGCACGCCGGGCAGGCGCAGCGCGGTGCGGACGGGGGCGGGGCGGCCGGGGTGGCCGGGGGCGTCGGGGACGGCGGTGGCGATCCACAGCAGCAGGGCGGCGGCGAGGGCGGCGACCAGCGCGAAGGTGGGGCGCCAGCCGATCAGCCGGCCGGACCAGGTGCCGAGCGGGATGCCGAGGGAGAGGGCGAGCGGGACGCCGACGCCGGTGACGGCGATCGCCCGGCCGTGCAGGGCGGGCGGGGTCAACCGGCGGGCGTAGCCGACGAGTTCGGACCAGATCGCGGCGACGGCGACCCCGGCGGCGATCCGGACGGCCATGGTGAGCGGGTAGGACGGGGAGAGCGCGGTGACGGCGTCGGCCAGCAGCAGCACGGCGACGGCGGCCAGCACCAGGCGTTTGCGGGGCCAGCGGGCGGTGGCCCGGGCCAGCGGGATCGCGGACAGGCCGGTGGCCAGCGCGTAGCCGGTCAGCGACTGGCCCATCGCGGCCTCGCCGACCCGCAGGTCGCGGGCCATCTCGGGGAGGACGCCGGCGGGCAGCGCCTCGGTGACGATGCCGAGGAAGGCCGCGGTGGCGAGGGCGAGCAGCGGGGACCAGCGCAGCCGGGGTCCGGGTGGGGTGGTTGCCATGCGGGTATGGTCGAACCCTCACACCGGTGTGAGGGTCAAGTACTTCCGACGAACGGCGAACGACGGACGGCAGGCAGCGGGCGGCGGGAGGGCGCGGTGCGGATCGGCGAGCTGGCGGGCCGGACGGGGGTGGCGCCCCGGCTGCTGCGCTACTACGAGGAGCAGGGGCTGCTGGAGCCGGAGCGGTCGGCGAACGGCTACCGGGAGTACGGGGAGCCGCTGGTGGAGCGGGTCCGGCAGATCCGTTCGCTGCTGGCCTCGGGCCTGTCCACCCGGACCATCCGGACCGTGCTGCCCTGCCTGGCGGACGGCCAGTTCCACGTCCGGGACGCGGCGCCGGAGACGCTGGCGGCGCTGGAGCACGAGTACCGGCAGCTGGTGGAGCGGGCGGAGTGCCTGTCCCGCAGCCGGGACGCGGTGGGCGCCTACCTGGGCGCGGTGCGCTCGCTGCGGGCGGCCGGGCGGTAGGTGCCGGGGCGCGGCGGGCGGGCGGGGCGCAGGGTCAGGACGCGGGTGGTCGGGCCGGTGCGCAGGACGCGGCTGGCGATCCGGTGGTGGCGCAGGGCGGCGCGCAGTTCGGTCAGGTGCGGGCAGTGCCGGCCGCGTTCGTCGTGCAGCGGCAGGACCCGGACCTCGCCGTCGGGGGCGGTGACCCGGACGAGTTCGCGCAGGGCGCGGAGCTGCTCGGCGGGGCCGAAGACGGCCGGGTAGGCGAACAGCAGGTAGGAGCTGAGGGTGAGGGCGAAGGTGCCGTCGGCGAACGGGAGCCGGGGCAGGGCGGCGGCCACGTAGCGGTCGGGGTGGGCGGTGGCGTCGGCGGTGAACAGTCCGCGGGCGCGGTCCCAGCTGCGCAGGTACTTCTCCGGGCGGCGGCGGTCGGCGGGCAGGTGGCGGCGGGGGTCGCGGTGGATCGCGGCGGCCATGGTCGCCCGGCCGTCGGCGGCGAGCGCGGCGAGGCGGTGCGGGCCGAGCGCGTAGCCCGGGTCGGCGGCGACCACCTCGCAGCCGAGCGCGCGGGCCTCGGCGGCGAGCGCGGCGGCTCCGCCCGGGCAGTCCAGGACGGGGCCGGGCAGGCGGCCCAGGGCGGCGCGGGTGAGGCCGAAGCAGGCGCAGTACTCGTCCAGCGGCCGGGAGGTGACCAGGACCGGCGGGCCGTCCCCGGGCCGGGGCTGGGTGGTCGGGCGCATGCGGGCCTCCGGGCGTTCGGCGGGCCCGGGGTGCGGCCCGGGCCCGTGGTCATCCGACCACGGGCCCGGGGGTGTCGCACGTCCGGTCGGCGGCGGGTGCCCGGCCGCGGGGAGGGTCAGTCGTCGGCGGAGAGCAGGGCCCGGGCGGCGAACCGGTTGACGGCGTTGAGGCCGCGGACCAGCTGCGGGGTGAGGAGGAGGATGACCAGGCCGAGCACGCAGACGCCGGCGATCTGCCAGGACGAGGTCAGCTCGTAGACGTGCTGCACGCCGTTCGAGTCGCGCCAGTCGGCGACCCGGTAGCCGTCCCAGGAGGTGTAGCGGCGGAACACCCACTGGTAGACCGGGAACAGGGCGAGCGCCCAGCCCAGGCAGAAGAAGGTGATCGAGAGGGCGAAGCTGAGGATCGCCCAGGGCAGCATGGCGAACTGGTGCAGCACGGCCTTCCAGCCGGGCGGGTCGGCGAGCCGGGCGGTGATCCGGCCCCAGAAGCCCTCGCGGGTGACCACCACGGCGGGCGGGGCGGGCAGCTCCTCGCCGAGCATGGTGCGGACGCGCCCCCGCTCGGCGGCGCCGAGGCCGCGGGCGACGACCAGCAGCAGGCCGAGGACGGGCAGGCCGAGGACGGTGATGGCGAGGCCCACGCCGGCGAAGAACATCGGAGTGACCAGGCAGAAGCCGAACACGGCCACCGGCAGGCCGGTGATCGCGTAGCCGAGCTCCCGGAAGCTCTGCCGGGCGAACGGGGCGCGCCAGAACCCGGGTCGGTCGGGGTGGCCGCCGGGGGTGGTGGCGGGGTACTCAGCGGTAGACATCCGCGGTCCTTCGGGTCGTCGGGCGGCCCCGCCGGTCGGCGGTACCGGGCACAGGTACCAATCTGCCGCCGCGACCCCACCTGGCGTAATGACGCCTGCTGCCGAGTTCGTGGTGGGGTTAACCCCCCGGTCCGCCCTGCGGTCCGGGCCACCCCGGGCCGGACCGCGGCGGGCCGGGCCACGGCGGTCCGGGCCACTCGGGGGCGAGCAGCGCGTACTGCAGCGCGTCGTGCCACCGGCCGTCCCGGTGGGAGTCGGCCCGGATCCGGCCCTCGTACTGGAACCCGGCCCGCTCCAGCACCCGGACCGCGGCGGTGTTGGCGGGGTCGCAGCGGGCCGCCAGCCGGTACAGGCCCAGTGTCCCGAAGCCGAGCACGCACAGCAGGGCGGTGGCCTCGGCCGCGTAGCCGCGGCCCCAGGTGTCGCGGCGCAGCACGCAGCCCAGCTGGGCGGCGTGCCCGTCCTCTCGGGTGAGCGCGGCCTGGCCGACCGGCTCGCCCGCCGGGTCGTCGACGGCCAGCCGGTAGTGCGTCCGGGGCTCCTCCTCGGCGGCCTCCAGGTACAGCTCGAGCTGGTCGGCGCAGTCCTCGAAGTCCCGCGGCCCGAACGGGAGGTGGCGGACCGTCGCGGGGTCGCCGTGCACGGCGTGCAGGGCGGCCGCCTCCTCCGGGGTGTGCCGGTACTCGCGCAGGGTGAGCCGGGGGCCGCGCAGCCGGAGGGTCTCCATGCCGGCCGACCCTACCCGGCGGCCGTCCGGGGACCGGCTACCGTACCGGGGTGGACGACGACGACCTGCACCTGCTTCCCCGCACCCGTGCCGCCGACCTGCTGGACTGGGCGGCCGAGGCGGGGCTCGACCCCGTCCCCGAACCGGCGGTGCGGACGGTCCTGACCCTGCTGGAGCTGGGCGGGGCCCGGCTGCACGACGGCCTGCCGGAGCTCACCTCCCCCGTGCTGGAGCACCTGCTCTACGAGCAGCTCCACCTGTACGTGCAGCCGGACGGCGACCCGGCGGCCTACCCGGCGGCGGTGCGGCTGCTGATCGAGTGGCAGCGGGCGGCCCGGCGGCTGAACGCCAAGCGGGCGGAGAAGCTCCGCGCGGAGGCCGACTGGCAGGGCGAGGTGCTGCTCTCGCTGCTGCGCCGCGCCGACCTGGTGACCTGGCCCCGGCTGTACGCGCTGCTGCTGCGCGCGGACGGGGTGCCGACCGACGACCCGGGCCCGGTCCGGGAGTGGCTGGCGGCGTTCCGCGAACTGCCCGAGCCGGAGCGGTTCGCCGCCTTCGACCGGGTGCCGGGCCTGGACGGGGACGGCCACTGGGACCAGCCCGGGCGGCCGCTGCTGATCGGCGTCTCCACCGACGGGGCGCGGCGGCTGCTGGAGCAGGGCCTGATGCGGCGCAGCTACCGCAACCTGGCCGAGCTGAACGCTCTCGGGCTGCCGATGCCGGCCGAACTCTCCGGCGCGTTCGAGGAGTTCGAGGAGGCGGTGGCGCAGGCCGCGATCGACCTGTGCGGCGAGTGGACCGTCCCGGGGCTGCCGCGGCTGCTGCTGGAGGAGTTCCCGGAGCTGGCCCCCGAGGAGTACTGAGGGCCCCGGGGCGGCCCCGCCGGTCAGGTGGCGGCGGGGGCGCTCCAGCCGGCCAGCAGGCGCAGGGCGTCGGCGGTGGGGGAGGCGGGTTCCACGGAGTAGACGCACAGCGTCTGGTCGGGGTCGCCGGGGGCCTGGAAGGACTCGTAGGAGAAGTGCAGGTCGCCCACCAGCGGGTGGACGTAGTGCTTGGCGCCGTGGGTGCGGCGGAGCACCCGGTGGTCGTTCCACCAGGCGGTGAACTCCGGGCAGCGCAGGGTGAGTTCGCCGATCAGCTCGGCGAGCCTGCGGTCGTCGGGGCGGCGGCCGGCCTCCAGCCGGAGCATGGCCACGGTCTCGGCGGCGATCGTCGCCCAGTCGCCGACCCGTTCGCGGGCCTGCGGGTCGAGCAGGTAGTAGCGGGCCATGTTCCGGCGGGTGGCCGGGAGCGCGTCGAAGTCGACGAGGACCTCCCGGGCGAGGCGGTTGGCGGCCAGGACGTCGGTGCGCCGGCCGAGGACGAACGCCGGGACGTGCGCCAGGGTCTCCAGCATCAGGTGCAGCCCCGGCCTGACCCGTTGCGGCCGTTCCGGGGCGCGGCGGGCCGCGTGCTCGGCGGGGAGCAGCAGGTCGGCCAGGTGCTCGCGCTCCGAGGGGTCGAGCCGCAGGGCGCGGGCCAGCGCCTGGACCACTTCGGTGGACGGGCGCCCGGCCCGGCCCTGTTCGAGGCGCGTGTAGTACTCGGTGCTGACGCCGGCCAGCCGGGCCACCTCGTCGCGGCGCAGACCGGGCACCCGCCGCACCCGGCCGTCCGCGGGCAGCCCGGCCGGTCCCGGGGCGATCGCGGCGCGCCGGGTGCGGAGGAAGTCGGCGATTTCCCTGCTGCGTTCCATGGACCAAGTGTGCGGGCTGCGGGGGCGCCCCGGCGGGCCGTGGGTGGCCCTGGCGGTACCAGTCGGCGCAGGGTCCGCCCGGGGCCGTCCGCGGGGCCGCCGGGCTGGTGTGCTGGAACAGCGGCCGGAGCCTCCGGTGCCGCAACTCCCGTGTCCTGCAAGGAAGGTCCACCATGTCCACGTTCACCTCCCTGCCCCTCGCCGGCCGCACCGCCGTGGTCACCGGCGCCTCCAGCGGCATCGGCGAGGCCACCGCCGAGGAGCTCGCCGGGCTCGGTGCCCGGGTCGTCGTGCTGGCCCGCCGCGCCGAGCGGCTGGCCGCGCTGGCCGACCGGATCGAGCGGGCCGGCGGAACCGCGCTGGCGATCGCCGCGGACGTCACCGACCGGGCCGCGGTGCGGGCGGCCGCCGACCGGGTCGCCGCCGAACTGGGCGGCGCGGACCTGCTGTTCAACAACGCCGGGGTGATGCTCCCGGCGCCGGTCGAGGAGGTGGCCGTGGACCAGTGGCAGCGGCAGATCGACCTCAACGTCTCCGGGCTGATGAACGTCATCGGCGCGTTCACCCCGCAGCTGGTCGCGGCCGCGGCCGAGCGCGGCGTCGCCGACCTGGTCAACACCTCGTCGATCGCGGCGCAGAACATCTTCCCGACCTTCGCCGTCTACTCCGCGACCAAGGCCTACGTCACCCACCTCTCGCGCCACCTGCGGGCCGAGCTGGGCGCGAAGCACGTCCGGGTCTCGACGATCGAGCCCGGCATCGTCGGGACGGAGCTCCAGGACCACGTCACCGACCGGGGCGCGCTCGACTGGCTGGCCGGTTCCAGGGAGACGGTGGAGTGGCTCGTTCCCGGCGACATCGCCAGGACGGTCGGGTTCCTGGCCGCCCTGCCGCCGCGCGTCAACCTCCAGCAGGTCACCGTCATGCCGACCGGCCAGGCGAGCTGAGGACGGGCCCTACGGCTGGAGGCCGAGCTGCCGGAGCCAGGGCAGCGGGTCGACGGGGGCGGCGCCGCCGGGGCGGACCTCGAGGTGCAGGTGCGGGCCGGTGACGTTGCCGGTGGCGCCGACCGCGCCGAGGACGGTGCCGGGGGCGACCGGGCCGGAGGCGGTGGCGATCCGGGAGAGGTGGCAGTACCAGAGCTCGGTGCCGTCGGGGAGGGTCTGGATGACCCGGTAGCCGTAGGCGCCGGACCAGCCGGCCGAGGTGACGGTGCCGCCGGTGACGGCGGTGACGGGGGTGCCGGTGCGGGCGGCGAAGTCCAGGCCGGTGTGCAGGTGGGCCCAGTGCTCCCCGGCCTGGGCGAACGGCGCGGCCAGCTGGTACCCGGCCACCGGCAGGGCGGGCGCGGACCGGTCGGACCCGGCCTCGGCCTGCCGCTCGGCGCGCTTGGCCTGGGCCTCCTGCGCGGCGGCGACCCGGGCCGACTCCTCGGCGGCGGTGCGCTGCCCGTCGGCCTGCTGCAGGATGCGGGCGGCCAGGGCGAGGCCGGGGTCGGCGGCGAGCAGGCCGTCGGAGGCTTCGTCGGCGGCGGTGACGGGGGCCGGGGCCGGCGTGGCGGCGGCCTGGGCGGGGGCGGCGGCGAGGCCGGTGGCGCCGAGGGCGGCGGTCATCGCGGTGACGCCCAGCAGGGGCGCGCCGGTCCGGGTCTGACGGGGCAGCCGGTGCCGGACGGCCTCGGTCCCGACCGGGTGGTCGAGGAGCTGGGTGCCGGTGCTCTCGGTGTGGGTCGACGCCACGGGGGCGCGCTCCTTCCTTCCCTGCCGCCGACCGGGTTAGCTGACGGGTTCGGAGGTGGAAGGTCTCCTACGGTCGGGCCCAGGGCCGTTCCGATTCACCCCGGTGGAACGTGGTTCCCCGGCTCCTGGACCGGCCCCGGGGGGCAGGTCCGGATGGATTAGGCGTGGCGCACGGTGCCGCATGGTTACGGCGTTGCCGACCGCGCTGCGTTATCAAACGTTAATCCTATGGACCCCATGATTCCAAGCGCCCACCGAGGTGCAGTGAAACTTTCCTGACGCCCTATGGGCGATTTGTGACGGTTCGCCAAGGTACCCGGTTTCGGACATGACGGACCGTGACGGGGCGGTTGAGTATCCGTACTCACGACCCCCTCCCGCCCCGGCGGGACCCTGGGCGCATGACCGCATCCGTGCCGCACCGCACCACCTCCGCCTACTACCTGCAGGCCGTCGCCTCCTTCGGGTTCGCCACCGCCGCGCTCGCCCTCGGGATCGCGTACCTCCCGGTCAGCGCCTGGATGCGCGCCTTCCTCGGGGTCGGGCTGCTCTACGTGATCACCTCCGCGTTCACGCTGGCCAAGGTGGTCCGCGACCGCCAGGACGAGGGCGCGATCACCAGCCGGGTCGACCAGGCCCGGCTGGAGAAGCTGCTCGCCGAGCACGACCCGTTCAAGGTGGACGGGATCTGAGGGCGGGAGGCGGTGGCGGGAACCGGAGCCGGGCCGGGGGTTGACAGCTAAGGCTATTAGCCTTAGCTTTATGGCTATCGGCAGCAGCCGGGCCTGGAGAGCCCGGAGCGCCGGACGCCCGCCAGGAGGCCCGCGATGAACAGCACCCTCGGCACCACCACCCGGTACCTCGACGTCACCGGCGGCCGGATCGCCTACGACGACGCCCCCGGCTCCGGCGTCCCGGTCGTCCTGCTGCCCGGCATGCTCGACAAGCGCGCCGTCTACCGCCACCTCGCCCCGCTGCTGAGCGCCGCCGGGCACCGGGTGGTCACCATGGACCTGCGCGGCATGGGCGAGTCCTCGACCGGCTTCACCGACCACACCCCGGCCGCGATCGCCGAGGACCTGGCGGCCCTGCTGGCCCACCTGGACCTGCGCGGCACCGTCCTGGTCGGCAGCTCCTACACCGGCGCCACCGTGGTCCGGGCCGCCGCGCTCGCCCCCGAGCGCACCGGCGGCGTGGTGCTGATCGACGCGTTCATCGAGAACCTGCCGCTGAACGGCTTCCAGAAGGCGCTGTTCGGCCTGGCCGCCCCGCTGGTCACCGCGTTCCCCGGCCTGTGGGGCACGATGCAGAAGTTCTACTACCCGGCCACCAGCCGCCCCGCCGACTTCGAGGACTACCGGGCCGGGCTGGCCGCGATGCTCCGCGAGCCCGCCCGCAAGGCGGCGCTGCGCGGCTACCTGAAGGGCGACTCGGCGCCGGTCGGCTGGTGCGCGGCCGTCGACGTGCCCGCCCTGGTGCTGATGGGCGACAAGGACCCGGACTTCCCGAAGCCGGAGCTGGTCGCCGACCGGCAGGCCGCCGCGCTGCGCGGCCGCAAGGTGATGATCGAGGGCGCCGGCCACTACCCGATGGCCGGTCACCCGCAGGCCGTCGCCGACGCCCTGCTGCCCTTCCTGGCCGAGCCGGCCGGCACCGGCGGGAGCGCCCGCTGATGCCCCGCGCCGGACTCTCCACCGCCGCCGTGGTGGACCACGCCCTCGAACTGGTCGACGAGCGCGGCGCCGAGGCGCTCACCCTGGCCGCGGTCGCCGCCAGGGCGGGCGTCGCCACCCCCTCGCTGTACAAGCACGTGGCGGGCGGCCTGCCCGAACTGCGCCGCCTGGTCGCCGTCCGCACCACCGGGGAGCTGGCCGACCACCTGGCCGCCGCCGTCCTCGGCCACTCCCGGGACGGGGCGGTGCGCGCCCTGCTCGCCGCGTACGCCGGGTACGCGCTGAGCCACCCCCTCCGGTACGCGGCGCTGCCGCAGGTGCCGGACCCGGACCCGGAGCTGGCCGCGGCCGCCGAGCGGATGGTGGGGGTGCTGTTCGCGGTGCTGCGCGGCTACGACCTGGAGGGCTCGGAGGCGGTGCACGCGGTGCGGACACTGCGCGCCGCGGCCCACGGGTACGCCTCGTTGACCACGGCGGGGGCGTTCCAGCTCGCCGAGGGGACGGACGTCACGCTGGAGCGGCTGACCGGGGTGCTGGTCGAGGGCCTGGCCAACTGGCCCGGTGCGGAAGGCGCGTGACCTCCGGGGCGCTGCCGCGTTCTCCACGGTATGAAGAAGCGCAGCCTGCTCGCCTTTGCCTCGCTCGCCGTCGGGGTGGTCGCCTCCCTCGCCGCCCCCAGCGCGCACGCCGCGCCGGAGCACCGCACCGGTCCCGGCCCGCTGAAGGACGCCGTCTCCGCCCCGGACCTGCCGGTGGAGCAGGACTCCGCGCGGGCCGCCGCGGAGCAGACCGGGCCCTGAGCCCGCGGGGGCGCCGACCAGGGTGGGAACGCGCCGGTGGCGCGCCGTCCACACCTTTTCGCAACCTGTCCCCCACCATTCCGACACCGCCGGTGCGTAACACTGTCCTTCGGTCGGGAAGTCATACCGCGTGGAGACCTTCCACGGGTGTGGCCGACAAGCACGGAGGATCAGGACATGCCGCAGGCGACTCAGCACATCGAGCCCGGCACGGGGCTGATCCCCGCTCCCCGGACGGCGCCGGACGGCGCTCCGGGCACCGCGCGGACGGCGGCCGCCCCGCCGCGGGAGGGCTGGGGCGGCGCGCTGCGGCGCGGGATCGCGGTGGCCCGCGGGCTGCGCTCGCTGCGGCCGGTCGCCGCGGGCCCGCAGCGCGGGTACGGCGAGGTCGACGGACAGTGAGGCCCCCGGGCGGGGTGCCGGAAATGCCCGTGTTGCCCGACGTGTCGTGAAAGCGGCCGGTTGCCCGGTGCGTCCATAAGATGGTCAGCACTGGCACGTCGACCGGAAGGGCCGGGCGCCTCCCATGGACCAGGACCGGAGCTCCCCGCGCCGCGCCAGCCGTTCCGAGCTGCGGTGCGTGCGGGCGCTGCTGCGGGCGTCGAGCGCGGCGGAGCTGCTGGCGGCGCTGCTGGCCGAGGGCCCGGCCTGGATCACCGGCGAGGGTTCGGCGCTGTACCTGCTGGACGGCGGGATGCTGCGGCTGACCGCCTCGCACGAGCTGCCCGAGTGGGCGCACCGCAAGTACGGGGTGGTCGATCCGGAGAGCGGGCTGCCCGCGGCGCTGGCGCTGCAGCGGCGGGAGCCGGTGCTGCTGAGCCCGCAGCAGACCAGCGCGGACTACCCGAACACGGCGGCGGGCCTGGGCACCGGCCTGGTCGCGCTGGCGGTGCTGCCGCTGGTGGTGGACGGGGACCCGGTGGGTTCGCTGGCGCTCGCGCTGGCCCACCGCGGGGCCGTCCCGCAGCGGGACGTGGAGCTGCTGGAGACCTTCGCCGACGTGGCCGCGCACCGGCTCGCGCACCTGCTGGACCACGTGCACGCGGCCGACCCGGCCTCGGACGGGCCGCGCACCGAACTTCCTTCCCCGGACAGCGAGTTGCTGTCGCTGGCGGTGCGCTCGGCGGGGGTCGGGGCGTTCGAGCGGGACCTGGTCACCGGCGAGACGCTGTGGGACGCGCAGGCGTACCGGCTGGTGGGCCTGCCGCCGCCGGGCGCGACCGGGCGGGCGCCGGACCTGGCGGACGTGGTGCACCCGGAGGACCTGCCGGACGTGCAGGCCGCGCTGGTGGACGCGCTGGCGGTCGGCGGCCCGTACCGGATCTCGTACCGGGTGGTGCGGCCGGACGGGACGGTCCGGCAGGTGGACGAGGCCGGCGAGGTGATGCTGGACGTGCACCAGCGGCCGGTGCGGACGGCGGGGCTGCTGACCGGGCGGGAGTGGCGGCCGGGCCCGGCGGGCGGCCTCGCGGCGGCCGCGGCGGCGGGGGCCCGCTCGACCCTGCTGCTGGCGCTGACCAGGTCGCTGTCCCGGGCGGTGACGGTGCGCGAGGTGACCGCGGCGCTGACCGACGTGGCCCGGCCGGCGCTGGGCGCGGCCGGTGTGGTACTGGACCTGGTGGACGAGGGGCGGCTGACGCCGGTGTCGCCCGCGCTGTTCGGCGGCCCGCACCGGGCGGAGCTGAACCGGCTGCACGACCTGGCGGGCGGGGTGATGGAGCACGTGCTGGCCCGGGCCACCCCGCTGTTCAGCGAGCCGGGCGGGCCGGGGCGGGGCCCGGGGGCGCCGGCCGCCTGGACGGTGCTGCCGCTGGTGGCCTCCGGACGGCAGGTCGGCTCCTGCCTGATCACCTTCGCCACCGAGCGGTCCTTCAGCCGCGAGGACCGCACCATGTACTCGGCGTTCGCGGGCATCCTGGCGCAGTCGCTGGAGCGGGCCCGGCTGTACGACGTGCACCACGAGCGGGCCAGCGAGCTGCAGCGGGCGATGCTGCCGCGCTCGCTGCCGGTGCTGCCGCGGATCGTCTCGACGGCGCGCTACCTGCCGTCCACCGAGGGGATGCAGATCGGCGGCGACTGGTACGACCTGCTGAGGCTGCCGGACGGGCTGGTCGGGCTGGTGATCGGCGACGTGCAGGGCCACAACGCGGAGGCGACGGCCGTGATGGGGCAGCTGCGCTCGGTGCTGTGGGCGTACGCGACGGAGGGCAACGACCCGGCGGCGGCGCTGGAGCGGACCAGTTGGCTGCTGTCGGAGATGGAGACCGAGCTGTTCGCCACCTGCCTGTACGTGGTGCTGGACCCGGCGAGCGGGCTGCTGCGGGCGGCCCGGGCCGGGCACCCGCCGCCGGTGCGGATCGGGGCGGGCGGGGCGGCCGAGCTGGAGCTGCCGGGCGGCCCGCCGCTGGGGGTGCTGCCGGAGGTGCGCTACCCGCTGGTGGAGGCCCGGCTGGAGCCGGGCGAGACGCTGCTGGCCTACACGGACGGGCTGGTGGAGGTCCGGGACGAGGACTACGACGAGTCGGTGCAGCGGATGCTGGGCGGGCTGGAGCTGTGGACGGCGGAGGCCGGCGGGGCCCGGCGGCTGGGGCGGACGGAGGCGCTGGAGCGGCTGGCCGACCTGCTGACGCTGAACGTGACGGAGCGCGAAGTCCGGCAGGACGACGTGGCGTTGCTCCTGCTTCACCGGATCGCTACCTGAGCGTCGACCCGTCCCGCCCGGCTTGTCCGAAATTGACGGAATCTGAACAGCCGAAGTTGGAACCGTTCATACGCAAGTAGTAACACCACCATAAACTCCGCGTGTGACGACCACTCAATGGTGCCTGGCAGCAACCGCCTTGCTCGCCCTCTCCAGCCTCGCGGCCGCTGCCCGCTCCCGTGCCGTCACCCGGGCGCTGCGCTCCCGGCTGGCCCGGAGCGAGGGCGAACTCGCGGACGTCCGGGCCAGGTTGGCCGCCGAACTGGCCGACCGCCGGGCCGGGGCCGAGGCCGCCCTGCAGGAGCAGGAGATGAACGCGGCGACCCGCCGGGCCTTCCTCAACGTGGCCCGCCGGATCCTGGTGATGGCGCACGACCAGCAGGCCGGACTGGACGAGATGGAGCGCACCCACGACGACCCGGTGCTGCTCGACGGCCTGCTGCGGGCCGACCACGCCGCCGCCCAGCAGGCCCGCCTGGCCCAGACCCTGGCCGTGCTCTGCGGCTCCCGGGCCGGCCGGACCTGGCCCGAGCCCGTCCCGCTGGAGGACGTGGTGCGCGGCGCCCAGGGCCGGATCCTGCCGTTCCAGCGGGTGGTCGTGCACAACCGGGTGGACACCGCGGTGCTCGGCGCGGCCGCCGAGGCGCTGATCCACGCGGTGGCCGAGCTGCTGGACAACGCCACCCGCTACTCGCCGCCCAGCTCGCAGGTGTACGTGACGCTGATGCCGGTGCACAACGGCGCGGTGATCGAGATCGACGACTGCGGCGTCGGGATGACCGACGTGACGGTCACCAAGGCCGCCGCCGCCCTGGCCGGCGGCGGCTCGCTGGAGGTCTCCCGGATCGGCGAGGTCCCGCAGCTGGGCCTGGCCGCCGTCGGCCGGCTCGCCCAGCAGTACGGCTTCCGGGTCACCGTGCACTCCACGCCGTCCCCGTACGGCGGCGTGCGGGTGGTGGTGCTGCTGCCGCACGCGCTGCTCACCGACCCGCTGCCGAGCGGCCTGCCCGGCACCGTCCGACCGCCCGCCGCCGCCGCCGAGCCGCAGCCCCGGGCGGCCGACCCGCTGCCCGTCCGCCCGGTCACCCCCCGGACCGCGGCGGCCCAGCGCCCCGCGGTGCCGCCGCAGGGCGGGGCGCTGCCCCGCCGCACCAACCGCCGGGGCAGCGCCCCGCGCGACCCGTTCCCCGCGGAACCGGCGGTGTCGCCGCGCTCCGCACGCGAGGCCCAGGCCTTCATGTCGCTGTTCCAGAGCGGCACCGCGGACGGCCGCCTCGCCGCCCAGCAGGACCGGCGGTCCGGCGCGGACCGCCCCGACGTATTCCCCGCTTCCCCCCAGGGAGACTCCCATGACGACCAACCCTGATCTCGGCTGGCTGCTGGCCGACATCGTCTCGGTACCGGAGGTCCGGCACGCCCTCGTGGTGTCCAACGACGGACTGGAGATCGGCCGCAGCGCGCAGATCGACCGGGACGACGCCGAGCGGCTGGCCGCCGCCTGCTCCGGGCTGCAGTCGCTGTCCCGGGGGGTGGCGACCGGCTTCGGCGACGGCAGCACCCGGCAGATCGTCATCGAGTACGGCGGCGGCTACCTGTTCGTGGTCGCCGCCGGGGCCGGCGCGCACCTCGCGGTGGTCACCGGGGAGACGGTGGACGCGGGCCTGGTCGCCTACCAGATGCAGATGCTGGTCGGGCGGATCGGCGAGCACCTGACGGCCGCGCCCCGGCAGGAGACCACCGCCGCCGGGGACCTCCGGTGAGCCGCGGACCGGTACGCCCGTACGTCATCACCGGCGGGCGCAGCCGGGCCGGACGGAACGTGCTGGAGTTCGAGAGCCTGGTGCGGACCGTGTCGGGGGTCGCGGTCGATCCGATGGTGGTGAACCGGGAGCAGCTGGAGATCCTGGAGATCTGCCGGGAGCTGCTGTCGATCGCCGAGGTGGCAGCCCACCTCGGCCTGCCGATCAGCGTGCTGAAGGTGCTGGTGGGCGACCTGTGGGAACTGGGCGCGGTCCAGGTGCTGCCGCCCGCACGGCCGGCCGAGCGGGCACCGCTCGCCCTGATCGAGGAGGTGCTGGTTGGTCTCCGTCAGCTCCGTTGAGCCCGCCTACCTGCCGCCCAGCGTGCAGGGCGCGGTGAAGATCCTGGTCACCGGGCCGTTCGGGGTGGGCAAGACCACCCTGGTCGGGGCGCTGAGCGAGATCGACCCGCTGCGCACCGAGGAGACGATGACCGCGGCCGGCGAGGACGTGGACGACCTGACCGGGCGCCCGCACAAGTCGACCACCACGGTGGCGCTGGACTTCGGCCGGATCACGCTCAGCGGCCGGCTCGCGCTGTACCTGTTCGGCACGCCCGGGCAGCAGCGGTTCTGGCCGCTGTGGGAGGACCTGTCGCGCGGGGCGCTGGGCGCGATCGCGCTGGTCGACTCGCGGCGGATCGAGGAGTCCTTCGACGTGCTCGGGCTGCTGGAGGAGCAGCGCATCCCGTTCGCGGTGGCGGTCAACCTGTTCCCGGACACCCCGCCGTACCCGGAGGAGGAACTGCGGGCGGCGCTCGACCTGCTGCCCGGCGTGCCGATCCTGACCTGCGACGTCCGCGACGAGGGCGCCGCGCACCGCCTGCTGATCGATTTCGTCGACCACCTGCGGGTCGGCGCCCTGGAGCTGTCATGACCGTTCCCGAACACCTGGCGGCCGCCGGCTGTCCCTACACCGGCCGCCCGGCCGGTGCCCCGCTGTACGGCTCGGCGCTCGCCGCCGACCCGCACGGCCTGTACGCCCGGCTGCGCGCCGAGCACGGCCCGGTCGCACCGATCGAGCTGGAGCCCGGGGTGGAGGCGTGGCTGGTCATCGGGTACCAGGAGATGCTCGAACTGACCCGCAACGAGCAGCAGTTCTCCAAGGACTCGCGGGGCTGGCGGGTGCCCCGGGAGGGCCGGCTGCGCCCGGACTCGCACCTGGTGCCGATGACCACCTGGCGACCCACCCTGCAGAGCGCGGACGGCGCCGAGCACCAGCGGCTGAGCACCGCGGTCGGCGACACGCTGGCCCGGATCGACCACAAGCGGCTGCGGGAGACCACCGAGGCCGCCGCGATGGCGCTGATCGAGAGCTGGGGGCCGGACGGCACCGCCGACCTGGTGGCCCAGTTCACCCGGCGGCTGCCGCTGCTGGTCTTCACCCAGCTGCTGGACCTGCCCGAGGAGGACGGTCCGCCGCTGCTGGAGCTGATCACCGGGGTGGTGGACAGCACCGCCGACTCGCAGCGCTCGGCCGCCGCGCTGGCCGGGCTGCTGGCCTCGCTGGTGCGGCGGCGGCGCGAGCAGCCCGGCGACGACCTGACCTCCTGGCTGCTGACCCACCCGGTCGGGCTGACCGACGAGGAGGTGGTGCACCACCTGGTGGTGCTGCTGGTGGCGGGCAACGAGCCGACCATCAACTGGATCGGCAACACGGTCCGGCTGCTGCTGACCGACCGCCGCTTCCGCACCAGCCTGACCGGCGGCCGGGCGACCGTCGCGGACGCCCTGGACGAGGTGCTGTGGCGCGACCCGCCGGTGCAGAACTTCCCCGGCCGGTGGGCCACCTCGGACACCGTGCTGGGCGGCCAGTACATCAGCGCGGGCGACCTGCTGGTGCTCGGCCTGGCCGGGGCCAACGACGACCCGTCGGCGCACGGCCCGGACGGCCTCAGCGGCAACCGGGCCCACCTGGCCTGGGGCGCGGGCCGGCACGTCTGCCCGGCCAAGGACCCGGCCCGGCTGGTCGTGGAGACCGCGATCGAGACCCTGCTGCACTGCCTGCCGGATCTCCAGCTCGCCGTCCCCGCCCACGAGTTGACCTGGCGTCCGTCGCCCTGGTCGCGCGCCCTGACCAGCCTGCCGGTGCTGTACAGCGCCTTCACCCCGCCCCGCTCCGCCCCGCCCGAGAGGACCGCATGGACACCGCAGCCGCAGACCGGGTCTGCCCCTACAGACTCGACCCCGCCGGGGCCGACCAGCACGCCGAGAACCGCCGGCTCCGCGCTCTCGGACCTGCGACGCAGGTTGAGCTCCCTGGTGGGGTGGTGGTCTGGGCGGTGACCGGCCACGACGCCCTGCAGCAGCTGCTGGCCGACCCCCGGGTCGGCAAGGGCGTCGAGCACTGGTCGCTGTACCGGGAGGGCCGGCTGCCGGAGGGCTGGCCGCTGCTGACCTTCGTCACCGTCCCCGGGATGACCACCTCCGACGGCGCCGACCACCGCCGGCTGCGCGCGCTGTCCGCCCAGGCGCTCACCCCGCGCCGGATCGCCGAGCTGGCCCCCGCCGTCGAGCGGCGGGTCGCCGAGCTGCTGGACGGCCTGGCCGCCGCGGAGGACCCGGTGACCGGGGTGGACCTGCGCAGCCGGTTCGCCTACCCGCTGCCGATGCACGTCATCGGCCGGCTGCTGGGCCTGACCCCGGAGCAGCAGGACCGGCTGCACGAGCTGTCCGACGTCGTGGTCAGCTCCTCCGCGGCGCCCGGCGCCGGCGCCGCGGCCGCCCGCGACATCGGGGCGCTGCTGGCCGGGGTCGCCGCCGCGAAGCGGGCCGCGCCCGCCGACGACCTGACCAGCGCGCTGATCGCCGCCCGCGAGGACCAGGACCGCCTCACCGAGCCCGAGTTGATCGGCATCCTGCTGCAGCTGGTGGTGGCGGGCCACGAGACCACCCTCAACCTGATCTGCAACGCGGTGCACGCCCTGCTCACCCACCCCGAGCAGCTGCGGCTGGTGCGGGACGGCGCGGTGCCGTGGTCCGCGGTGGTCGAG
Organism: Kitasatospora cineracea; assembly: GCF_003751605.1. NCBI lineage: Bacteria > Bacillati > Actinomycetota > Actinomycetes > Kitasatosporales > Streptomycetaceae > Kitasatospora > Kitasatospora cineracea. The sequence continues at coordinate 1,074,669 of NZ_RJVJ01000001.1, forward strand.
GAGACGCTGCGCTGGAACTCCCCGGTCGGCCAGTTCCCGATGCGCTACGCGCTGGAGGACATCGACCTCGGCGGGGGCGTGGTGATCCGCAAGGGCGACGGGATGCTCGCCTCGTACGCGGCCGCCGGGCGCGACCCGGAGCACTGGGCGGACCCGGACCGCTTCGACCTGACCCGCTCCCCCGTCCGGCACCTCTCGCTCGGGCACGGGCCGCACTTCTGCATCGGCTCGGCGCTGGCCCGGCTGGAGGCGGAGACCGCGCTGCGCGAGCTGTTCGCCCGCTTCCCCGGACTGCGGCCGGCCGAGGGCGCGGACCCGCGGCCGATCCCCTCGTTCGTCAGCAACGGCATCAGCAGCCTGCACGTCCGGCTCGGCTGACGGGGCGTCGGCCGCCGGCCCCCGCCGGGTCGCTCCACGTGACCGGGCGGGGGCCGCTCCCGGCGACCGGGCGGGGGCGGCCACGTGACCGGGCGGGGGTCGGCCTCGTTGCACCTGCCATGAAGAAGCTCACCGCACTCGCCGTCCTCTCCGTGGCCGGGCTGGCGCTCGCCCAGGCTCCCGCCCAGGCCGCCCCGATCGCCTCGGCCGGCGGCCTCGGCCAGGCCCAGGGCCTGGACACCGGCTACCACGGCCCGCTGCCCTCCACCGCCGAACTGTGCCACCGCGACCTGGCCCAGTACCCGGTGGTCGGCCCGCTCACCGACTCCGCCACCGGCGCCTGCGAGGCCCTCGGCGCGACCGTCGACGGGCAGTAGCCACGCCCCGACCCTCGACGGTCAGGAGCCACACCCCGGACAGGCGAGCCGCTATGGTGCGAATGTCCGTTTCTTCCGTGGTTCCTGGCGTGAGGTGATCCCGTGGGCAGCGTGGCCGACCAGATGGTGGAAGTGCTCCAGCAGGCCGGGGTCGAACGCGTCTACGGGGTGGTCGGCGACAGCCTCAACCCGGTCGTCGACGCGATCCGCCGCGCCGAGGGCATCTCCTGGGTGCACGTCAGGAACGAGGAGGCCGGGGCGTTCGCGGCCGCCGCCGAGGCCGAGCTGACCGGGCGCCTGGCGGTCTGCGCGGGCAGCTGCGGCCCCGGCAACACCCACCTCGTCCAGGGCCTGTACGACGCCCAGCGCAGCGGGGTGCCCGTACTGGCCCTGGCCTCGCACATCCCGTCCGCGCAGATCGGCACCGGCTTCTTCCAGGAGACCCATCCCGAGCGGGTGTTCACCGACTGCAGCTCCTGGTGCGAGATGCTCTCCAACCCGGTCCAGCTGCCCCGGCTGCTGCGGGTCGGCATCCAGCACGCGCTCGGCTCCCCCGGCGTCTCGGTGCTGGTCTTCCCCGGCGACGTCGCCGCGCTCACCGCCCCCTCCCCCACCGGCCGCAGCAGCTTCCTCACCGAACAGGCCGTCGCCGCCCCGCCCTGGTCCCAGGTCCAGGCCCTCGCCGAGGCGCTCAACTCCGCCCGCACGGTGACCGTCTTCGCCGGCGCGGGCGTCCGCGGCGCGCACGAGGAGCTGATGCACCTCGCCGAGGTGCTGCACGCCCCGATCGGGCACTCGCTGCGCGGCAAGGAATGGGTGCAGTACGACAACCCCTACGACGTCGGGATGAGCGGCCTGCTCGGCTACGGCGCCTGCCACGAAGCCCTGCACGAAGCCGAGTTGGTGCTGCTGCTGGGCACCGACTTCCCGTACGACTCCTTCCTCCCGCAGGCCCGCACCGTCCAGGTCGACCACGACGCGACCCGGCTCGGCCGCCGCACCCCGCTCGAACTCGCCGTGCACGGCGACGTCGCCGCCACCCTGCGGGCCGTGCTGCCGCTGCTGGAGCGCAAGACCGACCGCCGCTTCCTGGACGGGCTGCTGGACCGGCACTGCAAGGCACTGGAGACGGTGGTCGGCGCGTACACCAGGGGCATCGAGAAGCACCGGCCGATCCACCCCGAGTACGTCGCCTCGGTCCTCGACGACGTCGCCGCCGAGGACGCCGTCTTCACCGTCGACACCGGCATGTGCAACGTCTGGGCCGCCCGCTACCTCACCCCCAACGGGCGCCGCCGGGTCATCGGCTCCTTCCTGCACGGCTCGATGGCCAACGCCCTGCCGCACGCGATCGGCGCCCAACTCGCCTTCCCCGGACGGCAGGTGGTCTCGATGTCCGGCGACGGCGGGATCGGCATGCTGCTCGGCGAACTGCTCACCGTGGCGAAGTACCGGCTGCCGGTGAAGACCGTGGTGTTCAACAACGGGGCGCTCGGCATGATCAAGCTGGAGATGCTGGTCTCCGGCTACCCGGAGGCCGAGATCGACAACGGGGACGTCGACTACGCGGCGATCGCCCGCGCCTGCGGCATCGCCGCGAAGCGGGTCACCGACCCGGCGAAGGTCCGCGAGGTCCTCGCCGACGCGCTGGAACGCCCCGGCCCCGCCCTGGTCGACGTCGTCACCGACCCCAACGCCCTCTCCATCCCCCCGCACATCACCGCCGCCCAGCTCAAGGGCTTCGCCCTGGCCGCCGGCCGCACCGTCCTGACCGGCGGCGTCGGCAAGATGATCGACCTGGCGCGCTCCAACCTCCGCAACATCCCGCGCCCCTGACGGGGGCCCCGGCGCAGGGGCAAGGCCCTGGCGGGCGGCCAGGGGAGAGGGGGCCGGAGGGGCCCTGGCGGGCGGCGGGGAGGGGAAGGAAACGAGCGGCCTCGCCGGGGCGGGGAAGACGGGGGGGAGGCCCTGGAGAGGGGCCGGTCGGCCCTGGTGGGGGTGGGGGTGGGGCGGGAGGATGGGGGTGCGGGAGAGGGGGTTTGCCTGTGGGGCAAGTTTGTTGCCTCTGGGGCAGGGAGGGTGTGGACTTGCCCCATGACGGACAGCCCTCTCGGTGAGGACCAGGAAGTCGCGGGCCTCGGTGCGCGGCTGCGGGAGCAGCGGGTCTCCAGTCGGTTGACGCTGGAGGTCGCGGCGTCCCGGGTCGGACTCTCGCCAGCTTACTTGTCGCGGTTGGAGACCGGGCGGCGGCAGCCTTCGCTGCCGGTGCTGCTGGGCCTGGCCCGGGCGTACGGGACGAGCGTGGCCGAGTTGCTCGGGGAGCAGCCGGGCGAGCCGGACCCGGTGATCCGGGGCGGGCGGATCGAGCCGGGGCGGGCCGGCGGCTGGGGGTACCGGCGGGCCGGTGCGCAGGGCCGGGCGATGCAGGCGCTGCGGGTGCACGTGCCGCCGGGCACGCAGGACGCGGTGGTGCGGGTGCACCCGGGCGAGGAGTGGCTGTACGTCACCGGGGGCCGGATGCGGCTGACCCTGGGCGACCGGGTCCACCTGCTGGACGAGGGCGACTCGGCGCACTTCGACTCGATGACCCCGCACGTGATCGCCGCGGACTCGGCGGCCGGTCTCGACCTGGTCTTCGTCCACACGCTGCTGCAGAGCCCCGGCGGCGACCTGTGCCTGGGCGACGCCCCGCGCATCTAGACCGTCACACCCCCGTCCGCCACCACCGTCAGGAGACCGCCATGGCCGACACCCCGAAGCCCGCCGCCCACGCCCCCGCCCACGCCCCCGTTCCGAAGTACGCCGAGACCATCGACGCGGGCTACCGGGCCTCGAACCGGGTGTGGATCCGGGTGTGGATCTACATCGTGTCGGGCCACGTCTTCGTGGCCTTCCTGTTCCTGCTGTTCTACGTGGGCAGTCACAAGGGCTGACCGAGCAGGGCGCACAGCGCGTCGAGGGCGGCCTCGAAGGCGTGCTCGGGCGGGGTGCCGTAGCCGATCACCAGCCCGGGGGGCCGGCCGGGCGCGGGGTCCGCGCCGGGGGCGAGGCTCCAGCCCAGGGTGTTCAGGGCGAGGCCGGACTGCCGGGCGCGGTGCAGGAGTTCGTCCTCGCCGGGGCTGTCGGCGGGGAGTTCCAGGACGGCGTGCAGGCCGGCGTTCAGGCCGGTGACCCGGACGTCCGGGGCGCGGGCGGCGAGCACCTCGACCAGCCGGTCGCGGCGGCGGCGCAGCAGGTGCCGGCTGCGCCGGACGTGCCGGTCGTAGCCGCCGGAGTCGATCAGTTCGGCCAGGGTGAGCTGTTCCAGGGCGCCGCTCTGCCCGTCGGCGAGGCGCTTGTGCCGGGCGACCGGCTCGACCAGGGCGGCGGGCAGCGCCAGCCAGGCCAGCCGCAGGCCGGGGGCGAGCGACTTGGCGGCGGTGCCCGCGTACACCACCCGTTCGGGGTCGAGGGCCTGCATCGCGCCGATCGCGTGCCGGTCGTAGCGGAACTCGCCGTCGTAGTCGTCCTCCAGCAGGTAGCCGCCGCTCTGCCGGGCCCAGTCGACGGCGGCGGCCCGCCGGGAGGCCCGCAGCGGGACGCCAGTGGGGAACTGGTGGGCGGGGGTGAGCACCGCCAACCCGGCCTCGGTGCGGTCGAGTTCGGCGGTGCGGGCGCCGCCCTCGTCCAGTGGGAGCGGGCGCAGGGCCAGGCCGCGGGCGGCGATCGCGGCGTGCTGCGGGGGCAGTCCGTACTCCTCCACGGCGACCTCGGTCAGGCCGTGTTCGCGCAGCGCGGCGCAGAGCAGGCCGAGGCCCTGCAGGTAGCCGGTGCAGACCAGCAGGTGCTCCGGGTCGGTGCGCACGCCGCGGGCCCGGGCCAGGTAGCCGGCCAGGGCGCGGCGCAGTTCGATCCGGCCGCGCGGGTCGCCGTAGCCGAACGCCTCGTGCGGGGCGGCGGCCAGGGCGCGGCGGGCGGCGGAGAGCCAGGCGGTGCGCGGGAAGCGGCTGAGGTCGGGCGAGCCGGGGCGCAGGTTGTGCACGGGCGCGGGCCGGGCGTGCAGGCCGGGCGGCGGCGCGGCGGGGGGCGGCTGCGGGCCGCGTTCGGCGACCACGGTGCCGGAGCCCTGGCGGGAGGCCAGCCAGCCCTCGGCGGCGAGTTGGGTGTACGCCTCGGCGACGGTGTTGCGGGCGATGCCGAGGTCGGCGGCGAGCGCCCGGGAGGACGGCAGCCGGGTGCCGGCGGTGAGCCGGCCGTCGCGGACGGCGGTGCGCAGCGCGTCCTCCAGGGCGGCGCGCAGGCCGAGGCCGCGGGTGCGTCCGGCGTCCAGGTCGAGGTGCAGGTCGCCGCCGAAAGTGGCCCAGGAATCCATCCCCCCAATGAACCACGCCGCCGGGCCACCGCCCGCCTACGGTGGCGGTATGACCGACGAATCCACCGTTCCCGCACCTGCTCCGCGCATCCTGCTGCACCGCAGCGCCCCCGAGTTCCACCGCGCCCTGCTGGAGGCCTCCCGGGCCGCCACGGCCGGCCTGGCCGACCCGGTGGTCACCGAACTGGTCAACCTGCGCGCCTCGCAGATCAACGGCTGCGCGTTCTGCCTGGACAAGCACGCGGCCGACGCCCGGGCGAAGGGCGAGCGCGAGCACCGCCTCGACACCCTGGCCGCGTGGCGGGAGACCCCGTACTTCACCGCCCGCGAGCGGGCCGCGCTGGCCCTCACCGAGTCGGTCACCCTGCTCGCCGACACGCACGTCCCGGACGAGGTGTTCGACGAGGCCGCCGAGCACTTCGCGGAGGCCGAACTGGCCCACCTGATCGGCCTGATCAGCGCGATCAACGCGCTCAACCGGGTCGGCGTGACCAGCCGGCTCACGCCGCGCCGGTAGCGCGCCCTGCGCGTGCCCGGGCCCGCGGGCCCGGGTAGCGTCGCGTTCCATGGACGTGGTGATCGCAGGTGGACACGGCAAGATCGCACTGCGGCTCTCGAAGCTGCTCTCCGAACGGGGGGACGCGGTGGCCGGGTTGATCCGGAACCCGGCCCAGGCCGGGGACCTCGCCGAGGCGGGGGCCCGGGCGGTGGTGTGCGACCTGGAGCGGGCCTCGGCGGAGGAGCTGGCCGGGCACCTGGCCGGGGCGGACGCGGTGGTGTTCGCGGCCGGGGCCGGGCCGGGCAGCGGGGCGGCCCGGAAGGAGACCGTGGACCGGGACGGGGCGGTGCTGCTCGCGGAAGCGGCCCGGCGGGCCGGGGTGCGACGGTACCTGCTGGTGTCCTCGATGGGGCTGGACCGGATCGGCGACCCGGAGGTCACCCCGGAGTTCGACGCCTACCTGCGGGCGAAGCAGGCCGCCGAGGAGGCGGTGAAGGAGCGCCCGCTGGACTGGACGGTGCTGCGCCCGGGCGGCCTGACCGACGCCCCCACCGAGCGGCACGCGCACCTCGCGCCGCCGCCGAACCGCTTCGGGCAGGTCTCCCGGGACGAGGTCGCGCACACCCTGGTGCGGCTGCTGGACGACCCGTCGACCGTCCACCAGACGCTCGAACTGACGACCTGAGCCGCGGTTGCCCGGCGCCGGGCCGGGCGGGATCGTGGGGGTTGAGGTGAGTGCGATGGCCGAGATCGCCCTGCAGGTCGACGTCGCGGCCTCCCGGGAGCGCCTGCTGGCGGCGCTGGACACCCGGGAGGGGCTGGCGTCCTGGTGGACCACCGAGGTGGACCGGGACGGCGAGGACCTGCTGTTCACGGTGCCGGACACCCCGCAGCCGTTCCGGCTGCGCCGGGAGCGGGCCGATCTGGAACGGGTGGCCTGGCGCAGCGTCGGGGTGTTCCCGCCGGCCTGGCAGGGCACCACGGTGACCTGGGACTTCTTCGACCACCCGGACGGTCCGCGGCAGTCGATGCTGCTGCTGCGCCACCTCGGCTGGGCGGCGGACACCGGCCCGGCCGTGCCGGTGGCGGCCGGCCGCTGGGCGGAGCTGGTGGTGCGGTTGAAGGACTACGCGCAGAGCGGCCGCCCGCAGCCGCTGTTCGTGCCGTCCGGCCACCCGCACCCGGGGGTGCACGCGCAGTCGGAGTGAGGGCGGGCGCCGGGTGCGACGCGCCGGTCCCGAGGATGACCGGCATGGAGCGGCGCGGACGGGTGAGACTGGCTGCATGTTGGGACTTCCGGACCGCATCAAGGCCTTCCTGTTCGACCTGGACGGGGTGTTGACCCAGACCGCGAAGGTGCACGCCGCAGCGTGGAAGGACATGTTCGACGACTTCCTGCGCGCCGAGGCGGCGCGCACCGGCGGGGCGTTCGTGCCGTTCGACCCGGTCGGCGAGTACGACCGGTACGTGGACGGGCGGCCCCGGCTGGACGGCACCCGGTCGTTCCTGGCCTCGCGCGGCATCGAGCTGCCGGAGGGGACGCCGGACGACCCGCCGGGCGCCCGGACGGTCAACGGCCTGTCGAGCGCGAAGAACGCGACGGTGCTGCGGATGATCCACGAGCAGGGCGTGCAGCCGTACCCCGGCTCGGTGGCGTACCTGCACCGGCTGCGCGAACTGGGGCTGCCGCGCGCGGTGGTGTCCTCCAGCGCGAACTGCCGGGACGTGCTGCGGGCCGCCGGGATCGACGACCTGTTCGAGGTGGTGGTGGACGGGATCACCGCGGCCCGCGACCACCTGGCGGGCAAGCCCGCGCCGGACACCTTCCTGGCGGCGGCGGCGCAGCTGGGGGTGGCCCCGGAGCACGCGGTGGTGTTCGAGGACGCGCTGGCGGGCGTCGCGGCCGGGCGGGCCGGCGGGTTCGGCGCGGTGGTCGGCGTGAACCGCACCGGGCAGGCCGACGCGCTGCGCGAGCACGGCGCGTCCGTCGTGGTGGACGACCTGTCGGAGTTGCTCGGGGAGCACCGATGAGCCCGTCCGAGGCGTTCACCGTCGACCCGTGGGGCATCACCGAGCACGGCCTGGACCTGCCCGGGCAGGCCCGCGCCGAGTCGGTGTTCGCGCTGTCCAACGGCCACATCGGGCTGCGCGGGAACCTGGACGAGGGCGAGCCGCACGGGCTGCCCGGCACCTACCTGAACGGCGTGTTCGAACTGCGGCCGCTGCCGTACGCGGAGAGCGGCTACGGGTTCCCGGAGTCCGGGCAGAGCGTCATCAACATCACCAACGGCAAGCTGATCCGGCTGCTGGTCGACGACGAGCCGTTCGACCTGCGCTACGGCGAACTGCGCAGCCACCGGCGGACGTTGGACTTCCGGGACGGCCTCCTGCGCCGGGAGGCCGAGTGGACCTCGCCGGCCGGGCGGACGGTGCGGGTCACCTCCGCGCGGATGGTGTCGCTGACCCAGCGGGCGGTGTGCGCCGTCGACTACACGGTGGAGGCCGTGGACGGGCCGGTGCGGATCGTGCTGCAGTCCGAGCTGGTCGCCAACGAGCAGCTGCCGGGCGGCGCGGGCGACGGCGACCCGCGGGCGGCGGCGGTGCTGGAGGCGCCGCTGGCGGCCGAGTTGCAGCACGCCGACGGCACCAAGGGCGTGCTGGTGCACCGCACCCGGTTCTCCGGGCTGCGGGTGGCCGCCGCGATGGACCACGTGATCGACGGGCCGGAGCGGATCGACACCACCGCCGAGTCCTCCGACGACCAGGCCCGGACCACCGCCACCACGGTGCTGAACGCCGGGCAGAAGCTGCGGCTGGTCAAGTACCTGGCGTACGGCTGGTCGGCGACCCGCTCGCTGCCCGCCGTCCGGGACCAGGTGGAGGCGGCGCTGACCGCCGCCCGGTACACCGGCTGGGACGGGCTGGTGAGCGAGCAGAAGGAGTACCTGGGCCGGTTCTGGAGCGACAACGACATCGAGCTGGAGGGCGACGTCGAACTCCAGCAGGCCGTCCGGTTCGCGCTGTTCCACGTCCTGCAGGCGGGCGCCCGCAGCGAGGAGCGGGCCATCCCCGCCAAGGGCCTGACCGGGCCCGGCTACGACGGGCACTCGTTCTGGGACACCGAGACCTTCGTGCTGCCGGTGCTCACCTACTGCCTGCCGGACGCGGTCAAGCAGGCGCTGCGCTGGCGGCACACCACGCTGCCGATGGCCCGCGAGCGGGCGGCCCAACTCGGCCTGGCCGGCGCGGTGTTCCCGTGGCGGACGATCCGCGGCGAGGAGTGCTCCGGGTACTGGCCGGCCGGCACCGCCGCGTTCCACATCGGCGCGGACATCGCGGCCGCCGCGGTGCGCTACGTCCGGGCCACCGGGGACACCGAGTTCGAGCGCACCCACGGCCTGGAGCTGCTGGTGGAGACCGCCCGGATGTGGCGCTCGCTCGGCCACCACGACGCCAAGGGCAACTTCCGGATCGAGGGCGTCACCGGCCCCGACGAGTACTCGGCGGTCGCCGACAACAACGTGTTCACCAACGTGATGGCGCAGGCCAACCTGTGGAACGCGGCGGATACCGCGCTGAAGTACCGGCACGAGTCCGGGCTGCTCGGGGTGGACACCGAGGAGGCCGCGGCCTGGCGCGACGCCGCCGACAAGATGTTCATCCCGTACGACGAGCAGATCGGCGTGCACCCGCAGGCCGACGGCTTCACCGACCACCAGATGTGGGACTTCGACACCACCCCGCCGGAGAAGTACCCGCTGCTGCTGCACTACCCGTACTTCGACCTGTACCGCAAACAGGTCGTCAAGCAGGCCGACCTGGTGCTCGCCATGCAGGTCCGCGGCGACGTGTTCACCCCCGAGCAGAAGGCCCGCAACTTCGCCTACTACGAGCGCCTCACCGTCCGCGACTCCTCGCTGTCCGCCTGCACCCAGGCCGTCATCGCCGCCGAGGTCGGACAGCTCGACCTCGCCTACGACTACACCGCCGAAGCCGCCCTGATGGACCTGCACGACCTCGGCGGCAACACCCGCGACGGCCTGCACATGGCCTCGCTGGCCGGCGCCTGCATCGCCCTGGTCGCCGGGTTCGGCGGGCTGCGCGACCACACCGAGCAGCTCTCCTTCCGACCCCGGCTGCCCGCCGGACTCCAGCGGCTGTGCTTCTCGATGAGCGTGCGCGAACACCTGCTGCGGGTCGACATCACCCACGCCACCACCACGTACACGCTGCGGCGCGGCAGCGTGCTGCCGGTCCTGCACGACGACGAACCGCTGCGGGTCGAGGCCGGGAAGAGCGTCAGCCGCCCCACCGCGAAGGTCGGCGACCCCGGCGAACGCCCCACCCAGCCGCCCGGCCGGGCCCCCTCCCGGCGGCACGGCCAGGCCGGCATCAAGGTCGGGTCGGTCGACCACCTGGCCGCCGAATAGTCGCTGCGCTCGGCGCGCGCCGGGTGCGCATCGGCGCCGGGCGCACGTCGGCGCGCGTCGGCGGCCGGTGCGCGTCGGCGCTCGGTGCGCGTCGGCGGTCGGTGCGCGTCGGCGGTCGGCGTTTCGGGTGTGCCCTCCCCCGGGCGGGTGACCGTACGTGTACCGATCTGTCGGTGCGTCAACACTCCCTGCACCCCCGTGAACCGGCGGGTGCGGGGAGTCCGTCTTCCGCCTCCGGTTCCGACCCCCCGAACGGAGGCCTCGTTGCGCCCCCTCGCGCTCACCGCCGCCCTGCTCACCGCACTCACCGCCACCGCCGCCACCGCACCCGCCGCGCCCGCCCACGCCGGGCCGCGCTGGGTGCACAGCTGCGCCGCCCCCGCCCGGGCCGACACCGCCTCCTGCGACGCGCTGCGCGTCATCGGCACCGCCGCGGCGGCGGGCGACGGCGGGTACGGGCCGGACGAACTCCGCGCCGCGTACGGGCTGCCCGCGGACGGCGGCGGCGACGCCGTCATCGCCGTCGTCGACGCCTACGACCACCCGCGCGCCGAAGCCGACCTCGGCGTCTACCGCGACCACTACGGGCTGCCCGCCTGCACCACCGACAGCGGCTGCTTCCGCAAGACCGACCAGCGCGGCGGCACCCGCCTCCCGCGCGGCAACACCGCCTGGGCCGGGGAGACCGCGCTCGACCTCGCCATGGTCTCCGCGGTCGCGCCGCGCGCCCGGATCCTGCTGGTCGAAGCCGACAGCGCCGCCGTCTCCGACCTCGGCACCGCCGTCAACACCGCGGTCGCGCTCGGCGCCCAGTACGTGTCGATCAGCTGGGGCACCACCGAGAACGCCAACGCGGCGACGTACGACAGCCGGTACTTCGACCACCCCGGCGTGGTGATCGCCGCCGCCTCCGGCGACGGCGGCTACGGCGTCAACTTCCCCGCCTCCTCCCCGCACGTGGTCGCCGTCGGCGGCACCACCCTGCGACCCGACGGCACCACCGCCCGCGGCTGGGACGAGACCGCCTGGTCCACCGGCCCCGACGAAGGCACCGCGAGCGGCTGCTCCGGCCGACTCCCCAAACCCGCCTGGCAGAGCGACACCGGCTGCGACCACCGCACCGTCGCCGACGTGGCCGCCGTCGCCGACCCCGCGACCGGCGTCGCCGTCTACCAGAGCTACGGCGGCAACGGCTGGTACACCTACGGCGGCACCTCCGCCGCCGCGCCCCTCGTCACCGCGACCTACGCCCTCGCCGGGCACCCCTCGGCCGGCAGCCGGCCCGCGTCCTTCCCGTACCGGCACCCGGAGGCGCTGCACGACATCACCTCCGGTGCGACGGCCTCCTGCGAACCGGCGTACCTGTGCACGGCGGGGGCGGGGTACGACGGACCGACGGGGCTCGGCAGCCCGGCGGGGGTGGGGGCGTTCCGGGAGTAGGGAGGCGGAGGCAGGAGGCGAAGGCAGGGGCGCGGGGAACTGCGCGCGGGGGGAGTCGCACGTCAGCGAGTTCGCGGGACAGTGCAAGCTCTCGTCCTGCTTCGCGATCTGGCTGTGCGTGCTCGGTTGGCCGCGCAGTTCCCCGCGCCCCTGTTTTCGCGATGTCCGGTGCGCAGCAGTTCGCTCCGCGCCCCTGTCTGCCGCCTTCGGCGTTACCCGGTCAGATGTCCTCCTGCCATTCGGTGCTGAGGACGCCCATCTGGACCTGGTCGTGCCAGCTGCCGGCGCGGAAGACGGCTTCGCGGCGGCGGCCCTCCTCGGTGAAGCCGGCTCGGCGGTAGGCGGCGAGGGCGCGGGTGTTGTAGCTGTTGACGGTGAGTTCGATGCGGTGGAGGCCGAGTTCGGCGAAGCCGTAGCGGATGGTGGTGCGCAGGACGTCGGTGCCGAGGCCGCGGTCCTGGTGGGGCGGGCCGATGATGATGGCGAGGGTGGCGCAGCGGTCCTTGGGGGTGGCGCCGTAGAGGGTGACGTGGCCGGCCAGGTCTCCGGTGTCGAGGGTTTCGACGGAGAGGCCGAGGTCGGTGCCGGTGTTCTGGCTCCAGGAGCGGAACATGTCGGCGAGCCGGGCCTCGGGCTGGGGGTGGACGGGGCCGGCCAGCTGCTGGATGGCGAGGCCGGGTTCGCGCCACCAGGAGGTGAGTTTGGGGAGGTCGGTCTCGCGGAGTTCCCGGAGCCGGACGAGTCTGCCGCTGAGCGGGTCGGTCATGCGGGGGTGTCCTGTTCGTGGTGAGGGCGGGTCAGGCGAGCTGGGCGGCCTGCAGGCCCGCGTAGGGGCCGCCGGTGCGCAGGAGTTCGGTGTGCGAGCCGATCTCGGCGATCCGGCCGTCGTGCATGACGACGATCCGGTCGGCGCCGCGGATGGTGGACAGGCGGTGGGCGACGACGAAGACGGTGCGGCCGCGGACCAGCCGGGCCAGGGCCTGCTGGACCAGCGCCTCGGAGCGGGAGTCGAGGGCGGAGGTGGCCTCGTCGAGGATCAGGATGCGCGGGTCGCGGATCAGGGCGCGGGCGATGGCCAGGCGCTGCTTCTGGCCGCCGGACAGCCGGGCGCCGCGTTCGCCGACCACGGTGTCGAGGCCGTCGGGGAGGCGGTCGATGAACTCCAGGGCGTTGGCGTCGCGCAGGGCGGTCAGGACGGTCTCCTCGGGGACGTCCTTCATGCCGTAGGTGACGTTCTCCCGGATGCTGCCCTCGAACAGGATGGACTCCTGCGGGACGACGGACAGGAACTTGCGGTAGGAGCGCAGGTCGAGCTCCTCCATGTCGCGGCCGTCGAGCAGGATCCGGCCCTCGGTGGGGCGCAGGAAGCCGATCACCAGGTTGAGGACGGTGGACTTGCCCGCGCCGGACGCGCCGACCAGGGCGATCGTCTCGCCGGGGCGGACCGAGAGGTCGAAGCCGGTGACGGACGGGGCGTCCGCGCCGGGGTAGCTGTGGCCGACGCCCCGGAAGTCGATCCGGCCGGTGACGGCGGCGACGTCGGCCTTGCCGGAGTTCTCCTCCAGGTCGGGGGCCTGGAGGACCTCGCCGGCCGAGCGGACCGAGGCCAGGCCCTTGCCGAGCTGCGGGGTGAGGGTGAGCAGGGTGGTGACGGAGCCGGTGAGGGAGGAGAAGTAGGCGCTGAGCATGACGACGGCGCCGGGGGTGACGTCCATCCAGCCGTAGTAGGCGACCAGCGCGGAACCGGCCAGGCAGCCGACGCCGATCGCGTTGAGCAGGATCCAGGACATCGAGCCGAAGCGGCCGTTGAGCAGGTCGAGGCGCAGGCCCTCGTCGAGGACCCGGCCCAGGGTGCGGTCGACCCGGCGCAGCGCGGTGCGCTCCAGGCCGTGCGCCCGGGTGATCGGGATCAGGGTGGTCATCTCGCCGATGCGGGAGGAGAGTTGCTCGACCTCGCGGCGGAAGGACTCGTTCTGGCTGCGCAGCCGTTCGCGCAGCCGGACCACCAGCAGGGCGCTGGCGGGGACGAGGACCACGAAGACCGGCAGGAAGGCGGGGGTCTGGATGGCGATCACGACCAGGCCGCCGAGCAGGGTGGCGATCGCGGCGAGGCCGTTGTCGGCGGTCTGCTGGGAGGCGGTCTCGATGCCCTCGACGTCGCGGATCACCTTGGCCTGCAGGACGCCGGCGCTGACCCGGGAGTGGTAGCCGATGGAGAGCTGCTGCATCCGGTGGCACAGGGCGGAGCGCAGCCGGGTGCCCATCCGGCGGATGGAGCCGTGCATCCACTGCACGTACAGCATGTGCAGGGGGAGGTTGAGCAGCAGGATGACCAGCAGGACGGCGGAGTTCCACCACAGCACGGACACGTCGCGGTGCTTGACCACGACGTCGACGATGTTGGCGGTGATCAGGGGCAGCAGCCAGACGGGGGCGTGCTTGGCGAAGAAGACGCCGACCGCGCCGAGCACCCGGGCGCGGTCGGGCCGGAAGAGGAAGAGCAGGGTGCGGACGGGGTGCTCGCCTCGGTAGCGGTGGCTGAGCGATCCGTCGGGCAGGGCCATGGGGGGACTCCAGTGCGGGGTACGAACAGGCGGTGCCGTCCCATCCTTCCAGCGGGCGGGGGCCCGCGGACTGTCCGCAACCGGACAGGGATACTCCGTTGCCGGACGACTTTTCGAACCGGTCCGGGTGCGGGTGAAACATTGCGGGGCCCTGCGGCGTCATAGGGCGGACCAGGTCGAGGGGAGACGGAACGTGGGCACTGCTGCCGGACGGCGGGCCGCCATGGAGGAGGAGTTCGTCGCGTTCGCCACGGCCCGGTCCGGGCAGCTCTACCGTTCCGCGTACTTCCTCACCGGCGGGGACTCCCACCTGTCGGAGGACCTGGTGCAGGACACGCTGGGGCAGATGTACGCGCACTGGCACCGGCTGCACCGGCCGAGCTGGGCCGGCCGGATCGACAACCCGGCCGGGTACGCGCAGACCGTGCTGGTGCGGGCGTACCTGACGCACCAGCGGCGGCGCAGCAGCAGCGAGCGGCCCAGCCAGGCGCTGCCGGAGCTCGCCGAGGACGGGCCGGACTCGGCGCTGCGCCTGGCCCTGGTCGAGGCGCTGGCCCAACTGCCGCCGCGGGACCGGGCGGTGGTGGTGCTCAGGTACTGGGAGGACCGCAGCGTGGAGGAGACCGCGGCGATCGTGAAGGACAGTTCGGCGGCGGTGCGGACCAGGTGCTCGCGGGCGCTGGCCAAGCTGCGCGGGCTGCTGGGCGGGGACCTGGCGGAACTGGTGGCGCGATGAACCCGGGGCGCGACGGACGGAGTGGTGCGGTGGACGGCGGGGCGAGCGGCGCGGACGGCGACCGGGAGGGGGAGTTCGAGGTGCAGTTGGGGGCGGCCTTCGGGCTGACGGGCGGCGGGCCGGGGCCGGAGGTGACGGCCCGGCTGGTCGACGGCGGGCTGGCGGCCGGCCGGCGGCGCACGCGGGCCAGGCGGCGGCGCACGGTGCTGCTGGCGGGGGCGCTGACCGCGGCGGTCGCGGTCGGGGCGGGGCTGCTGACCGCGCCCCGGGACGTGCCCGGGGCGCGGACCCCGGTGGTGGAGCTCGCCCACTCCGGGCCGGACCCGGCGCCGCCGCCGCTGGCCGACGGGGTGACGGTCCTGCTGGTCGGCACCGACTCCTCGGTCGACGCCCGGGGCGAGCAGGCCCCGGACGGGCTGCGCCACGGCGACCTGCACAGCGGCGGGGCCAACCAACTGGACGCCACCGACACCGTGATGCTGGTGCACGTCCCGGCGGGCGGCGGCGAGGTGCGGCAGCTCTCGCTGCCCCGGGACGTGCTGGTGCGGGACGGCGACGGCCACGAGGTGCCGCTGGGCCACGTCTACCTGGACGCGGAGACCGCCGAGATCCAGCGGCTGGACGCCCAGGGCCTGCCGGCGCCGGAGCTGCGCGAGCGGGGCCGGGAGGCCGGGCGGCGGGCGCTGTTCCGGGCCGTCGAGGCGCTCACCTCGATCCGGGTCAACCACTACGCGGAACTGTCGATGACCGGCTTCTACCGCGCCGCCGAGGCCCTCGGCGGGATCCCGGTCTGCCTGAACCACGCCGTGGACGACCCGGACAGCGGGGCCCGGCTGCCCGCCGGGCGGCAGGACCTGGGGCCCGCCCAGGCGCTCGCCTTCGTCCGGCAGCGGCACGGCGTCGGCGACGGCTCCGACCTGGGGCGGACCCGGCGCGCCCAGGCGTTCCTGGCCGGCGTGGTGGAGAAGCTGCGCGGCGGCGGGGTGCTGGCCGACGCGGGGAAGCTCGGCGCGCTGTACCGGTCGCTGGAGGGCGAGTTGGTGGTGGACCAGGACTGGAGCCCGGTGGACTTCGTCCGCCAGGTCCCGGCGCTGGCCGCGGGGCGCGGCACCCTCAGGACGCTGCCGGTGATGTGGGCGGGCTCCCGGTTGCGGGCGGTGGAGGGGGCGGCCCGGCAGGTCCTGACCGACGGCGCCGCGGCGTCGGGCGCCCCGTCCGACGCCGCCTCCCCGGAGGCGTCCGGGGCCGGCGCCCTGGTGGCGGGCCAGGGGCCGGAGCCGGTCGAGCTGGGCGGGGTGCCCTGCGTGGACTGACGGGCCGTCAGTCGAGGGCGGTCCAGCCCCAGGGGCGGGGGCCGTGCTCGCCGAACAGGCAGGCCAGCCGGTAGTCGGCCTGGGCGCGGTGGCGGGGGTCGGCGCCGGACTGCTGGAGGGCGTAGCAGGTGAGCCGGAGTTCGCGGATGTCGCGGAGCACCGGGTAGCCGGGCCACTCGGTGACGTCGGCGCCGTAGGCCGCGCAGAACGCGGCGTACGTCCGGAGCGGGACGGTGCCGAAGGTGTGGCGGCCGACGGCGGTGGTGGTCAGGTCCCACTCGGCCGGGCCGAGCGCGGTGCGTTCGAAGTCCAGCAGGTGGGCGGTGGTGGCGGTGACCGCGAGGTTGCCGCTCCAGGCGTCGCCGTGCACGACGTGCGGCGGCCGGGCGGGGAGCGCGAGTTCGCGCCAGGCGGTGCGCAGGTCGGCGAGGCGGTCGTGCAGGCGGCGGCGGTCCGGGTCGTCGAGGGCGGCCGCGGCGATCCGCTCCGGGAGCCGGACGAACGGGTCGAGGACGCCCAGCCCGCCCTCCGGCGGGGGCAGCCCGTGCAGGCGGCGCAGCGCGGCGGCCAACTCGACGGCGGTGCCGGGGCGGTGCGGCGGCAGCTCGTGCCAGAAGGTGGCCGGGCGGCCTCGCACGGCCACCGGCACCGGCGGGTGACCGAGCGGGCGGACGGCCGGCACCCGGTGCCGGTGCAGCCACCTGGCTACGGTCAACTCGCGTTCGGCGACGTGCAGTTGGCCGGGCCGGCCGATCCGGGCGACCACCCCCCCGGGCAGCCGCCACAGGGTGTTCTCGCCGGCCCGGATCAGCTCGGCGCCGGCGCTCGGGCGGCCGGCGGCGGCGCAGGCCTCGGCGAGCAGGGCGGCGGCGGGGCTGCGGCAGTCCACGTCTCGGGCTCCCTCCGTTCGGCGTTCGGGGGCCGGGGTTCGGCGTGCGGCGTGCGGAGGCCGGGGTTCGGGGTTCGGGGGCCGCGGCCAGTCTGCCCCGCCCGAGGGCGGACGGGAAGGGCGTACGGGGGCACGGCAGGCCGCCCCGGCCGTTCACCGCGCTCGCGGCGGGCCGGCCGGCAACTCCCCCGCCCCGGGCGGCGATCGGCGACCCTTCCCGGGAGTGGTCCAGACCCTCGCTATTGGTCCAGACCTATTGACGCCCCTTGCCCCCGCTCCTACGATCCGGCTGGGCACAACCCCCCACATGTCCCCACCTCACCCACAGCCGGGCATCGCGCCCCCACAGCGCTGGTCATGGTCATGACCAGGTGTTCGGCGGGAAGGGATCACGATGTTCCGTCGAAGGTCGTACACGCCCGTGGAGCGCGCCGCCCAGGCGCCCCGGGCCAGCCACGCCCGGTCCGGCCCGAGCGCCGCGAAGCGCACGCTGGCCGGCGTCAGCGCCGCCGCCGTGATCGGTGCCGGCCTCGCCGTGGCCGGCTCGGTCACCGCGTCCGCCGACGTCGCCAACCTGATCGCCAACCCCGGCTTCGAGAGCGGGCTCGCCAACTGGACCTGCACCGGCGGCAGCGCGATCGTCAGCAGCCCCGTGCACGGCGGCACCGCCGCGCTCCGGGCCACCCCCAGCGGCCAGGACACCGCGCAGTGCTCGCAGACCGTCAGCGTGCAGCCCAACTCGCAGTACACCCTGAGCGGCTTCGTCCAGGGCAGCTACGTCTACCTCGGCGCCACCGGCACCGGCGTGAACGCCTCCACCTGGGCCCCGGGCAACGCCTCCTACGGCCAGCTCAGCACCACCTTCTCCACCGGCGCCTCCACCACCTCGGTGACCGTCTTCGTGCACGGCTGGTACGGCCAGCCCGCGTTCTACGCCGACGACCTGGTGCTCAGCGGCCCCGGCGGCAGCGGCAGCCCGTCGCCCTCCAGCAGCGCGCCCACCTCGCAGCCCCCGACGTCCCAGCCGCCGACGTCCCAGCCGCCCACCTCGCAGCCCCCGACCTCGCAGCCGCCGACCTCGCAGCCGCCCACCAGCAACCCGCCCGGTGACGCCACCTGCGCGACCAAGCCCCGGCCGGCCGGCAAGGTGCTCCAGGGCTACTGGGAGAACTGGGACGGCGCCTCCAACGGCGTGCACCCGGGCCTCGGCTGGACCCCGATCACCGACAGCCGGATCGCCCAGCACGGCTACAACGTCCTCAACACCGCCTTCCCGGTGATCCTCTCCGACGGCACCGTGCTCTGGCAGGACGGCATGGACACCGGCGTCAAGGTGGCCACCCCCGCCGAGATGTGCCAGGCCAAGGCCAACGGCGCGACCATCCTGATGTCGATCGGCGGCGCCGCCGCGGGCATCGACCTCAGCTCCTCCGCCGTCGCCGACAAGTTCGTGGCGACCATCGTGCCGATCCTGAAGAAGTACAACTTCGACGGCATCGACATCGACATCGAGACCGGCCTGTCCGGCAGCGGCAGCATCGGCACGCTGTCCGCCTCGCAGTCCAACCTGATCCGGATCATCGACGGCGTCCTCGCCCAGATGCCGGCCGGCTTCGGCCTCACCATGGCCCCCGAGACCGCGTACGTCACCGGCGGCAGCGTCACCTACGGCTCCATCTGGGGCTCGTACCTGCCGATCATCAAGAAGTACGTCGACAACGGCCGGCTCTGGTGGCTGAACATGCAGTACTACAACGGCTCCATGTACGGCTGCTCCGGCGACTCCTACTCGGCCGGCACCGTCCAGGGCTTCACCGCCCAGACCACCTGCCTCAACAACGGCCTGACCATCCAGGGCACCACCATCAAGGTCCCCTACGACAAGCAGGTCCCCGGCCTCCCCGCCCAGCCCGGCGCGGGCGGCGGCTACATGGCCCCCAGCCTGGTCTCCCAGGCCTACGGCTCCTACAGCGGCCAGCTGAAGGGCCTGATGACCTGGTCCCTCAACTGGGACGGCTCGAAGGGCTGGACCTTCGGCGACAACGTCAAGTCCCTCCAGGGCCGCTGACACCCCGCCGGCACCGAAGCACCGAAGCACCGCAGGGCCCCGGGAGCACCCACCGCTCCCGGGGCCCTGCCCGCTCCACTCGGCGGTCAGAGCAGTTTCATCCGACGCACCCATGGCAGGAACCCACCGGACCCGAACGGGTAGCGTGCCCCGGTGTCGACCATCGCGTCGGCGAAGGCGTTCGCTGCGTACTCGGTGATCCGGCCTTCCCGCAGAGCATCGGCGAGGACCCGAAGCGAACCCTGGACCGGCATCCCGTGTTTCTGGGCAGCCCGGCGGGCATCCGCATCGTCGATCACCGCCGTCGCCCCGTGCACCTCGGCCCAGGCGAGGACGGTCGCTTCGCCGTGGTTCGAGCGTTCACCGGAGACCACTTCCATCCAGCGGACCAACGCACCGAGTTCGTCGAGGCCGTCCACGTGGACCTTTTCCAGCCAGCCGAGACCCGAAAGATCCAGGTTCGCGTAGACGAGCTCATCAACAACGGTTGCCGTCGTCACGTTACGGCAGAGGGTCCCCTGCCGTTCCCGAGCGAAGTCGGCCAAGGGTCGATGCGGTCGGCCCTGATCGCGTGAAACAGGGGCGAGGTGTCCCAGACCAGGATGGACGCACCGGGCGTGGCAGTCGTCACGGGGCGGGTTCCTCCAGCCTGCGCAACGGCAGGTCATCGACGGTGATCGCTCCGTGCAACAGTTCCACCGCGCGCGGACCGGTCACGTCACCACCGGCCCAGGCGTCGAGGACGGCCTTGCGCCACTGGGGCCCGGTGGTGCCGACGGTCAGGTCTTCAACCGGCTCCGCCCCGTGCACGGAGAGAAGATCGCCGCGGGTCGGGGTGTCGGCCCGCAACT
Source organism: Kitasatospora cineracea (assembly GCF_003751605.1). NCBI lineage: Bacteria > Bacillati > Actinomycetota > Actinomycetes > Kitasatosporales > Streptomycetaceae > Kitasatospora > Kitasatospora cineracea. The sequence continues at coordinate 1,094,565 of NZ_RJVJ01000001.1, forward strand.
GGCGTGCCTGTGCGCTCGAAACCAGCCCGAGCCTGGCGGCCTTGTGCACGACGGCTCCCCACGAGACCCGGTACCGGGCCGCGATCTCGATGAGGAAGGTCCGCGGTCCGACATCCTGTCCTCGGTTCCGCCACTCCTCCCGGAGGTCCGCGTCCCGGATCAGCAGTTCCTCTGCGAACCGGTCGATGAGTTCTTCCCGTTCGTCCCGGCCGGCCGCCACCGAAAGATCCGAGTGGTACTCGTCCTGAAGCAGGTGGTGTCCGAGCTCGTGCGCCGCAGTCCAACGACGTCGGCCCGGGGCCGCCCTGCCGCCCACGACAGCCACCCCGAAGCCGTCGAGAAGCAGGGAGGCCCCCTCTCCCTCCGCGTCAACGCTGAGGAGGTACAACCCGAACTGCTCTGCAACACGTGCGACACCGCCCAGGGGCCCGCCGGGTCTGCCGATCGTTGCGCGTGCTGCCTGGGCGAGCGCTCCTGGATCGACCAGGCCATCCGGCCTGGTGAGAGCCGGAGGAGGGACGAGGAAACCCTCTCCGATCAGCCACTGCGCATCCCGCGCATGTGCTTCGAGAAGGGCATCGAAACGAAATCTGGTGCGGGACGCACCATCCGCGTCCTCATCCAGGCTGTGTCGGCGCGAGACCAACGGGGCCGGCGGGCGGGTGACGAAGTGCGCAGCAGGAACGCCCAGCGCCTCCGCCAGGCGAAACAGCTCCACGGCAGAAATCTTGCGCTCGCCGGACTCGATGCGCACCAGCATGGTCCGGTCCAGACCGAGTCGTACGGCAAGCTCTCCCTGGCTCATCCCTGCGGCTCGCCGTGCTTCCGCAACTCGCTCGCCGATCTCGCTCCAGTTCCCGATCGTCTCCATGTGTGCGATTTTTGCACACCTCGGACGCGAACGCGGACCCTCCCGCCACCGACCAGGGCGCGGTGCGCTCCTCAGGCCCACGGGGGCGCACCGGGGGCGACGGGTCGGGACGTTCGGAACGGCACCAGCAGCTCGGAGCGGCGGGGATTGGCAGCCCGCAGGTTCGCACGGAGCTCGTTCCACTCGGAGGTTCCCGGCCGGACCACCGGGTGTCCGTCGGAGGTGAACCGCTTCGTGGCCGGGTGCTGCTCGACCGCTGCGCGCGGACGCGGAATGACGACCGGATGCCGGGGCCGGGGCGGGTGCTCCGGGCGGGTCGGTGGTCGGCCGTCGTACGGGGCTCGCGCGCGCGGAGTGGTCACTGCCCCAACCACCTCAGCCATCCCCGTGTCCAGACGTGTAAGACGTGTCGTGTCCGCACGTGCGGACGAGCCGCTCGTCACGTGCGGACCAGTGACGTCGTCACGTGCGGACGAGTCGGTGTCCTCCGGCGGCGTCAACTCGTCCGCAGGTGCGGACGAGTGAACCTGTCCGCACTCGTCCGCACGTGAGGACGAGCAGGTGCGCACCCGCCCCCGTGCCCACCCCTGCACCCGCTCGTGCTCGCGCTTCTCCTGCTGCTTGACCCGCCGGGCGTCCGAACGCAGCGCGTCGAGGCACCCCCGCCAGTCCGGCAGGTCACCGAAGGGCATCAGCAGCCGGTAGCCCGCGATCCGGCCGCCCTGGTCACGCCGCAAGAAGACCAATCCCGCGGCCTCGGCGGCTTCGTAGTACCGCTGGACCGTCTCCTTCGAGCAGCGCACGAACGCGGCGACGGTGTCCCGGGAGGGCGGCGTGCGCAGGTTGGTGCCGTCCTCGTCGGCCATGTCGCCGAGGTACAGCAGGAACCCGGTGAAGTCACCGGAGAGGGAGCGCCATTGCGACTGCCCCCGGGAGGCCCGGGGGATCTGCTTGACCCACCGGTTCCGCAGGCCGTTGCGCCAGGCCAGCCGGACGGACACGGCCGTGTCGCGGCGGGGCGGGGTGGTGACGGTGGTGGTGACGGAGCACATGCGTGTACGCCTTTCCGGCCAATGGCCCAGGCGTACGGAGTCGATCGGCTAGACTCCGAATACGCCTCCCGCCATACGCCTTGGGGGGCTCAGACCGCTCCGGGATTTTCCGCCAAGAAAATCTGGCCCGGACCGGTCATGGTTGATTGATCCCTCGGATGCTACATCCGAGGGATCACCCATTTCACCTCGCCCGCAAAGCAATTGACCAGCAGTCAGAAAATAGGATTGCAGCCCATTCCCCTCCCGCCGAAATAGTCCGATGAACGGGCGGGAGTGAATTATTCGAATGCGGCCGCTCGTTCGTTGATTTCCTCCGCACGGGCCGTTCCCCGCAACCGGTGGAGCCGTGCCCTCATGTCGTGGACGGCGTCCCGGATTTTGACCGACCTGATGCCGTCCGCACAGTCGAGGAAGTCGCACCAGGAGGCGAGCGCGTGGTGCAGGTGCTCCTGCGCACTGGGGAAATCGCCGAGCTGAACGAGGATCATCCCAGCCTCGTGGGCCCACCGGCCGGTGCTGTAGTGCGAAGCCCAGGAGTCGCCCGGGGTGCCGGCGACGCGCTCGATGGACGCCTGCGAGGCGGCGAGGGAGGCGGTGGCCGTGCGGCGGTCGCCGTCCAGGGCAGCCGCGTTGGCCAAGGTGGCCTGGTGGTACGCGAGGACTCGGGGGTCGTCCACGTGCTTGGCCTGGCTGACGCATTCCTCCGCAACGCGCACCGCGGTGGCCCGGTGGCCCAGGTCGATGGCCTGAACGACCAGGTGGAGACGTCGTCGTGGAGATAGCGGTCGGCCGCGACTTCGCCTCGGCCGACCTGGACCTTCCCGCCGGCCTTGCGGTGGACGCGCCGCAGCAGGCTGTCCGGGTCGGACAGCCCGAGCGCCGCGAGCGCGTACGCGCTGGAAGCGGCCACGAATCCCCGGCGATCCACCACGTCCCTCCGGCTCAACTCGATGACGGAGTCCGCGATTCTCAGTAGTTCCAGGAAGAACCGCTACCCCGGTACTCCTCGATGGGGATGGAATGGGTTCCGGGCTGCATGCGGTCGGTGTAGAGCAGGCCGTCGAGGTGGTCGATCTCGTGGGCGATGATTCGGGCCAAGCCCCGTTCGTAGACCGTCGCGGTCTCGGTGCCGTCGGGGCCGGTAGTGGTGACTTCGATCCACAGGGGGCGGGGGACCAGGCCGCGGACGTCGAAGAAGCTGAGGCAGCCCTCGTACTGCTCGTCCGTCTCTGCGGAGGCGGCGGTGACGCGGGGGTTGAGGAGGACGATCGGGGCAGCGTCCGGAGCGGGCGGGAGGACGAGGGCCGCTGCTCGATCGATGCCGATCTGGGGGGCGGCGAGGCCCATGCCCTTGGCGAAGGAGTGGACGCGGCCGATGTGCTCGACGGCGGCGAAGAGCCGGTCGACTGCGGATCGGACGGCGTCGTGCTCGGCGGGCAAGTCGAACGGAACGGACGGCCGGTGGAGGATGTCGGCACCCTGCTGGACGACACCGAGGTTCTGCATGTGCTGGCTGGGCCGCACCTCGATCACCTGTACTCCTTGATGGGTTACCGCTGGTGGGGGTTACGGAACCGCCATTCGAGGCGGAAGCGGGCGTGCAGGGCCGGATCGTCCGTCGACCATTCGTAGATTCTCCGGCCGGTGCTGTCCCGGCGTTCGGGAGCGGTCCGCAGGGGCACTGACTCGGCGGTCATCGAGGTCTCCGTGCCCCAGACCACCGGGTCGAGGCCGGCCGGAAAGTCGAGACGGACCAGCAGGTGCTCGGTGGGCAGGCGGACCGCGCGCTGGAACCAGTGGCCCCACTTGTCCTCGGTGACGCTGTAGGCGTACTCGATCCACGTCGCGTCACCCGGATAGAGGGGGAAGCGGCCGTCCTCGTTCTCGAACATCAGCCACACCTCCTTGAAGGCGTCGCGGTCGTGCTTGGCCTGCCAGCGCATCGGCTCGCCCCGGCACTCGGCGGTGAGCGCCAACTCGCCCCAGGTGAGCGGGTTTTCGCGATAGTGGGCGTTGGAGCGCTCGGGCTCGCCGGGGTAGCGGTCGACGGAGATCCGGATCAGGTAGCGGGTGATCGGCTCGCCTCCGGTGTTGCGCAGGCGGCGGCGCGTGGTGAGCCGGTAGATGCCGTCGTCGAAGTGGAGCCGGGCTTCGTCGTGCTCGACGACCAGGGCGGAGCCGGAGGCGTACGGCTGCTCGGCCCGGCGCGGGGCCGGGGGAACGGCCTGGGGGCGGGTGCGGAGGCGGACGCCGTCGAACTCCGTCCAGCGGCGCCAGACGGCCTTGCCAGCGTTCAGGGCCTCGTCGGCGAGGCGGGCGAACTCCGTCCTGCGCCCGACGGGCGAGGGAACATCCCTGCACCCTGATCAGGTAGATCCGATCTACGTAGATGCGATCTACCCATGCAGCCGGACGGCAGAGGGCAGGGCCCGGGAGTGAGCGGGTGCTCCCGGGGCCCTGCCCTGTGCGGTGGCCCGGGGTCAGGCGCGGGCGCGGTGGGCGGCGATGAGCTGGGCGTAGCGTTCGCCGCTGGTCTTGAGGGTGCGGGTCTGGGTGGCGTAGTCGACGTGGACGAGGCCGAAGCGCTTGTCGTAGCCGTACGCCCACTCGAAGTTGTCGAGCAGGGACCAGGCGAAGTAGCCGGCCAGCGGGGCGCCCTTGGCGACGGCGCGGGCGCAGGCGGCGAGGTGGGACTCGAGGTAGGCGGTGCGCTCGGGGTCGTCGACGCGGCCGTCGGCGGTGACGGTGTCGCGGTAGGCGGAGCCGTTCTCGGTCACGTAGATCTCGCGGACGCCGTAGTCCTCGGTGAGGCGCAGCAGCAGCTCCTCGATGCCGGGGGCGTGCACCTCCCAGTCCATGGCGGTGCGCTCGGGGTTGGGGCCGGGGACCTGGCGGAAGTTCGGGACGGCCCCGGTGGGGTCGTCGGCGACGATCTGGCGGAAGTAGTAGTTGAGGCCGACCCAGTCGAGCGGGGCCGAGATGATCTCCATGTCGCCGTCCCGGACGGGGAGTTCGACGCCGTAGAGGTCGAGCATGTCCTGCGGGTAGCCGCGGCCGAGGACCGGGTCGAGCCACCAGCGGTTGATGTGGCCGTCGGCGCGCAGGGCGGCGGCGACGTCGGCGTCGGACTGCGAGGCGGGCTCGATGGTGGAGAGGTTGTTGACGATGCCGATCCGGGCGCCGGGGACGGCGGCGCGCAGCGCCTGGACGGCGAGGCCGTGGCCGAGGTGCAGGTGGTAGGAGGTGCGGACGGCGGCGGTGAGGTCGGTCAGGCCGGGGGCCATCTTGCCCTCCAGGTGGCCGATCCAGGAGGAGCAGAGCGGCTCGTTGAGGGTGCACCAGTCGCGGACCCGGTCGCCGAGGCGTTCGGCGACGACGGCCGCGTACTCGGCGAAGCGCTCGGCGGTGGCGCGCTCGGGCCAGCCGCCGCGGTCCTGCTGGGCCTGCGGGAGGTCCCAGTGGTAGAGGGTGGGGAACGGGGTGAGGCCGCGCTCCAGCATGCCGTCGACCAGGCGGTCGTAGAAGTCGAGGCCGGCCGCGTTGACCCGGCCGTCGGCGAGCGGGACGACCCGGGGCCAGGCGATGGAGAAGCGGTAGGCGTCCAGGCCGAGCGAGGCGGCCAGGTCGAGGTCCTGCGGCCAGCGGTGGTAGTGGTCGCAGGCCGTGTCGCCGGTGTCGCCGTTGTCGACCTTGCCGGGGGTGTGCGAGAAGGTGTCCCAGATCGACGGCGCGCGGCCGTCGGTGCTCGCGGCGCCCTCGATCTGGTAGGCGGCGGTGGCGGCGCCCCAGCGGAAGTTGGCCGGCAGCGCGTCGAGGTGGTTCACGGGGTGGTCCTTTCGGGGGTGAGGGGGCGGGCGGCCTGGCGGCGCGTCAGCGGTGCGTCACTTGACGGCACCGGCGGTCAGACCGGCCACCAGGTAGCGCTGCAGCAGCAGGAATCCGGCGACCACGGGGAGGCTGACGACCAGCGAGGCGGCCATCACCTGGTTCCAGTAGACGTCGGTCTGGGTGGCGTACCCCTGGAGCCCGACGGCCAGCGTGCGGGTCTGGTCGTTGGTCATGACGGAGGCGAACAGCACCTCGCCCCAGGCGGTCATGAAGGCGTACACGGCGACCGCGATGATGCCGGGCAGGGCGGCGGGGACGATGATCTGCACCAGGGTGCGGATCGGGCCGCAGCCGTCGACCGCGGCGGCCTCGTCGAGGTCGCGCGGGATGGAGTCGAGGTACCCGGCCAGCATCCAGATCGAGAACGGCAGCGAGAAGGTCAGGTAGGTGAGGATCAGGCCGCCGCGGCTGCCGTAGAGCGCGATGCCGGTGGAGTTGCCGATGTTGACGAAGATCAGGAACAGCGGCAGCAGGAACAGGATGCCGGGGAACATCTGGGTGGACAGCACGGTGATCGTGAAGATCTTCTTGCCGCGGAAGCGGTAGCGGCTCACCGCGTAGCCGGCCAGCAGCGCGATCAGCACGGACAGCGCGGTGGCCGAGCCGGCGACGATCAGCGAGTTGGTGAAGTACTTCGCGAGCGGGACGGTCTTCCAGATGTCGATGTACGGCCGGAAGGTCAGCTCGCTGGGGATCCAGCGCCACGGGCCCTGGACGTCGCGCAGCGGCTTGAGCGAGGAGCTCAGCATCACCGCGACCGGGGTCAGCGTGAAGACGGCCAGCACCAGCAGCACGACGCGGCGCAGCCAGCGGAAGGAGGCGGGCGGGTTGATCATTCTGCTTCCCCCCGGCGGCGGTTGGTGGCGAACAGGTAGACCGCGGTCACCAGCAGCAGGAAGAGCAGCAGCAGCACCGACATCGCGGAGCCCTGGCCGAAGTTCCAGGTGATGAAGGAGGACTGGTAGATGTGGATCGAGATCAGGTCGGCGGCCTGCGGGGCGGACTTGCCGAACAGCACGAACGGCGTGTTGAAGTCGTTGAAGGTCCACAGGAAGAGGACCAGCACCAGCACCAGGTTGACCGGGCGCAGCGAGGGCAGGGTGATCCGGCGGATCTGCTGCCAGACGCCGGCGCCGTCGAGCGCGGCGGCCTCGTAGAGCTCGCGCGGGATGTTCTGCAGGCCCGCGGTGAGGGTGAGGAAGGCGAACGGCCAGGACTTCCAGACCGAGACGGTCAGCAGCGCCCAGAAGCTGTTGTCGCCGATCAGCCAGAACGGCTTGTCGCTGGTCAGGTGCAGTTGGTCGTGCAGCACGTGGTTGATCAGGCCGGTGTCCCGCTGGAACATGAACGACCAGGTGATCACGGCCGCGAACACCGGCAGCGCGTACGGGAGCATGAACGCCGCGCGCAGCAGTCCGCGGCCGCGGAAGGCGTCCTGGGTGAAGATCGAGGCGGTGACGCCGATCAGCCAGGACAGGCCCACCGACAGGACGGTGAAGCCGCAGGTCACCCAGAACGAGTGCAGCAGCGCCTTGCCGACCGGGGCGTCGAACTCCAGCGCCACCTTGAAGTTGTCGAAACCGGACCAGGGGGCCGAGCCCCAGTCGCGGATGAAGAACTGGGTGAGCTGCTTGAACGCCATCACGATGCCGGTGACCATCGGCACCAGGTGGATCAGCAGTTCGGCCAGCAGGGCCGGGAGCAGCAGCAGGTAGGGCAGGGCGCTGCGCCCGAACTTGTCGCGGAGGCGCCGGCGGGCGGGGGCCGCCCCCTTCGGGGCGGCCTCCTTGCCGACGGTCTGGCGGTCGATCACTTTCTCGGACACGTTCGTCAGCTCGCCGGCATCTGCTGCTGGGCCTTGGACAGCTCGTCCTTGACCGTGGCCTCGGTGACCGGCTTGCCCGCGGCGGCGGACGCCAGCAGGTTCTTCACGGCGGTGCCGATCAGGGTCTCGAACTGGCTCTCGGTGGGGACCTGCGGGAGCGGCGCGGCGCTCTTCTGCAGGACGCCCGCGAGGGTCTGCAGCTCCGGGGTGGAGAACGCGGCGTCGGACTGCGCGGCCTTGACCGACGGCAGCGAGCCGTAGGTGCCGTTGAGGGTCTTCTGCTCCTCGTCGCTGGTCATGAACTTCACGAAGTTCAGGGCGCCGTCGAGGTTCTTGGTGTTCTTGAAGACCGCCATGTTGATGCCGGCCACCATCGAGGTGGTGGCCTTGTCACCGGTGGCACCGGCCGGGGCCGGGACGGGGACGACGCCGTAGTCGTCGGGGTTCATGCCGTGCGACTTGAGGTTGGCGCCTGCGGACTGCCACATCAGCATCGCGGCCTTGCCGGTGGCGAAGTCGGTCACCGACTGGTTGGCGGCGTACTCGGCGTTGCCGGGGGCGGCGATCTTGTCGTTGGCGATGAAGTCGACGTACTGCTTGACCGCGGCGACGGCCTCCGGGCTGTCGAAGGTCGGCTTGCCCGAGGCGTCGAAGAAGCCGGTGCCGTGCTGCATGCCGAGGGTGAAGACGTTGTGCACGTTCTCCGAGACGTTGCCGCCCTCGATCGCGATGCCGTACTTGTCGCCCGAGGTCAGCTTCTTGCCGTCCTGGACCAGCTCCTCCCAGGTGGCGGGCGGGTTGGCGATCCCGGCCGCCTGGAACAGCTTCTTGTTGTAGTACAGGCCGTAGGCCATCGAGTACAGCGGGACGGCCGCCGGGTCCTTGCCCTTGGCGCCGGCCGAGGCGATGGCCGACTCCAGGAAGCGGTCCTTGCCGCCGATCTTGTCGAAGGTGGCCTGGTCGAACGGGAGCAGCGCGCCGGTGGCCTGGAGGGAGGCGGACCAGGTGTTGCCGATGTTCAGCACGTCCGGGCCCTGGCCGGACGCGGTGGCGGCCAGGATTCTGTTCAGCAGGTCGGACCAGGGGATGACCTCGAGGTTGACCTTGATGCCGGTCTGCTGCTCGAACTTCTTGAGCTCGGGCTCCAGCACCTGCTTGTCGTTCTCCAGGCTGCTGCCCTGGTTGGAGGCCCAGTAGGTGAGGGTCTTCGGGCTGGAGTTGCTGCCGCCGCCGCTGTCGCCGCCGCCGCAGGCGGAGGCGGTCAGGACGATCGCGGCGGTCAGGGCGAGGGCGGCGGAGATCCGGTGGGTGCGCATGGGAGGAGCCCCTCTCGGGCTGTCGTCTCGTGGGGATGAAGAAGCAGTCAGAACTGCTTACTTCACGCCGAGATTTAACGTCTGAGAAAAGTAGACGTCAAGAGGCGCGACGGCGTAGATTCTGCAACGAAGAAGGGACACCGATGACACCGCGAGGCAAGCAGACCGTTCGCGACCTGCGCCGGAGCAGCCGTTCCACGCTACTGCGACACCTGTACTTCCACGGTCCGCTGAGCCGCCAGGAGCTGGGCACCGCGACCGGACTGAGCGCCGGATCGGTCAGCAACGTGACGGGCGAACTGCTCACCGACGGCCTGATCGAGGAGTGCGGGTCGGTCGAGTCCGACGGCGGCCGCCCGCGCATCCTGCTCCGGGTCACCCCCGGCCAGGCCCACCTGGTCGGCATCGACATCGGCGAGACCCAGGTCCGGGTCACCCTGTTCGACCTCGCGCTCACCGAACTCGCCTCCGCCGACCAGCCGCTGCTCGCCGCGCACGACCCCGAGCGGGTCGTCCGGATGATCGCCGGCGGCGTCGACCAGGTCCTCGCCGCCGCAGGCGTCCCCGCCGAGAACGTGCTCGGCATCGGCATAGGGGTCCCCGGCATCGTCGAGCAGGGCACCGGCCCCGACCCCGGCGCCGGCATCGTCGTGCACGGCCAGACCTTCGGCTGGGACGCCGTCCCGTTCGGCCGGATGCTGCGCGAGCACACCCCGCTGCCGCTGTACGTCGACAACGGCGCCAAGACCCTCGGCCAGGCCGAGATGTGGTTCGGCGCCGGCCGCGGCAGCCGGCACGCCGTGGTCGCCCTGTTCGGCTCCGGCGTCGGCGCCTGCGTGATCGCCGACGGCGTCCGCTTCCGCGGCGCCACCAGCTCGGCCGGCGAGTGGGGCCACACCAAGGTGCACGTCGGCGGCCGCCGCTGCCGGTGCGGCTCGCGCGGCTGCCTGGAGGCGTACGTCGGCGCCGAGGCGCTGGTCGAGCGCTGGGACGGCACCGTGCCCGGCACCAGCGAGAAGGCCGGCCTGGCGGCCCTGCTGCGGGCCGCCGAGGACGGGCAGCCCTCCGCCGTCGAACTGCTGGACGAGGCCGCGGAGTTGCTCGGCGCGTCCATCGCCGACCTGGTCAACCTGTTCAACCCCGAGCGGATCGTCATCGGCGGCTGGGCCGGCCTGCTGCTCGGCCCCCGGCTGCTGCCCGCGATCGGCGAGGCCGCCACCCGCTACGCCCTCTCCTACCCCCGCTCCCGCACCACCATCACCCTCTCCGACCTCGGCCCGGACGCGGTGACGCTCGGCGCGGCCACCCTGCCGCTGACGCATTTCCTGGACAGCGGCGGCGAAATGCCCGACCACCTCGCCGCGGCCGTCTGACCCCCGTCCGCCCTTTTCCCTCCGGTCCCACTCGTACCGCACATCCCGTCCGCTCGAGAATCGCTCGAGCGGACGCTTTATGCCACGGCATAAAGCGACCAGCCGGAAGTCGTTCGGGTACTTAGAGGCGGGACCGAAGATGGAAGCATGTATCTGGTTCACGCGAGGTTGCGCATGCCGGCCGGCGGCGGAGTGCCCCCCGGCCTGGCCGAGATGATCCACGCCCACGCCCGGGAGGCGGACGCGCTGGAGCACGTCAGCGTCCACGGGGAGGAGTCCGGCGAGGTCACCGTGGGGGTGTTCAGCCTGGCCCCCGGACTGGCCGAGGCCGAGGAGCGGGCCGCCGGCCTGCTGGTGCGGGCCGTCGACCTGGAGCCGGACCTGGCCGGCTCCGCCGTGCTGTCGGTGGGCGCGGCCCTGGTCCCGGGCCCCTGGTGGGACTTCGACTGAGGTCGGCGTGGACGGCTTAGGTCAGTGCATGTTCCGTCCAGCCGACCCCTGTTCCCTCCCGCTCCCGGGAGGCGCACAGTAGAGATGTCGGCGGGAGCGAGAGCCCCGGCCAGGAGCCCCGGGAGGGAATCCCGGGAAAGCCCACCAATTTCCGAGGAGAATTCCGTGCTGGTCACCCGTGTCTCCAAGTTCGCCGCTTCCGTGATCGTCGCCGTCGCCGCCCTGACCGTTTCGGCCGGCGCCGTGGAATTCTCCGGAAACGTCGCGGACGGCGCCGGGACCGTCCAGGTCGACCCGACCCCGACCGCCACCCCGCACCCGGGCGTCTCCCCGCAGGGCGACGTCACCTGGGGCGGCTGAGCCGGCCGGGCACGGCAGCGCACGACCACAGACCGAATCGCGTTCACGGGGGTGAAGGACGATGGAATTCCTGGTGCTGGGCGCCCTGGAGGCCCGCGAGAGCGGTGTCCCCGTGGACGTCCGGGGCATGCGGCAGCAGAGACTCCTGGCGCTGCTGCTGCTGAACGTCGGCCGGGTGGTGCCGATGGACTTCCTGGTGGACGAGCTCTGGGAGGACCCGCCGACCTCGGCCCGCCCCCAGGTGCACAACGCCATCCGGGACCTGAGACGGGTGCTCGCCGCGGGCGAGCACCGGCTGGTGACGGCCGACGTCGGCTACCGGCTGGCCGCCCCCGAGGACGCGGTGGACGCCAACCGGTTCGCCCGCAAGGTCCGGGAGGCCCGGACCGCCGAACGGGACGGACGGTTCGCCGAGGCGATCCGGCTGCTGCAGTCCGCCGTCGACCTGTGGCGCGGCGAGGCCTTCGCGGGCATCCACTGCCCGGCGGTGACCAGCGCCGCGGTGAAGCTGAACGAGCAGCGGATCGCCGCCGTCGAGGACCTGATGGCACTGCGCCTGAAGGTCGGTGAAACCTCCTCCCTGGTGGGCGAGTTGACCGCGCTGCTGGCCGAGTACCCGCTGCGCGACTCGCTGCGCCGCAGCCTGATGACCGCCCTGTGCCGCAGCGGCCGGCAGGCCGACGCGCTGGCCGTCTACGACGAGGGACGGCGCTTCCTGGCCAACGAACTGGGCCTGGAGCCCAGCCCAGGATTGCGCGCCCTGCACGCCGAGATCCTGGCCGACGGGCCAGGCGTGCACGGCGCCGCCGCCGCCCCGTCCGAGCCGCCCGCGCCGCGCCCCGCCCGGGTGCAGGAACCGCCGGACCGGCCCAACTGCCTGCCGCACGACCTGGCCGACTTCACCGGCCGGACCGCCGAGTCCGCCCTGCTGCTGGAGGCGGTCGGCCGACGGGCCCCGGGCGCCCCGCTGATGCTGGCGGTCGACGGGATGGGCGGCGTCGGCAAGACCACCCTGGCGGTGCGAATCGCCCACCAGCTGACCGGGCAGTTCCCGGACGGCCAGTTCTTCGCCGCGCTGGACGGCTTCGACGAGTCCCGGCCCCCAGTGCCGCCGATCCAGGCGCTGGCCGCGCTGCTGCGCGCCGACGGCCTGCGGCCCGAGGAGGTCCCGGCCTCGCTGGAGGAGCGCAGCGCGCTGTGGCGGGCCCGACTGGCCGGCCGGCGCTGCCTGCTGGTGCTGGACGACGCCGCGGACAGCGCCCAGGTCCGCCCGCTGCTGCCGGGCGCCGGGGAGACCCTGGTGCTGGTGACCGGTCGGCGCAAGCTCAGCGCCCTGGACGGGGCGGTGGCGCTGCCGCTGGACGTGCTGCCGCCGTCCGACGCGGTCGAGCTGCTGGCCCGGGTGGCCGGCCGGACCAGGGTGGCCCGGGAGCCCGCCCGGGCCGCCGAGGCCGTCGCGCTCTGCGGGCACCTGCCGCTGGCGGTGCGGATCGCCGCGACCCGGCTGCGCGACCGCCCGGCCTGGACCGTCGCCGACCTGGTCGCTCGGCTGGCCGACCCGGCCCGGCGGGCCCGCTGCCTGCGCACCGCGGACCGGGACCTGATGGTGCTGCTGCGCGCCTCCTACCAGTACCTGGACCGGGCGCAGCAGCGCTTCTCCCGGCTGATGAGCCGGCAGGCCGCGGGCAGCTTCGACCTCCAGCGGGCGGCGGCGCTGACCGGCCTGAGCCCGGACGAGGCCGAAGGTTTCCTGGACGTCCTGCTCGAACACAACCTGCTGCGGCAGGATCCGTCCGCGCTCTTCTCCTTCCACAGCCTGCTCCGTGACTGTGCGTCGGCGCTCCCCGAGCCCCCGGCGGAGCCGCTTCCCGAGGTCACCGAGCTGGTCGGGCAGCTGCTGCTGTCCGCCGCGGTCTGACCGTCCGTCAGGAGGTGTACGGTCGGTGAACTCCCGTCCGTTGTCCGGTCATCTTTCCGGAACATGACGGTCAGTGCGTGGTTGCTCCGCATCAGTAAGCTCTGAGTCCGAGCAAACGTTACTGGCGCTGATCGAAACGGGGATCGATTCATGCTGGACGCACTGGGACTCGACACCGAAGCCGAATCCATCTACCGCCGGATGCTGGCCGAGCCGCAGTCCGGGGTCGCCGCACTGGCCCGGTCACTGGGCCTCACCGAGGAGAGAGTCCGCCACGGGCTCGACCGGTTGAGCGAACTGGCCCTGGTGCAGCCGTCCGCCCGGGAGGGCATCGGGTTCCGGGCGGTCGGCCCGGAGACCGCGATGGAGGTGCTGCTGGCCCGCCAGCAGGCCGAACTCGCCGCCCAGCAACTGCGGGTGGAAGCCTCCCGGGCCGCCGCCGCGCAGCTGATCGCGGAGTGCTCGGCGCTGCGGCCGACCGCGACCGACGCCGCCTCCGAGCAGCTCAGCGGACCGGAGGCGATCCGCGAGCGGCTGGCCGAACTGGCCGGCTCGGTCCGCCAGGAGGTGGCCACCTTCGCCCCCGGCGGCGCGCACTCCGAGGAGGACCTGCGGGCCAGCCGGCAGCCGAACGCCGCCCTGCTGGAGCGCGGGGTGCAGATGCGCACCGTCTACCTGGACAGCGTCCGCAACCACCGGCCCACCCTGGACCACGTGACCTGGCTGAACCTGCACGGCGGCCAGGTCCGGACGGTCCCCGAACTCCCCATCCGAATGATCATCTTCGACCGGCAGCAGGCCGTGCTGCCGATCGACACCGAGGACGCCCGGGCCGGCGCCGTGGTGCTGCGCGGCGCCGGCACGGTGGCCGCGCTGTACGCCCTGTTCCAGGGCGTCTGGGACAGCGCGATCCCGGTCGGCGACCTCCCCAAGTGCGACGCCGACGAGATGCCCCCGCAGGAGCTCGCCGTCCTCAAGATGCTCGCCCAGGGCCACACCGACGAGGCGATCGCCAAGCGGCTGGGCGTCTCCCCGCGCACCGCCCGCCGGTTCGCCGCCAACCTGATGGAACGGCTCGACGCCCGCAGCCGCTTCGAGGCCGGGGTGCACGCCGTCCAGGACGGCTGGCTCCCCGCCACGCGCTGACCGCGGGCGCCGTGCTGACGTACCGTCAGTTCGCCGCCTGCTGCTGGCGCTTCTCCCGGCGGTCCGCCAGGAGCAGCGCCAGCGCGGGCAGCAGGGTTACCCCGTAGACCCCCAGCAGCCAGCCGAAGGAGTGCGCGAACGCCGCCGGCACCATGCCGCGGTGCGCCTTCGCCGAGTCGGTCAGCACCACCGTGACCACCGCGATGGCCAGCGCGCCGCCGATCCGCTGGGTCAGGTTGAGCTGCGAGGAGGCGTCCGGGATGGACTCCTGCCGGATCGACTGGAACGCCCGGGTCATCGTCGGCACGATGGTCAGGCCGGTGCCCAGGCCGCGCACCACCAGGCTGGCGCAGATCAGCGGGTACGCGGTGGTGCCGGTCAGGCCGGTCATCGGCACCGTCGCCAGCATGGTCAGGCCGATGCCGATCAGCACCGTCGCCCCGCCGCCGATCTTCCGCAGCAGCACCCGGGACAGCCAGGCCGCCGTCACCACGCCCAGGCCGCCGACCGACATCAGCAGACCGGTGTTCACCGCCGACTCGCCGCGCGCCGACTCGAAGTACAGCGGGATCAGCATCATCGGCGAGTACAGCACGAAGCCCAGGCAGAAGATGTTCACCACCGCGGTCGCGTACACCGGGATCTTGAACAGCCGCAGGTCCAGCAGCGGCGCCTTCGCCCGCAGTTCGCGCACCACGAAGACCACCGCGCCCAGCACCGCCAGGCCCACCGGCACCAGCAGCGCCGCGACCGCCCGCGCCCCGTGCTCGGCGTACTCGTGGATCGCCAGCACCGTGGAGACCGTCGCCGTCGCCGAGGACACCAGGCCCAGCACGTCCAGCGGCCGGGCGCTGCCGGCCGGCGGCGCGTCCTTGCGCACCCAGCGCAGCGCGGCCGCCAGCAGCACCGCGCAGAACGGGATGTTCACCACGTACACCGCCGACCAGCCGCCCCAGCCCACCAGCAGACCGCCGATGGTCGGGCCCAGCAGCGGGCCGATCAGCATCACCGAACCGTTCAGCGCCTGCACCCGGCCCAGGTGCTCGCGCGGCACCCCGCGGGTCAGCAGGATCGTCGACACCGGCGTCAGCACACCGGCCGCCGCGCCCGAGATGCCGCGCGCCGCGATCAGCTGATCCAGCGACTGCGCGGCCGCGCAGCCCAGCGAACCCAGCGCGAACAGCGTCACCGCGGCGGCGAACACCCGCTTCGTCCCGAACCGGGTGGCCAGCCAGCCGGTCGCCGGCATCACGGCCGCCAGCGCCAGCAGGTAGGCCGTCACCACCCACTGCACCTGGTTGATGCCGCCGAACCGGGCCGTGGTCTCCTGCATCGAGACGTTGACGATGGTGGTGTCCAGCAGCGCGATGAAACCGCCGGCCATGGCGATCACCATGGTGAGCAGCGCGGCCTTCGACGGCGCCTCGGCGGGGGGCGCCGACTGCCCGGGGGCGGAGGCGGAGTCCGGGGCCGGGGCCGCTGCGGGCTGCTCCTCGACCGCGACGGCGGCGGGGGCGTCCTCGACCGCGACGGGGGCCTTCGGATCGGGCTGCGCGACCGACTTCGAAGTCGGTTGCGGAGAAGTGGACTTGACGCTCTGGGCTTTGGGCTTGGCCGCGGCGGCGGGCTTGGCCGCGGTCTTGGTGGCGGTGGGCTTGGCGGCGGCGGCGGCGGTGGCGGGCTTGCGGGCCGGGGCCGGCTTGCGGCGGGCCTTGCCCTTGGCCGCGTTCACCGTGGTGCGGGCGGGTGTGGTGGGCATCTTCGCGGGTCCTTCATCAGCGGGGAGAGGAGGATGGGCCGGGTCAGTCGACCGCGAGCAGGGCGCGCTCGACCTCGTCCAGCACGGCTTCGGCGGCCGGGCGGGCGTCCGGGCGGTTGCGGCAGGACAGGGTGAGCTCGGTGCGGTCGTCGATCTGACAGGTGCTCAGAAACATCTCGGCGTACGGGACGAGCATCGGCAGGGTGTAGTACTCGGTGGGGCGGAAGTGCGCGGTGCGGTACAGCTCGGTGTCGATCCGGCCGTGGTCGGTGAGGATCGCGGTGCACGGGAAGCGGCTGCCGTCCAGCTCCTGGGCCTCGCGCAGCGAGTTGGCGAACGGGTTGTTGCGCAGGAAGTCCCTTTCCAGGGACGCGACTTCGCGCTTGCGGAGCATGGCGGCGAGCAGCTGGCTGTGCAGCCGGTTCCAGCGGTCCTCGCGGTGCAGGTCGAGCACCAGCTGGGAGGTCAGGTTGGCGGTGGAGCGCACCTCGCGGTCGTGCCGGCGCAGGTCCACCGGGATGATCAGCCGCCCGGTGTCGGTGGCCAGCAGCCGGGAGACGGCTGCGCCAACCCGGGCGGTCACCGCGGACGGGGTCGCGGCGACCGAGCGGCGCAGCCACAGCGCGGTGCCGTCGGCCTCGCCCTGCCCGAGGATCGCCGGGAAGCCGGCCACCCGGGCCGGGACGGGCGCCGCCGGGACGGGGGCGGCGGCGGCCCGGAAGTGCGTGTCGTCGACGGTGGAGTCGGCGCCGACCGGCTGTTCGCCGCGCAGCGCCCGGAACAGGTCCTCGATCCAGTGCCGCAGCCCGCGGCCGTCCGTGACGATGTGGCTGGCCCGCACCACCAGCCGGGTCACCGGCCCCTCGGACAGGCCGAGTTCGCAGACCGGGCCGGCCACCACGTCCAGGTCGCGGTGGAAGAACGGGTGCGTGAACCCGGCGTCGGCGGGCAGCACGGTGACCGGCGGGAGGGCGGCGTCGTCGGCCCGCCAGTTCGGGCCCTTGCGGCGCACCGCGAGCCCGGGGTTGGCGGCGGTGGACTCCCGTACCGCGTCGGCGAGTTCGGCCGCGTCCAGCCGGCCGGTGCCCTCGATCACCATCTGGATCAGCTGCGGGGTGCCGGTGGCGTTCGCGTTCAGGTAGCCGCGCTCGATCTGGGAGATCCGCCGGGCGTAGGACCTCCCCGGCGCGGCGGCGGTGGCAGTGGCGGTGGCGGTCATGCGGCGGGCTCCAGGGTCGGGGTGGCGGTGCGGACGGGCTGGGCGGCGGGGTCCGGCTGCCACCACCAGCGGACCCGGGCGGGGGCGTCGGTGGCCAGGGCCAGTTGCAGGCCGTCGCCGAGGTCGGCGGAGCGGACCAGGTAGCCGACGTTGGTGGGGCGCCAGCCCGGCCGCCAGTCCGGCAGCCGGACCCCGGCGAAGGTCTCCTTGCGGATGTGCGACGCCTTGATCAGCGCCTCGCACTCGGCGAAGTCCCGCATGGTGGCGGGCTCGCCGTCCGGCCGGCCGAGCAGCGCGCCCAGCCACTGCATGGCGAACGGCCGGTCCCGGTGGTCCTGCAGGTCCACCCCGACGGGCTGCCCGGACACCAGCGCCACCGTCGAGTACGCGGCGCAGTGCGCGACCGAGGCGGTCAGGCCCAACTCCGGTACGCTCCACCGCCGGTGCTCGTCCCGGGCCAGCTCGCGGGGCGACAGCCGGACCCCGTGCAGGTCGGCCACCGCCTCGGTGATCAGCCACCGGCCGGCGTCGTTCAGCCGGTGGCCCATCCGGTCCCGGGGCAGCCGCGGGTGGTGGGTGACCAGGCAGTCCACGACCGCCTCCTGCACCCCCGCCGGGGTCCGCTCCGCCACGGCGGCCGGAGCGACCGGGGCCCACCCGGCATCGGCCGCCGGCCGGGCCGCCGCGGGAACGGGGGCGGTGCGGGTGGTGATGGAGCCGGGGGCCGCGAGGAGGGCCGGAACCGGCCGCCCCCCGCCCACCAGCCGGGCGGTGGCCCGGCGCGCGGTGAGACAGGCCCCGGCCAGTCGGCGGCCGACGCCACCGGCCCCGGGACCCCCGGCGACCGAGCCGTCCCCCGCCGACGGCCCTCCCGCCGGGGACGGGGCCGCGGGCGCCGGAGCGGCCGACGGGCCGTCGGCGGCGGCGGGTTGCGCCGCCGGGGCGGGCCGCGCCCCTGGCCGAACGACCGGACCGCCGCCGGCAGACCTGGTCGTCCCGACCGTCGACGACGGTCCTGAAGGCGTGGGTCGACCGTCCCGCCGGACCCCCGCCGGGGCCCGGGAGGCGGCTTCGCCCGCCGGGGCCGACTGCCGCTCCGGCCGAGCAGCCGCCGGGCTTCCACCGGCCCGGCCGACCACCGACGGGCCCTCGCCCGAGGCGAGTCGACCGCCCGGCCGAGCCACCGCCGGGCTGCTCGCCGACGACCGTCCCGCCGGAGCGGACTGCTGCTCCGGCCGGGCCCCCGCCGGGTCGCCACCGGCCGCCCCGTCCGTCGGCGGCCGTCCGGCCCGGGCGGGTCGGCCGTCCGGCTGCGGGTCCGCCGGGTGGCGGGCGGCGGCGTGGAGGGCCGGGCCGAGGCGGAGGGACCGGCCGGCGGTGAGGGCGGAGGTGGGGGGCGGGGGTGTCCGTCGGGGGGTCATCAGGCCCTCGCGTCGAACACTGCGGCGGCGTAGGAGCCGCCGTAGGCGAAGCTGGAGAGCAGGAGGCGTCCGGCGGGGGCGTCGCCCGCGAGGGCGGCGACCAGGCCGAGGGCGCCGGCGGAGCCGTAGGTCTCGCCGAGCTGGGCCTTGGGGGTGCGGGTGGGGCGTTCGGCGAGGCCGGCCAGGGTGAGGGCGCGGCGCTGGGCGAGGTCGACCAGGCGGTAGCCGGAGGCGGCGGAGACCACGGTGTCGATCTGCTCGGGGGTGCTGTCGGCTTCGGCGAGGGCGGCGCGCAGGGCGCGGGCCCAGGCTTCGCCGTCGCGGCCGATCCGGCCGATGCCGGCCGCCTCGCCGGAGGCCCCGAAGCCGCGGACGTCCGCCAGGACGTTCGCGCCGCGGGCGGCGGCGGAGGCTTCGGACTCGAGCAGGATCGCGGCGGCGCCCTCGGAGAGGACGGTGCCGGTGCCGCCGCCGGGGACGACGTGCGGGGTCTTCGCGTAGCCGGGCAGCCGGGCCTGGGTGGCGAGGGCCTGGGCGGGGAACTCGTCGGCGACCACGACCATGATCCGGTCGGCCATGCCGCGGGCGATGACCCGGGCGGCGAGCTGCAGGGCGAGGACCGAGGAGGTGCCGCCGTTGGCGATGGTGGCGGTGTAGCCGCGGTAGCGGTGCAGCATCGCGACGTGGCCGGCGGCGGCGTTGACGACGGTGTTGGCGAACATCGCCGGGTTGGCGCCGGTGATGCCCTGTTCCAGCACGCCCTGGTGGAAGTTGAGGACGGAGGTGACGGGGCCGTAGCCGGTGGCGAAGACGATGCCGGTGCCCTCGGCCTCGGCCCGGGAGGGCTTGCCGTGGCGGTCGTACAGGTCGCCGACGGCGCCGGCGGCGAGCACGCCGAGCGGGTCCATCCGGCGGGCCTTGCTGGGGTTGAGCCGCTTGGTGACGGCCTTGACGTCGATCCGGCCGATCGGGCGCTCGCCGATCCCGGCGACCTCTTCGAGGGTGTCGAAGCCGATCCGGCCCTCGGCGAGGGCGGCGGTCAGTTCGGCGGTGGAGCCGGCCGAGCCGGCCAGGCCGGCCACGCCGGTGACCACGACGTGGTGCACGGGCTGGGTGTGCCGGGCCGAACGGGCGGGCCGGCCGGGCTTGTTGAGGACGATGGTGGCGTTGTTGCCGCCGAACGCGAAGGAGTTGGAGGCGACCACCTCGAGCGGCGCGGGCCGCCCGTTGTCGGGGACGATGTCCAGGCCGAACGGGGAGGCGGTGCCGCGGGTGTTGACGGTCGGCGGGATGACGCCCCGGTCGATGGCCATGGTGGAGACGATCGCCTCGACCGCGCCGGCCGCGCCCAGGGTGTGGCCGAGCATCGACTTGGTGGAGCTGGCGGGCGGCAGTTCGGTGCCGAACAGCAGCTTCACGGCCTTGGGCTCGGACACGTCGTTGGCGGGGGTGCCGGTGCCGTGCAGGTTGACGTAGTCGACGTCCTGCGGCTCCAGGCCGGCGGTCCTGAGGGCCTGGGCCATCGCGGCGGCCGCGCCCTTGCCGCTCGGGTCGGGGGCGGTCTGGTGGTAGCCGTCGCAGGAGAGGCCGTAGCCGCCGAGTTCGGCGAGCGGGGCGGCGCCGCGGGCGGCGGCCCGTTCGACCGACTCCAGGACCATGAAGCCCGCGCCCTCGCCGAGGGTGAGCCCGGTGGAGGCGGACATCGGCGCGCACGGCTCGGGGTCGAGCGCGCCGAGGGCGGAGAAGCCGTACGCGGAGAGTTCGGCCAGCGGGTCGACGCCGCCGCAGATGACGTGGTCGACCTCGCCCTTCCAGAGCAGTTCGGCGGCGTAGCCGAGGGCCACGGCGCTGGCCGCGCAGGCGTTGGAGAGCACGATCCGCGGGCCGCGCAGGTCGAACTCGGCGGCGATGTAGTCGCCGACGCACGGGAGTTGGGAGGCGGCGGCGGCCGGGGCGTCCAGCTCGCCGTTCTTGACCAGGCCGCGGTGGACGTTCTCCAGGGTCGGCATCGCGCCGAGGCTGGAGCCGACCACCACGGCGACCCGGTCGCGGTCCACGGTGTCCAGGTCGAGGCCGGAGGTGCGCAGGGCCTCGCGGATCGCGGTGGCGGCCAGCGCGTAGCAGCGGTCGAGGTCGGCGGGCTGCTCGGCGGTGACCATGCCGGCCCAGTCGGTGAGCAGCTCGGTGGTGTCGAACAGGGTGTTGGTCTTGATGCCGGAGACGCCCTGGGAGATGGCGGCCCAGCTCTTCTCGACGTCGTCTCCGGCGCCGGTGATCAGGCCGAGCCCGGTGAGGGCGATGCGTTCGGTGGTGGTGTCGGTCATCAGTGGATCCGGGTGGTGAGGGAGCGGGCGATGACGCGGGGCTGGGTGACGGTGCGCAGCGGGGTCACGGCGGCGTCGCCGGCGGCGAGCTCCAGGCCGGGGACCCAGAACGGGGCGTCCAGCAGGGCGACGACCAGTTCCTCCTCGGCGTTGGCGGAGGGGGCCTGCCAGACGACGGTGCCGACCTGCTGCCCGCCCGCGGTGACCGGGGTGCCGGCCGGGACGACGGCGCCGGCCGGGGCGGCCAGGGCGGTGGTCTTGGCGGTCTCGGAGGTGGGCTTGACCAGTTCCTCGGAGCCCTGGAACTCGCCGATCCGGTTCCAGTCGACCATCCAGGCCAGGTCGGCCTCGTGCACCGGCAGCCCGCCGAAGCCGGCCGCGTAGACGGACATCCCGGCCTCGGCCTGGACCCGGGCGAGGCCCTGCTCGCCGACCTCGGCGCCGTCCTCGGCGGTGACCGCGTCGAGGACCGCGGCGTGGGCGGCCTCGGGGGCGTTGGAGAGCAGCAGGTAGCCGTACTCGCCGGTGGTGCCGACCCGGGCGAGGTGGGCCAGCGCGGCGGGCTCGCCGGGGACGGCGGACTCGGTGACGCCGTGCAGGGTCAGGCCGGAGATGTCGAACTCGACGAACTTGGCGGCGGCGGCCCAGGCGTGCGGGCCCTCGAAGGCGCTGGCGCCCCAGCCCTCGGGGGCGACCTCGACGGTGGCGTCGGCGGGGGCGTCGACGGCCTCCAGGTAGGCGGTGAGCTGCTCGGCGGTGACGGGGGTGCGGGGCAGCAGCCAGGAGTCGTCGCCGATCTCGAAGTGCAGCAGGACGGCGAACGGGGTGCCGTCGGTGTTCAGCGCCAGGGCCTCGCGGACGCTGTCCGGCTCGACGTACTCGCTGGACTTGGCCAGGAACAGGTCGAGGAACTCGTAGCGGTCGCCGCCGGAGACCCGGACCAGCGGGGCGGTGATCCGGTAGGCGCCGATGGCGGTGCGGACGGTGGTGTAGTCGTCCTGCGCGGTGCGGGCGGGGGCGGTGGTCATGGTTCTTCGGTGTCCTTTCGAGGAGTTGACGGTGCGTCAGATTGCGGGTGCGGGGTGGACGGACAGCTGCCAGGCGGCTTCGGTGCCGGCCGCGGCGCAGCCGATCAGCAGTCCGGAGGAGGTGGTGCGCAGGACGATCTCCTGGGTGCCGGGGTCGCCCGCGGGGGCGACGTGCAGCCAGTGGCCGCTGCTGAGCCGGACCGCGGCGGCGGCGGCCCAGACCTGCCGGAAGCCGGCGCTGTCCAGTTCGCGGCGGGTGCCGGCGGAGTCGAGCACCACGGCGGTGTCGGCCGGGGTGTCGGGGGTGAGCCACAGGACGGTCTCCTCGTCCGCGCCGGGGGCGTGGACGTCGATCCGGACCGGCCGGGCGCACTGCTCGGGGGCGGTGACCTCCCAGCTGATCCGCTCCTGCGGGGCGGCCAGGCCGAGCGGGTGCTTCTGCTCCCAGGCGGGTTCGGTCGGGACGCCCCAGCCGAGGCCGGTGGCGAGGCTGTGCCGGTGGTGCTCGCGGGTGACCCACGCTCCGGCGCTCCAGCGCGGGTTGCAGCCGAAGGGCCGGGTGCGGGGGGCGGGGCTGCGCAGCACCTTGGTGCCGTCCTCGGTCCAGCCGGTGATCCCGCCGGCCGCCGCCTTGACGGTCAGCTTGCGCTGCCCGTCGAGGGGTCGGGCGTCCGCGGCCGGTCGGGTCGCGGCGGGGCGGGGGCCGGTGGCGAGCTCGGTGCGCAGGCGGGCGGTGCCGTCGGCGTCGGGCTCGAGGTGGCGTTCGACCAGGGTGGTGGTGATCAGCCGGACGGGGTGGCCGGCCGGGAGTTCCACCCGGTTGGTGCCGTCGGTCCAGGCGAGGGCGCTGCCGGCCGGGGCGGTGCGGGCGGCCGCGACCACCTCGGAGGTGTCGCGGACGCCGAGGCCGGTGCCGATCGGGTGCTGTTCGGCGGTGCCGTCGGGGCCGGTCAGGGTGAAGTCGCCCTGGCGCAGTCCGACGGTCTGGAAGATCCGGCCGGGCCGGGTGGTGTAGCGGAACTCCTGGTGCAGCACCCCCTGGTGCAGGGTGAGGGTTCCGGTGACCAGGTTGCCGCCGGTGTGCTCGGAGACCCGCACGCCGTGGTCGACCGGCTCGATCTCCAGCTCCCGGGCCTGGCCCTCGCGCCAGCCGGCCGAGCGGTCGGCCTCGGCGCTGGGCCAGGTGGAGACGAACACTGGTCCGTGGTGGCCCTCGGCGTGCACGGTGAGGGTGCCTTCGGCGGCGTCCAGTTCGGCGGTCAGGCCGTGGTCGCCGAAGCGGTGCGGCTGCCCGTCGCCGGGGGCCTTGACCTGGTAGGGCGGTTCGGCGATCCGCAGCTGCCGGGTGGTGTCGTCGGGGCCGGTGAGGGCCGCGTCGAGCATCAGGCCGCGGTCCACGTCGATGGTGGCGGTGAGCTTGAAGGTGCCGAGGGCCAGAGCGTAGGCGACGGTCCGGATTCCGTCCACCATCCTTACGTCGGAACGGAGTTCGCCGTCCCGGCCGTCGGTGACGTTGCCGAAGCTGCTGAGCTTGCCGAGTTCCGCCACGGCCTCGGGGCCGAGGTCGTGGAAGACGCTGCGCAGGATCAGCGGGATGTAGTTGTGCAGTTCGACGTTGCCGTCCTCGCCGGGGACGGTCTCGCCGACCGAGACGCAGCCGACCCGCCGGTAGAGCTTGAAGGCGACGGTGTTGGCCGGGTTGACGGTGAGGCGCAGCACCAGGCAGCCGCAGCGCATCATCCATTCGACGGCCTCGGTGAACAGCCGGCCGGTGATGACGCCGTTGCGGTAGGCCGGGGCGACGAAGAACATGTCGGCGATCAGTTCGCCGGCCCGGGCGGAGCGCCGTCCGGTGCTGTGGAACAGCCCGAAGGTGCCCACCACGCGGCCGTCCTCGGCGGCGATCAGGAAGGTCGCGGTGTCGCGTTCGGCGAGTTCGCGCTCCAGTTCGGCGCCGGTGATTCCGCCCGCCACCGGGTTGGGGTTGTCGCGGTGCCGGTTGTACAGCTCGGCGATGTCGTGCGCGTCGCCCTCCTGGTAGGGGCGGATCGTGATGGACATGGCACACCTCCTTGTCTGTGCTGGTCCGCTGGGGTGACGCCGGGTCAGCCCTTGCGTTCGGTGGTGACGATCAGCGAGCCGGCCGCGGCGAGTTCGGTGCCGACCGAGGCCCGGACCGAGACCGAGCGCAGGCCGCCGAGCTTCTGGCCGAGCTTGGCGTCGAGGGTGAGCTGGTCGCCGGGGACGACCAGCCGGGAGAACTTCATCGAGCTGATCGAGCCGAGGTAGCCGACGCTGGCCGACGGGTCGGCGGGCTCCTCCCCGGCGGCGGGGGCCGGGGCCTCCAGCAGTTCGGCGACGTAGACCACGGCGACCAGTTGGGCCATCGCCTCGACGATCATCACGCCGGGCATGATCGAGTGGTCGGGGTAGTGGCCGGCGAAGAACGGCTCGTTCACCGAGACGCTCTTGACGCCGCGTCCGGAGACGCCGGGGACCACGTCGTAGGCGCGGTCGATCATCAGCATCGGCCAGCGGTGCGGGAGCATCCGCTTGATGTCGTCGGAGGAGTAGGCGAAGGTCTTCGGCTTCTCCCGGCCGGCCGTCTTGGCGGCGGCCGCGGCCCTGGCGGGGGCGGGGGCGGTGGTCACGGTCAGACCTCGCGGGCTTCGATGAAGTCGACCAGGGCGTTGATGGAGCCGAAGGCCTCGAAGTCGTCGTCGCTGATCAGCACGTCGTACTCGTTGTTGATCATGACGACGATCTCCAGGGTGTCCAGCGAGTCCATCTCCAGGCCGCGGCCGAACAGCGGCTGGTTGTCGGAGACGACCTCGGCCTCGGCGTCCAGGCCCAGGCGCTCGATGATCATCGACTTGATCTTCAGGTTCTTCTCCAGGCGCTGCTCGGCCTGGGTCCGGACGTCCTCGAAGGTGGCGGTGGACATGGTGGGGCTTCCTCTCGGTGGGAGTTGGTGGAACGTCAGTTCGAACGGAGGGGGGTCAGCTGTAGAGCATCCCGCCGTCGACGGTGAGCACCTTGGCGGTGATGTACGAGGCCGCCGGGCCGGCCAGGAAGACCGCCGCCTGCGCGACCTCCTCCGGGGTGCCCATCCGGCCCAGCGGGATCGCCGCCGCGGCCTCCTTCAGCTGGGCCCGGGGCACCTTCTTCACCATGTCGGTGTCGATGAAGCCCGGCGCGACCACGTTGACCCGGATGTTCTTCGGCGCGCCCTCGTAGGCGAGCGTCTTGGCCATCGCGATCACCCCGCCCTTGGAGGCGGCGTAGTTGGCCTGGCCGACCCGGCCGGCGATGCCGGAGGTGGAGGCGATGAAGACGATCGAGCCGCCGGAGGCGTACATCTGCTTGGTGGCCTCGCGGGCGGTCAGGAACGCGCCCGTCAGGTTGGTGGAGATCACCTCCTGCCACTTGGCGGCGCTCATCGCCGCGAAGTGGCCGTCGGCGGTGATGCCCGAGTTGAGGACCGCGACGTCCACCCCGCCCCAGGCGGTGCGGATCTCCTTGTACATCGCGGTGACCTGCGCCTCGTCCGAGACGTCGGCCCGCACCAGCAGGGCGCGGCGGCCCAGGCCCTCGATCTTCTCCGCCAGCTGCTCGGCCTTACCGGCGCTGGAGCGGTAGTTGAGCGCGACGTCGCAGCCGTGCTCGGCGAGCTGGAGGGCGATGGCCGCGCCGATGCCGCGGGAGGCGCCGGTGACGACGGCCCGGGTGCCCTCGGGGAAGAGACCGGTCATGCCGCGCTCCCGGTGAGGTTGGAGGTGACCTTGTGGGTGCCCGGGTCGAAGCCCTCGGCCTCGGTGCCGAGCCCGGCCTTCTCGGCGGCGTTCAGCACCGCCTCGGCGACGGCCAGGTCGAGCACCCCGAGGCCGAACGGGGAGAACACCACGGTGCGGGCGTCGGCGGGGAGTTCGGCGGTGCCGTCGAGCAGCGCGCCGATCTCGGCGGTGACGAAGCGGCGGTGGCCGGCCTGCTGCTCGGCCTTGTGCAGCGAGGTCTGCTCGCGGATCGCGTGGTCGGCGTCGTCGACCACGTTGACCGCGCCGAGCACCGAGCCGACCGACAGGTCGCGCAGCGACAGGTGCAGCACCACCTGACCGTGCGGGCGCTGCGGGTGGTCGGCGAGGTCGAGCCAGTACGAGGAGTCGGTGGTGGCGATCGACACCGTGTCGGCGGTCAGCACCTGGCCGAGCGCGGCGGCCCGGAAGGACAGGTGCGGGTACTCGGCGGCCAGTTCGGCGGCGAACACCTCGGCCCGCTCCGGGAAGGCGTCCTGCAGCAGGACGGTCTCCAGCTCCTCGTGCACCTGGTCGAGGAAGTGCACCACCCGCTGGTTGATGGTGCCGCAGCCGACCAGGCCGACCGTGCGGACCTCGCGCCCGGCGTTCAGCAGGCCGGAGGCGAGCGCCGCGCCGGCCGCGGTGCGCACCGCGGAGATCTGGCTGCCCTCCATCAGGGCGAGCGGGTAGCCGGACTCCAGGTCGTTCAGGATGCACAGCGAACTGGCGCGCTGCATCCCGCGCTTGACGTTCTCCGGGAAGGACGAGATCCACTTCAGGCCCATCACCGGGGCCGGGCCGCCGAGGTAGGCGGGCAGCGCGATGATCCGCGAGTCGGAGCGGTGCAGCGGGCGCAGGAAGGTCGAGAAGGGGAGGTCGGACTTGCCCTGGCCGTGCAGCACGTAGGCGTTGCGGACCAGGTCGACGACGGTGGCGTCGAGGCCCGCCAGGGCGGTCCGGACGTCCTCCCGGCCGAGGATCCTCATATCGTTTCTCTCTCTTGCTCGGTGGGCGGCAGGTACTGCCGGAGGTAGGACTCGACCCACTGGTCGTCGTAGATGGTGTCGAGGTAGCGGTCGCCGCCGTCCGGGAGCACCGCCACGCAGGTGGAGCCGGGCTCGATCCAGGAGGCGGACTGCCCGATCGCGGCGATCACCGCGCCGGAGGAGCCGCCGGCCAGGATCGACTCCTCGGCGAGCAGGCTGCGGCAGCCGCGGATGCACTCCGAGTCGGTCACCTTGACCACCCGGTCGGCCAGGCCCGGCCTGAGCAGGGCGGGGACGACGGCCGCGCCGTGGCCGGGGATGGTGCGCCGGTGGGAGGACTCCCAGGGCTCCGGCGGGCCGAAGATCACGCTGCCGACGGCGTCCACCGCGACCACCCGGGTGGGCAGTTGCTGGTCGTGCAGGTACTCGGCGCAGCCGCGCAGCGTGCCGGTGGTGCCGGCCGCCAGGAACAGGTAGTCGGGGGCGGCGGGCAGCGCCTCGACGATCTCGCGCATGGTGCCGTGGTGGGCCCGCGCGTTGTCCTCGTTGGCGTACTGGTTGGGCCACCAGGCGTCGGGGAGGGTGTCCAGCAGGTGCCGGACCCGGGCGATCCGGGCCGGCAGGTACTCGCCGGTGGCGGGGTCGCGGTGCTCGACCACCTCCACCTTGGCGCCGTAGGCCCGCATGATGGCGAGGTTCTGCGGGGTGGTGCGCGGGTCGACCACGATGACCAGGCCGAGCCGGTGGAAGTTGCACAGCTGGGCGAGCGCGATGCCCAGGTTCCCGGAGGAGGACTCCACCACGGTGGAGACGCCGGGGACGATCCGGCCGGTGGCGATCGCCTGCTCGACCATCGACTTGGCGGCGCGGTCCTTGATGGAACCGCCGGGGTTGAACCGCTCGCACTTGGCGTACACCTGGAAGCGGGCGGGCGGGAAGAGTCGGTCCAGCGCCACCAGCGGGGTTCCGCCGATCGTGGCGACGATGTCGGGGTCCGACGGCCGGTGCGGGCGGGCCCGCACCGTGGCGCCGTCGGGGACGAGCACGGTCATTGGGGCACCTCTCGGCTGATCTGGAGCCGCAGCTCACTGACGTAGCGCTCGCCGTCGGCGTCGGGCAGCCAGGACTCCTCGGTGGCCGGCAGCGGCTCGCTGACGGTCACCCCGGCGTCCGGGTCGGCCTGCACTGCCCGGCGGACGAGGTTGGCGAAGGAGAGCACCAGCGCGGGGCTGGTGAAGTCGACCAGGGAGGGCTTGGTCTCCTCGGGGAACTTGACGAAGGCCCGGTCCGGCAGGCCGTGGTCGGCCACCCAGCGGCGCACCGCCAGGTAGTCGCGGTGCCGGTCGGCCTTGCCGGGCAGCGCCAGGCCGGCCAGCGGCACCCGCCAGGTCTCCCGGAACAGCACCAGGTCGTCGAGGGTGACCCGGGGGGCGTGCGGGCGGTCCAGGCCGATCTTGAAGGCGTCGCAGGCGATGATCGAGATCAGTACGGCGAGCAGTTCGGACAGCGAGCGGGAGCGGCCGTCGGCGGTGGTCGCGGTGACGGTGCCGTCCTGCTCGGCGAGCGTGACGGAGACCGCGGGCTCGATCCGGCCGCGCTGGTCGAACGGGGCGCGGGTGAAGCCGATCAGCCGGTCGCCCTCGCCGATCGGGGCGGGCACCATGCGGCCGCTGTTGCGCTTCCAGCCGACCGGGAGCAGCGGCACCAGGCGTTCGGCGCCGATCGCCCGGTTGACCTTGTCGCGCACCGAGCCGCCGCCGGCCGTCCAGTCCAGGAAGGGCAGGTCGAGGGTGGCCAGGCAGGCGTGCATCTCGCCGAGCACCACCAGGTGCTCGCCCGCGTTGACGGCGTCGACCGAGCGGGCCACCACCTGGAGGTCGGGGCTGTGCACGGCCAGGTGCGGGGAGCGCACCGGCCCGGTGGCGAACACCTCGCGGGCCCGGTCGGCGATCCGGTCGACCGCCAGGTCGACCCGGGTGGCGCCCTCGGGCACCTCCCCGATCACCTCGCGCCACTTCAGGGCGAGTTCCCGGACGGCCTGCTGCACGGGGTGGTCGTGCTCGCCCCAGAACAGCGCCAGGGTCTGCGGCCAGACGTCGGCCAGGGTGACGGCGGCGCCGGCGGGCAGCCGGCCGGCGGCCTTGCGGACGAAGCCGGCCACCTCGGCCTCGACGAGTTCGGCGAGCCGGTTGCCGAACCAGTCGGCGGCGTCGGCGACCAGGGCGAGCGGGCGGGCGATGCCGTCCAGGAAGTCCCGGCCGAGCTCCATCCGGCAGTCCCGCAGCGCGTCCTGGTAGCTGAGGGTGCGTCCGGCGTACGCCTTGCCCTCCTCGCGGGAGGCGGCCTGGCCGGTCACCTCGACGAAGTGGGCGTCCAGCGCGTCCAGCGCCTCGACCAGCTGCTCGGCGGTCCGGGCCCGGTGCACGGCGTCCTTGAGCCGGGCGAGTTCGGTGAGCACCGCGTCGTAGCGGACGAACAGGGCGGGGTCGCCGATCGCGTCGACCCGGCGGCGCAGCACCTCCTCGGCCCGGACGTCGACCGGGATGTTGGCGTCCCAGCCGAGGACCCGCTGGCGCAGCAGCCGGCCCAGCGCCTTCTCGACCCGCTGGTGGGCGGTGGCGGCGTCCCAGCCGTGCTCGGCGACCAGCAGGTCGGTGAGCTGCTCGGCGTTGCGGTCGCCGTCGGCGAGCCGCAGCAGCTGGGCCTCCTCGGGGCGCAGCCGCAGCACCTTGCGGGTGGGGAGCACCAGCTGCTCGCCGTCCAGGTGGACGTCGGGGCGCAGCATCGGCGGGAACCACCAGCGGGCGCCGGGCTGTTCGGCCATCCAGTCGGCGACCGCGGCGACCGTCCAGCGTTCCAGGGCGGTGTGCGAGGCGGCGACCAGGGCGGGGCCGTTCTCGATGGTGATGGCGCGGTCGGTGCGGCCGACGCCGATCCAGGCGGCGGGGCCGAAGAAGCCGATGGTCTCGGCCTTGGCGCAGTAGCGCAGCCAGTACATGGCGAGGGTGCGTTCGCGCTGGCGGCGCTTGGCCTCCTGGCCGCCGGGGGCGGCCAGCGAGTCGAGCAGCCGGAAGAAGGTGCGGTTCTGCCAGGCGACGGCGAGGCGGAGCTTCGGGTCGGCGGCGAGGGCCGCGAGGGCGGCGCTCTCGCGGGCGGCGTCCTCCCGGTAGGCGGCCAGGAACTCCTGGTCGGCGGGGGCGCCGGGGGCGAGCCGGGCGGCGGCGGCCGGGGCGCGGGTGCCGCCGACCAGGTCGAGGCCGGAGACCGGGAAGCCGGCGTTGCGGAGCAGTCCGACGCCCCAGACCTTCCAGTCGGTGCCGGCCAGCCGGTGGTGCGGGCCGAAGTCCGCCCAGTCGGTGCCGGCGGCCTCGACGGCGGGCGCGGTCATCCGGCCACCTCCGACGGCTCGCGCTGCGCCGACGGGGTTTCGGTGAGGGCGGCGGCGAGCCGGCCGATGCCCTCGGTGATCTTCTTGCGGGGCACGTTGCTGAAGCACAGCCGCAGGCCGTCGGCGTGCTCGCCGTCGATCGAGAAGTGGCCGCCGGGGACGACCGAGACGCCGCGGGCGGCGGCGGCCAGCGCGTACGGTCCGGCGTCGGCCCGGTCGCGGTGGCGCAGCCACAGGTAGAAGCCGCCGTCGGGGCGCTGCCACTGCCAGGGTCCGTCGGCGCCGAGTTCGGCGTCCAGCGCGTCGGCCATCAGGGCGCAGCGCTCGCGGTAGCTGTCCCGGTAGCGGTCGATCAGGTCGGTCCAGCCGGAGCGGGCGTAGTGGGCGGCCAGCGCGCCCTGGGCGAGCGCGGAGGGCGAGAGCGAGATGATCTCGGCGACCCGGGCCAGGTCGTACCGCAGGTGCTCGGGGGCGGCGATCCAGCCGGAGCGCAGGCCGGGCGCGAAGATCTTGGAGAACGTCCCGAGGTAGACCACCTGCTGCGGGTCGAGGGCCTGGAACAGGGTGGTGGTGGTGCCGTCGAAGCCGAGCAGCCCGTACGGGTTGTCCTCGACCAGCAGCAGGTCGAGCTCGCGGCAGGCGGCGAGGATCTCGGTGCGGCGCGGGACGGCGAGGGTGGCGCCGGTCGGGTTCTGGAAGGTCGGGTTGGTGTAGAGCAGCCGGACGGTGTGCCCGGCGGCGCGCAGGGCGGCGACGTCGCGGCGCAGCTGCTGCGGGTCGAGGCCGTCGGCGTCCTCGGCGGCGGCGTGCGGCAGCAGGCCGGCGGTGCGGAACGCGGCGGTGGCGCCGGGGTAGGCCGGGGTCTGCACCAGGATGGTGTCACCGGGGCTGCCGAGGGCCAGTGCGACGGCGGTCAGGCCCATCTGCGAGCCGCTGGTGGGGATCAGGTTGCCGGCGTCGGCGTGGCCGTCCTCCCGGGCCATCAGGTCGGCGACGGCGGGGACGAGGGCCTTGGCGACGTGCGGGGTGGTGTACTGCAGGGCGAGCTTGCCGCCGAGCCGCACGAGCCCGGCGAGCTGGGCGGATATCTCCGCGAGCGGCAGGACGTCCAGGTCGGGCAGGCCGCCGGCCAGCGAGATCACGTCCGTGCCCCGTTCGAACAGCTTCGGCATCTCGGCCGGGGGTCTGGTGTCGGTCCACATGGCTGTCGGTCCCTCAGATCCCGGCCGGGGCGGCGGTCCGGGTGTGCACGTAGCGCAGCAGGCCGGCCGGGGAGGCGAGCGCCGGGTCGGCGAGGGCGTCGGGGTCGACCTCGAAGCCGAACTCCTCCTCGATCGCCATCAGCAGGGCGATGGTGTGCAGGGAGTCGACGCCCAGGTCCACCAGCGGGGTCTCGGAGTCGGTGACCTGCACGGAGCAGGTCCGCTCGACGAGCTGGTCAAACTGCGACTGGTTCATGGCTGCTCCTCGGGGATGCGGTGGTCTGCGGGGCGGTGCTCGCGGTCGGCTCGTCGGCGGCCCCGGCGGCTTCGACCAGGCGTTTGGCGGCGGCCCGGTCGGGCTTGCCGTTGGCGGTGAGCGGGACGGTGGTGATCGGGACGACCCGGTCGGGCATCCGGCTGTGGTCGAGCCGGTCGGCCAGCAGGGCGCGGACCCGCTCGGGCGGGAGGGTGCCGTGCACGGCCAGCAGCAGCGGGGCGCCCTCGGGCTCGGGGCGCAGCGCGACGGCGGCGCTGACGCCGGGGATCCGCTCGGCGGCGTCCTCGACCTCGGTGAGGGCGATCCGCATGCCGCGGCGCTTGACGATGTCGTCGTCGCGGCCGACGAAGTACAGCCGGCCGTCCTCGTCGAGCCAGCCCTTGTCGCCGGTGCGCAGTTCCAGGGTGCCGTCGGGGCGGCGGACGAACCGGCTCTGCTCCTCGATCGGGATGCCCCAGTAGCCGGCCATCACGGTGGGTCCGGTGACGGTGATCTCGCCGGTCTCCCGGGGGCCGAGCTCGATGCCGTCGGCGGCCAGGATCCGGATCCGGTCGCCGGGGATGGCCGGGCCGACCGAGTCGGGGTGGGCGGCGTACTCGTCGGGGTCGAGGATGGAGATCCGCTTGCACTCGGTCATGCCGTACATCGAGGCGAACTCGGAGCCGGGGAACAGCTCCAGCAGTTCGGCGGTGACGGCCCGGCCGGGGCGGGCGCCGGTGTTGGTGAACAGCCGGACCCTGGTGGGCCGGTGCAGCTTGCCCTGCAGCAGGGTGAGGATCTGGGCCAGCGAGGGCACCAGCGGGACGACGGTGACGCCGGTGCGCTCGATCAGCCGGAGCAGTCCGCGGTCCTCGCTGCGCCGGGCCAGCACCAGGGTGGCGCCGACCAGGGCGGACATCAGGGCCTGGTAGAGGCCGTAGTCGAAGGAGAGCGGCAGCCGGCACAGCACCACGTCCTGCTCCTGGTAGCCGAGGCAGGCGTGGACGGCGTCGACGGCGGCGAGGATCTGGCGGTGCGGGCAGACCACGCCCTTGGGGCGGCCGGTGGTGCCGGAGGTGTAGATCAGCAGCGCGACCGCGTCCTCGTCGACCTCGGCCCGGTACGGGTCCGGGGCGGTGGCCTGCACCTGCTCCCAGGCCGGTTCGACCTCGACGGTGCGGGCGGCCCGGCGGCCGGCCGCCGGGCGGCAGAGGGCGAGGACGGCGCCGCTGTCGGCGACGATGTGGTCGATCTGGTGGTCGGTCAGCTCCGGGTGGACCGGGACGAAGACGGCGCCGGCCCGCAGGGTGGCCCAGAACAGGGCCAGGAAGGCCCGGTCGTTGCCCCCGGCGTACACCACCCGGTCGCCGGGGGCGACGCCCTGGGCGCGCAGCCAGCCGACGGCGCGCTCCACGGCGGTGCCCAGTGCGCGGTAGTCCAGGGTCCCCCGGGCGTCGATCACGGCGGGGTGCTCGGCCCGCTCGCCGAGCGGGTACTCCAGCAGGTCAGACACCGGCATGGGCGGACACTCCTCGGCCGGCGGGGGCGGCCAGCCGCTCCCGGGCCCGGGCGACGTCCCGGGCGGTGGTGACGGACAGCACCTCGAGCTCGGGGTGCTGGCGCTTGAGGATGCTCGCCAGCGTCTTGGCGGGCGGCAGCGACACCGTCAACTCCGGTGCCACGGAGGAGAGCTGGTGCAGGCACAGGTCCCAGCGGACCGGGCTGACCACCTGCCGGACCAGCCGGCGGCGGATCTCGTCGGGGTCGCCGACGCCCGCGCCGTCGGCGTTGGAGAGCAGCAGCTGGGACGGCCGGGCGAACGGCACCCGGGCGGCGGCCTCCTCGAAGGACTGCCGGGCCGACTCCATGTACGGGGTGTGGAAGGCGCCGGCGACGCTGAGCCGCTTGACGGTGGCGCCGGCCGGCGGGGCGGCGGCGAGCTGGTCGAGGGTGTCGGCCAGGCCGGCCGCGACGATCTGGCCGGGGCCGTTGAAGGTCGCCGCGTACAGGCCCAACTCGGCTATTCGGTCCAGGACTTCGTCCTGCTCGCCGCCGACCACGGCGGCCATCGAGGTGGGTGCCTCGGTGCAGGCCACCGCCATCGCCCGGCCGCGGACGGCGGCCAGCCGGACGGCGTCGGCGGGGCTCAGCACCCCGGCGTAGACCGCGGCGGTGAGTTCGCCGACCGAGTGGCCGGCCGCCACCGCCGCGCCGTCCGGGACGGCGTCGTGCAGGGCGTGGTGGGCGAGCAGTCCGGCGGCCACCAGGAGCGGCTGGGTGTGCTCGGTGCGGGCGATCTCGGCGGCCGGGGCCTTGGTGCCGAGGTGGACCAGGTCGACGTCGGCGGCCTCGGACCAGGCCCGCACCCGCTCGGCGGTGGCCGGGTCGCGCAGCCAGGCGGCCAGCAGGCCCGGGGTCTGGGAGCCCTGGCCCGGCGCGATGAATGCGAACATGTGTTCTAACCCCCTTTCGGGTGGGGCCCGCGCCCGGGTGGCGGGCGCCGGATTGCTTGGACGGTGCGGTGCGGACGGGACTCCGGACGCGCTACGGGCGGCCGGTGGACTTGCGGAAGCGGCGGACCGCCAGGAACGAGAACCCGGCGAACCAGGCCAGCAGGTTGAACACCGCGCCGGCCACGCTGGAGTGCTCCCCGTGGAAGGAGAAGCCGTCGTTCAGCGGGTACCGGGCCAGCGTCGCCACCCCGTACATCGGGGTGTAGCGGGAGACCTCCAGCATGGTGCCGCTGAGCGGGATGAACAGGTTGCCCAGGAAGGCCAGCGCGGTCATGGTCAGGCCCGGCATGTGCATCACCACGTCGGGCTTCATCGCCAGGCCCATCCCGATGCCGAGCGCGGCGAACACCGCGGACCCGACCCAGGCCACCAGCAGCGAGACCACCCACACGTTCGCGTCGGCGTGCGCCCCCGTCAGGGTGCCCAGCACCCCCACGATGGCGACCGGCACGCCGGCCATCAGCACCGAGCACAGCACCTTGACCAGCAGGTAGCCGGGCGGGGTGAGCGGGCTCATGGCGATGGTCCGCATCCAGCCGACCGACTTCTCCACCGAGATGGTGGCGGCCGAGCTGACCGCCGCGGTGGCCGCGCCGTACACCGCCTGGCCGATCATCATCCAGGCCGCGAAGTTGCCGTGCGGCAGGCTCGCCCCGCCGGACGGGGCGGTGCGGAACAGCGCCAGGTACAGCACCGCGGGCAGCAGCACCGTGAAGATCGTGGTCTGGCGGTTGAAGCGCCGGCGCAGCTCGTACCGGACGAAGGTCGGGTTCACCCCGTTGAAGACCGAGGTGCGGGCGGCGGCGGGCGCCGGGACGGCGGCGGCCATCAGACGTTCTCCTTGCTGGCGGTACGGGCCGCACGGGCCTCACGGGCTTGCTCGGTGATGGCCAGGAAGGCCTCCTCCAGGCTGCGCGGCGCCACCTCGACGTCCCGGGCCCGGGTCTCGCCGACCAGCACCCGCAGCAGCGCGTCCGAGTCGGTGCAGGTGAAGTAGGTGCGGTCGCCGCGCACGGTGCTGGAGCGCACCCCCGGCGTCCGGGCGACCAGCCCGGCCTCGTACGGGCTGAGCACCGCCGAGACGGTCCGGCCGCTGGTCGCCGCGCGGATCGAGGAGGCCGAGCCGTCGGCCACCACCACGCCCTTGTCGACCATCACCACGCGGTCGGCGAACTGGTCCGCCTCCTCCATGTAGTGGGTGGCGAACATGACCGTCATGCCGCGCGCCGCGTCCTCCCGGACGGCCGCCCAGAAGTCCCGCCGGGCCACCACGTCCATGCCGGCCGTGGGCTCGTCCAGCACCAGGAAGTCCGGCCGGGACAGCAGCGCCAGCGCGAACCGCAGCCGCTGCTGCTCACCGCCCGAGCAGGCCGCCACCCGGCGCGAACGCAGCTCGGTGATGTCCGCCCGGGCCATGCAGCGCTCCGGGTCCGCACCCGGGTGCAGCGAGGCCAGCATGTGCACCGTCGCCTCGACCGTCAGGTCCGGCAGCAGCCCGCCGGACTGCAGCACCGCCGCCACCCGGCCCGCCCGCACGGCCTGCTCCGGGTCCGTCCCGAACAGCCGCACCTCTCCTTCGTCCGGGCGGGTCAGCCCGAGCAGCATGTCGATCGAGGTGGTCTTGCCGGCGCCGTTCGGCCCGAGGAAGGCCACCACCTCGCCCCGCCGAATCCGCAGATCCAGCCCGTTCACCGCGGTGAACACCTCGCCCTTGGCATTGCTGAACCGCTTGACGACGCTGGTCAGTTCAGCAGCCAGGGGGTCGGACGCCGTCCCCCTCGGCTCCGTTCGGTTCTGGTAATCGATCATCATCCGAGTCCTCACGATTCGGCGGAGGTTCGCCTCTTTGTGAGCACCACTCTCCCGGCCGCCCCTATCCCCCCGAACCGACCCGCCTATCGGCCCCCTATCCCCTCCCGCACCCGCCCGGCCACCCGCCCCGACCACCCGCCAGGACCCCCGCCCCCAGCCACCCCGACACGCCGGAGGCGGCGCCCCGACCGCTCCGGGGCACCGCCTCCGACCGGCCCCGTCAGGGCGCCACCCGCCCCGCCAGCAGCTTGCCGAGGAGGGCGGTGAGCTGTTCGCGTTCGGCCGCGTCCAGCGGGGCGGTGAGCTCGGTGTTGGCCTGGTGGCCGAGGTGTTCGGCCCGGTGGAGGAGGGTGCGGCCGGCCGGGGTGAGGGTGATGAGGTTCTTGCGGGCGTCGCGGGGGTCGCGTTCGCGGGTGACCAGTGCGCGGGACTGGAGTTCGTTGAGGGCCGCGACCATGTCCTTGGGGTCGATCCGGACGGTGCGGGCGAGTTCGGCCTGGGCCAGCGGGCCGTGCTCGGCGAGGGCGCAGAGCACCGCGTGGTGGCCCATCCGCAGGCCGGCCTCGGCGAGGCGTTCGGCGACCAGGCGGTGGGCGAGGGAGCCGGCCCGGCCGAGCAGCCAGCTGGGGAGGGCCTGGAGGCGGGTGAGTGCGGGGTCGTCCATGGCCGGAAGCCTACCCCCGGAAACGTTGGACACCCCAATGAATCTCCGGCTATCGTTGGGGCATCCAACGAATCTCCGAAGGGCCGCTCCTCATGCGCGAGTTCACCCTGCACAGCTACGACGGCCCGGCCGGACTCCGACTCCAAAACTCCCCCGAACCGACCCCCGGCCCCGGCGAACTGCTGGTCCGGGTCGAGGCCGCCGGGCTCGCCCTGCCCCTGCTGCGCACCCTGCGCGGCCACGGCCGGCCCGCCCTCCCGCACTCCCCCGGCGGCGACCTGGTCGGCCGGGTGGTCGCGGTCGGCGAGGGCGTCACCGTCCACCGCCCCGGCGACCGGGTCGGCGGCGTCGCCTTCTCCGGCGCGTACGCCGAACTCGCCCTGGTAAGGCCCGAGTTGGTCACCCCGGTGGCCGAGGACACGCCCGCCGCCGAGGCCCTCGCCGTGGTCCGCAGCGGCCTGGTCGCGCTGGCCGCCCTGCGCACCGGCCAGCTCGCCCCCGGCGAGTCGGTGCTGATCACCTCGGCGGCGGGCGCCGTCGGCCACCTCGCCGTCCAACTCGCCGTCGCCCTGGGCGCCCGCCGCGTGGTGGCCGCCGCCGGCTCCCCCGCCAAGGCCGGCTTCCTGCGCGGCCTGGGCGCCACCGAAGTGGTCGGCTACCACGAACTCCCCGCGCTCGACCCGGTCGACCTGCTGGTCGACAACGTCGGCGGCGAGACCCTGCACGCCGCCCACGCCGCCGTCGCCCCGTTCGGCCGCCTGGTGGTCAACAGCGGCGCCGGCGGCACCCTCGACGCGGGCGCCCTGCTCCGCGGCATGCACACCGCCACCGGCCTCGCCATGGCCCGACTCGCCCACCACCGCCCCGACTTCGTCGCCGCCTGCCGCACCGACCTGTGGCAGCACCTGGCCGCCGGCACCCTCCGCCCGGCCTGCACCACCTTCCCCCTGGAACACCTCCCCGAGGCCGCCGCCCTGCTCGAACACCGCGCCAACCTCGGCAAACTCGCCGTCCTGCCCACCGCCGCCCCCTGACCCCCGCACCAGGGGACCCATCGCCCCCTGCAGCGGTCCGACCTCCGAGTCCGCCACCGGCCGGCACCTCGCCCCAACGTCATCCCACCCCCGGCAGGATGGATGGCATGAGCAGTAGCAAGAAGTACTCGGTCAGCCTCCCCGAAGATCTGGCCGAGACCGTGCGCAGCCAGGTGGGCCCCGGGGGGTTCTCGGCGTACGTCGCGGAGGCCCTGGAGCAGCGGGTGGCCATGGACCGGCTGCGCGAGATCGTCGACGACTTCGAGACGGACAACGAACCGCTCACCCGCGAGGAGATCGACGCGGCCCGCGCGGTCCTGCGCCACCACGGCCGCTCCTCCGCCGACAACGCGGCCGCCTGATGCCCGGCACGCTCCTGCTCGACAGCGGGGGCCTCTCCCGCCTCCACCTGAAGGACCGCCGGGTCGCCGCGCTCGTCCGGGCCGCCGCCGA
The DNA here is from genome assembly GCF_003751605.1 of Kitasatospora cineracea. Classification (NCBI taxonomy): domain Bacteria; kingdom Bacillati; phylum Actinomycetota; class Actinomycetes; order Kitasatosporales; family Streptomycetaceae; genus Kitasatospora; species Kitasatospora cineracea. The sequence goes on from NZ_RJVJ01000001.1 coordinate 1,132,620, forward strand.
GGAAGGCGTCCGGGTCGGCACCACGGCGATGACCGTCATCGAGGCGGACTGCGCACGCATCCACCCGGCCCGCATCCGCTGGGCCCTCTCCCGCGTCGACGTCCACGGTGTCACCCGCGACGTGGGTGACCGGGCGGCAGCGCTGCTCCGCGAGCACGGTCTGCACGGCCACAAGTACGCGATCGACGCCGCACTCGCCGCGATCGCCCGCTCCGTTCCCGGGCCGGTCACCGTCCTCGCTTCCGACCCGGAGGACCTGGCGCTGCTCTGCGGTTCCCAGGTCGTGGTCGTCAGCCCCTGAGCCCGCCACCGCCCGACGCCTCACACCCGACATCCCGCCCGACGCCCCGTCAGGGCGCCGACAGCGGCACGTCCTTGCTGCGGTCGAACGCCTGGACCGGCGTCATCGAGCCCTTGTAGCCGGGCAGCTCGACGGTGCCCTCGTGGCCGACCTGGGCGCAGCCGCTGGTGTCGTCGGCGGTGGAGGCGTCGGCGCCCTTCAGGAGGGTCTTCGGGTCGGCGGGGGGTGCGGACGGGGCGGTGCCGCCGGTCCCGGACGGGTAGCTGGTGCCGGTGGTCCAGTCGGCGCCGATCAGCAGCTCGATCGAGCTGCCCTTCCCGGCCTGCACGGCGCTCGCGGGCAGTCCCAGGGCGGCCGCGACCTGCTGGGCCTCGGCCTCCCTGCCCGCGGGGTGGGTGACCGTGGTGTGCTCGGCGGTGGTGCTCGGTCCGGTGTCGGTGCCCTTGGCGAAGCCGTCCTGCCGGAGCGCCTCGACGAGCGCCTTGGCCCGTCCGGTGACGCCGGTGCCGTTGCGCACCACGACGGTGATCCCGCTCCGGTCCGGTCCGGTCGCGGCCGGGGGCGCCGACGACGGCGCGGGCGGGGCGGCGGGCGCGGACGGGGCGGTGGAGGCGGCGTCCCCGGGCTGCGGGCCGCCGCCGCTGAGCGACCGGTCGCTCCCGATCGCCCGGAACAGCTCGGTCGCGCCCGGGCCGATCAGCCGCCGGCTGTCGTTCGACGGGTCGTGGACGATCTGCATGGTGGTGAAGGTGATCCGTTCGGACGGCACCTTGCTGATGTCCTGGCCGAGGCCGACCAGTCTGGTGATGCCGTCCAGCCCGGGGTCGACGGTGAGCGCCTTGGTGGCGGCGTCGGCGAGCGAGAGCAGCTTGCCCGGGTCGGTGAGCGTCCCGGCGCCCTTCAGCTGGCGGACCATCGAGCCGAGGAACAGGTGCTGGGCCGAGGACCGGCCGGTGTCGGTGCCGTCGCCGAAGCCGTGCCGGGTGCGGACGAACTGCAGCGCCGCCATGCCCTGCAGGGTGTGCTCGCCCTTGGACAGCCGCAGGTGCGAGTACGGGTCGTACACGTTGTCGCTGACGCACACCGGGACGCCGCCCACCGCGTCCGACATCTTGATCACGCCGGTGAAGTTGACCTGCACGAAGTGGTCGATCGGGAGGTCGGTGAGCTTGCGGACGGCCGCCACGGTGCAGCCGGGGCCGCCCTGCAGGGTGGAGTTGATCATGCCGCGCTGCGCCTTGAAGACGGACTTGCCGGCCTTGTCCTTGCAGCCGGGCAGGTCGGTCACCAGGTCGCGCGGGATGCTCATCACGGTCGCGTTGCTGCGGTCCGCGGAGACGTGCAGCAGCAGGTTGACGTCGGCGTTGGCACCGCCGCCGCAGTCGCCGCCGATCCGGCAGTCCTCCGGGTCGTCGCGCGAGTCGGAGCCGATCACCAGCACGTTGATCGGGGTGCGGCCGAAGGCGTCCGGCACCTCCTTCCCGGCGTCGCCCTCCTCGCCCGCGAACAGCGGCGCGTTCTGGATGTTGGCGTTCAGCCGGTAGTACAGGTAGCCGCCCGCGCCGGTGGTCAGCACCACCGCCCCGGCCGCCGTCCACAGCACCGCCTTCTGCCAGCGCCGCAGCCGCCGCCGGCCCCGTCGCCCCTGCCGCCGGGCCGCCTCCCGCCGCGCGGCCCGGCCCCCGGACGCGGCGCCCGGCTCCCCGTCCGGCCCGCCGCCGGGTATGCCGCCCGATATGCCGTCCGCCGCCCCGCCCGGTGCGCCGTCCGCCCGCCGCCGGGCTCCCGGCCCGGCGTTCCCGGCCTGTCCGCGTATCACATCGCACCCCCGTGACCCGGCCGTTCCGGGTTGTCACCCCTATAGATGCACGGCCGGCACCGCATGTTTCACGGGTTTTCCGAACACTTCGCCGAACACTTCCCGCCACCCCTCCCCCTCGGCTGCCGGACCGTCAGGAGCCCGTCGTCCGCCGGGGCCCACCGCCCGTCAGAAGTCCACGGGATCGCGGACCAGCGGGCAGGTCATGCAGTGCCCGCCCCCGCGCCCGCGGCCGAGTTCCGCGCCGACGATGGTGACCACCTCGATGCCGGCCGCGCGCAGCAGCGCGTTGGTGGTGGTGTTGCGGTCGTAGGTGACCACCACCCCGGGTTCGAGCGCCACCGCGTTGTTGCCGCTGTCCCACTGCTGGCGCTCGGAGGCGTAGACGTCGCCGCCGGTGCCGATCACCCGGAGCGCGGGCAGGCCGAGCGCCTCGGCGACCACCGCGGTGAACGCCCGGGAGCCCTCGTCCACCACCTCGACGCCGGGGGCGCGGTCGGTGGGGTAGAGCGAGAAGGCGTGCACCCGGTCCATGATCGCCGGGTAGAGGGTGACGGTCTCCCGGTCGGCGAAGGTGAAGACGGTGTCCAGGTGCATCGCGGAGCGCAGCCTGGGCATCCCGGCGACCACCACCCGGCGGGCCGCGCCCGCGGCGAACAGCGCGGCGGCGACCTGGGTGATCGCCTGCCGGGAGGTGCGTTCGCTCATGCCCATCAGCACCAGGCCGTTGCCGACCGGCATGACGTCGCCGCCCTCGAAGGTGGACTGGCCCCAGTCCCGTTCGGGGTCGCCCCACCAGACGGTGGCGCCCGCGAAGTCCGGGTGGAAGGCGTACACCGCCTTCATCAGCAGCGTCTCGTCGTGCCGGGCGGGCCAGTACAGCGGGTTGAGCGTGACGCCGCCGTACAGCCAGCAGGTGGTGTCGCGGGTGTAGAGGGTGTTGGGCAGCGGCGGCATCAGGTACTCGCGCACGCCGGTGGCCTCCCGGGCCAGCGCCAGGTAGCCGGAGCGGAACTCGCCGGGCAGGTCGGCGGTGGCCAGGCCGCCGACCAGGTACTCGGCGAGCGCCGCCGGGTCCAGGGTCTCCAGGTAGCCGCGGGTGCCGTCGACCAGCCCCAGCCCGACCTGGTCGGGGACGATCTTGCGGTCCAGCAGCCAGTCCCGGGCGCCGGGCACGGCCATGGTCTGCGCCAGCAGGTCGTGCAGTTCGACCACCTCGACGCCGCGCCCGGTCAGCTCGGCCACGAAACCGGCGTGGTCGCGCTGGGCGTTCTCCACCCACATCACGTCGTCGAACAGCAGGTCGGCGGCGTTGCCGGGGGTCAGCCGCCGGTGCGCGAGCCCCGGCCGGCAGACCAGCACCTTGCGCAGCCGACCGACCTCGGAGTGGACACCCATCGCAGTCGTCACAGCAGTCCTTTCGCAGCACGGCGGACGCCGGTCGCTCCGGCACCCGTCGGACACCGGCCGTCCCGGCACCCGGAGGACGTCGACCGTCCCGGCATTCCTCGGACGCCGGCCGCTCCGGCGCCCGGCGGGTCTCACAGGCTGATCCACCCGGCCGCCAGCGCCACCACGCCCAGCGCCGCACCGGCCGCGGACACCACCAGCACCACCGCCTCGCGCGGCGAGAACAGCCGGCGGCCCTGCTCGCGGCGGGCCATCACGAACAGCACGGTGGCGGGCGCGTAGACGATGAACGACACCAGCAGGTACGCCCAGCCCGCCGCGTACACCAGGAACGCGGTGTAGCCGGTGGCCAGGCCCGCCACCAGCAGCGCGCCCGCCCCCGAGCGGTCCTGCCGGGCCACCCGCACCGCGTAGCCGGCCGCCAGCAGGTACGGGATCAGGCTGAGCGTGCTGGTCAGGTCGAGCGCGAAGTCGAAGGCGTCGTCGGAGAAGACCGTGACCACCAGCATCACCTGCGACAGCGCGGTGGTCAGCAGCAGCGCGGGCACCGGCACGTCCCGGCCGGTGCTGCGGGCCAGGAAACGCGGCATGTCCTCGTCCTTGGCGGCGACGAACAGCACCTCGGCGGCCATCAGCGTCCACGCCAGGTACGCGCCCAGCACCGAGACGATCAGCCCGACGCTGACCAGCACCTTCCCCCAGGTGCCGACCGCCGCCTCCAGCACGCCCGCCATCGAGGGCTGCCGCAGCCCGGCGATCTCGCTCATCGGCAGCAGGCCGTAGGAGACCACCGTGACCGAGGCGAACACCGCGAAGACGCTCAGGAAGCCGAGCACCGTGGCCCGGCCGACGTCCGAACGCCGCCTCGCGTGCCGGGAGTAGACGCTGGCGCCCTCCACCCCGAGGAAGACGAACACGGTGGCCAGCATCGTCCCGTGCACCTGGTCGTACAGCGAGCCCGCGTAGGAGGCGCCCCGGAAGTTGGCGGCGAACACGTCCGACTTGAAGCAGAACAGCGCCAGCACCACGAACACCAGGATCGGCACCAGCTTGGCCACCGTGACGACCCGGTTGATCATCGCGGCCTCCCGCACGCCGCGCCGCACCAGCAGGAAGAACCCCCACAGCCCGGCCGAGGAGAGCACCACCGCGAGCGCGGTGTCCCCGTCCCCGAGCGCCGGGACCAGCGCCCCGACCGTCGACATGATCAGCACCCAGTACGTCACGTTGCCGACGCAGGCGCTGGCCCAGTAGCCGAACGCCGAGAAGAAGCCCAGGTACTCGCCGAAACCCGCCTTCGCGTACGCGTACACGCCCGCGTCCAGCTTCGGCCGCCGCACCGCCAGCGCCTGGAACACCAGCGCCAGCATCAGCATGCCCGTCCCGGCGATCAGCCAGGACACCAGCGCGCCCAGCACCCCGGTCTCCTGCGCGAACCGCCCCGGCAGCGAGAACACGCCTGCGCCGACCATCGAGCCCACCACCAGCATGGTCAGCGTCCGCAGCGTCAACTTCGCCGTGCCGACCGCCGGTTCCCGGACCGCCTCCTCCGCCACCACCCGCACCACTCCCTCCCGCCGGCCGCCGCCCGGCCGCCGCCGCGGGCGGAACGCTACCAATCCGGCACCCCTTTTGCCCCGCTATGCCCGCTCCCGCGTGCCACCCCTCCCCCACCCGGCCGTAGCCTGATGACCCGTCAACCCGCCGACACCGCACCCAGGAGACCCACATGGCACCCACGCACCAGGGCGGACCACTGCGACTGGTGGTCACCGGCGGCGGCACCGGCGGGCACACCTACCCCGCGCTGACGGCGGTCCGGGCGCTGCAGGAGCGGCTGGCCGCGCAGGGGCGGACGGTCGAGGTGCTCTGGATCGGCACCGCCGCCGGCCTGGAGGCCCGGGTCGCGCCCGCCGAGGGCATCCGCTTCGCCCCGGTCGCCACCGGCAAGATCCGCCGCTCCTCCAACCCGCTGAAACTGCTCTCCCCGGCGAACGTCCGCGACATGTGCCGGGTCCCGCTGGGCGCCTGGCAGGCCCGCGCACTGATCACCGGGTTCCGGCCGGACGTCGTCCTGGCCACCGGCGGGTACGTGGCGGTGCCGGTCGGGCTCGCCGCCCGCTCCTGCCGGGTCCCGCTGGTGGTGCACGAGCAGACGGTCCGCCTCGGCCTGGCCAACCGGCTGCTCGCCCGCGCCGCCACCCGGGTCGCCGTCTCCTCCGAGTCGACGCTCCCCCTGCTCCCGAAGTCCGCCCGCCCCACCGCCGCCGTCACCGGGAACCCGGTCCGCCCCGCCGTCCTGGCCGGCCACGCCGACAAGGCCGTCGCCGCCCTGGGCCTGGACGGCTTCGACCGCACCCTGCCCACCGTCTACGTCACCGGCGGCGCCCAGGGCTCGGCGCAGATCAACACCCTGGTGTCCGCGACCCTCCCGTGGCTGCTGGAACGGGCCAACGTCATCCACCAGTGCGGCCCCGCCAACGAGCCCGCCCTGCGCACCCACGCCGAAGCCCTCCCGCCCCAGCTGGCCGCCCGCTACCTCCTGACCGGCTACCTCGGCGCCGAACTCCCCGACGTCCTGGCCCTCGCCGACCTCGTGGTCAGCCGCAGCGGCGCCGGCACCCTCGCCGAACTCACCGCCCTCGGCAAGGCCGCCGTCCTCGTCCCCCTCGCCTCCTCCGCCGGCAACGAACAGGCCCACAACGCCACCCACCTCCACCGGTCCGGCGCCGCCACCGCCCTCCTCGCCCCCGTCACCCCCGACCACCTCCGCACCGCCCTCACCCCCCTGCTCGCCGACCCCCACCACCGCGAAACCATGGCCACCCGCTCCCGCCACCACGGCCGCCCCGACGCGGCCCAACGCCTGGTCGACGTCCTCCTCACCACCGCCACCCCCTGACCCGGACCCCGCCCCGCCCCCGCCCCCGCCGCCGCCCCCGGAGGAAGCGGGGGGAGTCACGAGTTGAGCACACCTGCTCCACGCCGCCCACCAGGCCGGTAGCGTCCCCCTGCACACCACGCCACCAGGGGAGATCCATGCGCCGCACCGCCCTCACCGCCATCGCTGCCGGCATCGCCGTAGCCCTGACCGGATGCTCCAGCGGCTCGGGCGCCAGCAGCCCCGCGGCACGGGCCGCCACCGCCCCCACCGCAGCGGCGCCGTCGGCGGGGGCCTCGAACCCGGCCGTACCGCAGCCCGACTCGGCGGCACCCCGCGATGCCGGGGCCGCAGTCGCGGCGCTCTCCGCCACCGTGCCGAACGTCAGGGAAGTGAAGACCTACACCGCCGACAACGACCCGAACCACCTCCTCGGCCGCCCCCACCAGTACCTCTCCAAGACCGCGTTCGCCGACGCGCGCATCCAGCCCGCAGACGTCGAAGGCGAGGACGAGGACTCGGTGACCCGCGGCGGGTCGGTCGAGGTGTTCGCCACCGCGGCCGACGCACAGGCCCGGGTCGACTACATCGCGGGCATCATCAAGAACATGCCGGTCTTCACCGAGTACGACTACGTGCACGGCGCCGAGGTCCTGCGGGTGTCCAAGCTGCTGACACCGAACCAGGCGGAGGGCCTGGAGACAGCCCTGAAGAGCTGAACGCGGGACCGCGCGGTGACGGCCCGTCCGGGATCGGACGGGCCGTGCCACGCGGTCCGCTCACGCAGCGCTCCCGCAGGAGCACGGCGCCTACGCCTCCGCGACGGCCTCCAGCGGGCTGAGGGCGGCCGCCCGGCGGGCGGGGACGGCGGCGGCGAGCGCGCCGACCGCCAGGGAGGCCAGGCAGAGGAGGGCGAGCGTTCCCCAGGGCAGGGCCAGGGCGTACTGGTCCAGCGCGCCACCGGCCAGCGCGCCGACCGCCCAGGCGCCGAACAGGCCGCCCGCCAGGCCCAGCAGGGTGCCGAACGCGGCGACCGTCAGGGCCTCCAGCCGGATCATCCGGCGGACGGCGGCGCGGTCCATGCCGAGGGCCCGCAGCGCGCCGATCTCGCGGGTCCGCTCGGCGACCGACATGGCGAGGGTGTTCACGATGCCGAGGCCCGAGATCAGCACGCCGATCGCGAGCAGCCCGTACATCAGGGTCAGCAGGTCGCCCGTCGTCCCGGCGGCCTCGCGGACGAGGGCGGCGCGGTCCTGGACCTTCAGCAGCGGGTTGTTGCCGACCGCCGTCCGCAGCGCGCCCTCGGAGACGCCGTCCCCCCGCACCAGGATCCGCTGGAGGGAGCCGGGCAGGTAGCTGTCGCGCTGCACCTCGTCGCGGGCGCCGACCGCGTCGCGGGCGGTGGGGTTGTCCCGGTAGACGCCCACCACGGTGTACTCGGTGAACTCCGCTCCGCGGCCGAGCCGGGTGTTCAGTCGTCCGCCCGCGCCGACCCCGGTCTCCCGGGCGACGCTGCTGGAGACGGCGATCCGGCCGGGCCCGAGGTCCTGGAGCGAACCGCTGACGAAGTCGAGCCTCATGGTCGCGGAGGCGTCCGCCGGATCGACGCCGGAGACCTCCCGGACGCGGCCGCCGATGACCGCCGTGGAGTCGGCGACCGCGCTCGCCGTCCGCACGCCGGGCGTGCCGGCCACCCGCCGGACGGCCGCCGGGTCGAGGCCCGTCATGGTGTCGCCGGTGCTGATCACGTAGTCGGCACCGAGCCCGGCCGCGGCCTGCCGGTCGAGCGCCCGCCCGGTGGAGTTGCCGATGGTGGCGAGCCCGCTGACCAGGGCGGTGCTGATCAGCAGGGTGGCGGCGGTCGCGGCCGTGCGCCGGGGGTCGCGCAGCGCGTTCTGCCGGGCGAGCAGGCCGGCGGTCCCGAAGCGGCGGGCGAGGGGCCCGGTCAGCCGGACCACCGGCGGCGCGAGCACCGGCGCCAGCAGGACCAGGGCCACCACCAGGACGCCGCAGCCGAGCATCGCGCTGCGCAGGTTCTCCTCCGAGGCGTCCTCCGCCGAGCCCGCGAGCGAGACCAGCAGGCCGGTGCCGAGCAGCAGCAGTGCCGCTCCGGCGACCGTGCGCGGCCGGGAACGGCCGGCGGGCCGTGCGGCCGAGCGCAACGCCTCGACCGGCGCGATCCGGGCGGCCCGGCGCGACGGCAGCCAGGCGGCCGGCACCGTCACGCCCACCCCGACGAACAGGGCGGCCGCCACCGGCCGGGCGCCGATCACCAGCGGGCCCTCGGGCAGCCGGGCGCCGTCACCGCTCAGCAGGTCCGGCAGGACGGCGGCGACGCCGAGCCCGAGCACGAACCCGAGCGCCGACGCGACGACGCCGACCAGCGCGGCCTCGGCGAGCAGCGAGCGCACCACCTGGCGCCGGGTCGCGCCGACCGCCCGCAGCAGCGCGATCTCGCGGGTGCGCCGGGAGATCAGCATGGTGAAGGTGTTGACCACCAGGAACGAGCCGACGAACAGCGCCACCCCGGCGAAGACCATCGGCATCTTCTGGTAGCCGCGGGTCAACGTGCCGACGTAGAGCGCCTGTTGGGCGACCTGTGCCTGCCCGGTGGTGACCTCGGCCCGGTCGGCCGGGAGCATCCCCTCGATGCGCTCGGCCAGCTCGTCCTGGCCCGTTCCCGGCTCCGCGGACACGTCGATGCCGGTGTAGTTCCCGGGCGTCGAGAACAGCTTCTGCGCCGTCGCCCGGTCGAAGAGGACGAGCGTGCCGCCGGCCGTGACCCGGCTGTCCCGGGTGGTGACGGTGCCGACCAGCCGCGCGGTGAGCGCCGGGCCGTCCGTGGCCAGGGTGACCGGGTCGCCGAGGTGGAGGCCGCCGGCGCTCGCGGTGCCCCGGTCGACGGCGATCTCGCCCTCGGCGGCCGGTGCCCGGCCCTCCGCCACGGGGTGGCGCGCCGGGTCGTACGCGGCGGCGAGGTTCGTCCCGCGCTTGACCCGCAGCGGTGTGCCGTCGGCCGCGTTCAGCACCGCGGTGCCGTCGACCGACGGACGCACCGCCGCGACGCCGGGCACCTCGGCGAGCCGGTGCGCGAGCGCGTCCGTCAGCACGCCCGGCGCGTCGGGGGCCGAAGGGGACTCCTTCGCGGTCACCGACACCGCGACGTCGGCGAAGTCCCGCGACGCGGCGGCCCGGTGGGCGGCCGCGGTGGAGTCCGCGAAGACGAGGGTGCCGGAGACGAACGCGACACCGAGGCAGACCGCGAGGACGGTCATCAGCAGGCGCGCCTTGTGCGCGAGCACGTTGCGCAGGGCCGTGGTCAGCATGAGCGGCTTTCGGAAGTAGGGACGGACACGAGCACGGATACGAGCACGGACACGGACACGGACACGGATACGAGCACGGGCACGGACACGGGCACGGACTCAGCCGGTGACGACGGGGGCCTGCGGGCTGCCACCGGGGAAGCGCCGCACGACGTCCAGCACCCGGTCCGGGGTGGGGTGCGCCAGCTCGCCGGCCAGCCGCCCGTCGGCCAGGAACACCACCCGGTCCGCGTACCCGGCGGCCACCGGGTCGTGGGTGACCATCACCACCGTCTGCCCCAACTCCCGTACGGACGACTGCAGGAAGCCGAGCACCTCGGCGCCGGCCTGGGAGTCGAGGTTGCCGGTCGGCTCGTCGGCGAACACGATCGACGGCCGCGCGACCAGCGCCCGGGCGACCGCGACGCGCTGCTGCTGGCCGCCGGACAGCTCGGCGGGGCGGTGGCCGAGCCGCTGGGAGAGCCCGACCATCGCCACCACCCGGTCCAGCCACTGCCGGTCGGGCCTGCGCCCCGCCAGCGACAGCGGGAGCGTGATGTTCTCCAGCGCGGTCAGCGTGGGCAGCAGGTTGAACGCCTGGAAGACGAACCCGATCCGGTCGCGGCGCAACCGGGTGAGCTGACGGTCGCTCAGCCCGCCAAGCTCCGTCGTCCCGATCCGGACGGAGCCCGAGGTGGGGGTGTCCAGCCCGGCGGCGCAGTGCATCAGCGTCGACTTGCCGCAGCCGGACGGCCCCATGATCGCGGTGAACTCGCCCTCCCGGAAGGCGACGCTGATCCCGTCCAGGGCGGTGACCCGGGTGTCGCCGCTGCCGTAGACCTTGGTCAGGTCGGCGGTGGCGGCGGCGGTCCCCGGTGTCGCGGGCAGGGTGAGCGGGTGGGCGGTCACGATGGGGCTCCTGTTCGAAGGGCGGATCGCTGCACTTCGAAGGGTGTCCGGGCGATGTATCGGCGCCCCGCCCCGTCGTGTATCGACGCCCGCTCCGCTTCGCAGCAGTTCGGAAGCAGCCGGGACGCTCAGCCCGGCAGCCGCAACGTGGCCACCGCACCACCGGCCCCCGCACCGCCGCCCCCTGCGCCATCGTCGCCCGCGTTGGCGAAGCCCAGCTCCGCGCCCAGCAGCCGCGCCTGCCCCACCGCGATGGTCAGCCCCAGGCCGTGCCCGGCGCCCCGCCCGGCGGCCCCCGTCCGGAACCGGCGCGGGCCGTCCCGCAGCAGCTCCGCGGGGAAGCCGGGGCCGTGGTCGCGCACCTCGACGGTCGGGCCGTCGACCGTGACCAGCACCGGCCTGGCGCCGTGCCGGTGGGCGTTCACCACCAGGTTCGCGACGATCCGCTCCAGCCGCCGCGGATCGGTCTCCACCGACGCGGCGTCCCGTACGGAGACCTCGGCCCCGAAGCCGGTCCGCGCGACCGCCTCCCGCACGACCTCCCCCAACGGCACCCGCACCCGCACCGGCTGCTCCGCGCCCGCGTCCAGCCGGGAGATCTCCAGCAGGTCCTCCACCAGTCCCCGCAGGTCGCGGATCCGGGCCCGGATCAGGTCCTCCGTCTCCCCCTCCGGCAGCAGGTCGGCGGCGGCCAGCAGCCCGCCCACCGGGGTGCGCAGCTCGTGCGCCACGTCGGCGGTGAACTGCCGCTCGCCGCGCAGCCGTCGGGCCAGCGAGTCGGCCATCGCGTCGACCGTCGCGGCGATCGCGGCGACCTCGTCGCGGCCCGCGACCGGGCCGGTCCGGGCATCCAGGTCACCGGCGGAGATCCGGGTCGCGGTCTCGGCGACCCGTCCCAGCCGCCGGGCCAGCAGCCCGGCCCCGTACACCGACGCGGGCACCGCCACCGCGAGCGCGAGCAGCGCGGCCACCGCCATCGCCGCGTCCAGCCGGGGCACGTTGGACAGCTCCGGTCCGAGGTTGACCTGCACGGCGAGCACCGGGCTGCCCGGCCCGCCGGTGCGCTGCGCGGCCCACGCGCTCGGGCCCGCGCCGACCCGGTCGTCGTAGGCGGTGTGCCGGTCGCCGTCGTCGGGACCGCGCAGCCGCTCGGGCAGCCCGGGCGGGTCGAGCGCGGCGCCGTCGGAGAGGGCGCCGGTGCGCCGGTAGACGTCCATCGCCGAGTAGACGGTGTTGAAGGCGCGCGCCTCGCCCCGGCTGCGGATGTCCTCGACCGTCCACAGGTGCACCAGCGCCCCGAGCACCACCGCGACCAGGCAGGCCGTGCCGGCGGCCAGCGCGGCGATCCGCCACCGCAGCCCGCGCCCGCGCCCTCGCCACCGCACCGCGCTCAGCGCCGGAACTTGTAGCCGAAACCGCGGACCGTCTCGATCCGGTCCCGGCCGATCTTGCCGCGCAGCCGCTGCACGCCCAGGTCGACCACCCGGCTGTCGCCGTCCCAGCCGTAGTCCCACACGTTGCGCAGCAGGGTGTGCCGCTCCAGCACCACGCCCGGACGGGCGGCGAACTCCAGCAGCAGCTTCAGCTCGGTGGGGGTCAGCGCGACCGGCCGGCCGTCGAGCGAGACCTCCATCGCGGCGGTGTCGATCCGCAGCCCGTCGAAGACCAGCGCCGTCCCCTCCTCGGGGGCCTGCCGGTAGGTGGCCCGGCGCAGCAGCGAGCGGATCCGGGCCACCAGCACGAAGGTCTCCACCGGCTTCACCACGTAGTCGTCCGCCCCGGCCTCCAGCCCGGCCACCACGTCCAGGCCGTCGCCGCGCGCCGACATCATCAGCACCGGCACCAGGCTGCTCTCCCGCACCCGCCGGCACAGCCCGATCCCGTCCAGCCCCGGCAGCATCACGTCCAGCACCAGCAGGTCGAACTCCCCGCCCCGGAACGCCTCCAGGCCCGCCAGCCCGTCCTCGGCCGTCTCCACCCGGTACCCGTAGCGCTCCAGCGCGACGGCGAACGAGCGGCGCATCAGCTCGTCGTCCTCCACCAGCAGGATCCGGACCGGGGGCGGCGTCGGCGAGGTCACGATCGAAGGCTCCTGTCCACGGCGGTCCGGCGGCTTTCCCCTCCGGCGAACGATACGGCAGCCCGGCCCTCCGCCGACGCCGCCGCAGCCCGCACCGGCCCCCCGAACCCGCAGGTCAGCGCCGTCCCGCCGCCCCACCACCGCACCGGAACCGACGCCCGCCCGAGCGCCCGCCGATACCCGCCCGATACGAAACCCGGCCCGGCGCGCACGTGCTGTCCTGCGGAATCAACCCGGGGTTGCGCTCGGCCGCCTCCGGCCTGCACTCCAACCGGCCGGGCAACCGCTTCCGGCCCGCCCTGCACCGCTCCGGCTTCACCCCGCGCCTGCTCACCGCCGCCGAACAGGACGATCTCCTCCCCCTCGGGCTCGGCATCAGCAACCTCGTCGACCGCCCCACCGCAGGCGTCCGGGAACTGTCCGACGACGAACTCCGCTCAGGCGCAAGCCTGCTGACCGCCAAGGTCGAGGAACTGCGCCCCGCCCGGGTCGCCCCGCTCGGCGTCACCGGCCACCGCGCCGCCTTCACCGCCCCGCACGCGCATGGCTCACGCACCGGCAGTGAGCCGAGACTCCCGAGGCCACCGATGACGCGACCGGACGCAAGGTTCGACGCCCTCCCCCCGCTGTTCTGTTCCGAGGACGGGATCAGACCTGGACCACATGAACGTCCTGGGCGTCCAACGCCTTCAGGTAAGCCGTGAGGTCAGCCGGGTCACTGGTGAAGACAACAGCACTGCCATGCCGGACCGCTGTCAACGCGACCAGGGCGTCCACCGCGTCCGGACGCTTCTTCGGAGGCAGATCGGCCACAGCGAGCGCGCTACCGACGCGCTGCCACTCCGTCAGATCCGGCCCGGTCGCACACATGATGCAGACCGTCTGTCCAGCGGTGGTGGGGCGCATCGCCAGGACTGAACTCCGCGCCTGTGGCACCGTGCAGTCCTTGAGGGCGGCGGCCATGGCGTGCACGGTGGCGGGACTTGGCCGCCACACCTGGGCCAGCACCGGTCCGAGCACGACCGCGCGGTGCGGCGTGTCCTTGAGACCGGCGTGCAGCCGCACCGCCTTGGGCTTCCGGTCGGCGAGCGCGATCAGCATGCCGGTGTCGTAGACCGGCACCCGCGAGGTCACGCGGCGTTGCCCGGACGGGCCGCAGGAGCATCCGCACCGTAGATGAGTTCCATGGCCTCCGCGACCTCCCGACGCTCCTGCTCAGTCAGGTCTTCATCGACGACGTCGGGCAGCGGAGGAAGTTCGGCAGCCTCCGCCTCCGCTGCGGCAATCACCGCGTCGATCCGCGCGAACTGCGCCTCGGCGGCTTCCGCCTCGGCCATCTGTCGGGTAGCGGCGTTGACGAGATAAGCCGAAACATCCAGGCCCGCGCGCTCGGCATGCTCCCGAATGCGCTCGGCGTGATCGCTGTCGAGACTGATGCTGATCCTGGTCTTGGCCATGCCCTCAGTTTATTACGCGTATTACGACTCGCCAAGGGCCTTCCTCCCGACGGTCGCCATCAGGGCCCGACCCGGACGCGGCGAACCGTCGGCCGGTGCACCCACCAGCCGAATCACCCACCCCCGCGGTGTCAGCCACCCGCCGGTTCACGGGCACGCCGGTAGTCCTTGATCAGCCCGCTGGACAGCCGTCCGCGCTCGCTGATCACCCGCCCCTGGCTCTCGGCCCACTTCCGGACCAGCCTCGGATCCACGCCCTCGGCCACCGCCACCGCGGTGTCCCCCGCTCCCGTGGCGCCGGCACGGGGCCGGGCCGCGGGGACGGCTCGGGCGGATCCGTGACCGCCTCTTTCCGCAGTGGTGCCCGGACCAACCTGACGTTCGCGTGGAGTACCCCGATCAGGTAGAGCTCGTCACTGGTGGCGAGAAAGTGACGAGCTGCCTCCGTGAGTCTCAAGCGCGTGGGCGCCCCTCACCCACCAGCAGCCCACAGGTGCCCACGAGGTGCATCACCTTGCGCAGTTGGGTCGGAGTGTCCGCCCCGGGCGAGGTGAACGGCCGGTCGTAGCCGGAGTCACTCGCAACGTTCTCCAGGAGTGCCTTGAGATTTCCGATGATCTCCGCCGGGCCGCCCGAAACCACTGCGGCACCCCGGCGCTTCGGTCAGCCGGGGTGCCGCAGTACGAACGTGAGGAGCCGAGCCTCCTCGTCGCAGGTGGGCCGCCAGGGGTTCGAACCCTGAACCTACGGATTAAAAGATCGATACGGATCGTGATCCGACGGGCTACGATCGGCTACTTGCTGTTATCCCTGCCGCATGTGGGGTTGCTCGGTGACGGCCCGTCCGGCGTCGGACGGTCACTGTCGCGCAGTCCGCTCACACACCGCTCACGCAGGAGCATCCTCAGCGCGGACAGCCAGGGCTGTCCGTTCTCGGGTTCTGGCGGACGAAGTCAGGGCTGAGCAACAGGGCGCGTTCGACATGACATCGGCCTTTGCCGATCCGGCCGTGCCACGCCCGCTTCGCCACACCTTGTCGGACGGCGGGGTAGCTGCCCGTCCGCCGGACGGGTGTGGCTTCCAACCGCGCAGAGGGCTGGCGGGGGCTCCTCCGGAGCCCGCCCTCGCCGGATCGGGCCAGGCACACCGGTGGTCACTGTCGGACACCCCAGGTCGCCGAGATTGCTGTACTTCGCTGCTGTACAGCAATCCCACACGACACCACCCAGGCCAGTGGTTCGACTGGCAACCGGTTACAAGCCGTACAACTTCAATCCGACGTAGTCAACAATCCACCTGTACCTTTCGCTGTCGATGGCGAAGTAGATCCGACCTACGCGGTCCGGTGAGGTGTTGTCAACGAGCTTGATGTGAGGCTGTCGATCCCAAGTCTGTCCCTCGAACGTGAACTCGTGCAGCCTCCGGATTCGAAGGGGTTCGTCCTCGGGTGCATACGTCAGCGATGTCTGGTCGCCGATCCAGGAGACCAATGAGGTTCCGACCTTGGCCTTCTGCTCCCTCCATGTCTTGGCAAGGGCGGCTAGCAGATCCAACGCCTCCCGCATCTGCTCAAAGTTCTGATACGAGCATTTGCGCCATTGCGTCATGGCGTTAGAGGTGAAGACTAGAGCTCCATCGGACTCTACGCTCCACCGGGCCCAGTCGGTGGAGAAGTCTCGACCACCTGTGGCTGGGTACTGTTGTTCTTCGGCTGGCTCGGCCACCGGTGGAGCGGATTCAACCTCCAGTCTGGCCTCGAGATTCGCAACGTCGATCTCCAGTCGACCGACCTTGCTTTCCAGCGCTTCGTTCTTCTCGAGAAGTTCGATCGTCTGGTTTCTCTCCTCCTCCAACTTTTCCATCAGAAGGGAAACCTGCTCGCTCTCGGCTTCCCCGGCAAGGCTTTCGAGGATGGCGTTCGTCTCGGCTGAACGTACGGCATCCCAGAGGCGGTCCCTGCCCCGTGCCACGACGCTGAGGGGAGCCAGGAGACGAATTATCTTTCCGAGGAGCGCTTCGTGGTCGCCGTAGAGCTCAGCCGCTCCCCACCACGGGTTCCGGGCGTCCGTGGTGGGCCAGTAGAGACGGGCGCCATCTCTTGGCAGCAGATTCTGGTCGATATTTGCATTGAAGGAGTCAAACGCCAACCAGCCAGAGACGACCACTACATGGGCCAGGCCGGCAAGTCGGCGGGCGGCCTTGCGGGCGAAGTCATCCGGCGCACCCATCATGCGAATCGAGGAGACCACAAGAATCGGCAAGCGCCTCTGCGCGCCTTCAAGGCGCTCGCGAACCGCACCCACCTCGGCTGTAAGGACTGGCATGACAGTAGAGCTAATGCTGTCTGTCCCGTCCATTCGGCGGAGCTCGGGATCGCTCATGATCGTATTGAGAGCTCGGGGCGGCTTCAGGGCTTCTACGGTTGCGGGAGCGAGTATGCCGCCGCTCTTCCTCCCCATCGCCACCCGGAACGCAGTTGTGCCATCGAACTCCGAGGCGGTGAGCTGACATACAAACCTACCCCCCTTGGGAAGATCTTGTTCGATCTCCATTCGGAGGGCGCGCACACTGCTACTGGCGGTGATCGGGGTCCAGGTCACGCGCTGGTCAGGCCTACTGGGGAGGTGACTAGGAATCACGACCTCGCCCTTCTGGGCCATAACGACCTCTACGGACAGTCCGGTTGTCGCTGGTGAGACATGGGCCTCCATGTGCGACAGGAGCCGGTCGAAGGCCGATGTTGTGCCGCTGCCACTTGCGTCGTCGACCTTGAAGCCGACGACGTACAACTGCTGCATAGCGCTCCCTCGTCCGAGCCCTCTCGTGCCGAAACCGAGGTCATGGTGACACACATCACGTGCGCGATGTGACCCTCAGGCGGCCCGGAGAGGGTTCCTTCTGGCCGAGTCACCAGATCGCACCGGGGACACCCTCAGATGAGACTGAGAAGAACTCCGCGTGGCCAGTGGCCGAGCCAGAATGCGGCGGTTGACGGTTCCGGCTGGTCCTCGGTTGAGCCGTCGTGGGGGAGCAGTTCGGTCGGGGCGATGTAGCCCTCGCCGGGCTCCAGGCGGATGCGGTAGACGTTCATCTGGTGGCCGCTGGCGATGTACGCACGGAGGTCGTCGGTGTGGGGGCAGCAGTTCTCGATGTCGGGATGGACCTCGCGGCAGATGGCCTGGATGTCGATGTCGCCGAGCAGGATGTACCGGGTGCCTGGCCCGAGGTTGATGCACAGGCGGCGACGGCCGAGGTGCTTGGCGTGGTAGGCGAGCTTGTCCCAGTTGTCGACGTGCAGGCCGATTCGCCGTCCGTCGCGGTAGTTCGGGGTGGTCGTGAGGGCCTTCGCGGGGCTTGCTGCCCGACCGATGTGGACGGCGTTCGGGTCGCCGAGTGGATCGGCCAGCGCGTCGAGGCTGGCCGGTCCCGGCCCGTCGGGGAGCCGTACGAGCTCGACCAGCGTGGTGTCTCGGGTGAGTGCGGTCGGTCGAAGCTGCTGGGCGAGGTCGACGGTGAGGGGTTGCCAGGGACCGTCGGGAAGAACGGCCCCGTCCTCGTAACTAGCCTCGCCGCACGCGGTGCGGACGCCGGCGACGTCGCACCGCTCGGCGAGGGCGGCAGGGTCATGGTGGGCGATGGCGAGGTTCATTCCGGGCTCCTCCCGGTTGGTCTCACCGGCGGCTGTCGAGGGTGTCTGCGAACGTCACGTCCAGCTCGGCAACCAGGGCTTCGGCGAGTTCGGCCTGCTGGGCCCGGTCGATGATGACCTTGCCAAGGTTGGCAGCGCCCCGGACGGTGCTCAGGTCGTTGCCGCGCAGATCGAGGTCCTGGTACTTGCCCCGGCCGAACTCGGCCAGCCGCAGGCTGCAGGCGTCGAGGACGGCCCGGCTGAGGTCGCTTCCGGTGAACGTCGTCTCGTTCAGAACGCACTTCGAGAAGGCCAGGGGCCCGATGGCCCGGACCTGCTCGAAGCTGCTGTAGTCGAGCTTGCAGTTCTCGAACAGCACGTTGTCCAGGGTCACGCCAGTGAAGGCGGCTCCCATGATCTTGCAGTTGCGGAAGACGACGCGGGAGAGCTTGGCATCTGTGATGCGGGCGGTGGCAAGGTCGCAGCCGTCGAACTCGACGGAGTCGAGGCGGATCTTCTCGAACTGGACGCGGTCGGCGCGAAGCCCGGTGACGCGGCCGGTGATGAGGTTGGTGTCGGTGAGGTCCAGGTTCCGCAGGTTGGCGTCGGCGTACTGGAAGTCCTGGACGATGCCCCGTGCGGAGTCGAACGCGGTGACGTTGGACAGGTAGAGCCCGGGCTCGGTCAAGTTGGGCAGGGTCACGGTGACGCGGCCGAAGGTGCTGTCCACGGGCTTGCTCCGCTCTCTCGGTTCGGGGCCCCGGGCCCGCACCGCGCAGTGCGGGCCCGGGTGCATCAGGCGGGACTACTTGTTCGACCAGTTGTCCCAAGTCGGCCGGTTGTCGAACGACGATCCGGCGTTGTCCCAGGTGGGCCGGTTGTCGAACCCGGCAACGGCGATGGGCTGGCCGACGGTGAGGTCGGCGACCACCGGGGCGTCGGTGGTCGCCAGCAGTTCAAGGACGGTCATGCGGCTTGCTCCTCTCGGACGGTATCGGACAGTGCGGTGATGAGGGCCTGCCTGGACACGCGGCAGTAGTTCGTCTCGGTGGTGTCCAGGCGACCGTTCTCGAAGTAGCGATTGCCGGCCTGCGCTCCCCGGCAGAAGCCGAAGAACTCGCAGGTGGCCTCGCACTCGTCCAGGCCAGTCAGGAACTCGCGCACGTACCGAAGCTCGTGCGCGCGGTCCAGCATGGAGCCGATGCTGAGCTCCATGACGTTCCCGGCCCGAAAGTCCTCGTATGCCGGATCGCTGATCCCGGCGAGCTCGGGCGAGAGCAGGACGACGTCCCCAGCAGAGGAGACGGTCGGTATCGGATCGATCAGCAGCTCGTCCCATGCGGCTCCTCCGCTGAGGCGGGCGGCCCGCAGGTAGCTGCCGAGGCGGTCGACCTCGCGGATGGTCAGGCCGCGGTGCCGGCGGGACCAGGCGATGGCCCGACGCCAGAACTCGCCGGCCTGTTCAACGGTGGGCACCGCGCGGCTGGTGTTGACGCCCTCCAGCTCCTCCATGTTCAGGCCGACCGTGTGGCAGCCGAGGCCAGCCATGAAGTCCAGCAGGCCCTCGGGGTCGCCGATGCTCTCGGCGCTGACGACCGCGATCGTGGAGAACCGCACGCCGTGCTCGCGCAGACAGGCGATGCCCTTCATGATCCGGTCGAAGGCGGGGCGTCCCGCCCAGTCGACGCGCTGGTGGTTGAGCGCGGCCGGCCCGTCGATGCTCACCCCGACCCGGAACCCGTAGTCGGTCAGGAACTCGCACCACGCCGGGGTGATCAGCACGGCGTTGGTCTGCACCGAGTGCTCGACCAGGCCGGCCTCCCGCAGTGGCTCGAACGAGGCCAGCAGTTCGGCGAACCGCCGACGGCCGATGGCCAGCGGCTCACCGGCGTGCCAGACGATCTCAACCGGTGTCGCCGAGGTGGTGTCGGCGAATTCGGCGACCGACCGGGCCACGGCCTGGGCGACCTCCACGGGCATCGGTGTGCGCCGGTCGCGGTCAGGCAGGTAGCAGTAGGTGCACTTGAGGTTGCAAAAGCCGTCCGGCTGCGCGACGACCACCTTCGGACGGCGGGAGATGCGGCTCCGGTAGCGGTCCAGGGTCTGCATCGTGCGGACTCCTTCGCGAGTCAGATGGAGGGCGCCGGCGGCTCGGTATCGGGAGTGGAGGCCGCGATCCGGGGCAGCACGTCGCCCGTGAGCTGGTGGTCGGTCAGGGCGCCGAGCAGGCCGAGCACGACGAAGTGGCCAGTGATCCAGACCGCCTGCAGGGCAGTGCTGATCGGATCGCGCGCCGAGCCTCGGTGCTGGCCCCTCACGGTTTCCCACCGACTCGAAGGTCGGCATGGACGGTCTTGCCGAGAGGTTCCAGGGATGCTCCCCAGCGGCCGTGGGTGAGCTTGTGGACGAGCTCGAGCCCGCGGCCGGACTCGTCGCCGCTGCCCGCCTTGATCCGCACGGGCAGGACGCGGCAGCCGTCCGTCACCAGGATCCGCACCGAGGCAGCCGTCGTCCGGATGATCTGGAACGTCATCGCCGTGTGGCAGCCGGTCTTCGCGGAGTTCGTGACCATCTCCGAGGCGACGAGCACGGCGTCGTCGACCAGGTCGTCCAGACTCCACTCGGCCAGCACCATCCGGACCAGCTGCCTGGCCTGCGACGCCGACTCCGGCCGGTAGGGCAGCTCGATGCTCGCCCCGGAGGCCGGTCCCTGTTCCCCCAGCGCGATGATCGTGCCGGTCACGATGGCGCACCCGGGTTGGTCCACGAGGTGACCGGGGCTCGCCTGGAAAGACCAGAAGGGAACGGCATCGCGGACTCCAGAAGTGAGGGCAGGGATGTGTCGGTGCCGCCGCCGCGGGGGTTCCGATGGCGGGCGCACACCCAGTGAACGACCGCCAACGCCTCGGTGGTGAGGCAAAGTTCGGTGCTGCATGGCCCGACACCAACCGGAAAACTTGACGATCCCATTACCCGAGGCCCTGCACACCGGGTGACAGCGCGGCTACGTTGACCGCATGGTGGCAAACGTCGCTCTCCGCCGCAGGATGGCCGAACGCCGCATGACCAAGGCCGAGTTAGCGCGCGAAGTGAATGCCGAGATCAAGGCCTTGACCGGGAAGCCGGGCACCGTATCAGAGCGCACGGTCCACAACTGGCTCACCGGCGTGACCCGGTGGCCACCGGGAAAGATCCGTGTCGCACTGGGTGCAGTATTCGACTGCATGCCCGAACAGCTCGGCTTCGTCCCCACGGGCCGGGCCCGCACCACACCGGAGGCAGACGTGAGGCGACGCGATTTCATAGCGGCCGCCGGCGGCACCGCCGTGGCCGCCCTCACCGGCACGGCTGCCGCCCCTGCACCGCGCCGCATCGGCGCCGCTGACATCCAACTGCTGGAGGCCCGCTTCGCCGAGGTCATCGCCAGCGACCACCTGCACGGCGGCCGGGTCAGCATCGAGGCCAAGGCGGTCGCCCTCGCGGACGAAGCACTCTTCCTCCAGGAACACGGCATCGCGAGCCAGCGGATCCGATCGGCCCTGTACGCGTGCGCGGCCTCCTTCATGTCGAGCGCGATGTGGGCGGCCATCGACGGCCGCCGCTTCGACGCCGCTCTCCAGCACCACCAGAAGGCCGCCTCGATCGCTGCGATGTCCGGCGACTCCGCCATCCAGTTCCGGATCTGGTCGCACGCCGGGAGCCTCTACCGGCACCTCGGCCGCCCAGGCGACGCGCTCGCCGCCAACGATGCCGCCCGCGGCCTGCCGATCGCCCGCCGCGACCCGCTGTTCGCCTCCCTCGGACACGCCCGGCACGCGGCTATCCACGGCCTTACCGGCGACACCAACGCCGTCCGACGCTCCCTCGGTCATGCGCAGGACGCCCTCGACCGCGCCGATGCCGCAGCGTCCCGCCCCGTGTGGATCACCGCGTTCTACGACCAGGCCGAACTCGACTCCCTCGCCCTCGCCGCCCACCTGGCCGCCGGAAACTGGGAAGACGCCGAAGCCCACGCCCACCGCAGCATGGCGCTTCGCCGCGGCGCGATGCAGCGCTCCCACGCGATCACCACCGTCCGCCTCGCCCACGCTCAACTCGGCCAGGGCGACTTCGAACCCGCCGTCGCCACCGCCATGTCGGTCCCGGCCGAGGTCTCCACTCACCCCCGGGTCACCGGCATGCTGACCGCCTTCGGCACCAAGCTGACCGCCGTAGCCGACGGCAGCAGCCCGGCCCTGACCTGGACCGAGTATGCCCACGACACCTGGAGGACCACCGCATGACCGTCGACCTCCGCCACTACACCGATCTCACCCCCGATGCCCGGCAGGACCTGCTGGACGTCTACGCAGACGTCCGCGCCCCACTGCTGCACCTGGCGAACTACCGCGTCGAGGCATTCGCCGAACGCCTCGACCGACACGCGACAGAGCCAGGTTTCGAAGCCGTCATCGCGTACGAGGGCATGACGGCCATCGGGTATGCCTACGGGAACACCCTGACGGGCGACGACCGGTACTGGAAGCGCATGGCTGAACCGCTGCCCGACGGCTTCACTGAGGTCAGCACCATGGTGATCAAGGAAATCGGACTGCGGATCCCATGGCGGGGCACCGGCACCGCGCGGCGCATCCATGACGACCTCCTGGCTGGCCGCACCGAGAAGCGCGTCACCCTGATGGTCAACCCCCTCGCTGGCGACGGCAAAGTCCAGGCGCTGTACGAGTCCTGGGGGTATACGGCCATCAACAGCCAGCAGCCATCGCCCGAGTCGCCCCACCTCACGGCCATGGTCCGAACCAGGAGCTGACGGGAGAACGAGCAAAGAGCCCCTTGCCAAGCCAGAACAAGCCCTGCGCTCCCCCTCGTCGGAACCTTCGGGCTGACCGAGAGGCCCCCCACTCCTTCAGACGGAGGCGGGGTAAGAAATTCTTACCCCATAACTTGCTCCGCCTTCGGTTCTGGCCCGTAGCTCCATCGTGGCCTGAACCTGGTGGCTACCAGCGCTGCCCATGAGGATCTTGTGGGTGCCCGGATGGTGTTGCAGTCGTCCCAGTGATCCAGGAGCTACTCGGCCACTCCTCCATCACCATCACAGGCGACATCTACGCCAGCGTCCTGCCAGAGCTGGCCTTCACCCAGGCCGAGGCCGCCGTCGCCTTGGTCCCCCGAGCACGGTTCCCGAAGGATGCTCAGTCCGCCTCCGCACTCGACTTTGTCTAGCAGTCCGCTCACGCAGATATCCCGCGAACGCAGCAGCACCCCGACTACTCGAATTAGTCGGGGTGCTGCGCTGCAGGTCGGAGGCGGTGTGACCGCCACGTTCCACGTGGGCCGCCAGGGGTTCGAACCCTGAACCTACGGATTAAAAGTCCGAAGCCCGGTCAGTTTCCTTGTGCTGCCCAGGTCCAGCCTGATCCGTCACTGTCCACGTTACTGCAGCTCAGGTCCGGTGTCAGTCGACCGACCGGACAAGCGGGTCCACCCTCGTCCACCCCCGGGTCAGGAGGCTCCGTCCCCGCTCCGTCCCCGCTCCGTCCCCGCATCGTCCCCGCACCGGGGCGCAGAGCGGCAGATCACACGAGCATTACCACCGGTGACCAGCGGTGATCTGGAGCAGAAAACTCGAAGCCGTCGGATCTTCCAACAGCAGGGGCGAGGTTTCCCTCTCCCCCGATTCGACCCGCCAACAACCTATCCGACAAAGCACGTTGCCTGCTCACTTCGCCCGGCAGTCGACTTCCGCGCTCGTTCCGGCCCGCGGTTCCCCGCGCTCAACGGCTAGACAGACCAACAGGACGGAACCCTTCGGCTCGCCCGACGTGCCCAGGCCTGCTACTCGGCTGCGGCCGGCTCCGGGACCTGCTGCAGTTCCTCCGATACCTCATGGACCGCCCACCCCGAACCGCGGTTCCAGCGGTAGACCGCCGCCGGCTCGAACCTTGACGCCACCCAGATGTCGCCGATGTGGTCCGGGACCTCCGGGTCGCCGACCGGCTTGAACCGATGCCTGAGCGCTAGGCCGACGGACATATGGGACGAATCCGACCAAATGAACAGGTGAGCCTCCGGCGCCTTCGCCAACTTCTTGACCTTGTTCTGGCCCTCCGGTGTCGTCAGGAAGTCGGAGACGTACGGGGCCATGTGCTCGGCCGTAGGCGAAGAGACGCCGTGGCCGAGGGTTGAGGCGAAGACACGACCGGAGAGCGCCGGGTCGGTGCTGATCTGCGCAACCGAGATGATGCCGATGCTGTTCATCATGTCCAACTCGGTGGCGTACTTCGGCACCGGCCACCCGTGGGCCCACCGGGTCGTGTCCTCGTAGGACTCCAGGCTCGCGCCGGTCTCCCTCCGCCGCTCCAGGTCCTTGAGGAATTCACTGAGCTTCGCGGCCGGCGGGCCGCCGATCCGGGCACCCTGTCGGAACCGGACCGTCCAGGCGCCGCGGAGTCCAGGGATCACGGTCTCGTCGTACTGCTTGTTGATCGACTTCCACATGGCCTGATTCTTGCCATCCGTGGTGGAGCTGATCTCCAGCCCGATTGTGCGCGCGTCATCGGGCTCATCGGGCCCGGCGAGCCAGGCGTCGATCATGCCGGGCTCGGTCTGATCGTCAACCGCCACCGTGCGGGTGCCTAGCACGCCGTTCACGATGGCGGCGGCCAGGTTCTCCTCAGGAGTCGGCTCAACCCCTCGCTTCTTCGCCATGTTACGGAGGGTAGGCGCTATCACTGTCCGAAGTCGAGTGACTTTCCGCCCAACTCAATTGCCTGCTAATCGAGTTCGCGATCATGGCCGCCGACATGCGCTCCGATGGCGCTCGGGAGACGAGGCCTCGGGCCCGGCCTGGGCGGCCTGGCCCGGGGCGGCTTACGGGCCTACGGGGTCGTCCTGGCGGCCTTTCCGGCGGGCAGGGCCGGAACGACGGGTAGAACGAGCGCCTGGAGGCCCTGGTTCCACAGCTGGGACTGGTAGCCCTGCGGCCGGAAGTAGCGGGTCCGGTGCTCGGGGTGGAGCCACAGGTGGCGGACGGCTCGGCTGATGGAGGAGTTGTTGCCCCGCCACCTGGGCCCGCCGGGTGCAGCGTGCTCGGCGGTGCTGGCGGTGACGTCGTTGAGGGAGTGTCCGTTGTGGTCGAGGACGTGGGCGATCTGGAAGTCGGTGCTGTAGGGGGCGGAGTCGACGTTCAGCAGGAGTGCGGCCGCGTGGGGGTGCTCTTGGCGGATCAGGGCAGCCAACGCGGCGGCGACGTCGGGGGCGAGCAGGTTGAGGAGGTGGCGGGCCCGCGCGCGTCCCGGCAGGTGCATGATCGGCAGCTTCTCGCCGTGGACCAGGAGTTCGAGCAGGGTCTGCTCGGCGTCCTTGAGCCACCGGTGTTCGACGTACGGGTCCGGCTTGCGGTGCCAGAGCCGAAGTGGGCGGGAGGGCGGCAGGATGTCCGGGCCGGTCCACATCGCGTGGAGCAGCGGTCCGTGGTCGGTCTGTTCGAAGTCGATGCAGGCGATGTCGGGGGAGTACTCGCGCACCGCGGTGCCGAGGTGCTCGTAGGCGGTGGCCGCGAGGGCGGCTTGGGCCTCGCTGAACTGGTAGTGGGCGGCGTCGTAGGCGTCGGCCGGCCTGCTGGCGAGGTAGGGACCGGGGACGGTCGGCGTGAGCAGGGGGCGGGGCGTGTTCATGGCTGGCCCTTCGGAGGGGAGGGCCGGGCCGCCGGATCGCTCGGCGGCCCGGCGGGTCACTTCGCGGCGAGGTGGCGTTCGGCGAGGTTCTTCAGCGCGTTCGACAGGGCGATGGAGGCGCGGACCTCGATGGAGGTCGGGTGGTTGTCCGGGTGGCAGTGGTCGGCGAACTCGTCTGCGAGGGCCGTCAGCTGCTGCATGGCGACGGGGTCGTGCCCGGGGATCGTGAGGGTCCAGGTGGAGGCGTCGATCTGGTGCTTGGTGCCGGCCTGGAGGGCGAGTCGCAGGCGGTCGGCGGTCTCGTCGCCGGTGAAGTGCTGCGGGGTGCGGCCATTCTCGTCCGCCCAGCGGCAGAAGGCGGCGGGCAGGGTGAGGGTCAGCCGTGTCGTGGCGGGGGCGTGCTGGGCAGCCTGTTCGGCGTAGGCACGGGCGTAGCCGAGGTGGTGGATGGCGGTGGGGGTGCCGAGGGCGCGCAGGGCCCAGTCGTAGCCGCAGGCGGCGTGCTGGTGGTGGCGGCGGGCGGTGGGGCCGAGGTTGGCGTCCTCGGCGGCGGCGCGGTGCCGGTCGCGGGCGGCTTCGATCTCTTGGGCGGTGGGGGGCTTGGGCTGGGTCACGGTGTTCTCCGGGTGGGGCAGGGCCTGTCGTAGCCCTGGTGTGGTTGGCGGGGCCGGGCGTTTGCTGCCCGACCCCGCCAGCCTCCCCAACACCACACGCCATTGGGCACATCAACTTCCTTGCAATTAAAGGCAGTTGACTCCAGTTCGCCCTCTCGCTCGCGTCTCCTCTGCCGGTCGCGGCAGGAGGCGGCCTCTGCGGTGACGGGGCCGTTGGGGCCCGCCGGACCGGCCCGTGCGGTGCTCGCGCCGGCGTCGGCCGCCGGAGCGCCGGACGGGCCGGTCCGGCGAGGCGTCCGGGGGCGAGCAGGATGCCTGCCCTCCCCCGGACGGACTCTCAGTCCGCGACGTTGCGGTGGGCCCTCTCCTCCCGCGCGATCGCCAGCAGCGGGTCGACGGAGTTGGTCTGGGAGATCAGGTCCAGGACGAGCCCGGCGAGCCGGTACATCTGATCAGCCTTGACCGCCCGGCGCAGGGCGATGCCCGCGGAGAGGAAGTCGCCGTTGGCCGCAGCGGTGAAGCCCGCGAGGGTGAGGGGGGCTGCGGCGAGGACCGTCCGGTCGCTGACGCAGCGCCGGGCGAGCAGCGACCACAGCTCCTGCGCCCGGGGGAGTTCCGTCGGCTCGACGAACTGGCAGGCGTAGTCCCGCAGGGGCCTGTGCCGCAGCGCGAGGATCAGCTCGGCGGTCTCGATGGGCGCGAGATCGGAGAGCGGGGCACCGTCGCCGCCGTCCATGAGCAGCCGGTCGAGCGTCGCGCGGGCGCGGGCGATCTCGGCCTTGACCCCGTTCTCCTTCTCCCGCCGCGCGCGATCCACGGCCGCCTGCAGCAGCGCCGCCTTGTAGGGCTCGGCGTCGTCTCCGGCGGCCGGGGTGAAGGCGGCGTGCATCCCCGCTTCGCTCGGCGGGACCGGGATGCCCTTGAAGACGGCGTCCATGGTGACCGGGCCGGGGTTGTGCGGGCCGTGCAGGGGGGTCCCAGCGGGCAGGTCGGCCGGGTCCGCATGCTCGTAGGACCACCAGTGCGTGGAGGTGACGCACAGGTTGGCGAGCACTTCGAGGTTGTGGCTCGTGGCGCTGGAGCCGAGGGCGTGGGCGAGGGCGTAGTGCCGGCCAAGGGCGCTGGTGCGGTCGTCGGGCTCGCCCGCCCCGGGGAGGACGAAGATCAGGACGCCCGCCGCCGTGGTGTCGAGTTCGCCCAGCTTGGCGAGCGCGAAGTGGATCAGTTCGCTGGCGGCCCCGTGGAGGTCTTCGAGCTCGGGCGGGATTCCGATCCTCTGGCTGAACAGGACGCGCTGCTCGGTGGTGTCGCAGCTCACGATGAACACCACGGGCTCGGGGCCGTCGGGCTGGTGTCCGAGCAGGTAGGGCAGGGCCTCCGCCGCTTGTACGAGGTTGCTGATGTCGAACTGGGGGATGGTCTGGATGGGCAGCATGGGGTGTCTCCGTTGGTGGGCTGGCCGGGTGAGGTGGCCGGGGCCGCCCGGTTGGCGGCCCCGGCGGGTGCGGTCAGCCCGCGGTGGCGTGGCCCCGGCTCGCGCGGCTGGCGCGCAGGCGCTTCCGGAAGTCCTCGTAGCTGTGTTCGACGTTCATCGCGTGCGAGAGGAGGTTGATCATGTAGTAGTTGCTGGTGGTGCGTACGGCGGCGTGCAGGGCGAGCCGGGCGGTGCCCTGTTGGCCGAGCCCCCAGGAGGTGGCCGCGTACAGGACGGTCGGCTCGACGGCGCACCAGTCGACCTCGCTGGGGCACAGGCGGGCGAGGTGGAGCCACAGGTCTCGGGCGGCGGGCAGTTCGTGGTCCTCGCAGTACTCCAGGGCGATCCCGGCGGTGTGGGAGTACTGCAGGCCGATCAGGAGCCGGGCGGCGGTGTCATCCGGGATCTGCTCGATGGTGGTGGTGCGGTCGACCAGGGCGCGGATGGTGCGGTCGACCAGGGCGGCGGCGTCGGCGGCGACCGCTCCGTGTCCGTCGGTGCGCATCTGGAGTTCGACGTTCTTGAGCACGCTCTCGACGGCCGTGGCGATGGCGAGGGCGCGGACGCCGGTGACCGGGGCGAGCGCCGTACGGACGTCGCTGCTGCGCGGGAGTGCGGTCGCGTCGTACTCGGCGGGCGGCGTGGAGATCGGGCGGCCTTCACCGGAGGCGTCGGTGGACATCAGCCAGTACCGGTCCCGGGTGAGGTAGACGACCTCCAAGAGGTCGGCGAGGTGGGACCGGGCGGCCACGTCGATGAGGTCGGCGAGGGGGCGGTGGTGGGCCATGGACTGCTCGCCGTAGAGGGGGTCGGCCGGGTCGGGGCAGATCCAGGCCACGAGCCCCATGACGGTGTCCTCGGTCGCGGCGATCTGGTTCTGCTGGAAGGCGAGGAGGTCCCGGACGGCCATCGGCCAGTCGCTCGTGTCGGCGGGGAGGTCGGCGCGGGTGAAGTGGAGGGGTTCGCCGTCGGGGGCGAGGCCGGAGACGACCAGGGCCGCTTCGGGGTGGTAGCCGAACAGGTGCGGCAGGATGTGGACGAGGCTCTCGGGGCCGTCCATCACGTTGTTCTCGTTGTTCTGCTCGGTCATGACGTCCTATCAGGGTCTGCCCGGGTTCGCGGCCCGGACCGGCAACCACAGAAGACTTCTGTCTTCTTTCTTGACTCAAGTCTATTTGAAGGTGCGGGGGTTGGGCACACCCCAATTCCCTTCCCTTCCAACACCGCTGGCCCCGGGGGCGGCACCCGAACGGGCCGCCCCGGGGCCGGACGCGCAAGCGGGCCTAGTCGCCGCTCAGGTGCCGGCGCAGCTCGCCCGGCACGTCCAACGGCACCCCGAACCGCTGCGCGATGAGGGCGAACTCCGCGCACAGCAGCGCCGCGCGCGCGTCCTCCGCCTCCGGCTTCGCCTCGACGGCCCGGCCCAGGTGGCCGCTCGCCGCCTCGCAGTCGCCGTCGAGCAGCGCCGCGATGCCGAGCAGGACCAGCGGCCCGCCCGCGAGCTGGGCGTGCTCGCCGGTGCACAGGTCCGCGACCCGCTGCCACAGCCGCCGTGCCCGCTTCACCTCCTGCGGCTCGAAGCGCAGCGCCGCGAGGTGCCGGAAGGCACCGCTCTGGGCGGCGAAGACCAGCCGGGCGAGCTGCTGGTCCGCGAGCTCCTGGAGGTCTTGGCCGTCGGCCAGCAGGTCCACGACGAACAGCAGCAGGAGTTGGAGCATGTCGTCGCGGCCGCGGGCGGACAGCTCGTCCGTGAAGTCGAGGTACGCCTGGTCCATCAGCCCGGCGTCAGCGCCGGCGGGCGAGGAAGCCGCGGCGGCCTGGGCGAGGGCGGCGCCGCGCAGTCGGACGGAGCCGAGGCCGGGCCCGTCGGAGGGCATGAAGCCGGGCAGGCTCCACCAGTGGGTGGGGGTGGCGAACTGCCGCCCGCCGACGGGCAGGCCGTGGTTGCCGCAGGCGAGGACCAGCCGCCGCCCGAGCAGGGTGTGCTCCTCGATGGCCTCGGGCCCGTCGCCGGGGTGGGCGTAGATGATGAGGACGACCTCGCGGGGGTCCTGGCCCAGGGCGCGCAGGCGGTGGGCGGCGATGCCGATGAAGTCGGCGGCGAGTGCCGGCCAGGTGTTGGGGTCCTTGTCGTACTCGATGTCGAACAGGCTGAGCTTGGTGCCGAAGGCCATGAGGACGACGTGACCGGCCGGTTCGTGGCCGTAGGCGTTGGCGGCGAGGTCGGCGAGGCTGCCGGGCTGGAGGTGGAAGTGGGGGGTGCTGCTGGACATGGCGGTTCCTCGTTCCGGGTGGGCCGCGCCGCCGGGCGGCGCGGCCGGGGTGGGTGGAGCGGGGCGGGCTGGCCGGGGGCGGGTTCCGCCCCCGGCCGCCGGGCTCAGGCCGCCAGCAGCAGGGCCTTCGCCATGTCCTTGATGTCGTTCCTCTGGGTGTGCAGCAGGGTGGTCATCGCCAGGTTGTTGCGGTGCTCCTGCTCGGTCAGGGCCTCGGGGACCTTGACGGCGCGGAAGTAGTCCTCGAACTCGATGACGGTCTGCAGGGCGGCCCAGCGGGTGCCCCGGATGTTCTCCTGGGTGTCGGCCTCGGCGAACAGGGCGTGCAGGCGGTCGCGGCGCTCCTCGTGGGCGGCCAGGATGCTCTTGCGCGCACCCTCGGCCGGGGGCGTCCACAGCTGCCCGATCAGCTTGTCGAACTCCTGGTCGGTCATCGCCTGCTGGAACAGGGCGGTGGCCTCGGCCTCCAGCGCGGAGGCGTACTGCTCGGTAAACCCGAGGGTCTGGCGGGCCTCTTCCAGGTCGGTCAGGGCGTTCTTGGTGTGGCGGATCTTCCAGACGCGGTGGGCGTCCCGCACCGCGAGGTCGAGGGTGTTGGTGCACACCGCCCGCACGGGGGTCTCGACGGCGACGGCGGCGGAGCGGCCGTCGTGGCTGTTGGCGAACAGGGTGTAGAGGTCGATGCGGTCGGCCGCACCCTGGGGGTCGATGGTGATGCTCGGGGACTTGGTGGACATGAAGACGACCCGGCCGCCGTCGAGGGCACCGGCCGTCTCGTAGGTAAGGAAGCCGCCGCCGACGAGCTCGTCCAGGAAGGTGAAGGCGACGCGGTTCTGGATCGGGGTCCAGGTGTTGCCGACCAGCCCGCCGACCCAGTCACCGCTGTCGTCGCGGAAGGTGCCGAAGCGGCCGGGGATCTTCTTGCCGAGCTTGCCCTTGTTCATCGACAGGAGGGGGCGCTTCTCGACCAGCCAGTCCAGCTTGGCGAGCTTGATCACCTCGTCGCTGGTCTTGGCCTCCTCGGTGACGGTGCCCAGGCCGTGCCAGGCGGGCTCGCGGTGGGAGTAGAAGGCGGCCTCGCCGGTGGTGTTGTCGATCGCGCCCCGGTCGGCCCGGCCGGTGATGACGTCGCTCTGACGCATGGGTGTCTCCCTTGTGGTGGGCCCGGATTCGCGGTCCGGGCTGGCAACCAAGCTGACTTCTGTCTGCTTTCTTGACTTAAGTCTATTCTCGGGCGGGCGACCTTGGGCACACCCTTCGGGGAAGAACTTCCGGACCCCGCCGCGAGCCCCGCCCCGGCCCGGCTCCCCTCGGCCACACCCCGGCACCCGCGCCCGGCCCCTTGGACGGAAACGAGTCAACGTCGCGGATCACCGCAGATCAGGGCCCGATCGCGGCTCCTTCGCCGACACAACGTCCACCCCCTCGCCCGCTGCAAGGCGGTGGCCCCGGCCCCGCCACAGCTGCACAATCAGGTCTCACGAACCCTGCCGGACAGGCGAGTTCGCCCTCTGCGGCAGACGCCGCCACACCCCTCAGGAGCCCCCCGTGAAGAACCGCCTCGCCTCCAGCACCGCCCCCGCCGGCCACCTCTCCGGGGCAGAGGTCGCGCTGATGATCAGCCTCGCGCTGCTGATCGCCGTCCTCGCCCTGGTCGGCCGCCCCGTTCCCGACGGGCTGCTCGTGATGGCCGGCGCGTGCAGCGCCTTCATCACCCGCGGGCACCCGGGCGCTCTCCCCGGGCGGCAGGGGCGCTGACCGTGGGACGCCGCGCGATGCCGGTGGCGGCGGGAGCCAGCCCGCGCACCAGGGCGCTCGCCGCCGCGCTGCGCCGGATGAAGGCGGACAGCGGCCTGACCTATGCGGGCCTCGCCAAGCGCACCAAGGAGCTGGGGGTCCCGCACGGTGCCGCGACGCTCAGCCGGGCCGCCGCCGGCACCCATCTGCCCCGGCTGACCACCGTCCGGGCGTTTGCCCGCGCCGCCGCCGACCGGAACAGCCGGCACGCCCAGTTCCTGGCCGCCGACAGGGCCGAGGTGCTGTGGGCGGCCGCTGGCGCGGAGCGGGCGGCCGTGCTGGCCGCCGAACCGGCCCGGCCCCGGCGCAGCACGGCGGGGCTGGCCCGCGGCCTGGCCGGGCTACGGGCACGGGCCGGACAGCCGTCGCTCACCCGGCTGCAGAAGCTGACCGCTGGCCCTGGCTGCCGGGTGCCACGGAGCACTATCCACCGGATCCTCGACGGCAAGGTGCTGCCGACGCGGGATCAGCTCGCCGCTCTGCTACGGGCATTCGATGCCGCAGCGGGGCCCGGCCGGGTGGTGGTGGAGGACCACCGGAAGTGGCTGGAGGCCCGCAACGCGATCGAGCGGAGGCTGCGCCCCGGCCCCCCGGAGCCGGTCACCAGCTACGGGTGCATCGACGGCCAGCTCGACGAGCTCCTGGAGCGCCGGGAGCGCGAGGAGGAGATCCTGCGCAAGGTCGGAAGGTGGAACGACGAGGAGGGCGACAGCGAGGAGGACGAGTACAGCCTCGGCGTCATCCGCGACCCGTACGCGCCATGGGAGGCGCTGGATGAGGACGAGTTGGCCGCCTGGGAGCAGGAGGCGCTCGCCGCCGAACCGGAGAACGGCGCCGGGGAGCCCCTCGCCGAGGTCGTGCGTCGCGCCCGCGGCTAGGCCGTTTCCTTCGGATCATCCGATCGTTGGTTCATGTGTGTCGTTGACTGACGCGCAGTGGGCGCGGATCGAGCCGTTGCTGCCGAACCGGGCGCCGAAGCGGGGTGGAAGGTGGCGTGACCATCGGCAGGTGATCGATGCGATCGCGTTCAAGTACCGCACCGGGACACCCTGGACGGACCTGCCCGAGCACTTCGGATCGTGGAAGGGCGCCCACAACCGGCTGCGGATGTGGGCGGCCGACGGCACGTGGGAGAAGGTCTTCACCGCGCTGCTCGCCCAGGCCGACGCCGAGGGCGACCTCGACTGGGTCGTCGCGGTCGACTCCACGATCGTCCGGGCGCATCAGCACGCCGCCGGGGCCCGTCAAAAGGGGCCCCGGCCGGCGAGCCGCACGACCACGCCCTCGGACGGTCCCG
The DNA here is from genome assembly GCF_003751605.1 of Kitasatospora cineracea. Lineage (NCBI taxonomy): Bacteria > Bacillati > Actinomycetota > Actinomycetes > Kitasatosporales > Streptomycetaceae > Kitasatospora > Kitasatospora cineracea. Next base: position 1,165,541 of record NZ_RJVJ01000001.1, read on the forward strand.
CGGCGGACTGACCACCAAGATCCATCTGGCCGCCGACGGGCACTGCAGACCGCTCGCGTTCGTCCTCACGCCCGGCCAGGCCGGTGACGCACCTGCCTTCGAGCACGTCATGGCACGGATCCGGGTGCCCCGGTCGATCGGCCGACCACGGACGACGCCGGACACGGTCCTCGCGGACAAGGCCTACTCCTCCCGCGCCATCCGCTCCCACCTGCGACGCCGACGCATCCGTGCGGTGATCCCGCAACCCGCCGACCAGACCGCCAACCGCAAACGACTCGGCAGCCGGGGCGGCCGACCACCAGGGTTCGACCGCGACGCCTACAAGCACCGCAACACCGTCGAACGCTGCATCAACAAGCTCAAGCAGTGGCGCGGCCTCGCCACCCGCTACGACAAGACCGCCGCCATCTACCTCGCCGGACTCCACATCGCCGCCATCTTCATCTGGTCAGCACGATGATCCGAAGGAAACGGCCTAGTCCCCGGCGGAGCGCCGGTTGCGCATCTCCAGCCCGGCCTGCTTGGCGTAGCGGGTCACCAGGGCGGCCGACAGCCCCGAGGCGTCGGAGATCCGGTACACGGGCACCGACCGGTCCGGGTAGGCACCGGTGACGCCTTGCAGGCGCAGCTCGCGCATCCTGGTGGCGACGTCGTCAACGACCGCGAGCGGGTCCCGTACCTGTTCCAGCAGGTCCATCGGCTCCAGGCCGGCCCCCTCGACGGCTTCGAGTGCGGCACGCAGTTCCTCGGCGGCGGCGGCCAGCCTCTCGCCGGGGGTGGCGGCCTTGCCGCGCCTGGTCTTCACGGCCGCCGGCTTCTCGCCGCTCATCGCAGTCTCCTTCGGGTGCGGCCCGGTCGGGGCCGGGGTCGTCTATGTCTACCAGTGAGCGCCGAGGTGGGCGAAGAACGCGCGGTGCCCGCGCCCCACCGAGGCGGGGCGCGGGCACGGGCCGTTCTCGCCGGGGCCTACCGGAAGAGGGCGACGTACTCCTCGATCGCGGCCGCGAGGTCCTTGCCTTGCAGAATGCCGGGTGTGGTGCTGGCGTACACCCGCGCGCCCAGCCCGCGCGGCAGGGTGCCGTAGTCGCTGAACAGGAAGGCGTTGACGTCGAGTTCGCCAACCGTCGGGTTGATGACGCGCACCAGAACGCCCTCCCACTCGTCCTGCCGCGCCCTGGCGGATCCCAGAAGTTCGGCGGTGACGATCAGCTGTCCGTCGCGGCGGGTCTGGCACTGTCCAGCGACTACCCCTCCCGGGAGCGGCTGGAGGGCTTTGAGGATCTCCATGTGGCTGAATGGCATTTCCAACTCCCCTACTTGGGGCCGGGGTTCTGCTTCTCCCGGCTGGCCCTGCCATCCTCCAACCCAAATGAGACTTGAGTCAACTTTCTAGACCTTTGCCTCTTTGGTCGACTGCGCCGAAGCCCCGTCCTCCACGCCGGGCAGGTGCCCTGCCAGCTCGCGGCGGATGAGGCCCCGCACCATGTGTAGCGCCTCGTTCCAGCCGTGCGCCCACGGGTCCGGGCCGCGCTGCTCCCCCAGTTCGGCGACGGCCGCCAGGGCTGCCGCCATCTGCGGCACCGGCAGGACGAGCGCCCGGGTACCGTCGCCGTGGCCGCCGGCCTCGCCGAGGCGGCCGGGCCGGTCCCAGGCGATCGTCTGCCCGCGCTCGCCCCGCAGCCGGGTAACGGCTGCGGAGCCCGCGGCGGGCGAGAACTGGCAGCCCTCGGCGACAATCCCGGTGACGCGGGTGCCGGAGACGTAGGTGTCCCGAGCGAGGAGGTAGAGGGTGGGGGGCTCGGGGCCGAACGGCCGGAACAGGCCCTCCAGGAGGGCGGCGAGCTCGCTCACGCCGCGCCCTTCGCGGCGGCCCGGCGGCGGTTGTTGTTGGCAACCGTCCGGGTGCGGGCGCTGCGGGCGGCGGCCCGGGTGTGGGTGCCCTTGGGGTCCTTGCGGACCGCGCTGCCGGCCTCGGGCAGGTCGCGCTCGCGGTTGGCGTACTCCCTGAACCGGGTGTGCGGGCGGAAGCGGGGAACGGTGCGGGCGGCGAGGTCGAACGTCTCGCCGGTCTGCGGGTTGCGGGCCCTCCGGGCACTGGCCTCGGTCGTCTCGAAGGTGCCGAAGCTGGTGACGGACACGGTCTCGCCGCTGACGACGGCGCGGACGATCGTGTCGAGGACGGCTTCGACGGCCTCGGCGGCGGCGCGCCGGCTTCCGAGCTGGAGCGCGACGCGCGCGATGAGGGCGGTCTTGTTGATCGCCATGCGGTTCTCCTCGGGTTGGTCGGGCCGGGCGACGGGGTGGTCACGTCGCCCGGCCCGGGTCTTGGGGTGTTAGGCCGGGTGCGGCACGGGGGCCGGGGACGGGGAGGGCAGGAGCTGCGGGGTGGTGGCGCCGGTCGGGGCCGGGCAGGTCGGGCCGGAGGTCGCCGCCGGGGGCGGGACCGGGTGGTCGGCACTGCGGGCCGTGGCGGCCCCGCTGATGCTTCCGAGCACCAGTCCGGCGAGGAGGGAGCCGACGAGCAGAGCGGAGCCGCGCATGGTGGCGGTGTCCTTTCGGTGGTGGGCCCGACCGGCCCCGCCGGGGCGGGGCCGGTCGGGGCCGGGTCAGTGGCTGGAGGGGCGGGGGGAGGGGTTCGGACCGGTGCTCGGGGCCTCGGTGAGCGACGGGGAGGGCTCCGGGTCGGGGTTCGCCGTCGGGGAGGCGGCGGGCCCGCAGGTGCCCGGGGTTGCGCTCGGGGACGGGGCCCCGGAGTTCGGGGCCGTCTCGACCCGGGTGACCGTGACGGTCACGGTCGGGACCGGGGCCGGGGCGGCCTCGCCGTCGGTCTGCTCGGCGGCCGGGGCCGGGCTCAGGCCGGGAACGACCGGGGCCGTCGCGGCCAGGGTGCCCAGGGAGGCCGGGACGGTGGCCGCCGGGACGGTGGCCGCCGGGGCGGTCACCGTCGGCAGGGCCAGGGCCGTCGGGGCGTCGGTGCCGAGCTGGACGGGGGTGGCCGTCCAGCTCGGCACGGCCGGGGCCGGGGCCTGCGCGCTGAGCGCCGGGGCGGCCGTCCGGTCCACCATCAGCGACCCGGCGACGAACCCGGCTCCGGCGAGCCCGAGGGCCACCACGGTCCGGGTGTCGAGGCGCAGGGTGAGCGCGCGACGGGTCCGGGCGGGGGCCTCGGGGGCGGGGGCGGTTTCGGTCATTTGGCTGTCTCCTCAGTCGGGCCGGGGCTTCGCGTTTCCCCGGCTGGCAGGACCAGCCTCGCACAAAACAGACTAAGGTCAAATAAGATGACACCAGTAACTTTAGGTTCGGGATGGTCGCTCAACACGACCACCCCGAGCCCGAGTTGGTCGCCCCGGCCCGCAGCCCACTCCGGGCGGAGCCGCCCGGCTGCACGCACCGGAGAGCCGCGCCCCTTGCCCGCCGGCCCCGCCCCGGCCCTTCCGCCCTCGCCGCCGAGAAGGCTGCTCCCGGCTCAGCGCGTGACGGGCCGCTCCCAGAGAGCCGCCCAGGTGAGCGGCCCGATCTCGCCGTCGTCGGCCAGCGGCCAGCCGTTCGCGCTGGAGTCCCGCTGGAAGCCGACAACCGTGGCCCGCGTGCGCTCCCCGTACCAGCCGTCCGCACCGTCGGGGCCCACACTCCAGGTGCGCTCGATCAGCCGCTCCTGCGCCCTCTGCACGTCGGGTCCGTGCATCATCGGCTGGGCGAGCCGCAAGACGCGGCCCGGGAAGGTCGGAGCGGACGACGAGCCGGACGGCGGCACAGGGGCCGGGGCGGGGGCCGGGCCGGATCCGCCGGGGCGGGGCGCACCGCGCTGTACCCAGGCGTACAGCTCCTCCCCCGGACAGGTGGTGGCGTAGCCGTCGCGGTGGCCGCGCACCTCGCCGCCGGCGCCGCCCTGCGCCCGGCAGTACTCGATGGCGTCGACCAGGCCGTTGAGCATCTCGCTGGTCGGCGAGGTGATGCCGGAGGTGCCGACCATCGCGCAGACCGCGTAGTGGCCGGCATTGAGCGTCGGGTTGCCGTTCGCGCCGTTCTTCACGTTCAGACCGCGGCCCTCGTGCACGTAGCCGTGCGGGCACACGACGAAGGAGTACGCGATGTCGATCCAGTCCTCCTTCGGATCGTTGAGGTGCGCGCGCTGGATGTCGCGGACGTGGCCAGCACACCGGCCGTGGTCGCCAGCCAGCGACCCCGGTACGGCCGAGCCCTCGTAGTGGATCTTGACGCCCTTGGTGGAGCTGATGCGGGTGTAGGAGCCGGTGGGCGCGGCCGCGCCCCACGCGGAGCGGGAGACGAGCTTCATCGGCTCGCCTCCCGCGTGCGGTCGGCCCAGGTGGTGTTCGGCACGGGTTCCTCCCCTGGTGGGTTGGTCGGGTGCCGGGACGCTAGGCCGGGCCAGTGGCTAACGTCGCGCCGTCACTCCTGGGCGATCTCCGTCAACACGCCGTCCTGGTAGCCGAATCGGCGCGCACGCAGCACCTTCCCGACAACGAAGACCGGGACCACCCCGCCATCGACAGCGGGCGTCAAGGCGGAGCCGTACTCGTCGCAGACGAGCAGGACCCACTCGCTGGGCTTCTCGTCGGAGAACCCGACCGCGTGGGTCGCGTCGTGCTCCCGGCGGCGCTCGCTGGCCCGGCGGGCGTGGGGCCGGGCAATGTGCGGGCACAGCGTCAGGGCCGCCTCGGCGCACTCCTCGTGCATCGGCGGGTCGGAGTAGAAACCGGCCTCCGCCGCCTTCGGGCCGCCGAGGAACGCCACCGGGCCGATCAACGGCAGCGCACACAGCCCGCACCGGCCGCGGACCGCGAGCTCCATCGCCTTCGCGCCGTTGATGCTAATGAAGTCCACCTCGCCGTCCGGATAGACGTTGACGGCGGGGATCGGCAAGCCGCGCCGCGGGTCGACGGGGCGGGTGGTCAGGCCGTACGGAAGCTGACTCAGATCGGGTCGGGTAGTCATCGCGTCCTCCAGGGGGCCCCGTTCGCAGCGGGGCTCGGCAACAGGGCGTCCGCCCGCGCCGGCCACCGGGAGGGGTGCAGACGGCCCGTCACCCTTGTTCCCGGACGGCGCGGAGCGGGCGGCCCGGCACAGGACGGGCGCTGCCCCGCTCCCCCGGAGCCGACCCGGGAAGACGGGGTGCGGCGGCCCGGCGCGGGCGGACCCCTCCAGCCTCCCCACCCGCGCCGAAGTCGGACAACACCCTTACCTGGCAGGGCGGATGATGCCTTCCGGTGCCTGCCCGTCGGTGTCCAGAAGGTCTTCCGACACCCAGTAGGGCTCGATGAGCTTGGAGTCGGAGAGGGTTTTCCCGGGCCCGTACCAGACCACCTTCATGTGGCCGCCGCGCTGGTGGGTGTACTGCCGCCACCCGCCTCTTCCTTCCGCGCCCCGCCCTTCGCGCCGGGCCGCCGCAGCCATGGCCGCGCCTTCCTGAGCCTGCGCCCGGACCGCCTTCAGACGCGGTCCGAGCCGCCAGCCCATCCGCAGGAAGTTCTCCGGCTTGCTCCAGCGCCGCTGCTTTCCGGGTTTGGCGCTCTTGCCGCGCCGGACGGGCGCGTTGGCGTCTTCCTTCGAGGCGGGCACCTGGATGTCGGCCTTCGACGAGCACAGGTAGACGGCGACCTGGAGCGCCCTCAGCACCACCTCCCGCTGCGCCGCCGTCGGCTCCTCGAAGCCGGCCTTGCGGGCGATGCGCTTCGCCACGTCTTCGGCAGTGAAGCGCACATCGCTGTCGACGGGGATCGACAGGTGCAGGAACTCCAGCTCCGGCATCGGGCTACCCGGCGGCAGAGGCAACGGCCCGCCATCGTCCGCCAGGGGCTCGGAGATCACCGTCACCCCGACCTCGTCCATCCGCGGGTCGCCGGTGTAGCACAGCAGCCTGTCGGGCCCGGTCCGCCCGCAGAACAGGATGGCCAGCAGCTTGCCCGGCCCGCCGTCGCCCAGGGACAGCTCCACCACCGGCGGCTCGGCGAACACCACGATGGGGTTCGGGAACCGGCCCAGGTTGCGGAACAGCTGGCCGGGCAGGGTGCCGAGCTTGTACGTCGCCAGCTCTGCAGCCATGTCGGGGTGCATCGCTACCACGTTCTTCGCCCTCGCCCACAGCCGCCACAGCGCCGCGAGGGTATTGGAGGCCCGAACCTCCCGCGCGCTCAACACCTCGTGCGGGACGGCGCTGACCAGGACGCCGCCGTTGATCGCGTGGTCCGGCAGCGCTCCGAGGCCGATTGACTTCAACTCCCTGTCAGCTGTAGCAAGTTGAGCGACAACCTGTTCGGCGACGAGTGCGGCCGCCCGGCCGAGTTCAACGTCTTTGCTCGCCATGCGAGTTGCTCCCTTAGCCCTGCGGGCCCCCTCCGGCCCGGCTGCGCCCACACTCGCCAAGAGCGAAAAGGAGGACAACAGCCTTATAGAGCAGGGAAGTTGGCGAATCAGACGTCCAGGCCGTCCACCAGCTCGGCATCGACCACCTCGGCTTCTTCGGCCAACTCCGCCGCGAAGTCCTCGCGGATCTTCGACAGCCGCGCGGCGAGCCGGTCGACCGCATCCCCGCGGCCGGAGGCCTCGACCGGCAGCTCCCCGCCGCCCGCCGGCGCCAGCTCGATCCGGGCCTGCGCCGCCCGGCCGAACGTCTCCGGCGCGAGGCACGCCAGCAGGAACTGCGCCGCCCGCCAGTCCGGCTGCGCGAAATCCCGCTCCGTCTGCACCACTCGCTCGCCCGTCTCCGGGTCCCGCACCGTCCGCACCCGCTCCCGCACCACCTGCCCGCCGGTCGCCGCCTTCCGCACCAGCAGCACCAACTGCGCCTTGCCCTCGCTACGCGCCCGCGTGAACCTGTCGCGGAACTCGCAGAACGGCTGCTCCACCGCGCGCGCCCGGTGCCCCGCCTCGCGCCGCCGCAACTCCTCCTCCGCGCGCTCCAGCCACCGGTACACGGTGCTCGGGTGGACGCCGGCCATCGGTGCCGCATCGCTCACGGGCACCCCGGCGCGCACCGCGTCCAGGAGGCGCTTCTCCACCTCCGGGTCGAGGGCGGGACGACGACCGCGACGGCTGCTCACCGGGCGACGGTACGTGAGACCCCAGGTCAACGGCGCTTCGAGGGGCGCGCAGGAATGCACCCATGAGCCAGGCTTCGACAGAAAGAAGCACACCACATTGATGCTGCACCAATTCACTCTTTTGGCCCATATGAATGCATCCGCCGGAGCCAAATCAGGGGCGCGAGTCCGGATCACCCCGCAGGTCGTCCCGCCGAATCGGATCAATTCACATGTCTAATACACTCAAGTTTTTCAAGGAAGAAGCAAACCACATTTGAGGTTTGCGCCTTCACTCTTTTGGCTCAGCGAATCCCATGAGGCCGATTCGCTCCAATTCATCTAATCACAATGGCTTTGACCGGCCAGGTTCCGTTAGATCACCGGACCACCCGACCGCCGACCACGAGTAGCGGTAGCTCCGGGAGTCAGCACCAGGGACAGCAGCTCGATAGCGCGGCAACCCCACCCCAACGGCACCGCCCAGACCTGACGAGCAGAGCTTTCGATAAACCAAGTCTAGAGAAGCGCAGCCCTGCCAGCTGGAACGATTCGTGTGCGACGCTCATAATTTGGCGAGGGCAACAGCCAAGACCTACCATCATGTGCGGAGCGGGTCGCCCTTTGCAGAGGGCGACCCGCGTGTTCCGCAATTCCCTCAGTGCAACGAAGAGAAGAGGAACGAACCCATGATGACACAGCCTCCGGGCCCCACGCCGAGTCCGTCCTTCGGCGACCGCCCGGTTACCTGGCAGGACCTCGCGGCCGTCGCCCACGGGGCCCTGACCGCATGGGCGCTGCACCCGCAGGCCGGGTGGCTCGCGGCCGGCCTCGTCGGTTTCACCAGCCCGGCCGGGTGGGCGCTGATCCGCCGCCGATGACCGGTAGGTCCAGGTACTCACGTGAGTAGGTGGGTCGCCACCCCATTACGTGAGGCGGTGGCAGCTGCGCCCCGGACCACCTAGGAACGGTTCCTAGGTGGTCCAACGCCCCGGGGCGGGGGCACCGTCAGATTCTGACGGTGCCCCCGCCCCGGGGCGTTGGTGCTGGGTGGGGCTACTCCCAGCCGAGGCTGTAGACCAGGTCGTCGTAGGCGTCGCCGGTCATGCCGCCGGGCACGCCGGGGAGCACGACCACCTTCACGCTGACGCCGGAGTCCTCGTTGACCAGGTTGCCGAACTTCGGCTCCGCGATGGCGGCCTGGAGAGGACCGTCGCCGCTCTCCCAGATCGTGACGGGCAGCGCGTGGTCGGGCAGGTCCGCGATCACCCGAGTCATCAGCGAGACCGTCATGACCTGGGGGTCGTCCGGGTCGACCTGCGGCAGGCCGATGACCGGCACACGGTGGCCGGACTCGCTGAGCACGTGGGCCTTCACGGCCCAGCCGAGGGCGAACGTGCCCTCTTCGGCGTCGGGGCGCTGGGCGACGACCAGCATGTCGTCCGGTGCCATGTGCAGCTGCGCCTTGAGGTCGCCGATCGTGATCGCGTCGGCGGGCAGGTCTCGGGGAACCCTGGTGAGCATTGATGTCTCCTTCGTCAGGGGCCGGGGTTCGCGGCCCCGGCCTGGCGCTCCTATCCTCCCGCCGGACAGGCCAGCTTGGGAACAACTCCCCTGCTGCGTCAGGGAGATGGGGGCATGAGGGCGAGGACTTCCGCGCGGTGTGCCGGGTCGGCGTGGAGGGCACCGGTCAGGTGGGTGGTGACCATCGCGGCACCGTGGGCGCGTGCCCCGCGCAGGGTCATGCAGGCGTGGACGGAGCGGATCAGGCAGGCCGCGCCCTGGACGTCGAGGTGGGCCCCGAGCGCTTCCACGACCTGCTCGCCGAGGCGTTCCTGCACCTGCGGGCGGGCGGCGAACTCCTGCAGGAGCCGGGCCAGCTTCGACAGGCCGACGATCCGGGCGCCGGGCACCGGCAGGTAGGCGACAGCGGCCCGGCCGGTGAACGGCAGCCCGTGGTGCTCGCAGAGCGCGGTGAACGGCACGTCCACCGCGGCGATCAGGCCAGCCCGCTGCCCCTCCGGGGGGAAGGTGACGGCCAGGTGCCGGGTCGGGTCGAGGTGCTGGCCCGCGGTCAGTTCGGCGAGCGCCTTCGCCACCCGGGCCGGGGTGGCGGCGGTGGACTCGGTGTCGCAGGGGATGCCGAGCGCGGCGAACAGGCCGGCGGCGTGCTCGGCCGCGCGGGCGAGGTCGATGGTGTTGTCGGTGCTGGTCATCGTTCGCGTTCTCCAGGCCACAGCAGGACGTGCTGCCGCAGGGTCAGGTTCCAGTGCCGCCCGATGACGTCCTCGGCCAGCGCGCGGCCGACGGCGATGGTCTGCTCGGGGGTGACGCCTTCGGGCATCACCCAGGTCGCGTGCGGCGGGATGCGGAAGCGGTCGGTCAGGGCGGCGATTTCCTCGAGGTCGTCGCTGCTCGCGGCGACGAACTTGAACCGGGCGCGGCCCGTGCTGGCGAGGGCGGTGAACGCCTCCAGGGCCTCGGGCTTGATCCGCCGGTCCTGCGGCATGCCGGAGTTGGCCAGCTTCGGGCTGACGTTGAAGACCAGGCGCGGCACGCCGAGGGTGACGGGCTGCGGCGCGAGGGTGCCGTTGGTCTCGATCTCGACGCGGCGGGTGGTGTGCCGCAGGACGGCCATCAGCGAGCGCCAGGCGTCGGTGCTCTGGTGCAGCAGCGGCTCGCCGCCGGTGATGACGACCAGGGCGTGCGGGTGCTCGGCGGTGGTCTCCGCGAGGTCGACCACCGGCACGCGGCGGATCTCCTCGCGCAGGTCGAACCGCTTGCCGTCCCAGGTGTACGGGGTGTCGCACCAGGTGCAGGCGAGGTTGCAGGCGCCGAGGCGGATGAACAGGGCGTTCTGGCCGACGCTGGGGCCTTCGCCCTGGATGGTGGGGCCGAAGACCTCGGCGACGGGCAGGCTGGCCGGGGCGACGAGGGCGCTCACGCGGTCACCACCCAGGCGGCGGCGTTGACGGCCGTCTCGGCGACGCGGACGTGGGAGACGTACGCGCCCGCGGCGCGCGGCAGGGTGCGCAGGGCCTCGGCGGCGACGCGGGAGAGCAGTTCGGCGACGGCCTCCACGCTCGGCCACTGAAGGCCCGCGGCGTGCTGCTCCTGCTCGGTGGGGTCGTCGGCGCCGAACCGGAACAGCTTGCTGCCCTGCCCGGCGAGGACCGGGGCGAGCGGGTCGTTGGCGCCGAGCATCGCGCCGTGGTCGAGGAAGGTGTCGATCCACTCGCGCAGGGCCCGCTTGAACGCGCCGAACTCCACGACGGTGCCCGCGGCGAGCACCGGTGCGGTGACGGTGATCTCGGCCCACCAGGAGTGGCCGTGCAGGTTCTCGCACTTCCCGGACAGGTGTGGCAGGCGGTGGGCGGTCTCGAAGTTGTGCCGGACGGTCACGGTGTGGGTCACGGCCGCTCGCCCTCCTGCAGCAGGGTGACGATCGCCCCGGCTTCGCCGTCCTCGGAGACGCCGACCTTGTTGACCCGCAGGCCCTTCGCCAGCAGGTAGTCCGCGAGGGTCCACGCCAGGGTCTCGCAGGACGCCGGTCCGCATTCGCGGTCGCCGGTCCCCCACCAGCTGCGGATCTCGTCGGCCAGGTCGTGGAACTCGGTGTCGCGGTCGTCGTGGACGACGTCGACGCTCGCCCTGATGTGGAACAGGTGGCGGTGCCGGGCCCGCAGGTAGGAGCGGTGGTCGGGGGCTGCCGGCCAGTGGTGGAATCCGGGCAGGCGGACTTCCGCCCAGACCTCGGTGGTGGACTTCACGGGAGCGGGTTCTCCGTTTCGGTGACAGGGGGGTAGGCGGGCTGCTGGAGCAGGCCGTCGCGGGTGGTGCGGGCGAGCCGCCACACGGTGGTGGTGGCCTCGACGGTCTGCGCGCACATCAGGCAGCAGGCGGTGCGGCCGCGTTCCGGGTGGGCGGGCTGGTCGAGGTCGTAGGCGAAGCCGCGGTCGACGACGCCGACCTTGCGCAGCAGCGCGGAGTCGATTCGCACGTCCGGCCAGCGCAGCGGCCCGAGCCAGGTCGAGGAGTCGCAGGAGTCCGGGGGGACGGCCAGGCACCACTCGTTGACGGTCAGCCCGAGCACGTGCACCCACAGGTCGGGGTAGCGGCGGTGGCGCTCCCACAGGGTGTGCAGCAGGCGCAGCCGGACGGGGGCCGGGGCCTGGACGACGTTGCCGAAGCAGATGCGGTCGTACTGCTGCGCGAGCTCATCGAAGTACTCCCAGCCGTCCACCAGCGGGTGGTAGACCGGGATCGGCGCGAGCCCTTCGCCCTCCAGCCGGGCACGGGTGCGGATCTTGTTGTCCCGGCCGCCCTGGTCCAGTTCGATGTAGCCCCACAGCCGGTCGCCGTGGCGCTGCACCAGCTCGACGTACCGGGCGTACAGGGCGTCGAAGCCGTCGATCTTCTCCGGCGGCAGGCGCAGGGCCTCGTCCATGGAGATGCCGGGGTGGTCGCGCTTGTACTGGTTGGTCAGCCAGAAGATCCCGGAGTCGAGCAGGACCCGGTGTCCGGCGTCCAGCAGCGCGGTGAGCTTGCGCTCGTGGCCGGCGGTCAGCAGGTCGTTGGTGGCCAGCAGCACGTGGTGCGGGTAGTGCTCGGAGTCGCCCGCGGCGAAGTACAGGTGCCGGTCGGCCGGGTCGAACGCGCCGCCGCCGGTCTTCTTCAGCACGGTGCCGCGCTGGGCGGGGCTCACCGCAGTGCCCCTTCCGCCTCGGTGCGGGCCCCGGCCGGGCCGCCGGCCAGTTCTTCGGCGCGGTGGGCAGCGTGCTGCCAGCACCGGCCCAGGGCGGTGGCGGCGTCGGCGCACAGCCGGGCGGCGGCCTGGTAGGAGGCGCTGTCGTCGCGGGTGTAGCGGAAGCCCGCGGGCAGGTCGCCGACGCGGCGCAGCATCGCGGTCTCGACGCGCTGGTGGTTCCAGCGCAGCGGGGCCAGCCAGGAGGAGGAGTCGCAGGAGTCCGGGGCGAGCGGCAGGCACCACTCGTTCGCGGTGAGGCCGAGCGCGTGTATCCACAGGTGTGGATAACTTCGGCGCCGCTCCCAGATCGTGTGGAGGAGGCGCAGCCGCACCGGGGCGGATGCCTGGACGATGTTGCCGACGCAGATCCGGTCGTAGGTGGCCGCGAGCTCGTCGAAGTAGTCCCAGCCGTCCACCAGCGGGTGGTAGACGGGGATCGGGGACAGGCCGAGGTTGTGCAGCGCCGCGCGCTGGGTGCGCTTGTGGTTCCGGCCGCCCTGGTCGAGTTCGATGTAGCCCCACAGCCAGTCGCCGTAGGTGCGGGCGAGGTAGATGTAGCGCTCCCGGAGTTCGGCGAAGCCGTCGACTTCCTCGGGGGCCAGGCCCAGGGCCTCGTCCATCGTGATGCCGTGGGCGCGGCAGTGCCGGTTGGTGAGCCAGAAGATCCCGGAGTCGAGCAGGACCCGGCAGCCGGCGTCGAGCAGGTCCCGCAGCCGCTGCTCCTCGCTGCCGGCCATCAGCTCGTTCGCGGCCATCAGCACGTACGGTCCGGCGTTGAACTCGCCGCCGCCCGCGGTGAAGTAGATCGGGTGCTCGTCCGGGTTGAAGGTGCCGCCCGCGGTCGGCACGACGGCCGTCACCGGCTGTCCGCGAGGACGGGGGTCTGGCCGCTGATCCGGGCCCACTTGTCCAGGAGGTGCCCGGCGAGGTACCGCTCGGGCTGCACCATCACCAGGCGGTGCCTGAGGGCCCGGTCGGCGAACGGCGCGAGGGGCGTCGGGTAGGGCAGGAAGAGGCTGCCGTCGGTGAGCAGCGGCGCCCACAGCGGCCAGCCGTCGAAGACCTCGCCGATGACGAGGCGGTGCTCGCCGAGTTCCCAGACCTGGCCGGTCTCGACCTGGTGCTCGGGTTCTCCGACGGTGACGCCCGCCAGTGCCAGCAGGTCGCCGCGGTTGGTCGGGCCCGCGTCCTGGTCCTGCGGTTGGTCGGGGCCGCTGCTGCCGGTGGCGGGGGCGAGGTCGGCGAGCAGCGCGTCGAGCTGCTGCTGGTCGAAGCCGGTGGCGGCGGCCAGTGCCGGGTCGGCCTGCTCCAGCTCGGACAGCAGCGCCGCGAGCCCTTCGCCGTCCCAGCCGCCCGCGGTGGTCAGCTGGTTGGAGGCGACGAGGTACGCCTCCGCGTGGGCGTCGTCCCGGGACGCCCACCCCCGCACCACCGGGACGGTCCACGTCCCGTCCTCGGTGACGACCACGCCGTCCGGGGCGGCCTTGCCTGCTGCGCGGCGGCGCTCCAGGGTCTCGTAGCGGCCGTGGCCGGCCACCAGGCGGCCGGTGCGTTCGTCCAGCAGGCCGGGCTCGGTGAAGTCGAACTTGTCGACGGAGCGGTCCAGCCCGCCGTCGTCGTGCCCTTTCGGGTTGCGGGCGGCGGGCCGGATCTGGTCCAGCGGCTGGTACTCGATGTATCGGGGGGCGGCCATGAGCGGGGAACCTAGGCGGGTTCACCGGGTTAGGTCGCGTCGACAACTTCCCTCGCTGCCGTGGGGGTTCAGGTCGCGGCGGGAGGCTCGCCGGTGCGCGGGGCCCAGCGGGCGCGGGTCGGCCCGAGGGCGCTGAACGGGTCGCCGAACTCGGTGACCATCCGCGTGTAGATGGGGGTCGGGGCCTCGGCCGGGGTGGCCGGCACCGTCCGGGTCACGGCTCGGTTCGTGGCGAACCAGGGCGAGGGCTGCGGTTCGGGGCCGGGTACGTTCGGGCTGCTCACAGTCGTTCCTCTCAACTGGCTTTCGACGTAGGGACGTTAGGGGTGCAAGGCGACAGTGCCCTGCTGGTCGGCTGGGCGGGGACCGGCCCCGTGGCCCCGGAAGGGGCACGGGACCGGCGGAAACAACGCGCACCGGAGTTGGCGGCCTTAGCCGCGACCGGGCGTCGCTCGGCGCGCCCGGACGGCCGCCCGGACACGGCGGACTTCCATCCGGCTGGTGGTGCGGGTCCGCTTCGTCGGGTAGTCCAGCTCAGCCAGCGCGGGCCGCTCGGCCTCCGGGAGGTCCCAGAGCCCTTCGAGCTGCCGCAGGCGCGCGGCTGGGTCGGGCTCGGGGTCCTTGAGCCTGCCGCCGGTGTGCACGTACTCGAACTCGCCGTAGGTGGCAGGCGGTATCCCGTCCAGCAGGGCCTTGGCGACGTTCTGCGCCTTCTCGGCCTTGGACTTCTCCGCGCGGGTGCGGTCGTACTCGCCGAGAGCCCACTCGATGTCGTCGGCGTCGGTGACGAGGGTGTACGACTCCGGGGAGCGCCCGGCGGCCTCGGCCTGGTTGATGCTCCAGCAGTCGATGCGGGCCGGGCAGTAGCGGCGGCAGATCACGTCGGTGCTCGGCCCGGACCGGTCCCGGGGCAGAGCCGTGCCGAGGTCGAGGGCGGTGGCGATCGCGGTCAGGCGGCCGAGGGCCCGCCGGGCGGCCTGCTCGTCGAAGGGGCGGGAGAACTCCTCGTCCGCGCCGCTCTTGCGCTCGTAGTAGACGATCCGCACTTCCACCACGAGCTGGCCCGCGAGGTGGAGCGCGAGCGCGTACAGCTGGCCCTGCTCCCACTCGGTCTCCGGCGGGCCGCTCTCCCCCACCATCGCCCACTTCCAGTCACCCGCGGTCTTGTAGTCGTACAGCACGCCAGTCACCGGGTCGTACTCGTCGTACCGGCTCGGCCGGTCGAGGCCCGGGAGGGTGACGGGCTGCTCCTGCAGCCGCCACGGGTACAGGGCGCGCCGGCGGCGCGAGATGGAGTCGTGGATGAGGGTTCCGGCGAGGGCGGCGCGCCGGTCGACGGGGGCCGGGACGTACCCGGGGGGCGGGTTCTCCCGGTACCAGATCGCTCGGCGGCAGGATCCGGTGTCGGACGCGCCGATCGACCACTCGCCGGGCTTCTTGGGGCGGCGGGGCCGCCTTCGCCGCCGGGGCCGGTCGGACTGCGCGAGGTCCTGGCCGAGTCGGTTGTTGGCTGCCGCCTGGGCGCGTTCGAGCAGGACGTCGGCGGGGTCGCGCCGGTAGCGGGCGCAGTTGGTCGCCGGGTGGCTGCCGAGGCTTTTCCTGCCTTGGTGAACGTGGCGGGGTGCGCCGCAGCGGCACGGCGCGAGGCCGGGGCCGAAGACCTGGGCGGAGGCGAGCACGCGGGCGCGCTCGATGAGGGATTGCTGCATCGGGAAGGTCCGTGTCTGGGCAGGCCGCAGGGCCGCGCGGGCGGCGCGGGCCCTGCGGGAGGGGTGGCGGGAGGAGGGGGCGGTCAGTCCTGCGGGGTGGCCGCTTTGCTCCAGACCTTCGGGTCGGGGTCGAGGCCGATCAGCAGGCCGCCGGCCTCGACGTGCTCGGCCGCCTGCGGGTGGCGATCCCTCAGCTCGGCTATGACGTAGGCCCGCCACTCGGTGAGCAGTTCTTCGAGCTGGTCGGCCGTCGCCGCGTTGACCCCGGCTCCCGTCGCCTGCCGCCACCGTGCGGTCATCTTCGTGACGGTGCTGCCCATCGCGGAGGCGTAGGCACGCAGTTCCCGGCGCAGGTTGTCCGCTGTGCGCGGCAGGGGCGGCTTCGGGTCGCTGCCGGTCCCGGGTTCGTCGTCCTCGCCGTCGGCGACCGGGCTTGCGGTGGCGCTGACGACGGTGCCGGGGATGACCGTGCCGCCCTGCACGTGGCGGGCGTCCCGGCGGCGGGCTGCCGCGTCCTCCCGGTCCGTCTCGCGCTGCACAGAGTCGGCCTGCTCCATCTCGGCGTGCTCGTAGATCCCGACGAGTTCCCGGGGGAAGGCGCTGCGCCATGCCAGGGCCTCGGCGACCTTGCCGATCATGTGGGCGGGCATGACCGGCCACTGACCGGTGAGGACGCGCTGCCCGGTCTTGAACCCTTCGCCGGTGGTGGGGTCCCGCTTCCACTCGTCCTTGCCGACGGCGAACTCGGTGAAGACGGCGACGGCCTGGGTGACCGTCACGTCACCGGCGATGCTTCGGTGCTCGATGCGGCACATCGCGGCGGCGGGGGGTTCGGTGTGGAGCCAGACGTCCACCCAGCGGCGGCGGTTGATGCCGTCCTCGCCGAGCGTCCACCACGCCGGATCGTCCTCGGGCCCGGTC
The DNA here is from genome assembly GCF_003751605.1 of Kitasatospora cineracea. NCBI lineage: Bacteria > Bacillati > Actinomycetota > Actinomycetes > Kitasatosporales > Streptomycetaceae > Kitasatospora > Kitasatospora cineracea. Next base: position 1,181,654 of record NZ_RJVJ01000001.1, read on the forward strand.
CAGAACGGGCCGACACGGCGGATGAACCGGCCGGTGCGCTGCCCGGTGTGGCGGAACCCGTCGATGCCGGTCTGGGCGGTGTAGTACAGCTCGTCCTGCCCGAACACCTTGCGCTTGCGCTGGATGTAGTAGATCTCGCGGCGGAAGGGGTCCAGCCCGGTGGACTTGCAGATGTGGAAGAAGTTGACGAGGTCGTGTGTGGGGGCACCGGAGAGGCCGATAGCGCCCAGGGCTGCCCGCTGCGCCTTCGTCCAGAACCGCTGGTCACTGGTGATCTCCAGGACCTGGTCGGCGGTCCGGATCGCCATCTCCTCGCGGTTGTCCGTCAGAGGAGTGAGCGGTTCTGTCTCAACTTGCTTTTCTTGCACGGGAGTTGTCACCGTAAGTGCCTTCCTGTCTCCAAGGGCGGCACCGGGGTTCGCAGGCCCCGGTGTGGCTGCCTGCCTCTACCCTCCCGCTTGCCGGGCCGACGTGGGAACACCCACCGCGTGGCCAACTCGGTTGCGGTTCATGGAGATTGGAAGTGTGGCCGCCGGGCCAGCGGGTTGCGAAGCCCGCCCGATTCCGCGTGCTCCCCTTGATAGGAGACAGCCCCGAAGGGTTGGTTGCCGGAGCACGCGGCCGGTTGGCCCGGCGGCCACATCATCACTCTAGGGTAGAGCCGGCCTCCGACACAGGGCCGGTTACCGGATCGGGCGCCGCTCGACGGACGTCGCCTGCTCCAGCGCGGCCGCCCCGGTGTGCTGCCACAGCCCGTCGTAGAACGTCTTCGAGGCGACGACGGTCAGGGCGATGGTGGTGAGCGCGGTCTGCGCGTGGGCGATGTCGCCGCGGGCGAGGACGGTGACGGTGCCGACGATCGCGGACAGCAGGGTGCCCACGACGGCGCGCAGCGGCTTGCTCCAGGCCGGCTGCTGGATCAGGGCGGTCGCCCAGGGTGTGAGGGCGCCGAGCAGCAGGCCCCACGCCTCGGTGTCGTTGAGGATTTCCACGGTCGGTCTCCCGGTGCTGGTGTTGGACGGGCTGGGGAGGTCAGAGCGGCCAGGTGGCGGCCAGCGCGATGCCGGCGGCGGCCAGGTAGCCGGCGGTGACGGGGTAGCGGGACAGCAGCCGGGCCCGCGGGGCTACTCGCGGGGCGGCCGTTCGTCCCTTGACAGCGCGGCGGGCAGTCCCGCGAGGGTCAGCCCGGTGATGATCACGCTCGGGTCGGCGGGCGGCGTCCACGCCTCCCGGACGATCAGCACCGCCCCGAGCAGGAACAGGGCCAGGTCCCGGATCGACTTCCATCCCGTGATCTCGCGCCATCTGGCCCTCCGTCGGTGTCGGCGGCCAGCGGCGGGCTGCTGGTCGTCCGGTGCCTGTTCCACAGCGGGGGACGGTAGGTGCGGCAGGGGGTTACGGTCGCGTCGAGCCGCCCTGCAGCGAGGCGGCGGTGGCCTTCAGCGCGGCGATCTCGCGGTCCTTGTCGGCCAGGGCCCGCTGGAGGGCGGCGAGTTGGCTGTCCTTCTCCGTCTCGCGGGAGGCGCGGGCGGCGTTCTCCGTGCGGGCGAGGGCGAGGTGGGCCTGCGACTGGGCCCATGCTTCGACCAGCTGCGTGCGCAGCTGGTCGATGTACTGCTGGGCGTCGACGGTGACCTGCTCGGCGGGCGGCGTCATGGCGGCGGTTCCGTTCACTTCGTCTGCTGGTGGTCGGCGGCGGGGTCGGGGCATTGGCCGGGCCGGGCAGCGGCCCGCAGCTGCTGCACTCCGGCGCGCAGCAGCGCGGCTTCGGCGGGGGTGAGGCGGCGGCGGTCGGCGGTTCCGAGGAGGTGGTCCAGCTGCTCGGGGGTGGGGGCGTCGCTCATGCCGGCTCCTGGTCGCTGTCGCTGTCGCGGGCCTGGTCCCGCTCGGGCAGCGCAGCGTCCCACACCGGCTCGGCGAGCGTCTGCGGGTGACGGTTCGCGGCCGGGCGGTACGCCGCGGTCTGCTGCTGCTCGGCGAAGCGTCGGCGGGCCTGCTCCACGAACTCGGTCTTCTCCGCGACGCCTTCGGGGGTGATGCCGTGGTTGGCCCGGATCACCTCGAGGAGGTCGGTGTCTGCGCGTGCCGCGGCGGCTCCGGCCTTCCCGGTCGGCGCGGGAAGGGCGGCGACGGTGACGCGGGTCTGCTTGGTGTGGGCGATGCGCTCCAGGTGCGCGGCGCGGGCGCTCGCCCGGTCGGGCGCGTTGTGCAAGGTGACGGGAGCCGGGGCCGGGGCGGCCAGTCCCTTCGCCGCGGTGCTGGCCGGGGCGCTCAGGGGGTCGGGCAGGAACGGCTCGTGGAGCAGGATGTCGAGGATCTGGTCAAGGCCGTCCGGAGTGTGGTGGTCGATGTCGTACTCGGCGGCCCGCCACTCCAGCGAGGACGTCGGGAAGATGGTCAAGTGGTGCTGGCCGTCCGGGCGTTCCTGCCGGACCACCCAGCACTCCATGTCTCCCTCGACGGTCCGGGAGACGTCGATGATGCGGTACTGCTCGGGCATGGGTGCTCCTGATCAGATGCGGTAGCACCAGAAGCCGACGGAGCCTCCGGCGCTGGTGGAGGCGAGGGCGGTGGTGAAGCCGGTGGTGCTGGACGCGGTGACCTGCCAGGCGCGCACCGCGCCGCTGTCCCGGAAGGTGACGATCGGCACCATGTCGGAGACCATCGTCGGGCCGTAGCCGAGGGCCAGGGATGCCCAGCTGTTCTTCTGGACGGTGCCGGTGAACCAGCCGTAGTCGGGGTCGGCGTACCAGTAGTTGGGGAAGGTGCCCCTGTACTGGATGGCCGGGTTGTCGAGCCACAGCTCGCTGGTGCCGCCGTCGTCGTTGCGGCGGCCAAGGTTCGCACCCCAGTTCTGGGCGGTGACGTAGCCGTGGAGGGTGCCCTGCGTGAAGTAGGCGAGCGCCGCACCGTCGGCCGCGGTCATCCGGACGGTGCCGCCCCAGGTCTCCTGGGTGTCGGTGCGGATCGTCTCCAGTGCGGCCGCGGAGTCGGTCATGTAGAGCCGGTACGCGGCGGTCTGCCCGTTGGCGGTGAAGGTGCCGGAGTTGAGGCCGATGTAGGCGGCGCCGTTGCTCCCGCCGACGGCGTTGATGAAGGCGTAGTTGTTGCCGCTGCTGGGGAAGAAGCGGATCTCCGGCAGGCCGGCGACCGGGTTGATCTCGATGCGCTGGCCGCTGGTGCCACTGGCGAGGCCACCGACGAGCTTGACGTCACCGGTCGCGGCGGAGACGGCGACGGTCTTCACCCCGGCGGTGTTCCATGCCTCGATGCCGCCGGAGTTGAGCTCGACCCGCGCTCCCGAGTTGGCGGTCTTGATGCGGGCGGCCACGGTGACGTCGGCGTTGAGCTGGCCGACGGTGAGCTTGGTGGCGGAGACGGTGCCGATGTGGGCGTCCTGGATGGTCGCCAGGGCGATCTTCGCGCCGACGATCGTAGCGTCGGCGATCTGCACCGAGCCGATGATGTTCGGCGGGAACTCCAGCAACTCCAGGGTGAGCATGTCGACTTCGGTGACGGCCGTCGTGCCGCCGCCGGTGTTCAGCAGCAGCAGGGGGCGGACGTACCGCACGTCCGGGTGCAGGGTGGTGGGCCGCTGCGGATCGGGCTGGGCAGTCCAGAACGGCCCGGTGGTGGGGCCGTAGCCCTTGAGGAACCCGGTGAGGGTCACCCAGCCCGTGCCGACGGCGAGTTGGGTGGCGTTCGCGCTGACGGGGAAGGGCTGGCCGATGCGTGTGGTGCCGTCGGCGGCGACGCCGACCAGGCCGACCGTGAGGGTGCTGGGGGTGCCTGCGGTCTGCCGGACCCGCACGGACATGCGGTACAGGACGGCGGGGTCGAGCAGCAGGTTCTCCGCCCACTCCAGGCGCACGGTGCGGGTGGCGACCAGGGCCCGGCCGCCAGTGGGGGCGTCGGGGCGCGCCGCGGTCGTCCAGGCGGCATCGCTGTCGCCCGCGGTCTTGGCCCAGCGGGCGTCGTCGGTGGCGAAGCCGGTGAAGAACGAGGTCTGCAGGCTGGCGCGTTCGACGTCGGCCCACTTCCCGGCGGTGAGGATCTTGTCCGCCAGGTCGGAGCCGATCACCATGTCCGGGACGGCGGAGGCCTCGGCGGACGGCGCGGAGGCGTTGCCCGCCCGGTCGACGGCGACGAGCTTCATGTAGTAGGTGGTGCCGTAGGCCAGGCCAGTGATCGGCGCGGCTGCTGCGCCGGCCAGCCGGTCGGTGACCGTCTCCGGGTTCGGGGTGAACCCGGCCGCGGTGGAGATGTGGACTTCGACGTGGGCGAAGTCGGCGGGCATCGGCTCGCCCTGCGCGCCGAGCCCGTCCCAGGAGGCACGGATGCCGCCGATCAGCCGGGCAACGGCCGGGGCCGACGGCACAGGCGGCGGCGTGGTGTCGCTGGCGAGGACCGCCTCCTCGGACAGCCGCCAGTCGGAGGAGTTGCCGGAGGCGTCCACGGTGCGCACCCGGGCCTGGAGGCGCTGCCCGGCCGGGAGCTGGTCGTAGTGGGCGATCGTGCCGTGCACGGTCTGCTCCGGGGACCACTGCGGATCCTCACCGCCCAGCGGCAGGCCGGGCAGCAGGTAGGAGACGAGGTACGCGCCGGCGTCGTCGTACGCGGTGCCGTCGGCGTTGTGGGTCACCTCGGGCCAGGAGACGGCGAGCGCGGCGTGCTGCTGGCCGTCCGCGTCCAGGTAGGCCCAGGAGCCGAGCAGCACCGCGGCGGGCCGGTCGGGGGCGACGGTGTCGTTGCGGTCGCCGAGCGGCGGCAGCGGCGTGCGGGAGGCGGTCGCGGAGCCGTTGGTGAGCGCGTCGAGTTGCCGCTGCACCCGGATGCGCTGCTCCACGAACAGGTCGTTGAGCTCCAGGCTGACGCCGGGCTGCCCGGAGGCGTCGTACGTGGTGGCGATGGTGCGCACCCGCAGCGGCTCCAGCTCGGTGGGGCTCAGCCGCCGCTGGTCGTAGCGCAGGTAGTGCCCGGCAGGGGGAAGGCGGTCCTGGCCGTCTCCGGCTCGGGGGTCGAGTTCGACGGTGAAGCCCTCGGCGGCGGCGGCCATGCCGCCGAGGGTGACCCGGGCCAGTTCGGCGAGGGTCTGGGCGTCGGTGATGCCGCCGCGCCCGTCGAAGGCCTCCCGGCGGCCGTACCGGGCGGCCGCGGTCGGGTTGACGACCTCGGCGAGGTTGCCGCCGTCGCCCGCGGCCAGCAGGTAGGAGCGCACCTGGCGGCGGGAGCGCTGCCGGGGGCCCTTGAGGACGTCCCGGCCCAGGTACAGCACCACGTCCGGGTGGTCGACGGCGCACGCGGTGTCGGGCACGTAGGCGCGCAGCCGGTAGCCGTCCATCCGCACGTCCGCCCACCCGGCGTCCGTGATCGACTGCACGGTCTTCAGCAGGTCTCCGCCGGCGTCGTACTGCACGGTGTAGGTGGTGGGCCAGGGCTGCCCGGCGCTGTCCACGCTGCTGGTGAAGTCCCACTCGATCTCGGGGAGGGCGCCGCGTTCCTGGGCGCGCTGCAGCAGCGTGGAGATGATCGCGCCGGGGGTGGCGTTGGCGAACGGGAAGTGCGCGTCGAGGCCGGTGACGGGCTGGCCGGCGCTGTGGCCGACGGGGTAGATGATCGCGCGCTCCAGCAGGGCGAGAGCCCCGCGGCAGCCGACCTGGATCGGGCGGGCTGCGCCGGCGTCGTCGGCGGGGTCGTCGCCGTCGTCCTCCAGCAGGTACCGCTCGGGCTGCTCCACGCCGTCGACGACGAGGCAGATACGGGGGTCATCGCCGGACAGCAGGGCCGCGCCGATGGCGTTGCGTGGGTAGGTGAAGCTCAGCGCGCCGGGGCCGTTGTGCTCGGCCTGGGTCTTCACGTCGGCGGGGTACGGCAGGAGCCCGAGCAGGGTGCCGCTCGGGCTCAGGGCTCGCAGGTGGACGGCCACGGTGGTCTTCTCCCGGGTCAGGTCAGGTAGGCGCGGCGGCCGGTGACGGCGAGCTGGGTGGTGGGGCCCGGGTTGGTGCCGGTCAGGCGGACGCTCGGGGCGGTGCCGGGCAGGCCGGGGGCCAGGCGCAGGAAGGCGGGGCCGGTGTTGGTCAGGCGGCCGGGGTTGGGGACGAGGCCGCCGCTGCCGGTCAGCTGCCAGGTGGCGGCGTCCACGGTCAGGGCCTGTCCGGCGGGGATCTGCCCGGTGTAGGTGAAGGAGTCGCCGGTCCCGTCGGTGGTGTCGGTGACGGTCGGGGCGGTGATCGGCCCGGTGATGCGGTAGGCGAGCTGCTCCATCGGGGCGGTGGCGTCCGCGAACGGTTCCAGGTCGAGGTCCTGCGGGAGCGGCGTGCCGGGGGCGGTGGCCTCGAACGCCACATCGGCGGACTCCCAGTAGCCGGAGGGCACGTTGACCTCCAGGCTGATGCGCATGCCGCTCTGGCCGAGCGGGGTCGGGGTGAGCGCGGAGAGCACTTCGCCCTGGCAGCGGCGGACCTGCCCAGCCGCGGTGTGCCGCTCGAAGGTGAGCAGCCGGTGCGGACGGGCGACGGCGCGCAGCAGGTCCTCCCACGCGGCGTCGACGTCCTGCCAGCGGCCGCCGGCGGGCGCCAGCCACAGGGCGAGGGTGAACTTCCCGGGGCCGTGGTGCTTGGGCCGCCACAGCTCGCCGATCCGGTTGGGCACGGTGGCGTTCGCGCCGACGACCGCGGGGGTCGCGGTTAGCCCGGCCCGGTACTCGACGTCGCGGACCAGGCCGTCGGTGAGGTCGTAGCCGTCCACCAGCCAGCGTTCGAAGGCCATCAGGCGCTCTCCTTGTCGAACAGGCCGAAGCTGGCGAGGGCCCGCAGCCGGTTGTTGACGGTCTCCCCCGGCGTCTCGGGCAGCGGGTTGGTGATGTACTGCACGATCGCGCCGGGCGAGATGACGGTGCCGATGCGCTGGCCCTGGTCGGCGTCGGCGAGTTGCCCGCGGGCGGCGTTGAGGGCGGTGACGGCCGGGCTGCCGCCGAGGCCACGCACGGCCTGAGGAGTCAGGACGCCTTCGCCGGGCGAAAGGCGCGCCAGGGCGCTGTCCTGGCCGGGCGCGTAGCCGGGCACGACGCCGCCGGTGGAGTAGCCGCGGACGAACGCGAGCACCCCGTCGACGGCCCGGTTGACCATGCCGCGCATCATGGCGGCCCACCGGGTGTCGGGCATCCAGTTGAACATCGACCGGACGGGGGCGAGGGCCTTGCCGAGGGCGCTGGTGGCCCAGCCGCGCAGCTTGTCGAGCCCGGCGTCGACCAGGCCGCCGAGGCCGAAGCCCTCGACGGGCGCGCCGGCCTGCGACAGGCGTCCGGCGCGGGCGGCATCGTTCAGGGCGCTGATGCCGCCTTCGCCGCCGAGCTGCCGCACGGCCTGCGGGATGAGGATGCCCTCCCCCGGGGAGAGCATCGCGGGTACGGTGTCGCGACCCGGGGCGTAGCCGGGGACGACGCCGCCGCGGGCGAAGTTGACGGTGAAGCTCGGCAGCTTGCTCAGGCCGAAGTTGTCGGCGAGGGCGTTCCACAGGCGCCGGATGCCGCCGTCGTAGACGATGTTGACCCAGAACTTGATGGGTGCGCCGAAGACCGTCGTCAGGATCGGCCACAGCCACTTGATGAAGTCGACCAGGCCGTTGAGGGCGAACTTCGCTCCTTCGACCAGCCCGCCGATCGCGGCGTTGACGACGGAGCGGAACCACTCCGACTTCTGGTACGCCGTGACGAACGCGACGACCAGCGCGGCGATCGCCGTGATGATCAACATCAGCGGGTTCGCCGACAGGGCGAGCATGGCCACGCGCAGCGCGGAGACCGCGTTCGAGACGGCCATGATCCCGCCGGCCACACCAGCGACCATCAGCAGCGCGGAGACGAACTCGCCCATGCCAGGGATCGACAGCAGCAGCTGCACGGTCGAGGCGACGGCCTGGAGGACCAGCAGGAACCCAGACAGGGTGTTGCCCAGGCCGCCGAGCTGGGAGGCGATCCCGGCGATCGAGGTCAGCAGCCCGAGGAGCTGCCCCCACAGCTGGCCGTTGCCGAGCGCCCCGGCGAGCTGGACGACGACGGGCAGGAAGTCGGTCCGCAGCCGGGCGAGCAGCGGGGCGAGTGCCGGGTTGTTGGTGAAGTTGAACCAGGCGAGGCCGACCGCGGCCGCGAGCCGTCCGATCTCCTGGAGGACCGGGACGGTGTTGGCGAAGTACCCGGCGAGCTTGGACTGGTTCTCGCTCTCGCCGGTCAGCTGCCGGAAGGCGCTGGCCGCGCCGGACAGCGAGTCGAGGAGCTGCTGCCCGGCCGGGGCGGCGGCCCGCCCGACGTTGTACAGGCCGAGGCCGATGTCCCGCAGGATGCCCCACAGCTGCGCGCCGGTGTCGCCCGCCCGTTGGAAGAACGCGCCGAGCTGCCCGCCGTCGCGCCGCGCCTGGATGAACGCGGCGGCCAGCGCCATGCCGCGCTCCGCGCCGCCGGCCAGCCGCTCCAGCAGCGGACCGGCCGCCACCGTGATGTTGCGCAGCGCGTCGGCCGCGCTCAGCCCGGCGTTGGCGACCGAGCCGACGACCCGGGCGTTGGTGTCGCCGATCTGCGCCAGGTCCGCGCGCCACGGACCGGAGGTCGCCATCTCGGCGCCCCGCAGCGCGGCCTCGCCGAGGACCTGCCCGGTCTGCCGGATCGCCGAGTCGAAGATCGGCAGCAGGGACAGGCCCCGACTGATCCCCTTCTCCAGCGGGGGCAGCAGCGCCTCCTGCGCGGTGTCCCGCAGCCCGCGCAGCGCGGGCTGCACCGTGCCGGAGATGAACCGGGCGAAGCGCTGCCCGGCCGGGGAGAGCGCGTTGAGGGCCTTCTCGGCGGCGCTGGCGGCGCTGCTGGTGGAGGCCAGTGCCTGGTTCTGGTCCCGCAGCGCGCGGGCGACGTCCCGCTGCGCGTCGGCTACTTGCTCGGCGGAACGTTTCTGCTGGAGGCCGGATTCGCGGACCGTGCGGTCCAGCTCGGTGTGCGCGTCCTGGACGTCGCGCACCGCCTGGACCCGGGCGCGGGCGGCCTGCTCCTCGGCGTCCTGGACGCCACGCACCGCGTCCTGCTCGGACTCCTGCGCGCGGGCCAGTTGCTCCTTCGCGGAGACGACCTGGTCGCTGCCCTCGACGCCCTGCTCGTTGGCCTTCTGGACGTCCTGGGCGAGCCGGGCGTTGCGAACCCGGACGTCTTCGAGCTGGTTAACCGCCTCCTGGTAAGAGATCTGCGCTTCCCGCCGGTCCGTCTCCGAAGCGAACGGGCTGACGTTGACCTGGTTGAGCCGGGAGCGGGCCTGCTCCAGCGCCAGCAGCGCCTTCTGCTCCTCCAGCGGCCCCCGGGCCGCGTCCCGGTTCAGGTCCTCCAGGGTGCGCTGGGCGTCCTGCCGGGCACCATTGAGCGCTTCCTGCGCCTGCGCGGCGGCCTGGTGCGCGCGGGCAACCCCGAGTTCGGCCGACGCCAACTGCCGGTCGGCGGCGGCGACCGACGCGGCGGCCTGCTGCTCGACGTCGGCCAGGCGGCGGCGGGCCTGCGCGACCTGCTCGGCCCCGCGCAGCGCCTGCTCGTCGCTGTCGCGCTGCGCGGTGACCAGGCGGCGCTGAGCATCGGCCACCCGGTCGGCGGCGGCCTGCCGGGCCTGCCCGGCAGCCGACGACGCACCGGCAGATTCGGTGTCCGCCTGGCCGAGCGCCTTGACCGCGGCACCGATCCCGGAGAACGCGGCCAGGATCGTGCCCGCGCCCTGGGCGGCGGCGCTCATCGCGCCCGGCAGCGCGCCGATCAGCCCGACCGCGGGCGCGGCCGCCGACCCGAGAGCGAACAGCCCGCCGGCGGCCTGGGTGAGGGCCTGTCCGAGCGCCAGGGCGCCGGAGGCCATCGCGGGCAGCCGGGCCAGCCCGGCGATCGTGGAGCCCAGGCCCTCCGCCGCCTGCAGCAGCCCGCCGCCGGCCTCCCCCGCCGCCCCGGCAGCGGAGCCGCGGGCGTTGAGGGGGACGTCCACCGGCCGGGACGCGGCCGTACGGAACGCGGCCAGCCGAGTGGTCGCGGCGGCCGTGTCCAGCTCGACCTTGACCTTGACCCGCAGGCCGACAAGGGCGTCCCGCACCTGGGCGCGCAGACTCGCCGCGTCGACGTCGACGCCGAGGCGGACGCGGGCGGACTCGGCGATCGCCCGGACGCGCTCCTTGACGCCGTCGGCGTCCAGCAGCGCCAGGAACCGCAGGTACGCGACGCCCCGGGTCTCCTCCCGGATCTTGGCGTTGAGGCCGTCGGCGTCGAAGTCGGCGGCGACCTGCACCCGGGCCTTGACCGCATTGACGGCGGTCTGGACCCGCTGGCGCAGGCCGGAGGTGTCGGCCTCGACCGCGACCTTGATGTGGGCCCGGACGGAGCCCGCGGCGGCCTCGACCCGCTCGCGCAGCCCGGAGGCGTCCGGCTCCAAGCGGATGCGGGCCCGCAGGTTGCGGGTGGCCGCATCGACGCGGGCCTTCGCGTCCGTCCCGAAGCCGCCCGAGTCGGCGACGACCTCGACAACGAGGCGGCCGGAGTCGATCTCGTCAGCCACGGCGGACCGCCTTCCCGCTGCGGCGCAGCACGCCGACCGCGCGGGCCATGCCCTGCTCGTCGCCGCCGCGCTCGCGGGCTGCGGCCTTCAGGTGGGCGGGGCGGGGCAGCTCGACCGGCTTGAGCAGACGGCGGTCGGCGGCGAACACCGACACCATCTCGACCAGCTGCGCCAGCAGCTCCTGCGTCAGCCCCCACCGGTCGGTGCCGGCGTCGGCGGCGGGGCGGCGCAGCAGCGCGTCGGCGGGCAGCCCCCGCATCAGCGTCAGGAGGCGGCGGGTGCCGAGGAATCCAGCGTCACCGGGACGCCGCCAGGCACCGCGGGCGTCGATCCGGTAGTACCGCTGGAAGTCGGCTTCGAGGTCGTCCCACCGCTCGAAGGCGAGCCGGACGGCCCCATGAGTTCCCCCAGGCCGGCACCGCCCGAGAAGTACTTCGCCGACAGGGCGCGCACCAGCTCGAAGACGTCCGTGTGGCTGGGGCGCTGCTCCATCAGCCGGGCGAAGCCGTCCTCGCCGAGCAGGCGGCGGCCCATCTCCGCAGCCGCGGCGAGCAGGTCGGACGGCAGGGTCGGCTCGGAGCCGAGCACGTCCACGATCAGGCTCGCGGCCTGGGTCTGCTGCTCGCCCTGCGACTGCGCGGCCTCCACCAGCGAGCGCAGCAGCAGCGGCAGGTACGGGATGCCGATCAGCGGCTCCCACACCGCGAGCGGCAGCTCGGCCGGGAGCACAGCCACGGTGACGCCGCCGAAGATGATCGGCTCCTCGCCGACGGTGTACTCGGCCTTCGCCGCCTGGGCCTTCTCGGCAGCGGTCGCAAGCCGGCGGCGGCGCGCGGCGTCCAGGTCGATCCCGGCCATGTCGGCTCCTCGGTCTGTCGGCAACGGAACGCCGCAGACCGTAGGAGGCAGTGGTGGTTAGCGTCGCGCCCAGCACCGGGTGCAGGGAGCAGCCCGGTGCTGGTGGAGACCGTCACCAGCTCAGGAAAGGCCACCGGCATGCCGGTGGCCCCTCCTCCGGGCTAGACGAGTAGTTCCGAAGTGGGTCAGTGGTCGTAGGCGATGAGTGATCGGGTGACGGGGTGGCCGATGGCCCGGTTGTGCCAGATCGCGCAGGTCATGGCCAGCAGTCGCTGGCCGATGCGGGCACCGACGCCTTCGATGGTGCGGCCGCCGTGCTGTTCGAGTCCGAGTTGTCCTTTGAGGGTGTCGTTGACGGACTCGATCAGCTGGCGGACGGATTTCAGCAGTTCCTCGCCGTGGCGTGGGGTTCGGTTACGGTAGGACGGCCGCAGCAGCTGAGCCCCGAACTGTTCCAGGAAGCGGTCGAGTTCCGCGGAGACGTAGCCCTTGTCGGCGAGGATCAGCAGGCCGGGGCGCTCGCGTACGAGGTCGGGTTCTGTCTCGACGAGCGCGGCCAGCACCTCGCGCTCGTCGACTTTCGGGCTGGCCAGGGCCCAGGTGACGGGCAGTCCGGCCGGGGTGCAGACCAGGTGCAGTTTCAGGCCCCAGAACCAGCGTGAGTGCGAGCGGCTGTAGCCGTAGCCGGCCCATCCGGCGAGGGCCGAGCGGCGTGCGGTGTCTCGGGAGCGGCCGCACTCGACGGGTGTGGAGTCGGTGATCCATACCGGGTCGGCCCACAGGTCGGTCGCCTGGGCCAGGTCGCGGATCGCCTGCTGGAGCAACGGGCGCGCGGCGCGCAGGCGCTTGTTGTAGCCGGGGCGTTCGGGCAGGTGGGGGAACATGCCGAGCAGATGGGCCCGGGCGAAGCGGATCCAGCGGGCCTCGGAGTGAAAGCCCAGCAGGGCCTGGGCGACAGCCAGGCAGAGAAGCTCGGAGTCCGTCAGCCGCGGCGGGCGACCCAACCATCGCGTTCGGGGCAGATGATCATCGATCCGCACGTAGAGTGCCGTCAGGAGGGTGTCCAGCTCTTCGGTCGTCACAACCCGAATGCTGGACACCCTCCCTTCACGTCCGAAGCAGAACCAGGAAACCCAACCCACTTCGGAACTACTCGTCTAGGTGGCGCCTGACGCGATGGTCAGGCGCGTCGGGCCCTCCACCACTCCCCGACGATCACGAACAGGGAGACCTCGGCCGTCAACAGCATGACCTCCTTGGCCGTGAAGCTGCCGACGGTCCCGCACACGAGGGCGCCGAGGACGACCGCCGACAACCCGTCGGCCGTACTCACCTGCTGGATTGCCCGGACGATCCGGCCTCGGACGACCGGCTCGGCAGACCGGTCGTGGTCCTTTTCGGGGCCACGCGTGATAATGCTCATCGGTACCTTTCTGACTCGATCAGGTTGGTGCTGGAACCGCCGTCCCCCGCGATTGGCCCTAGGAAGCACTGCGGGGGTACGGCGGAGTCTCATCTGCGAAGCTCCAACATCGACTTGGCGGTGCTCAGATCACTGCCGGATGTCTTGGGTCGCGTAGCCCCAGACGTCCCGGAAAGCCTGCTTCGCACCGGCAAGGAACTGGTCGCTTCGGTCGGGGCACTCTTCTTCGCCGCCGTCGTTCATCTCACCGGGGAATGCCGCGCAGAGGGCCTGGTACCACTCGACAGGCCAGCTGGCACCTCGGCATGCCCTGTTCATCTCCCGCTCAGCGTCGAGGTCCGGGTGGTTCTTCATGCGCCACTGGATATTCAAGACGTAGGTCAGGTGGTACTTACGCCGGTTGAGCCAGACCAGCCAATCCCAAGGCGCCTGCTTAGCGAGCTCAAGGCCCACTCGGTAGCCTTCCTCGTAGTCTTCCCGGGCCGCAGCCCGGAGCCGTTCACCGACAACCGCAAGGCCGGCCTCGGCCCAGTCCGGCCGGTGAGGCTCGTTCTCCCTGCTCGCGGTGAGAACGGTCAGGCTCCGTTGCACGAGCTGACTCGGGGTGTCCCCCGGGTGGAGCGTCTGTGCCTGCCCAAGAAGTGCATCCGGAACGGAGACCGATAGCTTCGCCATGCACGCATCGTATCTACATACTCACTCAACTTCCAATTCCCATAGGATTTTTCCTACCTGATGGGTAGGTCAGGTGGCTTGAACTGGGAGGAACTGGCCGCAACGCGAACGCAGCGATGCCCCGTCCGGGGGGGATCGGACGGGGCATCGCGGGTGTGGTCGGCCCCGAGGGAGGGGGCGGTAGGGCCGACCGACGTGATCCACAGTATGCGGACCGCAAACCGATGGGCACAGCCTCAACTGCGCTGGCCGGGAGGGGTTTTCAGGCTGCCGGGGCAAAGCCGGGGTCGTCGGTCAGGTCGTACCACGGGTCGGTGGACTCGCCGCCGATGATGGCGAGCTCCAGGGGCAGCGTGGACTCGGCGTCGTCCGGGAACTTCTGGTTCACCGCCGCGACCTGCTCACACAGCGGCACGATCCGGCGGTAGTGCTTGGAGCCGTCGATCAGCTCCACCACTGCGGCGAACTGCTTGCGCCCGCCGACCTTCGGCGGGGTGTACCGGTAGAAGGTCTTGGCGTCCTGGGTGACGGTGGTGACCTCGCCGCCGCCGTACACGGCGCAGATGTTGTTGGCGTTCCACTCCTGCAGCTCGACCTTGACCGTCGCCGCGTCCTCGGTCTGGATGGTGCGCGCCGCGTACCGCAGCTGGTGCGAGCGGAGCTTCTCGAACTTCGGGTCGGTGTTCCACTCCAGCGAGCCGGGCTTGAACAGCCCGGCCTCCTTCCACCCGGTGGGCATGGCCACCAACGGGTCCGCCGGCGCGACCGTACCCGGCACCGCCAGGTACAGACGGGCCATCTGCGCGACGAACATGCTCTCTGCGGGCACGGCCGGTCCTCCTTGATGCGGGCCATCAACGACGGACCGGACCGTAGGCCGGGCAGGTCAGTAGCGTCGCCCCGGGCGGCGCGCGTGGGGCTGTCGCAGAACTCGCACAACCCGCCCGGTCACCGGGGCGCGGGGTGGGCGGTGACGGCCACGACAACCAGGTACCGGCCCTGGCCGGTCGGCTCCGGCAGCCACCCGCCGGCCGACAGCGCCCGCACCGCGGTCACCACCGGCCGCCCCGGCACGGCCTGCTGCCCGGCCAGCTCGTGCAGCGCCTTCACGGCCACCGTGAACGCCTTCCGCAGCTCCGGCCGGGGCGTGGAGCGGTCCAGGTCCCCGAGCGCTTCGACTTGGAGGTGGAAGGTGGCGGTCCAGCGCCACCCGGGGGCGGAGCCGCCCGGTACCTGGGTGATGCGGATACGCGGGTAGGGCGGGGTGTTGCGGGCGCCGACCCGGCCGGGGCCGCCGAGGGCCCCGGTCAGCTCGGCGTGGCCGGAGAGCCAGGTGACGGCCAGCTCCTCCGGGTCCAGGGAGCCCAGGTCACTCACTCGCCCGGCCCGCCGCCTTGTTCGCCGGCGGCTTGGCCATCGACGGCTTGCGCTCGGCGGCCGTGGCGAGGGCCTTCGCCACGGCCTCCGGGTCGTTGGGGTCCACCCCGGCGACGTACCCGGCGGTGATGAGCTTGCGGGCCTCGTGGGTCGGCACGTCAATCTCGTCGCCGGGCAGCAGCTGCGCGCCGTCCCGGTCGAAGTGGTGGGCGAGGGTGATGCGGACGGTGCCGGGTGCGGCGGCCATGTCGACTCCTTCGAGCGGTTGGGGTGACCGGGCGAAGGAAAGCAGGCGTGGCGGCTACCGTCCCGCCGTAGAGCGGTCCGGCCGCCCCGGTGGCGGGGGCGGCGGGTTCACCGGTGCCGGTTGGCGACCTCGGAGGCGGCGGCGCCCATGAAGTGGCTGCCGTCGCCGTGTGCGTACTCGGCCTCGGCGGCCCGCGGGTAGTCGCAGGTGACGGTGGCGCGTACGCGCGTGCCGGAGGTGGCGGCCTTGCCCGCCGTGATGGTGGCGGCGACGGCTTCCGGGTCCTCGGTGACGGTGCAGCGGCACCCGGCGGTCTCCTCGACCGGGCCGTCCGGGTCGCGGGGGCGGTCGAGCGTCGTGTTGCCGACCGAGAACGGCAGCGGGGCGGGCACGGTCTGCCCGTCGGCGGCCTGGTGGCTGGGCCGGGCGTTGCCGTCCTCCTGGGTGTGCCAGGTCTTCGCCGCGGGCGCGCGCCTGCGGGCTTCCTCCGCGACTTCCTCGGCGAGGCGTTCGGTGTGGCGGCGCAGCAGCGGGGCGAGCCGTTCGGCGATGTCGGCGGGCAGCTCAAGGCGGGCCATCAGGGGTGTCCTTCTGCTCGGGTTCCGCCAGCCTGGCGGGATCGGGCGGTCACCCGGACGTAGGCCAGGGCCGGGTCGGCGGCGTGCACCAGGTCGTCGGCGGCGGTGACCGTCCACTCCTTGCCGGTGGCCGGCTCCACCACCAGGTCCCCGACCAGCAGGGTGCCGGCCTGCGGGTCGAGCGCCAGGTGCCAGGTGCCGTCCGGCTGGGGGAGGGCGCGGCCGGGCCACGGGCCCCGCAGCGGGCCGGGCGGCCCGGTCACCTCCGCTCCGTGGGCATCGAGGCCGGGAGCGCCCCGGGTGCGCACGCCGAGCTGGCGGTCGGCCAGCAGCACGCCCATCACGGCCCGCCCGGGACGGTCAGGCCGGGCGGATTCGGCCGGACCGGGTCCTGGTAGACCCGGCGTCCGCGCAGCCGCCACCGGTCCGTAGTCGCAAGGTCGGGTGGGGCGAGCAGTACCGGCGGCTCGGCCGCGGTGTCGTAGGTGACCGACTGGCCCTCCACCGAGGCGGAGGCGATGCGGCGCTGCCGGAGCGGCGCGTCGGCGAGTAGGGGGTGGTGGCAGGCCGTCGCCCGGACCCACAGGCGCAGCGGCGCGGTCTCCGGGTCGGTGCTGGCGTCGATCCCCGCGATGTAGGTGACGGTGTAGGTCGGCGTTCCGAACGAGGGGGTGGGCAGCGAGGTCGCGTCGGGCACGGCGGAGATGACCGTGATGACGGGGGCGTGGCTGAGGATCCATCCGCTGGTACTGGCCCGGATGCCGCTCTCGGTGTACTGGACGGGCAGCAGCGGTCGGCCGAGGTGCGCGACGAGGGTCTCCTGCGCGTCCTCAACCGCGGTCTCGACGCGCTGCCGAACCTCATCGGCCAGCGGGACGGGCAGGCCGAGGCGGCGGGCGACCTCCTCGGCCGTGACGATCAGCTCCACCGTGTCCTCCTCGCGCGGCTTGGCGGCGGGGAGGACGGTAGGCGGCAGCTGGGCTTGTGTCGCTACCAGCTTCGGCCGGTACCGGCAGCTCTCCGGGAACCCACAGCAGCCGTCAGCCTGCGGAACCGGCTGCCGCTGCTGCCCGAACGGGATTGGCAGGAGCCCAGTCCCACGGGAACTGCCTGTTGGCGAGCAGGGTGTCGAGGCGGTGGCGGGCCTGCGGCAGGACCTCGGGCCTGCCCTGTGTGCCCAGCTCCGCGTAGAAGAGGTAGGCGCCGATGGCGAGCAGCATGGCGATCGTCCGGTACGGGAGTCCGCCGGCGGCGGCGGTGATGTCGTACCCGTAGTTGTCCACCCAGTCCTCATGGACGGACGGGTCGAGGCCGAAGGCATCGCGGCCGAACGCCGCAGCCGACTGATCGAAGCCGGGGTGCCCGATGCTCAGGGTCTCCAGGTCGAGGAGCGCGGTGCCGCCACCGGCGGCGAGGAAGGCGCCGTTGCCGGGGTTGAGATCGCCGTGGACGGTGCGCGGGGCGGGCCAGGTGATGCTGGTGTAGGCGTCGGCGATTCGGGTGAGGAGGGCGAGAAGGCGAGCGCGCTCGGTTTCGGAGATCACGCTCGACGGGAGCAGGGTGATGCGGCGGGCCGCGCTGGTGATCTTGTCGATGGGCGGGAGGCCGAGGCCGGTCAGGGGCGGGATGCGGTGCAGGCAGGCGGCGGCCCCGGCGAGCTGGCCCCAGGTGGGCTCCGTGGTGCCCAGGTCCTCGGTGAAGCTGACCACCAGGCCGCCGTCGACGGTGATGGGGCGGCCGTCGCCGAAGGGGGCGGCGGTGGGTATGCCCGCGGCAAGCAGGGCTTGAGCCGCCTGGGCGTCTCGCTGCACATCGGCGTACCGGCGGCGGTGGTGGACCTTGGCGATCACTCCACCACACAGGCGGAAGACGGAGTTCCTTCCCTGGTGGAGCAGTTGGGCGCCTGCCGGGTCGAGTCCGGCGAGCGCGGTGGCGTGGTGCAGAGCGGTCCGGGCGGTCCGGATGGGGTGCTGGTGGGTGCTGCGGGCCGGTGCGGCCGTGCTGGTGCCGGGGGCGGGCATGAAGTGTTCCTTCGGGTGGACGACGGCTGCCGCCCCGCCCGGGGCGGGGTGGCAGCGGTGGGTCAGTGCCGGACGAGTTCGACTTTCGGCGTCCATCACCTCCCACCACGCCTGCAGGTCCCAGACGGTGACCTGCGGGAGGTGGTCGGAGACCTGCTGTACCTGCGGCGTGCTCGGGGTGGTGGAGGAGATGAGCGCCAGCACCAGTTCCTCGGCGGCGTAGCCGTGGTCGATCCCGCCGAGGCCGCCGGGCGGGAGGTCTTCGGCGGGTATGCGCTGGCGGGCCTTCTTCGGCCCGTCCCAGGTGGTGGGCCGGTCCGCACCGGCCTGTCCGAGCACGGTGGCCGCGTACCGGCTGATGTTGACCATGCCGCGGAGGGTCATGAGCCGGTCGGGCACGTCGTCGGGCCGGGTCGTTCCGTCGGGCAGGACGATCGAGCGGTCCACCACCCACGCCCGGTCCTGGACGCGGTCCAGGGAGAGCGGGCAGCCCCACGCCGGCCAGGAGTTCATGTCGCCCTGGAAGAAGGCGAGCCACCGGTCCTTGTACATGTTGGCCAGCAGCCAGCGGATCTGGTGCTCGCGGTCACCGGGGTCGCCGAAGCTCAGGTGGACGCTGGCTACCGAGACCTCGCGCCGGCTGCGGGCCTTGGTGTGGGGGTGGATGCAGCGGAGCTTGGCCGTGGCGGGCCGGTGCCGGACCGCGTTGGTGTAGGGGACCCACTCGGGGTCGGCCTGGAACAGCTCGGGCGCGAAGAACAGCGCGTTGCGGCTGCCGGGGCGGACGTTCGGGGCCTCCACGAAGTCCAGCTGGAACTGCTGGGCGACCTCGGCGGCCTGGCCCTCCTGGAGCTCCTGGAGGGTGAGCAGGTGCGGGCGTTCGACGCCGTGCTCTTGGGCGAACCGCCGCAGGTGGTCGATCGCCTGGGCGAGTTTCCAGCCGTGCTGGATGTTCCAGCCGACGTGGACGAAGGAGCCCAGAGCGCCGGGCTCGGGCCTGGCGGTGGTGAGGGTGCTGCTCATGCGGTTGCCTCTCGGTGTCGGGTTCTGCTGGAAGGCGCGCCGGGGAGTGCGCCGAACCGGGACGGCGGGGTGCCCGGGTCTGCGGTCGAACGGACGGCCGGGTCACGGCCGCGACGGCGAGAGGGACTTGGCTGCGGCCTTGGTGATGACGGCGGTGGCCAGGGCGAGGGCGGCGGTGGTCCGGTCGTCGTGGTCGGTGCTCAGGGTGGCCGGGCCTCCGACGCCGCACTCGGCGGCGATGGCCGCGAGCCGGTGGCGCTGTTCGGCGGGCAGGCCGTCGGCGAGGCGGTGGCGTTCGAGGTCGCGGGCGCTGTAGCCCTCGGGGTCGGCGAGGGTGCGGCCGACGGCGGTGAGGTAGACGCGGGCGGCGTCGGGGAGTTGGCCGGCGGCGGTGGTGAGGTCGGCGACGGTCAGGGCGAGGCGGGTGTCGAACACCGCGCTGCCCTCCCGCAGGACGACAGCGGTGTGGGCATGGAGCATGGCCTCGGTCTGCTCGGCGGCCGGGGCTCCGTCGAGCAGCGTGCACGCGACGGTCAGCGCGGCGGCGATGGCGTGCTCCCACGGCTGTTCGGCGGGGGTGTCGCGGGCCAGGGCGCGGGCGAGGGCGGTCCGTCCTTCGAGGGCCATGGCGACGACGGCGACCTGGCGGGCCTCGAAGAGGCGGTCGCCGGGGGCGGTGGACTGCTTGAGGTGGAGGCGGGCGTCGGACCAGCGCCCATCGCGGACCAAGGCGCGGGCCCCGTCGAAGACCCGGATGCCGCCCAGCCACTCGTGGACGTTGCCGCGGTCGGCGCTGCTGGCGGTCAGCCCGGCGAGCGGGACCACCAGGCCGCCGGGGAGGGTGGCGTCGTCGTTCTCGGCGACCGCGCGCGCCAGCTCGTCCAGGACCGCGAGCGCGGCAGCTCCGTTGCCCGCCCGCAGGTCGAGGTGGGCGAGGTTGACGAGGGGTTCGAAGGCCAGGCGGGCCAGGTCGCCGGTCAGCGGCCGGTGGGCGAGGTAGAAGCTGGCGTGGTTGAGGCACAGCACCCGGGCCAGGCCGGGCAGACCGCGGTCGGAGGCGAGCAGCGCGGCGCGGTTGTGGACGCTGGCGGCAGTAGCCGGGTCCTCGGCGTCGGCGGCCTGCCGGGCGAGGTCAGTGAGCTGCTGCACCCGCTGCTCCAGCGGGACGGCGAGGGCGTGCCTGCGGGGGACCAACGGGAGGCGGGAGAGGGCGTCGCCGAGCGGGCCGGTGGGCCGGGCAGTGCGTTGGGCAGTCACCGCAGCACCGCCTCGTCGACGTCGACCAGGTCCAGAACCGCGCCGGCGGCGGCCGAGGCGAGGACGGCCTGCTGCTGGTGGGGCAGGCCGAGGCGGTTGGCGGTGAACAGCTGGTGGTGGGCGAGGACGGCGCGCTGCCCCCGCCACAGCTGGCCCTCGTCGGCCAGCGCCCGCAGGGTCAGGCCGTAGATGGCGAACGCGCCGAACCAGGAGGCGGCGTGGGCGAGTCGGCCCTCCAGGAGCGTGGAGCCAGGGGTGGTGTCGGCCTGCAGCAGGGTGCGGGAGGCGTCGACCAGGCGACGGTCCAGGATGGCCAGCCGGGGACCGTCTGCGGGCCGGTTCTCGGCGACCTGCGCCCAGGTGTCGCCGATCTCGTACCAGTCGAGCCCCGCGCCGCGCATCGCGGCGGTGCCGAGCAGCAGCCACAGCTCGGCCCGCTGGTCGGGGAGTTCGCCGCGGTGGACGGCGGCGAGGTAGATGAGGGCGTGGCGGCTGTCCTGGTGGAAGAGGCGGTGGGCGGCGGGCAGCGCGGCGGCTCCGCCGAAGGCGTAGGTCTCCGGCTCGTAGACGGCCGGGGTCCAGTCGTCGATCATGCCCGCCTCGCGGCACATGTCCAGGGCCTCGTTGACCGCGGCCGCGGTGGTGGCGGCCCCCAGAATGCCGGAGGCGGACTCGCGGTAGCGCAGCCGCCAGCGGTCGCCCTTGCGCAGGAAGTGCCAGCAGTCGATCAGCCCCTGGTCTTCCAGGGATATCAGGGCCGGGCCGAGGAGCCGGACGGCGTGCTCCTCGGGGTTGTCGGTGGCCAGGTGCAGGTGGACCTGCGTCCAGGCGCGGTCGCCGGTGGCGAGCACCAGGGTTCTCCTTGTCGAGTCGGGTCGGGTCAGACGAGCAGCAGCAGGGCGTCCCAGCCGGTGCCGGGGGTCTCGGCGGCCAGGGAGCAGCGGGCGAGGGAGATGCCGGCGGTGCCTTCGAGCAGGCCCTGTCCGGTCGCGGCGGGGACCGGGGTGGGCAGGGTGCTGGCGGCGGCGAGGATGCGCATGCCGGTGGTGTGGTCGGTGCGTTCGGCGAAGCGCCGGGCAGCCAGGCGGACGCCGGCCGTGCCGTGGCAGACCGTCTCGTCGGTGAGGCTGTGCACCTGGTCGGGGTCTTCGAGGGCGTCGAGGAAGGCGGCTTCGGCGGTGCGGGCGCGCGCGGGGTCGCCGGTGGCGCGGGCGGCGTGGTGCAGGGCGGTAGCGATGCCGGGGGTGCCGTAGCACCAGGACGGGCGCAGCGGCTTCGACTGGCGGGTTTCGCCCTGGTCGGCCTCGGCGGCGGTCAGTGCCTCGGGCCACCAGGCGCGGGCGGCGCCGTTCTGCTGCCAGGCGTCCAGCCAGTCGAGGATCCGCTCGATCGCCTCCAGCTGGCCCGGGACGCGGGTGCCGTCGAGGTGGGCGAGGGCCAGCAGGGCGAGCGGGCCGGGGATGCCGTGCGCGATGCCGAAGTTGCCGTGCCCGCCCGGGTACCGCTCGTCCGGCTCGCCGCTTGGCGCGAGGTGCGTCCACCAGCCGGAGCGCCCGTGCACCGGCACGGTCAGCCGCACCAGGTAGCCGAGGACTTCCCGCAGCAGTTCCTGTTCGCCCCGGACCCGCAGGTGCGCGCCGAGGCCGGTCAGCCCGCTGAGGAGGTCGAACTCGTGGAAGGCGGGGCGCTGCCCCGCGTCCATGCGGTGGTGGGCTGCGGCCAGACGCTTTCGGACGATGTCCTCCACCGCGGCGTTCAGGCCCATACGCGGCCGCTCGTAGACCCGCGGGCCGTGGAGCGCGGCCAGGTGCAGGACGTGGGCGACGGCGGGCGCGCCGTAGAACACCCCGGCCCCGGAGAAGGAGTTCACGGGCTGGCGCACGCACGCGGTGATCCACTCGTGCGCGGCCTCCCAGTCGCCCCGGCCGGTGGTGGCGCGCTCGATGTGCAGCAGCGCGGTGGCCAGGCCTCCCTTGGCCAGGGACTGGCCCCACTGGGCGGAGACCTCGGCGGGCGGTGCGAGCAGTTCGGCGGTCATGCCGGCTGTCCTTCCTGATCACGGACGGTGAGGGTGAGGGCGGCGGCGCGGGCCAGGCGGCGGCAGATCCGCTCGCTGGCCGCATCGAGGCCGACAGCGCGGGCGTGGTGCAGGTGCAGCAGCGAGCCGAGGACGTCGGCGGGATCCAGTTCGCCGTCCCGGTCGAGTGCCGCCCGGTAGCGGGCCACTGCCTCGGCCCGCGCGTACCAGGCCGCAGCGAGGGCGCGGCCTTCCTCGGTGAGCGCCAGCCGGTCGGGTCGGTCGGCGAGTTCGGCGGCCAGCCGCGGGGCGGTGCGCGGCAGCGCGATCTCGCTGTGCCGGGGCACCCTCTCCAGCAGCCAGGCGTGGCCGGCCCGCTCGCCGAGCAGTGCGGTGGCGAGGTCGAGCATGCTCGCCGCGGTGACGGTGGCCGGGTCGGTGGAGGTGGCGCGTTGGTAGGCGAGTTGGGCAAGCACTGCCCGGGAGTCGGCGGCGAAGAACGACTCCGCCGCCCGCAGCGCGGCCCCGCGCCCGTAGCGTCCGGCCTCCGGCAGGTAGGTGTCGATCTCCATCCGCGTCAGCAGGCCCTCCTCCCGCATCTGCTCGGCCCACCGGCCGATGCGCTCGGCGGCCAGCGACCACGCGGCGACGGCGGAGACGGGGATGCGCAGGCGCACGTGGGGCTCGGGGTCGGTGTGCCGCAGGAACCACCACTGCGGCGGGACCACCCAACCGGCAGCCAACCCGGGTACGCGTGCCAGGAGTTCACCGGCGCGGCGCGGGTTGCCGAACAGGCGGGCCGACAGCCACCCGGACGCGCCGGGCAGGTGCCCGGACCGGACGGTGGCCGGCCTTCCGGGCCGCGGGCGGGTGGCGGGCAGCGGGGCGCGGGTGGAGTGCAGTTGCACGGTGATCTCGTGGGCCCGGCCGCACCACCGGTTGTCGTCCGCCCTGGGGGCCTCGATCAGGATCGCGGTCGGCTCGCGGAGCAGGTGCTCGCGCAGCAGCACCAGGTGCTCCGGCAGGCGCAGGTCCAGGGGCAGCCGCAGGTCGTTCTGCGACAGGTACACCGCCGCCGGGACGTTGTAGCGGGCGATCCACTCGTCCGCCGCCGCCTGCCACTCCTCCCACTCGGCGTCCTTGCCGGGAAGGTCGGCGGCGGGCAGGTTCCAGCGCGCCGCCGACAGCACCACCTCCCCGTAGCGCACCCGCGGCAGGTAGGGCAGCTGCCCGGCCGCGCCCCAGTTGAACGCGGTCAGCCACGGGGTGTGGGCGTGGGTGATCTCGCACAGGAACCGCACCAGCGGGTCGGTGTTCGCCCGGAAGTCCACCGCGTTGAGGACCCGCACCTCCACCGGGCGCCGGTCGGCGAGCCGCACCAGCCACATCCGCCGCTCGTCCGCGCACACCCCCAACTCCTCAAGCCGCAGCACCGATCCGATCTGCGGGTACTCGCCCAGCGCTAGCAGGGGCATGAGTGCCGGGGCCCGGGAGACGTTCTCCGCTCGGCCGTACAGCGGCGGCGCGGACACCTGCACCACCAAGGCGTCGGCCCGCAGCGGTGGCGCGGCGGCGATCGCCGCCTCCAGCTCGTGCCGGCGCTCGGGCTCCAGCAGGTACAGGAACCGGCCCGCGGTCGTCCCCGCCCCGCGCGGCACCGCCTGCACCACCGGGGTGAACGGCACGGCCCCGTACGTGAACGGCCCTGCACCGTAGGCCGACAGCCGCACCGTCAGCTCGGCGTGCGGCTGCACCGCCCCCTCGGGCACCGGGTCGGGGGCGAGGTGCTCCAGCAGCGGGCCGTTGAGGTTGACCTCGTCCAGGCACTCGACTGCGGCCTTCTGCGCCAGCGCCATGAGCTGGGCGTCGCGCCGTCCGAACTGCGGCGGCACGTCGGGCAGGACCGAGTCCCGGTAGCGGGCGGGGAAGCCCAGCCCGGTGTCCGGGTTCACCAGCTCGACCACCGGCACCACCGCGCCCGGCCCGAACCGCTCCGCGAACCGGCGGTGGTAGTCCACCCACACCGGGTTCCCGCCGGGGAACGGCGACAGCCGGGTCAGCACCTCGGCCGCGCCGGCCACCAGCGACGCCACCCGCCGAGGCAGAGCCGCGGGGCCTGCGTCCAGGCGCAGGTCCACCATCAGCGGCGGCACCTCGCCCGAGCGCCCGGCCTGCTGCCGTCCCAGCCGCGTGCGCAGCGTCCGCTGCTGGGGCGGGTCGGTGGACTCGTTGTGCCGGGTTAACTGCTCCCGGAGAGTGCGGAGTTCGTTCAGGAGCGCGGCTGCGGCGGGGGTCTGGTCGAGGCCGGTGGTGTGGGCGATGGCGAGCAGGTGGCCCAGCGGGTCGGCCGCGGTTGTCGGCAGGTGCAGGATGCTGATCAGGAAGCCCTGGCGCACCAGTTCGCCGAGCATTGCGCGCACCGTGGCCGCCGGGGCGGCCGGGAAGCGGTCGGCGAGTTCGCCGAGCGTCACCGACAGCGGGCCGTCGGCCGCCTCCAGCACGGCCAGCACCGGGCCGGTGGCGCGGACGGACACCTCGGCCGGTTCGCCGTCCTGCGGGTTGCGGACCACCGGCAGCACGACGCGCTCTCCTCGGCGCACCCGCAGCTGGTTGGCCGTCACCGGCAGCAGGTCCCCGACGGCCTCCTCCAGCTCCCGCACCACACCGGCCAGCCAGCGCGCATCCGGGCGCGCCACCGCCCGGGGCGCACCCCAGCGGGGAGCGGCGGCGGCCTCGCCGAAGGGCACCGCGGTCACCCCGGCGAACAGCCCGAAGGGCGTGGGCCGCTGCTGGCGCAGCGCGTACTGCATCACCGAGGCCGTCAGCCGGCGCAGCCGCCGCCTCGGGACGTGGTCGAAGTTGAAGACCACCTCGCGCACCCGGGCGGCCAGTTGCGGGCCCGCGGCGACCTCGACCGCTGCCGCGAAGTCGGCGTCCGTCCAGACGTGCTGGAGCCAGGCCCGCCAGTTCGCGGTGGCGTGGGGGCCGGTGTCGGCCAGGTCGGGCCACCAGGACGGCCCGGCCTCGGCCGGGCGGGCGGCGGCGCGCAGCAGAGCCGGTCCTGCGACGGCGTACACGGGTATTCGCCTCGATTCCGGGAGATTTCAGGAGGTTTCGGGAACGCCTGGGCCCGGCGTGCGGCGGCTTGACGGCCGCACGCCGGGCCCAGGTCACACAGGGAGAGGAGCGGTCAGACGTTGCCGCCGAACGAGACGCAGGCCGTGCCCGCACAGGTGGCACCGCAGCCGTCGTCGGTGGAGCGCAGCAGCGCGGCCACCGGGTCGGCGCCCTCCACGATCGTCACGTCGAGGTCGAAGTCGTCCACCGGGGCGGTGCCGGTGAGGGTCTTCGTCATGGTGCTTCCTCCTCAGAGGTCGGTGGTGCAGGACCTGGCCGCGGACTGCGGCCAGGAGATCGTGAGCCGGACGTGGGTCTTGTCGACGACCAGGCCGTCCGGGAGCTCGTCGTTGGGCGTGCCGATCGGCTGGGCGGTGAAGACCGGGCCGTCGCCGTTGCGGTGCTCGCGGTCCCAGTTGCGCACCTCGGTGTTGATCAGAGCGGCCAGGGGTCCCCCTTCGGGGCCGAAGCCGTGCGCGCCGAACTCGAAGGTCGCCGGGTCGTCGGTGATCTTGCGCAGCGCGAGGTAGGCGAGGCTGTCGCCTTCCACGATCGCCGGGCACGCCATCCGGTTCGCCGGGGCGACCGTCCCCGTGTCCAGCTCCGGGTCCACGGACATCAGGCCGAACCCGGGCAACACGCTCGCCAGCCGCAGGTACAGCGAGTCGAAGGGCTCCTGGTTGCCGATCGTCACCCCGCTCCACCACTCCGCGCGGGGCGTCTCCAGCGCGCCGCCCAGACGGCTGGTGTCCGGCCGCTCCAACTCGTCGAACCGCAGCCCGATCTCCTTCGTGCCGCGCGGCAGCACCAGGAACTCGTCGTGCGCGTCCGTCCCCCGGATCTTGACGAACCCGGAGACCGTGGCGGACACGCTCACCAGCCGCTCGCCCTCCCGCCGGAAGGCGATCGAGCGGGTCAGCCCGTGCATCCGCAGCGGCACGGTGATCGTGCCGCCCTCGACCAGAGCACCCGTCCACGCCGGCGGCAGGTCCCACGCCCCGACCGTGACGACGATCCGGTCGAACGGACCGCCCTCCACCGGCTCGGAGCCGTCCGCCAGCACCACCCGCACCCGCCCGTACCCGGCCTCGGCGAGGTACTTCTGCGCGCGCTCGGTGACGAACGGGTCGATGTCGACCGTCACCACCTCGCCCTCCCGGCCGACGAGTTCGGCCAGCAGCGCCGCGTTGTAGCCGCCCGACCCGACCTCCAGCACCCGCATCCCCGGCCGCACGTCCGCCTGCTCCAGCATCTGCGCCTGGATCCGCGCGGCCGACACCGAGCTGACCGCCAGCCCGTACCCGTCCCGCTTGGTCACCAGCGCACGCTCGGGCTCGTACGCCTCCGCGAGCGGCACCTCGGGCGCGAACACGTGCCGGGGCACGGCCAGCAGCGCGGCCGCCACCCAGTCCGTGCGGACCGCACCGCCGGAGCGCAGCGCCTCGACCATGGCCGTGCGCAGCTGTTCGGGAGAGGACTGGCCGGTCGTTTCCGCCGTGGCGGTCATCGCAACTCCTAGTCGTCGGCCGCGGCGAGCGCGGCGCTTCTGTGCGAAGGACGTCGGGGCGTCCCTGCCCCGGACCAGCGCGGCTGTCGGCGCGGCCCGGGAGTCATGTGCTGAGTCAGGCGGTCATGGCCGGCCACAACCGGCCCGGCAGGCGAGGCTCCGCCCCAGTGCTGGCCCCGGCCGAGAACACGTAGACCACCTGGTCAACGAGCAGCGTCAGCGCGAAGTCCTCGCCGAAAACCATGGCGGCCATCGCCGCCTCATGCTCCTCGGCGATCGAGAAGATCTGCCGGGCCCAGTGCGCGTCCTGCGGGTCGAACTGCTCCGCCATCTCGCGCAGCCGCACCCCGATCCACAGCGCGGCAACCCGCGGGGAGGACGCCTCGAACGTGGCGAGCAGCATGCGGCGCCCCGCCCCGGGCGTCAGCGCGGTCACCTCGCACCAGTACGCCCCGCCCGCTCTCTCCGCCTCAACGAAGGTCGTGCCGCTGGGGTCAACCGGAGGTGTTGCCCAGCGCGGCAGCAGCCCCGTGCTGGAGAACGCCGGGGCGACCGGCGCTGGCGGGCTCGACCGGCGAAGTCGCAGCACGCGGCGTAAGGCACGCCTCACCGTCTCTGGCCATCGCGCCGTCACGCCGCCGCCCCCAACTGCTCCTCGTAAGGCACTTCGGCCCACACGATCTTGTCCCCTCCAGACCTCTCCACGCCCATGGCCGTCGACAGGCTCCGCACCAGCAGCAGGCCCCGGCCGCTCTCCTCGGACGGACGGAGAACCGTCGGCGGCAGCAGGTCCGGCCGCCCGTCGAGCACCTCGATCCGGCAGCAGCCCTCCGCCCGGCGCAGGCGGACCACCACGTTCTTGCCGGGTACGGCCGCGTGCAGCACCACGTTGGTGACCAACTCGCTGGCGATCATCGCCAAGTCGTCCACCACTGGGCTGTCCGGCTCCCAACCCCACCTGCAGAGCTGGTCGCGCACACCCCGACGTGCTGGTCCGACCGACTCGGGCTCGGCCTCGTAGGCAGCTGTCCAATCCTGCTGATCAGTTGAAACGATGTGGTTCACGGATGCTGCACCCCGCTCCCGCTTCTGTGGAGCAGTGCGGCTCCGTGGGCTTCGGTTCGCTTGCGGAGGTACACAGTGCCGCCGATCACTCGACACAACCACCCCTTTCAACCACCCACTTGACTCACAATCGGGTGACTTGCCTGACTCTCAGTCACCACTTCGCCACCACTTCCCGGCGGGCTCTGGCAGTGAGGTGTTCCTTGGTGGTAGGCACGTAATGACGGCCACGAGCAGCGTCTCGCGCTGCCATCCAGCGAAGGGACTGCCGTGAGCAGGTCCAGGACTCTTCTCCACCAGTTAGTCACACAGCGCGCCATGACCTACTCGGAGTTCGCCGAGGACTACAGGCTCGCGGCAGCCGTCCTGTTCGAGAGGACCAACGACCCCGTGTACCGGGGTGCTGTGGTCGCCGAGAACTCGTTCATTCGCTGGAAGGGTGGCGACGTTTCGATGCCTCGCCGTCCCGCTCCGAGAATCCTTGAGGAGATGTTCAAGCTCACGGCCGCCCAGCTGTTCGGCCCCTGCTCGGACGAGCAAGTCCCGGTGCTACTACCAGCGCCGATGCTTGATGAAAGTGATCTACGGATGACCGCACGAAGTGCCCGCGCCCACGCCACAGACGCGGCAGCCCAGCTCCTCCCCGACCTCACGATCGAGCAACTGGAAGACGACCTCGCTCGGCTGGTGCGGGCCCACACCAACACCCCGCCACACACCATCTACGCGCAGGGCAAGGAAGTTCTGGCCCTTGCGCAGGAGATGCTCGACCGCACGCAGAAGCTCTCCCAGCGGGGACGTCTCTACCTCGTCGCCGGTGAAGCGGCGGCCCTCCTCGGGGGCTGCGCCTTCGACCTCGGCGCGTCGTCCACCGCCGTCGAACTCCTCCGTGCCGCCGCGCTGTACGGGCAGGTCGCCGAGCACGGGCCGCTCCAGGCGTACGTCTACGGCTACCTGGCGATCCTGGCGTACTGGAACGGCAACCCGACCGTCGCCGTGCGGCACGTGAAGCACGCGGACCAGTTCCCCGGGGTCGGCAACGCCGGCAAAGCACGGTTGGCGGCCATCGCGGCCCGCGCCTACGCTCACCTCGGGCGCGTCGAGGAGACACAGCAGGCCATAGAGAGCAGCCTGCAAGACAGGGGGTCCCGGCGAGACGAGATCCACGACGACCTCGCTGGTGAGTTCGCTTTCAGCCCGGAACGGGTCGCGATGTCGAACAGCGCAAGCTACCTCCTGCTCCGGGACGGTACGGGCGCAGAGACCTCGGCGCGGCAGTCCCTCCAGCTGATCACCGAGAACACCACGGGGGCGGTGCCGTTCATCGTCGGGCCGCAGGCATCGTCCGACCTCGCCATGGCGCTGCTGCTGCGGCGCGACCTCGACGGAGCGGCGGAAGCACTGGCGCCGGTGCTCGCCCTTCCCCGCGAGTGGCGAGGCGCGGGACTGGTGGACAGGCTCGGCGCAGTTCGCAGAGAGCTGGTCTCGCCGGACTACCGTGGCGCAAGCACAGCCGGAACCCTCGCCGAGCAGATCGAGGACTTCACCGCCGTAGCCGCGCCGCGCATCCTCGGTCCGGGCACGACACGGCTGGCGATCGACAGCGGGGAGGTCAGCTGACCTTCTCCACCTTCTCCAGGATGCGGGTCTCCTTCGCGGGGTCGATACCGTGCTCGGCCCACCGCGGGTGCGGCACGGGCAGGTTGCCCTGCTGGAGCCAGGCCCAGGTGTCAGCCACCGTCTCGGCCAGCGGGCGGCTCCGGAAGCCGGCGGCGAAGGCCGTGCTGGAGTCGATGGCCCAGGCCCCGGCGTGAGTGCGCCATAGCGGCAGCTCGGTCCACTGCTGGACGCCGGCGTCGAGCAGCACCTCGTCAGGTGCCCAGACCAACTGGCCCGTACTACTCGTGGTCCGGAGACAGGCGTCCAGGAACCCGCCCCAGGTCTCCCTGCCGAGCGGCGCGGTCACGTTGTGGATCTGCAAGCCGTCCGCTGCTGCCTGGTCGAGGGTGAACTCGGCGACGTCGCGGACGTCGGTGGGCTGGATCGTCCGTGCCGGATCGCCCGGTGCGAGGATCGCCCCGCCGCGCTCCGCACGCCGCAGCCACCACGGCAACCTGCCCACGTACTCGCCCGGCCCCAGGATCACCCCCGGCCGCAGGACGGACACGCGGTCGGCGAAGGCCGCCAGCACCGCGCGCTCCGCCCCCGCCTTCTGCCGCCCGTAGTAGTAGTCGGGACCGGTCCAGTCGGCGGGCAGGCGGCCGTAGTCGGCGTCCGCGTCCGGCGGTCCGTCCAGCACCTCGGACTCCACGCTCAACGGCTCATCCGGCCAGCCCCGGTACGCCGAGACGGTGGAGATGTAGACGTACCGCTGCGCCTGCGGCGCGAGCACCTTCGCGCCGTCCAGCACCGTCCGAGGTGCCAGTTCGGAGGCCGAGGTGTCCACGACGGCGTCCCAAGGGCCGTGCGCGGCCAGCGCCGCGAGGTCGGACGGCCGTTCCCGGTCGCCGTGGACCGCAACTGCGCCGGCCACCGGGATGCCCGACCTTCCACGGCTGAAGGTCGTCACCTCCCACCCGCGTGCGAGAGCACCGCTGACAACTGCCCGACCGAGGAACCAGCCGCCGCCCATCACGAGAATCCGCATGCCGCCGATACTGCCCTGCTGGGTTCGCTCCTACGCCACCGGGTCAAGGTCGGTGGCGGAGCTCGACCCGAAGCAGAGGAACGGCGCAGCCAGGCTCCGGGACCGGCGTACGCGCCTGCGCGTATATCCGCCACCTGCAACTTCGTAGCGTCAGCAAGGTCTGTGAGGCGGCCGCCGCGCTGGTCGTGCTGGCGGCAGAAAACCTGGCCGAACTGTCCGTCAAGTCCCTTACCGTTGAGTTGTCCACATTGAGAAGCGGCTTGTGTTGGAGAGTCGAATGCCTGGCCCCACGTCGCAGGAACATCCGAAGCGGCACCATACGGTCGCGCGGCTCCAGCAGTCGGGGTTCTGCAACGAGCACGACCAGGTCCTGTGCGTGCCGCTCCCCGGCGGGCGGTCGTTCCTCCAGAACATCAACGACGCGACGGTGATCGGACAGTTCAACCGAGTCACCCGGGACGGCGAGGACTCCTACGCCCTGGAGTACTTGCTCTCGGACCTGGAGACGGACTGCGCGCCGGCCTGGAAGCGAGCCCGCGATCCTCGCCAGTGGCCGCTGTCTGCCTCGGACCGGCGAGCGGTCGCCACGCTGATCGCTGCACAACACCTCCGGACCATGCGCTCCCGGGCCCAGATCCTCAACACGCACAACCTGCTGCTGGAGCTGGCCGAGAAGTTCGGGCTGCCCTACGAGGCTCAGGGCGAGCCGAACCTTCCGCTGGAGCACGCCCGGCTGATCAACTCCGCACTGCCGCAGGCCCGCGATGTACTCGTGAACCGCTCCTGGATGCTGTTCGTCTTCAAGCGCAAGGCTCTGGCGTTCTCCGACAGCCCTGTCGTCCCAGTTCCGGGCGTCGACAGCGACTGGAGGACGCCCGCGGGGCTGTTCACCGAGGGCGGTGTCTTGGTGCCCCTCGCCCGTCGGGTCGCGCTGGTCGTCGGAGCGCCCGGCACCAGCCCGAGCGTGGACGCCATGGTGGAGGGGACCACGAAGCGGGCGACGGACTTGAACTCGCTGATCTCGGCGAACGCGCACCGCTTCCTGTACCACCACCCGGAGGACGACCCGCTGCGCGGTATCTCTCTCCCGGAGCCCGGCGGCAACGCCGAGGTGATGTACGAGGTGATGACGCACGCCCAGATGCGCCAGCACCTGGAGCGGACCTCGGCGGCGGGACAGCAGTAGCCGCCCCGGGCCTTCGGTCCGGGGCGGCTCGGTGCCGCACGGTCACTCCCAGCCGCGGGCCTGCCGCAGGCGGTCGAACTCCGCCCTGGGGACGGACTTCGCCGGGATGTAGAGCAGGTGGGTGACCGTTCGGCGGCTGCCGGGCACGGTCCGGCGCTCGTAAATGCGGACCTTGGGGAAGACGACGGTCCACTCGGGGTGGGTCAGGTCGAACAGCTCGCTGGGGTCGCCCGGGAGCGGGCTTCCGTTCTCGTCGACCAGTTCGCTGTCGGCGGCGGACGCCGGCGCCTGGAGCGTGATCCCGGGCACCGGCCCCTCCGGGCGCGGTTCGGGCTGCTCGGGGGGCACGGGGGGCGGTTCGAGTGGGGCGGCGGCAGATGCCTCCGCCGCCGGGATCGGGGCTGCTGCGGGCTGCTCCGCCTCCGGTGCGGCACTCTCCGGGGCCGGAGTTGCTGCGGGCACCGGGGCGGTGGTCTTCGCCGGGGGCTTGCGGGCGGCCATCAGGCGGCCGCCTTGAAGGTCCCGTAGACGAAGGACTCGGGGCGGGGCACCTCGAGGCCGATGCGCTCGGAGCCGCGCATGGTGACGACGCCGCGCTCGAAGTTGTCGCGGTTCTCGGTCGAGACCTGGACGCCGACCTGCTCGCGGTCGTAGAGGCGGGCGCCCAGGCCGAAGCTGCCGACGAGGAACTTGCCCTCGTTGATGGCCATCGAGTCGACGACGGCGAGCCGCCAGACGATCTTCTGCGCGCCGATCGCCACGTTGACCGCGACCCGGTAGGCCCCTTGGCCGTCGGTCTCCAGCTCCAGGTCCTCGAAGTCGAAGGGGTGCAGGACGATGCCGGTCGGCGGGTAGTTGGCCAGCACGGCGCGGGTCGCGGCTCGGCGGATCGCGGCGGTCTGCTTGTCGGCGGCGTCCTGGGCGTAGGTCTGCACGCCTTGGGTGTTGACGATGCCGGTGATGCTGTCGTCGCCGCCGGGGCCGTACAGGATCTCGTTGTCCTCGACCATCTTGACGCCGTCGACCAGCTCGGTGTCGATGATGCCGCGCAGGCGGGGCTCGTCGGCGAGCGTGTTCTTGTGGATCGGCATGGTGTGCGCGATCTCCGCGACCGGGTAGAGCACGGTCTTGAAGGTGAGCTGCGACTGCGGGGCGCGGGCGTAGACCTCGACGGCGGCACCGCCACCGGCCGGGACCTCCATCGCGCGCTCGGGGACGACGGCCGCCCCGTTGGTGAAGCCGGTGACGCGCACGCCGTACAGGATGTTGGCGGTGGTGGTCTCCGACGGGAACAGGTCGCGGATCCGGCCGGGGCGCAGCGGGCGGGGCACCATCTCCAGCTGCTCCGGGGTGCCGAGGCCAAGGACGGCGGCGGTGCCGGCGGACCGGCTGAACACGTCCTTGCGGGCGAGCTGGTGGAGGCCACTGCCTTCGATGGTGACGATCTGGTCGAAGGAGCCGCGGAAGCCGGCGGCGGCGAGGGACTTGAACTCGCTGCTGTCGATGAACCGCTCGCCGAGGGACTTCGCGCTCTGGCCCGCGAGGTGGGCTGTCAGCGCGGCGTCCCGGGGTGCGAGGGGGCTGGAGGCCGGCTCGTTGAGGAAGGTCTGGATGGCGGCCGCGCCCTCCAGGTCGGTGATCAGCTGCTTGATCTCCTGGGCGTCGGCGAGGGCCTTGCGGAACGCGGCGGCCTTCTCGGTGGAGACGGTCACGCCGCCGTCCTCGACGGTGAAGGCCGTGCTGATCGTGTCGAGTTCGGCCGCCTTGGTGCGCAGCGCGCTGTTCAGTTCCTTGAGTCGAGCGTTGTCGACGGTGGTGGGCACGGTGTGGCGCTCCTTGGGATGGTGCCGGGCCACCCCGCCAGCGCGGGACGGAAGGGTCCACGCCGTGCGCTCGGTCAGCACCGGGACGCCACGGCGATCGGCACACCGTAGGAACTGGTGATCGTTAGTGTCGCGTTGAGGGCTTACCGGTTGGCGCACTTGCAGTCGCCATCATCAACTCCATTGAAATTAGAGGAAGTTGCCTGTTCTTCTGTCTGCTGTTGCGGGTGAGTGTGGTGGAGTCCGGCACGGCGTCGGACCGGCCGGTCAGTCCGGCTGTCCCTCGTGGAGGCCGGCGTGTACCCCTTCCCGAAGCCTGGTCTTCCGCTGCTCGAAGCAGCGGGAGCCGCTGGCCCCGTCGGCAGCCCTGTCCGCCAACTCGCTTTTTGTGGCGAGGTGTTGGAAGTGGTTCCGGTCGAATCCGGTTGGGCGCTGCGGATCATCGGTTCCGCCGAGGAGTCGTTCGGGCCGTGCAGCAC
Organism: Kitasatospora cineracea; assembly: GCF_003751605.1. Lineage (NCBI taxonomy): Bacteria > Bacillati > Actinomycetota > Actinomycetes > Kitasatosporales > Streptomycetaceae > Kitasatospora > Kitasatospora cineracea. The sequence goes on from NZ_RJVJ01000001.1 coordinate 1,215,516, forward strand.
GCCGGAGGCGGCGGAGAGCTGGATGCACGAGTGGGCGGCGTGGCGGTTGTGGCCGCTGGCGCAGGCCCGCGGGCCGTGGGGGTGCTTGGCACGTGCGGACGGCGGGTGGATGACCGCGCTGGCCCGCACCGGCCTGCCGCCGGTGGTGGAGGCGCACTCTGCGGTGCAGCACGCGGAGGAGCACGCCGCCCGGCACCTGGTCTCGCCCGCGGCTTGGGCTGCGGGCCCCGACGGTCTACCGGAGGCGGTGCGCGAGATCGAGGTGCGGTTCTGGGTGAGGGAGGGCTACCGGGTGCTGGCGGCCTGGGCGACTGCCGATCTCGGGGCGCTGGCCCGCGAGGCGTACCGGCAGCAGCAGCTCGGCCGGGGCAACTTCCCGGTGTCGGAGCTGGCGGCGCGGCTGGGGGTGTCGTCGGCGACGGTCTCCGGGGCGGCGGCCGGGCGGACCTGGAACCCGCAGATCAGCCCGGCGGCCGGGGTGCTCGCCCCTCGCCCCCGCCGGTAGCCGTCCGCCGCCGGGGGATCGCTCAGCCGCGGTCGGCGGCGTCGGCGAACAGCGTGAGCGCGGCGGTGATCTCCGCCGCGCTCAGCGTCTCCACGGTCCGCCCCTTGCCCTCCTCGGGGGCGGAGGTGGGGGCGCTCTGCCACTCGATGCCGGCGGCGTCGAGGACGGCGACGAGGTGCTGGGCGGCGGCGGCGAGACGGTCGGCGTTGTCGCCCGACAGGACCCGCCCGGCCTTCCCCGCGGCGGCGGTGAGCACCTTCATGTGGGACGCGACCCGTTCCAGGTCGGGCGCGAGCGCCGCGAGCGCGGCGGCCGGGCCGTCCTGTTCGACGTCGAGCACCAGGCGCACCGGTGCGGGCGGCCCGACGGTCGGGGTGCCCTCGCCGTCCAAGGTGTAGGGGACCTCCCAGGCCGCCGAGGTGTAGCCGTCGGCGGTGAACGCCCACACCGTGGCGACGACCTTGTCCGGGTAGGTGCCGATGATCTGCACCGTGCCGACCTCTACGCCGTCCCCGGCCGTCGCCTGCTGGAGGTGCTGCTCGACCGCGCGGGCGATGGTGTCGATCCGCTCCTCCAGGGTGCCGGCCAGCGGCGCCAGTTCCAGGTCGGCGTCGGAGAGGTAGGCGCGGGCCTTCCCGCCCTGCTGCTTCAGGTCAAGGGTGGAGGTGTAGGGGTTCGCACCGAACAGCACCGGCGAGTACTCGTACAGGTCGAGGTCGCTGATGCGCCGCGCGCCCCGGACACGCTTGGCGGTGCGGACCTTGTAGCCGATCGACCACTGGACCTGGTGGGCGAAGAACTGCAGGTTGGCGTACATGTCGCGCCCGGCCTGGGTGGCGAGGTTGCAGCGGCCCTTGACGAGGAGCGCGCCGGCCTCGGCGGGCCAGGGGGTGCTGTCGGGGAGGGCTGCGGGCAGCCGGGGGTCTCCGGGCAGCAGTTCCTCGGCGTGCTCGGTGCGGGCGGTCCACACGTTCCAGTCGTGCGACCAGACGCCCTTGGGGGTCATCGCGGCGAGGGTGCGGGCGTAGGCACCGGGCTCGATCACGTCGTTGTCGTGGTCGAGCAGGCCGGTGACGGAGACGAGGGTGGTGAAGGTGCCTTCGTCGTCGTCGGTCTCCAGGACGCCGAGCGGGGCGGCCTGCTTGTGGTCGAGTGTGCTGCTGGGGGTGCCTGCCACCGTCTCGCTCCCGTTCGTTGGTGCAGGTGACGGTAGGGGCCGGACGGGGCTTGGGTCGCGCCGCCTAGTCGTGCCAGCTGTCGTCGTCGCTGGGGTACACCTCCTCGGCGTACCACTCCCCGGGGCCAGCCAGGATGACGACCTCGGCTTCGTCCAGGCACCCGATGCCGGTTCCGGGTACCGCGAGGACGCGGGTGACGGGGATGTCGCCGCTGATCAGGTAGCCGTTGACCTGCCCGCCCTGGGTGGCGAAGTCGCGGGCAGTGTCCTCGTCGGTGGCGGCGGAGGACAGGGGGCGCAGCGGCAGGGCGGTGACGCTGCCGTGGCCGTCGACGTCCTGGAGGTGGGAGTCGTCGTAGTCGCCGGTGAAGCCGCGGTGGACGGTGATGTGGGTGACGCCGAGGGCGGCGAAGTGCTGCTGGGTGTTCTCCCACATCGCGTTGAGGAAGGCGTCCAGGACGTGGCCGCGTTCGCGGGTGATGCGGTCGGTCTCGGCGGCCAGGTCGTCGTCGCCGTGGTCCCAGGCGAGAGTGCTGTCGAGGTGGAAGGTCCGCTGGGCGGCGTCCTGGAGCGCCAGGGCGTCGGGGTCGTGGTCGTTGGCGGTGGACGCCCAGCCGCTGACGAGCCAAGAGACGGCCTCCGCCCGGACGAACTGCTGGTACTCCTCGCCGCTCATCCGCTGGTAGCCCCACGGCTCGCGGCGGGCGCCGCTGTCGAGGTCGGCCTGTTCAACGTACTCGGCGTACCCGTTGTTACCCGACTCGGGGCGATACGCGGCAAGGCGGCCGTCCCGGACACGGGTGAGGCGGTCACGCTGCTGGTCCGACAGCACGTCGTCCAGCACCGAGTTCATCGCCTGCGCGAGCGAGTCGCACATGGCGGCCTTGACCGTTCCGGCGGGCCGGTACCTGCTGCCGAGGAGGTCGGCCTCGCTGACGCGCTGACCCTCCGTGCGGGTGCCGGGGAGGGTGACGTGGCCGGCTCCGGCGTGCTCGGCGAAGCGGCCCTGGTGGTCGCGCGGGTGCCGCTGCTCCTCCCACCGGGCGGCCTTGTGCCGCAGCCGCAGAACTACCGCCGGAAGGCGCAGCCGGTCGGCTCCGCCCGCGTCCGAGTGGATCCGGCCGGGGCGGGTACCGCGGGTCGGGGCCGCGCCGGGCTGACCGGTCACTCCGCCGTCTCCCAGCGCCAGGTGCCGGGGCCGGCCAGGATGACGACTTCCGACTCGTCCAGGCACCCGAGCCCGGTGGCCGGGGTGGCGATCACCCGGGCGGCGGGGACGATCCCGCTGATCACGATGCCGGGGCCCTCGGCGGTGGCGAAGCCGTAGGCGATGTCCGGGTCGAGGGAGAACGCCGACAAGGGGCGCATCGGCGGATCGGCCAGGGTGTCGCCGTCGGCGGCCCACTCGGCGGGCGGGCGGCCGTCGGGGGTGGCGATGCCCCGCCACACGGTCAGGTAGCCGAGCTGCGCTTCGGCCAGGTGCGTCTGGGTGCGGTTCCACATCGCGGTGAGCATCGCCTGCTGCCCGGCGCCGAAGTCGGCGCGGTGCTCGGCGGTCTGCTGCGCGATCTGGTCGACCATCGGCCAGTCCGCGACAGGCTGCAGCCCGAAGTGCTCGCGGGCCGCGTCCTGGAGTGCCAGCGCCGGGGCGTCCTCGTCGTTGGACGTCACCGCCCACGTGGAGACGACCCGGTTGACCGCGTCCCGGCGCAGCAGGCCGCGCGCCCGGTCGGCGTCGATCTGCCGCGCCGAAGACCCGGCCGCGGTGCTGCCCGGCTCGGCCATGTGGACGAGGCCCGTCGCCGGGTCCTCGAAGGCATGCAGAGCGCCGGCCTCCACCTGGCCGAGGGCCACCCGGTCCGGCCCGCTCAGCAGGGCCTCGTCGGGCAGGTTCCGAAGGTCGTCGGTGAGCCCGTCCACGACGTTCGACTTGTACGCCTGGGTGACCCGCTCACTCTGCCCGTCCCGGAACACCAGGCCGTGCTGCTCCTCGTCGAACCGCAGCTCGGCCCGCGGGGCGCGGGACGGCTGGCCGGCCCCGGCCCGGATGCGCTCCAGCAGCGGATCGAGCCCGGCTCCGGGCACCTCGGCGAACCGGCCGCGGCCGTCGCGCGGGTGCAGTTCCTCTCGGAACGCATAGGTCTTCCGGCGCAGGCGTAGGCGTACGTCACGGGCTGCGGTGGGAAGCACTCGGGCTCCTGGTGGTCGTGCGCAGGTTGAACCGGCACGGTCCCAGGAGAAGCGCCTACCGTCGCGGCGTGACTACCTCGCTCACTCGGTGTCCTCGTGATACCAAGCCCAAAAGTGGTGGCCGACTTGCTCCACAAGCGCTGCCCGGTCCCATCGGGATTCCAGGTCGGCGGCCCAGGAGTCGGGGCCAGCGTGCAACTCATGCCACTTCGGCCGAGGCAGCCGCCGCGCCTTGCCAGGGTTCCGGTTGCCGAAGCCCTCGATCGTGGTGTTCCACAACGGCTTGAACTGGGTTGTTAGAGCGTCGATCGTCGCCCCCATGAAGAGGTCGTCGATGAAGAGGACCCGGAACATGAAGTCTCTCGGATCAAGGTCCCGGCTCTGTTCAAGGGTTCGGCGATGTTCCTCAAGCCGCTGTCCCACGGTGTGCTGCCTGGAGTACGCCTTCCCCGCGCCCGATGCACTCTGAACAGCGCCGACGTAGAGCGGGATGGGGCTCCCGGCGATCGGGGCGTAGAGCTGGTTGGCCCCGGTGTAGAAGATCGCGTAGATGCCCGGCTTCGTGGCCCAGTATGCGGCTTCCGCGAGTTCATAGGCGCGACCGGCCCGGAGCCTCTGCACCACGCTGCGCACCAGGTTCTCGGGACGCAGCGGGTCGAAGCTGTACTTGTCGAGACGCGGGTCCGGCGGCGTTTCTACCCGGTACGTGGAGAGGACACCCTCGCTCTGCTCCGTCACCACCCGGATCACCGAGCTTTCGCGGGGTTGCGCCGCTTCTTCGTTGCGTGCGATCGCCAGAAGGTTCCGCAGCGGGACCGGGTCGGCGTCCAGCTTCTCCGCGATCAGCTCCAGGGTCCGGTCGGACGGCGGCGGGCTGTCGGGGCTGAACGCTGCGTGGACCGTCGTTCGGGACAGCTTCCCGTCGCTGGCCAGCTGCGACTTGGTCATCCCTGACCGGGCGAGCAAGTCGCTGAGGGCATGGCTCAGTTGCTGCCGACCACTCTGGTCACCCACGGGACTCACTCCTCGACTTTCAGGTGTACAGTTGTGTCAGATCCGGAGGATTGAACACGGCCGCCGGATGGTGCTGCAGTTTCACACCCTCCCAATTCTCCAGGAAGGCCGGCCATGCGGACCCCCGTGATCGTGCTCATCCTCCTCCCCACCCTGATCGCCGTCGGCCTCCTCGCTGGCATCCTGCGCTACTGGCGCACCCGGTCCTTCCCCGACGCGGTGGAACGGGGCGGCACCGCCGCCGGTGGCGTCGCGCTGGCCATCGTCGCCGTCCTCCTCGCTGCCTACCTGACGAAGTAGGGCCGCACCACTACCGGCCGCCCTCGGCAGGAAGCAGCACCTCGGCTTCCTGCCGCAGGGCGGCCGGTGCGGCCTTGCCGAACGGCTGGGTGAGGACGCGGCGGGCGGCTTCCTGCCGGGTGATGCCGAGCACCTGGGCGAGGCCGCCGAGTGTGTCGACCGGCTCGCCGTTGGGGTAGCGGATGTCCCAGCTGCGGGTGCGCAGCCAGTCCTCGTTGAGGTGCTGCCGGTCGGTCGGGGGTGTTCCGGTGGTCATGCTGCATCCTCACACGGGGTGCGGTGGGTCGTCCGGCGGAGTCAGTGTTCGATGCGCCAGGCAAGGCGGCAGCGGCAGTTGACGGTCTGTCCGGGCGGGGCGGTCGGGTCTCCCGGGTGGCGCAGCAGGTCGTCGCCGATGGTGAAGGGGTGGCCCGCGGGCTGGGTCTGGCCGTCGGCGGTGTCGTGGTCGGGGCGGGTGCGGCCGTCGTCGTGGGCGACCCACCGGCGGACGAGGCCGGTTCGGGCACTGGCGGTGGCCGCCTGGTCGCGGGCGCTCTCGACGGTGGCGGTGGCGAGGCGGCTGGCAGTGGTGCTGGCCCAGGTGGCGAGGGACCGGCCCCAGCTGCGGGCGGTGTCGGTGATGGCGGCCAGGGCCTTGCCGTCGCGGTCGGCTTGGGTGATCTGCTCGGTGAGGGCGTGGGCCTGGTGGGTGAGCGAGTCGGCGAGCAGCGGGGCGAGCAGCGGCCAGACGGCCACGGGGGTACCGGTGGTTCCGACCGTGGCGTGCAGGTCGTCGGCGGCGGCCTCGGCGGCCTGTTCGATGAGGGGCTGGAGGGCCTGGGCGGCTTCCTGCTGCCAGGTGGCGGCGTCGACGGCCTGCTCGGCGGGCAGCTGCTTGGCGCCGGCGCGCGGATCAGCGTGCCCGCGGTCGTCCCAGTGACGGGTGCCCTTGCGGTGCCGGGGGGAGTTGAGGCGGGCGACGGTCCGCTCGGTCCAGCGGGTGGCGAGGGCCTGGAGGGTGTCGTCCAAGCGGGCGCGGAAGGCGTCGGCGGCCGCGGTGTCGAGCGGCAGGTCGGTGCCGGACGCGAGCGCCTTCGTGGTCTTCGGCGGTGCGGCTTCGAGGGCGGGGGCGTCGGCGGAGCTGGCGGGGAGCGCAGTGCGGCCGGAGGGCACCCACAGGGCCCGGGTCTGCGGGGTGTCCTCCACCTCGTCGGCGTATCCGGCGAGCTCGGCGTAGGAGCGGATGGAGCGGACGCCGGCGGCGACTTCTTCGCGGGCTTCGGTCAGGCGCTTGCTGCGGGGCTCGCGCAGCACGTCGATGTCGGAGGTGTCGAAGTAGACCTCGTTGTCCTCTCCGGCGTCGTCCTGGAAGGCGTCGGCGATCAGCCGCAGGTGGGGCGGCATCGTGATCTCCCAGAAAGTGGTCTTCTCGGCGCGGGCGTTGTCGAAGGTGCGGCCGGAGGCGTTGCCGAGCTGGGATTCCGGGACACCGAAGGAGGCGAGGAGTTCGACCTTGGAGGTCGCGGCGACGGTCTCGTACGCCATGTCCCGGGGTGTGATGGAGGTGTCGGCGACGGTGACGTTGCCGCCGCTGAGGACCGTCCAGCCTCCGGCGGCGGAGGGGCCGGTGCCGAACTTGGCCCGCAGCAAACGCAGTTCGGCTTCGTCCATGTCGCCGTCGATGCCGATGACACCGCCGGGCCGGGCGTCGTTGTTGACGAAGCTCAGGTTGTAGTGGCGGGTGTAGAAGTCGAGGTCGGCGCTGAGGCCGGCGGCCTCCAGCGGGGTGATGCCGCTGTACGGGTCGAGCGGGTGGGGATTGCGGATCCACCGGACCTTCTCGACCTCGAGGTTGCGCAGTTCGCCGGTGACGGTGACGGTCTCGAAGTGGGAGATCAGGTCGCTGCCGGTGGACGGCACCGGCCGGGTCCGGCCGGGCGGCAGCAGGTCGATGCGCAGCAGGTCGCCCCCGCGGCTGAAGGTGGGCTCCAGGAAGACGCCGCGCTTGGAGAGCAGCAGCTGCATGCTGACGCGCTTCTTGAACGTCCACGCGCCCTCGGCGGGGTTGGACCGGACGTTCATCGCCCGGTAGAGGGGGTGGGCGTCGTACGGCGGCAGCGGCTCGTCGGAGGTGCCGCCGCGCGGCCGCACCCGCAGGGGCCGGTCCGCGACGTGGTTAGAGATCGTGTCGACGGCCTTGTAGATCCACACCGCCCGCTCCATGCCGTCGCGCACGGCCCGGTCGACGGACCAGGGGCGGGCCCGGTCGACGCCGGCGGGCGTCCAGCCCGGGGAGAAGTCCGGGAGGGACTTCACGGCCGGGGCGGGGCGGCGCAGGGTGGGGAACCAGCGGCGGGGCATGGGGCTCCTACTCCTCGTCGGTCTGGCCGAGGGCGGCGGCACTGCCGAGGGCCGACAGGCTGGTGCAGGCGATGCCGAGGCGTACGTCGGTGGCGTAGGCGGCGGCGTTGAGGCCGATGGTGCCCAGGGCGAGCAGTACGAGCGCGGCGACGTCGCGCACCCGCTGCTGGCTCGGGTACGCGACGTCGCCGGTCAGGTGGCCCTGGTTCCTGCTGGGTGTGGTCACGGCAGGCAGGCTAGGCAGAACGCGGGTTAGCGTCCCGGCGGCGGCTGGCGCATCCGGTTGTTCGGGTCACGCGGGTCCGGCTTGCGGAAGTTGTCCGCCGCGGCTACCTGGTGGGGGTGCTCGGCCGTGGGACGGCGCTTGCGGGTGCCGACCGGGCCGCCGTGGAGCATCGGGTCGGCGCCGGCGCAGGGCTGCTCGCTGACCTCGTCGTAGGGGCGGCGGCAGCGGATGCACATGACGTCCGCGCTCTGGATTTTGGTGGTGGCCGGGACGCGGTAGACCCCGCGGCGCCGGGCGTAGGCGGCCCCCTGGGTGTCGACGGGGACGTAGGCGGCGATCACCCACTCGTGGACGATGTCGGGGTTGGGGGCGTTGTCGGTCGTCGGGTTCGTCGTAGTCATGCTGCACTCCCCTCGCCGATGGGCGCGGTGTCGGTGCGCCGGCGGCAAGCAGCGGTAGTTCTGTTCCTGTTCTGGGTGGACCCGGTCGTGTGGTGCGGGTCTCGCCTGGGACGCGGGCTGCTGGCCTCGCGTGTGGCCCTCGGGATGGTGCTCGAAGGGGCGGGTGTTCGTCAGCAGCAGGGTGCGGCGGATCTGCCCAGGGCGAGAACGGCGGCTTCGAGCTCCCATTGGCGTTCATCTATGCCGGGGAGGATCCGCGCGTCGTTGACCTGCGGGGACAGCGCGCTGGCGCTGAGGTGGGCTACTTCTGTGCCGGTGTTGGCGATGGGGCCGATCACCCCGAGGAGTGTGTCGCAGGCGGCCCGGGTGTGGAGGTCGTCTGCAGTGGGGCCGATGACGACCATCGTGCCGGCGGAGTCGTGTACCGGGGTGTGGTGAGGGGTGACTCCGCGCTGGTGAGCGAGGGTGCTGGTGTGTTCGCCGACCGGCGTGTACGAGAGGTGAAACCACGGGGTGCCAGCGCTGAGGGCGTTGAGCGCGCCGGTGGCCGGGTGGGTGAGCGCTTCGTGGAGCTCGTCGGGGTCCTCGATGAGGGTCAAGAGGACGCTGGCAGCGTCTGCCGCCTCTCGCGGCGTCGGGCATCGTGATATTCCGGTGATCTCTGGCCCGTTGATGCCCCAGGTGCGAACTGGGCGGCGCGTCGTAGCGATTCGCTGAGCGATTCGCATTGCGCGCCGGTTTGACCCGAGCACGGCAAAATTCTTCAACTCCCCCTCCATTCCTGGCACTACACATGCCGGGGAATCCCCCCCAAGATCGACCGTAGATGGCAGTCGCCGCGATAGGAATCTGCTCAATGCACAGGCATCGTGTCACCAATGCACATCGAGTACTAACCGTATGTAGTCTCGGCCTGTCCAGATCCGTGGTCCTCACGGACTGTAGCGACCCGGGGTGACCATGGTCAACCTCGATGCTCACATAGAGAGACGGAACCGGACGCCTCCGTAACCCTTGAGGACCTAATAATGACCACTATTGAGAATATTTAACCGATTTGCCCATCTTGCTGAGGGTGCGCCCGCCGCAGAGCAACAGGAGAGCCCGAGGCGTGCACTTCACTGGAAGTCACCACGCACTCGGGCTCACGTCTCACTGTCCGCATTGGTCCCCCGGCCGCCTCCCGTTCGGAGACAGGCTGATTTCCGAAGTCGCCTGCCTGTTCTCAGCCGCGGCGAAGAGGAACCGGCAGGGCGAAGCGGCTCGCCACCGCCAAGACGACGTCGTAGACATCAGCGGTATGGCCGAGCAGGTCCCGCTGGACGTGGAGGGTCGCCCCCCTCAACCTCTTGCGGGCAGTCTGCTGGTGAATGCCGAGCGCGGCAGCCATCCGCGCGGTGTCGCCGTCGGCCAGCACCCACTCCTTCACCGACTCGGCCAAGTCCGCGGGCAGGGGGCTGAGGAGGTCGCTCTGCCATGCCTGGGCCTCGGGCCCCACGAGGTAGTCCCTCAGGTCCTCCACCGCCTCGACCGGCGCTAGCCCGTCGCGCGGGCCCTCCAGCCCGAAGGCTTCGAGGGCCACGGCGGCAACGGCGCGGTGGCGGATGCTGTCCAGGTCGAGGTCCAGGACGGAGGCGGCCGCCCTGACTCGGCTGGCGACAGTGTTGCGGTGGGCGCCGATCAGCTCGGCCGCTTCCCGCACCGAGGTGTGCAGAGCAAGGTTGAGGGCCTGGAGGAGGAGGTCCCGTTCCGGGGCCGGCTCCGCCAGGAGCGGGCCGAGCACCACACGGGACCACCCGGGCTGGAGGTGGTTGAGCAGCTCGGGCAACCGTCCGCGCTGGTCGTAGACAGCAGCGCGGCTCCGGTCCAACCGGGCGCTGGTGAGCGCGCGCAGGGCGTGCCGGTACATCTGGTTCGTCTCGGCGATCGGCCGGACGTCGCTCTTGCCGATGTAGCGGTGCGGCTGCTCGGCAACCAGCGCGTGCAGGGCATCGGCGACCCCGCCGTCCTCGTCGTGGGTGGCGCACGGCTGCGGCACGACCACGAGAAGGTGCTCATCAAAATCTGTGCACGGATTGACAAGTGCGAGGGCTCCGACCCGGCGCTGGCACTCCTCCAAGAGGTCGCTGCGGTCGTCGGGCCGCCCCTCCAGGACGTAGAGGCGCGCGACGGGGTGCTGGAACTGGCCCGCCGGGTAGAGGCTGGCCGCGACCTTCCCGGCAGCGTCCGCCTCACCGGCCATGAGCAGCTGCAGGATGGCCGCGCGCAGCGCTGCGCCCGCGGTGTGGTGGCTGCGCTGGCGGGCCTTCACGTCCTCGACCAGGAGGTGGAGGGCGAGCAGGTCGACGGTCCGGTTGATGACCTGGTTGGCCGTCCGGTCGAACGGGGAGTCCCTGGCCAGGACGAGGACGGCCCGCGGCTGCCCGGCGCCGACGGCGAGCAGGCGCTTTCGGGTGCCGTTCTCCTCGAAGGCAGCCGATTCGAGGGCCCCGGAGGCGATCTGCTGGATCGTGTCAGCCAGCGCGGGCAGGGTTCGGGCGGCGAGCTGGGGGGCTGCGGCCAGGAGGGAGGAGTCGCTGCCGATCAGGGCGGCGCGGACGCCGGCCTGGGTGGCCAGCCAGCGCACGATCCGGGCGATCTGTCGGCCATCCTCCGTCTGGCGCAGCTGGCTGGCCAGCCAGTCCCGCCAGCCGACGGCCAGGCGCTGGTCTTCCGCCCGCTCTCGCCTGACTGCTTCCGCGACGTCGACCCACGAGGTTCCGGCGGGAACGGTCAGCAGCGGCACCCGCCGGGCCCTTAGCGCACCGAGCAGGGCTGGGGGCACGTCGCCGTTGTCGGTGACGACAGCAAGCGCCGCCACGCCGACAGCAGCGGCGTGGCTGGCGAGCTGGTCGAGGGGTGTGCCGGTCCACTCCCGGAGGTCCGCGACGGCGAGGGACTGGGCCAGGCTGTCGCGCCTGGGCGTGCGGTCTTCCGGACGTAGGGGCCAGACCGCATCGATCCTCCGGGAGAGGCAAGCGGAGGGCGTGTCGGGGACTTTGGCCAGGCCGATTTCCGGCAGCCTGGTAAGACGCGCAAGCGATGGCATCTGCCCCCCTGTTGCTGAATCAGCGCGCGTGTTGGCAGAGCGCGAACACGCCTGTGGTCCCAGCGTCCCCCCGCCGGACTCGGATGATCGCACCCAGGGAGCGAATCCAATCCGCGCCCGAACTCGCCTGTCAACACCAATACTTTGACGGTTGATTACCCGCCAATTCGCATTGGCCCCTAATGCCGGAATTTACTGATGTGTCGTCAGGCGATCACGCGCACGCGCCGCCGCGAGACGTGGGGCTCGTAGAGGGCGAGCAGGACGGCCTCCGCCCGGTCCGGTGAACTCACGCCGCGCCGCCGCATGAAGCGCTTGGACTCGATGACGGTCCGACCGGCGGAGTTGGTTTCAAGTTTCGGCGCCGACATCTGGGCCTGGGTCCGGCGGTCGGCGCGCAGCCGCAGCGAGCCCTGCCCGTTGGGGGAGAGCAGCGACCGCATGGCCAGCCACATCTCGTCGCGCTTGGTCCCGGGGCGCAGCGTCGCGGCCTCGTCGTCCCGGCCCGTCCCCTCGCTGGCGAGCACCGCGACGATCTCGGCGGAGTGGAGCCCTTCGCGCCGCCACGCCTCCAGCAGGCCAGCCACGCCCCAGCCGAGGCCGACGCCGTCGATCTTGACCCGGACGGGTGCGGTGCTGCCGAGGGTGGAGGCGAGGCGCTGGGCGGCGGTGATCTCGCGCAGGACGACGCCGGCGACGACGACGGGGTCTGCGTTCTCCTGGCCGGCGGTGCTGTGGCGCAGCTCCACCAGGTCGCCGACGGAGCGGGCGATCACGAACTCGTCGCCGCCGTCTGCCGCGACGTCGACACCGAGCCTGATCCACGCCCCGCGCTTGACCCGGTTGGGGCTGGTCTCGCCGTCCAGGCCGAGGGTGCGGAGGGCGGTGTAGCCGGGGCTGTCCGGTTCGGGGCTGTCGGCGGCGCGTTCGACCCAGGAGGCGGGAATCGCGCGGGCCTGCCCGCCGCGGGGGAACCGGGCGTGGACCTTGGCCTGGACGAACGGGGCGTCCTCGCCGTGGTCGCGGATCGTGTCGTCCACCCACTGGCGGTCCACGAGGTGGGTGGCGAGCAGGTGCGCGGGGGCCTGGGCGGGGCAGGCGCGGCAGCGGCGGGTGCGCTCGCCGGACAGTAGCGGGGTGTCGTAGACGCTGATCGGCAGGACGAGGACGGCCGGGTCGTTGCAGGTCTGCTCGAACCAGGAGCCCTCGTCGTCGGTCGGGGGGTTGCCGATCAGCAGGGCGCGGGTGTGCTCGCCGGTGAGGACGCCGCGCATCGCGGCGCCGATGATCCGGCCGATGCCGCCGGCCTCGTCCACGATGAACATCAGCCGCGGGGCGTGGATGCCCTGGACGGCCGCCTCGTCGTGGTCGGGGGCGCTGAAGCCGTAGGCGACCACGACGTCCGAGCCGTGGTGGTCGGGCATCTTCCACTGGGTGACGCCGACTTCGCCGGGCAGGCCGGCGCGGGCGACGACCTGGCGGATGTGGGGCCACATCTGCCGCTGAACCTGGCGGGCGCGGGTGGCGGTGGTGACGGTGAGCGCGGTGCCGGGCGGGTGGACGACGGAGGACCAGACGGCGACCCTCGCGGCGATGTGGGTCTTGCCGGAGCCGAAGCAGGAGGGGACGGCGACGCGGCGGTTGTCGACGAGGGCTTCGAGGATGTCGCGTTGGCGGCTCCACTGGCTCTCGCCGAGGACGTCTTCCACGAAGCCGACCGGGTCGTCGGCCCACAGGGCGTAGGGGGTGCCGGCCTCGGTGGTGGCGGCGGCGAGGACTTCCGCCCAGTCGGCGGTGTCGAGGGTGGTGTAGAAGCGGCGGCGGACGGCGGGGGTGGCGTCGGCGAGTTCGGCGTAGAGGCGGCGGCCGAGCCTGCCTGGGCGGCGGGCGGCGACCGCGGGCAGTGGCCTGTTCACGCTTCCCCCGGGGTGTCGGTGTCGGTCGGTGGGCCAGGCTGCCGCAGCTCCTGCGCGGTGTCGCGCCGAGGGTGAATTTACCATTGCCTACTTTGTAGACTTGAGTCTGTTTCTCTGCGAGGCTGGTACCGCCAGCCGGGGACCGCGAACCCCCGGCCCTACCCGAGGAGACCTTCACGATGGCCCTGACCAACCGGTTGACCGCCCGTCACGCCGCTGTCGCCTTCGCCGTCACCACCGCCTTCACGAGCGGCATGCTCGTCAGCGCCCGCCCGGCGAGCGCCCCGGCCGCCCCGGCGACCGCCCCTCTGAACACCCCGGCCCTGCCCGTCCCGGCCGTCGCCGACACCGCCTTGGCCCCCGCCACCCTCTCCACCGCCCCGGCCGTCCCCGCCCCGGCGACGGTCACCGTGGCCCCGGTGCCCACCACGACCGTTCAGCCCGCCTCGATCCCGACCCTGGAGCCCGCCCCGACCGTCACCGTCACGATCACTGTGACCGCCACCGCGACCGAGGTCGTCACCGCCCCGACCGTCGCCGCCCCCGCGCCGAGCGCGTCCGCGACGGAGACCCTGCTGCCCGAGCCGAACCCGGCCCCGAGCGGCCCCCGCAGCCCGCAGCCGACTCACTGACCCTCCACCAGGGCCCCTCCCCCGGAGGGGCCCTGCTCCGGTAGGGAGAGCACCCACCCCCGGGCGGTCTTCGACGCCACCACGCCGAGCTGCTGCCGGGCCCGCTGCACCGTACGCGGTGCGAGGCCGGCCGCGACCGCCGCAGCCAGGACGTCCCGGGTGGGCACCGGTCCGGCCGACAGCAGGCTGCACAGCAGGTCCCGGGCGTTGGTGCTCGCCGGACGGCGCCGGCGCACGTCCGCCCAGGCGAGGGCCTGGCCGCTCCCGTGCGGGAACCGGCTGCTCCACACCACCGGCCGGTGGCCCGGTGCCTGGAACTGCAGGCCGCCCATCACCGTCCAGTGGCTGGTGTGCACCGGCACCAGCGCCAGCGCTCCGTCGGCTCCGGCGACGACCAGGTGCACCGCGGCTGCCATCGAGGGCCGGGCGGCCTCCTGCGCGCGGTGCGCGGCCATCCAGCCCGACCGCTTCGAGGCCTCCCGCACCGCGATCACGGCCGTGCCGAGGCGGGCCGCCACGTCCGCCAGTGCGCGCAGCGCCCGGCCGACCGGCATCCGGTAGGGGCACAGCGACATCAGGTCCAGCACCACCAGGTCCGGGGCGCGCTCGCGCAGGAGCTGTTCGAGGCGGTCGGCGTCGGAGGGCAGGCGCAGCCCCCGCTGCCCGCCGCGCCCGCCCAGAACCTCGGCGACCTCGATCCGGTCGGCCCCCGGGCCGGAGACCGCCAGCAGCTCGGTCATCCGCTGGGCGTTCTGCGGCGAGGCGAGCGCCAGGACCCCGCGGGCCTGCTGGTGCTGCTGGCCGTCCGGGAGGGTGCCGCCCTGCGCGATCCGCGCCGCCACGTCGAGGGCGACCACTAGGGCGCTCGTGCCGTCCTCCCCGTCGATCACGGTCACTCCGGCCTCCGGCACGTACCCGGGCCAGAGCCAGCCCGGCCCGTCCTCGAACGCCGGCGGCGCGACCACGACGTTCTCCGGGCCCAGCCGCAGCGCCGCTGCCACGTCCTGCGGGTCGCAGTCGCCGCCGAGGCAGTCCAGCTCCACGCGGCCGTCTCCGGCGGCGAGCACCAGGAGGGAGCCCTGCCGGTCGTCGTGCACCGGGCAGCGGGCGAGCCACCCTCCCTCGGTCGGCCGGACGTTGCCCCAGCCGCGCAGCGCCGACAGCACCGCCCCGTACTCCTGCACCACGCGCCCTTCCTTCGTCGTCCACTTCTCCCGGCCGCACCGCGGCCTGCGGCATTCTCGGCCCGCACACTGTCAAGACGCCCGGCGGCGGCCAGGGTTGCGCCGTACGGCGTCGGCGGTGCACGTGGCCACATGCGGCAGGTGCAGCCGCTCGTACGGCAGCAGCGGCAGCTCCGCCGTCGGCCGCCGGGAGCGGATCGTGCCGATGCCGTCCCGGTAGACCGCCCTGCTGCCCATCGCGCAGGGGTTCGCGTCGACGGCCAGCCGCGCCCCGGAGGCGGTGATGGTCCAGTGCACCGGAGTTCCGCAGCGCCGGCACCGCGGTAGGCCCTGCTGCGGCAGGACGCTCATCCCTCACCCGCCTGCGGGCCGTCGGCGGCGAGCAGCGCCGCCACCACCCGCCAGCCGAACTGCGCGACGGCGCTGGCCTGGCCGTGGTCGGCGATCACCGTCAGCACGTCCACCGGGTCGGGCTGGCGGGCGCGCCCGCCCGGCAGAGCGGCCATCAGCGGGTGCTGGCCGGGCATCGGTGCGGCTGCGCGCGGTGCACGGCCTCCGGGCCGGTCCGGGACGAGCGTCAGCGGCCTCGTCTCCGGCGTCGGCTCCCGGTCCTGCGCGATCTCGTCCTCGATCGCCGCGAACCGCTCGGCGACGCTGACCCCGGCGGCGTCGCTCGCACCCCGGCGGCCAGGGCCGCGGCGCTCGGCGCGGGCCGGGGCGGGCCGGGCCGCGCCGGGGCACTCGCGCTGCTCCCGCACCCACTTGCGCCACAAGGCCTGCCAGTTGGCGCCGAGTGTGGCCCGGCCGCGGTGCCAGTCCGCGAACGCCGCGGTCACCACCGCGAGCCCGTCGGGGCCGCCGAGCCGGTCGGCGTGGCCCTCGGCCGCCGCCCAGGCCAGCCCTGCAGCGTCCGGGGCGAAGTTGTCGGGAAGGGGGTGGCGGCGTGCCGCCCCCCACCCACCTGCACCTTCACCACCCACACCAGCCCCCTCCCTGCGGGAGGGGAGGGCAGGGGCCGGGCGCGCGCGAGGACCCCGACCGTCCCTTGGGGACTCGCCTTGCTGGCCTGGGTGTTCGCCGTCAGCGGGCTCCGGTTCCGAGGCCGGATCGGGTTCGGAATCGGGCTCGTCGCCGCGCTGGCGGCGCTTCTTCGCCGCTGCGCGCCGCCGCCGCTCCTCCACCTGGCTGCGGCTCGGGTTGGCCTCAAGGTAGCCGTGCATCACGTACTCGCCCTCGCCGGGCTGCGGGCAGGTGCCGCAGTGGTGGCCGGCCTCGTGCCACAGGCCGACGGCAAGGAGCTTGGCGATCTGGGTGGCGGTGCCGTTCTTCGCGGCGAGCGCCGCCGGGATCAGCCCGTCGGTGAGGTGGGCGCTCGCGTAGGCACCGCAGCGCACCCACAACCCGACGGCGGCGTTCCCGGCGGCAAGAATCTTGGGGTGGTCGTCGGTGGTGTCGCCGACGGCGAACCAGGTCATGCCGGTGCTCTCCTACCAAGGTGGGGCGCCGGGTTCGCGGTCCGGCGCGGCGTTCGGGGACGGGACTGTCAGGCAGCCGTGTCGGTGGCGTCGAGGCCGAGCAGGGCGCGCAGCTTGGCGGTCGGCACCAGCAGGCGGCGGCCGACCGTGATCGTCGGGATCTCCCCGCGGCGGGCGGCGTTGTAGCTCGCCGCGCGTTCGAGGCCGAGCAGTCGGCCGGCCTCGGGCACGGTCATCGTCGGGCGGACCTGCGGGTCGGGAAGGGCCGGTGCGGCGGTCGTGGTCTCCATGCCCCGCACCTTGGCGTGCGGAGCGGGTTAGCGTCCCGCCGTCCACCCCCGGCCCGTACCGTCCCGGCGGGCGCTACACCCGGTCCCGCTGGTACACCGGGGGCCATATTCGTGCAGATCACAGCCAATGCATGCCGGAGATGGCGTCCTTGCGGGTCGTGGGCACCGCCCACCACCCAGGGCCTGATGGCGGGCAACTGCCCCTCCTAGGCAGGGCATTAGCTCCATCCCGGTCCTTCCCCGTCCATGCCCGTCCAAGCCAGCAGCACAGACGCCCGGCCCGTCCACGCTCGACGCGACCGAAGCCGAACAGCACCCGTACGGTCTCGCCAACTTCCCTACCCACAAGGCGGTCTGTGCCCTAATCGGCACGGACTTGGTGACTGTGGGCGTGCCCATGACCTCCGCCAGAGCTGGCGGACCCGGACGCCGATTGAGAGCTGTGACCATGCACAACCCGAGCCCGCGCACTCGGCAGGTGACCCGCCGATGAGCAACGTTGGAGCCGGACGGGTCTACCGCCGCTGCACCTGCCGGGAGCCCGTACTCGACCACGCCGGCCAGCCCGTACTCGACGCCAGCGGCAAGCCGAAGAAGCGTGAGCTCGGCTCCCGCTGCCCGAAACTCAAAGGCAAGAAGGCGCACGGCAGTTGGTGGTACTTCCTTGAACTCGCCCCGAATCCGGACGGCACCCGCAACCGGGAGCGCAAGGGCGGGTTCGAGGACCAGGACAAGGCCCAGGAGGCTCTGAGGAAGGTAATCGGGAAGGTCGACCGCAAGGAGGTGATCGACCACCGGACCACCGTCGGCGAGTATCTGACGGACTGGCTGAAGCGGCGCAAGACGCTGGAGGCGACGACCGCCAGCGCCTACGAGAGCCACCTGCGGATCTACCTGATCCCCGCGCTCGGCCGCATCAAGTTGGAGGACCTGACCGCCGAGCCGATCGCCGACCTTTTCGACGCGATCCAGGCCCGGAACGTGGTCATCGCGTACGAGTTGGCGCTGATCGCCCAGGCCCGCGCCCAGTACGCCGAGTGGAAGAAGCTCTACGGCCGCAAGCCGGGTCGGCCCAAGCGCGATGCCCCGCCGCCGCCGGTTCCGGAGCCGCAGATCCCCAAGCGGCAGCACCACCCGCAGATGCGGATCGTCGAACCAGCCACGATGCACCGCATCCGCGCGACGCTGCGCTCTGCGCTGACCGCCGCCGTGAAGTCCGGCAAGATCAGCCGGAACTGGGCGAGCCTGGTGGAGCTGCCGACGAGCAAGCGGCCGAAGGCGCTGCTGTGGACGCCGGAGCGGGTCGCGGAGTGGGAGCGCACCGGCGAGAAGCCCTCGAAGGTGATGGTGTGGACCCCCGAGCAGGCTGGCCGGTTCCTGGACGGCATCGAGGGGGACTGGCTGCGGGCGTTCTGGCACCTGGCGATTTTCCGCGGGCTGCGCCGGGGCGAGGGTGCCGGCTTCGAGTGGCCGAAGGCGAACCTGGAGACCGCGGTCATCACCGTCGACTGGCAGGTGGTCACGGTGAAGGGCAAGAAGCTGGAGAAGGACCCGAAGGCGGACAGCAAGCGCACGATCGCGCTCGACAGCCACACCCTCCAGGAGTTGCGTGAGCACCGCGACCGCATGGCCGAGGCCCGGCGGGAGGCCGCCGAGGCCGGGGTGCCATGGCCAGTGACGACGAAGGTGTTCGTCCGCGAGGACGGCACCGAGGTCCACCCGGACTACCTCACCGACCGGTTCGAGTTGCTGTGCGCCAAGCTGGGGCTGCCGCCGGTCCGCCTGCACGACCTGCGGCACCTCGCGGCGACCCTGCTGCTGGGCGCGGGCGCGGACTTGAAGGTGGTGCAGGAGGTGCTCGGGCACTCCACGATCGTGCTGACCGCCGACACCTACACCTCGGTCCTGCCCTCCCTCGACCGGGAGAGCGCAGAGAAGGCCGCCGCCCTGGTACCGATGAAGTCCCGCGCCGCCAGCAGCGCCCCGCTGGTCTACCTGCTGGTGTTCGGCGGGATCGAGGTCGCGATGACCTCCGCCGAGGACGCGCAGGCCCTTGTCGACCTGTGGAACGAGGTCGTCTCGCACGAGGACTCCGGGCTGGTCGAGGCCGCCGTCGAGATGCCGAAGCGGCGTACCCGCTGGTCCGGGCGGGGGCGGTTGTGGGACCGGCAGCCCCGGCACGGCGAGGTCTACTCCCTTGCCGCTGGCCTCGACCGCCGAACCGGCGCGACTCTCTACGAACTGCCCCTGAGTCGGCAGCCGACGTTCGAGTTCGAGGCCGAGCAGTACACCGACCAGGCCGCAGTCGGGTCGGTGGAGCTGCGGCACGGTCTGCGCGGCATCGTGGAGGTCGCGGCTCGCGGGACGGACGAGGTGGCGGTGCAGGGCGCGTTCCGGGAGGCGCTGGAACGGGCCGTCCAGCTCCGCCCGTCGACCGGGCGCAGCGCCGAGGATGAGGGCCAAGCGGCAGCGGCGTAGTCGGTGCCGGGGCCGCAGCGCGGCCCCGGCACCGGTCACCGGTGCTGCAGCCACCAGACGATCCAACTGCAGGCGGTGCTGCCGAGGAAGCGGAACGCACCGCCTGCGGCTTCCATCGCGAGTCTGCGCGCCCGCGGCCGCCACCGGGCGAACCGCTTGGCGGGTACGGCCGCCGTGTTGGCGGTCACGGGTGCGGCAGAGGTCAGCTTGTTGTTCATCAAGGTCTCCTGGGTCTGAGGTAGCGACGGCCGGACCCTCCGCACCGCCGTACTCAGCACACCAAGCGCACCCTGTCTGGAATCGACGCAGCCTCGGGGGGTTCTAACCACACCCGCGCCCCAGACTCTCTTGAGCTTCGCGGCGACACGGCCGCCGGTTCGGACAACTCGCTTCCTGTGTAGGTATGTTGCCTCGATGGTGAGGACCGGGCCCAGTGCGGCAGATCAGCGGCTGATCCAGCTCGCGGCTGACCGCGGGGTGGACGTCTCCGCCCGGCAGCTCGAACGCTGGCGGGCCCGTCCCTACCCGTTGCTGCCGCCGAACCCGCGGGTCTTCCCCGGGCGGCCGGTCGGTGGCAGCTCATCGACGGCGGACGACGGCCTGGTCGGTCTCATCGTCTGGCTCGGGCAGAACAGCCGGCGCGGCGGCGATCCGTTCCACCTCGCGCTCCGCGCGTTCGGGGTCGGCCTGCCGGTGCCAGAGGCGACCGTGCGCGAGGCGTTCGCCCGGCCCGTCGTCCGGTTCGCGGCGAAGGTCGTTGGACGACTCGGGCCCCTCCCCGAGGGCGGGGACCTCCAGGACTGGGTAGGTGACCGAGCCGACGCGATCGCCCGGGAAGGCGTCGGCCGCAGCAGCGGGGTGAGTCGGCGGGTCCGCGCGATCGACAAGGAGTTGCAGCAGCTCCCGGCACTCGCCGAAGGGTGGAGCAAGGTCGAAGGGATGGACCCGGGCCGCAAGAGCTCGGAGCCGTTGGACAGTACGGGCCGGATCTTCTACGCGGTGGCGGCCGCGGTGGGCGGTATCGGCGAGATCGACCCGGACGCGATCGCCCGCATGTCCCGGTCGCAGGTCGGCCGCGGGGTGCCGCAGTGGGGTGCCCACCTGATGGAGAACGATCCGGCCGACGTGCAGAGCGCGTTCCAGAGCTCGCCCGCTCACCAACTGCCGGGCCTGCCTGTTGACTCCGGCATGAACTGGATACTGACCATCGCCCGCGAGTCCCCGTTGGATCGGTTGCGCCTGGGGTGGGACGCGGCAGGCGAGATGGGCGTCTGGGCCCGGGGCCTGTGCGCCCAGGTTGAGGAGGAGCTCGCTGCCGGGCAGCCGGGGGACCGCTGTGTCGAGTGGATCCTCGGACAGATCTTCGGCTTCGGTCGGCTGTACCTGATCCAGGGGCTCGCCGACCCCGACCCGGGCCCCGCCCAACAAGCGCACACCGCACTGACGTTGGTGGCCACCTTCGACGGTCTCAACCGCACACTGGCCTCGGCCGGCCCCGAGCAGCTCCAACTGCTGCGGCAGATCACGCCGCCGTTCCTCGTAGGCCTGTTCGCTCTCCCTCGCCTGCTGGAGCCGATCCCCGACGAGGCGGCCGGGGCACCTGACGGGGAAGGCTCCTGACCGGGCCTGGCGGCCGGTCGGCCCGTCAGATGCCGAAGATGCCTCCCAGCAGCTCCCCGAGCAGACGGACGGCGATCCGTGCAGTGCCCGACGACAGGGCCACCGGCGGCGCTGCGGTCGGCCGCCTCGGTGCCGGCCGCCGGATTCGGGGACGTCCTGCCCGCCGTGTCACCCGGGTGCGCGTGCTGCCCACGTTCGTCTGCCTCTCGGAGAGCCGCTGACTGCGGCTGGTGGCAGGACTGTGCCCGATCGGCAGGTGCTTCGGGGGACTCCGGCCGCAGCTTGTGGATAACCCGGGGGGTTCGGCAGCAGATCACCCGGATGGCGTAGGTGCGCTGGCTGCAGCACGGAGGATCCTGTGGCAGTTGTCGTCGCCAGGTTCGTACGGAGGGCAACCGCCTTCGAACCTTCTACTCCAGCACCGAGGCCCGCTCGTCCAGTTCCTCGACGCCGGGAACGTCCCGGAGCCGGTAGAGGCGGGCCCGCATGTCGTGGACGGCGTCCTGGACCTTGATCGAGCGGATGCCGTCCGCGCAGTCGAGGAAGTCGGTCCAGGCGGTGAGTGCACCGTCGACGTCGTCCTGGCGGAGCCGGACGGTGCCGAGGTCGGCGAGGACGATGGCGCGGGTGCGGCGGCGGTCGAGGCCGTGGATCTCCAAGGCGTGGTGGAGGTGGTCCTGCGCGCTGGTGTAGTCGCCGAGCTGGGCAAGGATCATGCCGGCTTCGTGAGCCCAGCGACCGATGCTGTAGTGCGAGGCCCAGGAGTCGCCGGGGGTGCCGGTGGCCCGCTCGATGGAAGTCTGCGAGGAGACGAGGGAGCGGGTGGCGGTGGTCCGGTCGCCGTCCAGCGCGGCGGCATTCGCCAGGGTGGCCTGGTAGTAGGCGACCGCGCGGGGGTCGTCTAGGTTCCTCGCCTGGTTGACGCAGTCTTCTGCTATCCGGACGGCGGTCGCGCGGAAGCCGAGGTCGATGGCCTGCACGGCGAGTCCGCGCAGGGCGGTGGCGGCGAGTTCGGCGTCGCCGGCCTCGGAGGCCAGGCGGAAGGAGTGCGCGTAGTACTCCTGGGCGGCGCCCTGGTTGCCCTCGTCCTGGGCCATCCAGCCTGCCAGGTGGACGAGTTGGGCAGTCGCGGCGAACAGCTGGCGGCCGACGGCCTCGGTCCAGGTGCCGTCCAGCCAGGTGGAGACGTCGTCGTGGAGGTAGCGGACGGCGAGGTGGCGGGCGTGTCCGCCGCCGAGTTCGGCCGCCGCGTCGCCGAGGGACTTGGTCATCTGGCGGACGGCCGCGACCTCTCCCCGGCCGACCTGGACCTTCCCGCCGGTCTTCTGCCGGACGCGCCGCAGCAGGCTGTCCGGGTCGGGCATCCCGAGCGCCGCGAGCGCGTACGCACTGGAGGCGGCCATGAACTCCCGGCGATCCACCACGTCCCTCCGGCTCAACTCGATGACGGAATCCACGGTATCGCCCGACTCGGGATCTTCCGGACCGGTTGGCGAACTGCCGCCCGAGTCTGGTAGCCGCAGCTCCAACTTCTCGATCAGGTACGGCAGCCAATAGGTGGGAACGCGCCCGCCGAGCTCCCACCGCGACACCTGATCACGGCCCGGACCTGCGGCTCCCTTGCCCTCGGCGAGGCCGAGTTCGCGGCCGAGCCTCGGCTGCGACCAGCCCTTCGCTTTCCTAGCGCCCCTGATCAGCGTCCCGATCGGTGCGGTGTCCGCCGACACGGCATCCCTCCCCTGGCCGACGCTGGCCGACAAATGGCCGACAGCTGGCCTACACCCTGGCAGCTTCTGCCCGCGCGTGCACGGTCGTTGACTGAGAGTCAGCCGCCCGCGGTCGGCGAGGAAACCCATCCTCCCGAACCGCCCACGTCCACGGGCACCTGCCCGTGCCAGGCGGCCCGAGCCCACCTCATCGAGGTTCAGGAGGCACACCGTGCGCATCCTCGTCGACGGACTGGACATGTCGGGCAAGACCACCCTCGTCGCCACGCTGATCAAGACCCTCGAAACCCGGGGAGTGACCGCGGTCAGGCACCGCGGCATGCTCGCCGAGCACCACCCCATCGAGCCGCTGCTCAAGCGGCTCCCGCTGGTCCGCCAAGCCCGGAGCAGCGCGATCACGGCGGCGTTCCTCGTCGGCGGGTACGCCCTCGACGGACTCCTCGTCCACCTCGACCCTCCCGCGCCGACGGACGCCGTGATCATCCAGGACGGCTACGCGGACCGCACGATCGCCTTCGGCCTGGCCGGCGGCCCCTACCTGACGGCCGCCCTCGCGCTGTGGGCCAGCCGCGTGTTCGCCACGTTCGACGTCGCGGTCTACCTGCACGCCAGCCCGCGGGTGCGGGGCGAGCGGATGGCGGAGCGGGCGGACGTGGACGAGGCGGACCGCCGCAGCGTCCAGGACGAGCACTTCGCGGCCCGCTTCAACGCGAGCCTGCTGAACTTCGTCGGCCGCCGCCACCGCACCCTGCTGGTCTTCGACACGGCCGAGCACACCCCCGAGGAGATCGCCGAGCAGGTCCTGGCCGCCGCCGGCGTCCCCGCCCTACCGACCACCGAACGGACATACGGACGGACCGCATGACCTTCCCCACGCCCGGACACGACACCGGCCTGTGGCAGGCCGCCGAGCACGAACTGACGGCCGCCCTGGGCGGCAGGCCCCTGGTGGCCGCCGAGCGGTTCGCCAGCTCCGGCCGCACCTCCTACAGCGGGCCCGCGCCGATCGCCGCCGCCCGCCCAGCCCTGGCGATCGGCTGCTACGAGCCCTGGGTGCCCGCCGCACCCGTCGAGGCACTGACGCTGGAGGGCCGCACCCCGGTCCGCTCCGTCGACCGGCGCCGGTCCTGGATGGCCGACCTCGACCGCACCGCCCAGGCCGCGATCCGCCGCCACGGACGGCCGGTCGTGGCGGCCTGGTACGCCACCGACCAGCTGCGGCGCTGGGCCGGACCAGGAGGCACGGTCGCCGCCATCGACGCCGCCCTGCGGGCCGAGGTCGAGGACAAGGCGAACTTCGGCGACATCCTCACCGCCTCCGGCGTCCCGGCCGCCCTGCACCTGACCGGCGCCCGGGTCGACGGCCCCCTGCCCGGCCTTGGCGAGCTGCGCCGCCTCGTGCGTTCGGAGCGGGTGGTGGTGCAGTGCGGCGCGGACTCCGGCGGCCGGGGCACCGTGTTCGTCGACGACGAGGACGACTTGGCGCGGGCCGCCGAGATGCCCGGCCCCTACCGGGTCACCGCGTTCGTCACCGGCTGGTCGGCGAACACCACCGTGCTCTCCGTCCCGGACCACGCCGGCCGCCTGCGGGTCTACGTCGACCGCCCCTCCCACAAGGCCGTCGGAGTACCCGAGGCCGGGATCGCGGCGGGCAAGAGCGCGGGCAACACCTGGTGCCTGCCCTGGCCCGAGGACGCCGCCGCCCGCCTGGTCGACGCCGCCGTGCGGATCGCCCACTGGGCCTGGGACAAGCACCGGATCAAGGGCCTCTTCGGCCTCGACGCCCTGCTCGACCCCGACGGGCGGGTGTTCCTCAACGAGATCAACTGCCGCAACCAGGGCACCACCGAGGCCTCCGCCGTCAACCAGCAACTACGCGGCCTGCCGCCGTTCCTGATCGCCCACCTGACCACGATGCTCGACCACCCGGTCACCTGGCTGCCTGACCCCGACGACTTCAACACCGCCACCGTCGATGCCGCCACCAACCCCGGTCCGGGCCCGTACTACCTCAAGCTCCGCCACCGCGGCGACGTACCGGTCCGCCTCGACCACCACCTCGGCCTGCCCGGTGTCCACCGCGTTGCCGACGGCCGCCTGCGGTGGGTCCGCCCCGGCGCGCACCCGGCCGACGCCGGGCACGGCGAGGTCCTGCTCGCCAACCTGCCCGCCCCCGGCACCGTCTGCGAGCCGGGCGCCGAACTCGGCACCGCCGAAGGCATCACCACCGCCGCCGACGCCCCCTTCGCCTCCCCGCACACCCTCTCGAAGGCCGGCCGCGCGCTGCTGGCCGCCTTCGACCGGCACCTCGTCCCCGCCGACCGTCAGGAAGGAACCGCCCCGTGACCACCGCAACGATGCCCAGCCTGCGCGAGCAGCTCGCCGCCGTCCCCGACGACGCCTTCACCCGCCTGCAGTACCTGGCCGCCGAGGTCGGCTGCATCAACCGGTGCGCGATGTGCAGCCAGGCCGCCGGCAGCGACCTGTGGCGCTTCACCCCGCGCGGCCTGGCCCAGCTGATGACCGCCCTGGCGGAGGAGGCCGCCGCCCGCGGTCTGCGGATCGCCCAGGGCCGCATCCACCGCCCCGGCGTCCTCTTCCCCTACCTCGACAACGACATCAGCGCCTACCCCTACCTCGACACGTACGCGGAGCTGGCCCGCGACGTCCTCGGCGTGAAGATCCGCATGTCCTCCGTCGGGTTCTCCGCCCACAACACCCGGCTGACCGAGATGCACCGCCGCATCGTCGCCGACCTCGGCGAGGTCTTCGACGGCATCCGCTTCTCCCTCACCCCGTACGCCACCGGCTACATCGGCAAGGCCCCCGGCACCTCCCGCGACCAGTACACCGCCGACCTCGCCCACACCCTGCGGATCTACCGGCCGCTGCTGGACCGCATCGGGCACGGCGCCGCCACCGCCGCCGTCGAGATGCGCTTCGCTCCGCTGGTGGGCATCGCCGAGCTGACGGTCACCCACGTCGACGGGCACCACGTCCTCCAGGTCGGCCCGCACCTGCTGATCTCCGCCCAGCCCGACGAGGGCCCGCTGCCGGTCACGGTGATCGAGCGCCTGGACGAACGCAACCAGCCCGTCCTGTCCGGCCCCGGCCGCCCCTACCTCCACGTCACCGCCGACGCCGCCCAGCCGGACAGCGCCACCGTGCGCGACGCCCTGGCCGGCCTGCTGGCCGTGCAGCACCGGGCTGCCACCGTGGCCGTGCACCGCTTCACCAACGCGGACGGCGACTACTACAGCGCCGACCCCGACTTCCACCCCGACGGCCGCTTCACCGCCCTGAACCTCTACCCAGCCACCGACCGGCGGAAGAGGTCCGGCTACACCGACGCCACCCGGCACTTCCTGAACACCCTGCTCGACCACAAGGCCGCCCGCGGCCTCGCCCGGCGCGATCCCTTCCCGGACGCCACCGCGAGCGACGTCGACGCCGTCCTGTCCGCCCTGCGCTTCAAGGCCCAGGCCCTCGACCCCGTCGACCGGGCGGCCGCGGCCCACCTGCGCGAGCAGGTGATCCCGATGGTCTCCGTCCACGCCCGCGCCCTGCTGAGCGCCGGCTACCCGGCCGCCGCGTTCTTCTCCCGCGACTTCACCATCGACACCGGACAGATCGTCAACCAGGGCCGCGCCCTCCACCTCTTCCGGGGCCTGGCCGCCACCGACGGCGAGCCGATGACCCTGCGGGAGGAACGCGGCTTCGGGCAGGCCAGCCTGTCCACCGTCCGCGGCCCGATCTGGCGGATCACCCCCCTGCCCTTCACCGGCAACCGACTGCCGCTCGCCGTCACCGGCCGCAAGAACCCCGCCACCGAGCAGCCCACCGTCCTCATCGAGGAGATGGACCCCTGCCACCTCGCCCCCGTCATGCGCGCCACCGGCTGCCAGCTGCGCCGCTTCACTCTCACCGGCGTCGAGATCGAACACATCGCCCAAGCCGACGCACGCGCCGCCCACGGCTTCCCCGGGGCAAGCTAGAACCCCTCAACCCGCCGACTCCTCCCGGCCGTTGAGCCGGGAGGCCCGCCGGGAAACCCCGGCACACCACCATCCCCACCAAGGAGAACCAACCCCATGAACACCACCGAAGCGCAGACGCCCCAGCCGTTCAGCAGGATCAAGGTCCGCGTCACCGGCCTGGTCTTCTGCGGCGACGACGTCGCGCTGCTGCGCCGGGACCGGCCCGACTCCGTGCACTACACCACCATCGGCGGCAACGTGCAGGACGGCGAGGACTACCGGGCGGCCGTCCTGCGCGAGCTCGAAGAAGAACTCGGCCTCAGCCCGGACCTGGCGGCCACCGAACCGGAGCTGATCTGGATCGCCGACTCCCGGATCAGCCGCCCCGGCCCGACCCCGCCGCCCCGCAAGTTCCACCTGATCTACCGCCTCCACGTCACCCCGCAGGTCCGCGCCCGCCTCGCCACCCAGGAATACGACGAACTCCCCGACGGCACCCACGAGGTCGGCACCATCGAGTGGCACGACTACCGCAAGGTCGACGGCCTGCCGCTCTTCCCGCCGATCGGCCGACAGATCGCCGAACTCGCCACCCCCACCGCCCCCGTGCGCAGGTTCGAGCTGGAACCGATCACCGACCAGAACTACACCTGGATCTGACAGGACCCTGACCAGCGGTGACTGTCTCCCGGAGGAACCCGCGAGGCAGCCACCGCTGACGGGAAGGCGACGTACTCGCCAGCGCCAGTCCGAGGACGGGGCGAGACTCGCTTCGAAGCAGTCTTCCTCGAGTTTGTTCGCACCCCCGCCCGACTGCAGCCATGGCGATGTCGCCCGCAGGAGTGAACAACCAGTGCACTGGCCTACGTGGGCGCACCGTTAGTGAGCATTGGGCTGTTGAGTGGGCGGGAGAGGTACTTGAGGACGAAAGGTGGCCGTCGTGCGTGGTGCGGACGGTCCGAAGGCCGCGGCCCGGCTCGTAGCCGTGCTGCTGACCGTGCTGACTGTGTTCGCGCACGCCTCGACTGCCGCGGGTACGACCCATCTGGCTCCGCCTGACAACGACCGCTGCCTCTCTGCCACTTCGGCTCCGGCCGTAGCGGGTGCGGTCGTAGATGTGGACGGGTGCCGGGCCGCGTCGCTATCGGCAACGAGCGGCAAACGCCACCACCCCGCAGGCGGCGGGATGTGTACCGCCACCGTTTACCACACCCGCCATCATCTGCCCGCGGGCCCCGGCCTGTACGCCGGATCCGATGCCCATGGTGCGGTCGGCCCCGCCCGCCCGACGCTTGCCGGGCAGGCCGGCCCGTCTTCCCGGCCCGGGCCGGGCCCCCAACCCCAGGACACCGTGCTGCGCTGCTGACAGTGCCCGGCGCCGCCCCGTACGCCCCCGCTGCCCGATGTGCGCGGCGAGTCGGGCGGGTGCGTCGAGCCGTCAGCAGGCCTATCACCTTCCTTTTCACCGTCCTGTGGAGTTGTCATGCTCAATGCCGATGCTGTCATCCGTGCCCTGGTTCTGGCGGAAGCCAGCCGCTGCAGCCAGTCCGCCCCGAGCGCCCCCGCCGCGGCCCGCTCCTCCGTGGCGTCCTCTCCCGACCGTGGCCGCGAAGCCGCCTGCGGCGCAGCGCCCGTACCGCCGGAGCCGGCGCCGGTCCGTTCCGGGCAGTCCTCGGCTCGCGCGTCGGGGGCCGGGCGGCCGGTGCGGGTGCGTGGCGCGGCGGCCGTCCGTTCGACGGTGGGCCCGCGGGGCCGGGGTCATGCGCGCAGGCTGGTGCGCAGGCTGCCGGTCGGCTTCCAGCGGGCGCTGGTGCAGCTTTTCCGTTGACAGTGGCCGGTCCTGCCCGGGCTGCGGCACGAGCGGCGGGAGCCGGGCAGGGCTTCGGTCTCGGGGAGGGACCGGTTGATGTCGCGCCTACGGGCTGGTCGTTATCTTGGCTCGACATCGGACGGACAGGGGGTGGGGGTGGCTGTGGTGCGCAGGGGGGCCGTGCTGGCCAGTGTGCTCCTGTCCGTCCTGGCGCACCTTCTACTCGGACACCTGGTGCCCGCCGCAGCAGCTTCTCCCCCGCCGTTGCCTACGGCGGCTGCCTCAGCGTGGGTTACGTGCGCGGCAGTGGAGGACGGCGTCGAGGAGTGCGCCGTGCCCGGTGTCCGCTCCCGCGTGGGCGGGCCGCCCGATGCGGAGCCGGTTCCCGGTGGGAGCGGCCCGGTCCGGGCGGCCGCGGCGAGCGTGCGCGGGTACCCGAGTGTTGTCCGGGCCTGCCGGGCAGGCCCGGACCGGGCGTCGCTGCAGGTCTTGCGCTGCTGAGGGCAGGCCGTGCCCGCGACGAGCACCCTGCTCTGCCCGCCTGCGCCCGTCTCTGGGCGGCTGGGCCTGGCGGGCTGGGGCGCTCGCGTGCACGTCCGCTGCCTTGGCTTGCACCCTTTTTGACGATCGAGGCCTCCGTGAAGCACTTGACCGAGCACGCCCGCCGATTCCACGGGCAGGTCGCCCGAGAACCCGGTCCGTACCAGGACCTCCACCGCGGCCAGCGCCCTCAGGCCCTGATGATCACCTGCGCCGATTCGCGGATCCAGCCCTCCCTCATGACGGGGGCTGCGCCCGGCGATCTGCTTGAGCTCCGCACCGTCGGCAACATCGTGCCCGCGTACCGGCTGGGCAGCCCCTGCGGCACCGCTGCCACTGTCGAGTTCGCCATCGCGGCCCTGTCGGTGCCCGCCATCGTGGTCATGGGGCATTCCGGGTGCGAGGGCGTCGCCGCCCTGATGGACCGCCGTGCTGCGGCACGGATGCCGCTGTTGGACGCCTGGCTGGACGAGGCGGCCTACTGCAGTCCCGAGACGCCCGGCCCGAACGCCGGGCAGGTGCGCGCGGCGGAACTGGAGCACCTGCTCAACCAGGTCGCCAACCTCTGCACCCTGCCTGCGGTCATCCGCGCCCGCTTCCAGGAACGTCTGGCCGTCCACGCCTGGCACTACGACGTCGCCACCGGCCGGATCCAGGCATGGCACCCGCAGGAGCAGGAATGGCTGCCGCTGTGAAGGTGCGGCGCCGAACGGGCCGGGCCCGCAGGGCACCCCAAGGGCGGGTCGCACCGTGGTGACGGAACCGTCAGCCGCATGACTCAGACAGTGTAATGAGCGAGTGTCACAACAGGCCATTACTGGATGTGTCGCGGACGATGGTGAGGCCCGCTTCGAGACCCGGGGAAGGCCAGCCCGTGCACCCTCGCCTGTTCGCAGCCGTTTCCGCCCTGCTCCTGTTCGTCCTGGGCGCGACCTCGGTCGCCGTCACCGACTGGACACCGAGGACCGCCGCCGCAGACGCCGCCGGACCGCTGGCGGTGCCCGCGCCCGCCGCCTCCGGCGGCGGTGCGCCGGAGGCGGACCCGGCAGTGTGGACGCGCACCAGTCTGCGCAACAAGGTCATGGGCGAGATGGAGCAGGCGGACCCCGGCGTCGCGCTCGCGGACCTCGACGCGATCACGAAGGACAAGCCCTACACGGTCCGCTTCTGCCACCCCATCGCGCACGAGCTCGGCCGCCAGGCCGTGAAGCGGTTCAACGCCGACTTCCAGAAGGTCATCTCCTACCCGCACGACACCTGTGCCTCCGGGTACCTGCACGGCGCGGTAGAGGAGGTCCTGCTGGCCTCCAAGAACCCCGAGCAGGAGCTGCTGAGGCTCTGCGAGCCCGACAACAACGGCCCCTGCATCCACGGGGTCGGCCACGGCACGATGTTCATCGCCAAGGAGGACGTCCCCGCGGCCCGGGCCCTGTGCAGCACCTTCCCCACCGAGAGCCGGCGCATCACCTGCTCCGAGGGGCTGTTCATGCAGCTGTTCGGCCCCGACGAGGACGACGCCAAGGCGGTGGCGAACCTGCCCAAGGACAAGCTCGCCGCCGAGCCGATGTACCCCTGCCCGGAGCAGCCCGCCCTGTTCCAGTCCGCCTGCTACTTCTACGCCTCCACCTACTTCCTGTCCTCCCACGACTACGCCAACCACCCCGACGTCTTCGCCCAGGCGCTCAAGTGGTGCCTGAACGCCCAGGCCACCGGCGGGGGCACCGACTGCTCGCGCGGTGTGGGCTCGCGGACCATGAAGTACAACCTCGACCGTCCTGATTGGAGCGCCCAGCAGTGCGCCAGCGCGGCCGACGCCTGGCAGCGCAAGGCCTGTACCGAGGGCCTGCTCAGCTACTGGACCGTCAACTACACCGATGCCAAGGCCGCGGGCCGGCTGTGCGCGGCGATCGGCGACCGGGAGATCCAGGGGTACTGCCGTACAGCCGGGGCACTGTCCGCCTCGCTGGACTGACCGCCCGGCGCACACTGTGCGCTGGCGCGCGATGTCCGCGGGGCGTGACTTCCGGCGCCGGTGCGCCGTTGGGCCCGCTGAAGCGGTGGTGTGAGGAGGCGGGCGGGTTGGACGGGATGCCGATGGCCCCGATGGGGCCGCTGACGCCGGCCGGGGCGCTGGCCTGGAGTCCGGAGCCGGTGTTCCTGGCCGGCTGCCTGGCCGCGCTGGCCTCCTACGGTGCGGCCGTGGCGGTGCTGTGCCGGCGCGGGGACCGGTGGCCGGCGGGGCGCTGTGCCGCGTGGGCGGCGGGGGTCGGCGTGGTGGGGGCGGCCACGTGCACGGGGCTGCACCGCTATGCGATGGCGATGTTCAGCGCGCACATGGTGCAGCACCTGCTGCTGGGGTTGATCGCGCCGGTGCTGCTGCTGCTGGGCGCGCCGTCCACGCTGGCACTGCGGGTGTTGCCGCAGCGCCTGGGCCGGTATGCGGGGCCCAGGGTGTGGCTGCTGCGGCTGGTGCATTCGCGCTACGCGCGCACCGTCTCCTCGCCGCTGCTGACGATCCCGCTGTTCGCCCTGGGCCTGTACGGGACGTTCTTCACGCCGGCGTTCGACCTGGCGATGGACACCCGGGCAGGGCAGATCGTGATGGCGGTGCACCTGGTCGCCGCGGGCCACCTGTTCTACTGGCCGATCATCGGGGTGGATCCGGGGCCCAACCGTCCCGGCTATGTGCAGCGGGTGCTCCTGCTGCTGACCGCGATGCCGGTCCACGCGTTCTTCGGCCTGGCGGTGATGCAGGCCCGGGAGCCGGTGGTGGCGGCCTTCACCCAACCGCCTGCTTCCTGGCACCTGGATCCGCTGGCCGACCAGAGGGTCGCGGGGGCTCTGACGTGGGCGCTGACGGCGGTTCCCACGCTGCTGGTGCTGCTGGTCATCTGGCGGCAGTGGGAGGCGAGCGAGGTGCGGGCGGCCCGTCGCGCGGACCGCGCGGGCGAGCGCGGCCGGGACCGGGAGCTGGAGGCCTACAACGCCATGCTGGCCCGGCTGCACGTGCGGGCCCAGCGGTGAATGGGGCTCTACCCCGGGTTCTCGGCCCGTCGCGGTGTGGCGCTCAGGGTCCGCAGGCGATCAGGACGGGGACGGCGGGCAGTACGACGGCTCCCGCCCACCAGCAGATCCTGGCCGCGCGCGGGAGCCGGGCGGCGGGGGCGAGCAGGCGGCGTACGCGTTCGACGGTGGCCTCGCCGCTGGCGGCCAGGGACCCGGAGGGGGTGCCGGCGGTGGCGACCAGGTAGAGGGCTTCGGCCAGGGCGCGCGGGGTGGTGGTGCGCAGGGCGCGGTCGTCGGCTGCCATCTCCACCAGCGCGGGGATGCGCCGGCCGGCGAGGCGGGCGGCCGGGAGCAGGCGCAGGCGGTGGCCGAGGGCGGTGGACGCGGCGGTGAGCAGGTGGTGGCGGCCGCGCAGGTGGGCGCCTTCGTGGGCGAGGACGGCCTCGCGGTGGCGGGCCTCCAGGGTGAGCGCTCCGGCGGTCAGCACGATGCGGCCGCCGTCGCCGGGCACGCACCAGGCGGCGGGGACGGCGGAGTCGAGGACCAGCCAGCCGCCGTCGTGCGGGTGTCCGACCAGGTCGAGCTGTTGGCGGTGGCGGCGTTGGGCGCGGGCGCCGCGGACCCATCCGGCGGCGACGATGCCGAGCAGCGCGGCCATCGCGGCCAGGCCGAGGCCGAATGCCTGCGGGTGGTCGTAGTCGCCGCGCGCGGACCCTTTGAGGGCGGCGGGCACGAGCCAGCCCAGCGGGCCGCGGCCGTGGTGGTCGGCGGTGAGCGCCCGGTGCACGATCATCACCGACGTCGTGGTCGCTGTGAGGATCAGCGCGGCCCAGGAGGCTATCGCGGCGCGCGGCGCGCGGGTTTCCCAGGCGGTGCGGGCGAGTTGGCGCGGCAGCACCCATCCGGTCAGCAGCAGGGTCAGCAGCAGCGCGGCAAGGACGATCAACGGGTGCCATCCCCGGGCGGGCGGCCGAGGATGTCGCGCAGCGCGGCGGCCTGGTCGCCGTCGATGCCGGCGACGAAGCGCAGCAGGGTCTCGCGCTGGTCGGCGCTCTCGCCGAGGGCTTCGCGCATCAGGTCGGCGGCGTGCTCCTCTCGGGTGCGGGTGGGCCGGTAGATCCAGGCCCGGCCTTCCTTGTGGCGCTGCAGCCAGCCCTTTTGGTGGAGGTTGTCGGCGACGGTGGTGACGGTGGTGTAGGCGATCGGCCGGGTGCGGTTGAGGTCGTCGACGATCTCACGGACGCTGGCGGGCCTGTTCCAGGCCCACAGGCGTTCCATGATGTCGGCTTCCAAGTGGCCGAACCCTCGCACGGCGCTGCTCCCCTCGCTCTTCACCTGGACACCTTACGGCCGGGGGCGCCTTGGACGGCGACCGCATCATCTTCTATCGTCCCTAGAAGATGCGTTCCGGTACTCCGGCGCGCGCCTGTCCCGCCTGCTCGATGCCCGGACGACCGAAGGAGCCGCAGCCGTGGGTACCCGACGCAAACCGAACCCGCCCAGCCGCACCCGATTGACCCTGCTGGCGACCGCGGCGGCCGGCAGCGCACTGCTGTCGGGTGCCCCGGGGGCGCAGGCGGAGCCGAAGCCCTCGGTGGAGAGCGTCAAGGCCCAGGTCGAGGACCTCAACGAGCAGGCCGAGGTGTCGATCGAGAAGTTCAACGGCATCGAGGAGCGGCGCGCCAAACTCCAGCAGCAGGTCACGCAGATCCAGGACCAGGTGGCCGCCGGACAGGGCACGTTGAACGAGCTGAGCAGCGGGCTGGGGGCGCTGGCCGCCGAGCAGTACCGCAGTGGCAGCCTCGATCCGACCGTGCAGCTCATGCTGAGCGGCAACCCGGACGACTACCTGCAGCGCGCCTCCGCCCAAGAACAGCTTGCCGACAGCCAGGCCGGGCTGCTCAAGCAGGTCCAAGAGCAGCAGCGCAGGCTGGACCAGCAGCGCAGTGAGGCGACCGCTGCCCTGGCCGAGCTCGACAGCATGGTGCGGCAGTCGGCGCAGGAGAAGCAGCTCGTCCAGGGCAAGCTGGCCGAGGCTCAGCGCTTGCTGAACTCGCTGAGCGCCGCGGACCGGGTCCGGGTCAACGCGCAGGACGCCGGCAACCGCGCCTCCCGGGATGCGGCCCGCACCCCGGTGGTCTCCGGGCCGGTATCGGGGCGGGCGGCGGCCGCGATCCAGTTCGCCACCGCCCAGTTGGGCAAGCCCTACATCTGGGGCGGGACCGGCCCGGCGGGCTACGACTGCTCCGGGTTGACCCTGAAGGCGTGGGCTGCGGCGGGGGTGTCGCTGCCCCGCGTCTCGCAGTCCCAGTGGAACGCCGGCACCCGGATCGCCAAGGCCGACCTGCAGCCCGGCGACCTGGTGTTCTTCTACTCGGACCTGCACCACGTGGGCCTCTACATCGGAGGCGGCAACATGATCCACGCACCCCGGACGGGCAAGAACGTCGAGGTGCAGTCGATCTCCGTGATGCCGTACGTCGGCGCGGTCCGCCCCGGCTAGAGCGCCGCACCGCCCCGCTCCCCTTCTCCGCCGTTCCGCCCGCACGGCCGCGCCATGCCCAGGATCTTCTAGGGAGCCTAGAAGATCTTCCGTGCCCACCGAGGGAAGACACCCGTGAATCCCGCCAGTCCTCTCGTAGAGGTCAGCGACAAGCTGCTCTACGGCGCCCTCGCCGTCTACGCGCTCGCCTTCCTCGCCTGCTGCCTGGAATGGGCGTTCGGCAGCGGCAGCCCGGTGCGCCGGCACCTGGCTGCCCCGCCCGCCGAAGCCTCATCGGCGGCCCCGGTGGGCGGGATCCGGGTCGTGGTGCGCGAAAGGGGCGGCGGGGTCGTGGTCCACGAGCGCGGCACCGTCCGCACGGCCGAGGCGCCGGGCGGAGGCGGCCCGAGCGGGGACAGCGAGCGGGCGGACCTGCTCGGGCGGATCGGCATCTCCCTGACCGTGCTGGCGTTCCTGCTGAACTCGGCGACCGTACTGGCCCGGGGCGTGGCCACCGGGCGGGCGCCCTGGGGCAACATGTTCGAGTTCTCCATCGCCTTCGGGTGGGCCGTCGCGGGCGCGTTCGTCGCGCTGCTGGCCACCCCCCGCGGGCGGGGGCACCGCTGGCTGGCGGTGCCGGTCAACGGGACGGTGCTGCTGACACTCGGCCTGGCCGCCACCGTCTTCTACACCGACTCCGGCCCGCTGGTGCCCGCCCTCCAGTCGTACTGGCTGGCCATCCACGTATCGGCGGCCGTTGTCTGCGGCGGGGTCTTCCACGTCGCCGCTTTCGCCGCCCTGCTGTTCCTGGCCCGTGAACGCTACGAGCGCCGCACCGCCCAGGGCGCGGCGCCGACCCGCCTGGCGGGCATCTGGCGCAGGCTGCCCAGCGCGCGGACCCTCGACAACGCCTCCTACCGGCTCAACGCCCTGGTCTTCCCGCTGTGGACGTTCGCCATCATCGCCGGGGCGATCTGGGCCGAGGCCGCCTGGGGACGGTTCTGGGGCTGGGATCCGAAGGAGACCTGGGCCTTCATCACCTGGGCCGCCTACGCCGCCTACTTCCACGCCCGCTCTACCGCGGGCTGGAAGGGCCGCAAGGCCGCGACCGTCTCCCTGCTGGCCTTCGCCTGCTTCGTCTTCAACTACTACGGCGTCAACCTGCTCATCAACGGCCTGCACTCCTACTCCGGAGTCTGACCCGCTGCCACCACCCGCCCCAGGACAAGGGAAAACCACCACCATGACCTACCCGCCCGCGCCCTCCCCGCGGCCGCCCTCCTGCCCCCGCTGCACCGGACCGATGGCCGGCTACCAGCGGGCCGACGTGCCGGTGCAGTACTGCGAGCGCTGCACCGGGGTCTTCCTCGACCTCGCCGCACTCGAACAGATCGTGGCCGTCGAAGCCGCCGCCCGCACAGCCGCGCCGCAACTCGCCCACCACGCCCCGCACGGCCCCGTCCCGCCCAGGTTCTGACCTGGCAGAGCTGCCCTGCCAGGCAGCGCACCCCTTGTGAGAGCCCATGCCACCCGCCCGCCCCCGCCCCGGCGACCTTGGCCACACACCCCACCGCTCCGACCGGCCTGCCCGCCGCGCACCGCGCCCCGACCGGCGCAGGCGCAGGCCCAAGGCGCAGCGGCGGCGCACGGCACGCCGGCGCATCGCCCTGGCCCTGGCCGCGGTGCTCGTCCTGGTCGGCGGCAGCGGCTGCGCCCTGTACCTGCGCCTCAGCAGCAACATCTCCTCCTTCGACGCCTCCGGGCTGAGCACCAGCCGGCCCACGCCGCCGAGCCCGGCCGCCGACGGGAGCACCCCGCTGAACGTGCTGCTGATCGGCTCCGACGCCCGCGGCGGCGGCAACCAGGACCTGGGCGGCGGTGAGGTGGGCGGGGCCCGTTCCGACACCACGGTGCTGCTGCACATCTACGCCGACCGGCGCCGGGCGGTGGCCGTCTCCTTCCCCCGCGACGCGCTGGTGGAGATAGCCGCCTGCAAACTCCCCGACGGGACGTGGACCAAGCCCCAGCCCAACACCATGTTCAATGCCGCCTTCTCCGTCGGCGACAGCGACCAGGGCAACCCCGCCTGCACGCAGAACACCGTGGAGAAGCTCACCGGCCTGCGGATCGACCACACCGTCGTCGTGGACTTCAAGGGCCTGGCCGCGATCACCGACGCCCTGGGCGGCGTGGAGGTGTGCCTGCCCAACGCCGTCTACGAGAAGGACCTCGACCCCAACCTCCCCTCCAAGGGGCGCCTGCTGTATCCCCAGGGCCCGCAGAAGGTCTCCGGCCAAGCCGCCCTCGACTACGTCCGGCTGCGGCACGGCATCGGCGACGGCTCCGACATCGGCCGGATGAAACGCCAGCAGGCGTTCCTCGCCTCGGTCATCCGCGACGTCAAGAAACGCGGCATGGCCCCGACTGTGCTGCTTCCGCTGGCCGACGCGGCCACCAAGTCGCTCACCGTCGACCCCGGCCTGGCCTCCGCCGCCAAACTGGCCGCGTTCGCTGGCTCCCTGAAGGACATCGACCCGGCGAACATCCGCTTCCTGACCACCCCCTGGCGCTACCAGGGCGCCCGCGTCGCACTGCTCCAGCCCGACACCGAGCAGCTCTGGACGGCCCTGCGCGCCGACCGGCCGCTCGACGCACCCGCACCGCAGGCCAGCACTCCGCCCTCACCGGCCCCCTCGACGCCGGCGCCCAGCGGCGCGGGCGCCGCCGTCACCGTCCTCAACGGCACCACGGTGCCCGGCCTGGCCGCCCGCGCCGACGAGGACCTGCGCGCCGCGGGCTTCACCGTCACCGCCACCGGCAACACCCCCGCCCGCGAGCGCAGCGCCACCACCGTGATCGGCTACGGAACAGGCCAAGAGAGCGCCGCACGCCAACTGGCCGCCCTCTTCCCCGGCTCCCGCCTGCAGACCCGCACCGGCACCGCACTCGTCCTCACCCTCGGCGACGACTACGCCGCGCGCCCGGCCCCCACGAGCACCCCCGCGCCGGGCGGGGCGCTGCCCGGCAGCGTCCTGGAGCAGAGCCGCACCGCAGCCGACGACAGCTGCGGCAACCTCTCCTACGGCTGACGCCCGGAGCCCGTCAGCCGACCTTCAACGGCTTGCTCTCGGTGACCTGGTCGATGTCGGAGGAGCGGACGGTCACCGACACCATCCACTCCCCGGCAATCGGCAAGAACGCCTCGGCGCTCCAGCGCCCGTTCCCGGCCTTGGCCAGTGGGGCCTGCAGCGGACCCAGGTCCCGGTCGGGGAGCGTGAAGGCCACCTGGACGTCGGGGACGTCCACCGCCTGCCCGTCGGCACCCGTCACACGCAGCGTCAGCTCGTTGCGTCCGACGGCCGCCGGTCCGAGCGAGACGACGGCGGTGCCGCGGGCCCCGGGGGCAGAGCCGCCGGTGTCGTAGGGGACGGTGAGCTCCACAGCACGCCCCGCGGGGACGGGCCGGGCTGCCTGAGCCGCCGCGCGGGCCGCCGCCTGAGTGCCTCGGCCGGGCGGGGTCGCGGTCAGTACGGCGGTCAGCGCCACGACCGCCACCGCCGCCACGGCCTCGGTCAGCACCGGCCCGCGCAGCCGGAGCGGAGCACGATCTGCGGGTGCTGCCCGAGGCGGCCCGGGCTCCGCCCCGCCGGGCCCGGCGCCGACGAGCACTGCCGCCCGCGGCGCGGCGACCCAGGCGGCCACTGCCTCCGAGGTTTCCGGGGCGCGGTGGCGGGTGCGGCTGCGTGAGAGGCGGGCCGCGGCGAGGACCGTGACCACCCCGGCGCTCTTGGCCAGCAGCAGCCGGCCGTAGAGGGTGCCGAACAGCGCGCTCCACGAGCCCACGTCGCGCCACGACTGGTAGAGGCCGGTTGCGACGAGCACCGCCATGCAGACCAGCGCGACCCGGGAGTAGCGCCGGACGGCCTGCACGGGCATCTCGCTGCGCACCAGCGCCAGCAGGCAGACCAGGCCGCCCAGCCACACGCCCATCGCCAGCGTGTGCGCCATGTCCAGCGGCAGGGCCAGGCCCGGCTGCACCCCGGCCGAGGAATGGCCCGCCACCGACCAGGTCGCGCACAGCGCGCACCCCAGGACGACGCACGCGGCGGCCAGAAAGGCCCGGGTGCGTGCGGCATGCGGCTGCCGGTCGTCGGCCGGGAAGCGCGAGAGGAGCAGGGACAGCAGCGCCCCGGCCACGACCAGCAGCAGCAAGCGGGCCAGCAGGGCCTGGCCGAAGCGGCCCTCGACCGTGGCGCGCAGCAGCGAAAAGTCGCCCACGCCGGCGAGGCCGGTGCCGCGGTCGTAGGGGCCGCGCAGCAGCAGCACCGCCGTGCTGGCCAGGAACAGCCCGCACCAGCCGGTCATCAGCAGGCGCTGCAGGGCCCGGGTGGCTGCCGCGGCGGGCCAGCAGACGAGGGTGAAGGCGACGGCCCCGGCGAGCAGGGCGAAGGCGAGGTAGGCGGCGGTGCGCGCCGCGGTGTCGAGGACCTCGACCAGCGGGTCGGGGCGCAGGACGGCCGCCATCTTCACGCTGGTGCTCGATGGCGCGCCCACGGAGAAGGTGAAGGCACCGCCGATGGCGTGGGAGTCCTCGGAGATGACCCGCCACGCCACGGTGTAGGTGCCGTGTGCGGCAGCGGCCTTCACCGTGACCTGGACCTGGTCGCCCTTGCCGGTGAGGTGGGGGTCGCCCGCGTCCACCGGTAGGCCCTGCGGGTCCAGGACGCGCACGGAGTCGGCCGAACGCAGCGACACCGCCTCGCTGAAGACCAGGGTGACGGTGGCCGGCGCGCTCGCCACGACGGAGCCCGCCACCGGGTCGGTGGCGACGAGGTCGGCATGCGCGGACGCGGCGTTCGTGCCGAGGCCGAGCGCCAGCAGCAGCGTGAGCAGGGCCAGGGCAGTGGCGCGCAGAGCGCGCCGCGCCCCGGCGCGGCGAAAGGTCGTCGACACGGGCCGCTCCGGTGGGGGTTCGGGTGGGGTCCGGCCGGCCGAGGACTTCCCGGTCGCACGTGCACAGCCCGGCCGCCGTTGGAGCTTAGGCACTCCGCTGTGAGCACCCGGCGCGGGCGCGCCCGAGAAGGGCGCGTCCCTGACCCGGACGGACCGCACACCCGCAGGTGCGCGGCCCGTCCGGCCTGCCGACGGCCCGTCAGGCGGCAGCGGTGGCTGCGAGGGGCGGCTCCCATCTGATGCCGGTGGTGCCGTGGGCGCCGTGCCGGGCGGCCCAGGTCAGCAGGGCGGTGCGGCAGGCGTGGTCGAGGTGGCGCAGACCGCTCCAGTCCAGGTGGACGGCGCGGCCGGCGGGCAGGGATTCGAGGGTGTCGAGCAGACGGGGCAGGCGCAGGAAGGTGGCGTTGCCGCTCAGGCGGACCTCCAGCGGGCCGCCGGGCCCGCCGTCGGCGAGGTCGATGTGCAGCTGGGAGGTCTGCCAGGCGCTCTTGGCGACGGCGAGGACCACACCGAGCAGCACACCCTCGAACAGGTTGGTGAACACGATGGCGGTAGTGGTGGCGGCCATGACGGCGAGTTCGCCGCGGTGGCCGCGCCACAGCGCACCGAGCGGGCGCACCGGGATGAGCTTGGCCCCGGCGTGGATCAGGACGCCGCCGAGCACGGCGAGCGGGATCAGCCCGAGGACGGCCGGGAGCAGGGCGGCGAACAGCAGCAGCCACAGCCCGTGCAGGATCCGGGAGGCCTTGGTGCGGGCCCCGGCCTGGACGTTGGCGGCGCTGCGCACGATCACCGCGGTCAACGGCAGCGCCCCGAGCAGGCCGCACAGCGTGTTGCCGATGCCCTGGGCGGCCAGTTCGCGGTCGTAGTCGGTTCGCGGCCCGTGGTGCATCTGGTCGACGGCGGCGGCGCTGAACAGGCTCTCGGCGGAGGCGATGAGCGCGAAGGCGAGAACGGTGCCCAAGCCGGCGGTGGTCGCGACCGCAGCGATGCCTTCGCCGGTGGGCAGGGCCAACGCCCCGGCCAGGCCGTCGACCCGCACCCGGGGCACGTCCAGGCCGAAGACCGCGGTGGCCGCGGCGGCGAGCGCGACGGCGGCCAGAGGGGCGGGCACCGCGCGCACCGGCCCGGGCAGCTTCTTCCAGAAGGTCAGCAGGGCGACGGTCGCGGCGCCCATCAGCAGCGCGGTGGTCGCGGCCCGGCCGGTGAACCAGTCGGCGGCCAGCCCGGGCAGGTGGGTGATCTTCCCGCCGCCGCTGCCGGGCGCGGTGCGTCCGGAGACGGCGTACAGCTGGCCGAGGATCAGGATCAGGCCGATGCCGGCCAGCATGCCGTGCACGACGGACAGCGAGATCGCCCGGAACCAGCGGCCCATCCGGGCCAGGCCCATGGCGATCTGGAGCAGCCCGGCGGCGAGCACCAGCACGCCGAGCGAGCCGAGGCCGAAGCGCTGCACGGCGTCGAACACGAGGACGGTCAGGCCCGCCGCAGGGCCGCTGACCTGGAGGCTGCTGCCGGGCAGCAGGCCCACCACGAGGCCGCCGACGATGCCGGTGACCAGCCCGCGCTCGGCGGGCACGCCGGAGGCGACGGCGACGCCGACGCACAGCGGGACGGCGACCAGGAAGACCACCAGCGAGGCGGGCAGGTCCTGGCGCCAGTGGGCGAGCGCGCCGCGCAGCACCGCAGCGGGCCCGGTGGGGTTCGTCTCGGTGGTGTTCACAGCGGCAGGTACCCCCGCTCGGATCCGAGGAGGACCGCTCCGGTGTGGACCTCGTAGAACCAGGCGTGCAGGTTCAGCGTGCCTTCGGCCAGGCGGCGGGCGACGCCGGGGTAGCCGCGCAGGCGCTCCAGCTGGGCATCGATGTTGCGCTGGACGGGCAGGGCGAGGTCGTCGGCCTCGGCGTCGGGGAGCGGCGCGAGGTGGCGGGCGGGCGGGGCCGCGTGCTGGAGCCAGCTGTGCACGGCCGGGGCGCTGGAGAGGTCCTCGGAGCGGACCAGGGCTTTGACGGCCCCGCAGTGGGAGTGCCCGCACACGATGATGTCGGGGACGCGCAGGATGCTGACGGCGTACTCGATCGTGGCCCGCTCGCCGCTGGGCGTGCCGGTGTTGTAGGCGGGGACGATGTTGCCGGCGGTGCGGAGTTCGAAGAGCTGGCCGGGTTCGGCGCCGGTGATCAGGGCGGGGACGACCCGGGAGTCGGAGCAGGTGATGAACAGCGCTTCGGGGCTCTGTCCGGCGCGGTGCCGGGTGAGGTCGTGTCCGCGGTCGGCCGAGCGCCGCGGGTAGGCGCGGGCGTGCCGGGTCAGGGACTGCATGAGAAGTCTCCTTCTGCCGCCTCGGCGGTGGCCGGGCGGCGGGCTGCGTGGCGTGGTCGGCGCAAGCGGGCCGGTGGGCGCGTCGCGGCCGCCCCGCGGCCCCGGAAGGCCGAGTGAAGCGGGACGTGGCACCGGGGCAGGAGCGTTGCGGTGCGGGTGCGGCGGCTTTCAGCCCGCGGGCGCTGTCAGCAGCGGAAGACCTGGATGCGCGAGAGCGCGGCCGGTCTGGAGCCGGTCGTGTTCGCCGGTGCGGGGCCCTGGGGTGCGGGACGGGCGTGGGAGTCGTCGTCGCTGTGCTCGGCGCCGGGGCGGCCGGGGACGCGCAGGGGCGGTGCGCCGGAGGCGCGGTGCCGGCCGGAGGTGGGGCTCGCCGGGGACTGTGCCTCGTGGCGGTGCTTGCACTCCAGGTGCTCCTCGGCGGCGGCCGAGGCCGGCGCTCGCAGGGCGAGCGCGTGGGCCTGGGGCCCGGAGCCGAGGACGGCGAGGACGGCGGCGACGAGGGCGGCCAGCACGAGGACCAGGCGCTTGCCCCGTGTCAGTGCCTGTGCGGCCACCCTCGCCTCCCCCGGTGCCTGCCTGGCCTGTTTGCCATGCACCGACCAGCTTAGCGACGGCGTGTAACCACAGCGTTAGCATCCGGTGGCAGCTCGGCGGGATTCGCCGACGGTACCGGTCGGATCTCGCACATAAGTAATCCTTCCGAACAAAGGAACATGACGAGTCGTCACCTTTTTCGAGTCAAGATGCGCCTCGTAGCCGCCGAAGCGATGGCGGTTACCGCCAGTAGTGAGGCGGCGGCCTCGGGCCAGGGGCCGAGGCGGTCGGCGGGGGTCGTGGCGGTGCGCAGCGGGACCTGTTCGACCAGGGTGTCGCTGGTCCACAGGGCGGTGCGGGCGGTGATGCGGCCGTCGGGGGTGATGACGGCGCTGGTGCCGGTGGTGGCGGCGACCACGACTGACCGGTTGTGCTCGACTGCCCGGATGCGGGCGATGGCGATCTGCTGGCCTGGTTCGCCGCGGGAGCCGTCGCGCATGTAGGTGGCGTTGTTGGACTGCACGGCCAGGAGGTTGGCGCCGGAGCGGACGGCGTCGCGCACCTGGCTGTCGTAGCCGACTTCGTAGCAGATGGAGTCGGCCAGGGCGACGGGCCCGGTGCGGAAGACGGTGGCGCCGGTGCCGGGGATGAAGTCGCGCGGGATGAGCTGGAGGTCCTTGAGGCCGCCGAACACCTCCCGCAGCGGGATGTACTCGCCGAAGGGCACCAGGTGCTGCTTGGCGTACCACTGCCCCGGGCCGCTGTCGGGGCGCCACATGAGGCCGGTGTTGTAGATGCGCCCGTCCGGTCCGTCGAGGACCGCGCCGACCAGCACGGGCGCGCCGACGTCCTTGACTGCGTTGTCGATGGCGGTGAAGAGGGCGGGGTCGGCGCGGGGGTCGGTGTCGGTGGAGTTCTCCGGCCACAGCACCAGGTCGGGCGCGGGGGTGCGCCCGGCGCGGACGGCGGCGGCGAGGTCGCCGGTGGCCCGGATGTGGTTGTCCGTCACCTGGCGCAGCCTGGACTGCTCGGCGAGGGTGCGTTCGCGCGGCACGTTGCCCTGGACGACGGCGACCGTCGCGCTGGAGTCGCCCTTACGGGCCGGGGCGGGCAGCAGGACGCTGCCGAGCGCGCCGGTGGCCAGGGCCGCTGCCAGTGCGAAGGCGGCGGCGGTGCGCCGGCCGGGCCGGGCCGTGCACAGCGCGGCCAGGCAGGCGGCGCCGAGTGCCACCAGGGCGCTCAGCCCGGGTGCGCCCAGGACCGAGGCCCAGCCCAGTGCCGGGGAGTCGGCCTGGCTGAAGGCCAGGCGGGCCCACGGGAAGCCGCCGAGCGGGGCCCGGGAGCGCACCGCTTCGGCCGCGACCCACCAGGCGGCCGCCCACAGCGGCCATGGGCGCCGGCGCAGCAGGACGGGGGCGGCCGCGGTCAGGGCTCCCCACAGCAGGGCTTCGACGGCGGACAGTGCCAGCCACGGCAGCGGGCCGAGGTTGCCGAGCCAGGACAGCAGCGGCACGAACATCGCCAGGCCGTACCAGGTGCCGTAGCGAAACGCCGCGGCGCTGCGGCTGCCGCGGACGGCGGCCAGCAGCAGGGCAGGCCCGGCCAGGGCCAGCGGCCAGGCGTTCACCGGCGGGAAGGCGGCGCAGGTGGCCAGGCCG
The DNA here is from genome assembly GCF_003751605.1 of Kitasatospora cineracea. Taxonomy (NCBI): domain Bacteria; kingdom Bacillati; phylum Actinomycetota; class Actinomycetes; order Kitasatosporales; family Streptomycetaceae; genus Kitasatospora; species Kitasatospora cineracea. The sequence goes on from NZ_RJVJ01000001.1 coordinate 1,259,358, forward strand.
CCCAGCGCGGCGAGAACATCGCGCCGCGCGCGGCGGACCAGGCGGAGGCGGCGCGCCCCGGCCGCGGGGGCGGCCGGCCGGGCGGGAGTGGCGGTGGCGGCGGTCACGGGGTGTCCCTAGCGGTGGAGCGGGCGGCGGTGTCGCGGGCGTGCAGCCGGGCGAGGTAGGCGTTGTAGGCGGCGTGGGGGTCGTTGCCGTCGCCGCGGTCGATCTGCCGGTCGATGCGCCGGGCCTCGCGCCGGTCGGAGCGCATCCACTGGACGGCCAGGGCGACGACGGTGATCAGGATGGGGATGTCGCCGGTGGCCCAGGCGATCGACCCGGCGGCGAACTGGTCATCTGCCAGCGACGGCCCCCAGTTTCTGACGAGGGGGGCGAACCAGCGGCCCGCGACGAGCTCCTTCGAGCTCATCAGCGCGATGCTGAAGAAGGAGTGGAAGGGCATCGCGAGCACCAGCAGCACGAACTTCGCGAAGTGCGGGATGCGGCGCGGGGCCGGGTCGACGCCGATGATCACCCAGAAGAACAGGATGCCCACGCCCATGAAGTGCAGCTGCATCGCCAGGTGGCCCCAGTGCGTGCGCATCCCCGTCTCGAACAGCGGGGTGAAGTACACCGAGAACGAGGCGCTGATGAACAGCGCCATCGCCACCAGTGGGTGCCCCGCCACCTTGGCGGGGCGGCTGTGCACCAGCGCGAGCAGCCAGGCGCGGGCGCCGGGTCGTCCGCCCGGGCCGGTGGCCGGCAGCGCCCGCAGGGCGAGGGTGACGGGCGCTCCCATCACCAGCAGGATCGGCACGATCATCGCCAGCGTCATGTGCTGGCCCATGTGCACGCTGAACAGCACCTTGCCGTAGGTGGCCAGGCCGCTCTGGGTGACCAGCGCGAGCACGCCCACTCCCGCCAGCCAGGCGGCGGTGCGCCCCGGCGGCCAGCGGTCCCCGCGCCGCCGAAGCGTGCGCACGCCCGCCAGGTAGGCGAGCGTCGCGAAGGTGATCAGGAGGAGGAAGACGGCGTCCGGGCGCAGCGCGGTGAACAGGCGCAGTGCGGTGAGCGGTTCGGGCATCGCGTAGCCGAGTGCCCGTTCGGTGGGCGTTGCCAGCTGCTGGCCGGTGGCGGGGGCGGGGCTGCGGGAGAGGGCGACGGCCAGGCCGAGGGTGGCTGCCATCAGCAGCCCTTCCACGGCGGCCAGGCGGACGAAGGGTGCGGGCTCGGTGCCCAGGCGGGGCAGGCAGCGGCGGCGGTGCAGGTGTCCGATGCTTGCGAGCAGGACCAGCAGGGCGGCTTTGGCCAGGACCAGCTGGCCGTAGCGGGTGTGCAGCAGGTCGGCGGGTGACTCCAGGCGCAGGGCCGCGTTGGCGGTCCCGCTGGCGGCGACGGCGATCAGGCACCACAGCGCGAGGGGGCTGAAGCGGCGCACGGCGCCGGCCAGGGCCGGGCGGTCGCGTACGGCCAGGACGAGCAGGCCGGCCAGGCCGCCGACCCATACGGCGGCTGCGAGGACGTGGACGGCCAGGGTGACGACCGCGCTGTCGTGGTTGCCCGCCGCGGCGGAGTGGCCGGTGAACACCGGCGGCAGCAGGCCCGCGAGGGACAGGAGCAGGGTGGTTCTGACGGCGGTGGCCGTGCCGAGGGCGGGGCTGAAGGTGCCCACGGCCAGGGCGGTCAGGGTGCTCAGGGCCAGGGCCCGGCCCTGCGGGATGTTCAGCGCGAAGTCCGCGAGCGAGCCCGATCCGGCCAGCACGTCGCCCACCGGCAGGGCCAGCAGGTCGGAGAGCGTCAGGACCAGTACGGCGCACGACGCCCCGGCCCAGGTCAGTGCTGCGGCGCACACCCACAGGACGTGGCGGGACTGGGCGGCCGTGAGTTTCGTGGTGGGGCTCGGCAGCAGCAGGACGAGCAGCAGCAGGCCCACGGTCACGACGGCCGAGGTGTCGGCCACCGCCCGGGCGAGGGGCAGCCCCCAGTCCGTCAGCGCCCCCGGGCCCGCGAGTCCGACCGCGGTGCCGGTGCCGGAGCGGGTGAAGGCGACGGCAGCCAGTGCGGCCGCGCCGGGGACGGCAGCGGCCGCCGCCACGGCCGCCGTCCGGGGGCGCGGGAAGGAGAGGTCAGCGGGCATGGCGCACCTGCCGGCGGCGCAGGGCGAAGACGCCCGCCGTGGCAGCGAGGGCGAGCAGGCCCGCGCCGGCCGCCGCTTGCGGGATCGAGATCCCGGAGCGCTTGCGGGCCGGCTGCGCATCGGCGGCCGTCCCAGGGCTGGGCGTGGGTGTGGGTGTGGGTGGCTGCGGGGACGGTGCGGGGGGCACGGCGGCGGCGGTGGACGGGGCGGTGGGTGTGTAGGTGAAGGTGACGGTGCCGGTGACCGGGTGGCCGTCCTTGGACACCACCCGGTAGCCGACCTGGTAGCGGCCCGGGGCGGTGGAGGGGGCCAGGTCGAGGGCGGCGGCGGTGCCCTCGACCTGGACCTCGCCCAGGCCGTAGGCCCTGCCGTCGGGCCCGGTGACGGCGATCTTGCTGTAGGGCTGCGACATCGGGTCGGTGAAGGACAGCCGGACCCGGGCGGGCCAGGCGGCGAGGGTCGCTGCGTCGGCCGGGTCGCTGGAGTTCAGGCCGGTGTGGGCGGCGGCGGGCGGTGCGCTGAGCCCGGTGCAGGCGAGAGCGGCCAGGCAGACGGCGCAGACACGGGCGCGGCGCGAAGGGACGGGGAAGGTCATGGACGCAGGGCTCCTGGGCGGCCGTCGTCGACGGCCGGGGAGGACCGGTGCGGGGGCTGCGGGCCCCGGCGTCAGCTCCCGGCGGCACCCGCGGCCGCGACCGGCCGGGCGATGAGGTGGACACGTGCGCGGCCGCGGTCGGTGCGGCCCGCTCGCCTCGGCGGGGCCCGGCCGGAGATGGGGGTGCGGTGGAGACAGGAGCGCAGGGTATTCCCGGTGGCGTGCAGGCGCACCCGCGGGGCGGGAGCGGGCACGGGATCGGCGGCGGGCGGCGAGATGGAGCACCACTCGCGGGCGCGCGCGGCCAGCACGTGGGTGCCCCACAGCGCGACCTCGCCGGTCCCCAGGAACCTGGCCGCCAGCAGCAGGGCGACCAGGTGCGCCACAGGGGCGGCCCAGGAGGGCGCGCCCGACGCCCACTGGCCCACCAGCACCGGCAGGTGGCCGCCCGCGAGGCCGGAGGAGCGGCACAGCCCCGGCAGGTCGTAGACGCAGTGGTAGACGAGCTGGGCGGTGGCGAGCGCGGCGAGCAGCTGGGCGTCGGAGAGCCGGCGGCGGGTCAGCAGCGCGCTGCCCGCGAAGGCCGCGCCGGCGAACACGGCGAGCACGCCCCAGGAGAGCAGGTGCCCTCGGCTCAGCAGGTGGCCGGCGACCGGGAGCAGCACGCACAGCGCGGCCAGCGCCGAGGCCCGAAGGCCCCGGCCGGTGCCGGAGGCGGGATGTGCGGGGAGCCGGATGCCGCGCACTTCCCTTCACCGCCTCCCGCTGTCGTCGTGCTGTCGTGCGTTGCGGTGCGCGGGCTGGGCTGCTCGCGCACCGGAGCTTCTCACGGCCTACACCGGTCAGTGCTCGTGGGGCTCCTCGCGGTGGACGGCGCCGTGCGGTTCGGCGCAGTGGCCGTCGGCGGCCTCGGGTGCGCCGGAGCCGACGGTGAGCAGCTGTGCGGGGGCGTGGTCGACCTGGAGCGTGGTGTGGGTGATGTTGTTGGCGTGGGCGAGCTGGTGCTCCAGGTCCTGGCGCACGGCGTGGCAGTCGCGGTCGGGGTCGACCAGGACGTGCGCGGCCAGGGCGCTCTGGCCGGAGGTGATCTGCCACACGTGCAGGTCGTGGACCTCGACGACGCCGGGGCGGGCGACCATGGCGTCGCCGATCGCGTCGGGGTCGACTCCGGCGGGGGCGGCCTCCAGGAAGATCCGGCCGGACTCCTTGAGCAGCCCGTACCCGGCCTTGACCATGAGGACCACGACGACCAGCGAGACGATGGCGTCGGCGCGGGCGAAGCCGGTGGTCATCACGACCAGGCCCGCCACCGCGGTGGCGACGAACCCGAACAGGTCGTTGAGGATGTGCTGGTAGGCGCCTTCGACGTTCAGCGACGTGCGGTTGGCCTTGGAGATGCACCAGGCGGCGACGACGTTGACCGCGATGCCGGCCAGCGCCGTGTACAGCACCAGGGAGCCCGTGACGTCGGGCGGGCTGATCAGGCGCTCGATGGCCTCGTAGGTCAGCCAGGCCGCGAGGAGGATCAGGGTCAGGCCGTTGGCCTGGGCGGAGAGGATTTCGGCGCGCTTGAGGCCGAAGGTGAAGCCGCCCTTGGCGGGCCGGGCGGCCAGGCGCATCGCCACCAGCGCCAGGACGATGGACGCCGCGTCGGTGAGCATGTGCGCGGCGTCCGAGATCAGGGCCAGCGATCCGGCGGCGATGCCGATAGTGACCTCGATCGCCATGTAGCCGCAGATCAGGGCGAGCGCGATGGCCAGCCAGCGGCGGTCGGCGTCGGCCGACACCCCGTGGGAGTGCCCGTCGTGGCCGCCGCCGGCGCCGTGGTCGTGGTCGTGTCCCGAACCCATGCCTGAACCCCGCTCTGTCGTGTGGATGCGGCGAAGTGAAGCGCACCGGCGCACGCCTTGGCAAAGGCTGCACCGATGACGGTTTTCAACGGCGATAAGACCGCCCTGACCTGGGCAGACGTTCCGGCAGCCGTTCAGGTGGCGCGGGGCGGCGAAATCCTGCGGGCGCGGCCTCGCAGACGCGTGGGGCCGTGTACCGTCGCCCTCGATGGACATCCGCCACACGCCCGCCTTCGCGGGCCCGCCCAGGCCGGGCCCCCTCCGGGCGCCGCGGCCCGCCGCGCTGCGCGCGGGGTCCGGGCGGGCAACGCGGGCCGGGGTGTTCGCGGTGGCGGCGACGGTGCTGGCCTCGGTGGCGCACCATGTCGCCGATCCGGCCGGGCCCCGCCCGGGCGTGCTCGCCGCCGTCGCCGCCACCGCGTTCCTCCTCGCGCTGCCGCGCGCCGGCCGGCAGTGGTCGCACCGCTCGGCGGCTGCCCTGATGTGCGCGACGCAGATCGCCTCCCACCTGCTGTTGAGCGCGCACCCCTCCGCGATGGCGATGGAGATGGACGACGGGAGGCGGCTGGCACAGGGAGCCGCGCTGGTCCTGCACGCCGGCGGGACCGTCGCGGTCGCGGCGCTGCTGCACGCCGCCGACGCCCGCGCCTGCTACCTGAGCGCTGCTGCGGGCCGGATCGCGGCCCGACTGCTGCACCTGCTCGCCCGGGCATGGCAGGTGGCCGCACCCGCCTACCTGTCCGCGGGCGCCGTGCGGCGCGCAGCGCGCCCGGCGCACCTGGGCGCGGGTCGAGTCCTGACCCACGCGGTACGGCGCAGGGGGCCTCCGGCCGGACAGCGGTGACAGCCGCCCTCCGGCCCTTCCCTTTTTCGCGCGGCCTGGCTGCCGCGCGCCCTCTTGCGCTTTCGGAGCCCCTTCATGACCAACCGCACCCTGCGCGTCGGCACCACACTGGCCGGCGCGGCCACCGTCCTGCTCGCCCTGGCGACGCCCGCCCTCGCGCACTCCGAGGTGTCCGCCTCCGACGCCCGTGCGCTCGCCGAGAACGTGACGCTCACCTTCACCTCGGAGGCCGAGTCCACCAGCGCCGGCATCCAGAAGATCCAGATCGTCCTGCCGGACGGCGTGCCGGTGCAGAGCGTCGCGCTCAAGGACGCCCCCACCGGGTGGACCCTCACGCCCGACGCCACCGGCTACACGGTGCAGGGCCCGGCGCTGCCGGTGGGCGACAACGCGAAGCACAGCATCGTGGTGCGCCAGCTGCCCCAGGGCGAGAGCCTGCCGTTCAAGACCATCGAGACCTACAGCAACGGCAAGGTCTCGCGCTGGATCGAGATGTCGCAGAACGGCAGCGAGCCGGAGAACCCGGCTCCCGTCCTCGAGCTGAAGCCGCCCGCCCCCGGCGCCACCCCGCTGCCCGCCGCCCCGGCTGCGAGCACCGCCCCGTCGCCGTCCCCGACCCCCTCCGTCTCGTCCTCCGCCCCGGCACAGCCCGCCCCGGCCGTCTCGTCGTCTTCCGCCGCACCCGAGGCCACGGCGAAGGACGACGGCGGCAACACCGGACTGGTGGTCGCCGTGGTCCTCGCGGCCTTGGTCGTCGCGTCGTTCCCGATCGCGATGTGGATCAAGCGCCGCACCCGCACCAGCGCCTGACACGACAGGTCGACGGCCCCGGCAGCGCGCACCCGCGGCTGCCGGGGCCGTCCCGTGCTGCGCACCGGCTTGCCGGGCGAGCGCGATGCCCTCTGCCTGTGATCGGGGCGCGCTGCCCGGAGCCCAGACCGTTGGCCCGGTGCAGCGGGGACTCTCCGGCCCGGCAAGGGCCGCTCCCGCGCCCGGGCGGGGACGGGATCAAGAGCGGCAGTCGCAGCCGGGTCGGCAATCGCACGCATCGCCAGCAGGGCCCTCCGCCGCCGCGACGGCGGAGGGCGCGCAGCAGCCCTTGCCCTGCCAGGCGTCGCGGCCTTCCTTGACGGCGATGACGGCGATGACCAAGGCGGCGGCGGGATCGGCCCAGGACCAGCCCAGGACGGCGTTCAGCAGCAGGCCGGCCAGCAGGACCGCGGAGAGGTAGGTGCACAGAAGGGTCTGCTTGGAGTCGGCGACCGCGCTGGCGGAGCCGAGTTCGCGCCCTGCCCGACGCTGGGCCGCGGACAGGAAGGGCATGATCGCCAGCGACAGGGCGGCGAGGACCAGGCCCGGAAAGGAGCGTTCGGCATCACCGCTGCCGGCCAACGCCCGCAGGGAGTCGACGGAGACGTAGGCGGCGAGGGCGAAGAACGAGAGGGCGATGACGCGCAGGGCGGTCTTCTCGCGAGCCTCGCGCACGACGTGCTCGCGGGCGGAGAACTGCCAGGCGACGGCGGCGGCCGAAGACACCTCGATGACCGAGTCCAGGCCGAAGCCCACCAGGGCGGTCGACGACGCGGCGGTGCCAGCCGCGAGGGCGACGGCCGCCTCGACCGTGTTGTAGGCGATCGTTGCGGCGACCAGCAGGCGTATGCGGCGGGCGAGTACCTCGCGGCGGGCGGGGGTGGGGCCCAGGGAGAGGGTGGCCACCTCAGCAGCAGCCCTTCTCGTCAGCCTCGGCGCAGGTGCGGTCCGTCTCGACGGCGACCACGGCGGAGCGCAGGTCGTCCAGGGCGTGGCCGAGGCGGGTGTCGGCGAGTTCGTAGCGGGTGCGACGCCCGACGGGGACGGCGACCACCAGGCCGCAGTCGCGCAGGCAGGCGAGGTGGTTGGACAGCCGGGTGCGGGAGATCCCCAGCTTCTCGGCCAAATCCGCCGGGTGGGCGGGGGCCTCGCGCAGGGCGAGCAGGATGCGGCAGCGGATCGGGTCGGCGAGGGCGCGGCCGAAGCGCGCCAGGACCTCGACCTCGGAAGGGAGTGTCAGCACCCACTCACAGTACAAGAAGTCATGAATTCAGAAAACTATGAACCATGCGTCGGCACCACGGCCCCACCCGAAGGCCGGGAACTCCGCTGCACGCACCCCGCGAGATGCCGGGCCGGGTCGACGCAGGCGGCCTTCGACCCTTCGGACGGGAGCCGGATCCCCCCTTCGGGTGGCGACACCCCCGGGCTCCCCCGCGTACGCGCGCTGCCGTTCGAGGACGGCCGCCGCCTCCGCGACCTTGGCGGCCAAGGCGTGGCCCCGCCCTCGAAAGGTCGGCCGCCGCACTGGATTCGCACACCCCCTGATGCGAACTTTAAGTATCCGATCAAGTACTTTGAGTGATATGACGGGATGGTGCGGGCCGAAGCGCGAGTGGAGACTCGCCTGCGCCGTCGTCGTCCTGCTCGCCGCGCTGGTGCACGTACTGGTGTGCGCGCACGGCCCCCTGTCCGGCACCGGGCCCACCGCGGACTCGCTCCCGGCCGCCGCCGCGCACTGCCCCGGCCCCGCCACCCCGCACGACGGCACCGGCCACCAGGCCACCTGCGAGAGCGCCGACCAGCCCGCCACCGCACACCAGCAGCAGGACGCCCCCCGCGCCTTTGACACTTCGGCCCCCGCGCCCGAAACCGCCGGCCCCGGCTCGGTTCCCGTTCTGCGCCGGGCCGACACCGAACCGGGACCTGCCACCGGCGGGCACACGAGAGCCTCCCTCGGGATCTGGCGGACCTGAGCGGGCCCGCCGCTGCGCCGCGCCCGCCGGGTGCGCGCCGCGGCAGCCGCGTCCGCTCCTTCCGCCTCCCACCCACCGGCCCCGCCGCGCCCCGCCGCGGCACGCGGGCCGCAGGAGATCCCGCCATGACCGTCACCACTGCCTTCCCCGGCCGGACCGAAAGCGCCCCCGAGGCTCCCGGCCAGTTCCTCGCCCCGTCCGCCGCCTCCGCCCGCACACCCGCCGGGCTGGTGGGCAACACCCCCGTCCTGTGGGTCGGCGACCCGTTCACCGCCGCGGGCCACGGCTTCTGGGCCAAGCTGGAGGGCCGCAATCCCGGCGGCATCAAGGACCGCCCCGCCCTGCACATGGTCCGCGCCGCCCGGGAGCGCGGCGACCTGCTTCCCGGAGCCCGGATCGTGGAGTCCACCTCCGGCACTCTGGGCCTGGGCCTGGCCCTGGCCGGCCTCACCCACCACCACCCCGTCACCGTCGTCACCGACCCGGAGATCGAGCCGCTGATGACGGGCCTGCTCACCGCGCACGGCGCCGACGTCGTCGTGGTCGATGCCCCGCACCCGGTCGGCGGCTGGCAGCAGGCCCGCCGCGACGCGGTCCGCGACGTGCTCGCCGCCCACCCCGGCTCCTGGTGCCCCGACCAGTACAACAACCCCGACAACGCGGCCGCCTACCGCCCGCTCGCCCTCGAACTCCTCGCCCAACTCGGCCGCATCGACACCCTGGTCGTCAGCGTCGGCACCGGCGGCCACTCCGCCGGCATCGCCGGCGTCCTGCGCGAGTACTTCCCCCACCTGCGCGTCGTCGGCGTCGACACCACCGGCTCCACCATCTTCGGCCAGCCCGCCCTGCCCCGCCTCATGCGCGGCCTCGGCAGCAGCATCCACCCCCGCAACGTCGCCTACCCCCTGTTCGACGAGGTCCACTGGGTCGCCGCCCCCGAAGCCGTCTGGGCCGCCCGCACCCTGGCCGCCACCCGCTACGCCAGCGGCGGCTGGAGCGTGGGCGCCGTCGCCCTCGTCGCCCGCTGGCTCGCCGCCACCACCGCCCCCGAGACCCGCATCGCCGCCGTCTTCCCCGACGGCCCCCAGCGCTACATCGGCACCGTCTTCGACGACGACTACTGCCGCGCCCACAACCTGCTCGGCCACCGCCCGCCCGAGCACCCCGAGGAGATCGACCACCCCGGCGAGCGCACCGTCACCCGCTGGACCCGCTGCCGCACCGTCATCGACCCGCTCTCCCCCGCCGCCGCCCGCCCCCTCGCAGGCACCGCCCGATGAAGGCCCTGTGGCGGCAGACCCGCACCTTCAGCCCCACCGCACGCCTGCTGATGGCCAACCAGTTCGCCATCAACCTCGCCTTCTACATGCTGATGCCCTACCTGGCCACCCACCTCTCCGACGGCCTCGGCCTGGCCGCCTGGGCCGTCGGCCTGGTCCTGGGCATCCGCAACCTCTCCCAGCAGGGCATGTTCCTCATCGGCGGCACCCTCGCCGACCGCTACGGCTACCGCGCCCCCATCATCGCCGGGTGCCTGCTGCGCACCGCCGGGTTCGCGCTCCTGGGCTGGGCCGACTCCCTGCCCGCCCTGCTCGCCGCCTCCGCCGCCACCGGCTTCGCCGGAGCCCTGTTCAACCCCGCCGTGCGCGCCTACCTCGCCGCCGAAGCCGGCGAGCGCCGCGTCGACGCCTTCGCCGCCTTCAACGTCTACTACCAGGCCGGGATGCTGCTCGGACCGATCGTCGGCGTCGCCCTGCTCACCCTCGACTTCACCGCGGTGTGCACCACCGCCGCGGCGATCTTCGCCGCCCTCACCGCCCTGCAGTGGCGCGCCCTGCCACCCCGGCGCACACAGAGCGCCGGCGAAGAAGCAGCACCCCGCGGGAGCGTCCTGGCCCAGTGGCGCACCGTCGCCGCCAACCGCCCCTTCCTGCTGTTCTCCGCTGCGATGATCGGCTCCTACATCCTGACGTTCCAGGTCTACCTCGCCCTGCCTCTGGCAGCCGACCTCGCCCTGGGCAGCGACGGGACCAAGGCCACCACCGCCCTGTTCGTCCTCTCCGCCGCCGTCGCCGTCGCCGGCCAACTGCGCCTGACCGCCTGGGCCAAACGCACCTGGACACCCGCCCAGTCCCTCGTGCGCGGACTGGCCGCCATGGGCGCCGCCTTCCTTCCCCTGGCCGCCCTCACCCCCGACACCGGCGCCCCGGCCCGGCTGCTCGCCCTCGCCCTCGCAGTCGCCGTCCTGGCCGCCGCCGGCGCCGTCGTCTACCCCTTCGAGATGGACACCGTCGTCACCCTCTCCGGCAACCGCCTCGTCGCCACCCACTACGGCCTCTACAACACCGTCTCCGGCCTCGGCATCACCCTCGGCAACCTCGCCGTCGGAGCCCTGTGGGGCTACGGCACCCACCACCGAGCCCTGTACCTGCCCTGGCTCACCCTCGCCGCCACCGGACTGCTGTGCGCAGCGGCCCTCCACCGCCTCGCCCGCACCGGCCGCCTGCCCCGACCCGCGGCCGAGACCGTACCCGCCGCGGCATGACCGCACCGCCGCGCCGCCCCCTGCCGCAAGGGAGGCGGCGCGGCGGCGCACCACGCCGTCCACAAGCATGTGCGGGCGCCGCGCACCGGCCGGTGCGAATGCGCGCCGCACACCGGGCGGGGCACACCCTGATACCCGGCCGAAAGGCACGCCGCGGCCGACGCTGCATTGGTATTGATAACGGTCCTCAGTGCAGGCTTTGAATCCTGTGGGATTTCACGCTTTGCTGGGACCGCGCCTCCGTGGCCCGAATGCCTCCGGCACCGATTTCCCCGCGGCGGTATTCGGCATGGGATTTTCTCGGCCGCGGGCCTGTGCGCCCCGACCGGAAGCGAAGGTCCGCACGAGCGCGGAAAATCCCGCGCCGCGCCGCCGCCCTCTGTGCCGATGCGCGCGGGCACCGCGGGTGCCGGCGGACCGGAGTTAGGCAGACGGGATCGACACGATGGGCATACGCGTCCTCGCGGTGGACTTCAGCGGCACACTCGCACAGCCCGGCCCCAACCCCGACAGCGCCCTGGTCGCCGACGTGCTCCGCACACTGCCGGGGGTGTCCCTCCCGCCGGGGTTCGCCGCCGCCTTCGAGGCCGTGCACCGCCGGACCAGGGCCGCCGACCGCGAGAACAGCACCCACACGCCCTTCGCCCAGGACATCCGCCGGGCTGCAGTCCGCAGCGGCGCGCACATCCCCGACGCCGCGGCTGCCGCAGACACGGTCCTGTCGGCCCTGCCGGACGGACGCGTGGACCCCCGCGCCGCCCGGGCCGTGCACCGCCTGCACGCGGCAGGATGGCGGTGCGTCCTGGCCTGCAACACGGCCGTGCCCGAGCAGATGCGCCGCAGCACGCTCCGCGCGGCGGCCATCGACACCTGCTTCGATGCCCTGGTCCTGTCCAGCACCCTGGGCCTGCGCAAACCGCACCCCGGGTTCTACGCGGCGGTGGTGGAGGCCAGCGGCGTCGACGCCGCAGAGATCCTGTTCGTCGGGGACAACTGGGCCAAGGACGTCCTGGGCCCGCAGGCCTACGGAATGCGGGCCCTGCTCGTCGCCCCGACCGCGCCCCCGGCCTCCGCGACGGCCGGTGTCATCAGGCACTTCGCCCACCTGCCCGCCGTCCTCGGCACACCCCGCACAGACTGATCCGCCCGCCGTCCGGCAGCGTGTCGGGGCTGCTGGACGGCGGGCGGGCAAGAAGTCAGTGCTCGTGCGGCCCGGGACGGTGGACCGGGCCGTGCGTGTCCTCGCAGTGCTCCTCGCCCACCCCCTCCCCCGGGACGGGGGTGATTGCGACGTCCTGCACCGCACCGGATCCCAGGTGGTCGACCTGCAGCGTGGTGTGGGTGATGGAGTACTTCTCCCGCACCAGCGCCTCCAAGTCCCGGCGCACCGCGTGGCAGTCGCCCGAAGGCACCACCAGCACGTGCGCGGACAGCGCCGGGGAGTCGGAGCTGATCTGCCACACGTGCAGGTCGTGGACCTCGACGACACCCTCCTGCCCGGCCAGCAGGTCCCCCAGCTCGTCCGGGTCGACCCCCGCGGGCGCCGCCTCCAGGAAGATCCGGCCCGAGGCGCGGACCAGCCCGTACCCGGCGCGCAGCATCAAGACGACCACGAAGAGGGAGGCGATGGCGTCGGCGCGGGCGAACCCGGTGGTCACGACGACCACACCGGCGACAGCCGTGCCGATGAACCCGTACAGATCGGTCAGGATGTGCTGGTAGGCGCCCTCGACGTTCAGCGAGGTGCGGTTGGCCCTGGAGATGCACCACGCCGCGGCAATGTTCACGACGATGCCGACCAGCGCGGTCACGACGACCAGCCCGCCGGTGACCTCCGGCGGGGAGATGAGCCGCTGCACGGCCTCCCAGGCCAGCCACACCGACAGCAGCAGCAGAGTCAGGCCGTTGGCCATCGCGGAGAGGATCTCCGCGCGCTTGAGGCCGAAGGTGAACCCCCCACCGGCCGGCCGCGCAGCCAGCCGAATCGCCACCAGCGCCAGCGCGATCGACACCGCGTCGGTCAGCATGTGCGCGGCATCCGAGATCAGGGCCAGGGACTGAGCCGCGAAGCCGACACCGACCTCCACGACCATGAAGCCCACGATCAACAGCAGCGCGGCAGTCAACCACCGCCGGTCGGCATCGGCCGCCACCCCGTGGGAGTGCCCGTCATGGCCGCCGCCGGCACCGTGGTCGTGCCCGGCACCGTCACTGTGGTCATGGTCGTGCTCGATGGGACTGCTCACGGGCTGCTCCTGCGCTCGCCTACTAACCGGTCGGCGAAAGTGAACAGGCTTCCGCCAATAAAGGCAAAGACTGCAACGGTCTCGATTACCGATTTCATTAACGCCGCCGAGGCCGCATCGCCAGACCCGCGAAAAACGTTGAACATGATTCCCGAATCGACTTGCACGCGACAGCCCGTAGTTCGGGACAAGAGCGGCGAATGCGCACGATCAACCCTCGAAGCCGCCGAACATAAAGCGGCGCAAAGCACCGCAGCCGCGCCCGCCCGGATTACCGCAGTGCACCGGCCATGACGACAACCGCAGGACGCCGTTCCCGGGGACACAACCCGCACTGCCCCGAGGCAAGGGTCTCGTTCAGCCGACCGGCCTGTCCGACCGCGGCTCCGGCTGCTCGCCGTCCCGCGCCGAAGCGCCCTGCGCCCCCTGTCCCTGCCCCTCCCTCTGCGAGGCGCGCCCGGCTTCGATCACCTCGGCCAGGCGCTGCGGGTGGCGCGTGGACAGGTACAGGTACGGCGTGGGGTCCGCGGGGTCGGTGACCTCTACCCGCAGCGCGGTGTGGATGTAGCTGCGCAGCAGCATGAAGGCGCGGGGGTCGGACTTCCAGGTGCGCCAGGCGAGAGCCTCCTTGCGGTCCAGCGGCAGGGCCTGCCCGAGGACCTCAAGCGGCAGACGTGCCTCCCCCGCGAGGAGGACACCTTGCACGACCCGGATCCGCGGCGACCCGTAGGAGCCAAGTGCCACCGACGACAGTGCGGAGGCGAGCACCATGGCGACAAGGGAGGCCGTGAGGCCGTAGGGCAGCAGGATGAGGGCAGAGGTGAGGCCCGCTGCCACCGGCAGGAGCCACAGGGACAAGGGGGCCGAAAGGCGTTCGTCGTACATGCGGGCCGTTTCTGTGCGGGTGCCGACGGCACCAGGGTGGACTGCTTCCCACGAGGGAAGCAGGCAGGTCGGCGAGAGGCAGACCTCGGACGGCCCGCACCCGTCACTGAACTCCGCGGGTGCAGGTCGCGCCGGATCCGGAGAGCGAGGCCCCCGAAGCCGCTGGACGGGAGTTGTTCGATGTAGGGGGCCCTTCATACTGCCGCCGTCCGGGTCAAACGACATAGGCCGGGAGCGGGCTCGTGGCCGGACTGCGCGGGCCAGTCGGAGCGGCTGGGCGCTCCCCGGTATCAGGGCGACGGCTTCGACGTCGAGGCAGACGTTCGAAGTGCAGGCATCCACACCTCGCTACATGCCAGACGACGCCCCACGTTGCTGGCCGCCGCAGGTCCACCGCAAAGTGCGCCTGCGCAGTTCAGCCAACGCGAGAAGCGCTCACCGCCGGTCGGGCCCGCGGCGGCCGCGCCGACGCGGTGCCTTGATCAAACGCTGCGGCTCCGCCGACGCGGGAGGACGCCGGATTCGCCTGATGCGAAAGGTTCTCCGCCTCGGAGGCAATGAACCAGGCCACTGCGGCGACCATCCCAAGAGCCACCGCAGCGGACACGCAAACGGTGATGATCTTGTTACGCCGCTGGCGCTGCTGTTCAGCGACGCTCAGGACAGCACGTCGCGATTCCGCCTGTCTCTGATTGGAACCCATACTCGATGTCCTCACTGCACGCCGGGCATGTCCCGGGCCAACGTCAGACCGTCCGCTCAACAAGCAGGTCGGCGCGGCGGGCAGGACTTGGATCCGAAGCAGCCGCACAAGGCAGCCCCGGAGACGCAAACCGGCCAGGGCCGCAACCGGACCCCTCCCCGATCTACTAACTTACTTAGATTATGCAGGTTTGAAACTGGCCGCGTTCCACAAGGTCGGGCAAACCCGGATCCAAGCTGCCCCATCGTTCAAGACCTGTCGGACCCCGCCCATCCGATACATCCAGATGGGCAGGTACATCAGAGGCCTCACCGATGTCCGACTCAGGCCCGGATCGGGCCTGGACGCCTGTCAGGATGGGCGATGAAGACGTACCTAGTCGCCGTGGCGTTCGAGAGGCCGAACAGCCTCATCAGGTGCAGAGGGTCGGCGGAATGGCGGGCCTCACTGAGGATGCGATCGGTGCGTAGCACTGAAGCAGTCAGGCCGATGGCACGGAACTGTCTTTGGACCAGTTCGGCGCTGACGGCGGGGCCGGTGAAGGCGACGGCGGCCTGCCGGCTCACGATCAGGTAGGGGTTGGTGCTGTCGGGCCAGCGCCGGTGCCGCTCCCTGATCCAGGCGGAGGCGAGGACGAGTAGGAGGCTGTCGAGGCACACGACATGGTCGCGGTGGTGGGCGCGGCACACACGCTGGCGGGCCGGTGGCGATCAAGGCCCTCCAGGCACAGGGCTGCGATCTGGTAGGGCTGGAGTGCGCGGACGGCAGCGAGGACGACGATGAGGCGGCTGCGGGAGTCGGGGAATCGGGGAATCGGGGAATCGGGGAGTCGGTCGAGAATGCCGATGAGCCGGTCGGAGGCCAACGTGGCGCGTCGGCTCTCTCAGGTTTTGATCTACGGATCGTGACTTACCACGACAGGTCCGGAGCCGAGTGGAGGGCAGTGGACATGGGTGGAAAGGGGGTCTGCGGGGGCGGTTCGGGGGCCTCGTCCCCGCACCGTCCCCGCACCGGTCCGCAATTCAGGCATTCCGGGCACCATTCCGAGTGGCGCGAGCGAGCCCCGAACCGCCCCGGACACGAAGAAGGCCAGGTCAGACGGTGTCTGACCTGGCCTCAAGTCGGGTGGGCCGCCAGGGGTTCGAACCCTGAACCTACGGATTAAAAGTCCGCAGCTCTGCCAATTGAGCTAGCGGCCCGCGGCAGGCGTGGACCGGGTGGGACAGCGCCTGCCGGGGTGATCCTACCTGGTGCCCGGTGGGGGAGGGCCAGCGGATTGCCGGGCGGGTCGCGGGGGGCGGCGGGGGAGCCGACGGGGGGTCAGGGGGTGGGGAGGTGGGCGGCGCGGACCCGGTGCAGCCAGGCTTCGACGGGGCGTTCGTCGGGGGCGGCGGGGAGGGTGCCGGGGCGGTCGAAGCGGGCCTCGGCGTCGGCGAGCAGGGCGGTGGCGTCCTCGGGGCGGTCCGCGTAGCGCTCGCCGAGGGCGCGGACGTGCTCGGGGTCGGGGAGCCGGATCTCCAACTGCCCGGTCTCGTGCAGGGCGACGCCCTGGCGGACCAGCCGGACCAGGTGCCGGGCGTGCTTGGCGGCCCTGGCCCGGCCGGCCGGGTCGGTGCGGTCGCGGGCGGCGAGCTTGCGCAACTGCTGGTCGGCGTAGCCCAGGTAGGCGCGGCGGACCGCCGGGCCGGACAGGAGGGACTCCCGCAGCCCGATCAGCTCCTCGCCGAGCGGCGTCCGCACCTCGTACAACTCCCCCGGCAGCCAGACGAGTTCGGTGGCGGTCGGATTGCCGTTGAGCGCCAGCCGGCACCACTTGGCGGCCTCGTGCAGCGTCCGGTCCGGGGCGGTGGTGACGTGCGACTCGACGGGCCGGTGCAGGCCGTGGAAGGCCACGGTGGGCGCCGCGAACAGCCCGAGCCGGTCGAGGTCGGACCCGGCGTGCGCCAGCCCGTACGCGGTGGAGCCGACGATGCCGGAGAGCAGGACGTTCACGGGCGACGCCTCCTCGGCGGACGCGGGCGGACACAGACGGAAGCGGACCGGATCGGCCGGGAACAGCCCCGAAACGGTCAGGAGCGGCCGGGAAAGGACCGCCCCCGCAGTCTCGCCCGCCGCGCCCCGCCCGCGCGAACGATTTCCACCCGCCACCCGCACACAGGCACCGAACCCTCAGTCCCTGTCCGGCAGTTCGAGCGGCAGGTAGCCGTACCCGACCGACCCCGGCACGCTGTCGCGCAGGCCGTCCAGCAGTTCCCGCGGCGGCGTCGCGTACACGGTGGTGTAGTGGTGCTCGCCGAGTGCCGGGTCGTTGGCCCAGGCGGGCCGCTCCTCGGCGGGGGTGGTGGCGAAGTGCCCGTCCGCGCCGTTCCGGTTGCCCCGGCCGTCCAGCCGGACCCACCACGGACTGCCGGGCAGCAGAACGCCGTTGAGCCCGTGCAGCACGTCGAGCTTCTGGTAGCACAGGCCGGCCGGGATGCCGTTGGCGCGCAGCAGTGCGGCGAGCAGGTGCGACTTGCCATGGCAGATCGCGTTGCCGGCGGCGAGCACGTCGGAGGCCCGGTAGGCGGCCGACCAGTGGCCGACGTCCGCCGAGTGGTCGATCCGGTCCCGGACGTGCTCGAACACCGCCTCGGCGGTCCGCACCGGGTCGGCCCGCCGCAGTTCGGCGGCGAGGGCGACGATCGCGGGGTGGTCGTGGTCGACGACGGCGTCGGCGGCGAGGTAGGCGGCCAGGTCCGGCCGGTCGGTGCGCAGCGGGCCGTGGGGGGAGACGGAGAGGTCCATGGCAGTGATGCTCGACCGCCGACTGCACGACCCGCAAAGGGATTTCACTCGGTGGGATAGCGTCGGCGGCAACACCGTCGTGGACGAAGGAGCGGTCGGCATGACCCAGCAGAGCGTGGCGCAGGACGAGGTACTGGTGGTCACCGGCGGCGGCCGCGGCATCGGCGCGGCCACCGCGCTGCTCGCCGCCGGACGCGGCTACCGGGTGTGCGTCAACTACCGCAGCGACCAGGAGTCGGCGGACGCCGTGGTGGCGCGGATCCGCTCCGCGGGCGGCACCGCGATCGCCGTCCGCGCGGACGTCTCGCACACCGCGGGGGTGACCGCGCTGTTCGACACCGTCGACCGCGAACTCGGCACCCTCACCGCGCTGGTGAACAACGCGGGCACGCTGGAGAAGCAGAGCCGGCTGGACGAGCTCGACGAGGACCGGCTGAACCGGATCTGGGCGGCCAACATCACCGGCCCGTTCCTGTGCGCGGCCGCGGCGGTGCGCCGGATGTCCACCCGGTACGGCGGCCGGGGCGGGGCGATCGTCAACGTCGGCTCGGCGGCGTCCCGGCTGGGCTCGCCGAACGAGTACGTCGACTACGCGGCGTCCAAGGGCGCGCTGGACTCGATGACCACCGGGCTGTCGCTGGAGGTCGCGGCCGAGGGCATCCGGGTCAACGCCGTCCGCCCGGGCCTGATCCACACCGGCATCCACGCCCTGGGCGGCGAGCCCGGCCGGGTCGACCGGATCGGCCCCAACCTCCCGATGGGGCGCGGCGGACAGCCCGAGGAGATCGCCGAGACGATCCTCTACCTGCTCTCCTCCGCCGCCTCGTACGTCACGGGCGCCTTCCTGGACGCGGCCGGCGGCCGCTGACCGCACCACCAACCCACCCCGCCGCCGCCGGGCCACCCCGCCACCCCGCCACCCCGCCACCCCGCCACCCCGCCACCCCGCCACCCCGCCACCGAACCAGTACCGGCCCGCGCCGGTACCGGTTCGGTGAACGCCCCGGCCCGGCGTCGGCCCCTGCCCCTACCGTGGAACGCATGACCGAGACCGAGATCGCCGCCGCGCCGTTCCTCGACATCCCCGACCTCCCCAACCTCCGCGACGCCGGGGCCGGCGTCTACCGTCCCGGGCTGCTCTACCGCTCGGCGACCCTCAACCACCTCACCGACGAGGGCCTGCGGCGCTTCGCGGAACTCGGCATCCGCACCGTCCTGGACCTGCGCAGCACCCCCGAGGTCGCCCAGTACCCGGACCGCCTGCCCGACGGCGTCGACTACCTGCACCTGCCGATGCTGCCCGACCCGGCCACCACCGACCGGCTCTGGCCCGAGGACCAGGCCGCGCTCTACCCGTTCATGGCCGAGACCGGCGGCATCGCCCTCGCCGCCGCCGTCCGCGCCCTGGCCACCGGCGCCCCGCTGCTGGTGCACTGCGCCGTCGGCAAGGACCGCACCGGCCTGACCATCGCCGTCCTGCAGACCTTGGCCGGCCTCCCGCTCGACGCCGTCACCGCCGACTTCCTCCGCTCCAACACCGGCCTCGGCCTCGACCGCGGCCCAGTCCCCTACACCGACGCCGCCGGAGTCGAACGCCTCTCCCGCCCCGTCGAAGCCGCCCACCTGCACGCCGCCCTCGACCACGCCACCACCCGCCACGGCTCCCTCACCGCCTACCTCCGCAACCACGGCGCCACCGACCCCGACCTCACCACCCTCCGCACCCTGGGCCCGGCGTGACGACGCTCCACCAGCCGCTCACCGAAACCGAACTGCTGGCCGCCCTGCGCACGTTGAACCGGTCCGGCCTGCGCGGGGGCGGTCGTGCCCCGCACAAGCCGCTGCTGCTGCTCTGGCTGGTCGACCGGTTCGCCGCGTCCGGCAACAGCGAGACCCGGTACGAGGAGGTCGCGGAGCCGGTCGGCCGGCTGATCGCCCAGTACACCGCTGCCGTCTCGACCCCCGACGGGGAGCGCGCCGCACTGCCGTTCCGGCTGCTGGAGACCGAACTGTGGGCGGCCACCGACGCCTTCTCCCAGCCGCTGCCGGAGCAAGCGAGCCACCGCCGGCTGCTCGACCTGGGCGCCCGCGGCCGCCTGCGCCCGGCGGTCGAGGAACTGCTGGGCGACCGGCGCGTCCGGGACCGGGTCCGCACCCTGCTGCTCGCCGAGGCGATCGGCAGCGACAGCGACACCGGCACCGGCAGCAACACCGGCACCAGCGCCGGCAGCAGCAGCACCCTGGAGCAGTCCGTCCGGGACGCCCTGCCGCCCGCCGAGCCCCGGTACCGGCAGGAGACCCGGCGGGTCCGCGACAGCCGGTTCGCCCGCGCGGTCCTCCCGCTGTACGGGAACGCCTGCGCCGTCTGCGGGTTCAGCGGCCGGATCGGTCCGGCCCCGGTGGGCGTGGAGGCCGCCCACGTCCACGGCCACGCCGACGGCGGGCCGGACGTGGTGCAGAACGGCATCGCCCTGTGCGCCCTGCACCACGCCCTGTTCGACCAGGGCGTGCTCGGGCTGACCGAGCACCTGACGATCATGGTCTCGCCGCACTTCACCCACACCGGGGACCACCGGGGCCCTGCGGTCACCGCCCTCGCGGGCCTCCCCGTCCGGCTCCCCGCCGACCCCGGGCACCGACTCGCCCCGCAGTACGTCGCCTGGCACGCCGAGCACGTCTTCCGGCACTGACCGCGCCCGACCCCGCCCGGGTGTCCCGACCGCCGTTCCCCGTCCGGTGGGCGGCTCGTTAGGAGCGTTACCGTGGGCGGTGCGCCCACCGGTGCGCCCACCAGCACGCCCAGTCCGCTACCTGCCGCCCGTCGCCACTCGCCGTGAGCCGTCGTGAAGGAGTCCGTCCCATGGCCCGTTTCCCCGCCACCGCCGCCGTCGCCGCCACCGGGCTGATCGGCGGGTACGCGACCGCCCGGTTCAGTGGGCGGCGGGAGTGGGGCGGGGCCGTGCTGGCGGCGGCCGGGGCGACGGCCGCGGTGCGCTGGGGGCGGCGTTCGGGTGCGCCCGCCGCGGCGGGGCTGACCGCGCTGTACCTGGCCGCGTTCGGCGGCTCGCACCCGCTGGCGAAGAAGATCGGCGCCTGGCCGGCCGTGCTGACGGTGACGGGCGTGGTGGCCGCCGCGTCCGCGCTGGCCACCGGCGACTGAACGGGCGGCGGGCGGGGCCCGGTTCAGCTCCCGAAGCGCGCCGCGAAGGCCGTCCGGTTCGCGGAGGGCTCGCTGCGGTCCCAGACCGCGAACACCACCCGGTCGAAGGCCCCGCCCCACTCGTCCAGGGCCTGTCCGAAGGCGGCCGCCACCTCCGCCGGGTCGTTGCGGAACACGCCGCAGCCCCAGGCGCCCAGCACCAGGTCCCGCGCGCCGTGCCGGGCGGCGACGGCCAGCACCCGCCGGGCCCGTTCGGCCAGCACCGGGCCGAGGTCGAGCGGACGGCCGGGCGAACGCAGCGCCAGCTGGCCCGCGTTGGGTGCGGGCGAGGTGAGGAAGCCGACCCGGTGGGTGCGTTCGAGCAGTTCGCCCCGGTCGTCCCGGAGCACCGGCACGTCCGGCGACCAGATCACCCGGTGGCTGTAGCGCAGGTCGGTGGAGGCCCGGTGCGCCTCGTAGTAGTCGGGGGCCTCGATCAGGCAGCGGTACAGCAGCGCGGAGCGGCAGACGTCCTCCTCCTGGGCCTTCGCCCCGCGCAGGTAGCCGCCGCCGGGGTTGCGCGCGGACGCGAAGTTGAGCACCGCGACGCCCCGCCCGCCGTCGGCGACCAGCCGCCGGGCCGCCTGCATGCTGCCCTCGCCGGTCACCTCGGCCGCCCCGGCGGCCAGCGGGCCCGGGCCGGGCCCGAACTCCGCGTCCGGCGGGTACGAGACCGTCCCGGCCCGGGCCGCGGCCAGCTCCTCGGCGATCCGCACCACCGCCCCGCCCGGGCTCCGGTACTCGCCCTGGTCGGCGATCTGCTCGTTCTGCGCGGCCACGGCCTTCTGCCTACTGCTCATGCCTGGGACGCTAACCCCCAACTCCCGCCCCCACCAATGATTTTCGCCCCCGGGAACGCGGCCGGGCCCGCCCCACCGAAGTGGAGCGGGCCCGGTTCAGGCTGCCTGCGGAGCGTCAGTTCTTCCAGCGCGGCTTGCGGTCGCCGCCGCCGTTGAAGCCGCCGCGGTCGTCGCGGTTGAAGCCGCCACGCTCACGGTCGCCACCGAAGGAACGGCCACCACGGTCGTCACGGTTGAAGCCACCGCCCTGCGGGCGCCCACCGGAGCGGTGGTCGTCGCGCCGCGCGAACGGACGGCTGCCGCCACCGGCCTGGCCGCGGTCCCGGTCGCCGAAGGAACGGCCGCCGCGGTCGTCACGGTTGAAGCCGCCACGCTCACGGTCGCCACCGAAGGAACGGCCACCACGGTCGTCACGGTTGAAGCCACCGCGCTCGCCACGGTCCCGGTCGCCGAAGGAGCGGGCCGGACGGTCGCCGCCGAACGAGCGGCCGCCGCGGTCGTCACGGTTGAAGCCACCGCGCTCACGGTCACCGCCGAAGGAACGGCCACCACGGTCGTCACGGTTGAAGCCACCGCGCTCACGGTCGCCACCGAACGAGCGGCCACCACGGTCGTCACGGTTGAAGCCACCGCGCTCACGGTCGCCACCGAAGGAACGGCCACCACGGTCGTCACGGTTGAAGCCACCACGCTCACGGTCACCGCCGAAGGAACGGCCACCACGGTCGTCACGGTTGAAGCCACCGCGCTCGCCACGGTCCCGGTTGTTGTACGCCGGGCGCTCGCTGCGGGCCTCGCGGTAGGCCGGGGCGCGCTCCTCGGTCACCGGCTGCTCGGCCTCGACGGCCACGGCGGCGGCGACGGGGGTCTCGGCGTCGGCCTCGGCGGCCGGCTCCTCGTCCTCGATGCCCAGGTCGGCGCGCTCGCGGGCGGCGCGGGCGGCCAGGCGGTCGGCCTCCTCGCGCAGCTCGTTGGCGCGGCGCTGGGCGCGCTCCAGCTCACGGGTGAGCTCGGCGACCTCGCGCTCGGCGGCACCGGCGATGCCGGACGCGCTCTCGGCCTGGACCTCGACCAGCGAGCGGGCGCCGGTGATCTTGGCGACCTCGGCGTCGAAGGCGTGGTCGAGGATGTGGCGCGAGGCGTCCACGCCCGCGTCCTCCATCAGGCGGAACACGCCGCGGCGCTGGTGCGGCAGCACCAGGGTGACGACGGTGCCGGAGCGGCCGGCCCGGGCGGTGCGGCCGGAGCGGTGCAGGTAGTCCTTGTGGTCGCCGGCCGGGTCGACGTTCAGCACCAGGTCGATGCCGTCGACGTGGATGCCGCGGGCGGCGACGTCGGTGGCGACGACCACGTTCAGGTAGCCGTCCTTGAAGTCGCCGAGGACGCGGGTACGGGCGCCCTGGGTCATGCCGCCGTGCAGCGCGTCGGCCTTCACGCCGGACTCCACCAGCTGCTGGGCGACCCGGTCCGCGCCCATCTGGGTGCGGACGAAGATGATGGTGCGGCCCTTGCGTGCGGCGATCGCGCTGGTGATCGGCGCCTTGTCCTTGGGCTTCACGACCAGGATGTGGTGGGTCATGGTGGTGACCGCACCGGCCGACGGGTCGACCTCGTGGGTGACCGGGTTCTTCAGGTAGCGCTTGACCAGGGTGTCGATCTCGTTCTCCAGGGTGGCGGAGAACAGCAGGCGCTGGCCGCCGGCCGGCACCAGGTCGAGGATCTCGGTGACCTCGGGCAGGAAGCCCATGTCGGCCATCTGGTCGGCCTCGTCGAGGACGGCGATCTCGACCTCGTCCATCTTGGCGGAGCCGCGGTTGATCAGGTCGCGCAGGCGGCCGGGGGTGGCGACCAGGACGTCGACGCCGCGCTCCAGCGCGTAGATCTGGTTCGACATCGAGGTACCGCCGCAGACCACCTTCAGGCGCAGGCCGAGCACCGAGCCGAACGGCTCCAGCGCGTCGGCGACCTGCATGGCCAGCTCGCGGGTCGGGACCAGGATCAGGCCGCGCGGGTGCTTGGCCTTGGTGCGCTCGCCACCGGCGAGGCGGGTCAGCAGCGGCAGGCCGAAGCTCAGGGTCTTGCCGGAGCCGGTGCGGCCGCGGCCCAGCACGTCCTTGCCGGACAGCGCGTCCGGGATGGTCGCGGCCTGGATCGGGAACGGGGTGGTGACGCCGCGCTTGGCGAGCGCCCGGACCACGTCGTCGTGCAGGCCCAGGTCACCGAAGGTGATGGTGGGCTCGGCGTCGGCGTCGGCGGCGGTGTCCGCGTCGAGCTCGGCGTCGGTGTCGACGTCGGCGTCGGTGAGCTCGGCGAGCTCCGCGTCCAGGGTGTCGGTGTCGAGGGAGTCGGTGTCGGCGGCGTCGGACCCGTTCGCGGGCATGGCGAAGCGGGCGTCGTCAACGAGAGACATGCAAAACCTTCCGGAAGTGGCACGCGCCAAAGTCCGGTGGGTCTGTTGAAAAACCGCCTCTATGCGGTCAGCCACGGATCGCCGGAACGCGCCAAGGGCGCTCAAAGGTGTATGAGGAGCGCCAGCCAAATAGGATCAAACGAACGATCTACCACCATAGGGGAGCCTGGGGATCAGAGGCAAATCCCCTGGTCAGCACCTCGAACGAAGGCCCGAACCGGCCGCTCAGTGCGCCGACGGCGACTCGCTGGGGCCCTCCGACCCCGAACCGCTCGGCGTGGCCGACGGCGCCGGCGAGTGCGCGGGCGCCGACGGGCTGCCCTGCGGGCTCGGCGAGGCCGACGCCCCGCCGCCGCTCCCACCACTGCCGCCGCTGCCGCCACCGGCGGGCTGGCTGGGCGGCACCGAGGCCGGCGGGCTCGCCGTCCGCGACGGGGCCGCGCTGCCGGCCGGCCCGACCGGCACCTGCACCGGCGCGTTCGGCACCCCCTCCGACACCGGCGGCGGCGTGGACCCCGGCACGGGCGCCCCCGCGGCCGACGACGCCCCGGGTGACGCCCCGTCAAGGCTCAACGCCCCGCCGTGCTCCCCGTGCTGCACGGTCTGCCGCGGCCCCTGCCCGCCCCCGGGCCGGACGCTCGCCGCCGCCCCCGTCCCCGACGGCCGCACCTCCGGCTTCCCGCCCGGGACGTCCGCCCCCACCGACATGCAGCCGCCCAGCCCGAGCACGGCCAGCGCCGCCGCCACCGAGCCCGCCGCCGTCCGCCGCACCGACCAACCCGCCACCATCGAGCCACCTCCCGCACGGCCCGCCCGGGGACCGCCACCGTTCCCGGTGCCCAACGCGCGGCCGCCCCGCCGGGACACGGGTACCACCCCACCGGCTCCCGACCCCGTCCCCGCGCCCCCCGCTCCGCGCCCCTCGCCCCCGCGCACGCCCGCGCTCCCCCGCGGGCGCCTCACCCCCAGACCGCGTGCCCGATCCCCGCCCCCGCGTACGCCGCCGCCAACCCGGCGCCCAGCGACAGCCCGACGTTCGCCAACGCCGCCCCGCGGGAGGCGTTCTGGGCCAGCTTCAGGGTCTCGAACGAGAACGTCGAGTACGTGGTGAGCGCCCCGCACAGCCCCGTCCCGAGCAGTAGCCGGACGTCCGCCGGGGCGACCGCCGTGAGCAGGCCGAGCAGCGCGCAGCCGCAGACGTTGACGGTGAGCGTGCCCCACGGGAACCCGAAGCCGACCCGGGAGTGCACCGCCCGGTCCGTCAGGTACCGCAGCGGGGCGCCGACCGCCGCGCCCACCACTACCAGCAGCCAGTTCACTCCGCCACCTCCCGCTCCAGCAGCACCGCCCGGGTCGCGCTCGCGGCCCCCCACACCGCGGCCAGCGCAGCCAGCAGCGTCCCGCCCAGGTAGAGCAGCGCCTTGCCGGGCAGCCCGTGGTCGAGCAGCTGCTGCGCGTCCACCGCGTACGTCGAGAAGGTGGTGAACCCGCCGAGGATCCCGGTGGCCAGGAACGGCCGCAGCAGCGGGTGCGGCCGGCGCCGCCCCTCGGTGAGCGCCACCAGCACCACCCCGATCACCGCGCAGCCGACGGTGTTGACCAGCAGCGTGGTCCACGGGAACGCGTCCTTCGCCGTCGGCCACAGCAGCCCGGCCCCGTACCGGGCGCTCGCCCCGAGCACCCCGCCCGCGGAGACCGCGGCCACCACCCGGCCCTGCCCGCGCAGCACCGGCTCCCTCGTCGTCATGCCGCCCAGTCAAGCACCCGCCGATCCGCCCCCCGCCACCGCGTGGATGCCCTGGCGCCCCGTCAGCGGAACTCCGACAATGGGGCACGTGGAGATGACCCGGGACGAGTTCGAGGCGCTGGTGTCCGACGCACTGGACCAGATTCCGCCGAAGCTGGCCGCGATGATGGACAACGTCGCGGTCTTCGTCGAGGACGAACCCGACCCCGCCACCCCCGACCTGCTCGGCCTCTACGAGGGCATCCCGCTCACCGAGCGCGGCGAGTGGTACGCCGGCGTCCTCCCCGACCGGATCATGGTCTACATGGGCCCGACCCTCCGCCACTGCGACACCCGCGAGCAGGCCGTCGAGGAAGTCCGCACCACCGTGATCCACGAGGTCGCCCACCACTTCGGCTTCGACGACGACGAACTCCACGGCCTCGGCTGGTCCTGACCCCCGCCGCGCCGACCCCCCGAAACCGTTTTGGCGTTCCCGCCCGGCATCCCATATGCTTCTCGACGTCCCCGAACGCCGGATGATCCGGCCGGAAGGGCCGCAAGCCCTCATCGTCTAGTGGCCCAGGACGCCGCCCTTTCAAGGCGGTAGCACGGGTTCGAATCC
Organism: Kitasatospora cineracea; assembly: GCF_003751605.1. NCBI lineage: Bacteria > Bacillati > Actinomycetota > Actinomycetes > Kitasatosporales > Streptomycetaceae > Kitasatospora > Kitasatospora cineracea. The sequence continues at coordinate 1,285,475 of NZ_RJVJ01000001.1, forward strand.
CGTTGGGGGTACGCAGTACCGTAGTAAGGTCCTGTGCGGAGCAATCCGCACGAGGTCCCGTGGAGCAGTTGGTTAGCTCGCCACCCTGTCAAGGTGGAGGTCGCGGGTTCAAGTCCCGTCGGGATCGCTCGTCTCGCAAGAGGCGGTGCAGTACGGCCAGGTAGCTCAGTTGGTACGAGCGTCCGCCTGAAAAGCGGAAGGTCGCCGGTTCGACCCCGGCCCTGGCCACACAGTTCGACCAACAGGAAGCCCCCGAGCGCAACGCGCTACGGGGGCTTTTTCCTGCCGGTTGACGCCTACCGCACAGCGGACGGTCGGCCGCCGGAGCGATCGGGGCCTCGTGAGGGGCCGGAGAACGGGCGCCGCGGCGAACACCGCGCACGAGCACTGTCGGCCCGGGCCCCGGACTACGCTGAGGGGGTTGCCCGGCGCACCCCAGGAGACACCCCTCATGAACCCGGAGCACTTCGCACTCCTCGAAGAAGCCCGACGGAGCCTGCCCGACGGGTTCAAGGTGGAGATCTCGGGCGACACCATCGTCATGATGGTCAGCCCCTCGGGGATCCACCAGCGAAACCTGCTGCTGGTCCGCCGCCAGTTCGACAGGCACGCCCCCATCGATCTGCTGCCGAGCGAGAACACCGACCTGGTGTCACCCCACGTCGGCAAGAGCCGCAACCCGGACCTGACGTACCTTCCGAGCGAGGCGCTGGAAACGTCCGACAACCAGGTCCCGTCCGAGTTCGCCGTCGTCGCCGTCGAACTCGTCTCCCCCTCGAACCCGGAGAACGACTGGGTGGGGAAGGTGCGCGACTACCCGTTGATGGGCATCCCGCTGTACCTGCTGGTCGACGCCCGGCAGAAGACCGTCACCCTGTTCAGCCGGCCCGACGGTACGAAGTACCACCGCCGTGAGGACATCGAGTTCGGCGAGACGCTGCGGATCCCCGAGCCGTTCGACTTCGACCTGGTCACGAGCGACCTGCTGCCGCACTGACCCACGCCTGCCCGCACTGCCCACCACCGGTTGACGCCGACACCGACGCCAACCGGCTCGAACGGTGGCGCTCGACGATGACCTTCCCCGGACGGCAGAGGCGTTCGAGCCGGGGCACCCCGGCGCCCCGGCTCGGCCTGAAAAGCGGAAGGTCGCCGGTTCGACCCCGGCCCTGGCCACAGTTCGGAAGAGGCCCCGGAGCTCATGCTCCGGGGCCTCTTCGTCGTTCCGCCGCCGGGCGCCGTTGCCGCGCCTCGCGGGCCGGGCGCCTCGCGGGCCGGGCGGCTCAGGCGGGCGGGCGGCTCAGGGCGTCCGGTCGATCAGGGCGGCCAGGCCGTCAAGGATGCGGGGGAGGCCGAACTCGTAGGCGTGGTCGGCGTTGTAGGCGCCGCCCTGGGCCTGGCCGGCGGCGGCGCCGACGCGGGTGGCGACGGGGTAGCGGGCGGGGTCGAGGACGCGGGCGAGGAGGTCGGCGTTGGCCTCCCACCACTGCTGGTCGCTCATCGCGCTGTCCTGCTGGGCGGCGCGTTCGTCGGCGGCCGCCCGGGCGCAGGTCTGGACGAAGCCGAGCAGGTGGGTGAGGGCGGCGTCGAGGCGGACGTCGTCGAGGCCGGTGCCCTCGAGGGCGGAGAGCTCGTACTCGTACTTGGCCATCAGGCCGGGGCCGAGCGGCGGGCGGGTGGTGGGGACGGCGGCGGTCCAGGGGTGGGCGGCGTACAGGGCCCGGTTGTCGTCGGCGACCGCGGTGGCGCGGGCCCGCCAGTCGGGACCGGCGGGGGTGGTGCGGGGCATCGTGGCGTAGAGGGTGTCGAGCATCAGGTCGAGCAGTTCGGCCTTGCCGGGGACGTAGGTGTAGAGCGCCATCGGGGAGAGGCCGAGTTCCTGGGCGACCCGGCGCATGGTGACGGCGTCCAGCCCTTCGGCGTCGGCGATCCGGGTGGCGGTGGCGGCGATCGCGGCCGGCGAGTGGGCCTGCCGGGGTCCGCGCCGGCCGCCGGTGGCGGCGGTGGGGACGCCCCAGAGCAGGGCGAGGGTGTGCGCGGGGTCTCCGGCGCTGCTCCGGTTGCTGGCCATGCGGGGGATTCTCCCATGCAAAAATCTCCGTACTGTGTATAGTGTACTGCGTACGGAGATGATGGCCCGCATCCCGCGCCATGTCCGCACACACCCGTGCGTACACGCATGACCGATCCGGAAGGACCCCCTTGAAGATCAACCGATCCGCCGTGTCCCTGACCGTCGAGGACGTCGCGTCCTCCGCCGCCTTCTTCTCCGAGCACCTCGGCTTCCGGGAGGAGATGTCCGCCGACGGCTTCGTCTCGCTCGGCCACCCGGACGCCGGGCTCAACGTGGTCCTGCTCCGCCGCGGCCTGGAGGTCCTGCCCGAGGGCTTCCGCGACCAGCACGCGGCCGGGCTGATCCTGGCCTTCACCGTGGACGACGCCGCCGGCACCGAGACCCGGCTGCGGGAGGCCGGGGCGCCGATCACCATGCCGCTGCGCGACGAGCCCTGGGGCGAGCGGCTGTTCCAGACCACCGACCCGAACGGCGTGGTGGTCCAGTTCGTCGAGTGGCTGACCCCTGCCGAGGCCACCGTCGAAGCCGCCGCCGAGGCACCCGCCGAGGCGTGACGGGCAGGGGGCCGGCCCGCCCCGGCACCGGGGCGGGCCCGTCAGCGCAGCTTGCGCCGCACCGCCTTGCGGGTGTTGCGCACCCGCCGGTGCATCCGCTGGACGTTGGCCAGGGTGTGCACCCGGCCGGCCACGGTCAGGCGGTACTTGAGGCGCAGGAAGGGCGGGAGGGCGGCGAGGCGGTCGGCCCCGATGGCGCTGACCAGCCGGGTGACGTGCCGGTGGTAGGCGTACCGGTAGTCGTGGTCGCCGTCGGGGACGGTCCAGAAGAACATCGGGATCTCCTCGACCAGGGTGTTGTGGTCGTAGGCCCGCAGGTGCTCGCGGAAGACGGGTTCGGGCCGGTCGAGCAGCCAGCCGCGGACGAGTTCGATGGAGCGGACCCGGTCGGCGAGGCCGCGCGGGTCGGTGCGGCGCTGGGTGATCGAGCTGTCGCCGTCCTCGCGGATCCGCCAGTGGTAGATCGGCTCGGACAGCACGTCGACGCTCTTCGCCAGGAAGTGGTGCGGGACGCTGACGGGGGCGTCCTCGTAGAGCATGCCCTCGGGGTAGTCCAGGCCGGCGGCGGCGTGGAAGGAGCGCCGGTAGACCTTGTTCCAGGCGGTGCGGTCGGTGACCAGCGAGGGGTGCTCGCTGACGTGGGTGCGCAGCCGGGTCTCGGCGAACGGGCGGACGTGGACGTGCGAGGGCTCCAGTCCGGCGGTGCGCAGCCGCAGCACGTTGCCGGTGGCGAAGTCGGAGCCGGTGGTGTCCAGGGTCTCGACCATCAGCCGGTAGGCGTCCGGCGGCAGCACGTCGTCGCTGTCGACGAAGGCCAGGTACTCGGTGCCGGGGTCGAGGTGGCGCACACCGGTGTTGCGGGCGGCGCCGAGGCCCTGGTTCTGCTGCCGGACCAGGCGGAACCGCGGGTCGCGCCCGGCGTACCGCTCGGCGATGGCGGCACTGCTGTCGGTGGAGCCGTCGTCGACCATGACGCACTCGAGGTCGGCGAAGGTCTGCTCGGCGATCGAGTCCAGGCAGGCGGCGAGGTAGCGCTCGACGTTGTACACCGGGACGACGACGGAGAGGCGGGGGGCCATCGGCTGCGCGGCCTTTCGAAAGGGCACCCCGGAGGACGGCCGGGAGGGCCGCCGGGAATGCCGCCGGGCGCGAACCCGCGAAGCGTATCCAACCCCAACAACATTGCGGGAAACGGAAGGTGGCGCGAAAGTAGCGGAGGAATTCGCTCCGAATCCCCGCCCGGGCCGACCCGCGAAAAGGCCCACCGAGAAGCCTGCCGGAAGCCTGCCCGAAGCCCCACCGAGAACCCCGCCGGGAGCCTGCCCGAAGCCCGCTCGCAGACCCACCGAGAACCCCGCCGGAAGCCCGCCCGAAGGCCCGCCGACCGGTGGGCGCGCGAACGGGCGCGAACAACCGAGCGCCGCTGCCCACCCCCGTGGGGCAACGGCGCCCGAGCATCCGGATGCCGATCCTGCCGACCTGGTCCACGGTGTGTCAACTATCGTGGATTTTTCAACGAAGGTCCCGACCGTCGGGCGACCGACCACCACGTTTTGGGCACGAATCCCCCAACGATCGTGCAGAACAGGACCGTCGAGGGATACGCCCGGGGGTAAGGAGCCTCTATGATCCGGCACATGCCCCAGGAAACCCCCCGCGCCGAAGCCCCGGACTTCGCCAGCCGCTTCCGGCGCCTGATAGCGGTGATCTACCCCAAGGACCTCGGCCGCCCCTGGCGGGACAGCGAGATCGCCGAAGGCACCGGGCTGAGCGGAACGTACATCGGCAACCTGCGCAAGGGCACCCAGAAGCCGAGCCTGGAGAACGCCGTCCGGATCGCCAAGTTCTTCGGCGTCCCGCTCGACTACTTCTCCGATTCGGAGACCGCCCGCGCGGTGGAGCAGGACCTGCGCAAGATCGAGGCGCTGCGGGACGCCCGGGTCGAGCGGATCGCCATGCGGGCGGCCGGGCTGCCGCCGGAGATGCAGGACGCCGCACTCACTATTGTGGAGCAGTTGCGGCGGGCCGTGGGCCTGAACGACGGGCAGCCGGACGAGGCCGGCCCGGAGACGTGACGGAGCGCCAGCAGGTGCCGCTGGGACACTGGCGGCTGCCGGAAGGGGTCGACGTGCGGGGTGTGGGAAGCGGACTGGGCCGGACCCGCCGCCGGATGCGGGCGGTCGCGCGCGACCTGCGCCTGCCGCCGCTGAGCACCGTCGAGGAGCTGTGCGAGGCGGTCTCCGCGCACCTGGACCGGCCGATCCGGATCGCTCCGCGCCGGATGCGGGTCGGCGAGCCCTCCGGCTTCGTCGAGCGCCTGCCCGCCGAGGACGTCGTCCACGTCGAGCAGGAGACCTCCGGGCTGCACCGGGCGCACATCGTCTGCCACGAACTGGCCCACCTGCTGTGCGGCCACCTGACCGAGCCCGCGCTGCTCGACCCGGACACCGCCCGGGTCGAACTGCCCACCATCGACCCGGAGATGCTCCGGCTGGTGCTCGGCCGCTCGCACTACGACGACGCCGCCGAGGAGGAGGCCGAGGTGCTCGGCGCCGAGCTGATGCGCATCCTGGTGCTCGCACCCGGCGCCGGCACCACCTCGCAGCTCGCCCCCGCGCTGGAGCACCGCAAAGGACAGCATGTCTGAACTGCCGTACAACCTGGTCTACTTGGGTATCGGCAGCGCTGCCTGGCTGGTCGCCGCCCTGAAGCTGCGGGCCTGGCGGCGCGACCCGTCCTTCGGCCTGCTGGTGGTCGCCCTGGCGATCGCCTCCCCGGCCACCGCCTTCCTGCTGGCCTCCCCGCTGCTGTACCGGAGCATCGGGCACCTCACCGGCGTCGGCAACCTGGCCACCCTGTTCGTCTACCTCGGCATCGTCGGCTTCTCCGCCGCCGCCGTGGTCCTCGCCCTGGTCTGGACCCCGCCCGAGGAACGCGCCGGCGCCCTGATGTGGGCACCGCTGGACGACCGGCTGCGGCAGCGGGTGCGCCGCCGCACCGCGGTGTTCGCCGCCCTCGTCCCGGTCCTGGCCGTGCTGTTCCTGGCCGGCGGCCCGTACCGGCCCGAGACCCCGCTGACCTTCGACACCACCTTCGCGCCGCGCACCGCCACCGCCCTGTTCCTGGCGCTCTACCAGGGCCTGTTCGCCTACGCGCTGATCGACATCGGCCGGGTCTGCCTCGGCCACGCCGCCCGGCTGCCCGAGGGCTGGCTGCGCCGCGGCATCCGGCTGATCGCCCTCGGCGCGCTCACCGCCTGCGGCTACGTGCTGTGCAAGATCGCCGCGATCGCCCTCGCCCACGCCGGGGTCGAAGGCACCGAGTGGCTCAGCACCGCGCTCGGCCCGGCCTTCGCCGCGCTCGGCGCGATCGGCATCACCTGCGGCTTCGCCGGCCCGGCCGGCGCCGCCTGGGCCGTGCGCCGCCGCGACTTCCGCGCCCTGCGCCCGCTCTGGGACCTGGTCTACCGGGCCGACCGCCGCCTCGCCCTGGAGGGCCCGCCCTCCCCCGCCTGGCGCGAACGACTCGCTCTGCGCGACCTCGAATGGCGCACCACCCGGCGCGGCCTGGAGATCCGGGACGGCCAACTGACGCTCCGTCCGTTCGTCGACCCCGCCGCCGTCCACGCCGCGCAGCGCCTGGCCGGCCGCGCCTCGCTCGCCCCCAGCCACCGCGACGCCCTGGTGGTCGCCGCCGCGATGCGCTCCGCCGTCACCGCCCTCGCCGCCGGGACCGTCCCCCGCCCCCGCGAGGAGCAGCCCGCCCTGCCCGGCCTGGACACCGCGCCCGCCGAGGAACGCGCCCACCTCGTCCTGGTCGCCTCCTACCTGCGCTCCCCGCTGCTGGACCGCGCCCTGGAGCCCCGCGCGTGAGCACCCCCGCGCCGGCCCGGGACGCGTTCGCCGCCCTCGTCCTGCACCGGCGCCCGCAACGCGCCCGGGTCGGCCTGACGCTCGGCTTCGTGCGCACCTTCGCCGTCCCCGAGATCGCCGAAGTCCTGGACCGCACCGGCAGGTTGGCGTCCGCCCCGAAGGCCCGCGCGAAGGCCACCGGCGCCATGATGTTCGCCCTGGTCGGCCACGGCGTGGACAGCCCGGACGGGCAGCGGATCGTCGCCGAACTCGCCGCGGTGCACCGGCTCCCCGGCGTGGACGCCGAGCTGATGCGCTACGTGCTGGCCTGCTTCACCGTCTGCCCGGTCGAGTTCGCGCACGGCACCCCCGCCGAGCGCGAAGCGGCCGCCGCCTTCGCCTCCGACCTCGCCGCGGCCCTGCACCTCCCGCCGCTGCCCGGGCCCGGCCTGGCCGAGACCGCCGCCTGGATGCGGGAGTTCGAGACCGCGAGGTTCGCCCCCAGCGAGGCCGGCCGGCGCCTCTGGCACACCGTCGCCCCGCTCTTCGCCGCCCGTCTCCCCCGCCGCCTCGCCCGCCACGCCCCCGCCTTCGCCGCGGCCCTGCTCGACGCCCCGCTGCGCGCCGCCTTCGCCCTCCCCCGGCCGCCGCTCCCGCTGCGCGCCGCCGCCCGCCTCGCCTTCCACCTCACCCGCTGAACCGCCCGCCCACCGGCTGGACCGCCCGTCCAGCCGCCGGCCGGACCGCCCGGCGGCCCCCGGAAGGTTTCAGCTCCGCGGCCCGTGCACCCGGCGGTGGCTCCAGGCCAGCAGGCCGAGCAGGATCAGGCCGGACAGCACCAGGCTGGTCCCGGTCGCCCAGCCGGCCAGCGGGAGGGACGGGACCAGCACCGCCACGACGCCCGCGGCGATCAGCCCGAGACCGGCCAGGACCGAGCCCGCGATCCGCCAGCCCGAGGCGACGCTCGCTTCGACGCCCTGCATGGCCTTGACCCGGACCGGCTCCACGTACCGGGCGAAGGCCGGCACCGCGCGGGCGACCAGCACCATCCCGGCCAGCAGGAGCAGCATCCCGGGCCCGGGCAGCACCAGCAGCACCACGCCCACCACGATCAGGCCGGCCCCGGCCACCCCGAGGAGCACCCGGGCCACCGGATGGACCGTCGCCGGGTCCGCTTCGAATCCCGGCCGCTGCTGCTCGCTCATCGATCCACCCTAACCGGACGGCCGGCGTTCCCCGGAGCCGCCGAGCCGCCGAGCACCGGCCCGATGACCGTCGACCCACCGGCCACCGGCACACGCGTCGGGGCCGCTCCCCCCGGCGGTCCGGGAGGAGCGGCCCCGACGGTGCGCCGGACCGCGCTACATCCCGTTCTTGCGGATCGGGGTGTACTCGGCCAGCTTGGACATCGGCTCCTCGTGCGAGATGCAGCCCTGGCTGCCGGAGTCCTCCAGGATGATCGCCCGGGTGTGCGCCGCGTCCGCCCAGCCGCCGAACAGCACCACGTGCTGCTCCATGTCGCCGCGGGTGTGGTGGACCACCAGCGCGTCGCCCGGCTGGAGGTCCTGGCGGGCGATGTGGTGGGCGATGCCGCCCGACTCGCTGATCAGCGAGCCGGTGACGGTGCCGGGGCCGGGCAGGCCCCAGGCCGCGGAGAGGAAGCCGGAGCAGTCGACCCGGTAGCCGTTGGTGACGGCGCCCTGGCTGTAGCCGAGCCGGCGCTGGACCCGCTCCATGGCCCGTTCCACCATGGCCTTGCGCTCGTCGGACACCCCGTCCAGCTTGGGCTGGGCCTTCACGCCGACGCCCTCGCCGTTGCGCGGGTGCCGGTGGTCGGACCAGGAGTCCCAGCCGCTGCCGTTGACGATCTTGGTCTTCCAGTCGCCGGTCGACCGGTCCTTGATCTTCGGCCCGTCGTGCTTGCCGCCGGGGCCGCTGACGATCCCGGTGCCGTCGTTGCCGCTGGTGTCGTGGCCACCGCCGCCGCCACCGCCACCGGTGTGACCGCCACCGCCACCGCCACCGCCGTCAGTCCCGGTGTGGCCACCGCCGCCGGTCCCGCCGGTCCCGCCGCTCTTGCCCTTGTCGACGCTGTCGATCCCGGTCTGCGGCGACTTCGGCTTCTCCTGCTCGGTGTGCTGGCGCTTGAGCTCCTCGGCGATCTTCCGCTCGACCTCCTCGTACGAGGCGATCAGCTGCTTGATCTTCGCCGCGTCCTCACCCAGCTCCTTGGTGAGCTTCTCCTTGGTCTTCGCCAGTGCCTCGGCCCGGGCGTTGATGTTCTGGACGTCCTTGGCGACCTCCGCCAGGATCTGGCCGGCCCCGAGGACACCCATGATCCAGCCCGAGAACACGTCCGTGGCGGCCGCCTTGGCGACGGTCGCCTTGATCTCGCCGAGCCGGCCCGACATCTCCTCCATCCGCTGGTTGATCTGCGCGAAATCCTGCTGGATCTTCTGCAGCTCACCCGGCTGGAAGCCGAACTGATTCCCCGCCATCGTGCTGTTTCCCCCTGTGGTCGGCCCGGCCCGTACGGGCCGGGTCCGGTGTGCTGCGGTCGGTCGTCGCGCCGGCCGGTGACCGCCGGCCGGTCGCGTCGGAAGATCGTCAGAGGACGTTGGCGAGCTGCTTGACCGAGTCGCCGAGCTGGCCGAGCTCGTCCGCGACGGAGTTCAGCTCCCGGACGCGGCCCTGGGCGTGCGCGATGAAGGCGTCCGCGGCCGCGCCGTGCCAGGTCAGGCCGCCGAGCACGGCGCTGACCTCGCGGCCGAGGCCGTCGACCTGCTTGCCCAGTTCGGCCAACTCCTGGGCGATCTTGTTCAGTTCGGCGTCGGCGTCGCCGAACATCTTGCCGAGCGCCCAGTGCGCGATCTCGGCCGGCGCCATGACGATGTCCTCGCCGACCTTGACCACGTCACCGGCGAGGTGCTTGACGTCTCCCCACAGATCCATGGCGGTCCCCCTGTTTCCCCGTGATTTCCCCGAAAAGCTGTTCCTCCCAGGCTAGTCAGTACCGGCCCCGAGGGAAACGGGCGGGTACCGACCGCCGACGCCGGGGACGGGGCGGAAAGGGCCGCGGCGGTTGTTCGCCGTCCGCCCGCCCCGCCTGTGACACTGGGGCTCGAAATAAAACCGAGGTGCGCCCCGGCCCCAGCCTTATGCAACCTAGAGGGATGCCCGCAGTGAGTTCTCCCGTAGCCCCGCAGCCCGCCCCCACGTTCGCGGAGCTGGCCGCCCGGCTGCCCGGTGTGATGCTGCGCGACGCGCAGCGGCTCGGCCGCCGCCTGGAGGGCACCCGCAAGGTCAGGTCGGCCGAGGGCCGGCAGCAGGTGCTGACCGAGCTGGCGTCCGACTTCGACCGCTCCGAGGCCCGGGTGGCGTCCCGCCGGGCCGCGGTGCCGGTGATCCGGTACCCGCAGGAGCTGCCGGTCGCGCAGAAGAAGGACGAGATCCTGGCCGCCGTCCGCGACCACCAGGTGGTGATCGTGGCGGGCGAGACCGGCTCCGGCAAGACCACCCAGATCCCGAAGATCTGCCTGGAGCTGGGCCGCGGCGTCCAGGGCCTGATCGGTCACACCCAGCCGCGCCGGATCGCCGCCCGCACGGTGGCCGAGCGGGTCGCCGAGGAGCTGGACACCCCGCTGGGCGAGGCGGTCGGCTGGAAGGTCCGGTTCACCGACCAGGCCGGCCAGGACACCCTGGTGAAGCTGATGACGGACGGCATCCTGCTGGCCGAGATCCAGACCGACCGGGACCTGCGCCAGTACGACACCCTGATCATCGACGAGGCGCACGAGCGCAGCCTGAACATCGACTTCCTGCTCGGCTACCTCAAGCAGCTGCTGCCCCGCCGCCCGGACCTCAAGGTGGTCATCACCTCCGCGACCATCGACCCGGAGCGGTTCGCCGCGCACTTCGACGACGCCCCGATCATCGAGGTCTCCGGCCGCACCTACCCGGTGGAGGTCCGCTACCGGCCCCTGGTGGAGGACGAGGACCTCGACGACGAGGACGGCAACGACCGGGACCGCGAGCGGGACCAGATCCAGGGCATCTGCGACGCCGTCGAGGAGCTCCAGGCCGAGGGGCCGGGCGACATCCTGGTGTTCCTCTCCGGCGAGCGCGAGATCCGCGACACCGCGGACGCGCTGACCAAGCTGAGACTGAGGTCCACCGAGGTCCTCCCGCTCTACGCCCGGCTCTCCTCGGCCGAGCAGCACCGGGTCTTCCAGCGGTCCAACTCCCGCCGGGTGGTGCTGGCCACCAACGTCGCCGAGACCTCGCTGACCGTCCCCGGCATCAAGTACGTGATCGACCCGGGCACCGCCCGGATCTCCCGCTACAGCCACCGCACCAAGGTGCAGCGCCTCCCGATCGAGGCCGTCTCGCAGGCCAGCGCCAACCAGCGCAAGGGCCGCTGCGGCCGTACCTCGGACGGCATCTGCATCCGGCTGTACTCGGAGGAGGACTTCCTCTCCCGCCCCGAGTTCACCGACGCCGAGATCCTGCGCACCAACCTGGCCTCGGTGATCCTGCAGATGACGGCCGCGAACCTGGGCGACATCGCGGCCTTCCCGTTCCTCGACCCGCCGGACTCCCGGAACATCAAGGACGGCGTCAACCTGCTGCACGAGCTGGGCGCCCTCGACCCGGACGAGAAGGACCACCGCAAGCGGCTGACCCCGCTGGGCCGCAAGCTCGCCCAGCTCCCGGTCGACCCGCGGATGGCCCGGATGGTGCTGGAGGCCGACCGCCTCGGCTGCGTCCGGGACGTGATGGTGATCGCCGCCGCGCTCTCCATCCAGGACCCGCGCGAGCGCCCCGCCGAGAAGCGCCAGGCCGCCGACGACCGGCACCGCCGCTTCCAGTCGGAGACCTCCGACTTCCTGTCCTACCTGTCGATCTGGCGCTACGTGCGGGAGCAGCAGAAGGAGCTGTCCTCCTCGGCGTTCCGCCGGATGTGCAAGTCCGAGTTCCTCAACTACCTGCGGATACGGGAGTGGCAGGACGTCTACGTCCAGCTGCGCACCATCGCCAAGCAGCTGGGCGTCACCATCGACGAGCCGCTGGACGACGCGGAGCCGGACGCCGACCGGATCCACCAGGCGCTGCTGTCCGGCCTGCTCTCCCACCTGGGCCTGTTCGACGTGGAGAAGCGCGAGTACGCGGGCGCCCGCGGCGCCCGGTTCGCGGTGTTCCCGGGTTCGGGCCTGTTCAAGAAGCCGCCGCGCTGGGTGATGTCGGCCGAGCTGGTGGAGACCTCCCGGCTGTGGGCGCGGATCAACGCGAAGATCGAGCCGGAGTGGGTGGAGCCGCTGGCGGCGCACCTGATCAAGCGCACGTACAGCGAACCGCACTGGGAGAAGAAGGCCGGCGCGGTGCTGGCGTACGAGAAGGTCACCCTGTACGGGCTGCCGATCGTCGCCCAGCGCAAGGTCAACTACGGCCGGATCGACCCGGAGCTGTGCCGGGAGCTTTTCATCCGCACCGCGCTGGTGGAGGGCGACTGGGAGACCCACCACAGGTTCTTCGCGGAGAACCGCAAGCTGCTCGACGAGGTCGAGGAGCTGGAGAACCGGGCCCGCCGCCGGGACATCCTGGTGGACGACCAGACCCTGTTCGACTTCTACGACGCCCGGCTGCCCGAGGACGTGGTCTCCGGGCGGCACTTCGACTCCTGGTGGAAGAAGACCCGCCGCGACCAGCCCGATCTGCTCAACTTCGAGAAGTCGATGCTGATCAACGACTCGGCGGACGGGATCACCGAGGCCGACTACCCGGACTTCTGGCAGCAGGGCAAGCTGCGCTTCCCGCTGACGTACCAGTTCGAGCCGGGCAGCGACGCGGACGGCGTGACGGTGCACATCCCGCTGGCGGTGCTCAACCAGGTGGTCTCGGAGGGCTTCGACTGGCAGATCCCGGGCCTGCGCGCCGAGCTGGTGACGGCCTGGATCCGCTCGCTGCCGAAGGCGGTGCGCCGCAACTTCGTGCCGGCCCCGGACTACGCCCGGGCCGCGATGCGCGAGCTGACGGACCGCCAGGAGCCGTTGCTGCCGACGCTGGAGCGGGTGCTGCACCGGATGTCGGGCCTGCCGATCCCGCCGGAGGCGTGGGACGAGGAGCGGATCCCGGACCACCTGAAGGTGACCTTCCGGGTGGTGGACGGCAAGCGCAAGCTCGCCGAGTCCAAGGACCTGGAGGAGCTGCGCCTGAAGCTCCAGCCGAAGCTGTCCGCGACGCTCTCCAGCGCCGCGTCCGGCCGCGGCATCGAGCGCACCGGCCTGACCGCCTGGCCGGCCGACCTGCCGGTCCTGCAGCGCACCTTCGAGCAGCGCTCCAAGGGCCACTCGCTGCGCGCCTACCCGGCGCTGGTGGACGAGGGCACCGGCGTGGGCATCAAGCTGTTCGACACCCCGGAGGCCCAGCAGCGGGCGATGTGGGCGGGCACCCGCCGCCTGCTGATGCTCCAGGTCAACTCCCCGGCCAAGTCGATCCAGGGCCGGCTGGGCAACCAGGCCAAGCTCGCCCTGTCGTACAACCCGCACGGCTCGGTCCCGGCCCTGTTCGAGGACATCGTGGCGGCCGCGACCGACCGCCTGATGACGCTGAACGGCGGCGTGGTCTGGGACGCGGAGGCGTTCGGCGCGCTGTACGACAAGGTCCGGGCGGACCTGTACGAGCTGTCGGCGGACACCACGCTGAAGACGGCGACGGCGCTGATCGCCTTCCACAAGGCGTCGACCCGGCTGAAGTCGGTCTCCAGCCCGGTGCTGCTGTCCGCGGTGAACGACGTCCGGCTGCACCTGGCCTCGCTGGTGCACCCGGGCTTCGTGGCGGAGACCGGCTGGCAGCGGCTGGGCGACCTGAAGCGCTACCTGCTGGCGGTGGACCGCCGCCTGGAGGCGCTGCCCAACCACCCGCAGCGCGACCTGCAGCACCTGGCGAAGGTGCAGGCGGTGCAGCAGGCGTACGGGGAGCTGCTGGCGAAGGTGCCGGCGGGCCGGGAGCCGTCGCCGGAGGTGCGGGCGGTCCGCTGGATGATCGAGGAGCTGCGGGTGAGCTTCTTCGCCCAGGGCCTGGGGACGCCGAGCCCGGTGTCGGAGAAGCGGATCCTGAAGGCGATGGAGGCCGCCGCGGCGGCCCTCTGAGCCGGGCCGGGAGCCGGCTCCGGGGGCCTCCGGAGCCGGTTCGACCTGGGGGGTCGCCATGCAGTACAGTCTGTCTTGTTCGCAGGCGAGAGCAGGCGGGCAAGGATCAGAACACTGGTCCCGTGGAGCAGTTGGTTAGCTCGCCACCCTGTCAAGGTGGAGGTCGCGGGTTCAAGTCCCGTCGGGATCGCAGTAGCGTGAGGCCCGGAACCGTAAGGTTCCGGGCCTTATCGCGTTTCCGGGCGGGCCACAAGATAACGCCGCTGTGATCACCGTCACTGAACGCCTTTCGAGATGCGACTTCCGGGACATCTCCGCAAAGCACCCTGATTTAATATGTAAAATTGTACTGCCATTCCCGGTAATGCCCCCCTCCCTCAGTCGCCCCAAAGGGAATCACCCGTTCCGCCCTCCGGCGCACTTCCGGACATGCCGGAGGGCCGCCCTTCCGACCCGGCGGAGTCGGAGGGAGCGGCCCTCAAGGCTGTCGGCGGCGCCCCGGCCCGGCGGAGTCGGGGGGCTGCCCAGTCGAGAAACGGGGGATCAGACCTCGGTGCGCTGGGCCGGAATACCGGCCAGCAGGGCACGCACCTCCGCCTCGCGGTAGCGGCGGTGGCCGCCGAGAGTCCGGATCGACGTGAGCTTGCCTGCCTTGGCCCAGCGGGTCACGGTCTTCGGGTCCACACGGAACATCGTGGCGACCTCTGCCGGCGTCAGCAGGGGCTCGGCGTCAGGGGTACGAGCGGTCATGAGCGGCCTCCTCGGAGAACCGAACCAGGCGGTTCTATCCTTCAAATTCTGCACCTTGACCCGTGATGCCCGAAATGGCACGGACGGGCCGAGTCGGTTATAGGACGAACGGCTTGTCCTGGTGTCTACAACTACACCATCCGTCCAGCCCCATCGGCCAAACCGTCAAAATTGACCCCTCACGGGTTCAAGAGCGACGGAAGGCCCCGGACCACCCCATAGCGGACAGTCGCGCAGCGGTGACGTCCGGTCACGGTGCGGCACGCCTGAGTGAGCTTGGGCTGGTTGTCCCATTTTGGCATATAGGTCTGAGTTCGCGTCAACGGTGAGTAGTATCACGTTCCATGGGGATTGACCCGATCCGGGACCATGGTCCCGGAAACCACGGCAATGGTATGGACCATCCTCCCCCTCGACACCGGCATTCGGCCAGTGGCAATTTTCTGACGCCCCGTCGGACGATGCCCGCCCCCGCCCCGGTCGAAGCCCCGCCCGGTCAGGACGCCTGCCGCAGCGCCAGCACCCGCCGCCAGCGCGCCGTGAGCACCTCGTAGGCCCGCAGCGCCGCCGTGGTGTCCCCGGCCCGCAGGGAGCCCAGTCCGTCCGCCAGTTCGCCCACCGAGCGCTCCTCGGCCAGCGCGCGCGGGCCCAGCAGCCGGACCAGGCCGCCGTAGTCCAGCTCCACCAGCGAACGCGGGTGGAACTCCTCCAGCCAGCGCCCGACCTCCTCCGCGCCGTCCACCAGCGGCCCGCCCGGCGCCCGCTCCCGCAGCACCCGGTAGGCCCGGGCCACCCGGCGGCGGGCCTGCACCATCGGCGTCAGGTAGAACAGCGCGGCCGGCTCCGGCCGCTCGCCCTCCCCCGACGAGCCGTACTCGCCGGCCGGCACGTGCCGGCGGTCCTCCTCGCCGAACGGCAGGAACCAGCGCAGCGGCACCTCCCAGCGGCTGGAGGCGATCCACGGCCGGGCGTCGGGGTGCGCCTGCTGCCACTGCGCCCGGTCCGCCTCCGCGGCCGCCCGCAGGGCCGGCGGCAGCGCGGTGTCCACCAGGTGCGCGGGCAGCGTCCGCTGGAGCTCCTGGAGCGCCAGCCAGCCCCGCAGCCGGGTCGTCCAGGGGCAGACGTAGACCACCCCGTCCAACGCCCGCACGAACGCCCGCCCGTCCTCCTGCTCCGGCAGCGGACGGGGCGTCAGGCCCGCCAGCGCGGCCAGCGCGGCCCGCTGCTCGGCCAGCGCCGCCGCGGTCACCGGCCGGGAGGGCCCCTCGGCGTCCGGCCCGTGCTCGGCGGCGTACGCCTGCCAGCGGGCGCGGTCGGGCTCGGGGAAGGCGGCCAGCGGCTCGTAGACCCGCAGCTGCGCGGTGTACGGAGGAAGCACGGTCGTGCGCCAGACGGTCACGCTCCGCATCGTCGCACGCGCCCCCCGAAAGCGTCAGGCCGTCGGGCGAAAGGCTTCGGTCGTCATGCGCCGGGGGCCTCCGGGGGGCAGATTCGAAGGCGTTCCCGGGGCTAGGCTTCGATCAGACGCCCGCACCACCGCCGCGGGCCATCCTTACTGGAGTCACCACCGTGACCGACGTACACACCACGCACCCCGCACCAGGCGTGCTGAGCCGGATCTTCGGCACCGGCCAGGACGGCGAGGGCCACGAGCAGGTCGTGCTCTGCCACGACCGCACCTCCGGCCTCAAGGCGATCATCGCCGTCCACTCCACCGCCCTCGGCCCGGCCCTGGGCGGCACCCGCTTCTTCCCGTACGGGACGGAGGAGGAGGCGCTGCAGGACGCGCTGAACCTCTCCCGCGGGATGAGCTACAAGAACGCCCTCGCCGGGCTCGACCTCGGCGGCGGCAAGGCCGTGATCATCGGCGACCCGGACAAGGACAAGAACGAGGCGATGCTGCGCGCCTACGGGCGCTTCGTGGAGTCCCTGCGCGGCCGCTACATCACCGCCTGCGACGTCGGCACCTACGTGCAGGACATGGACGTGGTGGCCCGCGAGACCTCCCACGTCACCGGCCGCTCGCCCGAGCACGGCGGCGCCGGCGACTCCTCCATCCTGACCGCCTTCGGCGTCTTCCAGGGCATGCGCGCCTCCGCCCGGGCCCGCTGGGGCCAGCCCACCCTGCGCGGCCGGCGGGTCGGCGTCTCGGGCGTCGGCAAGGTCGGCCACTACCTGGTCGGCCACCTGGTCGCGGACGGCGCCACCGTGGTCGTCACGGACGTCTCCGAGGCCGCCGTGAACCGGGTCCGGGCCGCCCACCCGGAGGTCGAGGTGGTGGCCGACACCGCCGCCCTGCTCTCCTCCGCGCTGGACGTCTACGCCCCGTGCGCGCTCGGCGGCGCGCTCACCGACGACACCGTCGCCGTGCTCGGCGCGGCCGGCACCGCGGTGGTCTGCGGCGCGGCCAACAACCAGCTGGCCCACCCGGGCGTCGAGAAGGACCTCGCGGACCGCGGCATCCTGTACGCGCCCGACTACCTGGTGAACTCCGGCGGCGTGATCCAGGTCGCCGACGAGATCGAGGGCTTCAACTTCGACCGGGCCAAGAACAAGGCCACGAAGATCTTCGACACCACCCTGGAGATCTTCACCCGGGCCGCCGCCGACGGGATCCCGCCCGCGGTGGCCGCCGACCGGCTCGCCGAGAAGCGGATGCGGGAGATCAGCGCGTTGCGCTCGGTGCTCCTCCCGGCGGCCCGCCGGAGCTGACCGGGTCCGTCCGTGGTGCGCGGGGCCGGCACCGCCCGGCCCCGCGCATCACGATGTGGAACCGGATTCTCAGTCCGTCCCCCGATCGGGCGATACCGCGCCCCCTTCGGGGGATAATCTCCGTAGGAACGACGGGACCGGCCCTGGGCCGGACAGCCTGCGAAAGCTCCGGAATTCCCCTCTGACCTGGGCGGACCTGGTTCGGGGGGGTTCGGGTGCGCGCCACGTCACACCGGCGACGTACCGTCCGGCGGCGGAAACAGGTACCGTTAATGCTCCAAGGGACGGTTTCCCACTTCGGGCAGGCCGGACCTGATCATCAACACGTGTCAGACTCGGGGCCGTGAGCCCCACCGTTGAGGGGGTCGACCCATGGGGCGCGGCCGGGCCAAGGCCAAGCAGACGAAGGTCGCCCGCGAGCTGAAGTACAACAGCGGCGGGTTCGACGCAAACCGTCTGTCTCACGAGCTGGGTGTATCTCCGTCCACCGCGATCGAGCCTGAGCCGATCGAGGACGACGACGAAGAGGACGACCCTTACGCGGCGTACGCGGACAGGTACAACGATGACGACGACGAGGACGAGGACACCCCTCCGGCTCGTCGCCGCGCGTAACGCACTCCGACCCGGCCGGTCCGAGCGCTCCCCGTGAGCGCCGGGCCGGTTTTCGGCGTCCGCGTGGCGTCCGGACCCGGAGGGCGGGCGGGAACACGGAGGGCCCCACCGCGGTGCGGCGGGGCCCCTCGGCGTGCCTCGGATCAGAACGCCTCGTAGGCGTTGTACAGCGCGGCGCCGCCGTCGTGCTCGTCGGTCCGCTCGACCACGTCGCCGAGCAGCCAGGCCTCCACGTCGCGGTCCTCCAGGACGGCGAGCACGGTGTCGACCGACTCCGGCGGGACGACGGCGACCATGCCGACGCCCATGTTGAGGGTCTTCTCGATCTCCAGGGTCTGCATCGCGCCGACCTTGGCGACGGTGCGGAACACCGGCAGCGGCGACCAGGTGCCGCGGTCCAGGCGGGCGTGCAGGCCGTCCGGGATGACCCGGGCCAGGTTGGCGGCCAGGCCGCCGCCGGTGACGTGCGAGAAGGCGTGGACCTCGGTGGCCCGGGCCAGCGCCAGGCAGTCCAGCGAGTAGATCTTCGTGGGCTCCAGCAGCTCCTCGCCGAGGGTGCGGCCGAACTCCTCGACCCGGCGGTCCAGCGACCAGCCGGCCTGGTTCAGCAGCACGTGCCGGACCAGCGAGTAGCCGTTGGAGTGCAGGCCGGAGGCGGCCATGGCGATCACCACGTCGCCCGCCCGGACCCGGTCCGGGCCGAGCAGCGCGTCCGCCTCGACCACGCCGGTGCCGGCGCCCGCGACGTCGTAGTCGTCCGGGCCGAGCAGGCCCGGGTGCTCGGCGGTCTCGCCGCCGACCAGCGCGCAGCCGGCCAGCGTGCAGCCCTCGGCGATGCCCTTGACGATCGCGGCGACCCGCTCCGGGACGACCTTGCCGACGCAGATGTAGTCGGTCATGAACAGCGGCTCGGCGCCGCACACCACCAGGTCGTCGACGACCATGGCGACCAGGTCGTGGCCGATGGTGTCGTGCTTGTCCATGGCCTGGGCGATGGCGACCTTGGTGCCGACGCCGTCGGTGGCGGTGGCCAGCAGCGGGCGCTCGTAGCGCTTGAAGGCGGAGGCGTCGAACAGTCCGGCGAAGCCGCCGAGCCCGCCGACCACCTCGGGCCGGTTGCTCTTCTTCACCCACTGCTTCATCAGCTCGACGGCACGGTCGCCGGCCTCGATGTCGACACCCGCGGCGGCGTAGGTCGCCCCGGTCTCGTTGCTGGTCACTTGCGGTGGCCCTTTCGAAGTGGTGGTGCTGCCTCCCCGGCCGGGGCCGGGACGGGGTGCCCCCGGCCCGTGCCGGGGGCGTTGCGCACGGTTACGGGCGTCGCAGCGCGTCCGCCGCGCCGGCGCCGCCCAGCAGCGACTGCACGCCGTCCAGGTCGCTGGTCTGCTTGCTGCCGCGGACGGGCTGCTTGGCCTGGCCGCCTGCGATCTCCGCTTCCAGGAGGAGCTTGCCGAGCAGCGCCGGGTCGGGCAGCTCCATCGGGTACTCGCCGTCGAAGCAGGCCCGGCAGAGCTGGTCCTTGGGCTGCTTGGTGGCCTCGATCATCCCGTCGATCGAGATGTAGGCCAGCGAGTCGGCGCCCAGCGAGCGGCCGATCTCCTCGACCGACAGGCCGTTGGCGATCAGCTCGGCACGGGTGGCGAAGTCGATGCCGAAGAAGCACGGCCACTTCACCGGCGGCGAGGAGATCCGGATGTGCACCTCGGCGGCGCCGGCCTCGCGGAGCATCCGGACCAGCGCGCGCTGGGTGTTGCCGCGGACGATCGAGTCGTCGACGACCACCAGGCGCTTGCCGCGGATGACTTCCTTGAGCGGGTTGAGCTTGAGCCGGATGCCGAGCTGGCGGATGGTCTGGTTCGGCTGGATGAAGGTGCGGCCCACGTAGGCGTTCTTCACCAGGCCGGAGCCGAACGGGATGCCGCTGGCCTCGGCGTAGCCGATCGCGGCGGGGGTGCCGGACTCCGGGGTCGCTATCACCAGGTCGGCCTCGACCGGGGCCTCGGCGGCCAGCTTGCGGCCCATCTCCACCCGGGAGAGGTGCACGTTGCGGCCGGCGATGGTGGTGTCGGGGCGGGCCAGGTAGACGTACTCGAAGACGCAGCCCTTGGGCTTGGCCTCGGCGAAGCGCGAGGTGCGCATGCCGTTCTCGTCGATGGCGATCAGCTCGCCGGGCTCCACCTCGCGGATGAAGCTGGCGCCGACGATGTCGAGGGCGGAGGTCTCGGAGGCCACCACCCAGCCGCGCTCGATCCGGCCCAGCACCAGCGGGCGGATGCCCTGCGGGTCGCGGGCGGCGTAGAGCGTGTGCTCGTCCATGAAGACCAGCGAGAAGGCGCCCTTGACGTCCGGCAGCACCTTGCGGGCCGTCTCCTCGATGGAGAGGTCCGGGTGGCCGGCCAGCAGGGCGGTCAGCAGGTCGGTGTCGTTGGTGGCCGCGGTCCGGCCGGAGCGGGAGACGTGCTCCTCGCCCGGCAGTTCGGCGACCATCGCCGCGAGTTCGGCGGTGTTGACCAGGTTTCCGTTGTGGCCGAGGGCCAGCGAGCCGTGAACGGTCGCGCGGAAGGTCGGCTGGGCGTTCTCCCAGACCGAGGACCCGGTGGTCGAGTAGCGGGCATGTCCGACGGCGATATGCCCGTGCAGCGACCCCAGGGAGGTCTCGTCGAAGACCTGGGAGACGAGTCCCATGTCCTTGAAGACGAGAATCTGGGAGCCGTTGCTCACTGCGATGCCCGCGGATTCCTGTCCGCGGTGCTGCAGGGCATACAGGCCGAAGTACGTGAGCTTTGCGACCTCCTCGCCGGGAGCCCAGACACCGAAGACGCCGCAAGCGTCCTGGGGGCCCTTCTCGCCGGGGAGCAGGTCGTGGTTGAGTCGTCCGTCACCACGTGGCACGTCTCCGAGTCTAGGGCAGCCCGGGCGAACGGCCTGATGGCAGCCTCCTGGTACGCGCGTAGATACCGCCGCTTACCAGTTTTTCGCACAACGGGCGGCTGCCTTCACGCCCTTGTCATCAGGGCTTCGCACAGTGGACGGGCCACCGGAACGTGAGCCTGCTCACGCTGGGTGACCGGGACCCGCCCGCCGCTCAGGCGGCGGGCAGCAGCAGCCGCCAGGAGTCCGGGCGGACCGTCCAGGTGCGGTGCCGGACCGGGCCGACCGGGCAGCCGTCGGCCTCGTAGCCGAAGTCGCGGCCGGCCACGGTGAGCAGGCCGGCCCGGTGGCGCTGCGGGCGGCCGTCGAGGTCCAGGGCGAGTTCCATCGCGCCGTCGACCATGGCCACCCGCAGGTGGCGCACCCGCTGGTGGACGTCGGCCAGCAGGCGGCCGTCGGCCTCGATGCGCAGTTCCTCCGGTCCGGTGGGGCTCGCCTGCTCGGCCGCAGCCAATTTCGCCCATAGCGAACGCCAACCACCCGTCCGGCCCTGGCGCGGGCCGGTGAAGCGCACTTCGGCGAGCACCACGCCGCCGCCGTCGTCGAGCAGCAGGTCCAGTCGGCGGGCGGCGCCGGCCAGCACCGCGCGGGCGGCCGCGACCGGCTCGGGGGGCACGCCGAGCAGCCGGGCGGTGGCGGTGGCGACCGGCCCGCCGACCGGGACCAGCCCGACCGGGTCGGTGTCCAACTCCCGTTGCCGGTGCAGGGCCTGGAGCACCCGCTGGAGCGCCTGGTCGGACCCGATCACCACCGCCCGGCGCCTGCCCCGGTGGGCGAGCACCCGGTCGAGTTCGGACGGGCTCTCGGGCAGCGCGACCTTGACGTCGGCACCGCCGCACAGCACGTCCTTGGCGATCCGCACCGATTCGCCGTCGGCCTCCCGGGCCGACGGATCGAGCAGGACCAGCAGCGGCCCGGGGGCCCCGGCGTCGTCCGGGGGGCGGGATACGGGCGTGGACAGCGACGACACGACCGGTCCTTCCTCAGGTAATCTCTCGGTGCAAGAGCCCCTTGCGCCATTGCGCCAGGGGCTTCGTCCATCTCGGGCCAGACTGCGGTCTACGCAGGATGCCCCAACCGGAAGGGGTGTACGCCTGTGCCGGCACTCGTGCTCGTTGGTGCCCAGTGGGGAGACGAGGGCAAGGGGAAGGCCACCGACCTCCTCGGCGGCTCCGTCGACTACGTCGTCCGCTACCAGGGCGGCAACAACGCCGGTCACACGGTGGTCATCGGCGACCAGAAGTACGCCCTGCACCTGCTGCCTTCCGGCATCCTCAGCCCCAACGTCGTGCCGGTGATCGGCAACGGCGTGGTGATCGACCCGGGCGTGCTGCTCTCCGAGCTCAAGGGCCTGGACGAGCGCGGCATCGACACCTCGAAGCTGCTGATCTCGGGCAACGCCCACCTGATCACCCCGTACCACCGGACGCTGGACAAGGTCACCGAGCGCTTCCTCGGCAAGCGGCGGATCGGCACCACCGGGCGCGGCATCGGCCCGGCCTACGCCGACAAGATCAACCGCGTCGGCATCCGGGTCCAGGACCTGTTCGACGAGTCGATCCTGCGCCAGAAGATCGAGGCGGCGCTGCACGACAAGAACCAGCTGCTGGTCAAGCTCTACAACCGGCGCGCGATCCCGGCCGAGCTGGTGCTCGAGGAGTACCTGGGCTACGCCGAGAAGATCAAGCCGTACCTGGCCGACACCACCCTGGTCCTGGACGAGGCGCTGAAGGCGAACAAGGTCGTCCTGCTGGAGGGCGGCCAGGGCACCCTGCTGGACGTCGACCACGGCACGTACCCGTTCGTCACCTCGTCGAACCCGACCTCCGGCGGCGCCTGCACCGGTTCCGGCATCGGCCCGACCAAGATCGACCGGGTCATCGGCATCCTGAAGGCGTACACCACCCGGGTCGGCTCGGGCCCGTTCCCGACCGAGCTGCTGGACGCCGACGGCGAGGCGCTGCGCCGGATCGGCGGCGAGCGCGGCGTCACCACCGGGCGCGACCGGCGCTGCGGCTGGTTCGACGCGGTGATCGCCCGCTACGCGACCCGGGTCAACGGCCTGACCGACTTCTTCCTCACCAAGCTGGACGTGCTGACCGGCTGGGAGCAGATCCCGGTCTGCGTGGCGTACGAGATCGACGGCAAGCGGGTCGAGGAACTCCCGTACAACCAGTCGGACTTCCACCACGCCAAGCCGGTCTACGAGAACCTGCCCGGCTGGAGCGAGGACATCTCGAAGGCGCAGACCTTCGGCGACCTGCCGAAGAACGCGCAGGCGTACGTGAAGGCGCTGGAGGAGATGTCGGGCGCCCCGATCTCGGCGATCGGCGTCGGCCCCGGCCGGACCGAGACCATCCAGGTCAACTCCTTCCTGTAAGGCGTCCGCGGCAGGCCCGGCGTCCCCGTCCGCGGGGGTGCCGGGCCTTTCGCACGGCCCGGGATGTTTGCACTAGTGCAGATATGGCTTGCTACTGGTGCAAAGCTGGCCCTACGGTGGGGCGCATGACCGCGAAGCTGCCCGCACCCGTCGTCCTGTCCGGCCGGCACGTCCGGCTGGAGCCGCTGACCCGCGCCCACGTGCCCGACCTGTTCGCGGCCGGCGGCGGGGACGAGGAGGTGTGGCGGTGGATCCCCGTCCCGATGCCGCGCACCGAGGCGGACATGGCGGCGGTCGTCGACACCCGGCTGGCCGACCCGGACTGCGTCCCGTTCGCGGTGGTGGCGGTCGGCAGCGGGCGGGCGGTCGGGATGAGCTGCTACTACGACGCCGCCGCCGAGGACGAACTGCTGGAGATCGGCGGCACCTGGTACGCCCGCGCGGTGTGGCGCACCGCGGTGAACACCGAGGCCAAGCTGCTGCTGCTGACGCACGCCTTCGAGGAGCTCGGCATGGGCCGGGTGTCCTGGCAGACCGACCACCGCAACGAGCGCTCGCAGAACGCGATCCGGCGGCTCGGCGCCGTCCACGAGGGCACCTTCCGGCGGAACAAGCGGCGCCCGGACGGCAGTTGGCGCGACAGCGTGCACTTCTCGATGCTGGCCGGCGAGTGGCCCGCCGCCAAGGCCCGGCTGACCGGGCGGCTGGCGGCCGGCTGAGCCCGCCGCGGGGCGCCGGTGCGTCAGTAGATGGCGGCGGAGACGATCGCGGCCACGGCCAGGTTGGTGGAGGCGGTCACCCAGACCGCCGGGTGCGGCTCGCTGTCGACCAGCAGCTCGCCCAGCTTCCCCGGCGTCACCAGGTCCAGCACCCAGAACGAGACGGCCATCAGCAGCAGGCCGAACACCCCGAACACGGCCGCCGCCGCCAGGCCCTTGCCGAACTCCTGGTAGGTCGACATCACCGCGGTGAACACGATCGCGCCGATCGCCAGCAGCGCCGAGCTGAGCACCACGGCGGCGTTCCGGTTGCGCTCGATCCAGATCTGCCGGCGCAGCTCACCGGGCGTCAGCACGTCGACCAGCACCACGCCGAGCAGCAGCAGGACCAGCCCGACCGCACCGTACGCGGACGCGTATCCCAGCTGGTGAAGGATGTCGCTCATGCGTCCCGCCCCTCCTGCCTGTCCGGCCGCCGGCCCCGTGCCGAGGACCGGCACAACATAGCGCACGGGGCGGGCGCGGCCGGGGGCCGCGGGCGGCCGCGGCTCAGTCGTTGTGCTCGACCAGGCGGTCCAGGCAGACCGCGACGGCGATCATCAGCGGGACGTCGACGCCGTCGGCGATCTCCACGCCGTAGGTGTCGCGGATCCGGAACCACTTGCGGGAGACCTCGGCGAGGTGGTGGCCGTCGCCCTTGACCGTGTACTCCTTGTCGATCAGGTCGCCGTGGATCTCGTACTCGCCGCCGTTCTCCAGCTCCACGTGGTACTTGTCGTGGAACGGGGTGAACAGCTTCTTGCGGACGGTCGCCACCACGTCCCCGTCGGCGTTCTCGATCTTCATCGCGTCGCGGACGGTCAGCACCTTCTCCCGGATGGTGGCGACCGTGTTGCCCGCCGGGTCCTGCAGCTCGAAGGTGTCGCGCATCCGCAGCACCTTGCCGTCCACCAGGAAGCACTTCTCGCCGTGCTCGTCCTCGACCCAGTAGTCGTCGCCGACCGCGAAGAGGCGCTCCTTGACCACGAACTTCCGACCCATGTCCCCGACTCCTCGTCTGCTCGCCGGCCCGCCGTCGGGCGGCACCCGCCATGGTGCCACCGGGGGCTACGTCAAGTCCCACAACAGGCGGTAGTACGCGAGGCGCCCGGCGTCCTCCTCGACCCCGTACGCCTCCAGCAGGGGACGCTCCCAGCCCGGGCCGTAGTTCCACACCGTGCTCCAGGACGCCACCGCCAGGTCCGCCCAGCGGTCGGCCGTCCCGAGCGCGCCCAGGTCGACGTGGCCGGACGGGCGGCCGTCCGCCCCGACCAGGGTGTTGGGCGCGCAGGCGTCCCCGTGGCAGACCACCTCGACGTCCACCGGCGGCGGGTCGGCCAGCACCGCCAACGCCCGGTCCACGCTGCCGTGGTGGCGCAGGTCCGGATGCCAGTGGGCCGGGTCGCGGCGCAGCTCGACGGCCCGGGCGACCCGGGCGGGCGCCGACCAGTCGTACGGGCAGCCGGCCACCGGCAGCGCCTCGTGGAAGGCCCGCAGGCCCTCGCCGATCGCCCGGACGGCCGTCGCCGGATCCCGCTTGAGCTGCTCGTCGACGGCGGAACGGCCCGGCAGGCCGGCCGTCAGCAGCCAGCGGCCGCCCTCGCCGTCGCCGCCCAGGCCGAGCACCTCCGGGACGGTGGTGAACCGCCGGGCCCAGCTCAGCCGTTCGGCCTCCGCCGCGAAGTCCGCCGGGCTGCCGGGCGGCGCCCACTTCACGAACCGCCGGCCCGGGCCGTCGCCGAGCCGGAACGTCAGGCCGTGCAGCTCGTTGCGCCACACCGCGACGACCGGCTCACCGGCCGCCAACTCGGCGACGGCGGGCGGAACTTCGACATCGTCCTCGGGCACGTACGCGATCATCCGGCCATTGTCGCGCGCGGGCCTGGCGGCGTCATGCAGGTTTCGGCGCGCGGCCGGACGGGAGCGGACGGAACCGGGGCGGGGCGCCGGACGTACTAGACGTACTACCGGCTACCGGCTACCGGCCGGTGGCGGAGCCGGGGGACGGGAGCCGGGGAGACCGGAGACGGAGGTCGGCATGGCCGAGGGGAACGGCGGCCCGGACGGGCCAGGGGCGAGGGCGGAAACGGGGGCGGGCGAGCTGCTCGGCACCGGCCGTACCGCGGACGTCTTCGCGCTGCCCGACGGGCGGGTGCTGCGCCGCTACCGCGACGGGACCGACGCGCGGGGCGAGGCCGAGCTGATGGCGCACCTCGCCGGGCACGGCTACCCCGTACCGGCCGCGCAGCCCGGCGAGCGGCCCACCGACCTGCTGATGGAACGGCTGGACGGCCCCACCCTGGCGCAGGCCGTCGCCACCGGCGCGCTCGCGCCCGCCGCCGCCGGGCAGCTGCTCGCCGACCTGCTGCGCCGGCTGCACGCCGTCCCGCCGCGCACCGCCGCCCGGCCCGGCGACCGGGTGCTGCACCTCGACCTGCACCCCGAGAACGTGCTGCTCACCGCCCGCGGGCCGGTCGTCATCGACTGGAACACCGCCACCGAGGGCGATCCCGCCCTGGACGCCGCGATGAGCGCCGTCGTCCTCGCCCAGGCCATGCTCGGCATGCCCGAGTTCGCCGCCCTCGCCCCCGCGATCCTGGTCCCGCTGCTGCGCGCCCTGCCGCCCGTCCCCGACCACCAGCTGGCCGCGGCCCGGGCCCGCCGCGCCGCCAACCCGACCCTCGGCCCCGCCGACCACGCCCGCCTGGACGCGGCCGTCGCCCTGGTCCGCGACTGCGCGGCCCGCGCGGACTGAGCGGGATCAGACCTCCGCGGGGGTGCCGACCAGCTCGGTCAGGAACTCCAGCCGGGCAGTCACCGGCCCGGTCCGCCGGGCCGACTCCAGCGCGGCCCGGGCCTCCTCCGGGCGGCCCGCGCGGTGCAGGGCCGGCGCCAGGGTCGCGTACGCCATGCCGCGGCGCAGCGGGACGCTGCCGACGGCGGCGGCCGACCGGGCCTCGTCGATCGCCGATCCGGTGCGGCCCAGGGCGAGTTCGTGCAGCGCCTCCAGGTCGCTGCCGGCCCGGAGGGCGCGCGGCAGTCGGCGGGCGGCGGCGTACAGGACGGCGAACGCCTCGCGGTCGGCGTCGTCGGCGGCGCCGGTCTCGTCCAGGTAGGCCGGCGCCCGGGCGTGCAGCAGGACGGCGACGGCGTTCCCGCCGGCGGCCGACTCCTGTGCCGGACCGGCGAGTTCGCGGTAGCGGCCCTCGGCGAGCAGCACGCTCCGCACGGCCTCCGCGGTGGCCGCGGCGTCGGTGGAGGGCGGCAGCGCGTCCAGCAGGCGGCGGCCCTCGGCGACGTCGCGCTGCAGCGCCGACAGCACCTCCCAGACCGCCGGGTCCCCCGGTTCGCCCACCGGTCCCGCGTACACGGTGGCCGTCAGCAGCATCGGCCCCACCGCGCCCAGCAGGCACGTCGCCTCGGCGAGCCGGCCGAAGCCCCCGCCCGCCAGGGCCAGCAGCTGCGAACCCAGCACCACCGTCCCCAGGAACAGCAGCAGGGCCGACACCAGCCGTCCCGGAGTCAGCGCGGGCCCGGCGGTGAGGGACGTCGGACGCAGCGCCGGCAGCGGGATCCGCCGCAGCTGCCACAGCCCGCGCCGCCCCACCGAACTGCGGACCGGCGCGCCGACCCCGAACGTCCAGCCGCCGGAGCCCAGCCCGAACAGCCGCCCCGGCCCGGCCAGGTAGCCCGCCGAGAGCCAGTCGGAGACGAACGCGCCCACCAGCGCCCCGGCCGCGGCCGGCAGCAGCCGTCCCGGGCCGTCCCCCGTCCGCGGGACCAACATCACCACGAGCACCGCCGCAGTGACGCCCCGGTGGATCCGGCCGACCAGTTTCCAGCGCCGCAGCTCTCTTCCCACGGCGGGAGATCGTGCCAGACCCGTGCCAGACCCGTGCCCGCCCCGGAAACCGCCCCTCCCGCCCTCACCGCCCGCCCGGCGGGCTCCCGCCGCGCGATGAGGTTCACTTGGGGCATGACTTCTCGTGCACGCGTCCGCGCCCCCGAACTGGTGGGCAAGGGCGGATGGCTGAACACCGGCGGCAAGGACCTGTCGCTGGTGGACTTCCGCGGCAAGATCGTGATCGCGGACTTCTGGACCTTCTGCTGCATCAACTGCCTCCACGTCCTGGACGAGCTCCGGGAGTTGGAGGAGAAGCACCGGGACACCGTGGTGATCGTCGGCGTGCACTCGCCGAAGTTCGTCCACGAGGCGGACCACCGGGCGGTGGTGGACGCGGTGGCCCGGTACGAGGTGCACCATCCGGTGTTGGACGACCCGGAGCTGGTGACGTGGAAGCAGTACGCGGTGCGGGCCTGGCCGACGCTGGTGGTGATCGACCCGGAGGGGTACGTGGTCGCCCAGCACGCGGGCGAGGGGCACGCGCACGCGATCGCCAAGCTGGTGGAGGAGCTGGAGGCGGAGCACGCGGCGAAGGGGACGCTGCGGCGCGGCGACGGGCCGTACGTGGCGCCCGAGCCGGAGGCGGGCGACCTGCGGTTCCCGGGGAAGGCGGTGCGGCTGCCGGACGGGCACTACCTGGTCGCGGACTCGGGGCACCACGCGCTGGTGGAGCTGGACGCGGACGGCGAGACGGTGCTGCGGCGGATCGGCGACGGGGTGCGCGGGCTGGTGGACGGGGCCGCGCCGCGGTTCAGCGAGCCGCAGGGCCTGGCGCTGGTGCCGGAGGGTCTCGGCCTGGGCTACGACGTGGTGGTGGCCGACACCGTGAACCACGCGCTGCGCGGGGTGCGGCTGGCGGACGGCAGCGTGACCACGCTGGCGGGCACCGGGAAGCAGTGGTGGCAGGGTTCGCCGACCTCGGGAGCGGCCCGCGAGGTCGACCTGTCCTCGCCGTGGGACGTGGCGTTCTTCGACGGCCGGGTGTGGATCGCCATGGCGGGCGTGCACCAGCTGTGGTCCTTCGACCCGGCGGCCGGGACGGTCGCCGTCGCGGCGGGCACCACCAACGAGGGCCTGGTGGACGGCCCGGCCGACGAGGCGTGGTTCGCCCAGCCGTCCGGCCTGGCGGTGTCCGCGGACGGCGAGCGGATGTGGGTGGCCGACTCGGAGACCTCCGCGCTGCGCTGGGTTTCACGTGGAACCCACGAGGTGCGAACCGCCGTCGGCACCGGCCTGTTCGACTTCGGGCACCGGGACGGCGCGGCCGGACAGGCCCTGCTGCAGCACCCGCTGGGCGTGACCGTGCTGCCGGACGGCTCGGTGGCGGTCAGCGACACCTACAACCACGCGCTGCGCCGCTACGACCCGGCGTCCGGCGAGGTCAGCACGCTGGCCACCGACCTGCGCGAGCCGTCCGGCGCGGTGGTGGTGGACGGCGACATCGTGGTGGTGGAGTCGGCCCGGCACCGGCTGACCAGGCTGCGGCTGCCCGAGGAGGCGGTCCGGGTGGAGGCGGTCGCGCACCGCACGCGGCGGGCCGCCACCGAGGTCGCCCCGGGGGCGCTGCGGTTGGACGTGGTGTTCTCCGCGCCGACCGGCCAGAAGCTGGACGAGCGCTACGGCCCGTCGACCCGGCTGCTGGTCAGCGCGACCCCGCCGGAGCTGCTGGTGTCGGGCGCGGGCGCGGACAGCGCGCTGAGCCGCGAGCTGGTGCTCTCCGACGAGGTCGCCGAGGGCGTGCTGCACGTCTCGGCGATGGCGGCGTCCTGCGACGACGACCCGGAGATCGAGTACCCGGCCTGCCACGTGCACCAGCAGGACTGGGGCGTGCCGGTGCGGCTGGTGGCGGGCGGCGCGGGCCGGCTGCCGCTGGTGCTGGCCGGGATGGAGTGAGACGCGGACGGGGGCGGGCCCGCGGGCCCGCCCCCGTCGTCCGGTGGGCTGCTCAGCCCTCCAGGAACGCCTTGATCGCGCTCGCCAGGTAGTGCGGGTCCTCGGCGCCGCACAGCTCGCGGGCGGAGTGCATGGACAGCGCGGCGATGCCGCAGTCCACGGTGGTGATGCCGAGCCGGGCCGCGGTGATCGGGCCGATCGTGGTGCCGCAGGGCATCGCGTTGTTGGAGACGAAGGACTGCCACGGCACGCCGGCCTTCTCGCAGGCGGCGGCGAACACCGCCCGGCCGACGCCGTCGGTGGCGTACCGGTTGTTGACGTTGACCTTGAGGATCGGGCCGCCGTTGGGCATCGGGTGGTGGCCGGGCTCGTGCCGCTCGCTGTAGTTGGGGTGCACGGCGTGGCCCATGTCGGAGGACAGGCAGACGGTGCCGGCCAGGGCGCGGGCGCGGTCCTCGAAGCTGCCGCCGCGGGCGTGGCAGGAGCGCTCCAGCACGTTGCCGAGCAGCGGGCTCTGCGCGCCGGTGTCGGACTCGCTGCCGGTCTCCTCGTGGTCGAAGGCGGCCAGCACCGGGATGTACGGGAGTTCGCCGCCGGCCTCAGCGACGGCGGCCAGCGCGGCGGTGGCGGCGTGCACGGACAGCTGGTTGTCCAGCCGGGGCCCGGCCAGCAGTTCGCGGTCGCGGCCCAGGTAGGCGGGCGGCTGCACGTCGTGCGCCATCAGGTCCCAGCCGGCGATGTCGGCGGCGGCCAGGCCGGCCTTGTCCGCGACGTACTCGAGCAGGGCGCCCTCGGTGGTGCCGCCGATTCCCCAGATCGGCGTCAGGTGGCGCTGGCGGTCGAGCTTGAGGCCGTCGTTGACCCCGCGGTCGAGGTGGATGGCCAGCTGCGGGACGCGCAGCAGCGGCTCGTCCAGGTGCACCAGCCGGGTGGTGCCGTCGCGCAGCGCGAGCCGGCCGGAGAGCCCGAGGTCCCGGTCGAGCCAGGTGTTGAGCGGGACGCCGCCGTAGATCTCCACGGCGACCTGCCGCCAGCCGGCCGAGCTGGTGTCGGGGACGGGCTTGACCCGCAGGTTCGGCGAGTCGGTGTGGGTGCCGACCACCCGGTAGGGGGTGGCGGCCGTCGCGTTCTCCGGCACGTACCAGGCGACCAGCGCGCCCCCGCGCACCAGGTAGCGGCCCCCGCTGCCGCCGTCCCAGGCGTCCGTCTCGCTGACCCGGCGGAAGCCGACCCGCTCCAGCCGCTCGGCCGCGCTCGCCACCGCGTGGTAAGGCGAGGGGGAGGCGGCGAGGAAGGCGATGAGGTCGTCCGTGTGCTTCCGGTCGAAGTGGGCCGTTCGGGCGGCGGTCGACATTTTGCTCCTGGGTAGAGGGCGGGGCGGGCCGGTTGGGGTTGCGGGTCCGCCCCCTGAGCATATGCCCGTACACGGACAGGGCCGCGGCAAGTCCGCAACGGTGACACAACGGTGAACGGGCCGCGACCCAGCGCCACGGAGGACGCCGCGCGGGGCCCGGAACGACACCGCGGGGCCCGGTGCAGTACCGGGCCCCGCGGGGTGAGGGTGGGTCAGGCGGTCCTGGGCCGGACGCCGGGTCAGAACGCCTCTTCGGCCAGCTCCATCAGCTCGTTGTCGATGTTCTCGGCGATCTGGCGCTGCGCGGCGGTGGTCGGCAGCACGGTGCGGGCGAAGTGCTTCGCGGCGGCGACCTTGCCCCGGTAGAACGGGACGTCCTTCTCGGAGGCGCCGGCCTCCAGCTTGGCCAGTGCGACGGCGGCCTGGCGCAGCAGCAGCCAGCCGACCACCACGTCGCCGGAGACCAGCAGCAGGCGGGTGGTGTTCTGGCCCACCTTGTACATGTTCTTGACGTCGGCCTCGACGGCCGACAGGTCGGCGATCAGCTTGCCGACGATGGCCTCCAGGTCGCCCGCGGCCTTGGCCAGCAGGTCGCGCTCGGCGGCCAGCTCGGCGCCGCCCTCGCCGGTGGCCAGGAACTTGGTGATCTGCTCGTTGACGGCGGTCAGCGCCTGGCCGCCGTCCTTGACGATCTTCCGGAAGAAGAAGTCCTGGCCCTGGATGGCGGTGGTGCCCTCGTACAGGGTGTCGATCTTGGCGTCCCGGATGTACTGCTCGATCGGGTACTCCTGCAGGTAGCCGGAGCCGCCGAAGGTCTGCAGGGACTGGGCGAGCTGCTCGTAGGACTTCTCCGAGCCGTAGCCCTTGACGATCGGCAGCAGCAGGTCGTTCAGGCGCTCGGCGGCCGCGTCGTGCTCGCCGCGCAGGCGGGCGGCCAGCATGTCGTCCTGCACCGAGGCGGTGTAGAGCACCAGGGCGCGCATGCCCTCGGCGTACGCCTTCTGGGTCAGCAGGGAGCGGCGCACGTCGGGGTGGTGGGTGATGGTGACGCGCGGCGCGGTCTTGTCCATGAACTGCGCGAGGTCGGCGCCCTGCACGCGCTCCTTGGCGTACTCCAGCGCGTTCAGGTAGCCGGTGGACAGGGTGGCGATGGCCTTCGTGCCGACCATCATCCGGGCGAACTCGATGATCTTGAACATCTGGCGGATGCCGTCGACGGTCTCGCCGAGCAGCCAGCCCTTGGCCGGGTGCTTGGCGCCGAAGGTCATCTCGCAGGTGTTGGACGCCTTGAGGCCCATCTTGTGCTCGACGTTGGTGGCGTAGACGCCGTTGCGCTCGCCGAGCTCGCCGGTCTCCCAGTCGAAGTCGAACTTCGGCACGATGTACAGGCCCAGGCCCTTGGTGCCCGGCTTGCCGCCCTCGGGGCGGGCCAGCACCAGGTGGATGATGTTCTCGGACATGTCGTGCTCGCCCGAGGTGATGAAGCGCTTGACGCCCTCGATGTGCCAGGAGCCGTCCTCCTGCTTGACCGCCTTGGTGCGGCCGGCGCCCACGTCGGAGCCGGCGTCCGGCTCGGTCAGCACCATGGTGGCGCCCCACAGGCCCTCGACCATGCGCTGGGCGACCTTCTGCTGCTCCTCGGTGCCCTCGTCGTGGACGACGCCGGCGAAGGCCGGGCCGGAGGAGTACATCCAGATCGCCGGGTTGGCGCCGAGCACCTGCTCCGCGTACGCCCAGACCAGGGAGTTCGGGGTGACCTGGCCGCCGATGCCCTCCGGGATGCCCAGGCGCCACCACTCGGCGTCCATGAAGGTCTGGTAGCTCTTCTTGAAGGTCTCCGGGATCGGAGCGGTGTTGGTCTCCGGGTCGAACACCGGCGGGTTGCGGTCGGCGTCGACGAACGAGGCGGCGAGGTCGTTCTCGGCCAGCCGGGCGATCTCGCTGAGGATGTTCTTCGCGGTGTCGACGTCCATCTCGGCGAACGGACCGGTGCCGTACACCTGGTCGCGGCCGAACACCTCGAAGAGGTTGAACTCCACGTCCCGCAGGTTGGACTTGTAGTGACCCATGACCGTTTCTCCGGTTCGTCTGCTCCACGGGCGGCCGCTTCCGGCGCACCGCTTACCCACCAGTACGCCCCATGATGCTACCGGTTGGTAACTTGTTCAAGCCCCTGGACGTCACCAGGGTATGAACGTGGTCACGTCCCACAATGGCCCCCGGCCCGGGATTGTGCGGATCACCCGCCCCCAAGCGGGGCGCGGCCCGATAGCCTTGTCCCCGTGTACGGCTACGAGCAGAGCGCCTACCAGGACCCCTACCAGCAGCAGATGCAGCAGGGGATGTCCGGCATGCCCGGCCCCGGGTACGGCGACCCGCAGGCCGCCCAGCAGTCGCTCTACCCCGAACCCTCGCCGCCCTCGCTGGCGGACGCGGTGCGCGCCTTCACCACCGGCGCGATGCCGGTGGAGGACTTCCAGGCCATCTTCATCACCTCCAAGGTGTACTGCCCGCGCGGCGACCGCCCCGGCTTCCTGGCCCTGCACAACACCCCGACCCCGGTGATCCCGATGTTCAGCTCGCTCAAGGAGCTGAAGCGGTACGCGGGCAAGGAGTCCAAGCACTTCTCGGTCACCGGCGCCGAGGTCCTCGACCTGCTGCCCACCGGGTACGGCTTCGCCCTCGACATGGAGGGCGAGCACCGGATGGTGTTCGACGCCCGCGCGGTCGAGCAGATGGTGGACTTCACCATGCGCCGGATGTACGGCTGACCCCCTCCCCCCGTTTCCCCTCGGGCGGGAATGCGCGCCAATAGTTCAACGTTCAACCTTGCGAGTGGTTGAGCATTGAACTACTGTGGTGGACACAGGCCACAGACCCGCCGAAGGAGGCCGACATGCCCGCCGTGACCGTCGAGAACCCGCTGACCCTGCCGCGCGTCACCACCCCCGACCCGGTGCACAGCACCGCCCGGCCGGTCCTCACCGTGGCCACCGCCCCCGAGGGCTACGAGGGCGAGGGCTTCCCCGTCCGCCGCGCCTTCGCCAAGATCAACACCAAGTACCTCGACCCGTTCATCATGATGGACCAGATGGGCGAGGTGGACTACGAGGCCGGCGAGCCCAAGGGCACCCCCTGGCACCCGCACCGCGGCTTCGAGACCGTCACCTACATCATCGACGGCACCTTCATCCACCGTGACTCGCACGGCGGCGGCGGCGTCATCACCGACGGCGACACCCAGTGGATGACGGCCGGCTCCGGCCTGCTGCACATCGAGACCCCGCCGGAGTCCCTGGTGATGTCCGGCGGCCTGTTCCACGGCCTGCAGCTGTGGGTCAACCTGCCCGCCGCGGACAAGATGATCACCCCCAAGTACCAGGACATCCGCGGCGGCAGCGTCAAGCTGCTCACCTCGGCGGACGGCGGCGCGCTGATCCGCGTCATCGCCGGCGAGCTCGACGGCCACCAGGGGCCCGGCGCCACCCACACGCCGATCACCATGACCCACGTCTCGCTCACCCCCGGCGCGCAGCTCACCCTGCCCTGGCGCGCGGACTTCAACGCCCTCGCGTACGGCCTGGCCGGCAGCGGCTCGGCGGGCGAGGAGCGGCGGCCGTTCCGCACCGGCCAGGCCGTGGTCTTCGGCGACGGCGACAGCCTGACCGTCCGCGCCGACGAGAAGCAGGACTCGCGCTCCGCCACCTTCGAGTTCGTCCTGCTCGGCGGCCTCCCGATCCGCGAGCCCGTCGCCTGGTACGGCCCGTTCGTGATGAACAGCCACCGCGAGCTCCAGCAGGCCATGGAGGACTTCCAGGCCGGCCGCCTCGGCACCGTCCCCGCCGACGAGAACTGACCCTCCCGGCACCACCGCGACGCCCGGCCCCGCTCCCGGGGGCCGGGCGTCGCCGTGCCGTCGGACGGTTTGCTTCCGGTTCGGTCACGACCGGAGCGAACCCGGGGCACGGGGGCAGGGCGGCGGACGAGGATGATCACGTCTCATTCACATCCGATCACCCGAGGAACACACCTGTGAACCCGTACCAGGCGCCATCGACCAGGCCGGAGCAGCGGACGACGGGGAACCGGGTGGCGCGGATCGCGCTGCTGCTCTTCCTGCCGCCGGTGGCCGGGGTGATGGCGTGGCGGTCGAGGCGGCTGCACCGGGGGGTGAAGGTGCTGCTGGTGGTGTGGTGCGCGGTGATGTCGGTCTTCTGGCTCGCGGCGATCTTCGGGCCGGACAAGAAGGACGCCGCGCCCGCGCCCGCGGCCACCACGGCCTCGCCGAGCCCGGTGGCGAGCGACAGCCCCACGCCGGAGCCGACGCCCACTCCGACGCCGAGCCCGACGCCCACGCCCACGCCCACGCCGGAGCCGACGCCCAGTCCGACACCGACGCCGACGCCGACCCCGGAGGCGCCGGAGCCCGTGCAGACCGAGGCCGAGAGCACGCCCGAACCGGCCCGGACCACCGAGCAGGCCGCCGCGTACTACAAGAACTGCACCGAGGCGAAGGCCGCCGGCGCCGCACCGCTGCACCGGGGGGAGCCGGGCTACCGCTCCGCGCTCGACCGGGACGGGGACGGGGTCGCCTGCGAGAAGTAGCGGGCGGAACCCGGTGGGGGGCGGGGGCGTTCGGAGGGTGCCGGGCGGACGGTCCGGGCGGAGGCGGGGGAAGGGGCGGCGAGGATGCCGGAGGACGACTACCTGAGCGGCACCATCCGGGCGTACGACCGGGATCCGGGGCGCTACGAGCGGGCGACCGCCGGGATGCTGCCGGAGGCCGAACTGGACGCGTTCGTCCGAATGCTGCCCGACCCGGCCGGGCGGGTGCTGGACGTCGGCTGCGCGTTCGGGCGGGACACCGGGCTGCTCGCCGCGCGGGGGCTGCGGGCGCAGGGAGTGGACCTGTCGGCCGCGTTCGTGGCCCGGGCCGCCGAGCGGCACCCGGAGCTGCCGTTCCGGGTCATGGACGCCCGCCGGCTGGACTTCCCCGACGGGCACTTCGCCGGGATCTGGTGCCAGGCCACGCTGCTGCACCTGAAGGACCACGACGTGAGCGCGGCGCTGGCCGGGTTCCGCCGGGTGCTGGTGCCCGGCGGGGCGCTGTTCGCCGGGTTCAAGGAGGGCGAGGGCGAGGAGGAGGTCGTCGAACGCTTCAGCAGCGACGCGTCCCGGTTCTACCGCTACCAGTCCGCGGCCGGCGTCACCGCCCTGCTGGAGGGCGCCGGTTTCCGGGTCGCGGCCGTCGAGCGCTCCCACGAGGCGGAGCGCTACGGCCCCGGCCACCGCGACCTGACCTGGCTGCACGCCTTCGCCCACGCCCCGGGCGGCCGCGGGGCGTAGCCGCCGGGCGGGCCTTTCCGCGTTCCGGGCTCAACCTTCCGGCGGGCCCGCGGATCGGGAACGGGTGACAGGGGTGAGCAGCCGGAGGGGCGGATGCGCGGACACGACGAGTTGAGCTCCTAGGAGTACGCGGCCGGATCCGGTCGGCGGCTGTACCGGACGCCGCCCCGGCGGCATCGTGGACGTCGCGGGCCGGCTGACCGTCGTCGGCACCGACTACGACGGCGCGAAGGACGGGCCCGTGCAGTCGCCCTTCTCCGTGACCCGCTGACCGACCGGCCCCGCCGGGCCGGGGACGGCGGTGTGCACCGGCACGGCCGCGCCGACCGGCCCGTCCTGCCGTGCAGCGGAAGGCAGTTGACCGGGGCTCAGGTCGGCTCCGCGGCGGGCGGCAGGTCGAGTTCGGCCAGCACGGCGGCGCCCGCCGCGGCCTTGTCCGGGTCGGGCCCGGACTCGGCTCCGGGGTCGGCGGCGCGCAGGCGGCGCAGCGCCTCGGTGAGGCGGTCGGTGGCGCCGCGGAGCTGGGCGGCGCGCTCGGCGTGCAGGCCGGTCATCGGGTCGTCGACGACGGTGACCGGGATGCCGCGTTCGCGGGCGGCGGCCAGCACCGCCTCGCCCGCCTCCGGGATCAGGGTGAGCGCGGAGGCGGCGAACAGGCCGCCGGCCAGGTTCTTCGGACGGCCGATCAGGTTCTTGGCGACGATCTCGCAGGGCAGCGAGCGCTCCTGCCGCTCGGCGGCGGCGGTCGCCGCCAGCGCGACGGTGAGCAGCGCCTCGGCGGCCCTGGTGACCAGCCACTTGCGGCCGGGGACGGGCGGCAGGAACTCGCGGATCCGGTCCACCTCGCGCTCGACCACCACGTCCGGCAGCAGGTCGACGGTGCTGTGGCAGCGGATCTCCAGCACCTTGCCCCAGGCCACCGACTCCCCGTCGAAGCCGAGCTCCTCGGGGCCGACCGCGACCTGGCCGAGGCCGTCCAGCAGGTGCAGCAGCCGTACCGCCGGGCCCGGGACGTGCGGGAGCCGGCCGACCAGCCCGGCCAGCGAGACCTCCCACTCCTCCGTCAGCGGCACCCCCGGCTTCGGGTGCGTCTCCAGCGCCCGCCGCGCCCAGTCCGAGCCGGCCCTGGCCCGGGCCGAGGCCACCGCTCCCGACACGGCCCCCGACACCGACCCCAGCGCGGCCCCGGCCCGCCGCCCGGCCCCCTCGCCGACCTGCTTGATCCCCACGCCGTCCTCCCCTGGTCCGTTCCGACCGCCACGCTACCGCCCGGGGTGCGCGGGTCGAGGGGGTGAGGAATCGGGCGGTGGTGGGGAATCGGGGGCGTGGGGCGGGGGTTGGGAGGAGCGACGGTCAACTACCGAACCGGAGGACGGCATGGCGACGATTCACCGCACCACTTTGGAGCCGGGCAAGTTGGAGCTGCTGGCGGGGTGGCTGCCGGAGCAGGAGTGGTTCCGGGCGGGGGGCGGGGAGCTGGTGCGGGCCGGCGGGTTCCGGCTGGACGACCCGGCGGGCGAGGTGGGGATCGAGCTGATGGTGGTGGCGGACGGGCGGGACGCCTACCTGGTGCCGATGGCGTACCGGGCGGCTCCGCTGGAGGGGGCGCCGGAGGGGGCGCTGATCGGGACGGCGGAGCACGGGGTGCTGGGCAAGCGCTGGTTCTACGACGGGGCGCAGGACCCGGTGGTGCGGGAGCAGTTGGCGCGGCTGCTGCACGGGGAGGCGGTGCCGCAGATGCAGAGCGAGAGCGACGCGGTGGACGAGGGCGTGGCGGTGGCGCCGGTGGCGGGCGGGGCCGTGCCGGTGGTGCGCCGGGTGCTGGAGCCGGCCGGGGAGCCCGCGGCGGGCGAGGTGGTGGCCGGGTACACCGCGCCGGACGGGTCGGTGCGGCGGGCGGTGTTCGTGGCGGACGGCCGGGGCTGACGGCGGGTCAGAGCCGGGCGTAGAGCGCGGCGGCGTCGTCGTGGGCCTTGCCGCGGGGCCAGCGCAGACAGGCGGCGTCGCTGCGTTCGGCGGCCCGGACCTGGGCGATCAGTTCGGCGGGGCCGTCCTCCGCGAGCAGGCGGAGGGCGTCGGCCCAACTGCCGAGTTCCAGGCGGTCGGTGTAGCGGGCGGCGCCGTCGGAGAGGGCGGCCACGCCGTGCAGGTCGGTGCGGGCGACGGCGCCGGTCTCGGCGTGCTGGGCGGCGTACGGGGTGGCGGCGGCGATCCACGGGCCGCGGCCGGTGTTGCGGGCGGCCCGGACGGCGATCGCGTACCGCAGGTAGAGCGCGGCGCGTTCGGCGGTGCCCGGGACGGTGGACCAGATCTGGCGGCGCAGCGCCTCGCCGCCGGGGAAGCGCTGGTTGTCGCCGATCACCCGGGGCGGGCCGTCCTTGAGGTGGAGCACCAGCAGGGAGTCGCCGAGCGCCAGGTACTCCAGGGTGTCGCCGCGCAGCCGGGCGGCGACCACCATGGCGGCGGGGGTGGCCGGGTTGGCGAGGTCGCAGGTGCCGCCGTGCAGGGCGGCGGTCTCGGCGATGGCGTCGGCCAGGCAGTCTGCCATCGGGCGGTCGGGGCGGTCGGTGAGCCTGGTGAGCAGGTGGACGCCGAGGCGGCGGACGTACCAGGCGATGCCGTGGGTGCAGCCGGACCGGAGGGTGTCCGGGGCGCTGGAGCCGTCGAGGAGGACCAGGGCCTCCGGGGTGGCGGCCGCGAAGTCCTCGTTGGCCCGGTCGGGGCGGCGCGCGTCGACTGCCAGCTCTACCCGCATGCCCACCAGTCTGCGGCCGGGGCCCGGCCCCGAACAGGGGGGCGACCGTGATCCCTTCACGGATGATTCGGACATAATGGTGCGAAGGTATGCCAATCAGTCGCAGCGTCCCCCGGCCCGGCCCCCGGCCGCCGGCCCCGGCAACAGGAGCACCCCATGGTCTGGCAGTTCTTCGTCCTGGTGATCGCCTCGATCGGCTTCCCGGTCCTCACCCTGCTGTTCATGATGGGCGGCCTGCAGTACCGCGACGAGCGGACGCACCCGCACGGCGCGGCGCGCCGGGGCTGACGGGGGCGATATCGGCTGACAGCACCCCCGGTCGGCATGGCAGGGTGTGCTCCTAGTAACACCCGCTCCCGTCCAGGAGGACCCGAATGAGCAGCGACACCCCCCCGGCCGCCGAGCCCGCGCCGGAGGCCGCCACCGACGCCGACGCCGGCACCGAGGCCGCCCCGGAGGACCAGAAGGCCAAGTTCCTGGCCGCGCTGCAGCGCAAGGGCAACGGGAACCGCGGCTCGGCCGGCGGCCCCGGCGGCGACTCGAAGATCCACGGCGCCCACGGCGCGGCCGGCGGCAAGCGCACCTTCCGCCGCAAGAGCGGCGGCTGACCGGCCGCCCGCCCGCCGGAAGTCCCGGACGGCCGGTCCCGCGCCCACCGCGCGGGGCCGGCCGTCCGGCGTTCCCGACGCGCCGTCACGTCCTCCCGGCGTCCCGTCAGGCGGCCGGCAGCGCGGCGGGACCGGCCGGCACCCGGGCGAGTTCCAGCGCCAGTGGCCGCGGTGCGGTGAGGAAGGCCAGCGCGTTGTCGACCACCGCCGGTTCGACCAGCACCCGGCTGTGGCCCAGGCCCCGGGTGGTGAGCAGGCGCAGCTGCCGCTCGCCGTACGCGGCGCGCAGCAGGTGCGCCTGGCGGAGCGGGACGACGTCGTCGTCCTCGTCGTGCACCACCAGGATCGGCGCGGTGACCAGTTCGGGGCGGCGGGTGGCGTCGAAGCGCTGCCAGATGTCCCCGGCGCCGGGCAGCAGGACGCGTTCGATCCGCCGGACGAGGTCCGCCCGGAGGCGGTCGTTCAGGCCCAGGACGGTGCTGAACCCGTCCACCAGGTAGGCGAATTCGGCGACTCCGGCGACGGCGACCAGGCGCCCGACGGGGACGCCCTCGGCCATCGCCAGCAGGGTGCAGCAGGTGCCGAAGGAGTGCGCGACGGCGCCCTCGAACGGGCCGTGCCGTTCGGCGAGCCGGCCGATCAGCTCGCGGTACTCCAGGATCGTGGTGGCCCGCCCCGCGGAGTCGCCGTGGCCGGGCGCGTCGAAGGCGACCGGGCTCAGCCCGAGGTCGAGCAGCCCGCGCACGTACGGGGTGAAGCGGGACGCCCGGGAGCGCCAGCCGTGCACCAGCAGCACCGGGCGGCGGCCGTCGCCCCAGTGGTAGACCCGCGCCCGCTTGCCGTTGACCACCAGTTCCCCGGTGGTGGCGCGCTCGTGCAGGTCGCGTTCGGCGGGGCGGACCCGGCCGCGCAGGAGCGGGTTCCGGAAGAGCTCGAAGGCCACCCGGCCGGGCGGGGCGGTGGCGATCCGGGAGGTGGCGTTCAGCGCGGTGCGCACGAGTGCGGTAGCTGCCATGGACGAGATATTAGCGCGACCGTTCGTACAGTCTTGGAGGGGTGGGCGGCGGCCCGGCCCGAGGGGGTTCGGTCATCCGGTCGCGGGGAGGCCGAGCAGGCGGCGGACGGTCCGCAGCGTCCGGTCGTAGCGGGACGGGTCGTCGTGCAGCACCGCGAGGCTGTTCGTGCTCTCCAGCAGACCGGTGAGCAGCAGGGCCAGCTCCTCCGGGTCGGTGCCCGCCGGCAGTTCGCCGGCCGCGCCGGCCGCCCGGGCCAGGTCGGCCACCAGGTGCTCCCACTCCAGCGCCGACTCGGCCAGCACGTCCCGCAGCGGGCCGGGCCGGGCGTCGAACTCGGCCGTCACCGAGTAGAAGAAGCAGCCGCCCGCGAAGACCCGGTTCCGCGAGTGGTCGAGCCAGTGCTCGCACAGCGCCAGCAGCCGGGCCGCCCCCGCCGGCCGGTCGAGGGCGGGGGTGACCACCCGGTCGTGGAAGATCCGCCGGGCCGCCCGGACGGTCGCCAGCTGCAGTTCCTCCTTCGAGCCGAAGGCGGCGAACACGCCGCTCTTGCTCAGCCCCAGGTCGGTCGCCAGCCGGCCGATCGACAGCGCCTCCAGGCCCTCGACCGAGGCGGTCTGCACGGCCCGGCCGAGCACCGCCCGCCGGGTCTCGTTGCCGCGCTGGACCCGGCCGTCGGTGGCGGAGTCGATGACCACGGGAGCACCTCCGGCGGGACGGGTCAGGGCACCCGCCAGGGTACGCCGGGGCCGCCGTCAGCCGGTGTGCTCGTCCGGGAGGTACGGGGTCTCGCGGAGGAAGAGCGCCCCGCAGGTGTGGCAGTTGTGGTCGGGGTCCAGGGTCCAGCGGGTGGCGTCCTGGACGGGGGC
Organism: Kitasatospora cineracea; assembly: GCF_003751605.1. Lineage (NCBI taxonomy): Bacteria > Bacillati > Actinomycetota > Actinomycetes > Kitasatosporales > Streptomycetaceae > Kitasatospora > Kitasatospora cineracea. The sequence continues at coordinate 1,326,990 of NZ_RJVJ01000001.1, forward strand.
GCCGTCGACGAGTTCCTTGCCGCACAGGGCGGTGAGGTTCGCGTCGCGGACGATGTGCCAGCTGACCACGGAGTCCGTGGCACCGGTCGGGTCGGTCTCGGCGCGCATCTGGTGATTCATGATCACCATGGTCCGCCGCCCGGACCGGCCCGGCAATTCGCGCCGCGGGCGGCGCGCCCGGACCGGCCCGGACCGGCCCGGCCCGCTCAGCCCTCGGCCGGGGGTTCCGGCAGCACCTCGCGGACCTCGACCGGCATGTTCATCGGCTTCCCGTCGGGCCCGGGCGCGGCGGAGAGCCGGGCCGCGAGCTCGACCGCCCGCTCCGGCGGGCAGTCGACCAGCCACCAGCCGAACAGGAACTCCTTGCCGTCCGGGAACGGCCCGCCGCTGACGGCGGGCGCCCCGCCGGTGGCTCGGACGATCCGGGCGGTCTCCGGCATCGCCAGGCCGCGGGCCTCCAGCAGCTCGCCGCCGGCGGTCAGTTCGGCCACCGCCCGCCGCATGTACCCGACGTGCTCGGCGAGCGCCGCGGCCTCCCAGGCCGGGATCGGCGGGACGGCGGTGTCGAGCTGACTGAAGTGCAGTTGCAGCAGGTACGTCACGGCGGGCTCCTCACGGTGCGGTTCGCGGTCTTCCGCACCCGGGTCGGAGCCGGGCCGCCGTTCTCGACATCCCGGCTCCGTCCGGTCCGGATCCGGTCCGGATCCGCTCTGGATCCCTTGTGGACCGGGCCCGGACCCGGCCCGGACCCCGGCCCGGGTCAGTCGGCCGGGCGCAGCGCCCGCCAGGCCGCCAGGGTGGCCAGCAGCAGGGCGGCGCCGGAGAGCGAGAAGCCGATCCGGGCGTCGACGTGCTGGGCGACGAAGGTGACGGCGAGGCCGGTGATCGGGAGGGTGCCGGTCATCGCGCTGCCCCACAGGGACATCACCCGGCCGCGCATCTCGGGGGCGGAGCGCAGCTGGGCCAGGGTGTTGGCGGTGGCGATGAACCAGATCGAGGTGAGGCCGACGGCGGCCAGGCCGACCACCGCGACGTAGATGTTCGGCGAGAGCGCGGTGGCCAGGATCGCCACCGAGGTGGCCAGGGCCAGGGTGCGCACCCGGCGCGGGGTGGGTTCGGGCGCGGCGGCGGCCAGCAGGGCGCCGGGCAGGCCGCCGACGCCGAACGCGGCCATCAGCAGGCCGTACCCGCCGCCGCCGCGGTGCAGGGCGTAGCTGACCAGCGGCGGGAGGGTGAGTCCCATGGCGAAGATCAGGCCGCTGGCGGCGGACATCGGCAGCAGGCCGCGGATGAGCGGGGAGCGCCAGGCGTAGGAGAGCCCCTCGCGGGCCTTGGCCTTCGGCCCGCCGGCCGGTCCGCGGCGCGGGGCGCCGCCGGCCGGGCGGAGCTTGATCAGGGCGATCATCGGGGCGGTGTAGGCGAGCGCGTTGAAGGCGAAGCAGAACGCGGGGCCGCTGGTGGCGAGCAGCGCGCCGGCGATGCTGGGGCCGATCACCCGGGAGGCGTTGAGCGCGACCTCCCAGAGGCCGACGGCGCTGGCCACCGCCCCGGAGCCGACCAGGTCGACCACGAAGACCTGCCGGGCCGGGGAGTCGACGGTGGTGATCAGCCCGGTGCAGGTGGCGAGCACCAGAAGCACCCACAGCCGGATCCCGCCGAAGGCGGCGATCAGCGCCAGGAGCACGCTGACGGCCATCATCAGGCTCTGGGTGACCATCAGCAGGCGGCGCCGGTCCGAGCGGTCGACCAGCGCACCGGCCCACGGGCCGAGGAGCAGCGTCGGGCCCCAGGCGCAGGCCGTCTGGACGGTCAACCAGACGGCGTTGTGGGTGAGTTCGAGGATCATCCAGGACATGGCGACGCCCTGCGCGAGCCCGCCGGACGCGGACGTCAGCTGGCCGTAGAACCAGATGCGGAAGTCCCGCCCCTGGAGGGCGTTGCCCATCCGGGACAGCGCGCGACGGGTTGCGGAGGCCGGCTCCGCGGCTGTGGTGGTCATGGTCCCCTCCGATGGAAGGTCTAGACCTTAGCCGGAGGCAGCGGACGCTCCGCCAGCGGGTTTCGGAGCGTGAGACGCCCGGGGACGAGGCGGGGACGAGACGGGGAAGAGGCCGGGACGAGGCGGGGTCGGGCACGAACGGGCGGCCCGCCGCCGGGTCAGGAGGCGGTGCGCAGCAGCGCGGCGGCGGCCGGGCCCGGGGTGAGGACCTTGTCGAAGCTGACGGTGGCGCCGCGCAGCGGGTGGGTGCGCAGCTGGACCCGGTCGGCCAGGGCGTGGATCAGGAACAGGCCGCGGCCGCACTCGGCGTCCAGGTCGGGGAGGGTGTCGGCGGCGGGGGCCGGCAGGGCGGGGCGCAGCGGGGGCAGCACGTGGGTGTCGTAGGGGGCGGGGCGGTCCGGGGCGGCGGGGCGGCGGGCGGTGAGCACCCGGGCCGGGACGGAGGCCCGGCCGCGGCGGGTGCGGCAGCGCGGGGCGGGCCGGTCGGCGGCGGGGCGGCGCGGCGCGGCCGGGCGCGGGGCCGGGCGCTCGGCGGTGGCGGTGGCGGTGGCGGTGGCGGTGGCGGGGCGCTCGGCCGGGGCCGGGGCGAGGGCCGGGGCGGCGGCCGGGCTGGTGTTGGCGACCTCGATCCGCAGCAGGTCGCCGCTGAGCGAGGCGGTGACCTGGAAGGTGTCCCCGGGGTGGGCGGGAGCGGCGTGCTCGACCGCGTTGGCGCAGGCCTCGGTGAGGGCGAGGCCGAGGTCGAAGGCGACCTGCGGATCGACTCCGGCGGAGTCCATGGCGCCGAGCAGGATGCGGCGGGCGAGCGGCACGCTGGCCGGGTCGCGCTTGAGGTGCAGAGTCCACCAGATGTCCACGGGAGTTCCCTCCTGGCTGCGGCTCCACATACAACTAGCTATCTCCTCGGCCGTGCGCGGTGAACCGTCCGCACGGGCGAAGGCCGCCCGTTCGGCGGATGGACCCGCCCCGTCGGGTGTGCCGATCAGCGCTCGGGCGGATCCGCGCGCCGGTCGGTTTCCCGCCATTCCGGGCGGGTCCCGGCCCCTGCCCCGGAGCGGGGTGTAGGCGGTGAGATGATGGCCCGGCCATGACTGACCCCACCGCCGCCGCCCGCCGGGGCGCCGCCGTGCCCGCTGGACGGGTGCCGACGGCCGCCTGGGACCTGCGGCTGCTGCGGGCGGTGCCGTTCGCGCTGGTGTGCACGCTGGTGGCGGCCTTCGGGCACGTCCGGGCGGGCGGTGCGGTGGCGCCGGACACGCTGGTGCCGGGGTTCGCCGCGGTGTGCGCGGCGGCGGCGCTGGCCGGCCGGCGGGAGCGCTCGACGGGGGCGATCGCGGCCGCGCTGGGCGCCGGGCAGCTGGGCCTGCACCTGCTGTTCCACTTCTTCGGGAGCGGGCTGGGCAGCGGCCCGGCGGCGGCGCACGCGCAGATGGCCGGAAACAGCTCCATGGATCCGCTGGTGGTGGCCGCGGGCCGGCTGCTGTGCGACGACGCTCCCGGCAACGGGCTGACCGTCGTCCCGCTGGACACCACGCCGGAGCAGGTGGTGAGCGCCGCGGGCCTGGACCCGCAGGCGGTGGTCGCGGCGGCCGCGCCGCACGCGTCCGGCTGGCTGGGGATGACCCCCGGCATGCTGCTGGGCCACCTGGCGGCGGCGCTGGTCGCGGGCTGGTGGCTGCGGCGCGGCGAGGCCGCGCTGTGGCGGCTGGTGCGGACGGCCGCGCTGACCGCCCGGGAGTGGGCGGCGCCGGTGCGGACCGCGGTGGCGCTGCTGACGGCGCTGCTGCTGGGCACCGGGCGCCCGGCCGCGCCGCGCCGGGCCGCGCGCCCGGAGGACTGGCCGCTGCCGGTGGCGGCGGCGCTGCGGCACAGCCTGCCGCGCCGGGGACCGCCCGCGGTGGCGTTCGCGCGCTGATCGGGCCCGGGAGGACCGGGGCTCGGGCGCGCGCCGCTGCCGCCGTGCCCGCGCCGTGAGCGGGCCGGCCGAGTCTCCCGCACCTCCCCGCGTGCCGACGCGCACTGCCGCGCGGCCCCTTTCCTCAGGAGTCCCCTGATGCGTTCGCTTACCGCCCGTCGTTCCCTCGGCGCGCTCGCGGTGGCGGCCGGCGCCCTGCTGGCGTCCGCCGTGCCCGCCTTCGCCCACGTCACCGTCCAGCCGGGCAGTGTCCAGCAGGGCGGCTACAGCGCCGTGGCGTTCCGGGTGCCGAACGAGAGCGACACCGCCTCGACCGTGAAGGTCGAGGTCAACCTGCCGCTGGACCACCCGATGGCCTCGGTGCGCACCCAGCCCGTCCCGGGCTGGACCGCCGTGCTGGAGAAGTCGAAGCTCGACAAGCCGCTGGACTCGCACGGCCAGCAGATCACCGAGGCCGTCTCGAAGATCACCTGGACGGCGAACGACGGCACCAAGATCGCGCCCGGGCAGTACCAGGACTTCGCGGTCTCGCTCGGCGCGCTGCCGACCGACACCGACACGCTGGTCTTCAAGGCGCTGCAGACGTACGACAACGGCGACGTGGTCCGCTGGATCGAGGAGGCCAAGGACGGGCAGCCCGAGCCGTCCAAGCCCGCCCCGGCGCTGAAGCTGACCAAGGCCGCGGGCGCCACCACCGCCGCCGACCAGCACTCGACGGACTCGGCCGGCGCGCAGCAGGCCGTGGCCGGTGCGAAGTCCTCCGACTCGACCGCCCGCACGCTGGGCGTGGTCGGCATCGTGGTCGGCGTGGTCGGCGCGGCGCTCGGCGTGGCCGGGCTGCGCCGCCGCTCCGCGCAGTCCTGACCCCGGCCGGGGCGGGGCCGCGCAGGCCCCGCCCCGGCACCCTTCCGTCCCTCCGCGCCCGCTCCCCGCACGAACAGGAAAGTCCCTTGGCCTCCCTCCGCCGCACCCGCCCCCGGCTCCTGACCGCCGCCGCCCTCGTCCTCGGCGCCTCGCTCGCGCTGTCCGCCTGCTCCTCGTCCGGGGGCGGCACCCAGGACTCCGGGGCGGCGAAGGTCAGCAAGAAGGCGTCCACCAGCCAGTACCGGGGCACGGTGCTGAGCAAGAACTTCGAGAAGCCGGACCTGGTGCTGGACGACACCTCCGGGCAGCCGTACGACCTGCGGGCGCGGACCGCGGGCAAGACCGTGCTGCTGTTCTTCGGCTACACCAGCTGCCCGGACGTCTGCCCGACCACGATGGGCGACATCGGCGTGGCGATGTCGAAGCTGACCCCCGAGCAGCGGGAGAAGCTGGCGGTCGTGTTCGTCTCCACCGACCCGGAGCGGGACACCCCGCAGGTGCTGCGGACCTGGCTGGACTCGATGGGCAAGGACTTCGTCGGGATGACCGGCGACCTGGCGAAGGTGAAGGCCGCGGCCAAGCCGCTGGGCATCCTGGTCGAGGACCCGGTGGTGGACGCCAAGGGCGCGGTCACCTCCACCCACGGCGCGCAGGTGCTGGCGTTCCTGCCCGGCGACGACAAGGCGCACCTGCTGTACATGGCGGGCACCTCGATCGACGTCTACCGGCACGACCTGGAGCTGATGGCGAACGGGGTGGCGGTGTGAGCCGGGCGTTCCGGCGCGGCGCGCTGGTCGGGGCGGGGCTGGCCGCCGCCCTGGCGGTGGGCGCGGTCGCGGTGGCGCACCAGTCCTCCGGCGGGCCGGGCGGCGCGCCGAAGCTGACCGTCGCGGACCCGTACATACCGCTGCCCGCCACGCCCGACGGGATGGGCGCGGGCTACCTGACGGTCCGCAACAGCGGCGGGGCGGACACCCTGGTGAGCGTGAGCAGCCCGGCCGCCGGGTCGGTGACCATGCACCGCTCGACCGAGACGTCGATGGAGCAGGTCGAACAGATGCCGGTGCCGGCCGGCGGCACCCTGGACCTGGCCCGCGGCGGCGCACACCTGATGATCATGGACTGGGCGAAGCAGCCCGCGCTGGGCGACGAGCTGGAGCTGGACCTGGAGTTCGCCAGGGCGGGCCGGGTCGTGGTCAAGGTTCCGGTGAAACCGCTGACGTACCGTCCGGGTAGCTGATCGGCGATGGCGACGAGGAGAGGCACGCACGTGGTGACAGGGGCGAGGCGGCGGCTGGGCGCGCTGCTGGCGGTGCTGGTGGCGGCGCTCTCACTGGTGCTCGGCGGGGCGACGGCGGCGTCCGCGCACGCCACCCTGGAGGGCACCGACCCGGCCCGGGGCTCGGTGGTGGCCGCCGCGCCCGGCGCGGTGACCCTGACCTTCAGCGAGGGCGTCTCGCTGGCCGCCGACTCGGTGCGGGTGCTCGACCCGCAGGGCAAGGCGGTCGACGACGGCAAGCCCGAGCACGTCGACGGCAGGTCCGCCACCGCCCGGGTGGCACTACGGTCCGGCCTGGGCAACGGCACCTACACGGTGGCCTGGCGGGCCGTCTCGGAGGACTCCCACCCCGTCGGCGGCGCGTTCACCTTCTCCATCGGCGCGCCCTCCGACACCTCGGTGAACGCCGCCGCCGTGCAGGGCGCCGAGGCGCAGGGCGCGGTCGCCTTCGCCTACGGCACCGCCCGCACCGTCGCCTACGCGGCGTTCGCGCTGCTGGCCGGCGCCGCCGCGTTCGTGCTCGTGGTGTGGCCCGGCGGGACGGCCGTGCGCGGCGTGCAGCGGCTGCTGATGACCGGCTGGGTCGCGCTGCTGCTGTCCACCGTCGCCGTGCTGCTGCTGCGCGGCCCGTACGAGCGCGGCACCGGCCTCGGGCAGTCCTTCGACCTGTCGCTGGTGCGCGCCACCCTGGACGAGCGGATCGGCACCGCGCTGGCCGCCCGGCTGCTGCTGCTCGCCGCCGCCGGCGTCTTCCTGTCGCTGCTGGTCGGCCAGTTGGGCACGCCGCAGCCGAAGCCCACCGCCCCGGAGCCCGCGGACGAACCGGAGGACGAGGAGGAGGCGGAGCTGCGCCGGCTGGAGCGGGCCGCCGCCGAGGCCCCGCAGCGCGACGCCCGGCTCGGCCTCGGCCTGGCCGGGCTGGCCCTCGCCCTGGCGCTGACCGCGACCTGGGTCGGCGCCGACCACTCCGCGGTCGGCATCCAGGTCGCCCTCGCGCTGCCGCTGGCCGCCCTGCACCTGCTGGCGATGGCCGGCTGGCTCGGCGGCCTGGCCGTGCTGGTCGTCGGCCTGCGCCACGGCCTGCCCGCGGCCGCCGTCGACCGCTTCTCCAAGCTCGCCCTGTGGCTGGTCTCGGCCCTCGTGGCGACCGGCGTCTACCAGTCCTGGCGCGGCCTCGGCTCGTGGAGCGCACTGGTCGACACCTCGTACGGGCGGCTGCTGCTGATCAAGGTCGGCTGCGTGGCGGCGATGCTCGGCGTCGCCTGGATCTCCCGCGCCTGGACGGCCCGGCTGCGCACCGCCGACGAGAGCGCCGGGGCGCCGCAGGAGGCCCGGGCCGACGAGAGCGCCGCGGTGGGCGCGGGCGAGAGCACCGCCGGGGGCGCGGGCGAGAGCGCCGCGGTGGGCGCGGGCGAGAGCACCGCCGGGGGCGCGGGCGAGAGCGCCGCGGTGGGCGCGGGCGAGAGCACCGCCGGGGGCGCGGGCGAGAGCACCGCCGGGGGTGGCGACCCGGCGCGGGCCGTCCAGCTGGCCCGGCAGCGGGCGCTGCGGGACCGCGCCCGGGGCGAGCGCGCCGCGGCGGGCTCCCCCGCCCGGGCCGGGCTGCGCCGCAGCGTGGTGGTGGAGACCTCGGTGGCCGTCCTGGTCCTGGTCGTCACCACCATGCTGACCAACTCCCCGCCCGGTCGCGTCGCCCGGGCCGTCGCCGCCGCGCCCGCCGCCCCCGCCGCCGGGGCCGGGGCCCCGGCGGCGCCCGGCCGGACCGAGGAGCTGAAGCTCCCCTACGACACCGGCGGCCGCACCCCCAACGCCAAGGGCACCGCGACCGTCACCGTCGAACCGGTCGCCACCGGCCCGAACCAGGTCACCCTGAAGCTCGCCGACTCCACCGGCCGGCCCGCCGAAGTCCCGGAGCTGGAACTCGCGTTCACCCTCCCCGACCGCGACCTCGGCCCGCTCCCCGTCACCCTGCAGCCGCAGGGCACCGGCAGCTGGACCGGCACCGCGCAGCTCCCGCTGAACGGCATGTGGGTGGTGTCGGTGACCGTCCGCTCCTCCGACATCGACCAGGTCACCGCCACCCGGCAGCTGAAGGTCGGGCCGTGAGCGGCCGGGCGGTCGACCGGCCGGCCGGGCCGTCCCGGCGGGCGGTGCTCGGCGGGGCCGGGGCCGGACTGGCGGTGGGCGCGGCCGGCGGGGCCTGGGGCCGGCGGGCCTGGGCGCAGGCCCCGGCGGCGGACGCGGGGGCGGCGCTGGGCGGGGCCCGGGTGCCGTTCCACGGCCCCCGGCAGGCCGGGATCGTCGAACCGGCCCAGGCCCGGGTCGAGTGGGCGGCGTTCGACCTGCTGTCCAGCACCCGCCGGGACGGGCTGGCCGCGCTGCTGCGCACCTGGTCGGCGGCGGCCGCCCGGATGGCGGCCGGCGAGCCGGCCGCGGAGGGCGAGAACCAGATCGCGCTGGACGCCGGACCCAGCTCGCTGACCGTCACCTTCGGCTTCGGCGCGACCCTGTTCGACAAGGCCGGCCTGGCCGACCGCCGCCCCGAGGCGCTGGCCGCGCTGCCCGCCTTCCCCGGCGACGCGCTGGACCCGGCCCGCTCCGGCGGCGACCTGTGGGTGCAGATCGGCGCGGACGACGCCCTGGTCGCGGTGCACGCGCTGCGGGTGCTGGTCCGGCTGGCCACCGGGCTGGCCGCGCCGCGCTGGCTGATGTCCGGCTTCGCCCGGACGCCCGGCGCGACGCCGCACCCGATGACCGGCCGCAACCTGATGGGCCAGGTCGACGGCACCAACAACCCGCGCCCGCAGGACGCCGGCTTCGACGCCGCCGTGTTCGCCACCGGCCCCGACTGGATGGCCGGCGGCAGCTACGCGGTGCTGCGCCGGATCCGGATGCTGCTGGAGGGCTGGGACACCCTGCCGCTGGACAGGCAGGAGCGGATCATCGGCCGCCGCAAGAGCGACGGCGCCCCGCTGTCCGGCGGGCCCGACGCGGTCGAGCGCACCCCCGTCGACCTGGCCGCCACCGACCCGGACGGCGTCCTGCGGATCGCCCCCGACGCGCACGTCCGGGTCGCCGCGGCGGCCTCCAACGGCGGGGCGGCGATGCTGCGCCGCGGCTTCTCCTTCCACGACGGCCTGCTGCCCGACGGCTCCCCCGACGCCGGGCTGCTGTTCGCCGCGTACCAGGCCGACCCGGCGCACGGCTTCGTCCCGGTCCAGCAGCGGCTGGCGCGCGGCGACGGCCTGTCCCGCTACCTGCGGCACGAGGCGTCCGCGCTGTTCGCGGTGCCGCCGGGCGCGCCCGAGGGCGGGTACGTGGGGCAGCCGCTGCTGGAGGGCTGAGCCCGGACAGGGGTCCGGGCCGCTGCCCGGAGTGCGGAACGGGGCCGGGCCGGGCCGCGGAAGTGGCTAGGGTGAAGGCGGATCGGCCTTCGGGCCATGCACACTCGCTGTTCGTTCGGAGGCGGTCATGTCGGCGACCCGTTACACCTACCTCGGGCCCGCGGGCACCTTCACGGAGGCGGCGCTGCGCACCCTGCCGGAGGCCGGGACCCGGGAGCTGACGCCGGTGGCGTCGGTGTCGGCGGCGCTGGACGCGGTGCGGGCGGGCGAGGCCGCGGGCGCGATGGTGGCGATCGAGAACTCGGTGGACGGCGCGGTGACCACCACCAGCGACGAGCTGATCAACGGCAGCCCGCTGATGATCTACCGCGAGGTGCTGCTGCCGATCTCGTTCGCGGTGCTGGTGCGGCCCGGCACCTCGCTGCCGGACGTGAAGACGGTCAGCGGCCACCCGGTGGCCCAGCCGCAGGTGCGGCACTGGCTGGCCGCGAACCTGCCGGACGCGCAGTGGGAGTCGGCGGCGTCCAACGCGGAGGCGGCCCGGCTGGTCCAGGACGGCCGCTACGACGCGGCGGTGGCGGGGGCGTTCGCGGCCGAGCTGTACGGGCTGGAGGTGCTGTCGGACGAGATCCACGACGTGGCGTCGCCGACCACCCGGTTCGTGCTGGCGGGGCGTCCCGGGCGGGTGTCCTCGGCGACCGGCTGGGACAAGACCTCGATGGTGGTGTGGCTGCCGGAGGACCACCCGGGCGCGCTGCTGGAGCTGCTGCAGGAGTTCGCGGTGCGCGGGATCAACCTGATGCGGATCGAGTCCCGGCCGACCGGCGAGGGCATGGGCAACTACTGCTTCCTGATCGACTGCGAGGGGCACCTGAGCGAGCGGCGGGTCAGCGAGGCGCTGATGGGCCTGAAGCGGATCTGCCCGCAGGTGCGCTTCCTCGGCTCCTACCCGCGGGCCGACCAGGGCACCTCGGCGCCGCTGCGGGCCGGTACCTCGGACCTGGATTTCGCCAACGCCGCGGACTGGCTCTCGCGCTGCCTGGACGGGCGCGGGGAACTCTGAGCGCGCCCCCGGGCGCACGGGGGTGATTCCGGCCGGAACGGGACCGTACGCGGTCCCGTTCCGTTCATTTCCGTCCCTCCCGCCCGTCACCTGCCCGGCCGAACCCCGTTCACCTGCGGTGCGGCCGGCCACCCCGGGCGCCGCGGCGGGCGGGGCGGTTCATCCACAGGGCGGCGGGCGGCATCCACAGGGGCGGTTGTCCCCAGCTGACGGGCAGTTATCCACAGGGCCCGGCGTGAGTCGACAAAACGGTAAAGAAACCCCCAGTGCCGGTCAGATCATCTACTAGGGGCGCGGAATGGACTTATCGGACCAGAGTCGCCCTTGCGCCGACAAATCACCTGGGCGAGCGAGCGAATTCCCTCACTCGAGAAGCCGAATCGAGGTTTGAAACCTGGAATTCCCGGTTCGGACGCCTGCGGACCTTCGGTTCTCCCCTGTCCACAGGCCCGGGCGCGAACCTGTGGATAACCCGCCCCGGGCGGAGTTGTCCACCGGGGTTATCCACAGGCGGAGCCGGGTTATCCCCAGGCCCGGGCGGAGTCTCCCCGGCCCCTTTCCCGACCGGCCCGGGACAGAATGCCACATTCCGCCCCAGAAGGCAGCACAACACCACGAACCGCCCGGCGGCCGGAACCCGCCCCCGGCCGGGCCGGGCGGCGTCCCGGAACCCGCCCCCGGCCACCGGTAGGCTGGAGCCCGTGATCGACCTCCGCCTGCTCCGTGAAGACCCCGAGCGAGTGCGCACCTCGCAGCGCTCCCGTGGTGAGGACGTCGACCTGGTCGACGCCCTGCTCTCCGCCGACGAACGCCGCCGCGCGTCCGGCACCCGCTTCGACGAGCTGCGCGCCGAGCAGAAGCAGCTCGGCAAGCGGGTGGCCGCCGCCAAGGGCGAGGAGAAGGCCGCCCTGCTGGCCCGCACCAAGGAGCTGGCCGCCGAGGTGAAGGCCGCCGACGCCGCGCAGGGCGAGGCGAAGGAGGAGGCCGAGCGGCTGCAGCGCTCGCTGGCCAACCTGCTCGACCCGGCCGCCCCGGTCGGCGGCGAGGAGGACTTCGTCACGCTGGAGGAGATCGGCACCCCGCGCGACTTCGCCGCCGAGGGCTTCGAGCCCCGCGACCACGTCGAACTCGGCCAGCTGCTCGGCGCGATCGACACCGAGCGCGGCGCCAAGGTGGCCGGCGCCCGCTCCTACTACCTGACCGGCCCCGGCGCGCTGCTGGAGCTCGCCCTGGTCAACATGGCGATGGCGCAGGCCTCCGCGGCCGGCTTCACCCCGATGATCACCCCCGCGCTGGTCCGCCCCGCCGCGATGGACGGCACCGGCTTCCTCGGCCAGGCCGCCGAGAACGTCTACTACCTCGCCGACGACGACCGCTACCTGGTCGGCACCAGCGAAGTCCCGCTCGCCGCCTACCACATGGACGAGATCCTGGACGCCGAGCGGCTCCCGCTCCGGTACGCCGGCTTCTCCTCCTGCTTCCGCCGCGAGGCCGGCACCTACGGCAAGGACACCCGCGGCATCATCCGGGTCCACCAGTTCGAGAAGGTGGAGATGTTCGTCTTCACCACCCCCGAGGACGCCGAGGCCGAGCACCGCCGCCTGCTCCAGTGGGAGAAGGACTTCCTGAACGCGCTGGAGCTGCCCTACCGGGTGATCGACGTCGCCTCCGGCGACCTCGGCGCCTCCGCCGCCCGCAAGTTCGACATCGAGGCGTGGGTCCCGACCCAGGGCAAGTACCGCGAGGTCACCTCCACCTCCAACACCACCGAGTACCAGGCCCGCCGGCTCTCCATCCGGATGCGCGACGCCGACGGCGTCCGCCCGCTCGCCACCCTCAACGGCACCCTGGTCGCCGTCCCCCGGGTGATCGTCGCGCTGCTGGAGAACCACCAGCAGGCCGACGGCTCGGTGGTCCTCCCCCAGGCACTGCGGCCGTTCCTCGGCGGGAAGGCCGTGCTGGAGCCCGTCGCCGCCCGGTAACACCCCTTCGTCCAGGAGCACTCCGCGCCATGAGCACCGCCCCCCTGCCCTACCGGCTGGTCGCCACCGACCTCGACGGGACGCTGCTCACCAGCGCCGAGATCGTCTCCGCCCGGACCCGCGAGGCCCTGGGCGCGGTCACCGCGCTCGGGGCCAAGCACATCATCGTCACCGGCCGCTCGGCCGGCTGGACCAGGCCCGTGCTCGACGAGATCGGGTACACCGGGATAGCGGTCTGCGGGCAGGGCGCCCAGGTCTACGACGCGGGCGCGCACAAGCTGCTCACCTCCGTCACCCTGGACCGGCAGCTGGCCGCGGTGGCCCTCGCCAAGATCGAGGCCGAGGTCGGCCCGCTCGCCGTCGCCGCCAACCAGGACGGCCTGGACGGCGAGGTGCTCGCCGGGCCCGGCTACAAGCTGCGGATCGGCACCGAACTGCCGCTCCGCCAGGTCGCCCCCGACCAGCTGCTCGCCACCCCCGTCAGCAAGCTGTACATCCAGCACCCCGGGCTGACGGACGACCAGCTCGCCGACGCCGCCCGGTCGGTGGCCGGGCAGCTGGTCGGCATCACGATGGCCGGCGCGGGCATCGTCGAACTCCTCCCGCTCGGCCTGACCAAGGCCACCGGCCTCTCGCTGGCCGCCCGCCGGCTGGGCGTCACCGCCGCCGAGACGATCGCCTTCGGCGACATGCCCAACGATGTCCCGATGTTCCGCTGGGCCGGGTACGGCGTGGCGATGGGCAACGCGCACGAGCAGCTGCGGGCGGTGGCCGACGAGGTGACGGTCGGCAACGACGAGGACGGCGTGGCCGTGGTGCTGGACCGGGTGTTCGGGCTGGGCTGAGGCGCTCACGGCCCTCGGCGGGCGCCGCAACGGCGCCGGGCGGGTCGTGACGCGGCGCGGGGGCCGGGCGGGTGCCCGGTCCCCTTCGCGCTTCCGGCGGGCGCTGACGGGCCGTTGACGGGCCGCTGACGGGTCGTTGACGGCCCGTCAGGAGCCCTGCGGTCAGCCGTAGGCGAGGTTGGAGCAGGCGTCGTCGTCCGCGGAGCGGGCGTCCTCGGCGACCTTGGAGGCGACCGGGCCCGGGTCGGTGGTGGTGGCGGTGCCGGCCGCCGGGGCGGTGGCCGCGTAGTCCTTGCCGAGGATCAGCGTGACGCCCGCGCCGCCGCCCGCCTCGACGGTCGAGCCGGGGAACAGCGCGGCCACCGCCTCGGCGTGCGCCTTCTGCCCGGCCGAGCCGTACTGCACCAGCGTGGTGGCGTGGTTCTGGCTGGGCGCGTTGCCGGTCGAGGTGACGGTGTAGTTGGCGGCCTTCAGCGTCGCGGCGGCCTTGGTGCCGAGCCCGCCGGTGGTGGTGCCGTTGTAGACGGCGACCTTCACGCCGGTGCCGTCCGCGGGCGGCGCCGGGGTCGCGGTGGGCGCGGCCGGGTCGGGGCTCGGGGCGGCGCTGCCCGCGCTGGCGTCCTGCCCGTCCAGGGTGCGGTCGGCCTTCAGCGAGGCCCACAGCTGGTCGACCTCGGGGTGGTTCAGGCCGATCCGCTCGCCCTGGTAGTGCCAGGGGGTGGTGAGGAACTTGATGTCGTGCAGGTCGATGTTCTTGAGCGTCATCGCCAGGTCGGTCAGCTTCTGCACGCTGTCCAGGTCCTCGTCCACCGTCAGCGACTTGGTGGCGGCGTCGGCCAGCGGGAACAGGCTGGTCGGGCTCATCCCGTTCGACTTGACCTGCTTGATCAGCGACGACAGGAACGCCTGCTGGCGCTGCATCCGGCCGACGTCGGAGCCGTCGCCGATGCCGTGGCGCAGCCGGACGTAGTCCAGCGCGGCCTGGCCCTCGACCTTCTGGACGCCCTTCGGGTACATCAGCTTGCCCTTGCGCGGCAGGTTGGGGTTGATGTCGCGCTCGTAGATGTCGTTGGGGAGGCAGACCTCGACGCCGCCGACCGCCTTGGTCATCGCGGCGAAGCCCTCGAAGTTCACCACGATGGTGTGGTCGACCCGCAGGTCGGTGAGCTTCTCCACGGTGTTCTGGGTGCAGGCCGGGTTGCCGTCCTTGAAGTTGCCCACCGAGAAGGCGCTGTTGAACATGACGTTGGGCTGGTCCTTGGTCCAACTCTTGTTCGGCAGCATGCACTTGGGGACGTTGACCAGCGCGTCGCGGGGGAACGAGACGCCCACGGCGTGCTTGTGGTCCGCGTAGACGTGCAACAGGATCGTGGTGTCGGAGCGGGCGCCGCCCTCGTCGCCGCCGCCGAGGTCCTTGTTCGCGCCGTCGCGCGAGTCCGAGCCGATCAGCAGGATGTTCATCGGCTTGTTGCCGTTGGCGTCGGCCTGCGCCTCCGGCGGGCGGCTCTCGCTGACGCCCGCGCTGTCCCAGGAGGAGAGGTTGGCGTTCAGCCGCCAGTAGAGGAAACCGCCGGTGCCGACCACGGCGAGGCTGGTGCCGACCAGGCTCCAGACGACTATCCGCCTGGTCCGGCGGGGTTTGCGGCGGCCCGCCGCGGCGGCCGCCCGTCCGCCGCCCTGCGCGGCCCGGCGGGCCTCGGCCCGGCCGCCGGCCGCTGCGGGGGCGCCGGCTCCGGCGCTGCCCCGGGCCTGGGCGTCGGTGCGGCCCCGGGCCGGGGTCCGGGCGGGGGTTCTGGCCGGCGTCCTGGCGGGGGTGTCGTGGTCGGCGGAGCGGTGGCGCGGGATGTGCGGCGCGGGTGCGTCGTCACGCTGGG
Source organism: Kitasatospora cineracea (assembly GCF_003751605.1). Lineage (NCBI taxonomy): Bacteria > Bacillati > Actinomycetota > Actinomycetes > Kitasatosporales > Streptomycetaceae > Kitasatospora > Kitasatospora cineracea. The sequence goes on from NZ_RJVJ01000001.1 coordinate 1,342,155, forward strand.
GGGCGTCCTGCCGGTAGCCGTCGCCCTGCGGCGGGAGGCTCTCCCACCACCCGGGGTCCTCGCCCGACGACCCCGCCCTCTGGCCTGTCATACCTGCACCCTTCACCGGAGGCTGCCGTCGGGCGCCTCTGCCACCGCTCCGTCCGCCCCGGATCGGTGCGGCGGACGGATGAAGCCGGAGAGCGGAGCATACAAAGGGATCATTTCCGGGTCACTGCCCGGGGCACCACTCCGAGCACTGGAACGCCCGTACGCGGACCGTCGGTTCCCTCCGCGGGGTGTGAGCCGCACAACGCCGCCGGGGCGGTGGAGCGGGACCCCAGGGGCGGGGTTCAGCGTTCGCGCAGGCGGGTGCCGGTGCGGGGGCGGAGTGCGGCGGCGGCGGCCGCGGCGAGGGCGGTGACGCCGAGCGCGGTGGCGAGGACCAGGGGCCAGGGCAGGACGACCGGGACGTGCTGCGGCCAGAGCTGGCTGCCCGCCACCAGCCAGCCGCCGAGGGTGCCGATCAGCATCGCCAGGCCGACGATGACGGCCGCCTGCACCGCCAGCACCCTGCGCTGGACGCCGCCGGGGAACCCGATGACGCGCAGCAGCAGCAGGCGCGGGCGGAGCTCCTGGGCGGCGCCGCCCACGGCGGTCATCGCGGACAGCAGGGCGACGGCCGCGCCGATCGTGAGCATCACGGACCAGCGGGCGGGCAGCGGCGGTCGGTAGCCCCGTTCGACGTGCAGGTCGGAGGTGGGGACGCCGAGCGGTTCGAGGGCGCGGCCGAGCCGTTCCTCCAGGTCCGCGGGCGGCGTGGCGGGCAGGGTGGCGCGGTAGCCGTCGGTGAAGACGTCGAGGTCCTTCGCCCGGGCTGCGGCACCGGTCATCACGGCCTTCGCCTGGACCAGCGTGGCCGGATCGACGGGGTCGGACCGCACGGTGTCGACAGCCACCTGCAGCCCGGGGTCCTCGCGCCGGGTCTGCGCGTACAGCACCGCGCCGGTGAGCCCGTCCGGGAGGTCGGGGTCCAGGACCAGGACCCGCTGCCCGGTGAGGGCCGCCCACTCGCGCGGGGTCGGCGTCCGGCCGGTGAGGTCGCGGAACTGGGCCCCGGTGTCCACGACCGCGACGATCCCGGGCTGGAGCGGGCCCGCCCGGAGCACGGCCTTGGGCACCGAGAGGCGGTTGCCCTCCGTCCTGGGGCCCGCGCCCTTCGGTACGACGCTCTGCACGGCCTCCACCGGCACCGTGTCGCCGACCGCGCCGCGGAAGGCCGCCAGGACGGCCGCCGAGGGTTCGGTGTAGCGCAGCGGGACCTCGACCTGGTCGAGGTGGCGCGAGCCGACGTAGCTCGTGCGGTCCCTTTCGGTCTGCGAGGCGACGAAGGTGGCCGCGCCGACCGCCAGGACCACGGCCAGCGCGCTGGAGGCGATCGCGGCGACCGGCCGGCGGCGCTCCCGGTCCAGGTCGCGCAGGGCGAAGCGGCCGGACAGCGGGAGCCGGGCCGCGAACCGGGCCAGCAGGTGCAGGGCGTCGGGGAGCGCCGCGAGGGCGGCCGCGACCAGCAGCACCGATCCGACCGCTCCGACCACACCGGCGTCCTGGGCCGCGGCGAACAGCAGGGCGAGGCCGCCGAGGGCGCCGGTGACGGCCACCACCGTGCGGCGGCGCGACCGGCCCGTCGGGCGGGACGCCCGGGTGAGGCGCTCGCGCACCGAGGACGTCCGGGCCGCCCGGGTGGGCAGCCAGATCCCGGCGACGCCGCTGGCGACCGCGCCGAGCGCGAGGAGCCCCAGCGCGGTGAACGGCAGCGAGAAGGCGCCCAGGTCGCGCTGGACCGCCTGCCGGACCAGCGGCCGGGCCGCCTGCCCCAGCAGGACGCCGCCGACCAGGCCCGCGGCGGTGCCGGCCGTCACGGCCGCCGCCCCGCCCGTCCGGGCCAGCCGCACCAGCCGGTCCCCGCTGAAGCCGACGGCGGACAGCAGGCCCAGTTGGCGGTTCAGGCGGCGCATCCGGAGGCTGAACGCCGCCGCCGCGCCGAACAGCACGATCGCCGCCCCCGGCACCGCCAGCAGCCCCGGCTGGGCGTCCAGCAGGGTGCGGGCGGAGGACAGCGAGGCCCGGGTGACCACCTGCCAGCGGCGGCCGCGGGCCGCGTTCGCCAGCCCCGTCCCGGTCGCCGGGTCGGTCTTCACCAGCCAGGTCGTGGCCAGGCCGAGCAGCGCGCCGTGGCCGTGGTCGTCCCACCGGGCGAACAGGCCCGGGCCGCCCGCCGCGAACCGCGCCCGGTAGGCGGTCGGGTCCTCCACGGTGCCGACGACCCGGGCGTCCTTCGCCGACGCCGGGGCCCACGGGAAGACGACGCTGTCGCCGGGCCCCAGGTGGTTGTCCTCGGCGAGCGTCCGGGAGAGGACGATCTCGTCGGCGGCGGCCGGCAGCCGCCCGGTCAGGGTGCGCAGCAGGCCGGACGCCAGCGGGCTCGACCAGTCGGTCTCGCGGTAGCCGACCTGCTGGGTCGTCCCGGAGAGCACCAGCGGGAACGCGGGCGAGGACCGGCCCTGGAGCACCTGGCCGGCCCCGGCCGGGGGGACGGGCAGGACCGCCGGGCCGGACGGGCCGCCGCCCGGTGCCGTCACCGACAGGTCGGCGCCGCCGAGCTGCGACCGGACCTTCTGCTCGCCGGTGAGGTTCAGCATGCCGATGACCTGCAGGGACGCTGCCGACAGCAGTACCGGGACGGCGAACAGCGCCACCAGGGTGAAGCGCCGCCAGCCGCGGCCGATGACCAGGCGCCAGGCCAGCCAGAGGTTCGTCTCGCGCGGTGCCCTCACGCGGACCGCCCGGTGGTGGCGGAGTTCCCGGCGGTGATCCCGTCGATCCGGCCGTCCCGCATCCGGACGACCCGGTCCGCGTACTGGGCGTTGGCCGGGTTGTGGGTGGAGACGACGACCGTCACCCCGGAGTCGCACAGTTCGCGCAGGGTCCGCATCACCTGGGTGCCGGTGGCCGAGTCGAGCGCGCCGGTCGGCTCGTCGGCGAGCAGCAGGCGGCGCTCGCCGACCACCGCGCGGGCGATCGCGGCGCGCTGCTGCTGGCCGCCGGACACCTCGTCGGGGAAGCGCGGGCCGAGCTCCGCCAGGTCGACCCGGGCGAGCGCCTCGTCGGCCCGGCGGCGGGCCTCGGCCCGGGGCACGCCCGCGCCCTCCAGCGGCAGGGCGACGTTCTCCTGCAGGGTGAGCTCGGGCAGCAGGTTCAGCTCCTGGAACACGAAGCCGATGGAGGTCATCCGCAGCCCGGCCAGCCGGGCCTCGGACAGTCCGGCGAGATCCGTCCCCCACACCTCCAGCCGGCCCGCCGACAACCGGTCCAGCCCGCCGATCAGATTGAGCAGCGTGGTTTTCCCCGAACCGCTCGCGCCCATCAGGACGACGAATTCTCCGTCGGCGATCTTCAGATCGATTCCGTCGACCGCGTGGACTTCCCCGCCGCTCGAACCGTACGTCCGGCGGGCGCCCGAAATTCTGATCCCTGCCATGTGACCCTCTGTCCCCCACGTGTGGAGCGGGCCGCCCCGCCGGGGCGGCCCGCCGAAATGCCGACCGAGGTCAGCAGGCCCCCGCGTCGGTGTAGACCTGGATGCTGCTCGCCTCGTCGTTGTCGTACCAGCCGACGTACGAGTTGCGCGAGGAGCTGTTCATGCACTCGCTGCCACCGGTGGCGTTCGCCCCCCAGAACCACCTGGCGTCGTGCGGGCCGTTGTTGATCCAGGAGGACATCCGGTCGTTGAAGCCGGCCACCGACAGGTTCCAGGTGGCGACCTGCTGGTCCCAGTACGCATCGCGCGCGAACATGAAACCGGTGTAGTTCTCGTTGTCGAAGAGGCAGACGTCCGTGCTCGCGCAGTCCCCGGAGGCGGCGAGCGCGTCCGGGGCGGTCACCAGCGGAATTCCCGCCCCGAAAGCCGCGGTCAGCAGCAGGGAGACCGTGCGGTGTCGAACCGATTTCATCTCTACCCCCATTGAACCGTTTCGCACCGGCACCGCGCCGGCGCCGACAAGGACACTAGCCCACGGGGCGACAGGGCACAGCGGAATCCGAATTCCGGAAGAGGGGGAAGGATATGAGATTCTCGATTCTCGGAAATCACTGGCATTAGCTCCCCATGGCCCAATAAATCGTGAAGAAGCACCCCAAACCCCGTCCGGTCGCCCAGTTGTAGGATGACCGGGCAAGAGGTTGTAGGATGACTGGTGTCGGCCGGCCGGCCGGCCGGTCGATCGGTGAGTGCGGAGAGGAGTCCGGGCGTGGAGGGGTTGCAGGCGGCGGGGCGGCGGTCGTTGGTGGATGCCGCGATCGAGCAGCTGCGGGAGCAACTGGCGTCCGGGGTCTGGCCGGTGGGGGCGCGGATTCCGACCGAGCACGAGTTGGCGGAGCGGTTGCAGGTGGGGCGCAACACGGTGCGGGAGGCGATCCGGGTGCTGGTGCACGCGGGGATGCTGGTGTCGCGGCAGGGGGAGGGGACGTTCGTCCGGTCGACGAGCGATCCGGCGGCGGTGCTGCGCGGGGTGCAGCGGTCGGGGGTGCGGGACGTGCTGGAGGTGCGGGCCGCGCTGGAGACCGAGGCGGCGCGGTTGGCCGCCGAGCGGCACACCGCGGAGGACCTGGCCCGGATGCGGGCGGCGCTGGAGCGGGAGGCCGCGGTGATGGCGGCGCACCCGGAGCGGACCGGCCGGGAGGCCACCGTCGAGCACGACCTGGAGTTCCACACGGCCGTGGTGGAGGCGGCGCACAATCCGGCACTGACCGAGGTGTACCGGTACTTCGGGGCCTCGGTGCGGGAGTCGATGCGCACCGCGTTCGGCGACCAGGAGATGCCGGAGGTGGTGATCGCCACCCACGCGGCGCTGGTCGACGCGATCGAGAGCCGGGACCCGGAGCGGGCCGAGACGGCCTGTCGGGCGCTGCTGGCGGAGCCGACGGCGGCGGTGGAGCAGTTGCTCGCCGAGATCGCCGCGCGGAAGTAACGCCCGGTCGGTCCGGCCAGGCGGTATCACCGGTGCGATGTGCTGTCGCTGACGTGATGCCTTGACGCTTTCGTGATGGGCCGTCAGTTCCGTTACACCCTTTCACTTTTCTTCCACCCCCGTACAGAGAGTCAGCCCCGCCATGTCGGTCACCCGTGCCGTGCAGCCCGCCCTCGAACCGAGGGTCGGCCGCCGAACCGCCGCCACCAAGTACGCCCACCCCGTCCTGCTGCTGGTCGGGATCGTGCTGGTGGCCCTGAACATGCGGGCCTGCCTGGCGGCGGTGTCGCCGATGGTCGTGGAGATCCAGCGGACCTTCGGCCTGTCGGCCACCGCGAGCGGGCTGATCACCACCGTGCCGGTGCTGTTCCAGGGGGTGGGCGCGCCGCTCACCCCGCGGCTGACCCGGCGGTTCGGGACCGAGCGGGTGGTGCTGGGCGCGGTGCTGGCGCTGGGGGCGGGGGTGCTGCTGCGGGTGCTGCCGTCGGTGGCGGCGCTGTACGCGGGCTGCGTGGTGATCGGGGTGGCGATCGCGGTGCTGAACGTGTCGATGCCGGGCCTGGTGAAGCGCGAGTTCCCGCAGAAGGCGGCGGCCATGACCGGCGTCTACTCGACCACCATGCTGGTCGGCGCGACCATGGCGGCCGCCCTGTCGGTGCCGCTGGAGCACGCGCTGGGCGGCGGCTGGCAGGCCTCGCTGGGCGCCTGGTCGGTGCTGGCGCTGGTCGCGGCGGTGGCCTGGCTGCCGCAGGTGCTGAAGGCCCGTCAGGAACGGACCGTGGCGGTGACGGCGGCGGCGTCGGCATCGGCGCAGGTCCGGGGCGCGCAGGCGGCTCCAGTGGCCCCGGCGGCCGCGGCGGCGCTGTCGAAGGAGACCGGCACCAGCCCGTGGAAGTCCGGACTGGCTTGGCAGATCAGCGTGTTCATGGGCATCTCCTCGCTGCTGGTGTACACCCTGGTGGCGTGGATGCCGACCATCCTGGCCGACCACGGGATGCCGCGCGGCGAGGCGGGCCTGGTGTTCGCGTTCAGCAACCTGGTGCAGGTGGCCGGTGCGTTCCTGGTGCCGCTGCTGGCGGGCCGGATGACCCGGCAGCGCGGTCTGGCGCTGGTGATGGCGGCGCTGAACGGTGCGGGCGTGCTGTGGCTGCTGCTGGCGCCGGTGTCGGGGGCGTGGTTCTCGGCGACGGTGCTGGGCCTGGCGCAGGGCGGCTCGCTGGGCCTGGGCCTGGCGTTCATCGTGCTGCGCACCGACAGCGTGCTGGGCGCGGCCCGGCTGGGCGGGATGAGCCAGGCGGTGGGCTACATGGTGGCGGCGGCCGGCCCGGTCGGCGCGGGTGCGCTGCACCAACTGACCGGCGGCTGGGACGCGACGCTGCTGGTGCTGCTGGTGCTGGCCGCGGTCGCGGCGGTGGCCGGCTGGGGCGCGGGCCGCAACCGGACGGTGTAGCGGGCGGGCACGCGAAGGGGCGGGAGAGGTTCGGTGACCTCTCCCGCCCCTTCGCGTGCCCGGGGCCCGGAGCCCGCAGCCCGCAGCCCTGAGCCCGCAGCCCGCAGCCCGCAGCCCGCAGCCCGGAGCTACTCCTCGCTGCCGAGGGTGAGTCCGGCCAGCTTGACCGAGGCGAAGGCGGTGGCGCCCGCCGCGACGATGATCAGCAGCCAGACCGCGGTGGCCAGGCCGACGGGGGCGATGACGGTGCCGTCGGCGGCGACCGCCTTGGTCAGGGCCAGGCCCCACTGCTGGACGGAGAGGGTGCGGGCGCCCTCGACGTAGTTGCCGATCAGGCTCTCCCAGATCAGCGCGTAGGCGAGGCCGGCGATCACCGCGTGCCGGGTGAGCACGCCCAGCAGCAGGAACAGCGCGCTGTACGCGGCGCCCGCGGCGAGCGCGCCGACGCCGTAGCCGAGCGCCACGCCGTCCGCGCTGCCGTACAGGATCAGGCCGGCCACGTAGGTGGGGACGGCGGCGAGCAGCCAGGTGCTGGCGACGGCGACGGCCAGCTTGGTGGTGACGATCTTCCAGCGGGGCAGCGGCTTGGCGAGCAGGTAGACGATCGAGCCGTCCTCGATCTCGGTGGCGATCACGCCGGTGCCGACGATCAGGCCGGTGATCGGCACCAGGGTGCCCAGGGCGAGGCTGCCCAGCACGTTGTGCGCGAGGTCCAGCTTGTCCAGGGTGCTGTTGGCGGCGATCACGGCCAGGACCAGCAGCAGGACCGGGACGGCCAGCAGGACCAGGACCCGGCGGCGGCCGAACAGGCCGCGCGCGGTGAGCCGGGCGACGGTGGTGTTCATCGGTGGGCCCTTCAGGACGAGACCAGGTACGAGAAAACGCTTTCCAGCGACTCGTCGGCCGGGGAGACGGTGTACAGGCGGATGCCGGCCTGCCGGGCGACCTTGGGCAGCAGGGTGGTGAAGCCCTGGAAGTCGATCGCCTGGATGCGCAGGGCCTTCTCGGCGGCGTCGAGTTCGATGCCCGCGGTGGAGCCGTCCGCGATCAGCGCGGAGGCGAGCTGCCGGTCGTCGCTGGAGCGCACCAGGTAGCGGTGCGGGCGGTCGGTCATCAGGCGCCGGATCTCCCGGAAGTCGCCGGACGCGGCGTGCCGGCCGGCCACCACCACCTCGATGTGCCGGGCGAGCTGTTCGACCTCCTCGAGGATGTGCGAGGAGAACAGCACGGTGCGCCCGTCGGCGCCGAACCGGCGCAGCAGTTCCATCAGGTGCAGGCGCTGGCGCGGGTCCATGCCGTTGAACGGTTCGTCGAGCAGCAGCACCGAGGGGTCGTGGACCAGCGCGGAGGCCATCTTGACGCGCTGCTTCATGCCCTTGGAGTAGGTGCCGGTCTGCCGTTCCTGGGCGTACTCCATCTCGACCAGGGCGAGCGCCCGTTCGGCGGCGGCGCCTGCGTCGGCCAGGCCGTGCAGTTCGGCGTTGGCGAGGACGAACTCCCAGCCGGTCAGGTAGTCGTACATCGACTCCTTCTCCGGGACCAGGCCGATCTCCCGGTAGACCTCCTGGTTGCGCCAGATCGGGGCGCCGTCGAGGGCGACGGTGCCGGAGGAGGGCGCGAGGAAGCCGCTCATCATGTGGATGAGGGTGGACTTCCCGGCGCCGTTGGGGCCGAGCAGGCCGGTGATGCCGGGGCCGATGGTCATGGTGACGTCGTTGACGGCGACCACGTTGCCGAACCAGCGGGAGACCTTGTCGATGGTGATGACGGCCATGGCTGCCTCTCAGACGTTCCGGTAGCGGCGCAGCATCAGCGCGTAGCCGCCGGCCGTGAGTGCGACGAGCACGGCCGCGAACACCGCCGCGCCGGCCCCGCCGGGGGCGTGCAGGTTGACGGCGCCGTTGTCGCCCAGGCCGAACAGCTGGTTGACCAGGGTCTCCACCAGCGTGGACGGCGAGACCACGAACGCCCAGGAGGCGGACTCCTGCCGGACCGGGTCGAAGCCGCCGTTCAGCGCGTAGACGATCGAGGCCAGCGCCTGGGTGATCATCAGGGTGCCCATGATCGCGGCGACGCCGAACCCGCGGCGCGGGGTGGCGGCGGCGATCAGCAGGCCGAGCGAGGCGTACAGCAGCGCGTACAGGACGGCGGCGAACAGGCCGTACAGCAGGTGCAGCAGGTTGTCGCCGAGCGGGAACTTCGCCAGCAGCGCGCCGATGAACAGCAGCAGCAGCGGGGAGGCCAGCACGATCATCAGCGCGCTGAACATCGCGGTGAACTTGGCCGCCACGTAGTCGCCGCGGGTGGCCGGGCGGGAGAAGTACAGCGGGACGACGTGGTGCCGCAGGTCCCGAGACATCAGCACGGGGGCCTGCGCGGCCAGGAAGATCTGCGGCAGGACGGCGAACGAGGACAGGTAGCCGGCGTAGTCCATCGGCATCTTGTCCAGGTGCGCGAACAGCGCGATCGCCAGCATCGCCAGGGCCGGCGCGGCCATCCCGCCCAGCAGCAGGAACGGCAGCACCTTGGACTTGCCGGAGCGGCCCAGGCCGAACGCGGCCCGCAGGCTCTGCACGTACAGCGAACGGGTGGCGTACCGGCGGCCCAACCGCGGGCCGGTGTACGGGCGGTAGCCGATGTCGTGGATGACGCCGCTGTGGGCGTCGGCGGGGGTGGTCATGCCTGCTCGCCTCCTGCGGCCGCGGCCTGGTACGCGGCGGCCCCGTGCTCCTGCCCGTGCCCGGGTCCGCCGTGCTCGCCGTGCTCGTCCTCGTCGGACCGGGTGCTGAAGATCTCGGCGACCCGGTGGCGGCGCTGCTCCAGCCGGATCAGGCCCAGGCCGAGGTCGTCCACGGTGTCGCGGACGGTGTCGTACGTCTCGTCGCCGGTGATCTCCACCAGCAGGATCCGGCTGCCGTCGGCGCGGACGGTCAGGCCGGCCGCGGCCAGCCGCTCGGTCAGCACCGCGTCGGCGTCGAAGGTGCGGTCCGACGGGTGGTCGGTGACCTCGACGGCGAGCAGCTGGGTGCTGCCGGTGAACGAGGCGGTGGAGGAGGAGCGCAGCAGCTTGCCGCCGTCGATCACCACCAGGTGGTCGCAGGTCCGCTCCAGCTCGCCCAGCAGGTGGGTGGTGACCAGCACCGAGATGCCGAAGTCGGAGTGGATCCGGCGGATCAGCCCGAGCATCTCGTCCCGGCCGACCGGGTCGAGGCCGTTGGTCGGCTCGTCCAGCAGCACCAACTGCGGGTCGTGGACCAGCGCCTGGGCCAGTTTCACGCGCTGCTTCATGCCGGTCGAGTAGCCGCCCATCGGGCGGTAGCGCTCCTCGTACAGGCCGACGTGGCGCAGGGTGTCGGCGGTGCGCTCGCGGGCCGCGGCGGCCGGCAGGCCGGACATCCGGGCCATGTGCACCACGAACTCGGTGGCGGACACGTCCGGCGGCAGGCAGTCGTGCTCCGGCATGTAGCCGACGCGTTCGCGGATCGCCGGACCCTGGGTGGCGATGTCCAGGCCGAGCACCTGTCCGGTGCCCTCGGTGGCCGGGGACAGCCCGAGGAGGATCTTGATGAGAGTGGACTTGCCCGCACCGTTCGCCCCGACCAGGCCGACCACGCCCGGCTCCACCTCCACGGTGAGCCGGTCGAGCGCGGTGACCCGGGGGAACCTCTTGGTGAGGCCGTCCGTCTTGATGACTGTGGACACGGTCATCAACGTAGCCGTGCACCACCACCTCACGGAATGCGCTGGGGAGCCGGGCTTTCCTCCCCCCACGGGATGACCCCCCGGCCCCGCCCCCTAGGGGTAGCGGGGGACGGGCCGGGAGCCCGGGCGCCGACGGCGCGTCACCCCGGCGGCGGCGGACCGCCGTCGCGGCAGGTCGGGGTCAGGCCAGCAGGCCGCTCTGCAGCGCGACCACCTGACGGAAGGCCTGCAGCGGGACGCCCCGCGGATTGGTCAGCTGGACCACCGCCACCACGTCGCCGCTCTGCACCCAGCCGATCCGGCCGGTGGGCATCCCGCCGGCCTGCGCGTCGGAGAGCCGGACGTCCACCTGCCCGAAGGCGACCGGGTACTTCCCGTCGACGTCCAGGTGCCAGGACGCGATGTCCTTCGACGACGTCATCCGGAGCGCGCCGGCGAAGAAGTCGGCGGCCTCGTCGCCCGTCCCGAAGTGCAGCAGCCGCAACTCGGTGCGGGTGCCGTCGGCGGCCGTCCACCCCTGCGCCGCCGCGCCCCGGCAGGCGTCCGTGGTCAGCCGCAGGGTGTACGCGTCGTCCGCCGCCAGCATCGCGTCGCGGTCGCACGGCACCCAGCGGCCCGCCACCGGCGGCAGGCTCGGGACGGCGGCGGGGGACGCGGTGCCGCTGCCGGACGGGGACGCCGACGGTGACGGTGACGCGGTCGGGGGCGGGGACGCCGGCGGGGTGGCGGCCACCGCGCCCTTCGGGGGCGGCAGCAGCAGGCCCCGCAGGTCCGCCGCGTGGGTCCTGATCTTGTAGTCGGACGGGGCCGAGGCGCCGGACGGCAGCGGAGGCAGCGTCAGCTCCGGGAACGCGTACCGGCCGTCGTTCGGCGTGGCCAGGCCCGGGACGTCGGTGCGCTCCGGCAGGGTCACCAGGACGGCGGTCGCCGCCCCGGTCACCACCGTCAGCAGCACCGCCGCGCCGACCTGCCACCGGCGGCGGCGGTCGGCCTTCGCCTGCACCGCCCAGGCGTCCGGGGCCGGGGCGTCCGGGGCCGGGACGGCTTGCGCGGGAGCGGGCTGCACGGGGACGGGCGGTACGGGGACGGGCGGTGCGGGGGCCTTGGCGGTGGTCGGGGTGCCCGGCCGGGGCGGGGTGGTGTCGCTGCTCATGCGGAGACTCCCAGTCGGTCCAGTTGCCGGCGGAACAGGTCGACGACCTTGTTCTGGTCGATGGGCGCCACGCCCTCGACCCGCAGCTGCACCAGCAGGTCGCCCACCGCCGAGTAGCAGGTCACGTAGTCGAGTTGGTCGCCCGCCCGCAGCGCCGGCAGGACGCAGCGCGCGTCCGGGTGGCCCGGCACGTCCGGCCCGCGCCGGAACAGGTCGCTGTCGTCGACCAGCGCCCCGAACAGCGCGTTCTGCTCCGACACCGCCTGCTGGTCGAACCTGGTCAGCTTCAGCGCCGCCGTCAGCCGGTTGTCGAACCGGGTCAGGCTGCGCACCCCGACACCGGTGAAGTGCAGGGTGGAGAGCGCGTCCTTCAGCCGGGCCCGGTACTTCTCCGGGACCTCGGCCAGCATCTCCTCCTGCGCCCGGTCCAGGTCCGCGCCGACGAACTCGCCGTCGTTGCCGAGGCTCTTGTAGTCCGGCCCCAGCCGGTACCCGTCGGGCACCGGCAGCAGCAGGTCGCGCAGGCTGCCGAAGTGGGTGCCGTCGGACTTGGCGCCCCACGGGGCGGGCGTGCTCGCCGACGGCGCGGGGACGGCGGGGGCGGCGGCCGCCGCGGGGGCGGCCGGCTCGTCGCCGTAGTGCACCCGGATGATCACCTCGCCGATGCCGACCCCGAGCAGCACCGCCGCAGCCACCGCCGCGATCGCCTTCGGCGCCCGCCGACGGGCCCGCGCCGGGGCGGCCGGCTGCGGGTCCGGGGTCGCTGCTGAGTGGCCGGGGGCTGCCGGGGGCTGGCCGGGGGCTGCCGGCGGCTGGCCGGGGAGCGGGGATTCGATGTCGGTCACGCGAGTCGCTCCCACTGGCGCTTGGCGATGTCCTCGAGCTGCGCCCGGTCCACCGGGTTCTTGGCGTAGACCTGGACGGTCATCAGCACGGTGCCCTTCCGGGCGATCGCCTCGCCGTAGTAGTACGTCTCGGTGCTGCGCGCGTAGGTGTAGGGCTGCTTGGCGACCAGCAGGACGCTCTCGTCGTTGCCGGGGAACTTCGAGACGTCCATGTCCGAAGTGCCGCTCGGGACCATGCCGGTGATCGCCTTCACCACGGACTCCGGCACGTACTGCACCAGCATCACCCGGTAGGTGTCGTCGCCGCTCTTCCAGCGCACGGTGGCGGCGCGGCGGAAGCCGTTGCCGAGCATCTCGACGAACATGTCCTCGCTGTCGCCGAAGGTCTCCGCCCGGTCGGCCGCGGACAGCCAGCCGTCGCCGTCGCCGTCGGTGCGGTCCGTGCTGCCCGCCGGACGGTCGATCAGCAGCCGGCGCAGGTCGCCGTCGATGTTCAGCGGCGGCGGGCCGGCGGCGGCCAGCGCCGCGGCGTCCACCCGCTCGGCCGGGTAGGTCGGCTTGGGCGCGGTGAGGGCCGGCAGCGGCGTCGGCGGCCGGGAGGACTGGATCGCGTAGCCGACCGCGGCACCGATCACCGGGCCGGCCAGCACCGCGGTCAGGAACAGCGCGCCCGCACCGAACCTCCGCCTGCGGCGGGCGGGTTCGGCACCCGACTCGACCAGGTCGGGCCCGGTGGCGCCGAAGACCGGCGGGGCGAACGGGTTCCCGGCCGCCGACGGGGGCGCGGGCACGAACGGGGCGGGCGGGGCGAACGGGTTCGGGACGGAGGTCGGCGGCGCGGGGGCCTGCTCGGCGGCGGCGGCCGTCCCGGGCTCCGCCGCGTCCGCGGGTTCGGTGCTCAACTGGTGCTCCTGGGAAGAGGGTTCGGGACGTCCGTCAGCCGTCGGCGAGGTGGTCGCGGGCACGCTTCATCGCGTCGGAGAGCAGCGCCTTGTCCGGGTCGCCCTGCACCTCGACGGTGACCTCGTAGACCACGTCGCCGACCACGCCGATGCCGACCAGCTCACCGGTGTACGCCTGCTGCTCGGGCTTGAAGACGTAGCCCTTGGCGTTCGGGACGCCGTCGATGGCGAACGAGGACCGGTCGAAGCTGGTGTTGTCGGCGAAGCCCTGCGCCCGGTCGGTCCGGCCGAAGCGGCGCAGGTCGGTCCGCACCTCGGTCTTCCCGTCCCGGGTGCGGTAGGTGCGGGTGGCCGCGTCCTTGAAGCCCCAGGAGTCGAGGATCCCCTTCAGGTCGACGCTCTTGCTGTACCGCGCCTGGAGGTCGTCCATGCTCATCATCGCGCCGTCCGGGGAGCCGTACGGGTCGGCGTCGTCGGGCACCGGCAGCAGGAAGTACCGCAGGTCACCGCTGTGCTTGCCGCCCGAGACACTGCCCTGCAGGGTGCTGGACGGGCGCGGGGCCACCGTCGGGGTCGGGGTCGGGCTCGGCGCGGGCGGCGGGGTCGGCGTCGGGCTGGCGCTGGGACTCGGGCCGGCGCTGGAACCGGGACCGGCCGACGGGGGCGCGGCGGCCGCCGCGGGGTGCGCGGGGCGGTCGGGGCGGCCCACCGCGACGGTGACGGCCGCGCTGGCCGCGGTCACCGCGAGCAGCCCGGCCACCGACAGCCCGACGCCGACCGCCCTGGGCAGGCGGCGCGTCGGCCCGGGCTGCGACTGCGACTGCGGCTGCGGCTCGGGCGGGGCGGTCGGAGCCGGGACCGGGGCCGGGGTTGGCTCCGGGGCCGGGGTTGGCTCCGGGTCGGCGGGCGGTTCGGGCACGGACAAGGGTCTCCCCCCAGGGTTCACATGGCTGCCCGCGCAGCGGAACGGGCCGTCCCCCCGGTCGGCCCGAACGCGTTCGTCATCGCGCGGTGCACGAATTATGTGAGACCCGTGTGGCCGTCAACAACACGGTTCCGCCGACCAATCGCCGTAATCCACGGCCAATCGGACAGCCCGTGACTGAACCGCAATCAGGTCGGGTTCACTGCCCGGTCGGACCCTCCTCGGAGTCCGGTGCGGCGGTCGGTCCGGCCGCGGAATCGGCGGCCGGAGCGGCGGTCGGCGCGGCGGCCGGAGCGGCGGGCTCGGCCGGGGCCGTGGGCTGGGCCGGGACGGGCGCGGACGGTGCGGCGGGCTGCTGCCCGTACGGCGCGGGCGGTGCGGGCTGCGCGGACTGCTGCGCGTAGCCGTAGGCCTCGGCGAAGTGGATGCCGGCCGCCTCGGCCAGCGCGATGTCCAGGCGCTCGTTGCGGATCCGGCGGTCGATGTAGAGGACGCCGTTGACCAGCGGGACCAGCGGGCCGGTGGCCAGCATGCCCAGCAGCATGACGAGCGAGTAGCCGACCAGCAGGAAGGTCATCGTGCCGTCGCCGAACTCGACCCGGGAGGAGTCGCTCTCCAGGTCCATCGAGGTGAGCGGCACCGCCACGGACAGGATCATCGTGAGCGGGTAGCTGATCACCCCGACCGCGATCCGGCCGATGAGGGTGACCAGCGCGGTGAGGCCGAAGCTGCGCCACCAGTTGCCCCGGTTGAGCTGCCAGGCCCGGCCGATCGCCGCCCTCGCGGTGCTGTCCTCCAGCACCAGCACCGGGACCTGCGGGGCCAACCGCACCACTACGTAGAAGCCGCCGAGCCCGACGACCGCGCTCAGCAGGAACATCAGCAGGAACACCGCCGGGCTGCCGGTGGCGACGCCGAGCAGCACCACCAGGCCCACCAGCAGCACGTTCAGCACCAGCAGCGGCCCGTACAGCAGCGCCATCGAGGCGACGGACGCCCCGATCCGCTGCCGGGCCTCCTTCCAGGCCTGACCGGCCGTCATCCGGCGGCCGAGGGTCGCGGCCCGCAGCACCACCGTGGCCAGCGGCCCGGCCACCACGTACTGCACGATCCCCAGCAGCAGGAACAGCCCGAAGATCACCATCAACGGCCAGAACAGGGCCCACAGCTGATCCCCGGTGGGCTCGTCGGGGGCCTGCGGAAGTGCCTCGAACGCGTCCCGGAGCCGGCCCGCCAGCAGCACCGACACCACCACCATCGGCACCGCCAGGACGCCCGTCACCACCGCGAGCGGCAGGTAGAGCGCGCCGGAGTAGCGCCGCACGGTGTCGAAGACGGCGCTGAACATCTCACCGAACGCGAGCGGCCGCAGCGGCAGCACCCCGGGCTTCGGCGCGACCGGCACGGCCCCCAGGGGCCCTGCCCCCACCCGCCGCCGCCGTTCCACCCGGGCCGTCCGTACCCCGGCCAGCCCCCCTGCCCGGGAGCACCCTGCCCGTACGGCTGCCCACCGCCCTGCTGCTGACCCGAACCGCCGCCGTCCCCGCTCATCCGCACCCCTCCAAAAGGCCTCCGGTCCCGTCGTTCGGGCTCCGCCGTCGAGCCTAGGGCCCGGTTCGGACCACCACCGAGGCACCCCACTGATCGGGCCGTTGACGGCCGTTCCGCGCGACGGGGTCGGTGGCGGGCGTTCCCCCGTCTCCCGTCCCCCGTCCCCCGTCCCCCGTCCCCCGTCAGTGGCGGGCGTCCCCTGCGGTGATGCGTTCCCCGGTCAGTGGTGTGCGCGTCGCCGGCGGTGATGCGCGCCCCGGTCAGTGGTGTGCGCGTCGCCGGCGGTGATGCGCGCCCCGGTCAGTGGTGTGCGCGTCGCCGGCGGTGCGTGCCCCGTCGACGGTGGAGGGCCACCAGGGTCAGCAGGCCGCCGGACACCAGGGCGAGGCCGCCGCCCAGCGTCGGGGTCAGGTCGTCCGCGCCGGTGCTGGCCAGCGTGCCGTCGTCGCCGCCACCGGGGCGGAGCGCGGCCGGGGCGGCCGTCGTCGCGGACGGGGAGCCGGCCGGGGCCGGGGTGGCCGTGACGGTCACGGTCGCGGCGGCGACGGTCGGGGCCGGGTGCTCCGGGACGGTGGGCGTCGGGGTGGCCGTCGGGTCCGGGGTGGCCCCCGGTTCGGTGGGCGTCACCGTCGGGGAGGCGGTCGGCGCGGGGGCGGTGCCCAGGAAGGCGAACGTCCCGTGCGCCTCCGGGTTGCCGGCGCCCCAGGTGAGGACCTGGTACTCGGCCCGGACGTCCACCTTCCAGCTCACCAGCTCCGGCTGCGCGGCCAGGGTGTAGGAGACGGTGCTGTCCCCGGCGGGGAGGTCGCACCAGATGATCGTGGTCGGCGAGTTGAGCTCGCTCGTCACGTGCCGGCAGGAGCCCGCGGGGGCCGCCGCCGCATCGGCCACCTTCACCCCGACCGACGCCGGGAAGGAGGGCCAGCTCGGCTGCCCCGCGGCACTGCCGAAGAAGAGCTGGAGCTTGCCCGGGTCCACCGCGTGGACCTGCACCTGCTGGGTGACGGTCCCGCCGGCCGGCAGGTCCGGGGTGGTCAGCCGGAGCGTGTTCCGGGCCACGTGGTCCGGCGTCTCCACGGTGATCCTCGCGGCCTGCACGCCCGTCGGCCCGTCGGCCGGACTGCTGCCCGAGGTCTTCACGCCGGCCACCGCGTCCGCGACGCTCCCGCCCCGCGGCACGAAGACCGCACCGTAGTAGGCGACCGTCCCGTCCTTCGCCGCGTCGGACGCGCCGATCAGCGGCGAGGAGTAGATGTTCGGCGGAGTGGAGTCGCAGCTGTACACGCCGGCCACACCCGCCACCGCCGCGCAGGCCGAACTCCCGGACCCGGCGCCCACCTTGACGCTCAACCCCGCCGGAAGCTCCAGCGCAGCACCGGCATCGGTCAGCGGCTTCGCACTCACCGCGAACACCCACGTGCCGTCCGCGATCCCGTACACGCCCCCGCCGGGAGCCAGCGGCCGCTCCGACTCCCCCGGCTGGATCACCAGGTCCCTCAACTGGAACGTCACCGGCTGCGCCTCCGCCCGGGCCCCCGCGGCGAAGGCGAACGCCCCGGCCCCGACGGCCGCGACCGCGATCCCGGCACTCAGAACGCGACGTGGAGCACCCGTGGCAGTGCGCATCTGTGTCTTCCTCGAAGTCGAATGGCCGCGGCTCGACCGCGACGACGGCGCGAGGTCCCCCCTGCGCGCGGCTGTAGCGTAGTCCAAAGCCCGAACCAATCGTGAACGGAATTCCCTTCCGTCCCAAGGCCGCTGGCCTGCCCACCCCCACCCGCCACCACCCGCCGCCAGGCCCGGTTCCGGCAGCGCCTCCGGGCCGGGAGAACTGCCACCGGGGCTCTACCGGCGGCTGCGGAAGAGGCGCCCCGAGCGCCGAGGATCCGCCCGTGCGCGACTTCCTCCACCGGAGAAAACGATGTCAGCCTCTCCCGAGGATTCGAGCCACCGCCGGTTCGGGGCCCGGGCGGCGGGCCGGATCTCCTTCCGTTTCACCTGCCGGCCCGACCAGGAGCCCGAGAGCGGCTTCGACATGGGCGACATGGAGATCGGGGGAGACCTGGGCGGCACCACCTCGGCCGGGCGTTCACCGGACCAGGGGATGATGATCTTCCTGTCCCTCGTGCTGTTGCTCGACGGCCTGGTGCGTCTGGAGACCCGGCACCACGGCTTCTTCTCGTTCGTGGCGGTCGACTCCTCGTGCTGCGGGACCGGTCGAACCGGCGGAACCGGGACGGCGGTGACGCTGGTGACGCTGGTGGCACCGGTCGAGCCTCGTTCGCCCTTCGCAGTCCGACCTGCGAGGACGTGGCAAGCGAGCGGGCATGGACGGTCAGATCGACTCGACCGCGATGCGCGGGTGGCAGAGCCTACGCAGGTCGTCCGGGTCACTCGTGACCACGGTGACGTCGCCGCGTTCGAGGTGGGCCGTGGCCGCGAGCATCGCGTCGACGGCGTACTCGTGGCCGTGCAGCCCTTCGGCCGCGAGAAGCCTGCTCGCGGCGCGTGCGATCTCCTCCGTGACGGGACGCACCTTGGTCAGCGAGACGGCGTGGTCGAACGCGGCCTGCGGCACTTTCGGGTCGCGGGCCTCGACCAGGGTCGCCGCGCCGGTGACGACCAGCAGATCGAGGGTGCGGGCGACATCCAGCCAGACCGTCATGTCACGGTGGCGCCGGGAGAGCTTGGAGAGCGCCTCGCTGTCGAGAACGAGCGTTCCGGTCACGCGGCGTCCGCCGGAACCGAGTCGCCACGGTGGGCGGCGTGGTGGGCGCGGATGCGCTCCGCCCTGGCCGCCACCTCGGCCGGGTCGACCGGGCCGTGCTCGGCCTCAGCTGCAGCGATGTACTCATCGAGGGCCTCGCGCTGGAGTTGCCGCTGCACGGCCTCCTCGATGTAGGAGGAGACGCCTTGCTTCCCGGCACGTGCGCGGATCGCCTCCAAGGTCTCGGCACGCAGGGAGACACTCGTGACACGGGTCTTGCCGGGGCGGGGCGCATCCATGGGAAAAGTGTAATACACCACCTGTGAAGGTGGCCGCTTCGTCGCCCCCGGTCCTGAACTCGGGCCTCGGTGATCACGGCCGCGATCCATGTCGTGCCCTCGGGAACTGCCGCCCGCCCGCGGCGAGTTCGCCGAGGCGCTCGCCGATCACGGAAACGCCGGGCCTGGGCTCCTGCGCGTAGTACCAGGGCTTGCGTCCGCGCAGCAGTTCCCCACCGTGCTCGGCCCAGGTGAATCCGGGCTTGCGCAGCAGCCTCCGGAAGACCGTGTCGGCCGTCTCCGGGTGGGCAGCCGCCCGCCCCGTGCGCGGCCGGGGTGTGCGGGCAGTGGCGGCCTCCTGCCGGCGTCGGTAGTGGGCGTTGAGAAGGTCCTCGGCTGCGGCGGCGGGGAGGATCCGGTTGGGGACGCTGGTGACGTCGGTCAAGCCTCGTTCACCCATCACGGTCTGACCTGCGAAGACGCGGCAGGTCGTCGGGCAGGGCGCTCGGATCGGCTCGGCCGCCACCCGCGGGGGGCAGAGTCGGCGGGGATCGTCGGTGTCGCTCGTGACCACGGTGACGTCGCCTCGCCCGAGGTGGGCCGTGGCCGCGAGCATCGCGTCGACGGCGCACTCGTGGCCGTGCAGCCCCTCGGCCGCAAGAATCCTGCTCGCGGCGCGTGCGACCTCCTCCGTGACGGGACGCACCTTGGCCAGCGAGACGGCGTGGTCGAAGCTCAAGCAGTTCGACGCTCAAGCAGTTCGACCGGCTCGCCGGGCGGGGCCTCGGCCCCGGAGACCGGCTGGCCCGGGCCCGCATCCGACCGCGACCGGCGCCCCGCCGGGAGGGGCGGGGCCGCCGGTCGCGGTCGAAGCACCGGAGAGGTCAGGCGGAGTGCTCTTCGGTGCTGTGGGAGTCGGTGAGGGTGAGCGCGCCGAATGCGGTGACGAGGCCGACGACGGCGGCGAGGACGGCGTAGGTGATGCGTTCGCCGTGGAAGAAGGAGTGGACGAGGGTGTTGCTCCAGGTGCCGGCGGGGAGCTGGGTGGTGACCAGGGCGGCGATCAGGGTGCCGACGACGGCGGTGCCGACGCTGCTGCCGACCTCCTGGGCGGTGTCGTTGAGGGCGGTGCCGATCGAGGTGCGGTTCTCGGGCATCTTCTCGACCAGGGCGATGGCGCAGATGGTCATCACGGTGCGCAGGCCGATCGTCATCACCACCATGCAGACCGCGATGGCGGCGTAGCCGTGCGAGACGCCCCAGGCGAGGCCGGCCAGGGAGCCGGCCAGGCAGGCGGCGCCGACCAGGCAGGCGATGCGGTGGCCGAAGCGCTTGGCGAGCCATTCGGACAGCGGGGTGGCGGCGAGCATGGTGACGATGATCGGCAGGTTGGCGAGGCCGGCTTTGACGGGGCTCCAGCCGTAGGCGTACTGGAAGTGCAGGATCAGGCCGAACATGACGGCGGCCATGGCGATGGCGGTGCCGATCTGGGCGATGGCGGCGCCGCGGACGGTGCCGTTGGTGAAGAGCTTCAGGTCGAGCATGGGTGCGGCGGTACGGCGCTCGTGCCAGACGAACACCACGCCCGCCAGCAGGGCGCCGAGGATCGAGCCGATCGTGGCGGCGGAGGTCCAGCCGTGGTCGACGCCGCTGGTGAGCGCGTAGCAGGCGAGGCCGATGGCGGCGACGCTCAGCACGGCGCCGGGCAGGTCGAGGCGGTCGCGGGTGAGGTCCTCGGGCCGGTCGGCGGGGACGCCCAGGCGCACGCCGACGGCGGCGATCAGCGCGATCGGGGCGTTGACGAGCAGCAGCCACTGCCACTTGACGTGGGCCAGGGCGGTGCCGCCGAGCAGCGGGCCGAGGACGAAGCCGGACATGCCGACGATGATCATCACGGTCATCGCGCGCATCCGCAGCGCCGCGTCGTCGAAGAGCCGGAACACCAGCGAGTTGGTGATCGGCGCCATCGCGGCGGCGGCGACGCCGAGGCCGGCCCGCAGGGCGATCAGCTGCCCGGTGCCGGTGACGAGGGCCACGCCCAGGCTGAGCAGGCCGAACACGGTGAGACCGACCAGCAGGACGCGGCGGCGGCCGAGCCGGTCGGCCATCGACCCGGCGGTCAGCAGCAGACCGCCGAAGGTCAGCGAGTACGCACCGGTGACCCACTGGAGCGCGGTGGTGCCGCTGCCGAGGTCGCGGCCGATGGTGGGCAGGGCGATGGACAGCAGCGTGTTGTCGACCATCTCGACGAAGAAGGCCAGGCAGAGCGCGGCCATCGGGATCCATGCCGCGCGCAGCGACGGATAGGTGCGCGGCGCCGCTGCTGGAGCGACGGCGGTGGTTTCGGTGCCGGTCATGGCGGCCTCCTCTCGGGACGGGTGTCAGGGCGGGTGTCGGGGTGGGCGTCGCGGTGGGCGTCGCGGTGGGCGTCGCGGTGCATCGATGCCGTCCGCACTGCCGCCGTGGCGCTGCCGCCCGTCTCCTCAGAGCGTGCGGGAGCGCGCCGACAGGCCGCTGTCATCCCACTGACAGCCCGCCGACAGCGGGGGCGGGCGGCCACCAGGGGCTCCATCCGCTCCCCCGCCGCGTCCGTCAACTCACCTCGACCTGCCACAGGATCAATGACCAGGCACGCCTTGGGGGCATGCGGGTCCGCTCGGCGTCAGATCGCGACGAGTCGGATCCGGGAGCCGCGGAGTTTCGCCATGCCGTCGACGTCCGAGGTGAGTACGGCCACCGGTCCCGGCCTGCTACTGACGGAGATCCTCGGCGAGCAACTGCAGCCTGAGCTGTCGTGCGACGGCTTCCGCCCCATAGCCGGACACGTTGTCCGTGAGCTTCTTGAGTTCGGCCATCTGCTCCGTCGGCAGAGTGACCGTGATGCGCGTAGTCGCTGCCACACAGCAAACATGCTGCGGTATCCACGCGGCTCGCGGGTGTTCGACGGCGGCGGAGCGAATCCGGCTCGGGACGCTGGTGACCTCGGTCAATCCTCGTTCACCCATCACGGCCTGAGCTGCGGAAACGCGGATCACGAATGCCCTGTTCTGCCCTCGAATCAGATGGCGATGAGCCGGACCCGATCACCGCAGAGCTTGGCCATGTCGTCGATGTCCGAGGTCAACATGGCCACCGGGCCTGGCTGACGGAGTGCCATCTCGGCGACGGTGGCGACGGTGGCGTCGATGGCGTACTTGTGACCGTGCAGACCCGCCTGCTTGAGGAGCGCCGCGGAGGCTCTGGCCGCGTGCTCGGTCACGGGCTCGATCCTGACCTGCGAGAGCACCCAGTTCAGCCGGGCGGTGTTCGCTCTGGCGTGCGAGATCTCCACGATGGTGTTGGCGCCGATGACCAGGCCGGCCCCTATCGAGTGGAATGCCTTGATCATCGCAAGCAGCTCCCGGTCCTGCGAGATCCAGGCGGACATTCCCTGGGAGTCCAGCACCACGGTCTCGATCCGCACGCTCACGCGGCGGCCGCTCCGCTGCCCGGCTCGGACGAACCGAGGATCCTCGCGTGCGCGGCGGCGAGCTCCTCTTCCGTGAACGCGCCGTGCTCTTCCTCGTACTGACGGAGTTCTTCCGCGACCAGTTGATGCCTGATCTGCCGGGCCACCGCTTCCGCGACGTAGCCGGAGACGTTGTC
Source organism: Kitasatospora cineracea (assembly GCF_003751605.1). Lineage (NCBI taxonomy): Bacteria > Bacillati > Actinomycetota > Actinomycetes > Kitasatosporales > Streptomycetaceae > Kitasatospora > Kitasatospora cineracea. Next base: position 1,364,322 of record NZ_RJVJ01000001.1, read on the forward strand.
GGTGAGCTTCTTCAGCTCGGCCACCTGCTCCGTGGGCAGGGTGACCGTGATGCGCGTGGTAGCCGCCATGAAGCAAGCATACCGCCGGTATGCACATTCCGGCCGGTCTTCGGCGGCATAGGGTCAGGCCATGCGACTGAGCACGGTGATCCTCCCCGTCCACCGGTGGGCCGAGGGGCAGAAGGTCTGGCGGCGGGCCGAGGAACTCGGCTTCCACGCGGCCTACACGTACGACCACCTGAGCTGGCGGTCCTTCCGGGACGAGCCCTGGTTCGGGTCGGTGCCGACGTTGACGGCGGCGGCGACGGCGACCGAGCGGATCCGGTTGGGGACGCTGGTGACCTCGCCGAACTTCCGGCATCCGGTGACGTTGGCGAAGGAGCTGATCACGCTGGACGACGTGTCGGGCGGGCGGTTGACGTTGGGGATCGGGGCCGGTGGGGCCGGGTTCGATGCGACGGCGCTGGGGCAGGAGGCGTGGTCGGGGCGGGAGCGGGCGGCGCGGTTCGGGGAGTTCGTGGGGCTGTTGGACGAGTTGCTGCGCAACGACGCGGTGACCCGGGAGGGGGTGTACTACTCGGCGGTGGAGGCGCGGAACGTGCCGGGGTGCGTGCAGGTGCCGCGGGTGCCGTTCTACGTGGCGGCGACCGGGCCGAAGGGGCTGCGGCTGGCGGCGGAGCAGGGGCAGGGCTGGGTGACGTACGGGGACCCGCGCGGGCCGGCGGACGTGCCGGTGCAGCAGGCGCCGGAGGTGATCGCCCGGCAGGTCGGGCAGCTGGCGGCCGCGTGCGAGGCGGCGGGGCGGGACGTCGGCGAGTTGGAGAAGGTGCTGCTGCAGGGGTCGACGGCGGAGCGGCCGCTGGAGTCGGTGGGCGCGTTCGTCGACTGGGCCGGGACGTACCGCGAGCTGGGGATCACCGAGCTGGTGGTGCACTGGCCGGTGCCGGACTCGGTCTTCGCCGGCGACCTTGCGGTCTTCGAGCGGATCGCCACCGAGGGCCTCGCGCAGCTGGGTTGAGGACGGGCGCGGGGCGGGTGGATCGTCCGGGCGCGTTCTCCGGGAGTCCACGCCGCCGATCCCGGGTGTTGGCCGGCCGCTGGCACGCTCGCGGACCACAACAAGCCGTTCGCAGGGAGTGTCATGCGTTTCCGAGTCCCGTCCGCCGCGCCGCTGCTGGCGGTCGGCGCGGCCCTGGCCACCGTTGCCGCCACCGCCCCGACCGCGTTCGCCGCGCCCGGTGCGCCGGGTGAGCGGCCGTCGTTCTGCGGCCACGACAACCGCCGGACGCCGTTCGCCCCGTACCTGTGCGCCCGGCCGGGCCAGCTGCTGGACGTCCGGATCGGCGACGTGCACCCGACCCAGCCGTCGCTCGGCTACGACGAGGTGTACTACAAGCTCGGCCGGTACACGCTGGGCAAGGACGCGGTCAACAAGAAGTTCAGCGACTGGTGCGAGGCCGACGGCCGGATCGAGGCGGTCGCGGTGCAGCCGAACGCCCGCCTGGACGACCCGTCCTCGTTCACCTGCACGCTGCCGGTGGGCGGCGAGACCGCGGACAGCACCGCCGCGATGAAGACCGTGGTGATCGGCCCCGGCGGCGAGCCGTTCCTGACGGACGGCCACCACACCCTGACCTCGTTCTACGAGACCCCGGACGGCGGCGCGGACCTGCACGTGCGGCTGCGGGTGCTGGCCAACCTGAGCACCCTGACCCAGAAGGACTTCTGGGCGCGGATGCAGGCCAACAAGTGGGTGTACCTGAGCGACCCCGAGGGGCGCCCGGTCAAGACCAACAAGCTGCCGACCTCGGTCGGGCTGGCGAACTTCCAGGACGACAAGTACCGCAGCCTGCTCTACTTCGGCCGCGACATCGGCTACACCCAGAACTCGGTGCCGTTCCAGGAGTTCTACTGGGGCAGCTGGATCCGCGACGCCGCCCCGGTCGACCTGACCGCCTGGAACCGGAACGACCTGACCGGATACCTGGCCGCGGTCAAGGGCACCACCGAGGCGATGGTCGCGCTGCCGAAGACCGCCCCGGTGAACAACGGCTTCACCGCGGCGGACCTGGGCGCGCTGGACCAGTGGAACGCCGGGAAGGCCGCCGGCAAGGGCGAGTTCGACAAGCTGAGCAAGCCGTACACGGACGCCAAGCCGGGCAAGCTGGCCTACGCGCTGGAGTACAAGAAGGTCAACGGCCTCGGCTGAGAAGGTAGTTGACGGCCCGGCGGCACCCCGTCCCGAGCGGGGGCCGCCGGGCCGTCGGCTTTCGGCCGGGGTGCCGCCCGCCGCCCGCGGCCACGCCTGTTCGATACGGGGCGGGGGTATGCTGAGCGGGATGACGGAGCGGACGGGACGGGCTACGGACCCGGCAGCGGCCGGGCGGGCGGCCGCCCGGTGGGCGGTGCTGTGCGCGCTGCTGCTCGGGCTGTTCCTGATGCACGGCAGCCCGGCGAGCGCCACCGGCTGCCACCCGGCGCCGTCCGCGCCGCCGTCCGCGCCCCCGCCGCTGCCGCTGCCGCTGCCGCCCGCGTCCGCTTCGCCGCCCGCGTCACACGCGGCGACCGGGCACACCCGGCCCGGGGAGGGTCGGCCGAGCGTCAACGCGCCCATGCGGAACGGGAGTTCGGCGGCCGCGTGCGTCTCCACCCAGGCCCGTGACCGGGCGCCGGTGCCCGCGCCGGGCGCGGCCCTTCCGCCGCACCCGCCGCTGCTGCCGCTCACCGGGCCCGGCCCGGTCGGGGCGGAGCGGGGCGGGCGGGCGCCGCCGGACGGCGGGCGGGAGTTGCTGATCCGGGTCTGCGTCGCCCGCAGGTGAGGGCGCCACCCGGCCGGTTCCGTGCAGGCGGACGGCCGGGCGCCGCGTCCTGTCCGCGACCGCGCACCCGCGCGCGCACCCATGGAGCGAACCCCCGATGACCCGTACCACCCCGACCCGCCGCACCCTGCTCGCCGCCGCCGCGGCCACCGTCCTCGCCCTGGGCCTGGCCGCCTGCGGCAGCGACGGCACGGGCGGCACGGGCGGCATGGACCACGCCGCCTCCCCGTCCGCCACCGCCACCGGCACCGGCTCCGCGGCCGGGCACGACATGGCCGGGATGAGCCACGGCCCGGACGGCGGCACGAGCGGCACGAGCGGCATGGACGGCACGAGCGGCATGCCCGGCACCGGCGGGGCGGCCGCCGACGGCCTGGCCGCCGAGCAGGGCGGCTACCGGCTGGACGGCGCGCTGTCCGGCAGCGAGTACCGGTTCACCGTGACCGGCCCGGACGGCAGGGCGCTGACCTCGTACCGGCCGGAGCAGACCAAGGAGATGCACTTCTACGCGATCCGCTCCGACCTGTCCGGCTTCCGGCACCTGCACCCGGTGATGTCCCCGGACGGCACCTGGACCGCCCCGCTGGCCGACCTGCAGCCCGGAGACTGGCGGATGTACGCCTCGTTCGTACCGGGCGCGGGCAGCGGCGCGGGCACCGGCCTGGTGCTCAGCCGCACCGCGGCGGTGCCCGGGCAGGCCGCGCCGGTGCCGCTGCCGGCCGCCGCCGCGAGCACCACCGCGGACGGCTACACGGTGACCGTGGCGGGCACCCCGGAGGCCGGGGCGGCCGGGGAGCTGACCGTCACCGTCAGCAAGGACGGGCGGCCGGTCACCGACCTGCAGCCGTACCTGGAGACGTACGCGCACCTGACCGCCTTCCACGCCGGCGACCGGGCGTTCGCGCACCTGCACCCGCAGGCGAAGGCCGCCGAGGGCACGGGCGGCGGGCCGACCCTGGCGTTCCACGCCGAGCTGCCGAAGGCCGGCGACTGGCGGCTGTTCCTGCAGTTCCAGACCGGCGGCACGCTGCACACCGCGGCGCTCACCCTGAACGTCGCGGCCTGACCCGCCCCCCGGCCGGACCCGCCCGCCCGGCGGGTCCGGCCGCACTCCCCGCAGCCTCCCCGCGCGCTCGCCCGGCACTCGCCCCGCGCTCCGGTGCTTCCCCGCCGACGGGCGGGTCCGGTTGCCGGACGAGTGCGCGAAGATGGACGGATGACCGCCTCCCCGCGCCCCCGCCTGATCGCCACCGACCTCGACGGCACCCTGCTGTGCTCCGGCGGCACGGTGACCTCCCGGACGGCCGCCGCGCTGGCCGCCGCCGAGGCCGCCGGGGTGCAGGTGGTGTTCGTCACCGGGCGGCCGCCGCGCTGGATGCAGCACCTCGGCCCGCACATCGGCGGCCACGGCGTGGCGATCTGCTCCAACGGCGGCGCGGTGGTCGACGTCCGGCGCGGCGAGCTGCTGGAGACCCACCCGCTCGACCCGGCCGGGACGCTCACCGTGGTGGACCTGCTGCGGGCCGAACTGCCCGGCACCGCCTTCGCGTTCGAGTTCCCCGGCGGCTTCGCCCGGGAGCCGGAGTACAACGTGGCGATGTGGGAGTCCGACAAGGAGCACCCGGTCGGCACCGCCGCGGAGCTGTTCGCCGACGGGCGGGTCGACGGCCTGTTCAAGCTGCTCGGCAAGCACCCCGACCTCGGCCCGGACGAGTTCCTGGACCGGGCCCGGGCGGCGGTCGGCCCGCTCGCCGAGGTCACCCGCTCCAGCCCGATACCGCTGATCGAGATCAGCGCCCCCGGCGTCACCAAGGCCAGCAGCCTGGCCCGCTGGTGCGCCCAGCAGGGCATCGGCGCCGACGAGGTGGTCGCCTTCGGCGACATGCCCAACGACCTGGAGATGCTCGCCTGGGCCGGCCGCTCCTACGCCGTCGCCAACGCCCACCCGCTGGTGCTGGCCGCGGTCGCCCACCACACCGTCAGCAACGAGCAGGACGGCGTCGCCGCGGTCATCGAGACCCTGCTCTGACGTCCGCCTGACGCCGGCCGCCGGAACGTCGCCGGCGTCAGATGAACGGCCCGTCCAGGACCTCGTAGCCGATCCGCTCCCCGACGGCGTACTGCTTCGCGTACGCGCCCGGGCGGCCCACCTGCTCCGGCGACCACGCGTCCGGCCCCGGGTCCAGGTCGAGGACGCAGCGTCCGCCGGTGACGTCCAGGTTCAGGCCGTCGGAGAGGACGAAGTAGCTGAACCCGTCGCTGCACGGGAAGAGGTACTCGTGGACGCCGCCGAGCGTGAGCCGGACGAGCCGCCACACGTCGCCCCGGTCCGTGTCCACGGCCTGGATGTCGAACGCGGCCTCCCGCCCGGTGATCGGGCCGCGGGGCAGGTGCAGCCGGATGCCGGTGATCACCCCGTCCTCGAAGTGCCCGAACCGGGCCAGGAACGCGGCGCTGTTCTCCGCCGTGAGTGGTGTGATGCCCATCGTGCCTTCCGTCCGCCGCTTCCGGGAGTTACGGCCAGTGTCCCGGAAGCGGCGGCCCGCTACGGGGTTCAGGAGCAGGTCAGCAGGCCGGTCATCGTCTCGGCGGCCCGGACCGCGGCGTCGCCGCAGCAGTTGTTGAACAGGACGTGGACCTCCCGGGCCCGGTCGGCCATCGTCCGGATCCGCTCGACCCAGGGGGTCAGCTCCCCGGGGGTGTAGTCGTGGCGGAAGCGGTCCTCCTTCGAGCCGGTGCCCCAGGCCGGGCTGCGGCCGTGGAGGCGGACCACCGCGAGGCGCGGGGAGGTGACCGGGGCGACCGGGGGGACGGAGGTGGGCAGGTTCTGGGCGGTGTCCACGGCCACCGCGGCCGCGTCCAGCTCGGTCAGCAGGGCGCGGGTGTCGGCGGCGAGGTCGGGGCGCCACCAGTCGGGGTGGCGGAACTCCACCGCCAGCGGCCAGCCCGCGGTGCGCTCCCGGCAGGCCCGCAGCACCGCCCGGGCGGGGGCTCCCGGAGCCAGTCGCGGCGGGAACTGGAAGAGCAGGGTGCCGAGGCGGTCGGCCGCGCGCAGGGGTTCGAGGGCGCCGCTGAACCGGGCCCACGCCTCGTCCAGCAGCCCGGGGTCGTCCCGGCGGGCCGTCCGCAGGTCGGCGGGGAGCGCGGCGGTCCGGGTGGGGTGGCCGGTGAGCAGCGAGAACGCCTTCACGTCGAAGCGGAACCCGGCGGGCGTGCGCTCGGCCCACAGGGTGCTGTTGCGGGTGCTGGGCAGCGCGTAGTAGGTGGCGTCGACCTCGACGACCGGGAACCTCGACGCGTAGTGGCGCAGCCTGCCCTCGGCGTCCCGGTGGCCGGCCGGGTACCAGCCGCCGGCCACCAGCTCCTTGTCCGTCCAGGAGCACGCACCGACCCTGATCTCTCCCATGCGAACGCGCCTTCCCCGTCCCGGCCCGGCGTAACGGCCGGGACGCCGTCGTCAGAGCCGGGCGGTCCAGCGGACCCGGGTGCCCTTGCCGTGCGGTCCGGCCTCGTGCCAGGCGTCGCCGCCGAGCGCCTCGGCGCGGCGGGTGAGGTTGCGCAGGCCGGAGCGGCGGCCGCCGTCGGGGATGCCGACGCCGTCGTCGGTGACGGTGAGCAGGACGCCGGGCGGGCCGGTGCGGGTGGGGGACGGGGAGAGCGGGCGGCCGTCCTCGCCGAGGTGGACGGTGGCGTCGAGTTCGACGGCGACCCGGGAGGCGCGGGCGTGCCGGGCCGTGTTGGAGAGCATCTCGCGCAGCGCGGCCAGCAGTTGGCGGGAGGTCTTCTCGCCGACCAGGCTCTCCACCGGGCCGGTGAAGGTGACGGCGGGCTTGAAGCCGAGCGCCGCCGCGGCCTGGCTGCCCTCGCGCAGCACCCGGGTGCGCAGGGTGTCCGGCCGGTCGTCGGTGTCGCCGTGCTGGAGGGCGTAGATGGTGGTGCGGACCTCCTGGATGGTGGCGTCCAGCTCGTCGACGGCCCGGCCGATCCGCTCCTGCACCTCGGGGACGACGGCCCGGCGGGCGGCGGACTCCAGCATCATGCCGGTGGCGAACAGCCGCTGGATGACCAGGTCGTGCAGGTCGCGGGCGATCCGGTCGCGGTCCTGGAAGACCGCCAGCCGCTGCTGGTTGCGCTGGTACTCGGCCAGCCGCAGGGCCAGCGCCGCCTGCGAGGCGAAGGTCTCGGAGAGCTGCCGCTCGGTGTCGGTGAACGGGGTGGTGCCGGCCTCGCGCCACACGCACAGCGCGCCCAGCACCCGGCCCGCGGAGACCATCGGCACCGCCATCGACGGTCCGAACTCCCGTGCCAGCCGGTCGAACTGGGCGCCGGAGGCGGTCTCGGGCGCGGTCGCCAGGTCGTCCAGGTAGACCGCCTCGCCGGCCAGCAGGCGGGGCGCGAAGCCGTGTTCGGGCAGCAGTTCGCCGGTCAGGTGGTCGGCCCGTTCGCCGGAGGCGTGCGCCACCCGCATCCGGTCCTCGCCGGCCGGCAGCAGGATCATCCCCAGCGCGCCCCCGGCGAGTTCGCGGACCTGCTCGGCGGCCACCGTCAGCGCGATCTGCGCCTCGTCGGTGGACAGCAGCGAGGTGGTGACCGCGGCGGCGCCGGTGATCCAGCGCTCGCGGCGGCGGCCCTGCTCGTACAGCCGGGAGTTCTCGATCGCCACGCCGGCCGCCGCGCCCAGCGCCAGCACCACCTGCTCGTCCTCGGGCGTGAACGAGCCGCCGCCCTTCTTCCCGGTCAGGTACAGGTTGCCGAACACCTCGCCGCGGACCCGGATCGGCACCCCCAGGAAGGACACCATCGGCGGGTGGTGCGGCGGGAAGCCGACCGAGCGCGGGTCGGTGGACAGGTCGGTCAGCCGCAGCGGCCGCGGGTCGTCGATCAGCGCGCCGAGGATGCCCCGGCCGGTCGGCAGGTGGCCGATCTCGGCGGCGGTCGCGCCGTCGATGCCGATGTGGATGAAGTCCGACAGGCCGCTGCCGTTCGGGTTCACCACGCCCATCGCCGCGTAGTCGGCGTCCACCAGCTCGGCGGCGCCGGCCGCGATCCGCTGCAGCGTGGCGTGCGGGTCCAGGCCCGCGCCGACCGACACCACCGCCTCCAGCAGCCGCTGCATCCGGTCGGTGACCGCGGCGGCCGACTGGAGCCGTTCGGAGACCTCGGTGACCAGGGTGTCCAGCCCGAGCGAGGAGATCTCGGGGATGCGCGGCCGACCGCCCGTGGCGGTCGGCTCCTCCGGCGTCTGCATGCCACCAGTGTGCCTGTCTGTCACGGTTTGCCCGCTTTCTCCGGACGGCGACACTCGATCGACGCGGGGCACCGCGTTCCGGCCCGGGCCCAGGCGCGGGGCACCGCGTTCCGGCCCGGGCCCAGGCTCGGGGCACCGCGTTCCGGCGCGGGCTCAGGCGCGGGCCGGGGCCCGCTCCCCCGCGCGCTCCCGTTCCAGCAGCGCGGCCAGCCGTCCGTCCGGCCGGTCGGCCAGCTCGGACCAGCGGCCGCGTTCGACCACCCGGCCGGCGTCCAGCACCAGCACCTCGTCCACGCTGTCGTCGTCCAGGCCCGCCAGCCGGTGGGTGATCAGCAGGGTGGCGCGGTCCGCGGTGGCGGCCAGCAGGTCGGTGGTCAGGGCGTCCGCGGTGGCCGTGTCCAGGTGCTCGGCGGGCTCGTCCAGCACCAGCACCGGGAAGTCCGCGAGCAGCGCCCGGGCCAGCGCCAGGCGCTGGCGCTGGCCGCCCGACAGCCGGGCGCCGTGCTCGCCGACCATGGTGTCCAGGCCCTCCGGCAGGCCGTCCGCCCACTCCAGCAGCCGGGCCCGGTCCAGCACCGCCCGCAGCGCGGCCTCGTCGGCGTCCGGCCGGGCCAGCCGCAGGTTCTCCCGCACCGAGCTGTCGAAGACGTGCGCGTCCTGCGCGCACAGCCCGACCACCCGGCGGACGTCCTCGCCCGCCAGCTCCCGGGTGTCGGTGCGGCCTCCCAGCAGCACCGCCCCGGCCGACGGCTCGACGAAGCGCAGCAGGGCCTGCGCCAGCGTGGTCTTGCCCGACCCGGACGCCCCGACCACCGCGATCCGCCGCCCGGCCGCCAGTTCCAGGCCGGCGCCGTGCAGCGCGTCGCGCTCCGCGCCCGGCCAACGCACCGTCAGGTCGCGCACCAGCACCGGCAGCCGGACCTCCGGCAGCGGCCGCGGCGCGTCCGGTTCGCGGACCGGGAGCGGCGCCGCCAGCACCTGGTCCAGCCGCTCCCGGGCGGCCCGGGCCCGCTCCCGGTGGCGCACCGCGGTCGGCATCCCCGCCACCGCCTCGAACGCGGCCAGCGGCGTCAGCACCACCACCGCCAGGCACACCCCGGGCAGCGACCCCGACGCCACCGCGCGCACCCCGACCGCCGCCGCGGCGACCACCGTCAGCCCCGAGACCAGTGCCACCAGCCCCGCCGAGAGGCCGCTCGCGGCGGCCGAACGGGCCGCCAGCCGGGTCAGCGCCCGGTCCGCGTCCCGGGCGGCGCCCAGGCGGCGCGGCAGCGCGCCCGCGACGGTCAGCTCGGCGGTGCCGGTCAGGGTGTCCAGCACGGCGCTCGCCAGGTCGCCGCGGGCGGGCGCGTGCCGGCGCTCGGTCCGGCCGGAGATCCACCGCTCCAGCGCCGGGACGGCCGCGCCCGCCAGCAGCAGCCCGAGCGCCAGCACCAGGCCGGCCGCCGGCAGGAACGCGGCCAGCGCCGCCGAGGCCCCCAGCGAGACCAGCACGGCGACGGCGGCCGGCAGCCGCCAGCGCAGGTGGAAGTCCTGCACCGCGTCCACGTCCGCGACCAGCCGGGACAGCAGGTCGCCGCGCCGGAACTGCGGCAGCCCGGCCGGGGCCAGCCGCTCCAGCCGCCGGTACACGGCCGTCCGCACCCCGCCCAGCGCCCTCAGCACCGCGTCGTGCGCCACCAGCCGCTCCGCGTACCGGAACACGCTCCGCCCGATCCCGAACGCCCGCACCGAGGTCACCGCGACCATCAGGTACAGCACCGGCGGCATCTGCGAGGCCCGCGAGATCAGCCACCCGGACGTGCCCATCAGCGCGACGGCGCAGCCCAGCGCGAGGGCGCCGAGCAGGACGGCGAGCCAGAAGCGGGGGACGCGGGTGGCGACCGCCGGCCCTGGAACCCGCTGCCGGACGGCCCCCTCGGGGAGCGGCTCCTCTTCGTGCCGGGTCTGCGGGACGGTGCCTTCCGCTTCGCGCAGTTCCTCGCGCCCCTGGTTTCGCACTTGCTCGCACACCTTCGCGGGAGCCTGCGCCGGGCCCGGCAGGTGGACGTGGTGGTCGGCGAGGGCGGTGAGGGCGGGGCGGTGGGTGATGAGCAGGACGGTGCGGTCGAGGGTGCGCAGGGTGTCGAGGAGGGCGGCCTCGGTGACGGGGTCGAGGTGGGCGGTGGGTTCGTCGAGGATCAGGACGGGGCGGTCGGCGAGCAGGGCGCGGGCCAGGGCGAGGCGCTGGCGCTGGCCGGCGGAGAGGCCGTGGCCGTTCTCGGCGAGGAGGGTGTCGGGGGTGGTGAAGTCGACGTGGGCGGCGGCGAGGGCGGCGGCGAGCCGGTCCTCGCTCGCGTCGGGGCGGGCGAGGCGGACGTTCTCGGCGACCGTGCCGGCGAACAGCTGGGGGTGCTGCGGGACCCAGGCGACCTGGGCGTGCCAGCCGGCTCGGTCGGTGTCGGCGAGGTCCTGATCACCGAGCAGGACGCGTCCGCCGTCGGGGCGGGTGAAGCCGAGCAGGACGCTGACCAGGGTGGACTTGCCGGCGCCGCTGGGGCCGGTGAGGACGGTGGTGCGGCCGGCCGGGACGGTCATCGAGAACCCGGACAGCGTGTCGCCGGCGCGGCCGGGGTGGCGGACCGTCAGGTGTTCGACCCGCAGGTCGGTGCCGGTGGGGGCGGGGCGGGTGCCGCCCGCGGGGAGCGGGGTCTCCAGGACTTCGAAGATCTTCCCGGCGGCGGCCAGGCCCTCGGCGCTGGAGTGGTAGAGGGCGCCGACCTGGCGGATCGGCAGGTAGACCTCGGGGGCGAGGACGAGCACCAGCAGGCCGGTCTCCAGGTCGAGGGTGCCGTTGACCAGCCGGAAGCCGATCGAGACGGCGACCAGGGCGACCGAGAGGGTGGAGAGCAGTTCCAGGGCGAAGGAGGAGACGAAGGCGAGGCGCAGGGTGCGCAGGGTGGCGCGCCGGTAGTCCTCGGTGATCCGGCCGATCGCGGCGGCCTGGGCGCGGGCCCGGCCGAAGACCTTGAGGGTGGGCAGTCCGGCGACCACGTCGAGGAAGTGGTGGGAGAGCCGGGCGAGTCCGGCGAACTGGCGGTCGGTGCGGGCCTGGGTGGCGTGGCCGATCAGGACCATGAAGAGCGGGATCAGCGGCAGGGTGACGCAGACGATCGCGGCGGACTCCCAGTCGGCGCCGAGGATCCGGGCCAGCACGACCAGCGGGACGACCACGGCGAGGGCCAGTTGCGGGAGGTAGCGGGCGAAGTAGTCGTCGAGGGCGTCGACGCCGCGGGTGGCGAGGGTGGCGAGGTCGCCGGTGCGGCGGCCGGTGAGGTGGGCGGGGCCGAGCGCGGTGGCGTGGTCGAGCAGTCGGCGGCGCAGGGTGGACTTGACGGCGGCGACCGAGCGGTGGGCGGTGAGTTCGGTGAGCCAGGCGACCAGGGCCCGGCCGAGGGTGACGGCGGCCAGGCCGAGCAGCGGGCCCCGCAGCGGGGAATCGCCGTGCTGGAAGGCCCGGACCACGAGGGTGGCGATCAGTCCGGCCTGGGCCACCAGCAGGGCCGCGCCCGCCCCGCCGAGGAGGACGGATCCGGCGAGGAAGGCGCGGGTGGTGCGGGCGTGCGCCAGCAGCCGGGGGTCGATCGGGCGCATCCGCTGCTGGCGGTCCATCTGTTCGGCTCCTGCGGTCAGTGGTGCGCGGCGGGGATGTGCTGGACGCCGATCCGGCGGCGGAACACCCAGTACGTCCAGCCCTGGTAGAGCAGCACGAGCGGGGTGAAGACGAGGGCGACGACGGTCATCACCTTGAGCGTGTAGGGCGAGGACGAGGCGTTGGTGACGGTCAGCGACCAGTCCGGGTTCAGCGTGGAGGGCATCACGTCGGGGAACAGCGACAGGAAGAGCATGCCGACGGCGGCGACGACGGTCAGGCCGCTGAGCGCGAACGCCCAGCCCTCGCGGGCGAGTCGGTTGGCGCCGAGCGCGCCGAGCAGGGCGAGGACGGCGACGACCAGGGCGGCCAGGCTCCAGCCGTTGCCGGAGTGGGCCTGGGTCCAGACCAGGAAGACCAGGGCGAGCACGGCGGTGGCCAGGCCGAGCGCGGTGGCCTGGGCGCGGGCCCGGATCCGGATCTCGCCGCTGGTCTTGAGCGAGGCGAACACCGCGCCGTGGAAGGTGAACAGCACCAGGGTGGTGAGTCCGCCGAGCAGCGCGTACGGGTTGAGCAGGTCCCAGAGGGTGCCGACGTAGTTCTTGTCGGCGTCGATGTCGACGCCGTGCACGATGTTGGCGAAGGCGACGCCCCACAGGAAGGCGGGCAGCAGCGAGGTCCAGAAGATCGCCAGTTCCCAGTTGCGCTGCCAGCGTTCGCCGCTGCGCTGGTGCCGGTACTCGAAGGAGACGCCGCGGACGATCAGGCAGACCAGGATCAGCAGCAGCGGGATGAAGAAACCGCTGAACAGGGTGGCGTACCAGTCGGGGAAGGCCGCGAAGGTGGCGCCGCCCGCGGTGAGCAGCCACACCTCGTTGCCGTCCCAGACCGGGCCGATGGTGTTGATCAGGACGCGGCGCTCGGCGGTGTCGCGGGCCAGCAGCCGGGTGAGGACGCCGATGCCGAAGTCGAAGCCCTCGAGGAAGAAGTAGCCGATCCACAGGACGGCGATCAGGACGAACCAGAGGTCGTGCAGGTGCATGTGATCCGTCCTCAGTACGCGAAGGCGAGGGGCTGGTCGGCGTCCTCGTCGTCGGAGGGGCCGCGCAGGGTCGGGTCCTTGGCGGGCGGCTTCTCCTCGGTGTCCGGCCCGGCGGCGGCGTACTTGGCGAGCAGTCTGACCTCGATGACGGCGAGGACGGCGTACAGCACGGTGAGCGTGGTGAGGCCGACCGCCTGGGTGCCGACGGTGACGTTGGGGGAGACGGCGTCGCGGGTGCGCATCAGGCCGAACACCACCCAGGGCTGGCGGCCCATCTCGGTGAAGATCCAGCCGAAGCTGTTGGCGAGCAGCGGGAAGCCCATGGTGAGGATGCCGATCCGCCAGCTCCACCGGGTGAAGAAGACGTTCATCTCGCGGTTCCTGGTGAGCATCAGCTTCGGCGGCTCGTCCTCGGCGGTGCGGTGCTCGGGGGCGAGCCAGAACCTGCGGCGGGTGGTCCACAGGCCGATCAGCGCGGCGGCGAAGGACGTCATGCCGAAGCCGATCATCAGCCGGAATCCCCAGTAGGTGACGAAGATGTTGGGGATGTAGTCGTCGGGCTGCCCGCCGTACTCGGCGGCTTCGGCGGCGGCGGTGTCGTTGATGCCGGGCACCGAGGACGAGAAGTCGTTGTGGGCGAGGAAGGACAGTATCCCGGGGATCTCCAGCTCGACCGAGTTGTGGCCCTTGGAGACGTCGCCGACCGCGAAGACCGAGAACGGGGCGGGTGCCTGGGTGTCCCACAGGGCCTCGGCGGCGGCCATCTTCATCGGCTGCTGCTCGAACATCACCTTGCCGAGGGTGTCGCCGCTGATCGCGGTGCCCAGGCCGGCGACCACGGCGATGGCCAGGCCGACCCGCAGCGAGGTGCGCATCGCGGCGGTCTTCCGGCCGTCGGTCTGCTTGCCGCGCTTGGCCCGCCACAGGTGGTAGCTGGCGATGCCGACCACGAAGGCGGCGCCGGTGAGGAAGGCGGCGGTGAGGGTGTGGAAGACCTGCACCACGGTGGTGTTCTGGGTCAGCACCCGGACGATGTCGGTGAGCTGGGCCTTGCCGGTGGCCGGGTCGACCTTGTAGCCGACCGGGTGCTGCATCCAGGAGTTGGCGGCCAGGATGAAGTAGGCGGAGAGGGCGGTGCCGATCGCCACCAGCCAGATGCAGGCCAGGTGGATCTTCTTCGGGAGGCGGTCCCAGCCGAAGATCCACAGGCCGATGAAGGTGGACTCGAAGAAGAAGGCGATCAGCGCCTCCATCGCCAGCGGGGCCCCGAACACGTCGCCGACGAAGCGGGAGTAGTCGGACCAGTTCATGCCGAACTGGAACTCCTGGACGATGCCGGTGACCACGCCCATGGCGATGTTGATCAGGAAGAGCCTGCCCCAGAACTTGGTGGCGTGGAAGTACTTCTCCTTGCCCGTGCGCACCCAGGCGGTCTGCAGTCCGGCCACGATCGAGGCCAGGCTGATGGTGAGGGGCACGAAGAGGAAGTGGTAGACGGTGGTGATGCCGAACTGCCATCGCGAGATGGTCTCGTGAGCGACTGCTAGGTCCACTGCGCCCTCTCTCACAGGTTTCGCACATAACGGACGGAACGCATATGTAGCACTCAGGTGCGACATACCCGCCCAAGCTTGTCCGCTTGTGAACGTGAACACGTTCACAAGGGAAGTATCCATGATGCTTATCGGTGCGGATGCACGGGGGTGGGGTGTTCTCGGACACGCCGATGATCCGACGTCCGGCCGACCCCCCACAAGCGGCACCGGGGCAGCCCGGCTGTACCGAACGGCGCTTGACACCGCCCGCCCTGACCTGGCGTCAGACCGGCGCGGGCCTCAGCGCTGCAGCGGCAGCGAGAGCCGGAACACCGCGCCCTCGCCCGGGGAGGTGCGCAGCGACAGCTCCCCGTCGTGCGCCGAGACCAGGGCGCTGGCGATGGCCAGGCCCAGGCCCGACCCGCCGCTCTGGCCGGGCAGCCGGGTGCGGGCGGCGTCCGCCCGGTAGAAGCGCTCGAAGACCAGGGCGGCCTGCTCCTGCGTCAGCCCCGGCCCCTGGTCGGCGACCTCCAGCAGGCAGCCGCCGGACGCCCGGCCCACGCCGATCCGCACCGCGGTGCCGGACGGGGTGTGCTTGACCGCGTTGCCCACCAGGTTGGTCACCACCTGGCGCAGCCGGGCCTCGTCGCCCAGCACCGGCGCGGCCTGCGGGGAGCCCAGGCCGTTCGGGCCGGTCAGCGCGACCGGGCGGCCCGGGTCCAGCGCGGTCAGGTCGTGCAGGGCGTCGGCGGCCAGCGTGCGCAGGTCCATCGGGGCCAGGTTGAGCGGGCGCTCCTCGTCGAGCCGGGCCAGCATCAGCAGGTCCTCGACCAGTGCGCCCAGGCGCACCGCCTCCGACTCGATCCGGTCCATCGCCCGGTCCACGTCCTGCAGCGCGCCCATCCGGTGCAGCTCGGCGAAGCCCCGGATGCCCGCCAGCGGGGTGCGCAGCTCGTGCGAGGCGTCCGCGACGAAGCGGCGCATCCGCTGCTCGGAGGCGGCCCGGGCGGCGAACGCCGTCTCGATGTGGGTGAGCATCCCGTTCAGCGCGGCGGACAGCCGGCCCGCCTCGGTGCGCACCGGCAGCTCCGGCATCCGGTACGACAGGTCGCCGTCGGCGATCCGCTGGGCGCCCGCCTCCAGCTGGCGCAGCGGCCGCAGCCCGGCCCGCACCGCGAGCGCGCCGAGGCCCGCGAGGCCGACCAGCACCGCGCCGCCGATGGTCAGGAAGGTGGTGCGCAGGTGCGAGATGGTGGACTCGACGTCCGCCAGCGGCACCGCGACCTGCACGTACCGGGGCACCGCGAGGTCGCCGCCCGCGGTGGCGCGCTGCAGCGGCAGCACCATCGAGCGCCACTCGCCGGCCTTCGGCCCCGAGGCGGTGAACGGGTCGTCCAGCCGATCGGTCAGGCCCTTGCGGTCCAGCGCGGGCAGCTGCGGGGCCGGGTCGGAGTCGCTCAGCGGCTGCCGGATCACCGACAGCACCGAGCCGTCCTCGGCCAGGTAGCGCACCACGTACTCGCTGGGCAGGCTCTGCCCGGAGCGGCGGCCGACGTTCTGCGCGCTGAACACCGAGCTGGTGGTCTGCCGGGTCGGCGGGCGGCGGGAGAGCGGTTCGGCGAACCGGTCGAGCTGCTCGTCGGCCCGGTCCACCAGCTGGCCGCGGACGGTGCCCAGCACCAGGGTGTCGCTCACCACCAGCCCGGTGGTGACCAGCAGCAGCGCGAGCACCAGCAGGCGCACCCGCAGCGAGAAGCGGGCCATCTCAGCTGTTCGGCGGGCGGCGCAGCGCGTAGC
This sequence comes from Kitasatospora cineracea, assembly GCF_003751605.1. Classification (NCBI taxonomy): domain Bacteria; kingdom Bacillati; phylum Actinomycetota; class Actinomycetes; order Kitasatosporales; family Streptomycetaceae; genus Kitasatospora; species Kitasatospora cineracea. Next base: position 1,380,394 of record NZ_RJVJ01000001.1, read on the forward strand.
CGATGCCGCGCACCGTGTGGATCAGCTTGGGGCCGTGCATCGGGCCGGAGTCGAGCTTGCGGCGCAGGTAGGAGATGTACGACTCGACGATGGAGAGGTCGCCGCCGAAGTCGTACGCCCACACGTGGTCGAGGATCTGCGCCTTGGAGACCACCCGGCCGACGTTGGCCATCAGGTAGTGCAGCAGCTTGAACTCGGTGGGGGAGAGCGAGACCGGGACGCCGCCGCGGGTGACCTCGTGCGCGGTCGGGTCCAGGGTGAGGTCGGCCACCACCAGGCGGCCGTCGTCGGCGGGGCCGCCGGCCCGGCGCAGGATCGCCCGGATCCGGGCGATCAGCTCCTCCAGGCTGAACGGCTTGGTGACGTAGTCGTCGGCGCCGACCGCCAGGCCCTGCACCTTGTCGCCGGTGCCGTCCTTGGCGGTCAGGAACAGCACCGGGACGTGCTCGGGGCTCTGCGGCCACTGGGTCTGGTCGCGCAGCCGCTGCACCACGGTGAAGCCGTCCAGGTCGGGCAGCATGACGTCCAGCACGACCAGGTCGGGCCGCTCGGCGGCGACCGCGTCCAGGGCCTCCTGGCCGGTGGCGGCGGAGGCCACCCGGAAGCCGGAGAACCGCAGGCTGGCCGAGAGCAGCTCGCGGATGTTCGGTTCGTCGTCCACCACCAGCAGGAACGGCTCGCCGCCGACCTGGGTCGCCGCGGCCGGGTTCGACTGCACTGCGCCTGACACGATTGCTCCGCCTCCCGGCCGGACGAATGGGCCACCCCGGACACCACGGGGCCTGTCCGCGGTGCCCGCCGGGCTGACCCGACCGGACACCGTCAGACAGACCCTAGCCCGACCAGACTACGCAAAGTGAATGAAGATTGGATTAGTCATCCGCTCGTACCCGAACCGGTACCCGCGCCCGCCCCGGTGCCGCCGCCGGTGCCGCCGCGGCCGCCGAAGCCGCCCGCGGCGCCGCCCTCGGTGAGCTGGGTGGCGTTGTAGGAGCCGTCCTCGGCCTTGCTGCCCAGCACGGTGACGCTCTGGCCGGGCTGCAGGTCGCCGACCTTGCCCTCCTTGGTGGTGGTGACCTTGGTGGAGTCGCCGGTGGTGATCTTGACGGTGGTGCCGTTGGCCTCGGTCAGGTAGACGGTGCTGCCGTCCACCGACTTCACGGTGCCGCGGGTGAAGCCGCCCGCCGCGCCGCCGGGGGCCTGGCCGTTGCCGGTGCCGCCGTTCTGGCCGCCGCCGAAGCCGCCGTAGCCGCCGCGGCCGGTGCCGCCGGTGCCGGTGCCGCCGGGGAACCGCCCGTTCGTGGCACTCGCCCGGTTGCCGCCGCCGGTGCTGGTTCCGTTGTCCTTCTGGTACCAGACACCGCCCGCGAACGAGAGCACCGCGACGACGCAGCCGGCCAGCGCCAGGGTCGGCCAGGGGAGCTTGCGGCGCGGTGGCGCGGCCAGCTCGGCGGTGATGTCGCGGGCGTCCGGCGCGGTGGCCAGCAGCTCCTGGTCGTCAGACACGGGGGTCTCCTTCTACTCGTGCCGGAGGGCGTCGATCGGGCGCAGCGAGGCGGCCCGGTTGGCGGGGTAGCTGCCGAAGAACAGGCCGATGGCGACGGCGATGGCGAACGCGCCGAGCACCGACTCGGGGATGACCACCGGCTTGATGCCGACCACCGAGAAGTGCGAGCCGACGATGCCGGCCAGCACGCCGAGCCCGGCGCCGACCACCGACAGCAGGGTGGACTCGGCGAGGAACTGGCCGAGGATGACGGCGCGGGGCGCGCCGAGCGCCTTGCGGATGCCGATCTCCCTGGTCCGCTCGGTGACGGTGACCAGCATGATGTTGGTGATGCCGATGCCGCCGACCAGCAGCGAGATCGCGGCGACCGCGCCGAGCAGGACGGTGAAGGTCTTGGTGGTGGACTCGCGGGCGGTCAGCAGCGAGGTCTGGTTGCTGATCCGGAAGTCGACCTTGGTGGCGTCCTTGATGGCGTGGGTGCCCATCAGGATCCGGGTGATGTCGGCCTGCGCCTCGGTGGTGGCCTCGGCGGAGGACGCCTGCACCAGGATCTGGTTGACCGAGCCGAAGCCGGTGAACGCGTTCTGCACGGTCGGCAGCGGGGCGATCACCACGTCGTCGGGGTCGTTGAAGCCGGTGGAGCCCTTGGTCCTCAGCACGCCGGTCACGGTGAACGGGGTGCCGCCGATGGTGATCTTCTTGCCGACCGGGTCCTCGGCGGCGAACAGCTCCTTGGCGGTGGTCGCGCCGAGCACCGCGACCTTGCGGGAGTTGAGCACGTCGTCGGCGGAGAAGTAGTCGCCCCTGTCGACCTTCAGGTTGGCGGTCTCGAAGTAGGCGGGGTAGGTGCCGACGATCTGCCCGGGCTGGTACGAGATGTTCCCGTACAGCGCGGTGCCGCTGGTGGTGACCACCGGGGCGACCGACTTGACGGCCGGGGCGTCGGTGGCCGAGGCGAGCGCCTTGGCGTCCTCGACGGTGAGCTTCTTGGCGGCGGTGGCCGAGCCGCGCGAGGCGGAGGAGGAGACGGTCAGCGAGTTGGTGCCGAGCGAGGTGATCGACTCCTTGACCGCCACCGAGGAGCCGTTGCCGACCGCGAGCAGCAGGATCACCGAGGCCACGCCGATCAGCACGCCGAGCATGGTCAGCGCGGAGCGGACCTTGTTGGCGGCCAGGCCGCCGACCGCGAAGCGGATCATCTGCCAGGCGATCACGCGACCACCCCCGCGGCGGCGGCCAGCGCGGGCGGCGGCCCGTCGGCCGGGGCCTGCCGGACGTCGGAGACGACCGCGCCGTCGACCAGCCGGACCACCCGCTTGGCGTGCAGCGCGACCTCGTCCTCGTGGGTGATCACCACCACGGTGCGGCCGCGCGCGTTGAGTCGGTCGATGATGCCCAGCACCTCCTCGGTGGAGCGGCTGTCGAGGTTGCCGGTGGGCTCGTCGGCGAGCAGCATCGCGGGCGCGGTGACCAGCGCCCGGGCCACCGCGACGCGCTGCTGCTGGCCGCCGGAGAGCTGGTTGGGCTTGTGCCCGGCCCGGTCGGCCAGGCCGACCAGGCCGAGCGCGGCCAGCGCCCGGCGGCGCCGCTCGGCGGCCCGCACGCCCGCGTAGGCGAGCGGCAGTTCGACCTGGGCCAGTGCGGTGGTGCGGGGCACCAGGTTGAAGGACTGGAACACGAAGCCGATCTTGCGGTTGCGGACCAGTGCGAGCTGGCCCTCGTCCAGGTGGCCGACGTCGGTGCCGTCCAGCAGGTAGCGGCCGGAGGTGGGCACGTCCAGGCAGCCCAGGATGTTCATCAGGGTCGACTTGCCGGAGCCGGAGGAGCCCATCACCGCGACGTAGTCGCCCTCCGCGATGTCCAGGTCGACGCCGAGCGGCTCGCCGCCGCCGGTCGTCGGCCCGCGCAGGGCGTGCACGACGGCGTCGCCGTGGCCGTACGACTTGGTGACCTTGCGGATCTGGATCACCGGGGGCTTGGCGGTGCGCATCAGCGGGTGCCTCCGGCGCCGCCGCCGCTGCGGGAGCCGCCGGTCCCGCCGCCGAAGCCGCCCGTGCCGCCGCCGAAGCCGCCGGCGCCGCCGTTCAGGCCGGGGAACTGGCCGGACGGGAAGCCGTTGCCGGTGCCCGCGGTGGTGGAGGTCAGCTCGACCTTCTCGCCCTCGGTCAGGCCGTCGGTGACCTGCACGGTGCTGTCGCCCTCGATGCCGACGGCGACCTGCACCCGCTCGGTGGAGCCGTCGTCGTGCACCACGGTGGCGGTGCGGGTGCTGCCGGTGCCCTGGAGGGCCGAGGTGGGCACCGAGAGGGCGTTCTCGGCGGAGCCGGTGGTCACCGAGATGGTGGCGCTCAGGCCGGTGCGCAGGGCGGAGGTGTCGCCGCCGATCTGCAGCGTCGCGCCGTACTGCACGGCGCCGTTGGTGGAGCTGGAGGGCAGCGAGGAGACCGACAGCACGGTGGCGTCCAGCCTGGTGTCGGACTGCGCGTTCAGGGTGACGGTCGCGCTCTGGCCCTTCTTCAGCTTGAGCGAGTCCAGCTCGGAGAAGTTCGCGGTGACCTCCATCCCGGCCGGGTTGGTCAGCACGATGAAACCGGTCGGGGTGCTGCTCGAACTGCCGCTGCCGGTGCCGGTCTTGGTGCCGGACGAGCCGGAGGAGCTGCCGCCGGAGGAGGACGAGCCGGCGGATCCGGTGCCGGAGACGGTCTCGCCGACCTTGCCGGTGACCGAGGCGACGGTGCCGTCGGTGGTGGCGGTGAGCGTGGTGCCGGCCAGCGCGTCCTTGGCGTTGGCGAGCGTCGCCTCGGCGTTGTCGACCTGCTGCTGGGCGGAGGCCACCTGGGCCTGGTCGACCTTGACGGTGGTCGTGGTGGTCGGCTGCGGGGTGCTCTGGGCGCCCGCGCCGCTGCTGCTGCCGCTGCCGCCGCTGCGGCCGGAGTTCGAGGAGCCGGAGCCGACCGTGCCGGGCACCGTGGTGGTGACCGTCTCGCCCGCCTCGGCCTTGGTCAGGTTGGCCTCGGCCGTGTTGAGCGCGGCCTGCGCCTGGTCGACCTGCTGCTGGGTGGCGGCGGTGTCGACGGTGGCGAGCACCTGGCCCTTCTTCACCGCGTCGCCGACCGCGACCTTCACCGCGGTGAGCCGGCCGCCGGTGGTGAAGTCCTGCGCGGCGTCGGACGGCGAGAACAGCGTGCCCGATCCGGACACGGTGGCCTGGACCGTCCCCTTGGCGACCGTGGCGGTCCTGACCTTGGAACTGGTGGCGGCCTTGCTGGTGCCGCTGTCCAGCGTGGTGTACGCCAGCGCGGCCCCGCCGAGCAGGGCCACGCCGAGCGCGGAGTTGACGAGGACGGCCCCACGCCGTCGCGGAAGCACCTTCATGGCGCAGAAGCATCGCCGGGCGCTCTTGCTCCGCTCTGTGCGGATCCTGGACGCCCGCTGGGACCAGCGATCCGGACAAATCCCCGCGCACCGGCCGCCCCCGGACCGGCCCCCTACCGGCCGACCACCAGCCCTTGACCCTGCTCCCAGAAACCTCCCAGCGAAGTCCCGTCACCGCTTCACCCGGAGCCCGTCGCCGACCACCGCCCGAGCACGACCGAAGGCCCTGGCCGGCCCGGTCCGTTGCGCCCCCGCCGGGGGCGGGCGACCGCGCCGCCCGCCCCCGGCACCCGACGGCGCCTCAGAGCTCCTTGCGGAACGCCTCCGCGGCGGCCAGGAACAGGTCGTTGCCCCGGACCTCGCCGATCGAGACCCGGACGCCCTCGCCGGCGAACGGGCGGACCACCACGCCGGCCTCGGCGCAGGCGGCGGCGAAGTCCAGGGTGCGCTCGCCCAGGCGCAGCCAGACGAAGTTGGCCTCGGAGTCGACGACCGTCCAGCCCTGGGCGCGCAGGGCGGCGGTGACCCGGGTGCGTTCGGCGACCAGGGCCTCGACCCGCTCCAGCAGGGCCTGTTCGGCGCGCAGCGAGGCGACCGCGGCGTCCTGGGCGAGCTGGCTGACGCCGAACGGGACGGCGGTCTTGCGCAGCGCGTCGGCGACCGGCTCGTGGGCGATCGCGAAGCCGACCCGCAGGCCGGCCAGGCCGTACGCCTTGGAGAAGGTGCGCAGCACGCAGACGTTGGGGCGGTCGCGGTAGAGCTCGATGCCGTCGGGGACGTCGGCGTCGCGGATGAACTCGCGGTACGCCTCGTCCAGCACGACCAGGACGTGCGCGGGGACGGCGTCCAGGAAGCGGACCAGTTCCTCGCGGTGCAGGGCCGCGCCGGTCGGGTTGTTGGGGTTGCAGACGAAGATCAGCCGGGTGCGGTCGGTGATCGCGGCGAGCATCGCGTCGAGGTCGTGGGCCTCGTCGGCGGTCAGCGGGACGGGCACGGGGGTGGCGCCGGCGACCTGGGTGATGATCGGGTACGCCTCGAAGGAGCGCCAGGCGAAGATCACCTCCTCGCCGGGGCCGGCCGCGGAGAGCACCAGGGACTGCGCGACGCCGACCGAGCCGGTGCCGGTGGCGACGTGCTCGGCGGGGACGCCGAAGCGGGCGGCGAGTTCGGCGGTCAGGCCGCTGACCGCCATGTCGGGGTAGCGGTTGAAGGCGCCCGCGGCGGCGATCGCGGCTTCCAGCACGCCGGGCAGCGGCGGGTAGGGGTTCTCGTTGGAGGAGAGCTTGAAGGCGTCGGCTCCGGCGGGCTTGCCCGGCTTGTAGCTGGGGATGCCGTCCAGGCTGGGCCGCAGGCGGGGGCCGTGTTCGCGCTGAACCACGGGGTTCTCCGTTTCTCGTTACTCGGCGGTGGCGCCGTTCCGCCCCCGGTCGGGTGCCGTGAACGATACCGACCGCCCTCACCCGTGCGGGTGAGATGCTCGTCCGGGTTACGGGTGCAGTTCGGCCATTCTGCCGGGTTCCTTTGGCACATGTCAGAGGTATCGGGGCCGGAAAACGGCGGGGTTCGAAGGGGGGCCGCCGGAGCCGTTCATGGAGAAACGTATCTCCGACGTCCTGTAGCGAACCGGTCACGGACCGCCGCCGTGCGCCATACGATCGGTCCGCCATGACAGCAGCAGCCAACCAGAACGGTCGACGGGCCACCGCGTCCCGGCGCCTGGAGCGGGCCGGCATCCGGGACGTCGCGGCGGCCGCCGGCGTGTCCATCACCACCGTCTCGGACGCCCTGAACGGCAAGGGCCGGCTCCCCGACGAGACCCGCAGCCGGGTCCGCGAGGTCGCCGAGCGCCTCGGCTACCGGCCGTCCGCGGCCGCCCGCACCCTGCGCACCGGGCGGTCCGGCCTGATCGGACTGACCGTCACCACGTACGGCGAAGAGCCGTTCACCTTCACCGAGTTCGCCTACTTCGCCGAGATGGCCCGGGCCGCCACCAGTGCCGCGCTGGGCCGCGGCTACGCCCTGGTGGTGCTGCCCGCCTCCTCCCGGCACGACGTGTGGAGCAACATCGCGCTCGACGGCACGGTGGTGATCGACCCGCCCGACCAGGACCCGCTGGTCACCGAGCTGTACCGGTCCGGGGTGCCGGTGGTCTCCGACGGGAAACCGGGCAACTGCCCGGTCACCGCCTGGGTCGACAACGACCACGAGGCCGCCGTGCTGGGCATCCTGGAGCACCTGAGCGAGGCCGGCGCCCGCCGGATCGGCCTGCTCACCGGCACCTCCACCGACACCTACACCCGGCTCTCCACCGAGGCGTACCTGGCCTGGTGCGACCGGGTCGGCCAGGAGCCGGTCTACGAGGCGTACCCGGCGCACGACCCGGCCGCCGGGGCGGTGGCCGCCGACCGGCTGCTGGCCCGCCCGGACCGCCCGGACGCGGTCTACGGCCTGTTCGACCCGAACGGCACCGACCTGCTGGCCGCCGCCCGCCGGTACGGGCTGCGGGTGCCGGACGACCTGCTGCTGGTGTGCTGCAGCGAGTCCGACGTGTACGCCAACACCGAACCGCCCATCACCACGCTGTCGCTGAAACCCCGTCGGATCGGCACCACCGTGGTCAACCTGCTGATCGACGCGATCGAGGGGGTCGACGCCGGCACCGGCACCGCCCCCGGCCGGCTCTTCCCGCCGCGCTACCGCACGGCCGGCACCGGCCCGCCGCCCGGCACCCTGATGCCCACCGAGCTGATCGTCCGGGCCTCCTCGCAGCGCCGCAGCCCGCGCACCACCGTCAGCCCGCCCCGGCCGCCCGGCGAGGTGTAGCCGCCCCGCCCGCCGCCGGCCCGCCCCACCACTGGTCGAGACCACCGCGAAACGGTGCAGACCGGACGGTGCGGCGGCCCGCGCGGGGCGGGCCGGGCGGTGCGGCGGAAATCGGATACCGACCAGGTGAGGACGACGGGAGACTGCGCTTCCTATGATGGGCGAATGACACCCGAGGACCTCTTCCGCGAACCCGAGCACCCGCACTCGGGTCCCCGCCCCCGCCAGGACCTCGACGTGCTCCCGCAAGGCTCCTACTTCGAACCGGCCGCACCCGTCGGCTACCCGTACGAGGAGACCCACAGCACCTTCGGCGGCGCCCGCTACCTGGAACAGCACTGGGCCCCCGCAAGCCAGTTCGGCACCGGGGCGGCCCCCGTCCCCGGGCACTACGCGCCCACCGGGCAGGCCCCGCACGAGGACCCGCCGACCATCGAGCTCGGCCCGCCGATCGAGACCCAGCCGGTCGAGGTGCACTTCCCGTACCCGCAGCCCGAGCCCGGCGAGGGCCCCGGCCCGCTGTTCGTCATCGGCGACGTGCACGGCTACCTCGACGAACTGCTCGCCGCCCTCCACCAGCAGGGCCTGATCGACACCGACGGCCACTGGTCGGCCGGCCGCTCCCGGGTCTGGTTCCTCGGCGACTTCACCGACCGCGGCCCCGACGGCATCGGCGTGATCGACCTGGTCATGCAGCTCGCCGCCGAGGCCGCCGCGGCCGGCGGCTACTGCCGCGCCCTGATGGGCAACCACGAACTGCTCTTCCTCGGCGCCTCCCGCTACGGCGACGAGGCCGTCCAGTCCACCGCCGGCACCGCCTCCTTCCTCGCCGCCTGGCGGCTCAACGGCGGCCAGCAGCACGACCTGGAGCGCCTGCAGCCGCACCACATCAGCTGGCTGTCCCGGCTGCCCGCGATGGCCCTGGAGGACGGCCACCTGCTGCTGCACTCCGACACCACCGCGTACCTCGAGTACGGCGAGACCATCGCCGACGTCAACGACGCCGTGCACGCCCTGCTCGCCGACGAGGGCATCGACGAGTGGTGGGACGCCTTCCGCAAGTTCACCAAGCGCTTCGCCTTCCGCGGCCAGGCCGGCACCATGGCCGCCCAGGAACTGCTCGCCGTGTACGGCGGCTACCGGGTCGTCCACGGCCACAGCCCGATCCCGTACCTCACCGGCGACCAGCCCGAGGACGGCTCCCCGCCGCACGTCCCCGGCCCGTACATCTACGCCGACGAGCTGGCCATCGCCATGGACGGCGGCGTGACCATGGACGGCCGCCTGCTGGTCGCCCGGCTGCCGCTGAACTGACCCCCGCCGGAACACCCCCGCACTGAACAACCGAACGGCAACTGCACCGCGGCGCAAGGGAACTGAGCGCCCGGAAGTTCCGGAAAGAGACTGTCGGCCCGCTCCCGGCCGCCCCTACCATCGAGGCCACAGACCCTCCGTCGACCTCGCGGAACGGGGCACCCATGAGCAACCCCCCGCGCCTGCTCGCCGAGGACCGCGCCGACTTCGCGCGCCTGCTCGGCGAAACACTGCGCGACACCGGCGTCCGACAGGCCCTCGCCGAACCCGGCGCCCACCTCACCGCCGAACAGCTCCACACCAAGGCGCTCGCCGACGCCGACACCGTGGCCGCACCGGCCGCCCCCGAGTACGCGCACTACCTGGCGCTGCGCACCGCGCTCGCCGAGCACCCGGGCAGTGCCCCGGCCGCCGGGGCCGGGCTGTTCCCCGTCCTCACCGTGCTCACCCCCGTCCTGGCCGGCGCCGCCGGACTCGTCCTGCTGCTGCTCGGCTGGCTGCTGCGGGCCGCCGCGCCCGACCTCGCGCTCGGCCGCTCCACCGTCACCGCCGGCGTGCTGGCGCTGGCCGTCGCCGCCGCCGCCCTGCTGGTCGGCGGCGCCGGACTCGTCCTCACCGCGCTGCGCGACGCCGCCACCACCCCCGGCCACGCCGACCCGCAGCAGCACGCCGACCTCGCCGAGGCCCGCGACGCCTGGCGCACCGCGCTGCGCGAACGCGCCCTGCTGCCCTGGCTGCACGCCAACCTGGCCGCCGCCCCCGCGGCCGCCCCGCTGCCGGCCGCCCGCACCGCCCCGCCCGACCTGCACAGCCCCGGCTACAGCCGCGCCGCGTACTCCTCCCCCGGCTTCAGCAGCCCCGGCGCCGAGGGCCTGACCGACGGTCAGGGGAACTCCCGCCCGGCCGAGTTCACCGGCCCCGGCTACTCCTCCCCCGACTTCACCAGCCCCGGCCCCGAGGGCCTCACCGACGACCGGGGCCACCCCCGTCCCGAGGGCCCGGGCTTCACCGGCCCCAACGAGGTCTGAACCCCGGGGCCGGAACACGCTCCGCCCCGGAGGCAGCGACGGCCGCCAGGGCGGAGCAGGCCGGCGCCGGAGCGGCCGGCCGCGGGCCCCGCCGGGGAGGCGTACGGGACTCACACCAGGCGGACATCCCGCACCCGCGCCCGGTCCGTCACCACCGCGCCACAGCCGACCGCACCGCATCCACCCGGTACTGTCCGGGAAGTTGACGTACCGTCGGGACACCGCCGAGGCCCGCCCGGACGGACGGCCGCCCCGGGGCCGCTCAGCGGCGCGGCCGCAGCGCCAGCGCCACCGGCACGCCCAGCGCGCACAGCACCGCGCAGCCCGCCCAGACCAGGGTGTACGCGGCGGCGGAGGGGACGTCGGGCCGCAGCAGCAGGTGGTCCAGCACGGCGGCCGCGACCACGCCCGCCGCCGCGCCCGCCAGCGACTTCAGGGTGTTGTAGACGCCCGTCCCGATGCCGGTCTGGTCGGCGGGCAGCCGCCGCATCAGCAGGGCCGGCAGCAGGCTCAGCCCCAGCCCGGCCCCGTACCCGGCCAGCGCGCCGCCCAGGGCGAACTGCCAGGCCGCCGCGTGCCCGAGCGCGATCGTCCCGTAGCCCGCCGCGCACAGCGCGAACCCGGCCCCGAGCACCGCCGAGACGTCGTGGCGCCGGGTCAGCCGGTGCGCCGTCACCGCGCCCAGCGTCGCCGCCGCGGTCTGCGGCAGCACCAGCAGCCCCAGCACCAGCGGCACCGCGCCCAGCCCGTAGCCGGTCTCCGCGGGCTTCGCCGCCTCGAACGCCAGCGTCGGCCCCTGCGCCCCGTACAGCGCGCAGCCCAGCAGGAAGCTCAGCCCGAACACCGGCGCGGTGGCCCGGCGGGCCAGCAGCCGGACGTCCACCATCGGCTCGGCCGCCCGCAGTTCCTGCCGGACGAACAGCGCCAGCAGCAGCGCCCCCGCCGCCAGCAGCGGCAGCGTCACCGCGCCCGGCAGCACCCCGCTCGCGCCCAGGCCGGACAGCAGCAGGGTCAGGCCCAGCGAGAGCAGGACCGCGCCCGCCCAGTCGGTCCGGCCCGCCGCCCGGGTCTCCGACTCCGGGACCAGCCACCACACCACCGGCAGCGCCAGCACCGGCAGGACGGCCAGCGCCCACAGCAGCGGGCGGGTGGCCGCCGGGTCCGCGCCCAGGCCGCCGACCGCGAGCGCGCCCAGCGTGGAGCCCACCGTCAGCGCGCCGACCAGCAGCCCGACCGCCCGGCCGCCGCGCTCCTCGCCGAGGCGGTCGCGCAGCACGGCGAACTCCAGCGGCAGCCAGCACGCCAGGAACCCGGACAGCGCCCGCCCGGCCAGCAGCACCGGCAGGTCCGGGGCCAGCGCGGTGACCGCGAAGCCCAGCAGGGTCAGCAGCACGGTGGCCCGCAGCAGCCGGCGGTGCCCGTACAGGTCGCCCAGCCGGGAGGTCAGCGGCACCGCGACGCCCGACACCAGGAACTCGACGCCCAGCGCCAGGCTCAGGTCGGAGGCCCTCAGGTCCAGGTGCTCGCCGAGCCGGGGCAGCAGGATCGGGAACCCGCCCTGCAGCACCCCGCTGGCGAACTCCACCAGCGCCAGCAGCGGGACGGCGGAGGCGGCGGCGCGGGGGAGGCGGGACGGTCGGGGTTCGACGGCGACGGTCATCGGCGGTTCCGTGGGGGTGCGGAGGGCGGTGGGGGTGGCGGCAAGGATGGCTAACCTGGAGGCCACCGCACCGCCCACGCACGAATCCGTTCCTGCGGCCGACCCCGCGCAAGGATCAGCCATGATCGACGAACTCGACCTGGCGCTCGTCGACGCCCTCCGGGTCGACCCGCGCGCGCCCTGGTCCCGGCTGGCCGCCCCGCTGGGCGTCGACCCGGCCACCCTGTCCCGCCGCTGGGCCCGGCTCACCGCGAACGGCGACGCCTGGGTCACCTGCTACCCCTCCGCCGACCGGATCGGCCGCGGCCTCACCGCGCTGGTCCGGGTCGACTGCCCCGCCGACCGGGTCACCGGCGTCGCCGCGGCCCTGGCCCGGCACCCGCAGGCCGCCAGCATCGAACTCGTCACCGGCGACGCCGACCTGCTGCTCACCGTCGCCGCCTACGACCACGCCGCCCTCACCGCCTACCTGCTGGACCGGCTCGGCACCGTCCCCGGCGTGCTGCGCACCCGCACCACGCTGGTCGAGCGCACCGTGGCCGAGGGCAGCCGGTTCAGCAACGGGGCGCTGGACGCCGAGCAGCGCCGCGCGATCGCCGCGCCCCCGCCCGGCACGGCCCGCCCGGTCGCCGACCGCCGGGTCGAGGAGGACCTCGCGCTGATCCGGGCGCTCGGCGCGGACGGCCGGATGCCCTACGCCGAACTCGCCGCCCGCACCGGCCTGCCCGCCACCACCGTCCGCCGCCGCCTCGCCGAACTGCGCGACTCCGGCCGGGCGGTGCTGCGCTGCGACGCCTCCCCGCGGGTCACCGGGCACCCGGTCGGCGCGATGCTCTGGCTCGACGTCCCGCCCGCCGCGCTGCCCGACACCGCCCGCCGCCTCACCGCCCTCCCGCAGACCCGGATGTGCGCGGTCACCGTCGGCCCGGCGAACCTCGCCCTCTACCTGGTCGCCCCGCAACTGCCCGACCTGCGCCGGATCGAGCAGGACCTCGCCCAGCACCACCCGGCGATCCGGGTGCACGACCGCCACGTCACGCTGCGCACCCTCAAACTGGTCGGCCACCTGCTCACCCCGGACGGCCGCCGGACCGACTACGTCCCGATCGAGCCCTGACCGCGCCCCGCCGGGGCCTCAGCCCAGCCGGCCGAGCGCCAGCGCCGCCAGCAGGGCCGCCGCGTCGCCGAGGACGCCGTCGTCGAAGCGGGCCCCGGCGGAGTGGTTGTACGGGGCGGTGAACGGGTCGGTGTCCGGCGGGCAGGCGCCGACCATGACGTACGCGGCGGGGACGTGCTCGGCCAGCACGCCGAAGTCCTCGGAGCCGGCCAGCGGGCGCGGCATCTCGATGTAACGGTCCTCGCCCAGCAGTTGACGCACCGTCCGCTCCGCGTGGGCGGCCTCGGCGGGGTCGTTGACCGTCACCGGGTAGCCGTGCTCGACCACCGCGTCGACCCGGCAGCCGTGCGCCTCGCCGACGCCGCGGACCACCCGGACCGCCTCGGCGAGCACCCGTTCCCGGGCGGCGGGGGAGAAGGAGCGGACGGTCGCCTCGAAGACCGCCTCGTCGGGGATGACGTTCGCCGCGGTGCCCGCGTGGAGGGTGCCGACGGTCAGCACCACCGGGTCGAAGGCGTCGAAGCGCCGGGTGACCATGGTCTGCAGGGCCAGGACGGCCTCGCAGGCGGCGGGCACCGGGTCGGTGGCCAGGTGCGGGCTGGAACCGTGGCCGCCGCGGCCGCGGACCACCACCCGCAGGGTGTCGGAGGCCGCCATGATCGGCCCGGGCCGGCCGGCCACGTAGCCGGCCGGCAGCAGGGCGGCGCCGACGTGCAGGGCGTACGCGGCCCGGACCCGCTCGCCGGCCGCGTCCAGGACGCCGTCCTCGACCATCAGGGCCGCGCCGCCGCCGCCCTCCTCGCCGGGCTGGAACATGAACACCACGCTGCCCGCCAGCCGTTCGCGGCGGGCGGCGAGCAGCCGGGCCGCGCCGACCAGCGCCGCGGTGTGCAGGTCGTGGCCGCAGGCGTGCATCGTGCCGGGGTTCTCGGAGGCGTACGGCAGACCGGTGTCCTCCTGCACGGGCAGGCCGTCGAGGTCGGCGCGGAGCAGCACGGCCGGGCCGGGGCGGGCGCCGCGCAGCACGGCGGTGACCGAGGAGAGCCGCTCGCCGAGGGTGACCTCCAGCGGGAGGCCGTCCAGGGCGGCGAGGATCCGGTCCCTGGTGCGGGGCAGGTGGAGCCCGAGCTCGGGGTCGCGGTGCAGGGCGCGCCGCAGGTCGACGAGGCCGGGCTGCAGCGCGGCGGCGGCGCGGCGGAGTTCGTCGAGCGGGGGGTGAACGTCGGCCGACATGGGTGCGCCTCCTGGGTGGACGGGGAGCGGACGGTTCCCCGGCATCCTCACCCCGCGGCGGCCCGGCCCGGCCCCGGTGCACGGATCAGGCGGGACGGACGGGTGACGCGCACGAATCTTCCGGCGGCGGCCCGGGCGGCGCGGCGGCCAGCAGGGCGGCGGCGATCGCCCGGGCCTCGGCGGCGGGCGCGGGGGCGCCCTCGCGCAGCGCGGTGACGGTCGCGCCGTCCATCAGCAGGAGCAGCTGCCGGGCCAGGGCGGGCGGGTGCCCGGCGGCGGCCAGCAGCCCGGCCAGGTAGCCGGCGACCCGCCGCTTGTGGGCGGCGGCGACCCGGTGCGCGGGGCTGTCCCGGTCGGCGGTCTCCAGCATGGTGTTGAGGAAGGCGCAGCCGCGGAAGCCCTCCCGGGCGAAGCGTTCGGCGAGCGCGTCGAACACCGCGAGCGGGTGGCCGCCGAGCTCGGCCACCCGGGCGGCCAGCCAGTCCCGCCAGTCCCGGTCGTGGCGGGTGAGCACGGCGACGGCCAGCGCGTCCTTCCCGGCGAAGTGCCGGTAGAAGGAGGCCCGGCCGACACCGGAAGCGGCGAGGATCCGCTCGACCCCGACCGCGCGGATGCCCTCGGCGTAGAACAGCGCCTCGGCGGTGTCGAGCAGACGGGCACGGGCATGGGTGGCCATGCCTCCCAGGCTAAGCGGTCCCGGCGCTTCCCGCCCCGCCTCGAACTCCCTTGCGCATCAAGCGGATTCGGCCCGCGCCCGGACCTCCGGCTGCCACCATGGACGGCATGAGGCACCCGCGTCGAACCACCGGCGGCGCCACCGCCGCCCTGCTGCTCGCCTGCGCCCTCGGCGCCGCCGCCTGCGCCTCCGGCGCCCCGGCCGACACCCGGCCCCGGACGGTGGCCGCCTTCACCACCGACCAGCCGCTGAACGCCGACGCGCTCGGCCGGGCGGCCGAACAGCTGCGCCGGCGCGCCGAGTTGCTGGGCCTGGCGGATCCGAAGGTGACCACCGACGGCGGCGTCCTCTCGCTCTCGGTGGCCGGCCCGATCGGCGACCGGCTCACCGCCCTCACCCACCGGCCCGCCCTGGAGTTCCGCCCGGTGCTCGCCGCCGCGGCGGACGGCGCCACCCCCGCCGCACCGGCGGCGGGCGTCCCGGCGCCGTTGCAGGACCGCTTCGCCGCCCTGGACTGCGCCACGGCCCCCGCCGCCGCCGACCCCGGCGAGCAGGTCCTGGCCTGCGACAGCACCCCGCAGCCGCAAGGCCGTTCGAAGTTCGTCCTGGGCCCGGTCGCGCTCCGGGGCCCCGACATCACCGACAGCAGCGCCGCGCTCGACCCGAACGGCTCCGGCTGGCAGGTGCGGCTGAACTTCACCCCCGCCGGGACGACCGCCTTCGCCGACCTCACCGGCCGGATCGCCGTCCTCGACTCCCCCGCCAACCAGCTCGCCGTCGTCCTGGACGGCGCGGTCGTCTCCCACCCCGCCGTCCAGCAGGCCATCACCGGCGGCTCGGCCGTCATCACCGGCTCCTTCGACGCCGACGAGGCCAAGCAGCTCGCAGCCCAACTCGCCACCCCCACCCTGCCCGCCGACCTCCACCCCGTCACCCCGGCACCCTGAACCAGGCAGCCCTGCACCCGGCCGCCGCCGACTCGTACGCGGTACGGAGCGGCCCCGAGCAGCTCTCCTGACGGCCTGTTACACGAAGGTGACGGTTCCAGGACCGCGCACGAACGGTCCGCCTGCGAAGATCTGTCCGACGCAGCCGCTGGGTCCGCGAAGGAACCCGGACCGATCCACAGCGCACGACCGCCGCGTCCAGCAGTTCTCCGGGGGGAGACCACTCATGTCCGCACGTCCGTCCGTCCGCCGTTCCCGCCTGCTCGCCACCGCCGTCGCGGTGGCCGCGACCGCCGCCGCCCTCGCGCCCACCGCCGCCTCCGCCGCCGACGCCCCGTCCGGCGACCCCGCCGCCAAGCCCCTGGTCGCCACCCTGGCCCAGGCCCCCGACCAGGGCCCGCTGACCCGCAGCGGCGACGGCGCCGACCTGACCATGACCGTCACCAACAACTCCGACCAGGCGCAGCCGTTCCACCCGTCGGTGGCCGTCACCCCGGTCGGCTCCGCCCCGGCCAACTGGCAGTGGATCGACTTCAGCGCCACCGCGGTCTCCGCCCCGGACACCTACGGCCTGCGGACCTGGAGCGGCACCAACGAGTTCGCCGGCGCCGTCCTCCCCCTGAACTCCATGGCCAGCACGCCCTTCACGGTGCCGGCCCACACCACCTACAGCTGGAAGGTCTCGTTCAAGCTCACCGCCGCGCTCCCGGCGGACGACACCGCCGTGAACGTCGCGCTGCGCAACGACCTCGGCGACAGCACCGTCAGCGACCCGCTGAACCTGCCGGTCACCGCCCCCACCGGCGCCTTCTACCAGACCTTCGACGGCTTCTCCGGCACCGTCCGCTTCCAGCAGCCGATGGAGACCACCCTCAACCTGCTCAACAACGGCGCGAGCACCAGCACCGTCCACCCGACCCTCCGCTTCGGCGACGGCACCCGGCAGAGCCCCGCCACCCTCGCGCTGGAGGTCTGGGGCGACGGCGCCTGGGTCACCGTCCCCGGCACCGACAACACCTGGCGCCTCCCCCCGGTCCCCGGCGGCCTGGCCAGTGGCGCGAGCCACCAGTACCGGCTGCGCCTCTCCCTCGTCGACTTCGACCGCAGCAGCAGCTCCTACTTCAGCGACCGGCTCAGCCTCACCTCCACCACCGACCGCGGCCCGGTCGAGAACTCCGTGAAGTACTACCTCGACCTCGACGGCACCCCGGCCGGCTGACCCGCCCCGCCGCACCCCGTCCGCTGCCCCGACCGGTCCCCCCGGCCGGGGCAGCGGCGTCCCCCGCCCCGGGTCCGCCGCCCGACCGCCCGGCTCATGGCGCCCGGCGCAGGGCGCGGGCGGGCCGGGGGCGCAGCGCGGCCAGCCCGCAGAGCTGCCCGGCTGCCGGACCCTCCTCGATGATCGCCTCGCGCGCGGCGGCGACGAGCCGACGGTGGGCGAGGTCGACACGCGCGTCCACGTGGACCGCTGCCGCGGTGGGAGGGCGGCCGCGGACTTCTCGGCCATGTCGGCGATCGCGGCCCGTTCGGCCTCACCGCCGTGCTCGTCGCGGAGCTGGCGGCCGGTCTTCGTCGGCGACCGCTTCAGCCCGAAAGCAGGACGACAAGTCCCTCCGGCAGGGCGCGTCACCCACTTGTCGTCCAAGGTCAGGTGCCGATCAACGGAACACCCGGATCATGGAGAGCCGTTCTGCCCGATTGATCACGTCCACAAGGCCCGGGTCCCCGCCGGCCGCAGCCTCGTACGCGAGTCCGGGAACATCCACCGGAGCCGTCTCCTGGCCCATCGGGTGAACGAAGTCCGTGATGACCCAGCGGCCGCCCAAGGGGGACGATGCGTCGATCACCCAGTCCCACCGGGCCCCGTGCACGCTGATCAGGAACTCGGCGGTGAACCCCATGATCACCTGGGAGTTGAACATCCGGTCCTGCTCGGTCTGAAGAGCGGGATCGGCCGCCCGCTCGTCGAGTTGTTCCCCGACGAGGCGGATCGCCCTGCCCGGATCGGTCCGCACGAGGTCCCGGGGCAGACCGAGGGCCGCCAGCACGTCGTGGGTGATGGTGCGGCAGTCAGTCGTCCATCCGGCGACGTCCGGGGCGGCCTGGTTCTGCTGAGTCATGGCGGAATGCATACCAGTGGGCCCGTGCCGCCCCGGGAAGTCCCCTCCCGCCTCCCGGGGCGGCCACCGCCGGCAGGGCCCGGGAGCAGGACGGTGCTCCCGGGCCTGGCGGCCGACGGGCCCGGTCAGTCGGCCAGCGGCAGGTAGACCCGGTTGCCCTGGGCGGCGAACTCGGCGGACTTCTCGGCCATTCCGGCGATCGCGGCCTGTTCGGCCTCGCCGCCGTGCTCGTCGCGGATCTGGTGGCTGATCTTCATCGAACAGAACTTGGGTCCGCACATGGAGCAGAAGTGCGCGGTCTTGGCCGGTTCGGCGGGGAGGGTCTCGTCGTGGAAGGCGCGGGCGGTCTCCGGGTCGAGGGCCAGGTTGAACTGGTCCTCCCAACGGAACTCGAAGCGGGCGTCGGAGAGGGCGTCGTCCCAGGCCTGGGCGCCGGGGTGGCCCTTGGCGAGGTCGGCGGCGTGGGCGGCGATCTTGTAGGTGATGACGCCGGTCTTGACGTCGTCGCGGTCGGGCAGGCCGAGGTGTTCCTTGGGGGTGACGTAGCAGAGCATCGCGGTGCCCCACCAGGCGATCATCGCGGCGCCGATGCCGGAGGTGATGTGGTCGTAGCCGGGTGCGACGTCGGTGGTCAGCGGGCCGAGGGTGTAGAACGGGGCCTCGTCGCAGATCTCCTTCTGCAGGTCCATGTTCTCGCGGATCTTGTGCATCGGGACGTGCCCGGGGCCTTCGATCATCACCTGGACGTCCTTGGCGCGGGCGATCCGGCCGAGTTCGCCGAGGGTGGTGAGTTCGGCGAACTGGGCCTCGTCGTTGGCGTCGGCGATCGAGCCGGGGCGCAGGCCGTCGCCGAGCGAGAAGGTGACGTCGTAGGCGCGCAGCAGGTCGCAGAGTTCCTCGAAGTGCGTGTAGAGGAAGTTCTCCTGGTGGTGCGCCAGGCACCAGGCGGCCATGATCGAGCCGCCGCGCGAGACGATGCCGGTCTTGCGGCGGGCGGTCAGCGGGACGTACCGCAGCAGGACGCCGGCGTGCACGGTCATGTAGTCGACGCCCTGCTCGCACTGTTCGAGCACGGTGTCGCGGTAGACCTCCCAGCTGAGTTCCTCGGCCCGGCCGTCGACCTTCTCCAGCGCCTGGTAGAGCGGGACGGTGCCGATCGGGACGGGGGAGTTGCGCAGGATCCACTCGCGGGTGGTGTGGATGTTGCGGCCGGTGGAGAGGTCCATGACGGTGTCGGCGCCCCAGCGGGTGGCCCAGGTCATCTTCTCCACCTCCTCCTCGATCGAGGAGGTGACGGCGGAGTTGCCGATGTTGGCGTTGATCTTCACCAGGAAGTCGGTGCCGATGATGGACGGTTCGCTCTCGGGGTGGTTCACGTTGACCGGGATGACGGCCCGTCCGCGGGCCACCTGCTCGCGGACGAACTCCGGCTCCAGGCCCTCCCGGAGCGCGACGAACTCCATCTCGGGGGTGATCAACCCGCGCTTGGCGTAAGCGAGTTGGGTGACGGCGACGCCGTCGCGGGCGCGCAGCGGGCGGCGCGGGCGGCCCGGGAAGACGGCGTCCAGGGTGCGCAGGTCGCCGCCGCGCGGGGCGGTGTGCCGGATGCCGTCGTCCTCGGGCCGGGCCGCGCGGCCCTCGTACTCCTCGACGTCGCCGCGCTGGCGGATCCAGGGGTCGCGCAGCGGGGCCAGGCCGCGCCGGACGTCGGTGGGCTGGGCGGGGTCGGTGTACGGACCGGAGGTGTCGTACAGCGGGACGGTCTTCCCGTCGGTGAGGTGGACCTCGCGGTAGGGGACCCGCAGGTCGGGGCGGCTGCCCTGGCGGTGGGCCTTGCGCCAGGCCGGGGTCGGGTACCCGGTGGCGGTCGGCTGCTGGGCGGACGTGTCTTCGGCGAACGTGGTCATGCGACCTTCAACTCCCTACGCCGGCATTACCCGGTCAGGTTCCTGCGGTCGGCGCAGCAGGTGGTACGCGGGCCCGCGTACCGTCAGCGCCCTCTCAGCCCGGTGCTCCGAGCTCCCGTTCCGCACAGGCGTTTGCGCCTGTGTCCGCCGCTCACCGTAGGGCACCGGGCGCGGACGGTCCAGGGCGCACCCCCGGTGCGGGGCGTGCGCCCGGCCTGTGCGGGCGGCGTGCGGGGTGGAAGAATCGCCGGGGTGATCGGACTGGTGGGGCGGGTGACGGGGCGGATCGGCGCGGGCCTGGTCGGCGAGGTGATGGTGAGCGTTCCCGAACGCCCGGGCAGCGAGGCGTTCCTGGCGTACCGGGCCGTTCCGGGTGAGCCGCTGGAGCCGGGCTCCATGGTGGTCGTGGTCGATTACCAGCCACCGCGCACGGTGTACGTCGAGCCCTTCTGACTACACCTCAGCAGGGCTTTGCAAACCCTTTACCACTGTTTCGAGACAGTGACAGTTCCCACGGGTGCGGGGCCTTCCACCCCGCCGCCGGGCGGCGGAGAATGCCGCTGCCACCGGATTCCGCGCCCACAACTGCACCACCCTGCGCAGCCACGGACCGGTGTGCCACGAAGGGGGAGTTCCCGATGCTCATCGGCATCGCCGGGGGAGTCGTCGCCGGCATCGTTCTGCTGGTCCTGCTGTTCAAGTTGATGTGGCGGGTGGCGGAACCGAACGAGGCACTGGTCATCTCGGGTTCCAAGCACGGCGAGGGCCTCGGCTTCCGCATCATCACCGGACGGGGCACCCTCGTGGTGCCCGGCGTCCAGGTGGTCCGGCGGCTGTCGCTGGACCTCAACGAGGCCGCGCTGGACGTCGAGTGCGTGACCTCGCAGGGCATTCCGGTCCACGTCAAGGGCGTGGTCATCTTCAAGGTCGGCGACGACCCGTCGTCCATCGCCAACGCCGCCCGCCGCTTCCTGGACCAGCAGAAGATGATGGGCCAGCGGGTGCACAACGTGTTCGCCGGCCACCTGCGCTCCATCGTCGGCGGGCTGACCGTCGAGGACATGATCCGCGACCGCGAGCGGCTCACCGGGGAGACCCGCTCCGCCTCGGGGATCGAGATGGAGAAGCTCGGCCTGATCATCGACTCGCTGCAGATCCAGGAGATCCTGGACCCGACCGGCTACATCACCAACCTGGCCGCCCCGCACGCCGCCGCCGTCCAGCGCGACGCCCGGATCGCGGCCGCCGAGGCCGACCGCCGGGCCACCGAGGCCGAGCAGGAGGCGTTCGCCCGCAAGGCCGAGGCGACGCGCAACTCCGGCATCCAGCAGGCCGGTTACCAGGCCGAGATGGACACCGCCGCGGCCCGCGCGCTGCAGGCCGGCCCGCTCGCCCAGGCCGCCGCCCGGCAGGAGGTCGTGGTCCAGGAGACCAAGGTCGCCGAGCTGGAGGCGCACCGCAAGGAGCAGCAGCTCCAGGCCGACGTCCGCAAGCCCGCCGACGCCCGCGCGTACGAGACCCGCACCAAGGCCGAGGCCGACCGCGACGCCCGGATCTCCGCCGCCGAGGCGCTCTCCCGGGAGACCGACCTGAAGACCGCCGCCGAGGCCAACCGGGTCAAGGTCGCCGCGGCCGCCGAGGCCGAGGCCACCCGGGCCCGCGGCCTGGCCGCCGCCGAGGCCACCCGCGCCACCGGTGAGGCCCAGGCCGCCGCCGAGGCCGCCAAGGGCCTGGCCGAGGCGGAGGCCGCCCGCGCCAAGGGCCTCGCCGAGGCCGAGGCCACCCGGGCCCAGGGCCTGGCCGAGGCCGAGGGCATCAAGGCCCGCGCCGCGGCCCTCGCCGAGAACCAGGAGGCCGTCGTCGCCCAGCAGTTGGCCGAGAACTGGCCCGCCATCGTCCGGGCCGGCGCGGACGCCTTCGGCAACGTCGAGCACATGGTGCTGCTGAACGGCGCCGAGGGCATGTCCGAGATGTTCGCCAAGGCGCTCACCATGGGCGGCACCGGCCTCGGCCTGGCCCGCCAGCTGCTCACCTCGATGAACACCGGCGCCCCCGCCGAGGCCCCGGCGGAGCCCGCCCCGGCCACCCAGGTCATCCCGGTGCAGGCCGACAGCGGCAACTGACGCACCGCCGGGACACCGGCAGCACCCGGCCCGTACGGCAGCACCACCGCCGTACGGGCCGCGCCGTTCCCGCCCGGCGCTTCCGCGTACCGACGCATCGTCTCCGCAATCCCGGGCAGCAGCTGAGTACCCGTACTCACGCCCCCTCCACCGCCCCCGCGCCAGCATCGGAGCATGGACCTGCTGCCCCGTGTCGGAATCACCGCCGTCGGCTCCCACCTCCCGCAACGGGCCGTCACCTCACGGCAGTTGCAGGATGAGGTGGCGGCCGGCGCCCGCCTGCCGCTGCCCGACGGCATGTTCGAGAAGGCCACCGGCATCCGCACCCGCCGCTTCGCCGGGCCCGACGAGCACCCCTCCACGCTCGCCCTCGGCGCCGCCCGCCGGGCCCTGGCCGCCCGCGGACTGGAACCCGCCGACCTCGACCTGCTGCTGTTCGCCTCCGCCTCCCGGGACGTCTGCGAACCCGCCACCGCCCACCTCGTCCAGGCCGAACTCGGCTCCCGCGCCCACGCGTTGGACATATCCAACGCCTGCAACAGCTTCCTCAACGGCATCGACACCGCCCGCGCGATGATCCTGGCCGGCCGCGCCACCCGCGCCCTGGTGGTCACCGGCGAGACCCCCAGCCGGGCCATGCGCCGCGACCCGTCCGGGCTCGCCGAGTTCCGCGCGGGCTTCGCCGGCTACACCTTCGGCGACGGCGCCGCCGCCGTCCTGGTCGAACGGGTCGACCGCGGCGGCATCCTCGACGTCGAGACCCAGACCGCCTCCGAGCACTGGGAGGTCGGCGGCATCCCCGGCGGCGGCTCCCGCCACCCGCGCGGCGACGAGTGGAGCTACTTCCGCGGCGGCGGCAAGGAACTGCGCGGCGTCTTCGAGCAGATCGGCGCCGACATCCTCACCCGGGTCGCCGCCCGCACCGGCCTCGGCTGGGACGCCTACGCCCGGGTCCTGGTCCACCAGGTCACGCTGCCCTACCTGGAGCGCTTCGTGGAGCTCACCGGCGTCCCCGCCGACAGGCTGGTCGTCACCGTCCCCGAACTCGGCAACCTGGCCTCCGCCACCATCGGCGTCCAACTCGACCGCATCATGCCGGAGTTGGAGACCGGCGACCGCGTCCTGATGGTCGGCCTCGGCGGCGGCGTCAGCCTGATGACGATGGTCTGGGAGAAGTCGTGACCGAGCTGTGGGTGATCGTCCCCGCCTACCAGGAGGCCGCCCGGATCGACGCCACCCTGCGCGCCCTCGCCGCCCAGCACGACCGCGACTTCACCCTGCTGGTCGTCGACAACGGCTCCACCGACACCACCCCCGACCAGGTGCTCGCCTTCGCACGCACCGCCCCCTTCCCGGTCCACCTGCTGGTCGAACCCGAGAAGGGCGTCGGCTGCGCCGTCGACACCGGCTTCCGCCACGCCATCGACCACGGCGCCACCCTGCTCGCCCGCACCGACGCCGACTGCCTCCCCGAACCCGGCTGGGCCGGCGCCGCCCGCGCCGGGATGCTGGCCTCCGGCGGGCTGGTCTGCGGCCGCGTCACCGCCCGCCGGGACGAGCACGGCCCGCTCGGCCGGGCCGTCTTCCGCGCCCTGGTCGCCCTCGGCGCCCTCTTCGGCCGGATCCGCCCCGCCCACCGCCGCCGCCACGGCTACCTCACCCCCTACCGCATGCACGCCGGCAACAACATGGCCATCACCGCCGACCTCTACCTCGCCACCGACGGCATGCCCCGCCGCCCCTCCCCCACCGACCGCGCCTTCATCAACCGGATCCGCCGCCACACCACCGCGATCGTCCACCGCCCCGACATGGTCGTCCAGAACTCCACCCGCCGCATCCGCGCCTACGGCCTGCGCGGCACCGCCCGCTGGTACCTCGAACGCGGCCCCGGCCACCGCAGCGCCGACGTCAGATGACCGGAGGCCCCGCCGGAGAACCCCGTCGCAGAGCCCCGTCAGGGGCCCGGGGAGAGGCGGGTCGATGCCGCCGGAGGCCGGATCCCACCGAAGAGCCCACGCTGCAGAGGGCCGGTCGGAACAGCACCCCGGAACAACGCCCCTCGAAGCACCCACCCGCCGGAAGGACCCCGCCGTGCTCGACCAGCTCGCCCGCACCCTGCGCGAAGGCGCCTCGCGTCCGGCCCTGCTCGGCACCACCCGCGGCGGCAGCCCCCGCGTCCTCGCCCGCTGCGGCGAACTCTCCGCCCTCGCCGAGCAGTACGCCGCCGCCCTGCACCACGTCCACGGCCTGCGTCCGGGCGACACCCTGGGCGTGGCGGTGCGTCCCGGCCCGCGGGCCCTCGCGGTGCTGCTGGCCGCGCACCGGCTGGGCCTGCGCAGCGCGGTGCTCGACCCGGGCGCCGGCCCGGAGGTGCTGCGGGCCCGGCTCGCGCTGGCCCCGCCCGCGCTGGTCCTGGCCGACGCCGCCGCACAGGCCGTCGCGGGGTGGGCCCGTCCGCTGGCCCGCCGGGCCCACCTGGAGCTGCCGCCGCTGGAGGCGCTGGCACCGGTGGCGACCGTCGGCCCCCGGCACCCGTGGTGCGCCCGGTCGCTGGCCGCGCACCCGGCGCCCGCCCCGGCCCCGTACGAGGGGGACGGTGACGCGGTGATCGTGTTCACCTCCGGCACCACCTCCGCGCCGCGCGCGGTGGTGCACTCGCGGGCCTCGCTGGCCGCCGGGATGCGGGCCGTCGACGCACTGGTGCGCCCCCGCCCCGGGCGGACGGTGCTGGGCGGGACGACGTTCGTCCTGGTCCCGGCGCTGGCCGCGGGCGCCATCGCCGCCCTGCCGGCCCGGCGCACCGCCGTCCTGCAGCGCCAACTCGACCGGCTCGCCCCGGACGAGACCTACCTGACGCCGCCCCGGCTCCGGCCGCTGCGCCGGCTCACCGGCCGGGTCTGGACCGGCTCCGCGCCCGCCGACGCCGCGCTGCTGCGCCGGGCGAAGCAGGCGGGGGCGAGCGAGGCGTGGGGGGTGTACGCGCTGACCGAACTGTTCCCGGCCGCGGCCGTCGAGGAGCGCGACAAGAGCGCCCACGACGGCCCGGGCGACCTGCTCGGCCACCCGCTGCCGGGCGTCCGCACCCGGCTCGGCGCGGACGGCGAACTCCTGCTCGCCGCCCCGTCCGCCCGCGACCGCTACCTCGGCGAGGACCCGGACCCGTGGGTGCGCACCGGCGACCGGGCCCGCCTCGACCCGGACGGGCGGATCGTGCTGGCGGGCCGGCTCAAGGACATGGTGCTGCGCCGCGCCGAGAACATCTACCCGGGCCTGTACGAGCCGTCCCTGCACCTGCCGGACGTCGAACTCGCCGTCCTGGTCGGCGTCCCCGGCCCGGACGGCGACGAACAGCTGGTCGCCCTGGTCCAGCCCCGCCCCGGCGCCGACCGCCACCGGCTGCGCGCCGCCCTGCGCGCCCCGCTCGACCGGATGGGCACCGCCCGCCCCGACGCCCTGCTGCTCGGCCCCGTCCCGCTGACCGGCCGCTCCCGCAAACCCGACCGCCCCGCCGCCGCCCACTACTGCGCCGCCCACCTCGCCAAGTCCCCCGCCCGGAGCACCCGTTGACCCCCGCCCGCCGCGCCTCCGCACCCGCCCCGTGCCACCCCCATCAAGTCCCCCGCCCGGACCGCCCGTTGACCCCCGCCCCGTGCCAACCCACCAAGTCCCTTCCCCGGAACGCCCGTTGACCCCAGCCCGCCGCGCCGACCGCGCGGTGTACCTGCGCAGCCACCCGCTGCTGTTCGCCCTGCTCGCCGCGACCCGGCACCGGCCGGTGCTCCGGCTCGGCCGCACCGTGCTGGTGCACCACCCGGACGCCTACCGCGAGGTGCTCACCCGGGTGCCGCTCGACCGGACGGCCGAGCACACCACCGGCGGCACCGCCGCCCGGCTCACCGGCGGCAGCCTGCTCTTCGACCAGCAGGGAGCCGAACACCGAGCCGCCCGGAGGGAGTTGGCCGCCCTGCTGGGCCCGGCGGGGGCGGCCGCGCTGGAACCGGGCTGGCAGCGGATCCTGGACCGGCACCTGGCCGGCCTCACCGCGCCGGTCGACCTGGTCCCCGCCGTCCGCGAACTGGCCGGGGCGACGGCCGCCGCGCTCACCGGCAGCGACGCCGACCCGGTCCGCCTCGCCCGCGCCGCCGAACGCGCCGCGGCCGCCACCGCCCGCGCGCACCTGCCCGCCCTGCTGCCCCGTCCGGGCGGCGCCCGCCGGGCCCGGGCGGCCGCCGAGCGGCTCCGGCTGCTGCTGCCCGACCCGCGCGACGCGATGCTCGCCGTCGCCGCCGTCAACACCACCCTCGCCGCGCTGCCCCGGGCCGCCGCCTGGTGCGCCCGCGAGCAGCTCTGGGACCGCGCCCGCGAGGACGCCCCGGCGCTGGCCGCCGAGCTGCTCCGCCGCACCGCCGCCTCCCCGGTCCTGCCCCGGGCCGCGGCCGCCGACGCCACCGTCCTCGGCCACCGGATCCGCCGCGGCGACCGCCTCCTGCTGGTCGCCCGGCACGCCGCCGAGGCCCACCGCGACGCCCCCGCCCACCCCCACGCCGTCCGGGCCCCGTTCGGCTTCGGCCCGCACACCTGCCCGGGCGCCGGCCTGGCCCGCGCCCAACTCGCCCTGCTGCTCGGCACCCTGGCCCCGTACGCCCCCCGGGTCCTGCGCACCGCCCCGCACCCCGGCAGCGCCCTCCCCTCCTACCGCAGCTGCGTCCTCGCGGCGCCCGCGGCGGAGACCCGAGCCCCCGTCCGCCCGGAACCCGGCCGCCCGGAGGAGCCCCCGTGCCCCCGCTGACCCTCGCCCTGACCGGCGCCACCGGCTTCTGCGGCGGACACCTCGCCGCCCTCGCCACCGCCCGCGGCCACCGGGTGCTCGCGCTCGGCCGCCGCCCCGCCCGGCACGGCGTGCACGTGCCGTGGGACGCCGCCGCCGACGCCCCCGCCCCGCCCGAACTGCGCGCGGCGGACCTCGTGGTGCACTGCGCCGCGGCCGTCGGCGACCACCCGCCGGGCTCCCCCGCCGAACGGCACCAGCACACCGTCAACGTACGGGCCACCGAACGCCTGCTGGCGGCCGCCGCCGGCACGCCCTTCGTGTTCGTGAGCAGCGCCAGCGTCTACGACCCCCGCCCGGACCGGTCCCTGGTCGGCGAGCAGCACCCCACCGCCGCAGGGCACTTGAACGCCTACGGCCGGACGAAGGCCCGCGCGGACGCCCTCGCGCTCGCCGCCGGCGCCGTCGTGCTGCGCCCGCGCGCGGTGTACGGACCGGGGGACCCGCACCTGGTGCCGCGGCTGCTGGCGTCGGTCCGGTACGGGGTGCTGGCGCTGCCGGGCGGGGACGTCGAGCTGAGCCTGACCGCGGTGGAGAACCTGGCCGAGGCGTGCCTGGCGGCGGTGGGCTGGCCGCCGGGCGCGTACAACGTCGCCGACCGGGCCCCGTACCGGCGGGACGCGGCGCTGCGCCGGGTGCTGGCGGCGCACGGCCGCCGGGCCCGGCTGCTGCACGTGCCGCCCGGGCTGGCGGCGCTCGCGGTCGGCCGGCGCCCGCAGCTGACCCGGTACGCGCTGGACCAGCTCGCGCACCGGGTGGTGCTGGACACGCGGAAGTCCCGGTCCCGGGGCTTCACCCCGGGCCGGGACCTCGACGACTACCTCGCTGCCCTCGGCAGCCGTGGTGCCTAGTTCTTGGCGGCCTTCTTGATCAGGATCACCACGGCCGCGGCGATGCCGACCAGGACCAGCACGTTGATGGCGAAGCCCACGATGCCGGCGACCACGCCGACGATGGTCCAGAAGATCTTCCAGGCGATCACCAGCAGCAGGATCGGGACCACGATGTTGCGCACCCACGAGGGCAGCGACTTCCAGAGCTCGGCCATGTCCGTACCTTCTCCCCTCGGGGTCGGTGCCGGTGGTTCCGGCTGCGTTCCCGCTCCCTCGATCTCGACACTTCGATCGTAGGCGGCGCCGGGAGCCGAAATCGAGGGGGAGCGGCCCGGAGAGAACCCGGAGATCCTTCCCTGAGTCCCGGCCGGGCGCGGCCCCGGGAGAACCCTCAGACCGGCCAGGTCTCGCCGCGCCAGGCGGCGTCCCAGAACATCCACTCGTAGCGCGAGGTGGTGGTGAAGTGCTCGACCACGCGCCGCCGTTCGGCCGCGGACAGCTCCGCGCCGATCCGGTCGGTGAGGTCCAGGACGCGGCGCACCACGCTCTGGAAGCCCTCGTCGCCGTAGGCGGCGATCCACTTGGCGTAGAGCGGCTCGGGGGAGGAGCGGCGGGCCAGCTCCTCGCCGACCCGGGCGTAGATCCAGTAGCAGGGCAGGACGGCGCCGAGCGCCTCGGCGAAGGAGCCGCCGTACGCGGTGGCCAGCAGGTAGGAGGTGTAGGCCCGGGTGGTGGGCAGCACCGCCTCGTCGCCGTCGGCCGGGCCGCCGAGCGCGGCCGTGAACTCGCCGTGCATCTCCTGCTCGGCGGCGATCGCGCCGACCGCGTCGTTGCAGAAGGCCAGTACCTCGTCCTCGCCGGGCGCCTTGGCGGCGCAGACGGCCAGCGCCCGGGCGTAGTCGCGCAGGTAGTGGGAGTCCTGGACGACGAAGTGCCGGAACGCGGCGCGCGGGAGGGTGCCGTCGGCGAGGCCGAGCAGGAAGGGGTGGTCGAGGATCCGGCGGTAGGTCGGCTCGGCGGCCGCCCACAGTTCGTCGGTGAGCTTCACGGGTTCGTCCTCCTGCGCGGGTGCGGCCTCGGCACGGGTCAGTCCTCCGGCGGGGAGAAGACCACCAGCACCCGCAGTTCCTCGGTGATGTGGTGGAAGCGGTGCTCCGTCCCGGCGGGGACGAACACCACGCTGCCGCGCCCGACCGTGGCGGTCTCCCGTCCGACGGTGAGCTCGGCCCGGCCGCTGACCACCAGGTAGATCTCGTCCTGGGCGTGCGGGGTCTGCGGGTCGGTGTCGCCGGGGGAGAGCGCGTACAGGCCGGCGGACATCGTCGGCTGCTTCAGGAAGCGCAGGTACGCGCCGTCGCTCCCGGCGCGCTCGGCGTCGAGTTCGTCCAGCCGGAACAGTTTCATCGGGGCTCGGCTCCTCTCCCGGGTCGGCCCCATTCAACAACACCGTCCCGGGGAGCTTCCGCGCGGCCGTCCGGGCCTGCCACCATCCGCAGCATGAAGAATTTCGTGATCAAAACGCTCGTCAACGCGGCGGCCATCTGGGTCGCCGCCTGGATCGTCACCGGGATCACGCTCTCGGGGGACGACTGGCAGCACAAGGCGCTCACCGTGATCGGGGTCGCCCTGGTCTTCGGGGTGATCAACTTCCTGATCAAGCCGCTGGTGAAGCTGTTCTCGCTGCCGCTGTTCTTCCTCACACTGGGTCTGATCACCTTCGTGATCAACGCCCTGATGCTCTGGCTGACCTCCTGGGCCTCGGACAAGCTGAGCCTGGACTTCCACGTCGAGGGCTTCTGGTCGGCGCTGCTCGGCGCGCTGATCATCAGCCTGGTGTCCTGGGGCCTCAACCTGGCCCTCAACGAGGACTGACCGCCCGCGGGCGGCCCACCGCCGGGCCGCCCGCGGAACGCACCCGGGGTCAGCCCGCGTTCTCGTGCCCGGTGGTGGAGAGGATCGAGGCCAGTTCCTCGTCCAGCTCCCCGCCGGACAGCTCCTGGCCCATCGGCACCAGCCGGTCGGTGCGGGCCAGGAAGGCCAGCAGCGGCGCGGTGGCCGCCCGCAGCAGGGCGTCGCCGGCGGGGGAGCGCAGCACGACGCAGGTCTCGCCGAGGTCCTCGTCCGCCGGGTGGACGTGCACGTCGCCCTCCCCGGTGGGCCGGCCGGTCCCGTCCACCAGCAGCTCCCGGGCGAAGACCCAGCCGACCGGCTCGTCGCCGGGCAGGTGGAAGGTGAGGCGGACGGCGAACGGGTCGTCGCCGTCGTAGTCCAGGTCGACCGCGATGCGGAAGGAGAGCTCGCTCGACACCACGAGGTGCATCGCCATCCGGGCTCGGACCGTGTTGTGCATGCGCCAGTACCTCTCGTTCTGCCCGCACGGTGCGCCGAGGGTCGTGCGGGTACCTGCGGACGGGTGGCTGCGTCTGTGGTTCTTTGTCCCCTGATTCCCTGTTCGACGCCCATCGTCCACGTTTGCGGCCGATGCGGACAAGGTCCGCTTTTTCAAATGGTGAACGAACCGCACACGGAATCACCCCACCGCCCCGCCCCCGCCGCCCCGGACGAACGCCGGGAACATCGCGCCGACCAGGCAGCGCAGCCGGGCCGCGGCGGGGCCGAGCCGGTCGCCCTGCTCCAGCGGGAGCGAGATGGCCATGGTGGCGACCACCGAGCCGACGGTGATCGGCACGGCCGCGCAGACCGTGCCGAGCGCGTACTCCTGGCGCTCCAGCACCGGCATGGTCGGCCGGACCCGCTCCAGCCGGCGCAGCACGGTGCGGACGTCGCCGGAGGTGGAGGGGGTGAGGGCGGCGGGGCGGTACCGGGAGAGGTGGTCGAGCCGTTCCTCGGCGCCGAGTTGGGAGAGCAGGCAGAGCCCGATGGCGTGCGCGTGCGCGGTGGCGCGGAAGTCCGCCCACTCCTCGACCTGCGGCTGCCCGGTGCCGGAGACCACGTCGACCAGCCGCACCTCGCCGTCCTGGTAGACCGCGTAGTAGACGGCGGCGCCGAGTTCGTCGCGCAGCTCCTCCATCCGCCCGTGCAGGCGGACGCGTTCGGACTGCCGGGTGTCGGCGCGGCTGATCCCGCCGACCGAGTCGCCGTAGTAGAACCGGCCGTCCTCGCGCCGCAGGTAGCCCTCGTGGGCGAGGGTGCGCAGCAGGTGGTAGGTGGTGCCGAGGGGCAGTCCGGCGGAGCGGGCGAGCTGCTTGGCGGTGGCGCCGTGGACGTGCGAGCCGACCTCCTCCAACAGGCGCAGGGCGCGCTGCACCGAGGTGATCAGGGTGGGCGCCCGCGGCGCGCGTATCGCGCCGTCGGCCGCGGGGGCCGTGGTCCGCCCTGCCGGTCGCCCGGTCCGGTGCATGCTCATCCCCGTCCCCCGGGCGTCGAATGGCGCTCGGAGGAGGGTGCTCCGAGTCCGCCCGGCAGGCGGACATTTGAGCACAGGGCGGGCACCGCTGCAATGACAATGCCCCACACATCGGGCAATTCGCCTTCTATTCGAAGGTGAACGATCGACCGAATCGGTGCCTTGCGAGGCGTCAGCCCGCCCGACCGGTCGAATCGAAGATCCACAGCGGCCGCACCCCCCGCCACCTCCTGACACTCCCGGGCCCGCCGTTCCACCCGTCCGGCGGAACAGGTACCTCCGATTCGTCCCCGTGTGCGAGTTTCGCGCCCGCCGCCGCGCGGGAGACTCCCGCACAACGCTCGCGCCCCGGAGGTGGCAGCCATGTCGGGCCCGGTCCGTCCTGTCGTCAAACGCACCGCCCGCGCGATCCTGCTGGAGGTCGACCCGGACGACCCGCACGCGCCCGCCTCGCTGGTGCTGATCCGCCGGGTCCGCCCCGGCTCCCCGCACCCGTACTGGATCACCCCCGGCGGCGGCGTCGAGCCCACCGACCCGACGGTGGTCGCCGCCCTGCACCGCGAGGTGGACGAGGAGTTGGGCGGCAAGGTCACCGACGTGGTGCCCGCCTTCGTCGACACCGTCGCGCACTCCCACCACGAGGACGGCACCCCCGCGCACCCGCACGGCGTCAAGGTGCAGCACTTCTTCGTCTGCCGGCTCGCCGCGCTGGACGAGTCCCGCCGGCACGGCCCCGAGGTCGAGCAGCCCAACGGCGAGTACGCGATCGTCCGGGTCCCCTTCACCCGCGAGGGCGTCACCTCGGTCAACGTCGTCCCTCCCAGCCTGCGCGCCTACCTCGCCGCCAACATCGAGGGCGTCCGCGCCCTGCTCGCCCCCGACCTGGGCTGACCGCCCTCAGTCCGCCCGCGCCGCCAGGTCGTGCCGGACGCTCCCCTCCGGCACCCCGCAGCGCCGCAGCACCGCCGCCCCGGCCCGCACCATCGCCGCCGGGCCGCTCAGGTACGCCGCGAAGCCGTGCCAGGGCGCGTACCGGGCCACCGCCTCCGGCAGGTCCCCGACCAGCGCCCCGGCCGGTGCGCCCGCCGACTCCGACACCACCGGACGCACCGTCAACCAGGAGTGCCGGGACGCCAGTTCGCGCAGCTCCTCCAGCCGGTACAGCTCCGCGGCCCGCCGCACCCCGTAGAACACCTCCACCCGCCGCCCGGCCGCCCCCCGCTCGGCGACCTCCTCGACCAGCGCCGCGACCGGCCCGATCCCGGTGCCGCCGCCCAGGCAGAGCAGGTCCTCCCCCGCCGCGTGGTCCACCGTCATCGCGCCCTCCGCCGCCCCCAGCCGCAGCACGTCGCCCGGCCGCGCCCGGTGCACCAGCGCGTTGCTCACCCAGCCCGCCTGCACCGCCTTCACGTGCAGCGTCAGCAGCCCGTCCGCCCGCGGCGCCGAACCGAACGAGTACGGCCGCCACACCCGCGGCCACCACGGCGTCTCCACCGCCGCCCACTGCCCGGCCCGGAACGGGTACGCCTGGTCCGGACGGAGCGTCAGCACCGCGACGTCCCGGGTGGCCTGGCGGTGCTCCACCACCTCGGCCTGCCACCACGGCGGGGTCGAACGGGCCTCCTCGTCCGCGCCCTCCGCCATCAGCCGGACCACCAGCGCCAGCAGCCGCCGCCAGGCCGCCTCGGTCCGCCCGTCCCAGCCGCTGCCGCCGTACCGGGCCAGCGCCGCCACCAGGCAGTCCGCCACCGAGGCGTAGTGCCGGGGCAGCGCCCCGTACTTGCGGTGCCGCCGCCCCAGCGGGCCCAGGTACTCCCGCAGCGCCACCGGGTCGCCCGCCCGGGACGCGCACAGCCGCAGCGCCCGGAACAGCCGGGTGCGCTGCTCGTCCATCGCCGCCGGGAACATCGCTCGCAGTTCCGGGTGGCGCAGGAACACCAGCGCGTGGAAGTGCGCCATCGCCCGGTCCGCGTCCGCCGCCACCGCGGCCAGGGCGGCCCGCACCAGCACCAGGTCCTCGGCCCCCGGCGGCTCCGGCACCGGCCCGGCCGCCCCGGCCGGCTCCAGCGCGGGCGGCGGCTCGACGGCCGCCGGCACCCCCCAGGCCCGGCTCCACCGGTCGTCCGGGCCGACCCGGTTCAGCGCCGGGGCCTGCCGGGGCGGCGGCGCGGACGGCACCGGAGCAGCCGTCGCGGGCACCGTCGGCGCCCAGGTCGGCTTCGCCGGGACGGCCGGCACCGGCACCAGCCCCGCCGCGCCCACCGGCACCACCGGTGCCACCGGCCCCACCGGGAACGGGAGCGCGGACGGCGAGACGGCCGGGAACGCCGCCGCGGCCGGGACGGGCCCGGGCCCCGGGGCCGGCTCCGGCTGCTCCGGGGCGGTCGAGGGTCCGTCCGCCGGGGCGTCCTGGGCGTCCGGGGCGTCCGGGGCGGACGACGGGGTGGCGGCAGCGGACCCGGCACCGGGCAGCACGGGGCCGGCCGCGGTGCCCCGGCCGACCCCGTCCTTCGACGGCCGGCTCCCCAGGACGAGCTGACGAGTGCTCAAGAGAATCGTTTCGCTTCCGATCGGCCTGTGTACTGACGCACCAGCACAGTGACACCGACCGGACAGATCGTCCGAAGAATCCGTCGAACCCCGGACACCCGGGCCGTCCACCCGCTACCCTCGCCCGCCGGGCGGCACCTCCCGGCGCCGCCCGGCCCCCCACCGCGTCCTACCGCGCTCCCACAGCGCTCCTACAGCGCCCGCAGCAGCGTCCCCGGGCGCTCCACGCAGTCCGCGACGAACCGCAGGAATCCGCCCGCCGTGCCGCCGTCGCAGACCCGGTGGTCGAAGGTGAAGGACAGCTGGGTGACCTGGCGGACCGCCAACTCCCCCTCGTGCACCCAGGGTTTGGGGGTGATCCGGCCCACCCCGAGCATCGCCGCCTCCGGGTGGTTGAGCAGCGGCGTCGAGCCGTCCACCCCGAACACGCCGTAGTTGTTCAGCGTGAACGTCCCGCCCGTCAGCTCCGCCGGGCCCAGGCTGCCCGACCGGGCCCCCTCGGTCAGCCGGGCCAGCTCCGCCGAGAGCCGCTCGGTGCCGAACTGCCGGGCGTCCCGGACCACCGGCACCAGCAGGCCGCGCGGGCCCTGCGCCGCGAAGCCCAGGTGCACGGCGCGGTGCCGGCGCACCGCCTCGCCCTCGACGCTCGCGTTCAGCTCGGGGAAGCGCTCCAGCCCGGCCAGGCAGATCCGGGCCAGCAGCGCCAGCACGCTCACCTTCGGGCCCGGCACCTGGTTCAACTGGGCGCGCAGCGCCATCAGTTCGGTGGCGTCCGCGTCCACCCAGCAGGTCGCGGCCGGGATCTCCCGGTGGCTGCGGGTGAGCTTCTCGGCCACCGCCCGGCGCAGCCCGCGCAGCGGCACCAGTTCCTCGTCCGGTCCGGTTCCACGTGGAACAACGACCGCCTCGGGGGCCGCGGTTGCCTCGATCGCCCGCTCCACGTCCCGTCGGGTGACCAGCCCGTCCGGGCCGCTGCCGGCCACCGCGGCCAGGTCCAGCCCGTGCTCCCGGGCGATCCGGCGCACCAGCGGCGAGATCACCGCCACCACGGCCGGAGCCGGAGCCACCGGGGCGGCCGGAGCCGGAGCCGGGGCCGCGGCGGGGACGGCCGGGGCCGCCGGAGCGCCCCCGGGCAGCACCCGCCGCCGTCCGGCCCGCCGGGCCTCGGCGACGCCGTACCCGACCAGCGGCCGCTCCACCGCGGGCTCGCCGCCGCCCCCGGAGTCCCCGGGCCCGGGCGCCACCGCGACGGTCACCAGCGGGGCGCCGACCGGCACCTCCTGCCCGACCTCGCCGTACCGCGCGGTCACCACCCCGCCGTACGGGCAGGGCACCTCGACCACCGCCTTGGCGGTCTCCACCTCCACCACCGGCTGGTCGACGGCGATCACCTCGCCGACCTCGACCATCCAGCGCACCACTTCCGCCCCGGTGAGTCCCTCACCGAGGTCGGGCAGCGTGAACTCGCGGACCACCGCCACCGCCATCACTCCTCCCACTGCAGCCGCGCGACCGCGTCCAGGATCCGGTCCACCCCGGGCAGGTGGTGGTGCTCCAGCATCGGCGGCGGGTACGGGATGTCGAAGCCGGTGACCCGCAGCACCGGCGCGGCCAGGTGGTGGAAGCACTTCTCGGTCAGCCGGGCGGCGATCTCCGCCCCGGCCCCGCCGAAGCCGGCCGCCTCGTGCACCACCACGGCCCGGCCCAGCGAGCGGACCACCTCGCAGGCGGTGGCCTCGTCGAACGGCACCAGCGAGCGCAGGTCGAGCACCGCCAGGTCCCAGCCCTCGGCCTTCGCGGCCTCGGCGGCCTCCAGGCAGACCGGCAGCGAGGGCCCGTAGGTGACCAGCACCGCCGAGGTCCCGGGGCGGCGCAGCACGGCCTTCCCGATCGGCGCGACGGCCGCCGCCGGGTCCCACTCGGCCTTGCCCCAGTAGAGCCGCTTGGGCTCCAGGAACACCACCGGGTCGTCCGAGGCGATCGCCTCCCGCAGCAGCCCGTACGCGTCGGCGACGGTGCCGGGGGTGACCACGTGCAGGCCGGGGGTGTGCGCGTAGTACGCCTCGGAGGCGTCGCTGTGGTGCTCGACGCCGCCGATGCCGCCGCCGTACGGGATCCGGACGGTGATCGGCAGCGGGAGCTTCCCGGCGGTGCGGTTGCGCATCTTGGCGACGTGCGAGAACAGCTGCTCCATGGCCGGGTAGGCGAAGGCGTCGAACTGCATCTCGACCACCGGGCGCAGCCCGTACATGGCCATGCCGACGGCGGTGCCGAGGATGCCGGCCTCGGCCAGCGGGGTGTCCAGGCAGCGGTCCGAGCCGAACTCGGCGGTCAGGCCGTCGGTGATCCGGAAGACGCCGCCGAGCGCGCCGACGTCCTCGCCGAGCACGTGCACGGTCTTGTCGGCGTGCATGGCGTCCCGCAGCGCGAGGTTCAGGGCCTGCGCCATGGTGCCGGTGCGCAGGCCGTGCTGTTCGCGGACGACGGTGCTCATCGGCCCTGCACCTCGGCCTCCGCGGCGAGTTCGGCGGCGAGCCGGTCGGCCTGCTCGCGCAGCTGCTGGGTGGGTTCGGCGTAGACGTGCGCGAACAGCGACATCGGGTCCGGTTCGGGGTCGGCGTGGAACTCGGCGCGCATCCGGGCGGCCAGTTGCTCGGCCTGTTCGGCGGCACCGGCGACCAGCTGCTCGTCCAGCAGGCCGCGCCCGCGCAGGGCGTCCTCCAGCAGCCGGACCGGGTCGTGCTGCTGCCAGGCCTCGACCTCCTCGGCCTGCCGGTAGCGGGTGGCGTCGTCGGCGTTGGTGTGCGCCTCGATCCGGTAGGTGAGCGCCTCGACCAGGGTGGGGCCGCCGCCGGAGCGGGCCCGCTCGACGGCCTCGGTGAGCACCTGGTGCACGGCGAGCGCGTCGTTGCCGTCGACCAGTCGGCCGGGCATGCCGTAGCCGACCGCCTTGTGGGCCAGGGTCGGCGCGGCGGACTGCCGGGTCAGCGGGACGGAGATCGCGTAGCCGTTGTTCTGCACCAGGAACACCACGGGGGCGTGCAGCACGGCGGCGAAGTTCAGGCCCTCGTGGAAGTCGCCCTCGCTGGTGCCGCCGTCGCCGAGCAGGGCCAGCGCGACCGTGTCGTCGCCGGCCAGCCGGGCGGCGTGCGCCAGGCCGACGGCGTGCGGGACCTGGGTGGCCAGCGGGGTGCACAGCGGGGCGGTGCGGGTGGCGCGCGGGTCGTAGCCGGTGTGCGCGTCGCCGCGCAGCAGGGTGAGCGCCTGCAGCGGGTCGACGCCACGGGCGACCACGGCGAGGGTGTCCCGGTAGGACGGGAACAGCCAGTCCTGGGGGCGCAGCGCGAGCGCGGCGGCCACCTGGCAGCCCTCCTGGCCGGTGGACGCCGGGTAGACGGCGAGCCGGCCCTGCTTGGTGAGGGTGGTGGCCTGCTGGTTGTAGCGGCGTCCGGCGACCAGCCGCCGGTACAGCTCGCGCAGCAGCTCGGGGTCGGCCGCGTCGGCGGCGGGGGTGCCCAGGACCCGGTGCGGCTCGGCGTCGGGCAGCAGCGGGGCGGGGTCGGTGCGGGGCGCGGTGGCGCCGGGGCGCCAGCCGGGGACGGTGTCGGCCTCGGCGGGCTGGTTCCTGTGGTCCAGGACGGTCATCTCGGGCACCTCCGGGGTGGTGGGGGCTCCCTACCGATTGTTCGGTCGCCTGTTCATCTTGACCATATCCCCGTCAAGACGGTGGACAGTCGGCCGAAAGGGAGGTCTGCTGGGGCCAGCACGTCCAATCACGAGGGATGGGGGGCCATGTCGGCTGAACAGGTGTCCAGACTCGACCGCGTCGACCGGTCGATCCTGCGGCTGCTGCGGCAGGACGGCCGCGCCTCGATCCGCTCGGTGGCCGAGCGGGTGCACGTGTCCCGGGCGAACGCGTACGCCCGGATCTCCAGGATGGTCGAGGACGGGGTGATCCGCGGCTTCACCGCCCGGGTCGACCACGAGAAGGCCGGCCAGGCCGCGTCCGCGTACGTCACGCTGCGGATCGTGCAGAACTCCTGGCGCACCGTGCGCGAGCAGCTGCTGCGGCTGCCCGGGGTGGCGCACATCGCGCTGGTCGGCGGCGACTACGACGTGCTGATGCTGGTCCACACCGACGACAACCGGGCGCTGCGCGAGCTGGTGCTGGGCAGCATCCAGTCCATCCCGGAGGTGCTGGGCACCCGCACCATGCTGGTGTTCGAGGAGACCGACCAGATCCCGGCCGAGGGGCTGTAGGGCCGCCCTTCCGGATCCGGCCGCTCAGTCCTCGCCGACCGCGACCACCACCACGGCGTACCCGCCGCCGATGCCGACCAGCGCCGCGTCGAAGGTGCACTCGGTGACGGACCGCCAGCCGCGGTGGGCCCCGCCGGGCGCGGGGTGCGCGGCGTGGCCGTTGGCCCGCCAGTCGGCGTCCGGGCCGAGCAGCGCGGCCAGCGCCCCGGCGTCCGCCACCGCCCTCGGGTCCGGCCCGGCGTCGGAGCGGAACACCAGGTCCTGCCAGAGCGTGGCGGCCACCCAGTCCGCCGCCCGCGCCGCCGGGACGCGCACCTCCAGCCGCTCGTGCAGCTCCCGGTCGGTGCGCGGGCCGCCGTGGTCGCGGCAGTGCCCGCAGTGCGGGTGCAGCAGTCCGGTCGGCTCCAGCGCGTCCCAGCACAGCCGCCCGTGGTCGAGTCCGCGGTCCGCGCCGAGCACGGCCACCCGGCCGTTCTCCCGGGCCCACCAGGCCAGCCTCCGGCGCAGCTCCTCCGGTTCCCCGGGCCCGCTCACCGGGCGCGCAGCCCCTCGAAGGCGAACCGGGCGACCGCGTCGGGCAGGTGCTCGGCGCCGCGCTGGCCGGGCCGGTACCACTCGACCAGCGAGTTGACCGTGCCGAACAGCAGCCGGGTGGCCAGCCGGGGTTCGACGTCGGCGCGCAACTGCCCGGCGGTGACGGCGTCCTGGACCAGTTCGGCGACCCGGTGGTCGAAGTCGCGCCGCCGCTCCAGCGCCCACTGCTCGGTGGCGGTGTTGCCGCGCACCCGCAGCAGCAGCGTCACGTACGGCAGTTCGGCCAGCAGCACCTCGGCGGTGCGGCGCACCACGTGCTCCAGCCGGTCCACCGGGCGGCCCGCGGTGGCGTCCGGCTCCTCGAGGATCGTGAACAGCGCGTCCAGGGCCCGGCCGACGGCGAGGCGCAGCAGTTCCTCCTTGCCGCGCACGTGGTGGTAGATCGAGGACTTGGAGATCCCGGCGGCCCTGGACAGGTCCTCCATCGAAGTGCCGTCGTAGCCGCGTTCGTTGAAGACCCGCACGGTGACGGCGAGCAGCGATTCGACGGTGTAGGCGGCGCGCGCGGGGTGATCGGCCATGCGACGAGTATCCCCGGCGCCCGCCCGTCCCGCCCCGGCGGGTGTCCTCAGGCCCCGGGGCGCCCGGCGGGGTCGCGGCCGGCGGCGGCCCGGGCGGCGGGGGCGGCCGGGCCCGCGGTGTCCTCGGCGACGAAGTAGGCGGGCCGGCGCTGCACCGCGGTGTAGATCCGGGCCACGTACTCGCCGAGCAGGCCGACGCAGATCAGCTGCACCCCGCCGATGAACAGCAGGCCGACGAAGAGCGAGGTCCAGCCAGGCACGGTGGCGCCGAACAGGTAGACGGTCAGGCAGAAGGCCAGCAGCAGCAGGCAGGTGAAGAAGGCGACGGTGCCGAGCCAGGTGGCCAGCCGCAGCGGGGCGGCGGAGAAGCCGGTGATGCTGTCCAGGGCCAGCCGGACCATCTTGGTCAGCGGGTACTTGGTGCTCCCGGCGACCCGCTCCTCGCGCACGTAGCGCACCTCGCCGCTGGGGAAGCCCAGCCAGGGCACCAGCAGCCGGTAGACCCGCTGCTGGTCGGGGAGGTCCTTGAGCGCCTCGACGGCCTCCCGGCTGAGCAGCCGGAAGTCGCCCGCGTTGGCCGGCACCTGGCGGCCGACCAGGCGGCGGATCAGCCAGTAGTAGCCGCCGGCCGTCCAGCGCTTGAAGCCGGTGTCGGTGGAGCGGTCCTCGCGCACCCCGTAGACGATGTCCAGGCCCTCGCCGCGGGCCAGTTCCAGCATCTCGGGGATCTTCTCCGGCGGGTCCTGCAGGTCGGCGTCGATGCTGGCCACGTAGGCGCCGACGGCGTGGTCCAGCCCGGCGGTCAGCGCGGACTGGTGGCCGCTGTTGCGGCGCAGCCGGACCATCCGCAGCTCGGGCCAGTCGGCGGACAGGTCGCGCAGCAGGGCGGCGGTCTTGTCGGCGCTGCCGTCGTCGACGGCGAGCACCTCGTAGCGGGCGCCGAGGCCGTCCAGCACCGGGCGCATCCGGGCGGCGAAGGCGGGGAGGGCGTCCTCCTCGTTGTACATGGGGACGACCACCGACAGCAGGGTGCCCTCCGGTGCAGGTGCACTCATGTGTCTCTCCCGCCGCTGGGTGTCGTCCGTCCGATGGTGGGGAGTGTAGTCAGGTGGCCGTCCCGTCAGGTACAGACCAGCAGTACGTACCGTAGGCTCGCCCGAGCACCCGGGCGGCCCGGCGGGGCCCGAGACCCAGACAGGACCTGATGGAGATGGCAGCGAGCCCCGACACCGAAGTGGTCGAGCGACCCGATCCGCCCGCGGACGGCGACGCGCCCGCCCCCGGCCCCCGTGCCTGGCTGCGGCACGTCCTGGCCGAGTACGGGCCGGCCCTGGCGGCGTTCGCGGCGGTCCGGCTGATCGCCTTCACCTCTTTCATGTGGCTGCTGTCCTGGTCCGGGGAGTACCTGACGAAGGACCCGCGGTTCGGCGGCGGCAAGAACGTCTGGGACGTGCTCGGCGGCTGGGACGGCTGGTGGTACCAGCAGGTCGCGCAGAACGGCTACGACCCGAAGCTGCTGCCGTCCACCTCCGGCCCGTGGACGCTGGAGCAGAACTCGGTCGCGTTCTTCCCGCTCTACCCCGGCATGATCAAGATGGTCTCCGCGGTGACCGGCCTGAACTCGCTGGGCGCGGGCATCGTGGTCTCGGTGCTGTCCTCGTTCGTCGCGGCGGCCGGCGTCTACGCGGTGGCCAAGCTGATCGCGGGCCACCGGGCCGCGGTGATCGCCGCCGCCGTCTGGGGCGTGTTCCCCGGCTCCGGCGTCGAGTGGGCGGTCTACTCGGACTCGCTGTTCGTCGCGCTGGCCGCCTGGGCCTGCTACTTCGTGATGACCCGCAACTGGCTGGCCGCGGGCGTCACCTCCTTCGTCGCCGGGCTGAACCGGCCGACCTCGGCCGCGCTCGCCGCGGGCGTCGGGGTGGCCGCGCTGATCGCGCTGTGGAAGCGCCGCGACGGCGTGCTCGGCCCGCTGGCCGCCCTGGTGATCGCCCCGCTCGGGTTCGCCGGCTACATCGCCTGGGCCAGCTGGCGGATGGGCAGCATGACCGCCTACTTCGACCTCCAGCGCGGTGCCTGGCTGCACTTCTTCGACTGGGGCAAGCACACCGGCAACGTGATCACGAACCTGCTGTTCGGGCACCACGACTACATCTTCGGCTACCCCACCGAGGACCTGATCGCGCTGTTCCTGGTGTTCTCGCTGCCGATCCTGATCTTCCTGCTGGTCCGGATGCGCCCGCCGGTCTTCCTGCTCGTCTACACCGGCATCACCCTGGTGCTGGTCCTCGGCAGCCAGCAGATCTTCGGCAACACCTCCCGCTACCTGCTGCCCTGCTTCCCGCTCTTCCTGCCGATCGCGGTCGCCCTCAAGCGGCTCTCCCGGGCCTCCCTCGCGTTCACCCTGGGCACCGTCGCGGTGGCCTCCGGCTGGTACGCCGGCTACGTCCTGTTCGAACTGGGCATCCCGTAAGGATCCCTAAAGGACGGTCAAGAACACCTGAAGGGGGCGGCTCCGGTGCGCGGAGCCGCCCCCTTCCTGCCACACTCGCGCGTTCCGGGCTCTTCGTCCTCCCCCACGCCCCCGAGGAACCACGCGATGCGCACCCGCCGGCCGCTGGCCGCCACCGCCCTGTCCGCCCTCGCCCTGTGCGCGCTGACGGCCTGCGGGCCGGACCGCGACAAGGGCGCCGCCGCCCCGTCCGCCCCCGCCGCGCCCTCCGCCGCCGCCCCGGCCCCGACCGGCACCCCGCTGGCCGACCTGCCGGTGGCCGACGTCGTGGCCAAGTCGCGGGCCGCGGGCGCCGCGCTGACCGGCCTGACCCTGACCGTCAGCGTCCCCGGCCACCGGGACGGCCCGTTCGACGGCACCTTCGCCGAGGACGGCGCGGGCGCCTGCACCGGCCGGTTCACCGTGCGGGACAAGGGCTCGGCGGAACTGCTGCGCAGCGGCGGCCGGGCCTGGATCCGGCCGGACAAGGACTACCTGGCGGTCGCCCTGCCGGACGCCCCCGCGGCGGCCGCCGGCAAGTGGCTGCCGGTGGAGGGCGGCGTCCCGGACTACACCTCCTTCTGCGACCTGGGCGTCCGGATGGCCCGGCAGGTCGGCCTGGACACCGACGGCAGCCCGGGCCGGGACCTCGCCAAGGCGGGCACCGAGCAGATCAACGGGGTCGCGGCGGTGGTCGTCACGATGACCGACCGGGACGGCACCCCGGTCCGCTACGCCGTCGCCGCCCAGGGCGAGCCCCGGCTGCTGGCCGGCGAGAGCGGCTCCGGTGCGACGACCGTGCGGCTCGGCGGCTTCGACCGGCCGGTGCAGGCCGCCCCGCCCGCCGAGGACCAGGTCTTCCGGCGCTGAACCGGCGTCCCCGCGCACGGGACGGGCCGGGGGCCTTGCACCGACCGATCGTTCGGTTACGCTGAGGAGCGTCCCGCCCCGCCCCCGTGAGGAGCGCACCATGGCCGCTGCGACCCCTGCCCTGCCGGTCGCCGAACTGCTCGCCCGCCACCAGGACACCCTCGACCGTGCCCTGGCCGCGATCGCCGCCCGCGACTACTGGTCGCCGTACGCGGAGTTCCCCAAGGCCTACGGGGAGAGCGCCCCCGCCGACGGCAAGGCCGCCTTCGAGGCCCTGCTGGGGCGGGAGTTCGACCTTCCCGGCCACCCCGCCGGCGGCGCGCCGGTCGGCTCCGAGACCTCCCCGTACGGCCTCGAACTGGGCATCGGCTACCCGCACGCCGAACCGGACGCGCTGCTCGGCGCGCTGGAGGCGGCCCGGCCCGGCTGGGCCCGGGCCACCCCCGCCGAGCGGGCCGCGGTCTGCCTGGAGGTGCTGGCCCGGATCAACGCCCGCTCGCACGAGTTCGCGCAGGCCGTGATGCACACCACCGGCCAGGCGTACGGCATGGCCTTCCAGGCCGGCGGCCCGCACGCCCAGG
Organism: Kitasatospora cineracea; assembly: GCF_003751605.1. Taxonomy (NCBI): domain Bacteria; kingdom Bacillati; phylum Actinomycetota; class Actinomycetes; order Kitasatosporales; family Streptomycetaceae; genus Kitasatospora; species Kitasatospora cineracea. The sequence continues at coordinate 1,423,119 of NZ_RJVJ01000001.1, forward strand.
ACCGCGGCCTGGAGGCGGTGGCGTACGCGTACGCCGAGCAGACCCGGCTGCCCCGCTCGGCGAGCTGGACCAAGCCCCAGGGCAAGCGCGAACCCCTGGTGATGACCAAGGAGTTCACCGCGGTGCCGCGCGGCACCGCGCTGCTGGTCGGCTGCAACACCTTCCCGACCTGGAACGGCTACCCGGGCCTGTTCGCCTCGCTGGCCACCGGCAACGGCGTGCTGGTCAAGCCGCACCCGCGCGCGGTGCTGCCGCTGGCGCTGACCGTGCGGACCGCCCGCGAGGTGCTCGCCGAGGCCGGCTTCGACCCGAACCTGGTCTGCCTGGCCGCCGAGCCGGAGGGCGCCGCCACCGCCAAGGTGCTGGCGCTGCGCCCGGAGGTGAAGCTGATCGACTACACCGGCTCCACCGGCTTCGGCGACTGGCTGGAGGACAACGCCCGGCAGGCGCTGGTGTACACCGAGAAGGCCGGCGTGAACACCGTCGTCCTCGACTCCACCGACGACTACCGCGGCATGCTGAACAACCTGGCGTTCTCGCTCAGCCTGTACAGCGGCCAGATGTGCACCACCCCGCAGAACCTGCTGATCCCGCGCACCGGCATCCGCACCGAGGACGGCGAGCGCAGCTACGAGCAGGTGGTGGCCGACCTGGCCGCCGCCGTCGAGGGCCTGCTCGGCGACGACGCCCGGGCCGCCGCCGTCCTGGGCGCCGTGGTCAACCCGGGCGTGCTGGCCCGCAGCGCCGCCGCGGCCGGCGGCGAGTACGGCGAACTCGCGCTCGCCCCGCGGGTGGTGGCCTCCGCCGAGTTCCCGGGCGCGACCATCCGCACCCCCGCCCTGGTGAAGGCCGACGCCGACAAGCCGGACGACCGCGCCCGCTTCCTGGCCGAGTGCTTCGGCCCGGTGGCCTTCGCGGTCGCCGTGGAGTCCACCGCCGCCGCCGTCGAGCTGCTGCGCCGCACCACCGCCGAGCACGGCGCGATGACGGCCGGCGCCTACACCACCGACCCGGCCGTCGAGACCGCCCTGGTCGACGCCTGCCTGGACGCCGGCGTCTCGCTCTCGCTCAACCTGACCGGCGGCGTCTACGTCAACCAGACCGCCGGCTTCTCCGACCTGCACGGCACCGGCGCCAACCCGGCCGCCAACTCGGCGTACTGCGACGCCGCGTTCGTGGCCAACCGCTTCCGCACCATCGAGGTCCGCAAGTAGCCGACGGGCCCCGGGCGGGCGCGGCCGTCCCCGGGACGGCCGCGCCCGCCCGCAGCACGGCGGCGCTCAGCCGAGGTCGTACCGGGTGCCGTCCTCGACGGCGCGCAGCTTGTCGGGATTGGCCACGTTGTGGACGGTCGAGATCAGGCCCTCCGCGTCGAAGTCGAAGGTCAGCGTGGCCATCACCCGGTCGGGGCCGCGGAAGACCACTCCGGGGCCGCCGTTGATCGTGGTGAGTTCGGCCCGCATCGCACCGGGTTCGACGCCCTGGTAGGTCGCGGTGCCGAGGGCCGCGAACCAGTTGGCCACGGTCTGCCGGCCGACGACCGGCTTGAGGGCCTGGCGGACCTTGCCTCCGCCGTCGGTCCACACCGTCACGTCCGGGGAGAGCAGTTCCATCAGGGTGTTGAGGTCGCCACCGGTCGCCGCCGCCAGGAACCGCTCGGTGACCTCGCGCCGGCGGGCCCGGTCCGCGGGGAAGCGGGGCCGGCGGGCCCGGACGTGCTCGCGGGCGCGGTGCGCGGCCTGCCGGACCGCCGGTTCCGAGCGCTCCACCGCCTGCGCGATCTCGGCGTAGCCGAAGGCGAAGACCTCCTTCAGCACGAAGACGGCGCGCTCCAGCGGGCTGAGCGTCTCCAGGACGACCAGCAGGGCGGTGGAGACCGAGTCCGCCGCGGCGACGCCGTCCGCGGTGTCCGGGCCGGTGAGGATCGGTTCGGGCAGCCACGGCCCGACGTAGGCCTCGCGCCGGTGGCGGGTCGAACGGAGCCGCTCCACCGCCAGGTTGGAGACGATCCGGGACAGGTAGGACTTGGGGTCGGCGACCTGGGAGCGGTCGGCCGCGGACCACTTCAGCCAGGCGTCCTGGACGGCGTCCTCGGCGTCGGCGGCGCTGCCGAGGATCCGGTAGGCGACCGAGAAGAGCAGGGTGCGGTAGCTCTGGAAGGCGAGCTGGTCGGGATCGTCCGGGCGGGGAACCGGTCTGGTCACTTCGCGCTCCTGGTGCGGGTGTGGCGGCCGCCGCGCGGCCAGATCGCGCCCGAGGCGGGCGCCTTCTTCATCCGGACGAAGGTCGGCCACGGCGAGGCGGTGACCGTCTCCTTGTACTTCGCGGCCCACCGGCCGGTCAGCACGATCCGGCGCGGGCTGCCGTCGGGGTGGGTGAACTGCACGACGGCGTCGTTGCGGCCCAGGCTGACGGGGGTGTGGTAGTAGCCGAAGCGGAAGTCCCGGGGTTCCTTCCCGGCCAGGGTCCGCAGGATCGAGAGGGCCGCGTGCACGCCGGTGGGCATGCCGCTCTGGCAGGTCCCGTGCAGCACTCCGTACCCCTGGCGGACCGCCGCCGCGTCGCCCACCGCGTAGACGTCCGGGTGCGAGACCGAGCGCAGCGCGCGGTCGGTGACCACCCGGCCGCGTCCGTCGACGGCCAGGCCCGCGGCGGCGGCCAGCGGCAGGACGCGGGTGCCGCTGGTCCACAGCACCGCGTCGGCCGGGACGCGGGTGCCGTCCGCGAGGGCGACGCCGTCCGGCAGCACCCCGGTCACCTCGACCCCGCCGCGCACCCGCACGCCGAGCCGGGCGAGGGCCGCGTCCAGGTGGGCCCTGGCCCTGGGGCGGGTGCCCGCGCCCGGCTCGTCCCGGCCGAGCAGCACGACGGTGAGCTCCGGGTGCCGTTCGGCGATCTCCGCGGCGGCCTCGACGCCGGTGAGGCCGCTGCCGCCGACCACGACCGTTCCCGCGCCGCGCCGGGCCAGCCGGTCGAGCCGATCGGCGAGGACGGCGGCGCCCTCCGGGCCGTCGAGGGTGTGGGCGTGCTCCGCCGCGCCGGGGACCGCGGTGTCCGCGACGCTGCCCAGGCCGTAGACCAGGGTGTCGTAGCGCAGGACGCGGCCGTCGTCGATCCGGACGGTCCTCGCCCCGGGGTCCACGGCGGTGACCCGGCCGCGGACGAACTCGGCGCCGGTGCCGTCCAGCAGCTCCGGGATGCTCAGCTCCGCGGTCCGCCGGCCGGTGGCGGTCATGTGCAGGCGCAGCCGCTCGGTGAAGGTGTCGTACGGGTTGACCAGGGTCACCCGCAGGTCGCCGCGCCCGCGGGTGCGGGCCGCGAGCTGGACCGCGGCCGCGAGCCCGGCGTAGCCGGCGCCCAGGACCAGGACCTCGTGCCGCCGCGGTGCCACCGTGCTGTTCATCTGCCGCCTCTTTCCGTTGGTCGTCTCCGCCGTGCGGACGACCACCGGACGCAAGCTGCCTCCCCGTTCGTGACACCGGCCCCGCGTGACCTGCGCCACACCGCGCGCGGCAGCTCCCCGAGCGCCGGGACACAGCATTGAACCACGGCCGGCCGGCGCCGCCCGGGGGAACGAGAACGGGCCCGGACGCCGTCCCACAACGGCGTCCGGGCCCGCGGCCCTGTCCTGGAGGGGGGAGGGGACAGGGAGCCTTTCCAGGGGGTTCCCTACGCCCGCCTCGGATGGAAGACCCACACCCGCAGCAGCACGAACCGCACCACCGTGGCGGCCGCGTTCGCCGCCACCAGCACCGCCAGCTCCACCCCGTGCCCGGCGTCCGGCGAGGCCGCGTGCAGCACCGCGACGGCGCCGCTGGTGAGCACCAGGCCGACCAGGAAGGCCAGTCCGCCCTCCAGTTGGTGCTTGAGGGCGTCCCGACGGCCCGTCACCCCGAAGGTGAAGCGCCGGTTCGCGGCGGTGTTGAACACCGCGGTGACGGCCAGCGCCAGCGCGTTGGCCACCAGGGCGGGCAGCGGCTGCCGCAGCCCCAGGTAGAGCAGCAGGTACGCCAGCGTGCACAGGCCGCCGATCACCGCGAAGCTGACGGACTGCCAGCCCAGCCCGGGCGGCACCTGCGCCTGCCGGACCCGGTCGGGCAGGTCGACGCCGCCCTTGCCGGCCAGGGTGCGCCGGGCCACCCGGGCCATGCCCTTGAGGTCGTCGACGACCGTGCGGACGATGTCGACCCGGCTGTCCGGGTCGTCCACCCAGTCCACCGGCACCTCGTGGATCCGCAGTCCGGAGGCCTCGGCGAGCAGCAGCAGCTCGGTGTCGAAGAACCAGGCGTTGTCCTCGACCCGCTCCAGCAGCCGCTTGACCACCTCGGTGCGGCCCGCCTTGAACCCGCACTGGGCGTCGGAGAACTTGGCCGCCATGGTGGCCCGCAGCAGCAGGTTGTAGGTGCGCGAGATGAACTCCCGCTTGGGCCCGCGCACCACCGCCGAACCCCGGTGCAGCCGGCTGCCGATGGCCAGGTCGCTGTGCCCGGACAGCAGCGGCGCGACCAGCGGCAGGAAGGCCTCCAGCCCGGTCGACAGGTCGACGTCCATGTACGCCACCACGTCGGCCGCGCTGTCGCCCCACACCTGCCGCAGCGCCCGCCCGCGCCCCTTCAGGTCGAGGTGCACGGCGCGCACCGGCCCGAGTTCGGCGGCGAGCGCGGTGGCCACCTCCCAGGTGCCGTCGATCGAGGCGTTGTCCGCCACCGTGATCAGGTAGTCGTACGGGAACGTCTCCGACAGGTAGGCGTGCAGCTCACGGACGCACCGCTCCAACGAGTGCTGCTCGTTGTACACGGGTACGACGATCTCCACGAGCCTGGTCCTCACCACGGTGTCGGCCCGGTCCCGGCCGCCGACCGCCGGGACGGGGCGCGTGGTCTGGCGCATCGCTGGCTGTGTCATGGGAAGGAGGTTCACAGCCCCTGATGGGCCCGCGATGATGGCAGCCTGAGAGCGCGCTGAGAACCCGGGCGACGTGGACTCCGGTCCGGTGACCACCGGTCTCTGCGGCATGACGAACGGGAGAGACGGATGTCCGAGACGGAGTTCACCGCCGACGTACTGGTGGTCGGCGCCGGCCCGACCGGCCTGCTGCTGGCGGGTGACCTGGCCGCGGCCGGCCTGCGGGTCGCGGTGCTGGAGAAGCGGGCCGAGGAGTCCGGTCTGACCAGGGCCTTCGCCGTGCACGCCCGGACGCTGGAACTGCTGGACGCCCGCGGCCTGGCCGACGAGCTGATCGCCACCGGCCGGGCGATGCCCTCGCTGCAGGTGTTCGGCCGGCTCCGGGTCGACCTGGCGGGCCTGCCCACCCGCTTCCCGTTCGTGCTGGTCACCCCGCAGTACAACACCGAGCGGGTGCTGCGCGAACGGGCCGTCAAGGCCGGTGCCGAGCTGCTCCGCGACGCCGAGGTGACGGGCCTGCGGCAGGACGGCCGGGGCGTGGTGCTGACCGCCCGGACCGCCGACGGCGAGCGCTCCTTCCGCTCCCGCTACGCGGTCGGCGCGGACGGCGTCCGCTCCTCGGTGCGCGACCTGCTGGGCATCCCGTTCCCCGGCGAGGCCGCGGTGCGCTCGGTGATGCTGGCCGACGTCCGCCTGGAGCGGGAGCCGGACGAGCCGCTGACGGCCGGCGCGGGCGAGGCCGGGTTCGCCTTCCTGGCCCCGTTCGGCGACGGCTGGTACCGGGTGATCGGCTGGAGCCGCGAGCACCAGGTGCCGGACACCGAGCCGGTCGCGCTGCCCGAACTCGCCGACCTGCTGCGCGAGGTGACGGGCCGTGACCACGGCGTGCTGGAGGCCCGCTGGACCTCCCGCTTCCACAGCGACGAGCGCCAGGCCCCCAGCTACCGCTCCGGCCGGGTGTTCCTGGCGGGGGACGCCGCGCACTGCCACTCCCCGGCCGGCGGCCAGGGCATGAACACCGGCCTGCAGGACGCCGCCAACCTGAGCTGGAAGCTGGTCGCCGCGGTCCGCGGCTGGGCCCCCGACGCCCTGCTGGACACCTACCAGACCGAGCGCCACCCGGTCGGCCGGGCGGTGCTGCGCTCCTCCGGCGCCCTGGTCCGGCTCGCCCAGGGCCGGCACGCCCCGACCCGGGCGCTGCGCTCGGCGCTCGGCGCGGCGGCCGGCCACCTGGGCCCGCTGGCCGAGCTGGGCGCCAAGCAGGTCTCCGGCATCGGGCACGCCTACCCGGCCGAGAAGGGCGCCCACCCGCTGGTCGGCCGCCGCGTCCCGGACCTGCGGCTGGCGGTGGACGCGCCCGGCGGCCCGGCCCGGCTGCACGAGGCGCTGCGCTCCGGCAAGGCGGTGCTGGTCAGCAACGACGAGCTGTCGGTGGCCGACTCCTGGGCGGACCGGGTGGTCACCGCGGCCCCCGCGGACCCGCACGGCAAGCTGCGCGACACCGTGCTGCTGGTGCGCCCGGACGGGTACGCGGCCTGGGCCTGCGCCGACCCGACCAGGGGCGAGCTGCGGGCGGCGCTGAGCCAGTGGCTGGGCCGCCCCTGACGTCCGGTTCTCTTCACTGACCGCCGGAAAGGGAATTCGGTTCATACACTGAATTCCCTTTCCGTTTCACAGTTGACTGTTTTTTAATAAGCAATTGCTCAGGCATGGGCCTATTTCTGCGAGTTCTCTGAGAGATTCTGGCGAGCGTTTTCGAAACCCGGAACGCCCCCATATTTCCGGAGGAGCCCGTGCGACCCCGCTCGCTCGCCCTTGCCGCCGCCCTCGCGGTCCTTCCCCTCACCGCCGTCACCCTGGGCAGCGCCACCGCCCAGGCGGCGCCGACCCCGAACGCCAGCGCCCGGGTGGCGCTGCCCCAGACCGTCACCCCCGCCGTCGCCCGCTCCCAGAAGCAGGGCGACGTCCCCGCCGACCGCCGGATATCCGTGGCGGTCTCGCTGAAGCTGCGCAACACGGCCGAACTGGACCGTTTCCTGGCCGCGGTCGCCACTCCGGGCACCGCCGAGTACGGCCACTACCTGACCCCCGCGCAATTCACCGAGCGGTTCGGTCCGACCTCGGCCGACGTCGAGCAGGTCCGGGCGTTCCTCACCGCCCAGGGCCTGAAGGTCGACTCGGTCAGCACCAACCGCCAGGTGGTGAACGCCACCGGCACCAGCGCGCAGGTCGCCGCCGCGTTCGGCACCCACGAGTCGACGTACACCGACCCGCAGCAGAGCGGCCGGGCGTTCTTCGCCAACGACGCCGCCGCCTCGGTGCCGGCCGCGCTGGCCGGCGTGGTCGAGGGCGTCAGCGGCCTGAACGACCACACCGTGCGCACCACCCGGATCGCCAAGCCGGGCGCCGCGACCCCGCACGCCACCCCGTCCGGCTTCGGTCCGGCGACCTACGACGGCGCCTACCGGCTGAACCAGCTGGGCGCGGACGGCACCGGCTCCACCGTCGCGCTCTGGGAGTTCGACGGCTACAAGTCCACCAACCTGACCACCTACGACAGCCAGTTCGGCCTGTCCGGCCCGGCGGTCAGCACCGTCTCGGTGGACGGCGCGAACTACGACTCCAAGCCGGGCGACGGCCAGGGCGAGGTGGAGCTGGACTCCGAGATCGTCCGCGGCGTCGCCCCCAAGGCGACCCAGCTGGTGTACGAGGCCCCCAACAGCGACCAGGGCGAGATCGACATGGCCGCCAAGATCGTCGCGGACAACCGGGTCTCGGTCATCTCCATCTCCTGGGGCTCCTGCGAGCCGGACACCACCGCCTCCTCGATGACCGCGGTGAACAACTCCTTCAAGCAGGCCGCCGCCCAGGGCATCTCGATCTTCTCGGCCTCCGGCGACGACGGCTCCCGGGACTGCACCCGCTCCACCTCCGGCTCCACCGTGAAGGCCGTGGACTTCCCCGCCTCCAGCCCGTACAACACCGGCGTCGGCGGCACCAACCTGAAGGTCTCCGGCACCACCTACAGCTCGGAGAGCGCCTGGTCGACGGCCGGCGGCGGCGTCTCCACCCAGTACGCCAAGCCGAGCTGGCAGACCGGCACCGGCGTCTCGGGCACCATGCGCACCGTCCCGGACGTCTCCTCCAACGCCGACCCGAACAGCGGCTTCGCCATCTACACCCAGGGCACCAGCAGCCCCGGCTGGCAGGTCTACGGCGGCACCTCGGCGGCCGCCCCGCTGTGGTCCGGCTTCGCCGCGCTGTACAACCAGAAGGCGCTCGGCGCCGCCAAGCCGGTGCTCGGCGAGGCCAACCCGAAGATCTACGCGGTCACCAACTCGTCCTCGTACGGCAGCGCCTTCCACGACGTCACCAGCGGCGCCAACCAGGACTTCTCCACCAAGACCGGCTACGACCAGGTCACCGGCTGGGGCACCCCGATCGCCGACGGCCTGGCGAACGCCCTGCTCGGCTCCGGCGGCACCACCCCGCCGCCCACCGGCTCCTGCACCGCCGCCCAGCTGCTCGGCAACGCCGGCTTCGAGACCGGCACCGCCAGCCCCTGGACCGGCACCTCCGGCGTGGTCGACAACTCCTCCTCCGAGCCCGCCCACAGCGGCTCCTGGAAGGCGTGGCTGGACGGCTACGGCTCCAGCCACACCGACACCCTCTCCCAGTCGGTGGCGGTCCCGTCCGGCTGCAGCGCCAAGCTGAGCTTCTGGCTGCACGTCGACACCGCCGAGACCACGACCACCACGGCGTACGACAAGCTGACCGTCTCGGTCAACGGCACCACCGTCGCCACGTACTCGAACCTCGACAAGAGCACCGGCTACGCGCAGAAGACGGTGGACCTGTCCTCCTACGCCGGGCAGACCGTCACGGTGAAGTTCAACGGCGTGGAGGACTCCTCGCTGCAGACCTCCTTCGTGATCGACGACACCGCGCTCAACGTGTCCTGACCCCGCGTCCGCCCCGGCGCCGGGAGACCCTCCGCGGGTCTCCCGGCGCCGGTGTGTCAGGAGTGTTTCCTGTTCGCTCCGCCCGCGAAATACTTGTCGTGACCACTGTCATATGTCCGGATTGATGACGTAGCCTCTCAACCCTCAATAGGGTTCCCACACACTCGGCGGCGCACCTCCGATGCCCGTCGACACACCGTGGAGCCGGGGGCGAACCCGCCGAACCCGCCGGGTGGGGAAGGTGTCGCATGGGTTCACAACAACCGCAGCACTCCGGCCGGCTCCGACTGGTCGGCCAGCGCGAGCACAGCGGCGAACGGTCCTCCGGTCCGGGCGGTCAGGGCGGCGAGCAGTCGCCGCCCGGCATACCCGTCCCGCCGGCCTTGCCGAGCGGCTTCGCCGACGTGCTCAACGCCGCCATCGAGACCAGCGGGCTCAGCCTCGACCGGATCCGCGCCGCCCTGGCCAAACAGGGCGTCAGGATCAGCGTCACGACCCTCAGTTACTGGCGGCGCGGCCGCAGCCAGCCCGAGCGCGCCACCTCGCTGCGCGCCGTCCACCTGCTCGAGGAGCTCCTCGGCCTGCGGCACACCGCCCTCACCTCGCTGCTCGGCCCGCCCCGCCCGCGCGGCCGCTGGGTCACCCAGGGCCCGGCCCCCGACGGCCTGCGGGTCGAACAGGTCTGGCCCGGCGAGGCCGAGATCGCCGAGGTCTTCACCGAACTCGACGCCCCGCCGGCCGGCCAGCTGGAGCGCCAGTCCATCCACGACTCCTACTACGTCGACGCCTCCCGCCGCGGCCACCTGCTGCGGATGCGCCAGGTGGTCCGGGCCACCGTGGACGGCGTCACCCGGCACGTGGTGGTCCACAAGGCCGACGAGGGCGTCGACACCTGCCCCGAGATCACCTCCGTCCGGCACGCCCGCCTCGGCCGGGTCCGCCGCCGCCCGCTCAACGGCCTGCTGGTCGCCGAACTGCTGCTGGACCGGCCGCTGGCCCTCGGCGACTCCACCGTCCTGGAGTACGAGGTGCGCATCCCCGACTCCGGACCGACCATCGACTACGGGCGCTTCTTCCCCACCCCGGTCCGGGAGTACGTCCTCCAGGTCCACTTCGACCCCGCGTCCGTCCCCGTCCAGTGCGAACGCTTCGACCGCGCCCCCGGCACCGAGGTCGACCGCCACCGCGAGCCGCTGTGGATCGGCGCCTCGGCCAGCGCCCACGTCCTCACCGCCGACCAGCAGCCCGGCCAGGTGGGCATCCGCTGGCAGTGGGAGTAGCCGGCCTCCCCCTCGCTCCGCTTCCCTCCCTATCCTTCCCCTTCCTTCCCGTTTGCTCCCTTTCGTTCCGCTTCCTTCCACTTCATCCACTTTCCTCCCTTTTGCCCCTTTCCTCCCACCCGCGTCGGCCGCCCGCCACGCCCGACCCCGCGGTGCGGGCGTTCACCCGAACCGCCCTGCCTGACCGCCCATCGGGTGGTCCGCACCGCTCCCCCCGGGGAACGTGAGTCCCACTCACCGCCCCATCGAGGAGAGGCAGGACCCCCGTGCTGATGGAGTTCAGCGACGTCGAACCGGACGCCGCCTGCGGCTGCCCGGCCTGCGCCGACCGCCGGCTGGCCCGCTCGCTCGCCGCCCGGTCCGGCCGGTGCTCCGCCCGCGGAGCCCGCCGCGCGGCGGTCCTGCTGGCCGCCGCCGGCAGCGTGCTGGGCACCGCGACGGCCGCCGTCGCCGCCGCCCCCCGCACCGACAGCAGCCCGTCGATACCCGACGCCCCCCAGGGCGAGGTCGCCGGACCGTACGGCGCGGACACCGCCGCCCGCCGCTCGATAGCCGCCCAGCCCGCCACCACCCGGGCCGAGATCCTGCGGCGGGCCCGGACCTGGGTGGCCCAGAAGGTGCCGTACAGCATGAGCTCGTACTGGTCCGACGGCTACCGCCAGGACTGCTCCGGCTTCGTCTCGATGGCCTGGGGCCTGGGCAGCAGTCAGACCACCTGGACCCTCCCCGACTTCGCGGACCGGATCTCCAAGGACGACCTGCAACCCGGCGACGCCCTGATCTACAACAACCCCAAGAACCCGCAGGGCGGCTCGCACACCGTCCTGTTCGGCGGCTGGCTGGACGCCGCGCACACCAGGTACACCGCCCTGGAGCAGACCCGCCCGGGCACCACCGAACGCAGCACCCCGTACGCGTACTGGAGCAACGCGGGCGGCTACCTCCCCTACCGCTACCGGGGGTTGAGCCAGCCGATGCCCGCCCCGGACGGCGACGCCTTCCCCGGCACGGACAAGTTCGGGCCGGGGAAGGTCAACCCGTACGTGACCAGGCTCGGGAAGATGCTGGTGGACCGCGGCGGCGGCCGGTTCTACCACGAGGGGCCGAGCCCGGACTGGGGCGAGGCCGACCGGAAGGCCACCGAGGCGTTCCAGCTGGCCCAGGGCTGGCGCGGCGCCGAGGCCGACGGCTACCCCGGCAAGGACACCTGGGACCTCCTGGTGCACCACAAGGGCAAGGACATCCCGCCCGCCGACCCCGCCACCCCCGCCCCGCCCCCTCCGACCGCCCCCACCACCCCGGCCGCCCCGGCCGCCCCGCCCTTCCCCGGCGCCGACCGCTTCGGCCCCGGCCGGGTCAACGACGACGTCCTGCTGCTCGGGCGGCAACTCGTCCGCAAGGGCTACGCCGCCGCCTACCGGGAGGGCCCGAGCCGGGACTGGGGCGAGGCCGACCGCCTCAACGTCCAGGCCTTCCAACGCGCCCAGGGCTGGACCGGCCCCGAAGCCGACGGCTACCCGGGCCCCCACACCTGGCGCCTGCTCTTCACCTGACCCCCGCCCGGGAGCACGCCCCGGACCCTCCTCGTCCCGCGGCGTGCTCCCGCCCCCACGCGCGCACGGCGACCGCCGCGCCGTCCCGCCCGACGGCTCCCCCCGCGGGAGCGCGTCTCATCCCGCGGCGTGCTCCCGCACCCACGCGTGCATGGCGATCGCCGCCGCCGCCCCCGCGTTGATCGACCGGGTCGACCCGAACTGCGCGATCGAGCAGACCGCCGCCGCGTGCTCCCACGCCTCGGGCGTCAGCCCCGGCCCCTCCTGCCCGAACAGCAGCACGCAGCGCTCCGGCAGCCGGAAGGTCTCCAGCGGCACCGCGCCCGGCAGGTTGTCGATGCCGATCACCGGCAGCCCGCGCTCGGCGGCGTACGCGGCCAGCGAGGCCACCGACCCGTGGTGGCGCACGTGCTGGTACCGGTCGGTGACCATCGCGCCGCGCCGGTTCCAGCGCCGCCGCCCGACGATGTGCACCTCGTCGGCCAGGAAGGCGTTCGCGGTGCGCACCACCGAGCCGATGTTGAAGTCGTGCTGCCAGTTCTCCACCGCGACGTGGAAGCCGTGCCGCCGGGTGTCCAGGTCGGCGACGATCGCCTCGTGCCGCCAGTAGCGGTAGGCGTCGACCACGTTGCGGCGGTCCCCCGCGGCCAGCAGTTCCGGGTCCAGCCGGGGGTCGTCCGGCCACGGCCCGGGGTGCGGGCCGACGCCGATCTCGCGGTCGTCGCCCAGGTCGTCGTACTGCTCGCCCAGCTGGGGCGCCGAGGTGTCGCTCACACCCCCAACGGTACGGGCTCCGGACGGGCCGGCTGCGGCCGCGTCCGCACCGCGCGCTCCAGCTCGGTGAGGGCCTGCATGACCAGCCGGGCACCGGCCCGGGTGACGTCGATCCGGTCGTCCCGGGGCAGCGCGGCGAGCTGGTGGTCCCAGGTCCGGTGGGCGTCGCGGAGCAGCGCGAAGTCGACGTCCTGGCCGAGCAGGACCGCGGCGGCGGCCAGCGCGGTGGCGTCCCGCAGCTCCTCGCCGAACGCGGCCGCGCCGGGCACCGGCGGGGCGTCCTCGGCGGGCAGGTGGGCCTCCAGCAGGACGGTGCAGCGGTCCAGCATGCCGACCGCCGAACGGGCCTTGTCGAACTGCTTGCGGGTCAGCTCCCGCACCTGCTCGTCGTGCCGCACCGGCTCCACCTCGGCCCGGTCCAGCGCCGCCAGCATCTCGCTGCGCGCCTCCCGGACGTCCAGCAGCGCCGGCCGGACGTCCTTCTCGGCGTGCCCGCCCGCCGGGTCCCCGTACGCGCCGAACACCGCCGCCGCGTACCGCCCCGCCGAGGCCAGCCACTCGGCGAGGCGCTCCGGCAGCCGGGCGGTCTGCCAGGTCGGGAACAGCGCGTACGCGGCGAGCGCGACGAAACCGCCCAGCAGCGTCATCGACACCCGGTCCACGGCCAGCCGCACCGGGTCGCCGGGCTGCAGGCCGAGCAGGAACACCACGTACGAGGAGATCGCCACCGTCATCACCGCGTACCCGGTGCGCATGGTCAGGTAGGCCAGGCCCATGCAGCTCACCGCCAGGACGGCCAGCACCCAGTCCCCGGGGTCGAACAGCTGCACCACCGCGGTGGACACCAGCACCCCGGCCGCGGTGCCCGCCACCCGGGCCACGCCCCGGCTGAAGGTCTGCGCGAAGTCGGGGCGCATCACCATCGCGGAGGTCATCGGCGCCCAGTAGCCGTGCTCGATCCGCAGCAGCCGGGACGCCAGGTAGGCGGAGGTGACCACCAGGGCCATCCGCGCCGCGTGGTGGAAGATCGCCGAGTGCCGGTGCAGCTGCCGCCCGACGGTGGCCAGCGCGGCGGGCGCCAGCTTGACCAGCGGCGGGCGGCGCAGGCCGGTGCTGGGCGCGGTGCGGGACTGCACGGTGGTGCGGTCCTGCCGGTCGAGGCGGTCGGCGGCCCGGCCCAGCAGGCCGGAGAGCCGGCGGGCGGAGCGGCGGGCGGCGCCGCGCAGCCGGTCCTCGCCGCTGCCGCTGCCCGGGCGGGCCAGCGCCAGGCCCGGGGTGTCCTTGGGCAGCCGGACGGGGTCGCCGCTGCGGATCGCCCGGGCCAGCGCGTCCAGCACCTCGGCGGCGGCGGACAGCACCTCGCGGGCCCGGTCCCGTTCGGCGCCCTCCTCGGCGGCGCCCACCCGCGGGTCGGCCAGCGCGGCCAGCGCGGGGCGGATCCGCTCGGCGATGGTGCGCAGGCCGCGCAGCTCGGGCGGGCGGCGCCTGGCCTGCCAGGCGGTCAGCGCGGCGGCCTGCCGGCCGACGATGAACGGCTCCGGGTCGACCTGCGCCACCGGATCGTGCCGCAGCCGGCGGGCGTAGTCGCCGAGCCCGGCGTAGATGTCGGCGAGCGCGTCGCGCTGGGCCCGCCAGCTGTCGATCGGCCAGACGGTGACCACCAGGGCCTGGACGGCGCCGCCGACCGAGCAGAGCAGCCCGTGCTCGATCGCGGTGGGCACCGACACCGGCAGCTGCACCACCACCATCATCACGGCCAGGGTGTTGGCGGCGACCACGCCCGCGGTCGGCCCGATCGCCCAGGCCAGCCCGGCGCCGAACGCCCACAGCGCGAGCAGCACCGGGAACGCGCCGGGGATGCCGACCGCGACGTAGCCCAGGAAGGTCGACAGGCCGAGCCCGGCCGCCGCCACCAGGGCCAGCGAGGCGCGCGGACGGAACGAGCGCTGGAAGGTCGCGGTGCCGGCGATGAACGCGCCCATCGCGGCCGAGGTGGCCTGCGCGGGCCCGAACAGGAACAGCGCGGGGAAGACCACCAGCGCCGCGGCGACCGCCCCGCGCAGCGCGCGCCGGGGGTTGGTCAGCGAGCGGTCCACGGTCAGCCCGGCCCGCGCGGTGTCGCGCAGGGCCGTGAACCAGGACATACCGCGAGCTTATCGACTTTTCGCCCGGCGGCCCGGTCAGTCGTCCGGACCGTCCGCCGACCCGCCCACCGGCTCGCCGACCGGCTCCTGCTCCCGCCGCTCCCGCCGGCCGGCCGTGCTCCGCGCCCACCGCTCGGCCAGCCGCTCCTGCGCCCCCACCAGGAACGCGGTGGGCAGGAACACCGCGTCCGCGGAGACCATCGCCAGCGAGAAGAACGGCAGCCCGAGCAGCACCGCAATCGCCAGGTGCTCGCACACCATCACCGCCAGCAGCACGTTCTTCAGCCGCCGCGCGGCCAGCGAGAACGGGAAGCCGACCTGCATGACCACGGTGCCGTAGGTCAGCACGAAGGTGACCAGCAGGCTGCCGCCGAGCAGCCCGGACAGCTCCGGCCAGGGCGTGAAGTACTCCAGCTTCAGCGGGTAGAAGACGGCGGTGCCGTCCTGCCAGCGGGCGCCCTGCACCTTGTACCAGCCGGCCGTGGCGTACACCAGCACCACCTGGACGGCGATCACCAGCATCGCGCAGTTGTGCAGCATCGCGGCCAGCGCGTCGGCCAGCGCCCGCGGCTCGCCCCACTCGGACGGGTGCCGGCCCGGCCGGCGGGCCCGGCGGCGGGCGTCCAGCGACCAGACCGTCCCGCAGCGGGTGAACACCAGGTAGATCGCCATCAGATGGACCAGGTTGTCGCCGCCGTCGCCGAGGAACACGTTGCGGTTCTGTAGCGACAGCACGGTCAGCGCGAACAGCATCGCGGACGCCCGGGTCCGCCATCCCAGCGCCAGCGCGAGGGCCGACAGCAGCGCCAGCAGGTACACCGCCTCGAACCACCAGCGGCCGTCGCTCCAGGACAGCGCGGTGAAGGCGTGGGTCTCGGACAGCAGCCGGCCGTTCAGCTCCGCCGACCAGGCCGACCGGTCCCCGTACAGCACCCGCCGGTTCGGCCACTCGCGCAGCAGGTAAGCGCCCCAGGTACCGGCGGTGCCGATCCGCACCACGGCGGCCTGGTACGGGGCGAGGGTCGTCAGCAGGCGCGGCAGCGCGGCCCGGACGGCGGAGGCGGCGGACGTCACGACAGGCCCCGCCGGTCCTCGGGCTGCACCGGCCACCAGGGCAGCTCCCGGACGTGCGGCGCGGTGTCGACCTGCTCGCCGCTCCAGCGCGGCGGGGCCACCGCGGTGACGGTGGCCCGCAGCTGGACCTGGATCACCCGGTCGCCGCCGGGGCCGATCCGCTGCAGGGCGATCCGCTCCAGGTACTGCTCGGCCAGCTGCCCGCGGCTGCCGGCCGGCGCCCGCCCGTCGCCGTCGCCGTGGGTGGACTCGTAGAAGTCCCAGGCCCGGCGCAGCAGGTTCTGGTCCAGGTGGCTGGGCGCCGGGTCGTGCCGGATCGCCGCCCAGTCCTCGGCGGTCAGAGCGCGCCACTCGCCGGTGGCCACCCGCCCGTCGGCGCCGATGGTCTGCACCCGGGCGTCCACCGCGACGTTGCGCTGCAGCGGGTCCGGCGCGAACAGCTTCCAGTTCTGCTCGAACTCCGGGTAGACCACCGCGTCCACCTGGGCGCGGTACTCCTTGGACACCGAGTTCGCGGGCGCCACCGCCAGGAAGAGCGCGCCGAGGAACGCCAGGACGCAGGCTCCCAGCCCCACCCCGGCGACCACCAGCACCACCCGGGCGGGCTTGGACCAGACGCGCACGGCCGACATCCTGCCGCACCGCCCACGCGTTCGAACAGGGGCCGGGGCCCTCGCGCCCGCCCTACAGGACGAACGGCTCCTGCCCGCCGCCGCTCACCATCGGACGGCCCGCGGCCTCCCAGGCGAACATCCCGCCGTCCACGTTGACCGCGTCCCGGCCGCCCGCGACCAGGTACTGCACCACCTGCGCGGAGCGCCCGCCGACCCGGCACAGCACGTACAGCCGCCCCTCGGGCAACTCGTCGAGCCGGGCCACCACCTGGCCGATCGGGATGTGCAGCGCGCCGTCCACGTGCCCGGCGTCCCACTCGTCCTGCTCGCGGACGTCGAGCAGGGCGGCGTCGGCGGGCACCGAGGCGGCGTCGGCGGTGGGCAGCTGAGCGAACATCGGGGGAGTCTCCTGGGGTGCGTGGGACGGTTCGTTCCCGCCATTGTCCGGCAGCAGCGCGGCCAGCCGCGCCTGCCGGTCCGCGGCGGTGGCCAGCAGCTGCTCGGCGAGGTCCTCGAGCAGCCGCTCCGGCTCCTCGGGGCGCAGCAGCAGCAGCTCGCCCATCGGGGTGCGCTCCAGCCGGACCCGCTCCACGGCCAGCGCGGTGATCCGGCCGGTCAGCCACTCCAGGCGCTGGCGCAGCCAGCCCAGCCGGTCCGGGGAGTCGGCGGCGGGCGCCGAGTCCGGCGAGGAGGACCACTCCTCGGCCAGCCGCTCCAGCCCCTCGGTGTCGGCCAGCGCGTACGCCTCGTTGACCCGGGCGATGAACGCCGAGCGGCGCTCCTGCTCGGCCGGGTCGGTGGTCAGGTCGGGGTGGGCGCGGCGGGCCAGCTCGCGGTAGACCCGCTGGGCGTCCCGGTCCGGCCGCACCCGGCGGGCCTCCGGCTCGCCCTCGCGCGGGCCGCGCTCCTGCGGCGGCTCGACCCGCTCGCGGGCCTCCCGGGCCCGCCGCAGGTCCTCCGGGTCGCCGCTGAGCGCCGCCACCGACTCGGCGATCAGCGCGTCCAGCTCGTCCAGCTCGGCGTACAGCGGGCCGAGCAGCTGGTGGTGGGCCAGCGCGAAGTTGTCGACCTCCACCCGCAGGGTGGCCACGTCGACGTCCAGGGTCAGCCAGGCCAGCTCGGCCGCCGCGACCCGCTCCTCCAGGTCCTGCCGCTCCGGGTCCGCCCACACCTCGACGCTCGGTACGCTCACCCTGGCCACCCTACCGGGGCCCGGCACACCGCCGTCCGGGTGACGGCGAGGCACGCCGGGGGCGCCCGGCGGGCGACACGCAACTGATACGGACGAATCTGCCCGATTGGCTACCTGCCCCCGGTGTCCCCGTGCTTCATTGGAGGGCGCACGCAAGGACGCGCGCACCGGCCAGGAGGAGCAGCAAGCACAACAAAGGGGCAGACCGATACCCATGGTGGACCAGCCCGATCCCACACCCCCGGCCGGAGTGGTCGCCCTGCTCCGGGTCGCCGCCGTGCTGGTCGACCCCGACGGCCGGATCGCGCTGTGGAACCGCACCGCGGAGGAGCTGTTCGGCCACCGCGCCGAGGCCGTCCTCGGCCGCACCGCGCACGGCCTGCTGCCCGCCGTCGAGCCCCGTCCGGACGGCTCCGGCCCGGCCCACCGCTGCGACGCCTTCGACACCCTCGACGACCTCACCCTGGACGGCCCGTGGGCCGGCCCGATGGCCGCGCACGACCGCGAGGAGCGGCTGCGCGACGTCCTGTGGTGGGCCTACCCGCTGGTCGAGCCGGTCGGCCGCTCGCTGCTGGTGCTGGCCACCGACGCCCGTCCGCTGCGCGCCGCCGGCCCGCGGATCGCCCTCGGCGAACGCCTGCTCCCGTACGCCGCCGCCCCCGCCGCGGCCCGCCCGCAGCAGGTCGACGCCGTCCTCGCCCCGCCCGGGCCGGGCGGCGCCGAGGCGCTCGCCGGGCTGCTCCCGCCCGGCTCCGCGGAGCGCCGCCGCCGACTGCTGGACGCCCTCGCCCTGGCCGGCCCGCCCGCCCTGCGGGTGGACGGCGCGGCCGGGCTGCCGGTGGTGCCCCACCAGCCCTCCCCCGAGGGCGCCGGCACCGCCCGGGCCGCCGCCGGGATCGGCCGCCGCTACCCCACCGCGCAGCAGCGCGCCGCCCGCCGCGCCGCCGAGCCGGCCCCGGGCACGGGTGCGGCGGGCGCCACCGGGGTACGGATACCGGCTGCCGGGCCCGCGACGCCGCGGCCCGGCCGCCCCGTCCCTGGACCCCGCGACGCCGCCGCCCACGGCCCGACCCCGGGAGGCCCCGCCATCGACCCCGCCGCCCCCGACCCGATCACCGCCCCCGTCTCCCCCGCCCTCCCCGCCGTCGTCCCGCCCAGCCGGACGGCCTCCTCCGGCACCGGCGTGGAGGTGGTCCGCGGGCTGCCCGACGACGGCGACCTCGCCCTGCTCGCCTCGGTCGGCAGCCAGGTCGGCACCACCCTCGACCTGGACACCACCGCCCGCGAACTGTGCGAGGTGCTGGTCCCCCGGGTCGCCGACTTCGCCTGCGTCGACCTGCTCGACGGCCTGATCTCCGACTCCGAACTGCCCGTCGCACTGCCCGACGACGCCACCATGCTGCGCCGGGTCGCCCGCACCTTCAACGCCTCCTCGCAGCGCTGGAACCACGTCCTGGACGAGGGCGCGCTGATGGCCATGCCCCGCTCCACCCCGCCCGGCCTGGCCCTGCAGGAGAACCAGCCGGTGCTGGTCCCGCTGATCTCGGCGGACGTCGCGGTCGACTACGCGGCCGCGCTCGGCGGCCCCGAGCTGGAGCCGGCCGTGGTCGGCCGCTCGATGCTGGTGCTGCCGCTGTCCGCCCGCGGCACCGTGCTGGGCATCCTCAAGCTGCTGCGGCTGACCGACCGGGCGCCGTTCACCCGCTCCGACGCCGACACCCTCAAGGAGATCGCCGCCCGCGCCGCGCTCTCCCTGGACAACGCCCGGCTGCACCGCGCCGAGTCCAAGGTCGCCACCACCCTGCAGCGCTCGATGATCCCGACCCGCCCGCCGCGGATCCCCGGCGTGCAGATCGCCCACCGCTACATGCCGGGCGACCGCAAGGCCGAGGTCGGCGGCGACTGGTTCGACGCCATCCAGCTCCCCGGCAGCCGGGTCGCCCTGGTGGTCGGCGACGTGATGGGCCACGGCCTGCACTCGGCCGCCGCGATGGGCCGCTTCCGCACCGCCATGCAGACCCTGGCCGCCCTCGACCTGCCGCCCGCCCAGCTGCTGCGCCACCTCGACAACCTGGCCCACAAGCTCGGCGACGACCACCTGGCGACCTGCCTGTACGCCGTCTACGACCCGATCAACCGCACCTGCGAACTCGCCTCGGCCGGCCACGTCCCGCCCGTCCTGGTCCACCCCGACGGCCGCGGCGAACTGCTGGAACTGCCCTCCGGCGCGCCGATCGGCGTCGGCGGGGTGCCGTTCCAGACCAAGAAGATCGACGTCTCGGACGGCTCGATGCTGGTGCTCTGCACCGACGGCCTGGTCGAGGTCCGCGGCGGCGACATAGGAGCCGGCCTGGCGGCGCTCTGCGGCAACCTGATCGACCCCAAGCAGACCCCGGACGAGGCCTGCGACACCGTGCTGAACACCCTGCACTCCGAGGACCGGCAGGACGACATCGCCCTGCTGGTGGCCCGCTTCGACGGCGTCCCGCCGACCGAGGTCGCCACCTGGCAGCTCGGCGTCACCGAACTGGAGGTCGGCCGGGCCCGCCGGCTGGTGCGCGACCAGCTCGCCGCCTGGCAGCTGACCGCGCTCGCCGAGACCGTCGAACTGCTGGTCTCCGAACTGGTCACCAACGCCGTCCGGGTGGCCCGCTCCGAGGTGCAGCTGCAGCTGATCCGGGTCGACAAGCTGCTGGTCGAGGTCAGCGACGACAACCACAACCTGCCGTCGCTGGAACCCGCCGACTCCTTCTCCGAACACGGCCGCGGCCTGAACCTGGTCAGCAAACTGGCCGAGAAGTGGGGCACCGCCCGCAAGGCGGTCGGCAAGGTCGTCTACTTCGAGATGCCGCTGCCCCGCGGCTGACCGCCCGCCCGCCGGGTCAGGGCGTGACCGCCCTGGTCCGGCCCTGGGCGGCCACCGACGCGGCCGCGCCGACCCCGGTCAGCACCCGCGGCCAGTAGTCGCCGAACACCTCGACCCAGATGGCGATCAGGACGGCGGTGCTGATCGCCACCAGGTGCTCCAGCCCCGCCAGGTTCGGCAGCAGCAGCGCCTCCACCAGCATCGACAGCGCCACCGCCCCGCCCGTCCACCACGCCCGGCAGCGCAGCGCCACCACCACGGCCAGCGCCACCACCGCCGCCGAGGGACCGGTGTCCCGCACGTGCGCCACCCAGCGCGGGAAGCCCAGCGCGTGGTGCGGGCCCAGCGCCACCCCGACGCGGGCGAACAGCGTGCCTGCCAGGGTGCAGACGTACGCCACCACCAGGGTCAGCCGCCGCCCCAGCACGATCTCCGCCACCCCGAACACCAGGAACACCTGGGCCAGCGCCCCCCACACCGGCAGGTCCAGGGCCGGCACGTACAGCGACAGCGGGGTGCGCAGCAGCGACACGTCCAGCGGCAGCGCCGCCTTCACCACCCCGATGTCGGCCACGAACCGGTCCCCGCCCGGCAGGTGCTGGACCACCGAGAACAGCAGCACCAGCGCGGTCGCCGCGGTCGCCAGCGGCACGGCGGCGAATTTCCGCCGCACCACCTGCTCCTTCACGGAAGCGAAAAGCTCCCCCCACTCCGCGACCGCGGCCCGGCGGAATACCGCCCACCACTCCGGTCGCACGCCCCCCGCGTGGGTGATCTTCTCCACGACCCGGTTCTCCCGTCCGATTCCGTCCCGACTCGCGCCGTCGATTCTTCTACGCCTCGTCACCGACGATACGCATCGGATTAACCCGCGGCATCAGCTTCGAAGACCATTCGCGGCATCATCCTGGGGTCTGACATCCGGCCCGCTCCGCCCCCCGGCGGAGGGGCCCCACCCCCGTCCCGAGCCGTATCCGGCCGGGAAGACTTCCTCACTTGTGCCGGCGGCGGAACAGGGCCGGCATGGTGGGCGCCGTGATGAAACCCTCCGCGCGGGCCGAGGCGATGCCGATCCGGGGAATCTCGCCGCTCTTCTCGAAGAGCAGATAACGCGGTTCCCAGATCGGCCGGTATTTCGCGTTCGCCCGGTAGAGCGACTCGATCTGCCACCAACGCGAGAAGAAACCGAGCACCGAACGCCACAGCCGCAGCACCGGGCCCGCACCCAGCTTCGAGCCGCGCTCGAAAACCGAGCGGAACATCGCGAAGTTCAACGAGACCCGTTCCAGTTCGACCTCCTTCGCCCGCTGCAGGAGTTCGATCACCATGAACTCCATCAGGCCGTTCTCGCTGTCCCGGTCGCGCCGCATCAGGTCCAGCGACAGGCCGTGCCCGCCCCACGGCACGAAGCTCAGCAGCGCCCGCAGCTCGCCGTCCCCGTCGAAGCACTCCAGCATCACGCAGCGCCCGTCGCCCGCGTCGCCGAGCCGGCCCAGCGCCATCGAGAAGCCCCGCTCGGTCGCCCCGTCCCGCCAGTGGTCGGCCTTGGCCACCAGCTCGGCCATCTCGCACTCGGGGATGTCCCCGTGCCGGCGGATCCGCACCGTGTACCCGGCCCGCTTGACCCGGTTGTACGCCTGCCGGACCACCCGCATCGCCCGGCCGTCCAGCGAGAACTCGTCCAGCTCGACGATCGCCTCGTCGCCCAGCTCCAGCGCGTCCAGGCCGTGCCGGGCGTAGATCACCCCGGCCTCCTCGGAGGCACCCATCACGGCCGGCACCCAGGCGTGCTCGCGGGCCTCCGCCAGCCAGGCGTCGATCGCCCCCGGCCAGGCCTCCGGGTCGCCGATCGGATCGCCGGAGGCCAGCGTGACGCCGCCGACCACCCGGTAGGCGATCGCCGCCTTCCCCGACGGCGAGAACACCACCGCCTTGTCCCGGCGCAGCGCGAAGTACCCCAGCGAGTCCCGCTCGCCCTGCTTCTCCAGCAGCTCGCGCAGCCGGCTCTGCTCCTCGTCGCTCTGCAGCTCCTCACCCCGCGGCGAGCGGAACGCCACGTACAGCACGAACAGGAACAGCACCGCGCTCATCGCGTTGATCGCCGCGTTCACCCAGGTCGGCACCGAGACCACGTCGAGGACCCGCTCCGAGGGGTTCAGCGTGATCATCCGGTGCACCGCGTAGCTGAACCGGGTGCCGAAGCCCGCGCCGGCGACCTCGTTGGTCAGCTGCACCAGCACCGAGCCGATCAGCCCGCCCAGCAGCAGCCCGCCGACCGCGGCGGCGGCCGCGGTCTTCGGGTTGGAGCGGTCGCCCTTGGAGGTGAACTCCTTGCGGGAGACCAGCAGCGCCACCAGGAACAGCCCGGTCAGCACGATCGAGAAGTAGTTCCAGGGGTGGTCCCGGTAGCGGTCGCCCCAGGCCATCCAGGCCAGGTAGCCGAGGAACGTCAGCCCGGCCAGGCCGGTGTTGAAGATCCACGCCGCCCGCTTGCGGCGGCGCATCGCCACCGCCAGGAACAGCGCCAGCACCACCGCAGTCAGGCCCGCGGTCATCAGGTAGGGGGTGAAGAACTCCCCCTCGTTGTGCCGTTGGACCTGGTCCCGGAACGGCACCGACAGCACCGCCACCAGGTTGAGCAGGGCCATCAGCCGCAGGTACCAGACGGTCGACGCGGCGGCTCGCGGGCGCCACCGTGCCAGCGGACCCGGGCCCTCGCCGCTCGTGGGGGACACGGCTGAGGAAGCCGTCTTCACAGTGGACACAGCAACCATTCCAGACGATCGATCACGGGGGCGCATCCGCTCGCGGTTCGGCGCACTCCACCCCGATTTCCATGGTTGCCCAGCCAGGATGAGAATTGCGTGAATCCGGTAGCGGATTCCCACCCCCGCCGATCGGCGGGGGTCGCGGACCGCCCGGCACCGAACCGCCACCAGCGGGAGAGACAGGGAGAGACATGCCGCCGACCCGGGTCCTGATCGTGGACGACGAGGTGCTGGTCCGTTCCGGACTCGGCCTGATCGTCGGCACCGCACCCGACCTGGAAGTGGTCGGCGGCTGCTCCGGCGGCCAGGCCGAACAGCTCGCCCGCGAACTCGCCCCCCGGGTCGTCCTGCTCGACGTCCGGATGCCCGACCTGGACGGCATCAGCGTGCTGCGCCGGCTGCGCGCGCTGCCCGACCCGCCCGCCGTCGCCATGCTCACCACCTTCGACACCGACGAGCACATCGGCACCGCGCTGCGGGCCGGCGCCGCCGGGTTCCTGCTCAAGGACACCGCCCCCGAGCAGCTGGTGCACGCCGTCCGGGTGCTCGCGGCCGGCGGCAGCGTGCTCTCCCCGACCGTCGCCCGCACCGTGATCAGCGGCTACGTCGAGGGCGGCGGACCCGACACCGCGGCCGCCGGCCTCACCGGCCGGCTCACCGGCCGCGAGCTCGACGTCCTGGCGCTGCTCGGCGAGGGCCTGTCCAACGCCGAGATAGCCGACCGGCTGTTCCTCGGCACCGGCACCGTCAAGGACCACATCAGCGCCATCCTGGCCAAGCTCGGCGCCGCCAACCGCGTCCAGGCCGCCGTCATCGCCCACCGCGCCGGACTGGTCCGCGACCGGCAGGACGGGGAGTGACCCCCGAGGCCCCCGGCGCCGCCGAGGCCCCCGCGCGCCCCGGAGCCCCCGCCGCGCCCCCCGGGCCGCCCGCCGCCCCGGGCTCCCGGCTCCGGGCCCTGCTGCGCTCCCCGCGCACCACCCTGCTGGTCCCGGTGCTGCTGGCCGCGATGGACTCCGCCCTGGTCGCCAAGGGCTCCGAGCCCTGGCAGCTGGCGCTCTCCGCGCTCTCCGTCGCCGTCCTGCTGCTCCGCCGCCGCTTCCCGCTCACGGTGGCCCTGCTCACCCTGCCCGGCGCGTTCTTCAACGAGATCTGGCTGGCCCCCCTCACCGCCGTCTACTCGGTCGCCGCCGCCCGCCCCCGGCCCCCCGTCCCGGTCGCCTGCGCCACCGCCTTCGCCCTGGTCGAGTTCTTCCACTGGCCGTTCGACCCCGGCCTGTTCGCCCTCAGCCGGGACAACGCGCTGTACGCCATCCAGTCGGTGATGCTCGGCGCCGGACCGGCCGCCCTCGGCATGCTGGTCCGCACCCGCGGCGAACTCGCCGAACGGGTCACCGAACTCACCGCCGGCCGCCAGCGCGAGAGCCGGCTGCTGGCCGAGAAGGTGCTGGCCGCCGAACGCGCCCGGCTCGCCCGCGAGATGCACGACGTGGTCTCCCACCAGGTCAGCCTGATCTCGATCCAGGCCGGGGCGCTGCAGGTCGCCAGCACCGACCCGGCCGCCCGGGACGGCGCCCACACCATCCGCGAGCTCTCCGTCCGCACCCTCGACGAGCTCCGCCAGATGGTCGGCGTGCTGCGCGCCGCGGGCGTCCCCGGCACCCCGCTCGCCCCGCAGCCCACCCTCGCCGACCTGCCCCGGCTGATCGACGGCAGCGGCCTGGCCGTCACCCGCCGCCTCGACCCGGGCCGCCGGAACTGGCCCGAGGCCGTCGAACGGGCCGCCTACCGCACCGTCCAGGAGGGCCTCACCAACATCAGCAAGCACGCCCCCGGCGCCCCGGTCACCGTCCGGGTCACCGCCCGCGGCGGCCGGCTGCACGTCGAGGTCCGCAACGGCCCGCCGCCGCTGCGCCCGGCCGGCGCCGGCCAGGACACCGCCCCGCTGCCCGGCGGCGGCCACGGCCTGATCGGCCTGCGCGAACGCGCCGCCCTGCTCGGCGGCACCTTCACCGCCGCCCCCACCCCCGACGGCGGCTTCGCCCTGCACGCCGTGCTGCCCGCCCCCTGAGCCGCCCCGGACCGCCACGGGCCGTTCCGGGGCACCGGCTCCGGCTCCGGAGAACGAGAAAGCCCCGCAGATCCTGAGGATCTGCGGGGCTTCGCTGTGCGCGAGGGGGGAGTTGAACCCCCACGCCCTTTCGGGCACTGGAACCTGAATCCAGCGCGTCTGCCTATTCCGCCACCCGCGCATGGGTGTTGTCTTCAGTTGCTTACCGCTTCTTCCGACCTGTCGAGAAGCTTACCGCATCTCTCGGGGTCTTCCGTTCGGCTCCCTCTCGGGCGCCCCTTCCGACATGGAAAACATTAGCACGCCCCACGCCGTACCTGCGAATCCATTCCGACCGGCCTCCCGGCACGGGTCCGCCCGGCCCGCAACCGGAGGCCGGGCGAACGAGTGAGCGGGCCGCCCGGCGGGTACCCCTCCGGGCGCGACCTAGGCGGGGAACCGTACGGAAGGGCCGGGCGTGGATACGATCAGTACGGAAGTACCGCTTTCCAGCCGACGAGCCGGCCCGTCCGACGCCCTGAGAGGGGGTGCCCCGTGGGAGTCCTGAAGAAGTTCGAGCAGCGACTCGAAGGTCTCGTGAACGGCACCTTCGCCAAGGTGTTCAAGTCCGAGGTCCAACCGGTGGAGATCGCCGGCGCCCTGCAGCGCGAGTGCGACAACAACGCCACCATCTGGAACCGGGACCGCACGGTCGTCCCGAACGACTTCATCGTCGAGCTCAGCCCGCACGACCACGAGCGGCTCAGCCCCTACGCCACCCAGCTCGGCACCGAGCTGGCCGGGATGGTCCGCGAGTACGCGGAGGCCCAGCGGTACAGCTTCATGGGGCCGCTCCAGGTCGCCCTGGAGAAGGCCGACGACCTGGACACCGGCCTGTACCGGGTGCGCAGCCGCACGCTGGCCGCCGAGGAGCCCCAGCGGGCCCCGGCCGCGCCGCCCGCCGCCCAGCCCGGGTACGGCCGCCCGCCGACCCCGCCCGCGCCCGGCGCCCCCTGGCACCAGGGCGCGGCCCCCGCCGCCCCCTACGGCGCACCGCCGCCGCCCGCCGCCCCGCCCGCGATGCCGTCCGCCCCCCCGGCGGCCGGGAACGTGCGGCCCTTCCCCGGGGCGGGCCACGGCGGCGCCGGCACCCGGCGCTGGATCGAGGTGAACGGCGCCCGGCACCAGATCAGCCAGAACGCGGTGGTGCTGGGCCGCTCCACCGAGGCGGACATCCGGATCGACGACCCCGGAGTGTCCCGCAAGCACGCGGAGATCCGTCCCGGTACGCCCGCGATGGTCCTGGACCTGGGGTCCACCAACGGCATCGTGGTGGACGGGCAGCACACCCAGCGCGCTACGCTCCGCGACGGCTCCCGGATCGTCCTGGGGTCGACCACCATCGTCTACCGACAGGTCGAAGGGTAGAAGCGGGCCGGTATGTCTGATCTGACCCTGACGGTCATGCGGCTGGGCTTCCTCGCCGTCCTCTGGCTGTTCGTCATCGTCGCGGTGCAGGTGATCCGCAGCGACCTGTTCAACACCAAGGCCGCGGCGCGCACCGCCCAGCGCCCCAGTGCCCCCGCGCCCGCCCAGGCCGGACCGGGCCGCGCCCCCCAGGGACAGCCCGCCGCCGCCGCGCAGCAGGCGCAGGCCCGGCAGCGCCGCGGCCAGCCCACCCACCTGGTGGTGACCCAGGGATCGCTGGCCGGGACGACCGTCGCGCTGCAGGGCCAGACCATCACGTTGGGCCGGGCGCACGACTCCACCATCGTCCTGGACGACGACTACGCGTCCTCCCGCCATGCCAGGATCTACCCGGATCAGGCTGGGCAGTGGACGGTGGAGGATCTAGGCTCCACCAACGGCACCTATCTGGACCGGCAGCGGCTCACCACGCCGACGCCGCTCCAGATCGGCGTGCCGATCCGAATCGGCAGGACCGTCATCGAGCTGCGGAAGTAGTCAGCGCATGAGGACCAGCTCCACCCGAAGGAGGGCCCGGACAGCATGAGTCTCGTGCTGCGCTTCGCCGCCGGCTCGCACAAGGGCCTGATCCGTGAAGGGAACGAGGACTCCGGCTACGCCGGGCCCCGGCTGCTCGCGGTGGCCGACGGCATGGGCGGGGCGGCGGCCGGCGAGGTCGCCTCCTCGGAGGTCCTCGGCTCGATCGTCCGGCTCGACGAGCCGCACCCCGGCGCCGACCTGCTGACCCTGCTCAACGAGGCGGTGCAGACCGCCAACGACCGGCTGCGGCAGATGGTCGAGCAGGACCCGCAGCTCGAGGGCATGGGCTGCACGCTCACCGCGCTGCTCTGGGACGGCCAGCGGATGGGCCAGGTGCACATCGGCGACTCCCGGGCCTACCTGCTGCGCGACGGCCGGCTCGACCAGATCACCCAGGACCACACCTGGGTGCAGCGGCTGGTCGACGAGGGCCGGATCACCGCCGAGGAGGCCGAGACCCACCCGCAGCGCTCGCTGCTGATGCGCGCCCTGGACGGCCGCGGCCAGGTCGAGCCCGACCTGTCGATCCGCGAGGTCCGGGCCGGCGACCGCTACCTGATCTGCTCCGACGGCCTGTCCGGCCCGGTCAGCCACCAGACCCTGGAGGAGACGCTCGGCAGCTACTACGCGCCCGAGCAGACCGTCCAGGAGCTGATCCAGCTGGCGCTGCGCGGCGGCGGCCCGGACAACATCACCTGCATCGTCGCCGACGTGATCGACGTCGGCGCCACCGACCCGCTCAGCGGCCAGACCGCCGAGGCCCCGATGGTGGTCGGCGCGGTCGCCGACACCCAGCCGCACCACTTCAACGACCCGCAGCTGCTGGACACCCCGGCCGGCCGCGCCGCCGGCCTCGGTCGCGGCCAGGCCCCGCAGGGCGCCTTCGGGCCCGCCCAGGGCTACGAGGGCGCCTACGAGCAGCAGCAGCCCGGCTACGGCGCCCCCGCGGGCGACTTCGGCCCCCCGGCGGGCTACGGCGCCCCGGCGGACGACTTCACCCAGGCCGGCTTCCCGGCCGGCGAGGGCGGCTACGGCGCGCCCGGCGAGGAGTTCGACCAGGACGCCCCGGTCGAGCGCCGGAAGAAGAAGCGCGGCCTGAAGCTCACCCTGATCGGGGTGCTGGTGCTCGCGGTGCTCGGCGCCGGCGGGTTCTTCGCCTGGCAGTGGAGCCAGGACCAGTACTACGTCGGCGTCCAGGACGGCCACGTCGCGGTCTACCGCGGCCTCGACCAGAACCTGGCCGGCCTCGAGCTCAGCTCGGTCTACCAGCCGTACGCCGACGTCGAACTCAAGTACCTGCCCGCCTACCAGGCGGACCAGGTCGCCAAGAAGATCCAGGCCGACGGCCTGGCCGACGCCCGGAAGCAGGTCGAGGTGCTGCGCACGCAGGCCGCCGTCTGCAAGAAGGTCGCCGAGTCCAAGACCGCCCCCCCGGCCGCCGGGGAGGGCACCGCGCCGTCCGCACCGCCGCTGACCGAGCAGGAGCAGCAGCTCGCCGCGTCCTGCCCGGCCCAGTAGGGCCGCGGGCGAACCCGGGGGGTTTCACACAGGCATGAGCACCTTCGACGTGAGCGGCGGCCGCACGCCCGCCGCCGGGCGGCGGCGGGCCGCCGGCCGGACCTCCCCGGACGCCGTGCCGAACCGGCGCAACACCGAGCTGCTGATGCTGGCCTTCGCGGTGGCCATCCCGATGTTCGGGTACGCCAACGTGGGGCTGGCGATGGACGGCACGCTGCCCGCCAACATCCTGGCCTACGGCCTGGGCCTGGGCGTGCTGGCCGGCGCCGCGCACCTGGCGGTGCGCCGGTTCGCCCCGTACGCCGACCCGCTGCTGCTGCCGCTGGCGACGCTGCTGAACGGGCTGGGCCTGGTGATGCTCTGGCGGCTCGACAAGGCCGGCAAGCTGCTGCGCAACAACTTCCCGGCGACCACCAACCAGCTGATGTGGTCGGGCCTGGGCATCGGGCTGTTCGTCGGCGTGATGCTGCTGCTCAAGGACCACCGGATCCTGCAGCGCTACACCTACATCTCGATGGTGCTGGCGCTGGTGCTGCTGGCCGCGCCGGCCTTCTTCCCGTCCCGGGCCGAGGACTTCGGCGCGAAGATCTGGATCCGCTTCGGCTCCTTCTCGATCCAGCCCGGCGAGTTCGCCAAGATCATCCTGACCATCTTCTTCGCCGGCTTCCTGATGGTGAAGAAGGACGCCCTGGCGCTGGCCAGCCGCAAGTTCATGGGCCTGTACCTGCCGCGCGGCCGCGACCTCGGGCCGATCGTGGTGGTCTGGCTGCTGTCGATCCTGATCCTGGTGTTCGAGACCGACCTCGGCACCTCCTTCCTGTTCTTCGGCCTGTTCGTGGTGATGCTGTACGTGGCCACCGAGCGGACCAGCTGGATCGTCTTCGGTCTGCTGATGTCCTTCGGCGGCGCCGCGGTGGTCGCCACCAGCGAGCGGCACGTGAAGACCCGCATCAACGCCTGGCTGGACCCGATGGCGGCGTTCGGGCCGCACCCGCCCAAGGAGTCCTCGGAGCAGATCGGCCAGACCCTGATGTCGCTGGGCTCCGGCGGCACCGTCGGCACCGGCCTGGGGCAGGGCCGCAGCTGGCTGATCCAGTTCGCGGCGAAGAGCGACTTCATCCTCGGCTCGTTCGGCGAGGAGCTGGGCCTGACCGGCCTGATGGCGGTCTTCCTGGTCTACGGCCTGGTGGTGCAGCGCGGCCTGCGCACCGCGCTGGCGGCCCGCGACCCGTTCGGCAAGCTGCTCGCGGTCGGCCTGAGCTCGGCGTTCGCGCTCCAGGTGTTCGTGGTCGCGGGCGGGGTCACCGGCCTGATCCCGCTGACCGGCATGACCATGCCGTTCCTGGCCCAGGGCGGTTCCTCGGTGGTGGCCAACTGGGCGCTGATCGCCGTCCTGATGAAGATCAGCGACACCGCCCGCCGCCCGGCCGCCGAACCGACCCCCGAGCCGGTCCCGACCATCCCGGAGCCGGCCGGTCCCGACCGGTACGGGCCGCCCGGGTACGGCACGCCGGACCAGAGCAGGGGAGCGTCCTCGTGAACAAGCCGATCCGCCGGGTGTCGATCTTCTGCCTGGTCCTGGTGCTGGCGCTGATGGTCCGGGTGAACTGGGTGCAGGGCGTGCAGGCCTCGGCCTGGGCGAGCAACCCGCACAACGACCGGGTGAAGTACGACCGGTACGCCTACCCGCGCGGCAACATCATCGTCGGCGGGCAGCCCGTCACCAAGTCCGACTTCGTCGACGGCCTGCGCTACAAGTACAAGCGCTCCTGGGTGGACGGGCCGATGTACGCGCCGGTCACCGGCTACTCCTCGCAGATCTTCGACGCCAGCCAGCTGGAGAAGCTGGAGGACCCGGTGCTGTCCGGCACCGACTCCCGGCTGTTCTTCCGCAACACCCTGGACATGCTGACCGGCAAGCCCAAGCAGGGCGGCGACGTGGTCACCACCATCGACCCGAAGGTGCAGAAGGCCGGCTTCGAGGGCCTGGGCAACCGGAAGGGCGCCGCGGTGGCGATCGACCCGCGCACCGGGGCGATCCTGGCGCTGGTCTCCACCCCGTCCTACGACCCGGGCACCTTCGCGGGCGGCGGCAACAGCGACTCCGAGGCCTGGACGGCGCTGCAGAACGACCCGAACCAGCCGATGCTGAACCGGGCGCTGCGCCAGACCTACCCGCCCGGTTCGACGTTCAAGCTGGTCACCGCGGCGACCGCGTTCGAGACCGGCAAGTTCAAGAACCCCACGGACACCACCGACACCCCGGAGACGTACATCCTGCCGGGCACCAGCACCCCGCTGGTCAACGACAGCCCCGACGAGCCCTGCACGAACGCCACCCTCGCCTCGGCGATGGCCATCTCGTGCAACACGGTGTTCGGCAAGATCGGCGCCGAGCTCGGCAAGGACGCGCTGCGCTCGCAGGCCGAGAAGTTCGGTTTCAACAACGACAAGGTGGACGTCCCGATCCGGGCCGCCGCCAGCTACTACCCCAGCGGCTCCTCCCCCGACGGCACCGCGATGGACGCCATCGGCCAGCACGACACCCGGGCCACCCCGCTGCAGATGGCCATGGTGGCGGCGGCGATCGCCAACAACGGCTCGCTGATGCAGCCGTACCTGGTCTCCCAGGAGGGCTCGGCGGGCAACGCCATCTCCACCCACTCCGAGCACCAGCTGAGCCAGGCCGTCTCGCCGGAGACCGCGCAGAAGCTCCAGCAGCTGATGGAGGCCGTGGTGAGCGGCGGCACCGGCAAGCGGGCGGCCATCCCGGGCGTGACGGTCGGCGGCAAGACCGGCACCGCGCAGCACGGCCAGGACAACGCGGGCAAGCCGTTCGCCTGGTTCGTCTCCTACGCGAAGGACTCCGGCGGCAAGCAGGTCGCGGTGGCGGTGGTGGTCGAGGACGGCGCGGCGCAGAGCTCGGAGATCTCCGGCGGCTCGATCGCGGCGCCGATCGCCAAGTCGATGATGCAGGCGGCGCTGGGCAAGTAGGTCCGGTCAGCTGTGTCACATTCCGGCCGCCGATCCTCGATCGGCGGCCGGAATTGTCACAATGGGACGGTCCTGATCGGTACCGGTCTGGTCTCGGCTGACGATCCGCACCGGTCCGCTCAGGTTCGCCCGGTAGCGTATCCGCCAGCAGCGGGTGTACCCGCAGCCGGAAGACCGGGGCCGGGGCCGTGGAACCGCGGCGGCGGCCGGCGCGTCCGAAGAGAGCGTGCGGGGACACCTACGTCACATCCTCACCGACCGGTGGGGGAGAGGGTCGGAGATATGGAAGAGCCTCGTCGCCTAGGCGGCAGGTACGAGCTCGGCGGCGTCCTCGGACGCGGTGGCATGGCCGAGGTGTACCTCGGCCACGACACCAGGCTCGGCCGTACCGTGGCCGTGAAGACCCTCCGCACCGACATGGCCCGCGACCCCTCCTTCCAGGCCCGCTTCCGCCGCGAGGCGCAGTCCGCGGCCTCGCTCAACCACCCGGCCATCGTCGCGGTCTACGACACCGGCGAGGACTACATCGACGGGATCTCCATCCCGTACATCGTCATGGAGTACGTCGAGGGCTCCACCCTGCGCGAACTGCTGCACACCGGGCGGCGGCTGCTGCCCGAGCGGGCGCTGGAGATGACCATCGGCATCCTGCAGGCCCTGGAGTACTCGCACCGGGCCGGCATCGTGCACCGCGACATCAAGCCCGCCAACGTGATGCTGACCCGGCAGGGCAACGTCAAGGTGATGGACTTCGGCATCGCCCGTGCGATGGGTGACGCCGGCATGACGATGACCCAGACCTCCGCGGTCATCGGCACCGCCCAGTACCTCTCCCCCGAGCAGGCCAAGGGCGAGACCGTCGACGCCCGCTCCGACCTGTACTCCACCGGCTGCCTGCTGTACGAACTGCTGACCGTCCGGCCGCCGTTCATCGGCGACTCGCCGGTCGCGGTGGCCTACCAGCACGTCCGCGAGGAGCCCGCCCCGCCGTCCTCGTACGACCCCGAGGTGCGCCCCGAGATCGACGCGATCGTACTCAAGGCGCTGGCCAAGGAGCGCGACTACCGCTACCAGTCCGCCGACGAGATGCGCGACGACATCGAGCGCTTCCTCGACGGCCTGCCGGTCGCCGCCGCCCAGCAGGCGGCCTACGGCATGGGCGCGGCCGGCTACGGCTACGACCAGGGCGGCGGGCAGTACGACCCGTACGGCCAGACCAACGTGCTGCCCCAGCAGGGCGGCGGCCCGACCACCGTGCTGCCGCCGGTCGGCAACCAGCAGCCCGCCCCGTACGGCGGCTACCAGGACAACGGCTACGGCGGCGGGGACGACGGCGGCTACGAGGGTCGCGGCAGCCGACGGCGCGAGGACCCGCCGAAGAAGAACAACACCTCCTGGATCGTGCTCGCCGTCGCGGCGGTGCTGGTCCTGGTCGGCGCGTTCTTCGTGGTGCAGTCCATGGTGAAGACCGGCGACAAGGGTGCCGGGAAGACCAACGTCCCGAACCTGGTCGGGATGACCCTGGCCGACGCGGAGAACGCCGCGAAGGCGCAGAGCGCCACCCTCAAGGTGGTCTCCGGCGCCCCGGCCGCCACCTGCGCCGACCAGAAGGTCCAGAAGGACCAGGTCTGCACTCAGGAGCCGGCCGCGGCCGGCCAGATGGCCAGCGACGGCACGATCACCGTGCACGTGTCCTCGGTGGCGCCCCAGACGGACGTCCCGGACGTCTCCGGCAAGGGCAAGGACGAGGCGACCAAGGCCCTGAAGGACAAGGGCTTCGACGTCAAGATCACCTACGCCAACGACGACAAGATCGACCAGGACAAGGTCATCTCGCAGGACGTCAGCGGCAAGGCCGCGCCGGGAGCCACGGTCACCCTGACGGTCTCCTCCGGCCAGCAGAAGGTCAGCGTGCCGAACGTGATCGGCAAGGCCCAGGACGAGGCCACCCAGGCCCTCACCGAGGCCAAGCTCAACTACACGATCACCACCAAGCCCGTCACCGACAGCACCCAGGTGGGCCAGGTCCTCGACCAGACCCCGAAGAACGGCCAGCTCAAGCAGGGCGGCCAGGTGACCCTCGTGGTGGGCAAGCAGGCCGACAAGGTGACGATGCCGCCGCTGCAGAACGTCAAGGTCAGCGACGCGATCACCCAGCTCACCAAGCTCGGGCTGACCTACGCCCTCGCCAACTCGCAGGACCCCAACGGCACCGTGGTCAACACCAGCGTCCCGGCGGGCAACCCGCTCAGCCCCGGCGACCGGGTCACCCTGTTCGTCCAGCCGTCGAACAAGTCCACCGACGGCCCGAAGCCGTAGCGCCACGGCCGCAGCGACGGCCGAGGGGCCGCACCGTTCTGCGCGAACGGTGCGGCCCCTCGGCCGTCGCGGGCCCCGGTCAGCGCAGCTCGGGCGGCGGGGTGCGCTGCGCGTCCACCGGGTCGACCCGGACCAGCTGGGCCCAGACCGCCATCCGGTAGCGGGAGGTGTACACCGGCGTGCAGGTGGTCAGCGTCAGGTAGCGGCCCGGGCCGGTGAACGGCGAGCCCTCGGGGACGGGCGCCACCACGCCCACGTCGTACTTGGAGGTCTGCGGCAGCGTCCCGGCGACCCGGTAGACGTACCAGGCGTCCCTGGTCTCCACCACCACCGGGTCGCCCGCGACCAGCTTGTCCAGGTCGTGGAACTTGGCGCCGTGCCCGTCCCGGTGCGCCGCCAGCGTGAAGTTGCCCTCGGCGTCCCACGGCATCGCCGAGCGGTACGGCTCCTCGTAGACCCCGGCCACGCCCTCGTCGAGCACCTCCGCGGTGGTGCCCATCCGGATCAGCGTCTGGTTGCCCCGGCCGAAGGCCGGCACGTGCAGGAAGCCGACGCCGTCCCCCGCCCCGTACTGCGGCACCGGCGCGGCGGCGGCACCGGCGGCCGGGGGCGCCGCCGGGACGCTCCAGGTCTGCCGCAGCCGGCCCGCCGCCTGCCCGGCGGCCCGGTCGGCCACCACGTCCGTCCACCACAGCGAGTACCCGACGAACAGCGCCAGCACCAGCCCCAGGGTGATCAGCAGCTCCCCCAGCAGCCCCAGGACCCCCGCCGTCCGTCCGCGCCGCCCGCGCCCGCCCCGCATGGCTGTGCCCATGGTGCCGTGCCTCGCTGCTCAGTGTTGCCCGGTCAGCGCCTCCGGCTGGCCCTGGCTCCTCGGCCGTTCCTCGACCATCTTGCCAAACACGATCAGCCTTCCCCGGGCACTGAACTCCGGCGTGCATGTCGTCATGGTGAGGTAGCGCCCCGGCGCGGTGAACGGCGAGCCCTTCGGGACGGGTTGGAGCACCGTCACGTTGCTCGGCGGGGTCTCCGGAATGCCGCCGGCCACCTCGTACGTGTAGTACGCCGTCGCGGTCTCCACCACGATCCTGTCGCCCGGCACCAGCTGGCCGATCTTCCGGAACGGCTGCCCGTGCGTGGTGCGGTGCGCGGCGACGGCGAAGTTGCCCGCCTGGTCGGCCGGCATCGCGGTGCCCGCGTAGTGGCCCACCAGGCCGTGGTCGAGCACCTTCTGCTTGTCGGTGCCCTCGGCGATCGGGTAGTCCAGGCCGAGCTTCGGGATGTGGATGATGGCGAATCCCTGCCCGGGCTGGAACGCGGTGGGCTGCGGGGCGGGCGCGGTGCCCCCGCCGACCGGCGGGGCCGGCTGCTGGGCCCACTGCTGCTCCAGCTTGCTGCTGGCGGCCCCGGCGTCCCGGTCGGCCAGCACGTTGGTCCACCACAGCTGGTACGAGACGAACAGCAGCATCACCGCGCCCAGCGTGATGAACAGCTCCCCCACCAGCCGGGCCAGCACCACCCGCCTGCGCTCCTTCGGGCGCGGCGGCCGCGGCCCGGCGGCCCGCCCGGTGGCCCGGCGGCGCCCGGTGCCCGGGGCGCGCAGGCCGGCCGGCCCTCCCCCGGCCCGGCCGCGGGCCGCCCGGCCGCCGTCCGGCCGGGCCGCCGGCTCGGCCGGACGGGCGGCCGGGAGCCGCAGTTTCAGGGTCTGCTCGGCCGGGGCCTCGTAGACGCTCCAGTCCTCCGGATCCCCGAGCTCCTCGGGGACGCCCCCCTCCGGGCGCACCGCGGCCACCGGCGTCAGCTCCGGCCGATGACCGGGGCGAGGCCGGCCGAGCGGCCCACCGCCTCCGGGAAGCCGCACTCGGCGAGCCAGTTGGCGAGCATCCGGTGGCCGCCCTCGGTGAGCACCGACTCCGGGTGGAACTGGACGCCCTCGATCGGGAGTTCGCGGTGCCGCAGGCCCATGATCACGCCGCTGTCGGTGCGCGAGGTGACCACCAGCTCGGCGGGCACGGTGGCCGGGTCGACCGCCAGCGAGTGGTAGCGGGTGGCGATCAGCGGCGAGGGCAGGCCCTCGAACACGCCGCCGTCCTCGTGCAGCACCGGCGAGGTCTTGCCGTGCAGCAGCTCGGGCGCCCGCCCGACCACCGCGCCGTGCGCCACCGCGATCGACTGCAGGCCCAGGCACACCCCGAACAGCGGCAGTCCGGCCGCCGCGCAGTGGTGCACCATCTCCACGCACACCCCGGCCTCCTCGGGCGTGCCGGGCCCGGGGGAGAGCAGCACCCCGTCGTAGCCCTCCTCCCCCGCCCGCGGCCGGGCGTCGGCCACGGTCAGCTCGTCGTTGCGGACCACCTCGCAGACCGCGCCCAGCTGGTACAGGTACTGGACGATGTTGAAGACGAAGCTGTCGTAGTTGTCGACCACGAGGATCCGGGGCGCTCGGCCGGCGGAGGTCATCGCTACTCCTGGGGTACGGGTGCGTCGGGGGACGGACGGAGGCGGAACGGCGCCGTTCTCAGCCGCCGGCGCCCTGGTCCACCGTCACGTTCCCGAAGGGGAGCAGCGGCTCGGCCCACGGGAAGACGTACTGGAACAGGACGTAGACCACCCCGAGGACGAGCAGCAGGGCGATCAGCGCACGAACCGGCGCGGGGCCCGGGAGATGCCGCCAGATCCAGCCGTACATGGTGCTCCTCGGTGATTCGGGTCTGCACAAGCGTAGACGCCCGTCCGCCCGGCCCAGGGGGGTATCGGCGCAACAGGCCGGTCCCGGTCCGGTCCTGGGCGGGTTCCGGCCGGTTCCTGCCCGGGTCGCGGACCGCTCCTGGCCGGAGCGGTCCGGAACCGGCCGGGATCAGGGGGTGGTCGCGGAGCGCAGGTCGGCGGAGCCGGTGTACCCGGGCAGGGTCAGCTCGCCGCTCTCCTGGACCTTCCAGCCCAGCCCGTAGGCGGTCACGTAGCCCAGGTAGTTGCGGATGGTCGGGTCGGCGTCCACCGCGGAGCGCAGCGCGTCGGTCTTCCCCACCGCGCGGATCACGTACGGCGGCGAGTAGACCCGGCCCTGCAGCAGCAGGGTGTTGCCGACGCAGCGCACCGCGCTGGTGGAGATCAGCCGCTGGTCCATCACCTGGACGCCCTCGGCGCCGCCCCGCCACAGGGCGTTCACCACGGCCTGGATGTCCTGCTGGTGGATCACCAGGTCGTTGACGCCGGGTTCGGGGACGCCCGGGATCCGCGCGGTGGCATTCGGCGGGGCGTCGTCCAGGGTGACGGTCAGCCCGGGGCCGCGCAGCGGGTCCAGCCCGGCGGCCCGCTGCAGCTCGGCCAGCCTGGCCGCGTCGTCCGGGCTCTGCCCCTGCTGCCGGGCCAGCCGGTCGGCCCGGTCCCGGTCCGCCGAGACCTGCTCCGACAGCTGCTGGTTCTGGGTGGAGCGCTGCTGTATGACGTCGCTGAGCTTCAGCAGCGAGTTGTCGGTGCGCAGGTCGGTGCCGTGCGCGGTCTGCGCGCTGACGTAGAACAGCAGCCCGGCGAGCGCGAAGACGGTGCAGGTCAGGGCACGTCCGACAATTCGCCCACGACGGGGCCGCGAAGACCGGGACGGCGAAGAAATCGTGGAATCAGGCACCGTACCCTTATCTCCTTACGACCCGGCGAGCCACTACGCTAACGGACGCCGGTGGCATGTGCGGAGGACCAACCGTACGGACCGGCCCGACCATTCGCCGCCCGCCCACGCTGACCCACCCGCGCGGTCACAGCGCATCGACAGGAGAACCCCTCGTGCCGAAGTCTCGACTCCGCAAGAAGGCCGACTACACGCCGCCTCCGAGCACCGCGACGGCCGTGAAGATCAGTTCCGGCAGCCGGAGCTGGGTGGCACCGCTGATGCTGGCGTTCTTCCTGATCGGCCTGATCTGGATCGTCACCTACTACGTGACCAACAGCTCGTGGCCGGTCCACAGCTGGGGCAACTGGAACATCCTGGCCGGCTTCACTTTCATCGCGGCGGGTTTCGCGGTCTCCACGCAGTGGAAGTGACGCCGGCACCGCCCGCCCGCCGGGCTCCGGCCTGATCCACCCGCACCGCTCCGGCCCACCCGCCGGGGCGGTGTCCGTGCTGCCCGGGCCCGGTCGGTGACGGAGTGTCCGAACGTTTATCCACAGGGTTGTCCACACTGGGGAAAACTCCGCCCAGCCTGTGGATAACTCGCAACGCGGCAGCATAACGCGCGTAGAGCCGGGAAATCCAATCGGCGGGCGCGCTCCGGCGCCCGCCGACTGTGCACAACCTCACCCGGGCAGCCGGGCCGTCCCGATCAGCAGCATCAGCAGGATCGCCGCCACCGCCCCGCCCAGCGCCAGCCCCTGCACCAGGCTCCGACGCCCCCGCGGGGCGTACATCATCCCGGCCCCGATGGCGACGCCGGCCACCAGCCCGCCGAGGTGCGCGCGCCAGTCGATGTTGTTCAGCGTGAAGGTGAGCACCAGGTTGACCACCAGCAGCGCGATCACCGGCTGCATCGGCACCCGGTTGACCCGGAACAGCACCGCGGTGGCGCCCAGCAGGCCGAAGATCGCCCCGGAGGCGCCGACCGAGAACATGTCCGCCCCGTCCAGCAGGTAGCCGAACGCGTTGCCCGCCACCCCCGACAGCAGGTAGAGGGCCAGGAAGCGCCACCGGCCCAGCACCCGTTCCAGCTGGGGGCCGAGCACCCAGAGCGAGAACATGTTCATCAGGATGTGCATCACCCCGGCGTGCACGAACATCCCGCTGACCAGCCGGTACCACTCGGCCGGACCGGCCGCCACGCCGATCCGGGTGCCGAAGGCGTCCGCCCCGCTGCCCATCCCCAGCCGGATCTGCCAGACCTGGTCGACGTACTCGGTGAGCAGGAACACCAACAGGTTGATCCCGATCAGCACCTTGGTGACCAGCGCCCCGTCGCCGAGCGCCACCAGCGCGCCGGCCGTGGTCCGGGGCCGCTGCCGGGCCTGCTGCGCGGCCTCACCGCGCACGCAGTCCGGGCACTGGAAGCCCACCGAGGCGGGCACCATGCACTCCGGGCAGATCGGGCGACCGCACCGGGTGCAGCCCACCCCGGTCTCCCGCTCGGGGTGCCGGTGGCACCCGGGCAACCCGCTCCCCTGGCCGTCCGCCGGCGTCGGCCGCACGGGCTCCTCCGGATGCATCGGCGCTGTCCCTCCTCGACGAAAACGGTCCCGGCGCCGCCTCCGTCGAGAGAACGGGGCACCGCCGGGACCGCCCAGGCTACTGCGCGCGGGATCGCGCGGGCACCGCCCCGCGGGGCGGCGGGGTGCGGATCAGCCGCGCGAGATGACGACCTGCTGGATCACCACGTCCTGGACCGGCCGGTCGTACGGCTTGGTGGTGGCGGTGGTCGCGATCGCGTCCACGACCTTCTGGCCGGCCGGGTCGACGACCTCGCCGAAGATGCTGTGCTTGCGGTTCAGCCAGCTGGTCGGGGCGACCGTGATGAAGAACTGCGAGCCGTTGGTGCCCGGGCCGGCGTTGGCCATGGCCAGCAGGTACGGGCGGTCGAACGAGAGGTCCGGGTGGAACTCGTCGGCGAACTTGTAGCCCGGGCCGCCGGTGCCGTTGCCCAGCGGGTCGCCGCCCTGGATCATGAAGCCCTCGATGACCCGGTGGAAGACCGTGCCGTCGTACAGCGGCTTGGCGGCCAGCTCGCCGGTCTCCGGGTTCTTCCACTCGCGGGTGCCCTCGGCCAGCTCGACGAAGTTGGCGACGGTCTTCGGCGCGTGGTTCGGGAAGAGCTTGACCACGATGTCACCGTGGTTGGTCTTCAGAGTGGCGGTGAGTTCCTCGGCCACGGCAGTACCTTCCTAACTTTTACCTGACTATCCGAGGAATCATCCCACGTGGCCCGCAGACGGCTCAGCCGAAGGTGCCCGGCGGCCGAGCGCGATGCATGATCTCCTATCAGGTGGAAAGGTGCATACCGGACAACGCCGGACACCCGCCGAGAAGGAGAAGCCCGTGAGCCGTACGGACACCGCGCGTGAGACCGCCGGACGGGCGAAGGACGCCGTCGCGCCCTACGCCGTCTCCGCCAAGGAGACCGCCCTGCACTACGCGGAGGGGGCCAGGCAGGCCCTCGGCCCGAAGCTGGAGGCACTCGGCCCGAAGGCCGCGACCGCCAGCGCACAGGCCAAGGCCGGAGCGGGCCAGGCCGCGCAGGCCGCCCGGGTGCAGTACGCCAAGCACGTCGCCCCGCACCTGGAGCACGCCTTCTCCAGCCTCCCGCCGGAGACCCAGAAGGCCGCCCTCCGGGCCGCCCACCGGGCCCAGGAGGCCGCGCTGGCCGCCAAGCTGTCGGCCGGCCAGGCCGCCGGGCAGGCCAGGGCCACCGTGCTCCCCAAGGTGGCCGAGACCTTCCAGGCCGCCAAGGACAGCGTCACCCCGATCGCCCAGGAGGCGCAGACCCGCGGCGCCGCGGCGGTCACCGCCCTGCAGGGCAACGTCAGCGCCGCCGAGATCGGCGCGCTGGCCGCGAAGAACGCCAAGAAGCAGCACCGCAACGGCTGGGCCACCGGCCTCGCGGTGGCCGGCACGCTGGCCGTCGGCACCGGCATGCTGGCCTGGCAGTGGTACCGCAAGC
The DNA here is from genome assembly GCF_003751605.1 of Kitasatospora cineracea. NCBI lineage: Bacteria > Bacillati > Actinomycetota > Actinomycetes > Kitasatosporales > Streptomycetaceae > Kitasatospora > Kitasatospora cineracea. Next base: position 1,463,780 of record NZ_RJVJ01000001.1, read on the forward strand.
AGAACAACCCGGAGTGGCTCACCGAGCCCCCGGCCCCGGCCGCCCCGGAACCCGTCGCCCCCGCGGCCCCCTCCGACACCCCGCCCACCCCCGGCAGCGCCGTCGGCGGCCCGGTCGGCGGGGCCACGGTCAACGGCTCCGTCCCCCGCGAGGAGCCCACCACCGCCCCGCGGCCGGAGGCCGGGCCCGTCGCCGACGACGACCGCCCGAAGCCGCACGACCCGCGCAAGCCGCACTGAGCCCGTCGGGCCCGGTGCGGAGAACGTGCGGGACCCTTCCGGACATGCGAACGGCCCCCGACCTGGTTTCCCCAGGTCGGGGGCCGTTCGGCGACTGTGGAGCCTAGGGGAGTCGAACCCCTGACATCTGCCATGCAAAGACAGCGCTCTACCAACTGAGCTAAGGCCCCGAGCAACGGGGGATAGCCTACCCGCTCCCGGGCAGCCGACCACGCGGGTTTCGGACCGGCCGCGGCCCGTGCTCCGCGGGCCGGTCCGAGAAGACTCGACAGTCGGCGCTCAGCGGCCGGCGGGGACCGGGTCGGTCGCCTCGGTCCACAAGTCCTGCTCGGCACGGTCCGCCTGGACCTGACGGTAGACAAAGAAGCCGCCGAGGGCGACCAGGGCGACCAGGAGAAGCTTCTTCACCGCGGGACCTCGTCCTTCTTGCTTGCTTGGATGTAGGAGCACGAACCAGCGGCCAGGGTGCAGACCGCCCTGGGGCCGATGATACACACCGGTAACCCGTTCAAGAGCGGCCCCCGCCACCGCCAACCGACCGATCCGCCACCGGCTTTGACGCCCCAGCATCAGTAGGATCGTCCGATCGCGGATCCCCGGCGAGGATCACCGCCACTCCGCCCTCCAGATCCACCGTCGAGCGCGGCGGAGCGCCCTCGCCCTCCTCGTCCCGGAGCATCAGCGTGGTCCTCCGCTGCTCCAGCTCGGCCTGCTTCCCGGCCGCGAACTGGGCGTGCAACTGCTCGAACCCGGTCGCCGAGACCTGCCCCTCCCGGCCCGTCCCCCGCCAGGGCACCCAGCGGCTCCGGCGCGCCCGCAGCGCGAGCTGGTCCACGAACGCCAGCACCACCAGCGCGCAGACCAGACCCGGCAGGCTCATCCCCCAGAAGAACCCCACACCCCGCCAACGCGCCCGGACGCGCCGCCGTTCCCTCCGGCGACGCGTCCGGGCCCTCCCGCCGGCGGTTACTTCCGGCGCCGCCGGCCCCGCAGGCGGGCCACGTCCCGGCGGATCGCCCCGACGTCCTCGACCAGGGCGTCCAGCCGGACGTCCACCACCTCCAACCGCTCCTCCTGCCGAGCGATCCGCTCACCGATCGCGGTGATCAGCACCCCCTGCGCGTCGAGCCGCCGTTCCACCGACCCGACCGACACCGCCAGCCCCGAGACCAGCCCCGGCAGGTCCTCCGCGGTGAACACGAAGTCCGGCTCCTCCGCGTACGGCGGCACCACCGGCTCGTACTCCCCCACCCGGTACGGCCCGAACGGCTCCAGCCCGTCGATCCGCCGCCGCCAGGCCTCCACCCCCGGATCCCGCCGACCCGCCTCGTGCTCGTCCCACCGCAGCTCGCTCCACCGCCGCCACGGCCGCGCCCGGAACGTGTGCACCACCGGCGGTTCCACCACCGGCCGCGCCGCCGCCTCCACCGCGTCCAGCAACCGGCCCCGCACCTGCCGGGCCACCTCGCTGTCCCGCAGCAGCATCGCCACGTTCAGGACCGCCCGCCGGGAGTAGAGGGCGACGCCGTTGCCACCGCCCTGGGGACGGCCGTAGGAGTTATCCACAGGCGGGGTGGGACCGTAGGGGGCTCCATCACCTCCTTCGGTACCGCTGACCTGCCAGACCTTCATTTTGAAGGTCTGGTTCTCGGGGTTATCCACAGGCTTGAGAACGGTGAACCCGTTGCTCTTCAACTCCTCGCGGTGACGCCGGAGCAAGTTGTAGATGACCTTCTCGCCGACCTCGAAGTAGTCCGCCACCATCCGCGTGGTGACGTACAGCCCGTCGGGCAGCAGGACGAGGGCCTTGACCTCGTCGAGGACTTCGGTGCGCTCGCACAGGCCGCTTCGGAGCGTCCTGGATTCGAGCAGCGCGGCTTCCATGGACATGGGAGTGCCTCACAGGGTGAATGAAGACATGACGTGGGAACCGCCCGGGAGCCCGGGGCGGGCGGGGCCGGATCATCCGCCGGCCGGAGCAGAGGTCGCGTTACGTCCCACGTCACCCAATGGCCGGTTCTGTCGCCCGGCTATCCCCGACTTCACATCAGTTTCGAGTCAGCTCACCCTGTGTTGCCTCTGCGCACCGGGCCCAACGAGCGGGCGGGCCGGAGGTTACGGGGCGGAACACGTCGAAGGCCCCGATCACCAGGTGATCGGGGCCTTCGCGCCGGTGGGCCTAACAGGACTTGAACCTGTGGCCTCTTCCTTATCAGGGAAGCGCTCTAACCGTCTGAGCTATAGGCCCTTGCCGCACTGAAAGATTAGCGGACCGACGGCCGATCTCCCAAATCCGTATCCCGGGCCGCCTCCGGACGGTGCTGCTCAGCGGCCTCGGCGAGCCACTGCGGGCGGGTCGGGGGGAGGCCGGAGGCGCCCGCGGGGGTGGGGCGGACGGCGAGGACCTGGTTGATGCCGATGTGGTTCTGCTCGAAGGAGACGGCGGAGGCGGCCATGTAGAGGCGCCAGACCCGGGCCCGGCCGCGGCCGACCAGGGCGACGGCCTCCGGCCAGTGCGCCTCCAGGTTGGCGACCCACTCGCGCAGGGTGCGGCCGTAGTGCTCGCGCAGGGCCTCGACGTCGCGGACCTCGAAGCCGGCCTGCTCCAGCCGGGAGACCGTGGTGCCGACGGGGGAGAGCTCGCCGTCGGGGAAGACGTAGCGGTCGATGAAGGGGGAGAGCCGGTAGACCTCGCCGGGGGGCAGCGGGCGGCGGGCGATCTGGTGGTTGAGCAGGCGGCCGCCGGGAGCCAGCAGGTCGTACAGGTGGCGGGCGTAGACCAGGTACTGGGCCGAGCCGACGTGCTCGGCCATGCCGACGCTGGAGACGGCGTCGAAGGGGCCGTCGGGGATCTCCCGGTAGTCCTGGAGCCGGATGTCGATCCGGTCGGCGAGACCGGCCTCCGCGGCCCGCTGCCGGGCCAGTGCGACCTGCTCGGTGGAGATGGAGACGCCGACCGCCTCGACGCCGTAGTGGCGGGCGGCGTGCAGGACCAGGGAGCCCCAGCCGCAGCCGACGTCCAGCAGGCGCATGCCGGGGCGCAGGCCGAGCTTGCGGCAGATCAGGTCGAGCTTGGCGGCCTGGGCGTCCTCCAGGCTCTTGGCGGCGGGCTCCCAGTAGGCGCACGAGTAGACCATGCTGGAGCCGAGGACGAGCCGGTAGAAGTCGTTGCCGACGTCGTAGTGGTGGCTGATCGCGGCGCGGTCCCGGCGGCGGCTGTGCAGTCGGCCGCGGCGGTTCCCGACCTCCTCGGGCGGGGGCACCGGGTTCGGGCCGACGACGCCCTGCCGCAGGGCGGTGGCGAGCAGCCGGCGGCCGGGAGCGCCGAGGTACTGGCGGGGGCCGAGCCGCGGACGGGGGGCGTTCGGGTCCTCGGCGAAGGAGGCGACGGCGGCCAGCACCTCGTACAGGTCGGTGTCGGGGGCGAGTTCGAGGTCCCCGGCGACGTAGGCGCGGGCCAGGCCGAGCTCGCCGGGGGCCCAGAGCAGGCGGCGCAGGGCGCGGCGGTTGCGCAGGACGACGGTGGGAGCGCCGGCGGGGCCGGCCTCGGAGCCGTCCCGGGCGCGGATCCGCAGGGGGATCGGGCGCCCGATCAATCCTTCGACCGCGCCGACCAGTTGCTGTGCGTGCTGCGCCATGACGGACCTTCCGACCAGTCGTATCCCGTCCGGGACGCCCGGTGACCGCCGGAAGCGGCCGGGCGGCCCGCTGACCGTTCCCGTTCTTCCATCTGTGCACTGCGGGCCGGACCGCCAATCCCGGCGTGCCGGGCGGTCACCCGATTGCGCCGGGGACGGCGAAGGGCCCCGGAAGCTTCAACAGCCTCCGGGGCCCCGGGAATTCCGCTTTGCTGACGCCGGGTCAGTCCTCTTCGGCGAGGGTCAGCTCGATGCCGCCGGTGAAGCCCGCCGCGGAGTTGTAGATGAACGCGGCGAGGGTGGCCAGGGCGGTCATCAGGACGATGTCGACCAGCGCGATCAGGACGGTGAAGAGCATCACCTTGCCGAACCCGATGTAGTCCATCAGGTTGAAGGCGCTGGAGCTGTCGGAGCCGCTGCCGGTGACGTCCTTCAGGGTGCCGCTCAGCGAGGAGAAGACGCCGAGGCCGTCGAGGGTCATCCAGAGCACCGCGGCGGCCACGATGATGATCACGCCGATGGCCAGCGAGAGCAGGAAGCTGACCTTCATCACCGACCACGGGTCGGCCTTGGTGATCCGCAGCCGGGCCTTGCGGGTCCGGCCGGTGCCGCCACCGCCGGCGGACGGGCCGGGGCGGCGGGACTGGCCGCCGGACTGCCCGGGGGTGCCGGGGACGCGGGTGCCGCGCGGCGGGGTGGGCTGGCCCTTGACGTAGGTGGTGGGCTGGGAGAAGCCGCCGCCCGCGGTGGGCGGGGCGCTCGGCGGGGGCGGGGTCTGGCCCCCGTAGGACTGCTGGGCGGTTCCGCCCGGCCCGCCCGCCAGGCCGCCCGTGGCACCTCCAGCACCCGTGGCTCCGCTCACCGTGGTCCTCCCGAACCGTCCGCCAGGGCGATCGCACCGTCCTGGTCCGTGTTGTGCTCCTGCACCGCGGGCCCCGGTGGCCCGCGGTCAGCCGTGGTGCCCGCCCCGCCGGTGCGGCGGGGCGGGCACCACGGTGCGCGTCCGTGCGTCAGCCCTGGTCGGGCGCGCCGTTCGCGTCCTGCTCGGTGGCGGCCGCGGACTCCGTCCCGTCGACGGTCTCGTCCGCGCCCTCCTCCTCGTCGGCCTCCGCGTTGCGGGCCATGCCCACCACCGCGTCGCGCTTTCCGAGGTTGATCAGTTGGACGCCCATGGTGTCACGTCCGGTTTCACGCACCTCGGAAACCCTGGTCCGGATCACGCCGCCGGACAGCGTGATGGCCATGATCTCGTCGGTCTCCTCGACGACCAGTGCGCCGACCAGCGAGCCCCGGCCCTCGACGATCTTCGCCGCCTTGATACCGAAACCACCGCGTCCCTGGACACGGTACTCGTCAACCGAGGTCCGCTTCGCGTACCCGCCGTCGGTGGCGGTGAAGACGTAGGTGCCGGGCCGCACCACGTTCATCGAGAGCAGTTCGTCGTCCTCGCGGAAGGACATGCCCTTCACTCCGGAGGTGGCCCGGCTCATCGGGCGCAGTGCCTCGTCGGTGGCCTTGAAGCGGATCGACTGGGCCTTCCTGGAGATCAGCAGCAGGTCGTCGTCGGCGGAGACCAGCTCGGCGCCGATCAGCTCGTCGTCCCGGCCCTCCTCGTCCTGGCGGAGGTTGATGGCGATCAGGCCGCCGGAGCGCGGGGAGTCGTAGTCCTTGAGCGGGGACTTCTTGACCAGGCCGCCGCGGGTGGCGAGGACCAGGTACGGCTTGTCCTCGTAGGTGCGCACGGCCATCACCTGGGTGATGTGCTCCTCCGGCTGGAAGGCCAGCAGGTTGGCGACGTGCTGGCCGCGGGCGTCGCGGCCGGCGTCGGGGAGCTCGTAGCCCTTGGCGCGGTAGACCCGGCCCTTGTTGGTGAAGAACAGGATCCAGTTGTGGGTGGTGGTCACGAAGAAGTGGTCGACGAGGTCGTCCTGCTTCAGCTGCGCGCCGCGCACGCCCTTGCCGCCGCGCTTCTGCGAGCGGTAGAGGTCGGAGCGGGTGCGCTTGACGTAGCCGCCGCGGGTGATGGTGACCACGATGTCCTCCTCGGCGATGAGGTCCTCGATCGAGAGGTCGCCGTCGGAGGGGATCAGGGTGGAGCGCCGCTCGTCGCCGTACTTCTCGACGATCGCGGTGAGCTCCTCGGAGACGATCTCGCGCTGCCGGGCGGGCGAGGCGAGGATCGCGTTGTACTCGTTGATCTTGGCCTGGAGCTCGTCGTGCTCGCTGAGGATGCGGGCGCTCTCCAGGGCGGCCAGGCGGCGCAGCTGCATCTCGAGGATGGCGTTGGCCTGCAGCTCGTCGATGGCGAGCAGCTGCATCAGGCCGGTGCGGGCGGCGTCGGCGCTCTCCGAGGCGCGGATCAGGGCGATCACGGCGTCGATCTGGTCGAGCGCCTTGAGCAGGGCGCGCAGGATGTGCGCGCGCTCCTCGGCCTTGCGCAGCCGGAAGGTGGTCCGGCGGACGATGACCTCGATCTGGTGGGCGACCCAGTGCCGGATGAAGGCGTCCAGCGAGAGGGTGCGCGGCACGCCGTCGACCAGGGCCAGCATGTTGGCGCCGAAGTTGGTCTGCAGGTCGGTGTGCTTGTACAGGTTGTTGAGCACGACCTTGGCGACCGCGTCCCGCTTGAGCACGATGACCAGGCGCTGGCCGGTGCGCGAGGAGGACTCGTCGCGGACGTCGGCGATGCCGGCGATCCGGCCGTCCTTGACCAGGTCGGCGATCTTCAGGGCGAGGTTGTCCGGGTTGACCTGGAACGGCAGCTCGGTGATCACCAGGCACTGGCGGCCCTGGATCTCCTCGACCTCGACCACCGCGCGCATGGTGATCGAGCCGCGGCCGGTGCGGTAGGCCTCCTCGATGCCGCGGCGGCCGACGATCAGCGCGCCGGTCGGGAAGTCGGGGGCCTTGATCCGCTCGATCAGGGCCTCGAGCAGCTCCTCGTTGGACGCCTCGGGGTGCTCCAGCGCCCAGAGCGCGCCGGAGGCGACCTCGCGCAGGTTGTGCGGCGGGATGTTGGTGGCCATGCCGACCGCGATGCCGGTGGCGCCGTTGACCAGCAGGTTGGGGATCCGCGAGGGCAGGACGGTCGGCTCCTGCTGCCGGCCGTCGTAGTTGGCGGCGAAGTCGACGGTCTCCTCGTCGATGTCGCGCATCATCTCCATCGCCAGCGGCATCATCTTGCACTCGGTGTAGCGCATCGCCGCGGCCGGGTCGTTGCCCGGGGAGCCGAAGTTGCCGTTGCCGTCGACCAGCGGCATCCGCATCGACCAGGTCTGGGCGAGGCGGACCAGGGTGTCGTAGATCGAGGTGTCGCCGTGCGGGTGGTAGTTGCCCATCACGTCGCCGACCACGCGGGCGCACTTGTAGTAGCCCTTCTCGGGCCGGTAGCCGCCGTCGTACATCGCGTAGAGCACCCGGCGGTGCACCGGCTTGAGGCCGTCGCGGACCTCGGGCAGGGCGCGCGAGACGATGACGCTCATCGCGTAGTCGAGGTAGGAGCGCTGCATCTCGGTCTCGAGCTCGATGAGCTCGACCCGGTTGCCGATCTGGGCGGGGGTGGTGCTGTCCTCGGGCTGTTCGCCGCCGTCGGGACGGTTGTCGTCGACCACTGGTGGTCAGTTTCCTTTCAACGATCCTTGACGGGACGTCAGACGTCCAGGAAGCGGACGTCCTTCGCGTTGCGCTGGATGAAGGAGCGGCGGGCCTCGACGTCCTCGCCCATCAGGACGGAGAACAGGTCGTCGGCGCGGGCGGCGTCCTCCAGGGTGACCTGGAGCAGCAGGCGGTGCGCGGCGTCCATGGTGGTGACGCGCAGCTCCTCGGCGTTCATCTCGCCGAGGCCCTTGAAGCGCTGGATCGCGTCGTCCTTGGGGAGCCGGCGGCCGCCCTCGACCCCGGCGGCGATCAGCGCGTCGCGCTCGCGGTCGGAGTAGGCGTACTCGAACTCGTCCCGGCCCCACTTGATCTTGTACAGCGGGGGCATCGCCAGGTAGACGTACCCGGCCTCGACCAGCGGGCGCATGAAGCGGAACAGCAGGGTCAGCAGCAGGGTGCGGATGTGCTGTCCGTCGACGTCGGCGTCGGCCATCAGCACGATCTTGTGGTACCGCAGCTTCTCGGCGTCGTAGTCCTCCTGGATGCCGCAGCCGAAGGCCGAGATCAGCGCCTGGACCTCGGTGTTCTGCAGCACCTTGTCGATCCGGGCCTTCTCGACGTTCAGGATCTTGCCGCGGATCGGGAGGATCGCCTGGGTGCGCGGGTCGCGGCCCTGCTTGGCGGAGCCGCCGGCCGAGTCGCCCTCGACGATGAAGATCTCGCACTCGGCCGGGTCCTTGGACTGGCAGTCCGAGAGCTTGCCGGGCAGCGAGGCGGACTCCAGCAGGCCCTTGCGCCGGGTCAGGTCGCGGGCCTTGCGGGCGGCGACCCGGGCGCTGGCGGCCTGGATGGACTTGCGGACGATGTCCGTGGCCTCGTTGGGGTTGCGGTCCAGCCAGTCGGCCAGGTGCTCGTTGACCACCTTCTGGACGAAGGTCTTGGCCTCGGTGTTGCCGAGCTTGTCCTTGGTCTGGCCCTCGAACTGCGGCTCGCCGAGCTTGACCGAGATGATCGCGGTCAGGCCCTCGCGGATGTCCTCGCCGGAGAGGTTGTCGTCCTTCTCGCGGAGCAGCTTCTTGTCGCGCGCGTACCGGTTCATCAGACCGGTGAGCGCGGCCCGGAAGCCCTCCTCGTGGGTGCCGCCGCCGTGGGTGTGGATGGTGTTGGCGAACGAGTACACGCCCTCGGTGTAGGACGAGCTCCACTGCATGGCGATCTCGGCGGAGATCGTCTTGTCCTTGTCCTCGGCCTCGAAGTCGATCACCGAGGGGTGGACCGGCTCGCCCTTGCGGGAGTTGAGGTGGGCCACGAAGTCCGCGATGCCGCCGTCGTACCGGTAGGTGACGGAGAGCGGCTTGCCCTCCTCGTCCAGGTGCTCGGGGCGCTCGTCGGTCAGCGAGATGGTCAGGCCCTTGTTGAGGAAGGCCATCTCCTGGAAGCGCCGGGAGAGCGTCTCGAACGAGTAGACGGTGGTCTCGAAGATGTCCGGGTCGGCCCAGAAGGTGATCACCGTTCCGGTGTCGTCCGTCTCCTCGTGCCGGGCCAGCGGGGCGGTCGGAGCACCGGCCTTGTACTCCTGCGTCCAGCGGGCTCCGTCGGCGCGGATGTCCACCGTGAGCCGGGTGGAGAGCGCGTTCACCACGGAGAGGCCCACGCCGTGCAGGCCGCCGGAGACCGCGTAGCCGCCGCCGCCGAACTTGCCGCCCGCGTGCAGCACGGTCAGCACGACCTCGACCGCGGGCCGGTCCTGGCCCGGCATGATGCCGACCGGGATGCCGCGGCCGTTGTCCACCACCCGGACGCCGCCGTCGGCCAGGATCGTGACGCCGATGGTGTCGGCGTGGCCCGCGAGCGCCTCGTCGACCGAGTTGTCGACGATCTCGTACACGAGGTGGTGCAGGCCGCGCTCACCGGTCGAGCCGATGTACATGCCCGGGCGCTTGCGGACTGCGTCGAGCCCCTCCAGCACCTGGATCGCGCTGGCGTCGTAGGCCTTCCGGTCGGACGGGTCTGGGGTCTGGCTGGGGTTGCCGGAATCGGCCACGAAGCGCCCTCTCTGGCACAGCGCGGGCCGCGCCCCTCCCCGCTTGCCCGGGCAGGTGTGCGACCACGGCGTTTCGACTCTGTTGCTCAGTAGCAACGGTGTTTGCGCTTCAGTCTACCGGTACGACCGACAGAGAGGGGCGTTTGGCAGCCCCTGAGGGCAGATGTGCCGCCCTGAATCCCCTCGGGACATGTCCCGATACTCGCAAGGGGGGCTCAGAGCGCCTGGTAGGGCTGCCAGCGATTCCGGAAGATCGCGGTCCGGTCCACCGGGCTCAGCCCCAGGTGTCGCCCGGCCCCTTGCTCCCGGGGGCCCGCAGCCGCCCGTAGCCGCGCACCGGGGCGTCCGGCCCCAGCACCTTGATCACCCGGACCGTCCCGTGCCCCAGCTCGTGGTTCAGCCGGGCCACCAACTGTCGCGCCAGCAGCCGGAGTTGAGTCGCCCACGCGGTGGAGTCGCACTGCACGGTGAGCACCGCGTCGGCCTCCGTGTACGACTTGGGCTCGCAGTGCGCGGAGATGTCCGGACCGACGATCTGCGACCAGCGGCCCATCACCCCGCCGACCGCGGCCGGCGCCTCCCAGCCCCGCTCGGTGATCAGCCGGTTCAGCGCGGCCCCCAGCGGCACCGGGTCCCGGCCGTCCGCCCGGGCGCCGCTGCGCAGCCCGGTCCGCTTGGCCTCCCGCCGCTCGCGGACCTGCTCGCCGCGCTGCCTGGCCTGCTCCTTGGCCGCGCGCAGCGCGACCCGGGCCAGGTCCACGCCCGAAAGCCCCGGCTCCTCGGACACGGCGCGCTCCCCTCCCTACCGGTGGACGACGGTGAGTCGTCCAGGGTACGGGTACGCCCCTCCGGAGGACCGGAGGGGCGCGGGACTCACAGCTCCAGGAGCGGGCCCTCCTCGCGCCGGAACAGACCGCCCAGCAGGAACGGGGGACCGTAGTAGGGGGAGTCGGCCGGCTGCTCGCGCAGCGCGCGCACCTCGACCTCGGTGAGGCCCCCGAAGATCCAGCGCAGGTCCTGGGGCGTGTAGGCCAGGCCGCCGTACAGCTTGCCCTCCCGGTACAGCTTGGCGTCCGGGACGGGCGATCCGGAGCCCGGCGCCCAGGCCGCGAAGGCGGCGAGCACCAGGTGGCCGCCGACCGCGAGCACCCGGTCCAGCATCCGGAGGTAGCTGATCCGGCGGTGCGGCGGCAGGTGGTGGAAGAAACCGGAGTCGACCACCAGGTCGTAGGGGCCGGCCAGTTCGTCCCGGGTCAGCCGGAACGCGTCGCCGCAGTGCAGGCCGACCTCGGCCGCCGCCTCGCGGGCCCGGTCGCCGGTCCAGGCGATCGCGTCGGGGGAGAGGTCGACGGCGTCCACCCGGAAGCCCCGGGACGCCAGGAAGACCGCGTTCCGGCCGGGCCCGCAGCCGAGGTCGAGGACGCGTCCGGGCGCGAGCAGACCCGACTCCACGTACTGCGCCAGGTGCTCGTCCGGCTTGTTGACGAAGAACGGCACCGGGCGGTCCCGGTCGGCGTAGTACTGGTCCCAGAAATCGGCCCCGCCCGCCGGGGTCCACCGGTCGGCCGTGACGGGGAACAGTCCGTCCAGGAGGTCCAGCACGTCGTCCACGGTGCGGACGTATCGGGAAACAGGGCGCATGTCAGAACCAATCTCGGGTGGCACCGCGGGACGTTTCGGGGGTCAGGGGGTTTCCACCAGGCTCGGTTCGAGGAAGACGGAGCCCCGCGGCCGCAGGCCGGTGCGGGCGATCACCCCGGAGGCGTAGTCGCGCTTCACCACGAAGCGGTCGCGCCCGTAGATCAGGTAGCGGTCGCGCTGCTCGTCCGGGGTGAAGTTGACGGTGATGACGTTGGCCCCCGCCATCAGTCCGCGGTACTGGCCCTCGCCGGCGATCTTCGACAGCGCGCTCACCGCGGGGACCAGCCAGTCGGGTGCCAGCAGGCGGGAGACGGCGATGGCGTTCAGCGCCAGCTCCACGTCCCCGGCCGGGTGGTCCGCCAGCGGGGTGTCCGGGGCCGGGATGAACGGCGCCACGCTGCACATGTGCACGCCGAGGTCGCGGGCGAAGACCAGGTCCCGCGCCACGTCGGCGACCTGCTGCCCGGGCAGGCCGATGATCGACCCGGTACCGACCCGGTACCCGAGGTCGAGCAGGTCCTGGAGGCACTTCAGCCGCGAGTCCAGGCTCTCCTGCCGGACCTCCTCGGCCAGCCGCGGGTCACTGGTCTCGAACTTCAGGATGTAGCTCGTCGCCCCCTGCTCGCGCAGGTACTCGTACTCGCTGCGGCGCTTGTTCCCCAGGTTCAGCAGGATCTCCACCTCACCGTCGTAGAGGTCGAGGATCCCGGGGAGCGCCTCCCCCACCACCCGCGTGGTCTGCGGTATCTCGCCGCCCTGGAAGAACATCACGTTGATCCCGCTGGCCTTCACGGAGGCGGCGACGTCGATCAGCTGGGAGGACTCCGTGCGGAAGTCGCTGTTCTTCCTGGTGTTGTCCCGCCGCATCGGGCAGAAGACGCAGTTCACCCGGCACTGGTTGGTGATCTCCGTGACGCCCCGGACCACCACCTCGTCGCCGAAGACCGCCGACCGGGCCGCCCTGGCCTGACGGAACAGTTCCTCCCGCTCCGCCCCGCGGAGCAGCAGGAGTTCGGCGACATCCCGTTCGTCAAGCATTTCCCCACGACCTTTCACCGATTCGGTTCTGTATCCACCGCACGGGCAGCGCGCCCAGCACGAAGAGCACGGCCAGCACGTACCAGCCCAGCGCCCCACCGCCGTTCACGAACCACCCGAAGAGCGCCGGGGCCGACAGGCCCGCGATGTCGACGCCCATTCCGAGAATCCCCATGGACTTCCCGTACGACCGCTCCGGGACGAGTTCGTACGACAGGCTCGTCGAACCGACGGAGTAGAGGACGTCCCCGCCGGCCCGGACCAGCGCGAAGAGCACCAGGGCGCAGAGCGCCGCGGCCGCGCCGAGGTGCCGCGAGAGCTGGGCCGAGGCCGGGAACATCAGCGCGGCCACCGCGAACAGCAGGGCCGCGGCCCGCACCGACCGGGCCGCCCGCGAGGTGTCCGTGACCCGGCGCGCCGCCGGCACCTGCAGCAGCACCATCACCACGGTGTTCACCACCAGCACCACCGACACGCCCCACATCGGCACCCGCAGCCGGGCCCCGACCCAGAGCGGGACCGCGATCGCCAGCATCGGCTCGGCCAGGCAGAACAGGCAGTTGAGCAGCAGCAGCACCGTCACCCGGCCGTCCCGCAAGGTGCCGGACGGCTGCTCGGCGTCGGCCGGGACCGGTGCCGGAGCCGGGGCAGCGGCAGGGGCTTCGGGAGCGGCCGCCACCGCCCCGCCACGGGCCCGCCACACCAGGAGACCGGTCACGGACAGGGCCAGCGCCTCGGCCGTGAACGACGCCCGGAAGGCCGTCCGGGTGCCGACGGCCAGCACGGCGGCACCGAGCGCCAGACCGACCACCATGGCGACGTTGCTCATGGCGCGCACGGTGGCCCGGAAGCGCACCCGGCGGTCCCGGTCCACCGCCCGGCCGATCAGCGCGCCCAGCACCGCGGAACTGCCGCGCGCGCACATCACCAGGACGCTGAGCAGCCCGAGGGCGGCCCACGGCCCCGCCGCGGTCAGGCAGAACGTCGCCCCGGCCATCACGCCCATCAGGACCGCGTAGAGGACGAACCCATCGACGCGGTCGCTCAGGGCCCCGATCGCCGGCCCGACCAGCAGCCCGAGCACCCCCGCCACGCTGGCGCCGACGCCGTAGACGGCCGGGCTCAGGTGCTCCTGCCGGAGCATGTAGACGGCCAGCGCGGAGTACGAGAGGCCGGTGGCCGCGTACAGGGTGGTGAGGGCCACCGCCAGCCGCCGCTCGACCGGGCTGCGCACCTCCTCGCGCCAGGTCGCCGCGTGCAGGATCCGGACCAGCCGCCGCGGCGGGTCCCCGGTGTCGGTCGCCACTACTCGGAGGCCCCCTTCAGCGCACCGACGAGTTCCCGGAACCGGTCCCGGGCGTCCGCGCCCGCCCCGTCCGGGCGCTTCATGGCGAAGCCGGTGAGGCTGCACCGGACCAGCGCCGCGGTGGGGTCCACCCGGTTGATCCGGTGCGGGGTCCCGGCCCTGAGCAGCACCAGCCGGTTGGGCCGGGGCACGATCGCCACCGGGCTGGACCCCGACTCCCGCACCTGGAGCTCCACCGTGCCGGTGTCGGCCTCCTCCTCGTCCAGGACCATCAGTTCGCCGCCCCAGGAGGCACGCCACTCCTCGTGCAGGAACAGCACGTAGGAGCCCCGGCGGCCGCCGCCCGCGTCGCCGTGCCAGGCGAGCCCGGACCCGACCGGGTAGTTCCAGAAGGTGAAGCCGACCCGGTCCCAGTCCTCGCCCGGCCGGCCGAACAGCTCCGGCTCGGCGGCGACGGCGGACCTGACCAGGCCGTAGGCCGCCGGGTCCCCCGCGGCACCGAGGTCGGCCGCGGCGCCGCGGACCACGGTGCCCCGCGAGCGCAGGGCACCGTCCTGCCCGGTGAGCAGGGGGCTCTCGGCGGCCGAGAAGGCGCTGGCGGCCATCGTGCGGCGGACCTCCTCCAGCGCCGCGCCGTCGAGGAAGTCGTCGAGGACGGCGAAGCGCCGTCCCCGCAGGGTGGCCCGCACGGTCACTGCCCCTCCCTGGCGGAGCGGTCCACCAGCCGCAGCAGCGCGTCGCGGGCCTGCGCGCCCGACTCCGCGGTCTGCTTGGAGATGAAGCCGGTGAGGGTGCGGCGGGGGGCGGCCGCGGTGGGGTCCACCCGGTTGATCTGGTGCACCGTCCCGGCCTTCACCAGCACCAGCCGGTTGGGCCGGGGCACGATCGCCACCGGGCTGGACGCCGACTCCCGCACCTGGAGCTCCATCTGGGCGAGGAAGTCCCCGTCCCGGACGGAGGTCACGGGCTCCTCGTCCAGGATCATCAACTCGCCGCCCCAGGAGGCGCGCCACTCCTCGTGCAGGAAGACGATGAACTCCCCGGTGCGGCCGCCGCCGGCGTCGTTGTGCCAGCTCAGCCGGCTCCCCGCCGGGTAGCGCCAGAAGGTGAACCCGGCCCGGTCCCAGTCCTGTCCGGCGGTGCCGAAGATGCCGGGCTCCGCCACCACCTGCTGGAGGATCCGCTCGAACGCCCTGGACCGGCCCGGCGCGCCGTCCTCGCCCTGTCCGCCGCCCTTGACGTACGTCCCCCGCGACCTGAACGCCTTCCCGTCCGTCTCGGGGTAGAGGACGCTGTCCACCTCCGAGAAGGTCGAGCGCTCCATGAGCCGCCGTAGTTCCGCCAGGGTCGCGGCGTCCAGGAAGTCGTCGACGACGACGAACCGTCCGCCTCGCTGCGTGACCTGCATGGTGGTGGGTCCTCCTCCGTAGTCGTTCCACCGGAATGCGCGCGGCCGGGGCCGCGCGCGGGCTGTTCGGCCGGCCTAGCGGGCCGGCGCCCCGGGTTCCGCGACGGCGGCGAGGGCCCGGGCCCATCCCGCCACCGTGCGGGAGCCCTGGTCGACCAGGGCGGACTGCGGCAGTTCGAGCCCGGTCTCGTTCCCGATCCGGACGGCCAGCCGCATCCAGTCCAGGGAGCCCAGACCGAGTTCGGTCAGGTCCCGGTTGCGGGTGCGTTCGTCGCCCAGGATCTCCGCGGGGGAGAGGGCGGGGCCGCCGAGCTCGTCCAGCATCGCGGCGAGCTGCTCGGCGACCAGCGCGCCGAAGTCGTCACTTCGCACGGTGTTCCTCCTGTCGGACCAGGGCGATCAGCGCGTCCCGGTCGAGCTTTCCGACGACGTTGCGCGGGACGGACGGGCACAGCAGGACCCGCGGGCGCGGCACGCCCGCGGGCAGGGCGGACAGCCGGTCCTCCACCGCGGCGGCGGGCACGGCGGCCGAGGTCTCGACGACCGCGTGGAGGTCCTCGATCCCGGGGGTCCGCTCGCGGCCCAGCACCAGCAGGTGCACCTCGGTGACCCCGGGGAGCGCGCCCAGCCCCCGGGTGACCTCGTCCGGATCCACCCAGCGGCCGTTCACCCGCAGTGCCGAACCGAGCCGGCGGACGTGGTGGAAGATTCCGTCCGCGTCGCGCTCGACGAGGTCCCCGGTGCGCCACAGGCGGGTCGGCTCGCTGCCCAGCAGCCCCTCGACCGGGACCCGGGTGGCGAGGACCAGCTCGCCGCGCTCCCCGGCCGGCGGCGAGCTGACCGTGATGCCGTCGATCGGCCGCCCGATGCCCCGCGGCCCCAGGAACACGCCGCCCGTCTCGGTGGAGCCGTAGCCGCGTTCCAGCGGGCGGCCGAAGCGCCCGCGGAAGGCGGCGTCCAGTGCGTCGGGCACCGGGCCGGCTCCCGCCAGGGCGGCGCGCACCCGCCCCTCGCCGGTGCGCCGGGTGTCCACCAGGAGCCGGGCGATGCCCGCCGTGAGCGCCACCACGGCGACCGTCCCGGTGTCCAGCAGGCCGGCCAGGGCCATCGGCCGGGTGGGCGGCGTGGTGTCGAGGTCGCAGCCGGCCAGCAGGGCGCTCATGGCCACGCCCCAGCCGTAGGAGTGGGTGAGCGGGACCGGCACCGCGACCAGGTCGGCCGCGGTCAGCCCCAGGTACCCCTGGTAGCCGGCGGCCTCGACCAGGACGCCGGCCACCCCCCGGCGGGCCGGCTTGGGGGTGCCGGTGCTGCCCGAGGTCGGCATCAGCACGGCCGTCCGCTCCAGGCCCGGAGCGGTCCGGGCCCCGGTGGCCGGGACGGCTTCCAGCCCGTGCCGCAGCCGGCAGGTCCCCCGCAGGCCGGCGGGCAGGTTCCGGTCGTTCGGCGCCACCAGCGGGACGGCGTCGAGCTGCCAGGCCGCCACGGTGGCGGCCACCAGGGCGCCGGGCTCCAGGTCGGTCAGCAGCACCACGTCGCCGGGCCGGACCCCGGCGCCGTCGAGGGCCGCGCGGGCCCGGTCGACGAGGCCGTCCGCCCCGCCGACCGGACGGCCGTCGACCCGCGAGCCGGCGGAGAGCACGAGTGCGGCCAGGGCGCCGCGGTCGTCCGTCACGATTCCTCCCGGTCGTCGGGCACCGGCAGCACGACGACCTGTTCGTCGAGCAGGGCGGGGTCGGCCGTCTCCCGGTAGGAGTGCAGCAACCGGTCCGGGTCCGGGCGGAACGCGACCGCGTGCCGGACGCCGTTGACCGCCACGTCGAGTCGACCGGGTGCGAAGAGGTCGCCGCGCAGGTGCAGCCGCACCTCCCGGGCGCCGGTGACCGCGACGTCGATCGCGGTCGCGGACCGGCGCTCGGCCCGGACCTCCGCCACGGCCTGCGGGGCGATCCGGTCGACCGCGATCCAGTGGGCCCGGCCGTGGGAGCCGTCCAGCGCCCGGTGGCGGACGGCGGCCGGGACGCGGCCGCGCCGCCGGGCGGAGAGCCAGTCGGCCAGCTCGCTGCGGAGCGGGGCGTTCCGGCCGGTCAGGTCGAGCGACTCCAGGGTGTGGCCGCCGCCCCGGATCTCGGCGTGCCGAAGTTCCGGGTGCCCGAGGCCGCGCAGGGCGGCGACGGACTCGCGGTCGAACCGGGGCGCGATCTGCCGGTCGGCGTCGCCGTGCAGGACGAACACCGGCAGCGGCAGCAGGTTCGGGAGCAGCGCCCGCTTCCTGCGGTCGGTGCCGAACAGCTCCCACATCGACAGCGCCCCGTTGACCGGCACGGCGGCGCAGAAGCGGTCCCCGAAGCGCATGGCGAGGTTCCAGGTGGCCAGCGCGCCCATCGAGTGCCCCGCGATCAGGCACCGGTCGGGGTCGGCGTCCAGTTCGGTCCGCGCCCAGCGCAGCGCGGCGAGCGGGAAGTCGGCGCCGCTCAGGTTCCAGCACGGCGCGTCGAACGCGTTGCCGAACAGCCCGGCCAGGTCGAGGCGGTTGGACCGCTCGTGCACGGGCTGGGCGGTGGGGCAGAGCACGGAGACGTCCAGCCGTTCGGCGAGGTCGCGGAACCGGCTCAGCATCCGCGGTCCGCTGCCGCCGACCCCGTGCAGGAGGACCAGCGCGCCGGTCCGGCCGCCGACCGCCCCCGCCGGGGTGTGGACCGCCATCTCGGTGGTCCGGCCGTTCTCGTCGCGCAGCAGCACCTCGCGGGTCCCGGGCACCGGGCCCGGACCGGGTGCCCGCCCGGTCAGCAGGCGGCGCAGCGCCGCCGCGTCGAACCCGGTGCGCGCCAGCAGGTCCAGCGCCCCGGCCGGGTCGTCCGCACGGCAGAGCCGGCGGACCTCGTACGGGTCCGGGTCGGTCAGCACGGCGGGCTCCCGGGCTCCCGCTGCGCGAAGGACAGCGCCCCGAGGCAGACCGGCACCCGGTTGCGGCGCTCCGCCCTGCCGTGCATGAGCTGCAGGACACCGATGATGTCGGACGCCCGCACCGGGAACTCCAGCGTGTCGGCCCCGTGGGCCGCGGCGAGCGGCCCGAAGGCGGCGAGCAGCGCGGCGAGCCCGTCCCGGTCCGCCCCGAAGCCGGCGCTCGCCACCAGTCGGCGCCCGTCCAGCACCCAGTGGACGCGCAGCGGTCCGTCCGCGGGCGCTCCGAACAGGTCGACGGCCGCCGACCGGTCGGCGGCGCACTCCCGGGGCAGCTCGAGTTCACCGCGGAGCGGCGGCGGGGCGGCGGCGCCCGCGGTCGGCGCGGGGCCGCCGGAGGGGGCCAGCGGGAGGGCGAAGCGGTGCACCATCGGCGCCTGCCGGCGCAGCCCCAGGAGTTCGGCGATCGCCGATTCGGGCATCCCGGGTTCGAACCAGGCGGCGACGCCGGGCAGGCCCTCCGCCCGGGCGGCGTCCCGCAGCGCGAACGCCAGCTGCACCGCGGCTCCCGAGCCGCGCACGTCCTCGCGGACGTAGACGCCCTTCAGGAAGAGGTACGGCCCCCACCGCAGGCTCCGGTGGACGGCGCACAGCCGGCCGGCGGGGTCGTCCAGCCCGGCCCAGCGGAAGTCCCCGTCGGCGGCCAGTTCCCGGCGCAGCAGTTCCGGGGTCAGTCCGAACCCGCCGGTGAGCGCGTGCACGGCCGGGGCGTCCGCGGCCACCAGCCGTCGCGGCCGGACGTCACTCACCCGCACAGCGCCCCGCCCCTCCGCCCCGGACCTCGGCGACCGGCAGCAGGCGCCGCCGCAGTGCGACGTACTCCCGGCCCTCGCCGGAGGGCGCACCGGCGGGGGCGCCGACCGCGACCTTCTGCATCTTCCGGCTGGAGTTGCGGCCGGCGATCAGGTTGAGCATCGGGCGGGTCGCCAGGAAGCGGCTGTCGAGGTCGCCGATGATCCACGAGAACAGGTCCGGGTCCAGCGGGTGGAACGTCGGGTCGAGGATCTCGGACTTCTCCAGGCCGAGCTGCCGGGCCAGCGCGGTCTCCGGCAGGACCCGGTACCCGACGTTCAGGATCAGCTCCCCGGCCGCCAGGTTCTCGTTGATGTACCGCGCCGTGGTGCGGACGCTCTCCCGGTCCTCCCCCGGTCCGCCGAACACCACGCTGACCGTGAACCTGAGGTCGTGGCGCCGGCAGCGGTCGATGAACCTGGTCACGTGCCGGGTGTCGAAGCTCTTGCCCAGCAGCCGCATCACGGGGTCGTCCAGGCTGTCCGGCGAGATCATCACCGGCCCGACATTGCTGGCGGCCAGGAGTTCGGCGAACTCGTCGTCGAAGGGCTTCGGGGTGAAGTACGCCGTCCAGGTCAGCCCCGGCAGGTCGGCGGCGGTCACGGCGCGCACCACCTGCTTGGCGTAGGACAGCTCGCTGTTGAAGATGCCGTCGGTGAAGAACACGTCGCGGATCCCGCTCGCGTAGGCGGTGCGCAGCTCCTCGACGATGGCCTCGGTCGGCTTCAGGTCCCCCGCGTTCTCGCCGCTGATGTAGGCGTACGGGCAGTAGACGCAGCCCTGGTAGCAGGTCTTCCGCTTGGTCTCCACGCCGATGGACCCGCCCCGGGAGGCGTAGGCCGCCAGCAGGGACGCCGGGTGGTCCAGGACGTTGGCCGTGAATCCCGGGTAGCGGTCGCCCGGGAGGTTCTGCCCCAGCCCCCGGTACCGCTCGGGATCGGCCACGACGTCGATCATCGGCTGCTCGCCCGGACCGACCACGCCCACGTCGAAGCCGAGCCGCTCGATGAGTTCCTGGCCGAACAGGCTGTAGCCGGGCCCGCCGCCCACCAGGAGCGGCCGGCGGTCCCCCAGGGCCGCGCGGACGCGGTCCATGAAGGCCTCGTAGTGCGGCACGTGGCTGTCGCAGTTCAGGTCGACCGGGTCGATGTTCCTGATCGTGAACCCGATCACGTCCCACGGCTCGGCGATCCAGGACAGGTCGGTGAAGGCGCCCGGGTCCTCGACGAAGTCGACCAGGCGGGTCCGGTGGTTCTCCCGGTCCAGTGCGTCCTGGATGCACCGGAGGCCGATCGGGAAAATCGGCTCGTTTCCGGGCATGGGAATACTGGCGAGATTCACGAGCAGAACGGCGGTCATGGCATTCCTTCACGGGAACACTGGTCATGGCCCGGCAACATTCGTCGCCGGGCCACGACGTCGGCGACCCCTTTTCAGGGAATCACCCGGACATACGGCTGGTGCCGACCGGCGGCCGGTGGCACCGGATTGATCGCCCTATCCGCTTACAGCGGGTCGCAGGACGGGCCCGCGACCTTGTAGAGGAACTCGGAGTCGACGAGGTTGAACAGCGCCTCGGCCGCACTGTCGAACCGCTTGGAGTCCATGGTCATCAGGCTGTCCATGCCCTCCTTGTCGAAGGACAGGCCGGCCTTCTCCATGGTCCCGCGCGGGTCCGAAGAGAGGTCCTTGGCGAATTCCTCGTCGTAGGTGAGACGCCCGACGATCGCGTCCATGGTCATGGCCGCACGCATCGCGGACTCGACCTGGCCCCGCGTGAGCTGAATGGTCTCAGCCACCTGGAACACCTCCTTTGGTTTGGGTAAGGAGATTGGAAGCCTAGGAGGACTCGAGGGAAAGTCAACGTCGATTTCCGCGGCAGGTGAACCTCGTGTGGTGAAAATTCCCGCCCGCCCCGGAATCCTTTGCGAAGATTTTCCTTCCGACCCCCGGCCGCACGGCCCGACGCACCGCGCGGCCGTTGCAAATCGGTACGAACTTGACGGGTGCTTGACAGCCGAGGTCGGCATCATGTTGATAGGCGTGACAGCAGCATGGCATCGGGGGGAGCTGTGAAAAGCATGGCGAGGGAACACGGGCGGTCGTTCGGGGACGCTGGACAGTCGGTCCGAATGGTGCCGGTCAAAGCACTGCTCCCCGCGGACTCGCCCCGGCTGGCCGGAGTGGACGAGACCCACGCACGGGCGATGGCGGAGAGCGACACCGACTTCCCGCCGATCCTGGTGCGCCGGGACGAGCAGCGGGTGGTCGACGGCATGCACCGGCTCCGGGCCACCGTCCTGCGCGGGGAGCAGCACATCGCGGTGCAGTACGTCGAGGGGTCGCCCGCCGACCTCTTCGTCCGCTCCGTCCAGGTCAACGCCCGCCACGGGCTGCCGCTGACGCCCGCGGACCGCAGGACGGCGGTCAACCGCATCCTGGCCACCCACCCGCACTGGTCCGACCGGGCCGTCGCCGCGGTCGCGGGCGTCTCGCCGAAGACCGTCGGCGCGGCCCGGCGGAGGCTTTCGACCGGGGAGACTCCTCAGTCGAATCCGCTCGCCGCCCGACTGGGCAAGGACGGCCGGCTCCGGCCGGTGGACATCCGGGCCCGGCGGGAGCGGGCGCGCTGCCTGCTGGTGGAACGCCCCGGGGTGACCCTGCGGGCGGTGGCCGAGGAGACCGGCATCTCGATCAGCACCGTCCACCGCCTGCGGCAGGAGCTGCGGTCCGACGCCGCCCACCGCGCCACCGCGGAACGGTCCGGGCGGTACCCGGGCATCCCCCCGCAGTCGGGGCCCCGGACCGTCCGCCGGATGGTCCTCGCCGCCCGGCCCGCCGCGGACGAGCCGGAGAGGAGCGCGGCCGAGCCCTTCCCGAAGGACGACGACCTGTGCCTGAAGGCCCTGGAGGTCCTCGCCCACGACCCCTCGATCCGCTTCACGGACAGCGGACGCGCGCTGCTGCGCTGGCTCAGCAGCCAGGCCCGCGGGCTGGACGCCGCCGAGCAGCTGTTCGGAGCCGTGCCGCCGCACTGCGCCAAGGCGCTGGCCGAGGTGGCGAGCCACTACTCCAGGGCCTGGAACCGGCTCTCGAACGAACTGGGGGACGCGGTCCGGGCCCACGACTCCTGGCCCGTCGCCCGCTGACCCGCCCGGCCCCGTCAGGCCCCCGTGCGCGGCCGCCGGGGGCTCACGGGGTCAGCCGGTCCACCGTGCCGTCCGAGACGCCGTACCGGGCACCCTGCAGCGCCTTCGGCACGTCCTCGGCGACGGCGGCGGTGACCAGCACCTGCTCGCCGCCGGCCACCAGCTCGGCCAGCCGGTCCCGGCGCCGGGCGTCGAGCTCGGCGAACACGTCGTCCAGCACCAGCACCGGCTCGCCGCCCTCGGAGCGCAGCAGCTCGTACGAGGCCAGCCGCAGCGCCAGCGCGTAGGACCAGGACTCGCCGTGGCTGGCGTAGCCCTTGGCGGGCAGCGGGCCGAGCCGCAGCAGCAGTTCGTCGCGGTGCGGGCCGACCAGGGTCAGGCCGCGCTCGACCTCCTGCCTGCGCGTCGCCCGCAGGGCGTCCAGCAGCTGCTGCTCGGCCTGCTCGCGGCTGGTGGGGAGCTCGCCCTCGAAGGAGGAGCGGTACTCCAGCACGGTGTCGCCGGCGCCGGGGGCGAGCTGCCGGTATGCCTCGGCGACCAGCGGCTGCAGCGCGGCCACCAGCTGGATCCGAAAGGCCGTCAACTCCGCTCCGGCGCGGGCCAGGTGGCCGTCCCAGACCTCCAGGGTGGCCAGGTCGGCGGACTTGCCGCCGCCGGCCCGGCGGGCCATCGCGGCGGTCCTCAGCAGGGCGTTGCGCTGCTTGAGCACCCGCTCGTAGTCGGAGCGCACCCCGGCCAGCCGGGGGGCCCGGGCGGTCAGCAGCTCGTCCAGGAAGCGCCGGCGCTCGCCCGGGTCGCCCTTGACCAGGGCGAGGTCCTCGGGAGCGAACAGCACGGTGCGCAGCACGCCCAGCACGTCGCGCGGGCGGACGTTGTCGGAGCGGTTCAGCCGGGCCCGGTTGGCCTTGCCCGCGGTCAGCTCCAGCTCGACCAGGGTGGTGCGGCCGCCCTGGGCGACCACGCTGGCCCGGATCACCGCCCGCTCGGCGCCGAGCCGGATCAGCGGGGCGTCGGTGGCCACCCGGTGGCTGCCCAGGGTGGCGACGTAGCCGATCGCCTCGACCAGGTTGGTCTTGCCCTGCCCGTTGGGCCCGACGAACGCGGTGACGCCCGGGTCGAGCGGAACCTCGACCCGGGCGTAGGAACGGAAGTCGGCGAGCGACAGGTGCGCGACGTGCATGACGGTGGACTGCGCTCGCCTTCTGTCCGGAGCTGCTTACTTGGACTCGACCGCGTGGCCGCCGAACTGGTTGCGCAGCGCGGCGATCATCTTCATCTGCGGGGAGTCGTCCTGGCGGGAGGCGAACCGGGCGAACAGCGAGGCGGTGATCGCGGGCAGCGGCACCGCGTGGTCGATGGCGGCCTCGACCGTCCAGCGGCCCTCGCCGGAGTCGGCGGCCCAGCCCTTGAGCTTGGCCAGGTGCTCGTCGTCGTCCAGCGCCCGGACGGCCAGGTCGAGCAGCCAGGAGCGGATCACGGTGCCCTCCTGCCAGCTGCGGAAGACCTCGCGCACGTCGGTGACCTCGGGGGCGGCCTCCAGCAGCTCCCAGCCCTCGGCGAAGGCCTGCATCATGGCGTACTCGATGCCGTTGTGGACCATCTTGGCGAAGTGGCCGGCGCCGACCTTGCCGGCGTGCACCGAGCCGAAGTCGCCCTCGGGCTTGAGCGCGTCGAAGACCGGCTGCACCTTGGCCACGTGCGCGGCGTCGCCGCCGTACATCAGCGCGTAGCCGTTCTCCAGGCCCCAGACGCCGCCGGAGACGCCGCAGTCGACGAAGCCGATGCCCTTCTCGGCGAGCAGCTCGGCGTGCTTGACGTCGTCGGTCCAGCGGGAGTTGCCGCCGTCGACCACCACGTCGCCGGGGGCCAGCAGCTCGGCCAGGTGCTCGACGGTCTCCTGGGTCGGGCCGCCGGCCGGGACCATCACCCACACCACGCGGGGGGCCTCCAGCTTGGCGACCAGCTGCTCGACGCTGTCGACGTCGGCGAGGTCCGGGTTGCGGTCGTAGCCGATGACGGTGTGGCCGGCGCGGCGGATGCGCTCGCGCATGTTGCCGCCCATCTTGCCGAGACCGATGAGGCCGAGCTCCATGACAAGTCCTTCACTGTGGTGTCGTGCCTGATGGCGGCGCCGTTGCCGCACCCACTGAGCCTACGCCGACGCCGAGGGCTCGCCGGGCAGCCACAGGGGCGCGGAGGCTGCTCGCCCCTCGCGCCCCTGGTGGTCGGTGCCCGGTCAGCCGGAGAGGCGGACCGGCATGATCAGGTACTGGTAGGCCTCGTCCGGCTCCGCGTCGACCGCGGGCTTGCCGGTGAGCAGGGCCGGCTTGGTCGGGGTGGTGAAGCTCAGCTGCGCGTAGCCGGCGTCGATCGCCTTGAGCCCCTCCTCCAGGTAGCCGGGGTTGAAGGCGATCGAGATGTCGTCGCCCTCGAGGTCGGCGTCGATCCGCTCGGTGGCCTGGGCGTCGTCGCCGGAGCCGGCCTCCAGGGTGAGCACGCCCTGCTCGAAGTTCAGCCGGACCGGGGTGTTGCGCTCGGCCACCAGCGAGACGCGCTTGAGCGCCTCCAGGAAGGGCTGGGTCTGCACCGCGGCGACCGCCGAGAACTCGGTCGGGAAGATCGACCGGAACTTGGGGAACTCGCCCTCCAGCAGGCGGGTGGTGGTCCGCCGGCCGGCGCCCTCGAAGCCGATCAGGCCCTCGCCGGCGCCGCCGGTGGAGAGCGCGATGGTGACCTGGTCGCCGCTGCCCAGGGACTTGGCGATGTCCTGCAGGGTCTTGGCGGGGACCAGCGCGACCGCGTTGATGTCGTCCTGCTCGGGCTTCCAGAGCAGCTCGCGGACGGCGAAGCGGTACCGGTCGGTGGCGGCCAGCGTGATCCCGCTGCCGTTGATCTCGACCCGGACGCCGGTGAGCACCGGCAGGGTGTCGTCGCGGCCGGCGGCGACCGCGGCCTGGCTGACCGCCGAGGCGAATACGTCGCCCGGGACGGTGCCGGTGGCGGTCGGCATCTGCGGCAGCGCCGGGTACTCGTCGACCGGGAGGGTCGGCAGCGTGAAGCGGGAGGTGCCGCAGACCACGCTGACCCGGGCGCCGTCGGTGGAGATCTCCACCGGGCGGTTCGGCAGGTTGCGCGAGATGTCGTTCAGCAGGCGGCCGGAGACCAGGACGGTGCCGGCCTCCTCGACGTCCGCCTCCAGCTCGACCCGGGCCGACACCTCGTAGTCGAACCCGGACAGCGCCAGGGTGCCCTCCTGCGCGGTCAGCAGCAGGCCGGCCAGCACCGGCACCGGCGGCCGCGCGGGGAGGCTGCGGGCAGCCCAGGCCACCGCCTCCGCGAGGACATCACGCTCCACCCGGAACTTCACCGGTAACCGCCTCCTGGCTGCTGTCGCCGCACGGTCGGCCGGTACCGCCGATCCGTGCTGTCGATCGTCTGATCCTCGTCGGGCGACCGGCCGGGCGGATCAGCTCCGCCCCGTCCTGCTTCCGGTTGCCGAAGGACAGTCTGACGTACTCGGCTGACAGCCGGGGCAGATGGGCACAAGCGGACCGAACAAATGTCGGGGCCCGGTTGTCCACAGATTCGGGCCACCCCCACTGTTGATCATGCTCCGAGCTCTCTATGTGTAGCAGTAGTAGTAGGGCCTGTGGATACCGTGGATAACCCCGTTTCCGCAGGTCAGAGGCCGTATTTTGTCCACAGGTCCTGTGGACGGCGGCTGTGGACAACCAGGCCCTCCTGTGGACAGCGGAGAGTAATCCACAGGGCACGCTGAGTATCCACAGGTTATCCACAGCTGTTTCCACAGAAAACGGGGGAGTTATCCACCGGCCCGGATCAACTTCGCGTGACGCCTTTCACACGCAGGGGTGACGGGGAAGTTGATGTTGCCGAACTGTGGACACAGCTGTGGAAAACCTGGGGATAACCCACCCATTCCTGTGGACAGCCGGTGGATAACTCTGTGGACGTGCTGACGGGCCCTCAGTTCTCCACAGGCTGTGGATAACTGTTGTGCACAAGTCCACAGGGGGTTGACCTGCGCGGAAGAGCGTAGCCCCGATCGGGCTGTGGAGGAACCTCTGGATAACCGGGGCCCGTGCACCCTGTGGACGGGGAAAACCCACCCGTTCCTGTGGACAACCGGAGTGCGGACCCGAACCGTTCGATTGGCTGCGCAGACGTTCGGTGCGGCGGCGGGGCCGGAGAAGGCGCCGTTCCGCGGATTCCTGCCCCGTCGGAGGCCGGTCCACACCCCCGCGGGCCGCCCGGCCGGCCCGGACCGAACGGATCCGGCCACCCGTCGGCCCGTCCCTCGTTCGACCGGCGGCCCTCTACTACAGGCCCCCCGCGGCAGTCCGCCGAAGCCCGTCCCGGGCACCCGGACGAGTGCTCCGCGTCGCAGCCGCACCACTCGTCCGGGTAACGCCCGAGGCATGCGGAAGGGGAGTCGGACCGCCTCGGTCCGACTCCCCTGTGATGCGTCAACTGCCTTGCTGCTCAAGGCTTTTGAGCTGCCGTGCCGACCCCGGTGCAGTTGCTCCCGGCGGCGTCCGGCTTTTGTTAGCTAGCTCTTGATGCGGTTGGTCAACTCGGTGACCTGGTTGTAGATGGACCGGCGCTCGGCCATCAGCGAGCGGATCTTGCGGTCCGCGTGCATCACCGTGGTGTGGTCCCGGCCGCCGAACTGGGCGCCGATCTTCGGCAGCGACAGGTCGGTCAGCTCCCGGCACAGGTACATGGCGATCTGACGGGCCGTCACCAGCACCCGGCTGCGGGAGGATCCGCACAGGTCCTCCACGCCCAGCCCGAAGTACGCGGCGGTCTGCTGCATGATCACCTGCGCGGTGATCTCCGGCCCGGCGTCCTCGTCCCCGCCCGGGATCAGGTCCTTCAGGACGATGCCGGCCAGCTCCAGGTCGACCGGGGCCCGGTTCAGGTTGGCGAAGGCGGTGACCCGGATCAGCGCGCCCTCCAGCTCCCGGATGTTCCGGGTGATCCGGGAGGCGATGAACTCCAGCACGTCGGCCGGGGCGTTCAGCTGCTCCTGGATCGCCTTCTTGCGCAGGATGGCGATCCGGGTCTCCAGCTCCGGCGGGGTGACGTCGGTGATCAGACCCCACTCGAAGCGGTTGCGGAGCCGGTCCTCCAGGGTGATCAGCTGCTTGGGCGGCCGGTCCGACGAGAGGACGATCTGCTTGTTCGCGTTGTGCAGGGTGTTGAAGGTGTGGAAGAACTCCTCCTGCGTCGACTCCTTGCTGGCCAGGAACTGGATGTCGTCGACCAGCAGGATGTCGATGTCCCGGTAGCGCTTGCGGAACGCGTCAGCCTTGCCGTCCCGGATCGAGTTGATGAACTCGTTGGTGAACTCCTCCGAGCTCACGTACCGCACCCGGGTGCCCGGGAACAGGCTGCGCGAGTAGTGCCCGATGGCGTGCAGCAGGTGGGTCTTGCCGAGCCCGGACTCGCCGTAGACGAAGAGCGGGTTGTACGCCTTGGCCGGCGCCTCGGCCACCGCCACCGCCGCGGCGTGCGCGAAGCGGTTGGAGGCGCCGATCACGAAGGTGTCGAACAGGTACTTGGGGTTCAGCCGGGCGTTCGGCTCGTCCTTGCGCGAGCCGCCGGCCGGGGGAGCGCCGGGCGGGGCCGGGACACCGGGGGCGCGCTCGACCGGGGCGTGGGACGGGGCGGCGGGCCGGGCGCCGCGGCGGGAGCCGCCCTGGCGCGGCCGGTCCTCGTCCGGGGAGCCGAGCGCCCCGCCGAACAGGTCGCCCTGCGCGGAGTCCGGCCCGGGCCGGTGCGAGCGCCGCGGGGCCGGGTCCGGCCGCCGCTCGGGCATCGGGGCGGGCTCCCCCCAGCCACCGGCCTCCGCACCGGGCTGGTGGTCGCGGTACGGGGCCTGGGCGGGCGTCCGGTAGGGCTCGGCCGCCGGGTAGCCCGACGGGTACGGCGAGCGCTGGTAGTCGTCCCCGCCCCGGCCCGGCCAGCTCCCGGGCGGCGGCCCGGGCTGCGGGTAGCCGGGCCCGCCCGGGTACGGCTGCTCGTTCCGGACGGGGTAGGGCTGCTCGGCGTGCGCCGGGTAGGACTGCTCGGGGCGCGGGTGCGGCCACTCCGGGACGGGCTCGGGGTCGAGCTCCGGTTCCGGGTCCGGCTCGCCGGCCGGGGCGGCGTTGGCGTCCACCATCACCGCGATCCGGACCTGCCGGCCGAACTCCTGCGAGATGGCGTCGGTCAGCTGCGGCAGCAGCCGGCCCTCCAGCACCTGCTTGGCGAACTCGTTGGGCGCCGCGAGCAGGGCGGTGTCATGCATCATCCACATCGGCTGGGTGCGGCGCACCCAGTTCTTGTCCTTCTCCACGACATCGCTGTCGCTGACCAGTCGCTCGACGACCCTCGACCACATCAGGACGAGATCGCTGTTGACATCAGCCACTGGTACACGCTTTCTCGTTCCCCGAGCAGGGGCAGCCAGGCAAGGTCAAGGAGGGGTTCGGGTGGCGCGGCGGCGGAGCGGCCGCGGGCACAGAACAAAAGAGACAAGTCCTGCAACGGTAGTCAGCGCGCAGAGCTGATTCAAGTTTCTGTCCACAGGCTGTGGGCAACGGCGTGGCGGCCACCTGGTTTGACCCTCGGACCCGCTCCCGCGTACCGTAACCAGGTCGAGTTGTCGATGGCCGCTGCCGCATGTCCGCGGGTCCGCCCGCTTCCATGACGCGCGCAGCACGGGCGCCGTGGTGTTCCTCAGCCCAGCAGATCTGGGCCCGGGACCGGATTTCCCAAGTGCAAGGGGAGATCGCGCGGACGCACGGTGACGGCCAAGCGACCGCCCGTCATCCTACGATTCACCCCAGGAGCCCCCGAGTGAGCAAGCGCACCTTCCAGCCGAACAACCGTCGTCGCGCCAAGACCCACGGCTTCCGGCTGCGCATGCGTACCCGTGCCGGCCGCGCCATCCTGGCGAACCGCCGCGCCAAGGGCCGCAGCGCCCTGTCCGCCTGATCCGCGCAGAGGGTCTGCAGTGCTGCCCACCGAGAATCGGCTGCGGCGGCGCCAGGACTTCACGACCGCGGTGAAACGCGGTCGGCGTGCCGGTCGGCCCCTGCTGGTGGTCCACCTCCACAGAGAGGCGGCGCCCGACGGAGGAGCCGACCGGAACAGCGACTTCCACCCGCACGTCGCCGAGGGGCTTCCTTCGGCGCGTGCGGGTTTCGTCGTGAGCAAGGCCGTGGGGCCGGCCGTGGTCCGCAACGCGGTCAAGCGTCGTCTGCGTCACCTGGTCCGCGAACGCCTGTCCCGGTTGCCCGCAGGTAGCCTGATAGTGGTACGGGCGCTGCCGGCTGCGGCGACGGCCCCGTACCCGGACCTCGAGCACGACCTGGACGCGGCCCTGCGCCGCCTGCTCAGGTCGGAACCGACCGGCAGTGCCCCGACGGGAACAGGGCGATGAAGTACCTGCTGATGGGCCTGATCAGGCTCTACCAGTGGACGATCAGTCCGCTGCTCGGTCCGGTGTGCCGTTATTACCCCTCGTGCTCCCGCTACGGGTACGAGGCGGTGCGCGTCCACGGCGCGATCAAGGGCGGTTGGCTGACCGTCTGGCGCATCCTGCGCTGCAATCCTTGGTCTCCCGGTGGGGTCGACCATGTTCCGCCGCGAAAGCACCCGGTGTGGCACCGCCGGCTGCGCAATCTGCTGAACCCCACGAGCGGGACCGCCGAGCCGGAGCCGGTGGCGAAGCCCGATGCCCAAGGAGTCTGACCGGTGACCTTCGGTTTTCTGAGTCCCCTCTACACAGCGGTGTCCTGGATCATCGTCCAGTTCCACTCGCTGTTCAGCCACGTCTTCGACCCCGACGGTGGCCTGGCGTGGGGTCTGTCCATCGTGATGATGGTGGTCGTCATCCGGATCTGCCTGATCCCGCTCTTCGTGAAGCAGATCAAGTCGACCCGGGCCATGCAGGCGATCCAGCCGAAGATGAAGGCCATCCAGGAGCGCTACAAGAACGACAAGCAGCGCCAGTCCGAAGAGATGATGAAGCTGTACAAGGAGGCGGGCACCAACCCGTTCTCCTCGTGCCTTCCGATCCTCGTGCAGGCGCCGTTCTTCACCGCCCTCTACGGCGTGCTCGCCTCGATCGCCAACGACAAGACGATCGGCGTCATCGACAAGCCGCTGCTGGACAGCGCCAAGCAGGCGCACATCTTCGGTGCCCCGCTGTCGGCCAAGTTCGTCGGCGCGGACAGCATCCACATCCAGATCGTCTGCGCGGTCATGATCGTGCTGATGTCGCTGTCGCAGTTCATCACCCAGCGCCAGCTGATGACCAAGAACGTCGACCTGTCGGTCAAGACGCCGTTCATGCAGCAGCAGAAGATGCTGATGTACGTCTTCCCGGTGATGTTCGCCGTGATGGGCATCAACTTCCCGGTCGGTGTGCTGGTCTACTGGCTGACCACCAACGTCTGGTCGATGGGCCAGCAGCTGGTCGTCATCCGCAACAACCCGACGCCGGGCAGCAAGGCGTGGGACGAGCGCCAGGTCCGGCTGAAGAAGCAGGGCCGGATCAACCCGGACGGTTCGATCCAGAAGGGCGGCCTGGCGGCCATGCTCAAGGGCGGCTCCAAGGGCGCGGCGGCCGACGCCCAGGCGGCGGTCGAGGAGAGCGTGCAGGTGCGCCGGCAGCAGCCGCGCAAGCAGAGCAAGGCGCAGCGGCAGGCGACCGGGGCCCACCAGGCGCACTCCGCGGAGCACGCGGACGCGGCGGACGCCACGACGGACCAGGCGGAGGCCACGCCGGCCGGGGCCGCGTCGGCGGGGAAGTCCGGTCCGAAGGCGGGCGGGGCGAAGCCGGGGGCCCAGCCGGGCCAGGGCCAGCGCCAGCAGCCGCGGCGCGGTGGCCAGGGCGGCCAGCGGCCGAAGAAGAAGTAAGTCCCCCACCCTCGTTCTCGGCCCCACCCGAGGGCCTCGTTTCCGAAGGAGTCCACCTGTGACGGATGGCACCACCTCCGCCGTCGACACCGCGCCGGCCGGTGAGAGCGTCCTCTCGCGTCTGGAGCACGAGGGTGACATCGCTGCCGACTACCTGGAGGGTCTGCTGGACATCGCGGACCTGGACGGCGACATCGACATGGACGTCGAGGGGGACCGGGCGCTGGTCTCCATCGTCGGCGAGGGCGACGACCGGGCGCTGCAGCGGCTGGTGGGCCAGGACGGCGAGGTGCTGGAGGCGCTCCAGGAGCTGACCCGACTGGCCGTGCACCGGGAGACCGGGGAGCGCAGCCGCCTGATGCTGGACGTCGCGGGCTTCCGGGCGCGCAAGCGGGCCGAGCTCGCGGAGCTGGGCGCGGAGGCCTCCGAGCGGGTCAGGAGCACCGGCGAGCAGGTCAAGCTGCGGCCGATGACCCCGTTCGAGCGCAAGGTGGTGCACGACGCGGTGGCCGCCGCGGGGCTGCGCAGCGAGTCGGAGGGCGAGGAGCCCCAGCGCTGCGTGGTCGTGCTGCCGGCTTGACGCCGGTGGTGCTGCCGTTCCGGCGTCCGACCCCGCCCGCCTCGCGCGGGCGGGGTCGTCGGCTCTGCGGCGGAGTGGCGTTTCACGTGGAACAGTGCTGGTACGGCGGGTGGATTCGACGGTGAGCGGAGAGGCAGAGATGGACAGGGACGGCACGGAGCCCGAGGCGCCGCTGGAGGGGCCGGGGCAGGCGCCGGAGGCGGCGGGGCGGATCTTCGGCGATCGGCTGCCGCTGGCCGTGCGCTACACCGAGCTGCTGGCGACCGCGGGGGTGCAGCGCGGGCTGATCGGCCCGCGCGAGGTGCCCCGGCTGTGGGACCGGCACGTGCTCAACTGCGCGGTGCTGGCCGAGCTGCTGCCCGCCGAGGTCTCGCTGTGCGACGTCGGTTCGGGCGCCGGGCTGCCGGGCATCCCGGTGGCGCTGGCCCGGCCGGACGTGTCGGTGACCCTGCTGGAGCCGCTGCTGCGGCGCACCACCTTCCTGGAGGAGGTGGTGCGCGAACTCGGCCTGGAGAACGTCACGGTGCTGCGCGGCCGGGCCGAGGAGATGGTCGGCAAGCTGGGGGTGGACGTGGTGACCGCCCGGGCGGTCGCGCCGCTGGACCGGCTGGCCGGCTGGGGCATGCCGCTGCTGCGCCCGTACGGGCAGATGCTGGCGCTCAAGGGCGACACCGCCGAGCAGGAGCTGGTGGAGTCGCGGGCGGCGCTGACCCGGCTCGGCGCGGTGAAGTGGTCGGTGATCGGCGTCGGCGAGGGCGTGCTGGTGACCCCGACCCGGGTGGTCCGGGTGGAGGCGGGGGAGAGCCCCGGCGGCGTCAAAGCGGCCACCCGCCGGGCCAGGGCGGCCCGGGCGGGACGTGGCGGCAAGGGCGGCGAGGGCGCGGGCCGGCGGGGCGGGAGTCGCGGGCGGCGCTGAGCCCGGAGTGGACGTGAGTCCGGTTCCGGAACTGGTGTTCGGGGCGGGTGGCCGGGAGGCCGCCCGCCCCGTTTCGTTCGGCGCGGGCCCGGAGTGTCGGGCCGGTGGATTCCGGCATTCCGGGCATCGTGTTTCACGTGAAACGTCGCTTCCTGCTCTCCGGCGTACTTGACCAAGGACTCAATCGGACGCCAGACCGTCACCCCGAGGTGACTGTCGCGGCTCCGGTTTCACGTGAAACACTGACCCCCATGCAGGAGTCGGAGATCGTCGATCAGGTGGATGACACCCCCGTCGCAGGGGCCGCGCACACCGCCGTCCCGGTCGCCGGGCAGGCCGGGGAGGCGCTGCCCCGGCCCGCCGCGACCCGGGTGATGGTGGTCGCCAACCAGAAGGGCGGGGTGGGCAAGACCACCACCACCGTCAACCTGGCCGCCGGGCTGGCCATGCACGGGCTGCGGGTGCTGGTCATCGACCTCGACCCGCAGGGCAACGCCTCGACCGCGCTCGGCATCGACCACCACGCCGAGGTGCCGTCGATCTACGACGTGCTGGTCGAGGGCAAGCCGCTGGCCGACGTGGTGCAGCCGGTGGTCGACGTGGAGGGGCTGTTCTGCTGCCCGGCCACCATCGACCTGGCGGGCGCCGAGATCGAGCTGGTCTCGCTGGTCGCCCGGGAGAGCCGGCTGCAGCGCGCCATCGCCGCGTACGAGCAGCCGCTGGACTACGTGCTGATCGACTGCCCGCCCTCGCTGGGGCTGCTGACCGTCAACGCGATGGTGGCCGGCCAGGAGGTGCTGATCCCGATCCAGTGCGAGTACTACGCGCTGGAGGGCCTCGGCCAGCTGCTGCGCAACGTGGAGCTGGTGCGGGCGCACCTGAACCCGTCGCTGCACGTGTCGACGATCCTGCTCACCATGTACGACGCCCGGACCAGGCTGGCCGCGCAGGTCGCCGAGGAGGTGCGGACGCACTTCGAGAAGGAGGTGCTGGCCACCGCCATCCCGCGGTCGGTGCGCATCTCCGAGGCTCCCAGCTACGGGCAGACCGTCCTGTCCTACGACCCCGGCTCCACCGGCGCGCTCTCCTACCTGGAGGCGGCCCGCGAGCTGGCGCTGCGGGCCGAGGTCGCCAAGACGACGGTCGGGCGGCACCGGGCGGGTGCGGCGGTCGTTCCGCCGCAGAGCGGCGGGGAGACGTCCGCGCCGACGGCACAGCACAGTTCGATGGAGGGCAATCGGTGAGTGGCACGCGCAGGGGTCTGGGCAGGGGTCTGGGAGCGCTGATCCCGGCGACCCAGCCGACCGCCGGGGGAGCCCCGGCCGAGGCGGTGCCGGTCGCGGCGGTGCCGGTGGTGCCGACCGACCGCGGCACGGTGGCCGCCAAGGCCGCCGCGGAGAGCCTGCGGGAGCTGGCCGGCGACCAGCGCCGCAGCGTCCTGGAGGCGGCGCTCGCCCCGGTGGACGGCGCCCGGTTCGCCGAGCTGCCGCTGGAGTCGATCAGCCCCAACCCGCGCCAGCCGCGGGAGGTGTTCGACGAGGAGAAGCTCGCCGAGCTGGTCTCCTCGATCAAGGAGGTCGGCCTGCTCCAGCCCGTGGTGGTGCGTCAGACCGGGCCGGAGCGCTACGAGCTGATCATGGGCGAGCGCCGCTGGCGGGCCTCCCGGCTCGCCGGGCTGGACGCCATCCCGGCGATCGTCCGGGCCACCGAGGACGACAAGCTGCTGCTGGACGCGCTGCTGGAGAACCTGCACCGCGCCGAGCTGAACGCGCTGGAGGAGGCGGCCGCCTACGACCAGCTGCTGCGCGACTTCGGCTGCACGCACGACGAGTTGGCCGACCGGGTGGGCAAGTCCCGGCCGCACGTCTCCAACACGCTGCGGCTGATGAAGCTGCCGGTGTCGGTGCAGCTGAAGGTGGCGGCCGGGGAGGTCACCGCCGGGCACGCCAAGGCGATCCTGATGGTGCCGGACGCCGAGCGGCAGGAGAAGCTGGCCACCCGGGTGGTGGCCGAGCACCTGACGGTGCGGGCCACCGAGGAGATCGCCAAGCTGCTGGCGGGCATCGAGCCGAAGAAGCGGGCCCCGCGCGCCGAGCCGCTGCCCACCCCGGCCTTCGACGAGCTGGCCGGGCGGCTGTCGGATCGCTTCGAGACCCGGGTCAAGGTCGAGGTCGCCCAGAACGGCGGCAAGTTCGGCCGGGGCAAGGTGGTACTGGAGTTCGGTTCGGTCGAGGACCTGAACCGGATCCTGGACAGCCTGGCCCCGGGCGAGCGGGGCCTGCCGCTGGCCTGACCCGGCCGCCCCGAACGGCGAACCAC
Source organism: Kitasatospora cineracea (assembly GCF_003751605.1). Classification (NCBI taxonomy): domain Bacteria; kingdom Bacillati; phylum Actinomycetota; class Actinomycetes; order Kitasatosporales; family Streptomycetaceae; genus Kitasatospora; species Kitasatospora cineracea. The sequence goes on from NZ_RJVJ01000001.1 coordinate 1,498,339, forward strand.
GGGTGCATGTTTCACGTGAAACGTGCACCCGTTGCGCTGTCCGGAGCAGACTGGGGTCTGGACCGTTTCGGCCTGGAGGAGGAGGTGCGGGCGTGGGACGAAGGGTCGTTCCGCTGACGCTGGACAACCTCTCGGATCTGCCGGACCCCTGCCGCTCCTGCGTCTTCTGGGAGCTCGACCCGGTCAGCGGGCGGGACGCGCAGGACGCCGGCAAGGGGGAGTTGGAGAAGGAGGGCTGGATCTCCGCCGTGCTGCTGGAGTGGGGCTCCTGCGGGCGGGTCGCCTACGTGGACGACCGCCCGGCCGGGTTCGTGCTCTACGCCCCGCCCGCGTACGTGCCGCGCGGGCAGTCCTTCCCGACCAGCCCGATCTCGCCGGACGCGGTGCAGCTGATGGTCTCCCGGGTGCTGCCGGAGTTCCAGGGGCAGGGACTGGGGCGGGTGCTGGTGCAGTCGGTGGCCAAGGACCTGATCCGGCGCGGCTTCCGGGCGATCGAGGCGTTCGGCGCGCAGGGGCGGGAGGTGCCGAGCTGCGTGCTGCCGGCCGACCACCTGCTGGCGGTGGGCTTCAAGACCGTTCGGCCGCACCACCGGTACCCGCGGCTGCGGTTGGAGGCGCGCACCACGCTGTCCTGGAAGGGGGACGTGGAGGGCGCGCTGGAGCGGCTGCTGGGCGGGCGGCGGAAGGAACCGGCGCTGCGGCCGTTCTGAGGGAGCCGTTCTCCGCTCCGGGGCGGCCGTCCGCGGGCGGCCGCCGCCGCGCTCAGGGCTTCTGGGAGAAGCCTCCGGAGGAGCGGGGGCGAGGACGGGCGGCGGGCGGCCCGGCTCTCGGGGCTTCCTGACGAAGCCTCGGCCGGCCCGGAAAACGCCGAGGCGGCCCGGACGGAGGTCTCCGCCAGGGCCGCCTCGGCGACGGTGGGGCCTACAGGTACTCGGCCAGCTCGCGCAGCAGCGCGGCCTTCGGACGGGCACCGGTGATGGTCTTCACCAGCTCGCCGCCCTTGTAGACGTTGAGCGTCGGGATGGAGATCACGTTGTACGCCGCGGCGGTCTCCTGGTTCGCGTCCACGTCGAGCTTGACGACGGTCAGCTTGTCGCCGTGCTCGGCCGCGATGTCCTCCAGGACCGGGGCGACCTGGCGGCACGGGCCGCACCAGGTGGCCCAGAAGTCGACGAGGACGGGCTTGTCGCTCTTGAGGACCTCGGCGTCGAAGGTGGCGTCGGTTACTTCCTTGGTGGCGCCGGCCACGGGAACTCCTTGGGGTCGGAGGAGAGGTGCGTCGGTGATAACAACGGCGGGGGCGGATCTGTTTCTGCTCCCGCCCGGGCGGGCCTGACGCGGTGTCAGGCCCACCCGTTCCGCCGGGTGCTGCGGGGGCCGCGGGTGTGTGGTGAGTGCGGCCGGGTGGTGCTGCGGAGGGGTGTCAGACCGCGAGGACGGTGGCCGGGGCCTCGTCCGCGTCGGCCAGCGCGGCCAGGTAGCGCTCGGCGTCCAGCGCGGCGGAGCAGCCGGTGCCGGCCGCGGTGATGGCCTGGCGGTAGGTGTGGTCCACCACGTCGCCGGCGGCGAAGACGCCGGGCAGGTTGGTGCGGGTGGAGGGGGCGTCGACCTTGAGGTAGCCCTCGGCGTCCAGCTCCAGCTGGCCCTTGAACAGCTCGGTGCGCGGGTCGTGGCCGATGGCGATGAACAGGCCGGTGACGGGCAGCTCGCGCAGGTCTCCGGTGTTGGTGTCGCGCAGGGTCAGACCGGAGAGCTTCGGGTCTCCGTGGATCTCCTCGACCGCGCTGTCCCAGGCGAAGGTGATCTTCGGGTCGGCGAAGGCGCGCTCCTGCATCGCCTTGGAGGCGCGCAGCGAGTTCCGCCGGTGGATCACCGTGACGCTGCGGGCGAAGCGGGACAGGAAGGTGGCCTCCTCGAGGGCGGTGTCGCCGCCGCCGACCACCGCGATGTCCTGGTCGCGGAAGAAGAAGCCGTCGCAGGTCGCGCACCAGGAGACGCCGCGGCCGGAGAGCTTGTCCTCGTTCGGGAGGCCGAGCTTGCGGTGCTGCGAGCCGGTGGCGACGATCACGGCGCGGGCGCGGTGCACGGTGCCCTCGGAGTCGGTGACGGTCTTGATCTCGCCCGTCAGGTCGACCGCGACGACGTCGTCCGGCACCAGCTCGGCGCCGAAGCGCTCGGCCTGGGCGCGCATGTTGTCCATCAGCTCGGGGCCCATGATGCCGTCCCGGTAGCCCGGGAAGTTCTCCACCTCGGTGGTGTTCATCAGCGCGCCGCCGGCCGTGACCGCGCCCTCGAACACCAGCGGCTGGAGGGAGGCACGCGCGGTGTACAGCCCGGCGGTGTATCCGGACGGGCCGGAACCGATGACGATCACGTTTCGGACGACGTCGCTCACTGCATCTCCTGGTTCGCCTGGCGTCCCGCTCGCGCGGGGGAGGGCGGTCTGCTCCGCCGCCCCGGACAACGACTCACCAGTCTCCCGCATTCCCAGGCCCGACCGCACCCACCGCCCGCACTCCGGGCGCGGTGGGGCCGGGCCGACGAGGAATCAGGGGGCGGGGACGGTGCTGTGCAGCAGGATCGTCGATCCGGGGCAGTCCGGGGTGGCCAGGTAGACGTCCAGCGGCCCGCTGCCGCCGGGCGGGCGGAACACCAGGGCCAGCACCGGACGCCCCTGGTAGCGGCCGGGGCCGGTGGCGGTCGGCTGCTCGTCCGGGTGCCCGGCGGCGGCCAGCGCGCAGGCCGGGGCCGCGGCCGGGCCGTCCGGGCTGGCCGCGCCGAGCTGGTGCGGGGACTTGCCCTCCATCAACTGCCGGACCTGGGTGGGCAGTCGGTCGGCGGTGAAGTCCGGGCCGCCCTCCCCGGTGCCGCCGCCCGGGGCGACCTGGTGGGGGGCGGTGGCGGGGGCCGGGGAGCCGCCGGCGGAGGGCCGGCCGGTCGCGTCGGCGGGCGCCGCGGCGCTGGTGGAGCTGTCCTTCCCGCCGCTGCCCCGGTCCAGCAGCGAGCCGCCCAGGCCCACCGCGAGCGCCACTACCGCGACCGCGGCGGTGGTGAGCAGCAGCCGGGCGCCGCGTCGGCGGCGGGCCGGGCGGCCGGGGCCGGTGGCGCCGGCCGGGGAGCCGGCCGGGGCGGACGGCGGTGCGCCGGTGCGGCGGGATGCGGTGGGCGAGGCCGGGGTCGGCGAGGTCGGGGCCGGGTCGGCGGGGCCGGGCCGGGGGTGGCGCTCGGTGCGGGCGGCGGATTCGGCGGCCAGGGCGGCCGTCAGCCGGTCCGCGACGTCCTGCGGGAGCGCGGGGGCGGGGAGGTCCGCCAGCAGCTCGGGGAGGCCGCTCAGGGCGGCGAAGTCCTCGGCGCAGGACGGGCAGTCGGCCAGGTGCGCGTGCAGGGCGGCGGCCCGCTCGGGCGGCAGCAGCTCCTCGGCGAGGTCGGCGAGGGCGTCCAGGTCGGGGTGCTCGGAAGGCGGGTGCGGCGTCATCGCGGGGTCGCATCTCCTTCCAGCGCGGGCGAGGGATCCGTGGATGGGACGGGGGAGGGCGGGTTCGGGTTCCCGCCCCGGGGGACCGGCGGGGCGGTGCCGCCGCCCGCCGGTCCGGCCGGTGTTCCACGTGGAACACCGGCGCCCCGGGCGTCCGCCGCTCCGGCGGGGCCGGTCGGCCCGGTTTCACGTGGAACGGTCGCCGGGGCCGTTCCACGTGGAACGGCGGTGGGCGCGGGGGCGGTTCCACGTGGAACGGCGGTACGGCGGTCGTCCGGCCCGGCTCCCCGGGCGGCGGCGGCCGGGCCGAGGTGGCGCAGCAGCGGCAGCAGGCGGGCCCGGCCGCGGGCGCAGCGGCTCTTCACGGTGCCGACCGGGACGCCGAGCACCTCGGCGGCCTCGGCCACCGGGTAGCCCTGCATGTCGACCAGCACCAGGGCGGCCCGCTGGTCGGCGGGCAGCGCGGCCAGCGCGCCGGCCACCTCGCGCCGGGTCTCGGCCCGCACCGCGTGGCTCTCCGCGCCCTCGGCGGTGCCCAGCGCGCGCTCCGCGGTGCCCTCCGGCCGCTGGTCGAGCGACTCGGCCCGGCGGACCGCGCCGCGGCGGGCCCGGTCCAGGCAGGCGTTGACCACGATCCGGTGCAGCCAGGTGGTGACCGCCGAGCGCCCCTGGAACCCGGCGGCGGCCCGGAACGCGGAGACCAGGGCGTCCTGGAGCGCGTCGGCGGCCTCCTCGCGGTCGCCGAGGGTGCGCACCGCGACCGCCCACAGGCGGTCCCGGTGGCGGTGCACCAGCAGCCCGAAGGCGTCCGGGTCGCCCGCGGTGTGCCGGGCGAGCAGTTCGGCGTCGGTGGGCTCCTCGGCCATCCGCCCCCTCCTTGCGGTTCGGCCGTCCGCTCCGGCGGCCGTGGGTCACATCGTTGGGGATGCGCCGGAGCGGATCAAGGGGTGATCGGTGCCCGGCGGGATCCGGAGACCGGTTCTAGCCGTTGACCTGGACCTCGGCGACCTTGCCGCGGAAGCCGCCGCCGTCCTCGTTGACCGGGACGTTGGTCAGCCAGAGCAGCAGGTACCGGGTGGTGACCGGACTGCCGGGCTTCAGGGTGAACTTGCTGCCGGAGCCGGACGCGAGCGAGGCGCCGAAGCTGCGGAAGCCGGCGTCGTCGGGGGACGGGGCGGTGGCGGTGCCGGTGGGTGCGGCCTTCAGCTCGGCCTTGGTGTCGCCGATGAACTGGACGTCCACCGAGTCGATCCGGCGGGCCGAGCCGAGGTCGATCAGCAGGCCGGTGCCGGGACGGTAGGACCCGCCGAACTGGTCGTTGTAGCGCTGGGTGGTCCAGGCGGTCGCGGGGTTGTTGTCGGTGGCGTTCGCCAGCTCGTTGCTGTGCTCGTCCTTGTTGTCGCCGAACGCGTTGAACGGCGCGAGCGAGGAGATGGTGAGCTTCTCGCCGGTCACGGCGGGCGCGCTGCCGGTCGGGGCGGGCGCGGGGGTGCTGTGGTTGCCGGTGGTGCTGTCCCGGTTGTTGACGTACTGCGCCAGCTGCCAGGAGCCGACCGCCACCGCGGAGAGCGCGACCAGCGAGGCGGTCCACTTGAGCAGGCGGCGCAGCCCGCGGCGGCGCGGGGCGGGGGCCGGTCCCGGAGCGGGCGCCGGTCCGGGGGCGGGGGCGGCCTCGGCGCGGGGGAGGGCCTGGGTTGGCGCGTTGCCGGCGTAGCGCGGCCGGGCGGCGGGCAGGGCGCGCAGCGCGGGCGGGGCGGGCTGCTCGGGCTGCCGGATCTTCGGCATCAGGGCGATCTCCGCGGCCAGCCCGGCGGGGCTGGTGATCGGCTCCTTGTGGTGCGGGGGCTGGTCGCACAGGATCCGGGCGGCGAGCTCGGCGAGGCCCTTGTGGACGCCCGCCCGGACCTGGTCCGGCGGGACGCAGCCGAGGTCCTTGGGCAGGCCCTGGAGGTCGTAGCGGTCCTCGGGGTAGGGCCAGCGGTGGGTGAGCGCCGCGTACAGCAGTGCGCCGATCGCCCGGACGTCGGTCAGCTCGGCGTCCTCGGCGGGCAGGCCGCGCAGCGCCGCGTCCACCGCGATGCCGTTGATCCGGTACTGGCCGCCGTCGGTGCGCAGCACGCACTTGGGGGTGAGCCGCAGGTGCGCCTGGCCGCGCTCGTGGGCGGCGGCGATCGCGTCGGTGACCTGGCGGACCATCTGGTACGCGTCGTACGGCTCCATCGGACCGCCCGCCAGCAGCTCGCCGAGGTCCCGGGCGCCGGGCAGCCACTCGCGGATGACGTAGACCAGCTCGCCCTCCTGGACCGCGTCGAGCACCTGGACGAAGCGCGGGTCGCCGAGCAGGGCGGCGCTGCGGGCCGCGGTGAGGACCGACTTGGCGCGGCGGTGGCCGGCCGCGAGCAGGTGGACGCCGACGGCGCGGCGGAGCTTCTCGTCGACGGCGCGCCAGCTGGTGAAGGTCTCCGACTCGGAGATGCACTCCTCCAGCCGGTAGCGGGCGCCGATCTTGTCGCCGCTGCGCCGCTGCGGGGCGGGCAGCACGGTGGGCAGGGTGGCGGTGTCGGCGTCCAGGGTCTCGGTGCTGGTGGGCGGGGCGGGCTCGGACGGCTCGACCGGCGGCAGCGGGCGGCGCACCCCGCGGCTGCGGGAGGGGCGTTCCGGGCGGGCGCCCTGGGCGGTGAGCTCGGCGTCGATCTCCTGGGCGGAGAGCGGGGCGGTGGCCTCGGCCGCGGGGGGCGTCGGGGCAGCCGGGGCGGCCGGGGCGGCGGCCGGGGTGCCGGTGCCGGTGGGCGGGGCGGGCTTCGCGTTGGCCGCGCGCAGCGGGGTGGTCTTCGGGTCCGCCTTGGAGCTGTCCCTGCCGTTGCTCCGGTTGCCGTTCTTCGGGCCGCCCTTGCCGCCGGCCTTCGCCGAGCCGTTGGCGGCGGCCTTGACCGCGCCGTTCGGGGAGCCCTTCGCCGGGCTCTTGGCGGCCCCGCCGCGGTCGGACTCGCGGTCGGAGCCGGGCGCGGACCCGCGCTCGGAGTCGGCGTCGCGCTCCGGGCCCGTCGGTGCGGCCTCGGTCGCCGCCCCGTCCGCCTCGGACGTGTCGACGATCGCCTTGGTGCCGTCAGCCACCGTGGTCCTGCCTCCCCTTGTGTCGCCCCGGTCAATCCCAGGACGGTCGACGGCTCCGTACCGGAGCGGTCGGCCGTGCAGGGTCAATTGTGCCCACTACCGGACGTCAGGTACGACCTCTGAGAGTGGCGGGAGGTTGCCCGATTGCCCACTTCCGGTGGAACAGCAGACGAATGGGCCGGAATCGGGGGTGTGCCCCGACTCCGGCCCAGGGAAAGCGTACTGAGGATCCGGCGGTCCGTTCTCGCCCGGGTTGACGGCACGTCAACCCGGGGCCCGCGGGCGGTTCAGCGGCCGAGCCGCCTGCGGACCATTCCGGTGAGCGCGCTCAGCTCCTCGATCCGCATCTTCCGGGCCAGCACCAGGAAGACCGCGAGCTGTGCGCCGGCCGCGACCAGCAGGGTCAGTACGCTGCCGATCCAGCCGTCCAGCACCTGCAGGGCCAGCAGCTCCAGGACCAGGCCGACGGCGGCGGCGGGCAGCGAGGCGATCGCCAGCCGGACGTAGGTCTTGGTGATCCGGGCGGTGTCCAGGCCGCCGATCTTCGCCTTCAGCTTCGGCACCGCGACGGACACGCCGACCGCGTAGGCCAGGCCGTAGCCCAGCGCCATGCCGGTGACCGCCCACTGCGCGGGCAGCACCAGCCAGCACAGCACCGCGGTGGCGGCCTGGGTGAGCGCCACCCAGACGGTGTTGGAGAACGGCGTGCGGGTGTCCTCGTAGGCGTAGAAGCCGCGCAGCAGCACGTACTGCACCGAGTACGGGATCAGGCCGAGGGCGAACGCGGAGAGCATGTAGCCGACCGCGGTGGTGCCGTGGGCGACCGCGCCGCCGTTGCCCAGGCCGTAGATCGAGGAGCCGATCACCGGGCCCAGCGACAGGAACAGGAACGCGGCCGGGACGATCGCCACCGCCGAGGTGCGCAGGCCGTACGAGAGGTCGTCGCGGACGGCGCCGGAGTCCTGGTCGGCGGCGGCCCGGGAGAGCCGGGGGAGCACCGCGCTCATCACCGAGACGGTGACCACGGCCATCGGCAGCTGCCAGATCAGCAGCGCGTTGGAGTACGCGGCCAGGCCGACGCCGAGGTGGCCGTCCTGCTCGGCGGCCTTGCCGGAGGCGGTGGCCAGCTGGGTGACCACCAGGAAACCCGCCTGGTTGGCCAGCACGAACAGGAAGGTCCACTTGGCGAGCCGGGCGGCCTTGCCCAGGCCGTGGCCGCGCCAGTCGAACCGGGGCCGGAACGAGAAGCCCGCCGCCCGCAGGTACGGGATCATCGACAGCGCCTGCACCGCCAGGCCCAGCATGGTGCCGATGCCGAGCAGCCGGACGCCCTCGGGGGAGATCGACTGCGGGGTGACCTCGCTGTGCTGGAAGGTGCCGTACACCGCGATGTACATCACGAAGGTGAAGATCACCACGACGTTGTTCAGGACCGGCGTCCACATCATCGCGCCGAACCGGCCGCGCGCGTTGAGGATCTGGCCCATCACCACGTGCACGCCCATGAAGAAGATGGTCGGCAGGCAGTACCGGGCCAGCGCCACCGTGGTGTCGGCGCTCGCCGCGTCGCGCATCAGCGCGTGCGAGATCAGCTGCACCAGCACCGGCGCGGCCAGCACCGCCACGAACACCACGCCCGCCAGGCCGGTCACCACCAGGGTGAGCAGCCGGTTCGCGTAGGCGGTGCCGCCGTCCTCGTCGTTCTTCATGCTGCGCACCAACTGCGGCACGAACACCGCGTTCAGCGCGCCGCCGCCGATCAGGATGTACAGCAGGGTGGGCAGGGTGTTGGCGGCGTTGTACGAGTCGCCCATCGAGGCCACGCCGATCGCGGCGGCGATCACCATGGTGCGCAGGAAGCCGGTGCCCCGGGAGACCAGGGTGCCGGCGGCCATCACGGCGCTGGAGTTCAGCAGCCCGGCGACCCGGCCCGCCCCGCCGTCGGTGCTGCCGCGGTCGGGCCCGGTCTCGGACTCGGTCCCGGTGTCCACCGCGGCGGCGGTCGTGGCCGGGGCGGCGGCCGCGTTCGCCTCCAGCACGGCCGCGTCGGCCCGCATCACCGCCTCCTCCTCGGAGAGCGGCGGGTCGAACTCGATCGGCGGCACGTACGGGTGCGGGCCCGCCGCCTCGGGGCGCTCGTCCCCGCCCTCGTCCTCGCCCGCGTCCGCGTCCGCCTCGGCCTCCGCGTCCGCGGGCTTCGACAGCAGCGAGTCCACCCCGACGTAGGCGTCGGCCGGTTCGGCGGCGGGCGTGACCTTCCAGCGTTCGCCGGAGGGCTTCCCGTCGGTGTCCGCCGACGCGCTCCGCGCCGCCGTGTCCTCCGCGGGCGCCGCGGCGGCGGGGACCTCGGCGACCGCCTCCGCCGCGACCTCGGCGGCGATCGACGCCCAGCGCGGGGCGGGGGCGGTCAGCTGCAGGGCGGCCTCGGGTGCGCGGTCGCTCTGGCCGGGGACCGCGGCCGAGCCCTCCGGGGTGTCGGTCTCGTCGGGCCCGGCGCCCGGCAGGTCGATCGCGCCGTACGGGTCCGCGCTCCCGAACGCCTCGGGCGCGTACGGGTCGTGGGCGTAGGTGTTGGCGACGTACCAGTCGGCGGCCGGCTCCGCGGGGGCGGCGGATCGGGGGCCGCCCGCGCGGTCCTGGGGTCGGCCTCCGCCCTGGTCCTGGGTTGCTCGCTCGCTCCGCTCGTTCATGCCACCAATCCACGTCAGAGAGGGGGATGGGCGCCCGGGGGGTGGGGCGGCCTAGTGATCCACCTTCTCATCACCGGCGACCCGATCGGTGTCACCCGCGGCGGAGGAGGGGTCCGCGTCGGACGGCGGCTCGGCGCCCTCCGGCGCGCCCGCGGGGCCGTCGGAGGAGCCGTCGGCGGGGCGGTCCGGGTCCTCGTCGACCTCGCCGGCCGCCCGGCGCTTCTTGCGCTGCAGGTAGAACCGCACGCCGGCGAGGACCATCAGCACGGTGCCGCCGGCGATCACGTACGTCACGCCGCTGGCCACCGAGGTGACGTCGACGGTGAACACGACCGCCTCGCCGTAGGGCCGGGCGTCCGGGCCGGTGGTCCACAGCTGCGCGGTGACCTGGACCGGGCCGTTGACCTGTGCCTCGGCGGGGAAGCGGAAGGTGCGGCTGGTGCCGGCGTCCATCACCACGGGCTGGATCGGGTAGTCGACCCGCAGCCGGTTCGGCTGGGCCGAGGTGATCTTCAGCTCCAGGTTGCCGACCGACTGGGTCAGCCCGTTGCGCACGCTGACCAGCAGCGTCGCGTTGTCGCCGGGCAGGGTCACCACGGTCTTCTTCGGCACCCGGACCGCGGACTTGAGGTTGTCCAGGTAGGTGCGCACCCCGCGCCGGTACTCGGTGCCGGTCTTCGGCTGCTCGCGCCACTCGGTGGACATCGCGCGCACCATCGCGGCGCTGAACGGGCCGCGCACCCGCTCCGGCTCGGTGAGGATCATCATCAGCTGGTCCACGCCGTCCTGGAGCTGCATGGTGGCCGCCAGTTCCTCGGCGGACAGCTCGTCGGCGGTCGCCTCGCGTGGGTACCCCTCCGGGACGGACGCGTTCGCGGCCGGGTCGGGCTTCTGCTCGGCGACCTTCCGCAGCACCGTCGGCGCCACCCAGCCGCTGCCGGCCGCGCCCTTCACCGCGTCGTGCAGCGCCTGCGCGCTGCCGACGCTCAGCGCGCGGGGCGGCAGCACCAGCAGGCCGCGCGGGTGCTCCGGCTCCTGGTGGGCGATGGTCAGGGTCTCGCCGAGGAAGCGCTGCACCGCCAGGGTGCGGGCGCCCGCCGAGTTCAGGTCGGGCCGGAACAGCGAGGCCAGCACGGCGTCGGAGACCACCGCGGTCTGCCCGTTGCCGACCGGGCGGGCCGCGTTCGGGGTGTAGTACAACTTGTCGGACTCCGGCATCGACCGGCCGTCGACCAGCAGGATCCGCCCGCCCGCCGCACCCGCCACCGCCGCGGTGCGCTGGTCCAGCAGCCCCTGGTACGGCCAGGCGACGTCCGACTCGGCGTCCACCGACAGCCGGGCCTCGGTGGTGATCTGACCGGCCGTCACCGCCTTGCGCAGCGCGGTGTCCATGCCGGTCAGCCCCGCGCCGTTGTGCGCGATCGACGCCAGGTCCGGGTCCGCGTACGGCAGCGACAGCACCTCGGTGTCCGGCTTGGCCAGCGCCGTGCGCAGCTTCGCCAGCCAGGCCGTCGCCACGTCCCGGCCGGTGCCGGGGACGGTGTTCTCCTCGCCGGCGGACTCACCGGAGGTGCCCGGCTTCTGCACCCGGTACGGCTTGGTCATCGCGTACACGGTGTCCAGCAGGTTCGGGTCGATCGCCCAGGTCAGCCCGGGCAGGTCGGCGCCGAGCTCGACCATCCGGTTCAGCCGGCCGTCGCCGGTCAGCTCGGCGGTCAGGCTGTCGTCGCGCAGCACCGGCGTCTGGTCGGCGTCCGCCATGGTCTGGGCGACCAGCACCGGCGCGTGGGTGAGCGGCCAGACCACGGCCAGCTGCGAGGGCTGGGCGGGCTCCCGGCCCTGGTACGGCAGGAAGGTCCGGGCGATGCCCAGCGGGTGGGCCTTCTCGTCGCCGGTGCTGCTCCAGACGTCCACCGCGAGCTCGTAGGTGCCGGTCTCGTCGACCTTCAGCGCGGAGACCGGGACCGCCAGGGAGAAGGGCTCGCTCTGCCCCGGGTCCAGGTCCTGGAGCCGCTGGGCCGGGCTGTCCAGCGAGATGCCGTCCAGGGTGCTCGGGGTGGTCCGGGACTCCGCCATCTCGATCTCGCTGCGGGTCTTCATCGGCCGGGCCTGCGGCTGGCGGACCTTCATGGTCGGCGACTTGAACCTCGCCGAGCCGGAGTTGGTGATCGTGCCGGTGACGGTGACGGTGCTGTTCTCGGAGGCCACCTGCTGCGACAGGGCGTCGATCCGGACCGTCGCCGGGTACTCGGCCGCCGCGGCCGGCAGCAGGCCCGGTACCGCCGCCGCCGGGGCGGCGCCGAGCGCACCGGCCAGCCCGCCCGCCAGCAGCGCGGCGGTGCCCCTGGCCAGTCGGCCCGTCCACCGTCCGCGACGCGCCGCCACTGCCGCGTTCCGCCCGGTCCGCTCGTCCACGCGCGTCCTCGCCGTTCCCGATCGTCTCGATCACTCCACGCACCGCCGCGGCCGACCCGGCCGTGCGGTCCCCCCACCGGGAGCGTCCACCCGGCATGGTAACGACGCCGTCCGGTCCGCAGTGCTGCGGCCCGGGAGCTGCCGGACGGACCGGGGGAGCGAAACGGGAGGGCGGCGGAGCAGGCCGGGCACGTACCCTTGTGAGCCGTGTCCACTGCCAATGCGTCCAGCGCCAATCATTCCAGCTCCGCCGACCGGGTCGCCCTGCCGGGGCTGACCGAGGCGCAGACCCTCGGCCTGCAGGAGCTGCTGCGGGTCTCCCCGGTCGCCGACGAGATCGCCCGCCGCTTCCAGGAGGCCGGCCACCGGCTGTCGCTGGTCGGCGGGTCGGTCCGGGACGCCCTGCTCGGCCGGCTCGGCAACGACCTCGACTTCACCACCGACGCCCGCCCGCAGCAGATCCTCAAGCTGGTCAAGGGCTGGGCCGACGCGGTCTGGGACGTGGGCATCGCGTTCGGCACCGTCGGCGCCCGCAAGGACACTGCCGAGGGCTCGTTCCTGATCGAGATCACCACCTACCGCAGCGAGGCGTACGACCGCAGCTCGCGCAAGCCCGAGGTCAGCTACGGCGACTCGATCGAGCAGGACCTGGTGCGCCGCGACTTCACCGTCAACGCGATGGCCGTCGACCTGCCCGGACGGCAGTTCGTCGACCCGCACCGCGGCCTGGACGACCTGGAGGCCCGGGTGCTGCGCACCCCCGCCACCCCCGAGGAGTCCTTCTCCGACGACCCGCTGCGGATGATGCGCGCCGCCCGGTTCGCCGCCCAGCTGGACTTCGAACCGGCGCCCGAGGTGGTCGCCGCGATGACCGCGATGGCCGAGCGGATCACCATCGTCTCCGCCGAGCGCGTCCAGGCCGAGCTGAACAAGCTGCTGCTCGCCGAGCACCCGGTCAAGGGCCTGCGCCTGCTGGTCGACACCGGCCTGGCCGACCACGTGCTGCCCGAACTCCCGGCGCTGCGCCTGGAGAGCGACGAGCACCACCGGCACAAGGACGTCTACGAGCACTCGCTGACCGTCCTGGAGCAGGCGATCGCGCTGGAGACCGAGGGCCCCGACCTGGTGCTGCGGCTGGCCGCGCTGCTGCACGACATCGGCAAGCCGCGCACCCGCCGCTTCGAGTCCGACGGCCGGGTCTCGTTCCACCACCACGAGGTGGTCGGCGCCAAGATGACCCGCAAGCGGATGCGCGAGCTCAAGTACTCCAACGAGCTGGTCAACGAGGTCGCCAAGCTGGTCGAGCTGCACCTGCGCTTCCACGGCTACGGCGGCGGCGAGTGGACCGATTCCGCGGTGCGCCGCTACGTCACCGACGCCGGCCCGCTGCTGTCCCGGCTGCACAAGCTGACCCGCTCCGACTGCACCACCCGCAACAAGCGCAAGGCCGCCGCGCTGGCCCGCACCTACGACTCGCTGGAGGAGCGGATCACCGCGCTCCAGGAGCAGGAGGAGCTGGACGCGATCCGCCCCGCGCTGGACGGCAACGAGATCATGGAGCTGCTCGGCCTGCGCCCCGGCCCGGCGGTCGGCCGGGCCTACAAGCACCTGCTCGAACTGCGCCTGGAGCACGGCCCGATGGCGCACGAGGAGGCGGTGGCCGCGCTGCGCGCCTGGTGGGCGGAGCAGCCGGAGGCGTAGCCGGGCTCAGTGCTTGGTGGTGTTGACCGCGCCGGGGGCGGCGTTCAGCGGGCTCAGGCAGAGCCGGTACCGGGTGGTCTTCTTCTTCGACCGGTACTGGCTGTCGTAGGAGGTCGTCCCCGGGTAGTCCCGGCCGCAGTTGAGCGAGGAGAGGATGCCGCCGGTCTTGCGGTACTGCACCCGCCAGTGGGCGTCCGCGGCGGTGCAGGCCACCTTCTTGTGGCCGGTGGTCAGGCAGTCCCCGGCGACCGGGCCCTTGTCGCCGGCGCCGAACGCCGCGGCGAGCACCAGGAGGCCGCCGACCACCATGCCGAGCAGCACCACGCCGAGCGCCATCCGGCGGATCTTGGTGCCTGTGGTGACCGGCCCGGCGGGCTTGGCCGGGGCCCGCTGCGGCTCCTGCCCCCAGGCGGGCAACTGCCCGTCCCCGGCGGGCGGTTGGCCGTAGGCCGGGGGCTGCTGTCCCCAGCCGGGCTGCTGGCCGTACGGCGGCTGGGGCTGGCCGTACGCGGGCTGCGGCTGGGCGTACCCGGAGGCGGGCGGTTGGCCGTAGGCGGGGGCCGGCGGCTGTCCGTAGGCCGGGGGCTGGGGCTGGCCGTACGCGGGCTGGGGCTGGCCGTAGCCGGACGGGCCGCCGTACGGCGGTGGCGGCTGCTGGCCGGGCTGGGCGTACGGGGCCGGTTGCCCGTAGGGCCCTGGCGGCTGCGGTGTGCTCATATGATCCCCCCGTGGCGGCTGTGGCGGTTGCCGTGCGCCCACGTACCCTAGCGGCCGATCCCCCGTCAGGGGCGGCGGGAGGCGCGGAAGTAGAGCAGCGCCCCGAGCGCGTACAGCACCGCCAGACCCAGCATCACCGCCGCCGAACGGCCGTCCAGCGGCAGGACCAGCGCGGTGACGCCGGCCGCGGCGACGAACGCCACGTTCACCAGGACGTCGTAGACGGCGAACACCCGGCCGCGGTACTCGTCCTCCACCGACTTCTGCACCAGGGTGTCGGCGCAGATCTTGGTGCTCTGGGTGGTCAGGCCGAGCAGCAGCGCCGCAGCCATCGCCGGGGCCTCCCGGAAGGTCAGGCCGAGCGCCGGGACGAGCACCGCGGAACCGGCCAGACAGGTCGTCACCCAGCCGTTCAGGCCGAGCTTCCGGGTGCACCACGGGCTGATCACCGCGGCCAGGAACATGCCCGCCGCCGACATCGCCACCGCCCAGCCCAGACTGGCCAGGCCGCCGGTCTCGTCCGAGGCGCTGTTGAAGGTGTACCGGGAGAGCATCAGCACCACGACGGTCAGCACGCCGAAGCAGAACTTGGTCAGCGTCGCCGCGGCCAGCGCGCGCACCGCCGGGCGGCAGTCCCGCACCAGGTGCCGCAGGCCGGCCAGCAGGTCGTACCAGGTGGCGGTCAGCGCCTCGCGCAGCGGGGGGAGCCCGTCCAACTGGTCCGGGCCCAGGCGGTCGACCGGGATCCGCTGGGCGGCCAGGGCGGCGGACAGGTACAGCAGCGCGGACAGCGTGACCATCAGCGCGTCCGCGCGCGGGCCGGCCGGCACCACCAGGTGCACCAGGAAACCGGCGCCCGCACCGCCGGCCGCCGCGACCGCGCCCAGGGTCGGCGACACCGCGTTGGCGGTGACCAGTTCGGCGGGGGCCACCACCCGGGGCAGCGAGGCCGAGAGGCCCGCCAGGATGAAGCGGTTGACCGCCGTCACCACCAGCGCCGCCGAGATGAACACCCACTTCGGGGCCTCTCCCAGCAGCAGCGCGGCCGTCGCCAGGCCGAGCCCGGCCCGGAGCAGGTTGCCCATCAGCAGCACCTGCCGGCGCCGCCAGCGGTCCAGCAGCACCCCGGCGAACGGGCCGACCACCGAGAACGGCAGCAGCGTCGCCGCGGCGATCGCGGCGATGTCGGCGGGGGAGGACTGCTTCTCCGGGGAGAAGACCACCGAGGCGGCCAGCGAGGCCTGGAACGCCCCGTCCGACAGTTGGGAGAGCAGTCGGACCGTCAGCAGTTGCCGAAAACCTCGGCCGCGCAACAGCCCGAGCAGGGGGGCCTCCCGCGGGGGCCGTTCGGTGATCACCCGCCAAGGGTGCCACGAGGCCGGTCGGTTCCACGTGAAACATCCGGCAACTTCCGGCGACCGGAAGCCCCCCGCGTGCTCCCGCACAACCGATGACCCCCCGCCGGCAGGCTCGTTGAGCAGTCAGGGAGGGAAGAACCACCTCGGACAACGGGAGGCTCCCATGCGGGACGAGTTCACCGCCCTACTGCTCGGCCAGGTCGGCCGTCACGAAGGCCGAGACCCCGACGGCACCTGGAACAACCGACAGCGCTACAGCACCGAGACCCCCGGACTGGAGTGGTCCGACGGCCAGCCCTGGTGCGCCACCTTCGAAGCCTGGGCCGCCCACCGGACCGGCATGGACGCGCTCTGGCCGATGACGGCGTCCTGCCTCACGGCCGTCGCCTGGTGGCGCAACCACAACCGCTGGACCGACTACCCGGTCCTCGGCGGCCCCTTCTACCTCGGCCCCGACGGCGGCAGCCACACCGGCGTCGTCGTCGCCTACGACGCCGACACCATCCAGACCGTGGAGGGGAACGCCCTCCCGCTGCACGCCGGGGTGCTCACCCCCACCGGCTACCGGAGGATGGGCGACCTGCGGGTCGGAGACCCCGTCGTGGACCCGGAGGGCCGGCCCTCCCAGGTCACCGGCGTCCACCCCAAGGGCGTCCGCCCCGTGCACCGGATCACCCTCCAGGACGGGTCCGTTGCCGAGGCGTGCGAGGAGCACCTCTGGCAGATCGGGATCGACGGCCGGGCCCGCCCGAGGGTGGTCACGACCCTGGAACTCGCCGCCCTGGTCTCCCGTCCGGGCTCCCGGGTGCGCGTGCCCCTTCTCGAGCCCGTCGAGTACCAGCAGACCGGTGAGCCGCTCCCGATCGACCCGTACCTGCTCGGGCTGCTCATCGGGGACGGCGGTACCGGCAGCGGCGGACCGCATTTCACCAGCACCGACCCCGACGTCCTCGCCGGACTGCGCTCGACCCTTCCGGACGGTCACCGGCTGGTTCCGCACATCGCCGACGGGCGTGCGGCGGAGGGGACCTGGCGGATCGTCGGGACCGAAGGCCGGGGCGGGAACCAGGTGATCGAGGAGCTGCGGGCGCTCGGCCTGACGGGCATCACGGCCCCGCACGGGTTCCTGCCCGCCCGTTACCGCAGGGCCGGTGTCAAGGACCGGCTGGCGCTCCTCCAAGGACTGATGGATACCGGCGGGACGATCGACGACCGGGGACGGATCGCGTTCACCTCGGCCTCCGAGCGCCTGGCCAGGGACGTTCAGGAACTCGTCCGCTCGCTCGGCGGCCGGGCCGCGGTGAACGCCGGGCGCAACGTGCGCTCCACCTCGCCCCGGCAGTCGAACCGCACCCCCGCCGAAGACGCCCACCGCGTGCGGAACGTCGACATGCCGCACTTCAACCCGTTCAGGACGCCCCGCAAGGCCGAGCGCTTCGTCCCGCGGAACGCCGCATGGGCCCGCCGGGTCGTCTCCGTCGCGTACGTGCGCGACGAAGAGGTGCAGTGCATCGCGGTGTCGGCGCCCTCCCGGCTGTTCGTCACCGATGACTTCATCCCCACCCACAACACCAACGACACCGGCTCCACCGAGGGCGACGGCGTCTACCTCAAGTCCCGTCCGCGGCGCGGCCCGGGCTCGCCGTACGGCTACGGGGTCCCGGCCTTCCCGGAGGGGACGGTCTCCGCCGACCCCGCGCTCGGCGGCATCCCGGCGGCCCGCACCTCGGCGCAGGCCACCACCCCGTCCTCCGGGGCGCCGCGCTGGCCCGGCCGGTACCTGAAGGTGCAGTCGCCGATGCTGCACGGGGACGACGTCCTGATGTGGCAGCGGCGGATGGCCGCCCGCGGCTGGTCGATCAGCGCGGACGGCTGGTACGGCCCGGCCTCCGCCCAGGTCTGCCGCGCCTTCCAGCAGCGCCACGGGCTCGGCGCGGACGGCATCGTCGGCCCGGCCACCTGGAACGCGGCCTGGTCCTGACCGCACGCGAACGCCGGAGGGCCGCCCCGCACGAAACGGGACGGCCCTCCGACGTCGAAACCCAGCTCGGCGCTTCAGCACCGACAGCGGGCAGGCTTCGCTGCGCTCGGCGCTTCAGCACCGACAGCGAGCAGGCTTCGCTGCGCTCAGCGCTCGACCTCGCCGCGGATGAACTTCTCGACGTTCTCCTTGGCCTCGTCGTCGAAGTACTGCACCGGCGGGGACTTCATGAAGTACGAGGACGCGGAGAGGATCGGGCCGCCGATGCCGCGGTCCTTGGCGATCTTCGCGGCGCGCACGGCGTCGATGATGACACCGGCCGAGTTCGGGGAGTCCCAGACCTCGAGCTTGTACTCGAGGTTCAGCGGGACGTCGCCGAACGCGCGGCCCTCGAGGCGGACGTACGCCCACTTGCGGTCGTCGAGCCACGCGACGTAGTCGGACGGGCCGATGTGGACGTTCTTGGCGCCCAGCTCGCGGTCGCGGATCTGCGAGGTGACGGCCTGGGTCTTGGAGATCTTCTTGGACTCCAGGCGCTCGCGCTCGAGCATGTTCTTGAAGTCCATGTTGCCGCCGACGTTCAGCTGCATGGTGCGCTCGAGGACGACACCGCGGTCCTCGAAGAGCTTCGCCATCACGCGGTGCGTGATGGTGGCGCCGACCTGCGACTTGATGTCGTCGCCGACGATCGGGACACCGGCCTCGGTGAACTTGTCGGCCCACTCCTTGGTGCCGGCGATGAACACCGGGAGGGCGTTCACGAAGGCGACCTTGGCGTCGATGGCGCACTGGGCGTAGAACTTGGCGGCGGCCTCGGAGCCGACCGGCAGGTAGCAGACCAGGACGTCGACCTGGCGGTCCTTCAGGACCTGGACGACGTCGGCCGGGGCCTCGTCGGACTCCTCGATGGTCTCGCGGTAGTACTTGCCGAGGCCGTCGAGGGTGTGGCCGCGCTGCACGGTGACGCCGGTCGGCGGCACGTCGCAGATCTTGATGGTGTTGTTCTCGCTGTTGCCGATGGCGTCGGCCAGGTCGAAGCCGACCTTCTTGGCGTCCACGTCGAAGGCGGCGACGAACTCGACGTCCTTCACGTGGTAGTCGCCGAACTGGACGTGCATCAGGCCGGGGACCTTACCGGCCGGGTCGGCGTCCTTGTAGTACTCGACACCCTGCACCAGCGAGGCGGCGCAGTTGCCCACGCCGACGATGGCTACGCGAACCGAACCCATTCCGGTTGCTCCCTGAATCTCATGAGGTCCGCCGTGCTGTGGCGGGAGCCTCGTTCCACATCTGTTCTGACTGTCTGTTCGGGCGCACGGGGCGCCCGCGCCTCGCCGCGGGCGGCGGGGCCGGCGCGGTGGTGCAGCGCTCCGGTCAGGAGCGCCCCGGGCGGTCGTACGGTGGCCCGGGCGGGTCGGAGGACCCGTCGGCCGGGCCACGGCCGTCCGAAGTGTGCGGGGACGCGGCGCTGCGTCCGGTTCTGGTGGCGCGCTCGGTCTCGATCAGCTCGTTGAGCCAGCGGACCTCGCGCTCCACCGACTCCAGGCCGTGGCGCTGGAGTTCGAGGGTGTAGTCGTCGAAGCGTTCGCGGGTGCGGGAGATGGAGCTGCGCATCCGCTCCAGCCGCTCCTCCAACCGGCTGCGGCGGCCTTCGAGCACGCGCATCCGGACCGCCCGGTCGGTCTGGCCGAAGAAGGCGAAGCGGACGCCGAAGTGCTCGTCCTCCCAGGCGTCCGGACCGGATTCGGCGAGCAGTTCCTCGAAGCGCTCCTTGCCCTCGGGGGAGAGCCGGTAGACGATCTTCGACCGCTTGCCGTTGAGGGCGGTGGCCGGGACGTACTCGACGTCCGGGTTGTCCTCCACCAGGAAGCCCTGGGCGACCAGGCTCTTCAGGCAGGGGTAGAGCGTTCCGTACGAGAAGGCCCGGAACGAGCCCAGCAGGACGTTGAGCCGCTTGCGCAGCTCGTACCCGTGCATGGGCGCGTCGTGGAGCAGGCCGAGGACGGCGAATTCGAGGACGCCGGAGCGTCGGCTCATACCGCCTTCCTCCTTCCGTGAGGGTTCCTGCTCGCCGGATGCGGGCCCCGGTCCGGCAGTGTATGCCGAACCGATGTGTCGCGCCGATGTATCGGCTCGATATATCGGCAACAGTAACCCTGGGTCACGGCAGGAGCAAGGGGGGCACGCGTAACTGGAATCACAAGGCCCCTGGGCAACGGGCGTGTAATGAATCCCGGTCGGTTCGTCCCGGTTGGCTTCCAATGCCCGATTAGGCGGCTTTCGGGGAGCCGTACTCTTTCGCCTGTGCACCCTGACCGAGGAGCTGCGGAGAGATGAGCGAACACCGGCGCAGGTCGGCCAACCCCGGAGGCGAGCAGCAGCCACCGCGGAGGCCCGACCCGGAACGGCCGTACGCGTACGGGAACCCGGTCGAGGGCGCACCCGAGTACGGTTCCGGTGCTCCGGGTCGGGCCGCCGGGCCCGGCCGGGCCGCGACCCCGAGCCGCGCCGCCACGCCCGGCCGCTCCGGCGGGCCCGGGCGCGCCGGTGCTCCGGGAGGCCCCGGTCAGGGCTCCGGTCAGGTGCCCGGCCAGGGCGGCCGGAGGGCCGCCCGGGAGACCGCCGAGCAGCCCCGGCTGACCCGGGCGGAGATGCGCAAGCAGTCCCGCAAGGGCGGCGGCGGCAGCGCGGGCGGGCCGCCGAGCGGCCGCGGCGCCGGCCAGGGCGGCCGGCCGGGCAAGAAGCGGATGATCGACTACCCGCGGTTCGGCAAGTCCGGCTTCCGGCGCTGGATGCCGTCCTGGAAGCAGGTGCTGAGCCTGTTCCTGATCTTCTTCGGCGGTGGCGTGGCCGCCGTCGGCGCCGCGTACGCGATGGTCCAGGTGCCGGACGAGAAGACCCCGCTGCAGATCCAGAGCAACGTCTTCTACTGGGCCGACGGCACCGAGATGGCCCGCACCGGCAACGAGAACCAGCAGCTGGTGGAGCTCTCGCAGATCAGCCGCCCGGCGCAGGACGCGGTCATCGCGGCGGAGAACGACACCTTCCGCACCGACTCCGGCATCGACCCGAAGGGCATCGCCCGCGCCGTCTACAAGATGGCCACCGGCGGCGAGACCCAGGGCGGTTCGACCATCACCCAGCAGTACGTCAAGAACGTCTACCTGTCGCAGGACCAGACGCTCTCCCGCAAGGCCAAGGAATTCTTCATCACCCTGAAGGTCAACGGTGAGAAGACCAAGGACCAGATCCTCACCGGCTACCTGAACACCAGCTGGTTCGGCCGCGGCGCCACCGGCATCCAGGCCGCCGCGCAGGCCTACTACGGCGTGGACGCCAGCAAGATCGACGTCTGCCAGGGCGCCATGCTGGCCGGCCTGCTCAAGGGCGCGGGCCTCTTCGACCCGAGCCTGGGCCCGGCCAACCACGAGCGCATGGTGGGCCGTTGGAACTGGATCCTGGACCGGATGGTCACCACCAAGGTGCTGTCCGCCGACGAGCGGGCCAAGTGCAAGGACTTCCCCGAGCCGATCGACGCGAAGACCGCCACCAAGACCACCGGTGAGATCTCATACCTGGTCGAGACCGCCAAGCAGTACGTGACCAGCAAGGACTCGAGCATCACCACGGCGGCCCTGGACCGCGGCGGCTACCAGATCCACACCACCTTCCAGAAGGACAAGGTCGACGCCATGAAGAAGGCGGTCGACGACTTCGAGGCGGCCAGACTGGACCCGGCCAACAAGGAGCTGGACCGCAACGTCCAGATCGGCGCGGCCTCGGTGGTGCCCGGCGACGGCGCGATCGTGGCCATCTACGGCGGCCCCGGCGTCGAGAACGGCCACTTCACCAATAACGCCGACGCGGCCGGCGTCCCGGTCGGCTCGACCTTCAAGCCGATCGTGCTGGCGACCGCGATGCAGGAGGGCGTGCTCACCAAGAACGGCCCGGACGGCAAGCCGGTCCAGATCAACCAGGACTCCCGCTACCTGGCCGACGACATGGCGCAGATCTACCGCGCCGACGGCAGCAAGGCGATCGGCGACGACGGCCAGCCGTACCACCAGCGCAACAGCGACCCCGGCAAGAAGGGGTACGTGACGCTGCGGACGGCCATGCAGTGGTCGTACAACGTGCCGTTCGTGCAGCTCGGCCAGGACGTCGGCGGCGACAAGGTGCGCGCGATGGCGGTGAAGTTCGGCCTGCACGACGACAAGACCCTGTCGCCCGCCAACACGCTGACCCTCCCGCTGGGCACCTCGACGCCGAGCGCGATCCGGATGGCCGCGGCCTACTCGGTGTTCCCGGCGCACGGCCAGCAGGCCGACCCGTACTCGGTGACCGCGGTGCAGTTCCGCGGCAAGGACCTGCCGAACTTCGACAGGCCGGCGCTGAAGACGGTGCTGGACCCGCAGGTCGCCGACAACATCACCGACGTGCTGCAGAACGTGGCGAAGAACGGCACCGGCAGCAAGACCGCGGAGCTGGGCTTCCCGGTGGCCGGCAAGACCGGCACCACCGACAAGAGCAAGTCGGCCTGGTGGATCGGCTACACCCCGAGCCTGACCACCTCGGTCAGCATGTGGCGCGAGGACGTGGCCAAGCAGACCGGTCTGGAGTCGCTGGACGGCACCGGCGGCAAGAGCGAGATCCACGGTGGTGACTTCCCGACCGAGATCTTCACCCGCTACATGAAGATCATCGGCCCGGGCAACCCGAAGAACTTCACCGCACCGACCCCCTGGGGCCAGGAGGTCGACTCCTCCGGCGCCCCGTCCACCGCCTCGGCCTCGCCCTCGACCTCGGCCTCGGCCTCGGCCACCGTGGAAGCCTCCCCGACGGCCGAGACGCCGACCCAGACGGCGGACCCGTCGCCGACCGAGTCCCAGCGTCCGACCGGCCGCCCGACCGGCCGCCCGTCCTCCAGCCCGTCCTCCAGCCCGTCCTGCCTGCTCGGCCTGTGCCCCAGTTCCAGCCCGAGCGGCGGGGCGGCCGGCGGCACCGGAACGGGCGGCAACGGCGCCGGAGGAGCCGGCGGCACCGGTACCACCACCGGCAAGACCGGCGGCACCACCACCGGCTAGCGGCCGCCGGATCCCGGGGCAAACACCGCAGAGGGGCACGGATCGCGAGGGCGATCCCGTGCCCCTCTTCGATTGCGCACAGCGGTGCGGCAGTATGTCGGCCATGACCTCCAGCCTTCGTGACGAGACCTCGCCGCCCGGCCCCGCGCCGGCCGACGGTCCGCTGCCCAACACCGTGGTGGTGCCCGCGGACGAGGACCCGGTCGCGGAGGCCGGCAGCGAGTTGTTCGGCGGTCCGCCGGGACGGCGGGCGCTGCTGGGGGTGTCCTGGTGGACGCCGGCCAAGTTCCTCGCGCTGGCCGTGATCGCGGTCTACGTGCTGGGCCTGTTCCAGAAGGCGCCGTGCTACAACGACGGCTGGTTCCACGGCGCCACCACCCAGTACACGAAGGCCTGTTACAGCGACATCCCGCACCTGTTCTCCGGGCGCGGCTTCGCCGACGGGCTGCACCCGTACCTGGACCGGATCCCGCAGGGCTCGCCGGACATGCAGTACCTGGAGTACCCGGTGCTGACCGGTCTGTTCATGCAGATCGCGGCCTGGCTGACCACCCACAGCGGCGACCTGATGAGCCGTGAGCAGTGGTTCTGGATGGTCAACGCGGGCATGCTGATGATCTGCGCCGTGGTCGCGGTGGTCGCCACCTCCCGCGCCCAGCGCCGCCGCCCGTGGGACGCGCTGCTGTTCGCGCTGGCCCCGGCCCTGGCGCTGAACGCCACCATCAACTGGGACCTGCTGGCGGTGGCCCTGGCCGCCGTGGCGATGGCCTACTGGTCGGGCTCCCGGCCGGTCTGGGCGGGCGTCTTCATCGGTCTGGCGACCGCCGCCAAGCTCTACCCGGTGCTGCTGCTCGGCCCGCTGCTGGTGCTCTGCCTGCGGGCCGGCAAGTGGAAGGAGTTCGGCCAGGCGTTCGGCGGCGCGGTCGGTGCCTGGCTGGTGGTCAACCTGCCGATCATGCTGGCCAACTGGAAGGGCTGGCTGACCTTCTACAGCTTCAGCCAGACCCGCAAGGAGGACTACGGCTCGTTCTGGCTGATCCTCATGCAGGGCCTCCGCAACGGCAAGAACCTGGAGACCCTGAACACCTGGATCGCGGTCCTGCTGGTGCTCAGCTGCCTGGCGGTCGGCTGGCTGGCGATCAGCGCCCCGCGCCGCCCGCGCTTCGCCCAGCTGGCCTTCCTGGTGGTGGCGGCTTTCATCCTGACCAACAAGGTCTACTCGCCGCAGTACGTGCTCTGGCTGATCCCGCTGGCCGTGCTGGCCCGGCCGCGCTGGCGCGACTTCCTGATCTGGCAGGCCTGCGAGGTGCTGTACTTCCTCGGCGTCTGGTCGTTCCTGGCCTACAACGGGGACGGCAAGCACCACGGAATCGACCAGGAGTGGTACCACTTCGCCATCGCCCTGCACCTGGTCGGCACCCTGTACCTCTGCTACATGGTGGTCCGAGACATCCTCTACCCGGACCGCGACCCGGTCCGCTGGGACGGCAGCGACGACCCGTCGGGCGGCGTGCTGGACGGCGCCCCGGACCGCTTCGTGCTCGGCTCGGCCCGCGGCCTGCGCGAGGCGGAGACGTACGCCGAGTACGCGCCGCAGGGGGACTGGCTGAGCAAGGACCCGGAGCCCGTGGTCGAGCTCGGCGCCGAGCCGCAGACCGGCAGGTAGCCGGGGGAGCGCTCCGGCCCCGGACGCGCCGAAGCCCTGTCCGCCGTCACGGCGGGCAGGGCTTCTCCGTCCGCCGAGGCCCCGGGCGGGGCCTCAGCGCTCGACCACCCGGTCGAAGTGGGTGGTGGTGTGCCGGACGGTCAGGGCCAGTTCGTCGCCGATCGCGGGCGGCTTGAGCTCGCCGGGCAGGAACAGGATCGACACCTGCATGTGCGGCGGCTCGGCGAACCACAGCTGCTTGCCCTGCCAGGAGTACGGCGACAGCGTCCGGTTGACGGTGGCCAGGCCGGCCCGGGCCAGGCCCTTGGCCCGGGGCAGCACCCCGTGCACGTACTTGGGCGCCTCCAGGCCGACGCCGTGCGCGGTGCCGCCGGTGGCCACCAGCAGGTGGCCGTCGGAGGGGGCCTTGTGCTGCCGGTAGCCGTAGCGCTCGCCGCGGGAGACCGGGGTGACGTCCAGGACGGTGGCGCGGGAGGAGAGCGCCTCCACCTCGCCGAGCCACAGCCGGGTGCCGATCCGGGAGCGGAACCCGGTGTCCGGGTGCCGTTCGGCCAGCCGCAGCCCGTCCTTGGCGGACAGGTGGCTGAGGTAGACGGTGCCGGTGGGGAGCCCGGCCTCGTCGATCGCCCGGACCAGGCCGGACACCTCGTCCACCGGGTCGGAGCCGTCCGGCCGGTCCAGCGGCAGGTGCAGCGCGAAGCCCTCCACCGCCAGGTGCCGCACCGGCAGCCGGGACAGCTCGCCGACCGCGACGCCGTGCCGCCGCATCGAGGTCATGCACTCGACGACCACCCTGGTCCCCTCGGGCAGCGCGGCCAGCGCCTCGGTGTGCGCGACGGTGCGCACCACCCGCCCGGCGGGCAGCTCGACCGCGGGCTCGCCGGAGCGGTGGGGGGTGAGCACCAGCAGGTCGCCGGGGAAGTCGCCGGCCACCGCCGCCGCCTCGTCCGCGGTGCCCACCGCCAGCATCGGGACGCCCAGCCGGGCGGCCTCGGCGGCCAGCCGGGCGTTGCCGAAGCCGTACCCGTTGCCCTTGGCGACCGGTACGAGCCCGCCGAACTCGGCCAGCAGGCCGCGCTGGTGCGCCCGCCAGCGGTCGGTGTCCACGTACATCGTCAAGGTCATCGCGTTCTCCCCGTGGTGTTCTTCAGGTGGCGCCGTGGCGGGCGGCGGCGCGGTGCCGGGCGGCGCAGTGCCGGGCGGCGCACCGGCGGGTGGTTCACCGGCGCGACATGTAGAGGTCGAGCGCCTTGTGCAGGAGCTTGTTGAGCGGGTAGTCCCACTCGCCGAGGTACTCCGCGGCCTGGCCGCCGGTGCCGACCTTGAACTGGATCAGCCCGAACAGGTGGTCCTCCTCGTCCAGGGTGTCGCTGATCCCGCGCAGGTCGTAGACGCTCGCGCCGAGCGCGTAGGAGTCCCGGATCATCCGCCACTGGATCGCGTTGGACGGCTTGACCTCGCGCTTGTGGTTGGCCGAGGCGCCGTAGGAGTACCAGACGTGCTCGCCGACCACCAGCATCGTGGTGGCGGCCAGCGGCTCGCCGTCGTGGTAGGCGAGGTAGAGCCGCATCCGGTTCGGGTCCTCGGCGGTGAGGGAGGTCCACATCCGCTGGAAGTAGGAGAGCGGCCGGGGGGTGAAGTGGTCGCGCTCGGCGGTGACCACGTACAGCTTGTGGAAGACCGCGAGGTCCTCGTAGCCGCCCTGGACCACCTCGACGCCGCTCTTCTCGGCCTTCTTGATGTTGCGCCGCCACAGCTGGTTGAAGCCGCGCTGCACGTCGTCCAGCGAGCGGCCGCCCAGCGGCACCTGGAACACGTACCGGGGCTGGACGTCGCCGAAGCCGGCGCCGCCGTCCTCGCCCTGCAGCCAGCCGGCCCGGCGCAGCCGCTCGGCGGTCTCCAGGGCGCGGGGCTCGGTGAAGTCGGGTTCGAGGTCGCGCAGCCGCTTGGCCTGCCGGCCGGCGATCGCCTCCTTGATGGTGGGCGCCTCCCAGCGGCGCACCACCACCGGCGGGCCCATCTTCACCGAGAACGCGCCCTGCGACTTCAGGTGCGCCAGCATCGGCTTGAGCCAGCGGTCGAGGTCCTGGTCGAACCAGTCGATCACCGGGCCCTCCGGCAGGTACGCCAGGTACCGCTTCACCTTGGGCAGCTGGCGGTAGAGCACCAGCCCGGCGCCGACCAGCTCGCCGGCCGGGTCGAACCAGCCCAGGCTCTCCGCGCGCCACTCCGCCTTCACGTCGGCCCAGGAGGGCACCTGCATGTGGCTGGCCGAGGGCCGGCTCTGCACGAAAGCCAGGTGTTCCTCGCGCGTGATCGTCCGCAGCCGCAGGCTCATGCTCGGTGCTCCTCCTCGTCGGATCCGTCCAAGGTGACCCTATCGCCCGAATGGTCCGATTCGACCGGGAACCGATCCGACATGGTGATGCCCCCCGTTCGCACCCGCTGGTACAGGTACTACGTCGGGAGGGCACCGGGGGTTGCGCACCGGGCGGCGGGTTCATCCCGTCCCGCGCCCGGGTGCCGTCACCACACGCCCCCGAACAGGCCGCCGTGCGCCACTCCGAGGAAGAGGCCGAACGCGGCCGCGCCGGTGCCGATGACGACGGCGAAGCGCTCGGCGGTGGTCACCGAGAAGAACAGGCCCACCAGCCCCGTGAGCACGCCGAACAGGCCGGTCCACGAGGTCAGGAGGTGCAGGTTGTGGAAGAACGAGGTGACGAAGGCGATCGCGCCGAGCAGGACGGTCACGCCGACCAGGGCGTTCTCCCGCGGGTGCGGGTGTCCGTCGGTGTTGAGGGTGAACTGCGGCCGGTGGTGCTGCGGCCTGGGTGCGGCCTGTGCCATGGGGACCCACCTCCTGGGGGAGGGAACGTTCGTTCTGTCCAGGTTGCGGCCGTTGTGACCGAAGTGACAACCCCGGGAGCCAACTGTTTTGTCCGCCGGTCGGCTGACCCGGTAGGCTGGCCCCTCTGCACTGGTGTAGAGGCGTGCTCGCATGCCCGGAAGACCAGTGCTGACGCGCACAACCCTCCTGCCACGGAAACGCCGTGGCCGTTGAGTCCAAAGGAGGTGGGTTACACATGCGTCACTACGAGGTGATGGTCATCCTCGACCCCTCGGTCGAGGAGCGCGCTGTCTCCCCCCTGATCGAGAGCTTCCTCAACGTCGTCCGCACCAGCGGCGGCAAGGTTGAGAAGGTCGACACCTGGGGTCGTCGTCGCCTGGCGTACGAGATCAACAAGCAGTCCGAGGGCATCTACTCGGTCATCGACCTCAAGGCCACGCCCGAGGTCGTCAAGGAGCTCGACCGCCAGTTCAGCCTGAGCGAGTCGGTTCTGCGGACCAAGGTCCTGCGCCCGGACACCCACTGAGTCCACTTCCGGCGTCCGCGCCGGAGGGCTCACGTCCGGTGTTCCACGTGGAACACCGCTGACGAGCACCGCAGAACTCCTTTCCGAGAGGTCATCACCACATGGCAGGCGAGACCGTCATCACCCTCGTCGGCAACCTCGTCGACGACCCCGAGCTGCGCTTCACCCCGTCGGGTGCCGCGGTGGCCAAGTTCCGTATCGCGTCCACCCCGCGCACCTTCGACCGCCAGACCAACGAGTGGAAGGACGGCGAGAGCCTCTTCCTCACGTGCAACGTCTGGCGTCAGCCGGCGGAGAACGTGGCCGAGTCGCTGCAGCGCGGCATGCGCGTGATCGTGCAGGGCCGACTGCGCCAGCGGTCTTACGAGACCAAGGAAGGCGAGAAGCGGACGGTCTTCGAGGTCGAGGTCGATGAGGTCGGCCCGAGCCTGCGCTCGGCGACCGCCAAGGTCACCCGCGCCAACCGCTCCGGCGGTCCCGGCGGCGGCGGTGGCTTCGGTGGCGGCCAGCAGGGTGGCGGCGGCTACTCCGGCGGCGGCAACCAGGGCGGCGGCAACTGGGGTGGAAACTCCGGCGGCGGCAACCAGGGCCCGTCCGACGACCCGTGGGCGTCCAGCGCCCCCTCGTCCGGCAACCAGGGTGGCGGCGGCAGCTGGGGTGGGAACTCCGGCGGCGGCTACTCGGAAGAACCCCCGTTCTAAGCGGTGCTTGGCCGTGCCCCCCGCGGGCCCGGAAACGCTGACAGATCTCGTACTCAACGGAGCACACAATGGCGAAGCCGCCTGCTCGCAAGCCGAAGAAGAAGGTTTGCGTCTTCTGCAAGGACAAGGCCACTTACGTGGACTACAAGGACACGAACCTGCTGCGGAAGTTCATTTCCGACCGCGGCAAGATCCGTGCCCGCCGGGTCACCGGCAACTGCACCCAGCACCAGCGTGACGTCGCCACGGCCGTGAAGAACAGCCGTGAGATGGCGCTGCTGCCCTACACCTCCACCACGCGCTAAGAGAGGGTGACCGAACAATGAAGATCATCCTCACTCACGAGGTCCCCGGCCTCGGCAGCGCCGGCGAGGTCGTCGAGGTCAAGGACGGCTACGCCCGCAACTTCCTGGTCCCGCGCGGCTTCGCCATCCGCTGGACCAAGGGCGGGCAGAAGGACGTCGACGCCATCCGTCGCGCCCGGAAGATCCACGCCATCCAGACCCTCGAGGCCGCCAACGAGGTCAAGGCCAAGCTCGAGGGCCTTCAGGTCAAGCTGGCCGTCCGCTCCGGCGACGCCGGCCGCCTGTTCGGCTCGGTGACCCAGGCCGACGTCGTGGAGGCCATCAAGGCCGCCAGCGGCCCGGCCGTGGACAAGCGCGCCGTCGCGATCGCCTCGCCGATCAAGACCGTGGGCACCCACAAGGTCTCGGTGAAGCTGCACTCCGACGTCCAGGCCAACCTCGACGTCAACGTCGTCGCCGCCTGAGCGCAGCAGTAACGCAGTCCGGAGGGCCGGACCCCGTCACGGGGTCCGGCCCTCCGGCCGTTCTCCCGGCCGCTCAGGCGCGGACGGCGCCGGTGACCATCCAGTGGCCGGTGCGCACCCGGCCGACCAGGAACGCGGCCCGGCTCAGCATGAACAGGTTCATCGCCCACCACAGCCCGGCCAGCCCCAGGCCCAGCGCGGGCACCGCCAGCGCGGCCGGAACGAACAGCAGCAGGGTGGCCAGCATCGCCCAGGCCAGGTAGCGGCCGTCGCCCGCGCCCATCAGCACGCCGTCCAGCACGAACACCAGCCCGCCCACCGGCTGGGTCAGCGCGGCCAGCAGCAGCGCGGTGGACAACTGGTGCCGGACGGCCGGGTCGGAGCTGAACAGCGGGACGTACAGCGGCCGGCCGAGCACCATCAGCAGCCCGAACAGCACGCCCGCGCCCAGGCCCCACTCGACCATCCGCCGGGTCGCCGCCCGGGTGCCCGGCAGGTCGCCGGCCCCCAGGTAGCGGCCGATGATCGCCTGCCCGGCGATCGCCACCGCGTCCAGCGCGAAGGCCACGAAGGACCAGACGGTCATGGTGATCTGATGGGCCGCCACCTCGGCGTCGCCCAGGTGCGCGGCCACCGCGGTGGCCAGCAGCAGCACCGCGCGCAGGCTCAGGGTGCGCACCAGCAGCGGGCCGCCGGCCCGGGCCGAGGCGCGGATCCCGGCGGCGTCCGGCCGCAGCGTCGCGCCCTCCCGGCGGGCGCCGCGGACCACCACCGCGACGTAGACCGCGGCCATCGCGTTCTGCGCGATCACGGTGCCCCAGGCGGAGCCGGCCACGCCGAGGCCGGCACCGTAGACCAGGCCGAGGTTGAGCAGCAGGTTGGCGGTGAACCCGCCGATCGCCACCAGCAGCGGGGTGCGGGTGTCCTGGAAGCCGCGCAGCACGCCGGTGGCGGCCAGCACCAGCAGCATCGCGGGCACCCCGAGCGCGCTGATCCGCAGGTAGGTGACCGCGTACGGCTCGGCGGTGGCGGAGGCGCCGAGCAGCCGGGCGGCCTGCGGGGCGAGCAGCAGGGTGAGCGCCACCAGGCCGGCCGAGAGCAGCAGCGCCAGCCAGATCCCGTCGATGCCCTGCTGGACGGCGGCCCGCCGGTCGCCGGCCCCGATCCGGCGGGCCACCGCGGCGGTGGTGGCGTACGCGAGGAAGGCGAACACTCCGACCACGGTGGTGAGCGCGGCGGAGGCGACGCCCAGGCCGGCGAGCTGGGCGGTGCCGAGGTGGCCGACGATCGCCGAGTCGGCCATCAGGAACAGCGGTTCGGCGACCAGGGCGCCGAAGGCCGGGAGGGCCAGGGCGAGGATCTCCCGGTCGTGGCGGCGGCGTTCGGCGGCGGGCGGTCTGGCGGCGGGTGGTCCGGGGGCGGGCATGGGCTCAGCCTACTCATCCACAGGTAATGGCTGTAGGTGTCCTGCGCCACTTACTGAGGCTGTGGACGGAGAGTGTGTCGAACACCTCTTCGGTGGCGGTCCTGGTCGTGTGAAGAATTTCTCATGCACAGGCTAAACGGGGAGTAGTCCCAGGTCAGCGAGTTGACATTGGGGCGATTGGATGGTTATCCACAGGGTTGTGCACAGCTTTGGCGGAGTTCTCCACAGGCTGCGGACGGTTATCCACATGCCCTGTGGATAACCTTCCCCGCCCGTCGGCCCCGCCCACCGCCCCGCGGACCCGGCCCGGCGGCCGCTCAGCACCGACCCGCGCGGGGCGGGCCCTGTCGGATCGGTACCGTAAGAAGGACAGGCGCCGAAGTCGGTACGTCACCGGACAGGCCCGCTCCCACTCGCACCGCTCGCTGAACGGGGAACACGCGTGACCGGCCCCCAGTACGACGACCAGGACGCCCCGCCGCCGGAGGACGACTGGCAGCCGTCCGACGACGCCTTCCCGCTGGACTCCTTCCCCGACGTGCCGGGCGACCGCCTGCCGGTCTCCCGCCGGGCGAACACCCCGGCGGGCCGCGAGGGTTCGGGCTCCGGCTCCGGCAGCGGCGGCAGCAGCGGCGGTGGCGGTGGCGGCTTCCAGCGGCGGGACGGCGGCAAGGGCGGCGACCGCTTCCCCGGCAAGGGCGAACGCCGCGACCGGGACGGCGAGCGCGAGCCGGGCTTCGGCGGCGGCGAGGGCTTCGAGCGGGTCCCCCCGCAGGACCTGGCGGCCGAACAGTCCGTGCTCGGCGGCATGCTGCTCTCCAAGGACGCCATCGCGGACGTCGTCGAGGTGCTCAAGCCCGCCGACTACTACCGCCCCGCCCACGAGCTGATCCACGGCGCGATCCTCGACCTCTACGCCCGCGGCGAGCCCGCCGACCCGATCACCGTGGCGGGCGAGCTTACCAAGCGCGGCGAGCTCGCCCGCGTCGGCGGCCCCTCCTACCTGCACACCCTGGTCAACTCCGTCCCCACCGCGGCCAACGCCGAGTACTACGCCGAGATCGTCCACGAGCGCGCCGTGCTGCGCCGCCTGGTCGAGGCCGGCACCCGGATCGCCGGCATGGGCTACGCCGCCGAGGGCGACGTCGACGACATCGTCAACGCCGCCCAGGCCGAGATCTACGCCGTCACCGAGCAGCGCACCAACGAGGACTACGCCCCGCTCGCCGACATCATGGAGGGCGCCCTCGACGAGATCGAGGCGATCGGCTCCCGCTCCGGCCAGATGTCCGGCGTCCCCACCGGCTTCGCCGACTTCGACCAGCTCACCAACGGCCTGCACCCCGGCCAGATGATCGTCATCGCGGCCCGCCCGGCGATGGGCAAGGCGCTCGCCCTGGACACCCCGCTGCCCACCCCGGACGGCTGGACCACCATGGGCGGGGTCGCCGTGGGCGACCTGCTGCTCGACGCCGACGGCCGGCCCACCCGGGTGGTCGCCGCCACCGAGGTGATGACCGGCCGGCCCTGCTACGAGGTCTGCTTCGACGACGGCACCACCGTGATCGCCGACGCCGACCACCAGTGGCTGACCGAGACCCGGGCGGTCCGCCGCGCCGGCGGGAGCGGACGGGTCGTCACCACCAAGGAGATCGCGGCCACCCTGCGCTGCGACACCTCGGACGGCCGCGCCAACCACTCGGTGCGCAACACCGCCGCGCTCGACCTGCCCGAGCAGGACCTCCCGATCCCGCCCTACGCCCTCGGCGCCTGGCTGGGCGGCGGCCACACCGACGCCGCCCGGATCACCACCACCGACCCGGAGGTGCTGGAGCGCCTCGCCGCGGACGGCCTGACGGCGCGGCGGATCGGCGACACCCCGACCTACGCGCTGTGCCACGGCGCGGCGGAACCCGAGACCTCCGAGCGGGCCTGCGCGGCCGCCCTGCGCGAGCTGGGCGTGCTCGGGCGCAAGCACGTCCCGGCGGCCTACCTGCGCGGCTCCGTCGCCCAGCGGCGGGCCCTGCTGGCCGGGCTGCTGGACACCGACGGCACCGTCAGCGCCACCGGCTCGGTGCAGTTCGCGGTGGCGAACCGGGAGCTCGCCGAGGGCTTCCGCGACCTGGTCGTGGGCCTGGGCCACCGGTGCGACGTCGCCACCGAGCGGGTCAACGGCCGGTCCGAGGAGTCCCCGACGGTCTGGACCGTCACCTTCACCCCGACCGGCGAGGTCTTCGGGCCGGCGCGCGAGCGGGTTGTCCACGCCGAGCGCCGGCGCCCGGCCACCCCGAGGCTCCGGCAGCGCTACGTGGTCGACGTCCGCGAGGTCGACAGCGTGCGCGTCCGGTGCGTCGAGGTCGACAACCCCGACCACCTGTACCTGGCCACCCGGTCGATGGTGCCCACTCACAACTCGACCCTCGCGCTGGACTTCGCGCGGGCCTGCTCGATCCACAACAACCTGCCGAGCGTGATCTTCTCGCTCGAAATGGGCCGCAACGAGATCGCCATGCGCCTGCTGTCCGCGGAGGCCCGGGTGGCCCTGCACCACATGCGGTCGGGGAACATGACGGACGACGACTGGACCCGGGTGGCCCGGCGGATGCCCGAGGTGAGCGCCGCGCCGCTGTACATCGACGACTCGCCGAACCTGTCGATGATGGAGATCCGGGCCAAGTGCCGGCGGCTCAAGCAGCGCAACGACCTGCGGCTGGTGGTCATCGACTACCTGCAGCTGATGCAGTCCGGCGGCTCGCGGCGGGCCGAGAGCCGCCAGCAGGAGGTCTCGGACATGTCCCGGAACCTCAAGCTGCTGGCGAAGGAGCTGGAGGTCCCGGTGATCGCGCTCTCCCAGCTGAACCGAGGCCCCGAGCAGCGCACCGACAAGAAGCCGATGGTCTCCGACCTGCGCGAGTCCGGCTCGATCGAGCAGGACGCCGACATGGTGATCCTGCTGCACCGCGAGGACGCCTACGAGAAGGAGTCCCCGCGGGCCGGCGAGGCCGACCTGATCGTCGCCAAGCACCGCAACGGCCCCACCGCGACCATCACCGTGGCCTTCCAGGGCCACTACTCGCGCTTCGTCGACATGACCAGGGACGTGACCTGACCCGTAGGTCCGCGCATCTCGCCGCACGGTCCCCGGGGCCGGCTGCACAGCGGTACGCGACCGGCGGGCCGCAGGTCGGGGCCGGAAAGTGCATCCGGACCCCGGCCGGGAGCGGACGCTTCGTATGGGTTAGTCTCCGGCGAATGACGACCAAGGGATTGCTGACTCGCTGGGGGGCCCGGCGGGCGGGGCGGGGAGAGCGCGCCGCCGCAGCGGGGAGCCGGCTGGGCTGGCTGGACGCGCTGCGGGGGATCGCCGCGCTGGCCGTGGCGGCCCACCACTTCGAGATCATGCGGCTGATCCCCTACGGCGGCACCATAGCCGCGCACTTCGACCTCGGCTTCTACGGGGTCATCGCGTTCTTCATCGTCAGCGGGTACATCATCCCGGCCTCTCTGGAGCGCCGCGGTGACGTCCGCGCCTTCTGGATCGGCCGGATCTTCCGGATCTACCCGGCGCTGATCGTGAGCATGCTGCTCGCCGAGTTCCTGCTGCCGCACGACTACCAGGTGCTCACCTTCGACGGCTACGGGCACGACAAGCTCTGGCTGGCGGGCAACGGCCTGATGCTGTCGGACATGCTCGGCGTCGTCAACGCGCTCGGCATCTCCTGGACGCTCACGTACGAGATGCTCTTCTACTTCTTCGTCAGCAGTCTCTTCACGGTGGCCTGGCACCGGCGCAGCTCGATGATCTCCGTGACGGCGGGCGGCATCGCGCTCGTCCTGGGCGTGTGGGTCCCGTCGTACAGCCTGACCCACACCCTGCCGGAGCTCCAGCACCTGGTGGCCGCGGCCGTGCTCATCGTCGTCGCGGGCCTGGTCTGCATGCTCAGCGGCAACGCGGCGCTGGCCCGGATCGGCGGCCTGTTGCTGGGCGGGTTCGGCCTGCTGCTGGTGTTCACCAACGGCCGGACGCCCGCGTACGAGACCTTCACCATCCTGGCGACGATGTTCGCGGGAACGGTGATCTACCGCGCGCAGCACGGGCAGATCGAGCGGATCGAAGCCTGGCTGACCGTCGGGTTCGTGGTGGCGGCGGGCGCCCTGGTGGGCTGGATGTACAACCGGGACGCGATGGGGCGGGCGACCGCGACCTTCACCTGGCCGGCCTGGTCCTACGCGTACCTGGGGGCGTGGGCGTCGTTCGGACTGTTCTTCCTGCTGCGCAACAAGCGGCTGCCGCGGGTGATGACCTGGCTGGGCGCGGTGAGCTTCTCGGTGTACCTGCTGCACTGGCCGGTGAAGCGGTTCCTGCTGTGGCAGCTCGGCTGGGACAGCAACTACTACTACAACAAGCTGGCCGCGATGCCGTTCGCCGAGCGCTGGTCTTGGGTGGCCGGGTACGTCGCGGTGCTGCTGGCGGTCTGCTGGGTGGTGTACCGGCTGGTGGAGGTGCCGTTCCAGAACCTGGGCCGGAAGCTGACCAAGGCGATGAACCGCCGCTGGCCTCCGCAGTCGCTGGAGCGGCCGGCGCAGCTCCCGGCCCCGGCCGCCGCCCCGGCCGCCGCTGCGGCTCCTGCGGCGGCCGAGCCGGCGCTGACCGGCTCGGCCCCGGGCGGCGGGGGAACGCGGACGGACTGAGCACCGCCCCCTCCCGGGGCGGGGCGTTCAGAACCAGTGCAGGCAGTGCGGGGCGCGCTCGGCGCGGAACAGGGCGTCTGCGCGGGCGGCGGCGTCGGGGTGGTGGAGGCGGAGGTGGCCGGCCCGGGCCAGGGTGCTGGGGGCGGTGCCGCCGAGCAGGATCGTGCCGAGGTCGCTGACGTCGAGCGAGAGGTCGGGTTCGCGGTCGGTGGGCACGCACGCGGCCTCGCCGCCGCGGACGGTCAGCAGGTGGCGGTGGTGCTCGCCGAGGAACGGGTCGTCGACGTCCAGGACGAGTTCCCCGTCGGCGCTCCAGCCGCGGGAGGTGAGCGCGCCGGGGACGTCCAGCACCCGGGCCCAGAGCCAGTCGGTGTACTTCTCGGGCTGGCCGGCGCCGTGGTCGGCGAGCAGCCAGGGCAGCGGGTGGTCCGGCGGGACGTGCCGGAACACCACCCGCTGGACCAGGTCGTGGCCGAGCAGGTAGCGGGCGAGCGCGGTGTACGCGGCGTCGGTGACGGCGATGGTCTCGTCGACCCGCAGCGTGCGGTCGTCGTCGACGTGGTAGCTGGCGTAGCCGTCGGGCCGGCCGGCGGCGTCCCGGTGCAGGGCGACGTAGCGGGGCTTGGGGGCGATCGGGGGCTGGCCGGCGCCGCGCTCCCACCAGCGGTGCGGGCGGGAGACCGAGCCGGGGCGCAGCCGCCGGTACTCGTCGTAGACCCGCTCCAGCAGCTCCACCGCCTTGTCGCGGTGCAGCAGTTCGACCGTCCCCGGGTCGGCGTCCCCGGCCCGGAGCGGGGCGAGCGCGGCGCGCTGCCGGGGCACGGCGTAGTTCTGGGTGGAGGTGGCGGGCCCGTAGCCGAAGCGGCGGTAGATCACCGACTCGGAGGCGAGCAGCACCGCCAGCACCTCGCCGCGCTCGCGCAGTCCGGCGAGCTGGCGGCGCATCAGCGCGGTGAGCACGCCCCGCCGCCGATGCGAGGGCAGCACGCCGACGGCCGTCACCCCGGAGACCGGGACGATCCGCCCGCCGGGCAGGGTGAGTTCGAGGGTGTACGCCCCGGCGGTGCCGACCGGCCGGCCGTCCGCGTCGTGGGCGAGCAGGCCGCGCTCCGGCTCGAAGGCCGACCACCAGACGCCGGTGCCGCCCTCGCCGGGCGGGTCGACGAACATCCCGAACGCGGCGTGCATGGTCTCGACGAACAGGTCGAGGTCCTGCTCGGTGGTAAGCCGGATGTCGATCAATGCCGCCGCCTTCCGCGGTCGCGGTCGCCTGTCCGGTTCAGTGCAGCCGCCTTGCCGGTGCACGGTCAAGCGATTAACCGGGTCCGGTAGGGTCGCCCGCCATGGACGAGGACCTGGAACTGCTCCCGCTGCCGGACGAGGCGGTCGCGCTGCTGACCGGGGCGGGGGCGCCGCCCCGGCTGGTGGCGCACCTGCGGCTGGTGCACGACGTGGCGGCGCGGCTGGCGGACTGGACGGCGGAGCGCTGCCCGAAGCTGGCGGTGGACCGGTCGGCGGTGCTGTTCGGGGCGGCCACCCACGACATCGGCAAGGCGGTGCACCGCTCCGAGCTGTCCGGCCCGGGCTCGGCGCACGAGCCGGCCGGCCGGGAGCTGCTGCTGGCGGCGGGGGTGGCCCCGCAGCTGGCCCGGTTCGCGGCCGGGCACGCCGACTGGGGCCCGTCCTCCACCGCCGAGGACCTGCTGGTCGCGCTGGCCGACAAGGTGTGGAAGGACAAGCGCGTCCCGGAGCTGGAGGACCTGTTGGTCGGGGCCCTGGCCCGGGCGGGCGGCGGCGAGCGCTGGGCCTGGTTCCTGGCCCTGGACGAACTGCTCACCGCCCTCGGCGCGGACGCCGGCCCGCGCCTGGCGTACCAGGCGCGCCACCCGCTCTAGCTGCTCTGGCCGCTCTGGCTGCTCTAGCTGCTCTGGCCGAGCGTGACGGTGCTGCGGAAGACGGTCGCGCCGGGGCCGGTGAGCAGGGTCGGGGTGCCGTCGGCCGGCAGGAAGGCGGACTCGCCGTGCCGCAGCGTCAACTCCTGGCCGCCCGAGGCGAGGTGGGCCGTTCCGGCGGTGCAGAGCAGGATCTGCGGGGCGTCGCCGGGCAGGGTGGCGGGGCGGTCGGCGAGCTCGTAGCGGGAGAGCCGGAACTCGTCGATCGGCACCGGGTAGTGCCGTTCGCCGTCCGGGCCGGGCTCGGGGCGCAGCACCTCCGGGCGGCCGGCCCGGAAGTCGACCACCTTCAGCAGCTCGGGGACGTCCACGTGCTTGGGGGTGAAGCCGCAGCGCAGCACGTTGTCGGAGTTGGACATGATCTCGACGCCGGTGCCGCGCAGGTAGGCGTGCGGGAGCCCGGCGCCGAGGTAGAGCGCCTCGCCGGGCTGCAGCCGGACGTGGTTGAGCAGCAGCGCGGCGACCAGCCCGGGGTCGCCGGGGTGCTCGGCGGCGGCGAAGGCGTACCCGGCGAGTTCGCCGGTCGGGTCGGCCGGGGCGGCGGCGGTGACCGCGCGGGCGACGGCGGCCACCGTCTCGCGGCCCGCGTCGTCGGTCAGGCCCAGGGCCGCGGCGAGCGCCCCGCCGAGCGCCTCCGGTTCGGGCTTGGTG
Organism: Kitasatospora cineracea; assembly: GCF_003751605.1. NCBI lineage: Bacteria > Bacillati > Actinomycetota > Actinomycetes > Kitasatosporales > Streptomycetaceae > Kitasatospora > Kitasatospora cineracea. Next base: position 1,536,105 of record NZ_RJVJ01000001.1, read on the forward strand.
TGCAGCAGGTCGATCAGCGGCTCCAGCCCGGGGACGTCGAGCGAGGCCATCAGGGCGGCCGCTCCGGCGGGGGTGCGGAAGCCGCACAGGCCCTCGAACTCGCTGAGCGCGCAGATCAGTTCGGGCTTGTGGTTGTCGTCCTTGTAGTTGCGCTGCGGGGCGTCCAGCGGGATGCCGCGGGCCTCCTCGTCGGCGTACCCGGCCCGGGCCTGCGCCCTGGTCGGGTGGGCCTGGATGGAGAGCGGCAGGGCGGCGGCGAGCACCTTGGCCAGGAACGGCAGCGTCGGCCCGAACCGTTCGACGGACGCGGCGCCCAGCTCGCCGACCGGGTCGGCGGCGATCAGCCGGTCCAGCGGGACCGGGCCGCCGCCGCGGTCGGCCCGGGACGGCGCCCCGGGGTGGGCGCCCATCCACAGCTCGGCCTGGGGGAACCGGTGGCCGGCCGTCCGAGCAGCTCGGGGATGGCGGTGGCCGAACCCCAGGCGTAGTCGCGGACGGTGTTGTCGAGCCGGTCCATCAGGTACTCCCGGGGTGGTGTGTGCGAGGTGCCCGGTGTGCGGGGACCCACGACAATAGTCGACGCCCGTGGCGGGCCGGGGGGTCGCGGTGATCACCCTCCTGGGCGCTCCCACCCGGCGGCCCGGGGGCCTTCCGGCCAGGCTGGACGGGACGGGCCGGCCCGTGCCCGCCGCCGCACCGATCAGGGGAGCAGCCGTGACCGCGTCACTGCCCGAGGAGAGCGCCCACGGCCACCGGGCGGGCGCCGCGCCGGCCTTCCGCCCGTTGGAGGTCGAGGTCTTCACCGGGCCGGAGAGCGCGTTCTTCGCCACCTCCAGCCTGATCATGGGCGAGCGCACGGCGATCCTGGTCGACGCCCAGTTGACCCGCAGCGCCGGGCGCGAGCTCGCCGAGTGGATCGCCGGCAAGGGCCGCGAGCTGCTGGCGATCGTGGTCAGCCACCAGCACCCCGACCACTACTTCGGCGCGGAGGAGGTGCTGCGGCTGTTCCCGGCCGCGCAACTGCTGGCCGCGCCCTCGGTGGTGGAGGGCATCGGGCAGACCGCGGCGGCGAAGGTCGCGCAGTGGAAGCCGGTGTACGGCGACGACATCCCGGACCAGCCGCTGCTGCCCGGGCTGCTGATGCCGCAGCCGCTGATGATCGACGGCCAGCTGATCCGGATCCTGCAGCTCGGCCAGGGCGACAGCGCGGGCTCCACCGTCGCCCACCTGCCGAGCATCCGCACCGTGGTCGCGGGCGACTTCGTCTACAACGGCACCCACGTCTGGACCGCCGACACCGACCCGGACGCCCGCGGCCAGTGGTCGCACAACCTGGGCCGGATCGCCGACCTCGGCGTCGACCGGGTGATCGCCGGGCACCGCGCCCCCGGCACGGACGACGCCGCGCACCGGGTGCTCGCCTTCACCGCCGGCTACCTGCGCGACTTCGACGAGGCGCTGCACGACCACCCCGACGACGCGGAGGCGCTGGCCGCCGCGATGAACGAGCGCTACGGCGGCCTGACCCTGCCGGCCATCCTGGAGCACGGCGCGGCCGCGAACGTCGCCCGCCGCCGGGCGGCGGACCGGGACACCCGGGGCGTGCGGGGCGACGGGGCCGACGACGACGAGGTGGTCGACGCGGAGATCGTCGACGGCGAGCAGTGATACTGCCGGGGTGACGGACGACGGGTACGACGCGGTGGTGGTGGCCGGCGGGGCGGGCCGGCGGCTCGGCGGGGCCGACAAGCCCGCCCTGACGGTCGGCGGGCGCACCCTGCTGGACCGGGTGCTGGCGGCCTGCGCGGACGCCCGGCAGACTCTGGTGGTCGGCCCCGAGCGGCCCACCGAACGGGCCGGGGTCCGCTGGCTGCGCGAGGACCCGCCGGGCGGCGGCCCGCTGGCGGCGGTGGCCGCCGCCCTGCCCGCGGTGACCGCGCCCCGGGTCCTGCTGCTCGCCGCCGACCTGCCGTTCCTGGACACCGCGACGGTGCGGCGGCTGCTGGCCGCGCTCGACGGGGACGGGGGCGACCGCTGCGACGGGGCCCTGCTGGTCGACGCCGACGGCCGCGACCAGCCGCTGGCCGCCGCCTACCGCACCGCGCCCCTGCGGGCGGCCCGCACCGCGCTCGGCGACCCGGCCGGCCGCCCGCTGCGCGGCCTGCTCGCCCCGCTGCGGCTGACCCGGCTGCCCGACCCGGCGGGCGCCGCCTTCGACTGCGACACCTGGGACGAACTCGCCGCGGCCCGCGACCGGGCGGGGCGCGACCGGGCGGGGCGCGGCTGACGGGGCGCGGCGGGCCGTTCACCGGGGCCGCGGGCGGGCGGTGAGGGAAACGACGCGTGGCGCTCACGGGGGAAGCGGCTTGCGGGCGGGCGGATCGGGCAGCATGGGCGTCATGGAGCGCACATTGGACGAGTGGATGACCGCGGCCGGTGCCGAACTGGGCCTGGACCTGGCGGTGGACGTTCGCGGGCTGCTGGACATGACCCGGGTGGTCGCGCACGGCGTCGAGCGCCCCGCCGCTCCGCTCACCGCGTTCCTGGTCGGCTACGCGGCGGCCGCGAACGGCGGCGGGGCGGCGGCGGTGGCCGAGGCGAACGCCAGGGTGACGGCGCTGGCCGAGCGCTGGGCCGCCGCGGCGGCCGATGCCGGACCCGACGCAGCGGACGGGCGATGAACCGGGCGCCGGTCGGTCCGGCCGACGAGGTCCGGGTGACCTCCGCGGGGGCCACCCTGCGCGGCTGCCCGTGGCCGGCGGCCCGGCGGGCGGCGCGGACGGCGGTGCCGCGGCCGCTGCCGGTGGAGCGGGTGGAGCTGGCGGCGGCGGCGGGGCGGACGCTGGCCGAGCCGCTGGCGGCGCTCACCGACCTGCCGGCCTTCGACACCTCGGCGATGGACGGCTGGGCGGTGGCCGGTCCGGGACCGTGGCGGCTGTCCGGCCGGGTGCTGGCGGGACAGGCGTGCCTGCCGCTGGCGGACGGCGCGGCGGTGGAGATCGCCACCGGTGCCCAACTGCCGCCCGGCGCCACCGGGGTGCTCCGGCGCGAGCACGGGGTGCTCACCGAACTGCCGGACGGCGCGGCCCAGTTGCGCGGCGAGGTGGTGCCCGGGCAGGACGTCCGGCCGCGCGGGCAGGAGTGCGGCAGGGGCGAGGAGCTGCTGCCCGCGGGGCTGCCGGTGACGCCGGCCGTGCTCGGGCTGGCCGCCGCGGCCGGGCACGACCGGTTGGCGGTGCACCGCCGCCCGACCGTGGAACTGCTGGTGCTGGGCGACGAGTTGCTGGTGGCGGGCCTGCCCGGCCCGGGGCGGGTGCGGGACGCGCTGGGCCCGCTGCTGCCGCCCTGGCTGGCCGGGGCGGGGGCCGAACTGCTGGGCAGCCGCTACGTCCGGGACGACTTCGGGCTGCTGCGGGACGCGATCCGGCGCTCGCCCGCGGACCTGGTGCTCACCACCGGCGGCACCGCCGCCGGGCCGGTGGACTTCCTGCACGCCGCGCTGGAGGCCACCGGCGGGCACCCGCTGGTGGACGGGGTGGCGGTGCGGCCCGGGCACCCGATGCTGCTGGCGGCGCTGCCCGGCGGCCGCCACCTGGTGGGCCTGCCCGGCAATCCGCTGGCCGCGGTGGCCGGTACCGTCACGCTGGCGCTGCCGCTGCTGCACGCGCTGTCCGGCCGGACCGCACCGGCCGCCGGTCCGGCCGAGCCGCTGGCCGCCGCGCTGCCCGGCCACCCGGTCGACACCCGGCTGCACCCGGTGCGCCGGAGCGCCGCCGGGCTGGCCCCGCTGCCGCACGACGGCCCGGCGATGCTGCGCGGCCTGGCCCGGGCCGAGGCGCTGGCGGTCGTCCCGCCCGGTGGCCTGGCGGCGGGGGAGTACGCGGAGGTGCTGGCGCTGCCGCTGTCCTGAGCGGGATGTTCCACGTGGAACGGCGGGAGGCGGAACCGGTGGCCCCGGTTCCGCCTCCGCCGTCCTTCCCGGTCAGTGGGTGACCGGGGTGCCCGGCTTGATGACGATCAGGCGGTCGGTGAGCTGCAGCACGGCGGCCTCCGGCTCGGTGTAGTTGAGCACCCGGCGGCCGCGGACCACCGCCACCACCAGGTCGTCCAGCTCGCGCGGGCTGAGCCCGGCCTCGGCCTTGGTGACCGGGCGCTCGGTGACGTCCAGGCCGTTGCCGTAGGTCAGTAGGTCCTCCATCACCGCGCCCGCGTTCGGGCTGAGCATCGACATGCCCAGCAGCCGGCCCGCGGAGCTGGAGGAGGTGACCACCACGTCCGCGCCGCTCTGCCGCAGCAGCGGGGCGTTCTCGTCCTCGCGGACGGCGGCGACCACGGTGGCGCCCTTGTTCAGCTGACGGGCCGTCAGGGTGATCAGGGCGGCGGTGTCGTCGCGCTCGGGGGCGACCACCACCTGGGCGGCGCGCGGCAGTTCGGCCCGGATCAGGGTGGCGGCCCGGGTGGCGTCGCCGAGCACGCCGACCAGCCCGTCGTGGGTGGCCTGGTCGACGGCCTTGGCCTGCGGGTCGACCACCACGATGGACTCCTTCGGGACGCCCTGCCCGAGCAGGGTGTCCACGGCGCTGCGGCCCTTGGTGCCGTAGCCGATGACGACGGTGTGGTCCCGCACGGTGTGCCTCCAGCGTTCGATCCGCCACTGCAGGCGGGTGCGTTCGGTGAGCACTTCGAGAGTCGTGCCGACCAGGATGATGAGGAAGAGCACGCGCAGCGGGGTGATCACGAAGATGTTCACCAGTCGCGCGCTGTCGCTCACCGGGGTGATGTCGCCGTACCCGGTGGTGGAGAGGGTGACGGTGGCGTAGTACGCCGAGTCGAGGAGGCTGACCGAGGGGTCCGCGCTGTCGTGGTAGCCCGCGCGGTCCGCGTACACGATCAGCGTGGTGGCCACCAGCACGCCCAGCGCGAGCAGCAGCCGGCGGGCCACCTGGAGGGTCGGCGGCCGGGTCGGCCGGGACGGCAGGGCGATCCGGCGGGTGGGGTCGGTGGTGTCGGTGCCCGCGTCCCGGAAGCGACTGAGCGTCAGACGGGACGGTCGGGCACCCGTGTCCTGGGGCGGGATGGATGTCGGCACAGGGACAAGGATGGGGGGTCGGCCCGCCCCGGGGTGACGCCGGGGCCGGAGTGTCGCCACCCTGTCGGGCCGCCCCCGCGCGCCCTGACGGAGTGTCCGTTGACACCGCGGCGAACGGGCCCCGCCGACCGCGCGGAAACCGGCCGTCCGCGCGGTCGGCCGCAGTAGCGTCGGGGGCATGCATGCAATGACTCTTCCTGAGTTCGGCGGGCCGGAAGCGCTGCGCTGGGCCGACGTGCCGGATCCCGTGCCCGGTGAGGGCGAAGTCCTGGTCGAGGTGGCGGCCACCGCCGTCAACCGGGCCGACCTCCTGCAGCGCCAGGGCCACTACAGCCCGAAGCCCGGGGTCTCCCCCTACCCGGGGCTGGAGTGCTCGGGGCGGATCGCCGCCCTCGGCCCCGGGGTGTCCGGCTGGGCGGTCGGCGACGAGGTCTGCGCGCTGCTGGCCGGCGGCGGGTACGCGGAGAAGGTCGCGGTCCCGTTCGGGCAGCTGCTGCCGGTTCCCGAGGGCGTCGACCTGGTGACGGCGGCGGGCCTGCCGGAGGTGGCCGCCACGGTGTGGTCGAACGTGTTCCTGGTCGCCCACCTCCGGCCCGGCGAGACCCTGCTGGTGCACGGCGGGGCCAGCGGCATCGGGACGATGGCGATCCAACTGGGCAAGGCGGTCGGCGCCCGGGTCGCGGTGACGGCCGGCAGCGCGCAGAAGCTGGCCCGCTGCGCCGAGCTGGGCGCGGACATCCTGGTCGACTACCGCGAGCAGGACTTCGTCGAGGTGGTCCGGGAGGCCACCGGCGGCGCCGGGGCCGACGTGATCCTGGACATCATGGGCGCCAAGTACCTGCAGCGGAACGTGGACGCCCTGGCGGTCAACGGCCGCCTGGTGGTGATCGGACTGCAGGGCGGGACCAAGGCCGAGGTCGACCTCTCCGCCATGCTGGCCAAGCGGGCCGCGCTGGTCGCCACCAACCTGCGCGGACGCCCGCTCGGGGAGAAGGCCGCCATCGTCGCCGCCGTCCGGGAGCACGTCTGGCCGCTGATCGAGGCGGGCGCCGTCCGCCCGGTGGTCGACCGGGTCCTGCCGGTCACCGAGGCCGCCGAGGCGCACCGGGTGATCGAGTCCGGCGCCCAGGTCGGCAAGGTGCTCCTGGAGGTGCCCGGAGCCGCCCGCTGAGGGTCGAAATGCCCGGAGTGCCCGAGTATGTGAGTCTGGTCACAAGCTGTTCCGCCTCCGCCCGCGTCCCACTGCGAGCGGCCGTCGGGAGGACCTGCTTTCCATGCTCGCTCGCCGCCGCCCCGTGCCCGCCGTCCCGGCCCGTGCCACCGCCTGCCCGCCCGCGCTGCGCCGCTGGGCGGCGCTGACCGGGGTGGCGATCCCGCTGCTGCTGGCCGCCCCGGCCCTGGCCGCCGACCCGGCGGCCGGGGCCCGGCAGCAGGCGCAGGCACAGCTGGACGCGGCCCGGCAGCAGGCCCGGGCGCAGTTGGACGCCGCGCGGCAGCAGGTGGCCGGGGCCACGGCGGTACCCGTGGTCCCGGCACCGGGCGGCGCGATATCCGGGCCGCCCACGCTGTCCGCGCCGCCCGTGCCGTCGGCGCCGGCCGCCAGCACGCCCCCGCCCGCCACCGCCACCCGCACCGCCCCGGCCGCGTCGAGCGCCCCGGCGGTCCCGGCCGCCCCGGCGGAGCCGGCGGACCCGGTCGAGTCGACCGAGCCGTCCCCGCTCCCGTCCGCGTCCCCTTCTCCTTCTGCTTCTCCTTCTCCTTCTTCTTCGGCGTCCCCGTCCCCGTCCGGTTCGGCCTCGCCGTCCGCGGAGCCCTCGCCCTCGGCGTCCCCCGAGGCGCCGGTGGAGCCCGTGCCGTCCTCGGTGCCCGCCCCCGTCGCGGTCGGGCACGGGCGGCACCAGCAGGCGGTGGTGCCGCTGCTCCCGCCGTCGCCGGCGCCCTCGGACGACGGGACGGGCGGCGGGGCGGGGCCCGGAGGAGGGGACGGCGCGGTGAACGGGCTGCCGGTGCCGGACGCGGCGCTGCCCGGTGCGGACCCGGGCACGGTGGCGGACGGGGACGCGGTGGCGGCGGACCCGGAGGCGACCGCGGCGGCGGAGGCCGACGGCGTGCTGGCGGCCGGGCCAGTGGTTCCGGTGGTGCCCTCGCTGCACTGGAGCGACCCGTCCGTGCGGCTGCTCCCGCTGGGGGCCGGGCTGGGGCTGATCGGCCTGGGCCTGGGCCTGGTCGGGCTGCGTCTGCGCCGGCGGTGACGGGGTAGGAGCGGAACACGGGCGGGGACGGCACCGAAACGGAGCGGGGCCGGTCGGGGCGGGACGATCGGCGGACCGGCTTCGTTGACCTCCGTGGCGGACGAAGCATATGAAGGAGCTATGACCAACCCGATGAACGAGCGGTCGAACCAGGATCCCTTCCAGGCGTCACAGGCGGCGGGCGGGAGATCAGAGGACAGCCCGAAGGTGCTGATCGTCGGACCGGACGGGATGGCGGTGGGCACCGCGCCGGCCGGCGGGCTCGGGCGGGGCGACGGGGACGACGAGCCGCGCGAGCTGCCGGTGACCGAGATGGTCGAGCAGCCGGCCAAGGTGATGCGGATCGGCAGCATGATCAAGCAGCTGCTGGAGGAGGTGCGGGCGGCGCCCCTCGACGAGGCGAGCCGGGCCCGGTTGAAGGACATCCACGCCAGCTCGATCAAGGAGCTGGAGCTGGGCCTGGCCCCGGAGCTGGTCGAGGAGTTGGAGCGGCTGTCGCTGCCGTTCGCCGACGACACGATCCCGACCGAGGCCGAACTGCGGATCGCCCAGGCGCAGTTGGTGGGCTGGCTGGAGGGCCTGTTCCACGGCATCCAGACCGCGCTGTTCGCCCAGCAGATGGCGGCGCGGGCCCAGCTGGAGCAGATGCGGCGGGCGCTCCCGCCGGGCCTGAACGGGGCGGAGGGCGAGCCGGAGGAGGGCGGCCCGGGCCGCGGCATCCGTTCCGGTCCGTACCTGTAGCCCTACCCACGGTGGCCTTGCGGGGGCCGCGCTTCGGCGCGGCCCCGAACCGCTACCCTGACCGGTGTCCGGAAGTACCGCGCGCCGAGGGGGAGCTGGGACCATGACTGAGGGCACCACCGAGGGGTACGCGCTCGGGCACGGCCGGTACGTGCTGCAGCGGATGCTCGGGCAGGGCGGCATGGCCTCGGTCCACCTCGCCCACGACACGGTGCTCGACCGGCAGGTCGCGGTGAAGACGCTGCACACCGAACTGGGGCGGGAGGCCTCGTTCAAGGAGCGGTTCCGGCGCGAGGCGCAGGCGGTGGCCCGGCTCCAGCACACCAACATCGTCTCGGTGTTCGACTCCGGTGAGGACGTCGCACCGGACGGGACGACCACGCCGTACATCGTGATGGAGTTCGTCGAGGGCCGTTCGCTCAAGGACGTCCTGGACGAGCAGGTGACCACGCTCGGGGCGATGCCCAACGAGCAGGCGCTGAAGATCACCGCGGCGGTGCTGGCGGCGCTGGAGGCCTCGCACGACCAGGGGTTGGTGCACCGCGACATCAAGCCGGCCAACGTGATGGTGTCCACCAAGGGCGTCGTCAAGGTGATGGACTTCGGCATCGCGCGGGCCCTGCAGTCCGGCGTCACCTCGATGACGCAGACCGGCATGGTGGTCGGCACCCCGCAGTACCTGTCGCCGGAGCAGGCGCTCGGCAAGAGCGTGGACGCCCGGTCCGACCTGTACTCGGTCGGCTGCATGCTGTTCGAACTGCTCAGCGGGCAGCTGCCGTTCGACGGCGACTCGGCCTTCTCGATCGCGTACAAGCACGTGCAGGAGACCCCGCCGGCGCCGTCCACGCTGAACCGGGCGGTCACCCCGGGGATCGACGCGCTGGTGGAGCGGGCGCTGCGCAAGGACCCGGCGCAGCGGTTCCCGACCGCGGAGGCGATGCGCGAGGAGGTGGAGCGGGTCCTGGCCGGGGGGCAGGGCGGCGGCAACACCCCGCTGCAGGCGTCCACCCCGCTGGTGATCGGCGAGGGGCCGCGCTCGGTGCACGCCGCGCCGTCGCTGACCAACTTCCCGCCGGTGCCCGGCCCGCAGGCGGGCCCGCCGTCGGTGCAGCAGCCGTACCAGCCGGTGCCCGGCCCGCAGACCCCGCCGCCGTACGCGACCCCGCAGCCGTTCCCGCCGGCCGCGCCGACGCCGCAGCCGTTCCCGCAGCTCGGGCAGACCCCGCCGCCGTTCCCGCAGGCGCCGGTCTTCCCGCAGACCACCCCGCCGCCGATGGCGGTGCCCTACCCGGCCCCGCGGGCCAACGAGCGCAACGGCTGCTCGACCGCGGCGATCGTGATCTGCGTCATCGCCGGCGTGCTGATGCTGGCGTTCATCATCCTGATGGTCGTGGTGGCCAGCGCCGGCAACTCCTGAGGCACAGGGCGCAGTCGCTCGACACGGTACTCGAACCGGGGTGCCGGCGGGCTCGCGCGACCCGAACCGACCCCCGCGTGCGCCGTCTCGTTCCACGTCGGAGGGCCCGAGACGGTAGCGTGCTGAAGAAGAACCGACAGGGCGAGCGCGCGCCGAGCGGGTGCCCGGGGCGAGGAGCGATGGGTCAGAGCGAACGACCGGACGACGGTGGGGACCAGCAGCCGGAGGTGCCCGGCGCGGACGCCCGGGACGAGGACGCGGGCCACCCGGAAGAGCCCACCGGACCCACCGAGGTCTTCCCGGCCGGGGCCCGAACTCCCGGACGCGGCAGCGCCGTTCCGTTCCCCACGATCGGCGACGGCCGCTACCGGCTGACCCGGCGGCTGGGCCGCGGCGGGATGGCCGAGGTGTTCGCCGCCCAGGACATCCGGCTGGGCCGCACCGTCGCCGTCAAGCTGCTGCGCTCGGAACTCGCCGAGGACGACACCGCCCGGCTCCGCTTCACCCGCGAGGCGCACGCCGTCGCCGCGCTCAACCACCACTCGATCGTCGCGGTCTACGACACCGGCGAGGAGCAGCACGGCGGGGAGTCCACCCCGTACATCGTGATGGAGCTGGTCGAGGGCCGCACCGTGCGCGAGCTGCTGGTGGACGAGGAGGCGCCGCCGGTCGACCAGGCGCTGATCATCACCGCCGGGGTGCTGGAGGCGCTGGCCTACAGCCACCGGCACGGCATCGTGCACCGGGACATCAAGCCCGCCAACGTCATCATCACCACGAACGGCGCGGTCAAGGTGATGGACTTCGGCATCGCCCGGGCGCTGTCCGGCGGCGCCACCACCATGACGCAGACCGGCATGGTGATGGGCACCCCGCAGTACCTGTCGCCCGAGCAGGCCCTCGGCAAGCCCGTCGACCACCGCTCCGACCTGTACGCGGCCGGCTGCATGCTGTACGAACTCCTCACCCTGCGGCCGCCGTTCGTCGGCGAGACCCCGCTCTCGGTGGTCTACCAGCACGTCCAGGACGCGCCGGTGCCGCCGTCCCGGGCCAACGACCGGGTGCCGGTGCCGCTGGACGCGCTGGTGCTGCGGGCGCTGGAGAAGAACCCGGACGACCGGTTCCAGAGCGCCGACGAGTTCCGCGCCCACGTGCAGCACGCGCTGCGGCAGATGCACGGCGCGGCCGGCGCGGGCTACCCGGCGGGCGCCGCCGGGCTGGCGGCCGCCGCCGCGGCCGGGGCCTGGGAGGGCACCCCGCCCGCCGGGTCCGCCTCGCTCACCGAGCCGATGAACCCGGTCGCCGGGACGGCCGCCACCGAGGCGCTGCCCTACCAGGCCACCTCGGCGTACCGGACGCCCGCGCAGCCCTACCCGGCGGCGGTCGGGGCCGGCGGCGGTGGGGGCGACGGCGAGGAGCCGGAGCCGCCGCGGCGGCGCAACCCGTGGGGCTGGGTGCTGGGCGCGGTCGCGCTGGTGCTGGCCGCCACCGTCGGGGTCGCGCTGGCGATCACCGCCAACAAGGACCACACCGAGGACCCGCAGAAGCAGCAGCAGCAGACCACCGCCCCGGTGCAGAGCCCCAGCGCCCACGCCACCGACGAGCCGGTCGAGCGGCCCAGCAGCGCGGCGCCGACCCGCAGTTCGGGCGGCGGCACCCACCAGCAGGAGACGCCGAGCAGCACGCCGTCGCCGACCGCCTCGCCCTCGGCCAGCCCGTCCGCGTCCGCCTCGGCCAGCCCGTCGCACTCGGCGACGGCGAGCACGTCGGCGAGCCCGACCGGGACCAAGCCCAGCGGATCGACGACCCCGTCCGCGCCCACGTCCCCCAGCGCGAACCCGTCCGGCACCTCGGTGGGGATCGGGGAACTGCCGGTCCATCCGTAGCCGGTGCGGGCGGGTCAGTTGGCGAACGCGTCGATGACCTGCTCGTACTCCTCGCACCACCAGGCCAGTTGCCCGGCCGCGGCCGGGAAGAGCGGGTCGGCGCGGTGGTCGCGGCGCTGGTAGCGCCACTGCAGCATCCACAGGTCGTTCAGCCGTTCCCACCAGACCCGGTGGACGGCGCGGGCGACCTGTTCGGCGTCCGCGGCGCCGGTGGCCCGGTAGGCGCGGGCCCAGTGGCGGACCCGGGGCAGGTCGAGGACACCGGTGGTGCGGTCGTTGAAGAGCAGGGTGGCGGCCCGCACGGCCTCCTCGGCGACCGGGTGCGGGGCGAGCTTGTCCCAGTCCAGGACGGCGCTGACGGTGTCGCCCCGGTAGAGCACGTTCAGGCCGTGGAAGTCGCCGTGGGTCCAGCCGGTGGGCGGGGCGTCGGCGGGACCGGGGCGGCGGTGGCGGTGGGCGGCGAGCAGGTCCAGGCGCTGGGTCAGGTGCTGTTCGGCCTGCCGGTCGAAGGCGCCGTAGGGGCGGTGGGTGCGGGCCAGGTCGCGGAGTTCGGCGACGATCCGCTCGGTCTCCTCGGCCTCGGCGCTGAGCACCCCGGCGGGCTGCCGCAGCGGGGCGCACACGTCGGCCAGCGCGCCGTGCAACGCCCCCAGCAGGGTGCCGAGTTCGCCGCACCGGGCGGGGGGCAGCCCGGTGCCGTGCCGGTGGTTTCCGGCCACCCACGGGTAGAGCGCGAACAGCCGGCCGCCGTGCGCGGTGACGGTCCGTCCGTCGGTGTTGGCGAGCGGGGCGGCCACCGGCAGGCCGCGGGCGGCCAGCGCGGTGGTGGCGCGGTGCTGGGCGGTGATCGCGGGCCGGTTGGCGGTGGCCCGGTCGACGTAGCACTTGAGGAAGTACGCGCCCGCCGCCGTGGTGACCCGGTAGCCCCGGTTGAGCAGGCCCTCCGCGACCGGCACGACCGCCGTGGGCGGCGGGGTGCGGTAGGCGCGCAGGACCCCGGCCACGGCGGCGTGCGCGACCGGGGGGCTGAGGGTTCCGACGGGGGGAGCGGTGGCGTCCGGGCGGGCCGGCGCGAGGGAGAGGGTCTGACCGTCCGTCACGCACAGAGCCTATTACTCGGCGTGATGGTGACTTGACACAGCGTGTGCGAATCTGCTCTCAGTGCTGCTGGTCGGCCTGCCGGCGGGCGACGTAGGCGGCGGCCTGGGTGCGGCGCTCCATGCCCATCTTGGCGAGCAGGCTGCTGACGTAGTTCTTCACCGTCTTCTCGGCCAGGTGCAGCTCGTTGCCGATCTGCCGGTTGGTCATTCCCTCGCCGATCAGGTCGAGGATCCGGCGCTCCTGCTTCGTCAACTGCGCGATCCGCTCGTCCTCCTTCTCGCCCCCGTCGCGGAGCCGGGCCAGCACGCGGCTGGTGGCCACCGGGTCGAGCAGGGATTTGCCGGCCGCGACATCGCGCACCGCGGAGAGCAGATCGGTTCCGCGGATCGCTTTCAGGACATATCCGGAGGCCCCCGCCATGATCGAGTCGAACAGCGCCTCGTCGTCGGAGAAGGAAGTGAGCATCAGGCATTTCACCGAGGGGTCCTGGGAGCGGATCTCCCGGCACACCTCGACGCCGTTGCCGTCGGGGAGCCGGACGTCGAGCACCGCCACGTCCGGGTGGACCGCCGGAATGCGGTTGAGCGCCTCGGCCGCCGTTCCCGCCTCGCCGACCACCTCGATGTCGCCCTCCATGGAGAGCAGGTCGTGCACGCCGCGTCGGACCACTTCGTGATCATCGAGGAGAAACACCCTGATATGTCCGTTATCAGTCATTTGCAAAGCGTCGCACAAATCGATGCCCGTTACCCCCTTTCGCAGCGGGCCGTGCCCGGATACCGTGCGCTGGTGTCCTGACCGGAACGGGTAAGCCGCGTCACACCGTCGGTTTCCCTACCGGAGAACAACTAGGACGTCCTAGCGCAAGCGCGCCAAAGGGCGTCGCTGGGTAACGTTCTCGTGAGGACGCCGTCGGAAAGGGAACACCGCCTGTCCGCACCGGTGCGCACACCCACGCGCGCGGGTCGGAGGGGCGACCGGACCGGTCGCCGGCGACCCCGGGTGGCCGGACAGACCGAGGAGTGAACGTGACCGTCAAAAGCACGTCGAGGGCGCGCAAGAAGGCCGCCCCCGGCGTCCCTGACCCGGCCCGGGCCGGCTCCACCGCCGAACCGGAGCTCGTCCAGCTGCTCACCCCGGAGGGCGACCGGGTCGAGCACCCGGAATTCCCGCTCACCGTGACGCCCGAGGAACTGCGCTCGCTCTACCGGGACCTGGTCCTGGTGCGGCGCTTCGACGCGGAGGCGACCTCGCTCCAGCGTCAGGGCGAACTGGGCCTGTGGGCCTCGCTGCTGGGCCAGGAGGCGGCCCAGGTCGGCTCCGGCCGCGCGATGCGCACCGGCGACTACGCCTTCCCCACCTACCGCGAGCACGGCGTGGCCTGGTGCCGCGACGTCGACCCGCTGAACCTGCTCGGCATGTTCCGCGGCGTGAACAACGGCGGCTGGGACCCGAACGAGAAGAACTTCCACCTCTACACCATCGTGATCGGCGCGCAGACCCTGCACGCCACCGGTTACGCGATGGGCATCACCAAGGACGGCGCGGACGACGCGGTGATCGCCTACTTCGGCGACGGCGCCTCCAGCCAGGGCGACGTCAACGAGGCCTTCACCTTCGCCTCGGTCTACAACTCGCCGGTGGTGTTCTTCTGCCAGAACAACCAGTGGGCGATCTCCGAGCCCACCACGGTGCAGACCCGCATCCCGCTGTACCGCCGCGCCTCCGGCTTCGGCTTCCCCGGCGTCCGGGTCGACGGCAACGACGTGCTCGCCGTGCTCGCGGTCACCCGCTGGGCGCTCGACCACGCCCGCACCGGCCAGGGCCCGGTCCTGGTCGAGGCGTTCACCTACCGGATGGGCGCGCACACCACCTCCGACGACCCGACCCGCTACCGGCAGTCCGAGGAGACCGAGTCCTGGAAGGCCAAGGACCCGATCCTGCGGCTGAAGGCGCACCTGGAGAAGGAGGGCCTCGCCGACGAGGCGTTCTTCACCGGGATCGAGGCCGAGAGCGAGCAGCTGGGCCTGCGGGTCCGCGAGGGCGTCCGCTCGATGCCGGACCCGGACCCGACCCTGATCTTCGACCACGCCTACAGCGAGCCGCACCCGCTGGTCGACGAGGAACGCGCCGAGTACGAGGCGTACGCCGCCTCCTTCGAGGGTGGGGAGCACCACTGATGGCCGGCCAGCTCAGCATCGCCAAGGCGCTCAACGAGGCGCTGCGCAAGTCGCTGGAGAGCGACCCGAAGACCGTCCTGATGGGCGAGGACATCGGGAAGCTCGGCGGCGTCTTCCGGATCACCGACGGCCTGCAGAAGGACTTCGGCGACGACCGGGTGATCGACACCCCGCTCGCCGAGTCCGGCATCGTCGGCACCGCGATCGGCCTCGCGCTGCGCGGCTACCGCCCGGTGGTGGAGATCCAGTTCGACGGCTTCGTGTACCCGGCCTTCGACCAGATCGTCTCCCAGCTCGCCAAGATGCACGCCCGCGCGCTCGGCCACGTCAAGATGCCGATCACCGTGCGCATCCCGTTCGGCGGCGGCATCGGCGCGGTCGAGCACCACAGCGAGTC
This sequence comes from Kitasatospora cineracea, assembly GCF_003751605.1. NCBI lineage: Bacteria > Bacillati > Actinomycetota > Actinomycetes > Kitasatosporales > Streptomycetaceae > Kitasatospora > Kitasatospora cineracea. Next base: position 1,551,168 of record NZ_RJVJ01000001.1, read on the forward strand.
GCACGAGGCGTACTTCGCGCACACCGCCGGCCTGCGGGTGGTCAGCCCGTCCAACGCGCACGACGCGCACTGGATGCTGCGCCAGGCCATCGAGTCGGACGACCCGGTGGTCTTCCTGGAGCCCAAGCGCCGCTACTGGGACAAGGGCGAGGTCGGCGAGGACCCGATGCTGCCCCTGCACTCGGCGCGGATCGTGCGGCCCGGCACCGACGCCACGCTGATCGCGTACGGGCCGATGGTCAAGGTCTGCCAGGAGGCCGCGCAGGCCGCCGAGGAGGACGGCCGCCGGCTGGAGGTGGTCGACCTGCGCTCGCTGTCGCCGGTCGACTTCGCCACCGTGGAGGAGTCCGTCAAGCGGACCGGCCGCGGCATCGTCGTGCACGAGGCCCCGGTCTTCCTGGGCCTGGGCGCCGAACTCGCCGCCCGGCTCACCGAGCGCTGCTTCTACCACCTGGAGGCGCCGATCCTGCGGGTCGGCGGCTACCACGCCCCGTACCCGCCGTCGCGCGTCGAGGAGACCTACCTCCCCGACCTGGACCGCGTGCTCGACGCCGTCGACCGCGCGCTCGCGTTCTGAACAGGGGGCGGAGATGACCACTGACGTTCACTCGCTCCGCGAGTTCAAGATGCCCGACGTGGGCGAGGGCCTCACCGAGGCCGAGATCCTCACCTGGTACGTGAAGCCGGGCGACACCGTCACCGACGGGCAGGTGGTCTGCGAGGTGGAGACCGCCAAGGCCGCCGTCGAGCTGCCGATCCCGTTCACCGGCGTGGTCGAGGCGCTGCACTTCCCGGCGGGTGCCACCGTCGACGTCGGCACCTCGATCATCGCGGTGGCCGTCGCGGGCGCCGCGCCCGCACCGGCCGCCGCACCCGCCGCCGCCCCGGCCCCGGCCGCCGAGCCGGAGCCGGAGCGCCGCGAGGTGCTGGTCGGCTACGGCCCGCGCACCGGCTCGGCGCAGCGCCGGGCCCGCCGCACCAACGGGGCGGGCGCCGCTGTCGCCGCGCCCGCGCCCGTCGCGGCTCCGGCGCCCGCTCCGGTCGCCGCGCCCGCTCCGGTCGCGGCACCCGCTCCGGTCGCGGCGCCGGTCCCGGCCGTCGCCGAGGGGGAGCGCCCGCTGGCCAAGCCGCCGGTGCGCAAGCTCGCCAAGGACCTCGGGATCGACCTGCGCACCGTGGTGCCGACCGGCCCGAACGGCGTGATCACCCGCGAGGACGTGCACGCCGCGGCGAACACCGCCGCCGAGGCGGTCGTCGAGCCGGTGGCGGCCCCCGCGGCCCCCGCGGCCGAGCCGGTCGCGGTGGCGCTGCCGGTGCCGACCGCGGCCGGGGACGTCCGGGTGCCGGTCAAGGGCGTCCGGAAGGCCACCGCGCAGGCGATGGTGGCCTCGGCGTTCACCGCGCCGCACGTCACCGAGTTCGTCCAGGTCGACGTGACCCGGACGATGAAGCTGGTGCGCAAGCTCAAGGAGAGCGGCGAGCTCGGCGCCGGGGTGCGGGTCAGCCCGCTGCTGCTGGTCGCCAAGGCGCTGCTGACCGCCGTCAAGCGGCACCCGGAGGTCAACGCCAGCTGGGACGAGGCGGCCCAGGAGATCGTCGTCCGCGGCGCGGTCAACCTCGGCATCGCCGCGGCCACCCCGCGCGGCCTGATCGTCCCGAACATCAAGGACGCGGGCTCCCGCACGCTGCCCCAACTGGCCGTCGCGCTGGGCGACCTGGTGGAGACCGCGCGCCAGGGCAAGACCTCCCCGGCGGACATGTCCGGCGGCAGCATCACGATCACCAACGTCGGCGTGTTCGGCGTCGACACCGGCACCCCGATCCTCAACCCCGGCGAGGCCGCCATCCTGGCCTTCGGCGCGGTCCGGGAGCTGCCCTGGGTGCACAAGGGCAAGGTGGTGCCCCGGCAGGTCACCACGCTGGCGCTCTCCTTCGACCACCGGCTGGTCGACGGCGAGCTCGGCTCCAAGGTGCTGGCGGACACCGCCGCGGTCCTGGAGCACCCGAAGCGCCTGATCACCTGGGGCTGATCCCGCCCCGCCCCACGGGCCCCGCTCCGCGTGCCGGAGCGGGGCCCGTGGCCGTTTCCGGGGCCCTTCCTGGGGCCGGTCAGCGGCGGGCGGCGTGCCAGCTGGCCAGCGCCAGCGCGTGGAAGCCCTCCGCGTCCGGGGCGCCGAGGCCGAGGGCGGCGCAGAGCAGGGCGGCGGTGGCGGGGCGCGGGCCGGCCGCGCCGCGTTCCAGGTCGGACAGGGTGCGGACGCCGAGCCCGGCCTTGGCGGCGAGTTCCTGCTGGGTGAGCCGGGCCTCCTGCCGGTGGCCGCGCAGTGCGCGTCCGAACGTCTCGCGCGGGTCGGTGCGCTGCCGGGTCTCCATGCGGTGTTCCCCCCTGTCGTTGCCCCGTTCGGCAGCGTATCCCGCGCGGCGGGCGGCCGGTCGGATTTCCAACTCCGGCGTGCTGGTCGGCACTTGGGGGCCCCGGTGGCGTCCGGGCGGAACGCGTCCGGGCGGGTCGTGCATTGGGCCGCCCGAGGGAGTTTCGCGCCGGCCCCGCCGGGCCCCCGGCCCGGATGGGTACGTGTGTGCGATCAATCCACCCGCGCAGCCAGGCCGGGTGACCGTCGCAGCGAGGACCCCCGCGTATGCCGACTGGTGCCCCCGGCCCCGTGATGCGTTCTGCCGCCGCCCTGCTGCTGGTGGCCGCCGCCGTGCTGCCCGCCGCGGTGGAGCTGGCCTCGCCCGCGCCCTCGACGGCGATAGGCCCGCCGCCCGGCCCGGACCGGCCCGCGCCGCCCGCGGCCCGCCCCGACCTGCGGGCCCCCGGCGCGCCCTCGGTGGACCTGCGGCTGACCGGCGACGCGTCCAACCGGATCACCCTGGTGCTGCTCGGCGACGGCTACACCGCGGCCCAGCAGCAGCTGTTCCACGAGCAGGCGGACCGGGCCTGGCGGGCGCTGCTGGAGATCGAGCCGTTCCGCACCTACCAGGGGTTCTTCAACATACGGCGGGTGGACGTGGCCTCCCCGGTGCCCGGCATCGCGGAGACCGAGAGCGCCGGGAAGTCCCCCGCCACCCCGCTCGGGATGCGCTTCTGGTGCGAGGGCACCGCCCGCCTGCTGTGCGCGGACGAGGAGGCCACCGCCCGCTGGGCCGGGCAGGGCGACGGCCCGCAGTACCTGATCGCGCTGGCCAACTCCACCGAGTACGGCGGGGCCGGCGGCACCGGGGTGACCACGCTGTCCGGCGGCAGCCCGGACGCCGGGCGGATCATCCAGCACGAGATCGGCCACACCATCGGCACCCTCGGCGACGAGTACGACTCGGCGCCGAACGACCCGGACTACCCGAACCTGTCCACGGTGGACGCCGAGGACATGCTCCGCGAGAAGACCAAGTGGTGGCACTGGCTGGGCACCCAGTCGCCGGACGGCGGCGGCGTGATCGGCGCCTACCGCAGTGCCAACGGCCTGTACCGGCCGACCGCGGACTCGGTGATGCGCACCCTCGGCGGCAGCTACAACCTGCCCTCCCGGGAGGCGATCGTCGAGCAGCTGTACCGCCGGGTGAAGCCGGCCGACCCGCCCGAGCCGGCCCCCGGCCCGGTGTCCGGGCGGCCCAGGCTGCACGTGCGGCCGCTGGCGCTGACCGGCCCCCGGCAGCTGCAGATCGGCTGGACGCTGGACGGCCGGCCGGTGGACGCCGGCAGCGCGGACGGCACCTGGCTGGACACCGGGGCGCTGGGGCTGGAGCCGGGCGGCCGGCACACCGTCACCGCGACGGTGCGGGACACCACCGACTGGGTCCGCGACGAGGGCTTCCGCAACCAGTACATGACCCGGACCGAGAGCTGGACGCTCACCGGCTGAAACCGGACGCCCGGGGGCACCCCGGGACAAAGGTCAGGTCATGGGATGACTAGCCTGGTGCCACTATGAGCGTGGACCCCGCCCGCACCGCACCGTCCCTGTCCGCACCCGCTCCCCGCCGGCCCGCCGACGCCCCCGGCGCCGCCCCGTCCGCCACCCCGCCCGCCGTCCTCCACCCGCCGGGCGGCCGCGCCGCCTGGTTCGCCTGGACGGTCGGCGTCACCGTCTACGTCCTCGCCGTGGTGCACCGCACCAGCCTCGGCGTGGCCGGGCTGGACGCCGCCGCCCGGTTCGGCATCGGCGCCTCCGCACTGTCCACCTTCTCCATCCTGCAGGTCCTGGTGTACGCCGGGATGCAGGTCCCGGTCGGGCTGCTGGTCGACCGAATCGGCCCGCGCCGGGTGCTGCTGCTGGGCGTGGCGCTGATGAGCGCCGGGCAGCTGGCGTTCGCCTTCTCCACCGCGTTCGCGCCCGCGCTGGCCTCCCGCGCGGTGCTCGGCTGCGGCGACGCGATGACCTTCATCAGCGTGCTGCGGGTCGCCGCCCGCTGGTTCCCGGCCGCCCGCAACCCGTTCGTCGCCCAGCTCACCGGCCTGGTCGGCACCGGCGGCAACCTGGTCACCACCATGGTGCTCGCGCAGGCGCTGCACACCGCCGGGTGGAGCACCACCTTCGGCGCGATCGCGCTGACCGGCGTGCCGGTCTTCGTCGCCGTGCTGGCCCTGCTCAAGGAGGCCCCGCCCGGACTGCCGGGGCCGGTGCCGGTGCGGCAGGAGAGCCTGCGGCTGCCGGTCGGGCAGCAGATCCGGGCCGCCTGGTCCGAGCCCGGCACCCGGCTCGGCATGTGGGTGCACTTCACCACGGCGTTCCCGGCGTCCGCGTTCGGCCTGCTGTGGGGGCTGCCCTACCTGGTCGAGGGGCAGGGCATGTCCCGGGCCGGGGCGGGCGGCATGCTCAGCCTGCTGGTGCTCAGCGGGATGGCCTTCGGCCTGCTGTTCGGCCGGCTGGTGTCCCGCTCGGCCGCCTCCCGGCTGCCGATCGCGTTCACCGTGCTCGCCGTCACCGCGCTCTGCTGGACCGCGACCCTGGCCTGGCCGCACGGGCACCCGCCGCTGTGGCTGCTGGTGGTGCTGATGCTGGTCATGGGCAGCAACGGCCCGGCCTCGCTGATCGGCCTGGACTACGCCCGCGCGTACAACCCGGCCGAGCGGATGGGCACCGCCTCCGGCATCGCCAACATGGGCGGCTTCATCGGCTCGATGATCACCCTGCTCGGGATCGGCGTCCTGCTGGACGCGCTCGCCGAGCCGGGCAGCGACAGCTACGGCGCGCACGCCTACCAGCTGGCGTTCTGCTTCCAGCTGCTGCCGCTGCTGCTCGGGACGACGATGATCCTGCGGCTGCGCCGCAAGCTGGACCGGTAGCGGCTCAGGGGGTGCTCGTCAGGGAGTGCTCGTCAGGTGGGCGAGCACCCGGTTGCCGAGCTCCTGGTCGCCGATCACGTTCACGATCGCGGTCTCCGGGCGGACCCGGCCGCAGCACAGCCGCACGAAGGTCTGCCAGTCCATCGACAGCCGCACCTCGGGGGCCAGCACCACCGAGTCGTCCACCGTGCCCTGGCCGTCCGGGCCGATCCGCACGGTGCGGTGGAACGGCAGCGCGCCCGCGACGTCGAAGGCCACCGTGGCGCCGATCGGCGCACCGGCCTGCTTGGCGACCTGCTTGGGCAGCGAAGCGATCAGCAGGTCCCTGGTCACCACGGCGGCCGGGGAGTCCAGGTTGCCCGGCGTCTGCAGCGCGCGGCGCAGGTCCTGCTCGTGCACCCACACGTCGAAGGCCCGCAGCCGCAGCAGCGTCGCGTACGGGACGTCCCGGGCCAGCGGGCCGGCCGGCCAGCGCACCAGGTCGGTCGGCTCGTGGCGGGCGTTGCGCAGCGCCCGGGAGCGGCGGATCACCGTGTACTCCAGCTCGCTGGTCACCTCCACCGGCGTCCAGCAGCGGCGCTTGTCGACCGGCAGTTCCATGTACCGGGAGAAGTCGTCGGTGACGTGCCGCAGGTCGCGCGGCAGCGCGTGGATCGGGCGCGGGTCGCCGAGCAGCTCGGACTCGACGCCGATGATGTGCGAGACCACGTCCCGCACGGACCAGCCCGGGCACTCGGTGGCCCGGTTCCAGGCGTCGGTCGGCAGCGGGGCGAGCAGCTCGGATATGGACTCGATCGACTGCGTCCACGCATCGGTGTACGCCTGCACGGTCTGCTTGTCCGTCACGGGTATCTCCGGCCCCTCCGTCGGCTTGCGTCGTCCCACGTCGCCCGGGCTGCCGAGACCTCCGCACGGACGCGCATACGGCACGTTACGCTGCCGGGTGAGAGCAGGGCAGCGCTTTCGGGTGACGATCGTAGGACTCTTGTCGTGGACGGTGGTACTGTGCGCGCTTCATTGATCCAACTCGCCGTGTCGGACGCCGAGCCGGCAGCCGAGCGGAGGGCCAGGGCGGCGGCGATGGTCCGCGCCCAGGACGGCGCCGACCTGGTGGTGCTGCCCGAACTGTGGCCGGTCGGGGGCTTCGCCTACGACGCCTGGCCGACCGGCGCCGAACCGCTGGACGGCCCCACCGCGGAGGCGATGTCCGCCGCCGCGAAGGCGGTCGGCTGCTGGCTGCACGCCGGGTCGATCGTCGAACGGGACCCGGACGGGCCGATCTACAACACCTCGCTGCTGTTCGCCCCCGACGGCGAACTGGTCCGCACCTACCGCAAGATCCACCGCTTCGGCTTCGACAGCGGCGAGGCGGTGGTGATGGGCGCCGGCCAGGAGATCGTCACCGCGGACGCCGGCCCCGCCGTGCTGGGCCTGGCCACCTGCTACGACCTGCGCTTCCCCGAGCTGTTCCGGGCCCTGCTGGACGCCGGCGCCGAACTGCTGGTGGTCCCCGCCGCCTGGCCCGCCCGGCGGGCCGAGCACTGGAACCTGCTGGCCCGGGCCCGCGCCGTCGAGGAGCAGGCCTTCGTGCTCGCCTGCAACACCGCCGGCACCCACGGCGGGGTCGAGCAGGCCGGCCGCAGCATCGTGGTCGACCCCTGGGGCCGGGTGCTGGCCGAGGCCGGGGCGGACGAGCAGGTGCTCACCGTCGAGTTCGACCCGGCCGAGGTCGCCGCGTGCCGGGCCGACTTCCCGGTCCACCGGGACCGGCTGCTCGGCATCCCCGCACCCGTGCAACGCTGACCCCGCCGGAACGGGGGCGCGGATTTTCCGTGCCCTTGGTCCGGATTGACCATTCCGGGGTACTCTGTGCGCGTTTTGCGCGCCGGGTCCCGGCCGCAGGAGGGCGCGCGCGGCACGGAGAGGGGGCGGCCATGACCGCTGCGGGAACCGGGGGCGGGCGCGCCCTGATCCGGCGCCACAGCCTCCGCGAGCAGATCGCCGACGCCCTGCGCGACGAGATGATGGCCGGTCGGCTCCCGGCCGGACGGAACTTCACCGTCAAGGAGATCGCCGACATCTACGGCGTCTCCGCCACCCCCGCCCGGGAGGCCCTGGTCGACCTCGCCGCCCAGGGCCTGCTGGTCAGCGAACCGCACCGGGGCTTCACCGTCCCCGAGTTCAGCTGGCACGACTTCCTGGAGATCTTCGAGGCCCGCACCCTGCTCACCGACAACGCGCTGCGCCACCTGTCGGGCCGGCCGCACGGCTACGACTGGTCCCGGCTGTCCTCGCTGCGCCGCCGGGCCGACGCCGCCGCCCGGGCCGCCCGGGCCGGGCAGCTCGACGTCCTGGTCGGCTGCGACCTGCGGTTCTGGCAGGAGGCCGCCGGGGTGCTGTGCAACGGCCGGATCGCCGACTACCTGGGCTGGCTGCGGATCCAGTCCTGGATGTTCGCCGCCCCGCACCTGCGGGCCGGCGGCGACCTGGCCGGGGTCTGCTGGGACCGGCACGGCGAGCTGGTCGACCGGATCGAGGCCCGGGACCGGGCCGGGGCGCACCGGATCGTCAACGACTACAACCTGGCCACCGTCGAGCTGCTGGCCCGGCGGCTCGGCCAGCCGCTCGAGGGCGTCGCGGTGCTCCGGCTGCTGCGCGAACCGCTGATCCCGCCGCCGCCCGCGCCGGCCGAGCGGCCGCCCGCCGCCGCCCCCCGGCCGGCCTCCGCCGCGGTCGGCCTCGGCCGGGTGCCGATGCCCCGCTTCGTGCCGCCCGGACGCTTCGCCCGGCCGTTCCGCCCGGGCAGCGGGGAGCCCGCCGCGGGCCGGTAGGGTTGGGGCCCGTTGCCCCGCCACCCGAGAGGATGAGCCGGCCCATGGCCTGCGACCTCTGGCTCGTCCCGCTCGTGGACGTGCTCTCCCACAGCCCCGAGAACCCGTTCCGCGAGGACCTCGACCGCTACAACGCGGTGCTCGCCCAGCACGGGCTGCCGCCGGTTCCGGTGCACCCGTACGTGCCGGGCTTCTCCGGGGAGGTCGAGTCGATAGCCGCGTTCGACTACGACTCGCTCCACTTCCTGCGCCGCGCCTACCTGTTGGGGCTCACCGGGTTCGAGGTGACCCCGGTGGACGCGCTCGGCAGCGACTACGAGCAGCTGCTCGAGATGTTCGAGACCACCGCCGAACAGTCGCACCTGGTCTGGCACTTCGACCACGCGGGCGCGTACCTGCCGGTGGACTTCCAGCTCCCGCTGGTCGCCGACGAACTCCTCGCCGCGGGCGGCCCGTTGGGCTCATCCTACGGGCTGCTGCGCGAACTCCAGGCGGTGGCACCGCTGTTGGGCATCGACCCGCTCGACCCGCCGCTGCCCACCCGCCCGCTCGGCCCCACCCGGCTCGAGCAGCCCTTCGGGCCGCCGATCGACGACTTCCACCCCTACGCCCGCGAACGCCACGCCTGGTCCGGCCTCTACACGGCGGCCACCCGCAGCGTCACCCAGGGCTCGATGGTCGTCTTCGCGTAGCGGCCGGGCGGGCCGGTCAGCGCAGCGGGCCCTCCGGGGGGCGCTGGCGGGGCATGGTGGGACGGGTGCCCGGCGGGGGGAGGACCCGGACCTGGGCGCCGGAGCCGCCCTCGTTGCGGCCGCCCCAGGAACCGGGGGCCTGGGTGGGCAGCTGGCTCATGCCGGCCCGGAACTCCAGCATCCACTCGGAGGTCTCGGTGCGGACCATGTCGGAGACGTCCTCGCAGAACCGGCGCAGCACGCCCAGGCAGCGCTCGGCGGCCTCGCCCGCGGTGCCCTCGGTGGGGCCCAGGACCTCCCGGACGCACTCGGAGGCCCAGTCGAACTGGAAGGCCTCCAGGCGGCGTTGCAGCGCCTGCGAGGTGGAGACGTCGCGCATCCACCCGGAGGTGAGGCCGAAGGCGCGGTCGGCGACCAGCGAGGCGGCGGCCAGCGCGAGGCCGGTGTAGCCCCACTCCATGGCGTGCGGGAGCTCGCCGGTGAGGGAGACCAGCGGGGCGGTGACGCCGCCGACGCCGAACACCGTGGCGGAGAACCGCAGCAGGCGGGCCCAGCGGCGCTTCCAGACCCGGTCCCGGCGGTACCAGTCGATCGCCTCGACCGCGCGCTCCTCCGACCAGCGGTAGAGCTCCTCCAGCCGCTCGGCGGGCTCGCCCCAGTCGCCGAGCGGGAACTGACGGGCGCTCAGGTCGGCGCGGCGCCGGGTCGGGGTCCGTCCGGCGGCACCCGGGACGGACTGGTCGTCGTCGGCGACCTCCTTGCCCCAGGGGCTCTCCTCGGGCTGCATTTCCGGCTGGCTCACCTGTGGCGCTCCCTGTGGCGGGGTGACTGCGGAGGCCCGGCGGGCACCGGGACTGACGGTACGGAACCCGAACGGCCCGGCGGGTCGGGCCGTCGGCGCGCGGAACCCGCGGTTCGTTGCGTGGCGGTGCGGACCCGTGGCGCCGCGCGCGGGTCTGGAGCCGCCCATGGTGCCGTGCCCGGCGGCGGGGCCGGGTCCTGGTCCAACAGCACTTCTTACCGCCAAATGGCTGAGCGTGGGGGCGCTTCCGCAGTGATCGTTATGTGATTTCACCTCCGGAAGCCGAGGTGGGAGGGTTGCGCCGGGTGGCCGGATTTCACCCGTCCGAGCGAGCCGGGCCGGGGACGTCGACGTGACGCGGCCGCCGTTCGGGGGGACGCTTGTGCGTTCCCACGAATCACCGGGTGTCGACCGCCCCTGCACTTGGAGCTTCCGACCGGAGCCGCCGACGGGGCGGAACCGGCCACCGACTAGGCTTGGCAGGCGTGAAGGTCCTCGTCATCGGAACCGGCGCCCGCGAACACGCCCTGTGCCGCTCACTGTCCCAAGACCCCGCCGTCAGCGAGCTGCACTGCGCCCCGGGCAACGCCGGGATCGCGCGGGTCGCCGCCCTGCACCCGGTCGACCAGCTGGACGGCGCCGCCGTCACCGCGCTGGCCCGGGAACTGGGCGCCGACCTGGTGGTGGTCGGCCCGGAGGCCCCGCTGGTGGCCGGCGTCGCCGAGCCGCTGCGGGCGGCCGGCATCCCGGTCTTCGGCCCCGGCCGGGAGGCCGCCCAGCTGGAGGGCTCCAAGGCGTTCGCCAAGGACGTGATGGCCGCGGCCGGCGTCCCCACCGCGCGCTCCTACGTCTGCACCACCCCGGAGGAGGCCGCCGCCGCGCTCGACGCGTTCGGCGCCCCGTACGTGGTGAAGGACGACGGCCTGGCGGCCGGCAAGGGCGTCGTGGTCACCGAGGACCGGGCCGCCGCGCTGGAGCACGCCGCGGCCTGCGAGCGCGTGGTCATCGAGGAGTACCTGGACGGCCCCGAGGTCTCGCTGTTCGCCATCACCGACGGCAGCACGGTGCTCCCGCTCGTCCCGGCGCAGGACTTCAAGCGCGCGCTGGACGGCGACCAGGGCCCCAACACCGGCGGCATGGGCGCCTACTCGCCGCTGCCCTGGGCCCCCGAGGGCCTGGTCGCGGAGGTGCTGGAGAGCGTCCTGCAGCCCACCGTCGACGAGCTGCGCCACCGCGGCACCCCGTTCTCCGGCCTGCTGTACGCGGGCCTGGCGCTGACCTCGCGCGGCACCCGGGTGATCGAGTTCAACGCCCGCTTCGGCGACCCGGAGACCCAGGTCGTGCTGGCCCGGCTGCGCACCCCGCTGGCCGGCGTGCTGCTCGCCGCCGCCGACGGCACGCTCGGCGAACTGGAGCCGCTGCGCTGGTCCGAGGAGGCCGCGGTCACCGTGGTGATGGCCTCCGAGGGCTACCCGGCGAGCCCGCGCACCGGCGACCCGATCGAGGGCCTGGACGCGGCGGAGGCCGACGGCGCGTCCGTGCTGCACGCCGGCACCAGGTCCGGCCCGGCCGGCGAGGTGCTGACCGCGGGCGGCCGGGTGCTGTCGGTGACCGCCGTCGGCGCGGACCTCGCCGAGGCCCGGGCGAAGGCGTACGCGGGCGTCGCGGAGATCTCCTTCAAGGGGGCCCAGCACCGCACCGACATCGCGGCGGCCGCCGCCGGGCAGCAACTCCCGTAGCAGAACGCGCCCGCGGGGCGCTGCGCCCGGACCGACCCGTCCGGACGCAGCGCCCCGCGGCGTTTCCCGAGGTCGCCGCGGTCAGCGCCGCGGTCGGAAAACCAGCCCTTCGGGTGATGCCCCGGGCATCCCGCTGACGGGGCGGGAGCGCGGGCCTTAGGGTGCGCTGCATCGCGCCGGGGCGGGGGCACCGGCGCGGACGCGGCTCGTCGCGCCGGTGCGCCGGGGGGATGCTGGGAGCGTGGCGCACCCCGCCGCGGTGTCACCAGGACGGGTGGAATCGCCGGACTTCCGGAACACCCGCCCGCACCGGGGCGTCGAGACTGGCGGGAGAGCGCCACGCGAGTCGTACCACCGGGTTCGGCACCCGCCGCTTCCCGTACCGGAATTGATCGAGTCGAGTCGGCTGCGAAGGGGGTGCCGCGGCGATGGCTGCAGTGGACACCGCACGCGCACGAGCCCATGCCGTCCTGCGTCTGCGCGGACGGGCCGTGGCCGCCGCCGCGCTGCCCGCCGCCTGCGCGGCGGTGCTGCTGGCCGGGCGGTTCACCGGACACATAGGCGCCCCCGGGGCGCCGGACGCCCCGCTCTGGGACGGCATCCGATGGGCGGTCTGCGCGGTCGCCGCGCTGACCCTGGCCCTGGCCGCGCTGGTCGCCCGGGGCCACCGCCGGGCCGTCCCGCCGGTCACCCCCGCGGTGCCGCTGGCCCGGGCCGACGCCCCCGAGCTGTACCGGCTGATCGAGGAGCTCGCCGAGCGCCTGGACGTGCCGGCGCCCGCCGCGATCGCGCTCACCCCCGACTGCGACAGCTGGCTGGAGGAACCGCACCCCGCCGGGCGCCGGACCGGCCCCGCCGCCCCGGTGCTGGTGATCGGCTCCCCCTTCCTGTGGTGGATGCGGGCCGGCGAACTGCGCGCCCTGCTGGCCCCCGTGGTGGCCGGCACCGCCGCGGCCGCCGACCCCGACATCGCCGCCGCCCGCCGCTGGGTGCGCACCCTGGACGCCGCACTGGGCGAGCGCCGCCGCGGCCCCGCCGCGCTGGCCGGCGCGGTCGACCGCCGACTGCTCGGCGCCTGCCGCGAGCACTCCGCCGAACTCGAGCACGCCGTCGCCGCCTGGGCCTCCGAGCAGGCCCGGGCCGTCGACTACGGGCCGCGGATCGCCGCCCAGGCCCAGGTCGGCCTGGCCTACGCGGGCTGGGACCGGCTGCTCACCCGGGTCGCGCTGCCCGCCTGGCGGCTCGGCCTGCACCCCGCGCACCTGAACGCCGGCGTGGTCTCCGCGCTCACCGAGCTCTCCCGCCGCGACCGGCTCGCCGACGGCTACGAGAACCGGCTCGGCGACCGCCCCGCCTGCGACCTGCTGGAGGAACCCGGCCTGGTCGACACCCGGGTGTCCCGGCTGGCCGCCGAACTGCTGCACGAGGAGCCGGCCGGCGGCTGGCAGCCGCTCGACTGGGCGGACTACCCGCACCGGGTCGTCGACCGCGGCTGGCGCGCCCAGGCCGCCGCGCTGCAGGCCGCGCTCGGCGACGACCGCCCGCACACCGGCCCGGCGCTGGACAAGCTGCTGGCCCGGCTGGCCGCCGGCGAGGCCGAGGAGCTGTCCGCCGCGCTGGCCGGCCAGGTGGCGCGCGCCGCCCGGGTCGCGCCCCCGCTGCCCCCCGTGCGCAGCGGCCGCGACCTGCTGGTCGAGCACCTGACCGCCACCGTCTGCTGCGCCGCGGTGGACGCCGGCACCGCCACTCCCGGCCTGGACTGGCTGGACGGCCCGGTGCTGGTCTGCCCGGCCGCCCCCCGGGCCGAGTTGGCCCCCGCGGTGGCCCGCGCGGTCGAGGACGGGCAGGACGGACCGCTGCGCGCCTGGCTGGAACGGGCCGGGGTCCGGCTGGAGCGCCCGGTGCGCCTTTCGGGCTGAACCAGGACGGTTCGGGAGTGTCTCGGGAAACCCGGTTTCATCCGTACCAATTGCTACGGTGGGGTGACGCTTCGCCGTCCAACTGTGGTGTGCTGGTCCGCACGCACATCCGCATGGCAATTGCCAAAACCCTCGGTGGATGGGCGAAGGGTGGGGAGGGCGTGTGGGGACGGAATCCAACCGCCGGTGGGAGTCCGGCACGCTGGCGCACGGGGTCTCGGACCCGTTCGGGCAGGGCCCGCTGCCCTGGCTCCGCAGCCCCGACCACTACCTGGCCGACGGCGAGGGCGTGGTCCCCTGGTACGTGAGCGTGGACGCCCCGGGGCAGCGCCCGGTGGACGGGTCGGCCCGGCCGCGTCCGGCGGTCAGCGGCCCGCGCAACTCCGACGACGTGCGCCAGCAGATCAAGGGCTTCGCCTCGGCGGGCACCGCCCGGCCCGGCGGCGCGGTGGACTTCCGGGTCACGGTCAACCCGCCGCAGGAGTTCCAGGTCGACGTCTACCGGATCGGCCACGACGGCGGCGACGGCGCCCGGCAGGTGTACTCCAGCCCGCTGATCTCCGGCCTGGCCCAGCCCGCCCCGATGGTCGCCGACCGCACCGTCTCCTGCCACCACTGGTGGCAGTCCTGGCGGCTGCAGGTCCCCGCGGACTGGCGCTCCGGCGCGTACGTCGCCGTGCTGACCACCGCCGACGGCGGCCACCGCAGCCACATCCCGTTCACCGTGCGGGACTTCGACCCGGCCGACCTGCTGCTGGTGCTGCCCGACGTGACCTGGCAGGCGTACAACCTGTTCCCCGAGGACGGGCACCTGGGGGCCAGCCTCTACCACGCCTGGGACGGCGCGGGGCGCCTGGCGGGGGAGGGGGAGGCGGCCGTCACGGTCTCCTTCGACCGGCCGCACGCCGGGGCCGGGCTGCCGCTGCACGTCGGGCACGCCTACGACTTCATCCGCTGGGCCGAGCGCTACGGCTACGACCTGGGCTACGCCACCGCCACCGACCTGCACGCCGGCCTGGTCGACGCCTCCCGCTACAAGGCGCTGGTCTTCCCCGGCCACGACGAGTACTGGTCGGAGCCGATGCGGCGGGCCGCCGAACGGGCCCGGGACGGCGGCACCTCGCTGGTGTTCCTGTCCGCGAACGCCGTGTACTGGCGGGTCGAGCTGTCGGCCGGGGCGAACGGCGAACCGTCCCGGCTGCTGAACTGCCGCAAGCGCCAGCGGGTCGCGCCCGACCACCCCGCCGCCGGGGTGCCCGGCGCGGTGTCCGCGCTCTGGCGGGACGCCGGCGAGCCCGAGCAGCACCTGCTGGGCATCCAGTACGCGGGCAGCGTGCCCGCCCCGGTGCCGCTGGTGGCCCGCAACACCGGCCACTGGCTCTGGCAGGGCACCGGGCTGGCGGACGGCGACGAACTGCCCGACCTGGTCGCCGGGGAGGCCGACCGCTACTACCCGAAGGTCCCGCTGCCCGCGCACACCGAACGCGTCCTGCTCGCCCACTCCCCGTACCGGGACGCCGCCGGGCGGCCCAGCCACCAGGAGACCTCGCTGTACCGGGCGCCCAGCGGCGCGTACGTGTTCGCCGCCGGGACGTTCGCCTGGTCGCCCGCGCTGGACCGGCCCGGGCACACCGACGAGCGGATCCAGCGCGCCACCGCCAACCTGCTCGACCACCTCTGCAAGGAGGGGCGCACCGGCTCCTGAGCGGGCGGGCGTGAAAGACTCGGCCGCAGAGCCCCCCAGCTGTGAGGACTGACTGAGCGTGAGCGGATTCGTCACCAAGCCCGAGCCGGTCCAGGTGCCCGGCCTGGTCCACCTGCACACCGGCAAGGTGCGCGACCTGTACCGGGACGCCGACGGCAACCTGGTGATGGTGGCCAGCGACCGGACCTCCGCGTACGACTGGGTGCTGCCCAACGAGATCCCCGACAAGGGCCGCGTCCTCACCCAGCTCTCGCTGTGGTGGTTCGAGCGGATCGCCGACATCGTCCCCAACCACGTGGTCTCCACCGAGCTGCCCGCGGGCGCCCCCGCCGACTGGGCCGGGCGCACCCTGGTCTGCCGCAGCCTCGACATGGTGCCGGTGGAGTGCGTCGCCCGCGGCTACCTGGCCGGCTCCGGCCTGGAGGAGTACCGGGTCTCCCAGACGGTGTGCGGCGTCGGCCTGCCCGCGGGCCTGGACAACGGCTCCGAGCTGCCCGGCCCGATCTACACCCCGGCGCTCAAGGCCGAGGTCGGCGAGCACGACGAGAACGTCCCCTACGAGGAGACCGCCCGCCGGATCGGCGCCGAACTCGCCGCCACGCTGCGCCAGACCACCCTCGCGGTGTACTCCCGGGCCCGCGACATCGCCCGCGAGCGCGGCCTGATCCTGGCCGACACCAAGTTCGAGTTCGGCCTGCTGGACGGCGAGTTGGTGATCGGCGACGAGGTGCTCACGCCCGACTCCTCGCGGTTCTGGCCCGCCGACGAGTGGGAGCCCGGCCACGACCAGCCGTCCTTCGACAAGCAGATCATCCGCGACTGGCTGACCTCGCCCGCCTCCGGCTGGGACCGCAGGAGCGAGAACCCGCCGCCGCGGCTGCCCGACGAGGTGGTCACCCACACCCGGCAGCGCTACATCGACGCCTACGAGAAGCTCACCGGCCTCGACTGGAAGTGACGCCCCCGCGCGGCCGGCTGCGGCCTCCGGGTCACAGCCAGCCGTGCTCGCGGGCGATCCGGACCGCCGCGTGCCGGTTCTCCGCGCCGAGCTTGCCCGCCGCCGAGGACAGGTAGTTGCGTACCGTGCCCGGCGAGAGCGCGGCCCGGTCGGCGATCTCGGCGATCGAGGAGCCGTTCGCGGCCAGCTCCAGCACGTCCGTCTCGCGCGGGGTCAGCGGGGAGTCGCCCGCGCTGATCGCCTCGGCCGCCAGCTCCGGGTCCACGTAGCGGCCGCCGGCCCGGACCGTGCGGATGATCCCGGCCAGGTCAGAGGCCGAGACGGTCTTCGGCAGGAAGCCGCGCACCCCGACCTCCAGGGCCCGCTTCAGGTAGCCCGGGCGGCCGTGCCCGGTCACGATCATCACCCGGCACTCCGGCAGCCGGTGGCGCAGCTCGGCCGCCACCTCCAGGCCGTCCAGGCCCGGCATCTGCAGGTCCAGCACCGCCACGTCCGGGCGGTGCGCGGCGGCCATCGCCAGCGCCTCCGGGCCGGAGGCCGCCTCGGCGACCACCGTCAGGTCGTCCTCCAGGGCGAGCAGCGCCGCCAGGGCGCCGCGGATCAGGTGCTCGTCGTCCGCGAGCAGCACCCGCACCAGGTCGGTCATGACGCCAGTCCCCTTGCTGTGATCGGTAGTTCGGCGGTCAACCGGAACCGCCCGGGGCCGCTGCCGGCCGTGCTCAGGGTGCCGCCCTGCGCGGCCAGCCGCTCGCCCAGGCCGCGCAGGCCGCTGCCCGCGCCCTCCGCGCGCGGCGGCGGAACGGCCGGGACGCCGTCGTTCTCCACCTCCAGCACCGCGGTGCCGCCCGCCACCCGCAGCCGGAACAGGCAGTTGGCGGCCTCCGAGTGCCGCAGCACGTTGGTCGCGGCCTCCCGGACCACCCAGCCCAGCACCGACTGCGCCTCGGCGGGCAGGCCGCCCGCACCGGACAGCTCGGTGCGGCAGTCGACGTTCGCGGCCCGCAGCACCGAGGCGGCGCCGGCCAGTTCGGTGTGCAGCTCGACGGTGCGGTAGCCGCGCACCACCTCGCGCACCTCGCGCTGCGAGTCCTGCGCGATCCGCTGCACCTCGGTCATCTGGTCCACCGCCTCCGGCCGCCGGCGGCGGGCCAGCTGCACCGCCAGCTCGCTCTTCAGCGCGATGGTGGCCAGGTTGCGGCCCAGCACGTCGTGCAGGTCCCGGGAGAACCGCAGCCGCTCCTCGGCGACCGCGAGCCGGGCCTGGGCCTCCCGGGCGGCGTCCAGCTCCCACACCACCTTCGCGGTCCAGGCCGAGCCGCGGGCGGTGCAGGCGGCGATCGACGACCCGAGCAGGCAACCGGTCAGCAGCCCGGCCACGAACCCGGGGGAGGCGCCCGTCAGCAGGAGCGGCAGCGCGACCAGCAGCAGGCCCGCCACGGCGGCCGCGGCCGTCTCCAGGACCGACAGGGCGACCGCGGTGGCGGCGATCCAGAAGGTCATCGTCAGGATCGAGACCGTCAGCGGGAACGACGCGCCCTCCGCCTCCACCGGCGGCCCGAGCAGCAGTTCCGCCACCGAGACGGCCGCCGAGGCCGTGCCCGCCACGGCCACCCAGGCGTACGGGCGTCCCCGCCGCCCCAGGTAGGCGGCCATGCCGACGCGGACCAGCACCCCGTTCAGCGCCGCCGCCGCCAGCGAGCCGACCACGGCCACCGCAGACTCGGCGTCCGTCACCCCGTCGCGGCCGAAGCTCCCGGCCACCACGCCGAGCGTCACCACCGGTTGGACCAGCGCCACCGCGTACAGCGACCAGCGCACGTACAGCTCGGTGCGCTGCGGCTTGGACAGCGCCCGCCAGCGGCGGACCGGTCGTGGGCTGCTGACCCGCACGGCTGGGCCCCCTCGTCGTTACAGGATGATCGTCCGACGAATCTAGCGGTTAGCGGCGCGGCTCCCAGCGGAACCAGCGGCGGGCCGCCCAGGCCGCCACCGCCGCCCAGGCCAGGGCCAGCAGCAGCGGCAGCGCGGCCGGGCCCCAGCTGCCGAGGAAGCCCTCGGACGGGCCGGTGCCGGCGGTGCCGAGCCAGCCGATGTGCAGGAGCTGGAAGGCGGGGGTGGTCGGGAGCAGGCGGCAGACGTTCGCCACGGCGTCCGGCATGGACTCCAGCGGGATCATCAGGCCGGAGCCGAACTGGGCGGCCAGCAGCAGCGGGAGGGTGGTGATGCCGGCCGTCTCGACGGTCTTGGTGACCGCGCTGGACAGCGCGGCCAGGCCGGTCAGCAGCAGGGCGGACAGGGCCAGTCCGGCCAGCACCAGCAGCGGGTTCGCGGGGGCGCGCAGGCCGAGCAGGGCGAAGCCGCCGACGCCGAGCAGCAGGCACTGGAGCAGCGCCAGCCCGATCGAGGGGACGGCGGTGCCGAGCAGGACCTCGGCGTCGGCGGCCTCGCCGGTGCGCAGCCGCTTCAGCACCAGGTCGTTGCGGCGGGCGGTGTAGGCGGTGGTCAGGTTGGTGTAGACGACCACCAGCAGGACGATGCCCATCGAGCTGGTGACGAGGTTGCCGTTCACGTCGAACCCGGGGGTGCGCTCGGCGGCGGCCCGCAGGACCGAGCGGAGCGAGCCGACCAGGACGAACGGCAGCACCAGGGCCAGGAACACCGCCGTGCGGTTGCGGCGCAGCAGCACGGTCTCGGCCCGGCCGAGGGCCAGCAGCCGGGAGAACGGGGTGAGGGCGGGCGCGGTGGCGGTCATGCGGCACGTCCGATCTGCGACGGGGCGACGGGGGCGGCGGCCGGGTCGGCGGAGGCCGCGACGGCGAGGAACGCCTCCTCGAGGGAGGCGCTGCGGGCGTCCAGCCGGGCCAGCTCGACCCGGTGGCGGGCGGCCCAACCGAGCAGCTCGGTCAGGGTGCCCTGCAGGTCGGGGGTGCGCAGCAGCACCCGGCGGCCGTCCAGTTCGGGGACGGCGCCGGGCAGGACCGGCAGGTCGAGCGCGGCGTGCGGGCCGGTGCGCTCGGGGAGTTCGAAGCTGATCCGGGCGGGGTGGGCGGCCAGCACCTCGGCGACCGTTCCGCCGGTGACGACCCGGCCGTGGTGCATGATCGCCAGCCGGTCGGCGAGCTCCTCGGCCTCCTCCAGGTAGTGCGTGGTGAGCACCACCGTGGTGCCGGCCGCCCGCAGTTCGCGGATCAGCCGCCACACCGAGGCCCGGGCCTCCGGGTCCAGGCCGGTGGACGGCTCGTCCAGGAACAGCACCTCGGGGCGGCCGAGCAGGGCCATCGCCAGGTCGAGCCGGCGGCGCTCGCCGCCGGACAGCTGCTTGACCCGCACGGTGCGCCGGGGCAGCAGGCCGACCAGGTCGAGCGCCTCGTCGACGGCCCGGGCGCCGGTGGTCAGCCCGGCCCAGCAGCGGCCGGTCTCGGCCAGGGTCAGTTCGCCGGGGAAGCCGCCCTCCTGGAGCATGATGCCGATCCGCGGGCGCAGCGCGGCCCGTTCCCGGAGCGGGTCGAGCCCGAGCACCCGGACCTCGCCGCCGCTGGGCGCGGCCAGGCCCTCCAGCACCTCCAGGGTGGAGGTCTTGCCCGCGCCGTTGGTGCCGAGCAGGGCGAACAGCTCGCCGGGGGCGACGTCGAGGTCCAGGCCGCGGACGGCCTCGAAGCCGTCCCGGCCGGACGGTCCGTAACGGCGGTGCAGCCCGCGGGCCGTGACGGCGGGGCGGGGGCGGCTGGTGTCGGTCATGGCTCCAGCCTCCCGGCGGCCGGGGCCCGCCAGTAGTGCGGTCCTTCACCGGGCGCCGGTGCGTCCGCACGGGTCGGCGGTGACAAATGTCATCGGGTGCCGGGCCGGACGGGACGGGGAACGGACGGGGAACGGGCGGGGAACCGGCGGCCGGAAACCGGACGGCGGGAAACCGGGCGGGAACGCCGAAGGCCCCCCTCGGTGGAGGGGGGCCTTCGGTACTGGAGCGGACGACGAGATTCGAACTCGCGACCCTCACCTTGGCAAGGTGATGCTCTACCAACTGAGCCACGTCCGCAGGATATGGAGTTGTACTGCTGTACTGCACCAGTCTGTTCACGCTGACTGCGAGCGGACGACGAGATTCGAACTCGCGACCCTCACCTTGGCAAGGTGATGCTCTACCAACTGAGCCACGTCCGCACGGCGCCTGGGCGCCGGCCGCCCCGTTCGGGTTCCCCCGGTTGCGGCGACGAGAATTACTCTACAACATCGATCGGCCTGCTCGCCCCACCCTTCCCCGGCGGCGCGGCCGGGGAAGGCCGGCGGGCCCGGAACGGGCCCGTGGCGACGGTCAGTTGCTCTCGGCGAACGCCTCGTACACGTGCTTCGGGATGCGGCCGCGGGCGGGCAGCTCGTGCCCGTTGGACTGGGCCCAGGCGCGGACGGCGGCCGGGTCGGGGGTGAGCGCGGTGCGGCGGAAGGACTTTCCGCTGCGGCTCTGCCGGCGGCCGGCGGCGACGAACGGGGCGAGGGCCTCCCGGAGCTTTTCCGCGTTGTCGGCGGACAGGTCGATCTCGTACGACTTCCCGTCCACGCCGAAGTGAACGGTTTCCGCGGCGGTGCCGCCGTCCAGATCGTCGGAGAGCGTGACGACTACACGCTGAGCCATGGGTGTCAATCCTCTCGGGCAATTCGGCCGTCGGGGGTCTCGGATGCCCCGCCGGTCCGCTGGGCCGGGATCGCGGCATCCGCCGGAGGGCAGGGGAGCCCACGCCGAGATGCGGCGCGTTCGGCTGCCGGTCGCCCTATTCTGCACCCGGGGGCCAGTGAAATCGTAGAGTTGGGGATTCCTTTTTTCGGGATATTCACGTGCTTCCGCCAGGGGCGGATACCCGGGCCGATACCCGTCCGCCGGAGACGGGATTAAACCGGCGAAATCGGATGCGTCCCGGAGGCGGCGGGAGCCCGCGGCCCTTGGGGCGTAAGGGGTGTGGGTCTACGCGCGTTGCCGCTGGTGGCCCGCAAGACGCCCCCGCCGCCCAGGTAGTCTGGAGTTCCCCCGCCTTCACGCAATCACCACCGGGAGTGCCAGTGGCACGCGTCGTAGTCGACGTCATGCTCAAGCCGGAGATCCTCGACCCCCAGGGCCAGGCGGTGCAGCGTGCACTGCCGCGTCTCGGGTTCGCCGGGATCGCCGACGTCCGCCAGGGCAAGCGTTTCGAGCTGGAGCTGGAAGGGCCGGTCGACGACGCCGCGCTCGCCCGCATCCGCGAGGCCGCCGAGACCTTCCTCGCCAACACCGTGATCGAGGACTTCACCGTCCGCGTCGAGGAGGAGGGGAAGTGACCACCCGAGTCGGCGTCGTCACTTTCCCCGGTTCCCTCGACGACCGCGACGCCCAGCGCGCGGTCCGCCTGGCCGGCGCCGAGCCGGTCGCCCTCTGGCACCGTGACAAGGATCTCCACCAGGTCGACGCCGTCGTCCTGCCCGGCGGATTCTCTTACGGCGACTATCTGCGCTGCGGTGCCATCTCCCGCTTCTCGCCGGTGATGGACACCGTCATCGAGCAGGCGAAGCTCGGAATGCCGGTCCTCGGTATCTGCAACGGCTTCCAGGTGCTGTGCGAATCGCACCTGCTGCCCGGTGCGCTCACCCGGAACGACTCGCTGCACTTCATCTGCCGCGACCAGAAGCTCCGCATCGAGAACGCCTCCACCGCCTGGACCCGGGATTACTCGGCCGGCCAGGAAATCGTCGTTCCGCTGAAGAACGGCGAGGGCCGGTTCGTGGCCGACGAGCACGTCCTCGACGAACTCGAGGCGGAGGGCCGGATCGTGGCCCGCTACCTCGAGGTGAACCCGAACGGTTCGTACCGCGACATCGCCGGCATCACCAACGCGGCCGGCAATGTCGTCGGCCTGATGCCGCACCCGGAGCACGCCGTGGAGCCGCTCACCGGTCCGACCACCGAGGGCCTGGGCTTCTTCACTTCCGTCCTGAAGCAGCTGGTGAACGCCTGATGAGCCTCGACACCGTCAAGAACGCCGAGCAGACCCCGGACGCGGCCCAGCCCTGGGCCGAACTCGGCCTCAAGGAGGACGAGTACGCGCGGATCCGGGAGATCCTGGAGCGCCGCCCGACCGGCGCCGAGCTCGCCATGTACTCGGTGATGTGGTCGGAGCACTGCTCGTACAAGAGCTCCAAGGTCCACCTCAAGCAGTTCGGCGAGAAGGCCCCGGAGAACGACGCGATGCTCGTCGGCATCGGCGAGAACGCCGGCGTCGTCGACGTCGGCCAGGGCTACGCGGTCACCTTCAAGGTCGAGTCGCACAACCACCCGTCGTACATCGAGCCCTACCAGGGCGCGGCCACCGGCATCGGCGGCATCGTGCGCGACATCCTGGCGATGGGCGCCCGCCCGGTCGCCGTGATGGACCCGCTGCGCTTCGGCGCGGCCGACCACCCGGACACCCGTCGGGTGCTGCCCGGGATCGTCGCGGGCATCGGCGGCTACGGCAACTGCCTGGGCCTGCCGAACATCGGCGGCGAGGTCGTCTTCGACTCCTGCTACCAGGGCAACCCGCTGGTCAACGCGCTCTGCGTGGGCGTGATGAAGCACGAGGACATCCACCTCGCGCAGGCCTCCGGCCCCGGCAACAAGGTCATCCTGTACGGGGCCCGCACCGGCGGCGACGGCATCGGCGGCGTCTCGGTGCTCGCCTCGGAGACCTTCGACGCGACCGGCCCGGCCAAGCGCCCCGCCGTCCAGGTCGGCGACCCGTTCCAGGAGAAGCTCCTCATCGAGTGCACCCTGGAGATCTTCAAGGAAGACCTGGTCGCGGGCATCCAGGACCTCGGCGGCGCCGGTCTGTCCTGCGCGACCAGCGAACTCGCGAGCGCCGGCACCGGCGGCATGCGGATCGAGCTGGACACCGTCCCGCTGCGCGACCACACGCTCTCTCCTGAGGAGATCCTCATGAGCGAGTCGCAGGAGCGCATGTGCGCGATCGTCGAGCCCGGCAAGGTCGACCGCTTCCTGGAGATCTGCGAGAAGTGGGACGTCATCGCCACCGTCATCGGCGAGGTGACCGACGGCGAGCGGCTGGAGATCTTCTGGCACGGTGAGCTGGTGGTCGACGTGCCGCCGCGCACCGTCGCCCACGAGGGCCCGACGTACCACCGCCCGTTCGCCCGCCCGTCCTGGCAGGACGCCCTGCAGGCCGACGCCCCGACCGCCGAGCGGCTGGCCCGCCCGGCCAACGGCGCCGAGCTGAAGGACGCGCTGCTCAAGGTCGCCGGCTCGCCGAACCAGGCGTCCAAGGCGTGGATCACCGACCAGTACGACCGCTACGTGCTGGGCAACACGGTGCTCGCCACCCCCGAGGACTCCGGCATGATCCGGATCGACGAGGAGACCAACCTCGGCGTCTCGGTCGCCACCGACGGCAACGGCCGCTACGCCAAGCTGGACCCGTACGCCGGCGCCCAGCTGGCGCTGGCCGAGGCGTACCGGAACGTCGCGGCCGGCGGCGCCAAGCCGCTCGCGGTCTCCGACTGCCTCAACTTCGGCTCCCCCGAGGACCCGGACGTGATGTGGCAGTTCGCCGAGGCCACTCGCGGCCTGGCCGACGCCTGCCAGGTGCTCGGCACCCCGGTCACCGGCGGCAACGTCTCGCTGTACAACCAGACCGGCGACGTCGCCATCCACCCGACCCCCGTGGTCGCGGTGCTCGGCGTCATCGACGACGTCACCCGGCGCACCCCGGTCGGCTTCGCCGAGGAGGGCCAGCTGCTCTACCTGCTCGGCGACACCGCCGACGAACTGGGCGGCTCCGCCTGGTCGCAGGTCGTGCACAACCACCTCGGCGGCCTGCCGCCCAAGGTCGACCTGGAGCGCGAGCGGCTGCTCGGCGAGATCCTGATCGCCGCCTCCCGCGACGGCATGGTCGACGCCGCGCACGACCTCTCCGACGGCGGCCTCGCGCAGGCCCTGGTGGAGAGCTGCCTCAAGGGCGGCAAGGGCGCCCGCGTGGTCGTCCCCGAGGGCACCGACCCGTTCGTGTTCCTGTTCTCCGAGTCCGCCGGTCGTGCCGTGGTGGCCGTCCCGCGCAGCGAGGAGCTCCGGTTCAACGACATGTGCGGCGCCCGCGGCCTGCCCGCCGCCCGGATCGGCGTGGTGGACGGCGAGGCGCTGGAGGTCCAGGGCCAGTTCACCGTCACCCTGGCCGAGCTGCGCGACGCCCACACCGGCGTCATCGAGGCGCTGCTCGCCTGACGTTCCGCGCTGACGGCGCGTCACCCTGCGGGCGGTCGGACCGGATTTATTCGGGCCGGCCGCCCGTCGGCGTTTTGTACGCTGCGGGCATGCCTACCGTGAAGCCCCGAACCTACGACCCGGTGAAGGTGCGCGCCGCGCTCACCGGGCAGCTCGACGCGATCGCCGCCGCCGTCCGGGAACTGGACGACGAGCGGCTCGCCCATCCCACCCGGCTGGGGGAGTGGCGGGTGCGCGAACTCGTCGCCCACCTCGGCATGGTGGCCAGCTGGGTGCCGCTGCACCTGCACGACCCGCTGCCGCCGCAGGCCCCGATCACCCCGCTGTACTGGGCCTCGCAGACCCGCACCGCGGCCGCCGTCATCGACGCCACCGCGGTCGAGCTGGTGGCCGAGCAGTTCGCCGGGGACGCCGCCCAGGTGTCCGGCGAACTCGACCGGCAGATCGGCGAGTTGTGGAAGGCCCTGGACAGCGACGAGGGCCGCGAGCCCGGCCGGATCATCCCGATGCGGTTCGGCCCGATGCCGCTGGCGGACTTCCTGGTCACCCGGCTGGTCGAGACGGTGGTGCACGCCGACGACCTGGCCGACGCGCTGGGCCTGGACGCCTTCCCGCACGACCGCTTCGCGCTGGCCTCCGCCGCCCGGCTGCTCGCCGACGCCTTCGCCGTCCAAGTGCCGGGCGGCGCAGTCGAGTTGCGCATCCCGCCGTACGCGGTGGTGCAGGCCGTCGAGGGCCCCAGGCACACCCGGGGCACCCCGCCCAACGTGGTCGAGACCGACCCGCTGACCTGGATCCGGCTCGCCACCGGCCGCCTCGCCTGGGCCGACGCCCTCGACACCGCGCTCACCGCCAGCGGCGAGCGCAGCGACCTCAGCGGCTACCTGCCGGTGCTGGGCTGAGCGCTCGGCCCCCGACGCTCAGCCCTCGGTCAGCGCGGCGGCCAACTCCCTTACGCCCGCCTCGCGTTCGGCCGCGGTGTCGCCGTAGTCGTAGCTGTGGCTGAACGCGGCGTTCGGGAACGTCCGGCCCAGCCACACGGCGCAGTAGTGGCCCGGCATCAGGCAGGCCTGCAGTTCGGTGTAGACCTCGAGCACGTCGTCCGGGTCGAGGCCGGCCGCGGACAGCCGGTGCCACAGCGCCTCCTCGGCGTGCAGGGCGAGCGAGCCGTCGGCGGTGACGATCTGCGGCTCGCCGTCCTGCCCGCGGACCTTGAACGCCGCGTAGCCCGGCACGCCCCGGGTGTGCCGGACGTCCTCCAGCACCCGGGGCCACCACTGCTCGTCGCTCTCGAAGGCGCGCAGGTCGGTGCCGCGCAGCCGGCCCTCCGCGGCCGAGAACAGCCGGAACACCTCGTCCGGCTGCTCGGCGGCGGCCAGCGCCCGCAGGTTCTCGTCCAGCGTGCACAGGTTGTCGAGGAACGCCCCGAGCGAGGCGTTGACCGGCACCGACGGCCCCTGGAGGGCCACGTACACCGCCCGGACCCGGCCCGCGTCGTCCACGCACAGCTCGGCCCCGCGGTCGCTGCCCAGCCGGGCCCAGTCGGCCTCGGGGCGGCCGTCCACGGACCGGCCGACCGCGCGGGCCCAGTCGGCGAGCCGCACCGGCCGGCCGGGGTCGGCGGCGAAGTACGGCCCGACCTGCAGCGGCAGCCCGGCGGCGGAGAGCAGCGCGGCCGCCTCGGCGGGCACCGCGGTGGCGGCGAGTTCGGCGGGGGCGGGCCGGTGCAGGCCGGTCGGGCCGAAGCGGTCGAGCAGGCGCTGGGTGGGTTCGGTGGTCATGGCTCCGTCGTTCGGTCGGGGGCAGCAACCGTAGCCGACGGGCCGGCGGAGTCCGGTGCGCGAGGGGTGCGAGGTGTGCGAGGGGCCGGGGTCAGGGGACGGCCGGGCCGCTCAGGTAGCTGCCGTCGGCGTCGTAGGGCCAGGCGTTGGCGGTGCAGCCCTTGAGGCCGTAGATCTGCTGCATCATCGCGGGGGCGGGCTTGCCCTTGCCGGGGCAGGTCTCGTGGCCGTGGCCGATCCGGTGGCCGACCTCGTGGTTGATGATCAGGGCCCGGTAGTCGGCCAGCGGGCCGTCGAACTCGGGTGAACCGGTCAGCCAGCGCTTGGAGTTGACCACCACCTGCTTGCCGACGTCGCAGTTCACCTCGCCGCGGGTGTTGAGGCCGCCGGTCGCGCAGATGGCGTCCGCGGTGTCCGGGGAGGCGATCTTGACGGTGAAGTCGTAGCTGCCGGAGGAGACCAGCTGGAAGCTGTCGCGCCTGTCGGTGGTCCAGCTGCGCGGGTCGGCGAGCACGGCCTGGACGGCGGCCGCGGCGCCGTTCGGGTCGATGCCGATGCCGTCCTCCACCTCCACCCGGTAGCGGCGCAGGGTCGCACCGCTGCCGACCCGGCCGCCGGAGGCGGTGGCGCTGGTGAAGTCGCCGCTGCCGTGCCCGACGATCTGCGGCGGCGCACTGGAGGCAGGTGGCGACGTGCTCGGCGGAGGCGTCGGGGACGGTGTCGGCGACGGCGCGGGGGAGGGGGAGTCGGTCAGCGGCGGGGTGAGAGGGCGGGCCTGCAGGGACGCGTCGTCGGCCCGCCCGGCGACGGTGGGGCGCAGGGCGACGTACCCGGCGGTGCCCAGCACGCCGAAGGCCAGGACGCAGCCCACGGCGAGGACCGCCCGGCGGCGGGCACGCCGACGGCGGATGCTCCTGCGGGCTGCGCGCATCTGGGTCCCCCCGGGGTGGTGACAGTGTGGACGGCCCACCCGGGAGCGGGCCGCATCGAGAACATACGCGGTATGGCCCCGTTTGGTTCCGGGTCGGCCCCCGATCCGGTCGTCCGGCTCCCCGCTCGGCGCGGGGGCGGCACCGGCAGCCGGCGGACGGCCGGGCCGGGGCAGCGGTCGGCGGACCGGGCCAGTCCCTTGCGGCGACGGGGAGTCGAGAGCCGGGCCCGCCCACGGGAACGGGCCGCCCCCCTGGTGGGGGACGGCCCGTCCGGTAGGCACGGGGCCGCCGCTCAGTGCTCCTGCTTGAGCACGGTGTACGCCTCGGCGCTGCTGTCCTTCAGGAACTGCCAGCAGCGGGCCTCCTCCTCGGTCTCCTTGATCGCCCCGGCGGCCCGGGCGAGCGCCGCCAGGCAGCGCAGGAAGCCGCGGTTGCCGCGGTGCTCCCACGGGACGGGGCCGTGTCCGTGCCAGCCGTTGCGGCGCAGCGCGTCCAGGCCGCGGTGGTAGCCGGTGCGGGCGTAGGCGTAGGACTCCACCGTCCGGCCGGCGGCGAAGGCGTCGTCCGCGAGCATCGCCCAGGCCAGGCAGAACGCCGGGTACTCGGCGGCGACCTGGGTCGGCGAGGCGGACTCCTCGGCGAGCATCCGGTAGGGCTGCTCCTCCTCGGGCAGGAGGGTCGGCTCGGGGCCGTCGAGCAGGTTCTTGTGCATCTCCATGGTGTGCCAGTCTGCCACCCGTCCCGGCCGGACCGACCGGGTCCGGCCGGAACTTCCGGTCCGGACGGCAGCGGAAGCCCGGTGGCCCGGAACACCCCGGTGGCCCGGAACGCCCCGGGAACGGCGGAGCCCCCGCGTCCCGGGGCTGGGACGCGGGGGCTCCGGCGGCGGGCGCGCGGGCGCCCTACTTCATGCGCTTGCCGGCCGAGCGCAGCTGCTGCGCGGCCTCGGTGACGCGGTGGGCCATGCCGGCCTCGGCC
Organism: Kitasatospora cineracea; assembly: GCF_003751605.1. Classification (NCBI taxonomy): domain Bacteria; kingdom Bacillati; phylum Actinomycetota; class Actinomycetes; order Kitasatosporales; family Streptomycetaceae; genus Kitasatospora; species Kitasatospora cineracea. The sequence goes on from NZ_RJVJ01000001.1 coordinate 1,579,028, forward strand.
AGCTTGCCCCAGGTGCGCGGGTCGTAGGTGCTCTTCTTGCCGACCTCGCCGTCGACCTTCAGCACGCCGTCGTAGTTGCGGAACACGTGGTCCACGACGGGGCGGGTGAAGGCGTACTGGGTGTCGGTGTCGAGGTTCATCTTGACGACGCCGTTCTCCAGCGCGGTCAGGATCTCCTGCTCGGTGGAGCCGGAGCCGCCGTGGAAGACGAAGTCGAACGGGTCCTGCTTGCCGTACTGCTTGCCGATCTCGGCCTGCAGGTCGGCGAGCAGCTCCGGGCGGAGCACGACGTTGCCCGGCTTGTAGACGCCGTGCACGTTGCCGAACGAGGCGGCCAGCAGGTAGCGGCCCTTCTCGCCCAGGCCGAGGGCCTCGGCGGTGCGCACCGCGTCGGCGACGGTGGTGTACAGCTCGTCGTTGATCTCGTGGGTGACGCCGTCCTCCTCGCCGCCGGTCGGGGTGATCTCGACCTCGAGGATGATCCGGGCGGCGGCGGCCTGGGCCAGCAGCTCCTGGCCGATGGCCAGGTTGTCGGCCAGGGTCTCGGCCGAGCCGTCCCACATGTGCGACTGGAACAGCGGGTTCTCGCCGCGGGCCACCCGCTCGGCGGAGACGGCGATCAGCGGGCGGACGTAGCCGTCCAGCTTGTCCTTCGGGCAGTGGTCGGTGTGCAGGGCCACGGTGATGTCGTACTTGGCCGCGACGATGTGCGCGAACTCGGCCAGCGCGACGGCGCCGGTCACCATGTCCTTGTTGTACTGGCCACCCAGGAACTCCGCACCACCGGTGGAGATCTGGATGATGCCGTCGCTCTCGGCCTCGGCGAAGCCGCGCAGGGCGGCGTGCAGGGTCTGCGTCGAGGTGACGTTGATGGCCGGGTAGGCGAACTTGCCCGCCTTGGCCCGGTCGAGCATCTCGTTGTAGGCCTCGGGAGTTGCGATGGGCATGCGAATCCGCTCCTGTCGGTGTGGGGCGATCGGACGACGCTGTCCGAAGGCTCGATACGCCTGTGGTTCACGACATCGATGCGGTACGAGCGATGAGGGTGGCAGCTCGACCGCGGGCCGGACACCTCGGCCATCCTCCCAGACTCCCCCTCCGGACACACCCAGCGGCCCGCCACTTGGGACGGCCGACCGGTGGAACCCCCGCGCGCCGCCGCCCGCGGGCCGCCGGTTAAGGCTTCGCAAAGCAGTACGGGCTATCCTGCGCGCGTGGAACACATCCAGCTCGCCGTCAATGTCCTTGACGCCAAACAGCTCGTCGCCTCCGTCGGCGCCATCGGGATCCTGGCGATCATCTTCGCCGAGACCGGCCTGCTGGTCGGGTTCTTCTTCCCCGGTGACTCGCTGCTGATCCTGGCCGGCGTCGCCGCCTCAGGTGCCGCCGAGAAGGTGCTCGGCCCCGGGGCCCAGATGAACATCGCCGTCCTGCTGATCGGCGCGCCGCTGTGCGCGATCGTCGGGGCGCAACTCGGGCACCTGCTCGGCCGCAAGGTCGGCCCGAAGATGTTCGACAAGCCGAACTCGAAGATCTTCCGGCCCGAGTACGTGGGCAAGGCGGAGGAGTACTTCGAGAAGTTCGGCCCGGCCAAGGCCGTGGTGATGGCCCGCTTCATCCCGATCGTGCGGACCTTCCTGAACCCGGTCGCCGGCACCCTGCAGATGCCCGCCAAGACCTTCTTCGTCTGGAACGTCGTGGGCGCGGTGCTGTGGACCGAGACCATGCTGCTGATCGGCTACTTCACCGGCGACCAGCTCGCCCCGGTGATCGACAAGTACCTGCTGCCCGCGATGGCGCTGATCATCCTGATCTCGGTCTCGCCGATCTTCGTCGAGGTGATCCGCGACCGGAAGAAGAAGAAGGCCGCCGCGGCCGAGGGCGGCACCGCCGCCGCGCAGCAGGGCGAGCCGGTCTCCAGCGGCCGCCACCGCAAGCACTGAGCCGCGGCCCCGGCCCGGCAACGGCGAGGGCCCCGACCACCACCCGGTGGTCGGGGCCCTCGCCGTTGTTCCACGTGGAACGCGGGCCGGCCGGAGGCTCAGAGCCCGAGGTCGTCCAGGGTGTAGGCGGTGACGTACGGCAGGCCCGCCCCGGCGATCGCCGGGGCCGCGCCGCGCTCCACGATCACCGCGACGCCGACCACCTCGGCGCCCGCCTCGCGCAGCGCCTCCACGGCGGTCAGCACCGAGCCGCCGGTGGTCGAGGTGTCCTCCACCGCCAGCACCCGGCGGCCCTTCACGTCCGGGCCCTCGATCCGGCGCTGCAGGCCGTGCGCCTTGCCCGCCTTGCGGACCACGAAGGCGTCCAGCTTGCGGCCGCGGGCCGCCGCCGCGTGCAGCATCGCCGCGGCCACCGGGTCGGCGCCCAGGGTCAGGCCGCCCACCGCGTCGAACTCCAGGTCCGCGGCCGCGTCCAGCATCACCTTGCCGACCAGCGGCGCCGCCTCGGCGTCCAGCGTGATCCGGCGCAGGTCGACGTAGTAGTCGGCTTCCAGGCCGGAGGAGAGGGTGACCTTGCCGTGCACGACGGCCTTGTCCTTGATCTGCGCCAGCAGGGCGTCGCGGTCGTTGCTCATGGACAGCCAGCTTAGACCGACCGGCACATGGAGGGCGGCGTCGCGGGCACCCACTACGGCACTCAGCGCCGCCGCAGGGCCCGGACCAGCACCACCGCGCCGCCGATCAGCGCCACCCCGCCGCCGATCATCCACGGCAGCGCGCTGCGCTCGCCGTGCGCGCCGGGCAGCAGCGTCGGCTCCGAGCCGCCCCAGCGGGAGGCCGCCCGGGCCCGGGCGCTGTGGGCCGGCGGGGCGGGCGCGTACCGGCCGTGCGGCGGGGCGTGGTCGACCTCCTCCGCGGAGCGGCCGACGATGCTGCGCCGCACCGGGGCGCCCTCCTGGTCGTAGCCGGGTTCCGGGCGCGGGGCGGCGGGCACCGGGGCGGGCAGGTCGTCCGCGTCGTCGAAGGAGATCAGGTCGGAGAGGTCGTCGTCGAGGTCCTGGCCGCGCTCGCGCTCGTCCAGGAAGACCACCGTCGCGCCGTCGGCCGGGTCGTCGTCCGCGTCCTCGCCGTCCCGGTCGGCGGGCTCGGACACCTCGGCGACCAGGGCCGCCACCGCCCGGTCGATCAGCCGGCGGCCGGTCGCCTCCAGCGCCTCGGCCTCGAAACCGGCCAGCCGGCCCGCGGCGGTCAGCTCGGTGGCGAACCGGACCGCGGTCTCGCCGGTGCGCTCGGCCAGGGTGATCCGCAGGCCGGCGGCCACCGGGGCCGCGCCGCGGATCTCCTCGCCGCTCAGCCGCACGGCGAGCGCGCCGTCCTGCCAGTCGCCCACGGTCAGCCGGCCGGCGAAGGTGATGGTGGACCCGGCGACCCGGATCCTGAGCCGGCTGTCGGCCCCCTCGGGGGCGGACGCCGACGCGACCGCGCTCAGCCCCGGCACGCAGCGGGCCAGCAGCTCACGGTCCAGCAGCGCTTCCCGGACCACCTCGGCGGGCACCGGGACGACAACCTCATGCTCCATACCGGCGAGCCTACCGACCGCCCGCCGCCGTGCCGAGCCCTCCACGCGAAGCCGGGCCGACCAACCCGCCAATGGGCGCAGCGCGCACCGGGCCCGGCCGCCCCGGCGGCCCGGTGCGCGGCCCGAACTGCCCGGTGGCGCAGGCCGGTTCACGGCCCCGGCAGGGTGTGCGGCTCACGGCCCCAGCAGGGTGTGCGGCGGCGGCAGCGGGGACGGCCGGCCGGCGGCCAGCCGGGCCTCGGCGGCCCGCAGCGCGGGCACCGTCAGCGAGCGCGGGGCCGGGACGTCCGGGGACAGGCCCAGGCCGGGGGCGGTGCGGGCGGCCAGCAGGAAGGCCGAGGCCGGGCCCGGCTCCCCGCAGTCCTCGCCGGACGGTCCGCCCGCCCGGTACGCGACGGCCGACAGGCCCGCGGCGGCCAGCCCGGACTCGTCCGCCCACAGCCCGCCGCCCGGGGCGTCCGGCGCCCCGCCGCGGACCGCCAGCCGGCCCTCGGGGGCCAGCCGTCCGGCGGCCAGGCCGAAGAACTCCAGCGAGCGGTACTTGCCGCCCGAGACGGCGCCGTCCAGGTCCGAGACGATCACGTCGAACCGCTCGGCGGACCCGCGCAGCCAGCCCATCGGCTCGGCCTGGACCAGCCGCACCCGCGGGTCGTCGAAGGCGTTCCCGGTGAGCGCGGCGAACGCGGCGTCCCGGCGGGCCAGCCCGGACAGCTCCGGGTCCCGCTCCACCACCAGCACGCTGCGCACCGCCGGGTGCAGCAGCACCTCGCGCAGCGCCAGGCCGTCGCCGCCCAGCACCAGCACCCGGCCGCTCGGCCCGGCGGCCAGCGCGGGGCGCACCAGCGCCTCGTGGTCGCGGTACTCGTCGGGGCCGCAGACCGCCAGCCGGCCGTCCAGGAACAGCTCCAGCGGCGGCGCGCCGCGCTGCGCGGGCACCCGGGGGGCCTCGTCCGCGCCGCCGGCCAGCACGATCTCCTGGTAGCGGCTCTGGGTGGCGAACCGGATCGGGCCGCCGTACAGCGCGTGCCGGGCGGCCCGTTCGATCGCGCCGGTGCAGGCGGCGGCCAGCGCGAGCAGGGCCAGCACCAGGCCGCAGCCGGTCCACAGCAGCAGCCGGGTGCGCGGGGCGGGCTCGGTGCGGAACAGCCAGAGCACCACGGCGGCGCCCGCCACCGCGTTCACCGCGCCGGTCAGCAGCGCCCCGGCGGTCTGGCCGAGGGCGGGCAGCAGTACGAACGGGAAGGCCAGGCCGCCGATCAGCGCGCCCACGTAGTCGGCGGCGAACAGGTCGGCGACGGCGCGGCCGGCGTGCTCCTGCCGGATCCGCTGGATCAGCGTCATCAGCAGCGGGATCTCGGCGCCGATCAGCAGGCCGATCAGCACGGTGGCGGCGATCAGCGCCACCAGGGTGGCGCGCGGCTGGTGCAGCCAGGCCCAGCCGCAGTACAGGGCGAGCGCGGACAGGCCGCCGACCAGCGACAGCGCGTACTCGACCAGCGCGAAGGAGGTGGCCGGGCGGCGGGTGAGGCCCTTGGCGAGCAGCGAGCCGACGCCCATGGCGAACACCATCACCGACAGCACCACGGAGGTCTGGGTGACCGAGTCGCCCAGCAGGTAGCCGCCGAGGGCGACCAGTTCGAGTTCGTACACCAGGCCGCAGGCCGCGCAGACGAACGCGGCCAGCAGGACCAGGATCCGGGCCGGACGGGGAGCCACCGCCGTCGGTACGGCGCCGCCGGCCCGGACCGCGCCGCCGGGGCCCGCGGCGCGCGGGGCGGTGGGCCGGGGGTCGGCCGCGGGCGGGGGCGGGGCGGCGTCCGGACCCGGCTGCGCGGGCCGTCCGACCGGGTGGTTGATCATGAATGAACGCTAGGCGAGAGCCCGGGTGAATGGCTGCACCCATCCGGGGGACAGGGCGGGGTGCCGGGTTGACGTCCGCTCACCAGCCGACCTGCGCCGGTTCCCCGGGCCCGGCCGGGCCGTCGGCCGGTGCGACGCCCGGCAGCGAGAGCGAGGAACGGGTGCACACCAGTCGGCCCTCCTGCGGGTAGGCGTGCCACGTCCGCCAGTGCACCCGGCGGTCCTCGCAGTGCGCGACCAGCGCGGTGAAGGCGCTCGGGTCGCCCGGGAAGACCCCCGCCAGCGCCCGCGGGTGCCCCTCGACCAGGGCCAGCAGCTCCTGGGCCCGGGCCTCGAACACGTACGGCGGCAGCTCCTCGATCCGGGCGGCGAACTCGTACTCCCAGCCGGCCACCTGCTCCGCGACCCGGGCGGGCAGCGGGGTGCGGCGGCCCGGCAGGCAGGCCACCGTCTCCAGGCAGTCGCCCGGGCCGGCCGCCAGCACCACCTGGTGCGAGGCGCCCAGCAGCCGCAGCTGGAGGGTGCCCCGGAGGCCGTCCGGGGCGCCGGGGGCGCCGTCGAGTCTGAGGTCGCGGACGGCCAGCGCGGGCAGCGGTTCGCCGCCCAGCTGCCAGGCCAGGTCGCCGGCGCGGGTGTCCGTGTAGGAGGTCTGCAGGGTGGTGAGCATGCTCGGCTCCGCGTTTCAGCTCCGTGCGCGCCCCCTGGGACCGGAGTCCGCCCCTCATCCGTGAGGCTGTTCGAGACTGTCCGATCCGGGGCGCGGCCGACCGTGGAAGGAAGGATTCCGGCTGGAGATTCAGCAGCAGAGAAGCACGAATTCTCCGGGTCCGTCAGGGATTTACCCATGTTTGGCACTCATTCACCGTTCTGGGGCCTGTGCCCGACTGGGTGTGATCGGTCCCGAGTTGCACTCTGCTCACCGCACTCCCCTGCGCGGGTGTCACGCGCCGTGCGCGCCGGTGGTGCACCCCGCACACCCCAGCGCCCACCCGTCCCCGCCCGCCCCCGGCCGTCGCCGGGCGCTCCGTCCCGCCCCGGGAACCGGGGCGGCCGCCGGCCTGGACCGCGCCGCACCGGCCGAGGAACCCGGTGACGGGCGTGCGAAGGCCCCGGTGACGGCGTGCTGCCGTCACCGGGGCCGGGCGGGTCCGCTACCGGGCGCGCAGGCCGTGCAGGCGCTCCACCGCCTCCTCCAGCACCTCGGTCCGCTTGCAGAAGGCGAACCGGACCTGGCTGAGACCGGCCTCGGTGTCGTCGTAGAAGACCGCGTTCGGAATGGCGACCACGCCGCAGCGCTCGGGGAGGGTGCGGCAGAACGCGGTGCCGTCCTTCTCGCCGAGCGGGGTGATGTCGGTGGTGATGAAGTACGTGCCCTGCGGCTCGAAGACCCGGAAACCGGCGGCGGCGAGGCCCGCGGCGAGCAGGTCGCGCTTGCGGTGCAGGTCGGCGCGGAAGTCGGCGTAGTAGCTGTCGGGCAGGCGCAGGGCCTCGGCGACGGCGTACTGGAACGGGCCGGCCGAGACGTACGTGAGGTACTGCTTGGCGGTCCGGACGGCGGAGACCAGTGCGGGCGTGCCGGTGACCCAGCCGACCTTCCAGCCGGTGAAGGAGAAGGTCTTGCCGGCCGAGGAGATCGCCACGGTGCGTTCGCGCATGCCGGGGAGGGCGGCGAGCGGGTGGTGGGCGCCGGTGAAGACCAGGTGCTCGTAGACCTCGTCGGTGATGACCAACAGGTCGTGCTCTACGGCGAGTTCGGCGACGGCGGCGAGTTCCTCGGGGGTGAGGACGGTGCCGGTCGGGTTGTGCGGGGTGTTGACGAGCAGCAGCCGGGTGCGCGGGGTGATCAGGGAGCGCAGCTCGTCCAGGTCGGGCCGGAACGCGGGGGCGCGCAGGGTGAGCGGGACGCGGACCGCGCCGGCCATGGCGATGCAGGCGGCGTAGGAGTCGTAGAACGGCTCGAAGGCGATCACCTCGTCCCCGGGCTCCAACAGGGCCAGCAGGGCGGCGGCGATCGCCTCGGTGGCGCCGGCGGTGACCAGCACCTCGGTGTCCGGGTCGTGGGAGAGGCCGTAGAACCGCTGCTGGTGCTCGGCGATCGCGGCGCGCAGCTCGGGGACGCCCGGCCCCGGCGGGTACTGGTTGCCCAGGCCCGCGCGCAGCGCCCGCACCGCGGCCTCGCGGACCTCCTCCGGCCCGTCGGTGTCCGGGAAGCCCTGGCCGAGGTTGATCGAACCGGTCGCGGTGGCCAGGGCCGACATCTCGGCGAAGATCGTCGTGCCCATGCCCTCCAGCCGGCGGTTCAGCAGCGGCCTGGTGCTCATCGGTGGCTCCTCACAGACGGGTGGTCGGGCCCCATCATCCAGCCGCGCGCAGCACCCGCCAAGGCCCCTCAGCGCGGGACGGCCCGGAGCGCCTCGGCGAGCGTCCTGCCGGCGGTGTCCCGGGCCACGATCTCGGGCCCGTAGCACTCGGCCGGGTACCAGAGCCCGCCGGACTCCAGCAGCGCGGTGCAGGCGTCGCCGCCCGGGTCGCCGAAGACCAGGGCGCGGGTGGCGGGCAGCGGGCGGTGCTCCGCGGTGAAGCCGACCACCTGCCCGCCCGTGAGCAGGGTGACGTCGCTGCGGCCGGTGGCGGCGCGGACGTCGTCGAGGGTCCAGTCGGCGGGCAGCGGCGGGGCGGTGCGGAGGAGCACGGCGAAGCCGAGCCGGGGGCGGACCCACTCCTGGTCGCGCTCGATGCCCAGGACGCCGCCGACGAAGGCCATCCGGTGGGTGCCGCCCGGCAGTTGCCACTCGAACGGGACCACGGACAGGTGGGCGGGGAAGCACCCGTCCTCGATCCGCCCGGCCACGGCCGGGACGGGCGCCCCGCCGTCGTAGCGGTGGGCGAAGAACCGGGTGATCCAGCCGGTCACCGCGGCGGAGCCGGAGCGGGACTCCCACTTGTAGATCGAGCGCCAGAACCCCCGGTCGACCGGCCCGCCGGCCGCGGTGGCGGCGATCTCGGCGAGCACCGGCCGCAGCGCCTCCAGCCAGGGCCGCAGGCCCGCGAAGCGTTCCGCCAGCCCGTCCACCCGGTCGGCCAGCAGCCGCCAGTCCCGTGCGGTGCCCTCCAGCCGGATCCGCGGGATGCCGCACAGGGTGACCCAGCGGAAGTCGTAGTACGGGCTGACCACGTCCATCAGCGCGACCAGGGCGGCGCAGGACTCGGCGGGGCCGGTGGTGGAGAAGTCCGGCCGGAACAGCTCCGCGGTGTCCGCGCCGATCCGCTCCCGGAGCGGCTGCTGGACGAGGTGCAGCGAGCGCCGCCAGTCGGCGGAGCCGGTCAGCTCGTCGTCCCGGACGGTGAGGGCGGGCTTCGCGCCGGGGGTGTCGGTGAACAGCCCGGCGTGGGTGTCGGCGTTCAGCCGGACGTGGACGGCGACCTCGTGCACCACCGCGTACCAGAGCAGGTCGGGGGAGAGGCTCAGCGGCAGGTGCGCGCCGAAGCACAGGTGCAGGGCGCGGATCAGCAGGCTGGCGGCGGAGTCCGCGGACCGGGGGGCCTGCGGGTCGCCGAGCAGCCGGTCGGTGGAGCGGTGGTGGACGGTGTGCGGCTCGCCGACGGCGGCCCGCAGGAAGGCGTCGTTGCCGAGTTCGGCGAGCCGGGCCGCCCGGGCGTCCGCCGCGGGGTCCGCGGCGAGCGGCAGGTCGATCTCGACGGCCATCGCGGCCTCCCGGGAGCGGGCCCGGGCGCGTCCTCCGGGCGGGGCGTCGTGGTGCGGGTGGGGCGTTCACGCGGACGGGCCCGCCCCTGCGGGTGCAGGGGCGGGCCCGTTCGGGGTGCGGGGCGGGGCTCAGGCCTCGTCGGCCGGGCCGTCCTCGGGGGCGGCCTCGCCGTCGGCGGGCTTGGCCTGGTCGCCGAGCTGCTCGGCCATCCACTGCTCGAAGCCGACCGCGGCCTGGGTCCAGTTGGCGGTGGTGCCGACGAAGTACTCCAGGTTGACGCCGCTGCCGACGATCATCTGGGACTCACCGATCAGCCGGACGATGCCGTCGTCGTGGGTGTGGGTGTAGACCTTGGGCCACAGGGTCTCGCGGTTCCACTCGTCGATCAGGGCGAGGATCTCGGGCTTCTGCTCGAGCGGGAACGGGCGGTCGTAGAACGCGCGGACCGCGAACAGCTCCTTGTGGTCGCCGCGGAACATGTAGTAGACGCGGAAGTTCTCCCAGGGGGCGGTGAGGTCGCCCTCCTCGTCCACCACGTGCTTGAGCTGCATCTGGTCGAGCAGCTGGGCCACCAGGTTCTGGTCCGGGACGATCACCGGCGGTCCGGCCGGAGCGCCACCGGGCTGGCCGCCCCCCTGCGGCGGCTGAGGCAGGCCGAAGGACGGGATGGACGACGGGTCGATGCTCACGGGGGTGTCCCTTTCACGGTGCACGGTCGGCTGCCGATGGGGGGCCGCCTTTCCTGGCCTCCATCCTGCCTCATTCGGGGCCCGCGGCACAGGGTGCGGCCCGCCGCGTGATCATGTCCCGGCGGGCCGTGCCGCCGGTGCCGCCGGCCGTGGCGGCACCGGCATCCGGTGACGGATCGTCACTTGTCCAGCGAGGTGCGCGGCCCGACGCTCAGCCGGTCGGAGACGCCGTCGTGGTCGACCACGACCGTCTCGCCGTCGTGCACCCGGCCGGAGAGGATCTCCTTCGCCAGCTGGTCGCCGATCGCGGACTGCACCAGCCGGCGCAGCGGCCGGGCGCCGTACGCCGGGTCGTAGCCGGTGAGCGAGAGCCAGTCCCGCGCCGCCGGGGTGACGTCCAGGGTGAGCCGGCGCTCGTGCAGTCGGCGGGCCAGCGCGGCGACCTGGAGGTCGACGATCCGGCTGAGCTCCTCGGTGCCCAGCGGGTCGAAGACCACGATGTCGTCCAGCCGGTTCAGGAACTCGGGCTTGAAGGACTGCCGGACCGTCTCCAGCACCAGCTCCTTCTTCCGCTCCTCCGGCGTGTTCGGGTCGACCAGGTACGACGAGCCGAGGTTGGAGGTGAGGATCAGGATCGCGTTGCGGAAGTCCACCGTGCGGCCCTGGCCGTCGGTGAGCCGGCCGTCGTCGAGCACCTGGAGCAGCACGTCGAAGACCTCGGGGTGGGCCTTCTCCACCTCGTCCAGCAGGACCACGCTGTACGGGCGGCGGCGGACCGCCTCGGTGAGCTGGCCGCCCTCCTCGTAGCCGACGTACCCGGGCGGGGCGCCGACCAGGCGGGAGACCGAGTGCTTCTCGCCGTACTCGCTCATGTCGATCCGGACCATGGCGCGCTCGTCGTCGAAGAGGAAGTCGGCCAGGGCCTTGGCGAGTTCGGTCTTGCCGACGCCGGTCGGGCCGAGGAACAGGAACGAGCCGGTCGGACGGTCCGGGTCGGCGATGCCGGAGCGGGTGCGGCGCACCGCGTCGGAGACGGCGCGGACGGCCTCGTGCTGGCCGATCAGGCGCTTGCCGAGCTCCTCCTCCATCCGCAGCAATTTGGCGCTCTCGCCCTCCAGCAGCCGGCCGGCCGGGATGCCCGTCCAGGACGCGACCACGTCGGCCACGTCGTCCGGGCCGACCTGCTCCTTGACCATGGTGGTGCTGGGCTCGTCCGCCGCGCGGTCCTGCGCCTCGGTCAACTCCCGCTCGGCGGCCGGGATCTCGGCGTACAGCAGCTTGGAGGCGCGCTCGAAGTCGCCGTCGCGCTGGGCGCGGTCCAGGGCGCCGCGCAGGTCGTCGAGGCGCTCCTTGAGCTCGCCGACCCGGTTGAGCGACTTCTTCTCCTGCTCCCAGCGGGCGTTGAGGGTGCTCAGCTGCTCCTGCTTGTCGGCGAGGTCGCGGCGGAGCTTGCCGAGCCGCTCGACCGAGGCCGGGTCGGACTCCTTCTCCAGCGCCAGCTCCTCCATCCGCAGCCGGTCGACCGAGCGCTGCAGCTCGTCGATCTCGACCGGGGAGGAGTCGATCTCCATCCGCAGCCGGGAGGCGGCCTCGTCGACCAGGTCGATCGCCTTGTCCGGCAGGAAGCGGGCGGTGATGTACCGGTTGGACAGCGTCGCCGCGGCGACCAGGGCGGCGTCGGTGATCTCCACCTTGTGGTGCGCCTCGTAGCGGCCCTTGAGGCCGCGCAGGATCGCGATGGTGTCCTCGACGGTCGGCTCGCCGACCATCACCTGTTGGAAGCGGCGCTCCAGGGCCGGGTCCTTCTCGATCCGCTCGCGGTACTCGTCCAGCGTGGTGGCGCCGACCATCCGCAGTTCGCCGCGGGCCAGCATCGGCTTGAGCATGTTGCCCGCGTCCATCGCGGAGTCGCCGCCGGCGCCCGCGCCGACCATGGTGTGCAACTCGTCGATGAAGGTGACCACCTGGCCGTCGGAGGCCTTGATGTCGTTCAGGACGGCCTTCAGCCGCTCCTCGAACTCGCCGCGGAACTTCGCGCCCGCGACCATCGCCGCCAGGTCGAGCGAGACCAGGCGCTTGCCGCGCAGCGACTCGGGCACGTCGCCCGCGACGATCCGCTGGGCCAGGCCCTCGACCACGGCGGTCTTGCCGACGCCGGGCTCGCCGATCAGCACCGGGTTGTTCTTGGTGCGCCGGGAGAGCACCTGCACCACCCGGCGGATCTCCTGGTCGCGGCCGATCACCGGGTCGAGCTTGCCGTCCCGGGCGGCCTGCGTCAGGTCGGAGCCGTACTTCTCCAGGGCCTTGTAGGTGCCCTCCGGGTCCGGCGAGGTGACCCGGGCGCTGCCGCGGACCTCCTTGAACGCGGACAGCAGCGCCTTGGCGGTGGCGCCCTGCTGCTTCAGCAGCTCGGAGACCTGCCCGCCCTCGGCGGCCAGGCCGACCAGCAGGTGCTCGGTGGAGACGTACTGGTCGTCCAGGTCGGCGGCGCGCTTCCCGGCCTCCTCCAGCACGGCCAGGGTGTCGCGCGCGAGGTTCGGCGCGGCGACGGTGGAGCCCTGGGCGGCGGGCAGGGCGGCGGCCTGCTGGCGGGCGGCGGCGGTGACGCGCGCGGCGTCCGCCCCGACGGCCTCCAGCAGCGGGCGGGCCAGGCCCTCCGGCTGGTCGAGCAGGGCCAGCAGGATGTGCACCGGCTTGACGTCCGGGTTCCCCGCGGCACTGGCCTGCCGGATGGCGGAGGACAGCGCCTCCTGCGTCTTGCTGGTGAACTTACTGGCGTCCACTGCGGGCATACCCCTCTCGTCTCGGGACTGGTGCGAGTCTGCTGACTACAGCATGCACTAAGTTGAGTCTATTCCGCTCAGGTTTTGCGAAGGGTTTCCGCTCAGTTCTTCCGGGCGGTCCCGGCGGGCCGGGCCGCCCGGGTCAGCCCGAGCAGCTGGCGGGCCGGTCCGGCCGGGCGCTGACCGGCCGGCCAGACCGCGCGCAGCGGGCGCTGCAGCTCCAGCCCGTCCAGCGGAACGGCCACCAGCCGGCGGGTGGCCAGCTCCTCCTTCACCGCCAGCTCGCTCAGGCAGACCGGGCCCGCTCCGGTCATCGCGGCCGCCTTCAGCGCCGTAGAGGAGGCCAGCTCCAGCCGGGGCGCCGCCGGGCCGCCGTACGGGGCCAGCGCCTCCTCCAGCACCTCCCGGGTGCCGGAGCCGACCTCGCGCAGCACCAGCGGGGTGGCGGCCAGCTCGGCGCCGGTGACCGGGGCGCGGCGGCGGGCCCAGCGGTGCTCGGGGGAGACCACCACCACCAGCCGGTCGGCGGCCACCACCGCGCCGGACAGGCCGGCCGGGGTGGAGGTGCCCTCGACGAAGCCCAGGTCGGCCTCGCCGGCCAGCACCTGGGCGGCGACGTCGTGCGAGTTCGCGGTGCGCAGCGTGACGGCGGTGCCCGGGCTGGCCTCGTTCAGGGCCAGCAGCCAGCCCGGCATCAGGTACTCGGCGACGGTCAGGCTGGCCACCACCCGCAGCCGGGCGTCCCGGCGGCCGCGCAGCGCGTCGATCCCGGCGTCCAGCGCCTGCGCGGCCTCCACCACCTGCCGGGCCCACTCGACCACCAGCCGGCCCGCCTCGGTGGGCCGGGAGCCGCGCGGCGAGCGCTCCAGCAGCGCCACCCCGATCTGCCGCTCCATGCCCTTGATCCGGGCGCTGGCGGCGGGCTGGCTGACGCCCAGTTCGGCGGCGGCCCGCCCGACGCTGCCCAGCCGGGCCACGGCGAGCAGCAGCTCCAGGGCGCCGAGTTCCGGGACGTGCGGGGAGAGGGCCATAGGCCCAGGCTATGTCCTCATAGCGGACGGCTCGCTACCCGCGTCCCCGGTACCGGCGGAGGGTGGAGCCATGGCAACCCTCCTCGCGCCGCGCACCACCCTGCGCTCCCTCGACCTCTCCCGGCTCGGACCCAACTGGTACGCCGCCGTGATGGGCACCGCGATCACCGGCAACGCCGCCGCCGCGCTGCCGGTGGACGTCCCCGGCCGCACCGCCCTCGCCGAGGCGGTCTGGACGCTCTCGCTGCTGATGCTGGCCGCCCTGCTGGCCGGCCGGGCCGTCCACCTGACCCGGCACCGCGAGCAGGCCCGGCGCACCCTGCTGGAGGACCCGTCCGCCGCCGTCTTCTACGGCTGCCCGCCGATGGCCCTGCTGGCCGTCGGCTACGGCGCGCTGACCGTCGGCGGCCCGCTGCTCGGCACCGGCCCGGCCCTCGCGCTGGACGTGCTGCTGTGGACGGTGGGCACCGGGTACGCGCTGGTGGTGGCCGCCGGGCTGCCCTACCTGATGATCACCCGGCACCGGCTGTCCGCGCTGGAGGCCAACCCGACCTGGCTGCTGCCGGTGGTCGCGCCGATGGTGTCCGCGGCGCTCGGCCCCGCCCTGGTGCCGCACCTGCCCGCGGGGGCGGCCCGGCAGGCGCTGCTGTACGGGTGCGTGGCGATGTTCGGCGCCAGCCTGCTGGCCACCCTGGCGCTGCTGCCGGTGGTCCTCGGCGGACTGCTGCACAGCAAGCTGCCCGCCCTGGTGCTCACCCCGTCGCTGTTCCTGGTCCTCGGGCCGCTGGGCCAGTCCACCACCGCCGTCCACCAGTTCGCCGACGCGGTGCCGATCGCGCTGCCCGGCGCGGGTCCCGGCGCGGCGGCCGCCGCCCGGGCGCTGGCCGAGGTGTACGGCGTCACGGTGATGGGATTCGCGCTGCTGTGGCTGGCGGTGGCACTCGTTGCCAACCTGCGTGCACTGCGTGCCGAAATGCCGTTCGCAATGACCTGGTGGGCATTCACCTTCCCGGTCGGCACCCTCGTCACCGGAGCCACCGCGCTGGCCCGGCACACCGGATTCGGCGGATTCACCGCCCTCGCCGCCGCGCTCTACCTGCTGCTGCTCGCCGCCTGGGCGGTGGCGCTGGCCCGGACCGCGACCGGCCTGCGGGCGGGCCGCCTGCTCTGACGTGCGCCCGGAGCGGTCCCGGGGCGGCCCGGGCGGCCCTGACGGTGGCGGGTGCCGGGACGGCGGGTGACCGCGCCCGGGAGCCGGGCGGCATTCGGTGCGACGGATTCCGGATCGGTGGATTCGGCGGAGGATTGCCGAATTCCGGTCCGGGGCAGTGACATTCCGGGCCGCCGCGACGCCACCGTTCCGGACGCCCGCCGCCGAGCGGCGAATGGCCGCTCAGAGGAGGGGGGCATTCCGGGAAAGGCGAGATTCGGGGCGCGGCAGCGAGGTGTTTGCTGCAGGTTCCTGCACTTGCGGGAACCTGCAGCCGGAGAGCACTTGTTCGGAGTTCGCCCCGCTGTGAGGGTGGAGTCACGCCAGGTCGTCCGGGGCAGCCGCAGCCCGAGTCGGCGACTTGCTCTTCGCGTGGGGGCGACAGGTGCGTTCGTATCTGCGCAACGGGGGGAAGAGCACCGGCCGGGACGCCACGTGTGGTGGTGGCTACCGTGACCGGATCGGTGAGGCGTTGCTGCTCCGCCTCACCGAAGCGCCATGACGCTGGCGTAACACGAGCGGGTCCTCCGGGATCCGGGTGCAGACCGCACCCGGCCCGGGGGACGCGCCCGGTCCGCGGGGGTGACTCCCGCCGTCGCACCCGACGGCCCTGCTGGAATCATCATCCGCAAGCGGAGGAAGACGGCAGGGAGTGCTCGACGTGGCAGCGGACCACCCGAAGTCCGATCCGGACGCCGGTCGGCCCGGCACACCCGGCGGGCCCTCCGACGCGCCGTCAGGTGCGCTCACCGGCCCGGCCGGAGCGCCGACCGACCTGCTCGACGGTCCGCCCGCGCCGTCCGCCGACCCGGGCCCGGCAACCGCCGACACCGACTTCCCGTCCGTCGGCGCCGACCTCCCGTCCGCCGACGCCGACCTCCCGTTCGGCCCGGAAGCCGGACTGCCCGAGGAGGAGGCCACCCAGCTCTACCTGGCCGTCCTCGCCGCCGGCGGCCGGATCCCGCTGGACGCGCCGCCCCCGCTCGGCACCGGCCGCACCCCCGAACGCCAACGGGCCCTGCTGGACCAGCTGGTGGCGATCGGCCTGATGCTGCCCAACCGGATCGACGGCTGCTACGTCGCGGTCAGCCCGCGCGCCGTCGCCGAACGCCTCGGCGCCGACCTGCGCTCCCGCGCCACCCGCCTGCTGCTCGACGCCGGCCGGCTGCCCGCCGCGCTCGACCCGCTCGCCCGCGCCTACGACGCCGTCCCCCGGCCCGCCGACCGGACCGGGCAGGCCGTCTACGTCGACGGCCAGGAGGGCATCCGGCTGCGGATCGCCCAACTGGTCTCCGACTGCCGCCTCGAACTGCTCAGCGCCCAGCCCGGGCTCCGCCCGCCCGCCGTCCTCGAACTCGCCCACACCCAGGACCGGCGGATGCTCAGCCGGGGCGCCACCCTGCGGGCCCTCTACCAGCCCGTCGCGCTCACCGCGGACAGCGCCGTCCGGCACGCCACCGCGATGACCGAGCACGGCGCCCAACTGCGGGTCCTGGACGAGCCGTTCCTCCGCCTGATCGTCATCGACCGGCGGGTCGCCGTGATCCCCGCCGCCGAGGACCACAGCCGCGCCGCGTTCGTCGAGGACCCCGCCGCGATCGCCTACCTGGTGGCCGGCTTCGAACGCGACTGGGCCCGCGCCGAACAGGTCCACTGGCACGGCCTCGACGCCCGCACCCTCACCCGCACCATCACCGACCGGGTCGGCCGCCTACTCGCCCAGGGCCTCACCCAGCGCGCCGTCGCCACCCGCCTCGGCCTCTCCGAACGCACCGTCGCCGGCCACATCTCCCGGCTGCGCGACCTGTACGGGGCCGGCACCCTGTTCCAGCTCGGCTGGCTGATGCGGGGAGGCGGCGGACGTGGCTGACCCGACCCCCGCACCCGCTCCCGCTCCCGTCCCGGCCTCCACCGTCCAGGCACCCCTCCGTCCCGCCTTCGGGCCGACGGCCTACCGCGTCCCCGCGCCCACGGGGGCCTGCGGGCCGATCGACGCGGCGGCCTGGCGCCTCTACCTGGACGTGCTGGAAGCCGGCGGCCGGATCGCGGCCGACGCCGTCCCCGCGCAGCGGCAGCACGTCCTCGCCGGGCTGCTGCGCACCGGCCTGCTGGTCTCCGACGGCCTCGACGGCTCCTACCTGGCCGTCAACCCGCGCTTCGTGGCCGACACCCTCAGCACCGAGATGAACACCGAGGCCACCCGCCTGCTCAACCTGGCCGAACGCCTGGCCGCCGACCTCGACCCGCTGATCGCCGCCTACGACAGCGTGCCCCGCCCGGCCGAGCCCGTCCCGGCCGACCACCAGCTCACCGGCCGCGAACACATCCGCCAGCGGATCGCCCAACTCGGCTCCACCTGCCGGGAGGAGGCCCTGACCTCGCACCCCGGACCGCTGGTGCCCGCCGCCCTGGAACTCTCCCTGAGCCAGGACCTCCCGATCCTGCACCGCGGCTGCCGCATCCTCACCCTCTACCGGCCGACCGTCCTCACCGAACCCGCCACGGTCCGCTACGCCGCCACCGTCACCCGGGCCGGCGGCGAGGTCCGGCTGCTCGACGAGCCCTTCCAGCGCGCCCTGGTCTTCGACCGGACCACCGCCGTGGTGCCCGCCGCCGACGACCCGGACCGGGCCGCGGTGATCTCCGACCCCGCCACCGTGGCCATGATCGTCGCCAACTTCGAACGCGACTGGACCCGGGCCGAACGCGTCTCCTGGCACAGCCTCCTCGACAGCGCCCCCACCCGCACCGCCGTCGACCAGGTCGGCCGCCTGCTCGCCCAGGGCCTCACCCAGAAGGCCATCGCCACCCGCCTCGGCCTCTCCGAACGCACCGTCGCCGCCCACATCGCCCACCTGCGCGAGCGCTACGACGCCGAGACCCTGTTCCAACTCGGCTGGCTGATGCGGAGGGGCAAGCACGATGCCTGACGCCCGCCCCGCGCCGCCCGCCCCCGGGCCGACCGAGAAGGCGCTCTACCTGGCCGTGCTGCGGGCCGGCGGCCAGGTCTCGGTCCGCGAGGCGACCGAGCAGGACGCCGCCGCCACCGCCCGGCTGCTCGCGCTCGGACTGCTGGTCCAGCACGACGAGAGCGAGCAGCTCACCGCCGTCAACCCGCGCACCGTCAGCGGCCGGCTGAGCCGCGAACTGCGCGAGGCGGGCACCCGGATGTTCGCGGCCGCCGAGCACGTCCCCACCGAACTCGACGTCCTCGCCGACGCGTTCGACAGCGCCGTCCGCCCGCAGGACCACGGCCGGCAGATCACCCACGTGCTGGACGTGGACCGGATCCGGCACCGCCTGCTCCAGATCGAGGCCGACTTCCGCGAGGAGGTGCTGGCCGCCCAGCCCGGCCACCGCCCGGTGGTGTACCTGGAGAAGAGCGCCCGCGCCGAGAAGGCCCTGGCCGCCGGCGCCCGGATGGACATCCTCTACCAGCCGACCGTGAAGTCCGACCCGGCGGTGATCGACTACGCGGTGCGGGCCACCGGCTGGGGCATGCGACTGCGCTCCCTGGACGAGGACTTCACCCGGATGCTGATCTTCGACCGCCGGACGGTGATCATCTCCGCCTCCGCCGACAACCGCACCGCCGCCTTCATCGAGGACCGCGCCGTGGTCGACCACCTGGTCGCCCTCTTCCACCGCGACTGGGACCGCGCCGAACGCGTCCCCTGGCACGACCTCGCCGGCACCACCGTCCCCCCGCCCACCGAGCAGATCGGCCGCCTGCTCGCCACCGGCCTCACCCAGCGCGCCGTCGCCTCCCGCCTCGGCGTCTCCGAACGCACCGTCGCCGAACACATCGCCCGCCTCCGCGAGCGCTACGACGCCGAGACCCTCTTCCAACTCGGCTGGCTGATGCGGGACGGCGACCGGTGAACACCGTCCCGGACGACGCCGATCGCGCCCTCTACCGCGAAGTCCTGTCTCGGCTCGGCCGGCTGATGCGGGGAGGCGCCCGATGAGCGTCCGGTTGCCGGACGAGGCCGAGCGGGCGCTGTACCGCGAGGTGGTCGCCCAGGGCGGGATGGTGCTGCTGCGGGAGGCGATGGAGCAGGACCCGGACGCCACGCTCGGTCTGATCGAGCTGGGGCTGCTGCTGCACCACGACCACGGGCAGGTGCTGACGGCCGCGCACCCGCGGGCGTTCGGGGAGCGGGCGAGCGCGGAGTTGCGCAGCGCGGCGAACGGGATGCTGCGGGCGGCCGAGCACGCCGCGTCCCGGTTGGAGGACCTGGTCCAGGCGTACGACGCGGCGCCGCGGCGGGGCCGTCCGTCCCGGCCGTTGCGGTTGGTGGCGGGGCAGCAGATCGCGCACCACATCGCCCGGATCGAGTCCGAGATGCGCGAGGAGACCTTGGCGGCGCAGCCGGGCGGGGCCCGGCCGGTCCGGGTGATGCAGCAGACCCGGGCCCGTTCGCTGGGCTTCCTGGCCACCGGCATCGAGTTGCGCACCCTCTACCAGCCGGGTGCCCTCGCCGATCCGCCCACGGTGGACTACGCGGCGACGCTCACGGCGGCGGGCGAGCGCTTCCGGGTGCTGGACGAGCCGTTCCAGCGGATGGTGATCTTCGACCGGCGGGCGGCGGTGGTCTCGGCCGCCGCGGACGACCGGCAGGCGATGATCATCGAGGACCCGGCGGTGCTGGCCACCCTGGTGGACCGCTTCGAGCGCGACTGGTCGCGGGCCGAGCGGGTCGACTGGCAGGCCGCCGCCGGCCGTCCGCGTCCGACCGGTGTCCCGTCCGAACTCACCGACCTGCTCGCGGCCGGGCTGACCCAGAAGGCGATCGCCTCCCGGCTGGGCCTGTCGCCGCGGACGGTGGCCGGGCACATCGCCCGGCTGCGCGAGTTCTACGATGCGGAGACCCTGTTCCAGCTCGGCTGGCAGCTGCGCGGGGCGTCCGGACGACCCGCCGCACCGCCCGGGGACCAGCGCCCGGGGCGGACGGCCGAGAAGGAGGGTGGGCTGTGAGCGAGGCGAACGCGGCCGCACTGCCGAGCGAGTCGGAGCGGCGGCTCTACCAGCAGATCCTGGACCAGGGCGGACGGGTGTCGTTCCGCGAGGCGGTGGAGCAGGACCCGACCGGGGTGCTGCGGCTGATGGAACTCGGGCTGCTGGTGCACGACGCGGCCGAGCAGTCGCTGACGGCGGTCGACCCGCGGGCGGTCAGCGACCGGATCAGTGCCGAACTGCGCGCCGAGGGCACCCGGATGCTGCTGCGCGCGGAGGAGATGCCCGCGCTGCTGGAGGACCTCACCCACGCCTACGACGCGACCCCGCGCCGGGCCGACCGCTCCAGCGTGGTGCAGCACGTCGACCGGACCGAGCAGATCCGGCACCGCGTCCTGCAGTTGGCGAGCGAGGCGCGCGAGGAGGAGCTGTCGCTGCACCCGGGCGGCGCCGGGCCGGCGGACCTGCTGGAGGAGTCGCTGGAACGCACCCGCCGCTTCCTGGAGCGCGGGGCGAGCATCCGCACCGTCTACGAGCCGACCGCGCTGCTGGACGGGCCGACGGTGCGCTGGGCGGAGCGGGTCACCGGCTGGGGAGGCCGGTTCCGCACCCTGAGCGAACCGTTCAGCCGGATGCTGGTCTTCGACCGCCGGATCGCCGTCGTCCCGGCGTCGGCGGACAACTCCAGTGCCGCGTTCGTCGAGGACCCGGCGGTGGTCTCGTTCCTGGTCGCCGCCTTCGAACGGGACTGGGAGCGGGCCGACCGGGTCCAGTGGCGCTCCGCCGAGCACGAGGGCGAGAGCGTCGTCCCGGTCCACGAACAGGTCGGCCGGCTGCTCGCCCAGGGCCTGACCCAGAAGGCGATCGCCTCCCGGCTGGGCCTCGGCGAACGGACCGTCGCCGCGCACATCTCCCGGCTGCGCGAACTCCACGACGCGGAGACCCTGTTCCAACTGGGCTGGCAGATGCGGGGAACCGACTGACCGGGTGACGGGCCGTCAGCCGGTGGCGATCTCCGGGGACCAGAAGCCGTACGGGCCGGCGTGCTCGCGGCGCGGCCGCGGGAACTGGTCGCCCGGCGCGGTCCAGAAGCCGCCGCGCAGCGACAGCGCCATCCCGGCCCAGTCCAGCGCGGTCTCCACGGTGTGGTGCAGCGCCTCCTGCGACCAGGTGTCGTCGAAGACCAGCGGGAGCACCGGCGAGACCTGCTCGATGGTGGCGATCAGCGGGTTGTGCGTGATCGCCTCGTCCACCAGCAGCACGATCGGCTTGCGCAGCGCCGAAGCCCACCCGAGCTCCAGGCTCACCCCGGCCGACAGCGGCGCACCGACGTACGCGAACACCAGGTCCGCGCTCTGCATGGCCCGGAAGTCCGAGGGCACCCGCTGCTCCGGCGCCCGCCCCGCCACCGTCCACGCGTCGCTGTGGTGCGCGCTGTACACCGCCGCCCCGCTGTCCAGCAGCGTGCTCCGCAACGTGGTCAGCCGGGTTCGGCTGGCCAGCGTCACCACGCTGTCCGCCGGCCCGGTCAGCCGCATCAGCGGCGCGGCCAGGAACACGCGTGCCCGGCGTCCTTCGGTGCCACTGACGGGGTGAGTCAGGGAGTACTGCTCAGACATGTCGACTCCGAGATAGGTGCCGCGGGGTGTTCCGCCCCCCACGGGTGGTGTGTCCATCGGAATGCTGCTCTGCATTCGCCTAGCTGGATGGTTGTTTGCGCATGAACATGCCGTGTGTGGGCACCCCCGTACTTTCGCCGCACACTCTGGTCGAGAGTTCACTGATCGTCCCTGGTCGGTTACGTCGACGTCCACAGAGGGACCATGGCATCTCGATGCCTGGCAGAGAGATGACGCACCTGAAGGGACCGCCCCCTGGCTTTCGTTGCGGCCGGTACGGCATTATGGTGCGCGTTGTGTGATTTGAAGGTTGCCGACCCGAGAAGTCGACGATCGAGAGGATGGAGGGGCGGTATGTCTCGTATGCGCCGAGTAGCCAGGATCGTCCTGATCTCCTTGACGGTCGGAGCCGCGTTGGTGCTCGGTGGTACCGCTGCCTCCGCCGACGACACCATCTGGAACATCAAGGCCCCCGATCACGTGCAGGCTGCGCAGATGGCCCTGCTCGACACGATCTGGAACTGAGCCCGGTACCGTCCCGATCAGTCGAAGCCCCCGGCACCCTCGGGGGGTTCCTCGACGTGGGTGCGCGCCAGTGCGTAGCCGAGCTGGAACAGCGACTCCACGCCGTACTCCTCGCGCATCTCCGCGATGTGCCTGGCCAGGGTGCGTTCGCTAATGCCGAGCCGCCGGGCGATCACCCGGTGGTTGACGCCTGCCAGCATCAGGTCGATGATCGCTTGCCGCATCCCGGATACCACTTCGTGGGGCACTACCCGGGTGCCATTGAAGTCGAGCGCCCGGCCCCATATCCGGTCGAATACCTCGGTCACCAAATAGCTGACGATCGCTTGATCGTGAATGAACGCGGCCAGATTGAGATCCTCGGCCACCGGGATCACCGCGACCCGGCGGTCTATCACAATCAACCGGGTGTAGGGCTCGTCGGAAGTGCGGAAACGTCCGCCGGCCTGGTTGATGGTGGAAACATAGTCCCGGGTCGGTGCGTGGTAACGAGTGCTGGGGTGGTAGATCGTCCGGAGCGCGATGCCCTGGCGCAGGGCCTCCAGGTCGCGTTCGATGATTCCGGACAGCGCCTCGGAGGGGCGGGGGCCGCCCGGCTGGGCGGCCAGGATCTCTTCCTTCGCACTGGCGACGGTCTGCTGCACCCGTTGATTGATCAGGACCTTGCCGCGCACGTACTCGATGCTCCCCCCGCCCTGGTCGGGGGAGTGGAACACGGTGGCGAGGTCCTGCAGGTCGGCGCGGAGGGCGGCAGCACGGGTGAGCAGGTCCAGGGCCTGACGTTGCCAGGTGTCGCTCAGCCCTTCGGACAGCTGCTGCGGATCGACCGCGACCACGACGTTCGGGTCGTCTATCTCGGGAACGAGCAGGCCGATGGTCAGCAGTTCGTCCAACGCGGGCTGGGAAGTCTCGTCGAAGTCGGTGATCGAGAGCCGTCCGTTGCCGTGGAGTGCGGACCGGAACAGGGCACGCGCGTCATTCGACAGGAAACTGAGGCCGCCACTGGCGGCTTTCATCCCTGCAGATCCTCGCATGTGCGGCTCCCTGGGCTGACGTGGACATCTCGCAGGACGCGTACCACCGGTCCGGATGATCGTAGGCGTTTCCACGCCCAGGGTGGGCTGGCATTTCCCGCCCCGTGGGACGAATCATGGCTGGGCCGACTGAACTCTCTCACGGAACCGAGAGCCGCCGGCACCCCCCGAATGGTAGGGCGACGGCGGCTCGGTGCGTTCCGGCGGGGTCAGCGCTTGGGCCGCCAGACCACCAGTGCGCTGGACTGCTGGACCTGCTGGTAGGGGACCAGGTCGCGGCGGTAGGAGGCGTGGACGGCGGCCTCGCGCTGCTGGAGGGTGGCGGCGGCGCCCTCCAGGGCGTCGACGAGTTCGCCGACGCGGGACTGCAGAGCGGTGACCTGGTTCTCGAGTTCGATGATGCGCTTGATTCCGGCCAGGTTGATGCCCTCGTCCTGGGAGAGCCGCTGGACCTCGCGCAGCTGCTGGATGTCCCGGGCGGAGTACCGTCGGCCGCGGCCGGCGGTGCGGTCGGGGCTGACCAGGCCGAGCCGGTCGTACTGGCGGAGGGTCTGCGGGTGCAGGCCGGAGAGCTCGGCGGCGACCGAGATGACGTAGACCGGGGTGTCCTCGGTGAGGACGTAGGGCGGGGCGGCGGCGCGCGGGCGGCCGCCGCCGGGCAGGCCCTCGCCGAGACCGGGGCCGATCCGGCCGGTGCCGTCGCCGCCGTGGCTACTGTCGGGGTGGGGACTCATCGGGGTCTCACGCTCCCTCCGCCGCCTTGAACAGGGCGGCTCGCGGGTCGTCCGAGGCGGTGGCCTCGCGGTACTGCTCCAGCGCGGTCAGCGCGTCTCCGTCGACGTGCTTGGGCACCGTGACCTCCACGGTGACCAGCAGGTCGCCGCGGGTGCCGTCCTTGCGGGTGGCGCCCTTGCCGCGGGCCCGCATGGTCAGGCCGTTGGCGCTGCCGGGCGGCAGCTTGAGCTTCACGGCCGGGCCGTTCAGGGTCGGCACCTCGATGGTCCCGCCGAGGGCGGCTTCCGGGAAGCTCACCGGCACGGTCACCGTCAGGTTGTCGCCCTTGCGACCGAACACCGGGTGCGGGTCGACGTGCACGGTGACGTACAGGTCTCCGGGCTGGCCGCCGCGCTCGCCCTGGGCGCCCTTGCCCTTGAGCCGGATCCGCTGACTGTCCTGCACGCCGGCGGGGATGCGGACCTGCATGGTGCGGGCCGAGGAGGCCCGGCCGCTGCCGTGGCAGACGGTGCACGGGTCGTCGACGATCATGCCGCGGCCCTTGCAGTCCCGGCAGGGCTCGGAGAGCGCGAAGGCGCCCTGGCCGCGGCTGACGGTGCCGGCGCCGACGCAGGTCGGGCAGACCCGCGGGGTGGTGCCGGCCTTGGCGCCGGTGCCGGCGCAGGCGCGGCAGGCGGCCTGGGAGGTCATCCGCAGCGGCACGGTCGCGCCGTCCACGGCCTCCTCGAAGTTCAGCGTGACCTCGGTCTCGACGTCGGCCCCGCGCCGCGGCTGGGCGGCCTGCCGGCCGCCGCGGTTGAACAGCCCGCCGAACACGTCGCCGATCCCGCCGCCGCCCGTGCCGCCGCCGCCGTTGAAGAGGTCGCCGAAGTCGAAGCCGCCGGACGCGCCGCCCGCACCGCCGGGCCGGAAGCCGCCGCCCGCGAACAGCGAGCGGGCCTCGTCGTACTCCTTGCGGCGCTTCTCGTCCGAGAGCACGTCGTAGGCCTCGGAGATGTCCTTGAAGCGCTCCTCGGCCTTGGCGTCGCCCTTGTTCGCGTCCGGGTGGAACTCGCGGGCCAGCTTGCGGTAGGTCTTCTTGATCTCTGCGGGGGTGGCGTCCTTGGGCACGCCGAGGACCTTGTAGTAGTCCTTCTCCACGTAGTCCTTAGCGCTCATGGCCTTTGACCGCCACCTCCCGGGAAACCGAAGTTCTGTTGCCTGTCGGCACCGCGCGGCGCGGTGCCCTGATACGGCGCTGCGGAGCCGGCCGCCGTACTGGACGACGTACGACTCCGCAGCGCACGGGGACTCTACTCAGCTGTCGGACGAACCGTCAGCCTTGTCGCCGTCCGGCTCGCCGGTGGTCTGGGTGCCCGGCTGGGGCTCCGCGACCGCGACCATCGCCGGGCGGATGATCCGCTCGCCGATCCGGTACCCGGGCTGGAGGATCTGCACGCAGGTGTCCTCCGTCACGTCCGACGAGTAGCTGTGCATCAGCGCCTCGTGGATCGTCGGGTCGAAGGGCTCGCCCTCCTTGCCGAACTGCTGCAGCCCGAGCTTGGCGACGACCGTCTCCAGCGACTCGGCGACCGACTTGAAGCCGCCCGTCACCTCGCCGTGCTCACGGGCCCGGCCGATGTCGTCCAGCACCGGGACCAGCGACTCCAGGATGTTGGAGACGGCGATCTCGCGGACGGTGGAGCGGTCACGCTCGACCCGCTTGCGGTAGTTCTGGTACTCGGCCTGGAGCCGCTGCAGGTCGGCGGTGCGCTCGCCGGCCTCGCGCTTGGCGGCGGCCAGCTCGTCGGCACCGGCGCCCGCGACGGCCTCCTCGGCTGCCTTGAGCACTGCCTCCTCGGCGGCGGAGTCGTCGCCGGGCTGCTCGCCCTGCGGCTTCTCCGTCATGCCGCACCGCCCTTGGGCTTCTCGTCGTCGACGATCTCGGCGTCGACCACGTCGTCGTCCTTGGCGCCCGCCTCGCCGGCCCCGGCCGCACCGGCCGCCGCGCCCGCGCCGTCGGCCTGCGCGTACAGCGCCGCGCCGAGCTTCTGGGCGGTGGTGGAGACCTTCTCGGTGGCGGTGCGGATGGCCGCGATGTCCTCGCCCTTGAGGGTCTCCTTGAGCTCGCCGATGGCGGTCTCGACCTCGGTCTTGACGTCGGCCGGGAGCTTGTCCGCGTTGTCCGCGATGAACTTCTCGGTCGAGTAGACGAGCTGCTCGCCCTGGTTGCGGGTCTCGACGGCCTCGCGGCGCTTGGTGTCCTCCTCCGCGTAGCGCTCGGCCTCCTCACGCATGCGGTTGACCTCGTCCTTCGGCAGCGAGGAGCCGCCGGTGACGGTCATCTTCTGCTCCTTGCCGGTGCCGAGGTCCTTCGCGGCCACGTGCATGATGCCGTTGGCGTCGATGTCGAAGGTGACCTCGATCTGCGGCAGGCCGCGGGGCGCCGGCGGCAGGCCGGTCAGCTCGAACATGCCGAGCTTCTTGTTGTACGCCGCGATCTCGCGCTCGCCCTGGTAGACCTGGATCTGCACGGAGGGCTGGTTGTCCTCGGCGGTGGTGAAGATCTCGGAGCGCTTGGTCGGGATCGTGGTGTTGCGCTCGATCAGCTTGGTCATGATGCCGCCCTTGGTCTCGATGCCGAGGGACAGCGGGGTGACGTCGAGCAGCAGGACGTCCTTGACCTCGCCCTTGAGCACGCCGGCCTGCAGGGAGGCGCCGATGGCGACGACCTCGTCCGGGTTGACGCCCTTGTTGGCGTCCTTGCCGCCGGTCAGCTCCTTGACGAGCTCGGCGACGGCCGGCATGCGGGTCGAGCCGCCGACCAGGACCACGTGGTCGATCTCGGACAGCTGGATGCCGGCGTCCTTGATCACGTTGTGGAACGGGACCTTGCAGCGGTCCAGCAGGTCCGAGGTGAGCTGCTGGAACTGGGAGCGGGTGAGCTTCTCGTCCAGGTGCAGCGGGCCCTCGGCGGAGGCCGTGATGTAGGGCAGGTTGATCGAGGTCTCGGAGGACGAGGACAGCTCGATCTTGGCCTTCTCGGCGGCCTCGCGCAGACGCTGGACGGCCATCTTGTCCTTGGACAGGTCGACGCCGTGGCCGGACTGGAAGACCTTCACCAGGTGGTCGACGACCCGCTGGTCCCAGTCGTCGCCGCCGAGGTGGTTGTCGCCGTTGGTGGCCTTGACCTCGACCACGCCGTCGCCGATCTCCAGCAGCGACACGTCGAAGGTGCCGCCGCCGAGGTCGAAGACCAGGATGGTCTGGTCGTCCTTGTCCAGGCCGTAGGCCAGGGCGGCCGCGGTCGGCTCGTTGACGATGCGCAGGACGTTCAGGCCCGCGATCTCGCCGGCCTCCTTGGTGGCCTGGCGCTCGGAGTCGTTGAAGTACGCCGGGACGGTGATGACGGCGTCGGTGACCGTCTCGCCCAGGTACGACTCGGCGTCCCGCTTGAGCTTCTGCAGGACGAAGGCGGAGATCTGCTGCGGCGTGAAGTCCTTGCCGTCGATGCCGATCTTCCAGTCGGTGCCCATGTGGCGCTTGACCGACCGGATGGTCCGGTCGACGTTGGTGACCGCCTGGCGCTTGGCGACCTCGCCGACGAGCACCTCGCCGTTCTTGGCGAAGGCGACGACGGACGGCGTGGTCCGAGCGCCCTCGGCGTTGGTGATGACCGTGGGCTCACCGCCCTCAAGAACACTGACGACGGAGTTCGTCGTACCGAGGTCGATGCCGACCGCGCGTGCCATCGTGAATACCTCCGGGGAAGAAGTTGAGCAGTACGGGCTCAAGGATGCACGACCGATCCGGCGGCGTCAACAGCTTTGAGTCCGTGTCGCTCAACTTTACTGAGCGCTTATGTCGTGGCGGGCGGGCGGGCTGCTCCGGGCGGGTGAGTCTGGACTTAGTGACTGCCGCCATACCTTGAACATCTTCTGGTGGGGTGTTAACGCGCGGTAATGTCCGGCGGGTCAGCCCTCCAAGTTACCGACCAGTACACTCTGTGGGGACTGGTACCACTGGGAACAAGCCGCTGGAGACGGAGAGCCGATGCAGCTAGCAGCGATCGTCATCTCGCTGGTCACCTTCGTGATCGGCACCGCGCTCGCCGCCCGTGCGGCGCTGTACATCTACAAGGTGGTGCGCACCGGCTCCGCCGACGGCACCCGCTTCGGTCAACCCGCGCAGCGGGTGGCCACCGTGGCCAAGGAGTTCCTGGGCCACACCCGGATGAACCGCTGGGGCGTCGTCGGCGTCGCCCACTGGTTCGTCGCGGTCGGCTTCTTCTCGCTGGTGCTCACCCTGGTGAACGCCTTCGGGCAGCTCTTCGACGCCGAGTTCGCGCTCCCGGTGATCGGCCACTGGCTGCCGTGGAACATCTTCGTCGAGCTGATCGGCACCCTGACCACCCTGGGCATCCTGGTCCTGATGGCGATCCGCCTGCTCAGCCTGCCCTCCCGGGCCGGCCGCAAGTCCCGGTTCGCCGGCTCGATCGCCTGGCAGGCGTTCTACGTCGAGTACACGATCCTCGGCATCGGCCTGTGCATCATGATGCTGCGCGGCCTGGAGGGCGCCCTGGAGGGCCTCGACTCCTACGACCCGGCCTACCTGGTCTCGTACCCGATCGCGGCCGCCTTCCACGGCACCGCGCACGGCACCCTGGTGAACCTGGTCTACCTGTTCGCCATGCTGAAGATCTGCATCTCCTTCGCCTGGGCGATCACCATCGGCGTCAACCCCTCGATGGGCGTCGCCTGGCACCGCTTCCTGGCGTTCTTCAACATCTACTTCAAGCGCGAGGAGGACGGCGCCACCGCGCTCGGCGCGCTGCGCCCGATGACCAGCAACGGCGCCCCGATCGACTTCGAGGACCCGGCGGACGACGCCGTGTTCGGCGTCTCCCAGGTCGAGCACTTCTCCTGGAAGGGCATCCTCGACTTCTCCACCTGCACCGAGTGCGGCCGCTGCCAGTCGCAGTGCCCGGCCTGGAACACCGGCAAGCCGCTGTCGCCCAAGCTGCTGATCATGAGCCTGCGCGAGCACGCCTTCGCCAAGGCCCCGTACCTGCTGGCCGGCGGCGGCAAGGACATGGAGGGCGAGGAGAAGGCGACGGCCGAGCAGCTCGCCGGCGTCCCCGCGTCCGCGCTGGCCGAGGCCGAGCGCCCGCTGATCGGCACCGCCGAGGAGAACGGCGTCATCGACCCCGACGTGCTGTGGTCCTGCACCACCTGCGGCGCCTGCGTCGAGCAGTGCCCGGTCGACATCGAGCACATCGACCACATCGTCGACATGCGCCGCTACCAGGTGATGATCGAGAGCAGCTTCCCGACCGAGGCCGGGACGATGCTCAAGAACCTGGAGAACAAGGGCAACCCGTGGGGCCTGGCCACCAAGGCGCGCCTGGACTGGGTCAAGGAGCTGAAGAAGGAGACCGGCATCGAGGTGCCGGTGATCGGCGAGGACATCGACCCCGCCGAGGTCGAGTACCTCTACTGGGTCGGCTGCGCCGGCGCGCTGGAGGACCGGGCCAAGAAGACCACCAAGGCCTTCGCCGAACTGCTGCACACCGCGG
This sequence comes from Kitasatospora cineracea, assembly GCF_003751605.1. Lineage (NCBI taxonomy): Bacteria > Bacillati > Actinomycetota > Actinomycetes > Kitasatosporales > Streptomycetaceae > Kitasatospora > Kitasatospora cineracea. The sequence goes on from NZ_RJVJ01000001.1 coordinate 1,608,254, forward strand.
GCGTGAAGTTCGCGATCCTCGGCAAGGAGGAGACCTGCACCGGTGACTCCCCGCGCCGCCTGGGCAACGAGTTCCTGTTCCAGATGCTCGGCGCGCAGAACGTCGAGACCCTGAACGCCGCGCTGGAGGACGCGCCGACCAAGCGGATCGTCGCCACCTGCCCGCACTGCTTCAACACCATCGCCAACGAGTACCCGCAGCTCGGCGGCCACTTCGAGGTCATCCACCACACCCAGCTGCTGCAGCACCTGATCGACGAGGGCAAGCTGCTGCCGGTGAACCCGGTGGAGGGCCTGATCACCTACCACGACCCGTGCTACCTCGGCCGGCACAACAAGGTCTACACCCCGCCGCGCGAGATCATCGGCCGGGTGCCCGGCCTGCGCAACGAGGAGATGCACCGCCACAAGGAGCGCGGCTTCTGCTGCGGCGCCGGCGGCGCCCGGATGTGGATGGAGGAGCGGATCGGCAAGCGGATCAACACCGAGCGGGTGGACGAGGCGCTCTCCCTCAACCCGGACATCGTCTCCACCGCCTGCCCGTTCTGCCTGGTGATGCTCTCCGACTCGGTCAACGGCAAGAAGAACGAGGGCGCGGCCAAGGAGCACCTGAAGGTCGTCGACGTGGCCCAGCTGCTGCTGGAGTCGGTCAAGGCCCTCCCCGCCGCCGACGCGGAGCCGGTGGACGCCTGACGCACCCGCGCACCCCGGACCCCGGACGCCCGCTGCGGCTCCGGGGTCCGGGCGCGTCCGGGCCCGGTCCGGGGGGCGTATCCGGGCAGAGCGGCCCGCTGCCGCCCGCCGGGCCGGGTGGCCGGGGCACGGCGCCGGGCGCCGCCGCGGCAGCGGTGTGCCGGGTCGCACGCCTGCTCGACCGGGGTGGTGGTACGGGGACGATATTCGAGCAAATAGAGTGTGCGACGGAACCACGGGAAGGGCCGGTTCCGTCGGAGGCCATGGCACGCTGCCCCGGCCAGTTCATCGAGCGAGCGCACCGGACCCTGTCGTGCCGGGCCGCCGGATTCGACCACGGGAGACAACAACCATGACCCAGGCGATCATGCTGGTCGGCGGCAAGGGCACCCGCCTCCGTCCGCTGACCACCCACACGCCGAAACCCATGCTGCCCGTGGCGGGGGTCCCGTTCATCGCGCACCAGCTCGCCCGGGCCGCCGCGGCCGGCGTCACCCGGGTGGTGCTCGCCACCTCGTACCTCGCCGAGGTCTTCGTCGACCACTTCCAGGACGGCAGCCCCTACGGCATCGAGCTGGTCTACCTCACCGAGGAGGAGCCGCTGGGCACCGGCGGCGCGATCCGCAACGCCGCCTCCGGCCTGACCTGCGGCCCGGACGAGCCGGTGCTGGTCTTCAACGGCGACATCCTGTCCGGCCTGGACATCGCCGCCCTGCGCGACGGCCACAGCGCCTCCGGCGCCGACGTCACCCTGCACCTCACCCGGGTGGCCGACCCGCGCGCCTTCGGCCTCGTCCCGACCGACCCGGACGGGCGGGTGCTGGCCTTCCTGGAGAAGCCCGAGACCCCCGAGCAGATCGTCACCGACCAGATCAACGCGGGCTGCTACGTCTTCACCCGCTCGGTGATCGACCGGATCCCGGCCGGCCGCGAGGTCTCGGTCGAGCGCGAGACCTTCCCCGAGCTGCTGGCCACCGGCGCGCTGCTGCGCGGCGTCGTCGACACCTCGTACTGGCTCGACCTGGGCACCCCCGGCGCGTTCGTCCGCGGCTCGGCCGACCTGGTGCTCGGCAAGGTCGACTCCCCGGCCGTCCCCGGCCCCACCGGCGAGGCGCTGCTGCTGCCCGGCTCGGCCGTCGACCCGGCCGCCGTGCTGAGCTCCGGCACCGTGGTCTCCGAGGGCGCCCGGATCGGGGCCGGCGCCATCGTCGAGGGCAGCGTGGTGCTGCCGGGCGCCCGGATCGAGGCCGGCGCGTACGTCAAGGACTCCATCGTCGGCGCCTACGCCGGGATCGGTGAGCGCTGCGCGCTGGACGGCGTGGTGATCGGCGACGGCGCCGTCCTGGAGGCCGAGAACGAGCTCCCGCCCGGCCTGCGGATCGCCTGCGGCACCCGGCTCCCGGTCGGCGCCGTGCGGCTGTCCGCCGGCCCCGGCGGCTGCGAGGCCGGCCTGACCAACGCCGCCGCGGTGCACGCACCCGGCGCCGGCGTCGTCGGCTGACCTCCCGCACCACTTCGCACGGCCTTCGGCGGGGCCGGGGCGCACCGTCACAGGACGGCTGCAATCCGGCCCCGCCGCCATGATCACCCGACGGGGGGTCAGCCGTTGCGGGTACCGTCGAGACGTGGCTGGCAATCGACACGACGACGGACGGGGCGCCGACCCCCGGCACGGCTGGGGCGCCCCGCAGGGCGACCCGTACCCGGGCGCGCCCACCGGGGTCCCCGAGTACTTCACCGCCCCGCACCCCGGCCCGGTCGGCCCGGGCGACCAGCCCGGCCACACCAGGGCCTTCGCGGTCGGCGAGCAGCCCTACGGCGAGGCCCCGTACGGCGGAGCCCCGTACGGCGACCAGCCGGCGTACCCGTACGGCGGCCAGGACGGCTACGGGTACGGCTACGACGACGGGTACGGCCAGGACGGCTACGGCCAGGCCCCCGGGCCGGCCGACAACGTGGCGGTCTACCGGGCCGGCGGCCAGGCCGCGCCGCACGCGGGCGGGCCCCGGCTGCCCTGGCGGCAGCTGCTGGTCGGGATGTACCGCAGCCCGAGCGCCACCTTCGACCGGATGCGCGACCACCAGGTGTGGCTGCCCGCGCTGTGCGTGTCGCTGCTGTACGGCGTGCTCGCGGTGTTCGCCCTCGACGCCACCTACGACCAGGTGGTGCACTCCGCCTTCGCGGTCGCCCTGTGGGCGATCGGCGGCGCCGCGCTCGGCTTCACGCTGGCCGGCGGGGTGCTCTCCGCGGTCACCTACGTGCTGGCCCGGCAGTTCGGCGGCGACGGCCCCTGGCAGTCCACGGTCGGCCTGGCCGCGCTGATCAGCTGGACCACCGACGCCCCGCGGCTGCTGCTCGCGCTCTTCCTGCCGATCGGCAACCCCGTGGTGCAGGCGGTCGGCTGGGCGACCTGGGTGGGCTGCGCGGTGCTGCTGACCGTCATGGTGCGGCGGATCCACGACCTGCCCTGGGGCAAGGCGGCCGGAGCCGCCGCGGTGCAGCTGCTGGCGCTGCTGGTGCTGATCAAACTGCCCACCCTGGGCTGACCGGAGCGGCCGTCCGGCTTTGTAGGGTGGGGTGTTCGGCCCACCCTCACTTCCCGTCCGGAGCCCGCGCATGAGCCTGCCCACCACCCACGTCAGCTTTCCGGCCGGGGAGGTGACCGGCGAGTCGCCGGTCCTCGCCGTGCACGACCTGCCGGACGGCCGCACCGCGGTGGTCACCGCGGCGACCCCGTTCCACCCGGTCGACCACACCTGGCCCGACCAGCCCGCCGACCTCGGCACCCTCGCCGTCGACGGCACCGTCCACCCCGTGGTCGACTGCCTGACCGGCGCGGCCGGGCCCGGCGGCGAGTTCGCGGTCGGCGCCGACATCCCGGTCCGGCGCGGCGACGAGGAGTGGTCCTGGCTGGTGCTGCACGTGCTGCCGGGCGGCGCGCTCGGGCCCGAGGCGGTCGGGCGCACCGCGGCGCTCGCCGTCGACGCCGAGCGCCGGGCCGGCCTGTCGGCCGCGCACACCGGCTGCCACCTGCTGGCCCTCGCCCTGAACGGCGCGCTCGCCGACCGCTGGCGCAAGGACCCGGGCCGCGCCGACGCCCTCGGCCACCCCGACTTCGACAGCCTCGCCATGGACAGCTCGGTGATGGACACCACCGCCAGCACCGACACCTACCGGATCGGCAAGTCGCTGAAGAAGAAGGGCTTCACCGTCGACGCCACCGACGCCCTCCCGGCGCTCGCCGACGCCCTCCCCGCCCTCACCGCGGACGTCAACGCCCGGCTGGCCGCCTGGGTCGCCGCCGACGCCCCGATCGGCATCGACACCCCCGGCCCCGAGCTCACCGCCCGCCGCCGCTGGCACGCCGAGCTCCCCGAGGGCCCCGCCGCCATCGCCTGCGGCGGTACCCACCTGCACCGCCTCGGCCGGCTCACCGCCCTGCGCACCGAGCTGACCCTCTCCGCGGACGGCACCGAACTCGTCGCCGTCACCACCCCCGCCCGCGCCTGAGCGCGCGCACGCGGCGAGGGCCGGCCCCGGTGGACGGGACCGGCCCTCGCCGCGTGCGCCCCGGTCAGACCTCGGTGCGGTGGAAGTTCAGGTACGAGCGGGACGGCGTCGGGCCGCGCTGGCCCTGGTAGCGCGAGCCGTAGCGCTCCGAGCCGTACGGGTGCTCGGCCGGGGAGGACAGCCGGAACAGGCACAGCTGCCCGATCTTCATCCCCGGGTACAGCTTGATCGGCAGCGTCGCCACGTTCGACAGCTCAAGCGTCACGTGACCGCTGAAGCCCGGGTCGATGAAGCCCGCCGTCGAGTGCGTCAGCAGGCCGAGCCGGCCCAGGCTGGACTTGCCCTCCAGCCGGGAGGCGACGTCGTCCGGCAGCGTGATCACCTCGTAGGTGGAGGCCAGCACGAACTCGCCCGGGTGCAGGATGAACGCGTCGTCGTTCTCCGGCTCGACCAGCCGGGTCAGGTCGGGCTGCTCCTCGGAGGGGTCGATGTGCGGGTAGCGGTGGTTCTCGAAGACCCGGAAGAAGCGGTCCAGTCGGACGTCGATACTCGACGGCTGGACCATCGACGGCTCGAACGGGTCGATCACGACCCGCCCCTTGTCGATCTCGGCACGGATGTCGTTGTCGGAGAGCAGCACGCCCCCGAGGGTACGTGCCGCGGGGCGGGCGCCCAAAAGCGCCCGCCCCGTGGACCGCTCCGGCCCGCCCGCTACGCCAGCGACTCCGCCGCCACCAGCCGCAGCCCGCGGGCCAGCTCGTCCGCCGACAGCTCCGAGACGTCCGCCGGCACCGAGCTCCGCAACCGCCCGCACCGGGGGCACCGCAACAGCCGCCCCGGGCCCAGCCGGCCCTCCTGCAAGTGCTGCATCGGAAACGCCGCCGTACTGAACACGTGCCCCTCGGCACAACGAACCACGGTGCGCTGCTCCATCGGTCCCCTTCCCACACTTCCGCCGACAGCGTCACATTAGGGGATCTACCGGACACCCTCCGCCCAGGCTCGCCGCCGCGGAAACCCTGCGCTCACCGCCCGGCGCCATGGGGTACAGTGGTCCTTGATCGGGCCGTCACCGACGGTCCGTCAGCTGCGGGCGTAGTTTAATGGTAGAACATGAGCTTCCCAAGCTTAGAGCGCGAGTTCGATTCTCGTCGCCCGCTCCGCAGAGAGCCCCCAGGCCACCGGCCCGGGGGCTCTCGTCGTTTCCGGGTGCGGGCGGCAGGTGCGGGCGGTGGGTGCGGGCGGTGGGGCTCGTGGGCCTCGGGGGTGGTGCGGGGGGCTGCTTATGCTGGAGGGTCAAGATTGTTCGGGGAGCGGCGAGTTAACGGCTGAGCGATTCCTGGAGGTCGCGGTGGGTGTCTGTGTGATCGGGGCGGGGCTGTCGGGGCTGGCGGCGGCGTACGCGCTGCGCGAGCGCGGGCTGGACTTCGTCTGCCTGGAGAAGTCGCCCGGGGTGGGCGGGATCTGGCGGCGGCCGTCGGCGGGGGAGCCGGGGCCGGCGTACCGGGCGCTGCACCTGAACAGCGCGAAGCAGCTGACCGGCTTCGAGTCCTTCCCGATGGGGGAGGAGATGCCGCTGTACCCGAGCCACCGGGACATGGCGGTGTACCTGCGGGAGTTCGCCGAGCGGGCGGGGCTGCTGCCGTACGTCGAGTTCCGCACCGAGGTGGTGTCGATACGTCAGGACCCGCACGGCGTATGGACGGTGGTGAGCCGGGACGCGCGGGGGGTGGAGAGCAGCCGGACCTTCGACCAGGTGGTGGTGGCGTCGGGGCACCACGACGTGCCGCTGCTGCCGAACCCGCTGCCGGCGGGGGCGGAGACGTTCACCGGCCGGGTGCTGCACTCGATGGACTACGTGGACGGCGCCGAGTTCGCCGGGCAGCGGGTGGTCGTGGTGGGCCTGGGGGCGTCGGCGGTGGACATCGCGGCGGACGTGTCGCGGCACGCGGAGCGCACCGTGCTCTCGGTGCGCAACGGCCAGCACGTGGTGCCCAAGCAGCTGTTCGGCATGTCGGTGGACATGATCGCGGTGGCGCCCTGGTTCAGCTCCAAGTCGCTGCCGGAGCAGCAGGAGTTCATCGAGGAGGCGCTGCGGGTGGCCCGCGGCCCGCTGACCGAGTACGGCCTGCCGGAGCCGCCGAACCGGATCTTCCAGTCGCCGGTGACGGTCTCGGACGAGATCCTGCAGCGGATCCGGCACGGCGCGGTCCGGCCGCGTCCGGGCATCGCGGAGCTGTCCGGGTCCACGGTCCGCTTCACGGACGGGAGCGCCGAGGAGGCGGACGCGCTGGTGTTCTGCACCGGCTTCGGCTGGACGATGCCGTTCCTGCCGGCGGACCACCCGGCGGGCGGGCGGGGCCCGGTGCGGCTGTACCGGCGGGTGGTGGACCCGGAGCGGCCGGGGCTGTACTTCCTGGGCCTGGTCCGCCCGGTGGGCTCGATCACCCGGCTGGTGGAGGCGCAGGCGCGCTGGGTGGTGCGGCTGGTGACCGGCGAGTCGATGCTGCCGGGCGCCGACGTGATGGGCAAGGAGATCGACGGCTACCTGGAGGGCATCGGCCGCCGGTACGGGCTGTCGGCGGGGGCCTCGGTCCAGGTCGACGTGAACGGCTACCTGCGCCAGCTGGCGGAGGCGTAGCACCTGGGCCGCAGCGGAGGGTTCCTCGGGATGCCCGTGATACAGGGGGTCACGGGGTTTCCTCCGGCAGCTGCGGCCGTCGGCGGACGGCGGGGAGCGGCGGTGCGGCGGGTCAGCGCACCGGCCGCGGTCCGCTCGGCCGTCCGCCGGGCGGGCGGACCTGGTACGCCTCGGAGGAGAGGTAGGCGGTCAGCCGGGCGGCGCGCCCCTCCTGGTGGACCATGGCCAGGTAGGCGATCAGGCCGACGCCGTCCTCGAGCCGTCGCGGGGTGAGGGCGCCCAACGAGTCGCGGAGCACGGCGGGGTCGATCCCGTACCGGGTCAGCAGGGTATCGGCGCGGCCCAGCACCTCGCGGTCGTCGCGGGCGTAGTCGCGGACCGGGACGTGCAGGGTGAAGCCGCTGGGGTGGTCCGCCGCCGGGTCGGTGAAGGCGTGGCAGGTGAGCACGGGGCGGCGGTCGAAGACGCCGTCGCGGCCGTCCGGCAGCCCGGAGGCGGTGTGCAGGAAGGCTTCGGTCTCGGCGGGCGAGGGGCCGCCGGCCATCCGGTTGAGCGTGCTGACGGTGGAGGCCCGCAGCTCGTGGTGGGCGGTGTACAGCTTCAGCCGGGGGGTGTCCCAGTCGCCGAGGTCGAGGGCGAGGAAGACCAGCCGGTCGGCGGGCGGGAGGCTGTCGTACGCCCGGTGGTGGCCGAGCCGGCGCAGGGCCTCGCGCACGGTGGCCCCGGCCCGGTCGGGGCCGGACGCGGAGGGGTTGAGGTAGGCCTTCATCCGGGGGACGCCGCCGGGGGACAGCTCCAGGGCGATCCAGAGCGCGAAGCTCCCCTGCGGGTCGTCGGGGAGGAAGAGGTCCTGGATCAGGTCGAGTTGGTCGGTGGCGATGTCCCAGCGGCGGGCCAGTTCGTGCACCGCGCGCAGGGCGAGCCGGCCGCTCTCGCCCAGGGTGCCGAAGCCGCTGGCCGGTTCGAGCAGGATCCGCAGCGAGGGGGTGGTGCCGGCGGACAGCGAGAGCGAGAACTCGACGGGGGTGTGGTCGTCGGAGAGGAAGGTCCGGACGGCGGGCGGCAGGTCGAGCGGGCGGTGCACCACCGGGCCGAGCGCGTCGGTCAGGGCGCGGGCGTAGGCGGCGGAGTCGCTCGCGTCCAGACCCACCAGTGCGCACAGGTCGAGGAGTTGACGGGCCGTGTGGCCGCCGACGGTGCGTCCGGACGGTCTGGGCGGCAACAGAGCTGTCCCCCGGCCGAGTGGCCGGGGGACGTCGGTGCGGAGAGGGCGGCCGCCGGGAGCGGTGGGCCCGGGGAGGAACGGGCTGCGGGTCTCGGCGGCGTCTTGGGATATGTGGTCCACGACACCCTCCTGTTCTCCGGTCATCGGCGCCATGGCATATGGCGCGGGCATTCGCGCTGATTACCCGGGTTTTTCAGGGTTCATGCCGTAATGACGGGGAGACAAGTGTTGTGAAGGTCACTTGGACAACCAGTTGAGGAACTGGCTCCAACGTCCACCCTTTCCGGCGGGTTGTGCGGGCTGGACCGGCTTGGCGGCCTCGGCGGGCTGCGGGCGCTGGGCCGACTCGCTCGGGGTGAACCGGACGGGCAGCGAGACCAGCGCGCGGTTGAACGGGCCGGGGCGCCAGCTCAACATCTGCTCCGGGACGGCGAGTTCGATGTCCGGCAGCTTGTTGAACAGGTTCTCCAGCGCGGTCATGGCGATCTGCCGGGCCGGGTCCTTGGACGGGCAGGCGTGCGGTCCGGCGCTCCAGGCCAGGTGGGCCCGGCTGCTGGCGCGGCGCTCGGCGGCCAGGATCGGGCTGCTGTTGGCGGCCGCGTAGCTGACCAGCAGCAGGTCGCCGGCCTGGACCTTCTCGCCGGCGAACTCCCCGTCGGAGGCGGGGTAGTGCGGGCCGAGGTTGGAGATCGGCGGGTTCTCCCACAGGGTGTCGTCGATCGCCTCGTCGATCAGACCGCCCTGGTGCGCGTAGGCGTCGTGGGTGAGCAGCCGGTGCAGGGTGTTGCCGAGCAGGTTGCCGAGCGGTTCGACGCCGGCGCCCAGCAGCAGCGAGAGCTGGTGGACCATCTCCTCGTCGGTGAGCTTGGCGTGGTGCTGCAGCAGCCAGGAGGCGACGTCCTCGCCGGGACGGCTGCGCTTGAGCGCGACCAGCTCGCCGACCGCGCCGAACAGCACCTGGGCGGACTGCTCGGCGTTCACGCCGTCGAACATGCCGGAGATGCCGAACATCACCCGGTCGCCGATGTCGGCGGGGCAGCCGAACAGCTCGTTGAAGACGAACAGCGGCAGCTGCTTGGCGTAGGTGCTCAGCAGGTCCGCGGAGCCGCGGTAGCCGAACTGGGCGAGCAGGAAGTCGGAGACCTGCCGGGTGCTGCGGGCCAGCCGGCGCTGGTCGACCCGGGCCATGCTGTCGGTGATGGCCTGACGCAGCCGCAGGTGCTCGGCGCCGTCCGAGAACAGCGCGTTCGAGCGGTGCACCAGCAGCGGCAGCACCGGGCTGTCCATCGGGATCCGGCCCTCGTTGAACTCCCGCCAGCGGCGGGAGTCACGACGGTAGGAGGTGGGGTCCTGCAGCAGCTGCAGGGCGGCCGAGTACTCGGTGACCAGGGTGGCGTTCACCCCGGGGGAGAGCTCGACCGGGGCGGTCGGGCCGTAGTGCCGGAGGTAGTCGTAGTACGACTGCGGGTCGGCGGCGAACTCCGGTCCGTACAGCGGCACTCGGCCGCCGTGGGCCGGGCACCCGGGCGGGGGTACCGGGGCGGAAGACTGAGCGTCCATGGCTGCGTGTTGCTCCTAGCTGGCGCGGTCCAGCAAATAGCGGACGAGAGTGGTGAGTGCGGCGGCCGACGATTTCTCGTTGCGCGCGTCGCAGGTGACGACCGGGGTTTCGTCGAGCAGGTCGAGGGCCTCCCGCAGCGCCCGCTCGGCGCGCTCCGGGTTTCCGTCGAAGTGGTTGACGGCGATGGCGTAGTCCAGCCCGTACTGCTCGATCAGGTCGATGACGGGGAAGGAGTCGGCGAGCCGTTCGGGGTCGACCAGGATCAGCGCGCCGAGGGCGCCGCGGGCCATGTCCTCCCACATCTGGACGAAGCGGGTCTGCCCGGGGGTACCGAACAGGTAGAGCACCACGCGTTCGCTGATGGTGAGGCGGCCGAAGTCCAGGGCGACCGTGGTGGTGGTCTTGCCCCGGACGCCCTTGAGGTCGTCGACGGCCTCGGCGGCCTGGGTCATGGTCTCTTCGGTGGACAGCGGTTCGATCTCGGAGATCGAGCCGATGAAGGTGGTCTTGCCGACGGCGAAGTGCCCGACGACCAGGATCTTCACGGCGGTCTGGGTGGCACCTCCGGCGACGTAGTCGTCGGTGGTCAGCCCGCCCCGGTCATCCGAACTTGCGGTGAAGCCCATTGAGCACCTCCTCCAGAAGGTCCTTGTCGGCGTTCCGGGCCCTCGGGACCGGCGGACGGGTCATCAGGTGGCCGCTCTCGGTGAGCGCGGCCAGGACGATGCGGACCACGCCCAGCGGGAGCCGGGTGTGACCCGCCACCTCGGCGACCGAGAGGTAGCCGGCCGAGCAGATGTCCAGCAGGCGCTGCTCCTCCGGGGTGAGCCGGGTGGGGCGGCGCCCTTCCTCCGGGGTGGCGGTGACCAGGGTGATCAGGGACAGCTGCTGCTCGTCGGGCAGCTCCCGCCCCTTGGTGATGATGTAGGCGCGGACTAAGTCCACGGGCTCGAACTCGAAGTCCTCGCCGCTGCCCCTCACCGGCGGACCCCCAGGTCCTCGCGGGGCGGCGCGGCGAGGAACTTGCCGAGCTGGCCCACGAGTTGCTGCATCCGGAAGGTGATGTCCTGCATGTCGACGTCCGGCAGCGCGGAGACGCCCAGGTAGGCGCCGTCACCGGCGGAGATCAGGAACACCCAGCCGCCGTCGAACTCGACCAGGGTCTGCTGCCAGCGCTGCGTCGGGTTGTCGCAGAAGAAGCCGAGCGAGCGGCTGAGCGACTGCACGCCGCTCATCGCGGCGGCCACCCGGTCGGCGTTGTCCTTGTCGATGTCCCTGGTGCGGGCCATCAGCAGGCCGTCGGCGGAGATCAGGACCGCGTGCAGGGCCCCGGGGATCTCCAGCGCGCTGTCGAGCATCCAAGACAGATCGTCGTTCACGAGAACTCATGCCCTTCACTGCTTGCACCGCGGGTGCTGGTCGTCTGGTTCGCGTCGTCCCGCTGGGTGGCGCGACCGGACCTGGTGCCGCGCTGGAAAGCCCCCAGCATCGCCGCGGTCTGCGCCCCGGAGCGGGACGCGGGGGCGGCGGGCGCTGCGGGCGCGCCGTAGGGGGCGGATTCGGCCGTCGGGACGATCGCCATCGGCCGCTTGCGGCGGCGGATGGGCAGGCCGTCGTCGGTGGAGCCGAACGACTCGATCGCCGCGGGAGGGACTGCGGCGGCGGGCAGCGGGACCGGCTGCGCCGCCGGTCGGGCGACGGGTACGGGCGCCTGGCCCTGGACGGGTGCCTGGGGCTGGGCGGGGCCGGGGGCGGGCTGCTGGGGGCGCCGTTCCGGCATGTTGGTGAGCAGCTCGTGCGGCAGCAGCAGCACCGAGCGGACACCGCCGTACGGGGAGGAGGAGTCCACCGAGACCTCGAAGCCGAAGCGCTCGGAGAGCACGCCGATCACCGCGAGGCCGAACTGCGGCGGGTTGCCGAGTCCGCCGACGCCGGCGACCCGGTCGGTGGTCAGCAGCCGTTCCGCGCGGGCCCGTTCCTCGTCGTTCATGCCGACGCCGGCGTCGTCCACCACGACCACCACGCCCTTGGGCACGGTGCGGATGTTGACCTCCACCACGGTGTCGGGGCTGGAGTACGAGGTCGCGTTGTCGAACAGCTCGGCCAGCGCCAGGGCGACCGGCTCCACCGCGCGGCTGGAGATGCCGAAGTCCACCTGGGAGAGGATCTCCACCCGGCGGTAGTGGCGGATGCGGCCCTGCGCGGAGCGCACCACGTCGTACACCGAGGCGACGTCGCGGTGGCGGCCGAGCCAGCCGCCGCACAGGACGGCGATGGACTGGGCGCGGCGGCCGAACTGGGAGTTGGTGTGGTCGACCTCCAGGAGGTCCTGCAGGATCACCGACTCGCCGTACTTGACCTGCAGCCGGGAGAGGATCAACTGCTGTTCCGCCGCGAGGCCCTGGAGCGTCCGCATGGCGGACTTCAATACCGTTTTGGTTGCTTCGTCCGCTTGTTCCTGAGCGGAGGCGACCGACTGCGTATAGTGGTGTTCCAGGTCGGTGTAGTGCTCCCGGAGCCCGTCGATCTCCTGTCGGAGTGCCGCGGCTGCCTTGCGCTGGCGGACCACGATGAGGATCGCGGCGGCCAGGACGAGGAAGAGAACCCAGAGCAATGGGTTCGCTGTGTATTTCGTCATAAGACTCTCTTCAGGCGACTGGCGGCCGACTGCTGAATCCCCGTCATCGCAGGGTGAACCCGCCGCTCCCCCAAGCGGGATGATCGTATCATCGGGCGAACAGGTGAACGATCGTCCACATCGGCGTGAAGATGCGTCTGCACCGGGGTGGACAAGGGGAGTTGGAACCGCAGGTCAGCGCCCTGATCGATCGTCAGTACCCGGTCCGACCCGGCCCCCGCGGCCGGCTCACCGCCTCCCACCGGGCCATTTATCACAGGGCGGGCCCCAGGCGGGGGAGCAACGCGCGAGTTCCGGGGTTTTTCCGACGCGGCGTCAAGAAGTGCGCCATCATGCGGTCCGGCCGGTACCGGCCGGAGAGCGCCACGCCGCGCAACCTGCCGTTAAGGTGCGGACACACGATCCACCCCTCCCGCCGCGGATCCGGGGGCCGCCCCCCGGACCGCCCCCGGGCGGCCGAGCACGAGGTCTCCATGGAATCCGTCACGTACGTGCACCTCGCGGGAATCGGCAACTCCGGTCCCGGGCACTGGCAGTACCGCTGGCACGCCGCCGACCCGCGCGCCGTCTGGGTCGAGCACGACTCCTGGGACGACCCGGAGCGCGACGCCTGGGTCGCCGACCTGGACGCCGCCCTGCGGCGCACCCCGGGACCCAAGCTGGTCGTCGCCCACAGCCTCGGCTGCAGCACCCTGGTGGAGTGGGCCGCCGACCACGCCGACCCGGACGTCGTCGGCGCGCTGCTGGTCGCCGCCCCCGACCCGCACGGCCCCGCCTTCCCCGCCGGGGCCACCGGCTACCACCGTCCGCGCCCCGCGCCGCTGCCCTTCCGCACCCTCGTGGTGGCCAGCGCCGACGACCCCTACGCCACCCTCGACCACGCCCGGGCCACCGCCGCCGCGCTCGGCGCCGAACTCGTCGAGGCCGGCCGGCTCGGCCACATCAACGCCGCCTCCGGCCTCGGCGACTGGCCCGACGGCCGCCGGCTGCTCGGCCGACTGCTCCCGTCCTCCGGCTGACCGCTCGTCAACGGCGGTCCGCGGGAGCCGGGTTCAGCCGCCGGCGCGCCCGGGCCCGTCGTCCGGGCCGGCGAGCAGGAACGGCAGCAGGCCGCGTTCCAGCAGGGTGCTGCGCCAGGCGGTGCGGGCGGCCGCGACCTGCTGCTCGTGCTGCGGGTCGCCGGCCGGGTCGGTGCGCCGCCAGGCGGCGGTGAGCAGCAGACCGAGCAGCCCGGCCAGCGCGCCGGCCACCGCGACGGCGACGGTGGTCCAGGCGGCGGCGCGCAGTTCCCCGGCCGGTCCGGCGTGCGGGCGGGACAGGTCGAGGACGGCGCCGAGCAGGAAGAACACGGCGGCGGCGCTGCCGCTGACGATCGGCACGACCAGGGCCAGCGCGCCCAGCCAGCCGGTGAGCCGCTCGCGCCGGTCGGCGGTCCGGGCGGGCGGTGCGGGGACGGTGTCCCGGAGCCGCCGGTAGGCCAGGTACTCGGGTTCGGCGGCGGCCAGGATCCGGGCGGAGTGCTGCCGGGCCAGGGTGCGCAGCCGGGTGGTCCGCCGGGGGTCGTCGGCCAGCGCGGCGCGCACCGCCGGGTCGGCCAGGGCCCGGCCCAGGGCGTACTCGAAGTCGGCCCGGTCCTGCTGGGTGGGGCCGCTGCCGGTGTGCGGGTCCATCGCCGCTGTCCCCCGTGAGTGGTGGAGTGCCCGGCGGTCGGCGCGGGCGGGGTCGGTGCGGGTGCGCGGGTGCGGTCGCGGGCTTCAGCCGTAGGTGAGGTCGGCGCAGGCGTCCTCGTCGGCGGAGCGGGCCTGGCTGACGCTGGTGGGCAGCGGGCCGGTGGGCACCGGCGGGGCGGCGGTGGTGCCGCCGCCGGCGGCGTAGTCGGCGCCCAGGGTGAGGGAGACGCCAGCCTGGCCGCCGGCCTGCAGGACGGCGCCGGGGAAGAGCGCGGCGACCTTCTCGGCCTTGGCCTTCTCGCCGGCCCCGTACTCGACCAGGGTGCTGCGGTGGGTGCGGGAGGAGGCGTTGGCCCGGCCGGTGACGGTGAACCCGGACTCCTCCAGGGCCTGGGCGGCCCGGGTGGTCAGCCCGGCGGTCTCGGTGCCGTTGTAGACGGCGACCCGGACGCCGGCGCCGTCGACCTCGGCGGGCGCGGTGGTGGTGGGCGCGGCGGGGCTCGGGTCGGCGGCGGCGGGGCTCGGGGCGGTGTCCTGCCCGTCCAGGGTGCGGTCGGCCTTCAGCGCGGCCCACAGCTGGTCGGCGTCGGGGTGCACCAGGGCGACCCGTTCGCCCTGGTAGCGCCAGGGCACGGTGAGGAACTTGATGTCGTGCAGGTCGAGGTTCTTGAGCGACATGGCGAAGTCGACCAGCTTGCCGGCCGAGCCGAGGCCCTCGTCCACGGTGAGCGCCTTGGTGGCGGCGTCGGCCAGCGGCAGCAGCGTGGTGGGGTCCATGCCCTTCGCCTTGACCTGCTTGATCAGCGAGGAGAGGAAGGCCTGCTGGCGCTTGGTGCGGCCGATGTCGGAGCCGTCGCCGAGGCCGTGCCGGATCCGGACGTAGTCGAGCGCGGCCTGGCCGGAGATGGTCTGGTGGCCCTGCTTGAACAGTTCCTTGCCGCGGTGCCCGAGGTTGGGGTCGAGGTCGCCCTCGTAGACGGCCTTGGGCAGGCAGACGTCGACGCCGCCGACCGCGGTGGTCATGTCGGCGAAGCCCTGGAAGTTGACCACCATGGTGTGGTCGATGCGCAGCCCGGTGAGCTTCTCCACGGTGTTCTGGGTGCAGGCCGGGTTGCCCTGGTCGGTGTCGCCGACCGAGAAGGCGCTGTTGAACATGGCGCTGGGCTGGTCCTTGGTCCAGGTCTTGTTCGGCAGCATGCAGGGCGGGACCTCGACCAGCGAGTCGCGCGGGATGGACACCCCGACGGCGTGCTTGTGGTCGGCGTAGACGTGCAGCAGGATCGCGGTGTCCGAGCGGGCGCCGCCGTCCTGGCCGCCGCCGAGGTCCTTGTTGCCGCCCGCGCGGGAGTCGGAGCCGATCAGCAGCAGGTTGACGGGGGTGCGGCCCTCGGCGTCGGCACTGGCGGCGGCCGGGCGCTCCTTGCTGAGGCCGTCGCTGCCGAAGGTGCTCAGGTTGCCGTTGAGCCGGTAGTACAGCAGCCCGCCGGCCAGCACGGTCAGCGAGACGGTGCCCGCGGTGGTCCACAGCGCGATCCGCCGCACCCGGTGGCCGCGGCCGCGCGTGCTGCCGTGGCTGGTCCTCGCCCTGCGCGCGGACATGACGCCCCCTCACCCGTTGCCGTCGACCGAACTTCTACAAGGCTGTAGAAGTCGAGCGAAGCATACAAACCCGGACGGGTGAAGTCACACCCGTCCTCGCCCGGTCCCCGGCGGACCGGCCGGACGGGGCGCCGCCACCCGCTCGGCCCAGCCCCGATCGTGGCGGCGGCCGAGCGTTCTCACACTCGGTGACGGGGGCGCCATCCACAGGAAGAGGGCATCATGCACACCGGTCTCCGTCGGATCGCCGTCGCGGCCACCGCGGCCTCGCTCGCCGCGGGCCTGGCCGCCTGCGGCAGTGCCAAGCAGTCGTCCGGCTCCTCGGGCTCCTCCGGCAGCGCGAACCAGGCGGTGAAGATCGGCCTGCTGCTGCCGGAGTCCAAGACCACCAGGTACGAGCAGTTCGACCGCCCGCTGATCGAGGCGAAGATCAAGTCGCTGGCGCCGAACGCGCAGATCGACTACTACAACGCCAACCAGGACGCGACGCAGCAGCAGACCCAGGTGGACACCGCGCTGACCAAGGGCGACCAGGTGCTGATCCTGGACGCGGTCGACTCCAAGGCGATCCAGTCCTCGGTGCAGAAGGCGCACGACGCGGGCGTCAAGGTGATCGCCTACGACCGGCTCGCCCAGGGCCCGGTGGACGCGTACGTCTCCTTCGACAACCACAAGGTCGGCGAACTGCAGGGCGAGGCGCTGGTCAAGGCCGTCGGCGACAAGGCGTCCAGCGGCCAGATCATCATGATCAACGGATCGCCGACCGACCCGAACGCGGCCGACTTCAAGGCCGGCGCGCACAGCGCGATCGACGGCAAGCTGAAGATCGGCAAGGAGTACGACACCCCGCAGTGGGACCCGAACACCGCCAACCAGGAGGCCGCCGCCGCGATCACCGCGATCGGCGCCCCGAACGTGGTCGGCGTCTACTCCGCCAACGACGGCATGGCGGCCGGCATCGCCACCGCCCTCAAGGCGGCCAACCTGAGCGTCCCGCTGACCGGCCAGGACGCCCAGCTCGACGCGGTGCAGCGGATCCTGGCGGGGACGCAGACGATGTCGATCTACAAGCCGTACAAGCCGGAGGCGGACGCGGCCGGCGAGATGGCGGTGCAGCTGGCCCAGGGCCAGAGCCTGGGCGCCTCGCTGAAGCCCACCACCTCGACCAACGGCAGCGGCACCAAGGTCGACTCGCTGCTGATCGCCCCGACCGTGCTCACCAAGGACAACATCAAGTCCACCGTGATCGCCGACGGCCTGTACACCGCGCAGCAGATCTGCACCCCCGACTACGCCGCGGCCTGCCAGGCCGCCGGGATCCAGTGACCGCCTTCCACCGGAGAGGAGGTGGTCGCGGTGGCGGGTGAGACCGTACTGGCACTGCGGGGCATCTCGAAGCGGTTCGGCGCCGTCCAGGCGCTCACCGGCATCGAGCTGGAGGTGCGGGCCGGCGAGGTGGTCGCGCTGGTCGGCGACAACGGCGCCGGCAAGTCGACCCTGGTGAAGACCATCGCCGGGGTCAACCAGCCGGACGAGGGGGTCATCGAGTGGGAGGGCCGGCCGGTGTCCATCCACCGGCCGCAGGACGCCCAGCACCTGGGCATCGCCACCGTCTACCAGGACCTCGCGCTGTGCGACAACCTGGACGTGGTCGGCAACCTGTTCCTCGGCCGGGAGATCAAGCAGTTCGGGCTGGTCCTGGACGAGGTCGCCATGGAGAAGCGCTCCCGGCAGCTGCTGGACACCCTCTCCATCCGGATCCCCAGCGTGCGGATCCCGATCGCCTCGCTCTCCGGCGGCCAGCGCCAGGTGGTGGCGATCGCCCGGGCGCTGATCGGCTCGCCCAAGGTCGTGATCCTGGACGAACCGACCGCCGCGCTCGGCGTCGAGCAGACCGCGCAGGTCCTCGACCTGGTCGAGCGGCTGCGCGACCAGCGCCTCGGGGTGATCCTGATCAGCCACAACATGGCCGACGTGATGGCGGTCGCGGACACCGTCGCGGTGCTGCGGCTGGGCCGCAACAACGGGGTCTTCGACAAGCACTCCACCAACCAGGAGCAGATCATCTCGGCCATCACCGGTGCCACGGACAACGCCGTGACCCGCCGGCAGGCCCGCGGTGAGGGAGGCGAGCGATGAGCGGGAACACCCCGGAGCCCGAGCACCGGCCGCTGCCCGAGGACTCCATGCCGACCGGCGGCGTCAACGCGCCCGTGCCGGTCGCCGCGGAGGCCACCCCGGCCGTCGACCCGCGGCTGATCGTCCGGCAGGAGGGCCTCAAGGGCTACCTGATCGAGTTCAAGCGGCGGCTGACCAGCGGCGAGCTCGGCTCGGCCCCGGTGGTGGTCGCGCTGATCGTCATCTGGGCCGTGTTCGGCTCGCTGAACAGCAGCTTCCTGTCCGCGCAGAACCTCTCCAACCTCTCCCAGCAGATCGTCGGCACCGGCATGATCGCGCTCGGCGTGGTGTTCGTGCTGCTGCTCGGCGAGATCGACCTGTCGGTCGGCTCGGTCAGCGGCCTGTGCGCGGCGATCTTCGCGGTCATGAACGTCACCCACGGCGTCAACCAGTGGGTGGCGCTGCTGTCCGCGCTGGTCGGCGGCGCGGTGGTCGGCCTGGTGCAGGGCCTGTTCTTCGCCAAGGTCGGCGTCCCGGCGTTCGTCGTCACCCTGGCCGGCAACCTCGGCTGGAACGGCCTGATGCTGCAGATCCTGGGCGCCAGCGGCACCGTCAACCTGTCCGGCAAGGACATCGTCTCCCGGCTGTACTCCACCATCTACGGGCAGCAGATCGCCGCCTACGGACTGGCGGCGGCCGGCGTGGTGCTCTTCCTCGGCTCCTCGCTGCTGGACACCCGGCGGCGCAAGGCGGCCGGGGTCCCGTACCGGACGCTCACCGACATCCTGGTGCGCAGCGCGGCGCTGGCCGTGGTCGGGTTCCTGGTGGCCTGGACGCTCAACCAGTACAAGGGGCTGCCGCTGGCGCTGCTGGTGTTCGTGGTCTTCGTGGTGGTGCTGGAGTTCGTGCTGCGCCGCACCCCGTACGGGCGGAAGGTGTTCGCGCTGGGCGGGAACATCGAGGGCGCCCGGCGGGCCGGCATCAACGTCTCGTTGGTGCGGATCACGGTGTTCATGATCTGTTCCACCATGGCGGCGATCGGCGGCCTGTTCCTGGCCGCGCAGATCCAGTCGGCCTCGCAGACCTCCGGCGGCGGCAACCTGCTGATGAACGCCATCGCGGCGGCCGTCATCGGCGGCACCAGCCTGTTCGGCGGGCGGGGGTCGACCTGGTCGGCGCTGCTCGGTGCGCTGGTGATCGGCTCGATCCAGTCCGGGATGAACATCCAGGGCCTGAGCAACGCGATCCAGTTCATGATCACCGGTGCGGTGCTGCTGGCCGCCGTGGTGATCGACTCGCTGGCGCGGCGGACCCAGAAGTCGGCCGGGCGGGCGTAGCGCCTCCGAGCGGCGAGATCCCCCGTGGGCCCGGTGGCCGGCGGGGGATCAGTGCGTGCGGAGCAGTCCCAGGTGGACCACGGTGACCTGGGCCAGGTCCAGGTCGGCGTCGCGGCGGTGGCGGCGGGCCTCGGCCGACTCGGCGCGCTCGATCGCCTCGCGGCGGGCGTCCTCCTCGGCGGCGGCGTCCACGATGAACAGGTGGCGGCCGGAGCGGATCTCGTTGGCGTGCGGAATCTCGACGCACCAGCGATGACGGCTCTGGGTGGCGTTCATCGGCCTTCCTCTCCCGGCGCGTCCTCGTACCGGCACATGAGGTACTACTGCTGCCCTAGACCATAGGTATAGGCCAATTCGTCCGTCAAGAGGACGAGCAGAATGTCAAATAATCCGTTCAACGGTGAAAATGGTCGGCGAGTCCGCTACCGTTCCGTGCATGACAGCCCCCGCCGCCCCGGCCCCCTCGGCCCGCCGCCTGCGCACCCGGGCCGCCCTGCTCGCCGTCCTCGGCGAGCACGGCACGCTCAGCCGCACCGAGATCAGCCGGCTCACCGGGCTCTCCCGCTCCGCCGTCAGCAGCGCCGTCACCGACCTGCTCGACGAAGGGCTCGTCAGCGAGACCACCGCCACCGCGGCGACGACCGCCGGCCGCGGCCGCCGCGCCGCCGCCGTCACCCTGCGCCGCGCCCACGCCCTGGTGCTCGCCTTCGACTTCGGCCACACCCACGTCACCGCCGCCGTCGCCGACACCTCCGGCACCGTCCTCGGCGAAGCCGCCGCCCACCTCGACGTCGACAACCACCCGCGCGAAGTCCTCGAAGCCGCCGGGACGCTCGCCCGCCAGGCCCTCGACGCCGCCGGACACCGCCTCGACGAGATCACCGCCATCGCCGCCGGCATCCCCGGCGCCCTCGACACCCGCACCAACGTGGTCCGCGCCCCCTCCACCCTCTCCCAGTGGATCGGCATGGACCCCGCCGCCGAACTCGGCCGGGTCTTCGACCGGCCCGTCACGGTCGGCAACGACGCCGAGATGGGCGCCCGCGGGGAACGCGCCCACGGCACCGGCGGCACCGTCAACGACCTCGTCTACGTCAAGGCCTCCACCGGCATCGGCGCCGGACTCCTGCTCGACGGACGCATCTACCGCGGCGCCAGCGGCATCTCCGGCGAGATCGGCCACATCCAGCTCCCCGACACCGGCACCTGGTGCCGCTGCGGCAACCGCGGCTGCCTGGAGTCCGTCGCCTCCATCGTCGAGGTCCGCCGCCGCCTGGCCCACGTCCTCGCCCCAGGCGCCCGCCCCGGCGAACACGTCGACCTCCCGCCGCTCGACCGGCTCGCCGACATCCCGGCCGCCGCCCGCGTCATCGGCGAAGCCGGCCGCACCATCGGCCGCGTCCTCGCCGACCTGGTCAACTGCCTCAACCCCGCCGCCATCGTCATCGGCGGCGAACTCGGCCAGGCCGGCGCCCCGCTCGTCCACGGCATCCGCGAGTCGGTGGACCGCTACGCCCAGCCCGCCGTCGCCGAAGCCGTCGAGATCCGGGCCAGCCGGCTCGGGCTGCGCTCGGAGCTGTACGGGGCGATCGACGCGGCGGTGGCGGCGGCGGTCGGGGGGTGAAGGCCGCTGCGCGGGGCCGGCGGGGGAGAGGGGCTCCTGGGGCCGTCGAGGGCCGGGTGGCGGGGGAGAGGGGTTTTCCGGGGCCGTCGCGAACTGGGCAGGCCGGCTCGGGCTGCGCTGCGGGTGGTGCGAGGTGGTACGCGGCGGGGCGAAGGCCGCTGCGCGGGGCTACCGGGGCAGGGTGTGGGCGCGTTCGGTGAGGTAGCGGCGTTCGGGGAGGGTGGGGGCCAGGGCGGCGGCGCGGTGGAAGGCGGTGGCGGCGGCGGGGGTGTCGCCGGTGCGGGAGAGGAGCTCGGCGCGGACCGCGTGGTAGCGGTGGTGGCGGTCCAACTCGGCTGAGAGCACGTCGAGTTCGGCCAGCGCGGCGGCCGGGCCGCGGACCTCGGCCAGGGCCACGGCGCGGTTCAGCGCGGGCACCGGGCCCGGGGCGACCCGGAGCAGCAGGTCGTACAGGGCCAGGATCTGCGGCCAGTCGGTGGCGGCCACGTCCGGGGCCTCGTCGTGCAGCGCCGCGATCGCCGCCTGCAGCTGGTACGGGCCCACCCGGCCGGCCGGCAGGGCCCGTTCGACCAGGGCGGTGCCCTCCGCGACCGCCGCCGCGTCCCACCGGGTGCGGTCCTGCTCGGCCAGCGGCACCAGCTCGCCGTTCGGGCCGGTCCGGGCCGGGCGCCGGGCGTCCGTCAGCAGCATCAGCGCCAGCAGGCCCATCACCTCGGCGTCCCGCGGCAGCAGCCGGTGCAGCAGCTTGGTCAGCCGGATCGCCTCGTCGGACAGCCGGGGGGCCGTCAGGTCGCCGCCCGCGGTGGACGTGTAGCCCTCGTTGAAGACCAGGTACAGCACCTGCAGCACCTCGCGCAGCCGGCCGTCCGCCTCGGCCGGGGCGGGCAGCGCGAACGGCAGGCCCGAGGAGCGGATGGCCTGCTTGGCCCGGCTGATCCGCTGCGCCATGGTGGCCTCGGGGACCAGGAACGCCGCCGCGATCTGCGCGGTGCTCAGGCCGCCCACCGCGCGCAGCGTCAGCGCGATCCGGCTCGGCGCGGTCAGCGCCGGGTGGCAGCACAGGAACAGCAGGGCCAGCGAGTCGTCCCGGTCGGCGTCCGGGTCGGCGTCCGCCGGACGGCCGAGCAGCTCGGACTGCGGGGTGGCCAGGAACAGCCGCTCCTCCCGCTCCCGGCGGGCCCGGTCGGCCCGGACCAGGTCCACCAGCCGACGCGAGGCGACCGTCACCAGCCAGCCGCGCGGATTGGCCGGCCGCCCCTCCCTCGGCCACTGCTCGGCCGCCGCGAGCAGCGCCTCCTGCACCGCGTCCTCGCAGGCGTCGAAGGCGCCGGTGTGACGGCGCAGCAACGCCGCCAGGACCTGTGGCGCGAGCGCGCGCAGCAGGTCCTGGTCGGCGGCCGGGGCGGTCGGGCTCACTTCGCCTCGTGCAGGATCGGCCACAGTTCCACCGGTTCGCGGTCCGCCCACGGCATGTCGGCGGCGATCGCCAGGGCGCGCTGCTCGTCCTCGCAGTCGAGCAGGTAGAAGCTCGCCATGTACTCCTTGGTCTCCAGGTACGGGCCGTCGCTGACCGCGGGCAGGCCCTCCTGGCGGCGCACCAGGCGGCTGACCGCGGCGTCGCCGAGGCCGTAGGCGCCGATCAGTTCGCCGGTCTCCTGGTAGCGCTTGTTGAACGCGTCCTGCTGGGCGACCGCTTCGGTCCAGCCCTCGGTCGACAGGGCGGCCCACTTCTCCTGGTTGCCGTACGTCATCAGCAGGTACTTCACGGGGACCACTTCCTCGGTTCGTTCGGGCCGTTCGTGCTTGCGTCCATTGGTCGGAGCGGGGAGGGGGGTTCTCTACATGCTGCCGAAGATTTTCCGAGGAATTTCTGACCGGAGGTGTTTCCGCAGGTCAGAGGGTGTTCGTCGGGCCGGGTCCGGCCGCGCGCAGCGCCCCCGCTGCTGCGCACCGGGTGGCGGGTCAGGCGGTGGGCGGAGTCCAGACGTACGGGGTGGTGGTGGTGACGGCGTGCATGCCCAGGCGGCTCAGGATGGGGGCGCTGTCGGGGGAGGCGTCGACCTGGAGGTAGCGGATGCCGTGGTCGAGGGCCCAGCGGGCGCGGTGGGCGACCAGGGAGCGGTAGATGCCGCGGCCGCGCCAGGCGGTGAGGGTGGAGCCGCCCCAGAGGCCGCCGAACTCGCTGCCGGGGGTGCGGTTGAGCCAGGCGGCGGAGACCACCTCGGGGCGGGGGGCGTCGGTCTCGGCGACCAGGACCAGGAAGTCCGCGGGGCCGTTCGCGCGGGTGGTGAGGTCGTCGGCGAGCCAGGACCAGTCCTCGCCCCAGACCTCGGTCTCCATCGCGGCGATCCGCCGCATGTCGGCGGGGGAGGTGACCTGGCGGACGGTGACGCCCTCGGGGGCGGGGGTGGGGGCGGCGAGTTCGGCGGCGAGGCCGACCAGGACGGTCTCGGGCTCCTCGCCGACGAAGCCGGCGGCGGTCAGCCGGGCCGGGAGGTCGGCGGGGAGGTCGTGGCCGCGGGTCTTCCACTCGACGCTCTCGCCGCGGGCGGCGAAGAACTCCCGCTGGCGGGCGATGAGTTCGTCGAGCGCGTCGCCGCGCAGGCCGAGGTCGGGGCGGGGCGAGGTGACGAAGCCGCGGAAGCCGCCGTACTTGCGCAGCAACGGGCCGTCGCTGTCGTGGGTCTCGGCCTCGGCGCGGACGCCGAGGCCGCGCATGTGCTCGTCGTAGGCCGCGAGCAGGGCCGTGGTCAGTTCGGTCATCGGGTGAGCGTAACGATCACCGCGGGACGGCGGACAGCGGAAAAGGGGCTGGCGTTGACGTCGGGGTGAAGGTCTAGCGTCGTGGCATGCGGATCGGCGAGCTGGCGCAGCGGGCGGGGACCACCACCAGGGCGCTCCGGTACTACGAGTCGCGGGGGCTGCTGCCCGCGCGGCGCGGGGGCAACGGGTACCGGGCGTACGACGAGGAGGACCTGCGGCTGCTGCGGCAGATCAGGATGCTCCAGGACTTCGGGTTCGAGCTGGAGGAGACCCGGCCGTTCGTGGAGTGCCTGCAGGCGGGCCACCCGGAGGGTGACTCGTGCCCGGCCTCGCTGGAGGTGTACCGGGCGAAGCTGGCCGAACTGGACGCCATGGTGGCCCGGTTGAGCGAGGTCCGGGAGACGGTGGCCGGGCAGTTGGCCCGGGCCGAGGCGGCCCGGGACGCGCTGGCCGGGGCCGGCGGCGGCGAGCCGCGCTGCGAGCTGGTCCGCACCGAGGAGTGACGACGACCGACGACAGGAGGACGCGATGGGTGGCGTGGACAGTGTGACGGACCGGGACTTCGCCGAGCGGGTGCTGGCGGTGCCGGGGCCGGTGCTGGTGGAGTTCACCGCCGACTGGTGCCCGCCGTGCCGGCAGCTGGCGCCGGTGCTGGCGGAGGTGGCGGCGGAGCAGGCGGGGCGGCTGGCGGTGGTCGCGCTGGACGTGGACGCGAACCCGGAGACCCGGAACGCGTACGGGGTGCTGTCGATGCCGACGCTGATGGTGTTCAAGGACGGCGAGCCGGTGCGGTCGCTGGTGGGGGCGCGGGCGAAGAGCCGCCTGCTGCGGGAGCTCGACGACCTGCTGTAGGCGGGTGAGGTGTGCCACAGGGCGGGGCCGGGGATGGCTGCGGAGGACTGTCGCGTTGTAAAGTGCAACTAAATAATAGTTGTACTTTCCAACCATGGAGTTGTGATGTCCTCGGTGTCAGCGGTGTCCCGCCCCGCCCTGCGGCACGTCCTCACCCACCTGGTCACACCGCTGCTGATGTGCCTCGGCATGGGGATCGCGTACCTGTCCGCCTTCCACGCCCCCGCCCCGCACCAGCTACCGGTCGCGGTGGTCGGGCAGGGGCCGCAGGCCCAGGTGCTGGCGCAGACCCTCAAGGACAAGGCCGGCGACGGCCTGGACGTCACCACCGCGGCCGACACCGGCGCGGCCCGGCAGCGGCTGCTCGACCGCGACCTGGTCGCCGCGTACGTGCCGGACGCCGACGCGCCGACCCTGCTGGTGGCCACCGCGAACTCGGAGACCTCGGCGAGCGCCGCCGAGAAGGTGTTCACCCAGGTCGCCGCCCACCAGGGCAAGCCGCTGGCCGTCCAGGAACTGACCCCGCTGCCGGCCGGCGACCCGACCGGGCAGGGCCTGTTCTTCCTGCTGGTGGCGCTGAGCATCGGCTCCTACGGCTCGGTCGCGGTGCTCGGCGCGGCCGGCGCGGCCCTGGCGATGCGGGTGCGGGCCCTGCTCGGCCTCGGCGTCGCCCTGGTGGTCAGCCTGCTCGGCACGGCGCTGGCCGGACCGGTCTTCCACCTGGTCGACCACGGCCTGCTCGGCGTCTGGGCGATGAGCTGGCTGTACTCGGCGGGCATCCTCGCGATCGGCACCGCCCTGCACGCCTTCCTCGGCCGGTGGACCACGCTGACCATGATGGCGCTGTTCGTGATGCTCAACTTCACCAGCTCCGGCGGCATCTTCCAGCCCGAGCTGCAGAACGGCTTCTACCGCGCCCTGCACTCCTTCTGGAACGGCGCGGGCTTCCTGGAGGGCGTCCGCGACCACGTCCACTTCGGCGGCCGGGCCGGGCTCGGCGGCCACGTCGCCACCCTGTTCGGCTGGCTCGCGGCCGGCGCGGTGCTGCTCCTGGCTGCCGCCCGCACCGAGCGGAAGCGGGCCCTCGCCGCGGCCCCGGCACCGGCGCCGACCGTCGCGCCGGGCGCGGAACAGGCCGCCGAGCGGACCGCGGAGCAGTCCGTCGAGCAGCCCGCGGCGGAGGCCGCCGAGGAGGAGATGGAGGAGGCGGTCGGCGTCTGAGCGCGGCTACCCCTACCGTGGTCGGCAACACCGCACGACGAAGGAGCCACGCCATGCCCGACCGCGACGCCGCGCTGGAGACCATCCAGCGCGAGCTCACCGCGTTCGCCCGCCGGGCCCGCCACAAGGCAGCCCAGCTGCACCCCGAGCTCTCGCTGGTCACGTACAGCATGCTCGACCTGGTCAAGGAGCGGGGCTCGTGCCGGGCCGCCGACCTGGCGTCGCACTTCATGCTCGACAAGTCCACCGTCAGCCGGCAGGTCGGCGCGCTGGAGCGGCTCGGGCTGCTGGGCCGCCAGGCCGACCCGGACGACCAGCGCGGCCAGCTGCTGCACCTGACGGAAGCCGGCGAACAGCTGCTGGCGGAGGCGTACGAGCAGCGGCGGCGGGCCTTCACCGACCGCTTCACCTCCTGGGACGACGAGGACCTGGACCGGTTCGCCGCCTACCTGATCCGCTACGGCGAGTCCGAGTAGCCGCCCGCGGAGCGCGCCGCCCGGGGCCGGGCCGGAGCGGCTTGACCCTCACGTCGCGTCAGGCCCCAGGCTGGTCGCACAGCGGCGGGAAGGAGGAAGACGCGATGGACGAGGGCTACACGGTCGGACGGCTGGCAGCGATCGCCAGGGTCACGGTGCGCACCCTGCACCACTACGACCGGATCGGGCTGCTGTCGCCGAGCGACCGCACCCCGGCCGGCTACCGGCGCTACAGCGAGGCCGAGTTGGACCGGCTGCAGCAGATCCTGTTCTACCGCGAACTCGGCTTCCCGCTGGAGGAGATCGCGGCGATCCTGGACGACCGGACGGTCGGCCCGAGCGAGCACCTGCGCCGGCAGCGCGAGCTGATCGGCGACCGGATCCGCAAGCTCGAGGAACTCGCCGCGGCGGTAGAGCGAGCGATGGAGGCGAGGACCTTGGGGATCCAGTTGACCCCGGAGGAGAAGTTCGAGGTGTTCGGCAAGGACTACCAGGAGGACTGGGAGGACGAGGCCCAGCAGCGCTGGGGCGAGACCGACGCCTGGAAGCAGTCCCAGCAGCGCACCGCCCGCTACACCAAGGCGGACTGGGAGCGGATCAAGGCCGAGGCCGACGGCATCAACGACGCCATGGTGGCGGCGCTCACCGCCGGCACCGCCCCGGACAGCGAGCAGGCGATGTCGGTCGCCGAGCAGCACCGGCGGCACATCGGCCTGAACTTCTACGACTGCGGCCCGCAGATGCACCGCTGCCTCGGCGACATGTACCTCGCCGACCCGCGGTTCACCGAGACGTACGAGAAGCTCGCCCCCGGCCTGGCCCAGTGGCTGCGGGACGCGATCCACGCCAACGCGGACCGGCTGGAGCGCGAGCAGCAGCAGGACTGACGGCGGGCCGGCGCCGGGCGGTCCGGCGCTCGGGCAGCCCGGTCCCCGAGCGGTTCGGGGCCGGGGCCGCCCGGCGTCAGGCGGCCCGGCCGAAGGTGCGCCGGTAGGCGGTCGGGGAGGTGCGCATGGTGCGGCCGAAGTGGTGGCGGAAGGTCGCCGCCGACTCGAAGCCCACCGCCGCGGCGATCTCCTCCACGCTGCCCTCCGGCGACTCCAGCAGCGGCAGGCTGGCCGCGATCCGCTGGATCGCCACCCACCGCATCGGGCTGACCCCGTTGCGGGCGGTGAAGTGCCGCAGGTACGAGCGGTCGGACATGCCGGCCGCCCGGGCCAGCAGCGGCACGGTCAGCGGCCGGGCGAGGTGGTCCAGCGCCCAGCGCATCGAGCGGGCCACCCCGTCCTCCGGCTCGTCCACCGGCCGCACCGCCGCCTCGATGAACTGCGCCTGCCCGCCGTCCCGGTGCGGCGGGACGACGAAGCGGCGGGCGACGGTGTTGGCGACCTTGGCGCCGTGGTCCTGGCGGACCAGGTGCAGGCACAGGTCGATGCCGGCGGCGCTGCCCGCGCTGGTCAGCACCTGGCCGTTGTCGACGTACAGCACGTCCGGGTCGACCCGGACGTGCGGGTAGCGGCGGCGCAGTTCCGGCGCGTACCGCCAGTGCGTGGTGGCGGGCAGGCCGTCCAGCAGTCCGGCGGCGGCCAGCGCGAAGGCGCCGGAGCAGATCGAGACCACCCGGGCGCCGCGGGCGTGCGCGGTGCGCAGCGCGGCCACCACGGCGGGCGGGACGTCGCCGTGCGGGTCGGGCACCCCGACCACCACGACGGTGTCGGCGGCGGCGAGTTCCTCCAGGCCGTGGCGGGGCGTCAGGGAGAACCCGCCGACCGCCTCCAGCGGGTGGCCGGGGCGCTCGGCGCACACCCGGACGTCGTACCAGGGGGCGGCCAGCAGCCCGGCCAGCTCGGGCCGGGCGAGGGCGAACACCTCGACCACCACGCCGAGTTCGAACGGGGCCATGCCCGCGAAGGCGTACACCGCGACGGTGTGCACCGGCGCCGGGCGCCTTCCGATGGTGATGGGCACGGGCTCGGCCATGTGGTGCTCCCGGGGCGGCCGTCGGCGGTTTCGCGCCGAGTCTAGCCGTCCGGGGAGCCGGCCCGCCGGGAGCGGCGGCGGGGTGGGCGGGTGCGCACGGACGGTGGCGCAGGCTGATCGGACGGGGGCGGACGGCGGCGGAAAACCTTTGGAATCGGGAGACAACCTCCCGGGAGGATGAGGAGTCATCACATCGGGGTCCGGTGCGGCCGTTCCCCGTCCTCTTCCACCACCATGTCCGGAGAGCGTCAGATGTCCGTGTTCCGTCATGCCCGTTATGCGAAGAACCTCCCGACCTGCGCGGCCTGCTCCGGCTGGGGCCGACGCCACTGAGCACGACGGAGCCCCCGCCGGACCGGCCGGACGGGGGCTTCGGTACGTGCCGCGCGGACGGTCAGGCGGTCAGGCCGGCCATCCAGGACTCGACCTCGTCGGCCTGCCGGGGCAGGGCCGCGGAGAGGTTCTCGTGGCCGTCGGCGGTGACCAGGATGTCGTCCTCGATCCGGACGCCGAGGCCGCGGTACTCCTCGGGGACGGTCAGGTCGTCGGCCTGGAAGTACAGGCCGGGCTCGACGGTCAGCACCATGCCGGGCTCCAGCAGCGCGTCCACGTACTGCTCGCGGCGGGCGTGCGCGCAGTCGTGCACGTCGAGGCCGAGCATGTGGCCGGTGCCGTGCAGCGTCCAGCGGCGCTGCAGGCCGAGCTCCAGGACCTTCTCCAGGTCGTACACCGAGGCGTCGATCAGGCCCCACTCCAGCAGGCGGGCGGCGAGCACCCGCTGCGCGGCGTCGTGGAAGTCGCGGAACCTCCCGCCCGGCCGCACCGCGGCGATGCCGGCCTCCTGGGCCTCGTACACCGCGTCGTAGACCTTGCGCTGCAGCGGGGAGAAGCGCCCGTTGATCGGCAGGGTGCGGGTGACGTCGGCGGTGTAGAGGGTGTGGGTCTCCACGCCCGCGTCCAGCAGCAGCAGTTCGCCGGGGCGGACGTCGCCGTCGTTGCGGACCCAGTGCAGGGTGGTGGCGTGCGGGCCGGCCGCGGCGATCGAGCCGTAGCCGACGTCGTTGCCCTCGACCCGGGCGCGGCGCCAGAAGGTGCCCTCGATCCAGCGCTCGGAGGTGGCGACGGCCCGGTCCAGCTCGCGCACCACGTCGGTGAAGCCGTTCACGGTGGCGTCGCAGGCGGCGCGCAGCTCGCCGATCTCCCACTCGTCCTTGACCAGGCGCAGCCCGGACAGGAACACCTTCAGCTCGTCGTCCCCCTCCTCGTCGAGCCGCTCGGCGAGGGCCTCCTCCAGCGCGGCGTCGTAGCCGCGCACGATCCGGGTCGGGACGTCGCCCGCGGCCAGCTCCTCGGCGGCCTTGCGGACGTCCCGCACCGGCAGGCCGTACAGCTGCTCGGACTCGGCCAGCGAGTGGCGGCGGCCGACCCACAGCTCGCCCTGGCCGCTCAGCCAGAACTCGCCGTTCTCCCGGTCGGAGCGCGGCAGCAGGTACAGCGCGAACTCGTGGCCGCCCTCGACCGGCTCGCCGACCAGGACGGCGTCCTCGGTCCGGTTGCCGGTCAGGTGGACGTACTCGCTGGCGGCGCGGAAGGAGTACTCGGTGTCGTTGGCCCGGGTGCGCAGGTTGCCCGCGGGGACGACCAGGCGCTCGCCGGGGAAGGCGGCGGACAGCTTGGCGCGGCGCTCGGCCGCGTACGGGGCCTGGACGTCCGGCTGCAGGCCGTGCAGCTCGGTGTCGGCCCAGCCGGTGCGCATGGACGCGGCGAGCTCGTCGGAGATCTCGCCGTACAGGCCGTTCTTGCGGCTCTTGACCGGCTTCTCGGCCTCCTCGCCCTCGACGGAACCCTCGGGGTTCTCGGACACCGCCGGGCTGCGGTCCTCGGTCACTGCGTCGCCTCCTTGCGCGTGCTACCGCCCGCCCGTCCCCGGGTCGCGGGGCGTGCGGGCGGATGTCGCCCCCATGGTACGTAGGGCCGTTCGAACGGAGGAAGGGCGTCCGGGGTCCGGCCGGGCCGGCCGGGGCTACTCGAAGCGGGCGGCCAGCAGCACCAGGTCGTCGGTGCCGGGCTCGCCGCCGCCGGCCTGCTCCAGCAGGTGGGCGCAGAGCCGGTCCGGGTCGAGCCGGACGTCCCGCGGGGCGTCGGCGGCGGCCCGGCGCAGCGCGCTCTGCCCGGCGTGCAGGGCGGGGGCGAAGCGGCGGGCCAGGCCCTCGGTGTACAGCACCAGCACGTCGCCGGGCTCCGCGGTGAGCTCCACCCCGGGGGCCTCCCAGCAGCTGAGCATGCCCAGCGGCGCGGACAGCGAGGTCTCCACGAAGTTGGCGCCGTAGCGGGTGAGCAGCACCGGCGGGCAGTTGGCGGCGCCGGCCAGCGCGATCCGGCGCCCGGCCGGGTCGACGCAGGCGTAGACGGCGGTGGCGGAGCGGGTCGGCTCGGTGGTCTTCAGCAGCAGTTCGAGGTCGCCGAGCACCGAGACCGGGTCCTCGCCCTCCAGCACCGCGTAGGCGCGCAGCGCGGCCCGCACCCGGCCCATCGCGGCGGCCGCGTCGGTGCCCGCGTGCGGGCCGGCGCCCGGGCCGCCGCCGAGCACGCTGCCCACGGTCAGGCCCACGGTGTCGTCGGGCAGCGCGATCGCGTCGTACCAGTCGCTGCCGGCGGCCCGTTCCAGCGCGGCGGGCACGCAGCGGGCGGCCACCTTCAGGCCGGTGCGGGCGGGCAGGTGGCCGGGCAGCAGCGAGCGGCGCAGCGTCTCGGCGGCGCGCACCGCCCGGTCCGCCGCCAGCTGGCGGGCCAGCAGCGGGGCGGCGAACTCGCAGTAGCGGCGCACCAGGTGCTCGCGGCGCTCGTCGGGGCTGCCGGGCTCGTCGTAGAACCAGGCGGCCGCGCCGAGCACCTCCTCCGCGGGGCCGGTGGCCAGCGGCAGGGCGTAGCAGGCGCCGAGGCCGAGCTGCTCGGCGACCTCGCGGAAGCGGGGGCCGACCGCCGGGTCGGCGGCCAGGTCGGCGATCAGCAGCCGGCCCTCCGGGCCGGGGCGGCCGAGCAGCCCGGCGAACGGGCCGTGCTCGACCGGGACGGTCTCCAGCGTGCCGAGCGTCGCCCGGTCCAGGCCGAGCCCGACCGGGCGGGCCGGCTGGCCCTCGGAGCCGGGCGGCAGCGTCACCACCAGGCCGCGGCGGGCGCCGAGCAGGGCCGCGCCGGAGTCCAGCAGCGCGTCCAGGGTGCCGGCCAGGCCGTCGGCCCGGGCCAGCAGTTCGAGGTGCTCCTGGAGGCTGGTGAAATCGGACAGCCATCCGGCCAAACGGTCCTGCAGGTCGGCGGCGGGCACCTCGCCGAGCTCCGGGAGCAGCAGCGGGTCGGCCGCCGGGGCGGCCGGGGCGGGCGGCAGCGCCGTGGCGGCGGGCGCCGTGGACGTCAACGGGTGGACGTCGGTCATGTCGCAACTCCCCACAATCCGGAACGTGTCACGCAAGACCACCGAGACCGACCGAAACGATGTCTTTACTCACTACTCGGCATGTTTCCCCCACTTGTACACAGGCCGATCGGGGCATGTCCAGGAGTGCGGCGGCCGAACGTGCCAGGGATCGTATGCGCAGGCCGCCGGGGTGCCACCCGGGGCGACCCGCACTCACTCGTACGGTGGAACCGGGGGGCGCCCGGCCGCGTCCATCCGGACGTATGGGGGATTCTCGTTCCAGCAGCGGGTAGCCGAGACGCACACGCACCGCCCGCCACCCCGACCACGCCGATCCGAACGATCAGACGATCGCACCGACCGTGCCGTGCGCCCCGATGGACGCGGAAAGGAACGAGCCGCCATGCGCCCACCCCGCCGAGAGCTGCTGCCGGAGCGCGTCGGCCGGTGGTGGCCCGGCCGCCGGAGCCGTTCGCTGGCGCTCGCCGCCGCCCTGAAGGCCGCCGAGGGGTGCGGCTGGCCGGTGCTGCCGGGAGCCCGGGTGCCGCGCGGTGCGGCGGGGCGCTGCTCGTGCGGCGACCGGGCCTGCGCGGTGCCCGGCGGGCACCCGGACGACCCGCCGCTGGAGGCGGCCACCACCGATCCGCGGATGGTGCGCTGGTGGTGGGAGCGGCGCGCACCGGGCGCCCCGGTGCTGGTGGCGACCGGGCGGGCGCTGGGCGCGGTGAGCCTGCCGCGGCCGGCCGGGCCGTGGCTGCTGCGGCACCTGGAGGAGACCGGCGTCCCGTACGGGCCGGTGCTCGGCACGCCGGGCCGGTTCGTGCTGCTGACCGCGCCGTACACGCTGCCGGAGCTGGGCGGGCTGCTGGCCGAACGGCCTTGGGTGCCCGGGGTGTTGCGCTACCACGGGCCGGGCGGCTACCTGGTGCTGCCGCCGTCCCGGACGGGGGCGGGCCCGGTGCACTGGGTGCGCCGGCCGGGGCCGGGGCGGCCGTGGCTGCCGGAGGTCGGGACGCTGCTGGGCGGGCTGATCACGGCCAGCGCGGTGGCGCTGCCGCAGGGCTGAGCCGGGGCGCCGGGCCTGCTTCTTTGATGATGTCCCGTCAGCTATGGTGCCTGGTGGGGAAGCCGCAGCCCGGAAACGAGAAAAGTCCGACCGCTGGCGACGGGGGATGCACCAGCGGTCGGACCTTTCAAACAGTAACAAAGATCCGGCTCCGCGCCAATTTGTCCACGCGGAAAGGCCTTTGACCGGGCCGGAAATGTGACTCACATCACCTTCCGGCCAGTTCCGGTCAGTTCAGGGTGATCTGACGGCTCACCAGGTTCGCCCGGGCCCGGCGCTCCTCCGCGGTCAGCGGCGCGGGCGCGGCCAGCACCGCGGCCAGCTTCCCGGCGAACTCCACGGCCGGCTTCTCCACGTCCGCGGCGGTCATCTCCAGCGGCAGGTCCCACACCGGGACGGTCAGGCCGTGCGCCCGGAACGAGCCGACCAGCTTGGTGCCCTCGCCCAGCGAGCTGTCACCGGCCGCCGACAGCCGGGACAGCGCGTCCAGCAACTGCTCCTCGGGGACGTCCATCACCCAGCGCAGGTGGTTCTTGTCCGGGGTGCCGCACCAGTACGCGGAGTCCACCCCGGCCAGCTTCTCGGTCGGGATCGCCGAGGCGTTGGCCCGCTCCAGCGAGGCCGCCACCTCGCCGGTCGCCGACTCGGCGTCCTCCAGCCAGAACTCGAAGCCGGTGTGCACCTCGGGGACGAACGCGGCCGTGGTGTCCAGCAGTTCCTGCAGGCGGCGGCCGCCCGGGTTGGTCCGGCGGGCCGGCACCGGGGTGCCCGGCTCGGTGGCCAGCGCCAGCTCCAGCGCGTCCGCCAGGTCACGGCTCAGGTCGCCGGAGGAGGACTGGGTCTGCAGGCCCAGCAGGATCGAGCCGTCCGGACGGCGCAGCGCCGGCCAGGCCAGCGGCAGCACCGTCGCCAGCGTCACCGACGGGACCTCGCCGACCGCCTCGTCCGCCACCCCGGCGGCCAGCACCAGCGGCACCGTGGCGGCCGGGACCAGCTCGCGCAGCGCCACCCAGTCGGCCTCGCCCGGCAGGCCCTCGAACGGGCGGTGCACCAACTCCTGCACCGCGTGCGCCGCCTGGCGGCCGTGGCAGGCCTTGTACCGGCGGCCCGAGCCGCACGGGCAGGCCTCGCGCGCCCCGACGACCGGGACCTCGCCCTCGACGGCGGTGGACTGGCTGGGCTGCTTCTTCGCGGCCTTCTTGGCCATGGTGCGGCTCTCCCGGGGACGTCGGACGTTGCACCGGGCAGCCTACTTCGCCGGGAACCTCCCGTTCCGGCCGCTCAGGCGCTGCGCCGCCGCCCGCCGTCCGCGACCTGCCCGAACGCCGGGAGCTCCGCCCAGACCGTCACCTGACCGGGTGCGTGCCGCACGCCCCAGTCCCGCGCGAGCCGGCCCACGATGCTCAACCCGCGGCCGCCGTGCGCCGTCACCGACGGGCGGGCCGGGACCGGCCGGGTGCTCGCCCCGCCGTCCGTCACCTCGAGGGTCAGCAGGCCGTCGCCGCGCATCTGCCAACTCACCAGCACCGTACCGCTCTCCGCGTCCTCCCCGGCGGCGCCCGCGGCCGCTTCCAGCGGTCTCGCGTGCCGACAGGAATTGCTGAGCAGTTCGGAGAGGATCAACACCGCGTCGTCAATCACCGCTTCCGGTATCGACCGGTCACCGAGATCGCCGCGCAGCCTGCGCCGCGCGGCCGAAACACTGGCCGGCCCGTGCGGAACCGCCATGGCCGATGAGGTCGACCCGGCCTGAACTGGCACAGCTCGCGCCACCATCAACGCCACCCCCGGACCTCCTTCAGCTTCTGCCGAGGGATGGATGCCCGCAGGTAATGCCCCGGAAACGGGCGTTCGACGATCCGATGGCGGTATTAACGACATCTGGCCGGCCGCGCGGGCAAAAGGTGAGGGAGGTCTCACGTTCCGCGGTGGTGATCGGCGGGAAACGGGCCCCGGAAATACCCCGTTCGGTATTTCTGTCACGCGATTGGCGGGCGAGTGCCACCGGAGCGGAAGTCGAGGCCACCGGGTTTCCGGGCGGGCTGGGCGAGGGGGCGGGCTGGGCGGGCCGGGCGAGGGGCGGCGGGGCGGTCGGGGGCGGCGGGGGTTCCGGTTCAGCGGCCGAGCTGGGCCAGCACCTCGGCCGGGCGGTTGGTGATCAGCGCCTCCACGCCCAGTTCCAGGCAGAGTTCGACGTCTTCCGGGCGGTCCACCGTCCACACGTGCACCCGGTGCCCGGCCCGGCGCAGCGCCGTCACCAGGCCCGGGTCGCGCCGCACCAGCTCGATGCCCGGGCCGGCGATCGTGGCGGCGCCCGGCAGCGACCTGGTCCGGCCCAGCACCGGCAGCCGGCGCTCCCACAGGTACACCCGGGGCACCGCCGGGGCGGCCCGCCGGACCCGGTGCAGGGCCAGTTCGGAGAAGCTCATCACCCGCACCGAGGACTCGGCCGGGTCGGTCGGCAGCAGCCCGAACCGGCCCAGCACCCGCAGCAGTTCGGACTCCACCCGGCCCGCGTAGCGCACCGGGTGCTTGGTCTCGATCGCCAGCTCCACCCGCCGCCCGGCGTCCGCGGTCAGCTCCAGCAGCCGCTCCAGGGTGAGCACCGGACTGGGCTCCGGCCGCTCCGGGTGCTTCCACGAGCCGAAGTCCAGCGCGGACAGCTGAGCCAGCGTCATCGCCGACACCACGCCCTGCCCGTCCGAGGTCCGGCGCACCGTCCGGTCGTGCACGCACACCAACTGCCCGTCGGCGGTGACCCGGACGTCGCACTCCAGGCCGTCCGCGCCCTCCTCCAGCGCCCGCCGGTAGGCCGCCTCGGTGTGCTCCGGCAGTGCCGCCGAGGAGCCCCGGTGCGCGATCACCTTGACGGCGGTGCGGTCGGTCGGAGCGCCGGGCGAACCGGCCGTGCTGTGCTGGGTGTCCACGTGAACCACCGTACGCGGCACCGGATGTCGCCCGTCCTCCGGCACGGTGGCGGGCGGGTGAACAACCGGCCGGCGGGGCGGGCTTGGGCCTGTGCGGGGGTTTGCGCGTGGGCGCGTGGGCGGGGGCCTGGGCCGGGTGGGGCGGACGCGGGCGGGGCGGACGCGGGCGGGGCGGGCTTGGGTTTGTGTGGGGGGCGTGGGCGGGAGCGGGGCGGACGCGGGCGGCCGGGTCAGCGCGGGCCGGCGAGGGACTCCGCCTCGGAGGCGTACAGCAGGTCGGCGTCGAGCTCCATGCCGGTGAAGTGTCCGGCCAGTTCGAGCGAGAGCACGCCGTGCAGCCTGGTCCAGAACACCAGCGCCCGGCGCAGCGCGTGCGACGGGGCCGGGTGGTCGCCGGCCCACTCGTGGTGGTGCGCCAGGTGCGTGTAGAGGCGGGCGTCGGCCGGGCCCGGGTCGACCGCCGGGGTCTGGTGGAGGACGGCGGCGTCCAGCAGCGTGGTCATGATCGAGGTGGCGATGGCGGTGGTCTCCGACGGGGCGTGGTAGCCCGGGACGGGGGTGCCGTACAGCAGGAAGTAGCGCTGCGGGTCGGCCAGCGCCCACTGCCGCAGGGCGGCCGCCAGGGCCGGCAGGTCGGCCCCCGCCTCGGCCGGGGCGCGCAGGGCCAGGGCGAGGCTGCGGTAGGCGTCGGTGACCAGGTCGGTGATCAGTTCGTCGCGGTTGGCGAAGTAGCGGTAGAGCGCCGGACCGCTCATGCCCATCCGCTTGGCGATCGCGTTCAGCGAGAGCGCGGAGGCGCCGGCCTCGGCGATCTGCTCGCGGGCGTGCCGCTTGACCTCCTCGCGGACCTGGGCGCGGTAGCGCTCCCGGGGGGTGCCGGTCTCGGTCTCCATGGGGGTTCCTCTCGTCCTACCGCGCCGAGGTGCTGCCGCGGGCTGTCGCGGGCTGTCGCGGTGCTGCCGCGGGTCGCGTTGCACCCTCTTTCTTCCGTTAGACCCTATCGCGTTCGTTGTTGACTCTCACGGGGGCGTGGTGTTACAACGGTTCTTGTTAGAGGGTCTAACTCAAGTGAGTGGCTCTATCGAATGGGAGACCGTCATGCGAGAAGAACAGCTCGTCGAGATCGTCCTGCCCGGCATCGTCGAGCCGGAGGGCCTGCGGATCCGCCGCTCGCCGCTGCCGCAGCCCGGCCCCGGGCAGGTGCTGGTCGCGGTCGAGGCCACCGGCGTGTCCTTCGCCGAGCAGCAGATGCGCCGCGGCCGCTACTACGACCAGCCGCCGTTCCCGTTCGTCCCGGGCTACGACCTGGTCGGCACGGTGACGGCCACCGGGCCCGGCACCGACCCGGCGCTGGCGGGCCGCCGGGTCGCCGCGCTGGTGAAGACCGGCGGCTGGGCCAGCCACGTCCTGCTAGACCCCGCCGACACCGTCGACGTCCCGGACGGCCTGGAGCCCGCGGCGGCCGAGACCGCGGTCGTCAACGGCATCACCGCCCGGCAGCTGCTGCACCGGCACGCCAAGGTCCGCCCCGGGCAGACCGTCCTGGTGCACGGCGCGGGCGGCGGCGTCGGCCAACTGCTCGCCCAACTCGCCCTGGCCGCCGGGGCGCAGGTGATCGGCACCGCCTCCGCCCGCCATCACGACGCGCTGCGCGCCCTCGGCGTCACCCCCGTCGACTACCGCACCGGCGACGTCCCGGCCCAGGTCCGCCGACTCGCCCCCGGCGGCGTCGACGCCGTCTTCGACCACGTCGGCGGCCGCAGCGTCCTGGACTCCTGGCGCCTGCTCGCCCCCGGCGGCACCCTGGTCGCCTACGGCAGCGCCGCCACCCGCGACGACACCGGCTCCAAGCAGTGGCCGGTGCTCAAGGTGCTCGCCCGCACCTGGTGGTGGAACGCCCTGCCGAACGGCCGCCGCGCGCACTTCTACAACATCTGGGCCGGCCGGACCCTGCGCCCCGCCCGCTTCCGGGCCCGGCTGCGCGCCGACCTGACCGCCGTCCTGGACGCCCTGCGGCGCGGCGAGCTCACCGCGCCGATCGCCGCCCGCCTCCCGCTCACCGACGCCGCCGAGGCGCTGCGCCTGGCCGAGTCCGGCACCGTCACCGGCAAGGTGGTGCTGGTCCCCTGAACGCGAACGAGCAGGCGTGAACGGGAGCGGGCGGGAGCGGGCGGGCGTGAACGGGAACGGACGGGAACGAGCGGGCGTGAACGGGGGGCCGGCGCCGGACGCGGGTCAGTCCTGCTGCGGGCCTGCTGCCGCCTTCGGGCGCTCCAGCGCGGTCACCGCGAGGGTGGCCAGCGCCGCGACCAGGAAGGAGAACAGCGAGGCCGAGGACCACGCCGCCGGGGTGAAGTGCACCAGCTGCTGGAGGTCCTCCCAACGGCCGGTCCACCAGCCGCCGATCTTCGACGGGGCCAGGAACTGGTACACCGCGAAGCCCGCCGCCCACGGCAGCAGCATCACCCAGCGCGCCGGGGCGTCCTGCGACAGGTTCCAGCCGCGCCGGCCCGCACCGAGGAAGTAATCCACCGCGAGCACCGCGAACAGCGGCACGAACACCGAGCCGATCAGGCCGAGGAACCCGTAGTACGAGTCGGTGAACTCCTTGATCCGCAGCGCCAGCACCGTCACCAGCACGCCGATCCCGCCGGTCAGCACCCGGCGGTCCACCCGCGGCCACAGGTTGTGGATCGACATCGCCGTCGAGTACACGTTCGCGAACGACTGGTCGGTCTCCCGCAGCACCAGCACCAGCAGGAACGCCCAGCCCGCGGCCACGCCGGTGAACGACTCGAAGATCCGGTTCGCGTCGCCGCCCGACTGCAGCAGCGCCACCACGCCCAGCACGTAGCACCACACCTGGGCCACCGTGTAGCCGGAGAACGTCCCCCAGAACGCCTTCGCCGAACTGCGCGCGTGCCTGGTGTAGTCGGCGGCCAGCGGCACGAAGGAGATCGACACCGCGATCACCGCGTCCGTGGCGCCCAGGAAGCCGTCCCAGTTGCCCGCGCCCGGGTCGGGGAAGCCCACCCGGGCGAACTGCACCGTGAAGTAGACCATCGCCACGCCGACCGCCACCGCCACGTACTTGCGCAGCACCGCGATCGCGCCCAGCGGCCAGATCGTCAGCACCGTGGTCAGCACGCCCGCCAGCAGCACGAACAGCCACCGCCAGCCCGCGGTGCCCGACACGGTCTGCGCGCCCCAGGCGATCACCGTCAGCTCGTACACGCCCCAGCCGATGCACTGCACGATGTTCAGCACCGTCGGCACGTACGACAGCCGGGTGCCGAACAGGCCGCGCAGCACCGCCATCGCCGGCGCGCCGGTCCGGGCGCCCACCAGGGCGGCCACCGCCAGCATCGCGGTGCCGATCGCGGTGCCCGCGACGATCGCCGTCACCGCGGCGGTGAAGCCCAGTTCGTGGCCCCGCTCGCCGAGCACCGTCGCGGCGCTGGTGAAGCCGATCAGGCTGACCCCGAGGTTGGCCCACAGCGCGAACAGCGCCCGGAAGTCCAGGGTGCGCGGCGGCGCGGTGTCGAGGGTCAGCGGGGCCTCGGACCGCGCCTCGGCGGCACGGTCGGACATCTGGGCAGACGGAACAGCCGTCATGGCCGATACTCCCTACGCCGGCATTACCCGGACAGGTTCCGGCGGTCAGCGCCCCCTCGGCCGTGGTGGCGTCACCGCCATGCCCACGGTCGAACCGGCGCACTCTCAGCCTGGCTGGTCCAAGCTCCCGCGACGTTCTTCGGTTTACAGGAGCGACAGGCTAGCCTCCGGACGGAGGAACGCCAAGGCCGGGGGAGGGGCGTCCGCATCGCGGGACCGCGCCGCGGGGACCATCGATGTGCATGTCAGGGCCGCCTAAGGCTTCTCATCATTTCTTCAGGGGCCCGCTTACGGTGTCCGAATCCGGTATAGGAAAAACTGTGCACCGAGGTTGCGAGCCGTGCCCTCAGCGCCGCGGTTCGCCACCGAAGGTTCTGTTCAGCGATGGAGGTCGTCCGTGAGCACCGAGCACGCGAGTGGTACCACCCCGCCGGAGACGGCCGCCGCGCCCGCCGGCACCGAGGCGGTGGCCGCCGGCTCCGGTACGCCCGCCCCCGCCTACCTGGACGCCCCGCCGCCGGTGCTGCCCCCGGCCCCGGCCGCCGCCCCGGCTCCGGCTCCGGCGCCCGCACCGGTCGAGCAGACCATCCAGCTCGGCAAGGTGCCCGACCTGCCCCCGGCCGCCTCGGCCGCACCGCTCGCCCCGGCTGCCCCCGCCGTTCCGGTGGACGCGCCGCCGCCGTTCCAGAACCCGTACGGCTCGGTCGCCGAACCGGCCGGCCCGTTCGCCCGCCCGGACGAGGCGCAGACCGCGGTCAACCCGGCCGTCGCCCCCGCGCCGCTGCTCCAGCAGGCCCCGGGCGCGCCCGGCGGCCCGGCCGGCCCCCAGCAGCCGCAGCACCCGTTCGGGGCCGGCCACCCGGTCGGCGGCTGGGGCCACCCGTCCGGCGGCGACACCGCCGGCGGCGCGGGCGGGCCCGGCGCGCCGTGGGGCGCGCCGCAGCCCGGCGACGGCGGCTCCGGCAAGCGCAAGCGCGGCTCGCTGGTCGCCCTGGTCGCGGCCGTCGCCCTGGTGGCGGGCCTGGCCGGCGGTGCGATCGGCGCCTCCGTCACCAACAACGACAAGAACGGCGGCGGCAGCAGCGCCAGCCGCAACAGCACCACCGTGGCGGTCGGCAACACCCACCAGAACCTGGACCGGGCCCCCGAGTCCGTCGCCGGGATCGCCGCGAAGGCGCTGCCGTCCACCGTCACCATCAAGGCCGAGGGCTCCAGCGAGTCCGGCACCGGCACCGGTTTCGTCTTCGACACCGAGGGCCACATCCTGACCAACAACCACGTGGTCGCCCCCGCCGCCAACGGCGGCAAGCTCACCGTCAAGTTCTCCGACGGCTCCTCGTACAGCGCCTCGGTGGTCGGCCAGGCCAAGGGCTACGACGTCGCGGTCGTCCGGCTGGACAACCCGCCCACCGACAAGCTCGTCCCGCTGCCGCTGGCCGACTCCGACAAGGTCGCCATCGGCGACGCGACCATCGCCATCGGCGCCCCCTACGGCCTCGAAGGCACCGTCACCACCGGCATCGTCTCGGCCAAGGACCGCCCGGTCGCCTCCGGCGACGAGACCGGCGCGCAGGCGTCCTACATGAACGCCCTGCAGACCGACGCCTCGATCAACCCCGGCAACTCCGGCGGCCCGCTGCTCGACGCCTCCGGCTCGGTGATCGGCATCAACTCGGCGATCCAGTCCAACACCAGCGGCACCGGCCGGGCCGGCTCCATCGGCCTCGGCTTCGCCATCCCGATCAACCAGGCCAAGTGGGTCGCCCAGACCCTGATCAAGGACGGCACCCCCGTCTACGCGATCCTCGGCGTCCTGCGCGACGAGAAGTACACCGGCGACGGCGCCCAGATCGCCACCACCGGCGCCCAGGGCACCCAGCCCGTCACCCCCGGCGGCCCCGCCGACCAGGCCGGCCTCAAGCCGGGCGACGTCATCACCAAGCTCGGCGGCATCGCCATCGACAGCGGCCCGACCCTGGTCAGCGAGATCTGGACGCACAAGCCCGGCGAGAAGGTCGAGGTCGAGTACAAGCGCGACGGCAAGACCGCCAAGACCACCGTCACCCTCGGCGAACGCAAGGGCGACAGCTGACCCCTCCCCTCCGAAACGGTGTGCACCCAAGCGGCCCCGACCCGTTAGGCTGGCCTCCGCCGAGGAGGGTTGCCCGAGCGGCCTAAGGGACCAGTCTTGAAAACTGTCGTGGCTTCGCGCCACCGTGGGTTCAAATCC
The DNA here is from genome assembly GCF_003751605.1 of Kitasatospora cineracea. NCBI lineage: Bacteria > Bacillati > Actinomycetota > Actinomycetes > Kitasatosporales > Streptomycetaceae > Kitasatospora > Kitasatospora cineracea. Next base: position 1,649,414 of record NZ_RJVJ01000001.1, read on the forward strand.
CACACCCTCCGCCGCGAGAACGGCCCCCGACCAGCAGCGATGCGGACGGGGGCCGTTGCCGTTGTGGTGGTGCAGTGGGTGGGCGGGTGGGTGTCGGCGGCCACTGGCTGGTGCGCGGCCCATCGGTGCTTCTTGAAACCTTCGTGACCGTACGACAGCATGGTGCGCGTGATCGGTGAGGTTCCGGGGGTCGAGGTCGGCCAGGAGTTCAGGACGCGTCGTGATGCGCACGGCGCCGGTGTGCACCGTCCGTTGCAGGCGGGGATCTGCGGGACCAAGCGCGGTGGTGCCGAGTCGATCGTGGTCTCCGGCGGTTACAAGGACGACCAGGACCACGGCGATGTCATCGTTTACACGGGGCACGGCGGGCAGGACGCGTCGAACAACCAGGTCAGCGACCAGAGTTTGGACGATCCGGGGAACGCGGCGCTGGTCACCAGTTACCTCGAGGGACAGCTCGTCCGGGTACTGCGCGGAGCGCACCGAGGATCGCAGTTCGCGCCGCGCAGCGGGTACCGCTACGACGGGTTGTACCGGGTGGCGAGCTACGGCAGCACGATGGGCGTGGACGGGCACCGGATTTGGCAGTTCCGGCTGGAGGCCGACCGCGAGACCGGCGTTCCCGAGCCTCCGACCCAGGACGTGCAGCCGACGTTGGACGCCGTGTCGGACCCGCCGTTCGGAGCCGCGACGCCTGCGCGGGTGCGGACGGACGTGCAGCGGATCGTCCGGAACGGTGCGGTCGTTCGGCGGGTGAAGACCTGGCATGGGGGCGCCTGCCAGCTCTGCGGTCTGACGGTGGTTCTGCCTGGCGGCGTGTACAGCGAAGGCGCCCACATCCAGGCGTTGGGAAGTCCGTACGACGGGCCGGACACCACGGACAACGTCCTCTGTCTCTGTCCGACTTGCCACGTCATGTTCGACGGTGGCGCGATCGTCCTCACGGACGGCCTGGACATCGTCAAGCACGGTGAGGTGGTGGGAGTACTGCGGACGCATCCGCAGCACCGCATTGACCTCGCACGAGTCCGCAACCACCGTGAACGCTGGGGCGGTTGAGCCAGGACGGCACGAGTGCGGGGCCGGCCCATCGGAGGGCCGGCCCGTGGGCGTCAGAGCTCGATTGCGGGGTCGGTGCTGAAGTAGCCCTTGTCGTGGGGCCAGATGACCGTGCAGTCCTGGCTGGCAGCCAGATCGAGCAGGTCGGCCCGGGGACGGCTCGGGACCAGGATGGCCTTGACGGGGTTGTCGAGGTACCGCGAGTAGTCGGCGAGCTGGCCGATGGCCATCCGGATGTTCTCGCGGGTGACGCTGCCCTTGGCTTCGACCAGCAGGTTCAGGCCCTCGACGTAGACGTCGGTGTAGAGGGGGCGGGTCTCGCCGGCGGGCAGGATCTGGTGCCGCCCCACCTGGTGGTTCTTGGTCCGCAGGTAGTCGGCCAGGGCGGTAACGAGCTTCGACTCCTTCCGCTCGGCCTCGTACGCCTCGCGGTTAGGCTCGACGAACATCTTCTCCGTCAGCTGCTGCTCCAGGGGGAGGCTCTGCACCGGGCCGGCCCCGTCAGCGGTTTCGAGCAGCCGGCCGAGCCGGGAGGTCGGGTCCTGGGGCTCGGCGTCGACCGGGAGGAGCCGGAAGACGATGACCTTCCGGATCGGCCCGTCGTTCGTTTCCGGAGCGTCCGCCTCGTAGTACGGGTCGTCAGCGGCGATCTCGAACTCGCCGAGGTAAGTCACCAGCCCCCGGGCGCCCTTGAAGACGCGCAGCGCGCGGCCCTCGGCCTTGTGGTTCAGGATGCTGGCGTTCCCGGAGATCATCCGCTGGTCGCCGTACTGGCCCTCGCCGCTGTAGTGGAAGTGTCCGTCGGGCATCCAGCCGTCGTAGTAGCCGTGCTTCTCTCCGGCGACGGGATCGGTGAAGACCATGACGTTCGGAGACTTCGCAGAAGGCCCGATGCCGCCCTGAGTGCGCCCACCGAAGCGCTGGTGGAGCTGCTTGCGTTCGATCGTGTCGCCGGGCTTGAGGTCCCACGCGTCGTGCTGCGATTCGGTCATGTGCTCGTCCCCTCGAGTCGGTGGGCCTGGCGGTCGCCCAGGGCCAGAGGTTAAGCATATGAGATGAATATTGGAATCGGATAGCGAATATCGGTATCCGATTTGGATGCTGGCCTCCGGGCCTCCCGGAGCGGACCGACAGCGCGACAGGGGCGGTGGGGTGGTTGTCCGGTCGGGGGTGGGGGAGGGGAGGGGCGTGGGGACGAGGCGAGTGGAGGTTGCCGTGGGCGGGTTGGTCGAGAGGTTGCGGGCGGGGCTGCCGGAGGGGGCGGTCGCGGTGGATCCGGACGTGACGGCCGCGTACGCGCGGGACATGGCCGGGTTCTGTGCGGTGGGTGAGCCGGCGGTGCTGGTGTTCCCGGAGACGGTGGAGCAGGTGCGGTTCGTGCTGCGGACGGCGACCGAGCTGCGGGTGCCGGTGGTGCCGCAGGGGGCCCGGACGGGGCTCTCGGGCGGGGCGAACGCGGTGGACGGCTGCATCCTGCTGTCGCTGACCAGGATGAACCGGATCCTGCGCCTCGATCCGGTGGACCGGATCGCCGTGGTGCAGCCGGGGGTGGTCAACGCCGAGCTGTCCCGCGCCGCCGAGGCCCTCGGGCTCTCCTACCCGCCGGACCCGTCGAGTTGGGAGTCCTGCACCATCGGCGGCAACATCGGCACCGGAGCCGGCGGCCTGTGCTGCGTGAAGTACGGGGTGACCAGCGAGTACGTGCTCGGCCTGGAGGTGGTGCTGGCGGCCGGGCAGCTGCTGCGGACCGGGCGGAGCACCGCGAAGGGCGTCGCCGGGTACGACCTGACGCGGCTGCTGGTCGGTTCGGAGGGCACCCTGGGCGTGGTGGTCGAGGCGGTGCTGGCGCTGCGGCCCGCGCCGGGGCCGCAGTTGGTGCTGGCTGCGGAGTTCGACTCGGTGGACGCCGCCGGGCACGCGGTGTGCGAGGTGATGTCGGCAGGGCACGCGCCCTCGCTGATGGAGCTGATGGACGCCACCACCGTCCGGGCGGTGAACGCGATGGCGCGGATGGGCCTGCCGGAGTCGACCCGGGCGCTGCTGCTGGTCGCCTTCGACGGCTCGGACCGGCGTGAGCGGCTGGCCGAGGTGGCGGCGCTGTGCACCGCCGCCGGGGCCACCGCGGTGGTGCCGGCCGAGGACCGGGCCGAGTCCGAACTGCTGCTGCAGGCACGGCGGTTGTCGCTGCCCGCGCTGGAGCGCCTGGGTACCACGATGATCGACGACGTGGCGGTGCCGCGGAGCTCGCTGGCCGCGATGCTGAACGGCGTCGCGGAGATCGCCGACCGATACCGGCTGACCATCGGCGTGGTCTCGCACGCGGGCGACGGCAACACCCACCCGGTGGTGATCTTCGACGCGAAGGACGAGGAGCAGGCGGCCCGGGCCCGCAGCTCCTTCGACGAGATCATGGCACTCGGCCTGGAGCTGGGCGGGACGGTGACGGGCGAGCACGGCATCGGCCTGCTGAAGCGCGAGTGGTTGGCCCGGGAGCTGGGCCCGGTCGGGCTAGAACTGCAGCGCCGGATCAAGACGGCGTTCGATCCGCTGGGCATCCTCAACCCGGGGAAGGTGCTCTGACCCGGAGGGGCGCGGGAGGCCCGGGGCGCGGGCGGTCCAGGGGGTTCGGAAGGTCCCGGGGGTTCGGGAGGTCCAGGGAGGGCGGTCGGCGCCGAGCCGGGCGGGATATTGACCGATCGTCACAAGATGATGGTCGGGAAATTGTCCTGCCGTTGAACCGACCATCATCATGTGGCATCCGGATGGTATGAGGAATTCCGGAAGTGGCTGAATATCGACTTTGTGTGGTCGCGCGACCCTGGCGGGGCGTGGACGGACTGTTCGCACGCCCAGGGGATCGCGCGACTCGCCGGAAACCGGCCCGCCCCGCCCCCGCTCGGACGGGGGGCGGGGCGCCGCCGTCCGGGCGAACGTCCAGCTCGCAGGCGGTGTGTCTGCCGACGAACCGATCGGCCGGGGATTATGCGCCGATGCCACCGCGTCACGCTAATGGGGGAAAAGACTCAGTGGTGCTGGTGCTTTGTCGATTTGTTGCGGAAGTCTGTTCCTCGGCGTCGCAGCCCCCGGAGCCTCGTCTGGCCGCGAACTCCGGAAACGCTTTTCCCATCTCGCACTACCTGGCAAGAACCAACGGAGGGAATCCCCATGGCGCGCTTCCGCACCATCCGCTTGGCCGCGCTGGTCGCGTCCGTCCCGCTCGCAGCCGGTCTGCTGCTGGCCGGGGCGGGTGCCGCGGCGGCCGACAACGGTGCGGCTGCCGGCCACGGCTCGAACAGCAGCGTGGTCTCGGACTTCGGCAGCGGAAACATCTTCGGGTCGGTCGACGGCAACTACAACTCCACCCAGCAGACGGCGACCGGTGCCGGTGCGTCGAACCAGAACAACACCCTCGGGGTGAAGGGGAACACCGGGGTCGTCTACGCCGACCAGTCCGACAAGAACTTCAACTTCGTCTTCGCGCCGGTCTACTCGTACTGACCTCCCGGCGGGAGGTGCGGACGGACCGGCGGGGGCGCCGGACCGGACGGAGCACGGACCGCCGGAGCACCCGGGAGTGGAAAGGGTCACCGCCTCGGGGCGTACAGCGCACGACGATCGAAACCCCTCGGGGGCGCGGTGCCGCTACGGCGGCCGCCGCGCCCCCGAGGCGCGTTCCGGGGAGGGTGGAGGGGGGAGGGGAGGGCGGCCGGGTCAGCGGCGCGCGGTGAGCGTCGCCCCGACGCTCGCGGCGACCACGCAACCGATGCCCAGCAGCTGCGGCAGCCCCAGCACCTGGCCGAGCACCAGCAGGCCGACCAGGGCGCTGACCGCCGGGTCGAGGCTGACGATCACGCTGAACACCCGCTGCGACATCCGGCGCAGCGCGGTCATCTCCAGCGCGTACGGCAGCACCGGGAAGAGCAGGGCGACCCCCGCGACGGCGAGCAGCAGCAGGGCGGGGGAGTCGGATCCGGACAGGCCGTGCACGGCCTCGGCGGCGCCGAACGGGGCGAGCACCACGGTGCCGATGGTGAACGAGACCGCCAGGCCCTCGAAGCCCTTGAAGGCCGCGCCGACCTTGTCGGTGAACAGGATGTAGCCCGCGTAGCAGGCGGCCGCGCCGAACGCGCAGGCCAGGCCGACCGGGTCGAGACCGCCGGGGCCGGAGCCGCCCTCGCCGCCCAGCAGGGTGAGCAGCGCGACCCCGGCGGCGGCCAGTGCCGCCCACAACACGTGGCCGGCCCGGCGGGCGAAGACCAGGGCGACGGCCAACGGGCCGAGGAACTCGATGGTGGCGGCGGTGCCCATCGGCAGCCGGTCGACGGCGCCCGCGAACAGCAGGGTCATCCCGGCGGAGGCGACGCCGAGCAGCCCCGCCATCGCCAGGTCGCGCGGGCTGCGGCCGCGCAGTCGGGGCCGGGTGACGGCGAGCAGCACGACGGCGGCGAACGAGATCCGCAGGAAGGTCGCGCCCGCCACCCCCAGCACCCCGAACAGCGGCTTGGACGCCGCCACCCCGAGCTGCACCGCGAGCATCGACACCAGGCACAGCACCGGGGCCGGAACGCGCCCCACCCGCTGCCGGACCCCGCGCACCCGCTGGGCGGCCGGTCGTCGCAGACCGCTCGCCCGGGCCTGACGGGAGCCGGTGTCGGCCTTCGAAACGGAGGCGACTGCCGGGAGTTCGGTTGTGCTTTCAACGGTGAGGGTCGCGCCTGGCATGCGATCGAGTCTGTCGTAAGGAGTGCAAATGGTCAAAGCCGGTTACCAGAGGTTGACCCGGCGGGGCCACCCGGGTGACCTGGCGACGGCGACGGCGTGTCCTGCCGGGGGCCCTGGCGGCCCGTCAGTAGTCCTGGAAGATGCGCTACCTCGGCCCGGCGGCCCTGACGGCCGCGTCACTCGTCCTGTTGCTCGCCACCGACCAGGCGGTCGTCGGAATGTCGACGGCCGGCCCGGCGGCCGCCCCCGCCCGGGTCCTGGCCCGAACCGCCCCCGGCCTCGCCCCGGGCCCTGCCCTCGATCCCGCCCTCGATTCCGCCTTCGACCCGGCCCCCACCGCCCAGCAGCTCACCGCCCAGCAGCTCCCCGCTCAGGCCGCGCCCGCCGTGGCCCACCAGGCCGCCGCGCTGACCGAGGGCCGGACGGCCGCCGGGGCGCCGCCCGTCCGCCTGCGCCCGAGGCTGCTGGCCGACCCGCTGCGTTCGCGCCGGGAGCCGCTGCCCGCCGAGGTGTTCACCGGCGCCGGGTTCGACGCCTGCTCCGCGCCGCCGGTGGAGACCATGCGCGCCTGGTGGGGCACCTCCCCGTACGGCGCGGTCGGGATCTACACCAGCGGGCGGCAGCGGGCCTGCGGCCAGTCCCGGCTGACCGCGGACTGGGTGCGCGAGGTCCGGGAGATGGGCTGGCAGCTGATCCCGACCCACGTCGGACGGCAGGCCCCGTGCATGGCGGGCGGCAGCAAGACGCAGCGGATCGACCCGGCGCAGGCGGTGCAGCAGGGCCGGGAGGAGGCGGCCGAGGCGGTGCGCGCGGTGCAGGGCCTCGGGCTGCGCGTCGGTACCCCCGTGTACCTGGACGTCGAGGCGTACCCGCGCGGCGACTCGGCGTGCAGCCAGGCGGTGATGGACTTCACCGTCGGCTGGACGCAGGCGCTGCACGGGGCGGGCTTCCGCTCCGGCTTCTACTCCTCCACCAACTCGGGCGTGGCCGACCTGGCCGCCGCCGCCCGGGCCGGCAGCGGGCCGCTGCCGGACGCGGTCTGGTACGCCAACTGGGACGACCGGGCCACCACCACCGACGGCGCGGGCCGGCTGGGCGACGACCTGTGGACCGACCACGCCCGGATCCACCAGCACCACGGCAACGCCCGGGAGAGCTACGGCGGCGCCGCGCTGGCCGTCGACCGCAACCAGGTGGACGGTCCGGTCGCCCGCTGAGCGGGTAGGAAGCGGACAGTGGTACCGAACGGACGCGCGAACGAACGGACGCGCGAACGGGTGGACGCGCGGCCGGGCGGACGTGCCCCGTCGCGCCCCCACCGCGCCCCGCCGTCCCCTGCCACACCCCGGACCCGGCCGGACACGCCCCGCGACCTGCGGGGGAGGGGTCGGTCTCATCTCGGTTGCGACTACTGACAGCGGGGGTGCGCCGGGGAAACAATCGGAGAAATCGCTTGCTACCTGCGGGTAGCAACGTGCCGGCCGGTCAAGGAGGACCCGCGTGTACAGCACGATGCAGGACGTTCCGCTCACGGTTGCCCGGATTCTGCAGCACGGCTCCACCATCCACGGCCGGTCCACCGTCACCACCTGGACCGAGAACGGCCCGGTGGTGCGGACCTTCGCCGAGATCGGCGCCCGCGCCGGACAGCTCGCGCACGCCCTCCGCGACGAGCTCGGGGTGAGCGACGGCAGCGTCGTGGCGACGCTGATGTGGAACAACACCGAGCACCAGGAGGCGTACCTGGCGATACCGTCCATGGGCGCGGTGCTGCACACCCTGAACCTGCGGCTGCCCGCCCACCAGCTGGTCTACATCGTCAAGCACGCCGCGGACCGGGTGGTCATCGTCAACGGGACGGTGCTCCCGCTGCTGGCCGCCGTGCTGCCGCAGCTGGCCGGCACCGTCGAGCACATCGTGGTGTCCGGGGCGTACGACCCGGCGCTGCTGGCCGGGTTCGGCGGGACGGTGCACGACTACGAGGAGCTGATCGCGGGCCGGCCGGCCGACTACCCGTGGCAGACCGACATCGACGAGAAGCAGGCCGCCGCGCTCTGCTACACCTCGGGCACCACCGGCGACCCCAAGGGCGTCGTGTACAGCCACCGCTCGATCTACCTGCACTCGATGCAGATCATCGCCGCCTCCAGCTTCGGCCTGACCGCCCGCGACACCGTGCTTCCGGTCGTGCCGATGTTCCACGTCAACGCCTGGGGCATCCCGCACGCGGCGTTCATGACCGGCGCGAGCCTGCTGATGCCGGACCGCTTCCTGCAGCCCAAGCCGCTCGCCGAGATGATCGACCGGGTCAAGCCGACCTTCGGCGCCGCCGTTCCGACCATCTGGACCGGCCTGCTGGACGAGCTGGACGCGGGCGACTACGACACCTCCACCCTGGAGACCGTCGTCATCGGCGGCTCGGCCTGCCCGCCCGCCCTGATGCGGGCCTTCCAGGAGCGGCACGGCATCCGGGTGATCCACGCCTGGGGCATGACCGAGACCTCCCCGCTGGGCACCGTCGCCCACCCGCCGGCCGGCGTCACCGGCGAGGACGAGTGGGCCTACCGGGTCACCCAGGGCGTCTTCCCGTCCTCCGTGCAGGCCCGGCTGATCGGCCCCGGCGGCGAGGTGATGCCGCACGACGGCGTCGCGGAGGGCGAGCTGGAGGTGCGCGGCCCGTGGATCGCCGCGGCGTACTTCGGCGGCACGGGCAACGCGGCCGAGGCTCCCGAGGACAAGTTCAGCCCCGACGGCTGGCTGCGCACCGGCGACGTCGGCACCATCACCTCCGACGGCTACCTGACCCTCACCGACCGGGCCAAGGACGTGATCAAGTCCGGTGGCGAATGGATCAGTTCGGTCGCGCTGGAGAACCACCTGATGGCGCACCCCGAGGTCGCCGAGGCGGCGGTGGTGGCCGTCCCGGACGAGAAGTGGGGCGAGCGCCCGCTGGCCACCGTGGTGCTGCGGCCCGGCGCCACGGCCGGCCTCCCCGAGCTGCGGGCCTTCCTGGCCGAACGGGTCGCCTCCTGGCAGCTGCCGGAGCGCTGGTCGCTGATCGAGTCGGTGCCGAAGACCTCGGTCGGCAAGTTCGACAAGAAGGTGATCCGCGCGGACTACGCGGCCGACCGCCTCGACGTGACGGTGATCGGCAAGACCGCCGACAAGGGCTGACGCGGACCGCCGGGCGGCCCTCCCCGGAAAGATCCCGAAAACCGGTTCGGAATACCCCATGGGGGTATAACGTTCCGCAGGTGGCCGGGGGAACCCACCGGGTCGGACGAGGAGGGCCGTCATGGAGCACAGCGCGCACCAGGAGCACGAACACCCCGCACAGCACGCGTACCACGAGCAGCAGCACGCGCACCACGCGCACCACGAGCAGCAGCGCGGACACCACCCGGACCACGCGCAGCACACCGGCCACGCGCAGCACCACCACGGCGGCGGCAGCAGCTGGCGCACCGCCGCGCAGGCGACGCTCCACTGCCTCACCGGCTGCGCGATCGGCGAGGTGCTCGGCCAGGTGATCGGCGTCGGCTTCGGCCTGCACAACGGCGCGACCGTGGTGCTGTCGATCGCGCTCGCCTTCGTGTTCGGCTACGCGCTGACCATGCGCGGCGTGCTGAAGGCCGGCCTGCCCTTCCGGGACGCGCTGAAGGTCGCGCTGGCCGCCGACACCGTGTCGATCATCGTCATGGAGCTGATCGACAACGGCGTCATGGTGGCCGTCCCGGGGGCGATGGACGCGGGCCTCGGCCAGCTGCTGTTCTGGCTGTCGCTGGCCGGTTCCCTGGTGCTGGCCTTCCTGGTCACCGTCCCGGTCAATCGCTGGCTGATCGGCCGCGGCCGGGGCCACGCGGTGGTCCACGCCTACCACTGACCCCGGCCCGTACTGACCCCGGCCCGCACCGACCCCGGCCCGCACCAACTACGGTCCGCACCGACTCCGAACCCCGCACCGACTCCGGCCGCGCCGCCGGGCGCCGACTCAGCGCCCGGCGGCGACGGTGTTCCCGGTGACCGACCCGTCGGTGCCGTCCACCGTCACCAGGTGGCGGACGCCGTCCGGGCCGAGCACCTCCACCGACCAGGAGCTGCCGCCGCCCTCCCGGCCGACCACCGCGAGGGCGTCGACCTTGCCGTTCGGGACGGCCGCCGCGGCCTTGGCCACGGCCTGGTCGGCGGGGACGGCGGGCAGCGCGGCCGGGGCGAGGCCCTGGGCCGGGCCGTCGCCACCCTGGACGCCCTGGAAACCCCGGAAGCCCTGGAAGCCCTGGAAGCCCGGGAGACCGGCGACGCCCTCCGGCAACTGCTCGGCACCGGCACCGGGGAAGACCTGCACCGAGCCGTCCGCGCCGCGGACCACCACCTTGCCGGGCACGCCCGGCGCCTTCGGCACGCCGGGGGCGGCCAGCGGGCCCCTGCCGACGTAGGCCCGGTCGAACACCGGCACCCCGCGCTCGTGGTGGCGCTCCAGCGCGACACCGGTGCCGACGGCCGCCACGCCCAGCACCATGACCACGGCGGCGCCGAGCACCCAGCGCACCCCGCGCCGCCCCGGCAGCCGCAGCGAACGCCGGGACGCCCCCGGGGCCGGGGCGGGCCCGGCCGCCGCGGACGACGGCTCCGGGGCGGGCAGCTTGGTCAGGTCGATCGATTCCGGCCCCGGCTCCGAGGGCTGCGGCTGCGGCTGCGGCTGGGACTGCGGGGACTGCGAATGGGATTCGGACATGCGGGTGGACCCCCTCCTGGGAACGCGGCCGGAACGGTTCCCGTCCGGCCGGGCGCCCAGCATGCCGCCGCCCTCCTGAAGCCAGGCTGAAGCCGCCCTCCCCGTTCCGCCGGACGCCTGCGACGCTGTCCCCCATGCGCGTACTGGTGGTGGAGGACGAACGGCGGCTCGCCGCCACACTGCAACGCGGGCTGCGGGCCGAGGGCTTCGCCGTCGACCTCGCCCACGACGGCGAGGAGGGCCTGTGGCTGGCCACCGAGCACGACTACGACGTGATCGTGCTCGACATCATGCTGCCCCGGCTGAACGGCTACCGGGTCTGCGCCCGGCTGCGCGCGGCCGGTGACGAGACCCCGATCCTGATGCTCACCGCCAAGGACGGCGAACTCGACGAGGCCGAGGCCCTGGACACCGGCGCCGACGACTTCCTCTCCAAGCCGTTCTCGTACGTGGTGCTGGTCGCCCGGCTGCGCGCCCTGGTCCGCCGCACCGGGCGCCGGCTGCCGCAGACCCTGGAGTTCGGCGACCTGGCGATCGACCCGGCCCGCCGCACCTGCACCCGGGCGGGCACCGAAGTGCGGCTCACCACACGGGAGTTCGCGGTGCTGGAATGCCTGGCCCGGGCGTCCGGCGGGGTGGTGTCCAAGCGGGAGATCCTGGAGAGCGTCTGGGACTCCGCGTTCGACGGCGACCCCAACATCGTCGAGGTGCACATCAGCGCCCTGCGCCGGAAGATCGACGCCCCGTTCGGCCGCAGCGCGGTCGGCACGGTCCGCGGCGCCGGCTACCGACTGGCGGTGGACGGTGGCTGACCGGGCGGTGGCTGGCCGGGCGGAGGCTGAACAGACGGTGACTGACCGGATGGCGGCCGACCGGAAGCGGAGGCCCCTGCGCCGCCTGGTGCCGCGCTCGGTGCGGGCCCGGGCGACCTTCGCCGCCACCGCCGTGGTGGCCCTCGCCCTGGGCGGCACCGCGCTGGCCCTGCTCAGCGTGCTGCACGCCAACCTGGCCCGCGACGTCCAGCAGACCGCCGTCCGGCAGGCCTCCAAGATCGCCGCGATGGCGGAGCACCAGCACCTGCCGCCGATCATCGGCGGGCCCGGCGGGTCGGTCCAGGTGGTCGACAGCACGGGACGGCTGGTCGCCACCACGCCCGACCTGGCCGGCGAACTCGGCCCGGACGCCCCGGTACCGCCCGAGGTCCCGCTGCCCGCCCCGCCCTACAAGCGCCGACTCCTGGACGGGGAAGGCACGTTGTACGCCGACGGACCGACCGACGACCCGCGGCAGCGGGTGGCCTCGGTGTCCGTCACCGGCCCGGACGGGCAGCTCACCGTCTACGCGGCGGCCTCCCTGGGCACGGTGGACGCGGCGGGCCGCACCGCCGCCGCCGCGCTCGCCGTCGGACTGCCGCTGCTGGTGGCCCTGGTGGCGCTGGTGACCTGGCGGGTCACCGGCCGGGCGCTGCGCCCGGTGGAGGCGATCCGCTCCGAGGTCGCCGAGATCACCGGCCACGACCTGCACCGCAGGGTCCCGGTGCCGCCCACCGGCGACGAGGTCTCCCGGCTCGCCGTCACCGTCAACTCCACCCTGGACCGGCTGGAGGACGCGGGGCAGCGCCAGCGCCGCTTCATCGCCGACGCCTCGCACGAACTGCGCAGCCCCATCGCCGTGCTGCGCACCCAACTGGAGGTCGCGCTGGCCCACCCGGACCCGGAGCTGTGGCCCGAACTGCTCGCCGACGCCCTCCAGGACACCGTCCGCCTGCAGGACCTCGCCACGGACCTGCTGCTGCTCGCCCGGCTGGACGCCGCCGACCCGGTCGCCACCCAACTCCTCGACCTGGACGTCCTGTTCGCCGACGTCCTGGACGCCCGGATCGCCGACCGGGTCCAGGTCTGGGCCGAACTCGCCGACGGGGCAAGGGTGCTGGGCAGCCGCACCTGGCTGACCAGGCTGCTCACCAACCTGGTCGACAACGCCCAGCGCTACGCCGCGAGCCGGGTGGAGGTTGAACTGTCCGTCGAGGCGGACGAGGTGGTGCTGGAGGTGCGCGACGACGGCCCGGGCATCCCGGAGCCGGACCGGGAGCGGGTGTTCGAGCGCTTCACCCGGCTCGACGACGCCCGCAGCCGCGAACTCGGCGGCGCCGGGCTCGGGTTGGCCATCGCCCGGGACCTGGCCGAGCACCACGGCGGCACCCTGGTCGTCGCCGAACACCCGTACGGCGCACGCCTGGTGGCCCGCCTCCCGCTGGCCGGGCCACCCGCAGAGGCGAGTTGACGGGTCGTCAGAACGAAGCGCCGCTGCCCGCCGTCACGACCTGACCCAACGCGCCGATCCGGGCCAGCAGTTCGACGATCCGGCCCTGCACGTCCTCGGTGGTGGAGCGCTCGGCGAGGAACAGCACGTTCTCGCCGGTGCGCAGCCCGGCCCGGGCCTGCGGGTCCAGGTCGGCCGAGGTGTAGACGACCAGCGGGGTGCGGTGCAGACGGTCGTTGGCGCGCAGCCAGTCGAGCAGGCCGAGGTGCTGCCGCTCGATCCGCTGCAGGTCCAGCACCACCAGGTTCGGCTGGAGGCTGCTGGCCCGGGCCACCGCCTCGCTCTCGTCGGCGGCGTGCTCGACGTGCATGCCGCGCCGCTCCAGGCTGGCCACCAGCGCCGCCGCGACCTCCGGGTCGGACTCCACCAGCAGCACCCGGGCCGCGTGGTTCTCGCCGTCCCGGGGCGCGAGCGCCCGCAGCAGCACCGCCGGGTCGGCGCCGTACGCGGCGTCCCGGGTGGCCTGGCCGAGGCCGGCGGCCAGCAGCACCGGCACCCGCCCGGCCAGCGCGGCGGTGCGCAGCGACTGCAGCGCGGTACGGGTGATCGGCCCGGTCAGCGGGTCGACGAACAGCGCGGCGGGGGCCTGCGGCACCTGCGCGTCCACCTCCTCGCGGGAGGCGACGACGACCGGGCGGAAGCCCCGGACCTCCAGCGCGCCCCGGGTGGACGGGTCGGGTTCGGGCCACACCAGCAGCGGGCGCGGGCCGTCCGGCGGGAGGTCCTTGGCGGGGGCGAGTTCGGCGACCGGCCGGGGCGGGGTGCGCCCCTCGACCGGGCCGCCGGGCGCCCCGGCCGCGGCGGGCAGCGCCAGGGCCGCCCCCGGCCCGCCGCCCTCGCCCTGCGGGGCGGCCCCGTTCAGGCGCTGGCCGTTCAGCAGCACCGGGTCGACCGCGGACGGGGTGCTCCCGCCGGCGGGCAGCGCGTTCGGCGCGGGCGCGGGGCCCGGCACCGGGGCGTTGGGGAACGCGGCCGGGAAGGCGGCCTGGAAGCCGCCCATCGGCCGCGGCGGCAGCAGCTCGCCGAGCCCGCTGCCGACCGGCTCGGGGGCCGGGGCGGCGTCCGGGGCGGCGGGGGGCAGGGCCGGCGCGGCGGGCCGGGCGACCTCCAGCGCGCCGTTCGACGGCGCGGCCTGTGCGGCCCCGGCGTCGGGGGCGGGCGCGGCCGGCGGGGCCGGGTCCAGGGCGGGGACGGGCGGCAGGACCGCCGTCACCTCCTCCGCGCTCTGCGCGGTGTCGGCGGGCAGCGCGAGCCGCCGCCGGCGCCCGGTGGGCTGGGCGGTCGGGGTGACCGGCTCCGGCGTCGAGGCGGCCAGCGCGCTCTCCAGGCCCGGGTACACGGGCGTCCCGGGGTCGGGCACGCCGGGGATGTGCAGCGCCCCGGAACTGTCACCGGACACGGGCTGCGCGGCGGCCCGGCGGGCCCGTCGGCCGGAACGGGTGCCGCCCTCGGCGCCCTCGGCCGGTCCGAGGGCGATCGCGCCGCCGCCGGAGGTGTCGTCCGCGGACGGCCCGGCGCCGAGCGCGATCGGCCCGCGCGGGGCCGGCTGCTCCGGCGCGTCCTGGCCGCCGCGCTCCGCGGCCGCCCGGGCCCGGCGCCGGCCGGACCCCTGGGTGTCGTCGGCGCGCGCCTCGGCCTCCGGCTTCGCACCGGGGGCCTCGTCGCCGTCCGGCCGGGGCTCGACCGGCGCGGGCTGGCCGGGCAGGTCCGGGATCATCGCGGTGTCGGAGTCCTTGGGGACGTGCTGCTGCTTGTCCGGCCCGCCGGACGCGTCGCCGTCGGGGTCGAGCGGCAGTTCCACCACGTAGGTGGCGCCGGCCCCGTCGGGCAGGTCGTGGCGCTGGAGCACGCCGCCGTGCCGCTGGACGGCGGCCCGGGCGATCGGCAGGTGCACGGCGCTGGAGCCGCGGGCCGGGCCGCGCACCTCGACCCGGGCGACGTCGCCGCGCCGGGCGGCGGCCAGTACCACCATCGGGGGCTGATCGCCGGCCGGCGCGGGCCCGGCGAACGGGACCCCGGCGGGGGCGGACTCGCCCTCGGCCCGGGCGGGTTCGGGCACCGGCGTGACGCCGCTGACGTCGGCCACCAGGTGGGCGAGCGCCTGGGCGAGCCGCTCGCGGTCGGCGAGCACCTTCACGGCGGCGGCGTGCACCGAGTAGCGGACCCGGCCGGGCCCGACGAGTTCCCCGGCCCGTTCGACGGCGAGCTGCACGACCTCGTCCAGGCCGACGCGTTCGCGGTCGAGGGCGGCCTTGCCGCGGTCGGCGGCGGCCTCGAAGCGCTGGTGCTCCAGGACGCCGTCGATCAGCTTCCCGAACCGGCGGCACTCGTCGGCGAGCCGGCGCAGCGTCCAGTTGGCCTCGGGCCAGAGCTGCCCGGCGGGGTCGGCGGCGAGCGCGTCGATCCGGCCGTGCAGCGCGGTGAGGGCCCCGCCGAGCTCGGTCTCCAGGACGGCGGTGAGGTGCTCGTTGCGGGCGGCGAGGGCGAGTTCGCGGGTGCGGTCGGTGAAGGTCATCACCGCGCCGACCAGCTGCTCGCCGTCCCGGACCGGGGCGGTGGTCAGGTCGACGGTGACCGGCCGGCCGTCCTTGCGCCACAGCACGGTGTTGCGGATCCGGTGCTTGCGGCCGGAGTGCAGGGTGTCCATCAGCGCGGAGCTCTCGGCGGCGAGCGGGCTGCCGTCGGGCTGCGAGTGCTGGATCAGCGGGTGCAGTTCGCGGCCGCCGAGCTCGCTGGCCCGGA
The DNA here is from genome assembly GCF_003751605.1 of Kitasatospora cineracea. Taxonomy (NCBI): domain Bacteria; kingdom Bacillati; phylum Actinomycetota; class Actinomycetes; order Kitasatosporales; family Streptomycetaceae; genus Kitasatospora; species Kitasatospora cineracea. The sequence goes on from NZ_RJVJ01000001.1 coordinate 1,664,994, forward strand.
AGTCCAGGATGTGCGCGGCGGCCGGGTTGACCAGCACCACGCGGCCCTCCAGGTCGACGCCGAGGACGCCCTCGGCGGCGGCGCGCAGGATCATCTCGGTCTGCTTGTGCTGGCGGCGCAGCTCGGACTCCACCCCGAGCCGGGCCGACATGTCGCGGACCAGGAGCAGCAGCAGCCCCTGGTCGTTGGTGCTGAAGGACAGGAAGCCGTGCGCCTCCCCGCCGCCCTCGTCGGTGAAGTCGTTGCCGGACACCTCGACGGTGAAGGCGGTGCCGTCGGTGCGGCGGGCGGTCATCCGGACCGGTCGGTCAAGGCTCTCGGTCTCGCTCGCGGGGGGCCGCATGGAACCCGGGATCCGACTGGGGTCGAACTCCGGCAGCAGGTCCAGCACGCCCATCCCGACCAACGAGGTGCCGGGTGCCTGCAGGCTTTCCACGGCGGCCTTGTTGACGTCGACCACGGTGCCGTTGCTGTTCACCAGCAGCAGCGGGTCGGGCAGTGCATCGAGTATCGCGGCGAGGCGAGCAGCGCCTCGGGTCGGCCTGCTGCTCACGTCGACAGGTCTCCTCACGGCTTCGGGCCGCCGCTGCGACGGGCGGCTCTGGCTCTCCTCGGAGAGGGAAGTATCTCATTCTTCTTTGCGCCGTGGACGACCCGGCCAGTATCGTTGTGGTGGTTGGTGCCGGGGCCGTCGGCTGTGGCATCATCGCAGTCGCACGGAACGCGCCGGAGTGCCGGTCGCGGTCCGGGTGTTGGAGGCGTCGCCTAGTCCGGTCTATGGCGCCGCACTGCTAATGCGGTTTGGGCTTTACCGTCCATCGAGGGTTCAAATCCCTCCGCCTCCGCTCACCGGGAGCCCCGTCGGTCACAGGCCGGCGGGGCTCCTGCGTTGTCGCCGGAAGTTCATCCGGGGGCTACCCGGAGGGCCCCGGCCGGGGGCGACGGGGCCGGTGGCAATCGATTTCGTCCCAGGTCGCCGGTCATGTAATGTTGTCCCCGCACCGCCCAGGAGGCCAGTCCGCCGGGGCGAGCGCTCATAGCTCAACGGATAGAGCACTTGACTACGGATCAAGAGGTTGCAGGTTCGAATCCTGCTGAGCGCACCAATCTCCGCTCGCGGTTCCGCAAGGGGCCGTCCGAGCGCTCATAGCTCAACGGATAGAGCACTTGACTACGGATCAAGAGGTTGCAGGTTCGAATCCTGCTGAGCGCACCAGCCGAAGGCCCCGGGTTCCCGCCCGGGGCCTTCGTCGTGCTCCCGCCGGGTGTCGCCGGTCCTGCCGCCCCCCGTTGTGGTGGCCGGGGGGCGGCAGGACCGGCGTCAGCCGAGTTCGGTCCGGTTGATCCAGGGCACGTCGCGTTCTTCGAGGAACCACTCCGCGGGGGTGAGCGGGCGGCTGCGGTTGAAGGTGGGCGTGACCGGGTCGTGCCGGAGGAGTGCGGACTCGGCGCCCTGCTCGAGGAGTTGGGCGCCGACGGCGGGGACGAGGTCGGGCGGGCCGGACAGGTGGATGTCGTGCCCGGAGCAGTCGCCGTACTCGCGCAGGCCCTCGCGGAGCAGCCGGACGGCCTCGTTGCGGGAGGCGCCGCGGTCGGGTGCGGAGAGCACGGCGTGCAGCCAGGCGTGTTCCTGGACCATGGCGTGCACGGAGTCCAGGTCGTACAGGTCCCGGTCGCCGCGGGCGGCGATGAAGACCGTGGCGGGCCGTCCGCCGTCCTGGGCGAGCTGTTCCAGCAGGGCCCGGACCGGGGCCCAGCCGCTGCCGGCCGCGACCATCAGCAGCGGCCGGTCGGAGTCGGGCGCGAGCACGGCCTCGCCGAGCGGCGGGCCGAGCCGGAGCCGTTCGCCGAGCCGGACCTCGTCGACCAGGGCGGTGGAGACCGTCCCGTCGGGGACCCGGCGGACGTGCAGTTCCAGGGTGTTGTCGGAACGGGGTGCGCAGGCGACGGAGTAGGGCCGCCAGACCTGGGGCCGGCGGTCGGAGCAGACCGTCAGGTACTGGCCCGCGGTGAACGGGTACGGCCGGTCGGGCCGCAGGGTGAGCACCGCGAGGTCGGAGGTGGCGCGGCGGTGGCCGGTGATCTCGGCGTCCCACCAGCGCGGGGTGGAGGCGGGGACGGCCGCGGCGGCGTCGATCATGGCCTGGGAGATGACGGTGTAGGCCTCGGTCCAGGCCTTCTCGATCTCGGGGGTCCAGTAGTGGCCGGAGAAGTGTTTGAGCGCGGCGATCAGGCTGGCGCCGACGGCGGGGTAGTGCTCGGGCGCGGCCTGGAACTTGCGGTGGTCGCGCCCGAGTGCCGCCAGGTAGCCGGTGAGTTTCTCCGGTTCCTCCAGCCGCAGCACGAGTTGGGTGAGTGCGGCGAAGAGGCGGTCGCGCTGTTCGGCGAGCCTGGCCGGGAAAAGCTCTTCGACACCGGGGTTGTTGGTGAACAGGTGGGCGTAGAAGAACTTGGTCAGCTGATCGGCTCGGCGCTCGACGACGGCGAAGCTGGCGCGGATGACCGCGGGGTCGAAGGGCACCGGGGGGCTCTCAGCCCGCGGCTTCTTCGGTCATTGCCGCGCTCATGACATCCGTGATGACACCGTAGAGCGCCGTCCAGGCGGCCTCGACCTCCGGGGTCCAGGCGTCGCCGGCGAAGTGCGAGAGGGAGGCGAGCAGGCTGCCGCCGACGGCGGGGAAGTGCTCGGGGAGGGCGCCGTAGCCGATGTGCCGACGGCCCAGGCCCTGGAGCACGTTGACCACCGTGTCGGTGTCCTCGAGCCGGTTGACCAGGGTGCCTATCGCGGCCCAGAGGCGGTCCTGCTGGTCGTTCATGTGCTCGGCGAAGAGCTTGCGCACATCCGGGTTGTGCTCGAACAGGTGAGCGTAGAAGTAGGCGGTGACCTCGCTGCCGTGGGGCTCGACGACGGCGAAGCTGCTCTTGATGAGAGTGGGATCGATTGTCACGCCCGCCGACTCTACTGATAAACCCGCCAATTCGAACAGGGCAGATTGACAGGAAGTCAACAACTGGGCGGTAGCGCCCGATTGGTACCTGTTCGTGGGAGTTGACGATGAGTCGGGTGGGTATCCAGATGCTGCTGACCGAGTGGACGCCAATCGGGTGGTGTCGGGGGAAATGAGCGGGTGTTGCGGTATGACCGAAACCAGATCGTGATTACCTTTTGTCGGATCGTCATGACCGTTCGGGCGAAGGGCGATCGGACCGCGATGGTGATCGGACCGCGATGCCGGCGGACGACGACACCGAGAGGAGAGTCGGATGTGCCGACAGTTCCCGCACCGGGCCCCGGCCCCCGACGCCCGCCCGGCCGACCGTGACCGGCCGCACCCCCGCATCGGCCGGCGCACCGCCGCGCTGATCGCCACCGGGCTGCTCACCGGCCTCGGCATCCCGCCGGTGGCCGCCCAGCAGACCCCGGACAGCTGGTCCGCCGAGCGGCGCGCCGTCCTGCCCTCGGGCCTCACCGTCCAGTTCGACTACGCGGCCCTCCCCGGGGTGGGCGTCGACACCGCTCCCGGCAAGCTCGCCGGCCGCACCGGCGGCGGCGGCCCCTACACCGACGGCATCCGTCCCGGCGACCCGGCCGAGACCTTCCAGGCCGCCGAGCGCCGTCCCCGCGCAGACGGCTCCTGGCACACCCTCGGCACCCTCCAGCTCTCCTTCTCCCGCCCGGTCCGCAACCCCCGACTGCACGTCAGCGGCCTTGCCGGAACGGCCACTTCGAAGGACGGCAGCACCGGCACCAGCACCCGGCTGACCGTCACCGGCGGCAGCCCCGCTGCCCCCGCCCTGGTCGGCCGCACCGGCTGGTCCGGCTGGACGGTCGGCGCCGGCGAGCTCGCCCCCGCCCCCGACGCCGGGCCGGACGGCACCGCCGACGGCACCGGCACCCTCGAACTCGCCGGCACCGTCACGACCGTGTCCCTGCGCGTCGAGCAGCGCTCCACCGCCCGGGACGGCTCCACCACCCCGCCCGCCCCGCTCCGCCAGGCCTACACCGTCACCCTCGACGAGGGCCTCGGCAGCGCCCCGCAGGAGTACGGGAACGTCTCCCACCTGGTCTCCGACCTGTTCCTCGGGCAGGACGCCGCGACCTCCGCGACCCGGGCCCGCCCCGGCCTCGCCCAGTCCGTCGAGCAGCCGCTGCAGCCCGGCCCGCCCGCGAGCCCGCCCCCGCCGCCGCCCGACGCCGGGCCGGTCGCCCCCAGCGTGGAGATCGACGGCGGGGAGAGCCGCCGCAGCCCCTGGGCCAGCCCGCCCCCGCCGCTGCTGCAGCCCGGCCGCGCCGAGTACCAGGGCGCCGACCCGACGCTGAAGTTCCCCACCGAGACCGCCGTCGGCCGGTACTACCACCTGGACGTGCCGGTCAACGCGGGCGGCGGCCCCGCCGTCCTGGCCGGCTGGATCGACTTCGACCACAACGGCCGCTTCGACCCGCTCGAGCGGGTGCAGGCCGACGTCCCCGCCGGGGCGGACCACGCCGCCCTGGAGTGGCAGGTCCCGCCCGGAGCGGCCGGCGGCGACACCTGGGTCCGGCTGCGGCTGGCCCGCAGCGGCTCCCAACTCGTCGCCCCCGGCGGCTTCGCCGACTCCGGGCAGGTCGTCGACCAGAAGGTCGGCATCTCGATCGGCGCCGCCAAACCCCAGGTCGGCCTGCCCGTCCCCGGCAGCACCACCCGGGAGCCCCGCCCCGAGTTCCGCGGCGACGGCGCGGTCGCCGGGGCGAGCATCGCCGTCCAGGAGAACGGCACCACCCTGTGCACCGCCAAGGCCGGCAACGACGGCTCCTGGAGCTGCCGCCCCGACCGGCCGCTCGCCGAGGGCACCCACACCCTCGTCCCGGTGGAGACCACCCGCACCGGCATGGTGCTGCGCGGCGACGAGTTCCGGCTGACCGTCCGGACCACGCCGCCCACCGCCCCCGTCCTCACCCTGCCCGCCTACACCAACGACCCCGGCCTGCTGCTCACCGGCCTCGGCGAACCCGGCTCCACCGTCACCGTCACCGCGGACGCCCCCGGCCAGGGCCGCGGCGACCTGTGCTCCACCGCCGTCGCCGCCGACGGCACCTGGTCCTGCCTGCCGGTCGAGAACCTCGCCGACGGCCGCTACCAGCTCACCCCGCGGGCCGACGACGGCGCCGGCAACCACGCCGACGGCAAGGCGGTCGCCCTCACCGTCGACACCGCCGCCCCCGACCGCCCGCAGTTCACCACCCCCGGCAGCGGCGAACTCCTGCACACCACCCGCCCCAAGCTCACCGGCCGCGCCGAACCCGGCACCACCGTCACCGTCACCGCCACCACCGGCCACGGCGACGAACGCACCACCGCCTGCAGCGCCGTCACCGCCCCCGACGGCACCTGGTCCTGCACCCCCGCCCGCGACCTCGCCCCCGGCGACCTCACCCTCCTCGCCACCGCCACCGACCCGGCGGGCAACGGCACCCCGGGCGACCCGGTGCCGGTCCGCGTCGCGGCGGCGACGACACCGGGCGCGAGCCCGAGCCCGAGCCCGAGCCCGAGTTCGAGCCCGAGCCCGAGCCCGAGTGTGAGCACGAGTGTGAGCACGAGCGCGAGTCCGAGTGTGAGTGCGGCGCCGAGTGCGAGTGCCGAGGCGACGGTCAGCCCGAGCGCGAGCGCGAGTGGGAGTGGGAGTGGGAGTGCGTCGGCCTCCGCGTCCCCGTCCGGTTCGGCGTCGGCGTCGGTGTCGGCGGTGGCTGTGCCTGACGTACCGTCAAGTGCAGTGCCATCCGTCCCGATCCCGGCGGTGCCCACTCCGGTGGTGCCGGTGCCGCCCGACGTGCTGCCGATCGTGGTGCCGCCGACGGGTGGGCAGAACGACGTGCCCAGTGCGTCGCCGTCGCCGTCCGCGTCCGCAGCTCCGGTGCCGTCCGCGTCCGCAGCTCCGGTGCCGTCCGCGTTCGCGTCCGGATCGGTGTCTCCCTCCCCGTCCGTGTCGTCCTCGCCGTCCGGTGGGGCTTCCGAGCCCGAGCTGACGTTGCCGGTGCCGCCGGACGTGGTGCTGCCGATCGCGGTGCCGAGTGCGTCGCCTTCGCCGTCCGCATCCGCGTCGGAGTCTTCCGGTGGGGTGGCCGGGCCCGCGTTGACGTTGCCGGTGCCGTCGGACGTGGCGCCGCCGATTCCCCCTGCCCCGGTGGCCGCTCCGGCGGCCCCTGCGGTGCCGTCGGTCGTCGGTCCGACGGGTGGTCAGCTCGCTGCGGCGCCCGCGCCGCCCGGGGCGCCGGACCGTCCGGCGGAGCCCGCGGCGGTCGCGCCGACCCGGGGCACGCCGGCCGCGACCACGCCGCCGCCCGCCGCGACGTCTCCGGCCGGTCCGCCGTCGCCGGTGGTGCCGACGTCGACCCGGGCGGCCTCGGCCGCCGTGACGGTCCTGTCCGCTCCGCCGTCCGTTCCGCCGTCCCAGGCCCCGTCGGCGTCGGCCCTGTCCCCGGCATCCGACGACCCGTCAGCAGCCGCTCCCGACACGGAGCCGCAGGACGACGAGGCGCAGGCGCAGCCGCAGTCGCGGACGCCGGCCGCGCCGCCGCCGGACGTGGTGGCGGCGGCGCACCGGGCGGCGGCCACCGGGTGGCGCGGGCTGGCCTGCGGGGCGCTGCTGATCGCGGCGGGCGTGGGGCTGCTGACCCGCCGGGTGTTCGGCCGGGGGAGTGGCACCCGGCGTCGCTGACGGCCCGTCCGTTCCGGTCCCGAGCTCCGGTCGGTCCGCTCGTTCCCGCAGCTCAGCGCGGGCGGGCCGATCCGTCTCCGCTGAGCGGACATACCGACACACCTCTTGGCAAATGTCGCATTTGATGACTTATCAACTTAGCCTGAGTCTGGCACTGCCCGTCAGATCCGGGCCTCCCGGTGCGCGACACTCTGACCCTTAGGACACGTGCATGGACGTCACCCGCGACTCGTCGCCGCGACCCAACTCCTGGCCCCCCGCCGCACCCGAGCCCCCGGTCGGTGCGACCCAACTGTCCAAGGCGGTCGCCAGAGCGGTGGCCAAGCCGCTGATCACCGCCGCCCCGCCAGCCGAGGACGGCCTCGACCGGGGGCCGGCCACCCAGCCGCTCCCGGTGGTGAACCCGGCCGTCGACCCGGCCCGCCTGGTGCCGGTCGGCGCGGACGACCCGTCCGTGCTCCCGCCCGCGCCCCGTCCCGCCGTCGAACCCGTCACCGCCGAGCCCGTCACCGTCGAGCCCGTCACCGTCGAGCCCGTCGGTGCCCCGTCCGGCAAACTGCGCCGGCTCAGCGCGGCCGGGGCCGAGCCGGCGGCGCACCCGACCGCGGCCGAGTCCGCGACCCACCGCCGTCCGCCGCGCGCGGACCAGTCGCTGCGCGAGCGGCGCGCGTTCGCCCTGCCGGGCTGGCTGCCGCTGCTGGTGCTGCTGGCCGGCGCGGCGGGGGTGCTGCTGGTGCTGGCCCGGGCCGGGGCGCTCCCGCAACTGCCCGGGGTGCCGGACCTGCGCGGTCCGGCCGCGCTGGACAGCGGGCGGGCCCAGGTCGGCGACGGCACCGTCGCCGCGGTCAGCGGGATCGGGCTGGTCATGCTGGCCGCGCTCGGCGGGATGCTCTCCAACCCGGGCGGCGAGACCCGGGTGCTGACCCGCTGGGGCCGCTACCGGGGCACCGTCCGCCGCACCGGCCTGCTCTGGGTGAACCCGCTGCTGCGCCGCCGCCGGGTGGACGTCCGGCTGCGGCACTGGCGCAGCGAGCCGGTGCACGTCACCGACCGGGCCGGGACGCCGCTGGTGGTGCGGCTGCTGATCGTCTGGCGGGTCAAGGACACCGCCCGGGTGACGCTGGGCATCGCCGAACACGAAACGTATCTGCGCGAGCAGGTGCAGGCCGTCCTTACCCGAACCGCCTCCCTGCTGCCGTGCGACTCCAACTCCGCGCCGGGGCCCGCGCTGCGCGACGGCCAGTGGTTCGCCGACGAGCTGACCCGGGCGCTGGCCGCCGAGACCGCCCCGGCCGGGGTCGAGGTGTACTCGGTGCAGCCGCTGGCCCTGGACTACGCGCCGGAGGTCGCCGAGTCGATGCGCCGCCGCCGGCTCGCCGACCTGGACGCCGGGCTGCGGACCGTCCTGGTGGACGACGCGGTGGAGGCCGCCGCCCTCGCGGTGCGACGCCTGGAGCGCGCCACCGCCCACGAGTTGGACGACAGCGCGCGCAGCGCCCTGATGGAGCAGCTGCTGGTCGCGTTCGTCGCCCCGGCCGGGGTCACCGCCTCGGTGCCCGCCCCGGCCGCCCGCCCGCACCGCAAGGAAGGGAAACCCGCGTGACCACCGCGCTCGCCTCGATATCCACCGACCCCACCGACCTCCCGGGCTTCGCCGGGGCCCCGCTGCTGGGCTTCGCCGAATCCGACGGTGCGCCGACCTGCCACTGCGCCGCGTGCGCCCGGCCGGCCGTCCGCACCGGCGGGTCCGGCGCGGCCGAGCGGGTGGGCCGAATACACCGCGCCGTGCGGTCGACCCTGCTGGCCGGCACCGTGCTGGCGGGCGTCGGAGCGGTCGGCCTCGGCCTCGACGCGGGTACCGCGCAGGCCATGCCCGCGCCGTCCGGCCCCGGCTGGGACGGCAAGGTCTACTGGTTCAAGAACGCGGCCGGCGAGTGGCGCTACACCAAGTGGCGCAACGTCTACCTGGACCGCACCGGCGGCGCGAAGAGCGCGCAGCCGCAGTCCCCGCCGGCGAAGTCCGCCCCCGCGCAGTCCTCCGGCGGGATCCGGCAGGGCTGGGACGGCAAGGTCTACTGGTTCAGGAACGCGGCCGGCGAGTGGCGCTACACCAGCCACCACGACATCTACGTCGCCCGGACCGGTGACGGCGGCTCCTCCGGGCAGTCCGCCGGTTCGTCGGGCCAGACCGGCCAGTCCGCCACGAGCGGGGTGGAGGCGGCGGTGTCCTACGCGCTGGCGCAGGTCGGCAAGCCGTACGTGTGGGGCGGCAACGGGCCGAACGGGTTCGACTGCTCGGGCCTGGTCCAACAGGCGTTCCGCCGGGCCGGGGTCTCCACCCCGCGGGTCGCCGACGACCAGTACCGGGCCGCCACCCCGATCGGCTCCGGGCAGTTGCAGCGCGGCGACCTGGTGTTCTGGTCCAGCAACGGCCGGATATCCGGCATCCACCACGTGGCCATCTACCTCGGCGACGGGACGTACGTGGAGGCCCCGCGCCCCGGCAAGGACGTCCGGGTCTCCCGCCTCAACAGCGGCTACTACCCGGATTTCTTCGGCCGCCCCTGAACGGACGGGGAACCGGACGGCCGGGAAATCGGACGGCCGGGGAACCGGACGGCGGGGAAACCGGCGGTGCCCCTCCCGCGTGCTGCGGGAGGGGCGCCGTCGTGCGGCCCGACGGGACGTCAGGCGGACGCCTCGGAGAGCAGCTTGAGCTCCGCCCCGGTCAGCTCCAGCCCGGCGGCGGCCAGCAGCGGAGGCAGCTGCTCCACCGTGCGGGCGCTGGCCAGCGGGGCCGCCACCGTCGGCTGCGCGGCCAGCCAGGCCAGCGCCACCGCGGCGGGCTGCGCGCCGTGCGCCGCGGCCACCTCGTCCAGGGCGGCGAGCACCCGCAGGCCGCGCGGCTCCTCCAGGTAGCGGCCCGCGCCCTGGGCCCGGGCCGAGTCGACGGCCGTGCCCGGGCGGTACTTGCCGGTCAGGAAGCCCGAGGCGAGCGCGTAGTACGGGACGGCGGACAGGCCGTGCTCGGCGGCCACGTCCGCCAGCGGGCCCTCGTAGGTGTCACGGGAGACCAGGTTGTAGTGCGGCTGCACCGCGACGTACTTGGCCAGGCCCTCGCGGGCGGCGAACTCCAGCGAGGCGGCCAGCCGCTCCGGGCCGATGTTGGACGCGGCGACCTCGCGCACCTTGCCCTCGCGGACCAGCGCGTCCAGCGTCGTGACGATCTCCTCGACCGGGGTCTCCGGGTCGTCCCGGTGGGTGTAGAACAGGTCGATCCGCTCCACGCCGAGCCGGCGCAGCGACTCCTCCGCGCCGCGCCGGATGGTCTCCGGGCGCAGGTTGTCCAGGCCCGGCAGCATGCCGACCTTGGTGGCGACCACGATCTGCCCGCGGTTGCCGCGGCTGCGCAGCCACTCGCCGATCACCGTCTCCGACTCGCCGCCGGAGTTGCCCGGCGCCCAGGCCGAGTAGACGTCCGCGGTGTCGAGGAAGTTGCCGCCCGCCGCCGCGTACGCGTCGAGCACGGCGAAGGACTGCGCGGTGTCGGCCGTCCAGCCGAACACGTTGCCGCCGAGGGCCAGCGGGGAGACGGCGAGGTCGGAGGGGCCGAGGGTCACCCGGGGGGCGTCACTGTTGGTCATGACGGGAGAGAACCCGTTCGGGTCCGGCTTGATTCCGGCGGACCGTGCGTTCACCCCCCGGTCGCCCGAGGTGAGGGGAGCGTGCAGACCTGCCCGGGGACGGGGGACCGGGGTGTCGTCGGGTTGCCCGGGCGGGCTAGAGTCCCGTCCATGGCTGACAACGACTACGACCCCGCCGGCTCCACCCAGATGTTCCGGGCGTTCGTCGACGAGGCCCCGGCCGCGCAGGCCCCGGGCACCGTCACCACCTACGGCAGCAGCTCCTCGTCGAGCCGCACCCCGATGGTCGTCATCGGGGCCATCGTGGTCCTGGCGGTCGTCGCCGGCGTGATCTGGCTGGCCGTCAAGTAGCACCCGGGACCGCCCGCACGGGGCCGACCGGACACCCCGGGCGGTCCCGCCGCCGGGCGTGCCTACACTGGCCGGGTCCGCCGCACCGCCGCGAGGAGGCACCCGTGACCGCGCCGTCCACCGAGACCGCCAGAAGCCTCGGCCTGGCCGCCGCCGTCAACGCCCGCGACCTCGGCGGCTACCGCACCGCGGACGGCCGCACCGTCCGCCCCGGCGCGCTGCTGCGCGCCGAGGCGCTCAGCCGGCTCGGCGAGGACGACCGGGTGCTGCTCGGCGCGCTCGGGCTGCGGCACGTCGTCGACCTGCGCAGCCTCGACGAGGTCCGCCACCTCGGGGCCGACCTCGTCCCCGGCCTGCCCGCGGCCGTGCTGCCGCTGGACGCCGCGGCGACGCTCACCGTCGCGGCGGCCGACGGGCTCGGGCCGACCCTGCACCACCTGCCGGTGTTCTCCGCGGACTTCGACCTGTACGTGGAACTGCGCCGGGCGCTGGGCAGCGGCGACCCGGCGGCGGTGCACGCCGCCCTCGGGGACGGCCGGGCCGCCGCGATGATGACCTCGATGTACCGCTGGTTCGTCACCGACGCCGTCGCCCGCTCCCGCTTCGCCACCGTGCTGCGGCTGGCCGCCGAGGCGGGCGGCGCGCCGGTGCTCTTCCACTGCACCGCCGGCAAGGACCGCACCGGCTGGACGGCGGCCCTGCTGCTCACCGCCCTGGGGGTCGACCGGGAGAGTGTCCGCGCGGACTACCTGCTCACCAACGAGCGCTCGGCGGCCCTGATCGCCCGGGTCGACCCGCTGATGCGGCCGCTGGCCCGCGCGGAGGAGGCCTACCTGGACGCGGCCTTCGAGGAACTCGCCCGCGGCTGGGACGACTTCGAGCACTTCTGGCACGACGGCCTGGGTCTCACCGCCGAACACCTGGCGGCCCTCCGGGCGTCCTGCACCGTCTAGGCCCTGTCCGGCCGGTCTTGTCGGATCGGCGCGCGGCGTCGGGCGCCCGGCTGGGAGTGCCGGGCCGACGCCCTCGTACTGGATGTACTCGGGTGTCGGGCCGGTGCTTCCAGGCGGGATGATCCGGCGTCGAGCGCCCGGCAAGATCGACCGGACAGGGCCTAGTAGTGCTTTGTTAGGTCGGGGCTGGGGTTGGTGTGGCGGCGGGGCGGTGGCATGTCGGGCATGGTCCGTTCCAGGTGGCCAGGAGCTGTTGGAGTGCTCTGACGGTCTGGTAGAGGGTCATGCCCGAGCAGGGACTTTTGGGCGGCTCCGGGTCAGGGTCACGAAGAGGTGGGCGGCGGTGACGAGCGTGACGTGCCGGTGCCAGCCGGTCCAGGAACGGCCCTCGAAGTGGTCCAGGCCGAGGGCGGTCTTGAGCTCGCGGTAGTCGTGCTCGATCCGCCAGCGGATCTTGGCGAGCCGCACGAGTTCCTCGAGAGGGGTGTCCTCGGGCAGGTTCGAGACCCAGTAGTGGGACGGCTCCGACACCTCCGGCGGCCACTGGGCAAGAAGCCAGCACGGCGGCAGGGTGCCGTCCTCCTCGATCCGTGGACGACGTCCGGCCAGACGCACGCGCAGCACGACGAAGGTCGAGGTCAGGTGGTCGCGGGAGCCACGCCGCCAGGTCACCGTCCGGGCCGCTTCCCGACCTGCGGCCCGGACGTGCTCGGCCAACGGAACGGGACGGGTGCGGTAGCGGGGCTTGGGCCGGGGGCCGAGTCCGCCGTAGGGCGGTCGGTGGGTGACGGCGTCGATGGGGTGGGCGGTCGTCAGACCTTTGACCTGCACGATCCACCGCAGCCCGCGCTCGTCGAGGGCCGCGCGGAAGTGCGCGTTGTCGCCGTAGCCGGCGTCGGCGACCACGACCGGAGGGAGGAGCTTCCACGTTGCGAGCTCGTCGAGCATCTCCAGGGCCAGTTGCCACTTCGGTCGGTGGCCCTCGGTGGGCGGGATTCCGCAGCGGGCCCGGCGGCGTTCGGCGAAGGCCGCCCCGGCCGGGTCTGCGGCCTTCGCCGGATCCCAGGACTCGGGCAGGAACAGTCTCCAGTTCAGCGGGCAGGACGCGCTGTCGGTGACCGCGTGAACGCTCACCCCCACCTGGCAGTTGCCGACCTTGCCCAAAGTGCCCGAGTACTGGCGGGCCACGCCCGGCGAACCGGCGCCGTCCTTCGGGAAGCCGGTGTCGTCCACGACCCACGCATCCGCTCCCAGGACGCGTGTCGCACGGTCGGCGAGCCTGGACCTGATCTGCTCCACCGGCCACGTCGAGGAGGAGATGAACTGCTGCAGGCGCTGGTGGTCGATGCCGAGCCGCTCGGCCATCGGCTGCATCGACTTGCGCCGGCCGTCCAGCAGCAGGCCACGGAGGTAGCTGACGCCCTTGTCCTGCTGGTCCGAGCGTCGCAGCGGAGCGAACACCTCCGCCGCGAACGCCTGCAACTCATCACGTAACGAACCCAGTTCATCCGGAGTCATACCTCCAGAGAACCCCCGAAACACACCCGGGACCAAAGCCCACGCACCACCTAACAAAGCACTACTAGGGGCCCGACTGCCGCCGGGCCCCTCCACCTGCCGCTACTCGGCGGTGAGGCCGTCGCGGAGGTGGGCGAGCGTCTTGGTGAGCAGCCGGGAGACGTGCATCTGGGAGATGCCGATCTCCTCGCCGATCTGGGACTGCGTCAGGTTGCCGAAGAAGCGGAGCATGATGATCCGGCGCTCGCGGGGCGGGAGCTTGGCGAGCAGCGGCTTGAGGGACTCGCGGTACTCGACGCCTTCGAGGGCGAGGTCCTCGTAGCCGAGGCGGTCGGCGAGCGGGCCGTCGCCGCCGTCGTCCTCGGCCGGGCTTGAGTCGAGCGAGCTGGCGGTGTACGCGTTGCCGACGGCCAGGCCCTCCACCACGTCCTCCTCGGAGACGCCGAGGTAGCCGGCGAGCTCGGGGACGGTGGGGGAGCGGTCGAGGCGCTGGGAGAGCTCGTCGCCGGCCTTGGTGAGGGCCAGGCGCAGCTCCTGGAGGCGGCGCGGGACGCGCACGGACCAGCTGGTGTCCCGGAAGAAGCGCTTGATCTCGCCGACCACGGTGGGCATGGCGAAGGTCGGGAACTCGACGCCGCGGTCCGGGTCGAAGCGGTCGATGGCCTTGATCAGGCCGATGGTGCCGACCTGGACGATGTCCTCCATCGGCTCGTTGCGGCTGCGGAAGCGCGCGGACGCGTACCGGACCAGCGGCAGGTTGAGCTCGATCAGGGTGTCCCGGACGTAGGTGTGCTCCGCGCTGCCGGACTCCAGCCCGGCGAGCCGGCGGAACAGCGCACGGGACAGCGTGCGGGTGTCGAGGGCCCGGTCGGGGGCCTCGGCGGGACCGGCCTGGGCCGGGATCTGTACGGCGACGGCTTCGGCTTCGATGACCGCACTGCCCGGTTCTGTGAACACGCGCCCACCCCCCTCGTGACTGTCTGTCGAACGGCCGCCACCGTACGGTGGTTCCCGGTCGACGGGTCTTCCTGCTCAATACCGGCACACCGGCCCCGGCAAACCCGAACGTCGTGACTCGTCATCCGGCGGTGACACGGGGCAACAGGAGGCGGCTCACTCCTCCCAGGAGTTGCCGGTGCGCAGCCGGGACAGGATCCGGGACAGCAGGCGGGAGACGTGCATCTGGGACATGCCGAGCTCGGTGGAGATCTGCGACTGGGTGAGGTTGGCGAAGAACCGGAGCATGATGATCCGCCGTTCCCGCTCGGGGAGTTGGACCAGCAGGTGGCGGACCATGTCGCGGTGCTCGACGTCGGTGAGGGCGGAGTCCTCGTAGCCGAGCCGGTCGAGCAGGGCGAGGCCGCCCTCGTGCTCCTGGGCGGCCTCCAGCGAGGCGGCGTTGTAGGCGCGGCCGGCGTCCAGGCAGGCCCGGACGTCCTCCTCGGGGATGCGCAGGTTGGCGGCGATCTCGGGGACCTTGGGGACCCGGCCATGGGTGACCGTCAGCTCCTCCATGGCGCCGCTGACCTGCACCCAGAGCTCCTGGAGCCGGCGCGGGACGTGCATGGTGCGGACGTTGTCGCGGAAGTAGCGCTTGATCTCGCCGAGGATGGTGGGCAGCGCGTAGGTGGGGAACTGGACGCCGCGCTCGTGGTCGAAGCGGTCGATGGCGTTGATCAGGCCGATGGTGCCGACCTGGACGATGTCCTCCATCGGTTCGCTGCGGCTGCGGAAGCGGGTGGCGGCGTAGCGGACCAGCGGGATGTTGATCTCGATCAGGGCGGAGCGGACCCGGGTGCGTTCGGGGGCGCCCGTCGGGAGTTCGGCGAGCCGCTCGAACAGGACCCGGGTGAGGGTGCGGACGTCCACGGCGCCGCGTCCGCCGGAGCGTCGGGCGGCCAGCTCGACAGGGTCCGGCAGGTCCTCGATCCGGTCCTCCGGCGCACTGCCCTGCTGCGTCCGCACGGACACGTCACCCCTCCCTCGTGAACCACCTCGCCAATTTCCGGCAAAACCGGTCATAGCATCACAAGTCGCTCTGTCGCCGGGCAAGCACCCGGTAGAGGCGTGTTGACGGGCCGTCCAGCATTCGGCGGAGCGCGCCAGGCCCCCCGCTCACGTGCGGAGGGCGGGGGGAGAAGGGTCGTGCGTGTACGAGGAGTGGCTGGAGGGGGTCAGACCTCCAGGTCGGCGATCACCCAGGTGGCGAACTCGCGCCACTGCGCGGCGGCGGCCTGATGGGCCGGGTGGCCGAGGTACGCGGCCAGCGCCGCGCGGTCCTCGACCAGGCTGTTGATGGCGAAGTCCTGGGCGATGTCCCGCTCGGTGAAGTTCCAGCCGCACTCCCACTCGCGCAGCTCGGGGATCAGCGCGCCGAGCTCGGCGAACGCCTCGGCGCCCGCGACGGCCCGCGGGTCCTCCTCGGTGACGCCTTCGTTGAGCTTGAACAGGACCAGGTGCCGGATCACGATGCCGCTCCTCGCGGGTGGGGGAGGGCGCGCGCGGTCACGGGTGCGCCCCCGACGGACGGACCCCGCAACGGTACTAGCGCACCAGTCCGGTCATGAACGAGCCGACCGCCTTGGCGGCGTCCGAGATGCCCACGAAACCGGACTTCACCAGGTCCGCCGAGCGCTCCGGCGAGGTGATGATCGTGTAGATGACGAAGATGACCACGATCCACACGGCCACCTTCTTCGCCTGAGCCATCGAACGGGCCTGCCTCCCTGAGTCGGGCCGCCGCCCTCTCCCCGCACGGCCCTGCCACCCGCAGCTTATCCACCGGACGGCGCAAGGAGTGAGGGCCGTGTTCACCCGCCGGGACGAAGGTCCCGCGCGGACGGGGCTTTCTCCGGATGTCTCCACCGGGGAGGCGCGGCAGGATGGTTGATGTACCGAGGATCTGGCAGGAATCCCCGGTACGGCGATCCGGAGGTCCCCGCTGTGGGACCGGGCACCGCGGCTTCCCCCGACGCGGACCCGGTTGTGGGACCTCCGCCGGGGCAGCAGCTCGTCCCCCCGGAGCTGCTGCCCCCACCGCTGGACCGCGAGGTTCCGGCCGGGCTCCGCACTCCCCTGGGCACGGTGGTCAACCGCCCGGGAGCGCGGGGCCCCTCGCCTTTTCCGGGGCGCCTCCCCCGCCCGGCCGCTGCGCCGGCCGAGTGCTTACCCGCGGTCGCCCGCGTGTGCGCCGGGGCTCCCGCCCGCCGTGAAGGTCGACTGCGAAGCATCGACCGGAGAGGCGGAGCGCACGTGACCGACCGACAGGCCCACCGGGCCGGACACCGACTGCTCGCCGCGGCGCTCTGCGCCGCGGCCGCCCTCGGCCCCACCGCACCGCCCGGCGCCGCGGCCGCGCCGCCCGCGCCCCGGACCGGCACCCCGCTGGTGGACGAGGACTTCACCGGAACGAGCGCCGACAGCGGCTTCGTCGCCACCGACGGGGCCTGCCTCACCGGCGCCGCCGAGATCCCCGCCCTCCCGGTCGCCGAACCGCGCCCGCTGACCGGCTGCCCGGCCGGCGCGGTCGGCCCCGTCCCGCCGAACTCCGCCGCCCCGCACGGCTACCTGCGGATGACCGACGCGGGCAACGACCGGGCCGCCGCCGTCCTCTACGAGCACCCGCTGCCCGCCAACGAGGGCCTCCGGGTCACCTTCGAGCAGTGGCAGTACGGCGGCGACACCGGCAAGCCCTCGCCCGCCGACGGCATCGCCTTCTTCCTGGTCGACGGCGCCGCCCGGCTCACCCGCCCCGGCGCCTTCGGCGGCAGCCTCGGGTACGCCCAGAAACTGCCCGACGACAACCCGGCCAACCCGTTCCTGCCCGGCGTCGAGGGCGGCTACCTGGGCGTCGGCCTGGACGTGCTCGGCAACTACTTCGGCGACTGGGAGCACCGCGGCGACGGCTGCGCGACCCGCTCCCCGGCCGGCACCTCCTTCCTGGTGCCGGCCCCCGGCGCCAACATGGTCACGCTGCGCGGCCCCGGCGAGGGCACCACCGGCTACTGCTTCCTCGGCGCGACCACCGGCAACACCGGCACCACCGGCCCGTGGCCGTCCACCCTGCCCGGGCAGCTGCACGGCCCCGCCACCGCCGCCGACCTGCCGCCCGGCACCACCCCCGCGCAGGCCGAGACCGCGCTCGAACCCAGCAGGCGGACCGTCACCGTCACCGTCACGCCCGGACCGGACCCGCAGATCGAGGTGGACGTCGACTTCGGCGCCGGACCGGTCCGGGTGCTCAGCCAGGCCGCGCCCCAACCGGTGCCCGCCACCTACAAGTTCGGCTTCGCCTCGTCCACCGGCGCGTTCACCGACGTGCACCTGCTGCGGCACGTCACCGCCCGCAGCGCGGCGCCGCTGCCCCGGCTCAACCTGGTCAAGCAGATCGACCGGGCCCAGCCGCTGCCCGACCCGGTCACCGCCGGGACGGTCGTCCCCTACCAGTTCGTGGTCACCAACAGCGGCGAGACCGAGATCCGCGACCTCGCCGTCACCGACCCGCGGGTCGGCCCGGTCGGCTGCCCGGCCACCGTCCTGGCCGTCGGCGCCACCGTCACCTGCACCGCCTCCTACACCGTCACCGACGCCGACGTGCGCGCCGGGCACATCACCAACCGGGCGATCGCGCGCGGCAGTTCCGGCGGCGAGCCGATCGAGTCGCCGGAGGCCGAGCAGGTGCTGCCGCTGAACGACGACTACGGGCTGCTGCTGGAGAAGCACGTCGACGACACCCGGGTCTACCGGCCCGGCCAGCAGGCCACCTACACCTACACCGTCACCAACACCACCGACCGGGAGGTCACCGGCCTCGCGGTGGCCGACGACCGGCTCACCGGCGTGCGCTGCGCGGCCACCGTGCTCACCCCGCGGAACACCCCCGGCGCGGTCACCACCTGCACGGCCGCGTACACCGTCACCGAGGCCGACGCCGAGGCCGGGACGGTGCACAACACCGCGACCGCGACCGGCCGCACCACCGAACGGACCGTCACCTCGCCGCCCGACGACGAGGTGATCGCGGTGGAGCCCGAACCGGGCTCCACCGAGAGCCCCAGCCCGACCCCGTCGCCCTCCCCGTCGCCCTCGCCCTCCGCGTCCCCGTCGGAGCAGCCGTCGCAATCGCCGTCGCCGTCCCCGTCCGCGTCGCACCCGGCCGGGCCGCCGCCCGGAACGCTGCCGGGGACGGGCGGGGCGCCGCTGCTGCCGCTGCTGGCCTCCGCCGGGCTGGGCCTCGCGGGGCTGGTGCTGCTGCGGCTGGCCCGGCGCCGGGGCTGAGCCGGGCGGCACGCCGAAGGGCCCGACCGGTGAACCGGTCGGGCCCTTCGAGTGGCGGTAGCGGTGGGATTCGAACCCACGGTGGAGTTGCCCCCACACACGCTTTCGAGGTCTGTGATCCGCTGTTCGCGGCGGGCTGCGGGGGTTCCCTTCCCAGGCCAGGGAAGTTGCCTTGAGTGCTGGCGGACCCACCTGAACGCTCATGAATGAGACCAGAACTGAGACCACTTGATCGGGCCGGGTGGACTGACGCTTTGATCCGTAGCTCCTGCCCTATGGGTCGCCTACGGACACGTCGGTCCGGGCACCTAATACTGCAACGGTGCTTATCGTGTCGGTTGTTGGGTTCGTTCGTTGGGCTGTTCATGGGTGGGGACATATCCGAGGTCGATGCTCGTCGCTGGTCGGATGGGCTGGCCGGGTTGCATGAGCGGTTTGCTCATCGGTTCGCGCGGAGCGAGTCGCGCGAGTCGGCAATGGCCTACATGCGTGGCCTGCTGGCGTCGTTGGAGCGCAAGAACGGCTGGACGGTGGCGGAGGAGGCAGGTCACGGCGGGCCGGACCGGATCCAGCGGCTGCTGAACCGGATCGACTGGGACGCCGACGGGGTGCTCGACGACGTGCGCGGGTACGTGGTCGAGCACCTGGCGGACCCGGGCGGCGTGCTGATCGTGGACGACACCGGGTTCCTGAAGAAGGGCGTGCGGTCGGCCGGCGTCCAGCGGCAGTACTCCGGCACCGCCGGCCGGACTGAGACCTGCCAGGTCGGAGTGTTCCTCGCCTACTCGGGCAAGTTGGGCCGGACGTTGATCGACCGGGCGCTCTACCTGCCGAAGTCCTGGACGGACGACCGCGAGCGCTGCCGGGCGGCCGGGATCGGTGACGAGGTCGAGTTCGCGACCAAGGTCCAGCTCGCGCGGGCGATGGTCCGCCGTGCGATCGACGACCGGATCCCGTTCCGCTGGGTGACCGCGGATGCCGGCTACGGCTGCAGCAAGGGCTGGCGGACCGAGTTGGAGCAGGCCGACGTCTTCCACGTCGTGGCCACCACCCGGCACGACACCGTCGTCACCCGGCGGGCCCTGGACCACCGGCTGCACGACCTGATGGCCGATCTGCCCCGGCAGAAGTGGAAGCGCCGATCCTGCGGCGACGGCGCCCACGGCCTGCGGATCTACGACTGGGCGCGTGTGGAGGTCCGGCCCTGGCACCGCCCCGACCGCAGGCACTGGGTCCTGGCCCGCCGCAGCATCACCGACCCGGCGAAGATCGCCTACTACATCGCCTACGCGCCCGCCGAGGCCACACTGAACGAGCTGATCGCCGTCGCGGGTGCCCGCTGGGCGATCGAGGAGTGCTTCCAGACCGCGAAGGGCCAGTGCGGCCTGGACGACTACCAGGTCCGCCGCCACCCGGGCTGGTACCGGCACATCACCCTGGCCATGGCCGCCCACGCCTACCTGACCGTCCTGCGGGCCCAGCAGCTCGAAAAGGGGCCGGACCAGATCGAACGCCAGACCTGATACCCCTCACCCTCCCCGAGATCCGCCGACTGATCACCGGCCTCACCCGGCCTGCCCGCCGCAGCATCGACCACGTCCTGCACTGGTCCCGCTGGCGCCGCCGACGCCAACACCAGGCCCGGACCAGCCACTACAAGAGACGAGGCCACAGCCCAAGAGCTGAAACCTCGTCACCCTAAGCACCGTTGCAGTACTAAGCCCACCTCGGCTTCCAGGGGGCCGTAGCGCTTGAGAGCTACCGGCTCTGTGAGGCCGAGCCCGTGTGCAGCTCTTCGCCGATCTCGGACCTCGGCGCTGGTCCTCGGTCCAGGTCCGCCACACCCACACGAGTAGAACGTCAGTCCGGCGCGCAGTGTCGCCTCCAAGGCCCGCCACGCAGACTTGTCCGTCAGACGCGGGATCGTAACGTCTTACCCGGCATCGATCATCGGGGGTAGACGTACCGGCTCGATTCTCCGGCCCTCGCCGAGTGCTGGCCAATCTAAGAGGTCATCTCATTTGGATAGTCGGCGGTGGCAGATGAGTGCTGCGGCGATGCTGGCGAAGTCGGCGAAGTGTTCGCCCTTGCGTTCGTACCGGCGGTGGAGCCGACGGAAGCCGCCGAGCCATGCCATGGTCCGCTCGATGACCCATCTGTGCCGGCCGAGCCGGGTGGAGGAGTCGACGCCTCGGCGGGCAATGCGGGCCGGGATCTGCCGTCCCCGCAGGTAGGAGCGGATGAACCGATGGTCGTAGGCCTTGTCGCCGTGCAGCTTCCCGGGCCTGCGTCGCCTCGGGCCGCGCCGCGAGCGGATGGGCGGGATGGCGTCGGTCAGCGGGATCAGGGCCTGGCTGTCGTGGACGTTGGCACCGGATATCGCGAGCGACAGGGGTAAACCGGTACGTTCGGTGAGCAGGTGGATCTTCGACCCGCACTTGCCCCGATCAACAGGATTCGGACCCGTCAGCTCCCCCTTTTCAGAGCTCGCATGTTCACCGAGTCGACCGCGCACCTCGACCAGTCCAGCTCGCCCCGCGAGCCCAACTCGTCCAGGACGACGCGGTGGAGCTTCGCCCATACCCGAGCCTTGCTCCACTCGGTGAAGCGGCGATGAGCGGTTGGCCCGGACGGGCCGAAGCAAGGCGGCAGTTGGGCCCAGGTGCAGCCGGAGGTCGCGACGAACACGATCGCCGCCAGAACCTCCCGGTCCCCATGGCGACGCCGACCACCACCCTGCGGACGCGTCGGCGCCTCCGGGGCCACCAACTGGAACAGTTCCCACAACTCGTCCGGCACCAGACGCTCCACGATCAGCACGCCCGGAGTCTACTCATCCAAATGAGATGACTTCTAAGCGGGAGGGCCTGGAACTGCGGCTAGAAGGCTAGGGACACCGCAAGCGCTAGCCAGAAGATCTGCGTACGCGGCGAGAACATGGCGCGTGTTGTTCAAGCTGGTGCGTAGTTCTTCCACCCGCGGCCAGGCGAGTTCATGGTCATGGCGAGATCGATCCGTTGGCCGTTGGGTTTCCCAATCCTCCAAGACGGGATGCCAGTAGGCCAGTAGCGGCCGGATTCCGAAGTTCAACATTGCCACAGAGAGGTAGCCGAAGTTGTACTGGCCATCCTTCTTTGGCTCGGCCACCTCTGGCCCATGACGCCTCAGCACCTCACGCGTGGTGGCGAACAAGGAGTAGAGGCTGCCCAGAGCCTCCCGAAGCAAGCCATCCTGGGGATTCAGAGGCACGACAGCAATGCGGGTCACGAGTTCAACATACAGCTCCCATGCAGCCTTCCTCTCGGCATCATTTGGCTCCCAAGTGCCCGAAATTTCTAGAACATACAGTTTCAGCTTTACATCGACACTCTTGGGGGCCCGCATGAGTCGGTCTCCTATCTGAGAAAAGGATGGCAAGAGTCGAGTGGATGAAATTGCCAGTACCAGAACGTCAGTATTCTATATCATCGTATTGATTAAAGCGTTTAGAAGGCTTGGCAAGAATGCTCTCGTCGATTATCCTGAGGCGCCCCAGGAGCTCATCCCTGACCGTATCAGTTACAGCCCGATTATCAATAATTCCACGAATGGAATCGCGCTCCAGTGTCAGATGCACCGGCAATTCCCTGTTGATAATCCTAGCAATGTACGCTTGCGCATCTTCAAAACGGCCCTCTGTAATAGCCAGGCGTGCCCGTAGGCCGTTTCTCACGTCAGGCTTCTGAAGTTTGTAACCCTTTTCGAGTCTGTCCAGGACTTCAGCAGCCTCGCCGCTGCGATGGGTCTTAATTGCGCAGCGTGTAAAGTTGGCTAGGATCTCAAATGAAGGGTGGTCGGACGCATCTCGCGCCGTCTTGGCCATTTGATATGCCTGCTCCACATCCCCAAAAGCGTACTCGACTCGCGAAGCGCGATGGTTCCAGAACACCGGATCCTCGATCTCGCGCAGCAAACCTAGCAATTCGCGGGCCTGCTCCTCATCGCGCCGCATGCACGCGATTCTGATGCGGAGGTCGATGATGAACTTGTTATCGGGCTGGCGCTGCTGTGCTACAGCAATATGACGTTCTGCGCGCTCGAGATCTCCAAGCTGGACGTAGCAGTCAGCCATGTCACGATGTACGGACACCCCTCCCCTGCCGTGACCAATTGCTTTCTCATACTGTTCGACGGCCCGCCGATGATTCCCTCGGTGCCTCTCGAGAAAACCATTTAGATAGAAGGCATCCTTGAGTTGTCCCTCCCGCATAAGATAGCCAATTTGAAAATCGGCTGAATCGTAATCACCGAGCTTAACCATTGCCTGCGTCAGCAAGAATCGTGCCTCATGAAGGTTTGGGTATGCGTCGACGACCGTCTGAGCGGCGCTTCGGGCGCTTTCGTAGTCACGATTTTGGTGATAAAAGCGCTTGGCAAGGTGCACGTAGTCGGCGGTAAACGAATATGCCCTGGATGACTTCTCTCTGCCAGCCAGTCGTAGCGCCCGAAAGAGAACGCGTTGCAAAGCCAAGTAATCGCTGTTGTCTACGGATGAATCCAGGAAATCATCGAGATAGCTTGCAACCGCCGCGTACTCCGTGGCTGAGCACGCTTGATACTCACGCTGAACGGCAGTCGCAACCGGACCTGAGATTTCGTACCAGCCAGCATCTGTAGGCACGATTAGAGAGACGTCGATGAGATGCATCAACGCTTGGCCAATCTCCTCGTCACTCGTCTCAGTGACGGACTGGAGAAGCGGCAGCGGAAGCGGACTATTGGCGCAAATGATCCGCAGGATCTTCCGTTCCAAATCACTTATCGCACTGGCGCGCAGGTACCGGACAAATGGGCGTGCTCCGAATTCAACCAGTAAGGGTGTCTGGCTGACTGCCACGTCCGCTCCATACGAGCGAACGAGCTCAAGTGCGTACATAACTGAAGGCGGATATCCGCGTACGGCGCTCGCAATACTACGGGCCGTCTCCGTCGCGATCTTGAGATTCCAGCTACGCGCAATAATCGCAATCAGCTGGTTTACGTCGACATCCAGCAATTGCCGCACATCGACAATTGGCAATGTTAGATCATGCGCCAGCAAAAATTCCCGAGCTGGACGGCGGTTAGTCATTATCGAAATGGTTACCGTCGGATAGTCCTTCAGGGCGCCAAGGATTGAGAGGACTGCCTCTGAGATCCTTCCGTCACTCTCAAGGATCCCGCCCTCGTCGTATAGAACTGGCATCTCGCGATAATCGCCAGCAAGTTTGGCAAGTCCGGAAAGCACTTCGCCGAGCGCTTGGCTGTTATCGTACTCCTCGATTCGTAGCGTACTCGCCATCGATGCGCTAGGAGTGCTTGGCGAGTCGACTTGGGTCGCAACCTTAGCGGCAATTGTCTGGATCGAGTCACCCGGCTCGACAGCGATTGGAACAATCCGTTCGAAGTTCAGTGAACTTCTTGCGATATTAGCCAGCACTGTCTTGCGGCCAATTCCAAGCAGGCCGGTGATGCAAACAGCTTGAGGGAGGGTCATGGAATCGAATGGAACAAATGCCCGCTGAAGCTCGGCGATTTCCCGAGCTCTGCCTACGAAAAATGAGTGTTGGCTTTCCCGGACCAGATCATCGACGAGGCTGCTGATCTTGCGGGCAACCGGCATTGATGCCCGAGAGGTTATGGACTTGGCGCGCCGAAGCCATTCCGGAACCTGATCGATTGTGATGCTTTGATCCATCAATACAACAAGAGTTTTCTTGATTCGACCAACAGCGGCGTTGAATCTTGCTTCATTGACCTCGTGGTTGACCCACTCCGATTCGAGTGAGCTCCTTGTCAAGAAGAGAACGAACAGGCCAGATTCTCGAATTGCGGCATCGATGGACGCTAGAATGTCTTCGCCTGAAGCGAAGCTCATTCTGTCAATATGCACAAATGGGCGGCCGACTTTCGAGGCAACTTCACTGACGAAGTCGGCATCTTTCGTGGAGTATGAAAAGAATGCCTTGATCATGTGCCGCTCACCTCGTCCATGTCCGTTCATACTCGAGCCGGAGCAAGCCCAGCCGAGTTGCATCGATCCTTCAGCGGCTGCGCTCTTCTGGTGCAAGGCTACTGAGGGTGGCGGCTGCCCACACGTTACTTCGCGCCTCACATGACAGTTGTCGTTGCGGCCAGTGTGATCACCTGCCCGCCGGTCGATGGGCCATCGCGCTGGCGCTCGGTCTGCGGCAGGGCGAGGCGCTCGGACTCCAGCGGCGTGACGTCGACCTGGAGGCGGGCACCCTGCGGGTCCGGCAGGCCCGGCAGCGCCCGAGGTACGGTCACGGCTGCTCGGAGTCATGCGGGCGGAAGCACGCCGGCCGGTGCCAAACTGAGACCGCTATCCGAGCTGTCGGGGTGGAGGGCCAGGCTGCGATTCGTCCTACTCGTCGCCCGTGGGCCTCGGGAGGTCGTGCTGTCCCGGCCACATCGGCAGGGTGCCTCTCTCCGGTCGGAGAGTGTGGAGCGTGAGCATGTTGTGGAGCGAGCGGTGGCCTCGGCCAGGGCCTCTTCCGGCCGCCAGATGCGGAATCCTCCGAAGAGCTCCGCGATGCGGTCCGACTTGTTCTGCGTCGTTAGGCTCCCAGGTGCCTGAGACCTCAAGCACCCGCAGGTTTAGCTTTACGTCCACGCTCTTGGGCGCGCGCACCATCGTTGCTCCCTTCGTACATCCTTACGCTACCCGCGAGGTCGCCAACGGCACTAGCTGACGGCCACGCCTTGCGCGTGTTGCGAGCCCATCGAGGTCCGGTGCGACCAGGACGGCGAGCGTGGTACCCGGAGTGGGAGCCTAGCGGTACATTAGCCCCATGGCCGCAGGCAATTACATGCTCGAAGAGGTATTTAAGCTCAACGGCGTTCCAGATATCACCTTCGTGAAACCCGTAGAGTTCCCGCGATTGCTGGTCGCTTTGCGCACGCCAGGGCGAGGCGTCGTGATTGAAGGACCATCTGGCATCGGTAAGACGAGTGCGGTAACAAAGGCTCTTGAGCAGCTTTCCATTCGCGATAAGGTCTTGATCCTCAGCGCCAGAAAGGCGAATGACCGCGAGCTGATTTCCGAGCTCCCTGACATTGACGCCGCTGGGCTAGTCATTATCGACGATTTCCATCGGCTGAACTCGCGCATTAAATTGAGGATTGCCGACCACCTGAAGGTTCTGGCCGATGAAGAGCGTGCAGATACAAAAATTGTTGTCGTCGGCATCAACCGTGCTGGCGAATCTCTAATTTCGCTCGCCCCGGATTTGTCTGGCCGGATTGAGGTCATCAAGTTCGGCCGGAATCCTGATGATCGCGTGGAGGCGTTGGTCGACGCCGGCTCTGTGGCGCTGAATTTCGAGTTCTCCATCACCAAGGACATCGTCCACGCGGCGGATGGGAGCTTCAACATTGCCCAAATGCTTTGTCATGATGCCTGTCTCACGGCTGACCTGACGGAGACTCGCACTGAACGGGCGGATCTCGCTGTCTCGTTTGAGCTCATCAGGGAGAGGGCTCTTGACCGCCTATCCGAGTCGTTCTATCGCCGGGCGGAAACGTTCGCTAAGGGCAAGAAGCTTCGAAGGGAAGGGCGGGCGCCCTATCTCCAGATCCTGAAGTGGCTTTCCGAGGCTGACGAATGGACAATTGACCTCGATAGGGAGATGTCGAAGAGGCCGGCTCTCAGGGGAAGTGTTGGGCAAGTGGTCGATAAGGGGCACCTTACCAACCTGCTTGAAGAGATTGATTCAATTCGAGATCTTCTGCACTATGACAGCGATTCCCGGGTTCTCGCCGCTGAGGATCCTAAGTTTTTCTTCTTTATCAAGAATCTCGCCTGGAATAGGTTTGCTGAACGGCTTGGCTACCTTGATGTCACTTTCTCTGCGCGATATGACTTCGCGCTGTCCTTTGCTGGGTCGGACAGGGACGTTGCGCAGGCGATTTTCGATGAGCTGACGGAGCGGGAGCTCGAGGTATTCTACGATGCGAACGAGCAGGACAGGATCCTGGCTGCTAACGTTGAGGAGTATCTCGCGCCAATCTACAAGAGTGAAGCCACTTTTGTAGTTGCAATTCTTGGCCCGGATTACCCGTCGAGGATCTGGACCAAGTTTGAGTCGCAGCAATTTCGGGAGCGATTTGGCGAGAATGCCGTCATTCCCGTCTGGTTTAGTGAAGCGCAGTGCGGGGTCTTTGATGTCTCGCGAGACTATGGTGGCGAGATGATTGACAGGGGATCGCCGATTCAGCCGCAGGCGGCTGCGATGGCCGATAGGCTTGTCTCCAAGATTCGCGAGTACCGAATTGCGGCTAGCACGGAGCGAGATTAGGTGCGAAGCTAATGCTGACATTGGCTATGTCATAAAGTCTGCGATCTCCTGCATCGAGTTCACGATGATTAGTGCGCCAGCCTTGGCTAGCTTCGTGTCCTTGCCTGGCTTATTGGCGTAGCCGAGGGTTGAGACCCCCGCCGCGTTCCCAGCTTCCACATCCCGAACTGCGTCACCGATAAAGATGGTCTCTTCCGGCTTACTCTTGATCGAATCCATCGCCTCCAGGAGGAGGCGGGGATTCGGCTTCATGGACGACGGATCGCCAGGGGCTCGACCGAAAACACGGGTTACATAGCCGTCTAGCCCCTGATCGGCCAGGTACGTCTCGATCGCCGCGCCCGCGTTGTTGCTGACCACTGAGACTGACCGGCCAGACCTGGCGCAGGCCCGCAGGACCGATTCGCCCCCCGAATTCGGCCGACCGTACCGCATCGCCTCCATTTCAAGTGACGCCAACGCGTTGTCGGCCACCGTGACAAGATCTGGGCGGGCGAATGCAATCAGGCGGAGCAGCGCGAGTGGGTCGGTCTCGGTCTCCGCCCCGGCCACGGCTTGCTTGCCAGCGGCGAGCAAGCTCAGACGGAGACGTCGTGCGACTTCCGGCGCCGGAAGTCCGGCGAACACCGAGCAGACCGGGCCGTCGAAGTCGAGGAGGACGTGCTTCACCGGGCGAAGCACGTCGGCGAGCGATGGGGGGGCGTCGGTCACGGCTGACGCTCGTACGCGATGGTGGACCACACGCTGTCGAACCACATCTGTGCCTGCTGGACGTACTGCGAGCCGAGCGAGGCATCGTCCGGACCGGAGGCTTGGTGGAAGAGCGTCGTGTCCTTGCCGGTGACGTCGTAGAACGTGTGGTCGCTGCCGTTGACGGCCACCGTTCGCTCTCGGAGCGGGTAGAAGCCGAAGAACGTCTCCGAGCGGTTCAGGATGTATAGCTTGAACAGGCTGGACGCCCGGTGCACTTTTACCTGAACCGTGGCCGACTGTACGAGACCAAGCTCCGCCAGCATCTCGACTGAGTGAGCAATGCCGCCTGCGTTGGTCAGCGCGATATTGCGCGCGCGCTCCCGGAGCGCGGATTCGTCCTTGAGCCCATCCACCAGGACGGGCACGGCCATGGGCTCGGACGTGTCCGGCAACAGGAGTCGCACGGTGATGGACTCCGGCGCCAGCCGTCCGGAGCGCACCTTGTCGAGGGGTTCCTGCATGGCGTTGTGCAGTGTCTCACTGGAGAAGCCCGCGAAGTCGAGGGTCACCTGCCGCTGCTCGAAGGCTGCTTCGAGGTGGGGGCGAAGACCGACCGGGCGCGAGGTGCGCTCCCGCACGAAGGACCCGCTGCCCTGCCGGGTCACGATCAACCCCTCGGTCCGGAGCAGGTCAAGGGCCTTGTCGATCGTGCCGCGTGCCACGCCGAAGTGCTTGGCGAGCTCAGGGCCGGACGGGAGCTTGTCGCCGGTTTCGAAGCCAGGCTTCTTCGTGAGGATCGAGGCCCGCAAAGAGCTGCTGACCTGCTGATACGGCGGGCGGGAGTCATCCGGGTCGAGGCTCATGCACTCATGCTAAGGCAGATGCCCAACTCACGCGAGAAACCCAGGCATCTTGACCTGCCTAGGCAGGTTGTCTATGTTGAGTGTGTCGCCACCGGGAGATGCGGGAGCGGCAGAGAGGGGCCTTTTTCGGGCTGCTCTGACCTCCACGAACGTGCCTGGAGGGGTGGGGTGACAGCCCCCCGAAGGAAGCGGCTGTTCCTTGAGAACTCAACAGTGTGCTGATCAACGAACGAGTGTCTTTGGTCCCCGATCCGTGCCGCCGCGTGGCGGGTCGGGGGTCATGGCTACTCGTGAGTGACGAGTGGTCTCGGCCCGAGTCGGGGCCGTCGCGCATTCCTTGGCCGGTCGCGCGACGGCCCCTGTGGGCCTACTCAGCCTTTCGAGAAGAGGTAGACCCGTGAAGTCGATTGTTGCAGGCCAGCGTGCCGTGGGCTCCGAGGAGTTCGCGGAGTTGGCGTTGGGTGTGGACTCGGAACTCTTCGCCGGCGTGGTGGGCGAGTCGGTGGCCGAGTATCGGGCCCGGACGGATGTGGCGGTGGAGGTGTTGGCGGACCTGCGCCGGGAGGACCCGGAGCTGGCCGCGTACGCCGAGCGCCTGATGGACACGGCCCCGCGCCCGCTCCACGTGGGCCGCCGTGGTGCCGGCCGTCGTTCGTCGGCGGTGTTGGGGGTGGTGGCGTGAGTCGGGCGGGAAAGTTCTGGATGGTGGCCTCCCTGCTCGGTGTGGTGGGGATGGCGTTTCGGGTGTCGTGGAACGCGCTGAAGGACGTGGCCGGTGCGATTGGCGCGGACGAACTCGCTGCCGGGCTCTACCCGTTGGTGGTGGACGGGTTGATGGCGCTGGCGCTGATCGCCGCGCTGATCCTGACGGGATCGGATCGGAGGTTCGCGCTGCGGGTGCTGGGCGGCTACACCGCCGCGTCCCTGGTGCTGAACTACGTGCACGGGCTCGTGCCGGCACTGCACGGCGGCGGCCGGGTCCGGCTGGCCGACTGGCCGCCCGCGCACTACGGGCTGGTGCTGCTCGCGTCCTGCCTGCCGGTCGGCAGCATCTTCTTCGGATCGGACCTGGTGGCGAAGGTCCTCCATCACAAGCCCGAACCGGCAGAAAACACCCAGAACACCGCGAACCGGTCGGGGTCTGACGTGCCGAAATCGGCCGACCCCACCGACGCGTGGCCGCTGTACGAGTCGGCCGATCCCGAGCCGATCCCCGAGCCCGCTCCCGCGCCGGAGCCGGTGCGGAAGCGGGCGTCGACGGGTGTGCCGTCACGGCCGCGCCGGGCGACCGGATCGGTTCCGAATTCGGCCCGCACCCGGCTGCCGATCCGCACGGAGGAGGAACTCCTCTCCGAGGCCCGATCGGTGACCGCCGACTGGAGCGAGCTGGAGCTGACGGCCGATCGGATCCGCACTGTACTGCGGACCTCCCCGGTCCGTGCGCGGGTGCTGCGGGAGTCGCTGAAGGCCGAACGCGCCGCCGCCGAGCGGCCCGCCCTGCACGCCGTCCCCGACCACGCCGACGCCGAGCCGACCGGGGAGTTGGCGTCGTGAGCCGCCCCCGTTTCTGGGACCGAACGGGGAGCGATTCGGCACCCCGACCTACCCGTGGCGGATGGCACCGGCAGGGCTGATGACCCGCCGCCAACTCCGCGCCTGCGGCCTGCGCCCGGGCGGTCAACCCGTCGCCGCACAGATCCTCTGCCGCTCCCGCCGCTCCAAGCAGCCCCGCGCCGCATACCTGTACCGCGTCGAACTCGCCGCCCGCGTGCGGCAGATGACCCCCGCCAAGGCCACTGCGCTGGACGCCGCGAATCGGGCCCGCCGAACCTGCCCCACCTGCCAGCGCGACGCCGGATACGTCCTCCCCGCGCACCTTGGCACCTGCCTGCCCTGCGCCGACAGCGCCGCTCTCGCGGCCTGACCTCTCTGGAGCACGCCATGTCCGACCTGATCGTGCACATCGACCCGGCGACGGGGCTCCCTGGCGGGACCGTCGCCGTGTTCCTCACCCTCGGCGCCGCCCTGGTCTCCCTCTACGAGAGCGGCGGGAGCACCGAGTACGGCCGCCCCACCTTCCTGTGGCACTGCCTCGGGTGCGGTGACCGCAGCCACTACGCCGACCAGCGCGGCACCGTCCGGGGCCGCGCCAACGCCCACGACGGCGAGTGCCGCGCCATCACCCTGCCCGCACCGATCCGCGAAGGAGTCGCCCGATGAACCGTCACCTCGCCGCCGTCCCCGCCCCGGACGGCGAACCGGTCGACCTGGAGCGCCTGGCGCTGCTGGTCGCCGCCCAACTGAGCACCAACCAGAACGCCCAGCTTCTCGCCGCCCCCGCCCCCGCTCCGGCGCCGGTGGCCGCGCGGCCCGAAGCCGGTGCGGTCGTCTCCCGCATGGGCGGCTACGTCGCGGCCGGCGCGGGTGCGGCGGCGGTGCTGATCCCGGTGCTGCTCGCCACCACGGCCGCGCTGCTGGCGGTCGGCATGTCGGCGCTGGCGCTGGCGGTGGCGGCGCTGGTGATCCGGTGGATCATCCGCGACATGCGCCAGAACTGACGACTCAATACCACCCCCCCTGTCGGTCGAGGAGACCTCATGAAGTGCACCTTCTGCGGCCAGGCCAAGCCGGACGTCATGGCCCGCACCGACCCGTTCGACCTGGAGATCAACGGAACCGTCTGGATCGTCCCGATGTGCGACGACTGCGAACAGATCCGCTGCGACGACATCTAGCAGCGGATCTGACGGCTGCCCGTCCCCTCCCGACCCTTCAAGGGCCGGGCGGGGGTGGGGAGTCGGGATAGTCCCGGCCCCGTATCGGGGAGGCACCGCGATGGCCAACCGCCCGTCCGCACCCAACAGCGGCGCAAGCAGCACCGGCACGAGCAGCACCCGTAACGGCTTCGGCTCCGGGGCGACGTTCTCTCCCGGGCTGAACATCAACGTCAACAAGACCACCGGCGGCCCGCAGATGGGCGCGGCGGCGAACCCCGGCACCGGGGTGGGCCGCAGCAGCCAACTCGCCCTCCCAGAGCCCGCGTTCTACAGCGCGGCGGACGTTCGCTCGTACTGCGAGGCTCTGCGGGCGTTCGCCGCGTACTCCGCGATCGAGATCGAGGTGGGCGCGGAGATCCTCAAGGCCGCCCTGGAGCAGGCCCCGCCGCTGCCCGGCGACCACGCGTTCCGCCAGAAGACCCGGGCTCGCTCGGTGGCCCGGAAGCTCGCCAAGGCCGCCGACGCGATGGCCGACGCCGCGAAGGACGCCGCCGCCGCGTGGGCCGCGTTCCAGCGCGAGTACGCCGACGTCATGACCCCGCAGCGCCCCCAGCCCCAGCACCGCCCCTTCCAGTTCTGATCCGACAGGAGGCCCCGTCATGGGCAGGAACAGCACGAGCAAGAACAGCGACGCCGAGGCCCAGCACCGGGAGTCCCTGGAGGGTGCCAGCACCCTGGAAGGCATCGGCGCGTGGGTCGCGCACCGGGCCAAGCCCTACACCCCGCCGTGGATCCTGGCCGCCGCGACCGGCGTCGCGGGGTCGGTGGCGTGGGTTCCGGCGCACGGCTCCCCCGGCTACGCGGTCGGCCTGACCCTCGGATCCGTCGCGGTGACCAGGGTGACCGCGTGGGCGGGGAAGTCCACCAGGCAGCAGCGCCGCCTCCACTCCGCCGTGACTGTGGCGGCCGGCAGCACATGGTTCACGACGATGGCGCTGGCCGGGTGGAACTCCTTCACCCTGGGGGCATTCTGGATCGGCGGCGGCGCTTTGGCGCTGTCGTGGAACGTGCGCCAGGTGATGCGCCGCAACCCCGAAGCAGTCCAGGCCGGTACCGACGCGGACGGGTCGCTGCTGGAGAAGGTGAAGCTCGCCGGGGCGAAGATCCGCAAGGCGGAGGTGGAGCCGAACCGGGTTAACGCCGAACTCCTGCTGCCGGCGGGTGAGCTGACGAACGATGACGTGGCCCGGTCGCTGGGCAACATCGCGTCCGCGCTAGACGTCGCGCCGACGGCCGTGCGGTACCTGCCCGACCCGGACTCCGCCCGGCGCGGCACCCTCACCGTGGTCCCGAAGGACATGCTCGCCGAGGTGGTCGAGTGGGAGATGCCCACCCAGGTGGGCGGCTCGATCGCTGATCCGCTGGTCATCGGCCGCTACGACGACGGGTCGCCGCTGATGCTGTGGCTGCCCGGCAACCCGCAGGCAGGCCGCAACTCGACGCACCTGCTGATCTGCGGTGGGACCGGCTCGGGCAAGGGCGACGGTGCGCTGAACGTGGTGTCCGAGATCATGGGCCGCCGCGACGTCATCGTGTGGTTCTCCGACCCGAAGTCGTTCCAGGACTTCGGCCCGCTGCGGCCCGGAATGGACTGGGCCGTCGAAGGCGGCGCGGCCACCGAGACCATGGTGACCGCTCTGCAGGCGGTCATTCCCGCCCGCACCCGGTGGCTCGGCGAGCACGGCTACCGCCAGTGGGTGCCGGCCGCTGCTGAGCCGCAGACCGACCGCGCGCACTCCTGCCGCAAGGGCGGGGCGTGCGGGTGCGAGGGCATGCCGTTCCTGGTCGGGTGGTTCGAGGAAGCCGCCAACACCCTGCGGTTCATGGGCGAAGACACTTTCACCGGCATCGCCCAGGAAGCCCGCTCAGCCGGTATCTCGCTGGTCATCTCGCTCCAGCGCCCCAGCCACGACCAGATCTCCACCAGCACCCGCGCGTCCATCCCGTCGGTCCTGTGCTTCGGCCTGGACCCGCGCGACGAAGGCATGGCGCTCCCGCCGTCGGTGCTGGACGCGGGTGCACACCCGGGGGCGTGGGGCAACCGCCGCCCCGGCTACTGCTACCTGGTCACCCCGGGCGTCGAGGAGCAGCGCTACAGCGCCCCGAGTCGCACCCTGCGCTTCACCGGGCAGGCCGCCCGGGTCATGGAACAGCTCGCCGCGTGGGCCCGCCGCAACGGAGCCACCGTCGACCCCATCACCGCGAAAGCCGCGGCCGCCGCCGTCGGCAACGCCTACACCCACCGCCACCCCACCGAGGACGAGCAGGCGGAGGACAGCGTGTACCTCGCCGACAGCGACGACGACCGCGAGCCGGAGCCGGAGGCGGCGGGGCGGGTGGACGCGGAGGACGCCCACCTCGACCCGCAGGCCGAACTCCCCCCGGTCCCCGGCACCCTGGCCGCGATCACGCTCGGCGCGCCGGCGCCGGAGTTCACGCCAGAGGAAGCCCGCGCCGCGATGGAAGGCATCATCGCCGAGTTCGAGCAGCGCGGCGTGATGGTCATCGGCCCGAAGGACGTCATGGACCAGGCCGCCCGCCTCGGGCGCTCCCGTCCGTGGGTGTCGGGCGAGTTCCGTCGCATGGTCGAGGACGGCCGTCTGGTGCCGGCCGCGCAGAAGGGCCGGTACCGCATCACCCCCGCTGCGGCGCTGGTCTGACACCCCCTGACACCTGACACCCGCTGACACCCAAACCCCTAGGCAGACGCGGGTGTCAGAGCGGCCTGACACCTCTCTGACACCCGCGTCTGACACCTGCTCTGACAGTCCGGCGAACGACAACGGCGGCCCCCCTCTGCCAAGAACCGGGGCCGCCGTCTTCCAGCATCCGCGAAGAGAACTGGAGACACCCAGCATGACCCAACCCACCCTCATCCGGGGAGAGCACCTGCCCGTGGCGCTCTCTCTGGCCGTCTCCGGCGTGCCCGTGCTGCCGTTGCGGGCCGGGAAGGTGCCGTTCGGCAACTGCCCGGACTGCGTCGGCAACGCATGCGGCGGCCGGCCGAACATGAAGACCCCTGGCCCCTGCACGTGCCTGGCCCCCTGCCACGGCTGGGCCGCCGCCACCACCGAACCCGGCACCCTCAACTCCGCCGAGTGGGCCCGGGCCTGGCAGCAGGCCGCCGCTGTGGCCTACCACCCGGGCGGCGCCGGAGTCACGGTCGTGGACCTCGACAACCCCGACGCCATCGCCTGGGCGAGGGAGCACCTGCCCGGGACCCGGACCGTGCCGACGACCCGTGGTGAGCACTGGATCTACCGGGGCGTCATGCCCTCCGCCAACGCCGTCCGCCCGGGCGTGGACATCAAGTCGGCCATGTCCTACGCCCGGTGGCTCGGCCCCGGAACCGGCACCACGGCCGCCCTCCCCGATGCGGTGCGCGCCCTGGTGGTGCGGGAGCCCGCCCCCGCCCGACCGACGCCCGTCACGG
The DNA here is from genome assembly GCF_003751605.1 of Kitasatospora cineracea. NCBI lineage: Bacteria > Bacillati > Actinomycetota > Actinomycetes > Kitasatosporales > Streptomycetaceae > Kitasatospora > Kitasatospora cineracea. The sequence goes on from NZ_RJVJ01000001.1 coordinate 1,699,535, forward strand.
TGACCGCGTCCGCCGGGGGTGGGCAGTGCCCGCACCGCACGCCGACCTTCCTGGAGCGCGGGATCGCGATGGCCGAGCAGCGCATCGCCGCCGCCACCGCCGCGGTGCACGCCACCGTCTTCGGGGCGTTCCTGGCGGTCCTCTCCACCCACGGCCGGTGCGGCTGCCTGACGGAGGCGCACATCGCCCGGCTGTTCGCCGCCGCCGGCGCGAAGGGCGAGAGCGCCCGGCACTGCGCCGACGCGTGGGCGAACGCTGTCCACAGGCTGGGGATGTAGACCGTGGCCGAGGACGAGAAGAACCCGGGGCGTGAGGTCATCGCCGACTACGCCCACTCCCACTTCAGGTACTTCCGCACCGCTGACGGCACCGTCTACGCCCAGCGCAACGGCAACCCTGTGGCCCGGCCCATCCGCTCCCAGGGCACGACCGGCAGCCACCGCCAGGAACTCATGGTCGGTCTCTACCGGGACGGGCTCGGCGTGTTCAACGGCACCTCGCTCAAGGAGGCACTGGACTTGATCGAAGCACTCGCCCTGTCCGAGGACGTCCAGCCCGTCCACATCCGCGTCGCCCCCGGCTTCGACGGCGCGACGTGGCTCGACCTCGGCCGCGCCGACGGAAAGTCCGTGCGGATCCACCCCAACGGCTGGGACATCCTCACCCCGGACCCGCGAGAGGTGTGCTGGCGACGCACCCAGCTCACCGGCGAACTCCCCCTCCCCGTCAAGGACACCGACGGCAAAGGGCTCGATCTGCTGCTGAGGCTGTGCAACTTCGCCGACGCGCCGACCGAGTGCCTGGCCATCGCCTGGCTGATCGGCTGCCTCGGTCCGTCCGTCCCCGTGCCGGCCCCGTTCCTGACCGGGCCGCAGGGCGCGGGCAAGTCCACCGGCGGCCGGATGCTCGTGCGGATTGTCGAGGGCATGAGCGGTGACCTGCGCCGCGCCCCGAAGGACGAGGAGAACCTGATCGCCGCCGTCGCGGCCGGATGGGTCACCGCCCTCGACAACCTGAGCCACATGACCCCGGACCTTTCCGACGCCATGTGCTGCATCGTCACCGGTGCCGAGAGCGTCAAGCGCGCCCTGTTCACCGACGGCGACGTCCACCGCGCCTCCTACCGCCGGCCGCTGCTGCTGACCGGCATCGACGTCGGCGTGATTCGCCCCGACCTGGCGGAGCGGCTCCTGCCCCTGCGGCTGGAGCGCCCCGCCGTCCGCCGCACCGAGGCGGAGCTGTGGGCCGAGTACGCAGAGGTGCTGCCCGTCGTCCTCGGGTCGCTGCTCGACCTGACGGTGAAGGTCCGGGCGGCCGAGGCGGAGACCCCGACCGACCTGCGGATGGCGGACTTCGCCCACCTGTGCGCGCAGCTCGACGCCGCGACCGGACTCGGCGCGCTGGCCGCCTACCGAGCCAGCTTGGACGACCTGAACGATGACGTGATCGAGGGTGACCTTCTCGCGCAGACCGTTCTCAAGCACGCCGAGACCATCGAGCCGGGCGGGGCACAGCGCATGACCTCAACCGAGTGGCTGGCGTCCCTCAGCCGCCTCTACGCGGGCGACGAACTCCGCTCCCTGCCCAAGGGGTGGCCCACCACCGGAAAGGTCCTCTCCGACCGGCTCAAGCGCCTCCAGCCCACCCTCGCCGCCCGCCGGGTCCTCATCGACACCGGCCGCACCCGCGAAGGCCGCTACCTGGAGATGGCCCGCCCCGCCCCCACGCCCCCGCACGAACGGCACCCGCTGTTCTGACCCAGCCTCAAAGACCGAACAGCAAGAGGAGCACGGCCGCGCCACGCACGGGTGCTCCTCTTGCTGTTCGGCGGCTGCGCCGCCCCAGAACGTGCCGCGCAGCGGCTCCTCCTTCTCGTTCTGAGGCGCACCCGCCCCAGAACAGAAACCCCTTCTTTTGTCCTAAGTAGGAAGACGCTGCGTCACCTTCGTCACGCCGGCCGGAAAACCACCCCCGACCTGCGGCGAAAGCCGTGACGCAGACGACGGACGCTGCGTCACCCCTGCGTCACCGCGTCACCAGATGACGCAGCCCGTGACACACCCATGACGCACACCCCAACCCCCGCGCCACACAAAACCACAGGTCAGAAGCCCGCGTGACGACGGTGACGCTGTGACGCAGAAATCCCCACCTCGGACACACGCACGGCAAGAAGGCTCCGAACACCAGCTCAGAACCGGTCAGCACAGGTTGAGTCGGTTCTGGTGGATGTGTCAGCGGTCCGGCCTGCCTGAGCCACAGGGAGGACCACATTGAGCACCAGCCTGCCCCAGCTCTCGGCCACGCAGGACCACGACTCAACCCTCATCGCCCTCACGGTCGAAGAGGCGGCCCGCCGCCTCGGTGTCGGCCGCACCACCATGTTCGCCCTCATCCGTACGGGCGAGGTCCCGAGCATCCCCATCGGTCGCCTCCACCGTGTGCCGGCCGAGGCGCTGACTCAGTACGTCCGCCGCCGGATGCAGGAGTCCGGCTTCGCCCCGATCGCAGCCTGAGGAGGCTTCACCCTTGGCAACCCGTCAGCCCAACGGCGCTTCGAGCATCTACCAGGACAAGGACGGCAAATGGCACGGCCGCGTGACCGTCGGTGTGAAGGACGACGGCACCCCCGACCGGCGTCACATCAGGGGCAAGAACCGGGCCGAGGTAACCAAGAAGGTTCGGGAGCTGGAGAAGAAGCGGGACGAGGGTAACATCCCGAAGGCCGGCAAGAAGTGGACCGTCACGTCCTGGCTCACCCACTGGGTCGAGAACATTGCGGCTCTGTCCGTCCGGCCGAACACCCTGTCCGGCTACCGGGTGGCGGTCAACGTCCACTTGATCCCCGGGCTGGGCGCTCACCGGCTGGAGAAGCTTGAGCCGGAACATCTGGAGCGCTTCTACAAGAAGATGCAGGACAACGGCAGCAAGCCCGCCACTGCTCACCAGGCCCATCGCACCATCCGGGCCGCGCTCAACCAGGCGGTGAGGCGCGGGCACATCACTCGCAACGTCGCCTCCCTGGCCACGGCGCCCAAGGTGGAAGAGGAGGAGGTGACGCCGTACGAGGTCGAGGAGGTGCAGCGGCTTCTGCTGGAGGCGGGCAAGCGCCGGAACAGCGGCCGGTGGGCGGTCGCCCTCGCGCTCGGACTGCGGCAGGGCGAAGCGCTCGGACTCCAATGGACGGACATCGACCTGGACGAAGGAACTCTCTGGGTCCGCCAGAGCATGCAGCGGCCGAAGTACCGTCACGGCTGCGAGGGCGAGTCCTGCGGGAAGAAGCACGCCGGCCGGTGCCCCGAGCGGATTCGGACGAACAAGCAGGCGGCCCCCACCAAGTCGAAGGCGGGTAAGCGGCTGATCGGATTGCCCGACCAGCTCATCAAGGTGCTGCGGCTCCACCAGGAGGAGCAGGAGCGGGAGCGGCTCCAGGCCCGGCAGCTCTGGCAGGACGGTGGGTGGGTCTTCGCCACCGAGACCGGCCAGCCGCTCATCCCGCGCACCGACTGGGACGAGTGGAAGCGCTTGCTTCAGGCCGCCGGGCTCCGTGACGGCCGTCTCCACGACGCTCGCCACACTGCCGGCACGATCCTGCTCATCCTCGGCGTGCCCGAGCGGATCGTGATGGACATCATGGGCTGGTCGAGCACCGCCATGGCCCACCGGTACCAGCACGTGACGAAGCGGGTCCGCCGTGACGTGGCCCAGCAGATCGGTGGACTCATCTGGACGGTGGCTCAGGAGCAGACCGATTGACCAAACCGGTCATCCATGAAGCGCTGCTTCCGCGAGACTGTGCCGATCAGCAGCCGAGGTGAGGGACGGCAGTGGAGACGTACATCATCAGAGGAACCGCCGAGCGGCCAGCAGACTGCGATGCGTGCCAGAAGTCGGTTCAACGTCCGATCATTCTGGAGACTGCGGACCGTGATGGTAACCCACTGGGCCACTACTCACATGTTGGCTTGGACTGCGCAGCCAAGCGGACCAAGAAGGACCGGACGGCGGTTGAGGCAGCGGCCGAGCGAGCCGACAAGCGACGCCGAGAGGACGAACGCCGGGCAGCCCAGCGGGAAGCGGATCGGATCCGCCGTGACAAGCTCGAACGCCAGTGGTTGACCGAGACCTATGGCGTCGATGACATCTTCGACGCGATCGAGAAGAGCGGGAAGGATTGGAGCGAGGTTTGGGGGGAACGCAACGCATGGATTGAGTCACAGTAGGCACTGAAGTACCTCAGCCAGCCTGCTGCCGACTGGGATCGTCTCGGGCCAACTGAGACCATATTTGAGACCACCATGACGAAGGCCCCCGACTGTCTCCAGTCGGGGGCCTTCGTCTGTCCTGCTCAGTGGCGGTAGCGGTGGGATTCGAACCCACGGTGGAGTTGCCCCCACACACGCTTTCGAGGCGTGCTCCTTTGGCCGCTCGGACACGCTACCGAGGGGAACTCTACCGGATCGGGGGGACGGGGCGAAATCCGTTCCGGGGCGGTCAGCGCTGGGTGTCGAAGAAGGCCAGCAGTTGGGCGGTGCACTCTTCGGCGAGGACGCCGCCGACCACTTCGGGGCGGTGGTTGAGGCGGTTGTCGCGGACCACGTCGAAGAGCGAGCCGGCCGCGCCGGCCTTGGGGTCGTAGGCGCCGAAGACGACCCGGGCGAGGCGGGAGAGGACGATCGCGCCCGCGCACATGGTGCAGGGTTCGAGGGTGACGACCAGGGTGCAGCCGGTCAGGCGCCACTCGCCGGCCCGGCGGGCGTCGCCGTCCCGGCCGGGGGTGCTCCGCGCGGCCTCGTTCAGGGCCCGGGCGGCCGCGCGGATCGCCACCACCTCGGCGTGGCCGGTCGGGTCGCCGTCCGCCTCGCGGACGTTGTGGCCGCGGCCGAGCACGGTGCCGTCCGGGGCGAGGACGAACGCCCCGACCGGAACGTCACCGGTGGCGGTGGCCAGTGCGGCCTCCTCGATGGCGAGGCGCATCCGGCCCCGCCACCGGTCGCGGACCGGATCGGGGCGTTCGGGGGCGGGCAGCGGGGCGATCCGCGGCCGCGCACCGAGGTCGGTGGTCGAAAGGGGGGCGGGCTGCATGGACCCAGTGTCGGGCACCGGGCCCGCCGCTACCGAACGGCCTCCAGGACCTCGCCGCAGCCCAGCGCCTCGGCGATCTCGCCCAGCGCGTCGCCCGGCGCGGAGCCCTCGCCGGCCAGCTCCAGCAGGTCGGCGGCGGCCATCCCGAACTCGGTCAGCAGCTCGGAGTCGCCGATCGGCCCGACCGGGCTCGCGGCCCGGCTGCCGGCCGGCTCCTCGTCGTCCTCGTCGGAGTCGTCCTCGGCGGTCGCGCCGTCCTCGTCGTCGAGCCCGGCGACGAGCCCGTCGAGGTCGTCGAAGTCGGCCTCCCCGTCCTGTTCGATCAATTCGTCGGTGAGCACCGAGCCGTACGAGCTGCGCGCCGCGGCGGCCGCGTCGGAGACGAAGATCCGCGGGTCGTCCTCACCGTCGATGCGCAGGACGGCGAACCACGCGTCCTCCTGCTCGATGAAGACCAGCACGGTGTCCTCGTCCTCGGCCGCTTCGCGGGCCAGGTCGGTCAGGTCGGCCAGGGTCTCTACGTCGTCGAGTTCGGTTTCGCTCACGTCCCACCCGGCACCGGTGCGAGCAAGCACTGCAGCGAAGTACGCCACCAGGGACACTCCCAAGATTGGTCTCGGCTGTCGGCGATCTCGGGCGGGTGCGGTCCGGCCGCCCCCGCGCCAGAAGGCGGTCCGCTGTTCGGACCGTCCCACCGCATCGTGACAGAAAGGCCGCCGCTGCGGGGGGTGTTCGGCAGCGCGTCTTCGCAGGTCGTGTCGGAATGGTCGGCTTCCGGCCGCTCCGGGTGCGGATCTTGACCGTCCGGCCCCTTGTGCGGGGGCGTTCGGGTACTCACGGGGGCGCAACTCGGCTGTGGGGCGCGGCCCGCGGTCAGGTCCGGAAGGTGCGCATCCGCAGCGCTTCGCGCATCCGGCGCTCCTTGGTCCGTCTCGGCTGCACCCGGGCCCGCAGCTCCCGGGCCTCGGTCAACTCGCGGAGGAAGACGGCGCGGCGCTTGCGCCGCTCCGCGTCGGTCTCCGCGGTGCTCTCCGCTCCGCTCTCGGACGCCGGACGGGACTCGGCCGTCGAGCCTGACCCGCCCGCGCCGGCGGTGGACGCCCGCGTCGGGTTGCTCTTCATAGGTCCCGACTTTCCCAGATCAGCCGCGCCGATACCACAGCAGCGGCCCGATTTCCGTGATTGCGGACGGACTGCGGCGCATTTCGGCGGGCCGCCCCGGTCGTCCCGGTTCGTACGGAGTCGTACACACGTGCTCGCGCCCGTTACCGTTGGTGTCATGCGTCTCCACGTCGTCGACCACCCGCTGGTCGCCCACAAGCTGTCCACCCTGCGCGACGAGCGCACGGACTCGCCGACCTTCCGGCGGCTCACCGACGAGCTGGTCACCCTGCTCGCGTACGAGGCGACCAGGGACGTCCGCACCGACACGGTCGAGATCACCACCCCGGTCGCCGTCACCCGGGGCACCCGGCTCTCCTACCCGCGCCCGCTGGTCGTCCCGATCCTGCGGGCCGGGCTCGGCATGCTCGACGGCATGACCCGGCTGCTGCCCACCGCCGAGGTCGGCTTCCTCGGGATGGTGCGCAACGAGGAGACGCTGGAGGCGTCCACCTACGCGACCCGGATGCCGGACGACCTCTCCGGGCGGCAGATCTACGTCCTCGACCCGATGCTCGCCACCGGCGGGACCCTGGTCGCGGCGATCCGGATGCTGCTGGAGCGGGGCGCCACCGACGTCACCGCGGTGGTGCTGCTGGCCGCGCCGGAGGGCGTCGCGGTGATGGAGCGCGAGCTGGCGGGCCGGCCGGTCACGGTGGTCACCGCGGCGGTCGACGAGCGGCTCAACGAGCACGGGTACATCGTGCCGGGGCTGGGCGACGCGGGCGACCGGCTGTACGGCACGGCCGGCTGAGGCCGGTCCGCGGGGCAGGAACAGGGAGTACGGACGGAAAGAGGTCCGGCCGCCGACGGGAACTCCCGTCGGCGGCCGGACCTCGTCCGTGCGGGGCTCAGCAGTGGCCGGGCTCCGGGGTGGGGGAGGGCTTGGTGAGCTCGGCGAGCGCGGCGGCGGCCTGGGCCGGGTCGGCGAGGGCGCTGAAGGTGTCGCCGATGACGAAGTCGACGGTGGCGTCGGCCCGGGTGTCCTCGGTGGCGGTCGCGGCGGCGACCTGCGAGGTGAGCAGGGCGGCCGCGCCGAGGCCGCCGGGGCCGCTGAGGATCTGCGCGGTGCCGGGGACCTTCTTGTCGAGCGCGGCGGGCGCGTTGCCGACCTTGTCGACCACGAAGCCGCGCTTGCGGAGCTCGTCGGCGGTGCGGGCGGCCAGGCCGGACTTGTCGGTGGCGTTGTAGACGTTCACCGTGACCGCGGCGGGCTGCGGCACCGCGGTGTTGCTCGGCACCGGCGCCGGGGCGCCGGACGCCTGGGCGGCGGCGGGGGCGCCGGCCGACGGGGAGCTCTCCGGGGCGGCCAGCGGCTTGCCGGAGGCCGAGGCGCACGCCTGGGCGGTGGCGTTCTTGCTGCTCTTGCCGGTGAAGACGTCGTACAGCTGGACGCCGCCGACCGAGACCAGGCCCAGCGCGAGGACGCCGCCCAGCGCGATGGCGGCCTTCCGGCCGCGGCGCGGGGGGCGTCCGAGCCTGGGGTAGGCGTTTCCGGTGACGCGGTACTGCTTCCCCTTCAAACCCCGGGGAGTCAACATGCTCATGGTCTGTCTCCCCCTAGGTGCCAGGGTGGGGTGCCGGTGACCGCGGGGCGGCCGTGGGGAACGGACCGCGGAACCGCTGTAGTCAGCAGACTAATCCGACAACGGGTGCGCAGGTACTAAACGATCATCATCCGGGGGACGACGGCACTCGAAAGGACGTACCGGCACCGACACCGGTTGCACCCGTTCCCGAGCGGTTCCGGCGCCGTCCGGACGCCCCGGCGGATGACGGGGCGTCAGTCCATCTCCAGCACGCGGGCGTGCAGGACCTGCCGCTGTTGGAGGGCGGCCCGGACGGCGCGGTGCAGCCCGTCCTCCAGGTACAGGTCGCCGCGCCACTTCACCACGTGGGCGAACAAGTCCCCGTAGAACGTGGAGTCCTCCGCGAGGAGGGTCTCCAGGTCCAGCTGGCCCTTGGTGGTCACCAACTGGTCCAGCCGCACCGGACGCGGCGCGACGTCCGCCCACTGGCGGGTGCTGGTCCGGCCGTGATCCGGGTACGGCCGCCCGTTGCCGATGCGCTTGAAGATCACACGGAAAGCCTACCGTTCGGGACGCACCGGGCGCAGCAGGCGGGGCGAACGGTGCGTTGAGTCGGGGTGGGGACGGAGCGGCCGTTATGTGTGCGAATGGCGCATTCCGGCCGTCCGGGGCGGTGGCCGGGGGTCAGCGCAGGGCCTGGCCGATGCGGTCCATCGAGGAGAGCCGCATCAGACCGTAGTTGTAGAACTCGATCTCCGGAACCCCGAGTTCGCGCAGGGTGGCGATCTTGGCGGTGAGGTTGGCCGGGCCGTCGCAGTCGGAGGCCATCGGGCGCAGGATCACCGCCATGTCCCGCGGGCTCACGCCGTGCAGGGCGAAGGCGGCGACCTTCTCGCGGACCTCCTCCGGGGTCTTCGCGTAGCCGAGGGTCTCGATCTGGTGGGCGGCGCCCGCCAGGGCGGGCAGGTCGATGCCGGACAGCCAGCCGGTGCCCGGGCCGCCGCCGTCCATGAAGGTCAGCCGCATGCCGTGCTCGGCGGCGGTGGCGGCCAGCTCGGCGGCCAGCGAGGTCACGGTGCGGGCGGAGGCGTCCACGTAGGCGGCCAGCGCGCCGCCGGCCAGCTCGTCCAGCGGGGCGGGTGCCAGCGCCCGGGACCCGTCGGCGAGGCGGGCCCGCAGCTCGGCCCGGACGGTGTCGCGGACGTGCTCGGCCGGGACGCCGGCGGCCGTCGCGGCGGCCAGGCAGTGCGGGCAGAAGCAGACCGACAGCAGGGCCTCGGTGACCGGGCCGAGCTCCTCGAAGTAGCGCTCGTGGTGGTAGCCGTGCGCCAGGCCGTGGAAGTGCAGCGACTCGGCGCGGATCGCGTCCACGCCGTAGCGGGCGAGCTCCTCGACGATCGTCCGGCAGTACTCGCGGACCTCCGGGTTGGCCGGGCACAGCTCGGTCAGGTGCCGGTCGCCGAAGGCGTTGGCGGGGGCGCAGTCCGGGTGCGCGAAGCCGAGCCGGTCGTTGTGGCAGAAGACCGTCCAGGCGTGCAGCTTCAGGCCGCGGCGGCGGGTCTCCTCGGCGGCCTCGGCGAACGGGTCGCGGGAGCCGATCGCGGTGGACGGCAGCGGGGCGAGCCGCCGGCCGGCCCAGCGGGCCCGGTCCGGGCGGAAGTACGCGGCGCCGGGCTCCAGGTAGCGCAGCACCCGGCGCGGGTTGTGCGGGAAGACGTCGCGCGCCTCGTGGTAGACGGACGCGAGCGTGACGCCGCCGACGCCCGCCCGGTCGGTAAGGTTGCCGAAGAAGGTGTCGGCCCCTTCGTCGAGCAGATCGGTGGCGAAGGCGAGGACGGACGTCTCCACGGGGCAACTCCGGAGAAGGAAGTACGGGGAAGTCACCACGCTAACCGGGCCCTCCCGTATTGGTCTATACCTTGTTGGGTGACCTGCCGGGACGGCCCCCTCGGGTGAGGAGAACGGCGGCATGGCGGTCTACCGGGGCTTCGACCAGCGGGAACTCGACCGGGAGTACTCGCCCAGCAGCAAGGTCGCCGACTTCGACGCCGAACTCGCGGCGTACGCCGACCAGAGCCGCCGGGCCCGCCAGGAACTCGGCGGCCACCGGGAACTCCGGTACGGGGCCGCCGCCCCCGAACTCCTCGACTACTTCCCGGCCGGGCCCGGCGCCCCGCTGCACGTCTTCGTGCACGGCGGCTTCTGGCAGGAACTCGGCAAGGAGGACTCGGACTTCCCCGCACTCGACTTCGTCCCGCGCGGCACCGCGTTCGCCGCCGTCGGCTACGGGCTCGCGCCCGAGTGGACCGTGGAGCAGATCACCGAACAGGTCACGACCGCGGTGCTGTGGCTGGTCGAGCACGCGGCGGAACTCGGCGCCGACCCGGACCGCATCGTGCTCAGCGGCAGCTCCGCCGGAGCGCACCTGGCGGCGAGCGCCCTGCTCGACGAGAGGCTGCGCGGGCGGATCCGGGGCGCGGCCCTGCTCAGCGGCGTCTACGACCTGCAGCCCGTCGTCCTCAGCTACGTCAACCAGCCGCTCGCCCTCGACCCCGACCGGGCCCGCCGGCTCAGCCCGCAGCACGCCGCGCCCGGGGCGCTGGCGGCGCTGCCGCCGGTGGTGCTCGCGCTGGGGGAGCACGAGACGGACGAGTTCGGGCGGCAGCAGGCCGAGTTCGCGGAGACGCTCCGGGAGAACGGGGTCCGGGTGCACGAACTGCTGGTCGGGGGGCGCAACCACTTCGACCTGGTCTTCGACCTGGGGAAGGTGGGGACGGTGCTGGGGGCGGCGGTCGAGGTGCTGTGGCGGAGTTGAGGGGGATGAGAGGTCGCCTGCGGCGGGCTGGGGGGACGGCAGAAGGGGTGGGGAAGGTGGGGGCGGTGTTGAGGGGCGGCGGTTGAGGCGTTGTGGCGGAGTTGAGGGGCTGAGGGGTTGAGGAGAGGGCGGGGTCGCCTGCGGCGGGCTGAGGGGGAGGGGGTGGGAGAGGTGGGGACGGTGCTGAGGGTCGGCGGTTGAGGTGTCGTGGCGGAGTTGAGGGGGGATGAGAGGTCGCCTGCGGCGGGCTGAGGGGATGGGAGAAGGGGGGCGGGGAAGGTGGGCGGGGAAGGTGGGGGTCGAGGGGTGGGGGAAGGGGGGCGGGGAAGGTGGGGGAAGGGGCCGGGTGGGGGCGGGTGTTGGGGGCGGTGGGGTGGGGGCGGGGTCCGTAGACTGCCGGGGAGGTTGGGACTGCTTCGATGGGGATGGTGAGTGATGACCGCGCGCATTCCGCTTTCGTATGACTTCTTGCCGCCGGTGCCGGCGTTCGAGGTGCGCAGTGCGGATCTGGTGGACGGTGGGGTGATGCCGGACGCGCAGGTGTACGGGGTGGGGAACGTGTCGCCGGAGTTGTCGTGGGCGGGGGCTCCGGAGGGGACGCGGTCGTTCGCGGTGACGTGTTACGACCCGGACGCGCCGACGGGGGCGGGGTGGTGGCACTGGCTGGCGGTGGACCTGCCGGCGGAGACGGCGGGGCTGGCGCGGGGGCGGGGCCGATGACGGGGGGCTGCCGGGCGGGGCGTTCCACGTGCGCAACGACTTCCCGGGACACCGGTACGACGGGGCGGCGCCGCCGCCCGGGCCGGCGCACCGGTACGTGTTCGTGGTGCACGCGCTGGACGTGCCGACGCTGGGGGTCGGGCCGGACACGCCGGCCGCGCAGGTGGGGTTCAACCTGACGGCGCACGCGTTGGGGCGGGCCGTGCTGACGGTGGAGTACCAGTCGGCTCCGTGAGCCGGGACGGCGTCAGGCCAGGACCTGGCGGAGGAACGCCGTCAGGTTCGCGGTCGTCCGGGCGATCTGCTCCTCGAGCGGGAGGGACTCGTCCGGGCGGCTGGTGGTGGCGGTGCGGCGCAGGCCGCGGACGTAGAGCGAGCAGGCCAGGTCGGCGCAGAGGTAGGTGCCGACCGAGTTGCCGTCCCGGCCGGCGGCGCCGGCCCGGGGGGCGGTGAGCAGGGAGACGCCGCTGCCCGCGTGGGCGGTGATGCAGACCGAGCAGACGTTGGTGCGGGTCAGGCTGCGCCTCACGTTCGGTGAGCGCAGGGTGATGCCGACCGGCCGGTCGTCGAGCACGGCGACCAGGTAGGCCCGGTCGGGGGCGCCGAGGTCGCGCCAGCCGAGGAAGTCCAGGTCGGGCCAGCGGCGCTCGGCCAAGTCCCGCGGGACGGGGAGCCGCTTGGCCTCGCCCTTGGAGCAGTTGACGAAGGACGCGCGGATCTCGGACTCGGTCAGGGCACGCATGCCCCGACGGTAACCGGGCGGGGGCGGGGGTGTCGTCCGGTTTTCCGCCGGTATCGGCGGCGGTCAGCGCGTCCCCGGGCCGGGCCGCGCGCGGGCGGGCCACACTGGGGGGATGACGGAACAGCGGCGGTTGATCGTGCTGCGGCACGCCAAGGCGGACTGGCCGGACGTCCCGGACGAGCTGCGGCCGCTGGCCGAGCGCGGCCGGGCCGACGCGGTGGCGGCCGGGCGGTGGCTGGCCGAGCACGGGCTGGTGCCGGACCGGGTGCTGTGCTCCACCGCGGTGCGCACCCGGCAGACCTGGGAGCTGGCCGAGCCGGAGCTCGGCGGCGCGCCCGAACTCGTCCTGGAGCCGCGGGCGTACCGTGCCGAGGCGGGTGAACTCGTGGAGCTGCTGCGGGAGTTGCCGCCGGTGGTGCGCACCGTGTTGCTGGTCGGGCACCGGCCCGAGGTGCAGGGGCTGGTGCTGGAGCTGGCCGGGGAGGGTGCGGGCGAGGCGCTGGAGCGGGTGCGGGAGAAGTTCTCGACGGCCGGGGTGGCGGTGCTGGAGGTGCCCGGTGAATGGGGGCAACTCGTGCCGGGACGTGCCGAGTTGGTCGATTTCGCGGTGCCGCGCGGGTGATCGGGGGGGCGTGATAGGGATGGGCCCATGCGCTTCGACATCGTTCCCAAGCCGCCCGCGGTGGCGGCCCGCCCGCGTGACGAGCGGGGCTACCCGGTGCCCGCGATCACCCCGTGGGAGGAGGGGAGGCCGCAGTTCGCGCTGACCGACCACGAGCGGTCCGCGGCCTGCGCCCGGGAGCGGCTGTGCTCGGTGTGCAACACGCGGATGCCGCGCGGGACGGTGTGGCGGGTGGTCGGCGGGACGGAGGCGGCGGCGATCGGCGAGGCGCTGGCGGCCGGCCGGCCCTACCGGAACATGGCGCCCACCCTGGAGGGTCCCGGCCACCGGGCGTGCATGCTGTACGCCTCGATGGTCTGCCCGTACCTGGCCCGGTCGAACGCCCGCCGCCGGGTGTCGGCCGCGCCGGGCGAGGAGGCGGACGGGCTCACCGCGCACGTGCTGCGCGGGGCGGCCCGGGGGGAGCTGGGCGCGGTGGTCGGCTTCGCCGAGTACGAGTACGCGATCACCCCGGACCGGGTGCTGTTCCGCTTCCTCGACCCGGTCGAGTGGCTGCCGCACGACAATTCCGACCAGCAACTGCCGAACCTGGAAGCCGAGTTGGCGCGGATCGCGGAGTAGTGCGGAGGAGCCGGACCGGACGGCAGGGCCGTCCGGTCCGGCGGGTGGGAGTCCCGGTCCGCGGACCCTGAATGCGTGGACCGGGACGGTACGGCGGGGTGGTCCGGCTCAGCCGCGGTAGGCGGGCAGGCCGGCGGTGTCGGAGACCTTGGTGGGGGTGCCGCCCTTGGCCGCGACGGTGTAGACGCCGTCGGGGGCGCGGAAGGCGACGGTCTTGCCGTCGGAGGAGAAGACCGGCTCGGTGCAGTCCGTGGTGGCCTTCGGGGTGAGGTCGTGCTCCGGGCCGTCGTAGCCGCCGGTCTTGGTGAACAGGTGGTCGTGGCCGTCGACGGAGCGGACGAACACCAGGTCGCCCTGGTCGGACAGGTCGGGCTGGGCGCCCTTGGTGACGGCGCCGCCCTGCTGGCGCAGGTAGTCGTCGCGGAGGTACACCTGGCCGTCGTTCCGGTTGGCGTAGGCCGAGGAGCCGTAGCGCCCGCCGCCGTTCGGCCACAGGTTGCCGGTCTCCGGGAGCGGCTTGGAGTCCTGGTCGCTGAAGACGCCCAGGGAGAGCTGCGCCGGGGCGCCACCCTTGGAGGGGACGGTGAGCAGCCGCAGGGTGCCGTGGTCGTCGGCGGTGAACTGCAGGTTGTTCTTGGGCTGCAGGTACATGGCGGCGTCGTTCTCGCTGGGGACGAAGACCTGCCAGGTCGGGTGGGACCAGGTGACGCCGGAGGAGGCCCGGGCGACCAGGACCTTGTGGCTGCCGTCCGGGTCGGAGGTCTCCAGGTTGCCGTCGCCGTCGACGAAGGCGGCGCGCTTGCCGTCCGGGGACCAGGCCAGGTCGCGGACCACGGTGCCGAAGTCGACCGTCCGGCCGTCCATCACCACGTAGCGGGTGCCGTTGCTGATGGTCAGCCCGGTGCCCTTGGTGAGGTTGAGCGCGGCCTTGGTCGGCGTGGCCGACGGCTGCTTGGCGGGGGTGGTCGGGGCGGTGGTCGGGGTGGCCGCGGCGGAGGGGCTCGCGGTGGCCGACGGGGTGGCGGAGGTGCCCGGGGTGCCGGTCGCGGTCGCGGTCGGGGTGGCGGTCGGGGTGGCCGTGGCGGTGCGGCTCGGGGCGGTGGTGGCGGGCTGCGCGCCGGCGGTGTCGCCGGACGGGTCGCAGGCGGTCAGCAGCAGGGCCGAGCCGGCGGTGACCGCGGAGACGAGGGCGACGGCGGAGGAGCGGCGGAGGCGGGTGCGCACGGACATGGATTGTTCCCCCCAGGAACGGTGGCCGGTGGTGTGCGGTGGGTCGGCCCCCGCCGGTTCTTCCGTTCCGTCGTCCGGGGCGATGACTCAATCCTGGCGGCCCAATGACCCCGCAGGGTGCACGAATTGTCACTGCGGGGCAACAGGCGTTCGGGTACGGCCGAGCGCGTCGCCGGGCGCCCGCCGGGCGCACTGGTTAGCGTGGCGGGGAACGTGCTTTCCCCCGGGGCGGCGCCCCGGGGGCCGACGGCGGAGGGAGCCGCAGCATGGCAGCGCAACCCGAGGGCACACCCGTCTGGGCGGACGCGATGTTCGCCGATCCGGAGGGCGCCGAGGCGTTCTACGGCGCGGTGCTGGGCTGGACGTTCGGCGAGGCCGCGTCCGAGTTCGGCGGCTACACCCAGGCGTCGAAGGACGGCAGGGCGGTCGCCGCGATCGTCCCGCCGCCGCCCGGGCAGGAGGACCGCTCCGCGTGGGTGCTCTACCTGGCCACGGTCGACGCGGAGGCCGCCGCGGAGCGGATCCGGGCGGCCGGCGGCACGCTGCTGATGGAGCCGACGAAGGTCGGCGACCTCGGCTCGATGGCGCTCGCCCGGGACCCGGCGGGCGTGCTGTTCGGCGTCTGGCAGGCCGACCGGCACCGGGGCTTCGAACTGCGCGACGCGCCCGGCAGCTACGGCTGGGCGGAGGTCTTCACCCGGGACACCGCCGCGGCCAACTCCTTCTTCCCGCAGGTGTTCCCGTACCGGGTGCGGAAGATCGTCGACGACAAGGTGGACTACAGCGTCCACACCCTCGGCGACACGCCCGCGCTCGGTGTGATGGGCATGGGGCCGGACGTGCCGTCCCAGGTGGCGCCGTTCGTCAGCGTCCACTTCGTGGTGGACGACTGCGACGCGGCGGCCGGGCGGGTCGCGCAGGCCGGCGGGCAGCTGGTGTTCGGGCCGATGACCAGCCCGTTCGGGCGGTTCGCGTCCTTCGTCGACCCGCAGGGCGCGGCGTTCTCGCTGATCGACCCGGGCGCCGCCGAGGGCGAACCGCCGAGCACGGTGGAGGTGGCCTGAACGATGGTCGTCCCGATCACCGGCCTCACCGGCGAACGCGCGGACCTGCTGGCCGCGCTCGACAAGCAGCGCGGTTTCCTGCGCTACACCGTCCGCGGCCTCACCGACGAGCAGGCCCGGCAGCGCACCACCGTCAGCGAACTCACCCTCGGCGGGCTGGTCAAGCACGTCGCCGGGGTCGAGGAGCGCTGGCTGCGGTTCGCCGTCGGCGGCGCCGAGGCGATGCACGCCGAGGGCGCGCCGCACGACGCCGACAGCTGGGCCGAACAGTTCCGGATGCTGGACGGCGAGACGCTGGACGTCCTGCTGGAGCGCTACCGGGCCGTCGCCGAGCACACCGACAACCTGGTCGCCACCCTCGACCTGGACAGCGAGCAGGCGCTGCCCGCCGCGCCCTGGTTCGAGCCGGGCGCGACCTGGAGCGTGCGCCGGGTGCTGCTGCACGTGGTCGCGGAGACCGCGCAGCACGCCGGGCACGCCGACATCCTGCGCGAGGCCCTGGACGGGCAGAAGACGATGGGCTGAGGCCCCCTCAGGGACCGGGCTCTAGGTGGGCCCAGGGGCGGGCCGACTCCAACTGGGCGGCGAGGGCGAGCAGGGTGCCCTCGCCGCCCAGCGGCGCCACGAACTGCACGCCCAGCGGCAGGCCGTCGGGGGTGCGGTGCAGCGGGACGCTGGCGGCGGGCCGGCCGGTGATGTTGGCGAGCTGGGTGAACGGGACCGGCGCCAGGTTGGTGATCACCGCGTCCTCGTACGCCTTCGTCCGGCTGAGCAGGCCCAGCAGGCCGAGCGGCAGCAGCAGCCGGGCCAGCGCCCGGACCGCCGGCGGGGTGTCCAACTCGCCGATCCGGACGGGGGGTTGCGCCAGGGTCGGGGTGAGCAGCAGGTCGTGCCGGGTGTGGAAGGCGGCGAGCTGCCGGTTGTACAGGTTCCAGCGCTGGTGGGCGGCGTAGTAGGCGGGCGCGCGCAGCCGGCGGCCGGCGGCGGCCAGCACGTGGGTGTCGAGCTCGAAGCCCGCGTTCCCGGAGCCGGTCAGGCGCTTGACCTCGTCCACGGTGGCGGCGGTCTCGGTGGCCCACATGGCCAGGAAGTCCATCGCCAGGCCGCGTTCGTCGATGCCGGTGCCGGCCTCCTCGACGTGGTGGCCGAGCTCCTCCAGCAGGGCCGCGGCGTCCGCGACGGCGGCCACCGCCTGCGGGTGCACCTCGGTGCCCAGCGGGGAACGGGTGGTGAAGCCGATCCGCAGCGGGCCGGGCGCGCGGCGGGCCAGTTCGGCGAACGGCTCGGCGGAACGGTGCGGCAGGTACGGGCCGGCCGGGTCGGGGGCGCCCGCCAGCACGTCCAGCATCGCGGCGGTGTCCCGGACGCTGCGCGAGACGACGCCGTCGGTGGCGGCCCCGTGCAGGTGCTCGGCGGCGGCCGGACCGGCCGGGACCAGGCCGCGGCCCGGCTTGAGGCCGAACAGGCCGCAGCAGGCCGCCGGTATCCGGATCGAGCCGCCGCCGTCGTTGGCGCCCGCCACCGGGACGACGCCCGCGGCGACGGCCGCCGCCGAACCGCCCGAGGAGCCGCCCGGGGTGCGGGCGGTGTCCCACGGGTTGCGGGCCGGGCCGGTGGCCTCCGGCTCGGTGACGCCCTTGCTGCCGAACTCCGGCGTGTTGGTCTTCCCGAACACCACCAGCCCGGCGTCCAGCCAGCGCCGCACCGACTCGCTGTGCGCGGCCGCGGGCGTGTGCTGCAGCGCCCGGCAGCCGCTGCCGGTGGGCAGGCCCGCGTAGTCCTGGAGCAGGTCCTTGACCAGGAACGGCACCCCCGCGAACGGGCCGGACAGCTCCCCCGCCGCCCGCTCCCGGGCCTGCGCGTACATCGGCCGGACCACCGCGTTCAGCCGCCCGCCGACCTGCTCGGCCCGACCGATCGCGACCTCCAGCAGCTCCCCGGCCGTCACCTCCCGGGCCGCCACCAGGGCGGCCAGCCCCACCGCGTCGTACCCCCGGTACTCGCCGTACTCCACCGCAACCTCCGAGATCACCCAGCCCGAGCGTGCGGCGACCCTACCGCCGGGTAGCTCCGCTGCCCAGGGGCCCGGCGACAAGGGGTCAGTCCTGGGCGAGGACGCCGCGGTAGTGGTCGATCTTGTCGCGGAGGTGGGTGCGTTGGCGTTCCAGGAGGGCGATCTGGTCGGTGACGGCGGTGTCGTGGCGTTCCAGGAGTTCGATGCGGCCGAGCAGGCTGTCGGGGCCCTCGGTGCGGGCGAGTTCGGCGTAGCGGCGCATGTCGGCGATCGGCATGCCGGTGTCGCGCAGGCAGCGCAGGATGCCGAGCCAGCCGATGTCCTCGGGGGTGAAGCGGCGGTGGCCGCTGGTGGCGCGGGTGATGGAGGTGAGCAGGCCGATCCGTTCGTAGTAGCGCAGGGTGTCCAGGCTGAACCCCGAGCGTTCGGCGGCCTCGGCGGGAGTGAGCAGCTGCGGTGTCGTCACCGGCCCGATTCTGCCTGTTCGTCGGAGCCGGTGCAGCGGGTGAAGCGTTCGCCCCAGGCGGCCAGCAGGGCGGCGAGTTCGGGCGGGGAGACGATCCGGAAGTCCGCCTCCAGCGAGCCGAGGGCCATCGCGGGCCACTCCAGGGCGTCGGCGTTCATCCGCACCCGGGTGCGGCCGGGGGCGATCTCCTCGACCTCGGACCAGGCGCCGATCTTCTGCCGGACCGTCGCGGCGGGGGCGTCCACCAGGGCCTCGACCCGGTGCGGGCGGGGCTGGCCCTGGAGGCCGGCCCGGACGAACTCGGCGGCGTCCTCGGCCGGCAGGGTACGGGGCAGGAAGCGGGCGCCGGTGGGCTCGGGGCCGGCGAGGCGGTCGAGGCGGAAGGTGCGCCACGCCTGCCGGGTGAGGTCGTAGGCGACCAGGTACCAGCGGCGGCCGAGCCGGACCAGGCCGTGCGGCTCGGTGTGCCGTTCGGTGGCGGTGCCGTCGGCGGCCCGGTAGCGGAAGTGCAGCCGCTCGGTGTCCCGGCAGGCCAGGGCGACGGCGGTCAGGGTGTCCGGGTCGATCCGGGCGGCGGTGTCGGTCTGCCACTGCGCGGGGACGGTGACCGACCGCAGCGCCTCCACCCGGCGGCGCAGCCGGGCCGGCATCACCTGGACCACCTTGGCCAGCGCCCGCACCGACGCCTCCGCGATGCCCTCCACCGCGCCGTCCGCCGCCGCCTGCAGGCCGACGGCCAGCGCGACCGCCTCCTCGTCGTCGATCACCAACGGGGGCAGCGCGGCGCCCGCGGCCAGCTGGTAGCCGCCGTCGACGCCGCGCCGGGCCTCCACCGGGTAACCCAGCTCGCGCAGCCGGTCGACGTCGCGGCGCAGGGTGCGGGCGGAGACGCCCAGCCGGGTGGAGAGCTCCTCGCCCGGCCAGTAGCGGTGGGACTGGAGCAGGGTGAGCAGCCGCAGGGTGCGGGCACTGGTGTCGGCCATGGTTCCCATCCTCCGGCAATTGCGGACGGAAAGTGGCCGCAATGGCCCGTAACGTGGAACACGAAGCGAGGGGGAGCGCGCAGAGCACCGCTTCGGAGCACCTCAACGCACCGCAACGGCACCGCACTTCGGAGAGGGCGACACCATGATCACCGAGACCGCTGAGACCACTGAGGCCACCCGGACCGCCGAGGCCGTCGAGACCGTCCAGACCGAGGACGGCCAGTACCCCGCCGCCACCGTCGAGGGGCCGACCCCCGAGCACGCCGACCTGATCGCGGAGCTCCGCGCCATCCGGCACTTCCTGCGGCTGACCGCCCGCGGCCTCACCGACGAGCAGGCCCGGCAGCGCACCACCGTCAGCGAGCTGACCATCGGCGGCCTGATCAAGCACGTCACCTCGATGGAGCGGGCCTGGTCGGCGTTCATCGTCCGGGGCCCGTCCGCGATGCCGGACTTCAGCTCCTTCACCGAGGCCGACCTGCAGGCCCGGGTGGACGAGTTCCGGCTGCTGCCCGAGGAGACCCTGCTCGGCGTGCTCACCGCGTACGAGGCGGTGGCCCGCGGCACCGACGAACTGCTGCTCGGCCTGCCCGACCTGGGCGTCTCGCAGCCGCTGCCCGCGGCGCCCTGGTTCGCCCCCGGCGTGAGCTGGTCGGCCCGCCGCACCGTGCTGCACATCATCGCCGAGACCGCCCAGCACGCCGGGCACGCCGACATCATCCGGGAGTCGTTGGACGGGCAGAAGAGCATGGGCTGACGCCCGGGCACCGTTGCGCAGAGGTCCGCGCCGCCGACAGCGGCGCGGACCTCCTCCGCGTTTTCTCCCGCCTCCGTGTCACACCCCGGGGCATCCGCCACTCTCGGGGTGCAGCCGGAAGCGGAAAACGGAGGAGACCGACGCGATGGACGAGGCCACCGAGGTGTTCACCGACCACCGGGAACTGCTGTTCTCCATGGTCTACAACCTGCTCGGCACCGTCACCGACACCGAGGACGTCCTGCAGGAGACCTGGCTCGCCTGGTCCGGCCGACACCGGTCCGCCGAAGCCGGACCGATCCTCCACCCCCGCGCCTACCTGGTGCGCACCGCGGTCAACACCGCACTCGCCCGACGCACCGAGATCAGCCGACGCCGCGAGAGCTACTTCGGTCCCTGGCTGCCCGAACCGCTCGTCGCCCCGGCCGAAGAAGACCCGGGCGAACGCGCCGAAGCCGTCTCGATCGCCCTGCTGGTCGTGCTGGAGACGCTCACACCGCTGGAACGCGCCGTGTTCGTGCTGCACGAAGTCTTCGGGTACAGCCACCCGGAGACCGCCGAGATCCTCGGCCGCACCCCCGCCGCCGTCCGCCAACTCGCCCACCGGGCCCGCGAACACGTCCGCGCCCGGCGCCCCCGCTACCGGGCCGATCCGGCCGTCCGGCGCCAGGCCACCGAACGCTTCGCCGCCGCCGTCGGCGGCGGGAACCTCGACGCGCTACTGCAACTGCTCGCCCCCGACGTCACCCTCTGGGCCGACGGCGGCGGCAAGGCGACGGCCGCCGGGGCCCGTCCGGTGCACGGCCGCGAACAGATCGCCCGACTGCTCATCGGCGGCTCCACCCGGGCCCCGCAAGGCATCCGGGTCCAGTGGGCCACCACCAACGGCGACCCGTCAGCCGTCCTGTTCGTCGGCACGGCACCGTTCGCGGTGCTGGTGCTGGACCTGTCGGCGGACGGGGAACAGGTCACGGACATCTACTTCGTGACCAACCCGGACAAGCTCGCGCGGGTGGGGGAGGAGGGATGAGGCCGATGGGCGGTCGAAGGGTCGAAGGGTCGAAGGGGCGGGGGTGCGGCTGCGCCGCGGGCTCCGGTGGGAGGAAGGGATGGGGAGGGGGAAGGGGCGGGGGTTCCGGCGGGTGGGGGAGGAGGGCTGAGGGCGGTGGGCGGTCGAAGGGGCGGGGGTGCGGCTGCGCCGCGGGCTCCGGCGGGAGGAAGGGAGGGAGAGGGGGAGGGGCGGGGGTTCCGGCGGGTGGGAGGGGAACGGGGATGCGGCGCAGGCCCGGCAGGGGCGGCGGGGGTGCGGCTGTGCCGCGGGCTCCGGTGGGGGGCGAGTGGGGGCGGTAACTGTGGTGTTCGGTAATGGAATTGACGATTAATCGGGATGACGGGAGAAGACGATGAAGCTGACTGTGGTGGCTGCCAGCGGGGGGATCGGGCGGCAGTTGTTGGAGCAGGCGGTGGGGGCCGGGCACGAGGTGACGGCGGTGGTGCGGGATCCGGGGAAGTTGGGGGACGTGGGGGTCCGGGTGGTGCGGGCGGATCTGGCGCGGGCCGGGGCGGGGGAGTTGCGGGAGGCGGTGGCGGGGGCGGATGCGGTGCTGTCCGGGCTGGGAGCGGTCGGGAAGGCGGGGGTCGGGGTCGCGGAGGCCGGGACGCGGGCGGTGGTGGGGGCGATGCGGGAGGCCGGGGTGCGGCGGCTGCTGGTGGTGAGTGCCGCGCCGGTCGGGACGGTGGCCTCGCCGGACCGGCCGAACCCGCCGCGGCACGACCCGGGCGAGGGGCCGGTGATGCGGTACGTGCTGACGCCGGTGGTGAAGCGGGTGCTGCGCGCGCACTACGCGGACCTGGCCCGGATGGAGGACGTGGTGCTGGCCGGCGGCCTGGACTGGACGGTGGTGCGGCCGCCCCGGCTCACCGACGGCCCGCTGACCTGTGACTACCGGGTCGCGTACGGGCAGAACCTGCGCGGCGGGTCGAAGGTGTCGCGGGCGGACGTCGCGCACTGCATGCTGCGCGGCGTGTCCGACCCGGACACCGTCGGGCGGATCCTCGGCGTCGCCTACTGACCGGCCGGGGCGGGCGGCGGGCGGCGCCTACGCTGAGGGGATGTCATCTCCTCGTCTGCGCCGGGTGGCCGTGCTGGTCCTGGACGGCGCCAAGCCGCTCGACGTCGGGATCCCGGCGCAGGTGTTCTCCACCCGGGGCAGCATGCCGTACGAGGTGCGGGTGTGCGGGGCGGCGCCCGGGCTGGTCGCGGGCGGGGACGGCCTGTCGTACCACGTGGCGCACGGGCTGGAGGCGCTGGAGTGGGCCGAGTCGGTGTTCGTGCCCGGCTACCGGCACCCCGACCGGGACGACCCGCCGCCCGCCGTGGTCGACGCGCTGCGCGCCGCGCACGCCCGCGGGGCCCGGCTGGCGGCGATCTCCACCGGGGCGTTCGCGCTGGCCGCGACCGGGCTGCTGGACGGCCGCCGGGCCACCACGCACTGGCACTACACCCGGGCGCTGGCCGCCAAGTACCCCGAGGTGCGGGTGGACGAGAACGTGCTGTTCGTCGACGAGGGCAGCGTGCTCACCTCGGCGGGCGCCGCGTCCGGCATCGACCTGTGCCTGCACGTGCTGCGCAGCGACCTCGGGGTGGCCGCCTCCAACCACACCGCGCGCCGGCTGGTCGCCGCGCCCTACCGCAGCGGCGGCCAGGCCCAGTACGTGCCGCGCAGCGTGCCCGAGCCGGTCGGCGAGCGGTTCGCGGCCACCCGGGAGTGGGCGCTGCACCGGCTGGACGGGCCGCTGACCGTCCGGGCGCTGGCCCGGCACGCCGCCGTCTCGCCGCGCACCTTCTCCCGCCGCTTCGTCGAGGACACCGGCTACACGCCGATGCAGTGGGTGCTGCGGGCCCGCGTCGACCTGGCCCGTGAGCTGCTGGAACGCTCGGAGCACAGCGTCGAGCGGATCGCCGCCGAGACCGGCCTGGGCACCGGCGCGAACCTGCGCGCGCACTTCCAGCAGATCCTCGGGACCACGCCCAGCGAGTACCGGCGGACCTTCACCAGGGGGCAGTGACCGGCTGGCACGATCCTTGCGAACAGTGGCACGGGCGCCACTGCCGACCGCCCGTCCGGCGAGCGAGAGTGGAAGCACACCACCCCGCAGGAGAGCCGCAGAGAAGGGCACCACCCATGACCCGCATCGCCGTCAACGGATTCGGCCGCATCGGACGCAACGTGCTGCGCGCCCTGCTGGAGCGCGACAGCAAGCTGGAGGTCGTCGCCGTCAACGACCTGACCGAGCCCACCGCGCTCGGCCGGCTGCTCGCCTACGACACCACCTCGGGCCGGCTCGGCCGCCCGGTCACCGTCGAGGGCGACACCCTGGTGGTCGACGGCCGCCGGATCAAGGTCCTCGCCGAGCGCAACCCGGTCGACCTGCCCTGGGCCGAACTCGGCGTCGACATCGTGCTGGAGGCCACCGGCCGGTTCACCTCCGCCGACGCCGCCCGCGCCCACCTCACCGCGGGCGCGAAGAAGGTGCTGGTCTCCGCCCCGTCCGACGGCGCCGACGTCACCCTCGCCTACGGCGTCAACACCGACGCGTACGACCCGGCCGTGCACACGATCGTCTCCAACGCCTCCTGCACCACCAACGCGCTCGCCCCGCTGGCCGCCGTCCTCGACGAACTCGCGGGCATCGAGCACGGGTTCATGACCACCGTGCACGCCTACACCCAGGAGCAGAACCTCCAGGACGGCCCGCACCGCGACCCGCGCCGGGCCCGCGCCGCCGCCGTCAACATCGTCCCGACCACCACCGGCGCCGCCAAGGCGATCGGCCTGGTGCTGCCGCAGCTGGACGGCAAGCTGTCCGGCGACTCGATCCGGGTGCCGGTGCCGGTCGGCTCGATCGTCGAGCTGAACACCGTCGTCGCCCGCGACGTCACCCGCGCGGAGGTGCTCGCCGCCTACCGCGAGGCCGCGGCGGGCAAGCTGGCGGGCGTGCTGGAGTACTCGGAGGACCCGCTGGTCTCCTCCGACATCACCGGCAACCCGGCGTCCTCGATCTTCGACTCCGAGCTGACCCGGGTCGACGGCCGCCACGTGAAGGTGGTCGCCTGGTACGACAACGAGTGGGGCTTCTCCAACCGGGTGATCGACACCCTGGAGCTGCTCGCCGCGAGCTGACGCCCCGGCGGACGAGGGCCCGCACCGCGGAGCACGGTGCGGGCCCGCTGCCCGCTCACCTGCCGAGCAGGCCGACCGCGTTGCCGTCCGGGTCGGTGAACACCGCCAGGCGGTCGCCGCCCGGCACCGGGTGCGGCTCCAGGCGGCGGGCGCCGCCCAGCTCCACCGCCCGCTCCAGGGCCGCGTCCAGGTCGTCCACCCGGAAGTAGACGGCGAAACCGGTGTACGGGGCGTCCGGCCCGGCCTGGCCGATGCCGCCGGTCGGCTGCCCGGCGCCGTCGTCGCCGACCAGCGCGTACGTCCCGCTCCCGTCCAGGACGTGCACCGGCCAGCCGAACAGGCCGCCGTAGAAGGCGCGGGCGCGTGGGGCGTCGGGGGAGGACAGGTCGAACCAGGCGGCGGTGTGCGGAACGTTTGCCATCGGGGGCTCCTCGGGGTCGGGAACGGGAAAGCCGTTCGAGGAGGAGACCGGCGCGGTGCGGCAGAATCGTCGCCCATGAGCGAGGTTTCTCCGGAACCGGACGGATCGGGCGGGCCGGGCGGAACGGACGGGGCCGCGGCGGACCTGCTGCTCGCCCGGGCCGGGGACGGCGCGGCGTTCACCCGGCTGCTCGCGCCGCTGCGGCGCGAGCTGCACGCGCACTGCTACCGGATGCTCGGCTCGGTGCACGACGCCGACGACGCCCTGCAGGAGGCGCTGCTGCGGGCCTGGCGCGGGATCGGCCGGTTCGAGGGGCGCGGCTCACTGCGCGGCTGGCTGTACACCGTGGCCACCCGCACCTGCCTGGACGCCGCCGAGCGGCGCGGCCGGCGCGCACTGCCTGTCGACCTCGGACCGGCCAGCGAACGGGTCGTCCTGGACAGCGCGCCCGCCACCGGGGTGGCCTGGCTCGGCCCGTACCCCACCGGGGCCGGCGGCGACCCGGCCGAACGCTACGAGCGGTACGAGGCCGTCGAGTTGGCGTTCGTCGCGGCGCTCCAGCAGCTGCCCGGAAACCAGCGGGCCGCGCTGCTGCTGTTCGACGTGCTCGGGTTCTCCGTCGCCGAGATCGCCGGGCTGCTGAACACCACCCCCGGCTCGGTCAACTCGGCGCTCGCCCGGGCCCGCCGCCGACTCGCCGCCGCCCCGTCCGGTTCCCCGTCCGCGCCGGGACCCGGCGACGCGCGGGCCCGGGCCACGGTGGCCGCGGGGCGCTGGAGCGCGGCGACGCCGACGCCCTGGTCGCGCTGCTCACCGAGGACGTCACCTGGTCGATGCCGCCGCTGCCGCACTGGTACCGGGGCCGGGACGCCGTCATGGCGTTCGCGCGGGCCGTCCCGCTGACCCGCTGCCCCAGCTGGCGGACCGTCCCGGTCGAGGCCAACTCCCGTCCCGCCGTGGCCTGTTACCTCGGTGCCTCGGCCGACGCGGTGCACACCGCCTGGTCGGTCACCGTCCTCGACCTGGCCGCGGACGGCCGGATCGCCGGGCTGGTCTCCTTCCTGGGGGCCGAGCACTTCGCGCCGTTCGGCCTGCCCGCTCAACTCGACTGAGCGGTGAGGCCGTTCGCCTCCTCGGCCCGGGTCCGGCGCCGGTCCGCGGACCGGGCGCCGGCGGCCAGCAGGCCGAGGCCGACCGCCAGCGGGGTCAGGTGCGCCGGGACCTCGTCGGTGCCGTACGAGGAGCCGTCGGTCAGGACGCAGGAGAAGCCGACCACCGGCACCAGGTCGATCCGGTAGCCGATCACGTGCTCGGCGGGATTCCCGGGGATCCGGCACGGCCGCATCGGCGAGGAGTCGGTGCCGCCCTCCTCCGCCGTGAAGACCGCGCCCGCGAGGTGCAGCAGCACCAGGCCCAGCACCAGCAGGGCCGCCCCGGACAGCAGCAGCGCCAGCAGCCGCTCCCACCGCCGGTCGAACGCCGCGCGGCCGGAGCGCACCAGCAGCGCGACCAGCGTCCCGAAGAACACGGGCACCAGCACGAGGAACAGCAGGAGCAGCACGGCACGGCCTCCGACCCGGTCGGCGGGACGGCCGGAACGCCGCCCCCCGTGGTCAACAGGAGCCCCGGCCGGGGTCGTTCGGTTCCGCACGGTCGGGCGCCGGCCGCGCGGACCCGGCGCCGGCCGCGCGGACCCGGTGCCGGAAGCGGTGACAACCTTTCCGCGGGGCCCGGCGTCTGGTCGGTGTGAGCCGAAAAACCGAGGACGACGCCTACGCCGATTTCGTCGGGACCGCCTGGCCCCGGCACCTGCGCACCGCGACGCTGATCACCGGCGACCGGCACCGGGGCGAAGAGCTGCTCCAGGACTGCCTGGTCAAGTTGTACGTGCGCTGGGGGCGGATGAGGACCGAGGATCCGCACGCCTACCTGCGGCGGATGCTGGTCAACAACCACATCAGTTGGTGGCGGCGCCGCCGGAGGGAACTGCTCACCGCCGAGCCGCCGGACGCCCCCGCAGGAAGCGGGGCGTCGCCGGAGACGACCGACGAGCTGTACCGCGCCCTGCGCGAACTGCCGCCCCGGCAACGGGCGGTGGTCGTGCTGCGGCACTTCGAGGACCTCTCGGAGAAGGACACCGCCGCGACTCTCGGCTGCTCGGTCGGCACCGTCAAGAGCCAGCACTTCCGGGCGATGGCCCGGTTGCGCACCGTGCTGTCCGGCAACCAGTCGAAGAACCAGGAGAGCGTCATCCGATGAACGACACCGAAGACCAGGAGGTGTCCCGCGCCCTGCGGGACCTGGCGGACCGTCACGGACCCGCCGGACCGGCCCCGGTGGCCGAACTGCTGCACCGGGGGCGCCGCCGCCGGGGCCTGCGGCTCGCCGCCGTCACGGGCAGCGTCGCGGCCGTCGCCGCCGTCGCGGTGCTCGGCGCGACCGCCCTCGGGGGCGGGGCGACGCCCGCCACCACCGCGGTCGGCCCGGCCGGCGGGGGCACCGCGTCCGCGTCGACATCCGCGTCCGCGTCGGCTTCCGCCTCGCCCGGCGCCACCCGCACCGGGCCGGCCACCGCCGAGGAGATCGCCGAGCTGCTCAAGTCCCGGCTCCCGGCCGGGTACCACCCGGACGGCGACCCGGCGCTGCTCGACAACCGGAAGAAGGCGGGCAGCGAAGAGGAGTTGAAGAAGCTGGCCGAGCAGCAGGGCGGGCTCCCCGCGGCGGTCCGCACCCTGCCGGACACGATCGGCGCGGGGTACACCGTCACCAACGGCACCAAGACCGGCACCGTGCAGATCAGCATCATTCGCAGGTCGAACGCGGCCGCGTCCGCGGGCGTGCCCCTGTCGTCGAACCTGTGCGGCGAGCGGCCGGACTGCTCCCTCGTCCAGCAGCCGGACGGCAGCACCGTGATGCTCTACCTGCCGAAGATGCCGCCGGACCTCCCGCAGGTGTGGCAGGCCGAGCTGTACCGCACCGACGGCACCCAGGTCCTGGCCGAGTCCGGCAACGTCCCGCTCCCCGGCCACGGCCAGGACCTGTACGCCGGGCCGCCGCCGATGACCGGCGAGGCGCTCACCGCACTCGTCCTCGACCCGGTCTGGACCCGGGGGGCCGCCGGACACTGAACCGCAGGACACCGAGGAGGGCGGACCACCGCCCCCGGGGCGGGCCATCGACCGGAGCAGGACGCCGGCGGTGGCGGGCGATGACGCCCGACGCCCCTGCACGTGACTGAAGTCCGGCAGGACGCACACCTTCCTGCCGCCCCGGAACGACGGCGCACACCGCCCGTTCCGGCCCTCCGCGACGGCCCGCCGGCGCCGCGCGGCAGCACCGCGACACGCGGAACCCCGGCGTCCGGGCGGTCGACCCCCGGCGCCGCAGCGCCACCCCCACCTCCACGGCACCCGCCGCGAACCGTCCCCGTCCGTGCCCGTCCGCGGCGGCGGCAGCGGGTGTGCGGGGCGCGCACGCGTACGCGGAACGGCCCTTCCGACGGTTCGTCACCACCTCCCCGCTGTGGTCAACTGCCGTTGCCGTGCGGGTGGTTCGACGTGCCGTCGGAAGGGCCGGGGCGGTGCGCGGGGCGGGGCGGGTGGCACGGATTACTGCGGGTCGCGGTCGAACTGGGCGCGGGACCAGCGGTGGCCGAGGACGGTGAGGGCCGCGCACCAGAGGAGGGCGATCCACCAGTTGTTGCCGATGTGGGTGCCCAGGAGCAGGCCGCGCAGGGTTTCGATGGCGGGGGTGAAGGGCTGGTACTGGGCGACGGGCTGGAACCAGCCGGGCATGGAGTGCAGGGGGACGAAGGCGCTGGAGATCATCGGGAGCAGGATCAGCGGCATGGCGGCGTTGCTGGCGGCCTCGGCGTTGGGGCTGCCCAGGCCGAGGGCGACGGCGATCCAGGTGAAGGCGAGGGAGACCAGGGCGAGCAGACCGAGGGCGGCCAGCCACTCCAGCGCGGTGGCGCCGTGCGAGCGGAAGCCGATGGCCAGGGCGACGGCGCCGACCAGCACCACCGAGGCGACGCACTGCAGGACGCTGCCCACGACCCGGCCGAACAGCACCGAGCTGCGGTGGATGGCCATGGTGCGGAAGCGGGCGACGATGCCCTCGTTCATGTCGGTGGCCATGGAGACGGCGGAGCCGATCACGGTCGAGCCGATGGTCATCATCAGGATGCCGGGCACGAGGTAGGCGAGGTAGGCGGTGCGGCCGGTGCCGCCGCTCATCGCGTTGCCGAAGACGTAGACGAACAGCAGGAGCAGCATCACCGGGGTGAGCAGCAGGTTGAGGGTGAGGGAGGGGTAGCGGCGGGCGTGCAGGAGGTTGCGGCGCAGCATGGTGGCGGAGTCGCGGAAGGCCAGGGCGGGGGTGCTCATCGGGCGTTCTCCGTTGCGGTGTCGGCGGTGTCGGCGGTGTCGGCGGTGTCGGCGGTGTTCTGGGCGGGGACGGTGCTGGTGGGGGCGCCGGTGAGGGCGAAGAAGACGTCGTCGAGGTCGGGGGTGTGGAGGGTGAGTTCGTCGGCTTCGATTCCGGCGGCGTCCAGGTGGTCCAGGAGGGTGCGCAGGGCGCGCTGGCTGCCGTCGCTGGGGGCGCGCAGGGTGAGGGCGTCGTCGTCGTGGGCGGCGTGCGGCAGGGTGCGGGCGGCGGTGCGGTAGGTGGCCGGGTCGGTGAAGCGCAGGCGGACGTGGCCGCCGGGGACGAGGCGCTTGAGTTCGTCGGGGGTGCCCTGGGCGGCGATGGTGCCGTTGTGCAGGACGGCGATGCGGTCGGCGAGCTGGTCGGCTTCCTCGAGGTACTGGGTGGTGAGCAGGACGGTGGTGCCGCCGGTGACGAGCCGGCGGATGGTCTGCCACATCTGGTGCCGGCTGCGGGGATCGAGTCCGGTGGTGGGCTCGTCGAGGAAGATGACCTGCGGGTCGCCGACCAGGGTCATGGCGATGTCCAGGCGGCGCTTCATGCCGCCGGAGTAGGTGGCGGCGGGCTTGTCGGCGGCGTCGGTGAGGTCGAAGCGGGCCAGCAGCTCGACGGCCCTGGCCCGGCCCTCGGCCTTGGGCAGGTGGTGCAGGTCGGCCATCAGGTGCATGTTCTCCCGGCCGGTGATCAGGCCGTCCACGGCGGAGAACTGGCCGGTGACGCCGATCGAGGCGCGCACTTGCTGGGGGGCGGTGGCCACGTCGTGCCCGGCGATGCGGATCTGTCCGGCGTCCGGGCGGACCAGGGTGGAGAGGATCTTGACGGCGGTGGTCTTGCCGGCCCCGTTCTGGCCGAGCAGGGCGAAGACCGTGCCCGCGGGGACGGCCAGGTCGACGCCCTTCAGGACGTCCTTGTCGCCGTAGGACTTGCGCAGCCCGTCCGCCGCGATGGCCAAGCCGGTCATGAGGTGCTCCTTGGGAAGTGGGTGTGACGTGCGGGGCTTGCTGCGCCGGTGAGGTGGCGGCGCGTCAGGCGGTGCGGGCGGAGATGTCGCCGTGCGCGGTGGTGGCGCGGATGGTGACGGCGGGGACGTCGTCGGCGTTGCGCAGCGCGTTGTGGATGCGGCCGTAGCCGGTGCCGGCGTCCAGCGAGGCGGAGACGCCGCGGGCCACGCCGACCGAGATCGAGCCGGACTTGGTGGTCAGGTCGAGCGTGCCGCGCACCGCCTCGGTGACGGTCAGGTCGCCGCGCTGGGTGCTGAACGCGGCGGGGCCGGTGAGGCGGCCGACCTCGATGTCGCCGTCCTGCAGGGTGAGTCGGGCGGCGGACGCCTCGTCGAGCTTGACGGTGCCCCGGGCGCTCTCGAAGGCGACGTCGCCGAGCCGGCCGACGCCCCGGAGCCGGGCGTCCGCGCTCTTCGCCTCGACCGTGGAGCCGGCGGGCAGCTGCACGGTGACCTCCAGGGCGCCGGACGGGCCGAGCAGGCGGTGCGCGGCGGCGTCGGTGGTGATCCGCAGCACGCCGTCGGCGTAGGCGACCTCGGTCTGCTCGACGGCCTTGGTGTCGCGGCTCTTCGCCGGGTCGGCGGGGAGCAGCTCGACCACGGTGTCGGTGCGGTCGGCGGCGATGAACCGGACCAGGCCGGCCGGGATGTCCAGGGCGACGGTGATCGGGGCGGCGGTGTGGAACTTCTGCATGGGGGGCTCCCTGTTCGCGGTGCGGTGCCGGTGCGGCGCCGCTTCGTTTCTGACATTGGAAACGCTACGTTGCGTTCAAGGATCGAGCAACAAGCTTGTTGCAATCGAATGGCATCAGTGCAGTTCAGGGTAGATAAATCGTTGCAATGGTGCTGAAGCTAACGCAACGTCAGGGGAGGTATTCGTTGCAATAGGCTGAGGGTGAACGCTATGCTGGGCGCGGCAACGTCACGCACCGCAGAAGGAGGCCCCCGATGCCGGGAGGCAGGCTCACCCAGCAGGAGCGCCAGCAGATCGCGCTGGGGCTGGCCGACGACCTCGCCTACGCGGAGATCGCCCGCCGGCTCGACCGTCCGACCTCCACCGTCACCCGCGAGGTCATGCGCAACGGCGGCCCGACCGGCTACCGGGCCGACCTCGCCCACCGGGCCACCGAGCACCGCGCCCACCGCCGGACCGCGCCGTCCCGCGACCCGCGCCCGGCCGACCGCCCCGGCGACGGACGCGACCCCGGCGCGATCGGCGCCTTCGAGGAGTCGATCACCACCGTCTTCATGCAGTCCGGCCTGAGCCGGATGCCCGCCCGGGTGCTGGCCGCACTGCTGGTCACCGACTCCGGCAGCCTGACCGCCGGTGAACTCGCCCAGCGCCTCCAGGTCAGCCCGGCGTCGGTGTCCAAGGCGGTGGCCTTCCTGGACGAGCAGTCGATGGTCCGCCGGGAGCGCGACGAGCGCCGCCGCGAGCGCTACGTGGTGGACGACGAGATCTGGTACCAGTCCGCGGTGGCCAGCGCCCACTCCAACTCCGCGGTGGCCGCCGCCGCCCGCCAGGGTGTGCCGCTCCTCGGCTCGTCCAGCCCCGCCGGGACGCGGCTGGAGAACGTCGCCCGGTTCCTCGACCACCTCTCCGAGATGCTGCTGCGCGCCGCCGAGCAGGCCCGCGACGTGCTGCTCGCCAAGCCCGCGCCGGAGCCCGACGGGCCGGGCGCGCCCGACGGGCCTGCCGAGGGGGCGGGGAGCGCGGCGGACGGCCGGGGCTGAGCGGCGCCCCGGGAACGGCGGGGGCCCCGACCGCGTGGTGCTGCGGTCGGGGCCCCGGTGTCGGGCGGGCGGTGATCAGCAGGGCATCAACAGGGCATCAACAGGGAATCAGCGGGGCGTCAGCAGGGGAAGGTGCCGCTGTAGAGGGCGTGGCCGTACGAGGAGCTGCCGGAGCCGAAGCCGTAGATGCCGTCGTCGCTCCAGACCGCCTCGCGGAAGCCGCCCGCGCAGGTGGAGGCCGGGGCGAGGGCGAAGCCCTCCAGGTTGTCGACCGGCATGACGGCGGGGTTGGTGTAGGTCACGTCGGGGACGATCGCGCCGGAGGCGTTGACCTTCAGGAAGGTGTGGGTCTCGCCGCAGGTGTTGTCGCAGGTGGCGACGATGCGCTGGGCGCCGGCGTCGAAGGTCACGTCCATCACGCCCGGCTTTCCGGTGGAGACGGTGCCGAAGGTGGTGAAGCTGCCGTCCGAGTTGAGGCCGTAGACGTGCAGGGTGCCGTCGTACTCCAGGCCGGCGAAGAACAGGCCGGCGCCGTGCAGCGGGTAGTTCGCCGGGGAGTAGGCGGCGCCGGTGAGCGGGTCGGTCCAGCCGTTGGCGGTCAGCCAGCTGTCCGGGACGTAGCCGACGCCCTCGAAGCCGAGGTTGGCGTCGTCCTTGCTGCCGGTGTTCAGCTGCGGGAACTGCGCGGTCATGTCCCACTGGTGCAGCGGGGTGAGGGTGCTGCCGGTGGCCGCCGGGTCGAACTCCATGACGGTGTCCTTCGGCACGGTGTTGTTGCCGTTGTCGCGCTCGGAGGTCACGTAGAGGTGGCCGTTGCCGCCGACGGTCAGGCCCTCGGAGTCGGGCTGGCCGGTGCCGCCCGCGAAGCGGATCTGTTTGCCGGTGGCGCTCCAGGTGGCGTCCGGGACCCACTTGCCGTTGCTCTTGACCAGCTTGTACAGCCAGTTCTTGTTCTTGGCGGCCCACAGCACGGACGGGTTCGCCGGGTCGAAGGCCAGCCCGCTGACGTCGCGGCCCTCGGGGCCGGTGGAGGTGGTGAACGCGCAGACGTTGTCGGCGATGGTGACGTCCAGGCCGCCGGGCCAGGACTGGGTGCCGGACGGGGTGGAACCGGTGCCGCCGGGGGCCTCCGGGGTGCAGCCGCTGGTCAACGTGCCGCCGCCGCCCAGCAGTTGGCCGGCGGTGCCGCCGCCGGTGCCGCCGCCGGGGGTGCTGCCCGCGCAGGAGTTCACCGCGCCGAAGGTCGCGCTCGCGGAGGTCTGGAAGCCGGTGGCGCAGCGCTCGTCCGAGGGCGAGGCGCCGGACGCGGCCCAGCTGACCGAGTCGACGGTGTTGCCGCTGCCGTCGAGCAGGAACAGCGAGTCGCTGCCGCCCAGGCCGATGGTCGAGCCGAACGTGACGTAGCCGCCCGCGGGGATGCTGGTCGCGCTCGGGGCGGAGGACGAGATCGAGGCGGCGGAGTGCGTGGTGTCGTTGTCGACGTACTTCCACGAGCCGATGCTGACCGCGCTGGTGCCGCCGTTGTACAGCTCGACGGTGTCCGAGCCGTCCGAGCTGACCTCGTTGATCCGGACCCGGCTCGCGGCGGGCGGCGACGCCGGGCAGCCGGCGGCGTTCGCCGCACCGAAGGTGGTCGTGCCGGTGCCGGTCACCCAGGTGCCGGTGCCGTCGCCGCCGCAGCGGGCCATCGCGGGCTTCGCCTTGCCGGCGGCCCAGTCGACCCGGTCGACCACGGTGCCGTCGGCGGTGTAGATCACCACCTTGTCCGAATCACCCAGCCCCTTGGGCGAGTTGAAGGTGACGAAGCCGCCGGCCGGGATGCTGCTCGCGGACGGGTTGAAGGACTGCGGGGAGAAGCCGTCGTCGGACATCTTCCAGCCGCTGAGGCTCACCGCCGTCGAACCGCTGTTGTAGAGCTCCACCGTGTCGCTGTTGGCGGAGCTCACCTCGTTGATGCGCACGTTCTGGTAGCCGGCCGGGTCGGCGGCCGCGGCGGGCTGCGCGGCGAGCAGCCCGGTGACGACCAGCCCGGAGAAGGTCAGGGACGCGGCGCACAGGGAGGCGACGCCGACACGCGAGTGTGAGTTAGGCACGGGGCGGAACTCTGGCGACCCGACGTGGAAACAGCGTGTACGCGGGTTGAATCCCGGGCTCTTCCCGCCGGAACGCCAGGTTGGCGGGCCGCCGGCCCGACCGGATCCGGCCAACCGACCCGGGTGGCCACCGCACAACTGGTGGTTGACCATTGTGAGGCATTTTCGCAGGTCGTGCCGCTCCCTACCGACCGATCAACAACCTGTGATTGTTCAGTAGGGTGGGCGTCATGGACCTCGAAGCCGTACGCACCTACGTCGCCGTCGCGGAGGCGGGCCAGTTCCAGAAGGCCGCCACCGACCTGGCGGTCACCCAGCAGGCCGTCTCCAAGCGGATCGCCGGGCTCGAACGCGACCTCGGCGTCCGGCTGTTCGCCCGCACCCCGCGCGGCGCCGAACCCACCATCGACGGCCTGGCGTTCCTGCCGCACGCCCGCGAACTGCTGCGGGTCGCCGACCGGGCCGCCGCCTCCGTCCGGGCCGGCCGCCGCCCGCTGCGGGTCGACGTGATCAACTCGCGCGGGGCGGCCGCCCGGCTGATGCGCGACTTCCACCGGGCCCACCCGGACGTCGAGTTGGACATCGTGATGCTGCTCGACATCGAGGCCGCCGTCGCCGCGATCCGCTCCGGCAGCGTCGACGCCTCGTTCCGGGCCGTCGCCATGCCCGGCCGGCCGCTGCCCGAGGACCTCACCGCCGTCCGGGTCGTCGACGAGCCGCTGCACCTGCTCACCGGCCCCGCGCACGCCCTCGCCGCCGCCCGCACGGTGCCGCTCGCCGAACTGGCCGGGCACCGGATCTGGATGCCCGGCCTCCTCCCCGGCAGCGAGTGGGGCGCCTACTACGAGGCGCTGGCGGGCGAGTTCGGCCTGACCATCGAGTCGACCGGCCCCAACTTCGGCTCCGACGCGCTGCTCGACACCATCGCCGACACCCCCGCCCTGGCCACCTTCATGGGCGAGGACACCCGGCTGGTCTGGCCCACCGGGTACGGCCTGCGCCGCATCCCGGTCACCGACCCCGTCCCGGTCTACCCGCACTCGCTGCTGCACCGCCGGGACGACCCGCACCCCGCCCTCCCGGCGCTGCGCGCCCACCTCGCCGCCGCCACCGCCACCACGGCCCCCGTCGTCGGCGGCTGGATCCCGTCCTGGGCCCGCTGAACCACGCCGACCGGGCCGGGCCGCCCCTACGCCCCGCCGTCACGCCCCGCCCGCGTGCGGCGCCGTCACGCCCCGCCCGCGCGCAGCGTCAGCAGGGTGATCTCGCTCGGCGCGAACACCCGGAACGGCGGCCCCCAGAAGCCGGTGCCCCGGCTGGTGTAGAGCTGGGTGCGCTCCCCGTGCCGGCTCAGGCCCTGCACCACCGGCTGGTCCAGCCGGACCAGGTAGCGGAACGGCCAGATCTGGCCGCCGTGGGTGTGCCCGGAGACCTGCAGGTCGACCCCGGCCGCCACCGCCTGCGGCACGTACTTGGGCTGGTGGGCGACCAGCAGCACCGGCAGTTGCGGGTCCGCCCCGGCCAGCGCGCCGGACAGGTCGGCCCGGTGCCCGGCCTCGCCGGAGGACGCCGCGGTGACGTCGTCCACCCCGGCCAGCACCAGGGCGTCCCCGCCGCGCTCCACCACCACGTGCCGGTTGTGCAGCGCCTCCCAGCCCAGCTCGGCCATCCGGTCCAGCCAGCCCTGGGCCTCGCCGCCGTACTCGTGGTTGCCCGTCACGTACACCCGGGCCAGGGCGGCCCGGACCGCGCCCAGCGGCGCGGACTGCGCGCGGCGCCGGTCGGGGGTGCCGTCCGCGATGTCGCCGGCGTGCACCACCACGTCCGCCGCCAGCGCGTTGACCGCCTCGGTGACCTTCGCCGACCAGGCCGCCCGGTCGATCGGCCCGTAGTGGGTGTCGGCCAGCACCACGACCCGGGTGCCGTCCAGGCCGGCGCCGAGCCGCGGCAGGCGGACGTCCAACCGCCGCACCCGGGGCACCCGCATCGCCTCGTGGTGCCCCCAGGCCAGCAGGACGGCCGACACCAGCAGGACGGCCGCCGCGACGAGCCGGGCCCGGCCGGTGCCGCCGACGCCGAACCCGGCCAGCAGCAGGTCCGCCAGGCCGCCCAGCACCGACCAGGTGAACAGCACCCACACCACGCCCAGGCTGGTGTCCGCGATCCGGGCCGCCCGGTCGTCGCGGGACCGCGGGCGGTGGCCCGCGACCATCAGGAACGGGAAGCCGACCATCCAGGCCAGCAGCACGGCGGTGCCCGCCAGGACCACCGGCAGCGGCCAGTCGGCGCCGGAGGCGAGCAGCGTCCACCACGGCGGCAGGCAGAGCAGCACCAGGGCGAGCACCAGCACGCCCAGCCGCCGCAGCACCGTCCGCCGGGGCGTCCGGCCGCAGCCTCCACCGTCGCCGTCGCCGGGTGCCCGCGGCCCGGGGACGTGCGCGCTGCCCGCCCCGTCCTCGGTGTCCGTCCCGTCCAGGGTTCCGCTGTCCGCCACCGCGCCGCCTCCTGTGCGTGCCCCTCCGGCACGTGCCCGGTCAGCAGGCGATCCGGGCCGGCTCCGTGCGGGAGGTGATGCCGAGTCTCGCGCACGGGCGGGGGCGGTGGTAGCCCGAGGTGCGCCCCGGCGCCCGTGACACCCGCCCGCCGGCCGGGGAGACTCGGACCCACCGGCCCGCGCGGGCGGGGTTTCTCACGACAGGGGCGGGACGTGGCACTGGCGAAGAAGGGCTCCCGGCGGATCGTCGTCGACGGCGTCGAGTACCGCTGGCGGGTGAGCAGCAAGCACTGGTGCTGCGACCACGACCCGCGCCCCCTGGGCTACGCGGTGGAGCACGCCGCCCGCCCCGGCACGACGCTGGTCGTGGACACCGGGCGGCCCGCCGTCTTCCCCCCGGAGGAGGTGCCGGAGCAGCTCGTCCTGCCGGGCGAGGTCGCCGCGGGCGTCCGGGTCGCCCTGGCGGACGGCTGGACGCCCGGCGCCGACGGCTCGCCGTTCGTGCTGTGCCTCTCCGCGCCCCGGCCGGCCGGCCCGGCACCGGCCCGGGGCCGGTACCGGGGAGCCGACCCGACGGACCGTCAGCCGCCGCCGTAGGTGGCCTGGGTGACCGCGAAGACGTTCCGGTTGTTCGCGGGCTCCTGGAGGGACCACAGCAGGTCGGGCCCGGTGGCGTCCTCCCAGTAGGAGATGCTCTCGCCGCCGCTGACCCAGGCGAAGGAGGAGGACCCGGCGGTCGGGGTCCAGTAGTAGAGCTTCTTCTGGCTCGAGGAGTTGAACCACCAGCGGCCGTTGTGCGAGGCCACGCCGTTGAGGTTGTACCAGGGCAGTTGGAGCGCCTGGCTGGCGGTGGTGGTCGCGGCGAACGTGGTGGCCCCGGAGGCGAACGGGAAGCGGACCGCCCGCGGCGCCCGGTTGGGGTAGGCGGTGCAGCCCGACTGGCAGGTGTACTCCGTCATCACGATCGACCTGCTGACCCGGTCCAGGGAGATCGACGACCACACCAGCTTGTCCGCGGCGGAGGTCTGCGCGGTGACGGTGCCGATCTGGGGCAGCACGTAGGCGTAGTTGTGCGCGTAGTAGACGGACCCGGACTGGCGGCCGATCTGGTCGGCGGTGCCGCCGGTGTCGGTGTTGAGGATCTTGCGCATGTCGAAGACCCGCATGCCGCGCCCGGTGTCGGCGACGTACAGGTAGTCGCCGTACCAGGAGACGCCGCCGGCGTGGACCGGGATGTCCTTGAAGCTCGGTGCGGCCGTGGTGCCGGTCGGCTCCACCAGGAGGATCTTGCGGTACTTGTTGGGGTAGGTGGCGTCCCAGTCGACCAGGGTGATCCGGCTGCGCTGCTGGGCGCCGTCGCAGCCGTCCTTGGTGTACCAGCTGACCAGCACCAGCTGGTGGCCGTCGTAGTTGCCGCTGTTCGCGGTGCCGATCGCGTCCCGGCTGGTGGTGATGCCCTGCGGGTAGCTCTGGCAGTCGCCGTCGTCACCGTCGTCGAACCGGAAGCCGCCGGACAGGCCGGCGACCGAGAAGGACGACGCCAGCCCCTGCCGGTCGTGGTTCGCGTTGTCCATCACGGTGTGCACGGCGCTGGTCCCGAGCGTCGAGACCAGCGCGGTGTTGAGCGCGTCGTACTGGTGGTAGTCCGCGCTGAGCGTGTAGTCGGACGTGTCGAGCGCGGTCGGCGCGGTGGCCGCGGCCGCCGGGGGAGCGGCGGTGAGCACGCCGGTGACCAGCAGTCCGGCGGCGAGCACCGCCCTTGCCACGGTTCTGACTTGACGGATCATCAGGTCCTGCCTCTCCATGTGAACGGATCACCTCTGGATCAACGGCGACTCACGCTAGGCGTGATCCGGACGTGTGCGCAACACCCCCGTCGCGCCCGCCCTCGCCCCGTCGCGCCTGCCCTCGTCCCGTCGCGCCCGCCCTCGTCCCGTCGCGCCCGCGCCCGTCCTCACCCCGCCTCCCGGCGGGAGCAGTGTTCGGCGACGGTGTCCGCGAAGGCCCGGGCCAGCGGCGAGAGGGCGTCCCAGCGGCGGACCGCCCAGCCCGCGGTGAGCGGCGGCAGCGCGGGGATCGGCACCAGTCGCAGGTCCGGGTGCCCCGGCCCGTTCCACTCGGGCAGCGCCGGGACGACCGCCCGGCCGAGCCCGAGCCCGGCCAGCAGGATCGCGGTGTCCCAGTCCGTGACGCTGGTGTCGAAGACCGGCCGGATCCCCGCCCCGGCGAGCCAGGTGCCGAGCTGGGTCCGCGCGGTCGAGTTCTCGGGCAGCCCGATCAGCCGGACGTCCTGCAGGTCCGCGGGCTCGACGGACTCCCGCCCGGCCAGCGGGTCCCCGGCCGCCACCGCCAGCGCCCAGGGCAGGTGCACGACCGGACGCTGCTCCACCTCCCCGCCCGCCGGCCGCAGCGTGATCCACGCCAGGTCCACCGCCCCGGCGGCGAGCGCGTCGAAGCAGCCCCGGCTGGACGTCTCGGTCTGGAACTCCAGGCTGGCCCGCGGGAACCGCCGCCGGAAGTCCACCACCGCCGCGGCCATGAAGTGCCGGACGGTCGTCGCCCCGGTGGTGACCCGCACCGACCCGCCCTCCGCCCGGGCGAGCTCCTCGATCCGCCGCACCGCCTGGTCGATCCGCCCCAGTCCCTCGGTCACCGCCCCCCACAGCACCCGCCCGGCCGGCGTCGGCACCACCCCGCGCGGCTGCCGCTCTAGCAGGCTCAGCCCCAGCTCCCGCTCCAGCCGCTTCACGTGCTGGCTCACCGCCGACTGCGTGCAGCCCAGCTCCCGGCCCGCCGCACTGAGCGACCCGGCCCGGCAGACCGCCCCGAACACCCGCAGATCATCAAGAGTCACGACCCCCAAGCCTAAGCTCGGCCCACCCCCAGCAAACCCATGGATTGACTTGGACCGCGCCAGGTTTGACCATCGTTCAGGGCCCAGGGCGGCAACCCGCCCGCGTCACCCCCGCGCTCCGGACGCGGCCCGACGCGGGCGGGTGTCGACCCGCCACCACGCACCCGCCCCTCCCAGGAACACCCCAGGAGCACCCATGAGCACCAGCAGGCAGACCGTGGCCGTCCTCGGCCCGGGCGGCGTCGGCGGCCTGATCGCCGCCCTGCTCGCCCGCGCCGGACACCGGGTCCGCTGCCTGGCCGGCGACCGCACCGCCGCCGCGCTGCGCGAACGCGGACTGCACGTCGACAGCGTCCACCACGGCGAGTTCACCGTGCCGGTCGAGGCCGGCACCGTGCTGCGCGAACCGGTGGACACCCTCTTCGTCACGGTCAAGCAGACCGCGCTCCCCGAAGCCCTCGACCGCGTCCCGGCCGACGTCCTCGGCCCGGCCACCGTGATCCCGCTGCTCAACGGCCTCGACCACGTCGCCCTGCTGCGCGCCCGCTTCCCCGCGGCCCGGGTCCTCGCGGGCACCGTCAAGGTCGAGGCGACCCGCACCGCACCCGGCCGGATCGCCCACACCAGCCCCTTCGCCGACCTCGAACTCGCCGCCCCCGAAGCCGAGTTCGCTCCCCTCGCGGAACTCCTGCGCGAAGCCGGACTCGGTGTCCGGCTGCGCGACGACGAGAACGCGGTGCTCTGGGACAAGCTCTCCTTCCTCGCCCCGTTCGCCCTGCTGACCACCCGCCACCGCGCCGACACCGGCACCGTCCGCACCCGGCACCGCGCCGAACTGCTCACCGTCCTCGCCGAGACCGCCGCCGTGGCCCGCGCCGCCGGAGCCCCCGTCGAAGCCGAAACCCTGCTCGCCGTCTTCGACCGCTTCCCGCCCACCGCCAAGTCCTCGATGCAACGCGACGCCGAAGCCGCCCGCCCCCTCGAACTCGACGCCATCGCCGGCGCCGTCCTGCGCACCGCACGGACCCACGGCATCCCCACCCCCGCCACCGCCCGCCTGCTCGCCGCCATCCCGGCGGCCGCCCCCTGACCCGCCCCCTGGCCACCCCGGCCGGGCGGTGCGATCATCCACCGGACGTCCGCCAGCCGCCCGGGGGGAGCCCGAGTGCCCAGCACCGAACTGCACCACAGCTACGAGGTGGGGGCGCCGCCCGCCGACGTCCTCGCCCATCTCGCGGACCCCGCCCACTACATCGGCCTCTCCCCGCTCCTCGTCGACGTGCGCGAGGTCCGGCCCGGGGGCGACGGGACGACCCGCTACGTGGCGGTCGAACGCTTCCGCTTCCTCGGCCTGTTCACCCACGACAACCGCATCGAGGTCACCCTCCGCGCCGACCCGTCCCGCCTTCCGGCCGAGGCGACCGTCAGCGGCGACGTGGCCAGCCCCGGCGGCGTCCGGATGTCCTACCGCTTCACCATCACCCCCGGCAGCGGCACCACCTCCCGCCTCTCCGACACCCTGCACCTGCACGCCCCGTTCGGCCTCCTCCGCTTCGCCGCCCGCCAGGCCGCCGCCGTCCAGCAGTCCCGCGCCCGCGTCCTCGCCGCCCGCCTGGCCCCCGCCCCCTGAGGGCCGATCGGGCACGCCTGCCAGGACAGTTCGGCGAGCGGGTGCCCGGCGAGCGGGCCGGCGGCGAAGACGAAGACCAGGCCGAAGAAGAGCTCCAGGGCGGAGACGCCGCGGCGCGTCCCGGCGTCCCGGTCTCGGGCGGTCTCGGGCGGTCTCGGGCGGTCTCGGGCGGTCTCGGGCGGCCTCGGGCGGCCTCGGGCGGTCTCGGGCGGTCTCGGCGGTCGAGGGCCGCGCCCAGTGCGTCCAGCCCGTCGGCGCAGGTGCCGGTGAGAACAGGTCGACGGCCTCCTGCCCGGTGGCGCCGTCCGTCGGGCTGAACCGTCCGGACCACTGCACCTCGGCGAGGTCCGCCCGGCCGGGGACGCGGGGCAGCCGGTCGGGCAGTGAGTCGAAGCCGCCGACGAGGCCCCGGACCCGCTCGGGGGTGGCGTGGACGGTGCGGCTGACGGAGGCGGAAGCCACGGGGGGTCCGCTCCTGGTGAAGGGAAGCGGGGGAGCCGCGGGTCAGGCGCCCTGCGGCAGCGGCGGTGTCCTCGGCGATCCGGCCGGGACGGGCCGCACCGAAAAGCCGCCCCGAACCGTGTGTACCTGTGCGAGGTCCTGAACCGAGTCACGACGGGAGTGGTTCCGATGGCCGTGGGATACCTGACGACCGTGCTGCTGGCCACCGCGGTCACGGTGTTCTGCCTGGTGCCCGTCCGCGGGCCGAGCGCGCTCTTCTGGTTCAGCTACCGCCTCGGCCTGGTCTTCAACGAACTGCCCTTCCTCGTCCTCTACGCCCTCGCCGCCTCGACCGCGCTCGCCTTCGCCGAGGGTGACATCACGACCACCGCGGACCGGCTGGCCGTCGCCCTCGCCGCCGTCACCGCCACCGGCCTCGCCGTCGTCGCCCGCCGTGGCATCCGCACCGCCCCCGTGGTCCGCCGCGCCCTCGCCGAGGCACTCGGCCCCGACGCCGGCACCCCGCACCGGCCGCCCCTGACCCGCATCCTGCTCCACCCCTTCCTCCGCCGCCGCCGCGAGGTCGTCCGCGTCCCCGACCTCCGCTACGGCGACGCCGGCCCCCGCAACCTGCTGGACGTCTACCACCACCGCGCCCGCCCGCAGGGCGGCCCCGTCCTCATCCACTTCCACGGCGGCCACTACGACCAGGGCCGCAAGAACACCCAGTCCCTCCCCCTCCTGCACCGCTTCGCG
The DNA here is from genome assembly GCF_003751605.1 of Kitasatospora cineracea. NCBI lineage: Bacteria > Bacillati > Actinomycetota > Actinomycetes > Kitasatosporales > Streptomycetaceae > Kitasatospora > Kitasatospora cineracea. Next base: position 1,741,379 of record NZ_RJVJ01000001.1, read on the forward strand.
GCGCGGGGCTGGGTCTGCATCAGCGCCAACTACCGCCTGCGCCCCGCCTTCTCCCACCCCCACCACCTGATCGACGCCAAGAAGGTCATCGCCTGGGCCCGCGCCCACGCCCCCGAGTACGGCGCCCACCCCGACGCCCCGGTCTTCGTCTCCGGCAGCTCCGCCGGCGGCCACCTCGCCGCCCTCGCCGCCCTCACCCCCAACGACCCCGCCTACCAGCCCGGCTTCGAATCCGCCGACACCGCCGTCACCGCCGCCGTCTGCCTCAACGGCTTCCTCGGCACCTACTTCGACGGCGACCCCGCCACCTCCCCCGTCAACCTCGCCCGCCCCGACGCCCCGCCCTTCCTCATCGCCCACGGCGACCTCGACGAACTCGTCGACCTGGAGAACCCCCGCGCCCTCGTCCACGCCCTCCGCACCACCTCCACCTCCCCCGTCGTCTCCATCGAACTCCCCGGCGCCCACCACGCCTTCGACCTCTTCCACTCCTTCCGCTTCGAAGCCCTCATCGACGGCATCGAAGACTTCACCACCTGGACCACCACCCACCCCGCCCCGCCCACCCGTGAACCCTGAACCCTGACCCCGCAGCCCGCCGGACGGAGGTCCGGTACGGCGTTCCCGGTGGGGCCGTGTGACGCTTTTCGGCGCCGGAGCCAAGTAGAGGCGTAAGCAGTCACTCGTCCGTCCCAAGGAGCGTCCGTGCCCACGGAGCACCCAACCGTCCCACCCGCGCCGGATCCGGCCGGGTTCGCCGAGTTCTACCGGCAGAACTTCGCCGCGGTCCTCGGCTTCGTCACCCGGCGCACCGACAGCGTGCACCTGGCGGCCGACCTGACCGCCGACGTCTTCCTGACCGCGCTGGAACAGGCGGACGGCTACGACGCCCGGCGGGGGACGCCCGCCGCCTGGCTGTACGGCATCGCCCGGAACGTGCTGGCCGCCCACTTCCGCGGCAGTGCCCGGGAGCGGCACGCCGTCTCCCGGATCGCCGGCCACCGGATGCTCGACGAGCAGGACGCCGCCGTGATCGAGGCCCGGATCGACGCGGACCGCGCCGCCCGGCAGCTGGCCGGGCGGCACGCGGCGCTGTCCGAACCGCTGCGCGCCGTGCTGGACCTGGTGGCGCTCGACGGGCTGACCGTCCGCGAGGCCGCCCAGGCGCTGGGGATCGGCGCCGCCACCGCGCGGATGCGCCTGCACCGGGCCCGCAAGGCGCTGAAGGGCGTCGCCCCGCAGACCGGCCCGTCCCTGAACACCCTTCTGGAGGTCGCCTCGTGAACACCCCCCTGGACGTCCTGGACACCCCCGCGAACTTCCGGCAGCGCCTCGAGGACGAGCTGACCGCCCGCGCCGCCGCCCGCCCCGTGCTCGTGCCGCTGCCCGTCCGGCGGCGCCGCACCGGGCGGATCGCGGTCACCTCGCTGGGCCTGGCCGCGGCCGTCGCCGCCGTCCTGCTGGGCGCCCAGGCCGGCAGCGGCCCCGCCACCCGCCAGGAGGCGGTCCCCCCGGCGGTGGGCGGCGGCGCCCTCGACGAGGTCGGCTACACCGTGACGGTCCGCCCCGACCACCTCGTCGCCGTGGAGATCATCGGCACCGAGCTCTCCGGGCTGCAGGACGCGCTGCGCCGGGCGGGGCTGCCCGCCGTCGTCCTGTCCCCGTCGGCCTCCTGCTCCGCGAAGGTCACCCCGGTCGACACCGGCCACCTCGGCCGGGCGATGTCCCTGGACCCGGAGAACGGCCGCGTCGCCCTGCTCGACCCCGGCGCGGTCCCGGCCGGCGACACCCTGCTGGTCGTCGACGAGGCCCCGCCGGGCGCGCTCCACAAGTCCGTCGGGAGCCTGGCCGTCATGCTGACCAACCCGGCCCCGGCCTGCTTCCCCGCCGCGCAGGTCGACGTCGGCGAGGGCTGACCGCCCGCACCGCCGGGCCGGTCAGGCCCGGCGGTGCGGCCCCCGCAGGGTGGCGCGGGCGGGGAGCCAGGTGCCGAGGGCGGCCAGGGCGGCCGCGCCGAGCAGGACCAGGGCGAGCTCGGCGCCGGGGACGGCGACCCCGGCGGTGCCGCGGGTGATGCCCTCGGCGTAGGTGGTGAGCACCGCGAGGGCGACGGCCAGACCCAGCGCGGTGGCGAGGACGACGGCGACGGCGGTCTCCCAGCCGAGCATCCGCCGGATCTGGCGGCGGGTGGCGCCGGCCAGGGCCAGCGCGGCGAACTCGTGGCGGCGGTCGGCGATGCCCATGGCCAGGGTGTTCAGGACGGCGATGGCCACGAAGGTGATGATCAGCCCGAGCATGACGTAGCCGATCTGCGCGCCGGTCCGGTTCGCCGCGGCGGCGGCGGACGCGGAGGCCCGGTCGAGCACCCCGAGCCCGGGCTCGCCCCGCAGGGCGGCGGTGAGCGACTGCCGGGTCAGGCCGTCGCCGCGGACCAGCAGCTCGTCGTCCAGCGGCACGTCGACGTGGGCGGCGACCAGGTGGTGCGCGAGGGTCAGGTCGCCGAAGCCCAGGCCGCGGCCGTAGAGCGCGACCACCGTCACCTCCGCCGGGGTGCCGTCGGCGAGGGTCAGCCGGACCCGCTGGCCGAGCCGGTAGCCCAGCCCGTCCGCGGCCGCCGCCGTGTCGTCCGCCAGCCGGCCGGGGTCGCCGGCGGTGACGCCGAGGTCGAGGGTGTCGGCCAGCCGCTCGGGGGTGACGGCCTGCACGCTGCGCCGGGTGAGCCCGTCCCGGACCTGGCTGTGCAGGACCCGGGTCACCGTCCGGACGCCCGGCACCGCGGCCAGCGCCTCGGCGGCGGAGGCCGGGGCGTGCGGGCCGACCACGAAGTCGGCGGTGCTGCCGCGTTCGCGCTGGGCGGCGGCCGCGTGCCCGGTGGTGGTCTGGGTGAACAGGATGGTGCAGGCCATGGCGATCAGCAGGGTCAGCGGCACCACCACCGACGCCAGCCGGTGCGCCCCGGCCCGAAGGTGCCGGACGGCCAGCCAGCCGCCGATCCGGGACGCCCGCAGCGGCAGGCCCAGGACGGCCGTCCCGGCCCGGGCCACCAGCGGGCCGAGCAGGGAGAGCGCGGTGCACCACAGCAGGACGGTGAGGAAGCAGACCGGTGTCGCGGCCTGGTCGGTGTGCAGGGCGGTCAGCAGGACGGTCAGCACCACCGCGCCGGCGGCGGCCAGCACCCCGAGGACGGTCCGGGCCGCGGCCGGGCGGGCCGGCGCCACCTCCGCCTCGCCGAGCGCCTCGACCGGCCTGACCGCGGTCGCCCGCCGGGCCGAGATCCGGGCCGCCGCCCAGCCGGCCAGCAGGGTGGCGGCCGCGGCGGCCAGCGCCGGGAAGGGCGAGAGCACCACCGGCAGGTTCGCCGGGGCGACGCCCAGGGCGACGAACCGGCCGTGCAGCCAACTGCCCAGCGGCAGACCGGCGGTGGCGCCCAGGACCCCGGCGGACAGGCCGAGCAGCAGCGCCTCGCCGCCGATCATCTTCCGGACCTGCCGCCCGGTCGCGGCCACCGCCCGCAGCACCGCGATCTCCCGCTGTCGCTGCCGGACCGACAGGCCGAAGGTGCCGACCACGATCAGCAGGGCCACCAGCAGCGAGGTGCCGGCCAGCACGGCGCCCGTGCTGACCAGGCGCACCCCGGCCCCGGCGGCGTCCGGGAACTCCGCCGCGCCGCGGCCGTCGCCGGTGCGGACCACCGCGCCGGGGGTGCCGGCCAGCAGCGCCCGGACGTCGGCGGCGGCCGACGGCGCGGCCGGGAAGACGCCGATCGCGCCGACCAGGCCGTCGTGGCCGGCGAGCGCCCGGGCCCGGCCGGTGGCGAAGAAGACCGCGGACTGGTCGGCGAAGCCCTGCGCGGTCACCCCCACCACCCGCACGCCCAGCGTCCCCGAGGGCGTGCGGACGGCCGTGGCGGAGCCGGGCGCCAGGCGCGCCCGGGCCGCGGTGGCCGCGTCCACGACCACCTCGTCGTCGGCGGCGGGCGCGCGGCCGGCGGCCAGGACGAGACCGGCCAGCGGCGCCGACTCCCAGCCGTGGCCCCACGCACCGCGGTCCGGCCCGCCGGGCAGCAGCGCCGGGAAGGTCACCTCGGTGGCGACGGCCCGCACCGACGGCAGGGCCGCGACCCGGTCGGCGAGGGCGGCCGGCACCCAGGCGCGGTCCGCGATCGGCTTGGACTTCTCCTTGACCTTCCCCTTCCCCTTGTCGACGGTGGCGTGCACCTCCTGGTCGCCGGAGACGACGATCGGCGCGGCCGCGTACCGCTCCGGCCGGACGGTGCCGACCAAGCCGGTGACCAGCAGCGTCCCGCAGCCGCAGACCAGGGCGGCGGCGCAGAACAGGGCGACGAAGGCGCCGGCGAACCCGGCCCGGCGGTGCCGGAGGGTGGCGAGGGCGAGTCCCAGCATCATCGGTTCCACGCCCCCAGCCGGATCATGCGGTCGGCGACCGCGGCGGCGGTCGGCCCGGTCAGGGTGTCGACGACCCGGCCGTCGGCCAGGAACAGCACCTCGTCGGCGTAGGACGCGGCGACCGGGTCGTGGGTGACCATGACCAGGGTCTGGCCGAGCTCGTCGACGGTCTGCCGCAGCAGGACGAGCACCTCACGGGCCGTCATGGTGTCCAGCGCACCGGTGGGTTCGTCGGCGAACACCACCTCCGGGTCCGCGACCAGCGCCCGCGCGATCGCCACCCGCTGCTGCTGACCGCCGGACAGCTGGCCCGGCCGGTGCCCGGTGCGGTCCTGCAGGCCCACCCGGCGGACGAGTTCCGCCAGCCGCCCGGCGTCGGCCCGCCGCCCGGCCAGCCGCAGCGGCAGCGTGACGTTCTGCTCGACGGTCAGCGCGGAGACCAGGTTGAACGACTGGAACACGAACCCGGCGCGCTCGCGCCGCAGTTCGGTCAGCTCCCGCTCGCCCAGCCGGGACAGGTCGGTGCCGCCGAGCCGGACCGTCCCGGAGGACGGGCGGTCCAGGCCCGCCGCGCAGTGCAGGAAGGTGCTCTTGCCCGAACCGGACGGCCCCATCACCGCGGTGAAGCCGCCCTTCGGCAGCCGCACCGTCACCTCCCGCAGCGCGGCGACCGCGCCCCGCCCCTTGCCGTGGACCTTGCTCACGGCGTCCAAAGTGATCGCATCGCTCATGCCTCCAGCCTCCCGGCCCGCGAACTCCCTTCCCAGGGACGGGAACACGCGCGACCCGTGACCTCGTCACGGGTAGGGTCGGGCCATGATCAGACTCCTGCTGGCCGAGGACCAGCACGTGGTGCGCGGCGCCCTGGTGGCCCTCCTCGGGCTGGAACCCGACCTGGACGTCGTCGCGGAGGCGGACTCGGCGGACGACGTGCTGCCCCGGGCCCTGGTCTTCCGCCCCGACGTGGCGGTCCTGGACATCGAGATGCCCGGCCGGACGGACGGACTCCAAGCGGCCGCCGCGCTCAAGGAGCGGCTGCCCGCCTGCCGGACGCTGATGCTCACCTCGCTCGGCCGCCCCGGACTGCTCCGCCGCGCCCTGGACGCCAAGGTCGACGGCTTCCTGCTGAAGACCGCACCGCCCGCCGACCTGGTTGCGGCCATCCGCCGGGTGGCCGCCGGCGGAAGGGTGCTGGACCCGGCCCTGGCCGTCGCCGCCTGGGACCTGGCGGACAACCCGCTCACCCCCCGCGAGAACGACGTCCTGCGCGAACTGGCCGGCGGCGCCGAACCGCCCGAGATCGCCGCCTGCCTGCACCTGTCCACCGGCACCGTGCGCAACGTGCTGACCGCGGTCGTCGGCAAACTGAACGCCCGCAACCGCACCGACGCCGTCCGGATCGCCCGCGAGGCCGGCTGGCTCTGACCCGCTCCGACCCGCCGGTCCCGACCCGCGGGGGCGGATCCGCGCGGGCGGATCCACGGGGGCGGGCCCGGCTCAGCGCAGCGGCACTTCGGCCCGCAGCAGGTACCACCCGTCGTCCGGCCCGGCGGCCAGCGTGCCGCCCGCCCCGGCCAGCCGGACCGTCAGCCCGCCGATCCCGGAGCCGGGCGCGGTGACGTCCGCCCCGACGCCGTCGTTCTCCACCTCCAGCCGCACCGCCCCGCCGGCCGCCGAGACGGCGATCCGCGCGTGCCGGGCCCGGCTGTGCCGCAGGACGTTGGTGACGGCCTCGCGCAGCACCACGCCCAGCACCGCCCCCGCCGCGTCCGGCACCGGCCCGTCCTCCAGCTCCACCACGATCCCGGCGGCCTCCAACACCACCGCCGCCGACGCCAGTTCGGCGGTGAAGGACAGCCGGGGCCCGTCGTCCGCCAGCGCCCCCAGCTCGGCGCGGCCGCGCTCGGCCAGCCGCGCGATGCCCGCCAGCTCGGCCCGGCAGCGGGCCGGATCGCCGTCCGCCAGCCGCCGGGCCAGCTCCGCCCTGAGCAGGATCGCGGTCAGACCGTGCCCGAGCAGGTCGTGCAGGTCCCGGGCGGCCCGCAGCCGCTCGGTGACGACGGCGGCCGCCCGCCGCCCGGCCGCCGCCCGCTGCAACTCCCGCACCAGCCGGACCAGGCGCAGCACCGCGTACACCACCACGCAGGTGACCAGCGCGCTGACCGCGGTCAGCAGCACCGGCACCGGGCCGTGCCCGCCGACCACCCCGGCGGCCGCCACCACCGCGACGGCCGCCGCCGCGCCCGCGCGCAGCGGCAGGGCGATCAGCAGCGAACCGGCCAGGATGCCGGCCGCGCCGATCCAGTTCCGGCCCAGCCAGGGCAGCGGCAGCAGGGCGAGCACCGCCGAGGCGAGCAGCGCGGCGCGGGCGTGCCGGGTCGCGTCCCGGATCGAGAAACGGACCTGGAAGGCGCAGAACACCGCCACGCACCCCGCTCCGAGCCAGAGCCGGGACGGGGGGACGAACATCAGCGCCTTCGCGCAGAACACCGCGAGCAGGAACCAGTACAGGCCCAGCGCGGTCCGCAGCTCGGGCGGGTCGACGGCGGCCGGGGCCGGCGCCACCGCCACCGACGCCTCCACCGCGAAGCGCCCGTCCGGCTCCAGACCCGCCGCCAGCCGCCCGCCGACGGCCCGCACCCGCTCCGCCAGGTCGTCGAGGACGTCCGCGCCGAGCGCCGCCGTCGGCACCCCGTCGCTGACCACCCGCAGCACCACCCGCCCGGCCCGCTCCTCGGTGGAGACCTCGCACCGCCGGGCGTCCCCGACCCGCACCACCGCGGTCACCGCCTCCCGCAGCACCACCGCCAGCACCGTCCCGGCCGGACCGAGCGGCTCGCGGTGCCCGATCCGCAGGTCGGCCGCGATGCCCGCCGAACCCAGCAGGGCGCGGGCGCTCGCCGCCTCCGGGGCCAGCGAGAGGCTGCGCAGCTCGGCAGCGGCGGCCCGGACCGCCCCCAGCGTCCGCTGCGCCGTGTCGATCAGCCCGTCCAGCGCCGCCGGGTCCCGGCGCTCCGCGGCCTCCCGGATCCGGGCCATGCCCGCGTCCAGCCCGCTCCCCAGCGCGGACGCGATGCGCAGCCGCTCGTCGGTGACCGCGGAGGCCGCCAGCTCCAGCCGGGCCCCGTGGACCCGGCCCGCCAGCAGCGCCAGCGCGGTCACGGCGTAGAGCATGGCGCCGCCCAGCGCGACGGTCAGTAGCAGGTCGACGACCTCCCGCGGTTCCGCGGCCCGGCCCGCCTCCACCGCCGCCGCCCCCGCCACCAGCAGGGCCAGCAGCACCCGGCGCCGCTCCAGCAGCAGCGAAGCCGCCGGCAGGCACAGCAGCCCGACCGACACCCCGAGCGGACCGACCGCGAGGAACCCGACCCCCACCTCCACGGCCGCCCACCCGCCCCACCCGGCCGCCCCTCGGGTGTGCCGCAGCTGCAGCCCCGCCAGCACCAGGCAGGCCGCCACGACCGCCACCCCCGCGGCAGGCTCCGCCACGACCCGCCCGGCCCCCCGCACCAGGTGCACCAGCACCAGCGCCACGGCCACCGCCGCCGCCAACCGCCGTCCCCCGGCCCGCGTTCCCCCTCCACCCGGCGCATCGTACGCGGCCCCCGACACGACGGAGGCCCGGACCGCGGTCGCGGTCCGGGCCTCCGGTCGGGGCGACGGCTAGCCGTGCTGGGCCCGGGACGCGCCGCCCGAGCCGCCGGCGGCCGACCGGCTGCGGGCGGGGGCGGGGCGGCGGGGCCGGCCGGCGGCGGACCGGTTGCGGCGGGGGCGCTCGACCACGGGGTCGGGGACGGTGACGGGCACGCCGGTGGGGACGCGGGCGCCGGTGATCCGGACGAGCTTCTCGTCGCCGGCCCGGACCTCGGTGCTGAGGGGGGTGACGCCGGCCGTGGCCATCATCCGGGCCGTCCGGCGGCGCTGGTGGGGGAGGACCAGGGTGACGACGGTGCCGGACTCGCCGGCCCGGGCGGTGCGGCCGCCGCGGTGCAGGTAGTCCTTGTGGTCGGTGGGCGGGTCCAGGTTGACGACCAGGTCGAGGCCGTCGACGTGGATGCCGCGGGCGGCGACGTCGGTGGCGACGAGCGCGGCGACCTCGCCGCTGCGGAACTGCTCCAGGGTGCGGGTACGCTGCGGCTGGGACTTGTCCCCGTGCAGGGCCGCGGCCTTCACACCGCTCGCCAGCAGCGTCTCGACCAGGCGGTCCGCGCCGTTCTTGGTGTCGGTGAACATGATCACCCGGCCGTCGCGGGCGGCGATGTGGGCGATCGTGGCGTCCTTGTCGGCGTTCCGGACGTGCAGCACGTGGTGCTCCATCGTGCCGACCGCCCCCGCGGACGGGTCCACCGAGTGGGTGACCGGGTCCTTCAGGAAACGCCGCACCAGGCCGTCGACCTTGCGGTCGAGGGTGGCGGAGAACAGCAGCGTCTGGCCGCCCCCGGGGACCTGTTCGAGGAACGCGGTGACCTCGGGCAGGAAGCCCATGTCGGCCATCCGGTCGGCCTCGTCGAGGACGGTGACGGCGACCCGGTCCAGGCGGCAGAGCCTGCGCTCGACCAGGTCCTTCAGCCGGCCGGGCGTGGCCACCACGATCTCCGCGCCGCGGTTCAGCACCTGCGCCTGGCGGCGGACCGGCACCCCGCCGACCACGGTGGCCATCCGCAGCCGCGCCGCGTGGGCGTACGGGGTGAGGACCTCGGCGACCTGCTGCGCGAGCTCACGGGTGGGGACCAGGACCAGCGCGACCGGGCAGCGCGGCTCGGCCTGCTGCCCGGCGGTGCGGGCCAGCACGGCGAGGCCGAACGCGAGCGTCTTGCCGGAGCCGGTGCGGCCCCGCCCCAGCACGTCCCGGCCGACCAGCGAGCTCGGCAGCGTCGCGGCCTGGATCGGGAAGGGGGTGGTGAGGCCCCGGCGCGCCAGGATCGTCAGCAGTTCTCCCGGCAGGTCCAGTTCCTCGAAGGAAGTGACGGCGGGCAGGCTCATGCGGGAGGCCCCTCTCGGACGGCGGCACGGAAGCGGCACGGAAGCGGCACGGGGGCGGTGGAAAAGCCGAGGGGCCCGCACCGGGCACCAGGTGCGCGGCGCGGGCCCCTCGCTGCCAGGCGGTTGCCGTGGCAGTGGGAACTACAGCGGGCGAATGTTCTCCGCCTGCGGGCCCTTCTGGCCCTGCGTGACGTCGAACTCGACCTTCTGGCCCTCGAGCAGCTCGCGGAAGCCGCTGGCGTTGATGTTCGAGTAGTGGGCGAACACGTCCGGGCCGCCACCCTCCTGCTCGATGAAGCCGAAGCCCTTTTCCGCGTTGAACCACTTCACGGTGCCGTTAGCCATGTAAAAAAATCTCCTTCAAGGCACTTTCCGGGACCCGCACGTTACGGGAGCCGAGTCACTGCGATGAGTACCCGTCCGGAGAATGTCCGGAAAACAGAAATACGCCCGCGATACATCAGCAGGCGCACACAAAGTTCATGGGAACCACTACTGCAACTCCTTCGACTGTAGCAGCCCCGGGCCCGTAGCGGGGGGACATTTTTCCCCGGTTCCGGAGCGGGTCCCCCCCGCCGGGGGCGGGCCGGGGCCGCCCCCGCCCGCCAACACCCGGACCGGTCGGGACGGTTGGCCCGGTCGGTGGGGGCGCGCGCGGCGCTCCACCCGCCCCGCGGCGTCCCCCGGCCCGGACCCCCGCCGGGAGTGCCGTTCGACACACCCGGCATTTCGGGCATCCAGAATTCGCCCCGTCAGAAAGGGGCGCCGCCCGCGCTCCACGGCGCATACTGGCTTGGATGAAAAAGCCTGAAGCAGTCCGCCGACACCTGCCCACCAGCCCCTTCAAGGCCAAGGCCGAAGCCCCGCGCAAGCACTTCGCCGTCGGCGACCGCGTCACCCACGACGCCTACGGCCTCGGCCGGGTCGTCGCCGTCGAGGGCGACACCGCAGTCCTGGTCGACTTCGGCTCCCACCAGGAGCGCATCGCCGAGCCCTACCGCGGAATGTTCAACCTCTGACCGCCCTGAACCCCCTCCCGACCCGCCACCGGCGGCTCATCCGCAGAAGCGCCAACGACGAAGGCCCGGACCGCAGTTGCGGTCCGGGCCTTCGAGCGTGGCGGAGGGTGCGGGACCCGAACCCGTGAGGGCCCGTCCCGCAGCCCCGCCGCCGCCCCCGGGCCGGCGGGGAGCGTCAGCCGCCGAGGCTGACGTTGTTCTCGCCGTCGGTGCACACGATGCGGATGGTGAGGTCCGCGGGCCTCGGCTCGCCCTTCGCGCCCTCCGGCGGGCAGTCGTTCCTGCGCACGGTGACGATCCAGCCGGTGGCCTCGTCGTTGGGGCGGCTCTCCAGCACGTCGGTCGGCCACCGGTCGAGCTGCCGGTTCTCGCCGGGGGTGATGCTGAACCCGCCGCCGTAGACGCTCTCGTCCGCGGGGCAGAGCAGCTCGTGCGGTTTCCCGTCGGCGCCGCCCGGGATGGTGGGGCCGGTCACCGCCTGTGGCGCGAGGAGGCTCGTGGTCGCTGCCGCGCTGCCGCCCGTGGCGGCGAGGACGGCGGCTCCCGCGGCGAGGGCCGTGGCGATCCTGGTCTTGCTGGACACGTGTCACTCCTGGGGTCCGGTGGGGGTGTGCGGACATTCCAGCACGGGGGTGACGGGCCGTCAGGTCGACACGCACGGTGACGTGCCGTCGGCGGTCGATCTTGGGAATGCTGGAGTGTCTGCAAACGAACCACTACTCAGGGTGCTCTACTGGCGGCGAACCGCTGTCCCCCGTGTGGCTGCCCCGCAGCCTCGACCAGCACGCCGTGAGGACCCCATGACGCACAGAAGACCGAGGGCAGTACTGGCGGCCGCCGCCGTCACCGCCGCCCTGGCGACCACCACGATCCTGACCGCCCCCGCTCCGGCGGCCTCCGCCACGACCGACCCCTTCGCGGGGAACCGCGGGCTGCGCATCACCGGCGAGCAGCTGCAGGCCGAGGTCCGCGCCGCCGAAGTGGCCGCGTTCGGACGCCCGGCCGCCGAGTCGATGGCCCGGGACCGGATCGGCCTGCGGGCCGTCCAGACCGGCTATCCGCAGACCACCCGCACCAACCGGTTCACCATGCTGACCAGGACGCAGGGGGAGTTCAACAGCACCTTCGACCCCGCGAAGTCCGGGCAGTTCAAGCAGTACATCCCCTCTCCCGAGTTCGCCGACCACGTCGCGCTGCTGCCCACCGGCAAGGTGCTGATGTTCTCCTTCGAGTCCGTCGAGGACAACCCGCAGAAGGAGACCGCGCCCACCGACGTCATCGGCAGGCAGAACGCCGGCCGCGCCTACCTCTGGACGCCGCCCGCGAACGACACCGACCCGGGCGAGTTCAAGGCCGTCCCGCCCCCGGTCGTCGACATGCCGGACGGCCTGGACGAGCCGCGCCCCGCGCCGTTCTTCTGCGCCGGGCACTCCTACCTGCCCAACGGCATGGTCGGCGTCTTCGGCGGCAACCTCGGCGGCAACGGCGGCACCGGAGCCAAGCTGGCCCTGGTCTTCGACCCGTGGACCGAGACCTGGCACCGGGAGCAGGACATGTCGGTCGGCCGCTGGTACCCGAGCGTGGTCACCGGGGCCGACGGCCGGCAGACCATCATGTCCGGCCAGTCCGAGCTCGGCTTCGGCACCCCGACCCCGGTGATCGAACGCTTCCCGGCCAAGGGCACCGACGTCCCCCACGCCAGGTCGGCGGCGCCCGACAACGTCGCGCTGGACCGGTGGAAGGCGGACGCCCCGTACCGGATGGACTACCCGCACCTGTTCTCGCTCAGGGACGGCAGGATCTACGGCTTCGGCCGCAGCTCCGACCAGCAGTTCGTCTTCGACCCGGCGAACGAGACCCGCAGCCCGCTGCCCAACCGGCCCGACGGCTTCCCCCGCCTGTACGGATCGGCCGTCGCCCTGCCCAACGGCACCGCCGGCCCGGACTCGGTGCTCGTCCTCGGCGGCAACTACAAGGACCCCGACACCTTCAAGTTCTCGGGCGGCCGGTGGACCAAGGACAAGCCGCGCAACCTCGGCCGCGCCCAGGACGACACGCTGATCTTCCCCGACGGCAACCTGTTCACCGTCAACGGAGCCGTCGGCATCCGCGACTACGGCCTCGGTGACTACAACCCGAACGTCCCCGACGACCGGTTCCGCCAGGTCGAACTGCGGGACGCCGACGGCAACTGGACCCTCGGCCCGAAGCAGCGGCTGCCGCGCGGCTACCACTCCAACGCGGTCGTCCTGCCCGACGGCCGGATCATGGTCACCGGGGACGAGCTCCAGCAGATCGCCAACAACCCGGACATCAAGTCCGGCAACAACGGCACCATCGAGATCTACGAGCCGCCGTACCTGCACCAGGGCGGAAAACGCCCGGACATCAGGACCGTACCGACCCAACCGGTGGGTTACGGCAAGAAGTTCCGGGTCAACACCGACTCGCCGGACCAGGCCGCCCGCGCCGTCCTGCTCGCCCCCGTCACCTCCACGCACTCGGTCGACACCAGCCAGCGCCGCCTGGAGCTCAAGCTCGCCGGCGCCGGCAGCCAGCTCCTGCTCGACAGCCCGGCCTCGGCCGCCGACGCCCCTCCCGGCTGGTACATGCTCTTCCTGCTCAACGACGCCGGGGTGCCCAGCGTGGCCAAGTGGATCCAGCTGAGCCCGAACGCCTGACCCCACCCCCGACACCCCGGGTGGCCGGGCCCGCGACCGGCGGGCCCGCGACGGGCACCCGGGGCCCCATCAGACGGAGCCGACGAACGGATCCCCCATGGCCGACCTGAGCCTGCGTCAAGACACCGAGATCCAGGGCGACATCGTCGCCGGGTTCAAGAAAGACCACATGACACTCCTGCTCCTCCAGTTCGGTGACGCCCAGGCGGCCCGGAGCTGGCTGGAGAAGATCACCCCCCGGATCGCCACCACCAAGGCGGTCGCCGGGTTCAACGAGGACTACAGCCAGGCCCGCCAGGCGTCCGGCGGCGACGACCCGGCGACGCTCCGGGCCACCTGGCTGGGCCTCAGCTTCACCTACCCGGGCCTGCAGTTCCTCACCGGGCAGCCGGACCTGCTGAAGGACCGGGCCCGGACCGGCGACACGCTGCAGGCGTTCATCCAGGGCCCGGCCGACCCCGGACGGTCGATGGTGCTCGGCGACACCGACGACAACGACCCGAAGCACTGGGTGTTCGGCTGCGCCACCAAGCCCACCGTCCACGCGGTGCTGACCGTCGCCTCCGACACCGAGAACGGCCTCGCCGGGGCGCTGGAGGAGCAGAAGGCCGCCGCCAGCCAGGCCGGTGCGGTCGTCGTCTACGAGCAGAAGGGCGCCGCCCTGCCCGGCGAGAAGAAGGGCAAGGAGCACTTCGGCTTCAAGGACGGCGTCAGCGAGCCGGAGGTCGAGGGCTTCGACGAACCGGACCCCGACAGGTTCACCGGCGAGGGCCCCGACAAGGTCTTCTACTCGAAGAAGCACCCCGGCACCCGGATCCTCCCGGCCGGCGAGTTCGTCGTCGGCAAGAAGCTCACCGCGGCGCACAACCGGGCCACCGCCGCGGTCGAGACCGTCCCCGACTGGATGCACGACGGCTCCTTCCAGGTGGTGCGCCGCCTGGAGCAGGACGTCGCCGGCTGGTGGGCGCAGGTGGACGCCCAACTGCGGCGCCTGAAGGACCTCAAGGCCGTACCGGAGGACACCACGCGGGACTGGTTCGCCGCCCGGCTGGTGGGCCGCTGGCGCGACGGCTCCCCGGTGTGCAAGCACCCCGACCGGCCCGGTGGCACGGCCGCCGGATCGGACAACGACTTCAAGTACCTGGGCGACCCGGACGACCCGGACGGCCTGATCACCCCGCTCTTCTCCCACCTGCGCAAGACCAACCCCCGGGCCGGGCTGGTCGCCGGCACCCCGGTCGACGAGTCGTTCATCGACGCCCGCCGGATCATCCGCCGCGGCGCTCCCTACGGACAGCCCTTCGACCCCACGAGCAGCGACGAGCTGAACGGCCCCGACGCCGAGCGCGGCCTGCTCTTCGTCTGCTACCAGTCCGACCTGGTCGCCCAGTTCGAGTTCATCCAGGTCAACTGGATCAACGACCCCGACTTCCCGCCCGGCCGCAAGCCCGAGCCCGGCCCCGACCCGCTGGTCAGCGGCCAGCTCGCCACCGTGAACGACGGCCGGACCAGCTGGGAGGGCACCTCCCCGGCGGGCGAGCGGCAGACCACCGTGCTGGACTTCCGGCCGTTCGTCCACACCCGCGGCGCGCTCTACTGCTTCACCCCCTCCATCACCACGCTGCGCCGGCTCGCCCAGGGCCGCCTCACCGGCGAACTCGAGGAGGAGACCGGCCACCGGCCCGTGGCGCAGGACCTGCCGGTGGACTGCGTCCTGCCACTGCCCGACGCGCCGGGCCGCTACTGGACGTTCCAGCAGGGCACGATCCGCCTGATCGGCACCGGCGACACCGAGGTCCGCCGGCTCACCACCGGAACGGTCGACGACCGCACCGGGGTCGTCGTCAAGGACGTGGGACCGTACTCGTCCTGGCCCGCCCTGAAGGGCGTCACCCGGATCGACACCGTCCTGCCGGTCTTCGACGAGCAGCGGGTCGACGGGAAGAGCGCGTACTGGGTCTTCCACACCGTGGGCGGCAACCAGTTCTACCGCTACGTCACGATCGGGGCCGCCGAGCCCTACGCCAGCCGACTGGAGGCCGACGACCAGCCGGTGAGCAGGTGGAGGTCGTTCGGCGGAGCCACCCCCGTCACCCACGTCGACGCCTTCCTGCCGGTGCCCGACCAGCGGCCGGCCGGCGACGGCTCGTTCTGGTACTGGATGTTCCACAACACCCCGGTGGGCCAGCGCTACCGGCTGATCTCCATCGGCCGCTCCGGCAACGCCCACCCCGACCGCCTCCAGCGGGACGACCGGCAGCTCAGCCAGTGGCGCTCCCTCGAGGGCGTCACCAGGGTCGACGCCTTCCTCCCCGTCCCCGGCAAGGACGACCCCGGCGGCGGCCAGCACTGGTACTGGGCGTTCCACCAGGACAAGTACCGAGTGATCATGGTCGACCACGGCGGCAACCACCAGGACGACCTCCTGCGGGAGGACCGCCCGACCGCAGTCTGGTGCCGCAAGCCGTAACCCCCCGACCAGCCACGGCCACAGCACCCCGAAGGCCCGGACCGCAGCCGCGGTCCGGGCCTTCGCGCGAGGCGGAGGAGACGAGCCTCGAACTCGTGAGGGATCGCCCCCAACGCGCCTTCCGATTCTCCCGGACGCTGCCCGCCAGGGTTCACACCCGTCCTGACCTGCGGTGTAGGGGCCAGCTGGGCGGCGGCCGAACCCGGTTGGACGGGGCGAACGAGACCAGAACCGAGACCGGCCGTTCCGCCGCCCGCGGCGCTGCCCCGGTCCCGGGCTACGCGGGCATCACGCCGTGGATGCGGGAAATGGTGAACATGCGCTCGTCATCCCGGAGGTGGCACCAGGCGTGGAGGTAGGGGGCATCGAGTTCGAGGCGGCTGAGGGTGCGGACGGTCGTGCTGCCCGAGGTGGCGACGTACTCGATGGTGATCGACCGCCCTTCGTCCACGGCATGGGCCAGCTGGCGGGCGTCGGTGAAGGAGAGGTTGCGTGCGGTTTCGGCGATGATCTCCTCGGTGTCGCTCGCGTACGGGCGGCCGTCGTACGGGTCGGGCTTCGCGAGGTCCTGCGGGGCGTCCCGGAGCCGGCGGGCGAGGGCGTGCAGGTCGACGGCCGTCCCCACGTCCGCCGTGCGGGCGTCCGTCCGCTGCGCGCGGGTCCTGCCACCGGGACGACGAGGGGGCGGGACCGGGCTCGCCGCGCGGTGGCGTCGGGCCCGTTCGATCCGGACGGATCCGTCGGGCTCCTCCGCGACCGGGGCGTAACCCGCGGCGCGCAGCGCGGCGAGGGTCTTGTCCGCCGCGGTCCGGCTGATCAGCACCGTCGGTGCCAGCTGTCGCAGGCCGAGATGCACGAGCCCCCGATGGGCGGCCAGTTCGGCCAGCAGGGCGGGCTCCTGGCCGTGGATCACGCAGGCCGCGGAGACGACCCGTACCCGGCCGTGGCTGCGCGCGGTGTCGTGGATCAGGTACGAGAGCGGTTGGGGAAGCGGCTCGACGGCGACGGCGGCCAGGTCGGTCGTGAGGGCGTCCGCGGTGCGGCCGGCGTCGAGGGCGCGGCGGACGCTACCCGGGCTGAACCGCCACACGGACGCCGCACCGGCAGCCTCCCGGTCCGCGACGGAGTCCAGCAGCTCGAAGAGGTGCGCCGACGGCGTACCGGCGACCACGGCCGTGAGGTCGCTGCCGAAGCGGGCGGTCCCGCTGGCGGCGGGCAGCAGACGCCGGCAGGCGTCGGCCAGCGCTTCGGCGTCGTCGGCGAGCAGGGCGGCCCCGAGCGGGGACACGGCCCCGAGGGCGAGTGCGCCGAGCAGTTCCGCCTCTGTGACCAGGGTGGCGAACGGCGTGGCGTCCTGGGGGAGTTCGTCGGCGAGCGGACGCAGCCACACCAGCAGCGCCCCGAGGTCCGCCGACGCTGCCGCGCCTTCGCCGGCCGGGAGCCGCGACGCGGCCGCGAGCAGCCCGTGCCGGGCCTGGACGCAGCCCTCGCAGGGCGGTGCCCCGGCGAGGGCCGGCAGCGCCTTCCCGTCCTCGTCGCGGCTCCCGCCGGGGGCCAGCGGGAGTGCCCACCAGGCCCGGAGCAGCACCGCGAACTGGTCGGCGGGTTCCTTCCCGGCCCAGGTGTCGTAGGCCGCGGTCGCCGTGACCCGGTCGCCGTCCCGGGCCAGCAGCCCGGCCGCGCTCGCCGCCTCCAGCACGAGGCGCACCGGGATCTCGTCGCACTGCGCCGCCCTGCCGATCCGGGACAGCTCGCGGGCGCCGATCCCGCCGGCCTTGAGCCGGGCCGGTGGGGCGGCGGCGCACACCCCCAGGACGGACACGGCGTGGGCGGCGAACGCCATGGAAGCGGCCGCGGCTTCCCGTTCGACGTCCGAGCCGGTGACGGGGACGGAGCGCACCTCGGGCGGGACGGGTGTGAACGGGGCGTGCCAGTCGGAGCCGCGCAGGGCGAGCGCCACCTCCGCGGGCATCCGGGCGGGCCCGTAGCGGTGCCGGTCCCGGACCAGCAGCCCTCGCTCGACCGCCCACTGCTCGCCGGGCCCGGCGTCGGCCTGCGGCGTACCGAACAGGACGAAGCCCGGCCGCTCCGGAGCTTGTCGTGCGCGTCGATCGAGCAGTTCACGGGTGGCCGTGGGCGCCTTGGCCACCAACGCGGCGACCCGAGCCGGATCGCCGTGCTGCTCGACCAGTGCTGCCAGCCGCTGCGCTTTCCGGTTGGCCGCAGGTTTGACGCCGAGCTTCGCCAGCATCCGGCCCAACTCGTCGGAGCTAGAGCCCGCGAGCAGTTGCCCGAGCGGTGCGTCGAGCCCCAGGGGCGAGGCCCACGCGTTCCGCAGAGGTGCCGCCAGGTGGAGCCGGCCGTCGCCGTCCGGCCACACCAGGGCGCAGTCCATCAACGCCTGCAGCGTGAAGGCGAATCCGCGGGCGCGTTCACCGTCCGACGCCCCCAGCAGGAATGCCAGTTCGTCCAGCGACGCAACCGTCAGCGCGGCGAGGGCCTCCGCCAACTGCAGGCACGGCAGCGCGAGCCGGGGCAGGACCAGCGCCACTGACGCCGGGCGCTGAAGACGGTCCGCCAGCTCACCGACCGACTGCGGCTCCGGAGCCGACACGGTGTCAGGGCGCGCCGCCAGGACCCGCTCCAACTCGGCAGCATCGAGGCCGCGCAGCCACGAGGCCAGTGCCGATCCGCTCTTCTTACCGATGGGACACCTCACCGCGCAGGAGGACGCCAACGCCCTGCCGAAGCCGTCCGGGGACACCAGGATGGCGTACCGGCGGGAGGCGGGAACGCCGAAGGCCCGGACCGCAGGTGCGGCCCGGGCCTTCGAGCAGGCGGAGGGTGCGGGATTCGAACCCGTGAGGGGTCGCCCCGAACGCGCTTTCCAATTCTCCCGAACGGTGTCCACTGGCGTTCAAATCCGTCCTGGCCTGCAGCGGAGTGGTTCGCCAGGTAGGGGCTGAACCCAGCTGGACCGGGACGAATGAGACCAAAACTGAGACCACGGTGCAGCACAGCAGATGATGAAGTGTCTGCCCTCCGGTTTCGCCGTCGCAGGGCCACCATCGCGCGCACAGCGGTGATTGCATGTTCTGTGCCGACGCAGTTCGGCGTCCGCCATGGCATCGGTCGAAATGGCGTAGCTGAGACGGCTGGGTGCGCGGGCTGAGCGGAACGGGAAGCCGGTCGGTTGCCCGCCGTTCTACTTGCGGCCTGGCGTCCACTTCATGCCGAGCCGGTACGCCCGGGAAATCACGTCCTGGATTCCCGGGCCGTCCTTCGGGGTGAACCACCTGACCTCGCGTCCGACGACGAGTTCGCCCTTCTGCCGCTTGATCAGGGCGATCGCGCAAGCGTGCGCCTGCGGTGGGCACTCGTCGAGGCGCACCTCGAACTGGTCACCGCGGTCGGAGGTGAGGGTCACCACCGCGTCGAGGCCGCGGAAGTCCCCGGAGCCCTCGTAGATGTAGACGAAGAGCAGCAGTTTGGAGAACCCGGCCTGGTGATCCAGGTTGATCACGAGGTTCTCGCCGGTGGTTCGGGCGCCGGTCCGGTCGTCCGCGTCGAGCGCGACGTACGGAAAGCGGTCCGCCGAGCCGAACGAGTTGCCCAGTGCCTGGACGACGGTCTTGCGGCCGTCGCTGAACCTGATCATGCACCCGAGATCGAGGTCCACGTCCTTGACCGCCGCGGCCTGCAACGAGGCCCGCATCCTCCGGAGGATGCCGCGCGCCTCTCCGGCCTTCTGTCGGGCGGCGGCCTGGGCCGACGTCCAGTTCAGGTTGACCCGGATGAGACCGGACCTCACGCCGTGCTTGTCCAGGGAGACGGTGGGGGACGCCTTCGTCAGGACTACCGGGGTGGAGACCATGTGGGCGGCACGCTCCTGGGGGGATCGAGGTGAAGCAGGTGTAGCCGACATCGAAGTCCCGGCCTGGGTCCTCGGGACGGATGTTCGCTGATCCGTGATCGCCTCGACACCGGATTGCCGTCCGTGGAGCTGAGCGAAGCACGGGGCCGCAACCAAGTGGGGCCGGACGGTCAGACCTTTATCACCACGACGTGGTCCGGCAGCAGTCTCTCCAGGTCCTCCGGGTCGGAGGTGAAGACCGTCACCTGGCCGCGCTGCCGCAGTGCCACCACCGCGAGCACGGCGTCGATCGCGTACTTGTGCCCGTGCAGGCCGGCGTCCGCCAGCAGCCGACGTGCCTGTCGGGCCTCGTCCTTGCCGAGTTCGGCGACGTTCACCCGAGAGAGCACCCAGTCCCAGCGCTGTTCCGTGGTGCGTGCGTCGTACGCCTCGACCAGGGTCATCGGCGAGGTGACGACCTCCGCCTCGCCGCGGGCGGCGAGGTCGAGTCGGGCGATCATCATCCGGTCGCCGCGCACCGCGAGCGAGAGGGCTTCGCTGTCCAGCACGAAGACGCGCCGCCGCCGGACTTCCTCGGCGGGCTTCTTCTTCACGCGGCTGCCCCGCTGCTCTTGCTGCGGGCCGCGCGCCGCCGGTCGTACTCCGCGTCGAGGCCGTCCAGTTCCGCGTATGCGGCAGCCCGTTCGTCACTGCTGACCGGCCCGTGTTCCTCTTCCAGCCACACGACCAGTTCCTGCAGGCGATCGCGGTCGCGCTTGGCCCGGAGGGCGTCGGCGACGTAGGCGGAGAGGCCACGATCGGCACTGTCCGCGCGGATCTCGTCCAGCAGGTCCTCGGGGAGGGTAATGGTGACCTTCTTGGATGCCATGCAAGCCACCATACTCGCCATACCTCGGGGCGGCGTGGCTTCTTGCCAAATGCCGAAGGCCCGGACCGCAGTTGCGGTCCGGGCCTTCGATCAGGCGGAGGATACGAGATTCGAACTCGTGAGGGGTTGCCCCCAACACGCTTTCCAATTCTCCCGAACGGTGTCCGTCGGCGTTCACACTGGTTCTGACCTGCGGCGAAGTGTCTGGTTGAGCGCCGGTTGAACGCGGCCGTACGGGGGTGAATGAGACCAGAACTGAGACCAGGGTCGGCAGTCTCCGCAGCGCATCGGGGTCGTGCCCACAGCCTGCGGGCCGATTTCTCGGCGCGTCGCCCCGCGGGGAGGGGCGTAACCGGGGGCGGAATGCGTCGCCGTCGGGCGTAATGGAAGGACTGGCCCGGTGAACCGCACTGGAGTGCCGGGGTTGATCGCGCCCGTGCCGACTCGTACGGGACAGGAAGGATCCGTCAGTGGTCAGAGACGGCGAGCGGCGTCCGGACCGGTCGGAGGGGTTCGGCGAACACATGCTGGGCGCGCTGCTCGACCAGGCCCACGAGCTTCCGCCCCAGCTGATCGCTCCGTTGGTCGCCGACGCGGTGCGTGGGTTCGGCGGTCGTGACCCGGTGCTCCTGCTGCAGGACTACGGGCAGCTGATGCTGGTGCCGCTGTCCGGCCGGGGGCCGGCCGCCGGGGACCCGGTGCCGATCGACGGCTCGCCCGCTGGTGCGGCCTTTCTGCGTGGCGTCTCCGTCGAGGTGCCGCAGGGTGACGGGGTGCGGGTGTACCTGCCATTGCTGGACGGCGGGGACGAGGTGGGAGTGCTGGCACTCACGCTGGACGACGTCGATGGCGACGACCGGCGGCTCCTGCGGCGCTTCGCCTCCCTGGTCGCGGATCTGCTGGTCACCAAGAGTGGCTACACCGACCGGATCTTCCAGGCCCGGCGCCTCCAGCCGATGAGCGTGGCCGCGGAGATCCAGTGGTCACTGCTGCCTCCGCTGGCGATGACCACCCCGCAGGTTGCCGTGGCCGGCATCCTCGAACCCGCCTACCACGTGGCTGGCGACAGCTTCGACTACGCGCTCAACGACGACCATCTGCACGTGGCCACGATCGACGCCATGGGCCACGGGCTTGACGCCGCTACCATGGCGACCGTCGCCATCGGCGCGTACCGGCACGCCCGACGCGCCGACATCGGGCTCGCCGAGATCTACGCGTTCATGGACCGGGCCATCGCCGAGCAGTTCGGGCCGGACCACTTCGTCACCGCGCAGATGATGCGCCTGAACACCGTTACCGGCCACCTGCAGTGGGTCAACGCAGGCCATCCCAAGCCGCTGCTGATCCGCGACCACGTCGTCGTCGAGCGGCTGGAGAGCGTCACCACCCTGCCGGTCGGGTTCGGCGGCGAGGAGCCGGTGATCAGCGAGCGGGTGCTGCGGCACGGTGACCGGGTCCTGTGCTTCACCGACGGCCTGGTCGAGGAGCGCGAGGCCGGCGGGGAGCAGTTCGGGGAGGAACAGCTCATCGCCTGGGTCAACCGCGTCGAGCGCTCGCAGACCGGGGTGCGGGCCGTGGTGCGCGCGCTCTCCCACGTCCTGAAGGAGAAGCGGGGCGGACGGACGAGCGACGATGCCACCCTGTTCCTGATCGAGTGGCGCTGAGAGCGGCACCCGCCGTGGCTCTCACGGCCGACCGGGTCGGTCAGGTGCGGGCGGAGTACCGTGGGATATCGGAGCGGCCCGAGCTGTCGCTCCCCGCGAGGCCCGGCCCGCATCGGGTGTTCCCGGTCCCTCGGAGCGGACAGGTGGCGAGCTATGTCGGACGAAGCCAGTGATTCCCGCTACGGGTTTCTGCCGGAGCGGTTCCGGCAGGCCGCGAAGCCGGGGACGGTAGCGTTGCGACTGGAGACCACCCGGTCACGCGAAGGCGTGCTCGACGGTGCGTGGTGGCCGCGTTCACGGGACATCAGCACCGAACTTCCCGACCTGGTCCACGCGTTGACCGGGCATCTCGGGCCCATTGCGAGCGTCGGTCTGGACGCGGGCGCCTGGGACGACGTCCCGGCCAGCCTGATGGTCGACGGCCGGTCGGTGCACATCGACCGCTACCCGGTCGGCGACGACACCGTGATCGTCACACGGGGCGACCGTGACCACTTCAGCCTGCTCGTCGTCCCCCCGCACGCGAGCCAGGAAGCGGCCCTGGCCTCCATGGCACGCGCGGTCAGGGCCGGTGGCAGCGATTCGGCACGGCAGATCCTCGTCGACACCGGCGTCAGCTCCGGCCACCCGGCCGAAACGTCCTGAGGGGCAGGCCCGTGAGCCGGTCACCCCGGGCAGGCAGGAAAGGCGGCACGTGAAGATGTCCGGCTACGTGAAACTCTCGGCCGAGGCCCGGTCGCCGGCGGAGCCGTCGAGTGGGCCGTTGGACCTGCAGTACGAGGATGGCGCGGATGGCGTCACCTTCGAGTACGACCTGCACCCCAGCGGGGCGCTCCGTGCCCTGCGGGTCTTCGAGGACACCCCGCACCGGATCGAGGCGTGCTTCAGTCCCGGAGCGTGGCTCCAGGTCGCGGGCACCTACCTGCGAAGCGGCTCCGAGTACTGACGGCGATCCGCCAGGAGCGCAAGAGCGAAGGATCGGGCGGCGGCGTCACCGGTGATCGGCGTCACCGGTGGTCGGTCGGGGGCCACCAGTGTCGGAGCGCCCGGGCGAGGACGACGGCCCGCCCCACCGGGCGGAGCCCCAGGCCGAGACCGAGGGGTCGCGTACCGGCCAGACGATCCCCCGCCGGTCGGGCATCTTCGCCGACGGCTCGTCGGCGAGCAGTTCGCTCGCGGTACTGGTGTTCGCGGGATCGGCGGCCTCGGCCATGAGCCGGGCGGCAGCGAGGGCTCCCGTCCGAGGCGGGACGACCAGCAGAGTCAGCCGGTGGGGAAGGTGCGAGCGGACCGAGATCGTGTGCCTGTCCTGCACGGCGGTGAACCAGCCCACGTGGACGGTGTGGCCCGCGACCGGGATCCGCCGGGGGACGGTCAACCACTGGGCGGGGTTCACGGTGATTCTGGCGACCCGACCCCACCGCGTGTCCAATTCGGCGGCCAGGGCGGGGAGTTCGAGAGGAAGGTCGTGCGATCGGGGCCACCAGGCCCCGTCCAGCCGTCCGGCTCGCGGGCCGTCCGGTGCCAGGGAGAACCGCAAGGCGGGTTCGGGAGTGGCAAGCGTCGCGCCGTCGATCACGGTCATGATCAAGGACCTGTCTCCGAACCTGGCCGGTGTCAAGTCCGGGATCTCCGTTCGCCGGAGACGACGCCAGTGTCCGGTGCCGGCATGCGAGGTGCCTTCGGTGATGTCCAGGCTACTCCCGGTCCGGCCCGGACCCGGCACGGACTCAGCGGTTCACGGGCCGGCCCCCGCGCCGGAACCGGACGGCGGAGATTATCAGCGCGACGATCAGTACGGCGATGCCGATGAACAGCAGGTACTTCAGGCCCTCGGCGACGACACCGACCAGTCCGAGCACGATCGCCACGATGACGAGCAACAGCACCAGTGCCATCGTCGGCCTCCTTCATGGTCCGGACGGCTCCTGGCGGAGGGCCAGGCGGCGCTCCCCGCCCGTGCCCGGTGCGTAGGTCAGTCCGTAGTGGGCGAAGACAGCCGCCTCGTCCTCGGCGGGGAGTTCGCCGTCGGTGTCGATGCCCGGGGCGTGTTTCACCCGGCTCTCGGGCAGGGGGACCTTCGGGCAGCCGGGACCTACCGTTGGGTCGGACAGCGGGACGAACACCAGGCGGCGGCGGGTGGGCAGGACGACCGTGACCGTGGCGAAGGACGGCTGATCGGTCGCGGTGTCCACGTGGACGGACTCCAGCGTGCCGATCTTGTGCCCGCCGGCGTCGACCACGTCATGGCCGCGCCACTCCCGGATGCCGCCTGCCTCGAACACTGGCCACCTCCTCCGCTCCTGGTTTCATCGTGGCACCGGAGCCGCCGGCCGACATGCCCGGTCGCACTCCGCCCGCCCGCCTCGTACGGTCGTGTCAGGGCAGGAGCGTGGTCACAGGAGGGCATGATGCGGCGCTACCGGTGGATTCTGGAGACCCAGGACGACGACGGCCGCTGGTCCCGGCAGGACGACACGACGATGCCGAATCCGCTGGAGTACGACGGTCCGCCGCAGCGGGCGGCCAACCACCTCCGGGACGTGTTCGTTCGCACCCTCTCCCGACCCGCGCCGGGCCCTCGGGCAGTCAGGGTCCGGCTCTGGGAAGGGGCCGGTGCCGACGGCGAACCCCAGGCCGAGACCGAGTGGTCACGCGAGTGAGACAGTCCGGCCCCGACCCGGGCGGCTCCCGCCGGCCCCCTACGCGGATGCCGGCCAGGAGGCGGCCCGGCTCCGGGCGAGATCGGCTCGCCGGTCGGCCTCGCCAAGCCCGGTGGAGGGGGTGGCGGCCGACGGCAGGAAATCGGAACCGATGTCAGGCCCGGTCGCACCGGCGCTCGGCTCCGCGGTGAGCAGCTCGCTCGCGGTCCTGGTGTTCGCGGGATCGGCGGCCTCGGCCATCAGCCGGGCGGCCTCGACGGCATCCGTCTGGGGCGGGACGACCAGCAGGTTCAGCCGACGCGGTGTGTAGGAACACACCATGATCATGTGCGGGTCCTGTTCGATGGTGAACCACCCTGCGTGGACGATGTGTCCAGTGACCGGGATCCGCCGGGGGATGACGGGCCACTGCGCGGGGTTCACAGTGATCCGGGTGATCCGGCCCCACCGCTCGTCGATCTCGGCGGCCAGGGTGGGGAGTTCGAGAAGAAGATCGCGTGAGCGCGGCCACCAGGCTCCGTCCAGACGGCCGGGCCGCACGCCGCTGGGCGCAAGGGAGAGCCGTGCCGTGGAATCCGTGGCGGTGGACGTCGTCGCACGATCGAGGGTCGTGGTCATGATCAAAGACCTGTCCCCGGGCCCGGCCGAGAGGTCGGGTCCGGCATTGCCGTTCGCCGCAGACGACGCCAATATCCGGTACCGGCATGCGAAGTGCCTTCGGTAATCTCCAGGCTACTCCCTGTTCGACCGGGCCCGGCACGGTCGCGGTGGTCGATCTGGTGCCCGGCACCTTCGGGCGGACACCCCGCAGCGGCGAGGGTGTCGACCCGGCACACCCGTGGCCCAGGACCTCGCGTCGGCCCTCGTTGTCGACGCCGACGGCGACGAGGCAGTGGACGTTGATGACCCGGGTGCCCTCGCGGATCTTCTGGCCTTGGCGACGGTCCGGTACACGGGGCGGTACCGCCGCGTTCTCCTGTCGACCTTCCGCTGGTCCGGTGGGCCGCCGCAACCGCGACCACGGAACGGCGAAGGCCCCGACCGCTGAGCGGTCGGGGCCTTCGTGAAGGCGGAGGATACGAGATTCGAACTCGTGAGGGGTTGCCCCCAACACGCTTTCCAATTCTCCTCAGCGCCGTCCGCCGGGGCTCGCTCCCGTCCTGACCTGCGCCGGAGCGAACCGCTGGGCGGCGGCTGAACCTGGCCGGACGGGGGTGAACGAGACCAGAGCTGAGACCAGGTCCCACCCTTCAGAGTTCATCCCGGGCTAGGCCCTCTCTTTCAGATCTTGCGGGACAGGCACGTGGGGTTGGGCACCCAGTGAGATCCGACCAGGGAACCTAGCCAATCGACTTCCCAGGCGGGCGGATCACGTGCCGCGCGCAGTACTCACACGTGCCGATGCCGGGGCGCAACTGGTCCAAGGTGACCTTCAACGGCCTGCGGCAGGAGGCGCAGTGGCCCAGCCACATTCGGCCTGGGCCGGGGAAGCGCGTCGCAGGTACGAAGTGGCTCTCCGCGGCGTAGGCGACGGCGGCCTCCTCTGCGAACTGGAGCAGCGCCCGTACGCCCGGCACCCGGCTCGGCACGGGCGCAGCGCCGGCCTCAAGATGCACCGGGCGGTAGGAAGGCGTGATCACCTCCCTCCGAATCTCCCACGCCCTGTCGTCCCCGGTGAAAGCCCTTGCCGGGTCGGCTCCCAAACCCGGCTTCGTCCTGGTGGCGCGGCACCAGACCGCGCGCCACCGCTCGATGTCTTTCTCCCCCGCCCCGAGTGCCACCAAGCAGCCCCTGAGTGTGGGCCAGGTCGGAACCGCCTTGCCATCAAGAAATGCCTGGCATGCGCTGCGTCCCAGCCGGTACCCTGCGCGCCGTGCGGCGGTCTCCATCGCGCGGTACGTCGGCTGGCCGTGCCGTGCGCGCAACATCCGCACCGCTTCGGCTAGTTCGTGGGGCTGGGTGATCAGGTAGAGCGGCCGATCCGCGGCGTGGGCTCGGGCCGGGGCCCGCTGGCTGCCTGTGGATCGGGCCCGGTAGACCGGGGTCTGATTGGCGGCGGCCTTCTCCCATAGGGTGCGGATGCGCTTCGGCGGAGCTCCCACTGCCTCGCCGATCGCCAGGGTCGCAGGCCAGCCCACTAGTGTTTCGCCGGCCAGCGCCCGGTTCACGGAGGCCAGCGAGCAGCCGGGTACGCCCGTCAGGGCCATCGCCACCGCGCGCTGGCTCATCCCACGCGCCTGCCGGGCCCGGTTGAGTTCCTCGGCCAGCCGCCGAACATGCCCCTTCCCCCGGAGCTTCCGATCGGTACCGGGAGCGTCTTTCCCCGTCATGCTCACCGGCCCCGGTGTCGGGCGTCGGCCAGTTCGCGGACCAGCAGGACGGCGATCAAGCCGCCCATCCCCAGTACCGTGCCAATCACCCTCAGCGGCAGGCCAGCCATGGCCAGCACTGCGGTCGCGCCCATCACGGACGCCACCACCCCGGCAGTCGCGTTCGAGAGCGCGCCTTGCTGTTCCGGGCTGCGGCCGCCCGTCTTCATCCGACTCATAGAGAGTCCTCACTCGTCCCGTGCCCGGGCCGGGACCTCCGCCTCGACCCGGGCCGCCTGTCCTGATGCCACGTCATACCCGCCACTACATAGTGGAGTCCGGCGGGTTGCACCCCGGCCGGGTCCGCGGGCTGCCCCGATGATGCACTCCCTGCAGGGTGTCCCACCACTCGCGAATCACGGTGTTCCACGATGTCCGGCGTCCCATCCGCAACCGGCTCCCCGGGTTGGGCCGCCGTCCGGCCTCTGCCCCAGCTCACCGCGTCGCCGCCGCGGCGGAATTCTTGTCCGGCCTCTCCTTGTCCGGCAGTCGCCTCGCATCGCCAGACCGGGCCGGTCTACAGTTCGCGCTGACCGGGAGGCGGCCGACACGGACACCGCCACCCACCCGGCGGCCGCCCCGGCCGATGCCACGTCACAGGGGATTCGGCGGTTCTCCGTTGCACCGGAGAACCGCCGACCTGCCTCCCGCGGTCCATGGTCGGCGTGCGCATGGGCGGGCCAGATTCGTCACTGTCCGGGCCGCAGGCCAGACCTCGTACACCCTCGCCAGCCGCTGTCCTGCCACTCGAACCCGGACGCCGCACGGCACCCGGGTTCTCAACCACCCCTTTCGTTCCGAGCGGGGCTTAGGGCCTGACTTCTCACGTAGGCGAGGACGGTGGTGTCGTTCCGTCGCCGATGTTGGCGGCCGACTTGGTGCCGTCTGCTGCCATCGGGCCAGTGCTGGCACTCGTACCGGGCGGTGAGCGCGTCGGCCTGGCGATGCTGGAGCAGTGGGTCGTCACTGCTTACTGATCATTTCAAAATGAGGTTCGGAGCTTTCGTAGGCAGATGATGCTGCAGGCGAGTTGGAGCAGGCCGAGGTGGAGGTCGGCGCGTATCTCGTAGCGGATCCGTAGGCGCTTGAACTGATGCAGCCAGGCGAAGGTCCGCTCGACCACCCAACGCGTTTTGCCGAGTCCAGAACCGTGGGCGACGCCGCGGCGGGCGATCTTCGGCGTGATGCCCCTGCGGCGAAGGATGCGGCGGTACTTGTCGTAGTCGTAGCCGCGGTCGGCGAACAGCCGGCGAGGGCGCCTGCGGGGTCTGCCGCGCAGGCCCCGCACCGGCGGGATCGCGCCCAGCAGCGGCAGCAACTGCGTGACGTCGTGTCGGTTTCCGCCGGTCAGTGCGACGGCGAGCGGGGTGCCGTGCCGGTCGACGATCAGGTGGTGCTTGCTGCCCGGCCGGCCCCGGTCGACCGGCGAAGGTCCGGTGTGAGCCCCCCTTTGAGGGCCCTGACGTGCGAGCCGTCGATCGCGCAGTCGTCCATCTCCAGCAGGCCTGCCGACCGCAGCTCGGCGAGCAGGAGCTCGTGTAGGCGCGGCCACACGCCGGCCTCGGTCCAGTCCCGCAGGCGCCGCCAGGCCGTGATCCCACTGCAGCCGGTCCGCTCCGCGGGTACGTCCTGCCAGCTCACGCTCTTGCACAGCACGTAGACAATCCCGCGCAGGGCGGCACGGTCGTCCGCGGGCAGCCGGCCGGGGTGGCGGTGGCGCCGCGGCGGGCGAGGCGGCAGCAGCGGGGCCACCCGCTCCCACAGGTCATCAGGCACAAGATCATCCGCCACGTGCAGCACTCTGCCGTCCGGCCACCTCAACTGCCAAGCCCCTGAGCCGAACTCATTTTGAAATGATCAGTTAGAACTGCGAGGCTTATGGGGTGGCTGTCCGCTCATAGCCGTCCGCCGCATTACGGAATCGCTCCAGCATCTGCTGGGCGTACTCGCGGGCTCCGCTTCCCTCGAAGATCCGGGTCTGCGAGGCAAACGGGGACATCCGATCCCAGGTGCTCAGAACCCTTCCGTCGTCGAGAAGTTCGTGGCGCGTGAAGCCTGGCAGTGCGTCAGGATGGAGCGTGTTCTTAGCCCACGGGTTGTGAAGCACATGCCAGCCCTCGCTGAAGGACTCGACCTTCTCTGAACTGTCGCCTCCGACCAGGTACCCGAACAGTTGCGGGTGGATGGCGTTCGGGTCAGGGTCGGGCATGGTGCCGATACGGATCATTGCGATGTCGTCCGGCCCGTAGCCCAGCTCTGTGCCGATGCGGTTGAACTTGGACACAGTCGCGCTGTTGGAGAAGATTAACGCCGCCAGATATGCAGATTCCGGAAGGCCGAAGAGGCCGCTCGGAATCGTCTTGCCCATGTGCTCATGCTCGGTGACCGGCTCTGCGGAGAGATTGAGAGTCCCGTCGGTGTCGAAGATGGGCACGTCACGTCGGCCATACAGGTAAGTGGCTAGGGGGCCAATGGCGTGGAACAGAGAACTCGCGCTATGGAAGGACTCAAGAGCGATGACGAATGGCAGGCCTGCGATGTGAGGCTGCTCCCAGTAGGCGAGGCCTTCCTTGTCACGCTTGAGGAGTTTGCGGCGGAGGGCTTTGCCGGCTTGAAAAACGAACTCTTGCTCCGCGCTCGGCAGGTCGTTCGGGACGAGCCGCAGCGCACCCACGGTGGGATCGACGTCGTCAGGGTCCTGACCCTCAGGTGGGTTGGTGGTGGTGGCCTCGATGGCGACCGGGTATGAGCCGCGCGCAACGAAGTCCGGAGCGGCGTTCGTGCGGTCCAGCTCATGCCCTTGCTCGCGGAGAGCTGCGAAAAGCGCCAGTTCGAACACCCTCGCCGAGAAGCCTCCGGTCTGGAACTCCTTGACGAAGCTGTGGTCCACGTCATGGAACTCGGTGAAGACCTCGTCCATCAGGCGTCGGGCGGCCGTGAAGGCGTTGTTGGTCTGAACATCTGTGAACCGTCGGCTGGCACGTCCTTGCGGGACCACAAGATCAAACAGGCTCTTCATGCTGATACTCTCCTCCGTCGGCGTGGGTTCCACTACCTCTTTTGGCAATCCCACCGTGTGGAGCGGATCTCTTAAGAGGAGAGCCAGCCGCTGGCCTACTGCAACCACGACACGACGAAGGCCCCGACCGCTGAGCGGTCGGGGCCTTCGTTATGGCTGTTCAGTCACGGCGGAGGATGCGAGATCCGAACTCGTGAGGGATTGCCACCAATGCACTTTCCAAATGTTCGTCCGGCTGTCCGGGGGGGGGGGTTGCCGTAGGGGTCCTGACCTGCGGGGGAGCAGGCCACCGGCCGAGCTCTGAACGGTGCCGGACAGGGGTGAATGCAACCAGAACTGCAACCATGGCAGGCTATGGGTCCGACGTACCGCGCGGTCAATGAACCGCGTCAACGGTCGCCGATCGCTCCGGCAACCAGCAGCGAGTAGCCGAGGTAGAAGTGGCTCAGTTGCGTCATGACGGAGAGGAAGTTCAGAGTCTGCCACTTGCGCTGGAAGTCATCATCGGCGATCTCCTGGAACGCCTCGGCCTGACGGTCCCAGTGGATCAAGTCCCCGTACTGGAAGAGGGACAGGACCTCTTGCGGCTTGACGTCCTCGCCTGGCACAGGAAGATTCGGGTGTGCGCCCAGTAGTTCGAGTGCGCGCCGATCCGCCATCGCCGTGAGCAAGTGGGCGTTCAGCTGGCCGTGGGCGCGGTTCCAGAGTCGTTGGATCTCCAGCCGTTGATCGCGGTGCTCATCGTGATGCCGATGCGCTATCTGGCCGATGACCTTTCGTACCTGGCTGTAGCTTGCTGGCTCCTGGGTGCTCGCCATCTGGCGGAAGAGGACGGTGGTCCCTCGGATGGCTTCCTTTGCCGGAAAGTCGGCGATCACCAACTCGGCGCCGTCATTCACATTGATGGAGACCCCGCTGTTGTGACTGAGGACGGTGGACTCCGACAACTCCTGGCACGTGTGGATGTATCGGCGCAGGATCCGAATCTCGGCGGCAGAGATGACTGGGAGCTTCGCGAACGCTGCGGGGTTGGGCAGATCGAAGACGAGTCGAAACAGTTGCCACCAGTGCGCGTAGCCCTGTGGATTTGGGCTTCGATCGGCATACGGTGGTGCGAATCGAAGAGGTTGAGGTAGGGCTGTCGCCCGTGGTTCAACGGCTTGCACGTGCACTACGTCGTCCTTGGCCACGGGATGATTGTGGCAGAGACGCTAGAAGCTCTCGTAGAACCACCGCAGACCGCCCGAGTTGAGACGGGTGAACATGTCTCCGGAGGCCAACGGTCCATCGTCGATCGTCTCCGTGAGGTCTTCGACCTTGCAGCGCACGGTGGCGGCAAGACCGACGATCGCGATTTCCTCGGCGCCCGTGAGTCGGAAGCCGCACAGGCTGCACAGCAGCCCGTCCGTCGTGAGCTCCATCTCGTACAGGAGCGTCGTCTCCGGCTCCGCGCTCAGGAACAGTGCCGCGGCCTCGATGTTGCAGGCCGGGCACCTGGTTAGCATCCGAAAACGGGCCTGCGCGGTGTTCACGTCGATGATCACCAGCCCGGCTTCGCCGATCGCCTTGGCGACGCTTTCGACGGTTCCTTCCGGCATCGACCCGAACCGGGCTTCGAGTCTGAACCGGGCTTGGCTCATCCGCAGGTGCACACCCTTCTGCGCAAGGTCGAACCTGCTGTCGAGCGTCACTTGAACGAGGCCAGACCATGATCCCCAAAACTCCGTGCGGTCGTGGCCGACATGGTCGAGTAGCCGACAGATCGTGTCCACAAAGATGCCCAGGTAGTCGTCTGCGCTGCTGGCTCCAAGGTGAGCGACGCCGTTCCGTAGCTCGATAAGGCCGTCCAGCTCCTCGGACCTCGAAAGCACGCCCATCTTCCGCAGTCGAGCGATTGCGGTGCTGGCCCCGATCGTGTGCAGCCGGCGCGGTGGGGTGGTCGTGGCTCCGGCGAAGTGCAGCAGCATGTCGTCGCTGCCCTTCACCTCTGACAGCAACGTCGGGTGTACTTGCACCAAGGCGGCCTTCGCCAGCCGCTCGACGCTCACGCCCGCTTCTAGAAGGAAGACATCCATCTGCCCTTCTGCGTGGGCACCCAGGGCGAGATGAGCGAAGTCCTTTGCCCCGAGGAACAACTGCTCGAACGTGACCGTCGATGCCATGACACGGACGTTACCGGTGTCGATGCAGACACCGCATAGCTTTTCTACTTGCTCGGAGCCCACCGCGGAGAGCATTCGAGGTCAACAGGCGGAAGGTGATGAGCGGACCGAGACTGGTTTACGTGACCGCGCGATCTACAAGCACGACGGCGTCTGGAGAGGGTCCCTCCAGCGACGTCGTACGGCGCTTCTCCGAGTTGGATTCCACCGCAGATCTGACCCGATTGCTACATCGTGCCTATGCTGACCACGCTGCGGCTGGCCGGATGTTCTTCGCCGCCTACCAGTCAGAGCAGGACACTGCCTACCGCCTGAGCACGGGCGAGTGCTGGGTTGCATTCCAGGACGATGAGCTGGTGGGCACAGTCACGGTGGCGGCTCCTTACAGGGCCCCGCAGGGCTACCCAGCTCCCGCTGGTGCGGGATCGTTCTGTCAGCTCGCAGTGGACCCGGAGCGGCGCGGAACTGGTCTCGGCCAGCGACTCTTGATGCTTGCGGAGAGCAGGATTGCTGCTCTCGGGTCTGATCAGGTGGTCATTGACACCTCGGCTCAGGCGATGGACCTGGTCGCCTGGTATCGCCGACGCGGATACGTGGCCATCGGCACTTGGCGGTGGGATGTGACCAACTACGAAAGCGTTGTTCTTGCGAAGGACCTGTCTGTCTGCTGACCGTCGGACGGGGAATGCTTGTGGCGCATCCCCAAATTGGGGACGCGCCCACAGCGTGCAGCTCGGAGGCGAGGGTGCTATCGGTCGAGGACCTGTGCGGCCTCTCGTGCGGCGATGATGAGGGCATCGTCGAGGGCTTTGGTGCGGCGGCCTCCTGCACTGGCGATGGCTCCCTTGCCGCCGGCTCCGCCGCCGACAGCGCGGGCCGCCGGGAGGAGGAGTTGGCTGGCCTGGGTGCCGGTGGCGTGGAGGGTGCGGGTGATGGCGGCGGCGAGGAGGGCCTTGCCGTCGTGTTCGGTGCCGAGGACGACGACGGCGCGGTCGGTGTCCAGGAGGTCGGCGGTGTGGGTGGCCAGGGTGCGGAGTTCTTCGGGGCCGAGGCCGGTCACCTTCTCGGTGATGATCCGGCCGCCGGTGACGGTGCGGGCGGACGCGGCGAGCTGTCCGGCGCGGGTGCGGAGTTCGGTGTCGCGGAGGCGGCCGAGCTCCTGCTGGGCGGTGGCGAGGGCGTCGAGGCGCTTGCGCAGGGCTTCGGGGGCGTCCTTGGGGCGGGTGCCGAGGAGGGTGGCGAGTTCGTCGAGGAGGCGGCGTTCGGTGTCGTAGTAGGTGAGGGCGTCGCGGCCGGTGAGGGCTTCGATGCGGCGGAGGTTGGAGCCGATGGAGGCTTCGCCGAGGATGCGGACGGGGCCGGCGTTGGAGCCGTGGCCGACGTGGGTGCCGCCGCACAGTTCGCGGGAGAAGTCGCCGATGTCGACGATGCGGACGTGGTCGCCGTACTTCTCGCCGAACAGGGCGGTCGCTCCTGCGGCTTCGGCTTCCGAGCGGGTGGCGTGCCAGACGCGGACGTCGGGGTCGTCGAGGAGGTGGTCGTTGACGAGGGCTTCCAGGGCGGCGAGCTGGGTGGGGTCGAGGGCGGAGAAGTGGGAGAAGTCGAAGCGGAGCCGTCCGGCGTCGACGAGGGAGCCGTGCTGGCGGGCGTGGTCGCCGAGGGTGCGGCGGAGCATGGCGTGCAGGACGTGGGTGGCGGAGTGCGAGCGGGCGACGGCGTCCCGGCGCGGGCCGTCGACGAGGGCCTCGGCGGTCTGGCCGGTGCGGAGTTCGCCGTCGAGAATGCGCACGGTGTGGACGTGGAAGCCTTCCAGGCCGAGCTTGGTGTCCAGTACCTGCAGCACGGCGCCGCCGGCGGTGCGGACGGCGCCGGTGTCGCCGACCTGGCCGCCGGACTCCGCGTAGAAGGGGCTGCGGTCGAGCACGACCTCGACCGTCCGGCCCTGTTCGGCGCCGGACGCGAGGGTGCCGTCGGCGATCACGCCGAGGACGGTGGCCTCGGCGATGAGGCGGTCGTAGCCGACGAAGTCGGTGCGGCCGTGGCGGGCGGACAGTTCGCGGTAGGTGTCCTGGCGGCGCAGGGCCTCGGCGGTCTTGGCCTTGCCGCCGGACTTGGCGCGCTGCTGCTGCTCGGTGAGCAGGGTGGCGAAGCGGTCCTCGTCGACGCTCAGGCCGGCGTCGCGGGCGGCCTCGACGGTCAGCTCGACGGGGAAGCCGTAGGTGTCGTGCAGTTCGAAGGCGGTCTCCCCTGCGAGGGAGGTCGAGCCCGCGGTGCGGGTGCGGGTGATGGCGGCGTCCAGCAGCCGGGTGCCCTGGGTGAGGGTGCGGGTGAAGGACTCCTCCTCGGCGGCGACGACCTGCTCGATCAGCGCGGACTGGGCGCGCAGTTCGGGCCAGACGTCGCCGAGGTTGCCGATGACGCTCGCGGTGGTGGCGGGCAGGACCGGGCCGTCGATGCCGAGCAGTCGGGCGTGGCGGATCGCGCGGCGCATCAGGCGGCGCAGGACGTAGCCGCGGCCGTCCTTGGCGGGCAGCACGCCGTCGGCGATCAGGAAGGCGATCGAGCGGGCGTGCTCGGTGACGACCTGGAAGGAGGTCTTCTGCTCGCCGGTGCCGGGGTAGTCGCGGCTGGCGAGTTCCTGGACGGTCTTGAGGGTGGGCAGGAGCAGGTCGGTGGTGCAGACGTTCTCGACGCCCTGGAGGATCGCGGCGAGGCGGTCGAGGCCGAGGCCGGTGTCGATGCTCTGCTGGGCGAGTTCGCCGAGGATCGGGAAGTCACCCTTCTTGTCGCCCTCGCCGCGCTGGTATTGCATGAAGACGAGGTTCCAGATCTCCATGTAGCGCTCGCCGTCGACGGCGGGGCCGCCCTCGCGCCCGAAGGCCGGTCCGCGGTCGTAGTTGACCTCGGAGCAGGGCCCGCACGGTCCGGGGACGCCCATCGACCAGTAGTTGTCCTCCATGCCCAGGCGCTGGATGCGGTCGGCGGGGACGCCGATCCTGCGCCAGAGCTGCTCGGCCTCGTCGTCGTCCTCGTAGACGGTGATCCAGAGCCGGTCCTTCTCCAAGTTGTATCCCTGGATGAGGAGTTCCCAGGCGAAGGCGATGGCGTCGGCCTTGAAGTAGTCGCCGAAGGAGAAGTTGCCCATCATCTCGAAGAACGTGGCGTGCCGGTTGGTGCGGCCGACGTTGTCGATGTCGGAGGTGCGGGCGCACTTCTGGATGGTGGTGGCGCGCGGGTACTCCGGGGTGACCTCGCCCAGGAAGTAGGGCTTGAACTGGTTCATGCCGGCGTTGGCCAGCAGCAGCGTCGGGTCGGAGGGGATCAGCGGGCTGGACGGGACCTGGCGGTGGCCGCGGGAGGTGAAGAAGTCCAGGAAGGTGGAGCGGATCTGCGTCGAGCGCATGGCGGTATGGCCCTCACGGGAAGTCGTGGGAGAGGCGGGGGGTGTTCACACGCCGAGCCGGGCCGAGAACGAGGACTGAGTGGTTCTCAGTTCTCCAGCTCGGCGCAGATAGCTCGCGCCCCCACGGTGTAGACCATGACTCCAGACCATCGCTCTGAGGTGGCGCAGCCGCGCTCGGACGCAACGGTCCGCTGCGACTGCGCCACCAACAGTAGCGGGTCCGGCGTCAAGATCGCTTGGCGTAGTCGTTCGGCTGCTGACTGACCGTCAGGAGGAGCAGCGCGGAGGCGAGTCCGCCGGGATGGTGGATCACCACCTCGGCACCCGCCCTGACCAGGGCCTCGGGCTCGGTGTAGCCCCAGCCGACACCAACGGCTTGGACGTTCGCGGCCTGGGCGGCGCGGACGTCGAGCACCGTGTCGCCCACGAACACGGTCTCCCGCGGGTCGGCGCCGAGCCGGTCGAGCGCGAGCAGCAGCCCGTCGGGCGCGGGCTTGGGCGGGGCGTCCTCGAAGCAGACGACCGTGCCGAGCAAGGCGAGCAGGTGGGGCGGGAGCAGCCAGTCGGCCCGGCGGCGGCTGCGCAGGGTGACGAGCCCGGTGGCCACACCGGAGGCGCGCAGCTCGGTGAGTGTCCCGATGGTGAACGGGAAGGGCTCGGCGCGCAGGCCGGCGGTGGCGGTGGCCGCGTCCCAGGCTTTCTCGTGGAGCGGCCCGTCGAGGCCGAGGGCCGCCAGCACCCCATCGCGCGGGGCGAGGTGCGCACCGGCAGGTAGGTCGGCGGTGGTGACCCGCCGCCCCAGCATCGTCATCGCGTATCCGGCCAGCGTGGCGAGGTGGGTGTCTTGGCTGTCCAGCAGCACGCCGTCGAGGTCGAAGAGGACGGCGCGGCTCACGCGGCACCGCTGGAGTGCCGCACGGGCAACTCCTCCTCCGTGAGCAGCGAGCGGAGGGTGATCCGGTGTTCGGCCAGCACCGCCCGGCCGCCGAGCGAACGCTCCAGCACGCACATCGCGTCGGTGACCGGTGACCCGGCCATCCTCAGCGTCCTTGCCATGGTGAGGAGTTGGCTGCCGGAGCGGACGACGTCGTCGACCAGGACGGTGCGCAGGCCGGTGATGTCGGCGCCCTCGATCTGCCGGTGCGAGCCGTAGAGCTTCGGCAGGCGGCGCACGAAGACGGCGGGCAGGCCGGTGGCGGCCGACAGGGCGACGACCAGCGGGATGCCGCCCAGCTCGATGCCGGCCAGAGCCTGGGCGTCGGTGGGTACGAGATTCGCCAGCGCCCTGGCGGTGTCGCGCAGCAGCGTCGGGTCGGAGGCGAGGCGGAACTCGTCGAAGTAGGTGCTCAGGTGGGTGCCGTCGGAGAGCTTGAAAGGGGCGCTCACGCAGGCGGTCTCGGCGAGCCGGGCGGCGAGGCCGGCCTCGGTGCGGCGGGTGGTCATGCTCCTCCGATCGGGCTGGTGTCGAGCGCGCCGAGCAGGGCCCGGAAGCCCTCGGCGGTCTCGGCGGTGTGCAGGAAGCCGAGCGGCCGGGTGGGCGTCTCGAAGAGCCACTTCTCGGCGCGCAGGAAGGCGAGCAGGCGCAGGGCCGCCGCTCCGGCGAGGCAGACCGGCACCGGGCGGACGGTGGTGGCGTAGTAGAGCGCGGCGGTCAGCTCGTGCAGGGTGCCGACGCCGCCGCCCATCGCGACGACCAGGTCGGCGCTCTCCAGGTAGTGGTTGAGCCGGGCGCCGAGGTCGGGCAGGTGGACGGACATGGTGGCGTGCGGGTTGAACGTACCCCACTCGTCGTGCTTGCCGATCAGGGTGACCGCGGTGACAGCGGTGCCCTGCGAGGCGGCCCCGCGGGCGGCGGCCTCCATCAGGCCGTTGTAGCCGCCGTGCAGCAGCTGGTACCCGGCGCCGCCGAGCGTCCGGCCGATCGCCTCGGCCAGGAGCTCCTCCTCGGCCGAGGCGGGAACGACACCGCCGAAGAACACGGCGGTCAGACCCTCGCGGGCCCGGACGGCGGCCGGGCCCGCGAGGTGCAGTGCGTTCACGCCAGCTCCTGGTAGGTCCGGTACGCGGCGACGGCGTCGTGCAGACCGTCGAGGGCCTGCGGGCAGGCGCGCTCCACCAGCCCCAGCACGCGCTCGACCGCCGCGTCGACGTCGGCCGCCAGCGGGATCGCCGGGCCGCTGATCGCCGCGTCCAGGTCGCCGAGGCAGGCCCGGCCGATCGGGGTCGCGGCGATCTCCTCGCGCAGCTGGTACCAGCCCCAGAACCTGGACGCCGGGGCGAGGGCGGCCTTGATCAGGTCCTTCGTCGCGGTGTGCAGCCGGTGCCACTCGGCGTACGCGACGAACCGCTGGCCGCGCTTGATCCGCTTGTGCAGGAGCACGGCCAGGACCAGATGCTCGATCAGCAGCTCGCCGCAGGTGCGCGGCCGGGCGAGGAACGCGTGCACGTAGCTCTCGGCCACGGCGATGTCCTGCGCGGGCGCCGGCTCGGGCTCGTGGTCGAGGATGACGGCCGTGCTGACCGTCTCCCGCAGGCACGGGACGCGGGAGGCGGGCACGAGGTACAGGTCGATCTGGTGGAGCCGGCCCTCGTCCGGGACGAGGAAGACCGTCCCGACTCCGCCGAGGTCGGCGACGATCGTGTCCCGCCAGCCGGGCAGCAGGGCGCCCGCCTCGACGGACATCAGCACGTCCAGCGTCTCGGCGAAGGAGGGGAGTTGGCCGTCTCGGACTCCGACCACGAAGTCGACGTCCGAGAGCCGGTCGGCGGTGCCCTGGGCCAGGGAGCCGCGCACCATCAGGTGGGTGACGGCCGGGGAGGCGGCCAGGATGTCGGAGAGCTTGGACAGCAGCGGCAGTTGCGCGGGCCGGTTGGCCTGGGTGATCTCGGCCAGTTGCAGGGTGGGCATGTGCTTCTCCTTCCGGAGCTTCGATGGCGTCGACAGCGGGTCAGGCAGACAGGGCGAGGAGGCGGGTCTTGGCCGCCGTCCAGCGAGCCGCGGCCTCCAAGTCGCCTAGAGAGGTGTGTAGTTCGGCGATCAGGTCGTAGGCCGTGCCCTCGGGCAGGGTGTAGGTGTAGAAGAGCCGCAGCAGCATCCGCTCGGCCGCCTCGGGGTAGCCCAGCCGGGCCATGGTGCGGGCGGTCTCCAGGCGTTCGGCCAGGACCGTCCGGCCGGCGGCGGGCAGCGCTTCGGCGACCGCGGGGTGGAGCGAGGGGTGCCGGGCCAGCCGCTGGTACGCGTCGTCCGCGTAGACGTCGGCGATCAGGTGGATCCGGTCCGGGCCGAGCAGGTTGCACACGCCGTGCGGGTAGGTCGGGGTGAGTCGCCAGATCCGGCCGCCGGCCAGGTGCACCTTGGTGCCGCCGGTCACCAGGAAGGCGGAGCTGTTGGTGTGCAGCGGGATGTGCAGCCGGTGCCGCTCGACCTGGTCGAGTTCGTCGTAGTCGCGGTGCTCCCAGAGGAAGGCGTTGCCCTCCAGCCGGGCGAGCCGTACCCACATGTAGTTCAGTCCGAGGTCGGCGAGGTACGCGGCGGTCGCGGGCATCCGCTCCAGCAGCTCGGTCGGCCGGGCGGCGCAGTCGCTGATCCTGACGTCGGCGGCGTCGCCGGAGGCGTTCATCAGCGAGGTGGTCCACCAGCCCCCGGACTGGTAGGCGCCGTACTCCGCCTTCCAGGGGGCCTGGGCGGTCAGGGCTTCGTGGCGCATCCGCTCCAACTGGGCGGTGTCCACGGACGCCAGCTGGGCGATCTGCCCGGCCAGCGCGGTCAGTGTGCTCTCCATCGGTTCCCTCCCGTTGCCGGCCTTCCGATCGGCGGCCGGTGCGCACGTGGTGCTGGATGGACGGCTCGGACGGCGCTGTCGCTCGCGGCCGTCGGCCTCACGCTTCGCTTCCACTCGTTCACGGACGGCGAAGTGGCGTTCAGCATGGCCCGGCGGCTGCGGCACCGATACGACCTGACCGCCGTCATGGGGGCGTCGTCTTCCTCGCCATCGGGGAGGCGCGTGCGACGTGTGCGACATGACTGCCGTCATGGCCGCCGCCATCTGCACCGTGAGCCGTCCCAAGGGGTGTCCTGACGGTCGGCCGTGGCTATCGTCGAAGCAGACGAACGGG
The DNA here is from genome assembly GCF_003751605.1 of Kitasatospora cineracea. Lineage (NCBI taxonomy): Bacteria > Bacillati > Actinomycetota > Actinomycetes > Kitasatosporales > Streptomycetaceae > Kitasatospora > Kitasatospora cineracea. The sequence continues at coordinate 1,781,079 of NZ_RJVJ01000001.1, forward strand.
GACCGGAGGAATCCGCGGTGGCTGAAAATCCCACGCTGTTAAGGGTTTTGACGCTGGAACGGCACTGGCAGGTCTACGCGACCTTCCGCCGTCAGTTCGAGGCCGCCGCAGTCCGCCTGGCCGAAGCCGAGACGGACCCCCGCCTGGTGGGGCTGTCGGTCTCCAAGCGGCAGTTCGAACGCTGGTACGGGGGCAAGGTGAAGACCCGCCCCTACCCGGACCAGTGCCGGGTCCTGGAAGCCATGTTCGACGTCGGGGTCGACCAACTGATCGCCCCGGCTCCCGTCGGCCCGCCGCCTCGCACGGCGTCTCCGCTCGTCGTCCCGCCCCCACGGGCGGTCCCTGCCCTCCTCCCCTCCGAGCGGGCGGCGACCCTGCCCGCCGGAGGACCGTTCAGCAGCGAGTCCCGCCTCGACGCGGGCACCACGGAATTGGAAAGGCAGGTCGCGATGGCGGCTCGTCGTGCGCTTCGCTTCAGTGCGATGGCGGAAGGAAGCAGTGTGGGCCCGGAGACCCTGGGCCAGATCCAGGACGAGGTACGGCGGCTCACCGTCGCGTACCCCAGGCTCGCGCTGCCGACCCTGCTCGGGGACCTGGTCGAGGTCCAGGACCTGACCTTCCGGCTCCTGGAGCACGGCCGGGTCAAGCCGCTGCAGGCCCGCGAGCTGTACCTACTCGCCGGCATCACCTCCGGCATGCTCGCCAAGGCCAGCCACGACCTCGGCAACCCGAGCGCCGCCATGATGCAGGCCCGCACCGCCTTCGTCTGCGCCGACAACGCCGACCACCACGCCATGCGTGCCTGGGTCCGCTCGCTCCAGTCGCTCATCTCCTACTGGGCGGGCCGCCCCGCCGAAGCCGCCGACTACGCCGATCTCGGGCAGAGCGCCACCGGCAACGTCCGCGGCACCACCGGGGTCTGGCTCGCCTGCCTCTCCGCCCGCGCCCACGCCCTCCTCGGCAACGGCGAGGCTACCCGCGCCGCCATCCAACGTGCCGAGGACGCCCGGGCCGCTGCAGAACCCGACGACCTGGACGCTTTCGGCGGCATCATGACCTTCCCCGTCCCCCGGCAGCTCTACTACGTCGCCGAAGCCACCGTGCACCTCGGCGAGGACCCCGCGCTCGGTGAGAGCCGCGCCGAGGCGGCCGTCGCCGCGTACCGCACCGCCAACGAGGACGAGTGGGCCTTCGGCGACGAGGCCGGTGCCCAGACCGACCTCGCCCTCGCCCGCATCGCCCGCGGCGAGATCGAAGGCGCCATCGAGGCCGTCCGCCCGGTGCTCGACCTCCCCATCGAGCAGCGGAACTTCGGCATCACCAGCAGCGCCCAGCGGGTCCACGCCGCACTGCCGTTCGACGCCCACCGGGGCGGGGGCGCGGCGGCCGGCCTGCGGGAAGAGATCGAGGCGTTCACCGCGACGCCGACGTCGGTCCTCGTCCGGTGAGCCCGCGGATAGGCTCCGCGGTCATGACCCCAGTCCACGTGACCGGCCCCCGCCTGACGCTGCGCGAGATCGAACCCGGCGACACCGACGACCTCCTGGCCATCTACGGCGACCCCGAGGCCACCCGGCATCTCAGCTTCGAGCCCCGCACCCGCGACCAGGTGCAGGCGATCGTCGACCGTTCGATCGACTCGGCGAAGGCCGACCCGCGAACCGAGTACGGCCTCGCGGTCACCCGCCACGGCGACCACCGCCTGATCGGCTACGCCCGGCTGGCGACGGAGCCCCAGCAGGCCGCCACCATCGGTTTCGCCCTCCACCCTGCCGAGTGGGGCAAGGGCCACGGCACCGAGGTCGTTCACCTCCTGTCCGCCCTCGGCTTCAATCTCCTGGGCCTGCACCGGATCTGGGCCGCACGCTCCCCCCTGAACGAGGCGTCCGCCCGGACCCTCCTGCGGGCAGGCATGACCGAGGACGGCCGCATTCGCGACCACGTCTTCGTCAACGGAGCCTGGCGTGACTCGATCACCTACTCGATCCTGGAGCACGAGTGGGTACCGCTCGACGGGCTGGAGGCCGGCGAGATCGCCGAACCTGACACAACCGCAGCCCAGTTCCCCGACCGCACGGTCGGCAGCGATGGTTCAGGGGAGGAGTGAGGCCGTGTTGGCCGAACTGTCGGCGCCGCGCCTGGTGGTGCCCGGCATCGCCGAGTTCGCGCGCGGCGGACTGCCCGAGCCACCGTCGACCGACGACGGCAACCACTGGGTCGACGGCTTCTGCTGGCTCTACTGCGGCCAGCAGTGGACCAGAGTCCTGTGGATCGGCCCGGCCAGCGTCGCCGGCGCCCAGGCGGCCATGTACGGCTGCGAACCGTGCATCCGGGAACTCCAGGAGCGGGTGTGGCGCTCGATCCTCCTCAACGACGAACCGGCTGGTCCCGCACCGGCCGTCGCTCAAAGCGGGAGACCTGCGGTCAGTGGCCGTCCGGGCCGCCACCGCCGTACCGGTTGGTCGTTCTCGGGCAGGTGACCGCGCCGCTGACCGGTCCGGAAACCAAGGCCGTCGGGGCCAGCGCTGGAGTGCGCTGGCCCCGACGGATGCTGGAGATCAGTTCCACGTTGTCCCGGCGAGCAGGCCGTCGAAGCCCAGTGCCGTCATGGCGTCGTCGTAGTTCTCCCACTCGTGTTCGGGTTCGGTGAAGTGCAGGTCGAAGTAGGCGCGGGTGAGGTCGGGTTCCTCCCACTCGTGTGCGCAGCGGCAGCGGACGAAGACCTGGTGGAGGACGTTGAGCAGGAGCCAGTCGCGGCGGGCGTGGCAGTGGGCGCAGGTGATGGGGATGCCGCGGGCGTCAAGTTCGCCGGGGTGGGGGACGGCTCGGACGACGGGGCGGTGGTCGGGTCTGGGGTCGGTCAAGTGGTGCCCTTCGGCCGGTGACGGGTTCAGCGACACCACAAGACGTACGGCGGCCGGTGGTGTTCCCGGCCGCCGCAGACGACATCAAACCGACATCACAGCAGGTGAGTTGGGTCGACTCCGGGTGGGTCAGGCGACCTGTTCCGTCGCGCGGGGCTCGGCTTCGCCGACGATGAGGCGGCTGACCAGCGCGCGGTGGTCGGTGGTGAGGCCGTCGAGGACTTGGAAGGTGTGGAGGCTGTCGGGCTCGCGGGCGAGTTCCCGGAGGGTGTCCCACCGTTCGGCGATGGCGGTCAGGTGGTCCTGGTCGCGGCGGACGGCTGCCTGCCGCTGGCCGAGTTCGCGGGTGGCGGCGTCGAGGGCGAGTTCGCCTTCGGTGACCTGGGCGGCCAGGTCGGGTGCGTGGATGCGGAGGTGGTCGAACGCGGCCTGGACGGCGGCGGCCTTGGCCTTGCGCTCGCGCACGGTGGCGGCGGCGGCGTCGAGGGAGAGCTTGCCGGCGCGGACCTGTTCGGCGAGGTCGGCCGCGCTCTGGAGGACGGTGTTGGCGAGGGAGAGCCGGGAGCGGCTGACGTCGTGGAGCTTGGCGTGGGTGCGCAGGGAGTGTCCCGAGAGTGAAAGGATCATCGCCTGGATCATGGCGCGCTGGCCCGCGCTGATGTGCCGTCGGCGGACGTTGGACAGCCAGATGTATTCGGCCTGGTCGGTGCCGTCGTAGGTGGTGAAGCGGGGTTCGACGCCGGCGCGTTCGCAGGCGGCGAGGCGGTTGCGGCCGTCGAGGAGGACGCCGTCGGGGTCGCGGACGATGGGCGTAAGCAGTCCGTGGGCCTTGATGTCCTCGGCGAGGTCGTGCAGCTCGTCCTCGGCGAGCATCGGGAACATGTCGGCGAGCGGGTGGATCTTCAGGGGTGGCTCCTTGCGGGGTGGGCTCAGCGGGTCCGGCGTGGCGGGGTGCCGACCGGTGCGGTGGGCGGTGCGGTCGGTTCGGTGGACGGGGCGGCTCGCAGGCCGAGGGCGGTGGCGGCGGGGGAGCGGCGGCGGGCGGCTTCGGCGGCGGGGTTGGGTGCGGGGTTGCGGCTGGTGTGCTGGATGCGGCCGAGGAGGACCTTGGCGGGCAGGCGGGCGGTGGTGAGTTCGCGGCTGGCGGCGGCCTCCTGGAGGAGCTGTCGGGGCTGGTGGCCGAGGGCTTGGGCATCGGCGAGGACGGTGGCCAGGGCGGGCCAGTTCGGGTCGGTGAGGATACGGGTGGCGTGGTCGGGGACGGCGGAGCGGACGTCTCCGGCGAGGGTGCTGGTGATCTCCGGTCCGGGTCGGCGGTTGGCGAGGGCGGCGAGCTGGTCGGCGGCGGCTTGGTCGTAGGCGGCCTGGAGGTGCTGGACGGTCTGCCGGGCAGCGTGGGCCTGCTGGGCGTGGCCGCGGGCCTGGTGCCAGCGGCCGGCGAGGACCGCCGCCCACACCAGCGCCGCGACCATAACGGCGAGGGCATTGCCGTCGGGCCCGCCGCTCGCGTGGAGGATGTCGCGGGCGGCTCGGCGCAGGTCGGCGGCGCCCTGGTGGTCGGCGCGGACCTGGGAGCGCTGGGCGCGGGCGAATGCCCGCGTGGCGGCTCGCAGTTCGGCCCGCAGCTCCTGCGGGGCGGCCTGGGCGGTGGCGTTGATGATGTCGCCCAGCGCGGTGATCTGCGCCTGCCCGAGTGCACCGTCCCCTTCGTCACCGGCGGTGCTGTCCTCGGCGAGGTGCTGGTGGACGCGGTCGAGGGCGTCGGTGGTGCGCTGCCAGCTGCTGCTGGGCCGGTTGCGGCGGGCGGTGGGGTGCTCCTCCGGCGCGGAGGCGGCGAGACGGGCACGGAGCTTGGGCAGGGACAGGTCGGGGGCGATCTTCCCGCCCGGAACGTAGATCTGCTCGCCCTCGGCGTTGGTGTCGCCGGGGCGGCCGACCGCATAGCCCTGGAGGTCGCCGGACGGCAGGCGGCGGATCTTGACCTCGACGCCGTCGGCCTCCAGGTAGGCAAAGAGTTCCTCCATGCTGGCGGCGTGGGGGATGGCGTCGCGGATGCGGTCCTGGAGCCACTCGCGGCTGGTCTGCTGCCAGCCGAGGCGGTCGGCCTTGTGCATCTCGGCTTGGGTGGGGCGGCGCTCGCCGGTTCGGTCGCCGGGCTGGACCTGGTGGAGGCCGAGTTCCTGCTCGATCTTCCGGGCCTCGGCCTGGGCGCGCTTGGCGCTGCCGTGGAGCTTGGGGCGGCGGCCGTCCTCTCGGACGGTGGTGGCGAGGATGTGGATGTGGTCGTCGGCGTGGCGGACGGCGATCCAGCGGCAGCCGTGCGGGTCGCCGTCGGGTGCGATGCCGGCGGCGTGGACGGTGCGGCGGGCGATCTCGCCCCACTCGGCGTCGGAGAGGTAGCGGTCGCCGGGGGCGGCGCGTACGGGGCAGTGCCAGACGTGGCCGGTGACCTTCTTGCCGAAGCCGCTGTTGCGCAGGTTCACCGGCTCGTCGAGGATCCGGGCGAGCTGGGTGAGGGTGGCGTCCGGGTCCCGGCCGGGATCGCGCAGGCCGAGCGGGCTGAAGGAGCCGACGATGTGCGGGTCGGTGTGCTCGTCCTGGCGGCCGGGCCCGTAGAGGTAGGCGAGCAGGCCGCGGGTGTTGCTGCCGGGGGCCTTGATGGAGGGGATCACGCTGCTGTGCCTCCTTCGGGGACGGCGTGGTGGACGGTGGGGATGAGCAGGGCTTCGGCGATGTCGAGGAGCAGGTGCTCCAGGCGGATCAGGCGCTCGCGGCTGTCCGGTTCGAGGCGGTCGTCGCGGTGCAGCACGTGGACCATCTGGTTGATGTTGTTGCCGATGGCGTTGACCTCCCGCAGGAGTTCGGCCCGGAACTCCTGCAGCGCGAGGCGATCGGTGTGCAGGGGCAGGTCGACGGTGAAGTCACCCCGGATGAACGCGAGCGCGATGTCGCCGAGGTATCCGGAGATCGTGCCGCCGTAGCCGTGGCGGTGGGCGGCGTCGAGGAGCTCGGCGTACTCGCCTTCGGCGAAGCTGACCGGCCCGACCCGCCTCTCGCGACGACTTTCGGCGCGCTTCCGGGACTTGCGGGTGGGCATCGGCTGAGCGCCTTTGGGGACGTTCAGTTTCGGGACGTCGAGGGCGGCGGTCTTCGCGTGCAGGAACGCGTCTCGCGTCGCGCGCACGCTCGCGTCGGCGGCGAGCGTCGGCGCGGCGCGCTGATCGGCGGGGGCGAGGACGTCGAGTTGCAGCGCGTTGAGCTTGTCCGGGTCCGGGCCGCCCTCGGCCTGGACCTTCCAGCTCGGCGCGCCCTCGCGCCGGGCCTCCTCCGCCACCCCTGGGGCGGGGGCACCCAGTCCCGCGCGAAGTGTCGGAGACTGGGTACAACTGGCTCCGCCAGGAGCCGAGTTGCCGAACGCGAGAAGCAGACGGCCGATCAGCCTACCGCCCTTGGAGCCCTCCTCGGGCAGTGCGCGGGCAGTGGTGTGGTGGTCGTTCGGGTTGGGCACGGGGGCCTCCGGATTTTCTGTCGGGACATGCGTGCGGCGGGCAGCGGTGCGTGCGGGATGCGGATGGTTGTCGGGCTGGGGATCCGGTTCGGCAGTGCCGGGTCATCCGGTGCGGAAGGCGGGGGCGGGACTTCCGGTGCCCCGCACCGGCGACATGCGGGGCACCGGTACTCACCGGCTGGGGAGGGGGAGAGGGTGCCCGCCTGGCACCGTCCGGCGGGTGGTGGGGGCATCAGGCCGCCTGCGAGTCGACCAGCTCGTCCTTGAGGCGCTGAGTCAGCTGTGCGAGGCGCTCGTTGGAGATCGGGATGCCCTCCTCGCGCAGGGTCTTCTTGACCAGGGCCTGGGTGATGCCGAGCTTCTCGACGGCCGGGCGGACCATCTCGACCAGCTCGTCCATGGAGGCGGCGGGCCTGCGGCCGGTGCGCTTGGTCCCGACCACCGGCTCTCGCGCGTCGGGCCGGACGTCCTCGCGGTCGGCCGCCGACTCGTCGCGGGACGGGTCGGGCCGCTCCGGCGCGGTCGGCGGAGCGGGTTCGACGACCGGGGGCACCACGGTGGGCTCGGCGCCCTCGGGTAGCGGCAGTTCGTCGAGGGCGGGTACCGGCTTCGCGGTGGCCCCGGCCGTGGTGGTGCCGTGGGTGAGGAGGGTGCCGCCGAGGAAGGCGAGGGCGGGCCACCCGGCGACCAGGATCCGCAGCCAGGCCGGGACGCGGTCGAGGTCGAGGAGCCCGGCTGTGGCGACGTTCGCGCCGAGGGAGGCGGCCAGGGCGATGGCGAACCAGGTCCAGGCGGTGCCGGCCGGGCGATCGGTGGTGCGCAGGGTCCGCATCCGGTTCCAGGCGGCGACGAGCAGCAGGTCGACCGAGACGGGGTAGGCCCAGGCTTTCCAGCCGTGCTGTCCGGCGGCGTCGGCGATGTCGTGAAGGTGGGCGAAGGACAGGGCGCCCGCGATGGCGGCCTGGACGAGGACGGCGTCCGGGCGGAACGTGCGGCGTGGGCGGGTGACGGGCATGCGGAAGGTAGTCCTCGCAGGTGGAGTGGGTGGTGTGCGGAAGTGCCGTCTTTGCCGTCCTGCCGTCTCGGCGCCCCTCCCCGAGGCCGCTGGTGGGTGCGGCTTCGGGTAGGGGTGTTCAGTTTCGGGACGGTCGCGCCATCCGTCTCGGGACGCTTATCCGTCTCGGTCTGACGGTCTTTGACCTGCGGTTTTACGGCAGGGACGGCTGGGACGGCACAAGACGGGTGTGGTTGCCGTCCCGGGCCGGCCTGCCGCTGGCACCCCGTGGCTGGGGCGGCGGCGGGCGGGGACGTCTGCCGTCCCGGCAGCGGCTTGACCCGTCTCGGTACGGATGCCGGTGCCGTCTTGGCGTGGCGTTCCGTCTCGGCTGTAGGTGCGGTGACCTGCGCTGTTACGGCTGGGACGGCAGGGACGGCAACACGGGGTGGTGGTCAGCCTCTGCTGACCATGCCGCTGGCCGTGCTCGTGGCGGTGCTGCTGCCGGTGGTGGGGTGGACGGTGGGGCAGTAGCGGCGCCAGGCGTCGAGGAACTTGTTGCGCAGGTAGCCCTTGCGCTGGGTTCCGTCGGGCATGCGGACGTTGCCGGAGGAGATGCCGAACTCGCGGAGCATCGCGCCGAGGCCACGCGGGCTCAGCCCGCCCCGGCCGGACTCCGCCCACGGACCCTCGGGGTCGCCGTTGAGGGTGAACAGCAGCTGGTCGGTGGCGATGCTCTCCGGCTCCCCGGCGGCGTGGAAGATGCGGCGGATGTCGGCGAGGATCCGCGCGCCGCCGGGGTTGTCCTCCTCGGTCTGCGCCTCGGCGGCGACCATCCGCCTGCACGCCTGGCGGGCCAGGCGGGGCCAGTGGCCTCCGGCGAGGTCGGCGACGATCACCAGGGGCTCCCAGGTGTCGGCCGCGCGGTCCTCCACCGGCATGCGCGGTTCCCAGTTCAGGGCGCGGTCGGTGAGCGGCGCGCTCCAGCGGGCGAGCCGGTCGCGGACGGCGTGGAGGGAGGGGCTGTCGCGCTTGGTGCGGTACGGCGCGACGGACTCGCCTTCGGCGCGGCGGCGCATGCGGACCACGATCGAGCGGTCCATGATCGTGTCGGGCAGGTCGCCGATTCCGGCGATGGCGGCCATGGCGAAGGTGTGGAACTTGCGCGGGGTGTGGTCGTTGCCGACCACCCGCAGCACGTAGCGGTCGCGCTGGTGCCCGGCGTTCAGCAGGCCGCGCATCTCCTCGTTCTTCTCCGCCATCTTCGGGCTGCCGAAGATCGTGTCCGCCTCGTCGACCAGCAGGGTCGGCGGCTCTTCGGTGATCGAGCGGAACACCGCCGCCGGGGTCGAGTTCACCGTCAGCACCGGCTGGTGAACGGTCTCGGTCAATACGTCCAGCAGCCGCGACTTGCCGCACCGCTTCGCCGGGCCGACCACCGCCAGGCGCGGGGCGTGCTGCCACGAGCCCTGCAGGTGGGTCGCCGCCACCCACAGCGTCACGGCGTCCAGGGCCTGCTCGGACGGCAGGATCACGAAGTTGGCGATCAGGCCCTTCAGTTGCCCGAGGACCTCCGAGCCCTCGCCGGCCTCGGCGTCCGGCATCGCGTCGACCCAGTCCACGGCGGCGGCCGTGGGGGTCTCCGCCTCGGCGGACTCCTGTCCACAGCCTGTGGACGGAGCGACGATAGGGGTTTCGTGGTGGGCCCCGGGCTTGCCGGGCCTGGCGACCGGCGGCCAGTCGGGCACGGAAGGGGCTGTGGGAGGGAGGTGGGAGGCAGTACCCTCGGTCATGGCGATTCCTCACTCGGCGGCTTCGGGGGGCAACCCGATCCGCCGTAGGTCGACTGTCCTGGGATGGGCGGTGGCGAGGTTTCCGATCAGCCCCCGGTGTTCGTAGCGCCGGGGGCTTCGCGTTTTCTGTAGAGGCGCTCGGGCCGACTCGACCCGTTCAACCTCCCTTCGGTTGGGTTCTTCATGCTGACATCGACAGCATAGGCATGGCGGGGTGCCCCTGGTCAAGCTATTCAGGCATATTTTTCTCAACCTCTTGGGGCATGCATGCTGGCTGGCCTCGAATGTGAAGGTTTCGTGCAGACTGCCTTCAATCCCTTGGAGGTTGGATGGATGATGCTGCTACCTTCTGAAGGTCCGCTCGCGCCGCCGATCTCAAGCGAAGGGAGGTTGGTATGGTCAACCTCATGGTGCATCGCTTCACGCCCCTGGAGGGCGAGGCCCTGGTGGCCCACAACCTGAAGGTTCTGCGCAAGGCCGCCCGCCTCTCCCAGGAGGACGTGGCCGAGCGCATGACCCGGCTCGGCTTCAAGTTCCACCAGACCCAGATCGCCAAGATCGAGAACGGCACCCGCCCGCTCCGCTTCGACGAGGTGATCGGCCTGGCCAAGGCGCTCAGCGTCCCGGTGGGCAACTTCATGACCGAGGCCGTCGCCGGGCCCGACGAGCCGGACTACGAACTCCAGGAGGCCGGCTTCCGCGTCCAGGCCGCCGAGCAGGAGTGGAGAACCGCCCGCGACCTGGAGCAGGCAGCCAAGGCCCGGCTGGAAGAGGCCGAGCGCGAGTACGACGAGATCGCCGAGCGCCTCGCGGCCCAAGGCGTCGACGTCGGCTCCGCCAGAGCCGAGACCGAGTGGTACCCGGCTCCCAACTCGCCCTGGGATCCGCTCCGCAAGCCTCCCGGTGCCGACCAGTAGCCCTCGCAGCCAGCACCCCGTCGTGACGCGCCGGCCTCGCGGGCCCATCGTCGCCCGGAGGCGGCCGGAAACCTAAAAGGCAAGGCGAGTCCGCCTGGCCAAGATCGTTTTAGGTTCCCGGCCGGGACCGCCGTAGTGTGCCGGTCCCGCCCACCGACCCCGTCCCTCCTCACCGCCCGTCCTCCGGCGCTACGAACGCCGAAGGACGCCGCGAAGCCCAACCCCGACCACCGCCCATCCCACCAGTCGCCACGACGGCGCGTTGCCCCGCGCCGTTGGGAGGAACCTCCATGCCCGAAACGCCCCTGTCCCTGGCGCGCCTCGCCGGCGCGCTCGACCTCACCGAGCAGCAGCTCGTCGGCCTCGTCCTGTCCTGCGCCACGGAAGCGCCCGACCCCACCCTCGTCGCGCTCACGGTCGAAGAAGCCGCTCGCCGACTCGGCGTCGGCCGGACGACGATGTACGCCCTCGTCGCCTCCGGCGAGGTCCCGTCCGTCACCATCGGCCGTCTCCGCCGCGTGCCCGCCGAGGCGCTCAAGGAGTACATGGCCGCCCGCACCCGGGCCGCCACTTCGCCCGTCACCCTCGCGGCCTGAGAGGGGAACCGATGGCGAACACCCGCAAGCCCAACGGCGACTCCTCGATCTACGAGGGCAACGACGGCCGCTGGCACGGCCGCGTCACCGTCGGCGTCAAGGACGACGGCACGCCCGACCGTCGCCACGTCAGCGCCAAGACCCGCGCCGAGGTCACCACCAAGGTCCGGAAGCTGGAGAAGCTCCGCGACGACGGCACCGTGCCCAAGGCCGGCCAGAAGTGGACCGTCGGCAAGTGGCTGGCCCACTGGATCAAGGAGATCGTCCCCGGCACCGTCAGCGAGAACACCTACGACGGCTACGAGGTCGCCGTCCGCGTCCACCTCGTGCCCGGCGTTGGCGCCCACCGCCTGGAGAAGCTCGAACCCGAGCACCTGGAGCGCTTCTACAAGCGGATGCAGGCCAACGGCAGCGCCGCCGGTACCGCCCACCAGGCCCACCGCACCGTCCGCGTCGCGCTCGCCGAAGCCGTCCGGCGCGGCCACCTGACCCGCAACGTCGCCACCGTCGCCAAGGCCCCGAAGCTCGAAGAGGAGGAGATCGAGCCCTATGAGGTCGAAGAGGTTCAGGCGATCCTGGACACGGCCCGCCAGCGGCGGAACTCCGCCCGCTGGATCTTCGCGCTCGCCCTCGGCCTGCGTCAGGGCGAGGTGCTCGGGCTCCAGTGGAAGGACGTCGACTTCGCCCGAGGCGTCGCCTGGGTCAAGCGCGGCCGACTGCGGCCCAAGTACCGGCACGGCTGCGGCGACCGCTGCGGGCGCAAGCCCGGCTTCTGCCCGCAGAAGGTGGCCGTCCGCCGCGAGACCAAGGACACCAAGTCCCGCGCCGGCCGCCGCCCGGTCCCGCTGCCCGAACCGCTCGCCGTCGTCCTCCGCCACCACCAGGAGGAGCAGGACCGCGAGCGCGCCCTCGCCCGCGACCTCTGGGTGGAGAAGGGCTACGTCTTCACCGACGAGACCGGCCATCCCCTCAACCCCAGCACCGACTACCACCACTGGAAGCGCCTGCTGCGCGAGGCCGGCATCCGCGACGGCCGCCTCCACGACGCCCGCCACACCGCCTCGACCGTCCTCCTCCTGCTCGGCGTCCCCGAGCGGATCGTCATGGCGATCATGGGCTGGTCCTCGGCCTCGATGGCCAAGCGCTACCAGCACGTCACCGACCCGATGCTGCACGACGTCGGCCAGAAGATCGGCGCGGCTCTGTGGGGGACATCGGATCTGGCCGGAGGAGCCTAACGAAGACGCGGCCTGAGCAAGCGTCGGCTCAGATCGTCTGTTCACTCGCGCCGAGGGCCCGACCGCGATGCGGTCGGGCCCTCGGCGCGAGTGAACAGACCCCCTAGTCAGGCGAGAACGTAAGACATGGCCTTCCTGCCCGGCACCCACAACAAAATCTGCGGCATCTTCCTCACCTACTAGGCCAAGGCATTTTTGCAGGCCAATGGCACCGAGCCGGGCCTTCGCCGTCACCACCGAATCCCTTGTCCCCGCCACACGCATTGGTGTCGAACGCTGCGTCACCCCCGCCCGTGAACTCGCTCCCGCCTTTCAGGCCCTACCAACGGGCCGGAGGCGTTCCCGACCTACTGGAACGCCTCCGAGGTACTGCTCAGAACGGTGTGCTTCCCTTCCGTCCGAGCCCGAGCCGTCCGGTCGATGTGCACCAGCGGCAGGTCGGATCCTGCCGAGGTTCCTGGAGATCGCGTTGGCGTGTTCGAGGCCGGTGGATCACCGAGGCGTGGTCGTTCTCCTCATCGTGCAGGCCGACCACCGCGAACACGAAGTGGTTGACCGCCTCGCCGGCCGCGAGTGTGTTCAGGGTGATCACGCTCGGTGCGGGGACTCCGGGAACGTACTGCGCCGCATCGCGTTCCCCCGCAGGGTGCATGTCGACGGCCAAGCGGGTCGGGTCGATGAGCCGGCTGCACCACAGGCATCCCGAGCCGGGCAACACGAGACGGGTGGCAGTGTGGATCTGTCCCACATCTCCCTGAGGAGTCAGCGGGACCTTGACCCCGACCTGGGTGGCCGGGACGAGGTACTGCTGGACGGTGCCGTTCACCCAGTGGCGGGCAGCGTCACCGTCGGCGGCCAAGAAGATCCAGTCGCAGCGAACGAGTTCCTCCAGCGACTCCGGACGTTCCACACGCCGGGCGATCTCGATCAGCCGGACATCCGGGTTGGCGCGTCGCGCGTTGCGCGCGGCGACCTCCGTCTTGAGCCGCCCGATGTCCTCGCGCCCGGAGGCGACGAGCCTGGGCAGATTCGTCTCCTCGACCGTCTCGTCGTCGATCAGGACGAGCTCGCCCACGCCCAGCCGGGCGAGCTCCTCGACGAGGATGCTGCCGACACCCCCGAGCCCCACGACGGCAACGCGCAACCGACGGAGCGTCTCCTGGCCCAGGTCGCCGAGGAGGCGCGCCTGGCGGTCGTGCAGGGAATCCGGGCGCCCTTCCTCGGCCGGCTGGGAGCGCAGCCGCAGCAGGTTCCCGGTCGGGATGATCGTTTCTGCCAGTTCTTCCCGGCGGCCGTCGGGCAGCCAGAGATCTCCGGCTGCGGCGTGGTCGGTGATTACGAGCGCTCCGACCACCTGGCCGCTGATCTGGCTGAGGCTGGGGTAGCCGCGCTCGTGGCTGGCCAGGTCGATCTCGGAGAAGCCCACGTGGTCGAGTCCGAGGTGGGCGTGGGCGGCGATGTAGGCCAGTCCCTCGTCGCGGGCCCTGATCACCGCGTCGCGGACGAAGGTCGGGGCAAGAGCCCGGTGGCCGAACTCGCCGGGGATGTAGTCCCTGCCCTCGTCGGCGAGGATCAGCTCGCGGGCGAGTAGCCGAGGTCCTCGCGGCCCGTCGGCGAGGCCGGCGAGAAGGACGGCGCCGCGGGCGGCGGACCCCAGGACGTGATCCGACAGACGGTCCCAGATCTTGGGCGGGATGGTGAGGCTCCAGCCCGTGGCGGGCGGGTTCACTGGTCGGCGAGCCACTTGCGAATCCTTTCGGCCTTGAGCGCGGCGCTGTCGATGTTCGGGTCGCGGCGGTTCGAGCGTCTGGAGATCTGCAAGGCAGGCTTGTCCTGCCACGTGACGGACTGGATGGCCTGGCCGTGGGCTCCACCGTCTGTGCGGGTGAGCGGACCGACGTAGTGCGGGTAGATGTCGGCGTCCGGGTACGCTGCGCTGATTTGGAAGCCCAGCCAGGTCATCGACGGCACGTAAGCCGCTCCGATCTCGACCTGCTCCACGACGACGTAGACCCCGCCGGAGCCGTCCGGGACCACTTCGACCGGATGACCGGCGAACTGGGCTCGGACGGCTTCGACGGCTTCGGCGATTGCCGGTGTCGGAGAGGTCACGAGTTGTCGTCCGGCGGTACGGCGAGGAACTCCTGGTGGGTGTGGACGCGGATCAGCTCATCGTCGTCCACGACCTCGTACCGGCCATGGCTGCGCTTGACCGAGAGCTGGAAGCCCACGTCGATCGGCAGGCCCTGCGAGATCGCGGCCTGCTTGATCTCCAGGCCGGTCACCTCGCGGTCCGGCAGTGTCACGTCCTGGTTGTTGACCTTGACGGTGACGCTGACGTGCTGGTGGGCGTCCGTCTTGGCGGTCGTGTCGATGGGGGTCTCCATCGGGTACCTCTTTCTGATCTTGATGGCGTTGTTCCTCGGACTGCGCAGGCACTCGGCATGAATGTGTCGAGATGCCTCCACTGTTTGAGATGTCGAACATCTCTTGAGGATCAAGGTAAGCCGTGGTGTTCGAGATGTCAAACACTGGTAGAAAGAAGGAAGGGAAACCAGAGACCGAGGAGGAGGGCGATGGCCCGGACGAAGGTGAACGTGGCCGCCCTCTATGCGGCGCTGGACGCTGCGAGGGCGTCGAGGGACCTTTCGTGGAGGCAGCTGGCCGTTCAGGTGGGCGTCAGCCCGTCGACCATGACGCGCTTGGCCAACGGCAACCGTCCGGACGTGGACGCATTCGCCGCGCTGGTCAGCTGGCTCGGCGAGCCGGCCGAGAGCTTCATGGTTGACGAGGGTGTCCGATCGGGTGAAGTCCCCGAAGAGCCTGAGCTTCTTGTGCAGCTTGCCCCGCTACTGCGAGCCCGCTCCGACCTGGGCGAGGCAGACGTGAAGCACTTGGAAGAGCTGATCGGGGCAGCCGTGCGTCGGTTTGCCGCCGATCGAGAGTCCGGTTCGAGGTGAGGCGTGGGGCAGCGATGGACCAAGAAGGCGCTGGAAGACCTGGCTCTGGAGGAGCGGGCCCGCATTCAGGTCGGGCTCCATCAGCCCATCGATCTTGCTCGCCTCGCGGATGAGTACGGCATCCCGGTCTACCCGCTGAGTGAACTCGGCGGCTCAGGCTGCCCAGCGGAGACCTTGGAATATTTTGCGAGCGAGCGGGCGGGCGCCTGGTCTGCGGCTCTGGTTCCGGTGGGCACGGCACGCTTCATCGTCGAGAACAGCTCGCACAATCCGCAGCGACGCCGGTCAAACGTTGCACACGAGATGGCGCACCTTCTGCTGGAGCACGAGTTCAACAGCGTCGTGTTCACCGACGGAGGGTGCCGAAGCCTGGACCCTGTCGTGAAGACGCAGGAGGCGCAGGCCCTCGCTCTCTCGGGCGAACTCCTGGTTCCTATGAAGGCCGCCATCCAGGTGGCCTACAAGGATTGGACCGACGAGCAGGTGGCGACGCGGTTCGATGTGAGCGTCGAGTTCGCGCGTATGCGCATGAACGCATCCGGCGCGCGGACGATCGTGTCGCGCGCCCGTGCCAAGCAGCGTCGGTTCGGGGTGGGGTAGGGCCGTGGAAGCACCGCCGGGCACCGGGAAACGATCTTGGGTGGCGTGAGAAGCGATCACTGGGAGGTGCGCATTACTCCTGGCCAGGTGCATTTTGTCGGGACCCCCACTCTGTTGCCATAGCGGCGATGCGCATGGCCACGCTCATGCTGCGGTCTCAACGCCGAGGTCGGCGAGCGGGCTGCGGACGCGCTGCTCGGTCTTGGCGCGAACCGTCCGGACGACGTCGATGCCCTAGCCAGCCGGGGCATCGAGCGCCCAGTCCAGGTACCGCTTGCCGGGGAAATGGGGCAGGTATCGCCGCAGCCCATGGCGATCACTGCGTCGGATGCTCGGACGGCTTCGGAGACGAGCACCTTCGGGGTCTCAGCGGAGATGTTGATGCCTGCCTCGGCCTGGGCCTTGACCACGGCCAGGTTCACGGCGTCGGCAGGGGCGAAACCGGCCGAGCGGGCCTCGGCCCGGCCGCCACCGAGGAGGGTGATGAAGGCTGCGGCCCCGGCGTTCTACGCGCGGGCGAACAGCACGGATGGGACGGCGGGAGTGCTCGCGGAAGGGTCCTTTGGTTTTCGCGGCAGGCGGCCTCGGCCGGGTGGTGGTCGCCGTGCGGGACGACAACGTCCTCGGTGGCTGGGGTCGGTTGGCCGAACAGCACGGCGACCACCACAACACCGGCGGCCAGGCCGACGCCAATGTCTTCGACAAGGGAACGTTGCGCCGGACGCCTGCTATGGCACCACCGCCTGCTGCACTCCCGACGAGCGGGCTCTGGACACGACCCAGAGCCTGGCCGGGCGAAGGCTGCTGCAGGGTGCTCCGGCGGGAGCTGGTCTCACCCCCGGACACAGATGGGGCCCGGCCGCCGCTGAGCCCAAAAATCGGAACTGAGACCAAAACTGAGACCAGGGCACGAAGAAGGCCCCGGCCGGGAACCCGGTCGGGGCCTTCAACTGCCTTGCTAGGCAAAGGCGGAGGATACGAGATTCGAACTCGTGAGGGGTTGCCCCCAACACGCTTTCCAAGCGTGCGCCCTAGGCCTCTAGGCGAATCCTCCGTGGGAGAGCTTAGTGCATGGAGAGGGGTGGTTGCGACCACGGTCTCGCAGGTGGGGGGTGGGGGTGGCCTGGGGATCGGAGATCGGGGGGTGTTCGGGGGTGGGTGGGGGGAGTGGGGGCCGGGATCCGCTACTCTTGGGGCAGCCCCTCGTGTGGCGTCATCTCTCTGAACCCCCCCAGGGCCGGAAGGCAGCAAGGGTAGGAGGGCTCTGGCGGGTGCGCGAGGGGTCCTTGCGTTTGCCGGGGTGTTTGGTGGGTGGGCGTCCGCGTTTGTCGGCCGGTCCCGATATCTTCGGGGGTGTGTCCCTAGCCCTGTACCGCCGCTACCGCCCCGAGACCTTCGCGGAGGTCATCGGGCAGGAGCACGTGACCGTCCCGCTCCAGCAGGCCCTGCGCAACAACCGGGTCAACCACGCGTACTTGTTCAGCGGGCCGCGGGGGTGTGGAAAGACGACGAGCGCCCGCATCCTGGCCCGCTGCCTGAACTGCGAGCAGGGCCCGACCCCCGATCCGTGCGGGGAGTGCCAGTCCTGCCGTGACCTGGCGACGGGCGGTCCGGGCTCGATCGACGTGATCGAGATCGACGCCGCCTCGCACGGTGGTGTGGACGACGCGCGCGAACTGCGCGAGCGGGCGTTCTTCGCGCCGGTGCACAGCCGGTACAAGATCTTCATCCTGGACGAGGCGCACATGGTGACCTCGGCCGGCTTCAACGCGCTGCTGAAGGTGGTGGAGGAGCCGCCGGAGCACCTGAAGTTCATCTTCGCCACCACGGAGCCGGAGAAGGTGATCGGGACGATCCGGTCCCGCACCCACCACTACCCGTTCCGGCTGGTGCCGCCGGGCACGCTGCGCGACTACCTGGCGCAGGTCTGCGGCCGGGAGGAGATCCAGGTCGAGGACTCGGTGTTCCCGCTGGTGGTGCGGGCCGGCGCGGGTTCGGTGCGTGACTCGATGTCGGTGATGGACCAGTTGCTGGCGGGCGCCGGCGAGGCCGGTGTGACGTACCAGATGGCGACGGCGCTGCTGGGGTACACCGACGCGGCGCTGCTGGACGAGGTGGTGGACGCGTTCGCGGCGCAGGACGGCGCGACGGTGTTCCAGGTGGTCGACCGGGTGGTCGAGGGCGGGCACGACCCGCGGCGGTTCGTGACGGACCTGCTGGAGCGGCTGCGCGACCTGGTGATCCTGGCCACCGTGCCGGACGCGGGGGAGAAGAGCCTGATCGACGCCCCGGCCGACCGGATCGCGGTGATGCAGGCGCAGGCCGACCGCTTCGGCCCGGCCGAGCTGAGCCGCGCCGCGGACCTGGTGAACACCGGCCTGACCGAGATGCGCGGAAACGCCGCGCCCAGGCTGCAGTTGGAGCTGATCTGCGCCCGGGTGATGCTGCCCGGCGCGTACGGCGACGAGCTCTCGGTGCAGGCCCGGCTGGACAAGCTGGAGCGCCGGGCCGCCACGGGCGGTTTCGCCGCCCCGGTGGCGTTCCAGCCGATGGCCGCCGCGCCCGAGCCCCCGGTGCAGCAGGCCCCCGCGCCGGTGCCCGCCCCCGCCCCCGCCCCCGCCCCCGTTCCCGCCCCTGCGCCGGTGCAGGCCCCGGCTCAGGCTCCGGCTCCGGCCGGTGCCACCCCGGGCGCCTGGCCGATCCCGCGCAGCTTCCCGACCGGCGAGCAGCCGCCCGCCGAGCAGGCCGCTCCGGTGGCCCCGGCCGCTCCCGTCCAGCAGATCCAACAAGTCCAACAGGTCCAACAGGCCCCCGTGCAGCCGCAGCCGCAGTCACAGCCGCAGCCGCCCGTCGGTGCGCAGCCCTCGGCGGCGGCGCAGCAGGGCGCCGGGCAGATCCGGCAGATGTGGCCGCAGATCCTGGAGGCGGTGAAGAACCGCCGCCGGTTCACCTGGATCCTGCTGAGCCAGAACGGTCAGGTGGCCGGGTTCGACGGCAGCACGCTGCAGGTGTCGTTCGTCAACGCGGGCGCCCGGGACAGCTTCGTCGGCAGTCACAGCGACGAGGTGCTGAAGCAGGCGCTGTCGGACGCGCTGGGCGTGGACTGGCGGGTGGAGTGCATCGTCGACCCGTCCGGTGCGACGAACCCGCCGTCCGCCCAGTCCTCGGCCCCCCCGGCGCCGGCGGCCGGCAGCTGGGGTGCTCCGGCGGCCCCGCGCCCGGCCCCGCAGGCACCGGCGCCGCAGTACCAGCAGCCGGCCCCGGCGGCCCAGCCGGCGCCTGCCCCCGCCGCCGCCCCGGTCCCGCCGCCGTCCGCCCCTTCCCCGCAGCAGCAGTCGCCACAACAGCAGTCGCAGCCGCCGCAGCAACAGCGGCCGCAGCCGGTGCAGGCCCCGCCTGCGGTGGCGCCGGAGGACGACGTCCCGGAGGAGGACGACCCGGACTTGAACGAGGACGTCTTCTCCGCCCAGGAGTTGATCGTCCGCGAGCTGGGCGCGACGGTGCTGGAGGAGATCCACCACCGTCCGAGCTGATCCCCGCCGCCCGTGCCCCCGTCCCCACCGCGGCGGGGGAGCGGGCGGAACTGACGTGGGGCCGACGGGCGGCCGCGTAGGCTCGGGGACGAGGTGCCGGTGCGGGCGGTTTCGGCCGGGCGCGCGCCGGTGTGTGCAGTGTCGACGGATCGAGGAGAGTTCCGTGTTCCCTGGTGGGCAGCCGAACATGCAGCAGCTGTTGAAGCAGGCGCAGAAGATGCAGGAGGACCTCGCCCGGGCGCAGCAGGAGCTGGCCGAGGCGCGGGTGTCGGGTTCCGCGGGCGGCGGCCTGGTGGAGGCGACGACGACGGGCGCGGGCGAGCTGGTCGCGCTGACCATCTCCCCGGCGGCGGTCGACCCGGAGGACACCGAGACCCTGGCCGACCTGGTGGTGGCCGCGGTGCGCGACGCCGCCGCGGCGGCGCAGAAGCTGCAGGCCGAGCGGATGGGCCCGTTGACCCAGGGCCTGGGCGGCGGCGGTGGCATCCCCGGCCTGCCGTTCTGACTTCCGGCCGAACCCCGAGCCGTCCGCCCGGCGCGTCCGGTACCCACCGCTGGGACGGAGCGCGCCGGGCACGCCGACCAGCGCCGCACGCGCTACACGCGCCGGGTACGCCGGGCGCACGGCGCGGAACGCCGGGTAACGGGCGATGTGATTTATGGCCGGTAGGGCGCCGGGCGGTGTGTCCGGCGCCCGATTCGTTGGATGATGGCACCGGAGACGGCACCGGGGTGCGAGCCCCGGTCGAAGGAAGGCGTGGCGGTGTACGAGGGCGTGGTGCAGGACCTGATCGACGAGCTGGGCAGGCTGCCCGGAGTCGGTCCGAAGAGCGCCCAGCGGATCGCCTTCCACATCCTGCAGGCCGATCCGGTGGACGTGCGCCGGCTGGCGCACGCGCTGCAGCAGGTGAAGGAGAAGGTCCGGTTCTGCGCGGTCTGCGGCAACGTCGCGGAGGCCGAGCACTGCCGGGTCTGCCTGGACCCGCGCCGGGACCTCGCGGTGATCTGCGTGGTGGAGGAGCCCAAGGACGTGGTGGCGATCGAGCGGACCCGCGAGTTCCGCGGCCGCTACCACGTGCTGGGCGGGGCGATCAGCCCGATCGAGGGGGTCGGTCCGGACGACCTGCGGATCCGCGAGCTGATGACCCGGCTCGCGGACGGCACGGTCACCGAGCTGATCCTGGCCACCGACCCCAACCTGGAGGGGGAGGCGACCGCGACCTACCTGGCCCGGCTGTGCAAGCCGATGGGCCTCAAGGTCACCCGGCTGGCGAGCGGACTGCCCGTCGGCGGGGACTTGGAGTACGCCGACGAGGTCACCCTCGGCCGGGCGTTCGAAGGGAGACGACTGCTCGATGTCTGACCGAACCGACACCACTGACCTGACGGACGGACTGCCGGGCCCGCTGGGCCGCACCGAGGCCCCGGACGACTTCGCGGTGCAGATCGCGGACTCGGTGGGGAGCTTCGTGCTGGCCGTCACCGAGGTCGCCAAGGGCGACGAACCGGGCAGCGCGATCTCGCTGCTGCTGCTGGAGGTCTCCCAGCTGCTGCTGGCGGGCGGCCGGCTGGGCGCGATCGAGGACGTGCTGCCGGAGGACCGCTTCGAGCCGGACGCCGGCCCGGAGCCGGACGGGGTGGAGCTGCGCGAGCGGCTCGCCGAGCTGCTGGCGCCGATCGACGTCTACCACGAGGTCTTCGACCCGTACGGGCCACCGGAGAAGCCCAGCGCGTTCCGGATCTCGGACGACCTGGCGGGGGTGGTCAGCGAGCTGCGGCACGGGCTGACGCACTACCGCGAGGGCCGGGTCTCGGAGGCGCTGTGGTGGTGGCAGTTCTCGTACCTGTCCAACTGGGGTTCGACCTGCTCGGCGGTGCTGCGCGCACTGCAGTCGCTGATCGCGCACGTGCGGCTGGACTCGCCGCTGGGCGCGGTGCCGGACGGCGCGGACACCGACGACGACGGGCTGACGGACGAGCAGCTGGAGCAGCAGGCGGGCGACCTGATGGCGGCCGAGCTCGGGCTCTAGCCGAGGGGCCGGGCCCGGGGCTCCGAAAGGCCGGGCCCGGGGCTCCGCGGGGCCGGCCCCGGGGGCTCCGGGGGCCGCGAAGGGCTCCGCGAGGGGCTCCGGGAAGGGCGCCGCGGAGCTGCCGGAGGGGTGTCCGCGCCGGGGTGTGACGCATCCGTCATCCGCGGCGCGGAGGCGAAGATTCCGGGTGGCGGGCGGGGCCCGGGCGGCGATTCTTCGGGGCGGGCGGCCGGGGCCCGCAGACCTGCCGGTCGGTGGTGACCAGAGTGCGATATTCGCATCTCACCATGTGGAAAGCGTCGGTCGGGGAACCCCTGCTCGTTAGACTGGCCGCGACCTACCACCCCGAGTCGAGGAGCCCCCGTGGGCCTTGTCGTGCAGAAGTACGGCGGCTCATCCGTCGCGGATGCCGAAGGCATCAAGCGCGTCGCCCGCCGCATCGTGGACACCAGGAAGGCCGGCCACGAGGTCGTCGTCGTGGTCTCCGCGATGGGTGACACCACGGACGAGCTCATTGAGCTGGCGGAACAGGTGACCCCTATTCCGTCCGGCCGCGAGTTCGACATGCTGCTGACCGCCGGAGAGCGCATCTCGATGGCGCTGCTGGCGATGGCGATCCGGACGCTGGGCTTCGACGCCCAGTCGTTCACCGGCAGCCAGGCCGGCGTGATCACCGACTCGACCCACAACAAGGCGCGCATCATCGATGTCACGCCGGGCCGCATCCGGGCCGCCCTGGACGAGGGCAACATCGCCATCGTGGCGGGCTTCCAGGGCGTGTCGCAGGTCTCGAAGGACATCACCACGCTGGGCCGCGGCGGCTCGGACACCACCGCGGTGGCCCTGGCGGCCGCGCTGGGCGCCGAGGTCTGCGAGATCTACACCGACGTGGACGGCGTGTTCACCGCCGATCCGCGGGTGGTCAAGAAGGCCCGCAAGATCGACTGGATCGCCTTCGAGGACATGCTGGAGCTGGCCTCGTCCGGCTCGAAGGTGCTGCTCGACCGCTGCGTGGAGTACGCGCGGCGCTACAACATCCCGATTCACGTACGATCGTCGTTCTCCGGTCTGCCGGGGACGATCGTCAGCGGCACCAACCCGAACCAGAAGCCCGAAGGGGGCGAGATGGAGCAGGCCATCATCTCCGGAGTCGCCCACGACACGTCGGAGGCCAAGGTCACCGTCGTCGGCGTGCCCGACAAGCCGGGCGAGGCGGCCCGGATCTTCCGCGCGATCGCGGATGCCGAGGTCAACATCGACATGGTCGTGCAGAACGTGTCGGCCGCGGCCACCGGCCTGACCGACATCTCCTTCACGCTGCCCACCAACGAGGGCCAGAAGGCGATCGACGCGCTGAACCGGGTCAAGGAGGGCATCGGCTACGAGTCGCTGCGCTTCGACGACGCGATCGGCAAGATCTCGCTGGTCGGCGCCGGCATGCGCTCCAACCCGGGCGTCACCGCGACGTTCTTCGAGGCGCTCTCCGAGGCGGGCGTGAACATCGAGCTGATCTCCACCTCGGAGATCCGGATCTCGGTGGTCACCCGCGCCGAGGACGTGCCGGAGGCGGTCCGGGCCGTGCACACCGCGTTCGGCCTGGACAGCGACAGCGACGAGGCGGTCGTCTACGGCGGCACCGGCCGCTGAGACGCAGCGGGCCCGTCCGGGTCCGCCGGATACCCACACCGCAACGGTTGTGTGCGGGACGGGTGAAGCGGACCCGGCCCGTCCGCCGGGTCTGCCAGAATCCCCCTTCGGAGCCAGTGCGCTCGGGAGGGGGATTCCCCTTCTCGCAAGAATGCCCCCGGGCCGGGGCAACCAGGACAGGGGATCGTGTGTCCAACCATCGTGATGAACGTGACCGGGGCGGCGGTGGCGGTCGCCCTGCCCGGGGCGGCCCGGCGGGGCGGTAGTCGGATGGGCTTTGCTGCGGCGGCAGCGGACGCGACCGGGGCCAGCGTCGACCAGCTCACCGACACCTACCGGGCCCACTACCGATCCCTGTTGCGGCTGGCCGCGCTGCTGCTCGACGACCTCTCCTCCTGCGAGGACGTCGTGCAGGAGGCTTTCATCCGGGTGCACGCCGCCCGGCGCCGGGTCCGCGACCCCGAGAAGACGCTCGCCTACCTGCGGCAGACCGTGGTCAACCTGTCCCGGTCGACCCTGCGCCGCCGCCTGCTCGGCCTCCGACTGCTGCCCAAGCCCATGCCTGACATGGCCAGTGCAGAAGAGGGGGCTTACGATGCGCTGGAGCGCGACGAACTCAAGGCCGCGCTGCGGGGGTTGCAACGCCGTCAGCGGGAGGTACTGGTGCTGCGCTACTACGCGGACCTGACGGAGGCTCAGGTCGCGGAGGTGCTCGGCATTTCCATCGGCTCGGTGAAGGCGTACGGGTCGCGCGGGCTCGCCGCCCTGCGGGCGCGGATGGAGCACGCCGATGACTGAGGGCAGGGCCCCCCGCCCGGACGACGCGCTGACCGAGGACCGGCTCCGCGAACGGCTGCACCGCGCCGTCGCCGCCGTCGAACCCGGGCCCGGCGCGCTGCCCCGGCTGCGCGCCGCCGTGCCGCGCCGCCGTGCCGTGCGCCGACGGGCCCTGGGCGGGGCCGTGGTGCTGGCCGCCGCCATCGCCGCGCTGCCCGTGGTGGACGCCACCCAGCCGTTCAGCCTCTCCGGCGACTCCACCGGCGGCCAGGCCGCGCCCGGCCCCGGCAGCAGCCCCGCCAAGTCGCCCGGCCCCCACCCCGGCCGCCCGCACACCGCCGCCGCCCTGCCCACCGCCGGACCGACCGGCACCGGCCCCGAGACGCTCCCCAACCCGTCCGCCGACCCCGGCCCCGCCGCCCCGCCCGCCGCCGTCCCGCCCTGCGCCCGCACCGACCTCGGCCGGGCCGACGTCCGGCAGGACGCCGCAGACCCGGCCGACGGCACGGTGTACGGCTGGTTCCGGCTGACCAACACCGGCCCCCGCCCCTGCCGGGTCCCCGGCCCCGGGGTGCTCGCACTGGGCAGCGGGGCGTCCGGCGTCCGCCTGCTCGCGCACACCGTCGGCGACCCGGCCGGCTCGCTGTCCGATCCGGCGGCGCTGCCCGCCGCGGTCCTGCTCGACGCGGGCGGCTCGTACCTGGTCCGCTTCGCCTGGGTGCCGACGGGCTGCGCCACCGCCTCCGGCACGCCCACCGGTCCGGCCGGGCCGCCGTCGGCCACCCCGGCGGCCAGCAGTGCCGAGGTGCCCGCCGGCACCGGCGCCGACCCCGTGTCCGCCGCCGGTCCGACCCCCGGACCGACCCGGGCCGCGGTCGGGACCGACCCGTCCCCGACCGCCGCCCCGACCGGCGGCGCGACCGCCACCCCCCCGCCGGCCGCCGCCTTCACGCTCGGCTACACCCCCGACCCGGCCGCCTCCGCGGGCCCGCCGGTCGACACCACGCTGCCGGCCGGCTGCGGCGGCACGGTCTACTGGACCGGCCCGGAGCCCGCGCCCGCCCCGGCCCCGGGCGCCTCGCCGAGCGCCACCCCGTAGACGGCGCTCAGGCCTGCCGGGTCGGCAGCACCACCAGCTGGCGCAGGTTCACGTGCCGGGGGCGGCTGGTCGCGTAGGCGACCAGGTCGGCGACGTCCGCGGCGGCCAGCGGGCCGATCGCGTCGAACATCGCGCCGAGCTGCCCGTCCGGGCCGAGTGCCGGGTTGTCGATGTGGTTGCCCAACTCGGTGTCGGTCAGGCCGGGTTCGATGTTGGTGACCCGCACGTCGCGCGGGCCGTACTCGCTGCGCAGTGCGGCCGACAGCTGGGTCAGCGCGGCCTTGGTGGCGCCGTACACCGCGTAGTTGGGGAAGACCACGTCCGCGGCGATGGAGGAGACGTCGACCAGGTCGGCGGTGCCGCCGGCCGCCGCGGCGGCGACCAGGTCGGGGCCGAAGGCGCGGATCATCCGCAGTACGCCGGTCAGGTTGGTGTCGATCATGCGGGACCACTCGTCGATCCGGCCGTCGTCGACCGGGTTGGGCAGCATCACGCCGGCCGAGTTGACCAGCAGGTCGACCCGGCCGAAGGTCTCGTGGACCAGTGCGGCCGCCGCGTCCACCGCGGCCTGGTCGGTGACGTCGGCGGCCACCGCGAGCGCGTTCGGGCCGAGTTCGGCGGCCAGCGCGGCGAGCCGGTCGGCCCGGCGGGCCAGCAGCGCGACCCGGGCGCCGTCCGCGACCAGCTGCCGGGCGATCGCCTCGCCCATGCCGCTGGCGGCTCCGGTGACGACCGCGGTCCGACCGTTCAGTGTGGGGTAGCCCATGGGAATCGTTCTCCTCGTCCGTTCCTGCGTCCTGCTGACGGGACGAGTCTGGCCGCGGCCGGCGGCGCCACCCAGGGCCGTGGTTTTCCTGGGTCCGCGAGAACCACCTTCGCGGCGGCCGACGTATCGTCTGGGCATGAGCGAACTGGGGGAGTTCCTGCGGCAGCGCCGGGCCCGGATCCAGCCGTCCGACGTGGGCCTGCCGGAGCTGGGGCGCCGACGCCGGGTACCGGGGCTGCGCCGCGAGGAGGTGGCGCAGCTGGCCGGGGTGAGCGTCGACTACTACGTGCGGCTGGAGCAGGGCCGGGGCGACGGCGTCTCCGCGGAGGTGCTGGACGCGGTGGCCCGGGTGCTGCGGCTGGACGCCACCGAGCGCGGCCACCTGCACACCCTGGCCCGCCCGCCGCGCGGCACCCACCGGCGCACGCCCCGGCAGCTCCGGCCGGGGCTGCGGCTGGTGCTGGACGCGCTGGCGACCCCGGCGTTCGTGCTCGGCCGCTGCATGGACGTACTGGCCTGGAACGCCCCGGCGGACGCGGTGATCGGGTTCTCCGCGCTGCCGCCGGGCGAGCGCAACATGGCCCGGCACGCCTTCCTCACCGAGGCCGGCGGCCGGCTGTACCCGGACTTCGAGCGGGTCGCCGCCGAGACCGTCGCCCACCTGCGGCTGGACGCGGCCCGGCACCCCGACGACGCCGAGCTGGCCGCGCTGCTGGCCGAACTGACCGCCGGGAGCGCGCTGTTCGCCGAGCTGTGGGCCCGGCACGGCGTCCGGGAGAAGGCGTCCGGGCGCAAGCTGCTGCTGCACCCGCGGGCCGGGGAGCTGGACTTCGGGTACGAGACGCTGGCCCCGCCCGGCGAGCCGGGGCTGCTGCTGGTCGTCTACACCGTCGAGCCGGGTTCGGTGACCGCCGGGCGGCTGGCGGGGCTCACCGCCGCCGCGGCGCTCTGAGCGCAGCGGCGGGTCCGGACTCAGATCCCGAGGGAGAGCGCGCGGGCCCCGGCCCGTTCCAGCAGCGCGTGCACCTCGGCCTGGCGGCGGCCCGGGCGGTCGTTCCACACGTCGGGGGAGGGCACCGGGCGGCCGGTGGCGTGCAGCACCTCCATCACCTGGGCGCGGGCCCGGCGCACCGTGTGCGCGGTGCCGTAGCCGTGCGCCAGGACGGCGGTCTGCGCGCCCAGCAGGCAGACCCGGCCCCGGGCGTCCCACAGTGCGCCCTGCGTCCAGCCCGCCTCGGCGAGGTAGCGGGAGGTCAGCCGCAGGTGCCCGGCGACGGTGACCTCGGCCGGGCGGGCCGGGCGGCGGGCCAGCCGGTCCAGCAGCGAGCGGCTGGGCAGCGGGTGGCCGTGGTTCCAGGGCTGCCGGACGCTGCCGTGCAGGGCGGCCGGTGGTGCGGGCGGGAGGACGGGCGCGGGGGCGGGGAGCCCGGCCAGGTACTGCTCGATCTCCTCGACCAGGCCCAGCTCCCGGGCGAGGTCGTGGGCGTCGAGCCGGTCGAACGGGGGCGCGGGGACGGGCACGGCGAGACTCCTCCGGTCGATATGTCCGTGTTTGTCACGGTACCGTTGATAGTCCGTCAGGAACCGCACCGCACCAGCTCCGTGTCCGAACCGATCCCGTCCGCTCCGCCGACCCGTTCCGATCACCCCCCGGCATCGGGTTGGATGAGTGCATGAACGAGCAGACGAACGTCGTTCCGGCGTGGGAGCAGCGGTTCCGGGCGGCGCGGGTCTCCCTGCCCGACTGGGCGGACGAGGCACCCGACCGGGCGCTGTACGTGTCCAACGCGACCGGCACCTACGAGGTGTACGCGTGGGACCGCTCCACCGACGAGCACCGCCGGGTCACCGACCGCCCCAACGGCACCACCGACGCCGAACTCGCCCCCGACGGCCGGTGGATCTGGTGGTTCGACGACACCGACGGCGACGAGTTCGGCGTCTGGCGCCGCCAGCCCTTCGCCGGCGGCCCCGACCAGGAGGCCGTCCCGGGCGTGCCCGCCGCCTACTCGGCGGGCCTGGCGCTCGGCCGCGACGGCACCGTGGTGGTCGGCACCTCCACCGACGACGAGGGCACCACCCTGTACCTGCGCCGCCCCGGCGCCGACGGGCCCGAGGTGGTCTACCGGCACGCCGAGTACGGCGGCGTCGGCGACCTCTCGCACGACAGCACCCTGCTGGCCGTCGACCACACCGAGCACGGCGACGCGATGCACTCGGCGATCCGGGTGCTGCGCCTGGCCGACGGCGCCACCGTCGCCGAACTCGACGAGGTCACCGGCCGCACCGAGCCGCGCGGCGTCGCCTGCCTGGGCTTCGCGCCCGCTCCCGGCGACACCCGGCTGCTGGTCGCCCACCAGCGCAGCGGCCGCTGGGAGCCGATGCTGTGGGACGTCGCGGCCGACACCGAGACCGAGCTGAAGCTCCGCGACGAGCAGGGCCGCCCGTTCCCCGGCGACCTGTCCGCGCAGTGGCGGCCGGACGCCCGCTCGCTGCTGATCGAGCACGAGTACGAGGCCCGCTCCGAGCTGTTCTCCTACGACCTGGACACCGCCGAGCTGACCCGGCTGGACACCCCGCGCGGCACCGTCGCCGGGGCCACCGCCCGCCCCGACGGCACGGTGGAGTTCCTGTGGTCCTCGGCCGCCGAGCCGTCCGCGGTGCGCTCCACCTCCGGCACGGTGGTGCTGCGCGCCCCCGGCGCCGTCCCGCCCGGCTCGGCGCCGGTCGAGGACGTCTGGGTGGACGGCCCCGGCGGCCGGGTGCACGCCCTGGTGCAGCGCCCGTCCGGGCAGGGCCCGCACCCCACGGTGTTCGAGGTGCACGGCGGACCGACCCACCACGACAGCGACTCCTTCGCCGCCGGGCCCGCCGCCTGGCTCGACCACGGCTTCGCCGTCGTCCGGGTCAACTACCGCGGCTCCACCGGCTACGGGCAGGCCTGGACCGACGCCCTCACCGAACGCGTCGGCCTGATCGAGCTGGAGGACATCGGCGCCGTCCGCGACTGGGCGGTCGCCTCCGGCCTGGCCGACCCGGACCGGCTGGTGCTCTCCGGCGGCTCCTGGGGCGGCTACCTCACCCTGCTCGGCCTCGGCACCCAGCCCGACCACTGGACGCTCGGCCTGGCCGCCGTCCCGGTCGCCGACTACCTCACCGCGTACGCCGACGAGATGGAGGCGCTCAAGTCGCTGGACCGGACGCTGTTCGGCGGCACGCCCGAGGAGGTCCCGGAACGCTGGCACGCCTCCTCCCCGCTCACCCACGTCGAGCGGGTCAAGGCCCCGGTGTACATCAGCGCCGGCGTCAACGACCCGCGCTGCCCGATCCGGCAGATCGACAACTACGTCCGCAGGCTGGAGGAGCTCGGCAAGGTCCACGAGGTGTACCGCTACGATGCCGGGCACGGTTCGCTGGTCGTCGACGAGCGGATCAAACAGCTCCGGCTGGAGATCGACTTCGTCCGGCGCCACCTGGCGCCCGGCACCGTCCGGTGACCTGCGGGCCGATCGACGTCGACAAGGGGGACGACTGATGGGTGGACGCGCCGCGCTGGCCGTCGTCGCGGCCGGCGCCGTACTGCTGACCGCGGCCGGCTGTTCGTCGGGCAGCGGGGACCACGGCTGCGTCCAGGCGGCCGGCGCCGTCGCCGCCGACACCGGCCTCACCCTCGCCGGCGCGGTGTCGGCCGGGAACGGCACCGGCAGCGTCGTGCTGGCCAAGAGCGGCGGCAGCAGCGGCGGCAGCCGCAGCTCCAAGGGCGGCTCCGGCAGCCGGGGTTCGAAGGGCTCCAAGAGCTCCGGCAGCAAGGGCTCGGGCTCCAGCGGCTCCGGCATCACGCACTACGGCGGGGGCGGCACCACGGTGGTGCACCACTACCACCACCGCACCGCGGGCTCCACCCGCACCGACGACTACGTCGACGACTGCGGCAACCCGTCGCCCGCGCCCGGCGTCGTGGGCGGCGACTTCCACGAGGGCTGCGCCACCCCCGGCGCGCTGCCCGCGGCGAGCCCGATCACCGGCACGCCGTCACCGGCGCCGACCGGCACCGGGGCGGGCGCCGCGGCCCCGCCGGTGCCGTGCGGCAGCCCGAGCGCTTCCGCGCCGGGCGGCCCGCCGTCGAAGTCGCCCGCCCCGCTGCGGACGCCGTCCCCGGCGCCGTCGAAGTCCGGCTGAGCGGGCACCGGCAGTAGGTCAGTCCAGGACCGGGTCCAGCCCGAGGGCCCGGTCCTGGGCGGCCTCCGCCTCGCGGCGCACCAGCCGGAACCACATGAACACCACGAACCCGGCGAAGACGAACCACTCCAGGGTGTAGCCCAGGTTCTGGAACGCCCGCAGGCTCAGCCCGTCCCCGCCCTCCGGCTGCACCGTGGGCACCGCCGTCAGCCCGGACGGGACGTCGTCGGCCGCGACCCAGCCGTCGTACACGGGGTACGGCAGCACGTTCACCAGCGTCGCCGGACTGATCGTGCCCAACTGCCCCGCGGGCAGGCCGCCCGCCACCGCGCCGCCGCTGCCGCTGTTCTCCGGGGCCTGCAGCCGGCCGGTCACGCCGACCTGCCCGGCCGGCACGTCCGGCGCCGCCCCCGGCTCGCCCGCCGCCCAGCCGCGCACCACGGCCACCGCCCGGCCGCCGTCGGTGATCAGCGGCGTCAGCACGTAGTAGCCCTGCTTGCCGTCCACCGTCCGGCCCGGCACCAGCAGCTGGTGCGCGCCGTCGTACGCGCCGGTGACGTGCACCGTCCGGCCGACGGTGTCGGTGCCGACCTTCGCCGCACCGTCCGGCAGCACCGCCGCCAGCGGCTGCGCGTCGGCCTGCGCGGACGCGGCCGCGGCCCGCCCGTTCTCCTGGTGGGTCGAGACCCGGGACTCGAAGCGGTCCAGCTGCCAGGTGCCCAGCATCAGGCAGACCACGATCGCCGCCACCGCGACGACCGTGCCGACGAGCCACCGCGGGCTGAGCAGGAACCGGTACACCCCACCACGGTAACCATTCCTGACATCCCCGATGAGCGCGGGTCGCCGACTCCCCGCCGCCGACCCCGTTCCCCGTCCTCTCCATTTCGGGATACTGTCCCTGATGTGAGAAACGACGACCTCCCGGGCGAGGAGGACCACCGCCTGGCCGCCCGCCTCGCCGCCCTGCGCACCGACCGCGGCTGGTCACTGGACGAACTCGCCCGCCGCAGCGGCATCAGCCGCTCCACGCTGTCCCGGCTGGAACGCGCCGAACTCAGCCCGACGGCCGCCCAGCTCGGCCGGCTCTGCTCCGCCCACGGCCGCACCGTCTCCCGGCTGCTGGCCGAGGTCGAGGCCGAACCGCCCGGCCTGCTGCGCGCCGCCGACCAGCCGCGCTGGCACGACCCGGCCACCGGCTTCGCCCGCCGCTCCGTCTCGCCCCCGCACCCCGGGCTGCGCGCCGAACTGGTCGAGGGCACCCTCCAGCCCGGCGCGGCCGTCCGCTACGACGCCCCGCCCGTCCCCGGCCTGGAACAGCACCTGTGGGTGCTGGACGGCGAACTGCACCTGGAACTCGACGGCACCGTGCACCACCTCGCCGCGGGCGACTGCCTCCGCTACCGCCTGCACGGCACCTCCGGCTTCCACTGCCCCGGCCCCCACCCCGCCCGCTACCTGATCGCCCTGGTGCTGCCATGACCCCGCCCCCGCTGCTGCTCACCCCCGAGGGCCTGGACGCCCGCCGCGACACCCTCGCCGACCTGCTGCTGGACGCGGTCGCCGACGGCGCCTCGGTCGGCTTCCTGGCCGGCACCACCCACGCCGAGGCCGCCGCCTGGTGGGACACCCTCCGCCCCTCCGTCGCCGACGGCACCCGCCTGCTCTGGGTCACCGAGGACCCCGCCGGCCGGGCCCTGGGCACCGTCTCCCTGCTCCGCGAACAGAAACCGAACGGCCGCCACCGCGCCGAGATCGCCAAACTCCTGGTCCACCGCACCGCCCGCGGCGCGGGCCTCGGCCGCCACCTGCTGACCCACGCCGAACAGGCCGCCCGCACCACCGGCACCACCCTCCTCCTGCTCGACACCCAGACCGGCAGCCCCGCCGAACACCTCTACCGCACCGCCCACTGGACCCCCTTCGGCACCGTCCCCGCCCACGCCGCCACCCCGGACGGCACCCTCGCCGACACCACCCACTACTACAAACACCTCGCCTGACCCCCCGACCCCTTTGCCCAGCCCGGGCCTCCTCCCCGCTGCCCGGCGGCCCCTGGTTCCCGCAGCCAGGGCCTCCCCGCCCCCGTCGGCCCCTGCCCCGGATCCCCCCGCCCCTTGCCCGCCAGGGCCTCTTCACCCGCCCCGGCCCGCCTCCCGACCCTTCCCCACCGCCCCACCCGATGGCAGAAAAGATGGGGTCCGTGTCCTTGCTGCCACCGCCCCCCGCCCGCCAGGCTGGGAACATGCCGACCCGCAGTGTGCTGATGGTCCTGTTCGACGGGGTGCAGAGCCTCGACGTCAGCGGCCCGCTGGAGGTGTTCCACGCGGGCGGCTACGCCGTCACCACCGCCTCGCCGGGCGGCCGCCCGGTGCGCACCAGCAGCGGTCTCACCCTGCTGCCCGACACCGATCTCGACCTGGCCGCCCCCGCGCACACCCTGCTGGTGCCGGGCGGTGCCGGCACCCGGGGAGCGGTCGACCCGGGGCTGTCGGACCGGATCGCCGTCCTCGCGGCCGAGGCCCGGCGGGTCGTCTCGGTCTGCACCGGCACCTTCCTGCTGGCCGCGGCCGGCCTGCTGGCGGGCCGCCGGGTCACCACGCACTGGCGGCACTGCGCGACGCTGGCCGCCCAGTACCCCGAACTGACCGTCGACCCGGAGCCGATCTACGTCCGGGACGGGCGGTTCCTGTCCTCGGCGGGCGTCACCGCGGGCATCGACCTGGCGCTGCACCTGGTCGAGGAGGACCTCGGCCGGGACGCCGCGCTGGCGATCGCCCGCGAGCTGGTGGTGTTCCTGCGCCGTCCCGGCGGCCAGGCCCAGTTCTCCGCGCAGCTGTCGGCGCAGCTCGCCGAGCGGGACCCGGTGCGCGAGGTGCAGCGCTGGATCACCGAGCACCCCGAGGACGACCTGTCGGTGGAGTCGCTGGCCCGCCGCGCCGCGCTGTCGCCGCGCCAGTTCGCCCGGGTCTTCACCGCGGACGTCGGCGTCACCCCGGGCCGCTACGTGGCCGGGGCCCGGCTGGAGGCGGCCCGCCGCCGACTGGAGGACACCCGGGACGGCGTCGAGCAGATCGCCCGGGCCTGCGGCTACGGCTCGGCCGAGGCGATGCGCCGGGCCTTCGCCCGCACCCTGGCCACCACCCCGGCCGACTACCGCCGCCGCACCCGCTGAGGCCCGCCGCCGCGGGCCGCGTTCACCGCTGCGCCCGGGCCGCGGTCATCATCACGAGCGGGCCGCGGTCACCACTGCGACCAGGGCACGGTCCAGCCGCTGAGGCCGTTGGAGGGGTCGAGCGGCTCCTGCTTGACGGAGTTCCGGACGATCACCACGTCGCCGATCTTCGAGGCGGCGTAGACCTTCCCGGCGGTCGAGTTCTCGTCGCCCTGCGGGGTGTCGACCATGCCGATGCAGCCGTGGCTGATGTTCGCCCGCCCGACCGACCCGGCGGCCTGCGGGTTGCCGTGCAGGTAGGTGCCGGAGGAGGTCAGGCGCATCGCGTGCGGTTCCATCGCCTCGTAGCCGGGGCCCTTGAGGTTGGTCTGGCCCTCGGAGGTCATCTTCTCCATCCGGCTCTTGGCCGAGATGGTCATGGTGCCGTTCCAGGAGGGGTTGTCGTTGGTGCCCGCGACGATCGGGATGGTCTGGTCGGGCTTGCCGTCCTCCTTGACCACCATCTGGTGGGTGCGGGCGTCGACCTCGCTGATCCGGGAGCGGGCGATGGTGAAGTGCTCGTCGCGCTGGGTCGCGCCGTACACGCCGGGCGCCAGTTCCACGCTCTTGGTGCGCAGGTGGACCTGCACGGTGGTGCCGGGCTTCCAGTACTCGGCGGGGCGCAGGTCGAGCCGGGTGTCGTTCTCGAACCAGTGCCCCTTGACCTGGGTGCCGTCCGAGGCTTCGACGACGACGGCCCGCTCGACCGCCTCCTTGTTCTTGACCTTCACGCCGAAGTCCACCGAGATGATCATGCCGACGCCGAAGCTGTCGCCGGTCACCACGTTGTCCTCGACCTTCGCGGTCCGCTTGGGGACGAGGGTGGTGAAGGTGCTGGTGGCGGTGGTGGCCACGCCGTCGGCGTCGGCGGCCTCGGCGTTCACCCGGTAGGTCGCGCCGACCGCGAGGCCGCCCGTGGCCGGGACCCAGCTGAGGCTGTCGGCGGCGATGGCGCCCTCGACCGGCCTGCCGTCCTGGTCGGTGACGGTGACCCCGGTCAGCTTGCCGGTCGCCACCGAGACCTTGACCGCGCCCGGGGCCACGTCCTGCGCGCCGTCCCCGGGCTCGATCGACAGCACGGCCGCGGACGCCTTCGGCGCCGCCGGGCTGCTCCCCCCGCCCCGGACCGGCCCGCCGGCGCCCGCGCCGCCCCCGGTGCCGCCGCCCCCGCACGCGGCCAGCAGCAGCACCCCGCCCAGTACCCCGCCCACCATCGAAATCCGTCGCACGACGGCCCCCTCCGTTCGGTCTTTCCGGAAGAGGTACACGCACGAAGGGGCGGCCGGGTTTCGGTCCTGGGCCCGGAGAAGTGTCACGATTCCGCACGGCCGCAGCGCGGTGTCCGGACGGGGTCAGCCCGCCCCGCCCGGACGCTGGAACTCCGGCTGGTCCAGCAGCCGCAGCCAGCTGCCGTCCGGCTGCTGCCGCACCACCTGGGCGCGGGCCCCGGCGCCGTCCTTCGGCGGGGTGGCGGTCAGCGCGATGCCGTCCGCGGCCAGCGTGGGCAGCGGCGGTTCGGGCGTGAACTGCGGCCGGTGGGCCAGCACCTGCTCCCACAGCTGCTGGATCGCGGCCCGGCCGACCGTGAACTGCCCCGGCGGGTAGGCCATCACGGCGTGCTCCTCGTACAGCGCGGCGACCCCGGCGGCGTCGCCCGCGTTGGAGCGCTCCACGAACAGCCGGGTCAGGTCCTCGGGCCGCATCGCCTTCTCGTACTCGCCCATCGTCGGCTCCTTCGCTCGTCGTCCTGCCCTGTGCCCTCCACCCTCCTCCCGCCCCGATCAGAAGTCCAACAGCTGGTTCTGCTCCATACTAGAATCATTACTCATGGAACTGAGGCAGCTGGAGTACTTCGTCGCGGTCGCCGAGGAGCGCAACTTCACCCGCGCCGCCGAGCGGGTGCACATCAGCCAGTCCGGGGTGAGCGCCCAGGTCCGGCAGCTGGAACGGGAGTTGGGCGCCGAGCTGTTCGACCGCTCGGCCCGCGCCGTGACCCTCACCGTCGCCGGGAAGGCCGCCCTGGAGCACGCCCGGCAGGCCCTGGCCGCCGCCCGCGCGGTCGAGCAGGCGGTCGGCGAGGTCACCGGCCTGGTCCGCGGCAGCCTGCGGCTGGGCATGGTCGCGGGCTGCACCCTCACCCCGCTCTTCGACGGCCTGGCCGCCTTCCACCGGGCCCACCCGGGCGTCGAACTCGCCCTGCTGGAGGACGACTCCGAGCACCTCACCGAAGCCGTCCGCACCGGCGCCCTCGACCTCGCCCTGATCGGCCGCCCCGCCCCCGCCCCCGAGGGCCTGGACGCGCACGTGGTGGTCGGCGAGCCGCTGGTCGCCGCCGTCCCGCCCGGCCACCCGCTGCTGGACGCCCCCGCCCCCGCCCTCGCCGACCTGCTCGCCCACCCGCTGATCTGCATGCCCCGCGGCACCGGCCTGCGCGCCGTCCTGGACCGCGACTGCGCCGCCCGCGGCCTCACCCCGCGCATCGCCCTGGAGGCCGGCGCCGCCGCCGCGATCGCCGACCTGGCCGCCCGCGGCCTCGGCGTGGCCGTGCTCAGCCGCTCGATGGCCGCGGCCTTCCCGGCCCTCACCCCCGTCCCGATCGCCGACCTGACCACCCCGGCGCTGCTCGCCCTGGTCAACCGCCCGTCCCCGCCCCCGGCCCTGGCCGCCCTGCTCTCCGCCCTGCGCCGGGCCTTCCACCTCCCGGCACCCCCGGCATGACGAAGGGCCGCCACCGGGCGGCCCTTCCCCGCCTCCCCGTTGCCTAGTTCACGAACGCCAGCTCGTGCGGCGTCCCGTTGAACCGCAGCCCGCCGTCCTCGGTGACGGTCACGATGTCCTCGATCCGGACGCCGAACCTCCCCGGCAGGTAGATCCCCGGCTCGATCGAGAAGCACATCCCGGGCACCAGCGGCCGGGTCTCGCCCTCGACCATGTACGGCGGCTCGTGCGTGGTGAGCCCGATGCCGTGGCCGACCCGGTGGATGAAGTACTCGCCGTACCCGCCGTCGGTGATCACCTTGCGGGCCACCCGGTCGATGTCCTGGCAGGTCACCCCGGGCGCGACGGCGTCGAACGCGGCCTGCTGGGCGCGCCGCACCAGGTCGTGCACGGCCAGCACCTCCTCCGGCGGCTCGGTGCCGACGAACACGGTCCGGGTGGTGTCGGAGCCGTAGCCGTCCTTCAGCCCGCCGAAGTCCAGCACCACGGTGTCGCCCTGCCGGATCAGCCGCTCCCCGGCCTCGTGGTGCGGGTTCGCCCCGTTCGGCCCCGAGCCGACCACGGTGAAGTCGACCTGGCTGTGCCCGTGCTTGATCAGCAGCGCGGCGAGGTCGGCGGCCACCTGGTTCTCGGTCCGCCCGACGAAGGGCATCCCCAGGATCTCCCCGTACGCCAGGTCCGCCGCCGCCCCGGCCGCGGCCAGCCGCTCCAGCTCGTCGTGGTCCTTCACCGCCCGCAGCATCGGCAGCACCGCCGTCAGCGCCGCGTACGAGCTGCCCGGCAGCGCCTGCTGCAGCCCGAGCAGGTGCATCGCCCAGGCGCTGTCGGAGATCCCGTACCGGCCGCCGCCGTCCAGGTTCGGCGCGAGCGCCGCGTACGGGTCGCTGCCGTCCGTCCAGTCGGCCATCCGGACGGCCTCCGCACCCGGCGCCTGCTCGGCGTCCGGGCGCTCCAACTTCGGTACCAGCAGCACCGGTTCGGCCCCCGCGGCGATCACCAGGGCGGTCAGCCGCTCGGTCGTCGCGGTGGGCTGGTAGCCCGTCAGGTAGGTCAGGTCGGGGCCGGGGGTGACGACCAGTCCGGCCAGGCCGGCGTCCGCGGCGGCGGTCGCGGCGCGGGCCATCCGGGCCTGGAAGTCGGCGGTGGTGAACGGCGCGGGCATGGGCTCCCTCTCGAATCGGCGGCGGTCGGCGGCGGTCGACGGCCGTCAGCGGTGGTGGGCGGCCGCGTAGTGGCGCAGGAACAGCGCCTCCACGGTGGCCATGTGCTCGATCTCGGACGGGTCCACGCTCTCGTTGGGCGCGTGGATCAGGCAGCGCGGCTCCTCCACGCCCATCAGGATGATCTCCGACTCCGGGTACTGCGCCGCCAGCACGTTGCACAGCGGGATCGACCCGCCCTGCCCGAGGAAGGACAGCGGCTTCCCGTAGACCTCCTGCGCGGCCGCGTCCAGCGCCGCGTACGCCCTGCCGTCGGTGGCGGCCCGGAACGGCGAGCCCTTCGACTCCGGCTCCACCGTGACCTGCGCGCCCCACGGCGCCGCGGCCACCAGGTGCGCGGTCAGCGCGTCCTGCGCGGTGCCCGGGTCCATGCCGGGCGGCACCCGCAGGCTGACCCGGGCCCGGGCGGTGCCGGGGATCGCCGCCGCCGAACCGACCACCGGCGCGCAGTCGATGCCCAGCACCGTCACCGCCGGGCGCGCCCACAGCCGGTCCGCGACCGTCCCCGACCCGGTCAGGCCCACGCCCTCCAGCACGCCCGCGTCCGCCCGGAACTGCTGCTCGTCGTACCCGACGCCCTCCCAGGTGCCGTCGTTGTCCAGCCCGTCGATCCGGGTCCCGCCCTCGGCGTCGCGCAGCGAGTCGAGGATCCGCACCAGTGCGGCCAGCGCGTCCGGGGCGGGGCCGCCGAACATCCCGGAGTGCATGTCCGACGCCAGCGTCCGCACCGTCACCACGACGTTCGCCAGGCCGCGCAGCGAGGTGGTCGCGGTCGGCACCCCGACCGCCGCGTTGCCGGTGTCGCAGACCAGCAGCACGTCCGCGTGCAGGTCCTCGGGGTGCTGCGGGACGTACGCCTCCAGGCCGCCGGTGCCCTGCTCCTCCGAGCCCTCGGCGACCAGCTTGATCCCCACCGGCAGGTCGTCGCCGAGCGCCCGCAGCGCGGTGAGGTGCATGACGATGTTGCCCTTGCAGTCCGCGGCGCCGCGCCCGTACCAGCGCCCGTCCCGCTCGGTCAGCTCGAACGGGGGCGTGGTCCAGGCGGCGTCGTCCAGCGGCGGCTGCACGTCGTAGTGGCAGTACAGCAGCACGGTCGGCGCGCCGGGCGGCGGCGGGCGGTGCCCGAGGACGGCGTGGCTGCCGTCCGGGGTCTCGGCCAGCCGGACGTCCCGCAGGCC
Source organism: Kitasatospora cineracea (assembly GCF_003751605.1). Lineage (NCBI taxonomy): Bacteria > Bacillati > Actinomycetota > Actinomycetes > Kitasatosporales > Streptomycetaceae > Kitasatospora > Kitasatospora cineracea. Next base: position 1,818,910 of record NZ_RJVJ01000001.1, read on the forward strand.
CGCGCCGGTGAACGCGGCGGCCACCCACTCGGCGGCCTGCCGGCACTTCTCCGGCGGCTGCTGCCGCGGGTCGGCGACCGAGGGGATGGCGACCAGCTCGGCCAGGTCCCGCTCGGCCTGCGGCATCAACGCCGCGACACGGGCGGCGAGTTCGGTGTCGGTGCTCATGGGCGCTCCTCGGCGGTGATCATCGTTCCCCCTCAACTCCTGACCGTGTCATCGGTCTTGATGTCCTTGATCCTGTCCTGGTAGTCGTCCAGCTGGTCGGGGCAGTAGACGCTGAGCACCAGCGCCTCCGCCTGCACCGTCCGGGCGGCGACGATGACCGGCCGCTGCCCGGGCCCGGCGGCCCCGTTCGACATCTGCACCCGCTGCAGCCCGGTCCTCAGCGCGCTCGCCGGGTCCGCGCACACCGGCCCGCCGTCCGTCCCCAGCGTCCGGGCCACCTGGCCCCGGTCCGGCGCCGGGTAGCCGTCCGCCTGGAGCTTGGAGATCAGCTCGTCCGCCTTCCGGTACGACTCGTTGGTGGCGTGCTGCTGGGTGAACGTCAGCAGGCCGACCACCACCATGGCGACCAGCACCACGATCGCCCCGACGTAGATCCACCTGTGCTCGGAGGCCATCCGGGTGCTCATGCGCAGCCCCTGGTGGCCCGCTCGCTCCTGCTGGTCCGCTCGCTCCTGCTGGTCCGCTCGCTCACGCCGCCTCCTCCTCGATGGCCGCGGCCGCCGCGGGGTCGCGCCACTCGGGCTTGCTGGCCTTCAGGAAACCGAACGGGATGACCACGCCGAGCAGCAGCAGACCGCCGCCGACGATCCCGATGTACGCCCAGATGCTGCCGTTGCCGAACTGCGAGGACGGCACGAACCCGATCACCATCGCCGCCGCCGACGCCAGCAGGCCCACCACGCACAGCACCCCCAGCGCCGGGGCGCGGTAGCCGCGCGGGTGGTCCGGCTGGAGCTTCCGCAGCCGCATCGCGGCCACGAACATCAGCAGGTAGACGATCAGGTACACCTGCGTGGTGATCACCGAGAAGATCCAGTACACGCTGGAGACGTTCGGGATCAGCGCGTACATCAGCGCGATCGCCGTGGTCACCACGCCCTGCGCGACCAGGATGTTCTGCTGCACCCCGTGGCTGTTCAGCTTCTGCAGCGACGGCGGCAGGTAGCCCTCCTGCCGGGAGATCATCAGCAGGCCCTTCGACGGGCCTGCCAGCCAGGTCAGCATGCCGCCCAGCGAGGCCGCGACCAGGCCCACCGCGATCAGCGGCGTCAGCCACCCGATGTGGAAGTACTGGAAGAACGCGTCGAACGCCTGCATCACGCCCGCCGTCAGCGACAGCTGGTCGGCCGGCACCACCCAGCTGATCGCCAGCGCCGGCAGGATGAAGATCAGCAGCACCATGCCGACCGCCAGGAACATCGACCGCGGGAACTCCTTGCCCGGGTTCTTCAGCGAGGAGACGTGCACCGCGTTCATCTCCATGCCCGAGTAGCTCAGGAAGTTGTTGACGATCAGCACCAGGCTCGCCAGGCCCGTCCAGGCCGGCAGCAGGTGGTCCGCCGTCATCGGCGCCGCCGAGTCGTTGCCCTGCCCCAGGAACACGAAGCCCAGCACCACCAGCAGCGCGCCCGGGATCAGCGTCCCGATGATCAGCCCCCAGGACGCCAGGCCCGCCACCGCGTTCGTCCCGCGCGCGGACACCCACACGCCGGTCCAGTACAGCACCATGATCACGATCGCCGTGTACAGCCCGTTGCTGGCCAGCCTCGGATCCACCACGTACGCGATCGTGCTCGCCACGTACGCCAGCAGACTCGGGTAGTAGAAGATCGTCATGGCGAACTGGCACCACACCGCCAGGAACCCCAACGGCTTCGACAGCCCCTGGGCCACCCAGTTGTACACGCCGCCTTCCCACCCCGACGCCAGCTCCGCCGAGACCAGCGCCGTCGGCAGCAGGAACACGATCGCCGGCACCACGTACAGGAACACGCACGCCAGCCCGTACACCGCCATCGTCGGCGACGACCGCAGACTGGCCACCGAACTGGTCGTCATCAGCGCCAGCGTCACCCAGGTCATCCTGGGCGCCGCCACCGCCTTCACCTTCCCCGCCGCCACCGCCGCCGCCGACGACCCCTCCGGACTCGGCACCTCCGCCGTGCTCATCCACCACCACCTCCCGACAGCCCCGCCCACCGGAGCCCACCCCCCACCCTCAGCCCCCCACCCCCACCCCGCATCCGATAACCCGTCACCCCCGTCCCGCCCCTCACCGGAACAGCCCAACGCCCCACCTGACGCCCCCTCACCCGCGTCCGCCCCCCTCCCGGACGGCCGACGAAAAACAGCTGGGGCCGGTGACTCTTGCGAGTCACCGGCCCCAGCTGGTGTTACGAAGTCGGGGTAGCGGGATTTGAACCCACGGCCTCTTCGTCCCGAACGAAGCGCGCTACCAAGCTGCGCTATACCCCGGTCCTGCGTTGTTGCCTTCCGTGTCCGGCGCAACGAGTAGAACTCTACAGGAGGTGGGGCCAGAGACGAAATCCGGTTTCGGGGCTGGTCAGCGCGGGGTGGGGGTGAGGGTGAGGAGGGTGGCTTCGGGGGGGCAGGCGAAGCGGACGGGGGTGTAGCGGTTGGTGCCGCAGCCGGCGGAGACGTGGAGGTGGGAGCGGTGGCCGGCGGCGGTGTGGGTGGAGAGGCCCTTGACGCGGTCGGCGTCGAGGTCGCAGTTGGTGACGAGGGCGCCGTAGAAGGGGATGCAGAGCTGGCCGCCGTGGGTGTGGCCGGCCAGGATCAGGGGGTAGCCGTCGGCGGTGAAGGCGTCGAGGGTGCGGAGGTAGGGGGCGTGGACGACGGCGAGGGAGAGGTCGGCGTCGGGGGAGGGGCCGCCGGCGACGGCGGCGTAGCGGTCGTGGCGGATGTGCGGGTCGTCGAGGCCGGTGAACTCGATGTCGAGGCCGGCGACGGCGAGGCGGCCGCGGGCGTTGTTGAGGTCGAGCCAGCCGGCCTGGTCGAAGCCGTCGCGGAGTTTCTGCCAGGGGTTGTGGACGGCGCCGGTGATGCCGCGGCGGCCGGTGCCGTCGGGGTTGTTGAGGCCGTGGACGCCGCTGCGGAGGGCCTTGAGGTAGCGGGTGGGGCTCTTGCGGGCGGGGCCGTAGTAGTCGTTGGAGCCGAAGACGTAGACGCCGGGGAAGTCCATCAGCGGTCCGAGGGCGTCCAGGACGGCGGGGACCGCGAGCGGGTCGGAGAGGTTGTCGCCGGTGTTGACGACCAGGTCGGGGCGGAGGCCGGCGAGGCTCTTCAGCCAGCGCTGCTTCTTGGCCTGGCCGTTGACCATGTGGATGTCGGAGACCTGGAGGATCCGGACCGGTCGGGCGCCGGCGGGCAGGATCGGGACCTCGACGCGGCGCAGGCGGAACGAGCGGACCTCGTACCCGGCGGCGTAGACGAGACAGGCGGCGCCGGTGGCGGCGACACCGAGCGGGACGGAGTACAGCGGTCGCATCGGTCCATGGTCGCAGACGGGTCGAACGGGCCGACGGCGGCCCGGGGTCGGGAGGCGCTGACGGGGCGTCAGGGGCGGGGCGGGAGGTAAAGGAGCGGCGTCGGGGCGGGGCAGGTGCCAGAATCGGCGGCATGACGACGCTCAAGGAGCAGCTGCAGGAGGACCTCACGGCTGCGATCAAGGCACGGGACGAGCTGCGCTCGTCCACCCTCCGGCTGACGCTGTCCGCGGTCACCAGCGCGGAGGTGGCGGGCAAGCAGAAGAAGGAGCTGTCCGACGCCGAGGTGCTGCAGGTGATCGGCAAGGAGGCGAAGAAGCGCCGGGAGGCCGCGGACGCGTTCGAGGGCGCGGGCCGGGCCGACCAGGCCGCCCGGGAGCGCTCCGAGGGCGAGGTGCTGGACGCCTACCTGCCGAAGCAGCTGACGGACGAGGAGCTGGCCGCGGTGGTGGCCGCCGCGGTGGCGGAGTCCGGGGCGAGCGGGCCGCAGGGCATGGGCGCGGTGATGAAGCTGGTGCGTCCGCAGGTGGAGGGCAAGGCGGACGGCGGCCGGGTGGCCGCCGCGGTGAAGGCCGCGCTGGCCGGCTGAGGACCGACGCGGGGCCGACAGGGGCCGACAGGGACCGGCACCGAGCCGACAGGAACCGGCCGGGAGCGGCCGGAACGCGGAACCGCCCGCAGGGAGAACATCTCCCTGCGGGCGGTTCCGCGTGTTCGACCGGTCAGTGGCGGCCGGGCTTGCCGGTGTTGCCGCCGATGACGTTCGGCGGGAGGGTGAAGCCCCCGTTGACGGCGCCGCCGGTGTTCCCGCCGGTGGGCCAGCCGTTGCCGCCGCCCTGGGCGTTGTCGCCGGAGGGGGCGGAGGGGCTGTCGCCGGGGTCGGGGGTGGCCGGGGGCTGGGTGGGCTGCGGGATGTCGACCTTCTGGAAGCTGGCCGCCGGGCTGCCGTCCAGGGCGTCGTTCATGGCCTTCTGCCAGATCGGGCCGGGGCCGTCGGAGCCGTAGACCGCGCTGAAGGGCTTGCCGCCGATGCGGATGTTGCGCATCGAGACGTTGCCGCCGACGCCGCCGAGCCAGACCGAGGTGGACAGGTTCGGGGTGTAGCCGGTGAACCAGGCCGCGTAGCGGTTGTCGGTGGTGCCGGTCTTGCCGGCGATCTGGCGGCCGTCGTCGAGGCCGAGGGCGGAGCCGGTGCCCTTCTCGGTCACGCCGAGCAGCAGGGTGTTGATGCCGTCCGCGGTGGTCTGGGACATCGCCTGGTTGCAGTTGGCGCCCGGGACGTGGATCTCCTTGCCGTCGCCGCCGGTGACCGAGGTGATGGCGATCGGCGAGCAGTAGAGGCCGCGGGCCGCGAACGCCGCGTAGGCGGTGGCCATCTGCAGCGGGCTGACCTCCTGGGTGCCCAGGGTCATCGAGGCGACCTGCTGGATCTTGGTGCCGTTGGCCAGGGTGCCGAGGCCGAGCTTGTCGGTCATCTGCTTCACCGGGCAGAGGCCCATCTGCTGCTCGAGCTGGATGAAGTAGGTGTTGACCGACTTCTGCATGGCGATCTGGAGGCTGTAGGGGCCGTGCTCGCTGCTGGACTCGTTGGTCAGCGTCTGCGGGTCGTGGGTGGTGCCCTCGCAGGTGGTCATCTTGGGGTACTCCATGCTGTAGGGCGAGGGGTACTCCTGGGTGATCGGGATGCCGGACTCCAGGGCGGCCGCGGCCACGATCGGCTTGAAGGTCGAGCCGGGGGAGAAGCCGTTGCCGCCGCCCATCGACGCGCCGACGTTGAGGTTCAGCACGGTCTGGTTCTTCGAGGTGTCCAGGCCGTACGGGCGGGTCTGGGCCATGGCGAGGATCTTGCCGGTGCCGGGCTCGATCATGGTGCCGGCGGCGGACACCGGGTCGGTCACGTAGACCTTCTTGGTGACCGCGTTGTACATGGCGCCCTGCTTGTCCGGGTCGATGGTCGTGTTGATCTTCAACCCGCCCTGGGACCACAGCTTCTGACGGTCCGCCGCGGTCGCGCCGAACGCCGGGTCCTGCTTGATCACGTGGCGCACGTAGTCGCAGAAGAAGCCCATGCCCTTGTCCGCGGTGATGCAGCCGTTCTGCGGCTCGGAGTACTTGATGCCGAGCGGCGCGGCCAGCGCGTCCTTGGCCTGCTCGGGGGTGATGTGCTTGTACTCGAGCAGCTTGTTGATCACCGTGTTGCGGCGGGTCTGCGCGGCCTGCGGGTGGGCGATCGGGTCGTACGCCGTGGGGTTCTGCACCAGGCCGGCCAGCATCGCGGCCTCGGGGACGGTGAGGTCCTTGGCGCTCTTGCTGAAGTACCGGTTGGCGGCGGCCTCGACGCCGTACGCCTGGTGGCCGTAGAACGTGATGTTCAGGTAGTTGGTGAGGATCTGGTCCTTGCTCAGGTCCTCTTCCAGCTTGATGGCGTACTTGAGCTCCTGGATCTTGCGGCCCAGGCTCTTCTTGGTGGCCTCGAGGAAGGCGGCCTGGTCGTCGCCGGCCTGCTCGACGAAGACGTTCTTCACGTACTGCTGGGTGAGCGTGGAGGCGCCCTGCGCGGTGGTGCCGGACTCGGCGTTCTTGGTGACGGCGCGGAGCACGCCCTTGAGGTCGATGGCGCCGTGCTCGTAGAAGCGGGCGTCCTCGATGTCGACCTGGGCCTGGCGCATCACCGGGGCCATCTGCTCGGCGGTGAGGATGGTGCGGTCGCGGTCGTACACCTTGGCGATCAGGCCGCCCTTGGCGTCGTAGATCATCGACACCTGGGAGAGCGGGGGCTGCTTGAAGTCGTCCGGGATGTTGTCGAACGACTCGGCGGTGTCCTTGGCGGTCAGGCCGAACGCGCCGACGGCGGGCAGGGCCATGCCGGCGACCAGGACGCCGGCCAGGATCGAGCCGCCGAGGAACTTGACGCCGTGCCCTGCCTTGTCCAAGAGGGAGCCGGTGGATCGCGTAGGTGCCATGGGGAGAACCCTACGTCTCGGAATCCCGTACAAGGGGGCAGGTGTTCGCCTACGCTTGTCACAGAACTGCGACAGCTTCGCTCTGTTCATCGTCATCACTCTTGTGAGTGATGAGCTTTGTCCGATTCGCGGGATTATGTCCGTGATCCGGGCGGGTGTGCAGCGGGCCGCCGTCGCGCACCGTGACGAAAAGGCCCCTTTCCACCCCCGGCAAGGCCCCCGACCTGCAATCACTCCAACGAGTGAGCTACTGGACACCCATAGTCCGATCGGGTCATTCGAGATTGGGCACACAGGGGCTGTTGCGCTGTGCCGTTCTTCCGTAACGTCCTCAACTGGCAACGGTGAATATGCCGTTGCCGCCGTGGGGGAGCCCCGAATCGGGAGAGGACGGCGCCGGGATGGGCTGGGTGGACGACTGGAGCGCGCAGGCGGCGTGCCGCACGAGCGATCCGGATGAACTGTTCGTGCAGGGGGCGGCGCAGAACCGCGCCAAGGCGGTGTGCAGCGGGTGCCCCGTGCGCACCGAGTGCCTCGCGGACGCGCTCGACAACCGGGTCGAGTTCGGCGTCTGGGGCGGGATGACGGAGCGCGAGCGGCGGGCGCTGCTGCGCCGGCGGCCGACCGTGGACTCCTGGCGCCGGCTGCTGGAGACCGCGCGCACCGAGTACGAGGAGTCGCTGGCGACCGGGGTGGTCCTGCGGGACTACGCCCAGGCGGTCTGACGCGACGTCAGGAAGCTTCGTCGGGCGGGCCATCGGCCCTCCCGCGGGTCCACCGGGTCAGGCGGGGGCGCCGGGCCCGGCGGGTCGGGCGGGGGAGCCGAGCCGGTCGCCGATGGACCGGAGGCCGTCCAGGTCGTGGACGTCGCCGGGGAGGGCGGGCACCTCGACGATCGGCACGTCCGGGTAGACCGAGGCGAAGCGGTTGCGGGTGCGCCGCTCCCTCGTCATGATCTGCATCCGCTCGGCGTGCAGCCGCAGCAGCCCGGCGGCCAGGGTCTCGGCCTCCGCGGTGGCGTGCGGGGTGCCGTTCTCCTCCAGGGCCTCGGCGGCGGCCAGCGCGCGCTCGGCGGTGAGCTGCGGGGCGCCGGTGGAGTGCACCCGGTTGAGCACCAGGCCGGCCAGCGGCATGTCGTCGTCGGCCAGCCGGTCGACGAAGTAGGCGGCCTCGCGCAGCGCGTCCCGCTCCGGGGCGGCGACCACCAGGAACGCGGTGCCCTCGGCCTTCAGCAGCTGGTAGGTGCGGTCGGCGCGCTCCCGGAATCCGCCGAACATCGAGTCCGTCGCGGAGACGAACGTCTGGATGTCGGTGAGCAGTTGGGCGCCGAAGATCTTGCCGAGGGTGCCGCTGATCAGCCCCATGCCGACGTTCAGGAACTTCATCGCGGACCGGCCGCCGACCTTGGCGGGGGCGGTCAGCAGCCGGATCACCCGGCCGTCCAGGAAGGACCCGAGGCGGCTCGGGGCGTCCAGGAAGTCCAGCGCGGAGCGGGACGGCGGGGTGTCGACGACGATCAGGTCCCAGCGGTCCTCGGCCCGGAGCTGGCCGAGCTTCTCCATCGCCATGTACTCCTGGGTGCCCGCGAAACCGGCCGACAGCGACTGGTAGAACGGGTTGTCCATGATCGCCTTGGCGCGGTCGGGCTCCGCGTGGGCCAGCACGACCTCGTCGAAGGTCCGCTTCATGTCCAGCATCATGGCCTGGAGCTCGCCCTTCCCGCGGGTGCCCTCGACCACCCGCGGGGTGTTGTCCAGCTCGCTCAGGCCCATCGACTGGGCCAGCCGGCGGGCCGGGTCGATGGTCAGCACCACGACGCGGCGGCCGCGTTCGGCGGCGCGCAGGCCGATCGCGGCTGCGGTGGTGGTCTTGCCGACGCCGCCGGAGCCGCAGCAGACCACGATCCTGGTCCGCGGGTCGTCGATCAGGGTGTCGATGTCCAGCCCGGTCATGCCGCTCCCCGTCGTCGCGGTCGTCGCGTCGCCCGCTGCGGGCGCGCCGCCTGCCGTGCCCGCGCCGTTCCCCGGGCTCACGCCGCTCCCTGCCGCTTCAGCTCGCCCGCCAGCCGGTACAGCCCGGCCAGGTCCATGCCCTCGCCGATCAGCGGCAACTCGTAGGTGGGGAGCCGAAGTTGCTGGAGGTCGGCGCGCTGGGCGCGCTCCAGCTCGACCCGCTCGGCGTGCTCCCTGGCCTGTTCGAGCAGCGGGTCGAGCAGCGGCTCGACGTGCGCCCGGACGGTCTCCGGCTTGCGCGAGCGCCCGCCCAGGCCGGCCTCGCCGAGGGCCAGCGCGACCTCCTCGCGGTGGTCGCCGTCGGCCGCCGCCACCGCAGCCGCGTCCAGTATCGGCGGGCGCACCATGTTGACCAGCACGCCGCCGACCGGCAGGCCGGACTCGCGCAGGTCGGCGATGCCGTCCACCGTCTCCTGCACCGGCATCTCCTCCAGCAGGGTGGTGAAGTGCACCGCCGTCTCCGGGGAGCGCAGCACCCGCATCACCGCCTGCGCCTGGGAGTGGATCGGCCCTATCCGGGCCAGGCCCGCGACCTCGGAGTTGACGTTCAGGAAGCGGGTCAGCCGGCCGGTCGGCGGGGCGTCCATCACCACCGCGTCGTAGCGGCGGCGCCCGTCCGGGCCCTTGCGGCGGGCCGCCTCGCAGGCCTTGCCGGTGAGCAGCACGTCGCGCACGCCCGGGGCGACGGTGGTGGCGAAGTCCACGAAGCCGACCTTCTGCAGGGCCTTCCCGGCCCGGCCCAGCTTGTAGAACATGTCGAGGTACTCCAGCAGCGCCTGCTCGGTGTCGATGGCCAGCGCGTGCACCTCGCCGTGGCCCCGGCCGGGCAGGCCGAGCTGGGCGGGCGTCACGGTGGCGACCCGGCGCTCCTCGTACGGCAGCGCGGCGATCTGGAACAGCTCGGCGATGCCCTGGCGGCCCTCCACCTCGATCAGCAGGGTGCGGCCCCCGTCGGCGGCCAGCGCCAGGGCCAGTGCGGCGGCCAGCGTGGTCTTGCCGGTGCCGCCCTTGCCGCTGACCACGTGCAGCCGGACGCCCTCCCAGTCCGGCTCGCGCGGCGGTGCCTGCTCGGTCGGCCCCGCCGTACCGCTGGTGCCCGCCACGCCCGCTCTCCGTCCGTCGCTCTCGTCCGGGGGCCCGCGGCGCCCCTCACCGCGAGGGTAACCAGCGAGCGCTCCGGATGCCGGGAGCATCCCGGTGGCCCCGGCGAATCATGCCCGCTTTGTGTCCCACCTCACACCGGCCCGGGCGGCTAGAGTCACCCCCATGACCAAGTGGGAATACGTCACCGTGCCGCTGCTCGTGCACGCCACCAAGCAGATCCTCGACACCTGGGGCCAGGACGGCTGGGAGCTCGTCCAGGTCGTCCCCGGGCCGAACCCGGAGCAGCTGGTCGCGTACCTCAAGCGCGAGAAGGAGTAGTCATGGGCCAGGTCGAGCAGAAGCTCGCCGAGCTCGGGCTGACGCTGCCCGAGGTCGCCGCCCCGGTCGCCGCGTACGTCCCGGCGGTGCGCGACGGCGTGCACGTGCTGACCTCCGGTCAGCTGCCGATGGTGTCCGGGAAGCTCCAGCTGACCGGCAAGGTCGGGGCCGAGGTCACCGCGGAGGAGGCCAAGGAGCTGGCGCAGGTCTGCGCGTTGAACGCGCTGGCCGCGGTCAAGTCCGTGGTCGGCGACCTGGACCGGGTCGAGCAGGTCGTCAAGGTGGTCGGCTTCGTGGCCTCCGCCCCCGACTTCACCGGCCAGCCCGGCGTGGTCAACGGCACCAGCGAACTGCTGGGCAAGGTCTTCGGCGAGCGCGGCGTGCACGCCCGCAGCGCGGTCGGCGTTGCGGTGCTGCCGCTGGACGCGCCGGTCGAGGTCGAACTGATGGTCCGGGTCCGGGACTGACCGGAACCGAGCGGAACTGACCTGAACCGGTCGGTGCTGACCGGTGCTGGTCGGTCACCGGCCGGGAGGTTCGGGCGGGGCCCGTCGCCGTGCGCGGTGGCGGGCCCTTCGCGTGCTCGGCGGCGGTGCCGGCGGCCGCGCTGCGGTACGCCTCGGTGAGGCGGGCCCTTCGCGTGCGCGGCGACGGCGGTTAACATCCGTGAACATGCTGGAGATGCCGCAGTCCTGGCCCGACCGAATCCGCGCCCTGGCCGCCGGGGAGCTCGTCCCCGCCCCGCCCCGGGCCTCCGCCACCGTGGTGCTGTTGCGCGAGGGCGCGGCCGGGCCGGAGGCGTACCTGCTGCGCCGGCGCACCACGATGGCCTTCGCCGGCGGGATGTACGCCTACCCGGGCGGCGGGGTCGACCCGCGGGACCGGGAGGTGCGCCCGCCGTGGGCCGGGCCGACGGTCGAGGAGTGGGCCGAGCGGCTCGGGGTGGACGGGGAGACCGCCTGCGCGGTGCTGTGCGCGGCCGTCCGGGAGACCTTCGAGGAAGCCGGGGTGCTGCTGGCCGGGCCGGACGCGGGCACGCTGGTCGAACCCCGGGACTGGGCGGCCGAGCGGGCCGCGCTGGAGCGCCACGAGCTCTCGCTGGCCGAGTTCCTGACCGAGCACCGGCTGGTGCTGCGCAGCGACCTGCTGGCGCCCTGGGCCCGCTGGGTGACCCCGGAGTTCGAGGAGCGCCGCTTCGACACCTGGTTCTTCGTGGCCGCGCTGCCGCCCGGGCAGGCCGCCGCGGACACCGTCGGGGAGGCCGACCGGGTCGCCTGGCTGACCCCGGCCGCGGCGGTGGCCGGGTTCGAGGCGGGCGAGTTCGGGATGCTGCCGCCGACCGTCACCGTGCTGCGCGAGCTGCTGCCGCTGCGCACCGCGGCCGAGGCGCCGGCCGCCGCGGCGGGCCGGACGGTGGACCGGGTGCTGGGCCGCGCCGAGGTGGTCGGGAACCGCATGACGGTGCGCTGGGACGGGTATGACGAGCTGACTATCGACGGCGTGTTCCCGGCGTGAGAACCTTCCCCCGGAACGATCACCCGGCCCCGTGCCGGACCGTACCGCTGCCGGAAACACGCCCACCGTCCTGACGCTCTGACGTTCTGACCTCGGAAGGAGACTCCGATGACCCACAACGACGTGGCTCGCCGGACCTCGGCCACCCCCGCCCGCACCGTCACCCCCCGCGCCGCCGCCTGCGACGGAACGGCGCCCTGGGACACCGCCCGCCCGCTCACCCGCGCCCTGCCCGGCCGGGCCCTGCTCCGCCCGCTGCCGGCCCGCCGGCTCAGCCGCGCCGAACGGGACTCCGAGTGAGCGCGGCGCGGGCCGCCGCGAACGACCCCGAGGACACCGCGTGAGCGGCCTGCTCCCGGGCGACCCCGCCGACGCCGTCGGCGGGGTCGCCACCCCGCGCGCCCAGTGCGTGCTGGCCCCCAACCCGTCCCCGATGACGCTGGACGGCACCAACACCTGGCTGCTCTCCGAACCCGGCTCCGACCTCGCCGCCGTCATCGACCCCGGCCCGCTCGACGAGACCCACCTGCGCCGGATCGTCGACACCGCCGAGCAGCAGGGCAAGCGGATCGCCCTCACCCTGCTCACCCACGGCCACGCCGACCACGCCGAGGGCGCCGCGCGGTTCGCCGAACTCACCGGCACGCCCGTCCGCGCCCTCGACCCGGCGCTGCGGCTCGGCGAGGAGGGCCTGCACGGCGGGCAGCGCCTCGACGTCGGCGGCCTCGACCTGCGGGTCGTCGCCACCCCCGGGCACACCTCCGACTCGCTGACCTTCCACCTGCCCGCGGACGGCGCGATCCTCACCGGCGACACCGTCCTGGGCCGCGGCACCACGATGGTCGCCCACCCCGACGGGCGCCTCGGCGACTACCTCGACTCGCTGCGCCGCCTGCACACGATGGCCTCCGAGTACGGCGTCCGCACCGTCCTGCCCGGCCACGGGCCCGTCCTCGCGGACGCGCTGGGCGCCGTCGACTACTACCTGGCGCACCGGGCGGCCCGGCTCGCCCAGGTCGAGACCGCGGTCGAGGCCGGCTGCCGGACGGCCGCCGAGGTGGTCGCCCGGGTGTACGCCGACGTCGACCCGGCGCTGTGGCCCGCGGCGGAGCTCTCGGTGCGCGCGCAGCTCACGTACCTGGAGGACCGGGGCCTGATCTGAAGCGGCCCGCGGCCCGCGGCCCCGGAACGCCGAACCGCGCCCGGGGGCACCTGGCGGTGCGGTCGGGCGCGGTGCGGTCGGCCGGGTTCAGCGCGAGCGGCGGGAGAGGCGTTCGACGTCGAGCAGGACGACCGCGCGGGCCTCCAGCTTGAGCCAGCCGCGGCCGGCGAAGTCGGCGAGCGCCTTGTTGACCGTCTCGCGGGAGGCGCCGACCAGCTGGGCGAGCTCCTCCTGGGTGAGGTCGTGCGCGACGTGGATGCCCTCGTCGGACTGGACGCCGAAGCGGCGGGAGAGGTCGAGCAGGGCCTTGGCGACGCGGCCGGGCACGTCGGAGAAGACCAGGTCGGACATCACGTCGTTGGTGCGGCGCAGGCGGCGGGCGATGGCCCGCAGCAGCGCGATGGAGACCTCGGGGCGGGCGTGCAGCAGCGGCAGCAGGTCGCCGTGGCCGAGGCCGAGGAGCTTGACCTCGGTGAGGGCGGTGGCGGTGGCGGTGCGCGGGCCCGGGTCGAAGAGCGAGAGCTCGCCGATCATCTCGGAGGGGCCGAGCACGGCGAGCATGTTCTCGCGGCCGTCGGGGGAGGCCCGGTGCAGCTTGACCTTGCCCTCGACCACGACGTAGAGCCGGTCGCCCGGGTCGCCCTCGTGGAACAGCGACTCACCGCGGGCGAGCGTCACCTCGGTCATGGAAGCGCGGAGCTCGGCAGCCTGGTCGTCGTCGAGTGCCGCGAACAGCGCGGCGCGCCGCAGAACGTCGTCCACGAGCTTCCTCCTGCTGGTGTCTGGGCAGTGCTACTCACCACCAAGGATGACGCATGTCGCTCCGATCATATGAGGAGGGGGTGTGCCGGGGTGGGGCCTACGCGGCCATTCGCGCAGTTCGGGTAGGCGTTTCGCGCCACCGGGGAGCTACTCGCCGAGGGCCTGCCGGGCGAAGGCGCGGGTGCCGGCGACGTGGTGGCGGGCGAGGGCGGCGGCGGTCTCGGGGTCGCGGGCCCTGATGGCGTCGAGCAGCTGCTGGTGCTCGGTGCACATCGGGAGGCTGGTCTCGGCGTCGGAGGTGAGCCGGAACAGGCGGCGCAGCCGGCCGTCGAGCGGGGCCATCATGTCGCGCAGCAGCGGGTTGCCGGAGAGGTCGACGATCTCGCGGTGGAAGTCGGCGTTCAGGCTGACCGTCTCGCGCAGCCGGCCGGCCTCGGCGGCCTTGCGGGTGCGAGCCAGGATGCGTTCGAGGCCGCGGATGCCGGCGGGGGTCGCGTGCCGGGCGGCGAGACTGGCGGCCAGGGCCTCCAGGGACTCGCGGACGGCGAAGAAGTGCTCGGCCTCGTCGGGGCCGAAATCGGCGACGACGGCGCCGCGGCGGGCCTGGACGGAGAGGAAGCCCTCGCGTTCGAGGCGCTGCATGGCCTCGCGGACCGGGATCCGGGAGACGCCCATGCCGTCGGCGAGTTCGCGTTCGACCAGCCGCTGCCCGGCGGGGTACTCGCCCTCGATGATCCGTTCGCGCAACTGGACGTAGACGAGGTCCGCCAGCGACTGGTGGGCGTCGCCGAGGGTGTCGGTCATCGGGGGGCTCCAGGCGGAAGCGGGCGGACGGAGCAGGCAGTAGATCAGATCATTCCAGATCGGTGCGGACCGCCCTCTTGTCTGGTATTCGGTATACCAGATAGCTTGGCCGCCCGACCGGCGCGGACAGGACGGCCCCCGCGCCGACCGCCCGCACCCACCCCCCTCAGGAGGCCCCCGTGACCGCCCTCCCGCCACCAGGCCCGCACCTGCTGCTGGACGCCACCCTCCCGGACGGCTCCCGGGCCGACCTGCGGATCGCGGACGGCCGGATCACCGCGCTCACCCCCGTCCCGGCCGGGCGCGAACGGGCCGAACCGGGCCCGGGCGAGGCCGCACTGGACGGGGCACTGCTGCTGCCCGCCCTGGTCGACGGGCACGCCCACCTCGACAAGACCTTCCTCGGCGCGCCCTGGCAGCCGCACCGCGCCACGGCGAACCTGCGCGAGCAGATCGCCTCCGAGCGGACGCTGCGCCGCGAGGTCGCCGCGCAGACCCCGGTGGCGGAGCGGGCGGAGGCGCTGGCCCGCCGGATGGCCGCACTGGGCACCGGCTTCGTCCGCTCGCACGTCGACGTCGACCCGGACACCGGGCTGGACCACCTGCACGCCGTGCTGGAGGCGCGCGAGCGGGTGCGGGAACTGATCGACGTGCAGCTGGTGGCCTTCCCGCAGAGCGGCGTGGTGGCCGAGCCCGGAGTGGCCGGGCTGCTGGACGCGGCGCTCCGCGAGGGCGCCGAACTGATCGGCGGACTGGACCCGTTCGGCTTCGACAACGACGTGGACGGCCAGCTCGACGTGGTCTTCGGCCTCGCCGAACGGCACGGCGCGGGCGTCGACATCCACCTGCACGACGGCGGCGAGGCCGGCGCGGCGCAGCTGCGGGCGATCGCCGGGCGGACCGCGGCGCTGGGCCTGGGCGGGAAGGTCGCGGTCAGCCACGCGTACTGCCTGGGGCAGCTGGCCGAACCCGAACTCACCCGCACCGCCTCGGCGTTGGCGGCGGCCGGGGTGGCCGTGATGACCAACGGCCCGACCCGGACCATGCCGCCGGTGAAGCTGCTGCACGAGCTGGGTGTGCTGGTGTTCGCCGGCTCCGACAACATCCGCGACGCGTGGTGGCCGTACGGCACCGGCGACATGCTGGAGCGGACCACCGTCATCGGCCTGCAGGGTGACCTGATGACCGATCAGGACCTCACGTTGGCGGCCGAGTTCGCCACCGGCCACGCCGCCCGGGCGCTGGGAGTCGAGGAGTACGGGATCGCCGTCGGGCGGCCCGCGAACCTGGTGGCCGTCGCCGCGCACTCGGTGCCCGAGGCCGTCGCCGCGCATCCCGGGCGGCTGCTGGTGCTGCACCGCGGCCGCACCGTGCTGGACCGGCCCGACGCCCTTTCGCAGTAGCGCAGTTCCCCCACGCACATCCGCAGCACCCCGGAAGGACCCCCCACCATGACCCTCACCCCCTCCGCGGACCGGGCCGCCGCCCCGGCCGAACCGCCCGGCCCGTCCGCGGCGTCCGACCCGTCTGCGGCGTCCGGCCGGTCCACGGCGTCTCCGGACCGGCTGGCCAAGGGCCTGATCGGTACTACTGACCTGGTGTTCTTCGTGGTTGCCGCGGCCGCGCCGCTCACCGTGCTGGCCGGGATCGCGCCGTTCGCCATCGGGGTGGGCGGGGCGTCCGCGCCGGCCGCGTACCTGATCTCGGGCGCGCTGCTGGTGCTGTTCGCCGCCGGGTTCACCGCGATGAGCCGGTACGTGCGCAACGCGGGCGCGTTCTACGCGTACGTGGCGCGCGGGCTGGGGCGGACCCTCGGCGTGGTCACCGCCTACGTCGCGGTGGTCAGCTACAACCTGATCACCCCGGGCGTGGCCGCCGCGTTCGGCTACTTCGCGGCCGGCCACATCGAGCAGCGGACCGGTGCGCACGTGCCCTGGTGGCTGCTGTCCGGCGGCTGCGTGGCGGTGGTCGGCGTGCTCGGCTGGCTGAAGGTCACCCTGTCGGCGAAGGTGCTCGGTGTGGCGCTGGTGCTGGAGGTGCTGTCGCTGCTGCTGATGGAGGGCGGGGTGCTGGCCGACCGGGGGACGGCCGCGCTCGACCCGGTCTCCTTCGACCCGTCACTGCTCACCCAAGCCGGGGTGGCGGGCATGTTCGTGCTGGTCATCGGCGCGTTCACCGGCTTCGAGGCGACCGCGATCTACGCCGAGGAAGCCCGCGACCCGGCTCGCACCGTGCCCCGGGCGACGTTCATCGCCATCGGCTTCCTGGCGGTGTTCTACGCCCTGGGCACCTGGATCGTGATGGGGGCCTACGGCACTGATGACGCGGTCGCCCAGGCCCGTGCCGACGGCGGCCCCGACCTGACCTTCCGGGCCGCCGAGCGGTTCGTCGGCCTGTGGCTGTCGGACACCATGCACGTGCTGATCATCGTGTCGGCGTTCGCCTCCGCGCTGGCCTTCCACAACGCCGCCGCCCGCTACCTGTACGCGCTGGGCCGCGAGGGCCTGCTGCCGCGCGGGCTCGGCCGGGTGTCGCCGCGGACCGGCTCGCCCGGGCGGGCGGTGCTGGTGCAGTCCGGGTTCAACGCGCTGGTGATCGGCCTGGGCGCGGTGCTCGCGGTCGACCCGTACCTGGTGGTCCTGCTCTGGTCGAACAGCGTCGGCGTGCTCGGCATCATGGTGATGCAGGCGCTGGCGGCGGTCGCGGTGTTCGCGTTCTTCCGCACCGACCGGCGCGGGATGTCGGCGTTCCGGGTGGTCTGGGCGCCGCTGCTGGCGGCCGCCGGACTGGCCGTGCTGGCGGTGCTCGCGCTGTTCAACTTCGACCTGCTGACCGGGCGCACCGGCCTGGTCAACTGGCTGCTGCTGGTGCCGGTGCCGGTGGTCGCGGCGGTCGGCTGGCTGGTCGCCCGGCGGATCCGGCGCACCGACCCGGAGCGGTTCGCCCGGCTGACCGAGGTCGATGTCGAACGCGACTGAGCGGGCGCGCGCACGGCGGTGGCCGCCCCGGTGCCGGGGCGGCCACCGCTGCCTTGGCGTGCGCCGATCGGTGGACGTTCGTCAGTTGACGAACGTCGGTCCGCTGACGAATGTCGGTCCGCTGACGGTCGTCGATCCACCGACGACCATCAGGTCGTTGATGACCGTCCGTCAGCTGACGAGCGAGCCGTGCTCGGCGACCACCCGGCCGGCCTTCACCACCAGCTCGCGCGGCGGCAGGTCGACCACCACCTGCGGGGTGCACTCGCCGTCCACCAGCAGGAAGTCGGCGGGCGAGCCGGGCGTCAGGTCGGCCCGGGGCAGGCCGAGCAGCTCGGCGCCGCCGTGCGCGGCCAGCTCCAGGCAGTCGGTCAGCTCCTGGTCGGTGCGAGCGTCGGTGGTCCAGCCGAGCAGGTGCGCCCGGTGCAACATGTCGGCGTTGCCGTACGGGCTCCAGGAGTCCCGGACGCCGTCCGAGCCGAGGCCGATCCGCAGGCCGCGGGCCTGCAGCTCGCGGAACGGCAACACCTGGTGCGCGGACGGGGCGACCGTGGTCAGGGCGATCCCGGCGTCCGCCAACAGGTCGGCGGTGCGGGCGAGTTCGGCGGTGGGCAGCTCGGGCAGGCAGAACACGTGGCTGGCCGTGACCCGGCCCTGCAGGCCGGCCGCGACCGTCCGGGCGGCGAGCTCACGCAGCGGGCCGAGGCCGGCCGCGCCGCGGTCGTGCAGGTGCACGTCCAGCAGCACGCCGTACCGCTCGGCCAGGCCGAACAGCAGGTCGAACTGCTCGCGGCCGTCCGCGCTGCCGCCGTCGAAACCGGCCGGGTCGATGCCGCCGACCGCGTCCACCAGGTGTGCGCGGGCCGCCTCGGTCAGCAGCTCCGCCACGCCCGGGGTGCGCACCACGCCGTGTTGCGGGAACGCCACCGACTGCACGTCCAGCTTCCCGGCCAGCCGCTCGGCGGCCTCGCGCAGGCCGGTGGCGCCGGCCAGGCCGTACGCGGGGGCGACGTCCACGTGCGCGCGGACGGCGCGGGTGCCGCGGGTCACCGCGTGGGCCAGCAGGCGGTGCGCGCGCTCGCCGATCGGGGCCCGCTGGTGCTCGTACAGCTCGACGTCGCCGACCACGTACTCCGGGAGGCCGTGCGCCGGGCGGCGGCTGTACCAGGGCTCGCCCCAGCTGGTCTTGTCCGGGTGGATGTGCGCGTCCACCAGCGTCGGCAGCGCGATCCGGCCGCCGCCCTCCAGTACGGAGAACGGGCTTGCGCCCGGCGGGAGTCCGGCGGCCAGGATGCCGTCCACGGCGACCAGGTCGGTGACCGGGCCGCCGAACGGGCGGACCTGGCGGAACAGCGTGACGTGCATGGTGTCGCTCCCGGGGCAGTGCTGAGGCTCGGCCTGACAAGTTCCGGAACCAATCAAACCGCTTCCGAGGGTTCAGTCAACTTGCTTGTCCTGCAAGTGAGTTGACGATTCAGGCTGCCCGGGCGGGGGAGCGTGGGCCGGTCTGCTGGTGGGGACGCGGGCCCCGGCGACCGGAAGGCCGGGGCCCGCGCACCCGGCGGCACGAGCCGAGACGGGGCGGGACACGTAGGGACGGACCGGAGCGGTCCGGAGCGGTCCGGAGCGGTCCGGAGCGGTCCGGAACGGACCGGAGCGGACCGGAGCGGACCGGAAGGGGATGGCGGGCGTGATGGCGGAGCCGGTGCGCGTCGTGGTGGGAGTCAGCGGGTCGCTCGGCAGCCTGGCCGCCCTGCACCGCGCCGTCGCCGAGGCCCGGCGGGCGGTCGGCGGTGCGGGCAGCGGTACGGGCGGCAGTACGGGCGGCGGCGCGGAGGTGCTGGTGCTGCACGCCTGGGAGCCGCCCGGCGGCGAGTTCGGGTACCGGCGCTCGCCCTGCCCGCCGCTGCTGTCCGCCGTCCGGGCCGCCGCCGAGGAGCGGCTGGCCGAGGCGCTGGCGGAGGCGTTCGGCGGGGCCGACCCCGGCGTGCCCGTCACCGCCCGGACGGTGCGCGGCGAGCCCGCCGCCGTCCTGCTCGCCGCCGCGGACCGGCCCGGCGACCTGCTGGTGCTCGGCCCGTCCGGCCCCTGGTGGCACCGCGGCCTGCACCGCCCCGTTCCCACCCGCTGCGTGCGCGCGGCCCGCTGCCCGGTGCTGGTGGTGCCGCGGCCCGAACTCGCCCTGGTGCTGGACGGGTTGAGCGGGCGCGGGGTGGACGCGGAGCTGCGCGGGCTGGTCGGTGCGGGGCGGCGGCCGGGCGGGCGGGGATGAGCGCGGCGACGGTGCCGGGGCGGCTGCCGGCCGACCTGTCGGCGGTGCTGGCGCTGCTCACGGGGCCGGGCTGGCCGCCGGGCTCGGGCTGCTGGGGGAGCTGCGGCCCGGCTGGTTCGCGCTGGCGGTGTTCACCGCGGGGTGCGCGGCCCTCGGCGGGTGGTCGAGGCCGGTGGCGGCGCCGCTGATCGGCCCGGCGGTCTGGCTGTTCCACAACGGTTTCGCGGAGCACCGGCATGCCGAGCTCGGCTGGTCCCGGCCGGCCGTCGAGGCCGGGCACCTCGCGCTGCTCACGGGCGCGGCCCTGCTCGCCGCCCTGGTGGGCGGGGTGTCGGCCCGGTGGCGGACGACGGGCGGGACGGCGGGCCGGACGACGGGCCGGACGACGGGGTGACGGCGCGGTGAGCGGCGGCGGTCGGGGCTGTGGGGCCCGGCCGCCGCGAACGGGAGCGGCCCGGGCGGTGCGTGGGGGCGCCGTCCGGGCCGCGGCCGGTCCGGGCGTCGTGAGGCGGGCGTCGCGGGGTGGGTGGGGGCGCGGGCGGTGCCCGGGAGGGGCTCGGGTGGCGTCCGGCGTGCGGTGGTTTCGTGGAAGCGCTCCCAAGAAAGGTCAGTACGCGTCTTCTGTCCGGGTGGTGAATCGAAGTACAAAGGAGCCAGCGGAAGTTCGGGCTGTGGGGGCCGGAACGGCCGCACCCGGGGCGGCCCGGGCGGTGCGTGGGGGTACTGCCTGGGCCGCCGGGTTTCCGCCCGGGTTCCCGCCGGGTTCCTGCCCGGGCCCGCCGGTTCCGCGCGGGGCCGACGCACAATGGACGGCATGAGCGCGCACGAGGACGGACTTCCCGCGGTGGCCCGGCTGCTGGCCGGGGCGGGGTGGTGGTGCTGAGCGGGGCCGGGTTGTCGACCGAGTCCGGGATCCCGGACTACCGGGGGCCGGACGGGGTCCGCCGGAACCGGGCGCCGATGACGTACCAGGAGTTCGTGGCGGGGGAGCCGGCCCGGCGGCGGTACTGGGCGCGCAGCCACGCGGGGCGGGCGGTGATCGCCGGGGCGCGGCCGAACGCGGGGCACCTCGCGGTGGCCCGGCTGCGGGAGGCGGGCCGGGTGGCGGCGGTGATCACCCAGAACGTGGACGGCCTGCACCGGGCCGCGGGCACCGCCGACGCGGTCGAGCTGCACGGCGGCCTGGACCGGGTGGTCTGCCTGGACTGCGGTGCCCGCAGCCCCCGCGCCGAGCTGGACGAGCGCCTCGCCGTCCTCAACCCGGCCTTCCGGGACGCCGGTTCGCGGATCAACCCGGACGGCGACGTCGAGCTGCCGGACGACCTGGTGGCCTCGTTCGCCGTCGCGCCGTGCGCCTCCTGCGGCGGCGTGCTCAAGCCGGACGTGGTGTTCTTCGGCGAGAGCGTCCCCAAGGAGCGGGTCGAGCACTGCTACCGGCTGGTGGACGAGGGCCGGGCCCTGCTGGTGCTCGGGTCCTCGCTGGCGGTGCTGTCCGGCCTGCGCTTCGTGCGGCACGCCGCGAAGGCCGGCAAGCCGGTCGCCATCGTCACCCGCGGCACCACCCGCGGCGACGACCTGGCCGCGGTCCGGGTGGACCGTCCGCTCGGCGAGGCCCTGACCGCGCTGGCCGCGCCCTTCGCGCGGTAGCCGCGCAGGTCGCCGCAGGTCGCGCAGGTCGCGGGAGGGGTCCGTCAAGGGGGCGTCAAGGTCGCGCGGGCAGCCGTATGGGGGGCGTCAGGGAGCGCGGGGACGGCCGGTTCCGCTGCTTGGCTCGGGGGTGCCGGGAAAAGCACCGGTTCCGTTCCGAGCCACCTTGGTGGATGCCATGTCAGACCTGATCTACGTCGGTGTCACGGTCGCCGTGTTCGCCGTCATCGCCCTGATCGCGCGGGGGGTGGAGAAGCTGTGAGCGCCGAGCACATAGCGGGTCTCCTCGTCGCCGCCGCGCTGGTCGGGTACCTCGTCCTCGCGCTGGTCCATCCGGAGAAGTTCTGACATGGGTCCGACTCTCGCCGGGTGGCTGCAGGCCGTCGCCCTGGTCGGCGCGCTGGCCCTGTGCTACCGCCCGCTGGGCGACCACATCGCCCACCTGCTCACCTCCGCCAAGCACCTGAGAGCCGAGCGCGGTCTCTACAAGCTGGTCGGCGTCGACGCGGACGCCGACCAGCGCTGGCCGGTGTACCTGCGGTCGGTGCTGGCGTTCTCCGCGCTGTCGGTGCTGTTCCTGTACGGGCTGATCCGGCTGCAGACGCACCTGCTGCTGAGCCTGGGCGTGCCCGGGATGGAGGCGCACCAGGCGTGGAACACCGCGATCTCGTTCACCACCAACACCAACTGGCAGTCGTACGGCGGTGAGTCGGCGATGGGCCACCTGGTGCAGATGGCCGGGTTGGCGGTGCAGAACTTCGTCTCGGCGGCGGTCGGCATCGCGGTGGTGGCGGCGCTGATCCGCGGGTTCACCCGCAACCGCACCGACCGGGTCGGCAACTTCTGGGTCGACCTGACCCGGATCGTGCTGCGGCTGCTGCTGCCGGTCTCGATCGTCTTCGCCCTCGTGCTGGCGGCCAGTGGCGTGGTGCAGAACTTCCACGGCTTCGAGCAGGTGACCACGTTGTCGGGCGGCTCGCAGCAGGTCCCGGGCGGGCCGGTGGCCTCGCAGGAGGTCATCAAGCTGCTGGGCACCAACGGCGGCGGCTTCTACAACGCCAACTCGGCGCACCCGTTCGAGAACCCGACCGGTTTCACCAACCTGCTGGAGGTGTTCCTGCTGCTGGTGATCGCCTTTGCCCTGCCGCGCACCTTCGGCAAGATGGTCGGCGACCACCGCCAGGGCTACGCGATCGTCGCGGTGATGGGCCTGTTCTGGGTGGCCTCGGCGGCGCTGGTCACCTTCTTCGAGCACCAGCACTCCGGCAGTGCGCTGCAGGCGGCCGGCGCGGCGATGGAGGGCAAGGAGCAGCGCTTCGGCATCGCGGCGTCCAGCCTGTTCGCGGCGTCGACGACACTGACCTCGACCGGCGCGGTGAACTCCTTCCACGACTCGTTCACGCCGCTGGGCGGCGGGCTGACCGTCTTCGACATGATGCTCGGCGAGATCGCGCCCGGCGGCACCGGTTCCGGCCTGTACGGCATGCTGATCCTCGCGATCGTCGCCGTCTTCGTGGCGGGCCTGATGGTCGGCCGCACCCCCGAGTACCTGGGCAAGAAGCTCGGCGGCCGGGAGATGAAGTTCGCCTCGCTGTACATCCTCACCACCCCCGCCGTCGTGCTGATCGGCGCGGGTACCGCGATCGCGCTGCCCGGCGAGCGGGCCGGGATGCTGAACGACGGCGCGCACGGCTTCTCCGAGGTGCTGTACGCGTTCACCTCGGCGGCGAACAACAACGGTTCGGCGTTCGCGGGCATCACGGTGAACACCACCTGGTACGACACGGCGCTGGGCCTGGCGATGGTGTGCGGCCGGTTCCTGCCGATGGTGTTCGTCCTCGCGCTGGCCGGTTCGCTGGCCCGGCAGCGGCCCGTCCCGGCGAGTGCGGGCACGCTGCCCACGCACCGGCCGCTGTTCGTCGGCCTGCTGTCGGGCGTCGTGCTGATCGTCGTCGGCCTCACCTACTTCCCGGCCCTGGCCCTCGGGCCGATCGCAGAAGGTCTCCACTGATGTCCACCACCGTCCCTGAAGTTCCGCAGCGGGCCGCGGGCGGCCTGCTCGATCCGAAACTGCTGCTCGCCTCGCTGCCCGACGCGGTGCGCAAGCTCGACCCCCGGGTGATGGTGAAGAACCCGGTGATGTTCGTGGTCGAGGTCGGCTCGGTGGTCACCACCGTCGCCGCGGTCGCCCACCCGTCGGTGTTCGGCTGGGCGATCACGCTCTGGCTGTGGCTGACCACGGTCTTCGCCAACCTGGCGGAGGCGGTCGCCGAGGGCCGCGGCAAGGCGCAGGCCGACACGCTGCGCAGGGCCAGGACCGAGTCGGTCGCGCGCCGCCTGACCGGCTGGCCCGGCTCCCGGTCCGAGGAGGAGGTCCCGGGCACCGCGCTGCGGTTGGGCGACCACGTGGTGGTCGAGGCGGGGCAGGTGATCCCGGGCGACGGCGACGTGGTCGAGGGTGTCGCGTCGGTGGACGAGTCGGCGATCACCGGTGAGTCCGCGCCGGTGATCCGGGAGTCCGGCGGCGACCGCAGCGCGGTGACCGGTGGCACCAAGGTGCTGTCCGACCGGATCGTCGTCAAGATCACTTCCGAGCCGGGCAAGACCTTCATCGACCGGATGATCGCCCTGGTGGAGGGCGCGGCCCGGCAGCGGACGCCGAACGAGATCGCCCTGAACATCCTGCTGGCCTCGCTGACGATCGTCTTCCTGGTCGCCGTGGTGACGCTGCAGCCGATGGCGACCTACGCGGGCGCCCCGCAGCCGACGATCGTGCTGGTCGCGCTGATCGTGGCGCTGATCCCGACCACGATCGGCGCGCTGCTCTCGGCGATCGGCATCGCCGGCATGGACCGGTTGGTGCAGCGCAACGTGCTCGCCATGTCGGGCCGGGCGGTGGAGGCCGCGGGCGACGTCAACACGCTGCTGCTGGACAAGACCGGCACCATCACGCTCGGCAACCGGCAGGCCGCCGAGTTCCTGCCCGCGTCCGGGGTCACGGTCGAGGAGTTGGCGGACGCCGCGCAGTTGTCCTCGCTGGCGGACGAGACCCCGGAGGGCCGCTCGATCGTCGTCCTCGCCAAGACCGGGTACGGCCTGCGGGCCCGCGCCCAGGGCGAGTTGGCGCACGCCGCCTGGGTGCCGTTCACCGCGCAGACCCGGATGTCGGGCGTGGACGTGGACGGCCGGCAGGTCCGCAAGGGCGCGGCCGGTTCGGTCGCCGACTGGGTGACCGTCAGCGGCGGCAGCGTCGGCGCGGACGTGGCCGCGCTGGTCGAGGGAATCTCCGCGGCGGGCGGCACCCCGCTGGTGGTGGCCGAGCGCGAGGGCGGCGGCGTGTCGCGGGTGCTCGGCGTGATCCACCTCAAGGACGTGGTGAAGGAGGGCATGCGGGAGCGCTTCGAGGAGCTGCGGCGGCTGGGCATCAGGACCGTGATGATCACCGGCGACAACCCGCTGACCGCCCGGGCGATCGCCGAGGAGGCGGGCGTCGACGACTTCCTCGCCGAGGCCACGCCCGAGGACAAGATGGCGCTGATCAAGCAGGAGCAGGAGGGCGGCAAGCTGGTCGCGATGACCGGCGACGGCACCAACGACGCCCCGGCGCTGGCCCAGGCCGACGTCGGCGTGGCGATGAACACCGGCACCATGGCGGCCAAGGAGGCCGGCAACATGGTGGACCTCGACTCCAACCCCACCAAGTTGATCGAGATCGTCGAGATCGGCAAGCAACTGCTGATCACCCGGGGCGCGTTGACGACCTTCTCGATCGCCAACGACGTCGCCAAGTACTTCGCGATCATCCCGGCGATGTTCGCGGGCGTCCACCCGGGCCTGCGGCACCTCAACGTCATGGGCCTGCACAGCCCGACCTCCGCGATCACCTCGGCGGTCGTCTTCAACGCCCTGGTCATCGTCGGCCTGATCCCGCTCGCCCTGCGCGGCGTCAAGTACCGGCCCACCGAAGCGAGTTCGCTGCTGTCCCGGAACATCGGGATCTACGGGATCGGCGGCCTGGTCGTGCCGTTCGTCGGCATCAAGGCGATCGACCTGGTCGTCCAGTTCGTCCCCGGCCTCAACTGACAAGAGAGGAGAACGAGACATGCCCACCTTCCTGCGCACCCACCTCACCGCGCTGCGGATGCTGCTGGTGATGACCGTGATCCTCGGCATCGCCTACCCGCTGCTGGTCACCGGCGTCAGCCAACTCGCCTTCCGGCAACGGGCGAACGGCTCGATCGTCGAGGTCGACGGCAAACCGGTCGGCTCCAGCCTGCTCGGCCAGCGCTTCGACCTGCCGCAGTCCGACCCGAGCGCCCCGGCCCGGCCCGACCCGAAGTGGTTCCAGCCCCGCCCCTCCGCGGGCGGCTACGACCCGGCCGCCTCCGGCGCCTCCAACCTCGGCCCGAACAGCGCCGGCCTGCTGAAGGCCGTGCAGGAGCGCCGGGCCGCCGTCGCCGCCTTCGACGGCGTCGACCCGGCCACCGTCCCGCCGGACGCGCTGACCGCCTCCGGCTCCGGCCTCGACCCGCACATCTCCGTCGCCTACGCCAAGCAGCAGGTCGACCGCGTCGCCCGGGAGCGCGGCCTCCCCGCGGCCCAGCTCGACCGGCTGGTCGAGGAGCACACCGACGGCCGCTCGCTCGGCTTCCTCGGCCAGCCCGGCGTCAACGTCCTCGAACTCAACCAGGCTGTCGCCGCAATCAAGTGACGGACCGTCAGTTCCCTGCGCAGGCCGTCCCGGACGCTCCCCGCCCGGGACGGCCGGCCGCGCACCAGGCCAACTCCCGCGCCGTACAGTCGAGAAGACCCCCCGGGCCCCGGTCGCGTCTCGCGGGCGCCCGGCGGGCCCGCCGTCAGGGCCGGCCGCGCCCCGCGCCCAGGCCGGGCACCCACGCGTCCAGGCCCGCGACCACGCTGCCCGCGACCGTGCCCAGCAGCGCGCCCGCGACGACGTCGCCCGGGTAGTGGACGCCGGTGTGGACCCGCGAGTAGCCGACCGTCGCGGCCAGCAGCCCGAGCGGCGCCGCCGCCCACGGCAGCTGGGAGGAGACCCCGGTGGCGAAGGCGAACGCCGACGCGGTGTGCCCGGACGGGAAGGACGCCGACGCGGGCATCGGCACGTGCCGGGCCTCGGGGACCTTCCCGCCGACCCGGTCCGGCCGCGGGCGGCGGGCCAGCGTCTTGCCGAGCAGGTTCGCCGCCGCCGAGGCCACCGCCACCGACCCGAGGCCGACCAGCGCGGCCCGGCGCGGCCGCCCCGGCAGCAGGGCCAGCCCGCAGGCCACCGCGATCGAGACCTTCGAGTTGTTCGCGGCCGTGGACAGCTGCCGCAGCCGCTTGTCCAGGGTCGGCGTCGGGGTCGCCGCCACCGCGACGTACACCGCCTCGTCCACCGCCGAGAAGTCCGCCACCACGCGCTGTCCCGCCAGCACCCACCGCGTCAACGCCTGCACTACGCACCGCCGTTCGGATCGGTCCGGCCCGACGCCAGGTGCGCCAGCCGGCTCCACTTCAGGGCCGGTACCGGGGCCACCGTGCCCGGCCGGTCGCGCGGGACCCGCACCCGCAGCGCACCGGGCCGGATCGTGCAGCGCACCGGCACGTCCAGTTCCAGGGCCTCGCCGTCCACCGCGACCGGGATGCTCGCCACATCCGCCGTGACCAGCACCTCGCGGCCGACCAGGACCGTCACCGCCTCCGCACTCGTACCACGCAGCGCCAGGTCGGCGGCCTGCGCCGCGCCGTCCACCCGGACCCCGAGGACGCCGAGCGCGCCGCGGTCCATCCGCGAACGCCGCCCCGGGTCGAGCAGGTCGCCCGCGTCGTACGGGTTGTTGCTGACCAGGACGGCCTGCGGGCGTTCCAGCCGCTGCCCGCCGGCCTCGGCGGCGAGCTGCGCGCCCGCGTAGCCGACCAGCAGGTCCGGCAGCATGGCCAGGACGGTGGCGGCCTTCGCGTCCCGGTACTCGGGGTTCTGCACCACCTCCGCGTAGGTGCCGAACGAGACGTTGTTGACGAAGGCCCGGCCCGCGACCTCGCCGAGGTCGACCCGCAGTTCGACGCCGTCGGCGAGCGCGTCCAGGCAGCGGGCCGGGTCGTCGCGGTCCAGGCCCAGGTCGAGCGCGAAGTGGTTGCGGGTGCCCGCCGAGACCACCAGGAACGGCAGCCCGTGCCGGGCCGCGACCTGCGCCACCAGCGCCTGGGTGCCGTCGCCGCCCGCCACGCCCAGCAGGTCGGCGCCGTCCGCGACGGCCCGCTCGGCCAGCTCGGTGACGTCCTGCTGCGCGTCCGGGTCCAGCAGCACCACCTCCGCGCCCAACTCCCGGGCCCGCTCCGCCAGGTGGAACTTCTCCACCTTCCCGCCGCCGGACTTCGGATTCATGATCAGGACGGCCTTGCGCGGCGGATCGACCTCCCGCTCCGGCATCTCCCGGGACCGCCCGGCCGCGCGCAGCGCCACCCGGGCCAGCCACAGGCCCGCCGCCCACAGCGCCACCGCGCCCAGCACCCACGGCCACGTTCCGCCGCCCACGTACAGCACCACCGCGCCCACCGGGGCCGCCACCGCCAGCAGCACCCCCAGCCAGCGCACCGGCCCGCGCCGCGACAGCGCCCACCACCCGCCGACCGCCATCAGCGCCAGCGCGGCCACCCCGACCGCCACCACCAGCGCCCCGCGCAGCCCGGCCCCGGCGGCCAGCAGCAGCACCGCCGCCAGCCCGCACCCGATCGCCGCCCGCGCCGACCACACCGCCCTCGCCGGCCACACCGCCCTCGCCGCCTCTCCCATCCGTCGACCGTAACGCCCTGTCAGCTACCCCGCCCGGCGCGCCGCATCCCTGTGGCAGAATCCGCCGGGTGACCATCCGGGTGCTGATCGCCGACGACCAGGAGATGGTGCGGCGGGGGCTGCGGCGCATCCTGGAGACCCAGCCGGACCTCACCGTGGTCGGCGAGGCCGGCGACGGGGTCGCCGCCGTCGAGGCGGCCCGCGCGCTGCGCCCGGACGTCGCCCTGGTGGACGTCCGGATGCCCCGGATGGACGGCCTGGAGGTGGTCCGGCAGCTGTGCGGGCCGGGCGCCGACCCGCAGGTCCGGGTGGTCGTGGTGACCACCTTCGACCTGGACGAGTACGTGTACCCGGCGCTGCGCGGCGGCGCGTCCGGCTTCCTGCTCAAGCGCTCGGGACCGGCGCTGCTGATCGAGGCGGTGCGCGCCGCGGTGGCCGGGGACAGCCTGATCAGCCCGTCCGTCACGGTCCGGCTGCTGCGCCACGTCACCGGACGCCGCCCCGGCGCGGACCCGCCGGCGGAGCCGCTGACCCCGCGCGAGACGGAGATCGCCCGGGAGGTCGCCGAGGGCCGCACCAACGCCGACATCGCGGCCGCGCTGTTCATCTCGGCGGGCACCGTCAAGACCCACGTCGCGCACATCCAGCGCAAGTTGGGCGTCCGCAACCGGGTCGGCGTCGCCATGCGGGCGTTCGAGCTCGGCTACCTCACCGACCTGCCGGGCGGCCCGGCGTGAGCACCCGCCGGACGGCGGCGAGCACTCACCGGGTGGCGGTGAGTACCCGCCGGGTGGCGGCGACGGCCGCCGCCGCGTTGCTGCTGCTCGTCCCCGCGCCGTTCGGCCCGTGGCCGGTCTGGCTCCCGGCGCTCACCGCCGCCGCGGTGCTCGCCCTCACCGCGCTGGGCGGCCCGGCGGCGGTGTGCTGGGCCGCCGGGCTCTCGCTGGCCGCCGACCTCGGCCACGTCGGCGAGAACGGGCCGGCGCTGCTCTGGATGCCGGTCGAGTACGCGCTGCTGCTGGTGCTCACGGTGCGCGCCGTCCGGTGGCTGCCCGGCCGCCGGGCCTGGTGGGGCGGGGCGCTCGGCGCGCTGGCCGGGCCGGCCCTGCCGCTGCGCTTCGCGCTCCGGCAGCCGCACCCGCTGGACGCCTCGGTCGCCGGACTGCTCATCGCCGCCGTGCCGGTCGCCGCGGCCGTCGGCACCGGCCTGTACCTGCGCCGACAGGACGAACGGCGGACCCGCGCGGTCGACGACGCCCGCCGCGCACAGCGCCTGGCCGTCGCCGGGGACCTGCACGACTACGTCGCCCACGAGCTGACCGGCATCCTGCTGGAGGTGCAGGCCGCGCGGCTCGGCGGCCACGACGAGGCGGAGAACGCCCGGCTGCTGGCCCGGCTGGAGGCCGCCGGGCAGCGCGCGCTGGTCTCCATGGACCACACCCTGGACGCCCTGCGGGCCCCCGACGGCGCCGCGCCCCGCCGCCACGCCCTGGCCGAACTCCCGGCGCTGCTCGGCCACTTCCCGACCCCGCCCGCCCTGCACGGCTTGGCCGGACTGCCCGCCCTGCCGCCCGCCGTCGAGGACGCCGCCTACCGGGCGGTGCTGGAGGCGCTCACCAACGTCCGCCGCCACGCCCCCGCCGCGGACCGGGTCACCGTCACGCTCGCCCACGCCCCCGGCAGCGGCCTCACCGCCACCGTCACCGACGGCGGCCCCGCCCACCCGCACCCCCGCCCGGGCGGCGGCAGCGGGCTCGACGCGCTGCGCACCCGGCTCGCCGCGCTCGGCGGCGAACTGGCGGCCGGCCCGCTCGACCCGGCCGGCCCCGGCTGGCGGGTCGAGGCCCGGATCCCGACCGGGGACTGACCCCCGCGGCCGACGGTCCCGAACGCGCCGACGGCCCCGAACGTTGCTGGTGGCCCTGAACACGCCGGTGGTCCCGAACACGCAGACAGCCCCGAACGCGCCGGTGGCGCACGGCAGTTCACCGTGCGCCACCGCCACTGCCGGCTTCTGCGTTCCTACTCCTCGACGGGCGTGCCGTCGGCCGCGATCCGGGCGAAGCCCAGGTACGGGCGCAGCGCCTTCGGCAGCAGGACCGAGCCGTCGGCCTGCTGGTGCTGCTCCAGCACCGCCGCGATGGTCCGGCCCAGCGGCAGGCCCGAGCCGTTGACGGTGGCGGCCGGGGTCGGCTTGCCCTTCTCGTCCCGGGTGCGGATGCCGGCCCGGCGGCCCTGGAAGGTGCCGAAGTCCGAGACCGAGGAGATCTCCCGGTAGGTGTCCTGGCTGGGCAGCCACACCTCCAGGTCGTACGTCAGGCGCGACGAGAATCCGGTGTCGCCGGCCGCCAACATGACGACGCGGTAGGCGAGTTCGAGCTCCTGCAGGCAGGTCTCGGCGTGCGAGACCATCAGCAGCATCTGCTCCCGGGCCTGCTCGGCGGCGCAGATCCGGACCATCTCGACCTTCGAGAACTGGTGCAGCCGGATCAGCCCGCGGGTGTCGCGCCCGTACGAGCCGGCCTCCGAGCGGAAGCACGGGGTGTGCGCGGTGAGCGCCAGCGGCAGTTCGGCGGGCGGGACGATCTCGTCCGCGTACAGGTTGGTCAGCGGCACCTCGGCGGTCGGGATCAGGAACAGGTCCCGGTCCGCGACGCCGGTCCGGAACAGGTCCTCCTCGAACTTCGGCAGCTGCCCGGTGCCGGTCATGGTGCGCCGGTTGACCAGGTACGGCACCGCGTGCTCGACATACCCGTGCCGGCGGGTGTGCACGTCCAGCAGCAGGGCGACGATCGCCCGCTCCAGGGCGGCGCCGGCGCCGCGCAGCACGCTGAAGCGCGAGCCCGACAGCTTGGTGGCCCGGCCGAAGTCCATGATGCCCATGGTCTCGCCGAGGTCGACGTGGTCCTTGGGCGTGAAGTCGAAGTGCTGCGGCTCGCCGACCCGGCGCAACTCGCGGGCGTCCTCGTCGGAGAAGCCGTCGGGAGCCTCGTCGTCGGGCAGGTTGGGGATGGTCAGCAGCAGGTCGGTCAGCTCCTGCTGGACCTGCTCCAGCTCCGCCTCGTTCTGCTGCACCTGCTCCTTGAGGGCGCGGGCGGTCTCCTTCAGCTCGGTGACGTCCCCGCCCTGCTTCGCGGTGCGCTGCACCTCCTGGGCGACCTGCTTCGAGCGGGCCCGCAGCTCGTCGCCGGCCTGGATGCCGCTGTTGCGGCGGGACTGCAGCGCCTCCAGCGCGGACAGGTCGAGCCGGTAGCCACGACGTGCCAGAAGCCGGACGGCTTCGTCCCCCAGGTCGATCAGGACGCGGGCATCATGCATCGGAGTCGGTTCTCCTCTGAGTACGGCGGTTGCAGCGGGTGGATTCGCCCCGACCGTAGCAGGGGCGGGGAAGCCGCTGCAGCGCCTTTCGGGCCCGCCGCACGCGGGGTGCGCCCTCCCTTGCGGGGATAGTCCCCGCAGGGATAATCTCTGCGTAGAGGAAATCGGATGGAACACCGACCGCAGGGGGAACCGCCATGTGGCAGCACGAGTACACCGCCGAGACCGCCGCCGCGCCGAGTGCCGTCTGGGCCGTGCTCAGCGACCTCGACCACTGGACCGACTGGGACACCTCGATGGAGGCCGTCGCCCTGGAGGGCCCCTTCGAGGTCGGCGGCCGGGTCTCGATGACCCCGACCGGGCAGGAGCCGATCGTCTCCGTCATCACCCGGATCGAGGCGGACCGCGCCTACGCCGACCGCACCGAGTTCGGCGGCGCCGTACTGGACTTCTCGCACACCCTCACCGCCCTCCCCGCCGGCGGCACCCGGGTGGTCCACCGCCTGGAGATCACCGGCCCCGAGGCCGACCGGCTCGGCCCCGAACTCGGCCCGATGATCACCGAGGACTTCCCGGACGCGATGGCCGCCCTGCTGGCCCGCGCCGAACGGACCGCCTGACCGCCTGGCCGGAACGACCGCCCGACCGTTCGACCGGGGCGACTGCCCGACCGGGTCGACCGCCCGACCGTGTTGGATGGTCCGGCCGACCGGAAACGCCGGTGACGCACGAAGGAGGACGGGACGATGGACGGACTGGTCGAGGGCCCGGCGAACAGCCCCGGCTTCTGGCTCTGGCACGCCACCCTGCGCTGGCAGCGCGAGGTCGCCGCCGCCCTCGCCCCGTACGACCTGACGCACCCCCAGTTCGTGCTGCTCTCCTGCGCCTGGTGGCTCAACGAGCAGGGCGCCACCCCCAACCAGCAGGAACTCTCCGCCCAGGCCGGCACCGACGTCCGCACCACCTCCCAGGTGGTGCGGAAACTGGAGGCCAAGGGCCTGCTCGACCGCACCACCGACCCCGACGACACCCGGGCCCGCCGCCTGCGCATCACTCCCCGCGGCACCGCCCTCGCCCGCGCCGCGATCCCGGCCGTCGAGGCGGTCGACCGCACTTTCTTCACCCCGGCCGCCCACGGCTCCCCGTCCCTCACCCCGGACGCCCTCAGCCACCTGCTCCGCCGCCTGGCCGAAGCCCCGTAACACCCGGCCCCGGCCCCGCGCGGTCTCAGCCCCGGGCGACGAACTCCGCCACCACCGGCCCCAGCACCTCCGGCGCCACCTCGTGGGTCTGCCCCGCCAGGGTGCGGTGCTCGGCGCCCGCGGCGGCGGCCGTCGCGGTGGCGGCGTCACGCAGCATCGCGGGGCTGAGCTCGCCGTCGGCGACCAGCACCGGCACCGGCAGCCCGGCCAGCAGCGCGGTCGGCACCGGCGCGCCCGCCGCCCCGTCCAGCACCTCCGCGTCGTTGACCAGGGTCGGCGCCACCGCCACGAAGGCCGGCCACACCGGCGACTGCCGCAGCTGTTCGACCATCGGCCCGGGGGAGCCGACGAAGAGCATGAACCGGGCCACCGCGTCGCCCGGCTCGCCCGCCAGGACGTCCTTCTCGACGCCCGCCCGGTACTCCGCGAACCGGGCGCGCTGCTCCTCGGAGGTGCTGAACGGCGGCTCGTACGCCACCACCCGCTCCACCCCGATGCCCGCCCCGGCCGCCCGCAGCGCGAGCGCCGCCCCGGAGGACAGACCCAGCAGCGTCGCCCGGCCGCCCGCCGCCGCGACGACCGCCGCCAGGTCCTCCACCTCCCGCTCCACGGCGTACGGCCCGCCCGCACCGCTCTCCCCGCGCCCGCGCCGGTCGTAGCTGAACACCCGGTGCGCCCCGGCGAGTTCGGCCGCGAGACCGCCCGACGGCCCGAACGCGCGGTGGCACAGCGCGCCGTCCACGATCACCACGGCCGGGCCGCTGTCGCCCGCCACCTGGTGGGCGATCCGGGTGCCGTCGGCGGAGGTCACGTACTCGGTCATGCCAACTCCCTCTCAAATAGCTCTAGTTGCTCTGGTTGCTCTGATCGCTTGCTCTGATTGCCCTGGTTTTCCGACCGGCCGCTCCCGGCCCCGCCCCGCTCAACTGCCGGCGTCGGCCAGGGTGTGCGCGACCAGCGCGTTGGCGTGCCCGTGGCCCAGCCCGTGCTCGGACTTCAGCCAGGCCACCAGCTCCATGTGCTTGGTCAGCGGCGAATCGGTGATCAGCTGCTGCCACTCGGCGATCGGGCGCCCGTACTTCTGCTCGATCGAGGGGAAGTAGCTGGCCGGTCCCTTGACGCCCATCTGCTCGCTCCGTCCATGTCCGTGTTCCGCGCACCGCGCACCGTGTTCCGCGCACCGTGTTCCACGCGCTGCGCGCAGCGCGCTGCCGTCACAGGAGAAGACGCGGCGCCCCGGCGGAACTCATCGGTCCTCGCCAAAGTTTTTTCCGGCCCGTACGGTTCGGACCATGGCACGCATCGACGACAGCACGATCGACCGGGCGGCCGGTTACCTGTGGACGGCGGGCCGGGTCCTCGAACAGCGGCGCTTCGCCCACCTGTTCGGCGAAGTCCCCGACCCGGTGGGCGTCCTGGCCGCCCTGGACGCCTACCGCGCCCCCGGCGGCGGCTGGGCGTACGGCCTGGAGCCGGACGTCCGCGGGCCCGCCGCCCAGCCGCTGGCGGCCGGCGCGGCCGCCCGGATCCTGGCCGAGGCGGACGCCCTGAACGGCCCGCGTGGCGCCGAACTCTGCGACTGGGCCGCCACGTTGACCACCGGGGACGGCGGCGTCCCGGCCGTCCTGCCCAGCCTGCGCCGCTACCCGCACCCGCCCTTCCTGCCGCTCGCCGACGACCCGCCCGCCGAACTGCTCTCCACCGGCCAGATCGCCGCCCCGCTGCTCAGGGCTGGACTGCAGCACCCCTGGCTGACCGGCGCGGCGGAGTTCTGCCGCCGCGCGATCGAGGCGATCGGGACGACCCACCCGTACGAGGTGATCACCGCCGTCGGATTCCTGGACGCCGCCCCGGACCGCGCCTGGGCCGGGCAACAGGCCGACCGGCTGGGGGAGTTGGTGCGTGAGCAGCAGCTGGTGCTGCTCGACCCGGTCCGCCCCGGGCAGGTCCGGTTGGCGCCCGGCTACGCGCCCGGCGAGTTCCACTTCCCGCACGACTTCGCGCCCACCCCGGACAGCCTGGCCCGGGCCTGGTTCACCGACGCCGAGACCGAGCGCGGCCTCGACCACCTGGCCGCCGCCCAACTCCCGGACGGCGGCTGGCCGATCACCTGGGCCCGCTGGTCCGCCGCCACCGAGCACGAGGCCCGCCCGGGCGTCACCCTGGCCGCCCTTCGCACCCTCCGAGCCTACGCGGGCTGAGCCCGCCCGCCGTCCACCGGCGCTGCGCGCTACGGCAGCGCCGCCAGCCACCCGTCCGCGACGGCGGTCCGGGCGTACAGCACGAAGCGCCCCGCCCGGTGCGAGGAGACCAGCCCCGCGGTGCGCAGCGCGGTGAGGTGCTGGGAGGCCGCCGGGGCGGTGACGCCGCAGCGGGCGGCGAGTTCGGTGGTGGAGGCGGGGACGTCCAGTTCGGCCAGCAGCCGGGTGCGGGTGCGGCCGAGCACGGGCGCGAGCGCCTCGGCGCGCGGGGCCGGCCGGTGCTCCCAGACGGTCGCGGCGCCCAGCGCGGGGTAGCAGAGCTGCGGCGGGTCGGGGGCGACGGTGCGGGTCAGCAGCCGGGGCCAGGCGAACACCGAGGGCACCAGCAGCAGTCCGGCGCCGGTCGGGATCCGGGTGACGGCGCAGTGTCGCTCCGACAGGTGCAGGGTGCCGTCCGCCCAGCGCACCGTCCCGTGCAGTTCGCCGAGCACGGCCGCGCTGCCCCGTTCGGCGGCCCGCCGGGCGCGCCGCAGGACGTCCGCCTCCAGCACCGCTCCGATCCGCGACCAGTACGGGGCGAGGGCGAGCTGCCAGAACGCCTCGATCTCGGCGGTGATCCGCCGCAGCGCCTGCTCGGGTTCGCGTTCCAGCGCCCGCAACCGGGGTCCGCTCCGACCGTCACCGCTGCTCCGACCGTCACGACCGCTCCGACCGTCACGGCCGCCGCGGTCGGCGTGCAGGCAGTCCAGGTCGTGCCGGAGCAGGGCGGGGCCGGTGGCCCGGATCGCGGCCAGTTCGGCGGCCAGGTCGGTGACCGGCCGGTCCGGGACGGGGTTGAGGAAGTCCGGCAGGTGCCCGTGCGGCGGGACCAGTTCGGCCAGCCAGCCGCGGTCCAGCCCGGCGGCGGCCAGCCGGGGCCGGACCTGCGCGGCCCAGCGGCGGTGCGGCACGGGCACCGGGTCGGCGGCCAGCGCGCGGCAGGCGGCGACCACCTCCCACATCGGCGAGACCGCGAACCTGGTCAGCGCGAGGTCGTCCGCCGTCAGCGGCAGCCCGGTCCGCACCCAGCCACCCCCGCATCCGCCGCCGTCGATTAGGCCGCAGCTTAATCGGTCGGCGCAGCCCCGCCCGGCCGGGCAGGATCGGTTCCGACCACCGTGCCCACCCCGCACCGGAAGCGAGCCCCGCATGTCGAACCGCACCCTCCCCGCCCGTTCCGCCGAGCACGCCGCCACCCTCCGCGCCCTCGTCGCCGCCGACGCGCCGCTGCTGCTCCCGAACGCCTGGGACGCGGGCAGCGCGGCGGTGATCGCCGCGGCCGGCGCCGCCGCGATCGCCACCACCAGCGGCGGCGTCTCCTGGTCGGCGGGCCGCGGCGACGGCCAGGGCCTGGACCGGGCGGCGATGGCCGAGGCGGTGCGCCGGATCGCGGCCGCCGTGGACGTCCCGGTGACCGCCGACGTCGAGGGCGGCTACGGCCCGGCGCCCGAGGACGTGGCCGAGACCGTCCGCGCGGTGGTCGCGGCGGGCGCGGTCGGCGTCAACCTGGAGGACTCGGCCGCCCCGGGCGGTCCGCTGTTCACCGTCGCCGAGCAGTCCGCCCGGCTGCGCGCCGCCCGGGCGGCCGCCGCCGAGGCGGGCCTGCCCGGGCTGCTGGTCAACGCCCGTACCGACGTTCACCTGTTCGGGGTCGGCCCGGCGGACGGCCGCCCGGCCGAGGTGGTGCGCCGCGCCGAGGCGTACGCGGCGGCCGGGGCCGACTCGCTGTTCGTCCCCGGCCTGCTCGACCTCGCCGCGCTGAAGGAACTGACCGCCGCGTCCCCGCTGCCGGTCAACGCGATGGCCGTCCCGGGCGGCCCGACCGTCGCGGAACTCGCCGCCGCCGGGGTCCGCCGGATCAGCCTGGGCACCGCACTCGCCCAGGCCGCGTACACCGCCGCGCATCGGGCCGCCACCGAACTGCTCGGTACCGGCACGTACGGCGCGCTGGGCGGCGCGCTCGACTACGGCACCCTGAACGGCCTGCTCGCCGGCCGCCGGCCCGGCCGCTGACCAGACCTCTGGTCCGGGTTCCGGCCAGACCGCCGACCGAGCCGCCGACCCGGCCGCTGACCAAGCCGCTGATCGGGCGTCAGGACACCGCGCGCTTCACCAGCTCGGCGACCCGGGCCGCCTCCGCGTCGCCCAGCTCGGCGACGGCGAAGTAGGTCGGCCACAGCGCGCCGTCGTCCAGCTTGGCGCTGTCGCTGAAACCGATCATCGCGTACCGGGACTTGAACTTGGCGGCGCTCTGGAAGAAGCACACCGGCTTGCCGTCCGCGTTGTTGTACGCGGGCATGCCGTACCAGGTCTTCGGGGCCAGCTGCGGCGCCGCCTCGGCGACGATCTCGTGGAAGCGCCGGGCGAGCACCCGGTCCTCCTCCGGCATCTCCTCGATCTTCGCCAGCAGGTCCTGCTCGGCCTCGGCCGCCTTTGCCGCGGCCGAGGCCCGCTTGGACTCCGCCTTCAGCTCCTTGGCGCGCTCCTTCATCGCCGCGCGCTCGTCCGCCGTGAAACCCTCGTGCTTCTCCGCCATGGCCGGTCCTCCCGTTTCCGTTCTCCGTCGTCACCGATCCTAGGAACCGGGCGGCCCTCCCGGCTTCTCGGAAACTGACCGGCTCGACCGGTCGCGCCAAAAGCCAAGGCCAAAGCCAAAGCCAAAGCCAAAAGCAGTGGAGCCCGGCCCCGGGCCGGACTCCACTGCGGCGTCGACGGCCTCAGCGGGCCTTGAAGGTCCGCAACCGCAGGCTGTTGCCGACCACGAACAGCGAGGAGAAGGCCATCGCGGCGCCCGCGATCATCGGGTTGAGCAGGCCGGCGGCGGCGAGCGGGATCGCGGCGATGTTGTAGGCGAAGGCCCAGAACAGGTTGCCCTTGATGGTGGCCAGGGTGCGTCGGGAGAGTCGGATCGCGTCGGCGGCGGAGCGCAGGTCGCCGCGGACCAGGGTCAGGTCGGCGGCTTCGATCGCGGCGTCGGTGCCGGTGCCGATGGCCAGGCCGAGGTCGGCCTGGGCGAGGGCGGCCGCGTCGTTGACGCCGTCGCCGACCATCGCCACGGTGCGGCCCTCGGCCTGCAGCCGTTGGACGGTGGCGACCTTGTCCTCGGGCAGCACTTCGGCGATCACGTCCTCGGCCGGGATGCCGACTTCGGCGGCCACCGATTCCGCCACCAGCCGGTTGTCGCCGGTCAGCAGGACGGGGCGCAGGCCCAGGGCGCGCAGTTCGGCGATCGCCTCGGCGCTGGTCGGCTTGACCGCGTCGGCGACCTCCAGCACGGCCCGGGCCGTCCCGTCCCAGCCCACCGCGATCGCGGTCCGCCCGGCCCGCTCGGCCGTGGCCTTCGCCGCGAGCAGCCCGGCTGGCAGGTGCTGCGACCAGTCGGCCAGCAGCGCCTCGCGCCCGGCGACCACCGCGTGCCCGTCGACCACGCCCTGCACGCCCAGTCCGGGGAGGTTCTCGAAGTCCGTGACGGCGGGCAGGTCGCCGAACCGGTCCTGTGCGGCGGTGGCCACGGCCTGGGCGATCGGGTGCTCGGAGGCGTGTTCCAGGGCGCCGGCCAGGCGCAGTGCCTCGTCCTCGGTGGTGCCCTCGGCGGTGTGCACGCCCAGCAGTGCCATCCGGCCGGTGGTGACGGTGCCGGTCTTGTCGAGCACGACGGTGTCGGCCTTGCGGGTGTTCTCCAGGACTTCGGGGCCCTTGATCAGGATGCCGAGCTGGGCGCCGCGCCCGGTGCCGACCAACAGGGCGGTGGGGGTGGCCAGGCCGAGGGCGCACGGGCAGGCGATGATCAGCACCGCGACGGCCGCGGTGAACGCCGCGCTCCAGCCCTCGCCGGTGCCCAGCCAGTAGCCCAGGGTGGCCAGCGCCAGGGTGATCACGATCGGCACGAACACGCCGGAGATCCGGTCGGCCAGGCGCTGGGCGGCGGCCTTGCCGTTCTGCGCGTCCTCCACCAGCTTGGCCATCCGGGCCAGTCGGGTGTCCGCGCCGACCCGGGTCGCCTCGACGACCAGGCGGCCGCCCGCGTTGACGGTCGCGCCGGTCACACTGTCGCCGGGCCCGACCTCCACCGGCACCGACTCGCCGGTGAGCATCGAGGCGTCCACCGCGGAGCTGCCCTCGACCACCGTGCCGTCGGTGGCGACCTTCTCGCCGGGCCGCACCACGAACCGGTCCCCGACCGCCAGTTGACCGACCGGGACGCGGACCTCGCGCCCGTCCCGCAGCACGGCGACGTCCTTGGCATCCAGTTCCAGCAGCGCCTTCAGCGCGGCGCCCGCGGTCCGCTTCGAGCGGGCCTCGAAGTACCGTCCGGCCAGGATGAACGCGGTGACGCCGGCCGCCGCCTCCAGGTAGATGTTCGAGGAGCCGTCCGAACGGGCGATGGTGAACTCGAAGCCGTGCCGCATCCCCGGCATGCCCGCGTCCCCGAAGAACAGCGCCCACAGCGACCACAGGAACGCGGCGCCGGTGCCCAGCGAGACCAGGGTGTCCATGGTCGCCGCGCCGTGCTTCGCGTTGGTCCAGGCGGCCTTGTGGAACGGCCAGGCGGCGTACGTCACCACCGGCGCGGCCAGGGTCAGCGACAGCCACTGCCAGTTGTCGAACT
Source organism: Kitasatospora cineracea (assembly GCF_003751605.1). Taxonomy (NCBI): domain Bacteria; kingdom Bacillati; phylum Actinomycetota; class Actinomycetes; order Kitasatosporales; family Streptomycetaceae; genus Kitasatospora; species Kitasatospora cineracea. Next base: position 1,858,124 of record NZ_RJVJ01000001.1, read on the forward strand.
GCAGGGCCGGCACCATCGCCATGGCGATCACCGGCACCGCCAGCGCGACGGCCGCGACCAGCCGCTGCCGCAGCGGCGCCAGCTCGTCGGCCCGCCCGTCCCCTCCGGCCGCCTCCCGCTGCTCCGCCGGGGGCTCCGGCAGCGCGGCGGTGTAGCCGGTGGCCTCGACGGTGGCGATCAGGTCGGCGACCTCCACGGGACCCTCGACGACCACCCGGGCCTTCTCGGTGGCGTAGTTGACGCTGGCCCGGACGCCGTCCATGCGGTTGAGCTTCTTCTCGATCCGCGCGGCGCAGGACGCGCACGTCATGCCGCCGATGCGGAGTTCCACCTCGGTGGAGGCGGGTGCTGCCTGGGTGGTCATCAGGGCTCCTCGTGGTCTCTCCCGGCCGCGGCCGGGTTCCTGCGGTCGGTCTCTCAGGCCCGGCCGGTCAGTTCGTAACCGGCCTCGTCGATCGCGGCGCGCACCGCCTCGTCGGCCAACCCGGCGGTCGAGTCGACGCTCACCAGCCCGCCCTCGACGTCGACCCGCACGGCCTGCACGCCCTCCAGCGCGCCGACCGCCTTCGCGACGGCCTGTTCGCAGTGGCCGCAGGTCATCCCGGCGACGGTGAACACGGTGGTGACGGCGGCCGGCGCGGCCACGGTCGCGGTGGTGGAGCAGGTGCCTTCGCTGGAGCAGCAGGACATGGGAACCTCCGATGTGGTCTGCGATACCCGGTGGGGGTATCGCCTTCATGTCTCCAGTTGTACCCCCGGGGGGTATGTATCGCAAGCGTCGGTCCGGGAAAAGTCGCCCGCCCCTTCGCCGTCCCGGAAATTTGCACCCCTCCCGTCCCGCCTGCGACTCCCTCCTGGCCTGGGGAAATGCCGCCCGCTCGACCGCCGCCGCCCCTGCCCGCCCTCCCGGCCCTGGTTGACACATACCCCCCAGGGGTATCTACTCGCTGCCGTCGGAACGCCCCGGAGCCCAGGGAGCGATCCCGGCCCCCTCTCGCACCACCACCCAGGAGCCCGCCGTGAACACCGCTCTCAAGGCCACCGCCTTCGCCGCCGGCCTCGCCGCCACCTTCACCGCCGCGTACGGCGTCGGCCGCGCCGTCGGCCCCGCCCCCTCCCAGCCGCACCCCGCCGCCCACCCGGCCGACGACGCGGGCACCACCGCCCACGCCGACCACCAGGTCGGCGGCCTGCAGGCCGCCGAACGCGGCTACACCCTCAGCCTGGACCGCACCGTCGTCCCGGCCGGGGGCCCGACCGAACTGAGCTTCCGGGTACTGGCCCCCGACGGGCACCCGCTCACCGCCTACCGGCCCGCGCACGAGAAGGAACTGCACCTGATCGTCGCCAACCGCGACCTGACGGACTTCCAGCACCTGCACCCGGTCCGCGCCGCCGACGGCACCTGGACCGCCCCGGCGAACATCGCCGCGGCCGGCGACTACCGGGTCTTCGCCGACTTCACCCCAGCCGCCGAGACCGACCCGCTCACCCTCGGCGCCGACCTGCACGCCGCCGGCGACCACCGCCCGGCCGCCCTCCCGCAGACCGGCCGCACCGTCACCGTCGACGGCTACACCCTCACCCTCACCGGCGACCTCGCCCCGGGACGGCCCGGCCGCCTCGCCTTCACCGTGACCGAGGACGGCCGCCCGGTCACCGACCTCGACCCGCACCTCGCCGCCTACGGACACCTGGTGGTCCTGCGCGCCGGTGACCTCGGCTACCTGCACGTCCACCCGGACGGCGAACCCGGCGACGGCGCCACTGCCCCCGGCCCGGAGATCGACTTCACCGCGACCGCGCCGAGCCCGGGCGACTACCGCCTCTTCCTGGACTTCCAGCACCGGGGCACCGTCCACACCGCGGCCTTCACCCTCACCGCCGAAACCCACCGGCACTGACCCCGCTGTCCCCGCCCCGTGCACCCGTCCGCCCCCTGCATACCCCCACCCGGTATATCTCGGAGGAGTCCCCGACCATGTCCGACCCCAGCGCACCACCCGCACCGCGCCGTTGGACGGCGCTCACCCTGATCGCCCTCGCCCAGTTCATGGTCATCATGGACACCTCGATCATCGGCGTGGCCCTGCCCGAGATGCGCTCCGCGCTCGACTTCTCGCCGGAGGGCCTGTCCTGGGTGTTCAACGCCTACGTGATCGCCTTCGGCGGCCTGCTGCTGCTCGGCGGACGGCTCTCCGACCTGCTCGGCGCCAAGCGCGTCTTCGCGGCCGGCTGGACGGTCTTCGCCGCCGGCTCCCTGCTGGCCGGCCTGGCCGGCACCGCCTGGGTCGAACTGGTCGGCCGCGCCGTGCAGGGCGCGGGCTCGGCCCTGATCGCCCCGGCGGCGCTCACCCTGCTGATGACGCTCTTCGGCCCCCGCCCCGCCGAACTGCCCAAGGCGTTCGCCCTGTACGGGGCGGCCGCCCCGGCCGGCGGCACCGCGGGCGTGTTCCTCGGCGGCCTGATCACCCAGTACGCCAGCTGGGAGTGGGTGTTCTGGATCAACATCCCGGTGGCGCTGGCCGTGCTCGCCGCCACCCCGTCCGTGATGCCCGCCGCCGCGGCCCGCCGCGGTTCGATCGACTGGCTCGGCGCGGTCACCGTCACCGCCGGCCTCGCTGTCACCGTCCTCGCCGTCGTCCGCGCCCCGGAAGCGGGCTGGGGCTCGGCGCGGACCTGGCTCGCCCTCGCCGCCGGCCTGCTGCTGATCGCCGCGTTCGTGCTGCTGCAGTCCCGCCGCCGCGAACCGCTGATGCGGCTCGGCATCTGGCGCAGCCCGAACCTGGCCGGAGCCAACCTGGCCCAACTGCTGATGGCGGCGGCCTGGATCCCGATGTGGTTCTTCCTCAACCTCTACCTGCAGCAGGTGCTCGGCCTCGGGGCGTTCGCCTCGGGCGCGGCACTGCTCCCGATGACCGCCGCGATCATGCTGATGATGATCGTCCTGGCGCCCCGGCTGATCGCCCGCTTCGGCCCCAAGCCGCTGATCGCCACCGGCCTCGCCGCCCTCGCGGCCGGCATGTACTGGCTCTCGCTGGCCCGCCCGGACGGTAGCTTCGCGGTCGACGTGCTGCCCGCCTCCCTGCTCGCCGCGATCGGCATGTCGCTGGCCTTCATCCCCTCCCTCGGCACCGCCCTCGCCGTCCCCGACCCCGCCGAGGGCGGCCTCGCCTCCGGCATCGTCAACACCTCCTACCAGGTCGGCTCCGCCCTCGGCCTGGCCGCCATGACCGCCGTCGCCGCCGCCAACGGCTCCCGCCGACTCACCGACCCCACCGCCCTCACCCACGGCTTCTCCACCGCCTTCCTCGGCGCCGCCCTCCTCGCCCTCCTCGGCGCCCTCACCTCCCTCCTCACCCTCCGCACCCGCACCCCCTGACCCCCACCCCGGCCGCGGCCGGCCCGCGGCCCGACTCCGGCCGCGGCCCGGCCGCTTCGGCGTTCCCCCGGAGGGAAGCCGCGACCCGACCTCCCCCACACCCCTCCCTCCACTGCCCGCCCTCCGGCGAGCCGGCCCCGGCCATGGCCCGCCCGCTGCGACGCAGCCGTCCCCGCACCCCTCCTCCCTCCTCCCGATCCCCCTGCGGTAGCAGCCCCGGCCGATTCCCGGCCATGGTCCGCCCGTGCGACGTAGCCTTCGGCCGTCCCCGTCCCCGTCCTCCCCCCTCTCTCCTCCCTCCTCCCTCCCCTCTCCTCGATCCCCCCGCGGTAGCAGCCCCGGCCGATTCCCGGCCATGGCCCGCCCGCTGCGGCGTAGCCTTCGTGCATGGCAGAGAGCAAGGTGGCGAAGGTCGGGCGGAAGAAGCCCGAGACGCATCTGGGGATGGTGCGGCGGGCCCGGCGGATCAACCGCGAGCTGGCGGAGCTGTACCCGTACGCGCACCCGGAGTTGGACTTCGACGGGCCGTTCCAGCTGCTGGTGGCGACCGTGCTGTCGGCGCAGACCACCGACCTGCGGGTGAACCAGACCACGCCGGCGCTGTTCGCGAAGTACCCGGCGCCGGAGGACCTCGCGGCGGCGGTCCCCGAGGAGCTGGAGCAGATCATCCGGCCGACGGGTTTCTTCCGGGCCAAGGCGAAGTCGCTGATCGGCCTGTCGATCGCGCTGCGCGACCGTTTCGGCGGCGAGGTGCCGCGCAAGCTGGAGGACCTGGTCACGCTGCCGGGCGTGGGCCGCAAGACCGCCAACGTGGTGATCGGGAACGCGTTCGGAGGGGCCGGCATCACCGTCGACACCCACTTCGGACGGCTGGCCCGCCGCTTCGGCTGGACGGCCGAGGAGGACCCGGAGAAGGTCGAGGCCGACGTGATGGCGATCTTCCCGAAGTCGGAGTGGACGATGCTCTCGCACCGGGTGGTGTTCCACGGCCGCCGGGTCTGCCACGCCCGCCGCCCCGCCTGCGGGGCGTGCCCGATCGCTCCGCTCTGCCCGTCGTACGGGGTCGGCGAGACCGACCCGGAGCAGGCCCGCAAGCTGCTCAAGTACGAGCTGGCCGGGCAGCCCGGCCAGCGCCTGCGCCCCCCGGCGGACTTCCCGGGCGAGGCCGCGGCCCGCGCCGAACTGGCCGTCGGCCACCCGCTGCCGGACACCGACCCGCAGGCCCTGCCGACCGCGGAGGAGGCTTCGTGACGACGTTCCCGACCCCGCCGGTGCTGCACCGGGACGGCCTGCCGCAGTGGCTGCTGCCGGTGCGGGAGGCCGCCGAGCGGGCGGTGCCCGAGCAGCTGAGCCGGTTCCTGCCGCCCGCCGAGGGCGGCCGCCCGTCGGCGGTGCTGATGCTGTTCGGCGAGGGTCCGGCGGGGCCGGACCTGCTGCTGATCGAGCGGGCCCGCAGCCTGCGTTCGCACGCGGGCCAGCCGTCCTTCCCGGGCGGCGCGCTGGACCCGGAGGACGGCGACCCGGCGGGCGGCGGCCCGCTGGCGGCGGCGCTGCGCGAGGCGGTCGAGGAGACCGGCCTGGACGCGGCGGGCGTGCAGTTGTTCGCCCGGCTGCCGGCCCTGTACATCCCGGTCAGCGGGTTCGTGGTGACGCCGGTGCTGGGCTGGTGGCGGGAGGAGTCGCCGGTCGCGGTGGTCGACCCGGCGGAGACCGGCGCGGTGTTCCGGGTGCCGCTGGCCGAGCTGACCGATCCGGCGAACCGGGCGAAGCTGCGCCACCCGTCGGGCTTCACCGGTCCCGCGTTCCAGGTGGCCGGCCGCCTGGTGTGGGGCTTCACCGCCGGGGTGATCGACCGGGTGCTGCACTTCAGCGGCCTGGAGCGCCCCTGGGACACCCGCCGCACCGTCGAGCTGTCCGAGGAGGCCGTGACGCTGGCCCAGCGCCACGGCTCCTGACCCGCCGGCCGCTCACCGCCCGAGCGGCGCCATGGTCGACACGGTGTCGCCGTTCTCGTACGAGTCCCAGTCGGTGGTCACCGAGCTCGCCGCCGACCCGATCACCCCGAGCACCAGGTAGATCACCAGCAGCGCCTTCGCGGCCCCGGTCAGCACAAGCGGCCGGGTCGCGGAGCGCACCGGCTCGGAGTCGGCCGGGTCGCCGAACACGGCCTTGGGGTAGGCCGCGGTGAGCATCATCAGGTACGCCTGGAACCGCATCCGGTAGCGCAGCACCGCGGCGGTGGCCTCGAACAGCGCCTGCGGCATCCGCCCGAGCACCAGCACCACCAGCCAGCTGATGAAGGACACCGCCCACCAGCCGGTCTGCAGCAGCCCCTGGACGATCGCGGCGGGGATCGCCAGCAGCAGCCGGAAGAACACCGCGAGCCGGTTCAGCGGCCCGCCGGCCCGCAGTTCGATCCGGACGGGGTGGTCGGCGGCGTCGAACCGGAACGGCGGGTAGCGGTCGGTGACGAGCAGCAGGGAGGCGTAGACCCGGGTGTCGTACGCCAGGTACCCGCTCAGCCAGCCGGCCGCGAACCGGGGCAGCCGGCCGGCGAACAGCGCGCCGAACCAGCCGATCACCACGACCACGAAGGCGACGATCGACAGCAGCCACAGCACCACGTACTGCGGGACCAGCAGCAGCAGGCGCAGCAGCACGGTGAGCCGGTTCTGCGGGCCGGGTGGCGGGATGTCCAGGGCGGGCTGGAACTCGGTGCGGTCCACGACCGGCGCGTCCCACCTGGGTTGTTCCATGGTTCGGCTCCCTGTTCCCTGGTCGGCTGAGCGGAAGGTCGGATGGTCAGACCGTCCCAACCGCCCCGGCCGCGCTGCCCGCCGGACTGACCCGATCGGGCGACGGCCGGGGACCGCTGTCCCCCGCCCGGCGGGACATGGGAGGGTGTTCGGGTGAACGTCCTGGATCTGCTGTTGATCGCCGCCGCGCTCGGCTTCGCCGTCTCCGGCTATCGGCAGGGGTTCGTGGTCGGTGCGCTGTCGGTGCTGGGTTTCCTGGGCGGCGGCCTGGTCGCCGTCCAGTTGCTGCCGCTGCTGCTGCGCCACCTCTCGCCGGGCACCACCGCCTCGGTGGTGGCCGTGGTGGTGGTGATCGTGCTGGCCGCGATCGGGCAGGCGGTCACCACGCACTTCGGGTGGAAGCTGCGCGGCCGGATCGGCCGGGCCAAGGTGAAGACCCTGGACGCGGTCGGCGGCGCGCTGGTCAACGTGCTGTCGATGCTGCTGGTGGCCTGGCTGATCGGTTCGGCGCTGGCGGGCACCTCGCTGCCCACCGTCTCCAAGCAGGTCCGCAGTTCGAAGGTGCTCAGCACGGTGCAGGGCGCGCTGCCCGCCGACGCCCCGAACTGGTTCTCCGACCTCAGCCAGGACCTGGCCCGCAACGGCTTCCCGCAGGTGTTCAACCCGTTCGAGCAGGAGCCGATCACCGAGGTGGAGCCGCCCGACCCGGAGCTGGCCAACAGCCCGGGCGTGCTGAAGGCCAGGGGCTCGCTGGTGAAGGTGCTGGGCACCGCCGCCTCCTGCGGCAAGACCCTGGAGGGCTCCGGCTTCGTGTTCGCCCCGCACCGGGTGATGACCAACGCCCACGTGGTGGGCGGTGTCGACGAGCCGACCGTGCAGATCGGCGGCGCCGGCCAGCTCTACGACGCGACGGTGGTCCGCTACGACTGGCAGCGCGACATCGCGGTGCTGGACGTCCCGAAGCTGAACGCCCCGCCGCTGTCCTTCGCGGGCGAGGCCCGTTCCAACGACTCGGCGATCGTCGCGGGCTTCCCCGAGAACGGCTCGTTCAACGTCCAGCCCGCCCGCATCCGCGGCCGGATCCAGGCCAACGGCCCGGACATCTACCACCGCGGCCAGGTCGTCCGGGACGTCTACTCGGTGCGCTCGCTGGTCCGCCAGGGCAACAGCGGCGGTCCGCTGCTCACCCCGGAGGGGCAGGTGTACGGGGTGGTGTTCGCCAAGTCGCTGGACAGCTCCGACACCGGCTACGTGCTGACCTCCGCCGAGGTGAAGGACGACGTCACGCAGGGTGCCACCGCCAGCGGGAAGGTCAGCACCGAGGGCTGCGCGCTGTGACCGTCCGCTCGGCGAGCACACTCTGACGGCCCGTCCGCCGGGCCTGGTAGCGTCGGCCGAGCTCACCCGAACGGCCCAGCCGGGCCGCCATGGACAGGAGCCCCACAGGAGGTCGGACACACGTCATGATGGGTCACTCGCACGCGGTCAGCGGCGCCCTGCTGTTCGCGGCCACCGCGCCGTTCGTCCCGCCGCTGATGGGCCTGCACCTGCAGCCGGCGGACGTGCTGATGGGCACCGTGCTGTGCGCGGGCGCGGCCCTGCTGCCGGACCTGGACCACCACGACGGCACCATCGCCAACTTCCTCGGCCCCATCTCCAAGGTGCTGTGCCAGTTCGTGGCCTGGATCTCCGGCGGCCACCGGCACGCCACCCACTCGCTGCTGTTCGTGGCGCTGATGGGCGGCGGCAGCTGGGCCGGGATCACCTACGGGGGCCGGAACTTCACCATCGGCCTGACGTTCTTCCTGCTCGCGATGGCGATCAAGGCGCTGCACCTGCACCCGCCGGGGGACGGGCCGCAGGGCTGGATCACCGTGATGGGCCTGGCCGCGCTCGGCACCTTCGGCATGCTCAACTGGCTGCCGAGCGCCCCGGGCTGGCTGCCGTACGCGGTGGCCCTCGGCACGCTGGCGCACCTGCTGGGCGACTGCCTGACCAAGCAGGGCTCACCGCTGCTGTGGCCGCACAAGGAGCGTTACGAGGTCGTGCTGATCAAGCGCACCGGCAACAAGGTGGAGACCAAGATCCTGGTGCCGGTGATGACGCTGGCGACCTTCGCGCTGCTGCTGTGGTCCACCGCGATCTCGCCGACCGTGCTGAGCTGAGCCGGCCCGCCGGACGAACGGCCGGGGCCCGGGCGGAGGATCTCCGCCCGGGCCCCGGCCGTTCGCACCTGCCGGGCGGGTTCACCCCTCCCGGCGGAGCCGGGCGCCGACCCAGCGGGCGCGCCGTCCGATGATCTTCGGAATGCCCAGCCGGTACCCCGCGCTGCGTGGCGTCCGCTCGGCGGGCTCGTAGGGCCATTCCGGCTGCGGCACGTGCTGCTGCGAGCTGCTGCTGCCACGGCGGCGTCGGCGCGGCTGGGCTTCTCGATCGGGCATCCAGGTCATACCGGAGGGATTCCCCCGGCCCGGCCGGAGTAACCGCCGCCGGACCCTCCTCCTGGCCTATGCGTTTGTCATATGAACGCAGTCAACTGGGCCGGAGCGGCGACCGGTTGGACCGCCCCCGCTCAACGCCCCTCGTGCCGCCGGACCCACTCGATCAGCTCCGCGGTGAACTCCTCCGGAACCTCCTCGTGCGGGAAGTGCCCGACCCCCGGCAGCAGCCGCCACCGGTACGGCGCGGACACGTACTCGCCCGCCCCCAGCGCCGTCCGCGACAGCAGCACCGGATCGGAGGCGCCCTGCACGTGCAGCACCGGCGCGCCGATCTGCTTCTTCATCCGGCGCGCGAACTGGATGCCGTCCGGCCGCGCCATCGACCGCATCAGCCAGCGGTACGGCTCGATCGAGCAGTGCGCGGTGCTCGGCACCCGGATCGCCGCGCGGTACGCCGCCACCGCCTCCGCGGACAGCAGGTTCGGCCCGGTCCAGGCCCGCAGGTACTCGCCGACCAGCGCCCCGTCGTCCGCGACCAGCCGGCGCTCCGGGATCCACGGCCGCTGGAAGCCCAGCACGTGCTCGAACGCGGCGATCTGCTTGCGGTCGGTCAGCAGCGCCCGGCGCAGGTGCCGCGGGTGCGCCGCCGAGACCACCGTCAGGCTGCGGATCACCGAGGGGCGCATCACCGCCGCCACCCAGGCCAGCGTGCCGCCGGTGGCGTGCCCGACCAGGTGCGCCTGCTGCTCGCCCAGCGAGCGGATCACGCCGGTGACGTCCAGCGCCAGGTTGCCCGGGTCGTAGCCGCGCGGGGTGCGGTCCGAACCGCCCATCCCGCGCAGGTCCAGCGCGACCGCCCGGAAGCCCGCCCCGGCCAGCGCCGTCAGCTGGTGCCGCCACGCCCACCAGTACTCGGGCCAGCCGTGCACCAGCAGGACCAGCGGCCCCTCGCCGAGCTCGGCGATGTGGAAGCGCGCGCCGTTCGCCGCCAGGTCCCGGTGCGTCCACGGCCCGGCCGAGCGGACGCTCCACGGCTCACCGGGAAGGGGCGGCACGGGCCCGGGCGCGGTCTCATCCACTGGCTTCTGGTCCAACGACATACCCGCAGCCTGTCACATCCGCACCCCCCGCACCCGCCCGGCGCCCACGCCCGCGCGCAACCGTTACCGGCCGCCGCTCACTGGATCCGGCCCAGCGCCCGGTCGATCTCCTCCTTGGTGGCCGGCCGGGGCTTGGCGTTCTTCAGCACCTGCGCGGTGGCCTGGGCGCCGGCGATGGTCCGCTCCGGCTTCCGGACCTTCTTGAAGTACCGGACCATCAGGAACGCCAGCAGCAGCGCGATCAGCACGTACGCCCCGCCGACGATGGCGAACGACCAGCCGGTGGTGATGCCCAGCGCCTGCAGGCCCCAGGCGAAGGCGAAGGAGAACATCGGGATCGACGCCAGCGCGACCACGCCCGCCACCACGCCCGCCGCGGTGCCGATCCCGCCGCGCACCACGTCGGCCTTGATCTCGGCCTTGGCCAGCGCGATCTCGTCGTGCACCAGGCTGGACAGCTCGGCGGTGGCGTCGGCGAACAGCTCGCCGACGGTCCGCTCGCCCTCGTGCGGGGTGCGGCCGTTCGGGGGTGCGGCTCCTGCGGCCATCGGGAGGTCTCCGTTCGAAGGGCTGGGTGAGGCGTCCTGAGCGGCCGTCACGCGAGTGTGTGTCAGCTCAGCATCATGCCCCTACCGGCGAGTCGGGCACCACTCCGGGTACCCGCCCGACGGCGTGTCATCCCTGGCGTTGGTACACATCGGGGACGCCGTCGCCGTCCTCGTCCCGGTTCTCCTCGTCGTACAGCTCCCGGTAGTGCCGGTTGCGCCGCTTCAGCAGCAGCGAGCCGACCACCGCGCAGGCCAGCGAGCCGACCAGCACGGCCTCCTTGCACAGCTGGGCCAGGTGGTGGTCGTCCGGGAACGCCAGGTCGCTGATCAGCAGCGACACCGTGAAGCCGATGCCCGCGACGGTGGCCAGCGCCACCAGGTCGGACCAGGTCAGCTGCGGGTTCAGGGTGGCCCGGGTGTAGCGGGCGGCCAGCCAGGTGCCGCCGAAGATGCCCACCGACTTGCCGACCAACAGGCCGATCACGATGCCCAGCGGCGCCGGCTGGGTGAACACCTCGCCCAGGATCTCCGCCGACACCGGCACGCCCGCCGCGAACAGCGCGAACACCGGCACCGCCAGGCCCGCCGACAGCGGCCGCACCAGGTGCTCGATGTGCTCGCCGGGGGACTGCTCCTCGCCCTCCTCGCGGTAGCAGCGCAGCAGCAGGCCCATCGCCACGCCCGCCACCGTCGCGTGCACCCCGCTCTCGTGCATCAGCGCCCAGATCACCACCGCCAGCGGCACGTACAGCCACCAGCCGTGCACCCCGCGCCGGTGCAGGAACCAGAACAGCACCAGCCCCGCCAGCGACGCCCCCAGCGCCCAGAACTCGATCCCGGACGAGTAGAAGACCGCGATGATCAGGATCGCGATCAGGTCGTCCACCACCGCCAGGGTCAGCAGGAACGCCCGCAGCGCGGACGGCAGGTGACTGCCCACCACCGCCAGCACGCCCAGCGCGAAGGCGATGTCGGTCGCGGTCGGGATCGCCCAGCCCGCCGGGTGCCCGTTCGGCGCCGTCACGTTGACCACCGTGAACAGCACCGCGGGCAGCAGCACCCCGCACACCGCCGCCACCACCGGCAGCACCGCCGCGCTCGGCGTCCGCAGCTCCCCGGCCACGAACTCGCGCTTCAGCTCGATGCCCGCCACGAAGAAGAAGACCGTCAGCAGCCCGTCCTGCGCCCACGCCTCCAGCGGCAGGTCCAGGTGCAGCGGCCCGCTCGGCCCGATCGTGTACGCCAGCACCGCCTCGTACGCGTGCGGCCAGACGTTCGCCCAGACCAGCGCGCAGGCCGCGGCCACCAGCAGCAGCACGCCGCCGACCGTCTCGGTGCGCAGCGCGTCGGTGAGGTAGCGGCGCTCGGGCAGCGACAGCAGGCCGAGGAAGGGACGGCGGTTGTCGGACGACGGGCTGGCCACGGCGGGGGACCTCCTGGGGCGGGCGGCATGCGGACACACGGGTGGTGCAGTGCCGACCAGACTTCCCGGCGCGCCTCAGGTTCTTGGTGATTCCTTGACATCCTACGGCGCGTGACAAGCGGGCAATCGGTTCGTCCCACTTTATGGGGATTCCGGGGCAGGCTCCGGCGCGCTGACCCGGATGGGTTCGGCCGGATGCGGACGACCCGCCGGGTTCCTAGGGTCGGCGGCAGAAGCGGGTCGCCACCCCGGCGGCCCGCTCCGTCATGGAGGAACCGATGCCCAGTCAGGAAACCGAACCCATACCGGTCCAGGCCGTGGGTCCCCGAGCGGAAGGAGACGTGGGCGCCGACACCGCCCAGCCTCCGTTAACCGACCCGGACCTCGAGCACCTGCTGCGCCCGCTGTTCGCCGCCGGCGCCCCCGAGGGCGGCCTCGCCGTCGCGGTGATCCGCGGCACCGAGCGCACCGTCGCCTGCCGCGGCTACGCCGACCGGGCCGGGGAGCGCCCGGTCCGGGCCGACACCCGGTTCGAGCTCGGCTCGGTCACCAAGACCTTCACCGGCCTGCTGCTCGCCGACATGGTCGCCCGCGGCGAGGTGTCCTACGACGACCCGATCGACCGCTACCTGCCCGCCGAGGTACTGCCCGGCTACCCGCACGAGCGCCCGATCACCCTGCTGCACCTGGCCACCCACACCTCCGGCCTGCCCCGGCTGCCGGTCGGCCTCGCCCCCGCCGCGGTGCCCCGCTGGTTCACCAGCCCGTACGCCACCTTCAGCGCCGCCCACCTGCTGCGCGCGCTGCCGCGCACCCCGGTGCGCGGCACCCCCGGCACCCGGGTCCGGTACTCCAGCCTCGGCGCCGGGCTGCTCGGCCTGGTGCTGGAACGGGCCGCCGGGCAGCGCTACCAGGAACTGCTCACCGGGCGGGTCTGCGAACCGCTCGGCCTGATCGACACCTCCTGCGGCACCGGCCGGGACGAGACCACCGGCTACCGGCGCGGCCGCTGGATCCCCTCGTTCAAGGTCCCGGCCCTGCCCGGCGCGGCGGCCCTGCGCTCCACCGCCGACGACATGCTGCGCTACCTCCAGGCCCACCTGGCGGTGGACGCGGTGCCGATCCCCGAGCGGACCGGCGCGGCGGCCAGCCTGCGCACCGCGCTGCGCGAGGTCTGCCTGCCCCGGGTCGCCCGGCGCGGGTCCGGGCTGCGGATCTGCCTGAGCTGGCACCACCGCCCGGACGCGGAGGCCGAGGTGGTCTTCCACAACGGCTCCACCGGCCGCTGCACCGCCTTCGTCGGCTTCGACCGGGCCGCGCAGACCGGGCTGGTCGCCCTCGCCGGGCCGCTGGCCACCGGGCGGCGCCGGTTCGCCCAGACCGCGTACGACACGCTGCGGGCGCTGACCCGCTGACCCGCTGACCCGCGGCACCGCACGGGGCGGGCCCCGATCCGCAGCACGCGGATCGGGGCCCGGCCCTTCTGGCCTGCGGTGATCAGCCCTCGGTGCCGGCGGCCGGGAGCTGGGACTGGATCAGGTTCATCACCGAGGAGTCGGCCAGCGTGGTGGTGTCGCCCACCTCGCGGCCCTCGGCGATGTCGCGCAGCAGGCGGCGCATGATCTTGCCGGAGCGGGTCTTGGGCAGCTCGGAGACCACCTTGATCTGCTTCGGCTTGGCGATCGGGCCGAGGGTGCGGCCGACGTGGTTGCGCAGGTCCGCGATCAGCTCCGGGCTGTCGGTGGCGGTGCCGCGCAGGATCACGAAGGCCACGATCGCCTGGCCGGTGGTGGCGTCGGTCGCGCCGACCACGGCGGACTCGGCGACCGCCGGGTGGCCGACCAGCGCGGATTCGACCTCGGTGGTGGAGATGTTGTGGCCGGAGACCAGCATGACGTCGTCGACGCGGCCGAGCAGCCAGATGTCGCCGTCCTCGTCCTTCTTGGCGCCGTCGCCGGCGAAGTAGCGGCCCTCGAAGCGTGACCAGTAGGTGTCGACGTAGCGCTGGTCGTCGCCCCAGATGGTGCGCAGCATGGAGGGCCAGGGTTCGGTGAGCACGAGGTAGCCGCCGGATCCGTTGGGCACTTCGCGGGCCTCGTCGTCGACGACGGTGGCGGCGATGCCGGGCAGGGCGCGCTGGGCGGAGCCGGGCTTGGTCTCGGTGACGCCGGGCAGCGGGCTGATCATGATGGCGCCGGTCTCGGTCTGCCACCAGGTGTCGACGATCGGGGTCCGGTTCGCGCCGATGTGCTCGCGGTACCAGACCCACGCTTCGGGGTTGATCGGCTCGCCGACCGAGCCGAGCACCCGCAGGCTGGTCAGGTCGAACTGGGCGGGGATGCTGTCGCCCCACTTCATCCAGGTGCGGATGAGGGTGGGCGCGGTGTAGAGGACGGTGACGCCGTACTTCTGCACGATTTCGAACATCCGGCCCTGGTGGGGGGTGTCGGGGGTGCCCTCGTAGATGACCTGGGTGGCGCCGTTGGAGAGCGGGCCGTAGACGATGTACGAGTGGCCGGTGACCCAGCCGATGTCGGCGGTGCACCAGTAGACGTCGGTGGCGGGCTTGAGGTCGAAGACCGCGTTGTGGGTGAAGCTGGCCTGGGTGAGGTAGCCGCCCGAGGTGTGCAGGATGCCCTTGGGCTTCCCGGTGGTGCCCGAGGTGTAGAGGATGAACAGCGGCTGTTCGGCGTCGTGCGCCTGGGGGGTGTGCTCGGCGGACTGGCCGTCGACCAGTTCGTGCCACCACACGTCGCGGCCCTCGGTCCAGGCCACCTCCTCGCCGGTGCGGCGCACGACCAGGACGCTGCTGACGCCGTCGACCTTGGTCAGCGCCTCGTCGATGGCGGGCTTGAGCGCGGAGGGCTTGCCGCGGCGGTAGCCGCCGTCGGCGGTGATGACGACCTTGGCGTCGGCGTCCTTGATCCGGGAGGCCACGGCGTCGGCGGAGAAGCCGCCGAAGACCACCGAGTGCGCCGCGCCGATCCGGGCGCAGGCGAGCATGGCGACGACCGCCTCGGGGATCATCGGCAGGTAGACGGCGACCCGGTCGCCCTTGGCGACGCCGAGTTCCTGCAGGGCGTTGGCGGCCCGGGAGACCTCGTCCTTGAGCTGCGCGTAGGTGATGGCGCGGCTGTCGCCGGGCTCGCCCTCGAAGTGGATGGCGACCCGGTCGCCGTTGCCGGCCTCGACGTGGCGGTCGACGCAGTTGTAGGCCACGTTCAGCTTGCCGTCGGCGAACCACTTGGCGAACGGGGGGTTCGACCAGTCCAGGGTCTCGGTGGGCTCGACCGCCCAGCTCAGCCGGCGGGCCTGCTCGGCCCAGAACGCCAGCCGGTCCTCGGAGGCCTGCGCGTAGGCGTCGGCGGTGACGTTGGCGGAGGCCGCGAGCTCCGCGGGCGGGGCGAAGCGCCGCTCCTCCTTGAGCAGGTTGGCCAGGCTCTCGTTGCTCAACGCGCACTCCTCATCGAGTCTCAAATACCGGGGAACCCCGTGCGGAGGGATTGTCCCGTGTGTCCCAGCGCACAGCTCACCAGGCCAACGGCTCCGTTGACAAGAGCTGCCGGGAAATTGGTGTAGACCTTTGATCGGGCCGGGGCTCCGCCCCAGGTGGGCGCCGCCCGGCGCTCCCGCCGGTCCTCACGACGTCTTCCCACCCCCCGCGCCGGTCAATCCCGCGCAGCACCTTGACGCCCCCGGTGACCGGTACTCCACTGACAGTGCGCATTCCATCACTGTGCGCATTCGTGACGGGGGTACCGCCATGACCGCAACCCCACCCCTCCCCGGCGACTTCGCGGTCGTCCGGATGGACGGCCGCACCGGCCGGCTGATCCGGATCGGCCAGTTCCTCAACGGCGACGGGTTCGCCGACTACGAGCACGCCTTCGTCCACGTCGGCGACGGCCGACTGGTCGAGGCCCAGCCCGGCGGGGCCCGGCTCGGCCGGCTCTCCGACTACGAGGGCGTTCCCGCCCGCTGGTCCACCGGCCGCGTCCCGCTCACCGACGAACAGCGCGCCGCGGTCACCGCGGCCGCCCACCGCTACCTCGGCACCCCCTACAGCTTCGCCGACTACCTCGCCCTCGTCGCAGCCCGCCTGCACCTCCCGGCCGGCCCCCCGCTGCGGCGCTTCGTCGCCAGCACCCGGCACATGATCTGCTCCCAGCTCGTCGACCAGTGCTACCAGGACGCCGGCGTGCACCTCTTCACCGACCACCGCTGGCCGGGCTACGTGACCCCCGCCGACCTGGCCCGGCTGCTGGAGTGACACGGCGGTGCGCGGGGGCGGCCGACCGCCCCCGCGCACCGCCCGCGCTACGCGGCCAGGTCCTGCTCCGGCTCCGGCTCCACCCGGGCGTGCACCGGGGCGAACCGGCCCGTCCCGGCGTCCAGCACGTAGGCCTGCGCGGTGGCGAAGTCGAAGTACATCCCGACCAGCCGCAGCGAACCGTCCGCGACCCGGCGCTCCACCGCCGGGTTGGCCATCAGCTGGTCGAGCTGCTGCACCACGTTGGTGACGCACAGCTGCTCCACCACGTCCGCCGCGGGGCGGCCCTCGAACCCGGCGGGCGCGCGCCGCAGCCGGTCCAGCGAGCTGCGGCCGTTGCGCAGCCAGCGGGCCAGCGCGGTGGGCGGGCCGGCCGCCTCGGTGACGCCGTCCAGCAGGGCCTTCATCGCCCCGCAGCCCGAGTGCCCGCAGACCGTGATCGAGGCGACCTCCAGCACCTCCACCGCGTACTGGACGGCGGCGGCCACCGAGTCGTCGGCGGCGCCCGGCTCGTACGGGGCGGGGACCAGGTTGCCGACGTTGCGGACGGTGAAGAGGTCTCCGGGACCGGAACTGGTGATCATGCTGGTGACCATCCGGGAGTCCGCGCAGGCCACGAAGAGCTGCGAGGGCGTCTGGCCGTCCCGGGCGAGGCGGGCGAGCTCCTGGCGGACCAGCGGGGCGGTGTGCTGCTGGAAGCCGCGGACGCCGTCGAGCAGGCGGACGTGCGGGTCGTCCTCGTTCTGCTCGATGCAGTGGTGGCCGACCCAGGGCGTCCAGGCCCGGCAGCGGTGCGGGCCGGGGGAGCTGCCCGCGCGGACGGTGCCGTCCGGGTCCAGCACGTCGTTCGGCCGGCGCTCGGTCAGCATCGCCACCTGCCCGCCGGAGTCCTGGTGGCCGGTGCGCCAGGCGTGCAGCGCCTCGAACGCGGCGTGGTCCAGGAACGAGCCGTCGTGGCGGACCGTCACCCGGGCCCCGGCCGGGATCCGCCCCAGCGCCCGGCTCAGCTTGGGGACGGCGGCGAACGTCAGCGGGCCGTGGGTGCGGACGGTGTACGAGCCGTCCGCCCCGGCCAGCAGGTCGACGTGGGCGCGGGTCAACCGGTAGAGGGCGAGCAGCACGGCGACCGAGCCGCCGAGCACCACCCCGAGCGGGACGCCGAGCAGCACCACCCCGAGCACGGTGGCCAGGTACACCGGGAACTCGCGGTGCCGGTGCACCCGGCGGATGTGCGCGAAGCTCACCATCTGCACGCCGACCACCAGCACCAGCGCGGCCAGTGCGGCCAGCGGGATCCGCCGCAGCCCGGCGGTCAGCGCCAGCGCGGCGACCAGCACCCAGCAGCCGTGCAGCACCGCTGACATCCGGGTGGCCGCGCCCGCCTGCACGTTGGCGGTGGAGCGGACGGCGCCGCCGGCCACCGGGAGGCCGCCGAGCAGCCCGGAGACCAGGTTGGACGCGCCCTGGGCGCGCAGCTCGCGGTCCAGGTCGCCGCTGCGGCGGGTCATCCGGTCGACCGCGACGGAGGACAGCAGCGACTCCACGCCGGCCACCGCGGTGACGGTCAGTACCAGGCCGAGCAGTGCCGCCCAGTGGTCGGACAGCAGGGCGGGGGAGGGCAGCGAGAGGAACCGGTGGTGCTCCCAGACCGGCAGCTCGACCCGGGCCAGCCGCAGTTCGGCCAGCAGCGACAGCGCGGTGGCGGCGGCCACCGCCACCAGCGCGGCGGGCAGCCGGCCCAGCCGGGCGCCGACCCGGCCGGCGGTGCCGGGCAGCCGCCCCAGCCGGGGCCAGCCGTACAGGACGGCGAGCGCGACCAGGCCGACCAGCAGCGCGGGCGGGTGCGGCCCGGCCAGCTCGCCGGGCAGCGAGCGCAGGTCGGCCAGGGCCGAACTGTGCGGCGTGCCGCCGAGGATGACGTGCAGTTGGGCGATGGCGATGGTGATGCCGACGCCCGCCAGCATGCCGTGCACCACGGCGGGCGAGACGGCGAGCGCGGCGCGGGCCACCCGCAGCGAGCCGAGCAGCAGCTGCAGCAGGCCGGCGACGAGGGTGACCAGGCAGGCGGTCGGCCAGCCGTACTGGGCGATCACCCCGGCGGTGACCACGGTCAGTGCCGCGGACGGGCCGCTGACCTGGAGGTGGGTGCCGCCGAGGAAGCCGGCCACCAGTCCGCCCGTGGCGGCGGCGACCAGACCGGCCGTCAGCGGGGCGCCGGTGGCGAGCGCGATGCCGAGCGAGAACGGCACCGCGATGAGGAACACCGCGAGGGAGGCCGGCAGGTCGTGCGCCAGCAGGGCGCGGACCCGGCCGGGGGCGCCGCCGGGCGGCGGCGGGGCGTGGTCGGTGGTGTCGGAGGCGATGGGGGCGCTGGAGACGTCGAGGGTCATGGGTGTCTTCCCGTCTTCTTCCGGGGGAACGAACGCAGTCAGGTCCGGCGGGTGTGCCTGGGTCGGATCGGCTGTCGTGAGTCACAGCGGGTGTGGCGGGGCGGGCGTGCGGCGGCGACGGCCTGCGACGACCAGGGCCTCGGGCCGGGCCCGAGCAGGGGGTTCAAGAGCTGGTAAACCGAGAGTAATGAGACCTTTGCACAGCGTGTGCTTCGAGTGCCAGTACAAATAGCGGCGTTCACCACATCGTGTGGCACCCGGCCGAGCGGGAATTTCCTGGTGGGAACGCCCGGGGGCCGGTCCGCCGTGACGGCGGACCGGCCCCCGGGGGCGGTGGGCGGGCGCGGGGTCAGACCCCGGCGGTGCTGGCCCGTTCGGCGCCCAGCACGTAGTCCGGGTCGACCTGGCCGGCCAGGTCGGTGCCGACCTTGGCGTTGCCCCAGCTCTCCGCGTTGCGCAGGTGGAAGCGGGCCGCCTGGGCGCTGTACCGGCGCGGGTCGCGCAGCCCGTGGGCGGCGTCGGCGGCGGTCCGCAGCCGGGCCAGCACCTCCCGGTTCGCCGGCTCCAGCTCGCGCAGCGGCGGCTCGTCCCCGCGCTCCAGCCGGCGCACCCAGCCGGACTGCCCGAAGCAGGCGTACAGGTCCTCGCCGACCTCGCGGCGCAGGAAGTCCAGGTCGTCCGGGCTCTGCACCTTGTTGCCGACCACCCGCAGGTGGACGTCGAAGTCCTGGGCGTACTCCTTGTACTGGCGGTACACCGAGACGCCCTTGCGGGTCGGTTCGGCGACCAGGAAGGTCAGGTCGAAGCGGGTGAACAGGCCGGAGGCGAAGGAGTCGGAACCGGCCGTCATGTCGGTGACCAGGTACTCGTCCGGGCCGTCCAGCAGGTGGTTGAGCAGCAGTTCCACCGCGCCGACCTTGGAGTGGTAGCAGGCCACCCCGAGGTCCTCTTCAGTGAACGCGCCGGTGGCCAGCAGTCGGACCGATCCCTCGTCCAGGGCGACCGGGCGGGCACAGGCCGTGTACACCGGGTTCTCCTCGACGATCCGCAGCAGTCGGGAGCCGGGGCCGGGCGGGGTGGTCTTGATCATCTCCTCGGCGGAGCGGATCAGCGGGTTGGCGCCGCGCAGGTACTCCTTGATCTCCGGCAGGTGCGCGCCGAGCGAGGGGAGCGCGGCGGCCTGGCCGTCCGTCAGGCCGAGCGCCGGGCCGAGGTGTTGGTTGATGTCGGCGTCGACGGCGAGCACCGGGCGGCCGACGGCGGCCAGGTGGCGGATGAACAGTGCGGACAGGGTGGTCTTGCCGCTGCCGCCCTTGCCGACGAAGGCGATCTTCATCTCTGCGTCTCCGACTCTCTGGCTCTGGTGCCCGCGGGGCCCTGGCAGCCCCGATGCTTGTTGGAAACCGTTATCGTCACCGATTAGTGGTCATGCTAGCGGTGGTTTGGGGTGCTGCACATGAGGGAACACCGGATTGCCACGAAAGGGTGACCCGGGGGTTGCCTCCCGGCCGCCCCGCGGATTCATTACTCTCGGGTAGGTGACCACAGGAACTGACCCGCTCGCCCCGCTGGCCCAGCTCGCCGGGGTCCCCGAGGCCGTCGCCGAAGTGCGCAAGAACGTCGACCGCCTCTACGGGCACCGCGTGATGCGGCGCCGGGCGGGCGAGGTGACCTCCGAATCCGCCCTGCGCGGCGCCCGCGCCTCGGCCGCCCTGGACGGCGCCGACTGGCCGCTGGAGGAGGTCCGCCGCCGCACCGACTTCGGCGCCGACCCCGAGGCCCGCACGGTCGGCGCCGCGCTGCGCCTGTCCGCCGAGGCCGGCCAGCTGCTCAGCGTCTGGCGCACCTCCCCGCTCCAGGTGCTGGCCCGGCTCCACCTGCTCGCCGCCGGAGACGGCGACCCCGCGGCCGGCCGTCCGCGCCAGGGCGGGGAGGAGGCCGCGCCGCTGTTCCCGAAGGAGGTCGCCGCCACCGAGGGCGAGGCCCCGGCCGGACCGGTCGGCGAACTCCCGCCGCCGCCCCCGCCCGCCGAGGCGGCCGCCCGCCTCGACCAGCTCGCCGGGCTGCTCACCGCCCGCGCCGAACGCCCCACCGGCGGCGCGCCCGCCCTGGTGGTCGCCGCCGTGGTGCACGGCGAACTCCTCGCGCTGCGCCCGTTCGGCAGCCACAACGGCCTGGTCGCCCGGGCCGCCCAGCGGATCGTGCTGACCGCCGAGGGCCTCGACCCGAAGGCGATCTGCCCCGCCGAGGTCGGCCTCGCCGAACTCGGCACCGCCGCCTACCGCCGGGCCCTGCTCGGCTACCTGGAGGGCACCCCCGAGGGCGTGTCCCGCTGGCTGGTGCACTGCGCCACCGGGCTCGGGTTGGGCGTGCGCGAGAGCACCGCGGTGTGCGAGGCGATGCAGCGCGGCATGGTCTGAGGCCGTCGGGCCGGGCGTCCGAGGCCGTCCGGCCCGGGTCCGAACCGGCGGCCCGGCTCGAACCGGCCCGGGCTGGAACGCAGTTGCGGCGGCGCCCGAGACTTCCGGGCGTCGCCGCTGGCACGGAGACCGGGTTACCAGTGCATGCACCGTTTCTGTGCCCATCAGGCGGGGTCCTGTGCCCGTTCGCCTGGTGCGGCGGCCCGTCAGCGGGTCGGCTGCATGTGGGTGCCCGATTGTCCGTACGTCGGTCCGTGGGGCCTTAACTGCGTTGTCGGTTCGACCTCTTGGGGTCCTTACCGGGTCTCGCGGGCCGTACCCCATTTCTACCTCAGATCCGCCGAAAGAGGAACCCGAAAACGGCGCCTTTATCGGCTTGCGTAGAGGTTTGTCCGATTTGGCGAACCCGGCGGCAGCCGGGACCGCCCCCGCTCAGGCCGCCGCCGGACGCCGCCGCCGCGCGCTGTACCAGAGCACCCCGGCCGTCAGCACCGCCGCGCCGATCGCCACCGCAGCCACCACCGAACGGCTCGGCGCGTGGAACTCCGGGAGCCTGCGGGTCAGTTCGACCGGCCGGCTGAACACCAGCACCGGCCACTCGCGGGCGGTCGCCTCCTTGCGCAGCGCCCGGTCCGGGTTCACCGCGGCCGGGTGGCCGACCGCCTCCAGCATCGGCAGGTCGGTCGACGAGTCGCTGTACGCGTAGCAGTTGGCGAGGTCATAGCCCTCCCGCTCGGCCAGCTCCCGGATCGCCGCGGCCTTGTTCTCGGCGTACGCGTAGTACTCGATCTCGCCGGTGTAGCGCCCGTCCTCGACGTGCAGCCGGGTGGCGATCACGTGGTCCGCGCCCAGCAGTTGGCCGATCGGCTCGACCACCTCGGAGCCCGAACTGCTGACGATCACCACGTCCCGCCCGGCCGCGTGGTGCTGCTCGATCAGCGAGGCCGCCTCGTCGTAGATGAGCGGGTCGATCATGCCGTGCAGGGTCTCCGCGACGATCTCCCGGACCTGCTGGACGTTCCAGCCGCGGGTGAGCGCGGACAGGTAGGCCCGCATCTTCTCCATCTGGTCGTGGTCCGCGCCGCCGACCAGGAAGATGAACTGGGTGTAGGCGCTCTTCACCACCGAGCGGCGGTTGATCAGGCCGCCCTGGTAGAAGGGGCGGCTGAACGCGAGCGCGCTGGACTTGGCGATGATCGTCTTGTCGAGGTCGAAGAAGGCGGCGGTGCGGGGCGCGTCGTGGCCGCCCCGGGCCGCCCGGTGGCCGGCCGCGGTTCCGGCCCCGGCGGCGTCCCCGGTGTCCGCGCCGGGCCCGGCATCGGCACCGCGGTCGGCGAAGTCGGCGTTCTCGTCGGCGTTCTCGGTGGTGTCCACGGGAACCGAGGATAGAGGGGTGGGCAAAAGGGAGGGCCATTCGGTGGACCCGCGGGCGTGCGGGTTTGTGTTTCTGGCCGGTCGGGTACACCATGGAAGTCACGGATCGTTCGCGCGACCGTGCTAACCCGGTCCGGCTCCTCCCCCCCGAGTCGGGCCGTGGATAGACGACCCCCGCTCTCCCCCCCGGCGGGGGTCGTCGCATGTCCGGGCCCATTTCCCTTGGCAGTTGAGCCTGCAGGGAATGGTGGTGCCGGTGGTTTCGGGGGGTGCTCCAGCGGCTCGGGAGTCGCTGTCGAGAGTTCTCCGCACCCCAAGTTTTTGTCACTCTGCGTAGTTGTCCGAGTGTCATATCGGTATACCCGATGCGTCAATTCCGAACTGCTTTAGTCCCCGTCCGAGTGACCTCGGTTATCCACAGGGGCGGGTTATCCACAGGCAATCGGAAGTCGGCTGACGCATTCCGCGCCGTCCTTCACCGTGGTGTCCGCGCCGCCCCGCGGAGCCCGACCGGGCCACCCGCGTCCGACGCACCGTCAGACCGACCCCGCGCCACGGGAGGCCCCCATGTCCGCGTCCGTCACCGACCCGCACGCCACCGCGCCCGAGCCCCCGCCCGGGCCGCTGATCCTCACCGGCGACGCCGCGCTCGCCGAACAGCTCGCCCGCCTGTGCGCCGCCGCCGGGGCCGAGCCACGGCTGCTCAGCGGCGCCCCACCGCCCGCCCGGCTGTGGGAGGACGCCCCGCTGGTGCTGGTCGGCGACGACCTCGCCGACCAGTGCGCCGGCCTGGCCCGCCGGCCCGGCGTCCTGCTGCTCGGCCTCGACCTCGACGACGGCGAGATCTGGGTCCGCGCCGTCCGGCTCGGCGCCGAGCACGTGCTCTTCCTGCCGGACGCGCAGTCCTGGCTGCTCGACCGGATCGCCGACGCCACCGAGGGCGTCGGACCACCCGCGCTCACCGTCGCCGTGCTCGGCGGGCGCGGCGGCGCCGGCGCCTCCACGCTGGCCTGCGCCCTCGCGGTCTGCGCCGCCCGGGCCGGGCACCGCACCATGCTGATCGACGGCGACCCGCTCGGCGGCGGGCTCGACGTGCTGCTCGGCGCCGAACAGACCGGCGGGCTGCGCTGGCCCGACCTGGCGGCCTCCCGCGGCCGGATCAGCGGCGCCGAACTGGCCAAGGCCCTGCCCGAGCCGCACCGGCTCAGCGCCCTGTCCTGGGACAGGTCCGACACCCTGGCCATCCCCGCCGACGCCATGCACAGCGTCCTGGCGGCCGCCCGCAGACGCGGCGGGCTGGTCGTCCTCGACCTGCCCAGACAACTCGACGCGGCGGCCGCCCAGGCCCTCGAGCAGACCGACACCGGGCTGCTGGTGGTCCCCGCCGAACTGCGCGCCCTGACGGCCGCCAACCGGGTCGCCGCGGCCGTCCGGATACGGCTCGCCGACCTGCGGGCCGTCGTCCGCGTCCCCGGCCCGTCCGGCCTCACCGCCGCCGACGTCGCCCGCGGACTGCGCCTGCGCCTCGCCGGGGAGCTCGCCCCCGAGCCCGGCCTCGCCTTGGACGTCGAACGCGGCACCCCGCCCGGCCTGCGGGAGCGCGGGCCGCTCGCCCGGTTCTGCGGGCGATTCCTGACCGAAGCGATGCCGCCCGTCGTGGCGGCCTGAGGAGCGACCATGACCAACCGCCTGCCCGCCGTCGACCACCACGCCACAGACCTCCGCACCACAGACCTCCGCACCGCCGACGACCACGCCGCCGACGTCCGGGCCGCGGACGGGGACCAGGGTGATCGGCGGGCCGTCCGGCGGCCGATCACCCGCGCCCACCGCCGGATCGCCGTACCGCGCCCCCGGCGCCTCTCCAGCACCCCGCCGGGGCCCGCGGAGGACGTCCCCCCGGCCGGGGACGGCGCGCCCGCCCCCGACCGGCGGCAGGCTCCGCCGGTGCGCTACCTGGTGCACCGGCAGCCGCCCGCCGCCCCGCCGGACGACGGGCCGCCGACCGTCCCCACCGCACGGCCGGTCCCGGACGGAGCCGCCGAACTGGTGGACGCCGTCCGGATCCGGCTCGCCGAGGCGGGCGCCCCGCCCACCGCCGGGTCGGTCGCCGCCGCGCTGCGCGCAGCCGGGCCCCCGCTCGGCGGGGCCGACGTGCTGAACGCGGTGCGCAACCTGCGCGCCGAGATCGTCGGCGCCGGCCCGCTCGACCCGCTGCTGGCCGAGAACGGCGTCACCGACGTCCTGGTCAACGGCCCCGACCAGATCTGGGTGGACCGCGGCCGCGGCCTGGAACGCGCCCCCCAGGTGCGCTTCCCGAACACCGACGCCGTCCGCCGACTGGCCCACCGGATGGCCACCGCCGCCGGACGCCGCCTCGACGACGCCCGCCCCTGGGTGGACGCCCGGCTGCCCGACGGCACCCGGCTGCACGCCGTCCTCCCACCGATCGCCGCCGACTGCACCCACATCTCGCTGCGCACCAGCCGCAGCGAGCCCTTCACCCTCGCCGAACTGGTCGCCGCCGGGGCCCTGCCCCCGTCCGGGGCCGACCTGCTCGCCGCCGTCCTGCGGGCCCGGCTCTCGCTGCTGATCTCCGGCGGTACCGGCACCGGCAAGACCACCCTGCTGGCCGCCCTGCTCGGCCTCGTCCCCGGCAACGAACGCCTCGTGATCGCCGAGGACTCCGCCGAGCTGCGCCCGGACCACCCGCACGTGGTCCGGCTGCAGTCCCGCCCGCCCAACCAGGAGTCGCTGGGCGAGCTCACCCTGCGCGACCTGGTCCGGCAGGCGCTGCGGATGCGGCCGGACCGGCTGGTGGTCGGCGAGGTCCGCGGCGCCGAAGTGGTCGACCTGCTGGCGGCCCTGAACACCGGCCACGAGGGCGGCTGCGGCACTGTCCACGCCAACACCGCCGCCGACGTGCCCGCCCGGCTGGAGGCCCTCGGCTCGCTGGCCGGCCTCGACCGGCACTCCCTGCACAGCCAGCTCCGGGCGGGCCTGGACGCGGTCGTCCACCTCGGCCGGGACCGCGCCGACGGCCGCCGCCGGGTCACCGGGCTGCACCTGCTGGTCGGCGAGTCCGACGGCCTGACCGGCACCGTCGCCGCCGTCCACTTCGACCGCGACGGCCGGGCCCGCCCCGGCCCCGGCTGGGCCCGGCTGCGGGAGCTGTGCGCCGAACGCGGCCTCGATCTGCCGCCGCACCCGGAGACGGCCGGGGGCACCGGGACGGACCCGGTGGCGGCCGCCACCGAGCCGATGGAGGAGGCGACATGACGGTGAGTGGGCTGGAGTTCGCCTGGGTGCTCGTGCTGTGCGTGATCGGGGCGGTGGCGTGGCGCCTGCTGCGCTCCGCGGTCAGGAGGCTGTGATGGCGGCGACGGCCGTGGCGGCCGTGTCGGCTGCGCTGACGGGGGAGCCCGGGCTTCCCGGGGCCCTGCCGGGGCTGCTCGGGCCCGGCGGCGCGGCCCGGACGGCGACCCTGCTCGGGGCGGCCGCAGGATCGGCCGGCGGCCTGCTCGGGGCGGTCTGGCTGGGCGCGGTGCGCCGCCGTGCACGCGGTGGCGGCCGGGCGCGGCGGGTGCTGCACGGGCAGCGGGGCGACGGCGGGCCGGGGAGCCGGTTCGGGCGGGCCCGGGCGCTGTGGCGGCGCCGGAGACCGCGCTGGCTGGTGCCCGAACTGCTGCTGCTCCCGCTCGGGGCGGCGGTCGGGCACAGCACCTCCTCGGCGCTCCCGGTGGCCGCAGCGGCCTGCGGGGTGGTCCCGCTCCGGCGCTGGCGGGCGGGGCGGGCCACGGCCCGGGAAGCGCGGCGGCGGGCCACGGCGGTGATCGACCTGTCCGCCGGCCTGGCGACCGAACTGCGCAGCGGTGCCACCCCCGAGCAGGCCATGCACGCCGTCCTCGCCCGGGCCGCCCCCGACTGGGGGCGCCGCCTCGGCGCCGAACCCGCGGCCCGGCTGGCGGCGGGCCGCTACGGGGCCGACCTGCCCACGGCGCTCCGCCTGGTGGCCGAGCTGCCGGGCGGGGCGGGCGCGGCGGCCATGGCGGCCTGCTGGCAGGTCAGCACCGAGAGCGGCAGCGGGCTGGCGGCCGGGCTGGAACAGGTCGCGGACGCGCTGCGGGCCGAACAGGCACTCACCGAGGAGATCGCGGGCGAACTCGCGGGCCCGCGCACCACGATGGCGGTGCTCGCGGCCCTGCCCGCCGTCGGCCTCGGCCTGGGCGCGGCACTCGGGGCGCACCCCGTCCGCATCCTGCTGCACACGCCCGTGGGCCTGCTCGGCCTGCTGGCCGGGGCGGCCCTGGAGACGGCCGGGCTCCTCTGGACCGCCCGGATCGTCCGCGCCGCCGAGGACGCTCCGTCCCGCCCCCGCCGGGCCGCTACCGGCTGCGGGATCTCCCGGAGGCGGGGCGACCTTCGGTCGGCGCCCCTGCGGCCGCTGACGGCGGATCAGCCCGGTCGGACGGGTCAGACGGGGCGGGCGGGGCGGTGGTGAGGGGCGCGGATGGCGCACCGGTCTCGGGCAGTCGTGCAGCGAAGGGAGAGGCAGGGCGGGTTCAGCGGGTGTCGGAGAGCGAAGGAGGCGAGGTGGACGTGCTGGCGGTGCTGGGGCCGACGGTGGGTGCGGGGCTGGTCGGGGAGGCGTTGGCGGTGGCGGGGCGGCG
Organism: Kitasatospora cineracea; assembly: GCF_003751605.1. Taxonomy (NCBI): domain Bacteria; kingdom Bacillati; phylum Actinomycetota; class Actinomycetes; order Kitasatosporales; family Streptomycetaceae; genus Kitasatospora; species Kitasatospora cineracea. The sequence goes on from NZ_RJVJ01000001.1 coordinate 1,884,898, forward strand.
GGTGGTCCGGCGGCGGGTCGTGCGGTGCGTTCCGGCGGTGGCGGGCTCCGTGGTGCGGGGCGGGCGGCGTGGCCGGACGGCGGCGGCCTGGCGGCGCGGGCTCGGGTGGCTGACGGGTGATCGGCCGCTGGCGGTGCTGCTGGGCGTGTCGGCCTGGGGACTGGTCGGCGGCTGGGCGGGGCCGGCGGTCGGTGTGCTGGCGGGCGGGGCGGCCTGGCGGCTGCTGCCCAGGCTGCGGGCGCCGGACGAGCGGCGGCGGGCGGCGGAGCAGGACCGGTTGGTCCGTCAGCTCCCTTTGACCGCAGAACTGTTGACGGCCTGTCTCGGGTCGAACGGCTCCCCGGCCGCGGCGGCCGCCGCCGTCGCGGACAGCGTGCCGACGCCGATGCGGGAGCGCCTGTCCGCAGTTGCCGCCCAGCTCTCCCTCGGCGCCGGGCCGGAACGCTGCTGGGAGCAACTGGCCGCCGAATGCCCGCCGTTGGCGCCACTCGCCCGCTGTCTGGCCCGTACCAGCCTCAGCGGCACCCCGCCGGCCGCCGCGCTGGCCGGGCTGGCCCAGTCCCACCGCGCGGCCGCCGCCCGGGCGGCGCACGCGAGGGTCCGGCGGGCGGGCGTGCTGGCGACCGCACCGCTCGGGCTCTGCTTCCTGCCCGCGTTCGTGCTGATCGGGGTGGTGCCTGTGGTCACGGGACTGACCGCCGCCTTCTCCCGGCGCCTGTGAGCAGCACCGTTCACCGGCTCGAAGCCTTCGACCGATTCGACGGGCCCAACCAGTCAGACCTCAGACGTGGACCGATTCCACTCCTGGAGAAGGGATTTCACATGAAGAAGTTCACCGGCGTTGCTCGGCAGACCACCGTGCTGCTGGCCGTCCACGGGTTCGGCGGCTGGCTCCGCAGGCGGTACCGGAAGGTGGCGGACGGGCCGCCGGACGCCGGGATGAGCACCGCGGAGTACGCGATCGGCACTGTTGCGGCCTGTGCCTTCGCCGCCGTGCTCTACAAGGTGGTGACCAGCGGCACGGTCTCCGGGGCGCTGTCCGAGATCCTCGACCGGGCCCTGCATGCGGTCTGACCGGAGACCGGCGGACAGCGGGATGGTCACGGCGGAGACCGCGGTCGGGCTGCCCGCCCTGGTGCTGCTGGCGGCGATGCTCACCTGGGGCGTGGTGGCGGCCGGGGCCCAGATCCGCTGCGTGGACGCGGCCCGGGTCGGGGCCCGGGCCGCCGCCCGGGGCGACGCCGATGCGCTGGCCCAGGCCACCGCAGCGGCCCCGCGCGGAGCGAAGGTCGCCATCGACCTGGGCGCCACCACCGCCCGGGCCACCGTCGAGGCCCCCTGCCCGGGGCCCGGTCGCCTCGCCGCGCTGCTGTCGGTCCGACTCACGGCCACGGCGGTGGGCGCCCGGGAGGACGTGCCGGTCGACGGCGAATGAGAACGAACACGAGGACGGTCGTGCGGACGGTCGCGCGGACGGGCCGGAAGTCAGGGAACGAGGTGGTGCCGTGCGGGTGCGGGGGAGCGGTGTGTCGTCGGGAGCGGCGGGTGACCGCGGTTCGGCGACGGTGTGGCTGGTGGCCTTCGGGTCGCTCGGGGCGGTGGTGTTCTCGGCCTGCCTGATGCTGGGCACGGTGGTGGCCGCCCGCCACCGTGCCGAGTCGGCGGCCGATCTCGCGGCCCTGGCCGCCGCCGACCGGCTGCTGCTCGACGAGGACGGCGGCTGCGGGCGGGCCGCGGAACTGACCAGGGCCCAGGAACGGGCCGAGCTGGTCTCCTGCCGGGTGCTCCCGGGCCAGGACGCGGTGGAGGTGGTCGCCCAGGTGCCGATCCACGGGGTTCCGGTGCCGCTGCCCCCGGCCCGGGCCCGCGCCCGGGCGGGTCCGGTCTGGGCCTGGGGAGATGAGACCGCCGCGGTCGCGCTCACCGGCGGGCACGGCGGGCGGGAGCCGCCCCTGCAGGAGCCACCTCGGCAGGAGGCGGGCCCGGAGGTCGTCGTCGTGGCGGGCGCGCGCGGCAGTGGCCGATCAGCCGGACCCGGTCGGCTCTTCCCCGGTGGCTGCGGCCGGGGCGCCGGCCAGCAGGGTGGTGAGGAGGCGGATCGCGGCGGCCTTGTCGAGCGGCTCGTTGCCGTTGCCGCACTTCGGGGACTGCACGCACGACGGGCAGCCGCGCTCGCACTCGCAGGCGGCGATGGCGTCCCGGGTGGCGGTCAGCCACTCCACGGCGCGCCGGAAGCCGCGTTCGGCGAAACCCGCGCCGCCGGAGTGACCGTCGTACACGAAGACGGTCGGCAGGCCGGTGTCGGGGTGCAGGGGCACCGAGACGCCGCCGATGTCCCAGCGGTCGCAGGTGGCGAACAGCGGGAGGAGGCCGATGGAGGCGTGCTCGGCGGCGTGGGCCGCGCCGGGGAGCTGGTCGAACGGGACGAGCGCGTCCAGGAGTTGGTCCTCGGTGACGGTCCACCAGACGGCGCGGGTGCGCAGCGTGCGGGGCGGCAGGTCGAGCTTGCTCTCGCCGAGGACCTCCCCGGTGGAGATCCGCTTGCGCAAGTAGCCGACGACCTGGTTGGTGACCTCCACCGAGCCGTAGCCGAGCCGGGCCTCGCCCCACTCCTCGGTGGTGTCGGTGGACAGGATCGAGATGGAGGTGACGTCCCGGGCGGAGGTGGTGTACGGCGGGTTCGCGGGGGAGACCAGGGCTACCGAGGACTCCAGGTCGAACTCGCGGACCAGGTAGGTGCGGCCCTGGTGCAGGTGGACGGCCCCGGTGTGCACGGTGGTGTGCGCGGCCTCGGCGTCCACCGTGCCCAGCAGCCGTCCGGTGTCGGCCTCGACGATCTGCACGGGGCTGCCGCCGCTGCCGCGCAGGTCGACGCCGTCGGCGGCGCGCTCGCGGCGGGTCCAGTACCAGGAGCCGTCCGAGCGCCGCCGGAGCAGGCCGCGCCGCTCCAGCACCGGCAGCAGCGGCGCGGTGGACGGGCCGAACAGCTCCAGGTCGGCGTCGGTGAGCGGGAGTTCGGCGGCGGCCGCGCACAGGTGCGGGGCCAGCACGTGCGGATTGTCCGGGTCGAGGACGGTGGCCTCCACCGGGGTGGCGAACAGCGCCTCGGGGTGGTGGACCAGGTAGGTGTCCAGCGGGTCGTCCCGGGCGATCAGCACCGCCAGCGCGCCCTGGCCCTCCCGGCCCGCCCGCCCGGCCTGCTGCCACAGCGAGGCCCGGGTGCCGGGGTAGCCGGCCAGCAGGACGGCGTCCAGGCCGGAGACGTCCACGCCGAGTTCGAGGGCGGAGGTGGAGGCGAGGCCGAGCAGCCGGCCGGTGTGCAGGTCGCGCTCCAGGGCGCGGCGCTCCTCGGCCAGGTAGCCGCCGCGGTAGGCGGCGACCCGGGCGGCGAGCGGCTGGCCGAGCTGCTCCTGCGCCTGCAGCGCGACCAGTTCGGCGGCCCGCCGGGAGCGGACGAAGGCCACCGTCCGGGTGCCGCCGTGCACCAGGTCGGTGAGCAGGTAGCCGGCCTCGGCGGTGGCGCTGCGGCGGACGGGCGCGCCGTGCTCGCCGGTGTTCTCGGTCAGCGGCGGCTCCCAGAGCGCGAACACCAGCGGGCCGCGCGGCGAGTGGTCCTCGGTCACGGCGGTGGCGGGCAGGCCGGTGAGCCGCTCGGCGGTGACGGCCGGTTCGGCGGTGGTCGCGGAGGCCAGCAGGAAGGTCGGCTCCGAGCCGTAGCGGGCGCACAGCCGCCGCAGCCGGCGCAGCACCTGGGCGACGTGCGAGCCGAACACGCCGCGGTAGGTGTGGCACTCGTCGACCACGACGTACCGCAGCGCCTTCAGGAAGGAGGACCAGCGCGGGTGGGCGGGGAGGATGCCGCGGTGCAGCATGTCCGGGTTGGTCAGCACGTAGGACGCGTACTGGCGGACCCACTCGCGTTCCTGCGGCGGGGTGTCGCCGTCGTACAGCGCGACCCGGACGCGGTCGGGGACGAGTTCGGCGGCGCGCCGGCGCTGGTCGGCGGCCAGCGCCTTGGTCGGGGCCAGGTACAGCGCGGTCGCGCCCCGCCCATTGCGGGCCTCGGTGCCGGTCAGCAGGTCGCTCAGCAGCGGGGCCAGGTAGCCCAGCGACTTGCCCGAGGCGGTGCCGGTGGCGATCACCGTGGTCCGCCCGGAGGCGGCCAGGTCCATCGCCTCCGCCTGGTGCGCCCAGGGCAGCACCACGCCGAGCCCGGAGGCCGCCGCGACGACCTCCTGACGGATTCCTTCCGGCCAAGGCGCATACCGGGCCTCGCGGGCGGGCAGGTGCTCCGTATGGGTGAGGCGCTCCGACCTGCCGCGCTCGGTGGAAAGGGCGGTGAGCAGGGCCTCGGGCTGGTGGTGACGGGGCGGCATGGAGACCCAGTGTGTCACCGGCGTGACGGAGAATCGCTGTTAACCATCGTGCGGCCATGGTCGCAGGTGGTTGAATGAAGCCCGTGACGGCCGCATGGCCGAGGGCCGCAACGCCGAGGCTCCGACCTGCCGGTTCGCCGCGCCCCGGCCCTGCGACCCTGCGGTGGCAGCCGCCGGGCTGAAGATCGCAATGACGTAGCAAGGCAAGGTGCTGGAGGTTCCGTGGACCTGTCCCTGTCGACCCGTACTGTCGGCGATCGCACGGTCGTCGAGGTTGGCGGCGAGATCGATGTGTACACCGCCCCCAAGTTGCGCGAGCAGCTTGTCGAGCTCGTCAACGACGGCAACTACCACTTGGTCGTGGACATGGAGGGCGTCGACTTCCTCGACTCCACCGGCCTCGGCGTGCTGGTCGGTGGCCTGAAGCGGGTGCGTGCGCACGAGGGTTCGCTGCGCCTGGTGTGCAACCAGGAGCGCATCCTGAAGATCTTCCGGATCACCGGTCTGACCAAGGTGTTCCCGATCCACAACTCGGTGGACGAGGCCGTCGCCGCGACCGACTGACGGCTCCCCGCCGGTCGGCTGTTCCAACCGAATCACTTCGATCGACCGCCGCCGGTCGGCCGGGCCCAGCGTCCTGCCCGGCCGGCGTGGTCGGTGTCCCCGCCTCCGCCGTGCGGGCCGGTGTGCCCGGCGGCGGGGAGCAACCCCGGAGGGGAGACATGGCAACCGTCGAACTTCGATTCAGCGCGCTTCCCGAGCACGTGCGCACCGCCCGGCTGGTGGCCGCCGCGGTGGCCAGACGCGCGGGGGTGGACGAGTCGGTGCTCGACGAGTTGCGCCTCGCCGTCGGTGAGGCCTGCTCGCGCGCCGTGGCGCTGCACCAGCGCAACGGCGGGGGCGGCGCGGTTCGGGTGGCGCTCACCGAGCAGGAGAAGCGGTTCCTCATCGAGGTCGCCGACGAGGCCGGGCCGGCGCACGCCGCCGGTGCCGGCGCGGGCGGGGACCCGGAGGACGAGGACGCGCTCGGCCTCGCGGTGATCACCGGCCTGGTCGAGGACGTCGAGGTCGGCAACGGCTCCGACGGCGGCGTGATCCGGATGAGCTGGCCGGTCTCCCCGGTGTCCGTCTCGGTCTGATCGGCTGGGTCGGGTCGGTCTGACCGGTCGGGCCTGACCGGGTTGGACCGCGTGGGTCTGATCGGGCCGGGGCACGTGCGCCGGTCCGGTCGGACGAGCCGCTCCAGTACCCCGGCAGCGCTGTGGGTCGCACCGTCTCGGCAGGTTGGGCGAGGCGGTGCTTCGTCGTGTCCGGAGAGCCGCAGGTCGGCAGGTGTGGTGAGAGGACAAGGCGTTGGGCTGGGCGGATGCCGTGGGCCGCGGCCTTCCCGCCGGGGCGGTCCGGGCGGGCGTGTAGGTTCGCTGGCGATGCCCGGAGCCGGGCGTCAGTGACCGAAAGGGCCCCGGTGAAGAAGCGACTGGTGACCGTTCCCGCGCTCGGCGTGCTGTTCGCGCTGGCCGCGGTCGGCTGCTCCGCCGACGACTCGTCGGCGAAACTCGACGGCTGGGCTAAGAGCGTCTGCGACGCCGCGAAGGACCCGGTCGCGCAGTCCAGGACGGCCCTCGCGGACACCGCGGACGTCAAGGACGGCGAGGCCCCCGTCGACCTGCAGAAGCGGCTCTCGGCCGACCTCGCCTCGCTCGCCACCACCAACCAGCAGCTGGCCGACGCGGTCCAGAAGGCCGGGGTGCCGAAGATCGACAACGGGGCGAAGGTCCAGCAGGACGCCGTCAACGAGCTGAAGCAGGTCGCGCAGGGCTACCTGGACGCGCAGAAGAAGCTCGACGGGCTGGCCAGCGCGGATCAGGCCAAGTTCGCGGACGGGCTGCGCAGCGTCGGCGACCAGGTGCAGCAGCTCTCCCAGGTGTCAACCTCCGCGCTGGCCGCCCTGCAGAGCGGCGGCCTGGGCGAGGCGATGAAGAAGCAGCCCGGCTGCAAGGCCGGCACCGCCGGAACGGGCGCGGCCTCGGCGAGCCCGTCGGCCGGTGCGACCGACGGGGCGGGCGCGACGGGCGGAGCCGGTGCCGGGAGCCCCGGCGCCTCCGCCGACCCGGCCGCCTCCGGCAGCCCGTCCGGGGCCGCCACCGACCCCGGTTCGCCCTCGCCCGGCAAGAGCTGACGCCCCGTCGGTCCACGTCGCCCCGCACCGCGTGCCCGCGGGCGGGGCGGTCGGGGCGCGGGACGGGGGAGAATGGCGGGGTGACGAACAGCCCCGTACTTCCCGCACTTGACGCCGACCGGTCGGCGGAGTTCCGCGAGGCGCTGCTGAAGGCCTCCTTCACCGCCGACGGACTGCTGGACCTGCTCGGCCCGACCGCGTACGCGGCGCTGGCCCGCAGCGAGGCCGTTCCGGCGCTGCGGGCGACCCGGGGCGGGTCGCCGCTGGAGACGCTGGTGCGGCTGTTCCTGCTGCAACGGGCCGTGCCCCGGGCCGCGGCCGCCGCCGCGCTGCCGGTCGACGCCCTGCTGGCCGACGGCTGGCTGACCGCCGACGGCGACGAACTGCGCGCCACCGTGGACGTGCGGCCGTACGCCGACGAGGTCGCCGGGCTGCCCAGCGCCGACGCCTGGGTGGTGTCCGACCTGGGCTGCGCGGTCGGCGGCGCGGGCGGGATCGGCTCGGGCCGGACGGCCGCCGGGGTCGAGCGGCGCGACCTGGTGCTCGGGGTGGGCGGGGCGTCCACCACGCTGGCCAACCTGACGGTGCGCCGGCCGGTGCGCGAGGTGCTGGATCTGGGCTCCGGCTCCGGCGTGCAGGCCCTGCACGCGGCCCGGCACGCCCAGCGGGTCACCGCCACCGACCTCAACCCGCGGGCCCTGCACTTCACCCGGCTGACCGCCGCGCTCTCCGGCTTCGACCAGGTGGAGACGGCCGAGGGCAGCCTGTACGAGCCGGTCGGCGACCGGCGCTTCGACCTGATCGTCTCCAACCCGCCGTTCGTGATCTCCCCGGCCGGCCGGTTCACCTACCGGGACGGCGGGATGGCCGGCGACGAGCTGTGCCGCAGCGTGGTCCGCGGCGCGGCCGCCCACCTGGCGCCCGGCGGCTACTGCCAGCTGCTGGCGAACTGGCAGCACGTCAGGGGCGAGGACTGGCACGACCGGCTGGCCGGCTGGGTGGCCGGCACCGGCCTGGACGCGTGGGTGGTGCAGCGCGAGGTGCAGGACGTCGCCCAGTACGCCGAGCTGTGGCTGCGCGACGGCGGCGACCACCGCGGCGAGGAGTACACCGCCCGGTACGAGGAGTGGCTGGACGGCTTCGAGGCGGCCGGCGTGGAGGGCATCGGCTTCGGCTGGATCACCCTGCGGGCCTCCGGCGCGGCCGAGCCCGTGGTGCGGATCGAGGAGTGGCCGCACCCGGTCGAGCAGCCGCTCGGCCCGCACATCGAGGAGTGGTTCGCCCGGCAGGACTTCCTGCGCGCCCACGACGACGCCGGGCTGCTGGCCGCCCGCTACCTGCTTGCCGACGAGGTGGTCCAGGAGCAGATCGGCGACCCGGGCTCGGAGGACCCGGAGCACGTGGTGCTCCGGCACAACCGGGGCATGCGGCGGGCCACCAAGGTGGACACGGTCGGCGCGGGCTTCGTCGGCGTCTGCGACGGCACCCTCGCGGCCGGGGAGATCGTCGACGCGATCGCCCAACTGCTCGGCGAGGACCGGGCGGCGCTGCGCGAGCGGGTGCCCGAGTCGCTGCGGCTGCTCACCGAGCAGGGGTTCGTCGAGCCGGTGCGCTGAGCCGGTGCGCTGAGCCCGTGCGCCGACCCGGTGCGCCGAGTGGCTCCCGGGGGCGTTCACCTCGCCGTTCCCCGGGCGTGGCCCGGCGTACTCCGGGCGTCCGCCGCCGGTTGTCCGCCGGGTGCCATGGTGCTGTCCACAGGCTGTGGAAGCGCGGGGGAGGACCGGGGTGGAGACGCCGACGACGCTGGTGGGCGGGGCGGTCCTGACGGTCTTCGGGAGCGCGCTGCTGCTGTGGTGCGCCGTGGAACTGCGTCTTCGCCACCGCCTGCGCCGGCGTGGCGTGCCCGCCACCGCGCAGGTGGTCGCCGACCTCGACGCGGCCGGTGCGATGGACAGCAGCCCGCTGCTCTCGTACCCGGTGGAGCTGTCCGGCGGCCGGGCCGGCACCGGCGCCGGGTCCGGGTCCGGTACCGTTCACGAACTGCGCCCGGTCTCCGTGCCGGACGACGAGTCGCATTATTTGGTGCTGGCCCGGCCGCGGGGCAGCACGCCGCTGCGGCGTCCGGTCCGGCTGGCTCCGGGCGCGGCCGTCCAGGTCGCCTACGACCCGCGCCGTCCGGACCGGGTGGTGCTGGCCGCCCACGAGGAACTGCCCTCGCTGCCGGCCGACCTGTTCTGGGCGCTGCTCGGCACGTCCGCGCTGGCCGGCGGGCTGACGCTGCTGGCCGTGGCGCTGCGCTGACGCCCCCCGGGCCGGTCCGCGAACGCCCCGGTCAAGGCGGTGCCGCACCCCCTCGCGGTCACGGAGCGGGTTCTTCCGGATGGCCGGTGACGGGCCGGACGGGCGGCTCCTGAGCGGGCCCCGGCCGTTCGTCCACGGGCCGGTCGGGACGGGGCGGAGGGCGTGGTTGGCGGGGAAAGACATGCCCCGGGGCCTGCCATCGGGTTACCGTTCGAGTGGCGTCGGTCGGCCTTGCCGGTGAAAAAGCAGGTTCCGTCCGTTTGACAAGAGTGGCCGGGGTACGGTCACACTCCGCTGGTGGGGCCGTCGCGCTGCGACGCCCAGGAGCTTTGGTAAACGACCGGGAGAGAAGAGCGAAGGTGTCCCCGAGCAGCGAGACCGCGCACGGCAAGCGACTCGTCATCGTCGAGTCGCCGGCCAAGGCCAAGACGATCAAGGGCTACCTCGGGCCCGGCTACATCGTCGAGGCCAGTGTCGGTCACATCCGCGACCTGCCCGGCACGGCCGCCGAGGTCCCGGACGAGTACACCGGCGAGGTGCGCCGCCTCGGCGTCGACGTGGACCACGACTTCGCACCGATCTACGTGGTGAACCCGGACAAGAAGTCCCAGGTCAGCAAGTTGAAGTCGCTGCTGAAGGAGTCCGACGAGCTCTTCCTCGCCACCGATGAGGACCGCGAGGGCGAGGCCATCGCGTGGCACCTGCAGGAAGTGCTGAAGCCCAAGGTGCCGGTGCACCGGATGGTCTTCCACGAGATCACCAAGGACGCCATCCAGGAGGCCGTGCGCAACCCGCGGCACCTGAACAAGCGCCTGGTCGACGCCCAGGAGACCCGCCGCATCCTGGACCGCCTCTACGGCTACGAGGTCTCCCCCGTGCTGTGGAAGAAGGTCATGCCGAAGCTCTCGGCGGGCCGGGTCCAGTCGGTGGCCACCCGCCTGGTGGTCGAGCGCGAGCGCGAGCGGATCGCCTTCACCTCGGCCTCGTACTGGGACTTGGTCGGCACCTTCGGCACCGGCCGCAGTGCCGCCGACGCGGCCAACCCGGAGTCCTTCGGGGCCCGGCTGGTCTCGGTCGACGGCAAGCGGGTCGCCACCGGCCGCGACTTCGGCCCGGACGGGCGGCTGAAGAGCGCCGCGACCACCCTGCACCTCGACGAGCAGGCCGCCCGCGCGCTGGCCGCCGGGCTGCAGCAGACCGCGTTCAGCGTCCGCAGCGTCGAGTCCAAGCCGTACCGCCGCTCCCCGTACGCGCCGTTCCGCACCACCACGCTGCAGCAGGAGGCCAGCCGCAAGCTGGGCTTCGGCGCGAAGCGGACCATGCAGGTGGCGCAGAAGCTGTACGAGAACGGCTTCATCACCTACATGCGCACCGACTCGACCACGCTGTCGGAGACCGCGGTCACCGCGGCCCGCGCGCAGGTCACCCAGTTGTACGGGGCCGACTACCTGCCGTCCGCGCCGCGCACCTACGCCTCGAAGGTGAAGAACGCGCAGGAGGCGCACGAGGCGATCCGCCCGTCCGGGGACCGCTTCCGGACGCCCGCCGAGACCGGGCTGGGCGGCGACGACTTCCGGCTGTACGAGCTGATCTGGATGCGCACCGTCGCCTCCCAGATGAAGGACGCGGTCGGCCAGTCGGTGACCGTGAAGGTCGGCGGCCGGTCCGCGGACGGGCGGGACGCCGAGTTCTCCGCCTCCGGCAAGATCATCACCTTCCACGGCTTCCTGAAGGCCTACGTCGAGGGCGCCGACGACCCGAACGCCGAGCTGGACGACCGCGAGCGCCGGCTGCCGCAGGTCGCCGAGGGCGACCCGCTGGCCGCCGAGAAGCTCACCCCCGAGGGCCACGCCACCAAGCCGCCGGCCCGGTACACCGAGGCCTCGCTGGTCAAGGAGCTGGAGGACCGGGAGATCGGCCGCCCGTCCACCTACGCCTCGATCATCGACACGATCATCAACCGCAAGTACGTGTTCAAGAAGGGCACCGCCCTGGTGCCGTCCTTCCTGTCCTTCGCGGTGGTCAACCTGCTGGAGAAGCACTTCGGCCGGCTGGTCGACTACGACTTCACCGCGAGGATGGAGGACGACCTCGACCGGATCGCGGCCGGCCAGGCCGAGTCCGTGCCGTGGCTCAAGCGCTTCTACTTCGGCGAGGGCGAGTCGAACGGGGCGGCGGTCGGCGGGGCCGCGGACGCCGGGAACGGCGACGGCGACCACCTCGGCGGCCTGAAGGAGCTCGTCACCGACCTCGGTGCGATCGACGCCCGCGAGATCAGCTCCTTCCCGGTCGGCGACGGCATCGTGCTCCGGGTCGGCCGCTACGGCCCGTACGTGGAGCGGCCCTCCGCCGTCGAGGGCGAGCCCGGCCAGCGGGCCGACGTCCCCGAGGAGATGCCGCCGGACGAGCTGACCGTCGAACTCGCCGAGGAGCTGTTCAACAAGCCCAGCGGCGAGCGAGAGCTCGGCACCGACCCGGTCAGCGGCAACCCGCTGGTCGCCAAGGGCGGCCGGTTCGGCCCGTACGTCACCGAGGTGCTGCCCGAGGGCACCCCGAAGACCGGCAAGAACGCCGTCAAGCCGCGCACCGCCTCGCTGTTCAAGTCCATGGACCTGGACACCGTCACGCTGGAGGACGCGCTCAAGCTGCTCTCGCTGCCGCGCGTCGTCGGCGCCGACGCCGAGGGCAACGAGATCACCGCGCAGAACGGCCGCTACGGCCCGTACCTGAAGCGCGGCACCGACTCGCGCTCGCTCACCAGCGAGGACCAGCTGCTGTCCATCACCCTGGACGAGGCGCTGGCGATCTACGCCCAGCCGAAGGCCCGGGGCCGGGCCGCCGCCGCGCCGCCGCTGAAGGAGCTGGGCAACGACCCGGTCAGCGAGAAGCCGGTGGTGGTCAAGGACGGCCGGTTCGGCCCGTACGTCACCGACGGGGAGACCAACGCGACGCTCCGCAAGGACGACGAGGTCGAGACCATCACCCCCGAGCGGGCGTTCGAGCTGCTCGCCGAGAAGCGCGCCCGCGGGCCGGTGAAGAAGACGGCCAAGAAGGCCCCGGCGAAGAAGGCCGCGGCCACCAAGACGGCCGCCGCGAAGAAGACCACCACGGCCAAGAAGGCCACCGCGAAGAAGACGGTGGCGAAGAAGGCCGCGACGGTGAAGAAGACCGCCGCCAAGGCCACCGCAGCCAAGGAGGCCGGTGCCGCCGACGGCGGTTCCGAGGAGAGCTGACGGACACTCCGTAACGGGCCTGTTCGAATCCGGGCAGGCCCGTTAAGACCGGGGCCCCGCACTCGCTACGCTGACCGTATGACGAGCGAGGAGCTGCCCCCCACCGCGCGCACCGCCGCCCCCGGCCTCCCGGAGGTCGCCCCCGCCGGGACACCCGGCGAACGGGCCCGTGCGCTGCTGAGGCTGCGGCCCTACCGGAAACTGTGGACCACCCAGCTGCTCGGCGGTGCCGCCGACCGGCTGACCGTCCTGGTGCTGGTGCCGCTCACCGTGGCGGCCGCCGCCCTCGGCGGCCAGCTCGGGCACGGCTACCGGGCGCTCCCGCTGGCCGTCGCCGCGGTGTTCGCGGCCCGGCTGCTGGCCACCGGCCTGTTCGGCGCCGTGCTGCTCGGCCCCGTGCACGCCCTGGTCGGCGGCAAGCTCGACCGGCGCTGGAGCCTGCTCGGCGCCGACCTGGTCCGCGCCCTGCTGATCGGACTCGCCCCCTGGTGGACCGTCTGGACGCCCGGCTCGGCGATCTGGCTGCTGCTCGGCACCGCCTTCCTGGCCGGCGCCGCCGAACGGATCTGGACGATCGGCAAGGCCGCGGCCGTTCCCGGCCTGCTGGCCGTCCCCGAACAGCCCGGACCGCCGTCCGCCGCCGCGCTGGACGCCGTCCGCACCCTCGACCTGCGCACCGGCTGGGCCGCGCTGCCGCTGGCCGCCGGCGGGCTGATCGTCCTCACCCTGCTCAACAACGTGCTCGCCGCGGTCGGCCTGGGCCGGCTGCGGGCGCACCAGCTCGCCGTCGCCGCGCTCGGCGCCGCCGTGCTGTTCGTCGTCAACGCCGCGCTGCTGTACCTCCAGGAGCTGCCGGCCGGGGCCACCGCCGCGCCGCGCTCCCCGCTGCAGGGCCTGCGCGCGCCGACCGACGCCCTCCCGTCGCCCACCACCACCCCTGCCGGAGACGCTTCGCGTCGCCCCTCCTTCGGCCCGTCGCTGAAGAAGGGCCGCACTGGCTCCGCCCCGTACTTCACCTTCTCGATCGCCGCCGCGTACGCCGCGATGGCCGGCGTCGCCGCGCTCGGCCTGCTCACCGCGGGCGAGCACCTGGCCGGGCCGATCGGCTACGGCCTGCTGGTGCTGGCCGCGGCCGGCGCCCCCGCGGTCGGTATCCGGCTCAGCCGGGCGACCCTGCCCGGACTGTCCCGCCGCCGGCTGCTCGCGCTCGGCCTGGTCACCGCCGGGGTGGCGCTGATCCTGGCCGGGCTGGTCCTCGACTTCGTGCTGGTGCTGCTGTTCACCGTGCTGGCCGGACTGGCCGCCGGCGTGGTCATCGCCACCGGGCGCGGGCTGCTCGCCCAGGAGATCGAGGAGATCCGGCTCGGCAAGGTCACCGAGCACCTGTACGCCGTGCTGCGGGCCGTGGTCGGCGCCGCGCTGGTCGGCATGCCGCTGCTGGCCGCCGCGTACGGGCAGGTCACCCTCGGCGAGGTCGGCCGCGGCCACTTCACCTTCATCCACGACGGTGCGGCGCTCGCCGTCTCCACCGCCGGGCTGCTCACCCTGGCGCTGGCCGCCGTCGTGCTGCTCAAGACCGACGACCAGCGCGGCGTCGTCCCGTTCGGCCGCGAGCTGGCCCAGGCCGTCCGCGGGCAGGCCGAGGTCGCCCCGCACCGGGCCGCCGGGAAGGGCTACTTCATCGCCCTGGAGGGCGGCGACGGGGCCGGCAAGTCCACCCAGGCGCAGGCGCTGGCCGAGTGGATCCGGGCCAAGGGCCACGAGGTCGTCCTCACCCGCGAGCCCGGCGGCTCCCCGATCGGGCAGCGGCTGCGCGCCCTCGTCCTGGACGTCGGCAACACCGGCCTGTCGCACCGCGCCGAGGCGCTGATCTACGCCGCCGACCGGGCCGAGCACGTCGAGAACGTCATCCGCCCGGCGCTGGAGCGCGGCGCGGTCGTCCTCACCGACCGGTACATGGACTCCTCCATCGCCTACCAGGGCGCCGGCCGCGACCTGGCCGCCACCGAGGTCGCCCGGATCTCCCGCTGGGCCACCGGCGGGCTGGTGCCCGACCTGACCGTCGTCCTGGACGTCGACCCGACCGCCGCCCGGGACCGCTTCACCGAGGCGCTAGACCGGCTGGAGTCCGAGCCCACCGAGTTCCACCAGCGGGTCCGCTCCGGCTTCCTGGCGCTCGCCGCCGCCGACCCGGCCCGCTACCTGGTCGTCGACGGCACCCAGCCCGCCGCCAACGTCACCACCGCGATCCGGCACCGGCTCGACCGCGAACTGCCGCTCTCCGACCAGGAGAAGGCCGCCAAGGCCGAGCAGGAGCGCAAGGCCCGCGAGGAGGCCGCCCGGCGGGCCGCCGAGGCAGAGGCCGCCCGCAAGGCCGCCGAGGAGGCCGAGCGCAAGCGCCTCGAACTGCTGGAGCAGCTGCGCGCCGAGCAGGCCGAGAAGGACCGGCTCGCGGCCGAGGAAGCCGCCCGGGTCGAGGCCGAGGCCGCCCGCAAGGCCGCCGAAGCCGCCCGGATCGCCGCCGAGGCGGAGGCCGCCCGGCGCGCCGAGGAGGACGCCGCGCGGCGGGCCGAGGAGGCGGCGCGGGCCGAGGCGGCGGCGGAGGCCGCGCGCAAGGCCGCCGCGGAGGAGGCCGCCCGGGCCGAGTTCGCCCGGCAGCGCGAGCTGCAGCGGGAGGAGCAGCGGCGGCGCGCCGAGGAGGCGCTGCAGCGGGCGGAGGCCGCGCGGCGGGCCGCCGAGGCGGAAGCGGCCGCGGCGCTGGCAGCGGAGGCTCCGGCTGCTCCGGCTCCGGCTCCGGCTCCGACTCCGGTTCCGGCTGCGGATGAGACTGCGGTGCTGCCGAAGGTGGACGAGACGGCGGTGCTGCCGAAGGTCGACGCCGACTCGGAGAGCACCCGGGAGCTGCCCAAGCCCGGGGCGGGGAAGTCGGGTTCGGGGGCGAAGGACGCTGGTTCTGGTTCTGGCCCGGGGAAGCCGGCGGTGGACGAGACCGCGGTGCTGCCGAAGGTCGGGGACGCCGAGGAGACGGCGGTGCTGCCGGTGGCGGACCCCGCCCGGCGGGTGCCCGAGGGGCTGTTCCGGGACGAGCCCGACTCGGCGCAGACCCGGGAGCTGCGGCCCCGGCCGGAGTGGGCGGAGGAGACCCCGCTCGACGACCTGCCCAGCCTGACGGACAGTCTGCTCGGCTCCCGCGAGGAGTGGGCGCGCTGGGAGGCGGCGGAGCCCGAGGCCGGGCCGGAGGAGGAGCAGCAGCAGTCCAAGAAGGGCGGCTGGCGGCGCCGCAAGGACTAGCCGTCCGGGCGGTACGCCGTTCCGGCCCTTGCGGCGGTGCCGCGGTCGGGGCGGCGTGTGCGGGGCCGGTCCTGCTCGTGGTGGGCGTCGGCGGCCTGCGCCGGGGGTGTCCTGGGCCGGGGTTAGGCTCGGCGGGGCGGGATCGGCGAGGAGGAGCGCGGCGTGAGTGTGTGGGACGACCTGGTCGGGCAGGACCGGGTGGTCGAGCAGTTGCAGGCGGCCGCTCGGGCGGCCCGGGCGAGCGTGCTGGCGGGCCGCGGCGGGGCCGCGGCGGGCAACGCCTCGTTGATGACGCACGCCTGGCTGTTCACCGGCCCGCCGGGCGCCGGGCAGGTGACGGCGGCGCGGGCGTTCGCGGCGGCGCTGCAGTGCACCAGCCCGGACCTGGAGCTGGGCGGGGTGCCGGGCTGCGGGTTCTGCGACGGGTGCCACACGGTGCTGTCGGGCAGCCACGCGGACGTGAAGCAGGTCCGGACGGACGGTCTGTCGATCGGCGTCGGCGACATGCGCGACCTGGTGCTGCGGGCGGCGAGCTACCCGACCGGCGGCCGCTGGTCGGTGATCCTGGTGGACGCCGCGCACCGGCTGACCGAGGCGGCCGCGAACGCGCTGCTGAAGGGCGTCGAGGAGCCCTCGCCGCGGACGGTGTGGCTGCTGTGCGCGCCGTCCGTGCAGGACGTGCTGCCGACGATCCGCTCGCGCTGCCGGCTGCTGGTGCTGCGGACGCCCGCCGCGGAGGCGGTCGCCGACATGCTGGTGCGGCGGGACGGCGTGGAGCCGGCGGCGGCCCGGATCGCGGCGCTGGCCGGGCAGGGCGACATCGACCGGGCGCGGCGGCTCGCGGTGGACGAGCAGGCCCGTTCACGGCGGGCCGAGGTGCTGCGGATCCCGCTGGAGGTGTCCGACCTGGGCGGCTGCCTGGCGGCCGCGCAGCGGCTGGTGGACACCGCGAAGGCGGACGCCGAGGCGCTGGCCGAGACCCAGGACGCCCGGGAGACCGAGGACCTGCGGGCCGCGTACGGCGCGGCGGAGGGCAGCCGGGCGCCGCGCGGCATGGCCGGGGCGGTGAAGGAGCTGGAGAAGCGGCAGAAGAGCCGGGCCACCCGGACCCGACGCGAGACGCTGAACGTGGCGCTGGGCGACCTGCTGGGCTTCTACCGGGACGTGCTGGCCCTGCAGTTCGGCGCGGGCGGCGAACTGGCGAACGAGGACCAGCGGCCGGCCCTGCAGCGGGTCGCGGGGGCGGGCGCGGCGGAGAACACGCTGCGCCGGATCGAGGCGGTGCTGGCCTGCCGCCGCGCGCTGGACCGGAACGTGGACCCGCTGCTGGCGGTGGAGGCGATGACGGTGGCGCTGCGGGCGGGCTGAGCGGCCGTTCTCCGGGACCGTCCGGGGCGCCGTTCGGGGCGTATCCGGGGCGCAGCCCGGAGTGCCGTTCGGGGCGCCGTCCGGGACCGTCCGGGGCGCCGCCGGGGTGGCCGTCCGGCCGTCGCTCGTTCGAGTGAACGTGCGGAGACGCCCGTACCGCCCCAGGGCCAGGGGGCACGTGGTCTTGCACCCTGTGCACTGACCACGCGCTCGCGTCCGGCGGCCGGTCCTTCCCCGAGGTGGTGCGTCCCATGCCCCGTTCGCTCCTCGTCCTGTTGTTGCTGGTGGCCGCGGTGGCGGGCAGCTGGTTGGCCCGTTCGGCGATGGTGCGCTGGCGGGACCTGCGGGCCGCGCAGACGTACGAGCTGGCGGCGGAGGCGCGTCCGGCGCTGGTGCGGGCGGGGGCGGCGGCGCTGTGCCTGATGTGCGTGAGTGCGCTCGGGGTGGCGGTGCTGCTGGGGGCGCGGGGCGGGGCACGGCAGGCGGTGGCGGCGGTGGAGGAGGGGCGGTCCGCGGGCAGTGCGGACGGGGCGGCGGCCTCGGCACCGGTTTCGACGTCGCCCTCGCCCTCGCCCTCGCCTTCGCCGGTGGCGTTCGCGGCGGTGGGGCGGGCGGCGGGCGGGGAGTTGATGCAGGGGGCGGTGCCCGGGCCGGACGGGCGGGCGCGGACGGTGCGGGTGTGGCTGCCCGCCGAGTACGGCAGGAACGCGACGGACCGGTTCCCGGTGATCGTGCTGCACTCCGGGACGCCAGGGCGGACCGCCGACGCCGACCTGCCGGACGTGTTCGACGGGGTGGCGTCGGCGGTGCAGCAGGGCAAGGCCCGGCCGTTCGTGGTGGTCGCCCCCGAGGCGCCCGGCGGCACCGGCCACCCCTGCGACCTGGTGGCCGCCGCCCCGCAGGCGGTCGCCGACGACGCGGCGCTGCGTTCGGCCGTCGGCGCCGCCTTCCGCACCCTGCCGGCCGGCCCCGCGGGCTGGAGCGTGCTCGGTGTGGACGGCGGCGCGCCCTGCGCGGCGGCGGCCGGGCTGGCCCGTCCCGACCTGTACGGGGCGGCCGCGGCGGTCTCCGGCCGGTACGACGCGAAGGCGCTGACCGGAGCGGCGACGGAGGCCTCCGGGGCGGTGGGGGCGCGGCTGCTGCTGGCCGCGGCGAAGCGGGACACCGACGGGGTGGCGTCCGGGCGGGCGGTGCAGGCGGCGCTGCGGGACGCCAAGTCGCGGGCCGAGGTGCGGACTTCCGAGGTGGTGCAGGACTACACGCCGGAGCGGGAGCGGCTGCGGCTGGTGCGGGTCGCGGTGCAGTACCTGGCGGAGCAGCTCGCCAAGTAGCGGGCGACTGAGACGGGGCGGGGCGTCCGGAGCGGGGGCGCCCGGAGTGGGGGAGTGCGGGGGGTTGCGCTGTTCGGTGCGGGGGGATCGCGGTGCCCGGTGCGGGGGTTGCGCCGTTCGGTGCGGGGCCGTGGTGCGATCGGCGGTGTGATGATCGGCCGGGCGGGGTGGTGGTCGGGGCGAGTCGCCGGGGGTGGCGGTGCTGCCCGCTAGGCTCGGCCTCCGGTGCCGGCCCGGCTGCCGGGCCGTTCCCCAGGGGAGAGGACCCACCGTCATGAGAGTCGCCCGGACCCGCCGGCCGGCCGTCGCCGCCGCCGTGCTGGCCGCCGCAGTGTCGCTGCTGGCGGGCTGCACCTCCGGGCATCCGACCCCGTCCGGCGCCGCGGGCAGTTCGACGGACAGTGTGGCGTCCGGGGCTCCCGCGTCCGGCGCCCAGACCGCCGGGGCGACCCCGCTGGAGCCGCTGCCGGCCGAGGTGTCGGTGGCCCTGGCCCCGTACTACGCACAGCAGTTGAGCTGGAAGTCGTGCGACTCCGGGTTCGAGTGCACCACCTTCAAGGTGCCGCTGGACTACGCGCACCCCGGCGACGGGCACGACGTGCAGCTGTCCGCGGTCCGCAAGCCGGCCGGCGGCACCGGGCACCGGATCGGTTCGCTGCTGCTCAACCCGGGCGGGCCGGGCGGCTCCGCGATCGACTACACCGAGCGGATCGCGGGACGCTACGACGCGGGCGTGCGCTCCAGCTTCGACCTGGTGGGCTTCGACCCGCGCGGCGTCGGCCGGTCCGCGCCGATCACCTGCCTGACCGGCCCGCGGATGGACGCGTACACCGCCACCGACCTCACCCCCGACGACCCGGGCGAGACCGACGCGCTGGTGGCCGCCGACAAGGAGTTCGCGGCCGGCTGCCGGGCCCAGGCGGGCGACCTGCTGGGCCACGTCTCCACCGTGGAGGCGGCCCGCGACATGGACGTGCTGCGCGGGCTGGTCGGCGACCGGAAGCTCAACTACGTCGGCAAGTCGTACGGCACCTTCCTGGGCGCGACGTACGCGGGCCTGTTCCCGGGCAAGGTCGGCAAGGTCGTCCTGGACGGCGCGATGGACCCCTCGCTGGACGCCGCCACCGGCAACCTCACCCAGGCCGGCGGCTTCGAGACCGCCTGGACGGCGTTCGCCGAGGACTGCGCCAAGCGCGACGACTGCCCCGTCGGCCGCAGCGCCGAGGAGGCCGGGAAGAAGCTCGACGCGCTGTTCGCCCAGCTCGACGCCAACCCGCTGCCGACCGAGCAGAACCGCCCGCTGACCGAGGCCCAGGCGCTCACCGGCGTCGCCGAGGCGATGTACGCCGAATCGCTCTGGCCCTACCTGCGCGAGGGCCTGACCACCGCACTGGCCGGCGACGGCAGCGCGCTGCTCAAGCTCGCCGACAGCTACTACGGGCGCGGCAGCGACGGCAGCTACGAGAACCTGATGTACGCCAACATGGCCGTCAACTGCCTCGACCTGCCCGCCCCGTTCGCCGACCCGGCCGCGGTCACCGCCGCGCTCCCCGCCTTCGAGAAGGCCGCCCCGCACTTCGGCCGCGACATGGCCTGGATGGCGCTCGGCTGCGGCTACTGGCCCGACAAGGCCACCGGCGCCCCGCACACCGTCCGGGCCGCCGGGTCCGACCCGATCGTGGTCGTCGGCACCACCCGGGACCCGGCCACCCCGTACGCCTGGGCGAAGTCGCTGGCCGGGCAGCTGGAGGCCGGGCGGCTGCTCACCTACGAGGGCGACGGGCACACCGCGTACCAGCGGCAGAACACCTGCATCGACGACGCGATCAACGGCTACCTGCTGGGCGGGGAGGCACCCGCCAACGGGAAGGTCTGCAAGGACTGAGGCGGGGTGTGTCGGGGCGGGGGCTTTTGGCCGGGGCTCCTGGGAAGGGCCCCGGTCCGGGGCTCCGGGGAGGGGCTCCGGGGCGGGGCTCCGGGGCGGCTCTGTCAGGAGTGTCCACGTACGAAGGGGCTGGCAGCTACCATGGCGCAGCCCCTTCGGCGCTCCCGCCCCCGTCCGCTCCGCCCGCCCCCCATGGAGACTGCAGTGCTCGGAGTCCACGACCTGGCCACCTACGTCCTCGGTGCCCTGGCCATCGTCCTGCTGCCCGGACCCAACTCCCTCTACGTGCTCTCCGTCGCCGCCCGCAAGGGCATCCGCACCGGCTACCGGGCGGCCTGCGGCGTCTTCCTCGGCGACCTCGTCCTGATCAGCCTCACCGCCCTCGGCGCGGCCTCCCTGCTCCGGGCCAACCCCGCGGTCTTCGCGGTGGTCAGGTTCGGCGGCGCCGCCTACCTGCTCTGGATCGGCTACGGCATGCTGCGGGCCGCCCGCCAGATGTGGCGCGAGCGGGCCCTCGCCGCGGGCCCCGCCGAGGACGCGGTCGTCGAGGACGGCGAGCGGCCGTTCCGCCGGGCGCTGATGATCAGCCTGTTCAACCCCAAGGCGATCCTCTTCCTGCTCTCCTTCTTCACCCAGTTCGTCGACCCCTCCTACCGGACCCCCGCCCTCTCCTTCGCCCTCCTCGGCGGGATCCTCCAGGCGTTCTCCTTCCTCTACCTCTCCCTGCTGATCTTCACCGGCACCACGCTCGCCAACGCCTTCCGCCGCCGCAAGCGCCTCTCCGCCGGCCTCACCTCCACCGTCGCCGTCCTCTTCGCCGGCTTCGCCGCCAAGCTCGCCGTCGCCTCCGCCTGACCCCCGCCCACCGGCGGCCGCGTACGGATCACCCCCGGAAACTGTGTAGACTGGCGCGCGTTGCCGATGCGACCCTTGCCCCCACGGGGCCGGGTCACCGGCAACGGTGCCGCCTTAGCTCAGTTGGCCAGAGCAACGCACTCGTAATGCGTAGGTCATGGGTTCGAATCCCATAGGCGGCTCAGTGGAGGCCCAGGTCATGTAGCCCGTGACCTGGGCCTCTTGGCGTTTCCGGGGGTGGGGCGGGGCGGGTCAGGGGTGGGTGGTGTCGAAGGTGGTGCGGGCCTGTTCGACGGCGGGGAGGTGGTGTTCGGACCAGTCGGTGAGGGCGGCGAAGAGGGGGGTGAGGGTGCGGCCGAGTTCGCTGATCTCGTAGTCGACGCGGGGTGGGACTTCGGCGTGGTAAGTACGGATGACCAGGCCGTCGCGTTCGAGTTGGCGGAGGCGCTGGGTGAGGACCTTGGCGCTGACGGTGCCGAGGTTGCGGCTCAGTTCGACGAAGCGCTGGCGGCCGAGGTGGGTGAGGGTCCAGAGGATGGGGGTGGTCCAGCGGCTGAAGACGAGGTCGAGCACCGGGGTGATCGGGCAGACCTGGGCGCCGGCGGGGCTGCCGGGCGGGAGGTTGGTCATGGGGTGGGGCTGGGTGGCCACCGGGGGTCCTCTCGTCGGTCGTGGTCCGGGTGCCCACTGTAGGGGCGGGGCGGGGGGTCGGTTTCCTCTAGGTGACCTTTAGCCCCCCGGTGTTAGCGTCGTGGACGTGGCCGAAAAGGCCGTGTGGGCAAGGGACTTGGGCCCTGCTGAACCGAGGAGCTCGATCATGATCGTTGTTACTGGAGCCACCGGGAACGTCGGCCGTCCGCTGGTCTCGCTGCTCGTCGCGGCGGGCGAGCAGGTCACCGCGGTCTCCCGGCAGGTGCCGGACGGGGGCTTCCCGGAGGGGGTCGCGCACCTGGCCGCGGACCTGGCCGACTTCTCGAGCCTGCTGCCCGCGCTGGAGGGGGCGGACGCGCTGTTCCTGCTGCTGGCCGGGGACCTGAACGGTCCCGGGGCGCCGGCCGCGGAGCTGCTGGAGCAGGTGAAGGCGGCGGGTGTCGAGCGGGTGGTGATGCTGTCCTCGCAGATCAACGGGACCCGGCCGGAGGCGGCCTCGCACTTCCGGCTGCGCGAGTTCGAGGCGGCGCTGCGCAACAGCGGGCTGGCGTACACCGTGCTGCAGGCCGGCGGGTTCGCGTCCAACACGTACGCCTGGGCGGAGGGCGTCCGCGGGCAGCGCACCGTGCACGCCCCGTTCGCGGACGTGGCGCTGCCGGTGGTGGACCCGGCGGACCTGGCGGCGGTGGCGGCCGTCGCGCTGCGGGAGGACGGGCACCGGGAGCAGGTGTACGTGCTGACCGGCCCCGAGGCGATCACGCCCCGGCAGCAGGCGGCGGTGCTGGGCGAGGTGGTCGGTGCGGAGGTCGCGTTCGTCGAGCTGACCCGGGAGCAGGCCCGCGCGCACCTGGCGCGCTTCGTGCCCGCGGAGGTGCTCGACGGCACCCTCGACATCCTCGGTTCGCCGCTGCCCGCGGAGCAGCGGGTCAGCCCGGACGTGGAGCGGGTGCTCGGGCGTCCGGCGCGCAGCTACGCGGACTGGGCGCGGGCCGCCGCCCCCGCGTTCCGGTGAACCGGTAGCGGGGCGGACCGGCCCGGGGAGCGGTGGGCGGCGGCCCGCCGCTTCCCGGGCCTCCGGTTCAGTGCCGGGCGGCCAGGTAGTCGTCCCAGGTGCGGGTGCCGTCGGCGTGGCCGGGTGAGGTGAGGGCGCCCTCGCGCAGCAGGCGGCCGGCGCGGCCGGGCAGGTGGACGGGCAGGACGGGGCGGCGGCTGCCGCGGGCGCGGAGCCAGGCGGCGGCGAGGTCGGTGGCCGGACGGGTCTCGGGTCCGGCCAGGTCGGGGGCGTGGCCGACCGGGTCGCCGAGGGCGAGCGCGACCAGGCGGGCGGCGACCTCGGCGGGGTCGACGGGCTGCACGGGGGTGCGGGAGGGCATCGGCAGGACGGGCAGCCGGCCGAGCGGGCGGAGCATGCCGTCCAGCAGTTGCGGGAACTGGGTGGCGCGCAGGTTGGTCCAGCCGAGGCCGGACGCGGCGAGCAGTTCCTCGCCCTGCCGCTTGATCCGGTAGTAGGCCAGCGGGATCCGGTCGACGCCGACGATCGAGATGTTGACGACGTGCCGGACGCCGGCCCGGCGGGCGGCCTCCAGCAGGTGGCGGAAGGCGGGCAGGTCGTTCTTCGGGTGCCGCGGGTCGCTGGCGCAGTGGATCACCGCGTCGGCGCCGGTGAACGCCGGGTCGAGCCCGGTGCCGGCGGTGAGGTCGCCGGTGCACCAGTGGGTGTCGGCGTCGGCGGGCGGGGCGGTGCGCCGGGTGAGGGCGCGGACCGGGCGGCCGGTGGCGCGGGCGTGCCGCAGTACCTCGCGGCCGAGGACGCCGGTGGCGCCGGTCACCAGCAGGGGGAGGTCGGGGCGGTCGGTCATGGTCCGGTTCCTTCCGGGCGGGGGTGGCGGGTGCTCTCCCCGGAAGGAACCGGACGGTCAGCCGTTCTGTGACAGCGCGCGGTGCCGGTCCGCGTAGTGGGCGAGTTTGTCCGGGTTGCGCAGGATCCGGACGGCGGTGACGCCGTCGGGGCCGGCCTCGACCTGGCCGAGCGAGGTGAGCGCGTCGCCCTCCCAGCCGAGCAGGACGGGGGTGCCGTTGGCCTCGGCGACCTCGAACCGGACGCCGGTGGTGAACCGTTCGAACAGGCCGGCCAGGAAGCGGGCGGTGTTGGTGCGGCCGTGCACCGGCCGGAGTGCGGCGCGGACCTTGCCGCCGCCGTCCGCCCAGACCACGACCTGTTCGGTGAGGAGCTGTTCGAGCTGGTCGAGGGCGCCGTCCGAGGCGGCCCGCAGGAAGCGGCCGAGCAGGGCGGCGTTCTGCTCGGCGTCGACGCCGCCGGGCGGCGGGGCGCCGTCGGAGAGGTGCTTGCGGCCGCGGTGGTAGAGCTGGCGGGCGGCGGCCTCGGTGCAGTCCAGGACGCCGGCGATCTCCCGGTGGCTGTAGGCGAAGGCGTCGCGCAGGACGACGGCGGCGCGTTCGGGCGGGGAGAGGCGCTCCATAATGGTGAGGACGGCGAAGGAGACGGCCTCGCGCTGCTCGGCCCGTTCCATCGGGCCGAGCGCCCCGGTGGCCACCGGCTCCGGCAGCCAGGTGCCCGGGTACTCCTCGCGGCGGGCCCGGGCCGAGGTGAGCCGGTTCAGGCAGAGGTTGGCGACCACCTTGTTGAGCCACGGCCCGGGCGCCGCGACCTGCCCGGGGGCGGCGCCGTGCCAGCGCAGGTAGGCGTCCTGCACGGTGTCCTCGGCCTCGGCGGCCGAGCCGAGCATCCGGTAGGCCAGCGCGAACAGCCGCGCCCGGTGGCTCTCGAACTCCCGCGCCGCGTCGTCCCGTTCCCCGTTCATGGCTCCCACGCTAGGGCACGGCGGGGGAGGGGGAGAGTGCGGCCGGGTGGTGTGGTGTCGGGGGAGGGCTGGGGGTGGCGGGGTGTCGGGGGAAGGCGGGGCGCGGCTGGGTGGTGGGGGCGTCGGGAGGGCGGGAGTGCTGGGGGAGGGGGTGAGTGCGGCTGGGTGGTGGGGGCGTCGGGAGGACGGGAGTGCTGGGGAGGGGGTGGTCGCGGCCGGGTGGCGGGGGCGCTGGGCCCCCGCCGGGGCGGGTCAGGCCTGGGTGGCGGCGTAGCGGGCGCTGACGTCCTGCCAATTGACGACGTCCCAGAGGCGGGTGACGTAGTCGGGGCGGACGTTCCTGTACTGCAGGTAGTAGGCGTGCTCCCAGGCGTCGAAGGCGAGCAGCGGGACGGTGCCCTGGCCGACGTTGCCGTGGTGGTCGTAGACCTGCTCGACGATCAGGCGCTTGCCGAGCGGCTCCCAGGAGAGGATGCCCCAGCCGGAGCCCTGGACGCCGACGGTGGCGGCGGTGAGCTGCTGCTTGAAGGCGTCGAAGCCGCCGAGGTGCTCGGTGATGGCGTCGGCGAGGGCGCCCTCGGGGCGGTCGCCGCCGTCGGGGGAGAGGTTCTCCCAGAACAGCGAGTGCAGCACGTGGCCGGAGAGGTGGAAGGCCAGGGTCTTCTGCAGGCCGACCAGCGAGCCGAACTGCTCCTTGTCGCGGGCCTCGGCGAGCTGGTCGAGCGTCGAGTTGGCGCCGTTGACGTACGCCAGGTGGTGCTTGGAGTGGTGCAGTTCGAGGATCTCGGCGGACATCGCGCGCTCGAGGGCGGAGTAGTCGTACGGGAGGTCAGGCAGCGTGTAGGCACCCATGGCTGAGCAGCCCTTCTCGGTCGGACGGAGGGTCAGTTGCGAGTGCCACCTTATTGCAACTCTCTTGCAAGAGCATTGATGGGGCATTAAGGCGCTGTGGCGGGAACGCCGCAGGCCCGCCCCGGGGAGGGGGGCGGGCCTGCGGAAGGAGGGGGGAGGGGTTCAGGACGGCCGGGCGTACGCCTCCTCGCGCAGCCGGTCCTCGGAGGCGCCGCGCCGCCAGTAGCCGGAGAAGGCCACCGCGCGCCGGTCGACGCCGCGTTCGCGCACCAGGTGGCGGCGCAGCTCCTTGACGGTGCCGGACTCGCCGGCGATCCAGGCGTACGGGGCGCCGTCGGGCAGTTCGGCCGAGCGCAGGGCCGGCAGCAGGCCGGAGGGCGTGCCGGGTGCGCGCACCAGCCAGGTGAGGTCGACGCCCGCGGGGGCGGGCAGGTCCTGGATGTCGGCGGCGTCCGGCACCTCGATCCAGACCAGCGCGCGGGTGCCGGCCGGCAGCCAGTCCAGGATGCCGCCGGCCGCGGGCAGCGCGGTCTCGTCGGCCAGCAGCAGCACGAAACCGGTGCCCGCGGGCGGCCGGAAGGCCACCGAGCGGTTGTCGGCGACGGCCGGGCCGAGCAGCACCACCCGGGCGCCGGGCCGGGCCGCGGCGGCCCAGGCGGCGGCCGGACCGGCGGGCGCGGGGCCGTCGGGGCCGTCGGGGCCGGAAGGCGCGTGGCCGTCCGCTCCGACGCCGTGCAGCGCGAAGTCGACGTCCAGCTCCGGCGGTTCGGCCCGCTGCGCGCGGACGGTGTACGAGCGCATCACGGCCCGCCGGTCCGCCGGGATCGCCCGCCAGGCGGCGAACCAGCCCTCGCCCTCCGCGTACGGGAGGTCCGGCTCGTCCTGGCCGGGCTGCGGCAGGAAGAGCGAGAAGGACTGGTCGCGCCCGCCGCCGGCGAAGGAGCGCAGCGCTCCGCCGCCGAAGGTGACCCGCAGCATGGTCGGGCCGAGCCGGCGGGTGCGCACCACGTGCGCGGGGAAGAAGTCGTACTCCTGGGCCTGTCCGGTCATCTGGCGGTCCTTCAGCTCAGCTTGCGGGACTTCTGGATCGCGGCGGTCAGCCGCTCGATCAGCGGGGCGAACCCGGCGTGGGAGAAGCGCGGCACCGCGTCCCACGGGGTGATCTGCCCGGCCTTGACGGCGGGCAGCTGGCCCCAGGAGGGCTTGGCGGCCAGGTCCTTGGGCTGCAGGGCGGTGGAGCGCTGGTCGAGCAGCAGCAGGTCGGCCGGGTACTTGCCGGCGTTCTCCCAGCTCAGGCCCTCGTAGTAGTCGCCGCCGTCGGTCTTCTCCGGCTGGATGAACTCCACGCCCAGTTCGGCGAAGTAGATCAGGTCGCAGGAGATCTTCGGGTTGGAGACGTAGAACAGGTCGGCGCTGCCGGAACAGGCCATCACCTTGACGCCGCCGGCCGCCTTGACGGCCTGCCGCAGCTCCTCGGACGCCTTCTCGAACCGGGCCTTGGCGTCGAGGACCTGCTGCGCCTTCAGGTCCGCGCCCAGCGACTCGGCGAGCTTGGCGTAGTGCTCGATCGGCTGGGTGATGGTGACCCGGCCGGTGGAGATCAGCGCCTGCGGGGCGAGCTGGAGGATCTTGTCCTTGGACTCGTCGGGCACGTACCAGTACGCGCCCGGGTCGTACATGTGGGTCACCAGCAGCTCGGGGCGCAGGGCCGCGTACTTCTCGATCGAGAACTCGCCCCAGGCGTTGCCGATGATCTCGACCTTGTCCACGTCCAGGCTGCCGGCCTGCGGGTCGGCCTTGCCGTCGGCGGTCCTGGTCTCGCCGAAGACGCCGACCAGCTGCTTGCCCAGGCCGAAGTCGGCGAGCGCGGCGGCGGCACCGGTGAAGGCCACCACCCGGGCGGGGGTGCTCTTCGCGGTGACGGTCTGCGGGCGGTCGTCGGTGAAGGTCCACGGGCCGCCGCCGGCCGAACCGCCGCCGGCCGAACCGCCGTCGCCCGCGGCCTTCTCGTCGCCGGAGGAGCCGCAGGCGGCGAGCACCGCGCCGAGGGCGGTGGCCCCGCCCGCGGCGAGCAGGCCGCGGCGGGTCAGGCGGGGGGAAGAGGGCATGGCGGTACCTCGGTTCGGGCGCTTCGGGGCAGGGGGGAGCCGCACGCCGACGGGACGCCGGGGTGCGGTACCCGGCGGTAGCCGCCGGGCGTACGCAGGTTAACCTAACCTAAGTTGCGGTACGGAGAGCCCCCGGGCCCGCCGACCCGTCCCCCGACCGATCCGGAGCACCCTTGAGCACCACCGGCTCCCTCCCGATACCCGGCGCCGCCCCCGCCCGCCGCGGCTCGCCCCGCGCGCTCGGCCTGGCCGCCGGGCTGCTCGTGCTGCTCGCCGTCCTGGTGCTCAGCCTCGGCCTCGGCGCCAAGCAGCTCGGCCCCGCCGAGGTCTGGCACGGACTCCTCGACCCGGACGCCCCCGGCTACACCGTCGTCCACCGGATGCGGCTGCCCCGCACCCTGCTCGGCCTGCTCGCCGGCGCCGCGCTCGGCCTGGCCGGCGGCGTCATGCAGGCGCTCACCCGCAACCCGCTCGCCGACCCCGGCCTGCTCGGCATCAACGCGGGTGCCTCCGCCGCCGTCGCCACCGCCGTCGCCCTGCTCGGCGTCAGCTCCTTCACCGGCTACGTCTGGTGGGCACTGGCCGGCGCCGCCCTGGTCTCCGTCCTGGTGTACGCCGTCGGCGGCGGACGCGGCGCCACCCCCGCCCGGCTCGCCCTGGCCGGCGCCGCGCTCAACGCCACCCTCTACTCGTACGTCAGCGCCGTGATGCTGCTGGACACCGCCTCGCTCGACAGGATGCGGTTCTGGACGGTCGGCTCGCTGGCCGGCGCCCGGACCTCCACCGTGCTCGGCATCCTGCCGTTCGTCGCCGTCGGCGCGCTGCTCGCGCTCGGCCTGGCCCGCCCGCTCAACGCGCTCGCGCTCGGCGACGACGCGGCCCGGGCGCTGGGCGCCAGGCCCGCGGCGGTCCGGGCCGCCGCGATCGTCGCCGTCACGCTGCTGTGCGGGGCGGCCACCGCAGCGTGCGGCCCGATCGTCTTCGTCGGCCTGATGGTGCCCCACCTGGTCCGCGCCCTCACCGGCCCCGACCTGCGCTGGCTGCTCCCGTACTGCGCCGTCCTGGCCCCCGTGCTGCTGCTCGGCGCGGACGTCCTGGGCCGCGTCCTGGGCCGCCCCGGCGAACTCCAGGTCGGCATCGTCACGGCCGTCCTCGGCGGCCCGTTCTTCCTGTACTTCGCACGACGGGGGAAGGCCCGCGCATGAAGACTCTGAGGGTGGCCCGGTTCTCGGTGCGCTACCGGCCGCGGGCGCTGGCGGTCTGTGCGGCGGCGGTGCTGGTGGCACTGGGGACGGGGGTGCTGGCGCTCGGGCGCGGGGACTACCCGATCGCGCCCGGCGAGGTGGTGCGCACGCTGTTCGGCGGCGGGAGCGCCGCCGAGGACTTCGTCGTCAACCAGCTGCGGCTGCCCCGGGTCGCCACCGCGCTGCTGGTCGGCGCGGCCCTGGCGCTCGCGGGGGCGCTGTTCCAGACGCTGGTGCGCAACCCGCTGGGCAGCCCGGACATCCTCGGCTTCACCCAGGGCGCGGCCACCGGCGCGCTGCTGGTCGTGGTGGCGGGCGGCTCCAGCGCCGCGCTGGCCGGCGGCGCGGTGGCGGGCGGGCTGGCCACCGGCGTGCTGATCTACGCGCTGGCCTGGCGCGGCGGGGTGCAGGGCGCCCGGCTGGTGCTGGTCGGCATCGGGACGGCGGCGATCCTCACCGGCGTCAACGGCTACCTGCTGACCCGCACCCAACTGATGGACGCCGCCCGGGCGGTGCTCTGGCTGACCGGCAGCCTGGACGGCCGCGGCTGGGACCAGGCCCGCCCGCTGGCGCTCGCGCTGGCCGTGCTCGTCCCGCTGGTGCTGCTGGTCTGCGGCCCCGCGCTGCGCGCCCTGGAGCTGGGCGACGACGCGGCGAGCGGATTGGGCGTGCGGCCCGAGCGGCTGCGGGTGGCGCTGCTGGGCGCCGCCGTGCTGCTCGCCTCGCTGGCCGCGGCGGCCGCCGGGCCGGTCAACTTCCTGGCCCTGACCGCCCCGCAGCTGGCCCGCCGGATCACCCGCGCGCCGGGCCCGAACCTGGCCGCGTCCATGTGCACCGGCGCCGCGCTGCTGGTCACCGCCGACTTCGCCGCGCAGCACCTGTTCGGCGAGCGCCAACTGCCGGTCGGCGTGGTCACCGGCGTGCTCGGCGGCGGCTACCTGGTCTGGCTGCTGGCCACCCAGCGCCGGGCCGGCCGCCTGTGAACGGCCCGGCCCCCCGGACCCCGCACGTCCCGTCCACCCCGTCCACCCCGTCGTCCCGAACGGAGCCCCCGATGGCCCAGCCCGAGCCGCGCCTGGCCGGCCGCGACCTGACCCTCGCCTACGACAGGCGCACCATCGCCGAGGGCCTGACCGTCGACGTCCCCGACCACTCCTTCACCGTGGTGGTCGGCCCGAACGCCTGTGGCAAGTCCACCCTGCTGCGCGCGCTGTCGCGCACCCTCAAGCCGGTCGCCGGGCAGGTGCTGCTGGACGGGCGGTCGATCGCCACGCTGCCCGCCAAGCAGGTCGCCCGGACGCTGGGCCTGCTGCCGCAGTCGTCGATCGCCCCGGACGGGATCACCGTCGCCGAGCTGGTCTCCCGCGGCCGCTACCCGCACCAGGGCGTGCTGCGCCAGTGGTCGACCGAGGACGAGCGGGTGGTGGCCGGGGCGATGGCCGACACCGGGGTCGCCGAGCTCGCCGACCGCCCGGTCGACGAGCTCTCCGGCGGGCAGCGCCAGCGGGTCTGGATCGCGATGGCGCTGGCCCAGCAGACCCCGCTGCTGCTGCTCGACGAGCCCACCACCTACCTGGACATCGCGCACCAGGTCGAGGTCCTCGACCTGTGCGCCCGGCTGCACCGGGAGCAGGGCCGCACCCTGGTCGCCGTCCTGCACGACCTCAACCAGGCCGCCCGCTACGCCACCCACCTGGTCGCGCTGCGCGAGGGCCGGCTGGTGGCCGCGGGCCCGCCGCGGGAGGTGGTGACCGCCGAGCTGGTCGAGGAGGTGTTCCGGCTGCCCTGCCGGGTCATCCCGGACCCGGAGACCGGCACCCCGCTGGTCGTCCCGGCCGCCAACCGCCGGGCCCCCGCGGCGTCCTGAGCACGGCCGGCGGCCCGGATCCGGGGAGACCCGCCGCCGGAAAGCCTCGGCTTCGCCGGGGTTCGGTCGGATACTGGCGGTATGCGTGCCAATGCGGAGAACCCGGAGTACCCCGAGGACGAGCAGGACGAGCAGTCCCCGACCGTGCTGGAGGCCGCCGACCAGGACCGGGCGGCGGTCGAGCCGGAGGTGGACGACCTGGAGGTGTTGCGGCAGCAGCGCGAGCGGGGCGCGGCGCCCGTGGACGAGGGCGACGCGGTGGAGCAGGTCCGGGAGGTCGGGCTGGAGGACGAGGACCACCGGGAGTAGCCCGGCCGGGCCCTCCCGGGAGGCAGCCCCGCCGGGCCTCCGAGCCTCCCGGGCCGCCGGGTCAGATCGCCCGGCGGCGCTGCAGCCAGGCGAAGGCGGCCCAGCCGGGCAGCACCGGGAGCATGAAGGTGAGGATCCGGAACAGCATGACGGCGGCCAGCGCGCCCGCGTTGTCGATGTGGCCGGTGGTCGCCAGCATGAACGACATCAGGCCCTCGACGCCGCCCACGCCGCCGGGGGTGGGCACCACGTTGCCCGCCGCGTTGCCGGCCAGGAAGCCCACCGCGACGGCGTTGAAGCCCGGGTACTGGCCGACCGCGCGGGTGCAGCAGTACAGGCACAGTACGAAGCACATCGACACCATCAGCTGCCCGGCCACCCCGCCGGCGAGCTTGCCGGGGTGCTGGGCCAGGTCGAGCAGCCGCGGCAGCACCTCGGCGCGCAGCGGCCGCAGCAGGGTCTGGGCGCGCCGCCGCAGCCGCGGCACGGCGGCGACCGACACCGCGGCGACGGCGCCGACCGCGCCGGCCAGGCCCAGCACCCAGCCCTTGGGCAGCGGCGAGGAGCCGGAGCCGAACTCGGCGCCGTTCACGCCGACCAGGGCGCTGAACACGGCGAGTTGCAGCATGTGCAGCACCAGGCCGAACAGCTGGCTGACGCCGATGCTGGACATCGCCTGTGCGGTGGGGATGCCCGCGCACTGCAGGTAGCGGGTGTTCAGGGCGAGGCCGCCGACGCCGCCGGGGGAGGCCACCTTGACGAAGGAGCCGGCGGTCTGGGCGGCCAGCGTGGAGCGGAACGACAGCTTCTCGGGGACGAAGCCGCTGAACGCGAAGGTCGCCACGGGGTAGCTGGCCGCGGCCCAGAACGCCGCGCCGGCCAGCCACAGCGGGTCGGCCCCGGTGACCAGGTTGACCGGGTTGGTGTCGAGGCTGAACAGGAACTGCAGCAGCGCGTACCCGGCCGCGATGCCGGCCACCACGGTGAGCAGCACGCGCGGGCGCAGCCGCTCCAGCCGGACGGGTTCGGCGGGGGCCTGCGGCATCCGGCGCTGCACCTCGGCCCGCAGGTCGGCGGCCAGGCTCCGGTGCCGGGCCAGCGCGGCCCGGGTGTCGCGGGCCAGCGCGATCGGCTGCAGCAGCGGCAGCGCGGTGCCGACCGGACCGGGCCCGAGCACCTCGATCGCGGCCCGCACCGCCCGCTCGGGCCCGGCGTGCACGGCGAGGACGGCGAGCAGCCCGGCGACGTCCAGGCGCAGCAGCAGTTCGCTCGCGGCGATCTCGCCGCGGGCCAGCCCGACCAGGTGGACCCGGCCCTCGGCGTCCAGCAGCACGGTGTTCGGGGAGAGCGAGCGGTGGGCGATCCGGCGGCGCTGGAGAAGCGCCAACTGCTGCCAGGCGTCGCGCAGTTCGGTGTCGGTGGGGCCGTCGGGAAGGCTGTCGGGAAGGCTGTCGTGGAGGTCCTCGCCGGGGGGCCCGGGGGGCTCGGGGAGTTCGGCGAAGAGCTCGGCGAACGGGCGGGCGTCGAGCCGCCGGTAGGCCACCAGGGCGGCGTCCGGGCCGAGTTCGACCACCGCGACGGGCAGCCGGGTGCGGGCCCCGGCGGCGGACGCGGCGTGGCCGAGCAGGGTCTGGTGCTCCAGCCCGGCGCGCAGCGGGCGCAGGCCGAGCGGGCGGGGCGCGGTGCGCAGCCGCAGGGCCAGCCACAGGTGGCCGAGCAGCCCGCTGGCCTGCGCGTACCGGTCGAGCAGGTGGACGTCCAGGGCAGGGCCGCCGCCGTGCTGGGTGACCAGGTAGCGGCCGGTGCCGAGGGTGAGCACCGCGTCGGGGCGGACGCCGGTGCCGGCCAGGGCGGTGGCGATCTGGCCCTCGGCGGGCGAGGCGACCGGCTCGCCGACGGCGTACCGGGCGGCGTGCGCGGTGGTCCAGCCCAGCAGCAGGGCCAGCAGCAGCGACAGCGGGGTGGCGTACCCGGTGACCAGCCCGGACAGGCCGGACAGGGTGAGCGTGACGGCCAGCGCGGTGCGCCAGCGGCGCCGTCCGGCGGTGCCCAGCGCGGTCATGAAGGCCAGCACCGGGGCGAAGTGCCCGTACACCGGGTCGGTGCGGCCGAGGCCGGCGGGCAGCGGGTGGGTGAGCGTGGTGAGGTCGCCGGCCAGCAGGTCCAGGCCGAGCGTGAGGCCGTAGGCGAGGACGGCGGCCAGGACCGCGTCGGCGACCCGGCGGCCGTCACCGCGCAGCACCCGGTCGACGGCGAAGCCGAGCGGGACGGTCAGCAGCGCGGTGCCGCACAGCGCGGCGGTGAGCTTGGCGGGCGGCCAGGGCAGCAGGTCGACGCCGCGGGCCACGTCGCTGTCCAGGCCGAACACCGAGGAGCGGGCGTAGCCGGCCAGCAGCAGCACCAGCAGGATCCAGCAGACCCCGGCGACCAGCCGGATCAGCGCGGCGGGGTGGCGGACGCGGTCCGCGCGCCCGGTCCGCGCCGGGGGCGGGGTCGTGCGGGACTCCTGGGATTCGTCGGCTTGTATCACCGTGGCCACGCGGCATGGTCCCACACCGTTCCGACGCCGATCCCGCCGTTCCGGCGCGGGAGTTCACGTGTCCCGGTGTATACGGGTCGATAACGGGCATATCGGTCTGATGAAGGGAGGTCGGCGATGACCAAGCGATCGACCGACAGGATGACCGTGCTCCGGGGCACCCAGGAGGTGCTGGCGCACCGCGGCATGGCCGCGGACCCGGCGGGCTTCGCCCCGCCACCGCCCCCCGGCACCGCCCCCGCCACCCGCACCGGCCCGCACTACGGCGACGCGGTGTTCAGCCACGGCGGCCGCCGGATGCCCGAGGCGGCCGGCCCGGCCGCCGGGCCCGCCACCCACACCGATCTGCCGGGCCACCGGCACCGCGGCGCGGAACGGCACTCGGCGCACTGATCCCCGGCAGGAGACCGACCCCCGGCAGGAGACCGACCCCCGCCGGGAGACCGTTCCCCGGCGGGGGTGGGAGAGTGGGGCCGCAACCACCCGCCCCCGCCGAAGGAGCGCCATGGCCGACGCACCCGAGTTCGCCTCCCGCGAGGAGTGGCTCGCCTCCCTGCACCGCGTGTACGCCGCCGCGGGCTGCCTGATCACCGACCCCGACGGCCGCGTCCTGATCGTCAAGGCCGGCTACCGCGACGCCTGGCAGTTCGTCGGCGGCACCGTCGACCTCGGCGAGAACCCGCGGCAGTGCGCCACCCGCGAACTCCACGAGGAGACCGGGCTGCACCGCGAGGCCGGCGAACTGCTGGCCGTCGCCTGGACCAACCCCGGCGGCGAACTCGACCACCCCGCCTGCCACTTCCTCTTCGACCTGGGCGTCCTCCCCGCCGACACCCCGATCGCCCTCCCGCCCGGCGAGCTCGACGCCCACCGCTGGGCGCCCGTCCCCGAGGCCCTCGCCCTGCTCGGGCCGGCCCGCGCCCTGCGCCTGGAGGCGGGCCTCGCCGCGCGGGCGGACGGCCGCACCCGGATCGTGACGGCGCCGAACTCGGGCTTCTGAGGGCGCCCCGCTCCTACGGCTTCCGCCAGACGTACGCCGCCGAGACCGGCTGCCCGCGGTGGCGCTCCCACTTGGGCTTGAGGGCCGTCCACTGGTCGCCGACCACCTCCTCGCGCATCTCGGCGAGCTGCCAGCCCGCCGCGAGCCCGGCCGTGAGGTGGTCGCTGACCAGGTGGACGTGGGTGGTGATGGCGACCGGACCGTCGGGGCCGTCGTAGTGGGTGGGCATGCCGGCCGCCATGATGAAGGCCGGGTGCAGGCCGACCAGCACGAACAGGCCGCCGGGGCGGACCAGGCGGTGGGCCTCGCGGTAGAGCGGCCCGAGGTCGGCGAGGTGCTCGTCGACGAGGGAGCAGGCGGCCAGGTCGTAGCCGCCGGCGGCCAGGCCGGTCGCGGCGAGGTCGCCCTCGACCAGGGTGCGGTGGGCGCCGCGCTCGCGGGCGCGGGCGAGCATCTCGGGGGTGAGGTCGACCCCGTCCACCGCGCCGACGCCGCGCCCGCGCAGCCAGGCGCCGGTGCGGCCGGTGCCGCAGCCCAGGTCGGCGGCGGTGGCGGCGTCGGCCCAGCGCGGGACGGCGAGCCGGGCCAGCACGTCGACGTCCATCGCGTCCTGGACGGTGTCCTCGTAGCTGTCGACCCACCCGGCGTAGCCGGTGCGGACGTCGACGGTGGGGTAGCCGCGGGTGTCGAACAGCGCGAAGTTCGTCATGCCGGGCAGTATCGGCCGCGCCCCGCCCGCGCCGCGAGCGGTTATCCGAGCAGCCGGGCCCGGACGGCGGCGACGTCCCCGGCGGGCAGCCACTGCTCGGCGTCGAACTCGGCGAGCACGTCGTGCAGGGCCCGCTCCGGGGTGGTGCCCGCGTCGGCGAGGACCCGGGCGATGCCGGCCTCCTCCTCGGGGCGGTCCAGGATGGTCCACAGCGGCCGCAGGTTGGCGGCGGAGAGCAGGTAGTCCTCGGTGATCGCGGCGGGGGTGGCCCCGGCGAGGGCGAGCAGGACGAGGGCGGCCAGGCCGGTGCGGTCGCGGCCGGCCCCGCAGTGCACCACGACGGCGCCGGGGCGGGCCCGGGCGACGGCGGCGACCAGGTCGGCGACGGCCTGCCGGCAGTGGTCGAGGTAGGGGCGGAAGGACAGCGGGGTGCCGTCCAGGGCGCCGAACCGGGCCCACCAGTGCGGCCCGGCCAGCGCGTCCAGCGGGACGCGGACCAGGTCGATCCCGTCGGGGACGGGCAGCAGCGGCCGGTACTCGGCCGGGTCGCGCAGGTCGACGACGGTGCGCACGCCGTACGCGAGCAGCGAGTTCTGGCCCTCGGCGGTGAGCCGGTCGAGGTTGTCGGCGCGGACCACCGCGCCGGTGCGGGTGCGCCGCCCGTCGCGGGTGGGCAGCAGCCCGAGGTCGCGGACGTTCAGGCAGCCGTCCCAGTCGAGCTGCCGTTCCTCGTGCGGTGCCGTCGCCGTCCCCGTCATGTCCGCCCCCCGCGGTTCGCCCCGTGCGTCACACCGGTGCACTTCCGCACCGCCACTGACAGGGACTCAGTCCGGTTCCGGATGGTTCCCGCCGGGGTCGGGCCGGAACTCCCACAGCGTCCGGCCGAGCGTGTCGAGCACCCGCACGGCGTGGAAGCGGGCGTCCCGGACGGACAGGAAGCCGCGGGCGGCGCCCGCCAGGACGGCGTGCGCGGCCGGGTCGTGCCGACTCCACGCGCCGTGCAACTCCAGGACGCCGTCCGCGAGTTCGGCCCGCTGGATGCGGGCCAGCCGGGCCGCGGCGAGGGCGCCGTTGACGCCGTCCAGCTCGGCCTGGCCGAGGTAGTGCTCGCGCTCGCCGGCCACCAGCCGGCGGCGCAGCTCCGGCAGCGCGTAGCCGCGGACGGCGGCCACCGAGTCCTCGACGGCGATCAGCCAGCGCGGCCCGGGCGCCACCTCCCACCAGACCTCGCCGCCGACCGGCAGCAGCTCGCCGATCGGCGCGTGCCAGCGCTCCAGCCCGGTGGGGGAGTTGGCGTCGGGACGGATGCTGCGCCGGTCCCAGGCCGCCTTGTCGGTGACGGACAGGTTGACGGTGTACCGGACCCGCCCGTCGCCGGGCACCGCGCGCACGCCGAGCACCGCCCAGCGGTCCCGGTCGGGCAGCGAGAAGGAGTGCCGCCAGCCCTGGAAGCCGAGCCCGCGCAGCGCGGGCGCGAAGTGGTCGCGGATCCCCGTCGTGTACAGCTCCTCGGCGGTGCGCATGCCGGCTCCCGGCCTCCTCGTCCACGGGCGGAAACGGGGCGGATTGCCCCGTATTTGCACGGTATGGCGGGGGCGTGGGGCCGGACCGCGGGCGAAGGACAGCAGTCGGCGGGACGAAGGTCGGCCCGCTCCGGGCCCTGCGTCCCGGGGCCGGGACGCAGCTGACGGGCCGTCGGACCGCACCGGCCCCTCACCGGCCGGGCACGGCTCCGCCACCGCTCCGTCACGGGACCGGGAGTGGGAGCGGTCCCCCGGATGGCGCATGATGTGGCGGGTGCACACAGCTGAACACCACGGGGCGGACGACGGGGAGCCGCCCGGCCGTCCGTACGCACCGGACCGCCCGCCCGCCCGGCGGACCGACCCGGCGCCGCCCGAAGCGACCCTCGCCACGGCCGTCCGCGCCGCCCAGGCGGGCGACGAGGAGGCGTTCCGGATCCTGTTCCGGGCCGTCCAGCCGGGGCTGCTGCGCTACCTGCGGGTGCTGGTCGGCGGCCGGGCCGAGGACGCCGAGGACATCGCCTCCGAGGCGTGGCTGCAGATCGCCCGCGACCTGCCGGGCTTCCGCGGCGACGCGGACGGCTTCCGCGGCTGGGCCGCGACGGTGGCCCGCAACCGGGCCATGGACCACCTGCGCCGGGTGCGCCGCCGCCCGGTCGCCGACCTGCCGGTGGAGTACCTGGCCGAACTGGCCGCCGCCGAGGACACCGCGGGCCAGGCGATGGCCACCGTCGCCACCTCCGACGCGCTCGCGCTGATCGCCTCGCTGCCGCCCGACCA
The DNA here is from genome assembly GCF_003751605.1 of Kitasatospora cineracea. NCBI lineage: Bacteria > Bacillati > Actinomycetota > Actinomycetes > Kitasatosporales > Streptomycetaceae > Kitasatospora > Kitasatospora cineracea. Next base: position 1,922,121 of record NZ_RJVJ01000001.1, read on the forward strand.
GGCCGAGGCGGTGCTGCTGCGGGTGGTGCTCGGACTGGACGCGGAGAGCGCCGCGAAGGTGCTCGGCAAGCGCTCCGGCAGCGTCCGGATGGCCGCCCACCGGGGCCTGCGGCGGCTGGCCAAGGTGCTGGAGCAGGGCGGGGGAGCGGCCGCCGGGCTGCCCCACCGGAAAACCGGGGGAGCGGCCGGGGGGACGGCCGGGAAAAAGATTTCCGCGCAGGGTGTGACACCGGCGCAGGTGCCGACGCTGAAGGACATGAGATGAGCACCAACCGATCCCGCCGGATCGATCGCGCCGCCGCCGAGCAGCTGCTCGGCGGCGTCACGGTCGACCCGGAGGCCGGTCAGGACCCCTCCGCCGGGCAGCAGTCCGCGCCAGGACGGCCGGAGCTCGCCGCCCTGCTCGCCGCCGCTGCGACGAGCGAGGCGGCCGGCGACGGCCCGCTGCCCGGCGAAGAGGGGGCCATGGCCGCGTTCCGGCAGGCTCGTCACCAGCCGGACCCCCGACCGCACCGGAGACGAAAGATGGCGGACACCGCGCTCGCGCGGGCCCTCAGCGCGAAGGCCGTGGCCGTCGCGCTGGGCGTGACCGCCCTGGGCGGCGTCGCGGTCGCGGCCGGCACCGGCCGGCTGCCGGAGTCGCTGGGCGGTCCCGCCCCGGCCCCGGCGGCCACCAGCGCCGCACCCGCGCCGACCACCGACGCGCCCGCCACCGCGTCCGGGACGCCGGGCGGCGGGCGCACCGGCAAGCCGTCGGCGGGCACCACCCGCCCCGGCACCGGCCCGGCCCGGCCGTCCGGCCAGCCCGCCACCGGCCCGGCCGACGTGCCGCCGGACCTGGACCGGCTGTGCGAGGTCTTCGCCGGGCGGGTCGCGGCCGGCGGCAAGCCCAAGGACACGGCCGCCGTCCCCGAGCTGGCCGAGCTGCTGAAGGCGGCCGGCACGCCGGAGAAGGTGACCGGCTTCTGCGCCCTGCTCGCCGGGCACGACCGCGACCAGCAGAGCGGCCAGCCGTCCGCCGGGACGGGCCGCGGCAAGCCGTCGGCCGGCCCCGGCCAGTCGGCCTCGCCGTCGGCGTCCGCGCCGTCGCCCGGCCGGACCGGGCACGGCGACTCCCAGCAGTCCAAGCAGTCGAACGGGGGAAGCGACCAGGACTGAACGACTCCGGTCGGACGGTGGGCACCCCCGGGCCCCCGTCCGACCGGCCACCGCCTCCGGGCGGCCGACGGGCCCCTGTACCCGTCGCCCGCCCGGACCGACTCCGGACGGGCACGGGGCTCCCCCGGGCCCCCGCCCGTCCGGGACAGCTCCGACCGGCAGAAGACTCCCCCGGGTCCGCCGCCGGTCGGGGAACCGCTCCGGACGGACGGCTGAACTCCCCCGGGTCCACCGTCCGTCCGGAGCTCAGACCAGCGGAGTGCCGGAACCCGCCCGACCCCAGGAACCACGGTGACCGAGACCCCGACCGCGGCACGGCCCGCCGACCCGGCCGCCCCGGTGTTCGTCGACGCCAGCGGCCGGCGCCAGCGCCGTTCGCGGCGGATCGGACGGCTGCTGGCCGTCCCGGCGGCCGGCTACCTGGCCCTGGTGGCGAGCAGCGCGCTCGGCGGCCCGACCCTGGGCGCGCCGTTCCTGCCCCGCCCCGCCGCCCCGGCGGCCCCCGGCACCCCGACCGCCACCACCCCGTCCGCGAGCACCGGCCCGGTGGCCGACGGCCGGTCCACGCCCGGACCGGACCGGACCTCGGCGGCCGCCACCCGCCCGGCCCAGGCCCCCGCGGCACCGGCCGCGGCGAGCTCCGCGGCCCGGAGCACCGCGACGGCCACCGGCCCGGCCCCGGGCCCGACGGCCACCCCGACCCCCGGCCCGACGGCCCCGCACGGCCGGCCCACCACCGCGCCGAGCAACAGCCGGAAGCCCACCAAGAGCCCCTAGCGAGCCCCGATGACCTTCCCCCGGACCTCCCCCCGCCGCGGCGGCCCCGCCCAGCGCGGCCGCCGGGGCCGCCGGGGCGTGGTGCGCCAGCCCGCACCCCGCACGCACTGGCTGCTGCTGACCGCCCTGGTGGTGACCCTGGCCGCGGCCCTGCTGCTGCAGGGCTACACCCGCCACCTGTACGGATCGGCCCCCGACGGCGCCGTCCGCGCCACCGGCCCGGCCGGCGCCGTCCCCCCGGAGGCCGCCCACGGCGGCCCGGTGATCGACGCGTCCGGCGCGACGCCCCGCACCGCCCGGCCCGCCCCCGGCACCGTCGCGCTGACCTTCGACGACGGCCCCGACCCGGTCTGGACGCCGAAGATCCTGGACGTGCTGAAGCAGCAGGGCGTGCACGCCACCTTCTTCGTGGTCGGCACCCAGGTCGCCGACCACCCCGAACTCGCCCGCCGGATCCTCGCCGAGGGCCACCAGCTCGGCATCCACACCTTCACCCACGCCGACCTCGGGCAGGCCGCGCCCTGGCGCCGCTCGCTCGAACTGCGCGAGGCCCAGCTCGCGGTGGCCGGCGCCACCGGCACCACCACCGCGCTGCTGCGCCCCCCGTACTCCTCGACCAACGACGCGCTCACCGACGCCGACTGGCAGGCCGTCCGGCAGGCCGGGCAGGCCGGCTACCTGACCGTGCTGACCACCCTGGACAGCGAGGACTGGCAGCGCCCGGGCGTGGCGCGGATCGTGGCCGGCGCCACCCCGCCGGGCCCGGCGGCCGGCCAGGTCGTGCTGATGCACGACGCGGGCGGCGACCGCTCGCAGACCGTCGCCGCGCTGGCCGAACTGCTGCCGGAGCTCAAGCGGGCCGGCTACCGGGTCGGGACGGTCTCCGAGACGGCGTCGATCGCGGACGCCGCGCACCCGGCGAGCGGCGTCGAGCACTGGCAGGGCCGGGCGCTGCTGCTGGCCCTGGCGGGCAGCGACCGGGCGGTGGCGGCGCTCGGCTGGCTGCTCTGGGCGGCCGGGGCGATCAGCGTGCTGCGCGCGGTGGCCCTGGTCGTCGCGGCCCGGCGGCACCGGCGCCTGCGCCGCCGCGGCTGGGGCCCGCCGGTCACCGAGCCGGTCACCGTGATCGTGCCCGCGTACAACGAGCGGGCGGGCATCGAGGCGGCGGTGCGCTCGCTGCTGGCCTCGGACCACCCGGTGGAGGTGATCGTGGTGGACGACGGCTCCACCGACGGCACCGCCGACCTGGTGGAGTCGCTCGGCCTGCCCGGTGTCCGGGTGCTCCGGCAGGCCAACGCGGGCAAGCCGGCCGCGCTCAACAACGGCCTGCGGCACGCGAGTTGCGAGCTGGTGGTGATGGTCGACGGCGACACCGTGTTCGAGCCGGACGCGGTCCGGCTGCTGGTGCAGCCGTTCGCCGACCGCCGGGTCGGCGCGGTGTCCGGCAACGCCAAGGTGATCAACCGGGGCGGCCTGCTGGGCCGTTGGCAGCACATCGAGTACGTGGTCGGCTTCAACCTGGACCGCCGCTTCTTCGACCTCGCCCAGTGCATGCCCACCGTCCCCGGCGCGGTCGGCGCCTTCCGCCGCTCCGCGCTGCTGCGGTTGGGCGGTGTGGCCGAGGAGACGCTGGCCGAGGACACCGACCTGACCATGGCGCTGTGCCGGGCCGGCTGGCGGGTGGTCTACGAGGAGCGGGCTATCGCCTGGACCGAGGCCCCGGCCTCGCTCTCCGCGCTGTGGCGCCAGCGCTACCGCTGGTGCTACGGCACCCTGCAGGCGATGTGGAAGCACCGCCGGGCGCTCGCCCAGCACGGCCAGGCCGGCAAGCTGGGCCGCCGGGGCCTGCTCTACCTGCTGGTGTTCCAGGTGCTGCTGCCGCTGCTGGCCCCGGCGGTGGACGTGTTCGCGGTCTACGGCCTGCTCTTCCTCGACCCGGTGCGGATCGCCGCGGTCTGGCTGGGCTTCCTGGTGCTGCAGGCGCTGTCGGCCTGCTACGCGTTCCGCCTGGACGGCGAACGGCTGGGCCCGCTCTGGACGCTGCCGCTCCAGCAGGTGGTCTACCGTCAGCTGATGTACCTGGTGGTGATCCAGTCGGTGTGGACCGCACTGGCCGGCAACCGGCTGCGCTGGCAGCGGATGCAGCGCTACGGCTCGCTCCAGGCCCCGGCGAACCGGAGTTGACGACGATGAGCTTCCCCCGCACCTCGCCCGCCGCCGAACGGGCCGCCCGCCGCGCCCTGCACGGCCCGCCGGGCGTCCTGCGCACCCTGCTGACGGCGGCCCTCGCGGCGCTGGCCGCCGTCCTGCTCGTCCAGCGCCCCTGAACCCCTCCCCGGCCGGGCCCGCTATGGTTCACGGGTCGCCGGACCGAGGTGGAAGGAGCATCCGATGATCGGACGCGCGCTGAACGGGCGCTACGAGCTCGGCGAGATCCTCGGCGTCGGGGGCATGGCCACGGTGTACCGCGCCCTGGACCACCAGCTGGGCCGCCCGGTGGCGGTCAAGGTGCTCAACGGCGGCCTGGCCGACGACCCCCGGTTCGCCGAGCGGTTCGCCCGCGAGGCCCGGTCGGTCGCGCTGCTGGCGCACCCGCGGATCGTCACGGTCTTCGACTCCGGCGTCGACCAGGGCTCCCCGTACCTGGTGATGGAGCTGGTGCACGGAGCGACGCTGGGCCGGTTGATCGCCGAGCAGGGCGTCCTGCCGGTGGAGCGCGCCGTGGGCACCGCCGCCGCGGTGCTGGACGCCCTGGCCGCCGCGCACGCCCAGGGCCTGGTGCACCGGGACGTCAAGCCCGGCAACATCATGATCACCCAGGACGGCGGGGTGAAGGTCGTCGACTTCGGCATCGCCCGGGCCGGCTCCTCCTCCGGCCAGCAGCTCACCCAGACCGCCTCGGTGCTGGGCACCGCCGCCTACCTCTCCCCGGAGCAGGCCACCGCCGCCCCGGTGGACGGCCGCGCCGACCTGTACGCGGTGGGCTGCGTGCTGTACGAGATGCTGACCGGCGCCCCGCCGTTCACCGCCGACACCCCGGTCGCGGTCACCTTCAAGCACGTCACCGAGTACCCGCTCGCGGTCTGCGCGCACCGCCCCGACGTACCGCCCGCGCTGGACGCCGCGATCCTGCGGCTGCTGGCCAAGAACCCGGCCGAGCGGCCCGCCGACGCGCAGTCCGCCGCCGCCGAACTGCTCGCCGCCGTCCCCGCCGGGCCGGTCGACCGGACCGCCGAACTGCTCGGCGCGGCCACCCAGGTGCTGCCGCCCGTCCCCGCGGCGGCCTACCCCGCGGCCCCGCCGCCGCCCGCCGCCGCCCCGCCGCAGCCGTGGGCCGAGCAGCACCGCACCTCGGTGCTGCCGCCGGTGCAGGCCCCGCTGCTGTCCCCGTCCCGCTTCGAGGAGGAGGAGCCCGAGCCCCGGCGCGGCCGCAACCCGCTGGTGTACGCGGGCATCGGCGCGGCGGTGATCGCCGTGGTGGCGGGCATCGCCGCGTTCTCGCTCGGCGGCGGCGGCTCCGCCCCCCGGGCCGGGCACACCCCCGCCCCGACGACCGCCGCCACCAGCGCGTCCCCGTCGCCGTCCCCGTCGCCCAGCCCGTCCCCGTCCGCCTCCGCGAAGCCCAGCGCCTCGCCCAAGCCCTCCGCCACCCCCAGGGGCGGCGCCGTGGTCGCCCAGCTCGCCCAGCTGCGGGCCGACGTGGCGCAGGCCGAGTTCAGCAAGGACCGGGACAAGCAGGACGACCTGACCAGGCTGCTCGACGAGGCCACCCAGGCCGTCAACGACAAGCAGCCGGCGGACGCCGAGAGCGCCCTCAAGGACGCCCAGAAGCTGGTCCGCGACCTCCAGCACCGCAAGGCCGCGTCGCCCCCGCTGCTGGCCGGCTGGCAGGTCCGGCTCGGCGCCCTGGTCACCGCCGTGCACGTCCAGGCCGCCCAGCAGGACGACTGACCGCCGCCCTACTCCCGGTGCCGGGCCCGCTTCACCGCCCGGGTCTTCACCTGCTGGGTCAGCGCGGTCACCCCGGTGGTCAGGAACACCACGGTGTACAGGAGTTGGAGCATCACCACGACCCGGGCGGCCTGCCCGGACGGGTGGATGTCGCCGTACCCGACGGTCGCCATGGTGATCACCGTGAAGTACAGCGCGTCGATCTTGGTGTGCAGCCCCTCCAGTTCGCCGGGCTGCCGGGACATCCCCAGGTAGGCGGTGGCGAACACCACCAGCGCGGCGCACAGCAGGGCCAGGATCCGCGGCACCGGGTGCCGGGAGAGCCCCAGCACCTGCATCCGCACCTCGCGCAGCACCCCGGCCCCGAGCGCGGTCAGCAGCAGGCCGAACACCAGCCAGCTGATCACCGAGTGGTGCGGCCCGAACCAGCCCAGCGGCACCGCGAAGTAGGCCGTCAGCAGCAGCACCGGGCCGCCGAGCAGGGCCAGGTACGTCCGGGCCAGCTCCCTCACGCCGGGTCGGCCTTCCCGCCGGCGGGCGGCCCGGCGGGGCCGTCGGCGGGCGGTGCGGCGGCCGCGGCCGCGGGCGGGTGCGCGGGCGCGTCCAGGAACTCCAGCACGGCCAGGAAGGCCAGCAGCACCAGCGCCATCCACAGCACCACGGCGCCGGTCGGGTAGCTCCAGGTCAGCAGCACGACGGCGGCGACCGCGACCGCGCCCCAGCCCAGCCAGGACTTCCAGCGGTGCACGAACCGGCCGACCGGGCCCAGCCGCATCCCCAGGCCCTCGGCGGCCTGCCGGACCGCGCCCAGCCCCGAGCGCCACAGGTGCCGCACCCAGCCGGCCCGCCGCCCGCCGCCGGTCAGCCAGGCCGCCAGCGCGATCACCACGCCCAGCGCCAGCACCATCCGGACCGCGGCCCGCAGGTAGCGCACCAGGGTGTCGTACACCGCCATCGCGGCGGCCTGGTCGACGTCGGCGGGCAGCTTGTCCAGGTAGAGCGCCCGGAACACGCTCAGCCCGACGCCCAGCAGCACCGCCCCCGCGGCCATCCCGAGCGCCGCCCCGACGGTGGCCCGGCGGTGGCGCACCGCCAGCGCGATCCCGCCGACCGCGCACAGCACCGCCAGCACCGGCACCCAGAACCCGGCCAGGTCGAGCAGCCGCAGCCCGGTCTGCGCCTTCCGCACCGCGTCCGACTGCACCAGCGTGTAGTCGGTGTGCACCTCCGGGATCTTCGACGCCAGCCCCAGCCCGTTGGCCACCAGCCGGTCCTTGACCGCCGCGACCACCGGCGCCAGGTCCAGGCTGACGGTGTCGCCCTTGATCTGCACCGCCCCGCCGCCCTGCCCGGTCAGCACCTTGTCGAACGCGGCGTGCGCGTTGCGCAGCACCCCCGTCCAGACCGTGGCGAAGGCGTCGGACTGGACGAACCGCAGCACCTGGTCGTGGACGAAGCCGGTCAGCCCGCTGGTCAGCGCCGGTCCGACCTTGCCCAGCGCGGCGTCCAGCAGCGGCCGGTCGGCGGGGGCGACCTCGTTCAGCAGGTCGGTGATCGGCAGCTGCTGCATCACCGCGGTGGTCACCCGGTTGGTGAGCGCGTTCTGCACCGAGGGGTCGGAGGCCAGCGGCGCCATCGTGGAGACGAACCGGTCGGTGTCGGTCACCTGCGACTTGCTCCACGCGGCGACCACCCCGAGCGGGGTCAGCACCGCGGCCAGCACGATCAGCAGCACCGCGAAGAAGGACCGCACCCGGTGGTGCTCCCGCCGGGGCGGTCCCTGCTCCTTCTCCTGCCGTTCCAGCAGGGCGATCCGCTCGCGCAGCTCCGCGAGCTCCCGCCCGCCCGAGGGGTCCGCCGCCATCCGGTGCCTCCTGGTGATCCGCCGTCAGGTGGATACCAGGAGATACCAGAACAAAACGCCCAGCCACCCGGGCGCGGCGACACGCCGGAGCCCCCGGTCCGTCGGGGCGACGGGCCGGGGGCTCCGGTACGGCGGGCGGGTCGGCCGGGGGCCGACGCGGCGTCAGGCCGTGGTCGACTTCGTCGGCTCGGCGGCCTTGGCGACGTTGGTCGGCTCGACGGCCGGACGCGGCTGCTCGGCCTGCGAGGCGGCGGTGCCGTTCTGCGCCTCCGCGGGGGCGTCGTCCTCGCGCAGGGCCTTGGTCTCGGCCTTCAGGATGCGCATCGACTTGCCGAGGCCACGGGCCATCTCGGGCAGCTTCTTCGAGCCGAACAGCAGGACCAGCACCACCAGAACGATGATGATGTGCCAGGGCTCAAGACCGTTACGGAACATCCCTGACCACCGGTCCTTTCGTGGAGGTTCTCGCTGTGACGTCTGGGTCGGACGGAAGGCCCGACCCGGCCAGTATGCCTGGCCCGGTCGGCGAACGTATACACCCGTCGGCAAACAGCCGCCGAAAAACAGGTGATCCGAGTCATGTGGTCTGTACCACCTGAAGGGCCCCGGCGCAGGCCCGGCGGCCGCCCCCGGAACTCAGCCACCGGCGTTCACCAGCACCGACCAGGCCGACCCGCCCGCGGCCAGCACCACCACCACGGCCAGCCCGCGCATCCACCACCGGCCCGCCGGGGCGTGCGGACTGTGTTCCACCGCACTGCGCCGCCGCACCCCGTGCGCGTACAGGGCGACCGCCGCCAGCGCCAACAGCCCGCCCAGCGCGGCCAGTCCGGGCAGCCGCCGGACGTAGCCGGTGCGCAGGACCAGCAGCGCGTCCGCGGCCAGCACCAGCGCGGTGCGGCTCCAGGCCAGCAGCGTCCGCTCCGGCTGCAGGCCCGGATCGCGCGGGGAGGTCACCGGGACCGGCCGACGATCAGCACCGAGAACACCGCCGCCGCGACCGCCACGCACACCGTCAGCACCAGCATGGTCCGGGTGGCCGGCAGCGGACCGCCCGCCCGCATCGCCCGCTCCACCCGCACCCAGCGGTGGTAGGCGGCCACCCCCAGCCCCGCCCCGCCCACCGCCAGCGCCACCGAGAGCACCACCCGCACCGGCACCGGGGCCAGGTCCGGCGTCAACTGGTCCAGCCCCACCGCCCCCGCGAGCAGCGCCAGCGCCGTCCTGATCCAGGCCAGGAACGTCCGCTCGTTCGCCAGGGTGAACCGGTAGTCCAGCTCCTCCCGGTCCGCCGGATCCTCGTCCTCCGCCGCCATACGGCGACCCTAGGCCGCACCCGCGGGGGCTGCACGCGCGGCGGCGGGACCGCACCGGGGGCAGTGGCCTGCCGTTCCGGTGCGGTCCCGCGTTCCGTGCCCGACCGCTCGCGCGCTTCCCCGCGCCCTCGGTGTCACGCCGCTGCGGGCAGGGCCTCCTCCTTCTCCTGCTGGGCGTCCGCCGCGCCGGGCACCGGCAGGTGGCGCATCAGCAGGTGGGCGGCCAGGGCGGCGCCGAGCATCACCAGGACGCCGACCACCGCGGCGACGTGCATGCCGTCGGCGAAGGCGTCGCGGGCGGTGGTCAGGAGCCGGTCGGCGGCGTCGCCGGAGAGGTGAGCGGCGGTGGTGACGGCCCCGCCGAGGGTGTCGCGGGCGGCGTCGGGGGCCGTGGCGCCGTCCATCCGGGAGCGGTAGATCGCCGCGCCGGCCGCGCCGAGGACGGCGATGCCGAGCGAGCTGCCGAGCTCCTGGGCGGTCTCGGAGGTGGCGCCGGCCGCGCCGGCCCGGTCGGCGGGGGCGGCGGAGAGGACCATCTCGCCGGTGATGCTGACGGTGCCGACCGATCCGGCCGCGATCACACCGGCCGCGACCAGCGGCAGGGCGAGCGAGGAGCCGGGGTTCACCAGGGCCATCGCGACGAACCCGGCGGCGCTGGCCAGGAACCCGGCGACCAGCAGGACGGCCGGCCGCACCTTGCCGGCCAGCGCCCCGAACCCGCCGACCGCCGCGCCGACGCCGACGCTGGGCAGCAGGGCCCAGAGCGAGGCGGCCAGCGGGCTGTAGCCCTTGACCAGCTGCAGGTACTGGGAGGTGAAGAGGGTGAAGCCCATCATCGCGAACATCGCGATGGTGTTGACGGTGATCGCCCCGGTGTAGGTGCGGATCCGGAACAGGGTGACGTCGATCAGCGGGTTCGCGGCCGTCCGCAGCCGGACCACCAGGGCGCCGCCGACCGCCAGCCCGGCGAGCAGCACCAGGGCGGGCAGCAGGCTCCAGCCGTCCACCGCGAGGGTCTTGATGCCGTAGACGACCGGCAGCACGGTGGCCATCGAGAGGGCGGCGCCGAGCAGGTCGAAGCGGCCCTGCTGCGGGGCGCGGTACTCGGGGAGCAGCACCGGGGCGAGGGCGGTCACCAGCAGCATCGCGGGGACGGCGATCAGGAAGGCCGAGCCCCACCAGAAGTGGTTGAGCAGCAGGCCGCCGAGCACCGGCCCGAGGGTGGCGCCGGCCATCATCACGCCGCTCCAGGCGCCGATCGCGGACTGCCGCTGCTTGGGGTCGGGGAACATGTTGCGGATCAGGGCCAGCGTGGAGGGCCCGAAGACCGCCCCCGCGACGCCCAGCAGGGCCCGGGCGGCGATGAGTTGGGCCGCCCCGTCCGACCAGGCGGCGACCAGCGAGGCCGCCGCGAAGGCGGCGGTGCCGCCGATCAGCAGCTTGCGCCGGCCGATCCGGTCGCCCAGCGCGCCCATCGGGATCAGCAGCCCGGCCAGCAGGAACGAGTACATGTCCATGATCCACAGCTGCTGGGTGCCGCTGGGGTGCAGGTCGGTGGCGATGAAGGGGACGGCGAAGAACAGCACGCCCATGTCCATGGCGAGGACGAGGGTCGGCAGCAGGAGGAGGGCCAGTCCCAGCCAGGCGCGGCGGCCGGCGCGGTGGGTGGTGCGGTCGTCGGTGGTCATGACGATGACTGTACGGATGTCTTGCACGACTGTCTAGTACAAGCGTCTAAATCAATCGTTTCAGACGTGTGAGCAAGACATTCGTCTTGGACGCGGTTAGCATCGGGGCATGGGAAATCGTGAGGACCTGCTGGCCAGTGCCACCCGCTGCCTGCAAGAGAAGGGCTACGGGCGCACCACCGCCCGGGACATCGCCACCGGCGCGGGCGTCAGCCTGGCCGCGATCGGCTACCACTACGGCTCCAAGGACGCCCTGCTGGTCGAGGCGCTGGTCGGCGCGATGGGGACGTGGGGCGAGTCGATCGGCGCGGCCCTGGCCGCCGCCGCGGAGGTCGACGACCCGAAGGAGCGCTTCGTCCGGGCCTGGAACGCGGTGCGCGACAGCTTCGCCGCGCACCGGGGGCTGTGGACGGTGCAGTTCGAACTGCTCGGGCAGCTCGACCACCTGCCGGGGCTGCCCGAGCGGCTGGCCGCCGCGCAGAAGGACGGCCGGCTCGGCCTGGCCGCGCTGTTCCAGGGCAGGGCGGAGGCGGCGGACACCCCGGAGGAGCTGGCCCGGGGCGTCTTCTACCAGTCGCTGCTGCTCGGGCAGGCCGCCCAGTGGCTGATCGGCCCCGAACTGGCGCCGAGCGGGGAGGAGTACCTGCGCGGCCTGGCACTGGTCTCCGGCGACGTGCTGGGCGGGGCGGCGGGCTGACGGGGCGGGACCGGGGCGGTGCGGCCGGGCGTCAGGCGGTGACGGCGGTGAGCAGCACCACCGCGTCGGTGTGGGCGAGCAGGCCGTGCCGCTCCTGCGGGATGGAGTGCAGCTCGCCCGGGCCGGCCTCCTGGCGGCGGCCCGCCACGGTCAGCGCGACCCGGCCGCGCAGCACCTGCAGGCTGGCGGCGACCGGGGCGTTGTGCTCGTCCAGCACCGCGCCGGCCCGCAGCGCGATCACGGTCTGCCGCAGCACGCCGTCGTGCAGCAGCAGGTGGGCGCTGCGGCCGTGCGGGCTGGCGGCGGCCTTGGCGGCGTGCTCCTCGGCCAGGGCGTTCAGGTCGATCCGGGCCGGCTGCTCGGTCATCGCGTTCTCCTCCGTCGGGCCCCCGCACCACCGGGCCCGCCGACCGGGCCCCGCGGCCGACCCTAGGCGGCCGCCCGCGCGTGTCGCGCGCTGGATCACGCGCAGGGGTTAAGGAGCGGGCCGCTCGGCGTGCGGGGCCGGGGGAGTGGGCCGATGGTGGCCCTATGGCGACCAATCAGAAACTCACCTTCGGCGGTTTCCAGGTGAACCGCGGCATGCTCACCGCCGGCGCGGCCCTCACCGGGCTCGGCGCCGTCGTCGGACTGGCCGGGACGGTGCTGGTCTGCACCGCCCTGGCGAACGCGGGCCGGGGCTGGGTCCGCTCCCTGGAGACCCAGCCCGCCGAGCTCGCGCAGCGCACCCTGCACCAGGCGCGGGCCGCCTCGGCGGCCGGACTGGAGGCGTGGCGCACCAGCGTCAACTGACCGGGAAAGGGCGTGGGAACGGAGCGGAGGCGGGCACCCGGCCGGGTGCCCGCCTCCGTCGTGTCCGCGGCGCTCGCGTGCTCAGTGCCGTGTCCGCGGCGCTCGCGCGCTCAGCGCCCGGTCACAGGCCGAGCGACTTGGCGATGATCGTCCGCATGACCTCGCTGGTGCCGCCGTAGATCCGGAACACCCGGTTGTCGGTGTAGAGGCGGGCGATCGGGTACTCCAGGATGTAGCCGTAACCGCCGTGCAGCTGCAGGCACTTGTCGATCACCTCGGAGGCCGACTCGGTGCAGAACAGCTTGGCCGCGGCGGCGTCCGCCACCGTCAGCTCGCCGTGCTGGTAGAGCTCCAGCGCCTGGTCGACCATCGCCTGCTGGGCGAGCACCTGGGCCTGGCAGTCGGCCAGCGAGAACTTGGTGTTCTGGAACTCGGCGACGGCCTTGCCGAACACCTTGCGCTCCTTGACGTACTGCACCGCGAACCGCACCGCCGCGGCCGCCGAGGCGTACGCGCCGACCGCGATCGCCAGGCGCTCCTGCACCAGGTTGTGGGTGAGGTACGAGAAGGCCCGGCCCTCCTCGCCGAGCAGGTTCTCCACCGGCACCTTGACGTCGCTGAAGGACAGCTCCGCGGTGTCCGAGGTGCGCAGGCCGATCTTCTGCAGCTTGCGGCCGACCGCGTAGCCCTCGGACTTCGTGTCCACGCACAGGATGGACAGGCCGGCCCGGCGGTCCGCCGGGTCGTAAGGGGCGGTGCGGCAGACCACCAGCACCAGGTCGGCCAGCACGCCGCCGGTGATGAAGGTCTTCGCGCCGTTGAGGACGTAGTGGGTGCCGTCCGCGGAGAGCTTCGCCGTGGTGGCGATGCCCGCCAGGTCGGAGCCCGCGCCCGGCTCGGTCATGGCGATCGCGGTCATGATGTCGCCGGAGACGAAGCCCGGCAGCCAGCGCCGCTTCTGCTCCTCGGTGGCGTACTCCATCAGGTACGGCAGCACCAGGCCGGTGTGCACGCCCGAGGAGCCGAAGGTCACGCCCGCGCGGGCGGTCTCCTCGTAGATCACCGCCTGGTACTTGAAGCCGGTCTCGCCCGCGCCGCCGTACTCCTCCGGGACCTCGATGCCGTAGACGCCGAGCTCGCCGAGCTTGCGGTAGAAGTCGCGCGGCGGGTGGCCGGCCTCCTCCCAGCTCTCGTAGGCGGGCACGACCTCGTTGGCGATGAAGTCCCGGATGGTCTCCCGGAACGCCTCGTGGTCCTCGGTGTACACGCTGCGGCGCACGGTGCGCTCCCTTCGGCGACGGCTGGTGGCGCAGACAAGTTAATCGCCGGTAGCTTCCGGTGTCCATGGCTGCCGCGACCCGCCGTGACCTGGTGCGGGGGACGGCGCGGCGCGGGTGGTGCCGCGCCGCGCCGTCCCCCGCGCCCGGGTGGGGCCCGGGGAGTGGGGCCTAGTACAGGACGAACGGGTAGTAGACGGTGTGCGCCAGGTTCGCGTTGGACTGGAGGGCGCCGACGCCGCCGGCGTTGTCGGTGACGCCGAGGGTGTTGTTCTGGTTGCCCGCGCCGGAGCCGGTGGCGGTCTGCTGGCTCGCGTTGGCGTTGCCGTGGACGGGGCCGACGATGTTGCCGGAGCCGATGTTGCTGACCACGCTGCTGTCGGAGGAGTGGTCGGCGCCGGCGCCGTTGTCGGCGGCGGCGGTGCCGGCGCCCGCGAGGAGGAAGGCCCCGAGGGCGGTGACGACGGCGACTGCGCGAATACGGGACACGGTGGTCTCCCTGCTAACTGGTGCGAATGTGGCGCTGCGGGGTGGCCGCCCCGTTCGCGCCGGTTCCTGACGTCGCGTCACCAGGATTGCCCACTGGGCCGTTCGGGTTCCAGCGCGGGCACGCGGGTTCGCTCGAAGGTGTCACTCTTATGGAATAGCCCCGGAACCGGCAGTGACCGGCGCGGGTCGGCAGAACACCTCGCTGGCAAGGGATTTCACCGTTCGGCGCGGCCGGGAGGAGATCCCCGCACGTCAACGGATGGTTGACCGAGGATCGACAGAAACCGGAAATCCGAAAACAGTGGTCGCCCGATTGTCGTACTGGCACACTGGGGCCTTATGTCTGATGGACTTCCCCCCGCTTCCGGTGCCGGCGGAAGCGGCGCCGAATTCCCCGCGTCCGAGAACTCGGCGAATCTCCGCACCACCGAGGTCGATCTCGGCGGCCTGGTCGGCGTGCTCGCCACCCACCTGTACTCCACCCCGCTGGTGGCGCTGCGCGAACTGGTGCAGAACGCCCACGACTCGCACACCCGGCGGAAGCTGGAGGACCCGGAGGGCGCCTACCGCCCGCTGATCCGGGTCCGCGGGGACGCCGCGGCGCGGACGGTGGCGATCGAGGACAACGGGGCCGGGCTGACCGAGCCGGAGATCCACGCGTACCTGGCGACCGTCGGCACCGGCTACACCCGGATGCTGCGCGAACTGACCGGCAACCAGGACCTGATCGGCGCCTTCGGGCTGGGCTTCCTCTCGGCGTTCTCGGTGGCCGAGGAGGTCACCGTCACCACCGCCTCGCACCGCGAACCGTCGGCCGCGCACACCTACCGCAGCCGGGGCGGCGAGCAGTACAGCGTCGAGCCGGCCCCGGCGCGGCCCGGGCCGGGGACGGTGGTGCGGCTGCGGCTGAAGGCCGAGCACGCGCACCTCGCCGACGAGCAGGCGCTGCGCGAGGTGCTGGCTCGGTACTGCGTGCTGCTGCCGATCCCGGTGCACGTCGGCGACGACGAGGAGCCGGTCAACGGCGTGGTGGTGCCCTGGCGGCAGGACGTGCCCGGCTCGCCGCACCTGCACCGGATGCGGTTCGCCACCGCGTTCGCCCGCAGCTTCGAACCGCTGACCGCCTTCCCGGTGACGCCCGTCGAGGACCGCACCGACGCGGTCGGACTGCTCTGGGTGCAGGACGGCGGGACGTACGGGTCCAGCGACAACCGGGACCTGGCGGTCTACCTGCGCGGCATGCTGCTCGCCGACGACGCCCGCGACCTGCTGCCCAGCTGGGCCGGCTTCATCGGCGGCGTGGTCGAGTCGACCCGGCTCACCCCCACCGCCAGCCGCGAGGACCTCCAGCGCGACGAGCACTACCGGGCCCTCCAGCAGGCGCTCGCCGACGCCATCGTGGACGGCCTGTACGAGACCGCCCGGCTGCACCCCGCGGCCTGGCGGCGGATCCTGGCCCGGCACGGACAGGACCTGCTCGGCGCCGCGCTCTGCGACGACCGGCTGTTCACCCTGCTCGCCGACGACGTCCCGGTGCCGACCTCGCAGGGCGAGCTGACCGCCGGCGCGCTGCGCGCCGCGGGCTCCGGCGCGGTGCACGTGGCGCTGGGCAGCGGCGGCGGCTTCGAGGAGATGCTGTACCGGGCGATGCAGGTGCCGATCGCCCGCGGCGACCGGTACGCGGTGCTGCCGTTCCTGCGCCGCTACGCCCGGCTGCGGGACTGCCGGATCGTCGAACTCGGCAGCGAGAGCGGCAACAAGGAGCTGTTCCGGGCCCCCGACCTGCCGCTGCCCGCCGAGCAGCACGCCTGGCTGGCCGCCGCGCTCACCGAGGACGGCGAGCAGTTGGTGCCCGCCCGGTTCGACCCGCCCGGGCTGCCGCTGGTGCTGGTGCCGGACCGCGAGGCCGAGCTGAAGGCCCGGATCGAGGACGACCGGGCGGACGCCCGGATCCCGTCCGCCGCCCTGCAGTTGGCCCGGGCGTTCACCGCGCGCACCGACGGCGCGGTCAAGGCCCGGCTGTACCTCAACCTGGCCTCGCCCGCCGTCCGCGACCTGCTGGCCGCGTACCGGGACGGGCACACCGGGGCGGCCACCGCCGCGGCGCTGCTGCGCTCGCTGAAGGTCATCATGGCGGCGGCCGCCGGCTCCGCGGGCGGCGACCTGGGGGCCGCGCTGGCCGGCGTCTCCACCGCCGTGGCCGCGCTGACCGCCGCCGTCCCCGCCCACGGCCTGTCGGCGGTGCCCGACACCATCGCCGGAGGAACCGCAGACCTTCCCCAGGGGGACGAGGAACGATGACCACCGACATCTGGTCCTGGGTGCACGACACCCACCGGCAGCTCGCCGAGTCCGGCCGGCACCGGCTGGCCGACGCGCTCGCCGAGATCGCCGGGCACGCCGTGGACGGCCGCAACGAGCAGCTGGACGCGATGTTCCCGGAGGCGCTGGCCTCCGCCCGGGCGCTCGAACTGCCCTGGGTGGAGGTGTTCCTGCGGCACTGGCGGCTGCAGAACCTGCTGAACAAGCGCCACCAGGGCGAGGCCGCGATGGCCGAGGCGGTGTCGCTGCTGGAGTTCGCGCACCGCGAGGAGACCGCCGCCTGCCCCCAGTCGGTGTGCGCCGTCCAGGACTTCACCATCTGCCACGCCAACATCGACGGCCCCGGCTACGTCCCCGAGCGGCTCGCCGTGCTAGAGGAGGCGCTGCAGCGGGTCGAACCGGCCCGGGCCTGCTTCGACTGCCTCTCCCGCGAGTACGCCGACACCCTGGAGGACGACGGCCGCCCCGCCGACGCGCTCACCCACCTCGACCGGGCCGAGACCCGGATCGCCGCGGCCGGCGAGCGGGTCTCGCTCTCCTTCGCGCACAGCCGCGCCTCCGCGCTGCACCGGCTCGGCCGCCACCAGGACGCGCTGGACGTCTACGACACCGCCGAGCGCGCCCACGTCGCCGCCGGGAACCGGCCGGACGACGACGACCGGCGCAAGCTCGCGGTCGGCCGGGCCCTGCAGTTCGCCGCGCTCGGCCGCACCGGCCCCGCGCTGGAGCAGCTGCCGGACGCCGAGGAAGCCGACCGCTACCCCGACATCCGGCACCGCTGGTCCGCCGCCGTCGAACTGCTGGTCGCCGCCGGGGAGTTCGACAACGACGCCGCGCTCGGCGCCCGGCTCGCCTCCTGGGCCGGCGAGCTGGACACCGCGGGCTCGCACCGCCCGTGCCTCGACCTGGTGCTGCGGGCCGGCCGGCTGGCCCTCGCCCGCGGGGCCCGCGAAGTCGCCCTCACCCTGGCCCGCACCGGCGAGCGCAAGCTCGGACAGCTCCGCCGCACCGACGGCGTCGCCGAGCAGGTGGCCGCCCTGCGGGCCGCCGCCGAAGCCCTGCCCCGGCCCGAACTCCCGGTCCCGGCCGATGAGTTGCCGCAGTGGCTGGCCGAGCACCGCCCCGACCCGGAGACCGGCGCCGACCTGCTGGCCGCCGCCCTGGCCCTCGGCGAGCGCCCCGACACCGTCCTGGTGGTCAACCTGGCCGGCGCCCTCGGCTCGCTCGGCCACACCCGGGCCGTCACCGAACTCGCCTGGACCCAGCTGGAGTCGGACCCCGGCCATGCGTACCTCACCGGCATGCTCGGCCAGTTGCTGATCGACGCCGAGGACGGCGAGGGCGTCGACCGGCTGGCCACCCGGCTGGCCGCCGCCGGGGAGCCGTCCGACGCGCACTGGCTGCGGGCCCGCTGGGCCGCCGCCCAGGGCCGCTGGGAGGAGGTCGGCGAGCAGTGCGCCGCCGTCCTCGCCCACTCGCCCGAGGCGCTCAACACCCGCCGGCTGGCCGCGGCCGCCGCCACCCGGCGCGGCGAGCACGCCGAGGCCCAGCGGCTCTACGAGGAGCTGCTCGCGCACGCCCTCGACCCGGCCGAGGCCGGCCCGGACGACGCGCACCGCACCGTCCAGGAACCCGACCTGTGGCACCTGGTCACCGCCGCCACCGCCAACCGCGACTGGGCGGCCGTCCGCGCCGCCGGGGCCCGGATCGGCATCGAGTTCGACACCGACAGCGGCCCCGTCGAGGAGGAGTGGCAGCTGATCGAGCTGCGCGTCCCGCGCGCCAACGGCACCACCACCGACCTGCCCGCGCTGCGCACCGGCCCGGCCACCGCCCGGGTGCTGCCGGTGCTCGGCGAGGACCTCGACCTCAACCACGGCGACATCGTGGTGTTCTCCCCGGCCGTCCTGGGCGACCGCCCGGAGCCCGGCTCGGCGGAGGCGGAGGACTGGCGGCCGGTCTTCGAGTTCCTCACCCTGCTCGACCCGGCGGGCTTCACCACCTACTGGATCGACGGCGGCCGCCCCGACGAGGAGGACTGGTACGCCCTGCGCGACGCCCTCCGGGCCGCCGGGCACGCCGTCTGGGTCTACAGCGGCGACCAGTACCGGATCACCGACCCGGGCGGCGGCGAGGACGGCCTGCCCGGCATCTACGCCGCCATCGGCGTCCCGCCCACCAGCACCGCCGCCCGGGCCGACGCCCTGCTCACCGAACTCACCGCCCACCTCGCCCACCCGCTGGCCTGGCCCGCCCTCGCCGAGGCGGCGGGCGCCGACACCGCCCGCCACCGGAGGATCGTCGACGCCTACGACCTCTGAACCCGGCCGCCCCGGCCCCGCCCCGTCCCGCCCGGGTCAGGGCCGGGGCGGGGTCGGGTCCAGGTAGACCCGGGTGACGGCGGGGACGGCCCGGCGGACGGCGCGGTCGGCCCGGTCGCAGGCGGCCTCGATGTCGGCGGCGGTGGCCAGGTCGGCGAAGTCGACCTTGGCGGCCACCAGGACGTCGTCGGGGCCGTGCACGCTGGTGACCAGGTCCAGGACCCGGACGACCTGCGGCTGGGCGGTCAGCGCCTCGCTGATCGCGCGCTCGTACCGCTCGGGCAGCGAACGGCCGATCAGCAGCGAGGCGTTGTCGCGGGCCAGCACGTAGGCCACCCAGGCGAGCAGGGCGCCGATCAGGACGGAGGCCAGGCCGTCCCAGAGCGCGTCGCCGGTGAGCTCGGAGCCGAGCAGGCCGCCGAAGGCCAGCAGCAGGCCGACCAGGGCGGCGGCGTCCTCCAGGAAGACGGCCTTCACCGCGGTGTCGGAGGTGTGCCGCAGGTAGCGGTAGCCGCCGACGCGCAGCCGGCGGGTCTCGCCGCGCAGTTGGCGCACCGTCCGGGCCAGCGAGACGGACTCCAGGGCGAAGGCCACGGCGAGGATCAGGTAGGACACGGCCGGGCTGCCCAGCTCCTCGCCGTACCGCAGGGTGTGGATGCCGTCGTGGACGGAGAAGACCGCGCCGCCGACGAAGGTGGCGAAGGAGGCCAGCAGCGCCCACAGGTAGCGTTCGCGGCCGTAGCCGAGCGGGTGCTTGTCGTCGGCGGGGCGGGCGCTGCGCTTGAGCGAGAGGAACAGCAGCACCTCGGTGACGGTGTCGGCGAAGGAGTGCGCCGCCTCGGAGAGCATCGCGCTGGAGCCGCTGAGCGCGCCCGCCACGGCCTTGGCCAGCGCGATGCCGAGGTTGCACAGGCCCGCGACGACCACCGTGGTGACGCTCTCGCCGCCGCTGTCCCCGGGGGCGCCGTCCGTCGTCCGCTGCTCGCTCATAACCGGTCATTGTGTCCGGTTCGCGGGCCTTCATTCCGGAGCGGGCGCGGGTATGTCCGCCCGGCGCCGGACGGACCGGCCGGGGTGGTGGTGGGCCCCGCGCCACGGGTTGTTCGCACCGCTGCCGCCGATCGGGCAAGGTGGAGGCCAGGAGGCGGCCCCGACCGGGCGGGCGGCCGGGGTGGTGGAGGAAGTGCCGTGTCCGATAGCGAGCCGGAGGGCGTGCCGGCGCCGGGAGCGCCGCCCACCGAGGGGCTGCTCGGACCGGACGCGCCGCCGATCGAACGGGCCGTCAGCGTGCCGCACGCGCCGGAGCCGCTGCAGACCGAGGGCCTGCTCGGGCACCAGCCGGTGCCGGAGGCCGCGGAGGCCGTCCGGGCCCGGCGCAGCCCGCTGTTCCAGGACACCCTGACGCCCGAGGAGTGGAACGCGGCCGGCTACACCCCGGCGCACGGCATCGACCTGGCCGAGCTGCACAAGGGCGCCCCCGGCGAGGCCCCCTGGCCGGACCGGATGCGCACCCTGCTGCGGACGCCGATGGCCGAGCGCCCGGCGTTCGAGCGCACCGCCCGCGAACTGCACCCCGCCGCCGGGGCGCAGGCCCAGCGCAACGTGCCGCGGGTGCTCGACCTGTCGCTGCGGATCGGCGAGCTGCTGCTGGCCAGCGGCGAGGCCGCCGAGGACGTGGAGGCCGCGATGCTCGGCATCGCCCACGCGTACCGGCTCGACCACTGCGAACCGCAGGTCACCTTCACGCTGATCTCGATCTCCCACCAGCCCTCGCTGATCGACCCGCCGGTCACCGCGGACCGGGTGGTGCGCCGCCGCACCTCCGACTACACCCGGCTGGCCGCCGTGTACGAGCTGGTCGCCGACATCACCGCCGAGCAGGTCACCGTCAACGACGCGTACCGGCGCCTCGCCGAGATCCGGCGCAACCGGCACCCGTACCCGGCGTGGCTGATGTCGGTGGCCACCGGGCTGCTGGCCGGTGCGGCGTCCTTCCTGGTCGGCGGGCGGGTCGACTCGACGGCCTGGCTGGTGTTCGTCTCCGCGTTCGCCACCGCCGTGGTCGGCGACCGGCTGGCCTCGGCGATCGCCCGCCGCGGACTGCCCGAGTTCTACCAGTTCGTGATCGCGGCGATGCCGGCCGCGCTCTGCGGCATCCTGCTCTCCTTCAACGAACTGCACCTGCGCGGCTCGGTGGTGATCACCGGTGGGCTGTTCGCGCTGCTGCCCGGCCGGGCCATGGTCGCCGCCGTCCAGGACGGCCTGACCGGCTTCTACATCACCGCGGCGGCCCGGCTGCTGGAGGTGATGTACCTGATCGCGGGCATCGTCATCGGCGTGATGCTGGTGCTGTACATCGGCGTCAACTACAACGCCCGGCTGAAACCCGACGAGAGCCTGGGCGGCATCGCCAGCCCGCCGGTCCAGCTGGTCGCCGCGATGGTGCTGGCGCTGGCCTTCGCCATGCTGCTGCAGACCGACCGGCGCTCGCTGCCGATGGTGGTGCTGAACGCCGCCGTCGGCTGGTCCACGTACGGCGTGCTCACCCACAACGCGGGCGTCTCGGCGATCGTCGCCACCGGCCTGGCGGCCGGCCTGGTCGGCCTGTTCGGGCAGCTGCTGGCCCGCTACCGGGCGGCCTCCGCGCTGCCGTACGTGACCGCCGCGATCGGGCCGCTGATGCCCGGCTCGGCGCTGTACCTCGGCATGCTGGCGTTCGCCCAGGGCCACGCCGGGTCCGGGCTGGTCTCCGCCTCCCGGGCGGTCGCGCTGGCGCTGGCGCTGGCCATCGGCGTCAACCTCGGCGGCGAGGTGGCCCGGCTGTTCCTGAAGAACCCCGGCGCCAGCGACCGGGACACCCCGCACCCGCTGATCCCGCGCCGGGCGGCGAAGCGCACCCGCGGCTTCTGAGCAAGCCCCCTGTCGGATAGAGGCACCACCCGATGATCAGTGCACTGCTGGACGGTTACCGCCACCACATCGTGGACGCCCACAAGCAGCCGCTGTTCCTGCTGCTGGTCGGGTTCATCACCTCGTTCGCGTTCATCCGGTTCAGCACCCGGATGATCCGCGCCCAGGTCCGCTGGTGGCCCGGCAACATCACCCCCGGCGGGCTGCACATCCACCACATGGTGTTCGGCCTGGGCTTCCTGCTGCTCGGCGGCATCGGCGCCTTCGCCACCGACGGCGGCCACCCCTGGACCGACTGGTTCGGCCTCTCCTTCGGCATCGGCTGCGGGCTGGTGCTGGACGAGTTCGCGCTGATCCTGCACCTGGACGACGTGTACTGGAGCGAGCAGGGCCGCAAGTCGGTGGACGCGGTGATCCTCGGCATCCTGCTCACCGCGCTGCTGCTCACCGGCTACGTGCCGCTCGGCGTCGTCCCCGGCCAGGACACCCGCTGGGGACTGGTCGCGGTGATCGGGGTCAACGCGCTGGTCTGCCTGGTCGCGCTGCTCAAGGGCAAGGTCTGGACGGGCCTGCTCGGCATCATGGTGCCCGGCCTGTCCTGGATCGGCGCGATCCGGCTGGCCCGCCCCGCCAGCCCCTGGGCGCGCTGGCGGTACGCCGGGCGCCCCCGCCGGATGGCCCGGGCGGCCCGGCGCGAACGGCGGCTGCACGCGCGGACGGACCGGGCCCGCACCTGGCTGTTCGACCTGATCGCCGGGGCGCCCGACAAGGTCCCGGCCGGGCACCCGAAGGCGCACGCGGTGGCCGAGCGGATGGCCGCCAAGGCGCTCGCGCACCGGCACCGGCCCGGCCGCGGCGGCCGGGCCGGCGGTCCGGGCGGTCCGGGCGCCGGAGCCCGGGCGGACGGCGCGGAGGCGGTCGGCGGTGACCCGGCCCGGCGGGCCCGGGCCCAGCGCCGGCGGCGCACCGTCCGGGCCGGGCGGGCGCGGACCACCGCGACCGGGCCGGGGCGGCCGTCGGGACGGCCCTCGGGGCGGGTGCGCTGACCGGGCGGGCCGGCGCGGGGGTGCGGCAGGGGCGTTGAAGGGGCGTTGAAGGGGCGTTGAAAACCGGGGTGGTGCGTCGGCGAACCGGTAGGGTTCGTGGACGTCCCTCCTCGGGTGGCACGGACCCCCGTTCACACAATCGGACATCTCACTCGCGCAGCCGTATGGCGATGGCGCCGAGCCACCGCCGGGTCTGAGAATCTTGCGGTGCGTGACCGGATTGTCACGTCATGGGATATCTGGCTGATCGTCAGAACCCCGTCGCCACCCGCCGAGAGGGGATCCCGTCATGCCGCGCAGGTTCCTCCCCGCCCTCCTGCTCGCCGGTGCCGCCCTGCTCGCCCTGCTGCCCGCCGCGAACGCGCCCGCCGCGCCCGCCGCCGCGCCCGTCGCCGCTCCGGCGGCCGGACCGGAGGGCCTGCCGCAGGCCGCGCTCGCCGGGCCCGCCGCGCCCGCCGTGCTGCCCGCCGACGACCCGGAGCCCGGCTTCCCCAGCGCGGACGACGTCGCCCGGGCCCGGGCCGAGGCTGACGCCAAGGCCGCCGACGCCACCGCCGTCGAGGCCCGGCTGGCCGCCGCCCGGGACGAGCTCGACAAGGCCGGGCAGGCCGCCGAGCAGGCCGTCGAGGCGTACAACGGCGCGCTCGTCCGGCTCGGCCGGGCCCAGGAGGCGTCCCGGGCCGCCGCCGAGCGCTCCACCGCCGCCGAGGCCGCCCACGCCGAGGCCGCCGACCGGGCCGCCGGGCTGGTCGCCGAGATCTACCGCCAGGGCGCCTCGCCCCAACTCTCGGCCGTCAACGCCCTGTTGGGCGCGCACGGCACGGCCTCGCTGACCGGCCAGGCCGCCGCCGTCGGCACCGCGGGCGCCCAGACCCGGCAGATCCTCGACGACGCCACCGGCACCGCGAAGGCCGCCGCCCGGGCCGCCGAGGAGGCCCGCACCGCCGAGGGCGCCGCCCGCACCGCCGCCGGGACCGTCCGCACCGCCAAGGAGCAGGCCCAGCAGCGGGTCGCCGACCAGCAGAACCGGGTCGCCGAGATCGGCCGCCGCCGGGAGGCCCTGCTCGCCGAACTCGCCACCGCCCGCAACACCACCGTCGAACTCGAACGGCAGCGCCAGGAAGCCCTCGACGGGCTCGCCGCCCGCGCGGCCGAGGAGGCCGCCCGCCGGGCCCAGGCCGAGGCCGAAGCGGCCGCCGCCGCCCAGGCCGCCCGGCACCACGCCGCCCCGCAGCGGGAGGGCGCCGCCTGGTCGGCGGGCGGCTCCGAGGCCGCCCTCACCTTCGCCCGCTCCGTCGTCGGCCTGCCCTACATCTGGGGCGGCGAGGGCCCGCAGGGCTACGACTGCTCCGGCCTGACCATGATGGCCTGGCGGCGCGGCGGCAAGCAGCTCACCCACTTCGCCGCCGACCAGTACGCCGAGTCCACCCCCGTCGGCTACGCCCAACTCCGGCCCGGGGACCTGGTGTTCTGGACCAAGACCGGCCGCGCCGCGGACATCTACCACGTCGCCATCTACCTCGGCGACGACCAGATGATCGAGGCCCCCCGCCCCGGTGCCGCGATCAAGCAGGCCAGCCTCTGGATCATGGGCCGCCCGGACTTCTACGCCCGCCCCTGACGTCCGTCCCTGGCGCCCGCTCCTGGCACCCGCTCCTGGCGCCCGCCCCTGTGACGTCCGCGGCGGGGGTTCCGGGCCGGGCGGAAAACCGGGTGCCGTGCCGGGAGGGCCGTCGTACCGTGGCTCGATGGGCAACGACGCGCAGCAGGGCCCCGACCGGGGCATCGAGATCCGGCCGATCACCCACGAGGAACTGGCCGACTGGGACCGGGCGCTGGCGCTCGGGTTCATGCGACCGCACGTCCCCCCGGCGATCGAGTGGCGCCGGCTGCTGTTCGAACCGGGGCGGATGCTGGGTGCGTTCGACCACGACTTCCCGGGCGCCGACCGGCCGCGCTGCGTGGCGACCTTCCGCAGCTTCGACACCGGGCTGACGGTGCCCGGCGGGGAGCGGCTGCCGGTCGACGCGATCACCGGCGTCACGGTGAACTCCACCCACCGCCGGCGCGGCCTGCTCAGCGGCATGATGCGGCGCGACCTGGCCGCCGCCCGCGAGCGCGGCTCGGCCGCCGCCATCCTGATCGCCGCCGAGCACAACATCTACGGCCGGTTCGGCTTCGGCTCGGCCGCCCCGCTGGCGGGCTGGCGGGTCGACGTGCGGCGCTCGGGCGGCGTCCGGGCCGGGCTGCCCGTGCACGAGGGCCACCGGATCGACTTCGCCACCCTGGAGGAGTTCAGCAAGCTCGGCCCCGACCTGCACGAGCGCTGGCGCCCCACCCAGCCCGGCGCGATCGGCCGCCCGGACGCCTGGTGGCGGCTGCGGGCCGGCGAGGTCGACCTGCCCGGCTTCGACTGGAAGCAGGGCTTCAACGTCTTCCACCGCACCGCCGACGGCACCCTCACCGGCATGGCCAACTACACCGTCGACGACAAGTGGGACGGCGCCTACCCCGACTGCCCGCTGACCGTCCGGGACTTCATCGCGCTGGACCGGGAGACCGCCAACGCACTCTGGGCGTTCCTGTTCTCCGTCGACTGGGTGCGCCACGTGGTCGCCCCGCACCTCGGCCCCGGCCACGTGCTGCCGCTGCTGCTCGACGACCCGCGCGGCGCCAAGCCGCACGAGGAGAGCGCCGACTTCACCTGGCTGCGGCTGCTCGACCTGCCCGCCGCGTTCGCCGCCCGCCGCTACGAGGCCCCCGGCCGCCTGGTGCTGGACGTCACCGACCGCGAGGGCTGGACGGCCGGGCGCTGGGTGCTGGAGGCCGCCGCCGACGGCACCGGCCGGATCACCCGCACCGACGACCCGGCCGACCTCGCGCTCGACGTCTCCCGGCTCGGAAGCCTGTACCTCGGCGGCGGCAGCGCGGCCGGCCTCGCCGACGCCGCCCTGCTCACCGAGCACACCCCGGGCGCGGCCGTCCGCGCCGACACCCTGCTGCGCACCGCCCGCGCCCCGTGGAACCCGGACGGCTTCTGACCTGCTGCTCCGTGCGGGGCCGGGTACGTCCTCGGCTCCGCACCGTCCGGTCCGGGCTCAGAGCCAGCCGCGCTGGGCGGCTTTGATGCCGGCTTCGAAGCGGCTGGTGGCGCCGAGGCGTTCCATGATCGAGGCCATGTGGCGGCCGATGGTGCGGGCTGAGATGTTCAGGCGTTGGGCGGCGGTGTCGTCGGTGAGGCCGGTTCCGAGGAGGCGGAGTAGTTCGCGTTCGGTGGGGGTGAGTCCGGTGGCGGGGTCGTCGGGGGTGTGGGCGCCGAGTGGGACGGCGGTGTTCCAGGCTTGTTCGTAGAGGCTGAGCAGGGCGTCGAGGATGCCGGGTTCGGTGACGTGCAGGGCGCCTTTGCGGGTGTCTTCCGGGTCGATCGGGACGAGGGCCTGGGTGCGGTCGACGATGACGATGCGCTGGGGGATGGTGGGGGCGGTGCGGACTTCGCCGCCCAGGCCGAGCAGCCAGTGGGCGTAGTGGGCGGCGTGCGGCTGGTGGCGGACGGCGTCCGGGTAGAGGCTGCGCAGCACGACCCCGCGGGCGAGCAGTCCGGCGTCGGTGGCGCGGCCGGCCACGAGGTCCCCGGGCCGCTGGACGCCGGACCGGCAGCCGAGCACCTCGGTGATGGCCTCCCGGCTCATCCGCTCCAGCCGGTCGACGATGGCGTCCGCCCCGAGCAGCCGCTCGCCGTGCGCCGACCGCTGTTCGGCCCGGTCCGCGACCAGCCGGGTGACGGCTGCCTTGGAGGCAGCCAACTGCGCCTGTCGCTCGGCCAGTTCGGCCTCCTGCTCGGCGATCAGGTCGGCCAGCCCGATCTCCGGGCCGACCGCGCGGACCCGCCCGGGCCGCTCGGCGGAGGCCCGGACGAGGGCGCGCCGGCCGAGCTCGTCGAGCGCGGCGTGCACCTCGGACGGGCTCAGTCCGCAGTGCGCGGCCAGCTCCGCCACGCCGTGGTCCGGGTGGTCGAGCATCGCCCGGTACACCGTGCTCGCGCCGACCGTCAGCCCGAGAGCCTCCAGCACTGCATCCCCCCAAGGACGTCGTAGGCGCAAACCCCCCGGTAAGCAGCCGCTCGCATCCAAACAGTTGCCCGGCGCGGGTGCAAGATCCTTTCCCGCCTGGTGGGTGCCGGTGCGGGACGGGGCGGCGCGGGGCGCCGGGAGGGGCGGCGGGAGGGGTCCGCGGCGGCCGGGGCACCGGGCCGGGCCCGGCGTCGTGACTGGAACCGGACTGGCCGATTGGCGACAGCCGGAACACCTTCCACCGGCCCCGGAGAACGGCGAAGCTGTTCATCGCCGCCGGAGAAACCGACCGGACGGCAACCGGACGGAGCGTCAACCGCGGGACGCCTGCGCCGGAACAGCACCCCACCCGACACCGCCACCGGAAGGACCACCGTCATGGACGTCGCCCGCCCCGCCGAGGCCGCCGCGGTCTCCGCCCTCGCCGGGCTCCTGCCCGTCCCCGACGCCGCCCCCGCCGACCCGCTCGACGGCGGCTCCCCGGCCCCGGCCGGCGGCAACAACAGCGCCACCCGGGGCGGCTGACCGCCCATGGACGTCGTCCACACCGGCCTGGAACGCCGCCGGACCGCCCAGGCCGCCGCCGCGACCGAGGAAGCCGAGGCCGTTGACGCCCTCTGGGCCCATGCCGTCCCCGGTGACGGGCTCGAGCACGTCACGGCCCGCTCCTGCGCCGACCGGATCGACTTCCTGCTGTTCTACCTGAGCCGCCCCCCGGGCCGGGACTCCGACGCGGCCGACCGCGCCCGCCGGCTGATCACCGCCGCCCACCGGGCCTCGCCCCTGCTCCACCAGCGCTACCTCCCGCTGGAGCCGTCGACCCCCGCAGGACACCCCGGCTACTGACCGCCGGATCACCGCGCCACCACGCCACCGCACGCCCGCCGCACCGCACGACCGCTGCACCTGCAGGGCAGCCGTCCCCCGGGCGCGCCTCCGAACCTCCGGCCCGTACGGGCCCGCCGCGCCGCCGCGGCACCACCTGACGAACCGACAACCCCTGGAGCCCCGCCATGCCTTCGCACGCCCCGCGCCCGGCCGCCCGTCGCCGTACCGCCACGGCCGCCGCCCTGATCGCCCTCGCCGTCCCGTTCGCCGCCGCCACCGGGGCCTCCGCGACCTCGGTCGCCGGCTGGGACAAGGTCGCCCAGTGCGAGAGCTCCGGCAACTGGAGCATCAACACCGGCAACAGCTACTACGGCGGCCTGCAGATCTCGCTCCCCACCTGGCGGGCGTACAGCGGCCTCCAGTACGCCGCCCGGCCGGACCTCGCCACCAAGCAGCAGCAGATCCTGATCGCCGAGAAGATCCTGGCCGGCCAGGGCCCCACCGCCTGGGCCACCCAGTGCAACGGCCCGCTCTACACCGACCACGCCGACCCCTACCCGTCCACCCCTCCGCAGACGTCGACCTGGAAGGCCCAGGTGGTGGTCAACGGCGGTGGCGGGATCTACCACGCGATCCGGGACTCGTCGGGCAACTGGTCGGGCTTCGCGAACATCGCCTCCCAGACCGGTGACATCGGGACGGTGGGCTCGATCGCGGACGCCGGCATCAACGGCGAGACCCACGTGGTCGCGGTCGGCGGCGACGGCAAGCTCTACCACGCCATCAGGTTCTCCGACGGCACCTGGGGCACCTTCGGTGACGTGAACGCGCAGGCGGGTGCGCTGCCGGGCGCGGTGACGAAGGTGTCGGCGGTGTCGGTGGGCGGTGACCTGCACGTGCTGGCGGTGGCGGGTGGGAAGTTGTTCCACACCGCTCGGCTGGCGAACGGGTCGTGGATGCCGTTCGCGGACGTGAGCACTGGGGCGGGTGTGCTGGGCGGGGCGGTGACCAGTGCGGCTGCGGCTTCGGTGGGTGGTCAGTTGCAGGTGGCCGCGGTGGTGGACGGCCGGGTGGTGCACACCATCCGCGACGTGTCGGGGAACTGGAGTGCGTGGGGTGATGTCTACGCGGTGGCGGGGAACGTGGGTGTGGCCAGTGACGTGGCGATGGCCGGTACGGGTACGGACCTGCAGATCGTGGTGACGGCGGCCAACGGCAGCAAGCAGTACCACGGTGCCCGGCTGGCGAACGGCAGTTGGATGGCGCTGACGGACCTGTCGGGTTCGATCGGTTCGTTCACGGCGACGGGTGTGAGCGCGGCGTCGGTGGACAGCGAGCTGCAGCTGACCTTCGTGACCAACGACAACCGGATCCTGCACACCATCCGCCACACCAGCGGCTCCTGGCAGACCGCGGGCGCCATCCCGCTGACCGGCGTCTACGGCAACCACTACGCCGCCAGCATCACCGGGTCCCTGTGATGGTGACGCGCAGGCAGCACCGGCACCTCCGCCGGGCCGGGCTCGGACTACTGGCGGCCGCGGTACTGGCCACCCTGCCGGGCTGCGGGAGCCAGGCGCCCGACACGGCCGCGGCCCCGACCGTCCCGACCGCCCCGGCGGTGTCCCTCCCGGTGGCCGCCGAGGCCGCCGCCCCCGCCACTGCCACTGCCACCGCGTCCGCTTCCGCGTCCGCTTCCACCTCCGCCTCTGCTTCCGCCGAGGTCGGGGCATCAGCCGCAGCCGGAGCACAGGGCACCCGGCCCGCCGCCCCGGCGCCCGGCGCCACCGTGCAGAGCCTGCCGACCGGCAGCCTGCGGGTGGCCGGGGCCGCGCAGGTGACCGCCGAGATCTCCGGCCTCGCCACTCCGGCGAAGCTGACGGCCGGCGGCCCGGCGGTGGAGTTCACGGCCACGCTGCGGAACACCGGCAGCACCGACTACCCGTCCGTGGCACCGCTGCTGAGGTTCGACCAGTACGACGGGGGCGCCGCCCCGCTCGGCTCGGTGCCCGGCACCCTGGAGCGATTCGACCAGGCCGACGGCACCTGGCGGCCCGCCCCGCTCCCGCAGGCGGCCGGCATGGACTACCTGCTCGCGGCGGACGGCCCGGTGGCCCTCCCCAAGGGAGCCGAGGTGAGCGTCCGGTACCGGATCGCCCTCGCCCCGGGCCTCCGCCCCGGCAGCACCGCGCTGCACCTCCTCGCGGTCTCGCTGCCCGACCACCTCCAGGCCGGCGACAGCCGACTGCCCGTCTCCATCGGCTGATCCGGGCCGCCCGAACTCCCGCTCCACGCACGGCCTCCGCTTCACGCACGGCCCCGGTCCGCACCGCGGACCGCCCCAGGACTTCACCGCCCGTCGGACCACTCCAGAGAAGGACCACAGCCATGACCAAGAACGTCACCCGCCGCCTGCTGACCGCCACCGTCTCCACCGGCGTCCTCGCCTCCGCCCTGGTGTTCGGCGCCCAGAGCGCCCAGGCCAGCGTCGGCTCCAGCATCATCAACATCGCCTCCGCCAACCTGAACAACGGCCCGTGCAGCACCAACAGCGCCGGCGGCTCCGGCTACTACAACAGCTGCAGCGAGGCGTGGTGCGCCGACTTCGCCAAGTGGGTCTGGGCCCAGGACGGCGTCAACGTCTCCGGCCTGACCGCCGGGGCGGGCAGCTTCGCCCAGTACGGCTCCGGCCTGCACTCCACGCCGCACGTCGGTGACGCGGCGGTCTTCAACTACAACGGCAACGGCTACGCCGACCACGTCGCGCTGGTCGCCTCGGTGAACACCGACGGCACCGTCTCCACCATCGGCGGCAACCAGAGCAACCGCGTCACCTGGGGCAAGATCACCGCCGGTGGCTACTACGGCTCGCAGAAGGTCAGCGGCTACGTCACGCCGATCGGCGGCCGCGACGACAACCCGGCCCCGGCGCAGACCACCACCTGGAAGGCCCAGGTCCTGGTCAACGGCGGTGGCGGGATCTACCACGCGATCCGGGACTCGTCGGGCAACTGGTCGGGCTTCGCGAACATCGCCTCCCAGGCCGGTGACATCGGGACGGTGGGTTCGATCGCGGACGCCGGCATCAACGGCGAGACCCACGTGGTCGCGGTCGGCGGCGACGGCAAGCTCTACCACGCGATCCGCCACGCGGACGGCTCCTGGGCCGGGTTCGGTGACGTGAACGCGCAGGCGGGTGCGCTGTCGGGCGCGGTGACGAAGGTGTCGGCGGTGTCGGTGGGCGGTGACCTGCACGTGCTGGCGGTGGCGGGTGGGAAGTTGTTCCACACCGCTCGGCTGGCGAACGGGTCGTGGATGCCGTTCGCGGACGTGAGCACTGGGGCGGGTGTGCTGGGCGGGGCGGTGACCAGTGCGGCTGCGGCTTCGGTGGGTGGTCAGTTGCAGGTGGCCGCGGTGGTGGACGGCCGGGTGGTGCACACCATCCGCGACGTGTCGGGGAACTGGAGTGCGTGGGGTGATGTCTACGCGGTGGCGGGGAACGTGGGTGTGGCCAGTGACGTGGCGATGGCCGGTACGGGTACGGACCTGCAGATCGTGGTGACGGCGGCCGACGGCAGCAAGCAGTACCACGGTGCCCGGCTGGCGAACGGCAGTTGGATGGCGCTGACGGACCTGTCGGGTTCGATCGGTTCGTTCACGGCGACGGGTGTGAGCGCGGCGTCGGTGGACAGCGAGCTGCAGCTGACCTTCGTGACCAACGACAACCGGATCCTGCACACCATCCGCCACACCAGCGGCTCCTGGCAGACCGCGGGCGCCATCCCGCTGACCGGCGTCTACGGCAACCACTACGCCGCTAGCATCACCGGCACCCTCTGACCTTCGGCTCCCGACCGACCGATCGGGACCGACCGGACGGCCCGGCCGCCTCGCCACCACGGCGCGGCGGCCGGGCCGGTCGGCGTTCGGCCCCGGTGTTCGGCCTCCGGTCGGTCGGCCTCCGCTTCGCGGCGAGGGCCGACACGTCAACCGGCCGCCTGCGGAATTCACCCCACCGGGCGTCGAACATGCTTGCTGTGGCGTGGAGTTGGCGCAGGCCGGGCGCAACTCTGGCGAATGTCGGGTGATCTGGGGGAATTCCGTCGCCCGGGGATTTCCTGAGGGGTGAACGCGAGTGCAATTCGGATGCGAATGTTCGAATCTGACGGTTCGACAGCTCTTCTGCGGCTGCCTAGCGTTCGGGATGTTCGGGCCAGCGAAATGCCCCGGCGGACGCCATCACATCCCCGGGGCGAGGCCGAAGTCCGTCTGAAAGCTTCGACATGTTCCATTTTACCGGCTGGGCGGGCGCCGCGGTCGCCGTTCCCGCGCTCCTCCTCGTCCTGGTCCTCGCCCGGCTGCTCTTCGCCGGCTCCGACCGCGCCTCGACCGGCCGCCACCGGGCCGGCGTCCGCACCCCGTCGGCCCCGGTACCGGCCTCGGTGCCGGCCCCGGCGCCCGGTCCGGTTCCGGCTCCGGTGCTGCGGGGCCCGAACACGCTGCCGCTGTGCTCCCGGTACCGGCGGCCGATGTCCGTCCGCACGCTGCACCGGACGATCATGCCGAGGTTCCCGGTCTTCCACGGCCCCGCCGTCCGGCTCGCCGTCCGTCGGGCCCCGCGCCCCGTCCCCCGCCCGGCCGCGCGTCCCGCCGCCTGCCCGGTCGACCGTCCGAACGCCGTCCCGCGCGTCGTGCCGCTCTGGGCCGCGCACGCCGGGAGAGCGGGGGAGGGCGGTGCGTGAGGGGGACGGTGGGTGAGGGGGCTACCTGACGATGCTCTTGCCGATGCTGGGGAGCACGAAGTCCTGGATCAGGCCCTTGGCGTCGCGGACCAGGGGCCGGAAGACCCGGTAGCGGGAGAGGTTGATGAGGCGGCCGACCAGGGGGGTGGAGCGGCGGACGAACTCGCGGGTGCGCTGGGTGTCGGGGGTGCGGTCGAAGACCCAGTAGAGGACGACGACCATCAGGTGCAGCCAGAGCACGTCGGGCAGCAGCTCGACGAGTTCGGCGTCGAGCTTGGGGGCGAGTTCGGAGCCCTGGAGCACGTCGCGGAAGAGTTCGACGGCGGTGGCCCGGGCCGGGTGGGACTCGTTGGAGAAGGGGCTGAGCGAGCTGGTCGGGTCGGCGGCGGTGCGGAAGAACTGGGCCGAGAACTCGTGGTAGGGAGCGGCGGTGTCGATCCAGGACTCGATGGCGATCTGCAGGCGCTCGGCGAAGTCGCGGGTGTCGGCCATCCGGATCCGGGCGTCGGCGGCGTGCTCGTAGGTCATCCGGTCGTAGAAGCCCTGGATCAGGAACTCCTTGGCCGCGAAGTAGTAGTACGCGCTGCCGACCGAGACGCCGGCCTCGGTGGCGATCGCGCGCATGGTGGTCTTCTCGTAGCCGCGTTCCCGGAACAGCCGCATCGCGGTCTCCAGGATCAGCGCGCGGGTGGCCTCGCTCTTGTCGGTCTTCGGCTGGGCCCGGCCGCCCGCCAGCTCGCCGGACGCGGGCAGGCCGGTCGCCTGCTCGTCCTTGTCGCTCGCGTTCTCCACGCCACCGGACCCTACCGGGCGCCGATGACTCCCCTGCTGGCCGTTTCCTGCCACCTCGCCCCGCCCGATCCGGTTTCGTCGTGGTCTCCTACGGCCCGAGCCTAGCCCGGACCGGGACAACTCCGGACCGGGAGGGCGAATCGGAAACGGGGGTGACGTGCCCGGTGCCCCCCGGCACCGGGTCGGTCGTGCAGGCGGGTCGCCGGCCCGTCCGGTGCCGGAGGGCGGCCGGACGGCTCCCCGCCGGCGGCCGGGAGCCAGCGTTTCGAACGTGTTCAAAACACTGTGGACGACTCTAGGGCACCGGTTCGGGCACGCTCAACCCCCGGACCGGAAAAGGTCCGGCGGCGGGTGTGCGAGGCTGGCCGCATGCCCGACCCCACCCCGCCCCCGGCCGCCCTGCGCGAGGGCGGCGCCGCGGACGCCGCCGCCGTCGCCGGGCTGTACACCGCCGGCCGCCGCAGCGCGTACGCCGCCCTGCTGCCGGCGGAACTGCTGGACGCCGACGCCGCCGAGCAGGAACTGCTCTGGGCGCTGCGGCTGGACGCCGACTACGGGACGCCCGCCGACACCCCCGTCCTGCTGCTCGCCGAGGACCCGGACGGCGCCGCCGTCGGCTTCGCGTACCTGGTGCCGGACGGCGGCGCGGTGCGGCTGGAGCAGCTGCACGTCCGCCCCGACCGGGCCGGCGTCGGGATCGGCACCCTCCTGCTGCGTGCCGCGCTGGACCGCTTCCCGCAGGCGCCCGTCCGGCTGGACGTGCTGGCCGCGAACCGGCGGGCGGTGGCGTTCTACGAGCGGCACGGCGCCCGCCGCCTCGGCCGCGGCACCGCGCACTTCCCGGACGGGTCGCGGCTGCCCGAGTACCGGTACGGCTGGCGCTGACGAGTCGTCAGGCCGTCTGGAGCGAGCGGGAGTCGTCCGGTCGTCGGGCGGCCAGCCGGGCGGCGAGGCCCAGGGCGAGGGCGGCGGCGCAGGCGGGCAGCAGGTAGCCGGTGCCGGGCGCGGTGTGCTGGGCGAGGGCGCCGCCGAGGGTCGCGCCGGTGGAGATGCCGACCAGGATCGCGGAGACCGCCAGTGCCATCCCCTCGGTCAACCGGTGGGCGGGCAGCAGGCGTTGGGCCAGCGTCATGCCGCTGACCATGGTCGGCGCGGTGCCCGACCCGGCCGCCAGCAGGGCCGCGCCCAGCAGCGGCACGCCCGCCCCGGACAGGCCCGCCGCCAGCGGCAGCAGCATCAGGGCGGTCATCGCGCCGGTGCCCAGCGCCAGCCGGAGCGCCGCCGGGCGGCGCGGCCGGACCGCGCCGAAGACCAGCCCCGACACGCAGGACCCGGCCGCCACCAGGGCCAGCAGCCCGCCGCCCGCCGACTGCCGGCCGAGCGCGTCGGTGTAGGCGAGCGTGGTGACCTCCATCGCGCCGAACAGCACTCCGGCGGACAGGAACACCGCGAGCAGCGGCGGCAGGCCCGGCGTCCGGAGCAGTCCCCGGGCGGCAGCGGGGGTCCGGACGGCCGGGGGCGGCTCGGTGGCCCGCTGGGCGGCGAACAGCAGGGTGCCGACGGTGCCCAGCACCCGGGCGGCGAGCAGCCCGGCCTCGGGGGCGACGGCGGTGCACAGGGCCATGCCGAGCACCGGTCCGGCCATGAAGCACAGCTCGTCCAGCGACTGCTCCAGCGCGTTGGCCCGGTGCAGCACGGCCGGGTCGGCGCGGTG
The DNA here is from genome assembly GCF_003751605.1 of Kitasatospora cineracea. NCBI lineage: Bacteria > Bacillati > Actinomycetota > Actinomycetes > Kitasatosporales > Streptomycetaceae > Kitasatospora > Kitasatospora cineracea. Next base: position 1,956,875 of record NZ_RJVJ01000001.1, read on the forward strand.
CAGGTGCGCCCAGCGGGCCCGGGCCATGCCGCCCAGGTCGGGGCTGCTGCCGGAGAGCGCCCAGCACAGGAAGAGCGTCCAGGCGGGCGCGCCGGAGCGCACGCACAGCAGCAGCCCCGCCGTCGGCAGCGCGGTGGCCAGCACCGCGGGCACCGCGACCCGGGCCTGGCCGAGCCGGTCGACCAGTCGTCCCAGCAGCGGCAGCAGCACCGCGCCCGCCAGTACGCCGACCGCGGAGACCGACCCGGCCAGCGCGTAGGAGCCGCGCCGGTCGGCGACCAGCACCACGACGGAGACGCCGTTCATCGCCAGGGCGAGCCGGCCGAGCAGCCCGGACAGCGTGAAGGTCAGGGTGCCGGGGGCGGCGAACACCGGGCGGTAGCGGGCGAGCGGCAGCGACAAGGAGGGGCTCCAGGGTGAGGTGGGGAGCCTCCAGCCTCGGGGCGGGGGAGCGGGGGCGTCCAACACCTGTTCCGCCGGATTCACCGGATCCTGTTGTTAATCTTCCGGGCGTGTCCCGAGACCTCCACCCCCGCCTGCTGCGCAGCTTCGCCGCCGTCGCCGAGACCCTGCACTTCGGCCGCGCCGCCGAGCGGCTGCACCTGGCCCAGCAGGCCGTCAGCCGCGACGTGCAGGCGCTGGAACGGGAGTTGGGCTGCGTGCTGCTGCACCGCTCCACCCGCAGCGTCGAGCTGACCGAGGCGGGTGCGGCCCTGCTGCCCAAGGCCCGCCACCTGCTGGAACTGCAGGCCGAGATCGCCGCACTGGGCGACACCCGGGCGCTGCTGGTCGACCTCAACAGCCAGGACTGGGGGCCGGACCACGCCGCCGAGCGGGTGCTCACCGCGGCCCGCCGGCGCTGCCCGGAGGCCGAGCTGCTGGCCCGCTACTGCGGCGGACTCACCGCCGCCGCACGGGAGTTGGCGGCCCACCGGCTGGACGCCTCGTTCGGCCGGTACGCCGGACTGCCCGCCGCCGACCGGGCCCGGCTGGCGCACCTGCCGGTCCGGCTGGAGCCGATGGCGGTCTTCCTGCCGTCCGGGCACCCGCTGGCCGCGCTGCCCGCCGTCCCGCTGGCCGCGCTCGTCGGGCACCCGGTGGACGTGTTCGCCGGGCAGCCCGCCACCGCCGAGTGGACCGACCTCGGCCTGCGGCTGCTCGCCGCGCACGGTCTGACGGCCGCGCCCGGACGCACCCCGCCGGTCGGGGCCGCCGAGTTCGCCCGCTACCTGGCCCGGCACGGCGACCCGGTGCTGACCAGTGCCGGGGCGGAGGACTCGCCGGGCGCGGTGGTCCGGCCGCTGGTCGACCCGGTGCCGCTCAGCCTGGTCGGCCTGGTGCACCGGCCGGGCGGGCGCCACCCGGGGCTGGCCGCGCTGCGCGCCTGCGCGGCCGAACTGGCCGCCGCGGAGGGATGGTTGAGCCGCCCGCCGGGCAGCTGGCTGCCGGCCGAGGACGCGGCGCTGCTGTAGGACGGGCGCGCTGCTGCCCGTCCGGTCGGTGGCCCGGGAGCGGTGGTGCTGCTGTCTGCGTGAGGGCCCGGGAACGGCGGCGCCCCCGCCGAGGGGGACGGCGGGGGCGGTACCGGGGAGGCCGCGCGGCGGCCGGGACGGGCGGGTTCAGGAGGCTCGCACGGCGGAGATGTCCAGGGTCAGCTTGACCTTCTCGCCGATCAGCACGCCGCCGGTCTCCAGCGCGGCGTTGTAGGTCAGGCCCCAGGAGGTGCGGTCGACGCTGGTGCCGCCCTCGAAGCCGACCCGGTTGGCGCCGTACACGTCGGTGGCCGAGCCGGTGAACTCGAGGTCGAGGACGACCGGGCGGGTGGTGCCCTTGATGGTCAGGTCGCCGTGCAGGCGGTAGGTGTCGCCGTCGACCTGCTCGGCGGTGGTCGACTTGAAGGTGATCTCCGGGTGCGCGGCGGCGTCGAAGAAGTCGCCGGTGCGCAGGTGCTCGTCGCGCTGGGCCTGGCCGGTGCTGATCGAGGCGACCTTGATGACCAGCTCGGCGGTGGACGCGGCCGGGTCGGAGCCGTCCAGGTGCAGCTTGCCCTCGTACTCGGCGAACTCGCCGCGGACGTTGGTGACCATCGCGTGCCGGACCGCGAAGCCGATCTTGGAGTGCGCGGCGTCGATGGTGTAGTCGCCGGTCAGGTGGGCCAGGTCCGGGCCCTGGGCGGCGGTGGCGGCCGGGGCGGCGGTGGTGGCGGCGGTGTTCTTGCTGCGGTTGAAGATGCCCATGACTTCTCTCCTCGGGACGGGGGTCGAAGCCATTTGTTGAGGCTTCAACTTGTTCACGTGGTTCACCGTACGCCGATCTGGTTCAACTTTCAACCATGGGGGCGGAGGTTGTCCTGAATCCGACCGGGAGGCCGTCGCGCACAGCGTTGTCCCCAGCCTGTGGACAAGGAGCGCCGCGCGGAAAACCGGGTGCGCCCGCCCGCCCGGCCGTCCACACTGGCCGCCGAACCCCCGAACCCCACCCTCCTTGGGAGAGCTGTGCAGTCTGCCGTCACCGTGTCGCCGTCCCAGGTCCCCGAGCTGCTGCTCGGCCTCGCCACCGTGCGGCCGGTGTTCCTCTGGGGCGCCCCCGGGATCGGCAAGTCCTCGCTGGTCAACCGGTTCGCCGAGTCGATCGGCCTGGAGTGCGTCTCGCTGCTCGGCACCCAGCTCGCCCCCGAGGACCTGATCGGCGTCCCGCAGATCACCCCCGAGGGCCGCTCCCGGTTCTGCCCGCCCGAGACGATCGCCCGCGACCAGCCGTACTGCCTGTTCCTGGACGAGCTGAACGCCGCCACCCCCGACGTCCAGAAGGCCTTCTACTCGCTGATCCTGGACCGCCGGATCGGGAACTACGAACTGCCGCCCGGCTCGATCGTGATCGGCGCCGGCAACCGGGCCACCGACGGCGCGCTCGCCCGCCCGATGCCGTCCGCGCTGCTCAACCGCCTGGTCCACGTCCACCTGCGGGCCAGCCCCGACGACTGGCTCGGCTGGGCCGCCGGGCACGGCATCCACCCGTGGATCACCGACCACCTCACCGACCGGCCCGACCACCTGTGGTCCGCCCCGCCCAAGACCGAGGAGCCGTTCTCCACCCCGCGCGCCTGGCACATGCTCTCCGACGCGCTGCACTCCTTCGGCCCCGGCCTCGACGAGGACACCCTCAAGGTGCTCGCCCACGGCCTGCTCACCCCCGCCCACGCCGTCGCCTTCTGCGGCTACGCCAAGATCGTCCGCAACGCGTACGGGCTGGACGCGATCCTCAAGGGCGACGCCTCCTGGCCGCGCCGGGTCGAAGACCGCGACCTGCTCTACTACCTCGCCGACTCCTTCCGCGGCCGCCTGGCCAAGGAGCTGCCCGCCCGCAAGGAACACGCCTCGCCGACCGTCCGCCAGCACGCCTACCGCTCCAAATCGCTGCTGGTGCAGCTCGCCGAGATCTCCGTCGAGGTCGCCCAGACCGTGATCGCCGACGGCCCCGACGGCAACCCCGTGCTGCCGTCCTGGTTCCTGATCGAAGCCGCCCGCGACCTGCCCCGCCTGGTCGAGGCCCGCCGGTGAGCGGCCACCGCCCCGCCGCCAAGCCCGAGCAGACCGACCCGGTCAAGGCCGCGTTCACCGCCGGACTGGCCCGGGTCCACCACAACCCCGCGCTCGACGCCGTCCCCGCCGCGCTGTGCCGCCAGGACGAGGACCGCTGCCCGCTGCACCCCGCCACCGGCTGGGTCGTCGCCGACTCGCACGGCGTCCTGCACCACCACCGGACCCGCCGCGCCGACCCAGAGGAGTGGGCCTGGGCCCTCGCCCACGCCCTGCTCCACCTCGGCTTCGGCCACCTCCCCGCCGCCCGCGGCCCCCGCGCCCAGCCCGACGCCGCCGACCTCGCCGCCCGCTGCGCCGTCGTCAACCGCTTCCTCGCCACCTTCCCGATCGGCCGCGCTTTCGACGACCTGCCTCCGCACTGGCCCGGCGGCGACGAGGAGGAACTCGCCGCCCGCTGGCGCCGCGACGGCGTCCCCGCCGAGTACCGGGCCTGCGGCACCGGCGGCGACCGCCCCGACCAGCACCTCGAAACCTGGACCGCCCACCAGGACCCGGAGGACCGGACCCTCGCCTTCGCCCACGCCCTCACCCGCACCGTCTCCGCCGCCATGGACGTGGCCGGCGGCCGCCGCGAGACCTACGACGGCGCCCGCCTCCCGCAGCGCCCCTGGGAACGCGCCCTCGGCTGGTTCGTCGCCAACTACCCGCTGCTCGGCGGCCTCGCCGCCGGACTCACCCTGGTCGCCGACGCCGAACTCGCCCGCGCCCACGGCATCACCGTCGCCGCCGTCAACGCCGAGGCCGGCGAGATCTACCTCAACCCGCTGCGCCACCACACCGACGAGGAGTGGCGCTTCATCCTCGCCCACGAGATGCTGCACGCCGCCCTCCGCCACGGCGACCGGGCCGGCGGCCGCGACCCGTACCTGTTCAACGTCGCCGCCGACTACGTCGTCAACGGCTGGCTGCTCGAGATGGACGTCGGCGAGATGCCCGAAGGACTGCTGCACGACCCCGCCCTGAAGGGCCTGTCCGCCGAAGAGGTCTACGACCGGATCGCCCGCGACCAGCGCCGCCTGCGCCGCCTCGCCACCCTGCGCGGCAAGGGCCTCGGCGACATCCTCGGCGAACCGCTGCCCCACGGCGGCCGCGGCTACGTCGACCTCGACGACTTCTACCGGCGCGGCCTGCAGCAGGGCTTCGACCTGCACACCCGCGACCGCGGCCTGCTGCCCGCCGGACTGGTCGACGAGATCCGCGCGCTCTCCCAGCCACCGCTCCGCTGGGACGCGCAACTCGCCCGCTGGTTCGACGAGTTCGTCCCCCGCCCGGAACCGCTCCGCTCCTACGCCCGCCCCTCCCGGCGGCAGTCCGCCAGCCCCGACATCCCGCGCGCCGGACGCCACCACCCGTATGAGGAGACCCCGCGCTGCACCTTCGGCGTGCTGCTCGACACCTCCGCCTCGATGGACCGCACCCTGCTCGGCAAGGCGCTCGGCGCGATCGCCTCCTACGCCGCCGCCCGCGACGTCCCCGCCGCCCGGGTCGTCTACTGCGACGCCGCCCCGCACGACGCGGGCTACCTGCCGGTCGCCGAACTCGCCGGCCGGGTCCGGGTCCGCGGCCGCGGCGGCACCGTCCTGCAACCCGGCGTCGACCTGCTCGCCCGCGCCCCCGACTTCCCCGCCACCGCCCCCCTGCTGATCATCACCGACACCGACTGCGACACCCTCCGCGTCCCCCGCCGCGAACACGCCTACCTCGTCCCGCGCGGCGCGACGCTGCCGTTCACCCCGCGCGGGCCGGTGTTCCACTTCAGCTGAAGGGCGAAGGGCGACGAAACCAGGGGCCCGGGGAACGGCGGGTCGATGCTGCTGGGGGCCGGAGCCCACCGGTGAGTCCGTGCTGCTCCGGGCCCGGGCGGAAACCGGAAGCGGCCCGCAGGGGCTGTCGGCGGGGCGGCCTACCCTGGAAGGTCCGCGCCCGACCCCCCGGAGGCCCCGATGTACGTCCTGCACGCCCAGTGGCGGGCCGACGGGCGGCTCGGGGTGTGGGCGGAGGACGCCGGGGCGTTCCGCGGGCGGGCGGTCGAGGGGGCGCGGCACCCGTTCGCCTGCGCGGCGGACGAGGTGGCGGGGCTGCTCGCGGCGGTCGGCCCGGGCCCGGCCTGGCTGGCGGAGCGCGGGGACGAACGCTGGCTGACGCTGCGGCTGCCGACGCTCGGCTCGCGGCCGACGCCCTCGCCCGACCTCCCGGTGGGCTCCACCGCCAAGGGCCTGGAGCTGCGGCCGTGGCGGATCCCGGCGCTGCTGTTCGACCGGCCCGAGGCCGCCCAGCTGCTCGGCGAGCTGTTCGACCCGTACTGGCCCGGCAGCACCGTCGAACTGCCCGACGGCCGGACGGCGGAGCTCGCGTACGGGGCGTCGCTGCGCTGGCTGACGGGCGTGCACGACCTGGCCTGGCGGCTGGCCGGGCGGGGCCGGGTGCTGCCCGCGCTGGTCGCCGAGCCCGGCGGGTGGGCGGCCCGCTGGCGGCCCGCGCACGACCCGGCCAGCCGCCGGGAGGCCCGCGCGCTGGCGGTCGGCTGCCCGCCCGCCGCCCGCGCCGAGGACGGCCACGAGCCCACCGGCGGCGCCCTGTTCACCGCCGTGCTGGAGGCGCTCACCGACCACGAGACCCGGGTCGCCCTCGGGCCCGACGCGCCGGCCGCCGCGGGCGGGCCCGACTGGGTCGCCGCGCTGCGCGGCCCCGACGGCCGACTGCCCGCCCCGCCCGCGCCCGAGCTGGTCGCCCGGCTCGCCGCCGCCGCGGCCGGCACCGGCCCCGACGGCAGCCTCCGGCTGGCCTTCCGGCTCGCCGAACCGCTCGGCACCGCCGCCGACGACCCGGACGCCACCGTCGTGGCCGAGACCTGGCGCCTGGACGTGCTGCTCGGCCCGGTCGACCGGCCCTCGCTGCTGCTGCCCGCCGCCGAACTCTGGTCCGCCGGGCCCGGGGCGGCCGCGCTGGCCCGGGCGGTCGACGACCCCGCCGAGGCGTACCTGGCCGAACTCGACCGCGCCGCAAGGCTGTTCCCCGAACTGCGGGCCGCCCTGCACCGCACCCGCCCCACCGGCCTCGACCTCGACCGGGCCGGCGCGCTCGCCTTCCTGCGGGACACCGCCCCGGCGCTCGCCGCCGCCGGGCACGGCGTCCTGCTGCCCGCCTGGTGGCACCGCCGCCCCCGCCTCGGCCTGGCCGCCACCGCGCACGCCGCCCCCGTCCCCGGCTCCGTCCGGCGCGCCGCCCAGGCCGACCGGGACGCCCTGCTGGACTTCCGCTGGCAGCTCGCCGTCGGACAACAGCCGCTCACCCAGCAGGAGTTGGACGAACTCGCGGCCGCCCAGGCGGGCCTGGTCCGGTTCCGCGGCCAGTGGATCGAGGTGGACGCCGCCCAGCTCGCCGCCGCCCTGCGCTTCCTCGCCGCCCGCCGCGACGACCCCCGGCTCGACGCCGCCGCCCTGCTCCGCCTCGCCGCCGACGACGGCGCCGTCGTCGACGGCCTCCCGGTCACCGCCGTGCACGCCGAGGGCCCGCTCGGCGACCTGCTGGCCGGCCGCCTCGGCCGCCTCCCCGGCGCGCACCGCACCCCGGCCCCGCCCGGCTTCACCGGCACCCTCCGCCCCTACCAGGAACGGGGACTGGCCTGGCTGGACGCGCTCGGCCGGCTCGGCCTCGGCGCCGTCCTCGCCGACGACATGGGCCTCGGCAAGACCGTCCAGACCCTCGCCCTGCTCGCCCTCGAACACGCCCGCGGCGCCCGCGGCCCCGTCCTGCTGGTCTGCCCGACCTCGCTGGTCGGCAACTGGCAGCGCGAAGCCGCCCGGTTCGCCCCCCGGCTGCGCGTCCAGCTCCACCACGGCCCCGGCCGCACCCTCCCCGACCCGGCCGCCGACCTGGTGGTCACCAGCTACGGCGTCCTGCAGCGCGACGCCGCCGCGCTGCGCGCCGTGTCCTGGCGCCGGGTCGTCGCCGACGAGGCCCAGCACGTCAAGAACCGCGCCGCCCGCCAGTCCCGCGCGCTGCGCGCGCTGCGCTCCGGCCCGCGGATCGCGCTCACCGGCACCCCCGTCGAGAACCGCCTCGCCGAACTGCACACCGTCCTCGACTTCACCAACCCCGGCCTGTTCGGCACCCCCGAGTCCTTCCGCGAGCACTACGCCGTCCCGATCGAGCAGGCCGGCAACCGGGAGGCCGCCGCGCGGCTCCAGCGGCTCACCGCGCCGTTCCTGCTCCGCCGCCGCAAGGACGACCCCGAGATCGGCCGGCAGCTCCCCGCCAAGCAGGAGTTCACCGTCCGCTGCACCCTCACCCCCGAGCAGGCCGGCCTCTACCAGGCCGTCGTCGCCGACCTGCTCGACCGGCTCGGCGGCATCCGCGGCGTCGAACGCAAGGGCGCGGTGCTGGCCGCCCTCGGCCGGCTCAAGCAGGTCTGCAACCACCCCGCCCAGCTCCTGCACGACAACTCGCCGCTGGGCGGCCGCTCGGGCAAGGTCGAACGGCTCGTCGAGCTGCTCCGGGAGGCGCTGGCCGAGGGCGACCGGGTCCTGGTCTTCACCCAGTACGCGGAGTTCGGCGCCCTGCTCCAGCCCCATTTGCGCCGCCGCCTCGGCGAACCCGTCCTCTACCTGCACGGCGCCCTCGCCGCGCCGCGCCGCCAGGAACTCGTCGACCGCTTCCAGTCCCCGGACGGGCCGCGGGTGTTCCTGCTCTCCCTGAAGGCCGGCGGCACCGGGCTCAACCTCACCGCCGCCAACCAGGTCGTCCACCTCGACCGCTGGTGGAACCCCGCCACCGAGGACCAGGCCACCGACCGCGCCCACCGGATCGGGCAGCGCCGCGCCGTCCAGGTCCGCAAGCTGGTCTGCACCGGCACCGTCGAAGAGCGCATCGCCGAACTCATCGACAGCAAAAGGGAGTTGGCGGAGGCGGTGGTCGGCTCCGGCGAACACTGGCTGACCGAGCTCCGCACCGAACAGCTCCGCGAACTGCTCACCCTCTCCGCCGAAGCCACCGAGGTCTGACCGCCATGGACCACCCCCTCGACCAGTGCCTGGACACCTTCTGGCAGGGCGAGTTCACCCTCCGGGACACGCCCCCCGCCCCGCCCGACCCCGCCCTCCCCGCCGACCTGGCGGACCTGCTCGGCCCGCTCTACCGGCACCTCACCGAGAACGCCTAGGGACGGCGGCCGTCGAGGAAACCGCCCACCAGCGCGGCGAACCCGGCCGGATCCTCCGCCCAGGGCCGGTGCCCCACCTCCGGCAGGACGGCGAGCCGGGCGTCCGGGTGGAGGGCGGCGGCCAGGCGGGCCGGGACGGTGCCGATCATCCCGTCCCGGGCACCCGCCACCACCAGCACCGGCACCCGAACCGGCCGCGCCGCGCCCGCGTCCGAACCCGCGCCCGCGTCCGAACCCGCGCCCGCGCCCGAACCCGCGCCCGCGCCCGAACCCGCGCCCGCGTAGAACGCCTCCCGCATCCAGGGCGCGGCCGGTGCCGACTCCGGGTCGAACGCCGCGGCGCGGGCCGCCTCGTTCCACCTGCCCCAGAAGAACGGCGTGATCCGCCGCACCAGCTCCGCCGGGTCGCCCGCACCGGCGGCCAGCAGGGCGTCCGCCTCGGCCGCGTCCGGGTACCAGGGCTCCGCCGCGCGGGCGGCCCGGAGCGCGGCGATCTCCGCCGGGTCGGGCTCCCGGGCGGCCCGGCCGACCGGGGTGACCAGCACCAACGAGCGTACGCGGTGCGGGAATTCGGCGGCGTAGCGCTGCGCGGTGAGGGCGCCCGCGGAGTGGCCGAGCAGGTCGATGCGTTCCGCGCCGAGGTGCTCCCGGAGGGCTTCCACGTCCGCGGCCTGGGCGCCGAACGCGCAGCTCGCCCGGTCGGCGGGCACCGCCGAGCGGCCGCAGCCGCGCGGGTCGAGCCGCACCAGCCGCCGCCGGGCGTCCAGCCCGCCGAGGGTGCCGAGGTAGCGGGCGTCCATGCCGGGGCCGCCGGGGATCGCCACCAGCGGTGACCCGTCGCCGAACTGCTCGTAGTGGAGGGCCGTTCCGTCGTACCCGTGGAAGATCGTCATGGCTCGGATGGTGGCACGCCCCGACCGGGCCCGGCAGGCGGTTTCACGCAGCGATCAGAGCAGGCCGTGGCCGCCGAGCACGGCGCTCAGCCCCGGCACCCCGCGGTGGTGGTGGCCCTGCATGCCGAGCGCCGTCGCGGCCGCGACGTGGCCCTCGGTGTCGTCCACGAACAGGCAGTCCCGGGGCGGGACGCCGGCCCGCTCGGCGGCGGCCAGGAAGATCCGCGGATCGGGCTTGGCGGCGCCGACCCGGGCGGAGTTGACCACCGCGTCGAAGGCGGCGTCGAGTCCGAGCGCGGCCAGGTCGGCCTCCAGCGCGGTGGTGCCGTTGGAGACCAGCACCACCGCGGCGCTCCGGCGCGCCGCCGCGAGCAGGGCCCGCACCTGCGCGTCCACCCGGAACGGCTGCCGCGCCCAGTCCGCGACCGCCGCCCGCGCCACCTCGGCCGACCCGCACCGCGCCGCCAGGTCCTCGGCCACCAGGGCCCGCCACTGCCCGTCCCCGACCTGCCCGGTCACGGCGGGCAGCAGCCGCTCCGGCCGGAACGCCGCCGCGGCGACCGTGCCGGGCGCGAGGCCGTGCGCCCGGTCGACGTCCGACAGGTCCGCCCAGATCCGCAGCACCCCGTCCAGGTCGCACAGCACCGCGCCGATCCGCCGCCCCGCCATCTCGCCCCGCCTTCCCGCTCCCGCCCGGTGTGACCGCTTCTGCCGGTGAAGTCCCTTTCCATCGGCGGAAGTTCATCGAACTCACCCTACTTCTCCGTATGGCAACCGCCCGCGCCGCCGGGCACAATCACCGCCATGCCCTTCCGCTCCCGGCACCCGCGCACCCTGCTCGCCTATGCCGCGCTGCTCGACCACTCGATCGAGCGGATCGCCGAAGTCTCGGCCGACGCACGGGAGTTCGACCGCGAGGAGATCTACCGGCTCACCGACGTGTGGGACAACAACACCGCGGCCCTCTTCGCGGCCGCCGCCGCCCGCTTCCGCTGGACCCGCGCGCTCCAGGCCTGCTGGGCGCTGCGCTGGATGGCCGACTTCAGCCCCGTCCGGCGGGCCTGGATGGTCGAGCAGACCGCTGCCGCAGGCGTCCCGGTCGAGCGCCTCCTGCGCCGGCCCGTCCCCGAGCCCACCGCCCCGGGGCAGTGGCACCGGTTCTACCGCGGCTGCATGACCGCCGAACTCAACGGCTCCGGAAGCGAGTTGACGGAAGGTCTGGCCGCCGAGTACGACCTGCCGGCCGCCGCGTTCCTGGGGCTGATGGTCGAACGGCGCGGCGCCGACCGGCTGGACGGCTGGTGCGAGTTCGAGCTGCCGCGCCGGTACGCCGGCGGCGGCCCGCGCACCGCCCGGCTCACCGTCTCCTTCGAGGACCCGGAGGACCTGCGCTTCGACGGCGGCCGGGACACCACCGGCCTGTCCCTGGAGGCCGGCCCCGACGGGGTGGTGCTCCGGCTGGGTGCGACCGGGGTGCTGCGCTGCCGCTCCGTCCGGCTGAACCTCGACGACGACCACTGGGAGGACTCGCCGACCGGCCGCCGGTTCGCCGCCGCGCACCCGGAGCGCCGCGAACGCCACGGCGTCCGGCAGTGGATCCTGCCGGTGCTCCGCTCCGCCGGCGGGCCCGCCGACGCGGGGCGGGTGCTTCGGGCCGCCATGATCGCGGCCCGGCGGGTCCGGTTCGCCGGTGCGGCCGCCGACGCCCCGCTGCGCGCCGTCACCACCGCCCTGGCCGGGGCGGGCCCGCGGATCCTGGCGGCGGGGGCGGTCCGCCGCCGCGCCGACCGGAACGCCGCCTTCGAGGCGCTGGTCGCCGACTGGTTCCGGCGCGGCGGCCCGGACTTCGCCGAGGCCGTCACCGGCTACGTCACCGTCCCGGAGGAGCTTCGCCCGGTCGGCCCTCCGGCCCGGCCCACCGTCCGGGCCCTCCCCGCCCGGCTCGCCCTGGTCCTCTACCGGCTGCCCTCCACCCCGGTCGAGTACAGCCACCCCGCCTACGCCCGGCTCTGCTTCGCCCAGCCCTCCGCCAACGACCCGGACGCCCCCTGGACGCTCCGCTCCCGGGGCTTCGGGCACCCCGTCGCGCTCGCCTTCACCCTGGACGCCTTCCGGCACACCGCCGTCCCCGACCTCGCCCCCGACCGCCTCGCCTTCGGCCCGCACCTGACCGCCACCGGCACGCCCGACCCGTACTGAGCGACGCGTTCGCAGGTGCTAGCAGGCTGCTTGCAATTGCAAGCAGCTCGGTGCACACTGCCCGTATGGCGTCACTGAACGTGGGCTCGCTCGGCGAGTACATCCGGGAGCAGCGGCGGAGCGCGCAGTACTCGCTGCGGCAGCTGGCCGAGGTCGCCGGGGTGTCCAATCCGTACCTGAGCCAGATCGAGCGCGGGCTGCGCAAGCCCAGCGCGGAGATCCTCCAGCAGATCGCCAAGGCGCTGCGGATCTCGGCGGAGACGCTGTACGTGCAGGCCGGGATCCTGGAGGAGCGGGACGCGGCGGAGCCGGACGGGCCGGGGCTGCGGGCCGCGATCCTGGCCGATCCGCTGATCAACGAGCGGCAGAAGCAGGCCCTGCTGTCGGTGTACGAGGCGTTCCTGAAGGAGAACCAGGCCGCCCGTCCGCCGGACCCCGCGTGAGCCAGTACCGAACGACCAGACCTGCGTGACCGACGCCCCGCGCCCGACCGCGCGGCGGCACCCGACCGGGAGGACCGACATGCCGATCAGCGACGAGCTCAAGAAGACCCTCACCGACCCGACCCCGCTGTACGCGCTGGCCGGCGCCGGCGACCTCGCCTACGAGAAGCTCCGCGAGGTGCCCGCCCAGATCGAGGCGCTCGCCGCCGACCGCAAGGGCACCCAGGAGAAGGCCGCCGCCGCCCTGCAGGACGCGGGCGCCGCGCTGGCCGACGCGCAGGCGAAGGTCACCGAGGCGGTCAACGCGCTGCCCACCGACGTGAAGGAACTCCAGGCCAAGGCGCAGGAGTTCGCCATGCAGCAGGTCGGCCGGGCGCTGGAGTTCGCGGTGAAGGCCAAGGAGGTCTACGACGAGCTGGCCGTCCGCGGCCGCACCGTGGTCGACGCCGCCAACACCCCGAAGGACGCCGAGCCGGAGCCGGCCGCGGAGGCAGACGCGGACGTGGTGGTCGAGGAGGTCGTGGTCGCCGAGGTCGTGGTGGACGAGGAGCCCGCCGCCCCGAAGCCGTCCGCCAAGAAGGCCCCCCGGGCCCGGAAGGCCGCCGCCGAGCAGGAGTGACCGGGGCGCGGCGGGGAACGCCGCGCCGCCGAGGGCCGTTGACCGGTGCGGTGGCCGTGCCAGGATGGAAGAAAGAGTGAGGAGCCCGCGGTGCAGATCCTGTACGTCAACCTCCTGAACCCGTTGTGGTGGGTCGCCACGGCGATCATCTGCTTCAAGGTGTTCGCGCTCGCCGACGCGGTGTTCCGCCGGGAGGACGCGTACCGGGCGGCCGACAAGAAGACCAAGGGCTTCTGGGTGATCCTGCTGAGCGTCGCCCTGGCCTGGGACCTCCTGTTCGGCGCCAACCCGATCACCGGCCTGCTGACGCTGGCGGGCCTGGTCGCCGCGATCGTCTACGTGGTGGACGTCCGCCCCGCGATCAAGCTGCTCACCGACGGCCGCGGCGGCGGGCGGAGCAACCAGGGCCCGTACGGCCCCTGGTGACGCTGCGCCGGATCACCGGCAGTGCGCAGCGAACGGAAGAGGGCGGCCCCCGCGCGGGGCCGCCCTCCGTCGTCTCCGGAACCGTCTCCGGAGTTGTTTCCGGGCCGCTCAGCCCATGGTCACCGGCACCGGGTTGCGCTCCAGCAGCAGCACCGCGACGTCGTCGGTGAGCGCCCCGCCGTTCAGCTCCTCGACCTCGGCGATCGCCGAGTCGACCAGCCGGCCGCGGGTCAGCCCGGCGGCCTGGTGGTCGGCGACCAGTTCGATCAGGCCCTCCTGGCCCAGCCGCGGCGAGCCCGCCCCGACCTTGCCCTCGATCAGGCCGTCGGTGTACATCAGCAGCCGCCAGCCGGGGGAGAGTTCGACCCGCAGGGCGGGCCAGACCGAGTGCGTCGCGTCGCAGGGCAGCAGGCCGAGCGCCGGGCCGGCCTGGTCGAGCGGGAGCAGCACCGGCGGGCCGTCCGGGCCCAGCAGCAGCGGCGCGGGGTGCCCGGCCAGGTACAGCTCGGCGGACTCGGGGCCGCCGTCCGCGGTCGGGGGGTCCAGCACGACCATGCACAGGGTGGCGAAGATCTCGTCGCTGCGGCGCTCGTGCTCCAGCACGTGCTGGAGGGTCGTGAGCAGGTGCTGGCCGGTCAGCCCGGCGAACACCAGCGTCCGCCACGCTATCCGCAGCGCGACGCCGAGCGCGGCCTCGTCGGGGCCGTGGCCGCAGACGTCGCCGATCACCACGTGCACCCGGCCGTCCTTGGTGCGGACGGCGTCGTAGAAGTCGCCGCCGAGCAGGGCGCGGCGGCGGCCGGGGCGGTAGCGGCGGGTGAAGGCCAGCCCGGCGCCGTCCAGCAGCGGGGTGGGCAGCAGGTGGCGCTGGAGCCGGGCGTTCTCCTGGCCGCGGATCTCGGCCTCGACCAGGCGGCGCTGCGACTCGTCGGCGCGCTTGCGCTCCACCGCGTAGTGCAGGGCGCGGGCCAGCAGCGGGCCGCCGGTGTCCTGCCGGAGCAGGAAGTCCTGGGCGCCGGCGGCGACCGCGGCGGCGCCGAGCTCGGCCCCGGCGGCGTCGGTGAGCACCACCACGGCGGTGCGCGGGGCGCGCAGCAGCAACTCCCGCAGCCCGTCCAGCCCGTCAGGCCCGCCGTCGGTGGGCCCGCCCTCGGCGGCGGGGTCGGCGGCGGGCTCGCCGAGGTCGAGCAGGACGCACTGGAAGTCGGTGCCGCGCTGCCCGCGGCGGCCGCTGCCGGGCAGCGGCGGCAGGGCGGCGAGGGCCTCCCGGATGCCGTTCACCCGGTGCAGCTCGGCGTGCCCGCCCAACTCGGCGGCGAGCGAGTCGAACAGGGTGTGCTCGGGACCGTCGGCCTCGACCACCAGTACCCGGAAGTCGGTGGCGGGCCGGGCCGGTTCGGGGGCGGCCGGGGTGCTGCGCGGATGCGGTATCGGCGCGGGGCCGACCGTGCGGCCGACGGCCTGGCCGATCGGCCCGGCGAGCTGGCCGTTCTGGCCGGGGCGCTGGGCGCTGTGGGCGTGGCGGCCGCGGCTGCGTTCGGCGGTTCCGGCGCTGCTGGTCGCGTCGGGTGCCCGCCCGTCTCCCGTCACGGGCATCGGTCGGTCCTTCCTTTCCCCGACAGACCAACGGCTGGTGTCCGTCCGCAGTGCCCGGGTGGCACCGGGCATCGGGGAGCTTCCCGCGACCATAACGTGATCTCCGAGGATTTCTTCGACTGGGCGGCGCCGATGTGGTTATTGCCACGCGTGTGGTGGCGGCTTTGCCTGGGGTTTTCCCGGGTTTCCGCC
The DNA here is from genome assembly GCF_003751605.1 of Kitasatospora cineracea. NCBI lineage: Bacteria > Bacillati > Actinomycetota > Actinomycetes > Kitasatosporales > Streptomycetaceae > Kitasatospora > Kitasatospora cineracea. The sequence goes on from NZ_RJVJ01000001.1 coordinate 1,972,006, forward strand.
GGTGCCGGAACGGAATCGAGAAGAGGGACGTGGCGGTGACACAGATCACGCTGGTGCAGGGTGACATCACGGAACAGCAGGTGGACGCGGTGGTGAACGCCGCCAACAGCTCACTGCTGGGCGGCGGCGGGGTGGACGGGGCGATCCACCGCCGGGGCGGGCCGGAGATCCTCGCCGAGTGCCGGGCGCTGCGCGCCTCGCACTACGGGAAGGGGCTGCCGACCGGCCGGGCCGTGGCGACCACGGCGGGGCGGCTGCCGGCCCGCTGGGTGGTGCACACCGTCGGCCCGGTGTACCGGGCGGAGGACCACCGGCAGCGCGCGGAGCTGCTGGCCTCGTGCTATCGGGAGTCCCTTCGGGTCGCGGTCGGGCTGGGGGCCCGGACGGTGGCCTTCCCGGCCGTCTCGGCCGGGATCTACGGCTGGCCGCTGGACGATGCCGCTCGGATCGCCCTGACCGCCGTGGTCGAGGAGGCCCCCGACCTGGACGAGGTGCGGTTCGTGCTGTTCGGCGCCGAGGCGTACGCGTCGTTCGAACGCGCCTGGCGGGAGCTGGGGGAACAGGGAGAGCAGGGGGATCAGGCGGACTGACGGGCGCCGGAGGACTGCGGGAGCGGCCGTCCGGACGGTCCCATGGTGGCGTGACGGGGCGTCAACACGCCAGAGGAAATCGATAACTCGTTCGAGTGAGTCGTCGAACGAATGCTCGAAGCGCTGACAGGGTCGGCCGGGGCGGTGCCTCAGCGCGGCGCCAGCGCGGCCCAGTCCACCGTCAGCTCGCCCTGCCGCCGCCGGGCCGGTGCGTCCCGCAGCGGCCAGTCCGCCGCCAGCGCCGCGCAGGCCGCCGCCCAGCGCTGTCGGGCCCCGAACGCCCCCAGCGGGGCGGCGGCCGCCCAGGCCCGGTCGAAGTCGCGCAGGAAGGAGTGCACCGGGCGCCCCGGCACGTTGTGGTGGATCAGCGCCTTCGGCAGCCGCTCCGCCAGGTCGGACGGCCGCTCCAGGTCGGCCAGCCGGGCCGCGAAGGTCACCGTGCGCGGGCCCTCCGGGCCGAGCGCCACCCAGACGTGCCGCCGGCCCACCTCGTCGCAGGTGCCCTCCACCAGCAGCCCGTCCGGCGCCAGCCGCCCGCACAGCCGGGCCCACACCTCGGCGACCTGGTCCTCGTCGTACTGCCGCAGCACGTTCGCCGCCCGGATCAGCTGGGCCCGCGCCCCGCCGTCCAGCGGCACCTCGAAGCCGCCCCGGCGGAACTCCAGCAGCGGCGGCTCGGCCATCGGCAGCGCCGCCGCCACCCGGGCCGGGTCGATCTCGATCCCCACCACCCGGACGTCCGCCCGCACCGCCCGCAGCCGCGCCGCCAGCTCCACCGCCGTCCACGGCGCCGCGCCGTACCCCAGGTCCACCGCCACCGGCGGGGCCGCCGACGCCCGCAGCGCCCGGCCCGCGGTGGACGCGATCCACCGGTCCATCCGCCGCAGCCGGTTGGTGTTCGTGGTGCCCCGGGTGATCGTCCCCACCGGCCGGCCCGACCGGCCCCGGGACGACGGGGTGTCGCTTGCGGCCATGGTCACCAAGCGTACGCAGCCGTTCCGGGCCCGGCGGCACCCGGTTCCGCTGGCGGCACCCGGTTCCGCTGGCGGGAATACGACGAGGCGCTGCCCCGTTGCCCTGGCTGACGTCCATCCGCCCGCTGCCGCCGGCCGCGGGCGGTGGCACGAGCAGACCAGACGGCCGGCGCACAGGGAGGCTCCCGCAGGTGACCCAGCACCTCGTCCGCACGCCCCGCCGGGAGCCGCGCCGGCCCGCGCCCGCTCCCGTCGCCCCCGTGTCCGCGTCCGCCGCCCAGGCCCGGGCCCGCCGGCCGCGCCGGATCGCCATGCTGAGCGTCCACACCTCGCCGCTGCACCAGCCCGGCACGGGGGACGCCGGCGGCATGAACGTGTACATCGTGGAGCTGGCCAAGCGCCTCGCCGAGCTGGACATCGAGGTCGAGGTCTTCACCCGCGCCGTCAGCTCGGACGACGCCCCCACCGTCGAGCTCGCCCCCGGCGTCCTGGTCCGGCACGTCACCGCCGGGCCGTACGAGGGCCTGTTCAAGGAGGACCTGCCGGCCCAGCTGTGCGCCTTCACACACGGCGTGCTGCGCACCGAGGCCGGGCACCGCCCCGGCTACTACGACCTGGTGCACTCGCACTACTGGCTGTCCGGCCAGGTCGGCTGGCTGGCCGCCGAGCGCTGGGGCGTCCCGCTGGTGCACACCATGCACACCATGGCCAAGGTCAAGAACGCGGCCCTCGCCGAGGGCGACACCCCGGAGCCCGCCGCCCGGGTGATCGGCGAGACCCAGGTGGTCGGCGCCGCCGACCGGCTGATCGCCAACACCGCGGAGGAGGCCGCCGAGCTGGCCCACCACTACGCGGCCCGCCCCGACCAGCTCGCCGTCGTCCACCCCGGCGTCAACCTCGACGTCTTCCGCCCCGACGGCCCCGCCTCCCGGGCCGCCGCCCGGGACCGGCTCGGCCTGCCGCAGGACGCGGCGGTCCTGCTCTTCGCCGGCCGGATACAGCCGCTCAAGGCACCCGACGTCCTGCTCAAGGCCGTCGCCCGGCTGCTCGACCGCCACCCCGGCCTGCGCGAGCGCCTGGTCGTCCCGGTGGTCGGCGGCCCCTCCGGCACCGGCCTGGCCCGCCCCGAGAGCCTGCACAAGCTCGCCGCCCAGCTCGGCATCGGCGACGTGGTCCGCTTCCACCCCCCGGTCGACCAGCGCACCCTCGCCGACTGGTACCGCGCCGCCACCGCCCTGGTGATGCCCTCGCACAGCGAGTCCTTCGGCCTGGTCGCCCTGGAGGCCCAGGCCTGCGGCACCCCCGTGGTCGCCGCCGCCGTCGGCGGCCTCCCGGTCGCCGTCCGGGACGGCCGCACCGGCACCCTCGTCCCCGGCCACGACCCCGACGCCTGGGCCCGCGCCCTGCACCCCTACGTCACCGACCCCGCCCTCACCCCCACCCGCGGCGCCGCCGCCGCCCGGCACGCCGCCGCCTTCGGCTGGCTCACCGCGGCCGCCGCCACCGCCGAGGTCTACACCGGGGCGATGTCCGCCGCCCGGGCCTGAGCCCCGCCCGCCCCCCCGGCGGGGCGTGACCGGGCAGACACCCGGCCCGCGCCGCCGGGCCGCTAGCGTGGGGCCCATGGCAGCCAAGGACGACGCACTCACCCTCCTGCACGCCGCGCTCGACCAGGCCGGGGTGGCCTGGGAGCCGGCCGCCGCCGACCCGTACACCGTGGTCGCCGCGCTGCCCGGCACGCGGAAGCTCTCCACGGCCTGCGCGCTGCGGGTCGGCGACCACACGCTGTCGGTGAACGCCTTCGTGATCCGGCGGCCGGACGAGAACCACGCGGAGTTCCATCGTTGGCTGCTGGAGCGCAACACGAGGATGTTCGGGGTCGCGTACGCGGTCGACCGGCTCGGCGACGTCTACCTGGCGGGCCGGCTCCCGCTGGAGGCGGTGACCCCGGACGCGGTGGACCGGCTGCTGGGCAGCGTGCTGGAGAACGCCGACGAGCCGTTCAACACCCTGCTGGAGCTCGGTTTCGCCACCGCGATCCGGCGCGAGTGGGAGTGGCGGACCAAGCGCGGCGAGTCCACCCGCAACCTCGCGGCGTTCGCGCACCTGGCGAGCACGGCCGACCCCTCGGCGGACGGGACCGCCCCCGCGGCGGACGGGACCGCCCCCTCGACGGGCGAGACCCCTCCCGCCGGAGCCTGAGCCCGGTATCCTCCCGGCCGGGGAGGAAACCATGGACACCGAATTCGCCGGAACCGCCGAATCCGCCGCCGCACAAAGGAAGTTGGCCTGGCTGGAGATCGAACTCGCGGCGGAGCTGAAGGAACGCCGACGCCGCCGCGACTGGGACCGGCGGCGGGCGCTCACCCTGCAACTGGCCACCGTCAGCCTGTCCGCGCTGGTCACCGTGCTGCTCGGCCTGAAGGTCGGCGAACCCGCGGCCAGCCGACTGGCCGACCTCGCGCTGGTGGCCGGCGCACTGGTCACGGTGCTGGCCGCCTGGGCGGCGTTCTTCGGGTACCGCACGCTGTGGATCCAACGCGCCGACACCGTGCACCGGTTGAACTCGCTGCGCCGCCGCCTCGGCCTGCTGAAGGCCGAGTACGGCGACACGGTGCCGGAGGCGGCCCGGCTGACACCGCTGATCGACGAGTACCAGGCGATCCTGGAGGACGACCACGACTCCTGGGTCCGGCTGCGACAGAGCGAAGCGGGCGGCGCGGCCGGCTGACGGACCGTCAGTCGCGGAGCGGGGCCGGGTGGTGGACTTCGCTCCAGACGATCTCGCGGGCGAGGCCGTTGTTGCGGAAGGCGGGGGAGTAGCTGTGTCCCCAGCGGTCGCCGAGGGCGAGCGCGGCGAGTGCGGCGAGTGCGGCGAGGACGGTCGGTGGGTCGTAGGGTCCGTCGGGCCGGATGGCGGAGAGTTCGATCCGGAAGCCGTCGGCGATGGTGGTCAGCCGGGCCTCCCCGCCGCCGCCGGCCCGGGAGAGCCGCTCGGCGATCTCCCAAGTCCGTTGCCGCAACGCGTCGTTCACGAGGCGGCGCCCAGGTCCGCGCAGGTGGGATGGCTCACCGCGCCCCGGCCCACCGACCAGGGCGCGCCCCCGTCCGCCGGCACCGGCACCAGGGCGCCCCGCCCGTCGACGTGGGAGAACCCGCCCAGCCGCCCGCTCCCCGTGTCGACCAGCAACTCCCCCTGCCCGTAAGACCGGACGGACCCGGCGATCTCGGCGAACTCCCCGCCGCGCACGGCCCGCACGTAGGGCGCGCCCGCCCACACCAGCGTCGCCAACTCGCCCGCCACCTCCGGAGCGACACCGCCCAACTGCACCAGGTGCGCGCCGGTGACGCTCCGCTCCACCCCCAGCGAGGGCAGCCTGAGGCCCGCCGAGCCGAGGGCGTCCCGGAGGCCGTCGCACACCTTGCGCGCGCGAAAGCCCGGTCCTGCCGCTCCAGCCGGTCCAGCGGGGAGTTCCCCATCGCGGCGAGATCTGACCGCGCATCACTCGGTGCCGAACGAGGCCCCCTCCCGCGCGGGAGGGGGCCTCTGGGCAATCCGTCCGTTCGGCCGGTCGGAGCGTCAGGCCGCCGTCTCCACCGGGGTGGGGAGGGACGGTTCGTCGGCCGTCGGGGGTTCGGGGCGGTGGCGGCCAAGGAGGACGAAGGCGGCGGCGGCCAGGGTGCCGGCGGCCGCGCAGCCGCCCCACAGGGCCCAGCTGCCCGCGTACTGGAGCAGCAGGCCGCCGCCCAGCGGTCCGGCGAACGAGGCCAGCGACCAGGAGAGCGAGTAGACGCCCTGGTAGCGGCCGCGGGCCCGGGCGGGGGAGTGTTCGGCGACCAGCGCCATCATGGTGGGCGCGGTGACGATCTCGCCGATCGTCCAGATCGCCACCGTCAGCGCGTACAGCGCGGCGGACGAGCCGGCCAGCGCGGTCAGGCCGAAGCCCCAGCCGGTCAGCAGCGCGCCCGCGACCAGCAGGGCGGTCCGGTCGCGGCCCTCCATCAGCCGGGTGAGCGGGAGTTGGAGCAGCACGATGAGCACCCCGTTCAGGCTGATCACCAGGCCGAACTGGGCGGCCGAGAGGCCGTGCCGGCCCATGTCGACCGGCAGTGTGGTGGAGCCCTGCTGGACGACCAGGGCCAGCAGCAGGTTCACCGCGACCACGGCCATGAACGGGCCGTCCCGGAACACCGTGCCCAGTCCGACCCGGGGCGCGTCCGCGGCCGGGGCGGCCTTCGGCTCGGGGTGGGTCTCCGGGACCTTCACGAACACCACCACCGCGCACAGCAGGGTGGTCACCGCGTCCAGCAGGAACAGCGTCAGGTAGCCGTGCACGGCGATCAGTCCGGCCACCGCGGCGGAGGCGCCGAAGCCGATGTTGATCGCCCAGTAGTTCAGCGCGTACGCCCGGACCCGGTCCGCGGCCGGCACCAGGTCGGCGATCATCGCGCTCACCGCCGGGCGGGACGCGTTGCTCGCCAGGCCGACCAGGAAGGCCACCGCGGCGATCGCCACCGGGCCGTCGGTGAACCCGAGCACCGCGGTGAACAGCGCCGTCGCCAACTGCGCGGCCAGCAGCGTCGGACGGCGCCCCAGCCGGTCGGTCAGCACGCCCGCGCCGATCGAGGCCACCGCCGAGCCGAGCCCGAACAGCGAGGCCACCAGGCCCGCGTACGCCGCCGAGTAGCCGCGCTCGTGGGTGAGGTACATCGCCAGGAAGGTGACCACGAAGCCGCCGAGGCGGTTCACCAGGGTGGACGTCCACAGCCACCAGAACTGGCGGGGGAGCCCGCCGCCCGCTCTGCGTGCTTCGGCGGCCAGACGGGCGGCGAGGGGCATGGTGCGGCTCCCGGGCGGTACGGCCCCGGACGGCCGCGGGCAGGGTGGGGCGGCCGCCGGAGGGCAGGGTGGAACGACAGGATCGGTAAGAACCGAAGAGGATGCGCGAACATTACCTCCGGAATGGACGGCCGAGCGATCGGATTTGGCCCTCGACTAGGCTTGGCCCCATGGCTGACACGACCTATCGCTTGATCCTGCTCCGCCACGGCGAGAGCCAGTGGAACCAGAAGAACCTGTTCACCGGTTGGGTCGACGTCGACCTCAACGAGAAGGGCGAGAAGGAGGCCGCCCGCGGCGGCGAACTCCTGCTCGCCGAGGGCCTGCTGCCGGACGTGCTGCACACCTCGCTGCTGCGCCGCGCCATCCGCACCTCGCAGATCGCCCTCGACAAGGCCGACCGCCACTGGATCCCGGTCCGCCGCAGCTGGCGCCTGAACGAGCGCCACTACGGCGCCCTGCAGGGCAAGGACAAGGCCCAGACCCTGGCCGAGTTCGGCGAGGAGCAGTTCCAGCTCTGGCGCCGCTCCTACGACACCCCGCCGCCGGCCCTCGCCGACGACGCCGAGTACTCCCAGGCCGGCGACGCCCGCTACGCCGAGATCCCGTCCGAGCTGCGCCCGAACACCGAGTGCCTCAAGGACGTCGTCGACCGGATGCTCCCCTACTGGTACGACGCCATCGTGCCGGACCTCGCGGCGGGCAACACCGTCCTGGTCACCGCCCACGGCAACAGCCTGCGCGCCCTGGTCAAGCACCTCGACGGCATCTCCGACGAGGCCATCGCCGGCCTCAACATCCCCACCGGCATCCCGCTCGTCTACGAGCTCGACGCCGACTTCAAGCCGGTCACCCCCGGTGGCCGCTACCTCGACCCGGAGGCTGCCGCGGCCGCCATCGAGGCCGTGAAGAACCAGGGCAAGAAGTAACACCCCTTCCCGCCCTCACCCCCTCTCAGCCCCCTGCCCGGCGCAACGACGCCCCGGCCCAGGGGGCTGTCCCGTTCCCGCGCCGCCGCCGTGCCCCACCGCCGCCGTCTCCCCACTGCCGCCGTGTCCCCACCGCCCCCGGAGGCTCCCGTGCACGCCCCGCTCACCCGCCCCGACCGCCTGTGGACCGCCGCGGAGGTGCTGGCCTCGCCCTGCCCGGTGCCGGCCGAACCCGGCGTCTACGGCTGGCACTTCACCGCCGCCCCGCACCCGGCGCTGCCGGTCGGCCGACTGCTGTACACCGGGATCGCGCCCCGCCGGATGCCGCCGGGGAGGCCCAGTCGGCAGCACCTGCGCAAGCGGATCCGCTACCACTACCGGGGCAACGCGGCCGGTTCGACGCTCCGCTACAGCCTCGGCTGCCTGCTCGGCCTGGAGCTGCGCCGGGTGAGCGAGCGGGGCCGGCTGACCTTCGGCCGGGCCGGCGAGGCGGAGTTGAGCGGGTGGATGGCGGAGCACGCCCGGGTGTGCTGGACGGTCCGGCCGGAGCCCTGGGACCTGGAGTCGCAGCTGATCGCCGCCCTCGACCTGCCGCTCAACCTGGCGGGCAACGAGGGCGGCGGCTTCCACGGCGACCTGGCGGGCCTGCGGCGGGCGGCCCGGCTCCGGGCGCACGAGCTGCCGGTCGCCGAGTGAGCCGTCGGCTCGTCAACCAGCTTGCGGCAAAGCTTCGTTAAGGTTCCTGAATGGTTCAGACCATTGACGGGGGGAAGGCGCGGCTTCTAGCGTGGAAGCACTGTCGGCGCGGGCATGACAATCTTGGTCGCCCCCCACGCGGCCCCTTTCGCGTGTCCGCGGTCGTGTACTCCATCCACCCCCACGGAGGAGCACCATGCGCAAGCGCAACATCCTGGCGGTCGGCTTCGTGGCCGCCGCAGCGGTCCTGGCCACCGCGATCCCGGCCAGTTCGCACGGGTACATCACCACGCCGCCCAGCCGGGCGGGGCTGTGCGGTGCCGGTGTGGTGAAGAAGTGCGGGCAGATCCAGTGGGAGCCGCAGAGCGTCGAGGGCCCCAAGGGCTTCCCGGCCTCCGGGCCCGCCGACGGCACGCTGTGCGCCGGGGCGGACTCGCGCTGGGCGCCGCTGGACGACCCGCGCGGCGGAGCCTGGCCGACCACCAAGGTGACCGCCGGGCAGCAGCTCACGCTGACCTGGAGCATCGAGGCGCGGCACGCCACCACGTCGTTCCGGTACTTCCTCACCAAGCCGGGCTACGACGCCACCACCAAGATCACCAGGTCGAACCTGAACCTGACCCCGTTCCTGACCGTGCCGATGGGCGGCAAGCAGCCCCCGGCCACGCTCAGCCACACCGCGACACTGCCCTCCGGGCTGACCGGCCACCAGGTGATCCTGGCGGTCTGGGACATCGCGGACACCGGCAACGCCTTCTACCAGTGCATGGACGTCAACTTCTCCTGACGTCCGGGCGGGCGGGGCAGGACGGCCGGGCACCCCTGCGGGAGGGGTGCCCGGCCGGCCGCCGTGCCGGGCTCAGTGGCCGCCGCAGCAGCCGCCGGTCGCGCCGCCGCACTGGCAGGGCGCGCCGGACTGGCAGCCGCAGCCGCAGCCGGGACCGCAGCCGCAGCCGGCGGCCAGCACCGGCAGCAGCTTCGCCGCGGCCGGGGCGGCCGGGTGCGGCGGGGGAGTGGTCGGGGTGCCGGTCGTCTTCATCGGGCTGCCTCCTCGTCCGGGCGGAGCCGGGCGAGCCGAAGCAGCCGCCCGTCCCTTCGAGTGAAACCCGGCGGTCGACGACACGTCAACGGGCGCGCGGGGGCTGGCGGTTCGGCCCCCGTGCGCCCCCCGACGGGTGCGGCGGCGGGCTACTCCGCGGGCTCCGCGGTGGCGATGAAGTCGGCCACGTGCTCGCCGGTGACCAGGTACACCACGCGCTTGGCGACCGAGACCGCGTGGTCCGCGAAGCGCTCGTAGTAGCGGCCGACCAGGGTGACGTCCACCGCGGTCTCGATGCCGTGGTGCCAGCGGTCGTCCAGCAGGTGCGAGAACAGCTCGCGGTGCAGGGCGTCGATGGCGTCGTCGTCGGCCTCCAGCTCCAAGGCCTTGTCGACGTCCTTGGTGGCGATCACCAGGCCGGCCTTGGCGACCAGGCGCTGGGCGAGCTGCCCCATCTCCAGCACGATCGGGTGCAGGTCGTTCGGGACGGCGGTCTCCGGGTAGCGCAGCCGCGCGACCTTGGCGACGTGCCGGGCCAGGTCGCCGCAGCGCTCCAGGTCGGCGCTCATCCGCAGCGAGGTGACCACGATGCGCAGGTCGGTGGCGACCGGCTGCTGGCGGGCCAGCAGGTCGATCGCGCGGTTCTCCAGGTCGTGGTGCAGGTCGTTGATCTTCTCGTCGGCGGCGATCACGCTCTCCGCCAGGGCCAGGTCCGCGTCCAGCAGGGCGGTGGTGGCCCGGCCCATCGCCGAGCCGACCAGGCGGGCCATCTCGACCAGGCTGTCGCTGATCGAGTCGAGTTCCTCGTGGTACGCGTCGCGCATGCGCTCTTCTCCTCCAGTACCGGTGTCGGTGGCGGTGCCGACCGGACGTCCCGGACCGTCCGCCGGAGGGGCGGGGGTGCGGGCGGCCGCTGCTGGTGGCGCGAATGGTAGCCGCGTCACCGCCCACACGGGCTTGCCCGGCCCAGACTGAGCCGTTCGGGCGACCTCCCACGGCCTCTGCGGTGAATCGGCGGAATCCTGAAGGTGAATTCTCGGCAACGTCAGGCCGATGCCTTGATCGCACCCTTACGGAGTGCGCCCGAGCACCATTTACGCTGACTGGCATGGACGTGAACGTGGCCGCCGCCGCTGCCTGCGCCATAGCCGGGCTCGGCGTCGGCCTCACCGCCTCCATCGCCTTCCGCTGGAGCGAGCGCGAGCAGGCACGCGGCAGGAGCGGCAAGACCGGCAGGACCAACAGGAACGCGGCGCCGGAACTGGAGCAGGAACCGGCCCTGCCCCCGGGCGTGGACACCGTGCTCTCGGTGCTGCGCTCCTGCGCGATCGTGCTCGGCGAGGGCGACGAGGTGGTCAAGGCCTCCTCCGCCGCCTACGCGATGGGCCTGGTCCGCGGCGGCAAGGTGGCCGTGGACCCGATGCTGTCGCTGGCCCGCTCCACCCGGCGGGACGGCGAGATCCGGCAGATCGAGCTGGAGCTGACCCGCCCCGGCGCCTCGGCCCGCACCGCCGAGCCGCTGGCGGTCTCGGTCCGGGTCGCCCCGCTGGGCTCCCGGCTGGTGCTGGTGCTGGTCGAGGACCGCACCGAGCGCCGCCGGATCGAGGCGATCCGCCGCGACTTCGTGGCGAACGTCTCGCACGAGCTGAAGACCCCGGTCGGCGCGCTCTCGTTGCTCTCCGAGGCCGTCGCGGACGCCTCCGACGACCCGGAGGCGGTGCAGCGCTTCGCCGGCCGGATGCAGGTGGAGGCCACCCGGCTGGCCAGCCTGGTGCAGGAGATCATCGACCTGTCCCGGGTCCAGGACGACCAGCTCAAGGTCGACCCGGAGCCGGTCGCGGTGGACGAGCTGATCGCCGAGGCGATCGACCGCTGCCGGCAGACCGCCGCCGCCAAGCAGATCGTCATCGCGGCGGGCGGCACCACCGACCTGTACCTGGTCGGCAACCGCGGCCAGCTGGCCGCCGCACTCGGCAACCTGGTGGAGAACGCGGTCAACTACAGCCCGCCGCGCACCAGGGTCGCCATCGCCACCCGCCGGATCTCCAGCGCCGCGGCGCTGGGCGAGGCGGACGGCGAGCTGATCGAGATCTCGGTGACCGACCAGGGCATCGGCATCTCGGAGAAGGACCGCGAGCGGATCTTCGAACGCTTCTACCGGGTGGACCCCGCCCGCTCCCGCCTCACCGGTGGCACCGGCCTCGGCCTGTCCATCGTCAAGCACGTCGCCGCCTCGCACCGCGGCACCGTGTCGGTCTGGAGCGTCGAGGGCCAGGGTTCCACCTTCACTCTGCGGCTCCCCGCCGGGCAGGCCCCGGTCGAGGACCCCGAAAACCACGCAGCAACCACACTTCCTGCCCCGGAGGCCCGATCGTGACCCGTGTACTGGTGGTCGAGGACGAGGAGTCGTTCAGCGACGCCCTGTCGTACATGCTCCGCAAGGAGGGCTTCGAGGTGGCGGTCGCCGCCACCGGGCCCGACGCGCTGGAGCAGTTCGAGCGCAACGGAGCGGACCTCGTCCTGCTCGACCTGATGCTGCCCGGCCTGCCCGGCACCGAGGTCTGCCGCCAGCTGCGGGTCCGCTCCAACGTCCCGGTGATCATGGTCACCGCGAAGGACAGCGAGATCGACAAGGTGGTCGGCCTGGAAATAGGAGCCGACGACTACGTCACCAAGCCGTACTCCACCCGCGAGCTGGTGGCCCGGATCCGCGCGGTGCTCCGCCGTCGCGGCGAGGACGGCGGCGCGGACGGTGCGACCGCCCCGGGCGCGCTGGAGGCCGGCCCGGTCCGGATGGACGTCGACCGGCACGTGGTGACGGTGGACGGCGCCAAGGTCGACCTGCCGCTCAAGGAGTTCGACCTGCTGGAGATGCTGCTGCGCAACGCGGGCCGGGTGCTGACCCGGATGCAGCTGATCGACCGGGTCTGGGGCGCGGACTACGTCGGCGACACCAAGACCCTGGACGTCCACGTCAAGCGCCTGCGGGCGAAGATCGAGCCGGACCCGGGCGCCCCGCGCTACCTGGTCACGGTCCGCGGCCTGGGCTACAAGTTCGAGCCGTAGACCGCACCCCCGCAGCAAGGGGAGGGCCCCGCCTCGCGGCGGGGCCCTCCCCTTTTGCTGTTTTGCTGCGGACGTCGGCGGCCTTCGCCGACTTCGCTACGGGCGCGCCCGGCGGGTCAGTGGGCCGAGGCCGAACCCGAGGGGCTGGCCGGGGCGGAGGCGCTGCCGCTCGCGGTGGCGCCGGCCGACGGCGAGCCGCTGGCACCGGCTGCCGGGGCGGAGGCACCGGCGGAGGCGGACGCGGACGCGCCGGCCGAGGCGGACGGGGCGGCCTTCTTCGGGCCGAAGCTCTCGTAGCTGCCGACGGCCGGCTGCACGTTGGCCTGGGCGGAGACCTCGCCGGCCTTCTCGAAGGTGAAGGTGGTCTTGACGTAGCCGCCGACCGACAACTGCGAGGAGGAGACCTGGGCGACCGGGCTGCCCTCGGCGCCGAGCAGCACCGACTGGTTGACCTTGAGGTCCACGGAGGAGACCGGGGCGCCGTTCTCGTCGGTCAGCTTGGCGGTGGCGTCGCCGATCTTGACCGAGGTGAGCACGTCGTCCGTGGCGCCGGCGTTGGCGATGTTGACGGTGACGGTCGCCGGGCCGGTGTACGCACCGGCGCTGCCCGCCTCGGTGACCACGACGATGTTGTTGAGCTTGACGCCGTCCCCGACGCTCGTCGCCGCGTTGTCCGGCTTGATCTGCAGCGTGCTCGCGTCGTTGCCGGTGGCGCAGGCGGCCAGCGGGAGGATCGCGGCGAGGACGATGGCGGCGACAGCGCCGCGTCGAAGGCTCCGGCTCACGGCGGCGACTTCTCCTTGATGGGGGGGATGATCCAGCGGAAAACGGATCACGGTCGGTGGTCGTGGGCCAGACTACCGACCACACATATCCGGCTCTCACGGGGTGGCCCCGTGTCGCGGTCCGATCACGATCCGGGGTGTTCGGCGCGTCGGGGGCAAAAACTCAAGATCCAATCATGGTTTCGGGGTCGTGACCAGAGGTTTCACCGCGCGGTCAGACCGCCTCCGACCTGCGGGAAGCCCGGATCGAACATCGGTCGCAGCATGCGACGGGGGTGGTTGTCAAGCCCTGGGACCGGCCCTGACCTGCGAAAACGCCCTTCGAGTCAGCCGAAAAGCGTGTTATTCTGGAAAGCCACGGAAGGGGTCCTGTCACATGACGTTCAAGGTTGGCGACACGGTGGTCTACCCCCATCACGGGGCTGCGCTGATCGAGGCCATCGAAACTCGCCAGATCAAAGGTGTGGACAAGACCTACCTGGTGCTGAAGGTGCAGCAGGGAGATCTGACGCTTCGCGTTCCCGCGGAGAACGCCGAGTTCGTCGGCGTCCGCGACGTGGTGGGCCAGGAAGGCCTGGACCGCGTGTTCGAGGTGCTGCGGGCACCGTACACCGAAGAGCCCACCAACTGGTCTCGCCGGTACAAGGCGAACCTCGAGAAGCTCGCGTCCGGCGATGTGATCAAGGTCGCAGAGGTCGTTCGCGACCTGTGGCGCCGCGAGCGCGAGCGCGGCCTGTCCGCCGGCGAGAAGCGGATGCTGGCCAAGGCCCGGCAGATCCTGGTGAGCGAGCTGGCACTCGCCGAGAACACCAACGAGGACAAGGCCGAGACGCTGCTCGACGAGGTCCTCGCCTCCTGAGCCGCGACGAGCCGCGAGCCGGTCGAATTCTGATCTCCCAGCCCTGGCAACGGGGTTGAGCCAGGTTTGACGCAGCGCCCGGTGGTGCCCGAACAGGCACCTCGGGCGCTTCGCCATGCCCGGAAGGGGGGTGGCATGGCGGAACGGCGAGCACGGTTCCACTAACGTGCAGTCAGGAAGGGGGCCTGCCCGCTCGCGTCATCCGCGCTCGGCACGGGCCATACCCATCACAACCGAGGAGCCAAACCTGAACGCCTCAGCACAGCTCGCGGCAGCGGTCGTTCCGGCCGCCGGGCGCGGCGAGCGACTCGGCCCCGGCGCCCCCAAGGCGCTGCGCGAACTCGGCGGCGTGCCGCTGCTGGTGCACGCCGTCCGGGCGCTGGCCCGCAGCCGGGCGGTGGGCCTGGTGGTGGTGTGCGCCCCGCCGGACGGGGTGGCCGGGGTGGTCTCGCTGCTGGACAGCCACGGCCTGGACGGCAAGGACGTCCGGGTGGTGCCCGGCGGCGCCAGCCGGCAGGAGTCGGTGCGGCTCGGCCTGGCGGCCGTCCCCGCGGGCACCCGGGTGGTGCTGGTGCACGACGCGGCCCGCCCGCTGGTGCCGGTCGAGGTGGTGGACGCGGTGGCCGCCGCCGTCCGGGCCGGGGCCGAGGCGGTGGTGCCCGCGGTGCCGCTGGCCGACACCGTCAAGCGGGTCGAGCCGCAGCCGTCCGGGCCGGAGCCGGTGCTGGACACGCCCGACCGCTCCACCCTGCGCGCGGTGCAGACCCCGCAGGGCTTCGACCTGCCCGCCCTGGTCGCCGCGCACGGGAAGGCGCTCGCCGAGGGCGCCGAGGTGACCGACGACGCCGGGCTGATCGAGCGCTTCGGCGGCCGGGTGGTCGTGGTGCCCGGCCACGAGGAGGCGTTCAAGGTGACCCGCCCGCTGGACCTCGTGCTCGCCGAGGCCGTGCTCGCCCGCCGGAGGGCCACCGATGGCTACTGACCCGATCGTTCCGCGCACCGGCATCGGCGTCGACGTGCACGCCTTCGAGGAGGGCCGCCCGCTGCGGGTGGCCGGCCTCGACTGGCCCGGCGAGACCGGCCTGGCCGGGCACTCGGACGCCGACGTGGCCGCGCACGCCGCCTGCGACGCGCTGTTCTCCGCCGCCGGGATCGGCGACCTCGGCGCGCACTTCGGCACCTCCCGCCCCGAGTGGGCGGGCGCGGCCGGGGTGGCGCTGCTGGCCGAGGCGGCCCGGCTGGTCCGGGAGGCCGGCTTCGAGATCGGCAACGTCGCCGTCCAGGTGGTCGGCGTCCGCCCGAAGGTCGGCAAGCGCCGGGCCGAGGCCCAGGCCGCGCTGTCCGCGGCGGTCGGCGCCCCGGTCTCGGTCTCCGGCACCACCACCGACGGCCTCGGCCTGACCGGCCGCGCGGAGGGACTCGCCGCGATCGCCACGGCGCTGGTCTACGCCCGGCCCGGGGCCTAGCCTGACCCTGACGGAACGTCAGGAACCGGTCACTGGAGGAGAGATGGGCGTCGAACTCGCCGACAAGGTGAAGGAACTGCTGGACGCGAAGAGCTACGCCGTGGTGTCCACGGTGCAGCCCGACGGCAGCCCGCAGTCGTCCGTCGTCTGGGTGAAGCGGGACGGGGACGACATCCTGTTCTCCACCGTCCAGGGCCGCCGCAAGCACCTCAACCTGGTGCGGGACCCGCGGATCAGCCTGCTGGTCAACCCGGCGGACGACCCGTACCAGTACTTCGAGGCCCGCGGCGAGGTCACCATGACCACCGAGGGCGGTCCGGAGCTGATCGACGAGCTGTCGCGCAAGTACCGCGGCGAGGACTACCGGTTCGACGGTCCGGACGACGTCCGGGTGGTGGTGCGGCTCACCCCGCGCAAGGTGGTCGGCAACAACCTCTGAACGCGGGCACGCCAAAGCGGCGGAAGGTGGCGGGGCACCCCCCGCCGCCCACTACCCTGGTCGCTGTGAGCCTTCGCCTGTACGACACCATGACCCGCCAGGTACGCGACTTCGTCCCGCTGGTGCCGGGCTGTGTCTCGATCTACCTGTGCGGTGCCACGGTCCAGGCACCGCCGCACATCGGGCACATCCGGTCCGGCCTGAACTTCGACGTGATGCAGCGGTGGTTCCGCTACCGCGGCTACGACGTCACCTTCGTGCGCAACGTCACCGACATCGACGACAAGGTGATCGCCAAGGGCCGCGAGCAGTCCACCGAGTGGTGGAAGATCGCGTACGCCAACGAGCGCGCCTTCAACGAGGGTTACACCGCCCTCGGGTGCCTGCCGCCGAGCGCCGAGCCGCGCGCCACCGGCCACGTGCCCGAGATGATCGAGATGATGCGCGGCCTGATCGAGCGCGGCCACGCGTACGCCGCCGACGGCAACGTGTACTTCGCGGTCACCACCTACCCGGACTACCTGGCGCTCTCCAACCAGGAGCTGGAGAACCTGCGGCAGCCCTCCGGCGACAACGAGACCGGCAAGCGCGACCCGCGCGACTTCGCCATGTGGAAGGCCGCCAAGCCCGGCGAGCCGAGCTGGGAGACGCCCTGGGGCCGCGGCCGCCCGGGCTGGCACCTGGAGTGCTCGGCGATGGTGCACAAGTACCTCGGCCGGGCCTTCGACATCCACGGCGGCGGGATCGACCTGATCTTCCCGCACCACGAGAACGAGATCGCCCAGTCCAGGGCGTTCGGCGACGAGTTCGCCAACTTCTGGGTGCACAACGCCTGGGTGACGCTGGCCGGCGAGAAGATGTCCAAGTCGCTCGGCAACTCGGTGCTGGTCTCCGAGATGGTCCGGCGCTGGCGGCCGATCGTGCTGCGCTACTACCTGGCCGGCCCGCACTACCGCTCGATGATCGAGTACAGCGAGGAGTCGCTGCGCGAGGCCGAGACCGGCTTCGGCCGGATCGAGGGCTTCATCGAGCGCGCCGTCGAGCGCTGCGGCCCGGTCGACCCGGCGCCCGAGGTGCCGCTGGCCTTCGCCGAGGCGATGGACGACGACCTGGGCGTCCCGCAGGCGCTCGCCGTGGTGCACACCGCCGTCCGGCAGGGCAACAGCGCGCTCGGCGCGGACGACAAGGAGTCGACCGCGGCCCGCCTCGCCGAGGTCCGGGCGATGCTCGGCGTGCTCGGCCTCGACCCGCTGGACGAGCAGTGGGCCGGCGGCGCCGAGCAGGGCGAGGAGCTCACCGGCGTGGTCGACGCCCTGGTCCGGCTGGTCCTCGACCAGCGCCAGGCTGCCCGCGCCCGCAAGGACTTCGGCACCGCCGACGCGATCCGCGACCAGCTCGGCGCCGCCGGGCTGGCCGTCGAGGACACCCCGTCCGGCCCGCGCTGGACGATCAGCCAGTAACACCAGTAGCCCCCCGGGGCGCGCAGGGGCCGTACCTTTGGAGAGGTGCGGCCCCGACGCACGAAGCAGACGCAGAGACAGGAAGTACAGCCATGGCCGGCAACAGCCAGCGCAGGAACCGCCGCAACGCCGGATCGAAGAAGGGCGCGAGTGTCGGTACCGGCGGCCACAGCCGGAAGGCGCTCCAGGGCAAGGGCCCGACCCCGCCCGGCGAGGCCCGCAAGGGGCACCCCAAGCAGCGCGCCGCCAACGCGGCGCTCAAGCGCGAGCGCGACGCGAAGTCCCGCGCGGGCATGCGCCGCGCCGGCGCCGGCAGCCGCAGCGGGCGCGGCGGAGCGGGCGCCGCCGAGCTGGTGGTGGGCCGCAACTCGGTGGTCGAGGCGCTGCAGGGCGGCGTCCCCGCCACCGCGCTGTACGTGCAGCAGTTCATCGACACCGACGACCGCGTCCGGGACGCCTTCCAGGCCGCCAACGAGCGCGGCATCCCGCTGATGGAGGCCCCGCGCCCGCAGCTGGACCAGATGACCGGCGGCCTCAACCACCAGGGCCTGGTGCTGCAGGTCCCGCCGTACGAGTACGCGCACCCCGAGGACCTGCTGGACGGCGCCGCCGACGCCGGGCAGGACGCGCTGATCATGGCGCTGGACGGCGTCACCGACTCGCGCAACCTGGGCGCCGTGGTCCGCTCCGCCGCCGCGTTCGGCGCGCACGGCGTGGTGATCCCGGAGCGCCGGGCGGCCGGCATGACCGCGGGCGCCTGGAAGACCTCCTCCGGCGCGGCGGCGCGCCTGCCCGTGGCGCGCGCCACCAACCTGACCCGCGCGCTGGAGGCGTACCAGAAGGCCGGCCTGATGGTGGTCGGCCTGGCCGCCGACGGCGAGGCCGAGATCGGCGACCTGGACGCGCTGAACGGCCCCGTGGTGATCGTGGCCGGCTCCGAGGGCAAGGGCCTGTCCCGGCTGGTCTCGGAGACCTGCGACCTGCTGGTGCGGATTCCGATGCCGGGCCAGACCGAGTCGCTGAACGCCGGTGTCGCGGCGGGCATCGTGCTGTACGAGGCCGCCCGGCTGCGCGCCAAGAGCTGACGCCGGGCCGGGCGCCGAGGACTGACGCCCGGTCAGTTCGTCTTTTTCGTGGGGCAATCGGTCGGGTCCGGTCGGGCCCGATCGGTTTTCCCATGATCACTTCAAATCCTCTCCCGGAATCCACCCGGGAGAGTGTCCTCGGGGCCCGTCACCCGGTTAGAGGGGTGTGGACACCAGAACACCACTGCGCCTCGGGCAGCGCCCCTCGGGGATAGACGACGGTCCGGTCCTCAACACGGTCCGGGTTCCGTCCGACCCGTCGAGGCTCAGCAGCACCCAGGCCAGCTTCCGGGTCAGGCTCTCCGCCCCGGTGGCCCCGATGATCGACGCCCCGGCCGGTGCCGCCTTCGGTGACCCGTACGGCCTGCGCAGCGGCGTCACCCCGCAGATCGTGGTGCCCGCCTCGTCGGTGCCCGCGCTGGCCGGGATCACCGCCGCCTCGGTCACCGGCACGGCCCCCCGCCGCAAGGCCCGGGTGGTCACCGCCTGGAGCGGCCAGACCGGGCCCGGCGACACCGCCGCGACCCAGCTGCTGGAAGCCGTCCGGCTGACCACCGTGCCCGCCCCCGCCAAGGGCTTCGCGGAGGACGACACCCAGCAGTTGCAGGCCGTCCCGCGGCAGTACGGCGGCCCGGCCGGCGGCTCCGCCGGTGGTTCCGGCGAGACCCCGCGGGTCGGCGTCCCCGAGCTGCTGGACGAGTCGGTCCGGATCGGCGCCGGGCGCAGCTGGCAGCCCGAGGGCGAACTGCCGGAGGTGCCGTCGCTCGGCGAGGGCGCCTCCAAGCACGCCTGGTACCCCGGCCGCCGGGTCGACCTCGGCCTGGTGCTGCTGCCGCTGCGGGTGCTGCTCGGCTCGCTGTCGGTGTACGCCGGGTTCAGCAAGCTGTGCGACCCGGTGTACTTCGACGGCGGCGAGCGCGGCTCGATGATGCGCTGGCTGTCCTCGCTGCACCCGTGGAAGGTCGCCCAGCCGCTGCTGGACCTCGCCATGGCCCACCCGGTCGGCGCCGGACTCGCGGTCTCCTTCCTGGAGATCGTGGTCGGCGTGCTGTCCATCCTGGGCCTGTGGCAGCGGCTCGCGGCCGGCACCGCGATGGCGCTGTCCGCGGCGCTGCTGTTCACCGTGAGCTGGAAGGCGGTGCCGGTCTACGACACCCCCGACCTGATCTTCCTCGCGGCCTGGAGCCCGCTGCTCATCGCCGGCGCCCCGTTCGCCTCGCTGGACGGCCGGATCGCCCTGGAGGCGTTCCGGCGGCACGGGCCCGCCGAACCCGGCGCCGTCCGCCGGCGGATGCTGCGCCGCCGCGGCGTGGTCACCGCCGTCGTGGTCGGCCTCACCCTGCTGTCCGGCTCGCTGCTCGGCGCGGCGGTCCGCACCGGCGGCAGCACGGCCCCGGTCCGGCCCCCCACGGACTACGGCTCCCCGGTCTGGCCGAGCAACAGCCCGTCGCCGTCCCCGACGCCCAGCCCGACGCCCACCCCCACCCCGAGCCAGAGCAAGGCTCCGGCCTCGCCCTCCCCCTCGCCCAGCCGCAGCGGCGGCAAGGCCAAGCCGAGCAGCGGCACCCAGAGCGGCGGCAGCTCGTCCAGCCCCCGGGCGGGCACCGGCTCCGGCACCTCCGGGTCGGGCAGCGGCACCGGCACCGGTGCCGGGAACGGCGGCTCCGCGGGCGGCACCGGCACCGGCGGCGCGCCCTCGGGCGCCCCGCGCAGCACCCAGCCCTCGCACGGCGTGATCGGCGGCCTGCTGGGCAGCGGGCCGCCGCTGCTGGAGCTCGGCATGAGCCCGCAGCGGCCGGCGGGCACCGCCTGAGACCGGCGGGCGCCCGCCCGTCCGTCCGACAGCCGGCAGGGCCCCTCCGGGACGGTTCTTCCGTCCGGGAGGGGCCCTGTCGGCTGTCTGTGCCTTGAGCGGGCGCGGCTGCTCGCGGATGGTGGCTCCTCGCGGCGCGGCTACTCGTGGATGGCGGCTTGCGGTCGGTTGCTACTCGTGGATGGCGGCTCGCGGCGCGGCTACTCGCGGATGGTGGCGAGTTCCTTGGCGGCCTCGGTGAGGTCCTTGGCGGTGTCGATGGCGCGCCAGTAGCAGCCCTGCGGGAGCTGGTAGCCGGCCAGGCGGCGGTCGCGGGCCAGCTGCGGGAAGGTGGTGCGCTCGTGGTCGCCGACCTCCGGGAGCAGCTCGCGGAAGCCGGGCGCGAAGACGTACAGGCCCGCGTTGATCAGGAACGGGGACGGCGGGGCCTCGATGAAGTCGAGGACGTTGCCGAACCGGTCGGTCTCGACGGCGCCCCACGGGATCCGCGGGCGGGCCAGGGCGAGGGTGGCGACGGCGGCCCGCTCGTGGTGGAAGGCGGCCATCTCGCGGAGGCTGAACCTGGTCCAGATGTCGCCGTTGGTGGCGTACCAGGGCTCCGCGGGGCGCGGCAGGGCGGCGGCCGCGTAGCGCAACCCGCCGCCGCGGCCCAGGGGTTCGGCCTCCACCACGGTCCGGGTGCGCAGCGGCAGGTCGGCCTGATCCAGCCAGTCCCGCAGGACCTCGGCGAGGTGGCCGCAGGAGATCACCACGTCGGTGACGCCCTCGGCGGCCAGCCACTCCAGCTGGTGCCCGATGATCGGCTTCCCGGTGCCGGGGATCTCCACCAGCGGCTTGGGCCGGTCGTCGGTGTACGGCCGCAGCCGGGAGCCCTGCCCGCCGGCCAGGATCACCGCCTGGGTGACGGCGGGGGCGGTGGCACCCGGGGCGGTGCCGGTGTCTGCTGTCATGCGCGCCACGATAGCGGGACCGCCCCGGTCGGCCGGCGCCCGCGCCGGGCTGTCACGCGGGGCGCGACCCCGCGGCGCCGGGCCTCGACGCGGCCCTTCGGCGCAGGGCCGGTTCCGGTGCGGGGACGGTCAGTTGACCACGCCGGCGGCGAACGAGCCGTCGCAGACCGGGCGGGCGAAGGAGCGGGCGCGCTGCACGTCGCCCTGGTACTTCTTCACCGCGGCGCGGCCGAGGTCGCCGGCCAGCGCGCTGCAGTACGGGGTCAGCGTCGGGTTCTCGCGCATGGTGCGTTCGAGCAGGTCGAGCGCGGTGCCCGGGTTGTGGTTCTTCAGCTCCTCCATCAGGTCCACCCGGAGGGCGTCCTGCGGGGCCATGCCCTGGGTGTTGGGGGCCGTGGAGGTGCGGCCGATGGTGCCGTCACCGCTGGAGGCCGCCACCACCTGCTGGTCCAGGCCCGTCGGCGGGGCCCACGGGACGCGGGTCACGGCGAGCGTGCCGGTGGTCACCAGGATCACCGGCAGGGTGAGGGCAACGGTCTGGGCGATGCGGCGCACGAGCTGTTTCACGCACAGGAGAGTAGCGCTGCGTGGCGGTGCGGGCGCGCCACGTTACCCCATCGAGTGACGGGTGCCCCGTTTTGTTCCGCCATCGGGTTGACGCGGCGGCCTTCGGAGGGCCTTGGAGGGCTCAGGGGCGTTCCGGGAACGCCGGAACCCCCTGCCGACCGCCGTGGGCAGGGGGTTCCGTGGAAGAGCGGCTGGACGGGCGCCGCCGTCAGGTGCGGCGCCCCTCCGGTGCTGTCGTCAGCGGCTCAGGCGCACGCCGCCGTCGGCCTCGGTGGTGAAGACGTGCGGCTCGTTGCCGACCGGCACGACGTGGATGGTCTCGCCGCGCTGCGGGATCTCGCGGCTGTGCACGCGGACCACGATGTCCTTGTCCTCGCCGGACACCTGGGTGGTGCCGTACACGAAGCCGTCGGCGCCGAGCTCCTCGACCACGTTGACGGTGACCGCGACGCCCTCGAGGCCGCCGGCCGGAACGACCTGGAAGTGCTCGGGACGGATGCCGACCACGACGTTCTTCGCGCTGCCGGCCTTGGCCAGGTCCTCGCGGGCGATGTTGATGATCGAGCCGCCGAACTTCACGCCGCCGTCGACCAGCGGAACCTCGATCAGGTTCATCGCCGGGGAGCCGATGAAGCCGGCCACGAACAGGTTGCCCGGGCGGTCGTACATCGCGCGCGGGGCGTCGACCTGCTGCAGCAGGCCGTCCTTGAGGACCGCGACGCGGTCACCCATGGTCATGGCCTCGGTCTGGTCGTGGGTGACGTAGACCGTGGTGATGCCCAGGCGGCGCTGCAGCGAGGCGATCTGGGTACGGGTCGAGACGCGGAGCTTGGCGTCCAGGTTCGACAGCGGCTCGTCCATCAGGAAGACCTGCGGCTGGCGGACGATCGCGCGGCCCATGGCGACACGCTGGCGCTGACCGCCGGAGAGCGCCTTCGGCTTGCGGTCCAGGTACTGGGTCAGGTCGAGGATCTTGGCGGCCTCTTCGACCTTGGTGCGGATCTCGGCCTTGTTCACGCCGGCGATCTTCAGGGCGAAGCCCATGTTCTCGGCCACGGTCATGTGCGGGTACAGCGCGTAGTTCTGGAACACCATGGCGATGTCCCGGTCCTTCGGCGGCAGGTGGGTGACGTCGCGGTCGCCGATGCGGATGGCGCCCTCGTTCACGTCCTCCAGGCCGGCCAGCATGCGCAGCGAGGTCGACTTGCCACAGCCGGAGGGGCCGACCAGGACGAGGAACTCGCCGTCCGCGATCTCCAGGTCGAGCTGGTCGACGGAGGGCTTGTCGGCACCCGGGTACACACGGGTGGCCTTGTCGTACGTCACAGAAGCCATGATGCTTCGCTCCTTCACCGGCAGGAACGTGCCGGACGATCCGAGTAAAGGTGGATGTTCTTCCGCCGCCCCGGCAGGCCCGACCGATTGGTCTGAACCACTGGCGCCGAGTGCGACTCCCCGCGACGCTACCTGGCAGTTCATCCTTTTGTCAGCCCTCTGCCGCCCCCGAGTTGGCATCGATCCGGTCACACCCCCGCCCCCGACTGTCCCCCCACCACCCCCGCACACCCCCCACAACCCCCCGCATCCCCGAGCCCCCGCCCGGTACACTGCCCACTGGTGCCGCCGTGGATCCTGCGGACGGCCACCGCGCCTCCTTAGCTCAGCTGGCCAGAGCACCGCTCTTGTAAAGCGGGGGTCGTCGGTTCGAACCCGACAGGGGGCTCAGCGTGCCGCCCCGGATGAGCTGTAGCTTCGGCCTTCTGGGAGCTTGATCGCCGGCCTCGGACCCCTGGTCCGAGGCCGTTTGCGTGAGCTCCTCCGAGTGCGACCGCCGCTCGGTATGATGTCTGGTATGGCAACGAAGAAGTACACCGTGACGCTGCCCGAGGAACTGGCGGAGGAGATCCGCGCCGAGGTGGGGTCCGGTGGATTCAGCCGTTATGTCACGCAGGCCATAGAGCGCCAGCGTGAGCGTGACAACCTGCACGAGTTCGTCGGTTGGTGGGAGGGCGAGCACGGCGAGGTGACCGACGCGGAGTTGGCGCTCGCAGAGGCGGAGCGGCTGGCGCTCCAGCGGCAGCATGCGGAGCGCAAAGCCCGGACTGCGCCCCGTCGCAAGGCGAGTTGATGTCCGAGCTCGTCTACCTGCTCGACAGTGAAGGCTTGTCACAAGCCGTTCTCGGCCACCGCGCCATGGGCGCCCGGCTCAAGGACGCGGACCGCTCCGGCGTCCGGGTCATGACCACGTCGATGACGCCCATCGAGGCCCACCACGGGCGCGTCAAGAAGGCCGCGTGGGCATGGACCCTCTCCAGGATCGCAGTCGAACCCGTGACCCGGGAGATCGCCGGGGAAGCGATCGAACTGTTGGAGGCAGCCGGCCTGCACGGACACAAGTACGCCATCGACGCCGCTCTTGCCGCCGTAGCGCTGCGTCAGCGGGGTGACGTCACGATCTTCACGTCCGACGAGGAGGACATGCGTCTGCTCTGCGGTGACCGTGTTGTGGTCAAGGGCATCTGACGGTGGCATCCGAGGTGGGCCAGGTCACGGTGGATGCCGTATCGACCGGCCCGCTGAGTGAGCCATGCGTGAGCGGATTGCACAGCAGCAACGCCAGCGGGGCTGGACTGCCGGAACTTGACGGGTGGTGCCGACCTGCAGGGGCAGCGCCACGCGGCATCAGGTGTCATGCCCCGTCATGATCCGGGTTCGTTCTGTAAAGCGGGAGTCGTCGGTTCGAACCCGACAGGGGGCTCCGTGAACTGCCTGCGGGTGCTTGGCGCGTGAACGGCCCCGAACGATCCGTCCGGGGCCGTTTCGTGTCGTGGGGGGCAGGGGGTAGTGGGGGACCAGCGGGCGGCGAGGTGGTAGCCGAGGCCGCCGGTGGTGGCCAGGAGGGCCAGGACGGTCCAGAAGAGGGCGGCGTGGTGCTCGATCAGGGAGCCGACCAGGAGGGGGCCGGCGATGGTGGAGAGGGCCCAGGTGAGGTTGAAGAGGGAGAGGTAGCGGCCGCGGGACCCGGGTGGAGCGGCGGTGGCGGAGATCGCGGTGGCGGCCACCACCCGGCCCTGGCCCGCGAGTTCGGGCAGGCCGAGGGGGAGCCGCAGCCGGGAGGGGGAGTGGGGACGGGGACGGTCGGGGGTGGTTCGTCCGGCCGGGTCGGTGCTGAGAGGAACTCCGTTGTCACGTCGGGTATTTGGTGCGCGCAGACGGTGCGGTGGCTGAACGGCCCTGCTGGGCAAGGGGGTTCAGCGCAGGTGGGAGGTGTCGTTGTAGAGGTGCATGGCGGCGCGCGGGCCGGTGTGGACCAGGACGGAGAGCGAGGCCGGGGAGAGGTGCATGGCGTGCGTCGCCTCGGCGGGGGCGGTCAGTGCTCCGGCGATCAGCGTCTTGATCGGCGTGACGTGGCTGACCAGCAGGAGGCGGCGGCCCGGGTGGCGGGCCAGCAGGGCGTCGCGGGCCGTGGCGGTGCGGGCGGCGACTTCGGCGAGGGACTCGGTGGCGCCGGTGGGCGCCGCCGTCGCGGACGACTGCCAGGCCCGCAGGTCGGCGGGGTGACGGGTGCGGATCTCGTCCAGGGTGAGGCCCTCCCAGTGCCCGAAGTCGGCTTCCCGCAGGTTGTCCTCGATCTCCACGTCCAGCCCGAGCCGTTCGGCCGCGGCCTGTGCGGTCTGCCGGCAGCGGCGCAGCGGGGAGCTGATGACGGCGTGCACGGGTGCCTCGGCGAGCAGGGTGGAGGCGGCTGCGCGGGCGGCCTGGGCGAGGCCGGTGCCGGAGAGCTCGGGGTCGGTGCCGCCGCTGCCGGAGAACCGGCGGTGCGGGGTCAGTGCGGTCTCGCCGTGGCGCAGCAGCAGCAGGGTGGTGGGCGGGGTGGGTGCGGCGGGTCCGGTGGCCCGGCCGTCCGGTGCGCTGGTCATTTCTCCAGCCTAGACCGGGAGGTCGCGGGAAATGCGGTCCGTGGAAAGTCGGGGGGCGGGGAATCGTGCGGAAACGGTGGACCTGGCGGCCTGTTCGGTGATTCCGTGCACTTCCGGCAGGACCGGTGTCGAATGCGGCAACTCGGACGTCCGGGAATTCGCCGACCGGGCCACCTCCCCGGCAGGTGGGGTTCCTGTCCGGATCAGGCCAGGCACGGTCCGGCCAGCGGCATCGGTGGCGAAATCCTTTACGGCCGGGGGACAGTTGGTCGTCGAGCGAATTCGAAGGCCCGGCCGGGGCGGGGATGCGACCGCCATTCCGCAACGGCTACAAATCCTCTGGAGAATGCCATGAAGAAGACCGGAACCCCCCTCTGGATCGCCGGGATCTCCGCTGTCGCGTCGGTGGTGGTCCTGCTGTCCGGGGCCCCCGCGCAGGCGGCGGCCGACGAGCCGGCGCGGGAGTCGGTGGTCTGCCCGGCCAGCCTGATGTGGGACGTCGTCGCCGGCGCCTGCCGCTGACCGCGGCCACCCCGTACCGAGCCCCACCGCGGCCCGTCGATGCCCACCGCGGCCCTTCGATGCCCGTCGAGGCCCGCCGGGATCCGGTGGTTCCCCGCCGGAGTCCTGCCGAAGTTCCACCGAAGCCCTGCCGAAGTGTCCGGCGCCAGCCGGCGTGAGAGAGGACGAGCGATGACCGTAGCCGAGACGATGCCCGCGACCGAGACGGTGTCCGCGAAGATCCGCGCCACCGTGCCCGTACCGATCCACCTGAACAACGGCGACACCGTCGCCGCCCGGCTGCACACCTTCCACGGCCTGAGCGATCCGGGCGAGCACATAGCGATCACCCTGGGCGAGGACCGCCCGGACCCGGACCCGGTGCCGCTGGTCCGGCTGCACTCCGAGTGCCTGACCGGCGACGTGCTGGGCTCGGCGCGCTGCGACTGCGGCCCGCAGCTGCACGAGGCGGTGCGCCGGATCGGCACCACCGGCGGCTGCGTGCTGTACCTGCGCCAGGAGGGCCGCGGCATCGGCCTGTACAACAAGCTGGACGCCTACCTGCTCCAGGACGCCGGGTACGACACCTACGCGGCGAACGAGGAACTCCAACTCGCCCCGGACTCCCGGGACTACCGGGCCGCCGCCGAGATGCTCCGGCTGCTCGGCCTGACCCGGATCCGGCTGCTCACCAACAACCCGGAGAAGGCCGCCCAGCTCGCCCGGTACGGGATCGACGTGGTCGCGGTGGTGCCGACCGGGGTGTTCGTCACCGAGGACAACCGCTTCTACCTGGAGACCAAGGCCCGGGTGACCCGCCACACGCTGGCCCTCGGCGAGCCGGCCGGCCGGCTCGCGCGCTGACCCGCGCCCGCGCCCGCACACACCCGTAACCCGCACCCGCACCCGGCCAGGAGGACGGCATGAGCCCGGGGCACATCAGGAGGACGGCATGAGAGCACTGGTATTCATCGGCAGCGAACGCGTGAACTCCTACACGGCGGCACTCGGCCGGGCGATCGGCGACGCGCTGGGGTCGGCCGGGATGGCGCCCGAGACGGTGCACGCCGGGGGCCCGGAGGCCGCCGACCCGGTCGGGCTGCTCGAGCGGATCGCCCGGGCGGACGCGGTGGTCCTGGTCTCCCCGGTCTACCACGGCGGCTACTCGGCCCTGCTCAAGGCGGTGCTGGACCGGCTGCCCGGCGACGCGTTCGCCGACAAGCCGGTCGCGGTCGCCGCGAACGGCAGCGGGCCGCGCACCGGCAACGTGGTGTGCGACCAACTGCGCACGGTGGCAAGGGCGATGGGCGGCTGGGTGGTGCCCACCCAGACCGCCGGCTGTCCGGACGACTTCCGCACGGTCGGCGGCGCGCCGGTCGGCCCCGGGGCCGAACTGGCCGAGCGGTGCGAGCTGATTGCCGGTCAACTGCTGCGGCTGGAAACGGCGTTGCGCACCCCGGCGGGGGTGTAGGCGGTGCACGGGCAGAGCGGGCGGGAAGCGATGGACCGGCAGGCCGAACGTGGCCGGCAGGCAGAACGGACCGAGCAGGCAGAACAGGCCGGGCGGGACGGGCAGGTCGAGCGGAAGCCGGCCCGCGAGCGGGCCGAGCGGAGGACGGCGCGCGAGCAGGTCGAGCAGCGGGCGATGCGGCGGGCCGTCGAACTGGCCGCCGAACGGCTGGGGTTGACCGGTGCGAACCCCACGGTGGGCTGCGTCGTCCTGGACGACCGGCTGCGGGTGGTCGGCGAGGGGTCGCACCGGCACGACGGCGAACCGCACGCCGAGGTGGTGGCGCTGGCCGCGGCCGGCACCCGGGCCCGCGGCGGCACCGCCGTGGTGACCCTCGAACCGTGCGCCCACACCGGCCGCACCGGCCCGTGCACCGAGGCGCTGCGGGCCGCCGGGGTGGCCCGGGTGGTGTACGCGGTGGCCGACCCGACCTCGCGGGCCGGCGGCGGTGCGGCGGTGCTGGCCGCCGCCGGGATCGCCGTCGAGGGCGGGCTGCTGGCCGCCGAGGCGACCCGGGCGAACCGGTACTGGCTGACCAACGCCACCCGGCTCCGGCCCTGGGTGACCTGGAAGTTCGGGGCCACCCTGGACGGCCGGATCGCCGCCGCCGACGGCAGTTCGCGCTGGATCACCTCCGCCGCGGCCCGCGCCGACGCCCACCTGTTGCGGGCCCGGCACGGCGCGGTGCTGGTCGGCGCGGGCACCGTCCGCACCGACGACCCGCACCTGGGCGTCCGGCACGGCGTGGCCGGACCCGCCCCGGTGCGGGTGGTGGTGGCCGCCGACCCGTCCCGGCTGCCCGCGACGGCCCGGGTGTTCGACGGGTCGGCCCGGACGCTGCTGGCCGTCCCGGAACGGTTCGCCCGGGCCGCCGCCCCACCCGGCGCCGAACTGCTCCCGATCGGCCCGCCCGACAGCCCGCCCGACGACCCGTCAGCCGCGTCGGACGGCGGGTCGGACGGCGGGTCGGACGGCGGGCAGGTCGACCCGCGGGCGCTGCTTTCCGCCCTGCTCGGCCTGGGCATCCGCTCCGTGCTGGTCGAGGGCGGCCCGCGCACCGCGGCCCGGCTGCTGGCCGCCGGCTGCGTGGACGAGGCGGTGGGCCACCTGGCCCCGGCGCTGCTCGGCGCCGGGCCCGCGCTGCTCGGCGACCTCGGCATCGCCACCATCGGCGGGGCGCTGCGCTGGGAGTTCCGGGCGGCCGAACCGGTCGGGCCGGACCTGCGGGTCTCCGTCGTCCCGGTCCCCGACCTGCCGGTCCCCGACCTGCCGGGCGAGGGCGCCCCGGGCGAAGGCGCCCTGGTCGGCGCCGGGGGGTGGACGGCATGAGGACCGGCATCCTGCTCCCGCTGTACGACGACCCGTGGCAGCACGGCCTGCGCCGCCTGTACGAGGCGGCGGAGCTCGGCTTCACCGGGGTGTGGACCAGGGACGTCACGCTGACCGAGAACGACGGCGTGGACCGCGCGGTGGCCGGCGACCCGGTCGCCGACCTGGCCCACGCGATGGGCACCGGCCTGCCGTTCGAGGAGTTCGGCACCGCGATCCTGTGCGCCGGCTACCGGCACCCGCTGAGCATGGCCCGCTCGGTGGTGATGCTCCAGCAGATCTCCGGCAACCGGCTGGTCCTGGGCCTCGGCGCGGGCTCCCGGACCAACGTCAACGCGCTGTACGGCCTGGACCGGCAGGCCCGGCGGCAGAACCTGCTGCAGACCGTCCGCACCCTGGACGACCTGCTCCGCCAGGGCGGCCGCGACCTGCCGGACACCGTGCGGTTCGAGAAGCCCCCGGGCTTCCGGCCCCCGCCGATGCTGCTGGCCAGCGGCGACCCGGCCGTGCTGTCCGAGCTCGGCCCGTACCTGGACGGCCTGATGGTGCCGGGCCTGCCCCCGGAGAAGCTCACGAACGCGGACGAGGGCCACCCCGGTGCCCTGCTGCCCCGCACCATGCAGCTCAGCCTGGCGGTCAGCACCGCGGACCGGCACCTGCCGGTCGGGGTGCGCGACCTGGGCCGGATCGCGGTGGTCGAGGTCGGCGCCGAACTGCTCGCCCCGCTGCTGGAGCGGTACGCCCGGCACGGTCTGGAGCGGCTGGTCCTGCACCTGCCGTTCGACGACCTGACCGGGCGCCAGCTGGCCGTCCTGGCCGCCCGGACCAGGGAACTGACGGCGCCCGTCCCGGCCGGTGCGGCCCCGGCCCCGGTCGGTGCGGCTCCGGCCCCGGTCGGCGCGGCTCCGGCCCCGGCCGGCAGCGCGCCGTGACGCCCGTCATCAGCGCGGCGGTGGCGGCCCCGGGGGCCTTCCCGGGCGCTGGCGAAGTCCCTTACGAACTCGGCCTGCCCGATCCGAGTGCTGACGAAGTCCCGTCCGCACTGGGCGAGTTCGGCCCGGTCCCGGTGGTCCGGGCCGACCCGGCGGCCGCGCTGGTCGGGGCCTGGCGGGCCGCGGCCGGCGCCGGTTCGACCCACCACCTGGTGGTCCGGGCCGGTACCGAGCTGGCGCCCGGGTTCGCCGCCGAGCTGGTCCGCGCGGTGGCCGGCCGTCCCCGGGCCGCCCTGGTGCTGTCCGCGGCGGGCGGCGGCAGCCGGAACGCGGGGGCGGTCCGGCTGGCGGCGCTGCGCGGCTGCGGCTGGGCCGCGGCGGTGCCGCAGGACTGCCTGTCCCCGGCGGCCGTGCTGCTGCCGTCCGGGGCGGCGCTCGCGTTCGCCGGGTTCGCGGCCGGGGCGCTGGCGGCGGGTGCCGCTCCGGGCGGGCTGCTGCCGGCCTTCGCCCGGCGGCACCGGCTGGACCTGCTGCTGCACGTCGGCGGCCTGGCCGCGCCCCCGGCGGCGCCCGGGGCCCCGCCCCGGCCCTCGGCCGCGCAGTGCGCCGGGGCGGCGGGGCGGTCGTCGGGCGGGGCGTCCGACCTGGTCAGCCCGCTGCCGGAGGTGCTGCCCCGGCTGTCCGGCGGCCGGGCCCTGATCTCGCTGTGGGACGCCGGCACCGCGACCTGGCGGCAGGCGTCCTGGACCCGGCACATGGCCCGCTCCGGCCGGAACTGGCCGGTGGCGGCCCCGGCGGCGGCGTTCGTGGCGGTCACCGACCGGCCGACGCCGAGCGCCCGGGAGCGGGTCCTGCCGCTCACCGAGGTGGTCCGCTACGGGCTGGCGCTGGGCACCGTGCTGGGCCGGGCCCCGGTCGAGACCGCGGCACCGGTCCTGCGGCCCTGCCTGTGCGCGGCCGTGCTGGACGCGGCCGGCCCGGTGCCGGCCCCGGAGTGGCCGGACGACTGGACCGACGAGCTGACCGACGTGCTGTGGCGGGCGGTCGGCGTCGGCGCGCGGCTGCGCTCCAACCACGGCGTGGAGCACTGGCCGGCCGAGGAACTGCGCGCCCTGCCCGCGGACGCGCCGCCGTGCGGCGGGCCGGAGCCCGCCGAGCCGCCCCCGCCGGGCGGCGCCCGCCCTTCACCGACCCCTCGCCCGTGAGGAATTGGGAGACCACCATGTCCTGGCTACGCGTCACCGACCCGTCGGCCGCGGCCCGCCTCGTCGCGGATTCGCTGGTGATCCACGCGGACCCGCACGCGCGGGCCACCAACCCGTACCACTGGTACCGCACGCAGCCGCTGACCGAGCGGCTGGCCCGGCTGGCGGGCGACGAGGACGCCGCGCCGTTCGCCCCGGCCGCCCGGCGGCTGCTGGCCGCGCCGGAGCGGCCCGAGCACCACCGGGCCCTGGTGGCCGCGCTGATCCCGATGATCGAGAAGTTCCCGGAGCGGATGCGGCCGCTGACCGACCTGGCCTGGCAGACCACGCAGCGCGGCCGGATCGGCCACCACCTGGGCGCGGCCGTCGGCCCGGACGCCCCGCCGGCCCCGTCCGCTCCCGCCACCGCCCCGGTACCGGAGCGGACGGGCGTGCCGGGTCCGGCCGCCCAGGTGGTGGTGCCGTTCCGGGACGGCGGCGGGGGCGGGGAGCGGCTGCGCAACCTGCTGGCCTGCCTGGCCGCGCTGCGCGACCAGGACGAGGTGCCGGGCGGGTACACGGTGACGGTGGTCGAGGCGGACCGCGAGCCGCGCCGCCGGGAGCTGATCGCGCCGCTGGCCGACGAGTACCTGTTCGCGCCGCACCCCGGCGCCTTCAACAAGGCGTGGGTGGTGAACGCCGGAGTGGCCAACTCGGCGGTGCGGGCCGAGACGGTCTGCGTCTTCGACGCCGACCTGCTGCCCGACCGCGGCTTCGTCGCCCGCAGCCTGGCCCGGTTCCGCGAACCGGGCGTGGGGGCGTTCCTGCCCTACCGCGACATGCTCTACCTGGACGAGGGCTCCAGCGTCCGGGCGGTGCGCACCCGCGGCCCGGGCGGCGAGCCGGCGCTCGACCCGGCTGCGCTGCGCGGCTTCTGGATGCGCCGCCCGGTGGGCGGCTGCGTGTGGCTGACCCGCGAGGTGTTCGACCGGATCGGCGGCATGGACGAGCGGTACGAGAACTGGGGCGGCGAGGACGTGGACCTGGTGCTGCGGCTGCAGTCGGCGACCGCGCTGTACGCCTACGACGACTTCATGGTGCACCTGCACCACCCGGTCCGGCCGCTGCGGCCGGAGGAGGCGCGGCAGAACGACGAGATCCCCTACATGACCTGGAAGCCGGCGGGCCCGATCGGCCGGCTGGACCGCTACCTCGTGGAGTGAGCGCCGCGCGGAGCCGGGGGATTCTGCGCCGGCTCCGCCGAAAACCTTTGACACCACCCGCCCCAGTGGTCTAGACCTACACCGCGAATGGTCACGTCTATCGGGCAATGGGGGCTCCGATGAACACGGTGAGCGATGTCGACCGGGTCCGCCGCGCACCGGACGCGTCCTGACGTGCAGGCCGTGCTGCAGGCGTTCGGCCTGAGCGAGGCGGCGAGCCTGGTCTACCAGGCCCTGCTGCGCACCCCCGAACCCGCCGAGGGCGCCCTGTCCGCCGAACTCGGCCTGTCCGCGGACGAGGTCCGCGCCGCCTACCGGGAACTCGCCGGGCTCTCCCTGCTCCGCTCCTCCTGGGACGACCCGCTCACCCTGCGCCCGGTGATCCCCGAACTCGGCCTCAAGGCCCTGCTCGCCCACCGGGAGGCGGAACTCCTCGCCCACCGGCAGCAGGTCGAACAGGCCCAGGCCGCCTACGAGATCATCCGCACCGAGTCGGCCTCCGGCCGCCGCTTCACCCACACCGAGGACCTGGTCGGGGTGGACGCGATCCGCGACCGGCTGGCCGAACTCGGCGCCCGCACCCGCTCCCAGGTGCTGGCCTTCATCCCCGGCGGCGGCCAGAGCGAGTCCGCCCGCCGCACCAGCCGCCCGCTCGACGAGGAACTGCTGCACCGCGGCGTCGAACTGCGCACCATCTTCCTGGACTCGGTGCGCAACCATCAGCCCACCACCGACTACGCCCGCTGGCTGGGCGAACGCGGCGGCCAGGTCCGCACCGTGCCCTCGCTGCCGATGCGGATGACCGTCGTCGACCGCGAGGCCGCCGTGGTCCCGCTCGACCCGGAGCGTAGCGACACCGCGACCGTGCTGTACGGCACCGGCGCGGTCGCCGCCATGTGCGCCCTGTTCGACCTGGTCTGGTCCGGCGCCACCCCGCTCGGCGACGCCAGGAGCCGCGACCCGCACGGCCTGTCGGGCCAGCACTACGCCCTGCTCCGGATCCTCCACCAGGGCGAGACCGACGTGGTCGCGGCCCGCAAGCTCGGCGTCTCCGAACGCACCGTCCGCCGCCTGATCTCCGAACTGATGGACCTGCTGGAGGCCCGCAGCCGCTTCCAGGCCGGCGCCCGCGCCGCCGAACGCTCCTGGCTGGGCTGACCGCCCGTCAGCCCGCCGCGAGCAGTTCGCGCAGTTCGGCGACCACCTTGTGATCGGCGCTGCCGAACCGGGCCAGGGCGGCGCGCCAGGCGGCACGGGCCTCGGGGAGGCGGCCGAGGTCGCGCAGGACCAGGCCGTGGGTGTGTTCGATGGTGCCGGTGGCGAAGGCGTCCTGGAGGGCGGTGGCCTGTCCGAGCAGTTCGCGGACCAGGTCGAGTGCTTCTTCCAGCCGGCCGAGGCGGCGGAGCGCTTCGGCCTGGCCGCGCCGGTTCTCCAGCACGACGTGCCAGGGGGAGACCCAGGGGGAGGGGGCGGTCGACTCGACGAAGTAGTCCAGCGCCGTGGCGGGATCGTCCAGGCGTAGGTGGGCGAAGCCGATGTTGGCCAGGCCGGCGCTGACCGCGTCGCCGAAGCCGGTGCGCCGGCCGGCCTCGACGCTGCGCCGGTGGTGGGCGATGGCGAGGTGCGGGTCCTCCGCCTCCAGCAGGTTGCCGAGTGCGCTGAGCACGGTGGCCTGGCTGCGCAGGTCACCGGTCTGGACGGCGAGGGCCAGGGACTCCTCCAGGCTGGCCACGGCCTCCTGGACGCGCCCGAGGTTGGACAGCAGGAGGCCGCGGTTGCCCAGCATGTTCTGGCGGTGCGCGGGGTCGTCGACCAGGGCGAGGCTCTGGTCGAGCAGCTCGACCCCCTGGAGGCTCCGGCCGGTGACGAAGTGCACGTGCGCCATGTCGCTGAGCGCGTGCACCAGCGCGGTGCGGTCGTCGTCGCGCAGGGCGAGCCGGCGGACGAGCTCGTTCAGCCGGAAGGACTCGGGGCGACGGCGGACGCGCAGGTAGGGGGCGAGCGCGCGGACGGGCAGCGAGACCTCGGCGGCAGTGGCCCACGGTGCGGCGGCGACCCGTTCGACCAGGGTGGACAGGTTGCCGAACTCGACGTCGCCGAGGGCGAACGCGGTGTCCCTGTCCAACCGGTCGGCCTCGTCCACCGGGGGGAGCCGCCGCACCCGGTGGGCGCCGGGGTCGATGGCGAGCGCCATCCGGGTGGAGAGGTCCAGGTACCAGCCGAGCGCGGCCCGGACGTGGCCGGTCCGTTCGGCGGGGTCGGGAACCAGCTCGCGCGCGTAGTCGCGGACCAGGTCGTGCGGGGCGTACCGGTCGGGGCGGGGTTCGTCGAGGAGGGCGACCTCGACCAGGCGGTCGAGGGCGGCGCCGGCCTGGGCGGGGGTGATCCGCAGGACGGCGGAGAGCAGCGGGGCGGAGTAGTCGGGCAGGTCGATCGCGCCGATGGCGGCGAGGGCGTCGGCGGCGCGCAGGTCCGGGCGGCGGGTGGAGGTGCGCAGCGAGTCGTGGGTCAGGGCGAGGGACTGGCGGATGCTCAGGTCGTCGAGTTCGAGTTCGTCGAGGCGGTCGGCGGGTTCCTCCAGCCGGCCGACCAGGCCGCGGACGGGGAGGGTGCGGCGGGCGGCGAGGCGGGCGCCGGCGATCCGCAGGGCGAGCGGCAGCCGGCCGCAGAGCCGGACCAGGCGGGCCAGGTCGGCCTGTTCGATGGCGACCACGGACCGGTCGGCGGTGGAGCGGCCCGCGGTGCGTTCGACCAGGGCGATGCTGTCGCGTTCGGAGAGGGCGTCGAGCCGCAGGTGCAGGGTGTGGTCCAGGGTGTGCATGGGGGCGCGGCCGGTGACCAGGACGGCGCAGCCGGGGGTGGCGGGCAGCAGCGGGCGGACCTGGGCGGGGTCGGCGGCGTCGTCGAGGACGAGCAGGGTGCGGGTGCCGGCCAGGGCGGTGCGCAGCAGGGCGGCGGCGCCGCCGGCGTCCTCGGGGATCGCGCCGGGCGCGGTGCCGAGGCCGAGCAGCAGGGCGGTGAGCGCGGCGTGGGCGGTGAGCGGGGCCAGGCCGGGGGTGGCGCCGCGCAGGTTCAGGAACAGCTGCCCGTCGGGGAACTCGGCCCGCAGCCCGTCGGCGCACCGCACCGCCAGCGCGGACTTGCCGACGCCCGCCATGCCGCTGACCACGGCGACCGCCGTCCGGTCGGAGTCGGCGAGCAGGGCGCGGCGCAGTGCCTCCAGCTGCTCCTGCCGGCCGACGAAGTGGGCGGCGGGGGAAGGGAGTTGGGCGGGCCGAGGACGTTCCGCAGCCGCCGGCTCCGGCTCCGACTCCGGCTCGGACGGCAACTCCGGCTCGGACGGAAACTCCGACTCCGGCTGTTCGGTCAGCAGCAGCCGGTGCGCCTCCCGCACGGCGGGTCCGGGTTCGACGCCCAGTTCCTCGACCAGGGCGGTGCGCAGGCGCTGGTGCACGGCGAGGGCCCGGGCGCGGTCGCCGGTCGCCCGGAGGGCCCGGATCAGCTGGGCGTGGAAGGCTTCGCGGAGCGGGTGTTCGCCGACCAGCCGGGTGAGTCCGGGGATCAGGGCGTGCGGGCGGCCCAGGCGCAGTTCGGCGTCGAAGCGCCATTCCAGGGCCTGCAGCCGGCTCTCCCGCCACTGCTCGCACGCCGCGCCGTTCCCGGCCGCTTCCGGCAGGTCGGCGAGCGGTTCGCCGCGCCACAGGTCGAGCGCGGTGGCGGTCTCGGCCAGGACGGCGGGCAGGTCGCCGGCCTCGTGCGCGGCGTGGGCGCGCCGGACCGCCGCCTCGAACCGCCGGGTGTCCAGTTCCTCGTCCGCCACGACGAGCCGGTAGCCGGCGGGGGTGGCGCGCAGCCGGGTCCCGTCCTCGTCGGCGAGCGACCTGCGCAGCCGGGCGACCAGGTTGCGCAGCGAGGCTTCGGCGGTGGCGGGGGCGCGTTCGCCCCAGAGCGCGTCGACCAGGCGGTCGAGCGAGACGGGCCGGTCGGCGTTCAGCAGCAGGACGGCGAGCAGGGTGCGGGCCTTGGGTCCGCGGATCGGGCGCTCGGCCGTTCCGTCGTGGACCGTCAGAGTTCCGAGCAAGCCGAAGCGCACCGTGGTGCTCCCTGTCCGCGTGCGCCCCGTCCGACTCCCCGTCGGTGCACGTTAGACAGATGTTATCGGCCGATTATCGGCTCGATCCAGGCTTGTCCTGTCGCACCAAGGACCGCCCGCCGGAACCCGACCGCTTCCGGCCCCACACCACGGCACGGAGAAGAGCATGCCCCGCACCCAGTGCACCGCCACCGCCCGCCGCCCCCGGCGGGACATCGCCTGGTCCTGACCCACCCCGGCCCCCGCCACGACCGGCAGGGGGCCGACCAGACCCGCGGCCGCCCGGACACCCGGCGGCCGCGCTCGCCGAACCCCGCACCGACGGCAGCCGCTCGCCGTCCCGGGGCCCGGCGCACGCACCGGACGGCGCCCGGGGGGAGCGCCGCCGGTGCCGCGGATCCGGGGGAGCGCGGTCGGCCCGTGGCAGACGCCGCGGGCGGGGGGAACCCGCGCACCCCCGGATGCCGCCGACGGACCGGGACGGCCCCCACCCGCCGGACGGCTACTCCGACGCGTGGTCCGGCACGGCCACCCGGTGCACGAACGTCGCCGTCAGGAACGCCACCACCGCCGAGACGATCAGCAGCGGCATCGAGTCCGCCGCCTGGTCCCCCAGCAGCGCCGCCGCCAGCACCGTGCTGGTCACCGGCAGCCGGGTGACCGCCGCGCTGCTCGCCGCCAGCCCGACCGCCAGCCCCGCCTCGACGCCCAGGCCCGGCAGGCCGCCCGCCGCCACCCCGAGCGCCGAGCCCAGCAGCACGGCCGGAAAGATCGGCCCGCCGCGCAGCGACCCCAGCGCCACGCCCCAGCCCAGCCCCTTGAACAGCACCAGCGCCAGCAGCGCCCCGACCGACCAGCTGCGCGGGTCCGCCGCCAGCTGCCCCAGCGCGGCCTGCCCCGACAGCGCGGCCTCCTCGGGCGAGCGCCCCGTCACCAGCGCGTACCCGGCGATGCACGCGCCCACCAGCACCGCGCACAGCACGGTGCGGACCGCCGTCCGGTGCGCGGTGAACGCGGCGAAGCGGTGCCCCAGCGTCTGCCCCGCGACCAGCACCAGCGCGATCACCACCGCCAGCGGCACCCCCCACAGGAAGTCCCCGGCGTCCGGCAGCTGCGCCTTCGGCACGGACGGCAGGCTCAGCGCGCCGATCGACAGGCCGGTCCAGTGCCCGAAGCCGGTGAACACCAGCGCGCCCACCCCCGAGGCCAGCAGGCACGGCAGCAGCAGCATGGTCAGCTGCGCCCCGCCCAGGCCCGCGGCCTCGATCATCATCACCGCCGCGACCAGCGGACTCCCGAAGATGGTGGAGATCGCCGCCGTCGACCCGGCCGCCCCCAGCATCGGCCCGACCATCGGACTGGCCGCCCGCTTCGCCGCGCTCACCGTCATCAGCGCCAGCCCGCTGCCCAGCGCCATCAGCGGCGCCTCCGGGCCGAGCACCGCGCCCAGCGGCAGCACGGCCAGCGCCGCCAGCACCACCGAGGGCACCTCCACCGGCAGCGTCGGCGGCCCGCCCAGCCCCAGCACCGGCGTGTGGCCGCCCCGGCCCGGCATCCGGGTCACGATCGGCGCCAGCAGCAGCCCGGCCAGCGCCAGCGCGGGCAGCGGCCACCACCAGGGCGGCTGCCCGTAGCCCAGGGCCTCGGGCAGCGACCCCCACACCCAGTGCTGCAGTTCGTGCTCCAGGCCGACGAAGCCGAACGCGGCCAGCGAGACCGGCACCCCGACCAGCGCCGACACCAGCAGCAACCGCCCGTACCCGGGGCTGCGGAGCAGCTCGCGCGGGCTGGGCGGCGAGGACGTGTCGACGACCGGTGCTGCCGGCATCTGCGCTCCCTGTCTCCGACGGCGGACGCACGTCCCTTGACCGTCCGGCGCCCGCCCGCCCCCCGGCCAGCGGGGTGGACCGAACGGGCGAGGACCGCCCCCGCCGCCGTACGGTGGACGGAAGGACCGACCGAGGAGGACGCGATGCCCGGTTCCATGACCATCGGCCACACCGACACCCTCGTGATGCTCAGCCACGACGACGCCGAACACCTGGCGTCGGTACTCGCGGGCCTGTCCGCGCTCGCCGCCGGCGGACACCTCTCCACCGAACAGCTCGCCGCCCTCGGCGCGGGCGGCACCCCCGACCGGGCGGCCCTCGCCACCTGGTCCCGCACCCTGGCCGGCTACCTCCGCGACCACCTCTAGGGCGCGGGCCCGCCCCCTACAGTGGGGGGATGGAGCTCTCCTGGGTGACCGTCCCGACCCCGCTGCCGAGCGGGCCGATGCGGTTCGGGGTGACGGACCGGGGGGTGGCCGCCGCCGGCTACGTCTGCGACGGCCCGGTCCCGGAGTGCACCGACGCGCGCAAGGCCGACCTGGTGCGGGCCCGGGTCGGCGAGTACTTCGCCGGTGGGCGCCGGGAGTTGGAGCTGCCGATCGACTGGCGGCTGGCCTCCGGTCCCCACCTGGCGGTGCTGCGCCGCCTGTGGGCGGACGTCGGCTGGGGGCGGACCATCACCTACGGCGAACTCGCCGCCCGCAGCGGGGTGTTCACCGAACCGTCCGAGCCGGGGGCGCCGGCCCGGACGGTCGGGCAGATGATGGGGGCGAACCCGCTGCCCCTGCTGGTGCCCTGCCACCGGGTGGTGGCCGCGGACGGCCTGGGCGGCTTCGGCGGGGCCTGGCACGGCGTGGAGACCAAGCGCTGGCTGCTCACCCTGGAAGGGGTGCTCCCGCCGACCCTGGACTGGTCCGGGCCGGAGCTCTAGGCCCGCGACGGCCGAAGGCCGCCCGACGCGTCCCTAGGCCCGCACCGGCACCAGCCCCGCCGCGACGTCGACGCCCCCGCCGATCCGCTCCAGCGCGGGCGCCGCCGCCTGCCGGGGCAGCACCGCCTGGACGGTGGAGACCAGGGTGTACTCGCCGAGCGTCAGTTCCGCCGCGGCCGGGAGCGCGGGCCGGTGGCCGAGGGCGAGTTCGAGGGCCGCGGCGGGCAGGTTGAGCCCGCACAGCCGGAGTTGGTGCAGGCCGCCGGACGGGCGGGTGTTGATGTCGAGGACCACCGCGCGGCCGGTGCCCCGCTCGTGCCGGAACTGCACGTTCGACAGGTGGCCGACGCCGAACTCCTCGACCAGGCGGCGGGCCGGCTCCAGGTAGGCCGGGTCGAGGGTGAAGCCGCGGCGGCGGCCCTGCTTGGTGCGGCCGACCGCGGCCAGCACCCGGCCGTCCGGTTCGGCCAGGCAGTCGACGGACACCTCGGGGCCGTCCAGGTAGGGCATCACCAGCAGTTCGGCGGGGGCCGCGGACTGCTCCAACGCGCCCAGCACCTGGTCGAGTTGGACCCGGGTGTCGACGTACCCGGCGAGCCGGCGGAGGCTGAACGGCTCGCGGGTCAGGACGCGGAAGCCCTCGCCGCCCGCGCCGGTGGCCGGCTTCAGGCAGGCGGTCATCCCGGTGGCCTCGATCTCCTCGACGGCGGCGAGCAGTTCGGCGGCGGTGTCGGCCTGCCGCCACAGCGGGGTGGGCAGCCCGGCCGTGTCCAGCGCCCGGTAGCCGTCGGCCTTGCTGGCGAACAGCGAGACCGCCGCGGCGGGCGGACAGACCAGGGCGGTGCCCAGCGCCTCGAAGTCGCGCCGGCGCAGCGAGATCGCCAGCTGGTGCAGCCGCGGCAGGAACACGTCCACGTCGTGCC
The DNA here is from genome assembly GCF_003751605.1 of Kitasatospora cineracea. Taxonomy (NCBI): domain Bacteria; kingdom Bacillati; phylum Actinomycetota; class Actinomycetes; order Kitasatosporales; family Streptomycetaceae; genus Kitasatospora; species Kitasatospora cineracea. The sequence continues at coordinate 2,011,939 of NZ_RJVJ01000001.1, forward strand.
GGGCGCAGAACTCCAGCGCGAACTCCACGTACCCCTCGGCGCTCAGCCCGTCGGGTTCCAGGGCGCCCAGGTCGGCGGCGGCGAGCACGGGGGAGTCGGGGTCGACGTGGGTGGCCAGGACGTGCACCGGGCGCGGCGCGGCCCGCAGCAGGTCGATGAAGAAGACGTTCTCGGCGTAGGTGCGGTTCAGCCAGACGCGGACGGGCGCGGTCACGAGGATCTCCCTGGAGAAGGGCGTGCCGATGGGAGGTCACCGACCGGTTCGCCTGCTCCGTGGCGGCGGTCACCACGCGGTGAGGGGGCCACCTTAGCGCTGTTCCGGGCGGATTCGAACACGGGGTTGGTGAGCAGCGCGGACGCCTGGAACGGGGGTGTTACGGGGGTGTTCCGGGGGCTCTCGGAGGGGTGTCCGGCGGCACGCGGAGGGGCGCCCGGATCGAACGATGATCGACCCAGTGCACTGGTCGCACTATTGCGTCCGCGCACCTGAATCACCCCCACGAGTGATTGCCGCCTCACCTGAACGGGCGTCAGCATGGGTGCCGCAACGTGCCGCCGAAACGATCTAGGGGCCCCTCGGAAATGACGACCGAAACCACCGCCGAAATCTCCCGGACGGGGCAGCAGAGCAGCCTCTCGGTGGCGGCCGCCAAGAACCTCGCGTCGACCACCAAGTCGGCCCCGCAGATGCAGGAGATCAGCAACCGCTGGCTGCTCCGCGCGCTGCCCTGGGTCGAGGTCTCCGGCGGCACCTACCGGGTCAACCGGCGGCTGTCGTACGCGGTCGGCCGCGGCCGGGTGGGCTTCGCGCAGACCGGCCGCGAGGTCACGGTCGTCCCGCCGACGCTGCGCGAGGTCCCGGTGCTGCGCGGCTTCGAGGACGACGCGCTGCTCGTCGAGCTGGCCGGCCGCTTCGTCCAGCGCGACTTCGCCGCGGGCGAGGTGCTGATCGAGCAGGGCGGCGAGATCGACGAGGTCTTCCTGATCGCGCACGGCAAGGTCGACAAGATCGGCACCGGCAAGTACGGCGACCCGACCGTGCTGGGCACCTTCGCGGACGGCGACCACATCGGCGACGAGGCGCTCACCGTCGCCGACCGCCGCTGGCCCTACAGCGTCAAGGCCGCCACCGCGGGCACCGTGATGGTGCTGGCCTGGCCCGCCTTCCAGGAGCTGGCCGACCGCTCCGAGGCGCTGCGCGACCAGATCCTCGCCTTCATCGCCGACTCGCAGCTCCCGCAGACCCACAAGGGCGAGGCCGCGATCGGCATGTCGGCCGGCCACGAGGGCGAGTACGACCTGCCGACCGCCTTCGTCGACTACGAACTCGCGCCGCGCGAGTACGAGTTGAGCGTCGCCCAGACGGTGCTGCGGGTGCACAGCCGGGTCGCCGACCTCTACAACAAGCCGATGGACCAGACCGAGCACCAGCTCCGGCTCACCGTCGAGGCGCTGCGCGAGCGGCAGGAGCACGAGCTGGTCAACAACCCGGAGTTCGGCCTGCTGGCGAACGCCGAGTACGGCCAGCGGATCCAGACCCACTCCGGCCCGCCCACCCCGGACGACATGGACGAGCTGCTCTGCCGCCGCCGCAGCACCAGGTTCTACCTGGCCCACCCGAAGGCGATCGCCGCCTTCGGCCGGGAGTGCAACAGCCGCGGGCTGTACCCGGAGTCGATCCGGTTCGAGGGCAGGACGGTGCCGACCTGGCGCGGCGTCCCGATCCTCACCTGCAACAAGATCCCGGTGGTCAACGGCACCACCTCGATCCTGGCGATGCGCGTCGGCGAGGACAACCAGGGCGTGATCGGCCTGCGCCCCGGCGCGCTGCCGGACCAGGTCGAGCCGGGCCTGAACGTCCGCTTCATGGGCATCGACGAGAAGGCGGTCATCTCCTACCTGGTCAGCGCCTACTACTCGGCCGCGATCCTCGTTCCCGACGCGATCGGCGTCCTGGAGAACGTGAACGTCGACCACCGGCAGCACTGACCACCGGGCGGGCCCACCGTCCTGGGCCCGCCCGTCCCACCGCCTGACGCGCCGTCAGCGCGCATTCCTGCCGCCCCGCCGCCCGGGGCCGGCCGAGGGGGAGGACTCACCATGGCCATCACCGTGCCCGAACGCGAACAGCACGGCACCGCCGCCGCCGAGGGCGGCCGCGACACCGCCGAGGCGATGGCCCTGCTCGGCCGGGCCCGCACCGTCGTCGACCCCGCGCTGCGCGCCGCCGTCGACACCCTCCCGGACTCCATGCGGCTGGTCTCCGGCTACCACCTGGGCTGGCTGGAGGCCGACGGCGGCCCCAGCACGGTCGGCGCCGGCAAGGCGATCCGCCCGGCACTGGTGCTGGCCGCGACCACCGCCGTCGGCGGCCGCCCGCAGGACGCGGTGCGGGCCGCGGCCGCCGTCGAGCTGGTGCACAACTTCACCCTGCTGCACGACGACGTCCTCGACCGCGACCACACCCGCCGCCACCGCCCCACCGCCTGGCGGGTGTTCGGCACCACCGGCGCGATCCTGGCCGGCGACGCCATGCACTCCCTGGCCCTGCGGGTGCTCGCCGAGGACCCGCACCCGGCCGCCGCCGCCTCGGTCCGCCGGCTCGCCGACTGCGTGGTCGAGCTGTGCGCCGGCCAGCAGGCCGACTGCTCCTTCGAGCAGCGCACCGACGTCACGCTCGCCGAGTGCCTCACCATGGCCGAGGGCAAGACCGGCGCCCTGCTCGGCTGCGCGTGCGCGCTCGGCGCGCTGTACGCGGGGGCGGATGCCGAGGCCGCCGACGCGATGGACGCCTTCGGCCGGGAGATCGGCCTGGCCTTCCAGCTGATCGACGACCTGATCGGCATCTGGGGCGACCCGGCGGTCACCGGCAAGCCGGTGGGCGCCGACCTCGCGGCCCGCAAGAAGTCCCTCCCCGTGGTGCACGCGCTCTCCTCCGGCACCCCCGCGGGCGCGGAGCTCGCCGCCCTCTACGCCACCGGCCGCCCGCTCAGCCCCGCCGAGCTGGCCGCCGCCGCCGACGCGGTCGACCGGGCCGGCGGCCGCAACTGGGCGCAGACCGAGAGCTGCGACCGGATGGCCGCCGCCATCGCCCACCTGGCCGCGGCCGTCCCCGACCCGTCCCGCGCCGACGACCTGCTGGCCCTCGCCGAGCTGGTCACCCGCCGGACGTACTGAGACCGGCCGGCGCATGGAGGGCGGCGCCGCGGGTCTCGCCCGGACGGCTTCTCTTCGGTTGCCACGGCTCCCTCGTCGGCACCGCCCGGACCCAGCCCTCGCCCAGCTCCTTCACCCACCCTCCGGATGCCGGCCGGTCCGAGGGCCCGTTCAGCCGATGATGCCCCGCTCCTTCTCCGGGTCGATCCCCAGCGGCGTGTCGAGCTGCCGGTAGGCGACCTCCGCGCGGCCGCCGGACTCCAGCCAGGCCCAGGTGTCGGTGACGGTCTCCAGCAGCGGGCGGAGGCGCAGGCCGGCCGCGAGGGCGGTGGCCGGGTCGGCCCGCCAGGTGCCGTGCCAGCCCTCGGCGTCGGGCGCCCAGAGCGGGAGTTCGGTCCAGGGGGAGACCTCGGCGGCGAGCAGGTCGGCGTCCGGGGTCCAGACGAACTCGGCGTCGGAGCCGGTCGCGGTGCGGCAGGCTTCGAGGAGCTCGCCGGTGGTCGCGGAGCCGATCGGCGCGGTGGTGACGTAGCGCCCCTCGGCCCTCCGTTCGGCGAGGTCGAGGCCGAACGCGGCGAAGTCGCGGGCGTCGATCAGGCTGAGCGGGCGGTCGGGGGCGCCGGGGGCGAGGACCCGGCCGCCGCGGGCGATCCGGTCGAGCCACCAGGGGAGCCGGCCGATCGGCTCGTGCGGGCCGATCAGCAGGCCGCAGTTGAGGATCGCGGCGGGCCCGTCGAAGTTGTCCCGCAGGGCGCGTTCGCAGCCGGCCTTGAGCGCGTTGGCGAACGGCTGGTCGGGCGGCAGGTCGCCGGGGCAGTCGAGGGTGGCCGAGCCGGCGTCGACGGGGCGGGCGGGCCAGTCGGCGAAGGCGTGGACGGAGGAGACGAAGCCGTAGTGCCCGGCCCGGTCGCCGAGCAGCCGGGCGGTGGCGGCGACGTCGTGGGGCTGCTGGCCGGAGGTGTCGACGATGGCGTCCCACCGGCGGCCGTCGACCAGCCGCCGCAGCGCGTCCGGGTCGGCGCGGTCGCCGTGGACGGCCTCGACGCCGGGCGGGTCGGTCCGGCTGAGGCCGCGGTTGAAGGTGGTGACGCGGTGGCCGCGGGCGAGGGCCTCGGTGGCGTAGGCGAGGCCGAGGAACTTGGAGCCGCCGAGCAGAAGGATGTCCATGCCTCCGAGGCTCTCCGAGCCGGGGCCGGTCCATGCGCCGCGTTCACCGGGAGCGGAGCCGTTTCGCCCCGAGCAGACGGGCCGCCCGGGCCCGCGCCGGCCGTCCCGCCCGCCTGACGGCCCGTCGGCTGTCCGCCGCCGGGCCGGAGTGCCGACCGCGGGGGGAGCACATACCATCCCCGTGTACCGGTATGTCTGGATATTCCCTTTTGTCGGGAAGGAGGGCGGGCGCGATGGGGAACCCGGCGAGCCCGGGTCCGGCGGCGCCCGGCCCGGGCACCGCGTACGTCAGCCTCGGCGGGGCGCCGCGCGCCCGCGTCCCGGCCCCCCCGATGAACCCACCGATCAGACAAGGACGTTCGCATGGCTGACGCCACGCCCGAGATGCTGGCCGCCGAGGCCTTCGTGTACGGCTCCCCGCTGGTGGCCAACCTGACCATGGTGGACACCATCGTCCGCCGGGGGCTGAGTTCGATCGGTCCGACCGCCTGGAACACCTTCGGCCACGCCGCCGAACTGGCCGACCCCGCCTCGCACTTCGTCTCGGTGAACAACGACACCGTGTACTCGGTGGCCCCGCTGGACCTCTCGGCCGGCCCGCTGCTGCTGCACGTCCCGGACACCGGCGGCGCCTACGACGTGCTGCAGTTCATCGACGCCTGGACGAACAACTTCGCCTACGCGGGCCGCCGTTCGTCCGGCACCGCCGAGCAGACCTGGCTGGTCGCCCCGCCCGGCTGGCGGGGCAGCGCCCCGGAGGGCGTACCGGTGATCACCGCGCCGACGGCGGTGGCGGCGATCGCGGTGCGCAACTACTGCGCGGGCCCGGACGACCTGGCGCGGGTCCGGGTGCTGCAGCAGCAGCTGACGCTGACCCCGTTCGAGGACGGCGGCACGGCCGCCGGACTGCCCGAGCCGGCCGCGGACGTCCCGGCGGAGCTGCTGTTCCTGGAGCAGCTGCGGCTGTGGATGGCGGCCTTCCCGCCCGCCGCCGCCGACGTCGCCTTCCAGCAGCGCTTCGCCCCGGTCGGGCTGCTCGACCAGGGCCGCTCGCCCTACCTGGACGGCCCGGCCGAGTGGACGGCGGCGCTCGCCAAGGGCCTGGCGGCGGGCCGGGAACGGGTGGAGGCGGCGACCGTCGGCGCCGGCGACCCGACCGGCGAGTGGGCCGCCAACCTGCACCTGTTCGACTACAACCTGGACCACCTCGGCCCCGGCACCCGCGACGAGCCGCAGTGGAAGATCGCCGACCGCCGCGCCGCCTACCTGACCCGCGCGGTCGCGGCCCGGGCCGGCCTGTGGGGCAACCACGCCTACGAGGCCGCGTACGCCACCACCTACAACGACTCGGACGGCGTCCCGCTGACCGGCGCGCACGCGTACACGCTGCGCTTCGAGCAGACCCCGCCGGTGGGCGCGTTCTGGTCGGTGACGATGTACGGCACCCCGGAGTACCTGCTGGTCCCCAACGAGATCGACCGGTACTCGATCGGCGACCGCACGCCAGGCCTGGTGTACGGCGAGGACGGCTCGCTGACCCTCCACCTCCAGCACGAACGCCCCACCGCGCCCGAGGAGTTCGCGAACTGGCTGCCCGCCCCCGAGGGCGGCTTCCGGCCGATGGTGCGGATGTACCAGCCGCAGGACGCGGTGCTCGACGGCAGCTACCGGCTGCCGGCGATCCGGCTGCGCTGACCGGGGAGGGGGACGGAGATGGGAGACGCGATCGGGCAGATGCTGGCCTCGGCGGTCGGCATCGCGATCAGCCCGTTGCCGCTGATCGCGGTGATCCTGATGCTGGCCACCCCGCACGGCCGGTCCAACGGCATCGCGTTCACGGCCGGCTGGGTGGTGGCGCTGGGCGCGGTCACCGCGGTGGTGGTGCCGGCCGGTTCGGGCATCGACACCGCCGCCGGGACGCCCGACTGGTCGTACTGGGTGAAGCTCGGGCTGGGCGTGCTGTTCCTGCTGCTGGCGGCCAAGCAGTGGCAGGGCCGGCCCCGGGCGGGGAAGGTCGCCGAACCGCCGGGCTGGATGCGGGCGGTCGACCGGTTCACCCCGGCGAAGTCGGCGGGCCTGGCGGCGGTGCTGGCCGCCGCCAACCCGAAGAACCTGGTGCTGGCGGTCGGCGGCGCGGTCTCCATCGCCACCAGCGGCGCGAGCGGCGGGGGGAAGGCGGTGGCCGGGGCGCTGCTGGTGCTGATCGGCTCGCTGTGCACGCTGCTGCCGCTGGGCGTCTACCTGCTCGGCGGGACGCGGGCGACCGAGGTGCTGGGCGGCTGGAAGGCGTGGATGTCCGCGCACAACTCGGCGATCATGATCGTGCTGCTGCTGGTCCTCGGCACCAAGTACGTCGGTGACGCCGTGTCGGGCCTGACCTGATGCGCCTGCCGTCACCGGGCCGCCCCGCGCTGCGCCCGCCGGGGCGGCCGAAGCCGGGCGACGTCACCTCCGGTCTGGTCACCGGCCTGTTCTCGATCCCGGAGGGCACGGCGTACGCGTCGATCGCCGGGTTCGACCCGGTCGCGGGCCTGTTCTCCGGCGTCGTCCCGGCGATCGTCGGCTCGCTGACCGCCCGCGGCGGACGGCTGATCGTCGCCGGGGCGCAGCCCTCCTTCGTCCGGCTCGCCGGGCGCACCGGGCTGGCCGGGGCACTCGGCCCGGACGGAGTCGTTCCCGCCGACCCCGTCCTGGACGCCGCACTGGAGGAGGCGGTGGCCCGCGGTGAGCGCTGGCTGACGGGCCGGCGCACCGCGGCGGACTGACGCCCCGTCAGGGCGAGGGCGACCCGGACGGCGCGGCGGACCCGGACGGCGACGGCGACGGGGACGCCGACGGGCCGGTGGAGGACGGGGGCGCGGACGGCGAGGGGGACGCCGGGGCGGAGGACGGCGGGGCGGAGGACGGGGAGGCGGACGCGGAGGCCGACGGGGCGGGGCCGGATGGGCTCGGCGAGCCGGACGGGTCGGCCGGGCTCGGCGAACCGGGGCCGCCGGAGGGGCTCGCGGACGGCGACGGGCCGCCGGGGGTGGGCAGGCCGCGCTGGTCGGTGCCGCCCTCCAGGGTGACCACCGCGGTGGAGGGCGGCAGCGCCAGGTGCGCCGTCCAGCGGGACTGCGGGGCGCGCGACTCGTCGACCGTGACGGTCACGGTGATCCGCTGGCCGGGGGCCAGGGTGCCGGCGTCCCGGCTCAGCCGCAGCCAGTCCACGTCCAGCACGGCGTGCCAGGACAGCGGGCCGTCACCGGAGTTGGTCAGGGTCAGCACCGTGCGGTTGCCGTACTCGCCGGCCTCCACGGCCAGCCGGGCGGCGGTGGCGGACGGCGGCGGGGAGGGTTCGGCGGTCAGCGCGGGGCTGGAGAGCGGGGCGGCTCCGGGCGAGGGCACCGCGACCGCCGGACCCTGAACCACCGGCAGGGACGTTTCTGCGGCAATCGCGCCCGCCAGCTCCAGCGACCCGACCGAGGCGGTCGGCGGCAGCGCCGCCGCGATCGCGGTGGGCTCCGGCACCGGCACCCGGTGCCCGGGCCCGGCGGCGGGGTCCACCCGGACCGAGGACACCGCGGTGCGGTCCTCCCCGCCGTCCCGGTGCGCGCTCCACAGCGCCACCACCGGCGCGGCCAGCACCGCCGCCAGCACGCCCGTGGTGACCACCCGCTGGCGCACCGCCGCGCCGCGCGCCGCCGGGGGCATCCGGTGCCGGGGGAAGCCGCGCTGGTCGAACCGGGGCTCCGCCGGGCCCTGCGCGGCCCGCCGGCCCGCCGCCGCGCCGGCCAGGAAGGCCGTCCCGCCGACCGGCGCGGACGCCGGGCGCAGCTGGCCGGGCGCGGCCAGCAGCGGCAGCCCCGGCAGCCCGGCCAGGCCGTGCCCGAGCTGCCCGGCGACCCGCTCGGCGGTGCCCCGGCAGGTCGGGCACTCCACCAGGTGCGTCACCAGCTCCCGGCGCAGCGCCGGGCCGAGCACCCAGCCCCGCCAGGACTCCGCGCCGACCCCGCCGAGCTGGGCCAGCTCCGGGCAGGAGCCGACGCCGAGCACCAGCAGCGCCGTCCTGGTCCGGCCGACCTCGGCGCCCGCCGCGTCCAGCAGCGCCGCCGCGGCCTCGGGGCTCAGGCCGAGCACCGCCGCGACCTCGGCGCCGTCCAGCCGGTGCCGCACCGCCAGCTCCAGCGCCTCGCGCTGCTCCGGGTCGGTGCCGGCCGCCTCCGGCCAGGCCAGCGAGGCGAGTTCGCGCCGCCGCTCGCGCCCGGGCGGCCCGCTCGGGACGGGGCCGCCCTCGTCGGCGGTCCCGTCGAGCCGGGCCAGGCAGCGGTGCCGGGCCAGCGCGTACAGCCAGGCGCGCAGCAGCGCCGGGTCGTCGATCCGGTCGCCGTGGCGCCGGGCCAGGTCGCGGACCTCCAGGACGGCCGCGCCGGCGGCTTCGTGCTCGCAGAGCACGGACAGGCAGTAGGTGAACAGCCCGTCGACGCACGCGCCGTAGGCCCGCAGGGCCGGGGACGGGTCGACGGGGTGGGGCTGGCCGGTGGTCACGGTTCGACGGTAGGCAGCCGAAACCCGCCGCCCGGGGGGTTTCGGCCGTTTGTCCTTCTTTCGGGTAACAGGACCGATTCCTTGTTCGTTTGGTTGACGCCGTCCGGGTGACGTCCGGGCGGTGTCGGTGCCAGGCGCTACCGTGGCCCGCATGGCTGCCCGTACCAAGACCACCGCGAAGCCGCGCCCCTCGTACCGCTGCACCGAGTGCGGCGCCCAACTGCTGAAGTGGGTCGGCCGCTGCTCCGAGTGCAACGCCTGGGGCACGGTGGAGGAGTACGGCGCGGTGCCGATCCGGACGACGGCGGCCGGGCCGGTCTCCGCGCCCGCCAAGCCGATCGGGCAGGTGGACGGGCAGGTCGCCACCGCCCGCTCCACCGGCGTCCCGGAGCTGGACCGGGTGCTCGGCGGCGGCCTGGTGCCGGGCGCCGTGGTGCTGCTGGCGGGCGAGCCCGGCGTCGGCAAGTCGACGCTGCTGCTGGACGTGGCGGCGAAGGCCGCCGGCGAACGGCACCGCACGCTGTACGTCACCGGCGAGGAGTCGGCCGGCCAGGTCCGGCTGCGCGCGGACCGGATCAACGCGCTCTCCGACCACCTCTACCTGGCCGCCGAGCAGGACCTGGGCGCGGTGCTCGGCCACATCGACGCGGTCAACCCCGGGCTGCTGATCCTCGACTCGGTGCAGACCATCGCCTCCGCCGAGCTGGACGGCGCCCCCGGCGGTCCGGCGCAGGTCCGCGAGGTGGCGGGCGCGCTGATCCGGGTGTCCAAGGAGCGCGGCATGGCCACCCTGCTGGTCGGCCACGTCACCAAGGACGGCCAGATCGCCGGCCCCCGCCTGCTGGAGCACCTGGTGGACGTGGTGCTCTCCTTCGAGGGCGACCGGCACGCCCGGCTGCGGCTGATCCGCGGCGTCAAGAACCGCTACGGGGCGACCGACGAGGTCGGCTGCTTCGAGCTGCACGACGAGGGCATCGTCGGCCTGGCCGACCCGTCCGGCCTGTTCCTGACCCGCCGCGACAAGCCCGTCCCGGGCACCTGCCTGACGGTGACGCTGGAGGGCAAGCGCCCGCTGGTGGCCGAGGTGCAGGCGCTGATGGTGGACTCGCAGATCCCCTCGCCGCGGCGCACCACCTCGGGCCTGGAGTCGCCGCGGATCGCCATGATCCTGGCGGTGGTCGAGCGGCACGGCGGCGTGAAGCTCGGCAAGCAGGACATCTACACCGCCACGGTCGGCGGCGTGAAGCTCACCGAGCCCTCGGCGGACCTGGCGATCGCCCTGGCGGTGGCCTCCTCCTCGACCGACACGCCGCTGCCCAGCAACCTGGTGGCGATCGGCGAGGTCGGCCTGGCGGGCGAGGTGCGGCGGGTGACGGGCGTGCAGCGCCGGCTCGCCGAGGCGCACCGGCTCGGCTTCACGCACGCCCTGGTCCCGCCGGACCCGGGCAAGGTCCCGGCGGGCATGAAGGTGGTGGAGGTCGCCGACATCGGCGAGGCGCTGCGGGCGATCCCGGGCCGCCGCCCCCGCTCGAAGCCCCGTCAGGAGGCCGTGACGCCCGCCCAGCAGGGCGCCCAGGCGCTCGCCCGGGCCCGCGCCCAGGCCCCCGTCGCGGCCCACCCGGAGGAGCTGATGGCGGGCTGGGAGCCGGTCGACTCGGACGAACTGGGCTGACCCACGCCCCGCCGCGGCCGTACGCAGTTAGACTTCACCTGCTCATCGGCATCATTCGCAGCAACAACAGACAGACCGTCGGCCGCCGCGGCACACGGTCCGGGTCGGCCCAAGGAGTCACGTGGCAGCCATCGACCGGGCGGACAAGTCCTCCCGCGAGGAGGCCCTGCTGCGGGCTTCCCTCAGTGCGATCGCACCGGGCACGGCGCTGCGGGACGGCCTGGAGCGGGTGCTCCGGGCCAACACCGGCGGCCTGATCGTCCTCGGCTTCGACAAGAGCGTGGACGCCCTGTGCACCGGCGGCTTCGTGCTGGACGTCGAGTTCACCGCCACCCGGCTGCGCGAGCTGTGCAAGCTGGACGGCGCGGTGATCCTCGACAAGGACCACGCCAAGATCCTGCGCGCGGGCGTCCACCTGATGCCGGACGCGAACATCCCCACCGACGAGACCGGCACCCGGCACCGCACCGCGGAGCGGGTCAACCGGCAGACCGGCTACCCGGTGGTCGCGGTCTCGCACTCGATGCGGCTGATCGCCATCTACGTCAACGGCGCGCGGCGGGTGCTGGAGGACTCCACCACCGTGCTGTCCCGGGCCAACCAGGCGCTGGCCACCCTGGAGCGCTACAAGCTCCGCCTGGACGAGGTGGCGGGCACCCTGTCCGCGCTGGAGATCGAGGACCTGGTCACCGTCCGGGACGTCTCGGCGGTGGTGCAGCGCCTGGAGATGGTCCGGCTGATCGCCGGCGAGATCGCCGGGTACGTGCTGGAGCTGGGCACCGACGGCCGGCTGCTGTCGCTGCAGCTGGACGAGCTGATCGCCGGCGTCGAGCCGGAGCGCGAACTCGTGGTGCGCGACTACTTCCCGGACCGCGCCGCCAAGAAGGGCCGCACCGTCACCGAGGTGCTCGCCGACCTCGAGGCGCTCACCCACGCCGAGCTGCTCGACCTGCAGACCGTCGCCAAGGCGCTCGGCTACACCGGCACCCCCGAGTCGCTGGACTCCGCGGTCTCCCCGCGCGGCTACCGGCTGCTGGCCAAGGTGCCGAGGCTGCCGAACACCGTCATCGAGCGCCTGGTCGACCACTTCGGCGGCCTGCAGAAGCTGCTCGCCGCGTCCATCGACGACCTGCAGACCGTGGAGGGCGTCGGCGAGACCCGGGCCCGCTCGGTGCGCGAGGGACTGTCCCGGCTCGCCGAGTCCTCCATCCTGGAGCGGTACGTCTAGGCCCTGCCCGACAGGACCGACCGGGACGGCGCCTAGTGCCTCGTCAGGCAACCTTCGCCCGTCGCGACGCCCGGCACGCCCTCTCGCCGCACCGGCCGAAAACCCAAGTACATCCAGTACGAGGGCTTCCGGCCGGCACGCCGAGAGCACGCACCGGACGCCGCTCCTTCACGGCAAAGGTTGCCTGACGCGGCACTAGTTCTCCGCCTTCGGCGGCCGCACCGCGTACAGCAGGGCGAACAGCGCGACCTCGACGGCGTCCGGGTCGGTGGAGTCGCCCTCCGCGAACACCTCGTCCAGTGCCTCGTCGAGCCGGGCGCGCAGCCGCCGCAGCCGTTCCGGGCTGAGCCGGAAGGTGGCGTGCGCGAACTTGCCGGGCTGCGGGTTGCCCTGCGCCGCCGGGGTCAGGTCGATCCGGCCCGCCAGGAACTGGCGCCGGAAGTCGGAGCGCACCAGGTCCATCGCCGCCAGGATCGCCCCCAGCGCGGGCGGCGGCTCGTCGCCCTCCGCGTACACCTGCGGCGACAGCCGCAGTGACTGCTGCGCCGAGCGGTAGCGGCTCTCCACGATCCCGGAGACCAGCCGGGTCTCGGCCACGTACACCAGCCCGGTCTGCTCCAGCTGCTTGACGTGCCGGTACAGCTTGGTCGGCACCTCGTCCAGCTCGGCGGCGACCTCCTTCACCGACACCGGTTCCGGGTCGCGCTTCATCAGCACCCCGAGGACGGCCAGCCGCAGCGGGTCGGCCAGGGCCTTCAACGTCGCGACGTCCGTGACCTCGCGTTCCTTCATCTGATCAGCCACGTTCACATTCAGCCACAGCGTCAACGCTTGTGCAATCATTCTCGACCGTGCAACCATTCATGCAGGCGTGAATGATTGCTGGATCATGAACATGGGCGGGAACATGAACGAGGGACGAGGGATGACCGCGACACTCGCACCGGAAGCCGCCGTGGTGCCGTTGCGCCGCAACCGCCGCTTCCAGACGCTCTGGGCCGGCTCCGCGTCCGCGATGCTCGGCACCTGCCTCGCCGACACCGCGTACCCGCTGCTGCTGCTCGCGATGACCGGCTCCCCGACGGTGGCCGGGGCGTTCGGCGCCGTCCAGTTCGGCGCCTCCGTGCTGTTCGGCCTGCACGGCGGCACGGTCGCCGACCGGCACGACCGGCGGCGGATCCTGATCCTCGCCGACACCGTCCGGCTGCTCACCGCGCTCAGCGTCGCGCTCGCCCTGGCCGCCGACCGGCTGACCGTCCCGCACGCGCTGCTCGCCGCCGCCGTGATCGGCGCGACCATGGCCTACGGCGGCCCCTCCCGGATGCTCGCGCTGCGCGCCGTCGTCCCGCCCGAGCAGCTCCGCCAGGCCCTCTCGCAGGACGAACTCCGGGTCAACGGGGCCGCGTTGGCCGGCCCGCCGCTGGCCGGGTTCCTGCTCGGCCTCGGCACCGCCGTGCCCTTCCTCGCCACCGTCCTCACCTCCGGCCTCGCCCTCGGCGCGAGCGTCGCCGTCCGGTTCGACTCCCGCCCCGGCGCGCAGGCGCCGATGGGCGGGCGGGAGAAGGGCGGGCGGGAGAAGGGCGGGCGGGAGAAGGGCGCCGCGTTCGCCGGGCTGCGCTACCTGTTCGCCCACCGGGTGCTGCGCGGCACCGTGCTGGTCGCCGCGGCGCTCAACCTCACCGGCTCGGCGATGCTGCTGGCCGTCATGGTCCTGCTGCGCGACCACGGCACCTCCCAGGCGGGCATCGGCCTGGCCCTCACCGGCGAGGCCGTCGGCGGCCTGCTCGGCGCCCTGCTGGTCTCCCGGCTGCACCGGCTGCTCGGCCCCGGCGCCCTGCTGCTGGCCGTCGCCTGGAGCGGCGCGGCCGCCTTCGCGGTCCCCGCGGTGGCGGCCGGCCCGGTGGTGGTGTTCGCGGCCCTCGCGCTCACCTCGCTCGGTGTGCCGGCCCTGCGCGTGATGCTCGACGTGCTGGTCTTCCAGCGCGTCCCCGAGGAGGTGCGCGGCCGCGCGATGGCCGGGACGATGACCCTGCTGATGGCCGGCCTGCCGCTCGGCACCATGACCGCGGGCCTCCTCCTCGACCGCCTCCCCGCGGCCACCGTCCTGGTCCTGCTCGCCGCGGCCCTGGCCGCCGCGCTGCTGCCGCTCACCCTCGGGCGCAGCCTGCGCGGCACCGGGTGGAACGCCTAGTAGTGCTTTGTTAGGTGGTGCGTGGGCTCTGGTCCCGGGTGTGTTTCGGGGGTTCTCTGGAGGTATGACTCCGGATGAACTGGGTTCGTTACGTGATGAGTTGGAGGCGTTCGCGGCGGAGGTGTTCGCTCCGCTGCGACGCTCGGACCAGCAGGACAAGGGCATCAGCTACCTCCGTGGCCTGCTGCTGGACGGCCGGCGCAAGTCGATGCAGCCGATGGCCGAGCGGCTCGGCATCGACCACCAGCGCCTGCAGCAGTTCATCTCCTCCTCGACGTGGCCGGTGGAGCAGATCAGGTCCAGGCTCGCCGACCGTGCGACACGCGTCCTGGGAGCGGATGCGTGGGTCGTGGACGACACCGGCTTCCCGAAGGACGGCGCCGGTTCGCCGGGCGTGGCCCGCCAGTACTCGGGCCCTTTGGGCAAGGTCGGCAACTGCCAGGTGGGGGTGAGCGTTCACGCGGTCACCGACAGCGCGTCCTGCCCGCTGAACTGGAGACTGTTCCTGCCCGAGTCCTGGGATCCGGCGAAGGCCGCAGACCCGGCCGGGGCGGCCTTCGCCGAGCGTCGCCGGGCCCGTTGCGGGATCCCGCCCGCCGAGGGCCACCGGCCGAAGTGGCAACTGGCCCTGGAGATGATCGACGAGCTCGCGACGTGGAAGCTCCTCCCTCCGGTCGTGGTCGCCGACGCCGGCTACGGCGACAACGCGTACTTCCGCGCGGCCCTCGACGAGCGCGGGCTGCGGTGGATCGTGCAGGTCAAAGGTCTGACGACCGCCCACCCCATCGACGCCGTCACCCACCGACCGCCCTACGGCGGACTCGGCCCACGGCCCAAGCCCCGCTATCGCACCCGTCCCGTTCCGTTGGCCGAGCACGTCCGGGCCGCAGGTCGGGAAGCGGCCCGGACGGTGACCTGGCGGCGTGGCTCCCGCGACCACCTGACCTCGACCTTCGTCGTGCTGCGCGTGCGTCTGGCCGGACGTCGTCCACGGATCGAGGAGGACGGCACCCTGCCGCCGTGCTGGCTTCTTGCCCAGTGGCCGCCGGAGGTGTCGGAGCCGTCCCACTACTGGGTCTCGAACCTGCCCGAGGACACCTCCGTCGAGGAACTCGTGCGGCTCGCCAAGATCCGCTGGCGGATCGAGCACGACTACCGCGAGCTCAAGACCGCCCTCGGCCTGGACCACTTCGAGGGCCGTTCCTGGATGGGCTGGCACCGGCACGTCACGCTCGTCACCGCCGCCCACCTCTTCGTGACCCTGACCCGGAGCCGCCCAAAAGTCCCTGCTCGGGCATGACCCTCTACCAGACCGTCAGAGCACTCCAACAGCTCCTGGCCACCTGGAACGGACCATGCCCGACATGCCACCGCCCCGCCGCCACACCAACCCCAGCCCCGACCTAACAAAGCACTACTAGGACCTCGGGGCTCAGCCCTCCAGGCGGATCGAGGCGCGGGCCGAGAGCGGGCCGCCGGCCGGGCCGGTGAGGTCGGCCTGGACGAGGTAGTTGCCGGGCTGGGCGGGCGCCGGGTCGGGGGTGGCGCACTGCGGCTTGGAGCGGGTGCGGTCCCAGGTGAAGGTCTCGGTGACGCCGCTGTTGCCGGCGATCTGGGCCCAGGCGTCGACGCGTTCGGTGACGCAGTCGGCGGAGGACCAGATCCGCTCGTTGGCGCTGGAGGTGACGGTCAGGAACGAGTACGCGTGGGAGAGGTTGATCCGGCAGCCCGCGCCGGAGGAGTTGCGGACGGTCAGCGCCAGCTTCGGCTTGTCCTTCGCCGCGTACGAGTTCTGCGCCGAGGCGAGTTCGAGGGTGAGCTGCGCGGTGGTGCAGACCGGCAGGGCCATCACCTCGGTGGTGTTGACGGCGGGCGAGGCCCCGCCGCCGGCCCGGGGGGCGCCGGTGCCGGAGCCCGTCCCGCCCGTGCCGCCGCCCGTGCCGCCGGAGGAACTGCCGCCTCCGGAGGTGCTGTTGCCGCCGGTGACGCTGATCTCGCCGCCCGCGCCGGAGCCCGTCCCGCCGGAGCCGCCGCCGGTGCCGCCGGGGCGGGTGGTGATGGCGGGGCCGGTCGGGGAGGCGCCGGGGGTGATGGACTGGGCGGGGGCGGGCAGCGGGCTGCCCTGGGAGGACTTCTTCCGCTGGTCGCCGCCACTGCCGCCGAACACCAGCCAGCCGACCAGGAGCAGGACGACGGCGAGGGCGGCGAGGACCACGACGCGGCGCCGCCAGTAGATCGAGGCGGGCAGTGGTCCGACGGGCTGGCGCAGAGAGGGCACGCGCAAACTCTACGAGACCGTGTGCACCTGTTGACGCATCAACACCGCACCGGGACCACTTCTTTCACATCATCCGCCATTTGGTCCGGAAGAGGGACTCGACACGTCGGCACGTCGCCCTATAGTCGCCCTCATGGCCTCCCCGCACGCCCCCGCACCCACCGGTACGCCCCTCGACCCGGCGCAGATGATCGCCGAAGCGCGCAAGGCGTTCTTCGTCATGTTCGGGTTCCTCTGCCTGGTGTGGGCGACGCAACTGGTCAACTGGCTGCTGGACGGGCGGATGGCGGTGATGCACGGCATCCGCCCGCACGACGCGGACACCCTCGGGTACCTGCTGACCGCCCCCTTCCTGCACCTGAACTGGCAGCACCTGGAAGGCAATTCGGGCCCGCTGTTCGTGTTCGGCTTCCTCGCCGCGTACCGCGGGGTGCGCAAGTTCCTCGGGCTGACGGTGCTGCTGGTGGTGACCAGCGGGATGGCGGTGTGGCTGTTCCAGTCGGGCGACACGGTGACCGTCGGCGCGAGCGGCGTGGTCTTCGGCTACCTCGGCTACGTGGTGCTGCGCGGCCTGTTCGACCGCAACCTCATCGACTCGCTGATCGGCCTGGTGATGGGCGCCTCCTTCGCCTACCTGCTGAGCACGGCCGTCCCGGGCACCCCCGGGGTGTCCTGGCTGGCCCACATCGGCGGCCTGGTCGGCGGCCTGCTGGGGGCGTGGATCTTCCGGGACCGCAGCCCGAAGCCGGCGGCCGCGCTGTCCGACGGGGGAGACACCCTGTCGCTGCCCGGCCCGGGCGGCGGGTCCGGCCGGAAGCCAGGGAAGAAGTCCGGCCAGATCGCGGCCGGCCCGGCCAGCCCGCGCGCGGACCTGCTGAAGGAGCTCGACGACCTGGGGCTTTAAGCCTGCGGCACCGGTCGTGGCAGGATCGAAAAACCATGGTTGCCACAGCTTCGACTCTCTCCCCGGGCGCCGTCCAGGCGCTGCACTCGACCGTCATCGGCTGGTACGAGACCCACGCCCGCGACCTGCCCTGGCGCACCCCGGACGCCTCGCCGTGGGCCGTGATGGTCAGCGAGTTCATGCTCCAGCAGACGCCGGTCAAGCGGGTGCTGCCCGCCTACGCGGCCTGGCTGGAGCGCTGGCCCACGCCCGCCGCGCTGGCCGCCGACGCGCCCGGCGAGGCGGTGCGGATGTGGGGCCGGCTCGGCTACCCGCGCCGCGCGCTGCGGCTGCACGGGGCGGCCGTCGCCATCACCGAGCGGCACGGCGGCGCGGTGCCGGAGGACCACGCGGCGCTGCTGGCCCTGCCCGGGGTGGGGGAGTACACGGCGGCGGCGGTCGCCTCGTTCGCGTTCCGGCAGCGGCACGCGGTGCTGGACACCAACGTGCGCCGGGTGTTCGCCCGGGCGGTGACCGGCGTCGAGTACCCGGCGAACGCCACCACGGCCGCCGAGCGCCGCACCGCCGTCGAGCTGCTGCCCGCGACCGACGAGCGGGCCGCGACCTGGGCGGTCGCGGTGATGGAGCTGGGCGCCCTGGTGTGCACCGCGCGCGGCCCGGAGTGCGGCACCTGCCCGCTGCGGGCGGACTGCGCCTGGCAGCGGGCCGGCCGCCCCCCGCACCAGGGCCCGGCCCGCCGCGGGCAGACGTACGAGGGCACCGACCGGCAGGTGCGCGGCAAGCTGCTGGCGGTGCTGCGGGACGCCCACGGGACGGTCGCCCAGGGGCAGTTGGACGTGGTGTGGCCGGACGCGGTGCAGCGCGCCCGGGCGCTGGACGGGCTGGTCGCCGACGGGCTGGTCGAGCCGGTCGGGCCGGGCACCTACCGGCTGCCGCAGTAACCCCGCGCGGAGCGCGCGAACGGCCCGGGACCGCGTGGTCCCGGGCCGTTCGGCGTCCCTCAGGCCGCGGCGGGCCTCAGAGCGCGCCCTCCAGGGCGGCCTCGGCCTTGGCCTCGGCGGCGTCCGCGCCACCGCGGAGCTTGACCTCGCGGAGGAACAGCGAGGCGGCGATGGCGACCACGCTGATCACCGTGCCCCACAGGAAGACGGTGTGCATGCCGTTGGCGATGCCGTGCTGGAGCACCGAGACCGCCTCGGGCGGCATGCTCTTCAGCGTCTCCGGGCTCATCGAGCCGGTGGACTCGCCGCCGGCCGGCATCCCGGCGGCCTTCAGGGTGTCGTTGAGGCGGTTGATGTACAGGGTGCCGAACAGCGCCACGCCGAAGGAGCCGCCGATGGTGCGGAACAGGGTGGCGGAGGACGAGGCGACGCCCATGTCCTTCATCTCCACGCTGTTCTGCGCGACCAGCATGGTGACCTGCATCAGGAAGCCCATGCCGGCGCCGAGCACCACCATGTAGCAGGAGGAGGTGAAGCTCTTGGTGTCCACGGCGAGGGTGGACAGCAGCAGCGAGCCGCCGGCCATCACGGTGGTGCCGATGATCGGGAAGATCCGGTACTTGCCGGTCTTGGTGATGGCCTGGCCGACCACCAGCGAGACCACCAGCATGCCGAACATCATCGGCATCAGCAGCAGGCCGGAGTTGGTCGCCGAGGCGCCCTGGACGATCTGCTGGTAGGTGGGCAGGAAGGTCACCGCGCCGAACATCGCGAAACCGACGATGAAGCCGATGATCGAGACCATGGTGAAGTTCCGGTTGCGGAACAGCTTGAGCGGGATGATCGGCTCGGCGACCCGCTGCTCGACGTAGCAGAAGCCGATCAGCGAGGCCAGGCCGAGCGTGCCCAGGCCGAGGATCTGCTTCGATCCCCAGGCGTACTCGTGGCCGCCCCAGGTGGTGACCAGCACGGCCGAGACGATGCCGACGGTGAGCAGCACCGCGCCGAAGTAGTCGATCTTCGCGTTGGAGCGGATCTTGGGCAGCTTCAGCACCACGACGATGAAGACCAGCGCGATCGCGCCCAGCGGCAGGTTGACGTAGAACGTCCAGCGCCAGTTCAGGTGGTCGGTGATGAAGCCGCCGATCAGCGGGCCGCCGACGGTGGCCAGCGCCATCACGGCGGCGAACATGCCCTGGTACTTGCCGCGGTCGCGGGGCAGCACCAGCGCGCCCATGATCGACATCACGCCGACCATCAGGCCGCCGGCGCCGAGGCCCTGGACGGCGCGGAAGGCGATCAGCTGGCCCATGCTCTGCGACAGGCCGGACAGCGCCGAGCCGAGCAGGAAGATCACGATCGAGACCAGGAACGAGCCCTTGCGGCCGTACAGGTCGCCGACCTTGCCCCAGATCGGGGTGGAGGCGGCGGTGGCCAGGGTGTAGGACGTCACCACCCAGGACATGTGCTCGGCGCCGTGCAGCTCGCCGACGATGGTGGGCATCGCGGTGCCGACGATCAGGTTGTCCAGCATGGCGAGCAGCATGGTGATGACCAGGCCGACCATCACCAGGCGGATCTCGCGGTGCGGGCGCTGCACGAACTCGTCGGGCTTCCCGAGTTCGACGGGCGGCTCCCCCGGAACCGCCTCGGACTGCTGGGTTGTCATGGTGCGTCTCTCCCGGGGCACAGGTGCCGCGGGGTACCGCGGCGGTACTTACTTGACGACCGGCTAGTTAATCGCCGTCCGGCACGGTAGGTTGTTCCCTAGCCGGTCGTCAAGCCAGTTTCGGAGCAGCCCCTCTGGGCAGGGAGAATGCCAACCGAACGGGACCTCGACGCCGGTCCCGCACCCGCTTCACGAGGCAGGCCGCCAGCGATGACCACCACCCAGAGCCCCCGCAGCGACACCAGAGCGCGGATCATCGACGTGGCCCTGGAGTTGTTCGCCGAGCACGGCTACGAGAAGACCTCGCTGCGGGAGATCGCCGACCGCCTGGGGGTCACCAAGGCCGCCCTGTACTACCACTTCAAGACCAAGGACGACATCGTCCGCGGCATCGTCGAGAAGATGGCCGCCCCGCTCGACGACGCCATCGCCTACGGCGAGGGCAAGCCCTGGTCGCCCGGGCTGCGCGACGAACTGCTGCGCCGGTTCGCGGCCGGGATGGGCGAGCGGGCCCCGCTGCTGCGGTTCTTCCACGAGAACCAGCCCGCGCTGCGGGAGTCCGCGGCCGGGCTGGCGTTCAAGGACCGGATGATCCGGATGATCAGCCTGCTGCACGGCCCGGAGCCGACCTTCCGCGACAAGCTGCGCGCCACCGTCGCGCTGACCTCCATGCACTCGGCGATGTTCCTGCTCAAGGCGGACCTGTGCGAGCCCGACCGGCCCGCCCCCTCGGTGGAGGAGGCGATGGAAGCGGCCCTGGAGGTCGCCCTGGAGGTCGCGGCACGCATCGAGCCGCCCGCGCGGTAGGCGCGGACGGCTCGGGCTGAGCGGCGGGGGAGCGGCGGATCAGAAGTTGGTCGCGCCGTGCTGCTTCAGGTAGCCGACCGGGTCGATCACCTTCGCGTACTGGTTGGCGGTGCGGATCTCGAAGTGCAGGTGCGGGCCGTGCGAGTTGCCGGTGTTCCCGGACTTGCCGACCTGGTCGCCCGCGGCCACGTGCTGCCCGGCCTTCACGCCGAGCTGCGACAGGTGCGCGTACTGGGCGAAGCGGCCGTCGGAGAGCTTCAGCACGATCTGGTTGCCGTAGGCGCCCGCGTAGCCGGCCGACACCACGGTGGCGTCGCCGACGGCCAGCACCGGGGTGCCGACCGAGACCGCGAAGTCGGTGCCGGTGTGGTAGCCGGCCGCGTACGCCGCGTTGGTCTTGTGGTACGGGTTGCTGATCGCCGCGCCCGGCGCGGGGGAGGACCAGGACGGCTTGGCGGCGGCGGCCTGCGCGGCAGCGGCCTGCTCCGCGGCGGCCTGGTCGGCGGCCGCCTTCTCGGCGGCGGCCTGCTGCTCGGCCGCCTGCTGCTGGGCGGCGGCCTGCGCGGCCTGCGCGGCGGCGGCCTGCTCCGCGGCGGCCTGGTCGGCCGCCTGCTGCTGGGCGGCGGCGGCAGCGGCCTGCTCCTGCTCGGTGTCCTGCCCGGCGGCCTGCAGCTCGGTGCGCTGCTCGCTGCGGGAGGCCTGCTCGTCCTGCGGCCGGGCCTGGGCGTCCGGCCCGGCGCCGCCGTCCAGCGAGGCGACGACCGCGGCCTTGGCCGCCTTGGCCTGCTCGCTCTGCGGCGCGGCCTGGACGGGCAGCCGGAAGTCCTGCGCCTGCACGGTGGCGGCGGTGGCAGCGGTGGCGGCGGTCTGGTCGGCCGGGTGCGCGCCCTGCGCGACAGCCTGCCCGGTGGGGATCAGCAGCGCGCCGGCGGCGACCACGGCGGCGCCGGAGGCGAGTGCCTTGGCGGGGGCCATCCGGGCCGTGGTGAGCGGGGCGGAGGAGAGCACCGAGCGGACGTGCTTGGTGCTGATCGCCTGGAGAAGCCGGCGGCCGGTGGCGGGGAGGGAACGCATCGGGGTCGGTACCTCACGGGACGGGGCCAGCGCGGGGCCGAGCCGGTGCGGCTCGCCGAACTGGTGGAACGACTCCGGTGTAAACGACCCGGATGCGAAGGCCCAAGCGTGTGACCTACGACGGCCGGTAGTGCGCAGGGCGGCCGGAATACCCCCGCGAGGCGTCGGCCCGAACGGCTTTTCGCGCCCCAAACCTCCTATCCCGGGTCGTATGTCGGAAATGTGCTGTGAGCAGCGCCACCGGGAACCGCCCGGTTTGGGCCCGAACCGCCCCGGGTAGAACAGCGCTTCGAACCAGCTGCACCATCCGATCCACCCGCCCCCGCCGCTCGGTCGGGGAATCCCCGTCGGAGATGATCAGCTGATGAACGACACCCCTGTTCAGGACCGCCGTTTCCGGGCCCGCCGCCAGGCCGGCCGGCTGCTCTCCGGCGGCCGACCGCAGACCGTCCGCGAAGCGCTCGCCGACCTGGCCGGCCTGGCCGACGGCCCGCTCACCCCGGACGAGCCGGTCGACATGTACGGCAACGGCATCGTCCGCACCCTGGAGCGCCGCACCGCCGAGCTGCTCGGCAAGCCCGCCGCCGCCTACTTCCCCACCGGGACGATGGCCCAGCAGGCCGCCCTGAAGACCTGGGCCGACACCCACGGCCCGGTGGTCGGCATGCACCCGCTCGCCCACCCCGAGCGCCACGAGCGCCGCGCCCACCAGGTGCTGTCCGGTCTGCGCAGCGTCCCGCTGACCGGCGCGCCCCGGCTCCCCACCGCCGCCGAACTGGCCGTCCTGGACGAGCCGTACGACGTGCTGATGCTGGAACTGCCGCTGCGTGACGCCGGCTTCCTGCTGCCCGACTGGGCCGAGCTGGAGGCGCTGTACGACCTGGCCGAACGGCAGGGCCGCCCGGTCCACCTGGACGGTGCCCGGCTCTGGGAGTCCGCCCCGCACCTGGGCCGCACCCTGCCGGAGGTCTGCGCCCGGGCCGGCTCGGTGTACGTCTCCTGCTACAAGTCGCTCGGCGGCCACAGCGGCGCCCTGGTGGCCGGCGAGGAGGAGTTCGTCCGCCGGCTCAGGGTCTGGCGGCACCGCTACGGCGGCAACCTCTGGCAGCAGTGGCCGGCGGTGCTCTCCGCGCTGGCCGGGCTGGACCGCGAGCTGCCCCGGCTGCCCGGGTACGTGGCGCACGCCAAGGTGGTCGCCGCCGCGCTCGCCGAGGCCCCGGGCGCCCGGGTGCACCCCGCGCCGCCGCACACCCACCAGTTCCAGTTCTGGCTGCCGCACCCCGCCGAGCTCCTCGACGAGGCCGGCCTGCGGCAGGCCGAGGAGCAGGGCGTCGCGCTGTTCGGCGGCTGGCGCGAGCCGGGCCCGCAGCCCGGCCTGTCGATGACCGAGGTGACGGTCGCCGCCGACGCCGCCGGGTGGAGCGCCAAGGAGGTCACCGCGGCGCTGCAGGACTTCCTCGCCCTGCTCTGACCGGCCGGGCACGCGGGAGGGCCCCGGCGGTTCGGAAACCGCCGGGGCCCTCGTCGTGCTACCGATCAGGCGTCACTTCCGGACGGGAGAGACCTTGATCATGGCTTCCAGGTCGTCGTGGGACTGCCATAGCACCTCGATCTGGGTGCGGGTGTCCGGGACCTGGACGCTGCTGTACTGGTTGTCCGCGGACCAGTACTTGGTGGTGTGGTCGTTGAAGACCGTCACACCACGCGAGCTCGGGATCTTGGTGAGCGCGTCGGCCTTGTGCAGCTTCAGGCCGTCGGTGCGGTCGGAGCCGAAGGTCGCGTCGTAGGACTGGAAGCGCGGACGCATCAGCGTGCCGTCGTTCCACTTCAGCGGCGCCGGGTGGGCGTCGACCGGCAGGATCAGGCCCTGGCCCGGGTGGTTGAACACGTTGTTGTCGGACTGCGAGGAGTCCCACAGCCAGATCAGGATGCCGTTCTGGTTGGCGTAGTGCTCCACCCAGTCCGGACGGGCGGCCGAGCCGAAGTTGTACGGGCCGGTCTTCAGCGTGGTGTCGAACGAGACGTACTGGCGGTTCTCGACCAGGTAGTGCTGGTCGTAGTCCTTGGAGAACTTGCCGGAGATCCGGGAGAAGCCGGTCGCGGTCCAGCCGTTGTCGCCGTTCTCGGCGCCGTCGGTGAACAGGGCCGCGCCGTCCGCGGTCACCGCGATGTTGTCCAGGGCCAGGCCCTTGTAGTGGACGCCGCCGTCGGTGGTGTTGTGGAAGCGGACCTTGACGGCCTTGCCGGCGTACGCGTCCAGCGGGAAGGACAGGTCGCCCCAGGCGCCGTTCGAGGTGCCGTTGATCGCGTTGTCCGGCAGCGCGGCGCCGTTGAAGGTGCCGGCCAGCGCGGTCCAGTTCTTGCCGCCGTCGGTGGAGACCTCGGCGTACGCGTAGTCGTAGTCCGTCTCCAGCTCGAACCAGGCCTTGGCGGTCAGCGTGGCCGAGGTCTTGCCGGTCAGGTCGACGTCACGGGCCAGCGAGACGTTCAGGTCGTCGGCGCTGCCGCTCCACCACTCGTTGCCACCCTCGAACGGGGAGTTGATCTCGGTGGTGACGGTCTTCGGCGGCAGGTTGACGACCAGGCCCTGCTTGCGCTTGGTGTTGTACTCGACCGGGCCGAGCAGCGACAGCGAGGTCTGGCCCGCCTTGGCGGTGTCGTAGTTCAGCCAGCCCAGCTTGAGCTTCGACCAGACGTCGAGGTCGTTCGGCATGTCGCCGATCTCGTTCTTGCCCTCGCCCAGCCAGGAGCCGGAGGACATCAGCGACCAGAAGCCGACCGAGTTGTCGACGCCCTGGCCGGTGGTGTCGTACAGGTCCGGCAGGCCCAGGTCGTGGCCGTACTCGTGGGCGAACACGCCCAGGCCGCCGTTCTCCGGCTGCATGGTGTAGTCGCCGACCCACAGGCCGGTGGCGCCGATCTGGGTGCCGCCGAGCTTGTTGTCGTCCGGGCCGGTCTTGCCCGCCTGGTTGGCGTACGCGTACGAGCGGTGCGCCCACAGCGCGTCGGTGCCCTGCACGCCGCCGCCGGCCGACTGGTCCTCACCGGCGTGGACGATCTGGAAGTGGTCCAGGTAGCCGTCCGGCTCGTTGAAGTTGCCGTCGCCGTCGTAGTCGTAGCGGTCCCACTGGTCGTACTGCGCCAGGTCGGCCTTGATCTGGGCGTCGGTGCGGCCCTTGGCCTTCTGGTCGGCGACCCAGGCGTCGATGCCGTCGCGGATCAGGTCCTGCGCGTTGGCGCAGACGTGCTGGCCGCAGTAGTCCGAGCCGTAGCGGGCCTCGTTCCACGGCACCCGCACCCAGTCGGTGACCAGGCCGTCGACCGAGTACCGGCCGGAGGACTGGCGCTCGTAGTACGTCTTCAGCGAAGGCTTGTCCTTCGCGAAGTAGATGTCCTGGTAGTGCGCCTGGTTGTAGTCCGCCTGCCAGGCCGTCGAGTTGTCGTTCTTGCGGTCCGGGGCGGCGATCTGGTTGCGCGCCGGGCCGGGGGTGCCGCCGTACTTGACCTTGCCGTCGGCGGTCTTGGTGGTGGTGTCCACCTGGTCGCCGAAGTCGACGAGGATCGTGAAGATCTTGTCGGTGCGCTCGCGGGACAGCTCGACGTACTTGTCGCGGCCCAGCTTGATCGAGGAGCCGCTGCCGTGCTGCTCGACCTTCGCGGTCCCGTTGACCAGCTGCTCCACCGCGGCGGTCTGCTCGGCCTGCTGCTTGTCGGCCAGCGGGCTCTGGAGCTCACGCGGAACGCTGTCGTTCTGGACGGCGTCGGCCGGGTCGGTGATCGTCGTGGTCGCCGGGGCGGCGGTGGCCGTCCCCGGGAGCATTCCGGCGCCGAGCGCGGCGGTCACCGCGACGGCGGCGGAAGCCGCGACAGCCCTCTTGGTTATTTTCAACGTGGTGACGTCCTCCCCTTACCGGTGGGGCTGATGGCCTGACCGGTGAACCAATGCAAGACAGGTGGACGACATTTGACCCAAGGTCCGGTAAAAAAGAAAGACCTTGACCGGGCCATGGCCACGCCGCTATGCTCCCGCAACCCGGTTCGCCTGACGGATCGTCAACCTACCTGCGGGGCCGGGCCGCCAAGGGCCGATCGTGCCCGCACTTCGCCGCGGTCCACCCGTTCGGCGGCCCGCCGGGCCCGTATTCACAGCACACGGAAACCTAAACAGTTTTTCAACTGAAAAGCGGGGCGCCGAAAAGCCTCCGCCCCCGACCTGAACAGGTCGGGGGCGGAGGCTTGCCGAGCGCTTTGCGGCGCTATTACTTCGTCAGATCCGGGCCGGCCGCCGAGACCGCCGCCGGAGTGTCCGCCACCGGGGACTTCTCCTCGCCGCGGAAGGTGAACTTGGCTTCCTTGCCCTCGCCCTCCACGCCGACGACCACGATGTGGCCCGACCGCAGCTCACCGAACAGGATCTTCTCGGACAGGTGGTCCTCGATCTCCCGCTGGATCGTGCGGCGCAGCGGACGCGCGCCCAGGATCGGGTCGTAGCCCCGCTTGGCCAGCAGGCTCTTGGCCTCCGGGCTGAGCTCGATGCCCATGTCCCGGTCCTTCATCCGCTGGTCGACCCGGGCGATCATCAGGTCGACGATCTCGATGATGTTCGCCTCGGACAGCTGGTGGAAGACCACGATGTCGTCGACGCGGTTGAGGAACTCGGGGCGGAAGTGCTGCTTGAGCTCCTCGCCGACCTTCGCCTTCATCCGCTCGTAGCCGGCCTGGACGTCACCCGTGGCCGCGAAGCCCAGGTTGAAGCCCTTGGAGATGTCCCGGGTGCCGAGGTTGGTGGTCATGATGATGACCGTGTTCTTGAAGTCCACGACCCGGCCCTGGGAGTCGGTCAGGCGACCGTCCTCCAGGATCTGCAGCAGCGAGTTGAAGATGTCCGGGTGGGCCTTCTCGACCTCGTCGAAGAGGACGACCGAGAACGGCTTGCGGCGCACCTTCTCGGTGAGCTGGCCGCCCTCCTCGTAGCCCACGTACCCGGGCGGGGAGCCGAACAGCCGCGAGACGGTGTGCTTCTCGGAGAACTCGGACATGTCGAGCGCGATCAGCGCGTCCTCGTCCCCGAACAGGAACTCCGCCAGGGTCTTGGACAGCTCGGTCTTACCGACACCGGACGGGCCAGCGAAGATGAACGAACCGCCGGGGCGCTTCGGGTCCTTCAGGCCGGCACGGGTGCGGCGGATCGCCTGGGAGAGCGCCTTGATGGCGTCCTCCTGGCCGATGACCCGCTTGTGCAGCTCGTCCTCCATGCGCAGCAGGCGCGAGGACTCCTCCTCGGTCAGCTTGAAGACCGGGATGCCGGTGGCGGTGGCCAGGACCTCGGCGATGAGCTCCTCGTCCACCTCGGCCACGACGTCCATGTCGCCGGCCTTCCACTCCTTCTCCCGCTTGGCCTTCGCCTGGAGCAGCTGCTTCTCGTTGTCGCGCAGCGACGCGGCCTTCTCGAAGTCCTGCGCGTCGATCGCGGACTCCTTCTCCCGGCGCACGTCGGCGATCTTCTCGTCGAACTCGCGCAGGTCCGGCGGCGCGGTCATCCGGCGGATGCGCATCCGGGAACCGGCCTCGTCGATCAGGTCGATCGCCTTGTCCGGCAGGAAGCGGTCCGAGATGTACCGGTCGGCCAGGGTGGCGGCGGCGACCAGGGCGGCGTCGGTGATCGAGACGCGGTGGTGCGCCTCGTACCGGTCGCGCAGGCCCTTGAGGATCTCGATGGTGTGCGGGAGCGAGGGCTCGGCGACCTGGATCGGCTGGAAGCGGCGCTCCAGCGCGGCGTCCTTCTCCAGGTGCTTGCGGTACTCGTCCAGCGTGGTGGCGCCGATGGTCTGCAGCTCACCGCGGGCCAGCATCGGCTTCAGGATGGAGGCGGCGTCGATCGCGCCCTCGGCGGCGCCCGCACCGACCAGGGTGTGCAGCTCGTCGATGAACAGGATGATGTCGCCGCGGGTGCGGATCTCCTTGAGCACCTTCTTCAGGCGCTCCTCGAAGTCACCGCGGTAGCGCGAGCCGGCCACCAGGGCGCCGAGGTCCAGCGTGTAGAGCTGCTTGTCCTTCAGCGTCTCCGGGACCTCGCCCTTGACGATCGCCTGGGCCAGGCCCTCGACCACGGCGGTCTTGCCGACGCCGGGCTCGCCGATCAGCACCGGGTTGTTCTTGGTGCGGCGGGACAGCACCTGCATGACCCGCTCGATCTCCTTCTCGCGCCCGATCACCGGGTCGAGCTTGGCCTCGCGGGCGGCCTGCGTCAGGTTGCGGCCGAACTGGTCGAGCACCAGGGAGGTGGACGGGGTGCCCTCGGCCGGGCCGCCGGCCGTGGCCGACTCCTTGCCGCTGCCGGCCTGGTAGCCCGACAGCAGCTGGATCACCTGCTGGCGCACCCGGTTCAGGTCGGCGCCGAGCTTCACCAGGACCTGGGCGGCGACGCCCTCGCCCTCGCGGATCAGGCCGAGCAGGATGTGCTCGGTGCCGATGTAGTTGTGGCCGAGCTGGAGGGCCTCGCGGAGCGACAGCTCCAGGACCTTCTTCGCCCGGGGGGTGAAGGGGATGTGGCCGGACGGGGCCTGCTGGCCCTGGCCGATGATCTCCTCCACCTGCTGGCGGACCGCCTCGAGCGAGATGCCGAGGCTCTCCAGCGCCTTTGCGGCGACACCCTCGCCCTCGTGGATCAGGCCCAGGAGGATGTGCTCGGTGCCGATGTAGTTGTGGTTGAGCATCCGGGCTTCTTCCTGTGCCAGGACGACAACCCGCCGCGCGCGGTCGGTGAACCTCTCGAACATCGTTAATCGCTCCTCAGAGCGGTCGGTCAGTTCGGGGGCCGTCCCCGCCCTGTCCTTCCGCATGCTAGTCCCGCTCAGCAGCGCGGCTACGGAACTCCCACGGAGCGGGAGCAACATGCTGCGCGACCAGCCGACACCTTTCCCAACCTGATGCTGGGAGACGGTGTTCCCAGCGGCGGGCCCGATGCACCGGATCCCGCTACGCCAACGGCGAACACGGTCCGGTGGAACCGGATCACCGGTCCCGCGACGTGCTGCGGCCGGGCTCCTGCGACCCCGTCCACCAGCATTCATACCCGGTAATCCGGCGGGTTTCGCGCGGTTTCCGCGGGGTGCGTGTTCGCCTGGCGAGAAGTCTGCCGACCCGGGACCGGGGGTGACGGACCGTCAGGTCGGCCGCGGGGGGCGTACCGCCGTCCCGGTGGCGGTCGCGTGACCGCCCGACCCCTCCAGCGTTGCACAGGTCGTGACCCGTCCGCTGCCCGCCGCCCCCGCCGCACCCCGTGCGGCCGCCGGCTGGCGCGGCTCGGACCGGGTGGTGGCGCCGCTGGGGCCCGCGCGGGCCGCGCTGGGCCGCCTGGAGCGGCTGGGCCGCGCCACCGGGCCGGTGCTGCGGCAGGCCGACCGGGCCGTCTTCCTGCTCGCCCCCGGGGCCGCCGAGCCGGTGCCCGACCTGCTCCACTGGCTCGGCTGGGGCCCGGAGCTGCGGCTGCCGATCGAGGCCCGCGCGGCGCACCCGGGCGACCCCCGGGTGCCCGAGCCGCGGACCGCCGACTGGCTGCGGGCCGGGGCGCCGCGCCCCGCCCTGGACCTGCGCTCGCCCGACCTGCTCCGCCTGCTGGACGCCCTGGCGGACGCCTGCGCGCGGGAACGGCTGGGCCTGCCGCCCGCCCGCTGAGGGCCCCGCCGGGGCCCGCGGGTCAGGACGCGTTGGCCTTCTCGTACGCCTCGCGCACGTTGCTCGGGACGCGGCCGCGGTCGTTGACCGGGAGGCCGTTCTCCTTCGCCCAGGTGCGGATCTTGGCGGTGTCGGCCTGGCCGGCCGCCGCGGACCGCCCGGTGCTCCGGCCGCTGCCGCCGCGACGCGGGGCGGTGAGCCGGCCGCTCTGCTTGCGGCCCTTCTCGACGTACGGGGCGAGCAGGACGCGGAGCTTCTCCGCGTTGTCGCTCTTCAGGTCGATCTCGTAGGCCACACCGTCCAGGGCGAACGTCACCGTCTCGTCCGCGGATCCGCCGTCGAGATCGTCTTCCAGAATGACCTGAACCCTCTGTGCCACGGGCTTCCCTTTCCGCGATAACGGTCCATTGCCTAGAGAAAGGAAAGCGTCTTTTCCCGGAAAACACAAACCCCTGTGTCGCCGGTCGCGCCGCGGGGCATGACTCAGAGGTGCAGCAGCATGCGCGAGTTGCCCAGCGTGTTCGGCTTCACCCGCTCCAGGTCGAGGAACTCGGCGACGCCTTCGTCGTACGAGCGCAGGAGTTCTTCATAGACTTCTGTGGCCACGGCCGCCGGGTCTGCCGTACGATCGTCGTTTTCGCCGATCTCGACGAACCCGTGTTTCGAGAAGAACGGAACCTCGAACGTCAGGCAGAAAATCCGACGGACGCCGAGCCAGCGCGCGGTCTCCAGCAGCTTGTCCAGCAGCCGGTGCCCGATGCCGAGGCCCTTGCAGACCGGATCCACCGCGAGGGTGCGGACCTCGGCGAGGTCCTCCCACATCACGTGGAGCGCGCCGCAGGCCACCACCCCGCCGTCCTGGTCGCGTTCGGCGACCCAGAACTCCTGGACGGATTCGAACAGGGTGACGGTGGGCTTGTCGAGCAGAATGCCGTCGCGGGAGTACGCGTCGATGAGCCGACGGATGGCGCGCACGTCGGTGGTCCGCGCACGGCGGATGGTGACCTCCATGGCGGGGAACGTTATCGTGCCGCGGGGGGCCCGGTCTCCTCGGTATCGACGCCCGCCACCCGCAGCGCGTCGCGCAACCACTCGCGCTGTTCCGGCGACATCATCCCGAAGAAGTGCACCAGGGCGGCCGCCGGATTGTCGCTCGTCGCCCAGGCGTCGTTCATCAGCGCGGCGGTGTACGCCTCGCGCGAGGAGACCGGCTCATATCGGTATGCGCGCCCCGCGCGCTCCCGGCGCACCCAGCCCTTTCGGTAGAGCTTGTCGAGCACCGTCATCACGGTGGTGTACGCGATTTCGCGTTCCGCCCGCAGATCCTGCAGAACCTCCCGAACCGTGACCGGGCGGTTCCACTGCCACACCCGGGTCATGATGTCGTTCTCGAGTTCTCCGAGTTGCCGCACCATAGTGCCGCCAAGGATAGGACCGATGCGGACAAAAGGCGGCAAACGGCAAACGCGGCGGCGCGCCGTTCCCCGGAGGGGGAACGGCGCGCCGCCGCGGATACCGCTATTCGGCGGAGGAACGCGCCGCCATGGCCTCGGCCACGGCGTCCTCCTTCGACTTCTGGGCGCCGCCCTGGCTGCGGATGATGGCCCGCACCAGGAAGGCGAAACCGATCGCCATGACCAGCGGCGGGACGATCGCGCTGACGTACTCCACGGTTACTCCTCGGTGGTGTCGGACTCGGCCGCGTCTGCGGCCTCCTCGCTCTTCACGGCCTTTTCCGCCCGCTCCGCCTTCTCGGGCTTCACCAGCGGGAAGAGCACCGTCTCGCGGATGTTCTTGCCGGTGAGCAGCATGATCAGGCGGTCCACGCCCAGGCCGAGGCCGCCGGTGGGCGGCATCGCGTACTCCAGGGCGCGCAGGAAGTCCTCGTCCACCTGCATCGCCTCGACGTCGCCGCCGGCCGCCAGCAGGGACTGCGCGGTGAGCCGGGCGCGCTGCTCGACCGGGTCGATCAGCTCCGAGTAGGCGGTGCCCAGCTCGGTGCCGAAGATCACCAGGTCCCACTTCTCGGCGACGCCCTCGATCGAGCGGTGCTGCCGGGTCAGCGGGGAGACCGAGGTCGGGTAGTCCTTGATGAAGGTCGGCTTGATCGCGTGGTGCTCCAGCAGGCGCTCGATCAGCTCCAGGACGATCTGGCCGTGGTCCCAGTTCGGGTCCAGGTACTGGTCCAGGTCGTGCTCCACGGCCAGCTTCCGCAGCTCCTCCACGGAGGTGGCGGGGGTGACCTCGGTGCCCAGGTGCGCGGAGATGCCCGGGTAGACCGAGACCTCCTGCCAGGGCTCGGCCAGGTCGATCTCGTGCTCGGTGCCGTCCGGGCCGACGCCCTTGACCACGGTGGTGCCCAGCGCGTCCCGGGCGGCGTTGACGACGATCGCCCGGATCAGCTCGGCCTGGGTGTCGTAGTCGCCGTACGCCTCGTACGACTCCAGGGCGGTGAACTCCGGGTTGTGGGTGGCGTCCGCGCCCTCGTTGCGGAAGTTCCGGTTGATCTCGAAGACCTTCTCGGCGCCGCCGACCACCAGGCGCTTGAGGTACAGCTCGGTGGCGATGCGCAGGTACAGGTCGATGTCGTACGCGTTGATGTGCGTCACGAACGGGCGGGCGTTGGCGCCGCCGTGGATCGGCTGCAGCATCGGGGTCTCGACCTCGAGGTAGCCGCGGTCCTCGTAGGTGCGGCGGATCGAGCGGATCACCTTGGTGCGCAGCTGCAGCATCTCGCGCGCCTCGGGGTTCACGATCAGGTCGACGTAGCGCTGGCGGACCCGGGCCTCCGGGTCGCTCAGGCCCTTGTGCTTGTCCGGCAGCGGGCGCAGGCACTTGGCGGTCAGCTCCCAGCGGTCGACCATCACGCTGAGCTCGCCGCGCTTGGAGGTGATCACCTCGCCCTCGACGCCGACCTGGTCGCCGAGGTCGATGTCGCCCTTCCAGGCGGCCAGCCGCTCGGCGCCGAGCTTGTCCAGGGACAGCATCACCTGGAGGTCGCCGGAGCCGTCGCGCAGGGTGGCGAAGCAGAGCTTGCCGCCGGTGCGGGCCAGGACCACCCGACCGGTGATGCCGACCCGCTCGCCGGTGGCGGTGTCCGGGGCCAGGTCGGGGTGCTTGGCGCGCAGGTCGGCGATGGTGGAGGTGCGGGGGAAACCGACCGGGTACGGGTCGATGCCGGCCGCCCGGAGCCGGTCCAGCTTCTCGCGCCGGACGCGCATCTGCTCGGGAAGGTCGTCGGTCGCGGGGAGAGTGCTCTGATCGCTCACCCCACCAGGGTAGCCAGGCTCACGGGCCGCTCCGCCACGGGATATCGGGCGGCGCGCGCCGGGGGCGCCGGACGCACCGGGGCACCGGCCCGCCGGAGCGGCGGACCGGTGCCCCGGCGGAGGTTCAGCCGCGCGCGCCGGCCTTGCGGCGGCGGGCGGCGACGAGCACGCCGCCGCCGAGCGCGATGGCGCCCAGACCGAGGCCGACCGCGGTGCCGGCGCCCTGGCCGCCGCCGGTGGAGGCCAGGCCGCCGCCGGTGTACGAGCCGCCGCCGGTGCTGCCACCGGTGCCCGGGGCACCGCTCGCGCTCGGGGACGGGGCGGCCGAGGCGGTGCCCGGAGCGGGCGTGGCCGGGGCGGACGGGGTGGAGCCGCCGGGCTCGGCGGTGGCCGACCGGCTCGGCTGCGGGGACGACGTGCCGGTGGAGGCCTCGCCGCCGAGGGCGACGGTCACCACGTCGTTGGCCTTGTCCGGGTCCCAGGGCTTGCCGCTCTCCTGGTTGTCCTCGCCGAGCGACGGCAGGCTCACCGTGGCGGAGAGCTTCGCGGCCGGGTCGGCCTGGACGGTGAAGTCGAAGGAGGCCCGGTAGCCGTTCCTGATGTAGGGCGTGGTGCCGCAGTCGAAGCTGTTGACCGTCGCGTCGGTGCTGGTGGGGTAGCAGTTGTCCGGCTTCTGCAGCACCTTGGCCTGCGCGGGCAGCGCGACCCGGACCCGGGCCGGGTAGGAACCGCTGCGCCAGTCGATCGACGCGGGGCCGTTGTTGACCATGCCGGCGGTCAGCTTGCCCTGCTGCTTGCCGGCCTCGGGGGTCCAGCTGCCGGAGGCGACGAAGTCGGCGGTGTTCGGGACGGTCGCCTGCAGCATCATGCTGTTGTAGCGCTCGAAGTCGATCACCCCGTTGGGGCCGCTGCTCACCGGCGCGTCGAAGGCGACCAGCGGGGGAGCGGAGGCCGGGCCCGGGGTGAAGTGGAACTTGCCCAGCCAGCCGCTCAGGTCCGGTGCGGCCGTGGCCACGGTGATCTCCTCGTCCGCGTAGTACGCGTCGGCGTTGACCGTGAAGCCGATCGGGGTCAGCGTCACCGTCTTGCCGGCCTCCACCGTCGCCGGGAGGGCGCAGATCGCCACGTCGGTCCCGTCGTTGGTGGCGTACTTGCAGTTGGAGAACTGCGACTGGAGGGAGAACCCCGTCCCGCCGACGAAGGTGAGGTAGAGCTGGGAGGCGGTCAGCTGGCCCTTGTTGGTGATCTTGACCAGCGGCTTCCAGACGTCGCCGGGCTTGAGACCGGTGGTGGCCGGGATGTCATTGACCACCACGTTGCTGCCGCCGAGGGTCACCTTGGTGTCGGCGGAGGCGGTCACGCCGTCGAACACGGCCGTGGTGTGCAGGACGGCGGAACTGCCCGCGGGGCGGGCGGTTCCGGCGGGGGCGTACAGGTAGAGGTCCAGCTCCTGCGTGCCGCCGTACATGGACAGCGCGTCGCAGGTTAGTACCTTGTCAGCGGTCTTGCAGCTGCTGTTGGACAGGGTGGAGACCGAGGCGATGCCCTCCAACGGGGCCAGGTCGATGGTGATCCGGCCCATGGCGGCTGCCGGGTGGTTGGAGAGCGTCAGGTCCAGCTGGACCCGGGTCGAGTTGCTGCCGTGGTCCGGGGCGGTGGAGTCCGGGTCGACCGCGACGGCGTCGGGGGCCTCGATCTTCAGCGTGCTGTCGGCCGCGTGCGCGGCCGGGACGGCGGCGCCGCCCAGGGCGAGCGCGGCGAGGGCGGTGGCGAGCCCGAGCGAACGGGAGCGCGAAGTGCGCATGATCCCCCCAAAGGGTTCCGTGTGCACGGTGTGTGCGGGAAGACCCTAGGGTGCGTTTCCAGCCATCGAGAGTGCTCGAACCGGACACTTCGGGGCAGGGATGTTCGTATCAGATCGAATCTTTATCAAAACGTTGGCAAACGGAGCGGGCCCCCTCCGGAGGAGGGGGCCCGCGGGTTGACGGGGTGTCAGCCGTCGGTGCCGGTGGCGAGTTCCGGGCGGTCCTCGTCGGCCGGGGGGTCCTGGTGCGGGGCGGTGCGGGTGCGGCGGCCGAACAGTTCGGCCGGGGTGGGCATCCGGCGCGGGCGGGGCCGGTCGGCCGGGTGCGGGGGCTGCTGCTGGTCGCTCATCGGGAACCGTCCTCCAACGGGGGTGGCGGGCTGGGGTTCGGGCGCCGGGCTCGGCACCGCCGCGAGGTGCCGCTGCCCGGAGCCCAGGGAGAGCCGCTCGCGGACCTCGGCCTCGGCGAGCGCGTGGCAGCGCCCGGCGAGCCGGGAGCGGCGGGCCTGTTCGGGCGGGCCGCAGGGTTGGCGGGAGAGCGAGCGCAGCGCCGAGAGGTCCTCGGCGGTGGGCAGGTAGCCGTCGGTGACGGCCTCCTCCAGGCGGTCCAGGTAGCCCGCGGCGCTGCCCGGCAGGGCGGCGCGGTAGCGGG
The DNA here is from genome assembly GCF_003751605.1 of Kitasatospora cineracea. Taxonomy (NCBI): domain Bacteria; kingdom Bacillati; phylum Actinomycetota; class Actinomycetes; order Kitasatosporales; family Streptomycetaceae; genus Kitasatospora; species Kitasatospora cineracea. The sequence continues at coordinate 2,046,955 of NZ_RJVJ01000001.1, forward strand.
CCAGGTCGGTGAGCATGAAGGCGCGCAGCCGCCCGCCCTCCTGGACCGCCTCGTCGATGGACTCGGTCAGCCGGAGCGCGTCCTGGACGTCCTCGGCCCACAGTTCGCCGGTCGCGGTGGTCACCGGGAGCCGGTCGGGCGCGGCCGGGTAGAGGGCTTGGGCGAGGACACGGCGCAGCACCCGGACTTCATCGGCGCTGAAGGCCATGCCGCCGCGCGATCCGTGTGGCGTTGGCATGGGTCGACAGTACGTGTCGTACGTCCGACTTATGGCGATTGATGACGTGTTTGTCCCGATTGGCCTATGAGATGGTGCATCCGGGGCGGGCCCGGGAACGCGGCGGGCCCCGGACCTCGCGGCGAGGTCCGGGACCCGGGGCGGGCGGGGCCGACGGGGCGTCAGGCCGCGGTGGCCGGGCGGTTGCGCTCGAAGATCAGGCGCAGGCCGATCAGGGTCAGCCAGGGCTCGTGCACGTCGATCGAGTCGGCCTCGCCGAGGACCAGCGGGGCCAGGCCGCCGGTGGCGATCACCTGGACGTCGTTCGGGTCCTTGGCGAGCTCCTTGGCCATCCGGTTGACCAGGCCGTCCACCTGCCCGGCGAAGCCGTACAGGATGCCCGACTGCATGCCCTCGACGGTGTTCTTGCCGATCACGTTGCGCGGGCGGGCCAGCTCGATCTTGCGGAGCATCGCGGTGCGGCCGCCCAGGGCGTCCACCGAGATCTCGATGCCCGGGGCGATCGCGCCGCCCACGTAGTCGCCGCGCGCGTTGATCGCGTCGAAGGTCGTCGCGGTGCCGAAGTCGACCACGATGCACGGGCCGCCGTACAGGTGGTTGGCGGCCAGCGCGTTGACGATCCGGTCCGCGCCGACCTCCTTCGGGTTGTCCATCAGCACGTGCACGCCGGTCTTCACGCCCGGCTCGACGATCACCGCCGGGACGTCCCCGTAGTAGCGGCGGGTCACCTCGCGCAGCTCGTGCAGGACCGCCGGGACGGAGGAGCAGATCGCCAGGCCGGCCACCCGGTCGTCCGCCGAGACGATCGGGTGGGCGCCCATCAACCCCTGGAGCAGGACCGCGAGTTCGTCCGCGGTGCGGCGCGGGTCGGTGGAGATCCGCCAGTGCTCGACGATCTCCTCGCCGTCGAACAGGCCGAGCGTGGTCTGGGTGTTGCCGACGTCGATGGTGAGGAGCATGGGGCGCTTTCTGCTTCGAAGGGTCAGGAGCTGCGGAGGTCCAGGCCGATGTCGAGGATCGGCGCGGAGTGCGTCAGGGCGCCGACGGCCAGGTAGTCGACACCAGTCTCGGCGACCTCGCGCGCGGTGGCCAGGGTCAGGCCGCCGGAAGCCTCCAGCTTCGCCCGGCCCGCGACCAGGGCGACGGCCTCGCGCAGCTGCCCGGTGGAGAAGTTGTCCAGCAGGATCAGGTCCGCGCCGGCCGCCAGGACGGGCTCGATCTGCTCGATCGTGTCGACCTCGATCTCGATCGGCAGCTCCGGGAACGCCTCCCGGACGGCGGTGAACGCCTCGGCGACGCCGCCCGCGGCGACCACGTGGTTGTCCTTCACCAGCGCCGCGTCGGACAGCGCCATCCGGTGGTTGGCGCCGCCGCCGGCCCGCACCGCGAACTTCTCCAGCGCGCGCAGGCCCGGGGTGGTCTTGCGGGTGTCGCGGACCACCGCGCCGGTGCCCTCCAGGGCGTCCGCCCAGGCCCGGGTCGCGGTCGCGATGCCGGACAGGTGGCAGAGCAGGTTCAGCGCCGAGCGCTCGGCGGTGAGCAGGTCCCGGGTGCGGCTGCGCACCGAGAGCAGCACCTGGCCGGGGGCGACGAGTTCGCCGTCCTCGACGTGCCGCTCGACCTCGAACTCCTCCTCGCAGACCAGCGAGACGACGGCCTCCGCGACCCGCAGGCCGGCCACCACGCCCGCCTGCCGGGCGGTGAAGTCGGCGGTGGCGACGGCCTCGGCGGGGACGGTCGCCACCGAGGTGACGTCCTCGCCGCCGGCCAGGTCCTCGGACAGGGCCATCATCGCCACGTCCTCCACCTCGATCGGGTCCAGCCCGGCGTCCTCCAGCAGCGCGGCGAGCGCCGGGTCGAGCCCGGTCTCGTACTCCTCGCCCTCGCCGCACGCGCAGCCGTCGCCGCAGCCGCCGGACTCGGTGGACAGGAGGGGGAGTTCGGAGTGGGACATGGTGGCTGGGCTCCAGGTTTCGGCGGGACGGGAGGGCGGGGGGAGGGGGACGTCAGTCGGCGAGGGGGTGGACGACGTGGCGGTGCCAGTGGACGTCGTCGCGGTCGGGGAAGTCCTCGCGCCAGTGGCAGCCGCGGGTCTCCTGGCGGAGGGCGGCGGCGGTGGTGAGGGCGGTGGCGACCTGGTGGAGGTTGGTGGCCTCCCAGGTCTCCACGGAGGGGTCGGCGGGGTGGTCCGGGTCGGCCAGGGCGGCCAGACCCTTGGCGGTGGCGGCCAGCGAGTCCGCGGAGCGGATCACGCCCGCGCCGGACGTCATCAGGTGCTGGATCCCGCCGCGGGCCGTGTCGGGCAGCAGCGGCACCGGCGTCGCGGCGTGCGCCGCGTCGGTGGTGACGGTGCGGGCCGGGAGCTTGCCGGCGGCGTTCAGCGCGGCCAGGTCGGCGGCGATCCGCTCGGCGAAGACCAGGCCCTCCAGCAGCGAGTTGGAGGCCAGCCGGTTGGCGCCGTGCACGCCGGTGCAGGCCACCTCGCCGCAGGCGTACAGGCCCGGGACGGTGGTGCGGCCGTGCAGGTCGGTGCGGACGCCGCCGGAGGCGTGGTGAGCGGCCGGGGAGACCGGGATCGGCTCGGTGACCGGGTCGATGCCGTGCGCCCGGCAGGCGGCCAGGATGGTGGGGAAGCGGTGCTCCCACATCTCGGCGCCGAAGTGCCGCCCGTCCAGGTACATGTGCCGGGTGCCCTGGGCGTGCATCCGGCGGATGATCGCCTTGGCGACGATGTCGCGCGGGGCGAGCTCGGCCAGTTCGTGCTGGCCGACCATGAAGCGGACGCCGTCCGCGTCGACCAGGTGGGCGCCCTCGCCGCGGACCGCCTCGGAGACCAGCGGCTGCTGGCCCTGCGCGTCCGGGCCGAGGAACAGCACGGTCGGGTGGAACTGGACGAACTCCAGGTCGGTGACCTCGGCGCCGGCCCGCAGGGCGAGCGCGATGCCGTCGCCGGTGGAGACCGCCGGGTTGGTGGTGGCCGAGAAGATCTGGCCCATGCCGCCGGTGGCCAGCACCACGGCGCGGGCCAGGATCGCGCCGACGCCGTCGCGCTGGCCCTCGCCCATCACGTGCAGGGTGACGCCGGAGGCGTGGCCGTCGGCGTCGGTGAGCAGGTCCAGGACCAGGGCGTGCTCGATCAGTTCGAGGCCCGGGTCGGCCTCGACGGCGGCGACCAGGGCGCGCTCGATCTCGGCGCCGGTGGCGTCGCCGCCGGCGTGCGCGATCCGGCGGCGGTGGTGGCCGCCCTCGCGGGTCAGCACGATCTCGCCGTCCGCGTCGAGGTCGAACTCGGCGCCGGTCTCGATGAGTCGGCGCACCGCGTCCGGGCCCTCGGTGACCAGGGCGCGCACCGCCTCCTCGTCGCACAGCCCGGCGCCGGCGACCAGGGTGTCCTGCAGGTGCTGCTCGGGGGTGTCGCCCTCGCCCAGGGCGGCGGCGATGCCGCCCTGGGCCCAGCGGGTGGAGCCCTCGTCCAGCACCGCCTTGGTGACCACCATGGCCCGCAGGCCGGCCTTGCGGGCGTTGAGCGCGACGGTGAGCCCGGCCACGCCGGAGCCGATCACGACCACGTCGGTGCTCGTGGTCCAGCCGGGGGCGGGGGCGGTCAGGCGGTGCGACATGGGTTCAGCTGCTCCTTCAGCGCGCGGCGGCGTCGGCCGCGCCGTTCGGACCACCGTACGCGGCGTCGCCGCGCAGCAGTCCGCTGCCCTCGGGGGCGTCCGCGGGGTCGCCGCCGAGGCCGGTGACCCGGTTGTGCCCGTCGACGAAGACCACCTTCGGGAGGTAGGACTTGGCCTCGGCGGTGTCCATCTGCCCGTAGGCGATCAGGATCACCAGGTCGCCGGGGTGGACCAGGCGGGCGGCGGCGCCGTTGATGCCTATGACGCCCGAGCCGCGCGGGCCGGCGATGGTGTAGGTCTCCAGCCGGGCTCCGTTGTTGATGTCGACGATGTGGACCAGCTCTCCGGGGAGCAGGTCCGCGGCGTCGAGCAGGTCCTCGTCGACCGTGACCGACCCGACGTAGTGCAGGTCGGCCTGGGTGACGGTGGCACGGTGGATCTTGGACTTGAGCATGGTGCGGAGCATGGGTCACGCCTCCTGTGAGTGCATGCCTGAGGGTGCTGGTACCGGGAGGGGAGGGGCGGGCGGGCCCTCGGGAGGTCCGACCGCCCCGGGTGTCCGGGCTAGCGGACGATGACGCTCACGTTGTCGATCAGCCGGGTCGAGCCGACCCGGGCCGCGACGGCGAGCACCGCCTCGCCCTGGAAGTCGTCCGGCGCCTCGGTGAAGGACAGCGGGTCGACCAGGGCCAGGTAGTCGGGGGAGACGCCGTCCGCGCCCTCGAGCACGGCGGCGGCCGCCTCGCGGACGGCCTTCGGGCCCTGCGCGCCGGCGTCCCGGCCGGCGAACAGGGCGCGGGAGAGGGCGAGCGCCTGGACGCGCTCGGCCCCGGAGAGGAAGCGGTTGCGGGAGGACAGCGCCAGGCCGTCCTCCTCGCGGACGGTCGGGACGCCGACCACCTCCACGTCGAAGTCCAGGTCGGCGACCATCCGGCGGACGATCGCCAGCTGCTGGGCGTCCTTCTCGCCGAACACCGCGAAGTCCGGGTCGGTGATGTGCAGCAGCTTGGCGACCACGGTCAGCATCCCGTCGAAGTGGCCCGGCCGGGAGGCGCCCTCGAAGCCCTCGCCCATCGGGCCCGCGGAGAGCCGCACCAGCGGTTCGCCGTTCGGGTACATCTCGTCCACGGACGGGGCGAACACCACGTCCGCGCCCATCTCCTCGGCCAGCGCGACGTCCTCGTCCAGGGTGCGCGGGTAGCGGTCCAGGTCCTCGCCGGCGCCGAACTGCAGCGGGTTCACGAAGACCGTCACCGCGACCCGGCCGTCCTTGCCGACCTGGCGGCGGGCCTCGCGCACCAGCGCCGCGTGGCCCTCGTGCAGCGCGCCCATGGTCATCACCACGGCGTTGTCCACCGGCTGCTCGTCCGGCCAGAACGCGGCCTCGAACTCGTCCACGGTGCGGGTCAGCACCGCCTTGCGGACCTTCGCCGCCTTCGGGGCCTTCGCCGGGCGCCTGTCGCGTGCCATCAGTGCTTCTCCTCGTTCAGTACGTCCAGCAGCGCCGCCGCCGGCTCCGGCTTCAACGTGCCGTTGGCCACCGCGCGCTGGGCGGTGGCCCTCGCCATCGCCCGGTACGCCTGGCCGATGTCCGGGGTCACCGTAGCGAGTCGGCCCAGGTGCGTGCGCACCGTCCCGACGTCACCGCGGGCCACCGGGCCGGTCAGTGCCAGGTCGCCCGAGCGCAGCGCGTTGTCCAGGGCCGCGCCCAGCAGCGGGCCGAGCAGCTGGCCGGGCTCGGCGACGCCCGCCGTGCGGAGCAGCTCCATCGCCTGCGCGACCAGGGTGACCAGGTGGTTCGCGCCGTGCGCGAGGGCCGTGTGGTAGAGCGGCCGGACCTCCTCGGGGATCCAGACCGGCTCGCCGCCCATCTCCACCACGAGCGCCTCGGCGACCGGGCGGAGCTCCTCCGGGGCGGTCACCCCGAACGGGCAGCCGGCCAGCCGGGCCACGTCCACGGAGGTGCCGGTGAAGGTCATCGCCGGGTGCAGCGCCAGCGGCAGCGCGCCCGCGCGGGTGGCCGGCTCCAGGACGGCCACGCCGTGCGCGCCCGAGGTGTGCACGAGCAGCTGGCCGGGGCGGACGGCGCCGGTCGAGGCCAGGCCCTGCACCAGGTCGGGCAGGGCGTCGTCCGGGACGGTCAGCAGCACCAGGTCCGCCGCCGCCATCACCTGCGGCGGCGTCACCAGGCGCACCCCCGGCAGCAGGGCCTCGGCGCGGCGGCGGGACGCGGTGGAGACGCCGGACGCGGCGACGACGCGGTGGCCCGCGAGCTGCAGGGCGGCGCCCAGGGCGGGGCCGACGCGGCCGGCGCCGACGACGCCGACGGTGAGCCGGGCGGGGCGGTTACCGGGGTCGGAGGGGTCTCCGAAGTCGGGCAGCACTCTTCCGTTCCAGTCCTCTAGGGGTACCAGACGTACCGGTCAATGGTACGAGGCTTTTCCGCGGGCGCGGACGGTGCGGGCAGACGCGGGGCGGGCGGGTGCGGAGGCGGTGCGGCGGGGTGCGTGGCCGGGCGCGCAGTTCCCCGCGCCCCTGGCGGGGCTGAGGAAGAGGCGGCGGGGGTGGGTGCGCCCGGGCAGGGGGAGCGGCCGCCCCCGTCAGGGGGTTTCGCCGGCGCGGACGAGGCCGTTCTCGTAGGCGAGGACGACGGCCTGGACGCGGTCGCGGAGGCCGAGCTTGGCGAGGATGCGGCCGACGTGGGTCTTGACGGTGGCTTCGGAGAGGACCAGGCGGGCGGCGATCTCGCCGTTGGAGAGGCCCTGGGCGACGAGCAGGAAGACCTCGCGCTCGCGGTCGGTGAGGGGGCCGAGGACGGGGGAGCCGGGAGTGCTGGAGGGGGTGGGGAGGACCTCGGCGAAGCGGTCGATCATGCGGCGGGTGGTGGTGGGGGCGACCACCGCGTCGCCGCCGTGCACCGAGCGGATCGCGGCGACCAGTTCGACGGGCGGGACGTCCTTGAGCAGGAAGCCGGAGGCGCCGGCCTTGAGCGCGGCGAAGGCGTACTCGTCCAGGTCGAAGGTGGTGAGGATGAGGACCCGGGGGGCGTGTTCGAGCGGGGCGCCGTGTTCGTCGAGGCAGATCCGGCGGGTGGCCTGGACGCCGTCGAGGCGGGGCATCCGGACGTCCATCAGGATCACGTCGACCTCGGCGGTGCGCAGCACGTCGAGGGCCTGCTGGCCGTCGCCCGCCTCGGCGGTGATCTCGATGTCGCCCTGCGACTGCAGGACCATCCGGAAGCCGGTGCGCAGCAGTTCCTGGTCGTCGACCAGCATCACGCGGATCGGCATCGGTCGGGCTCCGTTCATTGGGTGGCTTTGAGGGGCAGGACGGCCCGGATCCGGAAACCGCCGCCGGGCCGGGGCCCGACGTCCAGGCTGCCGCTGACCATACCGACGCGCTCGCGCATGCCGATCAGGCCGTGGCCGAGGCCGTCGGTGCCGCCGGAGAGCTGTTCGCGGGTGGAGCCGCGGCCGTCGTCCTCGACCAGGACCTCCAGGTCGCCGTCGCGGAAGTCGACGGCGACCTTGGCCCGGGCGTTCGGGCCGCCGTGCTTGCGGACGTTGGTGAGGGCCTCCTGGACGATCCGGTAGACCGTCAGTTCGAGGCCGCGGGGCAGTTCGCGGACCTCGCCGGTGGCGGTGAACTCGACCGGCAGGCCGGCCGTGCGGACCTGCTCCAGCAGCTCGGGGAGCTCCTCGACGCCGGGCTGCGGCACGTACTCGCCGGCCGTGTCGGCGGTGCGCAGCACGCCGAGCAGGCGGCGCATCTCGGCGAGCGCCTGGCGGCCGGTGGAGGCGATGGTGCCCAGCGCCTCCTTGGCCTGCTGCGGGGAGGAGTCCAGCACGTAGGCGGCGCCGTCGGCCTGGACGATCATCACCGAGACGTTGTGCGCGACCACGTCGTGCAGTTCGCGGGCGATCCGGGCGCGCTCGGCGGCGACCGCGACCTGGGCCTGGGCGTCGCGCTCGCGCTCCAGCCGGGAGGCCCGGTCCTCCAGCTCGACCAGGTACGCGCGGCGGACCCGGGTGAGCCGGCCCCAGGCCCAGCAGAGCACGAACGGGGTGGTCATCAGGGCGGCCAGGAACACCGCCTTGTAGCCGTCCCCGCGCTGCTCGGCGGGCGTCAGCCGCCACAGCGTCAGCGGGCCGGCCGCCAGGCTCGCGACCAGCGCCAGCCGGGACGTCCAGGCGCGGCCGAACGCGGCGCCGGTGTAGCCGAAGACCAGGAAGGCGACGCTGGAGGCGCCGGGGTCGACGCGGAGCGCGACCTGGCCGAGGCCGATCGCCACGGCCGCCGCCGTGGTGGCGTCCGGCCAGCGGCGGCGCACCACCATCAGGGCGGGCAGCGCGCAGGCGACCGCGACGCCGGTGTAGTGCTTCCAGGACGGCATCGGGGCGTCCGGCAGGCCGGTCGACTCGACCGCGGCGAGCACGCCGAGCATCAGCACCAGCAGCGCCCAGGCCGAGTCGACGACCATGGGATGTCGGCGGAGCCAGGCGTTGAGTCGATGCACGGTTCCAGCCTAGGGAGTCCGGGAGGGCGTTCTGCTCCGCCGCGAGGTCGATCCGGGGCTACTCCCCAGGGTGGAGGCGGGGCCGGGCCGGTAACGTCGCCCGCTATGACATGGAAGCGGTGGCGGCCCGCGATCGAACACGCCCTGTACCGGCCCGACGGCGGCTTCTACCGCAGGCCGGAGGGCCCCGCCGGGCACTTCCGCACCTCCGTGCACGCCTCCGCGCGGTTCGCCGCCGCCGTCGCCCGCCTGCTGGCGGGGGTCGACGCGGCGCTCGGCCGGCCGGAGCGGCTGGCCTTCGTCGACGTGGGCGCCGGGCGGGGCGAACTCACCCTGGCGGTGCGGGCGCAGCTGCCCGCCGGGCTGCGCGGACGGGTGGACTTCCGGGCCGTCGAGCTGGCCGACCGCCCGGCCGGGCTGCCCGCGGACGTCGACTGGCGGGCCGAGCCGCCGGCCGGCGTCCGGGGCCTGCTGTTCGCCAACGAGTGGCTGGACAACGTCCCGCTGGACGTCGCCGAGCCCGGCCCGGACGGGCGGCTGCGGTACCTGGAGGTCGCGCCGGACGGGACCGAGCGGGCCGGCGGGCCGCTGGCGGAGGCGGACGCCGCCTGGGCCGGGCGCTGGTGGCCGGACGGGGAGCGGGTCGAGCTGGGCGGGCCGCGGGACGCCGCCTGGGCCGGGGCGGTCGGCGCACTGGAGCAGGGCCTCGCGGTGGCCGCCGACTACGCGCACCTGCGGGCCGCCCGGCCGCCGTTCGGCACCCTGACCGGGTTCCGGGACGGCCGCGAGTGCCCGCCCGTCCCGGACGGCTCGTGCGACCTGACCGCGCACGTCGCGCTCGACGCGGCCGCCGTGCCCGGGCACCCGGCGCTGCTCACCACCCAGCGCGAGGCGCTGCGCGCGCTGGGCGTCAGCGGCGCCCGCCCGCCGCTGGCGCTGGCGAGCAGCGACCCGGCGGCGTACCTGCGGGCGCTGTCCGGCGCCGGGGAGGCGGCCGAGCTGACCGACCCGGGCGGGCTGGGGGCGTTCCACTGGCTGGTCCAGGCCGTCCGCATGCCGGTACCGGACGACCTCGCGGGCCTGCCGGGATGGCAGACTCTCCCCTCGTAGAAGGAGGCGACGGCCATGACGGAGACCACGGTCGGCATCGGCCCGGGCGCGCAGACGCTCCCCGGCGACCCCGGCAGCACCGACATGGTGCTCAACATCGGCCCCCAGCACCCGTCCACGCACGGCGTGCTCCGTCTGAAGCTGGTGCTCGACGGCGAGCGGATCACCAGCGCCGAGCCGGTGATCGGCTACATGCACCGCGGCGCGGAGAAGCTCTTCGAGGCCCGTGACTACCGGCAGATCATCATGCTGGCCAACCGGCACGACTGGCTGTCCGCGTTCGCCAACGAGCTGGGCGTGGTGCTGGCCGTCGAGCGGATGCTCGGCATGGAGGTGCCCGGGCGGGCGGTGTGGCTGCGCACGCTGCTGGCCGAGCTCAACCGGGTCCTCAACCACCTGATGTTCCTCGGCTCCTACCCGCTGGAACTGGGCGGCATCACGCCGATCTTCCACTCCTTCAACGGCCGCGAGGAGCTCCAGCACGTGCTGGAGGAGGCCTCCGGCGGCCGGATGCACTACATGTTCAACCGGGTCGGCGGCCTCAAGGAGGACCTGCCGGCCGGCTGGCTGGGCCGGGTCCGCCGCGCGGTCGGCGTGGTCCGCGGCCAGCTGCCGGTCTTCGAGGACCTCGTCCTCGGCAACGAGATCTTCCGCGGCCGCACCGCGGGCGTCGGCGTGCTCTCCCGCGAGCACGTCCACGCGTACGGCGTCAGCGGGCCGATCGCCCGGGCCAGCGGCGTCGACTTCGACCTGCGCCGCGACGAGCCCTACCTCGCGTACGGGGAGCTGCAGGACGTGCTGAAGGTCGCCGTCCGGGAGGAGGGCGACTGCCTGGCCCGGTTCGAGTGCCTGCTGGAGCAGACCGCCAACGCGCTCGACCTCGCCGACGCCTGCCTGGACCGGCTGGCGGAACTGCCCGCCGGGCCGGTCAACCTGCGGCTGCCCAAGGTGCTCAAGGCCCCCGAGGGCGAGACGTACGCCTGGACCGAGAACCCGCTCGGGCTGAACGGGTACTACCTGGTGTCGCGCGGCGAGAAGACGCCGTGGCGGCTCAAGCTGCGCTCGGCGTCCTTCAACAACATCCAGGCCCTGACCGAACTGCTGCCGGGGACGCTGGTCGCGGACATGGTGGCGATCCTGGGGTCGATGTTCTTCGTGGTCGGCGACATCGACAAGTGACCCGGCCCCGCTAGGCGTTGTCCGCCGGGTGCGGGGCGAGGCGGGTGTCGTGGGCCTTGCAGAGGGCGACCAGCTGGTCGTACGCGGCGGGGCCCATCAGCTCGGTGAGCTCGGGGCGGTAGGAGACGTAGACCGGGTCGGGGGCGTTGTGCGCCTCGGGGGAGCCGGTGCACCACCAGTGCAGGTCGTGGCCGCCGGGGCCCCAGCCGCGGCGGTCGTACTCGCCGATGGAGACCTGCAGGTAGCGGGTGTCGTCGGGGCGGTCGATCCAGTCGTAGGTGCGGCGGACCGGGAGCTGCCAGCAGACGTCGGGCTTGGTCTCCAGCGGCTCCAGGCCCTCGCGCAGGGCGAGGACGTGCAGGGCGCAGCCGGCGCCGCCGGGGAAGCCGGGGCCGTTGAGGAACAGGCAGGCGCCGTTCACCCGGCGGGTCTGGCGGTCGCCGTCCTCGTCGAACATGGTGATGCCGCCGTCGCGGCGGATCCGGCCCCTGGCGTCGGTGCCCTCGGCGTGGTGCTCCCAGATGTCGGGGGTGAGCCGGGCGGCGTGCTCGGCGACGCGCTGCTCGTCGTCCTCGTCGGAGTAGTGGGCGCCGAGGGTGCAGCAGCCGTCGGAGGCGCCGCGGCCGGGCTGGATGCCGTGGCAGCCCTTGCCGAAGATGCAGCCCCAGCGGGAGGTGAGCCAGGTGAGGTCGCAGCGGAACACCTGGTCCTCGTCGGCGGGGTCGGTGAACTCGACCCAAGCGCGCGGGAAGTCGAGGGCGACTTCGCGGACGGTGGGCATCGCCAGGTCGACGACGGGGCCCTTGGCCTTGGCGGCCTTGCCGGGCTTCTTGGTCTTCTTGCTCTTGGTGCTGTCAGCTGGTGCCACCCGGTAAGGGTAGGGCCTGGACGGGCCGGTCCGGGGTGCGGCGGCGCGGCTTTGCCGGTGGTTCGTCCGACTCGGGGAGGTTCGTCCCGGTTCGGGCGGGTGCGAAGGTGAAACGCCTGTGAAAAGCGCCGTCGGCCGGTCGGCGGGGGCCGGGGAGTGGTCCTAGGATGGCCCAGCCGGTAGGTCGGGCGCATGAGCGCCCTTGCACGGGGGAGTGCAGATGGGCGACGAGGTCGTCATCCGGTCGTGGGAACTCCACGGCGAGGGACGTGAGTTCGAGAAGATCTCGGACGAGTTCGGTAGTGCGGCGAAGCAGTTGGAGAGCGGGTTGGCGGCGCTGGGCGCGCCGTGGGGCTCGGACCAGCCGGGACAGCCGTTCGGTACGGCGTACGGCGAGGCCCGGGAGGGCGTGCTGGCCGGGCTGCAGGGGCTGTCGGAGCGGCTGGGCCGGGTCGGTCAGGGGCTGCACACGATGGCGGACCGCAGCGAGCGCACCGACCAGGAGATCAGCGCGGACTTCAACGCGCCCTCGCTGAACCACCCGACCGCAACCGGTCGGGCCTGAACCGGAGTCAGACCACCTGGCGGGCCGCTGCGCGCGCCGAGCCGTACCACCCGAAGGGGGAGCACGTGTCCAGGAACCTGCCGGAGGAACTCGCCCCCGCGCTGGCGCGGACCGGCCACGCGTGGCCGCAGGCGGACGAGGACGGGCTGCGCCGGGCGGCGGGCCTGTGGCGCGAGTTCGGGTCGGAGGCGGACGCCCTGGTGACCCGCGGCGCGGCCTCCGCGCAGCGGGTGTCGGGTGAGAACAAGGGCCCCGCGGTGGAGGCGTTCGCCGACCACTGGCGGCAGTTCAGCGGCGGCGGGCGCGGCCAGCTGGACGACGCCGCGGCGGCGGCCGCGCTGGTGGCCGCGGCCCTGGACAAGGCGGCCGGGGCGGCCGACCAGGCCAAGGCCGACATCATCGCGGTGCTGACCGAGCTGACCGAGAAGATCCGGGCGGCGGACGCGGCCGAGGCCAAGGCCAAGGCGGACATCGCACAGGCCGGCAAGGAGGCCGCCACCGGACTGGGCGGCCTGGTCACCGGCGCGGTCGGCGCGGTGGTCGGCGCGGTGAAGGAGGTCGCCGCCGAGGCCGAGGAGCTGGCCGCGGTCGAGCACGCCAAGGTGAAGATCGGCCAGCTGCTGGAGCAGCTCGGCCGGGACATGGGCGAGGCCGCCAAGTCGCTGGCCAAGGAGCCGCCGCTGGTCGCGCTGGAGCGGATCGCCCAGGCCGACGGGCGGGGCCTGCACGGCGAGCAGCGCGAGACCTCGATGGCGGCCCGCTCGGGACAGGTCACCGGGGCGCTGGCGAAGGCCGGAGTGGCCCGCTCGGTGGAGGTGGCCTCGGTCGCCGGCCTGCACGCGGACGTCAAGGCCGACGGCACGGTCCGCACCGACCGGCACGGCAACCCGGTGCTGGTCGGCGAGGACGGGCAGCGGGTCAAGGGCGTGGACGGCCTGACCGTCACCCAGGGCCCGGACGGCAAGCAGCAGTTGGTCGGCCCCGACGGCACCCCGGTCAGCGGCGTGGCGATGGGCGAGGACGGCAAGCCGCTGCTCGGCTCGAACGGCAAGCCGCTGCTGGTCGGCCTGGGCGGCGCGATCCTCGGCACCGGCATCACGCTGGCGCTCGGCCTCAACGGCAAGCCCGAACTCGGCGACGACGGCCACCCGGTGATGATGGCGGCCGACGGCACCCAGGTCTCCGGCCTGGTCGCCGACCAGAAGGGCCACCTGCTGGCGGGCCAGGACGGCCAGCCGGTCACCGTGGACGCCTCGGGCCGGGCCACCGGCCCGGGCGGGCAGGTGGTCCAGTTCGGCGCGGACGGCCGCCCGCAGGAACTGCTCGGCGCCGACGGCAAGCCGGTCACCGTGCTGGACGGCCAGCAGCAGAACGGCGGCCCGTTCCAGGACGGCCCGCAGCACGGCCACGGCCACGGCGGCCTGAACGGCACGGGCAACGGCACGGGCATGGGCAACGGCCACGGCGCCCAGGGCCCCGGCGGCCTGCTCACCGACCTGACCGGCAGCGTCACCGACAACGTCACCGGCGTCACCGACACGGTGTCCGGGGTGACCCAGAGCGCCCTGGGCGACCGCCCGCAGCACGGCCAGTCCGACACCGGCGGGCACCGCGGCGGCTACCAGGGCGGTGGCGGCGGCTCGCACGGCGTCTCCTACGGCGGCTCCTCGGCGCCCGCGTACAGCGGCCCGTCCGGCGGCGGCTCGTACGGGGGCGGCGGCGGTTCGTACGACGACGGCGGCTCCTACGGCGGCGGCTCCTACAGCGGCGGGGGCGGCGGCCACAGCGCGCCGGACCGCGGACCGCTGTCGGTGCACGTCGACTCGGTGCTGGCGCCGCCCGCGCCGAGCGCCCCGCCGGTGGTCGGCGGCGACATCTGGTCGACCGGCGGCGGCTCGTACGGGGGCGGCGGCGGCCACCACGCCGCGGACCCCGGCTCGTCCTTCGGCGGCTCGGGCTCCTCGGGCGGCTCCTCGTTCCAGCTCGGCCCGGTCGGCGGCGGCGGGTCCGCCCCGGTCGGCGGCGGCATCCCGGCGGGCACGCCGGTGCCGGGCGCCCCGGTGGCCGGTGCGGGCCCGGTGGGCGGGCCGGTCGGCGCCGCTCCCGGCGGCGCGGCGGCGGTGCCCGGCGCCCCGGGGACTCCCGGTGCGCCCGGCGCGGTGGCGGGCCCGGTGGGCGGCGCGGCCGGTGCGGTCGGCGCCCCCGGTGCGACCGGCGTGGTCGGCACCCCCGGCACGGCCGGTGCGTCCGGCGGTTCGGCCGCGGTGGTCGGGGTCGGCCAGACCCCGGTCGGCGGCCGGCCGGCGGCGGGCGTCCCGGTGCCGCCCGCGGGCGGCGGCGGGATCGGCCAGCACGCGCCCGGCACCCCGGCGCGCGGCTACGAGCCGCTGTCGGACGTCCGGCGCCAGGCGGGCCAGGACGACCAGGGCCTGCCGGTGCACCCCGGGCAGGCGTCCGCGGCCTGGCTGGTGATCGCGGGCGGGCGGCGCTCCGGCGTCGCGGGCCCGCTGCCGGCCGGCGAGCGCGAACGGACCCTGGCCGACAGCCGCCCGTACGGCCTGCCCGGCGGGCTGGGCCCGGTCGACCCGGCGCACCAGGCCGAGGCGGTGCGCCGCACCCCGGTGCCCGCGCCGGACCCGATGGTCGGCGAGTGGATCGAGGTGCTCAACGGCGGCGGCCCCGCCGAGAGCGGCCGCGCCAACAACTGCGTGGACGTGTCGCTGTCCGCCGTGGACACCCTCGGCGGCGTCCCGACCTGCGCCGCGCCCCGGCTGCCCGACGGCCCGGCCGGCGAGCGCGGCGGCCGCGACCGCGCCGAACTGGAGCTCGGCACCCGCTTCCTGGACCTCGGCGACGGCACCGACGCCCACGGCAAGCTCGGCCAGGCCCTGCTCGCCCACGGCACCGGCACCCGCGCGGTGCTGCTCACCGTCGACGCGTTCGGCCGCTCGCACACCTGGAACGCCGTCAACCACAAGGGCGTGCTCAGCTACCTGGACCACCAGACCGGCTACGCCGCGCCCACCCCGCTCTACCCGGCCGACCACGGCCTGTGGGCGATCGCGGTGGACGCCGCCGACCGGCCGATCGACCTGACGGCGCCGCTGCCCGCCACCGTCGCCGTCCCGGAGCACGCCCCCGAGCGGGAACCCGCCCTGGTCGGTGCGGCCGGGCCGGAGGCCGGAACGGACGGGGCCGCCGAGGAGGCCGCCCCCGCCGACCGGCCCGCGCCGCCGCGCTCCCGGCTCACCATCCACCGCACCACCACCGGGAGCACCAGCCGATGATCACCCGCGAGCAGGCCCTCGCCACCGCCCACCGCTGGGTCAACGGCGACCTCCCGCAGGAGGGGGCGCGGCCTGTCAGGTGCCACGAGTTCGACCTCGGCTGGGTGCTCTGGCCCGAGCCCGCGCCGGTCCTCACCGACCCGCTGACCGGCGCCCGCCGGGCCCCCGAGGAGATCGGCGCGGCCTGCGCCGTGGTCGACCGGGTCACCGGCGAACTCGTGGTCTACCCGTCCGTCCCGGTGCCGGTGGTGGAGCAGCTGCACCGCGACCGGCTCGGCGCGGGCAGCCACAACCCGGCGCTGCCGCCGGTCACAGGCCCGGGCACCCGGGCCACCCTGAGCTACCTGGACGACAAGGACCGGCCGCAGTCGCTGACCGTCCGCTCCGCGCACGGCCACCCGCACCCCGCGCTGCGCGCCCGGCAGCAGCTCGCCGCGCAGGGCGTCCCGGCCGAGAAGCTGGTCGCGCTCCGCACCGACCTGCGGCTGTCGATGCTCCCCGGCAGCTACTCCGAGCAGGCCGTCGCCGAGCAACTCCCGGGCGTGCGGCTGGAGTTCGAGCAGCCGTACGGGCCGCGCCACGACCACCGGGCGGCCGCCGTGCGGGCCCTGGCGGCCCGTTCCCGCAGCGCCTACAACCGGGTGCCGTTCCCGCCCGCGGTGCCGCCCGCCCAGCCCGAGGACGAGACCGGCCTCGGCAAGCGGCTGGCCGCGCTGTTCGGCGAGGACGGGGTGCGCCGCTTCGAGCCGACCGAGGTGCTCGCCGCCGACCTGCCCGAGGCCGTCGGCCGCCCGCTGTGCCGGACCGGCCTGCCGCGCGAGGCCCCCGGCTTCTTCACCCTGTACCTGCCGGAGGCCGACGGCATCGCCGAGCAGGCCGCCCCGCCGCTGCCCGACCTCGCCGAGCACCTGGCCGCGCTCGGCCGGGGCCGCCGGGCCACCGCCGCCGCCCGGGCCGCGCTGCTCGGCCAGCGCGTGCTCGGCACCGACGGCTGGGCGCTGCTCACCGTCGACACCGCGCAGGGCCGGGTCCGGGCGGTCGACCCGGACACCTGCGAGGCCCGCTACTGCAACGCCGACCTGACCGCCTTCCTCCGCTGCCTGGCGCTGCTCGCCGAACGCCGCCCCCGGCTGCGCGACCTGCCGCCCGAGCAGGCCGGCCCGGCGGTCGCCGAGTTCCAGTGGGCGCTGGCCGCGCTGGACCGCACCGCGCTGCGCGGCCCGGAGAACTGGTGGGCCGTGATCGTCGAGCAGCTCTGGGACGGGATGCTCTGATCCCGCCCGTATCCCCGGCGGTCACCGGGGTGGGCTAGGTTGGACGGTCATGCGACTCGGTGTGCTCGACGTAGGCTCCAACACCGTCCACTTCCTCGTGGTGGACGCCCACCCCGGCGCGGCCCCGCTGCCCGCCTACTCCCACAAGGCCGAACTGCGCCTCGCCGAGCTGCTGGAGGACGACGGGGCGATCAGCGGAGCCGGGATCGAGCGGCTGGTCTCGATGGTCGCCTCCTCGCTCCGGGTCGCCGAGGACAAGGGCGTCGTGGACCTGCTGCCGTTCGCCACCTCCGCGGTCCGCGAGGCCAGCAACGGCGAGGAGGTGCTGCGCCGGGTCGAGGCGGAGACCGGCGTCGCGCTCACCGTGCTGTCCGGGCAGGACGAGGCCCGGCTGACCTTCCTGGCCGTCCGCCGCTGGTTCGGCTGGTCCTCGGGCCGGCTGCTCAACCTGGACATCGGCGGCGGCTCGCTGGAGATCGCCTGCGGCCTCGACGAGCAGCCCGACGTCGCCACCTCGCTGCCGCTCGGCGCCGGCCGGCTCACCTCCCGGCTGCCCGGCGAGATCGCCGACCCGGGCGACCTGCGCGAACTGCGGCGGCACATCCGGGCCGAGATCGCCGGCGCGGTCGGCGACTTCGCCCGGCTCGGGGCGCCGGACCACTCGGTGGCCACCTCCAAGACCTTCAAGCAGCTGGCCCGGATGACCGGCGCCGCCCCCGAGGGCGCGGGCGTGCGCGTCCCGCGCCGGCTCACCCGCTCCGGCCTCTCCGCGTGGCTGCCCCGGCTCGCCGCGATGACGCCCGCCGAGCGCGCCCAGATCCCCGGCGTCTCGTTCGGCCGGGCCCGCCAACTGCTGGCCGGGGCACTGGTCGCGGACGCCGCGATGGACCTGTTCGGCCTGGAGGAGCTGGACATCTGCCCGTGGGCGCTGCGCGAGGGCATCATCCTGCGGCGGCTGGACGCGATGGACGGGCACGAGGGCCGGGTGGCGATCGAAGCCTGACCGGGTATCAGTTCGGACAAGTACGAAACAACCCTCCCCTCGTTCGGGCGCGCATCGCTAAACTCCGCTTGTTTTGCCGGGGTTTTGCTCGTGGGGGGAATGTCGTTGTCCGTTCTGCCGTCCGACCGCCGCTACAGAGCGGTGGTGCTGAGCACCGCCGGGGCGCTGGTGCTCGCCGTCCTGGTGGCGCTGGCCGTCCTGCTCCCCGGGAAGGACACCTCGCCCACCGCGGCGGCCGGTGCGCCGAGCCCGTCCGCCACCGACTCCGCGAGCGCGTCGCCGTCGGCCCCGCCGCCCGCGACCGCCACGCCGTCCCCGACGGCCCCCACCACGCCGGAGCCGGCGGCCACCCCGACCGACGGCACGGGCACCGGCTCCACCGGTGCCGACGACGGCACGGACGAGGGCTCCGACGACGGCACCGGCTGGACCGGGTCCACCGGCTCGTCCGGTTCGGCCGGCGGCCGCAGCGGCGGGAACAGCGCCGTCCAGATCGGCAACCCGGGCAACTCCGGTAACGCCGGAAACCCGGGTAACTCCGGCAGCACGCCGACCCCGACGCCGGGCCCGACGCCGACGCCGACGCCCACCCCGACGCCGGGGCCGACCCCGACCCCGACGCCGAGCCCGTCCGCCTCGGGCGCCTGCCCGGCCGCGCTGGCGCCGCACACCGTGGTGTCCTGCCGCATCGCCCCGAACACCGACACCTCCTTCACGCTGCGGCTGCCGAAGGCCGACGACCTGGTGATCGTCCAGCTGGTCACCCCGCTGTACGGGACGCCGCCCCGGCTGTACGCCCCGGACGGCACCCAGATGCCGTGCGACGTCTCGCCGAGCACCTACGGGTTCGGCGGCCCGGCCCGGTGCACCAGCGGCCCGGCCGGTGACTACACGCTGCGGATCAACAGCCACAGCGCGGACCCGGTCGAGGTCTCGCTGTCCTACCTGGCGGTGCTCTCCGGCGACGACTGCGTGACGGTCACCGCCGCCGACCGCACGCTGGGCGCCCCCACCGTCTACAGCGGCGCCGTGCCGGCCGGCCTGGCGGGCAACTGCTACGCCGCCGACTTCGCCCCGGGCGAGCGGGTCCGGCTGCTGCGCCCCGACAACGGCCACTACGTCGACGCGACCCTGTTCGACGGCACCGGCAAGGCGGTCTGCCGCACCGACGGCAACGCCTACCTGGACTGCGCGCTCACCGGCACCGGCCCGTACCGGGCGGTCGTCCAGCGCGGCGAGGGCGTGGAGGGCACCTACCAGCTGGCGCTGTCCCGGTTCTCGCAGCCGCAGGGCTGCCCGGTGGTGCAGCCGCAGGCCTACGGCGAGGACGTCGCGCTGGCCGACACCGCGCGCTGCCGGATCCTGCGGGTCCCCGCCGACGGCCACTACTCCTACCGCGGGCTCTACCCGGACGGGGTGGCGTCCGGCCACGTGTACGCGGCCGACGGCACCGAGGTCTGCAAGACCGGGGACTGCGACCTGACGGCCGGCGACTACACCTACACGGTGCGGCCGGACATCCCCCGGCGGGCGAACGGGGTGGTGCTCCGCTCGGCCACCGAGACCCGGGGCTGCACCCCCGTCCGGGACGACCAGCTGACCTCCGGCTCGGCCGTGGACTCCTTCGGCGCGATCGGGCAGGACCGCTGCCTGACCCTGCCGACCGCGGCCGGCGAGGCCGTCTACCTGATGAACCGGACGCCCGAGGACGGCACCAGCGTCGCCCCCGCGGTGCTGGACGCCACCGGCGCGGTGACGTGCGCGGCCGGCTACGCCGACCAGCTGTGCCGGCTGTCCGGCACCGGCCCGTTCCGGGTCGTGATGGTCTCCAACCGGGTGGCCGACTTCCGGCTGGTGGTCCAGCGGCTCGGCGACACCTCGACCTGCGCCCCGTGGGCCGCCTCGGCCTACGGCAACGGCAAGAGCCAGGCGGGCACGGTGTCGGCGGTGGGCCGGATGGCCTGCCTGACCGTCCCGGCCGACCACCCCGCCCGCGAGCTGGTGGGCTACCGGCTGGGGAGCACCAGCCTGGTGGACTCCAGCCTGCGGCTGGTCGACGCCACCGGCCGGGAGACCTGCCGGATCCTCTCCGGCGCGGCGGGCGTGTGCACCACGCCGGTCGGCGCCTACACCGCGGTGCTCTTCTCCGACCAGGACTTCTCGGACTTCACGGTCGCCCGCCGGGACGCCACCGCGTCCGCGGTCTGCGACCTGGCCGAGCCGTCCGGCCAGGTCGGCGGCCGGGCCACCGAGGTCGGCTTCGAGTCGTCCACCGACGCGCACTGCGTCCCGTTCACCTCCGCCGCCGGTGACCTGTTCCAGGTGGAGGCCCGGCACGCCATCGGCGGCCAGGCCACCATGGTGAACGTGGTGGACGCCGCGGGCGGGCTGCTCTGCCACGGCTGGGGCCCCGACTGCCGGGTCGCCGGCGCGGGCCGCCACCTGGTGGTGCTGACCCCCTACAGCCAGGTCAGCGCGATGCCCAGGCCCACGGTGGACATCTGGAAGCTGGCCACCGCGGCCGGCTGGGCGCCGGAGTGCGCCGCCCACCCGGTCTCCGTCGACGCCTTCCCGCAGCGGACCGGGACGCTCACCGACACGGACACCGTCTACTGCGCGGTGCTCGACATGAAGGCCGGGCAGGACCTGAAGATCGACCTGCACGCCGACACCGGCAACCCGGACGACCAGCTGATGCTGGGCATGGCGGGCCGGGAGAACTGGTCCGACCGGACCAACCCCTACAAGTGCGTGTCCTCCGGCGTCGAGTCCTACACCTGCGCCTACAGCGGCGCGGGCACCGGCCACGCGGTGCTGCTGTTCGGCCCCGGCACCGCCAGGACCCCGCTGGCCTACACCATCGGCGGCACCCGGGCCGGGACGGGCATCGAGCGCTCCGGCGTCCCGCGGACGCTGACCCCGAACTCGGCCCTGCAGGACACGCAGGCCGAGGTGACCATCCAGGGCACCGGGCTCAGCATGAGCAGCCGTTTCCACTTCCTGATGCCCAGCGAGCGGGTCACCCCGCTCAGGATCACCCCGCTCTCGGCCAGCCCGGACGGCACCAGCCTGAAGGTCCGGATCGACTCCGAGGGCGTCTTCCCGGGCGTCTACGACCTGCTGGTCGACGGCGTCACCGGCTACGAGTACGGCGTCCCCTCGCCCGGCTACATCCCCAAGGCGTTCACCGTCCTGGAGCCCGCCGCCGTGAAGTGACCGCCGCCGTGAAGTGACCGCCCGCACCGCCGCACCCCGCACCGCACCACCGGATATCCGGCGGTGCGGTGCGGTGCGTCTAACCTGGTGGACGTGGCGGATTCAGCGGGCGGGCGGAGGACGGGGCGCGGCCCTCTGCCGTCGAAGGCGGCCCGGGCCGCCCGGGCGGCGCGGCGCAAGCTGGAGCGGGCGCCGCTGCTGCGCACCACGGACCGGCTGGTGCCGCCGCCGCACCCGGCGCTGCACGTGCCGGACACCAAGGTCGCGCTGTCGACCGCGTCGGTGTACCCGTCGACCACCGAGACGGCGTTCGAACTGGCCGCGCGGCTGGGGTACGACGGCGTCGAGGTGATGGTCTGGAACGACCCGGTGAGCCAGGACGTGGAGGCGCTGCGCCGGCTCTCCGACCGGTACGCGGTGCCGATCCTCGCGGTGCACGCGCCCTGCCTGCTGATCACCCAGCGGGTGTGGACCACCGACCCCTGGACCAAGCTGGTGCGGGCCCGGCGGGCGGCCGAGCGGCTCGGGGCGGACACCGTGGTGGTGCACCCGCCGTTCCGCTGGCAGCGGCAGTACGCGCGGGACTTCGTGACCGGGGTGAACCGGATGGCCGGGGAGACCGACGTCCGGTTCGCGGTGGAGAACATGTACCCGTGGCGCTACCGGGACCGCGAGGTGCTGGCGTACGCGCCGGGCTGGGACGTCACGGACGAGGCGTACCGGCACTTCACCGTCGACCTGTCGCACGCGGCGACCTCCCGCACCGACGCGCTCGGACTGGTCGACCGGATGGGCGACCGGCTGGCGCACGTGCACCTGGCGGACGGCTCGGGCTCGGGCAAGGACGAGCACCTGATCCCGGGGCGCGGCAAGCAGCCGTGCGCGGAACTGCTGGAGCGGCTGGCCCGCACCGGCTTCGACGGGCACGTGGTGCTGGAGGTCAACACCCGCAAGTCCGGCGGCCCCGCCGAGCGGGAGGCCGACCTGGCCGAGGCGCTGGCCTTCACCCGGCTGCACCTGGCCACCCCGCGGCCCGGGAGCTGACGGGCCCTCTGCTCACAAAGCGTGTGCGCCACGGGGGAGTTCGGCCTAGGGTCGGCCACATGATCAACCAATTCCCGGTCGAGCCGGTACGCGCCCACGAGGCCGAGACGTGCGAGGACCCGAGCAGCGTGATCGCGCTGCTGGGCGAGAACGCGGAGCACACCACCTACCGCTCCGGCTTCGCCGAGGGCGCGGTCGGCGCCCCCGCGCACTTCCACACCCGCGCCACCGAACTGTTCTTCGTGCTGGACGGCGCCCTGCGGGTGCTGGTCGACGACCGGGTGGTGCTGCTGGAGCAGGGCGACTTCCTGGCGGTGCCGCCGCGCACCCCGCACGCCTTCGCCGCCGCCAAGGGCCGCACCGCGGACGTGCTGTTCACCTTCACCCCGGGCCTGGGCCGCTTCGACTACCTGCGCCTGCTGGGCCGGGTGATGCGCGGCGAGGCCGACCCGGCGGAGATCCGCGCCTCGGCGGAGCGCTACGACAACCACTACGTGGACAGCCCGGTGTGGCAGGCGGAGCTCGCGTGATCGGCCCCGGCACCCACGTCCGGCACGCCCGCCCCTCCCGGGACCTGGCCGCCGCCGAACGCTTCTGGACCGAGGGCCTGGGCCTGTCGGTGCTGTGGCGCACCACCGAGCGGGTGCCCGGCGAGCACGACCTGGTGATGGTCGGCTTCCCGGGCGGCGGCTGGCACTTCGAGCTGACGCTCGACCCGGAGCGCCCGCTGGAGCCCACCCCGACCGCCGACGACCTGTTCGTGCTCTACCTCGGCGGCCCGGTGGACGAGGCGCTGGTGGCGCGGCTGGTCGAGGCCGGCGGCACCCGGGTCGCCGCGCACAACCCGTACTGGGACGAGCACGGCGTCACCGTGCGCGACCCGGACGGCTACCGCCTGGTGCTCTGCTCGCGCAGCTGGGCCTGAGGAGGAGACCGTGACCGAACAGGGGAACCCACTCGTGTACGACGCCAAGGCGCACGCCAACTCCTTCGGCCCGGTGGCCGCGCAGTACCAGGCCGCCCGGCCGTCCTACCCGGACGAGCTGTTCGACGAGCTGGAGCGGCTGGCCGGCCGCCCGCTGGCCGGCGCCGACGTGCTGGACGTCGGCGCGGGCACCGGCATCGCCACCCGGCTGCTGGCCGGGCGCGGCGCCCGGGTGGTCGCGGTCGAGCCCAGCCCCGGGATGGCCGCGGTGCTGCGCGAGGTCAGCCCGCAGATCCCGGTGGTGAAGGCCGCGGGCGACGAACTCCCGTTCCACGACGCCTCGGTGGACCTGGTGACGTACGCCCAGGCGTTCCACTGGACCGAGCCGGAGCGCTCGATCCCGGAGGCGGTGCGGGTGCTGCGCCCGGGCGGGGCGCTGGCCGTGTGGTGGAACGTCAAGGACTACCGGGTGCCCTGGCTGGCCGCCCAGCAGGAGCGGCTGACGGCGGCCCTGCCGTCGACGTACCACCACAACGGCGGGGTGAACGCCAGGCCCGAGAAGTTGACGGCCTCGGGCCTGGAGGTGCGCTCCGCGCGGCTGCGCTGGGAGCGGCGCGTCCCGGTGGACCAGGTGATCGACGACCTCACCTCCCGCTCGTACTTCGCGGTGCTGGAGCCGGAGCAGCGGGCCCCGGTCCTGGCCGCGGAACGGGCGGCGCTGCTCGCCGACTTCCCGGACGGCGAGGTCACCGAGCCCTACCTGCTGGACGTGTACGTGCTGCCGAAGCCGTAGTCCGGCCCGGCCGGGGCGCCCGACGGCGCGCCCGCACTGACCGCATCGCGGACACCGGGTCCGGGGGCGGCCGGTGCGGGCGTAGGCTCGACAGCCCCCGAGAGTCTCCTGAAGGAGCGGCAACGATGCCCCAGCTGAGGTCCAACACGGTCACCCAGGGTCGCAACATGGCGGGCGCGCGCGCCCTTCTGCGCGCCGCGGGCGTAGCCCGCGAGGACTTCGGCAAGCCGATCATCGCGGTCGCCAACTCCTTCACCGAGTTCGTCCCGGGCCACACCCACCTGCAGCCGGTCGGCCGGATCGTCTCCGAGGCGATCAAGCAGGCGGGCGGCATCCCGCGCGAGTTCAACACCATCGCGGTCGACGACGGCATCGCCATGGGCCACGACGGCATGCTGTACTCGCTGCCCTCGCGCGACCTGATCGCCGACTCGGTCGAGTACATGGTCAACGCGCACTGCGCCGACGCGCTGATCTGCATCTCCAACTGCGACAAGATCACCCCCGGCATGCTGATGGCCGCGCTGCGCCTCGACATCCCGACGGTCTTCGTCTCCGGCGGCCCGATGGAGGCCGGCAAGGCCACCCTGGTCGACGGAACCGTCCGCAAGCTCGACCTGGTCGACGCGATCTCCCAGGCGGTGAACGAGAACGTCTCCGACGCGGACATCTCGATCATCGAGGAGAACGCCTGCCCGACCTGCGGCTCCTGTTCCGGCATGTTCACCGCCAACTCGATGAACTGCCTGACCGAGGCGATCGGCCTCTCGCTGCCCGGCAACGGCTCGCTGCTGGCCACCCACACCGGCCGCCGCGCCCTGTACGAGCAGGCCGGCCGCACCGTCGTCGAGATCACCAACCGCTACTACGGCGGCGACGACGAGTCGGTGCTGCCGCGCAACATCGCCACCCGCGCCGCGTTCGAGAACGCGATGGCGCTGGACATCGCGATGGGCGGCTCCACCAACACGATCCTGCACCTGCTGGCCGCCGCCCAGGAGGCCGGGGTCGACTTCGACATGCGGGTGATCGACAGCATCTCCCGCAAGGTGCCCTGCCTGTCCAAGGTCGCCCCGAACGGCTCCTACTACATGGAGGACGTGCACCGGGCCGGCGGCATCCCCGCCATCCTCGGCGAGCTGTACCGCGGCGGCCTGCTGCACGAGGACGTGCACACCGTGCACTCCGACTCGCTCGCCGAGTGGATGAAGACCTGGGACGTCCGCGGCGGCTCCGCCTCCGCCGAGGCCGTCGACCTCTGGTACGCGGCCCCCGGCTGCGTCCGCTCCGCCGAGGCGTTCAGCCAGTCCGAGCGCTGGGACACCCTGGACACCGACGCCGCCGGGGGCTGCATCCGCAGCGTCGAGCACGCCTACTCGGTCGAGGGCGGCCTCGCGGTGCTGTACGGCAACATCGCCGAGGACGGCTGCGTGGTGAAGACCGCGGGCGTGGACGAGTCGATCTGGCGCTTCCAGGGCAAGGCCGTGGTCTGCGAGTCCCAGGACGAGGCGGTCGACAAGATCCTCCGCAAGGAGATCACCGAGGGCGACGTGGTGGTCATCCGCTACGAGGGCCCCAAGGGCGGCCCCGGCATGCAGGAGATGCTCTACCCGACCTCCTTCCTCAAGGGCCGCGGCCTGGGCAAGGCCTGCGCGCTGATCACCGACGGCCGGTTCTCCGGCGGCACCTCGGGCCTGTCCATCGGCCACATCTCCCCGGAGGCGGCCTCCGGCGGCGCCATCGCGCTGGTCGAGGACGGCGACTCGATCACCATCGACATCCCGGCCCGCACCATCAACCTCGACGTCTCCTTCGAGGAACTGCACGAGCGCCGGCTCAAGCTGGAGTCCGAGGGCGGCTACCGCCCGAAGACCCGCGAGCGGCACGTCTCGGCCGCGCTCAAGGCGTACGCGGCGATGGCCACCTCCGCCGACAAGGGCGCCGTCCGGGACGTCTCCAAGCTCGGCTGACCCCCGCCCGGGCCCGGGGCCCGCTCCGGAGCGCGTTGCTCCCGGGGCGGGCCCCCGCTCGTGGTGATAATCGGACCGTGACGACGACGAGCACGGCGGGACCGACCAGCACCGCGGACGGGGCACCCGCCCCCCGGCCGATCCGCTACTTCGGCACCACCTGGGTCCACCGCGGCACCGGCTACTGGCTGCGCCGCGTCGCGGTCTCGCTCGGCGCCCTCGCGGCCACCGCCGCCGGGGCGCTCGCGCTGCGGCTGGGCGTCTCCGGCGTCCGGCTCTCCGAGGCCGCCCCGCTCTCGCTGCTGCTGATGCTCGCCATCGGCGTCTGCTCGGCCCTGGCCGGCCTGCGGAACTGGAAGATCCTCACCGAGGGCAGGGACTCGCTGACCGGCTGGATGGCCGAGGAGAAGCCGCTGGCCGGAGTCTGGCTGATCGGCTTCGCCGGCGCCCTGGCCGTCTACTTCGCCCGCAGCCTGGTCGAGGCCCCCGGCGAGGGCCTCCGGCGGGCCGTCCACGACCAGGAGACCGCCACCTGGCACCGCCGCCGGGCCGCCCGCGCCGAGCGCGAGGCCCGCAAGGCGGCCCGGCGGCGGGCCTGAGCGTCCGTCAGCTGCGGGTCAGCGTGCCGCACTCCTCGCCGTCCTGCAGGGGCTTGGTCCGGTCGTACGGGTCGGTGGCCGGGCCGCTCGGCGCCGGGCCGGTCGCGGTCGCCCGCATGAACTCGAACTCGGGCTCCAGGTAGCCGGAGCCCGTGTCGCAGCGGTTGTTGCCGAAGTCGCTGCGGCCCTCGCCCAGCCGCGGCTTCCCGGGCGTCACCTTGTAGTGCTTCGGGTCGTAGAACCGGAAGTCCTGCACCCGGCGGACGATCTCCCGGTCCACCACCCGGCTGCGGTCCACCTGGGCCCAGGAGGCGGGCAGCGCGGTGCCGCCGTCGCCCGGGGAGGTCTTCCCGGCGTCCGGGCCGGGGCGCAGCGCGTACACGTAGGTCACGTCGGTGTGCACCAGCATGCCCTGCTCGCCGTCGCCCTCGAAGCTGATCCGGCCCTGCACCTTCACCTGGTCGGTGACCGGCACCGCCCGGGCCGGGTCGAAGCGGCTCACCCAGGAGGTCGGGTCGTGCTCGGCGCTCGGGTGCGCCAGCGCCGCGGCCAGGTCCTTGGCGTCCGGCCCGTCCATCAGGTCCAGGACGTGCTGGGCGCTGCCGCCCGACAGCACCTGCGGGTCGAGGTTGCCGGCGACCAGGTACGCCTTCACCGCCTCCACGTTCGCGGCCACCTGCTTCGCGCTGAACACGCCCGTGGCGGGCGTGCTGTCGGGCATCCCGATGCCCTCCACGCCGTTCGGCCACGCCTCGGCGGGCGAACCCGCCCAGGGGCGCTCCGGGGTCGGCACGTCCGGGTCCACGCTGGGCGCCGCACTGCTCGGCGGGGCGGTCTCCGCACCCACGGTGGGCAGCGCGGAGGACTTCGGCGGGAGCGTCGAGCCGTCACCGAGGGACGCCAGCCCGATCAGCACCAGCACCGGCACCAGCAGCAGCACCAGCGCGCTGCCCAGGCCCGGCCGCCACCGCGCCCGCGGGTAGCGCGCCACCGGGCGGGCCCGGCGGCGCCACCGGGAGCGGCGGATCTCCGTGACGGGGCGGACCTCCGTCGTCGGGCGCCACGGCCCGTTCTCCGGCGGCGGGTTGTTCTTCCACCGCTCGGTCAGCATCCGGGCCCGCCCGGACGCCTCCTTGTTCGTCGCGGACCGGACGAACTCCTCGTCCAGTACCAGTCCCTCGAAGGGGTCGTCGGGTCTGCCGGGGCCTTCGTCCGGCCTCGGCTCGTCTATCGTCGGCACGGCCGGAAGTATGCCGACCACCCCCGGCACGCCTGACACCGGGGGCGGAATGACGGGTCGTCAGCGCCTGCGGGCCGCCTTCACCGCGCCGACCACGCCCGCCACCGCCAGCAGGGCGCCGGCCGGCAGCAGCGAGGTGAACAGCGCCCCGAACAGGCCGTGGTCGCCCAGCAGCCACAGCGCCAGGGTGTTCAGCACCAGCAGCGCCCCGGAGGCCGGCAGCGCCGACTGCCACGGGTGCTCGTCCGCCCAGCGGCGCAGCCGCCGGTCACCGCCGCCGCGCAGCCGCCCGCCGACCGTGCCGACCAGGAAGAAGAAGAACAACCCCAGGCTCACCGGCCCGGACAGGATGCCCAGTGACCAGTGCAGGGTGACCACGTCCACCGCGAGCGCGGCCCCGCCGACCACCGTGCCCACCGCCGCAGCCGTCCGCCACGGTCCGAGCGTCGCGGCGGCGACGGCGACCTGGCGGTTCTCACGTCCTGACAACTCTCCGTGTCCCATGCCTCCACGGTGCTCCCGCCCGCCCCCGGAATCCAGAGCCCGCACCCCTGAGATTCCCCCTACGGGAGCCGGGGCGCGGGCGGGCCGACCGCAGGGTGGACACGTCCGTCGGGGCGGGGACGTCCCGGGGCAAGATGGCGGGCAGGAACCGGAACCGCAGCGCACGGAGAGTCCCATGAGCGACCGCACCACCGCCGGGCAGAAGATCGCCTTCCTCGGGACGGGCAAGATCGGCGAGGCCCTGCTCTCCGGACTGCTCCGGGCCGGCACCGCACCCGCCGACGTGCTGGTCACCGCCCGCCGCTCCGAGCGCGCCACCGAACTCGCCGACCGCTACGGCGTCGGCACCGCCACCAACGCCGAGGCCGCCAAGCTCGCCGACACCCTGATCCTCGCGGTCAAGCCGCAGGACATGGGCGCCCTGCTGGACGAGCTGGCCGAGCACGTGGCCGCCGACAAGCTGGTCGTCTCGGCCGCCGCGGGCATCCCCACCGCCTGGTTCGAGGAGCGCCTCGCCCCCGGCACCCCCGTGGTCCGGGTGATGCCCAACACCCCCGTGCTGGTCGACGAGGGCATGAGCGTCATCTCCGGCGGCTCGCACGCCACCGAGGCCCACCTGGCCCGCACCGAGGCGATCTTCCGCTCGGTCGGCAAGGCGCTGCGCGTCCCGGAGAGCCAGCAGGACGCCGCCACCGCGCTCTCCGGCTCCGGCCCCGCCTACTTCTACTTCCTGGTCGAGGCGATGATCGACGCGGGCATCCTGCTCGGCCTACCCCGGCAGGTCGCGCACGAGCTGATCGTGCAGTCCGCGATCGGCGCCTCGGTGATGCTCCGCGACTCCGGCGAGCACCCGGTCAAGCTCCGCGAGGCCGTCACCTCCCCGGCCGGCACCACCATCGCCGCCATCCGCGAACTGGAGAACCACGGCGTCCGGGCCGCCCTGCTCGGCGCCCTGGAGGCCGCCCGGGACCGCTCCCGGGAGCTGGCCGGCGGCGGCAAGTAGGCTCGGGCCCCGTGAGCGACGACACGGGCTACGACCTGCTGATCCTGGACAACGACGGCGTGCTGGTGGACAGCGAGCCGATCTCGAACCGGGTGCTCGCCGAGTACCTGACCGAACTCGGCTTCCCCACCACGATCGAGGACTCCTACCGCGACTTCATGGGCACCGCCGCGCACACCGTGCACGACGTGGTCGCCGAACGGTACGGGGCGACCCTCCCGGCTGGCTTCGACGACCTGTTCCACGAGCGGGTGTTCGCCGCCTTCGCCGACGGGCTGCGGCCGGTGGCCGGGGCCGAGAAGCTGCTCACCCACCTCCAGGAGCACGGCGTCCGCTACTGCGTGGCCTCCTCCGCCCACCACTCCTGGATCCGCACCGCGCACCGCCTCACCGGCCTGTCCGGCTACTTCACCGACGAACTGCTGTTCTCCGCCCAGGACGTCGGCGTCGGCAAGCCCGCCCCCGACCTGTTCCTGCACGCCGCCCGCGCCATGGGCGCCGACCCGGCCCGCTGCCTGGTCCTGGAGGACAGCCGCAACGGCGTGCTGGCCGCCCGCGCCGCCGGCATGGACGTGTACGGGTACGCCGCGCTCACCGACCCGGCCAAGCTCACCTCGGCCGGGGCCACCGGGCTGCTCACCGCGCTGGACGAGGCGGTCCGCCTGCTGCCGAACTGATCCCGTCGCACCCCTCCCGCCGGCGCGGCCGACCGCCTACGCTCTGCCCAACAGTTGCGTACCGGCCGGTAGCGTCGGTGGTGAGCGAGGTTCCCATGCAGGTCGCGGCGCTGGCCGAACCCACCCCGCGGCTCCGGCAGGCCCGGGTCGCACTGGCCGTCTCGTTCTTCCTGCAGGGCACCACCTTCGCCCTGCTGGTCACCTGCATCACCGACCTGCAGAAACGTTACGGCCTCAGTGACGGACTGCTGCCGGTCTTCCTGGCCGCCGTCCCGATCCTGGCCGGCGTCGGCTCGATCGCCTCCGAGACCCTGGTCAAACGCACCACCGCCCGCGGCGTCCTGCGGGTCGTCCAACCCGCCCTCTGCCTCACCCTCGCCCTCACCGGCCTCGGCTCGCAGCTGTGGCAACTCGCCATCGCCCTCGGCCTGTTCGGCCTCCTGGTCGGCGCCCTCGACGCCTCCATGAACATGCTCGGCGTCGGCCTCCAGCACTGCTACGGCCGCAGCATCATGATCGGCTTCCACGCCGCGTTCAGCCTCGGCGGCATCCTCGGCGCCGCGCTCGCGGCCCTCGCCGCGCACTGGGACACCGGCCTGCCCCTGCTGTTCGGCGGCGCCGCGACCGTCCTGGTCCCCGCCGCCCTGCTCGTCGGCCGCCACTTCGCCGGCCCCGCCGAACTCGGCGACGCCGTCCGGGAGGCCGCCGAACTCGCCGCCCGCCGCATCCCCTGGAAGCCGCTGCTCCCGCTCTGCGCCGTGATGGCCTTCGCCTACATCGCCGACGCCTCCGTCTCCAACTACAGCGTCAAGTACCTCACCGACGGCCTGCACAGCCCCGCCGACCTCGCCAAGTTCTCCTACCTCGGCTACATGGTCGCCATGCTGCTCGGCCGCGCCGTCGGCGACCGCGCCGTCCAGCGCTTCACCGTCCTCCCCGTCGTCCGCACCGGCACCGCGGTGGCCGGCGCGGGCTTCCTGATCGCCGTCCTCGCCCCCGGCACCTGGACCGGGGTCCTCGGCTTCACCGTCCTCGGCTTCGGCATCTGCGCGATCATCCCCCAGGTCTTCGCCGCCGGCGGCCGCCTCTTCCCGCACGCCAGCGACGCCGCCGTCGCCCGCCTCAACCTCTTCAACTACGTCGGCTTCCTGATCGGCTCCCCCCTCGTCGGCTCCCTCGCCGAACTCTCCGACTACCGCTGGGCCTTCTGCGCCCCCATGCTCCTCGTCCTCGCCGTCCTCCCGCTCGCCCCGCACTTCCTCCCGGCCCCGGCCGCCGACCGGCCCGACCTGGCGAAGGCCCCGGCCTAGGCGGTGCGCCCGGCGTACTCCGGGGCGACGCCGCCGGGACGAACCCGACGCCCGCTGCCCCCGCCTGCTCGACGCCGTGCCGGACGAGTTCGCCCGCCCCGCCGCGAACGCCCCCGCCCCGGCCGGACCGCGATCGCCCCTCCGGGGGGGAGCAGGACTCAGGCGGGCGCGTCCGGTGCGGCCGCGGGCGCACCGGCGGTCCGCCGGGTGCGGTGCCAGGCCAGGGTGGCTTCGAGGTCGGCCAGTTCCCGGGGGTTGACGAGGACGGCGGCGGGGAGCCCGTTGACGGTGATGGTGACGCGGTCGCGGCGGGTGCGGGCGACGTGGCGGACCAGCCCCCCGAGGCGGGTGCGGGCTTCGGTGATCGACAGGAAGTCGGGCATGAGGGCTGCACTTTCCGTGGTGCGCGGCTCAGCGGGCCGCGGGGGTGAGGATGCGGGAGCGGGCCTGCTGGGCGGCGCGGACGGCCTCGCGGGCGAAGGCGCGGGCGCTGCCGGTGAGCGGGGCGGGCGGGGTGTCCGGAGCCCGGCCGCAGGGCGGGCAGGGGCCGGGGCGGGGGACGGGGTCGTGGCAGGAGGGACAGGTCGGGAGGGGAGCTCGGGTGGCGGGGAGGGCGGGGCGTTTGTCGATGAGGCGGCGGTGGATGAAGCCGGCGGGGAAGTGGACGTGTTCGGGGAGGCCGGGGAGGAGGGCGGCGGCGAGGTCGGCGGGAGTGCTGCCGAGGTCGATCCAGTGGGCCACCAGCGGGGCGAGGCGGGCGGCTTCGGCCTCGCCGATCCGTAGGCGGGGTTCGGGGCGGACGACGCGGAGCAGGAGCGCGGCGGCCGGCCCGGTGCGGTCGTCCAGGGCGGGCGCGGGGGCGGGTGGGCACGGTGCGGTTCGTGGCTGCGGTTGCGGTTGCGGCTGCGCCTGCGGCTGCGGTTGCGGTTGCGGCTGCGCCTGCGGCTGCGGCTGCGGTTGTGGCTGTGGCTCCGGTCGCGTGTGCGGGCGCGGGATCACGGGAGGTTCGGGCAGACGGGGCGGGAGGGAGGTTTCTTTGCTCTGTTCTTTTGTCTTGGAGGGTGCAGGAGGACCGGGTACCGGTGGACCGTCACCCGGTGCGAACTGCCCGGGAGTGTCGGTGACGTGCTGCACGGAGATGATCCGGCCGTTGGCCAGCCGGGTCTTGACGACGGTGTAGTAGCCCGCGCGGGTCAGGTCGCGCAGGGCCTTGCGGGTCGCCCAGAGGCTGTCGCCGGTGATCGCCGCCATCTGCTGGGCGGTCATCCGCCACCCGTCGGGCAGGGAGAGCAGGAAGGCGAGCAGCCCGCGCGGGCCGTTGCGCAGTTTGACGCGCTGCAGCATTTTGTTCGGCAGGACGGTGAAGTGGTCCTTGTGGGCGCTACGATGAACTCGCATGGGAAGTTGAGGTCCTGTGTCATGCCCCGGGGTGTTGGCGCGCCGCCGGGGCGATCTAATGGATTACATTGCGGAACGTAACACGCCCGCTACGCTCCGCGCGAAGCGGTCCGGAAGCGATCGCCATCCGGTCATTCGTCGGCAGTGAAGCGGCGTCAACCGGCCAGCGAGCGGGCCGAGTCGGAACCGGGGCGGGCGGGCGGCCGGGGTCGGCCCCGATACGGTGTGGGCATGGCGGAAAGCACCTGTGGGCTGCACCTGTTCTGGGACGAGGCGGAGACCGGATACGACTTCGGGCCCGGGCATCCGATGGACCCGACCCGGCTCGCGTTGACGATGCGGCTGGTCGAGTCGCTCGGGCTGACCGGGCAGCCGTCGGTGACGGTGCGTTCGGCGCCGCCCGCCGGGGAGTCGACGCTGCGGCTGGTGCACACGGCCGAGTACGTGGCGGCGGTGAAGCGGGCCGCGGCCGACCCGTCCGCGGTCGACGCGGCGCACGGGCTGGGGACGGACGACAACTGGGCGTTCCCGGGGCTGCACACCGCCTCCGCGCTGATCGCCGGACAGTCGGTGGCGGCGGCCGAGGCGGTGTGGCGCGGGGAGACCCCGCACGCGGTGAACTTCGCGGGCGGCCTGCACCACGCGATGCCCGGGCAGGCGTCCGGGTTCTGCATCTACAACGACCCGGCGCTGGCGATCGCCCGGCTGCTCGAACTGGGCGCCGAGCGGGTCGCCTACGTGGACGTGGACGTCCACCACGGCGACGGCGTGCAGCAGGCGTTCTGGAACGACCCGCGGGTGCTGACCGTCTCGCTGCACGAGAGCCCCAGCACGCTGTTCCCGCAGACCGGTTGGGCCACCGAGACCGGCGGCCCGGACGCCGGGGGCACCGCCGCCAACCTGGCGCTGCCCGCCGGGACGGGCGACGCCGGGTGGCTGCGCGCCTTCCACGCCCTGGTGCCCGAACTGCTGGCCGCGTTCCGCCCGCAGGTGATCGTCAGCCAGCACGGCGCCGACACCCACGTCGAGGACCCGCTGGCCCACCTCGCCGTCACCGTCGACGCCCAGCGGATCGTCGCCGAGGCCGTCCACCGCCTCGCCCACGAGCACGCCGGCGGCCGCTGGATCGCCACCGGCGGCGGCGGGTACGCGGTGGTCGACGTGGTGCCCCGGACCTGGACGCACCTGGTGGCCACCGCGGCCGGCCACCCCGTCGACCCGGCCACCGAGACCCCCGAGGAGTGGCGCGCCGAGGTGTACCGGCTGACCTGCCGCCCCGCCCCGCTGCGGATGACCGACGGCGCCACCCCGCACTGGGCGGACTTCCAGGACGGCGGCTACGACCCCGCCGACCGCCTCGACCAGGCCGTCCTGGCGACCCGCCGGGCCGTCCTGCCGCAGCACGGGCTGATCCCGTGACCGCCCGCGCGGAGCTGCGCGCCTACCTGGTCAAGCACCGACTGGCCGGCCCCGAGGTGCCCACGCCCCGGCAGAACAACCTGCGCCACTACCGGCTGTTCGCCCAGGGCGACCCCAAGGCCCTGATGGGGCTGGAGCCGGAGCCCCGCCGCGACCCGGACGCGGTGCTGCGGCTGATGGCCGAACGCGTCGGCGTGCACCCGGACCCCGGCTACACCGAGGGCCCCGACTCGATCGACCCCGACCGCACCCTGGACGCCCTGGACCGCCTCGCCCTCCTGCTGCGCCGCACCGCCGGGCGGCGCGGCGGCGTGCTGGCCGGCACCGGCCACCCCACCAAGCTGGCGGGCTTCCACCGCGCGCTGGCCGAGGCGCTCGAAGCGGCCGGATGCACCGTGCACACCCCCGCGCGGGGCGTGCGCTTCCGCGAGCCCACCCCGGAGGGCGAGCGCCCCCGCTACCTCGACGTGCTGGACGGCGTCCTGGTGGTGCGCGCCCTGGACGGCCCGGACGGGCCCGGCCGCCCCGGCCCCGGCGACCTCGCCCACACCCACTCCCCGCTGCCGGTCCGGCTCGCCCTGACCGCCCTCGCCGACGCCGGGCACCGCCCGCCCGACCTGGTGCTGGGCGACCACGGCTGGCTCTGCGGCGCGGGCCGCCTGGGCATCCCGGCCGGCGGCATCGCGGACTGCAACGACGTCGCCCCGTTCGCCGCCGAGGCGGACGGGCTGGTGGAGGTGGTCGTCCCGCTCGAGGACGGCTCCGCGCCGAGCTGCTACGTTCCGCTGAGCGACTACGTACTGCAACGGGCGGATCTCGCACCGTACAACAGGTGAGGGCCCCCCTCTTCCCACCCGTACCACCCATAACTACTCTGGGGATACACGTGTGCCGGTGGAGTCACCGGAGGGGAAGCCGGTGCCTTGCACACGGGTAAGGGTCGGGTGATGGGTCATGAGTTCCGGCGAACGTCCCCTGCAGGATGTCGTCTTCCTGACCGTGGCCGAGGTCGCCTCGGTGATGCGGGTGTCGAAGATGACGGTCTACCGCCTCGTGCACAGCGGCGAGCTTCCGGCCATCCGGGTCGGACGCTCCTTCCGGGTGCCCGAGCAGAAGGTGCACGAGTACCTCCAGGAGTCCTACGTGCGCCTGGAAAGCGCGTAGGCCGGGGCCCCGCAGGGGCACCGATTACGGCAAACGCGACGTGGACGGTAGGCTAGGCCCTCCGTCAGTCGTATGGACTCCCGTCTCTCACGGGCGCGGGTCCGAGTGAGCGAGGAAATTCCGTGGGCTCTGTCATCAAGAAGCGTCGCAAGCGTATGGCCAAGAAGAAGCACCGCAAGCTTCTGAAGCGGACTCGCGTCCAGCGTCGCAACAAGAAGTAACACCGTTCGGCGCCATCCTCGCTCTCGCGGGGATGATCCCCCCGCACACGCGTTCAGCTACGCAGGTAGAACTGGCGCCGACGGTGTGCCGCTGCCCGCCCCAGGGAGAAATCCCCGGGGCGGGCAGTGGCGTTTGAGCCTCCGGAACCTCCGCGCGGTACGGTGCAGGCCAGGGCGGGCATCCAGGGAGGTCGGGGCATCGTGGGCAAGGTCGTGCTCGTCACCGG
Organism: Kitasatospora cineracea; assembly: GCF_003751605.1. Taxonomy (NCBI): domain Bacteria; kingdom Bacillati; phylum Actinomycetota; class Actinomycetes; order Kitasatosporales; family Streptomycetaceae; genus Kitasatospora; species Kitasatospora cineracea. The sequence goes on from NZ_RJVJ01000001.1 coordinate 2,082,325, forward strand.
CGTGGCGCGCCCGCTCGGCGCGCGCTTCGCCGAACGGATCGCCGAACGGCCCGACGTGGACCGGGTGGTCGGGGTGGACGCCGCCCCGCCGCCGACCGGACTGCCGCCCGGCGTCCGCTACGCCCAGGTCGACCCGCGGCGCCCCGCGATCGCCCGGGTGATCGCCGAGCACGAGGTCGACACTGTCGTGCACCTCAACGTCACCGCGCTCGGCCACGGCGGCCGGGCCGCGGTGAAGGAGAGCAACGTCATCGGCACCATGCAGCTGCTCGGCGCCTGCCAACAGGCGCCCGGGCTGGGCCGGCTGGTGGTCAAGTCCACCACCGCGGTGTACGGCTCCGCGCCCCGCGACCCGGCCGTGTTCGGCGAGCGGATGCAGCCCAAGGCGCTGCCCCCCGGCGGCTTCGCCCGGGACGCCGCCGAGGTCGAGGGCTACGTCCGCGGCTTCGCCCGCCGCCGCCCCGACGTCGCGGTCACCGTGCTGCGCTTCGCCAACATCCTCGGACCGGACGGCGACACCCCGCTCGCCGCCTACTTCCGCCTCCCGGTGCTGCCCACCGCGTTCGGCCACGACCCGCGGCTGCAGTTCGTCCACGAGGACGACGCCCTGGAGGCGCTGCGACTGGCCGCCCTCGGCGCCCCGACCGGCACCTACAACGTCGCCGGGGACGGCGTCCTGCTGCTCTCCCAGTGCGCCCGCCGGCTCGGCCGCCCCACCGTCCCGCTGCTGCGGCCCGCACTCGGCCTGGTCGCCCAGCTGGCCCGGCAGCTGGCCGCCCCCGCGGACCGGGCGTTCTCCCAGGAACAGCTCCAACTGCTCACCCACGGACGCGTGGTGGACACCGCCCAGCTGCGCGACCGGTACGGCTGGGCACCGCGCTGGACCACCCCGGAGACCTTCGCCGACTTCGTCGCGCACAGCTCGCCCGGCCCGCTGCCGCCCGAGCGGCTCACCGCCGTCACCGACCGGCTGGCCGGCCTGCTCGGCAACCCCCACCACCCCACCGACACCCAGGAGTTGAGGCCGCGATGACAGCCGCCCGGGAGTCCGCCGACCCGGCGGCCAAGGTCATCCCGATCGAGTCCGCCCCCAGCTGGAACGGCCCCGAACCGCGCCCCGGCCTCGCCGACCGGATCGCCGACGGCGTCGGCACCGCCCTCGCCGGGCAGCTCGGCGCCACCGCCACCCGGGTGTTCGGCAAGGGCTGGGAGGAACGCGCCGCCCACGGCCTCGGCTTCCTGCGCCGCCGGCTCACCGGCGACTACGAGGTCGACGACTTCGGCTTCGACCGGGAGCTCACCGAGGAGGTCTTCCTCGCCCTGCTCCGGCCGCTCGCCGAGAAGTACTTCCGGATCGAGGTCCGCGGCACCGAGCACATCCCCGCCGAGGGCGGCGTGCTGATCGTCGCCAACCACTCCGGCACCATCCCGCTGGACGCCCTGATGACCCAGGTCGCCGTCCACGACCACGCCGACCGGCACCTGCGGATGCTCGCCGCCGACCTGGTCTTCGTCCTGCCCGTGGTCAACGAGCTGGCCCGCAAGGCCGGACACACCCTGGCCTGCAACGAGGACGCCCAGACCCTGCTGGAACGCGGCGAGGTGGTCGGCGTCTGGCCCGAGGGCTTCAAGGGCATCGGCAAGCCCTTCGCCGACCGCTACAAGCTCCAGCGCTTCGGCCGCGGCGGCTTCGTCGCCTCCGCGCTGCGGGCCGGCGTGCCGATCGTGCCCTGCTCGATCGTCGGCGCCGAGGAGACCTACCCGATGATCGGCAACTTCAAGACCCTGGCCCGGCTGCTCGGCCTGCCCTACGTCCCGATCACGCCCACCTTCCCCTGGCTCGGCCCGCTCGGCGCGATCCCGCTCCCCACCAAGTGGACCATCCAGTTCGGCGAGCCGATCCCCACCGACAGCTACCCGAAGGACGCGGCCGAGGACCCGATGCTGGTCTTCAACCTCACCGACCAGGTCCGGGAGACCATCCAGCACACGCTGTACAAGCTGCTGGTGCAACGGCGTTCGGTCTTCGGCTGATCCCGGACGGCAGGGTGCGGGGAACCGCGCGTCGTCTTCACGCTGCGCGCGGTTCCCCACCCTCCTGCCGGTGCCGCCTAGTTGAGCGTCAGGCCCGGGAGCAGGCCCGGGACCAGCGGCGGGATGGTGATGCCCGGGACCGCGCCCGCGGAGGGGGCGCTCGGGGAGCCCGAGGGGGCCGGGGCGGGGGCGGCGGACGCGGCCGGGGAGCCGCTCGCGGCGGCCGAGGCGCCGGTGCCGGTCAGGCCGCCCAGCAGGTCGCCGAGGCCGCCCGCGGCGCCCGCGCCGGGAGCCGGGCTGACCCGGACCGACGGGACCGCCGCCGGGGCCTGGCCGCCGCTCGTGCCGCCGGACGCCCCGGTGCCGGGCAGCAGCGGCTGCCGGTCCGTGCCGGTGCCCGCGCTGCTGCCGCCGCTCGCGCCGCCGCCCGCGGTGCTCCCGCTGCCGCCGCTGCCGCCCTGGCCGGGGACCTGCTCCAGCCGTAGCGGCGCGACGTCCTCGCTTATGTCGTCGAAGAGCTGGTCGACCTTGCCGGCCTGGGCGCTCAGCCCGGACGGCAGCTTGGACTGCAGGGCCGACCAGCGCTGGTCCTCCCCGGCGAAGCCGGCGAGTTGGCGCATCGGGGTGAGCGAGCCGTTGGTGCGGTAGACGGCGCGCAGCAGGTCGCGGCCGCGGAGCGCCTCGGCGTGCATGTCGTCGAGCGCACGGCGGACCTGGTCGACCGTGGTGGGGCTGAGCGAGGTCGGGCTGTCGGAGCGGCCGAGCAGCGACTGCGCCTCGTCGAGCCGGGTGGACGCCTGCTGGAGCAGCAGGGCGCCGCGCTCGGTGTCGCTGTCGGCCCAGTCGAGGCGCAGTCCTTCGAGGCCGCGCTTCATGCCGTACAGGGCGTCGCCCGGGAGGGCGTTGGTGGAGGCGGCGGCGGCTCCGGCGAACCCGCCGACGGCGACGCCGGCGACCAGGCCGCCGATGGCCAGGCGGCGGCCCCAGCGGGTGCGGCGGGTGCGCGGGGCGCGCTGGGCGGGGAGGACCGCGGTGGGGGCGCCACCGGCCCACTCCTGCTCGAACGCGGCCATCAGCCGGGCTCGTTGGACCGTCCGCGTCTCGGCGGCGAGCTCGGGCGCGGGCACCGCGCCGAGCGCGTCGGCCATGGCGAGGAGCTCGGTCATGGCGGCGGAGCCGGCCCGGTGCGAGCCGCTGCTCCGCTGGTCACTCTGGTGGGCCTCCAGCGCCTCGGCGAAGGACTTCGCCCGCCGGTGCTCCAGCACGTTTGCCGTCACGGGCCACACCTCCCTTCGTCGTTTTCGACACCGTGGCCCGCCGGTTGGTTGTCCCGACAGGCCGAAACCACACCATCGGGTGACAGCTCGAGTTCCCACTTGACTGAGAGCCCGGTGGCGGATTGCACGCTGGCCAACGAGCGGTGTCGGGAGTCGGTTACGCACGACCCCCCTGGCGTATTAAGCAGAGCAGATGACCGCCCCGTCACCCGGACGTGCTTGGCGCCGGGGCGGGTTGACGGTCCGTCGGGCGCAGGCCGGGGCCGGGCCGGTCTGTGGGCTATCACGTCCACGGGCCGCGGATCACCGGGCGTCCGGCGGCAGCAGGCGGGCCAGCGTGCGCACCGCCCGGTACTGCAGCGTCTTGATGGCGCCCTCGTTCTTGCCCATGATCCGGGCCGTCTCGGCGACCGACAGGCCCTGCAGGAAGCGCAGCGTGACGCACTCCTGCTGCTGCGGGTTGAGCCGGCGCACCGCGTCCAGCAGGGCGGCGTTGGAGAGCGACTCCAGCACCGACTCCTCGGGGCTGCGCTCGCACTCGTTGGAGTCGAGCATCTCGCCGGTGGTGACCTCCAGCCGGAACCGGCTGGACTTGAAGTGGTCGGCCACCAGGTTGCGGGCGATGGTGACCAGCCAGGCGCCGAAGTCGCGGCCCTGCCAGGTGAAGGTGCCGATCCGGCGCAGCGCGCGCAGGAAGGTCTCGCTGGTCAGGTCCTCGGCGGTGGCCCGGCTGCCGACCCGGTAGTAGATGTACCGGTACACGGTGTCGGCGTAGTGGTCGTAGAGCCGACCGAAGGCTTCGCTCTCGCCGTTCTGGGCCCGCTCGACCAGCTCCACCACCGGGTTGTGCTCGGTGTCGTAGCCGGGCCCGGCGGGCGCGCTGCGGGAGCGGCCGCGGGTGCCGGGGGCGGGCACGGTGCGGCCGCGCGGGCCCGCGGCGGGGGCGCTGCCGGAGGCGGCGGAGCCGGTCGTGGTCGAGCGCAGCAGCGGTGCGGCGAACGCGGCCGGGGCGGGCGCGGCGAACGCTGGGCCGGCCACCGCGGGCTGCGGCACGACCAGTTCGAACTCGCGGATCGCGGCCCACAGCCGTTCCAGGCGCACACCGCGGCGCAGAGTGGCGGTCGACGGGCGGGAGGTGGCTGGCGCGTCGTTCCGGACGGGTGGGTACACGGGACTCCCAGAGGCAGAACTGTGGACGGATCACCTCCGCCTGGGCGGAGAGCACGCCGCACGGGCCACCCGTCACGGGGACGCTACGGGTGGTGTGCATCCAGGAGAGAATAACGCTTTGTGCAATGACAGCTACACCGCGTGGTCGAAGTGGTCGGTTGAGGTCCACTTCTTGCGCATATTCACCTACCGGTGACCGAAGTTGGCGCCATCCATCCGGCTCAATGTGACCACTTGTGCACAGCAGGTGACCGAACACCGGTGCGCAGGCCGGGTTTCCCCGCTATCAGCCGTCCCAACCCACGACTTTGGCCGACTGCCGAACGATCAGTTCCGGTCAGGGCCGGACGCTCCCGAACCACTGCCCGCCCCCGGGCGCCCCCGCACCGCTCCGACCTGCACGACCACCCGCACAGGGGCGTGTCGCGGCCACCGGGTTGACGCCGGGTCAGGCCCGCTGCCGGCGGTGCACCGCGACCGCCGCCGCGGCCGCCCCCGCCAGCACGCCCAGCCCGGCCGCCGCCGGGAGGCCGATCCGGGCCGCCTTCCGCCCGGTCCGGAAGTCCCGCACCCGCCAGCCCATCGCCCGCGCGTGCCGGCGCAGCGCCCCGTCCGGGTTGATCACGTACGGGTGGCCGACCAGGCTCAGCATCGGGATGTCGTTGGCGGAGTCGCTGAACGCCGCGCAGCGCGCCAGGTCCAACTGCTCGCGGCGGGCCAGCTCCTGCACCGCGGCCGCCTTGGCCGGGCCGTGCAGCATCCCGCCGACCAGCCGGCCGGTGTACTCGCCGTCCCGGGTCTCGGCGACGGTGCCGAGCGCGCCGGTCATGCCCAGCCGGCGGGCGATCAGCCGGGCCACCTCCTGCGGCGCGGCGGTCACCAGCCACACCCGCTGCCCGGCGTCCAGGTGCATCTGCACCAGCGCCCGGGTGCCCGGCCAGACCTTCTCGGCCAGCACCGGCTCGAAGATCTCCTCGCAGATCCGCTCCAGGTCCGCGGTGCGCTTGCCGGCCACCAGTCCGAGCGCGCTGTCCCGGGCGTCGGCGATGTGCTCCGGGTTCTCCGCGCCGTGCAGCCGGAACGCCGCCTGCTGCCAGGCGAACCGGGCCAGGTCGCGGCGGGAGAAGAAGCGCCGCCGGTACAGCCCGACCCCGAGGTAGAAGATCGCCGCCCCGCGCAGGATGGTGTTGTCGCAGTCGAAGAACGCGGCCGCCCGGACGTCCCCGGGCTCCGGCGTGTGGTCGTCCGCGGGCGCCTTCGGCGGCTGCGGCGCGAGCTGGGCCTCGGCGGCGTCGGCCGCGGCCTCGGCCGCCAGGGCGGTCCGGTCGCCGGTGGAACGCCTTGACTGGGTGAGCCTTCGTAGCGCGGCCATGCGACGAGCATAGTCAGCGCGGCCGACCGACCCCGTGTCCGCGGAGTGCCGCCGCAGTGAACGGGCGGCGGCACAATGAACCGGTGAGCCTGCTGCGACGCGCGAAGAAGAACCCCGCCGAGACCACCGTCACCCTGATCGGCAAGCCCGGCTGCCACCTCTGCGAGGACGCCCGCGCGGTGATCCTCAAGGTCACCGGCGACCTGGGCGCCGCCTTCGAGGAGAAGGACATCCTGCAGGACCCGGCCCTCTACGAGCAGTACGCCGAGCAGATCCCGGTCACCCTGGTCGACGGCCGCCAGCACGACTTCTGGCGGGTCGACGAGGCCCGGCTGCGCAAGGCGCTCGGCGCCTGAGCCCCGGCCCCGGCCCTCTCCGGGTACCCGTGCTTCGTGAACGTCCGATGAAGATCGGCCTAGGAGTTCCTTCACTCCTCGGCTTACGATCGAACGGTTTCCGTGTCCGCCGGGGGCTGTGCAAGAGGAGGGCGCGATGAACGGCTACGCCGTCGTCGACGTCGAGGCCACCGGTCGTAGCCCCTGGCGCCACCGGGTGGTCGAGGTGGCCGTGGTGCAGCTGGACGCCGGGCTGCGCACCGAGCGGGAGTTCACCACGCTGGTGGACCCGGCCGGGCCGGTCGGGCCGACGCACGTGCACGGCATAGCCCAGGGCGACGTCGAGGGCGCGCCGCGGTTCCGGCAGATCGCGCCCCGGCTGCTGGAGCTGCTGGCCGGCCGGGTGCTGGTCGGTCACCACGTGACGTGCGACCGGGCGTTCCTGGAGCGCGAGTTCGCCCGGATCGGGGTGGCGCTGCCGCCGGTGCCGCTGCTGTGCACGATGCGGATCGCCCGCCGGATGCTGCCGGAGGCCGGCGGCTTCGGGCTGTCCGCGTGCGTGGAGGCGGCCGGGCTGGGCTGGTTCCCGGCGCACACCGCGCTCGGCGACGCGCAGGCGACGGTGGAGCTGCTGCGGCACTGCCGCCGGACCGGCTGCCCGGACGTCCGGCTGCCCGCGCCGCCCGCCGCACCGGTGGTGCCGTGGCCGCGGCTGGGCCCGGCCCGCTCGGCCGGCTCGCGCGGGGAGGCCCCGCTGCTGCGCCGGGTGGCGCCGCTGGGGCCGTGGCCGGCGGGGGTGGAGGGCCCGCGGGCGATGATCGGTTCGGCGGGTTACGAGTGATGCGTGTCACTGTTCGGGGACAAATCGGACACCATCTTTGTGCACACGTTCACAAACGCATAGCCTGGCGGTCCAAGCCCAGCTTCACCCACAGGAGCAACGTGGCAATCGGCCGACCCTCACCCAGCAGTTCGCAGACGCCCGACCCGGGCGCCGCGCGCAGGTCCTCGCGTGCGCGGGGCATCCCCGAGGCGACCGTGGCCCGCCTCCCGCTCTACCTGCGGGCGCTGACCGCGCTCTCCGAGCGCTCGGTCCCGACCGTCTCCTCCGAGGAACTGGCCGCCGCCGCCGGGGTGAACTCCGCGAAGCTCCGCAAGGACTTCTCCTACCTCGGCTCCTACGGCACCCGCGGCGTCGGGTACGACGTGGAGTACCTCGTCTACCAGATCTCCCGCGAGCTGGGCCTCACCCAGGACTGGCCGGTCGTCATCGTCGGCATCGGCAACCTCGGCCACGCCCTCGCCAACTACGGCGGTTTCGCCTCCCGGGGCTTCCGGGTAGCCGCGCTGCTGGACGCCGACCCGAGCGTGGTCGGCAGCACCGCCGCGGGCCTGCCCGTGCGGCACATGGACGAGCTGGAGGAGATCGTCGCCACCCAGCACGTCTCCATCGGCGTGATCACCACCCCGCCCGGCGCCGCCCAGCAGGTCTGCGACCGGCTGGTGGAGGCCGGCGTGACCAGCATCCTGAACTTCGCCCCGACCGTGCTGACCGTGCCGGACGGGGTGGACGTGCGCAAGGTCGACCTGTCGATAGAGCTGCAGATCCTCGCCTTCCACGAGCAGCGCAAGGCCGGCGACGAACCGTCCGCGGGAGACTCGGTGCTCGACCGCGCCCCCGGCCCGGTTCGGGCCGCGGCTGCCAAACTGCGTCGGGCCGCCGGTGGCGGCAAGGCCGAGCAGGCGAAGACCGCGCCCGCCGCCAAGGCCGGCCCGGACGACGACCTGTCCGCGGTGATGCCGGCGTGAGCACGAACATCCGTCACGACGAGGTGGGGGCATGAGTCTTCTGGTAGTCGGTCTGAGCCACCGGACCGCGCCGGTCGGCGTGCTGGAGCGCGCCGCGCTCACCGGCGACAGCCCGACCCGGGTGCTGCACGAGGCGGCCGCGTCGGCGACCGTCGCCGAGGCCGCGCTGGTCAACACCTGCAACCGGATCGAGCTGTACGCCGACGTGGACAAGTTCCACGCAGGCGTCGCCGAGCTGTCCCAGTTGCTCGCCGGGCACAGCGGCGTCGACCTGGACGAGCTCACCCCCCACCTGTACGTGCACTACGAGGACCGCGCCGTCCACCACCTGTTCTCGGTGGCCTGCGGCCTGGACTCGATGGTGGTCGGCGAGGGCCAGATCCTCGGCCAGCTGCGCGACGCGCTGGCCAAGGCCCAGGAGGAGCACACCGCGGGCCGCGGCCTGAACGAGCTGTTCCAGCAGGCCCTGCGGGTCGGCAAGCGCGCCCACAGCGAGACCGGCATCGACAAGGCCGGCCAGTCGCTGGTCACCTTCGGCCTGGAGCAGGTCGCCGCCGGGGCCGGCCCGATCGCCGGCAAGCGCGCCCTGGTGGTCGGCGCGGGCTCGATGAGCTCGCTGGCCGCCGCCACCCTGGTCCGCTCCGGCGTCACCGACCTGCTGGTCGCCAACCGCACCCCGGCCCGCGCCGAGCGGCTGGTGGAGATCCTCGGCGGCGCCGCCCGCACCCTGGACTTCGCCAAGGTCCCGCAGGCGCTCGCCGACGTCGACCTGGTGATCTCCTGCACCGGCGCGGCCGGCACCGTGATCGACGCCCCCGAGGTCGCCGCCGCGCTCGCGCTCCGCAGCGCCCAGACCGCGAGCCGGGACAGCACAGCCCCGCTGGCCTTCCTCGACCTGGCCATGCCCCGGGACGTCGACCACGCCGTGCACGCCCTCGACGGCGCGCTGCTGGTCGACCTGGAGAGCCTCTCGCACGCGCACGCCGCCACCCCCGGCGCCGGCGACGTGGACGCCGTCTCCACCATCGTCGCGGACGAGGTCACCGCCTTCGGGCAGGCCCAGCGCGCCGCCCGGATCGCCCCGACCGTGGTCGCCCTGCGCGCCATGGCCTCCGAGGTGGTCCGCGGCGAACTCGCCCGCCTCACCTCGCGGCTGCCGGACCTCGACGAGCGCTCCAGCGCGGAGATCTCGCAGACCGTGCGCCGGGTGGTCGACAAACTGCTGCACGCCCCGACCGTCAAGGTCAAGCAGCTCGCCGCCGAACCCGGCGGAGCCTCCTACGCGGAAGCCCTGCGCGAACTGTTCGACTTGGACCCCGCGGCAGTGCACGCTGTCTCCGGCACCCCGATCGGCGCCCAGGCGGGATCCTCGATCCCGCCGGGCGGCATCCCCGCCGCCCAGGCCGCCGTCGCCCCGCCCGCCGGAGCCACCGCCCCGCCCGCCGGAGCCACCAGATGAACACCCCGTCAGCCCCCCAGCACGACCAGGACGATCACCTCATGAATGGTCAAGAGACAGTGACGCCGCTGCGCCTCGGCACCCGCCGCAGCGCCCTCGCCATGGCCCAGTCGGGCATGGTCGCGGAGGAGGTCGCCAAGATCACCGGCCGCCGGGTGGAGCTGGTCGAGATCACCACCTACGGGGACGTCTCCCGCGAGTCGCTGGCCCAGATCGGCGGCACCGGGGTGTTCGTCTCCGCCCTGCGCGACGCCCTGCTGGAGGGCCGGATCGACCTGGCCGTCCACTCGCTCAAGGACCTGCCCACCGCCGCCCCCGCCGGGCTGCTGCTGGCCGCAGTCCCCGAGCGCGAGGACGTCCGGGACGCGCTGGTCGCCCGCGACGGCCTGGACCTGGCCGAACTGGTCGGCAAGAGCTCCGGCCGCACCGTCCGGGTCGGCACCGGCTCCCCGCGCCGGATGGCCCAGCTCAACGCCTGGGCCCGGGCCCGCGGCGCCGACCTGGTGACCGTGCCGATCCGCGGCAACGTCGACACCCGGATCAACTACGTCCGCTCCGGCGAGCTGGACGCCGTGGTGCTGGCCACCGCCGGACTCAACCGGCTCGGCCGCTCCGCCGAGATCACCGAGCACCTCGACCCCGCGCTGATGCTCCCCGCCCCCGGGCAGGGCGCGCTCGCCGTCGAGTGCGTCGACCCGACCCTGGCCGCCGTGCTGGCCCGGCTCGACCACCGCCCCACCCGGGCCGCCGTGGTCGCCGAACGCGCCCTGCTGGCCACCCTGGAGGCGGGCTGCTCCGCCCCGGTCGCCGCCCTGGCCGCCTGGACCGGCACCGAACTGCGCCTGGACGGCGTGGTCGGCACCACCGACGGCGCCGAACTGCTCAAGATGTCCGCCAACGGCCCGCTCGTCCCCGACGAGACCGCCGAGGAGCAGGCCGCGGCCCTGGGCCGCGCCCTGGCCACCCGGCTGCTCGACACCGGAGCGGCCAACCTGATGGGGGAGCGCGCCCGATGACCGCCGCCGGATTCCACCCGCCCGCAGGGCGCTGCACCTTCCTCGGCGCCGGTCCCGGCGACCCCGGACTGCTCACCCTGCGCGCCGTCGACGTGCTCGGCACCGCCGACGTGCTGATCGCCGACCCGCTGACCGCCGCCGCGGTCCGCACCCACTGTCCCAACGGCGTCCAGGTCATCGACCCGGCCGACGCGGGCAAGGAGCTCGCCGACCTGGCCGCCGACGCGGTCAAGGCCGGGCGCCACCTGGTCCGCACCGTGGACGGCGACCCCGGCCTGGACGGCTGCGCCGCCCAGGAGATGCTGCGCTGCGCCAAGGCCGGCGTGCCGTTCGAGGTCGTCCCGGGCGTCGCCCAGTCGGTCGGCGTGCCCGCCTACGCGGGCGTGCCGCTGCGCGGCGGCCAGGGCGCCGACGTCCGCTTCGTGGACGCCGAGGCGCTGCTGGCCGGCCAGGTCGTCGACCTGGGCGCGCCGGAGACCACCCTGGTGGTGCGCACCACCCTGGGCCAGCTGCCCGCGACCGCCAACTCCCTGGTGGCGCACGGCCGCAAGCCGGACGCGGCGCTCTCCGCGACGCTGTCGGGCACCACCACCCGGCAGCGCACCTTCACCTCCACGCTGGCCGCCATCGCCGCCGACCTGAAGGCCGCCCGGGTGCTGCCCTCGCCGGTCTCCGCCCCGGTGGACCCGGCGACCTCGGTGATAGCCGTGGTGGGCGAGCAGGTCGCCCACCGGGCCTCGCACTCGTGGTTCGAGACCAAGCCGCTGTTCGGCTGGAACGTCCTCGTGCCGCGCACCAAGGAACAGGCCCACGGCCTGTCCGACCAGCTGCGCTCGTACGGCGCGGTGCCGCAGGAGGTGCCGACCATCGCGGTCGAGCCGCCGCGCACCCCGCAGCAGATGGAGCGGGCCATCAAGGGCCTGGTCACCGGACGCTACGAGTGGATCGCCTTCACCTCGGTCAACGCCGTCAAGGCCGTCCGGGAGAAGTTCGAGGAGTACGGCCTGGACGCCCGGGCGTTCGCCGGGATCAAGGTCGCCGCGGTCGGCGAGACCACCGCGCAGGCGCTGGTCGACTTCGGCGTCAAGCCCGACCTGGTGCCCTCCGGCGAGCAGTCCGCCGCGGGCCTGCTGGAGGACTGGCCGCCGTACGACCCGGTGTTCGACCCGATCGACCGGGTGCTGCTGCCGCGCGCCGACATCGCCACCGAGACCCTGGTGGCCGGCCTGGTCGAACTCGGCTGGGAGGTCGACGACGTGACCGCGTACCGCACGGTGCGCGCCTCGCCGCCGCCGGCCGAGACCCGCGAGGCGATCAAGGGCGGCGGCTTCGACGCGGTGCTGTTCACCTCGTCCTCGACCGTCCGCAACCTGGTCGGCATCGCCGGCAAGCCGCACAACGTGACCGTCATCGCCTGCATCGGCCCGGCCACCGCCAAGACGGCGGAGGAACACGGCCTGCGGGTCGACGTGATGGCCCCGGCCCCGTCCGCGTCCGCGCTCGCCCAGGCGCTGGCCGACTTCGGGGCCACCCGCCGGGACGCCGCCACCGCGGCGGGCGAGCCGGTCTACCGGCCGAGCGAACGCCGCCCCGGCTCGCGCCGCAAGGCGCGCTGACCCTCGGTCGGGGGGAGGCCCTCGGGCCTCCCCCCGGCGCATTCTCCGCGACCCAGGGAGCCTTCGAAGTGTCCGCCGAATTCCCGTCCGTCCGCCCGCGCCGGCTGCGCTCCACCCCGGCGATGCGCCGCCTGGTCGCCGAGACCCGGCTGCACCCGGCCGAGCTGGTCCTGCCCGCGTTCGTCCGCGAGGGGATCACCGAGCCGAGGCCGATCACCTCGATGCCGGGCGTGGTCCAGCACACCCGGGACACCCTGCGCCGGGCCGCCGTCGAGGCCGCCGAGGCCGGGGTCGGCGGCCTCATGCTGTTCGGCGTCCCCGAGGTGCAGGACGCGGTCGGCTCCGAGGGCACCAACCCCGAGGGCATCCTGCAGCTCGCCATCCGCGACGTGGTCTCCGAGGTCGGCGACCAGCTGGTGGTGATGTCCGACCTGTGCCTGGACGAGTACACCGACCACGGCCACTGCGGGGTGCTCGCCGAGGACGGCTCGGTCGACAACGACGCCACCCTGGAGCGCTACGCCGAGATGGCCGTCGTCCAGGCCGACGCGGGCGTCCACCTGGTCGGCCCGTCCGGGATGATGGACGGCCAGGTCGCGGTGATCCGCAGGGCGCTGGACGCGGCCGGGCACCGGGACACCGGCATCCTCGCCTACACCGCCAAGTACGCCTCGGCGTTCTTCGGCCCGTTCCGGGAGGCCGTCGGCTCCTCGCTCAAGGGCGACCGCAAGACCTACCAGCAGGACCCGGCCAACGCCCGCGAGGCGCTGCGCGAACTGGAGCAGGACCTCGCCGAGGGCGCCGACCTGGTGATGGTCAAGCCCGCGATGGCCTACCTGGACATCCTGCGCCAGGTCGCCGACGCCTCCCCGGTGCCGGTCTCCGCGTACCAGGTCTCCGGCGAGTACGCGATGGTCGAGGCCGCCGCGGCCAACGGCTGGATCGACCGCGAGCGGACGATCATGGAGACCCTCACCTCGATCCGCCGGGCCGGCGCCGAGCAGATCCTCACCTACTGGGCGGTCGAGGCCGCGGGCCTGCTGCGCTGACGGCGCGTCAGGCGCGCCGGGATCAGGCGGACTTCGGGAAGTCCTTCCGCTTGATCTTGGCGCGCCGACCGTCCGGGTGGTGGAAGACGATGCCCTCGGCGAGCGCGCCCGGCGCGAACCGGCTCTCCAGCTCCGCCAGGTGCTCCCGCAGGCCCCGGTAGCTGCGCGGGACCTCCTCGTACACCGGCGCCTCGCGGTCGAACGGCAGGCACAGGTGCCGGTCGAGCCCCAGCGGGTTGCCCTGGATCCGCGGCCCCAGCGCCTCGCACGGGTGCTCCCCGTCCGGCCAGCCGGCCACCTCGGTGCCGCGGGCGGCGGCCAGGATCCACCTGTCCTCGGCGGCGTCCTCCGCGGTGTCGGCGTACCAGCCGTCGACGATGCCCAGCGCCTTCTGCGCGGCGTTCGGGTTGCGGCGCTTCTCCACCCGCACCAACCGCCCCGAGCGGACGGTCAGTCGGACGTTCGTGCCGTCCAGCTTCTCGGTCGCCGTGCCCTCCCCGGCGAACACCCAGGCGCACTCGGCGCGCGGGCGGTCCACCACCCGGAAGCCGGCGTCCCGCTCGAACAGCGTCGGGATCTTCTCCATGGTTGCCATCCCCCTCCGTACCTGACCGACAAGTTCCTCGGGCGTGACCGTCCCCGCGGCCAGGCCGGCGGCCAGCGCGCGGACCAGGTCCGCGACCGACACCTCCGCCTCCACGGCGACCCGCTTCAGCGCCTTCTTCTCCTCCGGCGACACCCAGGCCACCAGCCGGGACCAGCCCTCCGGCGGCACCCAGCGGGCCAGCTTCTCCGGGTCCTTCCTCGGCCTGCCGCGGCCGCGCTTCTCCTCCACGGGCGTCGACGGTAGGCCGGATTTTCCATAGTGTCAATTGGCATAACAGGAAATCGGCGCGGGCACGACGGAGGGCGCGGCGGCCGTGAACGGCCGCCGCGCCCTCCGGGGTTGACGTCGGGTCAGCCGATGTCGACGATGCCGCCCTCGCCGCCGCCGACGGCGGTGTCGGTGGCCCAGCCGTAGCCGCCGCCCGCGGTGAAGATGTGGGAGGTCTCGGCGAAGCCCGCCCAGTGGCCGGCGACGAAGGGCTCGTCGGCGGTGGCGACACCCTCCTGGCCGCCGCCGACGGCGACGTGCGCGTAGGCGGGGGCGGCGATGCCGGCCAGTGCGAGGGCGGCGACGGAGGTGACGACGACCTTGCCCAGCTTGCTCTTCATGGGGGTTCCTCTCTGCGTCAGGGAAGTGGTTCCAGGGAACACAGCGGTGCGGCTGGAACGGCGCTGCACGCGCCCACCGGTGCTCCGATCACCCGATCGCACCGCAGACGAACGGGTTTCCGGGAGCGGCCGGAGACATGGAACCGCCGGGCCCGCGGGATCGCTCCCCCGGACCCGGCGGTCGGTTGCGACCGGAAGGTCAGCCGATCAGGTGGCTGACGCCACCGTCGCCGCTGCCCACGGTGTTCTGGCCGACGACGCAGGTCTGCGACGGCTGGTTGTTGAGGACACCGGCCTCGACCGGCACCGCGACACCGATGACGGCGACCGCGATGTTGTGGACCTCGGGGAGGCAGAGGTTCGGGTTGTCCAGGGTGTGGAAGTTCGGGCTGTGGTTGCCCGAGGTGCCGGTGGCGTTGGTGCCGCCGTTGCCCTGAACCGAGGTGGCGGCGCCGTCCGCGTCGCCGATGGCCATCGCCGGGGAGGCGATCGAGGCGAGACCGGCGGCGGCGATGCCGGCGGCGGCGAGAGCCTTCTTGATCATTGGGTTTTCCTTTTCGGATCTGATGGAGTGGAGCAGCGGACCGACGCGTGGCTCGCGCCTGGTCCTGACCGCCGGACCGGGGGAGCGGACCGGGCGGGTCGTGCCGCGCGGAGCGTGGGGCTCCGCGCCGGGGGGCAGTGACGGTGGGTCAGCCGACCAGGTGGGAGACGCCGCCGTCGCCGCTGCCGAGGGTGCCCTGGCCGACCACGCAGGTCTGCTTGGGCTGGTTGTTGAGCGCGTCCACCTCGACCGGGACAGCCACGCCGAGCACGCCGACGCCGATGTTGTGGATCTCCGGGAGGCAGATGTTCGGGTTGTCGGCGAAGTGGAAGTTCGGGCTGTTGTTGCCCCAGGTGCCGGTGGCGTTGGTGCCGCCGTTGCCCTGGATCGAGCCGGCCGAACCGTCCGCGTTGCCGATGGCGACGGCGGGGGTGGACACCGCGGCGAGCGCGGCGGCGGCCAGGCCGACGGTAGCGAAAGTCTTCTTGAGCATGGTGGAGATGCCTCTCTGAAATGCTGTTCGAGGGGTGCTGCCCCGTCGTCGTCGGGATCAAAGAATGGCGGCACGGAAAGTTACGGGGTCCGGAGGAAATTCGTCATTGGTCACCGGTTTACCCGCGCGCCGGTCGGATTTTCGTCGGTGCGGAGATCGGATTATTCAGCCGTTCCGGTTAACTCCCGCTATCCGCGAGGGAGGTGACTCGTTCGCCAGGGTGCCCATCAGGCACTCGAACCCATTTCCCGAACTCCCCGAACGAACGGCGAACAGCATGAAGCTCTCCAAGCGGGCGACCGGCGCCCTGCTGCTGGCGGTCGGCGCCGGCGTGGTGGCGGCGCAGGGCGCGGCCCAGGCCGCTCCGAAGACCCCGGCCGAGGTGGCCGCGATCGAGAACGGCCTGGCCACCCAGGAGGTGCCGTTCAGCATCCCGCTCAGCGCGGCCACCGCCCCGCTCCCGCTGCTGCCGGACGGCGGCGAGGTGCACGGCGGGATCCCGACCTCGCCGCTGATGCCGCCCACCGGGACCGACCAGAGCCCGACCCGGCCGATCCCGGACCACGTGCTGCCCGCGCTCAACGGCGGCAAGGCCGGCCCCTCGCTGGGCGCGGTGCTGCCGCTGCCCGAGGTCGACCGCGGCGCCGAGCTCGGCACCCTCGGCCTGGACGCCCCGGCCGCCCCGCTCAACCTGGGCGGCCCGGCGGTCGGCCTGGGCCAGCCGGTCTCCTTCGTGGAGGGCCGGGGCGGCCGGCTCACCGACGCCGCACTGACCCTGGACAAGGTCGACCCGCACCTGGTGACCGCGCCGGTGCAGGCCGTCCCGGGCGCGAGCGCCTCGCTCGGCGGCGAGCAGGACCAGATCTCGGTCACCGACTCGGTGCGGAACCTGGCCGCCACCACCACCGCCACCACCGGCGAGATGATGAACCAGGCCGACCCGGTGGGCATCCTCGCCAGCGGGCTGGACCGGACGCAGTTCTGACGGACCGCCGGACACGACGGAGCGGCCCGGGCCCCTCACGGGGAGCCCGGGCCGCTCCGCGTCCGGGCTCAGCCCGGCAGCGCGCCGAGCAGCGGGCCGGCCAGCGGGAGGTCCTTCGCGCCGCCGCCGCCGGACAGCGGCGCGGTGAGCGGGGCGGTGCCGACCGGGGCGACGCCGTTGTCGGGGACGACCGCGACGCCGTTGTTCAGCACGTCCGCACCGGAGCCGGCCCACGGGTCGAGCCGCAGGTCCTTCACCGGGGCGACGGCGTAGCCGAGCGCGCCGGTGGTGCTGCCGACGGCCTGCTGGGGGTCGGTGTTCTGCAGGTGGGTGGTGGGCACGGGCAGCCCGCCGAGCGTCTCGGTCTCGGCGTGCGCGGCCTGGGCGGTGACGCCGCCGAGCAGCACGGCGGCGCCGAGCGCGGCCACGGCGCCGGTGGTCTTCCGGGTCATCGGCCAATCCTTCGGGGTGAGTGGAGCGGTGCTCCGGGGGGAACGCGCGCGGCCCCCCGGCCGCGGGGCCGAGGGGCAGTCTGCACGGGGTTACCGATCAGCCGGGGCCGTTCAGCAGTCGTCGCCGACCGGCGGCTCGTGGTGCTCGTGGTGCTCGGCCGGCATGTCCACGTTGGCGCAGGTGTTGCCGAACGCCGGGTTCAGCAGGCCGATGACGTTGATCGAGTTGCCGCAGACGTTCACCGGGACGTGCACCGGGACCTGCACCGCGTTGCCCGAGAGCACGCCGGGGGAGTTGGCGGCGACGCCCTCGGCGCCGGCGGAGGCGTTGGCCAGACCGGCCGAGCCGAGGACCAGGCCGGCCGCGGCGGCCGACAGGACGGCGGCCTTCTTCACGTTCTGCATGGGGGTTGATCTCCTAGATCACACAGGGAGTTGGTGCGCCGCACCGCACCCGGGGGTGCGGTGCGGCGCGGGCGCTGCGTCAGGCAGTTCAGCCGACGTTGGCGCAGGAGTTGCCGAACGCCGGGTTCAGCAGGCCGATCACGTTGACGGTGTTGCCGCAGACGTTGACCGGGACGTGCACCGGGACCTGGATCAGGTTGCCGGAGAGCACGCCGGGGGAGCCGGCGGCGACGCCCTCGGCGCCGGCGGAGGCGTTGGCCAGGCCGGCCGAGCCGAGGACCAGACCGGCGGCGGCGACGGACAGGACCGCGGCCTTCTTGAAGTTGCGCATAGCTCTCTTCCTCACGTTCTGCCCGACTGATGGATGGTCGGGTGCCGGGCGATCGCATCATCGCCCGCGGTTTTCCGGATGCGCCGTGAATGTCACTCACGCGGCCCAACTGCCTCGTGTCGCCCTTGGCTCGGGCGACGCGTGCCGCGTCGGGGTGCGCCGGCGGCTGCCCACTCACGGCTGGGGGCGGTCGCTTGGCGGCGCGTCCAGGGCGGCCCGGGGGCTGCCTGTGGAGCGGTGTTCGTGAGGAAGAACGAGCCGATGCGGCCGGGGAAACGGGCGGATTCCGCGAACGGCCCCGGGCGTCACCCGAATGCGCGGATTAGGCCGAGTGGGTGATTGTTTGGGGGCGTCCGCAACTGCGCCGGAGCGGTTTCGTTGGCCTGGTGCACGTCCCGTGTGCTTCCTTCCGGCAGCCC
Source organism: Kitasatospora cineracea (assembly GCF_003751605.1). Taxonomy (NCBI): domain Bacteria; kingdom Bacillati; phylum Actinomycetota; class Actinomycetes; order Kitasatosporales; family Streptomycetaceae; genus Kitasatospora; species Kitasatospora cineracea. The sequence continues at coordinate 2,100,306 of NZ_RJVJ01000001.1, forward strand.
CCGGCGCGGCAATTGGAAGATCTGATTTATCGAGGAGACTCAATGAGCATCAAGAAGGCCGCCGCCGTCGGCGCCGCTGTCGTGGGCATCGTCGCCGCCGGTGCGGGCTCCGCCATGGCGAGCAGCGGCGCCGAGGGTGTCGCCGCCGGTTCCCCCGGTGTCGCCTCCGGCAACGAGATCCAGGTTCCGGTGCACATCCCGGTCAACCTGTGCGGCAACTCGATCGACGTGATCGGCGCCCTGAACCCGGCGTTCGGCAACTCCTGCGCCAACGTCGGCTGACGCACGGCCACCAGTCGGCCGAGCCGTCGTCCGCACCCTCCTGGCGGGGTGCGGGCGGCGGCTCGTCCGTTTCTCCGGGCCGGGGCTCCGGTTCTCCGGGCCGCGGCGCTGACGGGTCGTCATGCTGCCGCGAGTCTTGTTGTGTTACCTGTCAGTACCTAGCATGTGAGCCTGACTCATGTTCGCCGGGCCCCGGGCCCGGCACCCGTGCTCCGCGCCGCCCGGCACCCGCCGGGCGATCCCCCACCCTCGCAAGGAGTCATGAGTGTCCAGGTCACTCCTCGGCCGGGCGGCCCGCCGCCGCCCGCCCGCGCTGCTCGCCACCGCCGCCCTGCTCGCCGCCCTCGGCCTCGGCACCGGCCTCGGCGCGGCCGACGCCCGGGCCGCCTCCGGCAGCCCGGGCAAGCCCGCCGCGATCGTCGCGCTCGGTGACAGCGCGATATCCGGCGAAGGCGCCGGCACCGACACCGGCGACGACTACGTCCCCGGCACCGACACCCCCACCAACTACTGCCACCGCTCCACCAGGTCCGAGATCTTCGTGACCCAGCTGCCCGGCGTCACCCCGATCGACCTGGCCTGCTCCGGCGCCCAGACCGGCGACCTGGTCAGCGACCCCGAACTGGCGAAGATCACCGGCCCCGGCAGCGGCGACTTCGGCGAACCCAAGCAGGACGTCCAACTCGCCGCCACCGCGGGCAAGTACGACGTCAAGATGGTGGTCGTCACGATCGGCGCGAACGACGACTTCGAGTTCGCCGGCATCATGATGTCCTGCCTCGCCCAGTACTTCCCGATCCCGCAGTCCCAGGGCTGCCGGGACACCATCGGCAGCGCCGAGATCACCCGCCGGGCCGCCGGGGTCAAGCCCAAGGTGACCGCCGCGCTCACCAACATCCGCAACACCATGCGGAAGGCCGGCTACTCGGACGACTCCTACCAGCTGGTCTACCAGTCGTACTTCAACCCGATCACCCCCGACATCCGGCGCAACGACTACGCCGGCAAGGTCGCCGACGGCTGCCCCGCCTTCCCCGAGGACCTCGCCTGGGGCCACAACTGGGTCGTCCCCACCCTCAGCGACGCCCTGCGCGAAGCCGCCTCCGGCGTCCCCGGCGTCCGCTACCTCGACCAGCGCCGGGTCGCCTTCGGCCACGAGGTCTGCGCCGAGTGGACCAGCTCGCCGTACGAGTACACCAACGGCGACGTGATCGACCTCTCCGAGAAGACCCGCAACGGCTGCGACAGCCCGATCTCCATCCCCGGCCTGTGCATGAACAACGTCCGCCAGTCGTACCACCTGCGGGTCGCCGGGTACGCCGCCGAGGCCGCCTGCCTGCGGCAGTTCTACCAGCAGGCCGCGCTCGGCCAGGCGTTCTGCTCGCTCAACCAGCAGGACGGCACCTCGATCACCCCGCTCACCCCCGGCAAGCCGTTCCCCGACGCCCCCGAGGACGGCGCCTGGTACCAGCTCGCCAACCAGTCCGACGGCAAGGTCCTCGACCTGGCCGGCGGCGGCAGCTACGGCGACTCCACCAACGGCCGCACCGCCATCACCTACGCGCCCACCGGCGGGCTGAACCAGTCCTTCGTGTTCGAGGCCAAGGCCGGCGGCTCCTACGAGCTCGACTTCAGCGGCAACCGCGACATGTGCCTCGACGCGGCCGGCGCCGCCACCGCCCCCGGCACCAAGGTCCAGCAGTGGCGCTGCACCGGCGGCGGCAACCAGCACTGGCTGCTGCAGCCCGTCGGCGACGGCACCTACAAGCTCGCCGACTCCCAGGACCCGACCAAGCTCGCCACCGCCACCACCCAGACCGACGCCCAGGGCAACCGCCTGGTCCAGCTCGCCCCCGACAACGGATCCGCCGCCCAGCACTGGCAGCTCACCAAGCTCGGCATCGTCTACCTGCACGGCTGACGCCCCGTCAGGAAACCCCCAGCCGGGCGGCCGCACCCGAAGGCACCGGGTACGGCCGCTCCGGCGGCAGCAGCGCCGGGTCCCGCGTCGCGTGCAGCGCGCGGGCCAGCGGCGTCAGGTCCTCGATCCGCACCAGCCACTCCCCGGCGTAACGCTCCACCAGCGCGCCGCCCAGCCCCAACTGCAGCGAACGGTGCCCCAGCGGCCGCAGGTCCAGACCCCGCTCCGGATCCCACTGCACCCGGGCCTCGCTGCGCCGCAACTCCCGCTGCCAGGCGGCCCGCGAGGCGTGCACCCCCCGCTCGTACGAGCTCAGCACCGCCGCCTCCAGCGCGGCGTCGAACCCCTCGCGCCGGATCACCACCCCCAGCACCCGCTCCTGCCCCTCGCTCCGGGCCCAGTCGCTGCGGTGCATCAGCCAGCGGAACGACGGCTTCACCCACGTCATCCGCCCCAGCCCGAACGCCGCGGGGAACCGCCCGTCGGCCGCCGCGGGCTCGGCGATCTCCGGCCGGAACGCCTGGTAGACCGTCACCGTGTCCTCGTCGTAGCGGGCCCGGACCTGCCTCTTCGGTGTCTCCTCCACCCCTCCATGCTGACCGCCCGGTCAACCGGAATTACCGGAGCCCGGCGAGGACGGGGCCCCTTCCCCGGGTGGGAGCATGGGGGCCGGAGGTGCGCGGTGGCCGGTGGGCGGTTGGTGCTGGGGTTGGACGTCGGGGGGACCAGTACGCGGGTGCTGGTCGCCGAGTTGGACGGGCGGGTGGTCGGGCGGGCGCGCGGGGACGGGGGCAATCCCGTCGCGCACGGGGCGGCGGCCGCGGCCAGGGAGATCGGGGACGCCGTGCGGGCCGCCCTGGCCGGGCTGGACCCGGCGCGGGTGGCGGCCGGGGTGCTGGGGCTCGCGGGCGGGCTGGTCGCGCGGCCGGAGTTCGGGCCGCTCTGGGACGGCCTCGGGCTGGGCGCGCACCCGGTGCTGGTGAGCGACGTCCTGCTGGCGCACGCCGCGGGCACCGCCGCGCCGGACGGGCACGTGGTGCTCAGCGGGACGGGCGGGATGGCCGCCGAGGTCCGCGACCACCGGGTGCGCCGCACCGCCGACGGGCACGGCTGGCTGCTGGGCGACCGCGGCTCGGGCGTCTGGCTCGGCCGGGAGGCCGTCGCCGGGGCCCTCGCCACCATCGACCGGGACGAGCCGCCCACCGGCCTGGACCTGGCGGTCACCGCGGAGCTGACCGGCCCGGACGGCCCGGGCGACGACCCGCGCTCGGCGCTGATCGCCGCCGTCCACGCCCAGGCCCCGACCCGGCTGGCCCGGCTCGCCCCGGTCGTCCTCGACCGGGCCGGGGCCGGCGATCCGGCGGCGCTCGCCCTGGTCGACCGGGCCGCCGACCACCTGCTCGACACCCTGGCCCTGCTCCGCCCGCCCGGCTCCGCCCTCCCGGTGGTGCTGGCCGGCGGCCTGCTCACCGCCGACACCCCGCTCGCCCTCCGCCTCCGCGCCGGGCTCGCCACCCGCTGGCCGGACGCCCCGCTGCGCACCGCCGGGAACGGCGCGGGCGCGGCGGCCTGGCTGGCCGCGCGATCGCTGGGCCGCGGGACGGCGGAGCTGCACCGCGCGCTGACGGCCTGACACCCCTCCACCGCCGGTGGGCCGTCCTCACGGGCAGGTCATCGCCCAGGGCGCGACCTTGCCGGGCGGGGCCTGCTGCGGGGCGCCGCCGGGGGTGTCGCCGGCGCTGCGGGCGGCCGCGCCCGGGAGGGCGATCTCGGCCCAGACCCACTTGCCCCCGCCCTTGCGCACCACGCCGTGGGCGAGGGCGAGTTCGGCGATCAGCAGCAGGCCGCGGCCGGACTCCGCGTCGCCGTCCGGGGCGCCGGGGACGGGGACGGCGGGGGAGGAGTCGTAGACCTCGATGACGGCGCGGTGGTGCAGCGGGTCGGCGTGCACACCGACGGTGACGGCGTCCCCGGTGGCGTGGCGGACGGCGTTGCCGAGGAGTTCGGAGGTGACGAGGTCGAGGGTGAAGCGGGTGTCCTCGTCGAGCGGGGTGTTCCAGGCGGTGAGGAGGTCGCGGACCCGGCGGCGTCCGACGGCGACGGTGGCGGGCTCGCGGGGCAGTGAGAACCATCGACGGTGGACGGACATGGCGGGCTCCTCACGCGGTTTCGCCCGATGGGCGGAGACTCGGCAGCCGATATGAGGGTATGTCAGATCCCAACATCTCTAGACAAGCTGAAATCTCTAGAGATGTCAATGCGTCAGGGACCGCCCCTGCGTAGGATGTCTAGAGAAGAGGGGAAGGAAGTCCGCCGCCATGACCAGTCACCCACGCGTCACGCAGCCCAAGTACCAGCGGATCGCCGACGACCTCAAGCGCGAGATCGACGCCGGCCGCTACCGCCCCGGCGACCGGCTCCCCGGCGAGAACGACCTGATGGCGACGTACGGCGTGGCCAGGATGACGGCCCGGCAGGCGCTCGGCGTGCTCCAGGGCGAGGGGATAGCGGAGGCCCGCCGCGGCGTCGGCGTGTTCGTGCGGGAGTTCCGGCCGATAAGGCGGCGCGGCATCCAGCGGCTGTCCGGCCGCACCTGGGGCGGCGGCGCCTCGGTCTGGTCGGCCGACATAGCGTCCCGCGAGCTGACGGTGGACCAGCTGAGCGTCACCGAGCGGGAGGCGCCCGAGCAGATCGCCGCCGTGCTGGGCCTCAAGGGCGGCGAGCCGGCCTGCGTGCGCAGCCGCCGCTTCGTGCTGGACGGCAAGCCGGTGCTGATCTCCGACTCCTACCTGCCCGCCGTGCTGGTCGCGGGCAGCCGGATCACCGACCCGGACACCGGCCCCGGCGGCACCTACGCCCGGCTCGCCGAACTCGGCCACAAGCCGGTGCACTTCCAGGAGCAGATCCGCTCCCGGATGCCCGCCGGGGACGAGGCGGAGCGGCTGGCGCTGGCCCCCGGCACCCCGGTCTTCCTGGTCCACCGGGTGGCGTTCGCCGAGGACGGGCAGGCGGTGGAGGTCAACGAGATGGTCCTCGACTCGGCCTCGTACATCCTCGAGTACGACTTCGACGCCTGAGCCGGCGGCGCCCGTCCCGGCGGAAGTCCTCCACAGGGCTGTGGACGGGCGGCCCGCTCACCGGTTCGGCGCAGCAGCCCGGGGCGGGCCGGGGCGCGGCGGCGGAGGGTGGGAGCGGGGTCTGCCCGCGAGCGGCGCGGTGCGGCCCGCGAACCGGGAGGCGCCGAGGTGACCCACCACGACCAGCTGGACTACTCCGACCGCACCGACTACGAGGACGCCGACCGCGGCCTGGTCGCCGGCCCCGCCACCGACACCGTCGCGGGCCCGGACGGCCGGACGGCCTGGAACTTCCGGGCCACCGACTTCCTGGCCGGGGAGCGCCCCGACACCGTCCACCCCAGCCTCTGGCGGCAGTCCCAACTGACCGCCCGCGCCGGGCTGTTCGAAGTCACCGAGGGCGTCTACCAGATCCGCGGCTTCGACCTGTCGAACATGACGCTGATCGAGGGCGAGCGCGGCGTGGTGGTGGTCGACCCGCTGGTGTCCGCCGAGACCGCGGCGGCCGGCCTGGCGCTGTACCGGGCGCACCGCGGCGAACGCCCGGTCACCGCCGTCCTGTTCACCCACTCGCACATCGACCACTTCGGCGGCGTGTTCGGCGTGGTCGGGCCGGACGCGGACGTCCCGATCGTCGCCCCGGCCGGGTTCATGGAGCACTCGGTCGCCGAGAACGTCTACGCGGGCACCGCGATGCTCCGGCGCGGCGGCTACTACTCGGGCATGGCGCTGTCCGCCGGGCCGACCGGCAAGGTCGGCATGGGCCTGGGCTTCACCGCCTCGGAGGGCACCGCCGCGCTGATCCCGGCGACCCTGGAGGTCACCCGCACCGGCCAGGAGGAGCGCCTCGACGGCGTGCTGTTCCGGTTCCAGCTGACGCCCGGCACCGAGGCGCCGTCCGAGCTCAACTTCCACCTGCCCGAGCGCCGCGCCCTGTGCATGGCCGAGAACGCCACCCACAACCTGCACAACATCCTGACCCTGCGCGGCGCGGTCGTCCGGGACGCCCGGATCTGGTCGCGCTACCTCACCGAGGCGATCGAGCTGTTCGCCGCCGACTCCGACGTGGTCCTCGCCTCGCACCACTGGCCGACCTGGGGCACCGAGCGGCTCACCCGCTTCCTGTCCGAGCAGCGCGACCTGTACGGCTACCTGCACGACCAGACACTGCGCCTGCTCAACCAGGGCCTGACCGGCCCGGAGATCGCCGAACAGCTCGAACTCCCGCCCGCGCTGGCCGCCGCCTGGCACGCCCGCGGCTACTACGGCTCGGTCAGCCACAACGTGAAGGCCGTCTACCAGCGCTACATGGGCTGGTACGACGGCCACCCCGCCTCGCTCTGGGAGCACCCGCCGACCGCGACCGCCACCCGCTACGTCGACTGCCTCGGCGGCCTCGACGCCACCCTGGCCAAGGCCCGCGAGTACGCCGACGCGGGCGACCTGCGGTTCGCCGCCCAACTGCTCAAGCACGTGGTCTTCGCCGCCCCCGACCGCGCCGACGCCAAGGAGCAGCTGGCGGAGGTCTTCGAGCGGCTCGGGTACGGCGCCGAGAACGCCACCTGGCGCAACTGCTACCTGGTCGGCGCCCACGAGCTGCGGCACGGCGTCCGGCCCACCCCGATCTCGGCCGGCAGCATGGCCGGGGCGCTCTCCGTCGACCAGGTCTTCGACTCGCTGGCGATCCGGGTCAACGGGCCCCGGGCCTGGGACGAACGGCTCAGCACCGTCTGGAGGTTCACCGACCTCGGCACCGTCCACCGGGTCACCCTGCACAACGGCGTCCTGGTGCACGGCGAGGCCGCCGGCGACGGCGGCCCGGCCGACCTCACCGTCACCCTCACCAAGCCGCAGCTGTTCGCCCTGCTGGCCGGGAAGGGCGCCGACGACCTCGGCCTGGACGGCGACGCCACCGTGCTGGACCGGCTGTTCGCCGCCCTGGACGAACCCGACGCGTCCTTCCCGGTGGTCACCCCCTGACCACCGCCCGACCGGAGGTCAGTCCTGGTCGGCCGGGACCTCGTACTCGGCGACCAGGACGGCCCGGGCCAGGGCCAGGAAGCCGAGGGTGCCGCTGACCACGGCCGCCGGGGTGTCCGCGGCCAGCCCGAGGGACTCCACCGGCAGCGCGTGCACGGCGAACACGTAGCGGTGCGGGCCGTGGCCGGGCGGCGGGGCGGCGCCGCCGAAGTCGTTGCCGCCGTAGTCGTTGCGGCCGTGCACGGCCCCGGCGGGCAGGCCCGGGAAGCCGCCGCCGCCCGCCCCGGCGGGCAGCTCGGTGGTGCCGGCCGGGAGGTCGGTCAGCTGCCAGTGCCACCAGCCGCAGCCGGTCGGCGCGTCCGGGTCGAAGCAGGTCACCGCGAAGCTCTTCGTCTCCGGCGGGAAGCCGGACCAGCTGAGCTGCGGCGAACGGTTCCCGCCCCGGTACGCCTGCTCCGGACCGAGCCGGCCGCCGTCGTCGACGTCGGCGCTGAGCAGCGTGAAGGACGGGACGGGCCGCATGAAGTCGAACGGCAGCGGCGGTCTGGCGGGCGTGGTCATCGGCAGGTTCCCCCTCGGAAGGACGGTCGGTGCCGGGCGAGCCTAGCCGCGAGTTTTCGACTCGCCCAATGCCCTTGCGCCGTGGGAGAATTGATGCGCGAGGACGTGCCCCGCCAGCCCCCGGCCCCTCGGTTCGTCCCCCTTCGTCCGCCTCATCCCGCCGCCGCCGCGAGGTCGAGCTCGGCGCGGGCCGGGTCGGCGAGCAGGGCGGCCAGGGCGGCGGCGAAGACGGGGCCGCCCCCGGCGAGGGCGAGGTCCTTCGCGGCGAGGCGGATCGGGAAGTCCGCGTCGGTGCTGTCGACCCGGGCCATCACACCCGCCAGCGGGCCCGCGGCCAGCGCGCGACGGGCCTGCGCGGCGGGGACGCCGAGGCGCTCGGCGACGGCCAGGGCCTCGCCGACCACGGTCACCGAGGTGACGACGGCGCCCATCATGACGATCTTGAGGGCCGCGCCCGCGCCGGGCCCGCCGCAGCGGACCACCCGGCCGAAGCGCTCCAGCAGGGGTTGCGCCCGGTCCAGCGCGGGGTCCTCGCCACCCGCGTAGACGACCAGCGAGCCGGCCGCGGCCGCGTCGACGCTGCCGAGCACGGGGGCGTCCACCAGGTCGACGCCGTGCGGGAGCCGGTCCCGCTGTTCGGCGACGGCGGCCGGGCCGATCGAGGACATGTCGATCCACAGCGTGCCGGGGGCGAGCGCGGGGCGGAACCGGTCCGCGACCGCGGCGACCGCCGCCGGGTCGGCGAGCATCGTCACCACCACGCCCGCGCCGCGCACCGCCTCCTCGGGGGAGGCCGCCTCGGTCAGGCCCCCGGCCCGGCCCGGGGTCCGGTTCCAGACCGTCAACTCCCTTGTCACGCCGTCCAGTCGGCGGGCCAGCGGAAGTCCCATCCGGCCCAGCCCCAGCACTGCCACCCGCTCCGTGATCTCCATGGCGACCACGCTAGGCGCGGCCGAGGCAGGCGACAAACGAATGTCCCGCATGGTAGCCATGCGGGATGGACATGGCTTGGCTGGAGGTCTTCCGCACCGCGGCCCGACTCGGTTCGTTCACCGCGGCGGGTGACCGGCTGGGCTGGACGCAGTCCGCGGTGTCACGTCAGATTGCCTCACTAGAAGGCGAGTTGGGGGTCGTGCTGTTCGACCGGCTGCCCCGCGGGGTGGGCCTGACCGAGCACGGGCGGACCCTGCTGCCGCACGCCGAGGCCCTGCTGGAGCGGTACGACGGCACCCGCCGCGACCTGGCCTCGCTCACCGGTCTGAGCGCCGGACGGCTGCGGCTCGGGGCCTTCGACAGCGCCAACGCCGCCCTCGTCCCGGCCGCGCTGGCCGCCTTCCGGGGCGCGCACCCGGCGATCGCCCCGACCCTCACCGAGGGGCTCTCCGGCGACCTGCTCGAGCTGCTCGCGGACGGTTCGATCGACCTCGCCCTGGTCACTGCCTATCCGGAACACCCGTACGACACCGAGCGGTTCGAGCTGCACCGGCTGGTGGACGACCCCGTCCTGGTGGCCGTTCCGCGCACCCACCGGCTGGCCCGGCGCCGCCGCCTGCGGCTGGCCGAACTCGCCGACGAACCCTGGATCGCCGCCAGCCGCCGCCCCGAGGCCACCCTGCTGGCGGCCTGCGTCCGCAGTGGTTTCCAGCCCCGGGTCGAGTACGAGGTGGCCGGCTGGACAGCCAAACTCGGCCTGGTCGCCGCTGGGTTGGGCATCACCCTGATCCCCTCGCTGGCCGCCCGGGCGGCCCGCCCCGACCTCGCCCTCGTCCCGCTGCACCCGGAGGACACCCCTGTCCGCCACGTCCACACCGCCGCCCGCCGCGGCCACCACCCGGCCCCGGCCGTCACCGCCTTCCTGCCCTTCCTGCGGGCCGCGGCCCACGGCTGACCGCCAAGGAGTTCGGCGTCCTGGAGTGCCTGGCCCGGCGGCCGGACCAGGCCGTCCCGAAGACCGAGATCCTCGACTCGGTCTGGGACACCGCCTTCCGCGGCGACCTCAACATCGTCGAGGTGTACGTGGCCGCGCTGCGCCGCAAGTTCGCGGCCGCCCGGGCCCGCTGCGTGATCGAGACGGTGCGCGGCGTCGGCTACCGGCTGGTGCCCTGAACCGCCGGAGCCTCAGGGCCAGACCAGGCAGTACAGCTGGTGGCCGGCCTCGTGCAGGCGGCTGGCGAAGTCCTGCCACTCGTGCAGCATCTGGTAGATGACGAAGGCGTCCCGCGGGCCGCGGCGGTCGGGGACGGTGGACCAGATGAAGGCGGCGGCGCCGAGCTCGGTCTCGTCGGCCTTGCGGAGCGGCTCGACCACGGTGTGCGGGAGCTGGACGACCGCGTAGTCCGGGTGCAGGACGACCAGTTCGAGCGGCGGGACGTGGTGCAGCGGGACGCCCTGGATGCCGGTGAGGACCATCGCGCTCATGGTCTCCGGCTTGATCTTGGTGGAGAGGTGGCCGCCGGCGGAGCCGCTGGTCTCCATCAGGTCGCCGAGCCGGCCGAGGGCGCCGAGTTCGCCGGCGTCGAGCCCGAGCCCGCCGGGGCCGAGGGCGGTGGGAACCCTGGCGGCGGTGGCGCGGTCCGGAGCGCCGAAGTACTTGTAGGTGACCCCCACTCTGCCCTCGCCCCTCCTTCCCCTGCCCGTACCCGTACCCCCGCCGGTCTCGCCGGGCCGGAGGCCGTGCCCCGGGGCCTCGTCGAAACCGTCCTGCCTCTCGGACACTGGACCATCCTCACCGGAACTCGCCGGAATCGACAGACCTTCGCATGTTCGGGGTCCCTCCCGAACATGCCCCTTACCCGTCTGTCGGCGTGCTACACGAGCGCGCGTCACCCGACCTTACCTTCGGCACAGCCGGTGAGGGGAGCAGCACACGGATCATCGTTCCAGATGATCGGGCCCGACATGCAGAACGCCAGGACACGATTTGAGACCATGTGCGGGTAAGAGCGGTTCCCGGCCACTCCCAGCACCCAACGGATGAGCGAGCAGATGAGCTACCCGTACGAAGCCCCCCAGTCCCAGTCGCTGTTCGACCGCGCCCTGGCCGTCACCCCCGGCGGCGTCAACTCGCCGGTGCGGGCCTTCCGCGCGGTCGGCGGCACGCCCCGCTTCATGGTGTCCGGCACCGGCCCGTACCTGACCGACGCGGACGGCCGCGAGTACGTGGACCTGGTCTGCTCCTGGGGCCCGATGCTGCTCGGCCACGCCCACCCGGAGGTGATCGGGGCGGTGCAGCGGGCGGTGGCCCGGGGCACCTCGTTCGGGACGCCCGGGGAGGGCGAGGTGGAGCTGGCCGAGGAGATCACCGCCCGGATCGCCCCGGTCGAGCAGGTCCGGCTGGTCTCCAGCGGAACCGAAGCGACCATGTCCGCGATCCGGCTGGCCCGCGGCTTCACCGGCCGCGCCAAGGTGGTCAAGTTCGCCGGCTGCTACCACGGCCACGTGGACGCCCTGCTGGCCGCCGCCGGCTCCGGCGTCGCCACCTTCGGCCTGCCCGACACCCCCGGCGTGACCGGCGCCCAGGCCGGCGACACCATCGTGCTGCCGTACAACGACCTGGACGCGGTGCGCGCCGCGTTCGCCGCCAACCCCGGCCAGATCGCCTGCGTGATCACCGAGGCCTCGCCCGGCAACATGGGCGTCGTCCCGCCGCTGCCCGGCTTCAACCGCGGCCTGGCCGAACTCTGCCGGGCCGACGGCGCGCTGTTCGTCTCGGACGAGGTGATGACCGGCTTCCGGGTCTCCAAGGCCGGCTGGTACGGGTTGGAGGCCGCCCACGAGGGCTGGGCGCCGGACCTGCTGACCTTCGGCAAGGTGATGGGCGGCGGCTTCCCCGCCGCCGCGTTCGGCGGCCGCGCCGACGTGATGGCCCACCTCGCCCCGGCCGGCCCGGTCTACCAGGCCGGCACCCTCTCCGGGAACCCGGTCGCCACCGCGGCCGGCCTGGCCCAGCTGCGGCTGTGCACCGACGAGGTGTACGCGACGGTCGACCGGGTCGCCGCCGAGGTCTCCGGCCTGGTCACTGCGGCGCTCGCCAAGGAGGGCGTGGCGCACCGGCTGCAGACCGCGGGCAACATGTTCTCGGTCTTCTTCACCGAGCGGCAGGTCACCGACTACGACGAGGCGCGCACCCAGCAGGCGTTCCGCTTCAACTCCTTCTTCCACTCGATGCTGAGCCAGGGCGTCTACCTGCCGCCGTCCGCCTTCGAGTCCTGGTTCGTCTCGGCCGCGCACGACGAGCGCGCGATCGAGCGGATCGCCGCCGCCCTGCCCGCCGCCGCCCGCGCCGCGGCCGAGGCCACCGAGGAGACCGCCAAGTGACCGAGAACACCAGCGAGAGCACCCGCGAGAACGGCAAGGACGTCACGGTCGTCCACGTGATGCGGCACGGCGAGGTGCACAACCCGGAGGGCGTGCTGTACGGCCGCCTGCCCGGCTACCACCTCTCCGACCTGGGCCGGCAGATGGCCGAGCGGGTCGGCGAGCACCTCAAGGACCGGGACATCACGTACGTGGTGGCCTCGCCGCTGGAGCGGGCGCAGGAGACCGCCGAGCCGATCGCCAAGGCGCACGGCCTGCAGGTGGCGGCCGACCCGCGGCTGATCGAGGCGGAGAACGTCTTCGAGGGCAAGACCTTCGGCGTCGGCGACGGCTCGCTGCGCAACCCCGGGTACTGGAAGTACCTGACCAACCCGTTCAAGCCGTCCTGGGGCGAGCCGTACATCGACCAGGTGGTGCGGATGATGGGCGCCCTCGCGGCGGCCCGGGACGCCGCGCGCGGGCACGAGGCGGTGTGCGTCAGCCACCAGCTGCCAATCTGGATCCTGCGCTCGTTCGCGGAGCGCCGCCGGCTCTGGCACGACCCGCGCCGCCGGCAGTGCTCGCTGGCCTCGCTGACCAGCTTCACCTACGAGGGCGACCGGATCGTCTCGATCGGCTACCGCGAGCCGGCCCGGGACCTGCTGCCGGCGCACCTGGTGGGCAAGGGCAAGAAGGGCGACAAGCCGGTCGGCAAGAGCTTCGGGGCGTAGCTCGCACCGGGCCCGCCGGGGTAAGCCCGGCGGGCGGAGAAATGCCCGAATTAAGACGATCATAAGCGGAGAAGCCGCAGGTCACGGGGGGTCGGGTCGACAACGCCGGACCCCCCTAAAACGGGCCGAAGAGCCATGCGAAACTTTTCACATGTCACGGACGTCCAGCCGCATCCGACTCACCGCCGCCCTCGGCGCGGCCTCCGCCCTGGCCCTGGCCGGGTGCTCCAGCTCCGGCAGCAGCGGCGGCGGAGTCGGCTTCGTCACCGGCAAGGGCGGCGTCGCCACCGCCGCCCCCGCCAAGCGGGTCGCCGCCCCCGAGATCACCGGCACCCCGCTGGACGGCGGCGGGGCCCTCAAGCTCTCCGACTACCGCGGCAAGGTGGTCGTCCTCAACATCTGGGGCTCCTGGTGCAGCCCCTGCCGGGCCGAGGCCAAGGGCCTGCAGGAGACCAGCCAGAAGTACGGCGGCCAGGTCCAGTTCCTCGGCATCAACACCCGGGACACCGACCCCGCCAACGCCGTCGCCTTCGAGAAGAACTTCGGGGTCACCTACCCGAGCATCTACGACCCGGACGGCGCCGAGATCCTCAAGTTCCCCAAGGGCAGCCTCAACCCGCAGTCCATCCCGACCACCATCGTGATCGACAAGGACGGCAGGCTGGCCGCCCGCGCCATGCGCGCGCTGTCCGCCGAGGACCTGCAGAAGATGGTCGACCCGGTGCTGGCGGAGTCGAAGTGAGCGCCCTGCTGGCAGCGGCGGACGTCGGGTACAACGAGACGGTCGGCAGCGGCGCGCTGGTGCTCGCCCTGCCGATCGCGCTGGCCGCCGGGCTGGTCTCGTTCTTCTCGCCGTGCGTGCTGCCGCTGGTGCCCGGCTACCTCAGCTACGTCACCGGCTTCTCCGCCGCCGACCTCTCCGACGCCAAGGGCACCCGGCGCGGCCGGATGCTGCTCGGCTCCGCCCTGTTCGTGGCCGGGTTCGCGGCCGTCTTCATCTCCGAGGGCGCGCTGTTCGGCTACGTCGGGAAGTCCCTGGCGGACCACAAGCGGATCGTCTCGGTGGTCATGGGCGTCGTCACGGTGCTGATGGGCCTGGCCTTCATGGGGCTGCTGCCCGGCTTCTCGACGCGCGAACTGCGCACCCACCGCCGCCCCGCGGTCGGCGTGTACGGCGCCCCGCTGCTCGGCCTGGTCTTCGGCGTCGGCTGGACCCCCTGCCTCGGCCCGACCATGGCGGCGATCAACACGCTCTCCACCAACGAGGCCGACGCGGGGCGCGGCGCACTGCTGATGACGGTGTACTGCCTCGGCCTCGGCGTACCGTTCGTCCTGGCCGCCCTGGCGTTCCGCAAGGCGCTGGGCGCCTTCGGCTGGGTCAAGCAGCACTACCAGTGGGTGATGCGGATCGGCGGCGGCATGCTCGTCGCGGTCGGCCTGGCCCTGGTGACGGGGGTGTGGGACGCGCTGGTCAACCAGCTCCAGTACCTCGCCCAGAACTTCTCGATCGGAATCTGACCGTGAGCGACACCAAGACCAGCCCCAAGCCGGCCGACGCCGCGGAGCCGGACGCCGAGCGGCTCAGCACCGCGCCGGAGGAGAACGACTCGGTGCCGGCCGGCATGGGCGTGCTCGGCTGGCTGCGCTGGTTCTGGCGCCAGCTGACCTCGATGCGGGTCGCCCTGCTGCTGCTGTTCCTGCTCTCGCTGGCGGCCATCCCCGGCTCGCTGGTGCCGCAGAACACCAACGCGTTCAAGGTCGCGGCGTGGAAGAACACCCACAAGGGCGTGGCGCCGCTCTTCGAGAAGCTCCAACTCTTCGACGTGTACAGCTCGGTGTGGTTCTCCGCGATCTACATCCTGCTGTTCGTCTCGCTGGCCGGCTGCATCCTGCCCCGCACCTGGCAGTTCGTCGGCGTGCTGCGCGCGCAGCCGCCGGCCGCCCCGCGCAACCTGACCCGGATGCCGGTCTACGCGGCCTGGCACACCGGGGCCGACCCGGAGGCGGTCAACGCGGCCGCGCACCGGCTGCTGAAGAAGCGCGGCTTCCGGGCCGCGGCCGGCTCCGGCTCGGTGGCCGCCGAGAAGGGCTACCTGCGCGAGGTCGGCAACCTGCTGTTCCACTTCGCGCTGTTCGCCCTGCTGGCCGGCTTCGCCTGGGCCAGCCTGTTCAGCGGCTCCGGCACCAAGATCGTGCTGGAGGGCCAGGGCTACTCCAACACCACCACCCAGCTCGACGACTTCACCGGCTCGGCGTTCTACGGCGTCGACGACCTGGACGCCTTCGGCTTCAAGCTGGACGGCTTCACCGCCGAGTACCAGACCCAGGGCCCGGCGGCCGGCACCGCCAAGGAGTTCGTCGCCAACGTCCGCTACTGGGACGGCGCCGACTCCGGCAAGCAGAAGAACGCCCGGATCGAGGTCAACCACCCGCTGGAGGTGGGCGGTTCCAAGGTCTTCCTGACCGCGCACGGCTTCGCCCCGGTGGTCACCGTCCGCAACGCGAAGAACGAGGTCGTCTACCGCGGCCCGACGCCGTTCCTGCCCCGGGACAGCAACGTCACCTCGCCCGGCGTGATCAAGGTCAACGACTACGGCACCGACGCCCAGGGCAACAAGACCCAGCTCGCCTTCAAGGGCTTCTTCCTGCCCACCGCGGCGGCCGACTTCACCGGCACCGGCCCGATCTCGGTCTTCCCGGCCGCCGCCGACCCCCGCCTGGTGCTCAACGTCTACGCCGGCGACCTGCGCACCGACAGCGGCCTGCCGCAGAACGTGTACGAGCTCGACGACAAGGCGATGACCCAGCTCAAGGTCAACGACGCGCCCGCCACCGCGATCCTCAAGGTCGGCGAGGGCTGGGAACTGCCCGACGGCTACGGCACCCTGACCTTCGACGGCTACCAGCAGTGGGCCAACTTCACCGTCTCGCACCGCCCCGGCAACACGGTCGCGCTGCTCGGCGCGGTCGCCGCGGTCCTCGGCCTGATCGGCTCGCTGTTCGTCCAGCGCCGCCGGATCTGGGTCCGGGCCACCGCCGGGGCCGACGGCCGCACCCTGGTCGAGATCGCCGGCCTGGGCCGCAGCGAGTCCGCCCGCACCGCCGAGGAACTCGCCGAGATCGCCGTCGACCTGCAGGACGACGCCCCGGCCGCGGAGGAGCCCCCGGCCACCGAGGAGCCGCCAGGTTCCGAGAGCCCCGAAGACGACGCACCCGCCGCAGCCGACTCCCCGGCCGCTGCCGTTCCCACCGCCCCGGAAACCAAGGAGTAGACGGTGCTGCTCGCGCAGGTCGACACCCAGTTGGCCAACTTCTCCAACTACCTCATCTACTCGGCGATGACGGTCTACACCCTGGCCATGTTCGCCCAGATCTTCGAGTGGACGTTCGGCGCCAAGGGCGGCGTCGCCGTCCGCTCCGCGCAGCAGAGCACCCTGGCCGAGTCGGTCGCCGACTCCGCGGCCGCGGCCAAGGGCGTCCGCAAGGTCACCGTCACCGTCGCCTCCCAGGGCGGCGGCACCACCACCCTCACCCGCACCGCGCTGGCCGACGCCGGCGCCACCACGGTCACCAGCGGCCGCGGCGACGAGGGCCCGGCCGACGGCGCCGGCCCGGCCGGCACCAGCGAGAAGGCCGACCTGGTCGGCCGGATGGCGGTCTCGCTGACCGTCCTCGGCCTGCTGCTGCACGCCGCCAGCGTGGTCACCCGCGGCCTGTCGGTGATGCGCTGGCCGTGGGGCAACATGTACGAGTTCTCGTGCGCCTTCGCCCTGATGATGGTCGCCGCGTACGTCATCCTGCTCGCCACCAAGAAGAACGTCCGCTGGCTCGGCCTGCCGGTTACGGTGGTCGCGCTGCTCATCCTGGGCGTGGCCGTCTCGGTGCTCTACACCGACTCCGAGCAGCTCGTCCCGGCCCTGCACTCCTACTGGCTGGGCATCCACGTCTCGACCGCCACCATCTGCGGCGGCGCCTTCTTCGCGGCGTTCGTCGCCACCGGCGCCTACCTGCTCAAGGACCGCTACGAGCACCGGATCGCGGCCGGCCTCACCGTCCGCGCCGCCAACCTGATGGAGCGCCTGCCCGCCTCCGGCACCCTGGACAAGCTCTCCTACCGGATCAACGCGATCGTCTTCCCGCTCTGGACGTTCACCATCATCGCGGGCGCGATCTGGGCCGAGGCGGCCTGGGGCAAGTACTGGGAGTGGGACCCGAAGGAGACCTGGTCCTTCATCACCTGGGTCGCCTACGCCGCCTACCTGCACGCCCGGGCCACCGCCGGCTGGCGCGGCCGCAAGGCCGCCTACCTGGCCCTGCTCGCCTTCGCCTGCTGGCTGTTCAACTTCTACGGCGTCAACATCTTCGTCACCGGCAAGCACTCCTACGCCGGCATCTGACGCCCCTCCACCACCCCACACCCACGCACCACAAAGCCGCGAGGAGGGCCGCACCATGGAGTGCGACGAGGTCATCATGACCGTCCGAATCACCGCAGCGGAACGCACGCTGCTGCGACGGCTCGCCCAGGGCCATCACAGCGACGTGTCCGAGGTCGTCGCCGACGGGCTGCTGGACGTCCTGCCCACACTCCACTGCGCGGCGGACGCCTACCGGCTGGTCGCCGCCGTCACCACCCCGGCGCCCTGCGCGCTCACCGTCTGGCTCCCCACCGAGCTGGCCGACCTGCTCACCATCGCCGCCGCGCGGATCGCCCACTCCACGGGCGTCCGGCTCGGCTCCTCCTGCGTCATGCTGGGGGCCGCCGTCCGGCTCTGGCTGGCCCAGGACCCGCAGCGGCTGGCGGCCAACCTCACCACCATGCACGCCGGCCGTCCGGCGGCGCTGGCGGCCGCCTGAGCAACGACGAGGGGCCCGGGGCCCGGCGGGTGCGTCCCGCCGGGCCCCGGGCCCCTCGTCGTCCGTTACGCCGCCTGCTGCCAGCTGACGGGGGAGAAGTAGGCCGGGCGGCGCTCGATCCGCGACCAGGTGGCGATCGGCTCGACGGCCGGGGCGGCGGCGGTGGCGGCGGACACCGCGGCCCGGGCGGCGAGGACCGCGGTCAGCGCGGCCAGTTCCTCGGCGTTCAGCGAGCCGCGGACGATGCGGACGAGAGGTTCGCTCATGGTTCCTGTTCTCCCCCAAGCTTGAGTCTGAAAGGTTTCGGCGCGGTCGACCGCAGGTCACATCGGCGGGTTGCCGTGCTTCCGGCTGGGCAGGTCGGCGTGCTTGGTGCGGAGCATGGCGAGCGAGGCGGCCAGCACCTCGCGGGTCTCGGCGGGGTCGATGACGTCGTCCACGAGGCCGCGCTCGGCCGCGTAGTACGGGTGCATCAGCTCGCTCTTGTATTCCTTGATCTTCTGCGCGCGCATCGCCTCGGGGTCCTCCGCGCCGTTGATGTCGCGGCGGAAGATCACGTTGGCGGCGCCCTCGGCGCCCATCACGGCGATCTCGTTGGTCGGCCAGGCGAACGACAGGTCCGCGCCGATCGAGCGGGAGTCCATCACGATGTACGCGCCGCCGTACGCCTTGCGCAGGATCAGCTGGATCCGCGGCACGGTGGCGTTGCAGTACGCGTACAGCAGCTTGGCGCCGTGCCGGATGATGCCGTCGTGCTCCTGGTCGACGCCGGGCAGGAAGCCGGGCACGTCGAGCATGGTGACCAGCGGGATGTTGAAGGCGTCGCACATCTGCACGAAGCGGGCGGACTTCTCGCTGGCGTTGATGTCCAGCACGCCGGCCAGCGACTGCGGCTGGTTGGCGATCAGGCCCACCACGTGGCCGTCGATCCGGGCCAGCGCGCAGATCACGTTGGTGGCCCAGCGCTCGTGCACCTCGAGGTACTCGCCGTGGTCGACGATCTCCTCGATCACCTTACGCATGTCGTAGGGGCGGTTGCCGTCGGCCGGGACGAGGTCCAGCAGCGAGTCGTTGCGGCGCTCGACCGGGTCGTCGTTGGGGACGGCCGGCGGCATCTCGCGGTTGTTCTGCGGCAGCAGCGAGAGCAGGTAGCGGACCTCTTCGATGCAGGACTGCTCGTCGTCGTAGACGAAGTGCGACACGCCCGACACCGAGGAGTGCACGTCGGCGCCGCCGAGGCCGTTCTGGGTGATCTTCTCGCCGGTGACGGCCTGGACGACGTCAGGGCCGGTGATGAACATCTGCGAGGTCTCGCGGACCATGAACACGAAGTCGGTGAGCGCCGGGCTGTAGGCCGCGCCGCCCGCGCACGGGCCGAGCATCACCGAGATCTGCGGGATCACGCCGGAGGCCCGGGTGTTGCGCTGGAAGATGCCGCCGTAGCCGGCCAGCGCGGTGACGCCCTCCTGGATCCGGGCGCCGGCGCCGTCGTTCAGCGAGACCAGCGGCGCACCGGCCGCGATGGCCATGTCCATGATCTTGTGGATCTTCTGCGCGTGGGCCTCGCCCAGCGCGCCGCCGAAGATCCGGAAGTCGTGCGCGTAGGTGAAGACGGTGCGGCCGTGGACGGTGCCCCAGCCGACGATCACGCCGTCGGTGTGCGGCTTCTTCGCCTCCAGGCCGAAGCCCTGCGCGCGGTGCCGGCGCAGCGGCTCCACCTCGTGGAACGAACCCTCGTCCAGCAGCAGCTCGATCCGCTCCCGGGCGGTCAGCTTGCCCTTCGCGTGCTGGGCCTCGGTGGCCTTCTCGCTGGGGCCGCGGCGGACCTGCTCGCGCAGCTCGTGCAGTTCGGCGACCCGACTACGGGCGTCGGCCGGAGCCTCGCCGCCGACCGGCGCATCGTGCAGGACCGTCATTTCGAACCACTCCAAGCTCGCGTGGGTCAGCGAACACCTCTTCTGTTACGACAGTACGAGTCAGTGCACCCGCCTTTCGGCGTCGAATCCGTACAAGGTCGGGACCCGATCGCTGTACAGCCTCGACAGAAGGGGGCGCACGGGCCTCCTGCCGGGTCGGTCCGGACGGGTGGTCGGGCCGGGGTCGGGCCGGGGGTGGCCGGAGGGTCGAATTGGCAGGTCAGCGGCAAGATCGGGGCAGCAAGGAGGCCGCCGGACCGCCGCGCGCCGACAGGGGCGCACGGCGGCCGGCGGCCGGGTGCTCGGGCTCCGGATCAGGTCCGGATGGTAGGGATGCGCCAAAAGGCGGGATCAGCCCTTGGGGCGGTCGCCCTCCCCGGGGCGGTCCTCGCCCCGGCGCAGCTCCTCCTCGCGGCGGCGCAGGTCCGCCTCCCACTGCTTGAGCATGTCCTCGTGCCGCTCGTTGCCGCGCTTCAGCGAGGCCAGGAACTCCGGGTCGTCGTCCGGGGCGAGCGGCCGCCGCGGGCGCTCGTACTCCGGGTACCCGGCGGTCGGACCGGACGGCCGGGACACCTGCCGGCGGCGGGCCCCGGTGCGGTCGCGGCCGGCCACCAGCCAGGCGATCGAGCCGACCAGCGGGAAGAACAGCACGATGATCACCCACACCACCTTCGGCAGGTGGCGGACCTCGTCCTCGGGGGTGGTCAGGCAGTCGATGAACGCCCACACCCACAGGGCCAGCAGCGCGACCACGGGCACGACTCTCAGCACAGCACAGAACTCCGGAGCAGGTTCGGACAGGACCCTTGGCGGGCTCAGGGTAGCCCGTATCGGATACTGACAGGTATGGCATACGACGATCTCCGTTCCTTCCTCCGGGCACTGGAGCGGGAAGGCGACCTCAAACGGATCAAGGTCGAGGTCGACCCCCACCTGGAGGTCGGCGAGATCGTCGACCGGGTGCAGAAGGCCAAGGGCCCCGCGCTGCTCTTCGAGAACGTCAAGGGCTCGGCGATGCCGCTGGCCATGAACGTCTTCGGCACCGAGCGGCGGCTGTCCAAGGCGCTCGGCCTGAAGTCGCCCGACGACATCGCGGAGAAGATCGGCGGCCTGCTCAAGCCCGAACTGCCGCAGGGCTTCACCGGGTTCCGGGAGGCGTTCGGCAAGCTCGCCACGATGGCGCACGTCCCGCCGCGGAACGTGAAGTCCGGCGACGCGCCCGTCCACGAGGTGGTGCTCACCGGCGAGGACGTCGACCTGGAGCAGCTGCCCGCGCTGTTCACCTGGCCGCTGGACGGCGGCTCCTTCTTCAACCTCGGCCTCACCCACACCAAGGACCCGGACTCCGGCGTCCGCAACCTCGGCCTGTACCGGCTGCAGCGGCACGACAGGCGCACCATCGGCATGCACTGGCAGATCCACAAGGACAGCCGCAACCACGCCGCGGTGGCCGCCAAGCGCGGCGAGAGGCTGCCGGTGGCGATCGCCTTCGGCTGCCCGCCCGCCGTCACCTACGCCGCCACCGCGCCGCTGCCCGGCGACATCGACGAGTACCTGTTCGCCGGCTTCGTCGCGGGGGAGCGGGTCCGGATGGTCGACTGCAAGACCGTCCCGCTGCAGGTCCCGGCGGACGCCGAGGTGGTGCTGGAGGGCTGGCTGGAGCCGGGCGAACTGCTGCCCGAGGGCCCGTTCGGCGACCACACCGGCTTCTACACCCCGCAGGAGCCGTTCCCGGCGCTGACCATCGACTGCGTCACGATGCGCCGCCGCCCGGTCCTGCAGTCCATCGTGGTCGGCCGCCCGCCCACCGAGGACGGCCCGCTCGGCAAGTTCACCGAGCGCTTCTTCCTGCCGCTGCTCAAGGTGATCATCCCGGACATCGTCGACTACGACCTGCCCGAGGCCGGCGGCTTCCACAACTGCGTGATCGTCTCGATCGACAAGAAGTACCCGAAGCACGCCCAGAAGGTCATGCACGCCATCTGGGGCGCCCACATGATGTCGCTCACCAAGCTGATCGTCGTGGTGGACGCCGACTGCGACGTCCACGACTACCAGGAGGTCGCCTGGCGGGCCCTGGGCAACGTCGACTACAGCCGGGACCTCTCGGTCGTCGAGGGCCCGGTCGACCACCTCGACCACGCCTCCTACCAGCAGTTCTGGGGCGGCAAGGCGGGCATCGACGCCACCCGCAAGCTCCCCGAGGAGGGCTACACCCGCGACGGCGGCTGGCCCGAGATGGTCGCCTCCGACCCGGAGACCGCCGCCCGGGTCACCCGCCGCTGGAAGGAGTACGGACTGTGACCACCGCCGACGCGTTCGAGGCCCCGCCGAGCCGGACCCGGGCCTTCCTGCGCCTGGTCGCCATCGAGCACTCGGTGTTCGCGCTGCCCTTCGCCTACACCGCCGCGCTCACCGCGATGTTCCTCGCCGACAGGTCCGTGCACTGGCGCGAACTGCTGCTGGTCACGATCTGCATGGTCGGCCTGCGGACCTTCGCGATGGCCGCCAACCGGATCATCGACCGCGAGATCGACGCCCGGAACCCGCGCACCGCCGGCCGCGAACTCGTCACCGGCGCCGTCTCGGTGCGCACCGCGTACGTCGGCTCGGCGATCGCCCTGGTGGTCTTCCTCGGCTCGGCCGCGCTGCTCAACACCCTCTGCCTGCTGCTGGCCCCGATCGCCGTCGTCCCGATGGTGGTCTACCCCTACGGCAAGCGGTTCACCGACTTCCCGCAGGCCATCCTCGGCCTGGCCCAGGCGATGGGCCCGATCGGGGCCTGGCTGGCCGTCACCGGCACCTGGTCCTGGGACGCGGTGGTGCTCGGCCTCGCGGTCGGCATCTGGATCGGCGGCTTCGACCTGATCTACGCCTGCCAGGACGTCGCCGCCGACCGCGGCACGGGCGTCCGCTCGGTGCCCGCCCGGTTCGGCATCCCAGCCGCGATCAACGGGGCCAGGGTCTGCCACGCGATCACCACCGCGCTGCTGGCCTGGTACGCGGTGCTGACCGACGCGGGCGCGTTCTTCTGGTGCGGGCTCGCCGTGGTGGCGGGCGCGTTCGTCTACGAGCACACCATCGTCAAGCCGCACGACCTGTCCCGGCTGAACCGGGCGTTCTTCTCCACCAACGGGTTCGTGGGCATCTCGCTGTTCGCCTTCGCCCTGATCGACCTGATCAGCCGCGGGCTGACGGTCTGACGGCCCGATCGATGCCGGACGGCAGGGGCGTGCGGGGAGATCCGCGCGCCCCTGCCGGGCGTCCCGCCCGAATTCGGTGGCCGGGTGCTCTGCCCCGTCCCTAGGGTGGCCCGCATGCGCGTCCCCTACCCCCGGACCCCGCACCTCCCGTGGTCCCCGGGGGCGGCGGCCGACGACATCCGCAGCGGCGACCTCTCCGGCCTGGCCGGCGCCGAGGTGGTCGTCACCGAGAAGCTCGACGGCGAGAACACCACGCTCTACCCCGACGGCCTGCACGCCCGCTCGCTGGACTCCGGCCACCACCCCTCCCGCGCCTGGGTGAAGGGCCTGCAGGGCCGGATCGGCCCGCGGATCCCGGCCGGCTGGCGGATCTGCGGCGAGAACCTGTACGCCCGGCACTCGCTGGCCTACACCGACCTGGACAGCTGGTTCCAGGGCTTCTCGGTCTGGACCGACCGCGACCGCTGCCTCGGCTGGGACGCCACCGTCCGCTTCCTGCACCGCCTCGGCGTGCCCACCCCCCGGGTGCTGTGGCGCGGCCGCTACGAAGAGCGGGCGATCCGCGCGCTCAAGCTCGACCCCGAGCGCCAGGAAGGCTACGTGGTGCGCACCGCCGCGGGCTTCGACCGGGCCGAGTTCGGGCGCCGGGTCGCCAAGTGGGTCCGCCCGCACCACGTGCGCACCGACACCCACTGGATGCACGCCGCCGTGGTCGAGAACGGCCTCGGCCCGAACTCCGCGCTCTGGCACGTCCGTTCCGGCGGCACCCCGGACGGCGCCGCGCTCGCCGCCGCCCTCGGCCGCGCCCCGTTCACCGGCCTCGACGAGGTCACCGCCCGGCTCGACGCCCTCGGCCGCACCGGCGACGCCCGGCTCGACGGCGTCCTCGCCCACGCGCTGCGCGCCGAGCACCGCCCCGCCCTGCTGCCCGCGCTGGCCCGGCCGCTCGGCCTGCCGCAGGCCCGCCGGATCGCCGACCTGGTCGGCCTGCACCCCCGGCCCGCCCGGCCCTACCCCGACGAACACCGCCGGGCCGGACTCACCGCCCTCACCGCCGCCGTCGACCTCGGCGTGCTGCACGCCGTCGCCGCCGCCGCGCTGCCCGCCGCCGAGCCGGAGGTCGCCTGGTCCGCCCTGCACGCCGAGGACGCCGGACTGCTCGGCCCCGACCCGCTCGGCTGGCTGCGCACCGGCCTGCGCGAGGCCCTGGCCGGCCTCGACCCGGACGTCCGGGACCGGTGCTGGGCGCACGCCCGGGAGGCGTACGGGCTCGGCCGGATCTCCACCGTCGAGGAGGCCGTCGCCGCCACCTGGGCCTGGCGGGACGGCCGCTTCCCCCGGCTGACCCACCTGTGCGGCCCCTCCGGCAGCGGCAAGTCCACCCACGCGGCGACCCTGCCCGGCACCCGGATCTCGCTGGACGGACTGCGGGCCGCCCGCGGCTCCCGCGCCGAACAGCGTGACAACCCGGAACTCCTGCGAGAGGGTCTCACCGCGCTGGAGGCCGCCCTCGCCGACGGCGGCACCGCCGTCTGGGACGCCACCTCGCTCAACCGCCACCAGCGCGCCCACGTGCACGCCGTCGCCGAACGCCGCGGCGCGCTGCTCACCCAGGTGGTCACCGTCGTCGACGAGGCCGAACTGCTCCGCCGCAACGCCGTCCGCCCGCACCCCGTCCCCGCCGGGGTGCTCACCGCCCAACTGCACCGCTGGAGCCCGCCCTACCCCGGGCAGGCCCACCGCACCCGCTACCTCGACGCCGACGGCCGGGTGGCGGACAGCCACGGGTCCCTGGACGCCGCGGACGGACCGGAGGAGGACTGATGCGCCCGATCGAGCAGGTCTGCCAACGCATCCGCTGGGACGACCGGTTCGACCCGGCCCGGTTCACGCTCGGCGTCCGGCAGCGCGACGACCGGATCAAACGCGTCCCGCTGGAGACCTTCACCGCCGCCGGGGACGTGCCCTGGCACCGGGTCCGGCAGGTCGAGGCCGACGGGCAGGTGGTCTGGGACCGCGAGAGCGGCACCGACCTGCTCGACACCACCACCGCCGGACGGCGCAGGCGCCCGCGCGGCCTGCCCGCGCCGTTCTTCACCCCGAGCACCCCGCACGCCTGGCACCCCGACCGCGGCTGGCGGCCCGCCGAGGCCGAACCGGCGCTGCCCGCAGGAGAACTGAAGGTCGTCACCTGGAACACCCTGTGGGACCGCTACGACGCCGACCGGATCCACACCGCCCGCCGCCGCCCGCTGCTGCTCGCCGAACTCGAAGCCGCCGACGCCGACCTGATCGCCCTCCAGGAGGTCGAACCCGCCCTGGTCAAGCTCCTGTTGAACCAGGACTGGGTGCGCGGGCAGTACACCCTCGGCGCCGACCCGTTCGGTCGCGAGATCGACGGCCACGGGCTGCTGCTGCTCTCCCGGCTGCCCGTCCTGGAGGCCGGCCGGCACGCCCTGGGACCGCACAAGGCCGTCACCGCGATCACCGTGCCCACCGCCGCCGGGCCGCTCACCGTCGCCGCCGTCCACCTCAGCAGCGACCACTCGGCCGACGGACCGGCCCGCCGCACCGCCGAACTCGCCGAACTGGCCCAGGGGTTCGCGGCCGTCGACGGCGAACTCCTGGTCCTCGGCGACTTCAACGACAGCGGCCGGGAGCCGTGCACCGCACTCGGCCTGCGCGACGCCTGGACCGAGCAGTACGGCCCCGAGGACCGCACCCCCACCTTCGACCCGGCCGCCAACCCGCTCGCCGCCGTCGGCTCCCTCACCGGCCGGGCCGGCCGCCTCGACCGGATCCTGCTCCGCCCCGGCCGGGCCCGCACCGCCACCGCCCACCTGCTCGGCGACCGCCCCGACCCCACCGGCCTGCACCCCTCCGACCACTACGGCCTCGCCGCCGTCGTCGGCCTCACCGACACCCCCGGCGTCGAGGCGCTCGACGCCCCGCCGACCGTCCGGACCGCCGTCGCCTGGCTCCCGCCCGCCGAACTCCTGCCCGCCGTCCAGGAGTTGCGGGCCCGCAGCGACCCGCAGTACGACCGCTGGCCGCCCCACGTCAACCTGCTCTTCGGCTTCGTCGCCGAGCACCACTTCGACCGCGCCCTCCCGCTGCTCGCCGAAGCCGCCGCCGGGACCGCCCCGTTCACCACCACCCTGTCCGGCGTCCACACCTTCACCCACCGGCTCACCGCCACGCTCTGGCTCGACCCCGCCGTCGGCGCCGCCGCGCCCTGGGCCGCCCTCCGCCACGCCCTGGCCCGCCGCTTCCCCCGCTCCACCACCCACGGCGAGGGCTACCACCCGCACCTCACCCTCGGCCTCGCCCACGAACTCCACGACACCGCCGATGCCGAGGCCGCCCTCGGCACCAGCACCGCCACGGTCGGCGAACTCGTCGTGCTCTCCCGGCGCGGCGACGGGCCGATGCTGCCGCGCGCGACCGTCGCGCTCGGCACCGGCGGGATCCGCGAGCTGCCCGAGCCGGCCGCTCCCGTCCTTCGCGCCGAACCTCCCGTCGACATCGGCGAGTTGACCGACCGGATCGCCGCCGCCCTGCCCGGCGAGACCCACCTCGTCGGCTCCCGCCGGATGGGCTGCCAGCTGCCCGGCGCAGACCTCGACCTGGTCGCCGTCCTGCCCGGCGCCGTCCAACCGGCCCTGCTGGAGGGGAAGTTGGCCGAGGCGCTGCCCGAGGCCCGGAACATCCGGGAAGTCCACGGCGCCCGCGTCCCAGGCCTGCGACTCGACGTCGCCGGCCTCGCCGTCGACCTGGTGCTCGCCCCCGCCGAGGACTCCGCGCTCGCGTACAGCGCCGTCACCGACGCCGACGCCGTCCTGGCCGCCGTCGGCCCCCGCCACGCCGCCTTCGCCGCCCTCACCCGCCGGGTCAAGAGCTGGGCCTCCGCCCGCGGCCTGGTCTCCGCCCCCTTCGGCCAACTCCCCTCCCTCGCCTGGACGGTGCTCGCCGCCCGGACCGTCACCGGGACCGGCACCGAGGACCCCGCCGAGCTGTTCCACCACTTCACCGAGACCTGGGCCGCACACGACTGGCGCCGCCCCGTCACCCTGCACGGCGGCCCCACCACCCCGCAGCCCGACCCCGTCACCGTCCTCACCCCCACCGCCCCCGTCCGCAGCTGCACCACCCAGGTCGGCCCCGGCACCCGCGACCTGCTCACCGAAGAGCTCTACCGCGCCTGGGAACTCGGCCCCGACCACCCCGAACTCCTCGCCCCGCCCCCGCTGCACCGCCGCCACGCCGCCTGGCTCCTGCTCACCCCCGCCCCCGACCGCCTCGGCCCCACCCGCGGCCGCCTCCGCACCCTCCTCACCGCCCTCGACCCCCTCGCCCCCACCCACCACGCCTGGCCCCACCCCCTCCCCGGCCCCACCCTCGCCATCGGCCTCGGCCCCACCCCGCCCACCCCGGAAACCCTGGCCCCCCTCCTCCGCCACACCCTCCCGGACGTCCCCACCCGCTACGTCCCCGGCGGCGACCTCGGCTTCTGAGAGCACCGCCAGGGGCTCGGGGAACGGCGAGCCCGAGTCTGCTGGCGGTGCACTGCCGTTGCGCGCATCGGCTTCCGGTTCCGTCAAAGACACGAAGCAGCACGAACCTTCGACGGGCTCCGACCGTCAGCAGCATCGACTCGCCGTTCCCCGAGCCCCTGAATACGCGTCCCCCGAGCCCTGGATACGCGTCCCTACGCTCCCCCCAGCGCCAGCCGCGCGTACGCCCGCACGTCCGCGTCGCCGTCCGTCAGCCGTTCCCGCAGCGCCGCGGCGACCTCCGCCTCCGCGACGCCCGCGGCCATCGCCCGGACGGCGCCCCTGCGGACGTCCCCGTTCCCGGCACCCGGCGCACCAGGCCCTCCCCGCGCAGCAGGTCCAGCGCCTGCCGCACGGTGTTCCGGGACGCTCCGAACTCCTGCGCCAGCACGTCCTCGTGCGGCAGCGGACCGGCCCCGAACGCCTCGCTCAGCACCTGCTGCCGCAGCACGTCCGCGACCTGCCGGGCCCGGTCGGCCCGCGGCCGTCCGGCCGCGCCACTGTTCTGGCTGCGAACGGTGTTCTCGCTGGTCATCGGGTCTGCTCCGGCCCTCGGCTGCGCTGTCGGCGGCAACCCCAGGGCCGCAGCACCCCGGTTTTCGGTGCCGCACCACTACGCCACCTGACGCCCCGTCGGAACCGGCCCCCACCTGCGAAAACACCCGTCCCGCCGGACGAACCGCCACCCGCCGCGCCGATGCGCCATGCTGGGAGACGGGGGTCACCGCGAACGGAACGGGGAGCACGATGATCGGCACACTGCAGTGCGTGGTACTGGACTGCCACTACCCGGCCGGACTGGCCCAGTTCTACGCCGCCCTGCTCGGCGGCGAAGTGGACCGGCCCGACCCGCGCTGGTCGCTCGACGAGGCCTGGTCCACCGTCCACCTGCCCGACGGCCGGGTGCTCGGCTTCCAGCGGGTCGAGGACTACCGCCAGCCGATCTGGCCCGACCCGGCCCACCCCCAGCAGCTCCACCTCGACATCGACGTCGCCGACCTCGCCGCGGCCGAGCGCGGGGCGGTCGCCCTCGGCGCCGAGGTCAAGGCCCGGCACGGGCGCTGGACGGTCCTCACCGACCCGGCCGGCCACCCGTTCTGCCTGGTCCCGCGCCGGGCCGACTGACCGGTCCGACCGCTGCGGGCCGACGGGCGTCAGGCCAGCGCGAGCACGTCCCCGACCCGCAGCAGCCCCGGCCGCGCCACCGTCGCCAGCGCGCCCAGCTCGCCGTCCCGCTCGTGCGCGACGGCCTTCAGGATCTCCGGCGCGTGCGGCAGCCCCGGCTGCGCCGCCCCGACCATCGCGCACCGCGCGCTGGCCCGGGCGAACGCCAGCCGCACCCCGCCCTTCACCCGGCCCTCCCGGCCGAACCACCCGTCCTCGCCGAACGGCGGCGTCCCCGGCGGGGTCCGCAGCAGCACGTTCGGCCGGAACCGGCGCTCGTCCACCACCGCCGACGGCACCTCCCGCGCGACCCAGTCCAGGGTGGCGGTGGTCAGCACGCTCACCGGCAGCTCGTCGAAGTGCGACACCGCGTCCTCGCGGGCCAGCGCCACGTCCTCCTGCTCCAGGTAGGCGCGCAGGAAGGGGTCCGGGTCCGGCACCGGCATCCCCAGCGGGTCGAACAGCTCCGGGACGTCGATCCGCGGCCCCAGCCGGGCGCTGAGCCGCAGCAGCCCGTCCATCCGCCGGAACCGCCGGGTGTTCTTCCCCGACCCGAGCTTCCCGGCGCCGTCGCGCACCGCGTACAGCCGGTCGCCGACCAGGCCGCGCCCCTCCACCTCGACGGAGTCGAGCAGCTCGCCGCCCGCGGACTTCACGGGATAGCGCCACAAGCGCTCGACCACACCGACGATCTCAGGCATGGCGGGAGCCTAGCGGGGCGCTCCCAGGATGGTCTAGACCAAGTCCCGGAAGCGGGCGTCCCGTTGGCCGACCCGCCGCCCCGCCGCCCTGCCGCCCCGCCGCCCCGCCGCTCACCCGATCCGCGCCACCGCCCGCACCGGCGCCCCGTCCGCCGCCGTCAACCGCAACGGGAACAGCGACACCTCCACCGGCCGCCCCGCCGCCTGCGCCTCCAGCAGCGCCGACAGGTCGGTCAGGTTCTCCGCGATCACCCCGCCGCCCTCCGGCCCCAGCAGCACCCGGTGCGCCGCCAGCGTCGCCTGCTCCGGCTCCGGGTCGTGCTCGTCCGCCAACTCGGCCAGCAGACTGGCCACTTCCGGATCCGACGGCCCCGGGTCCGGCGTCGGGTCCACCGACAGCGCGTCGATCCCCACCGTCCGCACCCCCGCCGCCACCACGGCCTCCGCCGCCTCCCGCGCCAGGTACGGGTGCGCGAAGTACCGGTCCGTCCCCCAGTACCGCGGCCACCCCGTCGCCAGCAGCAGCACCGTCCCCGGCCCCGAGACCGCCAGCGCCGGCGCCAGGTGCTCCGCCGTCACCACCCCCCGGGCCGGCAGGCTCCGCAGGTCCACCACCACCGCGGGCCCGGTGAACAGCTCCAACGGCAGCCCGTCCAGGGTCGGCCACCGCACGTCCAGGTGGTACGGCGCGTCCACGTGCGTCCCCGTCTGCGACCCCAGGTGCACCGCCAGCACGTTCACCCCCTCCCCCTCCACCGTCAACGCCGCCCGCAACTCGACCCCCGGATCCCCCGGATACACCGGCATCCCGGACACCACCGGATGCGTCAGATCCACCAACTCCGCTGCCATGCACCCATTGTGACCCCATCGAAGGGCCCCGACGGGGGCCCGGGGAGCGGCGGGTCGATGCTGCTGGAGGCCGGAGCCCACCGAAGGGCCCGTGCGGCTGGGGGCCGGTAAAAACAGCACCCCGGCCGACCGCCCCGTTTTCGTCCCGCCCGCCCTGCCACCTCCGGCAGCCTCAGGCAGCCTCCGCCAACCCCCGACAATGGACCCATGAGCCCCACCCGCAAGCCCTGGATCGTCGGCGTCTCCGGCGCCAGCGGCACCCCCTACGCCGCCGCGGTGATCCGCGCGCTGCTGGCCGCCGGCGAGCCCGTCGACCTGATCGTCAGCCGGGCGGCACGCCTGACCATCCTGGACGAGACCGGCATCTCCTTCCGCGACGCGCACTGGCGCACCGACCTCGCCGCCTGGCTGGACACCCCGGAGGCGGACCTGCACGACGTCCGCCACTGGCCCGCCGGGGACTTCGCCGCGGGCCCGTCCTCCGGCTCGTACCCGGCGAAGGGCATGCTGGTCGTCCCGGCGACCACCGGCGCCGCGGCCGGCATCGCGCTGGGCCTGTCCAAGGACCTGCTCCAGCGCACCGCCTCGGTCACCCTCAAGGAGCGCCGCCCGCTGGTCCTGTGCCTGCGCGAGACCCCGCTGACCGGCACCACGCTGCGCCACCTGGTGGCCCTGGACGAGCAGGGCGCGGTGGTCCTCCCGGCGTCCCCCGGCTTCTACGCGGGCGGCTCGACCGCCCGCGAACTGGTCGACTTCGTGGCCGGCCGGGTGCTGGACGCCGTCGCCGTCCCGCACGGGCTCTACCGCCGCTGGTCGGGCACCCTCGGCGAGGCCGCGAGCACCCCCGCGCGAAGTCCGGAAACCGGGCCGCGCCGGGGCGCGTGAGCGGGCACGCTACGGGAGAGTATGTTCTCTGGGATACCCGGGGAGATCGGCGCGCAGCGCCTTGGATTCCGGATAATGATCTGTGGTTCTGGTGAGGTTCGGAAGGACGCGGCAGGCAATGGACTCTGTGGACAGACAGCTCATCCAGGCACTCCGGGAGAACGGCCGCGCCTCGTACGCCGAGCTGGGCCGCCTGGTGGGCCTGTCCGGGCCGAGCGTGACGGACCGGATCAACCGGCTGGAGCAGGCGGGCGTGATCACCGGCTACCGGGCGACGGTCAACCCGGCGACGCTCGGCTACGGCGTGACGGCCCTGATCGGCCTGCAGCTCACCGACGCGGCCGACCACGACGACGTCTCGCACCGGCTGAAGGACCTCCCGGAGGTGGAGGACTGCTGGTTCATCGCGGGCGACGACTCCTACATGCTGAAGGTCCGGGTGCCGGACGTGGAGGGCCTGGAGTCGGTGGTCAAGCGGCTGTCCGGTACCAAGGGGGTGGCCCGCACCCGCACCACGGTGGTGCTCTCCACCAAGTGGGAGAACCGGGTCAGCGAACTCCCGCTCCACCTCGCCGAATAGCCGAGCAGCCCCGTCCCGTCCCCGGAGGAAGCCACGCCATGACCCTGGTCGACCTGGAAGACCTGCGCGCCGCCCAGCGCCGGATCGCCGGCACGGCGGTGCGCACCCCGCTGCTGCCCTGCCCGTGGGCCGAGGACGGCGGGCGGCGGCTCTGGCTGAAGCCGGAGAGCCTCCAGCCGACCGGGGCGTTCAAGATCCGCGGGGCGACGAACCGGCTGGCCGCGCTCACCGACGAGGAGCGGGCCAGGGGAGTGGTGGCCCAGTCCAGCGGCAACCACGCCCAGGCGGTGGCGTACGCGGCGCGGCGGCTCGGCATCAAGGCGGTGATCGTGATGCCCGACACCTCGCCCGCCGTGAAGATCGAGAACACCCGCTCGTTCGGCGCCGAGGTGGTGATCGTGACCGCCGAGGAGCGCGACACCGTCCCGGCCGAGCTGGCCGCCGCGCACGGCTACGTCTGGGTGCCGCCGTACGACGACCCGTACATCGTGGCGGGCCAGGGCACGGTCGGCCTGGAGATCGCCGAGGACGCCCCGGACGAGCTGGACACCGTGCTGGTGCCGGTCTCCGGCGGCGGGCTGATCTCCGGGACGGCCGCCGCGCTCAAGCTGGCCTGCCCGGGTGTCCGGGTCATCGGCGTGGAGCCGGAGCTGGCGGCGGACGCGCAGCAGAGCCTGCGCGAGGGCGTCCGCACCGCCTGGCCGGTCGCCGACACCTACCGCACCATCGCCGACGGCCTGCGCACCCCGTCGGTGGGCGTCCTCCCGTTCGAGCACATCACCGCCTACGTGGACGACATCGTCACCGTCACCGAGGACGAGATCCGCGCCACCGTCGCCCGGCTGGCCCGCCGCGGCCGCCTGGTCGCCGAACCCTCCGGCGCGGTCGCCCCCGCCGCGTACTTCCACCGCGCCGCCGACCTGGGCGGACGGGTGTTCGCGGCGGTCGTCAGCGGCGGCAACCTCGACCCCGCCCTGCTGGCCGAACTGCTGGCTGCGTAGGCGTAGTCTCGGGTCCGGCAACGAATCGAAGTCCCGAGGAGGCGGAGCACCGCATGGACGCAGGGCTCAAGCGCGAGCTGGAGGCGAAGGTCTACGCCGGTGAGCGGCTGACCCGCGAGGACGGGATCGCGCTCTACGCGAGCGACGACCTGGCCTGGCTGGGCGGGCTGGCGCACCACGTGCGGACGCGGAAGAACGGCGACGTCGTCCACTTCAACGTCAACCGCCACCTGAACATGACCAACGTGTGCAGCGCCTCCTGCGCGTACTGCTCGTTCCAGCGCAAGCCGGGCGAGAAGGACGCGTACACGATGCGGATCGAGGAGGCCGTCCGGCTCGCCAAGGCGATGGAGTCGGAGTCGCTGACCGAGCTGCACATCGTCAACGGCCTGCACCCGACCCTGCCGTGGCGCTACTACCCGCGCTCGCTGAAGGAGCTGAAGGCCGCGCTGCCGAACGTCTCGCTGAAGGCGTTCACCGCGACCGAGATCCACTGGTTCGAGCGGATCAGCGGCCTGAGCGCGAGCGAGATCCTGGACGAGCTGATCGAGGCCGGCCTGGAGTCGCTGACCGGCGGCGGCGCGGAGATCTTCGACTGGGAGGTCCGCCAGCACATCGTCGACCACGAGACCCACTGGGAGGACTGGTCGCGGATCCACCGCCTGGCGCACGAGAAGGGCCTCAAGACCCCGGCCACCATGCTGTACGGCCACATCGAGGAGCCCCGCCACCGGGTCGACCACGTGCTGCGGCTGCGCGAACTGCAGGACGAGACCGGCGGCTTCCAGGTCTTCATCCCGCTGCGCTACCAGCACGACTTCCACGACTCCAAGGACGGCAAGGTCCGCAACCGCCTGATGGACCGCACCGAGATGGCCACCGGCGCCGAGGCGCTGAAGACCTTCGCGGTGTCCCGCCTGCTGTTCGACAACGTCCCGCACGTCAAGGTCTTCTGGGTGATGCACGGCGTCACCACCGCCCAACTGGCGCTCAGCCACGGCGCGGACGACATGGACGGCTCGGTGGTCGAGTACAAGATCACCCACGACGCGGACAACTTCGGCACCCCCAACAAGCTGGGCCGCGACGACCTGCTCCAGCTGATCCGGGACGCCGGCTTCCGCCCGGTCGAGCGCAACACCCGCTACGAGATCATCCGCGAGTACGACGGCCCGGACCTGCTGCGCCGGGAGACCCCGCAGGCGATGCGCCTCTGACTCCCCGCCACGCGCGGCCCGCGCCCGGTGACCGGTTTCCGGCCACCGGGCGCGCTGCGTTCCCCGGGGGCGCGGGGGACGAAGACGCACTACCGGGGCGTTCGGGAGCGCGAAGAAACGTTTCCTGGGCGCGTATGCTCACAGGCTCATCACACGGCCCGGGTTCCACCCCGTCCCCGCGGTCTGGGAGGATCGTTCGCATGTCCGGTTCCCATCGCACCGCCTCGCACCGCCGTCCGGCCGCCGCGCCGACCGACCGGAGCGAGGGCGAGCAGTACCAGGGCCGAGCCGCCACCCGTCGCAGCCGCCGCAAGCCCAAGCCGCCGCGCCGCGCCCGCAAGCTCACCGTCGGCACCGCGACCCTGCTGGCCCTCGCGGCCGGCTGGTTCACCGTCGGCCCCGGCCGCAGCTTCCAGGGCCAGACCGCCAGCGCCGCCCCCGACCGCGAGCCCGAGGTCGTCCCGATGCAGGCCGCCGACGCCGGCCAGCACACCGAGGCCCCCGCCGCGGACCGCTCCGACCGGGACCGGATCACCACCATCCCGGGCATCGGCGCCGGCTGGATGGCCAAGGTCCCCGCCGACACCCGCCAGCTGCTGGTCGCCAGCGGCCAGGGCAAGGACTCCTCGGACAACACCGTCACGCTCTGGACCCGCGGCGACGACGGCAGCTGGCAGGCCGGTCAGGCCTGGCCCGCCCACAACGCCTACAAGGGCTGGACCGCCGACCACCGCTCCGGCGACCTGCGCAGCCCGATCGGCCTGTTCTCGCTCACCGACGCCGGCGGCCGCAAGGCCGACCCCGGCTCCAAGCTGCCGTACGACGAGAACAAGAACTTCGTGATGTCCGGACGCGGCTTCAACAACGAACCGCTGGCCGGCTCCTTCGACTACGTGGTGGCGATCAACTACAACCGGGCCGAGGGCAAGTCCCCGCTCGACACCACCTACCCGGAGGGCGCGGCCAAGGGCGGCGGCATCTGGCTGCACCTCGACCACGGCGGCCCCACCCACGGCTGCGTCTCGCTGACCGAGGACCACATGGTCGAGCTGATCAAGACCCTGGACCCGGCGCTGCACCCGATGATCATGATGGGCGACGCCCAGTCGCTGGCCGCCTGACCGCGTTCCGGTTGTGAAGGCCCTACAGCTTCCGACACTCGATCCTGTGTCAGGGCGTCACCGCCCGACTCACCGGTAACCCGGTTGAGTGGCTGTATGACCGCCTCCCGCATCGTGGCGCTGGGCCACCACCAGCCGCCGAAGGTCCTCACCAACGACGACCTCTCGGCGATGGTCGACACCGACGACGAGTGGATCCGCTCCCGGGTCGGCATCCGCACCCGGCACATCGCGGAGGAGGAGACCCTGGTCGACCTCGCGGTGGGCGCCGCTGAGAAGGCGCTGGCCAGGGCGGGGGTGACGGCCGACCAGGTCGACCTGGTCGCCGTCGCCACCTGCACCGCCGTCGAGCGCAGCCCCAACACCGCCGCCGCCGTCGCCGCCCGCCTCGGCATCCCCACCCCCGCCGCGTACGAGCTGAACACCGCCTGCTCGGGCTTCTCCTACGCGCTGGCCACCGCCGACCACGCGATCCGGGCCGGCGCCGCCACCCGGGCGCTGGTGATCGGCGTGGAGCGGATGTCCGACATCCTGGACTGGACCGACCGCACCACCTGCGTGATCTTCGGCGACGGCGCCGGCGCGGCCGTGCTGGAGGCGGTGCCGGACGAGCGGGCCGGGGTCGGCCCGGTGGTCTGGGGCTCCGAGCCGGAGAAGGGCGACGCGGTGGTGATCGGCGGCGACTGGAAGCCGGTCATCAGCCAGCAGGGCCAGACCGTCTTCCGCTGGGCCACCACCCAGGTCGCCCCGCTGGCCCGCAAGGCGTGCGAGAAGGCCGGGATCGACCCGTCCGAGCTGCGCGGCTTCGTCGCCCACCAGGCTAACCTGCGGATCATCGACGCCATCGCCGGCAAGCTCGGTCTGGCCGAGGACGCGGTCGTCGCCCGCGACGTGGTCGACTCCGGCAACACCTCCGCCGCCTCCATCCCGCTCGCGCTCTCCAAGCTGGTCGAGCGCGGCGAGCTGCACAGCGGCGACCCGGTGCTGCTGTTCGGCTTCGGCGGCGGCCTGGCCTACGCCGGCCAGGTCGTGCGCTGCCCCTGAGCGGCGCCCCGGCAGCACGAAGGGGCGGCCGGGAGAGGAATCCTCTCCCGGCCGCCCCTTCGTCCGTTGTAGGACGGCGCTCCGCGGTACGTCGGCGAACCTCCCCCGAGGCACGGCCGCATCCGACACACCCGGACAGGAACCGGGGCCGAGCGCCAATTCGGGCCGGTTTTACTTCGGCGGCTTCTTTCCGGTGACTCCCAGGTACACCTGGAGCGCCAGGTTGGGCTTGAGGTCCTTGACCTTCACGCCCCACGAGGTGAACGCCTTGCCGTGCTCGGCTGCCGCGGCCAGCAACGACACCAGGGCGCCGGCGACCGCCGACGGTTCGACCGACTTGTCGGTCTTGCCCTGGTTGTTGCGCACCGCTTCGGCGAGCGGGGCCGCCACCGAGTTGAGGACCTTCATGCGGATCTTGAAGAACCGCTTGTCCCCTTCGGCAGCACCGAGTGTGACCACTCGGAGAATGGCGTCATTCTTGCGCCAGAAGGCGAGGAATCCGTCCACCAGTTCTTCGGAAGTGGTGAAGCCGGTCTTTCCCGCCCAGGACTTTCCATCGACGAGCTCTTTGAGCCCGCCGCTGTCCTCGGCCATTTCCTCGGCGATCTCAAGGACTGCGCCCTCGACATCCGGGAAGTACTGGTAGAAGGTCGCGGGGGAGGTTCCCGCCATACGGGCGACGTCGATGACCTTGACGTCCCGGTACGGCGACGTGCTGAGCATCTCGCGGAGGCAGTCGAGCAGCTTCTGCCGCGTCTCCTGTCCGCGCCGCCCGGCGACGCGACCGTCGACGGTGCGAACTTGTCCTGTCATGCCGTCAGCTTACAGCGGCGAGATCTTGGCGCTAATCGGTAGTGCGACTATTAGTCCGGGTGAGGGGGGAAACAGTGCCATTTCTGCTTGAGTTGTTGCCCCCCCGTGTGCTGATGACCCCACAGCGTGACGACAAGTCAGCTGCGGAGGGGTCGGAGGGCGCCGGGGGCGGAGCCGGAGCGGGCGGCTCCGGTACCGGGGGGCGTGTCACGGGCGGGGGAGATTGGCTCCCGGGCGGCGGGCATTGGAGAATCGGGGGGCGCCACCGCCGGGGGGCGTTGGCGGAAGGGGAGGTGGCTGCGGAGTGGACCAGCTGACGGCGCACGATCCGAGGCGGATCGGGCCCTTCGAAGTGCTGGCCCGGCTCGGCGCGGGCGGCATGGGCCTGGTGTACCTGGCCCGGTCGGCCTCGGGGCGCCGGGTGGCCATCAAGACCGTCCGCAGCGAGCTGGCCGAGGACAACCTGTTCCGGGTCCGCTTCGCGCGGGAGATCGCCGCCGCCAAGACGGTCGGCGGCTTCTACACCGCCGCCGTGGTGGACGCCGACGCCGACGCGGCCGTCCCGTGGCTGGCCACCGCGTACGTGCCCGCGCCCTCGCTGGAGGACCTGGTCACCGACTGCGGGCCGCTGCCCGCCGACGCGGTGC
Organism: Kitasatospora cineracea; assembly: GCF_003751605.1. Taxonomy (NCBI): domain Bacteria; kingdom Bacillati; phylum Actinomycetota; class Actinomycetes; order Kitasatosporales; family Streptomycetaceae; genus Kitasatospora; species Kitasatospora cineracea. The sequence continues at coordinate 2,137,708 of NZ_RJVJ01000001.1, forward strand.
GCTGGCTGACCGCGGGCATCGCCGAGGCGCTGCAGTCCATCCACGCCGCCGGCCTGGTGCACCGGGACCTCAAGCCGTCCAACGTGCTGGTGGTCGAGGACGGGCCGCGGGTGATCGACTTCGGCATCGCCGCCGGGGTCTCCAGCACCCGGCTCACCATGACCAACGTCGCGGTCGGCACCCCCGCCTACATGTCGCCCGAGCAGGCCCGGGACAGCCGCAGCGTCACCGGCGCCAGCGACGTGTTCTCGCTCGGCTCGCTGGTGGTGTTCTGCGCCACCGGGCACCCGCCCTACCGCGGCTCCAACCCGGTCGAGACGGTGTTCCAGCTGCTGCGCGACCAGCCCGACCTGTCCGGGCTGCCGGTCGAACTGGTCGACCTGGTCCGGGCCTGCATGCGGCCCACGCCCGAGCACCGGCCGACGCCCGCCCAGATCCAGGCCGAGCTGGCCCCGCACCTGTTCTCCCGGGAGGACGCCTCCGGCGAGGCCGGCGACTGGCTGCCGCCCGCCGCGCTCGACCTGATCGAGGCCAAGCGCAGCAGCAGACGGCCCGTCAGCCAGCCGCCGGTCCGGCCGCAGCCGCCGGTGCTGCTGCCGGCCCAGCCGGTCGGACCGCCGCTCTCGCCGCCGCCCGTCCCGCAGTCCCCGGCCCTGTCCCCGTCCCCGGCGCCGATCGGGGCGCTCGGGCCGGTCGGGCCGGTCTCCGAGGCCGAGGTGGTCACCGAGCGGGTGCGCCCGCACCGGCGGCCGGTGCCCGGCGCCCCGGGCGGCGACGGCGAGATCCGGCTGGCCGGCGCGCACGTGCCGATAGGGCCCGGGCCGCGGGCCGAACCGGCCGCCCCCACGCCCGCCCCGGCCGGCACGGACTGGGTGCGCCGCAGCTCCGCCCCGTCCGCCGCCCCGCCGCAGCCCGCCACCCGCTGGCGGCCCTGGCGGTTCCGGATGTCGAACGACGTGTGGGGCACCCCGGTGGTCGCCGACGGCACGCTGTTCGCCTCCAGCTTCGAGGTGCACGCGCTGGACATCGGCTCCGGCGAGCGCCGCTGGAAGACCCGCGACGTGGCCTGGGCGCTGGCCGTCGACGCCGGCCGGGTGCACGCCGCCGACGGCACCGAGCGCTGGCGGCACTCGCTGGACGGCTGGGTGTACTCGCTGGACGCCGCCGACGGCGTGCTGTGCTGCGGGGTGCGCGGCGGCGGCGTGCAGCTGCGCGCGGCGGCCACCGGCGCCGAGCTGTGGCGGGCCGACGACGCCCAGCAGGAGTACGAGAACCCGCAGTCCGGCCCGGCGCTGATCGCCGGCTCCGCCTACTACCAGGGCGGCGGCCGGCTCCACTGCGTGGACCCGCTCGGCGGCGGGGTGCGTTGGGCGGTGCCGCTGGGCGGCGAGGTGCCCTCCCGCCCGGTCGAGCGCGGCGGGGTGCTGTACGTGACGTCCGGTCAGCGGGTGCACGCGCTGGACGCGGCCACCGGCGCCGAGCGCTGGCGGTTCGACGCGCCGGTGGTGCTGTTCACCCCGCCCGCGGTGGACGGCCGCGCGGTGTACGTCGCCGACTACCTCGGCACCCTGTACGCGCTGGACGCCGCCACCGGGCACGGCCTGTGGCGGGCCGCCACCGCCTCCCGGCAGGGCGCCGAGCCGGCCGTGGTCGCCGACGGGGCGGTGCTGCTGGGCTCCGGCGACACCCTGTTCGCGTTCGAGGCGGCCGGCGGCCGGGAGCGCTGGCGCTACACCACCCGGGGCGACCTGGTCGGCTCCCCGGCGGTCGCCGAGGGCCTGGTGCACCTGGGCAGCCGCGACCACTCGCTGCACACCCTGGAGCTGGCCACCGGCCGGCTGCGCTGGGAGCTGGGCACCAAGGGCGAGCTGACCGGCTCCCCGGTGGCGGTCGGCGGCCGGGTGTTCGTCGGCTCCAAGGACCGCTGCGTGTACGCGCTGGACTCCTTCTACGGCACCGCCGTCCCGCAGTAGCCGAGGCGAAACGGTACGGCCCCGGACCTCGCGGTGAGGTCCGGGGCCGCCGCGCGGGCGGGCGCTACGGGTGGCGGTGCTGCCAGCCGGCCCAGGCCGAGGCGACCGTCTCGCGCACGTCGTACCGGGCGCTCCAGCCGAGCTCCTGCCGGATCAGGTCGGCGGCGGCGACCACCCGGGCCGGGTCGCCGGGGCGGCGCGGGGTGACCTCGGCGGTGGTGTCCAGGCCGGTGACCTCGCCGATCACGGTGAGCATCTCCTGCACCGAGACGCCCTCGCCGCGGCCGATGTTCAGGGTCAGGTTGACCCGCTCGTCCGGCCCGGTCGCGTTCAGCCGGCGGACCGCCGCCAGGTGGGCGGAGGCGATGTCCGAGACGTGGATGAAGTCGCGGACGCAGGTGCCGTCCGGGGTCGGGTAGTCGGCGCCGAAGACCCGCGGCGGCTGCCCGGCCACCAGCCGCTCGAACACCATCGGGACCAGGTTGGTGACGCCCTCGTCGGACAGCTCCGGGGTGGCCGCGCCCGCCACGTTGAAGTAGCGCAGCGCCACCGTGGACGTCCCGTAGGCGGTGGCGCAGGCGTTCAGCAGCCACTCGCCGACCAGTTTGGTCTCGCCGTACGGGTTGATCGGCGCGCACGGGGTGGACTCGGTGACCAGGTCGACGTCCGGCATGCCGTAGACGGCGGCGGAGGAGGAGAGCAGGATCCGGCGCACGCCGCCGGCCACCGCGGCCTCCAGGACCAGGCGCAGGCCCTCGACGTTCTCCCGGTAGTAGCGCAGCGGCTCGTCGACCGACTCGCCGACCTGCTTCTTGGCGGCGATGTGCAGGATGCCGGTCACCCCGTGCTCGGCGATCACCTTGTCCAGCAGCGGCCGGTCCAGGGTGGAGCCCTCCACTAGCGGGACCCCGGCGGGCAGGCGGTCGGCCGAACCGCTGCTCAGGTCGTCCAGGACGACCACCGGTTCGCCCGCGCCGGTCAGTTCCTTGACGACGTGTCCGCCGATGTAACCGGCACCGCCGGTGATCAACCAGGTCATGGCCCGATCCTAGGCACGGCCTTTTCCGGGCGGTGTGGTGTGTCCGCACGGGGATCCGGACATTTCGGTGAAACAGTGACAAAGTTCTGTCCTGCGACCGGAGGTGGTTGTGGTGCGCCCGAAGAAGGAACCGACCCGCCCGATCCCGGCCGGCCCCCGGCCCACCGGGCCCAAGCTGTGGCTCGGGCCCGCGGCGGTGCTGGCCGCGGCGGCGCTGCTGGCCACCGGCTGCTCCAGCTCCGGTTCCGGCTCCAGCTCCACCGCGGCGGCGGCCAGCAGCTCCTCGTCCGCGCCCGCCCCGTCCAGCAGCAACCAGCTGGAGCAGGACTACCAGCACGTGATCTCCCAGGTGCTGCCCTCGGTGGTGCAGATCACCGCGGGGGACGGCCTCGGCTCCGGGATCGTCTTCGACGACAAGGGCGACATCGTCACCAACGCGCACGTGGTCGGCACCGCCACCACCTTCACCGTGACGCTGGCCAACAGCACCAAGCCGCTGGACGCCACGCTGGTCGGCAGCTACCCGGACTCCGACCTCGCGGTGATCAAGCTGGGCAGCCCGCCCAGCGGGCTCAAGCCCGCCGCCTTCGCGGACAGCGCCAAGGTCGCGGTCGGGCAGATCACGCTGGCGATGGGCAGCCCGCTCGGCCTGTCCAGCAGCGTCACCCAGGGCATCGTCTCGGCGGTCGGGCGGACCGTCAGCGAACCGAAGACCACCGACTCGCCCGGCGCCACCATCGGCAACATGGTGCAGACCTCGGCTGCGATCAACCCCGGCAACAGCGGCGGCGCGCTGGTCAACCTCTCCAGCCAGGTGGTCGGGATCAACACGCTGACCGCCGTCGACCCCGAGCTGAACGGCTCGGCCGCGCCCGGCATCGGCTTCGCCATCCCCGCGGCCACCGTGACCAGCATCGCCAACCAGCTGATCAAGGACGGCAAGGTCACCAACTCCGGCCGGGCCGGGCTCGGGGTGACCGTCCGCCCGTACTTCGACACCGACTTCCAGCCGGCCGGCGCGGCCGTGGTCTCGGTGGTCGGCGGCGGACCGGCCGCCTCGGCCGGGCTGCAGGCGGGCGACGTGATCAACAAGGTCAACGACACCACGATCACCAGCCCCTCGGCGCTGACCAGCGCGCTGGCCTCGCTGAGCCCCGGCGACAAGGTCACCGTCGGCTACCTGCGGGACGGACAGACCAAGACCGCGGAGGTCACCCTCGGGACGCTGTAGCGCCCGACAGGCCCGGGCCCGGAGTGCCGTACCGCGCAAGGGAGGCGGCACTCCGGGCCCGTCCACGTCCGCATCCGCGGGCTCAGCCCTTGTGGCCGGCCCGGGTGTGCCAGGGGAGCTCGACCGTCACCGAGGTCGGCCCCTCGGCCGGGCTGTCCACCACGAACACGCCGTCCACCGACTCGGCCCGCTCGGCCAGGCCGGCCAGCCCGCCGCCCGGGTGCACCCGGGCCCCGCCCCGGCCGTCGTCCCGCACCGTCAGCATCAGCCGGCCCTCCTGGCGCCAGACGTCCACCGAGGCGGTGCGGGCGCCGGAGTGCTTGGAGGCGTTGGTCAGCAGCTCGCTGACGGTGAAGTAGGCGATGCCCTCGACCGCGGAGTCCGGCCGCTCGCCGCCCAGCTCGACGTGCACCCGGACGCCGCCGGGCAGCGTGCAGCGGGCCGCGACCGAGGAGAGCGCCGCGTCCAGCCCGCGGTCGGTGAGCACCGCGGGGTGGATGCCGCGGGCCAGGTCGCGCAGCTCCTGCAGGGCGAGCTTGACCTCGCCGTGCGCCGCGTCGACCATCTGCCGGGCCGCCGCCGGATCCTCCGTCAGCTTCTCCTTCGCCAGGCCCAGGTCCATCGCCAGCGCCACCAGCCGGGCCTGCGCGCCGTCGTGCAGGTCCCGTTCGATCCGGCGCAGGTCGGCCGCGGCGGTGTCGACCACCACGCCCCGGTCGTCCTCCAGCTCGCGGACCCGCTCGGCCAGCGCGCCCGGCGCCAGCAGCACCTCCACCAGCCACCGGGAGACGGCGCTCAGCATCCGCATCGCCCACGGCAGCACCGGCCAGCCGACCACCAGCAGCAGCAGCGTCAGCACGAAGCCGAGGATGCCCCAGATCAGCAGCACCACGCAGTACAGCGCGGAGCGCCAGCTCAGCCCGTCGGCGAGGGCGGCCATCACCCGGCCGGCCACCCCGGCCCGGGACGGGCGCAGCGGCTCCGGCTCGGGGACGGTGCTGCCCAGGTCGGCCCGCGCCCGGGCCCGGGCCAGCCGGCCGAACCGGCGGCAGCAGCCCAGCCCGAAGGCCAGCAGCGGCAGCCCGATCACCGTCACCGCCAGGCCCAGCCCGGCCGTCAGCAGCACCGCCGTCACGGCGAACCCGGCCACTCCGATCGGCAGGTTCAGCAGCGCGTTGCGCACCTCCCGCCACAGCGGTGCCCCGTACAACGACGGGCGCTTCGCCTCGTCCTCCATGGTCGGCGCCCTTTCCTGGTGCTCTCGCCGGTGCTTCGTCGATCACCAGCATCCCGTCCGGCGACCTCCCCCCGCCATGGTGCTGCACACCGTCTTCTTCCGGGGGTTATCCCCACCCCCCGTCCTGCACCCCGGGCCCGGGCCGTCCGCAAGCGGAATTCCGCCGGCGTCCAGCGGACGTCCACCGTCCGTCTTGCAGAACGGGCGGGTGGCGGAGTAAACGAGCGGTGCACATAGACTCCCGCGATAGCGATGGTTATGGACGGGCAAAGAAGAAGGGCGTGACCCATGGAGTGGCAGCCGCTCGCTGCCGACCCCGCCGTCGGCAGCGGCTACTTCGACGCCTACGCGGCGATCGGTCTGCTGGCGGTCATCGGCGTCCTCTTCGTCGCGGTGGCCTTCACCGCGAACCGCCTGATGCGACCGGTGGTCGACACCCCCGAGAAGCTGCTCGCCTACGAGTGCGGGGTGGACCCGGTCGGCGAGGGCTGGGCGCACACGCAGATCCGGTACTACGTCTACGCCTTCCTGTACGTGATCTTCGCGGTCGACGCGATCTACCTGTTCCCGTGGGCCACGGTGTTCTCCGCCGCCGGCTTCGGGGCGGTCACGCTGGTGGAGATGTTCGTCTTCATCGGCTTCCTCGCGGTCGGACTGCTCTACGCCTGGAAGAAGGGCGTTCTGGAATGGACGTGACGCACTCGCACGGGACGCCCGGCTCCGGCCCCGTCCCGCTCGGCATCCCCGACCCGGCCCGCCCCGGCGCCGCCGTCGAGCAGCGCCGCCTCGGCCCGCTGGCCCGGCTCGCCCCGGACCCGGTCAAGGTGGTGCTCAACTGGGGCCGCCGCTACAGCCTCTGGTGCTTCAACTTCGGACTGGCCTGCTGCGCGATCGAGTTCATCGCCGCGTCGATGGCCAAGCACGACTTCATCCGGATGGGTGTCATCCCGTTCGCGCCCGGCCCCCGGCAGGCCGACCTGATGATCGTCTCGGGCACCGTCACCGACAAGATGGCCCCCGCCGTCAAGCGCCTGTACGAGCAGATGCCCGAACCGAAGTACGTCATCTCCTTCGGCGCCTGCGCCAACTCCGGCGGCCCGTACTGGGACTCGTACTCCGTCACCAAGGGCGTCGACCAGATCATCCCGGTCGACGTCTACGTGCCCGGCTGCCCGCCGCGGCCCGAGGCGCTGCTCCAGGGCATCCTCAAGCTGCAGGAGAAGATCGCCGCCGAGGACGTCCCGCAGCGCTACGCCGCGCCCGCCGCCGCGCTGGGCCGCCCGCTGCGGACCGCGCCGGGCACCGCCCCGGGGGAGGGGCAGCAGTGACCGACACCCCGGAGACCCCCGAGGTCCCCGAGACGCCCGCCGAGCCGGTGCCCGCCGCCGAGCCCACCCCCGCCGAGCGGACCGCCGCGTCCGTCGGCCCGTGGGCGAGCGCCACCGAGGCGTACGACCTGCTGACCGTCGACGTGCCCGCCGAGCACTGGATCGAGGCGCTCACCGCCGCCCGCGACGTCCTCGGCCTGGCCTTCCTGGACTGGCTGAGCGCCGTCGACGACCTCGACCGGGGCTTCGCCGTCTGCGCGCACCTGGCCGCCGTCGGCGGGCCCGGCGGCGTGCGCCGGCTGCTGCTGCGCACCCGGGTGCCGCGCGAGAAGGCCGAACTGCCCACCGCCGTCGGGGTGTACGCCGGTGCCGCCTGGCACGAGCGGGAGACCCTGGAGATGTTCGGCATCGGGTTCACCGGCCACCCGCACCCCGTCACCCTGCTGCTGCCGGACGGCTTCGAGGGCCACCCGCTGCGCAAGGACTTCGTGCTGGCCGCCCGGGTCGCCAAGGACTGGCCCGGCGCCAAGGAGCCCGGCGAGTCCGCCGACCACGGCGGCCCGGCCCGGCGCAAGATGCAGCCCGCCGGCGTCCCCGACCCGAACGAGTGGGGCCCGCTCAAGGGCACCCTGCCGCCGGTCGCCGAACGCCCCGCCCGCGGGGCCGCCCGGGCCGGCGCGGCCAGGACCGGTGCCGCCGCCGGGGTCGACCGCCCGCGCCGCACCCGCAGCGTGGAGGCCGGCTCCGCGAGCCAGGCCGAGGCCGCGCCCGGAGCCGGAGCCACGCCCGCCGACGCCCCGCCGGTGCGCGCGGACCGGCCGCGCCGCACCCGCAGCGTCGGCGAGGGCTCGGTCAGCCAGGCCGCCGAACCGGCCGAGCCGCCCGAGGCGCCGCGCCGCACCGCCCGCACCCAGTCGTCCGACGCCCCGTGGCACGCGCCCGTCCCGGCCCACGACGAGCAACCGGAACAGCCCGAGCAGCCGGAGCAGCCGGAACGACCCCAGCAGCCCGAACAGCAGCCCGAGAAGCAGGACGGAGACAGCGCGTGAACCTCCTCGACACGCTGCTGCGCTGCGTCGGCACGCTGGTGGCGTTCCTGGTGCTGCCGCTGGTGGTCGGCCAGACCGAGCACAAGGTGATGGCGCACATGCAGGGCCGGCTCGGCCCGATGTACGCGGGCGGCTTCCACGGCTGGGCGCAACTGGTCGCCGACGGCGTGAAGTTCGTCCAGAAGGAGAACGTCGTCCCGTCCGGGGCGGACCGGAAGGTCTTCCAACTGGCCCCGGCCGTCGCGCTGCTGCCGTACCTGCTGGTGCTGCTGGTGATCCCGGTCGGGCCCGGCGGGATGGTCGGCCAGGCGGTCGACGCGGGCATCTTCTTCGTGCTGGCCGTGATGGGCGTCGGCGTGCTGGGCTCGCTGATGGCGGGCTGGGCGTCGGCCAACAAGTTCTCGCTGCTGGGCGCGCTGCGCACGGCCGCGCAGCTGATGTCGTACGAGCTGCCGATGCTGCTGGCCGCCGCCTCGGTGGCGATGGCGGCGGGCACCGTCGCGCTGCCGGGCATCGTGGACGCCTTCCACTGGTGGTGGGTGCCGTGGCAGGCGATCGGCGCGTTCGTGTTCTTCACGGCCGGCCTGGCCGAGCTGCAGCGCCCGCCGTTCGACATGCCGGTGGCCGACTCGGAGATCATCTTCGGCGCGTACACCGAGTACACCGGCCTGCGCTTCGCGCTGTTCCTGCTCGCCGAGTACGCGGGCATCGTGGTGCTCTGCGCGCTGACCTCGGTGCTGTTCCTGGGCGGCTGGCACGGCCCGTTCGAAGACCAGCTCGGCTGGCTGTGGACGCTGGCGAAGACCTTCGCGCTGGCCTTCGTGGTGCTCTGGCTGCGCGTCACCTACCCGCGCCTGCGCGAGGACCAGCTGATGCGCTTCGCGTGGACGGTGCTGATCCCGCTGGCGCTGGCCCAGCTCGCCCTGACCGGCATCATCAAGGTGGCGATCTCGTAATGGGAATTCCCGGCTCCGGCCTGGCCAAGGGCCTGGCCGTCACCCTGCGCACGATGATGCGCAAGACCGTCACCGCGCAGTACCCGGACGTGCAGCCCGACCTGCCGCCGCGCTCGCGCGGCGTGATCGCGCTGCTCGAGGAGAACTGCACGGTCTGCATGCTGTGTGCCCGCGAGTGCCCGGACTGGTGCATCTACATCGACTCCCACAAGGAGACGCTGCCCGCCGCCGACCCGAACGCCCGCGCCCGCACCCGCAACGTGCTGGACCGCTTCGCCATCGACTTCTCGCTCTGCATGTACTGCGGGATCTGCATCGAGGTGTGCCCGTTCGACGCGCTGTTCTGGTCCCCGGAGTTCGAGTACGCGGAGACCGACATCCGGGAGCTCACCCACGAGCGCGAGCGGCTGCGCGAGTGGATGTGGACCGTCCCGCCGCCGCCCGCGCACGACGCCGCGGCGGAGGAGCCCAAGGAGATCGCCATGGCCCGCAAGGCCGCCGACAAGCTGGCCGCCGCCGCTGCTGCCGAAGCCGCCGCTGCCGCCGAGGAGGGTGGGGAGAGTTGAGCACCCTGCTGGCCGCGGCGGGCTCGCTGGAGCCCGCCGCGCGCTCGTACCTCTCGCCGACCGGGCAGGAGATCGTCTTCCTGCTGGTCGGTGTGCTCGTGCTCGGCGCCGCCGTGGTCTCGGTGACCACCCGCCAACTGGTGCACGCCGCGCTGTGGCTGGTGGTCGCGCTGGGCGGCCTGGCGGTCGAGTTCCTGCTGCTGACGGCCGAGTTCGTGGCCTGGGTGCAGGTGCTGGTGTACCTGGGCTCGGTGATCGTGCTGGTGCTGTTCGGCCTGATGCTGACCCGCGCCCCGATCGGCCGCTCCCCGGACGCCGACTCCGGCAACCGCCCGGCCGCCCTCGCGGTCGGCGCCGCCTCCGCCGCGACCCTGGTCACCCTGGTGGTCGACGCGTTCCGCTCGTCCTGGATCGACCTGTCCGGCGCGGCCGGCACCACCCGGCTGACCGGCGAGTACCTGTTCTCGCACTGGGTGCTGCCGTTCGAGGCGCTCTCGGTGCTGCTGCTGGCGGCCCTGGTCGGCGCGATCGTGCTGTCCCGCACCGAGGGCGGTCGCGCCAAGCCGCGGGCGGGCAGGCTGCGGGCCGGGAAGCCGTCCGCCGCCGCCCCGACGAAGCCGAAGGAGCGCTGACGTGCACCTCGCCTACCCCGCCGTCCTCGCCGTGCTGCTGTTCAGCGTCGGCGTGTACGGCGTGCTCGCCCGGCGCAACGTCATCCTGGTGCTGATGTCGGTCGAGCTGATGCTCAACGCCGTCAACCTCAACCTGGTCGCCTTCGACGTCTGGCTGCGCGACACCCTGCACGCCGGCCAGGCGCTCACCCTGTTCACCATCACCATCGCCGCCGCCGAGATCGGCCTCGGCCTGGCCGTCGTGCTGCTGGTCTACCGCACCCGCCGCACCGCCGCCGTCGACGAGGTCACCGCGCTCGGCGACCGCCACGAGGCGGACGACCGGCCTGCCGGTACCGAGAAGGAGCAGGCCGCCGCATGAACCTCGCGCTGCCGATCCTCGTCCCCGTGCTGCCCGCGCTCGGCGCCGCCGCCGGCCTCGCCACCGGCCGCCGGTACCCCGGCCTGGCCCGCCCGCTGGCGGTGCTGCCGGTCGCGGTCTCCGCCGTGCTCGCCCTGGTCACCGCCCTGCAACTGGGCACCGGCGCCACCCTGGACGCCGCCACCCGGCTCGCCCCCACCGGCGGCCCCGAGATCTCGCTGGCCCTGCACCTGGACGGCTTCTCCTCGCTGATCTCGGTGCTGGTCGGCCTGGTCGCCACCTGCGTGCAGGTCTACTCGACCGCGTACCTCAAGGACGACCCGCGCTACCCCTCGTACGCGGCCCTGGTCTCGCTGTTCACCGCCGCGATGTTCCTGGTCGTCTACTCCGGCGACCTGATCGTGCTGCTGGTCGGCTGGGAGGTGATGGGCATCTGCTCGTACTTCCTGATCGGCCACCACTGGGAGACCGCCGACGCCCGCAGCGCCTCGCTCAAGGCGTTCCTGGTCACCAAGCTCGGCGACGTGCCGTTCCTGTTCGGCCTGTTCCTGCTCGGCGCCGACGCCGGGACCTTCCGGATCACCGAGGTGCTGCGCACCGCCACCAGCGGCGGCCTCGACCACCCGACCCTGATCGCGCTGCTGCTGCTCGCGGGCGTCGCGGGCAAGAGCGCCCAGTTCCCGCTGCACACCTGGCTGCCGGACGCGATGGCCGGCCCCACGCCGGTCTCCGCGCTGATCCACGCCGCCACCATGGTCGCCGCGGGCATCTACCTGGTCGCCCGGCTGCTGCCGGTCTTCCTGCTGTCCTCCGCCGCGCTGCTGGTGCTGGCCGTGATGGCCGCCGTCACCATGGTCGGCTCCGCGCTGTGCGCGCTCGCCCAGGACGACCTCAAGCGCGTCCTCGCCTACTCCACGGTCGGCCAACTCGGCTACATGGCCGGGGCGCTGGCCTCCGGCGACCGGCAGGCCGCGGTGTTCCACCTGGTCGGCCACGGCGCGTTCAAGGCCCTGCTGTTCCTCACCGCCGGCGTGGTCATCCACGCCGCGCACACCAACTCGATCAGCGCCATGTCCCGGATCGACGGCCTGCGCCACCGCGTCCCCGACGCCTACTGGACGATGGGCATCGCCCTGGTCGCCCTGGTCGGCCTGCCGCCGTTCGCCGGCTTCTTCTCCAAGGAGTCGGTGCTCACCGCCGCCGAGCACGCCGCCCACGGCGAGGCCCTCACCGGCCACCTCGGCCCCGCCTCGGCCGTCCCCGCCGCCGCGGGCTGGACGGTGCTGGTCGCCGGACTGCTCACCGCGCTGCTCACCGCCGCCTACGCCGCCCGGCTCTGGCTGGTCGCCTTCCACGCCAAGCCGGTGACACCGGTGGCCGCCCCCGCCGGCGCCCCCTACTCCCCGGAGATCGACGAGGCCGACCCGGCGCACGCCGAACCCGCCGCGATGCGCTGGCCGCTGTGGGTGCTGGCCGTGCCCACCATGGGCTTCGGCCTGCTCGGGCTGCGCTCCGACTGGCTGCCCGCGCTGCTCGACGGCGAACCGCTGCGCCCCGGCTTCGAGACCATGGTGCTCGGCACCGGCACCGCGCTGGCCGGCCTGCTGATCGGCTGGGCGGCCTGGCGCACCGTCAACGCCCGGGCCGCCGCCCAGCCCGTCCGGGTGCCCCCGCAGGCCGGCCCGCCCGCCGCCGAGACGCTCACCGCCCCCGCCGCCGCCCCGATCGCCGCCGACCCCGGCCGCCTGCTGCTCGGCCCGCTGTACGGGCCCGCCCAGCACGGCTTCGGCGTCGACCGCCTGTACAGCGCGCTGTTCGTCCGGCCCACCCGGGCCGCCGCCCGGCTGGTCCGCTTCCTGGACCGCGCCGTGGTGGAGACGTACGTGCGCGGGGCGGGCGCCGCCCCCGGCCTGCTCGGCCGCGCCGTCCGCTTCGCCCAGACCGGCAACGCCCAGGGCTACCTGAACGCGCTGCTGGCCGGGGCCGTGCTGCTCGCCGTCCTGGTGGCGGTCGGCTCATGACCCGTCCTCACCTCCCCGTCCCGGCACGACCTTGGAGCCCCCGATGAACGCGGTCCTCATCGCCCTCCTGGCCCTGCCGCTGCTCGGCGCCGCCCTGACGCTCGCCCCGATCGGCGACAAGCAGGCGCTGCGCCTCGGCACCACCGTCACCGGCGGCACCCTGCTGCTGGCGGTCGCCCTCGCCGCGGGCTTCGACCACGGCGACCCGGGCCGGATGCAGGCCGTCACCGACGTGTCCTGGATCCCCGCCCTGGACGTCCGGCTGCACCTGGGCACCGACGGCATCTCGCTGCCGCTGCTGGTGCTCACCGCGCTGCTCACCTTCCTGTGCGCGCTGTACTCGGTGAAGAAGCTCCCCGCGGGCCCCGGCGGCCGGGCCTTCACCGGCCTGCTGCTCCTGCTGGAGACCGGCATGCTGGCCACCTTCGCGGTGCTCGACCTGGTGCTGTTCTTCCTGGCCTTCGAGATCGTGCTGATCCCGATGTACTTCCTGATCAGCCGCTGGGGCAGCGGGAAGAGGACCGCCGCCGCCAACCGGTTCATCCTGTACACCCTGCTCGGCTCCGCCGTGATGCTGCTCGGCTTCCTGCTGATCGGCGTCAAGGCCGGCACCTTCGACATGGTGAAGCTCGCCGCCGCGCACGGCGCCGGGCTCTCCCACACCACCCAGCTGGTCGCGGCCCTGGCCGTCCTGGTCGGCCTCGCCGTGAAGGCCCCCGCCTGGCCGCTGCACTCCTGGCTGCCCGACGCGCACACCGCCGCCCCCACCGCGGGCTCGGTGCTGCTGGCCGGCGTGATGCTCAAGATGGGCACCTACGGCCTGGTCCGGGTCCTGCTGCCGGTCGTCCCCGACGGCACCGCGACCTTCGCCCCCTACCTGGGCGCGTTCGCCGCCGTCGGCATCGTCTACGGCTCGCTCGCCTGCCTGGCCCTGGCCCGGCCGGGGGCGAAGGGCGACCTGAAGCGCCTGATCGCGTACTCCTCGGTCGGCCACATGGGCTTCGTGCTGCTCGGCATCGCCTCGCTCACCCCGACCGGCCTGAACGGCGCGCTGTTCGCCAACATCGCGCACGGCCTGATCACCGGCCTGCTGTTCTTCGTGGTCGGCGCCGTCAAGGACCGCTACGGCACCGCCGACCTCGACACCCTCGCCGGAGCCACCGGCGCCGCCCTGTACGGCCGCGCCCCGCGGATCGGCGCGCTGCTCGCGTTCGCCGCCGTGGCCAGCCTCGGCCTGCCGGGCCTGGCCGGGTTCTGGGGCGAACTGCTCGCCATGTACGGCGCGTTCGACCCGGCCGCCGGGCTCTCCCGGCCCGCGTTCGTCACCTACATGGTGCTGGCCGGCCTCGGCACCCTGCTGACCGCCGGCTACCTGCTGGTCGTGGTCAAGCGGGTCTGCATGGGCGACCCGGAGCAGCCCGCCCCGGTCGCCGACCTGCCCGACCTCAAGGGCTACGAGGCCGCCAGCTGGACGCCGCTCGCCGCGCTCACCCTGCTCGCGGGCCTGTGGCCGGCCCTGCTCCTCGGCCTCTCCGACCCGGCCGTCAAGCACCTCCTCGGAGGCGGCTGATGGCCACCGCTCACGACCTGGGGCAGCCCCTCATGACTCCGCTCGCCGTCGCCGACCCGGGCGGCCTGATCCAGTCCGTCGACTGGGTGGCCGTCGCCCCGCCGCTGATCGCCGCGCTCGCCGCCCTCGCCGTGCTGGTCACCGACCTGTTCCTGCCGCCGGCCCGCAAGCGCCTGCTGGGGTGGCTGAGCGCGGCCGGCCTGCTGGCCGCGCTGGCCGTGCTGGTCCCGCTGGCGGTCGGCGACACCCGCTCCACCTTCTGCTTCAAGAGCGGCGGCTGCTCCTACACCGCCGACCACTTCGCGCTCGCCTTCCAACTGCTGGCGCTGGGCGGCGCGCTGCTGACCGTGCTGCTCTCCCTGCACACCGTGGACGAGGAGAAGCTGCCCGGCGGCGAGTACTGGTTCCTGCTGCTCTCCTCCGCCTGCGGCGCCGCCCTGCTGCCCGCCGCCCGCGACCTCGCCACCCTGGTGATCGCCCTGGAGGTGGCCACCCTGCCCGCGTTCGCCCTGGTCGCGCTGCGCCGGGACGGCCGGGGCGCGGAGAGCGCGCTCAAGTTCTTCCTCTCCTCGGTCACCGCGACCGCCGTGATGCTGCTCGGCGTCAGCTTCGTCTACGCCGCCGCCGGAACGATCCAGCTCCAGGGCATCGCCGACGGACTGGCCCACGCCCCCGGCCAGTTGAAGCCGCTCGCCGAGGCGGGCGCGGTGCTCACCCTGGTCGGCTTCGCGTTCAAGACCGCCGCCGTCCCGTTCCACTTCTGGGTCCCCGACACCTACGTCGGCGCACCGCTCCCGGTGGCCGGCTACCTCTCGGTGGTCGGCAAGGCGGCCGGCCTGTCCGGCCTCGCGCTGGTCACCACCCTCGCCTTCCGCCCGTACGGCCACACCTGGGGCCTGGTGCTGGCGGTGCTCGCCGCGCTCACCATGACGGTCGGCAACGCGGCCGCGCTGCGCCAGCGCACCGACACCCCGCACGGGGCGGTCCGGCTGCTGGCCTGGTCCTCGGTCGGCCAGGCCGGCTACCTGCTGGTGCCGCTGGCCGCCGCCGGGTACGCGGGTTCGGCCGAGCCGCTGGGCGCGACCGTGGCGTACGCGCTGGTCTACGGCCTGGTGAACCTGGGCGCGTTCGGCGCGGTCGCGCTGGTCGGCGGCTCCGGCCGGCTGGACGGCTTCCGCGGCCTGGCCGGGCGCAACCGGTGGGCGGCGCTCGCGCTGGCGTTCTTCCTGCTCTGCCTGGCCGGCCTGCCGCCGGGCGTGGTCGGCCTGTTCGGCAAGGTCGTGGTGTTCCGCGCGGCGGTCGACGCGGGCCTGGGCTGGCTGGCCGTGGTGATGGCGGTGAACGTGGTGGTCGCGCTCGCCTACTACCTGAAGTGGACCGCCCTGCTGTTCGCGCCCGCCGAGCCCGGGACCGAGCCCGCGTCCGGGTCCGCGCCCGCCCCGGAGGCGGCCGGTCCGCGCCGCGTCCCGGCCTCCCTGACCGCCGCCCTGGGCCTGGCGGCCTGCGGCGCGGTGGTGCTCTCGGTGGCCCCCCAGCTGGTGCTCCAGGTGGTGTCGGGCAGCCTGTTCTGACCTGTGGTCGAATGCCGAGGGGAACGAACCGGCCAGTTCGGCGCGTTGGTCCCGGCAGAGGGAAGCGGCTCCACGGCTTCCACCGGCGCCACAGGAGGGCCCGCAGTGCACAGCCACCACAACGGATTGCGGACGGCCGTCCTGCTGGGCGGTCTGTCCGCACTGATCCTGGTGATCGGCGGCTTCTTCGGCCGCACCGGCCTGCTGGTGGCCCTGCTGGTCGCGGTCGGCACCAACGCCTACGCGTACTGGAACAGCGACAAGCTGGCGCTGCGCGCGATGCGGGCCCGCCCGGTCAGCGAGATCGAGGCCCCGCAGCTGTACCGGATCGTCCGCGAGCTCTCCACCGCGGCCCGCCAGCCGATGCCCCGGCTGTACATCTCGCCCACGCCCGCGCCGAACGCCTTCGCCACCGGCCGCAACCCGCGCAACGCGGCGGTCTGCTGCACCGACGGCATCCTGCAGCTGCTGGACGAGCGCGAGCTGCGCGGCGTCCTCGGCCACGAGCTGAGCCACGTCTACAACCGGGACATCCTGATCTCCTCGGTGGCCGGGGCGCTCGCCTCGGTGGTGATGTTCCTGGTCAACTTCGCCTGGCTGATCCCGGTCGGCCGCTCGGACGACGACGACGGCCCGGGCCTGGTCGGCATGCTGGCCATCATGATCCTGGGGCCGGTCGCCGCCGGGCTGATCCAGCTGGCCGTCAGCCGCTCCCGCGAGTACCAGGCGGACGCCGACGGGGCCCGGATCACCGGCGACCCGCTCGCCCTGGCCAGCGCGCTGCGCAAGCTCGACGCGGGCACCCAGCGGCTGCCGCTGCCGCCCGAGCCGAAGCTGCAGACCGCCAGCCACATGATGATCGCCAACCCGTTCCGGCCCGGCGAGCGCGGCGCGAAGCTGTTCTCCACCCACCCGCCGATGCGCGAGCGGATCGCCCGGCTGGAGCGGATGGCCGGGCACTGACTCCTTCGGGCGACCGCCCGGCGAGCGTCCGCCGACCGCTCCCGTCCCCCTGGTAGGGCTGAACGCACTGACCAGTCCGAGGCCGGAGGTGCGGTGCGGTGACCATGCTGCCGAGCGATGCCGAACTGGGCGGTCCGACCGGCCCGCCCGCCCCGCCGCCGCCCCCGCGCCGCCGCTTCGGCCGGGCCTCCCGCCCACGCCGCGGCCGGGCGCTGGTGACGTGGCTGACCACCACCGACCACAAGCAGATCGGCACCCTCTACCTGGTCACCTCGTTCGCCTTCTTCCTGTTCGGCGGGGTGCTGGCGCTGGTGATGCGGGCCGAGCTGGCCCGGCCGGGGACGCAGATCCTGTCGAACGAGCAGTTCAACCAGGCGTTCACCATGCACGGCACGATCATGCTGCTGATGTTCGCCACCCCGCTGTTCGCGGGCTTCACCAACTGGTTCATGCCGCTCCAGATCGGCGCCCCGGACGTGGCCTTCCCCCGGCTGAACGCCTTCGCGTACTGGATGTACCTGTTCGGCTCGCTGATCGCGGTCGGCGGCTTCCTGACCCCGAACGGCGCGGCCGACTTCGGCTGGTTCGCCTACGCGCCGCTGAACAGCGCGGTGCACTCGCCGGGCGTCGGCGCCGACATGTGGATCATGGGGCTGGCCTTCTCCGGCTTCGGGACGATCCTCGGCTCGGTCAACTTCATCACCACCGTGGTCTGCCTGCGGGCGCCCGGCATGACGCTGTTCCGGATGCCGATCTTCGTCTGGAACGTGGTGCTGACCTCGATCCTGGTGCTGATGGCCTTCCCGGTGCTGGCCGGGGCACTGCTCTGCCTGGAGGCGGACCGCAAGTTCGGCGCGCACGTCTTCGACCCGGCCAACGGGGGCCCGATCCTGTGGCAGCACCTGTTCTGGTTCTTCGGCCACCCCGAGGTGTACATCATCGCGCTGCCGTTCTTCGGCATCGTGACCGAGATCTTCCCGGTCTTCTCCCGCAAGCCGGTGTTCGGCTACACCGGCCTGATCGGCGCCACCATCGCCATCGCGGGCCTGTCGGTCACCGTCTGGGCGCACCACATGTTCGTCACGGGGCAGGTCCTACTGCCCTTCTTCTCGTTCATGACCTTCCTGATCGCGGTGCCGACGGGCGTGAAGTTCTTCAACTGGGTCGGCACCATGTGGCGCGGCTCGCTCTCCTTCGAGACCCCGATGCTCTGGTCGGTCGGCTTCCTGGTGACCTTCCTGTTCGGCGGCCTGACCGGCGTCCTGCTCGCCTCGCCGCCAATCGACTTCCACGTCTCCGACTCGTACTTCGTCGTCGCGCACTTCCACTACGTGGTGTTCGGGACGGTGGTCTTCGCCATGTTCGCCGGCTTCTACTTCTGGTGGCCGAAGATGACCGGGCGGATGCTGGACGAGCGGCTCGGGAAGATCCACTTCTGGACGCTGTTCGTCGGCTTCCACACCACCTTCCTGGTGCAGCACTGGCTGGGCGCCGAGGGCATGCCGCGCCGGTACGCCGACTACCTGGCGAGCGACGGCTTCACCACGCTGAACACCGTCTCCAGCATCGGGTCCTTCCTGCTCGGCCTGTCCACCCTGCCGTTCCTCTACAACGTCTGGCGGACCGCCAAGTACGCGCCCAGGGTGGCCGAGGACGACCCGTGGGGCTACGGCCGCTCGCTGGAGTGGGCGACCTCCTGCCCGCCGCCGCGGCACAACTTCACCACCCTGCCGCGGATCCGCTCCGAGTCCCCGGCCTTCGACCTGCACCACCCGGACATCGCCGAGTTCGACCAGCTGCAGAACGACCCGCGCTGACGCCCGCACCGCCCGGAATGCGGTGTCCGTTCCACGGTGGTACGAATCGTTTCGTCCCTGCGCCGCCCTCGGTGCGGGGACGTGCCGTCCGACTGCACGCGGGATCGGAGCGTCATGGACAACTATCCGCTGCTCGACATCTTCTGGACGATGCTGGAGCTGTTCCTCTGGATCCTCTGGTTCTTCCTGCTCTTCAAGATCATCACCGACATCTTCCGCAGCCACGACATGGGCGGCGGCGCCAAGGCAGGCTGGACGATCCTGGTGATCCTGCTGCCCTTCCTGGGCGTGCTGGTCTACCTGATCGTCCGCGGCGGGTCCATGCACGAACGGGACGTCGCCCAGGCCCAGCAGGCCGACGCCGCCTTCCAGGAGTACGTCCGCAAGGCGGCCGGCACGGGGGGCGGCCCGGCCCCCGCGGGCGGCGGCCACGTGGAGGACCTGGCGAAGCTGTCCGAACTCAGGAACAGTGGCGCGCTGAGCGAGGAGGAGTACCAGCGGGCCAAGGACAAGCTGCTCGCCTGACACCCGTCCGGCGCAACGACGGGAGGCCCGCCCCGGTGGCGGGCCTCCCGTCGTTCCCGCTCCCGGCTACGGCCGGTCGCCCCGCGCGTCCCGGCCGCCGCGGTGCGGGCGGCCGTCGCTGCGGTCGCGGACCAGGGTGAACCGGTCGAACAGCACCGGCACCGGGTCGGGGTTCGCGGCGGTGGCCGGCACCGAGTGGTAGTAGCCGACGGTGATGCTGGTCCGCCCGCCCGGCGCCAGGCCCGGGTCCACGTCGAACACCGCCATGCCGTACGGGTACGCGGTGTCGGGGTCGCGCACCGCCGACCAGGTGGCCTTCTCCCTGGCGTCCGGGTCGGCCTTGAAGGTCAGCCGCTGGGTGCGGACGTACGCGTCGGGGACGCCGCCGGCCGGGTCGGTCAGGAAGACGTCGTCGTGCGAGGCGGTGCCGCCGCCGCCCAGGATCAGGTGCACGGTACCCCTGGAGCTGTCGATCTGCCGCAGCTCGTCGTCCACCACGGCCGGGCGCAGCAGGGTGCCCGGGTCGGTGCCGCGGACCGGGTGGGTGCGCTCGTAGTCGTGGTCGTGGCCGGCCAGCACCAGGTCCACCGAGTAGCGGTCCAGGAGCGGCAGCAGGTCCTCGCGCAGGCCCATGTCGCCGCCGTGGCTGCCCGCCGAGGAGGACATGGCGAACTGGTGCATCGAGACCACCACCCAGTCCACCTCGCTGCCGCCGCGGGCCTTCGCCAGGGTGCGCTCCAGCCAGCGCAGCTGGGCGCCCTGGCTGTAGCCGTGCACGTACACCGACTGCCCGGTGGCCGGGTCGATCGAGGCGTCGTCCTCGACCGCGAGGTCGTTGCCGTCCAGGCTCAGGAACAGCACCGAACCGACCTGGAAGGAGTACCAGTTGCCGCAGTAGTCGCGGGTCCGGTTGTCCGGCAGGTCGAACCGGGCGTGGTACGAGGCGTAGCCGAGCTCGCCGCCGCCCGCCTCCACCTCGTGGTTGCCGGGCGCGGGCATCCACGGGCGGTTGGCCGCAGACTGCTGGAGGTTGTTCATGAACGCGTCCCAGCACTGCGGCTGGAGCTGCGGGTTGTTGTTGGCGTACGCGAGGTCCCCGTTGAGCAGGTGGAACAGCGGGTCGAAGCGCTCGACCTGGCGGACCGCCGCCGCCGCGTGCACCGAGGACTTCGACCACTTCGGGTCGCCCGCGCCCAGGTCGCCGAAGCTGGTGAACCGGAACTTCGCCCGCCCGGGCCGCGGCGCGGTCCGGAAGGTGCCGCGGACCGGGGCGGCGCCGTCGTGCGACACCTCGTAGACGTACACGGTGTCCGGGCGCAGCCCGTCCAGCCGGACGTGGTGGGTGTACGTCTCCACCTTGTTCAGCCCGTCCACGTACGAGCGGCTGCGGGCCTGCTCGGTGCGGCCGAAGCCGCCGTCGGCCGTGCCCAGGCGCAGCCTGGGCCGGCGCACCGAGCCGGCCGTCGCCCAGGAGACGGTCATCCGGGTGGACGGCTCCTCGCCCCACTGCAGGTGCACCTGCTCCGGGCCGGGCACCCCGGCCACGGCCGGCTGCGACCAGAGCACCGCCGAGCCGGGGACGGCGGCCAGCAGGCCCGCCGTGGTGGTGGTGCGGAGCACCGTTCTGCGCGAGGGGTGGGCCGGGGGGTGAGCCACTGTCGCCTCCGTTGTAGACAGTCGAGGACCGCCGGGACGCTCGCAGCCCCCGGCGAACTCCGGCCCCCCGACCACCGCGCACCGGCTGAACACCCGGTGAACGGCCGGATCTGAGGAGGCGTCGCCCCCCGTCCCGCCAGGCCGCCGCCACGGAGCCGCGCCGCCGCCCGCCCGTCCCGGCCCCGGTGTGCGAGCCTGGAGGCATGAAGCTGGTCAACTTCCTGCTCAACGTGATCTGGCTGCTGTTCTGCGGCCTGTGGATGGCGATCGGCTACGCGGTCGCCGGGATCGTCTGCTTCCTGCTGATCGTCACGATCCCGTTCGGCGTCGCGGCCTTCCGCCTGGCGGGTTTCATGCTCTGGCCGTTCGGGCGCACCACCGTGGTCCGGGACGACGCGGGCGCGCCCTCCTGCGTGGGCAACGTGATCTGGCTGGTGCTGGCCGGCTGGTGGCTGGCCCTCGGGCACATCGTCACCAGCATCCCGCTGTTCCTGTCGATCATCGGGATCCCGTTCGGCTGGGCCAACCTCAAGATGGTCCCGATCTCGCTCACCCCGCTCGGCCGCGACGTGGTCTCCACCGACCGGGGCTTCGGCACCCGCTGACGACCGGGCCCCGGCACCCGCCGACCGGAAAACCGTTCGCGCCCCGGCGGCGTCCGGGGTAGAACCGTCCGGTCGCGGCAGGTCGTCGAAGGGGTGTCGGGTGGCGGACGGCGAGCTCATGGCCGGCGGGGTCAACCAGGTGGAGCGGCGCGGCGACCGGGTGCTGCGGCCGACCGGGCCGTGGTCGCCGGCCGTGCACCGGCTGCTGGCGCACCTGCGGGCGGCCGGGTTCACGGCCGCCCCGCGGTTCCACGGCCTGGCCGAGGACGGGCGGGAGGTCCTGGACTTCCTGCCCGGCGACGTCCCGAACTACCCGGCCACCCCGGCCTCCGCCTCCCGCACCGCGCTGCTCGACGCCGCCCGACTGCTGCGCCGGTACCACGACGCCACGGCCGGCTGCACGGCCGAGGGCTGGATGCTGCCCGCCTTGGAGCCCGTCGAGGTGATCTGCCACGGCGACTACGCCCCGCACAACTGCGTGCTGGACGGCGAACGGGTGGTCGGCGTCATCGACTTCGACACCGCCCACCCCGGCCCCCGGATCTGGGACGTCGCCCACGCCGTCTACCGCTGGGCGCCCACCACTGCGCCCGACAACGCCGACGGCTTCGGCACCCCCGACGAACAGGCCGGCCGGGTGCGGGAGTTCTGCGACGCGTACGGGCTCGGCCGGGCCGACCGGGCGGGCCTGGTGGACGCGATCGAGGCCCGACTGCACGCCCTGGTCGCCCACATGCGGGCCGAAGCCGCCGCCGGCAGCGCCGCGTTCGCCTCGCACCTGGCCGACGGGCACCACCTGCAGTACCTCGCCGACGCCGCGTACGTGGTGCGCGAGCGGGCCCGGTTCGAGGCCCGGCTGCTGGCGGAGTGACCCCGGCGCCCGGGCGTTCGCGGGGCTACCGCTCCAACCGCTCCAGGTGCTCGCGCAGGGTCCGGAACTCGGCCGCGAGCGCGTCCGGCGTGTAGTGCGCGTTCAGGCCGCTCGGGTTCGGCAGCAGCCAGACCTCGGTGCCGCCGATCGGCTCCGGCTGCGGCCCGACCGCCGCCCGCGGCCGGCCGAACGCCGCCCGGTACGCCCCGATCCCGAGCACCGCCAGCGCGCGCGGCCGCAGCCGCCGCACCCGGGCCTCCAGCGCCAGGCCGCCCTCCCGGTACTCCTCGGCGGTCAGCTCGGACGCCTTCGCGGTGGTCCGGGCCACCACGTTGGTGATCCCGAGCCCGAACCCGAGCAGTTCCCGCTGCTCGTCCGGCCGCAGCTGCCGGGGCGTGAAGCCGGAGCGGTGCAGGGCGGGCCAGAACCGGTTGCCCGGCCGGGCGAAGTGCTGCCCGGTGGCGCCCGACCACAGGCCCGGGTTGATCCCGCAGAACAGCACCCGCAGGCCGGGCGCGGCCACGTCCTCGATGGTGCTGTCCTGGGCGGCGGCGAGCTGTTCGGGCGTGGGCCTGGCACCGGCGGCCGGGCGCTGTTGCGGCGGAGTACGGGTCACCCCGCCCACTCTGCCGTACCGGCGCCGTACCGGTGGGCGCGCGCACGCCGTCGAGCGCCTGCGAACAGTTTTCGGAACCGCCTTCCCGGAAGGGTGTTCCGGCAGGTCGGAGCGGGTGCGGTCGATGTCCGGCATATCGGATGGATAGTCAGTTCGATTGTTTTCCTGACCTGATGACTTCTCTGACGGAGAATGGGGCGGTGTCATACGAACTGAACGCGTTGATCGCCGCGTCGGAACTGATCGCGGTGGTGGCGGCCGAAGTCCCGCTCGCCCGTCCCGCGCCCCTGCCGCACGGTCTCGCACTGGTGCCGATGACCGACGAACTCCACGACGCGCTCCAACACCCCTCCAACACGCCGGACTTCGGCTTCAAACGGTTCCCCTCCGGATTCGCCCTGCGGATCGCCGGCTGGTCCAAGGCCGCCCCGATCGCCTACGCCGAGACTGACGAGGGCCACCCCGGCGGACGCCGCACCGCGCTCTGGTACGACGGCCGGATCACCCTCGGCCCGCTCACCCCCGCCGACGGCACCCCGCTCGACCGCGTCCTGCACGCCCTCGGCGCCACCGGCCCCGCCGCCCCGGCCGTCGCCGCCGCCCTCGACGCGTACCGCCGCCGGCCGGCCGAGGACTGACCCGGCCCCGCCCCATTCGGCGTACGAGCGGTGGCCGGGCCCTTTCGGGTGGCTCAACGTGTGGATGCAGGCGAAACGCCTGAACTCCCCCCGAAAGGAACGGCTTTACCCATGCGTGCCCACTGGCCGGCCGTCGCGCTGACCGCAGTCCTGACCCTCAGCACGGCCACCCTGGCGACCGCCGCCCCCGCGTCCGCTGCCGACCCCGCCGACGCGTTCCGCACCCGCCCCGCCACCACCGCGGGCCCCGTCGCCCTCCCCCCGCTGCCGACCGCCGCCCCCGACACCGCCGACCTGCTCGGCACCGTCACCGGCCTGCTCACCACCCTCACCGGCCTCCTCGGCGCGGTCCCCACCGCCCCCACCGCCCCCGGCGCCCCTGGTGTCCCGGGCGCTCCCGCCCTCCCCGACGCCGGCGCGATCCAGCACCTGGTCGACCAGCTCACCGCCGTTCTGCAGGGCCTGCCCGGCGCCCTTCCCGCCGTTCAGCGGTAGTCGACCCGCTCCGGGGCCGCTGCGCCGACCCGTGAGCACCCTCCGGGGTGCCCGCGGGTCGGCGCCGTCGCGTCGATCGAGCCGGGAGGTCCGTCACGCCCCGGCGGCTCCGCCGGTCGGGGTCACCTGCGGGGCGCAGGCCGCGATCCGGTCCGCGAGCCGCTCGTAGCCGACGGGATCGCCGCACAGCCGACGCGCCGCGGCCAGGCCCACGCTGGACTGGCCGGTCGCCTCCACGAGGGCGCGGGGGGCGACGTGGAAGCTCCACTGGCCGATGTCGAGCGGGTCGTAGTCGGTGTGGGTGACCGCGGTGTGGAGGGCGAAGACGTAGACGTCCGCGTTGTAGGACCGAGTCGCGGCGCTACCGTCCTCGGCGGTCCAGGTGCGTCCGCGCAGCCGGGAGAAGCGGATCTCCGACAGTCGGCGCTGGCCCCAGACCTGCAGGTAGGCGCTGGTCTTGACCTCGACCCTGAGCCCTTCCGGGGTCAGGACGTCGAAGCTCTCCCACTCCGGGTTGCGCGCCGCGGCGCCGACCGCCCGGTGGACCAGGAACTCCGCGAGCATCCCCCGGACGGTGTTGCTCCGGAGGTCGGGCATCGCGTACCGCCAGAAGTCCA
Organism: Kitasatospora cineracea; assembly: GCF_003751605.1. Classification (NCBI taxonomy): domain Bacteria; kingdom Bacillati; phylum Actinomycetota; class Actinomycetes; order Kitasatosporales; family Streptomycetaceae; genus Kitasatospora; species Kitasatospora cineracea. Next base: position 2,162,045 of record NZ_RJVJ01000001.1, read on the forward strand.
GCACCGTCCCGGCGTCGGCGCCCCGGAAGGGCTCGCCGCCGTCGAGCGGGGCCAGTTCGGCCGGGGTGTACCAACTGTCAGGGGCGGCGGGTTCCGAGGACACGCCCTCCAGGGTGGCACGGCGCGGAACGGGGAGGGCGGTGGTGCGGGGGAGGCGCCCAGGAACCCGGCGCCGCGCCCGCACCACCGCCCTCCCCGGCGGGGCCGCCTGCGGATCAGCGGTAGTTGACGAACTGGACGGCGAAGTCCAGGTCCTTGCCCTTGAGCAGCGTCTGTACGGTCTGCAGGTCGTCGCGCGACTTCGAGCTGACCCGCAGCTCGTCGCCCTGGACCTGCGCCTTGACGCCCTTCGGGCCCTCGTCGCGGATGATCTTCGCGACCTTCTTGGCATCCTCGGTGGTGATGCCTTCCTTGATGTCGGCGAAGATCTTGTACTCCTTGCCGGACAGCTGCGGCTCCGCCGCGTCCAGCGCCTTCAGCGACAGCCCGCGCTTCACGAACTTGGTCTGCAGCACGTCCAGGATCGCCCGGACCCGCTCCTCGCCGTTGGCCTTCATCTCGATCTTCTCGCCGGACCGCTTGATCTCGGCGCCCACGTTCTTGAAGTCGAAGCGGGTGGCGATCTCGCGGGAGGTCTGGTTGATCGCGTTGTCGACCTCCTGCCACTCGACCTTCGAGACGATGTCGAAACTGGAGTCGGCCATGGGTGTTGGTCTCCTTGCACTACAGGCTGCACGGTCGCGCCGCCCGCCACCGGCGGGCGACGCCCCAGCCTATCCAGCACCCCGCGCCCCCGCCCGCAACAGCCGCGCGCCGACCTTGATCACGACGTGACGTAACCGAGTGGCAGACCACCCCCCAACATCAGGTATCGTTTACGACGTCGAACGGGGCACCGTCCCGCGAGACACCATCCCTGGCTGGTTGCCCGAGCGGCCAAAGGGAGCAGACTGTAAATCTGTCGCGCAAGCTACGCAGGTTCGAACCCTGCACCAGCCACCGGATAGTGAAGAAGCCCCTGGGCTGCGGAAACGCAGCCCAGGGGCTTCTTGCGTTGCCGCAGGCCGGGCGGCTCAGCCCGGGTGGTTCTGGCGGGGGAGGGCCAGGGTGACGGTGTCGGCGAATTCGCGGACGGCGCTGGTGCGGGAGACGATGCGGCCGCAGTGGACGACCAGGCGGGAGTGGCCGCCGGAGAGGGCGCCGTCCAGGGTGTCGCCACGGACGGCGAGGAGTTCGGCGGGGAAGCCGGCGTCGACCCGGACGGGGGGCAGGCCGAGGGTGGTGCGGGCCTGGGCGGAGACGGCGTCGTAGGCGGCTTCGGGGGAGAGGGCGCCGCTCGCGGCGAGCAGGCGGGCGGCGTCCAGCGGGTCGGCCCGGCCGACCGGGTTGGAGGGGTCGCGGAGGGCTCCGGCGCCGGCCGTGAGGGCGACCCGGGCGTGGGCGAACTCCCGTACCAGGGACGGGCGCAGGCCGATCGGAGGGCCTTCGAGGCCGGTGCAGCCGCCGTTCTGCGGCAGGCAGGCGACCCGGATGCCGGCGCCGGCCAGCACGCCCGCGCCGCCGGGCGGCAGCGCGCTGCACGGGCCGAGCGTGACCCGGGGCCGGTGCGGGGCCAGCGCGGCGACCAGCCGGGCGAGTTGGGCCTGGTCGGCGGCGTTGGTGTGCAGGTCGACCGGGCAGTCCGCCTCGGCCGCGGCGTCCAGGACGGCCTGCACGTAGCCGACCGGGTCCGGGTCGAGGTCGGGGCAGCCGCCCGCCGCGTCCGCGCCGAGTTTGAGGGCGTCCCGCAGCAGGGCCCGGCCGTCGGCCCCGGCGCGGCCAGTGAGCAGCCGGGGCATCGCCACCGCCTGCAGTTCGGCCAGCCCGCGCAGCGCCTGGCGGGCGGTGAGGACGGCCTCCAGCCGGCGCAGCCCGTGCGCGTCGCCGATCCGGACATGGGTGCGCTGGGCGGTGGCGCCGTAGCCGAGCGAGGTGAGCGCGGACTCGGTGGCCCGGCGGACCAGTTCGGCCGGGCCGTCCGGGGCGGGTTCGGGCAGGGCGGCGGCGAACGCGCTGTCGTGGTGCCCGTGCGGTTCGGCGGGGGCGGGCAGCAGCAGGTAGCCGGAGAGGTCGATCCGGGCGCCGGTGGTGACGGTGGGCTGCCCGGGCAGGGCGGGCAGCGGCCCGAGGCTGCCGACGGTGCCGACGGCCTGGATCCGGTCCCCGCTGATCCGGACGTCCACCACCCGGCCGTCCAGCAGGCGGGCGCCGGTGAGCAGCAGCACCGGCCCGTGCCCGAGCGGGTTGGCGGGCGGTGGCTGGGCGCCCTCGGTGGGTTCGCTCATCGGCCCGCTCCTCCAGTCCCGTTGACCGCCCGGCGGCTCCGGGGCCCGGTGCGGGCGGCCGGCCGGCGGCGCGCCCGTGCGGCCGTGGGCGGCCGCGCGGGGGATCACTGACGGTCGAGCCTAGGCCGCGCTCGGCGGGGACCGGTGGATGCGGGCCGCCAGGACGTGTCGGGACGTGTCGGGCGGGCCCGGGTTGCGGCGGGGGTCGAACGGGTGTCGGGTGACGGCCCGTCAGTACGGGCCCGCCGACCTGCGGAGATCCGGCGCGGATACGGATTTCACCTCTGGCCCGGAACCGTGTAATCTCTTCCTCGTTCGCCCCTATAGCTCAGTCGGTAGAGCGTCTCCATGGTAAGGAGAAGGTCTGCGGTTCGATTCCGCATGGGGGCTCTGGTGAAGAGTTCCTCGCCTCGGCGGGGTTCCGATCATCAAAGCGGTGTAGCTCAGTTGGTAGAGCAAGCGGCTCATAATCGCTGTGTCACCGGTTCAAGTCCGGTCACCGCTACCCCGCGTAGTCGATCGGGGGATCACTCCCGATCGGCTACTCTTGTCTGTGTTCTTATTCGTTGTCCAAGGAAGGCACTCCCGTGGCTGCCACCGATGTCCGCCCGAAGATCACGCTGGCCTGCGTGGAGTGCAAGGAGCGGAACTACATCACCAAGAAGAACCGGCGTAACGACCCGGACCGTCTTGAGATGAAGAAGCACTGCCCGCGTTGCAACTCTCACACGGCGCACCGCGAAACCCGCTGACTTTGCCTCGACTCCAGGCCGCACCCCACCACGGGGAGCGGCCTGGAGTCATTTCTGCATGACGGGCCGGACGCCGGGCCGGACGCACGACCAGAGGAGTTGCCTCCATGCCGCTCGACCCCTCGTTCATCGGGCGGACCTACCCGCCCACCGAACCGTACGAGGTGGGCCGGGAGAAGATCCGCGAGTTCGCCGCGGCGATCGGTGACGCGAACCCGGCGTACACCGACACCGAGGCGGCCAAGGCGTTCGGGCACCCGGACGTCATCGCTCCGCCGACCTTCCCCTTCATGCTGAGCTTCCGGGCCGCGGCGCAGGTCGTGAACGACCCCGAACTCGGGCTGGACTACAGCCGGGTGGTGCACGGCGACCAGAAGTTCGTCTACGCCCGCCCGGTGCGGGCCGGCGACCGGCTCTCGGTCACCATCAGCATCGACGCGATCAAGTCGCTGGCGGGCAACGACGTGCTGACCGTCCGCGGCGAGGTCGACGACGCCGGCGGCGAGCACGTGGTGACGTCGATCATGACGCTGGTGGCGCGCGCCGCCGAAGCCGGGGAGGAGTGACCGTGACGGTCCGCTTTGACGAGGTCCAGGTCGGCACCGAGCTGCCGGCGCAGTCGTTCCCGGTCACCCGGGCGACGCTGGTGCAGTACGCCGGTGCCTCCGGGGACTTCAACCCGATCCACTGGAACGAGAAGTTCGCCCTGGAGGTCGGCCTCCCGGACGTGATCGCGCACGGCATGTTCACCATGGCCGAGGCCGCCCGGGTGGTCACCGACTGGGTCGGCGACCCGGGTGCGGTGGTCGAGTACGGCGTCCGTTTCACCAAGCCGGTGGTCGTCCCCAACGACGGCGTCGGTGCCACCGTCGAGGTGACCGGGAAGGTCGCCGCGCTGCTGGAGGACAACCGGGTCCGGGTCGACCTGGTGGCGACCAGCGCCGGGCAGAAGGTGCTCGGGATGGCCCGGGCGGTCGTCCGGCTGGGCTGAGCGCCCGCGGGGTACGGTTTCCGGGGGCCCGGCCTCCGGAACGCGCCCCACCGGTCCGCTTGCCAAAGTTATTGGCCAATCACTAACCTGGGGGCATGGCCAGGAACAGCATGCGGATGTCCGCCGAGGAGCGGCGCGAGAGCGTCGTCCGGGCGGCCATGGTGGAGTTCGCCCGGGGCGGGTACCGGGGGACGTCCACCGAGGCGATCGCCCGCCGGGTGGGCGTCTCGCAGCCGTACCTGTTCCGGCTCTTCCCCAACAAGCAGGCGATCTTCGAGGCGGCCGCCGAGCACTGCATCGAGGAGACCTGGCGGGTCTTCGACCGGGCGTCGGAGGGCCTGACCGGGGAGGCGGCGTGCGCGGCGATGGGTGCCGCGTACCTGGACCTGATCGCGGACCGCGAGCAGGTCATGATGCAGATGCAGATCTACGTCTCGGTGTTCGCGGCGGAGTCGGCCGGCGAGCACGGCATCGGGGAGGCGGCCCGGGAGGGCTGGCTGCGGCTGTTCGAGCGGGTCCGGGAGCGGATCGGCGGCGACCAGGAAGCGGCGACCGGGTTCATGGCGCACGGCATGCTGATCAACACCCTGGTGGCGCTCGGGTACCCGGCGGGCCACCGGATCTGGTCCGGGCTCGAAGCGCCCCGCGCGCAGGAGGCCGGGGAAGGCTGAGGCGCTCCGCCGGTGACGGCGGCGCGCCCTTTTTCGGCCCACGAAAGTTATTGATCAATCACAACCTTGGGGAAAGTGAGATGAACAGGCAAGCCGTCTGGACCCTGGTGGTCGTCAGCGTCGCCAGCTTCATGGCCGGACTCGACAACCTGGTGGTCACCACCGCGCTCCCCGCGATCCGCACCGACCTCGGCGGCGCGCTCGCCGACCTGGAGTGGACGGTCAGCGCGTACACCCTGACCTTCGCCGTCCTGCTGATGTTCGGCGCGGCCCTCGGCGACCGCTTCGGCCGCCGCCGGATGTTCGTCGCCGGACTCGCCGTCTTCACCCTCGGCTCGGCCTCCGCCGCGCTCGCCCCCGACATGGGGACGCTGATCGCCGCCCGCGCCGTCCAGGGCGCCGGCGCGGCGGTGATGGTGCCGCTCACCCTGACCCTGCTCACCGTCGCGGTCCCCGCCGCCCGGCGCGGCATGGCCTTCGGCATCTGGTCCGGCGTCGCCGGGCTGGCCGTCGCCACCGGCCCGCTGATCGGCGGCAGCCTCACCGAGCACTTCTCCTGGCAGTGGATCTTCTGGGTGAACGTCCCGGTCGGCCTGGTGCTGCTGCCGCTGTCCCGCGCCGTGCTCGGCGAGAGCCGCAGCGAGCACCCCCGCCTCGACCTCCCCGGCACCGCACTGGTCAGCGCCGGACTGTTCGGCCTCGTCCTCGGCCTGGTCCGCGGCAACCCCGACGGCTGGACCGACCCGCTGGTGCTCGGCTCGCTGACCGGCGGCGCCCTGCTGCTGGCCGCCTTCGTCGGGTACGAGATCCGCGGGGCGCAGCGGCCGATGCTCCCGATGCGGCTGTTCCGCAGCCGGGCGTTCAGCGCCGTCAACGCCGCCAGCCTGCTGATGTACCTGGGCATGTTCGGCTCGATCTTCCTGATCAGCCAGTACTTCCAGGGCGTCAACGGCTACAGCTCCGAGCAGGCCGGCGTCCGGATGCTCCCCTGGACGGCCATGCCGCTGCTGGTCGCCCCGGTCGCCGGACTGCTCACCGACCGGATCGGCGGCCGCCCCATCGTGGTCACCGGACTGGTCCTGCAGGCCCTCGGCCTGCTCGGGATCGCCCTGCTCGCCCAGCACTCCGCCGGGTACGGGCAGCAGGTCCCGGTCCTGATGGTCTGCGGCATCGGCATGTCCCTGTACTTCGCGCCCACCGCCAACCTGGTGATGGCCAGCGTCCGCCCCGCCGAACAGGGCATCGCCTCCGGCGCGAACAACGCGATGCGCGAGGTCGGCGGCGCGCTCGGAGTGGCCGTGCTCTCCGCCGTGTTCTCCGCCCGCGGCGGCTACGGCAGCACCGCGGCCTTCACCGACGGGCTCACCGCCGCGCTGCTGGTCGGCGCCGCCGCGATCGGGGCCGGCGCGGTCGCCGCCGCGCTCGTCCCCCGGCGGCACGGCATGCGGACCGCCGCCGGAGCCCGCCCCGAACCCGTCCTGGCCGGCCGGTCCTGACCGGCCCCGGCACCCGCCACCGAACGAGGAGGAACCGACCGTGCTCGCCATGACACTCCCCTGGACCCCGGGGCCCGCCGCGCAGCGACCCCCGGCCCGGCCCGTGGTGATGGCCGCCGAACTCCGGGTCCGCGGACTGCGCCACGTCCCCGGCTTCCTGCGGCAGTCCCTGAAGGTCCGCGACCGAGCCCGCCGCGCCCCCGGCGCGCTCGGCGTCACCCTGCGCGCCGCACCGCTGCGCCGCACCTTCTGGGTGCTCTCCAGCTGGAGCGACCAGGAGGCGCTCGCCGCGTTCGTCCGCTCCGGGCCGCACCGGCAGGCGATGACCGCGCTCCGCCCCGTGATGGACCGCTCCGCGTTCGCCAGTTGGGAGGCGCAGAGCGCGGCCGAACCCGGCTGGACCGAGGCCCGCAGCCGGCTCGCCGAAGCCGGGTAGCGCCCGTTCCGGGGCCCGCGCGATCCGCTCCCGCGCACCGGCCCGGTGGCCGGGGGCGGGCCGGATCTCGCTTACGCTGGGGCGGTGATCGAGCAGATGGATGCGCCGCTGGCCCCGTTGACGACGCTGCGCCTGGGCGGCCCGGCCCGCCGGCTGGTGACCGCCGGGACGGACGCCGAGGTGGTGGCCGCGGTGCGGGCCGCCGACGCGGCCGGGGAACCGCTGCTGGTGCTCGGCGGCGGGTCGAACCTGGTGATCGGGGACGCCGGCTTCCCCGGCACGGTGCTGCGGATCGCCACCGAGGGCTTCGCCCTGGACGGGACGCTGCTGGAACTGGCGGCCGGCGAGGTCTGGTCGGACGCGGTGGCCCGCACCGTCGCCGCCGGCCTGGCCGGCCTCGAGTTCCTGGCCGGCATCCCCGGCTCGGCGGGCGCCACCCCGGTGCAGAACGTCGGGGCGTACGGGCAGGAGGTCGCCGAGAGCATCACCGAGGTGGTCGCGTACGACCGCCTGCTCGGCGAGAGCGTCACCCTGGCCAACGCCGACTGCGCCTTCTCCTACCGGCACAGCCGCTTCAAGGCCGACCCGGACCGGTACGTGGTGCTGCGGGTGCGGTTCCGGCTCGCGGACGAGGGCGGACTGTCCTCGCCGGTGAAGTACGCCGAGGTGGCCCGGGCGATGGGCGTCGAGCCGGAGCAGCGGGTCAAGCTCGGCGACGCGCACGCCGAGGTGCTGCGGCTGCGCGCGGGCAAGGGCATGGTGCTGGACGCCGCCGACCACGACACCTGGTCGGCCGGCTCGTTCTTCACCAACCCGGTCCTGACGGACGCCCAGTTCGCCGCGTTCACCGCCCGGTTGGGCGACCTGCGGGCGCCGGCCTACCCGGCGGGGGAGGGGCTCACCAAGACCTCCGCGGCCTGGCTGATCGACAACGCGGGCTTCCGCAAGGGCCACGGCAGCGGCCCGGCGACGCTCTCCACCAAGCACACCCTCGCCCTGACCAACCGCGGCTCGGCGACCACCGAGGACCTGCTCGCCCTGGCCCGCGAGGTCCGCGACGGCGTCCGGGCGGCGTTCGGGGTGGAACTCGTCAACGAGCCGGTGATGGTGGGCGTCAGCCTCTGAAGCCCCCGGGGCGGCGCGGCCGGCGCCGTCGGTCCTAGGGCCCGTCTTCAAACCCCCGCCTGCCCCACGACGCCTGGCACGCCCTCTCGCCGCACCGGGCGAAAGGCCAAGTACATCCAGTACGAGGCCTTCCACCCGGCACGCCGAGAGCACGCACCAGACGCCGCAGGGTTGCGACGGGGGTTTGAAGACGGGCCCTAGACGAGTAGTTCCGAAGTCGGGTGTCTTTGGCTGTTCTGCTTCGGACATGCGGGGAGGGTGTCCAGGCTTCGGGTTGTGACGACCGAAGAGCTGGACACCCTCCTGACGGCACTCTACGTGTGGATCGATGATCATCTGCCTCGAACGCGCTGGTTGGGGCGCCCGCCGCGGCTGACGGACTCGGAACTGGTGTGCCTGGCCGTGGCCCAGGTGCTGCTGGGCTTCCACTCCGAGGCCCGCTGGATCCGCTTCGCCCGCGCCCGCCTGCGCGGCATGTTCCCGCACCTGCCCGAACGCCCCGGTTACAACAAGCGCCTGCGCGCCGCGCGCCCGCTGCTCCAGCAGGCGATCCGCGACCTGGCCCGGGACACCGACCTGTGGGCGGACCCGGTGTGGATCACCGACTCCACACCCGTGGAGTGCGGGCGCTCCCGCGACACCGTGCGCCGCTCGGCCCTGGCCGGGTGGGCCGGCTACGGCTACAGCCGCTCGCACTCACGCTGGTTCTGGGGCCTGAAACTGCACCTGGTCTGCACCCCGGCCGGACTCCCCGTCACCTGGGCCCTGGCCAGTCCGAAGGTCGACGAGCGCGAGGTGTTGGCCGCGCTCGTCGAAACCGAACCGGAGCTGGCCCGCGAGCGGCCCGGCCTGCTGATCCTCGCCGACAAGGGCTACGTCTCCGCCGAACTCGACCGCTTCCTCGAACAGCACGGCGCCCAACTGCTGCGACCGTCCTACCGCAACCGAACCCCACGCCCCGGGGAAGGGCTGCTGAAGTCCGTCCGCCAGCTGATCGAGTCCGTCAACGACACCCTCAAGGGCCAACTCGGCCTCGAACAGCACGGCGGCCGCACCATCGAGGGCCTCGGCGCCCGAGTCGGCCAACGGCTACTCGCAATGACCTGCGCGATCTGGCACAACCGGGCCACCGGCCAACCCGTCACACGCTCGTTGATCGCCTACGACCACTGACCGACTAACCGACTTCGGAACTACTCGTCTAGGCCGGTTCCTCCACCAGCCAGGCGTCGACCTCGCCGAGCAGCTCCTTCACCACGTGCTCGGGGGCCTGCGAGGAGCGGATCGACTGGCGGGCGAGCTCGGCCAGCTCGGCGTCGGTGAAGGCGTGCGACTCGCGGGCCAGGGTGTACTGGTCGGCCAGCCGGGAGCCGAACAGCAGCGGGTCGTCGGCACCCAGGGCGAGCGGGACGCCGGCCTCGAAGAGCGCGCGCAGCGGGACCTGCCCGGGGCTGTCGTAGACGCCGAGGGCGACGTTGGAGGCCGGGCAGACCTCGCAGGTGACCTGCCGGTCGGCGAGGCGCTGGAGCAGCCGCGGGTCCTCGGCGGCGCGCACGCCGTGGCCGATCCGGGCGGCGCCCAGGTCGTCCAGGCAGTCCCGGACCGACTCCGGCCCGGCCAGCTCGCCGCCGTGCGGGGCCGCGATCAGCCCGCCGTTCCGGGCGATGGCGAAGGCCCGGTCGAAGTCCCGGGCCAGGCCGCGGCGCTCGTCGTTGGACAGGCCGAAGCCGATCACGCCCCGGTCGGCGTACCGGACGGCGAGCCGGGCCAGCGTCCGGGCGTCCATCGGGGACTTCATCCGGTTCGCCGCGACCAGCACCCGGATCCCGACGCCGGTCGCCTCGGACGCCTCCCGGACGGCGTCCAGGACCAGCTCCAGGGTCGGGGTCAGGCCGCCGAGCAGCGGCGCGTACGAGGTCGGGTCGACCTGGATCTCCAGCCAGCGGGAGCCGTCGGCGCGCTCGTCCTCGGCGGTCTCCAGGACCAGCCGGCGGATGTCGGACTCGTCGCGCAGGCAGGAGCGGGCGGTGTCGTAGAGCCGCTGGAAGCGGAACCAGCCGCGCTCGTCGGTGGCCCGGAGCTTGGGCGGATGCTCGGAGCTGAGCGCCTCGGGCAGCCGGATGCCGTGCTTGTCGGCGAGTTCGAGCAGCGTCGCGGGGCGCATCGAACCGGTGAAGTGCAGGTGCAGATGGGCCTTCGGCAGGCTCCGGACATCACGCAGGCGATCCATTCACCGATCCTGCCGCAAAACCCCCCGGAACAGGAACCGCCCCCCGCACATCGCCCGAAGGGGTGAGGTGCGGGGGGCGGCCGTGACGGACCGTCAGTCGCGGGCCTCGGACAGCAGCTTCTGCATCCGGCTGACGCCCTCGACCAGGTCGGCGTCGCCCAGCGCGTAGGACAGCCGCAGGTAGCCGGGGGTGCCGAAGGCCTCGCCGGGGACGACCGCGACCTCGGCCTCGTCCAGGATCAGCGCGGCCAGCTCGGCCGAGGTCTGCGGGCGCTTGCCGCGGATCTCCTTGCCCAGCAGGCCCTTCACCGACGGGTAGGCGTAGAACGCGCCCTCCGGCTCGGGGCAGAGCACGCCCTCGATCTCGTTCAGCATCGCCACGATGGTGCGGCGGCGGCGGTCGAACGCGGTCTTCATCTCGTCCACCGCGGACAGGTCGCCGGCCACCGCGGCCAGCGCCGCGCGCTGCGCCACGTTGGAGACGTTCGAGGTGGCGTGCGACTGCAGGTTGGCGGCCGCGGCGACGACGTCCTTGGGGGCGATCAGCCAGCCCACCCGCCAGCCGGTCATGGCGTAGGTCTTGGCCACGCCGTTGACCACGATGCACTTGTCGGCCAGCTCGGGCAGCAGGGCCGGCAGCGAGGTGAAGGTCGCGTCGCCGTACACCAGGTGCTCGTAGATCTCGTCGGTGAGCACCCACAGGCCGTGCTCCAGCGCCCAGCGGCCGATCGCCTCGGCCTCGGCCTCGGTGTACACCGCGCCGGTCGGGTTGGACGGCGAGACGAACAGCACCACCTTGGTGCTGGCGGTGCGGGCGGCCTCCAGCTGCGCCACCGAGACCTTGTAGCCGGTGGTCTCGTCGGAGAGCACCTCGACGGGGGTGCCGCCGGCCAGCTTCACGGCCTCCGGGTAGGTGGTCCAGTACGGCGCCGGGATGATCACCTCGTCGCCCGGGTCGAGGATCGCGGCGAAGGCGTTGTAGATCGCCTGCTTGCCGCCGTTGGTCACCAGCACCTGCGAGGCGTCCACCTGGTAGCCGGAGTCGCGCAGCGTCTTGGCGGCGATCGCGGCCTTCAGCTCCGGCAGGCCGGCGGCCGGGGTGTAGCGGTGGTTCGCCGGGTCCTGGCAGGCGGCGACGGCGGCGTCCACGACGTAGCCGGGGGTCGGGAAGTCGGGCTCGCCGGCGCCGAAGCCGATCACCGGGCGCCCGGCGGCCTTGAGGGCCTTGGCCTTGGCGTCGACGGCGAGGGTCGCGGACTCGGCGATGGCGCCGACCCGGGCGGAGACCCGGCGGTTCGCGGGGGACAGGTTCTCGGGGGTGGGTGCGCTCATGCCTGAATGCTCCCAGACCCCACGGGCGGGGGGCATCGCGGTTTCAGCAGGAGTAGAGAGGTGTTCCAGCGACCGTCCCGCGGACCCGGACGATCTCGGGCGGAAGCCGATCGAAGCCGGAGGATCTCGGGCGGACGGCGTCGAAAGTCGGCGAATGTGGATCTCGGTGAATGAGGTTCGACCAATCGGCGAAGAACCCGTACACTCACTGCTCGATGGCTCCCGAAGTGCGGATCCTTCGGCCGGGTACACCACACGGCCGGTCGGATGCGGTAGGTTGGGGGCCGCACCGGAACCGCGAGGTTCCGTAGGGCACTAGCTCAATTGGTAGAGCACCGGTCTCCAAAACCGGCGGTTGGGGGTTCGAGTCCCTCGTGCCCTGCTGCTCGATCTGTGCCAAGCCCGTTCGCTCCGCAGAGCGAGCGGGCTTGATGCGGAGAGGGCCCCACCCAGCACAGCTTTCGCCGGACAGCCCGTGCACCAGGCACGGGCCTCCGCAGGACCGGATTCAGGTGAGGACGAGTGACGGAGACCACGGGCTCCACCGCAACGCCTGAGAGCGGCAACCCCGAGGGGACCGAAGGCGCCGCGGACGGTGCGACCGCCGAGGACGGCAAGCTCTCCCGGCGCGAGCGCCGGCGGGCCAACAAGGCGTCCGGCGGCGAGGGGAAGAAGTCCGGCAAGCGGGCGAAGAAGGGCCTGTTCGCCCGGACCGCGATCTTCTACCGCCAGATCATCGCCGAGCTCCGCAAGGTGGTCTGGCCCTCCCGCAGCCAGCTGATCCAGTACACCACCGTCGTGGTGACCTTCGTGATCGTGATGATGCTGCTGGTCGCCGGCCTCGACTGGGTCTTCGCCAAGGGTGCCTTCTGGATCTTCGGCTGACGTCCGATCCGGCAGAAAACCACCGGGACCCCGCGGGTCCCGCACCACATACCTCACCCCGACCCGGGCCGAATCCTTCGGCCCGGGTCGAGCTGTCGGCGCGAAGGACAGCGGGCGACTACCGTTGAGTCGGTACTGTTGAGGTATCCGTTCCACAACCAGGAAAGAAGCAGCGACCGTGTCTGAGTCCCCCCTGTACGACGCCGACGAGACCGTCCGCGAGGCGGATGTCGCCGCCGAGCTGGACGCGGCCGAGGCTGCCGACGTCGAGACCGACGACGTCGAGACCGCTGAGGAAATCGTGGACGAGGCGGACGCCGAGGAGGACGAGGTCGAGGCCGCCGACGAGCTGGAGGCGGGGGAGCCCGCCGAGGCCGCCGCCGTGCACGAGGTGGACGAGGCCGAGGCCGAGGCTGCCGACGTCGAGACCGACGACGTCGAGGAAGAGGCCGAGGCCGCCGAGGAGGTCGAGAGCGACCCGGTCGCCGAGTTCCGCGAGCAACTGCGCCGCGCCCCCGGCGAGTGGTACGTCATCCACACCTACGCCGGCTACGAGAACCGGGTGAAGCAGAACCTGGAGCAGCGCTCCGTCTCGCTGAACGTCGAGGACTACATCTTCGAGTCCCAGGTTCCGCAGGAGGAGGTCGTCCAGATCAAGAACGGCGACCGCAAGACCATCCGGCAGAACAAGCTCCCCGGCTACGTGCTGGTCCGGATGGACCTCACCCCGGAGTCCTGGGGCGTCGTGCGCAACACCCCCGGTGTCACCGGCTTCGTCGGCAACGCCTACGACCCGTACCCGCTGACCCTGGACGAGGTCGTCAAGATGCTCGCCCCCGACGTGGAGCGCGCCGCCGCCAAGGAGGCCGGCAAGGCCTCGCCGGTGCGCCCGGTCGAGGTGCAGGTGCTGGACTTCGAGGTCGGCGACTCGGTCACCGTCACCGACGGTCCGTTCGCCACCCTGCAGGCGACCATCAACGAGATCAACCCCGACTCGAAGAAGGTCAAGGGCCTGGTCGAGATCTTCGGCCGGGAGACCCCGGTCGAGCTCTCCTTCGACCAGATCCAGAAGAACTGATCCACGTACTCCGGTTCCGGGGCGGGGGCGAAGGCCCCCGCCCCGGAACCGTTTTGGTCCAGCGCCGCCTCAGCGGTTAGCCTGGTCCGATGTGTGTCCTGGCGGCCGGGTTTCGCCCCGGGGTCGGGCACATCAGCAATCACCTCTCGGAAGGACCCGGAGAGAAATGCCTCCCAAGAAGAAGAAGGTCACGGGGCTTATCAAGCTCCAGATCAACGCCGGTGCGGCCAACCCGGCGCCGCCGGTCGGCCCCGCGCTCGGCCAGCACGGCGTCAACATCATGGAGTTCTGCAAGGCGTACAACGCGGCCACCGAGTCGCAGCGCGGCATGATCGTGCCGGTGGAGATCACGGTCTACGACGACCGTTCCTTCACCTTCGTCACGAAGACCCCGCCGGCTGCTCGCCTCATCCTGAAGGCCGCGGGCATCGACAAGGGCTCCAAGGAGCCGCACAAGACCAAGGTCGCCAAGCTGACCTCGGCCCAGGTGCGCGAGATCGCCACCACCAAGATGCCCGACCTGAACGCCAACGACCTGGACGCGGCGGAGAAGATCATCGCCGGCACCGCCCGGTCGATGGGCATCACCGTCGAGGGCTGACCAGCCCGTACGTCCCCCGTGGTAGGGCCAGCGCGGCCCGCGACTACCACGAACTCCATTAATCACCAGGAGCAGCAGTGAAGCGCAGCAAGGCCCTCAAGGCCGCGGACGCCCAGGTCGACCGCGCCCGGATCTACGCCCCGCTCGAGGCCGTCCGCCTCGCCAAGGCGACCTCCACCACCAAGTTCGACGGCACCGTCGAGGTCGCCATGCGTCTGGGCGTCGACCCGCGCAAGGCCGACCAGATGGTCCGCAGCACCGTCATCCTCCCGCACGGCACCGGTAAGACCGCTCGGGTCCTGGTCTTCGCGAACGGTGAGCGTGCCGAGGCCGCGCGTGCCGCGGGCGCCGACATCGTCGGCTCCGACGAGCTGATCGACGAGGTCGCCAAGGGTCGTCTGGACTTCGACGCCGTCGTCGCCACCCCGGACCTCATGGGCAAGGTCGGCCGCCTGGGCCGCGTGCTCGGTCCCCGTGGCCTGATGCCGAACCCGAAGACCGGCACCGTGACCCCGGACGTCGCCAAGGCCGTCAACGACATCAAGGGCGGCAAGATCGAGTTCCGCGTCGACAAGCACTCGAACCTGCACCTGATCATCGGCAAGACCTCGTTCTCCGACGAGCAGCTGGTCGAGAACTACGCCGCCGCGCTGGACGAGGTCCTCCGGGCCAAGCCGTCCGCCGCCAAGGGCCGTTACATCAAGAAGATCGCCTTCTCCACCACGATCGGCCCCGGCATCCAGGTGGACCCGAACCGCACCCGCAACCTCCTCGTCGAGGAGGACCCGGCGGCGGTCTGACCCCGAGTCAGTTCCCCGCGCGGTCAACGCTTCACCGGGCCCGCACCCTTTCGGGGGTGCGGGCCCGGTGGCGTTCGGAAACGGTTTGCGCGGGCGGCGGAGCGGTTCGGTAGAGTCCAGGGTCGTCATCAGGATGAGAATCCGATTAGAGGGGGACCTCCGTGCGCGCACTGCGTACCGTTGCCGTGGCCTGTCTGGCCCTCGGCGCCTTGACCGCCTGCAGCAGCTCCGGCTCGACCGGTTCGACGGGGGGCTCCGGCAGCTCGCAGGCCGCTTCCGCCCCGGCGGCCGACGCCGCGGGCAAGGGCGGCTCGAAGCTCGCGCCCAAGGAGGCCCTGCTCGCCGCGGCCGCGGTCATGGACAAGGCCGGCAGCGCCAAGCTGACCGTCAAGGGCGGCGGCAGCGACGGCACCGCCGACTACGTCTGGAAGTCCCCGTCCTCCTTCCTGATGCACACCACGCAGGAGGGCAAGCAGGTCGACGTCCTGTTCGCCGGCGACCAGATGTACATCGGGGCCACCCCCGAGATGGCCGCCGTGGCCAAGGGCAAGAAGTGGATGTCGCTCAGCAGCAAGGACGCCGCGGGCGCCGCGGGCGACGAGGCCGGCACCTTCGCCGGGATGATGCAGATGATGAACCCGTCGGTGCAGCTGGTCGCCGCCGCCCCGACCGCCACCCTGGTCGGCACCGAGACGGTGGCCGGCCAGAGCGCCACCCACTACCGCAGCGACATCAAGGTGGACGAGCTGGTCGCCAAGATGCAGCTCGACCCGGCGCTCAAGGCCCAGGTGCTGGCCGAGCTCAAGAAGAACGGCACCAGCTCCACCGTGGACCTGTGGGTCAACAGCAAGGGCGAGCTGGTCCAGCAGTCCAGCGCCGACCTGGCGGCCGACAGCGGCGGCACCCCCGGCGTGGTCACCTACGGCGACCTGGGCAGCGTCAAGGCCACCCCGGCCCCGGCCGCCTCCGAGGTCTTCTCCCTCACCGACCTGATGCAGCAGTAGGCCCGGCCCGGCCCGTGTCCCGGGGGCGGCTCCGGGACGCGGGCGGACCGCATGGCATCGTGGGGGGACCGGACGGCGGGGAACGGCAGGAGGAGGGACCGATGGCGGCACCGGCGCGTTGGGCCGCGGCCCTGCTGGCGGCCGTCCTGCTGGCCGGCACGGCCACCGCCTGCACCGGTTCGGGCACCGCCGCCGACCCCGCCTCCCCGTCCAGCCCGACCCCGTCCACCGGGGAGCCCAGCCCGACCGACCGCTCCCCGCACGGGGTGCTGCTCTCCGCCCAGCTGGCGCTGCACGACGCCCGGCGCGCCGAGTACACGGCGGTGCTCGGCGGCGAGGACGCCAAGGGCGCGCTGTTCTGGGCGCCCAAGACGGTGCTGAAGTACCAGGCCGAGGGGGTGGGCCGGACCTTGGTGGTGCTGGACACCTCCGCCTACCTGGGCGGTGACCCGGGGACCGCGGCCCGGCTCGGCGGCCCGCACTGGCAGAAGTTCTCCGACGGCCGGATCCCGTACGGCGGCCTGATCGACCGGCTCAGCCCGGTGATCGCGGTCGCCGCCGCGGCGGCCGCGGACGAGCCGCGGCTGATCGGCGAGGAGAAGCTGCTCGACACCACCGTCGAGCACTACCGGGTCACGGTGAGCGCCGCCCGGTACGCCGCCGCGCAGAACCAGCTCGACCAGGGCCGGCGGCAGGCGCTGGAGGCCGCGCTCGGCCCCGGCGACGTGGTGCTCGACCTCTGGCTCGACGACCACGACCAGCTGGTCCGGCTGCGCCGGGCCGCCGCCGAGGTGGACACCGTCGACTACACCGAGTTCGGCAGTTCCGCGATCTCGGTGCAGGCCCCCGCGGAGGCCGACACCGCGCCCGGCACCGGCGCCAGCCCGCCGCCGCTCCCGTAGGCCGGGGCCGTTCCCGGAAGCCGATTTGGCCAAACCCGTTTCGTCCCGTTAGGCTGGCCGAGCCAAAGACCGCTGGTTGTCGCCGTTCCCCGCGAGGGTGGACGGTACCGAAGGGTCCGCACACGTTGCGGACCGCCCGCGCAGGTTGTGGAGCAGAGTGAGGATCTCCGGGCCGTTCACGGTCCGTCGAGGTCATTGCAAGCCCCGTGCGCCTGCGCGCCGGGGCTTCTTCGCTTCCTGGGGTCCGCGGCGTTGGATGGTCGACTTCTCGAAGGTCGGCCCGACTTCGACATCACGGAAGGAGGCGTAAGCCTATGGCCAGGCCCGACAAGGCTGCCGACGTCGCCGAGATCACGGACAAGTTCCGTGCCTCCAGCGCCGCCGTTCTGACCGAGTACCGCGGTCTCACGGTGAAGCAGCTGAAGACGCTTCGTCGCTCGCTCGGCGGCAACGCCGATTACGCCGTGGTGAAGAACACGCTGACCAAGATCGCGGCCAACGAGGCCGGGATCTCCGAGCTGGACGACCTGTTCGCCGGTCCGACGGCTGTCGCCTTCGTCACCGGTGACCCGGTGGAGTCGGCGAAGGCTCTGCGTGACTTCGCCAAGGAGAACCCTGCTCTCATCATCAAGGGCGGTGTCCTTGACGGTAAGGCGCTGTCCGCCGATGAGATCAAGAAGCTCGCGGACCTCGAGTCCCGCGAGGTGCTGCTCGCCAAGCTGGCGGGCGCCCTGAAGGCCAAGCCCTCCCAGGCTGCCGCCGTCTTCCAGGCGCTCCCGTCCAAGCTCGTGCGCACCGTTGAGGCGCTGCGCGAGAAGGTCGAGCAGGGCGGTGCCGGTACTCCGGCTCCCGCCGAGGACGCGGAGTAACCACTCCCGTCCCAGCGGGCCCGTAAGCACGCCCGCCAACCCGTACATCCGGCACCTGCCGATTTAGTGGAAGGACGCCAATCATGGCGAAGCTCAGCACCGAGGACCTGCTCGAGCAGTTCGAGGGCATGACCCTGATCGAGCTCTCCGAGTTCGTGAAGGCGTTCGAGGAGAAGTTCGACGTCACCGCCGCCGCCCCGGTCGCCGTTGCCGGCGTTGCCGGCCCGGGCGCCGTCGCCGAGGCCGTCGAGGAGCAGGACGAGTTCGACGTCATCCTCGACGGTGCCGGCGACAAGAAGATCCAGGTCATCAAGGAGGTGCGCGCCCTCACCTCCCTCGGCCTGAAGGAGGCCAAGGACCTCGTCGACACCGCCGGTGCGAAGGTTCTCGAGAAGGTCGCCAAGGACGTCGCCGAGAAGGCGAAGGCCCAGCTCGAGGGCGCTGGCGCCAAGGTCACCGTCAAGTGACTCGTCCCTCTCTCTGAGAGGTGCTCCTCCGGCCGGGCCGGCCACCCTTCGGGGTGGCCGGCCCGGCCTGCTCGCGTTCCGGGCCGGGGCGGCCGGGTTGCTCCCGATGGCCCAAGCCGGACTCGGCTCCTGTCGGCGGCCGGGAGTAGGGTGATCGCTGTCGTCGGCCCCCGGACACGGGCAGCGTGTAACGCGCCGGGCGGTCCGGACGATGGGCAGTACGAGGTCCACACCCTGGTGCGGGCCTTGACGAACAGCACGCGGCGCGCGATTCTCAAGGCGCGTGCCCAAGCGGAACCGTCTCCGATGCATATTCGGCGGCGGCACTGGGAAGGTTCCCGGTGACGCAGAAGTGGGTGCGACGGCCCGGCCGGTGAGGGATCACTGCCCGGGTTGTCGGTTGTACGGGAGGAGCGTCCGATTCGGTCTCCGAATCAGGGCTTGCTAGCAGTGTCGCCTTTGGCTACACTGTCCCTTTGCGCTGCCTGTTAGCTGCTCCGTGACTCGTCGCCCGGAGTGGTCCCTGTCCTGACCTGGGGTTTTCCGCCTCGGCCAAGGCCCGGCCGGTATGCGCGTAGTGAGCTCCGAGCCCTCGGAAGGACCCCCCTCTTGGCCGCGCCGCGCAACGCCTCGAACAATTCCGCATCCACCGCCCCGCTCCGCGTCTCGTTCGCGAAGATCAAGGAGCCCCTCGAGGTCCCCAACCTCCTCGCCCTGCAGACCGAGAGCTTCGACTGGCTGCTCGGGAACGCGGCCTGGAAGTCCCGGGTCGAGGCTGCCCTGGAGAGCGGTCAGGACGTCCCCACCAAGTCCGGTCTGGAGGAGATCTTCGAAGAGATCTCCCCGATCGAGGACTTCAGCGGGTCGATGTCCCTGACCTTCCGGGACCACCGTTTCGAGCCGCCCAAGAACTCCATCGACGAGTGCAAGGACCGCGACTTCACCTTCGCGGCCCCGCTCTTCGTCACCGCGGAGTTCACCAACAACGAGACCGGTGAGATCAAGTCCCAGACCGTGTTCATGGGCGACTTCCCGCTCATGACCAACAAGGGCACGTTCATCATCAACGGCACCGAGCGTGTCGTCGTGTCCCAGCTGGTGCGTTCCCCCGGCGTCTACTTCGACTCCACCCTGGACAAGGTCTCCGACAAGGACATCTTCTCCGCCAAGATCATCCCCTCCCGCGGTGCCTGGCTGGAGATGGAGATCGACAAGCGCGACATGGTCGGTGTCCGCATCGACCGCAAGCGCAAGCAGTCGGTCACCGTGCTGCTCAAGGCCCTCGGCTGGACCACCGAGATGATCCTCGAGGAGTTCGGCGAGTACGAGTCCATGCGCGCCACCCTGGAGAAGGACCACACCCAGGGCCAGGACGACGCGCTGCTCGACATCTACCGCAAGCTGCGCCCGGGCGAGCCGCCGACCCGCGAGGCCGCGCAGACGCTGCTGGAGAACCTGTACTTCAACCCGAAGCGCTACGACCTCGCCAAGGTCGGCCGCTACAAGGTGAACCGGAAGCTGGGCAACGCCGAGTCGCTCGACTCCGGCGTGCTCACCGAGCCGGACATCATCGGGACGATCAAGTACCTGGTGAAGCTGCACGCCGGCGAGACCGAGTGGCGCGACGACACGAGCCGCGACATCGTCATCGAGGTCGACGACATCGACCACTTCGGCAACCGCCGCCTGCGCAACGTCGGCGAGCTGATCCAGAACCAGGTCCGCACCGGCCTCGCCCGCATGGAGCGCGTGGTCCGCGAGCGGATGACCACCCAGGACGTCGAGGCGATCACGCCGCAGACCCTGATCAACATCCGGCCGGTCGTCGCCTCCATCAAGGAGTTCTTCGGCACCAGCCAGCTGTCGCAGTTCATGGACCAGACGAACCCGCTGTCGGGCCTGACCCACAAGCGCCGTCTGTCCGCGCTCGGCCCCGGTGGTCTGTCCCGCGAGCGGGCCGGCTTCGAGGTCCGTGACGTGCACCCCTCGCACTACGGCCGCATGTGTCCGATCGAGACCCCCGAAGGCCCGAACATCGGTCTGATCGGCTCGCTCGCCTCGTACGGCCGGGTCAACGCGTTCGGCTTCATCGAGACCCCGTACCGCAAGGTCGTCGACGGTGTCGTCACCGAGGCCGTCGACTACCTGACCGCGGACGAGGAGGACCGGTACGTCATCGCGCAGGCCAACGCCCCGCTCACCGCGGAGCTGACCTTCGCCGAGCCGCGCGTCCTGGTCCGCCGCCGCGGCGGCGAGATCGACTACATCCCCGGCACCGAGATCGACTACATGGACGTCTCGCCGCGCCAGATGGTGTCGGTCGCGACCGCCATGATCCCCTTCCTCGAGCACGACGACGCCAACCGCGCGCTGATGGGCTCGAACATGATGCGCCAGGCCGTCCCGCTGCTGCGCAGCGAGGCGCCGCTGGTCGGCACCGGCATGGAGTACCGCTGCGCCGTCGACGCCGCGGACGTGATCACCGCCGACAAGGCCGGCGTGGTGCAGGAGGTCTCGGCCGACTACGTCACCGTCGCCAACGACGACGGCACGTACAACACCTACCGGGCCGCAAAGTTCACCCGCTCCAACCAGGGCACCGCCTTCAACCAGAAGGTGCTCGTGGACGAGGGCCAGCGGGTCGAGGTCAACCAGGTGCTGGCCGACGGCCCGTGCACCGACGAGGGCGAGATGGCCCTCGGCAAGAACCTCCTCGTGGCGTTCATGTCGTGGGAGGGCCACAACTACGAGGACGCGATCATCCTGTCGCAGCGCCTCGTCCAGGACGACGTCCTCTCCTCGATCCACATCGAGGAGCACGAGGTCGACGCCCGTGACACCAAGCTGGGCCCCGAGGAGATCACCCGGGACATCCCGAACGTCTCCGAGGAGGTCCTCGCCGACCTCGACGAGCGCGGCATCATCCGGATCGGCGCCGACGTCGTCACCGGCGACATCCTGGTCGGCAAGGTCACCCCGAAGGGCGAGACCGAGCTGACCCCGGAGGAGCGCCTGCTCCGCGCGATCTTCGGCGAGAAGGCCCGCGAGGTCCGCGACACCTCGCTGAAGGTGCCGCACGGCGAGTCCGGCAAGGTCATCGGCGTCCGCGTCTTCGACCGCGAGGAGGGGGACGAGCTCCCCCCCGGCGTGAACCAGCTGGTCCGCGTCTACGTCGCCCAGAAGCGCAAGATCACCAACGGTGACAAGCTGGCCGGCCGCCACGGCAACAAGGGCGTCATCTCCAAGATCCTGCCGGTCGAGGACATGCCGTTCCTGGAGGACGGCACCCCGGTCGACATCATCCTGAACCCGCTGGGCGTCCCGTCCCGAATGAACCCGGGACAGGTCCTGGAGATCCACCTCGGCTGGCTCGCCATGCAGGGCTGGGACGTCTCCGGCCTCGCCGACGAGTGGGCCAAGCGGCTCCAGGCGATCGGCGCCGACACGGTCCAGGGCGGCACCAACCTCGCCACCCCGGTCTTCGACGGCGCCCGCGAGGACGAGATCACCGGCCTGCTGGACAACACCACCCTCACCCGTGACGGTGAGCGCCTGGTGAACTCCACCGGCAAGGCCCGCCTGTTCGACGGCCGCTCCGGCGAGCCGTTCCCGATGCCGGTCTCGGTCGGCTACATGTACATCCTCAAGCTGCACCACCTGGTCGACGACAAGCTGCACGCCCGTTCGACCGGTCCGTACTCGATGATCACCCAGCAGCCGCTCGGTGGTAAGGCGCAGTTCGGTGGTCAGCGCTTCGGTGAGATGGAGGTGTGGGCCCTTGAGGCGTACGGCGCCGCTTACGCGCTGCAGGAGCTGCTCACCATCAAGTCCGACGACGTCCTGGGCCGCGTGAAGGTCTACGAGGCCATCGTCAAGGGCGAGAACATTCCCGAGCCCGGCATTCCCGAGTCCTTCAAGGTCCTCATCAAGGAAATGCAGTCGCTCTGCCTCAACGTGGAGGTGCTGTCCTCGGACGGCCAGTCCATCGAGATGCGCGACAGCGACGAGGACGTGTTCCGCGCCGCCGAGGAGCTCGGCATTGACCTGTCCCGGCGCGAGCCGAGCAGCGTCGAAGAGGTCTGACGGAGGCCGGGCCGGCCGTTCCCGAACGGCCGGCCCGCCCCCAGGCCCCCCTCAGACCAACAGACAGACTCTCGAATCACGAAAGAGGGCTTGACGACCAGTGCTTGACGTCAACTTCTTCGACGAGCTCCGCATCGGACTGGCCACCGCCGACGACATCCGCCAGTGGTCGCACGGCGAGGTGAAGAAGCCGGAGACCATCAACTACCGCACGCTGAAGCCGGAAAAGGACGGCCTCTTCTGCGAGAAGATCTTCGGTCCCACCCGGGACTGGGAGTGCTACTGCGGCAAGTACAAGCGCGTCCGCTTCAAGGGCATCATCTGTGAGCGCTGCGGCGTCGAGGTGACCCGCGCCAAGGTGCGCCGCGAGCGGATGGGCCACATCGAGCTGGCCGCCCCGGTCACCCACATCTGGTACTTCAAGGGCGTCCCGTCGCGCCTGGGCTACCTGCTGGACCTGGCGCCGAAGGACCTCGAGAAGGTCATCTACTTCGCCGCCTACATGATCACCTGGGTCGACGACGAGCGCCGCCAGCGCGACCTGCCGTCCCTGGAGGCGCACGTCTCGGTCGAGCGCCAGCAGATCGAGAACCGGCGCGACAGCGACCTGGAGGCCCGGGCCAAGAAGGCCGAGTCCGACCTGGCCGAGCTGGAGGCCGAGGGCGCCAAGGCCGACGTGCGCCGCAAGGTGCGCGAGGGCGCCGAGCGCGAGATGAAGCAGCTGCGCGACCGCACGCAGCGCGAGATCGACCGCCTCGACGAGGTCTGGACCCGGTTCAAGAACCTCAAGGTCCAGGACTTGGAGGGCGACGAGCTGCTCTACCGCGAGCTGCGCGACCGCTTCGGCACCTACTTCTCCGGCTCGATGGGCGCCGCGGCCCTCAAGGACCGCCTGGAGTCCTTCGACCTGGGCGAGGAGGCCGAGCGCCTCCGCGAGATCATCCGCACCGGCAAGGGCCAGAAGAAGACCCGCGCGCTCAAGCGCCTCAAGGTCGTCTCCGCCTTCCTGCAGACCAGCAACAAGCCCAAGGGCATGGTGCTCGACTGCGTCCCGGTGATCCCGCCGGACCTGCGCCCGATGGTCCAGCTCGACGGTGGCCGCTTCGCCACCTCCGACCTGAACGACCTGTACCGCCGCGTCATCAACCGCAACAACCGCCTGAAGCGGCTTCTCGACCTCGGCGCGCCCGAGATCATCGTGAACAACGAGAAGCGCATGCTCCAGGAGGCCGTCGACGCGCTCTTCGACAACGGCCGCCGCGGCCGCCCGGTCACGGGCCCCGGCAACCGTCCGCTGAAGTCGCTGTCCGACATGCTCAAGGGCAAGCAGGGTCGTTTCCGCCAGAACCTGCTCGGCAAGCGCGTCGACTACTCGGCCCGTTCGGTCATCGTCGTCGGCCCGCAGCTCAAGCTGCACCAGTGCGGCCTGCCCAAGGCCATGGCGCTGGAGCTCTTCAAGCCGTTCGTGATGAAGCGCCTGGTCGACCTGAACCACGCGCAGAACATCAAGTCGGCCAAGCGCATGGTCGAGCGCGCCCGCCCCGTGGTGTGGGACGTCCTCGAAGAGGTCATCGCCGAGCACCCGGTGCTGCTGAACCGCGCGCCCACCCTGCACCGCCTCGGCATCCAGGCCTTCGAGCCGCAGCTGGTCGAGGGCAAGGCCATCCAGATCCACCCGCTCGTCTGCACCGCGTTCAACGCGGACTTCGACGGCGACCAGATGGCCGTGCACCTGCCGCTGTCCGCGGAGGCGCAGGCCGAGGCCCGCATCCTGATGCTGTCCTCGAACAACATCCTGAAGCCGGCCGACGGCCGCCCCGTCACCATGCCGACCCAGGACATGGTGCTGGGCCTGTTCTTCCTCACCTCGGACCGCGAGGAGGTCAAGGGCAAGGGCCGTTCCTTCTCCTCGACCGCCGAGGCGATCATGGCCTTCGACGCCCGCGAGCTGGACGTCCAGGCCACCATCGACCTGCGGATGGCCGCCGGCACCGTCCCGCCCCGCGGCTGGACCCCGCCGGTGGACGAGGACGGGCAGCCGACCTGGCACGAGGGTGAGCCGTTCCGGATCACCACCACGCTGGGCCGGGCGCTCTTCAACGAGCTGCTGCCCGAGGACTACCCGTTCGTCGACTACGAGATCGGCAAGAAGCAGCTCTCGGCGATCGTCAACGACCTCGCCGAGCGCTACCCGAAGGTCGTCGTCGCCGCGGCGCTCGACAACCTGAAGGCGGCCGGCTTCCACTGGTCGACCCGTTCCGGTGTCACCGTCTCGATCTCGGACGTCATCGTCCCGCCGAGCAAGCCCGCCATCCTGGAGGGCTACGAGGCGCAGGCGGAGAAGGTCCAGCGCCAGTACGAGCGCGGTCTGATCACCGACAACGAGCGCAAGTCCGAGCTCATCGGCATCTGGACCCGCGCGACCAACGAGGTCGCCGACGCGATGGCCGCGAACTTCCCGAAGACGAACCCCATCTTCATGATGGTCGACTCGGGCGCCCGCGGAAACATGATGCAGATGCGTCAGATCGCCGGTATGCGTGGTCTGGTGTCGAACGCGAAGAACGAGACCATCGCGCGTCCCATCAAGGCCTCGTTCCGTGAGGGCCTGTCCGTGCTGGAGTACTTCATCTCCACCCACGGTGCCCGCAAGGGTCTGGCCGACACCGCGCTGCGCACCGCCGACTCGGGTTACCTGACCCGTCGTCTGGTGGACGTCTCGCAGGACGTGATCATCCGCGAGGAGGACTGCGGCACCGAGCGCGGCCTCAAGCTGTCGATCGGCTCGGTCGGCGCGGACGGCGTGCTGCGCAAGGCCGACGACGTCGAGACCAGCGTCTACGCCCGCATGCTCGCCGAGGACATCACCGTCGACGGCAAGCTGATCGCCACCGCCAACACCGACCTCGGCGACGTCCTGATGGACGAGCTGATCCGGCACGGCGTGAGCGAGGTCAAGGTCCGCTCGATCCTGACCTGCGAGTCCGCGGTCGGCACCTGCGCCTTCTGCTACGGCCGCTCGCTGGCCACCGGCAAGCTGGTCGACATCGGTGAGGCGGTCGGCATCATCGCCGCCCAGTCCATCGGTGAGCCCGGCACCCAGCTGACCATGCGCACCTTCCACACCGGTGGTGTGGCCGGTGACGACATCACCCAGGGTCTGCCCCGTGTCGTCGAGCTCTTCGAGGCCCGCACCCCCAAGGGTGTCGCCCCGATCTCGGAGGCCCAGGGCCGGGTCCGCATCGAGGACACCGAGAAGACCCGCAAGGTCGTCGTCACCCCCGACGACGGCAGCGACGAGATCGCCTACCCGGTCTCCAAGCGCGTCAAGCTGCTGGTCAGCGAGGGCGAGGCGGTCGAGGTCGGCCAGAAGCTGACCGTCGGCGCCACCAACCCGCACGACGTGCTGCGCATCATGGGCCAGCGTGCCGTCCAGATCCACCTGGTGGCCGAGGTCCAGAAGGTCTACAACTCGCAGGGCGTGTCGATCCACGACAAGCACATCGAGATCATCATCCGGCAGATGCTCCGCCGCGTGACGATCATCGAGTCGGGCGACGCCGAGCTGCTCCCGGGCGAGCTCGTCGAGCGCGGCCGCTTCGAGCAGGAGAACCGTCGTGTGGTCTCCGAGGGCGGCCACCCCGCCTCCGGCCGTCCGCAGCTGATGGGTATCACCAAGGCCTCGCTGGCCACCGAGTCCTGGCTGTCGGCCGCCTCCTTCCAGGAGACGACCCGGGTGCTCACCGACGCGGCGATCCACGCCAAGTCGGACCCGCTGCTGGGCCTCAAGGAGAACGTCATCCTCGGCAAGCTCATCCCGGCCGGTACGGGTCTGCCCCGCTACCGCAACATCCGGGTCGAGCCGACCGAGGAGGCCAAGGCCGCGATGTACTCGGCCGTCGGCTACGACGACTACGACCTGTCGCCGTTCGGCGCGGGCTCCGGTCAGGCCGTCCCGCTGGACGACTACGACTACGGCCCGTACACCGGCTGATCCGGCACGGCTGCACCGCAGGGCGGTCACCCCACTCGGGGTGGCCGCCCTGCGGCGTTCCCACTAGGGGATCCCCCTGGGGACGGAGGCGGGGGAACCACTCCCTGGAGGGAGGCGGCGGCGGGGGGCCGGCCGGGAGACTGGTGGGTGTCGAGAGGAGGCCGCGGTGAAGCGGTTGATGGGGGCGGCGGCGGTCGTGGCGCTGCTGGCGGTCGGGGCGGTCGGGTGCGGGCCGTGGGACGACCAGAAGAAGACGGTGTCGTACGAAGTGCCCGGCCAGGTCACCGAGTTGGAGGTGGACGGGCAGGTCGGCGGGATCGAGGTGCGGGCCGGGGACGGGCCGGTGCAGGTGGTGGAGAAGCGCACCTGGCGGGACCAGGAGCCGCAGTCCACCCACGTGCTCGCCGACGGGGTGCTGAAACTGGCGTACTCCTGCTCGCAGTGCGGGATCGGCTACCGGGTGCGGGTGCCGGCCGGGACGGTGCTGCGGCTGAAGGAGACCACCGGCGGCATCTCGCTGCACGGGATGGCGGGCGACATCACCGCGCGGACCGTCACCGGCGGGGTGGAGGCCAGCGGGCTGCGCGCCGCCAACGTCACGCTGGAGGCCGAGACCGGCGGGGTGACGGCGCGGTTCGCCGCGGCGCCGACCCGGGCCGAACTGCGCACCGACACCGGCGGGGTGGAGCTGACCGTGCCCGCCGGGGAGGCGTACGCGGTGGACGCCCGGGCCCGGACCGGCGGGACCCAGGTGAGCGTCCCCTCGCAGGCCGGGGCGGGCCGCACGCTGGTCGCGCAGGCGAACACCGGCGGCGTGAAGGTCACCACCGGCTGATCGACGGCTGTCGGTGCGGGGCCGTAGGTTGAGCGGTGTCGGCAGGAGGGCGCAGGCCCCGCCGGCTCCCCCCGAACTCTGTGCCCGAAAGGGGCGTCGGCCATGGCTGCCACCGTTTCCGCGGACCCGCAGGTGACCTACCTGGAACTCTCCGAGGACCAGGGGAGCGCCCACAAGTTCTACGAAGTCACGGTCAAGGAAGCCGAGTTGACCATCCGCTACGGGCGGATCGGTGAGAGCGGCACCACCAAGACCACGGTGTGCGCGAGCCCCGAGAAGGCCGCCGCGCAGGCCGCGAAGAAGATCGGCGAGAAGGTCCGCAAGGGCTACGCGCCGGCCGTCCGGGGCGTGCGCCAGCGCCGGTCCGTGACCCGCCGGCAGATCACCTCCAGCCGCTCCACCGCCCACCAGGCGCCGCTGCTGTGGCGCTTCCGCTCCGGCTCGCCCGCCTTCGGCGTGTACGTCGGCGAGGAGCACGCCTGGGTCGGCAACGAGCAGGGCGACGTCTACACGCTGACCACCGACGGGCAGGTCACCGGCCGGTTCGGGCTGCCCGACGGCGTCAAGTGCATCGTCGCCGACGACTGGTGGATCTACGCGGGCTGCGACGACGGCAAGGTGTACGACCTCGGCGGGAAGGTGCCGCGGGTGGCGTACGAGATCGCCCAGGACGTGGACATCTACTGGCTGGACATCCACGACGGGGTGCTCGGCGTCGCCGACGAGCGCGGCGGGCTGACCACCGTCGACCACGAGGACGAGTTCCAGTGGCGGCGCAACGCCCAGGGCTCGTCCGGCTGGATGGTGCGCTGCGACGCCGACTCGGTCTACCACGGCTGGTCGGCGGGCGTCGCCCGGTACGCCAAGCGCGGCGGCGACCAGCTCTGGCACACCCGGACCAAGGGCCAGGTGCTGTTCGGCTGGCAGGAGGAGGACGAGGTGTTCGCGGGCACCTCGCAGGGCTGGGTGCACCGGCTGCGCAAGGCCGACGGCTCGGAGGCCGCCGCGTACAAGTGCGACGCCGCGGTGTTCTCCTGCGCGGCCTCCCCCGACGGGGAGTTCGTGTTCGCGGGCGACAACCACTCCTCCGTCTACTGCTTCGCCGCCGACGGCACCCGGCTGTGGAAGCTCGGCACCGGCTGCGGCTCCGCGTACAGCATGCAGTACCGCGACGGGCGGCTGTACCTGGTCACCACCGACGGCTCGCTGGCCTGCCTGGACGCCTCCCCGGGCGCCGTGCGGGCCGCCGAGCAGGGCACCCTGCCGGCCACCGCCGAGGTGAGCGGCGCGGGCGTCGAACGGGTCGCGGCCGGCGCCGAGCTGGAGACCGTCAGCGCCGGTGCGGTGGCCGCCGGGACGGGCGCCGGGGGCATCGAGGTGGAGTGCGTGGCCGAGGGCGGGCGGCTGCGGGTCCGGGTGGTCACGCCCGGCTACGACGCGGCGCTGCGGGTGCAGTTCCCGAAGGACGTCCGGGTCGCCGGGGCCAGGTACCTGGTCGCCGAGGTGCGCCGGTCCGAGTCCGGCGGGTTCTACCGGGCCCGCGGCGAGATCAAGCGGCTGCTGTGACGCCCTGACACCCGGGCAGGGGCGCTCCCGGTCGGGGGCGCCCCTCGCGCGTGCGGGAGGGCCCTGCGGCGGCCGGCCGACGGTGCGAGAGGATGCGCGGCATGGGGAAGTGGACGGAGGGCCTGCTGGCCTGGGGGCGGGCCCGGCCGTGGGCGGTGAACGGGCCGCTGGTGGCGCTCGCCGTCGGCGTCTCGCTCTGGGGGGTGTACGCCGACCAGCACGACGACGAACGCCAGTGGTGGGCCTACGCGTTGGCGCTGGCCGGGTCGCTGCCGCTGTGGTGGCGGCAGCGGGCGCCGTGGGCGGTGATGGTGGTCACCGCCGTCCCCACCGCGGTGCTGTCGGTGACCGCGCACTTCGCCATGCCGCAGATCCAGGTCGCCACCGCGGTCGCCATCTACACCGTCGCCGACCGCGGCCGGGACTGGCAGCGCGCCGTGCTGCTGGCCTTCGTGGTGGTCGGCAACGTGGTCGGCACCCGGTCCTTCGGCGGCATGCTGTTCAGCCTGGTGGTGTCGGTGGGCAGCTTCGCCATCGGCTCGCTGGTGCGGGAACTGCGCCGACTGGCCGGCGTCGAGGCCGAACGGGCCCGGCAGGCCGGGCTGCGGGCCGCCAGCGACGCCGCCCGGGCCGTCGCCGAGGAGCGTGCCCGGATCGCCCGCGAGATGCACGACATCCTCGCCCACGCGGTCTCCCTGATGGTGATCCAGGCCGAGGCCGGGCCGCTGGTGGTGCGCGGCAACCCCGACCGGGCGATCCGCGCGTTCGACGCGATCGCCGACTCCGGGCGCGACGCGATGGTGCAACTCCGGCGGGTGCTCGGCGTGTTGAAGGAGGAGGGGGCGGCCCCCGCGCTCGCCCCGCAGCCCCGGCTGGCGGAACTCGCGGGCGTGCTGCAGCGGGTCCGCGACTCCGGGGTGGCGGTCGACGCCGAGATCGAGGAGGCCGGGCCGGCCGAGGTGCAGGCGGCGGCCTTCCGGATCGTCCAGGAGGCCCTCACCAACGTGGTCAAGCACGCCGGGGCCCGGCACGTCAGCGTCCGGGTCGCGGTCCGGGACGGGGCCCGGCTCGCGGTCGAGGTCGCCGACGACGGGGCCGGGGCCGGGGCGGCGGGCGCGGCCGGGAGCGGGGCCGGGGCCGGGGCCGGGATCGACGGGCGCTCCGGCGGGCGCGGCCTGCTCTCCATCCGGGAGCGCGCGGCGGCCTGCGGCGGCAGCGCCGAGACCGGGCCCCGGACCGACGGACCCGGCTACCTGGTGGCCGCCGTGCTGCCGCTCAACGCCTGAACAACTCCCCAGAAAGGCAAGCGAGTTGACCATTCGTGTAGTGATCGCCGACGACCAGGAGCTGGTCCGGGCCGGCTTCGGCATGATCCTCGACGCCCAGCCCGACATCGAGGTCGTGGCCGAGGCCGGCGACGGGCAGCAGGCCGTCGAGGCCGTCCGCGCCCACGCCCCCGACGTGCTGCTGCTCGACGTCCGGATGCCCGTCATGGACGGCATCGAGGCCGCCCGCCGGGTCTGCGCCGAACACCCCGCCTGCAAGGTCATCATGCTCACCACCTTCGACGTCGACGACTACGTCTTCGACGCGCTGCACGCCGGGGCCAGCGGCTTCCTGCTCAAGGACGTCCGCCGCGACGACCTGGTCCACGCCGTCCGGGTCGTCGACTCCGGCGAGGCCCTGCTCGCCCCGTCCGTCACCCGCCGCGTCATCGGCGAGGTCACCGCCCGCAAGGCCGGCGCCGCGCCGGTCGTCCCGCGGATCCTCGGCCGGCTCCTGGAGTCGCTCACCGCACGGGAGTTGGAGACCCTGCGGCTGGTCGCCCGGGGCATGTCCAACGCCGAGATCGCCGCCGAACTGGTGGTCAGCGAACACACCGTCAAGACGCACGTCAGCAACCTGCTGCAGAAACTCGGCCTCCGCGACCGGGTGCACGCGGTGGTCTTCGCGTACGAGGCGGGGGCGGTCACGGCGGGGGAGTAGGCCGCCCGCACTCCCCGGGCCCCTAGGGGGCGGCAGGGTGCCCCCGCCGGGCTCCGGGCGGCCCCCGAGAAGGCCCCGAGGGGCTCCTCCGCAGGAGGGAGCGGGCACTCTCACCGGCGCGGGGGAGGCGCCGCGCCGCCCGGCGGAGGAGGGTTGAGGTGTCGGCAAGAAGGCACTCTCACAAGGCGG
Source organism: Kitasatospora cineracea (assembly GCF_003751605.1). Classification (NCBI taxonomy): domain Bacteria; kingdom Bacillati; phylum Actinomycetota; class Actinomycetes; order Kitasatosporales; family Streptomycetaceae; genus Kitasatospora; species Kitasatospora cineracea. The sequence goes on from NZ_RJVJ01000001.1 coordinate 2,192,661, forward strand.
TTGGGACAATGGCGGCGGGACGACGGGCACTGGGCTGGGCAACGGGACTGCTGGCGGTGTACGGGCTGGTGCGGCTGCTGCCGGGCTCGCGCGGAGTGGGCATCGGCTGGACGGTGGGGCACCTGGCACTGTTCGCCGGACTGGCCCTGCTGGGTGCGGGGCTGGTGGAACTGTGGCGGCTCGGCGGCCGCACCGGGGCGTGGGGCCGGACCTGGCTCGGCCTCGGCTGCGCCGGGGTCGCGGCGGGGCTCGCGCAGGCCGGCATCGACCTGTACGCCAACGCGGTCTCGGCCGACCGGGCGGCCCGCTCGGAGCTGTTCGACCGGGTGCAGTCGGTGCCCGGGGTGATGCCGCTGGTGTACTCGGTGGTGCCGATGCTGCTGTACGTCGGCCTGCTCGCGCTGCTGGTGCGGCTGGCGCTGCACCGGACCGTCCCGTGGTGGAGCCCGGCGCTGGTGCTGCTGGGCACCCTGGCGATGGGGGCGTCGCTGGACCTGCTGGCGCTCGGCGCGGTGCTGTACCTGCTGGCGTTCCGGCCGGTGATAACCGGTGGCCGCGGCGGGCTGCGGGCCGTACCGTCCGGGGAATGACTGGGAAGCGGCCGCTGGTGGCGGTGTTGACGGGTGCGGGCATCTCCACGGACTCGGGGATCCCCGACTACCGGGGACCGCAGGGGCTCTGGCAGCGGGACCCGGGCGCGCAGGACCTGGTGACGATCGGCCCGTACCTGGCGAGCGGCGAGGTGCGGCGCCGGTCCTGGCTGATGCGGCGGGACGCGGGCGCGATCGGCGCCGAGCCGAACGCCGGGCACCGGGCGCTGGTGGACCTGGAACGGGCCGGCGTCCCGATGCGGGTGCTGACGCAGAACGTGGACGGGCTGCACCAGGCGGCCGGGCTCCCGGCCCGCAAGGTGGTCGAACTGCACGGGACGGCCACCGAGGTGCAGTGCGTGCGCTGCCGGGTGACCGGCCCGATGGCGGCGGCGCTGGAACGGGTCGCCGCGGGCGAGGACGACCCGGCGTGCGAGCAGTGCGGCGGGGTGCTGCGGCCGCGCACCGTGATGTTCGGCGAGGCACTGGACGAGCGGGTGCTGCAGCAGGCGGACGCGATCGCCAGGAACTGCCAGGTGTTCCTGGCGATCGGCAGCTCGCTGCAGGTGCACCCGGCGGCGCTGCTGCCGAGGATCGCGCTGGAGCACGACGCGCGGCTGATCGTGGTCAACGGCGAGCCCACGCCGTGGGACTGGGCCGCGCACGAGGTGATCCAGGTGCCGATCTCGCAGGCGCTGCCCGAGCTGGTGGCCCGGCTGGTGGACGGCGACCTGTCCGAGGTGTGAGCCGCGGGGGAGCGGGACGGGCACGGTGGGACGGCGACGTAGCATGACGGCCCGACGAGCAGGGAGGACCCCCATGTCGATCGACGCCTTCGACCCGTGGTCGGCCGCGTTCGTGGCCCGCCCCTACCCGGCGTACGCCGCGCTGCGCGAGCAGGCGCCCGTCCACCACTACGCGCCGACCGGCCAGTGGCTGGTCTCCCGGTACGCCGACGTCAACGCGCTGCTGCGGGACCGGCGGCTCGGCCGCACCTACACCCACCGGTTCACCCACGAGGAGTTCGGGCAGCCCGCGCCGAACCCCGCGCACGAGCCGTTCCACACCCTCAACGACCACGGCCTGCTCGACCTGGAGGGCCCCGACCACACCCGGATCCGCCGCCTGGTCGCCAAGGCGTTCACCCCGCGGATGGTCGAGTCGCTGCGCCCCACCGTCCGGCGGCTGGCCGGCGAACTCGTCGACGGCCTGCTCGCCGACGGCGGCGGCGACCTGATCGCCGAGGTCGCCGAACCGCTGCCGGTCGCGGTGATCGCCGAGATGCTGGGCGTCCCGGAGTCCGACCGGCACCTGCTGCGCCCCTGGTCCGCCGACATCACCGGCATGTTCGAACTCCACCCGAGCGAGCAGACCGCCCGCCGCGCCGTCACCGCCAGCCTCGAATTCTCGTCTTACCTGCGGGAGTTGATCCTCCGCCGGCGCGCCGACCCGGGCCCCGACCTGATCAGCGCGCTGGCCCTGGCCGCCGAGGACGGGCAGGTGCTCAGCGAGCAGGAGACGGTCTCCACCTGCGTCCTGCTGCTCAACGCCGGCCACGAGGCCACCGTCAACACCACCGGCAACGGCTGGCTCGCCCTGTTCCGCAACCCCGGCGAACTCGCCCGGCTGCGCGGCGCCGTGGACGAACTGCTGCCCACCGCCGTCGAGGAACTCATGCGGTACGACACCCCGCTGCAGATGTTCGAACGCTGGGTGCTGGACGACATCGAGGTGGCCGGCACCCGCATCCCGCGCGGCGCCGAGGTCGCCCTGCTGTTCGGCTCCGCCAACCACGACCCCGACCGCTTCACCGACCCCGAGCGGCTCGACCTCGGCCGCACCGACAACCCGCACCTCACCTTCGGCGCCGGAATCCACTTCTGCCTCGGCGCCCCGCTCGCCAGAATGGAACTCACCGAGTCCTACGGCGCACTGCTCCGCAAGGCCCCCGGGCTGACGCTGCGACGCGAACCCGACTGGCGCCCCGGCTACGTGATCCGCGGACTGGAGCAACTGCTGGTCGAGATCTGAGGGGGAACACGCGATGCGACGGGCGACGGGCGCGATGCTGGGACTGGCGATCGGGGACGCGCTGGGCAAGCGCACCGAGTTCCTGAACCTCGACGAGATCGGGCTGCTCAGCCCCGACTGGCGGCGGCTCCCGCTCCCGAAGAAGGCCCAGGTCACCGACGACACCCAGATGACCCTGGCCCTCGCCCGCGCCCTGCGCGCCGCCCTCGCCGAGGGCCCGCTCGTCCCGCTGCGCCTCGAACTCCCGCTGCGCGAGGAGTTCGTGGACTGGTGGCGCTCCCCGGACAACGACCGCGCCCCCGGCATGACCTGCCTGCGCTCCTGCTCCCGGCTCTCCACCGGCGGCCCCTGGCAGGCCGCCAGCGACCTCGGCTCCAAGGGCTGCGGCGCGAACATGCGGGTCGCCCCGCTCGGCCTGGTCCGCGAACTGACGGACCGTCAGGTATCCGGCGCGTCCCAGCTGCAGTCCGGCCTCACCCACGGCCACCCCACCGCGCTGGCCGCCAGCGAACTCACCGCCTTCACCGTCCGCTGGCTCGCCCAGGGCGCCGACCCCGCCGAACTCCCCGCCCGGCTGCGCGCCCACGCCCGCGAACAGCGCACCCGCTACGACGGGTTCTGGCTCGGCGACCTCTCCGCCCGGGACCACTTCGGCTCCCCGGAGGAGTTCATCGCCCGCGGCTGGGACGAGTGCCTGCTCGCCCTCGACCGGCTCGACGCCGCACTGGCCGCCGCCGACCCCGAGGCCGACCCGTGCGAGCGCACCGGCGGGGGCTGGGTCGCCGAGGAGGCCTTCGCCGGCGCGCTGCTCTGCTTCCTGCTGTTCCCCGACGACCCGGTCGCCGCCGTCCGCCGCGCCGCCGTCTCCTCCGGCGACTCCGACTCGCTGGCCTGCCTGGCCGGAGCCTTCGCCGGCGCCCACTGCGGCGCGGACGCCTGGCCGGCCGACTGGACCGACCGGATCGAGTACCGCGAGGACCTGCTGTTCTTCGGCGCCCACTGGGACTGAACCGCCGGACGGACAGCCCGTCAGACGCCGGTGTCGCGCTGCCGGAACCGCGTCCGCCCGGACGGGTCGGCCGGGACGACAACGGCGGCGGGGGGAGCGGCGGGAGCGGGGGCAGCCGCGGCGACGGCCGCCTGCGGGTAGCGAGCGGCCAGGGCCGACCGGTCGCCGTGGGTGGCCGCGGTGACCAGGTCGTCGGCCACCTGCAGGACGACGTCGCGGCCCTCCACCAGGGCGCACCAGTCGGCCGGCAGGCCGGACAGGCCGTGCAGGGCGCCGACCAGGTTGCCGCAGACCGCTCCGGTGGAGTCGCTGTCGCCGGAGTGGTTGACGGAGAGCACCAGGGCGGTGCGGGCGTCCGGGGCGGCCAGGGCCGCGTACACGGCGACGGCCAGGCACTCCTCGGCGATCCAGCCGAGGCCGACCCGCTCCACGCCCTCCGCGCTGCCGGGGCCCTCGTCGGCGATCCGGACGGCCCGGCGCAGCGCGTCGCCGGTCTCCTGCCCCAGGTACTGCGCGTCGACCTGGGCCAGGACCGCGTCGAGCGCCGCGCGCAGCGGCGTCCCGGCGGCGACCCGGGCGACCAGGGCGGCGAACGCGCCCGCCGCGAGGTAGCCGGTGGGGTGGCCGTGGGTGAGCTGGGCGGCCACCGCGGCCTGCCGGAACGCCTCCTGCGGGCCCAGCCCGAACAGGCCGAACGGGGCCGAGCGCATCACCGTCCCGCAGCCCTTGGAACCGGGGTTGACCGGGCCGTCCTGGCCGAACGGGGCGGCGGGCCGGTAGTCGGTGGCCACCCCGGTGGTGCAGGCGTTGCCGGGGGCCCGGGAGGCGTACAGGAAGTCCTGGGCGGCCAGCCAGCCGTCCGGGTCGCGGCCCGGCTCGGGCAGCCGCTGGGTGAGGAACCAGCGCCGGTACGCGGCGTGCAGGTCCTCCGGGCGGCCGCCGCGCAGCAGGCCCTCCGCGGTGAACAGGGTCATCTGGGTGTCGTCGGTGACCTGCCCGCCGAGCCCGGCGTCCGCCAGGTCGGTCAGGCCGTCCGGCCCGAACCGGGCCCGGATCTGGTCCAGCCGCTGGAACTCGACCGGCCAGCCCAGCGCGTCGCCCAGCGCGCCGCCGAGCAGCGCGCCCCGTACCCGGTCCGTGAAGTCCATCGCTCTTCCCCCTCGGTCGGGTGCCGCCGGCCGGTCAGCGCGCGATGCGCCCCGAGCCGCGGTGCAGGGAGGCGCGGTCGGCGGCGGCCCGGCCCTCGACCCAGCCCTCGCCGTCGCTCACCCGCACGCGCTGCGACACCAGTTTGGGGAACATCTTGCCCACCGCGTCGTCGACGGCCTCCGCCCGGGCCGCCAGTACCGGCAGCAGGCCCCCGGCCGGGACGGCCGGCAGCGGCCCGCCGTCCGGCCCGGCACCGTCCCCGGCACCGCTCCCGGCACCGTCCGGGCGGCCCGCCGCGGCCTCCTCGGTGGCCCGCTCGGTGGCCTCGGCCAGCCGCTCCCGGATCCGCGCCGCGTACGCCACCAGGAAGGACTGCCGGAACGCCTTGGTGCGGGCCGCGCCGTCCTTGTGCTTGCGGCTGCCCGCCCGGTGCATCGCCGCCGTCGCCTGCACCAGCAGCGAGGTGTACAGCAGCTCCACCGCGTCCAGGTCGGCGTCGAAGCCGACCACCGTGCAGAACCCGAACTCCTTCGCCCACACCACCCGGCACCGGTTCGCCGCCGCCACCGCGTCCAGCAGCATCGTCTTCGGGCCCTCGTACGGGTTGTCCACGCCGATCCGCACCGCCGCCGGGTCGTCCGCCGACCGGCCGCCCCCCGCCGCCAGCAGCGCCTCGTCGATCGAGTGCCGGGCCATCAGCTCCTGCGCCTTCGCGGTCAGCGCCTCAGCCTCGTCCGGGAACCCGGTCGACTCGGCCTTCGCCAGCAGCGCCCGGATCCGGCCCAGCATCCGCGGCTCGCCCGACCGGGGCTCGCTCGCCCGCGGCGCGGACTGCCCGGGCACCGGGCCCACCGGCTGGACCGGCGGCAGCAGCGCCCAGGCCCGCAGCAGCTCCAGCGCCGCCGTCGCCAGCGCGAACCGGTCCAGCCGGTGCCGGGCCGCGAACTCCGGCAGGAACGCCTCGTCCGACGGCCACCACGGCCGGGCGTCCAACTCCCGCACCTGCTCCCGCCAGCGCCGGTCCAGCGCCGCCGCCGGGTGCCGCCGGCCCTCCGCCGCGATCAGGTCCACCGCCAGCGCGACCTGCACCGGGCCCAGCTCCCGCCGGGCCACCCGCACCAGGTCGGCGGGCTGCCAGCCGGCCGCCCAGCAGCGGCCCACCGCCCGCTCGGCCACCCCCAGCAGCGCCCGGCTCACCCCCGGCCACCGGTCCGCGGAGGCCGCCAGCAGCGACGCCGCCCCGTCCACCACGTACTCCAGGCCCCCGGGCTGCGCACCCGCCACCCGGGCCACCGCCTCCGCCACCAGCTCGTCCACGGGCTGATCGGTGCTGGCCACGGCGGTTCCTGCTTCCTGCGGGGGACGGGGGGACACGAGGGGAGGGGACGCCCTCCATGATGCCGGAGCGGGCCCGTCCGCCCGTCCGGCCCTCAGCCCGCGCCGCCGGTCACCGCTCAACGACCTTGGCGAGGATCTCCGGCGCCCGCGCCAGCAGCCGTCCCGAGGCCAGCCGGACGCCCAGCAGGGCCGCGCCCGCCCCGTACAGCGCGCCCACCGGCAGCACCGGCCAGGCGGGGTGGTGGCCGAGCAGCAGGAAGCCGAGCAGGGCCCCGAAGGGCAGGCAGAGCAGCGCCACGCCGACCATCGAGCCGAACGCGTTGAGCATCACCGCGCCGTTCTGCCCGGGCGCCGCGTTGCGCATCGGGTTGCCGTCGGCGGGCAGCGCGTACGGCGCGTGCACGCTGAGCAGGCAGCCCAGGCCGATCGCGGTGCCGAGCACGGCCAGGGCCAGTCCGAGGGCGGGGGCCAGGCCGGTCCAGTCGCCGGTGAGGGCGGCCACCGGCGGCCCGAACAGCACCAGGACCGGCACGCCGTACGCCGCCACGGCCAGGGCCCGGCCGCGCAGTTCGTCCCGGGCGTCCCGCCGGGTGGCCAGGGTGGCGGCGATCATCCAGAACCCGGAGCCGTCCATGCCGAACAGGTTGCCGGACTGCAGGCCGAGCATCAGGCCGCCGATGGCGATCACGTACACCGAGCTCCAGCCCTGCACCACCGACAGCGCCGCGAACACCGCGGTCATCCCGATGCCGGTGAACACCGCGGCCTTCGCCCGCGGCTCCCGCCAGACGTACCGCAGCTGCCGCTGGGCGACGGTGCCGACCCGGCCCGCGGGCAGCAGCCGCCACAGGCCCGCCGCCCGGGCCGCCGCGGCGGGCGAACTCTCCAGCAGCGTCGAGGAGTCGCCGCTCACCATCAGGTCCCGCAGACTGCGCAGCCACCAGCGCAGCAGCACCGCCAGCAGGGCCGCGGTCAGCAGCAGCTGCCCGGCCGCGACGGCGTACGCGCCCTCCCCGGCCGAGCGCACCGCGTCGATCGCCGCGACCGGCGGCAGCCACCGCACCACCGAGGCGTACGGGTGCAGCACCGACAGGTCGACGCCCGGGCCGGAGCCGTTCAGCGAGCTCTGCAGGGCGAGGTTGCCGCCCTGCGCCAGCACCGCGAACAGCAGGCCGCCGAAGACGGCGAAGTCCTTGCCGCGCCGACTGGACAGCATCCGGGCGTTGGCCGCCCCGATCGCCCGGATCAGCGCGACCAGCACCAGCAGGGTCAGCGGCACCGCGAGCACCGCCACCGCCGCCGAGGCCGCGCCCCGCCCGGCCGCGACCGCGGCGCCGGTCAGCAGCAGCAGGTTGATCAGCGGCCCCGGCCCGACCAGCCCGCCCAGCAGGCTGCCGCGCAGCAGCACGGCGGGCCGCAGCGGCAGCATGGTCAGCCGGGTCGGGTCGGCGCTCTCGTCGCTGGAGAAGAAGAACAGCGGCATCGCCGCCCAGCACCCGGTCAGCCCGGCGACCAGCACCGCGGCCGCGTCCGCCGCCCCCGTCCGGCCGTGCAGCACGGCCAGCCCGAGGGCCGCGGACAGGCCGAACAGCAGCCCGACCAGCAGCCCGATCAGGTACCCGGCGGCCAGCCCGGGGCTGCGCCGCAGCCCGTTGCGCAGCAGCCGGAGCTTCAGGGCGACGAGGGTGCGGACGACCGCCCGGTCGTCGGCGGTAGCGGTGGCGGGGGCGGTGGCGGGGGTCAACGGTGGCCCCCGCCCAGCCAGTCGAGCGCCTGGCCGTCGTCCGCGCGGACGCCGACCAGCCCGAGGAACGCCTGGTGCAGCGAAGTCCCGCCGCGCACCCGGTCGATGGGCCCGGCGGCGACCACCTGCCCGGCGTTCACCACGGCGACCCAGTCGCACAGCGACTCGACCAGCTCCATCACGTGGCTGGAGAACACCACCGTCGACCCGGAGGCCGCGTACCGGGTCAGCACGCCGCGGATGGTCTGCGCGGAGACCGGGTCGACGCCCTCGAACGGCTCGTCCAGGAACAGCACGTCCGGGTTGTGCAGCAGCGCGGCGGCCAGGCCGATCTTCTTGCGCATGCCGGTGGAGTAGTCGGCGACCAGCTTGTCGGCGGCGCCGGTCAGGTCGAGCACCGCCAGCAGCTCCTCGGCCCGCCGGTCGGTCTCCGCGCCGTCCAGGCCGCGCAACCGGCCGTTGAAGCGCAGCAGTTCGCGTCCGCTGAGCCGCTCGAACATCCGCAGCCCCTCGGGCAGGATGCCGATCCGGGCCTTCACCGCGACCGGGTCCTGCCAGACGTCCGCGCCGTGCACCAGCACCGTCCCCCGGTCGGGCCGCAGCAGTCCGGTGGCCATCGACAGCGTGGTGGTCTTGCCGGCCCCGTTCGGGCCGACCAGGCCGATGAACGACCCGGCGGGCAGGTCGAGGCTGAGCCCGGCGACGGCGGTCTGCGCGCCGAAGCGCTTCCACAGGTCGCGGATCGAGACGGCGGGCGGCGGGGTGGTCGCCTCCATGGCGGGTGGTCTCCTTGTCGACGGCGGTCCGGACGGATTCTTCCGACGGGTTCCTGCACGGGGGAGCGGTGGCCGAGGGCGTGCCTGACGTGACCCTATGATCATTCCTTTACCCGGACATCCCCCGTTCGGCGGTACGCCACCCCTCCCCCGCCGGGACCGGCAACTACCCGGCCCCTCCGTTCGTCCTGCATCCTGGGAGCGCACACGCAGCAGGGGGGAACGGGAGGAGGCCGCGGTGGCAGGACAATGGGGACCGCCGGCGCCGTACGGGCAGCAGCCCTGGCAGCCGGCGCCGACGCCGCAGTCCGCGATGCGGGCCGCCAACTCCGACCGCGAGCGCACCATCGACGTGCTGAAGGCCGCCTTCGCCGAGGGCCGGCTGACCGCGGCCGAGTACGAGCACCGGATGTCCGCGACCCACCAGGCCGCCACCTACGGGCAGTTGGCCGCGCTGGTGGCCGACCTGCCGTCCGGGCCGATGGTGCAGCCGTTCGGCGCGCCCGTCCCGGTGGTGCCGCCGACCTTCATGCCGATGCCGGCCTTCCTGCCGCCGCCGCCCGCCCGCAACAACGGCCTCGCGGTGGCCTCCGCGACGCTCGGCTGCCTCACCGTGCTCACCCTCGGCGCCACCGGCCTGCCCGCCGTGGTCACCGGCCACCTGGCCCGGGCCAAGCTGCGCACCACCGGCGAGGACGGCGACGGCCTGGCCGTGCTCGGCCTGGTGCTGGGCTGGCTCTCGGTGGCCGGCTGGCTGCTGTTCTTCCTGCTGGCCGTCGCGTCCGGCTGAACCCGCCCGCCCGCGCGCGCCCCGCGCCGTACCGCGGCCGCCGCACACTCCGTGCGGCCCGGTCCCGTGCCGGACCCGGACGCCCGCCCACCCGGGCGCACTCCATTTGTTTTGACCGCCGCCTGTGCGCTAGGTACGCTCTGACCTTGTGCCTGGGGTGTGCCCGGGTCCTTGTGCGTGCCAGCAGATCGGCCGCCGCAGCGGAGACTCCACCCGCTCGGTGTGTGCCGTAGCCGCAGCGCAGCTCATGGGATTCCGCGATTCTTCCCCGAAGAAGGCCCAACACACCCGACCGCGTGGGTCGGAGAGTGCGGGGCCACACCGCAGGTTAGTTCCACCGAGCCTTGGCACACAGAAAACGGAGAAACGGTGCCTACGATCCAGCAGCTGGTCCGAAAGGGCCGGCAGGACAAGGTCCAGAAGACCAAGACCCCCGCGCTTGAGGCATCGCCCCAGCGCCGCGGTGTCTGCACGCGTGTGTACACGACCACCCCGAAGAAGCCGAACTCGGCTCTCCGCAAGGTCGCCCGTGTGCGCCTCACCAGCGGGATCGAGGTCACCGCTTACATTCCGGGCGAGGGCCACAACCTGCAGGAGCACTCCATCGTGCTCGTGCGTGGCGGTCGCGTGAAGGACCTGCCGGGTGTGCGTTACAAGATCATCCGCGGCGCTCTTGACACCCAGGCTGTCAAGAACCGCAAGCAGGCCCGCAGCCGCTACGGCGCCAAGAAGGAGAAGTAAGAATGCCTCGTAAGGGCCCCGCCCCGAAGCGCCCGGTCATCATCGACCCGGTCTACGGCTCCCCCCTGGTGACCTCGCTGGTCAACAAGATCCTGCTGCACGGCAAGCGCTCCACCGCCGAGCGGATCGTCTACGGCGCCCTCGAGGGTGTCCGCGAGAAGACCAGTGCCGACCCGGTGATCGCGCTCAAGCGCGCGCTGGAGAACGTCAAGCCGACCCTCGAGGTCAAGTCCCGCCGCGTCGGCGGCGCCACCTACCAGGTGCCGGTCGAGGTCCGTCCGGGCCGCGCCAACACCCTGGCGCTGCGCTGGCTGGTCGGCTACTCCCGCGCCCGTCGCGAGAAGACCATGACCGAGCGTCTGCTCAACGAGATCCTCGACGCCAGCAACGGCCTGGGCGCTTCCGTGAAGCGTCGCGAGGACACCCACAAGATGGCCGAGTCCAACAAGGCCTTCGCGCACTACCGCTGGTAGTCCCAACCCCGTCACTAGACAGAGAGAGAACGAGCCACCATGGCTGCAACCTCCCTTGACCTCGCCAAGGTCCGCAACATCGGGATCATGGCGCACATCGACGCGGGCAAGACCACCACCACCGAGCGGATCCTGTTCTACACCGGTGTCTCGTACAAGATCGGTGAGGTCCACGACGGCGCTGCCACGATGGACTGGATGGAGCAGGAGCAGGAGCGCGGCATCACCATCACGTCGGCCGCGACGACCTGTCACTGGACCCTCGACGGTGTCGACAACACCATCAACATCATCGACACCCCGGGCCACGTCGACTTCACCGTCGAGGTGGAGCGCTCGCTGCGCGTGCTCGACGGTGGCGTGACGGTGTTCGACGGCGTCGCCGGTGTCGAGCCCCAGTCCGAGACCGTGTGGCGGCAGGCCGACCGCTACGGCGTTCCGCGCATCTGCTTCATCAACAAGCTGGACCGCACGGGCGCCAACTTCTTCTTCTGCGTGCAGACCATCGTGGACCGCCTCGGCGCCACCCCGCTGGTCATGCAGCTGCCGATCGGCGCCGAGGGTGACTTCACCGGCGTCGTCGACCTGGTGAAGATGAAGGCCCTGGTCTACTCGGCCGACGCGCCCAAGGGCGAGATGTACGACACCGTCGACATCCCGGCCGACCTCGCCGAGCAGGCCGCGGAGTACCGCGAGGCCCTGATCGACACCGTGTCGAACGTCAGCGACGAGGTGATGGAGCTCGCCCTGGAGGGCGAGGACATCCCCGAGGAGCTGATCGTCGCCGCGATCCGCAAGGGCACGCTGAACTCGGACTTCACCCCGATCTTCTGCGGCTCGGCGTTCAAGAACAAGGGCGTCCAGCCCCTGCTCGACGCGGTTGTGAAGTACCTGCCGTCGCCCCTCGACATCGAGGGCATCGAGGGCACGAAGCCGAACAACCCCGACGAGAAGATCGTCCGTCAGGCCTCGGACGACGAGCCGCTCGCCGCGCTCGCGTTCAAGATCATGTCGGACCCGCACCTGGGCAAGCTCACCTTCGTCCGCGTGTACTCCGGCCGCCTGGAGTCCGGCACCTCGGTGCTGAACTCCGTCAAGGGCAAGAAGGAGCGCATCGGCAAGATCTACCGCATGCACGCGAACAAGCGTGAGGAGATCGACTCGGTGGGCGCCGGCGACATCATCGCCGTCATGGGCCTCAAGCAGACCACCACCGGTGAGACGCTGTCCGACGAGAAGAACCCGGTCATCCTGGAGTCCATGGACTTCCCGGCCCCGGTCATCCGCGTCGCGATCGAGCCCAAGTCCAAGGGCGACCAGGAGAAGCTGGGTGTCGCCATCCAGCGCCTGGCCGAGGAGGACCCCTCCTTCCAGGTCAACACCGACGAGGAGACCGGCCAGACGATCATCGCCGGCATGGGCGAGCTGCACCTCGAGGTGCTGGTCGACCGCATGCGCCGCGAGTTCAAGGTCGAGGCCAACGTCGGCAAGCCGCAGGTGGCGTACCGCGAGACGATCCGCAAGGCCGTCGAGCGCATCGACTACACGCACAAGAAGCAGACCGGTGGCTCCGGCCAGTTCGCGAAGATCCAGATCGCGATCGAGCCGCTGGAGTCCGGCGAGGGCTACGAGTTCCTCAACAAGGTCACCGGTGGCCGTGTGCCGAGGGAGTACATCCCCTCGGTGGACGCCGGTTGCCAGGAGGCCATGGAGTTCGGCGTGCTCGCCGGCTACCCGCTCCAGGGCGTCCGCGTGATCCTGCTCGACGGTGCGTCGCACGACGTCGACTCGTCCGAGCTGGCGTTCAAGATCGCCGGTTCCATGGCGTTCAAGGAAGGTGCCCGCAAGGCGTCGCCGGCTCTGCTCGAGCCGATGATGGCCGTCGAGGTCACCACCCCCGAGGACTACATGGGCGACGTGATCGGCGACATCAACTCCCGCCGTGGCCAGATCCGGGCCATGGAGGAGCGCCACGGTGCCCGCGTCGTCAAGGCGCTGGTGCCGCTCTCCGAGATGTTCGGCTACGTCGGTGACCTGCGCAGCAAGACCTCTGGTCGCGCGAGCTACTCGATGCAGTTCGACTCGTACGCCGAGGTTCCGCGGAACGTGGCGGACGACATCATCGCCAAGGCCAAGGGCGAGTGACGTCCCGGTAATCGGGATGAATCAGACCCTTTAGGCTAGAAGGAGGGCACCCGGACGTTTGCCCGTCCGGGTTCCGCCCGGGAGCCCTCCGGCACCCCCCACCCGCGGGACGGCTACGGGGCGCGACACCAGCGCCCCGTTACCAAAAACCCGATCCAGACCAACTGACGTCGTACGGCGTACAGAACTGTCCTCAGGAGGACTGCAGTGGCGAAGGCGAAGTTCGAGCGGACGAAGCCCCACGTCAACATCGGCACCATCGGTCACATCGACCACGGTAAGACCACGCTGACCGCGGCCATCACCAAGGTGCTGCACGACGCGTACCCGGACATCAACCCCTTCACGCCGTTCGACCAGATCGACAAGGCGCCGGAGGAGCGTCAGCGCGGTATCACCATCTCGATCGCGCACGTCGAGTACCAGACCGAGGCGCGTCACTACGCCCACGTCGACTGCCCGGGTCACGCGGACTACATCAAGAACATGATCACCGGTGCGGCCCAGATGGACGGTGCGATCCTCGTCGTCGCCGCCACCGACGGCCCGATGCCGCAGACCAAGGAGCACGTCCTCCTGGCCCGCCAGGTCGGCGTCCCCTACATCGTCGTCGCCCTGAACAAGGCCGACATGGTGGACGACGAGGAGATCCTGGAGCTCGTCGAGCTCGAGGTCCGCGAGCTCCTCTCCGAGTACGAGTTCCCGGGCGACGACCTGCCGGTCGTCCGCGTCTCGGCGCTGAAGGCGCTCGAGGGCGACAAGGAGTGGGGCGAGAAGCTCCTCGGCCTCATGCACGCCGTCGACGAGGCCATCCCGACCCCGGCCCGCCTCACCGACCAGCCGTTCCTGATGCCGATCGAGGACGTCTTCACGATCACCGGTCGTGGCACCGTCGTCACCGGCCGCATCGAGCGCGGCATCCTCAAGGTCAACGAGACCGTCGACATCATCGGCATCAAGACCACCAAGACCACCACCACGGTCACCGGTATCGAGATGTTCCGCAAGCTGCTCGACGAGGGCCAGGCCGGTGAGAACGTCGGCCTGCTGCTCCGCGGCATCAAGCGCGAGGACGTCGAGCGCGGCCAGGTCATCATCAAGCCGGGTTCGGTCACCCCGCACACCGACTTCGAGGCCCAGGCCTACATCCTGTCGAAGGACGAGGGTGGCCGTCACACCCCCTTCTTCAACAACTACCGCCCGCAGTTCTACTTCCGTACCACGGACGTGACCGGCGTCGTGACCCTCCCCGAGGGCACCGAGATGGTCATGCCGGGCGACAACACCGCCATGACCGTCGCGCTGATCCAGCCCGTCGCCATGGAGGAGGGCCTGAAGTTCGCCATCCGTGAGGGTGGCCGCACCGTCGGCGCCGGCCAGGTCACCAAGATCGTCAAGTAATTGCCGATCTGACCCCTGGTCATCCAGGAGGGCCCGGCCCCGTCCCGCGAGGGAGGGGGCCGGGCCCTCCGGCGTTCCAGCCCCCGTCGCGCTGCGGGTGGGGGCGAGCGGCACGTGCGGAACGCGAGAGGCGCGGCACCGTGGGAACGGTGACGCGCCTCTCGCGCGTCCGGGCCCGGGGCCCGGTTTTGTCGGTCAGGCCCGGACCGAGGGGTGGTCCGAGTGGCCGGCCCGGACGCCCTCCGCGTCCTCGCCCTGCGGACCGGCCGCCGCGGCGGCGGCCGCGCGGCGCTCCTGCCGGCGGGCCAGCGGGCGCGGCGTCCAGTTCTTCAGCCTCATCGCGGGCGATTCGACCAGGTACCAGGAGATCGCGGCCAGCACCACCGTCCCGGCCAGCGCGCAGGCGAGGAAGCCGATCTTGCCGTACTTCACGAAGCCGAGCATGGCCAGTGCCTGCTCCACGGTGAAGCCGTAGATGTAGATGCCGTACGAGAAGTCCCGGTTGCGGCCGATCCGCTGGAACGGGCTCGGCAGCCGGATCGCGAGCCAGAACAGCAGGTAGGCGAAGGCCGGGTAGCCGATCACGAACAGGCCGCCGTAGCGCATGGTGACGGCCAGGGCGACCAGCGAGAGCAGGGCCAGCCCGTCGTGCACCGGGACCTTCTCCCGGTAGAGCTGGACGGTCGCGCCCAGCAGGAAGACGAAGCCCAGGTGGATCAGGAAGTGCGTCGACATCGGGCCCAGCAGCGGCACGTTGACCGAGGTGCTCATGTCGCCGGGGATGCCGTGGCGCATGCTCGGCGCGTCCAGCCAGTCGTTGACGATCAGCACCCAGAGCGCGAGCGCGGCCAGCGGCACGAAGCGGCGGGCCTTGAGCAGCACGCCGCCGGCCGCGAGCATGCCGACCATCACGTAGCAGAGCAGCTCGTACTTGAGCGACCACAGCGCGCCGTTCACGCTCTGGTCGTGGTTGGTGCCCCGGTGGACGCCGTCGGCGATGACGCCGGAGACGTCCCAGCCGCTGGTCAGCGAGGTGTTCCAGGTGCCCTTCAGGTAGTGCCAGGGTCCGGCCGGGTGGTTCCAGAAGCCGTCCATGGTGCCGTGCAGGTACTGGTACAGCAGCGGCATGATCACCAGGGTGGAGATCAGCAGCGACCCCCACAGCCCGGGCATGATGCGCAGCACCCGGTGCCAGCTGTAGCGGCCGATGCCGGTCCGCCGGCCACTGCCGGTGATCATGAAGCCGGAGAGCACGAAGAAGCCGACCACCGCCATCTTCCCGATGTCGGTCTGCTCGCCGCTGTGCTTCCACAGCGGGTCGAGGTGCCCGTAGCCCAGCGGGTACAGGTGCGAGACCACCACGGAGGTAGCCAGCGCCAGTCGCAGCAGGCCGAAACTGTTGGCGCGGCCGGAGAAAAGCTCCGCCAGGGTGCCGCGGGAGCGGAGCAGTCCGTTGGATCTCATGTGTTCCTCGGTGGAATCGGGAGGCAGGGGGCTATCGGGTGGCGGTGCGGGCCCGCCACAGGTCGGCGACGCCGTCGGCCAGGGTCCGGGTGGGGGCCCAGCCGAGCTGCTCGCGGGCCAGCGAGACGTCCATCTGCTGCCACTCCGTCTCCGGGCCGGTGCCGTCGGGTGCGGGCACCTCGGTGATCTCGACGGGCACCCCGCTGGCCTCGATCAGCAGCTCCACCAGGACCCGGGCGGCGGTGGCCCGGCCGGTGCCGACGTTGATCACCGGAACGGTGGTGCGGGCGCCGATCGCGGCCAGCACCGCGTCCACGGTGTCGGCCAGGTCGACGAAGTCGCGCTGCGCGGTCAGCGGCTGCAGCGACAGCTGCGCGGTGCGCCCGGCCAGCCGGGCCTCGTCCAGCTTCGCGGCCATCACGCCGAGCAGGCTGTGCCCGGGCTGGCCGGCGCCGACCACGTTGCCCAGCCGCAGCGTCACGGCGTCGATCCGGCCGTCCGCGACCGCCCGGGTGATCGTCTCGGTGGCGGCCAGCTTCAGCTTGCCGTACTCCATCACCGGCGCCGGCGCGTCGTCCTCGCGCCGGCTGGTGCCGATCGGGGCCATGCCGTACTCGTGCACGGTGCCCAGGTGCACCAGCCGGGCCGGGCGGGACATCGCGGCGACCGCCTCGACCAGCCGGTCGACCAGCACCACGTTGGCCTCGTGCATCTGCTCGTCGTTCAGGCCCCACATGCCGCCGGCCGCGTTGACCACGGCGTCGACGCCCTCCCGGTCCAGCAGCGCGGCCAGCTCGGCGGGGGCGGTGGCGGACAGGTCCACGGAGGCGAAGCGCCCGGCCGGCGGGTCGGCGGGCACCGTCCGGGCCAGGGTGAGCACCTGGTGGCCGCGCTCGGCCAGCCGGGCGCACAGCACCCGGCCGATGAACCCGGTGCCGCCGAGGACGGCCACCCGGGCGGGAGCGGAGGGGGGAACGGACATGGCGCGCAACTCTCCTAGGGGACGGGGGACTTCAGCGGCCGCGGCCGGAGCCGGCCGCGGCGTTCTTCAGCAGCGACTTCGCGCCCTTCCACTGCTTGGCCCTGAGTGCCCCGGGCACCAGGGTCAGCGCGTGGATGCGGGCCGAGATGTGCAGTCGGGACGCCTTCGCGGCGCGGTGCCAGCCCTGCGCGTCCAGCCGGTCGGCGGCGTCCAGGAAGTAGCGGTGCGCCTCGGCGAAGCGGTGCCCGGAGAACGCCGAGGTGGCGGAGACCGACAGGTGCCGGCGGTACTGGAAGCTGCGCACGTCGTCGATGGCCATCTCCTCGCCGGCCTGCAGCAGGTCGATCACCAGCGCCAGGTCCTGGATGATCTCCAGGTTGTCCCGGAAGCCGGTGCCCTTGACCGCGTCGGTGCGCCAGCAGATCGACGGGAAGTACAGCCAGTTGCCCTTCAGCAGGCTGACCGCCAGCTCCTCGCCGCCCATCGTGTACCGGCCGGTGCGCCGGGGTGCGTACAGCCGCCGCTTGGCCTCGTCGGCCAGCGAGCTGGCGGGCTTCCCGTCGCCGTCGATCACCTCGACGCCGGGCTGGATCATCGCCACGCCGGGGAAGGCCTCGATCGAGGTCCGGACGTTCGCCACGTAGTTCGGCAGCATCACGTCGTCGGTGCCCATGAACACCAGGTACTCGTACTCGGCCAGCCCCAGGCACTTGCGGTAGTTGCCGGTCACGCCGAGGTTCTGCTCGTTGCGGAAGTACCGCACCCGCGGGTCGCCGAGCTGCTCGAACCACTCCGGGACGCCCGGCTCCTTGCCGTCGTCGACGACGGTCAGGCGCCAGTCCCGGTCGGTCTGGGCCAGGACGCTCCGTACCGCCTCCTGCATCAGGGCGACATTGCCGTAGTAGGGGAGCAGCACATCGAGCGTGGTCATGTCGGGGCACATCCGCGGAGGTGAGTGGGAGGGCCCGGGGGCCCGGCGGCGGGCCCATCATACGTGCGCGCCCCGTGGCCGAACGGGTCGGCGGCGGGGCGCGCGGGCGGCTCCGGGACGGCTCAGTCCTGCCGCAGACTCCGGTAGAACTCCTGGCACTTGCCGTACTCGGGCAGCAGGCCGGAGGCGAGCGCCTCGGCCAGCGTGGGCGCCTCGGCGTCCTTCGCGGACAGCTGCGGGTCCTCCACCGGCCACTCGATGCCGAGCTCCGGGTCGAGCGGGTGCACGCCGTGCTCGCCGGTCGGGTTGTAGGTCTCCGAGCAGACGTAGGACAGCGTCGCGTCGTCGGTCAGCGCGCAGAAGCCGTGGCCCAGGCCCTCGGGGATGTACACCGAGCGGCGGTCGGCGTCGTCGAGCCGGACGAACTCCCACTTCCCGAACGCGGGGGAGCCGACCCGCAGGTCGACGACCACGTCCAGCACCGCGCCGCGCACGCAGCTGACGTACTTGGCCTGGCCGGGCGGCACGTCGGCGAAGTGCACGCCGCGCACCACGCCCTTCGCGGAGACCGACAGGTTGCCCTGGGCGAGGCGCAGCGGGTGCCCGACCACCTCGGACAGCTTGTCGAAGCGGTACCACTCCATGAACAGGCCGCGCGGGTCGCCGAACTGCTGCGGGGTGACCTCGAAGGCGCCGGGGATCGACAGTTCGCGGAACTTCACCGGGGGTTCTCCTCGTCCAGCAGGGCCAGCAGGTACTCGCCGTACCCGCTCTTGGTGAGCGGTTCGGCCAGGGCGCGCAGCTGCGCGTCGTCGATCAGTCCGGCCCGCCAGGCGGTCTCCTCCAGGCAGCCGATCTTGAAGCCCTGCCGCTCCTCGATGACCCGGACGAACTCGGAGGCCTGCACCATCGACACGAAGGTGCCGGTGTCCAGCCAGGCGGTGCCCCGGTCCAGCGTGGTGACGTGGAGCTGGCCGCGCCGCAGGTACTCCTCGTTGACCGAGGTGATCTCCAGCTCGCCGCGGGCGCTGGGCTCCAGCTCCGCCGCTATCCCGACCACCTGGTTGTCGTAGAAGTACAGGCCGGGCACCGCGTAGCGGGACTTCGGCTTCGCCGGCTTCTCCTCGATGGACAGCACCCGCCCGTCCTCGGCGAACTCCACCACGCCGTACGCGGTCGGGTCGGCCACCGGGTAGGCGAAGACCCGGCCGCCCTCGGGCGAGGTGTGCTGGGCGAGCCGGGTGCCCAGCCCGGAGCCGTGGAAGATGTTGTCCCCGAGGATCAGCGCCACCGACTCGTCGCCGATGAAGTCCGCGCCCAGCACGAAGGCCTGGGCGATGCCCTCGGGCTTCTCCTGCACCGCGTACTCCAGCCGCAGGCCGAACTGCGAGCCGTCGCCGAGCAGCCGCTCGAACTGGTCCCGGTCCTGCGGGGTGGTGATGATCAGGACCTCGCGGATGCCCGCCATCACCAGGGTGGAGAGCGGGTAGTAGATCATGGGCTTGTCGAAGACCGGCAGCAGCTGCTTCGAGACGGCCCGGGTCAGCGGCCAGAGCCGCGAGCCGGTGCCGCCTGCCAGGAGGATTCCACGCATGCGGGCAGCTTAGACCGACCGGCACATGGAGGGCGGCACCGCCCGGACTCGGCCCTCACCCCGCTCCTTCCCCCATCCCTCCACGTGCCGGTCGGTCTTACGGGGCCCGGCGGGGGCGGGGGAGACCGAGGGCGGGGGCCCGGGGCCCGGCGGGTAGACTGCCGCCACTATGCGCATCCTCGTGACCGGCGGAGCCGGCTTCATCGGTTCGGAGTTCGTCCGCCAGCTCCTCGGCGCGGATCCGGCCGCCCAGATCACCGTCCTCGACAAGCTCACCTACTCGGGCGTCGAGGCCAACCTCGCCCCGGTCGCGGGCCACGCGGGCTACGCCTTCATAAAGGCCGACATCTGCGACCCGGAGGCCGTCGACGCCGCGATGGCCGGCCACGACGTGGTGGTGCACTTCGCCGCCGAGTCGCACGTCGACCGCTCCATCGAGGGCGCCGGCCCGTTCGTCACCACCAACGTGCTGGGCACCCAGGTCCTGCTGGACGCCGCCCGCAAGCACGGCGTCGGCCGCTTCGTGCACGTCTCCACCGACGAGGTGTACGGCTCGATCTCCGAGGGCTCCTGGACCGAGACCTGGCCGCTGGTCCCGAACTCCCCGTACTCGGCCTCCAAGGCCGCCTCCGACCTGCTGGCGCTGGCCTACCACCGCACCCACGGCATGGACGTGGTGGTCACCCGCTGCTCCAACAACTACGGGCACTACCAGTTCCCGGAGAAGGTCATCCCGCTGTTCACCACCAACCTGCTGGACGGCCGGAAGGTCCCGCTGTACGGCGACGGCGGCAACATCCGCGACTGGCTGCACGTCTCCGACCACTGCCGCGGCATCGAACTGGCCATGAACAAGGGCCGGGCCGGCGAGGTCTACAACATCGGCGGCGGCACCGAGCTGACCAACAAGGAGCTCACCGGCCTGCTGCTGGAAGCGGCCGGCGCCGACTGGGACCGGGTCGAGCGGGTCGCCGACCGCAAGGGCCACGACCTGCGCTACTCGCTGGACATCAGCAAGATCAGCGAGGAGCTCGGCTACACCCCGCAGGTCCGCTTCGAGGACGGGCTGGCGGCCACCCTCGCCTGGTACCGCGACAACCGCGACTGGTGGGAGCCGCTCAAGGCCCGCACCGGTCTCCAGGGCTGAGCCGCGGAGAGGGAACCGTTCCCGTGAGCAACCCGATCGGCAAGCTGCTCGGCGCGCTGCCCCCCGGCGTCCGGCTGGTCGCCGGGGGCACCGTCGTCCTCGGCGCGTCCTCGTACATCTACCTGGCCCTGGCCGGCTACAGCCTGGACAAGAGCCAGGTGGCGGGGATCTCGGTGCTGTGGACCGTGGTCATGTCCGTCGGCTACGGGCTGTTCACCCCGGTCGAGCTGGAGCTCAACCGGCTGGTCTCCACCCGCGACGCGGTCGGCCAGGGGCCGCTGGCCGCCGCCCGCCGGGTCCTGGTGTTCACCGGGGCCGTGCTGGCCCTGGTGCTCGCGGTGATCGCCGCCGCCGCCCGGCCGATCGCCGACGCGCTGTTCTCCGGCGACCTCGGACTGGTGGTCGGCCTGGCCGGCGCGATGGTCGGACTGGCCGTCAGCTCGGTGGTCCGTGGCGTGCTGGCCGGCCTCGGCCGGTTCAAGCCCTACGGCCGGCAGCTCGCCGTCGACGGCGGCCTGCGGATCCTGCTGGCCGCGCTGCTCCCGCTGGCCGGCCTGCACTCGGCGGTCGCCTTCAGCCTGATCCTGGTGGCCGCGCCGCTGGCCGCCTCGGTGATCGGCCTGCGCGGCGTGCTGGCCGACCGCCGCGGCGGCCCGGCGCCGAGCTGGCCCGCGGTGGTCCGCGGGGTCGGCATGCTGACCGGCTCGACCCTGCTGTCCCAGCTGATGGTCAACGCCGCGGTGGTCAGCGTGAAGCTGCTCGCACCGCACGACAACGACCTGGTCTCCGCCCTGCTGAACGCCGTGGTGCTGGCCCGGGTCCCGCTGTTCGCCTACGCCGCGATCCAGGCCTCGCTGGTCTCCGCGCTCTCCGGCGCGGCCGCGGTGGGCGACCACGCGGAGTTCCGGCGCACCCTCACCCGGACGGGGGGGATCGTGGCCGCGATGTGCGCGCTGGCCGGCCTCCCGACCGTCCTGCTCGGGCCCGACCTGATCCGGTTGGCCTTCAACGCGGCCCCGGTGCTGGACCGCGCGGACTTCCTCTGGCTGGTCCTGGGCACGCTGTTCTTCATGCTGGCCACGGTGTTCGGCCAGGCCCTGCTCTCCGTCGGTCGGCACCGGCAGCAGCTGTTCTCCTGGCTGGCGGGCACCATTGTCCTGGCGGCCGTGACGCTGTTGCCCGGGCAGGTGGCACCGCGGGCAGAATTCGGCTACCTGGCTGGTGCCGCGATCAGCGCTGCTGGCATGCTGTGGTCGCTGGTTCGTTCGCTGTCCCACGGCCGGCGCCCAGCAGCCGACCGGGCGGCCGACGAACGGCACCCCGCACCGGCCGTACCCGGTACCTCGGACCGTTATGCGCGGTAGGCGTCGGACGTTTCGCACGGCACGACGGAGAACGTGCTGCGACCGCCGCGCCCACCGCCGCTGAAAGGCGAATCTTGTCGTGCGACTAACGATCATCACCTCCATCACCGGTGTACTGGTGCTGCTGTACATCCTCGAGCTGCTGCGGCGTCAGCAGCTCCGGGAGAAGTACGCGGTGATCTGGCTGGCCATCGGTCTCGCGGTGGCCCCGCTCGGCTTCTTCCCCGACCTGCTGGACTCCACCGCCCGCCGGGTCGGCATCGCGTCCGGCGTCAGCCTGGTGCTCTTCGCGGGCTTCGTCATGGTCCTGCTGGTCTGCCTGCACCTGAGCTGGGAGGCCAGCCGCCTGGAGGCCGAGACCCGCAGCCTCGCCGAGGAGGTCGCGCTGCTGCGCTCCCACCTGGTCGAGCACCACGGGTACCCGGTCAGCAAGCAGAACAAGGCGGAGACCGCCGACGACACCGAGGTGTACTCATGATCGACGGCAAGCGCGTCCTCATCATCCTGCCCGCCTGGAACGAGCAGGACGGCCTCCCCGGCGTCCTCAAGGAGATCCGCACGACCCTCCCGGGCGTGGACACCCTGGTGGTCGACGACGGCTCCACCGACCGCACCTCCGCGGTCGCCGCGGAGTTCGGCTCCCCGGTCGCCCAACTCCCGTACAACCTCGGCGTCGGCGGCGCGATGCGGCTGGGCTACCGGTACGCCTTCCTGCACGGCTACGACGTCGCCATCCAGGTCGACTCCGACGGCCAGCACGACCCGGCGTACGTCCCGGTGATGCTGGAGAAGCTCAAGGAGGCCGACCTGGTGATCGGCGCCCGCTTCGCCGGCCAGGGCGACTACACGGTGCGCGGCCCCCGCAAGTGGGCGATGAGCCTGCTGTCCGTGGTGCTCTCCCGGATCACCCGCACCAAGCTGACCGACACCACCTCCGGCTTCCGCGCCTCGAACAAGCAGCTGATCGAGTTCTTCGCGCAGTGGTACCCGGTGGAGTACCTCGGCGACACCATCGAGAGCATGGTCGGCGCCGCCCGCTGCGGCTTCGTCGTGCGCCAGGTGCCGGTCGCCATGCGCGAGCGGACCACCGGCACCCCCAGCGCCTCGCCGATCAAGGCCACCGTCTACCTGGGCCGGGCCGGCCTGGTCCTGCTGCTGGCGATGATCCGCCGGATGCCCAAGCACCTCAAGGCCCTGGCCCCCCGACGCGCCGGGAGCGGCCGCGTCCTGACTGGACAGTGAGCGGCATGACAGACCTGACCACCGAGCCGGCCGCCCCCGCGGCCGCCGCCCCCGGACGCGACTCCCGGCTGGGCCGGATCGGCGACCGGCTGCACGACCTCAAGCCCTGGCAGCTGCGGTCCGCCGAGTTCGTGGTGAGCATCGGCGCCTCCCTGCTCTTCCTGCGGCTGTGCATGCACATCAGCGTCAACCCGCTGCAGCGGGTCGGGCAGGTCAGCGGCCTGGCCAAGGTCCAGCAGTACGGCGCCCTGGTCGGCCTGCCGCTGCTGGCGGTGCTGCTCTACACCGCCTACCGCGGCAGCCTGCGCCGCCACCAGCTGGTCCAGCGCCTGGTCTGCGCCGCGGTGGCCGGCCTGGCCACCGGCGCGGTGGCCGGCGGCATCGCGGTCGCCCTGCACGGCACCCCCTTCGGCCTGGGCGGCCAGGAGGGCGACCCGGGCAACGTGATGGGCATGGCGAACAACATGATGACCGGGCACAAGCTGCTGCCCGGCGTCTACCCGCCGCTGTTCCCGGCCGCGCTCGCGGTGGTCGCCAAGGTCTTCCACCACGGCGTCTCCGGGGTCGGCTACGCCATGAAGGACCTCCAACTGGTGGTCACCGCGGTGGCCGGCCCGGCCACCTACCTGGCCTGGCGGCTGCTGCTGCGCCCGTTCTGGGCGGTCCTGCTGGCGGCCCCCGCGGCGATCCTGTTCATGGACCCGATCCGCCCGTACAGCCACATCACCATGCTGGTGATGATCCCGGTGCTGGCCGGCTGCCTGCGCGAGCTGCACCGGGCGTCCACCCTCTCCACCCGCTCGCTGCTGCTGCGCGCGGCCGGGTTCGGCGCCTCCTTCGGCATCCTGTTCCTGTGGTACTCGGGCTGGTTCATCTGGGCCGCGCCCGGCGTGATGCTGCTGGCCGTGTTCCTGGTGCCGTGGCGCGGCGGCCGGGCCCGGCTGCGCCCCGCGCTGACCTACCTCGGGGTGACCCTGCTGGCGGCCGGCGTCGTCGGCTCGCCGCTGCTGTACCAGATGGTCCGGCTGGGGGCGACCACCAAGGACCGGTACGCGTACGTGATGACGTACATCGACCCGGCGTACGTGATGGGCTGGGTCTCGGACCGCGAGGGCCACACCAACTACCACGTGTACCCGCAGACCGGGGAGCTGGCCGGGCAGAGCGCCTTCACCCTGCTGCTGCTGGCCGCGGTCGGCCTGGCGCTGGCGCTCGGGCTGCGCAACGTCGCGGTGCGCACCGCCGCCGCCGCGCTGATCAGCTCCTGGCTGCTGCGGTTCTGGTTCGCCTCGCACATGCAGCACGACCAGGCGGTGCAGCTGTACCCGCGCACCACCTGGATCATCATGTACACCCTGATCATCCTGGCGGTGTTCGGCCTGATGATGGCCTCCCAGCGCTCGGTGGGCTGGCTGCGCGGGGTCGGCGAGGCGGTCCGCCCGGCCCGGGCGATCACCCCGCAGGCGGTGGCCCGGGGCGTGGCCGGCGCGGTCTGCGCGCTGGCGCTGTTCGCCACCATGGGCGCCTCCTGGTCGGCCAACCGCTACATGCCGACCACCGAGGCCGGCGTCGAGGACATGGGCCTGGACGCGCTGCGCGCGCACCACATCAAGCAGCAGAACGGCACCTGCCCGAAGTACGCGGGCGGTGACTGCAGCGACATCAACATGGAGCTGGCCGAGTACACCTTCGGCCCGGACGACCTCCGGATCTTCTGCGGCAACGCCGACAAGGAGCAGTGGCCGCTGCAGTGCGGGCGCAACCGCCCCTGGTGACGGACCCCTCGCCCGATCGGGGCCGGTGCGGCGACGCCGCACCGGCCCCGATTGGCGTATCGCGCTCCTCCTGTGGCAGGATGTCCGGGTTGCTCGGTTGAGTACCGATGCTGCGCGCCTCCCGCCGGGAGGACCGGAAGCGAGTCCCATGTACTCGTCGTTCCCGTGAATGGCCGTTCATGTGCCCACGTGCTGTGTGTGGGTGCAGTGGTGTGTAAGCGACACCGCGGCAGCTGCGGGGCGAAAGTACGGGAATCTTCCGGGAAGCGTGTGCGGGGTACCGGCCCGGCTCACCCCAACCCCAGAAGTTCGAAACCGACGAGATGTTTCGCCGGTTTTTTGCAAGCGCGAGGGCGACACGCCCGAGCGCGGGGGTCGGAGGAGGAGTCGTGCAGCGACGTACGACACAAAGGACTACGAAGTAGCCATGGCGGGACAGAAGATCCGCATCCGGCTCAAGGCCTACGACCACGAGGTCATCGACTCCTCGGCGAAGAAGATCGTCGAGACGGTGATCAGGACTGGTGCGCAGGTCGCGGGCCCGGTGCCGCTGCCCACTGAGAAGAACGTTTACTGCGTCATCCGCTCGCCGCACAAGTACAAGGACTCGCGCGAGCACTTCGAGATGCGCACTCACAAGCGTCTGATCGACATCCTCGACCCCACGCCGAAGACGGTTGACTCGCTGATGCGTCTCGACCTGCCGGCGGGCGTCGACATCGAGATCAAGCTCTGAGAGGCGCACCGAAGATGGCTAAGCAGATTAAGGGCATCCTGGGCGAGAAGCTCGGCATGACCCAGGTCTGGGACGAGAACAACCGGGTCGTCCCGGTGACCGTCGTCAAGGCTGGGCCCAATGTCGTGACCCAGGTCCACACCGCCGACAGCCCGGCCGGCTACGACGCCGTCCAGATCGGCTTCGGCGAGATCGACCCCCGCAAGGTGAACAAGCCCCTCCAGGGCCACTTCGCCAAGGCCGGTGTCACCCCCCGCCGCCACCTGGTCGAGCTCCGTACCGCGGATGCGTCCGAGTACACCCTGGGCCAGGAGATCACCGCCGAGCTGTTCGAGGCGGGTGTCAAGGTCGACGTGACCGGCACCTCCAAGGGCAAGGGCTTCGCCGGTGTCATGAAGCGTCACAACTTCAAGGGCCTCGGCGCCGGTCACGGCACCCAGCGCAAGCACCGTTCGCCCGGCTCCATCGGTGGCTGCGCCACCCCGGGTCGTGTGTTCAAGGGCATGCGCATGGCGGGTCGGATGGGCCACGAGCGCGTGACCACCCAGAACCTGACCGTGCACGCGGTCGACGCGGAGAAGGGTCTGCTGCTCATCAAGGGCGCGATCCCGGGTCCGAACGGCGGCCTCGTCCTCGTCCGCACCGCGGCGAAGGGGCTGTGAAGGATATGAGCACCATTGACATCCTGTCGCCGGCCGGCGACAAGGCCGGCAGCCTCGAGCTGCCCGCCGAGATCTTCGACGCCAAGGTCAGCGTCCCGCTGATGCACCAGGTCGTCGTGGCGCAGCTCGCCGCGGCTCGCCAGGGCACCCACAAGGTCAAGCGTCGTGGCGAGGTCCGCGGTGGCGGCAAGAAGCCGTACCGCCAGAAGGGCACCGGCCGCGCCCGCCAGGGCTCGACCCGCGCCCCGCAGTTCGCCGGTGGTGGCGTCGTGCACGGTCCCGTGCCGCGCGACTACTCGCAGCGGACCCCGAAGAAGATGATCGCCGCCGCCCTGCGCAGCGCGCTCACCGACCGGGCTCGTCACGAGCGCATCCACGTCGTCACCGGCGTGACCGCGACCGAGGCTCCGTCGACCAAGGCCGCCAAGGTCCTGTTCGGCAAGATCTCCGAGCGCAAGAACCTCCTCCTGGTGGTCGAGCGCGAGGACGAGCTGGGCATCCTGTCCGCTCGCAACCTGCCGAACGTGCACATCCTGGACGCCGGCCAGCTGAACACCTACGACGTGCTCGTCTCCGACGATGTGGTCTTCACCCAGGCCGCCTTCGAGCGTTTCGTGGCCGGTCCGGCCGCGTCCGCCAAGGCCGTTGCTGCTGAGGGCGAGCTCGAAGGGACTGCCGCCTGATGAGCGAGATCACCTCCAAGACGTTCACGGACCCCCGTGACGTCCTGATCAAGCCGGTCATCTCCGAGAAGAGCTACTCGCTCCTCGACGAGAACAAGTACACGTTCGTCGTGTCTCCCGGTGCCAACAAGACCCAGATCAAGCAGGCCGTCGAGGCGGTCTTCTCGGTCAAGGTCGAGGCCGTGAACACGCTGAACCGTCAGGGCAAGCGCAAGCGCTCCAAGACGGGCTTCGGTAAGCGCAAGGACACCAAGCGCGCGATCGTGACGCTGGCCGAGGGCAACCGCATCGACATCTTCGGTGGTCCGGTCGCCTGACCCTCGGGTCAGGGACTGCGATCGTCGTAAAGGACGAGGACAGAAATGGGTATCCGCAAGTACAAGCCGACTACGCCGGGCCGCCGCGGCTCCAGCGTGGCCGACTTCGTCGAAATCACGCGGTCCACGCCGGAGAAGTCGCTGGTTCGCCCGCTGCACAGCAAGGGCGGCCGTAACAACGCCGGTCGTATCACCGCTCGCCACCAGGGTGGCGGTCACAAGCGCGCCTACCGTCTGATCGACTTCCGTCGTCACGACAAGGACGGCGTGCCGGCCAAGGTCGCTCACATCGAGTACGACCCGAACCGCACCGCGCGCATCGCGCTCCTGCACTACGCGGACGGCGAGAAGCGCTACATCATCGCCCCCCGCGGCGTCGCGCAGGGTGACCGGATCGAGAACGGCGCTGGCGCCGACATCAAGCCGGGCAACAACCTGCCGCTGCGCAACATCCCGGTCGGTACCACCATCCACGCGGTGGAGCTCCGTCCCGGCGGTGGCGCCAAGCTGGCCCGTTCCGCGGGTTCCGGCATTCAGCTGCTCGCCCGTGAGGGCCGCATGGCGCACCTGCGCATGCCCTCCGGTGAGATCCGCCTGGTGGACGCGCGCTGCCGCGCGACCGTCGGCGAGGTCGGCAACGCCGAGCAGTCGAACATCAACTGGGGCAAGGCCGGCCGTATGCGCTGGAAGGGCGTCCGCCCGACCGTGCGTGGTGTGGCCATGAACCCGATCGACCACCCGCACGGTGGTGGTGAGGGTAAGACCTCCGGTGGTCGCCACCCGGTCTCGCCGTGGGGCAAGCCCGAGGGCCGCACCCGTCGCCCGAACAAGGCGTCGGACTCCCTCATCGTGCGCCGCCGCAAGACCAACAAGAAGCGCTAGGAGCAGGTCAGATGCCGCGCAGTCTCAAGAAGGGCCCCTTCATCGACGACCACCTTCAGAAGAAGGTGGACGTGCAGAACGAGGCGGGCACGCAGAACGTCATCAAGACCTGGTCCCGTCGTTCCGTGATCTCCCCGGCCATGCTGGGCCACACGATCGCGGTTCACGATGGCCGCAAGCACGTCCCGGTGTTCGTCACCGAGTCGATGGTCGGCCACAAGCTCGGCGAGTTCGCTCCCACGCGCACCTTCAAGGGGCACGTGAAGGAAGACCGCAAGTCGAAGCGTCGCTAAGCATCGATTTTGAAGCTCCGCTTCGGGGCTTCCGAGCTGTAGCAACCAGAACGACGAAGTGACTTACTCCATTAAGGGGACAACCATGGAAGCCAGGGCCCAGGCGCGGTACATCCGCGTCACGCCCATGAAGGCCCGCCGCGTGGTGGACCTCATCCGTGGCCTGCAGGCCACGGAGGCCCAGGCGGTCCTGCGTTTCGCTCCGCAGGCCGCCACCGTGCCGGTCGGCAAGGTGCTCAACAGCGCCATCGCCAACGCCGCGCACAACTACAACCACTCCAACGTGGACGACCTCTACATCTCCGAGGCGTACGTTGACGAGGGCCCGACCCTGAAGCGGTTCCGTCCGCGCGCCCAGGGCCGTGCCTACCGGATCCGCAAGCGGACCAGCCACATCACCGTGGTCGTCAGCAGCAAGGAAGGGACCCGGTAATGGGCCAGAAGGTTAACCCGCACGGGTTCCGCCTCGGCATCAGCACGGACTTCAAGTCCCGCTGGTACGCCGACAAGCTGTACAAGGACTACGTCAAGGAAGACGTCGCCATCCGGCGTCTCATGACGCAGGGCATGGAGCGCGCCGGCATCTCGAAGGTGGAGATCGAGCGCACCCGTGACCGGGTCCGCGTGGACATCCACACCGCTCGTCCGGGCATCGTGATCGGCCGCCGTGGCACGGAGGCCGACAAGATCCGCGGCAAGCTGGAGAAGCTGACCGGCAAGCAGGTCCAGCTGAACATCCTCGAGGTCCGCAACCCCGAGATGGACGCCCAGCTCGTGGCCCAGGGCGTCGCGGAGCAGCTGTCCTCCCGCGTCTCCTTCCGTCGTGCCATGCGCAAGAGCATGCAGTCGACCATGAAGGCCGGCGCCAAGGGCATCAAGGTCCAGTGCTCCGGTCGTCTCGGCGGCGCCGAGATGAGCCGTTCGGAGTTCTACCGCGAGGGCCGTGTGCCGCTGCACACCCTGCGCGCGAACGTCGACTACGGCTTCTTCGAGGCCAAGACCACCTTCGGCCGCATCGGCGTGAAGGTCTGGATCTACAAGGGCGACGTCAAGAACATCGCCGAGGTCCGCGCTGAGAACGCCGCTGCCCGCTCCGGCAACCGCCCGGCCCGTCCCGAGGGCGGTCGTCCCGCCCGCGGTGGCGAGCGCGGTGGCCGTGGTGGCGAGCGCGGTGGCCGTGGCCGCCGTCCCGCCGCTGCTGCCGAGGCCCCCGCGGCCCCGGCCGCGGTCGAGGCTCCGGCTGCCGAGAACACCGGAACGGAGGCCTGACCGCAATGCTGATCCCCCGTCGGGTCAAGCACCGCAAGCAGCACCACCCGAAGCGCCGCGGCGCTGCCAAGGGTGGCACCGAGCTGGCGTTCGGCCAGTTCGGCATCCAGGCCGTGACCCCGGCCTACGTGACGAACCGTCAGATCGAGTCCGCTCGTATCGCGATCACCCGTCACATCCGTCGTGGCGGCAAGGTCTGGATCAACATCTACCCGGACCGCCCGCTCACCAAGAAGCCGGCCGAGACCCGCATGGGTTCCGGTAAGGGTTCGCCGGAGTGGTGGATCGCGAACGTGCACCCGGGTCGGGTCATGTTCGAACTGTCGTACCCGAACGAGAAGATTGCCCGCGAGGCGCTCACGCGTGCCGCGCACAAGCTTCCGATGAAGTGCCGGATCGTTCGGCGCGAGGACGGTGAGAGCTGATGTCGGCCGCTACCAAGGCTGCTGAGCTTCGGGAACTGGACAACGAGGGTCTCGTTGCCAAGCTCCGTGAGGCCAAGGAGGAGCTGTTCAACCTCCGCTTCCAGGCGGCGACCGGGCAGCTCGACAACCACGGACGGCTCCGGCTGGTCCGTAAGGACATCGCGCGGATCTACACCCTGATGCGCGAGCGCGAGCTGGGCATCGAGACGGTGGAGAACGCCTGATGACTGAGAACACCAACGAGACGCGCGGTTTCCGCAAGACCCGTGAGGGTCTCGTCGTCAGCGACAAGATGGACAAGACCGTCGTCGTCGCCGTCGAGGACCGCGTCAAGCACGCGCTGTACGGCAAGGTCATCCGCCGTACCAACAAGCTGAAGGCGCACGACGAGCAGAACGCGTGCGGTGTCGGCGACCGTGTCCTCCTGATGGAGACCCGGCCGCTGTCCGCGACGAAGCGCTGGCGCGTCGTCGAGATCCTCGAGAAGGCCAAGTAACAAGGTTGTTCGCGGTACGGCCGTATGTGCACCAGGCCCCCAGGGGCGCGGGTGTGAGCAGCGGCCGGCCCGTCAACACTTGTTGACGATCAGGAGAAAGCTGTGATCCAGCAGGAGTCGCGACTGCGCGTCGCCGACAACACGGGTGCCAAGGAGATTCTCTGCATCCGCGTTCTCGGTGGCTCCGGTCGCCGCTACGCCGGTATCGGGGACGTCATCGTCGCCACCGTCAAGGACGCGATCCCCGGCGGTTCGGTGAAGAAGGGCGACGTCGTCAAGTGCGTCGTCGTTCGCACCGTCAAGGAGCGCCGCCGTCCGGACGGTTCGTACATCCGCTTCGACGAGAACGCCGCTGTGGTTCTCAAGAACACCGATGGCGACCCCCGCGGTACCCGCATCTTCGGCCCGGTGGGCCGCGAGCTGCGCGACAAGAAGTTCATGAAGATCATCTCGCTGGCGCCGGAGGTGCTCTAACCCATGGCGAACAGCATGAAGATCAAGAAGGGTGACCTGGTCCAGGTCATCACCGGCAAGGACAAGGGCAAGCAGGGCAAGGTCATCCAGGCCATCCCCGCTGACAACAAGGTCCTGGTCGAGGGTGTCAACCGGGTCAAGAAGCACACCAAGCCGGGCCCCGGCACGCAGGGTGGCATCGTGACCGTCGAGGCCCCGGTGCACGTCTCCAACGTCCAGCTGGTCGTGGAGAAGGACGGCAAGAAGGTCGTCACCCGCGTCGGCTACCGCTTTGACGACCAGGGCAACAAGATCCGCGTTGCCAAGCGGACCGGTGAGGACATCTGATGTCTGAGACGACTGTTGAGAAGGTGACCCCCCGCCTCAAGGAGAAGTACCTCTCCGAGGTCAAGGGTCAGCTGCACGAGCAGTTCTCGTACGAGAACGTCATGCTGATCCCCGGCCTGGTCAAGGTCGTGGTCAACATGGGTGTCGGCGAGGCCGCCCGTGACAGCAAGCTGATCGAGGGTGCCATCAAGGACCTGACCGCGATCACCGGTCAGAAGCCGGCCGTCACCAAGGCCCGCAAGTCCATCGCGCAGTTCAAGCTGCGCGAGGGCCAGCCGATCGGTGCCCACGTCACCCTCCGTGGTGACCGCATGTGGGAGTTCGTGGACCGTCTGGTGTCGCTGGCTCTGCCGCGTATCCGTGACTTCCGCGGCCTCTCTCCCAAGCAGTTCGACGGCCGTGGCAACTACACCTTCGGTCTGACCGAGCAGGTCATGTTCCACGAGATCGACCAGGACAAGGTCGACCGTCAGCGCGGTATGGACATCACCGTCGTGACCACCGCTCAGACCGACGATGAGGGCCGGGCGCTGCTGCGCGCTCTGGGCTTCCCTTTCAAGGAGGCGTGAGCCATGGCGAAGAAGGCCCTGATCGCTAAGTCCGAGCGCAAGCCGAAGTTCGGCGTCCGGGCGTACACCCGGTGCCAGCGCTGCGGCCGTCCGCACTCGGTGTACCGCAAGTTCGGCCTGTGCCGTGTGTGCCTCCGTGAGATGGCGCACCGCGGCGAGCTGCCGGGCGTGACCAAGAGCTCCTGGTAGTCCTTACCAGCTGTTCTGACATCAGCGAGTAGGTGCCCGACCTCGACGCTTTTGGGTTCCCGCGAGGGATCCCGTAAGGTGTTGGGGTCGGGCCCCTGCTGCGGCGTCCCCCTCCGGGCGAGCCGCGGCCTTCCTGCGAGGGCCCGCGAACATTCAGTCTTACTACGTCGTAGGTCCCCTGCGCTTGTGCCCCTTTCGCACTCCAGCGAGTGCGCGGAGGGGGACCTGGTGCGGAGAAACCACGGCGGGAGAGGCCTGAGGCCACCATGACCATGACCGACCCCATCGCAGACATGCTCACGCGTCTGCGTAACGCGAACTCGGCGTACCACGATTCCGTGGCGATGCCGGCCAGCAAGATCAAGGCGCACGTCGCCGAGATCCTGCAGCAGGAGGGGTACATCTCCTCCTACAAGGTTGAGGAGCCCACCGAGAACGAGGTCGGCAAGAAGCTGACCATCGAGCTCAAGTTCGGCCCCAACCGCGAGCGTTCCATCGCCGGCATCAAGCGCATCAGCAAGCCGGGTCTGCGTGTGTACGCAAAGTCCACCAACCTGCCGAAGGTGCTCGGCGGCCTGGGCGTGGCGATCATCTCCACGTCCTCCGGCCTCCTGACCGACAAGCAGGCCGCCAAGAAGGGCGTAGGCGGAGAAGTTCTCGCCTACGTCTGGTAATTCGGGAAACGGAGGTACAGCAATGTCGCGCATTGGACGGCTGCCCATCCAGGTTCCCGCTGGTGTGGACGTCACCATCGACGGCCAGACGGTCTCGGTGAAGGGCCCCAAGGGCTCGCTCACCCACGTCGTCGCCGCGCCGATCGAGATCGGCAAGGGCGAGGACGGCACTCTGGTCGTCACCCGCCCGAACGACGAGCGTCAGTCGAAGGCCCTGCACGGCCTGTCGCGCACGCTGGTGGCGAACATGATCACCGGCGTGACCGCGGGCTACCGCAAGTCGCTGGAGATCAGCGGCGTCGGCTACCGAGTCACGGCGAAGGGCTCCGACATGGAGTTCGCGCTGGGCTACAGCCACCCGATCCTGGTCACCGCGCCGGAGGGGATCTCCTTCGTCGTCGAGACGCCCACCAAGTTCCACGTGGACGGCACCGACAAGCAGAAGGTCGGCGAGATCGCCGCCAAGATCCGCAAGCTGCGCAAGCCCGACCCGTACAAGGCCAAGGGCGTCAAGTACGCGGGCGAGGTCATCCGCCGCAAGGTCGGAAAGAGTGGTAAGTAAGCGATGAGCGTCTCTGTCAAGATCGGCAAGGGCAACGCCTACAAGAACGCCGCCCGCAAGCGCCGCGCCATTCGCGTTCGCAAGCGCGTCGTCGGCACCGAGGTGCGTCCGCGCCTCGTCGTGACGCGTTCGAACCGCCACATGGTCGCCCAGGTCATCGACGACGCCAAGGGTCACACCCTGGCGTCGGCGTCCACCCTCGACGTGTCCATCAAGGGCACCGAGGGCGACAAGACCGAGCTGGCCAAGAAGGTCGGAAGCCTGGTCGCCGAGCGCGCCAAGGCCGCCGGCGTCGAGTCGGTCGTCTTCGACCGCGCGGGCAACCGGTACGCCGGCCGCATCGCCGCCCTGGCGGACGCGGCCCGCGAGTCCGGGCTCGACTTCTAAGCCGCTCGTCGACTCTGTCGGCGGACGTAAACGAGAGAGGTAATTCCAATGGCTGGACCCCAGCGCCGCGGTAGCGGCGCCGGCGGCGGCACCGGTGGCGAGCGGCGCGACCGTAAGCGTGACGACCGGGGCGGCGCCCCCGTCGCCGAGAAGACCGCTTACGTCGAGCGCGTGGTCGCGATCAACCGTGTCGCCAAGGTTGTCAAGGGTGGTCGTCGTTTCAGCTTCACCGCGCTGGTCGTGGTGGGCGACGGTGACGGCACCGTGGGTGTCGGTTACGGCAAGGCGAAGGAGGTTCCGGCCGCCATCGCCAAGGGTGTTGAGGAGGCCAAGAAGAACTTCTTCAAGGTCCCCCGTATCCAGGGCACCATCCCGCACCCCATCCAGGGCGAGAAGGCCGCCGGCGTCGTGCTGCTGAAGCCGGCGTCCCCCGGTACCGGTGTTATCGCCGGTGGCCCGGTGCGTGCCGTCCTGGAGTGCGCCGGCGTTCACGACATCCTGTCGAAGTCGCTCGGCTCGGACAACGCGATCAACATCGTGCACGCCACCGTGGCCGCTCTGAAGGGCCTCGTGCGCCCCGAGGAGATCGCCGCCCGTCGTGGCCTGCCCCTGGAGGACGTGGCCCCGGCCGCGCTGCTCCGGGCCCGTGCGGCTGGGGTGAGCGCCTGATGGCTCGCCTGAAGGTCACCCAGACCAAGTCGTACATCGGTAGCAAGCAGAACCACCGTGACACCCTGCGTTCGCTCGGCCTGAAGCGGCTGAACGACACCGTGGTGAAGGAGGACCGCCCGGAGATCCGCGGCATGGTCCACACCGTTCGCCACCTCGTCACGGTCGAGGAGGTGGACTGAAATGGCGGACAACTCGCCGATCAAGCTCCACAACCTGAAGCCCGCCCCGGGTGCCAAGAAGGACAAGATCCGCGTTGGTCGCGGTGAGGGCTCCAAGGGTAAGACTGCAGGTCGTGGCACCAAGGGCACCAAGGCCCGCTACCAGGTTCCGCAGCGCTTCGAGGGTGGCCAGATGCCGCTCCACATGCGCCTGCCGAAGCTGAAGGGCTTCAAGAACCCG
Source organism: Kitasatospora cineracea (assembly GCF_003751605.1). NCBI lineage: Bacteria > Bacillati > Actinomycetota > Actinomycetes > Kitasatosporales > Streptomycetaceae > Kitasatospora > Kitasatospora cineracea. The sequence goes on from NZ_RJVJ01000001.1 coordinate 2,227,363, forward strand.
GCCCACAAGCAGTTCCAGGTCGTGAACCTGGACCGCCTGGCCGAGCTCTACCCGAACGGTGGCGAGGTCACCGTGGCCGACCTGATCGCGAAGGGCGCCGTTCGCAAGAACGAGCTCGTCAAGGTCCTCGGCCAGGGCGACATCGCGGTGGCGCTGCAGGTGACGGTCGACGCCGTCTCCGGCTCCGCCGCCGAGAAGATCACCGCGGCCGGCGGTTCGGTCACCGAACTGCTCTGACGCGATCGATCTGACGCACGGACAGACACCGGGCCCCGAGCCCCTCTTGCGAAAGGGGGGCCGGGGCCCGGTGCCGTTGGCACCCCTTGCACACGCTCGATTTGTGTGTCAAACCCGGGCAAGCCGTACCCCATGCGTGGGGGAGCGGCCGCACGCGCTTCTTTCCGGCCCCCGGGCACTGTTAGAGTCCGTGAAGTTCCCTTTCCCCACATCAGGACCGACCCTTCCGCCGACGACGCGCGGGAGGCGCAGGAGGCACCGTGCTCAGTGCGTTCGCGCGGGCGTTCCAGACGCCCGACCTGCGCAAGAAGCTGCTGTTCACGCTGGGCATCATGGTGCTGTTCCGGCTGGGCGCCCACGTCCCCATGCCCGGAATCAACTTCCAGGCCGTCCACGCGTGCGTCAACGGGCAGAAGGAAGGCCTGTTCGGGCTGGTCAACCTGTTCAGCGGCAACGCGCTGCTGCAGCTGACCATCTTCGCGCTCGGCATCATGCCGTACATCACGGCCAGCATCATCCTGCAGCTGCTCACCGTGGTCATCCCGCGGCTGGAGGCCCTGAAGAAGGAGGGGCAGGCCGGCACCGCGAAGATCACCCAGTACACCCGCTACCTGACCATCGCCCTCGCGGTGCTGCAGGGCACCGGCATCCTGGCGACCGCGTCCAGCGGTGCGCTGTTCTCGGGCTGCCCCGAGGGCGGCAACATCGTGCCGAACCAGTCGATCTTCCGGATCGCCACCATGGTCATCATCATGACCGCCGGCACCACCGTCATCATGTGGCTGGGTGAGCTGATCACCGACCGCGGCATCGGCAACGGCATGTCGATCCTGATCTTCACCTCGATCGCTGCGGGCTTCCCCGGCTCGATGTGGGCGATCAAGGAGTCCGGCAAGCTGCTGGACGGCTGGGGCGAGTTCGCCTCGGTCATCGCGGTCGGCATCATCGTGGTCTGCCTGGTCATCTTCGTCGAGCAGGCCCAGCGCCGGATCCCGGTGCAGTACGCGAAGCGGATGGTGGGCCGCCGGTCCTTCGGCGGCACCTCGACCTACATCCCGCTGAAGGTCAACCAGGCCGGCGTCATCCCGGTCATCTTCGCCTCCTCGCTGCTGTACATCCCGGCGCTGGTGGTGCAGCTGACCAACTCGCAGGCGAGCTGGGCGATCTGGATCCGGAACCACTTCGTCAAGGGTGACCACCCGGTCTACATGGCGACCTACTTCGTGCTGATCGTCTTCTTCGCCTTCTTCTACGTCGCCATCTCCTTCAACCCCGAAGAAGTTGCCGACAACATGAAGAAGTATGGTGGCTTCATCCCGGGCATCCGGGCCGGCCGGCCGACGGCCGAGTACCTGAACTACGTGCTCACCCGCATCACGTGGCCGGGTTCCCTCTACCTGGGCCTCATCGCGTTGATCCCGATGGTCGCCCTGGTCGCCTTCGGACAGCAGACCAACTTCCCGTTCGGCGGCACCTCCGTGCTCATCGTCGTCGGCGTCGGACTCGAAACTGTGAAGCAGATCGAGAGCCAACTCCAGCAGCGCAATTACGAAGGGTTCCTCCGCTGATGCGAATCGTCCTCGTCGGACCCCCCGGGGCCGGGAAGGGTACTCAGGCGCACGTTCTGGCCAAGACCCTGTCCATTCCCCACATCTCCACCGGTGACCTGTTCCGCGCGAACATCAGCCAGGGCACCCCGCTGGGTGTCGAGGCGAAGTCCTACATGGACGCCGGGCGCCTGGTGCCCGACGAGGTCACCATCGGGATGGCCAAGGACCGCATGCTCCAGCCGGACGCCGCAGGCGGCTTCCTGCTGGACGGCTTCCCGCGCAACCTGGGCCAGGCGGAGGCGCTGGACGCCATCCTGGCCGAGAACGGGATCGCGCTGGACGGCGTGCTGGACCTTGAGGTCCCCGAGGACGAGGTCGTCAAGCGGATCGCCGGTCGCCGGCTGTGCCGCAACGACGGCGCCCACGTGTTCCACGTGGTGTACAACCCGCCGAAGGTCGAGGGCGTCTGCGACGAGTGCGGCGGCGAGCTGTACCAGCGCTCGGACGACACCGAAGAGGCCGTCCGGGTCCGCTTGGAGGAGTACCACTCCAAGACCGAGCCGATCATCGGCTACTACCAGGCGCAGGGCCTGCTGGTCACCATCTCCGCCCTCGGCAAGGTGGACGAGGTGACCGAGCGCGCGGTCGCCGCCCTGGAGCAGAACAAGAACGCCTGACGCCACGACGCGTCGTGAGACGGCCGGGTCGCCCCGAAGCGGGCGGCCCGGCCGTCTCGTGCGTCGTACGGTGGAGGGCAGTCCGAAATCAGAACGTGGAAGGCGTTGACCAGATGGTGGAGATCAAGACCCCCGAGCAGATCGCCAAGATGCGGGCGGCCGGGCTGGTCGTCGCCGAGGCGCTGAAGGCCGCCCGCGAGGCGGTCGCCCCGGGGGTGACCACCGGCGAGCTGAACGACGTCGCCGACGCGGTCATCGCCAAGCACGGCGCCACCTCCAACTTCCGCGCCGACCACGGCGGTCTGTGGTTCCCGGGGGTGATCTGCGCCTCGGTGAACGAGGAGGTCGTGCACGGCATCCCCGGCGAGCGGGTGCTGAAGGCCGGCGACCTGATCTCGATCGACTGCGGCGCGATCCTGGACGGCTGGCACGGCGACGCGGCGATCACCGTCGCGGTCGGCGAGACCGCCGCCGAGAACGTGATGCTGTCGAAGGTCACCGAGGGCTCGATGTGGGCCGGCATCGCCCAGATGAAGAAGGGCAACCGGCTGGTCGACGTCTCCCGGGCGATCGAGGGCTTCGTCCGCCGCCAGCCGCTGCCGCCGAAGGGCAAGTGGGGCATCACCGAGGGCTACGGCGGCCACGGCATCGGCACCGCGATGCACATGGAGCCGCACGTGCTGAACTACGTGGCCGGCCGCGGCAAGGGCATGAAGCTGGTCCCGGGCACCGTGCTGGCGATCGAGCCGATGGTCTCGCTCGGCACCCCGCACACCGCGGTGCTGGAGGACGACTGGACGGTCGTCACCACCGACGGCACCTGGGCCTCGCACTGGGAGCACTCGGTGGCCGTCACCGAGCAGGGCCCGCTGGTGCTGACCGCCTTCGACGGGGGCCGGGCCGAGCTGGCCAAGCTGGGCGTCACCGCGGCGCCGGACCCGCTGGGCTGATCCGGATGATCTGAGGGACTTCTCTCACCGCGGGCGGATCGGGGCCGGGGGGTTTGGACCTCCGGGCCCCTTGTCCTATTTTCATCAGCTGACACCCGCAGCAACCCCAGGGGAGAGACAGTGCTCAAGGGCTTCCGCGACTTCATGATGCGCGGCAACGTCATCGACATGGCCGTCGGTGTGGTCATCGGTGCCGCGTTCACCGGCGTGGTGACCGGTTTCGTCACCGCCTTCCTCACCCCGGTGGTCGGCGTGGTGGTCGGCGCGGCCGGCGACTTCAGCGCCTACACCTTCTCGGTGGCCGGCGTGCACTTCCCGTACGGCCAGTTCCTGAACGTGCTGATCGCGTTCGTGCTGACCGCCGCGGTGCTGTACTTCTGCGTGGTGCTGCCGGTCTCCAAGGCCACCGCCCGGTACCTGCCGAAGAAGCCCTCGGTGCCCAAGCGCCCCTGCCCCGAGTGCCTGACCGAGATCCCCGAGGCCGCCCGCCGCTGCTCGGCCTGCACCGCCGTGGTGGAGCCGGTCATCCCGGTGCAGGTCGCCGTGAAGTACTGAACCCCGGCGCCGTGCCGGGCTGATTTCGCTCCGGTGCGGTGCTTGGTTTACGATGGTGCGTCGGCTCTCTCGTAGCGTGTTCCCGCACGCCCTCAGCCCAGGGGAATCCCCCGTGGCAGAGGTGAAGCCTGGTTCGCACGAGCGTTCCGCATACGGTAGCCGGACCCGAAGGGTGGATCTCGCAGTTCATGGCTAAGAAGCAAGGCGCCATTGAGATCGAGGGCACCGTGATCGAGTCTCTTCCGAACGCGATGTTCAAGGTCGAGCTGCAGAACGGTCACAAGGTCCTCGCGCACATCAGCGGCAAGATGCGCATGCACTACATCCGCATCCTCCCGGATGACCGGGTCGTGGTGGAGCTCAGCCCCTACGACCTGACCCGCGGCCGGATCGTCTACCGCTACAAGTAACAACCGCCAGATCTAGACCCCGGAGAACCTGAATCATGAAGGTCAAGCCGAGCGTCAAGAAGATCTGCGACAAGTGCAAGGTGATCCGCCGCCACGGCCGGGTCATGGTGATCTGCGACAACCTGCGCCACAAGCAGCGCCAGGGCTGATCCACCCCCCGCATTTCTCGTAGGACCTTCGCGCGACGCGCACCAACGTCATAAGCGGGCCGCCCGATCCGTCCGTCCCGGACGGACTGCCACCCCCGGTCAGAGGCCGGGGCTCCCTGTCGAGAGACAGCGAGTAGGCGGCACGTCAGACCTCTGAGAAGAACCACAGGAGCCTTGAATGGCACGCCTTTCCGGCGTTGATCTCCCCCGCGAGAAGCGGATCGAGATCGCCCTCACCTACGTCTACGGCATCGGCAAGACCCGCGCCCAGCTGGCCCTCGCCGAGACCGGCGTGAGCGGTGACATCCGCGTGCGCGACATCACCGAGGACGACCTCGTCAAGCTGCAGAAGTTCGTGGACGCGAACTTCGAGGTCGAGGGTGACCTCCGCCGCCAGGTCGCCGCCGACATCCGCCGCAAGGTCGAGATCGGCTGCTACGAGGGCCTGCGCCACCGTCGCGGTCTGCCCGTCCGCGGCCAGCGCACCCACACCAACGCGCGTACCCGCAAGGGCCCGCGTCGCGCGATCGCCGGCAAGAAGAAGCCGGGCAAGAAGTAGTCCGTCCCGTCACCGGACATCCCTCCGGCCCGCGGGTCAGCGGACCGACCACCTCAGTAGGAGAACAGACTTATGCCCCCCAAGGGTCGTCAGGCTGCCGGCGCGAAGAAGATCCGCCGCAAGGAGAAGAAGAACGTCGCTCACGGGCACGCCCACATCAAGAGCACGTTCAACAACACCATCGTTTCGATCACCGACCCCTCGGGCAACGTGATCTCCTGGGCCTCTGCCGGCCACGTCGGCTTCAAGGGCTCGCGCAAGTCCACCCCGTTCGCCGCGCAGATGGCCGCCGAGGCCGCTGCCCGTCGCGCGCAGGAGCACGGCATGCGCAAGGTCGACGTCTTCGTCAAGGGTCCGGGCTCCGGCCGTGAGACCGCGATCCGCTCGCTCCAGGCCACCGGCCTGGAGGTCGGCTCGATCCAGGACGTCACCCCCACCCCGCACAACGGCTGCCGTCCGCCGAAGCGCCGCCGCGTCTGACGCGACGCCTGGGGTCACCAGGCGATCGGTGTTTTAAACCTCGTACGGGCTCCCGTTTGTCGCGGGAGCCCGTACGCTTGAGTTCTATCGGCATCAAATAGTGGGTGCCGAAGACAACTGGAGGATCCAGAACATGCTGATCGCTCAGCGTCCTTCGCTGACCGAAGAGGTCGTCGACGAGTTCCGCTCGCGGTTCGTGATCGAGCCGCTCGAGCCGGGCTTCGGCTACACCCTCGGCAACTCGCTCCGCCGCACGCTCCTCTCCTCGATCCCGGGTGCCGCCGTCACCAGCATCCGGATCGACGGCGTCCTGCACGAGTTCACCACCGTGCCGGGCGTCAAGGAGGACGTCACCGACCTCATCCTGAACATCAAGCAGCTGGTCGTCTCCTCGGAGCACGACGAGCCGGTCGTGATGTACCTGCGCAAGCAGGGCCCGGGTGTGGTCACCGCCGCCGACATCGCGCCCCCGGCCGGTGTCGAGGTGCACAACCCCGAGCTGGTCCTCGCCACGCTGAACGGCAAGGGCAAGCTGGAGATGGAGCTGACCGTCGAGCGCGGTCGCGGCTACGTCTCCGCCGTGCAGAACAAGGCCTCGGGCCAGGAGATCGGCCGCATCCCGGTCGACTCCATCTACAGCCCGGTGCTCAAGGTCACCTACAAGGTCGAGGCGACCCGCGTCGAGCAGCGCACCGACTTCGACAAGCTGATCGTCGACGTCGAGACCAAGCCGGCCATGCGTCCGCGCGACGCGATGGCGTCGGCCGGCAAGACCCTGGTCGAGCTGTTCGGCCTGGCCCGCGAGCTGAACGTCGACGCCGAGGGCATCGACATGGGCCCGTCCCCGACGGACGCCGCCCTGGCCGCGGACCTGGCGCTGCCGATCGAGGAGCTGGAACTCACCGTCCGCTCCTACAACTGCCTCAAGCGCGAGGGCATCCACACCGTGGGTGAGCTCGTCGCCCGCTCGGAGGCCGACCTGCTCGACATCCGCAACTTCGGTGCGAAGTCGATCGACGAGGTCAAGGCGAAGCTGGCCGGCATGGGCCTGGCCCTCAAGGACAGCCCGCCCGGGTTCGACCCGACCGCCGCCGCCGACGCCTTCGGCGCCGACGACCTGGACGACCAGGGCTACGCGGAGACCGAGCAGTACTGAGTTCCCTGAAGTCTTGACGCCGGGGGCGGTTCCCAGTGGATCGCCCCCGGGGCCATGAAAGTCGTGCGGGCACAGTGTCCGCACGCCCGCTGCGGTACCTGGTACGGCCGTAGTCGGAGATACGAGGAGTAACCATGCCCCGTCCCACCAAGGGTGCCCGTCTCGGCGGCGGCCCGTCCCACGAGCCGCTCCTGCTGGCCGGCCTGGCCCGCGAGCTGTTCCAGTACGGCCGCATCACCACCACCGAGGCCAAGGCCCGTCGCCTGCGCCCGCTGGCGGAGAAGCTGATCACCAAGGCGAAGAAGGGCGACATCCACAACCGTCGCCTGGTGCGCAAGACCATCACCGACGTGTCGGTGCTGCACACCCTCTTCACCGAGATCGCCCCGCGGTTCGAGAACCGCCCCGGCGGCTACACCCGCATCACCAAGATCGGTGGCCGTCGCGGCGACAACGCCCCGATGGCCGTGATCGAGCTGGTCGAGGGCGAGATCGCCACCAAGGCGACCGTCGCCGAGGCCGAGGCCGCTGCCAAGCGCGCCGTCAAGGAGGCCGACCAGGCCGCCGAGGCGAAGGCCGACGAGGCCGCCGAGACCACCGAGGCCTGAGCCTCCGCGTAGTCTTCGTCCGGGCCCGCCCTCCCGCTCGTCGGGGGAGCGGGCCCGTTCGCATCTCAGCTGGGAGACAGGGGAGTTGGAGTGGTGAACGACTGCGCGGAGCTGCCGCCGGTGAAGGACGGCCCGGCGGACGGGCACACCCGGATCCGGCTGGACCTCGCCTACCACGGCGCGGAGTTCTCCGGCTGGGCCCGGCAGCGCGAACGGCGCACCGTGCAGGGCGAGTTGGAGGACGCGCTGCGGATCGTGCTGCGCAGCGAGGAGAACTTCCCGCTGACCGTGGCCGGCCGCACCGACGCCGGGGTGCACGCCCGCGGCCAGGTCGCGCACGTCGACCTGCCGGACGCGCTGTGGGCCCAGCACGGCGCCAAGCTGCTGCGCCGGCTGGCCGGGCGGCTGCCCGCCGACGTCCGGGTGTACCGGGTCGCCGAGGCGCCGCACGGCTTCGACGCCCGGTTCGCGGCGGTCTGGCGGCGCTACGCGTACCGGGTGGCCGACCACCCCGGCGGGGTCGACCCGCTGCTGCGCGGGCACGTGCTGTGGCACGACCGGCCGCTCGACCTGGCGAAGATGAACGAGGCGGCGGCGCTGCTGGTCGGCGAGCACGACTTCGCCGCGTACTGCAAGAAGCGCGAGGGCGCCACCACCATCCGCACCCTGTTGGAACTGCACTGGGACCGGGTGCCGATCGACCCGTACGCGGCCCAGGAGGGCTCGCTGGCGGTGGCCACCGTGCGGGCGGACGCGTTCTGCCACAACATGGTGCGCGCGCTGGTCGGGGCGATGCTGCTGGTCGGCGACGGGCACCGGCCGGTGGAGTTCCCGGGCGAGGTGCTGGCGGGCGGGGTGCGCAACTCGGCGGTCAACGTGATCCGGCCGCACGGGCTGACGCTGGAGGAGGTCGGCTACCCGGCCGACGAACTGCTCGCCGAGCGCAACCGGATCTCGCGGCGGCTGCGGACGCTGGGGGAGCCGGCCCCCGCGGGTGCTCCCGGAAGGTAAAGGGTTTGGTCGGCGGCGCGCGCCTTGGCACAATCCGAAGGCATGGGACACGTCGAGATTTCGCACCTTGAGTACTACCTGCCGGACGGGCGGGTGCTGTTCGACGACGCGTCCTTCCGGGTCGGCGAGGGCGCGGCCGTCGCGCTGGTCGGCGCCAACGGCGCGGGCAAGACCACGCTGCTGCGCATGATCGCGGGGGACACCCAGCCGCACGGCGGCTCGGTGACGGTCACCGGCGGGCTGGGCGTGATGCGGCAGTTCGTCGGCACCACCGGCCGGGAGAGCGCCGAGGACGCCCCGGGCGCGCTGCCCGCCGACGCCTCGGTGCGCGACCTGCTGGTCTCCGTCGCCCCGAAGCGGATCGCCGACGCGGCCCGCGCGGTGGACGCCGCGGAGCTGGCGATGATCGCCCAGGACGACGAGAAGTCGCAGATGGCCTACGCCCAGGCGCTCTCCGACTGGTCGGACGCCGGCGGCTACGAGTACGAGGCCGACTGGGACGTGTGCACGACGGCCGCGCTCGGCATGCCGTTCGAGCGGGCCCAGTGGCGCGGCCTGAACACCCTCTCGGGCGGCGAGCAGAAGCGGCTGGTGCTGGAGGCGCTGCTGCGCGGCCCCGACGAGGTGCTGCTGCTCGACGAGCCGGACAACTACCTGGACGTGCCGGGCAAGCGCTGGCTGGAGGAGGCCATCAAGGCCACCGGCAAGACCGTGCTGTACATCTCGCACGACCGCGAGCTGCTCTCCCGCACCGCCGAGAAGATCATCGCGGTGGAGTCCGGCGCGACCGGCTCCAGCGTCTGGGTGCACGGCGGAGGCTTCGACACCTTCCACGAGGCCCGCAAGGCCCGCTTCGAGCGCTTCGAGGAGCTGCGCCGCCGCTGGGACGAGGAGCACGCCAAGCTGAAGAAGCTGGTGCTGACGCTCCGCCAGGCCGCCGCGGTCAGCCACGAGATGGCCTCCCGGTACGCGGCCGCGCAGACCAGGCTGAAGAAGTTCGAGGACGCCGGCCCGCCCGAGGCGCCGCCGCGCGAGCAGTCGATCACCATGCGGCTCAAGGGCGGCCGCACCGGCGTGCGGGCCTTCACCATGCAGGGCCTGGAGCTGTCCGGCCTGATGAAGCCCTTCGACCTGGAGGTCTTCTACGGCGAGCGGGTCGCGGTGCTGGGCTCCAACGGCTCCGGCAAGTCGCACTTCCTGCGGCTGCTGGCCGGCGACGACACGGTCAAGCACGGCGGCACGTGGAAGCTCGGCGCCCGGGTCGTGCCCGGGCACTTCCGGCAGACCCACGCCCACCCCGAACTGCTCGGCCGCACGGTGCGCTCGATCGTCGAGGAGGAGCACGCGCTCTCCCGCGGCGCGGCCATGTCCGCGCTGCGCCGCTACGAGCTGGACCGGCAGGAGGAGCAGAAGTTCGAGTCGCTCTCCGGCGGCCAGCAGGCCCGGCTGATGATCCTCAAGCTGGAGCTGTCCGGCTCGACCGCGCTGCTGCTCGACGAGCCGACCGACAACCTGGACCTGGAGAGCGCCGAGGCGCTGCAGCAGGGCCTGGAGGCGTTCGACGGCACCGTGCTGTGCGTCACCCACGACCGCTGGTTCGCCCGCAGCTTCGACCGCTTCCTGGTGTTCGGCTCGGACGGCCGGGTCTACGAGGCCCCGGAGCCGGTCTGGGACGAGACCCGGGTGGTCCGGGACCGCTGAGCCGAGGTCCGTCCCGCCGGGCCGGTTTGGATTCCGCCCCACCGGCCCGGTAAGGTTGGCCGCTGTTGTGCGTATTGGCTCGCTCTATCTCACGTGAGAGGTCGGTACGCCGGAGACGACAGGCCGAACTCCAGCGGCTGCCCGAATTGCGTCCGGGCGGATCGGCTGGAGGCCCCGGGCCTTGGTGCTCCTGTCAGGACCCACTCACTGAAAAGCGAAGGCTACGACCGTGCGTACGTACAGCCCCAAGCCCGGCGACGTCCAGCGTCAGTGGCACGTCATCGACGCGACCGACGTCGTGCTCGGCCGCCTGGCCTCCCAGGCCGCCAACCTCCTGCGGGGCAAGCACAAGGCGATCTACGCGCCGCACGTTGACACTGGTGACTTCGTCATCATCATCAACGCCGACAAGGTGCACCTCTCGGGCAACAAGAAGACCCAGAAGCTGGCCTACCGCCACAGCGGCTTCCCGGGCGGTCTCCGCTCGGTCCGCTACGACGACCTGCTGGCGAACAACCCGGAGAAGGCCGTCGAGAAGGCCATCAAGGGCATGGTTCCGAAGAACAGCCTGGGCCGTCAGATGCTCTCGAAGCTGAAGGTCTACTCGGGCGACCAGCACCCGCACGCTGCGCAGCAGCCGGTGCCGTTCGAGATCACCCAGGTCGCGCAGTAATTCCGGCCACCCACACCCCAACTGACGTAGAAGAGCTGAGGAACACCGTGGCCGAGACTGCCATCGAGAGCACCCTCGAGGTCGAGTTCGACGACGAGAACGTCGACGAGTACACCACCGAGACCGAGTACACCACCGAGTCGCTGGCCGGCCGCTTCGGCGAGGCCGTTCCCGGCGCCGGCCTCGGCCGCCGCAAGGAGGCGATCGCCCGCGTGCGCATCGTCCCCGGCACCGGCCAGTGGAAGATCAACGGTCGCACCCTGGAGAACTACTTCCCCAACAAGGTGCACCAGCAGACCGTGAACGAGCCCTTCAAGCTCCTCGAGCTGGACGGCCGCTACGACGTCATCGCCCGCATCGCGGGTGGCGGCGTGTCCGGTCAGGCCTACGCGCTGCGCCTCGGCGTGGCCCGTGCCCTGAACGAGGCGGACGTGGACAACAACCGCGCCGCGCTCAAGAAGGCCGGCTTCCTGACCCGTGACTCGCGCGCCGTCGAGCGCAAGAAGGCCGGTCTCAAGAAGGCCCGCAAGGCGCCGCAGTACAGCAAGCGCTAATCGCACCCTTCATGCGATCCTCGCCCCGGAGCACTCCAGTGCTCCGGGGCGTTGTGCCTCCCGGGCCGGTGCGGAGTCCGCGGGGGCGGCACCACCCGAGCCCGGTACAGGCACGACAGGACGGACGAACGCGGACATGACACGACTCTTCGGTACGGACGGGGTGCGCGGTGTGGCCAACGAGGGCCTGACCGCGGAGCTGGCACTGGGCCTGTCGGTGGCCGCCGCGCACGTGCTCGGCGACGCCAACGCGTTCGAGGGCCACCGGCCGGTGGCCGTGGTCGGCCGGGACCCGCGGGCGTCCGGAGAGTTCCTGGAGGCCGCCGTGATCGCGGGCCTGGCCAGCGCCGGCGTCGACGTGCTGCGGGTCGGCGTGCTGCCCACCCCCGCGGTGGCCTACCTGACCGGCGCGCTCGGCGCGGACTTCGGCGTGATGCTCTCCGCCAGCCACAACGCGATGCCGGACAACGGCATCAAGTTCCTCGCCCGCGGCGGCCACAAGCTGGACGACGCGATCGAGGACGCGATCGAGGCGCACTACCGCCGCTACGGCGTCGGCGACGAGACCTGGAACCGCCCGACCGGCGGTGCGGTCGGCCGGGTCCGCCAGTACAACGAGGGCTTCGACCGGTATGTGGCGCACCTGGTCGCGGTGCTGCCGAACCGGCTCGACGGGGTCCGGGTCGTCATCGACGGCGCGCACGGCGCGGCCGCCCGGGTCGCCCCCGAGGCGTTCGCCCGGGCCGGCGCCGAGGTGGTGCACACCCTGGGCACCGAGCCGACCGGCCTGAACATCAACGACGGCGTCGGCTCCACCCACCTGGACAAGCTGCGCGCCGCGATGAAGGAGCACCGGGCCGACCTGGGCATCGCCCTGGACGGCGACGCCGACCGCTGCCTGGCCGCCGACGCGGACGGCAACGAGGTCGACGGCGACCAGATCATCGCCGTCCTCGCGGTCGCCATGAAGGAGGCCGGCACGCTGCGCCGCAACACCGCGGTCGCCACCGTGATGTCCAACCTGGGCTTCAAGCTGGCGATGGAGCGCGAGGGCGTCGAGCTGGTGCAGACCGCGGTCGGCGACCGGTACGTGCTGGAGGAGATGAAGCAGCACGGCTACGCGCTCGGCGGCGAGCAGTCCGGGCACGTCATCCTGCTCGACCACGCCACCACCGGCGACGGCACCCTGACCGGCCTGATGCTGGGCGCCCGGCTGGCCGCCACCAAGCAGCCGCTGGCCGATCTTGCCTCGGTCATGACCCGGCTCCCGCAGGTGCTGATCAACGTCAAGGGCGTGGACAAGAACCGGGTCGAGTCCTGCGTCGAGCTCCAGGCCGCGGTCGCCGAGGCGGAGGCCGAACTCGGCAGCACCGGCCGGGTCCTGCTGCGCAAGTCCGGCACGGAACCGCTGGTCCGGGTCATGGTCGAGGCGGTCGGCGAGGAGCAGGCGCAGGACGTCTGCCAGCGGCTCGCGGACGCGGTCCGGCTGCACCTGGGGTGAGGGATGTGTCCGGTGGGGAGTTGCGGATTCGCAACTCCTTCACCTGGAGGGGGCGGGCCGATGGACTCGGATAAGTTTCCGGATAGGATCTGCGCGTTGAGTGAAGGGTGGCGGAGACTCAGATGACCGATGGTCAGCAGCAGGCGCAGCCGGGGGGACCGGAGGCTCAGGGGCAGCCGCAGGGCGTGCCGCCGCAGGGCTACGGCTACCCGCCCCCGCAGCAGGGACAGCCCCCGCAGGGGCCGCCGCAGCCCGGCTACGGCTACCCGCCCCCGGCGGCGGGTCCGGGGCAGGTGCCCCCGCCGTACAACCAGGGCGGCTACGGCCCGCCGCAGTACCCGGGGCAGGTGCCGCCGCCGAACCAGCCCTACCCGGGCCAGCAGCCCTACCCGGGCCAGCCCGTCCAGGGCCGGTACGGTGCCGGGACGTTCCAGAACGGCGACGAGCCGGACTGGACGGCGATGGCCGACCAGCACGAGACGGCCGCCCGGAAGAAGAAGCGGATGATGCTGGGCGGGATCGCCCTGGTCTGCGCGGTCGCGCTGGCCGGCATCGTCGTGGTGTCGATGAACGTGCTCGGCAAGGACGACAAGAAGAACGACCCGATCGCCGGCCCGTCGTCGAGCGCCTCGGCGTCCGGTGACAACTCCTCGGGTTCCCCGTCGCCGTCCTCCTCGTCCTCCTCCTCCGGCGGGACGAAGCCGAAGAGCCCGGAGGACGCGCTGAGCCGGGGCTCCAGCGACAAGGCCCCGGTCTCGCTCGACACGCTGTTCCCGAAGGCCAGCCTGAGCGTCGAGGGCCAGACGCTGGCCAAGAAGGCGACCGAGCACGACGACCAGTGCGGCGCGGGCACCGTCAGCGGCCTGGGCACCGTGCTGGAGAACGAGAACTGCCGGGACATCTACCTGGCGACGTACGTCTCCGACAAGGCCGCGGTCACCGTCGGCATCGTGGTGTTCGACTCCAAGTCGCAGGCCGACCGGGCGCAGGCCAAGGTGGTCGGCAACATCAAGCCGCTGCGCTCGGACCAGACCCCGCGGTTCTGCCCGGACCTGAGCCAGTGCACGTTCTCGAACAAGGCGTTCGGCCGGTACATGGTGTTCACCACCGCGGGCAACGCGGACGGGAGCGCGGTGACCGACGGCACGCCCGCGACCAAGCAGGCCGCCGCCGGGGTGTCCAAGCAGGCACTGGACGACCTGAAGGCCCGCGGCCAGGCCGCCATGACGAATGCCGGTTAAGCGTTTCCGGCGTCCCGGCCCGCTGCCGCTCCGCGCCTGGTGGGAGCGGCTGCGGGCGCTCCTGATACCGGGCTTGGAGCGGCTGCGGGCGCTCCTGATACCGGGCTGGGAGCGGCTGCGCGCGCTCCCGGTGACCCGGTGGTGGCGGAGCTTCCCGGTCCTGGGCCGGGCCGGGCTCGCGGTGGTCCTCGTGCTGGGCTGCACCGCGCTGCTGCTGGACGACGGCTCCCCGGACCAGGCGGCCGCCCAGACCGCGGCGTCCGCGGCCCCGGCCGACCCGTCCGCGGCGCCCGACGACCCGGCCAAGCCCGGCACCGCCGCCACCCGGAGCCAGCTGCTCAGCCCGCCCGGGACGCTGTTCGGCATCGCCACGCCCAGCGCCCCGAACGCGGAGGAAGCCGCGAACATGGCGCAGATCACCGGGGTGCGGACGACCGTCCAGGAGTACTTCCTGAAGTGGCACCAGGACTTCGACCAGGCCGCCTTCGACGAGTCGTACCGGCTCGGCGGGGTGCCGCTGCTCACCTGGGAGCCGTGGTCGGGCGGCGACAAGGCCGTCGACCAGCCGGAGTTCGCGCTGGCGAAGATCGCCGCGGGGTCGCAGGACGACTACGTCAAGCGCTTCGCGCAGGCGGTGAAGAAGTCCGGCCGGCCGGTGGTGCTGCGGTTCGCGCACGAGATGAACGAGCCCTGGTACACCTGGTCGGAGGACCGCAACGGCAACCGGAAGGGCGACTACGTCGCGGCCTGGCGGCACGTCCACGACGTGTTCCGGCAGCAGGGCGTGACCAACGTGATCTGGTTCTGGTGCCCGGACCTGCAGAGCCCCGGCAAGCCCCCGCTGTCCCGGTACTACCCCGGTGACGACTACGTGGACTGGATCGGGACGGAGGCGTACAGCAGCGACGGCGAGACCACCGCGGAGCAGCTGCTGGGGCCCACCTACCGGGAGTTGACCGCGCTGTCGGACAAGCCGCTGTTCATCGGCGAGGCGGGCGTGCGGCCGTCGCCGGTCAAGGCGCCGCTGATCAAGGACTTCTTCTCCTGGCTGTCCGCGCACCCGCGGGTGATCGGCTTCGTCTGGTTCCAGTTCTCCGACACCGACGGCTCGCGCTACGACTGGCGGTTCACCACCTCGCCGGAGGCGCAGCGCGCCTTCCGGGACGGGCTGGGGTCGTTGCCGCTGGTCCCGGGGCCGATGCGCTGACGGCCCGTCAACCCGCGGGCCCGCACACAAGTCGTACACGCCGTACCCATATGATCTGGACCCAATCATTGCTGAGAAGGACTTTCGGCGGCTCGGCGAACTGCTTCGCTTGAGAACCGGGGCAAGGAAGAGGGTTCATGAGCAGTTACCACCAACCCGTCCAGGGCGAGCTGGCGACGGCCGCCCGGACGGGACCGGAGGTCGGTGCCGCGCCGTCGGTGCCGGGCGGGCGAAGAGCCGACCGGCGCAGGAAGAAGGGCCACAAGGGGGCGTTCCGCCCGGACATCGAGGGCCTGCGGGCGGTCGCGGTCCTGCTGGTGCTGGTCTACCACGCCGTGCCGAAGTCGCTGCGCGGCGGTTTCGTCGGCGTCGACGTCTTCTTCGTCATCTCCGGCTTCCTGATCACCTCGCTGCTGGTGAAGGAGATAGGCCGGACCGGCCGGCTCTCGCTGGGCGCGTTCTACGCCCGCCGGGCGAAGCGGCTGCTGCCCGCCGCCTGCCTGGCGGTGCTCGCCGCCGCGGTGCTGACGTACCTTTACCTGCCGGTGACCCAGCGCTCCACCTTCGGCGGGGACCTGCTGGCCGCGTCGCTGTACGTGGTGAACTGGCGGCTGGCCGACCGGTCGGTCGACTACCTGGCCGCGGACGTCCTGCCCTCGCCCGTCCAGCACTTCTGGTCGCTCGCGGTGGAGGAGCAGTTCTACCTGGTCTGGCCGGTGCTGATCGTGCTGGCGCTCTGGCTCGCCCCGCGGCTGCGCTGGTCGCTGACCCGGATGCTGGCGGTGGCGATCACGCTGGTGGCCGGCGCGTCGCTGGCCTTCTCGGTGTACTACACCGGCAAGTCCCCGGCGCAGGCGTTCTTCGTCACCCCGACCCGGCTGTGGGAGCTGGCGGTCGGCGCGATCGTCGCGCTGGCGCTGCCCAAGCTGGCCGGGCTCGGCCGGGGCGCCGGCGCGGCGCTCACCACGCTCGGCCTGCTGGCCGTGCTGGGCGGCGGCTACTTCCTCGACGGCAGCTACGCCTGGCCCGGCTACTGGGCGCTGCTGCCCACCGTGGGCGCCGCCCTGGTGCTGATCGGCGGGGTCGGCGGCCCGAGCGGCGCCGGACGGGTGCTGGCCCTCCCGCCGATGGTGTGGGTCGGCGGCATCAGCTACTCGCTGTACCTGTGGCACTGGCCGCTGCTGGTCGCCGCCCAGGCGAAGTGGGGCGACGGCGGCAAGGTCGGCGTCCTGGCGGTGGCGGTGTCGGTCGTCCCGGCCTGGCTGTCGCACAAGCTGGTCGAGAACCCGATCCGGTTCTCCGCGGCGCTGTCCCGCCCGTTCAAGGCCACCTGGGCGGTCGGCGTGCCGTCCACCGCGCTGGCCGTCGCGGCGGGCCTGCTGCTCACCCTCGGCACCGGCGGCGGCAGCGGCGGCCCGGTGGCCGGTGCGGCCGCGCTGACCGGGCTGAGCGACCAGCAGCAGAGCGACCTGTGGAAGACCGACAAGTACCCGACGGTGCAGCCGGATCCGCTGAAGGCGACCGCGGACGTCCCGGCGGCCTACGGCATGAAGTGCCAGGCCGGCCAGGAGGCCACCACGGTGGCCAGCTGCGACTTCGGCGACACCTCGGCGGCCACCGTGGTGGTGATGGCGGGCGACTCGAAGGTCCTGCAGTGGCAGCCGGCCCTGGACGAGATCGGCAAGGCGCACGGCATCCACGTCGTCACCGTGACCAAGTCCAGCTGCGCGTTCGCCGACACCGTCGCGGTGCTCAACGACCGGCCCTACAAGAGCTGCGCCGACTGGAACAAGAAGGCGATGGCCAAGATCCTCGAGCTGCGCCCGGCGATGGTGCTCACCTCGCAGAACTCGGCCCACGCGCTGGCGGACGCCTCGGGGTCCGGCGCCGGCGACCTGCCGCCGATGCGCGACGGCCTGGAGCGCAGCTGGACCAAGCTGCAGAAGGCCGGCATCCCGGTGACGGTGCTGCTGAACAACGTCAACGGCGTGCCCTCGCCGGTGTACGAGTGCGTGGCCAAGAACAAGTCCAAGCTGTCGGCGTGCGCGTTCGACTCGAACTACGAGACCGCGCAGCTGCAGACCGAGCTGGCCAAGAAGGTCGGCGCGGGCGTCATCGACCTCAACCCGATGATCTGCCCGGGCGGGCGCTGCCCCGCGGTGATCGGCTCGGCCCTGGTCTACCGGGACGGCTCGCACATCACCGCGACGTACGTGAAGACCCTGGTGCCGGCCCTCCAGGACCGGCTGAAGCAGGAGTTCGACCGCAACCGGATCGCCTGGAAGTAGCGGGCGGCGGGGACGGGAAAGGGGCCGGGCCCGGAGGGATTCCCTCCGGGCCCGGCCCCTTCGTGCTGCGGGGGTTGACGCCGGGTCAGCCGCCGAGTCCGTCGGCGAGCTTGACGGTGGCGATGCCGGTGGAGAACGCGCGCTGCGAGTCGGGGGTCTCGTCGAAGCGCCAGTCGGCCTTGCCGCCGTTGTCGGTGTCGCGCTCGAACCAGATGAAGCCGAGCACGTCCGGCTGCTGGTTCAGCCAGCTGAAGAAGTCGGTGGTCCACTTCGCCTTCAGCGCGGTGCTGGGCTCGCGGCCGGTCTCGGTGATCAGTATCGGCTTCTTGGTGATCTTGCGGATGATGTCGAGGGTCGGGCCGAAGGTCTCGGTGGCGGTGGCCTCGTTCTTGGTGCCGTAGCCGGTCAGGCCGACCCAGTCCACGTAGTCGTCACCGGGGTAGAGCGAGGCCAGGTCGACGTTCGGCACCGGGCGGACGATGTTGGCGCTCCACACCCAGATGGCGTTGTCCGCCCCGACCTCCTTGAAGATGTCGTGGATGTGCTTCCAGGCCGCGACGTACTCGCCCTTCTGGTTGCCGTTCTTGGCCTCCGACCAGGGGTACCAGACGCCGTTCATCTCGTGCGCGAACCGGATCGCCACCGGCCACTTCTGGGCCGCGACGCCCTGCGCGAAGCGCCGGATGTAGTCGTCGTGGGCGCCGCCGATGATGGTCCGCAGCGCGTACGTCGGCTGCTCGGTGTGCCCGGCGTCCTCGCCGTCCCAGGGCTCCCAGGAGATCACCGGGAGGGTGCCGTGCTCGTACGCCCGGGACACCGCCTTGGGGTCGAAGTCGGCGGTCCAGCGCACGAAGTACTCGGTCATGGTGGGCCGGACGCCGGCCTTGTCGGCGATCGAGTCGACCTCGCCGGAGGACCACGGCGCCTCGGGGGTCGCCACGCCGAAGTACTTGCCGTTCGGGGTGGCGAACACCGACTTGTCGGGCACCGGCGGCGGCGCCGGGTGGATCAGCTGCTGCATGCCGGGGCCGGCGGCCGGGCGGCCGAGGCCGGAGTACCGGGGACCCATGTCGTCCAGGCGCAGCGCGGCCATCACCCCCCAGCACAGGGCGCCCAGCAGTACGACGTTGACGGTCATCCAGACCCGCAGCCGGATCCCGCTGCCGCGGGACCACCAGTGCATCTTCTTGCGGCGCCGAGTGGCGGGGGAGCCCTGGACCGAGCTCTCCGCGGACGTCGTCTCAGACACTCATCATCACCGACCCGGCCAGCATGGCGCTGCCCAGCAGATAGGGGATGACCACCTTGACGCTGCGAACCCGTTCACCCGCGAAGCTGTCCGCGCGGGTGCCCCAGGAAGCGTTGTGGCCCATCCGGAAGAAGCCCAGCAGCCGGACCGGCAGCAGGATGAAGGTGTTGATCACCATGAACACCGGGAGGAACACCAGGTCCTGTGCCCGGTAGGCGAAGTGCCGGCCGAACCGGATGGCCAGCGAGAGCAGGGACATCACCGCGGCCAGCACCAGGATGGTGGCGATGGCCTTCCAGTGGACGCCGGGCAGCGGCAGGTCCATGTACAGGCTGGGGCCGGTGTGGCGCCACAGGGCCTTCCCCCAGGAGGCGAAGGAGCCGAGCAGCACGAACGGCACCAGGATGTCGACCAGGTAGAACAGCGCCAGCATCTTCGCCCGGCGCAGCATCCACGGCAGCATCCGCAGCGTGTTGTACTGCGAGCCGCGGGCCCAGCGGTACTGCTGCTTGGTGAGCTTGCGCAGTTGCAGCGGCGCGTCCGTGTACACCAGGGAGGTGGACTGGTAGACAGTGCGGTAGCCCTGCTTGAGGGTGTAGTTGGTCAGCGTCCGGTCGTCGCTGACTTCGAGGAACACCCCGAGGAACTTCTCGTTCAGGAAGTCGTCCATGCAGTCGACCAGGATCTTCCGGCGGAAGGCGATGGTCCGGCCGGGCAGGCAGCCGACGGTGCCGAGCACGCTCATCGCGGGCATCGAGTACTGGCAGCGGACGCTCTCCAGCCAGTCCGCCCAGCGGGTGAGCACCGAGCGGCCGGGCTCCAGGATGCGCTGACGGGTGGTCACCCCGCCGACCGTCTCGTCCCGGAACGGCTTGACCAGTTCCGGGAGGGTGCTGGGCGTCCACACGGTGTCGGAGTCGACCAGCACCGCGATCTCGCTGGTGCAGGCCTCCAGGCCGACCTTCAGGGCGTTGCGCTTGCCGGGTATCTCGGTCCACAGCCAGTACACGCCGAGCTGGTCGCAGACCTGCTCGAGCACCTCGTTGCGGCGGCCGTTGATGACCACCACCATCTCGGTGGGCTGCTGGTCGATGATCCGGTCCAGCACCGAGTGGAAGAGATCCGCGGGTTCGTCCACCACGGGGATGATCACCGAAGTGGTCACCTCGTAGGGGCGCTTCCAGGGCCGGTAGCGGCGGGCCAGGGCGAGCCTGACGAACCAGAGAACCCATATGCCGGTCATGAAGGCGGCGAACGGGTAGACGGTGCCGACGGTCCACCACTGGCGGAGCTGGAGCAAGAAAGCGAGCATGGCTCCCGAAGCCGTCCTGACTTGACCGAATGTTGGTGAGGCGGTCCTGATGATAGACGTCCGCCGGTCGAGTGAATCCTCGCAAGGAGGGCATAACGGCCCCCCCGGGCGGGGAAACGCGGCAATCGGGACCAAGCCGTGATGCGCCGTCGGTCGAGCCGTACGGACGCATACCGGTCGTGCGCGGACGGTTACCGGAACGTGAGGATCCTGTGCGGACCAACCACGGGTTTCAGAGCTTGCGCAGCAGCGCCCGGCGGACCTTGTGGTCCTGCCCCTTCTGCAGCACCAGGGTGGCCCGGCCGCGGGTGGGCAGCACGTTCTCCAGCAGGTTCGGCTTGTTGATGGTCCGCCAGACCTGCCGGCCGTAGTCCATCGCCTCCTCCTCCGGCACCTCGGTGAACCGCCGGAAGTAGGAGTTCGGGTCCTGGAACGCGGTCTGCCGCAGCTTGCGGAACCGGTCCAGGTACCAGGCCTCGATGTCGTCGGTGCGGGCGTCGACGTAGATCGAGAAGTCGAAGTAGTCGGCGACCGCCATCCTGGTCCGCCCGTCGGTGCCGGGCAGGGCCGGCTGCAGCACGTTGAGGCCCTCGACGATCAGGATGTCCGGGCGCTCCACCACCAGCCGCTCGTCCGGCACGATGTCGTACACCAGGTGCGAGTACACCGGCGCGGTCACCCGCTCCTTGCCGGCCTTCACGTCCGCGACGAAGCGCATCAGCGCCCGCCGGTCGTACGACTCGGGGAAGCCCTTGCGGGCCATCAGGCCGCGGCGGCGCAGCTCCGCGTTGGGCAGCAGGAAGCCGTCGGTGGTGACCAGTTCGACCCGCGGGTGCTCGGGCCAGCGGGCCAGCAGTGCCTGCAGCAGCCGGGCGGTGGTGGACTTGCCGACCGCGACCGAGCCGGCCACGCCGATGATGAACGGGGTGCGGACCCGCTCGGTGTCGGGTGTGTCGAGGAAACTCCCGATCGCGCCGCGCAGTTCGTGGGTGGCGTGCACGTAGAGGTTCAGCAGCCGGGACAGCGGGAGGTAGACGTCCCGGACCTCGTCGAGGTCCAGGGCGGTGCCGAGCCCGCGCAGGCGCTCGACCTCCTCGGCGGTCAGCGGCAGCGGGGTGCGCTCGCGCAGCGCACTCCACTCGGCGCGGTCCAGATCCACGTACGGGGAGGGAGTGGGCGCGGACGGCGCACCCTTCGTACAGAGTTCGGTCAGCACGGTGTCCATTGTGGGCCGTCTCCGGGGCGACGGGTGTTGTGGTGTCGGTCACCCGGTGTGGTCATCCGACCCCCCGGGGCCCGAACAAGCGCACTTATGCTGGCGCACATGTGCGGAATTGTTGGATATACCGGGCCTCAGTCGGCCCTGGACGTAGTGATCGCAGGTCTGCGGAGGCTGGAGTACCGGGGTTACGACTCGGCCGGCGTCGCGGTGCAGACCGCAGGAGCCGACGGGCAGTGGCTCCTGTCCACCGACAAACGGGCCGGAAAGCTCGTCAACCTCGAGAAGTCGCTGGCCGAAACCCCCCTCCCGGCCGGCACCACGGGCATCGGACACACCCGGTGGGCCACCCACGGCGGCCCCACCGACGCCAACGCCCACCCCCACCTCGACGACCACCGCAAGGTCGCGGTCGTCCACAACGGCATCATCGAGAACTTCGCGCGGCTGCGCGCCGACCTCACCGACCGGGGCCGCACCCTCCGCTCCGAGACCGACACCGAGGTCGTCGCCCACCTACTCGCCGAGGCCTACGACGGCGACCTGGCCGAGGCCATGCGCGCCGTCTGCCGCCAGCTCGACGGCGCCTTCACCCTCGTCGCGGTGCACGCCGACGCCCCCGGCACGGTGGTCGGCGCCCGCCGCAACTCGCCGCTGGTGGTGGGCGTCGGCGACGGCGAGAACTTCCTCGCCTCGGACGTCGCCGCGTTCATCGCGCACACCCGCGAGGCCGTCGAGCTCGGCCAGGACCAGGTCGTCGAACTGCGCCCCGAGGGCGTCACGGTGACCAACTTCGACGGCACCCCCGCCGAGGTCCGCGAGTACCACGTCGACTGGGACGCCTCGGCCGCCGAGAAGGGCGGCTACGACTACTTCATGCTCAAGGAGATCGCCGAGCAGCCGAAGGCCGTCGCCGACACCCTCCTCGGCCGGATCGGCACCGACGGCCGGCTCACCCTCGACGAGCTGCGCATCCCCGACCAGGTGCTGCGCGAGGTCGACAAGGTGGTGATCGTCGCCTGCGGCACCGCGTTCCACGCCGGCATGATCGCCAAGTACGCGATCGAGCACTGGACCCGGGTCCCCTGCGAGGTCGAGGTCGCCAGCGAGTTCCGCTACCGCGACCCGATCATGGACGACCGCACCCTGGTGATCGCCATCTCGCAGTCCGGCGAGACCATGGACACCCTGATGGCGCTGCGGCACGCCCGCGAGCAGGGCGCCAAGGTGCTGGCGATCTGCAACACCAACGGCTCGACCATCCCGCGCGAGTCCGACGCCGTCCTCTACACCCACGCCGGCCCCGAGGTCGCGGTCGCCTCCACCAAGGCGTTCCTGACCCAGCTGGTCGCCTGCTACCTGGTCGCCCTCTACCTGGGCCAGGTGCGCGGCACCAAGTGGGGCGACGAGATCTCCTCCGTGATCCGCGAACTCGGCGACGCCCCCCGGCAGGTCGAGCAGGTCCTCGGCACCATGGAGCCGGTCCGCGCGCTCGCCCGCTCGCTGGCCGACGCCCGCTCGGTGCTCTTCCTCGGCCGGCACGTCGGCTACCCCGTGGCCCTCGAAGGCGCGCTCAAGCTCAAGGAGCTCGCCTACATGCACGCCGAGGGCTTCGCCGCCGGCGAGCTCAAGCACGGCCCGATCGCCCTGATCGAGGAGGGCCTGCCGGTCGTCGTCGTGGTGCCCTCGCCGCGCGGCCGCTCGATCCTGCACGACAAGATCGTCTCCAACATCCAGGAGATCCGGGCCCGCGGCGCCCGCACCATCGTGATCGCCGAGGAGGGCGACGAGGCCGTCGTCCCCTACGCCGACCACCTGATCCGGATCCCGGTCACCCCGACCCTGCTCCAGCCCCTGGTCTCCACCGTCCCGCTCCAGGTCTTCGCCTGCGAGCTGGCCACCGCCAAGGGCCACGAGGTCGACCAGCCGCGCAACCTGGCCAAGTCCGTCACGGTCGAGTAGCACGCGTATCGTCCGTGCCTGCGTAGTGGGTAGCCACTGTGCAGGCACGGACGAAGGAGCGGGACGTGATCATCGGGGTCGGCATCGACGTGGCGGACATCGGGCGGTTCGGGGAGTCCCTGGAACGCACCCCCGGGCTCGCCGAACGCCTCTTCACCCCCGCCGAACTCATCCTCCCCTCCGGCCTGCGCCGCGGCACCGCCTCGCTGGCCGCCCGGTTCGCCGCGAAGGAGGCCGTCGCCAAGGCCCTCGGCGCACCCCCCGGCCTGCGCTGGGAGGACGCCGAAGTCCGGGTCGAGGACTCCGGCCGCCCCCTGCTCCACATCACCGGCACCGTCGAGGCCCGCGCCGCCGCGCTCGGCGTCACCTCCTGGCACCTCTCGCTCAGCCACGACGCGGGCGTCGCCTCGGCCGTCGTCATCGCGGAAGGGTGAGCAGCAGGGGGGCTTCGGTGAGAACGGCGGGATCCACAACAGGGGCCCGCCGTTCCCCGAGCCCCTGAACACGCCCCTCGTGAACACGCCCCTCGTCGAGAATGGAGAACCCGCATGCGTCACGCCCACACCGTCGAGCAGGTCCGGGCCGCCGAGGCCGCGCTGATGGCCCGGCTGCCGGAGGGAGCGCTGATGCAGCGGGCCGCCGCCGGGCTGGCCGCCGTCTGCGCGGGGCTGCTGCCGCGGGTGTACGGGAGCCGGGTGCTGGTGCTGGCCGGGTCCGGGGACAACGGGGGAGACGCCCTGTACGCCGCCGCCCGGCTGGCCCGGCGCGGGGCCCGCGCCGAGGCGCTGCTGCTCGACCCGGCCAAGGCGCACGCCGGAGGGCTGGCCGCGCTGCTCGCCGCGGGCGGCCGGACCACCGCGGACCCGGACGCCTTCGGCCGGGCCGACCTGGTGCTGGACGGCATCGTCGGGATCGGCGGCCGCGGCCCGCTGCGCCCCGCCGCCGCCCCGTTCGCCGCCATGGCGCGCCGAGGCCGCCTGGTCGCCGTGGACGTCCCCTCCGGGGTGGACCCCGACACCGGCGAGGTCGCCGGGCCCGCGCTGCGCGCCGACGTCACGGTCTGCTTCGGCACCCACAAGCCCGGCCTGCTGATCGACCCCGGCGCGCGGTACGCGGGCGTCGTCCACCTGGTCGACCTCGGCCTCGACCTGCCGCCCGCCCCCGTCCGGGCCCTCCAGCACGCCGACGTGACCGCGCTGCTGCCCGTCCCCGGCGCGGAGAGCGACAAGTACCGGCGCGGGGTGGTCGGCGTCGCCGCCGGGTCCGCCCGCTACCCCGGCGCGGCCGTGCTGGCCGTCGCCGGGGCGCTGCACGGCGGGGCCGGGGCGGTGCGCTACACCGGGCACGCGGCCGCCGAGGTGGTCCGCCGGCACCCCGAGACGCTGGTCACCGAGGACGGCCCGGCCCGGGCCGGACGCGTCCAGGCGTGGGTGGTCGGCCCGGGCGGCGGCGAGGACGCCGAACGCACCCTGCGCGAGGCGCTCGACACCGGCGCGCCCGTCCTGGCCGACGCCGACGCCCTCACCGAACTCGCCCGCCTCGGCCCGGCCGCGCTGGCCGGCCGCGACGCGCCCGTCCTGCTCACCCCGCACGCCGGGGAGGCCGCCCGGCTGCTCGCGGGCGTCGGCGAGGACGCCGACGCCGACGCGGTCGCCGCCCGGCGGCTGCGGGCGGCCCGGCTGCTCGCCGCCCGCTACGGCGCGACCGTGCTGCTCAAGGGCTCCACCACGGTCGTCGCCGACCCGGACGGCCGGGCCCGGGTCAACTCCACCGGCACCGGCTGGCTCGGCACCGCCGGCAGCGGCGACGTCCTGTCCGGCCTGGCCGGCTCGCTGCTCGCCACCGGACTCGCCCCGCTGGACGCCGCCTCCGCCGCCGCCTACCTGCACGGCCTGGCCGGGCGCCACGCGGCGGGCCCCGGCGCCCCGATCACCGCCCTCGACCTCGCCGCCGCCCTGCACCACGCCTGGGGCTCGCTCACCGGCTGAGGCCCGCCCGCCCGACCCGACACCGGAACCGGAACGCGGGCCACCGCGTGGAAGCACCCGGGACGGCCGACGGGGCGGGGCGGGCGGGTGACGCGCCCCCGGCGGGCCGTGCCCCTGCTGGGGGGAGTGGCCGCTGTCTGGGAGACTGATACGCGATGACGACTGCGAACACCACCGGGACGCCCGCACTGACCCAGGGCGCGCGGGCCGAGGCGACCATCGACCTGGCCGCGCTGCGCGACAACCTGGCCGCGCTGCGCGCGCGCACCAACGGGCCCGAGCTGATGGCGGTGGTCAAGGCGGACGCCTACGGCCACGGCGCGCTGCGGTGCGCCCGGGAGGCGGTCGCGGCGGGCGCGGGCTGGCTCGGGACGGCCACGCCGCAGGAGGCGCTCGCCCTGCGGGCCGCGGGCATCGGCCCGGAGCAGGCCCGGATCCTGTGCTGGCTGTGGACGCCGGGCGGGCCGTGGGCGCGGGCGCTGCGCGAGTCGGTGGACGTCTCGGTCAGCGGGCAGTGGGCGCTGGACGAACTGCTGGCCGCCGTCCGGGAGACCGGCATCCCGGCCCGGGTGCACCTGAAGGCCGACACCGGCCTGGGCCGCAACGGCTGCCAGCCGCACGACTGGCCCGACCTGGTGGAGAACGCCGTCAAGGCGCAGGCCGACGGCCTGCTGCGGGTGGTCGGCGTCTGGTCGCACTTCGCGGCCGCCGACGAACCCGGACACCCCTCGATCCAGGCCCAGCTGGACTCGTTCGCGCAGGCCCTGGCGTTCGCCGAGCGGGCCGGCGTCGACCCCGAGGTGCGGCACCTGGCGAACTCCCCGGCGACGCTGCTGCTGCCGCAGTCGCACTACGACCTGGTCCGGCCCGGCCTGGCCATGTACGGCCTGTCGCCCGTCCCCGACGTCGGCTCCCCGGCCGACTTCGGGCTGCGCCCGGTGATGTCGCTGGCGGCCCGGCTGGCGCTGGTCAAGCGGGCGCCCGGCGGCCACGGCATCTCGTACGGGCACCACTACACGACGGCCGGCCCGACCACGCTCGGCCTGGTCCCGCTCGGCTACGCGGACGGCGTGCCGCGGCACGCCAGCAACACCGGGCCGGTGCAGATCGGCTCGACCTGGTACCGGGTGGCGGGCCGGGTGGCGATGGACCAGTTCGTCGTCGACCTCGGCGGGGACACCCCGGAGACCGGCGACGAGGTGCTGCTGTTCGGCTCCGGCGAGCGGGGCGAGCCCACCGCCGAGGACTGGGCGCGGGCCTGCGGCACCATCGCGTACGAGATCATCACCCGGATCGGGGGCCGGGTCCCCCGACGCTACGTCGGCGGACTGCGGGGGTGACCGATGGCTGAGGAGTCCACCGGCGGGGTGTCCAGGGCCGGGCTGATCGGCATCTCGCTGGGCGTGCTGGCGGCCGGCGCCGCGGCCGGGGTGGCGATAGAGCG
This sequence comes from Kitasatospora cineracea, assembly GCF_003751605.1. NCBI lineage: Bacteria > Bacillati > Actinomycetota > Actinomycetes > Kitasatosporales > Streptomycetaceae > Kitasatospora > Kitasatospora cineracea. The sequence continues at coordinate 2,254,044 of NZ_RJVJ01000001.1, forward strand.
GATGACGGTCGGCCGGGCGATGCGCAAGCGGGCCCGCGAGGAGCTCGACGCGGCCGCCGCCTTCGGCTCGCTGCGCGGCACCGCCACCACGGTGCCCGCCGCCGACGGCACCGGCCTGTACGTCGAGGTCGACGAGGCCCCGGCGGCCGGCGGGCCGACCGTGGTGTTCTGCCACGGCTACTGCCTCAACCAGGACGGCTGGCACTTCCAGCGGGCCGCGCTGCGCGGCGCGCTGCGCACCGTGTTCTGGGACCAGCGCAGCCACGGCCGCTCCGAGCGCTCCCGCTCGTACGCGGGCGGCGAGCCCGCCTCGATCGACCAGCTCGGCGCGGACCTGGAGGCGGTGCTGGACGCGGCCGTCCCCGAGGGGCCGATCGTGCTGGTCGGGCACTCGATGGGCGGCATGACCGTGATGGCGCTGGCCGACCGGCGCCCCGAACTGTTCGGCCCCGGCGGCCGGGTGGCCGGCGTCGCGCTGATCGGCACCCTGGCGGGCGACTGGGACGCGGTGCCGCTGGGCCTGCCCGCGGTCGGCGCCAAGGTGGTCAAGCGGGTCGCGCCCGGGGTGATACGGCTGCTGGGCCGCCAGGTCGAACTGGTCGAGGCCACCCGGCGCTGGGGCGCCGACCTGGCCGCGGTGTTCTACCGGCGCTTCTCGTTCGGCGGCAAGGACGTCGACCCGGCGGTGGCCCGGTTCGCCGAGCAACTCCTGGACGCCACCCCGATCGACGTGGTCGCCGAGTTCTACCCGACATTCTCCGCGCACGACAAGCGGGCCGCGCTGGCCGCCATGGACGGCCTGCCGGTCCTCGTCCTGGCCGGCACCAAGGACCTGCTCACCCCGCCCGAGTACTCCGAGGCGATCGCCGCCGCACTGCCCGCCGCCCGGCTGGTGCTGGTGCCGGACGCCGGGCACCTGGTGATGCTGGAGCGCCCCGGCACCGTCGACCGGGAGCTCGCCGCGCTGCTGGAGCGCGCCGCCGACCGGGCCGGGACCGGCCCGCTGCCGGACGCGGTGCGGGAGCTGGCAGCCGAGCGGCCCGAGGACTGAGCGGAACGCTTCGCCCGGTGTGGCACCTTAGGGGTGGCCGCAACGAACGAAGAAGGACGCCATGGGCTCGCAGACCACTCTGACCGTCGACACCGCGGAGCGGATGACCGGCCTCGGCCGGCGCCTGGCCGCCCTGCTGCGCCCCGGCGACCTGGTGCTGCTCTCGGGGGAGCTGGGCGCCGGCAAGACCACGCTGACCCGCGGCCTGGGCGAGGGCCTGGGGGTGCGCGGCGCGGTCACCTCGCCGACCTTCGTGATCGCCCGGGTGCACCCCTCGCTGACCGGCGGCCCCGCGCTGGTGCACGTCGACGCGTACCGGCTGGCCGGCGGCCTGGACGAGATGGAGGACCTCGACCTGGACGTGTCGCTGCCCGAGTCGGTGGTCGTCGTGGAGTGGGGCGAGGGCAAGGTCGAGGAGCTGTCCGAGAACCGGCTGGAGATCCGGATCGAGCGCACCCTGGGCGGCGAGACGGCGGACGAGCTGGGCGAGTCGGACGGGCGGCGGGTCACCGTCACCGGGCTGGGCGGGCGCTGGGACGCCGCGGACCTCACCGGTTTGAGTGAGAACTGACCCGGGTTTCCGACAGCGTGTCGGGAAACGGTTGCGGCGCACGGCGGGGCCGTGATGGGATGGCGCCAGCAGGTTAGGTATGCCTAACTAGGGAGGCGCCCGATGGCGAGCACACCCCCCAGGACCACCGAGGACCGCCCCGCGGCCCGGCCGGCCGCCGAGCCGGAGCGGGCCGCCGCCGCACCGGTGCCGATGCGCGCCCTGCTGGCGGCCGGCCGGGCCGCCGAGGCCGTCTCCACCCCGCCGGAGCGCGACGCGGCCTGAGCACAGCGCCGAGCACGGTACGGCCGAGCGCGGCGCCGGGGCGGCGACCCGGGTCAGGCGATCACCACCACCCGGGTGCCGTTCGGCGCGAAGTCCCACAGTGCCTGGCCGTCCGCCCGGGACGCCCGGAGGCCGCCGGTCTTCGTCCTCGGGTCCAGCGTCGGGGCCGGCGCCTTCTCGTCCACCAGGGCGCTGAACCCGAACACCGTGCCGGACTGCTGGGCGAACCGCACCACGTGCTCGATCTGCCGCCCGTCCGTGCCGGTGCCCGCCGCGGTCCGGCTGGTGACGGTGTAGGTGCCCGCGGCCGGCAGGGTGTTGCCCGGCACCACCTTGAACGCGGCCACCACCGGGTTCGGCTTCTTCGGGTCGACCAGCCACACCTGGTGCTCCTGCAGCGCGTACACCACCCGCAGGCCGGTGCCGGACTCGGCGGGCAGCGGCGGCACGGTCGGCCGGGCGCTCTCCGGGGCGGAGGCCGACGGGGCCGCGCTCGACGCGGACGGCACCGCCGCGACCGCGCGCGAGGCCGCGCCGTTCGCCTGGAAGGCCAGCAGCCCGATCACCGCCAGGGCACCCAGGGTCAGCCCGCCGACCACCGCACCAGGACCCAGCTTCGCCACGTCAGCTCCTCAACGCTCCGCGCCGCACCGTATCGACCTCAGCGAAGCCCATCGTGCCAGGTGCGGTCCGCCGTTCCGGCCTCCTGCCGGACGTGTGTTCCGGCCGGACCGGGTCGCACGGGCCCCGCGCCGGACCCTCTAACCTTGGACCCGTGCTCCTCCTCGCCTTCGACACCGCCACCCCCGCCGTCACCGCCGCCGTCCACGACGGAGAGCGGGTGCTCGCCGAGTCCTACGAGGTCGACGCCCGCCGGCACGGCGAACTGCTGCTGCCCACCATCGCGGCCGTGCTGCGCGCCGCCGGAGCGGACAAGCGCGACCTGACCGGCCTCGCGGTCGGCGTCGGCCCCGGCCCGTACACCGGCCTGCGGGTCGGCCTGGTCACCGCCGCCGCGCTCGGCGACGCGCTCGGCCTGCCCGTGCACGGCGTCTGCACCCTCGACGCGATCGCCCACCAGGCCCGCACCGAGGGCCTGACGGGGGCGTTCACGGTCGCCACCGACGCCCGGCGCAAGGAGGTCTACTGGGCCTCCTACGCCGCGGACGGCACCCGGACCGGCGGCCCCGCGGTGGACCGCCCGGCCGAGACCGACCCCGGCGAGCGGACCGTCGGCGCCGGCGCCCTGCTGTACGGACTGCCCGCGGCGAGCGGCCCCGAGCACGTCTCGGCGGGCGCGCTGGCCGACTTCGCGGTCCGCGAGCTGGCCGCCGGCCGGGAGCTGCTGCCGAACGCGCCGCTGTACCTGCGGCGGCCGGACGCGCAGGTCCCGGCGGGCTACAAGGCGGTGCTTCCGGCGTGACCGGCGCTCCCGGACGGGCGGGCGGCCGGCGTGGCTGAGTACGCGCTGCGGCCCATGCGCTGGTGGGACATCGAGGCCGTCATGGTGCTGGAGCACCGGCTGTTCCCCGAGGACGCGTGGTCGCGGGGCATGTACTGGTCGGAGCTGGCGGAGGCGTTCCCCGGCGGGAGCCGGCACTACGTGGTGGCCGTCGACCGGGGCGGGGCGGTCGTCGGGTACGCCGGGCTGATGGCGGTCGGGCCGGACAGCGACGTGCAGACCATCGCGGTGGACGCCGACCGGCAGGGGGCGGGGCTCGGGACGCTGCTGCTGACCGAGCTGGTCGAGGAGTCGGTCCGGCGCGGCTGCGCCGAGCTGCTGCTGGAGGTGCGGGTGGACAACCTCCGGGCGCAGCGGTTGTACGAGCGGTTCGGGTTCGAGCCGGTCGGGATCCGGCGGGGCTACTACCAGCCCGCCAACGTGGACGCACTGGTGATGCGTCTGGACCACCTGGCAAGCGACGCAAGCGACCTGAAGGATCATCACAATGGCTGACGAACCCCTCGTCCTCGGCATCGAGACCTCCTGCGACGAGACCGGCGTCGGCATCGTCCGCGGCACCACCCTGCTGGCCGACGCGGTCGCCTCCAGCGTCAACGACCACGCCCGCTACGGCGGCGTCGTCCCGGAGATCGCCAGCCGGGCGCACCTGGAGGCGATGGTCCCGACCATCCGCCGGGCGCTGGACACCGCCGGGGTGAAGGCGAGCGACCTGGACGGCATCGCCGTCACCGCGGGCCCCGGCCTGGCCGGCGCGCTGCTGGTCGGCGTCAGCGCCGCCAAGGCGTACGCGTGGGCGCTGGACAAGCCGCTGTACGGCGTCAACCACCTGGCCTCGCACATCTGCGTGGACCAGCTGGAGCACGGCCGGCTGCCCGAGCCGACGATGGCGCTGCTGGTCTCCGGCGGGCACTCCTCGCTGCTGCTCAGCGGCGACATCACCGCCGACGTGCGGCCGCTGGGCGCGACCATCGACGACGCGGCGGGCGAGGCGTTCGACAAGGTGGCGCGGGTGCTCGGGCTGGGCTTCCCGGGCGGACCGGTGGTGGACCGGATGGCCCGGGAGGGCGACGGGAAGGCGATCGCCTTCCCGCGCGGGCTGAACAACGCCGGGGACCCGGCGTACGACTTCTCGTTCTCCGGCCTGAAGACCGCCGTGGCGCGCTGGGTGGAGGCCAGGCGGCGGGCCGGCGAGCCGGTGCCGGTGGCGGACGTCGCCGCGTCCTTCCAGGAGGCGGTCACCGACGTGCTGACCCGCAAGGCCGTCCGGGCCTGCAAGGACAACGACGTCGACCACTTGATGATCGGCGGCGGCGTGGCCGCCAACTCGCGGCTGCGCGAGATGGCCCAGCAGCGCTGCGACAAGGCGGGCATCGTGCTGCGGGTGCCGCGGCCCGGCCTGTGCACCGACAACGGCGCGATGGTGGCCGCGCTCGGCGCCGAGATGGTCTGGCGGGGCCGCACGCCGTCCTCCTTCGACCTGTCGGCGGACTCCTCGCTGCCGGTCACCGAGACCCACGTCCCGGGCGAGCACGGCAGCTTCCACGCGCACGCGCACGAGGCCCTGAAGTGACCCTGGCGGCCATGTGGGAGGCCCGGGCGGCGGACGGCCGGGGCGCCGAACTGCACGCCTGGGCCCGGGAGTCCGCGCTGCCCGCGGTGCGCGGCGCGGCCGGCCTGGAGCGGGTCGAGCTGTTCACCGCGTCGGGCGAGCGGGTGCTGCTGATCGCGCTGTGGACGGGCGAGCCGCAGCCGGTGCCCGAGCCGCCCGCCGGGCTGCTGGCCCGCCCGGCGCACCGCTGGACCTTCACCCGCACGGATGCCGGGTAGGCAACCGCCGAACCGGTAGCCTGCGTCCTGAACATCGACACGCGTGTAGAGGCAGCAGAGGCGACGGGGGCACCGGTGGGCATGCGGGAGCGGATCGGGTACGGGGCGGGCGCGCTGGCCGTGCTGCTGGCGGCGAGCGGCTGCGGGAGCGACCCGGCCCCGGCCGGGTCGTCCGCCGCCCCGGCCGGGCCCGCCGCGGCGTCCTCCGCGGCCGGCTCGCCGTCCGCCGGGGGGTTCGCCTCCCCGGCCCAGGACGCGGTGCCCGAGGCCGCCTGGGCCAAGTGGGGCCTCAAGCCGATGCCCAAGGCGCCCACGCCGCCCGCCGACCGCCCGGTCAAGCTGACCAAGTCCGGCCAGGTACCGGTGTTCAGCGAAGTCCCGACCTCCGACAAGGTCGTGTTCATCACCATCGACGACGGGGCCGAGAAGGACCCGAAGTTCGTCGAGATGCTCACCGAACTCAAGGTCCCGATCACGATGTTCCTGACCAAGGACATCGTGAAGGGCAACTACGGCTACTTCAAACCGCTGCAGGCGCTCGGCAACAGCATCCAGAACCACACCGTCAGCCACCCGGTGATGAGCAAGCTCACCGCCGCCCAGCAGAAGTCGCAGATCTGCGACGACCAGGCGGCCCTCACCGAGCAGTACGGCACCGCCCCGTACCTGTTCCGCCCGCCCTACGGCGACGGCGCCAACACCCCCACCCTGAACACCTCCGTCCAGGAGTGCGGGCCGCGCGCCGTCGTGCTGTGGCGGGAGTCCATGCAGATCCACGACATGCAGTACCAGGCCGCCGACAAGAAGCTGAAGAACGGCGACATCATCCTCGCCCACTTCCGCGGCCCGTCCGAGCTCAAGGGCGAGACCATGACCCAGATGTTCGGCGAACTGCTCTCCCGGATCCGGGAACAGGGCTTCACCGTCGCCCGCCTCGACGACTACATCGCCAAGCCGGCCGGCTGACCCAGCATCATCACCGGGCCGGCCGCGGTGCGGGCCACGATCACCGTCACCGCGTTCGGCCCGGCCGGCTTCACCTGCCGCCGCAGCTCCTCCGGGACGACCGACGCCCCGCGCTTCTTCACCACCAGGGTGCCGATCCGGCGTTCCTTCACCAGCGCCTTCAACCGCTTCACCTGGAACGGCAGCACGTCGGTCAGCTCGTACGCCTGCGCGTACGGGGTCGGCCGCAGCTCGTCCGAGGTGACGTAGGCGATCATCGGGTCGATCAGCCGCCCGTTCACCGCCGCCACCACCTCCGCGACCATCCGGCCCCGGATCACCGCCCCGTCCGGCTCGTACAGGTAGCGCCCCACCGGGCCCACCGGCGGGGCCGGCAGCGCGCCGCCGGACAGCGAGTGCGGGCCCGGCAGCAGCGTCGCCCGGTACGGCTCGGCGGCGTCCGTGCCGAACCACAGCACCGCCTCCTTCACCTCGCCCCGGTCCGAGACCCACTCCGCCTCGGCGCCCTCCGGCACCAGCTCGTGCGGGATGCCCGGCGCCACCTTCAGCGCCCCGAACGGGGCGCTGCGGGCCGCCCGCACCGCCCAGGACAGCGGCGGCGAGTACGCCTCGGGGTCGAACACCCGGCCGCGCGAGGTGCGCCGCGCCGGGTCGGTGAACACCGCGTCGAAACCCGCCGTGTCGACCTCCGCGACGTCCGCCTGCCGGACCTCCACCAGGTCGGCCACGCCCAGCGCCGCCGCGTTCGCCCGGGCCACCTCGCAGGTCAGCCCGTCCCGGTCGACCGCCAGCACCGCGATCCCGGCCCGGGCCAGCGCGACGGCGTCCCCGCCGATCCCGCAGCACAGGTCGGCCAGCCGCCTCACCCCCAGCGCCGCGAACCGGCCCGCCCGCCACTCGGCGACCGACCGCCGGGTGGCCTGCTCCACCCCGTGCTGGGTGAAGTACATCGAAGCGGCGTCCGCCCCGAACTTCGCCTCCGCCCGCTGCCGCAGCCGGGCCTGCTCGAACGCCGCCCGCACCAGCTCCGCCGGGTACTCCCGCCGCAGCCTGGTCGCCAGCGCCAGCTCCCCGGCCGCCGTGAACCCCCGCAACTCGGCCAGCAGCGCCTGCCCCTGCTCGGTCAGCAGCGCCCGGAACGACTCGATCTCCACCGGGCCATTGTCCCCGCCCGGCGCCGGTGGTCAGAGCCTGACCACCGAGGACAGCGCCACCGCCAGCACCGGGCCCGCCGTCCACAGCGAGAGCGGCGCGATCCGGTACCCCCGCCGGGCGGTCAGCGCCGTCGCCAGCACCGGCACGGCCACCGCCAGCAGCAGGAGCAGCCCGCACGCCGCCACCGCCGAGCCCGCCCCGTCGCCGGTCCCGTCCGGCTCGGACATCACGGCCAGGCCGAACACGCCCACCACGAACAGGTACGGGACCGCCATCAGCAGCGGCACCACCAGGGCCAGCAGCCACACCGCGTGGAACGCGTCCCGCCGCACGGACGGTCGAATCGTCGTCATGTGCCCATCCTGGCCGGGCCGTTGGTGCACCACCTGAGTACCCGGGCTCAGCTCCACCCGGCTCGGGTACCCGTTCCCGGGGGGCGTGCGGCGGGCGGCGGGCGCGAATCCGACACGACGTCGTTGGCACTCTGGTTGACTGAGTGCTAACGGCGTCCTAAGGTCGTTCCTGGCACTCCCCCCAGGGAGAGTGCTAACGCGATGAAGCGTGTCCGACCCCCGCGACGGCGGGCGCGCAGAAGTCGCCACCTACCTGTTAGACAACCCCGTAATCTCCGAAGGGGAGCTCGGACGTGACCACCAGCAGCAAGGTTGCCATCAAGCCGCTCGAGGACCGCATCGTGGTCCAGCCGCTCGACGCCGAGACCACCACCGCCTCCGGCCTGGTGATCCCGGACACGGCCAAGGAGAAGCCCCAGGAGGGCGTCGTCCTGGCCGTCGGCCCGGGTCGCTTCGAGGACGGCCAGCGTCTGCCGCTCGACGTCGCCGTCGGTGACATCGTCCTGTACTCGAAGTACGGCGGCACCGAGGTGAAGTACCAGGGCGAGGAGTACCTCGTCCTCTCGGCCCGCGACGTCCTCGCGATCATCGAGAAGTAAGACGTCCGCGCAGTAAGACGTCCCAGCCCGCCCCGGATCCGTGTCGCACCGACAGGGGCCCGGGGCGCGGTTGTTGCTCCACGTACGCAGACCTACCCCTGAGGAAACGGGACCATGGCGAAGACCCTGCAGTTCGACGAGGACGCCCGCCGCTCGCTGGAGCGCGGTGTCAACAAGCTGGCCGACACCGTCAAGGTGACCATCGGCCCCAAGGGCCGCAACGTCGTCATCGACAAGAAGTTCGGCGCCCCCACCATCACCAACGACGGTGTGACCATCGCCCGCGAGGTCGAGCTCGACGACCCGTACGAGAACCTCGGCGCGCAGCTGGTCAAGGAGGTCGCCACCAAGACCAACGACGTCGCGGGCGACGGCACCACCACCGCCACCGTGCTGGCCCAGGCCCTGGTCAACGAGGGCCTGCGCAACGTCGCCGCCGGCGCCGGCCCGGCCGCCCTGAAGAAGGGCATCGACAAGGCCGTCGCCGCCGTCTCCGAGCACCTCCTCTCGGTGGCCCGCGAGATCGAGGGCAAGGACGACATCGCCGCCGTCGCCTCCCTCTCCGCGCAGGACGCCCAGGTCGGCGAGCTGATCGCCGAGGCGATCGACAAGGTCGGCAAGGACGGTGTGATCACCGTCGAGGAGTCCAACACCTTCGGCGTCGAGCTCGAGTTCACCGAGGGCATGCAGTTCGACAAGGGCTACCTGTCGCCGTACTTCGTCACCGACGCGGAGCGCCAGGAAGCCGTCCTGGAGGAGCCGTACGTCCTGATCAACCAGGGCAAGATCTCCTCCATCCAGGAGCTCCTGCCGCTGCTGGAGAAGGTCCTGCAGGCCGGCGGCTCCCGCCCGCTGCTGATCATCGCCGAGGACGTCGACGGCGAGGCCCTCTCCACCCTGGTGGTCAACAAGATCCGCGGCACCTTCAACGCGGTCGCGGTCAAGGCCCCCGGCTTCGGCGACCGCCGCAAGGCGATCCTCGGCGACATCGCCACCCTCACCGGCGGCCAGGTCGTCTCCGAGGAGGTCGGCCTCAAGCTCGACCAGGTCGGCCTGGAGGTGCTCGGCACCGCCCGCCGGATCACCGTCACCAAGGACGAGACCATCGTGGTCGACGGCGCCGGTGACTCCGCCGAGGTCGCGGGCCGGGTCGCCCAGATCAAGGCCGAGATCGCCAACACCGACTCCGACTGGGACCGCGAGAAGCTCCAGGAGCGCCTCGCCAAGCTGGCCGGCGGCGTCTGCGTGATCAAGGTCGGCGCGGCCACCGAGGTCGAGCTCAAGGAGCGCAAGCACCGCCTGGAGGACGCCATCTCGGCGACCCGCGCCGCGGTCGAGGAGGGCATCGTCGCCGGCGGTGGCGCCTCGCTCGTCCACGCCGCGAAGGTCCTGGAGGGCGGCCTCGGCCTGTCCGGCGACGAGGCCACCGGTGTCGCCGTCGTCCGCAAGGCGCTCGCCGAGCCGCTGCGCTGGATCGCCCAGAACGCCGGCCTCGAGGGCTACGTCATCACCTCCAAGGTCGCCGAGCTGGAGGCCGGCCAGGGCTACAACGCCGCCACCGGCGAGTACGGCGACCTGGTCAAGGCCGGCGTCATCGACCCGGTCAAGGTCACCCGCTCCGCCCTGGAGAACGCCGCCTCCATCGCCTCCCTGCTGCTCACCACCGAGACCCTCGTGGTGGAGAAGAAGGAAGAGGACGAGGGGGCGGGCCACGGCCACTCGCACGGCGGCCACGGCCACAGCCACTGAAGCGCCGGCCGCTAGCCGCCGGCCGCCGCTGAGGCGGCGAAGGCGGAAGCAGGGGCGCGAGGAACTGCGCGACCGACCGGGCACTCTCGTGGTGCCGGGCTCGGACCGCCAGGGCCTCGCGCCCCTTCGCGTGGAGCGGGGCGGGTGGGGCCGGAGGCACGTCGCCGGCTGCGGGCGCGGTGCCGGGCCGGGCGCGCAGTTCCCCGCGCCCCTGCTTCCGCAGGCTCTCGCACCCTGTGGTTTTCCGGCTCCCCTAGAGTTGAAGCGTGATCGAAGCCCGCCACCTCCGCGTCCTGCACGCCGTCGCCCGGACCGGGTCGTTCTCCGCCGCGGCGCGCGAACTGGGGTGCACGCAGCCCGCGGTGAGCCAGCAGATGAAGGCGCTGGAGAAGGCGGTGGACACCCCGCTGGTGGTGCGGTCGGGGCGGGAGATGCAGTTGAGCGAGGCCGGACGGGTGCTGCTGCGGCACGCGGACGGGATCCTCGCGGGGCTGTCGGCGGCCGAGGAGGAGGTCGCGGCGATCGCCGGGCTGCGGGCCGGGCGGGTGCGGCTGGTCTCGTTCCCGACGGCGAGTTCGACGCTGGTGCCGCGGTCGGTGGCACAGGTGCGGACGGCGCACCCGGGGGTGCGGGTCTCGCTGGTGGAGGCGGAGCCGACCCAGGCGCTGGCGATGCTGCGGGGCGGCGAGTGCGAGGTCGCGCTGGCGTTCCGCTACCCGGACTCGCAGGGCGGGCTGAGCCTGCCGTCCCCGCACGCGACGCTGCGCGAGGCGCGGGCCGAGGCGGCGCTGGAGGCGGCGGCGACCGCGGCCGCGAACGACTGGACGGAGCTGGTGGTGCGCCCGCTGCTGGACGACCCGCTGGTGGGCCTGGTGCCGGCCGGGCACCCGCTGGCGGGCCGGGGCGAGGGCGACCCGGTGGACCTGGCGGAGCTGGCGGGGGAGCAGTGGATCGCGGGCTGTCCGCAGTGCCGGGGGCACCTGGTGGAGCTGTGCACGGACGCGGGCTTCGCGCCGGCGATCGAGTTCGCCACCGACGACTACCCGGCGGTGGTGGGCCTGGTCGGCGCGGGCCTGGGGGTGGCGGTGCTGCCGGGGCTGGCGCTGGAGTCGGTGCGGCACCCGGGGGTGGCGGCGGTGCCGGTGCGGGTGGCGTCGGGCGAGCCGGCCCGGCGCGAGGTGGTGGCGCTGACCCTGCCGGACCTGGCGGAGGTTCCGGCGGTGGCGCTGATGCTGGACCAGCTCGCGGCGTCGGCCGCCGCCCGCTGAGCGCGGCGCCGGCCGGGGACGGGCGGGCGACGCGTCCGCGTGGTGCGGGCCGCTGCGGCGGGGACGGCCGCGGCGGGGCGGGGGTTCAGCGGCGGATGGTCTGCGGCATCGCCAGCGGGACTTCGGCCAGGCGGTTGCGGGAGCGGCCGAGCAGCTCCTCGCGTTCGTCCTCGGTCATGCCGCCCCAGACCCCGTACGGCTCGCGGACGGCCAGGGCGTGGGCCGCGCACTGGGTGCGGACCGGGCAGCGCATGCAGACCTCTTTGGCGCTCGTCTCGCGGGAGGTCCGGGCCGCGCCGCGCTCGCCCTCGGGGTGGAAGAACAGCGAGCTGTCGACGCCGCGGCAGGCGGCGGAGAGCTGCCAGTCCCAGAGGTCTGCGTTGGGGCCGGGGAGGCGGGAGAAATCTGCCATGGCTCATTCCCTTCATGGCTCGGGACCTGGCGGCTCGACTGCGACTGCTGCGGCGAGGCTGCACGGGGCCGGTACGGACACCTGGAAATATGACTTAAGCCAACTACACGGACAAGTCACCCACAGTCCGACGAATCAGTCAATGACCTGACAGAAGCTATAAAAACGGACAAACGGGGCAAGAGGTTTGAACCCGATTGCTGCACCGATCGGGTGCCCGGCCGGGCGCGGACCCTCCGCGGAGGGCGTGCGCGGCGCGGGCACCGCGCGCGAGCTGCACAAAAGTGCGGCGTGTGCACCGCGAGGTGGCTCTTCTGTGATGGGTCGGCCACGTACAGTGGTGGATATGGACGTGAGGCCGTAACTCATTCGAGTGACGGTCGTTGGATGTACGGAGGCGGTCAGCGGGTGCAGGACAGGGAACGGTCGCGCAGCGAGGCGATCGGGACGGGTCCGTCCGGGGCCGTGTCGGAGAGGTTCGTACCAGCCAGGAGGCTCAACGTGACGCGGATCAGCTGCGGAGGACGACGGTCATGACATCCGTACTCGTCTGCGACGATTCCCCGCTCGCCCGGGAGGCGCTTCGCCGTGCGGTGGCGACCGTGCCCGGCGTGGACCGGGTGACCACTGCGACGAACGGTGAGGAGGTCCTCCGCCGCTGGGTGGCCGACCGTTCCGATCTCGTTCTGATGGACGTCCGGATGCCCGGCCTCGGCGGGGTGGAGACGGTCCGCCGGCTGCTGTCGGCCGACCCGGGCGCCCGGATCATCATGCTCACCGTCGCCGAGGACCTGGACGGGGTGGCCCTCGCGGTCGCCGCCGGGGCCCGCGGCTACCTGCACAAGGACGCCTCGCGCGCCGAGCTGCGGGCCACCGTCACCCAGGCGCTGGCCGACCCGACCTGGCGGCTCGCCCCGCGCCGGCTGCGCAGCCCGGACATGGGCGCCGCGCCGACCCTGACGGCCCGTGAGATCCAGGTGCTGGAGGGGATGAGCCACGGCCGCTCCAACGCCGAGATCGGCCGCGAGCTGTTCCTGTCCGAGGACACCGTGAAGACGCACGCCAGGCGGCTGTTCAAGAAGTTGGGCGCCTCGGACCGCGCGCACGCGGTGGCGCTGGGCTTCCGTTGGGGCCTGGTCCGCTGAGCGGGCGCGCGAACTGCGCTCGCTCGGACGTGTGACGTTGTGGTCCCGAGGCTGCACCATGGAGTAGTGGAGCACCTCGGGGACCAGCGGACAGGCAGGGGAGGCGGCACGGTGCACGCGGCGACGGATAACGTTCCGATGCACAAGTCCGGACGCGGTGCCGCGTTTTCCGGCCCGACCAGGCACCATGGACCGATGCGTGACGACGAGGAGGCCGCCGGGCCCGACCCGGTGCAGCCCGCCCCCGAGGGTGCGGCTGCCGATCCGTCGTCGGCACCGGGCGGTCCGGTGACCGGATCCGACGGTCCGTCGGGAGCGGCGGTCCGCCCGCCCGTCCTCGGCGCGGGGACGTCGCCCGAGGTGGCCGAACTGGTCGCGGCGGCGGTCCGCGGGGACGGCCCGGCGATCGAGGCGCTGCTCGGCTACGTGCTCCCGCTCGCGCTGCGGTACTGCCGCGGCCGGCTGGTGCGCCTGCCCGGCGGGGCCCGGCACCACGTGGACGACGTGGCCCAGGAGGTGTGCGTCGCGGTGCTCTGCGCGCTGCCCCGCTACCGGGACACCGGGCGCCCGTTCGAGGCCTTCGTGTACGGGATCGCCGCGCACAAGATCGCCGACCTGCAGCGGGCCGCGATGCGCGGGCCCGGCTCGACGGTGATCCCGCCGGACGACCTGCCGGAGACCCCGGACGACTCGCTCGGCCCGGAGGAGCGGGCACTGCTCTCCAGCGACGCCGAGTGGATCAAGGAGCTGCTGTCCTACCTGCCGGCCCGGCAGCGCGAACTGGTGCTGCTGCGGGTGGCGGACGGGCTGTCGGCGGAGGAGACCGGCGAGGTGCTCGGGATGTCCCCGGGCGCGGTGCGGGTCGCCCAGCACCGGGCGCTGTCGCGGCTGCGGGCGCTGGCGGAGGAGAGCGGCTGAGTCCGGGCCCGGCTCCCGTCCGCGCTGCTGGACGCGCGTGGACGGCCGACCGGCTGCGAGCGGAAGAAGTGCGGGCGGTCGGATGTTGTCAAGAGGGCGCGACGACCCACCCCGGACCACCAGTACCATGGGGTATCGGCGCCTGGTCGGGTCGCCAAAGTTTCTCCGGTGCGCGCGGGGTTCCCTTGGAGGTTCCTCCGAAGCGCCGGGCGTCTTGGCGGCCGGTGACAGCCGGGCGCCCGTGCGCAGAACGACGGCCCGCCACGGAAGGTTCCCCATGTCTTACAACGCCGCCGGCGTACCCGAGAAGTTCGCCATGCTCGGACTCACGTACGACGACGTCCTGCTGCTGCCCGGGGCCTCCGAGGTGCTGCCCAACCAGGTCGACACCTCCTCGCGGATCTCCCGGAACGTGCGGGTCAACATCCCGCTGCTGTCGGCCGCGATGGACAAGGTCACCGAGTCCCGGATGGCGATCGCGATGGCCCGCCAGGGCGGCGTCGGCGTCCTGCACCGGAACCTGTCGATCGAGGACCAGGTCAACCAGGTCGACCTGGTGAAGCGCTCCGAGTCCGGCATGGTCACCGACCCGATCACCGTCGGCCCGGAGGCCACGCTGGCCGAGGCCGACGCGCTGTGCGCCCGGTTCCGGATCTCCGGCGTGCCGGTGGCCACGGCCGAGGGCAAGCTGCTGGGCATCGTCACCAACCGCGACATGGCCTTCGAGACCGACCGCAGCCGCAAGGTCGGCGACATCATGACGCCGATGCCGCTGATCACCGGCAAGGTCGGCATCTCCGGCGAGGACGCGGTCGCGCTGCTGCGCCGCCACAAGATCGAGAAGCTGCCGCTGGTCGACGACGAGGGCCGGATCAAGGGCCTGATCACCGTCAAGGACTTCGTCAAGGCCGAGAAGTACCCGAACGCCGCCAAGGACTCCGAGGGCCGGCTGCTGGTGGGTGCCGCCGTCGGCGCCTCCGCCGAGGCCTTCGACCGGGCCCAGGCGCTGGTCGGCGCGGGCGTGGACTTCCTGGTCGTCGACACCTCGCACGGGCACTCGCACAACGCGCTGTCCTGGATCTCCAAGATCAAGTCCGCCGTGCCGGTGGACGTCGTCGGCGGCAACGTCGCCACCCGGGACGGCGCCCAGGCGCTGCTCGACGCCGGCGTGGACGGCGTGAAGGTCGGCGTCGGCCCCGGCTCGATCTGCACCACCCGCGTGGTCGCCGGCGTCGGCGTCCCGCAGGTCACCGCGATCTACGAGGCCGCCCAGGCCTGCCAGGCCGCGGGCGTCCCGATCATCGGCGACGGCGGCCTGCAGTACTCCGGCGACATCGGCAAGGCGCTGTGCGCCGGCGCCGACACCGTGATGCTCGGCTCGCTGCTGGCCGGCTGCGAGGAGTCGCCCGGCGAGCTGCTCTTCATCAACGGCAAGCAGTTCAAGTCGTACCGCGGCATGGGCTCGCTGGGCGCCATGCAGACCCGCGGGCAGGCGAAGTCCTTCTCCAAGGACCGCTACTTCCAGGCCGAGGTCTCCTCGGACGAGAAGCTGATCGCCGAGGGCATCGAGGGCCAGGTGCCCTACCGCGGCCCGCTGTCCGCGGTGCTCTTCCAGCTGGTCGGCGGCCTGCGGCAGACCATGGGGTACGTGGGCGCGGCCGGCATCGAGGAGATGCAGACCAAGGGGCGGTTCGTCCGGATCACCTCGGCGGGCCTCAAGGAGAGCCACCCGCACGACATCCAGATGACGGTCGAGGCGCCGAACTACAACGCGCGCTGAGGCCACCGGAACCGCCCGGCCGCGGATCGACCGCCGGCCGGGCGGTTCCGTGCCGTCCGGGCCCGGGCGCGCCCCTGGCGGGGCAGGTGGGGGCGCGTACGGGATACTTGGGGGCGTGGCCGGGGGGACCCGGTCGGGAGATGGAAAGCAGCAGAAGGGCTCGAAGTGACTGAGATCGAGATCGGGCGAGGCAAGCGCGGCCGCCGGGCGTACTCCTTCGACGACATCGCCGTCGTCCCCAGCCGCCGTACGCGTGACCCGAAGGAGGTCTCGATCGCCTGGCAGATCGACGCCTACCGGTTCGAACTGCCGTTCCTGGCGGCGCCGATGGACAGCGTGGTGTCGCCGCAGCAGGCCATCGCGATCGGGCAGCTGGGCGGCCTGGGCGTGCTGAACCTGGAGGGGCTGTGGACGCGGTACGAGGACCCGCGGCCGCTGCTGGAGGAGATCGCCGCCATCCCCGACGAGGCGGCGGCTACCCGGCGCCTGCAGGAGGTGTACGCGGAGCCGATCAAGGCCGAGCTGATCAAGGAGCGGATCAAGGAGGTCCGTGACTCGGGCGTCGTGACCGCCGCCGCGCTCTCGCCGCAGCGCACCGCCGAGTTCTCCAAGGCCGTGGTGGACGCGGGCGTCGACGTGTTCGTGATCCGCGGCACCACGGTGTCGGCCGAGCACGTGTCGGGCGCGGCCGAGCCGCTGAACCTCAAGCAGTTCATCTACGAGCTGGACGTGCCGGTGATCGTCGGCGGCTGCGCCACCTACACCGCCGCGCTGCACCTGATGCGCACCGGCGCGGCCGGCGTGCTGGTCGGCTTCGGCGGCGGCGCCGCGCACACCACCCGGGGCGTGCTGGGCATCCAGGTCCCGATGGCGACCGCCGTCGCGGACGTCGCCGCCGCCCGCCGCGACTACATGGACGAGTCCGGCGGCCGGTACGTGCACGTCATCGCGGACGGCGGCGTCGGCTACAGCGGCGACATCCCGAAGGCCGTCGCCTGCGGCGCGGACGCGGTGATGATCGGCGCCGCGCTGGCCCGCGCCACCGACGCGCCCGGCCAGGGCTACCACTGGGGCATGGAGGCCGTCCACGAGGAGCTGCCGCGCGGCAAGCGGGTGCACCTGGGCACCGTCGGCACCACCGAGCAGATCCTGGCCGGCCCGTCGCACACCCCCGACGGCACGATGAACCTGTTCGGCGCGCTGCGCCGGGCGATGGCCACCACCGGCTACACCGAGCTCAAGGAGTTCCAGCGGGTCGAGGTCACGGTCAACCCCGGCCGGTGACGCCCCGCTGAGCACCCGTCAGCAGGCCGCAGGGCCCCCGCCGCAACCGGCGGGGGCCCTGCGGCGTCCGTACGCCGGGAGGACACCCGGAGGCCACCGGCCGGCCGGACCGGGGGCGGGTGGCCGGGCCGGGGCGGGACAGGGGATGATGGGGGCTCCGGCGTGCGACCGCCGCCCCCGGCGGTCCGACATGCCGTCAGGTCACGGCCGGGGTGCCCGCCGAGGGCCGCAACACCATGGGGAGAGCGCACCGATGACGCAGCCGCAGGAACCGACCGGCCGACTGCTGGCGGACCGCTACCGGCTCGGCGAGGTGCTCGGGCGCGGCGGCATGGGCACCGTCTGGCGGGCCGAGGACGAGATGCTGGGCCGGATCGTCGCGGTCAAGGAACTGCGGATGACCGGCACCGTCGACGAGATCGAGAAGCACCGGCTGGTGGTCCGCACCCTGCGCGAGGCCAAGGCCACCGCCCGGATCCGGCACACCGCGGCCGTCACCGTCTTCGACGTGGTCGAGGAGGACGACCGGCCGTGGATCGTGATGGAGCTGGTGGCCGGCCGCTCGCTGGCCGACGTGGTCGCCGAGGACGGCCCGCTCGCCCCCGAACGGGCCGCGAGGATCGCGCTCGACCTGCTCGGGGTGCTCGGCGCCGCGCACCGCCAGGGCATCCTGCACCGCGACGTCAAGCCGTCCAACGTGCTGATCGGCGAGGACGGGCGGACCGTGCTCACCGACTTCGGCATCGCCAGCGTCGAGGGCGACACCTCCATCACCTCCACCGGCATGCTGGTCGGCGCACCCTCCTACATCGCCCCCGAGCGGGCCCGCGGCAAGCTGCCCGGACCGCCCTCCGACCTGTGGTCGCTGGGCGGCACGCTGTACGCGATGGTCGAGGGCGTCCCGCCGTACGACCGGGGCGACGCGCTGGCCACCCTCACCGCGGTGATGACCGAGCCGCTGCCGGAGCCGCGCAACGCCGGGCCGCTGCGCGGCGTCATCGAGGGCCTGCTGGAGAAGGACCCGGCGAAGCGGATGGACGCCGACGCCGCCCGGCCGCTGCTCGAACTGATCGCGGCCGGCAAGCCGCTGCCGGAGGCCGAGACGGTGGCCGTCCCGAAGCCGCCGGAGCCCGGGCCGGAACCGGCCGCGGCGCCGATCGCGGAACCGGCCGCCGGGCCCGCGCGGAAGGCCGAAGTGCCGTCCGCGGGCGGGCCGTTCGGCTCGCGGCGGCGGGCGCTGCTGGCCGGGGCGGCGGTGGTCGCGGCGCTCGCCCTGATCGCGGCGCTGGTGGTGTTCTGGCCCCGCGGCCACGGCGGCGGCGCGGCCGCCGCGGACCAGGGGTCCCCGGCGGCCACGGCGTCCGCGCCGGCCGGCCCGCCCTCGGCGGAGGCGTCCGCGAGCCCGTCGGCCGACGGCTCGCCCTCGGCGCCGGCCGCCGCGGACCCGTCGCCGGTGCTGTCGCCCGGGCAGCTCCCGGCCGGGTACACGGTGTACAAGGACAAGTCCGGGTTCAGCATCGCGCTGCCCGACTGGATGTCCGACCAGGGGCCGGACTACCGCGCCACCAGCCGGCGCTTCGAGGGCCGCGGGCTGCGGCTGGTCGTCGACTGGCAGTCCCCGGCCGGGGCGAGCGCCCTGAAGGACTGGCAGGAGTCCGACCGCAACGCGAAGATGACCAACTACCGCAAGGTCCGGGTGGAGGCCGTCTCCTACCGGGACTGGGCCAACGCCGCCGACTGGGAGTGGACCTACACCGGCAAGACCGGCACCCTGCTGCACTCGCTCAACCGCGGCTTCGTCACCGGCGGCGGCAAGTACGGGTACGCGATCTACTGGACCATGCCCGAGGAGGTCTGGTCGGCCCCGGACGGCTCGCTGGCCCGCCGGATCGCCTTCGAGAGCTTCCAGCCCGCACCGTAGGTCGCGGCGGCCCGGGGCCGTACGCTGGCGGGACGACGGCGTGAGGAACAGGCATGCGAGCGGAGCCGGGTCAAGTGGTGGCCGGGCGGTACCGGGTGACGGGCCGTTCGGAGGGGGAGGTCGGCCTTCCTGCGGTGGACGTCCAGAGCGGGGCGCGGGTGCGGCTGTTCGGGCTGGAACTGCCCGAACTGCTGGTGCCCGGGCACCCGGTGGGGGCGCCCGCGCCGTCGTACGGGCCGCGGCTGACCGCCCGGGTCGCGCAGGTCGCGGCCGCCGCCGCCGCGCACCCGCGGCTGCTGCGCGGGCTCGCGGCGGGCCCGGAGGACGAGGTGCTGTGGGTCGCCGAGGAGGCGGTGGGCGGGGTGCCGCTGGAGCGGCTGGCCGGCAACGGCCCCGTCTCGCCGTACCGGGTGGCGGAGATCGGCGCGGACCTGGCGGGCGCCCTGCGGGCGGTGCACGAGGCCGGTCTGACGCACGGGAACCTGACCCTGCGCACGGTGCTGGTCTGCGAGGACGGCGCGGCGATGCTCGGCGGGCTGCTGCTGGGCGCCGCCGAGGAGGAGCTGTGCGCGGCGCTCGGCGGCGAGGTGCCGCGCCGGGTGTACGAGACCCGGGCGCTGATGCTCGGACCGCTCGCCGAGCGCTGGGCGATCGACGCGGGCGCCCCCGCCGACACCTGGGCGCTGGGCGTGCTGCTGTACCGGCTGCTGACCGGCCACGGCCCCTACCCGGAGCACGACCTGCCGACGCTGCTGGCGGCCGTCCGGGACGGGCAGCACCACCCCGCGGACGGCTGCGGCCCGCTGCGGCCGCTGGTCGAACGGCTGCTGCGGCCGGACGCCGCGGCCCGGCCCGACGCGGTCGCCGTGCAGCGGGAACTGCGCGACCTGCTGGCGTTCGCGCCCGAACCGGGCCTGGACGGCCCGCCCGGTTCGCTGCTGCCGGTGCCCCGTCCGGAGGCCGGTCCGCTGGTGCCGCGGCCGGGCGGCGGCCGCCGCCCGGGCCGGCCGACGGACCGTCAGGGCCCGGCCCGCCCGCCGCGGGTGCCGCCGAAACTGCTCGGGCCGCTGGTGCTGGCGGGCGTGCTGGTGCTGCTGTGCGCGGCGATCGGGGTGATCGTCGCGGTCGCGGGCTGAGAGCGCCCGGTCACCGTGCGATGCGGAGGCCGGGGCGCGATTCCCGGCGGGCCCCGGGCGGCCTAGGCTTGCCTCCTGAACCGTCGGTGCGAGCAGGCACACGGTCTGCCAGGACCCCGTCCGACCGGCGGTGGGGGAATGAAGGGGGGGACGGTCATGGGCGCACAGGACCAGTCGACAGGCCGTCTGCTGGCCGGGCGTTACGCGCTCGGCGAGCGCCTGGGACGCGGCGGGATGGGGACCGTCTGGCGTGCCAGGGACGAGATGCTGGACCGGGAGGTGGCCGTCAAGGAGCTGACGGTCAGCCACCTCTCGGAGGAGGACCTGGAGATGCTCCAGACCCGGATGAAGCGCGAGGCCCGGGCCGCGGCCCGGATCAAGCACCCGGGCGTGATCACCATCCACGACGTGCTGGAGCAGGACGGCCGGCCGTGGATCGTGATGGAGCTGGTGGACGGCCGCGCGCTGTCCGACGTGATCAACCAGGACGGCACCCTGACGCCCCGGGAGGCCGCCGACGTCGGCCTCCAGGTGCTCGCCGCCCTGCACCGCGGTCACCAGCTGGGGGTGCTGCACCGCGACGTCAAGCCCGCCAACGTGCTGCTCGAGCACGGCACCGGGCGGGCCGTGCTGCTCGACTTCGGCATCGCCAAGTTCGAGGGCGCGATGGACATCACCCGCCCCGGCGACCTGGTCGGCTCGCCCGACTACCTGGCCCCGGAGCGGGCCCAGGGCCAGCGGCCCGGACCGGCCTCCGACCTGTGGGCGCTCGGCGCGACGCTGTACCACGCGGTCGAGGGCGAGTCGCCGTTCCGCCGGGACAACCCGCTCAGCACGCTCACCGCGGTGGTCGACGAGCCGCTGCCCGAACCGCGCCGGGCCGCCGGGCTCGGACCGGTGCTGGCCGCGCTGATGGCCAAGGACCCGGCCGAGCGGCCCGGCGCCGACGAGACCGGCCGGATGCTGCGCGAGGTCGCCGACGGACACACCGTCAGCATCCGGGTCCCCGAGCAGGCCGGGGAGCCGCGGCTGCCCACCCAGGTCGTCCCGGTGGTCGACCGGACCACCGAGACGGCCGCGGCCGAGGCCGCCGCCGCGGCGGCGGCCGCAGTGGCCGAGCCGGTCACCGAGCCGGTCCGCACCCCGGTGCAGCCGACCGCCCCCGTACCCGCGCCCGCTCCCGTTCCGGCCGCCGGGCCCGTTCCGGCGCCCCGGCGCCGGCGCGGCCGGGCGGTGCTGTGGACGCTGGTCGGCGCGCTGCTGCTGGCCGGGGCGGGCGGCGGTGCGTACTACCTGCACCAGCACCGCGGGACGCCGGTGGTCGCACCCGACCCGACCCCGCCCGGCCCGCTCCCCACCGGGGACAACCCGCTGCCCAGCGACAGCCCGCTGCCCAGCGGCGCGCCCGCGCCCGCCGGGTACACCTGGAAGGACGACCCGGCCGGGTTCCGCTTCCTGCTGCCCACCAACGGCACCTGGGTGCGCACCGAGAAGGACGGCGGGCAGATCTACTACACGCCCGACAAGCAGGAGCACTTCCTGCTGTTCGCGGTGATGGTCGGCCAGCCGCTCGCGCCCGAGGACCACTTCCTGCAGATGGAGGGCTCGCTCAGCAAGAGCCTCACCGACTACCAGCGCACCAGCCTCGACACCGCCAAGATCAAGGGGCAGGAGGCGGCGGTGTGGGAGTTCAGCTTCGGTGCCAAGGACGCCCGCCGCCACGCCAAGGAGGTCGAGTTCCGGCGCGCCGACGGGACGGCGTTCATGGTGTACGTGTCCGGGCCGGAGAAGGACTGGCGCGACAGCCTGCGACAGTTCACCACCGTCCTGAACAACTTCACGCCCACCATCTGACCGGACCCGCCCACCATCTGACCGGACCCGCCCGCCGTCCGACCGGAATCCGACCCGCCGCCTTTTGGTGTTACCGGCGGGTACACAAGTCGGGTTCCAGGGCCTAGGCTGCCCGCATGACGGAGAGCACGATCCAGGGCCGGCGCAACCCCGCGGCGAAGGGGGCGGCGCGCGACGTCGCCTCGGCGGTGCCGGCCGCGCTGGTGGCGCGGCTGGCCGAGGGCGTGACCGCGACCGGCGGGCGGACCGCCGGGACGCTCGCGCCGCTGACCGGCGAGGCGCTGGCCGCGCTGCCGGTCTCCTCGGAGGCGGACGTCGAGCAGGCGTTCACCCAGGCGCGGCGGGCCCAACCCGCCTGGGCCGCACTGTCGGTGCGGCACCGGGCGGGCGTCCTGCTGCGCTTCCACGACCTGCTGCTCAGGCGGCAGGACGAGGTGCTGGACCTCATCCAGGCGGAGACCGGCAAGGCCCGGCTGCACGCCTTCGAGGAGGTCATGGCCGTCGCCTCGGCCGCCCGGCACTACGGCCGCACCGCGCACTCCTACCTGAAGGACCGCCGCCGCGGCGGCGCCGTGCCCGGCCTGACCAGCGCCGTGGAGGCCCGCCGCCCCAAGGGCGTGGTCGGCCAGATCTCGCCGTGGAACTACCCGCTGGAACTGTCCGTCGGCGACGCGCTGCCCGCGCTCGTCGCGGGCAACGCGGTGGTCAACAAGCCGGACACCCAGACCGCGCTGACCGCGCTGTGGGCCCGCGAGCTGTTCGTCGAGGCCGGACTGCCCCCGCAGGTGTGGCAGATCGTGCTCGGCGACGGCCCCGTGGTCGGCCCGCAGGTCGTCGAGCGCGCCGACTACGTCGCCTTCACCGGCTCCACCCGCACCGGCCGCGACGTCGCCCGCCGGGCCGCCGAGCGCCTGGTCGGCGCCTCGCTCGAACTCGGCGGCAAGAACGCCATGCTGGTGCTCGCCGACGCCGACCTGGACCGGGCCGCCGCGGGCGCCGTCCGGGCCTGCTTCTCCTCGGCCGGCCAGCTCTGCATCTCCATCGAACGGCTCTTCGTGCACCGCTCGGTCGCCGACGCCTTCCTGGCCAAGTTCGCCGAGAGGACCGCCGCGCTGCGCCTGGGCGGCGGCCTCGCCTACGGCGCCGACATGGGCTCGCTGGTCTCCCACCGCCAGCTGGAGACCGTCACCCGGCACGTCGAGGAGGCCGTCAAGGCCGGCGCGAAGGTGCTGGCCGGCGGTCAGGCCCGGCCCGACCTGGGCCCGCTGTTCTACGAGCCCACCATCCTCGACGGCGTCACCCCCGAGATGGCGGTCTGCGCCGAGGAGACCTTCGGCCCGGTCGTCTCGGTCTACCGCTTCGACACCGAGGACGAGGCCGTCACCGCCGCCAACGCCACCCCGTACGGCCTGAACTCCAGCGTCTGGACCAAGGACACCCGCCGCGGCCGCAAGGTCGCCGCCCGGCTGCGCACCGGCACCGTCAACGTCAACGAGGCGTACGCCGCCGCCTACGGCTCGGTGGCCTCCCCGATGGGCGGCATGGGCGACTCCGGGCTCGGCCGGCGGCACGGCTCCGAGGGCATCCTGCGCTACACCGAGGCGCAGACCGTCGCGGTGCAGCGGCTGCTGCCGATCGGCCCGTCGATGGGCATGGACGACCGGAAGTTCGCCGAGTTCTTCACCACCGGCCTCAAGGCCATGAAGGCGTTCCGACTCAAGTAGTACGGAGGGGCAGCAGTGTCGTACGACTACGACGTCGTGGTGGTCGGTTCGGGCTTCGGCGGGTCGGTCGCGGCCCTGCGGCTGACCGAGAAGGGCTACCGGGTCGCGGTCCTGGAGGCCGGGCGCAGGTTCCGCCGCGAGGAACTGCCCAGCACCTCCTGGAACCTGCGCGACTACCTGTGGGCACCCGCCCTCGGCCGCTACGGCATTCAGCGCATCCACCTGCTGCGCAACGTGCTGATCCTGGCCGGGGCGGGCGTCGGCGGCGGCTCGCTGAACTACGCCAACACCCTGTACGTGCCGCCGAAGGCGTTCTTCGAGGACCGGCAGTGGCGGCACATCACCGACTGGCAGGCCGAACTCGGCCCGTTCTACGACCAGGCGCAGCGGATGCTCGGCGTCCGGCTCAACCCGACCATGACCCCCTCCGACGTGCACCTGAAGGCCGCCGCCGAGGAGATGGGCTGCGGCGACACCTTCCACCTGGCGCCCGTCGGGGTGTTCTTCGGCGACGGGCAGGACGGCACCGGCGAGGCCAAGGCCGCCCCCGGCGGCGAGGTCGACGACCCGTACTTCGGCGGCGCCGGGCCCCGCCGCAAGGCGTGCACCGAGTGCGGCGAGTGCATGACCGGCTGCCGGCACGGCGCCAAGAACACCCTCACCGAGAACTACCTGTACCTGGCCGAACGGGCCGGCGCCGAGATCCTGCCGATGACCACCGTCAAGCGGCTGCGCCCGCACGGCGAGGGCTACGCCGTCGACGTGCTGCCCACCGACGCCCGCACCCGGCGGGCGCAGAGGGCCGGGGCGCGCACGATCACCGCCGAGCGGGTCGTGGTCGCGGCCGGCACCTACGGCACCCAGAGCCTGCTGCACCGGATGCGCGAGGGCGGGCTGCTGCCCCGGATCTCCGCCCGGCTCGGCCACCTCACCCGCACCAACTCCGAAGCCCTGGTGGGCGCGCAGACCTCCACCCGGCGCTACGGCGAACGCCCCGACTTCACCCGCGGGGTGGCCATCACCTCCTCGGTGCACCCCGACGCCAACACCCACATCGAGCCGGTCCGCTACGGACGGGGCTCCAACGCGATGGGCGCGCTCTCCGTCCAGCAGGTGTCCGGCGCCGGGCGCGGGCCGCGCTGGCTGCGCTACCTGGGCACCGCCGCCCGGCACCCGTGGATCTTCGTCCAGTCGATGAACCAGCACCGCTGGTCGGAGAAGACCATCATCGGCCTGGTCATGCAGTCCCTGGACAACTCGCTGACCGTCTCGCTGAAGAACGGCAGGCTCACCTCCCGGCAGGGCCACGGCGCGCCCAACCCCAGCTGGATCCCGGCCGCCGAGGAGGGCGCCCGGGCGCTGGCCGCCTCCATCAACGGCTTCCCCGGCTCCACCGCGGGCGAGATCTTCGACATCCCGCTGACCGCGCACTTCCTCGGCGGCTGCCCGATCGGCGACAGCGCCGACACCGGCGTCGTCGACCCCTACCACCGGCTGTACGGGCACCCCGGGATCAGCGTGGTCGACGGCTCCGCGGTCTCCGCCAACCTGGGCGTCAACCCCTCGCTGACCATCACCGCGCAGGCCGAGCGCGCCATGTCGATGTGGCCCAACCGCGGCGAGGCCGACCCGCGCCCCGAACCGGGCGCCGCCTACCGCCCGGTGCCGCCCGTCGCCCCGCGCCAACCCGCCGTCCCCGCAGGGGCGTTCGGTGCGCTGCGGCTGCCGCTGCTGCCCGTTCCCGCGGTGCCCCGGCGGGCCCCGGAAGAAGATTGACAGCCCTTCGGCCGCGGTGGGATAAACGGGCCCTCGGAACACGGACCACCCCGGGGGGACCACCATGCCCATCTGCCAGTCCTGCGGAGCGGCCTCGCCCGACCCGGCGGTGACCTGCGCCAACTGCGGGCGGCCGGTCGCCGCACCCGCGATCGGCGACGTCGTCGAGGACACCGGCACCGCCGCGGCCGGCCCCTCCCCGTGGGGCGCCGGCCGGGTGCACCACCCCCGGGAACTGCCCGTCCTCTCCCGCGGCTGGCTGACCGCGGGCCGGGTGCTGATCGCACCGACCGCACTGCTGGTGCTGGCCGCCGTGATCGGCGCGGGCAGCGACGACGGCCGCGCCGGCTCGGAGATCTTCGCCACCGCCTGGTCGGCCGAGGGCTTCCAGACCTGGCTGGCCCTGGTCCTCACCGCCTTCGGCACCCCCCTGCGGATGGTGATGAGCGCGCCCGGCACCAGGGCGGACACCATCTCCAGCGACAGCCACCTGATCATGTACGTGGTCGCGCTGGGCTGGCTGCTGGCGCTCTGGGGCGGCCAGCACCTCACCGCCCGGGCCCGCCGCCGTACCGCCGCCGAGCCGACCGCGGCCGCGGCCGGCCTCCAGGCGCTGCGCACCGGCGCGCTGTCCGCCGCCCTCGCGCTGCTGCTGGGCCTGCTGGCCGGCCACGACGCGGACACCGGCGGGAAGAGCGCCGAGCTGAAGGTCGAGCTCGGCCCCGCGCTGCTGCCGCTGGCGCTGTCCGCGGGCCTGGCCGCGGCCGTCGTGGTGCTGGCCGTGGACGGCGCGCCCGCGCTGCGCGCCGAGGCCGCCCGGCGCGGGTGGCTGGGCAGCCTGCTGCTCGCCTGGCAGCACGCCTCCCGGGTGGTCGGCGGCCTGCTGGTGCTGCTCACCGCCGTCGCGCTGGTGGTGCAGCTCTCCTCCGACACGGCCTTCCCGGACAGCGGCTCGCTGGGCCTGGTCACCAACAACGGCCTGCTGCTCCACGGCGTCGGCAGCGGCGCGACCCTGCTGTCCGCCGGCGCCTTCGGGCTCGGCCACCGGTCGATGTCGCTGTTCGACCTGGGCGGCCACGGCAGCGGCTGGTGGTGCGCGGTGCTGCTGCCGCTGGCCGCCGCGCTGGCGCTCGGCTGGTCCGCGCACCGGGGCCGGCTGGGCCGGCGCGACCGGGCCGTGCTCGCGGGCCTGTACGCGGTGCTCACCGCCGCCCTGCTGCTCGGCACCTCGATCTGGGCCGCCCAGAGCCGGAGCGGCGCCGCCCAGGTCGGCGGGTTCTCGCTGCGGGACCGGGACGCCCTCGGCTGGTCGCTGCCGTCGGTGCTGGTCGCCTGCGCGCTCTGGGCGCTGCTCGGCGCGCTGGTGGTGCCCGCCGTGCTGGACGCCGTGCGCGGCACCCCCGTACCGGTGCCCGCCCCGGCCGCCCCCGCCGTCCCGCCCGCGCCGCCCGTCCCGCCGATGCCCGCCGCACCGCCGCTGCCCGGGCAGACCGTGACCGACACCCTCGCGCACGGGTCGGTCGAGCTGGTGGTCGACGTGCCGCCGGCCGCCGCCGCCGTCGCCGACCAGGGCGGGGACCCGCACGCCGCGTACCGGCGCCCGGACGCCGGCTGAGCCCGCAGGGCCCCCGGACAGGGCAAAGGGCCCCGCGGGGGAACGGGGCCCTTTGTCGCAGCACTCGGCGTCAGGGCCGCGCCGGTGCTGGGAGACGGCGCCGGGGGAGGAGCGCCGTCCGGGAAGGATGGTCATGGCACGCGCCGGGGCCGTCCGGGCCTCACGGAGCGTGAAAGGGGGCCGTGCGGGTCGACGGCCTCATCGCGGCCGGGGGTGTACGGTGAGCCCCCGCCTCCCAGCATCGTCGTGGACGAGGGCCTTGCCGTGCAACCGATTCGGCGTAAAAGAAAGGATGGACGGAACAGGACACGGCGCGGGGGAGCGCCGGACCGGACCGCCAAGGGGTGGTCACCGTCCGTGATAACGGCTTGCGGGGCGTACCGGGGCGTACGCCGGAGCGGGCGGCTGACTGAGGTGTGGCGGCCGGCACCGGTACCGGCCGCCACACCCCGGGTCCGCCCGGTCGCGGACGGGGTCGCTGTCCCCTGCTGACCCGACCGCGGCACCGGGGCGCGGTCCCACGGCGGGCCCGTGCCCGCCACGCGCACCCGGTGGACCGGAAATGATCCACGCGTGGTTCCGCCGCCCGGTGCGGCCCGCACCTGGAGGGTGCCGGCGTCTCGTGCGGTCTCCCGGTGCAACGATTCGCCCGCCCGGCCGGTCACGGGCGGCGGTGCGGGCAGTCGGGTGAAAGCGTCCCGGTAGACTCGGGGGCGACACCCCCTTGTACCGCCGCCGGAAGGCCGTCTGTGTCCGCTGATACACCCGCCCAGTCCGCACCCGAGAACGACACCGTCCTGGTCGTCGACTTCGGTGCCCAGTACGCCCAGCTCATCGCCCGTCGGGTGCGTGAGGCGCGGGTCTACAGCGAGATCGTGCCGAGCTCCATGCCGGTCGCCGAGATGCTCGCCAAGAACCCGAAGGCGATCATCCTCTCCGGCGGTCCGTCGTCGGTGTACGAGGAAGGCGCCCCGCAGCTCGACCGCGCGCTCTTCGAGGCCGGCGTCCCGGTCTTCGGCATGTGCTACGGCTTCCAGCTGATGGCCAAGACCCTCGGCGGCACCGTCGACAACAGCGGCGCCCGCGAGTACGGCCGCACCGCGCTGACCGTCACCCGCTCCGGCTCCACCCTGTTCGAGGGCACCCCGGACCAGCAGTCGGTGTGGATGTCGCACGGCGACGCCTGCTCGGCCGCGCCCGCGGGCTTCACCGTCACCGCCTCCACCGACGTGGTGCCGGTCGCCGCCTTCGAGAACGACGACCTCAAGCTGTACGGCGTGCAGTACCACCCCGAGGTGATGCACTCCGAGCACGGCCAGCAGGTGCTGGAGCACTTCCTGTACCGCGGCGCCGGCATCGCCCCGAACTGGACCACGACCAACGTGGTCGAGGAGCAGGTCGCGCTGATCCGCGAGCAGGTCGGCGACAAGCGCGCCGTCTGCGGCCTGTCCGGCGGCGTGGACTCCGCGGTCGCCGCCGCACTGGTGGCCCGCGCCATCGGCGACCGGCTGACCTGCGTGTACGTCGACCACGGCCTGATGCGCAAGGGCGAGACCGAGCAGGTCGAGAAGGACTTCGTCGCGGCCACCGGCGTCAAGCTGGTCGTGGTCGACGCCGAGGAGCGCTTCCTGACCGCGCTGAAGGGCGTCAGCGACCCCGAGCAGAAGCGCAAGATCATCGGCCGCGAGTTCATCCGGGTCTTCGAGCAGGCCCAGGCCGAGATCGTCGCCGACGAGGGCCCCGCCGTGGAGTTCCTGGTCCAGGGCACCCTGTACCCGGACGTGGTGGAGTCCGGCGGCGGCACCGGCACCGCCAACATCAAGTCCCACCACAACGTCGGCGGCCTCCCCGAGGACCTCGAGTTCCAGCTCGTCGAGCCGCTGCGCAAGCTGTTCAAGGACGAGGTCCGGATGGTCGGCCAGGAGCTCGGCCTGCCCGCCGAGATCGTCCAGCGCCAGCCGTTCCCCGGCCCCGGCCTCGGCATCCGGATCGTCGGCGAGGTCACCAAGGAGCGCCTCGACCTGCTCCGCGAGGCCGACGCCATCGCCCGCGAGGAACTGACCCTGGCCGGCCTGGACGCCCAGATCTGGCAGTGCCCCGTGGTGCTGCTGGCCGACGTCCGCTCCGTCGGCGTGCAGGGCGACGGCCGCACCTACGGCCACCCGATCGTGCTGCGCCCGGTCTCCTCCGAGGACGCCATGACCGCGGACTGGTCGCGCCTGCCCTACGAGGTGCTGGCGAAGATCTCCACCCGGATCACCAACGAGGTCAAGGACGTGAACCGGGTCGTCCTGGACGTCACCTCCAAGCCGCCGGGCACCATCGAGTGGGAGTGATCCCACCGGCAACCGTGTGACCGCGCCGCTGCTTCCCGCGCCAGGGGAGTGGCGGCGCGGCCATGTGGGAAGGGCACCGGGCACAATCGGACCCGACCCCGCCGGCGGACGGCGGGCGGCGAGCGGCGAGCGAGAGGGCGGCAACGATGGCGACCGGCACCGGCGGCACGGCGGGCACCAGGACCACCGAGTGGAAGGCCCCGGGCGCGCGCTACGCGCTGCTGCCGCTGCGGCTGTTCCTGGGGGCGACCTTCGTCTACGCGGCCTTCGACAAGCTCTCCGACGCGCACTACCTGGCCGGCGCCGGCGACGCCGCCTCCTTCTACTCCCAGACCAGGGCGGCCCAGGACAACAGCCCGATCGGCTGGGCGCTGGGCCCCGCGCTGCACGCGCCGACCTTCTTCGGCCTGCTGATCGCCTTCGGCGAACTCGCCGTCGGCCTCGGCACCCTGTTCGGCCTGTGGGGCCGGGTCGCCGCGCTCGGCGGCGCACTGCTGTCCGCCACCCTCTGGCTGACCGTCAGCTTCCACACCACCCCGTACTACCTCGGCAACGACCTGGCCTACCTGCTGGCCTGGACGCCGCTGCTGCTGGCCGGCACCCCCTACCTGTCGGTCGACGGCTACCTCGCCGCCCGGGCCGCCCGCGACCGGGCCCGCGGCCTCGCCGAGGACGCGGTGCGCCGCCGCGCCCTGCTGGACGGCGGCATCGCGGCCGTCGCGCTCGGCGGCGCCGGGCTGCTCTCCGGCTCGCTCACCGCGAGCTTCGGCCGGGACGAGACCCCCGTCGCGGCCGGGACCGCGGGCGGGGCCGGCGCCACCAGCCCCGTCCCGCAGCCCGGGCCCGCGGTGCCCGCCGCGCAGGTCCCGGTCGGCGGCTCCGCCACCGTCAAGGACCCGGCCAGCGGCGACGCCGTGTACATCGTCCAGCCCGCCGCCGGGCAGTACGCCGGACTGTCCTCGGTCTGCACCCACTCCGGCTGCGCGGTCAACCCGCCCAAGGACGGCAAGCTGTACTGCCCCTGCCACGGCTCCACCTTCGACGCCGCCACCGGCGCGGTCATCACCGGCCCGGCCGTGAAGCCGCTGCCCAAGTACGCCGTCACCAAGAGCGGCGACCGGCTGGAGCTCGGCCCGCAGCAGTCCTAGTCGAGGCTGTGGTCGTCGTCGCGGGCCCCGCCCCGGCCGCGGCGGGAGGCCGCCACCAGGGCGCCGGCCAGGCCGCCCGCGCCGAGCACGATGCACGCCAGCGGCAGCACGAAGCGGCTGTTCACCTCCCGGTCGTTCAGCGAGGCCACCAGGTACAGCACCGCCAGGGCGGTGAACAGCCCGCCCGCGACCAGCGCGTACAGGTCGAACCGATGCTTCCTCATCACCGCACCACCTCGATGTCGCCGGCGCCCACCGTCACCGTCAGTTCCAGTACTCCCCTGGACGGTTGTCCGTCCGGGACCTCGATCACCACGTCCTCGTTGGTGAACGGCCCGTCGAAGCGCTGCCCGTCCGGCAGGTCGACGTCGCCCGCGCCGTCGCGCAGCTTCAGCCGCAGCTCCACCCCGGCGGGCACCGTCACCCGGGCGCTGCCCGCGCCGACCCGCAGCTCGGTGGCGAGGGTGCCGCCGTGCGGGTCCAGCGCCGACAGGTCCAGGCGGGCGTCGCCGAGGCCCAGCGTGTACCGCGAGCGCAGGTCGTCCTGGGCGGCCGTCCAGTTGCGGTCGCCGGTGGAGTCGGCGACCGTCGCCGAGGTGCCGGCCGCCAGCACCAGGCCCGCCGTCAGCAGCAGCGCCAGCAGGGTCAGCCCGCGGGCCCGCCCCCAGCGGGAGCTGATCGCCATGGCCAGGCCCAGCGGCAGCAGCGCCACCGCCAGCACCGTCGACCAGCGGTGCTCGCCGTGCCCGGCCGCCCCCACCGCCCAGGACGCGCCGAGCGAGACCAGCACCGCCGACGCCCCCAGCACCGAGCGGCCGCGCTCGGCCTTGCGCCGGGCCTTCCACTCGCGGTGCCGGGCCATGTTCTCCCGGTGCTGCTCCATGGCCTGGCGCTGGGCCTCGTGGCGCCGGTCGGCCCGCTCCCGGAAGTCCGCCATCCGGCGTTCCGTCCGGTCCTGGTGGGTCTCCTCGCGCGGCTCCTTGCGCAGCGGGTCGCCCTCCGGCAGGTCGGTGCGCTGCCACCACGGCCGGGCGGGCGCCCCCGGCGGCGGCGTGGCGCCGCCGTACGGGTCGCGCTCCGGGTGCCGCGGGTCCCACAGGTAGCCGGACGGGCCGACCGGCGGGGTGTCGCCGTACTCCTCGGAGCGGGCCGTCCCGGCCTCCGCGTGCCGGGCCCGGATCCGCTCGTGCAGCTCCGCGCTGCGGGCCCGCCACTCGACCCGCAGGTCCCGGCCGACCGACTCGCTCCAGGTCTTCCAGTCGGCGAACGGGCCGGAGTCCTCCAGCCGGTCGCGCGGGGCGGCCCCGGGGGCCGGTGCGGCCGGGTTCTCGCCGTCGAAGCGGCGCCGCCGCTCCGGGTCGTAGCGCAGCGCCAGGAACACCAGCGCGGCGACCAGCAGCAGCGGGAACAGCTGGCCGCCGTCGCCCATCGAGGAGAAGAACACCCCGGTGCCGATCACCGTCACCAGCACCGCGCCCACCGACTGGCCGTCGACCCGGCCGGTCAGCACCCGCTGCAGCTCGGTGCTGCCGCCCTCGCCGTCCGCGGCCTCCCGCGGCACCACCAGCCAGGCCAGCCCGTACAGGAACAGCCCGAGTCCGCCGGTCAGGCCGAGCACCGCGATCACCACCCGGAACACCACCGGGTCGATGTCCAGGTAGCGGCCGAGGCCGCCGCACACGCCCGCCACCACCCGGTGCCGGGAGGAGCGGGTGAGCGCCGGGCGGCCCGCTTCGGGGGCGGCCGGCGGTTCCTCCGGGATCTGGTCGTCCGTCATGCCTCCATCCTTCCGGGCCGCCGGGCCCCGCCCAACCGTCCGGGGCCCGGGAGCGACCCTGAACTGTCCCTGAGGGCGGACTAGGGGCCGGACCCTGATGCGCCGCCGCACCGGCACCTGCCACCATCGGTGCCGTGGCCGTACCCGAGACCAGAAGCACCGAGCCCGTCCCGACCGACCCGCCGGACGGCGGGTCGCCCTACCGGCGGCTGTACCGCAGCCCGCACGGCCGGATCCTCGGCGGCGTCTGCCAGGGCCTGGCCACCCACCTCGGCGTGCCCGTCACCTGGGTGCGGCTGGCGTTCATCGTGCTGTTCTTCTCCGAGGGCATCGGCGCCCTGCTGTACGCCGCGTTCTGGGTGGTGGTGCCGCTGGGCATCAACCAGGCCGTCCCCGGCGCCGCCCCCGCCCGCCGCCCGGCCGCCGACCCCGGCCGCTTCGGGTGGCTGCGCGACCTGCTGGAGCGCACCTTCCACGGCGAGCAGGACGCCCCCGCCGCGGCCGGCGACGGCCCGGCCCCGGCGGGCGCCCGGACCGGCCGGGGCGGCAGCATGGGCCAGTTGTTCGCGCTGGTCGCCCTGGTGATCGGCGTGATGGCGCTGCTGTCCGCGCTCGGCATCCAGACCGCCAAGCCGTACGTGTGGCCGCTGCTCGCGGTCGGCATCGGCGTCGCCCTGGTGTGGCGGCAGGCCGACGACTCGCGCTGGCAGAGCTGGTTCGGCCCGACGCCGGGCAGCCGCCGCGGCGCCTACCTGCGGGTGCTGGCCGGGGCGCTGCTGGTGGTGGCCGGCATCATCGGCTACTTCGTCACCCAGGGCGTGGACTCCCCGGTCGCGCTGGTCATCGAGTCCTCGCTGGCCGTGGTGGCGGGCGTGCTGGTGCTCGGCGGGCCGTCCATGCTGCGGATGTGGCAGGACCTCGGCGCCGAGCGCACCGCCCGGATCCGGGCCCAGGAGCGGGCCGAGATCGCCGCGCACGTGCACGACTCGGTGCTGCACACCCTCACCCTGATCCAGCGCCGGGCCGAGGACCCCAAGGAGGTGCTGCGCCTGGCCCGCGCCCAGGAGCGCGAACTGCGCCTGTGGCTGTACCGCCCGGAGGCCGCCGCCGAGGCCGCCCCCGACACCCTGGCCGAGCACCTGCGCGAGATCGTCGCCGAGGTCGAGGACCGGCACGGCGTCCACCTGGAGCTGGTCTGCGTCGGCGACTGCCCGATGGACGAGAAGATCGCCTCGCAGATGCAGGCGGCCAGGGAAGCCATGGTGAACGCCGCCAAGTACGGTGGCGGTGGACCGGTCCAGGTCTACGCGGAGGTGGAGGGGAGGACGGTGTCGGTGTTCGTCCGCGACCACGGCCCCGGCTTCGACCCCGACGACCTCCCCGAGGACCGCATGGGCGTACGCGAATCGATCATCGGCCGGATGCGGCGCAACGGGGGCACCGCGCGGGTGCGGCCCGCGCCGGACGGCGGGACCGAGGTCGAGCTGGAGATGGAGAGGGCGGCAGATGACTGACGCAGCGTCAGCGGAGGCACCCGGCAGGCGGGCCCGGGTGGTGCTGGTGGACGACCACCGGATGTTCCGCACCGGCGTGCGGGCCGAGATCGGGCGCACCGACGAGACCGGCATCGACGTGGTCGGCGAGGCCGACGACGTCGAGTCCGCGGTCCGGGTGGTCGCCGAGACCCGGCCCGACGTGGTGCTGCTCGACGTGCACCTGCCCGGCGGCGGCGGCGTCGAGGTGCTGCGCCGCTCGGCCGGCGTCGAGGGGGTGCGCTTCCTCGCGCTGTCCGTCTCGGACGCCGCCGAGGACGTGATCGGCGTGATCCGCGGCGGCGCCCGCGGCTACGTCACCAAGACCATCACCGGCACCGACCTGGTCAACGCGATCTTCCGGATCTCCGACGGCGACGCGGTGTTCTCGCCCCGGCTGGCCGGCTTCGTGCTCGACGCGTTCGCCGCCACCGACACCCCGCCGGTCGACGAGGACCTCGACCGGCTCACCCAGCGCGAGCGCGAGGTGCTGCGGCTGATCGCCCGCGGCTACGCCTACAAGGAGATCGCCAAGCAGCTGTTCATCTCGGTGAAGACCGTGGAGAGCCACGTCTCCGCGGTGCTGCGCAAGCTCCAGCTCTCCAACCGGCACGAACTGACCCGCTGGGCCACCGCCCGCCGCCTGGTCTGACACCCCGGCGTCCCCCGCCGGGCCGCCCGGCGGGGGAGCGGCGGTGCACCCGGACGGGTGACGGTGTGTTTGGATGGGAGCCGTGCCGACCCCCCGCCCCCGTCGCCCCCCGGCCCCCGGAGCGGACCACGGTCCCGCCCCCGGCCCGGACACCGGCCCGGCCGGCCGGCGGCGCGCCGGACAGGCCCTGTCGGCCCGGGCCGGCCGCCTGCTGTGGGTCTGGCCCGCCGCGCTGACCCTCGCGGCCTGCCTGTACGGGGCGGGCGGACCACTGCTGTGGGACGACGAACTCGCCACCTGGAACGCGGCGAACCGCTCCCCGGCCGAGATCTTCCACCTGCTGGGGAACGTGGACGCCGTGACCGGCGCCTACTACCTGCTGATCCACTTCTGGGCCGAGGCGTTCGGGCACTCCGCCGCCGCGCTGCGGGCCCCCTCCGCGCTGGCCATGGCCGGGGCCGCCGCCTTCGTCGCGCTGACCGGCCGCAAGCTCTTCACGCCCACCGCCGGCCTGGTCGCGGGCCTGCTGTTCGCATTGACCCCGTCGGTGTCCCGGTACGGGCAGGAGGTCCGCGGCTACGCCTTCGTGGTGCTCTTCGCCGCCGCCGCGACCTTCCTGCTGCTGCGCGCCCTGGAACGGCCCACCGCCGGACGCTGGGTGCTGTACGCGCTCGCGCTGGCCGGCGCCGGACTGTTCCACGTCGTCGCGCTGGTCCTGATCGTCCCGCACACCCTGGTCGCCGCCGGGCGGTGGCGGACCGGCCGCGCGCGCGGCGTGCCGGTCGGCCACCCGCTCGCCGTCCTCGGCGCGGTGCTGCCGCTGCTCCCGCTGATCGCGCTCGGCCAGGACCAGGTCGGCCGGCAGCTCGGCTGGCTGGCCAAGCCCACCGTCCCGGCCGTCGCCCGGATGTGGCCCAACCTGTACGGCTCGGCCTGGGTCGCCCTGCTGGTGCTCGCCTGCGCGGCGCTGCCGCTGGCCTGGCCGCACGGGCGCCGCCCGGCGGTGGAGGTCGGCCTGGTCGCCGTGCTGCCGATCCCGCTGCTGTGGGCCGCCTCGCAGGGGCACACCTCCTACTTCCTCGACCGCTACCTGCTCTTCACGCTGCCCGCCTGGACCGTGCTGGCCGGGGCCGGCCTCGCCGCGCTGCGCCCCCGCGCGCTCACCGCGATCGGCCTGGCCGCCGTCCTGGTGCTCGGCGCGCACGACCAGCGGGTGGTGCGCCAGCGCTACGCGCACACCACGTGGGACGGCGCGGCCGCGGCGAAGGTGATCGCCGACGGCTACCGGCCCGGCGACGGCGTCGCGCCGCAGCGCTACGGGAAGGCGGTCTTCGCGGCCATCCCCACCGCGCTCGACCTCTACCTGCCCGAACGGGTCCGGCTCGACGACGTCTTCGTCGAACGGAGCGCGGTCCGACTCGGCGACCTCTACCCGCAGATGGCCACCGACCCGGCGGCCCGGCTGGACGGCGTCCGACGGGTCTGGGTGGTCACCCTGGTCGACGACGACGCCGTCGGACCCGACGGCGCCCGCGCCACCGCGCACGACGACCCGTTCGCGGGCTTCGACCCCGCCGAGGCGGCGGCGCTGCGGGCGGCCTTCCCGAAGAGCACCGTCACCCACCGGCACAACGTGCTGATCGCCCTGCTGGAGCGCTGACCGGGGCGGGCGGGCCCGGGCCGGCCGGGGCGCCGCGGGCGCGGTCGTCCGTCCGGGGCCCGGGTGCGGCGAGCCTGCGGTTCCCGCCCCACCCCGCTGCATAGCGTGGGCGCCGTGCCAGCCACCCCCCGCGACCGCGCCCGGCGGGCGCCCGCCGGACGGGGCGGGCCGTGGCCCGGGTCCTGACCCGGGCCGCCGAGGCCGGCCGCCCCGCCGACCGCGCACCCGCCGCCCGCCGACGCCCCCGGTACCCCCGCCCCGCCGTCCGGGCCGCCCTGCTCGGCCACCTCGCCGTCCGGGCCGCCGGAGTCCTGCTGCTGGCCGGCTGGGCCGGCCCGGTCGGCGCCGCGCACCGGCTCGACGGCATGTGGGACGCCCACTGGTACCGGCAGATCGCCCTGCACGGCTACGCGGGCACCCCGCCGGTGCCCGGCCCGTACGGCCCGTACGAGGCGTACGCGTTCTTCCCCGGATACCCGCTCCTGGTCCGGGCCGCCGCGCTGCTGCTCCCGGTCGGCGCGGCGGCGCTCGCGGTGGCCTGGGCGGCGTCGCTGGCCGCCGCCGGGGGGATCTTCGCGGTCGCCGCCCGGCTGTACGGCGACCGGGCCGGGGTGTGCGCCGCCGTGCTGTGGGGCGTCCTGCCGTACGCGGTGGTGGAGAGCGCCGCCTACTCGGAGCCGCTGTTCACCGCCTTCGCCGCCTGGTCCGTGCACGCGGCGCTCCGGCGCCGCTGGGTGGCCGCCGGGCTGCTGTGCGCCGCCGCCGGGCTGACCCGCCCGACCGGGGCCGCGCTCGCCCTGGCGGTCGCCGCCGCCGCGCTGCTGGAGTGGGCGCGGCCGGGCCCGGGCGCGGCCGGCCGCCGCGACCCGCGGGCCCTGGCCGGGGCGGTGCTGGCGCCGCTGGGCTGCGCCGGCTTCGTCGCCTGGGTGGGGTGGCGCAAGGGCCGCTGGGACGGCTACTTCCGGGTCCAGGACGCCTGGCAGAGCCGGTTCGACCTCGGCCGCTCCACCCTGCTCGCCTTCCGCCGCCTGCTGACCGCCGCCGAACCGGTCTGGCTGGCCGACGTGGTCGCCGCCGGCACCCTGCTGGCCGCCGTGCTGCTGCTGGCGCTCTCGGCGCTGCGCCGCCAGCCGCCGGTGCTGCTGCTGTACAGCGCCGCGATGCTGGCCCTGGCGCTCGGCGACGCCGCCTACTTCACCTCCCGGGCGCGCTTCCTGCTGCCCGCCTTCGGACTGCTGCTCCCGCTCGCCACCGCCCTGGCCCGCACCCGCGGCCGGGCGGTGCCCGCGGTGCTGCTCGGCGCGGCCGCGCTGCTCTCCGCGGCGTACGGCGGCCACGTCGTCCTGGTCTACCCGGACGCCCCGTGACCCGCCCCCGCGGTGCCGGGCCGCCGGAACCCGCGGTCCCCGCGGCCCCGTTCGGGGAAGCGGCCTGGGATGTCGGCGGCGGGTCATAGACTCGAAGGGCCATGAGTAGCCTCTTCGATGACCTCCCGCTCCCCGGCTTCGAGCGTCCCGCCGTCGGGTCGAGCCCCCGCCCCGCAGCGCCGCAGGCGCCGCTGCCGCAGTGGTCGGAGGAGGAGGCACCGCCCGCCGACGAACCGCCCCACGAGCCGTACGACGCCGGCCCCTACGACGAGCCGTACGGGGAGGACATCCCCGACGGGCTGTTCGCCACCGACCACGCCGCCGAGGCCGAGCGCGACGCCTGGCACCGCAACGGCGCGGCCCGCACCGTGGTCGACCCGGCGCAGCTGCTGGAGGGCATGAACGACCCGCAGCGCGAGGCCGTGCTGCACGCCGGGTCGCCGCTGCTGATCGTGGCCGGCGCCGGCTCCGGCAAGACCCGGGTGCTCACCCACCGGATCGCCCACCTGCTGGCCGCCCGCGGCGTCCAGCCCGGCGAGATCCTGGCGATCACCTTCACCAACAAGGCCGCCGGCGAGATGCGCGAGCGCGTCGAGGCGCTGGTCGGCCCGCGCGCCAAGGCGATGTGGGTCTCCACCTTCCACAGCGCGTGCGTGCGGATCCTGCGCCGCGAGGCCAAGCAGCTGGGCATGAACTCCAGCTTCTCGATCTACGACTCGGCGGACTCCCAGCGCCTGATGTCCCTGGTCTGCCGGGACCTCGACCTCGACCCCAAGCAGTTCCCGCCGAAGTCCTTCACCGCCAAGGTCAGCAACCTCAAGAACGAGCTGATCGACGAGGAGACGTACGCCGACCAGGCCGCCAACCCGATGGAGAAGAAGCTCGCCGAGGCGTACTTCCTCTACCAGCGGCGGCTGCGCGAGGCCAACGCCCTCGACTTCGACGACATCATCATGACCACCGTCAACCTGCTGCAGGCGTTCCCCGACGTCGCCGAGCACTACCGGCGCCGGTTCCGGCACATCCTGGTCGACGAGTACCAGGACACCAACCACGCCCAGTACACCCTGGTGCGCGAGCTCTCCGGCGGCTCCGCGGGGCAGGCGCCCCGGATGACCGCCGACGGCGACTACGTGAACCCCGCCGACGCGCAGCTCGCGCAGATCCCGCCCGCCGAGCTGTGCGTGGTCGGCGACGCGGACCAGTCGATCTACGCCTTCCGCGGCGCGACCATCCGCAACATCCTCCAGTTCGAGGAGGACTACCCGAACGCGACGACGATCCTGCTGGAGCAGAACTACCGCTCCACCCAGACCATCCTCACCGCCGCCAACTCGGTCATCGAACGCAACACCAACCGCCGCAAGAAGAACCTGTGGACGGCCGGCGACCAGGGCGAGCAGGTCGTCGGCTACGTCGCCGACGACGAGCACGGCGAGGCCCAGTTCATCGCCGAGGAGATCGACCGGCTCACCGACGCGGGCGCCGCCCGCCCCGGCGACGTGGCGATCTTCTACCGCACCAACGCCCAGTCCCGGGTCTTCGAAGAGGTGTTCATCCGGGTCGGCCTGCCCTACAAGGTCGTCGGCGGCGTGCGCTTCTACGAGCGCAAGGAGGTCAAGGACGTCCTGGCCTACCTGCGGGTCCTGTCCAACCCCGAGGACACCGTCCCGCTGCGCCGCATCCTCAACGTCCCCAAGCGCGGCATCGGCGAGCGCGCCGAGGCGATGATCGACGCGCTCGCCTCCCGCGAGCGGATCTCCTTCGCCGCCGCGCTGCGCCGGGTCGACGAGGCGTACGGGATGGCCGCGCGCTCCGCCAACGCCGTGAAGAAGTTCAACGAACTGCTGGCCGGGCTGCGCCAGGTCGTCGAGTCCGGCGCCGGACCGGCCGCCGTGCTGGAGGCCGTGCTGGAGGAGACCGGCTACCTCGCCGAGCTCCAGTCCTCCACCGACCCGCAGGACGAGACCCGGGTGGAGAACCTGCAGGAGCTCGCCTCGGTCGCCCTCGAGTACGAGAAGGACCCGGGGGAGCGCCCCGAGGGCGACGAGGGCCCGCCGGTCGGCTCGCTCGCCGACTTCCTGGAGCGGGTCGCGCTGGTCGCCGACTCCGACCAGATCCCCGACGAGGAGGACGGCGCGGGCGTCATCACGATGATGACCCTGCACACCGCCAAGGGCCTGGAGTTCCCCGTCGTCTTCCTCACCGGCATGGAGGACGGGATCTTCCCGCACATGCGGGCCCTCAACCAGGCCAAGGAACTGGAGGAGGAGCGCCGCCTCGCCTACGTCGGCCTCACCCGGGCCCGGCAGCGGCTCTACCTGACCCGCTCGGTGCTGCGCAGCGCCTGGGGCCAGCCCTCCTACAACCCGGCCTCGCGCTTCCTGGAGGAGATCCCGGAGAAGCTGATCGAGTGGAAGCGCACCGGCGCCGCCGCGGTGCCGGTCTCGCGCGGCTACTCGTCCTCCGGTTCGTCCGGCTCGGGCTCCTCGCGGGGTTCCGGCTCCTCGGCGGCCGCCTCGCCGAAGGCCGGCTGGGGCAGGTCCGCCCGGACGGTCACCGACCGGGAGGTCGTCGCGCTCGCCGTCGGCGACCGGGTCAGCCACGACAGCTTCGGCCTCGGCACCGTCGTCGCCACCCAGGGCGTCGGCGACAAGGCCCGCGCCACGGTCGACTTCGGCTCCGCCGGGCGCAAGGAACTGCTGCTGCGCTACGCCCCCGTCGAGAAGCTCTGACGGGCCGGACGGCCCCGCACGCTGTGATTTTGCCCTCCTCTCGGCAGGTGGGGAAGGACGGCGGCCCCGCCGGGCCGCTACCCTCCCCTCAGATCTGTTAAAAGTGGTTAACACCGAGCCCGCGGCCGAGAGCGGCCGGGTGGTGGACAACGTGGTCCAGGAGGCAGTCATGGTGGTGTCGGGGCCGATCCGAGTCGTGGTCGCCAAGCCCGGACTCGACGGGCACGACCGGGGAGCCAAGGTCATCGCGCGCGCCCTGCGCGACGCCGGCATGGAGGTCATCTACACCGGCCTCCACCAGACCCCCGAGCAGATCGTCGACACGGCGATCCAGGAGGACGCCGACGGCATCGGCCTGTCCATCCTCTCCGGCGCGCACATGACCCTCTGCGCCAAGGTGATCGAGCTGCTCAAGGAGCGCGACGCCGCCGACATCAAGGTCTTCTGCGGCGGGATCATCCCCGACGCCGACATCACCGAGCTGAAGGCCCTCGGCGTCGCCGACATCTTCACCCCGGGCACCTCCACCCAGGACGTGGTCAGCTGGGTCGAGTCCAACCTGCGCTCCGCGTAGCGGACCGGACGGGCAGCCCGGCAGGGGCCGGGAGCGGAGACACCGCTCCCGGCCCCTGCCGCGTCCGGGCCTGGTCGCGTCCGGACCTAGTCGAGTTCGGCGAGCATCGCCTGGCGGAAGCGGAGGGTGCCGGCGAGGCGGGTGAAGGTGTCGGACCAGGCGGTGTCGGGGGAGGTGTCGGCGGCGAGGGCCTCCACGGCGGGGGCGGTCTCGGGGGCGAGGGCGCGTTCGGTCATGCCGAGGACGCCGCTGTGGCTCCAGGGGTAGGAGCCGAGTTCGGCGGCGCGCTTGAGGGCGGCGACGACGGCGGTGGAGAGCGGGGGCGTCCACGGGGTGGCGCAGGCGCCGAGGAGTTGGAAGGCGTCGCCGAGGCCGTGGGTCTGGACGAACGCGGCCGTCCAGGCGGCGCGCTCGGCGGGCGGCAGGACGGCGAGCAGCTTGGCGGGGGCGCCCGGTGCGCGGGTGTCGCGGCCGGGGCGGGGCGGGGTGCCGAGCAGGGCGCGGGCCCAGGCGGCGTCCTGCTGCCGGACGGCGGCCCGGGCCCAGGCCTCGCGCAGGTCCTCGGCCCACTCGGCGCCGCCGCCGTCGGGCGAGTCGGTGGTGGGCAGGGCGAGCAGCTGCTCGGGGGTGCGGCCGGTGTCGGCCGTCCAGCCGGCGAGCGGCGCCCCGGCGACGACCTCGCCGAACCACCAGGCGCGCTCGCCGCGCCCGGTGGGGGACTTCACGGGTATGCCGTCGCGCTGCATGGCGGCGTCGCAGGCGGCGGGCGGGGTGATGTGCAGCCGGTCGCCGTCGGGCCGGACGGCCGTCCGGGCGCGGGCGGCCATCCGGGCGGCCAGGGCGGAGCCGGGCAGGGTGGTGAGCAGTTCCGCGGCGGTGGCCCGGACGTTCTTGGAGCGGTCGGAGAGCGCGGCCTCCAGGAACTCCTCGTCGGCGGCGGAGAGCCCGTCCTGGAGGGCGTCCAGGAAGAGCACCCGGTCCTCGGCCCGCTCGGTGCTCCAGGTGGAGGCGAGCAGGGCCAGTCCGGCGGCCGGGTCGGTGCGGCGCAGCCGGGTGAGGTGGGTGACGCGTTCCGCGAACAGCCCTTCCTGCCAGAGGAGTTCACCGGGCTGGTCGAGGGCGTCCTGGTCGCCGGCGGTGCGGGTGACGTACTTCCAGTCGGGGTTGTGCGGGGCCAGCCAGCGGCCGAGCGGGCCGGCCAGGGTGACGGCGTCGGAGCGGAGTTCGGAGCGGGCCCGGCCGGTGTCCAGCAGGGCCGGGACGAGGGCGGGCGGTAGCCGGTAGCCGCGGGCGCGGGCGGCGGTCAGCCACTGCGGGAGGAGTTCGGAGAGGTTGGCGGTGGTGCCGTGGCCGCTGCGGGTGCCGAGCAGGACGGCCAGCCGGCGGGCGGCGGCCTCGGGCAGCGCGGGCCGGGGGTCGGCGGGGGCGGGCTCGGGGGTGTCGACGGCGGGCGCGGGCAGCGTGCCGGCCCGGCGGCGGACCGCGGCGACGGCGGCCAGGTCGAGCAGCGCGCCGGCCGGGTCGGCCCGGTCGACGGCGGCGGACAGCGGGGTGCGGGCCTCGGGCAGCGGGCGGCGGTCGGTGCCGAGCAGGGCGGCGCCCTGCAGGTCGGCCCAGTCGTCGGTGCCGGTGGGTCCGGTGCCGGTGCGGGGGGACGCGGTCATGCCCGGACTCCGTTCGGCCGGTGGGTGGCGGTGCGGTGGCGGCGGCCCCAGCCGCTGGCCAGGGCGGCGCGGCGGGCGGCGTGGTGCAGGGTGATGCGTCGGACGGCGGTGCGCTGCCGGGTGCGGGTCATGGTTTCCTCCGGTCGACGGTGGCGGTACGTCAGGGGGCGCCGGGGAGCGTCCCGTTCCGTCGGGGTGGGCTTGCGGTGCGGGGAGCGGGAGTGGCGGCGCGTCAGGGCGTGCCGGGTCGACCCGGCGGCCGACGGTCCGTCAGCGGGGTTGTGTGTGCGGGGGTTTCGGGGCGGCGGCGCCGGTCAGCCGAGGGCGACCGGCCGGTGGTCGGCGTCCCAGGCGGTGACCGGGGCGAAGCCGTGGTGGCCGCACTCGCCGAACAGGGTGACGGGGTGGCCGGCGGAGACCGCGGCGAGCCGCCACAGGGCGGGCTCGGGCAGGGCGCCGCGGCGCACCGGCAGGGTGTGGGTGCCGTCGGTGAGCTGCCAGCCGTCCGGGGTGCGGACCGGCACCACG
Source organism: Kitasatospora cineracea (assembly GCF_003751605.1). Taxonomy (NCBI): domain Bacteria; kingdom Bacillati; phylum Actinomycetota; class Actinomycetes; order Kitasatosporales; family Streptomycetaceae; genus Kitasatospora; species Kitasatospora cineracea. The sequence goes on from NZ_RJVJ01000001.1 coordinate 2,296,850, forward strand.
TCGGCCAGCACGGCCGGCCAGCTGTCCAGCCACGGGTCCTCGGCGACGGCGGCGCCGTACTCGGCGAGCGCCGCGGCGGGCGACAGGCCGGCCGGCGCGGCGGCCGGGGCGGGCTCGGGGCTGCCGTAGCGGGCGCCGAGGACGGCGCGCAGCGGGCGGGCGCCGGGGTGGTAGGCCAGGTCGGCCTCCAGCAGGCGGCCGGTGGGCAGGGCGAGGTCCGGGGCCTGGCCGGGGCGGCCGAAGGCGAGCAGCAGGGCCTGCCGTCCGGTCTTCGCGCCGCGCAGCCAGACCCGGCGGGTGGTCAGCCGGTCGTCGGCGGTGTCCCGGCTGCCCAGGACGTGCCAGCGGTCCCGGACGGTCGGGCCGGCGAGCAGTTCGGCGGTGTCGGTGGTGAAGCCGACCCGGGTGCGGACGGTCGCCGCGAGGGCCTGGGGCAGGGTGTCGATCCGGCCGTAGGCGCCGGCCAGCAGGTGCAGCATCGCGTACTCCTCCAGCAGTTCGTCCTGCGGGGCCTCGGCCAGCGCCCGGACCCGGGAGGCCAGGCCGGGGGCCTGGGCGTCGACCATCCGGGCGGCGACCTCCTCCCAGGTGCCGGCCGGCTGCGGGTCGGCCAGGCCGCGGCGGACGCCGTCGGCGAGCCGCAGCCGCAGCTCGCGGGCGCCGCCGGCGACCCGGGCGGAGCGCTTCTCGGCCCGCTTGCGGGCGGCCTCCGGGTCCGCGTCGGCGGCCTTGGCCTGCTGCTTGGCGGCCTTGTCGGCGGCGGCCCGGCCGCGGCCGTCCAGCCACTCCTGCGCCCAGTCGGGCGGGGTGGCCCCGTCGGCGACCGCCCCGGGCCCGGCGGCCCACAGCAGGAGCAGCCCGAGGGCGTGCTTGCACGGGAACTTCCGGCTCGGGCAACTGCACTTGTACGCGGGCGTCCCGAGCTCCACCGCCGTCCGGTAGGGCGTGCTGCCGCTGCCCTTGCACAGGCCCCACAGCGCGCCGCCGCCGGTGCCGGTGGCCGACCACGGGGCGGGCCCGGAGAGCTTGCCCGCGGCCTTCAGGGAAGCCGGGTCGGGCGCCAGCGAAAGGACGTGTTCGGTGCTCCAGCGTTCCTCCATGGCACCGACGTTAGGGGGACCCACTGACAACCCCTCAGGGCGCCTGCGGGGCCCTGGCGGGGCGCCGACGGGGCCCCGCCGGTCGGTCCTAGTCGGTGAGGGCGCCGAACACCATGTTCCACCAGCTGTCCGGGGCGGCGAAGGCGTACGGGTCGCGGGCGGCGAGGTACTCGCGGAGCTTGACGGTGTACTCGTCCGCCTGCCGGTCGGACACCCCGGCGACGTGCCGGAGGCGCAGCGCGTACCGGTAGAGGAACTCGACGAAGGAGGCCAGGTCCCGGTTCACGATCTCGGCGGTGGGCTCCTCGCCGAGGCCGAGCAGGATCACGTACCCGTTGTCGAGGTCCAGGCAGTAGCGCATCAGGTCGGCGTCGGTGGGGCCGCCGAGGGCCAGCACGGTGACGCCTTCGTCCCCGGCGCTGATCGGCACCAGGGTGTACGCGAGCGGGTCGCCCTGCACCTTGGCAGTGAACAGCACGTCGACGAAGACCGGTACGCCGACCTCCGCGAGCAGGCGGGCGTCCTCCTCCGGGATGCCGTTGGCGAGGGCCTCGTCCAGGGGCATCCGGACGATGCCGTCGGGGCTGAACAGCTCGGCGAGTTCGGCGTACGTGGCCACGTCAGGTCTCCAGTGTCGTCGCGGTGCGGTGGGCCGGTCGCCGTCAGGCGGGGACGCGGCCGGCGGCCTGCAGCAGGCGCCACCAGTCGTCCCAGCTGAGGTCGCGGTCCTCCTCGTCCAGGGCCTTGGACAGGACGAGCTCGGGGAAGCGGGGCCCCGCCACCCACTCGGACAGGAAGGAGTCGAGGCCGTCGGCGATCCGGAGCAGTTCGGACCCCTGGTACCAGAGGCCGCCGGGCTCGGATCGGGCCACCCAGACGCTGCCGTCCCGGGTGTCGACCAGCAGCGGCTCCTCGTCGACGAAGCCGATGTTCAGGTAGTCCCCGGGGTTGTCGACGCCGGTGGCGACGCCCAGCATCTCGGCGCCCTCGTAGGCGGGGATGCCGGCACTGGAGTGGACGGACGCCCGCACGCCGAAGTGGATCCCGTCGCTCAGCGCCAGCAGCCGGCGCACGTCCGTCGGCAGTTCCCCGGGCAGCTCCTCGATCGGCCTGGCCGGGCCGAACCCGACCGCCGGGAAGTCGGCGCGCTCCCGCCAGACCCGTGCGAGCTCCGGGATGAGCAGTTCCATGGTCTCCCCGCTCGGCACCGCTACCACCACTTCCACTTCATCTTGATCTTGATCGGGGTGCCGACCGGGACCTTGTGCTTGACCAGGTCGTTGGTGATCTGCTGCGTCCCGACGTCCCAGTTGGTCGCGTCGTGCAGCATCCGGAGATTCTTCCACGAGTCGAGACCGCCGAGTTGGAGCTCGTTGACGTGGTCGGCCTGCATGCCGTTGACCCGGTCCATGATCGCCCGGTAGTCGGGCGAGCCCTTGTGGTTGTCGTGCAGGACCTTGATCAGGGCGCTCTTGTACTTCTGGGTCATGCCGTCCGCGCGCTCCACCTTCGGCGCGTTGAAGAGCTTGCCCTGCTTGCCGAGCCGCCGCAGGGCCATCGCCTTCTGCAGGAACTCCAGCCGCGGCATGCCGTGCTTCCACTCCAGCGTGACGGTGTGCGGCGCCAGGCCCGGCTTGGGGCCGCGGTGCTCGGGGCCCTGCTTCTTGCGGATCTCGTCGGCCTTGTCCTCCACCTTGAGGAGGCTCTTGAGGGCCTTCTCCAGGTCGGCCTCGTTCTCCTTGTGGTTGAGGGAGGTCCGCTCCAGGCCCTGGGACATGTTCTTCAGGTGCTCGTGCAGCTGGTCCTCCGCCTTGCGGATGACGTCCAGGATCCTGGTCGAGCCGTTGGACACCGCGGTGGCCAGCGGGTCCTGCCCGTGGTGGGCGCGCAGCCGGGTGTGGGCCTGCCCGCTGTGCGCTCCGGCCGTGCCGCGCAGGCGCTCGGCGTGCTCCATCAGGCGCCGGGCCATCCGGTCGGTCTCGTCGTAGTTGTGGCGGATCTCGCTCACTGCCGCCCACCTCCACCGGTCACCGCGGAGCCGAGCTGCGACTGCTTCGCCCCGTCCAGGCCGGAGCGGCCGACGTCGCCCCAGTCGACGCCCTGCTTCATGCCGAGGGCGTTCTCGCCGAGTTGCAGGACCAGGTCGCCGGCCATGTTGGACAGCGCGTTGAGGACGGGCTCCTCGACGACCGAGAGCAGCTGCTGGACGATCTGCTGCTCGGCCTCCTTGAGCAGGCGGCGGACGATCACCCGGGTCGCCTGGGTGGCGCCCAGCGCCCCGGCCTCGGAGAGGCCGAAGGTGAACGGCGCGGCGGCCTGGGCGGCGATCACCTCGACGGCCAGGGCGACGAGTTGGGCGACCGCGGCGATCTTGGCGCCGGTGATCACCAGGGCGGCGCCGTCCAGTGCGGTGGCGAGCAGCCGGCCGGCCTCGCCGAGGCCCTCCAGGTGCTTGCCCGCCACCGAGGTCCAGTGGTTGTTGAAGGCGTCGCTGGCCGGGCCGACGTTCTCCGAGACCAGGCGCGCGACGGCGGCGATGGTGTCGGTGCGCCCGGCGTCGACCTCCTCGGCGAACGCCCGCATGCTGTCGGCGATCTCGCGGAACTCGTCCTCGTCCACGTTCGGCCAGTTGACGCCGATGAGGTCGAGGACCCAGGCGACCTCGTCGGGCAGGACCACTCCCATGACACGCACCCCCGAGCGCTAGTCAGTCCATCGGACGATATGGCCCGTCCGCTGCCGTGGGCAAGGAAGTTGGCGGACCGGCGGACCGGCGGCCCCGGCTCCGGTTGTCAGTGGCGGAGGGCAGAGTGGAACTCGCACGGGGCGAACGGGAGTTCTCCCGCCCAGGTCAGCGCCCGTGCCGCCCGTCCTTCTCGCGCCCGCTGCGCGCACCGTTCTGATGACCCGTGAGATCCCCGTGAGATCGGAGCAGTCGATGACCACCGAGACGACCAGCGAGGTCCTGCGGCAGCACGCCGAGGACGCGTTCGCCGAGGAGCTGGCCGCCCTCGCCCGGCACGACGACCGGACCAGGCCGGAGCGCTGGCGGCTCTCACCGTGGGCGGTCGCCACCTACCTGCTGGGCGGCGAGCTCCCCGACGGCACGGTGATCACGCCGAAGTACATCGGGCCGCGCCGGGTGATCGAGGTCGCCGTGACCACGCTGGCCACCGACCGGGCGCTGCTGCTGCTCGGCGTGCCCGGCACCGCCAAGACCTGGGTCTCCGAGCACCTCGCCGCGGCGATCTCCGGAGACTCCACGCTGCTGGTCCAGGGCACCGCCGGCACCCCCGAGGAGGCCGTCCGCTACGGCTGGAACTACGCCCAGCTGCTGGCCCACGGCCCCAGCGAGGACGCGCTGGTGCCCTCCCCGCTGATGCGCGCCATGCGCGACGGGCAGCTCGCCCGGGTCGAGGAGCTCACCCGCATCCCGGCCGACGTGCAGGACAGCCTGATCACCATCCTGTCCGAGAAGACCCTCCCCGTCCCGGAGCTGGGCTCCGAGGTGCAGGCGGTGCGCGGGTTCAACGTGATCGCCACCGCCAACGACCGCGACCGCGGCGTCAACGAGCTGTCCTCCGCGCTGCGCCGCCGCTTCAACACCGTGGTGCTGCCGCTGCCCGCGACGCTGGAGGAGGAGGTGGAGATCGTCACCCGCCGGGTCGGCCAGCTCGGCCGCTCGCTCGACCTGCCCGAACTGCCGGGCGGCGCCGAGGAGATCCGCCGGGTGGTGACGGTCTTCCGCGAGCTGCGGGCCGGCCTGACGGCCGACGGCCGGACGAAGGTGAAGACCCCCAGCGGCACGCTCTCCACCGCCGAGGCGATCTCGGTGGTCACCAACGGCCTCGCGCTGGCCGCGCACTTCGGCGACGGCGTGCTGCGCGCGGGCGACGTCGCGGACGGCATCGTCGGCGCGGTGGTCCGCGACCCGGTCGCCGACCGCCAGGTGTGGCGCGAGTACGTGGAGGGCGTGGTCCGCGACCGCGACGGCTGGAAGGACTTCTACCGGGCCGCCCGGGAGGTCTCCGCGTGAGTGCCGAGGCCATGAGCGCCGGGGCAGCGGGCGCGGAGGCGGCGGGCGGCAGGGCGGCCAGCGCGGAGGTGACGCTGCTCGGGGTGCGCCACCACGGCCCCGGCTCGGCCCGCGCGGTGGCCGCCGCGCTGGCCGCCCTGCAGCCCGACGCGGTGCTGATCGAGGGCCCGCCGGAGGCCGACGGGCTGGTCGCGGCCGCCGCCGAGAAGGAGATGGTGCCGCCGGTCGCGCTGCTCGCCCACGTCGCCGACGACCCGGCGCGGGCCGCGTTCTGGCCGTTCGCCGAGTTCTCGCCCGAGTGGGTGGCGCTGCGGCACGCGCTGGACGCGGGCGTGCCCGTCCGGTTCATCGACCTGCCCGCCGCGCAGAGCCTCGCGCTCGGCCCGCGCGGCGCCCGCGACGACGGCCCGCCCGCGGACGGCGACGGAACCGTTACCGGCGGGGGCGACACGTCCGGCCGTGACGGCGCGTCAGAAGAGGGGGAGGGGTCGGGAGTGCCGGGGGGCACTTCCGGGCCCGCGCCCGTCGACCCGATCGCCGAACTCGCCGCCGCCGCCGGCCACCTCGACCCGGAGTCCTGGTGGGAGGACGCGGTCGAGCACCGCACCCCCGACGGCGACCCTCTGGCCCCGTTCGCCGCCCTCGCCGAGGCGATGGCCGCGCTGCGCGAGCACCACCCCGCCGAGCGGCGCGACCTGGTCCGCGAGGCCGCCATGCGCCAGCAGGTCCGGGCCGCCCGCCGGGCCGGGCACCGGCGGATCGCCGTGGTCTGCGGCGCCTGGCACGTCCCGGCGCTCGCCGCGATGCCCACCGTCGCGCACGACCGGGCCCTGCTCGCCGAACTGCCCAAGAAGCTCAAGGTCGAGCTGACCTGGGTGCCGTGGACGCACCGCCGGCTGTCCCAGCACACCGGCTACGGCGCGGGCATCGACTCGCCCGGCTGGTACCACCACCTGTTCACCTCCCCCGAGCAGCCGGTCGCCCGCTGGATGACCAAGGTCGCCGAACTGCTCCGCGCCGAGGACCACCCGGTCTCCTCCGCGCACGTCATCGAGGCGGTCCGGCTCGCCGACACCCTCGCCGCGGTGCGCGGCCGCCCGCTGCCCGGCCTCACCGAGACCCTGGACGCGGTGCGCGCCGTGATGTGCGACGGCTCGGACGTCGCGCTCGCCCTGGTGCACCGGCGCCTGGTGGTCGGCGACGCGCTCGGCGAGGTCCCCGACTCGGTGCCCGCCGTCCCGCTCCAGCGCGACCTCACCCGCCTGCAGCGCACCCTGCGGCTCAAGCCCGAGGCCGAACCCCGGGACCTCGTCCTCGACCTGCGCAAGGACCTCGACGGCGAGCGCTCCCGGCTGCTGCACCGGCTGCGGCTGCTCGGCCTGCACTGGGGCCGCCCCTCCCGGGACGGCGTCAACTCCACCGGCACCTTCCGGGAGACCTGGCAGCTGTGCTGGGAGCCGGAGTTCTCGGTCCGGCTGGTCGAGGCCGGCCAGTGGGGCACCACCGTGCGCTCCGCCGCCACCGGCAAGGCCGTCGCCGACGCCGCGAACGCCGAACTCACCGCCCTGACCGCGCTCGCCGAGCAGTGCCTGCTGGCCGACCTGCCCGACGCGCTGCCCGAGGTGATGCGGGCCCTCGCCGACCGCGCCGCGCTCGACACCGACGCCGGGCACCTGGCCGCCGCGCTCCCCGCCCTGGTCCGCACCCTGCGCTACGGCGACGTCCGGGCCACCGACACCAGCGCCCTCACCGCCGTCGCGCACGGCCTCGCCGAACGCCTCAGCCTCGCCCTGCCCGCCGCCTGCACCGGCCTCGACGCGGACGGCGCCACCGCCCGCCGGGCCGAACTCGACGCCGTCCACCAGGCGATCGCCCTGCTCGGCGGCGACACCGCCGAACGCTGGGCCGGCGCCCTGGCCGCACTCGCCGCCCGCGAACCGCACGGCGGCCCCGCCACCGGCGTCCCCGGCCTGCTGCGCGGCCGCGCGGTGCGACTGCTGCTGGACGACGGACGGCTGGACGCCGAGGAGGCCGGCCGGCGGCTCGGGCTGGTGCTCTCCACCGCCTCCGAACCGGCCGACGCCGGCGGCTGGGTCGAGGGCTTCGTCTCCGGCGGCGGCGCACTGCTGCTGCACGACCCGACGCTGCTCGGCCTGCTCGACGCCTGGCTGTGCGGGGTGCCGGCCGACGCCTTCACCGACCTGCTGCCGGTGCTGCGCCGCACCTTCTCCTCGCTGGAGACGGGCGTCCGCCACACCATCGGCTCCCGGGTCGCGGCCGGCCCGCTCACGGCTCCCGCGGGGGGCTCCGCCCCGAGCGCCCCGCTCGACGAGGAGCGCGCCGACGCGACCACGGAGGTGCTGGCCCTCCTGCTGGGCGTGCAGGTCCCGCAGCCGCGCATCCCGCGCCAGACGGACCGCCGGGCCACCGCCTGACCGGCCCGCGGGATCCGCTGCGGCGCTGCCCCGACCTCCCCCCTGTTCCCTTCCGCTTCGCGCAGTTCCCCGCGCCCCTGACGGGGCGCGGGGGTTGGGCAGGGCGGTCTTCGACCGGCCCGATGGGCAAGCCAAGGAGTGAAAGAAGATGACTGTCCGTCAGGACGATGAGCGGATGCGGCGCTGGCGGCTGGTGCTGGGCAGCGACGGGGACGGCACGGGGGTGCGGCTGACCGGGCGGGACGCGGCGATGGACGGGGCGCTGGGGGCGCTGTACCGGGAGGACGGGAAGCGCTCGGCGGGGCTCGGCGGGTCGGCGCCGAAGGTGGCGCGCTGGCTGGGGGATATCCGGGAGTACTTCCCGACCAGCGTGGTGCGGCTGATGCAGCAGGACGCGATCTCCCGCCTCGGCCTGGACCGGCTGCTGCTGGAGCCGGAGATGCTGGCCGCCGTCGAACCGGACGTGCACCTGGTGGGGACGCTGCTGTCGCTGAAGCACGCGCTGCCGGAGACCACCCGGGAGACGGCCCGGGCGGTGGTCGGCAAGGTGGTGGCGGAGCTGGAGCGCCGGCTCGCCGACAAGACCCGTTCGACGGTCGGCGGGGCGCTGGACCGCAGCGCCCGGGTGAACCGGCCCCGGCACCGGGACATCGACTGGGACCGCACCATCCGGGCCAACCTGTCGAAGTACCTGCCGGAGTACCGCACGGTGGTGCCGGAGCGGCTGGTCGGCTACGCGCGGGCCCAGCGGGCGGTGAAGAAGGACGTCATCCTGTGCATCGACCAGTCGGGGTCGATGGCGCCGTCGGTGGTGCACTCGGCGGTGTTCGGCGCGGTGCTGGCGTCGATGCCGAGCCTGGACACCCGGCTGGTGGTGTTCGACACCTCGGTGGTCGACCTGACCGAGCAGCTGAGCGACCCGGTGGACGTCCTGTTCGCCACCCAGCTGGGCGGCGGCACCGACATCAACCGGGCGCTGGCGTACTGCCAGTCGAAGATCAGCCGGCCGTCCGAGACGATCGTGGTCCTGATCAGCGACCTGTACGAGGGCGGGATCCGCGACGAGATGCTGAAGCGGGTCGCGGCGATGAAGGCCGCGGGGGTGCAGTTCATCGCGCTGCTGGCGCTGTCCGACGAGGGCGCCCCGGCGTACGACCACGCGCACGCGCAGGCGCTGGCGGAGCTGGGGGCCCCGGCGTTCGCCTGCACGCCGGACGCGTTCCCGGAGATCATGGCGGCGGCGATCGAGAAGCGTCCGCTGCCGGTGCCCGACCGGGGGTGAGCGGGGCGGTCCGGGGCCGGTCAAGGGGCGCGGTACCCACCCGTCCGGGTGAAGCGGTGGTGGGCCTCACCACTGCGCGCCCCCGCTGGTGAGGGGCCCGGACCGGGGCGGTTGTGACGGTTCTCACCAAGGCGGACCCGGCCCCGGGCGAAACACGCCGGTCGTCCGGGGATAACCTGCCATGCGGACGTGACGCGCGTGTTGATTGACGATGCGCCCGGCAACTGCGTGGGCCGCAAGGCCGTACATCTGCGTACCCGCTCAGTGTCGACGACCCGCAGCGAAGATCCTGCCGTGGCACGCTCGTAGAGACACATTCCGCGACCACGAACAAGGACAAACACGTGGACCTGTTCGAGTACCAGGCGAGGGACCTCTTCGCCAAGCACGGCGTACCCGTGCTTGACGGCGATGTCATCGAGACCGCCGCAGACGCTGCCGCCATCGCGGAGCGCTTCGGCGGCCGAGCCGTCGTCAAGGCTCAGGTGAAGGTGGGTGGCCGAGGCAAGGCCGGTGGCGTGAAGCTCGCGTCCGACCCGCAGGACGCCGTGGCCAAGGCCGAGGCGATCCTCGGCATGGACATCAAGGGCCACACCGTCCACAAGGTCATGCTGGCCCAGACCGCGGACATCAAGGAGGAGTACTACGTCTCCTTCCTGCTCGACCGCACCAACCGCACCTTCCTGGCGATGGCCAGCGTCGAGGGCGGCGTGGAGATCGAGGTCGTGGCCGAGGAGAACCCGGACGCGCTGGCCAAGATCCCGGTCGACGCGAACGAGGGCGTGACTCCGGAGAAGGCCGCCGAGATCGTCGCCGCCGCGAAGTTCCCGGCCGAGATCGCCGACCAGGTCGCCGACGTCCTGCAGAAGCTCTGGGTGGTCTTCGTCAAGGAGGACGCCCTCCTGGTCGAGGTCAACCCGCTGATCAAGTCCGGCGAGGGCAAGATCATCGCCCTGGACGGCAAGGTCTCCCTGGACGAGAACGCCGAGTTCCGCCAGCCCGAGCACGAGGCGCTCGAGGACAAGGCCGCCGCCAACCCGCTCGAGGCGGCGGCGAAGGCCAAGGGCCTGAACTACGTCAAGCTCGACGGCCAGGTCGGCATCATCGGCAACGGCGCGGGCCTCGTCATGAGCACCCTGGACGTCGTCGCGTACGCCGGTGAGAACCACGGCGGCGTGAAGCCGGCCAACTTCCTCGACATCGGCGGCGGCGCGTCCGCCGAGGTGATGGCGAACGGCCTGGAGATCATCCTGGGCGACACCGACGTCAAGTCGGTCTTCGTCAACGTCTTCGGCGGCATTACCGCCTGTGACGCGGTCGCCAACGGCATCGTGCAGGCCCTCGCGCTCCTGGAGAGCAAGGGCGAGGCCGTCACCAAGCCGCTGGTCGTCCGCCTGGACGGCAACAACGCGGAGCTCGGTCGCCAGATCCTGACCGACGCCAACCACCCGCTGGTGCAGCAGGTGGACACCATGGACGGCGCCGCTGACCGCGCCGCCGAGCTGGCCAACAAGTAAGGAAGGGGACTTCAACACCATGGCTATCTTCCTTACCAAGGACAGCAAGGTCATCGTCCAGGGCATGACCGGCTCCGAGGGCATGAAGCACACGCGCCGCATGCTCGCCTCCGGCACCCAGATCGTCGGCGGCGTGAACCCGCGCAAGGCCGGCACCACCGTGGACGTGGACGGCACCGAGGTGCCGGTGTTCGGCACCGTGGTCGAGGCGATCGAGAAGACCGGTGCCGACGTCACCGTCATCTTCGTCCCGCCGGCGTTCACCAAGTCCGCCGTGATCGAGGCCATCGACGCCGAGATCGGCCTCGCCGTGGTCATCACCGAGGGCGTGCCGGTGCACGACACCGCCGCGTTCTGGGCCCACGCCGGCGCCAAGGGCAACAAGACCCGCATCATCGGCCCGAACTGCCCCGGCCTGATCAGCCCCGGACAGTCCAACGCGGGCATCATCCCGGCCAACATCACCGGCCCGGGCAAGATCGGTCTGGTGTCGAAGTCCGGCACCCTGACCTACCAGCTCATGTACGAGCTCCGTGACCTCGGCTTCTCCTCCGCGGTGGGCATCGGTGGCGACCCCGTCATCGGCACCACCCACATCGACGCCCTCAAGGCGTTCCAGGAGGACCCGGAGACCGAGCTCATCGTCATGATCGGCGAGATCGGCGGCGACGCCGAGGAGCGGGCCGCGGCCTACATCGCCGAGCACGTCACCAAGCCGGTCGTCGGCTACGTCGCGGGCTTCACCGCGCCCGAGGGCAAGACCATGGGCCACGCCGGCGCCATCGTCTCCGGCTCCTCCGGCACCGCCCAGGCGAAGAAGGAGGCCCTCGAGGCCGCCGGCGTCAAGGTCGGCAAGACGCCGTCCGAGACCGCCCGCCTGGCCCGCGAGCTGATCGCCGCCGCGAAGTAAGCGGTAGCAGGTAGCAGGTAGCAGTACGGCGGAGGCGCCGCGCACCGTTCGTGACGGTGGGCGGCGCCTCCGGCGTTCCCGGGGTCGGTCGGGTCCGGCCGACCCCGGTCAGGGCGTGCGCGGCGGGCCGCAGTGTTCGACCGGGCCGCACGGGCCCGCCAGCGGCGGCGGCAGCGGGCGGCGCTCCGGCGGGGGCGCGGCGAACAGCGGGCGGCGGGCCGCGAACGGGCCGGGCGGCAGCGCGTCCGGGCCCGGCAGGTCCGCGGTGGCGGCCGGGGCCAGCGGCGGCGGCAGCGGGCCGACCGGGCCGCCGGCCACCCGGACCGGGACCCCGGGCGTCGGCCCGCACCACGGCGTCCGCAGCCCCGGCGCGCCGTCCGGAGCCGCCGGACCGGCGCTGCCCGAACCGGCCGAGGTGCAGGCCGTCTGCCGCACCGGCTCCGGCCGGACCATCCCGGACGGGCCAACCCCCAGCAGGGTGGCCGCGATCGCCCCGCCCACCACGGCCGTCAGCGCCGCCGCCGCGCCCGTCACCAGGCCGGTGTGCAGCCGGCTGTCCGCCACCAGCCGCGCCGTGGACGGCAGCCGCGGGCCCGGGCAGCCGTGCACCGCCGCCCGGTGCAGCAGCTCCGCCAGCCGCTCCGCGAACCCCGGCTCCTCCGGGTCCGCGCCGACCAGCGCCGGCACCTCCAGGGCCAGCGCGGCCCGGGCCGCCCGCACCCGGCCCGCGGCGGCCGCCGTGCTCGACTCCACCTCCACCGCGACCTGCTCCACCGGCAGGCCCAGCGTGTCGTGCAGCACCAGCGCCCGCCGCCGCGGCCGCGACAGCCGCAGCAGCGCCTTCACCAGCGCCCGGTCGCGGTGGGTCAGCTTCTGCGGCGGCTCGGGCGGTTCGGGCGCGCCCGCCGCGTCGACCGCGATCCGGCGCCGCGGCCACCGCAGCAGGTGCGCCCGCCGCGGGCCGCCCCGGTGCCAGGGCGACAGCGCCAGGTCGAACGCCGCCCCGCGCACCCGCCCCTCCGGGTCGGGGTCCGCCGCCACCTCCGCCCACCGGCGGGCGGCCGCGCCCAGCGCCAGGTGCACGCAGTGCACGGCGCGGTGGCGGTGGCCGGTCAGCAGGAAGGTCTGCTGGACCAGGCGGGTGTGCACCCGGGCGGCGAACTCGTCGAAGGTGGCGGGGGCGGGCTCGGCCGCGGGCTCGGGGGCGGGAGCGTCCGGGCGCGGGGGGCCGACGAACTCGGCGGCGGGCGGGGACGACGGTGCGTCGGGAGAGGGTGCCCGGGGTGCTTCCGGGGCGAGGGCGGCGAGCAGCGCGAGGGCCTCCTCGCGGTCGCGGACGCCGAGTTTGCGGATCGCCCGGTTGAGGTGGTTGCGGGCGGTGCTGGGGGCGACGCCCAGGTGCCGGGCCGTCGCGCGCAGGTCGTCGCCGGCGGCCAGCCGGGCCAGGGCCTGGGCCTCGTGCGGGGCGAGGCGGCGGAGCAGGAGTTCGGCGTCCTCGCGGGCCCTGGGCGAGGTTCCGATGGTCGGCTCGGGCTCGGCGGTCGAGGGCGAGGTCACCGGTCTCCTCCGTGGCGTCCGGGGCGGGTCCGTGCCGGAAAAAGGCACATGTACTGATAATCCGGGACACGGCGAAGGTTCGCCCGTTGACACCCCTCAACGGGTGGCCTTGGCAGCATGAGGGCCATGACGCAGCTGATGGGCCGTCCGATCCTGGGCCTGCCGAGCGACTTGGACAGTCGCTCCACCCTCACCGACCTGCTCACCGGCGTCCGCACCGCGCTGCTCACCCTGTCCGTGGTCGCCGCCCCGGTGTTCGGCCTGTGGGTGCTGGCCCCGTACGGCGACGACACGGCGCAGGACGCCGCCCGGGCCGTCTTCGGGCTCTGGCTGCTCGGCCACGGCGCCCCCCTGGCCCGCGGCCCGCAGGACGCCCCGGTGACCGTCGCCCCGCTGCTGCTCACCGCCGTCACCGCCGTGCTGCTCTCCCGGGCCGGACACCGCCAGGCCCGGCGCGCCCGGGGGCGCGGATGGGTCCGCTGGCGCTCCCCGCTCACCGTGTACGCCGGGTACCTGCTGGTCGCGGCCCTCGCCGTCGCCCAGTGCACCGACCCGCGGGCCCTGCTGCACTCCCGGGCGGTCGCCGACCTCGCCGCCGTCGCCCTGCTCGCCGCCGCCGGGCTCGGCCACGGCCTGTGGTCCGGCCTCGGCCGCCCCTGGGCCCTGCCCCGGCTGCCGCTTCCGTCCGCGTACTGGCCGGACGGCGCCGGGGCCGCCGTCGGCCGGGCCCTGGCCGGCTGGCTGCTCGAGCTGACGGCCGGCGGCGGGGCGGTGTTCGCCGTCGCCGTGCTGCTCGGCTCCGCCGGACAGGACGCGCAGCGGCTCGGCGGCGGGGCGGCCGACTGGCTCGGACTGCTGCTGGCCTGCCTGCTGCTGGTGCCCAACGGGCTCCTCTGGGCCGCGAGTTACGCCCTCGGGGCGGGCTTCGCGGTCGGTACCGGCGGCCACGCCGGACCGCTCGGCACCCGGCTCGACCCCGTCCCCGACTTCCCGCTGCTCACCCTGCTGCCCGCCGACCGCGGCCCCGACTGGCACCTGCTCGCCTGCGCCGCCCCGCTCGCCGCCGCGACCGCCACCGCCCTGCTGCTCGGCCGCGCCGCCACCCGCTGGACCCCGACCCAGACCGTCGCCGTCGCCGCCGCCACCGCCCTCGCCGCCGCCGGGCCCGGCCTGCTCGCCGGGTACGCCGCCGGCGGCGCGCTCGGCCCCGGCCGGATGTCCGAACTCGGCCCGGTGCCCTGGCAGTTCGCCCTCGCCCAGAGCGCCTGGCTGCTCGCCGTGGCGCTCCCGGGGGCACTGCTGCACCGCTGGTGGCTCGGCCGCCGCGGCGACGGCGCGGGCCCGGTGGTCCGGGCCCGGGTCGGGGCGTACCGGCTGGTGTGCCGCCTCGCCGCGTAGGCGGGGGCGGAGAGGACAGGCAGGGCGCGGGGAACTGGGCGCAGCGGCAGGGGAGCGTCAGCGGGACCGCGACGACGGCAATGGCCTGCTGTCGCCTGGCGATCTTGCTGCGGGTGCCCGGCCGGTCGCGCAGTTCCCCGCGCCCCTGAAGTCGACGCCTCCCTGGGCTTCCGGTGCTGCTCACGCGTCCTTGCGGCGCAGGGTGCGCAGTCCGACGAGGACTGCCGCTGCCGTCCAGGCGGCCATCAGGAGCAGGCCGGTGGTGTGGCCGTAGTGGGTGCCCGGGGCGTCGTCGAGGCGCAGGGCGTACTGGCCGGCCCGGTCCGGGAGGAACTGGGCGGCTTCCCGGATGCCGGGGATGCCGGCCAGGACGGTGGTGCCGAGGAAGACGGCGGGCGGGAGCAGGCCGAGTGCCGCGGTCTGGTTGCGCAGCGCGGTGGTGAGCGCCAGGCACAGGACGAGCAGCAGCGGGTGGTAGAGGACTCCCGCGGCCAGTGCCCGGGCGGTGCCGGGGACGGTCGGGTCCAGGCCCACCGTGCCGATGGTGGCGGCCAGTTGGGCGCCGACGGTGGCCAGGCCGACGGCCAGGCCCAGGCCCGCGCCGAGCAGGAGCTTGGCGCGGTAGAACCGGAGCCGGTCCGGGACGGCGGCGAGCGAGGTGGCCAGCGTCCCGGAGGCGTACTCCTGGCCGATCAGCAGGACGCCCAGGCAGGCGACCGCGACCTGGCCGAAGTTCAGCCCGTAGAACAGGCCCTCCATCGGGTCGTCCCGCAGCGAGTGGTCCGAGTGCCCGTACGCGGCCTGAACGGCCGTGGTGATCCCGGCGCTGAGGGCCACCGCGAGCAGCGGGGACGCCCACAGCGGGCGCAGGGTGGCGAACTTCGCCCACTCGGCGCGCAGCGGGCGGGTGCGGGCGCTCATGCCGCCACCGCCCGGTACTCGACGGCGTCCGCGGTCATCCGCATGAAGGCCTCCTCCAGGGAGTCGTGGGTGACGGAGAGTTCGACCAGGGCGACCCGGTGCTCGGCGGCCAGTGCGCCCAGCCGGCCCGGGTCGGCGTCCGGGACGTCGAAGGCGCCGTCGCCGCTCGGCACCGCGTCCGGGTGGGCGGCGGCCAGCAGCGCGGCCAGCGCGGCCGGGTCCACGGCGCGGACCCGGACCCGGCGGCGGCCGTGCACGGCGAGGAAGTCGGCGGTGGAGGTGTCGGCGAGCAGGCGGCCCCGGCCGATCACCACCAGGTGGTCGGCGGTCACCGCCATCTCCGCCATCAGGTGCGAGGAGACCAGTACCGCCCGGCCCTCGCCCGCGAGCCGGCGCAGCAGGCCCCGGATCCACCGGATGCCCTCCGCGTCCAGGCCGTTCACCGGCTCGTCCAGCAGCAGCGCGGCCGGGTCGCCGAGCAGGGCCGCCGCCACGCCCAGGCGCTGGCGCATGCCGAGCGAGAAGGTCCGGATCCGGCGGTCGGCGACCTCGGCCAGGCCCACCAGCGCCAGCACCTCCCCGACCCGGCGGGCCGGCAGCGCGTGCGAGGCGGCGATCCAGCGCAACTGCCCGGCGGCGGTCCGGCCCGGGTGCACCGCCTGTGCGTCCAGCAGCGCGCCGACCCGGTCCAGCGGACGCTCCAGCGCGGCGTACGGCCGCCCGTCCACCAGCGCGGCCCCGGACGTCGGCCGGTCCAGGCCCAGCACCATCCGCAGCGTCGTCGACTTCCCCGCCCCGTTCGGCCCCAGGAAACCCGTCACCCGCCCCGGTTCGACCCGGAACGCCAGGCCGTCGACCACCCGCCGCCCGTCGTACTCCTTGGTCAGGTCGCGGATCTCGATCACGGCAACTCCCTTCGTCCGGCTGCTGGTTCGAGTCAACCGCCCGGACCGGTCCCGCCGGATCCCGCCCGCGAGTGGCCCGCCTCCCTCCCGGGAGGGAGCCGGGCAGGTGGGAGGGTGCGCAAGGATGGCCGGATGGCCGCCCTGTTCGCTCCGTTGCTGCGTCCCGTGACGTACACCCGCTGGCTGCACCTGATGATCGGCACGGTGTTCGCCGGGGTGGTGCTGCTGGTGTACCCGGGGACGGAGGGGGTGTCGACGGGGCGCGCGGTGCTGTGGGGGGTGGTGCTGGACGTGCCGCTGCTGTGCCTGGCGGCGCTGGTGCCGGGGATGCGGCGCGGGGAAGGGGTGCAGGCGCGGCTGCTGCTGGGGCCCGCGCGGGAGGAGGAGATCGGGGTCGCGCCGTCGGCGGGCTGGGCGGACCGGGGGCGGACGGCGTGCTGGCTGGTGGCCCGGGTCGGGCTGGGGGTGGCGGTCGGGGCGGTGACGGTGGCGGCGGTCCGGGCGGTGGTGCACGCGCCGCTGCTGGCGCTGCCGGCCGTCCCCGGCCTGCTCTGGCTGACGGTGCTCGCCGGGAGGCTCCAACTCGCGCTCGCCGTGAGCCTGTTGGGGCCGTCGCGGGCGGAGCGGCTGGCGGCCGCCGAGGCCCGGGCGGAGCGGCTGCTGGAACGCAACCGGCTGGCCCGGGAGCTGCACGACTCGATCGGGCACGCCCTGACGGTGACGGTGGTGCAGGCGGGCGCGGCCCGCGAGGTGGCCGATCCGGTGTTCCGGGAACGGGCGTTGGAGGCGATCGAGACCACCGGGCGGCGGGCCCTGGACGACCTGGAACGGATGCTGGTGCTGCTGCGCGAGAGCCCGGACGCGACCGCCGCCGAGCGGCCCGGCCTGGACCGCGTCGGCGAACTGTTCACCGCCGCCCGGTCGGCCGGCAGCCCCGTCGACGCCGAACTCGACGTCCGCGCCGCCGAGTTGCCCGGCGTGCTGTCCCGGGAGGCGTACCGGATCGTCCAGGAGGGCGTCACCAACGCGCTGCGGCACGCCCCGGGCGCACCGATCCGGGTCCGCGGCGCCGTCAGCGGTGGGGTGCTGGAGCTGTCCTGCCGCAACGGCCTTGCGGCGAAGGGAAGTTCGCACCGCGGCGGCGGCAAGGGTCTGCGCGGGGTGCGGGAGCGGGCGGTGCTGCTCGGCGGCGACTGCGAGGCCGGCCCCGACGGGACGGCCGCGGACGGGGCGGCCTGGCTGCTGCGGGTGCGGCTGCCGCTACGGTTGGGCCGGTGACGGTGATCAAGGTGCTGCTGGTCGACGACGAGGAGCTGATCCGGTTCGGCCTGCGCGCCGTCCTGGACGCCCAACCCGACCTCGACGTGGTCGGCGAGGCCGCCGACGGCGCCGAGGCGCTCGGCCTGGTCCGCACGCTGCGTCCCGACGTGGTGCTGATGGACGTGCGGATGCCCGGCCTGGACGGCCTCGCCGCGACCCGGGCGATCCTGCGCGGCCCCGACCGCCCGCCGAAGATCCTGGTGGTCACCACCTTCGAGGCCGACGACTACGTGTACGAGGCGCTGCGCGCGGGCGCCGACGGCTTCCTGCTCAAGCGCTCCCGCCCGGCCGAGGTGGTGCAGGCGGTGCGCCTGGTCGCGGCGGGCGAGTCGCTGCTGTTCCCGGCCTCGATCCGCCGGCTGGCCGCCGCCCGGGCCGGACGGGACCCGGCGGACGGCGGCGCGGTGGCCCGGGCCGGACTGACCACCCGCGAGGGCGAGGTGCTGCGGCTGATGGCCCGCGGCCTGTCCAACGCCGAGGTTGGCGACCGGCTGCACCTGGGCGTGCAGACCGTCAAGACGCACGTCAGCAGCCTGCTCGGCAAACTCGGCGCCCGGGACCGCACCCAGGCCGTGATCGCCGCCTACGAGTCGGGCTTCGTCACCCCGGAGTCGGACTCCGGGCAGCCGTAGGACGGCGTGGCGGCCGTGCCCGAGCCCGAACCCCCGCCCGCGTCCCTGCCCGAGCCCGGGCACGGGCCGTGGCACGGCACCGGGCGCGGGTCGGGACGCGGCGTGGGGTCGGCGCACAGCAGGCGGTCCCCGAGCAGGTGGTCGCAGTCGCCCCGCTTGATGGCGTGGCGCAGATCGGCCCACTCGTCGGGGTCCACGACCAGCACCTTCCGCGGATCGGTGGCCCGGGCGATGGCCACCCCGTGGCGGGAAGCCGCCAGCACCAGCCCGTCCAGGTCGTCGCTGACGGCGCGCCAGTCCAGCCCGGGAAGGCCGTGCGGGTAGTACTCCACCGGGTGCATCACCGCGCTCCCCCTTCCGGACGCCGCGGGTCGATCTCGGTCCACAGGTGCTCCCACCGCTCGTTCCTGCCGTGCCCGAACCGGTCGCCCGCGCCGAGCACCCGGAGCACCGCCGCCGCCACGGCGGAGTCCGGGTGCTCCACCACCCGGGCGGTGATCCGGAACCCCCCGTCGCCGGTGCCCTCGACCAGCGGCTGACGCCCGGTCAGCCGGTGCAGCGCGCCGCCGATCCAGCGGGCCCGCTCGCCGGCGTCCCCCGCCGGCGGGTCGGTCTGTGCTGACAACGCTTCTCCTTCCTCTCCTCGATCGGGTGAACCGGACGACGTCATCCGGTGCCGTCGCAGGCGTCCGGCACGGGAGCGAGGCCGTCCCGGTGGACGGGCACCTCCGTCCCGCCGCCGACCGGCCGCACCCACATCAACCCGCACCACTCGCCCATGTACCGGACGACCGCCCCGGACTTCCGGTCGAGCACCAACTCGCCCACGGCGGAAGGCCGGTACGGCCCGGCCGCCGGGGGTTCGTCCCCGCCGCTCACTCTGCGCTCCGATCCTTCGGCGATGTGTCACCAGCATCGGCACCGGCGACTACGATCGGAAGCGGTTTCCATTCAACATCTCGGCACGTTGAAAAGAGGGAACGCCCGTGCGCATCAACGAACTTGACCCCTCGTCATCCCCGCTGGCAGCCTTCGGCTGGCAGATCCGCGAACGGCGGCGACGCGAGGGCCTCACCCAGGGCGAGCTGGGCCGGCTGGCGGGCTACACGGCGGCGTACGTGTCCCTGATCGAGAACGGGCGACGACGCCCACCTGTTGAATTCATCCGGGCCCTGGACCGGGCGCTGGGCGCGGCGGGGGCACTGGAGGGCGCGTGGTGGATGCTGGGCCACACCGCGTTCCGAGGAGGTTTTCCGGAGTACGTCGGCCTTGAGGCGGTGGCCCGCCGGATCCATGCGTGGGACATCGGACTTCCGCCGGGTATTGCCCAGACCGAGGAATACGCGCGTGCGCTGCAAGCCGGTTATGTGCAACGGGGATCGGTGACGCCCGAACGAGCCGAGGAGCGAATCGGCGTACTGATCGGCAGGCAGGCCCCGCTGCACCTGCCGGACCCGCCGGAGTTGTACATGGTGCTCGACGAGAGCTGCATCCGCACGGTGGTCGGATCGCCCGGAGTGACGGCACGCCAACTCGCTTGGCTGGCCGAGCTGTCCGCACGCCCCAACGTGGTTCTCCAGGTCATGCCGTTCGCCGGTGGAGCGAGGCGGCCTTTCACCCATCTGACCATTCTTCTGACCATGCCTGACGGCGCATTGGTGGGATACACCGAGACACATCAACGCGGCTACGTCGAACACGAAAACGAAACCGTGATGGGTTGGATGCACGAGTATCATCGCCTGCAGGTCGAAGCACTTTCCCCGGCTGACTCCCTCGCGCTGATCAGCAAGGCTCGGAAGGAACTCTGCACCATGCTCCCTGTTGACCAGGCCAACGCCAGTTGGTTCAAGTCCAGTTACTCGGACGGTGCCGGCGCGTGCGTCGAGGTCAGCACCGTCCACGCGGAGTCCCACGGCGTGGTGCTGGTCCGTGACAGCAAGGACCCGGACGGCCCGTACCTGACCCTGCCGGCCGCCGCGTGGAGCGCCTTCGCGGACGCGGTCTGATCCGCCGGACGGCGAACGGCAGCAGCCCCCGGCGGTCCGCCGGGGGCTGCTGGTGTTCCGGGGGCCTACTGGTCGGTGGAGACTTCGGCCAGGTTGCTCAGCCAGGTCGGGACCTCGTACTCCTGGGCGCAGCTGCGGGCGGCTTCCTGGGTGACCGAGGCGGTCCGGCAGTCCAGGTAGTCGTGGTAGGCGAACTGGATGGTGAAGACGCCCAGCGAGACCACCAGGGCGAGGCCGCCGGTCAGCAGGGCGCCGAGCGCCGCCGGGACCTGGGGGCGGACGGGGCGCGGGGCGAACGGGTCG
Source organism: Kitasatospora cineracea (assembly GCF_003751605.1). Lineage (NCBI taxonomy): Bacteria > Bacillati > Actinomycetota > Actinomycetes > Kitasatosporales > Streptomycetaceae > Kitasatospora > Kitasatospora cineracea. The sequence goes on from NZ_RJVJ01000001.1 coordinate 2,317,175, forward strand.
CTGACGGGTTCGGCGGGGGTGCGCAGGACGGCGACGGCGTACCAGACGGCGAGCAGGGACAGCGGGAAGGCCAGCCAGTAGAGGCCGAAGAGCACGGTGAGCAGCGCGGCGAAGCCCGACAGCAGGGCGTTGCGGGCGGTGCGCTGCGCCGGGTCGGCGGGGTCGGGCTTGGGCGGGGCGGGCTGCTGGGGGTCCTGGTCGGGGCGGTGGCCCCACGGCGGCGGCTGGGGCCGGTCCTCGTCGGGGGAGCCGTCCGGTCGCGGGCCGGAGGCGGGCGGCCGCGGGGTGCGGGGACGCCAGGGCTGGTCGGGCGCGCCGGGCGGAGGGGGCGCGAAGGGGTTGCGCTCGCCGCTGTCCTCGCCGCTGCTCATGGTGTCCCGTTCCTGTCTCGTCGGGTGGCCGTCCGGGGGTGGGGGAGTGGACGGTCGGTCAATGATCCCCCAGCCGGTTCCCGGCCGTGCGGCACCCTGCCGGGTCGGTGCCGTGCCGGGTGGGAGATCCCCGTCTCAACTACGCGCGTAGCGTGGCCGTCCGGTTACGGGTGGCCTCCCACCAGCCGTTATCGTGGTGACGGTCGGCAGCTTCCCAAGGTTCCTCGGGCCACCGCAGCGCCGCGGCCGCCCGGCGACCCGCCGCCGTCGCTCCCGACCTGCCGCCGCCCGTAGTGGCCCCACCGACGGTGGACGTACCAGCGGGCGACAACCCCGACGTACGGAGAATCGCGCCCGTGGCTGCCGCTGACGCCCAAGTGTTCCCGCCCCGTACCCCCGGACCGGCCCGGCTGGTGGTGCTGGTCTCCGGTTCCGGCACCAACCTCCAGGCGCTGATCGACGCCGCCGCCGACCCCGCCTACGGGGCGCAGATCGTCGCGGTGGGCGCCGACCGCGACGGCATCGCGGGCATCGGGCGGGCCGAGAAGGCCGGGATCCCGGTCTTCGTCCAGCGGATCAAGGACCACGCCGACCGGGCCGCCTGGGACGCCGCGCTGACCGCCGAGACCACCTCGTACGAACCGGACCTGGTGGTCACCGCCGGGTTCATGAAGATCCTCGGCCCCGCGTTCGTCGCCGCCTTCGCCGGGCGCACCGTCAACACCCACCCCGCGCTGCTGCCCGCCTTCCCGGGAGCGCACGGCGTCCCCGACGCGCTGGCGTACGGGGTCAAGGTCACCGGCTGCACCGTGCACCTGGTGGACGCCGGGGTGGACACCGGGCCGATCATCGCCCAGGGCGTGGTGGAGGTCGAGGACGCCGACCACGCCGACGGCGGCGAGGCGCTGCACGAGCGCATCAAGACTGTCGAGCGCAAGCTGCTCGTCGAGGTCGTGGGCCGGCTGGCCCGCGAAGGACACCGCATCGAAGACCGAAAGGTATGGATTCCGGCATGAGCGCCGCTTCCTCCGCCAGCAAGCCCGTCTCCGAGAACGTGCGCCCGATCCGGCGCGCGCTGATCAGCGTCTACGACAAGACCGGGCTGGAGGAGCTGGCCCAGGGCCTGCACGCCGCCGGGGTCGCCATCGTCTCCACCGGCTCCACCGCCGGGAAGATCGCCGCCGCGGGCGTCCCGGTCACCGAGGTCTCCGAGCTGACCGGCTTCCCCGAGTGCCTCGACGGCCGGGTCAAGACCCTGCACCCGCGCGTGCACGCCGGTGTGCTGGCCGACCTGCGCCTGGAGTCGCACCGCGCGCAGCTCGCCGAGCTGGGCGTCGAGCCGTTCGACCTGGTCGTGGTGAACCTGTACCCGTTCACCGCCACCGTCGCCTCCGGCGCCACCCCCGACGAGTGCGTCGAGCAGATCGACATCGGCGGCCCGTCCATGGTCCGCGCCGCCGCGAAGAACCACCCCTCGGTGGCCGTCGTGGTCGACCCGGCCCGCTACGCGGACGTGCTGACCGCCGTGCAGGGCGGCGGCTTCGACCTGCTGACCCGCAAGCGCCTCGCGGCCGCCGCGTTCGCGCACACCGCCGCGTACGACGTCGCGGTCGCCTCCTGGTTCGAGGAGTCGGGCTACACCGAGTCGGAGGCCGCGTTCCCGACCTTCCTGGGCAGCACCTGGGAGCTCGGCAACGTCCTGCGCTACGGCGAGAACCCGCACCAGCAGGCCGCCCTGTACACCGACGGCACCGGCGGCCTGGCGGGCGCCGAGCAGCTGCAGGGCAAGGAGATGTCCTACAACAACTACGTGGACACCGACGCGGCCCGCCGCGCCGCGTACGACCACGAGGGCCCGGCCGTCGCCATCATCAAGCACGCCAACCCGTGCGGCATCGGCACCGGCGCGGACGTCGCCGAGGCGCACCGCAAGGCCCACGCCTGCGACCCGGTCTCCGCGTACGGCGGCGTGATCGCCGTCAACCGCCCGGTGAGCGTCGAGCTGGCCGAGCAGATCGCCCCGATCTTCACCGAGGTCGTCGTCGCTCCCGGCTACGAGGACGGCGCCCTGGAGGTGCTGGCCAAGAAGAAGAACCTGCGGGTGCTGCGCGCCTCCGGGGCCCCCGCCGACGCGGTGGAGTCCCGCCGGATCTCCGGCGGCCTGCTGCTCCAGCAGGTCGACCGGGTCGACGCGGCCGGCGACGACCCGGCCACCTGGACGCTGGCCACCGGCGCGGCGCTGTCCGCCGACGAGCTCGCCGAGCTGTCCTTCGCCTGGCGGGCCTGCCGGGCCGTCAAGTCCAACGCCATCCTGCTCGCCAAGGACGGCGCCTCGGTCGGCGTCGGCATGGGCCAGGTCAACCGGGTCGACTCCTGCAAGCTCGCCGTCGAGCGGGCCGGCGAGCGCGCGAGCGGCGCCTACGCCGCCTCGGACGCGTTCTTCCCGTTCGCCGACGGCCTGGAGATCCTGCTCGCCGCGGGCGTCAAGGCCGTGGTGCAGCCCGGCGGTTCGATCCGCGACGAAGAGGTCGTCGCCGCCGCCGAGAAGGCCGGCGTCACCATGTACCTCACCGGCACCCGGCACTTCTTCCACTGACCCGGCGCGCCGGGTCCGGCGCCGGGAACGCCCGAGGGCCCCGTACTCCGCGGAGTACGGGGCCCTCGGGCTGCGCGGGGGCGGGTTACTTCTTGACCACCAGGGTGCCGGCGGCCCGGTCGTGCCAGCCCTGCAGCTTGCCCGAGTTGTCGAAGAACGGCGACACCCAGACCAGGATCATGCCGATGCCGCAGGCCAGGTAGCCCACCCACGGGATGATGTAGCGGACGAAGCCGGCGCCCAGGCCCGGGTGCTGGCCGTTGTTCTCGCGGACCACGCGCAGGCCCAGCGCCATCTTGCCGACGGTCGCGCCCGCCAGGCTGATCAGCAGCCACTCGTAGAGCAGGCTGAACACCGCGATCACCGCGAACATGGTGAAGAACGCGGCCACCGCGCTGGTGCTCGCGTTCGACACGCAGGTGTTGTAGTCGGAGCTGGTGTAGTCGCACTCGTTGGCCTTGTTCGCCAGGCCGACCGCGCCGGCCATGCCCGCCGCCATGGCGATGCCGATGACCACGCCGGTCACCAAGGTGTCCAGCAGCCGGGCCAGGAAGCGCTGGCCCATGGTGGCGACCTGCACGGTGCCCAGGTGTGCGATGTTGATGTAGCCGTTGTTGGCCTGGATCGTGCCGGCCGGCTGCGGGTAGCCGTAGCCGGGCTGCGGCGGGACCTGCTGCGCGTAGCCGTACGGCTGCTGCGGGGGCTGCTGCGGGTAGCCGTAGCCGGGCTGCTGCGGGGGCTGCTGCGGGTAGCCGTAGCCGGGCGGCGGGGGCTGCTGGCCGTACGGGTTGTTCGGGTCGGGCGGGTAACTCATCGGTGCCTCCGGGCAGGAAGGGGTGTGGACGGAAAAACCTGGGGACGGGCGGGCAGAGACGCCGACCGCGGGGCAGAGTAGCGGACCATCCGGACAGGACACAGGGCAACAGCCATCGACCGACCGCCCGTTCAGAACCGGAACGGGCCGAGCCGGGCCAACTCCCAGGCCCAGGCCGGCAACAGGGCGGCGGCCAGCAACAGGTTGCGGCCCGCGTACGACGACTCCCGCCACCGGCGGCCCGGGCCGAGCGGCCAGCCCACCAGCAGCACGGCGGCCAGCGCCGTCACCGGGTTCGCCAGCAGCGCCGCGCCCCAACGCCCGTGCCCCGCCTCGATGAACACCGTGGTGCTGCCGCACAGCGGGCACGGCACCCCGGTCAGCAGCCGCAGCGGGCACAGCACCCCCGGGTCGTGCGCGTCGTGCGCCGCCGCCACCGCGACCGCCGCCCCGGCGACCACCGCCCCCCGCAGCAGCACCCGCAGCGCCGCACCCGGCACGGTGCCCGCCGACCACCAGGGCGCGGCCGGGAACGGGGCGGTGCGGACCGGGGCCTCGGCCCCGGGGGCGGTCACGGCCGCAGGGGGGCGCGAACGGGCAGGGCGGCAGCCGCGCCGCGGACGACCGACGGCCCCGGCAAGTACGGTTCGCTCACTGTCGTTCTTCCCCCGAACATCTCGTCCCCCGCCGGCGGACGGCCCGTCACCAGACCCGGTGCGGCAGGGATTGCCCCGCCATCGTCGTCCGTACCACGCCGCGCTGTCCAGCCGCCAGCCGCAACCCGGACCGGACCGTGGCACAACCGCAACGGGTCCGACACGCTCCGTGTCCGCCCCGGGGACGCTCGGTGGCCGCCGCGCCGCGCCGGTCCGACGGGCGGTACGGCGGCACGCCCCCCGCCCCGGATCCGGGAGAATGGGCCCATGACTGCCCAGATTCTCGATGGCAAGGCCACCGCGGCCGCGATCAAGTCCGAACTCGCCGTCCGCGTGGCGGCCCTCAAGGAACGGGGCATCGTCCCCGGCCTCGGCACCGTCCTGGTCGGCGACGACCCGGGCAGCCGGTGGTACGTCAACGGCAAGCACCGGGACTGCGCGGAGATCGGCATCGCCTCCATCCAGCGCGAACTGCCCGCCACCGCCACCCAGGAGGACGTCGAGGACGTCGTCCGCGAACTCAACGCCGACCCGTCCTGCACCGGCTACATCGTCCAACTCCCGCTCCCCAAGGGCCTGGACCAGAACCGCGTGCTCGAACTCATGGACCCCGACAAGGACGCCGACGGCCTCCACCCCACCTCGCTCGGCCGCCTCGTCCTCGGCATCGACGGCCCGCTGCCCTGCACCCCGCTCGGCATCGTCGAACTGCTCCGCCGCCACGACGTCGCCCTCGACGGCGCCGAGGTCGTCGTGGTCGGCCGCGGCATCACCGTCGGCCGCTCCATCGGCCTGCTGCTCACCCGCCGCAGCGAGAACGCCACCGTGACGCTCTGCCACACCGGCACCCGCGACCTCGCCTCGCACCTGCGCAAGGCCGACGTCATCGTCGCCGCCGCGGGCGTCCCGCACCTGGTCAAGCCCGAGGACGTCAAGCCCGGCGCGGCCATCCTCGACGTCGGCGTCTCCCGCAGCGAGGGCAAGATCGTCGGCGACGTGCACCCCGGCGCCGCCGAGGTGGCCGGCTGGATCTCCCCCAACCCCGGCGGCGTCGGTCCGATGACCCGCGCCATGCTCCTCAACAACATCGTCGAGGCGGCCGAGCGCCGCGCCGGCGTCTGACACCGGTGCCCGGCGTCCCGCGGCGAGGCCGCCGCCGTCCCCCCGTCACCACCCTGGGCACCCTGCCCCCGGAGGGCTCGGCGGCCGCCCTCGGCCGCCGCCACACCCTCCCGCTGCGCCAGTGGCCGATCACCCTGGTGCTCGCCGTGGCCGCGGCCGGCCTGCTCACCACCTGGAGCGGCCACTTCCGGTCCGGCCTGCTCACCGTCGGCGCGGCGATGCTGCTCGGCGGCCTGCTCCGGCTCGGCCTGCCCGACGTCGGCCTGCTCGCCGTCCGCAGCCGGTTCACCGACGTCACCCTGATGTTCCTGCTCGGCGGCGCGATCGTCCTGCTCACCCTGGTCGCCCAGCCCGACCCGTGGCTGCGGGTGCCGGTGCTGGAGAACATCGGACGGCTGATCGGGCACCCGATGCGGTGAGCGGAGCCGGGGGCGCGGGGGACCGCACGCGGTTCCCCGCGCCCCTGGCTTCGCGCTCTTCGGCCTTGCGATAGCCTTGCCCAGGTCTCTCGATATCGAGAGATCATCCTCGGCTCCAGCGCGCCGGTGTGCCTGGGGCACCTGGCGATCGCAGGAGAAGGCTGAAATGACTCGCACCCCCGTCAACGTCACCGTCACCGGAGCCGCCGGCCAGATCGGCTACGCGCTGCTCTTCCGCATCGCCTCGGGACACCTGCTGGGTGCCGACGTTCCGGTGAACCTGCGCCTCCTGGAGATCCCGCAGGGCCTGAAGGCGGGCGAGGGCGTCGCCATGGAGCTGGACGACTGCGCCTTCCCGCTGCTGCGCGACATCACCGTCACCGACCAGGCGAACGTGGCCTTCGACGGCGCCAACGTCGCCCTGCTGGTCGGCGCCCGTCCGCGCACCGCGGGCATGGAGCGCGGCGACCTGCTCTCCGCCAACGGCGGCATCTTCGGCCCGCAGGGCAAGGCCATCAACGACAACGCCGCGGACGACATCAAGGTCCTGGTGGTCGGCAACCCGGCCAACACCAACGCCCTGATCGCCCAGCGCAACGCCCCGGACGTGCCGGCCGAGCGCTTCACCGCGATGACCCGCCTGGACCACAACCGGGCCGTCGCCCAGCTCGCCAAGAAGGCCGGCGTCACCGTCGAGGACGTCAAGAAGGTCACCATCTGGGGCAACCACTCCGCCACCCAGTACCCGGACCTGTTCCACGCCGAGATCTCCGGCAAGGCCGCCTTCGACGCCGTCGGCGCCGACCAGGAGTGGGTCGAGAAGTTCTTCATCCCGAAGGTCGCCAAGCGCGGCGCCGAGATCATCGAGGTCCGCGGCGCCTCCTCGGCCGCCTCGGCCGCGAACGCCGCCATCGACCACGTGCACACCTGGGTCAACGGCACCCCCGAGGGCGACTGGACCTCGATGGGCATCGTCTCCGACGGCTCGTACGGCGTGCCGGCCGGCCTGATCTCCTCCTTCCCGGTCACCACCAAGGACGGCAAGTTCGAGATCGTCCAGGGCCTGGACCTCTCCGAGTTCGACCGCAAGCGGATCGACGCCTCGGTCGCCGAGCTCGCCGAGGAGCGCGACGCGGTGCAGGAGCTCGGCCTCATCTGAGCCCCGACCCCGCACGCGGCGAAGGCCGGGACCCCCGCGGGGGTCCCGGCCTTCGCCGCGTGCGCCGGGCGCTACTTGCGCACCAGCAGGGCGACGCTCAGGCCGGACACCTTCCACACCCGCTGGACGGTGAAGTGCCGGTCCAGGGTCTGCTGCTCGGGGACGGTCACGGTGTTCAGCACGTCCGGGTCGCCGTCGTCCTTGGAGACCAGCCAGATCCGCGGCTCGTCGTGCAGGCAGGACTCCGGCTCGGCGCACAGCGTGGGCCACAGGTCGTCGCGCTGCTGCCCGCTCTCCCCGGCGCCGACGTCCCGCAGCTTCACGTGGTGCGGCAGGTACTGCAGGTAGTACGGCACGCCGTTGTCGACGCCCCACCACACGGCGTCGCGCTGCTGGCCGTACGCCGCGCCGTCGCCGGGCAGGTAGTTGGCGTCGATGATCCGGGCCGCGGCCCGGTAGTCCAGCGGGGCGAACCAGGTCAGCGGCTTCGGGTACTCGTAGTGGGCGTGCGAGAGCGGGTCGCGCACCGCCGCCTGGTCGGGGAGTGACAGCAGGCCGAGGACGGCCAGCGCGACGGCCGCGCCGCGCAGCCGGACCAGCGCCAGGCCGCCGCCGGCCAGCACGCAGGCGGCCGGCAGCACGAAGAACATGTACTTCGGGATGAAGTACGACACCGAGCCGACCCGGGACAGCTCCCACAGCAGCAGCACCGGCACCAGCACGCCCGCCGTGCCCAGCGCGGCGGAGTCCCGCCGCGGCCCGCCCCAGGCCAGCGCGCCCGCCAGCAGCACGCCGCCCGCCATCAGGGTCGAGCAGAATATCCCGCCCCACACCAGGGTCAGGTCGTCGGGCACCGGCACCGTTATCCAGCTGATCTGCCGCCCGGACTGCTTGGTGCCCAGGTGGATCAGCGGGTACGCGAAGGCCACGGCCAGCAGCACGGCGGCGGTGAAGCCGACCGGGCGGCGCCACTCGCGGCGCTCCCGCCACCAGGCGATCAGCACGGCCAGGCCGTGCGCGGCCAGGAAGGTCAGCGCCACCAGGTGCAGGTAGGCGGTGCCCACCAGGGACAGCGCGTACAGGCCCCAGCGCAGCACCGTGGGCCGCTCCACGGCCCGCAGCAGGGCCAGCAGGGCCACCGAGGCCAGCAGCACCACGAACGCGTACGAGCGGGCCTCCTGGCCGTAGCGCACCACGGTCGGCACCAGGGCGAAGACCAGGCCGCCGAGCAGGCCGGCCCGGGCGCCGAACATCCGGCGGCCGGCCAGCGCGACGCAGGCCGCCGCGCCGGACATCGCCAGCACCGTCGGCAGCCGCAGCATCGTCGGCGACTCGCCGAACAGCGACGTCCAGTAGTGCATGAACAGGTAGTAGAAGCCGTGCACCGCGTCGACGTGCTGGAGCATGGCGAGGATCGCGCCGGTGGGGCGCCGGATCACGGTCAGGGTGGCCAGCTCGTCGTGCCACAGCACCGGACGCTTGATCATCAGCAGGCCGGCGGCCAGGGTCAGCAGGGCCGGCGGCAGCCAGACCGCGCGGGCCAGCCGCCGCAGGGCCGGCGGCAGCGCGGCCGTCCGGGCGTGCGCCCGTCCCGCGGACCGGTCGGTGGAGGGCATCGGCGGGGACGAGTCGGTCCGGGCCATGGGATCAGTCCTGCGCTTTCGGCCGTTGGGTGCCCGAGCCGGAGCGGCGGGGCAGCGGTTCGACCCGCTTCCGGTGCAGCGCGGCTCCACCGGGGGACGGTTCGGGTGCACCGGCATGTTACGCGCGCTCCCGGCCGTCCGTTTCCGCCCGGCGCCGGCGGGGCTGACCTCTAGGATTGCGGGCTGTGAGCGAAACCCTGCAGGACGCGGCGCTCGTCCTGGTGTTCATCATGCTGGGCGGCCTGTTCAACGTCGCCGAGATCGCGCTGATCTCGCTGCGCGAGGGCCAGATCCGGGCCCTGGAGGCGGTGGGGACGCGGCGGGCCGGGCGGGCCGCGCACCTGGCGGCGGACCCGAACCGGTTCCTGGCGGCGGTGCAGGTCGGGGTGACCTGCATGGGCTTCCTGTCGGCGGCGTTCGGCGCCGACACCCTGGCGGGCAAGCTGGCGCCGGTGTTCGTCCGGGCGGGCCTGTCCGAGGGCGTCGCGGACACGGTCGCGCTGGTCGGCCTGACCCTGGTGATCTCCTACGCCTCGCTGGTGCTGGGCGAGCTGACGCCCAAGCGGATCGGCCTGCAGCGGGCCGAGTCGATCGCGCTGCTGGCCGCGCCGGTGGTGGACGTGATGTCGGTGGTGCTGCGGCCGGCGATCTGGCTGCTCGGCCACTCGACCAACCTGATGGTCCGGCTGCTGGGCGGCGACCCGAGCGCCGGGCGCGGCGTGATGAGCCCCGAGGAACTGCGCGGCCTGGTCGCCGCCAACACCGAACTCGGCTCGGACGAACGCGAGTTGATCAACGAGGTGTTCGCGGCGGGGGAGCGCCAGCTGCGCGAGGTGATGGTCCCGCGCACCGAGGTGACCTTCCTGGACGGCGACCGCCCGGTGGCCGAGGTCCGCCACGAGACCGACTCCGCCCCGCACTCCCGCTACCCGGTGGTCGACGGCTCGTACGACGCGGTGACCGGCTTCGTGCACGTCCGCGACCTGTACGGGGCGCGCGGCGAGCAGGCCGTCCGGGTGCGCGAGCTGGCCCGCCCGGTGAAGCTGCTGCCCGCCACCAAGCGGGTGCTGGAGGCGATGAGCGAGATGCGCCGGGAGGGCCACCACCTGGCGATCGTGGTCGACGAGTACGGCGGCACCGCGGGCATCGTCACCCTGGAGGACCTGGTCGAGGAGGTGATCGGCGAGATCCGCGACGAGTACGACGCCCAGGACACCACCGCGACCCGCCGGCTGGCCGGCGGCGGCATGGAGATCGACGGGCTGCTCAACCTCGCCGACTTCACCCAGGAGACCGGCCTGGCCCTGCCCGAGGGCCCGTACGAGACGGTCGCCGGGTTCGTGGTGCGCGAGCTGGGCCGGCTGCCCCGCAAGGGCGACCAGGTGGTCACCGAGACCGGGGCCCGGCTGACCGTGGCCCGCCTCGACGGGCGGCGGATCGAACGGCTGCGGGTGAGCACCGTCACACCGGCCGGTCCGGTCGCCCCGGAGGTTTCCTGACCGGCCGGGGAAGCTGGAAGAATGGCCCCATGGTCAACGCAGCGGTCACCGGTCCCGTGAAGGACCGTCCCCGGGTGCTCTCCGGCATCCAGCCCACCTCGGGCTCCTTCCACCTGGGCAACTACCTCGGCGCGGTGCGCCAGTGGGTCGACCTGCAGGAGGCCAACGACGCCTTCTACATGGTGGTCGACCTGCACGCGATCACCGTCGAGCAGGACCCGGCGGTGCTGCGCCAGAACACCCGGATCTCCGCCGCCCAGCTGCTCGGCGCCGGCCTGGACCCGGAGCGCTGCACCCTGTTCGTGCAGTCCCAGGTGCCCGAGCACGCGCAGCTGGCCTGGGTGATGAACTGCCTCACCGGCTTCGGCGAGGCGTCCCGGATGACCCAGTTCAAGGACAAGTCGGCCAAGCAGGGCAGCGACCGCACCACGGTCGGCCTGTTCACCTACCCGGTGCTGATGGTCGCCGACGTGCTGCTCTACCAGGCCGACGCGGTGCCGGTCGGCGAGGACCAGCGCCAGCACCTGGAGCTCACCCGCGACCTCGCGGACCGCTTCAACACCCGCTACGGCAAGACCTTCACGGTGCCCGAGCCGTACATCCTCAAGGCCACCGCCAAGATCCAGGACCTGCAGGACCCGGCCGCGAAGATGAGCAAGTCCGCGGCCACCGACAAGGGCCTGGTCAACCTGCTCGACCCGGCGAAGACCAGCGCCAAGAAGTTCAAGAGCGCGGTCACCGACACCGACACCGTGGTGACCTACGACGAGGCGAACAAGCCCGGCGTCTCCAACCTGCTGCGGATCCACTCCGCGCTCAGCGGCCTGTCGACCGACGAACTGGTCGCGCACTTCGAGGGCAAGATGTACGGCGCCCTGAAGACCGAGCTGGCCGACCTGTTCACCGAGTGGGTCACCCCGTTCCAGGCCCGCACCCAGCAGTACCTGGACGACCCGGCCGAGCTGGACCGGGTCCTCGCGCTGGGCGCCGAGAAGGCCCGCGCGGTGGCGTCCGAGACGCTCGCCGAGGTCTACGACCGGGTCGGCTTCCTGGCGCCCAAGCGCTGATGCCGACGGCTGCCGCCCCCGGTGGTGACGGCCTCGACGAGGCCGTCACCATCGGCGTGTCCATACACGTCCCGGAGCCGTACGGCAGCCGGGTGCAGGACGCCCGGGCCGGGCACGGCGACCCGCAGGCCAGGTCGATACCGACCCACGTCACCCTGCTGCCGCCGACCGAGACCCGCACCGGCTTCCTGCCCGCGATCGAGCGCCACCTGCGGGCGGTGGCCGCCGCCCAGCGGCCGTTCCGGATGCTGCTGCAGGGCAGCGGCACCTTCCGGCCGGTCTCCCCCGTGGTGTTCGTCCGGGTCGAGGAGGGCGCCCAGGAGTGCCGGGTGCTGGAGGCCGAGGTCCGCTCCGGCCCGCTGGCCCGCGAGCTGGCCTTCCCCTACCACCCGCACGTCACCGTCGCGCACGGCCTGCCCGAGCCCGTCCTGGACCGCGCGTACGAGGACGCCCGGGGGTTCCGGGCGGTCTTCGAGGTCGCCGAGTTCGTGCTCTCCCGGTTCGGCGCGGACTCGGTGTGGCGCCCCTGGCGGAGCTACGCGTTCGGGCCGGCCTGAGCAGCCCGGACACCCCGGCCGTCCGGGGCGTCCGGGCTGGGAGTTCCCGGCGGGTTCACTGGGAGTCCGCGGGGAGCCGTCCGGCGAGTTCGAGCATCCGGTCCACCACCCGGGCCGCGGCCCGGCCGTCGTCGAGCGGGCAGAACCGCTCCCGGAACGCCCGGTAGCGCTCCCGGTACGGCTCCGGGTCGAGGTCGCGCAGGGCGGCCACCACGGCGGCCGAGTCCGCCAGCAGCGGGCCCGGGGCGCTCGACTCGAAGTCGAAGGTGAAGCCGCGCAGCCGGTTGCGGTAGTGCTCCAGGTCGTAGGTGAAGAACAGCATCGGCCGGCCGGTCACCGCGAAGTCGAACATCAGCGACGAGTAGTCGGTGACCAGCACGTCGGCGGCCAGCATCAGGTCGGCGACGTCCGGGTGGTCCGAGACGTCCCGGACGAAGTCGTCGTCCGGCATCCGCCCGCCGACGTGCACGTGCGGGCGCAGCAGCAGCACGTGGTCCCCGCCGAGGGCGGCCCGGGCCGCCCCGACGTCCAGCCGCAGGTCGAGCCGGTAGCGGTCGCCCTCGCGCTGGTCGTCGCGCCAGGTCGGGGCGTACAGCACCGCGGTGCGCCCCTCGGGGACGCCGAGCCGGGCCCGGACCGCGGCCCGCTCGGCCGGGTCGGCGCGCACCAGCCGGTCGTTGCGCGGGTAGCCGGCCTCCAGCAGTTCGCCGCGGTAGGCGAAGGAGTCGGCCAGCACCGGGGTGGCGAACGGGCTGGGGGAGAGCAGCAGGTTCCACTGCCGGACCTCGTGCTCCAGCCGGTCCAGGTAGCCGTCCTCGGTCATCCACGCGGCGCGCACCTGGCGCGCTATCCGCTTGAGCGGGGTGCCGTGCCACAGCTGGGCGACGACCTGGCCCTCGCGGCGCTCCAGGAACTCCGGGAAGTGCGTGTTGCCGACCAGGTAGCGGCTGGTGGCCAGCGCCTCGTACCACTCGGGGCTCCACATCCGCAGCGCGGTGGTGCCCGGCGGGGGCTGCTCCTGGCCGTCCTCGACCACCCACAGGTGCTCCAGCGGCAGGCCGCGGGCGGCCAGTTCCTCGTGCACGGCGCGCGGGTTGCAGGAGTAGCTGCGGCCGCCGAAGACGTCGTACAGCACGGCGTCGCGCAGCGGGCGGCGGCGGGCCTCCGGGTAGGCCCCGGTGCGCAGCCGCAACTGGCGGCGGGCGCTGCGCTCGGCGGCGGTGAGCACCGGGGTGCTGTCCAGGATCAGGGTGTCGTGCCAGCGGCGCTCCAGCACGAAGGTCTTGGGGCCGCGCGCGGCGCGCAGCGGCAGCGCCTCCAGGACGCCGGGGTGCAGGCGCAGCGACGGCTCCTCGTGCTCGGGGGCGCCCGCCCGGCGCAGCGACAGCTCCCAGACGCCCTTGGCGAGCGGGCGGGGGCGGCCGTCGGAGGCCGGCGGCTCCAGCGGCAGGACGGCGGCGAACCGGCCGTCCGGGCCGGTGGTGACGGGGCGCCGGCGCTCCCGGCCGTCGCCGCTGTGGCGCAGCACCAGTTCGAGCGCGGTGCCGGCGTGGTGCGGCAGCTCGCCGGCCACCCGGTAGCCCTCCGGGACGGCGGTGAGGGTGTCGACCAGCGGCTCCGGGTCCTGGACGCAGAACTGCAGGTGCAGGTCGGAGAGCTGCTTGGCGTACAGCACCTGCCGGTCCGGCAGCGGGAGTTGGCGGCGGCCGGCCGGCGGGCAGTCGGCGCGCAGGTCGACGGTGGCGCCGCCGGGGCCGAGCAGGGTCGGCTCCCAGTGCCCGGTGAGCGAGCACTGCCCGGCGGCGATCCGGGCGGTGAACGCGGTGCCGTCCCAGTCGGTGGCGCAGCCGACGGCGGTGTCGGTCTCCCGGTGACGCAGTATCAGCCGCCCGCCGGCGGCCGCGGCGGGGGCCCGGCCGGAGAGCCGGAAGCCGTCGGGGGTGCGCTCCAGGCCGGTGACGGCGCCCAGGCCGGTGAGCACGGTCAGCTGCAGGGTGCCGCCGCCGAACCGGGGGACCAGCAGCACGCCCTCGTCGACCCAGCGGGCGGGCGGGTACTCGGCGCTGCCGCACCAGTGCGCGGCCAGCGGGGCACGGGCCCGGACCTGGCCGGCGGCCACCAGCGCGTCGACCCGCCAGGTGCCGGGCTGCCACCGGCCGCCCGGGCCCAGCGACCGGGGGTCGAGCAGCGCGGTGAAGCCGGTCCAGTCGAGGCCGTGCGCCTGCTGGCCGCTGTCGTCGGTGGCCTCGGGCAGGTAGCGGGGGTGGGTCGGCAGGACCAGCGGCCGCTGCCCGGTGGGAGGGGTCAGTTCGAGGGCGACCGCGGTCTCGCCCGGGCGGTCGCCGGGATGGCCCTCCAGCCGCCCGTCGCCGGACAGCGACAGGACGTCGCCGTCCCAGACGGCCTGGCGCAGCCCGACCCGGGCGGAGGCGTCCGGTGCGGTGCGGAGGCGGTCCTGGCGGCCGGCGAAAAGGGAGATTCGAGACACTCGCCCATGACAGCCAGGCGAATGGGGAAAGTCAATTCCCCGCTTTCTGGGAAAGTTCTCAGCTTTTCCTGAAATATGCAGGGAATTGGCAGTGCATTGACCGGCGGCGACGGGTCACCGCCGGTCGGCAGCCCCGGCTACTCGCCCTCGGCCAGCAGCGCGTCCACCACCCGCGCCGCGGCCTGGCCGTCGTCCAGGTCCCCGTACGCCTCGCGGAACGCCGCGTACTTCTCGGCGTACCCGGCGGCCGTCCCCGGCAGGTCGCCGAGCGCCGCGACCACCTCGGCGGAGGTCCGCAGCAGCGGGCCGGGCGCCTGGGCCTCGAAGTCGAAGCTGAAACCGCGCAGGTTGTCGCGGTAGTGCTCGAGGTCGTAGGTGAAGAACAGCACCGGGCGGCCGGTGTTCATGAAATCGAACACCGAGGCGGAGTAGTCGGTCACCAGCGCGTCGGCGACCAGCAGCAGCTCCGCCATGTCCGGGTAGGTGCTGACGTCCCACACGTAGCCGTTGCCGGCCTCGGCGATCTGCCCGCGCACCACCTCGTGGCCGCGCACCAGCAGCACCTGGTCGTCGCCCAGCGCGGCCCGGGCCGCGTCCAGGTCGAGCTGCAGGTTCAGCTGGTAGCCGCCGTCCGGCAGCCGGCGGTCCTCCCGGAAGGTCGGCGCGTACAGCACCACCTTCTTGCCCTCGGGCAGGCCGAGCTGCTCGCGCACCCGCTCGGCGGTCTTCTCCCGGTCGGCGGCGAACAGCAGGTCGTTGCGCGGCGAGCCGCTCTCCAGGACCTTCCCCCCGTACCCGAAGGCGCGCCGCAGCACCGGCACCGACCAGCGGTTGCCCGCGGTCAGCAGGCTCCACTGCGGCACCTCCTCCTTGAGGTGCTCCAGGTACCCGGAGTCGGTGAACCAGACCTTCTCGAAGTCGGTGCCGATCCGCTTCAGCGGCACGCCCTGCCAGGTCTGCAGGACGACCTGGCCGGGGCGGCGGCGGAAGTACGTGGGCAGGTGGGTGGAGGTGACGATGTACTTCGCGGTGGACAGCGCCCGGAACCACTCGGGGGAGCGGTGCCGGACCGCCTCGGCGGTCTGCGGCAGCTCGGCCTGAAGGTCCACCGAGGTCCACAGGTGGCGCAGCGGCAGGCCGCGGCGGACCAGCTCCTCGTGCACCGCCCGCGGCGAGTCGCTGTACACGCCGCCGTCCGCGGCCCACCAGTCCTCCCGGACGGTGTGGTACAGCACCGTGTCGGTCAGCGGGCCGGCCTGCTGCTCGGTGTAGGCGTGGCGCAGGGCGCGCTGGCGGTAGCCGCTGCGCTCGTCCGGCGCCAGCGGGTCGTGCGACTCCAGCGTGAGGGTGTCGAAGCCGCGGCGCTCCAGGGCGACCCGCTTGCCGCGGGCCTCGACCTCCAGCGGCAGCGCGTCGAAGGTCCCGGCGGCCAGCGCGGCCGGCGGCCACAGGCTGTCGATCGGGGAGCCGACCGGGCGGAACAGCACCGTCCAGGCGCCCTTGTGCAGCGGCACCCGGCCGGCGAAGGACGCGGTCGGCACGGCGGGCAGCGCGGCCCGGAACCGGCCGTCGGCGATCTCCACCGGGTAGGCGTGCTCCTCCTGGCGCTTGTGGTGCCGGATCACCAGCTCGTAGCGGTGCGCGCCGGGCAGCGGGAACGAGCCGCTGACCACGAAGGACTCGCCGTCGGCGGCCCGGGCCACCTCCTCGATCACCGGCTGCAGCACCTGGTCGCACAGCTGCAGGTAGCCGGACGGGGAGGGCTTGGCGTACAGCGAGCGCCCGCCGCCCGGCAGCGGCAGGTGCAGCTCCACCGGCGCGGTGCGGTCGTCCAGCACCAGCGGCAGCGTGCTGCCGTCGGCCAGCTTGAGGTCGAGGTCCCAGCGGTCCCGGGTGCGCTCCTCGGCGGTCGGGTCGAGGGCGTCCCAGGCCTCCCGGACGGCGGTCAGGTCGGCGGTCCGGAACCGCGCGGTGAACGGCAGGTCGCGGCCGGCCGGGGTGCCCAGCTCCAGCCCGGCGAACAGTTCGCGGTCCGACTCGACGTGGGTGAGCCGCAGCTCGGCGCCGGCCAGGTCCGGGCCGGAGCGGACCAGGCCGCGCAGCTCGACCGTGCCGTCCGCGGCGGCGGCCGCCACCGCCCGGGCGCGCACCCGCTCCACCCGCAGCAGCAGGTGGCCGTCCCGGGACCACGGCACGACCCGGACGTCGTCCTCGACCCAGTGCACCGGCGGGTACTCGTTGCGGTCGTGCCAGCCGACCGACACCCGGCCCTTGTACACGCCGCCCTTGCCGGCCCCGGCCACCAGGACCCGCCAGGAGCCCTCCTTCCAGACGCCGCGGGACTTCAGCCGCCGCGGGTCGATGGACGCGGCGAAGCCCGCCCAGTCGCAGCTGTACAGGTCGTGCGGGGAGCTGGAGGTGGCCTCCGGGGAGTACTGCGCCTTCGTCTGCACGGCCACCACGCCGCGGCCCTTGGCCTCGCGCAGGATCAGCGCCTTGACCATGTCGTGCTTGTGCTCGGCGCCCAGGTGCTCGGGGAAGGCGTGGCCGGTCAGCTGGAGCTTCCCGCCCTCCCAGCGGGCCTCGTACAGCCGCGAGCGCATCACCAGGGCGTTCTTCAGCCGCAGCACGTCCGCGGGCACGCTCTTGCGGCCGCCGCGCAGGAACGGGTAGTCGGCGTACGGGCGCAGCAGGCCGCGGGCCGGGGCCGCGCCGTTGCTGTCCTGCTCGAAGCGGAGCTGCTCGATCAGCTCCTCCAGCCGGCCCTGCAGGGTCAGGTGGTACTTGAGCCGCAGCGGGGCGCGCAGCTTGCGGACCTGCTCGGGGCCGATCGCGCGCAGCAGCCGGCCGACCGACTCCAGGTAGGCCGCGTTGTACTCCGGGTCGTTCTCCAGCACCGAGCCGAAGAACATCGGGATCTCCTCGACGAGGTTGTTCTCGTCGTAGGTGCGCAGGTACTTGCGGTACTTCGGGTCGCTCTGCGCGGAGAGCCAGTCCCGGACCAGCTCCATCGACTTGACCCGGTCGAGGACGCCCCGCGGGTTGGTCTTCATCTGGGTGATCGACATCTCGCCGACCTCCCGCTCGCGCCAGTGGTAGATCGGCTCGGCGAGCACGTCGACCCGGCGGGCCATGAAGTGGTGCGGCACGCTGACCGGGGCGTCCTCGTACAGGATGCCCTCGGGGTACAGCACGCCCGCCTCGTCGAAGAACGAGCGCCGGTAGACCTTGTTCCAGGCGGTGCGGTCGGTGATCAGCGCCGGGATCTCGGTGATGTGGGTGCGCAGCCGGGTCGACGCGAACGGCTTGCGGTGGCCGCCGGACTGGTAGTGGCCGACCGCGCGGAAGCGCTGCACGTTGCCGGTGCAGAAGTCCGAACCGGTCTCGTCCAGGGTGCCGATCATCAGCTCGTACGCGGACGGCGGCATGGTGTCGTCGCTGTCGACGAAGGCGAGGAACTCGCTGTCCGGGGAAATGTGCCGGTAGCCGGTGTTGCGCGCCGCCCCCAGACCCTTGTTGACCTGCTGCACCAGCCGGAACCGGGAGTCCTTCGCGGCGTACGCCTCGGCGATCGCGGCACTGGAGTCCTTGGAGCCGTCGTCGACCATGACGCACTCGAAGTCGGCGAAGGTCTGGGCGGCGATGGAGTCCAGGCACTCCTCGAGGTAGCGCTCGACGTTGTAGATCGGGACGACGACGGACAGACGGGGGGCCATCGGTAGCGCAGAGCCTTTCCTCAGGGAGTGCGACCGGTGGGCCCGAGAAACGTGCTAAAGCGGACCGGCACCGGCCGCGATCCTACCTCTCCGGGCTTGCTAGTCTGCGCCAGGCCAGGCCAGGTCGGGAGAGTGAAGAGATGCCGCGGTTCAGTGTGGTGGTGCCGGTGCACGCCGTCGAGGAGTACCTTCCGGAGTGCCTGGAGTCGGTCCTGACCCAGTCCTTCACGGACTTCGAGCTGATCGCGGTCGACGACCGCTCGCCGGACGGCTGCGGCGCGATCCTGGACGCCGCGGCCGCCCGCGACAGCCGGGTCACCGTCCGGCACCTGCCGGAGAACGTCGGCCTCGGCCCGGCCCGGAACGCCGGCGCCGAACTCGCCACCGGCGACTACCTGGTCTTCCTGGACAGCGACGACACCCTCACCCCCGGCCTGCTCGCCGACACCGACGCCCGGCTGCGCGCCACCGGCGACCCCGACCTGCTGGTGTTCGACTACGCCCGCAGCTACTGGGACGGCCGGGTCACCCGCTCCGTCTCCGCCCCGGTCTTCGCCCGGCCCGGCGCCGAGGTGTTCACCCTCGACGAGCGCCGCGACCTGCTCGACCTGCTGCAGGTCGCCTGGAACAAGGCGTACCGCCGCGAGTTCCTGCTCCGGCACGGCCTGGACTTCCCGCCCGGCTACTACGAGGACACCCCGTTCACCTACCCGGCGCTGCTCGCCGCCGAGCGGATCACCCTGCTCGACGCCGTCGGCGTCCACTACCGCCAGCGCCGCGAGGGCGGCAACATCCTCGCCACCGCCTCCCGCAAGCACTTCGACGTCTTCGCCCAGTACGACCGGGTGTTCGCCTTCCTCGACACCCGCCCCGACCTGGACCGCTGGCGCCCCGTGATCTACCGGATGATGCTCGGCCACCTCGCCACCGTGGTCTCCAAGCCCGGCCGGGTCCCGGCCGGCGACCGCCGCGAGTTCTTCCGCCGGGCCGCCGAGCACTGCGCCCGGCACCGCCCGGCCGGCTACCGGCCGGCCCCCGGCCGGGAGGGCCTGCGCGGCGAACTGCTCGCCCGCGGCAACTACCTGGGCTTCCAGGGCCTGCGGGCGCTCGCCCGGGCCCGCCGCGCCGTCCGCCGCTGAGCCGGGGCCGAACCGTCGCCGAACCGCCGCCGAGCCGGGGCCGAACCGCCGCAGGGCCGCCGCGCGCCGTCCGCCGCCGAACCGCCGCCCGGTGAGCGGCCGCTGACGGCGCGTCACGGCGCGCCCCGTCCCCGCGTCGCTCCCGCCTCGGCGGCCCGGACGGCGGTATACAGCCAGGCGTGGACTTCCTCACCAAGCTGCCCGTGATCGGCCCGGCGGCCGCCCGCCTGCTGCGCAGCCGCCCCTACCGGGTGTACCTGCTCTTCGACGACGTCCAGGGCAACCGGCTGGCCGGGGCGGTCACCTTCTTCGGCTTCCTGGCCCTGTTCCCGCTGCTCACGGTGGCCCTGGCGATCGCCCTGGCCACCCTCTCGGACTCCCGGGTGCACCAGCTCCAGGACAAGATCACCGAGCAGCTGCCCGGCCTCGCCGACTCGCTCGACCTGAACGCCATGGTCGCCAATGCCGGCACCGTCGGCCTGGTCTCCGGCCTGCTGCTGCTGGTCTCCGGCCTCGGCTGGGTGGACACCATGCGCGGCGCGGTGCGGGCCATATGGCGGCTGCCGGACGACGGCGGCAACCCCGTCCTGGTGAAGGCCCGCGACTGCGTGGTGCTGCTCGGCCTCGGCCTGGTCTGCCTGGCCTCGCTGGCCGCCTCCGCACTCGCCACCACCCTGGCCCACCGGCTCGCCGACGGCCTGGACCTGCACGGCACCGCCGCCCGCTGGCTGCTGTCCGGACTCGGCTTCCTGATCGCGGTCTGCGCCGACCTGCTGCTGTTCGCCTACCTGCTCGGCCCGTTTCCGCGGATCACCGGACAGCACCGCCGGGCCCTGCTGGAGGGCGCGCTGATCGGCGCGGTCGGCTTCGAACTGCTGAAACTGCTGCTCTCCTCCTACCTGGGCTCGGTGGCCGGCCGCAGCCTGTACGGGGCGTTCGGCGTGCCGGTGGCGCTGCTGCTGTGGATCGACTTCGTCACCCGGCTGCTGATGTACTGCGCGGCCTGGACCGCGCTCGCCGACCCGGAGGAGGCCCGGCAGCGCGCCCTGCGGCAGGCCGGGGCCGCGCTGGAGGCCGCCGCGAAAACACCCGCTCCTCCTGCTGTCCGCCATCCGGACGAGTGACTATGATCCCGGTCACAGCCGACCGGCTTCCGCCGACCGCACGCCGCCGCCGCGCCCTACCCGGTCGCCGGCCAGCTCCCCAGGAGACCGTGTGTCCGCACCCGACACCGCCGCCGTGCCGCCCGCCCCCGCCGGGCTGCCCGTGCCGACCACCCCCGACGACGTCCCGGGCTGGTTCTTCCGGGCCGACCAGGAGGTCTTCGCGCACCTGCTCGACCGGCAGAGCGCCGCCGGGACCAGCGGTGACCTGCTGGAACTGGGCGCCTACCTCGGCCGTTCGGCGATCCTGCTCGGCAGCCACCTGCGCGACGGCGAGACCCTCACCGTCTGCGACCTGTTCGACCTCGACGCGCCGGACGACGAGAACTCCGCCGAGATGGACATGTCCTACCGGCAGACCCTGACCCGGCGCGCCTTCGAGACCAACTACCAGGCCTTCCACCCCGCCCTGCCGGTGATCGTCCAGGCCCCCACCTCGGTGCTCGCCGACGGCCGGATCCCGGCCGGCAGCTGCCGCTTCGTCCACGTCGACGCCTCCCACCTGTACGAGCACGTGGCCGGCGACATCCTGGTCGCCCGGGACGCCCTGGCCAAGAACGGCGTCGTCGCCCTCGACGACTACCGGGCCCCGCACACCCCCGGCGTGGCCGCCGCCGTCTGGGAGGCCGTCTTCACCCTCGACCTGCACCCGGTCCTGCTCACCCCCGAGAAGTTCTACGGCACCTGGGGCGACCCCGACGCCGTCCGCGCCGACCTGCTGGCCCGGGACTGGCGCGGCGAGGGCTTCCGGCTCGACGAGGAGCACCTCGCCGGGCAGCTCTGCCACCGCCTCGCCTGGGACGAGCCCGGGTCCGGGCCGTCCCGGCCGCCCGCCCCGGCCCGCCGCTCGCTGCCCCGCCGGGTCGCCCTCGACGTGCTGCCGCCGTTCGCCACCCGCTCGGTGCGCCGGGCCCTGCGCGCCGCCCGCCGGGCCGCCTGACGCCCCGGGAAGCGCCGGACGGGCGCGCGGCCCGTCCGGCGTCCGGTCAGCCCCCGACCGGTCAGTCCCCCGACCGGGCGGCCCGGCGGCGCAGCGCCCGCAGCCGCAGCAGCCCCGCCACCGCGACCGCCGCGCACAGCCCCACCGCCGACCAGGTGGCCGGCCCCGGGCCGCCCGCCGCGGCGTGCGCCGCCAGCCCGCCCGCCGGTGCGGCCGGTGCGGCCGACCCGGCCGGGGTGCCCGAGGGCGCCGGGGCGTCCGCCACCGGCTGCGCGGCGGCCGCCGGGGCCTGCTGCTCCGGGGCGCCGTCCTCGGCCAGCGTCCCCACCGGGGTGACCTTGCCGGCCGCGGCGAAGCCCCAGTCCAGCAGCGCCGCCGCCTCTTCGTACACCTTCGTGCCGTTCGCCGGGTGCATCACCGTCACCAGCAGGGTCCGCCCGTCGCGCTCGGCCGCGCCGGTGTAGGTGGCGCCCGCGTTGGTGGTGTAGCCGTTCTTCACCCCGATCAGGCCCGGGTACGTGCCCAGCAGCCGGTCGGTGTTGGCGATGCCGAAGCTCCCGCGCTGCCCGGTCTTCTTGTCCACCGCGCCCGGGAACTGCGCCCAGCGGGTCGCGCAGTAGCCGCGGAACTCCGGATTGCGCAGGCCCGCCCGGGCGAACAGGGTCAGGTCGTACGCCGAGGTGACCTGCCCGTCCATGTCGTAGCCGTCCGGGCTGACCACGTGGGTGTCCCGGGCCTGCAACTGCTCGGCCCGGGCCTGCATGTCGGCCACCGTCTTCGCCACGCCGCCGTTCATGTTCGCCAGCACGTGCACCGCGTCGTTGCCGGAGGACAGGAACACCCCGCGCCACAGGTCCTCGACCTTGTAGTCCAGGTCCTCCTTGATGCCCACCAGGCTGCTGCCCGCGCCCATCCCCTGCAGCTCCGCCCACGCCACCCGGTGCACCTGGGAGGCCGGGAAGCGCGGCAGCACGGTGTCCGCGAACAGCATCTTCAGCGTCGACGCGGGCGGCAGCTGGGCGTGCGCGCCGAACGCCGCCAGCACCTGCCCGCTGCCCGCGTCCGCGACCACCCAGGACTTCCCGGTCAGGTCCTTCGGCAGCGGCGGCGCCCCCGGCCCCGGCGCCACCTGCACCCCCGCCGCGCCCAGCCGCTCCCCGCCCACCACGCCGGGCGGCGGGGCGTCCCCGGGCACGGCGGCGCCCGCCGGCAGGACGGGCACCAGCAGCAGGGCGACAGCGGACGAACCGTGGAGAATCCGGCGGATTATCAGCATTCCGGGAAAATAACCCGCACCACGCCCGGCCCCCGGCGACGCCGCCGCCCCGCGCCACGAACGAGTACCGCCCGCTGCTCCGATCGGCGGGCCCCGCATACTGGACGGGCACCCCGTCTGCCGCGAAGGACCCCGCCATGAAGCTCAGCCGCCCGGTCTCCTGGTTCCTCACCGCCTTCGGCGTCTGGTCGCTCTTCGTCTGGACGACCTTCGCCAAGAACCTGTGGAAGGACTCCGGCAGCCAGGCCTTCGTCAACGGCGACCACTCCCGGCCCACCGCGTTCTTCTGGGTCCACCTGCTGCTCACCATCACCTCCCTGCTGCTCGGCCTCGCCATCGGCTGGATCGGCGTCCGCGGCCTGCGCGCCCTGCGCGGCGCGGCCGCCGCCGAGGGCACCGCCACCGAATAACCCCCCCCCCCCCCCCGCGAAAAGGCCCGTCCGAGGCGTGGTCAATTCGCTTGCGCAGCACCCGGGCCGAGGAGAAAGATGCCCGGCCGGGCGGGCCCGACCCGCCCGTCCGACCTCTCCCTGGGGGGAACCTTGACCCGAGCCGTGTCCCCGCGCCTGCTCGCCGCCTGCGCGACGGCGGCCCTCGCCGCCGGCCTGTTCGCCGCACCCGCCGCGCAGGCCGACACCGGCCCCGCCGTCACCGGCCCGGCCGTCCTGCCCGGCCCCGTCCTCGGCAGCGCCGCCGCCGACGGCTGCGCCGCCACCGGCACGCCCGGCTGGACCACCACCGCGGACCCGGTCCTCAGCGCGCACACCACCGCGCCCGCCGCCCGCTTCAAGCTGTGGGACGCGCACGGCACGAAGCTCCTCGACACCACCGCCGACACCGCCGCCGACGGCACCGTCCGGGCCCCCGCCACCGGCCTGGCCGAGGGCGCCGGCTACACCTGGCAGGTCTGGCCACAGTACCGCCCCGGCTCCGGACAGCCCACCGCCACCTGCCGCTTCGGCGTCGACACCGCGGACCCCGCCGTCCCCACCGTGCACTCCGCCGACTTCCCCGAGCAGGGCGGCGGCAAGTACGCGGGCCAGCCGGGCGTCTTCACCTTCTCCGCCACCGACGGCGGCTCCGGCGTGGCCTGCTTCCAGTACGTGCTCAACGGCATGTTCGGCGTGCCCGGCGCGGGCACCGACCTGTGCGCACCGGGCCCGGGCACCGTCCCGGCGGGCCCCGACGGCACCGCCACGCTCACCATCAAGCCCGGCGACTGGGGCAGCAACGACCTCCAGGTCCGGGCCGTCGACCACGCCGGACGGATCGGCTGGGGCGCCCGCTACTCCTTCTACGCGCCGTGGAACCCCAACCCGCCCAAGGCCCTCGGCGACGTCGACAACGACGGCGTCCCCGACATCCTGCTGCCCGACTCCCGGGGCAACCTGCTGGTCATCAGCGGGGACTCCACCACCACCGCCCCGAGCACCGTCGTCCCTGCCGTCTGGTCCCCCAACGGCGCGAGCTGGACGGGCCTGCAGGTGCTCCACAGGGGCTGGAGCGGCGGCGGCGCGCCCGCCGACACGGTCTACGCCCACGACCCGGGCGGCAGCTACCTCTACCAGTACGTCAACCAGGGCTCCCTGCCGCTGGGCGTGCGCTCCCCGTCGCTGTCCGGGCACGCCACCAGCTGCGTCGACACCGCGTTCAACCAGGTCGCCTGCCCGGCCGACATGCTGCACGACTACTCCGACGTCCAGCAGCTGGTCGCCTTCGGGCCCACCGACCCGCTCCAGCCCGAGGGCATCACCCTGCTGGACGTCGAGCACGGCGACCTCTGGCTCCAGAACGACCCCTCCTGGTTCGGCGACGCCACCCGCCTGACCACCAGCGGCGCCTGGAACGGCTACGACCTGATCGCCCCCGGCCCCGACGCCGACGGCAACCTCGCCCTGTGGTCCCGCGAACAGGCCACCGGCACCCTGCGTGCCCACCCGGTGCCCAAGCTCGCCGGCGGCGGCTACGACTTCTCCGGCCTCGCCGACCCCGCCACCGGCACCGTCCTCGGCACCTTCCCGGCCGCCGACTACCCGACCCTGGGCAGCTCCGGCGACCTCGACGGCGACGGCCGCCCCGACCTGTACGCCGTCACCGCCGACCGCCACCTGCTCACCTACCGCGGCACCACCGCGCCCGCCGACCGGGGCGCCCTGGCCTGACGCCGCCCCCCCCTCGGGGCCCGCGGGGGCCCGCACCGGAGCTTCCCGGTGCGGGCCCCCTTCAAGTGGCCGAATCCCGCTGCTAGCCTGCCCGGCACGAACTGCTGGGAGGGCTTCGGCGTGAGTACCAGTACCACCCTCGGTGAGACCCGCCCGGAGTGGGCGCGGCGGCAGGAACGGGAGCGGCGGCACCGGCGGGCGAAGTCCCGGCTGCGACTGCCGTCCGCGGTGGCCGCGGCCTGCTGGGCGGTGCTGCTGCTGTGGTGGGCGGCGGTCTACCCGGCGTTCACCGGGGACGCCCCCGAGCCGGGCGCGCCGCTGTACGCGGCCGCGGTGCGGGCCCTGCACACCGGGCCGGCGGTGCTGGTGCAGACCGCGGCGGCGGCCTTCGCCCTCGGCTACCTGGTGGCCGCGCTGGCCCACTTCGGGGTGCGCGGGCGCTACAGCGGGCCGGTCGCGCTGGCGCTGGCCGGACTGCCGCCGACCGCGAGCCTGGTGGTCTCGGCCACCCCCGAGGCGGTCGCCACCGTCGCCGCGCTGCTGCTCACCGGGGCGGGGCTGCGGCTGCTCGCCCGGCGGGCCGAGGGCACCCTCGCGCAGGGCGGCCCCGCCCAGCGGCTGGACCTGGCCGTGCTGACCGCGGCCGTCTGCGCCCTCGCCCTGACCGGCACCCGGGGCGCCGGGACGGCCCTGGTCGCCGTCGCGGTGCTGCTGCTGTTCCTGCCCGGGGCCCGGGTGCGCCTCGCGCTGCTGACCGTGCTCGCGCTGGCGGTGCCGATCGCGCTCGGACTGCTCGGCCACCCCGCCGCCCGCGGCGGCGACCTGCACCCGCTGCGGGCCGCCGACCTGGCCCGGGCCCAGTACCGGGCCGCCGCCCCGCTGGACCCGGCGCTGACGGCGGTCGCCCCGCCCGCCGACTGGGCCGCGGCGGGCGCCGACTGCTCCGCCACCGCCGCCCTCACCGACCGCTGGAACCCGGCCGCGGCCCGCCGCGCCGAAACCGAACTCGCCGACGCCTGGCGGCAGTTGCTCCGCGACCACCCCGACCGGGTACTGGACGCCCGGCTCTGCCGGGGCCGGATCGCCTGGGCCGTGTGGGCGGCCGACGGCGGCCCGCACGCCGCCACCGGGGTGCCCGGCCCGGCGGCCGGCTCGCGCGGCCTGTGGCACCCGCTGCACGCCGCCGCGAGCTGGAGCCGCACCCTGCTGCGCGCCCCGCAGCTCGACCGGCTGCTGTGGCGCGGCGCCCTGTGGGCCTACCTGGGCCTGGCCGCCGCCGTGCTGCACGCCTGGCGGCACCGGATCCGGGCCCTGGTCCCGGTGGCCGGCGCGGCCGTCCTCGGCGTCCAGCTGGCGCTCACCGCCTCCGCCGCCGACCAGGACTACCGCGCCATGGGCGCCGCCCTGTTCCTCGGCCCGCTGCTGCTCACCCTCGCCACCGTCCGCACCCGCCGCCCCGCCTGAACGCCGCCCTGCCTGAACGCCGCGCGGACCGGACGCCGAAGGGCCCGCCCGGAGCGAACTCCGGACGGGCCCCTCGAACGGGCCGGACTAGAAGCGACGCGTGACGAGCGCGCGCTTCACCTCCTGGATCGCCTTGGTGACCTCGATGCCGCGCGGGCAGGCCTCCGAGCAGTTGAAGGTGGTGCGGCAACGCCACACGCCCTCACGGTCGTTGAGGATCTCCAGGCGCTGCTCGCCGCCCTCGTCGCGCGAGTCGAAGATGAAGCGGTGCGCGTTGACGATCGCCGCCGGGCCGAAGTACTGGCCGTCGTTCCAGAACACCGGGCACGAGGAGGTGCACGCGGCGCACAGGATGCACTTGGTGGTGTCGTCGAAGCGCTCGCGGTCGGCCTGCGACTGCAGCCGCTCGCGGGTCGGCTCGTTCCCGTTGGTGATCAGGAACGGCATGACGTCCTTGTACGCCTGGAAGAACGGGTCCATGTCCACGATCAGGTCCTTGAGGACCGCGAGGCCCTTGATGGCCTCGATCGTGATCGGCTTCTCCGGGTTGACGTCCTTGATCAGGGTCTTGCACGCCAGCCGGTTGCGCCCGTTGATCCGCATGGCGTCCGAACCGCAGATGCCGTGCGCGCAGGAGCGGCGGTACGTGAGCGTGCCGTCCTGCTCCCACTTGATCTTGTTGAGCGCGTCCAGGACGCGCTCCTTCGGGTCCATCTCCAGCTGGTAGTCCACCCACACCGGGTCCGGGTGCTCCTCCGGGTTGAACCGGCGGATCCGGAAGGTGACGCTGATCAGCTGGGTGCTGCCCGCCTCGACCGCGTCCAGCGCGGCCGAGTGCGTCTCGACGGTCGGAGTGGACATCAGTACTTACGCTCCATCGGCTGGTAGCGGGTCTGCACGACCGGCTTGTAGTCGAGGCGGATCGAGGTGGAACCGTCCTCGGCCACCTCGCGGTACGCCATGGTGTGCTGCATGAACTTCACGTCGTCGCGGGTCGGGAAGTCCTCGCGGTAGTGACCGCCGCGGGACTCCTCGCGGGCCAGCGCGGAGACGACCAGGACCTCGGCCAGGTCGAGCAGGTTGCCCAGCTCGACGGCCTCCAGCAGGTCGGTGTTGTAGCGCGAGCCCTTGTCCGCGATCGAGACGTTCTTGAAGCGCTCCTTGAGCGCCGTGACGTCCTCGACGGCCTGCTGCAGGGTCTTGCCGGTGCGGTAGACGGACACGTTGGTGTCCATCGACTCCTGCAGCTCCTGGCGGATCTTGGCGACCGACTCGGTGCCGGTGGACTCCCGCAGGCCCTCCACCAGCGCCTCGACCAGCGCGCCCGGGTTCTCCGGCAGCGGCACGAAGTCGTGCTTGTCGGAGTACTCGGCGGCCGCGATGCCCGCCCGGCGGCCGAACACGTTGATGTCCAGCAGCGAGTTGGTGCCCAGGCGGTTGGCGCCGTGCACCGACACGCACGCGACCTCGCCCGCGGCGTACAGGCCCGGGACGACGTCGGTGTTGTTGCGCAGGACCTCGCCCTCGACGTTGGTCGGGATGCCGCCCATCGCGTAGTGCGCGGTGGGCTGGATCGGGATCGGGTCCGTGTAGGGCTCGATGCCGAGGTAGGTGCGCGCGAACTCGGTGATGTCCGGCAGCTTGGCGTCCAGCTGCTCCGGCGGCAGGTGGGTCAGGTCCAGGTAGACGTGGTCGCCCTCGGGGCCGCAGCCGCGGCCGGCCCGGATCTCCGAGTAGATCGCGCGGGAGCACACGTCACGGGACGCGAGGTCCTTCATGACGGGGGCGTAGCGCTCCATGAAGCGCTCGCCGTCCTTGTTGCGCAGGATGCCGCCCTCGCCGCGGGCGCCCTCGGTGAGCAGGATGCCCATCCGCCAGATGCCCGTCGGGTGGAACTGGAAGAACTCCATGTCCTCCAGCGGCAGGCCCCGGCGCAGCGCCACGGCCTGGCCGTCACCGGTCAGGGTGTGCGCGTTCGAGGTGACCTTGAACATCTTGCCGGTGCCGCCGGAGGCGAACACCACGGCCTTGGCCTGGAAGACGTGGATCTCGCCGGTGGCGAGCTCGTACGCCACCACGCCGGCCGTGCGGCCCTCGTTGATCAGCAGGTCGAGGACGTAGAACTCGTTGAAGAACTCGACGCCGTGCTTGACGCAGTTCTGGAACAGCGTCTGCAGGATCATGTGGCCGGTGCGGTCCGCGGCGTAGCAGGACCGGCGGACCGGGGCCTCGCCGTGGTTGCGGGAGTGGCCGCCGAAGCGGCGCTGGTCGATCCGGCCCTGGTCGGTGCGGGAGAAGGGGAGACCCATCTTCTCCAGGTCGAGGACCGCGTCGATGGCCTCCTTGCACATGATCTCGGCGGCGTCCTGGTCGACCAGGTAGTCACCGCCCTTGACCGTGTCGAAGGTGTGCCACTCCCAGTTGTCCTCCTCGACGTTGGCGAGCGCGGCACACATGCCGCCCTGCGCCGCGCCGGTGTGGGACCGGGTCGGGTAGAGCTTGGTCAGCACCGCGGTGCGGCTGCGCTGCGTCGACTCGATGGCCGCGCGCATGCCGGCGCCGCCGGCGCCGACGATGACGGTGTCGTACTGGTGAATCTGCATGGGGGTCAGTCGCCTCTGGTGGCTCGTCTAGATGTTCGGGTCGAAGGTGAAGATCACCAGGGTGCCGAGGACGACCGTGAAGACGGTCGCGACACCGAGGAGACCCTTGAGCCACAGACGAGTGGCGTCCTTCTCCGCGTAGTCGTTGATGACGGTGCGCATGCCGTTGGAGCCGTGCAGCATCGCCAGCCACAGCATCAGCAGGTCCCAGACCTGCCAGAACGGGGACGCCCAGCGGCCCGCCACGAAGGCGAAGCTGACCCGGGAGACACCGCCGTCCAGCATCAGGTTGATCAGCAGGTGGCCGAGGACCAGCACCACCAGGACGACACCCGACAGGCGCATGAACAGCCAGGCGAGCATCTCGAAGTTGGTGCGGGTGCGGCGCGGGGTCTTCTTCGTGCGGGCCCGGGCGGGCTCCACCACGAAGGCGTCGGCCGGGTTGCCGGTGCCCAGTCCCTTGGCGGTGTGGGCCTGGAGGGAGGGGACCACCAGGTCGTTGGTGTCAGTCGACATCAGGATCAGCCCCCGAACCAGGTGCGAAGGGTGTGCTCGAGGACGGGGTAGAAGGCGCCGGCCATCAGGACGACCCAGACGCCCACGACGGTCCACAGCATCTGCTTCTGGTACTTCGGGCCCTTGGCCCAGAAGTCCACCGCCACGACCCGCAGACCGTTCAGGGCGTGGAACAGGATGGCGGCCACCAGGCCGTACTCCATCAGGTTCACCAGCCAGAACTTGTAGGTGGCGATCACCGAGTCGTAGGCCTCGGGCGACACCCGCACCAGGGCGGTGTCCAGGACATGTGCGAACAGGAAGAAGAAGATCAGGACGCCGGTGACTCGGTGAGCCACCCAGCTCCACATGCCTTCCCGGCCGCGGTACAGCGTTCCAGCCGGCACGGAAAACCCTCCGGAAGCGGTTCGGGGGCTCGGCCGGCTTCGGTGTCGGTCAGCCCGGCCGGATACGGTCCACCGGCCGCGAGCATCCTATCGACGCGCCGTCGGCAACCGCCGTCGGGGGCCCCTGGTGTGATCAATCAGGCACGCACGGCCTAATCGGAACGGGAACCGTGACGCTGCGTCACCACTCGGCTGCGCTACGGTACGCCTCCCGCTCCCCCCGCCGCCCAGCCGAGAGGCCCGCCGTGCGACCCCTGCCCGCCCTCGCCGCCCCCACCGCCCTCGCGCTCGCGCTCGCCGCGGCCGGCTGCACCGGCGCGCCGCGCCCGCCCTCCACCGACGCCGCGGTGACCACCGCGGCGGCCTCCGCCGGGAGCCCCGCCGGGCCCGAGTACGACGCCGTCGCGGTGCGCGCGCTGGCCGTCACCGACGCCGACCTCGCCCCCGGCTGGCACGTCACCCTGATGCAGCCCGGCCGGAACGACATCTCCAGCCCCCCGCAGACCGCCGACGCCCCGGCCTGCCAGCCCGTCCTGGACGCCCTCACCCCGTCCAAGGACGCGGCCGGCCCGCTGGCCGAGACCGACCTCGAGATCGCCCGGGCCGGCGACACCCCCGCCTCGCTCTACACCGCGGTGCTGGCCTTCCGGCCCGGCCGGGCCGCCGCCGTGCACTCCGGGCTCGACCGGGTCCTCGACCGCTGCCGGGCGTTCACCTCCACCGCCGGCCGGCACCTGCTCACCCGCCTCGACACGCCCACCCCCGGAGGAGCCGACGCCGCGACCGCCTTCACCCTCACGAATGAAACCGGCGGCACCACCATCGTCCAGCGCGCCCTGGTCACCCGGACCGGGGACCTGCTGGCGGTCTTCACCACCCTCGACGCGACGGGGCACCCGGCACCGGAGCCGGACCGGGACGTGGTGGCGGCGCAGCTGGCCAGGTTCGGCCGGAACGGGAAGCGGCCGGGGCCCCCGGAAGGGGCCCCGGCCGGGGGATCCGTCAGCTCTTGACCGCGACCAGGTGCTCGAGGCGGCTGAGCGCGATCCGGCGCAACTCCTCGGCGGAGACCAGGCGTTCCTCGTCGGGGTCGTGGGCGAGCCGGGTGCGGAGCGAGGTGAGGACGGCGTCCAGCATCTCCTCGGGGTCGACGCCGTCCAGGCAGACCACGAAGACGTGCCCGAACCGGGCCTCGTACGCGGCGTGGGCGGCGCGCAGCGCGGTGTGCGCCGCCTGGCTGCCGGGGGCGCGCATGCCGAGCAGCGGCTGGGGCATCCAGCTCTCGTCGGCGAGGGCCTCCGCGAGGTCCGCGGGGCGCAGGTCGTAGCTGGCCTCGCTGGCCGCGGCGAGCAGGGACTCTATGTCGGGATAGGGGCGGTGGGCGGTGAGGCGGAGGGCCCAGCGGTGGCTGCCGCAACAGGCGAGCAGCGCCTCCTCCACCGCACCGGAGTCGGCTTCGTTGAACCGGTGAAGCCCCAGCAGGGACGGTGCCGACCGCACGTCGAGACGCTGCGGCGGGATGTCGCTGGCCAGCGGATCCTCCTCGTGAGGGCAGGAAGGCGGAATGCTGCAGAGACGGGGGGGTGAGCCAGGGAAGGCGGGTGCGGCGGTGCCGCCGCGCGGGGCCGGTACAGCTCGGCGGGGCAGCGCCTCCACGGTAGTTGAGGGCTCATCAGTTGGGGAGGCGGCGGGCCGATTTCACCCGATCGAGCTATCAAGTTGTGACCCGCCGCCCTTTCCGTTCACGCGGAACGGATCAACTGGCCCGGTGCACCTTGTGGTTGGCGGCCTGGGCGCGGGGCCGGACCACCAGCAGGTCGATGTTCACGTGGGCGGGCCGGGTGACCGCCCAGGAGACGGTGTCGGCGACGTCCTCCGAGGTGAGCGGCTCGGCGACGCCCGCGTAGACCGCGTCCGCCTTCTCCCGGTCGCCGCGGAAGCGGGTCAGCGCGAAGCCCTCCGACTTCACCATGCCGGGCGCGATCTCGATCACCCGGACCGGCTCGGCCACGAGTTCGAGGCGCAGGGTCTGGGCCACCGAGTGGACGGCGTGCTTGGCCGCCACGTACCCGCCGCCGCCCTCGTACGCGGCCAGCGCCGCGGTCGAGGACATGATCAGCACGGTGCCCCCGCCGGTGGCGCGCAGCGCGGGCAGCAGCGCCTGGGTCAGGTGCAGCACGCCGATCACGTTGACCTCGTACATGGTGCGCCAGTCCGCCGGGTCGCCGTTCTCGACGCTCTCCGCGCCGAGCGCGCCGCCCGCGTTGTTCACCAGCACGTCGACCCGGCCCACCTCGGCGGCGAACGCGTCCACCGCGGCCCGGTCGGTGACGTCCAGGGTGTAGGGGCGGCCGCCGATCTCCTTCGCCAGCGCCTCGATCCGCTCGGTGCGGCGGGCGGTCAGCACCACCTCGAAGCCGTCCGCGGCCAGTCGGCGGGCGGTCGCCGCCCCGATTCCGCTGCTGGCGCCGGTGACCACGGCCACCTTCTGCTCGGTCATGTTCGTGCACTCCTCGTGTGTCCGGTCGGTGGACTGATCATCCCAAGGAGCGGGTTGCGGATGTTGTGAGCAAGGTCCCAGCCGTGGCATCTGTCTGCTCCCGACGGGGCACGGCTACATTGCGTATCCAGCCGACCCGTTAATCGGCGCTAACCCTCACACCTTTCCCCGCGGAGGACACCCATGGCAGCCGAGCCCCGCCGCACCGAGTCGGGCCTGCCGATCGAGCCGGTGTACGGCCCCGACACCCTGGACGGCTTCGACGCCGCGAGCCGGCTCGGCGCGCCCGGCCGGTACCCGTTCACCCGCGGCGTGTACCCGACCATGTACACCGGCAAGCCGTGGACGATGCGCCAGTACGCCGGCTTCGGCACCGCCGCCGAGTCCAACGCCCGCTACAAGCAGCTCATCGCCAACGGCACCATGGGCCTGTCGGTGGCCTTCGACCTGCCGACCCAGATGGGCTACGACTCGGACGCCGCGATCTCGCACGGCGAGGTCGGCAAGGTCGGCGTGGCGATCGACAGCGTCGAGGACATGAACGTGCTCTTCGGCGGCATCCCGCTCGGCGAGGTCTCCACCTCGATGACCATCAACGCGCCCGGCTCGCTGCTGCTGCTGCTCTACCAGCTGGTCGGCGAGGCCCAGGGCGTGCCGTCGAACAAGCTCACCGGCACCATCCAGAACGACGTGCTCAAGGAGTACATCGCCCGCGGCACGTACATCTTCCCGCCCAAGCCCAGCCTGCGGCTGATCGCCGACGTGTTCCAGTACTGCCGGGCCGAGATCCCCAAGTGGAACACCATCTCCATCTCCGGCTACCACATGGCCGAGGCCGGGGCGAACCCCGCGCAGGAGATCGCCTTCACCCTCGCCAACGGCATCGAGTACGTCCGCACCGCGGTCGCCGCCGGGATGGACGTCGACGACTTCGCGCCCCGGCTCTCCTTCTTCTTCGTCTCCCGCACCACGCTGCTGGAGGAGGTCGCCAAGTTCCGTGCCGCGCGCCGGATCTGGGCCCGCGTCATGAAGGAGGAGTTCGGCGCGAAGAACCCCAAGTCGCAGATGCTGCGCTTCCACACCCAGACCGCCGGCGTCCAGCTCACCGCCCAGCAGCCCGAGGTCAACCTGGTCCGGGTCTCGGTGCAGGCGCTCGCCGCGGTGCTGGGCGGCACCCAGTCGCTGCACACCAACTCCTTCGACGAGGCGATCGCCCTGCCGACCGAGAAGTCCGCCCGGCTCGCGCTGCGCACCCAGCAGGTGCTCGCCTTCGAGACCGACGTCACCGCCACCGTCGACCCGTTCGCCGGCTCCTACGTGGTCGAGGCGATGACGGACGAGATGGAGGCCGCCGCGCTGGAGCTGATGGCCAAGGTCGAGGACATGGGCGGCGCCGTCGCCGCCATCGAACAGGGCTACCAGAAGGGCGAGATCGAGCGCACCGCGTACCGCATCCAGCAGGAGCAGGACTCCGGCGAGCGGACCGTGGTCGGCGTCAACCGCTTCCAGCTCGCCGAGGAGGAGCCCTACGAGCCGCTGCGGGTCGACCCGGCGATCGAGGCCCAGCAGGCCGAGCGGCTGGCCCGGCTGCGGTCCGACCGGGACACCTCGGCCGTCGACCGGGCGCTGTCGCAGCTGCGCAAGGCCGCGGAGGGCACCGACAACGTGCTCTACCCGATGAAGGAGGCCCTGGCGGCCCGGGCCACGGTCGGCGAGGTCTGCGACGCGCTGCGCGGCGTGTGGGGGACGTACGTGCCGGTCGACCGGTTCTGAGCCGCCGCGCCGCAAGGGGCGGCGGCGCTCCGGCGGTGCGACCCGCCGCCGGTGCCGCGACCTTGCCGGCGTGCGCCCTCCGCTTCGCGCGGTTCCCCGCGCCCCCGACGGGGCGCGGGAACGGGGAGAGGGGCTGCCGGGGGAATCCCCCGACAGCCCCTCCGCCGTGTGCCGCCGGTTACTTCTTGATGGCGAAGGACTTGAAGAAGTCCTTGCCCGGGGAGCCCAGGCCGGTGGCGGTGTCGTAGCCGCGGTCGGCCGAGAGGCCGAAGTCGGCGCCGATCTTGTAGAGGCGGACCCGGAGCGAGCCGCTCACCACGCCGAGGTCGACCACGTTGCCGCGCTTGGTGTGGACGGCGTCGTCGTTCACGTCGTGGAAGGCCTTGCTGCCGGCCCGGTCGTAGAGGGCCGGGTTGGCGAAGCCGAGGGCGCGGCCGCCGCGGGACTGGATGGCGTTGGCGAACATCGCGGCGGTCTCCGGGGCGGAGACCGAGGTGCCGCCGTAGCCGCCCTCGCTGTAGGCGCCGCCGTCGGTGAAGCCGACCAGGGTGGCGGCGACCAGGTCACCGCTCATGGCGATGTCGGGGGTGGCGCGCAGCGGGGTGGCGGACTTGGTGCCGTCGGCCGCGGTCTTGGAGATCCGGTCGGAGACGACGCCCTGCTGGTACCACGGCTGGGCGAAGTCCTTGGAGACGCCGCCGCCACCGCCGAAGTAGAAGGTGCCGGGGAACGGGCTCCAGGACTTCTGGTCGGCGGAGAGCACCGAGCGCAGGTCGCCCATCGAGACCTCGGCGCCGTACTTGCCGGCCTTGTTGTCCAGCTGGAGGGCGGTGCCGCCGACCGAGGTGACCCACGGCGAGGCGGACGGCCAGTCGGTCTGCGCCTGGTTGGTGTCCTTCTGGCAGTTGGCGCCGGTGGCGGCCGCGCCCGGGGAGCTGTCGCCGCAGTCGCCGGAGGAGAAGGTGAAGCCGATGCCGGTCACCGCGCCGAGCTGGAAGATCTGGTTGTCGGCGGCGACCACGGCCGGGTCGATGTCGCCCCCGGTGCCGTGCATGATCTCGCCCCAGGAGTTGGAGACGATGTCGGCCAGGTGCCCGTCGACGACCTTGGCCATCGCGTCGTACAGGTCCTCGTCGTAGCAGGAGTTGCCGCCGACGTAGACGACCTGCGCGTCGGGCGCGAGGCCGTGGACCATCTCGACGTCGAGCGCCTCCTCGCCGGCCCAGCCGGCCGGGCCGCCGCACTCGTCCTCGTGGGTCCACTTGTCCGGGGTGACGTACTCGGTGTACTGGCCCGGCTTGAACGGCTGGTCGCCGTGCAGCGAGGAGTAGTGGTTGGCGTCCTGCTCCATGGTGGACAGGCCGTAGGCGTCGATGATCGCCACCCGGGCGCCCTTGCCGGAGACCTTGGCGTCGGTGACGCCGTAGGCCTTGCGCAGCTGGGAGGGGACGTACGAGCAGGGGGCGAAGGGCTCGTTCTTCTCGTAGCCGACCGGGGCGCCCTTGGCGGTCTTGGAGCCGTAGCCGTCCTCGGAGCAGGTCGGCACGTCCGGCAGGGTGGCCGGGGCCTTCTTGTCCGGGGCGGCGAGCCGGGCGGCGGCGTTCGCGCGCTGCTCGGCCTCGCGCACCGAGGTGGCGGTCGAGCTGTTCTTGTGGATCGCGTCGGCCAGGCCGGAGACGGCCAGCACCGAGCCGGCCACCGCGGCGGGGACCTTGGCGTCGGCGGTGGGCGCGCGGTGGGTGCCGTCCGGGGTGCGGTAGTTGTGGAAGCCGGTGCCGAAGGCCTTGGCCATCGCGGCGGTGGAGCCGGCCACCTGCACGTAGTGGTCGGTGCTGGCGGAGACCGTCAGGCCCGCGCCGGTCACCCAGTCGGTGACGGCCTTGACCTGCTCCGGGCCGGCGCCGAACTTCGCCCGGACCTGGTCCGAGGTCAGGTACTGGCCGTAGGAGCCCGAGTTCGGGTCGGAGACGGCCTTGGCGAGTGCGGCCAGGCCGCTGGCGTCGCGGCCGGCCAGGTAGATCCGCGCGGTGGCCGGGGCGGCCGCGTCGGCGGCGCCGGCGTCGGCCTGCGGGGTGGCCCACTCGGGGTGGGTGCCGGGCAGCGCCTGGGCGCCGTCGCCGGCCGGGGTGGCGGCGGAGGCCGGAGCGACCGCGCCGAGGGTGGCGAGGATGAGTGCGGCGGCGACGGTGGCCGGTGCGATGCTCTTGGCGAGCTTGTTGCGCGCGATGGGCACGTCGGTCCCCCCTTCTCGTTCGATGGATCGTCGGCTGCCCCTCGTGAGGGCGTGACGAGGTGCGCCGCGAGCGGAAGACCCCCCACCGCGGCACCGGAGTTGACTGTGCGGAAGCTGTCTATTCGGACTGATGTACGCCACTCAAGAGCAGGTCCGAAAGCTTTACCCCCGCATGACTCGATCGGGGGAAACGTTTGACCGGGGCGCTCCGGGGCCCGCACGGAGCAGCCGCCGTGTCCGATCGCCGGTGCGGGTCGTTGCACAGGGGCAGGGGGGTCGGAACGAAGGGCGGCGAAACGAAGTGTCCTACCCACCCCAGCGGCCGCTATGCACCCATCCGGTGATCAGTTCTCCGGAACCCGGGCCAAAACCCCACCGTCGGCCTACTCTTGTCAAGGTGAACGATCCCCAGCCGGCAGCCGCCGCCACCGTCACCGCCGCCCGCCCGCCCGCCGACCTGCGCGCCCGGGTGGCGTCGTACCGGGACGAGTTGATCGAGCTGCGCCGTGACCTCCACCGGCACCCCGAGCTCGGCCGCCAGGAGTTCCGCACCACCCGGCTGCTGCGCGAGCGGCTGGTCGCCGCCGGGCTGGAGCCGCGGGTGCTGCCGGGCGGCACCGGGCTGCTGGTGGACCTCGTCCCGCCGGGCACCGCGCCGGGCACCCCGCTGCTGGCGTTCCGCGCCGACATCGACGCGCTGCCGATCGACGACGCCAAGCAGGACGTGCCATACCGCTCCACGCTCCCCGGCCGGGCGCACGCCTGCGGCCACGACGTGCACACCGCGGTGGTGCTCGGCACCGGCCTGGTGCTGGCCGAGGCGCTGGCCGCCGGGGAGTTGGCCCGCCCGGTGCGGCTGATCTTCCAGCCCGCCGAGGAGATGATGCCCGGCGGCGCGCTGGACGTCGTCGCGGCCGGCGGGATGGAGGGGGTCGGCCGGATCTTCGCCGTGCACTGCGACCCCAAGGTGCCGGTCGGCCGGATCGGGCTGAAGACCGGGGCGATCACCTCGGCCTGCGACAAGGTGCGGATCGCGCTGGACGGCCCGGGCGGGCACACCGCCCGCCCGCACCTGACCACCGACCTGGTCACCGCGGTGGCCAAGCTGGCCGCCGAGCTGCCCGCCGGGCTCTCCCGCCGGATGGACCCGCGCTGGGGCGTCTCGCTGGTGTGGGGGCGGATCGCGTCCGGCTCCGCGCCGAACGTGATCCCGCAGCACGCCGAACTGGAGGGCACCGTCCGCTGCCTGGAGCTGGCCGGCTGGCGGGAGACGCCGGAGGTGCTGGAGGAGCTGGTCGCGCACCTGGCCGAGACGCACCGCGCCAAGTGGACGCTGGACTACCACCGGGGCGTCCCGCCGGTGGTCAACGAGGCCGCGTCGATCGACCAGTTGGAGACCGCGATGAACGCCCGGTTCGCCGACGGGAGCGGCCCGGTGGTCGAGCCCACCGAGCAGAGCCTGGGCGGCGAGGACTTCTCCTGGTACCTGGAGCACGCCCCCGGCGCGCTGGCCCGGCTCGGGGTGCGCGGCCCGCACGAGAAGGGCTCGCGCGACCTCCACCAGGGCGACTTCGACGCGGACGAGCGGGCGATCGGCATCGGCGTCGAACTGTTCGCCGCGCTGGCGCTGGAGCACGCCCGGATCTGACCCGGTTCGCGCGCGCGGGGGCCCGGGGCCGAGGCCCCGGGCCCCCGCACTTCGGCGCGGCACCTTCTCGGCCTTCGGGAGGGGGGCGTACCGTGGTGGCCCGATACCAGCCGGTAATGAACATCGGGTTGATCATGTGTGCGGCTATGTCTGGATTTGCCTGGGCGTACGACCACATTTTGATAACAACCCGGGTGCCTCCGCAGGCCGTAACACAACCGTGTTCTACGCGCGTTACGGTGGCGCTCGACCACGCCAACCGGGTGTGTGAGAAGGAGAAACTCCCTTGCGCCGTTCACTCAAGCTCGCCGCGGTCGTGCTCTCGGGTTCCCTGGGCATCGCCTCGCTCGCCGCCTGCGGCGCAAAGAGCACCGACGACAAGTCCTCGGCCGGTGCCGGGGCCTCCGGTTTCAAGGTCGGCATGGCCTACGACATCGGCGGCCGCGGCGACCAGTCCTTCAACGACTCCGCCGCGCGCGGCCTGGACAAGGCCAAGAACGAGCTGGGCGCCACCGTGAACGAGGCCGAGGCCAAGTCCGGCGAGTCCGAGAGCGACCGCGAGCAGCGCCTCAAGTCCCTGGTGACCAGCGGCTTCAACCCGATCATCGCGGTCGGCTTCGCCTACCAGGACGCGGTGGACAAGGTCGCGGCGGAGAACCCGAACGTCAACTTCGCGATCATCGACTCCGCGGCGGCCGACCAGCCGAAGAACGTCACCTCGCTGACCTTCTCCGAGGAGCAGGGCTCCTACCTGGCCGGCGTGGCCGCGGCCAGCAAGTCGAAGACCAACCACATCGGCTTCATCGGTGGCGTGCAGTCCGAGCTGATCAAGAAGTTCGAGGCCGGCTACACCGCGGGCGCCAAGTCGGTGAACTCCGGCATCACCATCGACGTCACCTACCTGAGCACCCCGCCGGACACCTCCGGCTTCGCCGACCCGGGCAAGGGCAAGCAGGCCGCCCAGGGCCAGCTCGACAAGGGCGCCGACGTCATCTACTCGGCGGCCGGCTCCTCCGGCACCGGCGCGATCGAGGCCGTCTCCACCGCCGCCGGCGACAAGTGGGCCATCGGCGTCGACTCCGACCAAGCCAAGCAGCCGGCCCTGGAGAAGTACAAGACCCACATCCTCACCTCGATGGTCAAGAACGTGGACACCGCGGTGTTCACCTACATCAAGTCGGCCAAGGACGGCAACGTGCTGACCGGCGTGAAGAACTTCGACCTCAAGGAGGGCGGCGTCTCGCTGTCCGTCACCGGCGGCTACATCGACGACCTCAAGGCGAAGCTCGACGCCGCCACCCAGCAGATCACCAGCGGCCAGACCACGGTCCCGACCGCCCCGTAAGGACGGCAGCGGCCCGCCGCACCCCGCCCCCACCGGGCGGCGGACCGGCGGGCCCACCGGATCGCACGGCAGGGGCCCGGACGGATGCGCCCAGGCGCGCCCGCCCGGGCCCCTGCCGGTTCCGTCCCCACCGCCGCACCACGCCCCGGCCCCGCGGCGCGGCTCCTCCCGGGTTTCCCCCTGAGCCCTCAGCGCGACGAAGCGCCCGACGACCAGCAGGAGATCGCCATCACCCCCTCCGACTCCGTCCCGACGGACGGCACCCCCCGCGCGGGGACGGCGACACCTGCCGTCGAACTGCGCGGCATCACCAAGCGCTTCCCCGGCGTGGTGGCCAACCACGACATCGACATCACCGTGCAGCGGGGCACCGTCCACGCGCTGATGGGCGAGAACGGCGCGGGCAAGTCCACCCTGATGAAGATCCTCTACGGGATGCAGAAGCCGGACGAGGGCACCATCGCCATCGACGGCGAGCGGGTGGAGTTCTCCACCCCCGCGGACGCCATCGCACGCGGCATCGGGATGGTCCACCAGCACTTCATGCTGGCCGACAACTTCACCGTCTGGGAGAACATCGTCCTGGGCGGCGAGAGCCTGTACGGCATCGGCGCCAAGGCCAAGGCCCGGATCCGCGAGCTCTCCGACCAGTACGGCCTGGGCGTCAGGCCGGACGCGCTGGTCGAGGACCTGGGCGTGGCCGACCGGCAGCGCGTCGAGATCCTCAAGGTGCTCTACCGCGGCGCCCGGATCCTGATCCTGGACGAGCCGACCGCGGTCCTCGTCCCGCAGGAGGTCGACGCGCTGTTCGACAACCTGCGCGAGCTCAAGGCCGAGGGCGTCACCGTCATCTTCATCTCGCACAAGCTGCACGAGGTGCTCTCGGTGGCCGACGCGATCAGCGTGATCCGCCGCGGCACCACCGTCGGCGACGCCGACCCGCGCGAGGTGACCGCCCGCCAGCTCGCCGAGCTGATGGTCGGCGCCGAACTGCCCTCCCCGGAGAGCCGCGAGTCCACCGTCACCGACACCGAGATGCTCCGGGTCGAGGGCCTGCGGATCGCCAAGCCGGACGCCGAGGGCGTCGAGCGGATCGTCCTGGACGACGTCTCGCTGCGGATCCGCAAGGGCGAGATCCTCGGCATCGCCGGCGTCGAGGGCAACGGCCAGGCCGAACTGGTCGAGGCCATCATGGGCATGCTGCCGCTGGACGCCGGCACCGTCGTGCTGGACGGCGCCGACCTGACCCGCACCCTGACCCGGACCCGCCGCGAGGCCGGCATCGGCTACATCCCCGAGGACCGGCACCGGCACGGCCTGCTGCTGGAAGCCCCGCTGTGGGAGAACCGGATCCTCGGCCACGTCACCGAGCGGCCCAACTCCAAGGGCGTGCTGCTCGACCTGGTCGGCGCCCGCGCCGACACCCAGCGGATCGTCGAGGAGTACGACGTCCGCACCCCCGGCATCGAGGTCACCGCGGCCTCGCTGTCCGGCGGCAACCAGCAGAAGCTGATCATCGGCCGGGAGATGAGCCACTCCCCGAAGCTGCTGATCGCCGCCCACCCCACCCGCGGCGTGGACGTCGGCGCGCAGGCCCAGATCTGGGAGCAGATCCGCTCCGCCCAGCGCGACGGCCTCGCGGTGCTGCTGATCTCCGCCGACCTGGACGAGCTGATCGGCCTGTCCGACACCATCCGGGTGATCTACCGCGGCC
Source organism: Kitasatospora cineracea (assembly GCF_003751605.1). Lineage (NCBI taxonomy): Bacteria > Bacillati > Actinomycetota > Actinomycetes > Kitasatosporales > Streptomycetaceae > Kitasatospora > Kitasatospora cineracea. The sequence continues at coordinate 2,358,144 of NZ_RJVJ01000001.1, forward strand.
GCCTGGTCGCCGACGCCGACCCGGCCACCGTCACCGCCGAGGACCTGGGCAGTGCGATGACCGGCGCCGCCACCGGCCACATCGAGTCCGACCCGGAGGCCGTCGCCGAGGCGCAGGCCCTCGCGGCCGAGGCCACCGAGGCCGCCGCCGAGGCGACCCCGCCCACCGACACCGCCGACGACGAGCAGGCGGGGGAGTAACCACATGACCAGTCCCAACCCCCCGGCCGCACCCGCGGCCAAGCGGTCGCTGCGCGAGCGCGTCGACCTGGAGCGGATCGGCCTCGCGCTGGCCGCCCCCGTGCTGGCGGTGCTGCTGTCGCTGATCATCGCCGGCACCCTGCTGGCGGTCTCCGGCCGCGACCCGTTCGACGCGTTCTCCATCATGTGGAACTACGGCACCGCGTCCGACGGCCAGGTCGCCACCCTGAACAAGGCCATCGTGTACTACCTGGCCGCGGCCGCCGCCGCGTTCGGGTTCCGGATGAACCTGTTCAACATCGGCATCGAGGGCCAGTACAAGCTGGCCATGCTGTTCGCCGCGTACGTCGGCAGCCAGATCGACCTGCCGGCCTTCGTGCAGATCCCGCTGCTGCTGGTGGTCGCCATGTGCGTCGGCGGCCTGTGGGCGTCGATCGCCGGCCTGCTGAAGGTCTACCGGGGCGTCAGCGAGGTCATCTCGACCATCATGCTGAACGCCATCGCCGTCGCGCTGATCGGCGTGCTGCTGGTGCCGGGCGTGCTCGCGCCGAAGACCAGCGGGACCACCAACTCGATCCAGACCGGCAAGATCTCCGAGTCCAGCCGGTTCTTCTCGTTCGAGACCCAGGGCGGCACCCTGTGGGGCTTCCTGGTGATCGCGGTGCTGGTCGGCGTGGTCTTCCACTTCACCCTGAACCGCACCCGGTTCGGCTTCGACCTGCGCGCCACCGGCCGCTCGGAGAGCGCCGCGGGCGCCTCCGGCGTCAACGTCAAGCGCATGGTGATCACCTCGATCGTGGTCTCCGGCGCGCTGGCCGGCCTGGTCGGCCTGCCCGAACTCATGCAGAACACCCCGTACTTCGGGCAGAACGTGCAGAGCGGCCTCGGCTTCATCGGCATCTCGGTGGCGCTGCTCGGCCGCAACACCCCGATCGGCATCGCGTTCTCGGCGCTGCTGTTCGCCTTCCTGGACGCCTCCGGCGCCCAGCTGCCCACCCGGGGCGACTACCCGGCCGAGATCATCCCGGTGATCCAGGGCACCATCGTCATCTGCGTCGTCGTGGCCTACGAACTGGTGCGCCGCTACGGCCTCAAGCGCCAGCAGCAGAAGGTCGGCGCCGAGCTCGCCGCGCAGGCTGCCGCGGCCGCCCAGAAGGAGGTCGCGGCATGAGCACCGCAGTCGCCGACAAGCCCAAGACGCCGGCCGCCCCCGCGAAGCGGGCCAAGCTCACCTGGCCGGTGGTGCTGCTGCTGATCGCGCTCGCCCTGGTGCTGTTCGCCGCCGTCGGCGCCGCCACCGGCAACCACGGCCTGACCTCCTCCGGCCAGATCACCGCCGCGCTGGCCTCCGCCGTCCCGATCGCCATGGCCGGCCTCGGCGGCCTCTGGGCGGAGCGCGCGGGCGTGGTCAACATCGGCCTCGAAGGCATGATGGTGGCCGGCACCTTCTGCGGCGCCTGGGGCGGCTTCCTGGTCAACCCGTGGGTCGGCCTGCTGGCCGGCATGGCGGGCGGCGCGCTCGGCGGCCTGCTGCACGCGCTGGTCACCGTCACCTTCGGCGTCGACCACATCGTCTCCGGCGTCGGCATCAACCTGCTGATCCCCGGCATCTGCGCCTACGTCAACCGGATCTACTACAAGGACTACGTGAACGACGGCGCCGGCGCGAACCAGTCGCCGCCCGCCGACGCGCTGCCCACCTTCACCTTCCCCGGCCTCTCCGGCTGGCTGGACGGCATCGAGCAGCACCACTGGTTCCTGGTCTCCGACGTGGCGGGCATCGTCCGCGGCCTGGTCACCGACCTGTCGGTGGTCACCCTGATCGCCGCCGCGCTGCTGGTCGCCAGCTACTTCCTGCTCTGGCGCACCGTGTTCGGCCTGCGGCTGCGCTCCTGCGGCGAGAACCCGACCGCCGCCGAGTCGCTGGGCGTCAACGTCTACAAGTACAAGTACCTCGCGGTGGTCGCCTCCGGCGCCTTCGCGGGCCTCGGCGGCGCCTACCTGTCGCTGGTCGCCGCGCACTTCTACCGGGACGGCCAGACCCAGGGCCGCGGCTTCATCGGCCTGGCCGCGATGATCTTCGGCAACTGGATGCCGGGCGGCCTGGCCGCCGGCGCGGGCCTGTTCGGCTTCACCGACAGCCTCCAGCTGCGCGACGCCGACTCGGTGCACGTGCTGCTGCTGGTGGTCGCCATCGCCATGGCGCTGCTCGCGCTCTGGCAGTTCTACCGCCGCAAGCTCACCGCCGGCGTGATCAGCCTGGTCGTCGCGGGCGGCACCGCCACCTGGTACGCCTGCACCGACCAGGTGCAGCGCCCGCTGATCGTCGCCACCCCGTACGTCATCACCCTGGTGGTGCTCGCGCTGGCCTCGCAGCGGCTGCGGATGCCCAAGGCCGACGGCCAGGTCTACCGCAAGGGGCAGGCCAAGTGACGGCCGTCGAGGTCGGGGACGTCGACTGGGAGGCGCTGCGGGAGGCCGCCCGGGCCGCGATGCGGCACGCGTACGCGCCCTACAGCAAGTACCCGGTCGGGGCCGCGGCCCTGGTCGAGGACGGCCGCACGGTGGTCGGCTGCAACGTGGAGAACGCCTCCTACGGCCTCGGCCTGTGCGCCGAGTGCGGGCTGGTCTCCGCGCTGCACGCCTCCGGCGGCGGCCGGCTGGTCGCCTTCACCTGCGTGGACGGCGGCGGCGAGCTGCTGATGCCGTGCGGGCGCTGCCGCCAGCTGCTGTACGAGCACGGCGGGCCCGAGCTGCTGGTCGAACTGCCCTCCGGGGTGCGGCCGATGAGCGAGGTGCTGCCGGACGCGTTCGGGCCGGACAAGTTGTAGCTGTTTGCGCGGTTACGCGCGTAGAGTGTCGCGGGGGACATCCCGCGGCACTCTACGCATTTCACCTCTTACGGCCACCTCTTCTGGAGCACGTGTATGGACGCCATCTCCGTCATCCGGGCCAAGCGCGACCGGGGCGAACTGACCGACCCCCAGATCGACTGGGTCATCGACGCCTACACCCGCGGCGAGGTCGCCGACGAGCAGATGTCCGCCCTGGCCATGGCCATCCTGCTGAACGGCATGACGGCCCGCGAGATCAGCCGCTGGACCGACGCCATGATCCGCTCCGGCGAGCGGATGGACTTCTCCTCGCTCGGCGTCCCCACCGCCGACAAGCACTCCACCGGCGGCGTCGGCGACAAGATCACCCTCCCGCTCGCCCCGCTGGTCGCCGCCTGCGGCGCCGCCGTCCCCCAGCTCTCCGGCCGCGGCCTCGGCCACACCGGCGGCACCCTCGACAAGCTCGAGTCCATCCCCGGCTGGCGCGCCCTGCTCTCCAACGAGGAGATGCTCGACGTGCTGCGCGGCTGCGGCGCCGTCATCTGCGCCGCCGGCGACGGGCTCGCCCCCGCCGACAAGAAGCTCTACGCCCTGCGCGACGTCACCGGCACCGTCGAGGCCATCCCGCTGATCGCCTCCTCGATCATGTCCAAGAAGATCGCCGAAGGCACCGGCGCCCTCGTCCTGGACGTCAAGGTCGGCTCCGGCGCCTTCATGAAGAACCTCGACGACGCCCGCGAACTCGCCCGCACCATGGTCGGGTTGGGCCGCTCGGCCGGCGTCGCCACGGTCGCCCTGCTCACCGACATGTCCACCCCGCTCGGGCTCACCGCCGGCAACGCGCTCGAAGTCCGCGAGTCGGTCGAGGTGCTGGCCGGCGGCGGCCCCGCCGACGTCGTCGAACTCACCCTCGCCCTCGCCCGCGAGATGCTCGCCGCCGCGGGCGTCCACGGCAAGGACCCCGCCGACGCCCTGCGCGACGGCACCGCCATGGACCACTGGCGCCGCATGATCACCGCCCAGGGCGGCGACCCCGACGCCCCCCTCCCGGTCGCCCGCGAGACCCACGTCGTCCCCGCCCCCGCCACCGGCGTCCTCACCGCCCTCGACGCCTACGCCGTCGGCGTCGCCGCCTGGCGCCTCGGCGCCGGCCGCGCCCGCAAGGAGGACCCGGTCCAGGCCGGCGCCGGCGTCGAACTCCACGCCAAGCCGGGGGACCCGGTGACCGCCGGCCAGCCCCTGCTCACCCTGCACACCGACACCCCCGAGCGCTTCGACTACGCCCTGGAGGCCCTGGAGGGCGCCGTCACCGTCGCCCCGGCGGGCACCGTCTTCACCCCGGCCCCGATCGTGCTGGACCGGATCGGCTAGCCGTGCGCCCGGCGTCCTGCTACGCGGAGCAGGTGCGCAGGACGCCGGTGCCCGGGCGGGGGTCGACCAGGAGGCGGAGCGGGGTGCCCGTGGCCGCGTGGTCGCGGGCCTTGTCCCGGTCGCCGGTAGCCGGTCGCCGGGCTGTGCGGGGCGACGACCTCGACGGCGACTCGACGGCGAGGAGGGGACGGGAGGCCGAGGCCGGGGCGGCGCAGCAGGCTCGGGTGCGGGGCCTGCAGGGGATGGCCCGGGACTGCCCGTTCGGGCGCCGCGAGCCGGGCGGCCGGTCGGCGGCGGAGCAGTTCCACGGTGGCGCCGTGCCGCGGGCCCGGGGCGAGCGCGAGGTGGACCGTGCCGCCGGCGGTCTCCGGAGCCCGCGGGTCCGCCACCGCGGGCACCGGATCGGCCGTCGCCCGCGGCGCCCGGTACTCGTCGGTCATGCCCGGACGGCAGCGCCCTCGGCGCGGCGGGTCGCGTGCGCGCGGCGGGTGGCGTACAGGGTGACGCCGGCCGCGCAGGCCATGGCGGTGAGGGCGACGGCGGTGGTGCCGGACCAGCCGGTGGAGTGGTAGGCGTCGGCGCCGAGGGTGCCGCCGAGGCTGTTGCCCAGGTAGTAGGCGATCAGGTAGAGGGCGGAGGCCTGGGCGCGGCCGGTGGCGGCGGTGCGGCCGACGGCGGAGGAGGCGGTGGCGTGGCCGGCGAAGAAGCCGGCGGTGATCAGGACCAGGCCGAGGACCGCGCAGAGCAGGGAGCCGGCGAGGGAGAGCAGCAGGCCGGCGGTGGTGGTGCCGATCGCCAGGTAGAGGGTGCCGCGGCGGCCGCAGCGGGCGGTCAGCCGGCCCGCGGAGGCGGAGGACGCGGTGCCGACCAGGTAGACCACGAAGATCGAGGCGGCCACCGACTCCGGGAGGTGGAAGGGCGCGGCGGTCAGCCGGTAGCCGACCGTGTTGTAGACCGCGCCGAACACGGCCATGAACAGCATCCCCAGCGCGTACAGCCGCAGCAGCAGCGGGTTGCGCAGGTGCGCGGTGACGGTGGCGGCCAGGGCCCGGGCGTCGACGGGGGCGCGGCGGAAGTGCCGGGCGCGGGGGACCAGGGCGCGGAAGGCGAGCGCGGCGAGCAGCGCCAGGGCGGCCGAGACCGCCAGCCCCCAGCGCCAGCCCCAGGCGGCCGCGGCCCAGCCGGAGACCAGCCGGCCGCCCATCCCGCCGATCGAGTTGCCCGCCACGTACAGCCCCATCGCGGAGGCCAGCGCCGACGGGTGCACCTCTTCGGCGAGGTAGGCCATCGCGGTGGCGGGCAGACCGGCCAGGGCCGCGCCCTGCACCGCGCGCAGCACCACCAGGGTGGTGAGGTCCGGGGCGAACGGCAGGGCCACGGCGAGCAGCGCGGCGGCCAGGGTGGAGGCCGTCATCACGGCGGTGCGCCCGTAGCGGTCGGACAGGGCGCTGGCCGGGAGCAGGGCGAGGGCGAGTCCGAGGGTGGAGGCGGAGGCCGTCCAGCTGGCCTGACCGGGTGTCAGGCCGAGGTCGGCGGAGAGGATCGGCAGCAGGCCCTGGGTCGAGTACAGCAGGACGAAGGTGGCCACTCCCGCCGCGAACAGGGCGAGGTTGGCGCGGCGGAAGTCCCGGCTGCCGGGGCGCAGGCGCAGGTCGGCGGGGGTGCGGGTGGGGGCGGGCGCGGACGCCTCGGTACTGGCGGGCTGCATGGTGTCGACGCTAGGCCCGGGCCGCTTGATGCGTCCAATGCATGAATGGGGGAGCATTGATGCCATGACGCATGAGAGCAGCTCCGGGCCCACCCGCCTCGCCGAACTCGGCCCGGACGCCGATGTGACCCTGCTCGCACCGCAGTTGGCGGAGTTCGCGGCGGTCGCCCGGCTCGAGCACGTCACCCAGGCCGCCCAGCTGCTCGGCATGCCGCAGCCCACCCTGTCGCGCGCCATCGCCCGGCTGGAGGCCGACCTGGGCGTCGGCCTGCTCGCCCGGCAGGGCCGCACCGTCCGGCTCACCCGCTCCGGCCGGATCCTGCTGGACGCCGTCGAACGGGCCCTCGCCGAGGTCGAGCGCGGCGTCGAGGCGGCCCGCGCGGAGGCCGACCCGGCGGCCGGGCGGGTCGCCTTCGGCTTCCTGCACACCATGGGCACGGACGCCGTCCCCGCCCTGCTGCGCGGCTTCCGGGCCGGGCACCCGCGGGTGCGCTTCCAGCTGGTCCAGGACTACGTGGCCGCGATGCTGGAGCGCCTGCGGGCCGGGGAGCTCGACCTGTGCCTGGTCTCCCCGCTCCCGGACGAACCCGGCCTGACCGCCCGGCCGCTGGACGAGCAGCGGCTCTTCCTCACCGTCCCCGCCGACCACCGCCTCGCGGCCCGCCGCCGGATCCGGCTCGCCGAGGTCGCGCAGGAGAGCTGGGTGACGGTCGAGGAGGGGTACGGGCTGCGCCACATCATGGAGGGCTTCTGCGCGGAGGCCGGGTTCACCCCGCGGATCGCCTTCGAGGGCGAGGAGGTCGAGACCCTGCGCGGCCTGGTCGCGGCCGGCCTCGGCGTCGCGCTGCTCCCGCCCGCGCTGGTCCCCCGCCCCGGCGTCGTCGAACTGGAGGTCACCGCGCCCCGCACCCGCCGGGCCATCGGCCTCGCCTGGCACGCGAACCGCCCGCTCACGCCGCCGGCGGCGGCCTTCCGCGACTTCGTGCTCTCGCGGCGGGGGAGCATCCTGGCGCACGACTAGGCCCGGGGCGGGTAGGCCCGGGGCGGGCGGGGAACCGGCGTGGTGGTAGGCAATCTACGCGCGTAGGGGCTATGCTCCGGCAATGGAGAAGCAGATCAGTGCAATCGCGGGCACCACGGCCCCGCGCGTTCCCACCCCCGAGCAGATCGTCCGGGCGCCGAAGGTGCTGCTGCACGACCACCTGGACGGCGGGCTGCGGCCGGAGACGATCGTCGAACTGGCCGCCGACTGCGGCTACCGGGGGCTGCCGACCACCGACCCGAAGGAGCTCGGGGAGTGGTTCCGGGAGGCGGCCGACTCCGGGTCGCTGGAGCGGTACCTGGAGACCTTCGCGCACACCTGCGCGGTGATGCAGACCCGGGCGGCGCTGGTGCGGGTGGCCGCGGACTGCGCGGAGGACCTGGCCGCCGACGGGGTGGTGTACGCCGAGGTGCGGTACGCGCCGGAGCAGCACCTGGAGGCCGGGCTGAGCCTGGACGAGGTGGTGGAGGCCGTCAACGAGGGCTTCCGGCTGGGCGAGGCCAACGCCCGGGCGCGCGGGCGGCGGATCCGGGTCGGGACGCTGCTGACGGCGATGCGGCACGCCGCCCGTTCGCAGGAGATCGCCGAGCTGGCGAACCGGCACCGGGACCGCGGCGTGGTCGGCTTCGACATCGCGGGCGCCGAGGCGGGCCACCCGCCGACCCGGCACCAGGCGGCGTTCGACTACCTCAAGGGCGAGAACAACCACTTCACCATCCACGCGGGCGAGGCGTTCGGCCTGCCGTCGATCTGGGAGGCGCTGCAGTGCTGCGGCGCGGACCGGCTCGGCCACGGGGTGCGGATCGTGGACGACATCACGGTCGGTGCGGACGGCCGGGTCGAGCTGGGCCGGCTGGCCGCGTACGTCCGGGACAAGCGGATCCCGCTGGAGATGTGCCCGACCTCGAACCTGCAGACCGGCGCGGCCCCCTCGTACGCCGAGCACCCGCTCGGGCTGCTGGCCCGGCTGAAGTTCCGGGTCACCGTCAACACCGACAACCGGCTGATGAGCGGCACCTCGATGAGCCGCGAGTTCGCGCACCTGGTGGAGGCGTTCGGGTACACCCTGGCGGACCTGGAGTGGTTCACCGTCAACGCGATGAAGTCGGCGTTCCTGCCGTTCGACGAGCGGCTGGCGATGATCAGCGACGTGATCAAGCCCGGGTACGCCGAGCTGAAGGCGGAGTGGCTGTTCGGCCCGCGCGGCTAGCGGACCGGCGCAGCTCCGGCGTCCAGGGAGATGGTCGGACTTATCACTCTCCGGAGTGGTCGGGCTTTGAAGGGTGCGGGGACTTCTCACTACGGTGGGCCGGTCACTGCTGACTCGGTGTGACGGCGACGTCCCCGACTCCGGGCGTCCGCCGGTGCACCGGCCCGACCAGGACTGAGGACGCACACATGAAGCAGGCCACTCTCAAGGCCGCCGGCACCGCCGCGCTCGGCGTCGCCTTCGCCGCCGTCGCCGCGGGCTCCGCCGCCGCCGCGCCGGCCGCCCCCGGCGGCCTCGGACTGCCGACCGGCGCGCTCACCAACCCCGGCGTGACCGGTGCGGCCACCGGCGCGGTGAGCAAGCTCCCCGGCGGCGACCAGCTCGGCACGGTCACCGGCACCCTCAACCCGGCCGCCGGCGCCCCGGCCCAGGCCCCCGCCGTCGAGCAGGCCCCGCCGGTCGCCGAGCAGACCGGCCCGGGCGGCGCCGACCAGATGCAGGGCGCCCCGGCGCCGTCCGCGCCCGCCGCGGCGGCCAACCGGGTCGGCGGCCTGGACTCCGTCCCCGGCGGCCAGGGCCTGGCCAAGACCCCGGTCGGCGGCGTGGTCGGCACCCTGAGCAGCCTCTCCCCGACCGGCGGCGGCGCCCCCGGCCTGCCCAGCCTGCCGGGCCTGGGCGGCTGACGCACCGGACGCGGACGCACGACAGGGGCCGTTCCCGCTGGGGGGAACGGCCCCTGTCGTGTGCGTGCCGGAGCGCCGGGCCCGCGACGGGCCCTGGCGGCGCGGGCCGGGTCACGGCTCCTGGGGGAGCAGCAGCCACAGCGCCAGGTAGACCAGGAACTGCGGGCCGGGCAGCAGGCAGGACACCAGGAAGATGATCCGGACCGTCCACGGGTCCAGCCCGAAGCGCTGGGCGATCCCGGCGCAGACGCCGGCGATGACGCGACGGTGGCGGGGGCGGGCGAGGGTGCTCATCTTCTCCTCCGTGGGGGTGGGCCCGGTGCGGTCCGTCCGACCGGGCGATGACTCCATCCTGCCGCCGTGACCTGGCCTTTCGCGTCAGCCGCGAAGCCGATCCGGACCCTGGTGCGGTCCCCGGGCGGGAGGACGCCGGACTCGGGGTCGGCTCCGGGGCCACCCTGAGTTTGTGCGGCGGACCACCTAAGGTAATGGGAGGGTAAATAAGAGGGAGGTAAGGCAGGGGCCGGTTCCGGTCACTGGAAGACTCGCGCATCCGATCGTCACAGGAAACGAGAACAGATTCTGATGCGTGCGAACCGGCTGCTGGCCGCCACCGTGCTCTCCGTCCTCGGTGTCACCGGCCTGACGGCCTGTGGTTCCGACGGGACCAAGAAGGGCGACTCCGCGCCCGCTGCCGCCGCCTCCGGTTCGGCCGGCGCCGCCACCTCGAAGCCCGCCGCGGCGGGCGGCGGCCTGGAGGGGCTGTCGGTCGAGCAGATCATGACGAAGATGCGCGCCGCCAACGGGAAGCTCAAGAGCGTCAAGGCCGCCTTCCAGGTGCAGGACGCGGACGGCGACGTCAGCGGTGACGTCGCCTCCGGCTCCACCGGCGACTGCGCCGGCACCATCGGGATCAAGGGCAAGGGCAAGGCGGAGATCCTGCGCACCGGCGGGAAGGTGTGGCTCAAGCCGGACGCCGAGTTCATCAAGGTGGTCGTCCCGGGCGCCAACGCCTCGGTCGCCAACCTGATCGGGGGCAAGTGGCTGACCTCCACCAAGTCCACCGACCTGGCCGACGGCTTCGGCGAGTTCTGCGACATGCCGCTGGGGCTGCTGAAGAAGGCGGGTCTGAACGACGACGGCACGCCGGACAACAGCGGCACCAAGGGCGGCACCAAGAAGGTCGGCGGGGTCGACGCGGTCGTCCTCAAGGTGGAGGGCGAGAAGAGCGGCGACGCGATGGAGGTCGCCGTCGCCAATCAGGGCGAGGCCTACCTGCTCTCGGTGGACAGCGGCGCGACCGGCAGCATGCAGTTCAGCGACTTCGACAAGCCGGTGCAGGCGGCCGCCCCGGCAGCCGACCAGGTCATCGACCTGGACGAGCTCAAGAAGGCCGCGGGCTGATCCCGGTCGGTGCTCAGCTCCGCGGTGCAGCCGGGGAGCCGAGCACCGACAGCGCGGGAGCCGGGGCGGGGCGCGGGCGCGTCCGGTTCCGGTCCTCGGTGCGGCCGGCGGCCGGTGACGGGGTGTCCTCGGCGGCCGGGGCCCCGACGGCTTCGGCCGCCTCTGCGGTCTCGGCGGCCTCGATCCAGCCGGTGGTGGAGCGGCGCCGGTCCAGGGCGCGCAGCGGGGGCATCAGCAGCAGGTGGGCCAGGGCCGCGCCCGCGATGCCGAGCAGGACGTCGTCCACGTCCAGGACGTGGCCGGGCGCCCAGCCCTCCAGGATCTCCAGGGCGGTGCCGAGCAGTGCGGCCGCGCCGGTGGTGCGCAGGAAGGACAGCAGCCAGGAGCGGCGGGGGGAGCCCACGGCGAGCGGCAGCAGCACCCCGATCGGGGCCAACGGCAGCATGCCGGAGCCGAGTTGGCGGGCGGCGGCGGCCGGGCCGAGGGACAGCGCCTGGTGGACCGAGGAGAACGGGCTGAGGTTGGGCGGGCTGGTCCAGGCGACCGGGACGGGGCGCAGGCTCAGCCAGCCGAGCAGCAGCAGGTGCAGGCCGAGCAGCAGCCGGGCCGCCGTCCGCGACCGGTACGGCGCCGCCGCCCCGGCACCGGCCCGCCCGGCCGTCGGTCGGCGGGTCGGGCGGTGGTCGGCGGCCGCGGGGTCGCGGGGTGCGGTGGTGTGCACACTGCGGGGGACGCAGGTTCCGTCCGGCCCGGTTCCCCGCGGCCGTCCGGCGGCCCCGCCGGGTCCTGCGGCCTTCCGCACCGTCGTCGCCCCCGGCTCAGGGGCAGGTGCTGGCGGACGGGGCGACGAACGCGCTGCTGGGGGTGGCCGACGGCGCCGGGGCCGGGGTCCGGCCGGCCGCCGGGGAGGGGCCGGGCGCGGGGGCGGCGGACGGGGAGGCGCTCTCGGGCGCCATCGGGACCAGCACCTCGCCCGGGCAGGCGGTGCGGCTGGCCGGGGCGCCGGCGTCCACCGGCACCTCGGTGGGGCGGATGCCGCAGCCGGTCAGCAGCGCGGGGGCGAGCAGGCCGCCGGCCAGCAGGGCCAGCGCGCGGGACCGGTGGGCCCGGCGGGCGGGACGGGGGCGGGGGGTCATCGGCGGTCCTCCGGCCCGGGGGCGGGCGGCTGGGTGAGCGGCAGGGTGAGGGTGAAGACCGCGCCGACGCCGTCCGGGTTGTTGGCGGCGGTGATGTCGCCGCCGTGGATCCGGGCGTTGGCCTCGGCGATGGACAGGCCCAGGCCGCTGCCCTCGGAGCGGGCCCGGCCCTTGTCGGCCTTGTAGAAGCGGTCGAAGACGTGCGGCAGCACGTCCTCCGGGATGCCGGGGCCGCCGTCGGAGACCGAGACGACGACGGTGTGCGCCTCGTCGTCCTGGCGGACCCTCACCTTCACCGGGGAGCCGCCGTGCTTGAGCGCGTTGCCGATCAGGTTGGCGAACACCACGTCCAGGCGGCGCGGGTCGACCACGGCCAGGATGCCGCGCGGGGCGTCCAGTTCGACCGCGTCGTACCAGGCCCGGCCGTCGATGCAGGACATGATCAGGTCGGCCATGTCGACCTCGTCGGCGACCAGCTTGGCGGTGCCCGCGTCGAACCGGGTCACCTCCATCAGGTTCTCCACCAGGCCGGACAGCCGGCGGGTCTCGGAGACCACGATCCGCACGGCCGGCTCGATCATCGGGTCGAGCGCGTCGGCCTCGTCCTCCAGGATGTCGGTGACGGCGGTCATCGCGGTCAGCGGGGTGCGCAGCTCGTGCGACATGTCGGCGACGAACCGGCGGGACTGCGCCTCGCGCGCGCTCAGCTCCGCGACCTGCTCCGAGAGCGACTCCGCGGTGCGGTTGAACGTCCTTGCCAGCTCGGCGAGTTCGTCGTTGCCCTCGACGTCGAGCCGGGTGTCCAGCTCGCCCTCGCCGAGCCGCCGGGCGGCGTCCCCGAGCCGGCGCACCGGCCGCAGCACGGTCGCCGAGGCGGCCTGGGCGAGCAGCGCCGAGCCGACCAGCGCCAGCAGGGTGGCGATCGCCAGCGAGACGCCCAGGGTGTTCAGGTCGGCCCGCTCGTTCTGCAGCGACTTGAACATGTAGGCGGTCGGCCCGCCCGGCACCACCTTCGTCCCGCCGACCACGTACGGCCCGGCCAGGTTCACCCGCTGCCAGTACAGGTGGTACTGGTACGGGTTGCCGGGGCCGGTCTCGCGCGGCTTGTTCACCGCGGTGACCAGCGCGGCCGGCACCTGCCGCAGCGAGAAGCCGATCGGGTCGGAGGACGCCGTGCAGTCCGGCACCGAGTCGTCGACCACCACCACGTCGTACGCCAGCCCGGAACTGGCCACCTGGACGGCCAGCATCCGCAGGTCCTGGCAGGTCGGGTGCAGCGGCAGCAGCGAGACGTTCCGGGTCAGCGAACCCCGGAAGTCGTTCAGCGCGGTGTCCTGGGCGCGCTTGAGCACCGCGTCGCGGTTCAGCCAGTAGGCGATGCCGGACGCGGAGACGGCGGTGACCAGCGCGACCGCGGCGAACACCGCGATCAGCCGGACCCGCAGTGAACTGAGCCGCCGCCAGGACGCCGAACGGGCGCGGCGCGGCGCGGTCTGATGGTCGGTCAAAAAAGGCTCACCAGTCGGAGGGGGAGAAGGGTCACGCGGGCGGGTCGAGACGGTAGCCGACCCCGCGGACGGTGCGGATCAGCGTCGGCGCGGACGGCACGTCCTCGACCTTCGCCCGCAGCCGCTGCACGCAGGCGTCCACCAGCCGGGAGTCGCCCAGGTAGTCGTGCTCCCACACCAGCCGCAGCAGCTGCTGGCGGGAGAGCGCCTGCCCGGGGCGGCGGCTCAGCTCCAGCAGCAGCCGCAGCTCGGTCGGGGTCAGCTGGAGGTCCTGGCCGTCCTTGGTGACGGTCATCGCCGAACGGTCGATCACCAGGCCGCCGTACGCCGCCGAGTCCGAGCTCTCCCGCTCGCCGCGGCGCAGCACCGCGCGGATCCGGGCGTCCAGCACCCGGGGCTGCACCGGCTTGACCACGTAGTCGTCGGCGCCGGACTCCAGGCCGACCACCACGTCGATGTCGTCGGAACGGGCGGTCAGCAGGATGATCGGCAGCTGGTCGGTGCGGCGGATGCGCCGGCAGACCTCGAAGCCGTCGATGCCGGGCAGCATCACGTCCAGCACGATCAGGTCCGGGCGCTGCTCCTTGAACAGGCGCAGACCGTCCTCGCCGGACGCGGCGGCGGCCACCCAGTGACCCTGGCGGGTGAGGGCGAGCTCGAGGCCGGTGCGAATGGCGTCGTCGTCCTCGATCAGAAGCAGGAAAGACACGGGGGTCATTGTGTCCCACCCGGCCACCGGAAGCACCCACCCGGGTGACTCCCGGCGCACCGGGAACCGGACCGCCCCGCTCCGGCGTCCGCATCCGAGGAGCCCGGGACCGTCACGGGCCGCCCCTCCTTGTGACAGCCCTGTGACAGTCGACGGACACCGCCATGACGAGCGGACGGCAGGATTTTCCTCGTCGCCGCAGAACGGGGCCGGGCCACCGCCCGGAACCGCAGCGGCGCAGAACCGCTCGTACCGACCATGGGGGTGCCCGATGACCGCAACGCTGACGACCCGAAACGCCGGGCCGCGTTCCGCCGTCCTGGGCACCAACCGGACGCGGCACGAGGAGGAGAACGCCGGCAACGTGCTCGTACGGGGGTGCGCGCACAACGCCGGGACCCGCCGCCCGGTCGTGGGGACCAGGAGCGGGGACACCACCCACGGCCGGTTGGGGAACCTGGCCGGGGGCCGGACGCTGCGGGTCGCACCGCAGACCTTCCGGGGTGAGCAGGCCGAACAGGGAGGCGCGCAGGGGGAGCACCCGGCCGCCGCGACGGACGAGGCACGCGACATCGCCGAGTTCACCGCGTACGTGCGCGAGCGCCGCGCCTCCCTGTACGCCACCGCCTACCACCTCACCGGCGACCGCTACGAGGCCGAGGACCTGCTGCAGAGCGCCCTCTTCTCCACCTACCGAGCCTGGGGCCGGATCACCGACAAGGCCGCCGTCGGCGGGTACCTCCGCCGCACCATGACCAACCTGCACATCTCCGCCTGGCGCCGCCGCAAGGTCAACGAGTACCCGACCGAGGAACTCCCCGAGCACGCCGGCGACACCGACGCGATGGGCGGCACCGAACTGCGCGCCGTGCTCTGGCAGGCGCTCGCCAAGCTGCCCGAGAACCAGCGCACCATGCTCGTGCTGCGCTACTACGAGGGCCGCACCGACCCGGAGATCGCCGACATCCTCGGCATCAGCGTCGGCACCGTGAAGAGCTCCATCTGGCGCGCGCTGCGCCGGATGCGCGAGGACGAGCAGCTCAACCGCTCCGGCGACACCGTGCACGCCTTCGGCGAGCTGGTCGCCTGACGACACGCAGGACTCCCGTCGGGGGACGGGCAGTGGGGGAAGGGCGCGGGACGCGGCGGACGGCTCGGGGGAGACGGCCGCGGGGGAAGGTCCCGCACCCGAACGGAACGGGCGGGGCCCCGGTGCGGGGGAAACGGCACCGGGGCCCCGCCCGTCGCGCTGTGCGGGCCGGGTGCGCTCAGACCAGTTCGGCGGGCAGCTGCCGGGCCACCGCGGCGATCCGGCGGCCCGCCTCCACGCCGGAGCAGGCGTAGGAGCCCAGTTCGACCTGCCGGGCCACGATGCCGCGCTCGGCCCGCATCAGGCGCAGGCCCCGGCGGACCAGGTAGGGGACCGACTTGCGGCCCTCCCGGACGTCCCGCCGGAAGCGCCGCCAGGCCGTCGTGGACGGCTTGTTGCGCAGGCACAGGGCGTCGCCGAGCAGGCCCTCGGCGGCGCAGCGGCGGACCAGTTCGGCGGCGAAGATGCCCTCGGCGACGAAGCCGGCCGCGCCGTCCAGCTCCAGCAGGTGGCTGCCGGCCCGGCCGTTGTCCGGGATCGAGTACACCGGGACCTCGGCCCGGCCCTCGAAGGCCAGGGTCCGGATCGCGGCCAGCGCCTGTTCCGCGTGCCAGGAGAGCGGGGAGTCCCAGTCCGTCCCGCCGTCGTCGGGCAGCTGCGGCAGGGACGGGTCGTCGCCGTCCTTGTAGAAGTCGTCCAGCTGCAGCACCGGGAGGCCGCTGCGCTCGGCCAGCGAGGACTTTCCCGACCCCGAGGGGCCCGACAGCAGGATGACGCGGGATATCGGGCGGCGGTTCAGCGGGGTGTCACTCACGGGAAACCAGTCTGAGGCATCACAGGGGCAGCTCGGAACCCGCCGGTCGGCCCCTCCTGCGGACGGGGCGGGTGCGCGGGCATGGGGACGGGCCCGCACCAGGGGGGGGAGAAGTGCGGGCCCGTCACGGCCGCCCGGGCCCCGGGGGGGGTAGGGCACTGAGGACGGCCGGTCTGCGGGGTCGGGCGGGTGGGCTAGATGCCCATCGGGTGCCAGACCGTCTTGGTCTCCAGGAAGGAGAGGAGCCGCCCGGTGCCGGGAGCGGCCGTCCAGTCCTCGGCGGACGGGTCGGCGGCCGGCCGGACCACTCGCTTCAATGTATCCGCCGCCGACGCCTCCAGCGCCGCCGCCGCGCCGGGCCCGTCCGGGTCGATCGCCCCGGCCAGGTCGAGCGCGTTGACGTCCTGGTGCGAGGCCAGCGTCGGGGCGAGGTCCGCGGTGCGGCCGGAGAGCAGGTTGACCACGCCGCCCGGCACGTCCGAGGTGGCCAGCACCTCGCCCAGCGACAGCGCGGGCAGCGGGGCCTGCTCGGCCGCCGCGACCACCACGGTGTTGCCGGTGGCGATCGCCGGGGCGATCACCGAGACCAGGCCCAGCAGCGAGAAGCCGGTGCCGGCCCGCGGCGCCAGGACGCCGACCACGCCGGTCGGCTCCGGGGTGGACAGGTTGAAGAACGGCCCCGCCACCGGGTTGGCGCCGCCCGCGACCTGCGCGACCTTGTCGGTCCAGCCCGCGTACCAGATCCAGCGGTCGATCGCCGCGTCCACCAGCGCCGCCGCCTTCCTGGCGCCCACGCCCTCGGCCGCCGCCACCTCGGCGGCGAACTGCTCCCGGCGGCCCTGCAGCATCTCGGCGACCCGGTACAGCACCTGGCCGCGGTTGTACGCGGTGGTGCCCGACCAGCCCTTCACCGCGGCGCGGGCCGCCAGCACGGCGTCCCGGGCGTCCTTGCGGGTGCCCAGCGGGGCGTTCGCCAGCCACTGGCCCTTGCTGTCGGTCACCTCGTACACCCGCCCGCTCTCCGAGCGCGGGAACTTCCCGCCGACGTACAGCTTGTAGGTCTTGAAGACGTCGATCCGCTGTGCGGTTCCGGACTCAGACATCGAGGTACGCCTCCAGGCCGTGGCGACCGCCCTCGCGGCCGTAACCGGACTCCTTGTACCCGCCGAACGGCGAGGTCGGGTCGAACTTGTTGAAGGTGTTCGCCCACACCACGCCCGCCCGGAGCCGGTTCGCCATCCACAGGATGCGCGAGCCCTTCTCCGTCCAGATGCCCGCGGACAGGCCGTACGGGGTGTTGTTGGCCTTCTCCACCGCCTCGGCGGGGGTGCGGAAGGTCAGCACGGACAGCACCGGGCCGAAGATCTCCTCGCGGGCGATCCGGTGCGCCTGCGAGACGCCGGTGAACAGGGTCGGGCGGAACCAGTAGCCCGCGCCCGGGAGTTCGCACTCCGGGGCCCAGCGCTCGGCGCCCTCCTGCTCGCCCGCCGCGGCCAGCTCGGTGATCCGGGCCAGCTGCTCGGCCGAGTTGATCGCGCCGACGTCGGTGTTCTTGTCCAGCGGGTCGCCGACCCGCAGGGTGCCCATCCGGCGCTTGAGCGCGTCCAGCAGCTCGTCCTGCACCGACTCCTGCACCAGCAGGCGGCTGCCCGCGCAGCACACGTGGCCCTGGTTGAAGAAGATGCCGTTGACGATGCCCTCGACCGCCTGGTCCAGCGGCGCGTCGTCGAAGACGATGTTGGCGGCCTTGCCGCCGAGCTCCAGGCTCAGCTTCTTGCGGGTGCCCGCCAGCTGCTTGGCGATGGCCCGGCCGACCGGGGTCGAGCCGGTGAAGGCGACCTTGTTCACGTCCGGGTGCGCGGTCAGCGCGGCGCCGGTGCGGCCGTCGCCGGTGACGATGTTCACCACGCCCTTCGGCAGGCCCGCCTGGCGGCAGATCTCGGCGAAGCGCAGCGCGGTCAGCGGGGTCGTCTCGGCGGGCTTCAGGACCACCGTGTTGCCGGTGGCCAGCGCCGGAGCGACCTTCCAGGCCAGCATCAGCAGCGGGAAGTTCCACGGGATGACCTGCGCGGCCACGCCCAGCGGGCGCGGGTTCGGGCCGTAGCCGGCGAAGTCGAGCTTGTCGGCCCAGCCCGCGTAGTAGAAGAAGTGCGCGGCGACCAGCGGCAGGTCGACGTCGCGGGTCTCCCGGATCGGCTTGCCGTTGTCGATCGACTCCAGGACGGCCAGCTCGCGCGAGCGCTCCTGGATGATCCGGGCGATCCGGAACAGGTACTTGGCGCGCTCGCTGCCCGGCAGCGCCGACCAGTCGGCGAACGCCTTGCGGGCGGCCGCGACCGCGCGGTCCACGTCCTCCCCGGTGCCCTGGGCGAACTCGGCGAGCACCTGCTCGGTGGCCGGGTTGACGGTCTTCAGCGCCTCCGAGCCGGAGGAGTCGACGAACTCGCCGCCGATGAAGTGGCCGTAGCCGGTGGCGATCTCACCGGCGGCGGCGGGGGACTCGGGGGCCGGGGCGTACTCGAACAGGCTCCCCTTGCGGACGGGCTGCTCGGTCCCGGTCCCGGTCCCGGTCTCGGTCTTCTTGGTCTTCGCCATCGTCCTCAGTCCACCGTCACGTAGTCGGGACCGGAGTACCGGCCGGTGCTCAGCTTCTGGCGCTGCATCAGCAGGTCGTTCAGCAGGCTGGAGGCGCCGAACCGGAACCAGTGCGGGCTCAGCCAGTCGTCGCCCAGGGTCTCGTTCACCATCACCAGGTACTTCATCGCGTCCTTGGTGGTGCGGATGCCGCCGGCCGGCTTCACGCCGATCTGCACGCCGGTCGCCGCGCGGAAGTCCCGCACCGCCTCCAGCATCAGCAGCGTCACCGGCGGGGTCGCGTTCACGGCGACCTTGCCGGTGGAGGTCTTGATGAAGTCCGCGCCGGCGATCATCGCCAGCCAGGACGCCCGGCGGACGTTGTCGTACGTCTGCAGCTCGCCGGTCTCGAAGATCACCTTGAGGTGGGCCGAGGTGCCGTCGGGGCGCTCGCAGGCCGCCTTGACGGCCCCGATCGTCTCGAACACCTCCAGGTAGCGGCCGGAGAGGAACGCACCCCGGTCGATCACCATGTCGATCTCGTCGGCCCCGGCGGCGACCGCCTCCGCGGTGTCGGCCAGCTTGACCGGCAGGCCGGCCCGGCCGGAGGGGAACGCGGTGGCCACCGAGGCGACCTGGACGCCGCTGCCGCGCAGCGCCTCCTTCGCGGTCGCCACCATGTCCGGGTACACGCAGATCGCCGCGACCCGCGGGGTGGAGCGGTCCGACGGGTCGGGGCTGAGGCCCTTCGCGCACAGCGAGCGGACCTTGCCGACCGTGTCCGCGCCCTCCAGCGTGGTCAGGTCGATCATCGAGATGGCGAGGTCGATGGCGAAGGCCTTGGCGGTGGTCTTGATCGACCGCGTGCCGAGGGTGGCCGCCCGCGACTCCAGACCGACCTGATCGACCCCGGGCAGGCCGTGCAGGAAACGGCGCAAGGTGGCCTCGGACGCCGCGACGTCCGCGAGACCGCCGCCCGCGGCGCCGGGGGCGTTGGCTGCAAGAGTGGACATAGTCACCAGAGCAGCATATCTACGCGCGTAGGAAGCCGGTAGGGCGGGGCGGTTTCGAGTCCTGACCGAAATGTGCCCGCCCGCCGGGGCGGAGAGCGCCCGGCCCCGGGCCGGGGACAATGGCGGGATGAGCGGCGGTACGAAGGCGCGGGGGCGGCGGCCCGGGGGCGAGGACACCCGGGGGGCGGTGCTGGCGGCGGCCCGGACGGAGTTCGCGGCGCGCGGCTACCAGAAGGCCAGCATGCGGGCGATCGCCCGGGCGGCGGGGGTGGACGCGGCGCTGCTGCACCACTACTTCGGCAGCAAGGACCGGCTGTTCATGGCGGCGCTGGAGTTCCCGCTCGACCCGCGCACGGTGGTGGAGAGCGTGTTCGCGGGCGACCCGGCGACGGTCGGCGAGCGGGTCGCGGGCTTCGTGCTGGGGCTGTGGGAGCAGCCGCCGGTGCGCGAGCGGCTGCTGGCGCTGGTGCGGACGGCCGCCGCCAGCGAGGAGGTCGCGGCGCTGATGCGCGACTTCATGGTGACCGAACTGGTCGCCCGGGTGGCCGGCCTGCTCGACCTGCCGGACCCGGAACTGCGGGTCGAACTGGTGATGTCGCAGGTCGTCGGCCTGGCGGTGGCCCGCTACGTGATCGCCGTCGAGCCGCTCGCCTCGGCACCCCCGGAGGCGCTGGCCCCACTGCTGGGCCGCACCGTCCAGGGGTACCTCACGGGCTGAGGGGACGTCAGGCGCCGCCGCCGAAGCGCTCGGTCCAGGCGGCCAGGTCCTCGTCGGTGATCTTGGCGAACAGCACCGGCGGGACGGTGAAGCCGGTGCCGGCCGGGACGAGCGACAGCTCCCGGGCCTCGTCGGCCGACACCCAGGTGCGGGTGTCGCCGTCCAGCGCGAAGGACTCCCGGATCGCCTTGGCCGCGGCCGGGATGAACGGCTCGGAGACCACCGAGTAGAGGTGGATCAGGTTGATCGCGGTGCGCAGGGTGCGCGCCGCCGCCTCCGGGTCGGTCTTGATCTCGGTCCACGGCGCGGTGACGTCGAGGTAGGAGTTGCCCGCCGACCACAGCGCGCGCAGCGCCTGGGCGGCCTTGCGGAAGTTCAGCGCGTCGAGCTGGGCCTCGTACTCGGCGAGCAGCTCGGCGATCTGGGTGCCGAGGGCGAGCTCCGCCTCGCCGTTCGCCGCGCCGGCCGGGACCTCGTCGCCGAAGCGCTTGCGGCTGAAGGAGAGCACCCGGTTGACGAAGTTGCCCAGGGTGTCGGCGAGGTCCTTGTTGACGGTCGCCGCGAACAGGTCCCAGGTGAAGCTGGAGTCGTCGGACTCCGGGGCGTTCGCCATCAGGTAGTAGCGCCAGTAGTCGGCCGGCAGCAGTTCGAGCGCGACGTCGGTGAAGATGCCGAGCTTCTGGCTGGTGGAGAACTTCCCGCCGTAGTACGTCAGCCAGTTGAACGCCTTGACGTAGTCGACTTTCTTCCACGGCTTGCGCGAGCCGAGGACGGTGGCCGGGAACATCACGGTGTGGAACGGGACGTTGTCCTTGGCCATGAACTCGGTGTACCGGACGGTGTCGTCCGCCTCGTACCACCAGGAGCGCCAGTCGCCGCCGGTGGCGTCCGCCCACTCCTTGGTGGCGCCGATGTACTCGATCGGGGCGTCGAACCAGACGTAGAACACCTTGCCCTCGGCGGCCAGTTCGGGCCAGGTGTCGGCCGGGACGGGGACGCCCCACTCCAGGTCGCGGGTGATCGCGCGGTCCTGCAGGCCCTCGGTCAGCCACTTGCGGGCGATCGAGGAGGCCAGCACCGGCCAGCTGTCGCCGTTGGCGGCGATCCAGGACTCGACCTCGTCGGTCAGCTTCGACTGGAGCAGGAACAGGTGCTTGGTCTCGCGGACCTCCAGCTCCGAGCTGCCGCTGATCGCCGAGCGCGGCTCCAGCAGGTCGGTCGGGTCGAGGACGCGGGTGCAGTTCTCGCACTGGTCGCCGCGGGCCTTGTCGTAGCCGCAGTGCGGGCAGGTGCCGACGATGTAGCGGTCCGGCAGGAAGCGGCCGTCCGCGATCGAGTAGACCTGGCGGATCGCCCGCTCCTCGATGAAGCCGTTGGCCTGCAGTTCGCGGGCGATCTCCTGGGTGATCTCCCGGTTCTGCGGGGAGGAGGAGCGGCCGAAGTAGTCGAAGGACAGCTGGAAGCCGTCGTAGATCGCCTTCTGCTGCTCGTGCGCCCGGGCGCAGAACTCGGCCACCGGCAGCCCGGCCTCCTGGGCGGCCAGCTCGGCGGGGGTGCCGTGCTCGTCGGTGGCGCAGATGTACAGCACCTCGTGGCCGCGCTGGCGCAGGTACCGGGAGTAGACGTCCGCCGGGAGCATCGACCCGACCATGTTGCCCAGGTGCTTGATCCCGTTGATGTAGGGAAGCGCGCTGGTGATCAACTGCCGAGTCATCTCTTGGATGCTCCCTGCTTCTCCGGCGGGCGCGCCGACGCGCCCGCGGGTGGGTGTCAGAGGACCGGTGCGGGGCCGTCAGAGCAACCGCCCGGCCGCCGCCAATCGTACCGAACCGGCCGGTCCCGGCCGGACCGGTTATCCGGGGGCTGTCAAGCGGGGGAGCGGACCGGGGGGCCGGGCGGCGGGACGGGCCGGGGCGGCGGTGCGCGGGCGCTTGACGCGGCCGGGGCGCGGCGAGAAACTCATCACATGATGAATTCTTCGGCGGGGCCGGCCGACGGCCCCGCGATCCGGATCGCCGGACTGGTCGTCCGCCGGGGCCCGGCCACCGTGCTGCCCGGCCTGGACCTGGAGGTCGGCCGGGGCAGCGTCACCGGCCTGCTGGGCCCCAGCGGCTGCGGCAAGACCACGCTGCTGCGCTGCGTCGTCGGCGTGCAGCGGACCGCCGCCGGGAGCGTCACCGTGCTCGGCCGGCCCGCCGGGGACGCCGCCCTGCGGGACCGGGTCGGGTACGTCACCCAGGCCCCCTCGGTCTACGGGGACCTCACCGTCGGCGAGAACCTCGACTACTTCGCCGCCGTCCTCGGCGCCCCGCCCGGCGCCGCCGCCCGGGCGATCGGCCAGGTCGGGCTGGACGCCCACCGCCGCACCCCCGTCGCCCGGCTCTCCGGCGGCCAGCGGGCCCGGGTCTCGCTCGCCGCCGCCCTGCTCGGACACCCCGAACTGCTGGTCCTGGACGAACCCACCGTCGGCCTCGACCCGGTGCTGCGGCAGGAGCTCTGGGAACTGTTCCGGCAGCTCGCCGCCGACGGCGCCACCCTGCTGGTCTCCAGCCACGTGATGGACGAGGCCACCCGCTGCGACCGGCTGCTGCTGATGCGCGAGGGCCGCCTGCTCGCCCACGACACCCCCGCCGCGCTGCTCGCCGCCACCGGCGCGGCCGACGTCGAGAGCGCCTTCCTCACCCTCGTGCGGACCGGACAGGAGGCCCACCGGTGAACGCCGCGACCCGCCGCACCCTCGCCACCGCCCGCCGGGTGCTGGCCCAACTGCGGCACGACCCGCGCACCGTGGCGATGCTGCTGCTGGTGCCCTGCCTGCTGCTCGTCCTGCTCAAGTACATGTACGACGGGCAGCCCCGCACCTTCGACCGGCTCGGCCCCGAACTGCTCGGCGTCTTCCCGCTGCTGGTGATGTTCCTGGTCACCTCGGTCGCCATGCTCCGCGAACGCACCGGCGGCACCCTGGAACGCCTGCTCACCATGCCGCTCGGCAAGCCCGACCTGCTGCTCGGCTACGCGCTCGCCTTCGGCGCCGTCGCCCTGGTCCAGGCCGCCCTCGCCTCCGCCCTGACCATCGGCGTGCTCGGCCTCGACGTGGCCGGGCCGACCTGGATGCTGTTCGCCGTCGCGGTCGCCGACGGGCTGCTCGGCATGGCGCTGGGCCTGCTGGTCTCGGCGTTCGCCGCCACCGAGTTCCAGGCCGTCCAGTTCCTGCCCGCCGTCCTGCTGCCCCAACTGCTGCTCTGCGGGCTGTTCGTGCCCCGCGCCGAGATGGCCCCCGTGCTGCGCTGGGCCTCCGACGTCCTGCCGCTCTCGTACGCCGTCGACGCGATGGGCCGGACCACCGCGCAGGGCGGGGTGGGCGGCCGGGTCCTGGCCGACCTCGCCGTGGTGGCCGGGAGCGCCCTGCTCGCGCTCGCCCTCGGCGCCGCCACGCTGCGCCGCCGCACCGCCTGACCGGGCGGCCCGCGGGACGGTCATTCGTGACCGTCCCGTGCCCGGGTCGCCATTGGGGACGGCCGCGGCCCTGGGGCAGAATCGACGGCATGACCGAATCCGACCGGACACCCCACCAGGGTTCCGCCGCCGAGGAGCCCGTGTACGCCGACCGCGTCTACCGCTCCGTCCCCAGCGTCATCGCGGGCGCCATGATGCTCGCCGTCGCCGCCTGGCTGATCATCGACGCCGTCGTGTCCGGCACCGGAGCCACCCCGTGGGTCGCCCTCGCCGCCGCACCCGTCTTCGCCTTCCCGGTGATCGCCTACACCCTGCGGCCCGTGGTGCGCGCCAACGACCGGCGGCTGGTCGTCCGCAACCCGCTGCGCACGATCGTCGCGCCCTGGGGGAAGGTCGAGCAGCTCAAGGCGGGGTACTCGGTCGAGCTCTTCGCGGACGGCCGCAAGTTCCAGGTCTGGGCGATCCCGGTCTCGATCCGCCAGCGCAAGAAGGCCACCCGCCGGGCCACCCGGGCCGCGGCCGAGGGCGACCCGAACCTCCCGGCCCGGCCGGCCCGGAAGACCCCCCGCCCGGACCAGCTCGACCCGACCCGGGCCTGGTCCGACGCCGTGGTCACCGCCCTCCAGGAGCAGGCCGAGCGCAACGCCCACAAGCCCTCCGCGGCCGGCGAGCTGCAGGCCACCTGGTGCTGGTGGATCATCGCCCCGACCCTGGCGGGCCTGGTCGCGCTGGTCTCGGTGATCGCGGCGACCTGACCGGTCCGACCGGGCGGGTCGACCTGACCGGGCGGGTCGATCGGGCCGGCCGGGTCGATCGGGTCGATCGGGCGGGGCCGGGCCGCTCAGCGGTCGAGCGCGACGACGTACTTGCCCTCGGCCCGCCCGGCGGCCAGCAGGTCGTGCGCGGCGGGGACGGCGGCCAGGCCGGGCAGCACCGTCAGCGGGGTGTCCAGCGAGCCGGCCGCCAGCAGGTCGAGGGTGCGGCGGACGGCGCCGGCCACCTTCGCGGGGGCGTGGGTGAGCAGCCCGTTGTGGCTGAAGCCGGTGAGGGTGGCGTTGGCGCCCAGCAGGCGGGGCAGCGGCGGCAGCGGCGCGGGCTCGGCCCCGCTCGCGTTGCCGAACAGGACGATCCGGCCGCCCGGGGCGAGCAGGTCGAGGTCGAGGTCGAGCGCGGTGGTGCCCAGCGGGTCGAGGACCAGGTCGACGCCGCGGCCGCCGCCCGCCGCGCGCAGCTCGGCGGCCAGGTCGTCGCCGCCCCGGGCGTGCACGGCGTGGTAGCCGTGGCGCAGGGCGGCCCCGGCCTTCTCCGGACGGCCGACGGTGCCGAGCAGGCGGCCGCCGCCGAGGTGGGGCAGCAGGCGGGCGACGGCGGTGCCGATCCCGCCGCTCGCCGAGTGGACCAGCACGCTCTCGCCGGGGGCGAACCGCCCGGCGTCGGTGAGCAGCAGCAGCGCGGTGGCCAGGCCGAGCGGCGTGGTGGCGGCGACCTCCAGCGGGACGCCGTCCGGGACCGGGACGGTCAGCTCCGCGTCGGCGACCGCGACCTCGGCGAGGCCGCCGCCGCGGGTGGCGGCGACCACCCGGGTGCCGACGGCGAGGTGGGTGACGCCCTCGCCGAGGGCCAGGACGGTGCCGGCGACCTCCTTGCCGGGGTGGTGCGGCCAGTCGGCGGTGTAGCCGCCGTCGCCGCGGCGGGCCATCACGTCGACGAAGTTGAGCCCGGCGTAGGCGACCTCGACGGCGACCTGGCCGGGGCCGGGCCGCGGCGGTTCGAGGTCGAGGACGTGGCTGTGCTCGGCGCCGCCGGCTTCGGTCATGACGAGTGCGCGCATGGTGGTCCCCTGGATCGGTCGCAGTTACGATGTTCTACGAACGTCGAAATTAGTACCACGCCATTTCGAGATCTGTCGAACATCGCAGGGAGAGGTGCCCCCGTGCCCCGAACCAGCCGCCGCCGCGAGGCGCCCCACTACCCCGACACCGCCGACATCGACCTGCTGGACGTACTGCACGCGCTCTCCGACCCGACCCGGATGACCATCGTGCTGACCCTCGGCCGGGAACCCGAACGCGCCTGCGGCACCTTCCCGGTGGACGTCGCGCCCTCCACCCTCAGCCACCACTTCAAGGTCCTGCGCGAGGCCGGCCTGATCCGCCACCGCGAGGAGGCCAACCGCCGCCTGACCACCCTGCGCGCCGCCGACCTGGAGGAGCGCTTCCCGGGCCTGCTGGCCGTGGTGACCGCCGCGTACCGCACGCAGCAGGGCCCGGACGCGTGAACGTCCGGGCCCCGCAGGACTATTGACGGTGTATCAGGTCAGGCCGGCGGCGGTGGCGAAGTCGCGCTTGAGGGCGTCCAGCAGGTCCTGGGCGGCGGCGCGGGCGGCCGGGAGGTCGGCGCGGGAGGCGACCGGGAGGACGGCCTCCAGGTAGCACTTGAGCTTGGGCTCGGTGCCGGAGGGGCGGACGACGACGCGGGCGGAGGTGACGGCCGGGCCGGTGAGGAGGTAGCGGAGGCCGTCGGTCGGGGGGAGGTCGGGGGTGCCGGCGGTGAGGTCGTCGGCGCGGGTGACGGTGAGGCCGGCGAGTTCGACCGGGGGCTTGTCGCGGAGGGCGGCCATCGCGTCGGAGATGACGGAGAGGTCGTCGACCCGGACCGAGAGCTGGTCGGCGGCGTGCAGGCCATGGGTGAGGGCCAGGTCGTCGAGGAGGTCGGTGAGGGTGCGGCCGTCGCGCTTGAGGCCGGCGGCGAGTTCGGCGATCTGGAGGGCGGCGGTGATGCCGTCCTTGTCGCGGACGCCGTCCGGGTCGACGCAGTAGCCGAGCGCCTCCTCGTAGCCGTAGCGGATGTCCTCGGTGCGGGCGATCCACTTGAAGCCGGTGAGCGTCTCGGCGTAGCCGAGGCCGGCGGCGGCGGCGATCCTGCCGAGCAGGGTGGAGGAGACGATGGTGGTGGCGAAGACGCCGTCGGAGGTCTTGGCGGCCAGGGCCGCGCCGAGCAGGGCGCCGACCTCGTCGCCGCGGAGCATCCGCCAGTCGCCGTCCGGGGTGGGGACGGCGACGGCGCAGCGGTCGGCGTCCGGGTCGTTGGCGATCACCAGGTCGGGGCGGGCTTCGCGGGCGGCGGCGAAGGCGAGGTCCATCGCGCCGGGCTCCTCCGGATTGGGGAACGCGACGGTGGGGAAGTCCGGGTCGGGCTCGGCCTGTTCGGCGACCACGGTCGGCGCGGGGAACCCGGCCGCGGCGAACGCGGCCAGCAGGACGTCGCGGCCGACGCCGTGCAGCGGGGTGTAGACGGTGGCGAGTTCGCGCGGGCCGGCCGGGTCGAGGACGGCGGCGGCGCGGGCCAGGTAGGCGGCGAGCACGTCGTCGCCCAGCACCTCCCAGCCGGACTCGGCGCGCGGGACGTCGGCGAGCGCGCCCAGCGCGTCGATCTCGGCGGCGATGTCGGCGTCCGCGGGCGGCACGATCTGCGAGCCGTCGCCGAGGTAGACCTTGTAGCCGTTGTCCTGCGGCGGGTTGTGGCTGGCGGTGACCACCACGCCGGCCGCCGCACCCAGGTGCCGGATCGCGTACGCCAGCACGGGCGTGGGCAGCGCGCGGGGCAGCAGTGCGGCGCGCAGCCCGGCGCCCACCACCACGGCGGCGGTGTCGAGGGCGAAGTCGTACGACTTGTGGCGGGCGTCGTAGCCGATCACCACCAGGTCGCCGAGCTCGGGGTGCTTGCGGACGTACCCGGCCAGGCCGGCGGCGGCCCGGATCACCACGGCGCGGTTCATCCGCATCGGCCCGGCCCCCAGCTCGCCGCGCAGCCCGGCGGTGCCGAACTGGAGCCGTCCGGCGAAGCGTTCGGCCAGCCGGGACCAGGCGATCCGCTCCTCGGACTCGGCCTCCGGCCCCTCGGCGGCGGCCAGCAGCGCGGTCAGTTCGGCGCGGGTCTGCGGGTCGGGGTCCTCGGCCAGCCAGGCGCGGGCCCGGTCGAGGAGGTCGGTGGTGGGTGCCTTCGGCATGCGGCCCGCTCCCTGTGCGTGGAGTAGATGAGGAGGTGAAGGGTGGGGAAAGAGGAGGACGGGTGAGGAGGGGGACAGCCGAACGCCGCCGCGCACGGTCCGCGCGCGGCGGCGCCGCTTCTCCTCGTCATGCCCCCGATTCTCCGTCAGGGGTGCTGCCGGGCGGGGGAGTCGCCCCGCTCCGGGGTGTCAGATCCGTTCCAGGACCTTCGCCAGCAGGGCGCCCATCCGCTCGGCGGAGGCCTTGCCGGCCTCCAGGACCTCGGCGTGGTTGAGGGGCTCGCCGGTGATGCCGGCGGCCAGGTTGGTGACCAGCGAGATGCCGAGCACCTCGGCGCCGGCCTCGCGGGCGGCGATGGCCTCCAGGGTGGTGGACATGCCGACGAGCTCGCCGCCGATCACCCGGGCCATGTTGACCTCGGCCGGGGTCTCGTAGTGCGGGCCGCGGAACTGCACGTAGACGGCCTCGTCGAGGGACGGGTCGACCTCGCGGCACAGGGTGCGCAGGCGCTTGGAGTACAGGTCGGTGAGGTCGACGAAGTTGGCGCCGACGATCGGGGAGTCCGCGGTCAGGTTGATGTGGTCGCTGATCAGCACGGGCTGCCCGGGGACCCAGCCCTCGCGCAGGCCGCCGCAGCCGTTGGTGAGCACCACGGTGCGGCAGCCGGCCGCGGCGGCGGTGCGCACGCCGTGCACCACGGTGGCCACGCCGTGGCCCTCGTAGTAGTGGTTGCGGCCGAGGAAGACCAGGGCCCGGCGCTCGCCGCCGCCGGGGATCCGCACCGAGCGGATGGTGCCGGCGTGGCCGGCCACCGCGGGGGCGGGGAAGCCGGGCAGGTCGGTGACCGGGAACTCGGCCAGCGTCTCGCCCAGGGCGTCGGCGGCCGGCACCCAGCCGGAGCCCATCACCAGGGCGACGTCGTGGCGCTCGGCGCCGGTGAGTTCGCGCAGCCGGTCGGCAGCGGCCCGGGCGGCGGCGTAGGGGTCGGCGGAGACGGCCGTCTGAGGAGATGCGTTCACGCGGTCGAGGATAGGTCAAATCTGCCTACGCGCGTAGACAGCACGCCCAGGCCATGCCGGATCGTTACCCGGATTGCGTGGAACGACAGCATTCCTCCCCGGCCGGAGCGCCCGGCCGGGCGGAAGGCACAGGCCCGGCCGGGTCGGGCCGGACCGGGCCGGTGCACGAGGGCGGCGGGACCGGCGCGGGCCCGGCCGGGCCGGTGCGCGGCTGCGGCGGGGCCGGCGCGCGGGCTCAGCAGGGCCGGCGGCGCAGGTCCAGCACGTAGTCGTCGGGGGCGCCGGCGCTCTCCGCCGCGTCCGCGATCAGGCCGAGGTAGCGGGCGGCGGGCAGCCCGCCCTCGTAGTCGTTGAGCACGTACGTCCAGACCGCGACCTCGCCGTCCAGGGTCTGCGCGCGCAGCTTCACCTTGCGGTAGATGCCGAGCTGCACGCCCTCCCAGCGGTCCAGGCCCTCCTCGTCCATCGGGGCCACGTCGTAGAGCGAGACGAAGACCTGGTCCTTCTCGTCCTCCACCACGGTGGCCAGCGAGCCCTCCCAGCCGAGCTGTTCGCCGCCGAAGGTCAGCCGCCAGCCGGGCAGCCAGCCGGTGCCGCGCAGCGGGGAGTGCGGGGCGCGCCGGGACATCTGCCGGGCGTCGAGGTTGGTGGCGTAGGCGGCGTAGAGCGACATGGCGTCAGCCTACGGGAGCGGGGCGGTCCGCCGGGCTGCGCGTCCGGGGCGGGCCTACGGTGGAGGGAGGTCTCACCCCGCGGGCGGACCCGCCGGGTCGGGGGCGGGGTGCGCGCCGGACGGGAGCGTCCTGATGCGACAACTACCGGTAGTGGTGGGTGCACCGACCGTGGCGGCGGTGCTGCTCGCGGCCGCGGTCGGCTGCGGTTCCAACGGCGGCTCGGGCGGCGGCGGCCAGGCGGGGGCCAGCCCGCCGGGCCCGGTGACCGTCACCGCGACGCCCACCCCGACGGTCACCGTCACGCCGACGCCCACGCCCACGGTCACCGTCACGCCGCAGACGGTCACCGCGACGCCGAACCCGACCGTCACCGTCACCACGGCGAGGGGCGGCGGCAACCCGACGCTCACCAGCGCGATCGCCGTGGTGCAGCAGTACTACGAGGACATCAGCAACCACGACTACGCGGCGGCCTGGGCGCTGGGCGGCAAGAACATCGGCGGCAGCGACTACAGCGGCTGGGTGAAGGGCTACGCCACCACCGCCAGCATCTACCTGGGCACCACCAGCACCTTCGGTTCGAACCAGGTGCGCGCGGTGATCTACGCGGTCCAGACCGACGGCAGCACGAAGACCTACGAGGGCACGTACACGGTGTCCGGCGGGGTGCTGGTGTCGGCCTCGATCCAGCAGACCGGCTAGCCGGGAGGGGAACAACAACGCCCCCGGCGTGGAATCCGTTCCGGCATGCGGGACAATGGGGCACGTGACTCGGATCGTGATCATCGGTGGCGGACCAGGCGGATACGAGGCGGCCCTCGTGGCCGCCCAGCTCGGCGCGGAGGTGACCGTCGTCGACCGCGACGGTCTGGGCGGATCGGCGGTGCTGACGGACTGCGTGCCGTCCAAGACCCTGATCGCCACCGCCGAGGTGATGACCAGCTTCGACAGCTCCTACGAGGAGCTGGGCATCCTGGTCGCGGACGGCACGCCGGACCCGGCCGACCCGGCCCGGGTGGTCGGCGTCGACCTCGGCAAGGTCAACCGGCGCGTGAAGCGCCTGGCGATCGCCCAGTCCCACGACATCACCCAGGCCGTCACCCGGGCCGGGGTCACCGTGCTGCGCGGCCGCGGCCGGCTCGGCACCGGCGGCCAGGCGATCGACGGCTCCCGCGAGGTGCTGGTCGAACTCGCCGACGGCGCCGTCGAGTCGGTGCGCGCCGACGCGGTGCTGATCGCCACCGGCGTCCGCCCGCGCCAGCTGCCCGACGCGCAGCCGGACGGCGAGCGGATCCTGGCCTGGACGCAGGTCTACGACCTGGAGGAGCTGCCGCGCGAGCTGATCGTGGTCGGCTCCGGCGTCACCGGCGCCGAGTTCGCCGGCGCCTACCAGGCGCTCGGCTCGAACGTCACGCTGGTCTCCTCGCGCGACCGGGTGCTCCCGGGCGAGGACCCGGACGCCGCCGAGGTGCTGGAGGACGTGTTCCGCCGCCGCGGCATGAACGTGATGAGCCGCTCCCGGGCCGAGAGCGCCAAGCGGGTGGGCGACCGGGTGGAGGTGACGCTGGCCGACGGCAAGGTGATCACGGGCACGCACTGCCTGATGGCGGTCGGCTCGCTCCCCAACACCGAGGAGCTGGGCCTGGAGGAGGCCGGTGTCGCGGTCAACGACTGGGGCCAGATCAAGGTGGACCGGGTCTCCCGCACCTCCGCCCCCGGCGTGTACGCGGCCGGCGACTGCACCGGCGTCTTCATGCTGGCCTCGGTGGCCGCCATGCAGGGCCGGATCGCCATGTACCACGCGCTCGGCGACGCGGTGCAGCCGCTGAACCTGAAGACCGTGGCGTCCAACGTGTTCACCGACCCGGAGATCGCCACCGTCGGCTACACCCACGCCGACGTGTCCTGCGGGAAGATGGACGCCGTCGAGGTCAAGCTCCCGCTGCGCGGCAACCCGCGGGCCAAGATGCAGGGCATCCGGGACGGCTTCGTGAAGCTGTTCGCCCGCCCCGGCACCGGCATCGTGGTCGGCGGCGTGGTGGTCGCCCCGCGCGCCTCCGAGCTGATCCACTCGATCTCGCTGGCCGTCGACAACAACCTGACGGTGGAGCAGGTCGCCAGCGCCTTCACGGTCTACCCGTCGCTGTCCGGCTCGACCGCCGAGGCGGCCCGCCAGCTGCACATCCGCAAGCGCGAGGGCGCGGGCTCCTAGCGGGACGCGCGGCCCCCGGACCGCCGGGGCGCGCGGGACGTACGGGAACGAGCCGGGCGCGCGCCGCCCGGCTCACCCGCCCGGTGGAGCGCGCATTGTACGGTCGTGCGCCGTCCCGAGGTGAGCAAATCCCGTTACCAGGTGCAAACGCCTGAAAGCAGACGGTCACTCGGGTTACCGTCGGTCCTGTGTTTGCAGCAGAACGTCGCCAGTTGATCCTCGAGATGGTGCGCGCCAACGGAGCCGTGTCGCTCCGCGAACTGGCCCGCGTCGTCCAGACCTCCGAAGTCACCGTCCGCCGAGACGTCCGGGCGCTGGAGTCCGAAGGGCTGCTCGACCGCCGCCACGGCGGCGCGGTGCTGCCCGGCGGGTTCAGCCGTGACCCGGGCTACCCGCAGAAGACCCACCTCGCCACCGCCGAGAAGAGCGCCATCGCCGACCTCGCCGCGGACCTGGTCGAGGAGGGCGACGCCATCGTGGTCGGCGCCGGGACGACCACCCAGGAGCTGGCCCGCCGGCTGGCCCGGGTGCCCGGGCTGACCGTGGTCACCAACTCGCTGCTGGTCGCCCAGGCGCTGGCGCACGCCAACCGGGTCGAGGTGGTGATGACCGGCGGCACCCTGCGCGGCTCCAACTACGCCCTGGTGGGCAGCGGCGCCGAGCAGTCGCTGGCCGGGCTGCGGGTCACCAAGGCGTTCATCTCCGGCAGCGGACTGACCGCCGAACGCGGCCTGTCCACCGCCAACATGCTCTCCGCCTCGGTCGACCGGGCCCTGGTGCAGGCCGCCAACGAGGTGATCGTGCTGGCCGACCACACCAAGCTCGGCGCCGACAGCATGTTCCAGACCGTCGCCACCGAGGCGATCACCCGGCTGGTCACCGACGAGCGCACCCTGCTGGAGGACCTCACCTCCCGCGAGCAGCACGCCCTCGCCGACTGCGGGGTGCAGGTCTCGGTGGCCTCGCTCGGCCTGGCCGCCGAGAGCGCCGCCCACCAGCAGGCCGCCCGCCGCCCCGGGCCGCCGCAGCCCGGCCTGGCCCCCGGCGCCCCGCTGCCCGGCCAGCGCCGCCCCGCCCCGCACGGCGCCCTGCCGCCCGCCGCCCGGCTCGCCGAACGGATCCGCTGACCGCGCGGGCGGCCGACCCGCCCGGCGGCGGCGCACTGACCGGTTCCGGCCCGCCCGCGGCCGACCCCTGGCCGCCCCGGCCGAGCCGCTTGTAGCGTCTGCCCCCATGGACGCAGCGAGCGAAACACTCGACCGCACAACCGAATTGACGGTGCGTCGGGCCCGCGCCGGCCGCGGCCCCGCGACCTGGGGCCAGCGCGCCATCCACACCGCCCTGGTCCGGCTCGGCACCGACGCGCCCCGCTACAACCTGCGGCTGGCCGCCCCCGTCGACCCCGGCGCGGAGCCCGGCACCGTGCTCCGCGCCTGCACCGAACTGCTCCACCTGCACGACGCGCTGCGCACCCGGCTGGTCGAGCAGGACGGCGCACTGCACCAGCTGGTCGACGCCGACGGCACCCTCCCGGTGGCGCTGCTGCACCGGGACACCCCCGAGCGGGCCGCCGCCGCGGCCGCCGAACTGCTCGACCGGTACGCCCGGGAGCCCTTCGACCCGGCCCGCGAGTGGCCGGTGCGGCTCGGCCTGGTGCTGGTCGACGGCCTGGTCCGGCAGACCGTCCTGGTGCTCTCGCACACCGCCGCCGACGGCTGGGGGATGCGCCGCGCCGTCCGCGACCTGATGCTGCTGGCCGCCGGACGCAGCGCCCAGGACCTGCGCGCCGAACGGGAGTTCGCCCAGCCGCTGGACGAGGCCGCCGAGCAGACCGGCCCGCGCGGCCGCCGCCGGGACGCCGCCGCCCGCCGGCACTGGCGGGAGAAGCTGGCCGCCGGCCCGCGCGCCCTGCTGCCCCGCCCGGCCGCCGCGCCCGACCCGGCGCGGACCTTCCCGTACGCGGTGCTGCGCTCCCCGGCGCTGGCCGACGCCCTCCCGGTGGCCGCCGCCCGGCTGCGCACCGGCGACGCCACGGTGCTGCTGGCCGCCGCCGCCACCGAACTGGGCCGGCTCGGCGGGCAGCGCGAGTTCCTCTGCCAGGTGGTGGTCGGCAACCGCTTCACCGAGCGGTCCGCCGAGGCCGTCACCACGCTCGCCCAGGAGGGCCTGTTCCACCTCCCGGAGCTCGCCGAGGACTTCGCCGAGACCGTCCGCCGCGCCCACGGCCCGGCGCTCACCGCCTACCGGCACTCCGGCTACGACAAGCCGCGGCTGGACGCCGAACTGGCCGGGCTGCGGGCCGCGGGCGTCGAACCGGCCGACCACTCGGTGGTCTGGAACGACACCCGGGACCCGCTGGCCGCGCTGATGGCCGACGCGCCGGGGCCGGGCGGCGCGGGGGAGCGGGAGCTGAGCTTCCCGGACGAGTTCCCGGCCCGCCCCGGGGTGTCGGTCGCGGTGGACGTGGTCGCGGTGCCCGGCGCGGTCGAGCTGCGGATGGTGGCGGACAGCGCGCTGCTGGACCGGGCGCAGATGGCGGGGTTCCTGTGCGGCGTCGAGGAGTTGGTGCTGGGCGCGGCGGGCGCGGCGGGTCCGGTCGGCGCGGCCGGGTAGGCCGAAGGGCGGCGGGGTCCGGAGACTCCCGCCGCCCTTCCGGTGCGTGCGCGTCCTACCCTCAGACGTCCTTGATCTCGCAGAGCGCGGCGCCGCTGGAGACGGAGGCGCCGACCTCGGCCTTGAGGCCGACCACGGTGCCCGCCTTGTGGGCGTTCAGCGGCTGCTCCATCTTCATCGCCTCCAGGACCACGATCAGCTCGCCCTCGGCGACCACCTGGCCCTCCTCGACGGCGACCTTGACGATGGTGCCCTGCATCGGCGAGGCCAGGGTGTCGCCGGAGACCGCCGAGGCGGCCTTCTTCGCGCCCACCCGGCGCTTGGCCTTCGCCGAGCCCGCGGCGGCCGCCGGGGCCGAGGCGACGCCGAGCGAGGACGGCAGCGAGACCTCGATCCGCTTGCCGCCGACCTCGACCACCACGGTCTCGCGGCCCTCGGGCTCCTCGCCGTCGCCGCCCGCGCCGGTGAACGCCGGGATGGTGTTCTCGAACTCGGTCTCGATCCACCGGGTGAAGACCTTGAACGGCTCGGTGGAGCCGGTCAGTTCGGGGGCGAACGCGGGGTCGGTGACCACGGCCTGGTGGAACGGGATGGCGGTGGCCATGCCCTCGACCTTGAACTCCTCCAGGGCGCGCTTGGCGCGCTGCAGGGCCTGCTTGCGGTCGGCGCCGGTGACGATCAGCTTGGCCAGCAGGGAGTCCCAGGCCGGGCCGATCACCGAGCCGGACTCCACGCCGGCGTCCAGCCGGACGCCCGGGCCGGACGGCGGGGCGAACAGCGTGACGGTGCCGGGCGCGGGCAGGAAGTTGCGGCCCGGGTCCTCGCCGTTGATCCGGAACTCGAAGGAGTGGCCGCGGATCTCGGGGTCGTCGTAGCCGAGCTCCTCGCCGTCCGCGATCCGGAACATCTCGCGGACCAGGTCGAGGCCGGCGACCTCCTCGGAGACCGGGTGCTCGACCTGCAGGCGGGTGTTGACCTCCAGGAAGGAGATCAGGCCGTCCTGGGAGACCAGGAACTCGCAGGTGCCGGCGCCGACGTAGCCCGCCTCGCGCAGGATCGCCTTGGACGCCCGGTACAGCTCGGCGTTCTGCTCGGCGGTCAGGAACGGCGCGGGCGCCTCCTCGACCAGCTTCTGGTGCCGGCGCTGCAGCGAGCAGTCGCGGGTGGAGACGACCACCACGTTGCCGTGCTGGTCGGCCAGGCACTGGGTCTCCACGTGCCGCGGCTTGTCGAGGTACTGCTCGACGAAGCACTCGCCGCGGCCGAACGCGGCGACCGCCTCGCGGACCGCCGACTCGTACAGCTCGGGGATCTCCTCCAGCGTGCGGGCGACCTTCAGGCCGCGGCCGCCGCCGCCGAACGCCGCCTTGATGGCGACCGGCAGGCCGTGCTCGGCGGCGAACGCGACGACCTCGTCGGCGCCGGAGACCGGGTCGGCGGTGCCGGCCACCAGCGGGGCGCCGGCGCGCTGGGCGACGTGCCGGGCGGTGACCTTGTCGCCCAGGTCGCGGATGGCCTGCGGCGGCGGGCCGATCCAGGTCAGGCCGGCGTCGAGCACGGCCTGCGCGAACTCGGCGTTCTCGGAGAGGAAACCGTAGCCGGGGTGGACCGCGTCCGCTCCCGAGTCGGCGGCGGCCTTGAGCACCTTGGCGATGTCGAGGTAGCTGGTGGCGGGGGTGTCGCCGCCCAGCGCGTACGCCTCGTCGGCGGCCCGCACGTGCAGCGCGTCCCGGTCAGGCTCCGCGTACACGGCGACGCTGGCGATACCCGCGTCCCGGCAGGCCCGGGCGACGCGGACGGCGATTTCTCCGCGGTTGGCGATGAGCACCTTGCGCACTGTGGCTCCCTTCTCGAACCTCGTCGAGTCTATGGATTGGAGGGCGCTACCGGCGAGTAGTCCCTGGTGGTGAGCGTGCTCACACGCTCGGTTGCCGTACTCCCGTGCCAGTGGCGGCCGTTGGCGGCGCGTCGCAGGCAGTGGGCCCTGGGCGATCGTGCACCGGAGCACTGGAGCGCCGGTCGGGGGTGGGGTGGCCTTCGCCACACCGGGGTCGGTTCAGACCGCCGCCGGTTCCGGACGGCTGACCGCCGCGTCCGTCACGTCGGCCTCGAACTCGACCACGTCCGGCCCGTACGCGCGGGCGTTCACCACCCGGAGCACCACCGCGAACGCGCCGTCCCGGCCGTGCTCGCGGGCCAGCTCCCGGTGGTGGGCGACCAGGTAGCGGGCGGCCGCGTGGTTGGAGACCGCGGTCTGCCCGGCTATCAGGAACACCGGCCGGCTGCCCTCGCGCAGGTGCACCCGGGCCAGCAGCACGTGGGCCCGCTGGCCGGGCTCCTCCCGGGAGGTCAGGAACCGGAACTCCCGGGTGCCGACCAGCAGGGTGTGCACCGGGTGCCCGGCCTGCGCGGGCGGGTCGACGAACGCCACCCCCGGCAGCCAGGACTCCAGGTGGGCCGCCGTCCGCCGGTTGCCGACCGGGCCGCCCACGCAGAACTCGGTCTTGTCGCCCAGCCCCTGCCGGACCTCGTCGTGCCCGGTCAGCGTCGCCCGCGCGCCGCACTCGCGCACCAGCGCGGACAGCTCCATCAGCGCGTACACGTCGTCGCGGGCCACGCTCTTGACGTCCGCGGCCGACGCCTGGCGGTTGACCACCAGCAGCGCCTCGCCGCCGGCCGGCAGCCCGAA
This sequence comes from Kitasatospora cineracea, assembly GCF_003751605.1. Lineage (NCBI taxonomy): Bacteria > Bacillati > Actinomycetota > Actinomycetes > Kitasatosporales > Streptomycetaceae > Kitasatospora > Kitasatospora cineracea. The sequence continues at coordinate 2,394,831 of NZ_RJVJ01000001.1, forward strand.
GAACGCCCGCACCCGTTCCAGCCGGCGCCGCCGGCGCAGCGACTGGGCCAGCCAGCCCAGCCCGGCGCTGATCGCCGAAGCGACCAGTCCCAGAACGACGTTGAGCACTCCATCGGTCATCTTCGGCTCCTCGTCGCCCCTTTCCGGTCCGGCTGCGTCAGCCTAACGGCGCCCGGCTGGAGAGGGGGTGGAACTCTGCAACAGATGTGCGGGCCCGGTTCTGTCCGATTCCGCAACCGGTAAACCGGAGCAGGATGATCCGGTTCCGGGCCGGCCATAACGGAATGGTTCAGACCATTGACCGAGATCGGGCCGCTCCCTACCGTCACAGCCACCAGGCACCGCCCGCACGATTCACGGGGGAAAACGTGAAGCGTTCCGCACTGCCCGTCGCGCTGGCCGCGACCGCCCTGCTGCTCACCGCCTGCTCCGGCGGCGGAGGGACGAAGGCCGACCCGGCGCCCAGCGCCGACACCTACGGCTGCGTCACCCCGGAGCAGGCCGCCAAGGGCTCCTTCACCCTCGACGGCGGCACCGCCGCCGGGAACCACCTGGACGCCTACTACCGGGACTCCGACGCCGGCCACGCCAAGGTCGGCGTGGTCTTCTCGCACCAGGCCGACGGCTCGCTCTGCGAATGGGCGCCCGTCCTCGACCGGTTCACCGGGGCCGGCTACGCGGTGCTCGCCTTCACCTGCTCCGGCGACGTCACCGAGGGCATCAAGGCCGCCGAACGCTATTACCAGGGCAAGGGCGTCGGCGCGGTCGCCCTGGTCGGCGCCTCCAAGGGCGCCGCCGCCTCACTGGTCGCCGCCAGGCTCGACAACCCGCTGCCGGTCAGGGCCGTGGTCTCGCTCAGCTCGCCCGAGACGTACCCGCTGTTCAACGCCGCCCTGGCGGTCACGGTGGTGAAGACCCCCACCTACTTCGCCGCCGAACAGCTCGACTCCCCGTTCGCCGCCAACGCCAAGGCCCTGTACGACGCCTCCGTCGCCGAGGACAAGCAGCTCAAGGTCTACCCCGGCGGCAACCACGGCGCCCCGCTGCTCCGGGACGGCGCGCTGCCCGACGTGCTCGGCTACCTGGCGAAGCACGCCCCCGCGACGGGCTGACGGGGCCTCAGGCCCACAGGTCGGTGATGCGCACGTCCAGCTCGGCGAGCAGGCGGCGCAGCAGCGGCAGCGACAGGCCGATCACGTTGCCGGGGTCGCCGTCGATCCCCTCCACGAACGGTGCCGAACGGCCGTCCAGGGTGAACGCCCCGGCCACGTGCAGCGGTTCGCCGGAGGCGACGTACGCGGCGACCTCGGCGTCGTCCGGCGTCCCGAACCGGACGGTGGTCGAGGCGGTCGCGGCCGCCCGCCGCCCGGTCGCGGTGTCGATCACGCAGTGGCCGGTGCGCAGCACGCCCGCCCGGCCGCGCATCGACCGCCAGCGCTCCAGCGCCTCCGCGGCGTCGGCCGGCTTGCCCAGCGCGACGCCGTCCAGCTCCAGCACCGAGTCGCACCCGACCACCAGCGGCGGCTCGCCCGGCTCCGCGGCCAGCTCCCCGGCCACCTTCTCCGCCTTCGCCACCGCCAGCACCAGCGCCAGCTCCCCGGGCGTCGGAGCACTCAGCGCGTCCTCGTCCACCCCGCTCACCCGCACCAGCGGCTCCAGGCCGGCCTGCCGCAGCAGGCCCAGACGGGCGGGGGAGGCGGACGCGAGAACCAGCGGGCGACGAGCGGTCATGCCCCCAGCCTAGGGCCTAGAGCAGCACCAGGGCCGCCCCCGCCAGGGCCAGCAGTGCGAGCACCAGCCCCGTCCGCCGCAGCCTCAGCTGCACCTCGCGAGCCTCTTGCGACGGCTCGTCGCGGGGGTCTGACCAGAGCACACCCCCACCCTGCAACGGCCTTCCGGCGCGGCGCCTGAGTATCCGTACTCACTCCGCCGCGCCGGGGCGCCGGGTCAGCGCGGCCAGAGGCTGGTGCGCCAGGCGTGCGGGCCCGGGGCGGGCAGCGGGCGGTGGGTGCGGGTGGTCCAGGCGGTGGCCGGGCCGCGCGCGGGGGCGTCGGCCCGCGCGGCGGCCCGGGACTGGACCACCGCCAGGACGGTGGCCAGCTCCTCGGGGGTCGGCTGCCCGTGCAGCACCTGGATGGGGGGCGTCATGGCGCGGGGGTTCCCTTCGGTCCGGGGGCGGGGCACTAGAGCGGGATGTTGCCGTGCTTCTTCGGCGGCAGCGCCTCCCGCTTGCCGCGCAGCGCCCGCAGCCCGCGGACGATGTGCCGCCTGGTCTCGCTGGGCGCGATCACCGCGTCCACGTAGCCGCGCTCGGCGGCCAGGTACGGGTTGAGCAGGGTGTCCTCGTAGGAGGCGAGGAGTTCGGCGCGGCGCTCCTCGCCGACGCCCTCGGCCTCGGCGGCGGCGATCTCCCGCCGGTGCAGGATGTTGACCGCGCCCTGGGCGCCCATCACGGCGATCTGGGCGGTCGGCCACGCGAGGTTGAGGTCGGCGCCCAGGTGCTTGGAGCCCATCACGTCGTACGCGCCGCCGAACGCCTTGCGGGTGATGACGGTGATCAGCGGCACGGTGGCCTCCGCGTAGGCGAAGATCAGCTTGGCGCCGCGCCGGATGATGCCGTCCCACTCCTGGCCGGTGCCGGGCAGGAAGCCGGGCACGTCGACGAAGGTCAGCACCGGGATGTTGAACGCGTCGCAGGTGCGCACGAAGCGGGCGGCCTTCTCGCTGGCCGCGATGTCCAGGCAGCCGGCCAGGTCCATCGGCTGGTTGCCGACCACGCCCACCGGGTGGCCCTCGACCCGGCCGAAGCCGACCACGATGTTGCCCGCGTACAGCGGCTGGACCTCCAGGAAGTCGCCGTCGTCCAGCACGTGCTCGATCACCCGGCGGATGTCGTACGGCTGGTTCGCCGAGTCCGGGACGATCGTGTCGAGTTCGAGGTCCTCGTCGGTGATCGACAGGTCCGCCTGCTCGGGGTAGGCCGGCGGGTCGGAGAGGTTGTTGGAGGGCAGGTACGAGAGCAGGCTCTTGACGTACTCGATCGCCTCCTTCTCGTCGGCGGCCAGGTGGTGCGCGTTGCCGGACTTGGTGTTGTGGGTGCGGGCGCCGCCCAGCTCCTCCATGTCCACGGTCTCGCCGGTGACGGTCCTGATCACGTCCGGGCCGGTGATGAACATGTGGGAGGTCTTGTCGGCCATCACCACGAAGTCGGTCACCGCGGGGGAGTAGACCGCGCCGCCCGCGCACGGGCCCATGATCAGCGAGATCTGCGGGATCACCCCGGAGGCGTGCACGTTGCGCCGGAAGATCTCGCCGTACAGGCCGAGCGAGACCACGCCCTCCTGGATCCGGGCGCCGCCGGAGTCGTTGATGCCGATCATCGGGCAGCCGGTCTTCAGCGCGAAGTCCATCACCTTGACGATCTTCTCGCCGAACACCTCGCCGAGCGAGCCGCCGAACACCGTGAAGTCCTGCGCGAACACCGCGACCTGGCGGCCGTCCACGGTGCCGTAGCCGGTGATCACGCCGTCGCCGTACGGGCGGTTCTTCTCCTGGCCGAAGTTGGTGGAGCGGTGCCGGGCGAACTCGTCGAACTCCACGAAGGAGTCCTCGTCGAGCAGTTCGAGGATCCGCTCACGGGCCGTCAGCTTGCCCTTGGCGTGCTGCTTCTCGACCGCCGCGGCCGAGCCGGAGTGCACCGCCTCGTCGATCCGCCGGCGCAGGTCGGCGAGCTTCCCGGCGGTGGTGTGCGGGTTCTGCGGTGCCTGGGTCATTCCGGGGGCTCTCCCTGCGTCCTCGGCCGCCGGCCCGGCGCGTGAGGGTTGCGGGCAGGGCGGCGCTGCGGTCTACCGTTGAGTAGCGTAACCAGCGCGGGGGCGCGCGCGGTTATGGCCATCGACACATCGTCCCACTGCCCGTTCTGCGGGACGATGATGCGGCGTACGGCGTCACGGAAGCGGCCTAGGCTGGCCCGGTGACCACTCCCGACAGTCCCCGTCCCCGCCGCTCCGGCCTGCGCGGCTTCGGCCACGACGGCCCCTCCCCGTGGACCGACCTGGAGCGCCCCCCGCTGGACGAACGGGCCCTGCGGCTCGACCTGCTGCGCCCCGGGGCCCTGTGGACCTCACTCGATGTGGTGACCGAGACCGGCTCCACCAACGCCGACCTCGCCGCCCGCGCCAAGGACGGCGCGCCCGAGGGCGCGGTGCTGGTCGCCGAGTCGCAGAACGCCGGTCGCGGCCGCCTCGACCGCCGCTGGAACGCCCCGCCGCGCTCCGGGCTGTTCCTGTCGGTGCTGCTGCGCCCGCAGGGCGTCCCGATGGAGCGCTACGGCTGGCTGCCGATCCTGATCGGCACCGCCGTCTCCGCCGCCCTCGACCGGATCGCCGAGGTGCGCACCGGCCTGAAGTGGCCCAACGACCTGCAGGCCGTCGTCGACGGGCAGGAGCGCAAGCTCGGCGGCATCCTCACCGAACTGTCCGGCGGCGCCGTGGTGGCCGGCCTCGGCCTGAACGTCTCGCTGCGCGCCGACGAACTGCCCGTCCCCACCGCGACCTCGCTGGCCCTGGCCGGCGCCGGCACCACCGACCGCTCGACCCTGCTGCGCGCCGTGCTGCGCGAGTTCGCCGAACTGTACGGCGAGTGGACCACCGCGGCCGGCGACCCGCACGCCAGCGGCCTGCTGCCCGCCTACACCGCCCGCTGCACCACGCTGAACCGCCCGGTGCGGGTCCAGCTGCCCGGGGAGCGCGAACTGCTCGGCGAGGCCGTCGCGGTGGACGGCGACGGCTGCCTGGTGGTGCGCACCCCCGACGGCGCCCGGCACCCCGTCGCCGCCGGGGACGTGGTGCACGTCCGCCCGCGGGACTGACCCCGCGGCGGCCGCGCCGGTCTCACCCAGCGGGACCGGCCGACCGGCTGCCGGGCGGATGCCCCGGATTACGCGATTCCGTGCGAACATTCCACCTGGCAGCGGTGTGAGGCTCGCCACTACCCCCGCGGTGGTCGCGTGCCCGCACCTCGAAGACGGCAAGACACAAGTGCGGCAGGCCGCACGGGGACGGACCGGTGACAGACAACGGCGGCGCCACGGAGGGCTCCGGCAACGGCGCGACGGGGGACGAGGCCACCGTCGCCACCGACCTGGAGCGGCTGATCCTCGACGCGCCGCGCAAGTACACCCCGTACCAGGCCGCGCGCGCCGCCGAAGTCCCGATGGACCTCGCCACCCGGTTCTGGCGCGCCATGGGCTTCCCCGACATCGGCCAGTCCCGCGCCCTCACCGACAACGACGTGATCGCGCTGCGCCGGCTGGCCGGCCTGATCGAGTCCGGGCTGCTCAGCGAGCCGATGGCGATCCAGGTCGCCCGCTCCACCGGCCAGACCACCGCCCGGCTGGCCGGCTGGCAGATGGACACCTTCCTCGACAACCTCACCCAGCCCGTCGAACCCGGCATGACCCGCTCCGACGTCGCCTACCCGCTGGTCGAACTGCTGCTCCCCGAGCTGGAGCAGTTCCTGGTGTACGTCTGGCGCCGCCAGCTGGCCGCCGTCACCGGCCGGGTGGTCGCCGCCGCCGAGGACCACGAGGTCACCTCCGGGCGGCTCGCCGTCGCCTTCGCCGACCTGGTCGGCTTCACCCGGCTCTCCCGCCGGCTGGAGGAGGAGGAACTCGGCGAACTCGTCGAGGGCTTCGAGAACACCTGCTCCGACCTGATCGCCGGCCAGGGCGGCCGGGTGGTCAAGACCCTCGGCGACGAGATCCTGTTCGTCTCCGAGGACCCGGCCACCGTCGCCGAGATCGCCCTCTCCCTGGTCGAGACCCTCGCCAAGGAGGACAACATGCCCGCCCTGCGGGTCGGCATGGCCTTCGGCACCGTCACCTCCCGGATGGGCGACGTCTTCGGCACCACCGTCAACCTGGCCTCCCGGCTGACCTCGATCGCCCCCAAGGACGCCGTCCTGGTCGACGGCGAACTCGCCGCCGCGCTCGACCAGCACGGCACCGCGACCCTCCCCGAGAGCGCCCCCGCCCCCGGCCACCGCTTCCACCTCCAGCCGATGTGGCGCCGCCCGGTCCGCGGCCTCGGCCTGGTCGAACCCTGGCTGCTCACCCGGGTGCCCACCAGCGACTGACTCCCGCGCTTCCTCCCCCGCTCTTCAGCCGCAAACCGCGCATACCCCCCTAGTCTGGGTAGAAGTGCCCCACGGGTAGGGAGAGGTCAACGGTGAGTGAGGCGACCATGGACGAGCGGGCCTCGTTCGAGGCGGCGGCGCCCGACCTGCGGCTGCAGGCCGTGGTGGAACTCGCCCAGGACATGGCGGGCGCGCTGACCCCGCTGGAGGCGGTCCGGGCCGCCGCCGCCCGGGCCGTCTCCGCGCTCGGTGCCACGATGGCCGCCGTCTCGGTCTGGGACCGCGAGTCCGGGCGGCTGCGGGTGCTCGTCAACCACGGCGAACTCTCGCCCGGCGAACAGGAGTTGCCCGAGGACGAGTCGTACCCGGTGGCCGACTTCCCGGAGATCGTCACCTACCTCGAGGAGCACTGGACCACCGGCCGACTACCCCGCGCCTGGGTCCAGACCGCCGAGGACAGCGGCCCGCACACCGGCCACGACCACCTCGGCTCCGGCGCGTTCTGCCGCCAGCGGGCCGCCGGGCTGCGCCGGCGCGGCCGCGGCTGCTGCCTGGTCGCGCCGATCGTCCTGCACGGCCAGGCCTGGGGCGAGCTCTACCTGGCCCGCGGCATCGGCATGCCGGTCTTCACCGGCGCCGACGCCGAGTACGCCACCCTGCTGGCCGCCCAGGTCTCGGCCGGCCTGGCCCAGACCGAACGGGTCGCCGACCTGCGCCGCCTCGCCTTCACCGACGCGCTCACCGGCCTGGCCAACCGCCGGGCCGTCGACGCCCGGCTCGACGAGGCGCTCAGGGCCCACACCCGGGACGGCGCGGTGGTCTCGCTGGTGGTCTGCGACGTCAACGGGCTCAAGCGGGTCAACGACCAGCTCGGCCACGAGATGGGCGACCGGCTGCTCGAACGCTTCGCCCACCAGCTCTCGCTGTCCGCCGCCAAGCTCCCCGGCAGCCTGGCCGCCCGGCTCGGCGGCGACGAGTTCTGCCTGCTCGCGGAGGGCCAGTCGGCCGACGAGGTGGTCGCCGTCGCCGAGGAACTCTGCGTCCGCGCCCTGGAGTTGACCGACGGCGAGGGCGTCGCCTGCGGCATCGCCTCCACCGGCGACTCGATCGGCCCGGTCACCACCCCCGACCGGCTGTTCCGGCTCGCCGACGCCGCCCAGTACCGGGCCAAGGCCGGCCGGGCCGCGCACCCCGTGGTGGCCGGTCGCAGCCACGGCCCCGCCTACGCCCCCGACCCGACGGTGCAGCTCGCCGACGCCGCCGACCCGCAGCAGCGCCGGGCCCCCGGCGGGCGGCCCAACGGCGACCGGCGGCGCTTCCGCGGCGCCGCGCACAGCGCCGACCCCGGGCAGCTGCTCGCCGCCGTCCTCGGCGCCCTCGACCAGGCCGGCCCGACCCACCCCGCCGACACCCTGGGACGGCTCGCCCTGGTCGCCGAGACCGCCTCCCGGCTGCTGAACGCCGTCGGCTGGTGGATCTCCTACGTGCCGCCCGGCTCCCGGCTGATGCGCACCGCCCGGCACGCGGTCTACCGGATGACCGGCGGTCCGGCCTCCGCCCGCGCCCAGACCCAGCGGGCCCAGATCGAGGCCCCCGACGCGGTCTTCGACCTGCGCCACTACCCGCTCACCTCGCGGGCCGTCACCGGCGGCTCCTTCACCCTCCGGGCCGGGGCCCCCGGCAACGACGCCGCCGAGGAGGCGGTCATGGTGGTCTCCGGCTACCGGGCGATGACCGCCGCGGGCGGCACCAACCCGGCCGGCGGCTGGCTGCTCGAACTCTTCGCGGACGAGTCCACCCTGCCGTTCACCCAGACCGCCCCGGCCCTGCGCGCCCTGGTCGCGGTCGCGCTCGCCGGGCCCTGCTCGCCGCCGCCCGCGTAGGCCCGGTCCGGCCGACCCCGCCGGACCGGCGCGCGGCGGCGGGCGCCCGGCAGGACGGGCCGGACCGGGCCCGGGCGCGGCTCAGGCGCCCGAGGGGACGACGGCCAGCCGGTCCACCAGCAGCTCCACCCGCTGCTCGGTGAACTCGCGCGGCAGCCGTCCGGTCCGGGTCAGGGTGGCCAGGCCGTGCAGGGCGGCCCAGAAGGTCTCGGTGAACAGCCCCGGGTGGACGCCCTCGCCGGTGACCTCGGCGAGGGGTTCCAGCAGGGCGGCGAAGGCGTCCTTGAGCGGGGCCGGGGTGTCCTCCTGGGCGTAGGGGAGGCCGCCGTCCAGCTGGAAGATCGCGTCGTAGACCGCCGGGTTCCGCTCGGCGAAGTCCAGGTAGGCGCGGGCCAGCGCGGCGACCCGGGCCCGCGGGCCGTCCGCCGCGGCGGTGGCGGTCCGCACCGCCGCGGCCAGTTCGGCGGCGCCCTCCAGGGCGACCGCGCCGATGATCTCGCGCTTGCCGCGGAAGTGGCTGTAGAGGACGGGCTGGCTGTACTCGATGCGTTCGGCGAGCCGGCGGGTGGTGACGGCGTCCCAGCCCTGCTGCTCGGCGAGTTCGCGGGCGGTGGCCACGATGAGGCGCTCGCGCCCGGCCCGTTCGCGTTCCTTGCGTTCCTGTACCGACATAAGTCGATCCTAGCATCGCTAGACAAGAGAGCGGCAGTAGTACTAGCGTTGCACCATCGCCTAGCGCCGCTAGGTCGAAGTCCGGGAGGGAACGCCATGATCAACGCGCTCGAGGTCGTCACCGTCGTCGCCGTCGGCCTGATGGTGGGGGTGGAGCTCGCCGTCGCCTTCGTGGTCAACCGGATCCTCGGCGCACTGCCCGAGGACAGCTACCAGCTCGGCCGCGCCCACGGCGGCCGGATGCTCGGCGCCCTGATGCCGTTCTGGTACTTCGGCTCGCTCGGCCTCGCCGCGGCCTGGGCCGCCGCCCGCTGGCACCACCCCGGCACCGGACTGGTGGTCGCCGCCGCCGGGCTGCTGGTGGCCAGCGTGCTGATGTCGGTGCTGCTGCTCGTCCCGATCAACAACCGGAGCAAGCACTGGACCCCGGAGAACCGGCCCGCCGACTGGCGCGAGCAGAGCGACCGCTGGGACCGCTACCACTACGCCCGGGTCGCGGTCCTGGTCGCCGCGTTCACCCTGCTGGTCGCCGCGCTGGTCTGAGCCGGACCGGGGCCGGGGCCCGGGCCGGGGCAGCGGCCGAGTCCCGGGCCGGGCTAGCCGATCCGGTCGGGGCGGGTGTAGACGTTCGCGGTGTCCTCGCGCAGGAAGCCGACCAGGGTCAGGCCCAGCTCCTCGGCCAGGTCGGCGGCCAGCGAGGACGGGGCGGAGACCGCGGCCAGCAGCGGCAGGCCGGCCAGCGCGGCCTTCTGGGTCAGCTCGAAGGAGGCCCGGCCGGAGACCAGCAGCAGGTGGCCGGCCAGCGGGAGCCGGCCCTCGCGCAGCGCCCAGCCGACCACCTTGTCCACCGCGTTGTGCCGGCCGACGTCCTCGCGCGCGCACAGCAGCGTCCCGTCCGCGGTGAACAGGCCCGCGGCGTGCAGGCCGCCGGTGCTGTCGAAGGTGCGCTGGGCGGCGCGCAGCCGCTCGGGGAGCAGGTAGAGGGTCTCGGCGGGGACGCTCAGCGGGTCGGTGGAGACGTCCCAGCGCGAGCGGGTCAGGACGGCGTCCACGGTGTCCCGGCCGCACAGGCCGCAGGCGCTGGTGGTCAGCAGGTTGCGGTGGGCCGACAGGGCCGGGCGGGCGCCGCGGACGGTGGCGTCGACCACGTTGTAGGTGTTGGCGCCCTCGGCGTCCGTCCCGGCGCAGTAGCGCAGCGCGGCCAGCTCCTCGGTGGCGCCGACCAGGCCCTCGCCGACCAGGAACCCGGCGACCAGGTCGAAGTCGTGGCCGGGGGTGCGCATGGTGACGGTCAGCGCCTCGCCGCCGATCCGGATCTCCAGCGGCTCCTCGGCGGCGAGGCTGTCGGGCCGCGCCCCCCGTTCCCCGCCGCGCAGCCGTACCACCCGTCGCCGTTCCGTTGCCCGCGCCATGCGTCTCGCACCTCCGCGGCCAGTCAACCACCGGCGGCGGGCCGGACGGGGTGCGCGACGCTGCTTGTCACATCACCATTCACCTGATGAGATTGTGCATATGGATATGCACAGTGTGGTCGTCCGGGTCGGCAAGGCCGACGTCAGCGCCGAGGACGTCCTCGCCGTCGCCCGCGGCGGGGCCCGGGTGGAGATCGGGCCGGACGCGCTCGCCGAGATGGCCGCCGCGCGGGCCCGGATCGACGCGCTGGCCGCCGAGCCGCGGCCGGTGTACGGCGTGTCGACCGGCTTCGGGGCGCTCGCGGTGCGGCACATCAGCCCCGAACTGCGGGCCCAGCTGCAGCGCTCGCTGGTGCGCTCGCACGCCGCGGGCATGGGCCCGGTGGTGGAGACCGAGGTGGTCCGGGCGCTGGTGTTCCTGCGGATGAAGACCCTGGCCTCCGGCCGCACCGGCGTGCGCCCGCTGGTCGCCGAGACGATGGCCGCCCTGCTGAACGCCCGGATCACCCCCGCGGTGCGCGAGTTCGGCTCGCTGGGCTGCTCCGGCGACCTCGCCCCGCTCTCGCACTGCGCGCTGGTGCTGATGGGCGAGGGCACCGCGTTCGGCCCGGACGGGGTGGAGAGGCCCGCCGCCGAACTGCTCGCCGCCGCCGGGATCGCACCCGTCGAACTGCTGGAGAAGGAGGGCCTGGCCCTCATCAACGGCACCGACGGCATGCTCGGCATGCTCGTGATGGCGCTCGCCGACCTGCGCCGGCTCTACACCACCGCCGACGTCACCGCCGCGATGAGCCTGGAGGCGCTGCTCGGCACCGACAAGGTGCTCGCCCCCGAACTGCACGCCCCGATCCGCCCGCACCCCGGGCAGGCCGCCGCCGCCGCCAACATGCTGGCCGTGCTGCGCGGCTCCGGCCTGACCGGCCACCACCAGGACGACGCGCCGCGGGTCCAGGACGCGTACTCGATCCGCTGCGCCCCGCAGGTCGCCGGCGCCGGCCGGGACACCCTGGCGCACGCCGCGCTGGTCGCCGAACGGGAACTGGCCGCCTCGGTGGACAACCCGGTGGTGCTGCCCGACGGCCGGGTCGAGTCGAACGGCAACTTCCACGGCGCGCCGGTCGGCTACGTGCTGGACTTCCTGGCGATCGCCGCCGCCGACCTGGCCTCGATCTCCGAGCGGCGCACCGACCGGCTGCTGGACAAGGCCCGCTCGCACGGCCTGCCCGCCTTCCTGGCCGACGACCCGGGCGTCGACTCCGGCCTGATGATCGCCCAGTACACCCAGGCCGCGCTGGTCAGCGAGAACAAGCGGCTCGCGGTGCCCGCCTCGGTCGACTCCATCCCGTCCTCGGCGATGCAGGAGGACCACGTCTCGATGGGCTGGTCCGCGGCCCGCAAGCTGCGCCAGGCGGTGGCCAACCTCGGGCGGGTGCTCGCGGTGGAACTCGTCGCCTCCGCACGGGCGTTGGAGATCCGGGAGCAGGCCGCCGAGCAGCCGGGCGCGCTCGCCCCGGCGACCGCCGCCGCGGTCGCCGCCGCCCGCGCGGCCGGCGTCGGCGGGCCGGGCCGGGACCGCTTCCTCTCCCCGGACCTGGAGGCCGCCGCCGACCTGGTCGCCTCCGGCGCGCTGCTGGAGGCGGTCGAGCGGGTCACCGGACCGCTGGCCTGACCGGCCGCGGGACGGGCGGGCCGGGCGGCGCACCCGCCGGCTCGCGCTCCGGAGCCGCCCGTCCCGTCAGGCGATACGCGATTGCCCACCTGGCGGGACTGCGCCACAGTCGTCCCACCGTCGAAGCCACCGGCGACCGCCCAACCGAGCGTGGAGGTAGCGCACATGACCGCCCTGGACGAGACCGGCACCGCCACCGGGCCCTCCGCCCGGCTGCTCCACCTCTTCGAAGGCCACCGCCTCACGCCCACCCAGCGGCGGATCGCCCACTCGCTGGTCCGGCACGCCGCCGAGGCGCCGTTCCTGTCCAGCGTGGAGGTCGCCGAACTGGCCGGGGTCAGCCAGCCCTCGGTGACCAGGTTCGCGGTCGCGCTCGGCTACGACGGCTACCCGGCGCTGCGCAAGCAGCTGCGCGAGCTGGGCGTCGGCGAGCCGGGCACCCCCGAGAGCCACCACGACGTGGTGCGCAACGAGCACCAGCAGGCCGTGCTGGCCGAGATCGAGCACCTGCGCCACCTCGCCGAACTGCTCGCCGACCCGGCCCCGATCGTCCGGGCCGCCCGGATCCTGGCCGCCTCCCGCCCGCTGCCCGTGCTCGGCCTGCGGGCCGCCTCCGCGCAGGCCCGCGGCTTCGCGTACTTCGCCGGCAAGGTGCACCCCGACATCCGGCTGCTCGACGAGGGCGGCTCGATGCTCGCCGACCGGCTGGAGCAGGTCGCCGCCGCCGGGGCCACCGCGCTGCTCTGCTTCGCGCTGCCGCGCTACCCGCGCGAGCTGATGGACGCCCTCGCGGTGGCCCGGGAGTGCGGGCTGACGGTGCTCACCGTCGCCGACTCGGCGTTCGCCCCCGTCGCCAAGCTCTCCGACGTCCTGCTGCCCGCCGCCGTCGGCACCGGCCTGGTCTTCGACACCGCGTGCGCGCCGATGATGCTCGGCCGGGTCCTGCTGCAGACCATGTGCGACGAACTGCCGGACGCCGAAGCCCGGCTGGAGGCGATCGAGCAGTCCGCGACGGCCCGTCAGCTCTTCCTGGACTGACACCTGTTGTTCGCCGAATGACACCTTTCCACCGGGTTGGCGACGGGCGGTGAGCGGGCATGCCTCTCGGTAGGGAGAAGACAGCTCGGACGGGGGAAGTCCAATGCCACCGCCGATCCACCAGATGAGACTCACCGGCCGGCTCGGTTCCGGGGCCGACGAATGGTCCTGCCCGCTCTGCGGCCGCCGCATCGCGCTGCGCCGCCTGCCCGACCCCGAACTGATCGTCCTCGACCCGGGCGACGAGGAGGCCGTGCACATCGGCGTCCTGGAGCCCGGCGACCCGGCCTCCGAGGCCGCCGCCGCCCGCTACGGCGTCGGCCCGGTCCAGCACATCCCGCGCCCCCCGGCCCGCCCCGGCCAGCCGACCCCCGAGCCCGACGCGGCCGACCGCCGCTGGCTGGCCGAGATCGGCATCGACTGGGACGGCGACGAGGCGGCCTGAGCCACCGCCCGCGGCGGCGCGGACGGGAGCAGACTGGAGGTGGCGCACCGGACGGGTGCGGTGGCGGGTGATGGCGATGAGGTACTGGCACCACGGGCCCCGCGGCGGAATGCCGTGGGTCTGGCCCGGGATCGTGTTCCTGCTGTTCGGGTTGCTGCTGGTGGTCCTGCTGGCCGTGCTGTGGCGGGTGGCCGGGCAGCACCGGACGACCGGCGGCCCGGCGCCCCGGTGGGGGAGCGCCCCGCCGCCGGCCCGGCACGCCGAGGCGGAGCGGCTGCTGGGCGAACGGCTGGCCCGGGGCGAGATCGAGGTCGAGGAGTACCGGCGGCGGCTGGCCGCGCTGCGCGGCGAGCCGGGAGAGGAGAGGTCCGCGGGGGAGGGGCCGGACTGATCCGCGGGCGCGGGACTCTGGCCGGGCCGCTGCTGTTTGGATATATTCAGCCTCGTTGATCGTGAATGGAATCCATCCGGTAGGAGGCTGGCCCATGGCAGAGCAGACGAGCGGCCCGCGCGAGGTCCGCGCGGCCCGGGGCACCGGGCTGAGCACGCAGGGCTGGCAGCAGGAGGCCGCCCTGCGGATGCTGATGAACAACCTGGACCCGGAGGTCGCCGAGCACCCCTCCAAGCTGGTGGTCTACGGCGGCACCGGCAAGGCCGCCCGGGACTGGCGCTCCTTCGACGCGATGGTGAGGACCCTGCAGGGCCTCAAGCAGGACGAGACCATGCTGGTCCAGTCCGGCCGCCCGGTCGGCGTGATGCAGACCCACGAGTGGGCGCCGCGGGTGCTGATCGCCAACTCCAACCTGGTCGGCGACTGGGCGAACTGGGAGGAGTTCCGCCGCCTGGAGTCGCTCGGCCTCACCATGTACGGCCAGATGACCGCCGGCTCCTGGATCTACATCGGCACCCAGGGCATCCTCCAGGGCACCTACGAGACCTTCGCCGCCGTGGCGAACAAGAAGTTCGGCGGCACGCTGGAGGGCACCGTCACCCTCACCGCCGGCCTCGGCGGCATGGGCGGCGCCCAGCCGCTGGCCGTCACCATGAACGGCGGCGTGGCGATCTGCATCGACTGCGACCCGTCCCGGATCGCCCGCCGGATCGAGCACCGCTACCTCGACGTCGAGGCCCGGAACCTCGACCACGCCCTCCAACTGGCCGTCGAGGCCCGCGACAAGCGGCAGCCGCTCTCCATCGGCCTGCTCGGCAACGCCGCCGACCTGCTGCCGCAGCTGCTCGCCCTGGACGCCCCGATCGACATCGTCACCGACCAGACCAGCGCCCACGACCCGCTCGCCTACCTGCCCACCGGCGTCGCCTTCGAGGACATGGCGGCCTACGCGGCCGACAAGCCCGCCGAGTTCACCACCCGGGCCCGCGAGTCGATGGCCCGGCACGTGGAGGCGATGGTCGGCTTCCAGGACCGCGGCGCGGAGGTCTTCGACTACGGCAACTCGATCCGCGGCGAGGCCCAGCTCGCCGGGTACGACCGGGCGTTCGCCTTCCCCGGCTTCGTCCCCGCGTACATCCGGCCGCTGTTCTGCGAGGGCAAGGGCCCGTTCCGCTGGGCCGCGCTCTCCGGCGACCCGAAGGACATCCACAGGACCGACAAGGCCGTCCTCGACCTGTTCCCGGAGAACGAGTCGCTGCACCGCTGGATCACCATGGCCCAGGAGAAGGTGCACTTCCAGGGCCTGCCCGCGCGGATCTGCTGGCTCGGCTACGGCGAGCGCGACAAGGCGGGCGAGCGGTTCAACGACATGGTGGCCTCCGGCGAGCTGTCCGCGCCGATCGTGATCGGCCGCGACCACCTGGACTGCGGCTCGGTCGCCTCCCCCTACCGGGAGACCGAGGCGATGCTCGACGGCTCCGACGCGATCGCCGACTGGCCGCTGCTCAACGCCATGGTCAACGTGGCCTCCGGCGCCTCCTGGGTCTCCATCCACCACGGCGGCGGCGTCGGCATCGGCCGCTCGATCCACGCCGGGCAGGTCACCGTCGCCGACGGCACCGCGCTGGCCGGCGAGAAGATCCGCCGGGTCCTCACCAACGATCCCGGCATGGGCGTCATCCGGCACGTCGACGCCGGCTACGACCGGGCGGACGAGGTCGCCGCGGAGCGGGGCGTGCGCGTGCCCATGAACGAGCACAGCCCCGTGGTCGAGCTGTGAGCTTCGACGCGATGTGGGCGGAGCTGCTCCCCGTGGGCCGCTCCGCCGCCACCGGCGGCTACCGGCGGCACGCCTGGAACTCCGCCGACGCCGAGGGCCGGGCCTGGTTCGAGCAGCAGGCCCGGTCCCGGGGGCTGGCGTACGAGACCGACCGCAACGGCAACCAGTGGGCCTGGCACGGGGACCCGGCCGCCGGGAACGCCGTGGTCACCGGCTCGCACCTGGACTCCGTCCCCGACGGCGGCGCCTACGACGGGCCGCTCGGGGTGGTCTCCGCCTTCGCCGCCCTCGACGAACTGCGCGCCCGCGGGGCCGGGTTCACCCGCCCGCTGGCGGTCGTCAACTTCGCCGACGAGGAGGGCGCCCGGTTCGGCGTCGCCTGCGTCGGCTCCCGGCTGGCCACCGGCGCGCTCGACCGGGACGCCGCGTACGCGCTGCGCGACGCCGACGGCGTCCGGCTGCCCGACGCCATGGAGAAGGCCGGGCACGACCCGGCGCTGATCGGAGCCGACCCCGAACGGCTCGGCCGGATCGGCGCGTTCGTCGAACTCCACGTCGAACAGGGCCGGTACCTCACCGAGCGGCAACCGGTCGGCGTGGCCGGCGCGATCTGGCCGCACGGGCGGTGGCGGTTCGACTTCCACGGCGAGGCCAACCACGCCGGCACCACCCTGCTCGCCGACCGCCGCGACCCGATGCTCACCTACGCCACCACGGTGCTCGCCGCCCGCAAGAAGGCCCGGCTGGCCGGGGCGCTCGCCACCTTCGGCAAGGTCGCCGTCGAACCCAACGGCACCAACGCGATCGCCTCGCTGGTCCGCGGCTGGCTGGACTCGCGCGCCCCCGACGAGCAGACGCTCCGCCGGGTGGTCGACGCCATCGAGCAGGCCGCCGTCGAACGCGGCGGGCGCGACGGCGTCCGGGTCGAGCTCACCCGCGAGTCGTACACCCCCGTGGTCGACTTCGACGGCCCGCTGCGCGACCGGCTCGCCGCCCGGCTGGACGCCCCCGTGCTGCCCACCGGCGCGGGACACGACGCCGGGATCCTGGCCGCGGCCGTCCCGACCGCCATGCTGTTCGTGCGCAACCCCAGCGGGGTCTCGCACTCCCCGGCCGAACACGCCGAACGGGCCGACTGCCACACCGGCGTCACCGCCCTGGCCGACGTACTGGAGGACCTCGCATGCCGGCCGTCGTGACGTACTGGGCCGAACACGCCTGGCTGCCGCACCGGGGCGGCCCGGCCGTCCGGCCCGAGGTGCTGATCACCGCCGGCCCGGACGGCCGGATCACCGGGGTCGTCCCCGACAGCGGACCCTGCCCCGCCGGGGCGGTCCGGCTGGCCGGGCTCGCCCTGCCCGGCCAGGCCAACGCGCACTCGCACGCCTTCCACCGGGCGCTGCGCTCCACCGTGCAGGTCGGCTCGGGCACCTTCTGGACCTGGCGCGACACCATGTACAAGGCCGCCGCCGCGCTCGACCCCGACCGCTACCTGGCGCTCGCCACCGCCGTCTACGCCGAGATGGCGCTCGCCGGGATCACCGCCGTCGGCGAGTTCCACTACCTGCACCACGCGCCCGGCGGCGCCCGCTACGCCGACCCCAACGCGATGGGCGCGGCCCTGGTCGAGGCCGCCGCCCGGGCCGGCATCCGGATCACCCTGCTCGACACCTGCTACCTGTCGTCCGGGTTCGGCGCCGAACCCACCGGGCCCCAACTCCGGTTCTCCGACGGGGACGCCGACGCCTGGGCCGAACGGGCCTCCGCCCTGACCGGCGCCGAGCACGCCCGGATCGGCGCCGCCGTGCACAGCGTCCGGGCCGTCCCCGCCGGGCAGTTGGACACCGTCGCGCAGTGGGCCGCCACCCGCGGGGCCCCGCTGCACGTCCACCTCTCCGAGCAGACCGCCGAGAACGACGCCTGCCTCGCCGCGCACGGCGTCACCCCGACCCGGCTGCTCGCCGACCACGGCGTGCTCGGCCCGCGCACCTCCGCCGTGCACGCCACCCACCTCACCGACGAGGACGTCCGGCTGCTCGCCGACACCGGCACCACCATCTGCATGTGCCCCACCACCGAACGGGACCTCGCCGACGGCATCGGCCCGGCCCGGCGGCTCGCCTCGGCCGGCTGCCCGGTCACGCTCGGCTCCGACAGCCACGCCGTGATCGACCCGTTCGAGGAGGCCCGCGCCCTCGAACTCGACGAGCGCCTGCGCACCCGCACCCGCGGCCACTGGACCGCGAACGCCCTGCTGAAGGCCGGCACCGCCGACGGCCACGCCTCGCTCGGCTGGCCCGAGGCCGGCCGCCTGGAGGCCGGCGCGCTCGCCGACTTCTGCGTCCTGGCCCTCGACACCGTCCGCACGGCCGGGGCGCCGCCCGTGCTCGGCGCCGAGACCGCGGTCTTCGCGGCGGGCGCGGCCGACGTCCGCCACCTGGTGGTCGGCGGGCGGCACGTCGTCCGGGACGGCGTGCACCGGCTCGTCCCGGAGACCGGGCGGGCGCTCGCCGCGGCCATCGGCGCCCTGCGGTAACGCCGCCTGCGGCAACGGCCCGCCCCCCGTCCGACCGCCCCCGCCGGGGCGCCCGACTCCCGTGAAGGACCAGCGCGTTCATGAGCCTGCTCATCAGCAACATCGGTTCGCTCGTCACCAACGACCCGGCCCTGGGCGAGGGCCCGCTCGGGCTGCTCGCCGACGCCGCCGTGGTGGTGGACGGCGAGCGGATCGCCTGGGTGGGCCCGGCCGCGGACGCGCCCGCCGCCGACGAACACGCCGACGCGGGCGGCCGGGCCCTGCTGCCCGGCTTCGTGGACAGCCACTCGCACCTGCTGTTCGCGGGCGACCGGACCGCCGAGTTCAACGCCCGGATGTCGGGGCGGGCGTACAGCGCGGGCGGCATCCGCACCACCGTCGCCGCGACCCGGGCCGCCCCGGACGCCGAGCTGAACGCCAACCTGACCCGCTACCTGGCCGAGATGCTGCACCAGGGCACCACCACCGTCGAGGTGAAGTCCGGCTACGGGCTGAGCACCGAGGACGAGGCCCGGGCCCTGCGGATCGCCGCCGGGCACACCGCCGAGACCACCTACCTGGGGGCGCACGTGGTGGCGCCCGAGTACGCGGACGACCCGGCCGGGTACGTCGAGCTGGTGACGGGCGAGATGCTGGCGGCCTGCGCCCCGTACGCCCGCTGGGTGGACGTGTTCTGCGAACGCGGCGCCTTCGACGGCGACCAGGCGCGGGCGGTGCTGACCGCCGGGAAGGCCGCCGGCCTGCTGCCGCGAGTGCACGCCAACCAGCTCGGCCACGGCCCCGGCGTGCAGCTCGCGGTGGAGCTGGGCGCCGCGTCCGCCGACCACTGCACCCACCTGACCGACGCGGACGTCGCCGCGCTGGCCGACGGCGACACGGTCGCCACGCTGCTGCCGGGCGCCGAGTTCTCCACCCGGGCGCCCTACCCGGACGGCCGCCGGCTGCTGGACGCGGGCGCCGCCCTCGCGCTGTCCACCGACTGCAACCCGGGCTCCAGCTTCACCAGCTCGATGCCGTTCTGCGTGGCCGTCGCCGTCCGCGAGATGGGCCTGACCCCCGACGAGGCGGTGCACGCCGCCACCGCGGGCGGCGCGCTCGCGCTGCGCCGCACCGACGTGGGCCGGATCGCCCCCGGCGCCCGGGCGGACCTGCACCTGCTGGACGCGCCCTCGCACGTCCACCTGGCGTACCGCCCGGGCGTCCCGCTGACCGCCGCCGTCTGGCAGGGCGGCGTCCGCAGGGTGTGACGCCCGGTCAGCGGGCGTCGCCCATCAGCCTCCCGATCCGGCCGCGGGCGGCGAACAGGCCGACGCCCGCGGCGACCGCCAGCACGCCCTGGACGGCGAAGTACCCGGTCGAGCCGACCACGTCGTCGCCGAGCAGCAGCTGGGCGAGCGCGGCCACGCAGTCGCCCGCGGTGACGGCGAGGAACCAGACGCCCATCATCTGGCTGGCGTACTTGGCGGGCGCCAGCTTGGTGGTGACGGACAGGCCGACCGGGGAGAGGGTCAGCTCGCCGGTGGTCTGGATCAGGTACACCACGGCCAGCCAGAGCGGCGAGACCTTGACGCCGCCCGAGGCCGCCGCCATGGCGAGCATCATCACCAGGAAGGACGCGCCGATCATCAGCAGGCCGAAGGCGAACTTCGCGGTGGTGGAGGGGTTGCGGCCGCGCCGGGCGGCGGCGTTCCACAGCCAGGCGAAGACCGGGGCCAGCGCCATGATGTACAGCGGGTTCAGCGACTGGAACCAGCTGGACGGGAAGTCGAAGCCGAACAGGCTCCCGGCGGTGTTCTGCTCGGCGAACACGCTCAGGGTGGAGCCGGACTGGTCGTAGATCATCCAGAACACCGCGGCGGCCACGAAGAACCACAGGTAGCCGCCCATCCGGGAGCGCTCCTCGCCGGTCAGGTCGCGGTCGCGGCGGATCCGGGCGAACACCAGCGCGGGGATCGCGATGCCGGCCAGCGACAGCGGCCAGATCGCCCAGGAGACGGTGAAGTGCCCGGTGCCGGCCACCACGCCGTAGAACACGGCGGCGGCGGCCAGCCAGATCCCGGCCTTGCGCAGCACCGCGCGGCGCTCGTCCCGGCTCATCGGCGCGGCGACGACGTTCGAGGCCGGGCTGAGGTGGCGGCTGCCCAGCAGGTACTGGACCAGGCCCAGCGCCATGCCGACACCCGCCAGCGCGAAGCCCAGGTGCCAGTCGACCTGCTGGCCGACGGTGCCGATCACCAGCGGCGCGAGGAAGGCGCCGAGGTTGATGCCCATGTAGAAGATGGTGAAGCCGCCGTCGCGGCGCGAGTCGTCGTCCTTGTCGTAGAGCTGGCCGACCATCGTGGAGATGTTGGCCTTCAGCAGGCCGGAACCGATCGCGATCGGGACCAGGCCGGCGAAGAAGAACCCCTTGTTGGGGACGGCGAGCATGAAGTGCCCGACCATGATGATCAACCCGCCGAGGGCGACGGTGCGCCGGGCGCCGAGCAGCCGGTCGGCGATCCAGCCGCCGGGCAGCGCGAGCAGGTAGACCATGGCGTTGTAGACCGAGTACACGGCGGCGGCGGTGGCCGCCGGGACCTCCAGACCGCCCTTGGTCGCCTCGGTGGTCATGTAGATCACCAGCAGCGCGCGCATGCCGTAGAAGCTGAAGCGCTCCCAGGTCTCGGTCATGAAGAGGGTGGCCAGGCCGCGGGGGTGGCCGAGGAAGGTCCGTCCGGAGGTGGGGGAGGGCCGTACCTCGGACTCCAGGGTGGTCGAAGCCATGCTGATTCCTTGCCTGTTTTCTCGGGTTCCTCACCACTCTAAGTCGCGGATTCGACTGACTGCGGAGAGTGAATGGTATGCAGAAGGTAAAGTCTGGCGGCCGTGCACCGTGCATTTTGATGCCGTGGCCGGAAGATTACCTGTGATGCCAAGGGGGCTGCGAAGAATGTCCGTGAAAGTGCAGTTACTGCCGCAGGTGCCCGCCGACCGCAGATGATCACCGGCTGTGACGGTGTTCACAGCGCCCGGCCCGGGCGCGCCGGGACTGCCCGAGACCCCCTGATCAGCGGCCGCCGCGCGGTCTACCATCGCCCCTATGACCTGTGTGCTGCTGGCCGAGGACGACCCGGCAATCTCCGAACCGCTGGCCCGCGCCCTGCGCCGCGAGGGCTACGAGGTGCTCGTCCGCGAGGACGGGCCGGCCGCCCTGGGCGCCGGCCTCAGCGAGGACGTCGACCTGATCGTGCTCGACCTCGGGCTCCCCGAGATGGACGGCCTGGAGGTGTGCCGGCGGCTGCGCGCCGACGGCAAGAGCTTCCCGGTCCTGGTGCTCACCGCCCGCGCCGACGAGGTGGACACCGTGGTCGGCCTGGACGCCGGCGCCGACGACTACGTCACCAAGCCGTTCCGGCTGGCCGAACTGCTCGCCCGGGTCCGGGCCCTGCTCCGCCGCGGCAACGTGGACCAGCTGACCACCGGCGCGCACGGCGTCAAGATCGACATCGAGTCGCACCGCGCCTGGCTCGGCGAGGAGGAACTCACCCTCTCCGCCAAGGAGTTCGAGCTGCTGCGGGTCCTGGTGCGGGACGCCGGACGGGTCGTTACCCGCGAGGAGATCATGCGCCAGGTCTGGGACACCACCTGGTGGACCTCCACCAAGACCCTGGACATGCACATCTCCTGGCTGCGCAAGAAGCTCGGCGACGACGCCGCGAACCCGCGCTACATCGCCACCGTGCGCGGCGTGGGCTTCCGCTTCGAGAAGAACTGACCGCAGCCCGAGAAGAACTGACCGCAGTCCGGGAACAACCGACCGGAGGACCCGCGGCGGACCCGACCGCGGCGGCCCGAACCGAACCGAAGGACCGCCCGGCGTGAAGCGCAGGATGATCAACTCGCTGCTGGGCGTCGTCCTGGTGGTGGTCACGGTGTTCTGCGTGCCGCTGGCCCTGATCGAGAAGCAGTCGATCGTCAACGCCGCCAACGACCGGGTGGACGCGGTGGCGGTCCGGGTGCTCGGCCTGGTCGAGAGCCGGCTCGCCGCGGGCGAGCCGGTCAGCGGCGAGAAGTTCGCCGCCGTCGTCACCGACGAGTACCACGTCACCGTGGACATCCCCGGGCAGCCGCAGATCGCCCTCGGCCAGCCGGTCCGGGGCGACGCGCTGTCCGCCACCGAGCCCGGCGCCAGCGGGGAGACCGTCACCGTCGCGCAGTCCCGCACCGCGCTCGACCACGAGATCGGCAACATGCTGCTGCTGCTCGGCGTGGTCGCGCTGCTCGCCGTCCAGGCCGCCGTGGCGCTCGCCGTCTGGCAGGCCAAGCGCCTCGCCCGGCCGCTCACCGACCTCGCCGAGACCGCCGAGCGCCTCGGCTCCGGCGACCCCCGCCCGCAGGGCCGCCGCTACGGCGTGCCCGAACTCGACCGGATCGCCGAGGTGCTGGACACCAGCGCCGAACGGATCGCCCGGATGCTCACCGCCGAACGCCGGCTCGCCGCCGACGCCTCGCACCAGCTGCGCACCCCGCTCACCGCGCTCTCCATGCGGCTGGAGGAGATCACCGCGCTCGCCGAGGACCCGGAGACCGTCCGGGAGGAGGCCACCATCGGCCTCCAGCAGGTCGAGCGGCTCACCGACGTGGTGCAGCGGCTGCTCACCAACCAGCGCGACCCCAACAGTCCCACCGCGGTGACCTTCGGGCTCGACGAGGTGGTCAAGCAGCAGGTCGAGGAGTGGGCCCCGACCCTGCGCGACAGCGGGCGCCGGCTGGCCATCGAGGGCCTGCGCGACGCCCGGGTGATCGGCACCCCCGGCACCGTCTCCCAGGTGCTCGCCACCCTGATCGAGAACTCGCTGATGCACGGCGCCGGCACCATCACGCTGCGGGTGCGCCGCTCCGGCAGCTCGGTGGTCGCCGAGGTCCAAGACGAGGGCGCGGGCGTCCCCCGCGAACTCGGCAACCGGGTCTTCGAACGGGCGGTCAGCGGCCGCAACTCCACCGGCATCGGACTGGCCGTCGCCCGCGACCTGGCCGAGGCCGACGGCGGCCGGCTCGAACTGCTGTCGCTGCGGCCGCCGGTGTTCGCGCTGTTCCTCGCCCACGGGGGCGAATGAGCCTCCCCCGCGGGGGAGTTCGCGTGCTTCCGGCCCGGGTCCGGTCCGCCGCTCAGTTCGCCAGGGTGCGGCTCGGCTCGGCGGCCAGCAGCAGCTCCGCCTCCTGCACCACGGCGGGCTCCCCCTGCACCGCGGCGGGCTCCTCCAGCTCCGGCATCGCCTTGAACACCCAGGTGCGGTAGGAGACGAAGCGGAACACGGTGGCCACTACCAGGCCCAGCACCTTGCCGCCCAGCTTCTCGAACGGGGTGTCCAGGCCCAGGACGTACTGGGTGAAGCCCAGGGTGCCGGTCTCGATCAGCATGCCGATGCCGCTGAACAGCAGGAAGAGGGTGATCTCCCGCTTGCGGGAGGCGGCGTCGCGGTCCCGGTACAGCCAGTACCGGTAGCCCAGGTAGTTGGTGGCGATGGCCACCAGCGTCGCGGCGATGTTGGAGCGCAGCGAGGCCAGGCCGACGCCGTTGGTGAGGATCCAGAACAGGCCGAAGTTGACCACCACGCCGCTGGCGCCGATCACGGCGAAACCGATCGCCTCGGCGGACAGCCCGCGCATCCGCTGGGTCAGGGAGGGACGCGTCTCGGTGCTGGTCGTCATCCGGGCTGTCTCCGTCTGCTTCACATGATCGGATAAGTGGTGTTCTACGATCCGGCCCACCAGGCTACCCGCAATCCCCGCGGCCTCACCCCCGCCCCGGTGCGAGAAGCCCCGCCGCACGCCGGAACGGGCGTCGCGCCCGCCGGTGCCGAGCCCTCCCACCGGCCCGGATATCCTGGGGCGCGTGACTGTAGCGGGCAATGCGAACTTTCCAGTGGTCGGAGTCATCGGCGGCGGGCAGCTCGCCCGCATGATGCACCAGGCGGGCATCCCGCTGGGCATCCGCTTCAAACTCCTCGCCGACACCCCCCAGGAGTCGGCCGCGCAGGTGGTCGGCACCACCGTGCTCGGCGACTACCGCGACCTCGACACGCTGCGGGCCTTCGCCGCCGACTGCGACGTGATCACCTTCGACCACGAGCACGTGCCCACCGAGCACCTGCGCACCCTCCAGGCCGAGGGCATCGCCGTCCGCCCGGGCCCGCACGCGCTGGTCAACGCCCAGGACAAGGGCGTCATGCGGGCCCGGCTCGACTCCATCGGCGTCCCCTGCCCCCGGCACCGGCTGGTCGCCGACCCGGCCGACGTCACCGCCTTCGCCGAGGAGGGCGAGGGCTACCCCGTCGTCCTGAAGACCGTCCGCGGCGGCTACGACGGCAAGGGCGTCTGGGTCGTGAAGGACGAGAGCGAGGCCGCCGCCCCCTTCCTGGCCGGCGTCCCCGTGCTCGCCGAGGAGAAGGTCGACTTCCTGCGCGAACTCGCCGCCGACGTGGTCCGCTCGCCCAGCGGCCAGGCCGTCGCCTACCCGGTCGTCGAGTCCGTCCAGGAGAACGGCATCTGCGCCGAGGTCACCGCCCCCGCGCCCGACCTCGACCCCGCCCTCTCCGACGAGGCCCAGCAGCTCGCCCTGCGGATCGCCGGCGAGCTCGACATCACCGGCCACCTCGCCGTCGAGCTCTTCCAGACCCGCGACGGCCGCATCCTGGTCAACGAACTCGCCATGCGCCCGCACAACTCCGGCCACTGGACCCAGGACGGCGCCGTCACCTCCCAGTTCGAGAACCACCTGCGCGCCGTCCTCGACCTCCCGCTCGGCGACCCCCGCCCCCGCGCCAAGTGGACCGTCATGGTCAACGTCCTCGGCGGCGACTACCCCGACATGTACCGCGCCTTCCTGCACTGCATGGCCCGCGACCCCGGCCTCAGGATCCACATGTACGGAAAGGACGTGAAGCCCGGCCGCAAGGTCGGCCACGTCAACGTCTTCGGGGACGACCTCGAAGACGTCCGCGAGCGCGCCCGCCACGCGGCCGCCTACCTGCGAGGAACGATCACCGATTGACCCGGAAGTCCCTTCGGCCTCGCGGCCGGGCCGCCGTGCGCGAGCACGGTGGCCGGGACGACTTCCTGCTTCGTCGACGACTGCCCGCCCGGAGTGCTCCGTTGAGGTCCTACGCCGTCTCCACAGGCTGCAACCGCCAGTCCGGCGGCCAGGACGTTGCGCGCCGCGTTGACGTCCCGGTCGTGGACGGCGCCGCAGGCGCACTCCCACGTGCGGACGTGCAGCGGCAGGTGGTCGCGGACGGTTCCGCATGCGCCGCACAGCTTGGAGCTGGGGAACCAGCGGTCGACGACGACCAGCTCCCGGCCGTACCAGGCGCACTTGTACGCCAGCATGCTCCGGAGTTCGGCCCAACCGGCGTCCGCGATCGCGCGGGCGAGCCTGCGGTTCCTGAGCATGCCGCGCACCAGCAGGTCCTCGACCACGACCGCTTGGTTCTCACGGACGAGTCGGGTGCTCAGCTGGTGCAGGAAGTCCCGGCGCCGGTCGGCGATCCGGGTGTGGATGCGGGCCACCTTGCGGCGGGCCTTCTCCCGGTTCGCCGAGCCCTTCGCCTTGCGGGCCAGCTCGCGCTGTGCCCGGGCCAGACGCTCGCGGTCGCGGCGCTCGTGCCGGGGGTTGGCGATCTTCTCACCAGTGGAGAGCACCGCCAGGTGTGCGATGCCCAGGTCGACGCCCACGGCGGTGCGCGACACGGGCAGCGGTCGCACGTCCGGGTCCTCGCACAGCAGCGACACGAACCAGCGCCCCGCCGCGTCACGGCTGACGGTCACCGTGGACGGGACCGCGCCCTCGGGCAGCGGCCGCGACCAGCGGACCTCCAGCGGTCCGGCCGTCTTCGCCAGCGTCAACTGCCCGTCCCGGTAGCGGAACGCCGAACGCGTGTACTCGGCAGCGGCCCGCGAACGCTTCCGCGACTTGAACCGCGGATGCCCCGACCGCCCGGCGAAGAAGCCGGCGAACGCCGCCTGCAGGTGCCGCAGCGCCTGCTGCAACGGCACGCACGACACCTCGGACAGGAACGCCAGCTCCGCCGTCCGCTTCCACCCCGTCGGCATCGCCGACGTCGCCCCGTACCCGACCCGCTCCCCGCGCTCCGCCCACGCCTGGGCACGGGCGGCCAGCGCCAGGTTGTAGACCAGCCGCACGCACCCGAACGTGCGCGACAGCTCGGCCGCCTGCGCATCCGTCGGGTAGCAGCGGTACTTGAACGCCCGCTTCACGTGAGTGGTCGCCACGACGCACACGCCAGAACCCGCCACTGACAGTGCGTCAGTGATCACCTGCTGTGCCACCGGACCGTCCCGATGACAGTCCGGCCCGCCCGCTCCGGTCCAAGCTCCGGGGCACCTATGAGAGGACTCCCCATGACTCAGTCCCCCCTTGTCGGCATCGTGATGGGCTCCGACTCCGACTGGCCCGTGATGGAGGCCGCCGCGCAGGCGCTCGACGAGTTCGAGATCCCGTACGAGGTCGACGTGGTCTCCGCGCACCGGATGCCGCGCGAGATGGTGGCGTACGGCGAGCGGGCGCACGGGCGCGGGCTGAAGGCGGTCATCGCCGGGGCCGGCGGGGCCGCGCACCTGCCCGGGATGCTGGCGTCGGTGACGCCGCTGCCGGTGATCGGGGTGCCGGTGCCGCTGCGGTACCTGGACGGGATGGACAGCCTGCTGTCGATCGTCCAGATGCCCGCCGGGGTGCCGGTGGCCACCGTGTCGGTCGCGGGCGCGCGCAACGCCGGGCTGCTCGCGGTGCGGATGCTGGCCGCGTTCGACGCCGAACTCGCCGAGAAGATGGTCGAGTTCCAGGCCGAGCTGAACAGCCAGGCCACCGAGAAGGGCCGCAAGCTGCGCGCCAAGGTCGCGGGGAACGACTCGTTCGGCTTCGGCAAGTAGTAGAACGGGGGGATGACCCCCGAACTGCTCGACCGCGCCCGGGCCGTCCTGCGCACCACGCCGGTGGTGGACGGCCACAACGACCTGCCCTGGGCGATGCGCGCCCAGGCCGGGTACGACCTCGACGCCGTGGACCTGGCCGCGGACCAGAGCCACCGGCTGCACACCGACCTCGGCCGCCTGCGGGCGGGCGGGGTCGGTGCGCAGTTCTGGTCGGTGTACGTGCCGGCCGAGCTGGCGGGGGACGACGCGGTCAGCGCCACGCTGGAACAGGTCGACTTCGTCCGGGCGATGGCCGAGCGGCACCCCGGGCACCTGCGGCTCGCGCTGACCGCCGACGAGGTGGAGGCCGCCCGCGCCGAGGGCCGGATCGCCTCGCTGATGGGCGCCGAGGGCGGACACTCCATCAACTCCTCGCTGGCCACCCTGCGGGCGCTGTACGAGCTGGGCGTGCGCTACCTGACGCTCACCCACAACTCCAACGTGCCGTGGGCGGACTCCGCCACCGACGAGCCGGTGCACGGCGGACTGACCGCGTTCGGCGAGGAGGTGGTGCGGGAGATGAACCGGCTCGGCATGCTGGTCGACCTCTCGCACGTCTCCGCCGACACCATGCGCGACGCGCTGCGGGTCTCCGAGGCCCCGGTGGTCTTCTCGCACTCCTCGGCCCGCGCCGTCTGCGACCACCCGCGCAACGTCCCCGACGACGTGCTGGTCCAACTGCCCGCCAACGGCGGCGTGGTGATGGCCACCTTCGTGCCCAAGTTCGTGCTGCCCGCCGCCATCGAGTGGACGCTCGCCGCCGACGCCAACATGCGGGCCAAGGGCCTGCACCCGCTGGAGACCACCCCCGAGGCGATGGCCGTGCAGCGCGCCTACGAGGCCGAGCACCCCCGCCCGGTCGCCACCGCCGCCACCGTCGCCGACCACCTCGACCACCTGCGCGAGGTGGCCGGCGTCGACCACATCGGCCTCGGCGGCGACTACGACGGCACCGCGTTCACCCCGGCCGGCCTGGAGGACGTCGCCGGCTACCCGGTGCTGGTCGCCGAACTGCTGCGCCGCGGCTGGTCCGAGGCCGACCTGGCCAAGCTGACCTGGCACAACGCGGTGCGGGCGCTGCGCGGCGCCGAGACGGTCGCCACCCGGCTGCGGGCCGAGCGCCGCCCCTCGATCGCCACCCTGGCCCGGCTGGACGGCGCGTGAACCACGGGCTTGACCTCGCCCCTGGGGCAGGGGGCAGCGTTGCCGGTGCGGAGGAGGAACGGCTGCTCACCACCGGTGAGTTCGCCCGCCGCGGCCTGCTGTCGCCGAAGGCGCTGCGGCTGTACGACCGGCAGGGACTGCTGCCGCCGGACCGGATCGACCCGGACAGCGGCTACCGGTACTACCGGCCGGAGCGGCTGGCCACCGCGCGGCTGATCGTCCGGCTGCGCGGCCTGGACATGCCGCTGGCCACGGTCGCCGAGGTGCTCGCCCTGCCGGGCCCCGCGGCGGCCGAGCGGGTCGCCGCGTACTGGGCCGCCGTCGAACGGCGGACCGCCTCGCAGCGGACGCTGGCCGACCACCTCCGCGTCCAACTCAGCGGACTCGAAGGGATCGACGAGATGTACCGGATCGAACAGCGCGACGTGCCCGAGCAGCTGGTGCTCACCGAGCAGCGCCGGGCCGGGCCGGAGGAGCTGGACCGCTTCATCCCGGAGGCCACCGCCCGGCTGGCGGCGGTGGCCGAGGCCCACGGCGGGGTGGCGGCCGCCCCCTTCGTGGTCTACCACGGGGACGTCAACGAGGACGCCGACGGCCCGGTGGAGGTCTGCGTCCCGGTCGACCCGGCCCGCGCCGCCGGCCTGACCGCCGCGCACCGCACCGAGCCCGCGCACCGGGAGGCGTACACCACGGTCACCAAGGCGCAGGTGGAGTACCCGCAGATCCTCAGCGCGTACGACGCCGTCTGCGCGTGGATGGAACGGGCCGGCACCCCGCGCACCGGCGCCGGCCGGGAGGTCTACTTCGCGGACTGGGCGACCGCCGGGCCGGCCGACGAGGTCTGCGACATCGCCTTCCCGATCGGCGCGCCGACCGGCGGCTGACCCGCCGCTACAGCAGCGGCAGCTCGATCGCCGGGCAGCGGTCCATCACCATGTCGAGGCCGGCCGCGCGGGTGCGCGCGTAGGCCGCCTCGTCGATGACCCCGAGCTGGAACCAGACCGCCTTCGCGCCCGCGGCCACCGCCTGGTCGGCGACCGGCCCGGCCAGCTCGGAGTTGACGAACACGTCCACCACGTCGACCGGGAACGGGATCTCGGCGAGCGAGGCGTAGCCCGGCTCGCCGAGCACCGTCTCGGCCTTCGGGTGCACCGGCACGATCCGCTTCCCGGCCCGCTGCAGCACCCGGGCCACGCCGTACGCGGCGCGCGCGGTGTTGTTCGACAGGCCGACCACGGCCCAGGTGTCGCCGGAGGAGGTGAGGACCTTCCGGACGGTGGCGTCGTCTGCGTAGCTCATGCCGGGGAGAACGGACGGCCGGGCCCGGTCATTCCGGGCCCGGCCGTCGCGCGTGCGCGGGGCGGGTCACTCCGCGGAGGGGCGGCCCATCGCGCGGTAGGTCCAGCCGGCGGCCCGCCAGGCGTCGCCGTTCAGCACGTTGCGGCCGTCCACGAGGTGGCGCTCGGCGACCACCGCGCCGACCTCGGCCGGGTCGAGCTCGCGGAACTCCTGCCACTCCGTCAGGTGCAGCACCACGTGGGCGCCCTCGGCGGCGTCCAGCGGGGAGGCGGCGTAGGACAGGCCGGGGAACATCTTGCGGGCGTTGTCCATCGCCTTCGGGTCGTAGACGGTGACCTGGGCGCCCTGCAGCTGGATCTGCCCGGCCACGTTCAGCGCGGGCGAGTCCCGGATGTCGTCCGAGTTCGGCTTGAAGGCCGCGCCCAGCACCGCGACCCGGCGGCCCAGGAAGCCGCCGCCGCACTGCTCGCGGGCCAGCTCCACCATCCGGGAGCGGCGCCGCATGTTGATCGAGTCGACCTCGCGCAGGAAGGTCAGCGCCTGGTCCGCGCCCAGCTCGCCGGCCCGGGCCATGAACGCCCGGATGTCCTTGGGCAGGCAGCCGCCGCCGAAGCCCAGGCCCGCGTTCAGGAACTTGCCGCCGATCCGGGCGTCGTACGACAGCGCCTTGGACAGCTGCACCACGTCGGCGCCGGCGCTCTCGCAGACCTCGGCCATCGCGTTGATGAAGGAGATCTTGGTGGCCAGGAAGGAGTTGGCGGCGGCCTTGACCAGCTCGGCGGTCGGGAAGTCGGTCACCACGAACGGCACGCCGTCCGCGATCGGCCCCGCGTACACCTCGCGCAGCACCTGCTCGGCGTGCTCGCTGCGCACGCCGACCACCAGCCGGTCCGGGTGCAGGGTGTCGCCGACGGCGAAGCCCTCGCGCAGGAACTCCGGGTTCCAGGCCAGTTCGGCCTGCGCCCCGACCGGGGCCAGCTCGGCCAGCCGGGCGGCCAGCCGGTTCGCCGAGCCCACCGGCACCGTCGACTTGCCGACGACCAGGGCGGGCCGCTCCAGCAGCGGGGCCAGCGAGTCCAGCGCGGAGTCCACGTAGCTCATGTCGGCCGCGAACTCGCCCTTGCGCTGCGGGGTGTTGACGCAGATGAAGTGGACGTCGCCGAAGGCCGCGACCTCCTCCCAGGAGTCGGTGAACCGCAGCCGCCCGCTGGACCCCTCGTGGCCCGCCACGTGCTTGAGCAGCAGCTCCGACAGCCCGGGTTCGTACATCGGCACCCGGCCGGCGGCCAGCGCGGTCAGCCGGTCCCGGTCGATGTCGAGACCGAGGACCTCGAACCCGAGCTCCGCCATGCACGCGGCATGCGTCGCGCCCAGGTAGCCGGTGCCGATCACCGTGATGCGGGGAGCCATACGCGTTTCCTTCAGTTCAGTTCGGGGCCGTACCAGTGGTGGGCCGCGGCCGCAGCCACTGATGTTAGCCGTCCGCCGGACGTAGGCGGTCTGCAGATATTACGGTTCCGGCGCGAAGGTCTGTGCAGGAGGTTCACAATGCCGCCATGACTTCCAAGGGGCGGCACGACGAGCCGGACGAGGACCCCGGCCCGCTGAGCATCTTCGACCGCGACGAGGACGACGACGAGGACGGTGGGCCCGACTCCGACGGGGACGGGCCGGGGCCGGGCCCCGCCCCGCGCCGGCGCCGGGGCCGGCGGCTGCTGGCGTGGACGCTGGCGGTGCTGCTGGTGCTGGTGGGCGGGGCGTTCGGCGGGCTGCTCTGGGCGGCCGACCACTACGCCTCCTCGGTGCGGCGGATCCCGGACGCCTTCCCGACGCTGCCGGCCTCCGAACAGCCGCCGGCCGTCCCGCACAGCGGCCAGACCTTCCTGCTGGTCGGCCTGGACGCCCGTTCCGACGAGCCGACCACCGGCAAGGACGCCAAGGCCCCGGCCTGGCAGGTGGGCGCCCAGCGCAGCGACACCATGATGCTGATGCACATCTCGGCCGACCGGAAGTCGGTCGCGCTGGTCTCCATCCCGCGCGACACCTGGGTGCCGGTTCCGGGCCACGGCAGAGCGAAGATCAACGCCGCCTACTCCTGGGGCGGCCCCGCGCTGACCGTCCGAACCGTCCAGGACCTCACCGGGATCAGGATCGACCACCTCGCGGTGATCGACTGGAACGGCTTCCGGGCCCTCACCGACGCGGTCGGCGGCGTGGACATCACCATCCCGCGCACCATCGAGGCCAAGGGCGACGCCCGCGAGTGGCTGGCCGGCACCCACCACATGGACGGCGCCGAGGCGCTGCTCTACGTCCGCGAGCGGCACGGCCTGCCCAACGGCGACCTCGACCGCACCAAGCGCCAGCAGAACTTCCTGCGCGCCCTGATGCTCAGGACCATGAGCTCCGGCACCCTCGCCAGCCCGTCCAAGCTCACCGGCCTGCTCGGCACCATCGGCGACGTCGCCAGCGTCGACGACCGCCTCAGCAACACCGACCTCTACGACCTGGCCTGGAGCCTGCGCGACATCCGCCCCGACGGCGTGCACTTCATGAACGCCCCCTTCGGCGGCTTCGACACCGTCGACGGCCAGGACGTGGTCCTGATGGACGACGGCGCCGCGAGCGTGCTGTGGACCGCCATGCGCACCGACCGGATGGACGACTACCTTGCCGAGCACCGCACCAGCGCCGACACCCTCGGCCGGGACGTCAGCTGAACCCGGGCCCGCCCTGTTGCCCCGGTCACCTGCCGCCGGGGCGCCCCCGACCCTAGGATGGCCACTACTTAACGGTAATTAACGTGAGGGGCGAGCAACATGGCGGGCAACTCCGGGGCGGACTTCGACCTCTACCGGCTCGGCGAGGAGCACGAGATGCTCCGGGAGTCGGTGCGTTCGCTGGCGGAGGCGAAGATCGCTCCGTTCGCGGCGGCGGTGGACGAGGAGGGGCGTTTCCCGCAGGAGGCGCTGGATGCGTTGCGGGCGGCGGATCTGCATGCGGTGCACGTGCCGGAGGAGTTCGGCGGTGCGGGGGCGGACGCGTTGGCGACGGTGCTGGTGATCGAGGAGGTGGCGCGGGTATGCGCGTCGTCGTCGTTGATCCCGGCGGTGAACAAGCTGGGTTCGCTGCCGGTGCAGTTGTCGGGTTCGGAGGAGTTGAAGGCGAAGTACCTGGGGGCGCTGGCGCGGGGCGAGGGCATGTTCTCGTACTGCCTCTCGGAGCCGGAGGCGGGCTCGGACGCGGCGGGGATGCGGACGCGGGCGGTGCGTGACGGGGACTTCTGGGTGCTCGACGGTGTGAAGCGGTGGATCACCAACGCGGGCGTCTCGGAGTACTACACGGTGATGGCGGTGACCGATCCGGAGAAGCGCTCGAAGGGGATCTCGGCGTTCGTGGTGGAGAAGGGCGACGAGGGCGTCTCCTTCGGCGCGCCGGAGAAGAAGCTGGGCATCAAGGGCTCGCCGACGCGTGAGGTGTACTTCGACAGCGTGCGGATCCCGGCGGAGCGGATGATCGGGGCGGAGGGCACCGGTTTCGCCACCGCGATGCGCACGCTCGACCACACCCGGGTCACGATCGCGGCGCAGGCGCTGGGCATCGCGCAGGGCGCGCTGGACTACGCGAAGGGGTACGTGAAGGAGCGCCGGCAGTTCGGGAAGGCGATCGCGGACTTCCAGGGCGTGCAGTTCATGCTGGCGGACATGGCGATGAAGCTGGAGGCGGCGCGGCAGCTCACCTATGCGGCGGCGGCGAAGTCGCAGCGCGGCGACGGTGACCTGACGTTCTTCGGTGCGGCGGCGAAGTGCTTCGCGTCGGACGCGGCGATGGAGATCACGGTGGACGCGGTGCAGTTGCTGGGCGGGTACGGGTACACCCGGGACTACCCGGTGGAGCGGATGATGCGGGACGCGAAGATCACCCAGATCTACGAGGGCACCAACCAGGTCCAGCGCATCGTCATGGCCCGCAACCTGCCCTGACCGCCGACCGGTTCGCGCCCCTGCTCGCTCACCCGCCGACCGGTTCGCGCCCCTGCTCGCTCACCCGCCGGCGCTCCCCGACCTTCCGGGCCGGGGCGCCGGCCCAGATCTCGCCGGGTCCGGTGGAGCGGGTGAGGACGGCGTTGGCGCCGACCACGGTGTCGGCGCCGACGGTCAGGGTGCCGCTCTTGCAGACGATCTTGGCGCCCGCGCAGACCACCACGCCGTCCTCCAGCACCACCCGCCGCATCGCGGACAGCTCCTGCGGGACCCACGGGTCGGCCCGGCCGATGGTGACGCCGTTGTACAGCGTGACGTTCGCGCCCAGCGTGGTGTACGGGTGCAGGACGGTGCCGAAGCCGCGGTGGAACACCACCAGGCCGGGGCCGATCTCGGCGGCGGCCGGCACCTCCATCCCGTAGAGGGCCAGGGCCTCCTGGACCAGGCGGCCGAACGGGCGGCTGCGGCGGCGGTAGATGAGGGCGGTCACCAGCGACATGGCGGACATTGTCCTGCCCGGCCCCCCGACCCGCCGTCAACGACGCGCCCCGCGGCGGCAGTTCGGATTCGCCGTACGAATTCCGAACGCCGCCGCGGGGCGCACCCCCTCAGCGGGCGGTCACTTCACGTCGGGGACGGCGGTGTCGTTCTTCATCGCGTCGAAGACCGCCTTGGACTTCGCCGGGTCCCACTTGACCGCGGACTCGCCGGTGGGCGTGTGGTAGTCCGGGTTGCCGATCGGGACGGTGATGGTCTTGCCGTCGCCGCCGGTCACGCCCTTCATGGCGAGGAACATCGAGCCCAGGTCGGTCAGCCCGGCGTCGTCGTCGACGATCACGGTGTCCAGGCCGGCCGAGACCAGCGGGTAGAAGGTGAACGGGTTGAGCAGGGTGGTCGGCGAGGCGGCCTGCTTGGCCAGCGCGCCGAGGAACTTCTGCTGGTTGCGCATCCGGCCGAGGTCCTGGTCGGCCATCTGGTGGCGCTGCCGGACGAAGGCCAGCGCCTGCTTGCCGTTCAGGGTCTGGGTGCCGGCCTGCAGGTCGAGGCCGGAGTCCTTGTCCTTGACCGGCTGGTCGATGGTCATCTCGACGCCGCCGACGGCGTCCACCAGGCCGACGAAGCCGGCGAAGCCGATCTCGGCGTAGTGGTCGATCCGCAGGCCCATGTTGGTCTCGACGGTCTGCACCAGCAGCCGGCCGCCGCCCGCCGCGAAGGCCGCGTTGATCTTGTGGGTGGCGGCGGGGACGGTCTTGCCGCTGCCGGAGGTGTCCTGGTGCGCCGGGATCTGCACCCAGGAGTCGCGCGGGATCGACATCAGGGTGTTCCCGTTGTCGCCGATGTGCAGGATCATCATCGAGTCGCTGCGCTTGCCCTCGGCGGAACCGGTGTGCAGGTCCTGCTCGTCGGCGTCGGTCAGGCCGGCCCGGCTGTCCGAGCCGACGATCAGCCAGTTGGTGCCCTTGCCCGCGGCCGGGCGGCCCGGGTAGTCGGCCAGCACGTTCTCGTGGTGCAGCTTGCCGTCCGCCCAGAAGTAGGTGCCGACCATGGTGACCAGCAGGGCCAGCACCAGGCCGAGCACCGAGTAGCCGACGACCTTCTTGCGCGAGCGGCGCGGCCGGGCCCCGGGCCCCGCCCCGGGGGCCGCCCCGCCGGGCCGCTGCGGCTCGGACGGCTGCTGACCGTAGGGCTGCCGGCCGTACGGGGGCTGCCCGCCGCCGCCGTGGGGCGGTTGCCCGCCGCCGTACGGGGGCTGCCCGCCGGGGCCTTGGCCCGGGCCGGGCGGGCGGCCCGTGGTCGGCCGGTCCTGCTGGGCGGGGCGGGAGAGCGGGACGCCCGCGCCGCGCGGATTCAGCTCCGGCGGCAGCGGCGGCTCGGCCGCCGGTCCGCCCTGGCCCCGCGCCGCGTCGCCCTGCCCGTATGCGCCGCCCCCCGGGCGCTCCTGCCACGTGTTCATGGGGGAAGGATGCCCGAACCGGGCGCCGCGCAGTGATCGCGGAGGCGCTGCGGGCCCCGTTGTGGCCGTTTTGATGCAGGGCGCGGACGGTTCCGGGGAGTGTTCACCAGGCGGGCACGGCCTTGACCCGCCGAAACCGGGCGTGTTTGCATGACGGCATGGAGCAGCTTCAGGTCCTCACCCGTCGGCGGCACGTCGACCACGGCCGGGTGTCCTGTTCGCTGTGTCGCGGCTGACGATGCCCGCCGCGCGCACTCACCCCAGGCGACCTGCGCCCTCGCCTCCCCTCTCCGCTCCCTTTCCCGGCCGCGCCCTGCCCGCGGCCGTACGCCCCGAGGTGACTCCATGGCCGTGATCCTGTCCGTCTCCGGCTCCCCGTCCGCGACCTCCCGCACCACCCGGCTGCTGCGCCACGTCGACCGCCGGCTCGCCGCCGACGGCCACCTGGTGCACCCGCTGGACGCCCGCGCCCTGCCCGCCGCCGCCCTGCTCGCCGCGGACACCTCGGACCCGGCGATAGCCCGGGCCGTCGAGCTGTTCGAGCGGGCCGACGGCGTGGTGATCGGCACCCCGGTCTACAAGGCCGCCTACTCGGGCCTGCTGAAGGCCCTGCTCGACCTGCTGCCGCAGTACGCCCTGCGCGGCAAGACGGTGCTGCCGCTGGCCACCGGCGGCTCCACCGCGCACGTGCTGGCGGTGGACTACGCGCTGCGGCCGGTGCTCAACGCGATGGGCGCCGGGCACGTCACCCAGGGCTGGTTCGTGCTGGACCGGCACGTCGGGGTGCGCGAGGACGGCACCACCGAACTGGAGCGCGAGACCGAGGTCCTGCTCACCCCGGTGGTGGACGCCTTCTCCGCCGCACTCGCACCCCGCGCGGAACTCGCCACCACCGGCTGACCGTTCGTCACATCGGAGGGCCTCGACCGGGGCCCGGACCCTCAGACCGCGCCGCGGCAACCCCTAGGGGAGAGGGCCCGGGCCCCGGACGCATTCCCGGGACGGGGCTCAGCCCGGTGGAGGACGACCGGCCCCGACCGCCGCTCCTACCGTGGAGCCATCCCCCCAGCCCCACCACGAAGGTGGTGCTGGCCCCACCCCGAAGACGGATGCCTGCTGGATTCCGCGACCGGGGCGGTGCCCGGAAAGCTGGGGGCCAACGGGTGGACCCACAGCGAGGAGCATTCAGTGACCACGGCAGCGAGCGCCGCTCACCTCTCACACCTGCCGGAGCGCGGCACCGCCGCCGCCCAGGCCCGGCAGGTCACCAAGGCGTACGGCGCGGGGGAGACCCGGGTGACGGCGCTCGACGCGGTCGACGTGGACATCGAGCGCGGGCGCTTCACCGCCATCATGGGCCCCTCCGGGTCCGGCAAGTCCACGCTGATGCACTGCCTGGCAGGGCTGGACGCCGTCTCCCAGGGCCGGATCTGGATCGGCGACACCGAGATCACCGGCCTGAAGGACAAGCAGCTGACCCGGCTCCGCCGGGACAAGATCGGCTTCATCTTCCAGGCGTTCAACCTGCTCCCCACACTGAACGCGGTGGAGAACATCACGCTGCCGATGGACATCGCGGGCCGCAAGCCCGACCGCGCCTGGCTGGAGCAGGTGATCGACACCGTCGGCCTGTCCGGCCGGCTCAAGCACCGCCCCGGCCAGCTCTCCGGCGGCCAGCAGCAGCGCGTCGCGGTGGCCCGTGCGCTGGCCGCCCGCCCCGAGATCATCTTCGGCGACGAGCCCACCGGCAACCTCGACTCCCGCTCCGGCGCCGAGGTGCTCGGCTTCCTGCGCCGCTCGGTCGACGAACTCGGCCAGACCATCGTGATGGTGACGCACGACCCGGTGGCCGCCGGCCACGCGGACCGGGTGCTGTTCCTCGCCGACGGCCGGATCGTCGACGAGATGCACAACCCCACGGCCGACACCGTCCTGACCCGCATGCGCCGTTTCGACGGCAAGCGCACCAGCTGAGACGGGGCCGGAAGACATGCTGCTCAAGACCTCGCTGCGGAGCTTCTTCGCCCACAAGTGGCGCCTGGTGCTCTCCCTGCTCGCCGTGGTGCTCTCGGTCGCCTTCGTGGCCGGCACCCTGGTCTTCTACAACACCGCCACCAGCACCTTCGACAAGCTGTTCGCGGCCACCGCCTCCGACCTCTCGGTCGCCAAGGCCAAGGACGAGATGGCCCAGCGCGGCGGCCCCGCCGCGATCCCCACCATCCCGGTCGGCACCCCGGCGAAGCTCGCCGCCGAGCCCGGCGTCAAGGCCGCCCTCGGCCAGGTCATGGTCTCCACCGCCGTCCTGGTCGACCCGGCCACCAACAAGCTGGTCGGCCCGACCACCGGCGCCCCCACCCTGACCGGCAACTGGACGGACACCCCGCGCAACTCGGTCGACGTCACCTCCGGCCACGTCCCGCAGGGCGCCGACCAGATCGTGCTGGACGCCGACACCGCCAAGAAGTCCGGCCTCGGCCTGGGCGCCCGGCTGCGGGTCATCACCGACAGCGGCGACCACGACTTCACCATCTCCGGCATCGCCACCTTCCGCACCACCAACCCCGGCGCCGCCCTCGCCTTCCTGGACACCCCCACCGCCCAGCAGGTGCTGCTCGGCACCGAGGCGTACACCTCGGTCGAGGTGTTCGGCGACGGCAGCCGCAGCGACGAGCAGCTGAAGGCCGCCGCGCTGGCCGACCTCGGCAGCGGCTTCCAGGCCAAGACCGCCGCCGAGCAGCAGCAGGAGAACGCCGACGACGTCGGCTCCTTCCTCGACTTCATGAAGTACGCGATGCTCGGCTTCGCCGTCCTGGCGGCCGGCGTCGGCGGCTTCCTGATCGTCAACACCTTCTCCATGCTGGTCACCCAGCGGACCAGGGAGATCGGCCTGCTGCGCGCCATCGGCGGCAGCCGCTCCCAGGTCAACCGCTCGGTGCTGACCGAGGGCCTGATCCTCGGCGTGCTCGGCTCCACCCTCGGCATCGGCGCCGGCCTCGGCCTGGCGCTCGGCCTGATCCAGCTGATGAAGGCCGCCGGGATGAACCTGGACGCCACCTCGCTGGACGTCACCTGGACGGTGCCCGCCGTGTCGTACGCGGTCGGCGTGCTGGTGACGCTGTTCGCGGCGTTCGTGCCGGCCCGCCGCGCCTCCCGGATCACCCCGATGGCCGCGCTGCTCGACCACGCGGCCCCGCCCGAGCCCCGGGCCAACCGGATCCGGGTCGCGGTCGGCGCCCTGGTCACGGTGCTCGGCGCCGCCGCCCTGGTGCTGGCCGGCACCTCCACCGGCTCCACCGGCGGGATGCTGATCGGCCTCGGCGTGCTCGCCACCCTGGTCGGCGCCGTGGTGCTCGGTCCGCTGCTGGTCTCCGGCCTGCTCCGGCTGCTCGGCGGCGCGCTGCCCGCCCTGTTCGGCCCGGCCGGCCGCCTCGCCCAGCGGAACGTGATGCGCAACCCGCGGCGCACCGGCTCCACCGCCGCCGCCCTGATGATCGGCCTGGCCGTGGTGATCGGCGCCTCCGTGGTCACCTCCTCCATGGTCACCTCGGCCACCGCCCAGATCGACAAGTCCGTCGGCGCCGACTACATCGTGGCCGGCGGCCGCACCGGCCTCACCCCGGCCATGGCCGACGCGGTCGGGCACACCGCGGGCATCGACCACATCACCCGGCAGAAGTCCGTCCCGGCGGACCTCACCACCCCCGACGGCACCCGCACCGAGACCGAACTGGTCGCCGCCGACCCGAGCTTCACCCGGGACTTCCGGCTGCCGCTCGCCGCCGGCACCGCCGAGGGCGTCTTCGCCGAACCCGGCGGCCTCTCGGTCGACCAGAAGTTCGCCGACGCGCACCACCTGAAGGTCGGCGACCCGATCACCGTCGGCTACGACAAGGGCCGCACCCAGACCCTCAAGGTCGCCGCCGTCCTGAAGACCGGCAACCAGCTCTTCGACGGCAACTTCTTCACCGGCATCCCCACCGTCTCCGCCGCGCTCGGCGGCGAACTGCCCGCGGACTCCGCGGTGTTCGCCGGCGCCTCGGCCGGCGCCGACAAGGCCGAGGTGCTCACCGCCCTGCAGAAGTCCCTGGAGGGCTACCCGCAGCTGACGGTCAAGGACCAGGCCGGCTACAAGGAGATGATCAAGTCCCAGGTCGACCAGCTGCTCTACATGGTCTACGGCCTGCTCGGCCTGACGATCGTGGTCGCCGTCCTCGGCGTGGTCAACACCCTGGCCCTGTCGGTGATCGAGCGGACCCGGGAGATCGGCCTGCTGCGCGCCATCGGCCTCTCCCGCCGCCAGCTGCGCCGGGTGGTCCGGCTCGAATCGGTGGTCATCGCCCTGTTCGGCGCCGTCCTCGGCACCGCGCTCGGCCTCTCCTGGGGCGTCACCGCCCGGTCCGTGCTGGCCGACCAGGGCCTGACCGCCCTGACGATCCCGACCGGCACCGTGGCCGTGGTCCTGGCCGGCTCCGTGCTCATCGGCCTGATCGCCGCCCTCGTCCCGGCCTTCCGGGCCGCCCGGATGAACGTGCTGGCCGCCATCGCCTCCGACTGACCCCGCCCCGACGGCGGGCCCGGCGGGCCGGAAGCGTTCCGACGCTTCCGGCCCCGCCGCGTTCCCGGGGCCGGGCCGCGCCCTCGGGGCCGGGCCGCGCCCCCCGGGGTCAGGACGGGCAGCTGATCTCGCTGCCGCTCTCCGCACCGGCCACCGCCGTCGGCGACGCCGTCGGACCGGGCTTCTCGGGCGCCGCGGCCCGGGCGGCCGGGGCCGCCGAGGACGCCGCCGGGTCCGCCGGGGCCCGGTACCCGCTGCCCGCGACCACCTGGAAGGTCGGGCCCAGGCCCGGCACCGGATCGAGCTCGGCGTCGGGCAGCGCGGCGGCCAGGGTCTTCACCGACTCGTCCCAGCGCGGGTCGTAGCGGATCACCGTCCGGGTGGCGGCCGGCCCGTCGCCCGGGGCGTTGGACGGCGTGCCGGTGGTGGCGAAGCCCGCCTTGCGCAGCTCGGCGTCGACCCGGAAGCCCAGCCCCTGGACGCCCGCCCCGTTGAGCACCTGCACCCGGACCTGCGCCGGAGGAATCGTTCCGGCAACGGGCGAGGCGCTCGGCCCGGCGGCAGCGGCGGCGGACGGCGCGGCGGCCGCGGCCCCGGTGAGCGGCCGCCCGGCCCGGACCGCCTCGAACAGCGCCGCCGCGCCCTTCTCGTCCCACAGCACGGTGGAGCCCCAGCCCGGCACCTGGTGGTCCACCTCGGACAGCGGCACCGTGGCGAAGTCCGCGTCCGAGGCCGACAGGTCCTTCAACCGGCCCGCGAAGTCCAGCAGTTCGGCGTTGCCCAGCCCCTTGTCGACCTTCACCGAGCGCAGCACGGTGTCCAGCACCCCGGTGAGCTTCGCCGGGTCGAGCAGGGTCCCGCCGGAGGCGGCCCGGCGCAGCAGCTGGGCCAGGAACTTCTGCTGCCGGTGCATCCGCCCCAGGTCGGAGGACCCGTCCACGTGCCGGGCCCGGACGTAGCGCAGCGCCCCCGCCCCGTCCAGCCGGGTGGTGCCGGCCGGCAGGTCCAGGCCCGAGTAGTCGTCCTTGAGCGGCTTGGGCGTGCACACCTCGACGCCGCCCAGCGCGTCCACGGTGGAGACGAAGGCGAGGAAGTTCACCTCGACGTAGTGGTCGATCCGCAGCCCGGTGTTCTGCTCCACGGTGCGCACCGCCAGCGGCGCCCCGCCCATCCCGTACGCCGCGTTGATCTTGCCCTTGGCGGCGGCCACCTGCCTGCCGGTGGCGAGGTCCTGGTGCGCGGGGATGTCCACGTAGGAGTCGCGGGGGACGGAGACCACGGTGGCCCGGCCGCGGTCCGCGGACAGCTGCACGACCATCATGGTGTCGGTGCAGTGGCAGGACTCGCCGCCCGCGTGCAGCACGTCCTTGAGGGTGGACTCCGGGATGCCCGCGCGCTCGTCGGTGCCCACCACCAGGAAGGTCGACGCCCCGTCGTCGGCCGGCCGGTCGGGGCCGCCGCCGATCGCGTCCACCCGGTCGAGCGAGGCGCCGACGCCGTTCAGCACCGCCCACCCGCCGCACGAGGTGGCCAGCACCGCGAAGGAGAGCGTGCCCGCCGCCCAGCGCCCCCACCTCCGGCGGCCGGGCCGCCGCCTCCGGGCCGGTGCGGACAGGCGGGCGGGCTGGCGCTGGTGGGGCATCTTCCGCATGCTAGGCGGGCCGGCCCGACCCGCCCGGACGGCGCGCCGGACGGGGGAGGACCCCGTCTGACAAGCGCGGTCCGACGCCGGTACGCTCGGGCACGATGAACACCAAGGCTGCTGAGGAGCTGCCGGCGGTCTCCGTGATCATGCCGGTGCTCAACGAGGAACGTCACCTGCGCACCGCCGTCCGCCGCATCCTGGAGCAGGAGTACGCCGGTGAGCTGGAGGTGGTGATCGCCCTGGGCCCGTCCGCGGACCGGACCGACGCGATCGCCGCCGAACTCGCCGCCGAGGACCCGCGGGTGCGCACCGTCCCCAATCCGACCGGCCGCACCCCGGCCGGCCTGAACGCGGCGATCCGGGCCAGCCGCCACCCCGTGGTGGTCCGGGTCGACGGCCACGGACTGCTGACGCCCGGTTACATCGCCACCGCCGTCCGCCTGCTCGACGAGATGGACGCCGCCAACGTCGGCGGCATCATGCACGCCGAGGGCGAGACCGACTGGGAGCACGCCGTCGCCGCCGCGATGACCTCGAAGATCGGCGTCGGCAACGCGGCCTTCCACACCGGCGGCCTGGCCGGCCCCGCCGAGACGGTCTACCTCGGGGCGTTCCGCCGCGAGGTGCTGGAGCAGCAGGGCGGCTACAACGAGGAGTTCATCCGGGCCCAGGACTGGGAGCTCAACTACCGCATCCGCCAGGCCGGCGGCCTGGTCTGGTTCACCCCGCAGCTCCAGGTCACCTACCGGCCGCGGCCGAGCGTGCGCGCGCTGGCCAAGCAGTACAAGGACTACGGTCGTTGGCGCCGGGTGGTCACCCGCTACCACCGCGGCTCGGTCAACCTGCGCTACCTGGCCCCGCCGACCGCCCTGCTCGCCGTGCTGGCCGGCCTGGTGCTCGGCGCCGCGCTGCACCCGGCGTTCCTGCTGCTGCCGGCCGGCTACGCCGCGGCGATCGTCCTCGGCAGCCTGCGCAGCACCGGGCTGTCGTCCAAGCAGCACCTGCTGCTCCCGCTGGCCCTCGGCACCATGCACATGAGCTGGGGCTTCGGCTTCCTCACCTCCCCGCGCCGGCTGGCCCGCACGGTGATCGCCTCCACCGCGCCCGCCCCGATCGACCCGAAGCCCACCCCCACCCCCTGACGGGGCGTCGAGGACGGTCCCCGGAACCCCGGACGGGGACCGTCCCCCCGCACTAGGCTCGCGCCATGACGAGCAGCGCCCCCCGGATCGAGGCCACCGCCGACGTCGACCCGCGCGCCACCATCGGCCCCGGCAGCACCGTCTGGCACCTCGCCCAGGTCCGCGAGGACGCCGAGATCGGCGCCGAGTGCATCATCGGCCGCGGCGCGTACGTCGGCCCCGGCGTGAAGCTCGGCGACCGCGTCAAACTGCAGAACCACGCCCTGGTGTACGAGCCGGCGGTGCTGGAGGACGGCGTCTTCGTCGGTCCCGCCGCCGTCCTCACCAACGACCTCTACCCGCGCTCGGTCGACCCCGACGGCCGGCTCAAGCGCGGCGAGGACTGGCAGGCCCGCGGCGTCACGCTGCGCGAGGGCTGCTCCGTCGGCGGCCGGGCGGTCCTGGTGGCCGGCGTCACCGTGGGCCGCTGGGCGCTGATCGCGGCCGGCGCCGTGGTCCACCGGGACGTCCCCGACCACGCGTTGATGGCGGGCGTCCCGGCCCGCCGGATCAAGTGGGTCGGCCGGGCCGGCGAGCCGCTCACCCCCGCTGCCCCCGGCCGCTGGCGCTGCCCGCGCACCGGCGAGACCTACACCGAGACGGCCCCGGAGACGCTGGTCCTGGACGCCTGAGAGCCAGGCCGGAGCCGCTACTTCGCCTTCGCCGCACAGACGTTGGTGTCGTCGGCCTGCACCCGCTGGATGTCCTTGGGCGCCTCGGTCGGCGGCGCCGACGCCGTGCCGCCCGCCCCGGTGAAGTCCTTGCCGAGCACGACGACCACGCCGTCCTTCGCACCGAGCCGGCTGCCGGGCTGCACCGCCGTCGCGGGCAGGCCGAGGGCCGCGGCGACGGCCTGCGCCTCGTCCTCGTGCCCGGCCGGGTAGGTGACCGCGCTGGTCGCCGCCGCGTCCGCGTTGTTGCCCACGACGGCCAGCGCGAAGCCCTTGCCCTGGAGGGCGGTGGCGGCCTTGCCGGCCTGGCCGGAGGCGCCGCTGCCGTTGCGGACGGTGACCTTGACGCCGGCCGCGTCGACCTGGGGCGCGGCGGGCGCGGAGGAGGCCGGCGCGGAGGGTTCGGCGGGGGCGGTCTCCTGCTGCGGGACGTCGGTCAGCGAGCGGTCCGCGGCGATCATGGCGAACAGCTGCTGGGCGTCGTTCGGCTTGAGGGCCAGCCGGTTGTCGTCCACCGGGTCGTCGATCACCGGCACCGTGGTGAAGGTGATGTTCTTGGTGTCGATCCGGGAGATGTCGAGCGCCAGGTCCTTCAGCTTGTTGACGCTGCCGATCCCGTCGTCGACGGTCAGCGCCTTGGTGGCGGCGTCGGCCAGGTCCCACAGCTTGGCGGGGTTGGTCAGGGTGTCGCTGCTCTTCATCTTGCGGATCATCGAGGAGATGAACTGCTGCTGCAGCGGGATCCGGGTCAGGTCGCCGCCGAGGCCCACCGCGTGCCGGGTGCGGACGAAGGCCAGCGCCTCCTCGCCCTGCACCACGTGCCGGCCCGCGGTCATCTTCAGGTGCGAGTACGGGTCGTTGATGTCGGTCGAGGCGCACACCTCGACACCGCCGACGGCGGTCGAAAGGGTCTTCACCGCTTCGAAGTTGACCATCATGAAGTGGTTGATCCGGACGCCGGTCAGCTTCTCGACGGTCTTCCAGGTGCAGCCGGGGTCGCGGCCGTCCTGGCCCAGGCTGGTGTTGAACATCGCCCGGGCCTCGCCGGGGATGCTCTTGTCGCCGGCCTTGCAGTCCGGGACGGTCACCATCAGGTCGCGCGGGATGGACAGCACCGTCGCGTTGGAGCGGTCCTTGGAGATGTGGAACAGCAGCGTGGTGTCCGCGTGCCCGGCCGAGCCCTCGTCGCCGTACTCGCGGCCGAGGCCGACCCGGCTGTCGGTGCCGATCACCAGGATGTTCAGCGCGTCGGTCGCCTGCGGGCGCTCCGACTCCTCGCCGACCTCGACCTTCACCGAGGAGATGTTGT
Organism: Kitasatospora cineracea; assembly: GCF_003751605.1. Taxonomy (NCBI): domain Bacteria; kingdom Bacillati; phylum Actinomycetota; class Actinomycetes; order Kitasatosporales; family Streptomycetaceae; genus Kitasatospora; species Kitasatospora cineracea. The sequence continues at coordinate 2,439,523 of NZ_RJVJ01000001.1, forward strand.
TGTTGAAGTGCTGGTAGACGTAGTACGCGCCGCCGCAGCCCGCGACCAGCACCAGGCCCAGCGAACCCGCGGTCCACTTCAGCACCCGCCGCCCGCGCGAGGAGCGGCCCTTGCGCCGCGCCGCCCGTCCGCCGGGCACCGCCGTCGCGCCCCGGGCCCGCCGACCGCCGCCGACCGGCGCCGCCGCGGCGGCGTCCGCCGCCGGGGTCCGCCGGGCGCCCTGCGGGCGCGGCGCGGCACTGCGGGAACGCGCGGCGGGAGCGGGACGAGCGGCGGGAGCGGGACGGCCCGCGTCCAGGTCGAGCCGGAACTCGCCGGTCTCCGGATCGAGCACCCACTGGTCGGCGGGGTCGACGCCCGGCGTGGTCGAGTCCGCCGAGTCGCCCCGGTTCCGGTGTCCGCTGTTCATCCCGGACACCCTAGACGAGCCTGACCGCGAAACCGTCCACGATGTGATACCCGTCACCCGACGAAACGGCGGAAAACGGCGGCGGCGCGCCCCGTCCGGCCGGTTCCGCCGGACGGGAGCGCGCCGTCGCCGCACTCCACTGCCATCGCCCCAGGACTACCCGCCCCGGCGGGCCGGGCCCGTCACCCGAGACGCAGAGTCACCCGTTCGGAGTCGATCCGGCTCTGCCACTGATCCTCCGTCAACTGCCCGGAGTTGCGGCACAGGACGACCGACGCGCCCACCGCCAGCGGCGCCAGCAGGCCCGCCTCCAGGCCCGTCCAGTCGTCGAAGGACAGCGTCGAGAGAACCCGGCTCCCGCTGTCCAGGCCCAGCCGGGCGGCGCCCTCCCGGGCCAGCGCCACGGCCTGCTCGCCGGTCAGCTTCAGCGGCAGCCCGTCCACCACCGTCTCCAGCGCCACCGCCTGCGGGTCCACCGGCGAGTACGGGGCGAACCGGTCGCCCTGCCCGGGCACCTCCGCCGCGTAGTCCAGGAACCCGTCCGGCCGCTGCGGGAACCGGCCGCCCAGCGGGCGCAGCGCCAGCGCCACCCGCTCGCCCGGGCACTCCTGCGCGGCCGCCAGCCCGTCCGGCCCGGAGACCACCAGCTCGGCGTCCTTCGGCTCGCCCTGCGGCACCGCCACCACGCCCACCGACCAGCAGGCCAGCAGCCACACGGCGCTCTGCCAGTGGGCCGGCAGCAGCAGCGCCGCCCGGTCGTCCGGCGAGGCGTTCAACTCGTCCTGCAGCAGGTTGGCCGTCTTGGCCACCCAGTTGTCGAACGTCTTCGCCGACAACTCCACCCGTTCCCCGGTCGAGTCGTCGTAGAAGGTCACCAACGGGCGGGACGGGTCGGCAGCGGACCCCGGGCGCAGGAAGGCCTGCAGCAGCTCGGCGGGGGTGCGGGCGTCGGCAGCGAAAGGCGCAGTCATGGTGCACCCCAGCCTACGTCCTGCCCCCCGCCGGACGGGAGGGTGCCCGGCCCGCCGGAGGGCCGCGTCGCGTTACGCTCGCCCCTGCCCGCACCCGGCCCCCGCGGCCCCCGCCCGAACCCCGAGGACGTCCCGATGCCCGCCCAGACCCGGCAGTGGCGGCCCGGCTACCCCCTCGACCTCGGCCGCACCCTCTTCCCGCTCCAGCGCGGCAGCGGCGACCCGGCCTTCCGCCGCACCCCCGACGGCGCGCTCTGGCGCACCTCCCGCACCCCGGACGGCCCCGGCACCCTGCGCATCCTCCAGCGCACCGGCGAGATCGACGCCACCGGCTGGGGGCCCGGCGGCGGCTGGCTGCTCGAACGGCTCCCCGCCCTGCTCGGCGCCGAGGACGACCCGGCCGGGCTCGCGCTCCCGCCCGGACCGCTGCGCGAGGCCCAACGCTCTTGCCCCGGGCTCCGGTTGACCCGCACCGGCCTGGTGATGGAGTCCCTCGTCCCGGCGATCCTGGAGCAGAAGGTCACCACCATGGAGGCCTACCGCGCCTGGCGCACCCTGCTGCACGACCACGGCACCCCGGCCCCCGGCCCCGCCGCCGACCTCGGCATGCGGACCGCCCCCTCGGCCCGCGACTGGACCCTCGTCCCCAGCTGGGCCTGGCACCGGGCCGGCGTCGACCCCAAGCGCTCCGCGACCGTGCTGCGCGCCGTCCGTCTCGCCGCCCGTCTCGAACAGGCCGCGGCGATGCCCCCCGCGGACGCCTTCGCCCGCCTCACCGCCGTCCCCGGCGTCGGCCCGTGGACCGCCGCCGAGACCCTGCAGCGCAGCAACGGCGACGCCGACGCGGTCTCCGTCGGCGACTTCCACCTCCCCAACACCGTCGGCTGGGCCCTGGCCGGCCGCCCCCGCAGCGACGACGCCCAGATGCTCGCCCTCCTGGAGCCCTACCGCCCGCACCGCCACCGCCTCTGCCGCCTCCTCCCCCTCACCGGAGCCCGCCCCCCGAAGTACGGCCCCCGCCTGGCCCCCAACGACCACCGCGGACGGTAGTGATCGGGGGCCCGGGGAACGGCGGGCCGGGGCGGCTGCCGGTCGGAGCCCGTCGAAAGGGCTGTGCCGCCGAGGGCCTTTCGCCGGCAGCGCTCCGACCTCACCGCACCGTCAAGAACGCCTCCGCGGACCGCTCCTGACGCCCCCGCGGCTCCTCCGCCGCCCGCCCCACCGCGACCGCCCCCATCGGGTCCCACCCCGCCGGAAGCCCGAGCACCTCCCGGACGGTGTCGCGGCAGAACATCGTCGACGACACCCACGCCGAGCCGTAGCCCTCGCCGGCCAGGGTGACCAGCAGGTTCTGCACGGCGGCCCCGACCGCCACCACGAACATCTCCCGCTCGGCCGCGGCCCGCCGCCCGTCGGGGTAGTCGTGGGAGCCGTCCATCACCAGGCACGGGACGACCAAGTACGGCGCGCCGCGCAGCACTTCGCCGCGGGTGGTGCGCCGGGCGATCCGCTCCTCGGTCCAGCCGTCGAGCTCCCGCAGGTCCCGCTGCCAGGCGCCGAGCATGGCGTCCAGCAGCGCGGTGCGGGCCTGCGCGGTCTCCAGCAGGACGAACCGCCAGGGCGTGGTGTGGTGCGGGGCGGGCGCGGTGACCGCGGCGGCCACGGCCCGCCGCACCGCGCCGCCGTCGACCGGCTCGTCGGTGAAGGCGCGCACCGTGCGCCGCAGGGTGACCGCCTCGCGGACGGCCTCCGAGGTGCCGAGGCGGAACATGTCCTGCCCGGCGGAGCGGACGAGCCGGCGCGCGCCCTCCCCGTCCTCCTCGGTGACCAGTCCGGCCAGGCCGCGGACGACCGCCACCGGGGTGCCGGTGGCCTTGCCCTTGACCAGGTCGGCGGCGGCGGCGAGTTCGTCGGCGGTGGCGGTGACGGTGAGCCGCAGCTCGTTGCCGTGGCTGTCGACCCGGCCGCGGTGGTCCTCCAGCACGGGCAGCCCGGCGGCGCCGATGGCGACGTCGGTGAGCCCGCTGCGCCAGGGCCGGCCGAAGGTGTCGGTGATCAGCACGGCCAGCCGCCGCCCGGTCAACTCCTGGAGCCGGGAGCGCAGTTGCCGGGCCGAGGCGTCGGGGTCGACCGGCAGCAGCAGGATCGTCCCGGGCGGGGTGTTGGAGGCGTCGACGCCAGCCGCGGCCATCACCAGGCCGTTGCGGTTCTCGACGATCCGGGACCGGCCGCGGCGGGCCACCACCCGGACGGTCTCGGCGTCGATCGCGGCCTCCCGGTCGTCGGCGCGCACCAGCCGCCCCTCGGCCTTGGAGACCACCTTGGAGGTGACCACCACGACGTCGCCGTCCGCGAAGTCGCCCGCCTTGGCGATCAGTTCGGCGAGGTCGTCGCCGGCCGCGACCTCCGGCAGCCCGCGCACCGGCAGGACGTGCAGCCCCGGGCTCCCGCTCACGCGGCGACCTCCGCGGCCAGCGCCAGCGCGGCGCGCGCCATCTCGGCGGTGGCCTCGACGGAGCTCATCAGCAGCGGGACGGCCCGGCAGGCGATCCCGGCGGTGGCCACCTCGTCGACCGCGGCGGCGTCGGCGGTGTCCACCAGCCAGCCGTCCAGCAGCCCGCCGTCGCGGCGCGCGCCGTAGTGCCGGGCGACGGCCGCCGCGGTGGTCTCCACGCCGACGGCGGCCAGCACCTTGTCGGCCATGCCGCGCACGGGGGCGCCGCCGACGATGGGGGAGAGGCCGACCACCGGGGCGCTCGCGGCGGCGACCGCCTCCCGGATGCCGGGCACGGCCAGGATGGTGCCGATCGAGACCACCGGGTTGGACGGCGGCAGCAGGACCAGGTCGGCCTCGGCGATCGCCTCCAGCACGCCGGGCGCGGGCTTCGCGTCCTCGGCGCCGACCGCGACGATCGCCTCGGCCTCGACGGCGGCGTGCAGCCGCACCCAGTACTCCTGGAAGTGCACCACCCGCGGCCCGTCCGCGTCGGTGATCCGGACGTGGGTCTCGACCCGGTCGTCGCTCATCGGCAGCAGCCGCACGCCGGGCTGCCAGCGGTCGCACAGCGCCTCGGTGACGGCGGACAGCGGGTACCCGGCGGCGAGCATCTGGGTGCGGACGATGTGGGTGGCGAAGTCCCGGTCGCCGAGCCCGAACCACTCGGGCCCGACGCCGTAGGCCTTCAGCTCCTCCTTGATCGACCAGGTCTCGTCGGCGCGGCCCCAGCCCTGCTCCTCGTGGATGCCGCCGCCGAGGGTGTACATCACGGTGTCCAGGTCGGGACAGACCTTCAGGCCGTGGAGGTGGATGTCGTCCCCGGTGTTCCCGACCACGGTGATCCGGTCCTCGGGGGTGAGAGCCGCCCGCAGTCCGCGCAGGAACCTGGCCCCGCCGATCCCGCCCGCCAACGCAGTGATTCGCATGGCTTCATCCTGCCAGCGCGTCAGTGCACCCGGTGACGCTCCGGGGCCGTGGCGGCGGCCGGGTACTGGTTCATCTCGACCAGGCCGGGCGTGTAGAGGTGGACGGAAACCGCGGGCTCCAGCGAGGCGTTGACCATCTCGTGCAGGTATCCCGGGGAGAGCACCCGCAGCCCGCCGGCGGCCAGGGCGCGCGAGCCCTCGCCGCCGGCCGTCAACGAGCGCTCGGAGAGTTCGCCCCGGACGACGGTCATCACGCCGGAGGAGCGGCCGTGGTCGTGGAAGCCGCTGGACTGGCCGGGCAGCCAGCTCAGCAGCCACACCTCGTAGCCGGGGCCGGTCTCCAGCCGGGCGTACCAGCGGGTCAGCGCGTCGTAGCGGACCAGCGGCTCCCAGCGGGCCCGGTCGGCGGCGATCTCCCGGACCAGCCGGGCGTAGCCGCCGAGCGTGGTGGGGTGCGCGGGCAGGTCGGTGCGGGCCAGGTGCGGGAAGGCCAGCGGGTCGCCCGCGATGGACAGGTCGCTCAGGCCGTCGGTCCAGCGGGGCGCGGCGGGGGCGGGCAGGCGCTTGCGGTCGCGGTTGCGCTTGCGGGGGCGGGGCATTCGCACGGTGACGTCCTCGGGTTCGGCTGCGGGTGTGGTTCAGCCGGGGCCGCGAGGACGTTCAGGGGGACTGTCGCGCGGTCGGCCTCTGTTCCGGGGCGGCGCGCGGTGGGACGCGGGCGCCTAGATACAGCGGAGACAGCGGCGACAACACGAGGAGTTCACGGCAGCGCCGAGGAGCGCCTGGCGGCGCCGGTCGGCGGAGGTGGCCGGGAACTCTGACATGCGGGCAAGCAGACCGCAACCGACCCTCCAGTGTCAAGGCGGTCTGACGGACATTCGGGTCACATCAGCCCTGAACCACCGGATGGGGTGATAAGCGCTCATTAAGGTTTCGAAGTGAAAAACCCCGGGAAGGGACGCCCTGAGATCGCCCCGGACCGTCCCGGTCGGGAGCGGCAGTGCGGCCTGATGGCTGGTCAGGAACCAGGCGTGATGTCCGGGTTGTCCGGATATGTACACTATTCGTAGTGGCTTGGTTCCGGGGAGTGAATCCTCGGCCCAATACCAGAGCTCGGCTTGACTGGGCCAGAGTGACGCAACTGTAATTTCTCTCGTGTCGTTCCGCCGCACCGGCAACGGCAACACCACGGGGACGCCAAGAGGGGCAGAGGAGGCGCGCCAGTATGAGCGAGCTCTTTGAGCTGTTGATCGGTGAGGGCATCGAGGAAGACGAAGAGGAACTCGGCTGGCAGGAGCGCGCGTTGTGCGCCCAGACCGACCCGGAGTCCTTCTTCCCCGAGAAGGGCGGATCCACCCGGGAGGCCAAGAAGGTCTGCCTGGCGTGCGAGGTCCGGGCCGAGTGCCTGGAGTACGCCCTCGCCAACGACGAGCGGTTCGGCATCTGGGGCGGCCTGTCCGAGCGCGAACGCCGCCGGCTCAAGAAGAGCGCGGTCTGAACCCCCGTCCGCACCAGGACCAGTAGCGGCGCCCCATCGCACCGGTGGGGCGCTTTCGCGTTCCCGGGCCGCCACGGCCGCGGGCCGCCGCGCCGGGTCCCCCCGCGGCCGCGGGCCGCCGCGCCGGGGGCCGCCACGGCCGTGCCCGCGCCGCCGGACCCGCTACCCGCTGCACCGTCTTTTCACACCCGCCGGGGACGATCGCGCCACCCGGAGCCGTTAGTGTGGTGCGTCATCTGCCGTCAAACCCGAACCGGTGGTCCGCGCACCCGATGACTGTCTACAGCCACCAGAGCGGCTTCTCCGCTGCCAGGCCGCCCGCCTACCCGCGCCACTTGGTCACCGCCGTGATCGTCTCGCACGACGGCGCCCGCTGGCTGCCGCAGGCGCTCGCCGGACTGCTCGGCCAGGACCGCCAGGTCCAGCGGATCCTCGCGGTGGACACCGGCTCCACCGACAACTCGCCCCAACTGCTCGCCGACACCCTCGGCGACTGGCTCCCCGACAGCGGCCCGCAGGTCCTCGGCCGCCGGGTCGGCTTCGGCCGCGCCGTCGGCGAGGCCGTCTTCAACAGCCCCCCGCTGCGCCCCGAGGACCTCTCCTACAGCCTCGACCCGTCCGGCTACGACCCGGTCACCGGCGGCTGGGACGACTTCGGCGACCCGCTCGGCGGCGAGGACGACTTCGGCCGCGGCGGACCGCGCGAGACCCAGCCGGTCGAATGGCTCTGGCTGCTGCACGACGACTGCGAACCGCAGACCGACGCCCTGCGCCGACTGCTCCAGGTCGCCGACTCCACCCCGACCGCCGCCGTGGTCGGCCCCAAGCTCCGCTCCTGGTACGACCGCAGGCAGCTGCTGGAGGTCGGCGTCACCATCGCCCGCTCCGGCCGCCGCTGGACCGGCCTCGACCGCCGCGAGCAGGACCAGGGCCAGCACGACCAGGTCCGCCCGGTGCTCGCCGTCTCCACCGCCGGCATGCTGGTGCGCCGCGACGTGTTCGAGGAACTCGGCGGCTTCGACAAGGCGTTGCCGCTGATGCGCGACGACACCGACTTCTGCTGGCGGGTCAACGCGGCCGGCCACCGGGTCGTGGTCGCCCCCGACGCGGTGCTCCGGCACGCCGAGGCCGCCAGCCGCGAACGCCGCAGCATCGACTGCGCCCCCGCCCACCCGCACCGGGTCGACAAGGCCGGCGCCGTCTACACCCTGCTCGCCAACTCCAAGGGCCTGCTCTTCCCGTACACCCTGCTCCGGCTGGTCATCGGCACCCTGCTCCGGGTGCTGGTCAACCTGGTCGGCAAGGACCCCCGGCAGGCCTACGACGAGATCGCCGGCCTCGGCCACGAACTGCTGCGCCTGCCCCGGCTGATGGCCGCCCGGGCCCGCCGCCGCAAGACCCGCTCGGTCGACTCGCTGGACGACCGCACGCTGTTCCCCGCCCCCGGCGCCACCGTCCGGCTGGCCGCCGAGAACGTCGTCTCCTCGCTCGGCATCGGCGGCACCGACGACACCGGCGGCCGGCACGGCTCGGTCGAGTCCGGCCCCGGCGACGATGACGCCGACGACCTGGTGGTCGAACAGTTCGCCCTGCTCAAGAAGTTGGTGCGGCGCCCGGCCCCGGTGCTGTTCGCCGGCCTGCTGCTGTTCGCGCTCGCGGCCTGCCGCAACCTGATCGGCTCCGGCTACCTCCAGGGCGGCGCCCTGCTGCCCGCCGCGGACGGCGCCGCCGGCCTGTGGGACGCGTACGCCGCGCCCTGGCACGCCGTCGGCACCGGCTCCACCGCCACCGCCCCGCCCTACCTCGCGGTGCTGGCGATCCTCTCCTGGGCGCTGTTCGACCACGCCGACCTCGCGCTCACCCTGCTCGTGGTGCTCTCCGTCCCGCTCGCCGCGGTCAGCGCCTACCTGGTCTCCCGCCCGCTGATCGCCTCCAAGGCCGTCCGCGCCTGGGCCAGCGCCACCTACGCGCTGCTGCCCGCCGCCACCGGCGCACTCGCCCAGGGCCGGATCGGCACCGCCGTGCTCGCCGTGCTGCTGCCCCCGCTGGCCCGCGCCGCCGCGATCACCGCCGGCCTCGGCATCCGCAAGGAGACCGCCGCCAAGGGCGCCCGCCCCGGCTGGCGGTCCGCCTGGATGACGGTGCTGATGCTCACCGTCTGCACCGCCTTCGTCCCGCTCACCTGGGCCATCGCCGTCCCGCTCTGCCTGGCCGCGCTGGCCCACGCGGTGCTCCGCGGCGGCGCGTTCGGCTCCGGCGTCCAGGCGGTGCGGCTGCTCGGCCTGCGCGTCCTGGTGATTCTCGGCGTGCCGGTCCTGGTGCTCGCGCCCTGGTCGCTCCAGGTGCTCTCGAACCCCTCCCGGCTGCTGCTGGAGGCCGGCGTCCCCGGCTTCAACGGCCCGGCCGCCGACCCGCTCGGCCTGGTCCTGGTCAACCCCGGCGGCGCCGGCACGCCCCCCGCCTGGCTCTCCGCCGGCGTGGTGCTGGCCGCCCTCGCCGCACTGCTGCGCGCCGACCGCCGCCGCGCCGTGCTGGCCGCCTGGGGCGCCGCCGCCGCCGGGCTGCTGTTCTCGGTCGCGGTGGCCGGCACCGCCGTCACCCCCGCCTCCGGCGGCCCCGAGACCGCCGCCTGGGCCGGCCCCGCCACCCTGCTGGCCGGCGTCGCGCTGCTGGCCGCCGCCGCGATCGGCGCCGACGGCGCCAACACCCGGGTCTCCGGCATCGCCTTCGGCTGGCGCCAGCCGGTCGCCGCGCTGGTGCTGGCCGCCGCCGTGCTCGCCCCGGTCGGCACCGCCGTCTGGTGGGCCCTCACCGGCGCCGACGGCCCGCTGCGGCGCGGCACCGACGCGCAGGTCCCGGCGTTCATCGCGGAGTCCGGCAACACCACCGACCGCTCCCGCACCCTGGTGGTCACCGGCGACGCCGACGGCGCCGCCGTCCGGTACGTGCTGGTGCGCGGGGCCGGCCTGACCACCGGCCAGGCCGAGGGCACCGTGGACGCCGCCGCCGACGGGCAGCTCTCCCCGCTCACCGCCAAGCTGCTGGCCGGCTCCGGCGGCGACCTGGCCCGCACCCTGGCCGGGTACGGCATCAGCTACGTCGAGGTGAAGGACCCGGTGATCGCCAAGGTCCGCGACGTCCTGGACACCACGCCCGGCATCGTCCGGCTCAGCCTCGACAACGGCACCGGCCTGTGGCAGATCACCAGCGTCCCCGGCACCCGGGCGCAGATCACCAGCCCCGGCACCGTCCCGCTGGTCGTCCCGGCCGGCCGGCACGACATCTGGACCACCGTCCCGGCCGGGCCGGCCGGCCGCCAGCTGCGGCTCGCCGAACAGGCCGACGGCGACTGGCAGGCCACCCTGAACGGCAAGGCCCTGACGGCCGTCACCGTCGACGGCTGGGCCCAGGGCTTCACCCTCCCCGCCGAGGGCGGCCGGCTCGACGTCACCCGCGCCGGCAGCGCCGTCCACACCGCCTGGTCCTGGGGCCGGCTCGCGCTCGGCGCGGTCGTGCTGGTCCTGGCCCTGCCCGGACGCCGCAACACCAACGACGACGACATCCCCGAGGACGTCGTCGCCGCCCAGGCACTGGCCGCCCAGGCCCAGGCCCAGGCGCCCGCCCCCGGCAGCCGCCGGGCCCGCCGGATGGCCGAACGCGGCGAGGGCGAGGACCCGCAGGCCGAACCCGGCGTCTACACCCCCGGCGTCCCCGCCCAGCAGACCGCCGAGCCCGACCCGGAGCCCTACCGGCCCGACCCCGAGCCGTTCGCCGACCCGTACCAGGCCGACCCCTACCAGGCGGACCCGTACCAGGCCGACCCGTACCAGCAGCAGGGCTACCAGTCCGACGGCTACGGCTACGACTACACCCAGCAGCAGCCGGTCGGCGCGCCCCCGCAGGGCGACGGCTACGACCCGTACGGCCAGCAGCCGGCCTACGGCTACGACACCCCGCCCGCCCAGGGCTGGACCGACCCGTACGCCGCCGGCTACCCGCAGCAGGACGGGCAGCAGCAGACCTGGCTGCCCGAACAGCAGCAGCCCACCACCTACTACGACCCCAACGACCCCTACGGCGGCGGCCAACCGCAGCAGCCCGGGACGGGGAGCTGACCCGCGATGAAGAAGCCCACCCTGAAGGCGCCCAAGCTCAAGGCCCCCGACCTGAGCGCCGTGGCCGGCGGCAGCCGCACCGGCCAGTCCCTGCTGGCCGGCGTGGCCGTGCTCGGCCTGGTGTTCGGCATCGCCGAGCTGCGCGCCCCGGCCGGCCCCGCCGCGGCCGCCGGCCAGCGCACCACCGCGCAGGTCGAGCGCTCCGCGCTGGTCTGCCCGCCGCCGATGCAGGGCGTCACCGGCTCCACCTCCCTCACCCTGTTCAGCCCCGAGGGCGGCACCGGCAGCACCGGCACCGGCCTGCTCGCCGACACCACCCCCGACAACGTGACCGCCGCGCAGAACCCCGCGCAGCCCGCCGCCGGGGCCTCGGCCGCCCCGTCCGGTCCGGCCCCGGCCCCGGCCGGGCAGCCCTCCGGCAGCCCGGGCGCCGCCGCCGTCCCCGCGGTGGACGCCCGGATCTCGCTGGCCAAGCCCGGCGTCCCGGCCACCGGCCCCGCCGCCAACACCGACACCGCCCCCGGCAGCTTCGCGGTCGCCACCGGCAACCTGGCCCCCGGCTTCACCGCCACCCAGGTCACCAACTCCGAGCAGAGCGGCCCCAGCCTGTCCGGCACCGACTGCCTCCCCTCCGGCACCAGCTTCTGGTTCTCCGGCGCGAGCACCGCCGCCAACCGGGTCGACTACGTCACCCTGGTCAACGCCGACAGCCTGCCCGCCGTCGTCGACCTGCGGATGTACGGCGACAAGGGCCAGATCGACAACGAGCTCGCCACCGGCATCGCCATCGCCCCCGGCAAGTACGAGACGATGAGCCTCAGCAGCCTCACCAAGGGCCCGGTCGACAACCTCGCCCTGCACGTGGTCACCCGCAGCGGCCGGATCGGCGCGGGCGTGCACGCCGTCGACACCGGCAAGGGCACCGACTGGCTCGAGCCCTCCGCCGACCCCGGCCCCTCCGTGGTCGTCCCGGGCATCCCCGACGACGTCACCACCGCCCACCTGGTGGTCGCCACCGACTCCGCCGACGACGCCGACCTCAAGGTCCAGCTCTCCGGCAAGAACGGCTGGTTCACGCCCGCGGGCCACGAGACCGTGCACGTCAAGGCGGGCATGACCGCCGCCCTCGACTTCCAGTTCACCGAGCAGACCCGGGAGGGCGCCAGCGCGATCCGGCTCACCCCCTCCAGCGAGGGCCACCCCACCCCGATCGTGGCCGGCCTGCGGGTCGACCGGGAGAACAAGGGCAAGACCGAGTCCGCCTGGCTGGCCGGCGGCAACCCGATCGGCGCCCGCGCCTCCGTCGCCGACAACCGGGCCGGCCAGACCAAGCTGATCCTCACCGCCGTCGACAGCGACGCCAAGGTCAAGGTCAGCAGCTCGGCCGGCGCCGCCGGCGGCACCCCCGCGAGCAAGGACGTCGACGTCCCGGCCGGCACCACCGTCACCGTCGACGGCATCGACCCCGCCGACGCCAACGGCCCCTACGCGCTCACCCTCCGGACCGTCAGCGGCGGCCCCGTGCTGGCCACCCGCCAGCTCAGCGCCGTCACCAAGGACGTCCCCACCTTCACCACCCAGCAGTTCCGCGACGACCACGCCACCGTCGAGGTCCCGCACGTCGCCGGCGACCCCGGCGTGGTCCTCACCGGCCGCTGAGCCGACTCCCGGTACGACCCCCGGCCGCGGCGCTACTCCTCGCCGTACCGGGGGTCGATCGCGTCCGGCGACAGCCCCAGCAGCTCGGCGACCTGCTCGATCAGGATCTCGTGCACCAGCGCCGCCCGGTCCTCCTTGGACTTGGCGCGGATCTCCACCGGCCGCCGGTAGACCAGGATCCGGCTGCGCCGCCCCGGCACGGCGCCGACCACCCGGCCGAGCGGGACGGCGTCCGGCTCGGGCTCGCCCTTGGCCGGCAGCGGGACCTCCAGCACGGCGAACTCCACGTCCTCCAGCTGGGGCCAGCGCCGCACCAGGCGCTCCATGGACTCCCGGACGTAGTCGTCGAAGAGCTCGGAGCGGGTCAGCGAGATGGGCACCTGCGGCGGGGCCAGCGGCCCGCGCATGCCGCGGCCGTGCCGGTCGCGGTGCTTGCGGCGGCCGGAACCGGGCGGGGACGGGGGTGTCGAGCTGTCCATAGCAGTGTCGAGCGTAGTCCCTGGATGCCCGGAAGTGGACCACTCCAGCACGGCGCGTAACGGCGAGCTGACACGCGAGCCGGGGGCGGGTCTTCGCGGGCCGGTCCGACTTGCGGTACCGTCCACCCTCGTGAGCTCTGTACGTCGTTGTTCGCGCACTGCGTGCGGCCGTCCGGCCGTGGCGACGCTGACGTACGTCTACGCGGACTCCACCGCGGTGCTCGGCCCGCTGGCGACCTACGCGGAACCGCACTGCTACGACCTGTGCGCCGAGCACGCCGAGCGCCTGACCGCCCCGCGCGGCTGGGACGTGGTCCGGCTGGCCGGCGACACCGGCCCGCTGCGGCGCAGCAGCGACGACCTGGAGGCGCTGGCCAACGCGGTGCGCGAGGCGGCCCGCCCGCAGGAGCGCACGCCGCGTCAGGGACCGCCCCCGGAGGGCGAGTCGGGCCGCCGCGGCCACCTGCGGGTGCTGCGCTCACCAGACAGCTGAGCGAGGGCACCGCCGGGCGGCCACCGGCGCCCGGTACGCTGCCCCTCTGCGGTCCGGACCGGCCTCCGCCGTCCCTCCGCAGCACGTCGCAGCACACACACGGGAGCATTCTGGTGCGGGACCTCAAGCAGCTTGTGAAGGCGTACGACGTCCGGGGCGTCGTGCCGGACCAGTGGGACGAGTCGCTGGCGTACGCCTTCGGTGCGGCCTTCGTCGAGGTGGTCGGCGGCAGCGCGGTGGTCGTCGGCCACGACATGCGCCCGTCCTCGCCCTCGCTGTCCCGCGCCTTCGCCGAGGGCGCCGCCTCCCGCGGCGCCGACGTGGTGGAGATCGGGCTGTGCTCGACCGACCAGCTGTACTACGCGAGCGGCAGCCTGGACCTGCCCGGCGCGATGTTCACCGCCTCGCACAACCCGGCCCAGTACAACGGCATCAAGCTGTGCCGCGCGGGCGCCGCTCCGGTCGGCCAGGACACCGGTCTGTCCGACATCCGCGAGCTGGTCGAGTCCTGGCTCGACGAGGACGGAAAGGTGCACGTCCCGGCCGCCGACGTCGCCGCCGTGGGCGCGCTGTCCGCCAAGGAGACCCTCGGCGGCTACGCCGACCACCTGCGCAAGCTGGTCGACCTGACCGCGATCCGCCCGCTCAAGGTCGCGGTGGACGCGGGCAACGGCATGGGCGGCCACACCGTGCCCACCGTGTTCGACGGCCTGCCGCTGGACGTCGTCCCGATGTACTTCGAGCTGGACGGCACCTTCCCCAACCACGAGGCCAACCCGCTGGACCCGGCCAACCTGGTCGACCTGCAGGCCAAGGTCCGCGAGGTGGGCGCCGACCTCGGCCTCGCCTTCGACGGCGACGCCGACCGCTGCTTCGTGATCGACGAGAACGGCGACCCGGTCTCCCCGTCCGCGATCACCGCCCTGGTCGCCGAGCGCGAGATCGCCCGCGCCCAGGCCGCCGGCGAGGCCAACCCGACGATCATCCACAACCTGATCACCTCCTGGACGGTCCCCGAGGTGGTCCGCGACCTCGGCGGCGTCCCGGTCCGCACCCGGGTCGGCCACTCCTTCATCAAGCAGGAGATGGCGAACACCGACGCGGTCTTCGGCGGCGAGCACTCCGCGCACTACTACTTCCGCGACTTCTGGCGCGCCGACACCGGCATGCTGGCCGCGCTGCACGTGCTGGCCGCGCTCGGCGGGCAGGACGGCCCGCTGTCCGCGCTGACCGCCAAGTACGAGCGGTACGCCGCCTCCGGCGAGATCAACTCCACCGTCGCCGACCAGGCCGCCGCCACCGAGAAGGTCCGCGCCGCCTACGCCGGCCTGGAGGGCGTCACCACCGACGAGCTCGACGGCCTCACCGTGGCCGGCCCGGACTGGTGGTTCAACCTGCGCGCCTCCAACACCGAGCCGCTGCTGCGCCTGAACGCCGAGGCCAAGGACCCGGCGAAGATGGCCGAACTGCGCGACGGCGTGCTGGCGATCGTCCGCGGCTGACCGCCCCGGAGTCAGCCCGCCGCTGACTTTTCGCGTGCCCCGGCCGGTAGGGTTGCCACCGGCCGGGGTACTGCTGTGTCACCGGCTTCCCGTACCGCCGTCTTCCCGAGCCCCGGAGTCCGACCGCCATGAGCCTGCCGTCCTTCCTGCTGGAGATCCTGGTCTGCCCGGAGTGCCGCTCCCCGCTCGACGAGGAGACCGAGGGCGAGGTGCACGAGCTGCGCTGCACCGGCGAGGGCTGCGGCCTGGTCTACCCGGTGCGCGACGGCATCCCGGTCCTGCTGGTGGACGAGGCCCGCCGCCCGTCCTGACCCCTGCCCCGCCAGTCGCTGGAGGCCAGCCGCCATGTTCGACGACTCCCTGCTGGACGACCAGGCCGCCGTGCAGCGCGCCGACCGCCGGCGCGAACTGCTGGCCCTGGCCGGAGCGGGCGCCCGGATCCGGATCGCGCTGCGCCGGGCCGACGCGGCCGGCGTCAACGCGCTGAACCCGGACGGGCGGCCGCGCGCGGTGCTGGTGGCCAGCCACGGCGCCGCGCTGACCGCGGCCGGCGCACTGGCCGCACTGGCCGTGCCCAGCTGCCAGGTCTGGCCGCTGCCGCCGTCCGACGCCCGCCCCGGCGGGTTCGCCTTCACCGACGGCGGGACGTGGCAACTGCCCGGCTGGGCCGGCCCGTTGGACCTGATCGTGGTGGCCAGCGAGAACGGCCGCGAGGGCGGCCTGATCAACCTGGCCGAGCAGGCGTACACCCGCGGCTGCGCGATCGCGGTGATCGCCCCTGAGGGCTCCGAACTGTTCGAGGCGGCGCTCCAGGTGCGCGCCCTGCCGCTGCCGTTCGAACCGAGCGCGGTGGAGCCGGAGGGCTCCGACGCCGAACCCGACCTCCCGGCCGAGGACCCGGCCGCGCTCTGGGCCTTCCTGGCCCCCCTGCTCACCCTGGCCGACCGGATCGGCGCCGCCCAGCTCGCCCCCGGCGCGCTGGAGGCCGCCGCCGACCGCCTCGACGAGGTCGCGGTGCGCTGCCGCCCCGACGCCCAGTCGTACGACAACCCGGCGAAGACGCTGGCCGCCCGGCTCGCCGAGACCGTCCCGCTGCTGTGGTCCGAGGGCGCCCCGGCCGCCGCCGCGGGGGAGCGGTTCGCCGCCGCGCTGGCCGACCGGGCCGGGCTGCCCGCGCTGGCCGCCCGCCTCCCGCAGGCGCTGACCGCGCACCGCGGCATGTTCGCCGGCCGGCTCGGCGGCGGGACGGACCCCGACGACTTCTTCCGCGACCGGGTCGACGAGCCGGTGCCGCTCCAGCTCCAGGTCCTGATGCTCCGTCACACCCCGGGCGTGGCCGAACTCGAGCAGCCCGGCTGGCCGGTGGCCCGGGCCCGCCGGCTGGCCGCCGCCCACGAGGTGCGGATCACCGAACACGCCTCCAGCCTGGAGGACCCGGTGCAGGCACTGGCCGAGCTGATCGGCCTGACCGACTTCGCAGCCGTGTACCTGGGCCTGGCCACCCGGGGCTGACACGGTATCGTCCCCTCGTCAACCAAGGCCCGGCAAAGCCCGGGCCCACGCGGAGGGACACGGGGTTGAGTACCGAAGGCGGCACCAAGGCACTGGTCGCGGCACTGTCCGCGAACCTGGGGATCGCGGTCAGCAAGTTCGTGGCGTTCGCGTTCTCGGGGTCGTCCTCGATGCTCGCCGAGGGCGTGCACTCGATCGCCGACTCCGGCAACCAGGTGCTGCTCCTGGTCGGCGGCAAGCGCTCGAAGCGCGCCGCCACCGAGGAGCACCCGTTCGGCTACGGCCGCGAGCGGTACGTGTACGGGTTCCTGGTCTCCATCGTGCTGTTCAGCATCGGCGGCATGTTCGCCATCTACGAGGGCTACGAGAAGATCGCCCACCCGCACGAGCTGGAGAACTGGTACTGGCCGGTCGGCGTGCTGGTCTTCGCCATCCTGCTGGAGGGCTACTCCTTCCTCACCGCCTACAAGGAGGCGTCGAAGGACAAGGGCAAGCACAACTGGGCCGCGTACATCCGCCGGGCCAAGGCCCCCGAGCTGCCGGTCGTGCTGCTCGAGGACACCGGCGCGCTGATCGGCCTGGTGCTGGCGCTGGGCGGCGTCGGCCTGACCGTCATCACCGGCGACGCGGTCTGGGACGGCATCGGCACCCTGTGCATCGGCGTGCTGCTGGTGGTCATCGCGCTGGTGCTGGCACTGGAGACCAAGTCGCTGCTGATCGGCGAGTCCGCCGACGCCGACGTGGTGACGAGGATCCGGGCGGCGCTGGTCGACCACGACACCGTCACCTCGGTGATCCACATGCGCACCCTGCACGTCGGCCCCGAGGAACTGCTGGTCGCCGCCAAGATCGGCGTCAACGCCGAGGACAGCGCCGCGGTGATCGCCGAGGCGATCGACCGGGCCGAGGTCCGGGTCCGCGAGGCGGTGCCGATCGCCCGCGCGATCTACCTGGAGCCCGACATCTACTCCGAGGAGAAGGCCCTGGCGGGCCCCGACGCCGACGCCACTCCGGGCGGACCGGGCCCGAACGCCCACTGAGCCGCGCCCGTTCGGTGTAGATTCGTCGGCAGTGCCAAACGTCGCTGCTGATGGCGGTCGATCGGAGCCCGGCTCCGGTCGAGGGAGAGAGGTCCTCCGACGGATTGTGCCGCAGCAGAGGGCCGCCCACCGCGCCCTCTGCCGCTCAGCACACCCGTAACCAGGCCCATCCCGCGAGGAGTTCGCATGTCGAACCAGCCCACCGGCGACTTCAAGGTCGCCGACCTCTCCCTGGCCCCGTTCGGCCGCAAGGAGATCCAGCTCGCCGAGCACGAGATGCCCGGCCTGATGTCGATCCGCGCCGAGTACGCCGCCTCCCAGCCGCTCGCGGGCGCCCGGATCACCGGCTCGCTGCACATGACCGTGCAGACCGCCGTCCTGATCGAGACCCTCACCGCCCTGGGCGCCGAGGTCCGCTGGTGCTCCTGCAACATCTTCTCCACCCAGGACCACGCCGCCGCCGCCATCGCGGTCGGCCCCGAGGGCACCCCCGAGGACCCGCAGGGCGTCCCGGTCTTCGCCTGGAAGGGCGAGACCCTGGAGGAGTACTGGTGGTGCACCGAGCAGGCGCTCACCTGGCCCGACGGCCAGACCCCCAACATGATCCTGGACGACGGCGGTGACGCCACCCTGCTGATCCACAAGGGCGTCGAGTTCGAGAAGGCCGGCGCCGCGCCGTCCCCCGACACCGCGGACAACGACGAGTTCCGGATCATCCTGGAGCTCCTCAACCGCACCCTGGTCGAGACCCCGCAGAAGTGGACCGAGGTCGCCGCCACCATCAAGGGCGTCACCGAGGAGACCACCACCGGCGTCCACCGCCTGTACGAGATGCACCGCGACGGCAAGCTGCTGTTCCCGGCCATCAACGTCAACGACGCCGTCACCAAGTCGAAGTTCGACAACAAGTACGGCTGCCGCCACTCCCTGATCGACGGCATCAACCGCGCCACCGACGTCCTGATCGGCGGCAAGGTCGCCGTCGTCTGCGGCTACGGCGACGTCGGCAAGGGCTGCGCCGAGTCGCTCCGCGGCCAGGGCGCCCGGGTCATCATCACCGAGATCGACCCGATCTGCGCCCTCCAGGCCGCCATGGACGGCTACCAGGTCACCACCCTCGAAGACGTGGTGGGGATCGCCGACATCTTCGTCACCACCACCGGCAACAAGGACATCATCCTGGCCTCCCACATGGAGCGGATGAAGCACCAGGCCATCGTCGGCAACATCGGCCACTTCGACAACGAGATCGACATGGCCGGCCTCGCCAAGCTCCCCGGCGTGGTCCGCACCGAGGTCAAGCCGCAGGTCCACGAGTGGCGCAAGGCCGACGGCAAGACCATCATCGTGCTCTCCGAGGGCCGCCTGCTCAACCTCGGCAACGCGACCGGCCACCCCTCGTTCGTGATGTCCAACTCCTTCGCGAACCAGACCATCGCGCAGATCGAGCTGTTCACCAAGACCGAGCAGTACCCGGTCGGCGTCTACGTCCTCCCCAAGCACCTGGACGAGAAGGTCGCCCGCCTCCACCTGGACGCCCTCGGCGTCAAGCTCACCACCCTCACCCAGGACCAGGCCGACTACATCGGCGTCCCGGTCGAGGGCCCGTACAAGGCCGAGCAGTACCGCTACTGAGCACGGCCCGGTGCCCCGGTACCCCCAGCGGGGAGTACCGGGGCACCGGCGCGTCCGGGGCCGCTACGGCAGCACGTCGACCGACCAGCCGGCGTCGTCCGTGCCGCGCGACACCACCCGGTCCAGCCAGACCGTCAGCGAGGCGTCCGCGTCCGACCCCGGCTGCACCTCCCGCACGCACCGGCGCACCCCGCCGCCGGACGAGCACGCCGCCTGGTCCGGCATCGGCGCCACGGACCCCGGCGGCACCGCCTCGCCGGTGGACTGCGAGTTCGGCGGGACGTACGCGTCCCCCCCGCCCGGCTCCGCCGACACCGTGACGTCGTGCGAACCGTGCTGCTGGAGGCCCACCTCGGCCCGCCACAGGTCCTGCCCGTTCACCGTCCGGCGCAGCGACGCCCGGGTGACCACGGTGTCGGCCGGCAGCGAGGACAGCGCGAGCGGCATCGCCGGCGCGTACCGGCCCACCACCACCCCCGCCGCGATCCGCAGCGGCACCGACTGCCGGTCCGCCTCCGCCAGGCCCGAACTGTCCAGCTGGTACCAGATCCCGTCCGCGCCGCGGAAGCGCAGCAGGTCCATCCTCGCCGCGAACGCCGGATCGCTCGACGACACCCAGTACGCCTCCTGCCCGTTCACCGGCGGCGCCGCGATCCGCTGCCCGTCCCCCGTGCCGATCAGCGGGTCCACGTCCGGCGTCACCCCCTCCGGGAACGCCGTCAGCACGAACTGGCCCCACCCGGCGCTCCCCGCCGCGCCCACCTCGGCGACCACGTCCGAACCGCCCGCCCCCGAGCGGTACTCCACCGCCGTCACCGAATCCGGCAGCCAGCCGAACCGGGCCGGCGCCGTCAGCACCGTCCGCCTCGTCACCGGCGGCGCCGAAATCCCCCCGGACGGCGACGCGCCCTGTCGGGAGACCCGGGGCCCCGCCGGATCCGCCCCGCCCCCCGGGCCCAGCACGGCGAACGACCCGGCCGACAGCACCACCGCCGCGGCCGCCGCGACCACCGTCCACCGCCGCCGGCGCAGCACCGCCCGGCCCTGCAGCGCCGCCAGCGCCGGATCCACCCGCGAGGGCGGCGCCGCCGCCTCCTCCACCGCCACGTACCGCGCCATCCGCACGGACAGCTCCTCGCCTTCTCCGCTCATGCCCCTGACCTCCCCGCCGGACGCAGCGTCGGCGAACGCCGCAGCGCCTCCAGCGCCCGCGAACTCTGGCTCTTCACGTTCCCGCTGGAACACCCCAGCTCGGCAGCGGTCTGCTCGACCGACAGATCGCAGTAGTAGCGCAGCACCACCGTCGCCCGCTGCCGCGGCGGCAGCGCCGCCAACGCCTCCCGCAGGTCGAGCGACACCGCCAGGTCCGGCCCCGCGGCCGCCGCCCCCTCCGGCGTCCGCGCCGCGGGCCTGGTCCGCCGCCACCACGCGGTGCGCTGCTCGGCCAGGAAGGTGTTCACCAGCACCGTCCGCGCGTAGCCGTCCCGGTTCTCCGCCCGGCCCGCCCGCCCCCAGTGGGTGTACAGCTTGGTGATGCTCTCCTGCACCAGGTCGTCCGCGCGGTGCCAGTCCGCGCACAGCAGGTACGCGACCTTTCGCAGCCAGACCGCCCTGGACGCCACGAACGCGGTGAACTCCTCGTCCCGCGTCAGCTCCGCCATCCCGGCAGCCCCTCCTTCCCCAAGACCGGCGGCGCGACCGCACCACCGCCCCCCTGATGCCGCCCGCCCCCGGGAAGGTTGCACCCGATTACGTAGGCTTCCCCCCATGCCGAACGGCCGCTACTCCCTCCACGACCCGCACGACGGAACCCCGCTCGGCGAGGAGCGCTTCCAGTGCGCCCCCGGCCCCGCCGGCTGGCGCTACGTCGCCAAGCGCTACCGCCCCGACGGCACCGTCCAGGGCACCACCGACCTCACCCTGGACGCCCGCCACCGCCCGATCCGGCTCGAACTCCGCTCCGGCGGCTGGCAGGTCCGCGGCGGCGCGCTCGAAGGCGTCCACTGGGTCCGCTCCGACGCCGCCGGCGGCGGAGAGGCCACCGAGGGGGAGGACCGGGCGCACGCCTTCACCGGCGACTCCCCGGCCTTCCTGGTCGCCACCGCCCGACTGCTCGCCCTCGACCCCGGCGCCGACGCCCGGATCCGCCTGGTCTCCTTCACCGGCGACGCCCTCGCCCCCCGCACCCTCGACCAGGGCTGGCAGTTCCACTCCGTCCAGGACCACCCCACCGACAGCGGCCCGCTCCCGGTCGAGCACTACCGGGTCACCGACCTCGACACCGGCGAGGTCCGCGACCTCCACCTCACCGGGGACGTCCTGCTCGGCGCCCCCGGCATCGAACTCGAAGAACTCGACTCCCCGCCCAACCCGCGCCGCTGAGCCGCGGGCCCCGTTCCTCCGGCCCGCCGAACCGCTCAGGCCGGCGGCGCGAACCCGCCCGCCGGACCGGACTCGACCGGCGCCGGGGGCACGGGCGACGCCGTGGACGCCGTCGGCTTCTCGAACGCCACCGGCTGCGCCGGAGCCTGCGGGTACCCGAGCTGCCGCACCGGCTGCCCCGGCCCCTGGCCCGGCACCTGCGGCGGCACCGGCACCGGCACCGGCACCGGAGCCTGCTGGAACGGCACCGCGCCGTACCCCGCCGGCACCCCGTACCCGGTCTGCGCCGCGTAGGCCGCCATCGCCGCGGCCGACGCCCGCTCCCACTCCCGGCGCTGCCGCTCCATCGACACTGCCCCCAGGTACACCAGCGACGGCAGCCCCGCCGGCACCGGCCACCCCGTCCGCTGCGCCAGGTCCGCGGCCAGCCGGTCGCCCAGCCCCGCCGCCACCGGCTGGTCCAACTCGTGCATCCGGCTCAGCACCTGGCGCGACGACAGCCACAGCCCGTCCGGCACCGCGGACAGGTCCAGCGCCACCAGGTCCGCGCCCAGCGCGTGCATCACCTGCGGCGGCACCGGCGGCACCGACCCCTGGTCCCGGGCGCTCTGCGGCAGCCGCTCCCGGACCACCATCGTCCCGCCGAAGATGTCACCGAGCCGGCGCCCCTTCACCGAGATCAGCGCGGACAGCACCGCGGGCAGCGCGAACAGCCCGAAGTCGATCACCCCGACCAGCCCCCGCACCAGCGCGTGCCGGAACCGGATCGGACCGCCGTCCATCCGCACCACCCGCAGCCCCAGCGCGACCTTCCCCAGCGACCGCCCGTGCGACAGCGTCTCGACCAGCACCGGCAGCAGCACCGTGCAGAACACGAACACCGAGATCTCGAACGCCATCACGGCGGCCATCTCCAGGTCGGAGAGCCCCAGCATCAGCCCCACGCTCAGGATGAAGTACGCCATCACGTACACCACCCAGTCCAGCAGCCGGGCCAGCGCCCGCGACGGCAGCTGCGCCGTCCGCAACCCCAGGACGACCGCCTCGCCGGTCACCAGCTCGCTCACGCCACCCACCCGCTCCACTCCGCGGCCCGCCGGCGACCCCACGTCGCACGGCCCGACCCCCTCGACCAACAGCGGCAAACATAAGGCCGGGCACCCTCCGCGGGTAACCCCGGTCCGACGCTTCCGGCATCCCCCGGCACACCGCCCGCCCGCTCTGGCAAGCTAAGCCCCGCAACCAGCCCGGCCGCACACCAACCAGTGCCCGCCGCCCGCCCCACCGCGCCCCCGGAGAGAGCAGCCATGGACCTGGACGTCTTCGTCGCCGCCCACCAGGCCGAGTGGCACCGGCTGGAGGTCCTCAGCAGCCGCCGACGGCTCACCGGTGAGGAGTCCGACGAGCTGATCGCCCTCTACCAGCGCGCCACCAGCCACCTCGCCCAGGTCCAGGCCGCCGCCCCGCACCCCGGCGTCGAGGGCCGGCTCACCACCCTGGTCGTCCGCGGCCGCAACGCCGTCGCCGGCGCCCGCGCCTCCTCCTGGCGCGACGCCGCCCACTACTTCACCGCCGGCTTCCCCGCGATCCTCTACCGCACCCGCCGCTGGTGGCTCACCGTCGGCGCGCTCTCCTTCCTCCTCAGCGCCGTGGTCGCCTGGTGGACGGGCACCCACCCCGAGATGATCAAGTCCCTGCTCTCACCCGAGCAGTACGAGCAACTCACCAAGCCCGGCGGCGAGTTCGAGGCCTACTACACCGAACACCCCTCGGCGAACTTCGCCGCCCAGGTGTGGACCAACAACGCCTGGGTCGCCGCCCAGTGCCTGATCTCGGCCGTCCTGCTCGGCATCCCGGTCCTGTACATCCTGCTGGTCAACGTCCTCAACCTCGGCAGCGGCATCGGCATCATGGCCTCCGCCGACCACCTCCAGCTCTTCCTCGGCCTGCTCATCCCGCACGGCCTGCTCGAGATCACCGCGATCTTCGTCGCCGGCGGCCTCAGCCTCCGCCTCGGCTGGACCGTCATCGACCCCGGCCCCCGCACCCGCACCGTCGCCCTCGCCGAAGAGGGCCGCGCGGTCATCGGCTCCGTCATCGGCCTCACCGCCGTCCTCATGGTCACCGGCTTCATCGAGGGCTTCGTCACCGGCTCCGCCCTCCCCAGCTGGCTCCGCATCGGCATCGGCCTCACCGTCGAAGCCCTCTTCCTCCTCTACGCCCTGGTCCTCGGCAAGCACGCCGCCACCGCCGGCGAGACCGGCGACGTCGAAGCCGCCGACCGCACCGAACACCAGCCGATGGTCGGCTGACCGCCCGCACCGCACTCCGCTCGGGGCCCTGGCAGCCCTCGGAGGTTTCTAGGGGCCCTTGCCGCTTCCGATGACGCGCCGCTTGCTGCGGCGCGGCGTGGTCATGGACGCCCCGCCAAACCTGGTAGCCTGATGATCAACCCGGCGGGACCATTGACGTGATTCCTATGGGCTAGTAGGTTTGAACGGTTGGGAGCGACTGGACATACAGTCCGCCCGAGCGTAGTGTCTACGACACCGCCGAAGCGAGGCAGCGCGTCCGAGAGGATGCTGGCCCGGTTCCGGCAAAACCCCGAAGCAGAGCAGTGCAGAGCTTTTGATAAGGTCTGCAGCGAAGTCGAAGGAATTCCCACTCCAGCGGGAATGGAAATCAGAGCGAAAAACCTCTGGTAAGCTGGAAACACGAAAGAACGAAGCGCCCGGAGGGTCCGCAGGAATGCGGTCCGAAGGAAGTGTCCGTTCCTTGAGAACTCAAACAGCGTGCCAAAAGTCAACGCCAGATATGTTGACATCCCCGGCCTCGACGTCTCGTCGGGGTTGGAGATTCCTTTTGAAGTAAAACACTAGCGAGGACGCAGTGCACGGGGCCGCCTTATTCCGGTGGCTGCTGTGCCGCTCTTTCGTGGAAGCATTCACGGAGAGTTTGATCCTGGCTCAGGACGAACGCTGGCGGCGTGCTTAACACATGCAAGTCGAACGGTGAAGCCCTTCGGGTGGATCAGTGGCGAACGGGTGAGTAACACGTGGGGAATCTGCCCTGAACTCTGGGACAAGCCTTGGAAACGAGGTCTAATACCGGATACGACCGTCTCCCGCATGGGGGCCGGTGGAAAGCTCCGGCGGTTCAGGATGATCCCGCGGCCTATCAGCTTGTTGGTGGGGTAACGGCCCACCAAGGCGACGACGGGTAGCCGGCCTGAGAGGGCGACCGGCCACACTGGGACTGAGACACGGCCCAGACTCCTACGGGAGGCAGCAGTGGGGAATATTGCACAATGGGCGAAAGCCTGATGCAGCGACGCCGCGTGAGGGATGACGGCCTTCGGGTTGTAAACCTCTTTCAGCAGGGAAGAAGCGCAAGTGACGGTACCTGCAGAAGAAGCACCGGCTAACTACGTGCCAGCAGCCGCGGTAATACGTAGGGTGCGAGCGTTGTCCGGAATTATTGGGCGTAAAGAGCTCGTAGGCGGCCTGTCGCGTCGGATGTGAAAGCCCGGGGCTCAACCCCGGGTCTGCATTCGATACGGGCAGGCTGGAGTGTGGTAGGGGAGATCGGAATTCCTGGTGTAGCGGTGAAATGCGCAGATATCAGGAGGAACACCGGTGGCGAAGGCGGATCTCTGGGCCATTACTGACGCTGAGGAGCGAAAGCGTGGGGAGCGAACAGGATTAGATACCCTGGTAGTCCACGCCGTAAACGTTGGGAACTAGGTGTTGGCGACATTCCACGTCGTCGGTGCCGCAGCTAACGCATTAAGTTCCCCGCCTGGGGAGTACGGCCGCAAGGCTAAAACTCAAAGGAATTGACGGGGGCCCGCACAAGCAGCGGAGCATGTGGCTTAATTCGACGCAACGCGAAGAACCTTACCAAGGCTTGACATACACCGGAAACTGGTAGAGATATCAGCCCCCTTGTGGTCGGTGTACAGGTGGTGCATGGTTGTCGTCAGCTCGTGTCGTGAGATGTTGGGTTAAGTCCCGCAACGAGCGCAACCCTTGTTCTGTGTTGCCAGCGAGTAATGTCGGGGACTCACAGGAGACTGCCGGGGTCAACTCGGAGGAAGGTGGGGACGACGTCAAATCATCATGCCCCTTATGTCTTGGGCTGCACACGTGCTACAATGGCCGGTACAAAGGGCTGCGATGCCGCGAGGCGGAGCGAATCCCAAAAAGCCGGTCTCAGTTCGGATTGGGGTCTGCAACTCGACCCATGAAGTTGGAGTTGCTAGTAATCGCAGATCAGCATGCTGCGGTGAATACGTTCCCGGGCCTTGTACACACCGCCCGTCACGTCACGAAAGTCGGTAACACCCGAAGCCGGTGGCCTAACCCGTAAGGGGAGGAGCCGTCGAAGGTGGGACCAGCGATTGGGACGAAGTCGTAACAAGGTAGCCGTACCGGAAGGTGCGGCTGGATCACCTCCTTTCTAAGGAGCACACGGCAGCTTCGGGCGAATGTCCCGGAGTGCTAGCTCATGGGTGGAACGTTGACTATTCGGCACAGGAAGCGAACAGGTCGCCAGTACTGCCCCCTCGGGGCGTGGAAAGCGGTTCTCTGGGAGTGACTGTGCCGGGCACGTTGTTGGGTCCTGAGGGAACGAGTGATCGTTTTCTCATGGATGCCGGCCTCATGCCGGGCGCTCCTGTCAGGGGTGTCGGGTTTGGGTGTCTGGTCGTTGTTTGAGAACTGCACAGTGGACGCGAGCATCTGTGGCCAAGTTTTTAAGGGCGCACGGTGGATGCCTTGGCACCAGGAACCGATGAAGGACGTGGGAGGCCGCGATAGGCCCCGGGGAGCTGTCAACCGAGCTTTGATCCGGGGGTGTCCGAATGGGGAAACCCGGCAGTCGTCATGGGCTGTCACCCGTACCTGAACACATAGGGTGCGTGGAGGGAACGCGGGGAAGTGAAACATCTCAGTACCCGCAGGAAGAGAAAACAACCGTGATTCCGGGAGTAGTGGCGAGCGAAACCGGATGAGGCCAAACCGTTGTGGTGTGAGACCCGGCAGGGGTTGCCACGACGGGGTTGTGGGAAAGTTCTTCAGTCGTCTGCCGGCGGCTGGGCGAGTCAGAAACCGTATGGGTAGTCGAAGGACATGCGAAAGGTCCGGCGTAGAGGGTAAGACCCCCGTAGACGAAATCTGTACGGCTCGCTTGAGCTTCTCCCAAGTAGCACGGGGCCCGAGAAATCCCGTGTGAATCTGGCGGGACCACCCGCTAAGCCTAAATATTCCCTGGTGACCGATAGCGGATAGTACCGTGAGGGAATGGTGAAAAGTACCGCGGGAGCGGAGTGAAATAGTACCTGAAACCGTGTGCCTACAAGCCGTGGGGGCAGCCTTCGGGCTGTGACTGCGTGCCTTTTGAAGAATGAGCCTGCGAGTTTGCGGTGTGTAGCGAGGTTAACCCGTGTGGGGTAGCCGTAGCGAAAGCGAGTCCGAATAGGGCGATCGAGTTGCATGCCCAAGACCCGAAGCGGAGTGATCTAGCCATGGGCAGGTTGAAGCGCGGGTAAGACCGTGTGGAGGACCGAACCCACCAGGGTTGAAAACCTGGGGGATGACCTGTGGTTAGGGGTGAAAGGCCAATCAAACTCCGTGATAGCTGGTTCTCCCCGAAATGCATTTAGGTGCAGCGTCGCGTGTTTCTTGCCGGAGGTAGAGCACTGGATAGGCGATGGGCCTTACCGGGTTACTGACCTTAGCCAAACTCCGAATGCCGGTAAGTGAGAGCGCGGCAGTGAGACTGTGGGGGATAAGCTCCATGGTCGAGAGGGAAACAGCCCAGAACACCGACTAAGGTCCCTAAGCGTGTGCTAAGTGGGAAAGGATGTGGAGTCGCAGAGACAACCAGGAGGTTGGCTTAGAAGCAGCCACCCTTGAAAGAGTGCGTAATAGCTCACTGGTCAAGTGATTCCGCGCCGACAATGTAGCGGGGCTCAAGCACACCACCGAAGTCGTGTCATTGCAGCAATACCCCCAACGGGGGCTGTGATGGGTAGGGGAGCGTCGTGTGCCGGGTGAAGCAGCCGAGGAATCGAGTTGTGGACGGTTCACGAGTGAGAATGCAGGCATGAGTAGCGATACAAGAGTGGGAAACTCTTGCGCCGATTGACCAAGGGTTCCTGGGTCAAGCTGATCTGCCCAGGGTAAGTCGGGACCTAAGGCGAGGCCGACAGGCGTAGTCGATGGACAACGGGTTGATATTCCCGTACCCGCTTTGAAGCGCCAACGTCGAACCTCTTGATGCTAAGCCCGTGAAGCCGGCCCGGAGTCTTCGGACAAAGGGACGTGGTGGAGCCGGTGACCCAACGGGGTAGTAGGTGAGCGATGGGGTGACGCAGGAAGGTAGTCCAGCCCGGGCGGTGGTAGTCCCGGGGTAAGGGTGTAGGACGTTGCGTAGGCAAATCCGCGCAACACGTGTCTGAGACCTGATGCCGAGCCGATTGTGGTGAAGTGGATGATCCTATGCTGTCGAGAAAAGCCTCTAGCGAGTTTCATGGCGGCCCGTACCCCAAACCGACTCAGGTGGTCAGGTAGAGAATACCGAGGCGTTCGGGTGAACTGTGGTTAAGGAACTCGGCAAAATGCCCCCGTAACTTCGGGAGAAGGGGGGCCATTGCTGGTGACGGGACTTGCTCCCCGAGCTGGTGGTGGCCGCAGAGACCAGCGAGAAGCGACTGTTTACTAAAAACACAGGTCCGTGCGAAGCCGTAAGGCGATGTATACGGACTGACGCCTGCCCGGTGCTGGAACGTTAAGGGGACCGGTTAGTCCGATTTCGGTCGGGCGAAGCTGAGAACTTAAGCGCCAGTAAACGGCGGTGGTAACTATAACCATCCTAAGGTAGCGAAATTCCTTGTCGGGTAAGTTCCGACCTGCACGAATGGCGTAACGACTTCTCGACTGTCTCAACCACAGGCCCGGTGAAATTGCATTACGAGTAAAGATGCTCGTTTCGCGCAGCAGGACGGAAAGACCCCGGGACCTTTACTATAGCTTGATATTGGTGTTCGGTTCGGCTTGTGTAGGATAGGTGGGAGACTGTGAAGCAGCAACGCCAGTTGTTGTGGAGTCGCCGTTGAAATACCACTCTGGTCGTGCTGGATGTCTAACCTGGGTCCGTGATCCGGATCAGGGACAGTGTCTGGTGGGTAGTTTAACTGGGGCGGTTGCCTCCTAAAGGGTAACGGAGGCGCCCAAAGGTTCCCTCAGCCTGGTTGGCAATCAGGTGTTGAGTGTAAGTGCACAAGGGAGCTTGACTGTGAGACTGACGGGTCGAGCAGGTACGAAAGTAGGGACTAGTGATCCGGCGGTGGCTTGTGGAAGCGCCGTCGCTCAACGGATAAAAGGTACCCCGGGGATAACAGGCTGATCTTCCCCAAGAGTCCATATCGACGGGATGGTTTGGCACCTCGATGTCGGCTCGTCGCATCCTGGGGCTGGAGTAGGTCCCAAGGGTTGGGCTGTTCGCCCATTAAAGCGGTACGCGAGCTGGGTTTAGAACGTCGTGAGACAGTTCGGTCCCTATCCGCTGTGCGCGTAGGAGTGTTGAGAAGGGCTGTCCCTAGTACGAGAGGACCGGGACGGACGAACCTCTGGTGTGCCAGTTGTCCTGCCAAGGGCATGGCTGGTTGGCTACGTTCGGGAGGGATAACCGCTGAAAGCATCTAAGCGGGAAGCCTGCTTCGAGATGAGCACTCCCACCTCCATCGAGAGGGTAAGGCTCCCAGTAGACGACTGGGTTGATAGGCCGGATATGGAAGCCCTGTGAGGGGTGGAGTTGACCGGTACTAATAGGCCGAGGGCTTGTCCTCAGTTGCTCGCGTCCACTGTGTTGTTCTGAAACAACGACCCCCGCCGGAGGGATCCGGCCGGGCGGCGACAGTTTCATAGTGTTTCGGTGGTCATAGCGTGAGGGAAACGCCCGGTTACATTCCGAACCCGGAAGCTAAGCCTCACAGCGCCGATGGTACTGCAGGGGGGACCCTGTGGGAGAGTAGGACGCCGCCGAACAATCATTGTGGGAAAGCCCCCTGACGGGAAGTCAGGGGGCTTTCTCGCGTTCAGCTGTCGGCGCTTTCCAGTGCGGCCTTGAGTTCGGCGAACAGGGCGGTCGGAGGGCGCCGGCCGTGGTGGGCGGCGATGGTGGTCCACAGACGTTCGCCGAGGACGGTGGCGGCGCGTAGGGCGGTGGTCAGGGCTTGGGGGGTGGCGGGGGCGGTGGTGGTGCGGAGTTCTGCGGTGGTGGTGGGGGAGAGTTCGCGTTCGGCGGCGCGGGAGGGGGTGAGCCAGTGGGTGGTGGAGTTCTCGGCCAGGCGGGCCATCCAGAGGAGGTGGCGGTGGGCGTGGCCGAGGGCGTCCCAGGCGCGGAGGTGTTCGCCGCGGGCGGTCAGGTGGTGGGTGAGGACCAGCCAGTTGGCGAGCGGGTCGCAGTACTCGGCGATGATGCCGGGGTTGTCGAGGTCGGGGACGTAGCGCAGGGGGAGGGAGTCCAGGACGGGGGCCAGGGCGCCGCTGCGGTCGACCAGCAGCATCCGGTCGGTGGTGGCGCCGCGGGCCGGCCAGGTGGCGACGGTGGGGATCTCGTCGGCGGTGGTGAAGTGGAACTCGCCGCGGACCAGGCCGGGGAAGAAGGCGACGTGGGAGCCGAACTCGTTGAGCAGGACGTAGCTGGTGGGGGCGATGGCACTGCACCAGGCGGTCGGGTCGATCTCGGTGCGGCGTTCGGGGGTGAAGAACAGCCAGAACTCGATGTCGCTGTGGGCGTCGGCCTCGCCGGCGGCGAAGGAGCCGTACATCAGGGCGGCGTCCAGGCCCGGGTCGGCTTCGCAGGCCGCGCGGACGCGGGCGATCAGCTCTTCTTGATACAGCATCCGGGCATCCAAGCAGCCGTGGCCGGGGCGGGCAACGGGGTTGCGGGGGCCGGGGGGTGACGGTGGGTCAGAGGCGGCCGGCGGCCTTGAGGGCGAGGTAGGCGTCGGCGAGGGCGGGGGCGATGGACTCGGGCGGGGCGTCCAGGACGGTGATGCCGCGGCGGGTGAGGAGGTCGGCGGTCCGGCGGCGGTCGGCGCGGGTCTGTTCGGCGGCGGCGGCGCCGTAGACGTCGCGGACGGTGATGCGGGGGGCGTGCGCGAGTTCGTCCAGGCGCGGGTCGGCGACGGAGGCGAGGACCACCTCGTGGCGCTTGGTGAGGAGCGGGAGTTGGGGGAGCAGGCTCTCCTGGATCTGGTGGGCGTCGAGGCCGGTGAGCAGGACGATCAGGGAGCGGTGCGGGGCCATCCGGAGGGCGGTGGAGGTGAGGGCGCGCAGGTCGGTCTCGATCAGGGCGGGTTCGAGCAGGGACATCGCGTCGGTGAAGGCGGGGAGCACCTCGGCGGGGGAGCGGCCGGCGACGGCGGCGCGGCGGTGGCGGTCGTGGGCGAGCAGGTCGACCCGGTCGCCGGCCTTGGTGGCGAGGGCGGTGAGCAGCAGGGCGGCGTCGAGGGCGGCGTCCAGGCGGGGGGCGTCGCCGACGCGGCCGGCGGAGGTGCGGCCGGTGTCGAGGACGATCAGGACGTGGCGGTCGCGTTCGGGGCGCCAGGTGCGGACGGCGACGGTGCTGCGGCGGGCGCTGGCGCGCCAGTCGATGGAGCGGACGTCGTCGCCGGGGAGGTACTCGCGCAGGGAGTCGAACTCGGTGCCCTGGCCGCGGGTCAGGACGGAGGTGCGGCCGTCGAGTTCGCGCAGGCGGGCGAGGCGGGAGGGGAGGTGCTTGCGGCTGGTGAAGGCGGGCAGGGCGCGGATCCGGCAGGGGGCGTCGAGGGTGGCCTGGCGGCCGGCCAGGCCGAGCGGGCCGAGCGAGCGGACGGTGACCCGGCCGGCGTGGTGGTCGCCGCGCCGGGTGGGGGCGAGCGGGGTGGTGAGGCGGCGGCGTTCGCCGGCCGGGACGGTGACGGTGTGCCGGGAGGCGGTGGTGGCGGTGCCGGGGGCCCAGGCGGAGGGGTACCAGGCGTCGCGGATCCGGGCGCGCAGCGGGCGGCCGGAGGGGTTGGCGACGAGCAGGTCGACGGTGGTGGCCTCGCCGAGGCGGACGGTGGGGTCGCCGGAGCGTTCCAGGGTGAGGCGGCGGACCGGGGCGGCGAGCAGCAGGTCGGCGGTGACGGCGGCGAGCAGGGGCAGCATGACCACGCCGATGCCCGTCCAGGAGGGGAGGAGCAGACCGACCAGGAGGGCGCCGAGGGCGGCGATGAGGGCCGTTCGGCCGGTCAGGGCCATGGGGTGGCTGGGCTCGCTTTCTGGGGGTGGGGACGGCGGCGGGCCGGGGCGCGGGGCCCCGGCCCGGGTTGGGCTACCGGGGGGCGGGCGTCTGGGCGAGGACGGCCTGGATGACGCTGTCCGCGGTGGTGCCCTCCATCTCGGCCTCGGCGCGGAGCTGGACGCGGTGGCGCAGGGTGGGCAGGGCGAGCGCCTTGACGTCGTCGGGGGTGACGTAGTCGCGGCCGGCCAGCCAGGCCCAGGCGCGGGAGGTGTTGAGCAGGGCGGTGGCACCGCGCGGGGAGACGCCCATGGCGAGCGAGGGGGACTGCCGGGTGGCCCGGACCAGGTCGACGATGTAGGCGAGGACCTCGGGGGAGACGGTCAGCTCGGCGATCTCGGCGCGGGCGGCGGCCAGGTGCGCGGCGCCCGCGACGGGGCGGACGCCGGCCGAGGCGAGGTCGCGCGGGTCGAAGCCGTTCGCGTGCCGGGACAGGACCTGGAACTCCTGGTCGCGGGTGGGCAGCGGGAGGATCAGCTTCATCAGGAAGCGGTCGAGCTGGGCCTCGGGCAGCGGGTAGGTGCCCTCGTACTCGACCGGGTTCTGGGTGGCGGCGACCAGGAACGGCTCGGGGAGCTTGCGGGGTTCGCCGTCGACGGTGACCTGGCGCTCCTCCATGGCCTCCAGCAGGGAGGCCTGGGTCTTGGGCGGGGTGCGGTTGATCTCGTCGGCGAGCAGCAGGTTGGTGAAGACCGGGCCGGGTTGGAAGGAGAACTCGGCGGTGCGGGTGTCGTAGACCAGCGAGCCGGTGACGTCGCCGGGCATCAGGTCGGGGGTGAACTGGATGCGCTTGGTCCCCACGTCGAGGGCGGTGGCCAGGGTGCGCACCAGGAGGGTCTTGGCGACGCCGGGGACGCCCTCCAGCAGGACGTGGCCGCCGCAGAGCAGGGCCACGACGATGCCGGTGACGGCGGCGTCCTGGCCGACCACGGCCTTGGCGATCTCCTCGCGCAGGCCGGTGAGGGCGGCGCGGGCGTCGCCGGACCGGTCCGGGACGGTCTTGAGCAGCTGGTCGGTCACGGCTGTCGTACCTGCCATTCCATGTCGTCGAGGTCGTCGGCGAGCCGCAGCAGTGCGGCGTCGTCGGTGGGGGCCGGGCCGTACAGCAGGTGCTGGAGGTCGGCGGCGGGGCGTCCGAGCCGGGCGGCGGCGGCCTCGGTGAGGGCGGCCGGGTCCGGGTCCCCGGTGGTGTGCGGGAGGCCGAGGGCGGCGGCGGCCCGGCGGCGGGTGGCGCGGCGCAGGGTCTCGGCGGCGTGGCCGCGGGCGTTCGCGCGGTGGTAGAGCCGGGCGCGGCCCTCGGTGGTCTCGGAGGCGCGGACCACGGCGGGCAGCTGTTCGGTGAGCACCGGGCCGAGGCGGCGGGCGCGCCAGGCGGCGGCGAGCAGGCCGGCCAGGGCGAGCTGGAAGGTGGCCCAGTACCAGCCGTCCGGGATGAAGTCGCCGAGCGTCCTGGGCTCGTCGTCGGCGGTGGTGTAGGCGGTCGGGGCGAGGGTCTGCCAGACCAGGTGCGGGCGGGCGCCGAGCAGGCCGAGGGAGAGGGCGGCGTTGCCCTCGTGGTCGAGGGCCTCGTTGGTGAGCGGGGCGCCGGTGCCGAGGACGACCACCTGCTGGTCGCCGCGGGTGCGGCTGACCAGGGTGTCGTGGTCGGCCTTCGGGTAGCAGCCGGTGTCGCCGGGGCGGCCCTCGTAGCCCTGGCCGCCGAGGGTGGCGGCCCCGGCTCGGGAGGCTTCGGGCAGCGGGCAGGACGGGGGGAGGGCGGTGGAGGTGCCGGTGTCGGCGGAGGTGCCCTCGATGCCGGGGGCGAAGGCGTTCAGGACCGGCTGGTCGGGGGCGACCAGGACGAGGCGGCTGCGGTGGCCGGGGGTGAGGGCGGCGAGGCTCGCCAGGTCGTGGTAGGCGAGTTCGGCGGGGCGGGTGAGGACGACGGTGGTGTCGTCGGCGCGCAGGGCGGCGCCGAGTTCGGCGGCGCTGGTGGCGGTGCGGGAGTCGATGCCGTGCTGCCGGAGCAGCTGGTCGACGGCGCGGGTGCCGCGGGGGTCGCCGGAGCGCGGGTCGAGCGGGTCGTAGCTGGAGTTGCCGGGGATGCCGGCGACCAGGGTGCCGACCAGGACCAGCACCAGGGCGGCCAGCAGCCACCAGCGGGAGCGCCGCCACAGGGCGCGCAGGGGGGCGCGGGGTGCGGGCGGCGCGGCGGGGGCCGCGGGGGCCTCGGGCGCGGCGGTGGCGGGCGGCGGGGCGGTGGCGGTCATGCGGGTCCTCCGCCGGCCGGGACGGGCGTGGGACGGGTGCGTCCGAGGGCGTGGTCGAGGTCGGCGAGCAGCCGGTAGGCGGCTTCGTCGGCGGGGCGCTCGCCGAACGCGATGTCGTCGAACAGCCGTGCCGCGGAGGCGAGTTCGGTGGCGTGCCGGGGCAGGGCGCGGCCGGCTTCGGCGGCGGCCTCGTCGGCGGTGCGGCCGGGGCGGGGGGAGAGCACGGTGCGTTCCTCCAGGCCGCGGACCAGGGCGCGCATCTGGTCGCGGACGGCGTCCGCCCAGGCGCCGGCGGCGGCGTGCGCGGCGGCGTCGGCGCGGTGCCGGGCGGCGCTGCGCGGTCCTTCGGCGCCGGCGAACAGGCTGCCGTCGGAGCGGGCGGCGCGGCGGGGTGCGCCGTAGCGCCACCAGGCGAGGCCGGCCAGGGCGAGCAGGACGACCAGCAGCACGACGAGCGCGGCGTTGCCGCCGCCGCCGAGCGGTGCGGCGACGCCGTCGAAGGCGCGGCCGATCTGGCGGCCGATCCAGTCCATGACGCGTTCGACGATGCCGGGTTCGTGCTGGTGGTAGACGGCTTTGCGGAGTTCCTCGTGCGCGGCGTCGCGGGCGGCGTCGCGCGGTACGTCGACCGGGGCGCCGTCCGCGAGCAGCGCCACCGTCCCCCGGGTTCCCATCTGGTCAGACCCCCGAGGGGACGGCCGCGGCGGGCCGGGCCGGGCCGGGGCGGTCGGCGGCAGCGGCGGTGAGTTCCAGGTCGAGCGCCTCGCGGCGGAACCGCCGGTCGGTGTAGACCAGGGCGTACAGGGCGCCGGCCAGCGGGACGGTCACGGTGTGGGCGAGGGTGCCGCCGATCGCGGTGATGGCGATGCCGACGGCGGCGTCGGTGTCGTCGCTGCCGAGGCCGCCGGAGAGGCCGACGACCAGGTCGGAGACGATCCGGCCGGGGACGAGCAGCACCTCGGTGAGGAAGTACAGGGCGATCGAGAAGACCAGCAGCAGGGCGAAGGTCCGCCACCAGGCGCCGCGGGCCAGCCGCCAGGAGCGCTTGAGGGCGGCGCCGACGGTCTGCTTCTCGAGCATCAGCGCGGGCAGGGCGAGCAGCAGCCGTATCGACAGCCAGAGCGCGGGCAGCGGGGCGAGCAGCAGCAGGGCGAGCCAGCCGGCGCCGCCGGTGGCGGTGGAGAGCAGGACGGGCAGGGCCGCGGGGGCGGCGAGGGCGGCGAGCAGGATCAGCACGACCAGCAGGTACAGGCCGACCAGCGGGCCGAACCGGGGCCGGACCAGGGCCCAGGCCTCCCGGAGCGGGGTGTCCCGGCCGGTCAGGGCGTTGCCGACGACGGGGGCGAGCAGGCCGGCGGCGAGGATGCTGAGCAGGGCGGCGACCGGGCGGGTGTAGAAGGAGGAGAACAGCGCCTCGGCGTCGGTGCCGTTGAGGTGGATCCACCAGTCGACGCCGGCCTGGGCGAGTTCGACGAGCGCGCCGAGGCCGAGGCCGAACCCGAACGCGGCCCGCCAGTTGCGGCGGACCAGGGCGAACGCGCCGTCCATCAGTTCGCCGAAGCCGAGCGGCCGCAGCGGGATCAGCGGGGTGCCGGGGAGCGGCGGGAGGGCGCCGGCGGGGGTGCCGGGGAGGGGTGCTGCGGGAGCCGAGTGGCCGGTTTCGGCGGTGCCGGGCGGTGGTTCAGCAGAACCGGGTGAGGTCCAGCCCGGGGTCTCGGTCATCGACGCTCCTGGTCGGGGCACCCTGGCTCGGATGCTTCGGGGTGTTTATCGTGCCATGGTGCGCACGCGTACCCCAGGGGTATCCCGTTGCTGATCCACAACGGTCCGGACAAGGGCTCCGGACCATGACCTTTGCGATGGTATGACTGGTTCGGCGGACGGCCGGAGGCGCGGGGCGGAACGGCCGTGCGGCGCAGGTCACATTCGGGTGATGAGAAGATGGAGACATGAAGGGACGTGTCCTCGTCGTCGATGACGACACCGCACTGGCCGAGATGCTCGGCATCGTGCTGCGGGGTGAAGGTTTTGAGCCGTTTTTCGTCGCTGACGGGGACAAGGCG
Source organism: Kitasatospora cineracea (assembly GCF_003751605.1). NCBI lineage: Bacteria > Bacillati > Actinomycetota > Actinomycetes > Kitasatosporales > Streptomycetaceae > Kitasatospora > Kitasatospora cineracea. The sequence goes on from NZ_RJVJ01000001.1 coordinate 2,475,282, forward strand.
CTGGCCGCCTTCCGGGAGACCAAGCCGGACCTCGTACTGCTCGACCTGATGCTGCCCGGACGGGACGGCATCGACGTATGCCGGCAGATCCGGGCCGAGTCGGGCATTCCGATCGTCATGCTGACCGCGAAGACCGACACGGTCGACATCGTGGTCGGCCTGGAGTCCGGCGCCGACGACTACGTGACCAAGCCGTTCAAGCCCAAGGAACTGGTCGCCCGGGTGCGGGCCCGGCTGCGCCGGGCCGAGGAGCCCACGCCGGAGCAGCTGACCATCGGGGACCTGGTGATCGACGTCGCCGGGCACTCCGTCAAGCGCGAGGGGCGCGGCATCCCGCTGACCCCGCTGGAGTTCGACCTGCTGGTCGCACTGGCCCGCAAGCCCTGGCAGGTGTTCACCCGCGAGGTGCTGCTGGAGCAGGTCTGGGGCTACCGGCACGCGGCCGACACCCGCCTGGTCAACGTGCACGTGCAGCGCCTGCGCTCCAAGATCGAGAAGGACCCGGAGCGCCCGGAGATCGTGGTCACCGTGCGCGGCGTCGGGTACAAGGCCGGACCCAGCTGAGGATGAGCGAGGCAAGGCCCGAGGACTCCCCGCCGGACGACCGCTCCGGCGGGGAGAACGCTGTGCGCGGCGACGTGCTGAGTTCCACCACGACCGGCCGGCCGCGCCGGCGGCGGTGGTGGGCGGTGCTGCTCGCCCCGGTGGTCCGCCCGTTGCGGTACCCGGTGGGCCGGCTGCTGGCGCTGTACCGCCGCTCGATCCAGCTGCGGGTGGTCGCCATGACCCTGCTGCTGTCCTTCGTGGTGGTGCTGGTGCTCGGCGTGGTGGTGGTCGCCCAGGTGCGCACCGGCCTGCTGGAGGCCAAGCAGAAGTCCGCGCACGGGCAGGCCCTGGGTGGCTTCCAGATCGAGCAGGACAAGATCAACGAGGCGATCAACCTCCAGGCCAAGGCCGGACCGACCGCCGACCCGACCCGCGACCAGATCAACTCCTGGCTGACCAAGCAGGTCTCCGACCTGGCCTCCGGCGGCTCCGGCGTCTACTCGGTGATCGCGCTCGCCCCCGGCGACCAGGAGGCCAGCGCCTCCAGCGCCGGCCTGCGCGGCGCCCGCTACTCCGGCACGATCCTGCCCGACTCGATCACCTCCGACCTGCGCCGCACGGTCGCCGCCGACCCGACCAACCCGCAGGAGCAGCCGGTCAAGCTGCACCGCGCCCCGAACAGCCAGACCCCGCCCGGCGACGACAAGGGCCTGGCGATCGGCAAGCAGTTCACCGGCCCGGACGGCAAGCCGTACCAGCTGTACTACGTCTTCTCGTTCTACCAGGAGACCTCCACCCTCAACCTGGTGATCGGCACCCTGGCCACCGCCGGGCTGTTCCTGGTGATCCTGCTCGGCTGCATCGCCTGGGTGGTGGTCCGCCAGGTCGTCACGCCGGTGCGGATGGCCGCCGGGATCTCCGAGCGGCTCGCCGCCGGGCACTTCGACGAGCGGATGAAGGTCACCGGCACCGACGACATCGCCCGCCTCGGCGAATCGTTCAACCGGATGGCCAACGGCCTGCAGGCGCAGATCCGCAAGCTGGAGGAGCTCTCCCGGGTGCAGCGCCGGTTCGTCTCGGACGTCTCGCACGAACTGCGCACCCCGCTGACCACCGTCCGGATGGCCGCCGACCTGATCTACGACAGCCGCGAGGACCTGGACCCGATGGCGGCCCGCTCCGCCGAGCTGCTGCAGGACCAGCTGGACCGCTTCGAGTCGCTGCTCGCCGACCTGCTGGAGATCAGCCGGTTCGACGCGGGTGCGGCGATCCTGGACGCCGAGCCGGTCGACCTGCGCGACATCGTGACCCGGGTGGTCGAGGCCGCCGACCCGCTGGCCCGGGCCAAGGGCAGCGCGGTGCTGATCCGCGGCGCCGAGAACCCGGTGCTGGCCGAGGTCGACGGGCGCCGGATCGAGCGGATCCTGCGCAACCTGGTGGTCAACGCGCTGGAGCACGGCGAGGGCCGGGACGTGGTGATCCGGCTCGGCTCCGCCGAGGGCGCGGTCGCCGTCGGCGTGCGCGACTACGGCATCGGCCTCAAGCCCGGCGAGGCCTCCCGGGTGTTCCACCGCTTCTGGCGGGCCGACCCGTCCCGGGTGCGGACCACCGGCGGCACCGGCCTCGGCCTGTCCATCGCGGTCGAGGACGCCCACCTGCACGGCGGCTGGCTGCAGGCCTGGGGCGAGCCCGGCGGCGGCTCGCACTTCCGGCTGACCCTGCCGCGCACCCGCGGCGGGGAGATCGCCCGGGCCCCGTTCCGGCTGGAGCCGGAGGACTCCCGCTACAACCGGGGCATGTCCTCGGCCGGCGCCCCCTACCGCCGCACCGCGCGCGGCACGGCCGCGCTGCCCGGCGGCGAGTCCACCGCCGTCCCGGAGACCCCGGACACCGAGCGGCACGCCTTCGGCTCCGGCCTCGGCGGCGTGCTCAGCATCGGCCCCGGCCTGGGCCGGCCCGCCGCCGCCCCGGTCTCCGACCCGTCGGACGTCACCGGCTACGGCGCCACCGGCGCGCAGATCGTGGTCGACCGCGGCCGACCGACCCAGCCGGCCCCGCCCGCACCGGACGGCGCCGACACCGACCAGGAGGGGACCGCCGGTGCGCAGGACCGACAGGACGGCTGACCGGCGGGCCCTCGCGGTGGGCTGGGCGGTGCTGCTGGCGACCGCCGCCACCGGCTGCGTCTCGATGCCCTCCGGCGGCGCCCCGCAGCGCCTGGAGGTGTCGCAGAACGCCGCCGACGGCCTCCAGGTGCACGTCTACCCCGTCGCCCCGCACAAGGGCGAGAGCCCCCGGGACCTGCTGGCCGGCTTCCTGGACTCCTCCAACGCCGACCAGGCCAACTACGACACCGCCAAGCAGTACCTGACCGCCGTCGCGGCCCAGAACTGGAAGCCCGACGCGGGCGTGGTGGTGCTGGCCGGCGCCCCGAGCCCGGACAACCCGCTCATCGCGGACGTCGCCACCACCGTCCAGCTGACCGTCGAGGGCAAGCAGGTCGCCACGCTCGACGAGCAGCACAGCTACCAGGCCCGCTCCGGCGACGCCTACGAGCGGACCTTCACCTTCGTGAAGGAGTCCGACGGCCCGGACAAGGGCGAGTGGCGGATCAGCGACCTGCCCGACGGCCTGATCGTCGACCAGACCAACTTCAAGAACACCTACAAGCCGGTCCACCGCTACTTCTTCGCGCAGAACGACAGCTCGGCCGCCCACCCGCAGGCCGCTCCGGCCCTGGTGCCCGACCCGATCTACCTGCGCCGCCGAATAGACCCGCTGACCGAGGCCGCCCAGGCCGCCGCCGACGGGCCCTCCCGCTGGCTCGGCCCGGTGGTGACCTCCAAGCTGGACGGCGTCCGGGTGCAGAGCGCCAGCATCGGCGACAACCGGGTGGCCACCGTCAAGCTGGAGGGCGGCGCCCCGGCCGACTGCAAGCAGATGGCCCAGCAGCTCTTCCAGACCCTGTCCGACCAGCAGAGCAAGCTGGACCGGCTCGACCTGACGCTGACCGGCGGCAGTTGCTCGCTCAGCAGCGGCGAGGCCGCCCTGGTCGCCCCCGGCGTGCTGGCCGGCACCGACAACGGCGTGGCCGCCTACATCCAGCTCAACGACGGCCGGCTCACCCGCTACCAGGACGGCGGCCTGGACCCGCTGCCGGTCTCCGGAGTGCTCGGGCAGGTCCCGCAGGCCGGCCAGTTCCGCCCCGGCCCGGGCGCCGTCGCGGTCCGCCGGGACGGCAACGTCGCGGCCGTGGTCAGCGCCGACGGCCACGAGCTGGTCGAGGCCGAACTGGCCGACGGCGGCAAGTACGGCGAGCCGGTCGTGCACAGCTCCGGCAGCCTGGCCTCGCCCAGCTGGGACGGGCGGCAGGACCTGTGGCTGGTCGACCGCGACCCGGCCGCGCCCAAGGTGCTGATGGTGCGAGACCGCACCGTCGCCCCGGTGCAGGTCGAGGGGCTGGGCGGGCAGACCGTCCAGTCGCTGCGGATCTCCTCCGACGGCACCCGGATCGCCCTGCTGGTCAGCCGCGGCAGCGGCCCGACCACGCTGCTGCTCGGCCTGGTCGAGCACGGCGGCACCGCGAAGCAGCCGACCGCCCGGATCACCGCGCTGCGCGACATCGCCCCGCAGCTGACCGAGGTCGCCGCCGTCTCCTGGGGCGACACCGACCAGCTGGTGGTGCTCGGCAAGGAGGCCGACCGGCTCCAGCAGCTGCACTTCCTGGGCACCGACGGCTCGCAGTCCACCGACTCCCCGCTGCAGGGCGGCGAGTCGATGACGGCGCTGTCCGCGACCGAGGCCCGGCTGCCGGCCGGACCGACCGGCCCGTCCGGCCCGGCCGTGCTGGCCTCCTCCGAGCGGGGCCTGTCCCTGCTGAAGGACAACCAGTGGCACGAGGTGCCCACCAAGTCGAAGGCCGACGCGTTCATCTACCCGGGCTGAGCCCGGCCCCGCCCGCCGCCTCCCCGGCCTCCCCGAGCAGCGCCCCGCGCCGCGCCGCCCCAGGGCCGCGCCGGGCGGCCGCCGCGACGGTGGCCGCCGCCCGCGGCGGGCAGCCCGCCGCGCGCAGCGCCCGGGCCGCCTCGGCCAGGCTCGCCCCGGTGGTCACCAGGTCGTCCACCAGCACCAGCCGGTGCCCGGCCAGCCGCCGGGCCAGCCGGGCCGGCACGGCCAGCGCCCCGTCCAGGTTGCGGCGGCGCTCGGCGGCTCCCAGGCCCGCCTGGTCGGCGACCGGGCGGCCGTGCCGCAGCACCGGCGCGACCAGGGTGGCGACGCCGCCGCGGCGCAGCTCGCGGGCGGCGGCCCGGGCCAGCCGCAGCGTCGGGTCGTGGCCGCGGGCCCGGGTGGCGGCGCGGGCCGAGGGGACCGGCACCAGCAGCAGCGGGGCGGCGCCCGCGCCGGTCGCGGAGCGCACCGCGGCGGCCAGCGCGCCGCCCAGCGGGGCGGCCAGCCGGAGCGCGCCGCGCTCCTTGTGGGCGAGCAGCAGCTGGCGCACCGGCCCGGCGTAGGGGGCGGCGGCGTGCACCGGCGGCAGTCCGGGCGGCGGGCGGTGCGGCCCGGCGGGGCCGGCGGCGGCGCCGTCGAGCAGCGCGCGGCAGGGCGGGCAGAGGCCGGTGAGGCCGCTTCCGCAGCCGGCGCAGCGGGCGGGGAGCAGCAGGTCGAGCAGGGCGGCGAGGACCGGGACGGGGCCGGATCCGGGCTGGTGGGCGGTGCTGCGGCTCGTCACGGAACCCCTCCGGAACGCTCGCCGGGCGGCGACATCAGCCATACGGTGGGCGGTGCCGGGCGTGTTGTCCAGCCGTTCGCCGTTGTTTCACCCGTAGGTGGGTAGACAGGGGAGAACAGCCGGACCGCCGACCGGACGCCGGTACGTTCGTTCGACTGGGGAGGCGAGATCCCCGAGTCAGGTGTTGCATGAGGTTTCCAGGGGTTTCGAACGCTCCTGGTGGGGAGGAAGTGAGGTAAGGGCCGGTGGTCCTCGCGGGTTCCCCGGGCGGTGTCCGGGGGCGGGCGGTGACCGACTGGTCCGGCTGGGTCTCACGCCGGTTCGGGACGCACTCCGGGCCGGTCAGCACGAGGGATCGGAGTTCTGCGTGGACATCGTCGTCAAGGGCCGCAAGACCGAGGTGCCCAAGAGGTTCCGCGAGCACGTGGCCGAGAAGCTGGAGAAGGTCCAGAAGTTCGACACCAAGGCGATCAGCCTGGATGTCGAGGTGTCCAAGGAGCCCAACCCGCGCCAGGCGGACCGCGCCGACCGGGTGGAGATCACCCTCCGCAGCCGTGGCCCGGTGATCCGGGCCGAGGCGTCCGCCAGCGACCCGTGGGCGGCGCTGGACCTGGCCTCCGCCAAGTTGGAGGCGCAGCTGCGCAAGTCCGCCGACCGCCGCCGGGTGCACAAGGGCGGCACCAACGGGCGCGCCCCGGTCAGCGTCGCCGCGGCGACCGCCGCGCTGGCCGACCTGCCCGCCGCCGAGGCCGCCCCGAGCGTCAACGGCACGGCCCGCAAGACCGTGGCGGGCAACCTGGAGGTGGAGGGCGACGGGCCGCTGGTGGTCCGCGAGAAGACCCACGCCGCGGCGCCGATGTCGCTGGACCAGGCGCTGTACGCGATGGAGCTGGTGGGCCACGACTTCTACCTGTTCCAGGAGAAGGACAGCGGCCTGCCGAGCGTGGTCTACCGCCGGCACGGCTACCACTACGGCGTGATCCACCTCAAGGAGGACCTGGCCGCCGCGGTGGACGCCGCGGGGGCGGGCGGCGCGATCAACGGGCCGGACGAGGAGTAGGCGGGACTGACGGCGGGCCCCGCCCGCAGCCGGAGCACCATGGTGACCCCGGCGGCCGCACCGGCCGCCGGGGTCATCGGCGCGTGCGGCGGCCGCGGGGTCACCCAGCCGGGCGGTCCGGCGGCGCAGGGTGACCGGATCGGGCCGGGGCCGTGGAATGATGGGGCGCGTCGAACGTGGCCGGAGGCGGGGGAGGGGCGGATGGGGGAGCTTTCGCGCGAGGGACTGGGGCCGGAGGACGCCGGCTTTCCGCCGCGTCGCGCGGAGCCGATCCGGGTGCTGGTGGTGGACGACCACGCGCTGTTCCGCCGCGGCCTGGAGATCGTGCTGGCCGAGGAGCCGGACATCCGGGTGATCGGCGAGGCCGGGGACGGCGCCGAGGCCGTGCTGAAGGCCGCCGACCTGCTGCCGGACATCATCCTGATGGACGTCCGGATGCCCCGGCGCAGCGGCATCGAGGCGTGCACCGCGATCAAGGACGTGGTGCCCAGCGCCAAGATCATCATGCTGACGATCAGCGACGAGGAGGCCGACCTCTACGAGGCGATCAAGGCGGGCGCCACCGGCTACCTGCTGAAGGAGATCTCCACCGACGAGGTGGCCACCGCGATCCGCGCGGTGGCCGACGGGCAGTCGCAGATCAGCCCGTCGATGGCGGCCAAGCTGCTGACCGAGTTCAAGTCGATGATCCAGCGCCGCTCGGACGACCGGGAGCTGCTGCCCGCGCCCCGGCTGACCGACCGGGAGCTGGAGGTGCTCAAGCTGGTGGCCACCGGGATGAACAACCGGGAGATCGCCAAGGAGCTGTTCATCAGCGAGAACACCGTCAAGAACCACGTGCGCAACATCCTGGAGAAGCTCCAACTGCACTCCAGGATGGAGGCCGTGGTGTACGCGATGCGTGAGAAGATCCTCGAAATAGGCTGAGCGCGCGCCGGGAGCGGCCGCCGGACCCGCCCGGGCCCGGCGGCCGCTCCCGGCGTCTCAGCCCAGCAGCTTCTCCAGCTCCGGCCGCAGCGACTCGTCCGCCAGCCGCTCCACCCGGACGTCCGAGCAGCCCACCCAGCCGGCCGCCTCGCGCAGCGCCTCGGCCAGCGCGGGGACGAACTTCGGTGCGTCCAGCGAGACCTGACGGGCCACCAGGGTGCTGCCCTCGCGGGCCGGGTCGACCCGGCCGACCAGCCGGCCGGCGGTCAGCAGCGGCATGGCGAAGTAGCCGTGCACCCGCTTGTGCTTGGGGGTGTACGCCTCCAGGCGGTGGTTCATGCCGAAGATCCGCTCGGTGCGCGGGCGGTCCCAGACCAGCGAGTCGAACGGGGAGAGCAGGGTGGTGCGGTGGCGCCCGCGCGGCTCGGCGGCCAGCGCCGCCGGGTCGGCCCAGGCGGGCGCGCCCCAGCCCTCCACCTCGACCGGGACCAGGCCCGACTCCGGGAGCGCGGCGTCCAGTTGGGCGCCCTTGAGGCGGTGGTAGTCCATCAGGTCGGCCCGGGTGGCCACGCCGAGCGCGGCCCCGGCCCGCGCCACCAGCCGGGCCAGGCACGCGGCGTCGGTCGGGTCCTGCCCGAACAACTCGCCGGGGACCGCCCGTTCGGCCAGGTCGTAGACCCGCTTCCAGCCGCGGCGCTCGGTGACCACCACGTCCCCGAAGGCCAGCGCCCGCTCCACGGCGATCTTGGTGTCGGACCAGTCCCACCACTCGGAGGTCCTCTTGGCGCCGCCGAGCGCGGTGGAGGTCAACGGGCCCTCGGCGCGCAGCTTGTCGATCACCGCGGCGTACGCCTCGGGGGAGACCGGGTGGCCCCAGACCCGGCCCTTGCTCCGGTAGGCGCGGCGGCGGAACGCGAACAGCGGCCACTCCTCGATCGGCAGCACGCAGGCCGCGTGCGACCAGTACTCGAAGGCGGTGCCGGCGCCCCAGTACGCCTGCTCCACCGGGCGACGGCCGACCGCGCCGAGCCGGGCGTACGGCACCAGCTCGTGCGAGCGGGCCAGCACCGAGATGGTGTCCAACTGGACGGCGCCGAGCTGCCGCAGCACGCCCTGCGCGCCGGAGCGGCGGTCGGGGGAGCCCAGCAGGCCCTGGGCGCGCAGCGCGAGCCGGCGGGCGTGGTCGGCGGGGATCCGGACAGTGGGCGGGGGCGTCGCGGCAAGGGTCTCGGCCATGGGGCGAGGCTAGGCGAGGGCACTGACAACCGGCCGACGGCGAACCGCTTTGACCGTTTGCACCCGGCATCGCACGATGTGCTCCCAGGGGTGACACAGGAATACCGTGCTGACGGACCTCCCGGCCGCTCGGGCTCCTCGCATACGATGGCCCGTACGGTGGGGTGAACTCCCCACCGGCAGTCATCCAGAGCCGAATGAGGCAAGGAGCCCGCTCACGTGTCCGTCTTCGACAAGATCCTGCGCGCAGGCGAGGGCAAGATCCTCCGCAAGCTGCAGCGGATTGCCGCCCAGGTCAACTCGATCGAAGAGGACTTCGTCAACCTCACCGACGAAGAGCTGCGCGCGCTGACCGACGAGTACAAGTCCCGCCTGGCCGACGGCGAGAGCCTCGACGACATCCTTCCCGAGGCGTTCGCCACCGTCCGCGAGGCCGCCAAGCGCGTCCTGGGCCAGCGCCACTACGACGTCCAGCTGATGGGCGGCGCCGCCCTGCACTACGGGCACGTCGCGGAGATGCGCACCGGCGAGGGCAAGACCCTGGTCGGCACCCTGCCCGCGTACCTGAACGCGCTGACCGGCAAGGGCGTGCACCTGATCACGGTCAACGACTACCTCGCCGAGCGCGACTCGGAGTGGATGGGCCGGGTGCACCGCTTCCTGGGCCTCGAGGTCGGCGTGATCCTGGCGAACATGTCGCCGGCCGAGCGCAAGCGCCAGTACGGGATGGACATCACGTACGGCACCAACAACGAGTTCGGCTTCGACTACCTGCGCGACAACATGGCGTGGTCGCAGGACGAACTGGTGCAGCGCGGCCACAACTTCGCCATCGTCGACGAGGTCGACTCGATCCTGATCGACGAGGCCCGCACCCCGCTGATCATCTCGGGCCCGGCCGACCAGGCCACCAAGTGGTACAACGACTTCGCCAAGCTGGTGCAGCGCCTCAAGATCGACCGCGACTACGAGGTCGACGAGAAGAAGCGCACCGTCGGCATCCTGGAGGAGGGCGTCGGCCGGGTCGAGGACTACCTCGGCATCGACAACCTCTACGAGTCGGTGAACACCCCGCTGGTCGGCTTCCTGAACAACGCCATCAAGGCCAAGGAGCTGTACAAGGTCGACAAGGACTACGTCGTCATCAACGGCGAGGTCATGATCGTCGACGAGCACACCGGCCGCATCCTGGCCGGCCGCCGCTACAACGAGGGCATGCACCAGGCGATCGAGGCCAAGGAAGGCGTCGAGGTCCAGAACGAGAACCAGACGCTGGCCACCATCACCCTGCAGAACTTCTTCCGCCTCTACGACAAGCTGTCCGGCATGACCGGTACCGGCACCACCGAGGCGGCCGAGTTCCACCAGATCTACAAGCTCGGCGTCGTCCCGATCCCGACCAACAAGACCCCGAAGCGGATCGACCAGCCGGACCTGATCTACAAGTCCGAGCCGGCCAAGTTCGCCGCCGTGGTCGAGGACATCGCCGAGCGGCACGAGAAGGGCCAGCCGGTGCTGGTCGGCACCGTCTCGGTCGAGAAGTCCGAGTACCTGTCGCAGGAGCTGCGCAAGCGCGGCATCCCGCACGAGGTGCTGAACGCCAAGCACCACGAGCGCGAGGCGCAGATCGTCGCGCAGGCCGGCCGCAAGGGCGCCGTCACCGTCGCCACCAACATGGCCGGCCGCGGCACCGACATCATGCTCGGCGGCAACCCCGAGCACCTGGCCGCCGCCGAGCTGGCCCAGCGCGGCATCACCCCGGAGGAGACCCCGGAGGAGTACGAGGGCGCGCTCCCGGCCGCGATGGAGAAGGCCAAGGCCGCGGTCAAGTCGGAGCAGGAGGAGGTGCAGGAGATCGGCGGCCTGTACGTCCTGGGCACCGAGCGGCACGAGTCCCGCCGGATCGACAACCAGCTGCGCGGCCGCTCCGGCCGCCAGGGCGACCCGGGCGAGTCCCGGTTCTACCTGTCGCTCGGCGACGACCTGATGCGCCTGTTCAAGGCCGGCATGGTCGAGCGCGTGCTGTCGATGGCGAACGTGCCCGAGGACGTCCCGATCGAGTCGAAGATGGTCACCCGCGCCATCGCCTCCGCGCAGACCCAGGTCGAGCAGCAGAACTTCGAGATCCGCAAGAACGTCCTCAAGTACGACGAGGTCCTCAACCGCCAGCGCGAGGTCATCTACGGCGAGCGCCGCCGCGTCCTGGAGGGCGAGGACCTGCAGGAGCAGGTCGGCCACTTCATGGACGACACCGTCGCCGCGTACGTCAACGCCGCCACCGGCGAGGGCTTCGAGGACGACTGGGACCTCGACAAGCTGTGGACCGCGCTCAAGCAGCTCTACCCGGTCTCGCTCGACCTGGACGAGCTGGAGGAGGAGGCCGCGGACAGCGGCGGCCTGACCCCCGAGCTCCTCACCAAGGCCATCCAGGAGGACATCGCCGCCGCCTACGGCCGCCGCGAGGACCAGCTCGGCGACCAGATCATGCGCGAGCTCGAGCGCCGGGTCGTCCTCTCGGTGCTGGACCGCCGCTGGCGCGAGCACCTCTACGAGATGGACTACCTGCAGGAGGGCATCGCGCTGCGCGCCTACGCCCAGCGCGACCCGCTGGTCGAGTACCAGCGCGAGGGCTTCGACCTGTTCTCCGCGATGATGGAGGGCATCAAGGAGGAGTCCGTCGGCTACCTGTTCAACCTGGAGGTCCAGGTCGAGCAGCAGGTCGAGGAGGTCCCGCTGCCGGAGGACGAGCAGGTGCTGCTCGACAAGCTGGAGAAGGACGCCGTCCCGGCCGCCCGCCCGGAGATCCGGGCCAAGGGCCTGGAGGCCCCCGAGCGCAAGCGGCTGCACTACACCGCCCCGTCCGACGAGATCGGCGGCGGCGTGATCGAGGGCGACTTCGAGGAGGACGGGCCGGTCGACGAGGGCGACGGCCTGACCCGCGCCGAGCGCCGCAAGGCCGCCAAGGCGGCGAAGGGCGGCCGGCGCCGCAAGGGCTGACCGGCCGGCTGTCCGACGGGGCGCCGCCTCCTGCGGGAGGCGGCGCCCCGCCGCGTTCCCGGGGGCGGTCGTCGTCCGGGTCGCACGGCGGTGTCCGCGGTGATCCCGGGCGGTCGTCGTCCGGTCTTCACGACGGTGCCCGCGGTGATCCTGGGCGGTCGTCATCTGGTCTCCACGGCGGCGCACTGCCACTGGCCGGTGCGGGTGTGCTGCTCCAGCCGGAAGGCCAGCACGTGGTGCCGGGGCCCGAACTCCACCCGCACGCACGCCTCCACCGCGCCCGGGCCCGGCGCGCAGTCGTGTACCCGGCCCAGCCGGGGGCGCTGGGACCGGCCGCGCGGGCGCAGCGGGCCGGTCCGCACCAGCGCCGCGAGCTGGTGGAAGCCCGGCAGCGTGGTGTGCCGCTGCAACTGGTGCACCGGGCGGGCCCCGGACAGCACCTCCACCAGCCGGTGCGCGAACCGCCCGGCGAGCTCGGCGTGGCCGGTGCTGCTCGGTGCGGCCGTCCGGGCCCGGTACGGCGGGCGGGGGCCGTCGCACGCCGCGCGCGGGCTGCGGGCCGGGCGCGGGCCGGTCCCGGCGGGGTGCTGGGGGTGCTGCGGGTGCGGTTCCGGGTGCGGGTGGCGGACCGGGCGGCGGGGAGCCGGTACGGGGCGGACCAGCGGACGGATCCGCGGGCCGGGCGTCCGGGTGAGCTGCTCGGTCATCGTGGCCCTCTCGGTGGGGAAGTGTCGGGGTGCTGCGTGGCCTTTGGTATCGGGTCGGCAAAGAGCGCTCCAAGGGCTTTTCCGGCCCCGTGGAAGCCGCCGGAAATCCACCCGTACGGGTGGCGGCCCGGTGTTCGCAAGGGCGGTGCGGCCGGTGCCGGAGCGGGGAGTTGACGGCGGCTCGGGTGCCGGAACGGTCCGTAGGGGGACGTCGGCGGTGACCTGATCGGCGCAGGGGCCGGGCGGCGGAGGGCCGTCGCGGGCGGCCCGGCGGGCTGCGTATTCTTGACCCGTCCGCAGTGTCCGAGAGAGGTGCCACCGATGCGCGTGTACGTGCCCACCACGTTGAGCGACCTGGCGGTGGCGCACCCGGAGGGCGTCCTGGAGCGGAGCGTCGCCTACGCGGTGACGCCCGCGCTGCGCGAGTGGTACGTCAGCGACGACCTGGAGGAACTCGAGTACGCGGCGCTCAACCGGGCCGCGCTCTCCTCGGTCCGCCTGCTGGCCGCCGATCCGGACGCCCCGCGCCGCCGGGTGGTCCTCGCCGTCGAGGTCGCCGACTCGGCGGTCACGCCGTTCCCCGGCGACGAGTACCAGGACCAGGCCTCGCTCGGGCGGGTCGTGCTGCGCGGCCCGATCCGGCTGGCCAAGGCCGCCGCGGTGCACGCCGACGACGCCGACCCGGACGTCCTCGCCGACGTGGCGGCGGCGGTCGGGGCGATCACCGCCGCGGACGGCGGCGACCAGGACGCGCAGTTCACCGTGGACGGTGCGGAGGACCACGAACTGCTCTGGTTCGCCATCCAGGAGATCCCCGGCCTGATCGGCTGACCCCGCCCCGCTGCTTTCCCGGCTTTCCCGCAGACCCCGTCACGGCCACCCGGCCGGGGCGGGGTCTGCGGCGTTCTCGGGGGCGGAGTCCGGGCCGTGGTCCGGGTCGTGGTCCGGCGGGCGGGGGTGAGCCGCTCCTCGGGCGATGTCGTTGCGCTTGCAAGTATGTGTGTCTGCAATTATTGTCGAAGCACGTAAGGCGCACCGGCAATCGTATGGAGGTTCGCGTCATGCCACTCGCGCTTCTCGCCCTGGCCATCGGGGCGTTCGGGATCGGCACCACCGAGTTCGTGATCATGGGCCTGCTGCCCGAGGTCGCGTCCGACTTCGGGGTGGGCATCCCGACCGCGGGCCTGCTGGTCACCGGCTACGCGGCCGGCGTGGTGGTCGGGGCCCCGCTGATGACCGTGCTCGGCACCCGGATCAGCCGCAAGCGGATGCTGATGCTGCTGATGGTGCTGTTCACCGCGGGCAACCTGCTGTCCGCGCTGGCGCCCGGGTTCGGGGTGATGCTGGCCGGGCGGATCGTCGCCTCGCTCGCGCACGGCGCGTTCTTCGGCATCGGGTCGGTGGTCGCCGCCGAGCTGGTCGCGCCGGAGAAGAAGGCCGGGGCGATCGCCACCATGTTCACCGGGCTGACCGTCGCCAACATCGTCGGCGTGCCGCTGGGCACCTTCATCGGCCAGCAGATCGGCTGGCGGACCACCTTCGCCGCCGTCGCCGCGCTCGGCGTGGTCGGGCTGCTGGGCATCGCCAGGCTGGTGCCCGAGCTGCCCCGGCCGGCGGGGGCGCACCTGCGGCGGGAGCTGGCCGCGTTCAGGAACGCGCAGGTCGTGCTGGCGATGGGCATGACGGTGCTCGGCTTCGGCGGGGTGTTCGCCGCGATCACCTACATCAAGCCGATGATGACCGAGGTCGCCGGGTTCTCCGAGGGCTCGGTCACCTGGCTGCTGGTGCTGCTCGGGGTCGGCATGTTCCTGGGCAACCTGCTGGGCGGGCGGTTCGCCGACCGCCGGCTGATGCCGATGCTGTTCACCACCCTGGGCGGCCTGACCGCGGTGCTCGCCCTGTTCACCGTCACCGCGCACAACGAGGCCACCGCCGCCGTCACCCTGCTGCTGATCGGGGCGCTCGGCTTCGCCACCGTGCCGCCGCTGCAGAAGCGGGTGCTGGACCAGGCGCACGGCGCGCCGACGCTGGCCTCGGCCGTCAACATCGGGGCGTTCAACCTGGGCAACGCGCTGGCCGCCTGGCTCGGCGGCGCGGTGATCACCGCCGGGCTCGGCTACACCGCCCCGAACTGGGTGGGCGCGCTGCTGGCCGGCTCCGCGCTGGTGCTGGCCCTGGTCTCGGCCGGGCTGGAACGCCGGGCGAAGGCCGCCCCCGCGGCCGTCCGGGTCCCCGTCCTCAACCACTGAACACCCTCGAACTCCCCTCCTGGAGAAGGAACATGAGCACCACCGTCCCCACCGTCACCCTCAACAACGGCATCGAGATGCCCCAGCTCGGCTTCGGCGTCTTCCAGGTCCCCGACGAGGAGACCACCGCGGCCGTCGCCACCGCGCTGGAGGCCGGGTACCGCAGCATCGACACCGCCGCGGTCTACGGCAACGAGCGCGGCGTCGGCAAGGCGCTGGCCGCGTCCGGGCTGCCGCGCGAGGAGCTGTTCGTCACCACCAAGCTGTGGAACGCCGACCAGGGCCACGACGCCACCCTGCGGGCCTTCGACGCCAGCCTCGACAGGCTCGGCCTGGAGTACGTCGACCTGTACCTGATTCACTGGCCCACCCCGGCCCGGGACCTGTACGCCGACTCCTGGCGGGCCATCGGGAAGCTCGCCGCCGAGGGCCGGATCCGCGCGGCCGGCGTCTCCAACTTCCGGCCCGCGCACCTGACCCGGCTGATCGAGGCCGGCGGACCCGTCCCCGCCGTCAACCAGGTCGAGCTGCACCCCGGCCTCCAGCAGGCCGAGCTGCGCGCCTTCCACGCCGCGCACGGCATCGCCACCGAGGCCTGGAGCCCGCTCGCCCAGGGCGCCGTGCTGGACGACCCGGCGATCACCGCGATCGCCGCGCGCACCGGCAAGTCCCCCGCCCAGGTGGTGCTGCGCTGGCACCTGCAGCTCGGCAACCTGGTCATCCCCAAGTCGGTCACCCCGGCCCGGATCCGGCAGAACCTGGACGTCTTCGACTTCGCGCTCACCGAGGACGACCTGGCCGCGATCGCCGCCACCGACCGGGACTTGCGCACCGGGCCGGACCCGGACGCGTTCAACTGACCGGGCGGCGGACCCGGGAACGACGCGCGGCCCGTTGAGGACGGCCGCCTTCGTGTTGTCGGCCTCGGCCTTGAGGCCGGCGGTGGTGTCGGTCCTGGCGTTGAGCAGGTCCTTCAGGCGGGGGGTCGTGCGCGGCCCGCTTGTCCTTGACGGTCAGCACGTCGCTGACGGAGCCGTCCTCGGGGACGGTGACGGTCAGGTCGACGCCCGGGACGACCTCGGGGTAGAGGGCGCTGTTGCCGTCGAGGACCGGCTTGGGCAGGGCGAGCGGCAGGGTCAGGGCCCATGCCCTGGCCGCCGGTGTGCAGCGAGGCCAGCGGGCCGCTGCCGCCACCCGACAGCACCACGCCGTCGACGCTCACGGCGGGCGAGGGGGTGCCGTCCGGGTTGGCGGTCAGCCCGCCGGTGATGAGGGTGGCGGCGAGCAGTGCCGCTGTTCCGGGGACCGGTATGCCCGAGTGTTTTTTCTACGCATGTCCTCTTGCTGTTCCTTTGACGGATGATGGTCGGCGAAGCTGCCCGCCCGGCCTTGCGGGCCGGGCGGGCAGCGGGGGACGGGAGGGGTCAGTAGCCGGCGAAGTAGCCGTTGGCGTCGATCACCAGATGGGTGCTCGTGCCGTTGCCGGCCACCTTGAAGGTGCCGCCGCTGGTGCCGGCCAGGTCGAAGGCGGCCTGGTCGGTGCCCGTGGCGTAGCTGAGGCTGGTGGTGGCCGGCGGGTTGGCACCGGCCGTGTCGACAGCGATGAAGCCGCTGCCGGTCTCACCGGTCGCAGTCAGGTTGAGGACGTAGGTCGGGTTGACCGCACTGATGGGAGTGGACCGGCCGTAGGAGCGCACCTCGCCGCTGGTGAAGATGCCGCCGCTTAGCCGGGTGTCGACCAGCCGGGTGGAGGCCATCGGGTGGTAGTACTGCCCGGTGCCGGCCGAAGGCGTGGTGGTGAAGTAGCCGACCACGTCACCGACGACGTCGATGCTTCCGCCGTAGTTGTTCTGGATGTCCAGCTTCCCGTTCGCGGCGACGGGCACGATCTGCAGCACCGTCGTCGGGACGGACACGGTGTAGCTCAGGCTGGTGACCGCACCCACGGCGGAGACCCCGTCGGCGTTGGCGGTGACGAAGCCGTTCGCGTCGGAGTTGACCACGGTCATGGCGAGGGCCACCGCGCTCACCCCGGAGGACGGGATCCGGCCGCCCGCGCCGCCTGCGGTCGGGTAGACCAGGGTTCCGCCCGCCGCGATCTTCCCGGTTGGCACGCCGGTGCCGATCCGGGTGTCGATCACCCGGGTCGGGGTGAACGGCACGTACCGGGCTGCGCCTGTCGCGGAGGTGTCGGTGGTGAAGTAGCCGGTGACGTCGACGATGATCTGGACGCTGGCGCCGTTGCTGACGGTGACGTTGATCTTGCCGTTGCCGCCGACCGGGACGACCGCGCTGTTGGTGACGGTTCCGGTGGTGTAGTTGAGGGTGCTCGACACCGGGAGCGGGGTGCCGTCCGGGTACAGCGTCAGGAAGCCGGGTCCGGCCGCGCCGGTGGCGGTCACCGACACCACGGCGGCGCTCACCTTCGAAGTCGGCACGCCGGCCTTGCCGGTGATCTGGACCGGAACGGTGTGGGTGCCTGCGACCGGGCCGGTGACGCCGCCGAGACCTGATCGGGTGTCCACCAGCCGGGTCGGGCTCACGGAGACGTACGTCCCGCCCGCAGTCTGCGCCTGGACGGGCGGGACGGCCGCGTTCCAGGTGCGGACGTCGTCGATCTGGCCGGAGAACCAAGCGGTCTGGGCCTGGCCGTTCAGGTAGCTGCCGAGCCGGGCCGGGCCGGTGAAGCCGCCGGCCGGGACGTGCCGGAGCACGCCGGTCTGCACGCCGTTGACGTAGAGGGTCATCATGCCGGTGCTCGCCTGGTAGGTGGCGGTCACCTGAGCCCAGAGGCCGAGTTCGACGGCACCGCCGTGGATGCAGTCGTACGGCCAGCCGGTGCTGTCTCCGGTGGCCATGCAGAACGACCACAGGTTGGTGCCGGCGTCGGGATAGAGCATCAGGCCTGCGGTGGTGGTCCCGTCCTGGGAGAAGACGATGCCACCGGTGTTGTTGGGTTTCACCCGTGCCGAGACCGTCAGGTCGCCGGTGTTGGACAGCGTGAGCGCCGGACCGCCGGCGGTCAGGCCGCCGTGGGCGGTGGACGGGGTGGACCCGTCGGCCGCCGTGTTCAGCAGCACGTCGGAGCCGTACAGGTCACCGGTGTTCCACTGCGCGCCGGCGGTGCCGGTCAGCGCGAGCGAGCCCGCGCTGTCCGTGGTGGTGGTCAGGGTGCTGCCGGTGGGGTTGGTGCCGATGTCCTGGAAGTTCCAGGAGTGGTTGGGGGTGGTGAGTGTGGTGGTGGTGTTGGTGAGTGTGGGGGTGTTGGCGAGTGTGGTTGGTTTGGTGTTGGTGGTCTGGCCGGTGGTGTGGTCGGTGGTCCAGAGGGTGGGGATGCCGCTGCCGGTGAGGTCGGCGGCGCGGAGGGTGAGGTTCTTGCCGGTGTTCCAGCCGGAGGCGGCGATGGTGTAGGTGCCGGTGGTGGTGAGGGTGGTGCCGTCGGTGGTGGCCTTGAGGCCGGTCCAGAGGTGGAGTGCGCCGGTGGCGGGCTTCCAGAGGTACAGCGCGGTGCCGCCGGCGAGTTGGGCGGTGGCCAGCTTCCACTGGTCCCAGTCCCGGGTGCCGTCGGGGGTGTTGAGGGCGGTCAGGACGGTGCAGTTGGCCAGGCAGATGCTGCCCCAGTCGGGGTCGGTGTTGCCGTAGCCGTTGGAGGTGGTGGACCAGTGCAGGACGAGGTCGCCGCCGGTGACGGCGAGCAGGTCCGGGTGGCCGGTGCTCCGGCTGCTGGTGTTGCCGGCGGTCACCACCTGGGTGGCCGGGCTCCGGTCGGTGCCGAACAGCGAGCCGCCGGTGATCCGCAGCGGCGCGGTGGCGCTGCCGAGGGTGGTGCGCAGCGGGTCGGTGCTGCCGTCGCTGCACATGACGGTGCCGCCGCCGGCGTTGGCGCCGGTGGGGAAGTAGGCGAGGACGTCCTGCGCGCCGTTGCCGCAGAAGTTGCCGGTGACGGTCTGCGCGCCGTTCCATTCGGTGGGGTCGGCCGTGGGGTTGATGCCCAGGCCGTTGACGCCGATGTTGGTGGTGCTCGGTGCCACTGTTCCGTCGCCGTGCCCGCTGCTCAGCCACAGGCCCGCCGGGAACGCGCTGCCGGGTGAGCCGGGGACGATCAGGTCGGGGGTGCCGTCGAGGTTGAGGTCGCCGTCCTTGGCCGGTGGATTGATCGCCGAGCCGGTGAACCATACGGTGACCGCCTGCCCGAGGTTGCCGCCCGCTGAATAGGCGTTCACCGTCAGGGTGTTGACCAAGTGTTCGAGCGGCACGGTGATGGCCTGGAGGCCGGTGGCACTGATCTTCACCGGCGGGTTCTGGTTCAGCTGGTACTGGTAGCCGGAAACCGTCGAGCCGACCGGCGGCGTCAGGGTGAACGTGCACAAGGTGCCGACCTGTGGCAGCGTGCCGCTCTCACTGGCCTGCGGGCAGACGGTGCCGCCGCTTGACACGACCCCGGGTGCGCCGGGTCGGGTCGGGTCCCAGGTGAAGGTGCAGGGGCTCGACCAGTCGGAGGTCAGTGTGTTGTCGGTGGTGACGGCCTGCCAGGTGAAGGAGGTGGAGGCCCCGCCGGAGGCGGTCTTGAACAGGCTCTCCGGGACGGGCATGACCGCGGGCTGGCCGGACGCTCCGTTGTAGGAGGCGGAGTTGATGCCGTTGGCGGGGGTGAGCAGGTTGGTGTGGCTGCCGTCACCGGACTTGTAGAGGGTGAAGCCGGTGGTGAGGGAGCTGCCGGTGGGGGTGGAGACGGGGGCGTAGAGCGTCACCGAGGTGTCGCCCAGGACCGTCGAGGAGCAGTTGGTGGCGGGGGAGGTGTAGAGGCCGGACGGGGTGTCGGGCTTCTTGTCGTAGGTGATGGTGAGGTTGGCGGTGCTGGCCTGGAACTCCTTGAACGCGTAGTTGTCGGAGTGGTCGTCGGCGCGCAGGGCGACGGTCTGGGTCCACTTCCAGTCGTTGACGGCCTGGTTGATGGGACCGGTGATGTCGTAGGCGTTGATCGGGCCGGCCGGGCAGTTGGAGTTGTAGCCCTTGGCGAAGTTCTGGTCGCCGACGCGGCTGCCGAGGTTGCCGGACCAGTAGTTCCAGGTGGCGTTGGTGCTGTCCAGGGTCGCGCCGGGGACGTAGACGCCGACGGACTGGTTGTGGCCGGAGGTCAGGCAGGCCCAGGAGTGGGTCTCGGTGATGCCGAAGTAGGCGCCGTAGACGACCGCGCCGTGCAGCAGGTTCTGGTCGATGGGGAAGTTGAAGATGCTCAGCGCTTCGCCGCCGTAGCCGCCGTTGCCGATCTGGGTGATGCCCGAGGTCGGGTCGACGGTGCTGTTCCAGTACTTCGTGCCGGGGTAGGCGGCGGAGGGGCTGGAGTAGGCGCTCTTGCCCCAGTTGGGGGAGTACGTCGGGTCGAGGAAGACCGGGTAGGTCGTGTCCGCGGCGTCCAGCAGATCGGCGGGGGCGGCGAGTTCGATCGACCGGTCCTTGACCGTCGGCTTCAGCTTCGCCCGGTGGGCGGCAGCGAGGGCCGCCGACTCCGGCCGCACAGCGGCGCGGTTGCCGGCTGCGGCGGGCCGGTCGGCCTCCGCCGTCGGGGTGGAGTCCCAGGCGAGGGGGGCCGGCGCGGTGTAGAGCTTGCGGCCGTGCTGGTCGGTGACGGCGAGGTTGCCGTCGGCGTCGGCCTCGGCCTTGAGGCCGGCGGTGGTGTCGGTCCTGGCGTTGAGCAGGTCCTTCAGGCGGGGGTCGTGGGCGGCCCGCTTGTCCTTGACGGTCAGCACGTCGCTGATCGCACCGGTTTCACGGACGGTGACGGTCAGGTCGACGCCGGGCAGGACCTCGGGGTAGAGGGCGCTGTTGCCGTCGAGGACCGGCTTGGGCAGGGCGACGGGCAGGGTGAGTTCGAAGCCCTGGCCGCCGGTGTGCAGGGAGGCCATCGGACCGCTGCCGCCACCCGACAGCACCACGCTGCTGGGCGTCACAGCGGGTGAGAGGGTGCCGTCCGGGTTGGCCTTCAGCGTCGCGTCCAGGCCCCTCCAGGCACCGTCGCGGAAGGTTCGCACCGGGACGGCGGACTGGGTGAGGGTCAGCGTCCCGTCGGGGTTGGCGGTGGTCTGCGCCGTCTCCGTGGTCAGCGCGTCCGCCACCACCGGCTTGCCGGTCCGCTTCGCCTGCGCCGAAGCCTCCCGCTCCGTCAAGGGCTTCACGGCAGCCGACGGGGTGCCCTGTGGTGCCGCGGACGTCGCGAAAGCCGGCGCTCCTGCCAGTGTTGCGGCGGCCAGCGCACCGGCCAACAGTGCCGCCCCTCCCCTGTTGGGGCGGTCAAAACGTCTCTGTATTCCCATTTTCCCTGTTTCCATAATTGACTTCCGGAGTTTCGAGAATTCGTCTCCGGAGGGTGCTTATCACGAACTGGCGACAGGATGCGACAGGCCTCCGGGCGGCCCGGGGAGGGCGGTGGCGGAGAGTTATGCCATGGAATGGCAAACTTTCCCATCGAATGGCAAAGTGGTGGGGCGGGATGGGGCGAAGTGGCCGGAAGGCCCTTCAAATGAGGCGATCTGATGGCCTGTCGGCCCTTCGTGAGGATTGGGTCGGATGGTCCCATCGCAGATAAAAACGGAGCATATGCTTCCAATTGCCGTGTCCACATGGCGGGCGTGACTGATTTGTAATCAATGGAGTGGTGATTAGTTCCTGCCCGTCGGCGAGGATCATCGCTGGCATTCGAACGATCTGGGTGCCGGGCCGGTCGATCTGCTGCCGGCCTTTTGCCTGCGTACGGTGGGGGCG
Organism: Kitasatospora cineracea; assembly: GCF_003751605.1. Classification (NCBI taxonomy): domain Bacteria; kingdom Bacillati; phylum Actinomycetota; class Actinomycetes; order Kitasatosporales; family Streptomycetaceae; genus Kitasatospora; species Kitasatospora cineracea. Next base: position 2,496,495 of record NZ_RJVJ01000001.1, read on the forward strand.
GTTTTGCGTTCGAGGATTCGGCGGAGAGAGTGGCACTCGGCCCTGGGGCGGATCGCCCTGGTGCTGTCGACGGCGCTGGTCGCGCAGGTGGGCATCAGCACCACCGTGGCGGCGGCCCGGCCTGCGGGCCACGCTCCGGACGCCCAGCTCGGCCGAGTGGTCAAGACCACCTCGCAGAAGCCGAAGTCCGTGCCGCGCGACAAGCCGCTGTCCAGCCGGACCCTGGCCACCCCCAAGTGGCCCGCCGCGTCCGAGGGGTCGCTGTCGCTGACGGGCGGTGACAAGCAGATCGCGGGCGGCAGCCCGGTGTGGGGACGGACGGTGCCCGACGCCAAGGGCGGACCGGCCGGTCCCGCCTCGCTGGGTGTCAAGGTGCTGGACCACAAGGCCGCACAGGCAGCCGGCATCGACGGTGTGATCGCCCAGCTCGCCCCGGGCGACCGGACGAAGGGCAGGACCCAGGTCGGGCTGGACTACTCGTCCTTCGCCGAGGCGTACGGCGGTGACTACGCGTCCCGCCTGCACCTGGTCACGCTGCCCGCCTGCGCGCTGACCACCCCCGAGGTCCCGGACTGCCGGGTGCAGACCCCGGTGCCGACCACCAACGACGTCGAGCACCGGACGCTGTCCGCCACCCTGGAGCTCAACTCCGGTGTGCAGGACGCTGATCAGGTGCCCCAGGCGAAGGGATCGGGCGGCGCCGGCATCCAGCAGGCGTCGTTCACCGCCGCCGCTCCGGCGGGCGTGCAGAGCGCGGGGGCGACCGTGCTCGCCGCGACCGCCGGCACCTCGTCCGGCAACGGCGGCGGCGCCGGCGGCCAGTACGGTGCCACCTCGCTGAGCCCGTCCGGCAGTTGGGCCTCCGGCAGTGCGTCCGGCTCCTTCAACTACAGCTACCCGATCTCGACCCCGCCCGCGGTGTCCGGCCTGGTCCCGAGCCTCAACCTGTCGTACGACTCGGGCAGCGTGGACGGCAAGACCGCCTCCAGCCAGGCGCAGTCCTCGTGGATCGGCGACGGCTGGGCGATGGCGGACTCGTTCATCGAGCAGACCTTCGTCTCCTGCTCGGACTCGCCCGAGGGCATCGCACAGCCGGCCGCCAAGTCGACCGGCGACATGTGCTACAACGGCCCGCTGCTGAGCGTGTCGTTCAACGGCTCGTCCTCCTCGCTGATCTGGGACGCGGCCTCCAGCACCTGGAAGCCCAGTGACGCCAGCGGCCTCGTCGTCTCGCACGTGACCGGTAGCAACAACGGGTCGGGGACGTTCAACACCGACTACTGGACGCTGACGGACCGTTCGGGGACGGTGTACAGCTTCGGGCGCAACCAGCTGCCCGGCTGGTCGTCGGGCAAAGCGGTGACGAACTCGGTGGACTCGGAGCCGGTGTACTCGGCGAACCCGGGCGACCCCTGCTACAACGCGACGTTCGCCAACGCGGTGTGCACGACGGCGTACCGCTGGCACCTGGACTACGTCAAGGACCTGCACGGCAACGCGATGTCGTACTGGTACAAGCAGGACACCAACTACTACGGGCGCAACAACGGTGCCACGATGACGCCGTACGTGCGCGACAGCCACCTCGACCGCATCGACTACGGCTTCACCGACGGCAACGCCTACGGCACGGTCGCGGACAGGGTCTCCTTCACCACCGGGGACCGCTGCGTCACCGGGACCTGCCGGCCGCTGAACGCGGCGAACGCGGCGAACTGGCCGGACGTGCCCTTCGACCTCGTGTGCGCGCAGGGCGCCACCTGCACCACTACCTCGCCGGGCTTCTTCTCCACCGTCCGGCTGACCGGCATCGCCACCTCGCAGTGGAACGGCAGCGCCTACGCGCCGGTGGACACCTGGGCGCTGGCGCAGTCGATCCCGACGACGGGCACGTACAACACCTCGACGCTGTGGCTGGACTCGATCACCCACACCGGCAAGGACACCTCCGCGGGCGGGCCGGAGGTGCCGCTGCCGCCGGTGACGTTCCACGGCGCGATGATGGCCAACCGGGTCGACTACACCACCGGCAACGGCTCGGGGCTCGGCCCGCTGAACCGGTACCGGATCGACCGGATCACCACCGAGACCGGCAGCGCGATCGGCGTCGAGTACACGCTGCCCGACGCCTGCACCCCGGCCGGCATCCAGGGCCTGGACCCGGCGACCAACACCTCCTCGTGCTACCCCGTCAACTGGACGCCGAAGTTCATGACGGACCCGTACACGGACTGGTTCAACAAGTACGTGGTCAAGTCGGTCTCGCAGTCCGACCCCTCGGGCGGCTCGGCGGGCCTGTACACCGCGTACACCTACAAGGGCGGCGGCGCCTGGCACCACGACGACAACGAGGTCGTCAAGGCCAAGTACCGCACCTGGGGCCAGTGGCGCGGCTACGGCGACGTGCAGACCCGCACCGGCCAGGGCGCCGACCCGCTCACCCTCTCCGAGTCCTGGTTCTACCGGGGCATGGACGGCGACTGGCTCTCCCCGACCAGCACCCGCACCGTCAACCTGGCCGACTCCCAGGGCGGCACCCACCGCGACAGCGACCAACTCTCCGGCAACGCCCTGGAATCCACCGCCTACACCTACGACGGCGGGCCGGTCGACCACTCCAGCATCAACTCCTACTGGGTCTCCGCCCCCACCGCCAGCCGCACCCGCACCGGGCTGCCCCCGCTCACCGCCAACGCCACCGGCAAGGTCGAGACCTGGGCCCGCCAGGCCATCACCTCCACCAGCCCCACCACCTGGCGCACCACCGAGACCGACACCAGCTACGACACCGACCCCGCCTCGCCGACCTTCGGCCTGGAGCTGTACACCTACAGCCACGGTGACCTCGCGCTGGCCGGCACCGCGAACTCGCAGGAGACCTGCGCCCGCACCGCCTACGCCCCGGCCAACACCGCGCTCAACCTCAGCGGCCTGGTCGCCGAGAGCGAGACCGACGCCAAGCCCTGCGCCGGCGCCAACCCGGGCGGCGCCAGCGCCCCCACCGACGCCCAGCTCAACAAGCTGACCGCGCCGACCGGCCTCAACCGGGCCACCGACGTCGTCTCGGCCGACCGCACCTTCTACGACAACCCGACGATGGCGGCCACCTGGCCGCAGCCCGCCGCGCCCACGTGGCCGCAGGCCGCCCCCACCAAGGGCGACGTCTCCGTCACCCAGGCCGCGACCGGCTACAGCGGCGGCGCGTTCACCTACCAGACCAAGTCGGCGACCGTCATGGACGCCTACGGCCGGCCCACCGCCTCGTACGATCCGCTCGGCCACAAGACCAGCACCGAGTACACGACCACCCCGTACCTCACCACCACCGGGGCCAAGGCCACCAACGCGCTCGGCCAGACCACCAGCACCACCCTCGCCCCGGCCCGCGCGCTCACGCTGACCGTGACCGACCCCAACGGCATCGTCACCAGCGTCAAGTCCGACGGCATGGGCCGCACCACCGGCGTGTGGCGCAACTCGCGCACCACCGATCAGCCCGCCAACCAGAAGTACAGCTACAGCTTCCCCGCCACCGGGACCACCGCCCCGGTCGTCGTCACCACCCAGGTGATGAACGAGGAGAGCGGCTACTCCCAGGCCACCACCCTGCTGGACGCCATGCTCCGGGTCCGCCAGGTCCAGGGCCAGGCCGTCACCACCGCCAACGGGCGGATCGTCAGCGACACCTTCTACGACTCGCACGGCTGGGCCTACAAGACCTACAGCAACTACCGGGACACCACCGCGAACCCGGGCCCCGACCTGGTCTCCCCGGTCGGCGGCGACGCCAACATCGACCAGCAGACCCTGACCTCCTTCGACGGCCTCGGCCGGCCCAGCGTGGTCAAGACCCTCCAGCAGCAGCAGGTCCGGAGCACCACCTACAGCCAGTACCTCGGCGACCGCGCCGTCGTCGTCCCGCCCACCGGCGGCACCGCCACCGCGACCGTCACCGACGGCCTCGGCCGCGCCGTCGAACTCGACCAGTACGCCACCGCGCCCACCGTCAGCACCGCGGTCACCGGAGGCTTCACCACCGCCACCGCCACCGGCGGCACCACCACCGCCACCCACTACAGCTACGACACGCTCGGCCGCCCGCTCCGGACCACCGACGCCCAGGGCGCGGTCTGGAGCACCGGCTACGACTACCTCGGCCGCCCGGTCAGCCAGAGCGACCCGGACGCCGGATCCACCCCGGCCGGATCCCCGACGCTCTACGACGCCGCGGGCAACGTCCTGCAGTCCACCGACCCGGCCGGGCACACCACGTCCTTCGTCTACGACGCGCTCAACCGGAAGACCGCGCAGTACGGCGTCCCGCTCAGCGGCCAGCCCACGGCCACCCCGACCGCCACCTGGGTCTACGACAACAGCGACAACGCCGTCCCCGGCATGGCCTACCCCGTCGGCCACGTCACCACCGAGACCTCGAACACCCCGCTGGGCGCCTTCAAGACCCAGGCGCTGGGCTTCAACATCTTCAACGAGCCGACCGGCGAGAGCTACACCATCCCCGGCAGCGCCTCCGTCACCGGCAGCTCGGCGATCGCCGGGACCTACACCTACCGGCACAGCTACAACCCGGTCACCGGCTCGCCGAAGTCCACGCTGATCCCGGCCGCCGGCGGCATGGACGCAGAGATCCTGACCACCGGCTACGCCGGCTACCACGGCATCGACCTGCCCGCCACGCTCGGCGGCACCCACGGCTACACCCAGGGCGTCAGCTACACCTCCTTCGGCCAGGTCGCCCAGACCGTGATCGGCTCGGCCACCGACAAGGCCACGGTCTCGTACACCTACGACCCGCACACCGCCAAGCTCACCGACCAGAACGTCGTCAACACCGCCGTCTCCAGCACCCCGCTGGACGACACCAGCTACACCTACGACCCGGCCGGCAACATCACCTCGCAGACCGGCGTCCGCAACGGCGCCGCGACCGAGACCCAGTGCTACACCTACGACCCGCTCGACCGCCTCACCCAGGCCTGGACCACCGCGAGCACCGCCGGCTCCTGCGCCACCCAGCCCACCGCGCTGAACGTCGGCAGCACCGTCAAGGACGGCGTCACCGGCAGTGCCTACTGGACGAGTTGGACCTTCGACGTCCTCGGCCAGCCCAAGACCCAGACCGAACACGCCCTGGCCGGCGGCGGCAACGACACCACCACCAGCTACACCTACGGCGGCAGCGCCGCGAGCTGCACCACCCCCAGCACCGGCGCCCACACCCTGGCCAGTGCCACCCGCACCACCGGTACCAACACCGGCACCAGCACCTACTGCTACAACTCGCTCGGAGCCACCACCTCCCGCACCACCAGCGCCGGCCAGCAACCCCTCGCCTGGGACAACCAGGGCCGCCTGCAGACGGCCGGTACCGGCGCCAACGCCACCACCTACTACTACGACGCCTCCGGCCAGGTCATCGAGCGCGCCGACCCCGGCACCCTCACCCTCTTCCTCCCCGACCAGCAGATCACCGTCACCGGACAGACCGCCCTCAGCGCCGTCCGCACCTACGCCCTCCCCGGCGGCGGCACCGCCGTCCTCACCAACACCGCCTACGGCTTCGAACTCTCCGACCAGCACGGCAGCGGCACCGTCAGCCTCGACGCCACCGCCAAGAACCCGTCCTGGCGCCAGCTCACCCCCTACGGCGCCCCGCGCGGCGCCGCCGCCGGCGGCTCCTGGCTCGACCCGAACGGCTTCCTCGGCAAGTCACTCAGCACCAACGCCCAACTCACCACCGTCGGCGCCCGCCAGTACGACACCACCCTCGGCCGCTTCATCAGCCTCGACCCGGTCTTCGAAGCCTCCGACCCCCAGCAGCTCAACGGCTACACCTACGGCTCCAGCAACCCGGTCGTCCACAGCGACCCCAGCGGCCTGATGGCCTGGGACGCCGAGACCGGCATCGCCGCCGGCACCACCGGCCAGCTCCAGGAGCAGATCAACAAGGTCACCAGCAAGCCCGGCTTCCAGTACAACCAGCCCTGCACCAACTGCAAGAACGAACCGGAACCCCAGGCGAAGGCCCCCAAGCCCCAGCCCAAGAAGCACTGCTCCTGGTACAACGTCGCCTGCAAGGTCCAGCAGCACGCCGACGCGATCATCCAGGCCGTCACCGTCATCGCGATCGTCACCGTCATCGTGGTCGCGATCGTCGCCCCCGAGGTCATCCTCCCGATGGCCATGGCCTTCGGCGAGTCCGCCCTCACCACCGGCTCACTCGCCATGGCCTCCGTCGCCGCCGCGGCCACCGGTGTCAGCACAGTGGCTGCGGCAGCCGGAGCCGTCGGACTGGCCGCGACAGCGGCCGTGGTCGCCAATGTGGCGGGAGCCGGGACCGCAGCCTCCAACAAGGAGGGCGGAAGTCCGGCCAAGGCGGGCTCCGGCCCGTCCGGCGGCAAGAGCGCGGGCGGTAAGGCGGCGGCTCCTGTTCATGCAGCGGAAGAGCCGGCGGGCCCCGGCTGCAAGAGCTTCACCCCGGACACCCCAGTGCTTATGGGGGACGGTACGGCGAAGCCCATCGGCAAGCTCCAGACCGGTGACCTCGTTGAAGCCGCCGACCCCGACACCGGTGTCGCCCAGGGCGCCCATCCGGTCACCGCGAAGTGGATCAACCACGACTACGACCTCGTCGATCTCAAGGTCAACACCGGAGTCACCACTACCGAGGTCATCCACACCACCTCGAAGCACCTCGTCTGGGACCTCACCACCCACGCCTGGACGAAGACCCAGGACCTCAAGCCGGGCGACGTCCTCGGTACGGTCTCGGGCGAGCGGGCGACGGTTGCGGCCGTCGTCCCCCGCGATGGCGACGCTGACATGTTCAACCTGACCGTCGCCGACCTCCACACGTTCTACGTGCTGGCCGGGGCCACCCCGATCCTCGTCCACAACTGCAACACGAGCGGTGTCTACACATCCTCCGGATTGACCGAGCAGGAACTGGAGGGTGCGGCGATCCAGGCGCGTGATGACTTCGCGAAGACGATGGGCAACTCCTCCCAGCGGCAGCGTTCGACCACCGTCACCGCGGGCTACAACGTCGAGACCGGCGAGTACGCTGCCGGTGGGTCTTCGAGGGATGGGTGCGCGGAGGTCTGCGTCATCAACCTCCTCGGCGGGGACGCCAGCAAGATCCGTTTTACGGCGGCGGTCCACACGCGCAAGAGCATGCTGATGGAGCAGCAACCGGTCTGTGTCTTCTGTGAGGCGAGGTTCAGTCGGCAAGCGTTCCCGAATCCCGTCACCATATTCAAGACGGACATAATTGCGTCTCTTTATAATTGATGTTCTCGAAAGTCGTGCGGGAGGTCCCTTGTCTTCGCCCTGTGAGCGCGGTTTGCTGTTGAGTGCGGAGCTTTCGAAGTATCCCTGGGGGGATCTTCGTTCCTTCGGTGGAGACGCCGCGGCGCTTCCGGGTGCCATCAGTTCACTGGTGTCCGCGGAGTCGCAGGAGGGGGCCCGCTCCGCCTGGCGTGTGATCGACAACGTCGCGCATGTGCAGGGGCGCCTTTCGGAGTGTGCCGTTGCGGTGACGAAGTGCCTGGCCTTCGGCCTCCCGCTGGCTGGCTCGTACGGCCGCGAATACATTCTCGATCTGCTGGCGACCATGGCTGGCGGCTATGACGACCACGTGGATTCCGGTCCGGCCGGCCCGGTCTCGGTACGGGACTGCGTCCGTGCTATGGCGGGGGTATTCGATTTCTGCGTCGAGGAGATGAAGCGGCGGGGAAACGCGACCTGTGTGGACATCATCCTGATGTGTGGGGTCCATGAGGAAGGTCTGCGGAAGAGCGCCCACGAGGCTCTGCGCGAGGCGCTCACCCTCGATTCCTGCGCTCGGATCGAGGAGCTGATCGAGAGTTCCCTGCAGGACCTCTACCAGGAAAAGCACTAGCGCTGCGACGGTGCTCAACGGGCGCCCCGTCCCCGGCTCCGAGGTCCACGTCTCGAGCCGGGCGGGGCATTCCCCCGGGGGCCAGTGGAGACGCGGGGCCGGTCATCGCGAGGTGGGGCATGATCCGAAGAGGCCCGGGAGGCTTGGTGGCCGCCGCGGTCCTTCATCCCGCTCGGCACCGCCCCGTACCCTTGGCGGGTGCGTACACACATAGTCTGGGACTGGAACGGCACCCTGCTGTCGGACATGGCGGCGGTGGTCGGTGCGAGCAACGCCGCCTTCGCGACGGTCGGGATCGCGCCGATGACGCTGGAGGAGTACCGGGCGCAGTACGAGATCCCGATCCCGCGGTTCTACGAGCGGTTGATGGGGCGGATGCCGAGCCAGGCCGAGTGGCTGGCGCTGGACGACGCGTTCCACGTCAAGTACACGGAGCTGTTCGCGGGTTGCGGGCTGACGCCGGGTGTCGAGGCGCTGCTGGAGGGGTGGACGGCGGCCGGGCGGAGCCAGTCGGTGCTGTCGATGTACGAGCACGAGAAGCTGGTGCCGGTGGTGGACGCGTTCGGGCTGACCCGGCACTTCGTGCGGGTGGACGGGCGGCGCGGGGCGGCCGGCGGGCGCAAGGCCGGGGAGCTGGCCGGGCACCTGGACGCGCTGGGCGACGGGATCGACCGCGGGCGGACGGTGCTGATCGGGGACGCCGCGGACGACGCCGAGGCGGCGCTGGCCGCGGGCATCAAGTCGGTGCTGTACACCGGGGGTTCGCACACCCGGGAGAAGCTGGTGCACCTCGGCGTGCCGGTGGTCGACTCGCTCGCGGAGGCCGTCGCGGTGGCGGAGGAACTCGCCGGGTAGGCGTGTCACGCCCGGACGGCGGGGGAGGGCGCGTCCAGGGTGGGAGGGACACAGCCGACAGCCGAACCCCTAGGGAGCACCCCCGCACCATGCCGATCGACGCGGTCACCAACGTCCCCCCGCCCGTCGCCGAGCCGCCCCGCGCGTACGCGCCGGGCAGCGCCGAACGGGCCCGGCTGGTGCGGAGACTGGACGAGCTGGCCGGGCGGCACACCTCGCTGCCGATGGTGATCGGCGGGGAGCGCCGGCTGGGCGGCGGCGAGCGCACCGAGCTGGTGCAGCCGCACCACCACGCGGCGAGGCTCGGCGTGCTGGGCAACGCGACGGCCGCTGACGTGCGGGCCGCGGTGGACGCGGCGCTGGCGGCGGGGGAGGAGTGGCGGCGGCTCGCGTTCGACGACCGGGCGGCGGTGTTCCTGCGGGCCGCGGACCTGCTGGCCGGGCCGTGGCGGGAGACCCTGGTGGCCGCGACCATGCTGGGGCAGTCGAAGGCGGTGCGGCCGGCGGAGACCGACGCGGCGTGCGCGCTGGCCGACCGCTGGCGCGGCGACGTGCACGCGGCCCGGCTGCTGCTGGCCGAGCAGCCGTCCTCGGGGCCGGGCGGGTGGGACCGGGCCGACCACCGTCCGCTGGAGGGCTTCGTCTGCGCGATCACCCCGTCCGACTCCACGGCGGATGCCGGGAGCCTGCCGACCGGGCCCGCGCTGCTGGGCAACACCGTGGTGTGGAAGCCCGCGCCCGCCCAGACCCTGGCCGCGCACCTGACGATGCTGCTGCTGGAGGAGGCGGGGCTGCCGCCGGGGGTGGTCAACCTGGTCACCGGTGACGGGCAGGCGGTCGCCGAGGTGGCGCTGCGCGATCCGGCGCTGGCCGGGCTGCACTTCGCGGGTTCGGCCGCGGCGTTCCGGCGGCTGTGGCGGGAGGTCGGGGTGAACGTCGCCCGCTACCGCAGCCACCCGCGGCTGGCCGGTGCGACCGGCGGCGGGGACTTCCTGCTCGCCCACCCGTCGGCGGAGCCGGCGGCGGTGCGCACCGCGCTGGTCCGCGGCGCCTTCGGGTACCAGGGCCAGGGGCGTTCGGCGCTGTCGCGGGCGTACCTGCCGCGCGGCCTGTGGCGGCGGATCCGGGACGACCTGCTGGGCGAGGTGGACGAGCTGCCCGTCGGCGACGTCACCGACCTGAGCAACTTCATGGGCGCGCTGATCGACGAGCGGGCGTTCAGCGCCGCGGTCGACGCGATCGGGCGGGCCGAGGCCGACCCGGCGGTGCAGCTGCTGGCGGGCGGCCAGTACGACGGCGCGATCGGCTGGTTTGTCCGGCCCACCGTGCTGCTCGGCGGCACCGACCGGTACGGCGGGTGCGCGGGGCCGCTGCTCGCGGTGCGGGTGTACGAGGACGCCCGCTGGGAGGAGGCGCTGGAGCTGGTGGCCGCCGACGCCCCGGACGCCCGTCCGGCCGGTGCGGTGTTCGTGCGGGAGCGGTCGGCGCTGGCCGGGGCGGTGGAGCGGCTGCGCTTCGCCGCGGGTGACCTGCGGGTCAACGGGGAGCCGTCCGGCGGCGGCGCGGCGGCCCCGGACCCGGCGCGCTGGACGTCCACCCGCTCGATCCGGGAGACGTTCACCCCGCCGACCGACTACGTCCACCCGCACATGGAGTGGTCACCCGAATGACGGACGGCGCAGCGGGCAGGCGTTGGACAAGGTGTCCAGGAAGGTTGGATCTTCCTGCGGGATTGTGCCTCGGTGTCCCCTGACACCTTCGTTTCGTCAGGCTAGGCTGACGACGTCGCCGGTTATCGGTCAGGCAGGCCAAACGTGCTGTCGTACCCGGGCGGAACGCGACTCATGCGTGCCGTGAGCGCTTTTCACCCCTCGCGTACGGGAGGATTGCCGACGGGGCCCGGCGGTGCACCCACAGTCATCACCGAGTCACGCAACGGCGCGCGACAGGAGCCAAACAGCCATGCAGACCAAGCTGGACGCAGCCAAGGCCGACCTGCTCAGGAAAGCAGCAGCAGCCGCTGAGAACAGCCAGGTGGGGGGAGCGGCGCCGGGGGAGGGTCTGAGCAACGGTGCTCTGGCCGCTTACCTGCACCACTACTACCTCCACACCGCCCCCGAGGACGTCATCAACCGGGACCCGGTGGACGTGTACGGGGCCGCGGCCTCCCACTACCGGCTGGGCCTCAAGCGCCCGCAGGGCACCGCCGAGGTCCGGGTGCACACCCCGACCGTCGAGGAGAACGGCTGGTCCTGCGGCCACACCGTGGTCGAGGTGGTCACCGACGACATGCCGTTCCTGGTCGACTCGGTCACCAACGAGCTGACCCGCCTGGACCGCGCCATCCACCTGGTCGTCCACCCGCAGCTCGCCGTGCGCCGCGACATCACCGGCAAGCTGCTGGAGATCCTCGACACCGACGCGTGCAACCGCGCCCAGGCCGCCGGCACCGAGTGGCCCGAGGACGCGGTGGTCGAGTCCTGGATGCACATCGAGATCGACCGCGAGACCGACCGCGACGACCTGCGCACCCTCGAAGCGGGCCTGCGCCGGGTGCTGGGCGACGTCCGCGAGGTGGTCGAGGACTGGTCGAAGATGCGCGACTCCGCGCTCCGACTGGCCGACGAGCTCGCCGAGGAGCCCCCCGCGCACCTGCCCGAGCAGGAGGTCGGCGAAGCCTGGGAGCTGATGCGCTGGCTCGCCGACGACCACTTCACCTTCCTCGGCTACCGCGAGTACGACCTGGTCCAGCACGAGGGCGAGGAGGTGCTCAAGGCGGTGGCCGGCACCGGCCTCGGCGTGCTGCGCGCCGACCCGCTCAGCCACGACACCGACCACCACCCGGTCTCCGAGGCGTTCGGCCGGCTCTCCGCCCCCGTCCGCGCCAAGGCGCACGAGAAGAAGCTGCTGGTCCTCACCAAGGCCAACAGCCGCGCCACCGTGCACCGCACCGCCTACCTCGACTACGTCGGCGTGAAGAAGTTCAACGCCGCCGGCGAGCCGGTCGGCGAGCGCCGCTTCCTCGGCCTGTTCTCCTCCGCCGCGTACACCGAGTCCGTCACCCGGATCCCGGTGGTGCGCCGCAAGGTCCAGGAGGTGATGACCGGGGCCGGCTTCTCCGGCGACAGCCACGACGGGCGCGACCTGCTCCAGATCATGGAGACCTTCCCGCGCGACGAGATGTTCCAGACCGCCGCCGCCGAGCTCCAGTCGATCGCCACCAGCGTGCTGTACCTCCAGGAGCGCCGCCGGCTGCGGCTGTTCCTGCGCCAGGACGAGTACGGCCGCTACTACTCGGCGTACGTCTACCTGCCGCGCGACCGCTACACCACCCGGATCCGGCTCGCCCTCACCGACATCCTCAAGACCGAGCTGAACGGCGACGCCATCGACTACACGGTGTACGCCACCGAGTCGGTGCTCACCCGCCTGCACTTCGTGATCCGGGTCGCCCCCGGCACCGAGCTGCCGCAGCTGTCCGACGCCGACATCGAGCGGATCGAGAACCGGCTCGCCGAGGCCGCCCGGTTCTGGATGGACGGCTTCAACGACCAGCTGGGCACCGAGTTCGGCGAGGAGAAGGCCGCCGAGCTGTCCCACAAGTACGCCAACGCCTTCCCCGACGGCTACCGCGCCGACTTCCCGCCGCGCACCGCCGTCGCCGACCTCAAGCAGATCGAATCCCTCACCGGCGAGGGCGACTTCCGGCTCAACCTCTACCAGCCGGTCGGCGCCGGCGACGACGAGCGCCGCTTCAAGATCTACCGGGTCGGCGGCCCGATCTCGCTCACCGAGGTGCTGCCCGTCCTGCAGCGCCTGGGCGTCGAGGTCCTCGACGAGCACCCGTACGCGCTGCGCCGCACCGACGGCACCACCGCCTGGGTGGTCGACTTCGGCCTGAGGCTCCGCGAGGGCACCGACCTCACCGAGGAGGACCGCGAGCGCTTCCAGGACACCTTCGCCGCCACCTGGCGCGGCGAGGCCGAGAACGACGGCTTCAACGAGCTCGTCCTCACCGCCAAGCTGACCTGGCGCCAGGCCGTGGTGCTGCGCGCCTACGCCAAGTACCTGCGGCAGGCCCGCTCCACGTTCTCCCAGGACTACATGGAGGACGCGCTCCGCAACAACACCCACACCACCCGGCTGCTGGTCAACCTGTTCGAGGCCCGGCTCTCGCCCAGCCACCAGTCCGGCAGCGAGGAGCTCACCGAGGGCATCCTCGAGGAGCTCACCGGCGCCCTCGACGAGGTCGTCTCGCTGGACGAGGACCGCATCCTGCGCTCCTTCCTGCACCTGATCAGGGCCACCCTGCGGACCAACTTCTTCCAGCACGACGGCGAGGGCCGCTGGCACTCGTACGTGTCGATGAAGTTCGACCCCAAGGCCATCCCCGACCTGCCCGCGCCGCGCCCCGCCTTCGAGATCTGGGTGTACTCGCCCAGCGTCGAGGGCGTCCACCTGCGCTTCGGCAAGGTCGCCCGCGGCGGCCTGCGCTGGTCCGACCGGCGCGAGGACTTCCGCACCGAGATCCTCGGCCTGGTCAAGGCCCAGATGGTCAAGAACACCGTGATCGTGCCGGTCGGCGCCAAGGGCGGCTTCGTCGCCAAGCAGCTGCCCGACCCGTCCCTCGACCGGGACGCCTGGCTCGCCGAGGGCATCGCCTCGTACAAGACCTTCATCTCCGCGCTGCTCGACATCACCGACAACCTGGTGGCCGGCGAGGTCGTGCACCCGGTGGACGTGGTGCGCCACGACGAGGACGACACCTACCTGGTGGTCGCCGCCGACAAGGGCACCGCGACCTTCTCCGACATCGCCAACGGCGTCGCCGAGCAGTACGGCTTCTGGCTCGGCGACGCGTTCGCCTCCGGCGGCTCGGCGGGCTACGACCACAAGGGCATGGGCATCACCGCCCGCGGCGCCTGGGAGTCCGTCAAGCGCAACTTCCGCGAACTCGGCGTCGACACCCAGTCCGAGGACTTCACCGTCATCGGCATCGGCGACATGTCCGGCGACGTGTTCGGCAACGGCATGCTGCTCTCCGAGCACATCCGGCTGGTCGCCGCGTTCGACCACCGGCACATCTTCCTCGACCCGAACCCGGACGCCGCGGCCTCCTACGCCGAGCGCCGCCGGCTGTTCGACCTGCCGCGCAGTTCCTGGGACGACTACGACAAGTCGCTGATCTCGGCCGGCGGCGGCGTCTACCCGCGCTCCGCCAAGGCCATCCAGCTCTCCGCGCAGGTCCGCGAGCGGCTCGGCATCGACGCCGCCAAGCTCACCCCCGCCGAGCTGATGAAGGCCATCCTGCAGGCCCCCGTCGACCTGTTCTGGAACGGCGGCATCGGCACCTACGTCAAGGCGTCCGCCGAGACCAACGCCGAGGTCGGCGACAAGGCCAACGACGCGATCCGGGTCGACGGCGGCGACGTCCGGGCCCGGGTGATCGGCGAGGGCGGCAACCTCGGCTGCACCCAGCTCGGCCGGATCGAGTTCGCCTCCACCGGCGGCCCGCAGGGCAACGGCGGCTGGATCGACACCGACGCCATCGACAACTCGGCCGGCGTCGACACCTCCGACCACGAGGTGAACATCAAGATCCTGCTCAACCAGGTGGTCGCCGACGGCGACATGACGGTCAAGCAGCGCAACACCCTGCTCGCCGAGATGACCGACGAGGTCGGCCACCTCGTGCTGCGCAACAACTACGCGCAGAACGTCGTGCTCGCCAACGCCGTCGCCCAGGCCGCCAGCATGGTCAACGTGCACTCCCGCATGATCAACCGGCTGGAGTCCAACGGACAGCTCGACCGGGCCCTGGAGTACCTGCCCACCGAGAAGCAGATCCGCGACCGCCAGCAGGCCGGCCGCGGCCTGTCCCAGCCCGAGCTGTCGGTGCTGCTCGCCTACACCAAGATCACCCTCGCCGACGAGCTGCTCGCCACCGACCTGCCCGACGACCCGTACTTCCGGGACGTGCTCCACGCGTACTTCCCCAGCGCGCTGCGGGCCCGGTTCGCCGAGCAGATCGACCACCACCCGCTGCGCCGCGAGATCATCACCACCCTGATCGTCAACGACACGATCAACCGCGGCGGCTGCACCTTCGCGTTCCGGCTCCGCGAGGAGACCGGCGCGACCATGGAGGAGATCGCCCGCACCCACGCCGCCGCCCGCGCGGTCTTCGGCCTTGAGCAGATCTGGGACCAGGTCGAGCGCCTCGACAACCAGGTCGCCGCCCGGGTCCAGACCAAGATGCGGCTGCACTCCCGCCGACTGGTCGAGCGCGCCACCCGGTGGATGCTCAACAACCGCCAGCCGCTGGACATCGCGGACACCATCGCGTTCTTCCACGACCGGGTCAACCAGGTCTGGGACGCGCTGCCCAAGCCGCTCACCGGCGAGGACCTGGCCTGGTTCGAGTCCGTCCACCAGGAGCTGTCCGCGGCCGGCGTCCCCGACGAACTGGCCACCCGCATCGCCGGCCTGTCCTCCGCGTTCCCGACCCTCGACATCGTCGGCGTCGCGGACCGCTCGGACACCGAGGTGATGGAGGTCGCCGAGCTGTACTACGACCTCGGCGACCGGCTCCAGATCAGCCACCTGCTCGACCGGGTCATCGACCTGCCGCGCACCGACCGCTGGTCCTCGATGGCCCGCGCCGCGATCCGCGAGGACCTGTTCGCCGCGCACTCCGCCCTCACCGCGGACGTGCTCGCCGCCGGGCCCGCCGGCTCCAGCCCCGAGGAGCGCTACACCGCCTGGGCCGCCCTCAACGGCACCCTGCTCAGCCGGGCCCGCACCACCCTCGACGACATAAGGGGTTCGGACAACTACGAACTCTCCAGCCTCTCCGTCGCCATGCGGGTGATCCGCACCCTGCTGCGCAACGGCCGCTGAGCCGGGGAAGTACGAGGCCGGGGGCCGGGAGCGACACGCGTCGCTCCCGGCCCCCGGCCGTTTGCGGCCGGGCCCGGCCCGGCAGGGCCACGTTCCCGTACCACCCCGAACCCGGCGGCCTGGTCGGCCGGGGCTCCGACCGGGACCACGGCGCCTGGTTCTTCCCCGCCCGGGGCCCCGACCCGGACCGCTGGCCGATCGCGGTGTGCAGCGACACCGGCCAGTGGTACGCGACCCGCGGCAGCTTCGACGCGTTCCTGCCGCGCTGCCCGGAGCGCCGGGACCACCCGCTCTTCCCGGACCTCACCTGGCCGCACCCCGAGCCCCGCCACCTGCCCCGCCCGGCCGGCTGAGGCTCAGTTCTCGGTGGCCCGCCGCAGCGCGGAGGCGAGCAGCGCCAGGTCGGTGGGGCCGTTGCCGAGCTCGCGGACCGGGCGGGGGGAGGGCGCGGCGCCGTGGTCCTCCAGGCGCTGGGCGACGACGGTGGGGCGCAGCGTCGCGGTGCGGGGGATGCGGCCGCTGACCCGGGCGCCCTGGAAGGCGGTGACCGCGCCGTCCGGGCGGCGCAGGTAGCCGCGGCCGGGGGTGGTGCCGGGGAGCGCGGCGGCGTCCGGGAGGTGGACCAGCAGGTCGGAGTCGCCGGGCTGCTCGGTGCGCAGGGCGATCCGCAGCTGCGCGCACTCGTCGAGCTCGGTGCCGGCGGTGCTCTCGGGCGAGCCGGTCGCGGCGATCACGTGCACGCCGAGCCGGGCGCCGTGCACCGCGACGGCGGCCAGCGCGCGGGCCAGCGGGCGGCCGCCGGGGGAGGCGGGGCCGAGCAGCGCGTCGTAGTCGTCGACCAGGACGACCAGCCGGGGCGGCGCGGCGTCGGCGGCGGGGGGCGGGGGCGCGTCGGGGGAGCGGCGCGGCTCGACCACCCGGACCTGCGGGGCGGGGTCGGCGGCGGGGCCGCCGACCAGGGCGGGGGTCTTGGCGAGGGCCCGCCGGGTGTGCCAGTCGGTGAACGTGAGGCCGTCGAACAGGGCTTCGCGGTGGGCGAGTTCGTCGGTGAGGCGCTCGGCGGCGAGCAGTGCGCCGCGCGGGTCCTCGGCGGCGTTGACGTGGCCGGTGACGTGCGGGAGGTCGGTGCAGCCGGCCAGGCCGCCGTCCTCGGCGCGGTCGCCGTCGACCGTCAGCAGGGCGAGCCGGTCGGGCCGTTCGGAGACGGCGAGCGAGGCGGCGAGGCTGCGCAGCAGTTCGGACTTGCCGGAGCCGGGGCCGCCGCCGATCAGCAGGTGGTCGCCGTCCTCGGCGAGGTCGACGGCGCAGTTCTCCTCGCCGCCGGCGCCGCGGGCGGTGCCGAGCAGGGCGGTGGCGCCGCCCGCCCCGGCGGGCAGGGCCTGCCAGCTCTCGGCGAGCCGGGCGGGGGAGAGCGACTCGGAGCGCAGCAGGTCGAGCAGGCGCAGCGCCTCGGGCAGCGGGCCGCGCGGGGAGGTGCCGGTGTCGGCCTCGGTGAGCGGGGCGAGGGTGCGGGCGAGCCGTTCGGCCCAGGCGGGGGAGACCGCGTCGAGGGCGACGTCGGTGAGGCGCTCGCGGGTGCCGTTGGCCGGGCGGTCGAGGGTGAGGCGGGTGGAGACCTCGCCGGTGACGGTGCCCACGGCGCCCAGGCCGGTGGGGAGTTCCTCGGGCGCCCCGGCCAGGCAGAGCGCGAAGACGCCGGCCGCGGGGCCCTGGCGCAGCAGCAGGGCGAGGGCGTGCCGGCCGGCCTCGGTGCCGGGGTCGCCGTCGACCAGGACGACGGTGGCGGGCGGGCCGGGGGTGGCGGCGGCGAGCTCGGTGAGCCGGGCCTCGGCCTGCTCGGGGCCGAGGCCGTAGAGCAGCCGGCAGGCCTGGCCGTGGGCGGGGCGCAGGTGCGGGAGCCACTGGGCCCAGGCCCAGTCCTCGGCGGGCAGCCCGGCGGCGACGATCACCAGGGCGAGGCCGCTGGGCGGGTGCAGGGCGGCGAGCTGGGCGAGGGCGGCGCGGGCCAGGCCGGTGAGGCGGTGGCGCGGGCCGGCCAGGCCGAGGCTGCCGGCGGTCTGCAGGTCGACGGTGACGGGGACGGCGGGCAGCAGGGCGCCGGGGGCGGCGCCGGGGCCGGCGGGCAGGTCGGCGGTGCCGAGCCGGAGGGTGAGCGCGTCGGGGTGGTCGGGGCCGCGCTCCCACAGCCGGGGGCCGGTGCCGAGCGCGGTGAGCAGCAGGGCGGCCGGGTCGGGCCAGCGTTCGCGCTGGTTGGCGGCCTGCCGCAGCCGGGCGGCGTCGTGCTGGCGGCCGCCGTCGGGGGCGGGCGCCTCGGCCTTGCCGCGGCGCAGCCAGCGGCCGCCGCGCCCGGTGGCGGGGGCCTGCTCGGGCTCGGGCGGGCCGGGCGGCAGCGGCGGGCGGCCGGGGGCGGTGCGGGCGCCGGTGGGCGGGGCGAGCCGGAGCCGGCCCTCGCCGTCGGGGGTGGTGGGCCGGGCCGGGGTGTCCGCGGTGCGGGCGAGCTGGAGGGTGGACTCGCCGATCCGCAGCAGGGCGCCGGGGGCGACGTCGGCGGACTCCTCGTGCAGCCACTGCTCGTCGAGCCGGGTGCCGTTGGTGGAGCCGAGGTCCTGGACGGTGGCGCGGCCGTCGGCGGCCAGGTGCAGGGCGAGGTGCAGGCGGGAGACGTCGGGGTCGTCGAGCGGGACGTCGGCCTCGGCGGAGCGGCCGATCCGGATCCGCTCGCCGTGCAGGCGGTGGACGCCGCCGGCGTCGGGGCCGCCGACCACCCGGAGCTCGGCGGCGGGGCGCTCGTCGGCGCCCTCGGCGTCCGGGTCGGGCTCGCCGAGGGCGAGCACCGCGCCGTCCACCAGCGGGGGGTGGCCGAGCGGGGTCTGCTCGTCCAACCGCCGTTCCCCGTCGTAGAGGTGGACGTGGGTGGCGGAGCGGGGGCCGCGGACGCCGACCGCTCCGGCCAGCGCGGTGGCGACGGCGCCGAGCGCGGTGCCGTCCGGCGCGGTGACCAGTACGTCGGCGGCGCTGCCGGCGCCGCCGGGGGCGGCCGGGCCGCTGCGCGGTCGAAGGACGGTGAGCCGGATCTGCATCTCGCCCGGGGTCCCTTCTGCACACGTGTGGTGCGTGCCATCCTGCCACTCGGGACGGACAGTCCGCGCACGGTACCGGATTTGACGATCTTGCGATCATCGCCATGGTGAATCCGACGGGGAGTCAGGTCAAGGAGCCCCGGACGCCCGCCCGGCCGACAGCGCGCGGCCCGGCCGGGCAACGCCTCGGAAACCCGCTCGGGCACCGTTAGAGTTGCCGAAATACGGGAGCCCGCCCGCCCGGGCGGACTCCCCAGGCCCCGGCGCCGTTCACGGGAACGGGGGAGTGCCGGAACGCGGCCCCGGCAGCGGGCGCCGGGTGACCGAACGGAGTGCACAGGTGCGGCCTGTCGGCAGCAAGTACTTGCTCGAGGAGAGCCTCGGACGCGGAGCGACCGGCACGGTCTGGCGCGGCCGGGTGCGCGAGGACGCCGCCGTGCCGGGCCTGCTGCCCGGCCAGGCGGTCGCGGTGAAGGTGCTGCGCGAGGAACTCGCCGCCGACCCGGATGTGGTGATGCGCTTCCTGCGCGAGCGCTCCGTCCTGCTCCGGCTGACCCACCCCAACATCGTCCGCACCCGCGACCTGGTGGTCGAGGGCGAGCTGCTCGCCCTGGTGATGGACCTGGTCGACGGCCCCGACCTGTACCGCTACCTGCGCGAGTCCGGCCCGCTGTCGCCGATCGCCGGCGCCCTGCTGATGGCCCAGATCGCCGACGCGCTGGCCGCCAGCCACGCCGACGGCGTCGTGCACCGGGACCTCAAGCCCGCCAACGTGCTGCTGGCCACCCTCGCGGTGGACGGCGACGAGCGGATGCACCCGATGCTCACCGACTTCGGCATCGCCCGGCTCGCCGACTCCCCGGGCATCACCCGCACCCACGAGTTCGTCGGCACGCCCGTCTACGTCGCCCCCGAGTCCGCCGACGGCCGCCCGCAGACCGCCGCGGTGGACGTCTACGGCGCCGGCATCATGCTGTACGAACTGGTCACCGGCCGCCCGCCGTTCCAGGGCGACAACCCGCTGGCGGTCCTGCAGGCCCACCTCGCGCAGGAGCCGCAGCGCCCCCGCACCATGCCCGAGCCGCTGTGGACGGTGGTCGAGCGCTGCCTGCGCAAGGACCCGGCCCAGCGCCCCACCGCCGTCTCGCTGGCCGGGGCGCTGCGGGTGGTCGCGGCCGGCGTCGGGGTGCACTCCTCCCCGGCCGCGGTGGACGCCGCGCTGGCCGTCGGCGACCTGCTGGTGCCCGACCCGGCACTGGCCGCCCCCGCCGGCGCGCACGACGCCACCCTGGCCGGCGTCGGCTACGACCCGGCCGCCGCCACCCAGGTCATGGCGCACCAGCCGCCGGTGCCCGGCACCGAGGACCGCACCCAGCTGATCGCCCCGCAGCCGCCCGCCGCCCCGCCCGCGGAGCGCACCCGGGTGATGCCCGCGGTGCCGCCCGCCCCCGAGCAGGCCCCCGCCCAGCCGGAGGGCCCGCACCCCTGGCAGACCCAGCTGCGCGCCGCCCGGGACCGCAACGCGCAGACCCGGATCGGCTACTTCGAGCCGGACGGCCCCGGCGAGCCGCAGGTCGCCCCGCGCCCGTACCAGGCCGGCCAGCAGCACCCGCAGCAGGGCGGCGGCTACCCGCAGCCGGGCCCCGGCGGCCGCCCGCCGGTCGCCCCGCCGCCCTACCAGCGGCCCGCCCAGGACGGCCGCTACGCTCCGCAGCAGGGCCCGTACCAGCCCCAGCAGCCGCAGCAGGGCGGCCACCCGCAGCAGGGCCGGGGCGGCCGTCCGCCGGTCGCCCCGCCGCCGTACCAGGCGCAGCAGCAGCACCAGCAGCCGGCCGGTTACGGCGGGCAGCCGGGCTACGAGGCGCCGCCGAACTACGGCGCCCCGCAGCGCCGGGCCGAGCCGTCGGCCCCGCAGCGCCGCCCGGAGCCGGAGCCGCCCCGCGAGCGGGAGCGCGAGCGCGAGCCGCGCCGGCGCAGCCCCAACCGGATGCGGATCCCCGGCCTGGGCTGCCTGAAGGGCTGCCTGCTGGTGCTGGTGGTGCTGGCGGTCGGCTGCCTGGCGCTGTGGAACTTCACGCCGCTGCCGCACTACTGGGACAACGTGGTCGGCTGGTACGACTCGGCCCGGAACTGGGTCACCAGCCATACCTGACAGCGGAATTGACGCTTTGTCGACAATCCCGCGAAATTCCCCCGGATCGGTACCCCTCCGGGGGCCCTCCGCGGCCCCCGGAGGCCCCGCGGGCGCGTAGGTTGTTCGTCGAGCACCGACCTACACGAGCCCACGGAGCAGCATTGGCACGCAAGATCGGCAGCCGGTACACCGTCCACCAGGTGATCGGCCGCGGCTCGGCCGGCTCCGTGTGGCTCGGCGAGGGCCCCGACGGCCCGGTCGCGGTGAAGCTGCTGCGCGAGGACCTCGCGGCCGACCAGGTGCTGGTCGGCCGCTTCGTCCAGGAGCGCGCCGCCCTCACCGGCCTCGACCACCCGCACGTGGTCGGCGTCCACGACATGGTGGTCGACGGCAGCGACCTCGCCCTGGTGATGGACCTGGTCCAGGGCAGCGACCTGC
The DNA here is from genome assembly GCF_003751605.1 of Kitasatospora cineracea. Taxonomy (NCBI): domain Bacteria; kingdom Bacillati; phylum Actinomycetota; class Actinomycetes; order Kitasatosporales; family Streptomycetaceae; genus Kitasatospora; species Kitasatospora cineracea. The sequence continues at coordinate 2,517,820 of NZ_RJVJ01000001.1, forward strand.
GCACCCGGCTGGAGCGCGACGGCGTGCTCAGCCCGCTGGTCGCCGCCTCGGTGATCGCCGACGTCGCCGACGGCCTGGCCGCCGCGCACGCCGCCGGCATCGTGCACCGCGACGTCAAGCCGGAGAACGTCCTGCTCGACCTCGCCGCCCCGCCCGGCCCCGGCGGCGCCCCGCGCGCCAAGCTCACCGACTTCGGCATCGCCCGGCTGGTCGACGCCCCCCGCCGCACCCGGGCCACCCGGATCATCGGCACCCCCGACTACCTCGCCCCCGAGATCATCGAGGGCCTGGAGCCGCGCGCCGCCGTCGACATCTACGCCACCGCCACCGTGCTGTACGAACTGCTCACCGGCACCACCCCGTTCGGCGGCGGCCACACCGGCGCCGTGCTGCGCCGGCACGTCACCGAGAACGTCCCCCCGGTCGAGGGCATGCCGGACGGCCTGTGGCGGATCATCTCCGAGTGCCTGGCCAAGGCCCCCGCCTCCCGGCTGCGCGCCGCCGAGCTGGCCGCCCGGCTGCGCGCCCTGCTGCCCGAACTGGCCGGCGTCGGCCCGCTCGCCGTCCCCGAGCAGCGCGCCGCCGCCGAGGAGGTCCCCACCCCCGGCGAGGCGGTCTACGCCGAGACGGACGCCTTCGCCGGCAGCGGCACCCACCGCCGCCGCCGCGGCCCCGCCGTCCCGCTGGTGCCCGGCCCGCAGCCCGACTCCACCCGGGACACCCACACCAGCCTGCGTCGCCCCTCGGCCCAGGAACTGGCTTCCTACGCCGAGGAGTCCCGGGCCCAGCGCGACCGCCCCGCGGCCGGCCCGCACCGCCGCACCCGGGCCCAGATGATCCGCCGCCGCCGCACCCTGGCCGTGCTGATCGCCGTGGTCCTGCTGCTCGCGGGCGCCGCCGCCGCGTGGACGGCGTTCGCCGCCGAGCCCCCCGCGGGCGCCTCCGCGACGGTCTACACCGGCTGGTACCCCCGGTTGTAGCCGAGCCCCCCCGCCGAACCATTACCCTTGAGGCGTGGCAGCCGTCGATCCTTCCGAAGAGCTCAAGAACCTCGATTCGACCATGGCGTCGATCGAGGCCGTCCTCGACCTGGACAAGATCCGGGCCGACATCGCGACCCTGGAGGAGGAGGCAGCCGCCCCCAACCTGTGGGACGACCTCGCGAACGCGCAGAAGGTCACCAGCCGGCTCTCCTTCCTCCAGGGCGAGCTGCGCAAGGTCGAGACCCTGCGCGGCCGGGTCGAGGACCTGGGCGTCCTGTTCGAACTGGCCGAGGCCGAGGACGACGCGGACACCCGCGCCGAGGCCGAGACCGAGCTGGTCTCCGTGCAGAAGGCCGTCGAGGAGCTGGAGGTGCGCACCCTGCTCTCCGGCGAGTACGACGCCCGCGAGGCCCTGGTCAACATCCGCGCCGAGGCGGGCGGCGTCGACGCCGCCGACTTCGCCGAGCAGCTGATGCGCATGTACCTGCGCTGGGCCGAGCGGCACGGCTACCCGACCGAGGTCTACGACACCTCGTACGCCGAAGAGGCCGGCATCAAGTCCGCGACCTTCACCGTCAAGGCGCCGTACTCCTACGGCACCCTCTCGGTCGAGCAGGGCACCCACCGCCTGGTGCGGATCTCCCCGTTCGACAACCAGGGCCGCCGCCAGACCTCCTTCGCCGGCGTCGAGGTGCTCCCGGTCGTCGAGACCTCCGACCACGTCGACATCGACGAGGGCGACCTGCGGATCGACGTCTACCGCGCCTCCGGCCCCGGCGGCCAGGGCGTCAACACCACCGACTCCGCGGTCCGGATCACCCACCTGCCCACCGGCATCGTGGTCTCCTGCCAGAACGAGCGCTCCCAGATCCAGAACAAGGCCTCGGCGATGAACGTCCTGCAGGCCAAGCTGCTGGAGCGCCGCCGCCAGGAGGAGCGCGCCGCGATGGACGCGCTCAAGGACGGCGGCTCGTCCTGGGGCAACCAGATGCGCTCCTACGTCCTGCACCCCTACCAGATGGTCAAGGACCTGCGCACCGAGCACGAGGTCGGCAACCCGCAGGCGGTGCTGGACGGCGACATCGACGGCTTCATCGAGGCGGGCATCCGCTGGCGCAAGCAGCGCGAGAACTGAACGCGCGGTTAAAGCGGCAAGAACAAGAACGGGAAGGGCCCCTCCGCCGTGGCGGAGGGGCCCTTCCCGTGGTCCGAGGTCAGCGCAGCAGCAGGGCGAGCATGAGCACCGCGGCGAACAGCAGGCCGAGCAGCACCGCGGGGTTGAGCGTGGCGAACGGCCCGTGCTGCTCCTGCTGGAGCCGGGCCCGGTTGGCGCGGCACACCGGGCAGCGGCCGTCGCTCACGCGGCCGTTGCAGTTGGCGCACACCAGTTGGTCGCAGGTCATGCGATCTCCTCCTTGCTGCATAGCCAACGTGCCGGAGGCGGATTCGGTTCCGACTGCTTACCACTCTGCCAGGTTCCCCACCCCTCGGCTCCCGGAGGAGAAGGGTTATCGATCTGTGACGTAGCTCGCAATTTCCGGGGCGAACCCGAACAACACCTGACGAAACCACGTTCGGTAGGCGTCCCGCGACTGCGGGTGCAGTTGGGCATCGCGTAAGGTCACTGGCTCCGATCCACCTAGGATGGCCCCCGTGATGCAGCCGTGATCAGATTCGACAACGTCTCCAAGACCTATCCCAAGCAGAACCGTCCGGCCCTGGACAACGTCTCGCTGGAGATCGAGAAGGGCGAGTTCGTCTTCCTGGTCGGTTCGTCCGGTTCGGGCAAGTCGACGTTCCTGCGCCTGTGCCTGCGGGAGGAGCGCCCCTCCACCGGTGACGTGCACGTGCTCGGCAAGGACCTGGGCAAGCTCTCGAACTGGAAGGTGCCGCACATGCGGCGCCAACTGGGCACCGTCTTCCAGGACTTCCGCCTGCTGCCGAACAAGACCGTCGGGCAGAACGTGGCGTTCGCCCTGGAGGTCATCGGCAAGCCGAAGAGCGCCATCAACAAGGTGGTGCCCGAGGTGCTCGACCTGGTCGGCCTCGGCGGCAAGGAGGACCGGATGCCCGGCGAGCTGTCGGGCGGTGAGCAGCAGCGCGTGGCGATCGCCCGCGCGTTCGTGAACCGGCCGATGCTGCTGATCGCCGACGAGCCCACCGGCAACCTCGACCCGCAGAACTCGGTCGGCATCATGAAGCTGCTCGACCGCATCAACCGGACCGGCACCACCGTGCTGATGGCGACCCACGACCAGGCCATCGTCGACCAGATGCGCAAGCGCGTCATCGAGCTCGACAAGGGCCTGCTGGTCCGCGACCAGGCCCGCGGCGTCTACGGCTACCAGAGCTAGAAGAGAGAAGCATGCGCGCCCAGTTCGTTCTGTCGGAGATCGGCGTCGGTCTCCGCCGCAACCTGACCATGACCATCGCCGTCGTGGTCAGTGTCGCGCTGTCGCTCGCCCTCGCCGGTGCCTCGCTGCTGGTCCGCGACCAGGTCAACTCCATGAAGGACTACTGGTACGACAAGGTCGAGGTCAGCATCTACTTCTGCACGAAGGCGGACCACAACTCGCCGCAGTGCGCGTCGGGCGAGGCGACCGACGACCAGATCCAGGCGGTCAAGGACGGCCTGGCGAAGATGCCGCTGGTGCAGAACTACACCTTCGAGAACTCGCAGGAGGCGTTCAAGCACTTCCAGGAGAGCAACCCGGACAACCCGCTGCTGGCGGCGGTCGGCCCGGACGCGATGCCGCAGTCCTGGCGGGTCAAGCTGAACGACCCGACCCGGTTCGACGTGGTGCAGAGCGCCTTCGCCGGCAAGCCCGGCGTGAAGTCGGTCGAGGACCAGCGGAAGATCCTGGAGAACCTGTTCGGCCTGCTGCGCGGCCTGCAGACCGCCGCGTTCGTGATCATGGTGCTGATGCTGTTCGTCGCCCTGCTGCTGATCGTCAACACCGTCCGGGTGTCCGCGTTCAGCCGCCGCCGCGAGACCGGCATCATGCGACTGGTCGGCGCCTCCAACTTCTACGTGCAGATGCCGTTCATCGCGGAGGCCGCGTTCGCCGCGCTGCTCGGCTCGGCGCTGGCCTCGGCGCTGCTGCTGGGCGGGCACTTCTTCGTCCAGGGCTGGCTGGCCAAGAAGGTGGCGTTCATCCACTTCATCGGCCTGTCCTCGGTGCTGGCGGTGATCCCGCTGCTGGTCGTGGTCGGCATGGCGATGGCCGGCGTGGCCGCGTTCTTCACCCTGCGCAAGTACCTGAAGGTCTGACGGACCGTCGGCGCCACCGGCCGACGGGCCCGCCGCGGCACTAGACTCGCGGGCATGCCGACACCGCAGCGGGTACGCCAGGGGATGACGCTCGGCCTGGTGTTCGGCGCGGTGCTGTTCGCCGGAGCCGCCTCGGGGGCCTGGGGGGAGCCGGACGGCTCGTCCCGGGCCCCTTCGTCGTCCGAGGGCCCGCCGCCCGCCGCCGACCTCGCCGGGGCGGACCTCACCCCGCAGCAGGCCCGGCAGTTGGTCGGCGACAGCGGCGACCGCTGGGCGGCCTACCTGAGCCCGCAGCAGTACGCGGACCTCACCGGCGGCCGGTACGCGGGCGTCGGGCTGAACGTGGACCGGGAGGCCGGCGGGCCCACCCTGGTCGCCGAGGTGGTGCCCGGCTCGCCCGCCGCCCGGGCCGGCATCGAGCCCGGCCAGCGGCTGGTCACCGTCGACGGGGCGCCCGCCGAACAACTGCCGGTCACCGAACTGGTCTCCCGGCTGCGCGGCGGACCGGCCGGCAGCACGGTCGCCGTGGACGTCCGGGACGGGGCCGGGCCGGTGCGCGAACTCACCCTCACCCGGGCCGAACTCTCCACCCGCGAGGTCGAGGTGGAGCACCCGGCGCCCGGCGTGGCCCGGATCGCCGTGCACGCCTTCACCGAGGGCGTCGCCGAGCAGGTGCGGGCCGCCGAGGCCGGCTCCCGGGGCGTGGTGCTCGACCTGCGAGGCAACTCCGGCGGGCTGGTCGGGGAGGCCGTCGACACCGCCTCGGTGTTCCTCGACGGCGGCCCGGTGGCCAGCTACCAGGTGCACGGCGAGCACCGCGAACTGACCGCCGCCCCCGGCGGCGACACCGCCGTCCCGCTGGTGGTGCTGGTCGACGGCGGCACCATGAGCGCCGCCGAACTGCTGGCCGGCGCGCTCCAGGACCGCAGCCGGGCCGTCCTGGTGGGCAGCCGCACCTTCGGCAAGGGCACCGTCCAGCAGCCCAGCCGGCTCGCCGACGGCTCGGTGCTGGAACTCACCGTCGGCCGCTACCAGACCCCGGCCGGCCGCTCCCCGGACGGCACCGGCGTCCAGCCCGACGTGCCGGCCGCCGGCGAGGACCCGCAGGCGCTCGCCCTCAAGGTGCTGGACGGGCTGAGCGGCCCCGCCCCCGGCGCCACCGGCACCCCCGCCGCCCCCGGTGCGCCCGCCGCCGAGGCCGCCGCGCCGTAAAGGGGCTGCCGCGCCCGCCGCCGAAGTGCGAGAATGACCGGGCTATGGCAAAGGAAACGGGCAAGAAGCTGGTCGCGCAGAACAAGAAGGCGCGGCACGAGTACACCATTCTCGACACCTACGAGTGCGGCATGGTGCTCACCGGTACCGAGGTCAAGTCGCTGCGCGAGGGCCGGGCCAACCTGGTCGACGGCTACGCGTACATCCAGGGCGGCGAGGCCTGGATCGACAACGTCTTCATCCCCGAGTACGCCCAGGGCACCTGGACCAACCACTCGGCGCGGCGCAAGCGCAAGCTGCTGCTGCACAAGATGGAGATCCGCAAGATCGAGTCCAAGGCGAAGGAGAGCGGCCACACGCTGGTCCCGCTGTCGCTCTACTTCAAGGACGGCCGCGCCAAGCTCGAACTCGCCCTCGCCGTCGGCAAGAAGCTGTACGACAAGCGGCAGACCCTGCGCGAGCGCCAGGACCGCCGCGAGTCCGACCGCGCGGTGGCCGCCGCCCGCCGGCGCTCCGGCCAGGGCTGATCCACCGCCCGGGCCCCGGGGGCGGGGCCCGGCGGCGGGCCGCGATCGGACGTCTCCGTATCATCTGCGGGTGGACATCTCGCTGTTGAGCGGCTGGTTGCCGTGGACCTTCCGGATACTGGCCGTCGTCGCGGTCGTCGGAACCCTGTTCCGGCTCAGCCCGTTCTGGCTCCGCCGCAGACTGCCCTGGGTGGTCGGCGGGTCGCTGGCCTGCACCGGCCTGATAGCCCTGCTGGTGTCGCTGTTCGGCGACGTCCAGGACCCGCTGCCGTTCGGCCTCTGGTTCTGGGTCTGCTGCGCCCTGCTGGGCCTGGGCGGCCTGGCCGCCGGCATCCGGCGGGCCCGCTGGTGGAACCTGGTCGCCGTCCCGGTGGCGCTCGGGATGTCCCTGCTGTGCGCCGCCAACTCGATCAACATCTCCACCGGTTACTACCCCGACGTGAACGCGGCGTTCGGCGACCTGACCGACGCCCCGGTGCCGCAGCAGATGACGCTGGAGGAGGCGCTGGCCACCGTCGGCCGGTCCAACGCGGGCCGGGTGGTCGCGGTGGAGATCCCCGCCGAGCCGAGCGGCTTCAAGCACCGCCGCGAACTGGTCTACCTGCCGCCGGCCTGGTTCCGCAGCAAGGTTCGGCCCAAGCTGCCGGTGGTGGAGATGATCGGCGGCCAGTTCGCCGCGCCCGACAACTGGATCCGGGCCGGCGGGGCGATCAGCACCGCCGACGCGTACGCCGCCGCGCACAACGGGTACGCCCCGATCCTGGTGATGGTGGACGCCACCGGGAACTTCAAGACCGACACCGAGTGCGTCAACGGCAAGCCCGGCAACGCCGAGGACCACCTGGTCAAGGACGTCCCGCCGTACATCGCCAAGACCTTCGGCTCGGCCACCGGCCCGCACTCCTGGGCGGTGGCCGGCTGGTCGATGGGCGGCACCTGCGCGGTGGACCTGGCCGTGCTGCACCCCGACGTGTTCGGCCACTTCGTCGACATCTCCGGCGACAGCGGCCCCAACCTCGGCGGCAAGCAGACCACCATCAACGACCTGTACGGCGGGAACGCCGCCGCCTGGGACGCGCACGACCCGGTGACCGTCCTCGGCCGGGCCAAGAAGGACGCCTACCGGGGCTCCGGCGGCTACTTCCTGGTCGGCGACGGGGAGGGCGGCAAGCACCTGGAGAGCGCCCAGATCCTGGACCGGGCCGCCCGGGAGGCCGGCCTGGAGACCAAGGTCGAGGTCCACCCCGGCAAGCACGACTGGCAGTTCGGCACCGCGAGCTTCAAGCTGGCGCTGCCCTGGCTGGCCCAGCGGACCGGCCTGCCCGGCTCGAACTGACCTCGGGCGGCCCCGGTCCGGGACCGGGGCCGACCTCGGGTGCCAATGCGCTGGACCCTTGACGCACCGGTTGAGTACTATGGCAGCGCACCACCCGGAGGGCCCCGCCCGCCGGAGCTGTTTCTCAAAAAAACATGGGGATGATCGGTTTCGACAGTGACAGTCGAAACAGGAGAAGCGAGCCGAGGAACGCGGCAATGATCTCGTTAACCATCTGTCGCAAAAAAATAATCGCCAACTCTAAGCGCGATTCCCAGCAGTTCGCTCTCGCAGCCTGATCTGCGAAAGTGAATGGGTGTCAGCCCGGGGCGTTCCCGACCCGGATCCTGGCATAATCTAGGGAACTCAACCTTCCACCCCGGTCGCGGGGGTGGCGGGGAAACCAAACAGTGACTGGGCCTGTTGGCGGCTTGTCCGCGTGACCGCCAGGGCCGAGAAACTCACAGCGGACTGCGCTCGGAGAAGTCCTGAATCCACTTCACTGGACCCGGGTTCGATTCCCGGCATCTCCACCACCCCATGTGCACCGCAGAGCCGCCCCCCGTTCACCGGAGGGCGGCTCTCGTGCGTTCCGGGCCCTCACACGCCGCCCCCGGGCCGGGTGAGCGGACGGTACCGCGCCCTTCACACCGCACAACGAGTCCGAAATCGTGGGTTCCTAGCGTCATGCCCAAGGACAACGGAACGCGAAGGAGCAGCCCCATGGACGGCACCACCACGCGCGGCAGGACGGGCGGCCGCTGGATCCAGCAGTGGGACCCGGAGGACACCGCGTTCTGGGCGGCCACCGGCCGCCGCACCGCCCGCCGCAACCTCGCCTTCTCGGTGCTCTCCGAACACGTCGGCTTCTCGGTCTGGAGCCTGTGGTCGGTGATGGTGCTCTTCATGGGCAAGGAGTACGGCATCGACCCGGCCGGCAAGTTCTTCCTGGTGGCGATGCCCACCCTGGTCGGCGCCTTCGTCCGGATCCCCTACACCGTGGCGGTCGCCCGGTTCGGCGGCCGGAACTGGACGGTGGTCTCCGCACTGCTGCTGCTCCTGCCCGCCCTGGCCGCCTGGTTCGTGATGCACCCCGGCACCTCGTACACCACCTTCATGCTGGTCGCGGCGCTCACCGGGTTCGGCGGCGGCAACTTCGCCTCCTCGATGACCAACATCAACGCCTTCTACCCGGCCCGGCACAAGGGCTGGGCGCTCGGCCTGAACGCCGGCGGCGGCAACATCGGGGTGCCGGTGATCCAGCTGGTCTCGCTCGGCGTGATCGCCTGGGCCGGGGCCGGCCACCCGCGGCTGGTGCTCGGCGTCTACCTGCCGCTGATCGTGGTCGCCGCGCTGTGCGCCGCCCTGTTCATGGACAACCTCGCCCCGATGCGCTCCGACACCGGCGCGCTGGCCGCCGTCGTCAGGGAGAAGCACACCTGGCTGATGTCGGTGCTGTACATCGGCACCTTCGGCTCCTTCATCGGCTTCTCCTTCGCCTTCGGCCTGGTGCTGCAGAACCAGTTCGGCCGCACCCCGCTGCAGGCCGCCCAACTCACCTTCCTCGGCCCGCTGCTGGGCTCGGTGATCCGCCCGCTCGGCGGCAAGCTCGCCGACCGGTACGGCGGCGCCCGGATCACGCTGTGGAACTTCGCCGCGATGGCCGCCGCCGCGAGCGTGGTCACCTACGCCTCGTCGATCCGCTCGCTGCCGGTCTTCCTCGCCGGCTTCGTCGCCCTGTTCGTGCTCGCCGGGCTCGGCAACGGCTCCACCTACAAGATGATCCCCGGCATCTTCGACGCCAAGGCCCAGGACCGGATCGCCGCCGGGGCCGCCGCCGAGGAGGCCGCCGCCTGGTCGCGCCGGATGTCCGGCGCCGCGATCGGCGTGATCGGCGCGGTCGGCGCCCTCGGCGGGCTCTTCATCAACCTCGCCTTCCGCGAGTCCTTCCTGATCGCCAAGTCCGGCACCCCCGCCTTCGTCTCCTTCCTCGCCGCCTACGCCGTCTGCTCCGCCCTCACCTGGGCGGTCTACCTGCGCCGCCCCGCCGCCGGGGCCGCCACCGACACCCCCGCCCTCACCCGGGTCTGACCGGGCGTCACACTCCCGGAAGCATCCTCGGAAGCCCCCGGAAGCACCCCGGAAACCCCTCCCGGAAGCCCCCGGACCGCCCCGACCGGCCGCGAAACACACCGGTAATCGGGGCGACCCGGGGGCGACACCGCGACCGGACACGATTGATCACCCACCCGACCGCCGCCCCGTCCCCCGCCAGGACACCCGGGCCGCGCAGCTAAGGACGACACCGCATGGCCGACCCGACCCCACGCCAGCCGGCCGAACCGGCGCCCACCGAAGCCGCCGCGCCCACCGATGCCGCCGCACCCAGCGAAGCCGCACCCACCGAAGCCGCACCCACCACCGCCGAGCCGGCCGCCGCCGCCGGGCCCGCCGAGGCCGGCCCGCTGGCCGGCTGGACCATCGGCATCACCGCCGCCCGCCGCGCCGACGAACTCGCCGCCCTGCTGCAGCGCCGCGGCGCGGACGTGCTGCGCGCCCCCGCCCTGCGGATCGTCCCGCTCGCCGACGACGGCGAGCTTCACACCGCCACCCGCGCCCTGATCGCCGACCCGCCCGACCTGGCCGTCGCCACCACGGGCATCGGCTTCCGCGGCTGGCTGGAGGCCGCCGACGGCTGGGACCTCGGCGATGACCTGCGCGCCGCCCTCGGCCGCGCCGCCGTGCTGGCCCGCGGCCCCAAGGCCAAGGGCGCGATCCGCGCCGCCGGGCTGCGCGAGTCCTTCTCCGCCGCCACCGAGTCCTCCGCCGAGGTTCTCTCCCACCTGCTCGACCAGGGCGTCGACGGCCGCCGGATCGCCGTCCAGCTGCACGGCGCCCCGCTGCCCGGCTTCGTCGAGTCGCTGCGCGCCGCCGGCGCCGACGTGGTCGAGGTGCCGGTCTACCGCTGGCTGCCGCCCGCCGACCCCGGCCCGCTCGACCGCCTCCTCGACGCGGCCTGCACCGGCGCGGTCGACGCCGTCACCTTCACCTCCGCGCCCGCCGCGATCAGCCTGCTGGAGCGGGCCGCCGAGCGCGGCCGCACCGAGGAACTGCTGCACGCCCTGCGCCGCGACGTCCTGGCGGTCTGCGTCGGCCCGGTCACCGCCGCGCCCCTGGACGCACTGGACGTCCCCACCGTCTGGCCCGAGCGGATGCGGCTGGGCGCGATGGTGCAGACCCTCACCGCCGCCCTCCCGGCCCGCTCCCACCCGCTCCCGGTGGCCGGCCACACCCTGGAACTGCGCGGCCGGGCCGCCCTGGTCGACGGCCTGCTGCGCCCCGTCCCGCCGGCCGGCATGGCCCTGCTGCGCACCCTGGCCCACCGCCCCGGCTGGGTCGTCCCGCGCGCCGACCTGCTCCGCGCGCTGCCCGGCAGCGGCGACGACGAGCACGCCGTGGAGTCCGCGATGGCCCGGCTGCGCCAGTCGCTCGGCGCCCCCGGCCTGATCACCACCGTGGTCAAGCGCGGCTACCGGCTCTCGCTCGACCACTGAGCCGGGGCCACTGAGCCGGGGCCACTGGGCGGGATCACTGGGCCGGGATCACTGGGCGGGGCCGCCGGGCGGGGGTCCAGGCGTTCGGCGGGACCCCCGCCCACCGGAGAGGAGGCCGGTTCCCTGTAAGATCTTCCGTCCGCCTTTTTCTCCGCACCTTTGGGGGGCTCCTTGGGCGCGCACGGCTCCGCCGAGCACCGATCAGACACCGTCCGCGACCGCGAGATCGCGGGGGAGCAACGGCATCTCGACACCGTCTACCGGCGGTTGGAGGAGAAGCTGGCCGAGGCGGAGTACATCCTGGAGGACGCCGCCAAACGGGTGCAGGTCGGTACCCCCGGCGCGCTCGCCGAGCGAGACGCCCAGGTGTACCGGGCCGGTGCCCACCTGCAGCGGTTGAACAACGAGTTCGAGGACTTCCTGTTCGGCCGGATCGACCTCCAGCAGGCCGACGCGCCGGAGGAGCACGGGATCCCGTCCCAGACTCCGCTGGACCCGGCCGACCCGGCCGTCGCCGAGAGCCTGCACATCGGCCGGCTGGGCGTGCTGGACGCCGAGTTCGGCCCGCTGGTGATCGACTGGCGGGCCCCGGCCGCCGCGCCGTTCTACCGGGCGACGCCGCTGGAGCCGGGCCGGGTGATCCGGCGCCGGGTGATCCGGTCCAAGGGCCGGAAGGTGATCGGCGTCGAGGACGACCTGCTCCGTCCCGACCTGGCGCCGACCCTGGACGGCGAGGAGCTGGCCGTGGTCGGCGACGGCGCGCTGATGGCGACGCTGGGCCGGGCCCGCGGCCACTCGATGCGCGACATCGTCTCCTCCATCCAGAAGGAGCAGGACGAGGTGATCCGGGCCGCCGCCGCGGGCGCCACCCTGGTCACCGGCGGCCCCGGCACCGGCAAGACCGCGGTGGCCCTGCACCGGGCCGCGTTCCTGCTCTACCAGGACCGCCGCCGGTACGCGGGCGGCATCCTGGTGGTCAGCCCGACCGCGCTGCTGGTCTCGTACACCGAGGGCGTGCTGCCCTCGCTGGGCGAGGAGGGCCAGGTGGCGATCCGCGCGGTCGGCAGCCTGGTGGACGGGATCGAGGCGTCCCGCTACGACAGCCCGGAGGTGTCCCGGATCAAGGGCTCGGCGCGGATGGTGCAGCTGCTGCGCCGGGCCGCCCGGGCGGCCCTGGAGCTGGGCGCGCCGACCGAGCTGAAGGTGTTCGCCCGCGGCCGGGCGCTGCGGCTGGACGCGGGCCGGCTGAAGGCGGTGCGCGGCAACGTGGTGGGCGGCGGCGGCACGCCGCTGAACCTGCTGCGCCCGCGGGCCCGCCGCCTGCTGCTGGACGCGCTCTGGTCGGAGGCGGTCCGCGACCTGCCGAAGCCCACCAGCCACGCGGAGCGCGAGCAGCGCCAGGAGGAGCGCGAGTCCTTCGACGAGTACGTGTCCGACGAGGCCCCGTTCCTGGCCTTCCTGGACGCCTGGTGGCCCGCCGTCACCCCGCGCCGGGTGCTGGCCACCCTCAGGCAGCACCGGCACACCAACCGGATCGCCCGCCGCGCGGTCACCCCGGAGGAGTCCCGGCTGCTCGCCGCGTCCTGGCGACACCTGGACGAGCGCGGCGCGGGCGACCTGTCCGCCCACGACGTGGCGCTGGTGGACGAGCTGCAGGTGCTGCTCGGCGAGCCGGCCCGCCCGAAGGTGCGCGAGGTGGACGCGGTCGACATGCTGACCGGCCTGGACGAGGTCACCACGTACGGCGAGCGGATGTACCGCCAGCGCGAGCGCGAGCGGGTCCCGGAGGAGCGGCGCGAGTACGCGCACGTGATCGTCGACGAGGCGCAGGACCTCACGCCGATGCAGTGGCGGATGATCGGCCGCCGCTCCCGGATGGCGACCTGGACGATCGTCGGCGACCCGGCGCAGTCCTCCTGGCCGTTCCCGCAGGAGGCGCAGGCGGCGATGGACGAGGTGCTGGCGGGCAAGCCGCGCCGCCGGCACACGCTGACCGTGAACTACCGCAACCCGGCGGAGATCGCCGAGGTGGCGGCGAAGGTGCTGGAGCTGGCCGCCCCGGGCACCCCGTCGCCGACCGCGGTGCGGGCCACCGGCGCGCACCCGCGGTTCGCGGCGGTCCGCGAGCCGGACCCGGCGGCGTTCGGCGCGGCCGCCCGGGCCGAGCTGGAGCGCCTGCTGGGCGAGGTGGACGGCACGGTGGCGGTGGTGGTCCCGATGGACCGCCGGGCCGAGGCGGCCGGCTGGACCGCCGGCCTGGGCGAGCGGGTGGTGGCGCTGGGCAGCCTGGAGGCCAAGGGCCTGGAGTACGACGCCACGGTGGTGGCCGACCCGACCGGCATCGCGGGCGAGTCGGAGGCGGGCCTGCGGGTGCTGTACGTGGCGCTGACCCGGGCCACCCAGCGCCTGACGGTGCTCTCCGGCCCGGACGACCTGCCGGACGCCGCGGGCGTCCCGGCGCTGCTGAAGTAGCCGGAGCAGCACGAAGGCCCCCCACCCGGAGGTGGGGGGCCTTCGCCACGTTGAACACCGACCCGCCATGCTCGCCTCGCGGCAAGTGGTCCCTCGAAGGGACGAAGGTTGGGCCCGGGGGCTTGGATCGAGCCGGTGCCGTTCCAATGTAACGCATCCGCGCCGACGGGCAAGGAGGTGCTGCTCCGGACCGGGCGCTTTGTGGGGTCCGCACACTCAATGCACGTTATTTCTGGCAAGCCCTTGGTCGGTGCGACCATCGAGGTCTAGCATGCCGAGCGGCATGGAACTTCAACAGTTTGTTGATTCAGGAAGAAGGACGTCGATGGCGACGGTGCCCAGTGTCTCGAACTCGATCACGGTCCGGTTGGAGGTCCCGGCCACCGGCAACGCGGTGAGCTCGATCACCACCGCGGTGGAGTCCTCCGGCGGTTCGGTCACCGGTCTCGACGTCACGGCCTCCGGCCTGGAGGCGCTGCGCATCGACGTCACCGTGGCGGCGTCCTCGGTGGCGCACGGCCAGGAGATCGTCGAGAAGCTCCGCACCATCGACGGCGTGAGCATCGGCAAGGTCTCCGACCGCACCTTCCTGATGCACCTCGGCGGCAAGATCGAGATGTCCTCGAAGCTGCCGATCCGCAACCGCGACGACCTGAGCATGATCTACACCCCCGGCGTGGCCCGGGTCTGCATGGCGATCGCCGAGAACCCGGAGGACGCCCGCCGGCTGACCATCAAGCGCAACAGCGTCGCCGTGGTCACCGACGGCTCCGCGGTGCTGGGCCTGGGCAACATCGGCCCGAAGGCCGCGCTGCCGGTGATGGAGGGCAAGGCGGCGCTGTTCAAGCGGTTCGCGGGCATCGACGCCTGGCCGCTGTGCCTGGACACCCAGGACGCCGACGAGATCGTGGCGATCGTCAAGGCGATCGCGCCGGGCTTCGCGGGCATCAACCTGGAGGACATCTCGGCGCCGCGCTGCTTCGAGATCGAGGCCCGGCTGCGCGAGGCGCTGGACATCCCGGTCTTCCACGACGACCAGCACGGCACCGCGATCGTGGTGCTGGCCGCGCTGACCAACGCGCTCAAGGTGGTCGGCAAGGAGATCGGCGAGATCCGGGTCGTGATGAGCGGCGCCGGCGCCGCGGGCACCGCGATCCTCAAGCTGCTGATGGCCGCGGGCGTCGCGCACGCCACCGTGGCGGACGTCCGGGGCGTGGTCCACCAGGGCCGCGACGACCTGAACGACAGCCTGCGCTGGATCGCCGAGAACACCAACCGCTCCGGCCGCACCGGCACCCTCAAGGAGGCGGTGGCCGACGCCGACGTGTTCATCGGCGTCTCCGCCCCGAACGTGCTGGACGGCGACGACCTGGCCACCATGGCCAAGGACGCGATCGTCTTCGCGCTGGCCAACCCCGACCCGGAGGTCGACCCGGCGGTGGCCCGGCAGACCGCCGCGGTGGTCGCCACCGGCCGCAGCGACTTCCCCAACCAGATCAACAACGTGCTGGTCTTCCCGGGCGTCTTCCGCGGCCTGCTGGACGCGCAGAGCGCCAGCGTGGACACCGAGATGATGCTGGCCGCCGCCCGGGCGCTGGCCACCACCGTCACCGACGACGAGCTGAACCCGAACTACATCATCCCCAGCGTCTTCCACCCGGGCGTGGCCAAGACCGTCGCGGCCGCCGTCCGGGACGCCGCGCTGGCGGCCCGCGGCGACGCCGAGGCGGCCCCGGAGCGGCCCACCGCGGGCATCGTCGGGACGCTCGACACCGGTGCTTTCCCGGCCGTTCAGCTCTGAGCTCCGCCCCGTCCGGCGTCCCCGCGTCCGGCGGGGGCGCCGGAGCCCTTGCGACACAAGGGCAAGGGGCGTGTTTGGGCTTGTCGGTGCCAGGGCGTACGGTAGCCCTGCGACGGGGAGGCGTGTCCGACAAGTACGGTACGTCCCCAGTTGCGCCACGGCGTGTCGTCCCGGCCGCCGCCCGCCCCGGTCCCGCCGGAGCCGACGGAGCGTCACACCTCCGTCGGGTGGGCGCTGTTCGGGTCAACCACGCCGGTTCCCGATTGGCTTTCTCAGTGCCGGTCGGGGCAGGATTCGTACCCAGGCGGGCAGTTTGCGGCGCTTCGCGGTGCGAGCCCGGCCCCTGACCACCCCTCGCCTGAACGAACACCGTCGCGCGGACCGGCCATGCCTCCGCGCACGGCAGAGCAACAGACCACAGGAGTACACATGAACCGCAGTGAGCTGGTGGCCGCGCTGGCCGAGCGCGCCGAGGTGACCCGCAAGGACGCCGACGCCGTGCTGGCCGCCTTCGCCGAGATCACCGGCGAGGTCGTCGCCAAGGGCGACGAGAAGGTCACCATCCCCGGTTTCCTGACCTTCGAGCGCACCCTGCGCGCCGCCCGCACCGCCCGCAACCCGCAGACCGGCGAGCCGATCCAGATCGCCGAGGGCTACAGCGTCAAGGTGAGCGCCGGCTCGAAGCTGAAGGAAGCCGCGAAGGGCAAGTGACCCCCCGCAGCTGAACGCACCGGTGGCCCGGACCCCCTCGGGGGTCCGGGCCACCGGCTTCTCCGCGCGCCGCGCTCAGGCGGTCAGCAGGACCTCGGACACCTCGGAGCCCGAGGGCAGCTCGATGTGCGCGCCCAGGTCGCGCAGCTTGTCCATGAAGTTCTCGTAGCCGCGGTTGATCAGGTCGATGCCGTGCACCGTGGAGGTGCCCTCGGCGGCCAGCGCCGCGATCAGGTACGAGAAGCCGCCGCGCAGGTCGGGGATGACCAGCTCGCCGCCCATCAGCTTGGACGGGCCGGAGACCACCGCGGAGTGCTTGAAGTTGCGCGCCCCGAACCGGCACGGGGTGCCGCCCAGGCACTCGCTGTACAGCTGGATGTGCGCGCCCATCTGGTTCAGCGCCCCGGTGAAGCCCAGCCGCGACTCGTACACCGTCTCGTGCACGATCGACAGGCCGGTGGCCTGGGTCAGCGCCACCACCAGCGGCTGCTGCCAGTCGGTCTGGAAGCCCGGGTGCACGTCGGTCTCCAGGGCGATCGCCTTGAGCTCGCCGCCCGGGTGCCAGAACCGGATGCCCGCGTCGTCGATCTCGTAGGCGCCGCCGACCTTCCGGAAGGTGTTCAGGAAGGTCATCATCGGGATCTGCTCGGCGCCCCGGACGTAGATGTCGCCCTTGGTGGCCAGCGCCGCGCACGCCCAGGAGGCCGCCTCCAGGCGGTCCGGCAGCGCCCGGTGGGTGTAGCCGTCGAGCTCGTCCACGCCGGTGACCAGGATGGTGCGGTCGGTGCCCAGCGAGATGATCGCGCCCATCTTCTGCAGCACGCAGATCAGGTCGACGATCTCCGGCTCGATCGCGGCGTTGCGCAGCTCGGTGACGCCCTCGGCGAGCACCGCGGTCAGCAGCACCTGCTCGGTCGCGCCGACCGACGGGTAGGGCAGCTCGATCTTGGTGCCGCGCAGCCGCTGGGCGGCCACCAGGTAGGTGCCCTGCGGGTGCTTCTCGATGGTCGCGCCGAACTGGCGCAGCACCTCGAAGTGGAAGTCGACCGGCCGGCCGCCGATGTCGCAGCCGCCCAGGCCCGGGATGAACGCGTGCCCGAGCCGGTGCAGCAGCGGGCCGCAGAACAGGATCGGGATCCGCGAGGAGCCGGCGTGCGCGTCGATGTCCGCGACGTTGGCGGACTCCACGTGCGACGGGTCGAGGATCAGCTCGCCGTCCTCGTCGCCGGTGCGGACGGTGACCCCGTGCAGCTGCAGCAGGCCGCGGACGACCTTGACGTCCCGGATGTCCGGGACGTTGCGCAGTCTGCTGGGGCCCTGGCCGAGCAGCGCGGCGACCATGGCCTTGGGGACCAGGTTCTTGGCGCCGCGGATCTGGATCTCGCCTTCGAGCGGGTTTCCGCCGTGGACCAGCAGGACGTCGTCGGTCATCGTTCTCGCAATCCGGGTGCGCAGGAGGTTTTCGGCTGCGGAGTTGGGGGAAGGGCCCTTCACCACCACTAGATGGTAGGGGGTGGGCGATTGGTTCCGGTGTGCCCTAATGGTGATCATGCTGTAGGAGGGGCTCCACGGCACCGCCACTGGGCCGGACGGGTGGCCCGTCGAGGGCCGGTCCGGAGGCCCCGCGGAGCGGGTCGCCGGGTGTCCGGGGACGGCCGGTCGGGGGCATGATGTCAGACATGGAAGCGGCCCCCTCGCTCACCGGGCGACTGCTCGTGGCGACGCCCGTGCTGACCGACCCGAACTTCGCCAGGTCGGTGGTCCTGCTGCTCGACCACGACGCCCAGGGGGCGCTCGGGGTGGTGCTCAACCGGCCCACCCCGGTGGACGTGGCCGCCGTGCTGGACGGCTGGGCGCCCCTGGCGGGCGACCCGGCGGTGCTCTTCCAGGGCGGCCCGGTGGCCCTGGACTCCGCACTGGCGGTGGCCGTCGTCCCCGGCGAGGAGCAGCACGGCGCCGACCCGCTCGGCTGGCGCCGGGTGCACGGCGCGATCGGCCTAGTCGACCTGGAGGCGCCGCCCGAGGTGCTGGCCGGGGTGCTCGGCGGGATGCGGGTGTTCGCCGGCTACTCGGGCTGGTCGCCCGGGCAGCTGGAGGAGGAGATCGCCGAGGGCGCCTGGCACCTGGTCGACTGCGAGGCGGGCGACGTCTCCTGCGCCGAGCCGGACCGGCTCTGGCGGGAGGTGCTGCGCCGCCAGCGCGGGCCGCTGGCGATGCTCGCCACCTACCCCGACGACCCGCTGCTGAACTGAGCCCGGAGCCCGCGCACGTGGTGGCCCGGTTCCGGGCGGCCCCCATAGACTTGGCACCCATGAGCACTCTTGAGCCCGAGCGCGGTCTCGGCACCGGCACCCTGGTCGAGCCCGTCCCGCAGACTTCGCACGGGGACGGCGACCACGAGCGCTTCGCCCACTACGTCCAGAAGGACAAGATCATGGAGAGCGCGCTCTCCGGGTCCCCCGTGGTGGCGCTGTGCGGCAAGGTCTGGGTGCCCGGGCGCGACCCGAAGAAGTACCCGGTCTGTCCGATGTGCAAGGAGATCTTCGACGGGCTGAACAACCCCGGCGGGGACGACAAGAAGGACTGACCGCGGACGACCTGCGCAGATACCCCCCGACTGGTCTATGCCAATCGGGGTGGTCCGGGGCAGGATGAGGCCCATGGACCTCATTCCTGCCCCGTCGCACGTCCAGGCCCGCACCGACGCCCCGCCCTTCGTCCTGCACGCCGGCTCCCGGATCGCCGCCGCCCCCGGCACCGGGGCCGCCGCCCGCCGGCTGCGCGCCGAGCTGTCCGCCGCCACCGGCTTCGACCTGGACCCGGCCGCCGCCGGGCAGGACGGCGACCTGGTGCTGGCGCTCGACCCGGAACTCGGCGCCGAGGAGTACCGGCTGAGCGCCGCGGCCGACGCCGTCCGGCTCACCGGCGGCAGCGCCGCGGGCCTGGCGCACGCCGCGCAGACCCTGCGCCAGCTACTCGGCCCCGCCGCGTACCGCAGCGCCCCGCTGCCCGGCGCGAGCTGGACGGTGCCCGCGGTGGAGGTCCGCGACGCGCCCCGGTTCGGCTGGCGCGGCGCCATGCTGGATGTCTCCCGGCACTTCATGCCCAAGGCCGGCGTGCTGCGCTTTATCGACCAGCTCGCCGCGCACAAGCTCAACGTCCTGCACTTCCACCTGACCGACGACCAGGGCTGGCGGATCGAGGTCAAGCGCTACCCGAAGCTCACCGAGGTCGGCGGCTGGCGCGAGCGCTCGATGGTCGGCTACCGGGCCGGGAAGCGGCGCGACGACCAGCCGCACGGCGGCTACTACACCCAGGACGACCTGCGCGAGATCGTCGCGTACGCGGCCGCCCGGCACATCACCGTCGTCCCCGAGGTCGACCTGCCCGGCCACAACCAGGCCGCCATCGCCGCGTACCCCGAGCTCGGCAACACCGACGTGGTCGACACCGCGGCGCTCGGCACCTGGACCGACTGGGGCGTCAGCGAGAACATCCTGAACCCCTCCGAGGCCACCCTGCGGTTCTACGAGCACGTGCTGGAGGAGGTGCTGGAGATCTTCCCCTCCACCTTCGTGCACCTCGGCGGCGACGAGTGCCCCAAGGACCAGTGGAAGCAGTCCCCGGCCGCGCAGGCCCGGATCGCCGAACTCGGCCTCGAGGACGAGTTCGAACTGCAGAGCCACGTCATCCGGCACTTCGACCGCTGGCTGGCCGAGCGCGGCCGCCGGCTGATCGGCTGGGACGAGATCCTGGAGGGCGGGCTGGCCCCCGGCGCCGCCGTCTCGTCCTGGCGCGGCTACCTGGGCGGGATCGCCGCCGCGAACGCCGGGCACGACGTGGTGATGTGCCCCGAGCAGCACGTGTACCTCGACCACCGGCAGGCCGACGGCGAGGACGAGCCGGTCCCGGTCGGCTGGGTGCGCACGCTGGAGAACGTCTACCGCTTCGAGCCCGTTCCGCCGCAGCTCGACGGGGACGCCGCCGCGCACGTCATCGGGACCCAGGCGAACATCTGGACCGAGTTCATGGACACCGGCCGGGACGTCGACTACAAGGCGTTCCCGCGGCTGGCCGCGTTCGCCGAGGTCGCCTGGTCCGACCTGCCGCGCGACCCGGCCGCGCGCGACTGGGCGGGCTTCGAGCGCCGGATGGCCGGCCACTACCCGCGGCTGGACGCGCTCGGCATCGAGTACCGCCGCCCGGAGGGACCGCGCCCCTGGCAGCGCAAGCCCGGCATCGTCGGCCGCCCGCTGGCCGGGCCGCCCGGACCGTCCGGCGAGAACACCGCCCCGTGAGCCCGCAGGCCCGGTGACGGAGAGTCAGGAGGAGGGAACTCCGGGCGAGGCCCGGTCGTCATGACCAGGTGAACAACCGATCACCCGGGACACGACCTGATCGCGGCCGCGTCCGGAGTTGTCCCGAGTTGTTCGGACCTGTCCGCCACCCGGGAAATGATCAGCGGTCTTTGTGTGCCAGAGTTGCCCAACCCGCACCGATCGCCCGTACCCTACGGGCGGCAGTCCGCACTGCAAATGGAGCACGGTGGGAACCTGGTGAACCGGACGATCATGTTGCCGGCCTCGGTGGACGAGGCGGTCGAAGCGCTGGCCGCGACCCCGGGGGCGGTGCCGGTGGCGGGCGCCACCGACCTGATGGAGGCCGTCAACGCCGGGCGGCTGCGGCCCGCCGCCCTGATCGGACTCGGCCGGATCACCGAACTGCGCGGCTGGCGCTACGAGGACGGCGGCACCGCCGTCCTCGGCGCCGGACTCACCCACGCCCGGA
The DNA here is from genome assembly GCF_003751605.1 of Kitasatospora cineracea. Lineage (NCBI taxonomy): Bacteria > Bacillati > Actinomycetota > Actinomycetes > Kitasatosporales > Streptomycetaceae > Kitasatospora > Kitasatospora cineracea. The sequence goes on from NZ_RJVJ01000001.1 coordinate 2,538,454, forward strand.
TGGACCGCCCCGACTTCGCCGCCCTCATCCCCGCCCTCGCCGACGCCGCCCGCACCGCCGGACCCCCGCAGGTGCGCAACGTCGGCACCCTCGGCGGCAACGTCGCCACCGGCGACCCGGCCGGCGACACCCTCCCGGTGCTCGCCGCCCTCGAAGCCACCGCCACCCTCGCCCGGGCCGGCAGCGTCCGCGACGTGCCGATCAGCCACCTGCTCACCGGACTCGACCCGCTGCGCCCCGGCGAACTGCTCACCTGGGTGCGGGTCCCGCTGCTGCACGCCCCCCAGGTGTTCCTCAAGTCCACCGGCCGCAGCGGCCCGGCCCGCGCCGCCGCCTCCGTCGCCCTGGTCCTCGACCCCGCCCGGCGCGGCGTGCGCTGCGCCGTCGGCGCCGTCGCCCCCGTCCCGCTGCGGCCGCTGGAGGCCGAGAGCTGGGTGGCCGGCTGCATCGACTGGGACGCCCGCGGCGCCGAGGGCGCGGTCCTGATCGACCCCGCCGCGCTCGCCGCGTTCGGCGAGTACGTGGCCGGAGCGTGCGTCCCCGAGGGCGGGCCGCACGGAGAGGGGGCGGGCTCGGCAGCGACCCGCCTGCGGCGTACCGTGGCGGTGCTGGCCCGCCGGGCACTGGGAAGGGCGCTCAAGTGACGGACGAACTGCTGAACCACCCCGGGGCGCTCACCGGCGACGTGCGCCCCACCGCCTCGTACGCGCTGCGCGTCAACGGCGTCGAACGGCCCGTCACCGACGCCTGGATCGGCGAGAGCCTGCTGTACGTACTGCGGGAGCGGCTCGGCCTGGCCGGCGCCAAGGACGGCTGCGAACAGGGCGAGTGCGGGGCCTGCTCGATCCAGGTCGACGGCCAGCTGGTCAACGGCTGCCTGGTGCCCGCCGCGCTCGCCGCCGACAGCGAGATCAACACCGTCGAGGGCCTGCCCGGCGCGGGCGGCGCCAGCGACGTCCAGCAGGCGCTCGCCGACTCCGGCGCCGTCCAGTGCGGCTACTGCACCCCCGGCCTCGCCATGGCCGTCCACGACCTGCTGCAGCGCAACCACCGCCCCGGCGAGGTCGAGGCCCGCCAGGCGCTCTGCGGCAACCTGTGCCGCTGCACCGGCTACCGCGGCGCGCTCGCCGCCGTCCAGGCCGTCGCCGACGCCCGCGAAGCCGCCCTGGAAGCCGAGCTCGAAGCCGCCGAACGGGCCGCCGCCGCAGGCCCGGCCGCCGAGCACGCGCCCCCGGCCGCCGCCGAACCGCCGCACCCCGACCCGGGCGGCGAACTCCCGCTGTACGCCGACTCCGAGCTCTGGCACGAGGCCGACCAGCTGGTCCCGCCGCAGCCCCCCACCGCGCAGGACGACGACACCCTGCGGGCCGGCGGCTACGCCTACCCGCCCACCCCGCCGCACGGCACCGCCGTCCCGGGCGCCTGGACCGGCCCCGACGCCTTCGCGGCCCCCGACGCCTTCGCGGCCCCCGACGCCTTCGCCGCGGCCGGCACCGACCCGTTCGGCACCACCACGTACCACGACGCGGGCCCCTACGACGGCACCGTCTACGCCACCGACGGCTACGGCACCCCGTACCCCGGCCACGACGCCACCCCGGCCCACGGCATCCGCCTCCCCGAGGACGAGAACGCATGACCTCCGCCACCGAGCTCCCGGCGGCCGCCCCCGCGGACCACGAGACCGGCACCACCGGCCTCGGCACCTCCCCGCTGCGCACCGACGCCCTCCCCAAGGCCCTCGGCATCTACCCCTACGCCGCCGACCTGTGGGCCGAGGGGCTGCTCTGGGGCGCCGTGCTGCGCTCCCCGCACCCGCACGCCCGGATCGTCTCGGTGGACACCGCCCCCGCGCTCGCCGTCCCCGGCGTGCACGCCGTGGTCACCGCCGCCGACCTCCCCGGCGGACCCGACAGCGCCCCGGACGGCACCCCCGACGGACCGCTCGCCGCCGACCGCCCCGTGCTCGCCGCCGGCGTCGTGCGCCACCACGGCGAAGCCGTCGCCGCCGTCGCCGCCGACCACCCCGACACCGCCCGGCTGGCCGCCGCCGCGATCCTGGTCGAGTACGAGGTGCTGGAACCCGTCACCGACCCCGAGGCCGCCTTCCACGCCGCCCCGCTGCACCCCGGCGGCAACCTGTTCCGGCACCTGCCGCTGCGCACCGGCGACCCCGACGCGGTCGGCGAGATCGTCGTCGAGGGCCTCTACCAGGTCGGCCGGCAGGACCCGGCCCCGATCGGCGCCGAGGCCGGACTCGCCGTGCCCCGCCCCGACGGCGGCGTCGAACTGCACCTGTCCTCCACCGACCCGCACGGCGACCGCGACCGCACCGCCGCCTGCCTCGGCCTCGACCCCGACCGGGTCCGCCTGGTCGTCACCGGCGTCCCCGGCGCCACCGGCGACCGCGAGGACCTCTCCTTCCAGGTCACCCTCGCGCTGCTCGCGCTGCGCACCGGACGGCCGGTCAAGATGGCCCTCACCCGCGCCGAGTCCTTCCAGGCCCACAACACCCGGCACCCCGCCCTGCTGCGCTACCGCCACCACGCCGACGCCGAGGGCAGGCTGGTCAAGGTCGAGGCGCAGATCCTGCTCGACGGCGGCGCCTACGCCGACGTCTCCGCCGAGGCGCTGGCCGCCGCCGTCGCCTTCTCGGTCGGCCCCTACACCTGCCCCAACGTCTTCGTCGACGCCTGGGCGGTGCGCACCAACAACCCCCCGGCCGGCCGGATGCGCGGCGAGGGCGCCCTGCAGACCTGCTTCGCCTACGAGTCGCAGCTCGACCAGCTCGCCCGGCAGCTCGGCGTCGACCCGGTGGAGATCCGCCGCCGCAACGCCATGACCACCGGCGACCCGCTGCCCACCGGACAGGCCGTCACCTGCCCCGCCCCCGTCGAGGCCCTGCTCGACGCGCTCGACGCCTCCCCGCTGCCCGCCCTCCCGCTCGACGACCCGGAGGCCGACTGGCTGCTGCCCGGCGGCCCCGGCGGCGCGGGCGACCCCACCGCGGTGCGGCGCGGCATCGGCTACGCGGTGGGCATGGTGCACATGCTCGGCGCCGAGGGCGAGGACGAGGTCGCCACCGCGACCGTCCGGGTCTCCGGCGACCACGCCACCGTGATCTGCGCGGCCGTCGACTCCGGCCAGGGCTTCGCCACCCTGGCCCGGCAGATCGTCCAGTCCGTGCTCGGCGTCAGCGAGGTGTACATCGCGCCCGTCGACTCCGACCAGTCCGCGGCCGGACCCGCCGCCCGCAGCCGGCACACCTGGGTCTCCGGCGGCGCCGTCGAGCGGGCCGCGCTGATGGTCCGCCACCAGATGCTGCAGCCGATCGCCGCCGACTTCGGCATGTCCGTCGAACTGCTCACCATCACCGACGGGAAGATCACCAGTTACGACGGCGTGCTCGGCATGCCGGTCAGCGAGGCCCTGGAGGGCCGCGAGCTCTGGGCCACCGCCCAGTGCCGCCCGCACCCCACCGAGCCGCTCGACCCCGAGACCGGGCAGGGCGACGCCTTCGTCTCCATCGCGTTCTGCGCGATGCGCGCCGTCGTCGACGTCGACATCGAACTCGGCGCCGTCCGGGTCGTCGACGTCACCGTCGCCCAGGACGTCGGCCGGGCCCTCAACCCCCGGCAGATCGAGGACCGGATCGAGGGCGCCGTCGCCCAGGGCGTCGGACTCGCCCTGCTGGAGAACCTGCGCACCGAGGGCGGCGTCCCCGTCAACGCCTCGCTCACCGGCTACCGGCTCCCCACCGCGCTCGACACCCCCGACGTCCGGATCGCCGTTCTGCTGGAGGAACGCGACGTGGTCGCCCCGTTCGGTGCCAAGGCCGTCAGCGCGGTGCCCGCCGTGGTCGCGCCCGCCGCGGTCGCCGCCGCGGTCCGCGCCGCGACCGGGCTGCCGGTCGGACGGCTGCCGATCCTGCCGGAGGACGCCACGGTGCCGGCCTGACGGGGCCGATGGGCCTGACGCGGGCCTGCGCGGTCCGACGCGGGCCTGCTCGGCCTGATGGCCCCGCCCGTTCGGGCGGGGCCTCAGCGCTTCTGGTCGGTCTTGCTCTTGGTCTTGCCCTTGGTCGCCGAGGTCGCGGCCCGGACGTGCTCCGCCCAGGCCGTCTGGAACGCGTCGCCGCTCCGGCCGGTCGCCGCGGCCAGCTCCTCCGCGTACCCGCTCGGCTTGGCGTAGTGCGCGGCGACGAAGGCGAACACCTTGGCCTCCCCGTACGTCGCCGCCAGGTACCGCACCGCGTCGCCGCTCAGCGCGTAGTTCGCGGACCTGGCCTCGGCGGTGTCCGCGTAGAACTCGCCCTCCTCGCCCGGCAGCCGGCCGTCGAACTCCACCTCGCGCAGGTCGTCGGCCAACTCCTCGCGGGCCAGCGAGTCCTTGCCGCGCAGCGCCATGAACTCGGCGAAACCCTCCGCCACCCAGTCGTGCGGCTGCCCCTTGCCGGCGGCCGTCGGACGCTCCGACAGCAGCGTGGCGACGATCGCGTGCGCCATCTCGTGCCGGCCGATGTCCGTCACGCCCTCCTGCCAGTGCGAGCCGGTGAACCGGCTGTCGGTGGTGTCCATCACGATCCGGCTGCTGCCGACCGTCATCCCGTCCGCGCCGCTGCGGCCCGGCGCGTCGGCCGCCACCACCGGCATGTTGACGCCGGCCTCCAGGCTGTCGTCCTGCTTCCCGTCGCCCTGGTACAGCTTGTTGTAGACCTCCCGGTTCTTCTCCAGCACCACGAAGAACCCCTGCGCGCCCCGCCGTTCGCCGACCGGCGCCGGCGCGAACTGCCGCCAGGCCGACAGGTCGTCCCCCGCGGCCCGGGCCAGCACGTCCACGTCCCGGTCCAGTTCGCCCTCCTGGCCCTTGTCCGCCATCGCCACCAGGTGGTCGCGCACCCGCACCGACAGGTCGTCGTACACGTCCCACGGCGCCGGGTAGTACCCCGTGTCCAGGCTCTTGCCCTGGTGGTCCTTCACCGCCCCGACCCCGGTTATCACCTCCGTGCCCGACCCCACCGGCAGCACCTGCCACCCGTACTCCTCGGCGATCGGCAGGTTGTCCACGTCCTTCACCTGGTGCACGAAGTCCACCCGCAACTGCCCGTTCAACGGCGACGCGGACACCTCCCAACGCGCCGTCTCCCACGGCACCTTGAGCAGGTTCCGGAACACCAGCCGCTGCCGGTCCTTCACCGCCCCCGCCGCGAACGGCCGGACGAACGCCTCCTCGTCCTTCGCCGCCAGCGCCCGCGTCAACCCGTCCGCGACCTTGCGCCAGTTCTCCTGCTCCACCACGTACGCGGGCGTCGTCGGCCGCTTCCGGTGCACCTGCAGGTACGCCGTCCCGCCCACCGCGGCCGCCACCACCAGCAGCACCACCCCGATCCCCAGCCACGCCAGCACCCGCGCACCCCGCCGCGGCGGCTGCGGCGGGTACGGGTACGGGTAGGGGTACGGCGGCTGGTACTGCTGATCCTGGTACTGCTGGTACGGCGGAGGCGGATACACCGGCCCCGCCTGCCCCGGAAACGACTGCTGCCCCGGCACCGGCCCACCGGACTGCGGCGGATGCGTCAAGAGACCCCCCTGGACGAACGACGCGCCATTCATAGCACAGCCCCCGACCCACCCCCACCAGCCCTTTCCCCACCAGCAGTGCGTGAACGATACGATCCCCCCGTCCCAGCCCCCACAACCGGGGCCGGGACACCGACCGGGGGGTGGGTACACGCATGACGCACGGCCGAATCACGCGAACACTGGGCACGGCCGCCCTGACCGCAGGCATCCTGCTCGGCACGCTGCCGACCGCGCCGGTGGCGTCGGCGGACCAGGTGCGGGACGGGCAGTGGGCCAACTCGTACTTCGGGCTGGACAGGGTGTGGTCGGTCAGCAAGGGCGACGGGGTGACCGTCGCGGTGATCGACACCGGCGTCAAGGCCAGTCACCCGGACCTGACCGGGTCGCTACTTCCGGGCTATGACCCGGGGGGCCAGGGCCGGGAGACCAAGCCGACCAGCGAGCACGGGACGGGCATGGCGAGTCTGATCGCCGGCCACGGGCACGGCAACGGCGAGGGGGTGGTCGGCCTCGCGCCCGGTGCCAAGATCCTGCCGATCTTCCACGGAGACGGCGGCTCCATGCCGAAGGGCATCAAGTGGGCGGTGGACCACGGTGCCAAGGTCATCAACATCTCCGAAGTCACGGACACGGCAGAGCGGGACTCCTTCACCGAGGCGGTGGCCTACGCCCTTCAGCACAAGGTGCTGATCGTGGCGGGTGCGGGCAACGACGGAGGTCCGGTCCTCCCTCCGGCCGATGTGCCCGGGGTGCTGGCCGTCGGCGCGGTCGACAAGAACCGGAAGGTCTGGCCCCAGTCGAACTCCGGTCCCCAACTCATGCTGACAGCGCCCGGCGTCGACGTGGTGATGGCTGGTACCGGCGGGCCGGGCTCCTGCACCTCGCAGTACTGCATGGCTGACGGAACTTCGGACTCCACTGCGTACGTCTCGGCCGCGGCGGCCCTGGTGTTCGCCAAATACCCAGACCTCACGCCGGGGCAGGTTGCCAACCGCCTGGTGAAGACCGCCGCGGCTCCCGCAGGTGTCTCCCAACTGCCGGACAGCCGCTACGGGTACGGTGTCATCCGCCCCTACGAGGCACTGACCGCGGACATTCCGACGGGCTCCGCCCAGGGCCCGCTCGCAGCCGCCGCCGACACCGCAGCCACGGACAGCGCTGGCCAGGCCCCGGCCGACCACCGCTCCCCTTCGGCCGTGCAGGGCATCCAACAGCCGTCGTCCGGCCTGTCATTGCCACTGATCGCAGGCATCGGCGACGGCGCGGTGGCGCTCCTGATCGTGGTGATCGTCGTGGCGGCAGTGGCGAGCAGCCGGAAGCGCAGGCGAGCCCAACCACTGCCCTCCTACCAACCACTGCCCTCCTACCAACCGGTCCCCGTCCTGCCGCCCCACACCGCCCCGCCGGGCTGGCCGCCCGCGCAGCAGCCGTACGGGTCGCCGCCGGGGTATCCACAGCAGCAGGCGCCCTACCAGGGCGGCGGCCGGTAGCCAAGGAAATGTAGTGGCCCTGCCACGGGAGGCCAGTGCCAGGGCGGGTGGCGGACGATACGATCGGACCGTCCTGTGTTCCGGGGGCGCTGCGAGAACGAACGGGCTGTCTACTGACGGGGTGTTTGATGAGGCTGGCCAGACTGACAGGTGTGCTCGGCGCGACCGCTCTGACAGCGGGCGTGCTGTTCTCGGGAGCGCCGGTGGCGTCGGCGGACCAGGTGCGGGACGGGCAGTGGGCCAACTCGTACTTCGGGCTGGACAAGGTGTGGTCGGTCAGCAAGGGCGACGGGGTGATCGTCGCGGTGATCGACAGCGGGGTCGACGCGAGCCACTTGGACCTGACGGGCTCGCTCCTGCCCGGGTACGACCCGGAAGACCAGGGGCGTGAGACCAAGCCGACCGATGAGCACGGGACGGGCATCGCGAGTCTGATCGCCGGTCACGGGCACGGCGACGGCGAGGGGGTGGTCGGTCTCGCGCCCGGGGTCAAGATCCTGCCGGTCTACCGGGGGGAAGGCAACACCATGCCGAAGGGCATCAAGTGGGCGGTCGACCACGGTGCCAAGGTCATCAACATCTCCCAGGTCACGACCACGAGTGGGCCGGAAGACTTCGTCGAGGCGGTGTCCTACGCACTCCAGCACAAGGTGCTGATCGTGGCCGGTTCCGGTAACGACGCCGGCGCGGTCCGCACCCCGGCGAACACCCCAGGTGTGTTGGCGGTCGGTGCCGTGGACAAGAACCAGAAGATCTGGGCGAAGTCGAACTACGGTCCCGAGCTCATGCTGACGGCACCCGGTGTCGGCATTGTGACAGCTGCCCCCGAGACGGTCGGCTCCTGCCGGAACCCGTACTGCATCGGCGACGGGACTTCGGATGCGACCGCCTATGTTTCTGCCGCGGCGGCCCTGGTGTACGCCAAGTACCCCGACCTCACGGCAGGACAGGTGGCCAATCGCCTGGTGAAGACCGCTGCCGCTCCGGCAGGTGTCTCCCAACTGCCGGACTCCCACTACGGGTACGGGACCATCCAGCCCTACAAGGCCCTGACAGCGAACGTTCCGGCCGGATCCGCACAGGGCCCCCTGGCTGCCGGCGCCGCTGCTCCTTCCACGGGCGCCGAGACGCCGAAGCCGAAGGACTCGGGCGGTGCCGGCGCGGGCACGGGCACGGGCGGGCTGGGTTCCCCCGAGGCGGTGCCGGGTGTTCAGAAATCGTCGTCGGGATCGCCCTTGCCCTTGATCCTGGGTATCGGTGGTGCTCTGGTCGTGCTGATCGTCGTGGTGACAGTGATCGCCGTGGCCAGTAGCAGGAAGCGAAACCGCGCGCAGAACTTCCAGGCCCAGGCCGGTGCAGCCCCGTACGGGGCTGCACCGGGGTGGCCCCCGCAGCAGCAGCCGTACGGTCAGCAGGGCCACCCGGGCCAGCAGCCTCCGCCGCCCTACGGCTACCCGCCGCAGCAGCCGCCTTATAACAACCCGTACCAGGACGGGAACCAATCGCGTTGACGGTGTGTTAGCGCGCCGTCCAAACGCGATACGATCGAACGCTATGACTGAGACAACCCGTCAGTCAGAGTGCTACCACGGGGAAGTTTCGACACTCCAGGGGGAGAGGGCCTCGTGTCCGACGGATACAGCGTCAACCCTGCAGAGCTGGAGGCAGTCGTCAAACGACTGCGGGCCCTCCAGCAGAACATCAGCACCTGCGGGTCCAACACCAGGTACAAGACCGACATCACCCAGGATGCCTTCGGCGGTGACTTCGTCGAGGCCCGGGCACTGTACAGCGCGCACGGGAACATGCAGGCGTTCCTGACCCAGACGATCTCGTCCATCGACGCGCTCATCAACGAGTACGGCGACAAGACCCAGATCGTCCACGACCGCTACGTGGGTCGTGAGGACGACGGTCAGACAACCATGAACCAGATTCAGGCGGGGTGAGTCAGAGATGGCCGAGAGGACGCAGTTCGACAGCTACGCCCTGATCCCGCTCAAGAACATGGTGTCCGGCTCGAATCCCGGGCGGATCAAGGAAGTCGGTCAGCACTGGCAGAACGTCCACGAGGAGCTGACGCAGGCCGCCGCGGACCTGCAGGCGGCGATCGAGCACGCCACCGCGAACTGGACCGGCGCGGCCTCGCAGGGCTTCGCCACCAAGGGCGGGCAGATCCAGCAGGGCATGGTCAACACCGCCGCGCACGCGCAGAACACGTCCGTGGCGATGAACTACGCGGCGACCGCGCTCGAGCAGACCAAGTCGACCATGTCGCAGATCAAGGTCCCGGGCTTCATGGACCGGGTCGGCAAGACCTTGAGCGACGGCTTCGCCAGCTCGGACGAGGGGTTCAAGCGTGACCTCGCGTCGGGCATGAACCGGATCGACGCGGTCAACAAGAACGCGCACGACCTGTCCGCCACCGAGGTCGCACACCAGTACGCGATCGGTGTGATGGAGCACCTGGGCCCGCAGTACACCCAGGCCGCGTCGTACATGGGCGGCAACGAGCAGATCGGTATCTCGGAACCGGTGACGAAGTTCCCGCCGGACCCGCCCACCACGGTTGTGCCGCCCGGCCACACGCCGCCGAGCCTGCCCAACCCGAAGTACCCGAGCGGGGTGCCGCCGCAGGAGCCGCAGCAGCCCCCGACGACGGGGCTGCCCGGGGGGCCGCATCCGACGCAGCCGGTGCATCCGGTGCAGCCGGTGGTTCCGCCGGGGGGGACGTTGCTTCCTGGGGGGACGTTGCCGCCGTTCACTCCGCCGACGTTCACGCCTACGCCGTTGCCGCCTTCGACCGGGATCCTGGGGGTCGACCCGCCGCCTGTGGTGGGGACGCCGCCGGGGACCGGTGGTGGGCTGCCCGGTGGGGTGGGGACGCTGCCGAGTGGTGGTGGCGGTGGTGTCGGCGGGTCCGGTGGCGGTGGTTACGTGCCGGGTGTCGGCGGTGGCGGTTACCTGCCCGGTGGCGGTGGTCTCGGCGGTGGCGGCCGGGTGTCCGGCGGCGGCGGGCTGTCGGGTGCCGGCGGGGCCGGTGGCGGCCGGGTGTCCGGTGGCTCGGGTGCCGGAGGTGCCGGCCGCGGTGCCGGGGCCGGTGCCGGCACCGCGGGGGCCGGTGGCTCGGGTGCCGGTGGTGCCCGCGGGGCTGCGGGTGCCGGCGGGATGGGCGGCATGCACGGCGGTGGCGCCGGTGGTGCGCGGGGTGGTGCTGCCGGTGGCAAGGGCGGCAGCGGCCTGGTGCGCAAGGCCGGTGGCACGGTCGGTGGTGCGAAGGCCGGCGGTGCCGGTGGACGGGCGTTCACCGAGGGCGGTTCGGGCATCGGGAAGGGGCGCGCCGGGCAGGCGGGCGCGGCCGGGATGCACGGCGGCTCGGGCAGCGGCGGCAGCAAGAAGAAGAACCAGGGGCACCGTCCCGACTACCTGGTCGAGGACGAGGACACCTGGCGCGGTGGCGAGGCCAACCCCGGCGTCATCGAGTAGTCGAACGGGGTGCGGCGGGCGTCGGCGGTGGTCCTGGGGACCGTCGCCGGCGCCCGCCGCCGTTGTGCGCGGGGTGGTCAGTCGAGGTGGAGGGTGACCCGGTCGTCGTAGAAGGCGACCAGGCCGGCGATCTTCTGGGACTCGGCGAACGGGGTGGGGTACGTCCAGGCGATGTTCGGGTGGAGGGTGTCGCCGAGGCGGACGGAGAGGTGGTCGGCGGCGCCCTTGTAGGGGCAGTGGGTGGTGCGGGTGCCCGGTTCGAAGAGGGGGAGGACCAGGTCGGTGGGGGCGAGGTAGCACCGGGTGGGCAGGCCGGTCTCGAAGAGCAGGCGCGGGGAGCGGGAGAGCGCCAGCAGGGTGCCGTCGAGTTCGACCCGGACGGTGCGGGAGGAGGCCAGGATGTCGATCCGGGTGTACGGGGAGCGGGCGTGGGTGAAGACCTGCTCGTCCTCCTCGTACCAGGCGTCCATCGCGGCCCAGTCGAAGCGCAGGTGGTCGCGGAGCGCCCCGGCGGGGGCGTCGGGGTACTGGCGGACGGCGTGTTCGGCGGTGCGGCCGTTCGCGGTGAGGTCGAAGACCCGGGCGGTGCCGAGCAGGGGGCGGCTGGAGACCCGGTCGGTGGGGTGAGCAGGTCGGTGCGGACGTCGGCGGTCGGGAAGTAGTGGACGGGGTGGTGGGGGCGTTCCCAGACCAGCAGGGCGCGGGTGGTGTCGGCCACCGCCAGCCCGCCGAGGTAGGTGCGGATGCGTTTGCCGCAGGGTTCGATCCGTGGCACGGTGCCGTCGCTGGAGGCCATGCCCGGGACAACGGCCGGCGCCGCCCGGGAGTTTCCGGACGGCGGAGGCGGAGAAGGGGGAGCGGAAATCGAAAAGGGGAAATGCAAATGGCGGCGGAATTCGCCGGGGACCCGGCCGGGAATGGCGGGCGCCCGGCGAATTCCTTCGGGGCGGAGTGGAGACCATGACGGGAATCGAACCCGTGTAAACCGCTTTGCAGGCGGTTCCCTCAGCCACTCGGGCACATGGTCATGGGGGTGGTGCGAACGGTGCTGCGTGCGGCGTGATCGAGCCCGTGCAGGCGTCAGGACGCCTACAGCGCAGGGTAGTTGCGGATCAGGCGCAACAGCGGCGGCGGTGGCCGCGGCAACAGGAGCGGGCGCAGCCGGGACAGGAGGCACAGGTGCGGGGCGCTGCGAGGGCCGCCGTCTTCCTGCTCATCGCCTTCTCCTGTCGTGTGCCGGACTTCGCCGGGCTGTGCCGGATGCTTCCTGCGGTCCGGTGAATTCACTATAGCGGGCGGCGGTGGTGCGGAGACAATGTCCTTTCGTGAATTCCGTGTTTCGCCGCTGTGCTACCTTCGGTGGTGAGGCGGCCGTTCGCGGCGCGTCCCGGACGAGGTGCGTCGTACCCGGCACGACAAGACGGCGCGGTAGGTGGTTCGACTACTGCGGAGGAGTCCGTCGTCATGGCTTGGGTGGTTCTGATCGTGGCCGGAGTGCTGGAGACCGTGTGGGCGGTGGCACTCGAGGCGTCCAAGGGGTTCTCGCGGCTGGTGCCGAGCGTGGTGTTCGCGGTCGCGCTGGCGCTGTCGATGGGCGGGCTGGCGTACGCGATGCGGTCGATCCCGCTGGGGACGGGGTACGCGGTGTGGGTCGGCATCGGCGCGGTGGGCACCGCGGTGTACGGGATGGTGGCGATGGGGGACGCGGTGAGCGCGGCCCGGATCACCTGCCTGGTGCTGATCCTGTCCGGGGTCGTCGGACTCAAGGCGCTGCACTGATGCCCGCACTGCCCGCGCTGGTGCCTGTGCTGCCCGCACTGCTCACGCCGATGCCCGCACTGCTCACGCCGATGCCCGCACTGCCTGCGCCGATGCCCGTCCCGGTGCGGTGGGGGAGGTCCTAGGCCGCGGGGCGGAGTCCGGTTCCGACCGCAGGTCAGGATCAAACTGCCGCAACGGCACTTACCATGTCGAGGTGACCAGCACCTCCCAGGCCGAAACGGCAGCGCCCCCGCATCCCCTCCTCCCCGGCGACGACGGCACCGGCGGAGTGCTCAGCGGCCCCTGGCGGGCGCTGACCCTCGGCATCGTGTCGGTGGTGCTGCTGCTGGCCTTCGAGGCGACGGCGGTGAACACCGCGATGCCGACGGCCGCCCAGCAGCTCGACGGCATCGGCCTGTACGCCTTCGCGTTCTCCGGGTACTTCACCACCACCCTGCTGGCGATGGTGGTCTCCGGGCAGTGGTGCGACCGCCGCGGCCCGGTCGCCCCGCTGTTCAGCGGCATCGCGGTGTTCGCCGCCGGGCTGGTGACGGCCGGTACGGCGGTGAACATGTGGATGTTCGTCGCGGGCCGGGCGGTCCAGGGCCTGGGCGGCGGGCTGGTGATCGTCGCGCTGTACGTGGTGGTCGGCCGGGCGTTCCCGGAGCGGCTGCGGCCGTCGGTGTTCGCGGCGTTCTCGGCGGCCTGGGTGCTGCCCTCGATCCTCGGCCCGGTGATCTCCGGCGCGGTCACCCAGCACCTCGGCTGGCGCTGGGTGTTCCTCGCGGTGCCGGTGCTGGTGCTGCTGCCGCTCGCGGTGATGGGCCCGGCGCTGCGCCGTTCGGAGAGGTCCCAGCCGCCGGTGCGGGCGGGCCGGTACGACTGGCGGCGCACCCGGGACGCGGCGATGGTCGCGGTCGGTGCGGCGCTGCTGCAGTACGCGGGCCAGCGGCTGGACGTCTGGGCGCCGCTGCCGGCCGTGGCCGGGCTCGCGCTGATGGGCCCGGCGGTGCTGCGGCTGCTGCCGCGCGGCACGCTGCGGGCGGCGCGCGGGCTGCCGACGGTGATGCTGCTGCGCGGGGTCGCGGCGGGCGCGTTCTTCGCGTCGGAGCTGTTCATCCCGCTGATGATGCAGACCCAGCGCGGGCTGTCGGTGACGATGGCGGGCCTGACGCTGGCGCCGGGCGGGCTGTCCTGGGCGTTCGGGTCCTGGCTGCAGGGGCGGCCGGGCGCGGACCGGCACCGGGCGGCGCTGATCCGGGCCGGTTTCGTGGCGACGGCGGTGGCGGTCGGCGGGGCGGCGCTGGTGCTGTTCCCGGCGGTGCCGGTGTGGGTGACGGCGGTGTTCTGGGCGGTCGGCGGTGCCGGGATGGGCCTGGCGATCGCCAGCATCAGCGTGCTGATGATGAAGCTGTCCAAGCCGGAGGAGACCGGCGGCAACTCGGCGGCCCTGCAGCTCAGCGACGCGCTGGGCAACGTCCTGCTGACCGGCCTGGCGGGCGTCCTGTTCGCGGCCCTGGGCGGTGGCGCGGTGGGCGCGGCGGCGGACGGCGGGGAGCTGCCGGCGGGGGCGTTCGCCGCGGTGTTCCTGACCATGCCGGTGGTCGCGCTGGTGGGTGCGGTCCTGTCGGGGCGGGCGACGGCGAAGGCCGCGGCCTGACGGACGGCTCCGGCCGGGCCGCGCCCGGGTGGGGAGCGCGGCCCGGCCGGAGCCGGGGGCGGGGTGGGGCCGGGGGGCTACTTGCCGCCCGCCACCGCCGGGACGGACGGGGAGGCCGCGCCCTTGGCCGGGGTGCCGGCGCCGCCGAGGTAGGCGTTCCAGCCCTCCTTCGGGGCCTGGCCGGGGGCGAGCGCCTGGAGCTTCTTGAGGACCGCCGGGTCCTGGGCCTCCAGCCACTCGACGAGCTGCCGGAAGGAGACCATCCGGACCTCGGGCTTGTCGGCGATCTGCTTGAGGGTCTCCTCGACGGCGTTCATGTAGATGCCGCCGTTCCACTGCTCGAAGTGGTTGCCGATGATGAACGGCGCCCGGTTGCCGTTGTAGGCGCGGTCGAAGCCGGCCAGGTACGAGTCGCGGGCCTGGGTCTGCCAGAACGCCTGCTTGCCGGGGTCGCCCTTGGTGTTGTCGCCGGACTGGTTGTACATGATGTTGTAGTCCATCGAGAGCACCTGGAAGGTGTGCCCGGGGAACGGGATGGACTGCAGCGGCATGTCCCACAGCGCGCCGCCGGCGAACTTCTGCGGCCACATCTGCAGGCCGCCGGGGCCGGAGCTGTCGTACTTCCAGCCGCGCTTGACGGCGGTGGGGAGCAGGCCGCGCTGGCCCTCCAGGCAGGGGGTGCGGCCGCCGATCAGCTCCTTGCGGTAGTCGAAGGGCAGCGCGGGGAGCTCGGTGTTGCCGGTGTTGGTGCGCCAGTTCATGACGAAGTCCATGGCCTGCTGGATCTCGCTGTCCCAGTCCTCGGGCGACCACTTGCCGCCGCCGTTGGCGCCGCAGAAGTGGCCGTTGAAGTGGGTGCCGATCTCGTGGCCCTCCAGCCAGGCGGCGCTGACCTGCTCGATGGTGGCGCGGATGTGCTGGTCGCTGAGGTAGCCGATGTCGGAGGCGCCGATCGAGTGCTGCGGGGGGTGGTACAGGGTCTTCTTCGACTCGGGCAGGGTGTAGATGCCGCTGAGGAAGAAGGTCATGGTGGCGTCGTGTTCCTTGGCGAGCTTCCGGAACCGGCTGAACAGCTGGTTGTCGAGCTCGCCGGCGCCGTCCCAGGAGAAGACCACGAACTGCGGGGGCCGCTGGCCGGCCTCCAGCGGGACGGCCTGCGGCTGGTGGGGCTGCGGGCCGGTGTCGGAGGTGGAGCCGTCGCCGATCAGGGTGGCGGGGGGCTTGGGGACGGCGCTGGGGCTGCCGTTCGCGGCGAGGCCGTCGGCCTGCGCGGGCGGGGCGGAGCCCCCGCTCCCGGAGGTGCTGGCGCAGCCGGCGGCCAGGGTGGCGGCGGTCGCCGCACCGGCGGCCAGCAGCGTCCTGCGGGAGAGGGCGTCCATGTCTCACATCCGTTCACCAGGGAGTCAGGGGAAGTCACCGGCCGGATGAACGGTCCATCAGATGAAATGGAGAGATGCGTCGTCCGGGGGGAGTCGGCCTCAGCATGGCACGCGTCCGGGCGCCGCGCCGGTAAGCACGCCCCCGGTACGGATGACCGGGGGACGCCACGCCGGGACGCTCACCTGTTCGGCGCACCGGGCCGGGGCGACGGCGGGCCCGGGGAGTTGACTGGACGTCAGGAAGACCGGCCGACGGCCGGGCCCGCCCGTACCGCCCGGCGCACCCGCCGGCGCACCCCGCCCGCCCGACGCACCCGCAGACACGGAGGTCGCACCCGCCGATGTGGCAGCCGCTGATCGACGCCTACCGCGACCGGATCGTCGACACCGGACGGGAGCCGCTGTTCCTGCTGCTGCTCGGCCTGGTGCTGTCGTTCCTGTTCATCCGGCTCAGCACCCGGATGATCCGGGCCCGGGTCCGCTGGTGGCCGGGCAACGTGGCCCCGGGCGGGCTGCACATCCACCACGTGGTGTTCGGCCAGACCCTGCTGCTGGTCTGCGGGGTCGCCGCGTTCGCGGTGCGCGGCGACGGCGGCGACTGGTGGAACCTGCTGGGCTTCGGGTTCGGCGTCGGCGCGGGCCTGGTGCTGGACGAGTTCGCGCTGGTGCTGCACCTCAAGGACGTCTACTGGTCCACCCAGGGCCGCACCTCGGTGGACGCCGTGATGCTGGCCGCCGCGACGATCGGGCTGCTGCTGGTCGGCGAACTCCCGCTCGGCGGCTTCGCCCGGCACCCCGACGGGCCGACCCTGGCCGGGGCGGCCGTGCTGCTGGCGCTGGTCGTGGTCAGCCTGCTCAAGGGCAAGACCTGGACCGGGCTGCTGGGCATCATGCTCTGGCCGCTGGCCCTGGTCGGCGCCGTCCGCCTCGCCCGCCCCGCCAGCCCGTGGGCCCGCTGGCGCTACCGCTCCCGCCCCCGCCGGCTGGCCCGCGCCGAGCGCCGCGAGGACCGGATCCACCGCCGCCTGGTCGCCGTCAAGACCGCCGCGTACGACCTGGTGGCCGGCACCCCCGACGCCGACCCGGAGGCCGTCGCGGCCCCCGCGCCCGCACCGGTCGAGGCACCCGCCGAGGCACCCGCCGAGAGACCCGCCGAGCCGGTGCCCGGGCGGCCGCCCGCGCGCTGGCGGCTGCGCTGCGCCGCGGCGGCCCGCTGGTACCTGCGGATCGCCACCCTGCTGAATCTGCTCGGCGCGCTGGTCGCCCCGTTCCGGGCCCAGGTCGAACGGGCCGACCGGGGCGAGTACTTCACCCCCGTGCTGGTCACCTCCGGCTTCACCACCGCGCTGCTGACCGGGCTGCTCGCGGTGATGCTGCGCCGCCGCAAGCGGGCCGCCTGGATCGCCGCGCTGGCCGTCACCGCCGCGCACGCCGCCGTCTACGCCCTGGCGCTGGCCTTCCCCGAGTACCGCGCCCACCCGTTCAACTGGGTCTCCGCCGCCCTCACCCTGGCGCTGCTGCTGGCCCTGCTGGCCGCCCGCCCGGTGTTCCGGGTCCGCGGCGGGCGGGGCAACCTGCCGCTGGCCGCCGCCGTGCTGCTGCTCGGCGGCGCGCTGCTGACCGCCCTGGGCGCCGTCGCCGTCCGGCTCGCGCACACCGACGGGGTGCCCGGCTGGGGCGAGGCCGCCCGGTACGCGGTGCTGCGGCTGGTCACCGTCTCCGGCCTGCTCCAGGTCACCGACGTGGACGTGCCGGGCTGGGTCGACCTCGGCCTCAACCTGCTGGCCACCGCCCTGCTGCTGCTCACCCTGCGGATCCTGCTGCGCTCCGCGCACGGCGCCGAGGGGCAGGGCCCCGAGGACGAACGGGCGCTGCGCGCCCTGCTGGAGCGGCACGGCGGACGCGACTCGCTCGGCTACTTCGCGCTGCGCCGCGACAAGTCGGTGTGCTTCTCGCCCAGCGGCAAGGCCGCCGTCGCCTACCGGGTGGTCAACGGGGTGGCGCTGGCCTCCGGTGACCCGGTCGGCGACCCGGAGGCCTGGCCGCAGGCGATCGAGGAGTGGCTGCGCCGGGCCCGCGCGCACGCCTGGATCCCCGCCGTCACCGGCGCCGGCGAGCGCGGCGGCACCGTCTACGTCCGGACCGCCGGGCTGCGCGCCCTGCACCTGGGCGACGAGGCGGTGGTCGCCGCGGCCGGCTTCACCCTGGAGGGCCGGGAGATGCGCGGCCTGCGGCAGACCTGCCGCCGGCTGGCCCGGGCCGGGTACACGGTGGTGGTCCGCCGCCACCGGGACGTCCCCGCCGAGGAGTTCGCCGACCTGGTCCGGCTCGCCGACGCCTGGCGGCACGGCCGCACCGAACGCGGCTTCTCGATGGCGCTGGGCCGGCTCGGCGACCCCGCGGACGGCGACTGCCTGCTCGCCGAGTGCCGCGACGGGGC
This sequence comes from Kitasatospora cineracea, assembly GCF_003751605.1. Lineage (NCBI taxonomy): Bacteria > Bacillati > Actinomycetota > Actinomycetes > Kitasatosporales > Streptomycetaceae > Kitasatospora > Kitasatospora cineracea. The sequence continues at coordinate 2,556,252 of NZ_RJVJ01000001.1, forward strand.
CGGGCGGACGGCCGCGCTGCTCTCCTTCGTCCCCTGGGGCGCGGACGGCCTCTCGCTCGACCTGATGCGCCGCGACCGGGAGTCCGACAACGGCCTGGTCGAGTACACCGTCGCCGAACTGCTGCTCCGCGCCGGGGAGTTCGGGACGGCCCGGGTGTCGCTGAACTTCGCCATGTTCCGCGAGGCGTTCGAGCCGCGGCTGGGCGCGGGCCCGGTGCTGAGGCTGTGGCGCGGGGTGCTGCGGTTCCTGTCCCGCTGGTGGCAGCTGGAGTCGCTGTACCGGGCGAACGCCCGCTACCGGCCGGTCTGGGAGCCGCGCTACGTGCTGTACGAGAAGCCCTCCGAGCTGCCCGCGATCGGCCTGGCCACCGCGCTGGCCGAGGGCTTCCTGACCAGGCCCCGGCTGCGGCGCGGCCGCCGCCGCGCTGACGGCGCGTCACCCGGACAGAACCCACCGGGTGCCCGGGCCCCGGCACCCGGGTGAACTGGGCGGGTCGGGACCGGAGCCGGTGCAGGACGGAGGGCGTGCGGTGGGCGAGCGGACGTGGACCGGGGCGGTGGCGGCCGCAGGAGCCGTCGTCGCGGGCGCCTGGCTGCTGAACGGCGGCCTGACCGGCACCCTGCCGCCGGCGCCGGCCGCCGCGCAGGCGTACGACGGCACCCCGGTCGGCCCGGCCGTCCCCGCACTGCCGCCCTCGCCGCCGGTGCGGGTGCGGATCCCGGTGCTCGGGGTGGACGCGCCGGTGTCCCGGCTCGCCCTGGACGGCGAGGGCCGGCTGCAGCCGCCGCCGGAGGAGGACCGCAACCTGGCCGGCTGGTACCGGTACGGCGCCGCACCCGGCTCCAGCGGGGCGGCGGTGCTGGCCGGGCACGTCGACAACGCGCACGGCCCGGCGGTGTTCTACCGGCTGGGCTCGCTGCGCAAGGGCGACCAGCTGGAGGTCGCCCGGGCGGACGGGGCGGCCGCCTGGTTCCAGGTCGACGGGGTGGAGGTCTACCCGAAGAGCGAGTTCCCCGACCGCAAGGTGTACGCGGCCACCCCCGACGCCCAGCTGCGGCTGATCACCTGCGGCGGCGGCTTCACCCGGGAGGGCGGCTACGACGGGAACGTGGTGGTCTACGCCCACCTGGTCCGCACCCAGCGGGCCTGAGCGGCCGGGAGCGGGGAGCTGCCGGGTCCGAGCGGCCGCCGTCCTGACGGTGCGTGAGGGCGCGCCGCCAGGACGGCGGCCGGTCAGGCCAGCAGCTCGGCGAGCGCCCGGTCGCAGTCCAGGTGGCTCAGCTCCCGGCCCTCCGGCACCGCCAGGTAGCTGTGCCACAGGAAGCGGCGCAGGTCGGCCCGGTCGAACTGGAGCAGTGCGACGCCCTCGGGGGAGCGCAGCTCGACCACGGTGCGGGTGCCGGGCGCGGGGCGGACGTGGACGTCGCCCTCGCCGCTGGGCAGGTCCAGCCCGGCGGCCAGCAGCTGACGGGCGAACACCCACTCGACCCCGTCGGCCGGCCCGGGGGACGGCTCGGCGGGCAGGTCGGCGCACGGGACGGCCGGGTCGTCCAGCGGGTCGGGCTCCAGGGCGTACTCGGCGGGGAAGACCATCCGGACCGCCAGCGGGTCGTCGGCCCGGTAGTGCAGGGTCACCCGCAGCAGCGCGGAGCGGTGGGTGCTGACGATCAGCCGGGCGTGCGTGGTCTGCTCGACCGGCGCGGGCGTTGCGGACACGGCGGTTCCTCCCGAAGGTGCGTGCTGGTACGGGCGCGACCGGTGTCGCTCCCTGGTGAGGAAGAGTCGGGAAGGGCGGAAGGGATTACACCGGTTCCGGACCCTCCTTCAGTGATCTGTGTCACACCCGGGTCAACCTCCGGCCGGTCGGGGCGGTGGCGCTGCCGGCCGTGCTGCTGCTGTCCCCGTTCGACGGCCCGGAGCGGCGGATCGAGGCCGCGGCGGGCTGCGAGGTGCGCCACAGGGTCGCCGGCCGGGAGGGCGACCGGTCCGCCGCCCGGACCGCGCTGCGCGACCCCCGCGACCGCGCGGTCTCCGGTCGGACGCCGCGCCGGCCGCTGCCGACCGGCGAGCACCCGGCGGCGGCCCGGCCGGGCACCGGCGAGGGGGCCGGGGAGGCCCGCGGGCAGGCGGGCCGCGACGGTGCGGCCGGAGCGCGGTGCCGCCGCCCGGCGGGTCCGCGGCGGCTGGTTTCCCCGGCGGCCGGACGCACCCGCGGCCGGTGCCGGAGGCGGCCGCCCCGAACGCCCGGCCGGGCCGTGTGCAGGTCCGGTGACGAGCGCCCGGCCGCAGTGGGACGCACGCCACAGGGGCGTGCCGCGGCGGCCGGCCGGGCTCCGGGAGGGGCTAGGCTGGGCGGGTTCCACGACCGCCCGCCGCCCGCGGGGGAAGGGCCGTACATGGGCCCTGACCTGCGACGACCCTGTTCGGAGACCGTGACTACCGCCGCCTCCTCCTCGATGGCCCCGCTGTTCTCGCACGCCGACAGCACCCACCCCCGCCCGAGTGGCACCTCCGCCGCCGCGCACCTCTCCCCGGCCTTCCCGGGCCGCGCCCCCTGGGGCACCGCGGCCAGCCTGCGGGCCTGGCAGCAGGGGGCGCTGGACCAGTACATCGAGAAGCAGCCCCGGGACTTCCTGGCAGTCGCCACCCCGGGCGCCGGCAAGACCACCTTCGCCCTGACCCTGGCGTCCTACCTGCTGCACAACCACCTGGTGCAGCAGGTCACCGTGGTCGCGCCCACCGAGCACCTGAAGAAGCAGTGGGCCGAGGCCGCCGCCCGGATAGGGATCCGGCTCGACCCGGCGTACTCCTCGGGCCCGCTGTCCAAGGACTACCAGGGCATCGTGATCACGTACGCGGGCGTCGGGGTCAACCCGATGCTGCACCGCAACCGGACCGAGGCCCGCAAGACGCTGGTGATCATGGACGAGATCCACCACGCCGGCGACTCCAAGTCCTGGGGCGAGGCCTGCTTCGAGGCGTTCGAACCGGCCACCCGCCGGCTCGCCCTCACCGGCACCCCGTTCCGCTCCGACACCAACCCGATCCCGTTCGTCCAGTACGAGGCGGGCAGCGACGGCATCCGCAAGTCGATCGCCGACTACACCTACGGCTACGGGCACGCGCTGGCCGACCACGTGGTCCGCCCGGTGATCTTCCTCAGCTACTCCGGCAACATGCGCTGGCGCACCAAGGCCGGCGACGAGCTGGAGGCCCGGCTCGGCGAGCCGATGACCAAGGACCTGATCGCCCAGGCCTGGCGCACCGCGCTGGCCCCGCAGGGCGAGTGGATCCCGGCGGTGCTGCAGGCCGCCGACCGGCGGCTGACCGAGGTCCGCAAGGGCATCCCGGACGCGGGCGGCCTGGTGATCGCCACCGACCAGACGGTGGCCCGCGCGTACGCCAAGCTGCTGCGCGAGATCACCGGCGAGAAGGTCGCGCTGGTGCTCTCCGACGAGGCCGAGGCGTCCCAGCGGATCTCCGACTACGCCGAGGGCACCTCGCGCTGGATGGTCGCGGTCCGGATGGTCTCCGAGGGCGTCGACGTGCCCCGGCTGTGCGTCGGCGTGTACGCCACCTCGATCTCCACGCCGCTGTTCTTCGCCCAGGCCGTCGGCCGCTTCGTGCGCGCCCGCAAGCGCGGCGAGACCGCCTCGGTGTTCCTGCCGACCATCCCGATGCTGCTCGGCTTCGCCAACGAGATGGAGCTGCAGCGCGACCACGTCCTGGACCGGCCCAAGAAGGAGGGCGAGGGCCTGTTCGACGAGGAGGACCGGCTGCTCGCCGAGGCCGAGAAGGCCAACGACGGGGCGGACACCGGCACCGAGGAGTTCTCCTACGAGGCGCTGGGCAGCGACGCGGTCTTCGACCGGGTGCTGTACAACGCCATGGAGTTCGGCATGCAGGCGCACCCCGGCAGCGAGGAGGAGGAGGACTACCTCGGCATCCCGGGCCTGCTCGAACCCGACCAGGTGCAGATGCTGCTGCAGAAACGTCAGCACCGGCAGATCCAGCGCTCCAAGGCCCGGCCCGCCGAGGAGGCCGACCTGCTCGAACTCCCGGCCGACGAACGCCCGGTGGTGACCCACCAGGAGCTGCGCGAGCTGCGCAAGGAGCTGAACGCGCTGGTCGCCGCCTGGCACCACCGCACCGAGCAGCCGCACGGCACCATCCACAACGAGCTGCGCCGGCAGTGCGGCGGGCCGCTCACCGCGCAGGCCACCGCCAACCAGTTGAAGGCGCGGATCGGGCGGATCCGCGAGTGGGCCGCCCAGGGCTGACGGTCCGTCGGCTCCACACCTTCAACACTTGGCAAAGAGAATGTGGAGACATGTGATCGCATGATCCGCTAATCTGCGGCATGCCGGTGCTGGGGGGACACCACACATGGGGACGCCTCGGCATGCGGTCACACCTGTCGGCGCCGCCGTCCACGCGGCCTGCCGGCCCGCAACCCCTGAGGAGCACCCCGTGGCGTACCCCGCCCAGAACCCCGAGCTGTCCGACAAGTCGAAGCTCGTCGCCGGCCTGCTGCAGATCTTCCTCGGCGGCCTCGGCATCGGCCGCTTCTACACCGGCCACGTCGGCATGGGCGTCGCCCAGCTGCTCACCTGCGGCGGCCTCGGCCTCTGGGCGTTGATCGACGGCATCATCTTCCTGGTCAGCGACACCCGCACCGACGCGCAGGGCCGCCTGCTGCGCCCCTGACGTGCCCACCGAACCGGCCGGCCGGCACCCCCGCCCCGCGGACGACCGCGACGGGGGTGCCGGCCGTCGGCCGTCCACCGGCCCGCGCCGCTCCCCGGCCCTGCTGCGCCACCCCGCGGCCGGCCCGCTCGGCCTGCTCGCCGCGGGCCTGGCCGGCGCGGCGTACCTCTACTCGCGCGACCCGCACCGGTCGGGCCAGGTGCTCCCGTTCTGCCCGTGGCGCCGCCTGACCGGCCTGCAGTGCCCGGGCTGCGGCGGCACCCGGATGGCGTACGACCTCCTGCACGGCGACCTCGCCGCCGCCTGGCACGACAACGCCGCGCTGCTGCTGGCCCTGCCGTTCGTCGCCGCCTGGTTCGCGGTGCGGCTGCGGCACGGGCTGGCCGGGCGGCACTGGCGACTGCGGATGGGCCCGCGCGCCGTGGCCGCGCTGCTCGTCGGCGCGGTGCTCTGGACGGTCGGCCGCAACCTGTTCTGAGCCGCCCGGCCGCCGCACCGGCCGACCCGGCGGCGCACAGATATCGGACACTCGGGCGCCCGCGGCGCGAGTTATGAGTGCCTTATCCGATTTTTCATCACGACTTTCCATCGATGCTGCCCGAATTTTGGACAACCACTTCCACCGGGCGGCCCCGTTCATTAGCGTCTCCCCACAATCGTCCGGGACCCACCCAACAGCCCGGACGGCTACCGCGGAGCCCCGCGTCCCGTCGACGTCGCCGAGGCCGGACTCCCGCGCCGGACACCCTTCCTGCGCGCGACCAATTCCGGTGCGGCTCACGGCAGTTCTGTCGTAGGGTCGGACTTGCCGCGGAAAGGACCTGGCGCCTCGTGACTGCTGAGACTTCCCAGACCCTGGACAGAGGTGTCCGGGTGCTGAAACTGCTGGCCGACTCCGAACGCGGACTGACGGTGACCGAGCTGGCCGCCCGGCTGGCCGTCAACCGCACGGTGGTCTACCGCCTGCTCGCCACCCTGGAACAGCACGGCCTGGTCCGCCGGGACATCGGCGGCCGCGCCCGGGTCGGCCTCGGGGTGCTCCGGCTCGCCCACCGGGTCCACCCGCTGCTGCGCGAGGCCGCGCTGCCCGCGCTGCGCTCGCTCGCCGAGGACCTGGGCGCCACCGCGCACCTCACCCTGGTCGACGGCAACGAGGCGCTCGCCGTCGCCGTGGTCGAACCGACCTGGACGGACTTCCACGTCGCCTACCGCACCGGCCTGCGCCACCCGCTCTCCGAGAGCGCGGCCGGCCGGGCCATCCTGGAGGCCCGCAGCTTCCCCGGCCAGCGCCGCCCCGAGCAGGGCTGCGTGATCACCCGGGCCGAGGAGCAGTCCGGGGCCAGCGGCGCGGCCGCCGCGCTGATCGGCCTCAGCGGCATCGAGGGCAGCGTCGGCGTGGTGATGCTCAACGGCCTGGTGCCCGAGCGGGTCGGCCCGCGGGTGGTCGAGGCCGCCACCGAGGTCGCCGACGCGCTGCGCTGAACCCGCCGGCCCCGGGGCGCCCCGGCGTCCCGGGGCCGATCCGCGCGGCCGTCCGTGCCGGGCCGCGCGGTGTGTTTGGATGCGGGGTGTGCCTTCCCAGAACCTGCCCCCGGCCCTGACCGCCCCGCGCACCCGCGCGCTCGCGCTGTGCGCGCTGCCGGTGCTCGCGCTGTTCGCGGTGGCCGCGTTCGTGCCGCTGCCCTTCACCCTGGAGTCGCCCGGCGACACCGCCGACACCCTGGGCGCGTACAACGGGAGCAACCCGGTGATCCGGGTCAGCGGGACGCCGCAGCGCGAGACCACCGGCCAGCTGCGGGTGGTCACCGTCGAGGCCACCAACCCGGGGCAGCGCAACACCCTGTGGGACTCGCTGGCGGCCTGGGCCGACCCGAAGCGGGCGGTGGTGCCCACCGAGGAGGTCTACCCGGAGAGCGACAGCGGCAAGGCCGACGAGGCCACCCAGCAGCAGATGACGCAGTCCCAGGACAGCGCCACCCTGGCCGCGCTGAACTACCTGCACCTGTCGCCGGACCAGGTCAAGGTCGAGATCGACCTGGGCCGGATCGGCGGCCCGAGCGGCGGCCAGATGCTGGCGCTGGGCATCGTCGACAAGATCGCCGGGAACGGCAGGGGCGGCGACCTGACCGGCGGGCGGAACGTGGCCGGCACCGGCACGGTCGACGCGGACGGGCGGGTCGGCCAGGTCGGCGGCATCCCGCTCAAGACCCAGGCGGCGCGCGCGGCCGGGGCCACGGTGTTCCTGCTGCCGCGCAGCGAGTGCACCCAGGGCAAGGTCAACACCCCCGACGGCCTGCAACTGGTGCCGGTGGACACCCTCTCCGACTCGATCGCCGCGCTCGACGCGCTGAACAGCGGCGGCGCCGTCCCGCACTGCTGACGTCCCGTCACCGGCGGCGGGCGGACCCGGCGGGCGGGCCGGAGCCAGGGCCGGGACCGGTACCGGGCGGGGCGCCCCCGTGCGCCCGTCCCCCTCGTGCGGCGCTCCCGGCGCCCCGGGGCTACCGGCCGAACGCGGCGGCCACCAGGTCGTCGCCGACCCGGGCCCGCAGCAGGGCGGCGATCTCCGGTAAGCGGTGCGCCTGGGCCATCGGCAGTGCCACCGAGACCGCGGCCAGGTCGCCGCCCAGCACCAGCGGCACCGCCGCCCCGGCGGTGTCCAGCGCGTACTCCCGGTACTGGGTGATCGGCGCGGCCCGCTGCGGCCCGTGCCGGGGCAGCAGCGGCAGGTGGGCGGGCTCGCGCAGGGTGTACGGGGTGAACGGCACCATCGGGTAGCGGGCCAGGTGGGACCGCCGCTCCTCGGCGGACATCAGGGCCAGCAGGGTCTTCCCGGCCGCGTGGGCGTGCGCCCCGGACCGGAAGTGCCGCGGGTCGGCGGTGGGGGCGCCGGGGGCGGGGGCCGCGGCGACCAGGTCCACCTCGCCGTCCTTGTAACGGGCGAAGTGGACGGCCGCGGACAGCTGGTGGGCGATCCGGCCGAGCAGCCCGTCCAGCCCGCCCGGCCGGGACGGGCCGGGCGCCGGGCCCTCGGGCCCGTTCCGGCCGGTCAGCCCGGACACCGCGGGGCCGGTCCGGTACCGGCCCTCGCGCCGCTCCAGGTAGCGGTCGTGCACCAGGGTGCGCAGCAGGTGGTAGGTGGTGCCCAGGGCCAGCCCGGTGTCCCGGGCGAGCTGCTTGGCGGTGGCGCCCGACGGGTGCCGGGCGGCGGCCTCCAACAGCCGCAGGGCGCGCTGCGCGGAGGCGATCAGGGTCGGCGCCTCGGTGAGCCGGCTCACCGCCGCGCCCCCCGGTCCCCGACGGGCCGGTGCGGGCGCGGTGCTGACGTCGGGGCAGCCGGCGGGTACGCGGCGGGTGCGGTACGTATGCTCATGGCTGCGATCTTTGCGTGCACAGGCAGAGGCATATGCCAAAAATCGGCCGAATCCGGGAGGCGCGCCCGGCGGAGCGGCGGCGGCCCGGTCAGCAGCCGCCCCCGGCGGCCTGCTCCACCAGCGGCAGGACCCGGAACGGCACCGGGTTCTCCAGCGCGATCGCGGTGGACGCCCGGACGATCCCGTCGAACCCGACCACCCGGTCGATCACCCGCTGCAGGTCCGCGTTCGAACGGGCCACGATCCGCACCAGCATGTCCCCGTGGCCGGTGATGGTGTGCAGCTCCAGCACCTCCGGCACCGCCGCCAGGTGCGCCCGGACGTCCGCGCCCTGCCCCTGCGAGATCTCCAGGGTGGCGAACGCCGTCACCGGGTAGCCGAGCGCCGCCGGGTCCACCTGCGGGCCGAAGCCGCCGATCACCCCGCGCGCCTGCAGCCGGTCCAGCCGGGCCTGCACCGTGCCGCGGGCCACCTGCAGGCGGCGCGAGCACTCCAGCACGCCGATCCGCGGCTCCTCGGCGAGCAGCCGGATCAGCTTTCCGTCCAGCGCGTCGATGGCGTCGGGCTGCGGGGGCACGGGGCGGCTCCAGGGGTGGTGCGAGCGGTCGGGCATCGACCGACATTGTGCGGCCGCCCCGGCCCGCGCGTCAGCCCGGGACGTCCGCGGGCCACGTCCGCGGGCCCGGGGCATCCGCCCAGCCCAGGGCGTTCGCCGGGGCGTTCCCCAGGGCACCCGCGGGGCGGCCGCTGGGATCGGCCGCCCCCGGCTTCAGGCGTCCGACGGGCCCGGGGCGCCGGTCAGTTGCCCACCACGAAGGTCTGCACGTTGGGGGCGGTGCCGTTCCAGGACACCATGAGGGTGGAGACCCGGTCGTCCTTGGAGAAGTTGACCTGAAGCCACTGGTCGCCGTGCCAGACCTGCATCGACCAGCCCGCCTCCGGCACCGCCGAGACCAGCCGGGCCTCGGTGGCCCGCACGTCGAGCGCCACCCGGCCGCCCAGCATCGGGTAGCTGTGCAGGGTGCTGGGCGGGCTGCTGCTCCTGCGGGCCGTCGCGCTCGGCCGGGCCGGGGCGCTCGACCCCGCGGCCGCCGGGGTGGCGGCACCCGCCGGCGGGTCCGGGTCCGGGCTCGGGCTCGGGGCCGCCGCGGACGGCGGCGCGCTGCTCGGGGGCGGCACCGGAGGGGTCGGCCCGGCCGGTCCCCCTGCTTCGAGGAGGCCACCGAAGGCAGTTGAACCGCCACCGGTTGCTCGAACACCGTGTCGACGAGCACCGCGTGCACGCCGAGCCAGGACAACGCCACCGCTGCTCCGGTGGCCGCCGTCCAGGCGCCCAGTTGAACCAGTCCGCTCCGCATCGCGGGCCCATCCTGCCGTACGAAGGTCACGGCCAGGTCAGTGGGACGGGCATTGCGCAGAAACCTTGTGGGAAAAGGGCGGCGAGCTTCAGGGAAGCTCAAGGCCCCGCCCGGGCCGGGCCGTCCCGGAGCCACCCGAGGTACAGACCATTGCGCCGCCATGCCGTACCGTGCAGCCCCATGGCAACAGTGCTTGTGGTCGAGGACGACCCCTTTGTGCGTTCCGCCCTGATCCGCCATCTGGCCGACACCGGCCACGCCGTGCGCTCCGTCGGGACCGCGCTGGAGGCCCTGCGCGAAGTCGCCCAGGTCGGCTGCGACCTGGTGGTCCTCGATCTGGGCCTGCCCGACCTGGACGGCAGCGAGGCGCTCAAGATGATCCGCGGCCTGACCAACGTCCCGGTGATCATCTCCACCGCGCGGGACGACGAGGCGGAGATCGTCCGGCTGCTGAACGACGGCGCCGACGACTACCTGGTGAAACCTTTCTCCGGGGAGCACCTCACGGCCCGGATGGCCGCCGTCCTGCGCAGACTGGGCGGCGGCGCCCTGATGGCACCCCAGATCCTGCGGGTCGGCGGCCTGGCCATCGACCCGCAGCGGCGCGAGGCCCTGCTCGACGGGCAGCGGCTCGACCTGACCCGCCGCGAGTTCGACCTGCTGGCCTTCCTCGCCGCCCGGCCCGGCGTGGTCGTCCCGCGCAAGGAGATCCTGGCCGAGGTGTGGCGGCAGACCTACGGCGGCGACCAGACCATCGACGTCCACCTGTCCTGGCTGCGCCGCAAGCTCGGCGAGACCGCCTCCAGCCCGCGCTACCTGCACACCGTGCGCGGCGTCGGCGTCCGGTTGGAGGCCCCCGGCGGACCGGTCGGGGGCGCGACGTGAAACGCATCCTCCGCTCGCTGCGCTGGGCGATGGTCAAGGCCGCCATCGCCGGCACCGTCATGGTCGCGCTCGCTTTCCTCATCCCGCTCGGCCTGATGGTCCAACAGACCGCCCGCGACCGGGCGTTCACCGCCGCCGAACGGCAGGCCGCCGCCCTCGGCCCGGCGCTGGCCATCACCACCGACCAGGAGGCCATCGCCAAGGCGATGGCCTCCACCGACTCCGGCGCCCGCGACCGGCTCGCCGTCCACCTGCCCGGCGGCGCCACGGTCGGCAGCGCCCGCACCGACAACGACCAGCTGCCCAGCACCGACAGCCAGGGCTGGACCCGCACCGTCCGGGCCGGCACCGTCCGGGTCGAGGGCGGCTACGCGCTGCTGCAGCCCGTCGCCGTCGACAACGGCCGGGTCGCCATGGTCGAGGTGTTCGTCCCGAACGCGGACCTCTCGCGCGGCGTCGGCACCGCCTGGCTGGTGCTCTCCGGCGTCGCGCTCGCCCTGGTCGCGGTCTCCGTCGCGGTCGCCGACCGGATGGGCACCCGGATCATCCGCTCCGCCCGCCGACTGGCCACCGCGGCCCGCTCGCTCGGCTCCGGCAACCTCACCGTGCGGGTCCCGGTGGAGGGGCGCGAAGCGGCCGGCGCGCCCGAAGAACTCCGCGAGGCCGCCTACGCGTTCAACGCGATGGCCGACCGGGTGGTCCACCTGCTGGCCGCCGAACGGGAACTCGCCGCCGACCTGTCGCACCGGCTGCGCACCCCGCTCACCGTGCTCCGGCTCAACGCCGCCGCCCTCGGCGAGGGCGACGCCGCCGACGCCACCCGGCACGCCGTCTCCCAGCTGGAGCGCGAGGTCGACCAGATCATCCGCTCCGCCCGCCGCCACCCGGTGGACGCCCCGCCGGTCGCCCTCGGCTGCGACGCCGTCGAGGTGGTCCGGGACCGGGTCGGGTTCTGGTCCGCGCTCGCCGAGGACGAGGGCCGCCCCTGGCAGCTGGCCGGCGACGAGGAGCCGGCCCCCGTCCTGGTGCAGCGCGGCGACCTGGCGGCCGCCGTCGACGCGCTGCTCGGCAACGTCTTCCGGCACACCGCCGTCGGCACCCCCTTCGCCGTCGACGTGGTCACCGCCGAGGACGCCGTCACCGTCCTGGTCGGCGACGGCGGCCCCGGCTTCACCGACCCGGACGCGGCCATCCGCCGCGGCGCCGGACACGGCGGCGAGGGCTCCACCGGCCTCGGCCTGGACATCGTCCGCAAACTCGCCGAGGGCACCGGCGGCGACGTCGTCCTCGGCCGCTCCGCCGTCCTCGGCGGCGCCGAGATCGCGGTGCGGCTCAACACCCGCACCCAGGTCGAACTGCCCAGGCAGCAGCGCCGCCGGACCGGCCGGCTGATCCGCAAGGACTGAGGACCGGACGCCGGGGGCCACGACGTCGGGGCCACGATGCCGACACAGGAGCTGTTACCGCGGGGGCGACAGCTCGGTGTCGATCCCCTCCCTTAAATGCGTCCTAAGCGTCGGCCAACGCTGTCTCATGCGGCCCCGGCCCGGACGGGCGGGCCCGCCGCCCCGGCCGACGCCGGCCACCACGGGGGTGCGCGGCCCCGGAACCGGCGCGGTCCGGCGGCGGCGACCCGTCCGTGGAGCGCTCCGGCGGCCGTTCGACCGAAGGGTGCGCCGAACGTTCTGCCGAGGGGTCGGCGACGCGGACGGGGCCGGTCGGCGGCCCGGTCGTAATTCGAACAGCGGTCGACGGCGGGCCGGGCCCGCCCGTCCGCCCGTCCCCGTCCGTCTGTCCGGCTGTCCGTCTGTTCGTCTGGCTGTCCGACGGCCCCGGGAGGGGAGCCCGGAGCGACCGCGACCAGTGGCGTCGGCCGACCGTTCGGGTAGTGTCGGCTGCTGGCCAGCGCAGGTCGACGGCGGACGGAGCAAGACAGTGAGCACGGTGCACACGGAACGCGGCACGCCCCCAGGCAGCCCCGGCCGGCCGCCCGTCCCGGCCTGGCAGCGCGCCCTGACCGCCCCCGGCCGACAGCTCACCGCCATCACCGCGGCCCTGCGCGCCGCCCCCCGGCGCCCGCTGCGGCTGGCCGCCGCGGTCGCCCTGGTCTCGCTGCTCACCTACGCGACGGTCCGGCACTTCGTCGGCACCTCGATGGTCGACATGATCGTCTACCGGGCCGAGGGCGCCGCCGTCGCCGACGGCCACGACCTGTACGCGCTGCGGGTCACCGAGTGGAACCTGCCCGCCACCTACCCGCCGTTCGCCGCGATGCTGTTCGTGCCGACCACCTGGTTCGGCGTCCCATTCCTGCGCCTCGCCGTCACCGCCGGGAACCTGCTGCTGCTGGCCACCCTCGCCCACCTGTCCTTCAAACTGGTCGGCTGGCCGCGCCGCGACCTGCGGCCGGTCGGCGTCCTGCTGGTCACCGGACTGGGCGTCTGGCTGGAACCGGTCTTCACCACCCTGCGCTACGGCCAGATCAACCTCGCGCTGGCCTGCCTGATCCTCTGGGACCTCACCCGCCCCGACTCCGCCCGCAGCAAGGGCGTCGCCCTCGGCATCGCCGCCGGGATCAAGCTCACCCCCGGCCTGTTCGCCGTCTACCTGCTGGTCACCGGCCGGGTCCGGGCCGCGTTCGTGGCCGGCGCCACCTTCGTCGGCACCTTCCTGATCGGCGCGCTGGTGCTCCCCGACGCCACCTGGGGCTTCTGGACGAAGTACATGTTCGACTCCAGCCGGGTCGGCAAGACCGTCATCGTCGACAACCAGTCGCTGCGCGGCCTGGTCGCCCGGCAGATGCACCTGGAGACCCCCGGCGCCCTCGCCACCCTGCTCGGCGTCCTGGTCGCCGCCGCCGGACTCGGCATCGCCGTCTGGGCGCACCGCAGCGCCCGCTGGTCGCCGCGCGCCGACGCCTGGAGCGTGTGCACCGCGCTGATCACCGCGGTGCTGGTCTCCCCGATCAGCTGGACCCACCACTGGGTGTGGTGCGTCCCCGTGCTCGTCCTGCTCGCCGCCGAGGCCGCGCACGAGCGCTCCCGCCCCGCCGCCGTCCGGCACCTGCGCTGGCGGCTCATCTTCGGCCTGACGCTGCTCGGCTTCCTGTCCTTCGCCATGTGGATCGTCCCGCACAAGGGCGACCTGGACCTGCACCTGTCGGTGCTCAAGCAGTTCCCGGCGAGCGTCTACCCGCTGATGGGGCTGTGCTTCCTCGCCGTCGCCGCCCTCCGGGTCCGCTCCCGGCGGCGTGCGGCCGGCGCCCCGCTGGTGCGCGTCCCCGCCCCGCGCAGCGGCGTGGACGGGCTCGGCAGCCCCGGCGCCCAGAAGGCCCCCGCGGCCCGCTGAACCCCGGGGCGGCCGTTCGCCGGACCCGCCGTGCTGTTCCGTGCCGCTGTTCGGATCTGCGCCGCTGTTCGGACCTGTGCCGCCGTCCTGATCCGTGGCGTCGCCCTGATCGGTGCTGTCGTCCTGTGCGGTGCCGCCGTCCGTCCCGGGCGTCCCGAGGGTGGGCGCTCCGGCGGGCGGCCGGGCGGCCGGGTCGGGGCCGCGTCCGGAGCGGGTACCGGGTGCAGACGCGGGTGCGGGTGCGCGGGCGTCGGGTGCGGGTGGGCCGGTGGCTGCGCGCACGCCGTCACCCGCGCCCGGGGTCGTGCCGCGCGCCCCCTCACGCCAGCAGCTCCGCCAGCGAACCGTCCAGGTCCATCGCCTCCAGCTCCGCCCCCGGCGGCACCAGCCGGTGCGCCCGCTCCAGCCAGGCCGCCACCGTCGGCAGCGGCGCCTCCAGCAGTGCGTCGCCCGCCGGCGAGCTCAGCGCCATGCACAGCACGCTGCGCCGCCCCGACCGGGTCGGCCAGATCCGCACGTCGCCCTGGCCGCACGGCCGGAACGTCCCCTCCACCAGCAGCTCCCGGGCGAACACCCAGGTCACCGGCGTTCCACTGTCCAGGTGGAAGGTCACGTACACCGCGAACGGGTCGTGGCTCCCGTACGACAACCGCGCCGCCACCGGGACGCTGCGCTCCGGCGACAGCACCAGGTTCAGCTCCAGCTCCTGCTCCACCACTCCGGTCGACTGTCCGGCCATCGTCCTCACCTCTCCGCCACGCGGGGCCGCCGTTCGGCCCCGCACCAGCCGAGAGCGGGGCGGTCGCGGACTCTTACACGGGTTCCGGGACTTTCCGCGGAACTTTTTTCCGGCAGAACCTTTTCCGCCCCGCCCCGGTTGTTCCGGACGGGAACACCGGAACCCGGATCCCGGGACCGTGCCGGCCACCGCCCGTCACCGTCCCGGAGCGCCCCCTCCACCCCAGGGGGTACCCGCAGTACCACGTGTCCCCGTTCGTTTCACGAGTTCCGGTGAACCCGGGGGACGAGGCCGCCCGAGGTACTACCCTTTGTGACTGCCCGGCGACTCTCCGCCCGCGGCTCCCCCACCCACGTCCGCACACCCACACGCCGCGGTGCCGGTACGAAGGAAGACGCAATGACGGACCGGCCCTCCAGCGCAGGCTCGATTCTCGGCGCCACCCTGGCCGGGGACGCCGGAGCGCCCGGCTACTACCCCGACCCCTCGGTGCCCGGCTTCCTCCGCTACTGGGCCGGCCACGCCTGGGTCCCCGGCACCAGCCGTCCCGCGCCCGCCCCCGGCGAGGCCCTCCACCCGCCGCGCTTCGTCGCCCGCTACCTCACCGCGCCCCCCTACAGCCTCCCGCCCGGCCTGGTTCCCGCCGCTCCCACCGCCCCTGCCGCGCCGCTGGTCGAGACCGGTCCGATCTACCTCGACGAGACCGGCGCCCAGGCGCTCTTCACCATGTCGGCCCACCCGGAGACGGCCGCTGGGCCGGGGCCGGGGCCGACCGGGGTCGGGGGCGGAGACGGTGCTGGTCCCGGGTCTGGGTCTGGGGTCGGGGCCGGGTTCGACGGCCCGGGGGAGTTGGAGATCCGCCCCCGCAGTGAGATGGAGCCGCTGCGCCCCGTCGAGGCCGGTCCGTGGGCGGTCGCCGGGAACGGGCTGCGGCCGGTCGCGGCCGAGTCCTGGGCCACCGCCGCCGCGCTGCACATCGGCGGGAGCGGGAGCGGGGCCGTGGTCGCGCCGCGGCGGGGGCCGGAGGTCCGTGAGGTGGAGGCGGTCGCCCGGCCGTTGGAACTGGCCGGGGCCGCGCCCGTGGTGGAGGAGTTTTTGCCGGAGCCCGGGCGCGAGCCGCGGGTCGCGCAGCCGCTCGGCGGCACGCCCTGGCACGGGGCCGGCGGTGGCGGTTCGGTGGGGCTGTCCGCTGCGCCCGGCGCGCTGGTCGAACCGGTGCCGCAACCGGCGGAGCCGACGTCCGCCGACCCGGCCTCGGGCTGGCGGGCGGATCCGCAGGCGCAGCGCGGGCTGATGGAGACCGGTGGGGCCCCGCGCTGGGTCTCCTGGGGTGCCGATCCGGAGCCCGCGTCCGCGCCCGAGTCCGAGCCCGAGTCCGCGCCCGAATCGGTAGGTGCGCCCGAGCCCGAGCCTGAGTCCGTAGCTGCGTCGGCTCCGGCTCCGGCTTCGAGCGCTGAGGCTCAGCGGCCGGGGCGGGAGCCGCGGACGGCGCACGTCACCAGCGAGCGGGTCCGTCCGCCGAGTCGGGCCGCCGAGGTCCGGGAGGCGGAGGCCCGCACCGGCGCGTCGGCCCGCCGTCCCGCTGCGGCCGACGGGGCCGGGAAGCGGCGTCCGGCGGCCCCGGCGGCCGTGGCCGCGGGGGTCGGGGCGCGGGCGTTCGGGTGGCTGGTGGACGGGGTGGTGACGGCGGTGGTCGGTGCGGCCGTCGCGGTGCCGATGGTCGGGACGGTGCGGGCGCACGTCCAGGAGAAGATCGACCAGGCGTCGTTGGCCGCGAGCATGACGGGCCGTCAGCACCAGGTGTGGCTGCTGGACGGGACGGTGCTGGGCCGGGTGGGCGTGCTGCTCGGCGTGCTGCTGGTGTTCGGGCTGCTGTACCAGGTGCTGCCGATCGCCCGGACCGGTCAGACCTTCGGCAAGCGGCTGGCCCGGGTCCGGGTGGTCACCGCGGGCGGGACCGGTACGCCGGGGTTCGGCCGCTCGCTGGCGCGCTGGCTGCTGCGCGGGCTGGGCACCGCCGTCCTGCTCGGCCCGGCCGTCGCGCTGCTGGACCGGACCGCCCGGCGCGGCTGGCACGACCGGGCGGCGCGGACCCGGGTGGTGCGGGTGGAGCGCGGCTGAGGCGCCGTCAACCGTCCGCCGGTGCACGGCCCGTCGTCCGGGCGGACCCGGTCGGCCGGTGCGCGGAAGGCGCCGGAACGAACTTGGCCGGAACGAACTTAAACGGGCAGAAACGGCGCAAATATCCCAACATCGTAGTATTTGCGATGGTCTACTCGTGCCATGAGCACCAGCGACCCCTCCGGAACCGAGCCGGAGGAGGGCGGACGGCCTTCCTTCGACAAGCAGCCCCCGCCCTCGGGCAGCCCGTACGACACCCCGCCCGGCTACGGCGGCCAGTACGGCGCGCCGGCCGGCTCGGGCTCCCCCCACGACAGCAACCAGCCGCCCGGCTACGGCCCGCCCCCCGGATACGGCCCCCCGCCCGGCGGTCCTGGCGGTCCCGGCGGCTCCGGTGACCCGTACGGTTCGCCCTACGGCAGCCCCGGGCCCGGCCCCGTCCCCGGGATGCCCGCGCTCGGCGGCTGGGGCGCGCGGATCCTCGCCCGGCTGGTCGACTACGTCATGGTGCAGGTGATCGCCGTGGTGGTGCTGCTCCCGTTCCTGCACTTCAACAAGCAGAGCGGCTGGATCGGCTCCTTCTGGTTCAGCTGCGCGCTGTACCTGGTCTACGAGGGCCTGATGCTCAGCCGGGACGGCCAGACCCTCGGCAAGAAGCTGATGAAGATCCGGGTCGCCATGCTCGCCGACGGCACCGCCCCCACCGCCGCTGCCGCCTGGACCCGCGCCGCGACCTTCATCGTCCCCGCACTGATCTGCTGCGGCGGCCTCTGGTGGGCCGTCGACGGGCTGTTCGGCGTCTTCGACAAGCCCTACCGCCAGTGCATCCACGACAAGGCGGCCAAGACCGTGGTGGTCTCGACCACCTGACCGGACGTCCAGCCGGACGTCCGGCCGGTCGTTCGGCCGGTCGTTCCCTCGTGGGCCCCGGGCCTGCGGCAGCCGTTCACCTGCCGCCGGCCCGGGAGTCTTCGCGTGCGCGCTCCGGGCTCCCCCGGGTCCGCTCAGGGCTCCTCTCGGACGCTCCTCGGATGCTGCGTCAGCGCGACTGGTGCGCGTACGCCGGCTGCCGGGCGGCGGTCGCAGGCTCGGGCTGGCCGGTGCCGGGCGCCGCGGCCCGGGGCACGAACGCCTGCGGCGCGCGGCGGGTGGTGGCGGGGGACAGCAGGACGGCCGACAGCGTTCCGAGCGCGACGGCGAAGCCGACCAGCACCGCGATCCGCCACACTCCCGTCTCCCCGGACACGGCCAGCAGCGCCACTGCGGCGACCACCGCGATCAGCGTGCCGACGCCCAACTGCACGGCACTGAAACGACTCCCGGACACGAGCCGGGCAGCCCGGGACGCGGTGACGGCACGGGACGGAACGGCGGGGCGCGGCATGGCGGACGACCCTTCGCGCGGAGCGGGGAGAGCGACGGGGAACAGCGGGGGAGCGGCGGGCGGGGGACCCGGCTCGACGGGTACGGCGGAACAACATCGGTAAGTACAGCCTAACCGCCGGGAGTTGACCTACTCCGGGGCACAGGGGGCGCACGGACTCACACCCCGGCAGCGCGCGACCGCGTCCTCCGCGCTCGCCGCATCGGTGGAACCGCGGCCACCGCGTTGACGGAACCGCGGCTGCTGCGGTCACTCTGGCCACCGCGGCCACCGCGGCCACCGCGGCCACCGCGGCCGCTGCGGTTACTGCGGCTGCTGCACCGGCCGGACTGCGGCCCGGGCCTGCCCGATAACGTGCCGTACGGCGGAACGCCGAGCACGCGTACCGCGCAGCGCCGCCGAACCGCGTGGGGGAGGGCGGCCGAGCGCGCCCGGAGCCGTCCGTCGCGCACCCCCGCACCCGTCTCCGACCCCGGGAGCCGCCATGACCGTCCCCGCCGACTGGCCCACCACCGCCGAGGCCGCCCGCGCCGAACAGGAACGCCTGCGCCCCCTGGTCGTCCCCGAAGGCCCCGAACCCCCGCGCCACCCCGGCACGTTGATCGCCGGCGTGGACGTCGCCTACGACGACGAGCGCGACGTGGTCGCCGCCGCGGCCGTCCTCCTCGACTACGCCACCCTCGACGTCGTCGAACAGTCCACCGCCGTCGGCCGGGTCGCCTTCCCCTACCTCCCCGGCCTGCTCGCCTTCCGCGAACTCCCCGCCGTCCTCGACGCCCTCGCCCGCCTCACCCGCACCCCCGACCTCGTCGTCTGCGACGGCTACGGCCTGGCCCACCCCCGCCGCCTCGGCCTCGCCAGCCACCTCGGCGTCCACACCGGCCTCCCCACCCTCGGCATCGCCAAGAACCCCTTCACCTTCACCCACCAGCCCCCCGGCGACCGCCGCGGCGACTGGTCCCCCCTCCTCGACGGCCCCGAGACCGTCGGCCGCGCCCTGCGCACCCGCCAGGGCGTCAAACCCGTCTTCCTCTCCGTCGGCCACCGCATCGGCCTCGCCGAAGCCACCGCCGTCACCCTCGCCCTCACCCCCTCCTACCGCCTCCCCGAAACCACCCGCCGAGCCGACTCCCTCTGCCGCCGGGCCCTCGCTGCCACCTGATCCCACCCGCACCCACCAGGGGGCGTGTTGACGGCCCGTTCCATGTGTTAGACATAGAGGTTGGAGCCAACTTTCTTTCAGGCCCCAGGCGGTCGAGCAGCAGTCGCGCGGGGCAGCAGGTACGGGGGAGGTACGAGACACATGAGCACGAGCGGCAACGGCTTCCAGGTCGAGGTCGACAACCTGCGGGCGTTCGCGGCCCAGGTGCGCGGCTTGCTGAGCGAGTTCGAGAGCGGTGCGGGCAGCACAGCGGTGTACGGCCCGAGCGGGATCGGGTCGGGAGCGTTCGGCAGTTTCGCCGAGGCGCACGGTCTGTATACGCAGTACGACGCACTGCGCCTTCGGCTGAGCACGCTCCTGGCCGACATCCAGGAGGCCATCGATCTGGCCCAGCGCAACGCCGACCACACAGCGGCGAACTACGAGGAACACGAGCAGGACACCCGCAAGAGCATGACCCTGTCGCGTGACGGGTGGACCACGACCTG
The DNA here is from genome assembly GCF_003751605.1 of Kitasatospora cineracea. Classification (NCBI taxonomy): domain Bacteria; kingdom Bacillati; phylum Actinomycetota; class Actinomycetes; order Kitasatosporales; family Streptomycetaceae; genus Kitasatospora; species Kitasatospora cineracea. The sequence continues at coordinate 2,575,819 of NZ_RJVJ01000001.1, forward strand.
GAGCCCGTCCGAACTGGACGCGAGGAAGGCTGGGACGACGACGCCGGCCCAGCCGACGAGCACGGTGAACTCGCAATGGTGACAGTGCTGAAGACCAAGGACATGGACAACGGGCTGGAGGTTGCGCAGTGAAGATGATGGACCAGGGCGGTGGTGCGGGGAGCACCGATTTCTCCGCTCACAGCCATGCCGAACTGATCTCCATGGTTCACGCGCTGGACTCCGGCTCGGTCATGGCTGCAGCCGATCCGTGGCGGCGGGCCCATGAGACGTTGACGCAGATCCAGTCCGCGCTGACCACTGCAACCGGTGATGCCACCAGCACTTGGCAGGGCAACACCAGCGATGCCTTCCACGCGCACATGACCGAGCTCGCCGCGAAGGTCAGCGCCACGGCCGAGCACGTGAACTACACCGCCGCCGCGCTGCAGACGCTGTCGGCGTCGATCGACGAGGCCAAGGCCGCCATGCCCGAAGAACCGGGTTTCTGGGACAAGGTGGGCGACGGGATCAGCGACGCCGCCAAGGAATCCGTCGGGATCAGCGACGCCGACACCCAGCAGGGCATCGCCGATACGCGCAAGCAGCAAGCGGTCGGCGTGATGCAGGTGCTGGCGGCCAAGTACAGCGTGGCCAGCAGTCGGCTGGGCGCCCTCAAGACCGGCCTCGACGACAACTCGCAGGACAAGCAGGTGACCCCTCCGAGTGACGGTGGCGCAGCGGGTTTCATCGCGGCGATCACCGGGGTCGGAGTCGGTGCCGTCCAGAGCACCGGGCGGGTGAGCGGTTCCTCCGGGTCGCAGACCTCGCTCAAGAGCACCTCGACCACCCGGGCGCCGCAGGCGCCGAAGGTCAAGGCCGCGGTGATCCGTCCGACGGACGCGGGCATCTCCGGCGGAACGGCCAACCCGCTGCCGCAGCCGAAGGGCCCCGGCACGGGGATCGACGGCATCCAGGGCGGCACCGGCGGCATCCGCGGTGGCGGCACCTCGACGATCGGCGGCCCCGGTGGGTCCGGCGGTCTGCAGGGTCCGTCCGGCGGTGGCAGCGGCGGCTTCGGCGGTGGCGGCACCAGCACCGGGCTGGTCGGCGGCGGCGGAGGCGGGACCTTGGCGGGTGGCACCGGTATCGGTGCCCGCGCCGGGTTCAGCGGCAACAGCGTTTCGAAGTCCGGGACGTTCGGTTCCAACGGCCTGAACGGTGGTGGCGCCGGTACGGGCGGCGCCGCGGGTACCGGTGCCGGTGCGGGCAACGGGACCGGCGGTCGGGCCGGTGGCCTGGGCGGTGGCGGCCTCGGCGGTGGCGCCGGTGAGGGCGGTGCCGGTGGTGGCCTCCGCGGCCGGGCCGGCGGCAGCCTGGCGGGCCGGGCCGGTGGCATGGTCGGCGAGGCTGCGCACGGCAGCGCCGGCGGACGGGCCTTCTCCGAGGGCGGGTCGGGCATCGGCCGCAGCCGTCCCGGTCAGGTCGCCGGAGCCGCCGAGGCCGGTCACGCGGGTGGCCGGGGCCAGGGCGGCGCGACCGGCAACGGCGCGGGCATGGCCGGCCACGGCCAGTCGAGCAAGCGCGCCAAGAAGGGCACCTCGGACCGACCGGACTACCTGGTGGAGGACGAGGAGACCTGGGCCTCCGGCGGGAACGCGAACCCGAACGTGGTGGAATGACGTCCGGTCAGTAGAACAGTCGGACATTACCTGGCCGCCCTGCAGACTCGAGGGTCTGCAGGGCGGCCGCTCAACGAGGGGTGACGAGGCTTGACGACCAGCCGATCCGTGCGCGGTCTGGCCGCGCTCGCTGCGGGAGCCCTGCTGTGGGGCGTGAGCGCCGGACCTGCGGCGGCGGACCAGGACCGCCAGCAGCAGTGGGTGCTGAACAAGTACGGCCTGGCCAAGGACGTCTGGCCGGTCAGCCAGGGCGACCAGGTCATCGTCGCGGTCATCGACAGCGGTGTCGACGCCAGCCACCCGGACTTGGCCGGGCAGGTCCTCCCCGGTCTCGACCTCACCGGCGGCGGTGGGGACGGACGGGTCGACACCGAGGGCCACGGTACGGCGATGGCTTCCGACATCGCTGCGCACGGACACGGCGACAATGCAGGCGTCATGGGCATCGCGCCCAAGGCGAAGATCCTTCCGGTGAAGTTCGACTTCAGTGAAGACCTGGGTTCGGTCGACAACGTGGACTTCGGCAAGGGCATTCGCTTCGCGGTCGACCACGGCGCCAAGGTCATCAACATGTCGTTCTACGGCGGGAATCCGAGCGACCCCGGATACCGGGGAGCCATCGAGTACGCCATCCAGAAGGACGTCGTTCTCGTGTCGGCCTCCGGGAACCACGCGGGCTTGCCGATCGATTACCCGGCGGGGTTCCCGGGTGTTGTGGTGGTGTCGGGTGTCGCGCAGGACGGGAGCATGTGGCCGAAGTCGACCACGGGCCCGCAGGTGACCTTGGCGGGCCCGGCCGACGGCATCCACCGGGCCGACCTCAAGCAGGGGTACGCGACGGCTTCCGGGACTTCCGAAGCCGCGGCCATCGTGTCGGGGATCGCGGCGCTCGTGCGGTCGAAGTACCCGAACCTGTCGGCGGGCCAGGTCATCAACCGAATCACCAAGAGTGCCTTCAAACCGGAGGGCCAGGGCTCGTTCCCGAACGACAAGTACGGTTACGGCATTGCATCCGCCTCCGGTGCGTTGGCTGCGAACCCTGCGGTGGACAATGGGCCGAAGGAGAACCCGCTGCTCAACCGGACGGAGCCGGACTACAGCGGCGGTAAGGGCAGCAACTCGTCCGCACCGTCCTCCCCGGCCTCGAAGGCACCGTCGGCCGGTGCCGGGAACTCGACCGCTCCGCAGGCGAGCGGTGACGCGGACAGCAAGAAGAGCAACAGCGGGATGCTGATCGCGGTCGGTGGCGGTGTGCTCGCGCTGATCGTGATCGTGGTGATCGTCGTGCTCGTCCGGCGTTCCAAGAACGGCAACAACGGCGGCGGCCCCGGCGGTCCTGGGGGTTCCGGTGGTCCGGGGGCGCCGGGCGGGCCGGGTGGCCCCGGGTACGGGTACCAGCAGCAGATGCCGCCGCAGCAGCAGCCGGCCGGGTACGGGTATCCGCAGGGGCAGCAGGCGCCGGGGTACCCGCCGCAGCAGCCTCCGGCCGGGGGGAACCCGTATCAGAGCTGAGTCGGCCCCGATGCGGGGTCAGTAGGCGGAAAGAGGCCTCTCGTGGCCGGACCAGTCGGGGTAGTGCCCCGGTCGGGCCACGGGAGGCCTTTTTCCGTTCGGTGGCAAACCGGTGCGGGTGGCGGGGGATTGTCCGGGAGGTCGGTTCAACCGCCTGGATTTCTTGTTGTGCTGCCGGCTCCGATGCGAGCACAAGTCACCCTGACCAGGATGGTCAGGTCTTCCCGTCGGAAGGGGTGCTGCACGGAGACACGCCTACGGATGGGGGAGGGTGTTCGCGGGGGCGGGGGTGGGGCGGGTAGGAGAGGGGGGAATGTGTCGTCGGATGTTCGGAGGTGGTTGCCGTGGTGCGGTGGGTGTGTGCGGTGGCGGGGCTGGTCGTGGTGATGGCGGGGGTTTCGGCGGGGGTGGCGGGGGCTGCGGGGGAGGGGGAGCAGGCGTTGTGTGCGCGGGTGTTGGAGGGGGTGGTGCCGGGGTTGGTGCCGACGTCGGCGGTGTGTGAGGTGAACGTGGTGGGGCAGGGGGGTCGGTAGGGTCGGTCGTATGGGTGACGGGGTGGAGTGTTACGCGTGTGCCCGGGAGGGCGAGTTCGAGCGGTTGCCGCGGTACGAGCGGATCGCGGTGGACGAGCACTGGCGGGTGGTGCACGCGGTGGGTTGTGCGTTGCCGGGGTGGCTGGTGTTGCTGCCCCGGCGGCACCTGGAGTCGATGGCGGAGCTGAGCGGGGCGGAGGCGGCGTCGTTGGGGGTGTGGCAGGTCAGGTTGGCGCGGGCGTTGGAGGTGGTGACGGGGTGCCGGAAGGCGTATGTGGCGCAGTTCGGGGAGGCGGAGGGGTTCGCGCACGTGCACTTCCACGTGGTGCCGCGCGGGGAGGACTTTCCGGTGGAGTGGCGCGGACCGCGGGTGTTCGGGCTGTTGAAGGCGGGGGAGCGGGCGGTGCCGGTGGAGCGGATGAACGAGCTCGCCGAGCGGTTGGCCGTGGTGCTGGAGGGCTGAGCGGGGCGGGGGAGTTGGCGGGATCTCGCGGGTGGGTGGCGTTTCCGCTGCTGGCCGGGTGGCGGGTGGGGCGGCGATCCTGGGGGCATGATCACTCCTGACACCAAGGACTGGACCTGGGTCCTCGAACGTCCCTGCGCCGACTGCGGGTTGGACACCTCCGCGCTGCTCTTCGAAGCGGTGCCGGGCCTGGTCCGGGCCAACGCGGAGTTCTGGACGGCGCTGCTGGACGGCGACGGCGGCGTGGAGGGGCTGCGCGAGCGTCCGGCGCCCGGGGTGTGGGCGCCGTTGGAGTACGCCTGCCACGTCCGGGACGTGTTCCGGACGATCGAGGGGCGGCTGCGGCTGATGCTGGCCGAGGACGGGCCGGTGTTCGCCGACTGGGACCAGGACGCCACCGCCGTCGAGGAGCGCTACCGGGAGCAGGACCCGGCCGTGGTGGCCGGTGAGATCGCGCTGGCGGCCGAGCGGCTGGCGGGCGTCCAGGCGGCGGTGCCGGCCGCCGGTCGGCAGCGGGCCGGGCAGCGCAGTGACGGTGCCCGGTTCACGGTGGAATCCCTCTCCCGCTACACCGTCCACGACGTGGTGCACCACCGGTACGACGTCACCGGTGAGCAGCAAGTGGGTTGACGGCCGGTCAGTTCGACTGGTGGAGGGCGGGGTCGTCCGGCGCCAGCGTCCAGGCGGGCAGGCCGTGCGGGAGGGCTTCGGCGAGTGCGGTGGTGGGGCCGGTGGCGAGGCGGGCGGTGAGCAGGAAGCGGTGTCCGTCGCCGACCCGGCGAGGTTCGAAGGCGAGGTGGAGGAACGGCGCGGACGGGGTCGAGGCGGCGGCGAGCCGGTCCAACTCGCCTGCCGCAGAACGCCATTCCTCGGCGGGGACGTACTGGCGCATGACCGAGTGCCAGACCACGGTCAGCGCGCCGGGCGCGGTCCCGACGCCGCGCAGGAACGCGGCCGCGCCGACTGCCTCGACCGGGGCGGGGGTCCGGGCGGCGAGGGCGAGGGCGCCGTTCAGCCGCTGGGAGCGCGGGAGTTGGTCCGCCCACAGGTAGGCGCGCAGGGCCAGCGCGCCGTCCGCGGAGCGCGGGTCGATCGGCGTCGGGTCGCAGCCGCGCCGGTCCGTCACCCGCTGGAGCGGGGCGTCGCGCAGCCAGGCGGGAGGCTCGCCGCGCCAGGCGTCGGCGAGTACGACGGGGGAGTCCGGCGGGCCGTACGAGAAGCCCTCGGAGGCACAACGGAACTGCTCGGCAAGGAGGTTGAGCCCCGCGCTGGAGCCGAGCTCGTACAGCCGTACCGGCAGCGGGGGCGCGGTGGGGCCGGAGGGGGCGGCGAGTTGGTGTTGGGCCCAGGCGAGACCGGTGAGCAGCAGGTTGGCGCGGCCGACCTCATTGGTCTGCGGCGGGCGGGTGAGCCACTCGCGGACGAACGGCAGGTGGGCGGCGACGGCGGCGCGGAAGGCCGGCCAGGGGGCGTCCGGGTCGGCGGGGTCGAAGCGGCCGCCCGCGTCGGGGTAGTGCGCGGCGAGGTCGGGGGCCCGGCCGGACAGCGCCAGGGCGTGGACGGCACCGAGCAGCCGCAGGGCGACGGCGGTCGGGCCGGGGGCGTCCTCGTGTCCGGCGATCGCCGCCGCGCACGGGCCGCCGGCGGCCAGGTCCCCGGCAGCCCGGCGCAGCAGGGCGGCGGACAGCGGGGAGCCCAACTCGGCGCAGGCGTCCGCCTGGTGGTGGAACATGGCCACGGCGTGGTCGAAGGACATCCGGGGGCTCCGTCTCGGTCCGGTGGGGCGGGTCGGCTCGCGTCGCAGGTCACGGCCCATGAACGGCCCATGAGCGGTTCACGGGCGGACCGTGATCGGTCCATGATCGGACGGCCCCATCCTTCGCCGCCCCCGTCCGCGCGGGTAGGGCGCCTCGGCGTGATGTCGATCACCGGTGCTCCGGGTACGACCGTCCCGGGCGGGCGCGCCCCGGGTGCGGAGGTACGCCACGGGCGGACGAGGCGGCGAGGGGGCGTGCAAGCGGCCCTGCGCGCCCTGGTGGAGGCGCCGACGGGGGTGGGCGGGGGCGGGCGGGCTCACCAGTCGGTGGCGCGCCGCCGGTGGGTCTGGCGGAGCTGGCTGGTGATGCTGGCGGTGTCGCCGCCCATCACGTCCGCGATCTCGGGCGTGGCCAGGCCGACCACGTAGTGCAGGATCGCCAGGTCCTCGTCGCCCTCGACGTCGGGGCGCAGCCCGCCGGTCCCGGCGGCCCCGGCCGTGCCGTTGTGCTGCTCGGTGACGGTGTCGCGGAGGATCTGCCAGGCCTCGGCGGCCGGATTGGGGCTCTCCAGGACGGTGGGCCAGACCGCGGCGATCGCGTGCAGGGCGAGCCGGACCACCCGGTGGGCGGCACCGGGCTCCTGGAACCAGACCCGGGCGTAGCTCCGGTAGCGCGGTTCGTGCAGCTCGCAGAAGGCGGCGAACTCGACGGACACGTACGGAAGTTCGGCGGATCGATCAGCGGATGCCGAGTCTGCGGCCGGGACATGACGGTCAGTCACATCAGCTGCCTCTCGATCTGGGTCCGGACGGGGAGCGTCAGCGCTCACTCTAGGCCCTCGGGCGGGTGCTGTGGGTGACAAGTCTGCTGAGATGCCCGGGGGTGAGCCTGATTCGGGTCGTTGTGTGACGGCCCGTCAGCAAATGCCGCCCGCCCGGTGCGGCTCCGAGGGCATCACCGCTGGTCGGAGGCGGTGTGTCGGCGGCGGCCGCAAGGGAGTTGGTGCGTCGCTGTAGGCCCTGCGGGTGAACGCGAAATCGGTGGCGGGCCTCACCTTCACGGGCGAATCCCGCGCTGCGGGCATGACGACCATCACACGCCGTTCCGGTCGGACCGCCCCGGCCACCGGCCCCGCGACCGCCACCACCCGCCCGGCGGCACCCCCGGGAGCCCGAAACTTTCACCGTCCGTCGGAGCGCGCTCCACGATCACGCGCCCCGGGGCGGGGGCGAGGCCGCCGCCGGATCGCCGTCCGATCGCGGTCGCGTCGCGTCCCGGCGTCGGGCGGAAGAGCTGACGTACCGTCAGGAAGCCCGCCAGTGGGGCAGGCGGGCCCTTCGGCGGGCCTCGGCGACCCCGGGGGCGTCAGGGGTTTCGCGGGCCCGGCCGGAGCCCTTCACGGCCTTCGCGCTCCCGGGCCGGACCTTCGCGCTGGGCGGGTCCGGCCCGGTCCTCAGTTCTCGCGTGCCGACCGGGCGGCGGTGTTCCCGTCGAACCGGACAGTGGCGCCCGCGCCTCCGGCGGTCCGGGCGGCGGCTTCGGCGCCGGACCGCGCCGCGGTCCCGTCCGGGCGCCCGGCGGCCCCGTCGGCACGCACCGCGGCCCCGTCGGTGCGCGTCGCGGCCCGGGCGGCGGCTCCGGCGGCGGCCTCGGCGGCCGCGCTCTCGGCGGCCCGCGCCGCGGCGGCCACGCTGTCGGGTTCGCGGCGGGTCTGCTCGGGGATGCCGGTGGTGCGGGGGTCGGTCCGGGCGGTGGTCTCGGCGGCCTCGACGCTCTCCCGGGCGGCCAGGTAGGCCTGCACCGCGGCGATGCCGTAGACCGGCTGGATGAGCTGGTGGCCCTTGAAGAAGGGCCGGGCGGGGGCGAATCCGGCGGCGGTGACCAGCTCGCGGATCTCGGTTATCTCTTCTTCGCTGCGCGCGGTGAAACGGACTTCCCAGCCCTTCTTGTACGTACGTCCGTCCTCCCCGCCGCGTCTGGCGGGATCAGGCTGGCGGACGTAGCCGGGCAGGCGGCCGAGGCGTAGTCGGGCGGCGCGCTGGGCTGATGACTCGTCGCGGGGCATGTGCCCGATGGTAGGCAATTCGTGACGGCCGCCGACGCCAGCGGGCGTGACGTTGGGTGTGGGCTCGATCACTTCCGGTCAGATTTCGCAGGTCGGCGGCGCGGACTCGGTCGGATCGCAATGCTGTGTCGATCCGATGAAAATCGGATAGTAGAAAACAAGTCCGATCTATTACGGCAACGGAGTGAACATCCGATACGCCGAATGGGTGAGGGTATGTGGACTTTAGTGCGGAGCAGTCCCGGTTTGACGACGGTTGCGTAACAGGTCGTCAGGTCGGACGTCGGGTGTCGGAGGCGAGGGGGAACGTGGACGACATGAGCTACCGGATTCCGCAGCAGCCCGTGTCCCTCGAAGAACTCGCCCGGCGCCAGCAGAACGTGGTGACGGCCAGTCAGCTCCGCGCCCGCGGCGTCCCGGCCCGGATGGTGAGCGAGCACTGCCGCAGCGGCGGCCCCTGGCAGCGGCTGCTGCCGCGGGTCTACCTGCTGCAGGACGGCGCGCCGACGCCCGAGCAGCGGATGTGGGCCGCGCTGCTGTACGCGGCGCAGAACGGGCCGGCCGGGGACGGGGCCCGCGAGGGCGCGGTGATCACCGGCGCGGCGGCGCTCGCGCTGTACGGGTTCGTGTCGGTGCCGCGGCTGCCCGCGGTGCACGGGGTGGAGGTGCTGGTGCCCAGGCAGCGCCGGCTGCGGGACGCCGGGCAGGTGCGGATCCGGCGCACCGGGCGGGTGCTGGAGGCCCGCTCGGTGCACGGGCTGGCGGTCGCCCCGGTGGCCCGGGCGGTGGCGGACGCGATCAGCGAGTGGGCCGAGCAGGGCGCGTTCGAGTCCGGCCGGGTCGGCCCGGGGCTGCTGCGGGCGCTGCTGCGCGAGGCGCTGGAGCGCGAGGGCGGCTGCCCGGCGGCGGAGCTGCTGGCCGAGCTGGCCGAGGCGCAGCTGCTGGCGGTGCCCCGGGTGCGGGCGGCGGTGGACGAGCTGCTGGCGGCGCGCCGGGAGGCCGCGTTCGCCGAGCTGACGGCCCTGGCGGCGGAGCGGGGCCTGCCCGTCCCGCTGCCCGGACCGGAGCTGCGGATGCGCGGCGGAACCTACATCGCGGTGCCGGACCTGTACTGGCCGGAGGCGGCCGTGGCGGTGGAGGTGGACTCCGAGCTGCGCTGCGTCAGCGAGGGCGAGGCGGCCTGGGTGCGCGGCGGCCAGCACCGGATGGAGTACCTGGGCGTGCGGGTGGTGTACATCGGCTCCGCCCGGCTCGCCGCCGAACGGGACGCGGTCGGTGGCGAGTTGGCCGAGGCGTACGGGATCGGCGGCGAGAACGTGGTGGAGCTGGTGGTCACCGGGCGCTGAGGCGCCGGGAGTCGGCGCCGGGTCAGCTGCGGACGACCGGGGTGCCGGTCAGCTCGACGCCCGCGGAGCGCAGTTCGTCCAGTGCCTCGGCGGTGGTGGCGGGGGCGACGCCGGCCGTCAGGTCGAGCAGGACGCGGGTGGCGAAGCCCTCGCGGGCGGCGTCCAGGGCAGTGGCGCGGACGCAGTGGTCGGTGGCGATGCCGACCACGTCGACGTCGGTGACGCCGCGCTCGTTCAGCCAGTCGGTGAGGGTGCCGCCGTGCTCGTCGAAGCCCTCGAAGCCGCTGTACGCGGCGGCGTGCGCGCCCTTGGAGAAGACCGCCTCGACTGCGCCGGAGGTCACCGAGGGGGCGAAGTTGGGGTGGAAGCCCACGCCCTCGGTGCCGGCCACGCAGTGCGCGGGCCAGGAGCGGACGTAGTCGGGCTCGGCGGCGAAGTGCGGGCCGGGGTCGATGTGGTGGTCGCGGGTGGCGACGATGTGGGCGTAGCCGGGGGCGGACTCGGCGATCAGGTCGGTGATCGCGGCCGCGACCTCGGCCCCGCCGGCGACGGGCAGGCTGCCGCCCTCGCAGAAGTCGTTCTGCACGTCGACGACGATCAGGGCCCGGTGCATGGCTGGCTTCTCTCGTTCGGATGGGGGTGCGGTCCAAAGCCCGGGGGTCTCGGCCGCGGCGGTGTCGGGGTGGTCCGGGCGGGGCCCGGACGGTACAGCGGTTGGCACTCTAGGCAGTGCGGGGCGGCCGCGAAAGTGCGGAGGGGCAAAGGCGGGCAAAGCCGGGCCGGGCCCGCCCGCCGCGTCCACCGCCCGGGCCTCCCGGCCCCGGCCCCGGCCCCGGTCCTCCCGGCTCCGGCTCCGGTCCCGGTCCTCCCTGTCCCGGCCCCGGCCGGACCGCTCAGCCGGACAGCCGCTCGGTGGTGATGACCGGCTCGCCGCGGGAGAGCTGGGTGGCCGACAGCGGCAGCGCGGCGCGGGCCCGGCGGTGGCGGTCCCGGGCGGCGTCCAGCGGCTCGCGGCCGACCACCTCGCCGTCGGTGATCAGCGGGACGTGCAGCAGGTGCGGCTCCAGTTCGGCCGGGACGGGGCCGGTGCCGACCACCTCGGCCTCGGCGACGCCGTCCCGGTCGGGGCGGCGGGCGGCCCACTTGCGGCCGCCGACGCTGGTCTTGCCGCCGGCCGAGCGCTTGGCGACCGCGACCAGCTCGCCGCCGGGCGCCGACTCGCGGGCGACCAGCTTGTAGACCATCGCGCAGGTCGGGTGACCGCTGCCGGTGACCAGGCTGGTGCCGACGCCGTAGCCGTCGACCGGGGCGGCGGCGAGCGCGGCGATGGCGTACTCGTCCAGGTCCGAGGTGACGATGATCTTGGTTTCGGTGGCGCCGAGCTCGTCGAGCTGGCGGCGCACCCGGTGGGCGAGCAGGGTCAGGTCGCCGGAGTCGATCCGGACGGCGCCCAGCTGCGGGCCCGCCACCTCGACGGCGGTGCGGACCGCCTCGCCGAGGTCGTAGGTGTCCACCAGCAGGGTGGTGTCGCGGCCCATCGAGTCGATCTGCGCGGTGAAGGCGTCCCGCTCGCTGTCGTGCAGCAGGGTGAAGGCGTGCGCGGCGGTGCCGGTGGTCGGGATGCCGTAGGTGAAGCCGGCCTCCAGGTCGGAGGTGGCGGCGAAACCGGCCAGGTAGGCGGCCCGGGCGGCGGCCACCGCGGACTGCTCGTGGGCCCGCCGGGCGCCCATCTCGATCACCGGGCGGTCGCCCGCGGCGGCGGTCATCCGGGAGGCGGCGGCGGCGATCGCCGAGTCGTGGTTGAGGATCGACAGGATCACCGTCTCCAGGATCACCGCCTCGGCGAAGCTGCCCTCGACGGTCAGCAGCGGCGAGCCGGGGAAGTACGCCTCGCCCTCGGGGTAGCCGTGCACGCTGCCGGTGAAGCGGTAGTCGGCGAGGAAGCGCAGGGTCTCCTCGTCCACCACCCGCTGGTCGGCCAGCCAGTCGAGTTGCGGGGCGGTGAAGCGGAAGTCCTCGATGGCGTCCAGCACCCGGCCGGTGCCGGCCAGCACGCCGTAGCGGCGGCCGTCGGGCAGGCGGCGGGTGAACACCTCGAAGACCGAGCGGCGGTGGGCGGCGCCGCTGCGCAGCGCGGCCTGCAGCATGGTCAGCTCGTAGCGGTCGGTGAGCAGCGCGGAGCTGCGGTGCGCGGTGATGGCGTCCATGGGGATGATGCTACTACCACTTAGCGTCAAAGTGACGATTTCTCTCCGGGGGCCGTGCCGGACCGTGTCCGGCCGTGTCGGACCACCCTGATTCGCTCCTGGGTCCCTCGGATGGAAGCATGGGTCGGGGGGAATCCGAGGTCGACGAGGAGAGACGGACTGTGAGTGTCGCGCCGGTGGAGATCGAGCGCCCGGAGGTGGAGGGGGTTCCGGTCACGGAGCCGGACACGCCGTGGGTGACCATCGTCCACAACGACCCGGTCAACCTGATGAGCTACGTCCAGTACGTCTTCCAGAGCTACTTCGGCTACCCGAAGGACAAGGCGCGCCAGCTCATGATGGACGTGCACCACAAGGGGCGGGCGGTGGTCTCCAGCGGCACCCGCGAGGAGATGGAGCGCGACGTGCAGGCGATGCACGGCTACGGCCTGTGGGCCACCCTGCAGCACGACTGACGGACCGTCACCCACCATCCACGAGGGACTGATTCCACACACATGGCCGGTTTGTTCGAGAGTGCGGACGGCGGTGGCGCGGCGATCGCGCTGGACGAGTTCGAGGCCTCCATCCTGCGCTCGCTGGAAGTCCAGATGCTGGAGCTGATCGGGCCGCCGCCCGGCGGCGGCAGCGACGACCCGCTGGCCGCGCTGTTCGCGGAGGGCCCCACCGAGGCCCCCGAGGACCCGGCGCTGCTGCGGCTGTTCCCCGACGCGTACGGCGGCCCGGACGCCCCCGAGGACCCGCGGACGGGCGAAATGGCCGCCGAGTTCCGCCGCTACACCGAGCTGGACCTGCGGGCCCGCAAGCGGGACGACGCGCTGGCGGTGGTCCGGGCGCTGGACGGGCTGGGCGGCGCGGGCGGGGTGATCGAGGTCGAGGCGGGCGAATTCCCGCACTGGCTGGGCGCGCTGAACGACCTGCGGCTGACCCTGGGCACCCGGCTGGAGGTCGCCGAGGAGGACGACGAGGGCCTGTACCGGCTGCCCGACTCCGACCCGCGCAAGCCGCTGGTGATCGCCTACCTGTGGCTGGGCGCGATGCAGGAGAGCCTGCTGGAGGCGATGGCGGGCTGACCGCCCGCCTCGCGGCCCCGCCCCGCCGCCCCGCCCTGCCGCCCCCGTTTCGCTCATATTGTCCGATTGCTCAGGTAACGCTCAGATGTGAGACGTTCCGGGGCTTTCGCGTGGTTCACTGCTGCCTCCCCGGGAAGACGGGGCCCGTCGGCCGCCCGGCCGGCGCGGACCGGGAGGCGAGGCGGGCGGATGACGCAGCAGACGGCGGACGAGACGGCCGGGGCCGTCCCCGACGAGGAGGGCTACCAGCGGGGCCTGGGCAGCCGGCAGATCCAGATGATCGCCATCGGCGGCGCGATCGGCACCGGCCTGTTCCTCGGCGCCGGCACCGCCATCTCCAAGGCCGGGCCCAGCCTGCTGCTGAGCTACGCGGTGGCCGGCGTGGTGATCTTCGTGATCATGCGGGCGCTCGGCGAACTGCTCACCTACCGCCCGGTGGCCGGCAGCTTCGCCGAGTACGCCCGGGAGTTCCTCGGCCCGTTCGCCGGCTTCGTCACCGGCTGGACGTACTGGCTGTTCTGGGTGGTCACCGGCATGGCCGAGACCACCGCCGCCGCCGTCTACGTCCGCTTCTGGGCGCCCGGCATCCCGCAGTGGACCACCGCGCTGGCCTTCCTGCTGGTGCTGTACGCCGCCAACCTGATCTCGGTGAAGCTGTTCGGCGAGATCGAGTTCTGGTTCTCGATGGTCAAGGTCACCGCCATCCTCGGGATGATCCTGATCGGCATCGGCGTGCTCACCCTCGGCTTCTCGGACGCCGGCGACACCGCCTCGGTCACCCACCTGTGGCAGGACGGCGGCTTCTTCCCCAAGGGCGTCGGCGCCACCGTGATGACCCTGCAGATCGTCATGTTCGCCTACCTGGGCGTGGAGTTGGTCGGCGTCACCGCGGGCGAGAGCGAGAACCCGGAGAAGACCCTGCCGCGGGCCATCAACACCCTGCCGCTGCGGATCGCGCTGTTCTACATCGGCGCGCTGGTGATCATCCTGTCGCTGGTGCCGTGGACCGAGTTCCAGCCCGGCGTCAGCCCGTTCGTCGCCGCGTTCGGCAAGATCGGCATCCCGGCGGCGGCCGGCATCATCAACTTCGTGGTGCTCACCGCCGCGCTCTCCTCCTGCAACTCCGGGATGTACTCCACCGGCCGGATGCTGCGCGACCTGGCCCTGCGCCGGCAGGCCCCCGGGCGGCTCACCCGGCTCAACGCCCGCCGCACCCCCGCCGCCGCGATCACCGTCTCCTGCCTGCTGATGGGTGCCGGCGTGGTGCTCAACTACTGCGTCCCGGAACGGGCCTTCCAGTACATCACCTCGGTCGCCACCGTCTGCGGCCTGTGGACCTGGGGCGTCATCCTGGCCAGCCAGATCCGCTACCGCGCCGCCTGGAAGGCCGGCCGGCTGCCCGCCCCGACCTTCCGCGCCCCCGGCGGCAACTGGAGCCGCTGGCTCTCGCTGGCCTTCCTGCTGCTAGTCGCCGTCCTGATCGCGGTCGACCCCGGCGCCCGGATCTCGCTGTACGTCTTCCCCGGCTGGGCGCTGTGCCTGGCCGTCGGCTACGCGGTGCTGCGCCGCCGCGACCCGGCCGCCGTGCACGCCGACCCGGACGCCCACCTCCACGCGGGGGACGGCAACTGACGCCTCGCTATCCTGGCCGCATGCTGACCATCACCCGAGAACTGCGCGACCGGATCGTCGCCCACGCCCGCGCCGACCACCCGGACGAGGCGTGCGGCGTGATCGCCGGACCGGCCGGCACCGGACGCCCCGAGCGGTTCATCCCGATGCTCAACGCGGCCCGTTCGCCCACCTTCTACGAGTTCGACTCCGGCGACCTGCTCAAGCTCTACCGCGAGATGGACGACCTCGACGAGGAGCCGGTGGTGATCTACCACTCGCACACCGCCACCGAGGCGTACCCCTCCCGCACCGACGTGAGCTACGCCTCCGAGCCGTTCGCCCACTACGTGCTGGTCTCCACCGCCGAGGGCACCGGCGAGCAGGACCCCTACCAGTTCCGCTCGTTCCGCATCGTGGACGGCGTGATCACGGAGGAAGACGTCGAGGTGGTCGAGGCCCACCGGGGCTGAGCGACGCCCGCCCGGGGACGGGCCGTCCCGCCGCACCTCCACGCGGCGGAACGGCCCGTTTTCTCATGCCTCGGAACGCTCCCGACCGGATGCCGAGACAAGCATGTCAAAGCGGGGGCGGGAATCTATACGATGAGCCCATGCGTTCCGTCGATGTGAGCAATCAGGCCCCAGGCACCCGCCTCGTGGCGCGCCTGCACGTCGACCTGTGCCGGCTCGCCAGCGCGATCTGTCCCGGCACCGCCGCGCGCTGACCGGCGGCACCGACCGGCAAGCCCCAGACAGCACCCGCCCCGCGCCCCGGGGCCCTTCCCCCTGCCGCGCCCCGCCCGGCCCGGCAACCCGAACCCACTCCACAGGAGCGCAGCCATGGCCATCGAGGTCCGCATCCCGACCATCCTCCGTACCTACACCGACGGCGCCAAGGCCGTCGACGGCAACGGCGCCGACCTCGGGGAGCTCTTCACCGACCTCGACTCCCGCCACCCCGGCATCGCCGCCCGGCTGCTGGACGGCGGCGAGCTGCGCCGCTTCGTCAACGTCTACCTGAACGACGAGGACGTCCGCTTCCTGGACGGCATCTCCACCGCCCTCTCCGACGGCGACAGCGTCACCATCCTCCCGGCCGTGGCCGGCGGTATGAAGTAATGCGCTACGACAGCCCGATCGAGGCCATCGGCAACACGCCCCTGGTGCGGTTGCCGAGGCTCTCGGCCGGGATCCCGGGGAACGAGGACGGCCGGGTCACGCTCTGGGCCAAGCTCGAGGACCGCAACCCGACCGGCTCGATCAAGGACCGCCCGGCGCTGCGCATGATCGAGCGCGCCGAGGCGGAGGGGCGGCTCACCCCCGGCTGCACCGTCCTGGAGCCCACCAGCGGCAACACCGGCATCTCGCTCGCCATGGCGGCCAAGCTCAAGGGCTACCGGATGGTCTGCGTGATGCCGGAGAACACCAGCGAGGAGCGCCGCGAGCTGCTCCGGATGTGGGGCGCGGAGATCATCCCCTCGCCCGCCGCGGGCGGCTCCAACACCGCGGTGCGGATCGCCAAGGAGATCGCCGCCGAGCACCCCGACTGGGTGATGCTCTACCAGTACGGCAACCCGGACAACGCGGGCGCGCACTACGCCACCACCGGCCCGGAGATCCTCGCCGACCTGCCCACCGTCACCCACTTCGTGGCGGGCCTGGGCACCACCGGCACCCTGATGGGCATCGGCCGCTACCTGCGCGAGAAGGTCCCCGGCGTGCAGATCGTCGCCGCCGAGCCGCGCTACGACGACCTGGTCTACGGCCTGCGCAACCTGGACGAGGGCTTCGTCCCCGAGCTGTACGACGCCGAGGTGCTCACCACCCGCTTCTCGGTCGGCTCGGCCGACGCCGTCACCCGCACCCGCGAACTGCTCCAGCAGGAGGGCATCTTCGCGGGCGTCTCCACCGGCGCGGTCGCGCACGCCGCGATCGGCGTGGCCCGCAAGGCCGCCAAGGCCGGCGAGCGGGCGGACGTGGTGTTCGTGGTCGCCGACGGCGGCTGGAAGTACCTGTCCACCGGCATCTACACCGCCGAGACCACTGAGGCGGCGGTCGAGGCGCTGCAGGGCCAGCTCTGGGCCTGACGCCCCGGGCGGCCGGACCACGGCGCGGCACCCCGACCCGGGGGCCGCGCCGTCCGCTCGTCAGATCATCGGTCCGCTGTGACATCGCGGCATTTGTCCGTCCCGGGTGACCGCTCCGTCACGGAACGGTCACCGCGCCGGTCGCGCCCCGCCCCCCGGCCGGGGCCGCGCCAGGCTGGCGGCGCACCACTGGTACGCCGTCATCCCGGAGGTGGGCGCGATGCCCGGCCGAGAGCTCTGGTCCTACGTCGAGATCGCCCGGCACATCAATGTGCGGGCCGAGACCGTGCGCAACTACAAGCGGCACGGACTGCTGCCCGACCCCGACCACCTGGACGCCGCGGGCCACCCCCGCTGGTACCCGGAGACCATCCGCGACTGGGCGCTGGCCCGCCCCGGACGCCGCTAGGCCCCGTCCGGTCGATCTTGCCGGGCGCGCGACGCCGGATCTCCCCCAGCCCCAAGGGGGGCTGGGAGGTGCCCCCTTCGCCTGGAAGCACCGGCCCGACACCCGAGTACATCCAGTACGAGGGCGTCGGGCCGGCACTCCCAGCCGGGCGCCCGCCGCCGCGCGCCGATCCGACAAGACCGGCCGGACAGGGCCCGGCGCACCCCCGTTCCCCGCCCTTCCCCGTCCTGGTGATTCCGCCCACAGCCCGGCACGGGAGAGGGGGCAAAGTGCCGCCCGGCCCTTACTCTCGACAGTCAAAGCACCGACGGAGACGAAGAACCCCGCCCCGCCCCACCGGCGGCGCGGACGGCCGCGGACGATGGCCCGACGGGGCGGGAAGGGCTCGGCATGAAACTGACCGTGGTGGGGTGCTCGGGGAGCTTCCCGTCCGTGGACTCCCCGTGCTCCAGCTACCTGGTGGAGCACGACGGCTACCGCCTCGTCGTCGACCTCGGCAACGGCGCGCTCGGCGCGCTGCAGAGGTACGCCGGCCTGTACGAGGTCGACGCCGTGCTGCTCAGCCACCTGCACGCCGACCACTGCGTCGACCTGTGCGCCTACTGGGTGGCCCGCAACTACCGGGTCGAGGGCTGCCCCGACCCGCTGCCCGTGCACGGCCCGGCCGGCACCGCCGAACGGCTCGCCCGCGCCTACGACATGCCGGAGAAGCCCGGCATGACCGAGGTCTTCGACTTCCGCGACCTCACCGACGGCGCCCGCCTGGAACTCGGCCCGTTCACCGTCACCGCCGCCCGGGTCAACCACCTGGACTGCGAGGCGTACGGCTTCCGGATCGAGGCCGGCGGCCGCAGCCTGGTCTACTCCGGTGACACCGGCGTCTGCCCCGACCTGGTCGAACTCGCCCGCGGCACCGACCTGTTCCTGTGCGAGGCGGCCTACACGGACGGCAAGGAGACCTTCGACTCCATCCACCTCAACGGCACCCAGGCCGGCGAGCACGCCGCCGAAGCCGGCGCCGCCCGCCTGGTGCTCACCCACATCCCCCCGTGGACCGACGCCGAACGCAACCGCCGAGACGCCGCCGCCGCCTTCCCCGGCCCGGTCGAACTCGCCCGCGCCGGAGCCGTCTACGAGCTGTGAACCGGCGTCAGCCAGTGCCGGTGGCGGGGGTCGGCGCCGCTCACCGCGGCCCGGTACGCCTCGGCCAGGCGCTTGGTCAACTCACCTTCTGCTGAAGGCAGTTCACGGTTGTCCAGGGAGGCGACCGGGACGACTCCGGCGGCCGTGCCGGACAGGAAGACCTCGTCGGCCGCGTACAGGTCGGAGCGCAGCAGGGGCTCGATCCGGACCTCGGCGCCCAGCTCCCGGGCCAGGGTCAGCAGGGTGTCCTGGGTGATGCCCTCCAGGGCGCCGGCGCTGGCCGGGGTGGTGCGCAGCACGCCGTCGCGGACCGCGAACACGTTCTCCGAACTGCACTCGCTGACCGTCCCGTCCGGGGCCAGCAGCAGGGCCTCGTCGAAGCCCGCGTCGGTGGCCTCCCGCCGGGCCAGCGCCGAGTTCAGGTAGGGACCGGTGGCCTTCGCCGCCGGGGGGACGGTGTTGGGGTCGGTGCGCCGCCAACTGCTGGTCATCAGCCGCAGCCCGCGCCCCGCCGCCAGGTAGGCCGGCCACTCCCAGGAGGCGATCGAGACGCTGGTGGGGGAGTTGCGCATGTCCAGCCCCATCGAGCCGTAGCCCAGGAAGGCCAGGTGCCGCAGGTAGCAGGAGCGGTGGCCGTTGGCCGCCACCAGCGCCACCGTGGCCTCGGCCAACTCCTGTCGGCTGTAGGGGAGTTCGATGCGCAGCATGCGGGCACTGCGCTCCAGCCGGGCCAGGTGCTCGTCCAGCCGGAACACCGCGGGCCCGTCGGCCGTCTCGAACACCCTGGTGCCCTCCAGCACCCCGGTGCCGTAGTGCAGGGCGTGGGTGAGGACGTGGACGCGGGCCTCCTGCCAGGGCACCAGCGCGCCGTCGAACCAGATCACGGAAGACTCGGGAATCGCCATGCCGCCATCCTGGAGACCCGGGCCCGCCCGGCGAAGGCCCCCGGCCGCGCCGGATCAGGCCATGGCCGCCACCGGATCCCCCGTCCCGGATGCCGGACACCGTCCCGGACACCGGGCGTCTCGCATGCTGAAAACCGCGCTCCGCTCCCCGGCCGCGGGCCTAGGCTCCCGGAGGGTGGAGACCAGCACCGCCCTGTACGCCCGCCTGCTCGCCGACCCCGGCCTGCCGCTGGACTCCCTGCGTGACGAACTCGGCTGCGAGGAGCGGGAGTTCGAGCGGGCGCTGGGCGAGCTGCGCGGCCTCGGGCTGCTCCAGCGGACGTCGGCGACCACCAGCGGGGTGGCGGCCGTCTCGATCGACACCGCGGTGCGCCAGCTGCTCGCCGACTCCGACCGCCGCTTCACCGCGCTGCTCGGCGAGGCCCGCCGCACCCGCGAGCGGGTCGAGCACCTGCACACCCGCTACCTGCCGCTGCAGACCGGCGGCACCGCCCACGAGCTGGTCCGCGGCGCCGACCGGGTGGCCGCGCTGCTGGAGGACGCCGCCCGGGCCGCCCGCACCGAGGCGCTGTCGCTGCGGCCGGGCCAGGACCAGTCCGAGAGCGGCCTGGCCGAGAAGCTCGCCCGCGAGCGGATCGCGCTGGCCCACCGGGTCACCCTGCGCACCATCTACCCGGCCGCCGCGCTGCACCAGGGCGCGGTGCTGGCCCACGTCCAGGCGCTGACCGGGGCGGGCGCGCTGATCCGGGTCGCGCACACCCTGCCGCTGTGGCTGATCGTGGTCGACGCGCACCTGGCCGTGCTGCCCGCGCCGGGGGAACCGCCGGGCAGCGCGGCGGTGGTGGTCCGGGACCCGGCGGTGGTCGGCGTGGTCCGCGAGCTGTTCGAGCACTTCTGGGCGGCCAGCTGGATCCCGCCGGAGCTGCTCGGCCGCACCACCCCCGACGACCGCCACCGCGAGGTGCTGCGGCTGCTCGCGGCCGGCCTCACCGACCAGGCGATCGGCCGCAAGCTGGAGGTCTCCGACCGCACGGTGCGCCGCCTGGTCGCCGACCTGACGACGGCGCTGGGCGCGCAGTCGCGCTTCCAGGCGGGCGTGCACGCGGCCCGGCTGGGGTGGATCTGAGGGGCTACCCGTCCTCGAAGCCGTCGTCGTCCTCGCGGCCGGGCGTCTTGAGGTCGAAGCGCAGGATGACGAACCGGAAGACCGTGTAGTAGACCGCCGCGAAGCACAGCCCGATCGGGACGACCAGCCAGGGTTTCGCGGCCAGGTTCCAGTTCAGCACGTAGTCGATGGCGCCCGCGGAGAAGGTGAAGCCGTGGTGCACGCCCAGCGCCCAGGTGACGGCCATGGACAGGCCGGTGAGCACGGCGTGCAGGACGTACAGGACGGGGGCGACGAACAGGAAGGAGAACTCGATCGGCTCGGTGATGCCGGTGGCGAAGGAGGTCAGGGCGAGCGAGAACATCAGGCCGAGCACGGCCCGGCGGCGTTCGGGGCGGGCGCAGTGGGCGATGGCGAGGGCGGCCGCGGGCAGGCCGAACATCATGATCGGGAAGAAGCCGGACATGAACTGGCCGGCGGTGGGGTCGTGCTGGAAGAACCGGGTCTGGTCGCCGTGGAACTCCTGGGTGCCGACGGAGTAGGAGCCGGCCTGCTGCCAGAAGAAGGTGTTGGCGAACTGGTGCAGGCCGAACGGCAGCAGGGCCCGGTTGATCAGGCCGAAGACGCCGGAGCCGAGCGCGCCGAGGCTGATCGCCCAGGTGCTGAAGTGGTCGACGCCCTGGCCGATCGGGCCCCAGCACAGGCCGAAGAAGACGCCGAGCGCGGTGCCGACGAAGGCCATCACGATCGGGACCAGCCGGCGCCCGTTGAAGAAGCCCAGCCAGTCCACCAGCCGGGTGCGGTGCAGCCGCTGCCAGAGGACCGCGGAGAGCAGCCCGACCACCACGCCGCCGAGCACGCCCGGGTCCTGGTAGGTGGCCTCGACGTCCCGGCCGGGCAGCACCTGGTAGTCGGTCTTGGGGAAGGCGGTGAGCACCTGGTGGTACGTCAGGAAGCCGACCAGGGCGGCGAGCGCGGTGGAGCCGTCGGACTTCTTGGCGTAGCCGATGGCGATGCCCACGCAGAACAGCAGCGGCATCCAGTCGAAGACGGCGTGGCCGGAGGCGGAGAAGACCTTGGCGACCCTGGTCCAGCCCAGGCCCTGGTCACCGAAGACGTCCTCCCGGCCGAGCCGCAGCAGGATGCCGGCGGCGGGCAGGACGGCGATCGGCAGCTGCAGGCTGCGGCCGATCTTCTGGAGCGCCGCGAAGACCCGGGAGCGCAGCTCCCGGCCGCCGGAGGCCGCCGCGGGCCGGGGGTTCTGCGCGGTCGTACTCATGGCGGTGGTCCTCACGGCAGCGCGATCCTGGTCTAGACCACTTAAGGTCTCGTTCAGCTTTCTAGCACGCGCCGAACAGGGACCGGAACCCTCTTAAGGTTCGCCGGGGACAAGCGCCGCTGAATCGAAACCTTGCCGGATCGCCGCCGGGCGGCACGGCGCCCCCGGACGGGAGTCCAGCTCCCGTCCGGGGGCGCGCGCGGCGCTGACCCGGGGTCAGGCCTTGGTCACGTCCTCGACTTCGTCGTCGTCCTCGCGGCCGGGCGTCTTCAGGTTGAACTTGGTGATGATGAACCTGAAGAGGAAGTAGTAGACCACCGCGAAGCACAGGCCGATCGGGATGATCAGCCACGGCTTGGTGGCCAGGCTCCAGTTGATGACGTAGTCGAGCAGGCCCGCGGAGAAGCTGAAGCCGTCGTGGACGCCGAACCCCCAGGTGATCGCCATCGAGGCGCCGGTGAGCAGGGCGTGGACGGCGTACAGCAGCGGGGCCACGTAGGCGAAGGAGTACTCGATGGGCTCGGTGACGCCGGTGACGAACGAGGTCAGCGCGACCGAGGTCATCAGGCCGTAGATCTCCTTGCGCCGGTGCGGCTTGGCGGAGGCCGCGATGGCCATCGCCGCGGCGGGCAGCGCGAACATCATGATCGGGAAGAAGCCGGAGGTGAACTGGCCCGCCGTCGGGTCGCCCGCCAGGAAGCGGTTGATGTCGCCGTTGACGACCATGCCGTCCGGCTTGGTGAAGGAGCCGAACTGGAACCAGAGGAAGGTGTTCAGCAGCTGGTGCATGCCGATCAGCAGCAGGGCGCGGTTGGCGACACCGAAGATGCCGGAGCCGCCGGCCCCCAGGTCGGCCAGCCACTGGGAGAAGTCGTTCATGCCGGTGCCGATCGGCTTCCAGACCCAGGCCATCAGCGAGCCGAACAGCAGGCCGACCAGGGCGGTGATCATCGGGACCAGGCGGCGGCCGTTGAAGAAGCCCAGCCAGTCGACCAGCCTGACCCGGTGGTAGCGCACCCAGAGCCAGGCCGAGAACAGGCCCATCAGGATGCCGCCCAGCACGCCGGGGTTCTGGTAGACGGTGCTCGCCGCCTTGCCGCCGGCGAAGTCGATGCACTGGTTGCCCTTGAGCACGGTGGGGGCCGGGCAGTCCTCGGGGAACGCCTGCAGGACGGCGTAGTAGACCAGGAAGCCGGCCACCGCGGCGAGCGCGGTCGAGCCGTCGGCCTTCTTGGCCATGCCGATGGCGACGCCGATGCAGAACAGCAGCGGCAGGCCCAGGGAGGAGTTGAGCAGGGCGCCGCCGGCCGCGCCGATGGCGGTGGCCACGTTGTCCCAGCCGAGGCCGTCCTTGCCGAAGATGTCCGGCTGGCCGAGGCGGTTCAGGATGCCGGCGGCGGGCAGGACGGCGACCGGCAGCTGGAGGCTGCGGCCCATCTTCTGCAGGCCGCCGTAGAAGGTGTGCCACCAGGTGGACTGGTTCGCCGTGGCGCCTGTTGAACTCATCGTCGGCCCTCCGCTGCCGTTCCCGTTCCCCTCTGGGGATCCATCCGTGCGCGGGGCCAGGAACACCGGCGGACCGTCCTGCGTTGTCCCGAGTACACCTAAAATTGGTGTAGACCACTTTCGGGGCAGTGGCGGTCCGCGGGTTCGAGAGCCCGATGATCGCCATCCTCCGGCGGGCCCGGAGACGGCCGCGCGCTGAGGTAGCCCGAAAGTGGACTAACGTGGCATACCGTCCGGAATCGGGTGATGCTGGTTGCGCCGTCGGAAGGCGCGGCAAACTGATCCCGGGTCACCTCCGGCCGGCACCACCGCACACGCAGTACGGCACCCGGCGACCGACCGCCGAAGCGCCGAGACAGAGGGAGAAAGACCATGGCCAGCAAGGCTGAGAAGATCGTCGCCGGTCTCGGCGGAATCGAGAACATCGACGAGGTCGAGGGCTGCATCACCCGGCTGCGCACCGAGGTCCACGACGCCTCCAAGGTCGACGAGGCGGCGCTCAAGGCGGCCGGCGCCCACGGTGTGGTGAAGATGGGCACGGCCATCCAGGTCGTCATCGGCACCGACGCCGACCCGATCGCCGCCGAGATCGAGGACATGATGTGAGCTGAGCCTCCCCGCAGGCCCGCTCCACCCGCGACGGCCCGCCCGCCGGAGACCACCGGCCGGCGGGCCGTCGCGCGTGCGCCCCCGCCGGGGCCCGCCCGCGACCCGATACGCTCGTGCCCATGTCTCGCATCGACGGCCGCACCCCCGACCAGCTCCGCCCCGTCACCATCGAACGGAACTGGAGCAAGCACGCCGAAGGCTCCGTCCTGGTCTCCTACGGCGACACCAAGGTGCTGTGCACCGCCAGCGTCACCGAGGGCGTCCCGCGCTGGCGCAAGGGCAGCGGGGAGGGCTGGGTCACCGCCGAGTACGCCATGCTGCCCCGGGCCACCAACACCCGCGGCGACCGCGAGTCCGTCCGCGGCAAGATCGGCGGCCGCACCCACGAGATCAGCCGGCTGATCGGCCGCTCGCTGCGCGCCGTGGTCGACCACCGGGCGCTCGCCGAGAACACCATCGTGCTCGACTGCGACGTCCTGCAGGCCGACGGTGGCACCCGCACCGCCGCGATCACCGGCGCGTACGTCGCCCTGGTCGACGCGGTCTCCTGGGCGCGCGGGAAGAAGCTGCTGCGCGCCAAGGGCCAGCCGATCACCGGCGGCGTCAGCGCGGTCAGCGTCGGCATCGTCGGCGGCGTCCCGATGCTCGACCTCCAGTACGAGGAGGACGTCCGGGCCGAGACCGACATGAACGTCGTCTGCACCTCCGACGGCCGCTTCGTCGAGGTCCAGGGCACCGCCGAGGGCGCCCCGTTCGACCGCGGGCTGCTCGACCAGCTGCTCGACCTCGGCAGCCTGGGCTGCGCCGAACTGGACGAGATCCAGCGCAAGGCCCTGGAGCTGTAGGAACCGCGACCGGCTGAACCGTCGTCAGGAAGGGTGGGCGGGCCCCGGAGTGCTGTACAGGCGCGCGGGCCCGGCCTTAACGTTCGGGGTGAGCCCGCACACCCTCCTGGAGGACTCGCCGATGCAGCAGTCGCTGACCATCAACCGCACCACCGCCTTCGCCGTCGCCGCGCTGGCGCTGGTCCTCCCGTTGAGCGCGGTCAGCTGCTCCGCCGCGGAGAAGGCGGTCAGCTGCGCCAACACCGCGGTGCAGATCACCTCGGACGTGGCCCAGCTCGGCTCCGCGTACGACAACGCCGAGCAGGACCCGGCCGCCGCCGGGAAGGCGCTGCAGAAGCTCAAGGGCGACATGGACAAGATCGGGCGCAACTCCGGCGACGCCGACCTCGGCAAGGCGATCGGCGACCTGCAGACCCAGATCGACAAGGCGCAGCAGGCCGTCGACAGCAACCAGGTGCCCGACCTCGGGCCGCTCGGCGACGCGGCGGGCCGGGTCAGCAAGGTGTGCACCGGCTGACCCGGTCGGGTCACTAGGCTGGGGGCATGACCAAGCGACTCGTTCTCGCCACCCGCAACCAGCACAAGGTCGCCGAGCTGCGCGACATCCTCGGCGCGGCCGGACTGGAGGTCGAGCTGGTCGGGGCGGACGCCTTCCCCGAGGTGCCGGACGTGCCGGAGACCGGAGTGACCTTCGCCGAGAACGCGCTGCTCAAGGCGCACGCGCTGGCGCAGGCGACCGGGCTGCCGGCGGTGGCCGACGACTCGGGGCTGTGCGTGGACGTGCTGGGCGGGGCGCCCGGGATCTTCTCCGCGCGGTGGGCCGGGCGGCACGGCGACGACAAGGCCAACCTGGACCTGCTGCTGGCCCAGCTCGGCGACATCGCCGCGGAGCACCGGGCCGCCTCGTTCGCCTGCGCCGCCGCGCTCGCGCTGCCGGACGGCACCGAGCGGGTGGTCGAGGGCCGGCTGCACGGCACCCTGCGCACCGAGCCGGCCGGGACGGGCGGCTTCGGCTACGACCCGGTCCTGCAGCCGCTCGGCGAGAGCCGGACCTGCGCCGAGCTGAGCGCCGAGGAGAAGAACGCGATCAGCCACCGCGGGCAGGCGTTCCGCTCGCTGGCGCCGGTGGTCGCCGAACTGCTGGGCTAGGAGTGGCGGAAACGTGAAGAGGCCCGCCCCGGGGGAGCCGGGGCGGGCCTCTTCGCGCGTGATGCGCCGGTGCGGCCTGAGGGACTCGAACCCTCACGAGATCTCTCTCACGGGCACCTAAAACCCGGGCGTCTGCCAATTCCGCCAAGACCGCCGATACGTGACGTCCGCCATGCTACTGGCCCGTTGCGGGGGCGTGCACCACCCTTTCCGGCGGCGGTTCGGGGTGTTCCCACTTGTTCAAAAATTGGTACAGACCTATTGACCCTTGTGGTCCAGACCACGTACGTTCGCGCCGATCCGCGGAAATCCGGGTCCGGGCGGTGCGCAACGACCGGGCCCAGGCACGTCTTCCTCCCCCACGGCGTCCGGTCCCCCTGCCGGGCGCGAGCATTGGAGCGACCCATGCCCGAACGCGCCACACCCGCGCGCTCCGCCGCCCGCCCCGGGCGGCGTCCGCTGAAGGCCGGCACCGCGCTGGCGACCGCGACCGCACTGGTGGCCGGCGCCGCCGGACTGGTCACCGCGATGGGCGGCGCCTCCTCGGCCGCCACCGTCAACCTGCTGGCCAACGGCGACTTCGAGAGCGGCACGCTGACCGGCTGGAACTGCTCGGCCGGCCTCGGCTCGATCACCTCCACCGCCCCGCACGGCGGCAGCAAGGCGCTGCAGGCGGCGGCCTCCGCGTCGGACAGCGCCCAGTGCTCGCAGACCGTCACGGTCAGCCCGAACACCACGTACAGCCTGAGCGGCTGGCTGAAGGGCAACTACACCTACCTGGGCGTCACCGGGACGGGCACCACCGACACCAGCGCCTGGGGCTCCAGCACCGACTGGGCCAACCGCAGCACCATCTTCACCACCGGCGCCTCGACCACCTCGGTGACGGTCTACACCCACGGCTGGTACGGCCAGGGCACCTACTACGCGGACGACCTGGTCCTCACCGGCCCGGGCGGGTCGGGCTCCAGCAGCCCGTCGCCGAGCGGGAGTTCGAGCGCCAGTGCCAGTGCCAGTGCCAGTGCGAGCGCGAGCGCTTCGGCGAGCCCGTCCTCGTCCGCCTCCCCCTCGCGGAGCGCCTCGCCGTCGGCCAGCGCCTCCAGCACCGGGACGCCGGGCGGGGACGGGGTGGTGACCACGCCGACCGGGCTGAGCGCGAGCGTGGCGGGCACCGCGGTGACGCTGAAGTGGAACGCCTCGACCGACAACGCGCAGAACGGCAACAGCGCGGTCTACCGGATCTTCACCGGCGGGACCACGACCCAGACCGCGACCTCGATGGGCACCACGGTCACCGTCTCCTCGCTGCTGCCGAACACCGCGTACTCCTTCACCGTGCAGGGCTACGACAAGGACGGGCACAGCAGCGGGTTCACCGCGCCGGTGACCGTGACCACCGGGGCGGCCCCGGGCGGGGCGCTGAAGTCGGCGTACTTCGCGCAGTGGGGCATCTACGGGAACAAGTACTACCCGTCGACGATGGCCTCGACCGGCGCGGCGGGCGGGCTGAACACGATGACCTACGCGTTCGCCAACATCGACCCGTCCACGCTGAGCTGCTTCGAGACGATCAAGGCCGCGGACACCAACGACAACAACCCGAACGCCGGCGACGGCGCGGGCGACGCGTTCGCGGACTACCAGAAGGGCTACACCGCGGACATCGCGGTGGACGGCACCACCGACGCCTGGACCCAGCCGCTGAAGGGCAACTTCAACCAGCTGCGCGAGCTCAAGGCGAAGTACCCGAACCTGAAGATCACCATGTCGCTGGGCGGCTGGACGTACTCCAAGTACTTCTCGGACGCGGCGGCCACCGACGCCTCGCGCAAGAAGCTGGTCTCCTCCTGCCTCGACATGTTCATCAAGGGCAACCTGCCCTCGATCCAGGGCGACGCCACCGGCGGCGCCGCCGCGGCGATGGGCATCTTCGACGGCATCGACATCGACTGGGAGTACCCGGCCTCCGCGGGCGGCCACACCGGCAACCACTACGCGGCCGCCGACACCGCCAACTACACCGCGCTGCTGGCCGAGTTCCGCAACCAGCTGGACGCGTACGGGCAGACCGTCGGCAAGAAGTACCTGCTCACCGCGGCCCTGCCGTCCGGCCAGGACAAGATCGCGCTGCTGCAGACCGACCAGATCGGCAAGTACCTGGACTACGGCAACGTGATGTCCTACGACATGCACGGCGCCTGGGACGCGACCGGTCCGACCAACCTGCAGGACCCGCTGTACGACAGCCCGAACGACCCGAGCAACCCCGTCGCCCCGGGCACCCAGAAGTACACCGTGGACAACGCGGTCAACGCCTACCTGAACGGCGCCCCGGCGTACGGGATCAAGGGCGGCTTCCCGGCGAAGAAGCTGGTGCTGGGCGTGCCGTTCTACATGCGCGGGTGGACCGGGGTGCCGGCCGGCTCGAACTACGGCCTGTACCAGAGCGCGACCGGCCCGGCGGCGGCGCAGGGCACCAGCCAGACCGCCGGCGTGGCGTTCTGGAAGGAGCTGGCGGCGGCCGGCAAGACCACCGGTTCCTCGGTGCACTGGGACCCGACCACGCAGAGCTCGTGGATCTACGACGGCACCAGCCTGTGGACCGGTGACACCCCGCAGGCGATCGCGGCGCGCGGCTCGTACGCCACCTCCAAGGGCCTCGGCGGCATCTTCGCCTACTCGCTGGAGGCGGACGACCCGTCCGGAACCCTCGTCAACGCGATGACCGGAAGCATGAAGTAGCGTCAACTTCCCCTAGGGAGGGCCGGATCGTCCGAGTGCGGACGGTCCGGCCCTCTTCAGTAAGTTGGTACAGACCTGTTGACGTGGATGGTCCAGACCTTTTAAGTTCGGCGGAACTTCCCCCACATGTGCCCGGCTTCCCACGGCCGTGCGCACGACACTCTCTCCAGGAGGACCGAGTGTTGATCCGAAACAGGGCGGAGCAGCGTCCCACCGCTGCCGGCCGCCACCTCAAGGGCCGCAAGGTGGCGTTCGGCGCCGCCGCGGCCGCGGGTCTGGCGGGCCTGCTGATGAGCACGCTCGGCGTGGCTCCGTCCGCGGCCGCCGTCGAC
Organism: Kitasatospora cineracea; assembly: GCF_003751605.1. Classification (NCBI taxonomy): domain Bacteria; kingdom Bacillati; phylum Actinomycetota; class Actinomycetes; order Kitasatosporales; family Streptomycetaceae; genus Kitasatospora; species Kitasatospora cineracea. The sequence continues at coordinate 2,604,160 of NZ_RJVJ01000001.1, forward strand.
AACCGGGCGTGCCGCCCCGACGGCATGTACACCACGCCCGGCGTCGACGTCCCCTACTGCAACGTCTACGACACCAGCGGCCGCGAGCAGATGGGCGCCGACCACCAGCGCCGCGTCATCGGCTACTTCACCAGCTGGCGCACCGGCAAGGACGGCACGCCCGCCTACCTGGTGAACAACATCCCCTGGGACAAGGTCACCCACCTCAACTACGCGTTCGCGCACGTCGCCTCGGACAACACGCTGTCCGTGGGCGCCGACGGCCCGAACAACGCCTCCACCGGGATGACCTTCCCGGGCGTGGCGGGCGCGGAGATGGACCCGGCGTACTCGTACAAGGGCCACTTCAACCTGCTCAGCAAGTTCAAGAAGCAGTACCCGAACGTCAAGACCATGGTCTCGGTCGGCGGTTGGGCCGAGACCGGCGGCTACTTCGACGACTCGGGCAGCCGGGTCAACTCGGGCGGCTTCTACTCGATGACCGTCAACGCGGACGGGTCGGTCAACCAGGCCGGCATCAACACCTTCGCGGACTCGGCCGTCACCTTCATCAAGAAGTACGGCTTCAACGGCGTCGACCTCGACTACGAGTACCCGACCTCGATGAAGGACGCGGGCAACCCGCTCGACTACTCCATCTCCAACGCCAAGCGCGCCTCCCTGATGAAGGGCTACGCCGCGCTGATGAAGACCATGCGGGAGAAGCTCGACCGGGCCTCCGCCGCCGACGGCAAGTACTACCTGCTGTCGGTCGCCGCCCCGTCCTCGGGCTACCTGCTGCGCGGCATGGAGACCTTCCAGGTCACCCAGTACCTGGACTACGTCAACATCATGTCGTACGACCTGCACGGCGCCTGGAACAAGTACGTCGGCCCGAACGCCGCGCTGTACGACGACGGCAAGGACGCCGAGCTGGCCGCCGCCAACGTGTACGGCACCTCGCAGTACGGCGGCATCGGCTACCTGAACACCGACTGGGCCGTGCACTACTTCCGCGGCGCGATGCCGGCCGGCCGGATCAACCTCGGCGTGCCGTACTACACCCGCGGCTTCCAGAACGTCCAGGGCGGCACCAACGGCCTGTGGGGCACCTCCTCCACCACCACCTGTCCGGCCGGCTCCGGCCTGACCACCTGTGGTGACGGCGCCGTCGGCATCGACAACATCTGGCACGACCTGGACGACAACGGCAAGGAGTCGCCCGCCGGCTCCAACCCGATGTGGCACGCCAAGAACCTGGAAGCGGGCGTCCTGCCGGACTACCTGTCCAAGTACGGCGTGAGCGACACCGCGCTCAAGGGCACCTACGCCCGCAACTACAGCTCGTCGCTGGTCGCGCCGTGGCTGTGGAACGCGGACAAGAAGGTCTTCCTGTCGACCGAGGACGACCAGTCGATCGGCGCCAAGGCCGACTACGTGGTCAACCAGGGCGTCGGCGGCGCGATGATCTGGGAGCTGGCCGGCGACTACAAGTGGGACGCCACCGCCAACGGCGGCAAGGGCGAGTACGTCCAGGGCAACACCATGACCTCGCTGCTGTACGACAAGTTCAAGTCGGCCTCGGCGTACGGCGCGACCCGCTCGACCATCGCGCTGCCGCAGCAGACCCTGCCGATCGACGTGTCCTTCACCGACTTCGCGCTGGGCGACAACAACTACCCGATCAACCCGAAGATCCACATCGTCAACAACTCGACCACCACCCTGCCGGGCGGCACCGAGTTCCAGTTCGACTACTCGGTCTCCGCGCCCGGCAACGCCGCCGACCAGTCCGGCTTCGGCTCCAAGGTGATCCGGGCCGACCACACCGGCAGCAACGTCGGCGGCCTCAAGGGCACCTACAACCGGGTCTCGCTGAAGCTGCCGACCTGGCAGACCCTGGCGCCCGGCGCCTCGGTGGACGTCGCCTTCGTCTACTACCTGCCGGTCTCCACCCCCGCCAACTGGACCGTGAACGTCGGCGGCACCCTGTACGGCATCAACGGCGACTTCACCCGCGGCGCCACCGCGGGCACCTCCTCGCCGTCCCCGTCGGCCTCCGCCTCGCAGTCGGCCTCGCCGTCCGCGTCGGCCAGCGCCTCCGCCTCGCAGTCGGCGTCCCCGTCGGCCTCGGCCTCGCAGTCCGCCTCGCCGTCGGCCAGCGCCTCCGCGTCGGTCACCGCCGGGACCTGCTCGGGCGCGCCGAGCTGGAGCGCGGGCACCACCTACGCCACCGTCACCAAGGTGTCGTGGAAGGGCCACTACTACCAGAACAAGTGGTGGACCGCGGGCGAGGACCCCTCGCTGAGCGGCGCCTGGGGCGTCTGGACGGACCTCGGGGCCTGCTGAGCCTGATCCCGAGCCCATGAACGGCGGTGGCGGTCGACCCGGTCGGGGGGTCGGCCGCCACCGCTGCCTCCGTTGCCGCGCGGGCTACTCGCCGACCTTCAGGTCCTTCAGCAGCTTGGCGACGTGGCCGGTGGCCCGGACGTTGTACAGCGCCCGCTCCACCCGGCCCTGCTCGTCGACCACGACCGTCGAGCGGATCACGCCCCGGTAGGTGCGGCCGTAGTTCACCTTCTCGCCGTAGGCGCCGTACGCCTCCAGCACCCGGTGCTCCGGGTCGGACAGCAGGGTCACCTTCAGCTGCTCGGTCTCGCGGAACTTGCCGAGCCTCTCCGGCGCGTCCGGCGAGATGCCGATCACGTCGTAGCCGGCGCCCGCGAACACCTCCAGGTTGTCGGTGAAGTCGCAGGCCTGCTTGGTGCAGCCCGGGGTGAGTGCCTTCGGGTAGAAGTAGACGATCACCTTGCGGCCCAGGTGGTCGGCCAGCGACACCTCCTCGCCGTCGGCGTCGGGCAGGGTGAAGGCGGGGGCGGTGTCGCCCGCCTGCAGGCGCTCGCTCACGGTGCTTGGATCTCCTCTGGAGCTGGACGGGGTCGGTACTGCCCGCCAACCTACTCCCGTTGGTGGGTGGCGCTGCGCGTGCGCGGCAGCGAGCTGACAGACTGTCGGTGGAGAAGAAGTACCTAGCGGTAACAGAGATGGGGTGGCCCCAGTGGCAGCGAGCGGCAAGGACACGTCGGCACCGCGTACGACGGCCCAGATCGAGGCGGACATCGCCGGGACCAGGGACCGGCTCGCCGTGACCCTCGACGAGCTCGCCATGCGCGTCCACCCGGCCACCGTCGCCGCCCAGGCCAAGGCCAAGGTCCGCGCCTCGGTCGAGCAGAAGGCCGGGCAGGCGTACGTCGCCGCGAGCGGGGCCCTGGAGCAGGCCAAGTCGAAGTTCGTCGACGAGGACGGGCGGCTGCGGACCGAGCGGGTGGTGCCGGCCGCGCTGGTCGGCGTCGGCGTGGTGCTGCTGATCGCCTCGGTGCGGCGGCGGCGCAAGGGCTGACCGCGCGTCGCGGCGGGGCCCCGGGCAGGTGCCCGGGGCCCCGCCGTTTCCGCGGTCCGGTACGGTCGGGGCGTGAGTGAGAACGACACCCAGAACACGGCCGCGCCCGGTGAGGACGCCCCGCACGGGCGGCACGACCGGCTCGGGGAGAAGCTGCCGATCCGGATGCTGCACGACCGGGTGCTGGTGCGGACCGAGACCGGCGAGGGCGAGCGCCGCTCCACCGGCGGCATCCTGATCCCGGCCACCGCCGAGCTGTCCCGGCGCTGCGCGTGGGCCGAGGCGGTGGCCGTCGGCCAGAGCGTCCGGTCCGTCGAACCCGGGGACCGGGTGCTGTACGACCCGGAGGACAAGCTGGAGGTCGAGGTGCGCGGCGCCACCTACGTGCTGCTGCGCGAACGCGACCTGCACGCGGTCGCGGCCGGGCGGTTCGGCGACCTGGAGGGCTCGACCGGGCTGTACCTCTAGCGGCGCGGCCCCGGCGGCAGGTCAGCCGGAAATAGGGGTGCGGGGCACGGGGCGGCGGGCCTAGCCTGATGGGTCGCTCCGGTGCGGAGCCCTGTCGACGGGGGGAACACGGTGGTGGGCGGCGTCTACCTGTCGGTGGCCCGCGGGGCGTTCCGGCGGTACTCGACGTACCGGGCGGCCACCGTCGCCGGGACGGTCACCAACAGCGTCTTCGGCGTCATCCTGGCGTCCACCATGCTCGCGCTGTGGCGGGCCCGGCCCGGCCTGGGCGGGTACGACGCCGCCCAGGCGGTGACGTACACCTGGATCAGCCAGGCGCTGCTGGCCACCGTCGCGGTGTGGGGCGGCGGCTTCCAGGACGACCTGCAGGCGCGCTTCCGCAGCGGGGACATCGCGGTCGACCTGTACCGGCCGGTCGACTTCCAGGGCTGGTGGCTGGCCGCCGACCTGGGGCGGGCCGCGTTCCAACTGGTCACCCGGGGCGCGCTGCCGGTCCTGGTCGGCGCGGCGCTGTTCGACCTGGCGCTGCCCGGCAGCCCGCTGGTGTGGGCCGAGTTCCTGCTCGCGGTCGTGCTGGCCGTGGTGGTCAGCTTCGGACTGCGCTTCCTGGCCTCGCTGACCGGCTTCTGGCTGCACGAGTCCGAAGGGGTGCGGGCCGTGATGACCGTGGTGTCGATGTTCTTCTCCGGCATGCTGCTGCCGCTCGCGCTCTTCCCCGGCCTGCTCGGCGAACTGGCCCGGGCGCTGCCGTTCTCGGCGATGGTGCAACTGCCCGCCGACGTGCTGCTGCGCCGGCGCACCGGCACCGGCCTGCTCGCCCTGTACGGCTTCCAACTCGGCTGGGCCGCCGCCCTGCTGGCCCTCGGCCGGGCCGGACAGGCGCTCGCCGTGCGCCGGGTGGTGGTGCAGGGTGGTTGAACCGGACGGCCCGGCGGCCCGGGCGGGCTGGGCGGTGCGCTCGTGGTGGCTGATCGCCGGGATGTGGATCCGCTCCACCATGGCCTACCGGGCCTCGTTCGCGCTCAGCCTGGCCGCCAACACCCTGGTCACCTTCCTGGACTTCGCGGTGCTGCTGCTGATGTTCGCCCACACCCGGCAACTGGCCGGGTGGACGCTGGCCGAGACCGGCTTCCTGTACGGCACCTCCTCGGCGGCCCTCGGCGCGGCCAACGTCCTGGTCGGATCGGTCGGCGGACTCGGCGAGCGGGTCCGCTCCGGGAGCCTGGACACCATGCTGATCCGGCCCGCCCCCGCACTGGCCCAACTCGCCGCCGAGCGCTTCTCGCTGCGCCGCCTGGGCCGGCTGCTGCAGGCCCTCGCGGTGCTCGGCTGGTCGCTCACCGCGCTGGACGTGCACTGGACCTGGGACCGGGTGCTGATGGTGCCCGTGCTGCTGCTGTGCGGGACGCTGATCTTCTGCGCGCTGTTCATCGGCTGCTCCTGCGTGCAGTTCTGGTGGGGCGAGGCCGCCGAACTGCAGAACTCGCTCACCTACGGCGGCGCCACCCTGCTCCAGTACCCGCCCACCGTCTTCGCCCGGGAACTCGTCGCGGGCACCGTGTTCGGCGTGCCGCTGGCCTTCGTCAACTGGCTGCCCGCCCTGCACGTCCTCGGCCGGCCCGACCCGCTCGGGCTGCCCGCCGCGTTCCGGTTCGCCTCGCCGCTGGCCGCCGCGCTCTGCCTGCTGGCGGCCGGCCTGGCCTGGCGGACCGGGCTGCGCGCCTACCGCTCCACCGGAAGCTGACGGAAGGACCAGCATGGCGATGATCGAGGTCGAGGACGTCCGGCGGAGCTTCACCGTCCGGGTCCGGGACGGGCGCTGGCGGCGGACCAGGCGCGAGGTGCGGGCCGTCGACGGGCTGACCTTCGCCGTCGAGGAGGGCGAGTGCGTCGGCTACATCGGGCCCAACGGCGCCGGGAAGTCCACCACCGTCAAGATGCTCACCGGCATCCTGGTGCCCAGCGGCGGCCGGCTGCGGGTGGCCGGCGTCGACCCGGCCGCCCGCCGGGCCGAACTCGCCCGCCGGATCGGCGTGGTGTTCGGCCAGCGCACCACCCTGTGGTGGGACCTGCCGCTGCGCGACAGCTACGAACTGGCCCGCCGGATCTACCGGATCCCCGCCGCCGCGTACCGGACCAACCTCGACCGGTGCGTCGAACTCCTCGACCTCGGCGACCTGCTGGACACCCCCGTCCGGCAGCTCTCGCTCGGCCAGCGGATGCGCGGCGACCTCGCCGCCGCCCTGCTGCACGACCCCGGCGTGCTCTACCTCGACGAACCCACCATCGGGCTCGACGTGGTCAGCAAGGCCAAGGTCCGGGCGTTCCTGCGCGAGACCAACCGGGAACGGCGCACCACCGTGCTGCTCACCACCCACGACCTCACCGACATCGAGCAGCTGTGCGACCGGGTGATGGTGATCGACCACGGCCGGCTCGTCCTGGACGGCCCGCTGGAACGGCTGCACGAGATCGGCGGCAGCGAACGCACCCTGGTGGTCGACCTCGCCGAGGCGCACCCGCCGATCGAGCTGCCCGGCGTCCGGGTGGTGCGCACCGAGGGCCCGCGGCAGTGGCTGGCCTTCCCCGCCCGGCAGAGCGCCGCCCCCGTGGTCGCCGCCGTCGCCGAGCGCTACCCGCTGGTCGACCTGTCGGTGCGGGAACCCGCCATCGAGGACGTGATCGCCCGGATCTACGCCGGGAGCACCCCCGCACCGGCGCACTGACCCTCCCTCACTCGTTCGGGTGAGGAAGGTGACCAGACGGCCGGTACGGGAGTTGACACCTCGTGACCGAGCAAGGACCGGACGTCAGCGTGGTGATCGCCGTCCACGACACCATGCCCTACTTGACCGCCTGCCTCGACTCGCTGGTGGGCCAGAGCATCGAGCGGCAGCGGATGGAAGTCGTCGCCGTCGACGACGGCTCCAGCGACGGCAGCAGCGAGGAACTCGCCCGCTACGCGGCCGCCCACCCGGGGCTGTTCCGCACCGCCCGGCAGCCCGCCTCCGGCGGTCCCGCCAGTCCCACCAACCGCGGCACCGACCTCGCCCGCGGCCGCTACCTGCTCTACCTCGGCTCCGACGACTGGCTCGGCCCCGAGGCCCTGGAGCGGATGGTCGCCGCCGCCGACCGCTGGCAGTCCGACGTGCTGATCCCCAAGCAGGTCGGCGAGCACGGCCGGGTCGTCCCGCAGGGCATCTTCGACCGCACCGCCGAACAGGTCGGCTTCACCGACTCCGCGCTCGCCTGGGCCCTCGGCGACACCAAGCTGTTCCGCCGCGACCTGGTCACCAGCCACGGCCTGCGCCGCCGCGAGGACCTGGTCATCCACTCCGACCAGCCCTTCACCCTCGGCGCGCTGCTGCACGCCCGCAAGGTCTCCGTCCTCGCCGACTACGACTACTACCACCTGGTGCTCCGCCGGGACCGCTCCAACGTCACCCACCGGGCCGGGCCGCTGGACCGACTGCGCGGCTTCACCGCCGCCCACGAGGTGCTCGACCGCGGCACCCTGCCCGGCCCCGCCCGGGACGCCGTCCGGGCCCGCTACTTCAGCTGGGACGTCCCGCAGTTGCTGCAGGCCCCGTTCCTCGCCGAACCACCCGCCATGCAGCGCCGGATCGTCCAGGAGATCGGCCGGTTCACCGAACGGCACTGCTCGCCCGCCGTGTTCCGCACCCTGCCCGTCCCCGCCCGGCTGCGCCTCGCCCTCGCCCGGCGCGGCGAACTGCTCGCCCTGTGCGACCTGATCACCTGGGAACGGGACCACGGCGAGGCCCCCGCCGTCCGCCGCGGCTCCCGGCTCTACGCCGGCTACCCGGTCTTCCGCGACCGGCACCTCGGCCTGCCCGACGCCCTGTTCGAACTCGGCCGCGCCCCCGGACCGGCCGGCTGGCGCCGCCTCGTCCCCGCCCCGCTGCGCCGCGCCCGGTGGGCCGCCAAACGCCTGCTGCGCCGCACCCGGCGGCACGGCCTGGCCGCCGCGCTGCGCGGAGCCGCCCGATGAGCGCCGCACCCGCCCGGGACGTCTGCGTCGTCGGCCTCGGCAAGATCGGCCTGCCGCTGGCCGTCCAGTACGCCGGCAAGGGCCACCTGGTGACCGGCGCCGACATCGCCCCCGAGGTGGTCACCGCCGTCAACGCCGGCCGGCCCCCCTTCCCGCGCGAGGCCCACCTCGACGAGCGGCTCGCCGAGGCCGTCGCGTCCGGCCGGCTGCGCGCCACCACCGACACCGCCGCCGCCACCGCCGGGGCCGACGCCGTGGTGATCGTCGTCCCGCTGGTCACCGGCCCCGACGGCAGCCCCGACTTCTCCCTGCTGGACACCGCCACCGACGCCGTCGCCGCCGGGCTGCGCCCCGGCACCCTGGTCAGCTACGAGACCACGCTGCCGGTCGGCACCGTCCGCGGCCGCTTCGCCCGGCGGCTGGAGGCCGGCTCCCAGCTGGCCGCCGGGCGGGACTTCGCGCTGGTGTTCAGCCCCGAACGGGTACGCACCGGACGGGTCTTCGCCGACCTGCGGCGCTACCCCAAGCTGGTCGGCGGCATCGACGAGGAGTCCACCCGGCGCGGCGTCGACTTCTACCAGGCGGTGCTCGACTTCGACCCGCGCCCCGACCTGCCGCGCGGCAACGGCGTGTGGGCGCTGTCCACGGCGGAGGCCGCCGAGTTCGCCAAGCTCGCCGAGACCACCTACCGGGACGTCAACATCGCGCTGGTCAACCAGTTCGCCCGGTACGCGGACCGGGTCGGCGTCGACCTCGCCGAGATCGTCGACGCCTGCAACTCCCAGCCCTACAGCCACCTGCACCGGCCCGGCATCGCGGTCGGCGGCCACTGCATCCCGGTCTACCCGCGGCTGTACCTGTGGAACGACCCCGGCGCCACCGTGGTGCGGGCCGCCCGCGAGGCCAACGAGCAGGTCCCGGCGTACGCGGTCGGGCTGCTGGAGGGCGCGCTCGGCCCGCTGACGGGCGTCGCGGTGACGGTGCTCGGCGCGTCCTACCGGGGCGGGGTCAAGGAGACCGCGTACTCCGGAGTGTTCCCGCTGGTCGAGGCGCTGCGGGCGGCCGGGGCCGAGATCGGCGTCAGCGACCCGCTGTACCTCCCGGAGGAACTGGCCGCCCTCGGCCTGCCGCCCGACCAGGGCAAACCCGCCACCGCGCTGGTCGTCCAGGCCGACCACCCCGAGTACCGGGACCTCGGCGCGGTCGACTTCCCGGGCGTGCGGGTGCTGCTCGACGGCCGCCGGGTCACCGACCCGGCCCGCTGGGAGGGCGTGCGGCGGATCGTGCTCGGCGGGGGCGGCTGAGCGGGCGGCCCGGGCCCGGGCGGGCGGCGGATTCGCGGGGCGGGGGCCGTTTCGCCGGGCCGGTGTGCCAGGCTGGCGGGGTGAGCGCGGACCAGACTGCCCCCGGAGTCAGCTTCACCGCCGCCGACGAGGAGAAACGGCGCGGTGTCCGACGGATGAAGACCATCGCCACCGGCCTGCTCGGCCTGGCCACCCTGGTCTTCGCCCTCGCCACCTGGGCCAAGGCGGCCGGGGCGGGCGCCTGGGCCGGGTACGTGGCCGCCGCCGCCGAGGCCGGCATGGTCGGCGCGCTCGCCGACTGGTTCGCCGTCACCGCGCTGTTCCGCCGCCCGTTCGGCCTGCCGATCCCGCACACCGCGATCATCCCGACCAAGAAGGACGCCTTCGGACGCTCGCTCGGCGACTTCGTCGGCGACAACTTCCTGTCCGCGCCGGTGGTCCGGGCCCGGCTCGGCCGGATCGGCGTGGCCCGGCGGCTCGGCGAGTGGCTCTCCGCGCCCGGCAGCGCCGAACGCGTCACCCGGGAGGCCGCCGCCGCGCTGCGCGGCCTGCTCGCGGTGCTCCGCGACGACGACGTGCAGGCCGTGGTCGCCGAGGCGGTCACCCGGCGGGCCGCCGCCACCTCGGTCGCCGAACCCGCCGGCCGGCTGCTGGGCAAGGTCGTCGCCGACGGCGGGCACCGGGGCCTGGTCGACCTGGTCGCGGTGCGGGCCCACGACTGGCTGGTCGAGCACCACGGCGAGGTGGTCGCCCGGGTCACCGCCAAGACCCCCGGCTGGACGCCCAAGTTCCTCGACCAGCAGGTCGGCGAACGGGTCTACAAGGAACTGCTGCGCTTCGTCGGCGACGTCCGCGACGACCCGGTGCACCCCGCGCGCGGCGCCCTCGACAACTTCCTCGCCGACTTCGCGCAGGAGCTCCAGCACGACCCCGCGACCATCGACCGGGTCGAGCGCGCCAAGTCCGAACTGCTGGCCCGCCCCGAGGTGCAGGACCTGATCGCCTCCTCCTGGTCGGCCGTCCGCACCCTGGTGCTGAACGCCGCCGAGGACGAGGACAGCGAACTGCGCCGCCGCCTCACCGACGGGCTGCGGAGCCTCGGCCGACGGCTCGCCACCGACGGCAAACTTCAGGCAAAAACTGACGGTTGGCTGCTGGACGCCGCCGAGTACGTGGTCTCCACCTACCGGGAGGAGATCACCTCGCTGATCTCCGACACCGTGGCCGGCTGGGACGCCGCCGACGCCTCCCGCAAGATCGAGGCCAACGTCGGCCGTGACCTGCAGTTCATCCGGATCAACGGCACCGTGGTCGGCGCGCTGGCCGGCCTGCTGATCCACACCGTCAGCACCGCGCTGGGCGGCTGACGGACCGTCCGGCCGGCCCCCGCCGACCGGTCGGCGGGTGTCCGGACCCTTGGGTAGGGTGAGCGACCGATCGGCGCGGCCAGGGGGGTCGGACGCCTGTTCTCCACGGGGGAGTTGACGGACATGACGGTACGTACACGAAAGCTCGGGCTGCGGGTTGCGGCACTGGCGGCCGCCGGACTGGTGCTGACGGCCTGCAACGACGACCTGACGGACGCCGGCCCGGCCGCGTCCTCGGCGGCCGGCTCGCCGACCGCGGGCGCGAGCCCCACCGGCAAGGGCAAGGCCAAGGAGCCGGCCAACGGCGGCAAGCCCAGCACCAGGCCGAGCGGCGGCACCGCGACGGGCACCGACAAGGCGGCCCAGGCGAAGATGGGCAAGCTCGCGCTGACCGCCGCCGAGTGGGAGACCTACGCGGCCGACGGCGACGACGACACCGGCACGGCCAACTACGTGATGGACAAGTCCTGCGCCTTCGTGCCGGACGGCACCGCGGTCAAGGGGCTGACCGCGACCGTGGCGCGCTTCGTCAAGCAGGACCACGAGAGCGACACCACCTTCGCCAGCACCGAGGCCGACCAGTTCGCCTCGGTCGCCGACGCGCGCCAGGAGCTCCAGTCCTTCCGGGAGAACGACCAGCGCTGCCCGAACCACACCGACGGCGACGACAAGTACACCGGCGTCCACGCGGGCAAGGCGCCCACGGTGCCCGGCGCCGAGGAGGTGTACGTCGAGGAGGGCAAGGCCACCTACCCCACCACCGACGGCGGCCGGACCGACCCGCGGGACTTCGTCTTCATCCTGGCCCGCAAGGGCACCGTCGTGGTCAAGGTGTTCCTGGACGTCGACCCGAACTTCAACGCCGCCACCAGCAAGGACGATGCGCGCGCCGCGATCGCCAAGCTGGCCGCCAAGTGGTGACCGGCCGGCGGGCCGCCGCGGGTTAGCATGCGAGGTCCGTTCGGGTCCGGGTGGTCCGGACCCGGGCGACCCGCGTCCGGGCGGTCCGGATCCGGGTGAGAGCAGACGGGAGCGTGCCGTGGCCGAGGGTGTCCAGGGGATCGAGGCGTTCATCGCCGGAATGCCGAAGGCGGAGCTGCACGTGCACCACGTGGGCTCGGCCTCGCCGCGGGTGGTGGCCGAACTCGCGGCCCGGCACGCCGGGCGCAGCAAGGTGCCGGTGGACCCGCAGGCGCTCGCCGAGTACTTCACCTTCACCGACTTCGCGCACTTCATCGAGGTGTACCTGAGCGTCGTCGACCTGATCCGGGACGCCGAGGACGTCCGGGCGCTGACCTACGGCGTCGCCCAGGACATGGCCCGGCAGAACATCCGCTACGCCGAACTGACCGTCACCCCCTACTCGTCGGTCAGCCGCGGCATCCCCGACGTCGCCTTCATGGAGGCGATCGAGGACGCCCGGCTGTCCGCCGAGAAGGACCTCGGCATCGTGCTGCGCTGGTGCTTCGACATCCCCGGCGAGGCCGGGCTGGCCTCCGCCGAGGAGACCGCCCGCCTCGCCCTCGACCTGGCCCCCGACGGGCTGGTCTCGTTCGGACTCGGCGGCCCCGAGATCGGCGTGCCGCGCCCGCAGTTCAAGCCGTACTTCGACCGGGCCCGGGCGGCCGGCCTGCACAGCGTGCCGCACGCCGGCGAGTCGACCGGCCCCGAGACGGTCTGGGACGCGATCCGGGTGCTCGGCGCCGAGCGGATCGGCCACGGCACCCAGTCGGTCAAGGACCCGGCCCTGGTCGACTACCTGGGCGAGCACCGGATCCCGCTGGAGGTCTGCCCGACCTCCAACCTGGCGACCCGGGTGGTCGAACGGATCGAGGACCACCCCGTCCGGCAGATGGTCGACGCCGGGCTGCTGGTCACCATCAACAGCGACGACCCGCCGATGTTCGGCACCGACCTGAACACCGAGTACGCGGTCGCCGCGAAGCTGCTCGGCCTGGACGAGGCCGGGGTCGCGGCGCTCGCCCTGGGCGCCGTCGAGGCGTCCTTCCTCGACGGGGCGGGCAAGCGCCGGCTGGCCGGCGAGATCGACGCCTACCTGGCGGGGTGGCGCACCGCCTGACCGGTGGCGAGGCCGGCGGCCGGGCGGTGCAGGTACCACCGCTCGGCCGCCGTCCAGGCCGTGCTGGTCAGCAGGTAGAGCTGGCCCGCGAGCGGCAGCAGCAGGGCGAACAGCGGGGTGCCGAAGGCCAGCCAGCGGACCGGGCCGACGGGGGCGGGGGCGTGCTTCGCACGGCGGACGCCGGCCCAGGCCAGGGCCAGCAGGGCCGCCTCCAGGACGGCGAACACCGCGAACTGCGCCGGCGTGTGGGCGGCCGCGGGGCGGACGGCCAGCGGGACGCCCGCGAGGGTCGCGTCGAGCAGGTGGCCCGGGGCGGTGGTGAACAGGCGGTACATCACCGAGAAGAACGGGGCCTGCAGCAGCACCGGGAGCAGCCCCGCGAACGGGCCGGTGCCCTCGGCGCGGTGCAGGGCGAGCAGTTCGCGGTTCAGCCGCTCGGGGTTCCGGGCGTGCCGCTCGCGCAGCCGCGCGACCTTCGGCGCGAGCCGGGCGCGGGCCCGCTCGGCCCGGGCCGCGGACCGGGCCAACGGGTGCAGGGCGGCCCGGACGGCCAGGGTGAACAGGACGATCGCGGCCGCGGTGGGGACGACGGCGGCGAGGGCCGCGACGGCGGCGTGGGCGAGGTGGACGGCGGGGTCGAGGACGCTCAGGACGGACATGGTCGGGCTCTCCGGGAGTCGGCGGGTCGTGACGACGGTGCTCGGAGGGCGGACGCGAGGAGGGGACGCAGGCCCGGCCCGGCCGCGCCGCGCGCGGGCGTGACGGGAACCGGGTGGTGCGTGTGCGGGTGGTTTCCCGCGCAGTTCCCCCCGGCCCCCGGCGGGGCGCGCGGGAGCGGTGGGCTCCCGGCCCCGGCGGGGCAGCGGGAGTTCGGGGACTGCGGGGAGGAGCGGGCCCCTCAGGCGGCCGCGGGCCGCTGTCCCGGGGCTCGGGGGCGGGCGCGGCCCGCGGCGTCCGGGTCGCGCGGCGGCAGGTAGGCGGTGCGGTAGGCGCGGCGGCGCAGCGCCGCCGCGTGCACGGCCGCCGGGGTGCGGGCGCCGGGGAGGCGGGTGGTGGTGAGGGTGGCGGTGACGGCGACGGCGAGCAGCAGCAGCGCGGCCGCGGTCAGCGCACCCGGGCCGGTGAGCAGGTCACCGGTGAGGACCCGGAACAGGACGAGCAGGAGCGGGGTGACGAGCACGGCGCGCAACCTCCTCGGGCCGGGGCGGGAGCCGTCCGGGCGGGGTTCCGCCGGGCGGGTCGGGTGCGGACGCTGCGTCAACGGCCGGGCCGTGCGGCGCAGTTCCGGAGCGGTCAACGGCGGGGCGGGCGCCGGAGTTCCGGGTTCCGGGTTCCGGGCTCCGCGCTCGGGGCTCGGGGTTCTGGGCTCCTGGCTCCGGTTTCTGGGCTCCTGGTCCCGGGCTCCGCCCCGCCGTCGGCGCGGGGTTTCAGGGCAGCCGGACCACCGAGGCGGTCGCGGCGGAGGCGCGGGCGGCCTCCAGGACGGCGAGGGTGGCGACCGCGTCGCGCGGGTCGACCGGCGGCGGGGTGCGGTCGGCGAGCGAGGCGGCGATCCCCGCGTAGTACGCCGGGTAGTCGCCCGGGTCGGTGGTGACCGGTTCGGCGTCGCCGTCGCTGCCGAGCAGGCCGTACGCGGCCGGGTCGTCGTCGCCCCAGTGGTCCGCCGGCCCGCCGGGGCGGCGGCCGGAGCGCAGGGCGGCCTCCTGCGGGTCCAGGCCGAACTTGACGTACCCGGCGCTGTCGCCGAGGACGCGCAGCCGGGGCCCGGCGAGCGGGGCCAGCGCGCTGGTCCACAGCTGGGAGCGGACGCCGCCGGTGTGGGTCAGGGCGAGGAAGGCGTCGTCGTCGACCACCGCGCCGTCGCGGCGCACGTCGATCTCCGCGTACACCGTCTCGACCGGCCCGAACAGGGTCAGCGCCTGGTCGACCAGGTGGCTGCCCAGGTCGTACAGGGTGCCGCCGACCTCGGCCGGGTCGGCGAGCTCGCGCCAGCCCGGCTTGGGCTTGGGACGGAAGCGCTCGAACCGGGACTCGAAGCGGTGCACCCGGCCGAGCCGGCCCTCCTCGACCAGGCGGCGGGCGGTCAGGAAGTCGCCGTCCCAGCGGCGGTTCTGGAACACCGACAGCAGCAGGCCGGACTTCTCGGCGAACTCGCACAGGTCGCGGGCCTCGGCGCTGGTCGCGGCCAGCGGCTTGTCGACCACGGTGGCCAGGCCGGCCAGCAGGGCGGTGCGGGCGAGCGGGACGTGGGTGCGGTTGGGGGAGGCGATCACCACCAGGTCGAACCGGTCGGCGTCCCCGAACAGCTGCTCGGGGGTGTCGAGGGCGCGGGCGCCCGGGTGGTCGCGGTGCAACTGGGCCCGGCGGTCGGGGTTGGCGGTGACCACCGCGTCCAGCTGCAGTCCGGGCGTGGTGGCGATCAGCGGGGCGTGGAAGGCGGAACCGGCCAGGCCGTAGCCGATCAGGCCGACGCGGAACGGGGCGGAGGGCGTGCTCATGCCCTCAACTCAACCACCCCGGCCCCGCCGAACGGCGGAGGCCGACCGGTTCGCCGGGCCCGGTCGGCGCGGGCCCGGGCCCCGGCTCCGGCGGTGTGCTCAGCGGTCGGAGGGCGGACGGCGCCGGTACAGCACGGCGCACGCCGCACCGGTCAGCAGCAGCACCGAGCCCAGCGACAGCAGCATGCCGTTGCGGACCGCGTCCCCGCCGTCCCCGCTGCCGTCGCCGGACCGGGCCAGCGGCGCGGTGACGGGGACGGCGGGGGCGGCGGCAGCGGCAGCGGCGGGGACGGAGGCCGGGACGGCGCCGGGAGCGGCGGCGACGGCGGGCCGGGCGGCCGGGCCGGCCGACAGCGCGGCGACGGCCAGCAGCAGGACGGCGGCGGTGCGCGCGGCGGCGCGGACGGCGCGGGGACGGACGGGGGAGGTGGTGCGGCGGACGGAGGCCATCGGGGCTCCCTTGCGTGGTGCGGAGAGGGTGTGTTCGGGACGCTAACCAGTCCGGGCAAGGAAGTTGACGGTACGTCAGGGTAGTTACGGGCGGCTTAAGGCGGCGTTGAGGTGCCCCGGACCGGGTGCGACGGTCCGGGGCCGGGCGGTCACCCGCCGTTCGGGAACAGGGTCTCGGCGACGTGCCGGGTGTCGGTGTACTCGCGGACGGCGGCGATCCGGCCGTCCCGGACGGTGAAGACGCCCAGGCAGCGGTTGTCGTAGCGGCGGCCGTGCACGGTGGTGCCGCGCGAGGTCCACTCGGCGACCACCCGGTCGCCCTCGGCGATCGGCGTGCCGACCAGGGCGACCTCGACGGCCGTGCCGGGTTCGAAGACGCCGCCGACCGAGCCGAGGAAGTCCTCGACGACGGCCGTCCGGCCGCGCCACTCGCCGCTCAGCGGCAGGTCGCCCGGGTAGCTCCAGACCACGTCCTCGGTGAAGGCGTCCCGGATGGCGTCCGCGTCGCCGCGGGCCACCGCGGCCACGTAGTCGGTGACGACGGTACGGGGGTCGGTGTTCATGACGGATCTCCTTGTGTGGAAGGTCAGTTGAGGGTGAGGACGGTGTTGCCGCGCACGCGCCGGCCGCGCAGGGCGGCGATCGCCTCCGCGGTGTGCCGCCAGTCGTCGACCAGGCCGAGTTCGGGGTGCAGCCGGCCCTGCTCGGTCAGCCGGACCAGGGTGCGCAGGTCGTCCCCGTCCGGGTGGTCGACGTCCGCGTAGCTGAAGTGCCGGACGGTGGCCGAGACCGGGCCGTTCAGCAGGGCGAAGAAGTCCAGCCGGACCGGCTCGCGGGACGCCTGCCCGAACCACAGCAGCCGGCCGCGCGGGGCGAGCAGCGCCAGCGCCCGGGGCAGCTCCGCGCCGCCGGTCGACTCCAGCACCAGGTCGTACGGGCCGCGCGCCCCGGCCACCTCGTGCACCACCTCGGCCGCGCCCAACTCCCGCAGCCGGGAACCGCGTTCGGCGTTCGCGGTGACGACCGTCAGCTGCGCCCCGGCCGCCGCCGCCAACTCGGTGACGTAGTGGCCGACGCCGCCGGACGCGCCGGTCAGCAGCAGCCGCCGCCCGGTCACCGGGCCCGCCGCGCGCAGCAGCCGCAGCGCGGTCAGGCCGGCCAGCGGCAGGGCGGCGGCGGTCGGGGCGGCCAGCCGCTCGGGCAGCACCGCCAGCGCGTCCGTGCGCACCGCCGCGTACTCCGCCCAGCCCGCGCCCGGCGGGTGCGCCACCACCCGCTGCCCGACCGCCGGGCCGGTGCCGTCCGCGGCGGCCTGCACGACCAGCCCGGCGACGTCCTTGCCGGGCCGCCAGTGCGGCGGGGGATCCTCCAGCAGGAAGGTCTCGCCGCGGTTCACCGAGAACGCGTCGACCTTCACCAGCACCTCGCCGGGGCGTGGCTCGGGCTGCGGGACCTCGGCGAACTCGACCGTGCCGTGCGCCGGAACCAGGGCCTTCATCAGGGCACTTCCTCTCGTGGGGACCGACTCGCTCGGTGCTGCACCCAGTCAACGGCCCGGGCCCCGGGAGGGTCCAACAACCGGAACGGCCCTGTGACAACCGCCGGTTGTCGGCGATGATGGCCCGATGGACGACCCCGACCTCCGGCAGCTGCGGGCCTTCGTCGCAGTCGCCGAGCAGCGCCACTTCGGGCGCGCCGCCGAGCAGTTGGCGATCACCCAGCAGGCCGCCTCCAAGCGGATCGCCGCCCTGGAACGGGAGTTGGGCGTCCAGCTGCTCGACCGCGGCCCCACCGCCGTGCAACTCACCGACGCCGGACGGCGGTTGCTCGACCCCGCGCGGGCCGCACTGGCCGCCGGGCAGGCCGCCCTCGCCGCCGTCCGGCAGCGGGCCGCACCCGCCCGGCTGGACGTCTGGGGCCACCTGTTCGAGCCGCTGCGCACCGTGCGCGACGCGCTCGCCGCCGCCCCCGGACTGACCGTCGAGGTCGGCCCCGCCCGGGACCTCGACGCGGTCGCCGCCGCCCTGGTCCGGGGCGAGAGCGCCGCCGGGTTCGGCCGCCACCAGCCGGGCGCCGGAGGGGAGTTGGCGCACCGGCTGGTCCGGCTGGAACCCGTCGACGCGGTGCTGCCCGCCGACCACCCGCTGGCCCGCGCCGACCGGCTGCGCCCCGCCGACCTGGCCGCGCTGCGGCTGGTGCTGCCCGCCGACCCGGCCCGGCTGGACTTCCTGGCCCGGTTCGGCGCGCACTTCGGCGTCCCGCTGCTGCCCGGCGAGGCCAACCTCGGCCTCGCCCACCTGCTCGACCGGGTCCGCACCGTCCCCGACGGCTGCACCCTGCTGCCCGCCGAACTCCCGCTCGCCGTCCCGCCCGGCCTGGCCGTCCGCCCGCTGGTGGACCCCGTCCCGCTGTACGCCTGGTCCCTGGTCTGGCACCGCGAACGCCCGCACCCCGCCGTCCCCGCCCTGCTGCGCGCCTTCGCCGAACGCGGCCGCGAACGCCGCTGGCTGGAGTACCGCCCCGACCGCGACTGGCTGCCCGGCGCCGACGCCCGCGACCTGGCCTGACGTCGGCACGGCGGCGGCACGGCGGAGGGCCCCGGCGAGGCGTTCGCCGGGGCCCTGCGGGGGCGGGTCAGACCAGTTCGACCAGGTCGGCGATCGAGTTGACCACCTGGGTCGGCCGGTACGGGAAGCGGTCGACGTCGGCGGCCTGGGTCAGACCGGTCAGCACCAGGAAGGTCGACATGCCGGCCTCCATGCCGGAGACGATGTCGGTGTCCATCCGGTCGCCGATCATCGCGCTGTGCTCGGAGTGCGCGCCGATCGCGTTCAGGCCGGCCCGCATCATCAGCGGGTTCGGCTTGCCCACGAAGTACGGCTCCACGCCGGTCGCCTTGGTGATCAGCGCGGCCACCGCGCCGGTCGCGGGCAGCGCGCCCTCGGCGGACGGGCCGGTCTCGTCCGGGTTGGTGGCGATGAACCGGGCACCGTCGTTGATCAGGCGGACGGCCTTGGTCATCGCCTCGAAGGAGTACGTCCGGGTCTCGCCCAGCACCACGAAGTCCGGTGCGGTGTCGGTCAGCACGTAGCCGACGTCGTGCAGCGCGGTGGTCAGGCCGGCCTCGCCGATCACGTACGCGGTGCCGCCCGGACGCTGGTCGTCCAGGAACTTCGCGGTGGCCAGGGCGGAGGTCCAGATGTGCTCGGCGGGCACGTCCAGGCCCATCCGGGCCAGGCGGGCGTGCAGGTCGCGCTGGGTGTAGATCGAGTTGTTGGTGAGCACCAGGAAGGGCTTCCCGGACTCACGCAGCCGCTTGATGAAGGCATCGGCCCCGGGGATCGGCACGCCCTCGTGGATGAGGACTCCGTCCATGTCGGTCAGCCAGGTCTCGATGGGCTTGCGGTCTGCCACGTGGGTGTCTCCTTGGTCTTGCACAGGTCGAACGATCTTCGTGATCGCTCCGACCGGACACCACTGGCCGGTCGGGCGCCACAGGCTGCCCCAACGCCGATCAGCCTAGTCGTCCCGACCGGCCGGACACAGGGGCGTCCGCGCCCGCGGACACCTGCGCGGACACCCCCGCGGACCAGGACCCGCGGGGCCCGGGACGGGGAGCGGGAAGCCGGTGAACGCCGACGGCGGGCGGCCCGGGCACTCCGGGCCGCCCGCCGTCCGGGCCGCTGCGGCGTCAGTTCGCGTACGGGTTCCCGCCCGAGGGCGGCGGCTGCTGCCCGTACGGCGGCTGCTGGCCGTACCCGGGGGGCGCGGCGGGCGGCGCGGCGGGTCGGCCGTACGGCGGCTGCTGGCCGTACCCGGGCGGGGCGGCGGGCGGCGCGGCGGGCTGCTGGCCGTAGGGCTGCGGCGCGGGCGGCTGCGGGGCGTACGGCTGCTGCTGCGGCGGCACGCCGTACGGGGCGCCCGGCGGCACCGGGCCCGGGCCGGTGGAGCGGTTGCGCCGGACGACCAGCACCGCCACGAGCACCAGCACCAGGACGCCCGCCACCGCGCCGCCGACGACCAGCGGGAGGCTGCCCGATCCGGAGGACTGCTGCCCGGTCGCCTCGGGCGCCGAGGACTCCGCGGGCGCGGACCCCTCCGGCGCGGCACTCGCGGCGTCGCTCGCCGCCCCGCCCGGCTGGTCCGCCGCGCCCGACTTCCCGGCCCCGGGCGAGGCCGCGGCACCTGCGCCTGCGCCGGGCAGCGGGCTGACGTCCGCCGGGCCGGGGTCGCCCGGGCTGGTCAGGGCGATCCGGGGCCGGATGACGCCGTAGCCCAGGTAGTCGCTGCGCTCCTCCGGGTTGCTCGCGGTGTTGATCATCACCCGCAGCACCTGGTTGGCCGTCCAGTCCGGGTGCACCGACCAGATCAGCGCGGCGGAGGCCGAGGTCAGGGCGGTGGAGTCGGAGGTGCCGTCGCCCTTGCAGTAGCCGGACCCGCTGGTGCAGGCGCCGTAGATCTCCACCGCCGGGGCGGCCAGCACCACCTGCGGGCCGTGCTGCGACTTCGACCAGGCCTTCGCGTCCCGGTCGGTGCCGGCCACGCCGACCACGCCGGGCAGCGCGGCGGGGAACTGGACGCCGTTGCCGCTGTCGCCGCTGTTGCCGGCCGCGGCGATCACCAGCGCACCCCGGTCGCGGGCGTGGTCGACGGCGGCCTGGAGCTTGTTGCGGTTGGCGGGGCTGAGCCCGCCGATGCCCTGGGAGACGTTGACGACCTTGGCGCCGTGGTCGGCCGCGTAGGTGATGCCCCGGGAGAGCTGGTCCACGTACCGGTCGTCGTTCTCGGTGCTGCCGCCGCCGGAGTCGTTGATCTTGACGGG
This sequence comes from Kitasatospora cineracea, assembly GCF_003751605.1. Taxonomy (NCBI): domain Bacteria; kingdom Bacillati; phylum Actinomycetota; class Actinomycetes; order Kitasatosporales; family Streptomycetaceae; genus Kitasatospora; species Kitasatospora cineracea. The sequence goes on from NZ_RJVJ01000001.1 coordinate 2,624,537, forward strand.
GAGGATCTTCGCTCCGGGCGCGAGACCGTACGCGCCCTGGCCGTTCAGGTTCTTCCCGGTACCGGCGATGTCGCTGGCCATGTGGGTCCCGTGGCCGGCCGGATCGGCGAGCGCCCCTTCCGGCAGGCCGCTGAGGTCGGTGCCCGGCACGAGCTGGCCGGCCAAATCGGGGGCGTCGGCCTGCACGCCGGTGTCGACCACCGCGACCGTGATGCCCTTGCCGGTGCTGGTCCGCCACATCTCGTCGGCGTGCATGGCGTCCAGGTGCCACTCCTGCGCGCGGATCGAGTCTGCGGCCGACGCGGGTCCGGCCGTCCACCCCCACAGGACGGCGCCGACCGCCGCCGCGGCGGCGAACCGCCGCCCCCGTCCTGCCCTGCCCGTTCCCCGCATCACACGCTCCCTCGTCCCTCGCCACGTCCACCGGGGCGGCCCCGGCGCACAGTTCGGCCCGGCCGCGGGAGCCGCAGCCCCCGCGACCGGGCCGTCGAACCGGTCACTACTCGATCACGTTCGGATTGACCGGGCCCATCCCGGACGTCCAGGTGTTCTCGTCCTCGGTCAGGTAGTCCGGACGGTTGCCCTGGGCCTTGCCCTTGCGGTTGGCGCTGCCGCCGCCGTGCCCGCCGCCGAAGGAGCCGCCGGCCCGGCCGTCCGCGCCCCGCTCGGCCCGGCCGCGCAGGCCGGTCCCGCCCGGGGTGAACTCGCCGCGCCCGCCCGCGCCGCGGCTCGCGCCGACGGTGCCGCCCGCGCGGTTCACCAACCCGCTGCCGCGCGAACCGCCGGCCCCGCCACGGGCGCCGCCCGCGCCGCCACTGCCGTGCACGCCGCCCATGCCGCCCGCGCCCGCGGCACCCGCCCGGCCGGTCTGGCCGGTCGCGCCCGCGGTGCCCGACGAGGCGCCGGTGCCGGTGCCGGCCCGGGCACCCGCGCCGGTCGTCCCGGCCGTGCCGCCGCCGGTGGCCCGGCCGCCGCCCGCGCCGCTGCCGCCGAGCGCACCGCCGCCGCCCAGGCCCGGGACCAGGCCGCCGGTGTAACCACCGCCGCCTCCGCCCCCGCTGAGACCGCCGCCACCGCCGCCACCGCCGATCAGGCCGCCGCCACCGCCGCCACCGCCGATCAGGCCGCCGCCACCGCCGCCACCGCCGATCAGGCCACCACCACCGTCACCGCCGCCGCCCGGGCCGGGGACCGTCGGGGTCGGCGGCAGGTGGTCGATCTTCAGCGGCGGCGGGTCCGGGGTCACCGGGGTGGGACCGCCCGGCGGCGTGACCGGGGGCGGCGGGACCGGCGTCGGGTAGGGGTGCGGGGTCGGCACCGGGCCGGGGTGCCGGATCAGGTGCGGCGGGCTCGGCGGGGGCGGCACCACCGTCGGAGGAGGCGTGGTCGTGCCGCCCCCGCCCCCGCCGGGCGGCGTCCAGGTCGGCGGCTGGGGCGGCGTGGTGCCGCCGCCACCGCCACCGCCGCGGCCGTTGCCGCCGTCGATCGGCACCTCTTGCAGACGGTCGGACCGCTGCGATCCCGGCGGGGCCGGGAAGGAGGGCACCGCGGCCGAGTTGAGCCGGGTGCTCGCGTACTCGTACGATTGGCTCAGGCGCTCCATCTGCGTGATGGCCTCCTGGTGCGCCTGGAAGACCCGGTCGGACGCGGCGCGGGCCTGTTCCTCGGTGACCCAGTTCGGGTCGAGCATCCCGGCCATCTTGCCGCCGAGGTAGCCGCCCGCGGCGGCGCCGATGCCCGGCATGACCACGCCGCCGATGACGGCGCCGCCGATGGTCGCGGCCGTGTTGTCCTGCGCCTCGTAGCGGCGCACGGTCTCCATGTCGTCGTACGGCACCGGGGGCAGGCCGTACTTGACGGTGCTGAGGGTGTCGCCGGCCGAGGTCATGTGGGTGCCGGCGTTCCGCGAGTAGGTGGCCAGGTCCATGGTGGAACGGGAGACCTGGGTGCCCCAGTCCTTGAAGCTGTCGGCGGCCCGGCCCTCCCAGTCGAGGCTGCTGATGTGGGTGTGCAGCTCCTCGCTGATCTGGTCCATCTGCTGGGCGGCGTCGATCAGTTGCTGCCCGACGCCGGACACCGCGAACGGGTTGGCGTTCTCGATCATGGCGACCAGCTGTTCGTGGCTGGCGCGGCCTATCTCGCCCGGCTGGATCCGGACCAGTCTCGACTCTTCGAGTTCCATCGGTTCTCTCCCCCTGTGCTGTGGTCGGACCGGGCGGTCAGTACGAGCCCTGCTGGACGCTGCTGCCGGGCGCCGCGGCCGGGTGGCCGGGCTGCTGCTGCCCGGCCCGGGCCTGCGCTCCGCCGGCCGGCGGGAGCTGCGACTGGGCGCCCGTCCGGTTCAGCAGCGACTGGAACTTCTCCTGCTGCGCGGCGTCCGCGTTCTGGTAGCCCCGGGCCGCCATGTCGATGCTGGCGCTCATCGCCTCGATCTGCATGGACAGCGTCCTGGAGAGCTGGTCCAGGTTGGCGTGCACCGTGGTGTAGGAGCTCATCAGGTCGCCGGCCTGGCCGAAGTCCTGGCCGAGCTGGCCGGGCGCCAGCTGCTGCCGGGAGATCGTGCCCTGGCCCGCGGCCGAGCTGTCCAGCGTGCTGAGCAGGTCGTCGACCCGCTTCTTGAAGGTCTGCAGGTTCTCCACCTCGACCTTGACCGCGGCGGCGCCGACCTGGCCGATCAGGGCCTGGGTCTGGGCGACCAGCGCGGCCGCCGCCACGCCGCCGACCACCGCGCCGATGGCGCCGCCCACCGCGGCGCCGGACGCACCGCTGTCGTTGGAGGGTTCGTTCATCGCGGTTTTCCTTCCCCCGTGGCACGGCCGGCCGCGCCCGTCACTGCTTCCACTGCCGGGCCCCGCTCCCCGGGCCCGTCCCCGTCCCGCCCCCACGGCGGGGCACGGGTCGCCACCGCAAAGATAGCGCTCCGTGCGGACGCTCCGGCAGGGACCTCGCACGGGCGTCCGGAGCCGGGCGGCGACGGCCGGGCCGGGCGGGCGGGCGTCGCGGTCGTACGCCAAGGGGCTTGCGGTGCGGGGGAGTTGCGGCGGGCGGCGCGGGCTGTCGGCGCGACTGTGTAGCGTTCACCGCGGTGGGTCCGGGACGGGCCCGCGGAACGCACGAGTCAAGAGCGGCCGCCGTGCGGCGCGGCCGGTGGGAGGTACAACGTGACGGAGCTGGCCGAGACGTCCGCGGGCGGCGTGCCGGAGCTGCCCGAGTCCTGGCGGGGAGTGCTCGCCGAGGAGACCGGCAAGCCCTACTTCGCGCAGCTGGCGGAGTTCCTGGCCGCCGAGCGCGCCGAGCACGAGGTGTTCCCGCCGGCCGGGCAGGAGTTCGCGGCGCTGGAGGCGGTGCCCTACCAGGACGTCAAGGTGCTGATCCTCGGCCAGGACCCTTACCACGACAACGGCCAGGCGCACGGCATGAGCTTCTCGGTGCTGCCCGGCGTCAGGACCCCGCCGTCGCTGCGCAACATCTACAAGGAGCTCGGCACCGACCTCGGCCTGACCGTGCCGGACAACGGGTACCTGATGCCGTGGGCCGAGCAGGGCGTGCTGCTGCTCAACGCGGTGCTCACGGTGCGGGCGCACGAGGCCAACTCGCACAAGAACAAGGGCTGGGAGAAGTTCACCGACGCGGTGATCAAGGCGGTCAGCGCCCGCGAGGAGCCCTGCGTGTTCGTGCTCTGGGGCGGCTACGCGAAGAAGAAGCTCCCGCTGATCGACACCGAGCGCCACGTGGTGGTCCAGGGCGCGCACCCGTCGCCGCTGTCCGCGAAGCTGTTCCTCGGCAGCAAGCCGTTCTCGCAGATCAACGAGGCCCTGGAGGGCTTCGGCCAGAAGGCGATCGACTGGCAGATCCCGAACACCAAGGGCTGACCGCAGGACGGAACCAAGGGCCGACCGCAGGACGGAGGGGGCCCGCCGGGAACGGCGGGCCCCCTCCGTCGCGGGCTCAGGCCAGCACCGGCGGCTCGGTCGCGGCGCGCACGTCGGCGAGGGTGACGCCGTCCGCGAGGGAGACCAGGCGCAGGCCCTCGGGGGTGACGTCGAGGGTGGCGAGGTCGGTGACGACGCGGTGGACGACGGCGCGGCCGGTGGCGGGCAGGCTCAGCTCGTCGACGATCTTCGGGCTGCCGTCCTTCGCGGTGTGCTCCATGACGACGATCAGCCGGCGGGCGCCGTGGACCAGGTCCATCGCGCCGCCCATGCCCTTGACCATCTTGCCGGGGATCATCCAGTTGGCGAGGTCGCCGCGGGCGGAGACCTGCATCGCACCGAGCACCGAGACGTCGATCCGCCCGGAGCGCACCATGCCGAAGGAGAACGCCGAATCGAAGTACGCCGCACCGGGGTTGACGGTGACGGTCTCCTTGCCGGCGTTGATCAGGTCGGGGTGGACGTCGGCGTCCGCCGGGTAGGGGCCGGTGCCGAGGATGCCGTTCTCGGAGTGCAGGACGACGTGCACGCCGGGCGGCAGGTGGCCGGGGACCAGGGTGGGCAGGCCGATGCCGAGGTTGACGTACTGGCCGTCGCGCAGTTCGCGGGCGGCCCGGGCGGCGAGCGCGTCGCGGGGGTCGAGGGCGGCGGTCATCGGGACTCCTCGGGGGCGGCGGGGCTGCTGACGGTGCGCCGTTCGATCCGGCGGTCGGCCGGGTCGGCGGCGACGATCCGGTCGACGTAGACGCCGGGCAGGTGGACGGCGTCCGGCGGGAGCTCGCCCGCCTCGACGATCCGGTCGGCCTCGACCACCGTGGTCCGGCCGGCGGTGGCGCACAGCGGGTTGAAGTTGCGGGCGGCGGCGTGGAAGACGCAGTTGCCGTGCCGGTCGGCGACCTCGGCGCGCACCAGTGCGAAGTCGGCGCGGATCGCCTCCTCCAGCAGGTGGCGGCGGCCGCCGAACTCCCGGACCTCCTTGGGCGGGGAGGCCACCGCGACCGCGCCGCCGCCGGGGGCGTAGCGCCAGGGCAGGCCGCCCTCCTCGACCTGGGTCCCGGCCCCGGCGGGGGTGTAGAAGGCCGGGATGCCGGCGCCGCCGGCCCGCAGCCGCTCGGCCAGGGTGCCCTGCGGGGTGAGTTCGACCTCGAGTTCGCCGTTCAGGTACTGCCGGGCGAACTCCTTGTTCTCCCCGACGTAGCTGGAGGTCATCCGGGCGATCCGGCCGGCCCGCAGCAGCAGGCCCAGGCCCCAGTCGTCGACCCCGCAGTTGTTGGAGACCACCCGCAGGCCGGTGGTGCCGGCGTCGACCAGGGCGCCGATCAGGGTGGACGGGATGCCGCACAGGCCGAAGCCGCCGACCGCGAGCAGTGCGCCGTCGGGAATGTCCTCGACCGCGCGGGCCGGGGAGTCCAGGACCTTGTCCAAGGGGGCCGCCTTAACCAGGGGGAGGGGCTGACTGGCGCACCACCCTCCCCGCAGGCCCCGGGGCTTTCCATGGCGGACGGCGCCATGGTGCGGACGCGCACCATGTGAGCCCCGCACACTCCCGGCCGCCGGCCGCCGCGACATGGCGGCGGGCCACGCAGTGCGGGCGGCCGATGTGTGGGCTCGTCACATGTCGTCCGGGGGAGCGCACCCCTACGGTTCCGGCATCCCACCAGCACCGGCACGTCAGGAGCCCCCCACCATGCCACTCACGGACGCCACCCGCAGACGCCCCGTCCGGAAGTTCGCCGCACTGGCCGCCTGCGTGCTGCTCGCCGCGGGCTGCGCGAAGGCCGGCACCGCGGGCACCTCGACCGGGGCCGGGAGCGGCGGGGGCGACAAGAGCCCGGTCAAGGTCGGCCTGGTGTACTCGAAGACCGGCCCGCTGGCCGCCTACGGCAAGCAGTACCTGGAGGGCTTCAAGGCGGGCCTGGCGTACGCCACCAAGGGCACCGGCGCGGTGGACGGCCACCCGGTGGAGGTCGCCGAGCAGGACGACGCGGGCGACCCGGCGAAGGCGGTCTCCGCGGCCAAGGACCTGATCGGCAAGAACTACAAGATCCTGGCCGGTTCGACGGCGTCCGGCGTGGCGCTGCAGGTCGGCCCGATCGCCGCGCAGAACAAGGTGCTGTTCATCTCCGGCCCGGCCGCCGCCGACAAGGTCACCGGCCTGAACAAGTACACCTTCCGCTCCGGCCGCCAGTCCTACCAGGACACCAGGGCGGCGGCCTCGTTCATCGGCGACGCCAAGGGCAAGAAGGTCACCGTGCTGGCCCAGGACAACGCCTTCGGCCAGGCCAACGTGGCCGCAGTCAAGGACGTGCTGGGCGGCGAGGGCGCCACCGTGGACGCCGTGCTGGCCCCGCCGTCCGCCACCGACCTGACGCCGTTCGCCACCCAGGCCAAGGACGCCAAGCCCGACCTGCTGTACGTCGCCTGGGCCGGCGACACCGCGTCCGCGCTGTGGACCTCGCTCAACCAGCAGGACGTGTTCTCCGCGACCAAGGTGGTCACCGGCCTCGACGTGGCCGCCTCCTACCCGCTGTTCGGCCCGGCCGCCGAGAAGATCGACTTCCTGAACCACTACTTCGGCGGCGCCGCCGGCACCGAGGCCGAGAAGGCGATGACCGACGCGGTCGCCAAGGCCGGCTCCAAGCCCGACCTGTTCACCCCCGACGGCTTCACCGCCGCCCAGATGGTGGTGCACGCGCTGGAGGCCAACCAGGGCTCCGACGCCGACACCGACGCCCTGGTGAAGGCCCTGGAGGGCTGGAGCTTCGACGGCGTCAAGGGGAAGCTCACCGTCCGGGCCGAGGACCACGCGCTGCTCCAGCCGATGTTCCAGGTCAAGCTGACCGGCTCCGGCGCCGACGCCAAGCCCACCGCGGTCAGGACCCTGCCCGCCGACCAGGTCGCCCCGCCGGTCGCCAAGACGGCGGGCTGAGCCGGATGAGCACCCCCGCCCCGGTCCTGCGGCTGGACGGCCTCGGCTGGTCCGTGCGCGGCGTCCCGATCGTGCAGGACGTCAGCCTGGACGTCGCCGAGGGCGAGTTCGTCGCCTTCATCGGCCCGAACGGGGCGGGCAAGACCTCCCTGTTCAACCTGGTCTCCGGCATCTACCCCGCCACCCACGGCACCCTCCACCTCGACGGCGCCGACATCACCGCCCTGCCGGTGCCCGCCCGGGCCCGGCGGGGCCTGGGCCGGACCTTCCAGACCTCCTCGCTCTGGCCCGGCCTGACCGTCGCCGAGCACGTCCGGCTCGCCGCCCAGGCCGCCGCCGGACCCGCCGCCTCCTACCGGATCTGGCGCCGGGCCGGGCACTACCGGCAGCAGGTCGAGCAGACCCTGGAGCGCACCGGCCTCGCCGACCGCGCCGACCACCTCGCCGGGTCCCTCTCGCACGGCGGCAAGCGGAAGCTGGAGCTCGCCGTGCTGCTGGTCGGCGAGCCCCGGCTGATCCTGCTGGACGAGCCGATGGCCGGCGTCAGCGCCGAGGAGGTGCCCGCGCTGGTCGAGCTGATCCGCTCCGTCCACCAGGAGCAGGGCCGCACCGTGCTGATGGTCGAGCACCACATGGACGTGCTGCTCGGCCTGGCCGACCGGCTCGCCGTGATGCACCACGGCACCCTGCTCGCACTCGACGCCCCCGACGCCGTGATGGCCGACGCCACCGTCCAGGGGGCCTACCTCGGGGAGGCGCTGTGACCGAACCCCTGCTCCAGGTACGGGAGTTGCGGGTCGTCATCGACGGCCTGCACATCCTGCACGGCGTCGACCTGGACGTCGCCGCCACCGGCGTCACCGCCCTGCTCGGCCGCAACGGCGCCGGCAAGACCACCACCGTCAAGGCCGTCATGGGACTCGTCCCGCGCACCGGGGCGGTCACCTTCGACGGCGCGGACATCGCCGGGCTGCCCACCCACCTGGTGGTGCGCCGCGGCATCGGCTACGCCCCCGAGGACCGCGGCATCTTCGCGGGCCTGAGCGTCGCGGAGAACCTGCGGCTGGCCGAACGCGACGGCGACCCCGCCTACGACCTGGTCCACGAGCTGTTCCCCGAGCTCAAGCAGCGCCACAGGCAGCCCGCCGGGACCCTCTCCGGCGGACAGCAGCAGATGGTCGCCATCGCCCGCACCCTGCTCAACGGCAACCGGCTGATCATCGCCGACGAACCCACCAAGGGCCTCGCCCCGAAGATCGTCACCGAGGTCGCCGACGTGCTCGCCCGGGCCGCCGAGACCGTCCCCGTCCTGCTGGTCGAGCAGAACCTCGCCCTGGTCCGCCGGGTGGCCGGCCACTGCGCCGTCCTCGCCGACGGCCGCACCGCCCACCAGGGCGACGCCCGCGCCCTGCTCGCCGACGAGGACGCCGCCCGCCGCCTGCTCGGCGTCGGCAGCCACCGGCCCGACACCCCTGGGGGGACGCCCCGATGAACACCGTCGTCCTGCTCGCCTGCACCGGCCTCGGGCTCGGCGCGCTGTACTTCCTGGTCGCCTCCGGCCTCTCGCTGATCTTCGGCCTGATGGACGTGCTCAACTTCGCCCACGGCGCGCTGCTCTCGATCGGCGCCTACGCCGCCTGGTGGGCCGCCACCGACGGCGGCATGGGCTTCTGGCTGGCCGTCCCGTTCGGCACCCTGGTCGGCACCGCCGCCTCCGTGCTGCTCGAACTCGCCCTGATCCGCCCGCTGTACGCCCGCCCCCGGGACCAGATCCTGGCCACCGTCGGCGTCGGCCTCGCCCTGCCCGCCCTGCTGATGGGCATCTGGGGCTCCGACGCCCGCCCCTTCCCGCAGCCCGCCGCGCTGGCCGGCACCGTCGACCTGCTCGGCGCCACCGTCCCGGTCAACCGCTTCGTGCTGATGGCCGCCGCCCTGGTCGTGCTGGTCCTGCTGCGGCTGTTCCTGGCCAGGACCCGCTACGGCCTGATCGTCCGGGCCGGGGTGGAGGACCGGGCCATGGTCACCGCGCTGGGCATCGACGTCCGCAAGGCGTTCACCCTGGTCTTCGCCATCGGCGGCGCCGCCGCCTCGCTCGGCGGGGCGCTGGCCGGCCTCTACTTCGGCTCGGTCAACCCCTCGCAGGGCACCGGACTGCTGATCTTCGCCTTCGTCGTCGTGGTGATGGGCGGCATGGGCTCGGTCACCGGCGCCGCCGTCGCCTCGGTCGGCGTCGGCCTGGTCCAGCAGTTCGCCAACTACTACACCGCCGCGGGCCTCGGCGACCTCTCGGTGGTCGTGCTGCTCGCCGTCCTGCTGCTCGTCAAGCCGCGCGGACTCACCGGGAGACTCGCATGACCGCCCACCTCAAGCGCTGGTGGCCGCTGGCCCTGCTGCTCGTCCTGTTCGCCGCGCCCTACAGCGCCCTGCCGGTGCCCGGCCTGCTGGACGGCCCGCTCGGCAGCCCCGGCAGCCTGCAACTGATCGCGCTGTGCCTGCTCTACGGCGGCCTCGCCACCGGCTACGACCTGCTGCTGGGACGCACCGGGCTGCTCTCCTTCGGGCACGCGCTGTACTTCGCCACCGGCCTGTACGCCACCGACCTGGCGATGCTCGAGTTCGGCCTCGGCTTCGTGCCCGCCGCACTGTTCGGCGTCGCCTGCACCGTCGCGCTGGCCCTGCTGCTCGGCTCGGTGTCGCTGCGGGTCACCGGCATCGGCTTCTCGATGGTCACGCTGGCCTTCGCCCAGGCCGGCTCGATCCTGGTGCAGCGCAACCCCGGCGGCCTGACCGGCGGCGAGGAGGGCCGCTCCGCCCCCGCCGAGCACCTGCCCGACGCGCTGATCGGCATCCAGAACACCGCCAACCTGTACTGGATCGCGCTGGCCTACCTGGTGGTCACCCTCGCCGTGGTGCACTGGACGGTCTCCTCGCCCACCGGCCGGATCTGGGCCGGCATCCGGGAGAACGAGCGCCGCGTCGAGGTGCTGGGCCTGCGCCCGTACGGCTTCAAGCTGGTCGCGTTCACCGTCTCCGGCGCGCTGGCCGGCGCGGGCGGCGTGGTCTACCTGCTGCTCACCGGCGGGGCCACCCCGCAGGCGGCCGGCTCGGACGCGACGCTGGCGCTGCTGGTGATGGTGGTGCTCGGCGGCTCCGGCACCCGCTGGGGCCCGCTGCTCGGCGGCGTCCTGTACACCTGGGCCGCGCACCGGCTCGGCGACCTCGCCAACTCCGACTCGATCGCCCAGCTGCCCGCGGTGCTGCGGGTTCCGCTCTCCCAGCCGCTGTTCCTGCTCGGTACGCTCTTCGTCGCCGTGGTCTACCTGCTGCCCGGCGGCCTCGCCAAGCTCCCCGCCCGGCTGCGCGGCGGCCGCGCCGCCAAGACCGCCGTCCCCGTCACCGCCGTACCGGAAGGCGCCGCATGACCGCCCCCCAGCCGCTAACCGTTCCCGTCGACGGCGGCGAACTCGCCGTCCTGCACTGGCCCGCGACCGTGCCCGGCGCGCCCGTGGTGGTCGCCGTCCACGGCATCACGGCCAACGCGCTGGCCTGGGGCGCGCTGGCCAGGCTGCTCGACGGCCGGGTCGCGCTGTACGCCCCCGACCTGCGCGGGCGCGCCGCCAGCCGCGACCTGCCCGGCCCGTGGGGCCTGGCCCGGCACGCCGAGGACGTCGCCGCGCTGGTCACCGCGCTGGACGCGGGCCCGGTCCGGCTGGTCGGCCACTCGATGGGCGCCTGGGTCTGCTCGCTGGCCGCCGTCCGGCACCCCCACCTGGTCGCCGAACTCACCCTGGTGGACGGCGCGGTGACCTTCCCGCTGCCGGACGGCGTCCGCGAGCAGGACGCCCTCGCGGCGGTCCTCGGCCCCGCACTGGCCCGGCTCTCGATGACCTTCGCCAGCCGCGCCGCGTACCGCGAGTTCTGGCAGGCCCACCCCGCGTTCGCCCCGTGGACCGACGAGCTCGACGCCTACACCCAGCGCGACCTGGTCGGCGAGGCCCCCGACCTGGTCTCCTCCTGCGTGCACGAGGCGGTCACCACCGACGGCACCCAGGTCCTGCTCGACGGGGAGGCGGCCGGCGCGGTCCACCGCCAGCGCGTCCCGACCCGGCTGCTCTACGCCGAGCGCGGCCTGCTGGACGAGCCCCAGGGCCTCTACGACCCGGCCCGGCTGGCGGCCGCGGAGGTCACCGTGCCGACCGAGCCGGTCGCGGACACCAACCACTACTCGATCATCTGGTCCGACCGGCTGGTGGAACTGCTGCTCGCGCCCTGACCGGCCGCACCGACGCGCAGGGGCCCGGGAAGCGTGCTGCTTCCCGGGCCCCTGCGCGTCGGGAGCGGCCCCGTCGCGTCGGGCGCGCTACCCGCCCAGGAAGGCCTGCCAGCCGCCCGCCGGGGCCTGGCCCACGTTGAGGGTGCGCAGCTTGCGGAGGGTGGACTGGTCCTGGACCTCCAGCCAGTCGACCAGCTGCCGGAACGAGACCAGCCGGACGTCGGGCTTGTCGGCGATCTGCTTGAGGGTCTCCTCGACGGCGTCCATGTAGATGCCGCCGTTCCACTGCTCGAAGTGGTTGCCGACGAACAGCGGGGCGCGGTTGGTGGTGTAGGCCCGGTTGAAGCCCGCCAGGTAGGAGTCGCGGGCCTGGTCGCGCCACTGCCCGTACTTGGACGGGTCGCCCTTGGTGGAGCCGCCGGACTGGTTGGCCAGGATGTTGTAGTCCATGGACAGCACCTGGAAGCTGTGGCCGGGGAACGGGATGCCCTGCAGCGGGAAGTCCCAGATCTTGCCGTCCTGGACCTTCTGCGGCCAGATCTGCAGGCCGCCGGGGGAGCTGGCGTCGTACTTCCAGCCCAGCTTGGCGGCGGTCGGCAGCAGCGCCTTCTGGCCCTCCAGGCAGGGGGTGCGGCCGCCGATCAGCTCCTTCTTGTAGTCGAAGGGCAGCGGGTCGACGTCGGTGAAGCCGGTGTTGGTCCTCCAGTTGGTGACGAAGGAGACGGCCTGCTGGATCTCGCTCTCCCAGTCCTCCGGCGTCCACTTGTTGACGCCGTTGTGGTCCGAGCGGGTGGAGCAGAAGTGCCCGTTGAAGTGGGTGCCGATCTCGTGGCCGGCCAGCCACGCCTGGCTGATCAGCTTGATGGTGTTGCGGACGGCGTTGTCGGACAGGAACGGGATGTCCGAGGCGCCGACCGGGTGCTGCGGCGGGTGGTAGAGCGAGGACTTCTCCTTCGGCAGCGTGTAGATGCCGGAGAGGAAGAAGGTCATCGTCGCCTTGTGCTCCTCGGCGAGCTTGAGGAAGCGGGTGAACTGCCCGTCGTCGGTGGCGCCGGCGCCGTCCCAGGAGAAGACCACGAACTGCGGCGGGGTCTCGCCCGGCTTGAGCTTCTCGGGGGCGGGCTGGTGGGGCTGGGTGCCGGTGTCGGCGGTGGAGCCGTCGCCGATCGGGGTGCCCTTGACGGCGGACGGGCTGCCGCTGCCGGCGCCGGTGGCGCCCCCGGTCTTCGCGTCGGAGCCGGGGCGGTTCGCCGCGCCGCCCCCGCTGGAACAGGCCGCGACGGCGCCGAGGGCCGCCGTGGCCGCTGTGGCGGTCAGCACTGTCCTGCGCGAGATGCTGCTCATGGTCTCCCCTGCCACGGTGGGCCCGGCCAAAAGAAGGTCCGGACGCCGACACGCGGCTCCGGAGGTCAACTTCTGGCAAAATCGGACAATTTGACGGTATCGCCACCCAAGGATGGCATGTCCGGGGTGGCCGGTCCAACGCCGCCCACCCTCACCCGGTCATCACGCCGACCGGGCCCGCCCGGCTCCCGGACGGCCCGCCTTGTTGCCGTCCTGAGACAGACAACCCCGAGGTCGAGGCCGCTACTCGCCCTCTACCAGGGCCGCCAACCGGCGCCGCCGCCGGACGAGTTGCACCACCACCGAGCTGATCGCGGTGGCCGCCGCGCAGGAGATCACGAAGCTCAGCCAGGCGGTGTCGAACCAGTGCAGGTTCAACCAGCCGAGGCTGACGATGTACGCCGCCCACACCACGGCGGCCACCGCCGACCAGCGCAGGAACGTCCAGGGCCGGTACGCGGAGTGCCCGACCGCCAGGTCCAGGACGGTCCGCCCGGCCGGCACGAAGCGCGCGATGATCACGATGGCCGCCGCCGCCCGGCTGGTGGTGCGGCCGGTCAGCGCCCGCTGCACCCGCTCGACGCTCGCCGCCAGCCGCGGCCGCCGGGCCAGCCGGCGGTGCACCGCGGGCGCGCCGCGCCGGGCCAGCTGGAGCAGCAGCAGGTCGCCCAGGAAGGAGGCGACCGCCACGCCCGCGCCCAGCAGCAGCGGCGAGCCGTCCACGTGCGCGGTCTTCAGCACGGCGAGGATCACCAGCGTCCCGCTGGGCAGGAACGGCAGGAAGGCGTCGCCGAGGACCGCCGCCAGTGCCAGCGCGCAGTACCAGGCGGGGCCGATGACGGCATCCAGATCCACGGTGTCTCTCCCTCCAGCACGCCCGGGGGGAGCAGCTGCAACGGGGATCAACGCTAGCGCGGGCAAATTTCATGGCATGAAGCACCCCCGTGTGGCATACCGCACACGGCCCCGGGCACGGCGAGAGCCCCCGGGCGGGGTGCCGCTCCGGGGGCTCGTGGGATCGAACGACGCTGGTCGAGCCCGCCGATCTGTCGCTGGCGCGCGGAACCGGTACGTGTTCCGCGCCGGTCTCCAGACTGCCCCATCCGCACCCCCGAACGGGCCGCCGGACCTGGCGACTTCTCGCTGTGGCGTGAAGTCGCCACGCAGCGTGGCCTGCTGGCGGGCCGTCAGCCGCCGCGCCCCGGCGGGCCCGCCGGGGCGGGAACAGCCCGGCCGCCGGACGGGTTGTGCTCCGACGAACGCCCGGGCACCCGGCCGGGGCACCAGGAGGACGCACCGCATGAGCACCGCACCGGAGCCGACCGCCCCCGAGACCGCACCCGAGCCCGCCGCCGCCGTGGACCCGGTCCGCGGCCGGACCGCCGGCCGCGCCCCCGCCCCGCTCTCCATCCTGGACCTCGCCACCGTCGGCTCCGGCCACACCGCGGGCGAGGCGCTCGCCGCCACCACCGAGCTGGCCCGGGCCGCCGAGGGCTGGGGCTACCACCGGTTCTGGGTGGCCGAGCACCACGGCATGCCCGGCGTCGCCTCCTCGGTGCCCGCCGTGCTGCTCGCCCACCTCGGCGCCCGCACCACGACGCTGCGGCTGGGCTCCGGCGGCGTGATGCTGCCCAACCACGCCCCGCTGGCGATCGCCGAACAGTTCGGCCTGCTGGAGGCCCTGCACCCGGGCCGGATCGACCTCGGCCTGGGCCGCGCCCCCGGCACCGACCAGGCCACCGCCCGGGCCCTGCGCCGCGGCCTGGCCGACGGCGCCGACGACTTCCCGCGCCAGCTCGCCGAACTCACCCACTTCCTGGACGGCGACTTCCCGCCCGGCCACCCGTACGCCCGGCTGGAGGCGGTGCCGCGCTCGGCCTCCCGCCCGCCGGTGTGGCTGCTCGGCTCGTCCGGCTTCAGCGCCCAGCTGGCCGCCCGGCTCGGGTACCCGTTCGCGTTCGCGCACCACTTCAGCGCCGCCAACACCGTCCCGGCGCTCGACCTGTACCGGGACGGCTTCACCCCGTCCGACGTGCTGGAGAAGCCGTACGCGCTGATCGGGGTCAGCGCGGTGGCCGCGGAGAGCCGGGAGCGGGCGCTGTGGCTGGCCCGCTCGGCCGGGCTGGGCATGCTGCGGCTGCGCCAGGGCCGGCCGGGCCCGATCCCGACGCCGGAGGAGGCCGCCGCGCACCCCTACACCCTCGCCGAGGAGGACTTCCTCGACTCCTGGCTGGCGAACGTGGTGCTCGGCACCCCGGCCGAGGTCGCCGAGGGCCTGGAGGCACTGCGGCGGCGCACCGGGGCGGACGAGCTGATGGTCACCTCGCACATCCACGGGCACCGGAACCGGCTGGAGTCCTACGGGATGATCGCCGAGGCGTACGGCCTCACCGGCCGCGCGGGCTGAGTCCGTCCAGCACGGCCAGCTGCTCGGCGATCCGCTCCGCGGACCAGGTCCGCACCCAGTCGGCGAAGTCGCCGGTGTAGGCCCGGGGCGCGGCCTCGGTCCGCATGACCAGCGCCAGGTAGATCCGGTACAGCGCGAGCCGGGCCCGCCCCGCGTCGTCCACCGCGAAGGCCGGGTCGACCGAGCGGTAGCCGGCCGTGAAGTCCTCGTCCCGCTCTGCGGCGCCGAGCGGGTCCAGGCCGACCAGTTCGGCCAGCGGGTCGCCGAAGAAGGCCCGCTCGCCGTCGATCACGCCGGTCAGCTCCCAGCCGCCGTCCGCGCCGGGGGTGAGCAGCAGGTTGCCCTCCCAGGCGTCGAAATGCACCAGGGCGGGGCGGCGGACCTCGGCCAGCGCGGCCCCGAACCGCTCCGGCAGGGCGCGCAACTCCTCGGCGGGGACGGGCAGTTCGACGCCGTAGCGGTCGGCGTCGGCGAGCAGTGCGCCGAGCATCGCGGCGAACGCGGCCGGCCAGTCACCGGCCGACAGCCCGGCCTCGGGCTGCGGGTAGCCGTAGCGCTCCCCGGTGGCCCGGGCCACCTTGGCGGCCCAGGCGCCCAGGGTGCGGCGCAGCCCGGCCCGGTCGGCGGCGGAGAGCCGCTCGCGCAGGCTGTCCCAGGTGCGGCCCTCGACGTAGCCGAGCAGCAGCCACTCGCGGCTGCCGGCGTCCCCGTCCGGGTCGTGGTGCAGCACCCGCGGGACGGTCAGCCCGGCGTCCGCGGCCAGCGCGTGGAACAGCCGCTCGGTGCCCAGCAGGCCGCGCTCGTGCGCCAGCCCGGGGGTGCCGGGCGGCGGGGCGCACTTGAGCACCAGCCGCCGCCCGTCGGCCAGTTCGAGCAGCCGGGCGGCGTTGTACAGCCCGCCCGTCAGCGGGGTCTCGGCGACCACCGCCACCCCGCCCAGCACCGCGTCCACGCGTCCCATCGTCCTGCTCCCCTCCGCACCGGAAGACCGCGGCCGTCACCGCGACCGGTCACGGAGTATCGCCGCGATCGCCTCGGGACCGCCAGGCCGGGCGTAGTACCAGCCCTGCGCGGTGTCGCAGCCGGTCTGGCGCAGCCGCTCGGCCTGGGCGGCGTGCTCGATGCCCTCGGCGGTGACGGTCAGGCCCAGGGCGTGCGCGAGCTGCACCATGGCGCCGACGATCTGCTCGTCGGCGGCCCGCCGCCGGCCGTCGGCGCCGGGCGCGGACTCGCGGAACGCCTCGATGAAGGTGGCGTCCAGCTTGAGCGCGTGCACCGGCAGCCGGGACAGGTAGGCGAGGTTGGAGTAGCCGGTGCCGAAGTCGTCGATGGCGATCCGCACGCCCATGTCGGCCAGCGCCTGCAGGGACTGCAGCGGGCGGCCGCCGGGGCCGAGCAGCGCGCTCTCGGTGATCTCCAGCTGGAGCAGCGCGGCGGGCAGCCCGGTGCGCTCCAGCACCTCGGCGACGTCCGCGACCACGTCGGAGTCCCAGATCTGGCGGGGCGCCAGGTTGACGCTGACCAGCACCGGCTGCCCGGGGAACCCGTCCAGCCACTGCCGGGCCTGCCGGCAGGACTCCTCCAGCACCCACTTGCCCAGCGCCACGATCGCCCCGGACTCCTCGGCGAGCGGGATGAACCGGTCCGGCGGCAGCAGCCCGTACCGGGGGTGGTTCCAGCGCACCAGCGCCTCCGCGCCGCGCACCGCGCCGTCGGCCAGGCCCACCAGCGGCTGGTACTCGACGGTGAACTCGCCGCGCTCCACGGCCGGGCGCAGCTCGGTCGCCAGCAGGTGCCGGGCGAGCTGGTCGGCGCCCCGGTCGCGGTCGTACAGCGTCCAGCGGGCGCGGCCGTCGGACTTCGACCAGGACAGCGTGGAGTCGGCGTCCCGGACCAGGTCGGTGGGCGTGGAGCCGTGCACGGGGCGCTCCACCACGCCGATCGACGCGGTGACGGTCAGCCGGTGCCCGGCCACCTCGAAGGGCCGCTCCAGGACCTCCATCAGGTCGGCGGCCAGCCGGGTCAGCTGCTGGTGGCCGGCGCTGCCGATGACCAGCACGGCGAACTCGTCGCCGCCCAGCCGGGCCACCAACTGCTGCCCGTCCCGGGCGAACCCGTGCTCCAGCCGGGCGGCGACCGCCACCAGCAGCTGGTCGCCGACGTGGTGGCCGAGGGTCTCGTTGACGGCGGCGAAGCCGTCCAGGTCGACGTGGCACAGCCCGATCCGCCGCTCGCCGTCCGCACCCGGCCCGTCCCGGCCGTCCGGCTTGAACGCGCCCTCCAGCCGCTCGTAGAACAGCGTCCGGTTCGGCAGCCTGGTCAGCGGGTCGTGCAGCGCCTGGTAGGCGAGCCGGTCGCCGAGCTGGCGGCGCTCGGTGACGTCCTCGACCATCACCATCGTGTAGTACGGGTCGCCCGCGCCGTCGCGGATCAGCGAGACGGTGACCCGGCCCCAGACCTCCCGCCCGCCGCGGTGCTTGAGCCGCTTCTCGGCGCGCATCCGGTCGCGCTCGCCGCGCACCAGCTCGCGGTAGCGGCTGCGGGACGGCTCCTCCGGCTCGATGACCTGGTGGATGTGCATGCCGGGGAGCTCGGCCACCTCGCGGCCCAGCATCGCCGCGAACACCGGGTTGCCCTCGATCAGCAGGTCGTCGGAGTCGATCAGCGCCATGCCGATCCCGGCGTCCGAGAACGCGGCCCGGAACCGCGACTCGCTGGCCCGCAGGGCGGCGGCCAGCCGCTCGGCCTCGGTGTCCGGAGGGGCCCCGCAGGCGCTGCACGCCCCGGCTCCGGTACCCGGGCGCGGCGCTTCGGGCCGCCCACCCCGATGGTGTGCGTCGGCCCCGACGTTCCGGCCCGGCACGGCACGCTCCCGTCCGCTGCTGCCACTGGTCGTGCCGGACGCTCCTCACGGACGGCGACCGGCCAGGCGGCCCGCGCCCGCCCGCGGTCCCCGGCCCGGTGGGCGGGGAGCGGTCGGCGGCCTCGGGCCACGCCCGCCGATCATAGGCCGCCGGTGTAACTGTCCGCGACCGCCGCCAGGGTGATTGGCGAGGCTTGTCCCGAGCTGCCCGTTACGTTCTGTGCGAGGCGCGCGGATCGCCGCCGGAACGCGCCGGCGGGCCGGCCGCCGCCGCGCGGGCGGGGGCCGGGGAGTGCGCCCGCGCGCACCGGCCGTGACGGCGCGGACGGGCGGGCGGGCGCGGGTGCCGGGCGGTCAGGCCAGGCCGGCGGAGAGCGTGATGGTGGTGCCGGACAGCGCCTGGCTCACCGGGCAGTTGGCCTTCGCGTCCTCGGCGGCCTTCACGAAGCCCGCCTCGTCCAGGCCCGGGACGGTGCCGACCACGGTCAGGTGGATGCCGGTGATGCCGGTGCCCGGCT
This sequence comes from Kitasatospora cineracea, assembly GCF_003751605.1. Classification (NCBI taxonomy): domain Bacteria; kingdom Bacillati; phylum Actinomycetota; class Actinomycetes; order Kitasatosporales; family Streptomycetaceae; genus Kitasatospora; species Kitasatospora cineracea. Next base: position 2,642,803 of record NZ_RJVJ01000001.1, read on the forward strand.
GGAAGGTCACGTCCGCCTTGGTCTCCAGCTTGGTGGGCGGGGTGCCGGCGCCGGTCAGGCCGTGCGAGAGCGCCATCGAGAAGCAGGACGAGTGGGCGGCCGCGATCAGCTCCTCCGGGCTGGTCTTGCCGTTCGCCGCCTCGGCCCGAGACGGCCAGGACACCGGGAACTCGCCGACGCCGGAGGAGTCGAGGGTCACCAGGCCCTTGCCGTCGAGCAGGTTGCCCTCCCACTCGGTGTGCGCGGTGCGGGTCGTCGCCACGATCAGGTACCTCCCATGAGAAGCGGACAGCTGTCGAACTGCTGTGCCCGCGGCCGGACTTCCGGCCGCGGCCCGCCCAGCCTACGGCCCGCACCGCGCTCCGGAGGCCGAACGCCGCGCGGAGCGGCCGACCGTCCCGAACGCCGTCCCACATGCCGGAACGGGCGGGTGATCAGGGCGGACGGGCCCGGTCCGCCCTGTTAGATTGGCCGTCCGCCGCGCCCGAGCGCCCACCCGAAATCCCGCATCGGAGCCACCCCACATGACGGACCAGCCCACTCCCTCCCCGGCGGGGATCGACGACGCCGTGCGGGCCGAGCTGACCCGCCTGCGCGAGTCCATCGACAACATCGACGCCGCCGTCGTCCACATGCTCGCCGAACGCTTCAAGGCCACCCAGCAGGTCGGCCGGCTCAAGGCCGAGCACCAGCTGCCCCCCGCCGACCCGGCCCGCGAGCGCCGCCAGATCAAGCGCCTGCGCGAACTCGCCCTCAGCGCCAACCTCGACCCGGTGTTCGCCGAGAAGTTCCTCAACTTCATCATCGCCGAGGTGATCCGCCACCACGAGGCCATCGCCAACGAGACCTGAGCCGCCCCGCGCGGCGGTTGTCTGCTCCGGGTAAGGGCCGGATTTCGCCCTGCCCCGGGCACGGGTTAGCGTGCAGTCCTTGCCAAGGAGGCGGTGTCGGTGTCGGTGGCGGTGACCGAGGGGCCCACCCAGGAACGGCGTCCGCGCAAGCGGCGGCCCTGGTACGTGGAACTGCCCGTGATGATCGTGATCGGCCTGGTCGTCGCCGTGCTGATCAAGACCTGCCTGTTCCAGATGTTCTCCATCCCGTCCGGCTCGATGGAGAACACCCTCCAGGTCGGCGACCGGGTCGCGGTCAACAAGTTCGCCACCCTCACCGGCTGGAAGCCGGAGCCCGGCGAACCCGTGGTGTTCAAGGACCCCGGCGGCTGGCTGCCGCCCGCCCCGCAGAGCGGCAACGCCTTCACCCGCACCGTGCACTCCGGCCTCAGCGCCGTCGGCCTGCTCCCGCCCGGCGACGACTACCTGGTCAAGCGGGTCATCGCCACCGGCGGCCAGAGCGTCGCCTGCCACGGCACCACCCTCACCGTCGACGGGCAGCCCGTCGCCGAGCCCTACCTGCACCCCGGCGACGACTCCTGCTCCGGCATCGACTTCGGCCCGCTCACCGTCCCGGCCGGCCACGTCTGGGTCGAGGGTGACCACCGCAGCGACTCCGCCGACTCCCGCTACCACCGCGACGGCCCGGACGGCGGCGCGGTCCCCGTCGCCGACCTGGTCGGCCCCACCACCGCCGTCGTCTGGCCGCTCAACCACTTCACCTGGTTCGGCTGGACCGGCCGCTGACCGGCCGCTGACCGGCCGCTGACCGGCCGCTGACCGGCCCCCGCCGGATCAGCCGCCGGTGACGCCGCGCCGCAGCCGCACCGCGCAGCCCGCCGCCACCGCACCCGACAGCAGCGACGCCCCCGACTCCAGGTCGCGCGCCACCAGCGGCACCCCCGCGGCAGCACCAGCAGCAGCCCCGGCCGGAACAGGGCGGTGAGCAGCCTGTCCCCGCCCACCGACGCCGGCTTCCCGCTCAAGGACGCCCGCCCGGCCGAACTGCTGGGCGCGGTCCGGGCGGTGGCCGCGGGGGAGGCACTGCCCGCGCCCCGGGTGACCCGCCGGCTGATCGAGGAGCCCACCCGCCGCCCGGAGCCGTCCGCGCTGCCCGCCCCGGCCGCCCCGGCCGCCCCGGCCGCTCCGGCGGGGGCGACCGAGCGGGAGCGGGAGGTGCCGGCGCTGGTCGGGCCGGGCTTCTCCGACGAGGAGATCGCCGCCGAGCTGCACGTCAGCCCGTCCACCGCGAAGACCCGCATCGGCCGGCCGCCGCAGCAGCCCGCCGCCCGCGACCGGGCCCAACTGGTCGTCGCGGCCTACGAGTCGGGCCTGGTCCGGCCCGGCGTACGATGACCGGGTGTTCATCCTCGAGCTGACCTACACCGCCCCGCTGGAGCGCGTCGACGCCCTGCTGCCCGCCCACCTCTCCTGGCTGGAGCAGCACTACGCGAACGGGACCTTCCTGGCCTCCGGCCGCAAGGTCCCGCGCGACGGCGGCATCATCCTGGCCGTCGCCCCCGACCGCCCCGCCGTCGAGGCCCTCGCCGCCACCGACCCGTTCGTCCCGGCCGGGATCGCCGCCTACCGGATCACCGAGTTCGTCGCCACCACCACCGCCCCCGCCCTCGCCGCCCACCGCGAGACCCTGCCGGTCTGAGGACGCCTCAGCTCCGGGCCGCCGACTGGGCGGCGAACGCGCCCGCCAGGACGAGTGCGCCGCCCGCCAGCTGCGGGGTGCCGAGGTGCTCGCCGAGCAGGACCCAGGCGAGCACGGTGGCCACCACCGCCTCCAGGTTGGCGACCACGCCCGCGACCGGCGGGGAGAGGTGCTGCACCGAGGCCACCCCGGTCAGGTAGGCCAGCACGGTGGCCACCAGCACCATCCACAGCGCCGGCAGCAGCGCCGGCACCTGGTGGCCGTTCATCGCCACCGAGCGCCCCAGCAGCGACCAGTCGGCGTCCCAGGGCCGGGTGAACGCGGTCAGCAGCACGGCGCCGATCAGCAGGCCGTACGCGGAGACCGCCAGCGGGTCGACCGGGCGCCCGCCCTGCCGGCCGGCGTCGGCGAGCACGAAGTAGCCGACCTGGCAGCAGGCCGCGCCGAGCGCGAACAGCACCCCCAGCGCGTCGAAGGACAACCCGTTCCAGACCTCGACCACGCAGGCCAGCCCCGCCACCGCGACGCCCGCCCCGGCCGTCGCCCGCCGGGAGACCGGCCGCCGCTGCACCAGCCGGACGTAGGCGATCAGCAGCGGCGGGCCCAGGTACTCGATCAGCAGCGCGACGCCCACCGGGATCCGCGAGATCGCCGCGAAGTAGCAGGCCTGCACGCCCGCGACGGCCAGCAGGCCGAAGCCGAGCAGCACCCCGGGCCGCCGCAGCACCGCGTCCCGGTGCCGCCACGCCACCGGCAGCAGCACCAGCGCCGCCCCGGTCACCCGCAGCCACACGGTGTGCGCGGAGGACAGCCCGGCCTCGATCAGCGGCTTGGCCGCCGTCCCCGACCCGCCGAACGCGACCGCCGACACCAGCGCCAGCCCCAGCCCGAGCGGGGCCGCCCGCCGGGCCGGGCCCGGACGCGGGGCCGCAGCCGTGGCCGGGGCGGGCGGGGGAGGGGCGTCGACGGGAACGGCGGAGGGGTCCGAGCTGCTGTGCATCGCCGCATTCTGCCAGCCCGGACCCCTCCGCCGTAAGGTGTTACTCCGCCGGTTGGTACTGATCGCCGAGCAGCCCGCCGGCCCCGCCCAGCCCCGGCGCGGTGCTGGCGGACGGGCTGCGACCGGCCCCGCCGCTCGGCCGGGCCGAGGGCGAACGGCTCGGCCGCGTGCCGTTCTCGCCGCCGTCCGAACTCGCCCCGCCGCTGGGACGGGCCGACGGCGAGGACGAGGGCCGGTCGTCACCGGCGGACGGCGAGGGCGTGCTGCTCGGGCTGTCCGCCGCGGACGGGCTCTGGCTCGGCGAGGCGGAGCCGCTCGGCGTGCCGGAGGGCGTGCTCGCGGCCGGGGCCCGGGTCGGCCCGGCGAAGTCGGTGACCGGCTGCCCGGCCAGCGCGGACTTCATGTACGCCGTCCAGATCTGCGCCGGGTACTTGCCGCCCGCCGCGCTGCCGGTGCCGCCCACGCCGTCCAGGCTGACCTGCTTGCCGGTGCCCGGCTCCTGCCCGAACAGGCCGACCACGGTGACCAGCTCGGGGGTGTACCCGGCGAACCAGACCGACCTGGAGTCGTCGGTGGTGCCGGTCTTGCCGGCCACCGGGCGGTTCAGCGCGGCGGCCCGGTAGCCGGTGCCGCCCTGGTCGTCGACGACGCCCTGGAGGATCGAGGTGGTGGCCCGGGCCGCGTCCTTGGAGACCGCCTGGACGGCCTTGTGCTCGGGCAGCGCGACCTGCTCGCCGCCCGCCTCCAGGCCCTTCACCAGCCACGGGGTGATCTGCTGCCCGTCGTTGTCCAGGGTGGCGTACACCCCCGCCAGCTCCAGGGCGCTCGGGGTGGCCGCGCCCAGCGGGATCGACGGGACGGCGCTGAGGCCCGGCGTGTCGGCGGGCAGGCCGAGCGCCACCGCGGTGGCGCGGACCCTCTCCAGCCCGGTGTCCTGCGCGAGCTGCGCGAACACCGAGTTCACCGACCAGTCGGTGGCCTGCTGCAGCGAGATCTGCCCGTACGAGTGCTCGCCCTCGTTCGGCGGCGCGTACGGGGTGCCCTTCGCGCCGCGCACCGCCCGCCGGTTGGTGCCGTCGTACACGGTGTCGGCGGTGATCCGCTCGCCGGACTGGGTGCGCGCCCCGGAGTCCAGGGCGGCCGCCAGCGCGATCGCCTTGAAGGTGGAGCCCGCCTGGTAGTCGGTGCGGGTGGCGTTGTCGATCCAGTGCTTGGTGGCGTCCGCGCCGCCGTACAGCGCCAGCACCTGCCCGCTCTTCGGGTCCACCGAGACCGCGCCGGCCTGGGCCGCCGCGTCGGCCTTCCGGCTGTCCGGCTTGAGGTTGTCGGTCAGCTGGGTCTGCACCGCGTCCTGCAGCTGCTGCTGCTTCTTCGGGTCGACGGTCAGCGTGACGGTGTACCCGCCCTGGGCGAGCTGCGCGTCCGAGACGATGCCGTGGTCGGTCAGGTACGAGGTGGCCGCGGCCACCAGGTAGCCCGCCTGCCCGGACAGGCCCGGCGCCGACTTCGGGGCCAGCACCTCCGGGAACGCGGTGTGCTGCCGCTCCTCGGCGCCCAGCCACTTCTTCGCCACCATGCCGTCCAGCACGTAGTTCCAGCGCGCCGTCGCCTTCTGCTTGCCGGCCTCGCTGGCCGAGGAGACGTCGAAGGCGCTCGGCGCGTTCAGCAGCGTCGCCAGGTAGGCGCCCTGGGCGGCGGTCAGCCGGCTCGCGTCCACCCCGAAGTACGCCTGCGCGGCGGCCTGGATGCCGTACGCGCCGCGCCCGTAGTACGAGGTGTTCAGGTAGGAGGAGAGGATCTCGTCCTTGCTCTGGGTGGCGTCCACCTTGATGGCGATGAACACCTCCTTCACCTTGCGGCTGACGGTCTGCTTCTGGTTCAGGTACGCGTTCTTCACGTACTGCTGGGTGATCGTCGAACCGCCCTGGGTGGAGCCGCCGGACGCGGTGTTGAACGCGGCCCGGGCCATGCCCTTGAGGTTGACCGCGCCCTCCGAGTAGAAGTTGCGGTCCTCGGCGGCCAGCGCGGCGTGCTGCGCCTCGGGGGAGACCTTGTCCAGGGAGACGTTCTGCCGGTTGGTCTGGCCGGTGCGGGCCAGCACCGAGCCGTCCGCGTACAGCCAGGTGTTGGACTGGGCGGTGGCGGCCGCGTGCGCGTCCGGCACCTTCACCAGGGCGATGCCCAGGGCGAACAGTCCGACCCCCAGCAGCACCGACGCCGCCAGGCCCAGCAGGGTGATCCGCCAGGTGGGTATCAGCCGGCGCCAGCCGGTCCGCTTCTTGCGCTCACGGGGCTTTCGAGGCAACGGAGACCTTCCCGCAGGCCCCGGACGGGCTGCTCGCTCGGGCGACGGCGTGAACCTCGCCAGCCTGACTGATCGACTTGTCAGATGTTAGGGACCTATGTCCCATTTCTCCTAAGACGATCTTTAAATCCCCCTTAGCTTCACATCCTCCCCCTTCTCAACGAGCGCGCCGCGCAAGGGACATGGCGGGAGCGGCCGGAAAACGCCGAAGGCCCCTCGCTGAGAGCGAGGGGCCTTCGTGCTGTCTGTGCGCCGCCAGGGACTCGAACCCCGGACCCGCTGATTAAGAGTCAGCTGCTCTAACCAACTGAGCTAGCGGCGCGTGCTGACGTGGAGAACACTACACGCTCTCCGACCTGCGGTGAAACCCGGTTCCCGGGCGGGCCCGTCCGGGCCCGGAAACGCCGAGAGCCTCCCCGGAGGGAGGCTCTCGTGCTGTCTGTGCGCCGCCAGGGACTCGAACCCCGGACCCGCTGATTAAGAGTCAGCTGCTCTAACCAACTGAGCTAGCGGCGCCTGCTGACCCGGAGAACACTACACGCCCCGGGCCGCCCGCCGAAATCGTGACACCCCGCTCACCGAACGTGCTCAGCGCGGCGGCGGCAGCCGGCTCAGGAACACCTCGAACGCGGTCGGCTTCACCGCGTTCGCCCCGTCGAACGGGTAGTTCATCTCCTTGACGGCGATCAGCGACAGCGCGATCAGCCCGGCCAGGCTGAGCACCATCGCCAGGTGCGCCCAGGTGTTGGAGAGGCCGAACAGGAAGGTGAAGGCGATGGTGACCACCGCGCCGGCGATCAGCGCCGCCCACAGCAGCGGCGGCACGCAGTCCGCGATCAGGTTCAGCCGGGCCCGGCGCTTGCTGGCCAGCCCGTCCACGTGCTGGATCACGTTCTGGTAGATCGCCGACTGCTGGTCCCCCTGCGGGTCGAAGGAGAGCGCGGACTCCCGGATCCTGTACATCAGCGCCGTCGCCGCCGGATCGCTGTGGTGGTCGCCCATCTGCCGCCACTCGGTGTCCACCACCGCGTGCGCGTAGCTGAGCGTCAGCCCCTCCAGCTCGGCCCCCGCGGGCAGCGGCATCTGCCGGGACATCCAGTACACCCCCGCCAGCTCGTCCGCCTCGGCGAAGGTGGTCGCCTTCGCCGTCGACGAGTTCTCCCACACCACGATCACCACGAACGCCACCAGCACCGCGTAGAACGCCCCCACCGCCGCGAAGATGAACCCCGCCACGTCGTTGCAGTTCTCCCGCGCCGGCACCGACGCGTACTTCTGCACCAGCAGCATCCCCGCCGCGGTCCCCGCCAGCGTGCCCACCATGATCATCACATCGACCCAGTTCACGCCGCCCCCACATCCCCTCGGTGCCCGATTGTGCGCATACGGCCATCACACCGTCCGCCCCCGCCCCCAGCGACCCGAACTAGCCCGACCGGCCGCCGGGCGCACCCCTGCCGGACGGCGGGCGGCGCTGTCGGGCAGCGCGGTGATCACGAGGAGTTCGGGTCCTGCGGAGCGCGGGGGCCGGCCCCGTGTTCCACCCTCGTCCTTGACCTTCCGCGTTGCCCGCGAAGCGCCCTCGTCGGCCGTCCATCCGCAGAGGAATCTATCGGTCGAATTCGGACAGACAGGACAATCGGCGCAACACGCGCCGAAATGGACCGCGCTGTCACTCGGATCGCGCACTGGGGCGTCAACTCCGCGTGACGAGTAGTCAGATCGGGTGGAAATCGGTCAACCGGCGTGCCGCGCCCGGTGCGTGCGCGGCGCACGCCGGGCTGCCAGGATCTCCGGTGTCCAACTCCCCTGCCGCGCCCGCCCCCTGCCCGCGCGGCCCGCTGCGAAGGCAGAACCATGAGCACCGCCCCCGACCCCTACCGGCCGGTCCGCCGGATGCGGGCCCGCGACCGGCGCGAGTCGCACCGGGTCTCCACCCCGCTCGAGCTGTTCTTCGACCTGTGCTTCGTGGTCGCCATCGCCCAGGCCGGCCGGGAACTCGCCCACGCCCTGGCCGAGGGCCACTACGCCGCCGCCCTCACCGGCTACGCGACGGCCTTCTTCGCGGTGTGGTGGGCCTGGATGAACTTCACCTGGTTCGCCTCCGCGTACGACGTCGACGACGTGCCCTACCGGCTCACCACCCTGGTGCAGATCACCGGCGTGCTGGTGCTCGCGGCGGGCGTCCCGCGGATCTTCGAGGACCGGGACCTGGTGCTCGGCGTGGCCGGCTACGTGCTGATGCGCCTGGCCATGGTCACCCAGTGGCTGCGCGCCGCCCGCGGCGAGAGCGGCCCGGCCCGCACCTGCGCGCTGCGCTACGCGGTGGGGATCTCGGTCGTCCAGGTGTTCTGGGTGGTGCTGCTGTTCCTCCCGCACGGCACCCAGGGCCCGCTGTTCCCGCTCGGCGTGCTGGTCGAACTCGCCGTCCCGGTCTGGGCCGAGAAGGACAACCAGACGCCCTGGCACCGGCACCACATCGTGGAGCGCTACGGCCTGTTCACCATCATCGTGCTGGGCGAGACGGTCGCCGCCGCCACCGTCGCGGTCCAGGCCGCGCTGGACGAGCACCGGGCGGTCGCCGAACTGCTGCCGATCGCGGCCGGCGGCCTGCTGATCTGCTTCGGTGCCTGGTGGATCTACTTCGCAGACGACAGCCACGACCACCTGCGCGACAACCGGCAGGCGCTGCCCTGGGGCTACGGCCACTACCTGGTCTTCGCCTCGGCCGCCGCGGTCGGCGCCGGCCTGGAGGTCGCCGCCGAGCACGCGGTGGGCACCGCGCACCTCTCGGCCCGGGCCGCGAGCGCCGCCGTGACCATCCCCACCGCGCTGTTCCTGGTCACCGTCTGGGCCCTGCACTCCCGCCACCACAAGCGCGGCGCCGCCCAGGCGGTCCTGCCGCTGGCCGCGCTGTCGGTGCTGGCTGCGACGCTGGCGGGGGAGTCCGCAGTGCTGATCGCCGGGCTCCTGGTGGCGCTGGCCGTCGCCACCGGCCTGATCCTGTCCGCGAAACGGAGCTGACCGTGCGCCTCGAAGACCTCCCGTACGCCCACCTGCTGCAGCGCCACACCGGGCCGCTGCGCCCCGACGCCCGGTACGACACGGTGCACTTCGACGGCCTCGCGCTGACCGGGCAGTTCGGCGGCGCGCACTTCCTGGAGTGCGCGTTCACCGGGGTGCGGATCGAGGAGGCGAAGCTGCGCCGGGCCGGGTTCAACGAGGTGTGGGTGCAGGGCGGCCGGCTGGTCGGGGTCGACCTGGCGGAGAGCGAGTGGCAGGACGCCGAGGTCGACTCCACCGTGCTGGCGGGCATCTCCGGGTACGGCTCGGCCGTCCGCCGCACGGTGTTCCGCCAGTGCAAGCTGGAGGCGGTCAACCTGCGCGGCGCGGTGCTGCGCGACGTGGTCTTCGAGGACTGCCTGCTGCGGGACGTCGACCTCGCCGAGGCCAGGCTCACCGACGTCTCCTTCCCCGGCAGCACCCTGGACGAGGTCCGCCTGCGCGGCGCGACCCTGAAGAACACCGACCTGCGCACCGCCGCCCGCCTCGGCCTGCCCGACGGCCACCTCGGCCTGCGCGGCGCCGTCATCTCGACCACCCAACTGCTCGACCTCGCCCCCCAGTTCGCCCACGCCCTGGGCATCGCGGTGCAGGACTGAACCCGGTCGCCGCGAGCCGTCCGTCGAGGATTTCCCCCGGCTGTTCACCTCCTGTCCGCCGTTGCGGCCGTCGGTGAACAGTCCGCCAAACCTTCGTCCCGGCCGGTGACCCGGCGGCCCGTCCTGCGTGAGGATGCTCGGCGTTCGACACGAAGGTGTCTGGACAACACCAGCAGCCGAGGGGACGGGCGGGTCGAAGTGGCAGAGCTGAGTCGTAGGAAGTTCATCGCGTTGTCGGCGAGTGCGGCGGCCGGGGCGGCGGTCGCCGGCACCGCGGCGGGGGCCGGGGCGGCACCCGCGGCGGCGGCCGCGACGGGGGCCACCGGCACCCTCGCGGACGCCCGGCACATCGTGGTCCTGATGCAGGAGAACCGCAGTTTCGACCACTACTTCGGCATGCTGAAGGGCGTGCGCGGCTTCGCCGACCGGGCGACCATCCAACTGTCCGGCGGCTACGGCGTCTTCAACCAGCCGAACCTGCTCGGCCGCCAGTACCCGTGGCAGTTCTCCGCGACCAAGCCGGCCGGCGGCGCCGACCCGGAGCGCCTGGCCCAGTGCAACGGGGACCTCGCGCACGGCTGGAGCGACCAGCACAAGGCGTGGAACGGCGGGAAGCTGGACTCCTGGGTGTCCGCCAAGGGCAACGTGCGCACCCTCGGCTACCTGACCCGGGCCGACATCCCGTTCCACTACGCGCTGGCCGACAACTGGACGGTCAACGACGCCTACCACTGCTCGGTGCTCTCCGCGACCGGCCCCAACCGCACCTACCACTGGTCCGGCCAGATCGACCCGGCCGGCGCGGCCGGCGGCCCCGCGTACGACGGCGGCGACGAGTCGGGCCTGAAGTGGCAGACGTACGCGGAGGCCCTGGAGGCGGCCGGGGTCAGCTGGAAGGTCTACCAGAACGCCTCCGACAACTACGGCGACAACGCGCTGGCGTACTTCACCGCCTTCTCCTCCGCCCCCGCCGGCAGCGCGCTCGCCACCAAGGGCATGGGCTCGGTGCCCAGGGCCACCGGGAAGACCCCGGACGACATCGTCGCCGCGATCAGGGCGGACGTGCTGGGCGGGACGCTGCCCCAGGTGTCCTGGATCGTGCCGGACCAGGCGTCCTCGGAGCACCCGTACGCCACCCCGGCCGACGGCGCGCACTTCGTGCACAACGTGCTGGACGCGCTGAACGCCGACCCGGCCGTGTTCGACTCCACGATCCTGTTCCTCAACTACGACGAGAACGACGGCTTCTTCGACCACGTCCCGCCGCCGGTCGCCCCGTCCGGCACGGCGGGCGAGTTCTACAACGGCACCAACATCGGCCTCGGCTTCCGCGTCCCGATGATCGCCGTCTCGCCGTGGAGCCGCGGCGGCTGGGTCTCCTCGGAGACCTCCGACCACACCTCGGTGCTGCGCTTCCTGGAGAAGTGGACCGCCGCCCTCGGCAAGCCCGCCACCTGCCCGAACATCTCGGCCTGGCGGCGCAGGGTCACCGGCGACCTGACCGGCATGTTCGACTTCGCCCACCCGGTGTACGGGATGCCCGCGCTGCCGGACACCTCGCAGACCATCGGCCTGGCCGCCTGCGGCCCGCTGCCCAACCCGGCCCCGGTGAACAACCAACTGCCGGTGCAGGAACCGGGCACCCGCCCGGCCCGCGCGCTGCCCTACCAGCCGGTGGCCAACCTGGACCGCCTGGAGTTCGGCTCCGGCGGCGTGATCAAGGTCTGGATGGCGATGTCCAACCAGGGCAGCGCGAGCAGCCACTTCGCCGCGTACGCCAACGCCTACCGCTCCGGCGGTCCGTGGCCGTACACCGTCGACCCGGCCGGCTCGACCAGCGACTTCTTCAACTGCGGCACCGGGTACGGCGCGGGCAAGTACGACCTGACGGTGGTCGGCCCCAACCGCTTCCTGCGCCGCTTCACCGGCGACGCCACCGCCGCCGGCAAGAACGCCGCCGCCACCGCCACGTACGCCCCCGCCCCGGACACCGGCAAGCTCGCCCTCTGGTTCGAACTCGCCAACGCCGGCAGCACGGCGGTGACCTTCACCGTCACCTCCAACGCCTACCGCTCCGACGGCCCGTGGACGTACCAGGTCGCGGCCGGGGCGAGCACCCGCGACTACTTCAACGCCGTCGCCTACACCAACGGCTGGTACGACTTCACCGTGACGGTCAGCGGCGACGCGAGCTGGTCGCAGCGCTTCACCGGCCACCTGGAGACCGGCGCCCCCTCGATCTCCGGCTGACGCCCGGGCGCGGGGGGCCGCACCCGGACGCCCCGGTCCGGGTGCGGCCCCCCGGGGCCGGTGCGAGGGTGGACGGAGCCCGATGTCCGCGAAACCCCGAGGAGGAGACATGGGTCTGAGCGACCAGTTCAAGGACAAGGCGAAGGACCTCACCGACCAGGCCAAGTCGGCGCTCGGCGACCAGGGTTCCAAGACCGAGGAAGCCGAGCAGAAGGCCCGCGAGCAGGCCGAGGGCATGATGCCCGGCGGCCAGGAGTCCGCGGACGACCAGCAGCAGGAGGGCGAGTCCTCCTGACCTGCCGACCGCGTGGGACGGGCCCGACCGGGTCCGTCCCACCGGCGTACCGTGGCAAGGGGGGACCGCCCACCCGAGGAGGAGACATGGGCATCTTCGACAGGTTCCGCCCCAAGGCGGCGGCCCAGCCCCCCGCCGACTCGCCCGAACGCGCCGCCCTCGCCCACGACGAGGCCGCCGACGCCTTCGGGGACCGGGTCGAACGGGCCCGCGACGACGCCGAACGCCGGATCCGGCAGGAGCGCGAGGACCGCGAGGCCGCCGAGAACATGACCGCCGAGGGCGATCCCTGGAGCTGACCCGCGCGACGCACCCGGAGCGCCGGCCCCGTCACCGGGCGCCGGCGCTCCGCGCGCTGTGACACGGCGGTGACAGTAGGCACACGACACACGGATGTCGGGCTGGAAGTATTCCTTCTGCGCGGGGGAGCGGGCCGAGAGGGAAACCGGCCCGCGGAGCGCGCAACCCACACCAGTCGCAGCACCCGCATCCCTTGGGGGAAACCCATGAACACCCGCCGGTCCGTGTCGTCCGCCGCCGCCACTGCGGTGCTGGTTCTCGCCGCCACCGCCGTGGCCGGCGGCACCGCGTGGGCGGACGGCACAGCGACCCTCCCCCCGTGCGCCCACGGGACGGCCGTGCTGCCGGGCGAGACCCCGGTCCAGGGCGGTCCCGCGCACAGCGGCACGGTGGCGCTCGAGGTCACCGGCGACGCGAAGCCGACCGTCCGGGGCGACGTGACGACGTACCGGGTGCGGGTCACCGAGACCAACCGGACCGGCGCCGACTACCGGCACGTGACGCTGCTGCCGATCTTCTTCACCCGGCTCGGCGTGATGAACGGCGACAACGCCGAGGTGTTCTGGGAGCACGGGGGCAGCAGCGTCGCCCTGCCCACCCGGCCCGGCTGCGACCCGTCGGCCTGGGTCGACTCCGCCGCGCTGGACGTGCCGCTGGCGAACGGGCAGTCGGCCTCCTTCGACCTGCGGATCACCACCTCCACCTCGGTGGCGGAGAAGGTCGAGGAGATCAGGGTCGGGGCGAGCGCCTGGGCGGACGGCTCGTCGGTCACGGCGGACTCCTTCCTCCAGCTGCCGGGCGTGCCCCGGGCCGCCGAGCCCACCAAGGCGCCCACCGCGACCCCGACGAAGGCGGCCACCCCGACGCCCACCGCGACCCCGACGAAGGCGGCCACCGCCTCGGCGACCCCGACCCCGGCCGCCGCCACCCCGGCCCCCGTCGCCGCCTCCGCCGAACTCGCCTCCACCGGCGGCGGCAGCAGCACCGGCCTGCTGGCCGCCGCCGCGGCCCTGCTGATCGCCGCGGGCGGCGCCGTCCTGTACACCCTCCGCCGGCGCGCCCGCTGACCTCCCGCCACCCCCGTCCGGCCGGCCCCTCCCGAGGGGCCGGCCGGACGGCGTTCAGGGCCGCGGCGGCAGCGGGGGGCGGCGCAGGTCGGGGCGGGGGGTGTCGGCGGGCGGGGGTGCGGCGGCGGGGGTCGCGCTGAGCAGGGTGAGGGCGAGGTCGACGGCGGCGGCGAGGTCGGTGTGCTCGCCGCGGGCCCAGTCGTGGGGGGTGCGGACGACCTCGACGTCGGGGTCGACGCCCCGGTTCTCGACCGAGAAGCCGATGCCGCCGGTGAACCAGCTGGCGTTCTTCGGCACGGAGATCTGGGTGCCGTCGCCGAGCGCGTGCCGCCCGGTCATGCCGACCACGCCGCCCCAGGTGCGGGTGCCGACCACCGGGCCGAGGGCGAGTGCCTTGATGGCGGTGATGATGACGTCGCCGTCGGAGCTGGTGGCGTGGTCGGCGAGGGCGACGACCGGGCCGCGCGGGGCGTCCCGGGGCCAGCGGACGGGCTGCCGGCCGCGGGTGAAGTCCCAGGCCAGAACCCGGCGGTGGAGTTTCTCCAGGACGAGTTCGGAGACGTTGCCGCCGGCGTTGCCGCGGACGTCCAGGACCAGGGCGGGGCGGGCGAGCTCGGAGCGCAGGTCGCGGTTGAACTGGGCCCAGCCGGAGCCGCCGAGGTCCGGGATGTGCAGGTAGCCGCACAGGCCGTCGCTGAACTCCCGGACCAGGTGCCGCCGTCTGGCCACCCAGTCCTGGTAGCGGATCGGCCGTTCGTCGGTGAGCGGGGTGACCGCGATCCGCCGGGTCCGCCCGTCGTGGCGGACGGTCAGTTCGACGGTGCTGCCGCCCGTCCCGGCCAGCAGCGGGGTCGGGCCGCGCACCGGGTCGGGCGGGCGGCCGTCCACCGCGAGCAGTTCGTCGCCGTCGTGCAGGCCGTAACCGGCCAGCGGGGCACGGGCCTTGGGATCGGAGGACTCGCCGGGCAGGATCCGGTCGACCAGCCAGCGGCCGTCGACGTCGCGGTGCGCGTTGGCGCCGAGCAGGCCGAGCGGCTGCTGGGCGATGGCCGGGCCCTCGCCGCGCCGGGACGGGGTGACGTAGGCGTGCGAGGTGCCCAGTTCGCCGAGGAGTTCGCGCAGCAGGTCGGCGAAGTCGTCGGGGGAGGCGATCCGTTCCAGCAGCGGGGCGTACTGGTCGGTGAGCGCGGGCCAGTCGAGGCCGCACATCCCCGCGTCCCAGAACTGGTCGGCGACGATCCGGGCCGCCTCGGCGTAGGACTGCCGCCACTCGGCGGCCGGGTGCACGGTGTGGGTGATCCGGCGCAGGTCGACCGGGACGGGGGCGGTGGGCGCGGCCAGCGGGTACAGCTTGAGCGCGCCGGCCGAGAACACCGAGACGGCCGAGCCGTCCGCGGAGACCGCGAAGCCGTCCAACTGCTCGACCAGGGTGGTGCGGCGGCCCCGGGCCAGGTCGAAGTGCTCCAGGGCGGGGCGGCCGGAGGTGTCCTCGGGGTTGGCGAAGGTCTGGCCGAGCGCGCCGGAGATCGGCCAGCGCAGCCACACCACGCCGCCGCGGACCGCCGCCGTCGCCGAGTACTTGGAGGCGATCACCGGGAACGGCACGAGCCGCTTGCCCAGCCCCTCCTCGTCGACCCGCACGGTGCCGTCGCCGGTGGCCTCCTCCGGGTCCAGGCCGACCGGCGGGCGGCCCTCGGCGGGCGAGGCGAACGGGGACGGGGTGCCGGCGGCCAGCGGCACCAGGTAGGGGCGGCAGCCGAGCGGGAAGGACAGGTCGCCGGTGTGCACGTCGTGGACGGGGTCGAAGCCCCGCCAGGACAGGAACACCAGGAAGCGGCCGTCCCGGGTGAACACCGGGTGCTCGTCCTCGAACCGGCCGCCGGTGACGGCGACCTTGTGCTCGGGCCGGTCGGTGCGGGCCAGCCGGATCGCCCGCAGCGAGCGGCCCGCGACCGGCTCCGACCAGGCCAGCCACTGCGAGTCGGGGGAGAACGACGGGCTGGAGACCGGCCCGAACCGGGACGCGGAGACCTCGGTGACCGCGCCGTCCGCGGTGTCCACCAGCAGCAGCCGCCCGTCCGAGCAGGCCACCGCGAGGCGCCCGCCGTCGGGGGCGGCGGCCAGCTCCTGGACCCGGCCGATCCGGCCGCCGGCGATCCGCCGGTGCGGGGGGTGCTCGTCGGCGGCGTCCTTGCCCGGCAGCGCCGCCAGCTCGATCGCGTCCTCGCCGTCCGCGTCGGTCACCCAGGCCGCCTGGTTGCCGTAGCCGAGCACCAGCGGCAGCCGGCAGCGCACACCCGGGGTGTCGGCCAGCACCCGGGCCGGGCCGTCGCGGTGGGTCAGCCAGTACAGCGAGCCGCGGACGTTGATCACCCCGGCCCGGCCGGTGGCGTCGCAGGCCAGGTCCTTGACGTTGTTGGCGGCGCTGACCTGGTACGGCCGCCGCCCGGCCCGCGCCCCGCCCAGCGGCACCTCCAGCCGGCGCGGGGCGGGGGCGTCCAGCGAGTCGAGCAGCCAGACGTCCCCGGCGTGCTGGTAGACCACCCGGACGCCGTCGGTGGCGGCCTCCCGGGCGTAGTACGAGGCGTGGTCGGTGTGCCGGCGCAGGCCGGTGCCGTCCGGGCGGACCGAGTACAGGTTGCCGACGCCCTCGTGGTCGGAGAGGAACGCGATCCGGGTGCCGTCGGCGGCGGCCACCGGCATCGGCGAGGCCAGGTGCCCGGGCAGGCCGGGCAGCAGCAGGTCGTGGTCGACCCAGAGCCGGCCGGTCGCGCCGCCCCGGTAGCGCTTCCAGAACGCGGGCTCGTGCGGCGCCGCGTCGGTCAGCAGCACCGTGTGCCCCTCGCCGACCTGGGCGTCCGCGACCGGCCCCCACGGCATCCGCCGCCCCGGCGCGCCGTCCGGCGGCAGCTCCCACGCCCAGGCGTAGTGCGCGAACGGCTCGTGGTACGAGGTCACCGCCAGCACCTCGCCGTTCGGCAGCCAGCCGCGCACCCGGGTGTCCTGGCTGCCCCAGTACGTCAGCCGCACCGCCGCCCCGCCGTCCACCGGCGCGGTGAACACCTCCGGCACCAGCGCCGACCAGCTCGTCCAGGCCAGCACCGCGCCGTCCGGCGACAGCCGGGGGTGGCTGACCCTGGTCCGGTCCGCGCTCACCCGCCAGGCCCGGCCCACCGCCCCGTCCGCCGCCAGCGGCGCGACCCAGACGTCGTCCTCCGCGGTGAAGGCGAGCAGCCCACCGCGCACATGGGGGTACCGCAGGTATCCGGACACCCCTCCATGGTTCGATCGGCGGCCGGGGCCCGCAAACGCGGCCGGTCCGGGCGGGCGGCCGGGGGGCCGCCGGGGCGGCTGACGCGGGGTCAGTGAACCGGGTTCGCCGGTCCATTGACAGGGGACGGCCGCAGCCGCTTCAGTGGTCTAGTCCAACTCCCTGGGTGGGTGCCGGTGCGGCGGCACGCCCCGGCCGGGAACCCCACAGCCCGGCGGACGGAGGAGGGCGTCCCCCACACAGAGGCAGGAGCATCCCCACATGCACACTCCCCGCAGGAAGCGGCTGCTCGCCGCCGGAACGGCCTGGGCGGTGGCGGCCACCGGCGCCGTCGCGCTCAGCTTCGGCCTGGCCGGGTCGGCCTCGGCCGGAGAATTCCTGGTCAACGGCGGTTTCGAGACCAATGCACTGAGCCCCTGGACCTGTAGCGGCTCGACCGGCTCGGTGGTCACCGGCCACGCCCACGGCGGCACCTACGCGCTGGCCGGCGCCGCGTCCGCGTCCGACACCGCGCAGTGCGCCCAGACCGTCGCGGTCGCCCCCAGCACCACGTACACGCTCAGCGCGTACGTCAACGGCGCCTACGTCTACCTCGGCGTCAACGGCGGCACCTCGACCTGGACGCCGGGCACCGGCGGCGGCTACCAGAAGCTCTCGGTCAGCTTCACCACCTCCGCCACCCAGACCTCCGCCACCGTGTTCACCCACGGCTGGTACGGCCAGGGCACCTACTACGCGGACGACGTCTCGCTGGACGGCCCCGGCGCCCCCGCCTCGCCCTCCGCCAGCGCCAGCCCCTCCACGCCGGCCAGCCCCAGCCCGTCCGCCTCGGCCAGCAGCAGCCCGTCGACCAGCGCCTCGCCGTCGACCTCGGCCGGCCCGTCGAGCAGCCCGTCCACCTCGGTGCCGCCCACCAGCCCGCCGCCCGCGGGCAGCCACGCCCTGGTCGGCTACCTGCACGCCAGCTTCGCCAACGGCGCCGGGTACCTGAAGATGTCCGACGTCCCCGACAGCTGGGACATCATCGACCTGGCCTTCGGCGAGCCGGACTCCATCACCTCCGGCAACATCCACTTCAACCGCTGCCCGGTCACCGAGTGCCCGGGCGTCGAGTCCGACGCCGACTTCAAGGCGGCCATCGCCGCCAAGCAGGCCAAGGGCAAGAAGGTCCTGCTGTCGATCGGCGGCCAGAACGGCGAGGTGCAGCTCACCACCACCGCCGCCCGCGACAACTTCGTCAACTCGGTCTCCGCGATCATCGACAAGTGGGGCCTGGACGGCCTCGACATCGACTTCGAGGGCCACTCGCTGTCGCTCAACACCGGCGACAACGACTTCAAGAACCCCACCACCCCGGTGATCACCAACCTGGTCTCCGCGGTCAAGACCCTCAAGGCCAAGTACGGCGCGAAGTTCCAGCTCACCATGGCGCCGGAGACCTTCTTCGTCCAGCTCGGCTACCAGTACTACGGCTCGGGCCCCTGGGGCGGCCAGGACCCGCGGGCCGGCGCCTTCCTGCCGGTCATCTACGCCCTGCGCGACGACCTGACGCTGCTGCACGTCCAGGACTACAACTCGGGCTCGATCATGGGCCTCGACAACCAGTACCACAACATGGGCGGCGCGGACTTCCACATCGCCATGACCGACATGCTGCTCAGCGGCTTCCCGGTGGCCGGCAACACCGGCAACGTGTTCCCGGCGCTCAAGCCCTCGCAGGTCGCCATCGGCATGCCCGCCAACACCTACGCCGGCAACGGCTACGTCGCCCCGGCCGCGGTCAACCAGGCGCTGGACTGCCTCACCAAGGGCACCGGCTGCGGCTCCTACACCCCGCGGGCCGGCAAGCAGCCGAACCTGCGCGGCCTGATGACCTGGTCGATCAACTGGGACAGCTACAACGGCAACGAGTTCTCGAAGAACTTCCACAGCTACTTCGGCTGAGGCCCGGTACGGCACTGACGGAGCCGGTCGCCCCCGCGGGGGCGACCGGCTCCGGCCGTTCTCCGGCCGGACCGCCGCTGGTCGACCGGGGCGCAGGGCGCGCCTAGCCTGGGGAGGAAGGAGGTGATGGCGATGCTGGCAGACGCGCCCCTGTTCGCGGTGATCCCCGTGACCGACCTCGGACGGGCCAAGCGCTACTACCACGACACGCTCGGGCTCACGCTCGCCCGGGAAGGCGCCGAAGAGGTGGTCTTCCGTTGCGGCAGCACCGAGTTCGGGATGTACGAGACCCCGTACGGCGGGCAGGCCGGCCACACCCTGGCCAGCTGGAAGGTCGCCGACCTGGACACCGAGATGGCCGAACTGCGCGGCCGCGGCGTGGTGTTCGAGGAGTACGACCAGCCCGGACTGAAGACCCTCGACGGGGTCGCCGAGGCCGACGGCATGCGGGCCGCCTGGTTCAAGGACCCCGACGGCAACGTGCTGTGCGTCAACGAACTGCACCAGGCGTGAGCGGACCGGCGAACAGCGGACCGGCGAACGCAGAAGGCCTCCCCGGAGGGAGGCCTTCGTGCTGTCTGTGCGCCGCCAGGGACTCGAACCCCGGACCCGCTGATTAAGAGTCAGCTGCTCTAACCAACTGAGCTAGCGGCGCCTGCTGACGGGGAGAACATTACCTGGTCAGCGCCCGAAACACACAATCGGCCAGGCCCGGACCCGGACGTATGCTGAAGCCGGCGCACCCCGCACCTGCCGAGAGGAACCACCGTGGGCCAGCTGACCCTGCTCTTCCTGGTGCTGCTCGCCTCGGTGGTCACGATGCCGCTGGCCCGCCGGAGCAGGATCCCGCAGCCGGTGCTGATGACCATGGTGGGCCTGGTCTTCGCGGTCGTCCCGCAGATCCCCAACGTGCAGGTCAATCCGGAGTTCATCCTGCCGCTGGTGCTGCCGCCGCTGATCTTCGCAGTGGCCCGGCGCTCCTCGGTGCGGTACTTCAAGGCCAACATCCGCTCCATCCTGCTGCTGGCCGTCGCCCTGGTGGTGGTCACCACCACCGCGGTGGCCGGGGTGTTCAGCTGGCTGGTGCCCGCCGCGCCGCTGGCCGCCGCGGTCGCGCTGGGCGCGCTGGTCTCCCCGCCGGACCCGGTCGCCGCCGTCGCGGTGGCCGGCGAGGTCGGGCTGCCGCGCCGGCTGACCGCGGTGCTGGAGAGCGAGGGCCTGTTCAACGACGTCACCGCGATCGTCATCTACTCGCTGGCCGTCGAGGCCGTGGTCGACGGCGACCTGTCGGTGGGCCGGGCGGTCGAGCGCTTCCTGCTCTCCGCCGTCGTCGCGGTCGCCGTCGGCATCGGGCTCGGCTGGCTGAACGCGAAGATCGCCGGGTTCCTGGACGACCCGACCCAGCAGGTCGCGCTCAACCTGCTGGTCCCGTTCGCCGCCTACACGCTGGCCGAGGAGGCGCACGGCTCCGGCGTGCTGGCCGTGGTGGTCTGCGCGCTCTACCTCGCCGACCGGGCCTCCGACGCCGACGAGGTCTCCTACCGGCTGGTCGGCAACGCGTTCTGGGAGATCGTCGAGACCCTGATCACCGGCGTCGCGTTCGGCCTGATCGGCCTGGAGCTGTCCACCGTCCTGCAGGACGTCAAGGACACCTGGCACACCATGATCGGCGACACCGCGATCGTGATCGGCGTGGTCGTGCTGCTGCGCCTGCTGTGGCTGCTGCCCGCCGCCTGGATCTCCCGGCGGGTCACCCACGGCGAGGAGGACACCCCGATCAGCTGGCGGGAGACCGTCGTGCTGTGGTGGTCCGGCATGCGCGGGGTGGCCACCGTCGCGCTGGCGCTCGGCATCCCGCTCGCGCTGCACGACGGGCTGTCGTTCCCGGCCCGCAGCGAGATCGTCTTCATCGCGTTCAGCGTGGTGCTGTTCACCCTGGTGTTCCAGGGCCTGACGCTGCCCTACGTGGTCAAGCTGCTCGGCCTGGACGACGCCCACGACGAGCACGAGCGGGCCGTCCGGGAACTGTGGTGGCGCGCCGCCAAGGCCGGGCTGCACCGGCTCGCCGAACTGGAGGAGGAGGACCAGCTCCCGCCGGAGATCACCGAGCGGCTGCGCGAGCGCCAGCACGACCGCCTCGCCCGGCTCTGCCCGGAGAAGTACGAGGAGGAGGAGGCGCTGGAGGCCAAGCGCCGCGGCAAGCAGTGGCGGCAGGCCTTCGCCGTCGAGCAGGAGATGATCGCCGCCTCCCGCCGGGAGGTGCTGGTGGCCCGCGGCGAGGCCGGCGCCGACCCCGAGGTGGCGGACCGCGTGCTGCGCGCGCTCGACCTCCAGTCGGCCCGGAAGTGACGTCCCGTCGACCTCTCGCGGCGCGCCCCGGCGGGCGCGCCCGCAGGGCATAGGGTTGGGGGCGGGCAAGGCCGTCGACGGAGCCGGCACACGCACGCGTACCCGCCCGGACCAGCGCGACCCTCCCGCCGGAACCAGCCGGTAGACGCAACCCGTACGACGCTAGGAGCAACCGATGTCGGACACCCCTGCCAACGGCCGGACCCCGTTGGACCGCACCCCGCAGTGGGCCGCGCTGGGGAAGCACCGGGCGGAACTGGGCGACCAGCACCTGCGCGAGCTGTTCGCCGCCGACCCCGACCGCGGCACGCGCTACACCCTGCAGGTCGGCGACCTCTTCGTCGACTACTCGAAGCACCTGGTCACCGACCGCACCCTCGACCTGCTGCGCGAACTCGCCGCCGCGACCGGCGTCGCCGAGCTGCGCGACGCGATGTTCCGCGGCGAGAAGATCAACACCACCGAGGACCGCGCCGTCCTGCACACCGCGCTGCGCGCCCCGCGCGGCGCCGTGGTCGAGGTCGACGGCGAGAACGTGGTGCCCGCCGTGCACGCCGTCCTCGACAAGATGGCCGACTTCTCCGGACGGGTGCGCTCCGGCGCCTGGACCGGCCACACCGGCCGGCGGATCCGCAACGTCGTCAACATCGGCATCGGCGGCTCCGACCTCGGCCCCGCGATGGCCTACGAGGTGCTGCGCTCCTACACCGACCGCGACCTGACGGTCCGTTTCGTCTCCAACGTGGACGGCGCCGACCTGCACGAGGCCGTCCGCGACCTGGACGCCGCCGAGACGCTGTTCATCGTCGCCTCCAAGACCTTCACCACCATCGAGACCATCACCAACGCGGTGGCCGCCCGCAGTTGGCTGCTCGAGCAGCTCGGCGCCGGCGAGGAGGCCGTCGCCAGGCACTTCGTGGCGCTGTCCACCAACGCGCAGGGCGTCGCCGACTTCGGCATCGACACCGCCAACATGTTCGAGTTCTGGGACTGGGTGGGCGGCCGCTACTCCTACGACTCGGCGATCGGCCTCTCGCTGATGATCGCCATCGGCGCCGAGCGGTTCCAGGAGATGCTGGCCGGCTTCCACCTGGTCGACGAGCACTTCCGCACCGCCCCCGCCGAGCAGAACGTGCCGCTGCTGCTCGGCCTGCTCGGCGTCTGGTACGGCGCGTTCTTCGACGCCCAGGCGCACGCCGTGCTCCCGTACTCGCACTACCTGTCGAAGTTCACCGCGTACCTGCAGCAGCTCGACATGGAGTCCAACGGCAAGTCCGTCGACCGCCAGGGCAACCCCGTCGACTGGCAGACCGGCCCGGTGGTCTGGGGCACCCCCGGCACCAACGGGCAGCACGCGTACTACCAGCTGCTGCACCAGGGCACCAAGATCATCCCCGCCGACTTCCTCGGCTTCGCGAAGCCGGTCGCCGACCTGCAGCCCGGCCTGGTCGCCCAGCACGACCTGCTGATGGCCAACTTCTTCGCCCAGACCCAGGCACTGGCCTTCGGCAAGACCGCCGAGGAGGTCGCGGCCGAGGGCGTGCCCGCCGAGCTCGTCCCGCACAAGACCTTCCGCGGCAACCACCCGACCACGACCGTCCTGGCCGACGAGCTGACCCCGCACGTGCTGGGCCAGCTGATCGCGCTCTACGAGCACAAGGTGTTCGTCCAGGGCGCGGTCTGGAACATCGACTCCTTCGACCAGTGGGGCGTCGAGCTCGGCAAGGTGCTGGCCAAGAAGGTCGAGCCGGTGCTGCTCACCGGCGAGGGCGCCGGGGCGCTGGACGCCTCCACCGCCAACCTGGTGCACCGCTACCGGGAGCTGCGCGGCCGGTAGGAACGGCGGGCCCGCATCCAGGGGCCCGGGGAACGGCGGGTCGGTGCTGCCGACGGTCGGAGCCCGTCGGAGGGCCGCGCTGCTGCGCGCGGCAGCGGAACCGGAAGCCGGTGCGCGCTCCGGCAGCGAACCGCCGGCGGACTCGGCCCCGCCGTTCCCCGGGCCCCTGGTCTCTCAGGCGGTGCGCGCCAGCAGGGACTCGGCGTGCGCGGTGACCAGCTCGCGGGCCAGGACCGGGTCGGGGACGGCGAGGGCGCGGGCCAGCGCCAGGTGTTCGGCGTGGTCCCGCTCGGCGTGGTCGGCGGTCGCGGTGGCGGCGGCCGAGACGCGTATCTGGCGGTCCCAGAGGGTCTGGTAGAGCGAGGTCAGGACGGGGTTGCCGGCCGCCCGCAGCAGGGTGAGGTGGAAGTGCCGGCCGGCCTCGACGGGGTGCGGGTCGCGGTGCTCGCAGGCGGCCAGCAGGTCCGCGGCGGCGGCCGTCAGCGCGGCCGGGCCGCGGGCGGCCAGGGTGTCGACGGCGGCGTGCTCGAACAGGACCCGGGCGGCCAGCACGTCGCGGGCCTCGCCCGGGGCGACCGGGACGACCTGGGCGCCGCGCTTGGGGTACAGGTGCAGGAAGCCCTCCGACTGCAGGCGCAGGAACGCCTCCCGGACGGGCGTGCGGGACAGGCCCAGCTCGGTGGCGACGACGCCCTCGGAGAGCAGCGTGCCACCGGGCCAACTGCCGTCCAGCAGACGGGTGCGGACGTGCCGGTAGGCCCGGTCGGCGGTGGGGAGGGAAGCGTCGTTCACGCCGTCATTCTGCCACGGGTCCTTTCTTGCATCTAAGCTTGCATCTATGATGCGGGCATGCCCCCGAACGCCCCGCGCTCCCGCACCGCCCTGTTCGTGACCTGCCTCAACGACACCCTCTTCCCCGGCACCGGCCGCGCCGCCGTCACCCTGCTGCGCCGCCTCGGCGTCGAGGTCGACTTCCCGCCCGGCCAGAGCTGCTGCGGCCAGATGCACTTCAACACCGGCTACCGCAGGGAGACCGCCCGGCTCGCCCGGCACTTCGTCGACACCTTCGGCGGCTACGAGGAGATCGTCGTCCCCTCCGCCTCCTGCGCCGGCATGCCCGCCGAGTCCTACCCCCTGGCCGCCGTCGGCGACCCCGGACTGGCCCGGGAGGTCGCCGAACTCGCGCCCCGCACCTACGAGTTGACCGAGTACCTGACCGACCGGCTGGGCGTCGAGGACGTCGGCGCGCACTTCCCGCACCGGGTCACCTACCACCCGACCTGCCACAGCCTGCGCGCCACCCGGCTCGGCGACCGGCCGCACCGGCTGCTGCGCGCCGTCGACGGGATCGACTACGTCGAGCTGCCCGCCGCCGAGGAGTGCTGCGGCTTCGGCGGCACCTTCTCGGTCAAGAACCCGGCCGTCTCCGGCGCCATGAACGGCGACAAGGCCCGGCACGTCCTGGAGACCGGGGCGTCCGTGCTGGCCGCCGTCGACAACTCCTGCCTGATGAACATCGGCGGCCGGCTGACGAAGGACGGCCACCCGGTGCGCACCCTGCACCTGGTGGAGATCCTGGCCCGCACCGCCCAGGACGGGCCGCTGCCCGGCCTCCCCGTGGTGGAGGCCGCCCGATGAGCAGGTCCTTCCTGGGCTGGCCCGCGTTCCCCGAGGCCGCCGCCCGCGAGGTCGGCAACCGGCAGCTGCGCGAGAACGTCCGCCGCGCCACCCACACCATCCGCGGCAAGCGGGCCGTGCTGGCCGCCGAACGCCCCGACTGGGAGCAGCTGCGCGACAGCGCCGCCGCGATCAAGGACCGGGTGCTCGCCGGCCTGGAGGGCTACCTGCTCCAGGTCGAGGAGAAGGTCACCGCGGCCGGCGGCACCGTCCACTGGGCCCGGGACGCCGCCGAGGCCAACCGGATCGTCACCGACCTGGTCCGGGCCACCGGCGAACGCGAGATCGTCAAGGTCAAGTCGATGCTCACCGAGGAGATCGGCCTCGACGCCGCCCTCGAAGCCGCCGGGATCAACGCCCGCGAGACCGACCTCGCCGCCACCATCGTCCAACTCGGCGACGACCTGCCCTCGCACGTGGTCGTCCCCGCCCTGCACCGCAACCGCAGCGAGATCCGCGACATCTTCGCCCGCGAGATGGGCCGGCACGGCCGCCCCGCCCCCGAAGGGCTCACCGACGACCCCGCCGAACTCGCCGAAGCGGCCCGGCTGCACCTGCGGGAGAAGTTCCTCGGCGCCAAGGTCGCCGTCTCCGGCGCCAACTTCGTGGTCGCCGAGACCGGCACCCTGGTCGTCGTCGAGTCCGAGGGCAACGGCCGGATGTGCCTCACCCTCGCCGACACCCTGATCTCCGTCGTCGGCATCGAGAAGACCGTCCCCCGCTGGCAGGACCTCGAAGTCCTCCTGCAACTGCTGGCCCGCAACGCCACCGGCGAACGGATGGCCCCCTACACCAGCACCTGGACCGGCACGGTCGACGGCGAC
Source organism: Kitasatospora cineracea (assembly GCF_003751605.1). NCBI lineage: Bacteria > Bacillati > Actinomycetota > Actinomycetes > Kitasatosporales > Streptomycetaceae > Kitasatospora > Kitasatospora cineracea. The sequence continues at coordinate 2,668,134 of NZ_RJVJ01000001.1, forward strand.
GGCCCGCGCGACTTCCACCTCGTCCTGGTCGACAACGGCCGCACCCGCGCCCTCGCCGACCCGGTCGGCCGGCAGGCCCTGCGCTGCATCCGCTGCGGCGCCTGCATGAACACCTGCCCCGTCTACGAGCGCACCGGCGGCCACGCCTACGGCTCGGTCTACCCCGGGCCGATCGGCGCGATCCTCAACCCGCTGCTGCGCGGCCTCGACGACCCGCAGACCGCCTCGCTCCCGTACGCCTCCACGCTGTGCGGCGCCTGCAACGAGGTCTGCCCGGTCCGGATCCGGTTCACCGACGTGCTGCTCGACCTGCGCGCCCAGGTCGCCGACGGCGGCAGGCACCCGGTCGAGCGGGTCGCGCTGAACACCGTCGGCGCCGCGATGCAGCGCCCGCTGCTGTGGAAGGCCGCCGTGAAGGGCGCCGGGCTGCTCGGACCGCTGCTGCCCGCCCGCACCCCCGTCCCCGGCTGGACCGACAACCGGGCCCTGCCCGACGTCCCCGGGGAGTCCTTCCGCACCTGGTGGAAGCGGAACGAAGGAGAACGCGCATGACCGCCGCCGCCCGCGAGGAGATCCTCCGCCGGATCCGCGCCGCCGCCGTCCCGCCCGCCCCCGAACCGCCCCGCCACTACCTGCGGCACGCCCCCGGCACCGACCCGGACGACCGGCCCGGCACGCTCGCGCTGTTCGCCGAACGGCTGGCCGAGTACGGCGCCCGGGTGCTGCGCGCCACCGACCCCGGCCCCGCCGTCGCCCGGGCCCTGCACGAGGAGGGCGCCCGCAGCCTGGTCGTCCCGGACGGGCTGCCCGCCGACTGGACCGCCGACTGGGACGGCGAGGTGCGCGCCGACCGGCCGCCGCTCGGCAAGGCCGAACTCGACGCCACCGACGCCGTCCTGACGTCCTGTGCGGCCGCCGTCGCCGACTCCGGCACCCTGGTCCTCGACGGCGGACCCGCCCAGGGACGCCGCGCCGTCACCCTGCTGCCCGACCTGCACGTGTGCGTGGTGCGGGCCGAACAGGTGCACTCCGCGCTGTCCGGTGCGCTCGCCGTCCTCGACCCGGCCCGGCCGCTGACCTTCGTCAGCGGGCCGTCCGCCACCGCCGACATCGAGATGATCCGGGTCAAGGGCGTGCACGGGCCGCGCCGGCTGGTGGTCGTGCTGCTGGAGGCCCCGAGCGGCTGACCGGCCGATGGCCCGGGCCGGCTGACCGGCCGAGGGCCCGGTCCGGCTAACCGGCCGGGGTGGGGGAGGCGGAGACCGCCGGGCGCGGGGACGGGCCGTGCTGGGCCGTGTACACCAGGCCGAAGCCCAGGCCGGCCGCCAGCGTCACCGCGCCCGCCCAGGCCAGCGCGCGGCACAGGCGCCGCCTGCGCCGCTCCTGCCGGTGCCCGCGCAGGGCGGCCGCCTCGGCCTCGGCGAGCTCCGCGTCGAGCCAGGCGGCCCAGTCGGAGTGAAGATCGTCGGACGCCATGACCCGGACATTAGCAGCCCTTTACACACCGTCCGGGGGAACGCGGCCCGGACGGCGCAACGCGAAAGGCCCCCCGGTGAAGGGGGGCCTCTCGCTGTCTGTGCGCCGCCAGGGACTCGAACCCCGGACCCGCTGATTAAGAGTCAGCTGCTCTAACCAACTGAGCTAGCGGCGCCTGCTGACGTGGAAGACTCTAGCAGCGCCCGGCGCCCGGGCCCAAATCCGTTCCCACCGGAGCGGCACCCCCCGTTCAGCGCGCGTTCGGCACCGGGTCGCCCGCCTCCCGGGTGCGGCCGCGGGCCGCCCGGACGCACGCCCACAGCACCACCGACGCCCCCGGCAGCCACGGCTCGGCGGTGTCCGGCGCGACGACCCACCGGCTGGACGAGGACTCCGGCTGGTCGACCGCCCGCTGCACCGGCGGCACCGTGATCGCGTCCCCCGGGCCGTGGCACAGCAGCGGCGGCACGTCCCGGGCCCACTCCTCCCAGGCCAGCAGCGTCCGCAGCCGGGCCGCCGTCCCCGGCTGCACGAACAGCAGCGTCCGGCCCCGGTAGGTCGCCACCGGGCCGCAGCCCGGGCCCGAGGTCCACAACTCGTCCAGCACCCGGCGGCCGAACACCGCCGGCAGGCTGATCACGTCGAAGACCCGGCCGCACGGGAGGACCGCGGGCGCCCACGGGCGGGCCTCCCACAGCGCGCGCATGCTGCTCGGGTACTCGCTGGCGGAGGCGAGCCACGCCTCCCCGGCGACGCTGACGTACTCCACGGATTGATAGGTCCAGATGTCCACCCGGAAAGGGTGGACCGGCGGCCCGGCGGGGCGCGCCGAAAACGGCGTTCGCCGGACAGCGGCGGGGGAGGGGGCGTACCATCGCCCGCCGCATATGCCAGTGGCCTGGCGGGGCCGCTCCGGGGCTCGCCCGAGTCTGCTCGGGCCTACTCCTCGGGGCCGCGGCGCTGCAGCGAGCGGCCGTACTCGACCATCCTCACCGCGTAGTCCGGCGTCCAGTCCGCCCGCTCGGCGATCTGCTCCGCGGAGAGCGCGTCGAACCGGCGCGGGTCCGCGAGCTGGGCGGCGGCCAGCGCCTGGAAGTCCGTCGCCCGCTCCGCCGCGGCCCGGAACGCCAGGGCCAACTCGGTGGAACGCGACAGCAGTTCGGACGGGTCGTCGATCGACTCCAGGTCGAAGAACCGCTCCGGCTCCGGCTCCGTCCCCGCCGGCTCGAAGATCAACTCAACCGGCCGGATCCGCCGGGCCGGGCCCGGCACCGACGGAACGACCGCCGGAGTCGGCGAACCGCCCTGGTCGGACGCCTGCGGATGCGAGTCGGGCATGACGGGGCACCTCCGGGGGTGACAGGGGAAAGACGGCCGCCGTCCATTGTCGCGCGCGAACCGCCAGAACCGGAACGGTGCGCCCACGAGCGCTATTCCCCGCCGGGGGCGTGAGGCCCGCGCCGCACGCCTCCGGCTTCGGGCGGGCGACGGGGAGCGAAATCAGGGGCTCGGGGAACGGCGGGCCCGGGTCTGCGAGAGGTTCACTGCCAGAGCGCGCATCGGCTTCCGGTTCTTGTCACCGCACGCAGCAGCACGGGCTCGCCGTTCCCCGAGCCCCTGATTTCACTCCCCCGTCTGCTCACAGGCGGACGCGGTGTTCCGAGAGGTGGGCCAGCACCGCGTGGTTGGCCTCCCAGCCGTCGGGGAACTTGGCGGCCACGCCGAGCTGGACCGGATCGGTGGCCGGGTGGTTGTCGAGCAGCTCGGGGATGCCCGCGCGGGCCACCACGATGCAGGCGTGCCGGTGCCGGGAGGCCAGCACGCACAGCCGGCCGGTCTCCAGGTGGAAGGCGGTCGCGTCCGGGCGGCCGGAGAGCGGGTGCAGCACGACCGTGACGTCGTACTCGCGGCCCTGCAGCCGGTTCGCGGTGTCCACCGTGACGGCCTCGCCCGCCGCCGGGTCGACCGGCACGCCCAGCCGGGCCAGCTCGGCGCGCACCGCGGCGGCCTGGTCCCGGTGCGCGGTGCCGACCGCGACCCGGCCCGCGGTGAGCAGGGCGGCCCCCTGCTCGGAGCGGGCGGTCAGCCCGCGCTCCAGCAGCCGGCGCACGGTGGCCGCGACCGCGGCCACCGCCTGCGCGTCGGTGCGGACGGTGTGCCGGGCGGGCAGCTCCAGCAGCGCCCAGCCGCCGGCCGCCGCCTCGTCGATCGCCGCGTCCACCGCCGAACCGTCGCCGCGCACGCCCGGCTCCAGCGTCCGGTCGTCCGGGCCGGTGCCGGACCGGAACGGGGTGTACGGGTAGAACGCGGCCGAGACCAGCGGCGCCGCCGACGCGGGCAGCCGCCAGGACACCGGCAGGCGGTGCGGGCGGATCGCCGGGTTGTGCGCGAGCAGCGTCACCACCGCGGAGGAGGACGGGTCGTAGGACAGGCCCGCCCACTGGTCGGTGCCCACCACGGTGAACGGGTCCAGCTGGCCCGGGTCGCCCACGAACAGCGCCCGCTCGAACAGCCGGGCCACCGCCAGCAGCGCGTCCGAACGCATCTGGTACGCCTCGTCTACGATTGCCTGCCGCCAGGGCTGCTCGGTCTTCACCCACTGCCACTTCGCCGCGGTGGAGATCACCACGTCCTGCTCCAGCAGGTCGGCGACCTTGTCCTTCGCCGTGACGTTGGGGTGCCGCAGGGCCTCCGGCGCGGGCCTGGAGTCGCTCGCGTGCAGCCGGCCGATGCCCATCTCCGGGGCCTTCGACGCCAACCGGTCGACCAGGTCGTCGACCTGGCTGTTGGTCTGGGCCACGATCATCAGGCGCTCGCCCGCGCCGACCAGTTCGCGGGCCGCCCGCACCACCAGCGTCGACTTGCCCGCACCCGGCGGGGAGTCGACCACCACCCCGCGCGGCGCGCCCGGCGCCGGGCGCACCACCGCGTCGAGGATCCCCGCGACGGCCCGGTCGGCGGCCTCGCCCGGGGCCAACTCGCCAACGGGAAAAGCATCCTGACGGCCCGTCACCGGATCTCCGGAAAGGTTCATTCGCTGATCATTCCCACTCGTCCGCACCGGCCGGTGCATCCTCGACGGCCACCGGAGGGCCGCCGTGCGTCCACGGCGTGTCCGCCGGGTCCGGCAGCGGGGCGGACTGCCGGGGCGCCAGCTCGAACAGGGTGAACACCACGGCCGCCCCCGGCTCCGGGACGCTGCCCGGCTCCGGGTCCTTGCGCCGCCCCATGCCGGACAGCAGCCGCACCACCACCTCGCCCGGCCCGGACGAGACGATCTCGGCCCGCTGGGCCGGCTCCGCGTGCGCCCGGTGCACCTCCCGGCCCGGATCGGCGTGCGGACGGTCCTCGGTGCGCACCACCAGCAGCGGGCGCGGCCTGGGCGAACGGCCCGCGGACCACTCCGGGACCACGTCCACCACCTCGCCGGCGAACGCCTCGCCGGACAGCCGGCGCTCCGCCATCGCCAGCGGGTCGTCCAGCGCCTCCTGGATCTCCAGCTTCGCCTGCTCCCGCTCCCGCTGGGCCAGCTTCCGGGCCGCCGTCACCGCGTCGTCCAGCCGCGGCTGCGGCGGCTCGCCCGCCGCCACCCGGTCCCGGTGCATGGTGAACGACCAGCGGTCGCCCTCCCAGCGGTCCGCCAGGTGCCCGGCCGCGGGCAGCTCCCGCAGCAGGTCCACGCCGTGCCAGACGTCGTGCCAGGTCGGCAGCGCCGCCGCGAGCAGCAGCCGGGCCAGCTCGGCGTGCGCCTGCTCGACCAGACCCGCCGCCCGGCGGACCTCCGCGCCGTCCCGGGCCGCCTCGGCCCGCTCGCGCACCGCCACCGCGGCGTCGTGCCGCAGGATCGCCGGGGCCAGCACCCGCTCGTCGAACTTCGGATCGGTGGCCGGACCGGCCGGCGGGTGCAGCAGCAGGCCCTCGCCGTCCCGCGCCGACTCCACCCACTCCGCCGCCGACGCGCCCGTGCCGGCCGGCTCGAACCCGGCCGGCGACCGGTGCCAGGCCAGCCGGGCCGCCAGGTGCTGGTCCTCCAGGTGGCTCTGCCCCGTCGCCCAGTGCCGGGCCAGCAGGCCGGTCATCGACAGCAGCAACGAGGAACCCGGCACCTGCGCACGGTCCGTCAGGTGCGTCAACCAGCGACCCAGCAACGGGACTTCGGTCGGCGCCGGGTACTCGCCCGGCTCCGGGTCCTCCACCGTGCGGCGGAACCTGGTCGAACGGCCCAGCAGCGCCAGGTGCGCCACGCCCCCCGCGTTCGGCACGATCAGCTGCGGCGCGTCCGCGCACAGCTCCCGCACCACCGGCACCTTCTCCCCGCTCACCGGATCCTTCTCGGAGCCCTCCAGCAGCTCCACCTCGTCCCCGAACGACTCCAGGTACGGCACCACGTCCCGGGCCGTCGCGGCCAGGAACTCCGAACGCTGGGTGCGGTTCAGCGGCTGCGGCACGAAGTGCAGCCGGGGCTCCGCGCGGTCGGTACCCAGCAGCACCGCCAGCGGGGCCCCCGCCTCACCCGCCGCCGCCAACGGCACCAGCACCATCGGACGCCCCGACAGGTGCCGGTGCCGCACCGTCGCCACCGGCTGCGCCCGCTGCGCCCGCACCGCCTCCAACCGGGCCAGCGTGGACAGCAGGCTCACCGCACGCCCCCGACCGCCAGCGCCTCGGCCCGCAGCCGGGCCGCGTACGCCAGCCGCTCGGACGCCTCGTCCAGGCCCAACCCGCCCGCCAACTCCGGCTCCAGGCCCGCCGCGCCGCCCGACTCCGCCGCCGCCAGCGCCTCCTCGACGGTGCGCAGCGACCCCAGCTCGCCGCGCACCCCGCGGCCCAACTGCTCCACCTCGCCCGCGCAGCGCGCCTGCGAACGGCAGTGGAAGCCCAGCTCGCAGGCCGAGATGCAGTCCGGGGCGTACGCGGCGGGCACCGCGGCAACCGCCTCGGCCAGCTCCCCGGCCGGCCGGGTCGGCGTGCCGGTCTCGTCCCGGGCGAGGTCGAACGTCACCCCGTCGGGCAGCGCCGCGAGCAGCTGGTCGATCCGCGTCATCCGGGACAACTGCCGCCGGGTGACCGCCAGTTCGCGCCGCCCGTCGACCGGGACGGCGACCGGGTGGGAGGAGAAGTCCTTCGGGCAGACCAGCAGCACCGTCAACTCCGGTGCGCCCGGCAGCTCCTGTACCGCGTACGGATCCGCGGACAGCGACCGGCCGGCCAGCCGGGCCGCCGCCTCCTGCAGCGCCAGCACGTACACCGCGGCCTGCCGGGCGGCCGCCCCGACGTTCGCCGGATCGGCCGAACCGTCCAGCACCGGGAAGGACTTGATCTCCACCACGGTGCACCGGCCGGCGTGCACCACCAGCGCGTCCGGCTCCAGGTAGGCCGGGCTGCCCGCCACGTCCAGCCGCAGCATCGGGTGGTCCAGCAGCGTCCAGGCCACCGGGTCGGCCGCCGCCTCGGCGAGCACCGCCAGCGTCCGCTCCGCGCGGACCGCCGGGGCCGCCGAAGGCAGCAAGTCCGGTACGGCGAGCGAGGACACCTCGTCCGCCGGGACGCCCAGCCGGCGGCGCAGCGGCTCCAGCAGCACCGCGTAGCCGTCCCGCTTCAAGCGGGACTCGAACTGCAGGCCGCGGCGGATCGCGAACGGCGACTGGCCGAACGGCGCCGGACGGCCCAACTGCTGGGCGAGCGCGGTCTTGTCGACGCCCGCGGCGTCCAGCAGGGCGCGGCGGCGGCAACCCGGATTGGCGGCGAGCGCGGCGAGGGCACGGGCGTCGAGGCTGCGCTGCGGCGCCGGGCCGCGCAACTCGGAGAGCCGCCGCAGCGGCGGGGAGGCCTGCCCCAGGTGCGAGACGTTCATGGTGCGGCCCAGTCTCGCATCCTGAGCCGACAGAGCGGAGCCCGGCACTCGAACCGGGCGCACCGGGCGGGTCGGCGCGGGCGATCGGTGCGGGACGTCGGCGCGGGACGCCGCCGCGGGACGTCGGCGCGGGACGTCGGCGCACCCGGTGCGGGACCGCGGGGCGGCGGTGCGGGATCATGGGACGTTGGCCCCGACGCCGGGGCCAGTGAACCGCCCCCATCGAACGAGGTACACCGCATGCCCGCCCGCATCGTGCTGGTCCGCCACGGCGAGACCTCCTGGTCGGCCACCGGCCGGCACACCGGCCGCACCGACGTCCCGCTCACCGACGAGGGCCGGCAGATGGCCCGCGCCCTCGGCGAGCGCCTGGCCCGCGCCCCCTGGAACGGCCTGCCCGGGGCGACCGTGTACACCAGCCCGCTCTCCCGGGCCCGGGAGACCGCCGAACTGGCCGGCTTCGGCGACCGCGCCACCGACCGCCCCGAACTCCTCGAGTGGGACTACGGGCAGTACGAGGGCCGCACCGGCACCGACATCCGGGAGACCGACCAGCCCGGCTGGCTGATCTGGCGCGACGGCGTGCCCGGCGGCGAGACGCTGGCCCAGGTGTCCGACCGGGTCGACGCCTTCCTCGCCGAACTCAACGAGGAGCACGGCACCCCCGACCCCGACACCACCACCATGCACTGCGCGGACCGCGACGTCGTCCTGTTCGCCCACGGCCACCTGCTGCGGATCCTCACCGCCCGCTGGCTCGGCCTGCCCCCCGAGTACGCCCAGCGCCTCAAGCTCGGCACCGCCGCGCTCTGCGTGCTCTCCTGGGAGTACGGGCTGCCCGCGATCGAGATCTGGAACGACCACAGCCACCTGGAGCGGCTCGGGCACTGACGGCCCGGCAGCCGGCGGGAGGTCGCTCGGCGGGCGCCCGGTGGCGGGCGCCCGGTGGCGGGCGGCCGGTCGACGGACGGCCGGTCGACGGTGGCTCAGGCCGCCACCGCGTCGTAGCCGTCCAGGAAGTCCCGGACCTCCGGCACGGCGGCGTGCGGGCGCAGCCGGTCCGCGGTGTGCGCCAGCATGCCGCGGATCCGCGCCGAGCGGACCTGGCCGAGCAGTGCCACCGCCGCCGCACCGTGCTCGGCCGCGCCCGCCAGGTCGCCCCGGCCCAGCCGGTCGTGCGCCAACTCGGCGGTGTACAGCACCCGGTTGCGGACGAAGTGCGGCTCCTGCAGCCCCACCGCCCGCTCGGCCCGGGCGGTGGCCCGGTCCCACTCGCCGAGCGCCGACCAGCACTGCGCCTCCTGCCCGGCCAGCTCCGCCTCGCCGTAGAACGACATCCACTCCGGGTCGTCCGGCCGCTCGCCCCGGTCGAACAGCTCGTACGCCCGGGCCAGCGCCCGCTCGCAGGCCGACCGGTCGCCGAGCAGCGCCCAGCCGCCCGCCTCGCGCAGCACCAGCAGCGACAGCAGCCGGTCCGAGCCCAACCCGTCCGCCGCGGCCTGCCCGGCCTGGGCGGCCCGCAGCGCCTCGCGGGGGCGGCCGGCGTCCCGGGCCAGGAAGGCGCTGTTGCTGAACACGTGCGCCTCCAGGTGCGGGTCGCGGGCCATCCGGGCGGTGGCCAGCGCCTCCGAGTAGAACGACCTGGCGTCCGTCAGCCGGTTCGAGTCGTGCGCCAACCAGCCGACCGAGATGGCGAGTTCGCCCGCCCCGCACTGCAGCCGGCGCTCGGTCGCGGCGTTGTACTCGCCGTCGTTGAGCAGCACGTAGGCGCTGCGCAGCGACTGCCCGGCCAGCTCGAACAGGGCGTCCGCGCCGTGCGCGTCGTCCAGCAGCCGGATGTCGCGGACCGCCTGCTCCACGCCCTGCACCTCGGCCGCGCCGACCCGGCGGCGCTCCGGCCGGGGCGGGGCCGCGGGCAGCGGGGCGGCGGCGGGCGGGGCCTGGTCCAGGCCGAGCACGGCCGCCAGGGCGGTGGGACCGCCGTTCAGGAACGTACGGCGAAGCACGTCGTCGTTCTCCTCGTCAGACCGGAGCGGGGCGTCCGGCGGGTGGGCCGGGACGGGCGGTTCGGCGGCCGGCGCCCGGCGGCGGGCCGCCGAGCGCGGTGCGAACCCGAGCTCCGCCAGTGACTTCTCCGGCCACAGGTGCCGGAACACCCGCTCGTACGCGTAGTTGGGGCAGCGGATCTCGCCGGACTCGACCCGTCCGACGTAGCGCGCGTCGCAGGACACGTGCTCGCCGATCTCCCGGGCGGCCCGGCGGACCAGGGTGGCGAACTCCCCCGGCGAGAGGGCGCCGCGCAGCTCGCGCATCGCCTGGTTGGGGACGGGCGCCGGACGGGGCCCGCCGGTTCGCGTGGCTGCCATGCTGCACTCCGAGGTCGTGCCGGGGTGGTCGCGCCGACCCCTGGGGGGAGGGCCGCCGCGTCGCCACGACAGTACCGGCAGTCACCGTGCGAACACGGCGGGTTGTCGGGAGCGGGTGGGTCAATTGCGGACAATCCGGACGCAGTTGCCGCGTTGTGCCATGAAATGCCATGGCTTGCTGTATCGGAGGCCGTGGCCTGGACGTCGGGTCCCGCGTTGTCCTGATACATGGACACCGGCGGTACGGGCCCCCTCCCGGACCGGCCTCCCGTCGCACGACCGGGTGACGGAGCACCATCCGGTTTCCGCGCGACCCGAGGCGACAGGAGGTCCCCCATGGCCACCGGAGTTCCCCAGTACCGACGGCAGGCCGTCCCCGCCACGCCGCCGCCCGTCAGCTCGGCCGCCCGCGTCGTCCAGTACGACACCGTCACCGTCCAGGTCCGGCACGGCCTGGAGGCGGTCGACATCCTCCGCCTGCGGCGCGCCTGCGGCGCCGTCCAGCAGACCGCCGCCGGCACCGCCATCGCCTTCCTGGTCCCGGCCGGCACCGCCCTGCGCTGGCACCTCACCGGCTCCGCCTGCACCCCCGGGGCCGACCTGCTCCCGCCCACCGACCCGCGCTGGATCATCCCGCCCTCCGGCTCCCAGCCCTGCCCGCGCCCCACCGACGCCTGGGTGTTGCGCTCCGCCCTCTGCGAAGCCGCCACCACCCTCACCGCGGGCGGCCTGGGCCCGCTCTGAGCGCGTCCGGACGACGCCTGACGGTGCATCAGAGAACTTGCCCGAAGCATGAGTTGGCATGCAACCGTCGTCTCAGTCGGCGGAACGTCCGACCCCGCAGCGGGCAGCTCCCGTCACCCACCGTCGCGGCCGCCGGGTGCGCGGACCCCTTCGTGGCCGGAGGTTTCCCGTCGAACGCCTGTGCCCGCCCCCGGTGCGGCCATATAGTCGGCACCACACGGGAGTTGGGGGGCCGACAGGTGTCCGAGCACGTCTCCGTTCCGGGTCCACCGGGACCCCAGGGCCCACCGGGGCCGGCGGTGCCGCCGCGGCCCGCCTTCCGGCCCGGGCAGGTCGAAGTCAGGATCGACGGGCGGACCCTGTGGATCGCCGGGGCCGCCTATCCGCTGCGCAACATCGCCCGGGTCTACCAGGTGGTCCTCCACCCCCGGAGCGCCGAGGCGTTCGGTCGGTTCGGCCGCCGGTTCGCCGGCACCCTGGCCGTCCTGATCGTGGTGCTCTCGGTCGGATTGATGTCGATCAGCGCGTCCTCCTCCTACCGCGACGAACGGGACCAGAACCGGACCTCGTTCTCCCAGTTCGTGGTGACCGTCGGCGTCGTCCTGCTGGTCCTCTACGTGGTCGACCTGCTCAGGGTCGTCCTGCAGAAGGTCCGGCACGTGGTCGCCGTCGAGACCAACGGCTCCTCGGTCGCCCTGATCACCGCCCCCGACGAGGCGGGCCGCCGGGCCATCACCCAGTACCTCGCCGCCGCCATCGACCGCCCCGAGGCCGGCCTGCTCCTGCACGTCGACACCCTGTCGGTCAATCCGGCCCACTACTACTTCGGCGACACCGTCAACGTCCACGGCACCGGCAACATCGGAAGGATCAGCGGGTGAGCGGCGAGCAGAACTTCTACCTGGGCAACGTCACCAACGTGAACGGCACCGGCAACATCGGGTCGATCAGCTTCGGCGGGGGCGCCCTCCCGCCCACCCCGGAGCAGATCGCCCAGCAACTCGCCCAGCTCCGGGCCGCCCTGGCCGGCCTGCGCGGACACCTCCCGGCGGACCAGGCCCAGCGGCTGGACCGGACGCTCCTCGAACTCGACCCGGCGGCCGCGCCGCAGGAGACCGAGGCCCAGCGCGGCGCCCGACTGGGGCGGGCGCTGGAGACCGCCCGGCGGGTCGCCGAGACGGCGGGGGCGGTCGGGCCCGGGGTGATCGCGCTGGTCGAGCGGGTCATGGGGATGGTCTCGGGACGCTGAGGGCCGGCGGCGCCCCGCGCTCGGCGCCCGGCGGGCGGCGGGCGGGGCGGCCAGGGGAGCGGGGGCCGGGTGCGGCGAGGGCTGCCCGGGGGCCGGGTGCGGCGAGGGGCGGCGGGGTCCGGCGAGGGCGAGGACTCCGGGGAGATCATCGGATAATGGGGTCATGGGCCGTCCACGTACCACCCCCGCCGCCCCCGGCCGCACGCACAGCCAGGGCCCGCTCACCGCCGCCGTCGCCTCCGGCACCGCCGAGCTCCGCCCCGACCGCGACCGGCCGCACGCCTGGGAACTGCTCCTCGACGGCGCACCGCAGTCCCTGGTCGACCTCGCCGACCCCACCCACCTCGGCTTCGCCTACCAGCGCCGGATCGGCCACCTGATCGACCTCGCCGCCCCCGCCCGGCAGCCCCTCACCGCCCTGCACCTCGGCGGCGGCGCCCTCACCCTGGCCCGCTACACGGCCGCCACCCGGCCCCGCTCCCGGCAGCAGGTCGCCGAGATCGACACCGCGCTCACCGAACTCGTCCGCACCGAACTGCCGCTCGACCGGAGCTGGCAGCTCAAGGTCCGTGGCGGCGACGCCCGCGCCGTCCTCGAACGCACCCCCGACGACTCCACCGACCTGGTCGTCGCCGACGTCTTCGCCGGCGCCCGGGTCCCCGCGCACTGCGCCACCGTCGAGTTCGCCCGGCACGCCGCCCGCGCCCTCGCGGCCGGCGGCCACTACGCCGCCAACATCACCGACGGCGGCCCGCTCGCCTTCGCCCGCGCCCAGACCGCCACCCTGGCCGCCGTCTTCCCCGAGCTCTGCCTGATCGCCGACCCCGCCGTCCTGCGCGGCAAACGCTTCGGCAACCTCGTCCTGCTCGCCGCGCACACCCCCCTCCCGCTCCCCGACCTCACCCGACGCCTCGCCACCGACCCCGCCCAGGCCCGCCTCCTGCACGGCCGCGACCTCACCGACTTCACCGCCGGCACCCCCGCGACCACCGACACCACCGCCGTCCCGTCCCCGGCCCCGCCCCCGAGGGCCTTCGCCTGACGCCCGGCGCTCCGGCGCCGGAGCGCCGGGCGGACCCCGCCACGGCGGGTTCAGTGGCTCCCGCCCGGGAGGCCGCGGTGCTTGTACATGGCGGCGGCGGTGAGCAGCAGGCCGGCGGCGATGGGGAGGAGGACGGCGACGGCGCTCTCGCCGGCGGGGCGGGTGGGGGCGGCGGTGAGGGCGAGGCGGTCGGGGGTGGCGGGGGCCGGGCGGGGCGCGGGGGAGGGGGCGCCGGGGGCCGGGCCGGGGCGGGGGGCCGGGGTGCGGCCGGTGGTGGCGGTCGCTGCGGCGGCCGGGGCCGCGGCGGGTGCGGGGGAGGTGACCGGGCCGCGGTCGGCGGGGGTGCGCTGAGCCGGGACGGCGGGGACGGGGTTCTCGTCGGGTTCGCGGCCTGCGGCGGGGCCGGAGCGGGAGGCGCGGGCGGCGTCCTCGGCGCGGGGCTGCGGGGGGACGGCGGAGAGCAGCCCGTTGGCGAGGGAGAAGGCGTCGGGGCGGTCGGCGTGGTGGCCGGGCAGCGGGAGTTCGCCGGTGCCGAGGTGGTGGTCGAGGAGGCTGCCGAGGTCCTCGACCGGCCGGCTGCCGGTGACGGCGGAACCGGCGGAACCGGCGGAACCGGCGGAGCCGACGGAGCCGACGGGGTCGGCCGGGTCGAGCGCGTCGGCCGCGCCGTCGAGCAGGTCGCCGTCGCCGGAGCCGGGGCGGACGACGGTGCCGAGGGCGCGGCCGGGGTGGTGCGGGGGGTGGCCGGTGTCGGCGGCGCGGGCGTCCGCCGCTCCGAGGCCGAGGCCGAGCACCTGGGCGGCGAGCATGCCGCCCGCCGCCAGTGCCCGGGGTCGCCCCCATCGGAGGCGGGGGGTGTCCGAACGTCGCGGTCGCTTCGCGTGGTTGGTTCGCACACCAGGGGAGAACGAGCGGGACGCCCCGCGGTCACGCCCGTCGCTCACACTCCGTCACACTGTGCGGGGGTGCGGGAGTTCAGGCGAGCCCCCCGCGCCGGATCACCTCCGCGTACCAGCGGGCGCTGGTCTTGGGGGTGCGCTTCTGGGTGTCGTAGTCGACGTGGACGATGCCGAAGCGCTTGCTGTAGCCGTACGCCCACTCGAAGTTGTCCAGCAGCGACCAGAGGTAGTAGCCCCGCACGTCCGCCCCCGCGGCGATCGCGTCGGCCACGGCCTGCAGGTGCAGGTCGACGTAGCGGACCCGCTCGGGGTCGTCGACCTCGCCGTCGGGGCCGACCACGTCCTCGAAGGCGGCGCCGTTCTCGGTGACCAGCAGCGGCAGGCCGAAGTCGCGGTGCATGCCGACCAGCGAGTCGACCAGGCCGGAGGCGTCGATCGGCCAGCCCATCGCGGTGACGTCGTCGTTGGCGAGGTGGAAGACCACGTCCTCGGAGCCGGGCCAGCAGCTGAACTCGCTGTCGCCGTGGCCGTCGTTGCGGGCGGCTTCGGCGGACTCGGCGGCGGCCTCGCCCGGGGCCGACACGACGGTCGGGTTGTAGTAGTTCAGGCCGAGCAGGTCGATCGGCCGGCCGATCTCCGCCTCGTCGCCGGGGCGCACCAGCTCGTCCCAGTCGACGAGGTGGGCGGTGTCGGCCTTGAGGTCCTCGTCGTAGCCGCCCTTGAACATCGGGCCGGTCCAGACCCGGTTGCCGACCGCCTCGATCCGGCGGGCCGCCTCGCGGTCCTCGGGGGTGTCGGTGAGCGGGCGGACCAGGTGCAGGTTGAGCGAGACGGCGATCTTCGCCGAGGCGGGCAGCACCTCGCGCAGCGCGCCGACGGCCAGGCCGTGGCCGAGGTTGAGGTGGTGGGCGGCCTTGAGCGCGTCGGCCGGGTTGGTGCGGCCGGGGGCGTGCACGCCGGAGCCGTAGCCGAGGAAGGCGCTGCACCAGGGCTCGTTGAGGGTGGTCCAGACCGGCACGCGGTCGCCGAGCGCGCCGGCCGCGAGGGCCGCGTACTCGGCGAAGCGGTAGGCGGTCTCCCGGATCGGCCAGCCGCCGGCCTCCTCCAGGTCCTGCGGGAGGTCCCAGTGGTAGAGGGTGGCGACGGGGGAGATGCCGTGTTCGAGCAGGGTGTCGACCAGGGCGCGGTAGAAGTCGAGGCCGCGCTCGACGGCCGGGCCGCGGCCGGTCGGCTGGATCCGCGGCCAGGACAGCGAGAAGCGGTACGAGGTGAGGCCGAGGTCGGCCATCAGGCGGACGTCCTCGCGGAAGCGGTGGTAGTGGTCCACCGCGACGTCGCCGGTGTCGCCGTTCAGCACCTTGCCGGGGGTCTTGGCGAAGGCGTCCCAGATGGACGGGGTGCGCCCGCCCTCGGCGGCGGCGCCCTCGATCTGGTAGGCGGCGGTGGCCGCGCCCCAGGAGAAGCCGGGCGGGAAGGCCACCCGGGGCACCGCCACGGAGGAGTGGGCGGCTGTGGTCGGATCGGTCATGGTCATACGGGAGCGCTCCCATGGCTGAGGAGTGGACAGGGCGGGTGTGCCGGGGTCTTCCAGAGGGTCAGCTCTTGACGGCGCCGGACGTGATCCCGCCGACAATGTGCTTCCCCAGAACGGCGAAGATCAGCAGCAGCGGCAGGGTGCCGACGAGCGCACCGGTCATGATCACGGCCTGGTTGATGTCGTGGCCGGAGCCGCCGCCGAGGCCGGAGAGCGCGACCTGGACGGTGGGGTTCTGCGCGTTGAGCGCCACGAACGGCCAGAAGAAGTCGTTCCAGGACTGCACGAACACCAGCATGCCGAGCACCGCCATGGCGGGCCGGGCGATCGGGAACACCACGTGCCAGATGATCCGCAGGCTGTTCGCGCCGTCCACCCGGGCCGCCTCGACCAGCTCGAACGGCAGCGCCTCGGACAGGAACTGGCGCATGAAGAACACGCCGAACGCGGCCACCAGCGAGGGCAGGATCACCGACTGCAGGTGACCGCTCCACTCCAGCTTGGTGACGATCCGGTACAGCGGGATGACGCTGAGCTGCGGCGGGATGGTCATGGTGGCGACCACCAGGGTCAGCAGCGCGTTGCGGCCGCGGAAGCGCAGCTTGGCGAAGGCGAAGCCGGCCAGCGTGGAGAACAGCACCGTGGACAGCGCCACGCAGCCCGCCACGATGGTGGAGTTCAGCAGCGCGAGGCCCATGTCGGCCTGGTCCCAGGCGGTGGAGATGTTGTTCCACAGCTCGCCGCCGGGCACCATCGGCGGCGGTGACAGGGCCACCCGCTCACCGGTGTTGGAGGCCGCGACGAAGGTCCAGTACAGCGGGAACAGCGAGACCAGCGCGGCGATGCCGAGCAGCACGTAGGTGACCGGGCCGGCCTTGTCGTGGTCGCCCGCCTTGCGCCGGAACAGGCCGCGCGGGCGGGCCGGGTCGGCGCTCTTCGCCTCGCGGGGGGAGGGGGTGGACAGGGTGGCGGCCATGTCAGCCTCCCAGCTCGTGGCGCTTGCGGTAACGGGTGATCAGGAACTGCACCAGGCCGATCAGCAGCAGGATCAGCAGCATCGTCCAGGCCACCGCCGAGGCGCGGCCCAACTGGCGCGACGGCCAGCCCAGTTCGTACATGTAGAGGCTGAGCGTCTGGAACTGGTGCGCGGAGCCGCCGGACACGCCGACACCGCCTCCGAACAGCATCGGCTCGCCGAACAGCTGGGTGGCGCCGATGGTGGAGACGATGATGGTGAACATGATGGTCGGGCGGATCGACGGGATGGTGATCCGGGTGAACTGCTGCCACCGGTTGGCCCCGTCCAGGCTGGCCGCCTCGTACAGGTCCTTCGGCACCGCCTGCATCGCGGCCAGGTAGATCAGCGCGTTGTAGCCGGTCCAGCGCCAGGTCACGATGGTGGCGATGGCGATCTGCGAGGGCCAGGTGTCGGAGTACCAGTTGGGGTGCAGGCCGACCAGGTCCAGCATCCAGTTGATGAAGCCGTAGTCCGGGTTGAACAGCTGGACGAACACCAGGGTCGCCGCGGCGATCGAGGTGGCGTACGGGGCGAGGATCGCCACCCGGAGGAAGCCCCGGGCCCGCATCCGGTAGTTGAGCAGGTGGGCCAGCCCGAGCGCCATCAGCAGCTGCGGGACGGTCGAGATCACCCCGATGGTGAAGGTGTTGCGCAGCGCCGTCCAGAACTGGTCGTTGGACCACAGGCGGGTGTAGTTGCCGAAGCCCCGCCACTCCATCACGTCCGGCTTGAGCAGGTCGACGTAGTGCAGCGACAGCCAGCCCGTCCAGATCAGCGGGAAGAGGCCGAAGGCGGCGAAGCAGAGGAAGAACGGCGCGATGAAGGCGTACGGGGAGGCCTTCAGGTCGAACCGGTACAGGCGGGAGCGCCAGGAGGAGCGCGCGGCGGGCGGGGCCTCGGCGCGGACGTGGGTGGCCACTTGGGGTTTCCTTCCCGGAGGTGGCGAGGGGCGGCGGAACGGCGCCCGGCCGGGTGGGCGGACCCGGCCGGGCAGTTGGGACCGGTTACCGGCGCGAGGCCGGCCCGGATCAGTGACCGGTCTTGTCGTCGACCAGCTTGGTCACGTTGTCCCAGGCCTTGGCCGGGTCCGTGCCGTGCTCCTCGATGTCGAGGATGCCGTTGTCGGTGATGATCGTCTTGACGTTGCCGTCCTGCTCGCCGATCGGGACCGGCTGGATGGAGGTGGCGGACGCGGCGAAGATCTGACCGGTCGGGGCGTTGTTGAAGTACTCCAGCTTGGCGCCCTGGACGGCGGGCTGCTGCAGGCCGCCCACGGTGGAGGGCAGGTTGCCGACCTTGGTGAAGACCTTGGCCTGCTGCTCCGGCGCGGTCAGCCAGGCGGCGAGCGCCGCGGCCTCCTTGATGTGCTTGCCGGCCTTCGGGACGGTCAGGAAGGCGCCGCCCCAGTTGGAGGCGACCGGCGCGGCCGCGACGTCCCACTTGCCCTTGCCGGCCTCGCCGCCGTACTTGCTCAGCGAGGAGGTCATCCAGGACGGGCAGACCACCGCGGCGAACTTGGCGTTGGCGACGGCCGCGTTCCACGGGTCCTGGAACTGGCGCAGGCCGGCGCTGATCTTCGCCTGCGAGGCGGAGACCGCGAGGTCCCAGGCCTTCTTCACACCGGCGCTGGTCTTGTAGACGAGCTTGCCGGAGGCGTCCGAGTACTGCTCCGGCTGGGCCGACAGCACGGCGTTGAACAGGCCGGAGGCCGAGTCGGTGAAGAAGGTGCCGGCCGGGGCGTTCTTCTGGTACTGCTGGCCGGTCTCGACGAACTTCGCCCAGTCGCCCGCCCACAGCTTGCCGACCTGCTCGCGGTCGGTCGGCAGGCCGGCCTGCTGGAACAGGTCGGTGCGGTAGCAGATCGCCATCGGGCCGATGTCGGTGCCCAGGCCGATCATCGAGCCGGACGGGGTGGTGGCCTGCTTCGACTTCCAGGGCAGCCAGTTGGACGCGTTGATGCCGTCGGTCTTGCCGAGGTCCACGAACTTGTCGCCCAGGGTGTTGGTGGCCTGCGCGATGTAGCCGACCTCGACCGCCTGGATGTCGGCCAGGCCGCTGCCCGAGCCCAGGTGGGTGGTCAGCGCGTCCCAGTACTTCTGGCCGTCCTGGGTGGTCTGGTACTTGATGGTGATGTTCGGGTGCGCGGCCATGTACTCGTCGTACAGGCCGGCCTCCACGTAGCCGAAGGTGCCGAAGTCGCCGACGTTCAGGGTGATCTTCGCGTTGGCGTCGCCGGAGCCGCCCTTGTCGGAGCTCGAGGAGCAGGCCGTGAGCAGCAGGGTGGAGGCGGCGAGGACCGCGACGGCGGCGACAGCGGCTCTGCGGGGGCGGGAGGTGGTGCGCATGGGGGCGAACTCCTTTGTCCGGGTGGTTGGTCCGGGTCGGTCCCGGTGTCTCCCGGTGGTCTTCCGGGTGCCTGCCGGGTGTCTTCCGTGGGTCTTGCCGGGCGGGAAACGAGAGCTTCGTGGGTGTTCTTGGTGCGCTGAATCTTGGCTACAGTGTGGGAGCGCTCCCACAGCTGGCATGCCGGAAGGTTGCTGTGTCGCGGGGGTGAGTGTCAAGACGTGGTGACATAAACGTTGCCGGAGCGTTTCCGCCTTCGTTACCACCGCCGTTGCTGCCCTCGGGCTGCCCTCGTGCTCCCCCCGGGCCGGTCCCGGACCGCTCCGGGCCGCCCCGGATGGTCGGAAACGCGGCAGGACCGGCCACAATGAACAGTCCGCACGGGCCCGGGGCGGGTCCCGGCGGATCCGTCCCATCCGTCCCAGAGACCGAGAGGTGTAGCGATGAGCCCGACCGCACAGCGCCCCGACGCGCTCCATCCGGGCGCCGGCGGCAGAGCCACCGCGCGCCCCACCCTGGAGGAGGTGGCCGCGCTGGCAGGCGTCGGCCGCGGCACCGTCTCCCGGGTGATCAACGGCTCCCCGCGGGTCAGCGCCAAAGCCCGCGAAGCCGTCCAGAACGCCATCGCCGAACTCGGCTACGTCCCCAACCGGGCCGCCCGCACCCTGGTCACCTCGCGCACCGACTCGATCGCGCTGGTCGTCCCCGAGGCCGAGACCAGGCTGTTCTCCGAGCCGTACTTCTCCGACATCATCAGCGGCGTCTCGGCCGAACTCGCCGAGACCGACATGCAGCTGCTGCTGATCCTGGTCCGCAACCAGCGCGAACGGGACCGGCTCTCGGCCTACCTGACCGCCCAGCGCGTCGACGGCGTCCTGGTCGTCTCGGTGCACCGCGACGACCCGCTGCCCGGACTGCTGGAGAGCCTGGAGATCCCCTCCGTGCTGGCCGGCCGGCGCAGCGACCTCGAACCGCTCAGCTACGTCCACGCCGACAACGCCGGCGGCGCCCGGATGGCCGTGCGCCACCTGCTCCGGCGCGGCTGCGCCCAGGTGGCCACCCTCACCGGCCCGCTCGACATGGAGGTCGCCCAGGCCCGCCTCGGCGGCTACCGCCGGGCCCTGGAGGAGGCCGGCCACGCCTACGACGAGGAACTCGTCGGCCTGGCCGACTTCACCGAGGAGGGCGGCCGGGTCGCCATGCGCGAACTCCTCGCCCGCAGGCCCGAGTTGGACGGCGTCTTCTGCGCCTCCGACGTGATGGCGGCCGGCGCCATGCAGGTGCTCCGGGCGGCCGGGCGCCGGATCCCCGACGACGTCGCGGTGATCGGCTTCGACGACTCGATCGTGGCCCGGCACACCGACCCGCCGATGACCAGCGTCCGCCAGCCGATCGAGGAGATGGGCCGCACCATGGCCCGGCTGCTGCTCGACGAGATCCACGAACGCGGCCGGGCCCGGCGGCAGGTGGTGCTGGCGACCGAGCTGATCGTCCGCGACTCCGCCTGACGGGGCGCCCGCCGCTCGCGGCTTGCTGCCGAGGGGCCGGGCGCGGGGGCCCGGCGGGGTGGCCCGGCGGGGTGGCCGGGCCGGGTGGCTGGGCCGGGCGCCGGGGTGCGGTGCGGCGGGTGTCCGTGCGTTCGCGTGCGGGGCTGTCCGGGGCCGGGCGGGGCCGTCCGGGGCCGGGCGGGGCCGTCCGGGGCCGGGCGGGGCCCGGCGTGCGGTCGGCGTGCGGTCGGCCCGGCTCCGGATGGCCGCCGGGTGCTCAGGAGTTGGGGCGCAGCGTCCAGACGATCTCCAGCACGCCGGTGACGGCGCCGTCCTCGCGGGTGATCTCCACCGTGATCGGGAACTCGGGGCGCTTGCCCTCGTCCAGTTCGGCGATCACCTCGGCCACCGGCCGGCCGAGCGTCGCGGTGGCGGTCACCACGCCGCGGGCGAGCTTCTTGAACGAGATCTCGCCGACCGTCGGCAGCGGCACCGCGCGGCCCAACTGGTCGCCGAACGCCGCCAGCACGATCGCCCCGCTGGCGGACTCGGCCAGCGTGAACATCGCCCCCGCGTGCGGCCCGCCCACGTGGTTGCGGTACTCCGGCAGGTCGGGCAGCCGCAGCACGGCCCGCTCCGGGGTGGTCTCCAGGTACTCCAGCTGCAGGGTCTTCACCATCGGGACGGTGGAGGTGAGCAGCTCGCCGATCGCAGTAGTGGTCATGCCGCGATGTTACTAGCGGGTAGCTTGGCCGTCCATGCCCTGCCGTCCCCGTCCCGCCGTCCCCGTCCCGCCGCCGCGCAGCCGTCCCGCAGCCGCCGTGCCCGCGCGGGCCCCAACTCGCCGCCGCGGTGCGTCCGGTGCTCCGGCTCGGGGCGTCCGGTGCTCCGGTGCCCCGAGCCGGAGAACGACGAAGGCCCCGGTCGATTCCTCGACCGGGGCCTTCGCTTACTGGGGTGAGTGACGGGACTCGAACCCGCGGCCACCTGGACCACAACCAGGTGCTCTACCAACTGAGCTACACCCACCATCTGTCAGGTGCTTTCCCGCTTCCGCGTTCCCGCTCCGACAGGAAGAACTCTACAGGATGCGGAGGGGTGCTCGCGCCAGGGTTTCCGTGACCGCCCGGGCCGGATCCCTGGTCAGCCGGTGGGCAACTGGTGCCGGGCGGCGATCTCCCGCGCGGTGTCGGTGTCCGGGCCCGGCTGCGGGACGAACACCGCCTCGCGGTAGTAGCGCAGTTCGGCGATCGACTCGCGGATGTCGGCCAGCGCGCGGTGGCTGCCGCCCTTCTGCGGGCTGTTGTAGTAGGCGCGCGGGTACCAGCGGCGGGCCAGCTCCTTGATCGAGGAGACGTCCACGATCCGGTAGTGCAGGTGCCCCTCCAGCTCCGGCATGTCCCGGGACAGGAAGCCGCGGTCGGTGGCCACCGAGTTCCCGCACAGCGGCGTCCTGCCGGCCTCCGGCACGTGCTCGCGGACGTACGCCAGCACCCGCTCCTGCGCCTCGGCCATGGTCAGGCCGTCCGCGAGCTCGTCGAGCAGGCCCGAGGAGGTGTGCATCTGCCGCACCACCTCGGGCATGGTCTCCAGCGCCTCGGCGGGCGGGCGGATGATCACATCCACGCCTTCGCCGAGCACGTTCAGCTCGGAGTCGGTCACCAGGGCGGCGACCTCGATCAGGGCGTCCCGATCGAGGTCGAGGCCGGTCATCTCACAGTCGATCCATACCAGACGGTCATTCACGCCTTCACCCTACGGCGCGATCACGCGCCCCCGACACCGCACGCGCCCCGTCCGGACCGAAGTCCGCCGTGCCGCGCGCCCCGCGCTCCGGCTCGACCTCCGGGCGGTGCGCCGCCTGCCGGCCCCGGGCGCTCGGCTGCTCGCCGGCCGGGTCCTCCGCGATGGCGTGCTCCATCGGACGGTCCGGACGCTCCGCCGGACCCGACCCGCGCCCGCCCGGGTACGCCGCGCTCGGCCGCACCGGCTGCCCTGGCGAGGGCTGCGCGTGCGCGTGCGCGGGCGGCGGCCCCTGCAGGGCCCCCGGCTGCCCGCTGCTGCCGGGCTGCCCGCCGTGGCCGGACTGACCGCCGTGCCCGCCGTGGCCCGACTGGCCGGGCTGACCGCCGTACGCGGCCGGGCCGGTGGCGCGGCCCGCGTACCGGGGGTCGCCCGGACGCTCCGGCACCCGCCCGCCGAAGGCGCTCGGCGGCGGACCGGCCTGCGGCGGCACCAGCGGACGCGGACGCTGCCGTCCCGCCGCACCCCCGCCCGCCCCGACCGGCACCCCGCCGACCGGACCGCCCCCGCCCGGCACCTGCTGACCGTTCGTCACCGGGCCGTGCGCGTTGGGACCGTGGGGCGCCGGGACGTGCCCGGCCCGGTCCGCGCCGCGCTCGGCCGGGGCGCCGCCCGGCGCCTGCGCCGCCACCGGACCGCCGACGGCCGGCCGACGGGCCCGGAAGGTGGTCCGGTACGCGGCGGGGGAGACCCCGAGCTGCCGCCGGAAGTGCCCGCGCAGCGCCACCGGCGAACGGAAGCCGCAGCGCCGGGCGACGTCGTCCACCGACAGGTCCGAGGTCTCCAGCAGCCGCTGCGCCTGCAGCACCCGCTGGGTGATCAGCCACTGCAGCGGCGCGCTGCCGGTCAGGGTGCGGAAGCGGCGGTCGAAGGTGCGCCGCGACATGTAGGCGCGGGCCGCCAGCACCTCGACGTCGAACTGCTGGTTGAGGTTCTCCAACGCCCAGGTGACCACCTCGGCCAGCGGGTCGTTGCCGATCTCCTCCGGTAAAGACTGGTCGATGTACTGGGCCTGACCTCCGCCGCCGCGGCGGTTCGGCACCACCAGCCGGCGGGCCAGCGCGTTGGCGGCCTCGGCACCGTGGTCGCTGCGGACCACGTGCAGGCACAGGTCGATGCCGGCCGCGGTGCCCGCGGAGGTGAGCACGTCGCCGTCGTCCACGAACAGCTCGCGCGGGTCGACGTGCACCCGCGGGTAGCGCTTCGCCAGCGTCGGCGCGTACATCCAGTGGGTGGTCGCCGGACGCCCGTCCAGCAGCCCGGCGGCGGCCAGCACGAAGGCGCCGGTGCACAGGCCGATGATCCGGGCCCCCTCGTGGTGGGCCTTGCGCAGCGCGGCGATCGCCTCGACCGGCGGCGGCTGCGAGATCGACCGCCAGGCCGGGACCACGATGGTGCCCGCCCGGGACAGCGCCTCCAGCCCGTACGGGGCGGTCAGCGTCAGGCCGCCGGTGGTGGTCAGCGGGCCCTCCTCACCGGCGCACACCAGCAGCCGGTAGCGGGGGACGCCGGCGTCCTGCCGGTCCACGCCGAACACCGACAGCGGGATCGAACTCTCGAAGATCGGCGCCCCGCTGAACAGCAGCACCGCGACCGTCTCGCGCCGCCGCCGACCGGCCAGCTTGCGCGGGGAGGAGAGCGCACCGGGACCGGCCGCGATCACGTCCGTCGTCGTACCCGTACCCGTGCCCGCGCTGGTGCCCGCGCCCGCGGCGCCGTGCGCGGAGGATGCTGCCGAGAGGGACGGAACCGCGGAGTGCTGACCCGGCGTCATCGCTCCTGGAGCACCCTGGAGCTGGCCGCCACCCGGCCCACCGACCGGCGAACCGGCCGACGCGCCACCGAACTTGCCGAGTCTCGCCGCACCACCGGGATAGGACGACTGCTGGCGACCGTTCTCAGGACCCGCGTCGCTCCTGCTCACCCTGCTCAAGGCGCTCCAGCCCCCTCGGTGGTGTGGTGGTCTCGGCTGCCGCTCTGCGAGCCAAGATCGAATCTACTTGGTGGACCGTTGCCGTTGTGACAAGTTCACCATCCGACGCTATGTCGACATGGCAATTTGGCGTGAAGCATTCGATCACGAAGCGTGGCACCCGTCGACCCCGCTGTGAAGGGGGCGCGGACAACCGTGGCCGGTTGTCGCACGACCTGCCGGTGATTCACCCGCCGACGGTGCGCCCACCGCCCGCTGTGTGCTGCGGATTTGCCCGAACGGCAGGGGAGCGACGCAAGTTGGCCGAAAACCTACGGTTCGAATCGGGGGCGTGAAACCGCCTTCCACGCGCCACAGCGCACACCTGAGCCATGATCCCCGCGCCCCGTCAGCCCCCCGGCCCGGCCTGAACCGGCCACTCCTGAACGCCTCCCACCTCACGCTCAGTCACTTCGGCCCCGCAGTTCCGGTTCTGACCCACCAGCATCACTGCCCCCACCCGCCCCGGCCGCCGCGCCGCTCCACCCCCGCCCCGGACGCCCCGCCCCGCCGGCGCCACCGCCGCACATTCGTCCGAATCCGGCCCCTCCTCGCGGAGCGCCCGCCCGGCCCGCACCCGCTCCGGCCCCCACCGCCGGGTGCCGCGCGCCGACACCGCCCGACCGGACCCGGTACGGAGACGGCGGGGGAGCGCTCCGGGGTTGCCGTGCGGCGCGGACTCAGCCGAATGACGTAGCGTCAACTGCCTTGTTCTGCTTGACGGATGGCTGCTTCGAGCGCCCCCGTGCGGAGCGGTGACGGCTGCCCCGGCGGCGGAACTCCGGGGCTGCGGCAGGGCGATCGGGCGGCCGGGGTCAGCCCGCGGCGGCCGCGGCGTCGCCCCAGCGGGCCTGGGCGGACTCGATCGGGGCAAGCGGCCGGGCCTTCACCAGCGGGACCTGTTGGGCGAGCGGCGTGCTAGCGGCCTTGGCGGCCGGAGTCGATTGGACCGACTGGACTGACTGGACCGTCTGGGGGGCCTGAGTGGACTGGCCGGCCTTGGCGGCCTTGACGGGCAGCGGAGCCAGCCGGGAGGCGGGGATGGCGAGTTGGCCGCGCGACCGCTGTGGCCGTCCCGTCGCAGCTGCGGCGAATCCCCGTCCGGCAGCCGGGTGTTCGCCCGCGGCGAGGATCACCCGCACCGCCTCCGGCAGGCTCGGCGCGCTGACCGTCGGCCGGTAGGCCCGTTCCGCCCACGGCCGGCCGTGGTGCAGCCACGCGCTGCGCAGCCCCGTCGCGGCCGCCCCCGCGATGTCGGCCGGGCCGTAGTCGCCGACCATCCAGGTCTGCGCCTTCCAGTCCCCGGCCGGCCGGAAGTCGCACCGCCGCGCCGCGATCTCGAAGATCAACGGATCCGGTTTCAGGCAGCGGGCCTCCTCCGAGATGACCCAGCCGTCCACCAGGGGGGCGAGCCCGGTCAGCCGGATCTTCTCCAACTGGGGCAGCGTCCCGCCGTTGCTGACGATCCCCAGCGTCCAGCCCGCCTCGCGCGCCTCCCGGAGCGCCGCGACGTGCGAATCCGGGCACTGGATGTGCGAGTTGATGCCGTCCCGGTAGTGCGCGAGCATCGACTCCACCGACCGGTCGATGCCGTAGCGACGCCTCGCCGCACCCAGTACCGTGCTGCGCGGTACGTAGCCGCTGCCGTCGAGCATGACCAGCCAGTCGAGGTCCCCGGCGGGCAGGCCGTTCTCGGTGAGGAAGTCCCCTGCCCAGGCCCGGAACGCGGCGTCCCTGGGCAGCAGGGTGTTGTCGAGGTCGAGCAGGAGCAGCGGCATGCCGAGCATGCTGCCAGCGGCCGCCACGTATGCACCTGGCAATTGCCAAAGGTGGAGGGAAATTCCGCGAATTGGCCGAATCCGGCCGCTACGCACCCAACCCGGACCATGATCCCAAAAGGCCCCGCCCGCGACGCGGAACCCCGGCCCCGCTCGCCGTATCGCCGGACCGGCACCGCCGCCGTGCCGCACGGCGCGAACCGGGCAGGACCCGGGCGCCTGCCTGGTGACGCCTGGCGACGGCCGAGTACGAACCGGGTGCGGGCCGGGTGCGGGCCGGATGCGGGCCGGGCGCGAACCGGGCGCGAACCGGGAGCGGGCCGGGTGCGGGCCGGGTGCGAACCGGGAGCGGGCCGGGTGCGGTCGAGACGACAACTGCCGTGCACCGCCCACGGGCAGGGGCGATGACAGTCGGGTCACGTTGTGTCGGCGCACTGTTGCGCACATCGCGTGTCGTCGGTCAAGCTCCTGGGAACCCGCCGCGAGGGGGCGCACGACGGAGCGCGTCTTTCCCCCACACGCGGGAACCTGATCGCACGAGGGCGCCGTCACTGGGCGGGGCCCGTTCCGAGCCGTACTCTGAAAGGCACAGGTCGCCAACGGTGGTAGTCGTTCGCGGACGCATCGCCACCGCTGCCGTTCCTGCCACCGGGACCGGGCGGTCCGCCGTCGCCTCCCCCTGCGTAGGTCCGTTCCAGTTGAAGAGTTTTGAGCCATGGCCGGTGAAGAGCCTTCCGCTTCTGCCCACGGCAGCCCGCCCGACAGCAGGTCCGCTGTCGGGAAGCCGGGTGCCCCGCCGCCCGCCGATCACCCACGCCCCCCGGACACCCGGCCTGCCGACCCCGGCCCCGGTTCCGGCGGGCCGGTGCCCGGCACCCCTGAACGACGTGACACCTCCGGGAGCGACCGCCCCGGAACGGCGGCGGACGCCGTCGTCGGACCTCGACCCGGTACTGCGGAGGACGCGATGACCGACCGATCCCGTCCCACCGTGGGCCGCCGCGACGGCGAGGGCGAACCGCAGCTCCAGGAACACGGCTCGCGCGCCTGCGACCCGCAGTTCCAGCACGGCGTGGTGGTCGGCTTCGACGGCTCGCTCTCCAGCGAGCGCGCCCTGGCGTACGCCGTCGGCATGGCCCGCCGCTCCCGCTGCGGCCTGGTGATCGTGCACGTCGCCAACCGGCTCCCCACCACCGTCTGGGCCGGCTGCGAGCCGCCCGTCTTCGTGGACCTCCCGGACCAGCGCACCGAGATCCTCGGCCTCGAACTCGCCTGCGCCGACTTCCTCTCCGGCGTCCCCTGGATCCTGGTCGAACGCGGCGGGGACATCTGCCACGAGATCGAGGAAGTCGGCCGCGAGTACGCCGCGGACGCCATCGTGGTCGGCAGCACCCACGGCCTGCTCGGCAAGATCTTCGGCTCGGTCTCCGGCCGACTCGCCCGCCGCGCCAACCGCCCGGTGATCGTCATCCCCTGACCGGCTTGTCTGCCTGTCTGCCTGTCTGCCTGTCTGCCCGCCCCGCCGAGGCCGGTCCGCGCCCTGCCGTGTCGTGTCGTGTCGTGCCGGGCGCGGGCAGGCCCGGTCGGCCGCCCTGGATCCCCTTCCCGCCCTCGCCCGCTGCCGGGCTGCTGGGTGGCGCGCCGCCGTGCCGGGCGGGGCCATTTCCGGCCGTCCTTGCTGGCTCCCGGCAGCGACTGGGGGTGACCGGAGGACAATCCGGCGGTATCGGCCGATCGAGTCGTTCCCGCCCGCCCCGGTGCGCCGTACCGGTGACCGGCCGATTCCCTGATCGATCATGCCGAAGTGACCAATCGTCATATCGACGTACTGACCGCCGGATGGCGGGCCCCCGCAGCCGCGCTCCGCCGCCCCGTGCCTGCCGTGCTCGGGATCGCGCTGCTGGCCCCCGCCCTTCTCGGCACCTGGACGTCGGAACCGGGCACCACCCGCGGCGGCGAGGTGCACGACGAGCTGAGGCTGAGCGTCAGCACCAACGCCAGCACCGACCCCGGCGTGCGGCTCCGGGCCGGGGAGCCCGCCACCCGCACCTACCACCTGAGCAACCACGCCGAGTACCCGCTCGGCGGCGTGCTGCTGAGTGACCCCCAGCTCCCCGGCGGACGACTCGCCTGCGGGGCCGACCGGAGCATCCCGCCCGGTGGTGCCCTCGACTGCACCGCCACCTTCACCGCCGCGGCCGGTCCGCAGGCCGCCCAGGTCGCGGCGGTCGCGGACGCCCCCGACCACCTGCCGCAGGCGCACGCCGACGCATCCGCCGGCTACCTGGGCATCACCGCGGGCCTCCGCCTCACCCGGGTGGGCACCCCCTCGGGCACGGGCCTATCCCACCGGTCCGCACCCCGGACGTCCCCGCCCGGCACCACCGAACCCGCGGCCGGGCCTGCCTCCGGGGCCGCAGCGACCCGGCCCGGTGCATCGACCCGGGCGCTGCCCGGAGCCGCGCCCGGCCTGGTGTCCGACGTCGGCGGAACCATCGAACTCCAGTACCGCCTGGAGGCGTTCGGCGATGTCCCGATCACCGGAGCCTCGATCACCGAGGGGCTGCCCGGCCTGGGCGCGGTGAACTGCGCGGGCCCCGACGGCGGGCGCACCCTCGCTCCCGGACAGGCCGTCGACTGTCGCGCGGCCGGCACCGCCCGTCCGGGACGCCAGACCGGCAGGGCCCGGGCCGACGGCCTGGCGGACGACGCGACCGTCGGCCCGGACGGCACCCGCCAAGCACCCCGCCAGGTCTCCGCCGAGGCGGACGGCGCCTACGACGGCCTACGACCGACCCCGCCCACCCCGGAACCGGCCGGCCCGGCCACTGGTGCTGGCTCCAGCCCTGGCGCCAGCACCGGCATCGGACCTGGCTCGACCACCGGCACCGGCACCGGCACCGGCACCGGCACCGGAATCGGAACCGGCACCGTGTCCGGCTCCGGCCCTGCAACCGGCCCGGGGTCGAACTCGGGGCCGGGCACGACAGGGACCGGCGGCACCACAGGCTCGGGCACACCCCCGAGCCTGTCGAGTGACGCCGTCCCACCGGGGCTGTTCCCGGTCTCCGTCCCGCCCGGCACCCGCCCGGCGGCTGCCGGGGTCGGACAGCAGCCCGCCGCAGCGCAGGCGCAACCCGCGGCGGGAGCCCAGGCCCTGGCGGGGCAGCTACTCGCGCCGTTCCTCCCCGGGCAGGCCCCGGCCCTGCTGCCGGGCGGAACCGCCTTCGCCAGGCCCGCCTCACCCTTCGCCGCACCGGGACCGTCCGGCACGGCAAACCTCCTCTCCGGAAACCCGGCGACAACGAACACGACGGGCAACCAGACCGCAGCAGCAGCCGCCGCAGCCACAGCCGCCACTGCATCCGGCCCGAGCCGGCCGGCCGGCCAGGAGTCCGGTGCCGCCGCGGGCCGGCCGCAGTCGGCGCCCGCCGTGGGCCGGACCGCGGGCGGGCAGGCGGAGAGCCAGTTCGCGCAGGAGGACTGGCCCCCGGGGGAGGAGGACGACACCTGGGACGGAACCGAGGTGATGATGCTGCTGCTGGCGATCGTCCTCCCGGTGCTGTGCGTCCTGGCAGCGGCGTTCACCGTACGGACCCGGGGACGGCGGGGACGGTGGTGATGACGGCGAACGGAACTGCGAAGCCGGATACGGAGACGGAAACGAAGCCGGGCACAGCCACACCCACACCCACACCCGCAGCCACGGACATGAACGCAGGCAGCAGCCAGAGCGTGGCCACGAGCGCGGCCGGGCCGAGATGCTGACCGTTGCCGTCGCCGCCGTGTCGGGCGCGGTGCTGGCGCTGGTCATCGGCCTGCTGCTGGGGCGGACCAAGCGGGCGCGGGAAGGGGCGACGACACCGCAGGCGATGTCTTTCGCCGGGGCGGCGATCCTCGGCTTCTTCGCACTCTTCCTGGGGTTCAGCATCGCCGGCACCTGGCAGCAGCTGAACTCGGCGCGCCAGCACACCTACGAGGAGTCGCGGGCCCTCACGGAGGCGTACTGGACCGCCGGCGGTCTGCCCGACGTCGATCGGCCCGTGGTGCGGGACAGGCTGCGGTCCTACACCAGGGTGGTGATCGACGACGAGTGGGCCGCCATGCAGCACGGCACCGGGAGTCAGGCCGCCTGGCGGGCGGTCGACCAGGTGCGGGCCGCGGTCGACCGGGCCGCGGTGCACAGCCAGGTCGAGGCGAGTGCTCGGACCGATGTGCTGCGGAGCCTGTCCGAGGTCAACGCCAAGCGGAACGCGCGGCTGGGTGATCTCCGTGCGTCGGTGCCCGTCCTGGCGATCGGCGGCCTGCTGGTGGGGGCGGTGTTCGTCCTGGCGACCCCCTCGGTGATCGGGCTGACCTCCAACCCGCGGAACCTGGTGCTGATGTGCTTCGTGGGCGCCTCCGTGGCGTTCGGGGTGAGCATGGTGGCGGTGATGAGCGGGCCGTTCTCCGGCGCGGTGCGGATCCAACCGACGGCGTTCCAACTGGCGTTGGAGCGCTACGACCAGATCGACAAGGACGCCGGGGCGTCGGCCCTGCCCCCGTTCCTGCCCTGAACGGTGTGGTTCAGGACGTCATGCCGAGTTCACGTGCGATGAGCATCCGCTGGACCTCCGAAGTGCCTTCGCCGATTTCCAGGATCTTGCAGTCGCGCCACATGCGGGCGACCGGGTACTCGTTCATGAAGCCGTAGCCGCCGTGGATCTGGGTCGCCTCGCGGGCGTTGTCGACCGCGGCTTCGGACGCGTACAGCTTGGCGATGGCTGCCTCCTTCTTGAAGGGCTCGGAGTGCAGCAGCCGGGAGGCGGCGTCCCGCCAGGCCAGGCGGGAGATGTGCGCGCGCGTCTCCATGTCGGCGAGCTTGAACTGGATGACCTGGTTGGCGCCGATCGCCCGGCCGAAGGCGCGGCGGGTGCCGGCGTACGAGAGGGACTGGTCCACGCACCCCTGGGCCAGGCCGGTGGCCAGGGCCGCGATGGCGATGCGGCCCTCGTCGAGGATGCGCAGGAACTGGGCGTAGCCGCGGCCTCGGCGTCCCAGCAGGTTGGCCGCGGGTACTCGACATTCGGTGAAGGACAGTTCGCGGGTGTCGGAGGCGTTCCACCCGACCTTCGAATACTTCTTCGACACCTGGAACCCGGGAGTCCCAGTGGGAACGATGATGGAGGAGATTTCCCTGGTGGGCGAGTGATTTGACGATCCGTCACTCGAATGTGTGATCGGTTCGGTCAGTGCGGTGACGGTGACCAGGCCGGTGATGTCGGTGCCGGAGTTGGTGATGAAGCACTTGCTGCCGTTGATCACCCACTCGTCGGTGGCCTCGTCGTAGCGCGCCGTGGTCCGGGTCGCCCCGGCGTCCGTGCCGCCCTCGGGCTCGGTCAGGCCGAAGGCGCCGAGGACCTCGCCGGAGGTCAGCTTCGGCAGCCACTCGCGCTTCTGCTCCTCGGTGCCGAAGAGGTGGATCGGCATCGCGCCGAGCGAGACCGCCGCCTCCAGGGTGATCGCCACCGAGGAGTCGACCCGGGCCAGCTCCTCCAGGACCAGGCAGAGCGCGAAGTAGTCGCCGCCCATGCCGCCGTACTCCTCCGGGAAGGGCAGCCCGAACAGGCCCATCCGCCCCATTTCCCGGATGATTTCGTACGGGAATTCATTCTGCTCGTAGTATTCGCCGATCTTCGGCGCGATCACATCGTTGGCGAACTCCGCGACGGTGCTGCGGAGTTCCTCGTACTCACTGCTCAGGCGGTGGTCGAGCACGGCTGATCCTCCCGGGATCGCGGCCTGGTGGGCCTGGTGGAGGTGGGGAGTTCGGAGGGTGTCGGGGATCAGGCCGTCGGCCCGAGCAGGGCGCGGACGGTCCTCGACGGGCTGGGGCGACCGAGGTGACGGGCCATCCAGCCGCTGGTCGCGGCGAGTGCCGCGAGGTCCACGCCGGTCTCGATGCCCAGGCCGTGCAGCATCCAGACGAGGTCCTCGGTGGCCAGGTTGCCGGTCGCGCTCTTGGCGTACGGGCAGCCGCCGAGGCCGCCGGCCGACGCGTCCACCACGGTCACGCCGGAGCGCAGCGCCGCCAGGGTGTTGGCGAGCGCCTGCCCGTAGGTGTCGTGGAAGTGCACGGCCAGTTGTCCGACCGGCACGCCGGAACGGGTGAACGCGTCGATCAGTGCGTTGACGTGGCCGGGGGTGGCGACGCCGATGGTGTCGCCGAGGCTCAGCTCGGCGCAGCCCATCTCCAGCAGCGCCAGGCCGTGGCGGACCACCTGGTCGACCGGGACGGGGCCCTCCCAGGGGTCGCCGAAGCACATCGACAGGTAGCCGCGCACCGGGATCCCGGCCCCCGTGGCGCGCTCGACCACCGGGCGGAACATCGCCATCGCCTCGTCCGCCGAGCGGTTGAGGTTGCGCCTGGCGAAGGTCTCGGTGGCGCTGGCGAACACCGCGACCTCGCCGGCGTGGTGCGCCAGCGCCCGGTCCAGCCCGCGCTCGTTGGGCACCAGCACGGGCAGCCGCAGGCCCGGGTGGCGCGCGGGCAGGTCGGCCAGCCGGGGCATCAGCTCCTCGGCGTCCGCCAACTGCGGCACCCACTTGGGGTGGACGAAGCTGGTGGCCTCGACGGTGCGCAGCCCGGCGGCGGCCAGCCGGGCGATGAACTCGGCCTTCACCTCGACGGGCACGAGGGCGGACTCGTTCTGCAGCCCGTCGCGCGCGCCGACCTCGTGGATCCGGACCCGCGCGGGCAGCCCGGGGTCGCGCACCGGCTGCGGCAGGCCGAGTTCCAGCACGGTCGGTTCGGCCGTCCCGGCCGCTCCTGCCGTCGCGCGGGCCGTGGCCGGTTCGGACGGGGTGGCGTTCATCGGACCGCCTCCGGGAGGGGCTCGGCGGGGACGGACGGGTCCTCGGCGGCCGTGACGGTCACCAGGGGCGCGTCCATGGCGACGGTCGCGCCGGCCGCCACCCGGAGGTCGTCGACGGTGCCGTCGTGCGGCGCGGAGATGACGTGCTCCATCTTCATGGCCTCCAGCACCAGCAGGGCCTGGCCCCGGCGGACCTGCTCGCCGGGCTCGACCTTGACCACGGTGACGGTGCCGGGCATCGGCGCGGTGAGGGTGCCGTGGTGGGCGGTGCCGGCCGCGGCGCGCTCGGCGATTGCATCGAACGGGTGAACGGGCCAGGCGTCCCCGTCGATGCCGAGCCAGTGGACGACGCCGTCCGCGGTGCGCTCCGAAGCGACCGTGAAAGTGGCCTGCAGCCCGTCAACCGCAAGGCGCAGCAGGTCTCCGTCGAGGGTCGCGCGGGCCCGCCGGACGGGTCCGCCGTCCAGCCGCACCTCCCAGTCGGGGGAGGCCGCCGCGGAAAAACCGATAGCGCTCTCGATTTCACCACTGGTAGTCATTCGGCAGCTCACGGTGACCGGTTCGCGGCCGGGAAGCCGGAGCCGGTGCGTGGTCCACGCGGCCTCGCCACCGAGCCGCCAGCCCGAGGGGAGGGAGAAGGGGTCGGTCCAGCCGTCGGAGGCGTTGGCGCGGCCGAGTTCGAGCTGCCGCAGCAGTGCGGCGGCGAAGTGGAGCAGGTCGACCGATCCGGGACGGGTGTACGGGGAGCTCAGCAGGGAGGCGTCCTGCTGCGCGCTGCGTTCCACCAGGCCGGTGTCGAGCCGCCCTGCCGCCACCTCGGGCTGCGCCAGCAGCCGGCGCAGGTAGCCGGTGTTGGTGGTGACGCCCAGGATGCGGGTCTCGGCGAGTGCGGCCCGCAGCCGACGGATCGCGGTCGGGCGGTCGGGCCCGTACGCGATCACCTTGGCGAGCATCGGGTCGTACAGGCTGCCGATCCGGTCACCGGGTGCGATTCCGGAGTCCATCCGGACGCCCTCCCCGGAGGGCTCGTCCAGCAGCAGTACCTCGCCGCCGGTGGGCAGGAAGTCCCGTTCCGGGTCCTCGGCGCAGATCCGGGCCTCGATCGCGTGGCCCAGGAAGGAGACGTCCGACTGAGCGAACGGCAGCGCCTCGCCCGCGGCGACGCGCAGCTGCCACTCGACCAGGTCGAGCCGTTGCGGGCCGTCGGGCCCGGCCACGGCGACGGCGAGTTCGGTGACGGGGTGTTCCACCTGGAGGCGGGTGTTCATCTCCATGAAGAAGAAGTCGAGGACGTCGTCCGCGCCCGGTCCCGCGGGATCGCCGCCGGGGACGATGAACTCGACCGTGCCGGCGCCGGTGTAGCCGCAGGCTTCGGCGGCGCGCACCGCGGCCGCGCCCATCGCGGCGCGGGTACTCGGGTTCAACAGGACGGAAGGGGCCTCTTCGATGAGCTTCTGATGGCGGCGCTGCAGACTGCACTCGCGCTCGCCGAGGTGGACGGTCCGGCCGTGGGTGTCGGCCAGGACCTGCACCTCGATGTGCCGGGGCTGGTCGACCCAGCGCTCCAGCAGCAGGGTGTCGTCGCCGAACGCGGTGCGGGCCACCCGGCGGGCCGCGGCGAGCTCGGCGGGCAGCTCGGCCGGGTCGCGGACCAGCCGCATGCCCTTGCCGCCGCCGCCGGCCGAGGGCTTGAGCAGCACCGGGTAGCCGATCCGGGTCGCCGCCTCGATCAGCTGCTCGTCGCTGGGCGAGCCGTCCTCGCTGCCGGGGACGACGGGCACCCCGGCGGCCCGGACGGCCTCCTTGGCGTTGATCTTGTCGCCCATCAGTTCCACCGCGGCCGGCGGCGGACCGATGAAGACCAGCCCGGCCTGCGTGCAGGCCTCGGCGAACGCGGAGTTCTCGGCGAGGAACCCGTAGCCGGGGTGGACGGCCTGCGCGCCGGTCCGGCGGGCGGCGTCCAGGATCAGGTCGGCGCGCAGGTACGTCTCGGCGGCCGAGCTGTCGCTGCGGTCGGCGGGCCCGAGCCGGACCGCGAGGTCGGCGGCCCGGACGTGCGGGGCGTCGGCGTCCGCGTCGCTGTGCACGGCGACCGACCGCACGCCCAGCCGCCGGAGAGTGCGGATCACCCGCAGCGCGATCTCGCCGCGGTTGGCGACGAGCACGGTGTCGAACATGAGAGGTGTTCCTCCGTCACGAAGGGAACGGTGAGCGGGTTGACGATGCGTCATGAGTGGTGATCCGGCGGTCGCGCCGGTCCGGCGGAGCGTCACATCCGGAAGACCCCGAACGGGCGCGGTTCGGCGAGCGGGGCGTTGGCGCAGGCGGTGAGCGCCAGGCCGAGCGCGGTCCGGGTCTGCAGCGGGTCGATCACACCGTCGTCCCACAGTCGGGCGGTGGCGTAGTACGCGTTGCCCTGCTGCTCGTACTGCTCGCGGACGGGGCGCTTGAACTCGTCCTCGTCCTCGGCGGACCAGTGCTCGCCGCGGGCCTCCAACTGGTCGCGGCGCACCGTGGCCAGCACCGACGCCGCCTGCTCGCCGCCCATCACGGAGATCTTCGCGTTCGGCCACATCCACAGGAAGCGGGGTGAGTAGGCCCGGCCGCACATCGAGTAGTTGCCCGCCCCGTACGAGCCGCCGATCACCACCGTCAGCTTGGGCACCCGGGTGCAGGCCACCGCGGTGACCATCTTGGCGCCGTGCTTGGCGATGCCGCCGGCCTCGTACTGGCGGCCCACCATGAAACCGGTGATGTTCTGCAGGAAGAGGAGGGGGATGCCGCGCTGGTCGCACAACTCGATGAAGTGCGCGCCCTTGAGCGCGGACTCGGCGAACAGGACGCCGTTGTTGGCGACGATGCCGACCGGGTGGCCGTGGATCCGGGCGAACCCGGTCACCAGGGTGGTGCCGTACTCGGCCTTGAACTCGGCGAACCGGCTGCCGTCCACCAGCCGGGCGATCACCTCGCGCACGTCGTAGGGGGTGCGCGGGTCGACCGGCACCACGCCGTACAACCCGGCCGGGTCGACCGCGGGCGGCTCGACCGGGGCGAGCGGCCACGGCTTGGCGGCGCGCGGGCCCAGCCCGGCCACGATGGTGCGGACGATGGAGAGCGCGTGCGCGTCGTCCTCCGCCAGGTGGTCGGTCACGCCCGAGGTGCGGGAGTGGAGGTCGCCGCCGCCGAGCTCCTCGGCGGTCACCACCTCGCCGGTGGCGGCCTTCACCAGCGGCGGCCCGCCCAGGAAGATGGTGCCCTGGTTGCGGACGATCACGGCCTCGTCGCTCATCGCCGGGACGTACGCGCCGCCCGCGGTGCAGGAGCCCAGCACCGCCGCGATCTGCGGGATCCCGGCGGCGGACAGGCGCGCCTGGTTGTAGAAGATCCGCCCGAAGTGGTCGCGGTCGGGGAACACCTCGTCCTGCATCGGCAGGAACGCCCCGCCGGAGTCCACCAGGTAGACGCAGGGCAGCCGGTTCTCCAGGGCCACCTCCTGCGCGCGCAGGTGCTTCTTCACCGTCATCGGGTAGTAGGTGCCGCCCTTGACCGTGGCGTCGTTCGCCACCATCAGGACCTCGCGTCCGGCGACCCGGCCGATCCCGGCGATCACCCCGGCCGCCGGGGCGGCTCCGCCGTACAGCCCGTCGGCGGCGAGCGGCGCCAGCTCGAGGAACGGCGAGCCGGGGTCGAGCAGGGTGTCCACCCGCTCCCGGGGCAGCAGTTTGCCGCGGGCGGTGTGCTTGGCGCGCGCCTTCTCGCCGCCGCCGAGCGCCGCCGCGGCGAGCTTGCCGCGCAGTTCGGCGACCAGTTGGCGGTGGGCCTGCGCGTTGGCCAGCCCGGCGGGGGAGGACGGGTCGACCGTGCCCTCCAGCCGGGGGGCCGGGGCGTCGGCGGCGCTGAACGGCGGGACGACCGGCGCGGTGCTCCGCGAAGGGGCGGAGGACCACGGAGGGGTCTGTGCCGAAGAGAGGACCATCCCAAGAGCTCCCTTGCCCTCGGATTCGGATCGGGGCAGGCCGAAGGGCGAGTCGGCCAGCCCGTGTTAATGAGCGTTAACTCTGTGGCCAGGTTAACCATCGATAACCCGACTGTCTACGATGGGCAGCATGCCCAACCGCTCCACCGCCCCCGCGCTCCCACGCCGTGACCAGATCCGGAAAGAGGCAGCCAGGCTGTTCGCCGCGCGCGGCTTCCTCGGGGTCGGCGTCGACGAGATCGGCAAGGCGGTCGGCATCAGCGGCCCCGGGCTGTACCGGCACTTCGCGGGCAAGGACGCGATGCTCGCCGACCTCCTGGTCGGCATCAGCGAGCGCCTGCTCGACGAGGGGCGCCGCCGCGAGGGCGAGGCCGCCGGGCCGCGCGCCGCGCTGGACTCCCTGATCGACGGGCACATCGACTTCGCCCTGGACGACCGGGACCTGATCACCCTCCACGACCGCGAACTGCTCCACCTCAAGGAGGACGACCGCCGCCGGGTCCGCCGGCTCCAGCGCGGCTACGTCGAACTCTGGGTCGCCGTGGTGCGCGAGGCGTTCCCGCCGCTGGCCGCGCCGGAGGCGGGGCCGGTCGCCCGCGCCGCCGTGCACGCGGTCTTCGGCCTGCTCAACTCCACCCCGCACAGTGCCGCGCCGCAGCCGGCCCAGAACGCGCAGGGGGCCCAGGCCGACTCCGGCCCCGAGCGCTCCGGGCTGGCCCGCGACAGCATGGCGGCCCTGCTGCGCGCACTCGCCCAGGGGGCGTTCGCGGCGGCCGCCGCAGAGGTCGGACAGGCCCGGCCGGGCGCCTGATCCACCGGCCGGACGACGGCGCCCCGCAGGCGGGGGCCGACTCCCCGCGGGCGGGTGCCGGCCCCCCTCGCGGGCGGCCGGGGTGAGGCTGGCTACACCCTCCGCCTAGGACGATCGGCTGATCCAGGTCTAGCCGATCGCCCGAGGCGCACCCCCGCGCAGCACGGGCAACCTGGAGACGGGAAGGAAGCTCGGCCCGAGGTCGTTCAGCTTCCCATGCGCCCCTCGAATCCGATGGACGCTCAACCGGCCGAATGGTTAGCATCACTAAATATGCCCGAGACTCATGGTTTCCCAGAGCGAAGTTGGCTCCGCCGACTCGGCGGCTACTGCTGGCGCTACCGTCGCAACCTGCTGCTCTCCTTCGGAGCGTCGCTGGTGGGCATGGCGGTCACCGCGATCGTCCCGCTCATCACCAAGCTGATCATCGATGACGTGATCACCACGCACAGCCGTCCGCTCACCCCGTGGGCGGTGCTGCTGCTGGTCGCGGCAGCGGTGGTGTTCCTCTGCACCCAGATCCGGCGCTACTACGGCGGCCAGCTCGCGCTGGACGTCCAGCACGACATGCGGGCCGACCTGTTCCGCTCGCTGACCAGGCTCGACGGCCACCGGCAGGACCGGCTGGACACCGGACAGGTGGTCGGCCGGGCCACCTCCGACCTGCAACTGGTCAACGGCCTGCTGTCGATGCTGCCGATGATGACGGGCTACGCCCTGATGTTCGGCATGTCGCTGGTGGTCATGCTCTGGCTGTCCCTGCCGCTCACCCTGATCGCCCTGGTGATGGGCCCGGCCCTGTGGTGGCTGGCCACCCTCAGCCGCAAGCGCCTGTTCCCCGCCACCTGGGCCGCCCAGCAGCAGGCCGCCGAGGTCGCGGGCGTGGTGGACGCCGCGATCGGCGGCGTCCGGGTGGTCAAGGGCTTCGGCCAGGAGGCCCAGGAGCGCGGCAAGCTGGAGCGCGTCTCGCGCGAGCTGTTCGCCGCCCGGCTCCGGTCGATCAGGCTGAACGCCCGCTACACCCCGGCCATGCAGGCCGTCCCCGCGCTCGGGCAGGTCGCGGTGCTCG
This sequence comes from Kitasatospora cineracea, assembly GCF_003751605.1. Classification (NCBI taxonomy): domain Bacteria; kingdom Bacillati; phylum Actinomycetota; class Actinomycetes; order Kitasatosporales; family Streptomycetaceae; genus Kitasatospora; species Kitasatospora cineracea. Next base: position 2,706,409 of record NZ_RJVJ01000001.1, read on the forward strand.
CCGCCGGCGGCTGGCTGGCCGTCCGGGGAGACGTCACGCTCGGCACCTTCGTCGCCTTCTCCACCTACCTGGCGCAGATGACCGGCCCGGTGCGGATGCTCGCCATGGTGATCACCGTCGGCCAGCAGGCCCGCGCCGGAGTGGAGCGCGTCCTGCAGCTGATCGACCAGCGCCCGCTGGTCTCCGACGCCCCCGACGCCCGCCCGCTCGACCCGGCCGCCGCCCCGTCCGGCACCCCCGCGCTCGAACTCGACCGGGTCGACTTCCACTACCGCGCCGAGGAGCACCCCGAGCCGGGCAGCGTCCCCGAGGGCGTCCCGGTGCTGGAGGGCCTCAGCCTGCGGCTCGCCCAGGGGGAGACGCTGGCGCTGGTCGGCGCGTCCGGCTCCGGCAAGTCCACCGTCGCCCAGCTGGTGCCGCGCTTCTACGACCCCACCTCCGGCACGGTCCGGCTGTTCGGGCAGGACGTCCGCGAGGCCACCCTCGACTCGGTGCGCGCCGCCATCGGCATCGTCCCCGAGGAGAGCTTCCTGTTCTCCGAGAGCGTCCGGACGAACATCGCCTACGGGCACCCCGACGCCACCGAGGAGCAGATCGAGGCCGCCGCCCGGATCGCCCAGGCCGACGGCTTCATCCGGGAGCTCCCCGAGGGCTACGACACCAAGGTCGGCGAACAGGGGCTGACCCTCTCCGGCGGCCAGCGCCAGCGCATCGCGCTCGCCCGGGCCGTCCTCACCGACCCGAGCATCCTGCTGCTCGACGACGCCACCTCCGCGGTCGACCCGCAGATCGAGGCGGAGATCCACGACGCGCTGCACAGCGTGATGGCCGGCCGCACCACCCTGCTGATCGCCCACCGCCGCTCCACCCTCCAGCTCGCCGACCGGATCGCCGTCCTGGACGCCGGCCGGCTGATCGACCTCGGCACGCACGAGGAACTCACCGCCCGATGTCCGCGCTACCGGTCGCTGATCACCGACCCGGAGGCGCTGGCCGCCCCCGCCCCGGTGGCCGAAGCGGAGACCACGGCACCGGCCGCCGCGGCCGAGACCGCCGCACCGGTCGACGAGAAGTCCGGCGCGGACGCCGAACTGCTCGCCAAGGTCGCCGCCCTGGCACCCGCGACTGACACCCCCGACATCCCGGTCGAACAGGCCGAGGCCGCCGACCCCGGGTTCGGCCTGGCCCGGCTGCTCGCCCCCTTCCGCCGCCCCCTGCTGCTCGCCCTGCTCCTGGTCGCGCTGGACACCGCCGCCGGGCTCACCCTGCCCGTCCTGATCCGGCACGGCATCGACGACGGCGTCAGCAAGGCCGCGATCGGCGGCGTCGCGGTCGCCTCCCTGCTGGCCCTCGTCGTGGTCCTGCTCGACTGGCTGGTGCAGGCCACCGAGAGCCAGGTCTCCGGCCGCACCGGCGAACGCGTCCTCTACACGCTGCGGCTGAAGATCTTCGCGCACCTCAACAGGCTCGGCCTCGACTACTACGAGCGGGAACTGACCGGCCGGATCATGACGCGGATGACCACCGACGTCGACTCCATCTCCTCCTTCCTGCAGACCGGCGTGGTCACCGCGGTGGTCAGCGTCTTCACCTTCTTCGGCATCTTCGCCGCACTGATCGTGATCGACCCCGGCCTCGCCCTGGTGGTCTTCGCGGTGCTCCCGCCGCTGGTCATCGCCACGCTGGTGTTCCGCAAGAAGTCCGCCCAGCAGTACCAGGTCTCCCGGGACCTGATCAGCACCGTCAACGCGGACCTGCAGGAGAACGTCGCCGGCATGCGGATCGTGCAGGCCTTCCGTCGGCAGGACACCAACACCGAGCGGTTCGTCGAGCGGGGCCTCGCCTACCGCCACGCCCGGGCCAGGGCCCAGCTCTACATCTCGCTGTACTTCCCGTTCGTGCAGTTCCTCTCCAGCGTCGCCTCCGCCCTGGTGCTGATCGCCGGAGCCTCCCGGGTCGACGACGGCACCCTCACCATCGGCGCCCTGGTCGCCTACCTGCTCTACATCGACCTGTTCTTCGCACCCGTCAACCAGCTCTCGCAGATCTTCGACGGCTACCAGCAGGCCGCCGTCGGCCTCGGCCGGATCCGCGACCTGATGCGCACCCCCACCAGCACCCCCCAGGCCGAACACCCCGTCCCGGTCGGCCCGCTGCGCGGCGAGATCGACTTCCGGAACGTCAGCTTCGCCTACAACGGCGGCGGCGAGGGCAACCCCGAGGTGCTCTCCGGCATCGACCTGCACATCCCGCCCGGCCAGACCGTCGCCCTGGTCGGCGAGACCGGCGCGGGCAAGTCCACCTTGGTCAAACTGGTCGCCCGGTTCTACGACGCCACCGGCGGCATCCTCCGGGTGGACGGCACCGACCTCACCGACTACGACCTGGACGGGTACCGGCACCGGCTCGGCGTCGTCCCGCAGGAGGCCTACCTCTTCGCCGGGACGGTCCGCGACGCCATCGCCTACGGCCGTCCCGAGGCGAGCGACGCCGAGGTCGAAGCGGCAGCCGAGGCGGTCGGCGCCCACGACATGATCACCCGACTGACCGGCGGCTACCGCCACCAGGTCGCCCCCCGGGGCCGCAACCTCTCCGCGGGCCAGCGCCAGCTCATCGCCCTCGCCCGCGCCGAACTGGTCGACCCCGACATCCTGCTCCTCGACGAGGCCACCGCCGCACTCGACCTCGCCACCGAAGCCGCCGTCAACCACGCCGCCGACCGGCTCAGCGGCGGACGCACCACCCTGGTCATCGCCCACCGGCTCACCACCGCCGAACGAGCCGACCGGGTCGTCGTCCTCGACCACGGCCGAATAGTCGAGGACGGCACCCACACCGAACTGCTCGACCGCGACGGCGCCTACGCCAAGCTGTGGAGCGCCTTCATCGCGGAGGGCCACCCGACACCCGCCCTCGGCTGAGCCGTCGATCCGTCGATCCGTCGATCCGTCGATCCGTCGATCCGCTGAGCCGTCGCGGCCGACGGCTCCCGCGCCCGCCCCCGTGAACCGGCGGGCGCGGAACGGCAGGTACGGGACGGTGGGCGCGAGGGTCATCGGCCTTGGCGTGAAAGGGCCGTTCGATCACGGATCTGTCTCGGGCCGGACGCAACCGGGTCGCTCGGCGGTTGCGACTCGGCCACCGGCCACCACCACCGGCGGCACGCCTGGTACACAGAACGGGCGACCGATCGAGGGGACGGGAGCACCACCCCGTCACCCGGTCGAGAGGCCACGCCCATGCGCCCACGCGCGTCCGCGCCGCCCACGGTCGCCCTCTACGCGGCCGGCCAACTGCCCGCCTACCTGCTGCCCACCCTGGTGGGCCGCCTCACCGGCGGGCTCGGCCTGACCTCCACCCAGGCCGGCGCCCTCGGCAGCACCCTGCTGCTCGCGTCCGCCACCGCCGCACTCCTGCTCGCCGGGCGGGTCACCGCCCTCGGCCCGGGCCGGACCGCCCGAACCGGCCTCGGCCTGCTCGGGCTCGGCTGCGCCCTCGCCGCCACCGGACCGCACCTGCCACTGCTCGCCGCGGCCCTGGCCACGGCCGGTCTCGGCGCGGGCACCGCCATCGCCGTCGCCACCACGGCCCTCGCCGGGGCGCCCGACCCGCACCGCACCACCGTCCGCGCCCTGCTCGCCACTTCGGGCACCGCAGCCGGCCTCTACCTGCTGCTCCCGCACCTCGGCACCGGACCGGCCGCGCCCTTCACCGCCCTCGCCCTGACCGCCCTGGCCGCCGCCGTCCCGACCGGCGGACGCCCCGACCGCCGGTCCGGACCGGCCCGGGCGCTGCGGTGCGGCAACCCGGTGAAGCGGGGTGCCGGAACGCGGACCGGAGCCGCCGTCGCGCTGATCCTGACCGTCCCGTTCTGGTCGATGGCGCAGAACGCGCTCTGGGGCATCAGCGGCCAGCTGGGGCACCGCCAGGCCGGATTGGGGGAGGGCTCCCTCGGCCTGGTGTTCGCGCTGGCCCTGTTCGGCGGCCTGCTGGGCGTGACCGCAGCGGGCGCGCTCGGCAGCAGGATCGGCCGCGCGCTCCCGATCGGACTCGGCACCCTGGTGATCGCCGGGTGCGCCCTGCTGACCGGCACGGCCCGCGGCCCGGTCGCGTTCACCACCGGCGAGTTGCTCTGGAACCTGCTCCACCCGCTGGTGCTCAGCCACCTGCTCGGCCTCGCCGCCGCCCTCGACCCGAGCGGTCGCCGCGCCGTCCAGACCGCCGCCGCCTCCGCCCTCGGCGTCGCCTGCGGCCCCCTGGTCGGCACCGCGTTGGCGAGCGGCGTCGGCTACCCCGGCACGGGCGCGCTGCTCGCGGCCCTGCTGGCGGTCGGCGCCGGACCGCTTACCCTGGCCGCCCTCCCGCGCGGGCCCCGCCGCTCCCTCGTCCCCGGGCCCGCGTCCGGACGGCCGCCCCGCCGCCGGACCACCGGCCGACGCCCCGCCGGGACCGGGCCCGCCGTCCGCCGAACCGTCGCCCACCCCGCCCCGGCGCGCCCCACCGACGTGCGCCCCGTTGCAGCCCGCCCCGTCGTCCGGATCCCGGAGCAGCGCCGGCCGGCGCCGACCGCCCACCCGGACGGACACCCGGACAGCAGCCGCACCGCCCGCTCCGGCTACGCCTCCAGCAGTGCCCGGAACAGCGCCTCGAGGTCCACCCCGGACGGCAGTTCGCTGACCTGACCGTCCCCGACCTCCACCACCCGCCACCGGTCGGCCCCGGCCGTCGGCTCCCCGGCGTCCGCCGGTCCGGCCCCGGCGCGGAGGGCCAGGTCGGTGGTGACGAACCGGCAGCCCAGCAGGCGGACCAGCGGGCGGACGGCGGACAGGTCGGGTTCGACCCGGTGCGCGGGGCTGTCGGGGTGCGGCCCGACCAGCACCGGCTCGCCGTCCAGCCACCAGACCCGGGCCTCCTCCGCCCGCCCGTCCGCGGCCCGCACGAACCGCTCGAAGCGGCGCACCACCAGCCCGCCCGCCAGGAACTCGCCCTGCAGCTCCGCGAAGCGCGCCGCCACGCGCTCCAGCGCGTCGAGGTCGGCCAGCTCGGGCACGTAACAGGCCTCGGCCCACTCGTGCTTGCGGGACTTCACGTAGTCCTTGACCACCGCGGGCCCCCGCCCGCCCAGGGCCGCGGCGGCCCCGGCCAGCGCGCGCCGGTCCCAGCCGGTGCCGGGCAGCCAGCTGCTGGCGGGCGTCAGCGGTTCGAACGTCCGGTACCAGCCGGGCAGTTCATGGGCGGTCGCGTAGGCGGCCGGTCCGGTCAGCAGCGGGCGGCCGAGGGCGGTTAGGGCCGCGGCGAGTTCGGCGTACCGGGCGGTCGGGATCATCCAGCCCCGGTACCACAGCGGCCCCGGACCGGCCGGGACGCGGCGGACGGCAGCCCCGACGTCCCCGGCGAGCAGCGCGTCGTGGTCGAGCAGGACGTGGCCGCCGCCCACCGCCCGGACGGCCTGGGCCTCCCAGGCGAAGTGCGGGTCCACCCGGCGGGGGAGGAGCGGGTCGGACGGAAGGATGACGGCGGGCTCGACCATGCGGCTCAGATTAGGTCCACCGATCGGTGGAGGGGCCGGAAATCCCTTGGCCTCGCCGGGAGATCAGCCCGAAAACCCGATCGACACCCCGTTCCGACCTCTGCCAGGGTGACCGCATGGGATGGATCACAGCACGTCGGAGACGCACGGGTGAGCGGCGCCCCCGGCAAGCGGCGCGGACGGTGGTGCTCTCACCGGAGGGTGAGGTGTTCCTGTTCCGGTCGGACAACTCCGAAGTCGGGGTGCACTGGAACGCCCCGGGCGGCGGCCTGGAACCGGGTGAGACCCCGGTCGAGGGGGCCCTCCGGGAACTGCACGAGGAGACCGGCTGGACCGACCTCCGGCCCGGCGCACTCGTCTGCACCTGGGAACACGACTTCACCTGGCACGGCACCCCGGTCCGCCAGCACGAGCACATCTTCCTGACCCACGGCCCGCGGCGTGAGCCGGGAGACGTGGCGGCGGTCCACCGGGTCGACGGCATCCTCGGCTGGCGCTGGTGGACACCGGCCGAACTCGCCGCGCCGGACGCCGACCCGCTCTGGCCGCCGAACCTGTCCGGCCTGCTCGCCGCCATCCGGGCCGCGGCACCCGACCCGATCGAACCCGTCCACCTCGGCCACGTCCCCAACCCCAGCCGCAGCAGAGGAAACTGACGAGCACTCAACCGTCCAACGGCCGCGCCACGTGCGCGGACCGACTCAGAAAGTGTGGGGTAATTGAGCAACTGCGTGGCGTGATCCACTGGCGGTGATCTTCGCGGTCGGGTGTCCGCGAAGATCACCGCCATGTGCGGCTGTGTCTGTAAGCCGTCGTATGACTCGTCGTTGACGGATGCTCAGTGGGCGGTGATTGAGCCGCTGCTGCCGCGGCGGGATCCGCGCCGGGCGGGCCGGCCGCTGAAGTTCCCGCGCCGGCTGATCGTGGACACCGTGCTGTACGTGCTGGTCAGCGGTTGCGCGTGGCGGCTGGTGCCGCATGATCTGGCGCCGTGGGACGCCGCCTACCGCTGGTTTCGCGTCTGGACGGCGGACGGGACGTGGGACCGGGTCCACGGCGCGCTGCGCGAGCGGGTCCGGGTGGCGGATGGTCGGGATCCGCAGCCGTCGGCCGCGGTGCTGGACTCGCAGTCGGCCCGCAGCCACCAGGGCGGGCAGGCTGTCGGCTACGACGCGGGCAAGCGGGTGCGGGGCCGCAAGCGGCACCTGCTGGTGGACACCTGCGGACTCGTGCTGCGGGCGGTGGTGCACTCGGCCTCGGTCCAGGACCGGGCGGGCGCGAAGCTGGTCCTCGCCGGTGTCAGGGAGCTGTTTCCGCAGCTCGGACTGGTCTGGGTCGACGGTGGCTACGTCAACTCCGTGGACGCGGGCCTGGTGGGCTGGGCGGCGGACCGCGAGAGGCTGGAGATCGTGGCGGTGCCGCGCAACGCGGATGTGAAAGGCTTCCGGGTGCTGCCCCGCAGGTGGGTGGTGGAGCGGACATTCTCCTGGCTGGGACGGTGCAGACGGTTGGCGAGGGACTACGAGCGCAAGACCGCGCACGCCGAGGCGATGATCAAGGTCGCCATGATCCGCCTCATGGCCGCCCGCCTCGCCGGCGAGGAGATCGAACCGCGCGGCCCCATCGAGACCGAAGCAGCACGTCGCCTCGCCGACGACCTCAACAATCAGTAATCAGCTAATTACCCCACACTTTCTCAGCGGAGCTGGCGCCGACCCCGCCGACGCCCACGAGCCGCCGGTATCTCGGCCCGCCAATCGCGCAGCCCGAGCTCCCGGTCGTGCACCGCCTCCGGGTTGATCACCACCGACAGCCGCGCCGAACGGAGCTCCTCCGGGCCCAGCCCGGTCGAACGCTGCAACTGCTCGGTGGGAACCGACACCGCGATGGCCGGCCGCCACTCCGGCAGCACCACCTGGCAGGTGCCGGAACCGAACCGCAGCAACTCCGCCGACACCCGGCGGTCCGGAGCCCGCCCCCCCTGACCACTGCTCTCGCCCGACCCGGGCGATCCACCGATCAGCACCCCCATCGGCACCCCGACCAGATCCACCGGCACGCCACCGGCCCCGGCCGCAGCCTCCTCCACCGCCGCCACGCGGAACCCGTCCGGCACCGCCGGCACCGCCCGCACCTGACTCAACCGCCGCGAAGGCGCGGGCCGCCGCTGCGGACGCGCCGGCCCCGCCGGGCCGCCGACGCCCCAGGCCCCCGGCGACCACTCGACCACCCCTGGAGCCGCCGCACCCGAGCGCACAGCCGCACCCGCACCTGCACCCGTACTTGCCCGCGCCCCCGTGTCCGAGCCCTCGCCGTCCGTCACCGGTTCGCCCACCACCGGTCCGCCCGGCGTCGCCGACCCGGGCGGCACCCAGTCGTACCCGGCGCCGCGGCCAGCCGAACCCGCCTGCACCGCAAGGCGGTTGGCGTCAGCGTGCGGCCGGTCCGACGCGTTCTGTTCGCGCGAGGTCATGGCTGGGCCCCTCCGGATTCTGAGCTCGCCCGATCCTGCACCACCGGCGCGCGTCGGGCCAAGGGACGTACGTGCACACCCGATGGTTCCCGTCCGCAGGGCCAAACCCGTTGCGGGCCCGAAGCGCCGGGCTATGGTGGGAGGCATGTCTCTCACGTCATGCCTGCGCTGGTGGCCGTCCTAGGACGGCCGTCCCCCACGCATGACCCCAGGGCCGTCCGCAAGGACGGCCCCGGCACGAGCACCTCGGACGGACCAGGGCCCACCCCGGCGGGCGGCCACCAGCCGCAACCGAGGAGCCCACCCCGCCATGACCACCACCACCCCCGACACCGCGAACCCACTGGTCGCAGCCACCGCCGCAGGACACCACCGGATCCTGACCGGCGACCGCCCCACCGGGCCGCTGCACCTCGGCCACTACTTCGGGACGCTCCGGAACCGGGTCGAACTCCAGTCACGAGGGCTCGAGTTGATGATCGTGATCCCCGACTACCAGGTGATCACCGACCGGGACCGCGCCGACCGCCTCTCCGAACACGCGGAGAACCTCGTGCTCGACTACCTGGCCGCCGGCGTCGACCCGGAGCGCGCCACGATCTTCACCCACAGCGCCGTCCCCGCGCTCAACCAACTGATGCTGCCCTTCCTCAGCCTGGTCAGCGTCGCCGAACTCTCCCGCAACCCCACCGTCAAGGACGAGATCACCCACTCCCGACAGGCCGCCGTCAGCGGGCTGATGTTCACCTACCCCGTCCACCAGGCCGCCGACATCCTGTTCTGCAAGGCCGACCTCGTCCCGGTCGGCCAGGACCAACTACCGCACCTCGAAGTCACCCGCACCGTCGCCCGCCGCTTCAACGACCGCTACGCCCCACTGTTCCCCGAACCGCAGGCCCTGCTCTCCCGCGCACCCCTGCTCCTCGGCACCGACGCCGGCAAGATGAGCAAGAGCCGGGGCAACGCCATCGCGCTCGGCGCCGACGAGGACGAGACCGCCCGGCTGCTCCGCGGCGCCGTCACCGACCCCGACCGCCACATCACCTACGACCCCGAGAACCGCCCCGGCGTCTCCAACCTCCTGCTGCTCACCGCCCTCTGCCAGGACCGCGACCCGCACACCGTCGCCGAGGAGATCGGCAACGGCGGCGCCGCCCTGCTCAAGCGCACCACCACCGAAGCGGTCAACGAGTACTTCCGCCCGCTGCGGGACCGCCGCGCCGAACTCGCCGCCGACCGCACCGTCCTGCGCGAAGTCCTGCACGCCGGAAACGCCCGCGCCAACGCCGTCGCCGACCGCACCCTCGCCGAAGTGCGCACCGCCATGGACACCTTCTGACCCCCGCCCCACCGCACCCCGGGCTGCCGACGCCCCCCGGTACCCCGCCTCCGGGGCCGTCGGCAGCCTGACGGGGCGACAGCGGCAGCACCGGGATGGGCCGTTCCCGGACGGGGGATACCGTCAGCAGGCGGAACAACGGCCGGCCGCTCCGCCGAGCCCGCCGCCGTCCGTCCCCAGCCGTTCCCCTCCACCCTCACCCGTCCCCGTTCGCGCTCCCCGAAGGAGTACCGGATGTCCCTGCGCCCGCTCCGCCCCGGCGACCGGGTCGCCCTCGCCGCCCCCAGCGGCGCGATCGACCCCGCCCGACTCGACCTCGGCATCGACATCGTCCGCTCCTGGGGCCTGGACCCGGTGGTCCTCCCGCACCTCCGCGACACCCACCCCACCCTGCCGCACCTGGCCGGAGCCGACGCCCACCGCGCCGCCGACCTGCAGTCCGCCTGGCTCGACCCCGACGTCGCCGCCGTCCTCTGCGTCCGCGGCGGCTTCGGCGCGCACCGGATGGTCGACCTCCTCGACTGGGACGCGATGCGGGCCGCGCCGCCGAAGCCCCTGGTCGGCTTCAGCGACATCACCGTCCTGCACGAAGCCGTCGCCCAGCGGCTCGGCGCCCCCACCCTCTACGGCCCGATGCCCGGCACCACCGTCTTCAGCACCGACCCCGCCACCGCCGAACACCTGCGCCGCACCCTCTTCGAACCCGCCACCACCACCATCCTCACCGGCCCCGACGCCATCCCCCTCGTCCCCGGACGGGCCCACGGCGTCCTGATGGGCGGCTGCGCCTCCCTGCTCGCCGCCGACCGCGGCACCCCCGGCGCCCGCCCGTCCTTCGCCGGCGGCCTGCTCATCCTGGAGGACATCAACGAGCAGCCCTACCAGCTCGACCGGATCCTCACCCAGCTCCGCCGCAGCGGCGCCCTCGACGGACTGGCCGGCGTGGTCCTCGGCTCCTGGGACGGCTGCGGCCCGCTCGACGGCGTCCGCGCCGTGATGCTCGACCACTTCGGCGACCTCGGCGTCCCCGTCCTGTGGGAGCTCGGCTTCGGCCACTGCCCGTCCTCGATCACCGTCCCGCTCGGTGTCCCCGCCACCCTCGACGCCGACGCCGGCACCCTCACCCTCGACGCACCCGTTCTCAGCGCCCCTACCGGCGCGTAGGGTGCGATCCATGCACGTCGAAGGCACCCCCAGCACCGCCCCCGCCACCGAGCAGCCCGCCACCGCGGAGCAGGCAGTGGCCCGAGCCCTCGGTCTGCTCCGCGGCCCCGGCAGCGGCACCGGCCGGACCGTCCTCGGCCTGACCGGACCGCCCGCCGCCGGAAAGTCCACCCTCGCGCACCTCCTGATCGACGAGATCAACCGCCACGAGGGCCCCGACACCGCCGCCTACCTCCCCCTCGACGGCTTCCACCTCTCCAACGCCCAGCTCGACCGCCTCGACCTGCGCCCCCGCAAGGGCGCCCCCGAGACCTTCGACGCCCACGGCTACCTGGCACTCCTGCAGCGCGTCGCCACCGACCGCTTCCACGAGGTCTACGCCCCCGACTTCGACCGCGCCCTGGACGAACCCGTCGCCGCCCGCCACCTCATCCGCCCCCACACCCGCCTCGTCATCACCGAGGGCAACTACCTCGCCGCCCCCACCACCCCCTGGACGGACGCCCGCGCCCTGCTGCGCGAACTCTGGTACGTCGACGCGGACGAGACCACCCGCGACACCCGCCTGCTCGCCCGCCACACCACCGGCGGCCAGGACCCGACGACCGCCCGCCGGCGCATCGACAGCAACGACCGCCCCAACACCGCCTACGTGGCGACCACCCGCGCGGCCTGCGACTGGGTGGTCCACCCGGGCGAGTTTGCACCTGCCCGCCAATCGGCGTAGTGTTCACTAGTCGCTCGGCAGGGAGCACTGGACACGCATCTGTGTGGACGGTCCCGGGGCGGCCAATCCCTTGAGAAACCAGTTCGATGATCCGTGACGGGTCGCGTCTCTTTCGCGTCCCCGTTCGTATTTTCGGCGTGTGCTTTTCCGGAGATTGCGGCCGATTCGCTTTCAGGAGCGGGGATCGGCTAGAGTTTGAAACGTCGGACGGGGCGTCAAGCCGCAGAAGACGAAAGCGAGTCGGGAAAGAGCACAAGCTCGGATCTGATAAGCTGGGAACACGAAAGAACGAAGCGCCCGGAGATACGGTCGGAAGGCCGGTCGAAGGAAGTGTCCGTTCCTTGAGAACTCAACAGCGTGCCAAAAGTCAACGCCAGATATGTTGACATCCCCGGCCTCGACGTCTCGTCGGGGTTGGAGATTCCTTTTGAAGTAAAACACTAGCGAGGACGCAGTGCACGGGGCCGCCTTATTCCGGTGGCTGCTGTGCCGCTCTTTCGTGAAAAGCATTCACGGAGAGTTTGATCCTGGCTCAGGACGAACGCTGGCGGCGTGCTTAACACATGCAAGTCGAACGGTGAAGCCCTTCGGGGTGGATCAGTGGCGAACGGGTGAGTAACACGTGGGGAATCTGCCCTGAACTCTGGGACAAGCCTTGGAAACGAGGTCTAATACCGGATACGACCGTCTCCCGCATGGGGGCCGGTGGAAAGCTCCGGCGGTTCAGGATGATCCCGCGGCCTATCAGCTTGTTGGTGGGGTAACGGCCCACCAAGGCGACGACGGGTAGCCGGCCTGAGAGGGCGACCGGCCACACTGGGACTGAGACACGGCCCAGACTCCTACGGGAGGCAGCAGTGGGGAATATTGCACAATGGGCGAAAGCCTGATGCAGCGACGCCGCGTGAGGGATGACGGCCTTCGGGTTGTAAACCTCTTTCAGCAGGGAAGAAGCGCAAGTGACGGTACCTGCAGAAGAAGCACCGGCTAACTACGTGCCAGCAGCCGCGGTAATACGTAGGGTGCGAGCGTTGTCCGGAATTATTGGGCGTAAAGAGCTCGTAGGCGGCCTGTCGCGTCGGATGTGAAAGCCCGGGGCTCAACCCCGGGTCTGCATTCGATACGGGCAGGCTGGAGTGTGGTAGGGGAGATCGGAATTCCTGGTGTAGCGGTGAAATGCGCAGATATCAGGAGGAACACCGGTGGCGAAGGCGGATCTCTGGGCCATTACTGACGCTGAGGAGCGAAAGCGTGGGGAGCGAACAGGATTAGATACCCTGGTAGTCCACGCCGTAAACGTTGGGAACTAGGTGTTGGCGACATTCCACGTCGTCGGTGCCGCAGCTAACGCATTAAGTTCCCCGCCTGGGGAGTACGGCCGCAAGGCTAAAACTCAAAGGAATTGACGGGGGCCCGCACAAGCAGCGGAGCATGTGGCTTAATTCGACGCAACGCGAAGAACCTTACCAAGGCTTGACATACACCGGAAACTGGTAGAGATATCGGCCCCCTTGTGGTCGGTGTACAGGTGGTGCATGGTTGTCGTCAGCTCGTGTCGTGAGATGTTGGGTTAAGTCCCGCAACGAGCGCAACCCTTGTTCTGTGTTGCCAGCGAGTAATGTCGGGGACTCACAGGAGACTGCCGGGGTCAACTCGGAGGAAGGTGGGGACGACGTCAAATCATCATGCCCCTTATGTCTTGGGCTGCACACGTGCTACAATGGCCGGTACAAAGGGCTGCGATGCCGCGAGGCGGAGCGAATCCCAAAAAGCCGGTCTCAGTTCGGATTGGGGTCTGCAACTCGACCCCATGAAGTTGGAGTTGCTAGTAATCGCAGATCAGCATGCTGCGGTGAATACGTTCCCGGGCCTTGTACACACCGCCCGTCACGTCACGAAAGTCGGTAACACCCGAAGCCGGTGGCCTAACCCGTAAGGGGAGGAGCCGTCGAAGGTGGGACCAGCGATTGGGACGAAGTCGTAACAAGGTAGCCGTACCGGAAGGTGCGGCTGGATCACCTCCTTTCTAAGGAGCACACGGCAGCTTCGGGCGAATGTCCCGGAGTGCTAGCTCATGGGTGGAACGTTGACTATTCGGCACAGGAAGCGAACAGGTCGCCAGTACTGCCCCCTCGGGGCGTGGAAAGCGGTTCTCTGGGAGTGACTGTGCCGGGCACGTTGTTGGGTCCTGAGGGAACGAGTGATCGTTTTCTCATGGATGCCGGCCTCATGCCGGGCGCTCCTGTCAGGGGTGTCGGGTTTGGGTGTCTGGTCGTTGTTTGAGAACTGCACAGTGGACGCGAGCATCTGTGGCCAAGTTTTTAAGGGCGCACGGTGGATGCCTTGGCACCAGGAACCGATGAAGGACGTGGGAGGCCGCGATAGGCCCCGGGGAGCTGTCAACCGAGCTTTGATCCGGGGGTGTCCGAATGGGGAAACCCGGCAGTCGTCATGGGCTGTCACCCGTACCTGAACACATAGGGTGCGTGGAGGGAACGCGGGGAAGTGAAACATCTCAGTACCCGCAGGAAGAGAAAACAACCGTGATTCCGGGAGTAGTGGCGAGCGAAACCGGATGAGGCCAAACCGTTGTGGTGTGAGACCCGGCAGGGGTTGCCACGACGGGGTTGTGGGAAAGTTCTTCAGTCGTCTGCCGGCGGCTGGGCGAGTCAGAAACCGTATGGGTAGTCGAAGGACATGCGAAAGGTCCGGCGTAGAGGGTAAGACCCCCGTAGACGAAATCTGTACGGCTCGCTTGAGCTTCTCCCAAGTAGCACGGGGCCCGAGAAATCCCGTGTGAATCTGGCGGGACCACCCGCTAAGCCTAAATATTCCCTGGTGACCGATAGCGGATAGTACCGTGAGGGAATGGTGAAAAGTACCGCGGGAGCGGAGTGAAATAGTACCTGAAACCGTGTGCCTACAAGCCGTGGGGGCAGCCTTCGGGCTGTGACTGCGTGCCTTTTGAAGAATGAGCCTGCGAGTTTGCGGTGTGTAGCGAGGTTAACCCGTGTGGGGTAGCCGTAGCGAAAGCGAGTCCGAATAGGGCGATCGAGTTGCATGCCCAAGACCCGAAGCGGAGTGATCTAGCCATGGGCAGGTTGAAGCGCGGGTAAGACCGTGTGGAGGACCGAACCCACCAGGGTTGAAAACCTGGGGGATGACCTGTGGTTAGGGGTGAAAGGCCAATCAAACTCCGTGATAGCTGGTTCTCCCCGAAATGCATTTAGGTGCAGCGTCGCGTGTTTCTTGCCGGAGGTAGAGCACTGGATAGGCGATGGGCCTTACCGGGTTACTGACCTTAGCCAAACTCCGAATGCCGGTAAGTGAGAGCGCGGCAGTGAGACTGTGGGGGATAAGCTCCATGGTCGAGAGGGAAACAGCCCAGAACACCGACTAAGGTCCCTAAGCGTGTGCTAAGTGGGAAAGGATGTGGAGTCGCAGAGACAACCAGGAGGTTGGCTTAGAAGCAGCCACCCTTGAAAGAGTGCGTAATAGCTCACTGGTCAAGTGATTCCGCGCCGACAATGTAGCGGGGCTCAAGCACACCACCGAAGTCGTGTCATTGCAGCAATACCCCCAACGGGGGCTGTGATGGGTAGGGGAGCGTCGTGTGCCGGGTGAAGCAGCCGAGGAATCGAGTTGTGGACGGTTCACGAGTGAGAATGCAGGCATGAGTAGCGATACAAGAGTGGGAAACTCTTGCGCCGATTGACCAAGGGTTCCTGGGTCAAGCTGATCTGCCCAGGGTAAGTCGGGACCTAAGGCGAGGCCGACAGGCGTAGTCGATGGACAACGGGTTGATATTCCCGTACCCGCTTTGAAGCGCCAACGTCGAACCTCTTGATGCTAAGCCCGTGAAGCCGGCCCGGAGTCTTCGGACAAAGGGACGTGGTGGAGCCGGTGACCCAACGGGGTAGTAGGTGAGCGATGGGGTGACGCAGGAAGGTAGTCCAGCCCGGGCGGTGGTAGTCCCGGGGTAAGGGTGTAGGCCGGACGGTAGGCAAATCCGCCGTTCATTAAGGCTGAGACCTGATGCCGAGCCGATTGTGGTGAAGTGGATGATCCTATGCTGTCGAGAAAAGCCTCTAGCGAGTTTCATGGCGGCCCGTACCCCAAACCGACTCAGGTGGTCAGGTAGAGAATACCGAGGCGTTCGGGTGAACTGTGGTTAAGGAACTCGGCAAAATGCCCCCGTAACTTCGGGAGAAGGGGGGCCATTGCTGGTGACGGGACTTGCTCCCCGAGCTGGTGGTGGCCGCAGAGACCAGCGAGAAGCGACTGTTTACTAAAAACACAGGTCCGTGCGAAGCCGTAAGGCGATGTATACGGACTGACGCCTGCCCGGTGCTGGAACGTTAAGGGGACCGGTTAGTCCGATTTCGGTCGGGCGAAGCTGAGAACTTAAGCGCCAGTAAACGGCGGTGGTAACTATAACCATCCTAAGGTAGCGAAATTCCTTGTCGGGTAAGTTCCGACCTGCACGAATGGCGTAACGACTTCTCGACTGTCTCAACCACAGGCCCGGTGAAATTGCATTACGAGTAAAGATGCTCGTTTCGCGCAGCAGGACGGAAAGACCCCGGGACCTTTACTATAGCTTGATATTGGTGTTCGGTTCGGCTTGTGTAGGATAGGTGGGAGACTGTGAAGCAGCAACGCCAGTTGTTGTGGAGTCGCCGTTGAAATACCACTCTGGTCGTGCTGGATGTCTAACCTGGGTCCGTGATCCGGATCAGGGACAGTGTCTGGTGGGTAGTTTAACTGGGGCGGTTGCCTCCTAAAGGGTAACGGAGGCGCCCAAAGGTTCCCTCAGCCTGGTTGGCAATCAGGTGTTGAGTGTAAGTGCACAAGGGAGCTTGACTGTGAGACTGACGGGTCGAGCAGGTACGAAAGTAGGGACTAGTGATCCGGCGGTGGCTTGTGGAAGCGCCGTCGCTCAACGGATAAAAGGTACCCCGGGGATAACAGGCTGATCTTCCCCAAGAGTCCATATCGACGGGATGGTTTGGCACCTCGATGTCGGCTCGTCGCATCCTGGGGCTGGAGTAGGTCCCAAGGGTTGGGCTGTTCGCCCATTAAAGCGGTACGCGAGCTGGGTTTAGAACGTCGTGAGACAGTTCGGTCCCTATCCGCTGTGCGCGTAGGAGTGTTGAGAAGGGCTGTCCCTAGTACGAGAGGACCGGGACGGACGAACCTCTGGTGTGCCAGTTGTCCTGCCAAGGGCATGGCTGGTTGGCTACGTTCGGGAGGGATAACCGCTGAAAGCATCTAAGCGGGAAGCCTGCTTCGAGATGAGCACTCCCACCTCCTTGAGAGGGTAAGGCTCCCAGTAGACGACTGGGTTGATAGGCCGGATATGGAAGCCCTGTGAGGGGTGGAGTTGACCGGTACTAATAGGCCGAGGGCTTGTCCTCAGTTGCTCGCGTCCACTGTGTTGTTCTGAAACAACGACCCCCGCCGGAGGGATCCGGCCGGGCGGCGACAGTTTCATAGTGTTTCGGTGGTCATAGCGTGAGGGAAACGCCCGGTTACATTCCGAACCCGGAAGCTAAGCCTCACAGCGCCGATGGTACTGCAGGGGGGACCCTGTGGGAGAGTAGGACGCCGCCGAACAATCATTCAAGAAAGGGCTCCAGCCGTCAGGCTGGGGCCCTTTCTGCATTTCCGGGCAGGGCCGGGAGTATTGCCGGGCGGGGCGGTGCACGGCACACTGTGGCGTCATGGTCGTGCAGCAGGGCGAGGGGGCCGGCGGCAGAGCCGGGCGGGGCGAAGACGACTTTCGGGCGTTCTACGAGGCGGCGTACGGGCAACTGGTGGCGCATCTGTACGCGCTGACGGGGGATCTGGGTGAGGCGCAGGACGCTGCCCAGGAGGCGTTCGTGCGGGCCTGGAACCACTGGGGGCGGTTGGTGTCGCACGAGAATCCGGTGGCGTGGGTGCGGTTGACGGGGCAGCGGATCGCCATCAGCCGGTGGCGGCGGGCCCGGACGGCGTTGCAGAGCTGGATCCGGCACGGGGACGGGCAGTCGCCGGTTCCGGGGCCGGGGCCGGAGACGGTGGCGTTGGTGGAGGCGTTGCGGCGGTTGCCGGAGGCGCAGCGGTCGGCGTTGGTGTGGCACCACATGGGGGGTCGTTCGGTGGCGGAGATCGCCGCGGACGAGGGGGTGCCGGTGGGGACGGTGAAAGCGCGATTGCACCGGGGGCGGCAGGCGTTGGCGGTGTTGTTGGGGGAAGAGCCGGCGGTGGTCGTCGAGGAGCCGGTGGGCGCGCCGCTGCGGCCGGTTCGGGCGGCTGCCGCGGGTGAGGGGCGGGGCGTGGCGGAGCAGCGGACGGCGGGGGACGACAGCGGTGAAGGGGGGCCGGTGGCGGTGGTGTTGACGGGGGAGCAGGTGCGGGTGGCGGAGGACTGCGGTTCGCATGTCTAGGTCCGAGCTACCGGAGGTGGATGAGGCGGAGGACCGTCCGGCGATCGGGGCTGCCCGGTTGGAGGCGATGTTCGACGGGCTGCGGCGTGAGGTGGTGCTGCGGGTGCCGGCGCCGGCGAGCGCGGAGGTGGTGCGGCGCGGGTCGCGGCGCAGGCGTCGGCGTCTGGCGGGTGCGGTGGCCGGGGCGGGGGTGCTGGGTGTCGCGGCGCTGTGGACGACGGTGTCGGTGGTGCCGGTGGGAGGCGAGCACGGGGTGGCGGGGGTGCCGGTGCAGCAGTCGGCGTTGCCGCGGCCGGGGGAGTCGGTGACGCTGGCGCTGCCGCAACTCCCTTCGCTCCCGCCGACCCTGACGCCGAATCCGGTTCCGAGGTCGACGACGGGTACGGGCATGCGGTCGACCGCGGTTCCGGCCGGGGAGGTGCTGCCGTTGGAGTCGGCGGAGCCGGAGGTGCGGGCGTTGGCGTTGGGGGTGGCGCGACTGCCGCGGGTGCTGGGCGGGTACGGCCCGTGGGCGGTGGCGCCGTCGCAGGCGAGCGCGTCGGCGAGCGCCGGCCCCCCGTCCTCCGCTACCGCTACCGCTAGCGCCGCCGCTACCGGCACGGCCACGGCCACGTCCTCCGGGACGGCATCGGCACCGGCGTCGGCACCGGCCTCGGCTTCGGTGTCGCCGTCCGCGGGCCCGGGTTCGCTGTTCGCGGAGGAGTGCCTGCCGTGGCTGGTGACGTCGGTGGGGGCGGAGCGGGTGTGGGGGGAGACGTACGCGGACGGTGGGACGGGCGGGGCGACGGCGCGTCAGTACGTGCTGAGCTTCGGGACGGTGGCGGACGCGGAGATCGCGCGGGCCCGGTTGCTGGGGGGCGGGGCGTGCGTCGAATCCGGTGCGGGTTGGACGGTGGAGGGGCGGGCGGTCGGGGTGGTGGCGCTGGGGTTGCGGCAGCCCTCCTCGGTGGCGGCGGCGGAGGAGGTCGCGGTGCACCTCCGCGGGTCGAAGGTGGCGGTGCTGATGGTGCACCGGGGCGGGCGCGGGGTGGCGCCGGAGACGGGGGCGTCGGACCCGTTCCGGGCTTCGGCGGCGGAGTTCCTGGCGCTGGGGGCGCCGGAGCAGTTGATCGTGCCGGTCGGCTGAGGACCAGAACCAGAACCAGAACCAGAACCAGGACCAGGGCAAGCCCAAGCGCAAGGGCAAGGAGCGGGAGGGCAGTGTGCGGGGGTTTCGAAAAAAGTTCGGAATCCCGTGCAACCCGCCCGCTTCGGACGGCGTTGGAGTGTTGGGACCGTCGCTGTGTGGGCGTCGGTCGAGGGGGAAGCGCGGGGCCGGACGGCGGGGGCAGAACAGGGGACTGCCCCCGCCGTCCGGCCCGGTGTCCTCCTGGCAGGGCCTGGTGGGACGAGGCCGTGGTGAGCCGTCGAGCTCCGGTCGGAGGGGGTGGGCGTGGGGGTCGAGGCCGTGGAGGCGGTGCCGGATCTTGCGGAGCTGCGCAGGAGGGCGGCCGCGGACGGGCCGCCGCCCGAGGAGGGCATGGTGGTGTGCGAGAACCTGGTGCGCATCCACCGTTCCGAGGGGGTGGAGGTGCAGGCCCTGCAGGGGCTGGACCTGGTGGTGGCGGACGGCGAGTTGATCGCGGTGGTCGGGGCCTCGGGTTCGGGGAAGTCGACGCTGCTGGGGATCCTCGCGGGGTTGGACGTGCCGACGGCGGGCAGTGCCCGGGTGGCGGGGCACGACCTGTTGGCGATGGGCAGGCGCGAGCGGCTGGACTTCCGGCGCCGGAAGGTCGGGTTCGTGTGGCAGCAGACGGCGCGCAACCTGCTGCCGTACCTGACGGCGGCGGAGAACGTGATGCTGCCGATGGGGTACGCGGGCGTGCCGCGGCGGGACCGGCGGCGGTTGGCGGGGGAGTTGCTGGAGCTGCTCGGGATCGGGCACCTGGCGGGTCGGCGGCCGGCCGAGTTGTCGGGCGGTGAGCAGCAGCGGGTGGCGATCGCGGTGGGGAACGCGAACTCCCCGGCGCTGCTGCTGGCGGACGAGCCGACGGGCGAGTTGGACAGTGCGACCAGCGAGGAGATCTTCGCGGCGCTGCGTTCGGTGAACGAGGAGTTGGGGGTGACGGTGCTGATCGTCACCCATGACCTTATGGTGGCGCAGGAAGTGCGCCGGACCGTGCGGATCCGCAACGGGCGGACCTCGACGGAGGTGCTGCGTCCCGAGCGGGGCGAGCCGGGGGTGGAGTACGCGGTCCTGGACCGGGTGGGCCGGCTGCAGTTGCCGTCGGACTTCACGGAGGCGTTGCAGCTCAGCCGTCGGGTGCGGTTGGCGTTGGAAGAGGACCACATCGGGGTGTGGCCGGCCGAGGAAGAGGTGCGCGGGTGAGCAGCGGTGCGATGGTGGTCGTGGAGGACGTGCACCGGACGTTCGGGGAGGGCGACCGGGCGGTGCACGCGGTGCGCGGGGTGTCGTTCACGGCAAAGGCCGGGGAGTTGACGGCGCTGCGGGGCCGGTCGGGTTCGGGCAAGACGACGCTGCTGAACCTGGTGGGCGGGCTGGACACGCCGTCCGCGGGGAAGATCAGCATCGCCGGGACGGACCTGGCGGGGCTGGACGAGGCGGGCCGGTTGGAGCTGCGGCGGGACCGGATCGGTTTCGTGTTCCAGTCGTTCGGCCTGATCTCGGTGCTGACGGCGGCGGAGAACGTCGGGGTGCCGATGCGGCTGCGCAAGGTGGCGGTGAAGGAGCGCGAGGAGCGGGTCCGGACGCTGCTGGCGATGGTGGGTCTGGCGGAGCACGCGGAGCAGCGGCCGACCGAGATGTCGGGCGGTCAGCAGCAGCGGGTGGCGGTGGCGCGGGCGTTGGCGAACGAGCCGGCGCTGCTGATCGCGGACGAGCCGACCGGCCAGCTGGACTCGGACACCGGGTTGGCGATCATGCAGTTGCTGCGCGCGGTGGTGCGCAGCGAGGGGGTGACGGCGCTGGTGGCGACGCACGACCCGCAGTTGATGGAGCTGGCGGACCGGGTGCTGGAGCTGCGGGACGGCAGGATCGTCGAGTCGTAGGCCGAAGGGGGCGGGGCGGGGGCGGCTGCCGTGCGGCGGGCCGTGCCCGCCCCGAACGGGCGTCAGGGCGTCCAGAGTTCGCGGACCTGGTCGGCGATCCGGTGGCCCTGGGCCCGGCCGGCTTCGGCGGAGGGGGTGCGGACGGTGGTGTCGAGCGGGTTGGGGCCGGCGGCGGCGAGGGAGTCCTCGTCGGGGGTGACGGCGAGGACGTACTGTCCGGCGGCTTCGAGCAGGGCCAGTTCGGGGGCGAGGAACGGGTCGGCCATCGGGGCGAGGACCAGGACGACGGGCTGGCCGGTCATCAGGTCGGCGTTGTTGGAGCTGCGGATGCCGCCGTCCATGTAGCGGTGGCCGTCGATCTCGACGGTGGGCCAGATGCCGGGGACGGCGCAGCTGGCGGCGACGGCGTCGACCAGGGGGACGCCGCTGTGCCGGTCGAAGGTGCGGGGGCGGCCGGTGTCGGCGTCGACGGCGGTGAGGGTGAGCGGCCAGGCGGGCCAGTCGCGGCCGGGGAGGCGGCCGGCGATGACGGCGAGCCGGTCGGCGGCCGGGACGGTGTCGGCGGCGAGGGCGAACGCGCCGACGCGGCGGCGCAGTTCGTCGGGGTCGGTGATCTCGGTGAGCAGGCCGTGGAAGGTTTCGAAGAGGGCGGCGACGGCTTCGGCGGGCGGGACGATCTCGTGGTTCTGGGCGGTCGGGTCGGTCTGCCGGCGGTAGAGCTCGGCGAGCGGGAGGCCGGAGGCGAGCTGGCCGGCGACGGTGGCGCCGGCGGAGGTGCCGAGGACGTGGTCGGCGGTGCCGGGGAGGTCGAGTCCGGTTTCGGCGAGGCCGTGCAGCAGGCCGGTCTCCCAGGAGATGCCGGCGAGTCCGCCGCCGCCGAGTACGAGTCCGCGCATGGGTGGTTCCCCCTCGAATTGTCGGATCCCCGGAATTCTGGCCCAATCGGCGGCCGGGGGCGTCAAGAAGTTGACAATTCTCGGCCCCGGCCCGTCTGATCAGCGGATATTGCGATTTTGGGCCGTAGTCTCTGACGCATGGTGCACACGGCCCGCGGCAGGCTGCGGATCTACCTCGGGGCGGCCCCCGGCGTCGGCAAGACCCACGCCATGCTGTCCGAGGCGCACCGGCGGATCGAACGCGGCGCGGACGTGGTGGTCGGCTTCGTGGAGACCCACGGCCGGGCCCGCACCGCCGAGTTGCTGGACGGCCTGGAGACCGTCCCGCGCCGGACGGTCACTCACCGGGGCGCCGAGTTCACCGAGCTGGACCTGGACGCGGTGCTGGCCCGCGACCCGGCGGTCGCGCTGGTCGACGAGCTCGCCCACACCAACGTCCCGGGCTCGCGCCACGCCAAGCGCTGGCAGGACGTGGAGGAGCTGCTGGCGGCCGGGATCGACGTGGTCTCCACCGTCAACGTCCAGCACCTGGAGTCGCTGGGGGACGTGGTCGAGGGCATCACCGGCGTCCGGCAGCGGGAGACCGTCCCGGACGAGGTGGTGCGCCGGGCGGACCAGATCGAGCTGGTCGACATGTCCCCGCAGGCGCTGCGCCGCCGCCTCGCGCACGGCAACGTGTACGCGCCGGACAAGGTGGACGCGGCGCTCGCGCACTACTTCCGGCCCGGCAACCTGACGGCGCTGCGCGAGCTGGCGCTGCTGTGGACGGCCGACCGGGTCGACGAGTACCTGCAGCGCTACCGGGCCGAGCAGGGCATCCAGGGCACCTGGCAGGCCCGGGAGCGGATCGTGGTCGGCCTGACCGGCGGCCCGGAGGGCGCCACGCTGGTGCGCCGGGCGGCCCGGATCGCGGCCCGGCACAGCGCGGGCGAGCTGCTGGCGGTGCACATCTCGCGCTCCGACGGGCTGTCCGGCTCCTCCCCGCGGGCGCTGATCGAGCAGCGGGCGCTGGTGGAGAGCCTGGGCGGCAGCTTCCACTCGGTGCTCGGCGACGACCCGGCGGCCGGGCTGCTGGACTTCGCCCGCGGCGTCAACGCCACCCAGATCGTGATCGGCACGAGCCGCCGCAGGGTCTGGCAGTACGTGTACGGACCGGGCGTCGGCTACACGGTGACCAGGGACTCCGGCGACATCGACGTCCACATGGTCAACCACGAGCACGCGGCGCGCGGCCGGGGCCGGATCCCGATCCGCAAGGTCACCGACCTGGGCCGGACCAGGACGGTCGCGGGCTGGGCGATCGGGGTGGCCGGGCCGCCGCTGCTGGCGCTGGCGCTCACGCAGCTGCACGGTCCGGGGCTCTCCACCGACATGCTGCTGTTCCTGTCGCTGACGGTGTGCGCGGCGCTGGTGGGCGGGCTGTTCCCGGCGATCGCCTCCGCGCTGGTGTCCTCCTCGGCGCTCAACTACTACTTCGCGCCCCCCATCCACACCTTCACCATCGCCCAGCCGGAGAACATCGTCGCGGTGGCGATCTTCGCCGCGGTCGGCATCGCGGTCGCCACCGTGGTCGACCTGGCGGCCCGGCGCAGCCACGTCGCGGCCCGGGCCCAGGCCGAGGCGCAGACGCTGTCCGCGCTGGCCGGCACGGTGCTGCGCGGCGCGCCCACCGGCGAGGGGGTGCTGACGGCGCTGCTGGAGCAGGTCCGGGAGACCTTCCAGCAGGAGGCGGTGGCGCTGCTGGAGCGGGCCGAGCCGCACGGGCCGTGGCAGGCCGCCGCCGCGGTGGGGCCGCGCCCGCCGACCGGGCCGGAGCGGGCCGACGTGGACGTCCCGGTCGGCGAGCGGCTCGCGCTGGTGCTGCGCGGCCGGGTGCTGCCCGCCGAGGACCGGCGGATGCTCGGCGCGTTCGCCAACCAGGCGGCCGTCCTGCTGGAGCGCCGCCGGCTGGCCGGGGAGGCGGCCGCGGCCCGCCGGGAGGCGGAGGGCAACCGGATCCGCACCGCGCTGCTGGCCGCCGTCTCGCACGACCTGCGCACCCCGCTGGCCGGGATCAAGGCGGCGGTCTCCTCGCTGCGCGCCGAGGACGTCGAGTGGGACCCGGAGGACGAGGCCGAGCTGCTGGCCGGGATCGAGTCCGGCGCGGACCGGCTCGACCACCTGATCAACAACCTGCTGGACATGAGCCGCCTGCAGACCGGCACCGTCACCCCGCTGCTGCAGCCCACCGACCTGGACGAGGTGGTGCCGTTCGCGCTGGGCGGCGTGCCGCCGGGCAGCGTGCGCCTCGACGTGGCGGAGTCGCTGCCGATGGTGCGGGCCGACGCCGGGCTGCTGGAGCGGGTGCTGGCCAACCTGGTGGAGAACGCCGTCAAGTACGGGCCGCCGAACTCACCCGTCCTGGTGAAGGCGGATCTGCTGGAGCGGGACGGCCGGGTCGAACTGCGGGTGGTCGACCGCGGACCGGGCGTCCCCGAGGAGGCCCGGGAGCGGATCTTCGCCCCGTTCCAGCGCCTCGGCGACGCCCCGCGCGGCGCCGGGGTGGGCCTCGGCCTGGCGGTGGCGCGCGGCTTCGCCGAGGCGATGGGCGGCACCGTCACCGCCGAGGACACCCCCGGCGGCGGGCTGACCATGGTGGTCTCGCTCCCCGCCGTCGAGCTGGCACTCCCCGACAAACGAAAGGCCGGTCCCGCATGACCCGGGTCCTCGTGGTGGACGACGAACCGCAGATCGTCCGCGCCCTGGTGATCAACCTCAAGGCCCGCAAGTACGAGGTGGACTCCGCGCACGACGGCGCGAGCGCCCTGGAACTGGCCGCCGCCCGGCACCCCGACGTGGTGGTCCTCGACCTGGGCCTGCCCGACATGGACGGCGTCGAGGTGATCCGCGGCCTGCGCGGCTGGACCAGGGTTCCGATCATCGTGCTGTCCGCCCGGCACGCCTCCGACGAGAAGGTCGAGGCGCTGGACGCCGGCGCCGACGACTACGTCACCAAGCCGTTCGGCATGGACGAGCTGCTGGCCCGGATGCGGGCCGCCGTCCGCCGGGCCGAACCGGTCACCGCCGAGGGCGAGTCGGTGATCACCACCGAGGGGTTCACCGTCGACCTGGCCGCGAAGAAGGTCAACCGCCGGGGCGCGGACGTCCGGCTCACCCCGACCGAGTGGCACCTGCTGGAGGTGCTGGTGCGCAACTCCGGGCGGCTGGTCAGCCAGACCCAGCTGCTCCAGGAGGTGTGGGGCCCCGCGTACCGCAAGGAGACCAACTACCTGCGGGTCTACCTGGCGCAGCTGCGCCGCAAGCTGGAGGCGGACCCCTCGCACCCCCGGCACTTCATCACCGAACCGGGCATGGGCTACCGCTTCGAGCCGTGACGGAGCACGGGCGGACGGGTGACCGGGCCCACCCGCGGACCTGCCGCCCGGCACCGGCGAACCGGTACCCTTCCGGCATGAGTGGTGACAACATCGGCGACCAGCCGCAGGGCCGTTTCCGCCGCATGCTGAGCCGGTTGACCTCCTCCTCCGAGGAGTTGGAGGCCGAGGAGCTGCGGCAGGACACCGCGGAGGCGGGCTGCACCCCGATCGCCGCCTGCGGCGACCGCGAGATCGTCACCGTCGCCGGCACCCTGCGCACCGTCACGCTCCGCCCGCGCGCGGGGGTGCCCGCGCTGGAGGCCGAGCTGTTCGACGGTACCGAGGCGCTGGACGTGGTGTGGCTGGGCCGGCGCTCGATCGTGGGCATAGAGCCGGGCCGCCGCCTCATCGCCAGCGGCCGGATCAGCCACGCACGCGGGCGCCGCGTGCTCTTCAATCCCCGCTACGAGCTGCGTCCGGTGGGACACGGGAGCGAGTCCGCGTGAGCAACGAGGCGATCAGGGTGACCGCACACGGTCCCAACGGCCCGCAGGACGACGGGCAGCCCGGGGTGTACGAGCAGCCCGCGGCCGAGCCGGAGCGGGACGCCTCGAAGGAGGCGGCCGAGACGGTGCTCAAGGCCTTCGGCGGCGTCCGCGGCATGATCGACATGACGCTGCCCGGCCTGGTGTACATCGTCGCGTTCAACATCACCCACAAGGTGCCGGTGGCCGCCTGGTCGGCGCTGGCGCTGTGCGCGGTGTTCGTGGTGCTCCGGCTGGCCCGCCGGGAGACCATCCAGCACGCCTTCTCCGGCGTGTTCGGCGTGGCGATCGGCGCCTGGATCTCGATGAAGACCGGCAAGGCCGAGGACTTCTACCTGCCGGGCCTGCTGTGGAACGTCGGCTACTGCCTGGCGCTGGCGGTCTCCGCCCTGGTGCGCTGGCCGATGATCGGCCTGATGCTCGGCCCGATCACCGGCGAGATGTTCACCTGGCGCAAGCAGAACCCCGGCCGGCTGGCCGCCTACACCAAGGCGACCTGGGCCTGGGTGCTGATCATGGGCCTGAAGCCGGTGATCCTGTTCCCGCTGTACTTCACCCACAACATCAACCTGCTGGGCTGGCTGAAGGTCGCGCTCGGCATCCCGCCGCTGCTGCTGGCGATGTACGTGACCTGGCGGATCCTGCTGACCGCGCCGCCGCCGATCAAGGCGGAGCTGGACGAGGACGAGGCGGAGCCGCGGAAGTGACGAAGCCGGAGGAGTGACCGGAGGGCCCCGCGCGGTGCGCGGGGCCCTCCGTCGTGGAGCGGGGCGGGATCAGCCGGCCAGCAGCGTCTCCAGCTCCTCCTCGCGCTCCTGGGCGGCGACGAACAGCAGCTCGTCCCCGGCCTCCAGGGTGTCGCTGCCGCCGGGGACCAGCACCCGGCCCTCGCGGATGATGGTCACCAGCGCGGTGTCCACCGGCCAGGCGACGTCGCCGACCCGGGTGCCGACCAGGGCGGTGTCCGCGGCCAGGGTCAGCTCGACCAGGTTGGCGTTGCCCTGCGAGAAGCGCATCAGGCGGACCAGGTCGCCGACGCTCACCGCCTCCTCGACCAGCGCCGACATCAGGCGCGGGGTGGAGACCGCGACGTCCACGCCCCAGGACTCGTTGTACAGCCACTCGTTCTTCGGGTTGTTCACCCGGGCGACCACCCGCGGCACGCCGTACTCGGTCTTGGCGAGCAGCGACACCACCAGGTTGACCTTGTCGTCGCCGGTGGCGGCGATCACCACGTGGCAGCGCTGCAGCGCGGCCTCGTCCAGCGAGGTGATCTCGCAGGCGTCGGCGAGCAGCCACTCGGCGAGCGGGACCCGCTCCACCGAGATGGAGTTCGGGTTCTTGTCGATCAGCAGGACCTCGTGGCCGTTCTCCAGCAGTTCCCCGGCGATCGAACGGCCGACGGCTCCGGCTCCGGCAATGGCGACGCGCATCAGTGACCAGCCTCCTCGGGGCCCTTGGCGAACGCCGCCTCGACCGCGGTCAGTTCGTTGCGGCGCAGCATCACGTGCACCAGGTCGCCCTCCTGCACCACCATCTGCGGGGTGGGCAGCACGCCTTCGCCGACCCGGGTGACGAACGCCACCCGGACGCCGGCGGCCTCCTCCAGCTCGGAGAGCCGGTGGCCGACCCAGGCGGGGGTGAAGGCGACCTCGGCGAGCTGGACCGAGCCCGACGGGTCCTGCCAGACCGGTTCGGCGCCGCTGGGCAGCAGCCGACGCAGCATCTGGTCGGCGGTCCAGCGGACGGTGGCCACGGTCGGGATGCCCAGCCGCTGGTAGACCTCGGCGCGGCGCGGGTCGTAGATGCGGGCCGCGACGTGCTCGACGCCGAAGTTCTCCCGGGCCACCCGGGCCGCGATGATGTTCGAGTTGTCACCGCTGGAGACGGCGGCGAAGGCGCCCGCCTCCTCGATGCCGGCCTCCTTCAGGGTGTCCTGGTCGAAGCCGACGCCGGTGACCCGGCGGCCGTTGAAGCCCGCGCCGAGCCGTCGGAAAGCGGTCGGGTCCTGGTCGATGACCGCGACCGAGTGGCCTTGTTTCTCGAGCGCTCTGGCCAGGGCGGAGCCCACGCGTCCGCAGCCCATGATGACGATGTGCACGCGCCTACCTCACCCGATCCATTGGGGTCATGACCTGCGTAAACACCGCTCATCGTCCTTCCGTGCACCCGATTCCGGGGGCCACTTGTCGGCCGCGCCTGTGATCCGACGCGAGGGGGCAACTCGGTGTTGCCCGCAAACCCTTCTGCCGACACGCTAGCCGGTCCGCCGAACACAGTCGCGAGCAAGGTGGCCCCGCGAGGCATCCGGTGCCACCCGGAGCCCTTACGATCCCTTGTTGTGCCTATGCCTGCTGACCTACCGAAACGCATCCTGATCGGGCGTGCGCTGCGCAGCGACAAGCTGGGGGAGACGCTCCTCCCCAAGCGGATCGCGCTGCCGGTGTTCGCCTCGGACGCGCTCTCCTCCGTCGCGTACGCGCCCGAGGAGATCCTGCTGACGCTGTCGCTGGCCGGCGCCTCGGCCATCCACTTCTCGTGGCAGATCGGCGTCGTGGTCGCCATCGTCATGCTCGCGGTGGTCGCCTCCTACCGGCAGAACGTGCACGCCTACCCGAGCGGCGGCGGCGACTACGAGGTCGCCACCGTCAACCACGGGCCGAACTCCGGCCTGGTGGTGGCGAGCGCGCTGATGGTCGACTACATCCTCACCGTGGCGGTCTCGACCACCTCCGGCGTGGCCAACGTGGTCTCGGCGGTGCCCGCGCTGCGCGGGCACGAGATGGCGCTGTCGGTGTTCCTGGTCATCCTGCTGATGGGGATGAACCTGCGCGGCGTGCGCGAGTCCGGCTCGGCGTTCGCCGTCCCGACGTACGCGTTCATGGTCGGCGTCATGGGCATGGTGGTGTACGGCCTGATCAGGCACTTCGGGTTCGGGGCCGCGCTGCCCGCGGAGAGCTCCTCGTACCACCTGGCGGCGACGCCCGGGAACAGCTCGCTGGCCGGGTTCGCGCTGGTGTTCCTGCTGCTGAAGGCGTTCTCCTCGGGCTGTGCGGCGCTGACCGGTGTGGAGGCGATCTCCAACGGCGTCCCGGCGTTCCGCAAGCCGAAGAGCAAGAACGCGGCGACCACGCTGCTGATGATGGCCTCCATCGCCGTGACGATGTTCATGGGCATCATCTACCTGGCCCACCTGACCGGCACGCAGATGGCCGAGAACCCGGCCGAGCAGCTGATCGGCGCGCCCGAGAACTACCACCAGAAGACCGTGCTGGCGCAGATCTCCGAGGCGGTGTTCTCCAACTTCACGCCCGGCTTCTACTTCGTCGCCGCCACCACCGGCCTGATCCTGGTGCTGGCCGCCAACACCGCCTTCAACGGCTTCCCGGTGCTCGGCTCGATCCTCGCCCAGGACCGCTACCTGCCCCGGCAGCTGCACACCCGCGGCGACCGGCTCGCCTTCTCCAACGGCATCGTGCTGCTGGCCGGCGCGGCGATCCTGTTCATCGTGGCGTTCGGCGCCGACCCGAACCGGCTGATCCAGCTGTACATCGTCGGCGTCTTCGTGGCGTTCAACATGAGCCAGTCCGGCATGATCCGGCACTGGACCAGGCTGCTGAAGACCGAGACCGACCCGAAGAAGCGCGCCCACATGCAGCGCAGCCGGGCGATCAACACCTTCGGCCTGGTGATGACCATGGCCGTGCTGATCGTGGTGCTCGCCACCAAGATCGGCCACGCCTGGATCGCCATCGCCCTGATGGTCGTGCTGTTCGTCATGATGAAGGCGATCCGCCGCCACTACGACCGGGTCAACGCCGAGCTCAAGGCCGCCGAGGAGCCCGACGACGCCGCCCCGCCGACCCGGGTGCACGCCATCGTGCTGGTCTCCAAGATCCACAAGCCCGCGCTGCGCGCCCTCGCGTACGCCCGCCTGGCCCGGGCCCAGACCCTGGAGGCCGTCACCGTCAACGTCGACCCCGAGGACACCGCGGCGCTGCGGCAGGACTGGGACGAGCGCGGACTGGACGTGCCGCTGAAGGTCCTGGACTCGCCGTACCGCGAGGTCACCGGGCCGGTGCTGGAGTACGTCAAGAACCTGCGCCGCTCCAGCCCGCGCGACGTCGTCGCGGTCTACATCCCCGAGTACGTGGTCGGCCACTGGTACGAGCACCTGCTGCACAACCAGAGCGCGCTGCGGCTCAAGGGGCGGCTGCTGTTCAAGCCCGGTGTGATGGTGACCTCCGTACCCTGGCAGTTGGAGTCCTCGGAGCGGCGCAAGGCGCCCAAGGCGTGGTCCGCGCCCGGCGCGGTGCGCCGCGGTGAGCCGCGGCGGCGGCCGGCGCCGACCGGTTCGGCGAGTTCGGCCGGTTCGGCCGGTCCGGCCGACGAGGGCCGGGGCGGGACGGACACCGCGCCGCGCGACTGAGGCTCGCGCGGCCCGTCCGACCCCCGCATGGCCTTCAATAGGCCCGTGGCGGATCCTTCCCGGTCCGCCGCGGGCCGCCGTGTTTGCCGCACGGCGCGCTCCACCTGCTCCGCCCGCTCCACCCCGCTCGTCCTCCCGCTGTCTCCCGTAAGGAAGCGACCCCCGTGACCCGCAACAACCCGCCCCGCTCCTCCGGTCGCCAGGGCCGCCCCGGCCGTACGTCCGGCGCCAAGCCGGGGCAGGTCGCGCACCCGCGCTGGAGCAGCCGGCCCGCCCGGCCGGAGGCCACCGACCGGGAGGGCAACACCGCCCGCAGCCTGCCGCCGGTACCCGGCGAGCAGCGCCCGGAGCGCCCGGAGCGGCCCGTGAAGGCCGCTCCGGCGAAGGCCGCGCCCAAGGACCGGGCCGGCGCCAAGGACAAGGCCGCCGCCAAGGAGAAGGGCCCGAAGCAGGCCGCGCCGAAGGGCGAGGGCGCGAAGAAGTCGGCCCGGCAGGGGCGCAAGCCCGGGGCGGTGCGCCCGCCGAAGGCGCTGCGGCCCGCGCAGCCGGTGCTGCGGCAGCCCTCCGGGGACCCGCTGGTCGGCGAGCGCTACGAGGTCGAGGTCGGGCCGGTCGCGCACGGCGGGCACTGCGTGGCCCGGCACGAGGGCCGGGTGCTGTTCGTCCGGCACGCGCTGCCCGGCGAGCGGGTGGTCGCTCAGGTCACCGAGGGCACCACCACCTCGCGCTTCCTGCGGGCCGACGCGGTGGAGGTGCTGGAGGCCTCCAAGGACCGGATCGAGGCGCCCTGCCCGTTCTCCGGCCCCGGCAAGTGCGGCGGCTGCGACTGGCAGCACGTCACCCCCGGCGGGCAGCGCAAGCTCAAGGCCGCCGTCCTCACCGAGCAGCTCGCCAAGCTGGCCGGCCTCACCCTCGAGGAGGCCCGCTGGGACGGCTCGGTCGAGCCGGTCGGCGGCAAGCTCCCCGCGGGCGAGGTCCCGGCCTGGCGCACCCGGGTGCAGTACGCGGTCGACGAGGAGGGCGTGATCGGCCTGCGCAAGCACCGCTCGCACGACGTCCAGCCGATTGACCGCTGCCTGATCGCCGCGCCCGGCGTCAGCGAGCTCGGCATCGAGTCCCGCGACTGGACCGGGGTGGCCGCCGTCGAGGCGATCGCCGCGGCGGGCTCCTCCGACCGGCAGGTGATCCTGCGGCCGCGGCCCGGCGAGCAGCTGCCGCTGGTCGAGCTGGACCGCGAGACGTCCATCGCCCGGATCGACGAGCAGGACCTGTTCCACCGCGTCCACGGCCGCACCTTCGTCCGCGAGCGCGCCACCGACCGCACCTGGCGGGTCTCCGAGGGCGGCTTCTGGCAGGTCCACCCCGAGGCCCCCGACACCCTGGTCGACGCCGTCCTCGCCGGGCTCGACCCGCAGTGGGGCGAGAGCGCGCTCGACCTGTACTGCGGCGTCGGCCTGTTCGCGGGCGCGCTCGCCGAGCGGGTCGGCGAGGAGGGCGCGGTGCTCGGCATCGAGTCCGGCAAGCAGGCGGTCGCCGACGCCCGGCACAACCTGGCCGCGCTGGAACACGTCCGGATCGAGTGCGACAAGGTCGAGACCCTGCTGCCCCGCACCGGCATCACCTCCACCGACCTGATCGTCCTCGACCCGCCGCGGGCCGGCGCCGGCCGCGACACCGTCGCCCACCTCAGCTCCCTGGCCGCCCGCCGGATCGCCTACGTCGCCTGCGACCCGGCCGCCCTCGCCCGCGACCTCGCCTTCTTCCGCGAGGGCGGCTACCGCCCGGTCTCGCTGCGGGCCTTCGACCTGTTCCCGATGACCCAGCACTTCGAGTGCGTCGCCATCCTGGAGCCGGTCCGGTAACGGCGCGCGGGGGCACTTCGCACGGGCGCGGGAGCCCTTCCCGCGCCCGTGCGGCGTTTCCCGGGACGGGCCGGAGGAAAATCGGCGTTCGGCTTGAAGCGCTGCTCGGGCCCGGCCCATCCTTGCAGCCATGCCACTCGCTTCCCCGCCAGATGTGTCATACCTGTCCGACTACGCGCACGACTGGGCCCTGGTCGACGTCGAGACGTCGGGCCTGGTCGCCCGGCGCGACCGGGTCCTCTCGATCGCGGTGCTGACCTTCGGGCCGGACGGCGTCCAGACCGGCGAGTACGCGACCCTGCTCAACCCGGGCTGCGACCCGGGGCCGGTGCACGTCCACGGCCTGACGCCGGAGCGGCTGAGTGGCGCCCCGACCTTCGAACAGGTGGCGGGCCGGATCGGGGCGCTCCTCCAGGACCGCGTCATGGTGGCCCACAACGCCCAGTTCGACTACGACTTCCTGGCCCACGAGTTCGCCCGGGCCCGGCTCTACCTCCCCGTCGCGCAGCGCCTGTGCACCCTGGCGCTGAACCGGCGGGTGGAACCGCCCGTCGCGGGCCTTGGCCTGGCGGCCCTCGCCGAGTACTACGGCGTGCCGCAGACCAGTGCGCACGACGCGCTGGACGACACGCGTGTCCTCGCGGGGATCTTCCGTTCTTCGCTGGCCGAGGCCGCACGGCTGGGCGTCCCGCTGCCGCTGGTGGCCTGTCCGCCCCGGCAGGACGCGCAGTTCGCGCCGAAGCCGCCGAAGACCCCGTGCGCCTACCGGAACCCAGGACGTCCGGCGCCGGGGGATCCGCTGGTGCAGGGCATGAAGATCGCGGTCACGGGTGAGACCGCCACCTCCCGGGCGGAGCTGGTGGCGCGAGCCGTCGACGCCGGTCTGAACATCATGTCGTCGGTCAGCCGGCACACCGGAGTCTTGGTCACCAACGACTCGGCGTCGGGTTCGGAGAAGGCGCGGAGGGCGGTCGCGGAGGGCGTCACGATCGTCGACGAGCACACCTTCCTCAAGCTGCTGGCGGACGTGAGACCGGGGACGCCGTACGAAGGGCCGACGAGGGGGAGGGCGTCGGTGGCGGAGCGCCCCGCTGCCCCCGCCGCGCCGGGCCCGGTGGCCGCACCGCCCGTTCCCGTCCCGGCCGGGGCCCCTGCTCCTGCTTTCGTCCCGGCCGAGGCGCCTGCTCCTGTTCCCGCTCCGGCCGGGGCGCCCCCGCGGCAGCGGCCCGCCGCCCCGTACCCGGCCAGGCCGTTCGGCCGTCGGCGGGTCCTGGTCCTGGGCGGCACCCATCAGGAGGCGTCCGTCGTGCGGGCCCGGGTCGTCGAACTGGGCGGGGCGGCAGCGATCAACCTCTCGGCCGGCGTCACCGATGTCCTCCTCCTCCCGGGCGGAGAGCTCGACCGCCGGATGGCCCGCGTCACCGCCCTGGGGATCCCGGTGCACCCGCAGGACTGGCTCGGAACGCCCGCAGCGGAGCCGTTGGACGCCCCGGCCGGGAACGGCGCGGTGGCCGAGGTCCTGTCGCGCGGTGGGGTCATCGACCTGCCGACCGCGGGACAGTGGCACGTGGCCGCCTCCTGGGCGCAGTTGGCGGACTGCGAGATCGACGTCGTCGCCTTCGTGCTCGACGAGGACGAACAGGTCTCCTGCGACGAGGACTTCGTCTTCTACGGTGCGCCCGAGAGCCCCGACGGGTCCGTCCGGCTCCGCTGCGACGGCCCCACCGAACAGAGCATCGCCGTCGACCTCGCGGCGCTGCCGCCCGCTGCCCACCGGATCGCGGTTGCCGCGGCCATCGACGGGGCCGAGACCTTCGGGAGCGTCGGGGCGGTCCAGGTGGTGCTCGCCCCGGGCGTCGACGCCCCGGCCGTCGCCCAGGCCACGTTGGACGCCGCCACCAGCGAGCGCACCCTGCTCCTGGCCGAGATCTACCGTAGGGGCCCGCGGTGGCGCTTCCGCGCCGTCGGCCAGGGCTACGACCACGGCCTGGAAGCGCTGGTGCGCGGGTACGGCGTTGAGGTGGAGTAGCCCCGGTGGGCCGGGTGGGGTGACGGATCTTGCGGAGTGATCCGCTTGCCGGGCAGCGGTGTTGGCGGATCGAGACGGTTGGCCGGTTTTCGCGGGGGTGCGGGCGGACATGGTGGGGGAGCGGGGGAGCGGCCGGTTTGCGCCCTTGTTGTGCTAGCACCTCGGCGCTAGCGTTGAAGGATGGCCAAGAAGCAGCTGAACGTCAGGGTGGACGCGACCACCGCCGAGATGGCCCGCGAGCGGGCGGAGCAGCAGGGGATCAGCATGAACCAGTACATCGAACGGCTGGTGCAGCAGGACATGGGCGAGGCCGGGCGCAACTTCGTGGACGCCGCGGCGCAGTTCATGAAGGAGCACGAGGCGGTGTTCCTGGCCGAGTTCGGGTCGCCCGGCGAACTCCAGGACGTGCGCCGTTGAAGCTTGAGGTCGACCTCTCGTGGCTGCTCATGACCGCCGAGCAGTACACGCCCGGTGACCCGCAGGTCACCGACTACGGATCGCTGCTCGCGGCGATCACCAGGCACCAGGCCGAGGTCTTCGACATCGCGGTCTACCCCGAGCCGCAGGACCGGGCGGCGGCGCTGATGCACCAGCTGATCCGGGTCCCCGCGCTGGAGCGCAACAACGAGCTGTTCGCCACCGCCGTGGCCTACGCGTACCTGGTGGCCAGCGGCTGCCGGGTGGCGACCACCGCGCGGGAGGTGCGCAGCCTGGCCCGGGCGATCCGGGAGGGCAAGCTCGGCATCACCGGCGTGGCGGAGCGGCTGGCGATGTGGGTGGTCGACGAGTCGGAGGAGGAAGAGGTCGGCGACGACGGCGAGGAGTGAGCCGCCGTCGGGCCCGCGTCAGGGGCCGGGAGAGCGACGAGGCGCCCGCGGGCGGGATACCCTCGACGTTCCCCCGGCCCCTGACGGTTCCCGGGCACCGAACGATCTGCGCCGAGGATGCGAGCGAGTTGCTGCAGGACATCGAGCCCTACCTGGTCTGCCCGCACTGCGCCCGCCCGCTGGCACTGGACGGCCGCACCCTGCGCTGCGCCGACAGCCACAGCTTCGACCAGGCCCGGCAGGGCTACGTGAGCCTGCTGGCGGGGGACGCCAAGCAGGGCACCGCCGACACCGCCGAGATGGTCGCGGCCCGCGGCGACTTCCTGGCGGCCGGCCACTACGCCCCGCTGGAACGGGCGCTGGCCGCGGCCGCCGCCGGGGTCGCGGCGGAGAGCGGACTGGTCGCGGACCTCGGCGCGGGCACCGGCCACTACCTGGCCCGGGTGCTGGAAGCCCGGCCGGGCGCGGCGGGCGCGGCGCTCGACCTGTCCAAGTACGCGCTGCGGCGCGCCGCGAAGGCGCACCCGCGGATCGGCGCGGTGGTCTGCGACGCCTGGCGGCCGCTGCCGCTGCGGGACGGCGCCGCCGACGTGCTGCTGAACGTGTTCGCGCCGCGCAACGGCCCCGAGATGCGGCGGGTGCTGCGCCCCGGCGGTCGGCTGCTGGTGGCCGCCCCCACCTCCCGCCACCTGCGGGAACTGGTGGGCGCGCTGGGCCTGCTGTCGGTGGACGAGGACAAGGACCGGCGGATCGGCGAGAAGCTCGGCCCCTGGTTCGCGCCGGTGGAGCGCACCGAGGTGGAGTTCGCGCTGCGGCTGTCGCGGGCGGACGCCGCCGCCGTGGTCGGCATGGGCCCGAGCGCCTGGCACACCGAACCGGCCGCGCTGGCCGCCGCGCTGGCGGCGCTGCCCGAACCGGTGGAGGTCACCGGTTCGGTGCTGGTCACCGCGTACGAGTGACGGGGCCGGGCGGCGCCGGGGACGGTTGGGACTCGAAGGGGTGAAAGGGCGTCAGGAGGGACGTTTCTGCACCTCAGGGCGCACCTAGAGTGCTCCGGGTGACCAGCGAAGCTCCCTCGGCCCCACCCCTGCCCGCCGCCCCCCGCGAGGCGCGGCAGCCGCCTGTCCCGACGGTGGCGTCCGTACCGATGGCATCCGTACCGGTGGCGGTGGCGGCCGTACCGGTGACGGCGCCCGCGCCCGCGACCGCGTCCGCGCCGGAGGTGAAGCGCCCCATCATCGAGGAGCTGCGGCTGACCTCCTTCAAGTCCTACCGGCGGGCCGTGCTGCCGATGGCGCCGCTGACGGTGGTGCACGGGCCGTCCGGGGCGGGCAAGTCCAACGCGCTGGACGCGTTGAGCGTGCTCTCCCGGCTGGCCCTCGGGGAGGAGATCAAGTCCTCGCTGGACGGCGTCGGCGGCCCGCGCGGCCCGCTCGCCGCCCCCGTGCGCGGCGGGCTGATCGGCTGCGTGCCGCACGGGCGCAACGCGATCATCCTGGGCTGCACCGTGCGCTCCTGCGTCGGATCGATCCGGCTCGAAGTGGTGGTGCGCACCGACGAACGCGTCCGGATCGCCCGCGAACTGCTCACCCTGGACGGCCGGACCCTGATGGAGACCGGCGAACAGGACCTCGCCCGCGGCCGGGTCAACGTCACCTGGCACAACGACTCCCGGCAGGGCGACATCCGGGCCCCGTTGCCCAGCGGCAGCCTGATCACCGCCCAACTCCCGCTGCGGGTCGCCGGATCCTCCAAGGGCGAGCGCAAGGTGCTGGCCGCCGCCGAGCAGGTGCTCACCGCGCTGCGCGAGATGTTCGCGCTGCACCCCGTGCCGGCCGCGATGCGCGGCTGGGGCCGGCCCGAGCCGCAGGCCCGGTTGCGCGGCACCGCGGGCAACATCTCCGCGGTGCTCCACCGGCTGGAGCACGAGTGCCCGCGCCGCTGGGCCCGCCTGCTGCGCGCCGTCCAGGCCGCCGCCCCGCACCCGCTGCTCGGCCTCGGCGTCGCCCGCCGCGGCGAGGCCGAACGACAGCGGCTGATCGCCGTCTTCGACGAGGGCGTGCTCGGCCGCACCGGCGCCGACCAGGCCTCCGACGGCATGCTGCGGCTGCTCGCCTTCGCCGCCGTCCTGCTCACCGGCGCGGCCGTGCTGGACGTCGATCCCGCCATCGAAGTACCGGACGCGCACCGGCAGTTGGTGCTGCTCGCCGAGGACGTCGGAGCGGGCCTGGCGGCCGAACAGGCCGCCGCCCTGCTCCGGCTGGCCCGCGAGGTCACCGGCAAGGGCGACATCCGGCTGCTGGCCACCCTCCAGGAACCCGGCGCGGCCCTCGGCCTGGACGGCGTCGAACTGGTCGAGTGCCGACGCGATCCGGCCACCGGCCACAGCCTGCTGCGCCGCACCGAGCCCGCCGCCCGGGTGCCGGTGCAGGGCGCGGCGCGCGGCGAGGACGCGGTGGTAGACCTGGGGGAATGAGCGACGAAGAAGAGCGGACGGTGCCGGACGCGGAGCCCGGGGCGGCGGCACCGGGAGTGGCGGAGCTCGGAGCGGCACCGAGGGTGGCGGAGCCCGGGGCGGTGCCGGGGTCCGAGTCGGTGGCGCCGGGGCCGGAGTCGACGGTCTCCGGGCTGCAGCGGCGGCTGGCCGAGTTCGCGGCCGCCCGCGACTGGCAGCAGTACCACACCCCGAAGAACCTGGCCTCGGCACTGACCGTCGAGGCCGGCGAACTGCTGGAGATCTTCCAGTGGTTGACGCCCGAACAGGCCGCCGACGTGATGTCGGACGAGCGGGCGGCGCACCGGGTCCGCGACGAGGTGGCCGACGTGCTGGCCTACCTGTTCCAGCTGTGCACCGTGCTGGAGGTGGACCCGCTGCGGGCGCTGGCGGAGAAGATCGAGCGCAACGAGAGCAGGTTCCCGGTGCCCTAGGGAGGGTTCCCGAAGTGCCGGGAAATCAGCCGGAATTCCCTCGTGCGGGGGACCCGGGTTGTCCACAGGGCCGGGTTGTCCACAGGTGTGCCGAACCCGCTGGGAGCGGCGCGCGGGCGGCGGCACGCTGATCCCCGTGACCGACCGCCGAAGGACGGCGGCGGTGGAGGAGGGGAGCGCACCATGGAGGCGCTGCGGCTGATCAAGACCGTCCGGCACGCCCTGACCGAGGCCCGGACGACCGGCGACATCCTGCACGAGGCCTGGCAGTCCGGGCTGCTCACCGAAGCGGTGGGAGCCCGGATCGCCGACCACGAGGGGGAGTCCTTCGCCACCCTCGGGCAGTTGCTCTGCGAGGCCGGCGCGCACACCGCGAGCTGCCTGCGGCAGCCGCCCGAACCGGGCCTGGACGACCTGCCCGGCGGCCCGGTCGGCGTGTACCCGGAGTGGTCCGGGCCGACGCTGGTCGAGCGGTTCAGCGCGCTCGGCGAACTGGAGCCGGTGCTGACCGAACTCGCCCTGCTGCTGGAGCAGATGAACGAGAGCCTGGTGGTGCTCGCCTGCGGGGCCGAGACCGAGAGCCTGTACTGGAGCTGCATCGACGGACTGGACGCCGGCTCCGAGTGCCGCGACCTGGTGGCCGAACTCCTGCGCGAGCAGCGGGGTCCGGCGGGTGCACGGGCCCCGGACGACGGGCCGGGGGAACGGGAGGAGCGGGAAGAACGGGAGGAGGGCGGGACGGACCTGTTCGGCGCGGGGGCGCCGGGTGCGGCCCGGCGGGAGGAGCCGAGGCTCGTGGTCCCGCTGGGCCCGCCGGTCCCGGCGGCGTGCGGCGCTCAGCTGCGGGGCGAACCGTCCGCCGGGGTGTCCTGCTCGCCGCGGGTGGCGGCGGCGGAGCGCAGATCGGAGTCGAGTCCGGCCAGGTCGGTGGTGATCGAGGCGAGCAGTTCCTGCATCTGCTCCAACAGCGACTTCGGGGTGGCGGGCGCGTCGCCGTCGGCGGTGTCCGCAGTGGGCGGCTCGGTCCAGGGCTCGGACATGAGGGGGCCCCTTCAGCTCGGTGGTGCGGTGTGAAGCGCCGGGGGTCGGCGCCGCCGGTCCAACGAGCCCCCGCCGCGCGCGGTCACCCCGGACCACCCGTTGAGGTCCAACCGGCGGTCCAGGTCAGCCGCAGGAGTGAGCCGAGTTTGCGGGGCCCGCCCCCGCTGGGCTACGGCGCCGGGCGGGAGCGAGGCGGGTCCGGCGGGCCCGCCGCCGGCCGGGCCGCTGGGGAGCAGGAACCCGGCCGACGGGCGAACACCACCTGACAGGAGGTCAGTTGTGCGAGTGCAGATCCGCGTTCAGACCGCCCCACGAACCGGAGCGGGCGATCACCTCGACCGCGCCCGACTGCGAGTTGCGGCGGAACAGCAGGTTGTCCTGGCCGGACAGCTCCACGGCCTTGGCCACCGAGCCGTCCGGCGTGGTGACCCGGGTGCCGGCGGTGACGTACAGGCCGGCCTCGACCACGCAGTCGTTGCCGAGCGAGATGCCGATGCCCGCGTTGGCGCCCAGCAGGCAGCGCTCGCCCACCGAGACGACCTGCTTGCCGCCGCCGGAGAGGGTGCCCATGATCGAGGAGCCGCCGCCGACGTCGCTGTGGTCGCCGACCACCACGCCCGCGCTGATCCGGCCCTCGACCATCGAGGTGCCCAGGGTGCCCGCGTTGAAGTTGACGAAGCCCTCGTGCATCACCGTGGTGCCCTCGGCCAGGTGCGCGCCCAGGCGCACCCGGTCGGCGTGGGCGATCCGGACGCCGGCCGGCGCCACGTAGTCGGTCATCCGGGGGAACTTGTCGATGCCGTACAGGGCCAGCTGCCCGCCTTCGGCGCGCACCGCCAGCCGGGCCCGCTCCACGTTGGCGACCGGGGTCGGGCCGATCGACGTCCAGGCGACGTTCGCCAGCAGGCCGAAGATGCCGTCCAGGCTCTGGCCGTGCGGCTTCACCAGACGGGAGGAGAGCAGGTGCAGCCGCAGGTAGACGTCGTGCGCGTCCAACGGCTTCTCGTCCAGCGAGGAGATCACGGTGCGCACCGCCACCACCTCGACGTCGCGCCGGGCGTCGGTGCGGAGCGCCTCGGCGGCGCCCGGGCCGAGCGCCAGCTCGGCCTCCTCGGCGCTCAGCCGGACGGTGCCGGACGGGCCGGGAGCGGCGGCCAGCTCGGGCGCGGGGAACCAGGTGTCGAGGACGGTGCCGTCGGCCGCGATGGTCGCCAGGCCGGCGGCCACCGCGCCGCTTGCGGGGGAGGAGGTTTCAGCAGTCACATCCCGCACCGTAACCAATCGGGCCGAGGGCTGACCAACACGCTCACCGGACGGACAAAACCTGGTGCCCCCGAACAGGCCCGCGGGCCATACTCGGCCGGGTGTTCGTATCGATCTCCACCACCGGCACTGCCGAGAACCCCGCCTCCGACCTGGGCTTCCTGCTGCACAAGCACCCCGACAAGGTGCAGCGGTTCGCCACCGCGCACGGCACGGCACACGTCTTCTACCCCGAGGCCGGGGAGCAGGCGTGCACCGCCGCGCTGCTGCTGGAAATCGACCCCACCGCGCTGCTCCGCCAAGGCCGCGGCAAGGGCCGGTCCGGCTCGCCCGACCTCGCGCTCGCCCAGTACGTCAACGACCGCCCGTACGCCGCCTCCTCGCTGCTCGCGGTGGCGCTGCGCACGGTCTACCGGTCCGCGATGAAGGGCGAGTGCGCGCACCGGCCCGAACTGCCCGGCCGGGCGCTGCCGCTGCGGATCGCGCTGCCCGCCGTCCCGGTGGCCGGCGGCGAGGGCCCCGGGCTGGTGGACCGGCTGTTCGCCCCGCTGGGCTGGCAGGTCGACGCGCGGCCCGTCCCGCTGGACGAGTCTTTCCCCGAGTGGGGCGACTCCCGGTACGTGCGGCTCGAACTGACCGGCACCCTGCGGCTCGCCGACGCGCTGCAGCACCTCTACGTGCTGCTGCCGGTCCTCGACGGGTCCAAGCACTACTGGGTCGCCCCCGACGAGGTCGACAAGCTGCTCGCGGCCGGCCAGGGCTGGCTCGCCGACCACCCCGAACGGGCCCTGATCATCCGCCGCTACCTCTCCCGCCGCTGGTCGCTGACCAGGCTCGCCACGGAGCGCCTGGCGCTGGCCCGGCTGGCCGAGGCCGACGACCGCGAGGCCGAGGAGATCGACAACGCGGTGCCGGACGTCCCGGATGTTTCGGACGCTCCGGGGACCGCGGACGCTCCGGGGACCGCGGACACCGCAGATGCCACGACTGCCACGGCTACCGCTGAGGAGGTGAACGCCACCGGACCGACCGGGTCGGCCGGACCGATCGCGGTGGTGGCCGAGGCCGCCGGTGCTGCGGAGGGCGGCCGGGAGCGCGGGGAGTCGCTCGCCGCGCAGCGGCGGACGGCGATCCTGGCGGCGCTGGCCCGCACCGGCGCGGCCCGGGTGCTCGACCTGGGCTGCGGGCAGGGCGAGTTGGTGGGCGCGCTGCTCAAGGAACCGCGGGTGACCGAGGTGCTCGGGGTGGACGTGTCCTCCCTCGCGCTGACGATCGCCGCCCGCCGACTGCGGTTGGACCGGCTGCCGGAGCGTCAGGCCCGCCGGGTGAAGCTGGTCCAGGGTGCGCTGACGTACACCGACGCCCGGTTGAAGGGCTATGACGCGGCGGTGCTGTGCGAGGTCATCGAGCACCTCGACCTGCCCCGGCTGCCCGCGCTGGAGTACGCCGTGTTCGGCGCGGCCCGGCCCGGCTCGGTCGTGGTCACCACCCCGAACGCCGAGTACAACGTCCGCTGGGAGACCCTGCCCGCCGGGCACAAGCGGCACGACGACCACCGCTTCGAGTGGGGCCGCGCCGAGTTCGCGGCCTGGACGGAGCAGGTCGCGGCCGACTACGGCTACACCGTCGAGCTGGAGCCGGTCGGCCCGGTCGACCCCGAGGTCGGCGCACCCACCCAGCTCGCGCACTTCCGCCTCGCCGAACCCGCCACCACCGAACCCGCTGCCACCACCGAATCCACTGCCACCGAATCCACTGCCACCACCGAACCGGCTGCCACCGAATCCACTGCCACCATCGAACCCGTCACCACCGGACCCGACGCCGCTGGACCCGCTGTCACCGGCACCCCGTCGCACGACCACGCCCCGGAAGGGAGCGCCCACCGATGACCACCGAAACCCCGGAGCCGACCCCTGCCCGGGCCGGCCGCCGACTGCCCGTCACCGACGTCTCGCTGGTGGTGCTGATCGGCAGCACCGGCTCCGGCAAGTCCAGCTTCGCCCGCAGGCACTTCAAGCCCACCGAGGTGGTCTCCTCCGACTTCTGCCGGGGGCTGGTCGCCGACGACGAGAACGACCAGTCCGCCTCCGCCGACGCCTTCGACGTGCTGCACTACATCGTCGGCAAGCGGCTCGCGGCGGGCCGGCTCACCGTGGTCGACGCCACCAACGTCCAGCAGGAGAGCCGCCGCCAGCTGCTCGCCATCGCCCGGGAGCACGACGTGCTGCCGATCGCCATCGTGCTGGACGTCCCGGCCGAGGTGTGCGCCGAGCGCAACCGGGCCAGGCCGGACCGGCAGCTGCCGGCGCACGTGATCCCCCGTCACCAGCGCGAGCTGCGCCGCTCGCTGCGCGGACTGGAGCGCGAGGGCTTCCGCAAGGTGCACGTGCTGCGCGGCGTCGAGGAGGTCGAGCGCGCCGAGATCGTCCCGGAGAAGCGGTACAACGACCTGCGGCACCTGACCGGCCCGTTCGACATCGTCGGCGACATCCACGGCTGCCGCTCCGAGCTGGAGACCCTGCTCGGCCGGCTCGGCTACCGGATCGCCCGCGACGAGCAGGGCCGCGCCGTGGACGCCGCGCACCCCGAGGGCCGCACCGCGGTCTTCGTCGGCGACCTGGTCGACCGCGGCCCGGACACCCCGGGCGTGCTGCGCCTGGTGATGGGCATGGTCGAGACCGGCCACGCCCTCTGCGTCCCCGGCAACCACGAGAACAAGCTCGGCCGCTGGATGGGCGGCCGCAAGGTCACCGTCTCGCACGGCCTGCAGGAGTCGATCGACCAGCTGTCCGCCGAGAGCGACGAGTTCCGGGCCCGGGTGCGGGAGTTCATGCGCGGCCTGGTCAGCCACTACCTGCTGGACGGCGGCGCGCTGGTGGTCTGCCACGCCGGCCTGCCGGAGAAGTACCACGGCCGCGCCTCCGGCCGGGTCCGCTCGCACGCGCTGTACGGCGACACCACCGGCGAGACCGACGAGTACGGCCTGCCGGTGCGCTACCCGTGGGCCGAGGAGTACCGCGGCCGCGCCCTGGTGGTCTACGGCCACACCCCGGTGCCGGTGGCGAGCTTCCTCAACAACACCATCTGCCTGGACACCGGCTGCGTGTTCGGCGGCAGCCTGACCGCGTTGCGCTACCCGGAGCGGGAGATCGTCGCCGTCCCGGCCGAGCAGGAGTGGTACGAGCCGGTCCGCCCGATGCATACCGACGCGCCCGGCGGCCGCGAGGGCCGTCCGCTCGACCTGGCCGACGTGGCCGGCCGCCGGGTGGTGGAGACCGCCCGGTTCGGCAACGTCGCCGTCCGGGAGGAGAACGCCGCCGCCGCGCTGGAGGTGATGAGCCGCTTCGCGCTCGACCCGAGGCTGCTCGCCTACCTGCCGCCCACCATGGCCCCCTCGCCGACCTCCCGGCGCGAGGGCCTGCTGGAGCACCCCGAGGAGGCGTTCTTCGCCTACCGGCACGACGGGGTGCAGCAGGTGGTCTGCGAGGAGAAGCACATGGGCTCGCGGGCCGTCGTCCTGGTCGCCCGGGACGGGGCCGCCCTGGAGAAGCGCTTCGGCCTGCCCGGCCCCGGCGCGATCTGGACCAGGACCGGCCGCGCCTTCCTCAACGACCAGCAGCTCACCGGGGCGATCCTCGACCGGCTGCGGGCCGCCGCCGAGGACGCCGGCCTGTTCGACGAACTCGACACCGGCTGGCTGCTGCTGGACGCCGAACTGCTGCCCTGGTCGCTCAAGGCGGTCGAACTGCTGCGCCGCCAGTACGCCGCCGTCGGCGCGGCCGCCGGGGCCGCCCTGCCCGCCGCGCTCGACGCCCTCGCCCGGGCCGCCGACCGCGGGATGGACGTGGCGGAGCTGACGGTCCGCCAGCAGGAGCGGGCCGAGGACGCCCGGTCCTTCACCGAGGCGTACCGGCGCTACTGCTGGCCGACCGAGGGCCTCGAAGGCATCCGGCTGGCCCCGTTCCAGCTGCTCGCCGCCGAGGGTGCCAACCTGGCGCTGCGCCCGCACACCGAGCACCTCGCCCTGATCGACCGGCTGGTGGAGGCCGACCGGCTGGCCGCCGACCGGGCGGCCGCGGAGCCGGTGCTGCACGGCACCGGGCGGCTGCTGGTCGACACCGGGGACGAGTCCTCGGTCGCCGCCGCCGTCGCCTGGTGGGAGGAGCTGACCGGGGCCGGCGGCGAGGGCATGGTGGTCAAGCCGGTCGACCCGCTGCACCGGGACGGCTCCGGGCGGCTGGTCCAGCCCGGGCTGAAGGTCCGCGGCCGCGAGTACCTGCGGATCATCTACGGCCC
This sequence comes from Kitasatospora cineracea, assembly GCF_003751605.1. Lineage (NCBI taxonomy): Bacteria > Bacillati > Actinomycetota > Actinomycetes > Kitasatosporales > Streptomycetaceae > Kitasatospora > Kitasatospora cineracea. Next base: position 2,750,593 of record NZ_RJVJ01000001.1, read on the forward strand.
GGACTACACCCGGCACTTGGACCGGCTGCGCCAGCGCTCGCTCGGCCACAAGCGCTCGCTCGCCCTGCGCGAGCACGCGCTCGGCCTGGAGTCGCTGGACCGGCTGGCGGCCGGCGAGCCGCTGTGGCGGGTGCACGAGGCGGTGTTCGCGGTGCTGGCCCTGGAGTCCGAACCGGTCGACCCCCGGCTCTGACCCCGCAGCGATCCGGGCCCCGGACAACTCGGGGCCCGGGACGGCCCAGACGGCTCGGCCGGCCCAGAGCGGGCCGTCCGAGTCCCGGCAACGCGTCGGCCATCACAGCGTTGCATGAATATTCGAATCCTCGTATACACTTCCCGTCTCAGTCCGCTGATCGACCCAGGAGACCGGTATGGCGTTCAACCTCCGGAACAGGCACTTCCTCAAGGAGCTCGACTTCACTCCCCAGGAGTTCCGCCACCTGGTCGACCTGGCGGCCCAGCTGAAGGCCGCTAAGTACGCGGGCACCGAGCAGCCCCGGCTGCGCGGCAAGAACATCGCGCTGATCTTCGCCAAGACCTCCACCCGCACCCGCTGCGCCTTCGAGGTGGCCGCCCACGACCAGGGCGCCTCCACCACCTACCTGGACCCGGCCGGGTCGCAGATGGGGCACAAGGAGTCGATCAAGGACACCGCGCGGGTGCTGGGCCGGATGTTCGACGGCATCGAGTACCGCGGCGACGGGCAGGAGATCGTCGAGGAGCTGGCCTCGCACGCGGGCGTCCCGGTCTGGAACGGCCTGACCGATGAGTGGCACCCGACCCAGATGCTGGCCGACGTGCTCACCATCCAGGAGCACTCCGGCAAGCCGCTGAACGAGACCACCCTGGTCTACCTCGGCGACGCCCGCTTCAACATGGGCAACTCGATCCTGGTCACCGGCGCGCTGCTGGGCATGGACATCCGGATCGTGGCGCCCGCCTCGCTCTGGCCCGCCGAGGAGGTCCGCAAGGCGGCCGAGTCGCTGGCCGGGGCCAGCGGAGCCCGGATCACCCTCACCGAGGACGTGGCGGCCGGCGTCGCGGGGGCGGACTTCCTCTACACCGACGTCTGGGTGTCGATGGGCGAGCCCAAGGAGGTCTGGGCCGAGCGGATCGCGCTGCTGAAGCCCTACCAGGTCTCGATGGACACGGTGCGCGCCACCGGGAACCCGGCGGTCAAGTTCCTGCACTGCCTGCCCGCGTTCCACGACCTCGGCACCGAGGTCGGCCGGCAGATGCACGAGCTCACCGGCATGTCGGAGCTGGAGTGCACCGACGAACTGTTCGAGTCGGCGCACTCCGTGGTCTTCGACCAGGCCGAGAACCGGCTGCACACCATCAAGGCCGTGATGGTGGCGACCCTCGGGTCCTGAAGGGTCTCGGGTCCTGAGGGCCTCAGAAGTCGACGTCCACGCAGGCCGCCCGGTCGGCCGCGGCGTGCGGACCGGCGGGCGTGCCCGCGTGCAGCACCAGCGAGTGCGCCTCGTCGGGCCGGAACTCCCAGGGGACGGCCGCCGAGGCGGTGCCGGACCCGTCCGGGGCGGTGCGCACGGTCATCCGCACCTCATTGTTGGCACCGTCCGACCCGGCCACCTGCTGGTAGTGCGGCCCGGAGGACGCCGGGTCGGAGCCGCAGCGCCCGGTGTGCACGTGCGCGGGGAACTCGTGCGCACCGGCCACCCCGGCGAGTTCCAGCGTGACGGAGGTGTGCCCGGCCGCGCGGCCGACCGTGACCCGCACCTGCGAGCCGTACGGCACCAGGTCGGGTGCGTGGGTGATCGCCCGGGCCGGGACGAAGCCGTCCGCCCGGTCGAACCGGGTGTCCACCACCCGGTCGGTCCCGGGAGCGCCGGAGGCCCCGGAGGCACCGGCCGGTCCGGGAACGCCGGCCGGGCCCTGGGCGGCGGGCGGACCGATCGGCAGCAGGGCGAGCGGCACCAGCAGCGCACCGGCAGCGGAGGACAGGGGCATCGCGGACCTTCCGACGGGCCGTCAGGGAGAACAACACCCGACACGGTGGCCGCCCCCGCCCCGCCGCGCACGCCGCCGTGCCGCACCGCCACCCGCAGTCACCCGTACGGGAACCGGCACTCGAACAGCGCCGCTACGGCCAGCCGTCCCGTCCCCGCCGACTCGACGCGCCCCACCCCGACCCACCCCTACCCGGGCCGTTCCGCCGCCCGGTCGGCCGCCGCCCGGTCGGCCGCCGGGCGGTCAGCCCGTCGCCGTGATGCCGCGGATCTCGCAGCGCGGGCCGCTGGCGCGCATCAGGCGCAGGTCGGCGGTGATCAGCGGGGCGTGGTGGTGCTCGGCGACCGCGACGTAGGCGGCGTCGTCCGGGGTCAGGTTGTCCTTGAGCTCCCAGATCCGGCCGAGCAGCGGGGCGACCTCCACCTTGCGGATGGCGAGTCCGGGCAGCCGGCGGGTCAGGGCGGCGACCTCTTCGGCCGTCAGTTCCTTGGCGAGGTACAGCCCGCGCAGCGACTGCATCACCTCGATCACCACGTGCTCGGGCGCCACCCACTCGGGGTCGGCGGCCAGCGCGGCCCGGGCGGCGTCGCCCCGGGGGCCCCGGTCGGCGAGCGACAGCACCACTGCGGAAGCGTCCACCACGATCATTCGGCTCACGCTAGTCCGTTCGCCCCCGCCGCCCCGCCACGGGGGTGCTCATCCGCCGCGGACCGGGCCCGCCGGGCCGCCCGCCCCGCCATCCGCCGCGTTCGGCGGCCGGGTGGCGGAAGGGGCGGCGGACGGGAAGGCGGAGGGACCGGTGGCGGCGGGCGGGCTCGCGTCGGCCGTCAGGGCCCGCTGCCGGGCGGACTCCCGGGCGGACTCCCGGGCCCGCTCCTCCTCGGTGCCGGGCAGCGCGGTCAGTCCGGCGGCGGCCTTGGCGAGCCGGTCGCGGTCCAACGGCGGGTCGCCGCCCTCCGGGCCGGTGGCGGTCAGGACGGTCCGGACGCCGCGGTGGTCGAGCAGGTCCGCCCGGTAAGCGGTCCGGTGCTGCTGGTCGGAGAGCGCGAGGAGCACGCCGTCGGTGTCCTTGCCGGTGACCGGGGCGCACTCCTCGGTGTCCCGGTGGTCGCGGCAGTCGTAGCTCTCGCCGGTGTCCCGCGACGCCCCGCCGGGCTGCTGCACGCGCACTTCGACCGTCCCGGCGTCCGCGCCGGAGGCGGTGCGGAACCGGGCCCGGACGGTGTCGGTCCGCGTGCCGTCGGCGGTCGAGCCCTCCTCGCTCCAGCCGTCGAGGACCAGGTCCGGGACGAACACCAGCAGCCGGTCGAGCACCACGGGCCTGGCCTTGGTGACCGAGGGCGCGGGGACGGCGGACGGCCCACCGGATCCGGGCCCAAGTCCGGGTCCGGGCCCGGCGGCCGCCACCGCGGACGGCCCGGGGCCCGCGCCGGGGCGCAGCAGCAGCCCGCCGCCCACCGCGAGCGCGGCGACGGCGGCGACCGCCCCGGCCAGCGCGAGCCGCCGCCGCACCCGGATGGCCCGCCCCTCGGCGGTGGCCCCGGCGACCAGCGGACCGAGGTCGGGCGCGCTGCCACCGACCGCCCGCACGAAGACGTCGCTCAGCTCCTGCTCGGGCATCGGGAGGTTTCTCGCTTTCTGAGGGCCGGTGCGGTCGGTGCGGATCGGTGCGGTCAACGCAGCCGGCACGGCGGTGCGGCCGGTGCGGCGGTCGGTGCGGTCACGGCACCAGGCTGTCCAGGTGCGGGGCGAGCTGGCGGCGCAGCCTGGTCAGGGCGCGCAGGGCGCGGACCCGGACGGTGCCGGGGGAGAGTTGGAGTTCGGCGGCGGTCTCGTCGACGCTCCGGTCCTCCCAGTAGCGCAGCACCAGCACCGCCCGGTCCTTGGGTGGCAGTTCGGCGAGCGCGGCGAGCAGGGCGACCCGCAGCGCGGGGTCGTGGTCGGGTGCGGCCTGCTCGGGGACGTCGTGGAGCACGGGGAGTTCGGCGCTGCGGCGCAGCCGCCGGTGCGAGAGGTAGCAGCGGACCAGCACGGTGCGGGCGTACGCGGCGGGGCTCTCGGCGTGCTTGACCCGGTGCCAGGAGGCGTAGATCCGGGCGAGGGCGGTCTGGGTGAGGTCCTCGGCGAGGTGCCAGTCGCCGCACAGCAGCAGAGCGGTGCGGAACAGCGCGGCGCCCCGGGTGTGCGCGAACTCCTCGAACTCGCGCCGCTCCTCGGCGGCCCTGCGTCGTCCCACCACCACCCGCGCGCTCCCGTCCGTCGTCCGCCGTCCCGGGGGAAGAGACGCGCGAGGGGGCGGGTTGCGTTGCGTCCCGGTCGTGCGCGGGGGGCGGGGAGGTGCACCCTGGTGGGGAACCGCGGTGGGGAACCGCGGTGGGGCGAGCCGGTGGAGTGCAGGCGGACCCCATGCACTATGGTTTATCTCGACATCGAGATACATTCCGCGTTACGCTTTATCTTGACGTCAAGATACTTGCCGAGAGGCGCAGGGCCTCCAGGAGAGGCGCAGGCCCCCATCCTCGGCTCGGGTAAGCGGCGGCAGTCAGGTTAGCTAAGGCTTACCTTATCACCGGGTGGACCAAGAAGGAGTCAGTCGTGTCCGCGAACAGCTTCGACGCCCGCAGCTCGCTGCAGGTGGGCGACGAGTCGTACGAGATCTTCAAGCTCTCCGCCGTCGAGGGTGCCGAGCGGCTGCCGTACAGCCTCAAGGTCCTGCTGGAGAACCTGCTCCGCACCGAGGACGGCGCCAACATCACCGCCGACCACATCCGCGCCCTGGGCGGCTGGGACCCGACGGCCGAGCCGTCCGAGGAGATCCAGTTCACCCCGGCGCGCGTGATCATGCAGGACTTCACCGGCGTGCCCTGCGTGGTCGACCTGGCCACCATGCGCGAGGCCGTGAAGGAGCTGGGCGGCGACCCGTCCAAGATCAACCCGCTGGCGCCGGCCGAGCTGGTCATCGACCACTCCGTCATCGCCGACAAGTTCGGCACCCCGGACGCCTTCGTCCAGAACGTCGAGATCGAGTACGGCCGCAACAAGGAGCGCTACCAGTTCCTGCGCTGGGGCCAGACCGCGTTCGACGAGTTCAAGGTCGTCCCGCCCGGCACCGGCATCGTCCACCAGGTCAACATCGAGCACCTGGCCCGCACCGTCATGGTCCGCAACGGCCAGGCGTACCCCGACACCTGCGTCGGCACCGACTCGCACACCACCATGGTCAACGGCCTGGGCGTGCTGGGCTGGGGCGTCGGCGGCATCGAGGCCGAGGCCGCGATGCTCGGCCAGCCGGTCTCGATGCTGATCCCGCGCGTGGTCGGCTTCAAGCTGAACGGCCAGCTCCCGGCCGGCACCACCGCCACCGACCTGGTGCTCACCATCACCGAGATGCTGCGCAAGCACGGTGTGGTCGGCAAGTTCGTCGAGTTCTACGGCGAGGGCGTCACCGCGATCCCGCTGGCGAACCGCGCCACCATCGGCAACATGTCGCCGGAGTTCGGCTCGACCTGCGCGATCTTCCCGATCGACGCCGAGACCATCAACTACCTGAAGCTCACCGGCCGCGACGAGCAGCAGCTCGCCCTGGTCGAGGCGTACGCCAAGGAGCAGGGCCTCTGGCACGACCCGTCGGTCGAGCCGGTCTACTCCGAGTACCTCGAGCTGGACGTCTCCACCGTCGTCCCGTCGATCTCCGGCCCGAAGCGCCCGCAGGACCGGGTGATCCTGGCCGAGGCCGCCACCAAGTTCGCCGAGGCGCTGCCGACCTACTCGGCCGAGGCCTCGAAGCCGACCACCGTCACCTCCCCCGACGGCTCGACCTACGAGATCGACAACGGCGCGGTCGTGATCGCCTCGATCACCTCCTGCACCAACACCTCCAACCCCTCCGTCATGCTGGGCGCCGCCCTGCTGGCGAAGAAGGCCGTGGAGAAGGGCCTGCGCGTCAAGCCCTGGGTCAAGACCACCCTGGCGCCCGGCTCCAAGGTCGTCATGGACTACTACGAGAAGGCCGGCCTGCTCCCGTACATGGAGAAGCTGGGCTTCAACCTGGTCGGCTACGGCTGCGTCACCTGCATCGGCAACTCGGGCCCGCTGCCCGAGGAGGTCTCCGCCGCGGTGAACGAGTCCGACCTCGCGGTCGTCTCGGTGCTCTCCGGCAACCGCAACTTCGAGGGCCGGATCAACCCGGACGTCAAGATGAACTACCTGGCCTCCCCGCCGCTGGTGGTCGCCTACGCCCTGGCCGGCAACATGAACGTCGACATCACCCGCGACGCCCTGGGCCAGGACGCCGACGGCAACGACGTCTTCCTCGCCGACATCTGGCCGTCCGAGCAGGAGGTCGCCGACACCGTCGCCGGCTCCATCGACGAGGCGATGTTCGACAAGGGCTACCAGGACGTCTTCGCCGGCGACCACCGCTGGCAGTCGCTCCCGGTCCCGACCGGCAACACCTTCGAGTGGGACGCGGAGTCGACCTACGTCCGCAAGCCCCCGTACTTCGAGGGCATGGCCACCACCCCGAGCCCGGTGACCGACATCTCCGGCGCCCGCGTGCTGGCCAAGCTGGGCGACTCGGTCACCACCGACCACATCTCCCCGGCCGGCAACATCAAGCCGGGCACCCCGGCGGCGCAGTACCTCACCGAGCACGGTGTGGAGAAGCGCGACTTCAACTCGTACGGCTCGCGCCGCGGCAACCACGAGGTGATGATCCGCGGCACCTTCGCCAACATCCGCCTGCGCAACCAGATCGCGCCGGGCACCGAGGGCGGCTACACCCGCGACTTCACCCAGGCCGACGGCCCGGTGTCGTTCATCTACGACGCCTCGCAGAACTACCAGGCCGCGGGCACCCCGCTCGTCGTCCTGGCGGGCAAGGAGTACGGCTCCGGCTCGTCCCGCGACTGGGCGGCCAAGGGCACCGCGCTGCTCGGCGTCAAGGCCGTCATCGCCGAGTCCTACGAGCGCATCCACCGCTCGAACCTGATCGGCATGGGCGTCCTGCCGCTGCAGTTCCCGGCCGGCGAGAACGCCGACTCGCTGGGCCTGACCGGCGAGGAGACCTTCGAGTTCACCGGTGTCACCGAGCTGAACGAGGGCCGCACCCCGAAGACCGTCAAGGTCAAGGCCGTTGGCCCGGCGGGCGCGAGCACCGAGTTCGACGCGGTGGTGCGCATCGACACCCCCGGTGAGGCGGACTACTACCGCAACGGCGGCATCCTGCAGTACGTGCTGCGCAGCCTGATCGGCTGATCCGGCCGTAGCAAGGAGGCCGTACCGTCCCGCGAGGGGCGGTGCGGCCTTCGCCGTTCCCCGGCGCGGATCTCGCCGTTCCCCTTGTGCGGGGACCGCCGAGTGGACTAAACCTCTCCACAGCACATGGTCCATACCAATTGACGCTGAATCGGAGAGATTCACGGAATGACCAGACGCAGCTCCGCCGCACTCCTCGTCGCGGCCACGCTCGGCGCCCTGCTCGTCTCGCCCGCCGCCGCCCAGGCCCACGGGAACGACGACCGCGGGAGGGACCACCGGCTGGAGGGCCAGCGGGTCGGCTACTTCACCCAGTGGGGCATCTACAGCGGCTTCACCGCCAAGAAGGTCCAGGACAGCGGCCAGGCCGGCAAGCTGACCGTGATCAACTACGCCTTCGGCAACGTCTCCGCGGACGGCACCTGCTTCGAGGCCAACGGGGCCGGGGTGGGCGACGCCTGGGCCGACTACCAGCGCCCGGTGGGCGCCGAGGAGTCGGTGGACGGCGTGGCCGACACCGCCGACCAGCCGCTCAAGGGCAACTTCAACCAGCTCCGCAAGCTCAAGGCGGAGAACCCGCAACTGCGCGCGGTGGTCTCGCTGGGCGGCTGGAGCTGGTCCAAGTACTTCTCGGACGCGGCGCTCACCGACGCCTCCCGGAAGAAGTTCGTCTCCTCCTGTATCGACCTGTACCTCAAGGGGAACCTGCCGCAGCTGGGCTCCGCCGAGGGCGGCGCGGGCGCGGGCGCCGGGGTGTTCGACGGCATCGACATCGACTGGGAGTACCCGGGCGGCGGCGGTGACGGCGGCAACGTGGTGCGGCCCGAGGACGGGAGGAACTACACCCTGCTGATGCAGGAGTTCCGCCGCCAGCTGGACGCGCTGTCCGGCAGGAAGGGCCCGCACTACCTGCTCACCGCGGCGGTCCCGGCCGGCGAGTCGAAGATCGACCAGCTCGAGGTGAAGAAGGTCGCCAAGTCGGTGGACTGGCTGAACCTGATGACCTACGACCTGCACGGCCCGTGGGAGGCCCAGGGGCCGACCAACCACGACGCCAACCTGTACGCGGACCGGGCCGACGCCTCCGGGCAGCAGCTCGGCGTCGACCGGGTGGTGCGGACCTACCTGGACCGCGGCCTGCCCGCGAAGAAGGCCGTGGTGGGCGTCCCGTTCTACGGCTACGGCTGGACGGGCGTGCCGGCCGGCCCGAAGGGCAACGGCCTGTACCAGTCCGCCACCGGCCTGGCCCGGGGCGGCAACCTGCCCTACAACCAGATCAAGGACCTGCCGGGCACGGTCTTCACCGACCGCGCGCACGGCGCGACCTGGAAGTACGACGGCACCGAGTTCTGGACGTACGACACCCCGGACCTGCTGACTCGCAAGGCCCGTTACGTCGAGCAGAACGACCTGGGCGGCGTGATGGCCTGGTCGCTGGACAACGACGACGCCCGGGGCAGCCTGGTCGCCGCCCTGGACAAGGGCCTCCAGGAGGACTGACCGCCGTCGGGCGGTTCCGTGCGCAGCTTCGCACATCACGGTTCGATCGCCGTGTTGCGCGAAGCTGCGCATTTCTATGTTCTTGCGAGCATCAACGCGCTAGATTCCGGTGCATGCCTGGCGCGGACACGCAATCTGCAGGGTCCCTGCACATTGCACATGCTGCATCGCGGACAACGGTTCGACTGTCAGGTTTGTTATCAGACCCGCTGACTATTGCCGCTGAGTGAACAGTGGACTATACCTTTGCAGCATCATCACACCGCCTCTGACCGGCACCTTCGCCGCTGGGCACCTTTCGGGCCACGGGAGTTGACGTGACGTCAGCCCCGGTCCACTTCTTCTGGAACTGAGGGGTTAGGGCACTCATGGGCTCTGCAACCGAGTACAACCGCCGCGACCTGTTCAAGCGCGCGGCTGCGATCACCGTCCTCGCGGCCGGCGGCACCTCGCTGCTCGCGGCCTGTGCCGGCGGTTCCGGCAGCGGTGACAGCAAGTCGAGCGCCGCGCCGTCGCTCGGCAGCGACAGCAAGAACCCGTTCGGGGTCAAGGCCAGCGACGCGCTGGACGTCGTGATCTTCAAGGGCGGCTACGGCGACGACTACGCCAAGGTCTTCGAGGACGCCTACAAGAAGGCGTACGCCGGTGCGAACGTCTCCCACCTGGGCACCCAGGAGATCAGCGGCAAGCTGCAGCCGCGCTTCAACGCCGGCAGCCCGCCGGACGTCTTCGACAACTCCGGCGCCCAGGCCATGAAGGCGGACGTCCTGGTCAGCGCCGACCAGCTGACCGACCTGACGGTCCTGCTGGACGCCCCGTACCTGGACGACCCGACCAAGAAGATCCGCGACGTCCTGCTGCCCGGCACCGTCGAGCAGGGCACCATCAACGGCAAGATGTACTCGCTGAACTACGTCTACACCGTGTTCGGCCTGTGGTACTCCGCCAAGCTCTTCAAGGAGAAGGGCTGGACCCCGCCGAAGACCTGGGACGAGTTCATCACCCTCTGCGGCACCATCAAGGCCGCGGGCATCGCCCCGTTCGCGCACCAGGGCAAGTACCCCTACTACGCGAACTACGTCATCTTCAGCCTGATCGCCAAGCAGGGCGGCCTGGACCTGGTCAAGAAGATCAACGCCTGTGACGCGACGGCCTGGGACGACCCGGCGGTGCTGGCCGGCGTCACCGCGTTCAACAAGATCATGGAGGGCGACTTCCTCCTCCCCGGCACCAACGGCATGACCCACACCGAGTCGCAGACCGCCTGGTGCCAGGGCAAGGCCGCCTTCATCCCGTCCGGCTCCTGGCTGGAGAACGAGATGCTGGCCTCCACCCCGGCCGACTTCGACATGGCCTTCCTGCCCATCCCGTCGCTGCCGAACGACAAGCTGCCCGCCACCGCCCTCTGGGCCGGCGCCGGCGAGCCGTTCATGGTCCCCAGCAAGGCCAAGAACAAGGCCGGCGGCCTCGAGTTCCTGCGCATGATGCTGACCAAGGACGGTTCCTCGAAGTTCGTGGCCACCGCGAACTCGCTCACCGTCCTGAAGGACGGCGTCAACGCGGACGTCCCGCTCAAGCCGGGTACCAAGTCCTCGGCCGCGGCGGTCAAGGCGGCCGGCGACGTCACCTTCAACTTCAGCTTCCAGGACCTGCAGACCGCGTTCGACGCCGAGGTCGAGAACGCCACCAACGAGCTGGTCAACAAGCGCATCTCCCCGGCGGAGTGGGTCTCCCGCGGCAAGGCCGCGACCTCCAAGAAGGTCTGACACCCCAGCAGGCCGACGGCTTGTCACCGCAAGGCCGGGGCCCGCGTGCGGGCCCCGGCCGTTCCACGCGATACCGCAGTTCCAGGCCTGTCTGACCACAGGCTGTCGGCGGACAGGAGCAGCTCCCATGCGACACCGTAAAACACCCTTCATCTTCGGGTTCCTCGTGGTTCCCGTCGTGCTGTACATCGCCCTGGTCATCTGGCCCTACCTGCAGACCTTCGGCTACTCGCTGACCGACTGGTCCGGGGCCTCGCCCGACATGAACTTCATCGGGCTGGACAACTACACCAAGCTCTTCCGGGACAGCGCCTTCCTCGACGCGCTGCAGCACAACCTGCTGCTGCTGATCGTGCTGCCGCTGGCCACCATCCTGCTGGCGCTGTTCTTCGCCTTCATGCTCAACGTGGGCGGCAAGAGCGGCACCGGCGGCGTGCAGGGCGTGCGCGGCTCGGCCTTCTACAAGGTCGTCTTCTTCTTCCCGCAGGTGCTGTCGGTCGCCATCCTGTCGGTGCTGTTCCAGGGCGTGTACCGGACCGACAAGGGCGGCCTGCTCAACGGCGTCCTGATCGCGGTCGGCATCGTCGACGAGAACCACCCCTGGGACTTCGCGTCCAACCCGACCTTCGGCCTGTGGTGCGTCATGGGCGTGATCATCTGGTCCGGCGTCGGCTTCTACCTGGTGCTGTTCTCGGCCGCCATGCAGAGCATCCCGAAGGACATCTACGAGGCCGCCCTGCTGGACGGCGCCAAGCGCGGCACCACCTTCTTCAAGATCACGCTGCCGCTGCTCTGGGAGAGCATCCAGACCGCCTGGGTCTACCTGGCGATCGCCGCGATGGACGCCTTCGCCCTGGTCTCCACCATGACCCCCGGCGCGTACTACGGCGGTGGCCCGGACCACCACAGCGAGATCATGGCGACCTTGCTGATGCGCAACTTCATCACCTACGGCAAGGCCGGCTACGCCTGCGCCATGGGTGTGGTGATCTTCTTCATCACCCTGGTCCTGTCCGTCGTCTCGCTCCGGGTCACCCGGCGCGAGAAGATCGAGTTCTGAGGTTCCCGGCATGAGCACCAACACCGACGCGACCACCGGAGTCCCGGCCCAGCGCAGCGGAGGGAACGACGAGCCGCGCAAGCCCGGCAAGAACCAGCGCTTCGCCGACGGCGGGGGAGTCCTCAACGTCTTCTCGCACGGCTTCCTGGCCCTGTGGGCCGTGCTGATCATCGTCCCGCTGATCTGGATCGTCCTCGGCTCGTTCAAGAACAACACCGAGATCGGCGACAGCGCCTGGAGCTGGCCCTCGCACTGGGGCTTCGACGCCTTCACCCGCGCCTGGGACAAGGGCATCGGCGACTTCTTCATCAGCACCGTGATCGTGCTGGCGGGCTCGCTCACGCTGACCATGCTGCTCGGCTCGATGGCCGCCTACGTGCTGGCCCGCTACGAGTTCCGCGGCAACCGGGTCATCTACTACTTCTTCGTGGCCGGCGCGATGTTCCCGGTCTACCTGGCGCTCGTCCCGCTGTTCTTCATGATGAAGAACCTCGGCACCGTCATCCCGTGGCTCGGCCTGAACCAGTACGCCGGCCTGATCCTGGTCTACACGGCCTACTCGCTGCCGTTCACCGTGTTCTTCCTGCACTCGTTCTTCCGGTCGCTGCCCAGCGCCGTCCACGAGGCCGCGATGATCGACGGCTGCTCGCACAGCCGGGCGTTCTTCCAGGTCATGGTGCCGATGGCGAAGTCCGGCCTGATCAGCGTGTTCATCTTCAACGTGCTCGGCCAGTGGAACCAGTACCTGCTGCCGCTGACCCTGATGCAGCAGCAGAGCAGCGGTGACCCGGACCGCTCGATGCTGGCCCAGGGCCTGATGAACCTGGCCCAGCAGTCCGGTTACGCCAGCGACTTCCCCGGCCTGTTCGCCGGCATGACGATCGCCATGCTGCCGGTGCTGGTGGTGTACCTGTCCTTCCAGCGCCAGGTCCAGGCGGGCCTGACCTCGGCCACCCTGAAGTAGCCGCAGTACCCTCGCACGTGGGGCGACTCCCTCTCCAGAGGAGGGAGTCGCCCCACTCTGCGTCACTGGGTGTCGCACTCCTGGGCGCGCAGCGCGCGGGCCAGGTCGTCCCGGCACTCCAGCACCAGCCGGCGCAGCGCCGGGGCGGCGTCCGGGCGGGTGGACAGCCAGGCGTCGGTGGCCGCCAGGGTCTCCGGGGTGGTCTGGTAGCGCGGGAAGAAGCCGCCGACGATCCGCATGGCGATCTCGATCGAGCGCTCCGCCCAGACCGTCTCCAGCGCCTCGAAGTACGGCGCGGCGTACGGCGCCGTCAGCTCCCGCTGCCCGGGCCGGTTGAAGCCCGCGATCTCGGCCTCGACCAGGGCGTTGGGCAGCTCGTCGGAGTCGACCACCGCGGCCCAGGCGGCGGCCTTGGCCTCCGGGGTGGGCAGCGCGGCCAGGCACTGGGTCCGCTGGCGGCGGCCGCCGGCGGTGTTGTCGCGCTCCAGCTCGGCGGCCAGCTCCTCGGCGGTGGCCTCCCCGTGCGCGGCCAGCGCCAGCCAGAAGCTCCAGCGCAGCTCCTGGTCGACCGTCAGGCCGTCGATCCGGCCGGTGCCGTCCAGCAGGCCGCGCAGCAGCTGCAGGTGGTCGGCCCGCTCGGCGGTGTCGGCCAGGAAGCGGGCCCAGGCCAGCTGGTGGTCGCTGCCGGGGGCGGCCTGCGACAGCTCGCGCAGCGCGCACTCGGCCAGCGCGGTGCCGTACTCGGCACGCCTGGCCGGGTCGGCGTACACCGCCAGCGCGCCGCCGGCCTGCTGGTGCAGCGACTGCAGCACGCCGACGTCGGACTCCCGGCCGGCGAAGCGCAGCACCAGGTCGAGGTAGTCCCGGGTGGGCATCAGGCCGTCCCGGGTCAGGTTCCACACCGCGGACCAGGCCAGCGCCCGGGCCAGGCTCGGCGCGCCGGGGCCGGCCTCGTCGGCGAGGCCGCCGAGCCCGGTGCGCAGGGTCTCCAGCGAGCGCTCGTCGAACCGGACCTTGCAGTACGTCAGGTCGTCGTCGTTGACCAGCACCAGCGCGGGCACCGGGCGCCCGGCCGCCGCGGCGACCACGGTGCGCTCCCCGGCCGCGTCCAGCTCGTAGCGGTCGGTGCGCAGCAGCGCGCCGTCCGCGTCCAGGTCGTACAGGCCGACCGCGATCCGGTGCGGGCGCAGCGGCGTGCCGTCCTGGCGGACCGCCAGCTCGGTGATCCGGCCCTCGGCGTCGTGCACCAGCTCGGGGGTCAGGGTGTTGACGCCGGAGGTCTGCAGCCAGGCGGCGGACCAGGCGCGCAGGTCGCGGCCGCTGGTCTCCTCCAGGGCGTCCAGCAGGTCGGTCAGGACGGTGTTGCCGAAGGCGTGCTTCCTGAAGTAGGCGCGGGCGCCCTCGAAGAAGGCGTCCCGGCCGACGTAGGCGACCAGCTGCTTGAGGACGGAGGCGCCCTTGGCGTAGGTGATGCCGTCGAAGTTGAGCTTGGCGTCCTCGAGGTCGCGGATGTCCGCGGTGATCGGGTGGGTGGTGGGGAACTGGTCCTGCCGGTAGGCCCACGCCTTGCGGCGGTTGGCGAAGGTGATCCAGGCGGAGCGGTACCGGGTGCCGGCGCCGATCTGCGCGTAGGAGCCCATGAAGTCGGCGAACGACTCCTTCAGCCACAGGTCGTCCCACCACTTCATGGTGACCAGGTCGCCGAACCACATGTGGGCCATCTCGTGCAGGATCACGTTGGCCCGGGACTCGTACGCGGCCTCGGTGACCTTCGAGCGGAAGACGAACTCCTCGCGGAAGGTCACGCAGCCGGGGTTCTCCATCGCGCCGATGTTGTACTCGGGGACGAAGCACTGGTCGTACTTGCCGAACGGGTACGGGTAGTCGAACTCCTGGTGGAAGAAGTCCAGGCCCTGCTTGGTGACGGTGAGGATCTCGTCGGCGTCGAAGTGCGGGGCCAGCGAGCGCCGGCAGGTGGCGGCCAGCGGGATCTCCAGCCGGGTGCCGTCCGGGAGTTCGCGGGTGTAGTGGTCGCGCACCACGTGGTACGGGCCGGCCACCACGGCGGTCAGGTAGGTGGAGATCGGCCGGGTCGGCGCGAACTCCCAGGTGCGGGCGGCGCCCTCGTCGGTGACCCTCTCGTGCACCGCGTTGGCGTACACGTCCCAGGCCGCCGGGGCGGTCACCGTGAAGCTGAACGGGGCCTTCAGGTCCGGCTGTTCGAAGTTCACGAAGACCCGGCGGGCGTCGGCCGGCTCGTAGTGGGTGTACAGGTAGGTCTCGCCGTCCGCCGGGTCGACGAAGCGGTGCAGGCCCTCGCCGGTGCGGCTGTACGCGCACTCGGCGACCACGGTCAGCTCGTTGTGCGCGGCCAGCACCGGCAGCGCCACCCGGGCGCCGTCGAACACCTCCGCCGGGTCCAGCGCGAGGCCGTTCAGCTCGACCGAGACCACCTCGGGGGCCAGCAGGTCGGCGAAACTGGTGGCGCCCGGCTCCGCGCAGTCGAACGAGATCCGGGTGGTGGAACGGAAGGTGGGCCGGCCGGGGTCGGCCGCCGCACTGACGTCCAGGTGGACGCGGTAGCTCTCCACCCGGATGATCGCGGCCCGGTCGCGGGCCTCCTCACGGCTCAGGTTCTTGCCCGGCACGTCGGCACTCCTCTGTACGGAACACACGGTTTCGGAGCGCTCATGGCACTCCGTCGTGGGCATCCTTTCACGCCCCCCGAGCTGTGCCATTGCACTGGAGGCGGAATCATCGCGGGCGGCCCGCGGTTGGACCCCCGGGGGACCCCCGAACGCCCCCGCCCGCCGACCCGAAGGACGCCGTCAGTGACGACCGCAGACTCCCGCAAGATCGCCGACTTCTGGTTCGACCCGATCTGCCCCTGGGCCTGGATGACCTCCCGCTGGATGCTCGAGGTCGAGAAGCTCCGCCCGGTGGACACCCGCTGGCACGTGATGAGCCTGTCCGTCCTCAACGAGGGCCGGGACGACCTGTCCGACTTCTACCGGGAGATGCTGGCCGCCGGCTGGGGCCCGGTCCGGGTGCTGACCGCCGCCGCCCGGGCGCACGGCGACAAGGTGCTCGGCCCGCTCTACACCGAGCTCGGCACCCGCTTCCACAACCAGGGCCTGCCCAACAACCGGGAGACCATCGTCGCCGCGCTGCGCGCCGCCGACCTCCCGGAGGAGCTCGCCGACGCCGCCGACACCGACGCGTACGACGACGCGCTGCGCGCCTCGCACGCCGAGGGCATCGGCCTGGTCGGCGAGGACGTCGGCACCCCGGTGATCGCCGTCGACGGCCCGGACGGCGACCGGGTCGCCTTCTTCGGCCCGGTCGTCACCCCCACCCCGCGCGGCGAGGCCGCGGCCCGGCTCTGGGACGGCACCATCCTGGTCGCCTCCACCCCCGGCTTCTACGAGATCAAGCGCACCCGCACCGCGGGCCCGTCCTTCGAGTAGCACCCCGGGCAGCACCCCCGCGAAAGGGGGAGGGAACCCCGCACCCCGTCAGGGGCGCGGGGTTCCCGCCGTCCCGGCCCCCCTGCTGCGCAGCGCGCCCACCACGGCCAGCACCAGCGTCAGCCCGGCCGTGAAGTACAGCTGCACGCGGTTGGCGGAGTCCAGCGTCATCAGCACCAGCACCGCCAGGATCGCGGCCAGCGCCAGGTACGTCAGGTACGGGAACGCCCACATCCGGACGGGCAGTTCGGCCGCCGGGGAGCGGCGGCGCATCCGCAGCTGGGCGACGCAGATGAACGCCCAGACCACCAGCACCGCCGCGCCCACCATGTTGAGCAGCCAGGAGAAGACCGTCTCCGGCCACCAGTAGGAGAGCAGCACCGCGAGGAAGCCGAACCCGCAGGAGGCCAGCACCGCCCGGCGCGGCACCCCGCCGGAGAGCCGGGCCAGCGGGCGCGGCCCGTGGCCGCGGGCGATCAGCGAGTGCGCCATCCGCGAGGAGCCGTAGATGTTGGCGTTCATCGCGGACAGCAGCGCGATCAGCACCACCACGTTCATCAGCTGCGCCGCCCCGGGGATGCCCAGCGCGTCCAGCACCGCGACGTACGGGCCGGGCCGCACCACCGCCGGGTCGTCCCACGGCACCAGCGTGACGATCACCGCCATCGAACCGACGTAGAACAGCGCGATCCGCCACATCGCAGTGCGCACCGCGATCGCCACGCTGCGCCGCGGGTCCTCGGACTCGGCGGCGGCGATGGTGACGGTCTCCAGCCCGCCGTACGCGAAGACCGAGGCGAGCAGGCCGGTGATCAGGCCGCTCGCGCCGCCCGGCAGGAAACCGCCGTGTCCGGTCAGGTCGGACAGCCCGGGCGCGGGGGTGCCGGGCAGCAGGCCGCAGACCGCCAGCACGCCGATCACCAGGAAGGCGGTGATGGCCAGCACCTTGACCGCGGCGAACCAGAACTCGAACTCGCCGAAGTTGCGCACGGCCGCCAGGTTGGTCAGGCAGAAGAACGCCATGAAGACCGCCACCCAGGCCCAGGACGGCACGCCGGGCAGCCAGCCGGAGACGATCCCGGCCGCGCCGATCGCCTCCACCGCGACGCCCACGCACAGCAGCACCCAGAACAGCCAGCCCACGGTGAACCCGGCCCACGGCCCGATCTCCCGGTCCGCGTGCACCGAGAAGGAACCGGAGGCCGGGCGGGCCGCGGACATCTCGCCGAGCATCCGCATCACCAGCATCACCAGCAGCCCGGAGGCGGCGAAGGCCAGCACCACGGCCGGCCCGGCGGCGGCGATCCCGGCGCCGGAGCCGACGAACAGCCCGGCGCCGATCACCCCGCCGAGCGCGATCATCGACAGGTGGCGCTGCTTCAGCCCGTGGGCCAGGCCCGCGTCCTCGGTGTCCGGCCGCGGGGCGGCCGCCGTCTCGGGAGTGGGGGTGCGGGTCATGCGGAAGGATCCAGACTGTTCGACTACCGGGCGCTTTCGCGGGGATCTGTCCACTATTCGGCATCCGTCCGCGGCCTCCCAGGGCGGTACCGCCATCCGGACGGCCGGGACACGCAGCGCGACGGGCCGCGCACCCGCGGTACGGGTGAGGGCTCGGTCACAGGCCGGACCCGACAAGCCGGGACGGTCGGCTTTTGTCACGGCCGACGCGGCGGGAAGCACCTGTCCCCGCGTAGGTTCACAGGTGATCACCCGCATCGGACCCCCGGGAGCAGCCATGGCCATCGCCGCGCCGACACCCTCCACCGCCGTCCTCGCCGACCTGCTGCCGCAGGCGTCCACCCGGCTCGGTGCGCGCACCCGCGACCTGGCCCTGGTGGCCGGCGGCGCCGCGCTGACCGGCCTGGCCGCACAGCTGTCGGTGCCCGTCCCCGGCTCCCCGGTGCCGGTGACCGGCCAGACCTTCGCCGCCCTGCTGGTCGGCACCGCGCTCGGCGCCCGCCGCGGCGCCGCCGCGCTCGGCCTCTACCTGGCGGCCGGCGCGGCCGGCCTGCCCTGGTTCGCCGAGGGCACCTCGGGCGCCGGCCTGGCCACCTTCGGCTACGTGATCGGCTTCGTGCTGGCCGCCGCGCTGACCGGCGCGCTGGCCCGCCGCGGCGCCGACCGCAGCCCGCTGGCCACCGCCGGCGCGATGGCGCTCGGCAGCCTGACCATCTACGCCGTCGGCGTGCCCTACCTGGCCCTCGCCCTGGACGTCCCGCTGGCGAAGGCCGCCCACCTCGGCCTGTACCCCTACCTGGTCGGCGACGCGCTCAAGCTGGTGCTCGCCATGGGCGCCCTGCCGCTCACCTGGAAGCTGCTCGGCCGCCGCTGACGCACCGTCACCACCGCCGGGCCCGCGCCCCTGTCGGGGAGCGGGCCCGGCGGCATGTCACACTCGTGGGCATGCGCGTCTACCTGGGCTCCGACCACGCCGGATACGAACTGAAGAACCACCTCGTCGAGTGGCTGAAGGGGGCCGGGCACGAGCCGGTCGACTGCGGCCCGCACATCTACGACGCCGAGGACGACTACCCGCCGTTCTGCCTCCGGGCGGCCGAGCGCACCGCCGCCGACCCCGAGGCGCTGGGCGTGGTGATCGGCGGCTCCGGCAACGGCGAGGCGATCGCCGCCAACAAGGTCAAGGGCGTCCGGGCCGCCCTCGCCTGGAGCGAGCAGACCGCCGCCCTCGGCCGCGAGCACAACAACGCCAACGTGATCTCGGTCGGCGGCCGGATGCACACCGTCGACGAGGCCACCAAGTTCGTCGAGATCTTCCTCAACACCCCGTACAGCGGCGAGCCGCGGCACACCCGCCGGATCGAGATGCTGTCCGAGTACGAGACCACCGGCGAGCTCCCGCCGATCCCGGCCCACCACCCGCAGGGCTGAGCGGACGGGGGGACGCCCGCGCGTCCCCCCGCCCGGGGCGCCGTCAGAACCCGTGCGGCAGCCAGGGCTCCAGCCCCGAGCGGAACGCCGCCGCGGCCGGCTCCAGCGCCCCCGGCCGCAGCTCCCGCACCAGGCCTGCCGCGGCCAGCGCCGCCAGCGAACCGCCACCCAGGTACACCGCGCCCAACTCGCGGACGTCCAGCTCCAGTTCGGCGGCCTCACCGGTCCGCACGCAGCTGACCGGACCGCCCGGCACGGCCGTCAGCCGCCACCGCCCCGCGTTCCACGGGCAGAACGCGTCGGTCACCTCCAGCACCACGTCCACCGCCACCGGGTAGCCGCGCGCCTCCAGCGCCGCCGGCAGGTCCACCAGCCGCACGAACAGGCCGTCCACGATCCGCGGCGCCAGGTGCCGGACGTCCGACACCAGGTGCAGCAGCGCGTCGTCCACCGGCAGGTTGTACGCCTCCACCCGCTCGGTCAGGTCCAGGTCCAGCAGGAACTCCCACAGCCGGGCGTACACCCAGGGCTGCTCCGCCTGCACCGCCCGCACCCGCACCACCCCGGCCGCGCCGCGCTCGTTCC
The DNA here is from genome assembly GCF_003751605.1 of Kitasatospora cineracea. Taxonomy (NCBI): domain Bacteria; kingdom Bacillati; phylum Actinomycetota; class Actinomycetes; order Kitasatosporales; family Streptomycetaceae; genus Kitasatospora; species Kitasatospora cineracea. The sequence goes on from NZ_RJVJ01000001.1 coordinate 2,770,051, forward strand.
ACTCCGGCTTCACCGCGTACCGGGCGTAGCCCAGCAGTTCGCCGCCGTCCGGGTCCTCGGCCAGCACGCACTGCAGCGGCGAGTAGCCGTTCCGGTCGGCCGGCGGGTCCAGCACCGGCAGCTTCTCCCAGCCCGGCCGCCGCACCAGGGTGCCCGGCCGCCCGGCGGCCAGCCGGTCGTACAGCTCCTCGCAGCGCGCCAGCTCCGCCACCGGGTCGGCCAGCCGCAGCACCAGGCCGCCGCGCCGCTCCGGGGTGTGCACCCGGACCTTGCCGCGCAGCACCGACACCACCGCCTTCCGGCTGCCCGGCCCGTACCCGAACCGGCCGTAGATCACCGGCTCGGACGCCGTCAGCACCGCCACCGGCTCCCCGGCCGCCCGCACGTCGTCCAACTGCCGGCGCATCAGCGCGGTCAGCGCGCCGCGCCGCCGATGGGTCGGCAGCACGCCCACCATCGTCACCCCCGCGGCCGGCACCACCGCCCCGCCCGGCACCGCCAGCCGGAAGCTGAACGCCCCCGCCCCGCCCACCGTCCGCCCGCCCTCGCAGACCGCCAGCGAGCGCCCCACCTCGGTCAACTCCCGCCACAGCGCCCGGGCCTCCGGCGCCTCCTCGACACCGCCGAAGGCCACGTCGATCGTCCGGTACCAGCTCTCCCACTCCTCGGCGCGCAACGGACGTACGGTCAGCTCGGGGTGTCGAATCGTCATGCCGCCCTCCCTATCACCGCCCCCGACCCCCGGCGAGCGAATAACCGCCCCGCCGCCGACGTGTCCCGGCGGCCGAAACCCGCCGGGCCCGGCACCGCCCGCTGCACCCGGTGCCACCCGCCCCGTCGACGCGGGCACCCGCGGTGGATAAGGTCGGTCCCCATGGCCGGCAGCGCGCGTCCCAGTGCGACGGGCCGGGACGGCGGACCGTCCCGCGAACCCGTGACGGCCCGGCTGCGCGCGGCGCTGTACCGGGCCCGGCGCAGGCTGCGCCGCACCGGGGTCGACTACTTCCGCGGCGACGGCGCCGACTGGTGGGCGTTCGCCGCGCTCGCCCTGCTCGTCCCGCTGCTGGTGCTGCTCAACGTCCTCGTCCCGGACTGGGCCCCGCCCACCGCCCTGGTGCTGCCGGTGCTGGCCGGCGCGCTGCTGCTGCGCCCCGGCACCCTGGTGCTGCTGTACGCCGTCGCCGCCGCCGGGCTGATCACCGAGTCGCTGGTGCACACCGGCGAACAGGTGGCCAGCGAACGCCCCGAGGCGTACACCCACGGCGTCACCCCCGGCGCCGCCCTGGTGGTCGGCGCGGTCGGCGTCGCCGGCCTGCTGGTCGCCCAGTTCCGCCGCCGGATCGGCGTGCCCTGGCGCGGCGGCTCCACCATGCTCTTCGACCTGCGCGAACGGATCCGGGTGCAGGGCCGCGTCCCGCACCTGCCCGACGGCTGGCACACCGACACCGCGCTCCGCCCGGCCGGCGGCCAGTCCTTCTCCGGCGACTTCATGGTCGCCGCCCGCACCGGCCCGGTGCTCGAAGTGGTGCTCGCCGACGTCTCCGGCAAGGGCATGGACGCCGGCAGCCGCGCCCTGCTGCTCTCCGGCGCCTTCGGCGGCCTGCTCGGCTCGCTGCCCGCCCACGACTTCCTGCCCGCCGCCAACGGCTACCTGCTGCGCCAGGACTGGGCCGAGGGCTTCGCCACCGCCGTCCACCTGGTGGTCGACCTGGACACCGGCGAGTACGAACTCCTCTCGGCCGGCCACCTGCCCGGCATGCACCGCCTGGCCGGGGCGGGCCACTGGGAGGTCAAGGAGGCCGAGGGCCCGCTGCTCGGCGTCTACGACGGCGCCAAGTTCGAAGGCGTGCGCGGTACTTTGGGACCCGGCGACGTGCTGATGCTGTGCACCGACGGCATGGTGGAGGTCCCCGGCCGGGACCTGGGCGAGGGCATGGACCGGCTGATGGGCGAGGCCGACCGGCTGGTCGCCACCATCCCGGCGGCCGGCCGCCCCGGGGCCGCGGTCCGGCTGATCGACAGCGTGGCCAAACACGTCAACGACGACCGGGCGGTGCTGCTGGTCTGGCGCCGCTGAGCCCCGCCGGGGCCGCGGTCGAGCGGCGTCGGGGCGGTGGCGGTGCGACGGCGGTGCGGTGGCCCGGAAGCGCTGCCGGGTGCGGGGGAGCGGTGTGCACGGAGTGCCCACGGAGTGTCAAACCCGGGCGTTGATCTTCGGCCAATTCCGGTGCCCGGCCCGGCCGGTGGGCCGCCGACCGGCCTGCCTGCCGGTTTGCCGCCCGGGCCGCCGCGGACCGCCTCCCGCCGACGCTCCGTCAGAACCCGTCCGCTATCGTCACGGTCGGCGGAAATCAGTCCCACCACCCGGGTTGGAGCCCCCGGCGACGGGGCAAGTCCTTTACGCAGTCCGCACGAGCGACCACACTGAGTCCGGATGGAGTGGTGGGGACACGGGGGGCAGGGGCCGGTTTCCGCCTGGAGCCGTCGGCGGTTCCGACCTGAATCCCCGCCACGAATCGAGGAAGTGAGTCCCGGTGGCCTTCTCCGTCTCCGCCCTTGTCCTGTTCGGCGTCATCGTCGCCATCTTCATCCGCAACAAGCAGATGAAGGGCGGGCACGCCATCGTCGCCGCGCTGTTCGGCTTCATGCTCAGCCAGTCGACCATGGCCGGTCCGATCCAGCAGTTCCTCAACTCGGTCTCCAAGGCCATCGCCGGCATCGCGGGCTGACACCCCGCCGGCACCGGGGGGAGCGCGTTCCGAGGGGCGGGGGCACCCCCGTTCCGGACCAAAGTCCCGCCCGCGGGTGACCAGGGTCACCCGCTCCGTCACGCCAGGTCAGCGCCCGGGCGCATACGGTGGCCGAAGTCGCCCACCGTATGTGGTTCGTGGGCGCATCGTCATGATCCCGTACGCGCACCGCAGCCCGCCGTCGGCGGAGCGTGACCTGGCGGACCGTCAGCCCCCTCCCGAGCCCGGGACCGGGGCCTACCGGCGCTTGCCAGCTCCGCGAACCGTGGGTTTTGCTTCCTCCGCAGCCCGGACATCGGCCGGGCTGGCCGCCGAGCGGAACGCCTAGTCCTGCCGCCGCCCGGTGCCGACCAGAGACCACGCCACGGCAGGAGCGGGGGAACCACAGGTAGTACGCCGGACCCGGAACGCACGGGGACGGCTCGGGGTGAAGCCGCGGAGACCGCGGCCGGGCAACTCTCGCCCGAACCCGACAGCTCACCTCGCAGGCGTCGGAGAGGAACAGCTTCATGTCCGCTCAGGGCAAGCACCGCAAGCCGCGCCTGGCCACCGTCGTCCGCATCGCCATCGCCGCCGGCGTCGCCGGCGCCGCGGTCGGCCTCCCGGTCACCGCCGCCTCCGCGCACACCGCCGACCAGCACGACGGCGGCCGCCAGTGGGCCAACGTCTCGGTCGACGCCACCCCCGTCGCCGACACCACCGGCTCCGCCGCCCAGCAGGCCGCGGCCGAGACCTACAAGGTCGCCTCCGGCGACACCCTCTCCAAGATCGCCGCCGCGAAGAACGTGGACGGCGGCTGGGAGAAGCTCTACCAGGACAACCGCTCGGTCATCGGCGGCAACCCGAACCTGATCTACCCGGGCCAGCAGCTGACCGTCAACGGCCAGGCCGCCGCGGCGACTTCGTCCGCCCCGGCCGCCTCCTCGGACGCCGCGGCCCCCGCCGCCGCCCCGAAGACCTCGACCAAGTCGAGCAGCACCGGCACCGCGAAGGCCAAGGCGCAGACCCAGACCCAGACCCAGGCCCCGGCTCCGACCCAGAAGTCGACGTCCTCGTCCTCCTCCTCGTCCGCCGCGAAGTCGTCGACCGCCACCACCTCCGGCAGCTCCGCCGCGAGCTCCTCCTCCGGCTACGTCGCCCCCGCACCGGGCAGCGTCACCACCGGTTACAAGGTGGCGGGCTCCAGCTGGTCCAGCGGCTACCACACCGGCATCGACTTCCCGGTCTCCACCGGCACCAGCCTCAAGGCCGTCGCCAACGGCACCGTGGTCTCGGCCGGCAACGGCGGCGCCTACGGCAACCAGGTCGTCATCAAGCTCGCCGACGGCAAGTACGCCCAGTACGCGCACCTCTCCTCGATCTCCGTCTCGGCCGGCCAGTCCGTGACGGCGGGGCAGCAGATCGGCCTGTCCGGCGCCACCGGCAACGTCACCGGCCCGCACCTGCACTTCGAGATCCGCACCACCCCGGACTACGGCTCCGACATCGACCCGGTCGCCTACCTGGCCGCCCACGGCGTCAACGTCTGACCCCCGGCACCACACCCCCGAAGGCCCCGCGCTCCGCTGCGCGGGGCCTTCGGGCTGTTCCCGGGTCCGGGACGGAGGGGAGAGGCCGCCCGCGGGGCGGGGAACGGCGAGGGCCCCGACCGCGTCGCGGTCGGGGCCCTGTCGTGGAGCGGGTGACGAGAATCGAACTCGCGTGACCAGTTTGGAAGACTGGGGCTCTACCATTGAGCTACACCCGCAGGAAAGCGCCCCGCCACCGCAGCGGTGGTGAGGACGGCCCCAGCGTACCTGGTCGGGTCGGTGGATTGCACACTCCTTCCCCGTTGTCGGCTCGCCGATATCGCCCCGGTCGGGGGCGGGTCGACGTGTACTCTTCTGCTCGGCACCACGGGGTGTGGCGCAGTTTGGTAGCGCGTCCGCTTTGGGAGCGGAAGGCCGTCGGTTCGAATCCGGTCACCCCGACCGTGTGCGGCAGGGTCTCGTCGGTGGCGGGGCCCTGTTGTCGTTGCGGCCCGGCGCCGCCGTCCCCGCTCCCGTCCGCACCCAGGTGCCGGGCACAGTCGCTTTCGTGGTACCGGTAGGATGGACCGCTGGCGGTAGTACGGACAGCATTGCAGCCCCAACCGCCTATCGCCCTGACCGCAAGCCCCCTAGGAGACCCAACCGTGAAGAGCGCCGTCGAGACTCTGAACCCGACCCGGGTTCGACTCACCGTCGAGGTGCCCTTCGAGGAGCTCAAGCCCAGCCTCGACGCGGCGTACAAGAAGATCAACCAGCAGGTCACCGTTCCGGGCTTCCGCAAGGGCAAGATCCCGAACAAGGTGATCGACCAGCGCTTCGGTCGTGGCGCGGTGCTGGAGGAGGCCGTCAACGACGCGCTTCCGCGCTTCTACACGCAGGCCGTCGACGAGGGCCAGATCGACGTGCTGGGCCAGCCCGACATCACCGACATCGAGGGTGTCGAGAACCTGGCCGACGGCGGGGACCTCAAGTTCACCGCCGAGGTCGACGTGCGCCCCGAGGTCACCCTCCCCGAGTTCGCCGAGATCGCGGTCGTGGTCGACCCGGTCGTGGTCGGCGACGAGGACGTCGAGAAGTCCCTCGAGCAGCTGCGCGAGCGCTTCGCCTCCGTCAAGGACGTCGAGCGCGCCGCGGGCGAGAACGACATCGTGGTGATCGACCTGGAGGCCAAGGTCGACGGCGAGGTGCCGGAGGACGGCACCGCCACCGGCGTGAGCTACGAGATCGGCTCCGGCCGCCTGCTGGACGGCATCGACGAGGCCGTGGTCGGCCTGTCCGCCGGCGAGTCCAAGACCTTCACCACCACCCTCAAGGGCGGCACCCAGGTCGGCAAGGACTCCGAGGTCACCGTCACCGTGACCACCGTCCAGGAGAAGGAACTCCCCGAGCTGGACGACGAGTTCGCGCAGCTGGCGAGCGAGTTCGACACCCTCGAGGAGCTCCGCGCCGACTCCGTCAAGCGCCTCGAGCGCATGAAGGAGTTCGACCAGGCCACCCAGGCCCAGGAGAAGGTCCTCGACGAGCTGCTCGCGCGGGTCGAGATGGACTACCCGGAGAAGCTGCTCGCGGACGAGATCGGCACCCGCAAGCACAACCTGGAGCACCACCAGCTGGAGCCGATGGGCCTGACCCTCGACACCTACCTCGCCTCCCAGGACAAGTCCCGCGAGGACTACGAGAAGGAGACCGAGGAGCAGGCGAAGAAGGGCATCAAGACCCAGTTCGTGCTGGACCAGATCGTCAAGAACGAGGAGCTGGGCGTCAACCAGGAGGAGCTCACCGAGCACCTCATCCGCCGCGCCGCCGGCTCCGGCCTGACCCCGGACCAGTTCGCCCAGCAGGTCGTCCAGGGCGGCCAGGTGCAGCTGCTGGTCGGCGAGGTCGCCCGCGGCAAGGCGCTGGCCCTGGTGGTCGAGGCCGCCAAGGTGACCGACACCAACGGCGAGACCGTCTCCTTCGAGGACGACGAGGAGGAGACCACCGAGGCTGCCGAGGCCGCCGCGGAGGAGACCTCCGAGAAGTCCGCCGAGGCCTGAGCCTCGTGACCGTCGGCCACCGACGGGACGTCTGACCGGGAACGGGCCCGGACACCGCACGGTGTCCGGGCCCGTTCGCGCGCTCCGGACGGCCCCGGCCCGCTCACCCTGCGCTCACAGCGAACAGTTCTGCGTGGGGGATTCAGGGGCGGGGCCTGCGCGTTAGGGTCGGTGGACAGCGACACACACGCAGATCGACTGAGCAGGTGGCTAAGTGACGTTCCCGCAGATGCAGATGCCTGGCCCGATGGCACCGCACGCCGCCGGCGGCGACGTGGGTGGCGGCCTGGGCGACCAGGTCTACAACCGGCTGCTCAACGAGCGCATCATCTTCCTCGGCCAGCAGGTCGACGACGACATCGCCAACAAGATCACCGCCCAGCTGCTGCTGCTCGCGGCGGACCCCGAGAAGGACATCTACCTCTACATCAACTCCCCGGGTGGATCCATCTCGGCCGGCATGGCGATCTACGACACCATGCAGTACATCAAGAACGACGTGGTCACCATCGCGATGGGCATGGCGGCGTCGATGGGCCAGTTCCTGCTGACCGCGGGCGCCAAGGGCAAGCGCTTCTCGCTGCCGAACGCCAACATCCTGATGCACCAGCCCTCCGCGGGCCTCGGCGGCTCCGCCACCGACATCCGGATCCAGGCCGAGCAGCTGCTGCGCACCAAGAAGCGGATGTCCGAGCTCATCGCGCACCACAGCGGCCAGTCCTTCGAGCAGATCACCGCGGACTCCGACCGCGACCGCTGGTTCACCCCGGAGGAGGCCAAGGCGTACGGCCTGATCGACGAGATCATGCACAGCGCCGCGGACGTCCCCGGTGGCGGCGGCACCGGCGCGGGCCTGGCCGGCTGACCGGCATCGCAACCCTGACCGCACGCTTCGGAGGACCAGAAACCATGAACATCCCCAGCCTGTCCGGTGCCCAGGCCCGCCTGGAGGACATGCGCGCCGAGGGCCGCTACATCGTCCCGCGCTTCGTCGAGCGCACCTCGCAGGGCATCCGCGAGTACGACCCGTACGCCAAGCTGTTCGAGGAGCGCATCATCTTCCTCGGCTCGCAGGTGGACGACGTCTCGGCGAACGACATCATGGCGCAGCTGATCTGCCTCGAGTCGATGGACCCGGACCGGGACATCTCGCTCTACATCAACTCGCCCGGCGGCTCGTTCACCGCGCTGACCGCGATCTACGACACCATGCAGTTCGTGAAGCCGGACATCCAGACGGTCTGCATGGGCCAGGCCGCCTCGGCCGCCGCGGTGATCCTGGCCGCGGGCACCCCCGGCAAGCGCCTCGCGCTGCCGAACGCCCGCATCCTGATCCACCAGCCGTACACCGAGACCGGCCGCGGCCAGGTGTCGGACCTGGAGATCCAGGCCAAGGAGATCTTCCGGATGCGCGAGCAGCTGGAGACCATGCTGGCCAAGCACTCGACCAAGTCGGTCGACCAGGTCCGCGAGGACATCGAGCGCGACAAGATCCTCACCGCCGAGGAGTCGCTGGAGTACGGGCTGATCGACCAGATCGTCTCGACCCGGAAGAACTCCTACACCGACTGAACCCCCGCCCCGGGGCGGTGCGTACGTGACGTACGCCCCGCCCCGGGGCGTTCCGGTCCGGGCTTCCGTCCCGCACAATGGGCAGTCGGGTCCATGCGCCCGCGACGGCATCTGTTCGGTATCAATTCGCCCAGGGCGTAGGGCAGAGCGGTCGAAGTCGGCGGAAACAGCGGCTCGGCAGAGTACCGTCGGATACCAGACCGACCGCCGACGGCGAAGCCGGTCTCACAGCACCAGGCCCCGACCCCCGCGGGGCCCCTGGCGAAGGGGAAGCACCTCGTGGCACGCATCGGAGACGGTGGCGACCTGCTCAAGTGCTCGTTCTGCGGCAAGTCGCAGAAGCAGGTGAAGAAGCTGATCGCCGGGCCAGGCGTGTACATCTGCGACGAGTGCATCGACCTGTGCAACGAGATCATCGAGGAGGAGCTCGCCGAGAGCTCCGAGGTGCGCTTCGAGGAACTCCCGAAGCCCCGCGAGATCTACGAGTTCCTGGACCAGTACGTGGTCGGCCAGGACCTCGCCAAGAAGGCGCTGTCGGTCGCGGTCTACAACCACTACAAGCGCGTCCAGGCCGGCGAGGCCGGCCGTTCCGGCAGCGGCCGGGACGACGCGATCGAGCTGGCCAAGTCCAACATCCTGCTGCTTGGCCCGACCGGCTCCGGCAAGACGCTGCTCGCGCAGACCCTGGCCCGGATGCTGAACGTGCCGTTCGCCATCGCGGACGCCACCGCGCTGACCGAGGCCGGCTACGTCGGCGAGGACGTCGAGAACATCCTGCTGAAGCTGATCCAGGCGGCCGACTACGACGTCAAGAAGGCCGAGACCGGGATCATCTACATCGACGAGATCGACAAGGTCGCCCGCAAGAGCGAGAACCCGTCGATCACCCGGGACGTCTCCGGCGAGGGCGTGCAGCAGGCGCTGCTGAAGATCCTGGAGGGCACCACCGCCTCGGTGCCGCCGCAGGGCGGCCGCAAGCACCCGCACCAGGAGTTCATCCAGATCGACACCACCAACGTGCTGTTCATCGTGGGCGGTGCGTTCGCGGGCCTGGAGCGGATCATCGAGGGCCGGGCCGGCGCCAAGGGCATCGGCTTCGGCGCCACCATCCGCTCCAAGCGCGAGGTGGACTCGGCGGACCACTTCCGCCAGGTGATGCCGGAGGACCTGGTGAAGTTCGGGATGATCCCGGAGTTCATCGGCCGCCTCCCCGTCATCACCAGCGTGCACAACCTGGACCGCGAGGCGCTGCTGCAGATCCTCACCGAGCCGAAGAACGCGCTGGTGAAGCAGTACCGCAAGCTGTTCGAACTCGACGGCGTGGAGCTGGAGTTCACCCGGGACGCACTGGAGGCGATCGCCGACCAGGCGATCCTGCGCGGCACCGGCGCGCGCGGTCTGCGGGCCATCATGGAGGAGGTGCTGATGTCCGTGATGTACGAGGTGCCGTCCCGGCAGGACGTCGCCCGCGTGGTGGTCACCGGGGACGTCGTCTCCAAGCACGCCATCCCGACCCTGGTCCCGCGCGACATGATCAAGCGCGAGCGCCGGGAGAAGAGCGCCTGAGGCGCCGCCCGGCCCGGACGGAAAGGGGCCCCGCACCGGTCGACCGGTGCGGGGCCCCTTCCGCGTGCGGCCTCCGGGCCGCCCGACCGCCTTGCGGCGAAGGCTACTTGAGCACCTCGGCGGCCTGGCGCAGCTCGCGGGTGTCGGCGGCGGCCTTGTCGAGGTCGACGCTGTCGGACTTCTCCATCACCAGCACCACGGAGGAGTAGTCGGCCCAGACGCAGACCGCGAGGTCCGGGGTGTCGCTGCTCTTGACCATGGCGCAGGACATCGAGCCGCCGAGCGGACCGGCGTCCACCGACTTCTTCTGGGTGACGGTGTCACCCTCCTTCTCCATGTCCTTGAACTGCTGGTCGACCTGGGCGGACGGCCGGGAGACCTTGCCGTAGGCGCCGGCCGCGATCACCATCCGGCTGCCGTCCTCCGTGGCGTAGAGCGCGGCGACGGTCTGCTCCGGCTGGAGCGAGTCCGGGTCGGCGGCGGTGTCCTGCTTCATCTGCTCGGCCATCTGCTGCGCGGTGTCCGCGCCGGCCTCGCTGCTCATGCCCTGGAAGGTCGGGGGCATGACGACCTTGTACTTGCCGGTCTTCGAGACGGTGTCGTAGGCGAAGTAGCCGACCACGCCGGCGCCGGCCAGGATCACCGCGGAGACCACGGACAGCGTGATCCACAGGCCCTTGCGGGACTTCTTCTGCGGAGCCGGGTACCCGGGCGGGAAGCCGCCGGGCGCACCGGCCGGGTAGCCCTGCTGCGGCAGCGCGGCGCCGCCCCAGGACTGCTGCGGCTGCTGCTGCGGGCCGGGGTAGCCGTATCCGGCCTGCGGGGCGGGCGCGCCCTGCGGGGGTATCGGGGCGCCGGGGGTCTGCGGCGGCCCGAAACCGGGCTGCGGCGGACCGAACTGGTTGTCGGACACGGCTGGTGCTCCGTTCACGCGTGAAGGTGGTGCTGGTGGGGGGACTTGGACCGACCGGCAGATGGAGGGCGGTCTTGGACCGACCGGCGCACGGAGGGCGGCGTCGCGGGCCGGTGGCTGTCGCCCGGACGGCTTCTCCTCGGTCGCCGTGGCTCCGCCACGGCTCCCTCGTCGGCACCGCCCGGACTCGGCCCTCGACCCGCTCCTTCTCCCGCCCTCCGTGCGCCGGTCGGTCCTACTTGGCGACGGTGGAGGCGTCCCGGAGCTGGCGGGCCAGCGCGGCCACCTGGTCGACGGAGAGCTGCTTGCCCTTGGGGTCGAGGCTGCTGGTCGTCACGGTGCCGATGGTGGAGTGCGTGGCGAACACGCACACCGGCACGCTCTGCGCGGCGGCGGAGGAGCTGCCGCCCTCGGCGCCGAGGGAGCCGCAGCGCAGCTGGCTGCCGGAGTCCTTGGGGTCCTTGGCGTCGACGTCGGTCAGCTTCTGCTTCCAGACCGCCTTGCCGCCGCTGCCGGAGCCGCCGGACTCGTCCGAGCTGTTCATCGCGTCGTCCATCTTGGCGACCAGGGCGTCCATCGCCTTGCCGGGGTCCTTCACGGTGCCCCAACTGCCGCCGAAGCTGGCCAGGTCGGTGGTGTTCTTCTGGTAGGTGACGCTCAGCGAGCCCTCGAAGGTGCCGATGGCCTCCAGGCCCTTCAGCTCGCCCTTCTCGTTGGACGACTTCTTGGTGTAGCCGGCCACGCTGTCCTGCACCGCGAGCTTGTACTTGCCGGCGGTGTCCGAACCGCCGCCGCTGCCGCCCTTCAGCCCCCACCACAGACCGCCGCCGACCGCGACCACGCCCAGCACGACCACCAGCGCGATGATCCCGCCCTTCCCCTTGGACGGCGCGGGCGGCGGCGGGTAGCCGCCGTAGCCGGGCTGCTGGGGCGCGCCCCACTGCTGGGGGGCCTGCGGCGGCTGGCCGTAGCCGGGCTGCGGGGCCGGGGGCTGCTGCGGGTAGCCGTAGCCGGGGGGCTGCTGCTGCGGGGCACCGTACGCGGGCGGCTGGGGGGCGCCGTAGGCCGGCGGCTGGCCGTAGCCGGGCTGCGGCGGGGGAGCGCCGTAAGGCTGCTGCGGCTGCCCCTGCGGATACTGCTGCGGTCCCTGCCCCTGGCCGTACATCGTCGTCGTCTCCCCCGCCGCTCACGAGTCGCGCGGCCCTGTGGTCTGTTGAGTGCTCGAGTATGCGGCACGCTATCGTACGGCCCCCCCACCGTGCCCGAGTGGTCCGGACACAATCGGTTCGTAACCGCGGTCCCGCCTTCCGTAAACTGTTCGTCGTGACCGACACGACGAACCAGCGCCCCGCGAGCTCCCACGCCGGGGACGACGCAGCCACCCTCCCGACGACCTACGCCCCGGCCGAGGTAGAGGGCGAGCTGTACGAGCGCTGGGTGGAGCGCGGTTACTTCACGGCCGACGCGAAGAGCGAGAAGCCGGCGTACACCATCGTCATCCCGCCCCCGAACGTCACCGGCGCGCTGCACCTGGGCCACGCCTTCCAGCACACGCTGATGGACGCGCTGACCCGCCGCAAGCGGATGCTCGGCTTCGAGGCGCTCTGGCTCCCGGGCATGGACCACGCGGGCATCGCCACCCAGAACAGGGTGGAGCAGCAGCTCGCCGAGGCCGGCCTGTCCCGGCACGACCTGGGCCGGGAGGCCTTCGTCGACAAGGTCTGGGAGTGGAAGGAGAACTACGGCGGCCGGATTCTCGGCCAGATGCGCCGCCTCGGCGACGGCGTCGACTGGTCGCGCGAGCGCTTCACCATGGACGAGGGCCTCTCGCAGGCCGTCCAGACCATCTTCAAGAAGCTCTTCGACGACGGCCTGATCTACCGCGCCGAGCGCATCATCAACTGGTGCCCGCGCTGCCTGACCGCGCTCTCCGACGTCGAGGTCGACCACGAGGACGTCCCCGGCGAGCTGGTCTCGATCCGCTACGGGGACGGCGAGGACTCGATCGTGGTCGCCACCACCCGGGCCGAGACCCTGCTGGGCGACACCGCGATCGCCGTCCACCCGTCCGACGAGCGCTACGCGCACCTGGTCGGCCGGACGGTCAAGCTGCCGCTGACGGACCGTGAGATCCCGGTCGTCGCCGACGAGCACGTCGACCCGGAGTTCGGCACCGGCGCCGTCAAGGTGACGCCCGCGCACGACCCGAACGACTTCGCCATCGGCCAGCGCCACAACCTGCCGAACCTGACGGTGATGGACGAGCGCGGCGCCATCACGGTGCACGGCCCGTTCCTCGGCCTGGACCGGCACGACGCGCGGGCCGCCGTGGTCGGCGCGCTGCGCGAGCAGGGGCGCATCGTCGCCGAGAAGCGCCCCTACGACCACGCCGTCGGCCACTGCTCGCGCTGCAAGACCGTGGTCGAGCCGCGGCTGTCGCTGCAGTGGTGGGTCAAGGTCGAGCCGCTGGCGAAGGCCGCCGGCGACGCCGTCCGGGACGGCCGGGTGCAGGTCCACCCGAAGGAGCTGGAGCGCCGCTACTTCGACTGGGTCGACAACATGCACGACTGGTGCATCTCGCGCCAGCTCTGGTGGGGCCACCGGATCCCGGTCTGGTACGGCCCGGACGGCGAGGTCGTCTGCGTCGGACCGGACGAGCAGCCGCCCGCCGGCGAGGGCTGGACCCAGGACCCGGACGTCCTGGACACCTGGTTCTCCTCCGGCCTGTGGCCGTTCTCCACCCTCGGCTGGCCGGAGCGGACGGCCGACCTGGAGAAGTTCTACCCGACCGACGTCCTGCTGACCGGCCACGACATCATCTTCTTCTGGGTCGCCCGGATGATGATGTTCGGCCTGTACGCGATGGACGGCGAGATCCCGTTCAAGACGGTCGCGCTGACCGGCCTGGTCCGCGACGAGTTCGGCAAGAAGATGTCGAAGTCCTCCGGCACCGCGGTCGACCCGCTGGACTGGATGGACGCCTACGGCGCCGACGCCGTCCGCTTCACCCTGGCCCGCGGCGCCAACCCCGGTGCGGACGTGCCGATCGGCGAGGACTGGGTCAAGGGCTCGCGCAACTTCTGCAACAAGATCTGGAACGCCACCCGGTTCGCCCTGATGAACGGCGCCACCGTCCAGGGCCCGCTGCCCGCGCCGGAGGAGACCACCGCCGCGGACCGCTGGATCCTGTCCCGGCTGAACGCCACGGTCGCCGAAGTCGACGCGATGTACGAGGACTTCGAGTTCGCCAAGGTCTCCGACGCGCTGTTCCACTTCGCCTGGGACGAGGTCTTCGACTGGTACGTCGAGCTCTCCAAGACCACGCTGGGCAAGGGCGGCCCGCAGGCCGACCACGCCCGCCGGGTCCTCGGCGAGGTGCTGGACGTGACGCTGCGCCTGCTGCACCCGATCGTCCCGTTCGTCACCGACGCGCTCTGGACGGCGCTGACCGGCGCCGAGTCGGTGGTGGTAGCCGAGTGGCCGAAGGACTCCGGCTACCGGGACGCCGACGCCGAGTCGGAGATCACCCAGCTGCAGCAGGTGGTCACCGAGATCCGCCGCTTCCGCAACGACCAGAACCTGCGCGACACCCAGAAGGTCCCGGCCCGGCTGGAGTTGGCCGGCCACCGGCTGGAGGCGCACGAGGCCGCGATCCGCTCGCTGCTGCGCCTGACGCAGCCGGAGGAGGGCTTCCACGCCACCGCCGCGCTGCCGGTGGCCGGCACGACGGTCGAGCTCGACCTGTCCGGCACCATCGACGTCCCGGCCGAACGCAAGCGCCTACAGAAGGACTTGGCCGTCGCCGAGAAGGAGAAGGCGCAGACCACCGGCAAGCTCGGCAACGAGGCCTTCCTGGCCAAGGCGCCGGACGAGGTGGTCGCCAAGATCCGCACCCGGCTGGCGGCCGCCGAGGCCGACATCGAGCGGATCACCGCCCAGCTCGCGGCGCTGCCGCAGGGCTGACCGCGCGTCAGGAAGGGCCGTCGCTCCCCCCGGGGGCGGCGGCCCTCCGCATTTTCCCGAGTTGTTACCGGCGGTCTGTCAATTCCCTTGCCCGCGCGTCGCGGTACTGGTGAAGCACCCCCTATTCGGCGTCATTACGCGGCAATTGGCGGCCCGCGCCATTTGGAATGCATTGCGTTGCCCACCCCCGCGCGTTCAGCGACCTTTGCACACCGGATGTGTACGGTGGGCGGAAGTTCCCATTCGGGCGGGGCGCGAACGGAGGGTACGCACATGATGGCGACCGGGGAGTTGGCCGACGAACTTCCGGACGAACTTCCGGCGGAAGAGGTGGAGGCGGCAAAGGCCCGGGCGGCGACGCTGCTGCTGGCATTCCGGCACGGAAACCAGATCGCCTTCGACACCGAGCTGGACCGGCTGCTGGCCGAGCACGTCGAGCGCGAGGTGGCCACCCTGCTGGTGTGGATCGCCGCCGAGGCGGTCCGCAAGGCGTACGCCCCCGAGGTCGCCGACCGGGTGCTGCGCGGCCTGGCCCGGCGCGCCCCGCACGAGACCGCGCAGGTGCCGGTGGACGAGGAGGCGGCCGGCGCCGCCCTGCTGCTGGAGGCGGTCGCGGCGGGCGACGTCGCCCAGGTGCGCGCCCTGGTGGCCGGCACGCCCGACACCACCTACCTGCTCGGCGGCCTGGTGCAGGCGGTGGCGATGATGCTGCCGCTGCTGCCGGAGGGCGAGGCCGAGGAGATCGCCGCCGAACTGCGCCGCCGGCACGCGGGGCGGCTGCCGCTGCCCCGCGCCACGTACTGACGGATCGTCACTGCGCGGCCCGGGACGGCGGGTCGCCGCCCCGGGCCGCGCCCGGCGGGTCAGGTCACGGCATCGCGTGCAGGTGCGCGCCGACCGTGTTGGCGATCTGGTTGCCCGCGGTGGCGTCCCAGTTGGTGGACCAGGTCATCGCGCCGCCGATGGTCGGCCACTTGGCCGGCGGGACGAAGCTGCCGCAGTTGGTGCCGGAGGCCAGGCAGTCCAGCGCCGCGTTGACCACCGACGGGCTGGTGAAGCCGCCGCCCGCCGCGCTGGTGGAGGCCGGCACGCCCAGGCCGACCTGGTCGGGCCGCAGGCCGCCCTGGAGCTGGATGCAGGCCAGGCCGGTGAGGAAGTTCTCGGTGCCCTGCGAGTACACGCCGCCGTCGCAGCCGAGCATCGCCCCGCTGTTGTAGTACTGCATGTTGACGATGGTCAGGATGTCCTTGGTGGCCAGCGCCAGCTTGAAGTACTCGCCGCCGGTGGACTGCATGCCGATGGTCTCCGGCGCCATGGTCAGCACGAACCCGGACCCGACCTTGGCTGCCAGGGTGTGCAGCGCCTGCGCCATGTAGGTGGAGTTGACGCCGTTCTCCAGGTCGATGTCGATCCCGTCGAAGCCGTACTGCTGGATCAGGCCGTAGGCCGAGTTGGCGAAGTTGGCCGCCGCGGTGGAGTTGGCCACCGAGACGGTGCCGTTCTGCCCGCCGACCGAGATGATCACCTTCTTGCCGGCCGCCCGCTTGGCCGCGATGTCGGCCTTGAAGTCGGCCTCGGTGTAGCCGCCGAGCTTGGAGGAGAGCGTCGGGTCCAGGGTGAAGCTGATCCCGCCCTGGGTGCTGGTGGCGTCCGCGAAGGCCACCGCGATGATGTCGTAGGCGGCCGGGACGTCACTGATCCGCTGCGGCGTCGCGCCGTTGTAGAAGTCCTGCCAGTAGCCGGTCAGCAGGTGCTTCCTGGGCGGCGGCGGAGGCGTCGTCGTGGTGGTGCTCGGCGACGGGGACGGCGAGGCCGGCGGGCTGCTGGACTCCGAGACCGTCGGCGACGGGCTGGTGGCGGACGGCGACGGGCTGGCGCCGGTGCCCGGGCCGACCAGCGAGACCTTGTCCACGGTGAACGGCGTCTGCCCGTACCAGCCGTGGAACCAGACCGACACCGAGGTGGTGGCCGCGCCGGTGGTGAAGGTCGAGGTCAGGGTGTTCCAGCCGGAGTTGGAGCTCCAGGTGGACGGGTCGGTGCCGCCGGTGCCGGTGACCCCCGCGAACACGTAGCCGCCCTGCACCACGGCGCTCAGGGTGTACGTCGAGTTGGGCAGCACGGTGACGGTCTGGCTGCAGTTGGCGTAGTCGTTGCCGGCCGGGGAGCCCTGCAGGTCCCAGCCGGTGGCGGCGTTGTTCACCGCGGTGACGGTCGGGCCGCAGGTCCACGGGCCGATGTGGTTGCCGGCCGAGAAGTCGCCGTTGGCGATCACGTCCACGTTGGGCGCGACGCCGGCGGTGGCCGTGCCGGAACCGGCCATCAGCAGGCCGGCCAGGCCGGTGGAGGCCGCGACCAGTCCGGCGAGCAGGGCCCGTCCGGTGCGTCGGCCCGGCTGTGGTTGGGGCTGTGGTGCACGCATGCCATCTCCATGTGGGGGAGTGTCGATGGGGGTGCGGTGCGGGGAGCGGGGAGCGTGGGAGCGACTCACACGGTGGAGTAGACCAATTCCGGTGTCAAGAGGGCCCGCGGGCCGGGGTGGCCGTCCGGCCCCGGCGTGCGGAGTCCTTAGACTGGCCCGGTGAGCGACAAGGCCGAGCCCAACCCCTACACCGTCCGTCCCGCCGACGCCGGCGGCACCGACTCCGAACTGCGCGCCGTCGAGGCCGAACTGGCCACCCGCTGGCCGGAGAACAAGCTGGAGCCCTCGCTCGACCGGATCGAGGCGCTGATGGACATCCTCGGCCAGCCGCAGCGCTCCTACCCCTCGATCCACATCACCGGCACCAACGGCAAGACCTCCACCGCCCGGATGGTCGAGCAGCTGCTGGGCGCCTTCGAACTGCGCACCGGCCGCTACACCTCCCCGCACGTGGAGTCCGTCACCGAGCGGATCAGCCTGGACGGCGCGCCGATCACCCCCGAGAAGTTCGTCGAGACCTACCGGGACATCGAGCCCTACGTGCGGATGGTCGACGCCGCCCAGCCGGTGGCGATGTCCTTCTTCGAGGTGCTCACCGGCATGGCGTACGCCGCCTTCGCCGACGCCCCGGTGGACGTCGCGGTGGTCGAGGTCGGCATGGGCGGCTCCTGGGACGCCACCAACGTGATCGACGCCCAGGTCGCCGTGATCACCCCGATCGGCCTGGACCACACCGACAAGCTGGGGGAGACCACCGGGGAGATCGCGGTCGAGAAGTCCGGCATCGTCAAGCCCGGCGCGCTCGCCGTGGTCGCCCAGCAGCAGCTGGACGCGGCCGAGCAGATCCTGCGCCGCGCCGTCGAGGTGGACGCCACGGTGGCCCGCGAGGGCATGGAGTTCGGCGTGCTGCGCCGCGAGGTCGCGGTCGGCGGCCAGCTGGTCACCCTGCGCGGCCTCGGCGGCCACGAGTACCAGGACCTGTTCCTCCCGCTGCACGGCGACCACCAGGCGCAGAACGCCGCGCTGGCGCTGGCCGCCGTCGAGGCGTTCTTCGGCATCGGCCAGGGCGGCGCCGAGCACCTGGACGAGGAGAAGGTCCGGCAGGCGCTGTTCGGCGTCTCCTCCCCGGGCCGGCTGGAGGTGGTCCGGCGCAGCCCCACCGTCATCCTGGACGCCGCGCACAACCCGCACGGCGCGCAGGCCGCCGCCGCCGCGATCGGCGAGGCGTTCGGCTTCACCAAGCTGGTCGGCGTGATCGCCACCAGCGGCGACAAGGACGTCACCGGCCTGCTGGAGGTCTTCGAGCCGATCCTCGCCGAGGTCGTGATCACCCAGAACTCCACCCACCGCGCGATGCCGGTCGACCGGCTGGCCGCGATCGCCGTCGAGGTCTTCGGCGAGGACCGGGTGCAGGTCGAGCCGCGGCTGGACGACGCGATCGACGCCGCCGTCACCCTGGCCGAGGAGGAGGACCTCGGCGGCGCCGGCGTCCTGGTCACCGGCTCCGTCATCACGGTGGGCGAGGCGCGCCTGCTGTTCGGAAGGAAGTAACCGCCGATGCGCACCCTGTGCTCCTCCACCCTGATCGGCGAGGCCCTGCTGATCATGTTCGCCGGCCTGGTGGCGATGAAGCTCACCGACGTCGGCACCGGCACCATCTGGGCGGTCAGCGCGGTGGCGATCGCGCTGTGCGTGCTGCTGTGCGGCGTGATCACCCGCCCCGGCGCGGTGTACGTCGGCTGGGCGCTGCAACTGGCCGTGCTGGCCGGCGGACTGGTGCTGCCGACCATGTACGCCTTCGGCGTGGTCTTCGGCGGCCTGTGGTGGTGCTCGGTGCACTACGGCCGCAAGATCGACGTGCTCAAGGCCCAGCGGGCCGTCGCCGAGACCGCCGCCGAGACGGCCGCCGGAGCGGCGCCCGCCGCGGTCCGACCGGCCTGACGTGGGACTGGGCGTCGGGGCGCCGCCACGGCCGGGGTAGTGTCGGGGGCACAGTCAGGCACGACCCAACACCTCAGGAGCCGTACCGTGTCCCAGCGCACTCTCGTCCTGCTCAAGCCCGACGCCGTGCAGCGCGGCCTGGCCGGCGAGATCATCAGCCGGATCGAGCGCAAGGCCGGCTGGCGGTTCGCTGCGATGGAACTGCGCACCTTCGACCGCGCGACCCTGGAGCAGCACTACGCCGAGCACGTCGGCCGCGACTTCTACGAGCCGCTGCTGGGCTTCATGACCTCCGGCCCGTCGATCGCGCTGGTCGTCGAGGGCGAGAACGTCATCCCCGGCATCCGCGCGCTGGCCGGCGCGACCGACCCGCTGGCGGCCGGCGCGGGCACCATCCGCGGCGACTACGCGACCATCACCCGGGAGAACCTGATCCACGCCTCGGACTCCGCGGAGTCGGCCGAGCGCGAGATCAAGATCTTCTTCCCCGCGCACGCGTGAGGATCCGGTAGCGGTCCGGTGTCCCGTGCCCGCACCGGGCATGGGGCGCCGTTCCGGGGGAAGTCGCAGTTCAGGGGCCGGACGGCGGCTCCGGTTGCTCCCTCCGAGCGTTAATCCTCAAATCACGGAACCCTACCCTCCGACACGGCGTCCCAATGCCAGGAGAAGCCGATTCGCCCCCGGAGAATGGGCGGCACGCCGTACCCGCCGTCCGCGCTGACCGGCGTGACTACGATGGACCCAACTCACGGGCACGGAACGGCTGCTCAGCCGACGTCAGCCCGCTCGCGGGCCCACGCGGTCGGTCCGCTCCCCGCCCTTGATCCGAACTCGGGAAGGCACTCGACATCCCATGGCGAACAACCTGTCGTTTCTCGGCCGGGACCTGGCGATCGACCTAGGCACCGCGAACACGCTGGTGTACGTCCGGGGCAAGGGCATCGTGCTGAACGAGCCCTCGGTGGTGGCGGTGAACACCAACACCGGCGGGATCCTGGCGGTCGGCGCCGAGGCGAAGAAGATGATCGGCCGGACCCCCGGCAACATCGTCGCCATCCGTCCGCTCAAGGACGGCGTGATCGCCGACTTCGAGATCACCGAGCGGATGCTGCGGTACTTCATCATGAAGATCCACCGCCGCCGCTACCTGGTCCGCCCGCGGGTCGTGGTCTGCGTCCCCTCCGGCATCACCGGCGTCGAGCGCCGCGCCGTGGTCGAGGCCAGCATGCAGGCCGGCGCCCGCCAGGTGCACATCATCGAGGAGCCGATGGCGGCGGCGATCGGCTCGGGCCTGCCCGTGCACGAGCCCACCGGCAACATGGTGGTCGACATCGGCGGCGGCACCACCGAGGTCGCGGTGATCTCGCTCGGCGGGATCGTCACCGCGCAGTCGCTGCGGGTCGCGGGCGACGAGCTGGACAGCGCGATCGTCCAGCACATCAAGAAGGAGTACAGCCTGCTGCTGGGCGAGCGCTCCGCCGAGCAGATCAAGATGTCGATCGGCTCCGCGTTCGGCCTGGAGGGTGAGAAGGACGAGCACGCCGAGATCCGCGGCCGTGACCTGGTCTCCGGCCTGCCGAAGACGGTGGTGATCTCGGCCGCCGAGGTCCGCGAGGCCATCGACGAGCCGGTGAACTCGATCATCGACTCGGTGAAGACCACGCTGGACCAGTGCCCGCCGGAGCTCGCGGGCGACGTGATGGACCGCGGCATCGTGCTCACCGGCGGCGGCGCCCTGCTGCGCGGCCTGGACGAGCGGCTGCGCCGGGAGACCGGCATGCCGGTGCACATCGCGGAGAACCCGCTGGACTCGGTGGCGCTGGGGGCGGGCAAGTGCGTCGAGGAGTTCGAGGCGCTGCAGCAGGTCCTGGACGCCCAGCCGCGTCGTTGAGCAAGGCCATTCGAACTACACAACGAGCCGAGCCGATGGGCAGGCAGCACGAAGGGGCGGCGGCGGCACCGTGAGGGACACCCGAGAGAGTCGACTACTGCTGGTCCTACTGGTGGTGGTGGCCTTCGCCCTGATCACCGTGGACATCAAGGGCGGCCAGGACTCACCGCTCGGCGGCGCCCGCCGGGCCGCGGCCTCCGCGCTCGGCCCGGTGGAGAACGCCGCGGCCGGCGCGGTCGACCCGGTCGCCGGCTACATCCGGGCGATCCGCGACGCCGGCACCCACCAGCAGCGGCTCGACCAGATCACCAGGGAGAACACCGAGCTGCGCCAGAAGCTGGCCTCCTCGGACGCCGCGGCGGGCCGCACCAAGCAGCTCGACGACATGCTGCGCACGGCCGGCTCCGGCGGCTACACCGTCAAGGCCGCCCAGGTCATCGCGATCGGCGCGGCCCAGGGCTTCTCCTGGACCATCACCATCGACGCCGGCAGCGACGACGGCCTGACCCGCGACATGACCGTCATCGACGGCCAGGGCCTGGTCGGCCGGATCACCACCGTCGCCCCGACCACCGCCACCGTGCTGCTCGCCTCCGACCCCGGCTTCACCGCCGGCGTCCGGTTGGAGGGCAGCGGCGAGATCGGCTTCGCGGCCGGGCAGGGCGCCTCGCCGATGCGGATCGAACTGCTCAACGGCCGGGCCCAGGTGAAGGCCGGCGACCGGCTGGTCACCTTCGGCTCGCAGAGCGGCCGCCCGTTCGTGCCCGGCGTGCCGGTCGGCACCGTCAAGGAGGTGCAGGCCACCCCCGGGCAGCTCACCAAGACCATCCTGGTCGAGCCGTACGTGCAGTTCACCCGGCTCGACCTGGTCGGCGTGGTGGTCGTCCCGCCGCGCACCGACCCGCGGGACGCGGTGCTGCCGCCGGTGCCCGCCGCGTCCGCCGGCGCCGCGGGCAACCCGCAGGCGCCGATCGCCGCCGTACCGCCGACCACCGGGGGGAACTGATGCCGCGTGTGAACCGGATCCTGCTGTCCGCCGTGCTGCTGGTGCTGGCCCTGGTGATCCAGGTCAGCATCCTCGGCCGGCTCCAACTGCCCGGCGCCACCCCGGACCTGCTGATGCTGGTGGTGGTCGGCCTGGCCCTGGTCTACGGCCCGACGGGCGGCTGCCTGGTCGGCTTCTGCGCAGGCCTGCTGGCCGACCTCGCCCCGCCGTCCGACCACGCGGTCGGCCGGTACGCGCTGGTGCTCTGCCTGGTCGGCTACGGCGCCGGGCTGCTCAGGCCGGAGGGCGGCCGGCAGCGCTCGGCGCTGTCCGCGCTGGGCGTGGTGGCGGTCGCCGCGGTGCTCTCCACCCTGCTGTACGCGACGGTGGGCGCGCTGGTCGGCGACACCGCGGCCCGGCACGTCGGCCTGACCGGCCTGGTGTTCAGCGCCCTGCTGTACGACGTGCTGCTGGCCCCGTTCACGGTGCCGCTGGTGATGCTGCTGGCCCGCCGCTTCGACGGCGACCGGGTGGTCAACGAGACCGAGCGCGGCGCGGACGGCGGCTCCGGCCTCGGCGCGCTGGCCCGCTACCGGACCACCCGCGAGCCCTCCGCCACCCCCTACAAGAAGAAGCGCGCGCTCGGCCTCGCCAAGCGCCCCTGAGCCGGGACGGAGTCCGCGCACGTGAGCAACATCCCCGAGACCGGACGGACCCGCCGGGTGACGATCCGGTTGGTCGTCCTGCAGGTGCTGGTCCTGTCGCTGCTGGCCACCCTCGGCGGGCGGCTGTGGTACCTGCAGATCCGCAACGGCAAGGAGTTCACCGAGAAGGCCCAGGGCAACCACATCCGCGAGGTGGTGGAACCCGCCGTCCGCGGCGAGATCCTGGACGCCTCCGGCCGGATCCTGGCCGGCAACGAGACCAAGCTGGTGGTGTCGGTCTCCCGCACCGCGCTGCTCCAGCAGAAGGACCACGGCAAGGCGGTGCTGACCCGGCTCGCCGACGTGCTGGGCGTCCCGGCCGACGACGTGAAGAACAAGGTCCGGCTGTGCGACGCCAAGACGCCGCAGCCGTGCTGGAACGGCTCCCCGTACCAGCCGATCCCGGTCACCCAGCAGGCCACCACCCAGCAGGCGATGCAGATAATGGAGCGCCGCGAGGACTTCCCCGGCGTCACCGCCCAGCCCACCGCGCTGCGCCGCTACACCAACGCGGAGGGCGCCAGCGCCGCCCAGATCCTCGGCTACCTCTCGCCGGTCACCGACGACGAGGTCACCAAGAGCGCCGACAAGACCGGCCGGGAGCGCCGGCTGCCCTCCGACCAGATCGGCCGGGCCGGCCTGGAGTCGGTGTACGACGACGACCTGCGCGGCACCACCGGCGTCGACCGGCTGGAGGTCGACAACCTCGGCCGGGTGATCGGCAGCGCCGGCACCACCCCCGCGCAGTCCGGCAACAACCTGGTCACCTCGATCGACGCCCGGGTGCAGAAGGTGGTCGAGGACCAGCTGAACCAGGCCATGGTCGAGGCCCGCACCCAGTACGACAAGGAGACCAGCCGCAACTACATCGCCGACTCCGGCGCGGCCGTCGTGATGGACGTGCACACCGGCCGGATCGTGGCGATGGCCAGCGCCCCCACCTACGACCCCAACCTGTGGGTCGGCGGCATCTCCGCCAAGGACTACGAGGCGCTGAACAGCAAGGACTCCAACTACCCGCTGATCAACCGGGCCATACAGGGTCAGTCCGCCCCCGGCTCCACCTTCAAGGTGATCTCCACCACCGCCGCCGTGCAGGCCGGCTACGACCTCAACGGGCACTACCCGTGCCCGAAGTCGCTGACCATCGGCGGCCGCGAGTTCAAGAACTTCGAGAGCGAGCAGTTCGGCGACATCTCGCTGGAGAAGGCGCTCGAAGTCTCCTGCGACACCGTCTTCTACGGCCTGGCCTACGACCAGTGGATGAAGGACGGCGGCCTCAAGCCCAAGAAGGACGCCCAGGACTGGTTCTTCAAGACCGCCCACGAGTTCGGCCTCGGCGCCAAGACCGGCATCGACCTGCCCGGCGAGGTGGCCGGCCGGGTCCCCGACCGGCAGTGGAAGCAGTCGTACTACGACGCGATGAAGACCTCCTGGTGCGACCAGGCGGCCAAGGGCGGCCACGAGTACGCCGACGAGATCGCCCGCGAGAACTGCGCCGACGGCAACCAGATGCGCGCCGGTGACATGGTCAACTTCGCCATCGGCCAGGGAGACACCCTGGTCACCCCGCTGCAGATGGCCCGGATCTACTCGGCGCTGGCCAACGGCGGCACGCTGTACCGGCCCACCATCGGCAAAGCCGTGGTCAGCCCCGACGGCAGCCTGGTGCGCGACATCGCCCCGCACGAGGACGGCAAGATCCCGGCCCAGGGCAAGCTGCTGCAGTACATCGACCAGGCCACCGCCGGCGTCATCACCTCCGGCACCGCGGCCTGGAAGTTCACCGGCTCCGGCTGGCCGCAGGGCAAGATCGAGCTGCACGCCAAGACCGGCACCGCCGAGGTCGCCGGCAAGCAGACCACCTCCTGGCTGACCACCTACAGCAACGACTACGCGGTGGTCATGACGATCAGTCAGGGCGGCACCGGCTCCGGCGGCTCCGGCGACTCGGTGCGCCGGATCTACCAGGCGCTGTACGGCGTCGACGACAAGGGCAACATCGACAACTCCAAGGCCCTGCTGCCCAAGCCGCAGGCCGAACTGCCCAAGTTCAACCCGGACGGCACCGCGATCGTCCCCACCGCCTTCGGCTACGAGCCGGGCGCGACCTTCCTGGACCCGGCCCCGCCGACCCGGGCCGCCCAGCCCGCCGGCGTGCTGCTGGCCGCCGTCGAACCCACCCGCGGCGGCGGGTACGGAAGGGGCCGGGCATGACCCCGTACGACTCCTACGGCTCCTTCCGCTTCGGGCCGCCGAGGTCCCTGCTGGGGCGGGCGCTGGCCAAGGACTCCCCGCTGCGGCGGCTCGACTGGATCATGATCCTGGCGGCGCTGGCGCTCTCCCTGATCGGCTCGCTGCTGGTCTGGTCGGCCACCCGCGGCCGGGACTCGCTGACCCACGGCGACCCGCAGTACTTCCTGTACCGGCACCTGACCAACCTGCTGATCGGCGTGGTCCTGTGCACGGCGGTGATCGTGCTCGGCACCCGCCGGCTGCGCACCGCGGTGCCGTTCATCTACCTCGCCGTGATCCTGATGCTGTTCGCGGTGCTCAGCCCGCTCGGCTCGACCATCAACGGCGCGCACTCCTGGATCCAGTTCGGCGGCGGCTTCTCCATCCAGCCCGCCGAGTTCGCCAAGCTGGCGATCGTGCTCGGGATGGCTCTGGTGCTGTCCTCCCGGGTGGACACCGGAGAACGGGAGAACCCGCCCACCCGCAGCGTGCTGCAGGCGCTGGCGGTGGCGGGCTTCCCGATGGCCGTGGTCATGCTGATGCCGGACCTCGGCTCGGTGATGGTCATGGTGGTCACCGTGCTCGGCGTGCTGCTGGCCTCCGGCGCCGCCAACCGCTGGGTGGTCGGCCTGCTGGCCGGCGGCACCGCCGGGGCGCTGGCGGTCTGGAAGCTCGGCGTCCTCAGCCAGTACCAGATCGACCGCTTCGCGGCCTTCGCCAACCCGGCGCTCGACCCGTCCGGCGTCGGCTACAACACCGCGCAGGCCCGGATCGCGATCGGCTCCGGCGGCCTGACCGGCATGGGCCTGTTCCACGGCACCCAGACCACAGGGCAGTTCGTCCCCGAGCAGCAGACCGACTTCGTGTTCAGCGTGGCCGGCGAGGAACTCGGCTTCGCCGGCGGCCTGGTGATGATCGGCCTGCTCGGCGTCATCCTGTGGCGCGCCTGCCGGATAGCGCGCCAGGCCAGCGACCTGTACGGGACGATCCTGGCGGCCGGCGCGGTCACCTGGTTCGCCTTCCAGGCGTTCGAGAACATCGGCATGAACCTCGGCATCATGCCGGTCGCGGGCATCCCGCTGCCGTTCGTCTCCTACGGCGGCTCCTCGATGTTCGCGGTCTGGATCGCGGTGGGCCTGCTGCAGTCGGTGCGCTCGCAGCGGCCGATAGGGATCTAGCGCCGACCGCAGGCGTGGAAACAGTGACCCTCGGGGCTCGGCTACCCTGAAGGGTCACTGCTTTTTCTGCCGTAAAGGTCCTCGCACATGACTGTCGAATCGGTCTTCCCACGCCTGGAGGCCCTCCTCCCGCACGTCCAGAAGCCGATCCAGTACGTCGGTGGCGAGCTCAACTCGACCGTCAAGGACTGGGACGCCTGCGACGTCCGCTGGGCGCTGATGTACCCCGACGCCTACGAGGTCGGGCTGCCCAACCAGGGCACCATGATCCTCTACGAGGTGCTGAACGAGCGCGAGGGCGTCCTCGCCGAGCGCAGCTACAGCGTCTGGCCCGACCTCGAGGCCCTGATGCGCGAGCACGGCGTCCCGCAGTTCACGGTCGACGCGCACCGCCCGATCAAGGCGTTCGACGTGTTCGGCCTGTCGTTCTCCACCGAGCTCGGCTACACCAACATGCTGACCGCGCTCGACCTGGCCGGCATCCCGCTGAACGCCGCCGACCGCACGACGGACGACCCGGTCGTCCTCGCGGGCGGCCACGCCGCGTTCAACCCCGAGCCGATCGCCGACTTCATCGACGCCGCCGTGATCGGCGACGGCGAGCAGGCCGTGCTCGACATCACCGAGATCGTCCGGGCCTGGAAGGCCGAGGGCCGCCCCGGCGGCCGCGACGAGCTGCTGCTGCGCCTGGCCAAGACCGGCGGGGTGTACATCCCGCGGTTCTACGACGTCGAGTACCTGGCCGACGGCCGGATCGCGCGCGTGGTCCCGAACCGTCCCGGCGTGCCGTGGCGGGTCTCCAAGCACACCGTGATGGACCTCGACGAGTGGCCCTACCCCAAGCAGCCGCTCGTCCCGCTCGCCGAGACCGTGCACGAGCGGATGTCGGTGGAGATCTTCCGCGGCTGCACCCGCGGCTGCCGCTTCTGCCAGGCCGGCATGATCACGCGCCCCGTGCGGGAGCGAAGCATCACCGGCATCGGCGAGATGGTGGAGAAGGGCCTGAAGGCCACCGGCTTCGAGGAGGTCGGCCTGCTCTCGCTCTCCTCCGCCGACCACTCCGAGATCGCCGACATCACCAAGGGCCTGGCCGACCGCTACGCCGAGGACAAGGTCGGCCTCTCGCTGCCCTCCACCCGGGTCGACGCCTTCAACATCGACCTGGCCAACGAGCTCTCCCGCAACGGCCGCCGCTCCGGCCTCACCTTCGCCCCCGAGGGCGGCTCCGAGCGGATCCGCAAGGTCATCAACAAGATGGTGTCCGAGGAGGACCTCATCAACACGGTGGCCACCGCGTACGGCAACGGCTGGCGCCAGGTGAAGCTGTACTTCATGTGCGGCCTGCCCACCGAGACCGACGAGGACGTGCTGCAGATCGGCGAGATGGCGAAGAACGTCATCGCCAAGGGCCGCGAGGTCACCGGCACCAACGACATCCGCTGCACCGTCTCGATCGGCGGCTTCGTGCCCAAGCCGCACACCCCCTTCCAGTGGGCCCCGCAGCTGTCCGCCGAGGCCACCGACGAGCGCCTGACCAAGCTGCGCGACTCGATCCGCGGCGACCGCAAGTTCGGCAAGAACATCGGCTTCCGCTACCACGACGGCAAGCCCGGCATCATCGAGGGCCTGCTCTCCCGCGGCGACCGCCGGATCGGCGCCGTCATCCGGGCCGTCTACGAGGACGGCGGCCGCTTCGACGGCTGGCGCGAGCACTTCTCCTACGACCGCTGGATCGCCTCCGCCGAGAAGGGCCTGTCCGGCACCGGCGTCGACGTCGACTGGTACACCACCCGCGAGCGCTCCTACGAGGAGGTGCTGCCCTGGGACCACCTGGACAGCGGCCTCGACAAGGACTGGCTCTGGGAGGACTGGCAGGACGCGCTGGAGGAGGTCGAGGTCGAGGACTGCCGCTGGACCCCGTGCTTCGACTGCGGCGTCTGCCCGCAGCTGGGTCTCGACATCCAGGTCGGTCCGACCGGCAAGAAGCTGCTGCCGCTGACGGTCGTCAACAAGTAGCCCGAGTGCCTGCCTGCGTCGTCGGCCCCGCCCTGGTGCGGGGCCGACGGCATCAGGGAAGCCGCACCGCGAACACGTCCGGTTTGATGACCAGGGCTTCCTCCACGTCGGGTGGGACCACCAGTTCCAGATCCACCTCCGGTGCCCGGCGGCCGGGGACCTTCGTCCGGCGGACCCGGCAAGTGACCCGTGCCCGCCGCAGGTCCTCCGCCATCGATCCGGTTCCCTCGCGTTGCCAGCGGTCGCCGAAGGTCTCGCCGGTCGCGGACAGCGTCCAACCCGCCTCTTCCGAAGAGCCGTTCGCGCCGACCGCGCCCGCCCGGTACTCCCGTACGCGGACCGGCAGCGCTCCGAGTGCGGCCAGGACCTCGCCGGAGAGCCTTCCGTGCACGGCGCTCGGTCGTGGTGCTCCCAGGCCCCCGCTCGGACAGGTCCGGCAGCGGAGGTAGACGTAGACGCGCTGGTCCGTCCTGGTCCGCTGCACCGTCATGTTGGTGCCGCAGTCGGCGCACACCAGGACTCCCAGGAACTCGGTGGCGCCGTCGGGACTCCGGCGGGGCTGGGCGACGGCCCTGCGGCCGAGGGCCGATTGCAGCGACTGCCATTCTTCCGCGCTGAAGATCGGCTCGGCCACCCTGATGGGGGCGCCTTTCCGGTCGAGCACGACCCTCGACCGGCGAGTGCCCGCCGCTGTCTCCGCTTCGACGCGCCACCCGCACAACGCCGGGTTCCGCAGCCGCCGTAGAAGCGTCGTGGCGGTCCACCGACCGCCACCCCCGGTGGAGATCCCGGCTCGGACGAGTACGGCGACCATCCGGCGGGCGGAGACCCCGCGCAGCGCCGCGCCGTGGCACCAACGCAGGACGCGGCAGGCTCCGGGCTCGATGACCAACCTGCCCCCTGCGTCCGTCGCGTATCCGTAAGGGGGTCTGCCCACGAGCCAGTCGGGCTGGGTTTTCGCGTAGGCCCAGAGACTCGTGACGCGGGTGCTGGTGCCGCCGGCCTCGATTTCGGCCACGCCCCCGATCACCTTCGCGAACTCCTTGCCCGCCGCCGTGGACAGGTCGATGGCCTCGTGCAGCGAGACCAGGTTCTTCCCGTGGTCCGTGCACCACTCGATCATCACGCTGAGATCGGTCAGACGACGGACGAAGCGGTCCAGTTTCCAGAAGAGCAGGACGTCGAAGTCGGGCACGCGGTCGACCAGCCAGTGACCCAGTTGTCGCCTCTTCCACGGAGGGACCCGGGTGGCCGAGACGTTCAGGTCGCCGGCCACGCCGACGACGCGGAAGCCGCGCTCCCGCGCCAGCCGCCGGAGGTCGAGTTCCTGGCGCACCGGCGATGTGGTATCCGCGGTGAAGGACGAGAGCCTCACCGAGAGCAGCGCGCGGGGCGCGTTCCGCAGGAGGCGCCGCTCGTCCGCCAGCAGTTCGTCGAGGAGGGCGAGGTCGTTCTCGCGCCAGTGCCCGCGGGGCGCGGTCCGCTTCGGTTCCGTGTTCACTGCCAGGTCAACGAGACGACTGCCATTCGGATGTGGTCGTGTCTCTTTCTTTCTGCAGATGGACACCCACATCCAGGTCGGTCCGACCGGCAAGAAGCTGCTTCCCCTGACGGTCGTCAACAGCTGACGCACCATCACCCCAGGGCCCCTGCCGCGACCCCGTGGCGGGGGCCCTTTGCCTGGGTATTACCATCGGCTGATCGGTTTACGGGGAGTGGCGATGGCTCAGCAGCAGGGACAGCCGCAACAGGGCGGGGGATGCCTGGTCGCGGTAGTGCGGCCGGTGGTGGTGGCGGTCGTGGTGCCGCTGCGGCTGCTGTGGGAACTCGTGGTGCTGATCGCCCGCGGGATCGGCTGGCTGGTCGACAAGGTGCTGCTGTGGCCGCTGCGGATGCTCTGGCGGTGGGTGCTGCGGCCGCTGGTGGTCGTCCCGATCGGTTGGCTGTGGCACTGGCTGGTGGTGGTGCCGCTGACCTGGCTGTGGGAGTGGGTGCTGCTGCCCTCGCTGGAGGCGCTGTGGCGCTACGTGCTGGCCCCGATCGGCCGCGGCGCGGCGTACCTCGCGGTCGGGTTCGGCAAGGTGGTCGCCCGGCTGGCGTACTACCTGGTCGCGGTGCCGCTCCGAGCCTGCTGGCGGTGGGTGCTGGTGCCGCTCGGCAAGGCGTTCTACCACGGGCTGTGGCGGCCGGTGCTCTTCCCGGTGCTGCGCGCGCTCGGGCTGGCGTTCCTCTGGGCCTGGCGGCTCGGCGGCCGGATCTGGCGCTTCACCGTGGTCGCCCCGTGCCGCTGGGTGCGCCGCGACGTCTGGTGGCCCGTCAAGGCGGAGATCCGCCGGGTGGCCCGGGAGGTACGGCGGACACTGCTGGGCTGACGCACCGCGTACCCTAGGTGAGGACAAGGTCCGGCCGGAGCCGCACGCGGTGCGAGGCCGGACGGGGACAACTGACGAAGGACTGAGCCCCCTGGCACGCCGCACGCCCGACGGTCCGCCGCCCGCGCCGACGGTGCAGCGCATCCGTCTCCGCTACACCAAGCGCGGCCGTCTGCGCTTCACCAGCCACCGGGACTTCCAGCGGGCGTTCGAGCGCGCGCTCCGCCGCTCGGCCGTCCCGATGGCCTACTCCGCGGGCTTCACCCCGCACCCCAAGGTCTCCTACGCGAACGCCGCCCCGACCGGCACCGCCAGCGAGGCCGAGTACCTGGAGATCGGCCTCGCCGAGCACCGCGACCCCGAGGCGCTGCGCCGCCAGCTGGACGCGTCGCTGCCGCCCGGCCTGGACGTCACCGACGCCGTCGAGGTCGCCACGAGCAACTTCGTGGAGCGGCTGGAGGCCTCCGAGTGGCTGCTGCGCCTGCCCGGCGTGGAGCCGGTCGAGGCCGAGAAGGCCGCCGCCGCGTTCCTGGCCGCCGAGGCGGTCGAGGTCCAGCGGATGACCAAGAACGGCCTGCGCACCTTCGACGCGCGCTCCGCCGTCGCCGCGATGGAAATCGTCCCCGAGGGCTCCGCCCTGGTCGGGATCGGTGACAACACGGCCACGGACGGTGCGGACGATGTTCGTCCGGGTGCTCCCTGTGCGATACTGCGCCTGGTAGTACGACACGCCACACCCGCCGTACGACCCGACGACGTATTGTCCGGTCTCCGTTCGACGGCCGACCTCGCGCCGCCGGTCCCCGCAGAGGTGACCAGGCTGGCGCAGGGGCCGCTCGACGAGCAGACCGGCACGGTGACCGACCCGCTGGCGCTCGACCGCGCCGCGGCCGAGGTCGGCCGGTAGGCCGCCCCGCCGCGCGCAACCGCCGTCCGCCGAGTGGGCGGGAGCGCAGGCACGGAGAGAACTCCGGGCCTGCGGCTCCCCGGCCCCCGCGGCTCCCCAGGGGAGCGAGCGTCGTCGCGCGCAGGCCCGGCCACCCCCTCGGCCCGGCCCTTGAAAACTGAGAAGACTGGTCAGACCAGAAGACTTTTCGGCCCCCCGCGCCCCGCGGGAGGTCGAGCGAGACTACGAGCCCCTGTGCGGCCTCGCGTCCGCACGACGGCACCGTGGGAGCCGGACCGCCCCAAGCGGCGTCCGGCTGGTGAATTGCGGTGGAGCGTCGTGCCCGGATGCGGAGCCCGGGGGCCTGACGGGAGACACACCCGCATGCTCGAAAACACCGAACCGCAGCCCGCTGCGGCCGACCACAACGACAACAACGGCGCCGACGGCGCCTCCGCGGCCCCGCCGCGGCGCCGCCGCCGGGCGGTCTCCCGCCCGGCCGGCTCCCCGCAGGGGGCCGCGAGCGAGGGCGCCGAGACCGTGGTCGCGGCCGAGACCGCCGCGCCGGCCGCCGCCGAGGCTCCGGCCCCCGCTGCCGCCGAGCCGGTCGCCGAGAAGCCCGTCCGGGCCCGCCGCACCCGCAAGCGGGTCGAGGCCCCGGCCGGTGCGCCGGAGGCCGCTGCGGCCGAGGCCGCGCCCGAGGCGCCCGCCGCCGCCGAGCCGGTGGCGGAGCCGGTCGCCGAGAAGCCCGTCCGGGCCCGCCGCACCCGCAAGCGGGTCGAGGCGCCCGCCGGTGCGCCGGAGGCCGTCGAGGCCCCGGCCGAGGCCGTCGCCGAGCCCGTGCCCGCCGCGGAGGCCCCCGCTGCCGCCGAGCCGGCCGCCGAGGAGAAGCCCGTCCGGGCCCGCCGCACCCGCAAGCGCGCCTCCGCGCCGGTGCAGTCGCCGGTGGCGGCCGAGGAGCCCGCTGCCGAGCCCGAGCCGGTCGCCGAGGCCGTCGAGGAGGAGCCGGAGGCCGAGGCCCCGGTCGAGCCCGTCGCCGAGCCCGAGCCGGTCGTCGAGGCCGAGCCGCCGCGGGCCCGCCGCCGGGCGGTCCGCCCGTCCACCGCGATCTTCCAGGCGCCGGTCTTCCAGGAGCCCGCGGCCTACACCGCGCCCGCCGCGTCCGCCGCCCCCGCGCCCGCCGCCGCCAAGGCCACCAAGGCTGCCAAGGCCGCCGAGCCGGCCCCCGCCGCGGTCGAGCCCGAGCAGCCGGCCGCCGGCGAGGACGAGTTCGAGTACAGCGGCGTCGGCCGCCGCCGGGTCCGCACCGCGGTGCGCGTCCAGCAGTCGGCCAAGCTCGCGAAGGCCGCCCCGCAGCCCGCCAAGGCCGCCGCCCCGGCCGCGCCCGCCGTCGAGGCCCCCGCCGAGGTCGAGGCGCCCGCCGCCGGCCCCGAGCAGGACGCCGAGTGGGAGGACGACCGCCCGTCCCGCCGCCGCCGTCGCGGTGGCCGTCGCCGCCGCCGCGGTGAGGCCGAGGACGCGTCCGAGGCGGTCGAGGCCGAGACCGCCGAGACCGAGGACGCCTCCCACGAGGAGGCCGACGAGCACGACGAGGCCGAGGACGACCAGGACGACGACCTGGCCGCCGGCCTGTCCTCCTCGCGCCGCCGCCGTCGCCGCCGCCGCCGCAGCGGCGAGGGCGGTGCCGAGCAGGCCGAGACCACCGAGGACGGCGTGCGCACCGTGGTGAAGGTGCGCGAGCCGCGCCGCCGCTCGGCCGAGCCCGCCTTCGACCCGGACGAGGTGCAGTCGATCAAGGGCTCCACCCGCCTGGAGGCCAAGAAGCAGCGCCGCCGCGAGGGCCGCGAGCTGGGCCGCCGCCGCGTCCCGATCATCACCGAGGCCGAGTTCCTGGCCCGCCGCGAGTCCGTCGAGCGGGTCATGGTGGTCCGTCAGAACGGCGCCCGCACCCAGATCGGCGTGCTCGAGGACGGCGTGCTGGTCGAGCACTACGTCAACAAGGAGCAGGCCACCTCGTACGTCGGCAACGTGTACCTGGGCAAGGTGCAGAACGTGCTGCCGTCGATGGAGGCCGCGTTCGTCGACATCGGCAAGGGCCGCAACGCCGTGCTGTACGCGGGCGAGGTCAACTTCGGCGCGCTCGGCGGCCACGGCGGCTCGCGCCGGATCGAGTCGGTGCTGAAGTCCGGCCAGTCCGTGCTGGTGCAGGTCTCCAAGGACCCGATCGGCCACAAGGGCGCCCGGCTGACCAGCCAGATCTCGCTGCCCGGCCGCTACCTGGTGTACGTGCCCGAGGGCTCGATGACCGGCATCTCCCGCAAGCTGCCGGAGAACGAGCGGGCCCGCCTCAAGCAGATCCTCAAGAAGATCGTCCCGGACGACGCGGGCGTGATCGTCCGCACCGCCGCCGAGGGCGCCTCCGAGGAGGAGCTCACCCGCGACGTCCAGCGCCTCCAGCAGCAGTGGGAGGAGATCCAGAAGAAGGCCGCCACCGGCAACGCCCCGGCGCTGCTCTACGGCGAGCCCGACATGACGGTCCGGGTGGTCCGCGACATCTTCAACGAGGACTTCACCAAGGTCATCGTCAGTGGCGCCGACGCCTGGAGCACCATCCACGACTACGTCTCCAACGTCGCCCCCGACCTCACCGAGCGCCTGCAGAAGTGGACCTCGGACGTCGACGTGTTCGCCACCTACCGGATCGACGAGCAGCTGATGAAGGCGCTGGACCGCAAGGTCTGGCTGCCCTCCGGCGGCTCGCTGGTGATCGACCGGACCGAGGCGATGATCGTCGTCGACGTCAACACCGGCAAGTTCGTCGGCCAGGGCGGCAACCTGGAAGAGACCGTCACCCGCAACAACATCGAGGCGGCCGAGGAGATCGTCCGCCAGCTGCGGCTGCGCGACCTCGGCGGCATCATCGTGATCGACTTCATCGACATGGTGCTGGAGTCCAACCGGGACCTGGTGCTGCGCCGCCTGCTGGAGTGCCTGGGCCGTGACCGGACCAAGCACCAGGTGGCCGAGGTCACCTCGCTCGGCCTGGTCCAGATGACCCGCAAGCGGGTCGGCCAGGGCCTGCTGGAGTCCTTCTCCGAGCCCTGCGTGCACTGCAACGGCCGCGGCGTGATCGTCCACATGGACCAGCCCGGCCACAACCACGGCTCGCACACCGCGCCCGCGGCCGCCGCGGGCGAGGGCGGCGGCAAGCGCCGCCGCCGGGGCCGCGGCGGGGCCGGGAACGCCGAGGCGGACGCGGTCGAGAGCGGCACCGAGGCCGTCGAGGCCGCGGCCGAGGCCGTCCTCGACGTGGTCGACGAGCTGGAGCCGATCGAGGAGCTCGCCGACGTCGAGGTCGTCGAGGAGACCGCCCCGGCGGAGGCCGCCGAGGCCGAGGTCGTCGTCGAGCCGGCCGCCGCGCCGGTCGCCGAGGAGAAGCCCAGCCTGGTGGAGATCCCGCCGGCCGCCCCCGCGGCCGGTGGCCGCACCCGGCGCCGCGCGGTGCGCAAGGCCACCGCCCCGGCCGGGGCGTCCGGCGAGGCCGAGATCGTGGTCCTGCAGGCCCGCGCCGAGGCCGCGATGGAGGCCGCGCTGAGCGCCGCCGAGAAGTCGGCCGCCGAGCAGCAGTCGGCCGTCGAGGTCGCCGAGACCGCCGCGGAGGTGGCGGCCGAGGCCGTCGCCGCGGTGGAGCCCGGGGCCGAGGTCGCCGTCGAGGTCGACACCGAGCAGGCCGTCGGGGCCCCGGCCGAGGAGGCCGCGCCGAAGAAGCGGGCCGCCCGGAAGACCGCGACCAAGACCGCCGCCAAGAAGACCACGGCGGCCAAGAAGACCGCGGCGAAGAAGACCACCACCGCCGCGGCCGCCAAGAAGACCACCGCCAAGAAGGCCGCCACCAAGCGGACCGGCGCGGCGGCCAAGAAGACCGCGACCGCCGAGGGCGACGGCGCCGCGGAGTGAGCCCGAGGGGGCCGGGAGCACCGCTTCGGCGGCGCTCCCGGCCCCCTCGCACGTCCCGGTTTGTCTTCGGATGGACTGGTCCGTATTCTTGACCATCGGCGTGTTGACGCCACGCTCCAGAGCACCTCACCTCCCGGGTGGACGCCGCTTCCGGCGCTCTCCGGGGGAGGCCCGCTTGTGTCCATACCCAGGCGGCTGGCATCCGGAGTTCCGACCGAGTTAGGAAAGCAGGTACCGCATGTACGCGATCGTTCGCGCCGGCGGCCGCCAGCACAAGGTCGCCGTCGGCGACGTGCTGGAGATCGACCGTATCGACGCCAAGCCGGGTGACTCGGTGGAGCTCTCGACCATCCTCGTCGTCGACGGTGAGTCCATCACCTCCGACCCGTGGGTGCTCGGCGGCGTGAAGGCCCACGCCGAGGTTGTCGACCAGACCAAGGGCGACAAGATCGTCATCCTGCGCTACAAGAACAAGACCGGCTACCGCCGTCGTCAGGGCCACCGCCAGAAGCACACCGCGGTGCGCATCACCAGCATCGACTCGGTCAGCAAGTAACAACTTCCTGCGGTCTTTCCTAGAAAGGGGATAGCCAGATGGCACACAAGAAGGGTGCGAGTTCCACTCGCAACGGTCGTGACTCGAACGCCCAGCGCCTCGGCGTGAAGCGCTTCGGCGGTCAGGTCGTCTCCGCCGGCGAGATCATCGTCCGCCAGCGCGGCACCCACTTCCACCCGGGTGCGAACGTCGGCCGTGGCGGCGACGACACCCTGTTCGCGCTGACCGCCGGTGCCGTGCAGTTCGGCAACCGTCGCGGCCGCAAGGTCGTCAACATCGTGGCCGTCGAGGCCTGAGTCCGTACAGACTCGCTGTGAAGGGTGGGCCGGGATGATCCGGGCCCACCCTTCCGCTTTACCGCAGGACAACCTCGTTTCTTCGCACTGGAGGCACCGCTCATGACCACCTTCGTGGACCGCGTCGAACTGCACGTCGCCGCGGGTAACGGGGGCCACGGCTGCGCCTCCGTGCACCGGGAGAAGTTCAAGCCGCTGGGAGGCCCCGACGGGGGCAACGGCGGCGAGGGCGGCTCGGTGATCCTGGTCGTCGACTCGCAGGTCACCACCCTGCTCGAGTACCACCACTCGCCCAAGCGCAAGGCCACCAACGGCAAGCCCGGCGCGGGCGGCCACCGCACCGGCGCGCTCGGCCCGGACATCGTGCTGCCCGTCCCGGACGGCACCGTGGTGCTCGACCGCCAGGGCAACGTGCTGGCCGACCTGGTCGGCCACGGCACCAGCTTCGTCGCCGCCCAGGGCGGCCGCGGCGGACTGGGCAACGCGGCACTGTCCTCGGCCCGCCGCAAGGCCCCCGGCTTCGCGCTGCTCGGCGAGCCCGGCGAGGCCCGCGACATCGTGATGGAACTGAAGTCCGTCGCCGACGTCGCGCTGGTCGGCTACCCGAGCGCCGGCAAGTCCTCGCTGATCTCGGTGCTCTCCGCCGCGAAGCCGAAGATCGCCGACTACCCGTTCACCACCCTCGTCCCCAACCTCGGCGTGGTCACCGCCGGCGAGACCGTCTACACGATCGCCGACGTGCCCGGCCTGATCCCCGGCGCCAGCCAGGGCCGCGGCCTCGGCCTGGAGTTCCTGCGGCACGTCGAGCGCTGCGAGGTGCTGGTGCACGTGCTGGACTGCGCCACCCTGGAGCCGGGCCGCGACCCGCTCACCGACCTGGAGACCATCGAGGACGAACTCGCCCAGTACGGCGGCCTGGAGGACCGGCCGCGACTGGTCGCGCTCAACAAGATCGACGTCCCGGACGGCCAGGACATCGCCGACCTGACCCGCGCCTCGCTCGAGGAGCGCGGCTACCGGGTCTTCGAGGTCTCCGCGCTCGCCCACAAGGGCCTGCGCGAACTCTCCTACGCGCTGGCCGAGATCGTCGCCACCGCGCGCGCCGCCAAGCCCGCCCAGGAGAACACCCGGATCGTCCTGCGGCCCACCGCGGTCGACGACGCCGGCTTCACCATCGAGGAGGAGGACGGCGCCTACCGGATCCGCGGCGGCAAGCCCGAACGCTGGGTCCGGCAGACCGACTTCGCCAACGACGAGGCGGTCGGCTACCTCGCCGACCGGCTGGCCCGGCTCGGCGTCGAGCAGGAGCTGTGGAAGATCGGCGCCAAGGAGGGCGACACCGTCATCATCGGCCCCGACGAGAACGCGGTCGTCTTCGACTGGGAGCCCACCATGGCAGCCGGCGCCGAGATGCTCGGCCGGCGCGGCGAGGACCACCGGATGGAGACCCAGCGCCCCGCCGTCGACCGCCGCCGCGAGCGGCAGCGCGGCCGGGACGCGGCGGAGCAGGAGTACCTGGACTTCGAGGCGCTCTCCTCCGGCCGCGAGGAGCTCGACCAGTAGGTCCGGCTCCGGTTCCGGTTCCGGGCTTCCGGTCCCGGGTTCCGGGCTCCGGCGGGACGGTGACCGGTGCGTACCGGGCGCGGACAGCCGCGCGGGCGACCGCGGAAGCACCGGACGATCCGCCCGAGGTGGGGAGACCCCGCCTCGGGCGGATCTCGTTGTGCGCCCCGCCGGCCGGGTGCGGTTCCGCGGGCCCGTTCGCGCGGGCGCAAGTGTCCAGCTCGGATTTCGTGCCTGCAATTCCGCTCGCTAGATTGCGGACGTACACAGGCTGCGTCGGAAAGGTCGGACTGATGGTGGATCAGTTGCTCCGCGAGGAGGTCGTTTCGGCGCGGCGGGTCGTGGTGAAGGTCGGCTCCTCCTCGCTGACCACCGCCGCCGGCGGGCTGGACGCGGACCGGGTGGACGCCCTGGTGGACGCGCTGGCCAAGCTGCGCCGACGGCCGGACGCGCCCGAGGTGGTGCTGGTCTCCTCCGGCGCGATCGCGGCCGGACTGGCCCCGCTCGGGCTGGAGAAGCGCCCCAAGGACCTGGCCCGGCAGCAGGCCGCGGCCAGTGTCGGCCAGGGGCTGCTGGTGGCCCGGTACACCGCCTCGTTCGCCCGCTACGGGGTCCGGGTCGGCCAGGTGCTGCTGACCGCCGAGGACGCCAGCCGCCGGGCGCACTACCGCAACGCGTACCGGACGCTGGAGCAGCTGCTGACGATGGGCGCGATGCCGGTCGTCAACGAGAACGACACGGTGGCCACCGCCGAGATCAAGTTCGGCGACAACGACCGGCTGGCCGCGCTGGTCGCCCACCTGGTGCGGGCCGACCTGCTGGTGCTGCTCTCCGACGTGGACGGCCTGTACGACGGCGACCCGGCCAAGCCCGGCACCAGCCGGATCGCCGTGGTGAACGGCCCGGAGGACCTGGCGGGCGTCGAGATCGGCAGCGCCGGCAAGGCGGGCGTCGGCACCGGCGGCATGGTCACCAAGGTCGAGGCGGCCCGGATCGCCACCGGCGCGGGCATCCCGGTGGTGCTGACCGCGGCCAGCCAGGCCGCCGACGCGCTGGCCGGCCGGCCCACCGGCACGCTGTTCCGGCGCACCGGCAGCCGCTCCGCCGACCGGCTGCTCTGGCTGGAGCACGCCTCCTCGCCGCGCGGCTCGCTGACCCTGGACGACGGGGCGGTGGCGGCCGTCGTGCACGGCGGGAAGTCGCTGCTGCCGGCCGGGGTGACCCGGGTGGAGGGCGAGTTCGCCGCGGGCGATCCGGTTGACCTTCTTGGCGAAAACGGTCACATCGTCGCCCGCGGACTGGTCAACTTTGATGCGAGGGAGTTGCCCCGTCTGCTCGGCCGGTCCACCCGAGAGCTGGCTCAGGAGCTCGGCGCCGCGTACGAACGCGAGGTCGTCCACCGCGACGACCTGGTCGTGCTGCGCGGCTGAGCGCGAGCGGCGGGGCCGGTACGGGGGGTGGGAGCAGCGGGCCGGGGGGCCCGCGCGACACGCTGAACAGGAGGCCGCCGGTGGTTCGCAGGCGGGAGGAAGCGCTGCCGGGACAGAGGCCCGAGCGGCGGCTCACCAGCATCGAGGGCGGCCGGGGCGTCGGGCAGGAGGCCGCGCAGGAGGACCCGGGACAGGGCGCCCCGCGCGAGCAGGCCCGGATGTGGCACGTGGTGCTGAGCGTGGCCGGGGCGGCGACACCGCTGCCGGAGCTGCGGACGGCACTGGAGAAACTGGCGCACGACCACTCGTTCTTCCTGACGGCCCGTTACGCCGCGGACCACGCCGAGGTCCGCTACTGGGAGGAGGCGCGGGACCTGCACGACGCGGCGGCGATCGCGCTGCGGCTGTGGGGCGAGCACAAGGCCAGCGCGAAGCTCCCGGCCTGGGAGATCGTCGGCCTGGAGGTGGTGGACCGCCCGACGTACCACAAGCGGGTCGCCGAGGGCTTCGGCGATCCGCCGCCGCAGCTCGGCGGGGTGCACCCGTACTGAGGTGCGCCCGCCGGTTCCGCGGGGCGCCGGTTCTGTGGGCGCGCCGGTTCCGCGAGTGCATCGGCGCGGACGTCTCAGCGGGCGAAATGCGCGGCGGGGCGGCGGTGTCGGCTCGCTAGGCTTGGCGGCATGAGCGATCTCACCGCCACCGCCGACAGCCCCGTCCTCGCCGCCGCGCGCCGTGCCCGGGAGGCGGCCGCCGCCCTGGCGCCAGTGCCGCGCTCGGTCAAGGACGCCGCGCTGCTGGCGATCGCGGACGCGCTGGTCGAGCGGACCGCCGAGGTCACCGCCGCCAACGCGCAGGACGTCGAGCGGGCCCGCGCGGCCGGCACCGCCGAGTCGGTGATCGACCGGCTGACGCTGAACGCGGAGCGGATCGCCGCGATCGCCGCCGACGTCCGCAGCGTGGTCGGCCTGCCCGACCCGGTGGGCGAGGTGGTGCGCGGCTACACGCTGCCCAACGGCCTGGACGTGCGCCAGGTCCGCGTCCCGCTGGGCGTGGTCGGCATCATCTACGAGGCCCGGCCGAACGTCACGGTGGACGCCGCCGCGCTCTGCCTGAAGTCCGGCAACGCGGTGCTGCTGCGCGGCTCCGGCTCCGCGTACCGCTCCAACACCGCGCTGGTCGAGGTGCTGCGCGCGGCGGTGGCCGGCGCGGGCCTGCCGGCCGACGTGATCCAGTTGGTGCCGGGCGAGAGCCGCGAGTCGGTGCAGGAACTGATGCGCGCCCGCGGCCTGGTCGACGTGCTGATCCCGCGCGGCGGCGCCTCGCTGATCCGCACCGTGGTCGAGGGCTCGACCGTCCCGGTGATCGAGACCGGCACCGGCAACTGCCACGTGTACGTGGACGCGCAGGCCGACCTGGCGATGGCCGTCGGCGTGCTGCTGAACTCCAAGGCCCAGCGGGTCAGCGTCTGCAACTCCGCCGAGACGCTGCTGGTCCACCAGGACGTCGCGGACGCCTTCCTGCCGCTCGCGCTGGCCGCGCTGGCCGAGGCCGGCGTCACCGTGCACGGCGACGAGACGGTGCTCAAGGCCGCCGAGGGCACCGGGGTCACGGCCGTCCCGGCGACCGAGGAGGACTGGGAGACCGAGTACCTCTCGCTCGACCTGGCGGCCGCCGTGGTGCCCTCGCTGGAGGCCGCGGTGG
Source organism: Kitasatospora cineracea (assembly GCF_003751605.1). NCBI lineage: Bacteria > Bacillati > Actinomycetota > Actinomycetes > Kitasatosporales > Streptomycetaceae > Kitasatospora > Kitasatospora cineracea. Next base: position 2,810,510 of record NZ_RJVJ01000001.1, read on the forward strand.
AGCACATCCGCCGCTACTCCTCGGGCCACACCGAGGCGATCGTCACCGGCTCGCAGCCCGCAGCCCGCCGCTTCACCCAGCTCGTCGACTCCACCACGGTGGCGGTCAACGCCTCCACCCGGTTCACCGACGGCGCCGAGTTCGGCTTCGGCGCGGAGATCGGCATCTCCACCCAGAAGCTGCACGCCCGCGGCCCGATGGGCCTGCCGGAGCTGACCAGCACCAAGTACATCGTCACCGGCGACGGGCACGTGCGCGGCGAGGCCCGGCAGACCGTCGGCGGCTGACCCGGGCGTCCCCTTCCCGGGGCGGCCGTCCCCTTTCCGGGGCGCGCGGGCCGCGGTCGCGTGCGCCCCGGTCGCGCGGGTTCCGATCGCGCGGGTTCCGGAGGAGTGCGCCCCGATCGCGTGCGCCCCGGCTCGCGCGGCCGAATGCGGTAGCCCGTCCGGACCCGATCGGCGAGACCCACAGACAAACGCCCCGGCCGGTAATACATTGAATCCGTGGCTGAGGATGTGGGGGGCTCGCCGTACTCCGACGGCGCCGACCACGGTGATGCGAACGACGAGTTCGCCACCGTGGTCTTCGACGAGAACTTCGTCCGCTCCGCCGCCGTGCACGAGCCGAGCGCCCTGGAGCGGCAACTCGCCGCCGCCGAGGCCCGGCTCGAACCGGAACAGGCCGGAGCGGCCCGGAGTCACGAGTTCACCGAGTCCACCGAGTTCACCGGGGGGAACGAGGTGCTGCCGCTCGAACTGCGCCCGCTGCCCGGTGGACTCGACGAGGACCGCTTCTACCCCGACCCGTGGTCCGGCTGCGACCGGCAGGAACGGCGCACCCGCCGCTCCCGGGTCCGCGCCTTCGACCCGCTGCGCGGCGGGGCGGTCGCCCAGCAGCGCTGGCACCGGCCGGTGGCCTGGGTGCTGGCCCTGGTGATGGGCGTCGGCCTGGTCGCGCTGTCGGTCGCCGCGGTGTACCGGGGCGTCGGCGGGGCCGCGCAGGAGTCGCCGGCCCGACCGAGCAGCGGCAACAGCAGCCGGAGCGACGGCGGCGGGAGCCAGGGGAGCGGGGCCCCCGCCGGGGGTGCCGCGTCCGCGGTGCCCGGGCCGCCGTCCGCGGTGGCCGCCGTCCCGGTGGGCTGAGACCCGGTGGGCTGAGACCCGGCGGGCTGAGACCCGGCGGCTCCGGCGGTTCGTCTCCGGGGCGCGTCTCCGGCGCGTGGCTGGGGCCTGCCTCCGGTGGCGGCGCGGTCGGGTGCCAGGGCTGCGGGCGGGCGTGACGCACCGTGGCGCGCTCGTTACCCGCGCACCCTCGTCGCGGGCGGCCCGCGAGTCTACCCTGGTGGTATGGGTGACCCGCGCGAGCCTCCTGGGGGCACGCCCGAGGGTGGTTCCAACGATGACGAGTTCCGGTCCGTCGTCTTCGACGAATCGTTCGTCCGGGCTGCCCGGATCCAGGAACTCTCCGCGCAGGAGCGGCTGTCGGGCGCCTTCGGCCGGGCCACCCGGACCCGCGGCTGGCTCTCGCTGCCCCGGCAGGCCGTCGTCCTGCTGCTGGTGGTCGCGCTGGCGTTCGCCGCCGCCGTCTACTTCGGGATCAGCTCCCCGCGCGGGTCGGTCGCCCCGCCCAGCGGCACCCAGCTGACCGTCAGCCTCACCCCGCTCGCCCCGGCCGGGGCGGTCACCGCGGCCGCCGACCGCACCGACCCGTTCGCCGGGCTGCCCGGCGGGTACGCCGACGGCTCGGCCGGACTCGGACTGCCCGCCGCCACCGCCACCGCCCACTTCACCGGCTCCCAGGTGCAGCGGGCCCTGGACACCGCCCAGCAGTACCTGGTGGCCTCCGCGCTGACTCCGACCACCCTGACCGCCAACGGCACCGGGCAGGTCCGCGTCCTGATCACGGCCGGCGAACTCGTCCAGTACGACGAGAGCACCAACTCGCCCCGGGACGACCAGCACCATGACGCCACCGGCTGGATGGTCCGCTTCGACCCCGGGCAGATCGCGCTGGCCACCGACACCGTCAAGGTCACCGGCAGCGTCCACATCGGCGAGCTCGACAGCAACACCCTGCAGGTCACCACCGACCACACCCTGGTGTATGCGCTGCGCCCGGCCGGCACCACCAGCGACCCGGCGGTCACCCTCTACGCGGTGCGCCGGGCGGTGCGCCTCGACATCGACCGGGCCGACCTGGACGCCGGCCGGCTGCGGGTGGTCGACACCGCCGTGCAGGCCGGGCCCAGCTCCTGCTCGGCCGGGCAGAGCGACTACCTGCAGCCGATGCTGGCCACCACGGCGGGCGTCCGCCCGAGCACCCCGCCGGCCGTGAACCCGGCCGACCACGACCGGCCGGCCTGGCAGTCCTGCGGGGTGCTCGGGCCGATCACCGGCTGAGCCCGCGGGACCGGGGCGGGGCGGGACGGAGCGGCCTCGTGGTCGGGTCGGTCGCGGTCGGGTCGGTCGTGGCCAGTCGCGGCCGGGCGTGGCCGGCGGGGTTCGGGCGGGTCGTTCAGGGGGCCCTCAGGGGGCCCTCGGGGGGTCAGTCCTGGGAGTCGCCGCCGTCCTTGGAGGCGCCGTTGCTGCTGCCGTTGCCGCGGCCGGCGCCCGTGAAGGTGTCGCGGAGCTTGCCGCCGACCGTGCCGACGCCGTTGCCCAGGTCGCGCAGCAGGCCCATCAGCGGGTCCTTGCTGTCCTTCACCGACTGCGAGTACGACTCGGCGGCGGCCTTCCACTGCGAGCTGACCGTGGCCTCCGGGTCGTCGCCGCGGCGCGGGTACGCCCCGGCCATGATCGAGCGGTACTCCTCGCTCTCCGCCCACTTCTTCAGCTTGGCCACCCGCACCACCGCGAACGGGTGCGACTGCGGCAGCACCTGGAGCAGCTTCAGCACGCTGTCGCGCAGGTCGCCCGCCTTGTCGTACTCCTCGGCCTGCTCCAGGAACGCGTCCACGTTCATCTCGGCCAGGGACGCGCCGCCGGCCAGCTTCATCAGCGAGCGCATCGACGCCTGCAGGTCCTGCCCGGCCAGCAGGCCGGCCCGGTCGCTGGACAGCTCCGCCTTGCGGAACCACTCCTTGAGCGCGGTGATCATCGCCATGACCGCCAGGTTGCCCAGCGGTATCCAGGCGATCCGGGCCGCCAGGTTGGTGAGGATCAGCAGCATCGTCCGGTAGACGGCGTGCCCGGACATCGCGTGACCGACCTCGTGGCCGATCACCGCCCGCAGCTCCTCCTCGTCCATCAGCTCGACCAGGCCGGTGGTGACCACGATCACCGGCGTCTCCATGCCGATGCAGTACGCGTTGACCTTCGGGTCCTGGGAGACGTACAGGTCCGGGACCTTCTCCAGGTCCAGGATGTACGCGGCGTCCCGCACCATGTCGTACAGCTCCGGGAACTGACGCTCCGACGCCTTCACCGCCGTGGCCAGGAACATCAGGCGCACGCTGCGCTCCGACACCAGGCCGGCCAGCTTCTTCAGGACGTCGTCGAAACCCGTGAGCTTGCGCAGCGCCACCAGCCCGGAGCGGTCCGCCGGGTGCTCCCAGGCCCGGGTGGAGATCTCCGGGAAGCGCTGGCGGCGACGGCTCGGCGCAGAACCCTTGGTCATGTCGGTCATTGAGTACCTCTCCTGGATCGACGCCGGCACCGGCACCTGTGGCCGGCCCCCGCTGCTTTCCACTTCAACGTCGGTGTGTCCGTACTCGTCCCCGCGGTCACGCTACGCCGTCCGCCCACGGCCGGGGAGAGCGGGGACGCCCCTTCCGGCGAGCCCGCGGACACTCCGGGGGTGCCGGGCCGGGGCGGCGGTAAACGGGACTACCCTGGCTCTGCCGTACCGAACAAGGAGCCCGTGATGTCCCCTGCCGACCTGGTCCAGCTCGCCGGACCGATCTCCACCGAGAACGGCCCCGGTCTGTTCCTGCGGTTCATCCTGATCGCCTCCTTCGTCGGAGTCGGCCTGATGGTGTGGGCGCTGGCCCGGGCCAGCCGCGACGGCGCGAAGCGCGACGCGGAGCGCGAGGCCGTCCGGGAGACCGAGCGGACCGGCGCGGCGGCCGGGCGCCCGGCCGACGACCTGGGCTGACGACCTGGGCTGTCGGGCCCGGTCTCCGTTCTGGCCCGTCGGTCCGGTCCGGTCCGGTTTCGGCTCGGTCCGGTTCCGGTCCGGGTTGCTGGCGGCCTGTCAGCCGGCCGGTCGGGTCCCGGTCGGCGGGGCTCCCGGGTGCGGGTTCCCGGCGCGGTGGACGTGCCTCCGGCCGGGCGACGGTTCACGGGTGGTCAGACGCGGTGGGCCGCCGCGCGGTTGCGTGTCGGGCCCCCGTACGATGAGCGCGCGGGCCGTACGGTCCGTGACCGCCTGGTCCTCACACCGAGCCGAGAAGGTCCCGCCGATCATGAGCCCTGCTGCCCTGCCCGCCATCGTCCACCTCGCCGAGGAGGGCGGTAACCACGACAGCCTCAACCCCCTGCTGACGGGCGGCGCGGCGCTGTTCATCCTGCTGCTCCTGCTCTTCATCACCACGCGCTTCAACCGCGACCGCTGACCGGCCGCGCCGCCGCCCCGCCCGCCGCGCGTCCGCGGCCCCCGGGGTGGCGGAGCCCGGTGCGCCCGGGGTCCGTCCACGGGCGGAACCCCCGGGACACCCGGGTCGCGTAAGGTGTGGCGCCATGAGAGAGCAGGTCGAGACCTCCGGGACGAACGTGGCGCCGGGCACCTCCGCGCCGGGCACCCCGGCACCGAGCGGTGGTCCGCGCAGGCGACGGCTGGGTGTGATGGGTGGCACCTTCGACCCCATCCACCACGGGCACCTGGTCGCCGCGAGCGAGGTGGCGAGCGCCTTCCAGCTGGACGAGGTGATCTTCGTCCCCACCGGGCAGCCCTGGCAGAAGTCCGACCGGCAGGTCTCGCCGGCCGAGGACCGCTACCTGATGACGGTGATCGCCACCGCCGAGAACCCCCAGTTCTCGGTCAGCCGGATCGACATCGACCGCAACGGCCCCACCTACACCGTCGACACCCTGCGCGAGCTGCGCGACCTGCACCCCGACGCCGAACTCTTCTTCATCACCGGCGCCGACGCCCTCGCCCAGATCATCTCCTGGCGCTCCTCCGAGGAACTCTTCGACCTCGCGCACTTCATCGGCTGCACCCGGCCGGGCCATACTCTCTCCGACACCGGCCTGCCGGTCGGCGGCGTCTCGCTGGTCGAGGTGCCCGCCCTCGCCATCTCCTCCACCGACTGCCGGATGCGCGTCGCCAAGGGCGAACCCATCTGGTACCTGGTGCCGGACGGCGTGGTCCGATACATCCACAAGCGGGCGCTGTACGCGTCGGCCCGGCCTTGATGCCCCCGGGAGGGACGACGTGACCGGAACGCCCGACGACCAGAACTGGTTCGGCCAACAGCCCCAGCCCCGGCCCCGGCCCCGGCAGCCCCACCCCCAGCAGCCGCCGGCGCAGCCGACCGCCCCGCCGCAGCCCGGGTACTACGCGCAGCAGGGGCACGAGGGGTACGAGGGGTACGAGCAGCAGGGCTACGAGGGGCACGGGCAGCAGCCGTCGTCGTCGCCATCGCCGCAGTCGGCGTACGGGCAGCACGACCAGTACGGCGCCCAGTACCAGCAGTCCGGGGGGTACCCGCAGGATCCTTACGGCGGCGGCGGGCAGCAGGCCGCCGCGCCCGGGTACCCGGCGCAGGGCTACGGGCAGGGCGGGTACGACTCCTCCGGCTACGAGGCGTCCGGTTACCAGCCCTCCGGGCACGAGTCCTCCGGGTACGGGCGGGGCGGGTACGAGCAGTCCGGGTACCAGCAGGGGCAGGGCTACGAGCAGGGACCGGGCTACGAGCCGGGACAGGGTTACGAGCCGGGACAGAGTTACGAGCAGCCCGGGTACGAGGCGCAGGGGTTCGAACAGCGCGGCTACGAAGGGCAGTTCGGCGGTCGGCCGCAGGGCGGCGGGCAGTCGGGCGGGGACGCGTACGGGCAGCAGCCCTACGACCCCTACCACGAGCAGCAGCAGCCCGCGCAGGGGCTCCATCCGCAGTCGGCCGAGACCCGGACGCAGGCTCCGGGGCAGGTGCTCGGCCAGGTGCCCGGGCAGGGGACAGGGCCGGGGGCCGGGGCGGCGACCGGGCTGGGTCAGGTGGTCGGGCGGTCGGTGCCGCTGGCGAGTCCGGGGGCGGCGTCGGCCGCTGCCGGGGTGGTGCCGCCGCGGGCGCGTCCTGGCGCTCCGGCGTCCGCGCCGGGTGGGGCGAGCGGTGCGGGCGGGGCGGACGCGCCGGGAGCGGAGCCGTCCGAGCTGGTCGGCGGGCGGGCTGCGGCAGCGGCGGCGGCCCGGGCGAAGGGCAAGAACGGGGACTCGTACACCACGGGCGAGTTCAGCTTCGTCGACGAGCAGACGGAGGAGTCCGAGGACGCGATCGACTGGCTGAAGTTCGCCGAGTCGCGCAGCGAGGTGCGGGCCGAGCGCCGGCGGCGGCTGCGCAACCGGCTGGTCTCGCTGCTGGTGGTGGTGGCGGTGCTGGCGTCCGGCGGCGTGGGCTACCTGTGGTGGACCGGGAAGCTCGGCGGCGGTGACGACGCGGCCGCGGCGGCCGGCGGCCGGTACGTCAACGTGGTGCACCTGCACGATCCGCAGGGCAAGGTCACCACCGCGCTGCTGGTGGACGACGAGGGCGGCCGGAAGGCGACCGTGCTGCTGCTGCCGGACACCCTACAGCTGCCCAGCAACGGCGACTCCGCCACCACGACGATCGGCAAGGCCCCGTCCGAGCTCGGTGCCTCCGCGACCCGCGACGGCCTCTCCTCGGTGCTCGGTGCCAAGGTGGCCGGCACCTGGCGGCTGGACACCCCCTACCTGTTGCTGCTGGTCTCCCAGCTCGGCGGCGTCAGGGTGGACACCAACGCCGAGGTGCGCGAGGACAACAAGGCGGACGGCAAGGTGCTCGCCCCGGCGGGCAAGGGCGTCCTGCTGAACGGGCACGCCGCCGTCGCCTACGCGACCCTGCAGGCCCCCGGCGAGAAGCCGGACGCCCAACTCGCCCGGTTCGGGCAGGTGATGGCCGCGGTGATCAGCACCATGCCGACCACCATGCCGGAGGCCACCGACGACGTGCGCCGGATGAACATGGTCGCCGACCCGTCGCTCCCCGAGAACGCGCTGGCCGGTGTGCTGGTCAACCTGGCCAAGCAGGCGAAGGCCGGACACCTGTCGACCTCGGTGCTCACCACCAAGGCCGACGGCACCCTGGACGACACCACGGCGGGCAAGCAGGTGAAGGAGATCCTCGGCGGCACCATCGGCAGCGCCAAGGGCACCGGCGGCTCCACCCGGGTCACCATCGTGAACGCCTCCGGAAACGGGACCTCGGCCGCCGCCGCGCAGGTCGCGGTGATCAACTCGGGCATGGACCCGCTGCCCTCCAGCGCCAAGGCACCGGACCAGGCGAGCTCCGAGATCCGCTACACCGACGACGCCAAGCAGCCTGCGGCCCTCACCCTGGCCACCAGCATGGGCCTGCCGGACAGCGCGGTGAAGAAGGTCACCGAGGCGCAGAACGCGGACCTGGTGCTGGTGATCGGCAAGGACTACCAGCCGCCGGCGCAGAAGACGCAGTAACCGGCGGTGGCCGGGTCGGCCCGGCGGTCGGGCGGCCCCGGTTCGGCGGTGGGGCGGATCGGTCGGAGAGGTGCCGGAAAGGCGCCGCTGAGGCGCGGTCGGAGCCCCCGGGCGGAAAACGCTCGGGGGCTCCGTCGCGTTCGTGAGATCCTGGGAGGGTATCCCCACAGCCGATCCGGAAGAGCATCGTGACCGTCACCGACCGAAGCCAGGAACTGATCACCGTCGCCGCGCAGGCGGCGGCCGACAAACTGGCGCACGACATCATCGCCTTCGACGTCAGCGAGGTGCTGTCGATCACCGACGCCTTCCTGATCGCCTCCGCCGCCAACGACCGCCAGGTGCGGGCGATTGCCGAGGAGATCGAGGACCAGCTGCGCGAGAAGCTCGACGTGAAGCCGGTGCGCCGGGAGGGCGAGCGCGAGGGCCGCTGGATCCTGCTCGACTACCTGGACATCGTGGTGCACGTCCAGCACTCCGAGGAGCGCTCCTTCTACTCGCTCGACCGCCTGTGGAAGGACTGCCCCGAGCTGCCGCTCCCCGAGGACGCGCTGGCCACCCGCAACCGGCCGGAGAACGCCGTCACCGACGCCGCGGGCAACGCCGTCTCCGGGGGCGACCTCTGAGCCGGTCCGGGGCCTGGCCGCGCATCGTCTTCTGGCGGCACGGCCAGACCTCCTGGAACCTCGAATCGAGGTTCCAGGGCAGTACGGACATCGAGCTCACCGACCAGGGGATCTTCCAGGCCCAGCGGGCGGCCCGGCTGCTCGCCGGGCTCCGGCCCGACCTGCTGATCTCCTCCGACCTGCAGCGGGCCCGGCGCACCGCCGCCGAGCTCGCCGACCTCACCGGCCTCGAGGTGCACCACCACGAGGGCCTGCGGGAGACCTACGCGGGGGAGTGGCAGGGGCTCACCAACGCCGAGATCCGGGCCCGGTACCCGGAGCAGTACGAGGCGTGGGCGAACGGCGAGCAGGTGCGCCGCGGCGGCGGCGAGCTGGCCACCGAGGTGGCCGACCGGGCCGTCCCGGTGGTGCTGGACGCGGTGGACAAACTGCCGGAGGGCGGCACCCTGGTGGTGGTCAGCCACGGCGGCACCATCCGCACCATGATCGGCCGGATGCTGGGCCTGGATCCGCAGATGTGGGAGCGCTTCGGCGGCCTCTCCAACTGCTGCTGGTCGGTGCTCGGCGAGGACTCGCGCGGCTGGCGGCTGCTGGAGCACAACGCCGGCACCCTGCCGCAGCCGGTCATCGGCGACGAGACCTGAGGCCCGACCGGCTCGGATTTCACAGTTCCGGCTCCGACCGGCTAGAGTCTTCCTCGTTCGCAGCGAGGAACGCAGACGGGAAACCGGGGGCGGGAGTCGCGGAACTGCGGGGCTATAGCTCAGTTGGTAGAGCGATTGCATGGCATGCAATAGGTCAGGAGTTCGATTCTCCTTAGCTCCACTCCGCACCGGTGGTCCGTGAGTGGTCGTCAGTGTCGCGGGGCTATAGCTCAGTTGGTAGAGCGATTGCATGGCATGCAATAGGTCAGGAGTTCGATTCTCCTTAGCTCCACAGCAGTTCCGCGAGGCCGCTGCCCGATCAGGGTGGCGGCCTTCGGTGTTTCCGGGGCGAGTGCGGAAGTGGCGGTCGAGGGCGGGCGTCGGCTCGGGGTTCGCGGGCGCGCCGGGGCCGGGGTGGGTGGCGGGTGCGGGGCAGGTCGGGGCCGCTGTCGGGGCGTCGGAACGGATTAGGGCCGGGGGCGCCGACCGTGTACAGTTGGCGATGTCGCCGAGGGAAACCGCAGGTGACAGCAGCAAAAGCATGGGGCTATAGCTCAGTTGGTAGAGCGATTGCATGGCATGCAATAGGTCAGGAGTTCGATTCTCCTTAGCTCCACAGTAGTTCGAAGGCCGTCCCGTAAGGGGCGGCCTTCGGCCGTTCACGGGACTTCCCTGCCGGGCGGAGCGCGGGGCCGCTACGGTCGTGCCATGGCCGACCTGGTGCGAAAACGGAACGACGAGCTCGCCCGGATACTCCACCAGCTCGGTTGGAGCCCGGAGCGGCTGGCCCGTGAGGTGAACGCGGTGCTCCCGGCCGGCATGGCGATCAGCTCCACCGCCCCGTACAAGTGGCGGGACCGGGGCATGGTGCCGCGCTCGCCGCACGACCAGACCGTCTGCGAGGTGCTGGGCCGCAGCGTCGGCATCGCGGTCACCTACGAGCAGCTCTGGGGGCAGATGGGCTCCCACCGGGGCGCCAAGATGCTCTCGCCCCGGCTGCTGACCGACCCGTGGACGGCCGACACCGCGCAGACCGCGCTCCGCGAGGCGGGCGCCGACGGCGCCCCGGTCCGCCTGACCGACCTGTTCCGCGGCGACGAACTGGAGCAGGCGGCCCGGCACTGGGCCTCCCCGCCGCCGCAGGTCACCGGCGGGGAGGGCGCACTGCGGATCGCCCCGGAGCAACTGGCCGACCTGCAGCTGTCCTACGAATCCAAGCAGCGGCTGGAGCGGACCTACGGCGGCGGCCTGATCCTCGACCTCGCCAAGGCCGAACTCGCCATGGTGGGAAAGCTGTTGGAGCTCGGCAGCTACGACGAGCCGCTCGGCCGCAAGCTGTACGGGGCGGCCAGCCGACTGGCCCGGCTGGTGGGTTGGGCCAACTACGACATGGGCAACGACGCCGCCGCGCAGCGGGCCTTCGTCGCCGCGCTGCGGGCCGCGCACGTCTCCGGCGACCCGCGGCTCGGCGTCGGCGTGGTCGGCTGCCTCGCCGTCCAGGCGACGTACAACTCCGGGGGGCGGGGACTGGATCCGGTGGCGATGCTCTCCACCGCGCTGCGGGCCGCCGACGACGTGCTGACCCCGTGCGAGCGGGCCCTGCAGTTGGGGCGGATCGCCCGGGCGCACGGCCGCAAGGGGGAGCAGATCAGCGCGGAGGCGGTCGCCGAGCGGGCGTTCCGGGTGCTGGAGGACGTGCCGGAACACGCCCAGGAACGGGCCGACCTGGAGGGGATGATCGGCGAGGGGTACCTGCTGCTCGGCGAGCACGAGCAGGCGCGCAGCCTGCTGCTGACCGCGATCGACTCGCTCTCGATGGAACGGGCCCGGGTCAAGGCGCTGCTGATGGTGCGCCTCGCCGACTCCTACCGCCGCACCGGCGAGCGCACGGAGGCGGAGCGGACCGCCGACCGGGCCCGGCTGCTCGCGGCGGGCATGCAGTCGGCGCGGGTGGCCCGGGCCCTGCGGGACTTCGACACCGCGATGCGCGCGGAGGCGTAGCGGCAGGCCGCGCGGGGCACCGGGCCGTGGCTGCGGGGAACGGGGCCCACGAGGGCCGCCCGGCAGGCCGGACGCGGGCGGGGGATTGACGCAGCGGGGCGAAAGGGGGTTGAGGGGGTGCGGTACCCTGAGCCCATGCGAACCGTGCGCCTGCTTCTTAGCCGGCCGCGCTGACCAGGACCGGCTTGAAGGCCGGAGTCGGCGTGGCGTCCCCTCCTGCGGAGGGGTTTTCTGCTTTCTACGGCCTGTTCGCTGACTGATGACGATGGAGCCTGAAGGACCATGAGCGAGACGACCCCCGCTTCCGGCGCGGCCGAAGCCGCCACCGAGCCTTTCCGCTACGGCGCCGCGCTGGCCGCCGAGATCGAGTCCCGCTGGCAGGACCTGTGGGAGAAGGAGGGGACGTTCAACGCCCCCAACCCGACCGGCCCGCTGGCCGACGGCTCGCCCGTCGCCACGAAGCCCCACAGCTTCATCATGGACATGTTCCCGTACCCGTCGGGTTCGGGCCTGCACGTCGGCCACCCGCTGGGGTACATCGCCACCGACGTCTACGCCCGCTTCCAGCGGATGAACGGCCACAACGTCCTGCACACCCTGGGCTACGACGCCTTCGGCCTGCCCGCCGAGCAGTACGCGGTGCAGCACGGAGTGCACCCGCGGGTGTCCACCGAGGACAACATCGCCAACATGCGCCGCCAGCTGCGCCGGCTGGGCCTGGGCCACGACCCGCGCCGCTCGATCTCCACGATCGACCCCGAGTACTACCGCTGGACCCAGTGGATCTTCCTGCAGATCTTCAACTCCTGGTACGACGAGGCCGCCGGCAAGGCCCGCCCGATCGCCGAGCTGATCGCCGAGTTCGAGTCCGGCGCGCGCGAGGTGCCGGGCGGCCGCGACTGGGCCGGGCTGTCCGGCATCGAGCGCGACGAGGTGCTGGGCGAGTACCGGCTGGCCTACTCCAAGGAGGTGCCGGTCAACTGGTGCCCCGGCCTGGGCACCGTGCTGGCCAACGAGGAGGTCACCGCGGACGGCCGCTCCGAGCGCGGCAACTTCCCGGTGTTCAAGTCGAACCTGCGCCAGTGGATGATGCGCATCACCGCTTACGCGGACCGCCTGATCGGCGACCTGGACCTGCTGGACTGGCCCGAGGCGATCAAGCTGCAGCAGCGCAACTGGATCGGCCGCTCCGAAGGCGCCCGGGTGGACTTCCCGGTCGGCGGCGACACCGTCACCGTCTTCACCACCCGCCCCGACACCCTGTTCGGCGCCACCTACATGGTGCTGGCCCCCGAGCACGCCCTGGTCGACACGATCGTCCCCGCCGAGTGGCCGGCCGGCACCCGCGACGAGTGGACCGGCGGCGCCGCCGACCCGGCCTCCGCCGTCGCCGCCTACCGGGCCGCGGCCGCCGCCAAGTCCGACGTGGAGCGCCAGGCCGACGCCAAGGTCAAGACCGGTGTGTTCACCGGCGCCTTCGCGGCCAACCCGGTCAGCGGCGAGCAGATCCCGGTGTTCATCGCCGACTACGTGCTGATGGGCTACGGCACCGGCGCGATCATGGCCGTCCCGGCGCACGACAGCCGCGACTTCGCCTTCGCGCAGGCGTTCAACCTGCCGATGCGCTGCGTGGTGCAGCCGACCGACGGGCGCGGCGAGGACCCGCACACCTGGGACGGCGCCTTCGACACCTACGACTCGGTGCTGGTCAACTCCGAGCGCGACGGCCTGTCGCTGAACGGCCTGTCCGTGATCGACGCCAAGGCCCGGGTCACCGCCTGGCTGAGCGAGCGGGGCATCGGCGAAGGCACCGTCAACTACCGTCTGCGCGACTGGCTGTTCAGCCGCCAGCGGTACTGGGGCGAGCCCTTCCCGATCGTCTACGACGAGAGCGGCGCGATGCACGCGCTGCCCGAGTCGATGCTGCCGGTCGAGGTTCCCGAGGTGGACGACTACTCGCCGCACACCTACGACCCCGACGACGCCGCCTCCTCGCCGAAGACCCCGCTGTCCCGCAACGAGGACTGGGTCAACGTCGAGCTGGACCTGGGCGACGGCGTCAAGACCTACCGCCGCGAGACCAACACCATGCCCAACTGGGCGGGTTCGTGCTGGTACGAGCTGCGCTACGTCGACCCGGTCAACTCCTCCGCGGTGGTCGACCCGGCCAACGAGTCCTACTGGATGGGCCCGACCGCCGAGAAGCCGGCCGGCGGCGTCGACCTGTACGTCGGCGGTGCCGAGCACGCCGTGCTGCACCTGCTGTACGCCCGCTTCTGGCACAAGGTGCTGCACGACCTGGGCTACGTCTCCTCGGTCGAGCCGTTCCACAAGCTGTTTAACCAGGGCATGATCACCGCCGACGTCTACCGCGACGACCGGGGCTTCCCGGTGCCCGCGGCGGAGGTCGAGGAGCGCGACGGCCAGTACTACTGGGACGGCGAGCCGGTCCGCCGCGAGGCGGGCAAGATGGGCAAGTCGCTGAAGAACGCGGTCGCCCCCGACGAGATCGCCGACGAGTACGGCGCGGACACGCTGCGCCTGTACGAGATGGCGATGGGCCCGCTGGACGTCTCCCGCCCCTGGGACACCCGCGCCGTGGTCGGCTCCTACCGCTTCCTGCAGCGGCTGTGGCGCAACGTCGTCTCGGAGGTCACCGGCGAGCTGGTGGTCACCGAGGAGGAGCCGGACGAGGCGACGCTGCGCGCCCTGCACAAGGCGATCGACGGCATCCGCGGCGACATGGCCGGCATGCGGTTCAACACCGCGGTGGCCAAGGCCATCGAGCTGAACAACTTCCTGGTGAAGCGCGGCTCCACGCCGCGTTCGGTGGCCGAGCAGATCGTCCTGCTGGTCGCCCCGCTGGCGCCGCACATCGCCGAGGAGCTGTGGCGCCGCCTGGGCCACGAGGAGTCGCTGGCCTTCGCGGACTACCCGGTCGCGGACCCGGCGTACGTGGTCGACGAGACCGTGACCTGCGTCGTGCAGATCAAGGGCAAGGTCAAGGCCCGCCTGGAGGTCCCGCCGTCGATCTCGGACGCCGAACTGGAGGCGATGGCCCTGGCCGACCCGGCCGTGGTCGCGGCCGTCGGCGGTGCGGAGGTGCGCAAGGTCATCGCCCGCGCGCCGAAGCTGGTGAACATCGTCACTGCCTGACGGGAACCGGGCTGGCGTGCTGTCAGCCGGTCCGGGCCGGTCGCCCCCGTGACGGGGTGGCCGGCCCTTCGTCGTCCGTGCGTACGGGCGGGCGGGCAGCCGGAGGAATGCGAACAAGGCGGCTCCGTTCTTCGTGGGTGGGCACGGTGGGCGGGCGCGGACCGGGGACCGGCGGGCGCGCACCGTCCGGGGAGTCAGGGAGATCGCTTGGGGGACATCCCTGAGCTGTCCCTGATCTCGGGCCGGAGAAACGTCCACGGCCTCCTGTCGGACGCCGCTCCGGGCTACGGTGGAAGTCCGGCGGACAAGCGGACCGCACCGGGCGGTCCAGGGTCGGTCACGGGCGGAAGGTGGGCTCCCGATGGAAGCGCTCGGTGTGGTGGTGGCGCTGGTCGCGCTGTTCGGGGTGACGCTGCTGGTGATGGCCGTGGTCGGAACGGTGAAGGCGGCGAAGGCGGTGGCGGCCAAGGTCGACCGGCACAGCACCAACGCCCAGCGGGCGGTGGAGAACGCGGCCCTGAAGGCGAAGAGCCTCACCAGGCCGGGTGAGCAGGGCCGGATCGCCGCGCTCCGGCTGTCCCTGCGCACCGGGCTGGACTCCACCCGTCAGGTCCTGGAATCCGGCCTGCCGCAGGACGGCCAGCTCGGCGACGCGCTCCAGCTCCTCGCCCGCCTCGACTCGCACGCCGCGGAGCTCGACGCCGAACTCCGCATGCTGGAGCGGGAGCCGATGAGCAGCCGGGTCACCGCCAAACTCCCCGAACTGCGTGAGCGCACCGAACGGATCACCCACTCCGCGGACTCCCTGCGCTGGGCCGCCCAGGACCGGATGCGCCGCTTCGCCGACGACGAACTCGCCCGCCTCGGCAAGGAGTGCCAGGACGAGGCCGGCGCCCTGCGGCACTGGACCCCGGCCGACCCCGGCGCTGCCGACGGCCCCGAATCCGCTTCGGCCGCCGCCCACGCAACGGGCTCCCCGGGCACGGCCTCCGCTTCTGCGGAGGAGCCCGCCGACCGCCGCAAGGGACTGGGCGCCGGCCGCCCGACCAGCGCCGAGGAACTGCTCGGACTGGCAGCCGAGCCGCTCTCCCGCCTCGCCGACCGCCTCCGCAAGCCGAACCCGGCAGGACCCAACCGCCCCTGACCCCGCGTCACGGGATGGTCGCTGTCCGTGCTCGGAGAAGTTACCCTCCGCCTTTGGGGGAAAACCACCGAATATCGAGTGCTGTCCTCGCGGCCTTGCGGCGGGTAACCTCCGGCACATGCCCGGCCACCTCGCACTTGTCACGGATTCCACCGCGTATCTGCCCCAGCAGGCGGTGGACCGTCACCGAATCCAGGTGGTCCCGCTCAGCGTCGCGGTGGGTGACGAGGTCTTCGCCGAAGGTGTCGAGATCTCCCCGAAGGACGTTGCCGAAGCCCTGCGCTCCAAGCAGCGGGTGACGACGTCCCGCCCCAGCCCCGAGACCTTCGCGGCCGCCTACCGGGCGGCCGCCGAAGCCGGTGCGCGCGGCGTCGTCTCGATCCACCTGTCAGCCGAACTCTCCGGCACCGTGGAAGCCGCCCAGCTGGCGGCTGCCGCAGCACCGATCCCGGTCCGAGTGGTCGACAGCCGGCTCGTCGGGATGGCCCTGGGCGGCTGCGTGCTGGCCGCTGCCGAGTCGGTCGCGGCCCTGGAAGCGGCCCGCGCAGGTTCGGTGCCCGGGGACGGGGACGGGGACGGGGGCGGGGGCGGGGACGGCGGCGGCGGTGACGGGGCTGTGGGCGCCGGTACTGCTGTGGCGGACCTCGACCAGGTGGTCGCCTCCGCCGAGGCCCGGGCCGCCGGTACCGCCGGTTTCTTCTACGTCGACACCTTGGAACACCTGCGGCGCGGGGGCCGGATCGGCACCGCCCAGGCGCTGGTCGGCTCCGCGCTGGCGGTCAAACCGCTGCTGCACCTCTCCGGCGGGCGGATCGAGCCGTTGGAGAAGGTTCGTACGGCCTCCCGGGCGATCGCCCGGCTGGAGGAGATCGCGGTCGAGTGGGCGGCGCAACAGCCGGTGGACATCACCGTTCACCACCTGGCCGCCGCGCACCGGGCCGAGCCACTGGCAGAACGGCTGCGGGAGCGGGTGCCCGGGCTGAGGGAGCTCTACGTCAGCGAGGTCGGTGCTGTCATCGGCGCGCACGTCGGCCCCGGCCTGCTGGCCGTCGTGGTGTCCCCGGTCGTTGCGTCGCCGCACTGAACCCGGCCTGAATCACTCGTTCGAGTGACAAGAGTTATCCACAGGCCGGAGTTATCCACAGGGGTGGGCGAATTCTCCGACGGTCTGTCAGCACCGTTCTACTGTCCTCGCCATGAGGACCATCACCACACCCCAAGCCCGCCGTCGCCTGACCACCGCAACCGCCCGAGCCCGCCTCGACCGGATCCTCCCGGCGGACCTGTCCACCGATCCCGGCCTTCTCGCACTCGCCTTTCCTCCAGACGACGCGGACGGCGGGCTGCCGGGACCGGCGCACGATCTGGAGACCGTTTCGGCCGGGCTGCCGGAGCGCGAGGACGGCGCCGACCGGGCTGTTGAACCACCCGGCGCAGCACGGGCGAACGCGCCAGTGCCGTCGAACCCCGACCCGCCGCCGGCACTGTCGGCGCCGCGCCTCCTCGAGCTGTACGGCGCGCCCGTGCACCCCGGGCGGACGGCACCAGCCGTCACCCGTGAACCCGTCGACCTTGGCCTTGCCGTCGACACCGCACCGACCAGGAGGGGCAGTCGACTTGGTTCGCCGCCGGAACGAGATCCGCCCGGCGGCGCGTCGGCCTCGAACCATGCCGCCCCGGACGATGCCGCCTCGCCGGAGCAGCCGGCCGCGCCCGACCTCCCCGGCGGCAGCGGGCCCGGCCCACGACCGGGCCCGGTCCCTTCGTCATCCGAACCCCCACCGACCCCGAACTCCGCCACCGTGTCTCATCCGGCCCCGCCGAAACTGCCCTTGCGGTTCCGCCTCCCTGCCGCGTTCGCCCTGGACCGCCGGGCCGTGCTCGGTCTGACCGTCCTGCTCGTTCTCGCCACCGGTTACGCCGTCCAGCACTTCTGGCTCGGCCGACCGCACCCCGTTGCCGTCCCGGCCATCGCCATCGCCGAATCCGTCTCCGACCGAACCGCGGAGGGAGCCCCAGCACTCCAACCGACCGGACCGTCCCTGGTCATCGACATCGGCGGGAAAGTCCAGCACCCCGGCCTACGAACCCTCCCCGCGGGTTCGCGGGTCGCCGATGCCCTGGCCGCCGCCGGCGGACCGCTCCCCGACACCGACACCAGCTTCCTCAACCTCGCCCGGCCGCTGACCGACGGGGAGCAGATCCTCGTAGGGGCCGAGCCCCCTCCCGGCGTTGCGGCGACCGCCGGCCCCGCAGGTCCTGTGAGCCTCAACCGGGCCAACGCGGACCAGCTCGACTCACTCCCCGGCGTGGGGCCCGCGCTGGCCCAGCGCATCCTCCAGTACCGCCTCGCCCACGGCCCCTTCCAATCCCTCGACCAGCTCCGCCACGTTCCCGGCATCGGCCCGCGGAAGTACGAAGACCTCAAATCGCTCCTGACCCTCTGACCAGCTGCTTCCGCCAAGCCCAGGCCGCCGCCCCGAGCACGCGAAGGAGGCCCCAGCACACCCGCCGCGTCATTGCACCGAACCGAACCGCCCGCCCGCCAGGCCGGGGAACCCGGCGCCTCCCGGCCGAGGCGTGAGAACCGGATCGCCGTCCCTGCCCGGTCTGCCCCCGTTCTCAATTCGCCAGGTAACGCCAGCCTTCTGCTCCCCCTGCAGGTGGGGCGGCCCGTCCCGTCCCGCCCGCGCTCTGTCCATGCCCGCCCCCCTGCGGGCGAGGCCGTCGCACACCACTTCGCCGCCCAGCGGCCGACGGCACCGTCTCCGTCCGCCGACAGGCGTCAACCACCGCTCTTGTGAAGGAGATTGCACCAGGAGAGACGTCGCCATCACCTCGCGAACCATCCCGCCAACCGTTGCCGACTACCGCAGTGCCGAGGGGAGGAGCTTCGATGCCGGCCGCACCTGCCGCCGCCCACCAGCGCACCGACTACCGACTGTTCCTCCCGGCCTGCACCGCATGGGCAGTGACTTCCGCCGCTCTCGCCCTGGACCCGGGGCGACACCCCTCGCTGCTCATGGCCGCTCTGGCAGCCGCAGTTGCCTCCCTCGTCCTGCTCACTACGAAAGGCCCCCGCCGTTCGATCCACCGCCTGACCGCCGCAGTCCTCCTGACCGCCGCCACGGCAGCCACCACCACCGTCCTGCACACCGCGGACCTGCACCGTGGTCCGTTACCCGCACTGGCCCACCCGGCCGCGCTGCCCGTCGCGGCCGGACAACGGGCCGATGGCGACGGACGGAGCGGTTCGGTGCAACCGAAGGAGGAGAAGCCCGCCAACCCTGAGATCACCGTCGAGCTGATCGTCACGGGCGACCCGAAACAGCACGGCTCGCACACCCAGGGCAGTTCCCTGTCCAGACCGACCCTCACCGTGCCCGCCCTCGTCACCCGAGTCCGTGCCTCCCCCTACCCCGGCAACGGCTCCCCGCCGACGCCCGTGGCCACCCGTACACCCGTCACCCTGCTGATCCGCTCCCAGGAGGACTATCCATGGCAGCAGTCGATCCCCTCCACCGAGTTGGAACTGCGGGCAGAAGTACTGCCGGAGCGGCCACCGGCGGCCGGTGCGCCGGGAGGGCGGTCCCGGATCGACAGCGCGGCGCTGCTCGCCCCGCAGGGGCAGCCGCGCGTCGTCACCCCGCCGAACCTTCCGCAGCGGCTCGCGGCCCACCTCCGCAAAGGGCTCCGGGACGCCTGCGACCACCTGCCGCCGGACACCCGAGGGCTGCTCCCCGGACTGGTGGTGGGCGACGTGTCCCGGCTGCCCGAAGACCTGTCGGACGCGTTCCGAGCCACCGACCTCGGCCACCTGGTCGCGGTGAGCGGCGCCAACCTGGCGATCGTCCTGGCCGTCCTGGTCGGCGGTACCTCCAGTGAGCCCGACACCCCCGGCCGCGGCGGTCTGGCCGGACTGCTGGGCCTCTCGTTCCGCACCACGGCGCTGCTGGGGACCGTGCTGACGCTGGCGTTCGTCACCGTCTGCCGACCCGACCCGAGCGTGCTCAGAGCCGCCGCCACCGGGTTGATCGGCCTGCTGGCACTCGCCACCGGCCGACCGCGAAGAGGCGTCCCCGCACTGGCCGGAGCGGTACTGATCCTGATCCTGCTCGACCCGTACCTGGCCCGCTCGTACGGTTTCCTGCTCTCCACGTTGGCCACCGCCGGGCTGCTGCTGCTCGGCCCGAGATGGACGGCGGCACTTCGGGCACGCCACTGGCCGCACCACCTGGCGTCGGCGGTCGGCGCCACCGCCGCAGCGCAGGCGTTCTGCTCGCCGGTCACCGTGCTGCTCGCGCCCCGGATCAGCCTGGTCGGGGTGCCGTGCAACCTGCTGGCCGAGATCGCGGTCGCCCCGGCCACCCTGCTCGGGTTCGGGGCCCTCGTGGTCGCACCCCTCTCGAAGGGCGCCGCAGAGTTCCTGGCGGACCTCGCGGCGCTGCCAGTCGGATGGCTGGCCGCGGTCGCACGGCGCGGGGCAGAACTTCCGGGAGCCGAACTCGCCTGGCCTGCCGGTTCGTTCGGCGCGATCCTGCTGATCGTGGTCATCGTCTCGCTGGCCTGGGCGGTGCCGCCGCTGCTGGCCGGCCGCCAGTTCCGGCACCGGCGGACGAGGGTGCTGGTGGCGCTCGCGGTCGCGCTGCTGCTGCCAGTGGTGCTGCTGCGTCCGGCCTCCGTCGTCCGACTGGCAACCGGATGGCCCGCGTCGGGCTGGCGGTTGGCGATGTGCGACATCGGGCAGGGCGACATGACGGTTCTGCCCGTCGGGCCGGGCACCGCCGTGGTGGTGGACGCCGGGCCCGATCCCAAGGCGGCCGACGCCTGCCTGCGGGGGCTCGGTGTCACCAGAGTCCCGCTGCTGCTGCTCACCCACTTCCACGCCGACCACGCGGAAGGCATCCCCGGCGTGCTGCGCGGCCGGTCGGTCGGGGCGATCGAGGTGACCACCTCGGAGGAGTCGAACGGCGAACGCTCCCGGGTGTTCCGCTGGGCGGCTGCCGCCGGCATTCCGGTGGTGCACGCGCAGCGGGGCGAACGCCGCACCGCCGGGGCCGAACTCACCTGGGAGGTCCTGTGGCCCACTTCGCCGCTGCCCGCCGAGGCCGAGGGGCCGAACAACTCCAGCATCGCGGTCCTCGCCGAACTCGGCCCGCCAGCAGACCCGTTGCGCGTCGCCCTGCTCGGAGACCTGGAGCCCCCGGCCCAGGCCGCCGTGCTGGCACTCGGGCTACCGCCCTCGTCCTCGTCGGCGGTTCGTGGATCCGGCGATGAGATGTCAACTTCCAGGGATGGGAAGGGCGGTGGGGGTGTGGGGTCTGCGAGGGCGGGTGGGGGTGCCGATCGGGGTGTGGTGCGGAGCGGTCCAGGGCCGCCGGGGGTGGGGAGGGTGGACGTCCTCAAGGTGGCGCACCACGGATCGGCCAACCAGGACTGGTCGTTGATGGCCGCGCTCCGTCCGCGGCTGGCGCTGATCTCCTGCGGCGCCGGCAACTCGTACGGGCATCCGGCGTCCCAGACCGTGGCGGGGCTGAAGGCGCTCGGTGCGACGGTGGTCAGGACCGACCGTTCCGGGGACATCGCGGTGCTGGGCGACACGCGGTCCCTGGCCGTGGCGACCCACCTGCACCAGAGCCGGGGTTGACCGGTGCGCAGCCGGAAAGCGGCTGGGAACGCAAACGCCCGCCCGATCGGGTCCGGAACCTCGTTCGGGCGGGGCCGGCAGTGAGGGGGAAGGCTCGCTGGGCGGGGCGGGGCGGGGGAGGGTCAGCCCTGCTCCCGCCACCCGTCCTGTTCGGTGACGAGCCGGTCGAGTGCGGTCAGCAGTTGGGGGGTCCAGCCGTCCTCTTCGGGGGCCTCGACCACCACCAGCCACTGGGCGTCCTCGGCGTCGTCCTCCCCGGCGAGGGAGTCCCGGACCACCTCGACGTCGCCCAGTTCGGGCCAGCGCGCGCTCAACTCCTCAGCGATCTCCTCCGCCGCATCGCGGTCGGGGAGGACGAGCAACTGACGGTCATTGTTCTCGATCACGTCGTCATTGTCCTCGGCCCCGCACCCCGCCCGGCACCGCCCCGGCTTCCCCGGTGGGCGGTGCGCGAAGGGCTGAGGGAAAGGGTGCGGGACGGAAAGGAGGAGAGGTGACCGGCGAGGTGCGGGACGGGGGCGTGGCGCGAGGGGCTGTCGGCGCGGCATGCGATCCTGGTAGGCGATGGCCAGGAAGAGTGCACCCGACGACCTGCTCGCCCCGCTGACCGTTGCGGTCGGCCAGGAAGAGCTGCTGCTGGACCGCGCGGTGGCCGAGGTGGTGGCGGCGGCACGGGCAGCGGACCCGGAGACGGACGTCCGGGACCTCGCGCCGGGCGGGTTGCAGCCGGGGCAGTTGGCGGAGCTCACCACGCCCTCGCTCTTCGCGGAGCGGAAGGTCATCGTGGTCAGGGCCGCGCAGGACCTCTCGGCCGACTCGGTCAAGGAGGTCAAGGCCTACCTGGAGTCGCCCGCCGAAGAAGTGATCATGGTGCTGGTGCACGCGGGCGGTGCCAAGGGCAAGGGCCTGCTGGACGCGGCGAAGAAGTCGGGCGCCCGGGAGGTCGCCTGCGCGAAGCTCACCAAGGCGAGCGAGAAACTGGCCTTCATCCGCAACGAGTTCCGCACCCTGGGCCGTGCGGCCAGCCCCGAGGCCTGCCAGGCGCTGCTGGACTCCCTGGGCAGCGACCTGCGGGAACTGTCGGCCGCGTGCAGCCAGTTGACCGCCGACATCGAGGGCCCGATCGACGAGACGGCGGTTGCCAAGTACTACAGCGGCCGTGCCGAGGCGACCGGCTTCGAGGTGGCCGACCTCGCGGTGACCGGTCGGGCCGCCGAAGCCCTGGAGCGGCTGCGCTGGGCCCTGGCGGTCGGTCAGCCGCCGACCGGCATCACCTACGCCCTCGCCTCCGGCGTCCGCAGCATCGGCCGGCTCGCCTCCGCGGGCCGCAACCTGCGGCCCGGCGACCTGGCGCGCGAACTGGGCATGCCGCCGTGGAAGGTCGACCGGGTGCGCCAGCAGATGCGCGGCTGGACGGGCGACGGCGTGGCCGCCGCGCTGACCGCGGTCGCCCAGGCCGACGCCGAGGTGAAGGGCGGGTCCGACGACCCCGCGTACGCGCTGGAACGCGCCGTCGTCGCGGTCGCCCGGGCCTCCCGGGCGGGGTCCCGCCCCTACTAGCACCCAGCAACTAGCGCCAGGGCGAGCAGCAGGGCCTCACCCGGGGGCTCTGCCGCTGGAGCTGCGCCGCTGGATCTGCTCGGAGGGCGGAGGCGGGCGGTCCTCCCGTTCCGGAAGGGGGCCCGTTTCGGGAGGGGGCGGGCGGTCTTCTCGTGCGTCGGGCGGGCCGGGCCCGCGCCCGTACCGGGCTGACGCCCGCCGCCCGTTCACCCGGCTTCGGAGCGGGAACCGGAGGAGGGAGCCGGAGGAGGAGGGGGCTGGAACGCCGACTGCCCGCCCGGGAGGCCCGGGCGGGCAGTGGAAGGGTGCGGGCCCGTGGACGGGCGCTCGCACTGTGAAGCTGGGTGTACCGCACCCGCGTGGCGAACGCAGGCCGCGTGCGGTACGGGTCGTGCGGCTTGTCGGGACTCCGGGTAGAGGGCCGGGGTGCCGGGAGCGGATGGTCGGCGGGGCGGGTAGAGGGCCGCAGGTCCGTGTCGACCGGGGTGGTGCGGGGTGGCACCGGGGTACGGCGGGCCGTACCGGGGAAGCCGGATCAGGCAGCGGCGTTGACGCGCTTGGTGATCGCGGACTTCTTGTTGGCGGCCTGGTTCTTGTGGATGACGCCCTTGCTCACGGCCTTGTCGAGGGCCTTGGAGGCGGCGCGGGCCAGCTCGGTGGCCTTCTCGGACTCACCGGCGGCAGCGGCCTCGCGGGCCTTGCGCAGGGCGGTCTTCAGCGAGGACTTGACGGCCTTGTTGCGCAGGCGCGCCTTCTCGTTGGTCTTGTTGCGCTTGATCTGGGACTTGATGTTCGCCACGAAAGAGCCTCAGTCTGTGTGAATCGTTGCTACGACGGGTCGCACCCCGGTTGCCGCTCGGGCAGCTGAGAGGGCATGCCGAGGGCGGAGTGCAGCGGCCCACGCTACCAGGGGCGTCCCGGCCCGCCCAAACCGGACCGCCGGGCCCTGCCCCGGGGCCGGGACAAGCCCGGCCTCGGTCCCGGGACAAGTCCTGCCGCGGGCCCGGGGGGCGAGCCCGGTCGCCGGCCCGGCGGCCGACGGGCCGTCAGGCGGTGAGCAGCGGCTCGCCGTAGTGCTCGACGGCCGGGAACGGGTCGTAGAAGCGGTGCAGCAGTTCGCGCCAGCGCGCGTACTCGGGGGAGCGGCGGAAGCCCTCGGTGTGGTCCTCCAGGGCGTCCCAGCCGACCTGCAGCAGGAAGCGCGAGGTGCGCCCCTCGTCCAGGCAGCGGCGCAGTTCGAGGGAGCGGAAGCCGCGCTGGGCGGCGATCAGCGGGCGGGCCTCGGCGAAGGCGGCGAGGAAGTCCTGCTCCTGGCCGGGACGGACGTCGAGCAGGGCGCTTTCCAAGATCATGCGGCGATCGTCCCGCACACCCGCTCGGGCGGGAAGGCCCGGGGGTCGTTCGGCATGGGAGGATGGGCGGAACCATTATTGATCGGACCAGAAATCGGACCAAGGTGCCCGCGACTCCCAGCAACGTGCCAGAGCCCAGCCGTACTGACCCGGCGGTGATCCGCAACTTCTGCATCATCGCCCACATCGACCACGGCAAGTCGACGCTCGCCGACCGGATGCTGCAGATCACCGGCGTGGTGGACCCCCGGCAGATGCGCGCCCAGTACCTCGACCGGATGGACATCGAGCGCGAGCGCGGCATCACCATCAAGTCCCAGGCCGTCCGTCTCCCCTGGGCGCCCCGGTCCGGTGAGAGCGCGGGCACGACGCACATCCTCAACATGATCGACACCCCCGGCCACGTGGACTTCACGTACGAGGTGTCCCGTTCCCTCGCGGCCTGCGAGGGCACCATCCTGGTGGTCGACGCCGCCCAGGGCATCGAGGCGCAGACCCTCGCCAACCTGTACCTGGCGCTGGAGAACGACCTCACGATCATCCCGGTGCTCAACAAGATCGACCTGCCGGCCGCCCAGCCGGAGAAGTACGCCGCCGAGATCGCGCACATCATCGGCTGCGACCCGGAGGACGTGCTGAAGGTCTCCGCGAAGACCGGCCTCGGCGTCGAGGACCTGCTCGACCACGTGGTCGAGCGGATCCCGGCCCCGGTCGGCGTCAAGGACGCCCCGGCCCGCGCGATGATCTTCGACTCGGTGTACGACGCCTACCGCGGCGTGGTCACCTACGTGCGAGTGGTGGACGGCCAGCTCACCAAGCGCGAGCGGATCGCCATGATGTCCACCGGCGCGACCCACGAGCTGCTGGAGATCGGCGTCATCTCGCCGGAGCCGAAGGTCGCCGACGGCCTCGGCGTGGGCGAGGTCGGCTACATCATCACCGGTGTGAAGGACGTCCGGCAGTCCAAGGTCGGTGACACCATCACCTCGATGCACAAGGGTGCGACCGAGCCCCTGGGCGGCTACAAGGACCCGCGCCCGATGGTGTTCTCCGGTCTCTACCCGCTGGACGGCTCGGACTACCCGCTGCTGCGCGACGCGCTGGACAAGCTGCGGCTGAACGACGCGGCACTGGTCTACGAGCCGGAGACCTCGGTCGCGCTCGGCTTCGGCTACCGCTGCGGCTACCTCGGCCTGCTGCACCTGGAGATCATCCGGGAGCGCCTGGAGCGCGAGTTCAACCTCGACCTGATCTCCACCGCCCCGAACGTGATCTACCGGGTGGTCATGGAGGACGGCAGCGAGCACACCGTCACCAACCCGAGCGAGTTCCCCACCGGCAAGATCGCCGAGGTGTACGAGCCGGTGGTGCGCGGCACCATCCTCGCCCCCAACGAGTTCGTCGGCGCGATCATGGAGCTGTGCCAGGCCCGCCGCGGCAACCTGCAGGGCATGGACTACCTCTCGGAGGACCGGGTCGAGCTGCGCTACACGCTGCCGCTGGCCGAGATCGTCTTCGACTTCTTCGACCAGTTGAAGTCCAAGACCCGCGGCTACGGCTCCTTCGACTACGAGCCGATCGGCGAGCAGACCGCCGACCTGGTCAAGGTCGACATCCTGCTGCACGGCGACGCGGTGGACGCGTTCTCCGCGATCGTGCACAAGGACAAGGCGTACAACTACGGCGTGATGATGGCCGGGAAGCTGCAGAAGCTCATCCCGCGCCAGCAGTTCGAGGTGCCGATCCAGGCCGCGATCGGCTCCCGGGTGATCGCCCGCGAGACGGTCCGGGCGATCCGCAAGGACGTCCTCGCCAAGTGCTACGGCGGTGACATCTCGCGCAAGCGCAAGCTGCTGGAGAAGCAGAAGGAAGGCAAGAAGCGGATGAAGATGGTCGGCCGGGTGGAGGTCCCGCAGGAGGCCTTCATCGCCGCGCTGTCGACGGACGCGGAGGCCCCGAAGGAGAAGAAGTAGCTCCGGGGCAGTACGACGGCGGTGGGCCGGTTCCCCCTCCCGGGAGGGGGAACCGGCCCACCGGCGTTTCAGCGCAGCGACAGCGGCAGGCCCTTGACGATGCCCGCCTTGACCAGGCGGCCGGCCGGGCCGGTCAGCACCCGGGGCCGCATCGAGTCGTCGCCGTGGATCAGCTGCACCAGTGCCTCGCCGCGCCCCAGGCTCAGGCACTGGGTGACGTAGCGGAACGAGAACGGCTTGCCGGTGCGGCCGGTGAGCAGCTTCGCCAGGTAGCGGCCCTGCGGCATGGCGGTGGCGCAGGCCATCCGGAGTTCGCCGGTGCCGGGCAGGTCGACGGCGGCGGCGTCGCCGATCACGTACACGTCGGGGTGCGAGAGCGAGCGCAGGTGGTCGTCCACCAGGGCACGGCCGCGGGCGTTGACGGCCAGGCCGGACTCGGCGGCCAGCGGGTGCGGCTCCAGCGAGGCGGCCCACACCACCACCTGCGCCGGGACGTCCCCGTCCGGGCAGGTCAGCCCGTCCGCGGTGACGGCGGTGACCCGGTGCTCCTCGTCGACCCGCACCCCGAGGCGGCCGAGCACCGCCAGGACGTGCGCCCGGCCGCGTGCCGACAGCCAGCCGCCGACCCGGCCGGCGGCGACCAGCCGGACCTGCCAGGCCGGGTACGCCTCGGCCAGCTCGGTGGCCAGCTCGATGCCGGTCGGGCCGCCGCCGACCACCGCGACGGTGCCGGGCGCGGGGGCTCCGGCGAGGCGGCGGCGCAACTCCTCGGCGCGCTCCGCCGAGTACGCGTGCTCGGCGGCCCCCGGGACGCCGCCCCAGGCGGTGCGGCTGCCGAGCGCGTACACCAGGGTGTCGTAGGCCAGCCGCCCGCCGTCCTCGGTGCGCACCTCGCGGGCGTCCAGGTCGATCCCGACGGCCCGGGTGGCCCGGTGGGCGACCCGGCGGCCGCGCAGCACGCGGGCGATCTCGGGGCGGGCCACCGTCCGGCCCGCGGCGATCTCGTGCTGCCGGACGCGGTGGGCGAAGCGCTGTTCGGGGGCGACCAGGGTGACCCGGTCCGGCCCGCGGCCGATCCCGGCGGCGGCGGACAGCCCCGCGTAGCCCGCGCCGATCACCACGATGTGCTTGCCGGTCATCTCGTCCTCCTCCGTGACCCCGCCGGTGGCGGTTCTGGAAGGGGGACGGGGCAGCCCGGACGGGTGTGACCGTGAGCCGGGTCACACCACCGTGAGCCGGGCCGCACCGCCGCCGACCGGGCCGCACCGCTGCGAGCCGGGTCGCACCGCCGCCGGCCGGGTCACTCCGTCGCGAGGTGCCCGAGCTTCTCCGGGTTGACCATCACGTACGCGGCGGTGATCCGGCCCTCCGCGACGGTGAACGCCATCACGCAGCCGACCGTGCCGGGCGCCGCGTACCAGAGCGCGCCGAGCTCGCCGTTGACCGTGGCCGGCAGCAGCGGGTGCTCCGGGTCGACCGCGCGGGTGGTGAGCTTGCGCAGCAGCCGGGCCACCCGGAGCGCGCCGAACACCGGGCGGCGCACCGCGTTGACGATGCCGCCGCCGTCGGCGTGCCAGGCCACCTCGGGGTCGAGCAGTTCCATCAGCGCGGCCAGGTCGCCGCCGGTGGCCGCGGCGATGAACGCCGTCACCACCCGGTGGTGCTCGGCCGGGTCGACCGGTCCGCGCCGACCGCCGTCGCGGACCCGGCGGCGGGCCCGGGAGGCGAGCTTGCGGGCGGCCTCGGGGGAGCGGTCCAGGACCGGGGCGATCTCGTCGAAGCCGACCGCGAACACGTCGTGCAGCACGAACGCCGCCCGCTCGGCCGGGGTCAGCTGCTCCATCACCGCCAGCATCGCCACCGACACCGCCTCGCCCAGTTCGGCCTGTTCGGCGGGGGAGTCCGCGGCGGTGAGCACCGGTTCCGGCAGCCACTCGCCGACGTAGGCCTCCCGGCGGGCCCGGGCCGAGCCCAGTTGGTCGTAGCAGAGCCGGGTGACCACCGTGGTCAGGTACGCGCGCGGGTCGGCGACTGCCGAGCGGTCGGCGGACTGCCAGCGCAGCCAGGCGTCCTGGAGCACGTCCTCGGCGTCCGTGACCGAGCCCAGCAGCCGGTAGGCCACCGCGCCCAGGTAGCGGCGCTCGGTCTGGAAGGCGTCCACCGGCCCGGCGGGTCCGGGGCCGGGACGGCGGGTGAGGGCGGGAGTCGGATCGGCCACCCGCCCACGGTAGCGCGCCGCACGGCGGCCGCCGCGCCCGGTACTTGACCCGGCGTCAGCGGACGGGAAACGCCGGGGGAGGCCCGCCCCGTGGCGGACCTCCCCCGGCGCGGCGGGCGGTGCGGGGTCAGTCGACCTCGGCCACCGCCTGGGCGAACTGGGCCTGGTAGAGGCGCGCGTAGGCGCCGTCCGCGGCGATCAGCCCGTCGTGGGTGCCCTGCTCGACGATCGAGCCGTTCTCCATCACCAGGATCACGTCGGCGTCCCGGATGGTGGAGAGCCGGTGGGCGATCACGAAGCTGGTGCGGCCGGTGCGCAGTTCGGCCATGGCGCGCTGGATCAGCACCTCGGTGCGGGTGTCGACGGAGCTGGTGGCCTCGTCGAGGACCAGGATCGAGGGCTGGGCGAGGAAGGCCCGGGCGATGGTGATCAGCTGCTTCTCGCCCGCGCTGACGCCGGTGCCCTCGTCGTCCAGGACGGTGTCGTAGCCCTCGGGCAGGGTCCGCACGAAGCGGTCGACGTGGGCGGCCCTCGCGGCCTCGACCACCTGTTCGCGGGTGGCGCTCTCGGCGCCGTAGGCGATGTTCTCGGCGATGGTGCCGCCGAACAGCCAGGTGTCCTGGAGCACCATGCCGATGCCGGAGCGCAGTTCCTCGCGGGACATCGCGGCGATGTCCACCCCGTCCAGGGTGATCCGGCCGCCGCTGACCTCGTAGAACCGCATCAGCAGGTTGACCATGGTGGTCTTGCCGGCGCCGGTCGGGCCGACGATGGCCACCGTGTGGCCGGGCTCGACCTTCAGGGACAGCCCGTCGATGAGCGGCTTGTCGGGGTCGTAGCGGAAGGAGACGTCCTCGAACGCGACCCGGCCGCGGACCTCGGCGGGGTGCTCGGGGTGCTGGGGCTCGGGGGACTGCTCCTCGGCGTCCAGCAGCTCGAAGACCCGCTCGGCGGAGGCGACGCCGGACTGCACCAGGTTGGCCATCGAGGCGACCTGGCTGAGCGGCTGGCTGAACTGCCGGGAGTACTGGATGAACGCCTGCACGTCGCCGATGGACAGCGCGCCGGAGGCCACCCGCAGGCCGCCGACCACCGCGACCAGCACGTAGTTGATGTTGCCGACCAGCATCATCGCGGGCTGGATGATGCCCGAGATGAACTGCGCCCGGAAGGACGCCTCGTAGAGCGCCTGGTTCTCCTTGTCGAAGAGCTCCGCGGCCTCCTGCTGGCGGCCGAAGACCTTCACCAGGCTGTGCCCGGTGAACATCTCCTCGATGTGCGCGTTGAGCTTGCCGGTGGAGCCCCACTGCTTGATGAACTGCGGCTGGGCGCGCTTGCCGACCTTGGTGGCGACCACCACCGAGACCGGCACCGAGATCAGCGCGATCACCGCCAGCAGCGGCGAGATCCAGAACATCATCGCCAGCACGCCGACGATGGTGAGCAGCGAGTTCACCACCTGGCCCATGGTCTGCTGCATGGACTGGTTGATGTTGTCGATGTCGTTGGTGACCCGGCTGAGCACCTCGCCGCGCGGCTGGCGGTCGAAGTAGCTGAGCGGCAGCCGGGACAGCTTCGCCTCGACCTCCTCGCGCAGCCGGAACACCGTGCGGTTGATCGCCAGCGCGGCCAGCCGGCCCTGGAGGATGCCGAACAGGACGGCCACCAGGTAGATGCCCAGCACCCAGAGCAGGATGCCGCCGATGGCGCCGAAGTCCATGCCCCGGCCGGGCGTGAAGTCGATCGAGGAGAGCAGGTCGGCGATGTTGCCCTCGCCCTTGGCGCGCAGCCCGTCCAGGACGGCCTGCTTGCTGGGGGCGCCCGCGAAGCGCGGACCGGTGGCTCCGGCGACGATCAGGTCGGTCGCCTTGCCGAGCACCCGGGGGCCGGCCACCGCGCAGCCGACGGAGAGCGCGCCCAGGCCGAGCACGGTGAGCAGCAGCTTGCGCTCGGGGCCGAGCAGGCCGAGCAGGCGCTTGGCGGAGCCGCCGAAGTCCTTGGACTTCTCGGTGCCCTGCGCGCCCATGAACCGGCCCGGTCCGCCGCCGCCGCGCCGGGCCGCCGCCTCCTGCGAACCGGACTGCTCGGGCGCTTCGGGCGCTTCGGGCGCCTCGGCGGCTCCGTCGGCCGCGGCGGCGGGCTTGGACAGGTCGGGCTTGTCGGGGGTGGTCACGCCGCCTCCTGCTCGGTGAGCTGGGAGAGCACGATCTCCCGGTACGTCGGGTTGCCGGCCATCAGCTCCTGGTGGGTGCCGGAGCCGACGACGGCGCCCTCGTCGAGGACGATGATGCGGTCGGCGTCGCGGATGGTGGAGACCCGCTGGGCGACGATCACCACGGTGGCGTCCCCGGTCTCCTGGGAGAGGGCGGCGCGCAGCCGGGCGTCGGTGGCGTAGTCGAGGGCGGAGAAGGAGTCGTCGAACAGGTAGATCTCGGGCCGGCGGACCAGCGCGCGGGCGATCGCCAGGCGCTGGCGCTGGCCGCCGGAGACGTTGGTGCCGCCCTGGGCGATCGGGGCGTCCAGGCCCTCGGGGAACTTCTGCACGAAGTCCTTGGCCTGGGCGGTCTCCAGCGCCTGCCAGAGCTCCTCGTCGGTGGCCTCGGGCTTGCCGTAGCGCAGGTTGGAGGCGACGGTGCCGGAGAACAGGTACGGCTTCTGCGGGACCAGCCCGATGATCTCGGACAGCTTCTGCGGGTCGAGCTCGCGGACGTCCACGCCGTCGATCAGGACCTCGCCGCCGGTGGCGTCGAACAGCCGGGGGACCAGCCCGAGCAGGGTGGTCTTGCCGGAGCCGGTGGAGCCGATGACGGCGGTGGTCTCGCCGGGCCGGGCGGTCAGGTCGACGCCGCGCAGCACGGGCGCCTCGGCGCCGGGGTAGCGGAAGTCGACGCCGCGCAGCTCCAGGGTGCCGTGGGCGCGCAGCTCGGTGACCGGGTGCAGCGGCGGCACGACGCTGGACTCGGTGTCCAGCACCTCCTGGATGCGTTCGGCGCAGACCTCGGCGCGCGGCACCATCATGAACATGAAGGTGGCCATCATGACGCTCATCAGGATCTGCATCAGGTAGGTGAGGAACGCGGTGAGCGCGCCGATCTGCATCCCGCCGCTGTTGATGCGGTGCGCGCCGAACCAGAAGACCGCGACGCTGGAGACGTTCACGACGCCCATCACGATCGGGAACATCAGCGACATCAGCCGGCCGACCCGCAGCGAGTAGTCGGCGAGCTCGCCGTTGGCGCCGGTGAAGCGCTGCTTCTCGTGGTCGTCCTTGACGAAGGCCCGGATGACCCGGATGCCGGTGATCTGCTCGCGCATGATCCGGTTGACCGCGTCGATCCGGGTCTGCATGCCGCGGAACTGCGGGCGCATCCTGGAGACCAGCACGGTGACCACCAGGCCCAGCGCGGGGACCACGGCGAGCAGCAGGCCGGACAGCGGCACGTCCTGGTTCAGCGCCATGACCACGCCGCCGACGCACATGATCGGCGCGGCGACCATCAGGGTGAAGGTCATCAGGGCCAGCATCTGGACCTGCTGGACGTCGTTGGTGGTGCGGGTGATCAGCGAGGGCGCGCCGAACTGGTTGAGCTCGCGGGCGGAGAAGTCCTGCACCCGGGAGAACACCGCGGAGCGGATGTCCCGGCCGATGGACATGGCGGTGCGCGCGCCGTAGTGGACCGCGCCGATCGAACAGACGGCCTGGGCCAGCGACACGCCGACCATGACCGCGCCGACCCGGAGGATGTAGCCGGTGTCGCCCTTGAGCACGCCGCTGTCGATGATGTCCGCGTTCAGCGTCGGCAGGTAGAGCATGCCGATGGTGGACACCAGCTGGAGCAGCACCAGCAGGGTGATGTCCCTGGAATAGGGGCCCAGATGGGCACGTAGGAGTCTGAAAAGCACCGTGACACTCTCGTCTGCGAAGGGGATGAGCGCATCCCGATTTCGGGTACCTGTGGGAAAGCTTCACGTCCGGACGGGTCCTGCACTGCCGACCGGGGAGTGTGCCAGCCCACGCCACCCCCTTACGGATCGGCTTTCCACCCCCTAGGCTGCTGGTGCCCTCTTGTTACTCACCGGTTTAAGTCGGTGGTCGGCCGCCCCCACGGCCGGTGTCCGCCCACTCTCGGTCCACCCGCCCCCGGAGGTCCTCGTTGAGTTCCGCGCAGTCCATGATCGAGCGGCGTCCGCCCTCCGTGGCGCACCTGTTGCTCAGCAGGGTAAAGGCCACCCCGAACGGTGAGGCCTACCGGTACCCGGTTCCGGTGGACGAGCAGGCCGCGGACAGCACCCCCGGCGCCGAGCAGTGGCGCTCGCTGACCTGGGCGCAGGCCCACCGGCGGATCACCGCGGTGGCGGCCGGCCTGATGGCGCTGGGCATCCGGGCCGAGGACCGGGTGGCGATCGCCTCCGCCACCCGGATCGAGTGGATCCTCGCCGACCTCGGCAACATGTGCGCCGGCGCCGCCACCACCACCGTCTACCCGAGCACCAACGCCGACGAGACCGCGTTCATCCTGGCCAACTCCGGCAGCCGCGCGCTGTTCGCCGAGAACGAGGGCCAGCTGCGCAAGGCCGCCGAGCAGAAGGCCGCGCTGCCCGAGCTGGAGTGGGTGGTCCTGTTCGACGCCCCGGCCGGCGGCGCCCCGCAGGCCGACGGCCTGACCGTCCTCACCCTCGCCGAGCTGGAGGAGCGCGGCGCCGCGCACCTGGCCGAGCACCCCGACGCGGTGCAGAAGGCCGTCGACTCGCTCGACAAGGAGCAGCTCGCCACCCTGATCTACACCTCCGGCACCACCGGCCGCCCCAAGGGCGTGCGCCTGGTGCACGACTGCTGGGCGTACGAGGGCGTGGCGCAGGAGGAGAGCGGGCTGCTGCGCGCGGACGACGTGCAGTTCATGTGGCTGCCGCTGTCGCACGTGTTCGGCAAGACGCTGATCTCCGGCCAGATCGCCACCGGCCACGTGATGGCGGTGGACGGCCGGGTGGACCGGATCATCCACAACCTGCCGGTGATCCGCCCGACCCTGATGGCCTCCGCGCCGCGGATCTTCGAGAAGGTCTACAACGGCATCGCGGGCAAGGCCCGGGCCGAGGGCGGCGCCAAGTACAAGATCTTCCTGTGGGCGGCCGGGGTGGCCCGCCGGTACGCGCAGACCGTCCAGGCGAGCAAGGTCGCCACCGGGCGGGAGAGCGCCCCGCTGGGCCTGCGGCTGCAGCACGGGCTGGCCGACAAGCTGGTGTACACCAAGATCCGGGCGGCGTTCGGCGGCCGGCTGCGCGGCGCGGTGTCCGGCAGCGCGGCGCTGGCGCCGGAGATCGGCTACTTCTTCAAGGGCGCGGGCGTCCCGGTGCTGGAGGGCTACGGCCTGACCGAGACCTCGGCCGGCTCCACCGTCAACCGGGCCGAGGACTTCCGGGTCGGCACCGTCGGCCTGCCGCTGCCCGGCACCGAGGTGCGGATCGCCGAGGACGGCGAGATCCTGCTGCGCGGCCCGGGCGTCATGCGCGGCTACCACGAGATGCCCGAGCAGACCGCCGAGGTGCTGGAGCCGGACGGCTGGTTCCACACCGGCGACATCGGCGAGCTCGGCGAGGGCGGCTACCTGCGGATCACCGACCGCAAGAAGGACATGTTCAAGACCTCCGGCGGCAAGTACGTCGCGCCCAGCGAGGTCGAGGGCAAGTTCAAGGCGATCTGCCCGTTCGTCAGCAACATCCTGGTGATCGGCAACGGCCGCAACTACTGCACCGCGCTGATCGGCCTGGACGAGTCGGTGATCATGCCGTGGGCCGCCGAGCACGGCCTGGCCGGCAAGCCGTACGCCGAGGTGGTCGCCGATCCGGCCACCGTCGAACTGATCGACGGCTTCGTCAAGCGCCTCAACGGCGAGCTGCAGCGCTGGCAGACGATCAAGAAGTTCGCGCTGCTCCCGCGCGACCTGGACATCGAGCACGGCGAACTCACCCCGAGCCTGAAGATCAAGCGCCCGGTGGTCGAGCGGACGTACGCCGACGAGGTCAGCGCGATGTACGCGGGCGCCAACGAGGCCTGAGCGGCCCCCGTCGCCCCACCCGGCCGGTAGCGGCCGGCGGACCCCTTTCGGGTTTCGCCGGCCGCTACCGGACAATGGGCGCATGCCCTCCGCACTCCCCGACGGCGAACCCGTGCCGTCCGACGGCTCGCTGCCCGCCCCCGCCCTGCACGGACTCGGCGCGCGGCCGTTCGGCTTCTACCTGCACGTGCCGTACTGCGCCAGCCGCTGCGGCTACTGCGACTTCAACACCTACACCGCCACCGAGCTGCGCTCCTCCGGCGCGGTCGCCTCGCAGGAGACGTACGCGGACAACGTGATCGCCGAGATCCGGCTGGCCCGCCGCGTCCTCGGCGACACCGACCTGCCGGTCGAGACGGTCTTCCTCGGCGGCGGCACCCCCACCCTGCTGCCCGCCCGCGACCTGGTGCGGATGCTGGCCGCGCTGCGCGAGGAGTTCGGGCTCGCCCCCGGCGCCGAGGTCACCACCGAGGCCAACCCGGAGTCCGTCGACCCGGCGTACCTGGCCGAACTGCGCGCCGGCGGCTACAACCGGATCTCCTTCGGCATGCAGAGCGCCCGCCCGCACGTGCTCGCCCTGCTCGACCGCCACCACACCCCCGGCCGCCCCGAAGCCTGCGTCGCCGAGGCCCGCGCGGCCGGCTTCGAGCACGTCAACCTCGACCTGATCTACGGCACCCCCGGCGAGTCCGACCAGGACTGGCAGGCCTCGCTGGACGCCGCGATCGGCGCCGGGCCCGACCACGTCTCCGCGTACTCGCTGATCGTCGAGGACGGCACCCGGCTGGCCGCCCGGGTCAAGCGCGGCGAACTCCCGATGATCGACGACGACGTGCACGCCGACCGCTACCTGATGGCCGAGACGGCGCTCGCCGCCGCCGGCTACCACTGGTACGAGGTCTCCAACTGGGCCACCACCCCCGAGGGCCGCTGCCGCCACAACGAGCTGTACTGGACCGGCGCCGACTGGTGGGGCGCCGGCCCCGGCGCGCACAGCCACGTCGGCGGCGTCCGCTGGTGGAACGCCAAGCACCCCGCCGCGTACGCCCAGGCCCTCGCCGAGGGCCGCACCCCCGCGCTCGGCCGCGAAGTGCTCGCCGACGAGGACCGCCGGGTCGAACGCATCCTGCTCGAACTGCGCCTCGCCGGGGGCTGCCCGCTCGACCTGCTCACCGCCGACGGCCGCGCCGCCGCCGACCGGGCCCTCGCCGACGGCCTGCTGGAGCCCGCCCCGTACGCGGCCGGCCGGGCCGCGCTGACCCTGCGCGGACGGCTGCTGGCGGACGGGGTGGTCCGCGACCTGGTCGACTGACGGCAGCGGCGGGCAGGACGCGGGGCCGGGGTGAAACGGTCCGGCAGCGCGCGCCGCGAGTCCCGAGGACCGCCCGTCGGAACCGACCGCACCGGACGGCTCCGGCGCGTTCCACCACCAGCACGTCGACGCGGTGCTCGGCTTCGTCACCCGCCGGGTCAGCGACTCGCACCTGGCCGCCGACATCTTCGTCGCCGCCCGGGAGGCCGCCGACGGCCACCGCCGTGGTGCTGCCCGCCGTGCTCGGCGGCGGGCACGGCGGCAACGCGGCCTACGCGGTCACCGAGGAGTCCGACGGCACCTTCCTGCTCGAACTGCGCGACCCGGCCGGGCTGTTCGGCACGGTCGCCGAGCTGCAGGGGCACGGCGTGAAGGCGGCCGGGCTCAAGCACGTGCAGGGCACCGCCGACGACCGCTGCCCGGACGCCCCCGACCAGCCGTCGCGGGCCCCGGCCGCGGTCCGGAGCGAACCGGGCGACCACGCCGCGGAGCGGATCGGCCCCAGCAGGATCCCGGCCGGCCCGAGCCCGCCCCGGCGGCTCAGGATCCGTCCGCGCCGGGCAGCGTGACGAAGTCGATCAACTCCTCGACCCGGCCGAGCAGTTCCGGCTCCAGGTCCTTCCAGCCGTCGACCGCGGCGAGGATCCGCCGCCAGGCCGCGGGGGTGTCCACCGGCCAGCCCAGCCGGCGGCACACCCCCTCCTTCCAGACCTCGCCGCGCGGCACCGCGGGCCAGGCGGGGATGCCCAGGGCGGACGGCTTGACGGCCTGCCAGACGTCCACGTACGGGTGGCCGACGACCAGCACGTGGTCGCCGGTCACCCGCTCGGCGATCCGGTGCTCCTTGGTGCCGGGCAGCAGGTGGTCGACCAGCACGCCCAGTCGGCGGCCGGGGCCGGGGGCGAAGGAGTCGACGATGGCGGGCAGGTCGTCCACGCCCTCCAGGTACTCCACCACCACGCCCTCGACCCGCAGGTCGTCGCCCCAGACCCGCTCGACCAGCTCGGCGTCGTGCCGGCCCTCGACGTAGATCCGCGACTCCCGCGCCACCCGGGCCCGGGCCCCCGGCACCGCGACCGACCCCGACGCGGTGCGCCCCGGCCCGCGCGGCGGCGCCGGAGCCGCGGCGACGGGCCGCACCAGCGTCACCACCCGTCCCTCCAGCAGGAACCCGCGCGGCACCAGCGGGAACACCCGGTGCTTGCCGAACCGGTCCTCCAACGTGACGGTGAACCCCTCCGCGGTCCGCTCGCAGCGCACCACCGCCCCGCAGAACCCGGTCGCCGCCTCCTCCACCACCAGGTCCCGCTCCGCCGCCACCTCCGGCGCCGCCTGCTGCCGCTTCCACGGCGGGGTCAGATCCGGCCCGTACTCCCTGCTCCGCATGGGCGGCAGTCTACGGAAGCCGACGGCCCGTCAACCGGTGCCGCCGTCCCCGGCCGGTGCGTGGGATATTGCGGGGTGGGCACGGCGAACGGGGGATCGGTGCGCGGGCGGGGGTGGGCGGCGGGGGCGGTGGCCGTCGTGGTGGTGCTGGGCGGGGGCGGGTGCGCGGGGCGGGGCGGGGAGCAGCGGCCGGGGCGGCTGCGGGACCTGCTGCTGAGTGCGGAGCGGCTGCCGCCGGGGTACGTGCTGCGGGCGGGGGCGGCGGGCCTGACCACGACCGGGGCGCCGGGGGGCGGGGCGGGTCCGGGGCCGCTGGTGGCGGTGGACTGCGGGGAGTTCGACACCGGTTCCTTCCTGACCCGGCACGCCCCGCCGCTGGAGGACGTCGGGGTGGGGCTGGAGCGCGTCCCGGCGGGCGGCCGGGACCGGGGCTGGTCGGGCCGGGAGTCGCTGGAGCGCTACCCGCCGGGGCGGGCCGGCCGGGTGCTGGCCGACCTCCGGGCCGCCGCGCTGCGCTGCGCCGCGGCCGGTACCGCGGTGGTCGCCGGGACCGGGAGCGAGCGGACGGTGGCCGTCGAACCGCTGGGGGACGGGCTGCTGCTGAGGGTCACCCGGCGGGCGACCGGCGGCGGCGGTCCGACCTGGATCGACCGGACCGCGGTGGTGCGCAGCGGCGACGTGCTGCTGGTGGTGCGGGAGAGCGGCGGCGAGCAGGAGTCGGCGGAGCTGCCGGTGGTGCTCGGGGCGGCGGTCGCCGCCTACCGGGACGCGGCCGGGGAATGAAGCCGGGTGCTCAGTCCTCGATGCCCGGGGCGCCCCAGACCGGGAACCAGCGGGACAGGTCCGACTCGACCCGCAGGTCGTTGCGGAGCAGGTTGGAGACCTCGATCTCCAGCGGGTTGTCCCGCTTCTCCTGCCCGGCGACCTTGCACATCGGGTAGAAGGTGCCGCGCTTGTACAGGTACACCAGGGCCAGCGAGCGGCCCTCGGCGTCCCGGAAGGCGACCAGCGAGCAGAGCAGCTGCGGGCCGAAGCCGTTGGCCTCCAGCTCGCTGTTGACCGCGTGCAGGTCGTTGACCAGGTCGGGCAGTTCGTCCGGGGTGTGCCGGGCCAGCAGCCAGGAGTACCCGTAGGCGTCCCGGGAGGCCTCGACGGGGACGCCGCCGCGCCCGGTGTCCGCGTCCAGCAGCGCCTTCACCTGCTGCTGGACCTCGGTGAAGGCGGCGCCCTCGACCGCGGCGAAGCACACCGAGCCGAGGCCGGTCGGGGTGAACCCCTTGGCGGCCTGCAGGGTGAGCGCCGCCGACGGGATGCCGAACAGCTGGTCGAGGTCGGGCTTCACGGGCTTGGTCCGGCCGAACAGGGCGTCCAGGAATCCCACGCGGAAGGCTCCTCACTGGTGGTCGGTGGTGGCGGGGTCAGTGCCCGAGTTCGTCGGAGACCTTCCGCAGCTGGGCCAGCCGCTGCTCCAGCGACGGGTGGGTGGACAGCAGCCGGGACGCGGTCTCCTTGGCGCTCAGCGCCGGGGCGAAGTAGAAGGCGTTGTACGGCTGGGCCTGCCGCAGGTCCTTGGTGGGGATGGCGCCGATCTGCCCGGTCACCTTGGTCAGCGCCGAGGCCAGCGCGGCGGGCCGGCCGGTCAGCTGGGCGGCGGCGCGGTCGGCGGCCAGTTCGCGGTAGCGGGAGAGCAGCCTGGTCAGCAGGAAGCTGATCGCGTACACCACCATCGAGGCCAGCGGGATCAGCACCATGGCGATCGCCGCGTTCTGGTCGTTGCTGTTGCGGTTGCCGCCGCCCATCATCCCGCTGTAGAAGGCGATCCTGGTCATCGCGCCGGCCAGCACGCCGAGGAACCCGGCCACCGTCATCACCGCGACGTCCCGGTGCGCGACGTGCGACAGCTCGTGGGCCAGCACGCCCTCCAGTTCCTCCGGTTCGAGCCGGCGCAGCAGGCCGGTGGTCACGCAGACCACCGCGTTCTGCGGGTTGCGGCCGGTGGCGAAGGCGTTGGGCATGTCGTTGTCGGCGACCGCGACCCGGGGTTTGGGCATGTCGGCCAGCGCGCAGAGCCGGTCGACCGCGCCGTGCAGCTGCGGGTACTGCTCGGGGGTGACCCGGTGGGCGCCCATCGCCCGCTCGGTGATCTTGTCGGAGAACCAGAACTGGGCGACGAACAGGCCGCCGGAGATCAGCACCACCAGCGGCCAGGCGCCGCGCAGCAGCACGATCAGCAGGCCGGTGAAGCCGACGTAGACCAGCCCGATCAGGAACATGGTGGTGACCATCCGGCCGGTCAGGCCGCGGTCGGGGGTGAACCGGGAGTGCTGTGGCGCCGACATCGCTGCTCCTCCTCGTGCGTCGCGCGGTCCGGACCGCGCCGCCGCGGCCGTCCGTCCCGCTCGCCTTCGATGCTGCCACCGGGTGGCCCCGCGGGCACCATCCGAAACGATGGGAATTCGGTGGGAAAGCGACACGCGCGGGGCGGGCCGCGGGCGCTTCGGTCGAGGATCACGTGGGTGGACCGTTCCTGCCGTCAGGCCCGGGCCGTACACTGGCACGTACGGTTCTGGCACTCTGCCCAGTTGAGTGCCAGGCCGGGTCAGACACCGGGTCAACGGACGACGACGGAGGTGCGTGCCCCATGCCCGAGGACGGCAAGCCCGACGGCCGACTGATCGACACGCGCCCGCCGGTCCGACCGCTCGACGAGCGGCGCCTCGCGGTGCTCCGGGCGATCGTCCAGGACTACGTGGGCACCGAGGAGCCGGTCGGGTCCAAGGCCCTGGTGGAGCGGCACAACCTCGGCGTCTCCCCGGCCACGGTCCGCAACGACATGTCCGCGCTGGAGGAGGAGGGGTACATCCACCAGCCGCACACCAGTGCGGGCCGGATCCCCACCGACAAGGGCTACCGGCTGTTCGTCGACCGGCTCGCCGAGGTCAAGCCGATGACCGCCCCCGAGCGCCGGGCGATCCGGCACTTCCTGGAGGGCGCCGTCGACCTGGACGACGTGGTGGCCCGGACGGTGCGGCTGCTCGCCCAGCTGACCCGGCAGGTCGCGGTGGTCCAGTACCCGTCGCTGACCCGCTCCACGGTGCGGCACATCGAACTGGTGTCGCTCACCCCGACCAAGCTGATGCTGGTGCTGATCACCAACACCGGCCGGGTCGAGCAGCGGATGGTCGACTGCCCGGCCCCGGTCGGCGAGGCGCTGCTCGGGGAGCTGCGGGCCAAGCTCAACGGGATGGCGGGCGGCTGCCGGCTGCCCGAGGTGCCGACCGTCCTGGAGGACCTGCCGGCCGGCTTCGAGCCCGCCGACCGGCCCGCGGTCAGCACCGTGCTGGCGGTCCTGTTCGAGGCGCTGGCCGAACAGAACGAGGAACGCATCATGCTGGCGGGCACCGCCAACCTGACGCGTTTCGGCCATGATTTCCCGCTCACCATCCGGCCGGTCCTGGAGGCCCTGGAGGAGCAGGTGGTGCTGTTGCGCCTGCTGGGTGAGACGGCGGACTCGGCGATGACGGTCCGGATCGGCCACGAGATCGCCTACGAGGGGCTCAATTCCACGTCGGTGGTCTCGGTCGGTTACGGTTCGGGCGACCAGAGCGTGGCAAAGCTGGGAGTGATCGGTCCGACCCGGATGGATTACCCGGGCACAATGGGGGCGGTGCGCGCGGTGGCACGGTACGTCGGCCAGATCCTGGCGGAGTCGTAGCGGGGCGGCCGCAGCGGAACGGCGCAACAAGCAGCGTGCTGTCGCAGGCACTTCTAGAGGCGGAACAAACCGGAGCATTTGGTGGCCACGGACTACTACGCGGTACTCGGCGTCCGACGCGACGCGGGGCAGGACGAGATCAAGAAGGCGTTCCGGCGCCTCGCCCGTGAGCTGCACCCGGACGTGAACCCGGACCCGAAGACGCAGGAGCGGTTCAAGGAGATCAACGCCGCCTACGAGGTCCTCTCCGACCCGCAGAAGCGGCAGGTCTACGACCTCGGCGGCGACCCGCTGTCGCCCAACGGCGGCGGCGCGGGCGGCTTCGGCGCGGGCGCGGCCGGGTTCGGCTTCTCCGACATCATGGACGCCTTCTTCGGCGCCGCGACCGGCCAGCGCGGCCCGCGCTCGCGCACCCGCCGCGGCCAGGACGCCATGATCCGGCTGGAGATCACCCTGGAGGAGGCCGCGTTCGGCACCACCAAGGAACTCCAGGTCGACACCGCCGTCACCTGCACCACCTGCAACGGCGAGGGCGCCGCGCCCGGCACCTCCGCGCAGACCTGCGACATGTGCCGCGGCAAGGGCGAGGTCTCCCAGGTCACCCGGTCCTTCCTGGGCCAGGTCATGACCTCCCGCCCCTGCCCGCAGTGCCAGGGCTTCGGCACCGTCGTCCCCACCCCGTGCCCGGAGTGCGCCGGCGACGGCCGGGTCCGCGCCCGCCGCACCCTCACCGTCAAGATCCCGGCCGGCGTCGACAACGGCACCCGGATCCAGCTGGCCGGCGAGGGCGAGGTCGGCCCCGGCGGCGGCCCCGCCGGCGACCTGTACGTCGAGATCGCCGAGACCAGCCACCCGACCTTCCAGCGGCGCGGCGACGACCTGCACTGCACCGTCACCATCCCGATGACCGCCGCCTCGCTCGGCACCCAGGTGCCGCTGCAGACCCTCGACGGCCTCGAGGAGGTCGACATCCGGCCCGGCACCCAGTCCGGCCAGTCGATCCCGCTGCACGGCCGCGGCATCACCCACCTGCGCGGCGGCGGCCGGGGCGACCTGATAGTGCACGTCGAGGTGCAGACGCCCACCAAGCTCGACCCGGAGCAGGAGGAGCTGCTGCGCCGGCTCGCCGTGCTGCGCGGCGAGGAGCGTCCCTCCGGGCAGTTCGCGCCCGGCCAGCAGGGCCTGTTCTCCCGGCTGAAGGACGCCTTCAACGGCCGGTGAGACCCGAACGACCCGGGCCGGGAACGGTGCAGGGGCTGCGCGCCCCCGCCGTTCCCGGCCGGCTTTTCGACGGGCTCCGGCTCCGACCGGGCTCCTGCTGAGAGGACCGCTGCACCGATGACCGCACCCGTGTTCGTCGTCGACGACCTGACCGGGGCCGCCCCCGGCGCCACCGTCCGCCTCGACGGCCCCGAAGGCCGGCACGCCGTCGCCGTCAAGCGCCTGGAACCCGGCGAGGCGCTCACCCTCGCCGACGGCCGCGGCCGCGGCGCGGACGGCACCGTCGCCGCGCTGCACGGCAAGGACGCCCTCGACGTGCTGGTCACCGCCGTCCGCGAGGAACCCGCCCCCGCGCCCCGGATCACCGTCGTCCAGGCCCTGCCCAAGGGCGACCGCGGCGAACTCGCCGTCGAGACCATGACCGAAGCCGGCATCGACGCGATCGTGCCCTGGGCCGCCGCCCGCTGCATCACCCAGTGGAAGGGCGAACGCGGCGCCAAGGCGCTGGCCAAGTGGCGCGCCACCGCGCGCGAGGCCGGCAAGCAGTCGCGGCGACTGCGCTTCCCGGAGGTCCGGGACGCGGTGACCACCCGGCAGCTGCTGCCGCTGCTCGCGGCCGCGAGCTTCGCGGCCGTCCTGCACGAGGAGGGCTCGCTGCCGCTCGCCGCCGCCGCGCTGCCGGCCGACGGCGAGATCGTCCTGGTGGTCGGACCCGAGGGGGGCGTCTCCCCGGACGAGATCGCCGCCTTCGCGGAGGCCGGCGCCGCGCCGTACCGGCTCGGCCCGTCCGTCCTGCGCACCTCCACGGCGGGCGTCGCGGCCGGCGCGCTGCTGCTGGGCCGCACGGGGCGCTGGGGGTAGGCGGGGCGGGACGGTGCGAAACCGGGGGCGCGGGGAACTGCGCGCAGCGGGAGTCGCACGTCGGTGCGGTCGCGGGACGGTGCACCATGCTGTCCTGCGGGGCGATCCGGCTGTGCGTGCTCGCCTGGCCGCGCAGTTCCTCGCGCCCCCGGTTCCGCAGGGTCCGGCGCAGCAGTTCTCTGACGTTCCGTGAGGTTCGCCGCCTAGGGTGGCAGGATGACGGAATCGACGCGCGGGTATCTGCGCCACCCTCACTTGCACGGTGACGCCGTGGCTTTCGTGGCTGAGGACGACGTCTGGCTGGCGCCCGTGGACGGCGGGCGGGCCTGGCGGGTGACGGCGGACCAGGCGCCTTCGGGGGCGGTGCGGTTCTCGCCGGACGGGGGGTCGCTGGCTTGGACGTCGGCCCGGGACGGGGCGCCGGAGGTGCACGTCGGGCCGGTGGAGGGTGGTCCGGCCAGGCGGTTGACGTACTGGGGGAATCCGTTCACCGCGCTGGTGGGGTGGACCGCGGACGGGCGGCCGATCGCCGTCACCGCCGCCGGGCAGGAGACCATCCGGCGGACCTGGGCGTTCGCGTTGCCGTTGGACGGCGGGGAGCCGGAGCGGCTGCCGTACGGGCCGATCGGCGCGCTGGCGTTCGAGCCGGTGCCGGCGGGGGCCGGCGGGGGGCGGGTGCTGCTCGGGACGCACAACCGGGAGGCCGCGCACTGGAAGCGCTACCGGGGCGGCCGGGCCGGGAAGCTGTGGATCGGCGGCGGCCGGTTCGAGCGCCTGCACGCCGACCTGGACGGGCAGTTGGAGTGCCCGATGTGGGTCGGTGACCGGGTCGCGTTCCTGTCCGACCACGAGGGGGTCGGGCGGCTGTACTCCAGCCTCCCGGACGGTTCCGACCTGCGCGCGCACGGCCCGGCCGAGCACGGCTTCTACGCCCGGCAGGCGTCCACCGACGGCACCCGGGTGATCTGGCAGAGCGCCGGCGAGCTGTGGCTGCTGGACGACCTGGACGGTGCCGGGGCGCGCCGCCTGGACGTCCGTCCGGCCGGGCCGCGCACCCGGCGGCAGCCGCACCCGACGCCCGCCGCCGGGCAGGTGGAGACCGCCGCCCCGGACCGCACCGGCCGGGCCGCGGCCGTGGTGGTGCGCGGCACCGTGCACTGGGTCACCCACCGGGAGGGCCCGGCCCGGGTGCTGGACGAGGCGCCCGGGGTGCGGGGCAGGCTGGCCCGGGTGGTCCCGGGC
Organism: Kitasatospora cineracea; assembly: GCF_003751605.1. Lineage (NCBI taxonomy): Bacteria > Bacillati > Actinomycetota > Actinomycetes > Kitasatosporales > Streptomycetaceae > Kitasatospora > Kitasatospora cineracea. The sequence goes on from NZ_RJVJ01000001.1 coordinate 2,854,253, forward strand.
GAGGACGGTGCGCAGGGCGCGGTGTGGGTCACCGACGCGGAGGGCGACGACGCGCTGGAGTACGCCCCGGCGGTGCTGGGCGCGGAGCGGCGGCGGCTGGCGGCCGGGCGGCTCGGCCGGGTGCGCGGCCTGGCGGTCTCGCCGGACGGCAAGCAGCTCGCGGTGGCCTCGCACGACGGCCGGGTGCTGCTGGTGGCGCTCAGCGACGGCGCGGTCAACGAGCTGGCGCGCAGCGGCGACGGCGAGGTCAGCGGGCTGGTGTTCAGCCCGGACTCGGCGTGGCTGGCCTGGTCGCAGCCGGTGCTGGGCCCGTGGTCGCTGCGCCAGATCATGCTCGCCGACCTGACCTCGCGCACCGTCAGCGAGGCGACCCCGCAGCGCTTCCACGACTACTCGCCGGCCTTCACCGCGGACGGCCGGCACCTGGCGTTCCTGTCGGTGCGCACCTTCGACCCGGTGTACGACCAGCACGCCTTCGACCTGTCCTTCCCTGGCGGCACCCGCCCGTACCTGCTGACGCTGGCCGCCGACACGCCGTCGCCGTTCGGCCCGCAGCGCGGCGGGCGGCCGGCCGGCGGCGAGGAGGAGGACGCCAAGGAGGGCGAGAAGGACGCGGTGCCCGGCACCCGGGTCGACCTGGAGGGGCTGGCCGACCGGATCGTGCCGTTCCCGGTGGAGGCCGGCCGGTTCGGGGTGCTGCGGGCGGCGAAGGACGGGGTGCTGTGGACCAGGTACCCGTTCAGCGGCGAACTCGGCGACAGCGCGGCCTCGTTGGACGACGAGCCGGCCCGCACCGCGCTGGAGCGGTTCGACCTGAGGAAGCGCCGGGCGGAGGAACTGCTCAGCGGCGTCGACGCGTTCGCGGTCAGCGGTGACGGCGCCCGGCTGGCCGTGCTGGACGGCGGCGCGCTGCGGATCGTGCCCGCCGACCAGAAGGCCGGCGAGGACGAGGAGGTGGACGTCGACCTCGACCGGGTCCGGGTCACCGTCGACCCGGCCGCCGAGTGGCGGCAGATGTTCGACGAGAACGGCCGCCTGATGCGCGACAACTTCTGGCGCGCCGACCTGAACGGCGTCGACTGGACGGGCGTGCTGGCGCGGTACCGGCCGCTGGTCGAGCGGATCGGCAGCCACGCCGACCTGGTCGACCTGCTTTGGGAGACGGTCGGCGAGCTCGGCACCTCGCACGCCTACGTGCTGCCGCCCGGCCGCGGCACCGAGGCGGCCCGGCTGCAGGGCCTGCTCGGCGCGGACCTGGTGCGGGACGGCGAGGTGTGGCGGGTCGCCCGGGTGCTGCCCGGCGAGTCCTCCGACCCGCGGGCCCGCTCCCCGCTGGCCGCGCCCGGCGCGGCGATCCGCCCCGGGGACGCGGTGCTGGCCGTCAACGGGCGCCCGGTCGACCCGGTGACCGGCCCGGCCCCGCTGCTGGCCGGCACCGCCGACCAGCCGGTCGAACTCACCGTCACCGGCCCGGACGGCGAGCGGCACCCCGTGGTGGTGCCGACCGACGACGAGGAGGCGCTGCGCTACCACGACTGGGTGGCCGGCCGGCGGGCCGCCGTCCGCGAACTGTCCGGCGGCCGGCTCGGCTACCTGCACGTCCCCGACATGCAGAGCGCCGGCTGGGCGCAGCTCCACCGCGACCTGCGGTTCGAGATGTCGCTGGACGGCCTGGTGCTGGACCTGCGGGAGAACCGCGGCGGCCACACCTCCCAGCTGATCGTGGAGAAGCTGGCCCGCCGGATCGTCGGCTGGAACCACGGCCGCGACCTGGCCCGCCCCGACCCGTACCCCGGCGACGCCCCGCGCGGCCCGGTGGTGGCGCTCGCCAACGAGTTCTCCGGCTCGGACGGCGACATCGTCAACGCGGCGATCCAGGCGCTCGGCATCGGCCCGGTGGTCGGCACCCGCACCTGGGGCGGCGTGATCGGCATCGACAGCCGGTACGCGCTGGTCGACGGGACGCTGGTCACCCAGCCCAAGTACGCGTTCTGGATGGAGGGCTACGGCTGGCAGCTGGAGAACCGCGGCGTCACCCCCGACGTCGAGGTGCCGATCGCCCCGCACGACTGGGCGGCCGGCCGCGACCCCCAGCTGGAGACCGCCGTCCGGCTCGCCCTGGAGGCGCTGGAGCGCACCCCCGCCCGGACCTCGCCCGGCCCGGACTAGCCATTCGTCTACGAACGACCGGCCGCCCGGCGGGCGGCCGGTTTCCCGACGTGTCCTTCCGGCGCCGCCCTGTTATCGCTAGGGTGCACGCAGTGACGGCCGAGGGGGAGCGTTGGGGACACCGGATTTCAGCGTGGACCACGAGGCGCTGGGCGAGTGCGGCCGGAAGCTGGACCGGGCGGGCGACGACCTGGAGGCGGCCGGTGGTCGGTTCCGGGGCCCGCCGGACTTCGACCGGGACCACTTCGGCGACTACGGCGTCCCCGAGGCGGCCGGCAACTTCTTCACCTCCTGGCAGGACGAGTGGCGGCTGGACGTCCGGGCGCTGCGCGAACTCGCCGAGAAGGTGCGACGGAGCGCGGAGAACTACCGCAGCACCGACGCCGAGGTGGCCGGGGCGGCCGGCCGGCCGCACGGCTGAGGGGGCACGGGGAACACGGGGAGGGGGACCGACCGACCGGCACGGCCGAAGGGGAGCCAGCACGGGATGCCGACGCAACGCGAGCAGGTCGAGGAGCTCAGCCGCACCATCGGGAGCGCCCACGGGATGTGGGGCGCCGGGGACCTCCGGGACGCCGTCCACGACGCCGTCCGGCTGCCGGGGCCCGCGGGCGTGCCCGGGGCGATCGACCGGCTCGGCCGGGACTTCGCCGCGATGTCCGGGCAGGTCGACAGCGTCCGGGCCGAGGTCGCCGACGTCGCCCGGAGCAGGCTCCCGGACGTCTGGACCGGGCAGGTCGGCGAGAAGGCCGCCGAGGCCGTCACCGCCGCCGCGCAGGACCTGGACCGGATGACCGAGGACTTCACCCGGGCCGGCCGGGTCCTGGTCGAACTCTGCGACGCCCTGGCGCAGGCCCAGGCCACCCACGCCCGGTCGGCCGGCTCGCTGGCCCGGGCCGCCGTCCTGCTGGCCGACATCACCACCGTGGGCGGCCTGCCCGACCCGGTGCACTGGGACGACGACAAGATGCACGAGGCCAAGGCGGAGGCCGGGTACGCGATCGGCCTGATGCTGGATGCCGCCGTGCGCGCCGAGGAGGCCGGCCACCGCGCCGCGGCCGAGCTCAACCGGCTCGCCGCGCAGGCCGAGGCGGCCCGGCTGGCGGGCGGCGGCCTGAGCGCCACCGACCGCCTGGTGCTGGCCGGCGCCGGGGGCTTCGCCGACCTGAACCGCATCCTCAGCGCCACCGACGCCACCCGGGCCGGACAGTTCCTGGACCGGCTCGCCCCCGCGGACCGGCAGCGGCTGAACGCCCTGCTGGCCGGCGCCAAGTCGGCCGAGGAGCGCGCCTACCTGCTGAAGGCGCTCGCCGCCGGCCACAGCGTGGACGAGGTCGCCGCGTTCGACGCGCAGATCCACGAGCACGGCGCCAATCGGGCCTGGCTGGACGCCCGGCTCAGCCCGACCCGGCACGACCCGCAGCCCCGCACCGGCATCGACCACCTGGAGGTGCCGGGCTTCCTGGGCGCCGCCTGGGTGCAGGACGGCAGCACCTGCGTGGCCGCGTCCACCGTGACGGCGCGGGCCGTGGTCGACCCGGTGTACGCGTTCCAGCTCACCACCGGCGGCCGCCCCGGCGACCCGGGGTCCGAGAGCGCGGCCGCCTTCACCGAGCGGCTGCGGGCCGAGCAGCACCGGGTCTACGACGGCAGCCGGGAGTGGTACCAGGACCTGCCGCTGATCGGGCAGGAGGGGCTGAGCGACGACCAGTCCCGGGACGTGGCGAACCGGGAGCTCGGCACCCGCACCGGCACCGACTACCGCAACGTCCCGCTCGACGGCCCGGACGGGCGGCGGGACGTGCTGGTCGACGTGGAGAAGGCCGTGGACGAGGGCAAGCCCGTCCCGGTGAGCATCCGCGGCGGCGACCAGGGCCACCAGCTGATGATCATCGGGCACGACGGCGACAAGCTCCAGGTCTACAACCCGTGGGGCTACACCACCTGGATCACGGAGGACGACTTCGTCAACAACCACATGGACCACGCGCTCGACCAGCCGCCCCGGATGGACACCGCGACCAGCGTCCGCCTCCCGAAGTGAGCCCCCCGGCGTCGACCCTCCGGTGTCGAACCTCCCGAAGTGAACCTCCCGTAGTGAACAGAGAGCACCCATGACCAGCCCCCCGCCCGGCCGGACCGACGCCGAGCTCGCCGCCTTGGACGTGCCCGCGCTGCTGCGCTTCGGCCTGGCCCAGGACGGCCCGCACCGGCGGGCGCTGTTCGCCGACGGCGCGGTGGCCGCCGCGCTCGCGGCCGAGCGGTGCGAGGTGCCCCCGCACGCCGTCGCCTACCTGGCCGAGCTCGTCCGGGCCGCCGGGCTCAGGGCCGCCGCCGAACTGCCGGAGCCGCTGGTCGGCCCCGGCGCGGCCGACCTCGCCGACGACTGGCTGCACGCGGCCGGCACGGTGCTGGACCCGGACGGCGTGGCCGCCGGGGCGCTGGTGGCCGACTGGCTCGCCGCGGTCGCCGCGCTGCTCGAACTGCGCCGCGTGAGCCGCCGCGCGTGAGGACGTGGAAGGTGACGGGGGCCCGGGCCGTCCGGGCGTCGGTGCTGGCGGTGCTGGTGGTGCCGGTCTGGGGGCCGCGGTGGCAGGTCAACCACGGGGAGGTGTTCGCCTCGGACGCCCGGGAGGTCGCGGTCCGGCGCGGCCAGGTGTTCTCGCTGCACTGGGAACTGGCCGTGGACCCGGGGCGGTACCACCGGCCGGTGGCCCCCCGGCCCGACCCGGGGGTCGCCGTCCTCACCGGGGTCGACGAGGTCCCCGGCGACCCCGACCGGCTGGGCGACGGCGGGGAGCTGTACCTGGTGTTCCGGGCGGAGGGCCGCGGCACCACCGAGCTGACGGTCGACAACTGCCGGGAACCCTGCGGCGGATCCGCCGACGGCTTCCGCGAACGCCGGACCTACCGGATCGTGGTGCGCTGACGGCGGTAAGGTCGTGGCACCAGTGACGGAAACCCAGGAAGGGACGCGGGAGATGGCCGGCGAGCCGCAGGCGGACTGTGTGTTCTGCAAGATCGTGTCGGGGGACATCCCGGCGACCGTGGTGCGCAAGACCGAGCGGACGCTGACGTTCCGTGACATCAACCCGCAGGCGCCCACCCACCTGCTGGTGATCCCGCGGGTGCACTACGCGGACGCGGCCGAACTGGCCGCCGCCGAGCCGCAGATCGCGGCCGAACTGCTCGTCGAGGCGGGCGGGGCGGCGGCGGGCGAGGGCCTGGAGTCCTACCGGCTGATCTTCAACACCGGTGCGGGGGCCGGACAGACGGTCTTCCACGCGCACGTGCACGTGCTGGGCGGCAAGCCGCTCACCGAGGGACTGGTCTGACCGTTGTCGCAGCGTGAGCTCGTCGTCCTGGGCACCGCCAGCCAGGTGCCGACCCGGCACCGCAACCACAACGGGTACCTGCTGCGCTGGGACGGCGAGGGGCTGCTGTTCGACCCGGGGGAGGGCACCCAGCGGCAGATGCTGTTCGCCGGGGTGAGCGCCACCGGGATCACCCGGATCGCGGTCTCGCACTTCCACGGCGACCACTGCCTCGGGCTGCCCGGCGTGGTGCAGCGGATCAACCTGGACAAGGTCCCGCACCCGGTGGACGCCTACTACCCGGCGTCCGGGCAGGTGTTCTTCGAACGGCTGCGGAACGCCAGCGCCTACCACCCGACGGCCGAGATCCGCGAGCACCCCGTCGAGGCCACCGGCCCGCTCCCGGCCCCCGGCGCGCCGTTCGCGCTGGAGGCGGTGCGGCTCTCGCACCCGGTGGAGTCGTTCGGCTACCGGCTGACCGAGCCCGACGGCTTCCGGCTGCGGCCCGAGAAGCTGCGCGAACTCGGCCTGCGGGGCCCCGCGGTGGGCGTGCTGCAGCGCGAGGGCCGGGTCGAGGTGGACGGGCGGACGGTGACCGCCGAACAGGTCGGGGAGGTCCGCCCCGGGCAGCGGTTCGCCTTCGTGATGGACACCCGGCTCTGCGACGGCGTCGGCGAACTCGCCGAGGGCGCCGACCTGTTGGTGATCGAATCGACCTTCCTCGACCAGGACGCCGCGCTCGCCGAGGAGCACGGGCACCTGACCGCCGCCCAGGCCGCCCGGGTGGCCGCGGCGGCCGGGGTGCGGCGGCTGGTGCTGACCCACTTCTCGCAGCGCTACCCGGACCTCTCCGGCCACCTCGCGGAGGCCGCACGGCACTTCGACGGCGAGATCGTGGTCGCCGAGGACCTGGCGCGGATCCCCGTCCCGCCGCGCCGTTGACCGCCGCCGGGCCGCGACCGGCCGCCGCCCGGCCCCGACGTGCGGGAAAACCGCTCGCGCATCGGGCCGCCAGCCCCCACCATCGAAGCCGCCGCGCCGCTCCGGCGAACACCTGCGCGGCGTACCCTGGTGACCCGGAGAGCCCGAGCCACACGACACGACGGATTGGGATGAGGCAGGCCGCAGCGCCGACCCATGACTGACACACCGCAGACCCGAACCGACGGACAGGAGCGCCCCGACGGGGCGTCCACCAGCACCCGGATCGCCATTCCGGAGAAGCACCCGATGGTCACCCTGCTGGGTGCGGCCGACTCGCTCCTGCGAGTGATCGAGGAAGGCTTCCCGGGCGCCGACATCCACGTCCGCGGAAACGAGGTGACGGCCACCGGCTCGCCCGCCGAGGTCGCGCTCGTCAAGCAGCTCTTCACCGAGATGATGCTGGTGCTGCGCACCGGCCAACCCCTGACGGAGGACGCCGTGGAGCGCTCCATCAGCATGCTCAGGAGCGCCGCCGAGGACCCGGCCCACCCGGCCCCGTCCGAGGTGTTCACGGCGAACATCCTGTCCAACCGGGGCCGCACCATCCGCCCCAAGACGCTCAACCAGCAGCGCTACGTCGACGCGATCGACAAGCACACCATCGTCTTCGGCCTCGGCCCGGCCGGCACCGGCAAGACCTACCTGGCGATGGCCAAGGCCGTGCAGGCCCTACAGGCCAAGGAGGTCAACCGGATCATCCTGACCCGGCCGGCCGTCGAGGCGGGGGAGCGGCTGGGCTTCCTGCCCGGCACCCTCTACGAGAAGATCGACCCGTACCTGCGCCCGCTGTACGACGCGCTGCACGACATGATGGACCCCGACTCGATCCCGCGGCTGATGGCGGCCGGGACGATCGAGGTGGCCCCGCTCGCGTACATGCGCGGCCGCACCCTGAACGACGCCTTCATCATCCTCGACGAGGCGCAGAACACCTCGCCCGAGCAGATGAAGATGTTCCTGACCCGCCTGGGCTTCAACTCCCGGGTGGTCGTGACCGGCGACACCAGCCAGATCGACCTGCCGGGCGGCACCCGCTCCGGCCTCAAGGTGGTCCAGGAGATCCTCGTCGACGTGCCCGACATCCACTTCTCGGTGCTCACCAGCACCGACGTGGTGCGGCACAAGCTGGTCGGCCGCATCGTGGATGCGTACGAACGCTGGGACGCCCGGCAGGAGGCCGAGGAGTCCGGCGACCGCAAACCCGTCCAACGGCGGGGCGCCCGGGCGCCCCGGCAGTCCCATCGCACCGAAAGCTGAGTACTGAGCCCTCCATGTCGATCGACATCGCCAACGAGTCCGGGTGGGACGTCGACGAGGAGTCCATCCTCGACGTCGCCCGCTACGCCCTCGACAAGATGCGGATCCATCCGCAGTCCGAGCTCTCCGTGATCCTCTACGACAGCGAGTCGATGGCGGAGCTGCACGTCCAGTGGATGGACCTGCCCGGTCCGACCGACGTGATGTCCTTCCCGATGGACGAGCTGCGTCCGGGCAAGGAGGGCGAGGACCTGCCCGAGGGCCTGCTCGGCGACATCGTGCTCTGCCCCGAGGTGGCGAAGGAGCAGGGCCTCGCCGCCCCCACCAAGCACTCGATGGACGAGGAGCTGCAGCTGCTCACCGTCCACGGGGTGCTGCACGTGCTCGGCTACGACCACGAGGAACCCGACGAGGAGCGCGAGATGTTCGCGCTGCAGAAGCGGATCCTGGACGACTGGCGGGCGGGCCGCGGCCTGTCCGGCCTGTCGCCCGCGCCGACCGTCCACTGAGGGCCGGCCTCCTGTGAGTGGTGAGAGTACGAGCTTCCTGATCGGGGCCCTGCTGCTGGTGGTGCTCGGCTGGCTGGCCGCGTGCGCCGAGGCGGGGATCTCCCGGATCTCCCGGTTCCGCGCCGAGGAGGCGGTCCGCTCCGGGCGGCGCGGCTCCGACCGGCTGCTGACCCTGGCCTCGGACAGCATCCGGTACCTGAACCTGGCGACGCTGATCCGGGTCGCCTGCGAGATGGCCGCCGCGGTGCTGGTCACCGTGGTGTGCGTGCGCGGCTTCCAGCAGACCTGGCAGGCCGTGCTGGTGGCGTTCGGCGTGATGGTGCTGGTGTCCTTCGTGGCGGTCGGGGTCTCCCCGCGCACGATCGGCCGCCAGCACCCGCTGAGCACCGTCACCGCGGCGTCCTGGGTGCTGCTGCCGCTGGCCCGGATCCTCGGGCCGATCCCGCGGCTGCTGATCCTGCTGGGCAACGCGCTGACGCCCGGCAAGGGCTACAAGGAGGGCCCGTTCGCCTCCGAGGCCGAACTGCGGGCCCTGGTCGACCTCGCCGAGAAGGACGACCTGATCGAGGACGAGGAGCGCCGGATGGTGCACTCGGTCTTCGAACTCGGCGACACCATCGTGCGCGAGGTGATGGTGCCGCGCACCGACCTGGTGATGATCGAGCGGCACAAGACCGTCCGGCAGACCCTGACCCTGGCGCTGCGCTCCGGCTTCTCCCGGATCCCGGTGGTCGGCGACAACGAGGACGACGTGGTCGGCATCGTCTACCTCAAGGACCTGGTGCGCCGCACCCACATCAACCGGGACGCCGAGTCCGAGCAGGTCGACTCGGTGATGCGCCCCGCGGTGTTCGTCCCCGACTCCAAGCCCGCCGCCGACCTGCTGCGCGAGATGCAGCAGATGCGCTCGCACGTCGCCATCGTGATCGACGAGTACGGCGGCACCGCCGGACTGGTCACCATCGAGGACATCCTGGAGGAGATCGTCGGCGAGATCACCGACGAGTACGACCGGGAGATCGCCCCGGTCGAGGACCTCGGCGACGGCTCCTACCGGATCACCGCCCGGCTCACCGTGGAGGACCTCGGCGAGCTGTTCGGGATCGAACTGGACGACGAGGACGTGGAGACCGTCGGCGGGCTGCTGGCCAAGTGCCTGGGCCGGGTGCCGATCCCGGGCTCCTCGTGCGAGGTGCCGGTGCCGGAGGGCAGCGGGCTGGCCGCGATCGGCCTGACCGCCGAGAGCTCGGCGGGCCGGCGCAACCGGATCGGCACCGTGGTGGCCACCCCGGTGCGGATCGCCGCCGAGGCGGACGAGGAGCAGGCCGAGCAGGCGGCTTCCTAGCCCTCCGCTCCCGCGCAGCGCACCGCGTTGCTCCTACGGCCCCTTGGACGGCCCCTTGGACGACCCCTTGGACGGGCCCTTGGACGGGCCGTCCTGATCGGCGCCGCCGATTGGGACGGTGCGTCCCGGGGCCCGTTTGCCTTGTCGCCCGGGCGTGCGCACCGTGGAAGACATGGCACATCTACTGCGCGCGGAGTACGGCCCGAGCGGGCCGGCCGGCGGGGTGGCCAGGTGGCACGTGGTCCGTGACACCGACCCTTCGCACGGCATGTGCGGCGCCGAGCTCGCCTCGGACGCCGAGAGCAGGCCGGAGGAGGCCTGGGGCACCGGGCTGCACTGCTGCCAGCAGTGCGGGTCGCTGTACCTCCACGAGGTGCCGTTCCTCCGGTCCGACCACGCGGGGAGGACCTGATGAGACTGCACGACGAACTCCCGGTCGACCACCGGCTCGGCACCGTCTACCGCTACGGCGCGGGCCTCGGCGGCCTGTTCCTGGTGGTGTTCGGCATCCTCGGGCTGACCGGCGCCAGTCCGGGCTTCCTGGACACCTCGGGCAAGGAGGTGATCGGCCTGTCCAGCAACGGGGCGCTGAGCGTGCTGTCGCTGGTGGCCGGCGGGATCCTGATCCTGGGCGCGGTGATCGGCGGCAACACCGCCTCCAACATCAACATGGTCATGGGCGTGCTGTTCGTGCTGGCCGGCTTCGTCGGCCTGATGGTGCTGGACTCCAGCGCCAACCGGCTCGCCTTCCACATCTCCAACGTCATCTTCAGCTTCGTGTTCGGCTTCGTGATCCTGACCTTCGGCATGTACGGCCGGGTCAGCGGCCACCTACCGCAGGACAACCCCTACTGGAAGCGGCGCCACCCCGGCGACACCGCCCAACCGGACGGCCCGCCCGCCCTGGTGAAGGTGCTCCGCCCCGGCCCGCCCAACCCGACCGGACACTGAGCCGGGAGGCACCGACCCGGGAGGCGCTGACCCGGAGGGCACCGACCCGGAAGGCACCGATCACTTCGTCGTAGAGTGGGACCACCAGGCCCGACGGACCGTCAGATCCGTTGGGCCGCAGTCTGCTTGGAGGGGGAACGACGATGACGGAGCGCACGCTCGGAGCGCTGGCCAGCTCGCCGATCGGGTTCGGGGCGATGGTGCTCTCGCCCGGCATGTACGGCGAGATCGACGAACGGCGCGGACAGGACGCGCTGCGGGCCGCGATCGACGCCGGGGCCCGGCTGATCGACACCGCCGACGGCTACGGCGCGGACGGGCACAACGAACAGCTGATCGGCCGGGCCGTCGCGGGGCGCCGGGACGAGGTGGTGCTCGCCACGAAGTTCGGCTTCCGGGTGCCGGACGGCGCCGAGGCGCACCGCTTCCCGGTGAACTTCGCGTTCGGCGAGCTCGCGGTCAACTGCGAGCCGAAGCACGTCCGGGGCTACGCGGAGCAGTCGCTGCGCAACCTCGGCACCGACGTGATCGACCTGTACTACCCGCACTTCCCGGACCCGCAGGTGCCGTTCGAGGACACCGTCGGCGCGGTCGCCGAGCTGGTCGCCGACGGGCTGGTCCGGCACCTGGGCGTCTCCAACGTGACGGCCGCGCAGCTGCGCGCCGCGCACGCGGTGCACCCGGTGGCGGCGGTGCAGACCCAGTGGTCGATGTGGCAGCCGATCGACCCGGAACTACTGGCCGCCGCCCGCGAACTGGGCGTCGGCGTGGTGGCCTGGGGCCCGCTCGGCGGCGGCTTCCTGACCGGCACCGTGCAGCAGGTCGCCGAGGGCGACTTCCGGCAGCACCAGGCCAGGTTCTCGGCCGAGAACCTGGCCGCCAACAACGACCGGTACGCCCCGCTGCGGGCGATCGCCGCGGAACTCGGCGTCACCCCCGGCCAACTGGCGCTGGCCTGGCTGCTGCACCGGGACGAGCACGTGGTGCCGATCCCCGGCAGCCGGACCCCGGCGCACATCGCGGAGAACCAGGCCGCTGCGGAACTGGCGCTGGACGCGGCGGTGCTGGGCCGGATCGACGCGGCGCTCGCCGCGTTCGCGCCGGCGGGCGAGGGGGCGCTGCTCAGGGACTGAGCCCGAGGGCCGAGTGGCGGCCCTACTCGGGTACCCGACTTTGTTGGCTTGGTTAGCTAACTATGCTCAGGGCCATGACCGAGATTTCCGAGCTGGACCCCGAGGACAAGAAGATCATCACGCTGGCCCGCTCGGCCCGCGCCCGCAACGGCGTGGCCGAGGGGGCGGCGGTCCGGGACGAGACCGGGCGGACGTACGTGGCCGGGACGGTGGCGCTGCCGTCGCTGGAGCTGAGCGCGCTGCGGACCGCGGTGGCGATGGCGGTGGCCAGCGGGGCGAAGGGCCTGGAGGCGGCCGCGGTGGTGTCCGGGGCGGACGCGCCGGCGGCGGCCGACCTGGCCGCGGTGCGGGACCTGGGCGGGGCCGGCACGCCGGTGCTGCTGGCCGGGCCGGACGGGGTGCTGAAGGTGGCCGCGGCGGCGGAGTGAGCCCGGTGGCGGGGAGGGGGCCGGAGCGGGGCGGGAACGGGCCCCGTCCGGCCTTGTGGCGGACCCTGCGGGTGGGATAATCGCACCGGCGAGGGTCCGGTCCCGGTGGGGGAGCCGGGAAGCCCGGGAGCCCGGGGAGGGGACATGGGCGTCGCGGCGTTCTTCTGCGGACTGCTGCTCTGCGTCATGGGCTTCGGGCGCTGGCACGAGACCGGCTCCCCGTGGTGGCTGGCCGGCACCCTGACCCTGCTGGCGCTCGTCCTGGTCGGCGCGATCACCGGGGGCGGGAAGAAGACCGGCTGACGCCGTCCCGCGCCCGTTGACCGGGGCGCCCCCGGGGATCGGGGACAATGGGTGCCATGAATGCCCCTTCCTCCCCGTACCGCTCCGGATTCGCGTGCTTCGTCGGCCGCCCCAACGCGGGCAAGTCGACCCTGACCAACGCCCTGGTCGGGACGAAGGTTGCGATCACCTCCGACCGCCCGCAGACCACCCGGCACACCGTCCGCGGCATCGTGCACCGGCCCGACTCGCAGCTCGTGCTGGTGGACACCCCCGGGCTGCACAAGCCCCGCACCCTGCTCGGCGAGCGGCTCAACGACCTGGTCCGCACCACCTGGGCGGAGGTCGACGTGATCGGTTTCTGCGTGCCCGCCGACCAGAAGCTCGGCCCCGGCGACAAGTTCATCGCCAAGGAGCTCGCCGAGATCCGCAAGACGCCCAAGGTGGCGATCGTCACCAAGACCGACCTGGTCGACTCCAAGCGGCTCGCCGAGCAGCTGATCGCCGTCCACCAGCTGGGCGCCGAGCTCGGCATCGAGTGGGCCGAGATCATCCCGGTCTCCGCCGTCGGCGACCAGCAGGTCGAGCTGGTGGGCGAGCTGCTGGCCAAGCTGATGCCCGAGGGCGTGCCGCTGTACCCGGACGGCGACCTCACCGACGAGCCCGAGCAGACCATGGTCGCCGAGCTGATCCGGGAGGCCGCGCTGGAGGGCGTGCGCGACGAGCTGCCGCACTCGCTGGCCGTGGTGGTCGAGGAGATGATCCCGCGCGAGGGCCGTCCCGCCGACCGCCCGCTGCTGGACATCCACGCCAACGTGTACATCGAGCGGCAGAGCCAGAAGGCCATCGTGATCGGCGCCAAGGGCTCCCGGCTGAAGCACGTCGGCACCACCGCCCGCAAGCAGATCGAGGCGCTCCTGGGCACCCCGGTCTACCTGGACCTGCACGTCAAGGTGGCCAAGGACTGGCAGCGCGACCCCAAGCAGCTGCGTAAGCTCGGCTTCTGACGGGGCGTCGAGCGGGGAGGGGCCGGTCGGGATGGAACTGCACACCCACGAGTGGGGCGGGGGAGAGCGCACCGCCCTACTGGTCCACGGCATCCAGGCCGACCACCGGACCTGGCGGCTGATCGGCCCCGAACTCGCCGCCCGCGGCTACCGGGTGATCGCCGTCGACCTGCGCGGCCACGGCGCCTCCCCGCGCGGCACCGGCGCGACGCCCCGCGAGCGGTACGGGCCCGAGCAGTTCGCCGAGGACCTGGTCGACACCCTGCCCGCCGGGGCCGACCTGGCGATCGGCCACTCGATGGGCGCGCCGGCGCTCTGGCGGGCCGTCGAGCAGCTGAAGCCCGCCCGGGTGGTCTACAGCGACCCCGCCTTCGTGTACGACCGCCCCGGGCTCGGGCCGGAGCCGTTCATCGGCTTCAAGCGCTTCGGGACCAGGCAGTTCATCACCAGCATGCACCCGAACTGGCCGGACGAGGACGTCGACGCCGAACTCGCCGCGCTCGCGCTCTGGGACACCGACACCGCGCTCGGCCTGTGGGCGCACCCCGAACTGTCCGTCCTGCCGGGCGCCCCGGTCGTCCCCTCGCTGGTCCAGCTCGCCGACCCCAGCGGCCTGGTGCCGGACGGGGACGCCGCCGAGCTGCGCCGCCGCGGCTTCGAGGTGCGCACCGTGCCGGGCGCCGGACACAGCATCCACCGCGACGACCCGGCGGGCTTCCTGGCCTCGCTGGACGGGTGGATCTGAGCGACCCCCGCGCGTGCGGGCCTGCAGGGCAGGCGGGCCGGCCGGGTGAGGGCGGGCCGGGCCGGGGGTGTCGCCGGGTGCGGGGTCAGGCCCCTTCGCGCAGTACCAGGCTCACCAGCTCGCGCTGGGAGTCGGTGAGCTTCGGGTCGGCGCAGTGCACGGTGCGGCCGTCGACGGTGATCTCGTAGTGGAAGCCGTCGGGCACGCCGTACGCGGGCGCGCGCAGCCCGCCGGCCACCGCCTCCCGGGCCAGGGCGTGCACGTGCGGGGCGTCCGGCCGCTCCGTGGTGTCCATCTCGGCATACCGGAGCAGGCCGGCGAACCCGCCGGTGCGGGTGACCTGGATACGCATGGTTGTCAGTGTGCTACGCAACGAAGGGGTTTGCCGAGGATTTTCACCAACTCCTCGCAGCGCTCCCGGGCTTTCGGCGGCGCCGCGGGGCGGGCCCGGGCCGTCTCACTGGGTGGGATCGTGGCCCGGCTCACTGCGCCGGCCCGTCCGGTCTTGTTACAGTGGCGACATCATGCGTATCCGGCTGCTTCTTCTTAGCTGCCGCGGCGAGGGCCTGTAGTCCAGTCAAGGCCGGCCCCCTCGCCGCGGGGAGTCGTGTTGCGCCCAGCGTGATCTCTCGCGGCGCATTCAGTCGGCCCAGTCGGGTGTCCTCACCCCCGACCGCAGACCGCCTTCGACAAGGGAAGCCGAGAGCCTCACCCATGACCGAACAGTCCTCCGTCGCCCGCGCGTTCGTCGACCGTCCGACTCCGATCACCGCCGGCACCGTGCAGCAGAAGCCCTCGGGGATGCCGTTCCAGCGGTACGTACCCTTCGGCACCGTCGACCTGCCGGACCGCACCTGGCCGAGCAAGGTGATCACGCAGGCCCCCCGCTGGCTGTCCACCGACCTGCGCGACGGCAACCAGGCGCTGATCGACCCGATGTCTCCGGCCCGCAAGCGCAAGATGTTCGACCTGCTGGTGGGGATGGGCTACAAGGAGATCGAGGTCGGCTTCCCCTCCTCCGGTGCCACCGACTTCAACTTCGTCCGCTCGCTGATCGACGAGGGCGCGATCCCGGAGGACGTCACCATCTCGGTGCTGACCCAGGCCCGCGAGGACCTGATCGAGCGCACCGTGGAGTCGCTGAAGGGCGCGCCGCGGGCCACCGTGCACCTGTACAACGCGACTTCGCCGCTGTTCCGCCGGGTGGTGTTCCGGGCGAGCAAGGAGGAGATCAAGGCCATCGCGGTGGACGGCACCCGGCTGGTGATGGAGTACGCCGAGAAGATCCTGGGCGACGGGACGGTCTTCGGCTACGAGTACTCGCCGGAGATCTTCATCGACACCGAGCTGGACTACGCGCTGGAGGTCTGCGAGGCGGTGATGGACGTCTGGCAGCCGGGCGAGGGCCGCGAGATCATCCTGAACCTGCCGACCACCGTCGAGCGCTCCACCCCGAACGTCTACGCCGACAAGATCGAGTGGATGTCGCGGAACCTGTCGCGCCGCGAGTTCGTCTGCCTGTCCACCCACCCGCACAACGACCGCGGCACCGGCGTGGCCTCCGCCGAACTGGCCGTGATGGCCGGCGCCGACCGGGTCGAGGGCTGCCTGTTCGGGCAGGGCGAGCGCACCGGCAACCTGGACCTGGTCAACGTCGGGATGAACCTGTTCTCGCAGGGCGTCGACCCGATGATCGACTTCTCCGACATCGACGAGATCCGCCGCACCGCCGAGTACTGCAACCAGATGCCGGTCGCCGAGCGCCACCCCTACGCGGGCGACCTGGTCTTCACCTCCTTCTCCGGCTCGCACCAGGACGCGATCAAGAAGGGCTTCGACGCCCTGGAGGCCGACGCGGCCGCCGCCGGCGTCCCGGTCTCCGAGTACACCTGGGGCGTGCCCTACCTGCCGATCGACCCGAAGGACGTCGGCCGCAGCTACGAGGCGGTCATCCGGGTCAACTCGCAGTCCGGCAAGGGCGGCATCGCCTACGTGCTGAAGAACGACCACAAGCTGGACCTGCCGCGCCGGATGCAGATCGAGTTCTCCAGGATCATCCAGGCCAAGACCGACGCCGAGGGCGGCGAGGTCACCCCCGCCGACATCTGGGCGGTCTTCCAGGACGAGTACCTGCCGACCCCGGCCAACCCGTGGGGCCGGATCTCGCTGAGCGGCTCCCGCAGCCTGACCACCGAGGACGGCCGCGACGCGTTGAGCACCGAGGCGGTCGTCGACGGCACCCCCGTCACCCTGACCGGCACCGGCAACGGCCCGGTCTCCGCGTTCGTCAACGCGCTGGCCTCGATCGGCGTGGACGTCCGCGTGCTGGACTACGCCGAGCACGCGCTGAGCGAGGGCGGCGACGCGCAGGCCGCCGCGTACGTCGAGTGCGCCGTCGGCGACAAGGTGCTGTGGGGCGTCGGCATCGACTCCAACACCGTGCTGGCCTCGCTGAAGGCCATGGTCAGCGCCGTCAACCGGTCGGCCCAGCGGGACTGACCCCGCCCCGGCACCCGCACCGCTCCGAGGGGACCCGCCACCGGCGGGTCCCCTCCGCGTCCTCCCGGCGGATCTCCCTTCCCACCGGAGCGAATTGACGGGCCCTCAGGAGGGGTTCGGCCCGGCGGGCGAACGCCCGGGCGGTGCCGCCGATCACGTGTGGCCCCGGTCACAAATTTTCCCCTCGGCACCCGTTCAGGGTGCTGACACGAGCCGGTAACCGTGGCAACATCGACGAACCGGAACCGGGGTCGGTGGGACGACTCCGGCGTCCGGTCGCGTGACCTGCCCATTGATGTGCAGGCCGCCTGCCATGTCTGGGGAGTGGCGCCGTGACAGGGTTGTGGGGTGTTCGCCCTCGGTGGCGGACGGATGTCCTCGGTGAATTCTTCTGCCCGGGCTGTGGTGGAGACCGCAACTACCGCCGGCAGCACGGCCGGCGGTGGCTGCGGTTGCTCGGGACGCCGGTGCTGCCGCTCGGCGGCGTGGCCCGCAGCGTCCAGTGCACCTCCTGCCGCGGCCGCTACGGGGTCGACGCCCTGGACCAGTTGACCTCGGTCCGGCTCGGCGGGATGCTCCGCGACGCCCAGTACACCATCGCCCTGGCCGCGCTCGCCGCCGGCGGCACCACCGGGCGCGGCGGGCGGGAGGCCGCCTGTGCGGTGATCAAGGAGGCCGGGTTCGACGACTGCGGCGAGGCCCAGGTGCTGGCCGCGCTGGCCGCGCTCTCCGGACACGGCGGCGGCGAACCGCTCGACGTGGACGTCGAGGGCGGCGGACTCACCGTCGAACTGCACGCCGCGCTCGAACCGCTCGCCCCGCACCTCGCCGTCCAGGGCCGCGAACGCCTGCTCACCCTCGGCGCCATGGTCGCCCTCGCCGACGGCCGCTACCTCCCGCAGGAGCGGGCCGCGCTCGCCGTGATCGGCCGCTGCCTGCGCCTCACCGCCCCGCAGGTGGACCGGCTGCTGGAAGCGGCCACCCGCGCCCCGCACTGACCGCCCCGCCGGGCACCGACCACCCGCACTGACCGCCCGCACTGACCGCCCGCACTGACCGCTCGTCCTCCGCACCACCCAAGACTCGTCCTCCGCACCACCCACGAGCCGGGCCCGAACTCCCCCCTCCCGGGCCCGCCGTGTCCCGCACCGCACGGGTGAAAGCCCCACAACCCCGGTGCGGGTTCACGGCTGCGCGCCGCACTGCCGGGGCCCTCGACCGGCGGGGCTGTCGGCGGGGTGCGGGACAATGGGTCCCACCATGAGTCTCTTCCGCGACGACGGCATCGTGCTGCGCACCCAGAAGCTCGGCGAGGCCGACCGGATCATCACCTTCCTCACCCGCCAGCACGGCCAGGTCCGGGCGGTGGCCCGGGGGGTGCGCCGGACCAAGTCGAAGTTCGGCGCCCGCCTCGAACCGTTCTCGCACGTCGACATCCAGTTCTTCAGCCGCGGCAGCGAACTGGTCGGCCGCACCCTGCCGCTGTGCACCCAGGTGGAGACGATCGCCCCCTACGGCGCCCGGATCGTCGACGACTACACCCGCTACACCGCCGGCACCGCGATGCTGGAGACCGCCGAGCGCTTCGCCGAGAACGAGGGCCAGCCCGCCGTCCAGCAGTACCTGCTGCTGGTCGGCGCCCTGCGCACGCTGGCCGCCGGCACCCACCAGGCGCACCTGGTGCTGGACGCCTTCCTGCTGCGTTCGCTCGCCGTCAACGGCTACGGCGCGAGCTTCACCGACTGCGCCCGCTGCGGACTGCCCGGCCCCAACCGGTTCTTCTCGCTCCAGGCCGGCGGCGTGCTGTGCGGCGACTGCCGGGTGCCGGGAAGTGCCGTACCCTCCCCTGAGACACTGGTACTGCTCGGCGCGCTGCTCTCCGGAGACTGGCAGACCGCCGACGGCTGCGAGCCGCGGTACTGGCGCGAGGGCAGCGGGCTGGTGGCCGCCTACCTGCAGTGGCACCTGGAGCGGGGTATCCGCTCGATGAGATACGTGGAGAAGTGAGCATGGTCGCGCGACGGCTGTTCGGTAGCAAGCGGACGTACGAGTCCCCGGCCCCGCACCCGAGCGGTGCCAAGCCGCCGAAGATCCCGTCCGAACTGGTCCCCAACCACGTCGCCTGCGTCATGGACGGCAACGGCCGCTGGGCCAAGGAGCGCGGCCTGCCCCGCACCGAGGGCCACAAGGTCGGCGAGGCCGTCGTCCTCGACGTGCTGCGCGGCTGCCTGGAGATCGGCGTCAAGAACCTCTCGCTGTACGCGTTCTCCACCGAGAACTGGAAGCGCTCCCCGGAAGAGGTGAAGTTCCTGATGAACTTCAACCGGGACGTGATCCGCCGCCGCCGCGACGAGATGGACGCCCTGGGCATCCGGATCCGCTGGGTCGGCCGGATGCCGCGGATGTGGAAGAGCGTGGTCCAGGAGCTCCAGGTCGCCCAGGAGCAGACCAAGAACAACGACGCCATGACGCTGTACTTCTGCGTCAACTACGGCGGCCGGGCCGAGATCGCCGACGCCGCGCTGGCCATCGCCCGCGACGTCGCCGCCGGGAAGCTCAACCCGGAGAAGGTCAACGAGAAGCTGTTCGCCAAGTACCTGTACTACCCCGACATGCCGGACGTCGACCTGTTCCTGCGCCCCAGCGGCGAGCAGCGCACCTCCAACTTCCTCGCCTGGCAGTCCGCCTACGCCGAACTCGTCTTCCAGGACGTGCTCTGGCCGGACTTCGACCGCCGCGATCTGTGGCGCGCCTGCGAGCAGTACGCCCGCCGCGACCGCCGCTTCGGCGGTGCGCTCCCCAACGAGGTCGGCGCCGAGGTCCCGCCGCAGCGCTGACCGGCCGGGCGGGTCGGCCGCGCCGGTCGGGCGCGGGTGCGTGGGTGGCCGGGCGCGCGGACGGGTGGGCGTGCGGACGGGTGGGCGTGCGGGCCGGGCACGCTGGCTGGGCGCGCGGGCTGGCTGGCTTGGCTGCGGAGAGTACGGCCGAGGGCCCGGATCGGACTGCTCCGATCCGGGCCCTCGCTGCCGTCCGGGCCGGGTGGTGGTGTTCGCCGTCCGGCCGGGCGGTGCCTACTCCTGCTGCTGCTTGGCGGCGCACTCTCCGCAGGTGCCGAAGATCTCCAGGGTGTGCGCGATGTCGCTGAACCCGTGTTCGGCGGCGACCGCGTTGGCCCAGCGTTCCACCGCCGGGCCCTCGACCTCGACGGTCGCCCCGCAGTGCCGGCACACCAGGTGGTGGTGGTGCCCGCTGCTGCACCGCCGGTAGACCGCCTCGCCCTCGGCGGTGCGCAGCACGTCCACCTCGCCGGCCTCGGCGAGGGACTGCAGCGTGCGGTAGACGGTGGTCAGACCCACCGAGTCGCCCCGGTGCTTGAGCATGTCGTGCAGTTCCTGCGCGCTGCGGAAATCCTCAATCTCGTCCAGGACCGCCGAGACGGCGGTGCGCTGCCGAGTCGATCGCGCGCGCGGCGACGGGCCTGCGGTGGTCACCGTGGGTCCTCCTGCTGATCGGGTGGTTTCGCACATCATTGTGCCAGCCCCCGACTTGACAGCGACTCCCCCGACAGCGGTGCATCGATCGCCGCCCCTGCCGGTGCCCGGACCGGCTCCGTCCCCTCCAGGACTGCGGCCGGGCCTCCCGCGGTTCCCGGGCCGCCGGAGGAATCCTCGGTGGCGGTGGCGGTGGCGGTGGCGGTGGCGGTGGCGGGGTCGGCGTTGGCGGGGCCGGGCAGGGCCACGTCGCAGACCGCCGGGCCGTGCTCGGTGGAGGCCCGGTGCCGTCGCCGGGCCAGTGGTGCGGCGATCGCGCTGAACAGCGCGAAGGTGAGGATGGCCAGGAACACGATGGTCGGGCCGGACGGCAGGTCGACCTGGTAGGAGGTGCCGACGCCGAGCAGCGCCGTCACCACGCCGACGCCGATCGCGGTGGCCTGGGTGGCCGCGAAGGAACGGGTCAGCTGCTGGGCGGCCGCCACCGGGACCACCATCAGCGCGCTCACCAGCAGCAGGCCGACCACCCGCATGGCGACGGTCACGGTGACCGCGGCCATCACCGCGAGCAGCAGGTTCAGCACCCGTACCGGCAGGCCCGTCACCCGGGCGAACTCCTCGTCCTGGCACACCGCGAACAGTTGGCGGCGCAGGCCCACGGTGACCGCGATGACCACGGCCGCGAGCAGGCCGATCACCACCAGGTCGCCGGGGGAGACGAACAGGATGGAGCCCCACAGGTAGCTCTCCAGGCTGCCCGCGCCGGACTGGCTGCTCATCGAGACCAGCAGTTTGCCGCCGGCCATGCCGCCGTAGAAGAGCATCGCCAGGGCGATGTCGCCGCGCTGGTTGCCGCGGGCCCGGACCAGCTCCATCACGACGGCGCCGAGCACGCAGACCAGCACCGCCGTCCACATCGGGTTGGCCTGGAACAGGAAGCCCAGGCCGACGCCGGTCAGCGCGACGTGCCCGATGCCGTCGCCCATCAGCGCCTGTCGGCGCTGCACCAGGTAGATGCCGATCGAGGGCGCGGTGACGCCGACCAGCACGGCGGCGAGGAACGCCCGCTGCATGAAGTCGGGTTGGAACATCTCGATCATGCCAGTAGCCCCTGGGTGGTGCGGTGGTGGTCGTCGGCGTGCGGATGGACGTGGTCGTGGCCGGGCAGCGCGTGCTGGCCGACGCTCCGGGGCGGCGGTCCGTCGTGCGCCACGCAGCCGTCGCGGAGCACCACGGCGCGGTCGATCAGCGGCTCCAGCGGCCCGAGTTCGTGCAGCACCAGCAGTACCGCGCAGCCGCGCTCCACCTCGTTGCGGAGGATGTCGGCGAGCACCTGCTGGCTGTCCACGTCGACGCCGGCCATCGGCTCGTCCATGATCAGCAGGTCGGGCACGCCGACCAGGGCGCGGGCGATCAGCACCCGCTGGTGCTGGCCGCCGGACAGGTGGGCCACCCCGTCACCGGCCCGGTCCAGCATGCCGACGGCGGTCAGCGCCCGGTCCACCGCGGCCCGGTCCTTGCGGCGGAACGGCAGCAGCCCGTGCTGCGGCAGCCGCCCGGTGGAGACCACCTCGCGGACCGTGGCGGGCACCCCGCCCGCCGCGGTGGTGCGCTGCGGCACGTACCCGATCCGGTGCCAGTCGCGGAACTTGCGGTACGGCCGGCCGAACAGCTCCAGGCTGCCCCCGTCCAGTGGCACCGAACCGATCACGCTCTTCACAGTGGTGGACTTGCCGGACCCGTTGGCGCCCAGCAGGGCTACCACCTCGCCCGGTCGAACGGTGAGGTCGACGCCACGCAGCACCGGTCGTCCCCCGATGCTGGCGACCGCTCCCCGCAGCCCGACGACCGCCGCCCCGGTCTCGCTCCCGGTGCGTCCGCCGGAGGTCCCGCGGGTCTTCTCGTCGGTGTGGTCGCCGGTGCTCTGGTCGGTGCTCTTGTCGGTGTTCCGGCCGGTGTTCCGGTCGGCGCCCCCGCCGGCGGCCGGGTGCGGCCGGTCGGAGTCTGTCGTGGGAATGACAGCGCTCATCGTGGTTCCTCGCTCTGCTCTCGCCGCTCGCCCAGGTCCGCTCAGCTGGCGCCGAGCGCGGCCCGCAGGTTGGTCAGGTTCTGCCGCATGACGGAGAAGTAGTCGTTGCGGTCCGGCTCCTTGATCCCCTCCAGGGGGTCGAGCACGGCGGTCTTGAGGCCCAGGTCGGCGGCCACGGTCTCGGCCAGCTTGGGGCTGACCAGGGCTTCGAAGAAGACGGTGGTCGCGCCGTTGTCCTTGGCGGCGCGCTGGATCGCTGCCATCCGGGACGGGGTGGGCTCGGCCTCCGGGTCGACCCCGTTGATGGCGACCTGCTCCAGTCCGTAGTGGTCGGCGAGGTAGCCGAAGGCGGCGTGGCTGGTGACGAAGGTGTGGGTGGTGGTGTTCGCCAGGCCGTCCTTGAACTCCTGGTCCAGGGAGTTCAGCCGGGTCACCAGGTCGTCGGTGTTGCGCCGGTAGTCGTCGGCGTTGGCGGGGTCGATCTCCGCGAACTCCGCGCCCACGCTGCGGGCCACCGCCGCGTACCGGGCCGGGTCCAGCCAGATGTGCGGGTCGCCGGTCGCGCCGCTGTGCTCGTGCCCGCTCTCGCCGTCGTGCGTCTCGGTTTCGCCCTCCCCGCCCTCGTCGAGGTGGTGGTCCACCAGGGGGGAGGCGGCGGTCGCGTCCACCGCGTGCTTGAGGTGGGACTGCGCGACGGCCTTGTCCACGGTCGGCTGCAGGCCCTTCAGGTACACCACCGCGTCGGCCCGCTGAACGGCCGCGACCTGCTTGGCCGTCAGTTCCAGGTCGTGCGGTTCCACGCCCGGGGCCGTCAGGTCGGTGATCTTGACGTGCTCCCCGCCTATCTGCCGGGCCAGGAACTCCATCGGGTAGAAGGAGGCCACCACGTCCAGCTTTCCACCGTCCTTGCCCGCCGCGCTGCTGACGCCGCCGCAGCCGGAGAGCAGCAGTGATCCGGCGAGGGCGGTGGTGGCAAGGGCTATCGAGGGGGACGGGCGACGAATCTTCATGACAACCATTCTCATCTTATCTGGAAATGATTGTCAACTTGCATTGGGTGGACCCGTCCCCTAACGCGCGCCGCGGGCGCCCTCGCCGCCGTCCGTACCGGCAGGGCGCCGCGCCTTCACCCCGCGACCTCCAACACGCCGGAGAACGCACGGCTGTTCACTCCCGGTACAGCCACCCGGCGGCCCGCCCGTGCCACTATCGAGTTGAACCCCGCCCCCGCATCCCCGGTACCCTGAGTTATTCGGGCGCGCGCAACCAGCCGCGTCCTGACCGTGCCGTCGTACTGAAGAGAGCACTGTGGCCGCCGACAAGATCGACACGATCGTCAGCCTGAGCAAGCGCCGTGGCTTCGTCTACCCCTGCAGCGAGATCTACGGCGGTACGCGTGCCGCCTGGGACTACGGTCCGCTGGGAGTCGAGCTCAAGGAGAACATCAAGCGCCAGTGGTGGCGCGCGATGGTCACCGCTCGGGAGGACGTCGTCGGTATCGACTCCTCGGTGATCCTCGCCCGCGAGGTCTGGGAGGCCTCCGGCCACGTTGCGACCTTCAACGACCCGCTGACCGAGTGCCTCTCCTGTCACAAGCGCTTCCGCGCCGACCACCTGGAAGAGGCCTACGAGGCCAAGCACGGCAAGCTCCCGGCCAACGGCCTGGCCGACCTCAACTGCCCGAACTGCGGCAACAAGGGCGCCTTCACGGAGCCCAAGGAGTTCTCGGGCATGCTGAAGACGCACCTCGGCGTCACCGAGGACGCGGCCGGCCTGGCCTAC
The DNA here is from genome assembly GCF_003751605.1 of Kitasatospora cineracea. Classification (NCBI taxonomy): domain Bacteria; kingdom Bacillati; phylum Actinomycetota; class Actinomycetes; order Kitasatosporales; family Streptomycetaceae; genus Kitasatospora; species Kitasatospora cineracea. The sequence goes on from NZ_RJVJ01000001.1 coordinate 2,878,178, forward strand.
CTCCGCCCGGAGACCGCGCAGGGCATCTTCACCAACTTCCGCGCCGTCCAGACCACCGCGCGCAAGAAGCCGCCGTTCGGCATCGCCCAGGTCGGCAAGAGCTTCCGCAACGAGATCACCCCCGGCAACTTCATCTTCCGCACCCGCGAGTTCGAGCAGATGGAGATGGAGTTCTTCGTCAAGCCGGGCGAGGACGAGACCTGGCACGAGTACTGGCTCGAGCAGCGCTGGAACTGGTACGTCGACCTCGGCCTGCGGACCGAGAACATGCGCTTCTTCGAGCACCCCAAGGAGAAGCTGTCCCACTACGCCAAGCGCACGGTGGACATCGAGTACCGCTTCAACTTTGGCGGCAGCGAGTTCTCCGAGCTGGAGGGCGTGGCCAACCGCACCGACTACGACCTGACGGTGCACAGCGAGCACTCAGGCCAGGACCTCAAGTACTTCGACCAGGACGCGAACGAGCGGTACTTCCCGTACGTCATCGAGCCCGCGGCCGGCCTCAACCGCGCCATGCTGGCCTTCCTGCTCGACGCCTACTTCGAGGACGAGGCGCCGAACGCCAAGGGCGTCATGGAGAAGCGCGTCGGCATGCGGCTGGACCCGCGGCTGGCCCCGGTCAAGGTCGCGGTGCTCCCGCTGTCCCGCAACGCCGACCTCTCGCCGAAGGCCCGCGGTCTCGCCGCCGACCTGCGCTCCGCCTGGAACGTCGAGTTCGACGACGCCGGGGCGATCGGCAAGCGCTACCGCCGCCAGGACGAGATCGGCACCCCGTTCTGTGTCACCGTCGACTTCGACACCCTCGAGGACAACGCGGTGACCGTCCGCGAGCGTGACACCATGGCGCAGGAGCGTGTGTCGCTCGACCAGGTGAAGTCCTACCTGGGCGCCCGCCTGATCGGCTGCTGACACCGAGCGCCGCAAGCAGGAACGCAGTTCTTCGTCCGGCCGGTGGGCCGTCCCTTTCCGGGGGCGTCCCGCCGGCCGTTCGGCGTTCTGTGCCTGTACGGGTAACTACCTTGCGAGGCATGCCTGTTCGCGAGTCGGGGGGTGGGGTCGCAGGGTTTCGCGAAGGCCCGCTCAGCGGCGCGGACGGGACTTCGACCGCGACCGGGGCGCCGGCTCGGTCGGCAGACCCGCGGTGCGCAGGGCGGCGAACGCGCTGCGGGCCCGGCTCTCCTCCAGGTCGTCGGCGGCGAACAGCAGCGCGTCGTACAGCTCCGCCGAGCCCCGGATCGCGGCCGCGAACTGTCCGACGTCACTGGCCGAACGCAGTCGCACCAACTCGCCGATCAGCGCGGTCGCCGACTCCTCGTCCAGCGCGGTGGCGATCGCCGCGACCTCCTTGAGCGGTCGTCCCGCCGCCTGGCGCAGGAGGTGGCGGGCATCGTCGGAGCGCCCGGATGCCCGCAAGTGTCCGGTCAGTTCGGCGAGTTCACCGGCGGGTGCGGAGGCCCGCTCCCACAGCAGGGTCTGCCCGTCGGCCGACTGATCTGACTGCTCCAGGGCCGCGAGCAGCGCCGGAAGGGCCTGGGCGCTCACCGACCACAGGGCGTGGAACAGGTCCGCGGCCTCGTCCACCAGCCCTTCCTGGCGTAGTTCCGCCAGGGCGGCCGCCGCGTGTTCCGGGGAGCCGGAGGCCACCGACCGGGCCAGGTAGGTGGAGGAACCGGCCGGTCCTTGGGCTCGCAGCAGCGTGGCCAGCCCGGCCAGGTCGGACGGCGTGATCATCAGTGCCACCTGCGCCACGATGGCGGCGGACTCGTGCACCGCTCCCTGTCGGTGCAGGTCGGTGATCCGCTGGGCGAGGGCAACCAGCTCGGCGCCCGTCCGGGCGCGGGGCCCGTCCTCCGGCGCGGTCGCCCTCGGGCCGGCCGCTGAGTCCCGGAATGCGGTGCTGTTGCTGCCGGGCGCGGTGCCCGCTCCGCTGTTCCCGGTCGCGTTGCGCCCTGCGTTCGGGCGGACGGTGCTGTCGGCCCGGGCATCGCCAAGTCCCTCGTTCGGCGCGCTTGCTCTGGCCCATGAGGTGCCGGTGGGTTCTTCCGCTCGGATAGCAGGCCCGCCATTGCGGGTGGCGGTGTCGTGCTCGCCGGTGCCAGGGCGGGGCTGGGCAGCGTTGGCGTGCTCCTCGTTCCTCCGGGCCGCGCGGAGGGGACGGCCGACCCGGAAGCGGGCGCCGCGCAGCGGCGGGGCGCCGGTAGCCGGAACGGCGGGTGGGGCGGTGGCGCCGGTCGGGTCGGTCGGATCGGTCGGTTCATGGACGGAGCCCGATCCGGGGCCTCCGCCGAAGCGGGCCCCGGTCGGGAACGAGCGCTGCGGGGGCACCAGGGGAGAGGCTGGTCCGGCAGGGCCCGGTGCCCAGAAGTCCTGGGCGGAGGGTTCCGGGCTGCGGCCCGGTGCGGGGGAGGGGGCGGAGCGGCCGGCCAGTCGTCCGGCCAACTGTCGTTCCTCGGCTGCCAGGAGGCGGTCGCTCAGTTCGAGGCAGCGTGCGCCGAGTCCTTCGCGGAGGGTCTGTGCCTGGGCTAGTTGTCGCACCAGTTCGGGATCGGGCTGCTGGGGCGGTCGGCCGTACGCGGGCGCGTGGTCGGGTTCATGGCCGGCCCGGACGGCTTCGGCGAGTCTGCGCTCGCGCTGTGCGGCGAACTGCCGCGCTCTCAGGAGTTCGTCCAGCTCTGCTCTGAGCATCTGGACATCGACCGAATCCGGCCCCGAATTGCGTACGGTCATCGCGCCCCGCCCGACCTCTCCATGGAGGCCACCCGACTGGCCTCCGAACACAACGACTGGTGGCCATCCTGGCGCTGCCGTACGGCGGCCACGTTACGGGAGCAAGTCTTAACCTTTTCGGGCTGGAGATGCGAGTGGCCGGTGTGGCGCGGGAGGCCGGTGCGACTCGTGAATTTCGGCCAACTTCTGTGCGGCTCACCCCACTTGCCAGGAGAATGCGCAACTCACCTACTAGTTTCCGTAGTTGATGGTCCGTCAGCTTGCCAGGCGTGCTCGCGCTTCCATCAGTGCGAAACCGAGCAGGTTCAACCCCCGCCACCGGGCGGGGGACCCGGCCCGTTCGTCGTCCGCCGCGAGCCCGATGCCCCAGATCCGGTCGAGCGGGCTGGCCTCCACGAGGACACGCCCGCCGGTGCGGAGCAGGTACGTGCGGAGCCGTTCGTCCTGTTCGAACTTCGCGGTGCTGCCAGTCACCACCAGTTCGAAACGGTGCGCCACCCACCGGTCCTCGTCGAACCCCTTGACCAGGCGCCCCAGATTCTTCGCCTCCGCGGGCGTCCGTGCCCGGAGGATCTTCGGGACGATCTCCTCGTCCTCGAACAGCCGGGCCTTCCCGGCCATCATCCAGTGTTCGGCGGTGCGGTACTGGACCCCGTCGACGCTGAACGGGGAGGGCCACCACTGGCTGAGCGCGCCGGACCCGATCTGCCCGTCCCGCTGTGGCTGGTGGCCCCAGAAGTACAGGTACTTCGGGTGCGCCCCGGACGCGACCGCGGCCGTCAACTGATCGAGGGTGCGCACCTCGCTCGGAGAGCTGGTCGGGTTCGTCGTCATGTCCTCATCCTCGCACCGGCCCAGCCTGCCGGACCTGCCATTTTTCCTGTGGACACCTGCGGCGACACCCGCCCGCCCCCAAAGCGCGGCCACCGGTCCGGCCCGCCTTCGCCTGCCCATGCTGTGCCTGCGTTCCCAGACAGGGGCGGAGCGCCTGCCGACCACACCCCGCACCGGCCAGCGCGGCACCCGGGTCGGGGGTCGATGGCCGGGGCGCGGTCGGTGGGCGGCAGGGCGAATCGCACTGTGGAGGTGTCAAGGAACGGAAGGTGCGGGTGGGAAGGGCGTGTTCACATCGACGGCAGCTCGGGCTGCGAGGTCATCGACAGGGTGGGGCGGCTCCTTTCAACCCGAGGCCGGGTAGTCGTCCAGACGTACCCGACGTCCGGAGGGCTGCCGGGTCCTCCTGGTGCCGGGACGTGCTGCTGCGGGCTCTGCCAGTACGGTGCTCAACCTCCCGGCGCAGAGCGGCGGGGCGAGCCGGCCGTGTTCTGGCGGAGCTTCCGGGAGCGCAACTCCCGGAAGCAGGTCGGGCGCGCTGCGGCTGGCCGTCGCAGCCCGGGATTACGCCGTGAGGAAGCGGCCGCCGCTCGCGGGGCGGCGGATGCTGCCCGGTGCGCCCGGCCGGGGCAGGCCCGGGGCCGAGATCCGGCGTTCGGTGCCCGATCGGTCGACCGTGCCGGGTGGTCAGGTCGGCGGATCCCGGCGGCCGTCGCGGCCGGGAGCGTACTGACGGAACGCCCTGTCGCCGTGGCGGTCGGGCCACCGTCCGGCCCGCTTCCGGTCGCGGTGACCCGCAACCGGCTCGACATTCCGGTGTACATCCGGTCCGCCGGGGACGCGGAAACGATCCCGGTGGATCGCGCCGTCAGCTGGATGGTCTGCACTGACACTCCTTTCCTGAGGAACCCGGTGGGCGGGCTGCCCACCGGGGCCGGGGCCACGGCACACGGCCGGAAGGCCCCGAACATCCGGAACGCCCGGAACCTGCGCCACCGCCCGGCCACCTGCACCGGGCCGCCGCCCGCGCCGACTGGCCCGTCGCTGGCGGACCCCGCGCGAACGGCCCGTGGCCGTGGTCGGACCGCCGCCGACCAGCACGCGGCGGCCAGCGGCAGCTCCGCGCACCCCGCCATCAACAGGGCGGCCAGCAACTCGGAGCCGCCGGCAGCCGTCGCCAGGTCGCACCCGGCGTCGGTGACCAGCAGGGTGCCCGCCAACCCGGCCGGCCAGAACGGGCTCCGGCCCTGCCGCAGGCACGCGGCGGAAGCCGACAGGGCCGCTGACTCGACCAGGTCGAGCACCGCCCAAGGGCGGCCGCCGGGCAGCACGGCCAGCAGCGCCGACCAGGGCAGCAGGACCAGCCCGCAGCCCAGGAACAGCACCTGCGGCCGCAGCCACCCGGCCCGTCGGACCGTACGGGCAGACCGCCCCGCGACGACGACGCCACCGCCAGCCGGGGAGAGCCCGGGATCGAGCGCGCGCTCATGCGACCCTCCCCGACTCCTGGTGCTCCACGCCGCAGCACGCCTCCGACAACTGCGCCCAGCGGAACCCCCCGGTCGCGGAGGCGAACCAGAACCGGCCCACCACCCGCACGGTCGCGGCACCGGTGGCCCGCCGCCGCAGCCCGCCGGTGAGAAAACGCACCGGTGGGGGAGCCCCGCAGGGTGGCAGCCGGCCCCAGGCGCACGCGACCCGTCCTTCCCCCCGTGCTCCGGCCCTGCCGAGCCGGGCTCCGCGCAACCCGGCGCCACCGAGCGAGGACTCGACCACGACATCGAGCAGTTCGCCGTGCTCGTAGACCTCCATGGCCGGTCGGCGGCCCGCCCGCAGCCGCACCGACCACGGGCCGACCTCGGCGACCTTCCCCAACTCGTCTTCGGTGCAGGGCAGTTCGTGATCGACGTCGGAGAACTGGGAGGCTGCCGCCCGAGCGGGGGCGAGCGGACCGCGGACACAGCGCATCAGGTTCGTATTCGTCATGCCGTCAAGAATCCTTCGGCGGAAGGATCTTGTCGGTAGCGCGCGGTCCCGTCTTTGGGGTGTAGCCAGCTACACCCCAAAGACGGAGGCCCATGCCATGGAAGCCGAGATCGGACGGCCTCTACGCTGATCCGCATGTTCCAGTCGAAGATCGACACGCCCCCGCGCCGGGCGGCCGGAGCCACCACGGCCCGGGCCGTCGAGGCCCGGGCCGCCACGGTTCGCGCCGCCGTGTCCGCGCGCACGCCGTGGTCCGCGGGCACGCGGCGGGATTCGCTCTTCCTGGCTGCCGGCCTTCCGTTCGGCCTGCCCTGCATGATCGTCCTCAACCTTCCGGGCGGCGCCCTGCTGCCGGGGCTGGCCCTGCTCGTGGTCCTCTTCGACCTGCTGACGGTCGCCCAGCGCAGCCGGGTCCGCGCCCTGCGCGGGCTGGAGATCCCGGGCCGGGTCCCGCCGGGCGCGCCGTGGCTGGTCCGACTCCTCGCGGGGCTGACGTGGCGCCAGGCCGCCCACCACCTGCTGGTGGCCCCGTTGCAGACCATGTGCGCCGCCCTGGTGCTCGGCCTCTGGGGAACGTCGGCCGTGCTGCTCGGCTTCTTCGGCTGGGTGTGGTTGCTGCCGCCCGACAACCCGCTGCAGGCCGGGCCGGGCTGGGCCGTCACGGGCACCGCCGCGACCGTCGGCGGCCTGCTCCTGCTCGTCGCCACGCCCTGGCTGGTCGCCCTGCTCGCCGCTGTCGACCTGTGGGCGGTCCGGATCCTGCTCGGCCCCAACCGGGCGGAGGTGCTGGAGCTCCGCGTTGAGCACCTGGCCCGGAGCCGGGTCGACGTGGTGGACGCGGCCGACGCCGAACGGCGCCGCATCGAAAGGGACTTGCACGACGGCGCCCAGCAGCGCCTGGTCTCCCTGGCGATGAACCTGGGCCTGGCCCGGCGCACCCTCAAGCACCTCCCGCCCGAGGCCATGGAGGTGATCGTCGCCGCGCACGAGGAGGCCCAGGCCGCCATCAAGGAACTGCACGACCTGGTCCGCGGCCTGCACCCGGCGGTGCTGGAGGACCGCGGGCTCGACGCGGCGCTCTCCGGCATCGCCGCCCGCAGCCCCGTCCCCGTGCACCTCACGGTCGACCTGCCGGGCCGCATAGCGCCCACCGTGGAGGCGGTCGCCTACTTCACGGTCTCCGAGGCGCTGGCCAACGCCGCCAAGCACTCCCGGGCCTCCCGGGTCGACCTCGCCCTGCACCGGGCGGCCGACCGGCTGCGCATCACCATCACCGACGACGGCATCGGCGGGGCGGACGCCGGCCGTGGCAGCGGCCTCGCCGGCCTGCGCAAACGCGCCGCCTCGGTCGACGGATCGTTCGCCATCACCAGCCCCCGCGGGGGCCCGACCACCATCACCATGGAGCTGCCATGCGAGCTGTGATCGCCGAGGACTCGGTCCTCCTGAGGATCGGCATCGTCAAGGTGCTGGAGAGCGAGGGCTACGAGGTCGCCGCCGCGGTGGGGGACGCCGAGGCGCTGCTCGCCGCCGTCGAGGAGCACCGCCCGCAGATCGTCGTCGCGGACGTCCGGATGCCCCCGGGGTTCACGGACGAGGGCGTCCGGGCCGCGCTGATGATCCGCCAGCAGTGGCCCGACACCGCGGTCGTCCTGCTCTCCCAGTTCGTCGAGGAGCGCTACGCGGCGGACTTGCTGGCCAAGAACACCAGCGGCGTCGGCTACCTGCTCAAACAGCGGGTGGCGAACGTGGACGAGTTCGTGGAGGCGCTGCAGCGGGTGGCCGGGGGCGGCACCGCCCTCGACCCCGAGGTGGTCGCCCAACTGCTGCTGCGCCGCGACCGCGATCCGCTGCACCGGCTGACGCCCCGCGAGCGGGACGTGTTGGCGCTGATGGCCGAGGGCCGCTCGAACACCGCGATCGCCGAATCCCTGGTGGTCAGCGACAGCGCCGTCTCCAAGCACATCAACTCCATCCTCACCAAGCTCGACCTGCCACCCGCCGAGGACACCCACCGGCGGGTGCTCGCGGTGCTGCGCTTCCTGGAGGTCAGCCAATGACGCGACCCGCCCCGCCGGAGCCGCCGACGGTTCCCGCGCCGGGCCGACTCGCCCGTCGGCTGCCGGCCCCGTGGCCGCCGGGCCCGCCCGCCGAACCGAGCCCCGGCGAGCGCCGGGCCTGGCGGCTCATCGGCGCGCTCGCCCTGGTCTGCGTCCTCCTGGCGGGCGTCGCCGTCACGGGGGCGGCCCTCATCCAGCGGGACACCGCCCGGGAGCGGACGTACTTCGAGGCGATCGGCCAGCTCGACATCGACTCCGGCCCGGCCCACGTCACCGTCCGGGCCGGCGGCACCGATCGGGTGGTGCTGGTCGAACAGCTCGGCTGGGCCCTGCGCAGGCCCACGGTCAACGTACGGATCGCCGCGGGCCGGATGTCGATCTCCGTCGACTGCCCGGAGGCCCGGTTCACGGGCGGCTGCCCGGTCTCCCTGGCCGTCCAGGTCCCGCCGTCGACCATGGTCCACGCCCGCAACGGCTCCGGGCGGACGGAGATCGAAGGCGTGGCGGGCAGCGTCTCGGCGGAGACCGGCAGCGGCCAGGTCCAGCTGACCGGGATCAGCGGGCCGATCTGGGCGAAGAGCGGCTCCGGGCAGATCATCGGCACGGGGCTGAGCGCGCCCGAGGCCCAGCTGTCCGCCGCCTCCGGACAGGTCACCCTGCAGTACGACCGCCCACCGGACTTGGTCGCCACCCGCCTCGCCTCGGGAAACCTGCTCCTGCAACTGCCGGACGACCGCAGCCGGTACCGGATCGACCTCAGCAGCGACGGCGGCAGCCAGACGATCGACCGGTCCCTCCAGGACCTCGACTCGCCACGACTGCTCGACGTCATCTCCGCCTCCGGCACCGTCACCATCAACCGGTCCGGAAAGCCCTGACCGCCCCGGCCACCCCGGGCCGGGCCGCCGCGGTCCTGACCGCCCCGGCCGCCCCTGCCCGGCGGCCGTCACAGCCGTGGCACCCGCTGCCCGACCGCCCCGGCTCGGGCCCCGGCCCGGCGGGTTCCGCGGGTGGGAGAGAATGGAGAGTCCGGAAGCCCGCCGTTGGGGCCCTACCCGTATGAGGATCCGCCGCGCATGACCACCACGCCCGACACCGTCCAGGCCGCCCCGGCAGCATCCGGCACCCCGGAGTTCGCCCCGTTGAACATCGGGCCGATGCAGGTCTGGCCCCCGGTGGTGCTGGCGCCGATGGCCGGCATCACCAACGCCCCCTTCCGCACCCTGTGCCGGGAGCAGAGCGGCGGCCGCGGCCTGTACGTCTCCGAGATGATCACCACCCGTGCCCTGGTCGAGCGCAACGCCAAGACCATGCAGCTGATCAGGTTCGACCCGAGCGAGAAGCCGCGCTCGATCCAGCTGTACGGGGTGGACCCGGAGACCGTCGGCAAGGCGGCCCGGATGATCTCCGCGGAGGGCCTCGCCGACCACATCGACCTCAACTTCGGCTGCCCCGTCCCCAAGGTGACCCGCAAGGGCGGCGGCTCCGCGCTGCCGTACAAGCGCAACCTGCTGCGCGAGATCCTGCGCCAGGCGGTCTCCAACGCGGGCGACCTGCCCGTCACCATGAAGATGCGCAAAGGCATCGACGACGGTCACCTGACCTACCTGGACGCCGGACGGATCGGGGCGGAGGAGGGCGTCTCCGCGATCGCCCTGCACGGCCGCACCGCGGCCCAGCACTACGGCGGCACGGCGGACTGGTCGGCCATCGCCCGGCTCCGCGAGTCCGTCCCGGCCGGCATCCCGGTGCTCGGCAACGGAGACATCTGGTCCGCGGACGACGCGGTGCGGATGATGCGCGAGACCGGTTGCGACGGCGTGGTCGTCGGCCGCGGTTGCCTGGGCCGGCCCTGGCTGTTCAAGGACCTGGTGTCGATCTTCGAGGGCGACGTCGACTACGCCCGCCCCACCTTCGGGTACGTGGCCCGCGCGATGGTGCGGCACGCCCAACTGCTGGGGGAGTGGCTCGGTGACGAGGCCCGCGGTGTCATCGACTTCCGCAAGCACGTCGCCTGGTACACCAAGGGCTTCTCGGTCGGCTCCGAGCTGCGGGTGAAGCTCGCCGGCTCCAGCTCGCTGGCCGAGCTGACCGAGACGCTCGCCCTGGTCGACCAGGAGCAGAGCTGGCCGATCGGCGCCGACGGCCCGCGCGGCCGGACCAGCGGCAACAACCGGGTGGTCCTGCCCGAAGGCTGGTTGGACGATCCGTACGAGTGTGCCCGGCTGAGCGAAGACGCCGAATCGGACACCTCTGGCGGATGATCTGTACTAACTGGCGGGGATGGTCCCGGCCTGAGTCTGGCCGGGGCGTCCCAGCCATGTTGTCCAAGCTGGACAACAGGGCTCCTTGAAGGCGAAATAGAGCAACATGGAGTGACAATTCCGTCGACGGAAAGCGACGATCGGCGTAGGTTCCCTAGGTCTGCCAGCTGAGATGCGCTCGTGATGCTGGCCACATATCGTGGCGAGTGACAGTCAGTCAGTCGACTTCGCCAAGGTGTACAAGTCCGGATCGCTTCCCGAACGGGCCCTCCGTGGATCGCCGCCGCTGGCTGCAGGAAATCAAGCCGGGGAAACGTGGCGGACCGAATGCCGTCACCGTGTGTCCGGTTCGTGTGAGCTGGACGTGGCCATGTGTTCAATTCTTGAACGATGGCTAGCGTCATCCGGACGATTTCAGCAACGCAGGCAAACGCCCACCCGGGCATTAGATCTGCTGGCCAATCGCCCGCTCCGCGGCTCGTACGGGCTCTTCACGCCCCTAGACGGCCTTCGAAATGGGTATGTTCTCCGGCGTCAGGGCAACCGTGTGCGAGGAGAGCGACCCGTGACGGCGCAGCAGAAGTTTGTTTACTCCTTCACCGAAGGAAACAAGGACCTCAAGGATCTTCTCGGCGGAAAGGGTGCGAACCTCGCCGAGATGACCAACCTGGGTCTCCCCGTCCCTCCGGGGTTCACCATCACCACCGACGCCTGCAAGGTCTTCCTGGAGACCGGCACCGAACCGGGCTCGCTGAACGAGGAGATCACCGGCCACCTGGCCGCCCTCGAGCAGCAGATGGGCAAGCAGCTCGGCCAGGCCGACGACCCCTTGCTGGTCTCGGTGCGTTCCGGCGCCAAGTTCTCGATGCCCGGAATGATGGACACCGTCCTGAACATCGGCCTCTCCGACGCCTCGGTGACCGGGCTCGCCGCCCAGTCCGGCAACGAGCGCTTCGCCTGGGACTCGTACCGCCGCCTGGTGCAGATGTTCGGCAAGACCGTGCTGGGCGTCGACGGCGAACTCTTCGAGGAGGCGCTGGACGAGACCAAGCACGCCAAGGGCACCGCCAACGACCTCGACCTCACCGCCGAGGACCTGCGGACGCTGGTCGCCACCTTCAAGGCGATCGTGCTGCGGGAGACCGGCCGGGAGTTCCCGCAGGACCCGCGCGAGCAGCTGGACCTGGCGATCCACGCGGTCTTCCACTCCTGGAACGGCGACCGGGCCCGCCTCTACCGCCGGCAGGAGCGCATCCCGAACGACCTGGGCACCGCGGTCAACGTCTGCACCATGGTGTTCGGCAACCTCGGCGAGGACTCGGGCACCGGTGTCGCCTTCACCCGCGACCCCTCCACCGGTACCCAGGGCGTCTACGGCGACTACCTGCAGAACGCCCAGGGCGAGGACGTGGTGGCGGGCATCCGCAACACCCTCCAGCTGGCCGACCTGGAGCAGCTCGACAAGAAGTCGTACGACGAGCTGATGTCCATCATGCAGACCCTGGAGAACCACTACCGGGACCTGTGCGACATCGAGTTCACCATCGAGCGCGGCAAGCTCTGGATGCTGCAGACCCGGGTCGGCAAGCGCACCGCCGCCGCCGCGTTCCGGATCGCCGTCCAGCTGGTCGACCAGGGCCTGATCGACCTGGACGAGGCGCTGCAGCGGGTCACCGGCGGCCAGCTCGCCCAGCTGATGTTCCCGCGCTTCGCGCCCACCTCCGAGACCAGGCCGGTCGCGTACGGCATCGCGGCCTCGCCCGGCGCGGCGGTCGGCAAGGTGGTCTTCGACTCGTACACCGCGGTGAAGTGGTCCCGCTCCGGCGAGCAGGTCATCCTGGTCCGCCGCGAGACCAACCCGGACGACCTCGAAGGCATGATCGCCGCCGAGGGCATCCTCACCTCGCGCGGCGGCAAGACCTCGCACGCGGCCGTGGTCGCCCGCGGCATGGGCAAGACCTGCGTCTGCGGCGCCGAGGAGCTCGAGGTCGACACCAAGAACCGCAAGTTCACCACCGCCGACGGCCAGGTCGTCCACGAGGGCGACGTGGTCTCCATCGACGGCGCCAACGGCAAGGTGTACCTGGGCGAGGTCCCGGTGCTGCCGTCCCCGGTGGTCGAGTACTTCGAGGGCACCATCCACGCCGGCGCCGACGTCCAGGGCGGGCTGGTCCAGGCCGTGCACCGGCTGATGGCGCACGCCGACGGCCGCCGCCGCCTCGCGGTGCGCGCCAACGCCGACAACGCCGAGGACGCGAACCGCGCCCGCCGGTACGGCGCCCAGGGCATCGGCCTGTGCCGCACCGAGCACATGTTCCTCGGCGAGGAGCGCCGCAAGGAGGTCGAGCACCTGATCCTGGCGGACAACGACAAGGACCGCGAGGCCGCGCTCTCCAGCCTGCTGCCGCTGCAGAAGGGCGACTTCCTGGAGCTGTTCCAGTCGATGGACGGGCTCCCGGTGACGGTCCGGCTGCTCGACCCGCCGCTGCACGAGTTCCTGCCCGACATCACCGAACTGTCGGTGCGCGTCGCCCTCGCCGAGGCCCGCAAGGACCCGAACGAGAACGACCTGCGGCTGCTCCAGGCCGTCCACCGGCTGCACGAGGCCAACCCGATGCTCGGCCTGCGCGGCGTGCGCCTCGGTCTGGTCATCCCCGGCCTGTTCGGCATGCAGGTCCGGGCGATCGCCGAGGCCGCGGCCGAGCGCAAGCTGGCCGGCGGCGACCCGCGCCCCGAGGTGATGATCCCGCTGGTCGGCACCGTCCAGGAGCTGGAGCTGGTCCGCGACGAGTGCGAGCGGGTGCTCGCCGAGGTCGCCGCCTCCACCGGCGTCAGCCTGGACATCAAGCTCGGCACCATGATCGAGCTGCCGCGCGCCGCCGTGACGGCCGGTCAGATCGCCGAGGCCGCCGACTTCTTCTCCTTCGGCACCAACGACCTGACCCAGACCGTGTGGGGCTTCTCCCGCGACGACGTCGAGGCGTCCTTCTTCACCTCCTACCTGGAGAAGGGCATCTTCGGGGTCAGCCCGTTCGAGACCATCGACCGCGACGGCGTCGGCGCCCTGGTCAAGAACGCCGCCCAGGCCGGCCGGGCCACCCGCCCCGACCTCAAGCTCGGCGTCTGCGGCGAGCACGGCGGCGACCCGGAGTCGGTGCACTTCTTCCACGAGGTGGGGCTGGACTACGTATCCTGCTCTCCCTTCCGGATTCCGGTGGCGCGCCTGGAGGCAGGCCGCGCCGCCATCGAGACGGCGGGAAGCGACTCGCGCTGACACGAAGCAGCGCGGTTCACTGACCGCACCCCTCCGAAGGGGAGGGGCGTACGGCGGAGCTCGGCGCAGGAGAGCCGCCGTACGGAGCAGCCGGGGCGGGAACGGACAACGGCGTCCGTCCCCGCCCCGGCGGCGTTTCCCGGTGCGACCGCCGACCGCCGACCGCCGGCCGTCCGCCGTCCGCCGTCCGTCTCCCGCCACCGTCCGCCCGCCGGGCGCGTGCCGTACCGCCGTCCGGGTGAGCCGGTGCGGCAGGCTGAGGGCATGAACAGCCGAAACCGCCTGATCAGCCTCGTCGCCGTGGTCCTCCTCGGTATCGCCGCCGGCGTCGCCGTCCTGCTGAACGGCGGGAACCACCCGGGCGGCGCGAGCAGCGCGCCGTCCCCGTCCGGCGCGTCCGCCACCACCGGCCGCGGCGCCGCGAGCGCGCCCAAGCCCTCGGCCCCTGCCAAGTCGCCCGCGCCCCAGGGAAACTGGGTGCCCACCAGCTCGGCGCTGGCCGACGTCTGCCGCAGCAAGCTGCCCGCGCAGGCCCTCGACACGCTCGGCCTGATCGCCCACGGCGGCCCCTACCCGTACCGTTCCGACGGCATCGTCTTCGAGAACAGGGAGAGCCGGCTGCCCCGTCAGAGCAGCGGCTACTACCACGAGTTCACCGTGGTCACGCCCGGGTCGGACGACCGCGGGACCAGGCGGATCGTCACCGGCGGCGTCGGCGAGCAGTACTGGACGGCCGACCACTACGCGACCTTCCAGGAGATCGATCCGCGGTGCTGAGCAGCCCGCTGACGGTCCGTCGACGGTCCGTCGGAAAATTACTTTCCCCTCCGGAAAGTATGTGCCAGAGTGGTAGCACTTGATCCGGCAGCGGGCCGGATCCGACGGCATGTCCGCTCGGGGGATCCGATGGTTGACGACAAGCAGCACGCGCACGAGCAGTCCGAGGAGCTCACGCCCGCGGAGGCACTGGCGCTCGCCGAGCGCGCGCAGGCCGCCGCCCGCCGCCCGGCGCCGATGCCCTGGTGGTACGGCCCCGGAGTGGGCGCGGCCCTCGCGGTCTACTGCGCGGCGATCGGGCAGAGCTTCCAGCGACAGGCGCAGTGGCTGATACCGCTGTGCGCGGCCGGCCTGATGGCGGTGCTGGCGGCGATAGTGCGGGTGGCCATGCGTTCCAGCGGCGTCGCCGCACGGCTGGAGAAGGTCAAGGTCCCGCCGAACGTCCTGCGGGCGCTCGGCCTGACGATCCTGGCCGCGGTGCTGGCCTGGCTCGTCACCTGGCTGGCCACCGACGACCAGGGGTGGGCCATGGCCGCTGCCGGCGTGGTCGCGGGCCTGGCCGTCTGGGGTGTCATCACGATGGCCAATCGAGAGGTCAAGGAGCAGAGCATGAGCAGCGAGCGGTGAACGGGCTCGACCCGATACTCCACCAGCCCACCAGGCTCACCGTCCTGGCCTTCCTCAGCGGGTGCCAGGAAGCCGAGTTCTCCGTCGTCCGCGACTACTGCCAGGTCTCGGACTCGGTGCTCAGCAAGACGGCGGCGGGCCTGGAGACGGCCGGCTACCTGCGGGCCCGCAAGGGCTACGTCGGCAAGCGGCCCCGTACCTGGCTCTCCGCGACGGCGCAGGGCCGTGCCGTGCTGGCCGCGCACCTCGGGGCGCTCCAGCAGATGGCCGCCGCCGCGGAGGCGGCCGGTTCCGCGTCCTCACCGGACGGGAGCGCGGACGGGGCCGGAGGCTGAGCCGGGGCGGAGGGCGGAGCGGGCCGACGCAGTGTCAGCAGGATCACACCCAGGAGCGGAGGTGGGCCGAACCCCGTGCTGTCCGCGCTCCTTGACAACTCGACAGAGTGCCGAGAAACCCCGGAGGAGAACCGGCCGGGGCGGCCGCACGACATCGCCGACGTCGCGCACCCGCCCCGGCCGGGACGAGCCTGACCGGAACGGACCGGTCGGCCGGCTCAGGCGGCCGGCATCAGGGAGTCACCGGTCATCGGATCGGCGACCAGGGGGCTGCCGTGTCTAAGGCACTCCTGGTTGAGCGGCGCCGGGTCCGGCGCGCTGGGCGAGGTCGCGGCGGCGATCCGCAGCTCGATGATGTCCCGGACGGCGGGCCACTCCTCGTCCAGGATCGAGTAGAACGCGGTGGACCGGACCACCCCGTCCAGACCGCGCGAGTGCGCCCGGCGGACGCCCTCGGAGGTGGCGCCCAGCCGCTCGATGGCGACCCGGGAACGGGTGTTGCGGGCATCGGCCCGCAGCGAGATCCGCTGCACCCGCCACACCTCGAAGGCGTGCCGCAGCATCAGCAGCTTCGCCTCCGTGTTGATGCCGGTGCCCTGCGCCCGCGGGGACAGCCAGGTGTTCCCGATCTCCGCGGCGTCCGGCACCGCCTCCAGCGGGTCGCCGTGCGGGACGCCCGGCGCGGGCGGCCAGACCAGCGGGCCCTGCCAGTAGTCGAGTTCCAGGAACCGGGTCGAGCCCACCACCCGGTTGTCGGCGGTGCTCACCGTGGCGAACGGCATCGACCGGCCCGCCGCCCGATCGGCGAGGGCACGCGCGATGTACTCCCGGGCGGCTTCCAGGCCGTGCGGAACGGGGGTGAAGGCGTAGGTCGTACGGTCCTCGGAGCCGGCCACGGCCAGGGCCGCGGCGTGGTGCTCGGCGAGGGGCTCCAGCCGCACGGTGCGGCCGTAGAGGGTGACGGGTACGGGCACGGATCCTTCGGTCCTTCGGCGGTCGTCGGGGCCCGCGCACCGGGTTCGCGGTGAACGGGCAGTGGTCGTATCGCCCCGGCCCCGGGGGAACGGCCGCCCGGGGGCGCTACGCCAGAGGCTCGGGCGTGCGGCGGGACGGCAGCCCGGAGGCGGGCAGCGCGGTGCCGGTACGGACACGGGTCGACGGACCGATCCGGCGGGATGAGCGACGGGACAGTGTGCGTCCGCGAGATGGCCGAGAGAGAAACGAGATCACGAAGCGAAGCAGGCGGCCAGGTGAAGGCAAGGTGCGCGTTGGATGGCTGGCATCGCAACGGACCGGGGCGTGGCCCACGACGTGACAGACGGCGTGGCGCGACGACGCGACGATGCGAGGCAGCGAGAGGACGATACCCGCCCGGAGGCGGTGCGTCACTTCGCGGCGCGCCAGCGGGGGCGTACGGCTCCCCCCGGCACGCCGGGGCGCTCCGCCGCCCGGTCGGCCGAGCCGGGCGCCACGCCCGCGACCAGGGGCTTTGCCCGGAGGTGAGAGGATTCCAGAGACGGCGTGAAGACTCGTGCGAGGGCGGGAATGTCGACGGGCCCCCGCACGCTGGACAGATCAGATCCGAAAGCATTCCGAGACGACGAGACGGAACGGGGATGGGTGCGCCGTGCGTGATCCCAAGGAGCTGTACGAGCTGGAGCCCCAGGGCGTGACCGCCCTGGCGGCGGCGCGGGCCGCCGCCGAGGCCGGTACCGGCCTGGTGCTGCTGTACCACCTCGAGGGCTTCATGGACGCCGGCGAGGCGGGCGGCCAGGTCGTGGCACACCTGCTCGAGCAGGGGTCCCCGCAGGTGGTGGCCAGGTTCGACCACGACCGGCTGGTCGACTACCGGGCCCGCCGTCCCGCGATGACCTTCGACCGCGAGAGCTGGACGGACTACGACCCGCCGGAGATCCTGCTCCAGCTGGTGCGCGACTCGGTGGGGGCGCCCTTCCTGGTGCTCTCCGGCCCCGAGCCGGACACCGAGTGGGAGCTCTTCGCGGCCGCCGTCGGCGACCTGGTGGAGCGGTTCGAGGTCCGGCTCGCGCTCTCCTTCCACGGCATCCCGATGGGCGTCCCGCACACCCGCCCGGTCGGCCTCACCCCGCACGGAAACCGGGTCGACCTGGCGGCCGGCCACCCCAAGTGGTTCGACCAGGCCCAGGTGCCCGGCAGCGCCCAGGCCCTGGTCGAGTACCGGCTCACCGAGGCCGGACAGGACGTGCTGGGCCTCGCCGCCCACGTGCCGCACTACATCGCCCGCTCGGCCTACCCGGCCGCCGCGGTGACGATCCTGGAGGCCGTCCAGTCCGCGACCGGCCTGGTCCTGCCCGGCAGCGAACTGCGCGCCCGGGTCAACGAGGTCTACGCCGAGATCGAGGACCAGCTCTCCCAGGGCGACGGCGAGTTGCGCTCGGCGATCCAGGGCATGGAGGGCCAGTACGACGCGGTCTCCGGCGCCGTCGACCGGGAGAGCCTGCTCGCCGAGTCCAGCGACCTCCCCTCGGCGGACGAACTCGGCCGGAGGTTCGAGGAGTTCCTGGCCGAGCACGAGCGCGGCGCCGAGTAGGTGCGCCACCGGAGGAGGGCCGCCGCGGCGGCCCTGATCGGGGCCGCCCTGATCGGCACCGCCGGGTGCGGCGCGGGGAAGGCATCCCCGGCCCCGCAGCCCGACCGGGCCTCGCCGACGCCCTCCACCACCCCGGTCACCGGCCCGTACGTCGCACTGGGCGACTCCTACACCGCCGGCCTGCGGATCCCGCCCCAGGGCGGAGCCCCGCAGGGCTGCGGCCGCTCGGGCGTCAACTACCCGTCCCTGGTGGCCCGGCAGCTCGACCTCAAGGACTTCACCGACGTCAGCTGCAGCGGCGCGCGCACCGGAGACCTGACGGCCGCCCAGCGCACCGACGACGGCACCAACCCGCCGCAGCTGGCCGCGCTCGGCGCGGCCACCCGGCTGGTGACGCTCGGGATCGGCGGCAACGACGCAGGCTTCCTCGACGTCCTGGGCCGCTGCGCGGTCGAGAACGTCCGGCACAGCCTGACCGGCCACGGCGACGCCGCGCCCTGCCGGGCGTACTACACGACCGGCGCCGGGCAGGGCGAGGTCCAGCGGCGGATGACGGACACCGGCGAGCGGCTCACCGCGGCGCTCGACGAGGTCAGACGGCGGGCCCCGCAGGCCAGGGTGCTGCTCGTCGGATACCCGGCCCTGCTGCCGCAGGACCCGACTCTCTGCGCCGAGACCCTGGGCGACGGGATCGCGGGCGCCGACATCGGCTTCGTCGTCGAACAGGAGCGGCAGCTGAACGCCATGCTCCGGCAGCGGGCCGAGGCCGCCGGGGCGGCCTTCGTCGACACCTACGCCCCGTCCACCGGGCACGACATGTGCGAGGCCGCCGGCACCCGCTGGATAGAGCCCCTCGCCGCCGGGCAGGGGCTGGCCCCGATCCACCCGAACGCCCAGGGGCAGCAGGGCATGGCCGCCGCCGTCCTGGCCGCGCTCGGGCAGCAGCACTGACCTCGCCCCCGTCGGCGGGACGACGGGGGCGAGGTCGGGGGACGAGACCTGGGGCGGGGTCAGCCGGGCGGCACGCCGGACCGGGCAGTCCGCCGGATCAGGCGGCGCGGACCGTGTGGACGGCGATCCGGACGTCCTCGTCGTCCAGGCACTCCCCGGTCACCAGGTCGAAGCGCTGCTTGAGCAGCGGCGAGGCCACGTAGATCCGGCCGTCCGCGGTGGAGCCCAGCAGGCCCCGGGAGAGGACGTACGCGCCGGTGAACGGGTCGCGGTTGTCGGAGGCGTAGAGGCGGTCGTTGCCGTCGCGGAACACGGCCACCTGGCGGCCGTCCGGCAGCAGGACGGCGATGCCGCGGCCGGGCACCAGCAGGTCCCAGTCGCAGACCGGGGACCAGCCGGAGGCGGAGAGCAGTTCGATCCGGGTGGCAGAGGCGGTGGCGGTCATCGGGCTTCCTCCAGGATGCGGGCGGCCGGGAACGGGGAGCGGTCGGAGTCGAGGGCGGCGAGCAACTGCTCCGCGCTGGCCAGCAGCACCAGGTCGGGCTTGACCTGGTCGCGCTCGGGGACGAACCGGATGCTCGGGTCGGGCACTCCGGGGGCGTTGACGAAGGAGACGAACCGGCGCATCCGGTCGGGGTCGGCCAGGGTCGCCGCCCACTCGTCCTGGTAGTCGCCGATGTGGCGGGCCATCAGCGACTCCAGCTCGTCGGCGATGCCCAGCGAGTCCTCGACCACCACCTCGCGGACGTGCGCCAGGCCGCCCTCGATCCGCTCCAGCCAGGCGGAGGTGCGCTCCAGCCGGTCGGCGGTGCGGATGTAGAACATCAGGAACCGGTCGATCAGGCGGACCAGTTGCTCGTCGTCCAGGTCCTGGGCGAGCAGGTCGGCGTGCCGGGGCGTGGCACCGCCGTTGCCGCCGACGTACAGGTTCCAGCCGTTGGAGGTGGCGATGACGCCGAAGTCCTTGCCGCGGGCCTCGGCGCACTCGCGGGCGCAGCCGGAGACCGCCGACTTGAGCTTGTGCGGCGAGCGCAGGCCCCGGTAGCGCAGCTCCAGCTGGATCGCCATGGCGACCGAGTCCTGCACGCCGTAGCGGCACCAGGTGGAGCCGACGCAGGACTTCACGGTGCGCAGGGACTTCCCGTACGCGTGGCCGGACTCGAAGCCGGCCGCGACCAGTCGGCTCCAGATCATCGGCAGCTGGTCCACGCTGGCGCCGAACAGGTCGATCCGCTGACCGCCGGTGATCTTGGTGTAGAGGCCGAACTCCCGGGCCACCTCGCCGATCACGATCAGCTTGTCGGGGGTGATCTCGCCGCCGGGGATGCGCGGCACCACCGAGTAGGAGCCGTTCTTCTGCAGGTTCGCCAGGAAGTGGTCGTTGGTGTCCTGGAGGCCGCCCTGCTCGCCGTCCAGGATGTGCCCGGAGGCCTCCAGCTCGGGCGCCAGCGAGGCGATGATCGAGGCGACCGTCGGCTTGCAGACCTCGCAGCCCTCGGCACCCTCCGGCACCCGGCCGTGCTCGGCGAGCAGCTGGCGGTGGGTGGCGACCCGCTTGACCCGGACGATCTCGTAGAGCTCGGCGCGGGTGTGGGCGAAGCACGGGCACAGCCCGCGGTCGACCTCGACGCCGCCGGCCTCCAGCTCGTCCGTGACGATCGTGCCGAGCAGTTTCACGCAGGAGCCGCAGTTGGTGCCCGCCCGGGTGCACTTCTTCACCTCGGGGACGGTGGTGCACTCGTGATCGGTGACCGCCGCCCGGATCGCGCCCTTGGTGACGTTGTTGCAGCTGCAGATCACCGCGTCGTCGGGCAGCGCGGAACTGCCGAGCGAGACGGCGGTGTCCGCACCGGCCGGCAGCACCAGCGACTCGGCGGGGACGGGCAGCGGCCGCCCGGTGCCCGCCAGCGGGCGGAGCGTGGCGTAGGCCGAGGCGTCGCCGACCAGGATGCCGCCGAGCAGCGCCCCCTCGCCGGTCACCACCAGCTTCTTGTAGACGCCGGAACGGGAGTCGGAGTAGACCACGTCGAGCGAGCCGGGCGTCCGGCCGAAGGCGTCGCCGAAGCTGGCCACGTCGACGCCGAGCAGCTTGAGCTTGGTGGAGAGGTCCGCGCCGGTGAACGGCTGCGCGGCCTGCTCGGCGAGCTGCTGCGCCACCGAGACGGCCATCTCGTAGCCGGGGGCGACCAGGCCGTACACCCGGCCGTCCACCGCGAGGGCGCACTCGCCGATGGCGAAGACGTGCGGGTCGGAGGTCCGGCAGTGCTCGTCGACCGCGATGCCGCCGCGCTCACCGACCGTCAGACCGGCCTCGCGGGCCAGCTGGTCGCGGGGGCGGACCCCGGCGGAGAACACCACCAGGTCGGTCGCCAGCTCGGAGTCGTCGGTGAAGGACATGCCGACCGCGCGCCCCTCGGCGACGGTGATCGCCTTGGTGCCGACGCCGGTGTGCACCACCACGCCCATCGACTCGATGGTCCGCCGCAGCGCGGTGCCGCCCGCGTCGTCGACCTGGACGGGCATCAGGCGCGGCGCGAACTCCACCACGTGGGTCTCCAGGCCGAGGCCCTTCAGCGCACCCGCGGCCTCCAGCCCGAGCAGCCCGCCGCCGACCACCGCACCGACCCGGGCCCCGGCCGCGTAGGACTCGATCGCCTGCAGGTCCTCGATGGTGCGGTAGACGAAGCACCCCTCGGCGTCCCGGCCGTCCACCGGGGGAACGAAGGGGTAGGAGCCGGTGGCCAGCACCAGGGTGTCGTAGGAGAGGGTGCGCCCGGCGGCCGTGGTGACGGTCCGGGCCGCCGGGTCGAGCGAGACGGCGGGGGAGGAGAGGTGCACCTCGAACCCGTGCCGATCGGTGAAGCCCTCCTCGGCGAGCAGCAGGTCGTCCGCGCTCCGGCCGGAGAAGTAGGAGGTCAGGCCGACCCGGTCGTAGGCGGGCCGGGGCTCCTCGGCGAGGACGACGACCCGGTAGCGGGCGGCCGCCCCGGTGTCGGCCAGGGCTTCCAGGAAGCGGTGGCCGACCATGCCGTAGCCGACCAGGAGCAGTGTGGGCTTGGTGGTGGTCATCGGGAAGTCCCTCCGAGATCGCGCTCCGAACGGTGGCAGTCGGAGCTGGCGGGCCGACCTGGCGCCGGCGAACCGCGGTCGGCCCGCGGCGCGGCGCACCTCCGGTCCCGCCGGAGGCCCGACCGGGCGGGCCGTCGATGGCCCGCGACCCGGTCGCTGTCGTGGCACCGAGCATGCGCGGGGGGTGTTTCCCGACCGGTGCCGCGCTGTTTCACCGCCGGAACTTCGGCCTCAGCGACACCGGGCACCGGCTGTGAGAGCGGCCGGTCCCCGGCCCGGCCCGGGCCTCCCGGCGGGGCCCCCTTACCAGGTGGCGGGCCCGCGCGGGGCGGGACCGCCGATCCGGGACGCGATTCGCGGAGAACTCGGTACGACGGAGTACGGGAGTGCGTACCCTGCACGCAGGGGAGCGGATTCGAAGATCCGGTCCGAGTCCGGCCGGGAGCTGGCATGACAACAGACGTGCAGACGAGGGGCCGGGCGGCCCACTCCGCGGTGCTGCGCGAACTCCTGCTGCTCTGGGACGAGGCCCGCCGGGCCGGCGGCCGGACGATCACCCAGAAACGGTTGGCCCGGATCGGCGGCATCGGCCCGTCCACCCTGCACGGCTGGCTGTCCGGACGCTCGGTGCCCCGCGAGGCGGACCGACTCGCCCTGGTCGCCGGGGAGTTGGCCCGCGCCGTGGGCCGACCGGTGCGGCCCGCCCGTTACTGGGCCGCCCTGCTGGAGGCCGACCGCCTCCGGGCCCAGCTCACCCAGTCGCAGACCGACCGCCCGTCGCACGAGCCGACCGGCGGCACGCCCTGCCAGCCCGTACGGCGCTCGGTGACCGTCCGGGGCGCCGACGGTGCGGGCCACCGGGTCCGGTCGACGGTGGCCGTCGGCACCGGCGGCAGTGTTCGCCGGAGCGCGGGTGCAGGCACCGCGAGCGGCCCGGGCCCGGCCGGGACACGGCTGGTGAACCGCTACCGCTCGGCGCCACCGGCCGCCCGCGCAGTCGTCGACGCGGCGCTGGACGCGGTCCGCCTCGGCCACCACCCGGTCCTGTCGGCGGCGCTGCTGGCCGCGTCCGCCCCGCACTACCTGACGTCCCGCGAGCGCGACACCCTCCGCCCCGGCTGGGTGGCCGACGGGCTGGCCTACCTGCGCAAGGCGGTCCCCGGGACGGGCGCGCTCCTGACGACCGGCGACACCACCGGCAACCGGACCACCGACGGCCGGCCCGCCGCCGACCGGGCACCGTACGGCGTGGCGGCGACCCGCGGGGCGGAGACGGCCCGGACCGCGACGGCGGGCGGGCCCGAGGTGCGGATCGCCGAAGCCCTGGTGCGGCAACTGCGGCCGGAGCGGGAGGGACGCACCGTCCCGGCCGGGCTGTGGGAGTGCCTGGCCCGGTACGCCCACCCCGCCGACCGGTCCGCCCTCGCGCGGTCGGCGGCCACCCGGGGGCTCACCCGGATCGCGGTCGGCCTCTGCGCCTCGGCCGCCGAAGCGGGCGACCCCACCGCGCTGTCGGCCGGCGCCGACCTGCTCGCCGAAGCGGGCCGCACCGCCGAGGCCGCCGACTGGTACGGCGCGGCAGCCGACCGGGGCGTGCCGGAGGCGGCCGTCCGGGCGGCGGAACTGCTGGAACGGGACGGCCGGTTCGCCCAGGCCGTCGACTGGTACGACCGGGCCGCCCAGAACGGGGACGCCGACGCCCACTGCCGCGGCGCCGAACTGCTCGGCCGGCACGGCGAGATCGCACCGGCGCTGCACCGGTTCGAGGAGGCCGCCCGGTCCGGCCACCCCACCGCCCGCCACCGGGCCGGCCGCCTGCTCGTCGAACTCGGCCGCACCGAACAGGCGTTGGAGTGGTTCGAACGGGCCGCCGTCGACGGGCACCCCGAGGCCGCCGCCGACTGCGCCCGGCTCTGCGCCGCTGCCGGCCGGATCGACCGGGCGGTCGCCTGGTGGGAGCGGGCCTGGGCGATGGGAACGGCGGCCGGCGTCCACGAGGCGGCCCGCACGCTGGAGGCCGCCGGCCGGATAGACGAGGCCGCCGCCTGGTACGAGCGCGCGGCGGGGTCCGGCGACGAGAGCGCCTGGCACGAGGCCGCGGCCCTGCTCGCCCGGCACGGCCAGTACGGCAACCTGCCCTGGTACGCGCACATCGGCGACCCGCAGGCCCTGCGCGAACGCGCCGAGCAGTGCGAGCGGGACGGCGACCCGGACGGCGCGCTGGAGTGGTACCGGAAGGCGGCCGAAGCCGGCTGCGAGGCCGCCCTCTTCCAGGCCGCCGACCTGCTCGAGCGGCGCGGCGACCGCACCCGCGCCGTCCGCTGGTACGAACGCGCCGCCGCCCGCGGCGACGTCTACGCGATGCGCGAACTCGGCCGTCTGCTGGGCGAACTGGGCCGCGCCCGGGAGTCCGCCGGCTGGTACCGGCGCGCCCTCGCGGCCGGCGGCCGTCCCGCGGTACCCGCTCCGGCCGCCACCGCTCCGCTCGCCCCGGGCCTCGGCCGGTTCGCACCGCAGCCGCCCGCACCCACCGGCCCGGCGCCGCACCCGGTACCGGCCACCCGCGGTCAGGCCGACCCCGGCCGACCCGGCGCCGGCCCGGGCGCACCGGTGCCCGCCCCCGCCGACCGGCCCGGGCCGGTGCGGCTGGACGAGGCGGTGGAACTGCTCAAGGAGGCCGGCCGGTTCTTCGAGGCGACCCTGCTGCTGCGCTCCACCGACCGCCCGGAGCCGGAGCGGCTGCGCGAGGCGTCCCGGATGCTGTCCGGCGCGACCTGCGAGGACCGGGCCGTCGCCTGGGTGCAGCGGTTCGCCGACAGCGGCGACCGACCGGCCGTCCGGGAGGCCGCCGAGATGCTGGAGAGCCGGGGCCGGATCGACGAGGCGCTCACCTGGTACGGGAGGGCGGCGGACGAGGGCGACCGGGACGCCCTGCTCGCGGCGGCCCGGATGCTCGCCGAGCGCCGCCGGCCGCAGCACGCCGTGGAGTGGTACCGCCGGGCCGCCGAGGCGGGCGACCCGCTGGCCCACCGGGAGGCGCTGATGCTGCTCGACGAGCAAGGGGAGCAGCCGACCCGCTCCGTCACCGGGACGGGTACGCCCACCACGGCGGCCACGCTGCGCGGCAACGGCTGGGAACCGGACGCCGTCCCCGCCGCACCGTGGTCGGCCGCCGTCCCCACCGCCCTCCCCCTCCCCGCCACGTCCACCGCACCCGCCACCTCCACCGCACCCGCCACCTCCACCGTACCCGCCGGGGCCGATCGACCCGGCACCGCACCGCCGCTCCCCGCGCGCGTCCCCCGGCAGCCCGGAGCGGCCAGGACGCCGGAAGCACCGGCCCGGGCAGAACGCTGCCCGTGAACCACCGGCCGTGAACCACCGCCCGTCAGCCGCGGATCGCACCCCGCAGGCCGTGAGCCGTACGGGCGCGCCACCAGCACCAGGGCCGGGTGGCGGGCCGCGCTCACCCCCGCGGGCCCTCCGGATGAGGGCGGGGAAACCGACCGTGACCGGCGGGCAACCGGGCCGAAACAGCGGTCCGGCAAGGTGGAGGTATGACCACCACACAGCTTCCCGGCCGTCTCGCCCCGCTGCGGGTGCTGCACGCGGCCCGCCGCCCGGCCCTGGTGCTGGTGGCGCACGGTTCGCACGACCCGGCCGCGTCCGCCGAACTCGGTCGGCTGCACGCCCGGCTGCGCCGGGCCCGCCCGGAGCTGGACATCCGGCTCGGACACCTCGGCCTGAACGACCCGCTGCTGCCCGGAGTGCTGGACGAGCTGAGCGGCCGGGTGGTCCTGGTGCCGCTGCTGCTCAGCCGCGGCTACCACAGCAAGACGGACATCCCCCGGACGCTGTCCGCCGCACCGCACCTGGCGGGGGAGTGCGCCCCGCCGCTCGGACCGGACCCGTTGCTCACCGAAGCCCTGGCCGACCGCCTCGAAGCGGCCGGCTGGCGGGGGGAGCCCGTGGTCCTGGCCGCCTCCGGCTCCCGGGACCAGGACGCCGCCCGGGACACCGGTACGCAGGCCGAACTGCTCGCGGCCCGCCTGGGCGTCACCGTCCGGCCGGGATACGTGGCGGCGGGCGGCCCCAGCGTGGCCGCCCGGGTCGCCGAACTCACCGCCGAGGGCCACCCGCGGGTCGCCGTCGCCTCCTACTTCACCGCACCGGGGGACTTCGCCCGTCTGGCCGCCGCAGCCGGCGGAGCCCTGACCTCCGCCCCGCTCGGCGACCACCCCGCCCTGGCCCGGCTGGTCCTGGAGCGCTACCAGTCCTGCGTCAGCCGCCCCGCCCGACTGGCAGGCTGACCCCCGCCGCCACCCACCACACCCTCACCGGCACCACCAGCACCGCTGGCACCAGCATCATCAGCACTACCGGCATCACCGGCACCGCCACCGACCGGCCACCACCGGGCCGCCTCCGGCCCGTTCCGCCCCCTCAGCCCGCGTCGAGCGCGCACGCCCCGCCACCGGCCGCGGCGCCCTTCCCGGCAACCCGGCCCTTGCCGACTGCTACCCCGCCCTTCCCGGGCGCTCCGCCCTTCCCTGCCGCCCCGCCCACCGCGGCCCGCATCGCCACCGGCGGCAGCGCCGCGCTGCCGCCGACCGGCGCCCGGCGCTCGGTGGGCAGGTCGCGGACGCGGCGCATCGGCGAGCACCAGAGGATCAGCGCGGCCAGCGGCACGCCGACGGTCATCAGCCACAACGCGGGCCGTACCCCGAGCTGGGTGCCGAGGACGCCGGCCAGCAGCGCGCCGAGCGGGATGGAACCGAAGTTGAGCACCGCGCTGCTGGCGGAGAGCCGGCCGAGCAGCTCCGGCGGGCAGTAGCGCTGCTGGAAGGTCGCCTTGATGACGTTCCCGGCGACCACCCCGCAGGAGGCGCCGAACCCGCCGACCAGGTACCAGGCCAGCCCGGCGCCGCGGCCGGTCAGCGGGATCAGGACGGTCAGCGCGGGCAGGGCGAGCTCCAGCACCAGCATGGCCCGCGAGGTGCCGAGCCGGGCGGCGATCCGGCGGGCGGCGGCCGCGCCGACGATGCCGCCGGTGGAGGCCACCGCGACCAGCAGGCCGACGGTGCCCTCGCTCACGCCGACCTCGCGGATCAGGAAGACCACCAGCAGCGACTGGTAGCCCGTCAGGACCAGGTTGGAGGCGGCGCCGAACAGCGCGAAGGTGCGGAACCAGACGTCGGAGGCCAGCAGGCGCAGGCCCTCGCCGATCTCCTGCCGCAGCGCCCGGCGGGGCCGCTCGCTCCGGGCGGGCTCGCGGTGGCCGATCCGGACGGTGCACCAGAGCGAGAGCAGGAACGTCGCGGTGTTGGCCAGCAGCCCGTTGACCGGTCCGGCCAGTTGGGCGATCAGGCCGCCGCTGCCCAGCCCGGCGATGCCCGCGGCCGAGGCGCTGCCGTGCAGCTTGGCGTTGCCCTCGGACTGGTCGGCGGGGTCGAGCAGTTGCGGCAGGTACGCGGTGTACGCGGTCTGGAAGAACACTCCGGCGGCCCCGGCGAGCAGCGCGACGGCCAGCAGGTGCCAGAGCGTCAGCGCCCCGGCGAGCGCGGCCAGCGGGACGGTGGCGTACAGCAGCAGCGAGGCGGCGGTCGAGACCAGCATGATCGGGCGGCAGCGCAGCCGGTCCACCCACACCCCGGCGGGCAGGCCGATCAGCAGCCAGGGCAGCCAGCCGGCGGCGCCGAGCAGGGCTACCTGGAGGGTGCTCGCGTGCAGGGTGCTGACCGCGATCAGCGGCAGGGCCAGCCCGGTGACCGCGGAGCCGTACTTGTTGCCGGTCTCGCCGACCCACAGCATCCGGAAGTCGCGGTGCCGCCGCAGCAGCCCGGCGGGCGCGGCACCGGCGTCGGTCACGGGGCGGTCGTCGGGACGGCCGCCAGGGCGGTCGGCGGGCCCGCCGGCAGGACGGTCGTCAGGGCGGTCGGCGGGCCCACCGGCAGGACGGTCGTCAGGGCGGTCGGCGGAGGCGGGTGCGGTCATGGCCGGTCGGATTCCTTTCGGGGCAGCGCCTGGATCTGGACGATCATCGGCCGCGCCGCCGGGTCGGGGGCGGCGTCCGGATCGGGGGTGTGGCGGGCGACCACGGCGGCCAGGTCGTCGATGAGGGCCTGGAGTTGGGCGGGCGTCAGACGGAGGTTGCTCCAGTCGGAGACGCTGCCGGTGCCCCGCCACTCGCCCTCCCACTCGGCGGCCATCGAGTCGGCGACCCGCTGGAACTGCCGGCGCAGGTTCTCGGCCTGGTAGACCGAGAGCGCGGTTCGTGAGGCCGGGTCCTGGTCGAAGTCGGTGGCGGCCAGCACGATGGCGCCGGGCGCGGCGCGCCACCAGCGCTCCCGCTTGGTGCCGCGGCCGGGCTCCTCCTCGATGAAGCCGTGCTCGGCGAGGTGCCGCAGGTGCCAGCTGATGGTGCCGGTGGACTCGCCGGTGCGCTCGGACAGCCGGGCGGAGGTGGCGGGCCCGTTCAGCCGCAGCTCGTCCAGCAGCCGCATCCGCAGCGGGTGGGCGAGTCCGCGCAGCGAACCCGCGTCGAGCTTGCGGCGCGGCGCCCCGGCGGGTGCGGGTGCCTCGGCGGGTGCGGGTGCCTCGGTGGACGGGTCTTCGGGGCGGTGCTCGTTCATGGGCCCAGCGTAGGTTGCAGAGAACTCTCTGCATAGACCTCTTTGCAGAGAATCCTCTGCAATATTCGAACGGCCGCCCCCGCCACCACCCGCACCACCCCCCGCGCCACCGCCGCCCACCCGCCACTTCCCGTTCGCGCTCCCGTTCGCGCGGCGCAGGACCGAATGTCCGTCATCCGGCGTACGGTGACTGGCATATGAAGAACACCGCTCCGTACGATCCGCAGTCCGAGGCGCGCTGGGTGCCCGAGCCCGACAAGCGGCCCGGCCGCACCGCCTTCCAGCGCGACCGCGCCCGGGTGCTGCACTCCGCCGCACTGCGCCGGCTGGCCGGGACGACCCAGGTGGTCGCCCCGATGCGCAGCGACTTCCCGCGCACCCGGCTGACGCACTCGCTGGAGTGCGCGCAGGTCGGCCGCGAGCTGGGCGCGGCGCTCGGCTGCGATCCGGACCTGGTGGAGACCGCCTGCCTGGCCCACGACATCGGCCACCCGCCGTTCGGCCACACCGGCGAGGAGGCGCTCGACCAGGCGGCCCGGGCGTGCGGCGGCTTCGAGGGCAACGCGCAGTCGCTGCGCATCCTGACCAGGCTGGAGCCCAAGCGCTTCGCCCCGCTGGACGAGCCCGAGGTCCGGCTCGCCCCGTGGCCCGGCCGCAGCGTCGGCCTGAACCTGACCCGCGCCGCGCTGGACGCCGCGACCAAGTACCCGTGGCCGCGCGGGCAGCACCCCGCCGACCCCGGCTCCACCAAGTACGGCGTGTACGGGGACGACCTGCCGGTGTTCCGCTGGCTGCGCACCGGCGCGCCCGACGGCCGCAAGTGCTTCGAGGCCACCGTGATGGACTGGTCCGACGACGTCGCCTACTCCACCCACGACGTGGAGGACGGCCTGCAGGCCGGCCACGTCGACCCGGCCGCGCTGCGCTCCCCGCAGGAGCGCGCCGAACTGTTCCGGGCCGCCGAGCGGTTCGTCCCCGGAGCCGGGCCGGAGGAGTTCGGCGCGGCCCTCGACCGCCTGCAGGCCCAGGACTGGTGGCCGGCCGGCTACGACGGCACCGCCCGCGCCCGGGCCGGCCTGAAGGACCTCACCAGCCAGCTGATCGGCCGCTTCTGCCTGGCCGCCGAGCAGGCCACCCGGGCCCGCTACGGCCCCGGCCCGCTCACCCGGTACGCGGCCGAGTTGGTCGTCCCGCGCAGCGTCCGGCTGGAGTGCGCGGTGCTCAAGGCGGTCGCCGTCCGGTACGTGATGCAGCGCGACGAGCAGGCCCAACTCCGCTCCCGCCAGCGGGTGGTGATCGCCGAGCTGGCCGACGCCCTGATGGCCGACGCCCCGCACCAGCTGGACCCGGTGTTCGCCGCCCAGTACGCGGAGGCCGAGGACGACCGGGCCGCGCTGCGCACCGTGATCGACCAGATCGCCACCCTCACCGACGCCTCCGCCCTCGCCCTGCACGCGAAGCTGGTCGGCTAGGCCCTGTCCGGGGCGGCCCCGTGCCGTGCGGGGGCGCTCCCGGGTCGGCGGGCCCGGACTGTCACACCCGCTCCCGTAGACTTTCCCGGTGGCCGGTCGGATCAGGGACGAGGATGTGCAGGCGGTGCGTGCCGCCCTGCCGATCGACGCCGTGGTCGGCGACTACGTGCAGCTGGCGGCCGGCGGCGGCGCGCAGCTGAAGGGCGTCTGCCCGTTCCACGACGAGAAGTCGGCGTCCTTCTACGTGCACCCGGGCAAGGGCGTCTTCCACTGCTTCGGCTGCGGCGAGTCCGGCGACACGATCACCTTCCTGATGAAGATCGAGCACTGCTCGTTCGCGGAGGCGGTCGAGCGGATGGCCGCCCAGGCGGGCATCACCCTGCGCTACGAGGAGGGCGGCTACAGTCCGCGCCACCAGCAGGGCGAGCGGACCAGGCTGGTCGAGGCGCACAAGGTGGCCGCTACCTGGTTCCAGGAGCAACTGGCCACGCCGGAGGCGGAGATCGGCCGCCGCTTCCTGGCCGAGCGGGGCTTCGACGAGGCCGCCGCCAAGCACTTCGGGGTGGGCTACGCCCCGGTCGGCTGGGAGCACCTGGTGCGCTTCCTGCGCGGCCGCGGCTTCACGGACAAGGAGATCTCGGTCGGCGGCCTGGCCTCGCAGGGCCAGCGCGGCGGCCTGATCGACCGCTTCCGGGGCCGCCTGGTCTGGCCGATCCGGGACAGCTCGGGCGACGTGGTGGGCTTCGGCGCCCGCCGCCTGCGCGAGGACGACAACGGCCCGAAGTACCTGAACACCCCCGAGACGCCGCTCTACAAGAAGTCGAACGTCCTCTACGGCATCGACCTGGCCCGCAAGGAGATCGCCAAGTCCGGCCGGGCGGTGGTGGTCGAGGGCTACACCGACGTGATGGCCTGCCACCTGGCGGGCGTCACCACGGCGGTCGCCACCTGCGGCACCGCCTTCGGCGAGGACCACATCAAGATCATCCGCCGGCTGCTGATGGACACCTCCACCTACCGCGGCGAGACGGTCTTCACCTTCGACGGCGACGCCGCGGGCCAGAAGGCCGCCCTGCGCGCCTTCGAGGACGACCAGAAGTTCGCCGCCCGCACCTCCATCGCCATCACCCCGGGCGGCATGGACCCGTGCGAACTGCGCCTGGCCCAGGGCGACGAGGCGGTCCGCACCCTGGTGGACAACCCCGTCCCGCTGTTCGAGTTCGCGCTCCGCTCGGCCGTCGCCCGGCACCGGGTGGACACCGCGGAGGGCCGCGCCGCCGCCCTCGAAGAGGCCGCCGGGATCATCGTCAAGATCAAGGACCGCTCGATCCAGCACGAGTACGCGGTCCAACTGGCGGGCATGGTCGGCATCCTGGACGAGCGCTTCGTGGTCAACCGGATCGCCCAGCTGGCCCGCTGGCAGCGCGAGAACCAGCAGAACGGCCAGCAGCGCACCCTGCGCCGCCCCGACGCCGCCCAGCCGCCCGCCCGCCCCGAGCGGCCGGTGTTCCGGCTTAACCCGCGCGACCCGGCCCAGTTCGTCGAGCGCGAGCTGCTCAAACTCGCCCTCCAGCACCCCGAACTGGTCAGCCCGGCCTTCGACCAGTACGGCGAGGACGAGTTCCCCACTCCGCCCTACCGGGCCGTCCGCCGCGCCATCGGCCAGGTCGGTGGCGCCGCGTACGGCGCGGGCCTGCCCGACTTCACCGCCGCCGTCCGCGAGGCCAGCCCGGACGACCAGGTGCGCGGCCTGGTCACCGAACTGACCGTCGAGCCGATCCGCTCCCGCCGCAAGGCCGACCAGCTGTACGCGGGGGAGTTCCTGGTCAAGCTCCGGCTGCAGGCCGTGGACCGCCGGATCGACGAGGTCCGCGCCCACCTGCGCCGACTCGGCGACCGGGCCACCGCCGAGCAGCAGCACCCGGTGCAGAGCGAGCTGTGGGCCCTGCAGCAGTACGGCCAGCAGCTCCGCTCCCGCGGCGCCGCCGCGCTCTGACCCGGCGTCGACTCGCGGCACCGGCCCGCCCGCCGGGTGCCACCCGGCCACCTCGCCGCCGCTCGCAGGTGCCCGGGCCCGCCGCGCTGGGTATCCCCTCGGGTGTGGCGCGGCAACCCCCAGGCCGCGCGCGGCCCCTGGAGGGATGCCCGTGGAGCTTTCCGTTGCCCGCCAGCCCCGGACCGGCCCCGCCCGGGACACCGCCATCCCGCCCCAGCCCGGCCCGCCCGACCCCGAGCACACCACCGGCCCCACCCCCCAGGGCCCCGCCGCAGCAGACCCCGCCCCCGAAGACCCCACCGCCGAGGAGCTCGCCGACGAGCCGCCGGAACCCGCCCTGGACGAGGGCACCGGTCCGGCCGCCGACCTGCTGCGCCAGTACCTGCGCGAGATCGGCCGGATCCGGCTGCTCACCGCCGTCGAGGAGGTGGAGCTGGCCCGCGCCATCGAGGCCGGCCTGTTCGCGGAGGAGGCGCTGGACCGCGTCCCGGGCGCCGACGAGCGCCTGCTCGGCGACCTGGACCGGCTGGTCGTGCTGGGCCGGATCGCCAAGCGCCGCCTGATCGAGGCCAACCTGCGCCTGGTGGTCTCGGTCGCCAAGCGCTACGTCGGCCGCGGCCTGACCCTGCTCGACCTGGTGCAGGAGGGCAACCTGGGCCTGATCCGGGCGGTGGAGAAGTTCGACTACGCGCGCGGCTACAAGTTCTCCACCTACGCCACCTGGTGGATACGCCAGGCGATGAGCCGCGCCCTTGCCGACCAGGCCCGCACCATCCGGGTGCCGGTGCACGTGGTGGAGCTGATCAACCGGGTGCTGCGGGTGCAGCGCTCGCTGCTGCAGGAGCGCGGCGTCGAGCCGACCGCCGCCGAGGTAGGCGAGGCGCTGCAGCTCTCCCCGGAGCGGGTCCGTGAGGTCCTCAAGCTGGCCCAGGAACCGGTCTCGCTGCACACCCCGGTCGGCGAGGAGGACGACGTCGCCCTCGGCGACCTGATCGAGGACGCCGACGCCGCCTCCCCGGCGGAGAGCGCCGCCTTCCTGCTGCTGCGCGAGCACCTGGAGGCGGTGCTGGCCACCCTCGGCGAGCGCGAGCGCCAGGTGGTCCAGCTCCGCTACGGCCTCGACGACGGGCGGCCCCGCACCCTGGAGGAGATCGGCCACCTGTTCGGCGTGACCAGGGAGCGGATCCGCCAGATCGAGGCGAAGACGCTCGGCAAGCTCCGCGACCACGCCTTCGCCGACCAGCTCCGCGGCTACCTCGACTGACCCGCCGCGCCCCGCCCGCCACAGCCCGGACCAACCCGCCGTGCCTCGCCTGCCACAGCCCGGACCGACCCGACCCGGACCGACCAGACCCGGCCGGCCCGTCGGCAGCCGGCGCGGCTCAGTGGTGGAAGCCGCTGCGCCGGGGCATCCCCAGCTCGCTGAGCGGCGCG
Organism: Kitasatospora cineracea; assembly: GCF_003751605.1. Lineage (NCBI taxonomy): Bacteria > Bacillati > Actinomycetota > Actinomycetes > Kitasatosporales > Streptomycetaceae > Kitasatospora > Kitasatospora cineracea. The sequence continues at coordinate 2,911,185 of NZ_RJVJ01000001.1, forward strand.
GGCTGGCGCTCCAGCTCTGGCAGCAGCCGCCGCAGGTCGGCCAGCAGCAGGTCCGCCAGGTCCCGGGTGAACCCGTTGCGGCAGACCACCCGCAGCACCGCCAGGTCGGTCCGCCCCTCCGGGAAGCTGTACGCGGGCACCTGCCAGCCGCGCTCGCGCAGCCGCCGCGAGACGTCGAACACGTCGAACGGGCAGCCGTCGGTGGTGGTGAACGCGAACACCGGCAGCTGGTCGCCCTTGGTGATCATCCGGAACGGCCCGAGCCCGGAGATCTCCTTGACCAGGTACCCGGCGACGTCCCGGCAGGCCTGCTGGACCGCGCGGTACCCGGTGAACCCGAGCCGCAGGAACGCGTAGTACTGGGCGACCACCTCCGCCCCCGGCCGGGAGAAGTTCAGCGCGAAGGTCGGCATCTCGCCGCCCAGGTAGTTGACCTTGAACACCAGCTCCTCGGGCAGCGCCGCCCCGTCCCGCCACAGCGCCCAGCCCACGCCCGGGTACACCAGGCCGTACTTGTGGCCGCTGGTGTTGATCGAGGCCACCCGGGGCAGCCGGAAGTCCCACACCAGCTCCGGGTCCAGGAAGGGCGCGACCATGCCGCCGGACGCCCCGTCCACGTGCACCGGCACGTCCAGCCCGGTGCGCTCCTGGAAGGCGTCCAGGGCGGCGCAGATCTCGGCGATCGGCTCGTACGAGCCGTCGAAGGTGGAGCCGAGGATGCCGACCACGCCGATGGTGTTCTCGTCGCAGTGCGCCACCGCCTCCTCGGCGCTCAGGTGGAAGCGCTCGCCCTCCATCGGGACCAGCCGCGCCTCGACCTCCCAGAAGTTGCAGAACTTCTCCCAGCAGACCTGCACGTTGACGCCCATCACCAGGTTCGGCCGGGCCCCGGCCGCGTACCGGTCGGCGTTGCGGGCCGTCCAGCGGCGCTTGAGCGCCATCCCGGCGAGCATGCACGCCTCGCTGGAGCCGGTGGTCGAGCAGCCCACCGCGGCCGCCGGGTCGGGCGCGTGCCACAGGTCGGCGAGGATCGCCACGCAGCGCCGCTCCAGTTCGGCGGTCTGCGGGTACTCGTCCTTGTCGATCATGTTCTTGTCGCGGCACTCGGACATCAGCCGGTCCGCGTGCTCGTCCATCTGGGTGGTGACGAAGGTCGCCAGGTTGAGCCTGGCGTTGCCGTCCAGCATCAGCTCGTCGTGGATCAGCTGGTAGGCGACGTCCGGCGGGACCGGCACCTGGGGCAGCCGGTGCAGCGCCGGGGCGAGCTGCATCGCGCCCAGCGGATCGGTCAGCACGTGCAGCGGGCTGAACGGCAGCCTGCGCTCCTCCTCGCCCTGTCCCTTGTGCAACGCCATGGCGAACCGTCCCTCCAGTCGTGGAACCTCCACGGTGGCACCGGCCCACCACCCCCGCACCCGCACCTGCGGCGACCGGGGCCGGACAGGGCCGGACGAGGCCGGGCGGCGGCGGTCAGGAGGCGGCGGTCTCCGGGTGGTGCTGCTCGCGCAGGGACGCGAACTGCTGGCGCACCGCGCCGCCGACCGCCAGGTCGTGCTCCTGGTCGGGGGCGAGCACGGTCAGGTCGGGCAGCTCCCAGTGCGGGGGCTCGGGCGTCCCGGCGAGCGCCCAGGCCGCCTGCCGGGCCGCGCCGCGCGCCGCGTGGTCGCCGCCCGGCGGGGGCACCACCACGGGCAGCCCGAACAGCTGCGGCGCGATCTGCTGCACGGCGGGCAGCCGTCCGGCCGTTCCCAGCAGGAACACCCGGTTCACCGCCACCCCGTGCCCGCGCAGCACGTCCAGCGCCTCGGCCAGGTTGCACAGCATGCCCTCGACGGCGGCCCGCGCCACGTGCTGCGGCGCCATCGACTCGGCCCGCAGCCCGGTCAGGGTGCCCGCCGCGTGCGGCAGCTTCGGGGTCCGCTCGCCGTCCAGGTACGGCAGGAAGACCATCCCGTACGCGCCGGGCGAGGACTGCAGGGCCAGCTCGGACAGGCCCTCCAGGTCGGTGCCGAGCATCGCGGCGGTGGAGCGCAGCACCTGCGCGGCGTTCAGGGTGGCCACCATCGGCAGGTGCCGGCCGGTGGCGTCCGCGAACGAGGAGACCAGGCCGGACGGGTCGACCACCGCCCGGTCGTGCACCGCGAAGATCGTGCCGTTGCCGCCCAGCGAGACCACCGCGTCGCCGAGCCCCAGGCCGAGGCCGAGCGAGGCGGCCATGTTCTCCCCGGTGCCGGCCGAGATCAGCAGCCCCTCGGGGGTGTGCCCGGCGGGCTCGGCCGGGCCGAGCACGTCCGGGACGGACAGTTCGTGGCCGAGCGCCAGCTTGACCAGGTCCTGCCGGTACTCGCCGGTGACCGGCGACCAGTAGCCGGTGCCTGAGGCGTCGCCGCGGTCCGTGGTGCGCCGCTTCGGGCCGCCCAGCAGCTGGGAGACCAGCCAGTCGTGCGGCAGCAGCACCTCGGCGATCCGCTGCGCCGACACCGGTTCGAACTCGGCCAGCCAGCGCAGCTTGGCGATGGTGTACGTGGGGCCCGGCACCGCGCCGATCGCCTCCACCCAGGGCTGCGGGCCGCCCAGCGCGTCCAGCAGGGCGGCCGCCGCGCCCGCCGAGCGGGGGTCGTTCCACAGCAGGGCGGGCCGCACCAGCACGCCGCCGGCGTCCAGCCCGATCAGGCCGTGCTGCTGGCCGGAGACCCCGATCGCCCGGACGCCCTCCAGCAGGCCCCCGGCGGCGGCGTCGCCCAGCGAGTGCAGCCAGCTCTGCGGGTCGACCTCGGTGCTCCGGGCGTCCTCGCCCTCGGGCAGCGGGTGCGGGGCCCGCCCCTTCCGGAGGACGGCGCCGGTGTCGGCGTCGCACGCGACGATCCGGGTGCGAGTGGTGGAGCTGTCGATGCCCGCGACGATGGCCATGCCGAGATCATGCCGCAGTCGGCGGCCGGGGCGGGCCCGACTGCCGCAAGTGTTGCCCAGTCGGTACCGGAACCACCCCGTCCGACGACCGCCCGCCCCCGCTCGACCGCGTCCGCCGGCTCAGGGGCGGACGGTGCCCCAGTCGTCGTCCCCGCCGTGCTGCTTGGCGAAGTACGGGACGCGGTCGGTCAGCGCGTTCGGCAGCTTCTCGCCGACCTTGTCGGCGACCGCCCCGGCGGCCTTCCCGGCCACCGCGCCCGCCTGCTGCTTGGCCTTCCCGGCCGCGTCCTGCACCCGGGGGTTGTCCCGCACCTGCCGGGCCGCGCCGGCCAGCTGCTCGTAGCGTTCGCGCCCGGCCCGGGTACCGAGGACGTACCCGATTCCGAGGCCCACGATCAACGACACCTTCCACATGCCTGGGTTCCACCCTTCGTTGCCGCGCGATTGTGTGCCGCGTCTACCCGTCCGGCCGGGCCGTGAACCGCCCTGCCGGTGGCGGGTCCGGGCCAGCCGGAGCCGCCGTGCACCAGCATCCCCGCCCGCACCGCGGCGCGCGCGCGGGGCACGCCGGTCCGGCCCGCCGCGGGGGCGGGCCCGAGGTGGGGGAGCGGGCCGGGCAAAGCGATTGGCGGAACACCCCCCTGAGTGCGCTAATGTATGTCCCGCAGCGAGCACCGTGGGCCCCGGAGCGATCCGGAGACCGGGGTGGGCGAGGCGGAAGCACGATCCTCCATAGCTCAATTGGCAGAGCAGCCGACTGTTAATCGGCAGGTTATTGGTTCGAGTCCAATTGGAGGAGCACGGTCCCCCATAGCTCAATTGGCAGAGCAGCCGACTGTTAATCGGCAGGTTATTGGTTCGAGTCCAATTGGGGGAGCTTCACCGGAAGTCACGGTGATCGGTACAGAGCGAAGGCCCTTCGGCGAGACCGAGGGGCCCTCGTGTTTTCCCCGCCGGTCCGACCGGTCAGGCCCGGCCGACCGGCCCGGCTCAGCCGGTGGCCCGCCGGTACAGGTCGGCGACGTGCGCGTCGAAGGCCACGCTGTACGAGGTGTCCGGGCTGTCGCCGCCCTCCTGGTGGCCCCCTATCACCCCGACCAGCCGGCCCGCGTCGGTGATCCACGGACTGCCGCTGGTGCCGTTGGTGAACCCGCCGCAGTCGAAGCGCTGCTGGGTGGCGCTGTACGAGGAGGTGCGGGCCCGGCAGGTGATCGGGGCGTCCTGCTCGTTGGGGTAGCCGGTGACGGTGACGTCCAGCCCGAAGCCGAGGCCGGTGCCGAGCGTGTCGGCGCCCACCGCGTCCTCGATCTGCCGGCCGTCGACGGGGGCGACGGAGAGGAAGGCGACGTCGTGGTCCTCGTCCTGCTCGTCCTCCCACTCGGGGTCGAGGGTCGTCCTGGTGACCGGCCACGTCCCGTGCGGGGTCCGGCCGTCCCGGTAGCCGGGGACGAACACCAGGCCGTCCACCGGGACGCCGCCGGGGGCCGCGCAGTGCGCGGCCGTCACGATCAGGTTCCGGCCGGGGCTGTGCACCACGCCGGCGGTGCAGTCGCGGGCGCCTTCGGGGCCGTCGACGAACAGTGCGCCGATCCGGTCGGCGGCCGGGCCGGGGGTGGCGGGGCGGGCGGTCGGCAGCGGCCCGGAGCCGGCCCGGGCGGCGGTGCCGCAGCCGGTCGCGGCCAGCAGCAGGGCCAGCGCGCCGGCGGCGGCCGGGAACGGGCCGGATCGGGGGGAGGTGCGGGGCACCGTCGCTCGCTTCTGCTCGGCGGCCCGCCCGGGGTGCCGGGCGGCGGTCGCAGCAAGGTCTACCAGGGCCCGCGCGGGCCGGGCAACCGGCGGCCGGCGGCCGGACCCGGAGTCCGGGGGCGCCGTCCGGCGAGGGGGCCGACGCGGTGTCACGAGCCGCCGGACGCCTGCTGGTAGAGCGCCCGCACCTGGCTGCCGAAGTAGCTGCTGTAGGAGGTGTCGGCGGTGTCGCCGCCCTCCTGGTAGCCGCCGATCACGCCGACCACGGTGCCGGTGCGGGTCGTCGGGTCGAGCCGGGTGACCCAGGGGCTGCCGCTGGTGCCGCCGGTGTAGCCGGGGCAGTCGATCCGCAGCTGGGTGGGGCTCTGCTCGGTGGTGGTGTTGCTGCAGGTGATCGGCTGGTCGGCGCTGCTCGGGTACCCGGTGACCTTCACGGTCAGGGCGTAGCCCGGGTCGGTGCCGAGCCGGTTGGCGCCCAGCACCTCCTGCACCTGCTGCCCGTTCTGCGGCTGCACGGTGGCGAAGGCCACGTCCAGGTCCTGGTTGCCGCTGCTGCGCCAGGACGGGTCGACGGTCACCGCGGCGAGGGGCCAGACGCCGGACGGGGTGTCGCCGTCCCGGTAGCCGGGGACGAACACCAGGTCGGTGCGGGTCCGGCCGGTGCGCGGTTCGACCAGGCAGTGCGCGGCGGTCAGGACCAGGTTCCGGCCGGGGCTGTCCACCACGCTGGCGGTGCAGAAGTGGTCGCCGTCCGGGCCGTGCGCGAACACCGCGCCGACCCGGCTGTTCAACGGTGTCGGCGCGGCGGTGCGGGTCGTCCCCCGGTGCTTGTCGACCGCCGTGCGCAGCCGCTGCCGGCTCCAGCCGTGCGCGGCCGGGGCGCCGGAGGAGAGCGTGGCCGGGGCCGACGGCGAGGGGCCGTCCGCCGGGCGGCCGGCGGAGCCGCACCCGGCCACCGCCGCGACCAGGACCGCCGCCCACGCCGCCGCACCCGCGGACCGCTTCATCCCGGTCACCCGCTCCCGCTTGCGCCAACCCGACGACCAAGCGTCACCCGCCCGTGGAGGGGCCGCCACTGACGCGCCGCCACCACCAGCGGAGGGCCGGCCGACCGGGGCCGCGACCGCCCGCGACCGCCCGCGACCGGGCCGACACGCCGTGCGGACGGGCGGCGGGGCCGGGCCTCCCCGGATGCGCCCCTGGCGCGCAGCACGGGTGATCGACCGGCTATGCTGCCGAGGGCGGCCCTGAGTGGCCGTCTGCTGCTGCCAGGACCGCTTCGTCGGTTCCGGCGGGTCGAGTCGGGGGGCGGTAGCTCAGCCGGTTAGAGCAGGGGACTCATAATCCCTTGGTCGTGGGTTCGAGTCCCACCCGCCCTACCTCGGCCGCTGACGGAGAGTCAGCCGGCCACGCCTCCTGCGACGGCGAGACGCCCGGTCGCTCGAGCTCCGAGCGTAGGATACGCCCCTTTCCCGGCCCGCGGTCGCCGCGACACGTCCGGGTCCCCCGAACGGTCCGCGGGCGCCGGCCGGTGCCCCGCCGCGGGAGGCCGCTGCGGCTCGGCGGGAGCGGTGGGGCATCCCGCTCGACGCGGCGCCCGTCCGTATGCCAATCTGTGCGGCGACATTCGATGTCGGGGGGATGGGAAGACCTGTGACCGCGTCAGCGCGTCGCGGCGTCCGCAGTGCTGCCGGAACGGCTCCTGCGGGCGGTGGGCGGGGCTGCGGCCGGTCGGGGGTCGGCGCGGATCGTGCGAACGGGGCGTCGGGGGCGGCCGGTGTCCGGGCGTCGCGGGCGAGTCCGTCGCCGTCGGGTCCCGGTCGTCCGGACATCGCCGGAGACTTCACCGAATCGGCTCGACGGAACGTCAGTTCGAGTGCCAAGCTGTGCCGGTTCTCATCCACGGAGAGTTCAGCCATCGTGCGTCTGCGCCAGTCCGCCGCGCTCACCGCGGCCGCCGTCACCGCCCTGATCGCCGTACCGCCCGCCGCCGTCGCGGCGGACGACCCGGCGGGCACGCTCCACGTCAACAACAGGTCCACCACCTGCACCGATGCCGGCAGCGGTACGGCCGGCCAGCCGTTCTGCACGATCTCCGCCGCGGCCCGCGCGGCGCAGCCCGGCCAGACGGTGCAGGTCGTCCCCGGGTCGTACGCGGAGACGGTGCTGATCACCGGATCCGGCACGCCGGACAAGCCGATCACCTTCGTCGGCACCGCCGGAACCGACCGGACCGCGGTGCACCCGGTGACCGGGGCGAAGAGCGCCGTGGTGCTCTCCGGTGTCCACGACGTGGTGGTGCGGGGCTTCTCGCTCTACAGCAACGACTCCGCCGGCAACACCGCCCCGCTGGTGTCGGCGGTGGACTCCTCGCGGGTGGTGCTGGACCGGATCCGGTACGCCGGAGGCGCCGGGTCGGGGGCCGTCCGACTCGCGGGCGCCGGCGACCACATCACGGTCAGCCGCAGCGTGTTCGCCGCCAGCGGCGGGCTGCGGGTCGGTGCCGGGGTGCACGACTCGCTGATCACCGCCAACGAGTTCAACGAGACGGCCTCGGCCGCGGTCTCCGCGGTGGACGCGCCGAACACCGCGGTCACCGGCAACAGCATCGCGTTCTCCTGCGAGGAGAGCGTGCGGATCGACGGCGCCTCGCCGGGCGCGGTGGTCGAGAACAACGTGATCACCGCCCAGTACCAGGGCGAGACCGGCTGGAACAGCGCGTGCGCCCGCACGCCCGACAAGCGCGGGGAGACCGAGGTCTCGGTCTCGGCCGGGTCGGTGGCCGGGTCGAAGGTGGACTACAACACGGTGCACCCGTGGTCGGACGCCTCGGCGTACACCTGGGGCGGCACCTCGTACCGCACCGCGGCCGGGTTCGCCGCGGCCCAGCCCGGCCAGGCCGCCCACGACACCGACTACGACGTCCCGTTCAACCGGGACTACACGAAGCCGCTGGTGCTGCCGGAGTCGGCGACCGCCGCCATCGACTCGGCCGACCCGGACGCACCCGGCGTGGACACCGACCTGCTCGGGGTCAGGCCCACCGACGACCCGGCGGTCGCCGGCACCGCGCCGAACGGCGGGGTGCGCGACCGCGGCGCGTACGAGCTGACCGGACAGACCTCGGTCGGCGTCCAGCTGAGCGCCGACGTGCCGACGCTGCAGGGGCCGGCGCCGTTCACCGTGCAGGTGACCGCCAAGCCGGTCAACACCTTCGGGCTGGCGCAGGCCGACTACCTGTTCGACTTCGGCGACGGCACCGACCCGGTGCGCTCGACCCGGCCGACCGTGACGCACACCTTTACCAAGCCCGGCAACTACTACGCGGTGAAGGTCACCGCGACCGACGTGCAGGGCGGCCAGGTGCAGGGCACCTCCAACGTCCCGCTGCTGGTCAAGGAACCCGGCGACGTGACGGCGGCCCTGGAAACCCCGATCGACGGGGCGCTCCGGATCCAGGTCACCACCCGGGCCGCCTCGCCGTACGCGATCAGCAAGGTCGACGTGGACTTCGGCGACGGCAGCCGCACCGCCACCGCCCCGGGGGCCGTCGCGTACCACCAGTACGCCGCGCCCGGGAACTACACCGTCACCGGGACCGTCACCGACGAGGGCGGGCGGACGGCGGTGGTGAAGAAGACCGTCACGGTCGCCAGCGGCGGGTACACGCAGTCGCTGCAGCCGGGTTCGCGGGTGCAGGTGGTGGGCGTGCCGACGAGCGGCCCGCTGTACAGCACGGGCGTGAACTACGGCAACGGCGGCTGGCAGCCGTGGCTGCCGGTGCCGCAGGCGGGTGCGGGCTTCACGGCGGACCAGGTGTCGTCGTTGGCGTCGGCGACGACCGCGGACCAGTACCTGCGGGTGTTCGCGCTGGTGGGCGGGAAGGTCTACGGGGCGGACCGGAACCTGGGCCCGGCCGCGGGCGGACTGGGCCAGGGGCAGTGGACGCCGTGGAAGGAGGTCACCGGACCGGGGCCGCTGGTAGGCGTCACCCAGCTCTCGGCGGCGTCGATCGGCAACAGCACCCACCTGGTCGCCGTGGCCGGCGGCCGGGTGTACGAGGCCTCCGGCGACCGGGCGGCCGGGGTCTGGTCGAAGTGGGGCGACATCACGGCCGAGGTCGGACTGCCGACCGGGGTGGCGGGCATCGCGGCGGGGACGACCGACAACGTCCTGCACGTGGCGGTGCTGGGTGCGGACGGGCACCTCCGGGTCGCGGACGGGGACTACACCCGGGGCCGGTGGAGCGCCGGCGACGTGACCGCCGGCTACGGCGGCCCCGGCAACATCGTGCAGGTGGCCGCGGCGTCGACGCCGGGGTCCCGCTTCCACGTGGTGGCGCTGACCGGCCAGGGCCGGGTGCACGAGATCACCGGCGACTACGCGGCGGGCTACTGGACCGGCTGGGGCGACATCTCCGGCGCCAGCGGTCTGGACCCCGTCCGGCAGGTGGCCGCGGCGTCGACCGGCAACACCATCCGACTCTTCGCCGCAGCCCCCGGCTACATCGTCTACACCGTCACCGGTGACTACACCGCCGGGCGGTGGAGCTCCGCCTCCAACGTCTACGACACGGCCGGCAGCACCTCGGGGATCAACGTCCTCACCGCAGCGGGCCTCTGATCCACCACTCCGGGCGGGCGCGTGCCCGCCCGGAGCCCATGTCCGATCCCATCACCGGGGAGTATCACCAGTGCGTATGCGCCTGCGTCAGTCGGCCGTGCTCGTGGCGGCGGCCGCGACCGGCATCGTCGTCGTTCCCGTCGTCCCGGCCGCAGCGGCGGCACCGGACCGGATCTACGTGGACGGGTGGGCCAGGACCTGCACCGACAGCGGGGCCGGCACCCTCGACCAGCCGTTCTGCAGCATCGGCGCCGCGGCGGCCGCCGTCCAGCCCGGACAGACCGTCAGGGTGTCGGGCGGTCAGACGACCTACCAGGAGGCCGTGCACCTCACCCGCTCCGGCACGCCGGACCACCCGATCGTCTTCGACGGCTCGCCCGGCGAGGTCGGCTACATACCGGCCGAGGTCTACCCGGAGGCGGGCACCGAGAGCGCCCTGACCCTGGACGGCGTGCACGACGTGGTGATCCGCGGCTTCGACGTCGGCAGCCTGGCCGGCTACACCGGCACCCCGGCCGTCGTGGTGAAGAACAGCAGCCGGGTCACCCTGGACGACATCAGGTTCTCCGACGGCGGGGTCGCGGTCGGCGGCGGCGACGGGGTGACGGTCGGCCGGAGCAGCTTCATGGGCTCCGGCGGCCTCGAGATCGGCGCGGGCACCCAGCACGCGCTGGTCACCGCCAACCTGTTCCACGGCACCCGGTCCACCGCCGTCAAGGCCGTCGACGCGCCGGGCGTCGCGGTCACCAACAACACCGTCGCCGCCTCCTGCGGGGAGAGCGTGCGGATCGACGGCACCTCGCCGGGCGCCGTCGTCGAGAACAACGTGATCACCGCCGGGTACACCGGCTCCGGGGTCTGGCCGGCCTGCACCACGCCGGGGCCGGAGCGCGGCGAGACCGAGATCGCTGTGTCGGCGGCCTCGACCGACGGCACCAAGGTGGACTACAACTCGGTCCACCCGTGGTCCGACGCCAACGCCTACACCTGGGGCGGGACGTCCTACCCGACCCCCGCGGCGTTCCGGGCCACCGGTCAGGGCGCGCACGACATCGACACCGACGTCACCTGCGCCAACGGGAACTGCGACCCGTGGCTGTTCGCCCGCTCGGCGGTCAACTACCCGGCGCTGGCGGACTCCGCCGACCCGGCGGCACCCGGCATCGGCACCGACCTGGCCGGCCGCACCTACACCGACAACCCGAACGCGGCCGACACCCTCGGCGGCGTCCGCGACCGCGGCGCGTTCGAGGCCACCGGCCAGCGCGGCGTCAACCTGGCGGTCACCAGCACCCAGGAGCCCACGCTGCAGGGCTCCACCCCGCTGACGGTGACCGCCACCGCCGACGTGCGGAGCGACTGGCCGATCCAGCAGTCCGACTACCTGTTCGACTTCGGCGACGGCACCAAGGTGCACTCGACCACGCCCACGGCCACCCACGTCTACGACAAGGCCGGGACCTTCGACACCAGCCTCACCGTCACCGACACCCATCACGGCACGGCCAGGAACACCGGGCCGTCGGTCCGGACCGTCGTCGGGCAGCTCAGCGCCGACCCGACGGTGAGCGTCGACGGGTCGCTGTACGCGACCGTCCAGTCGAACGTCACGACCCCCTGGCGGCTGACCGGCGAGGAGATCGACTTCGGCGACGGCTCCCCCAAGGAGACCTCCGCGTACGGGAGCACCGCCTACCACCAGTACATGCGGGCCGGCGACTACCAGCTGACCGTCACCGACCGCGACGACAGCGGCAAGACGCTGGTCACCAAGCGCACCGTGCACGCGGTCAGCCCGCAGGACACCGCGACGCTGCAGCCCGGCAAGCGGATCCAGCTGCTGACCCGCGACGGCAAGGCGTGGCTGAACGACGCCGGCGCGAACTACGACAAGGGCGTCTGGGGCCCGTTCCTGCCGGTGCCCGGTGCCGGGTTCGCCAGCAAGAACGTCGCCTCGATGGCCTCGGTGACCACCGCCGACCAGTACCTGCGGGCCTTCGCGCTGGCGGACGGCAAGGTGTACAGCGCCGACCGCCGGCTGGGCGCGGCGACCGGCGGCGTCGCACAGGGCCAGTGGCTGCCCTGGAGCGAGGTGACCGGCGCGAACGGCGCGGGCAACCTGAGCGGCATCACGCAGATCTCGGCCGCCGCCAGCGGCAACCGGGTCCACGTGCTGGCCCTCGCCGGCGGCCGGGTGTACGAGGCGTCCGGCGACCGGGCGAGCGGCACCTGGTCGAAGTGGGGCGACATCACCGCCGCGCTCGGCTTCCCGGCCAACACCGTCGGCATCTCCGGCGCGTTCATCGGCAACGTGCTGCACGTCGGCATGACCGGTTCGGACGGGCACGTCCGGGTCGGCGACGGCGACTACGACCGCGGCCGGTGGAGCGGCGGCGACCTCACCGACGCGCTCGGCTACGCCTGGCCGAGCCAGTACACCAAGCCGTCCCAGATCGGCGTGGCCGCCACCGCGGACGGCAAGCTGCACCTGTTCGTGGTGGTGTGGGACCGGCTGATGGAGGCGGGCGGCGACTACACCGCCGGCCGCTGGACCAACTGGGCCGACGTGTACGGGGCCACCGGCCTGATGGGCGTCAACCGGGTCGGCGTGGCCGCCACCGGCAACACCCTGCGGGTGTTCACCGGGAGCAGCTCCGGCACCGGCGTCACGGAGACGGACGCCGACTACGCGGCCGGGCGCTGGTCGCGGCCGATGGTGGTGGGCGGCGGCAGCGGGGCCGACCTGTTCACGGCCACCGGGTTCTGATCGGCGGCCGCAGCTGACGGCGGGTCGGACGGATACGACCGGGATCCGGGAAATCCGGCAAACAGGCTCGACCGCAAGGGTGTTCGAGTGAGAAGCTGAGCCGCTTTTTGAACATCCTTTACCCTTCCCGGGAGCCCGTTCGTGCGCCTGCGCCAGTCCGCCGCCCTCACCGTCGCCGCGGCGACCTCCGTCCTCGCCTTCCCGGCGGTCCCGGCCTCGGCCGCGACCGCCGGGAGCACCCTGTACGTCAACAGGGCCTCCGTCTCCTGTACGGACGCCGGCACCGGTACCGAGGCGAACCCGTACTGCACCATCTCGGCCGCGGCGGCGGTCGTCCGGCCCGGACAGACCGTCAAGGTCGCCGCCGGGTCCGGCACTTACTCCGAGACGGTGACGATCGACCGCTCCGGTACGCCGGAGCAGCCGATCACCTTCCTCGGCATGGTGCCCGGCGAGCAGGGCATCCCGCCGATCGTGTACCCGGGGGGGAGTGCCGAGGGCATCACGCTGGCGGGCGTGCACGACGTGGTGGTGCGCGGCTTCTCGGTCCGGCACCGGGACGCCGGGGCGGTGCCGGTGGTCAGCGTCCGGGACTCCTCCCGGGTGACGCTCGACCAGAACCGGTTCTTCGCCGGGACCGGCGGCCCGAGCGTCCGGATCTCCGGTGACAGCGGCGACCTGACGGTCGCCCGCAACCGCTTCACCACCACCGGCGGCCTGCAGATCGGGGCCGGCGCCCACGACGTGCTGGTCAGCGCCAACCAGTTCGACCGGACCGGCACCGCGGCGGTCACCGCCGCGGACGCGCCGCGGACCGCGGTCACCAACAACACCATCGTGTCCCCCTGCGGGGAGGCCGTGCGGATCGACGGCGCCTCGCCGGGCGCGGTGATCGAGAACAACCTGGTCAAGGCCGACGGCGAAGGCGCGGTGGCCCCGACCTGCGGCACCGGCCCGGACGCCCGCGGGGAGGCCGAGATCGCCGTCTCCGCCGGGTCGGTGAGCGGCTCCAAGGTCGACTACAACCTGCTCCACCCCTGGTCGGGCGGCTCCGCGTACGCCTGGGCCGGGACGAAGTACCCGACCGCCGCCGAGTTCACCGCCGCGCAGCCCGGGCAGGCCGGGCACGACGTCCACGCCGCCTTCTCGTTCACCGACCCGGGCTCCGGCGAGCTGCGGCTGCCGGCCTCCGTGACCGCGGGCGCGACCGCCTGGATCGACTCGACCGATCCGGACGCGCCCGGCGTGGGCACCGACCTGCTCGGCGTGAAGCCGACCGACGACCCGGACGTCCCCAACACCGGGGGCGTCCGCGACCGGGGCGCCTACGAGCTGTCCGGCCAGACCCCCGCCGGTCTCCTGCTGACCGCCCAGCCGCCGATGCTGCAGGGCCCGGCCCCGTTCACGGTCACCGCGCAGGCCAACGCGTGGAACCGGTGGGGTTTCGCGCAGGCCAACTACCACTTCGTCTTCGGCGACGGCACCTCGGTGGACTCGGCCACGCCGACCGTCCAGCACACCTACACCACGCCCGGCTCCTACACGGCGTCGGTCACCGCGACCGACACCCAGGGCGCGGCGTCGACCTCGCAGCCCCAGCAGGTCGAGGTCAAGCCCGCGGGCGACCTGGCCGTCGACGTGGCGGCGACGCCGGACGACGTGCTCGGCGTCAGCGTCGTCACGAAGATCAGCTCGCCGTACCTCCTGGGCGTGGGCTACCGGGTGGACTACGGCGACAACGAGTCCGACTTCCCGGCGCCCACCCAGCAGGCCGTCTACCACCGGTACCAGGCCCCCGGCACCTACCAGATCACCGTAACCGCCGGCGACCAGGGCCAGCGGACCACTGTGGTCCGCAAGACGGTGAAGATCGCCAGCTCCGGGTACGACGCCTCGATCGCCGAGGGCGAGCGGGTGCAGCTGTTCGCCTTCGACAAGGACGGCTACCCGCCGGTCGGCAGCGGCGCCAACTACACCCTGGGCCGCTGGGCGCCGTTCACGCCGGTCCGGACCACCGGCCTGCCCACCCCGAGCGGCACCGTCTCCGCCGCGGTGATCGCCGAGGACCAGCACCTGCGGCTGTTCTCGCTGGCCCGGGACGGCCGGGTGCTCTACGCCGACCGGAACCTGGGGCCGGACGACGGCTACCTGAAGCGCGGCGCCTGGGACCAGTGGTACGAGGTGACGGCGGCGAACTCGGCGGGCCCGCTGCCCGGCATCACCCAGCTCTCGGCCACCGCCATCGGCAACACCATCCACCTGGTCGCCGTCGCCAAGGGCCGGGTCTACGAGACCTCGGTGGACCGGGGGTCCTGGAAGTGGTCCCCCTGGGGCGACATCACGGGGACGCTCGGCTACCCCGGCGACGTGACCAGTGCCGCCGCCGCCTCGATCGGCAACGTCATGCACGTGGCGATGCTCAGCTCGGACGGCCGGATCCGGGTCGGCGACGGCGACTACGGCCGCGGCCGGTGGAGCGGCGGCGAGTTGACGGCCGCGGTCGGCCGGCTCCCCGGCACCACCACCCAGGTGGCGGCGGCCGCCACCCCCGGCTCGAAGTTCCACGTCGTCGCGCTGGCGGACGGCAAGGTCTACGAGGCGGGCGGCGACTACGCGGCCGGCCGCTGGACCAACTGGGGCAACATCACGGCGGGGACCGGCCTGCCCGCCCTCACCCGGGTCGCCGCCGCCGGCACCGGCAACTCCCTGCGGGTGTTCGGCCTCACCGCCGGCAACCAGATCATGAACGCCGACGGCAACTACACCCTCGGCCGCTGGACCAGGGCGGACCGGGTCGACGGCCCCTACGCGGCCGGCCCGACGGACCCGAACGGCCGGAGCCTGGTCGTCGACCTCAGCGTGGCGGGCCGGTGACCGGCGCCCGCCCCCTCCCCTGCTGCCCCTGACCCGAGGACCTCACCCCGCACGAGAACCCGGCGGCACCCCGAAGGCCCCCCGCGCAGTCGCGCGGGGGGCCTTCGGGGTGCTCGGGACGGGGTTCCTCGGGGCGTTGGGTGTCCATGGCCGGCAGTGGGCAGTGGGCAGTGGGCAGGGGAACGGGCCGGGCTGCGGGAACGCGGCCGGGGGCGGTCGCGCATCGACCGATCGGATGATGCCGGGGTCCACCGGAATGCTCGTCAGGACTGGCCGGTTCGCCGACGAAGCACGGCCGGGGGCGGGGCCACCATGGAGGCAGCACACCGAACTCGCCCGTCGCACTGCCGCACCGCCGCCCCCGCCCGTCGCCCCCGCAACCGTTGAGGCATTCCGTGCTGTACCTGCCGTCCCTCAGGAGGAGTCTCAATGACCGAGTCAAGCTGCCTGCGCGTCCAGAACGGGGGTGAAGATCCGATTGTCGCGCAGGAGCGCCCACAGGACGCTGACCCGGCGGCGGGCGAGGGCGATGATCGCCTGGACGTGCTTGCAGCCCTCGGCGCGCTTCTTGAGGTAGAAGTCCCGGTTCGGCCCGTCCCGCATGATGCTGGTCTGCGCGGACATGTAGAACACCCGTCGCAGGCGGCGACTGTAGCGTTTCGGCCGGTGCATGTTGCCGGTGCGGCGACCGGAATCGCGGGGGACGGGCACCAGCCCGGCCGCCGAGGCGAGGTGGCCGGCGTCCGCGTAGGCGGCCAGGTCCCCGGCGGCGACGACGAGCTCGGCGCCGAGTACCGGCCCGATGCCGGGCAGGGACTCGATGATCTCGGCCTGCGGGTGGGCACGGAAGGTGTCGCGGATCTGCTTGTCGATCCGCTTCAACCGGTCGTCCAGCGCCAGGATCTGCGCGGCGAGGTCGGCCACGATCGCGGCGGCGACGTCCTCGCCGGGCAGCACGGTGCGCTGGGCCTCGGCGGCCTCCAAAGCGGTCGCGGCGACCGCGTCGGCGCCGCGCACGCTCCGGTTGGCGAGCCAGGCCGTCAGCCGGGCCCGGCCCCGGCGGCGCAGAGCGGCCGGGGTCTGGTAGCCGGTCAGCAGGACCAGGGCGCCCTTGTGCGCGGAGTAGTCGAAGGCCCGTTCCAGGGCGGGGAAGATGCCGGTGAGCACGTCGCGGAGCCGGTTGATCATCCGCACGCGGTCGGCGACCAGGTCCGATCGGTGCGCAGTCAGCAGTGCGAGGTCCGCCGCGAGCTGGGCGGGCACCTCGATCGCGGCGAAGTCCCATCGCTGACGGGAGGTTTCGGCGATGACGTAGGCGTCGCGGGCGTCGGTCTTCGCCTCGCCCCGGTAGGCGCCGGCCATGCGGTTGACGGTGCGTCCGGGCACGTAGACGGCCTGCTGGCCGTGGGCGGCGAGCAGGGCCAGCAGCAGTGCCGAGGCGGTGCCGGAGATGTCCACCGCCCAGTGGACCTGCTCGGCCAGCTCCAGGATTTCGCCGAGCGCGGTCAGGATCGCCGTCTCGTCGTTGACGATCTTCTTCGACCACAGCGTTGTGCCGGCCTCGTCGACCACGGCCGCCCAGTGATGGCCCTTGCCGGCGTCAACACCCGCCCAAGCACGGGCACTTCGCTCTCCCACTCGCCCCTCCTCGATCCCGCCTGCATTCCATCGGCCCGAGGAACACCCCGCCGTCGTCTCCGTAAACAGCGACCGCACACAGCGCGCACATCTCAATCAGCAGCCAGGGCACCCCGAAGAGCCGGACGGCCACTCCTCGCAAGCCACTGAAGGCAGAGAACCGTTAGCCACATCCGGCCCTCCCGGGCCGACCAACACCTTACGGAGGACCGTGATGACCGCCAACGACCGACGCCTGCTCACCGCCGCGCACACCGGCGACCTCGACGCCGCCCGGGCCGCCCTGGCGGAGGGCGCCAACGTGGAGGCCCGCGATCCGGACGGGCGGACGGCGCTGCTGCTGGCCGCGCTCGCCGACCGGGTGCCCGTCGCCGAACTCCTGGTCGCCGCCGGGGCGGACCCGGACGCGCAGGACGCGCGGGAGGACAGCCCCTGGCTGGTCACCGGCGTCACCGGCAGCGTGCCGATGATGCGCGCCCTGCTCCCCGCCGGGCCGGACTTCGGGCTGACCAACCGGTTCGGCGGGGTGAGCCTGATCCCCGCCGCCGAACGCGGCCACGCCGGCTACGTGCGGGCCGTGCTCGCGGAGACCGACATCGACGTCGACCACGTCAACCGGCTGGGTTGGACGGCCCTGCTGGAGGCCGTGATCCTCGGCGACGGCGGCCGCGCGCACGCCGAGGTCGTCCGGCTGCTGCTCGCCGCGGGCGCCTCCCCGCGGCTCGCCGACGCCGAGGGCGTGACCCCGCTGCGGCACGCCGAACGGCGCGGCTTCGACGTCCTCGCCGCCCTGCTCCGCGAGGCCGAGGCCCGGACGGGACACGAGAGCGGAGGCCCCCGGTGACCGCCCGCCGCAGGTGCACCGGCCCGCTGCTGCTGGCGGCCGCACCGGTGCTGGCCGTGCTGCTGGCCGGCTGCGCCGCCCCGGACGGCGACGGTGCGGCCGGAGCCCCGGCCGCACCCCGCCCGACGGCGGCCGCCCCGGCCGGGGCACCGGCCCCGGAGGCCGCCGCGGAACCCACCCCGGCCGGGACGCTGCTGGTGGCCGACTTCGGGGCCGACACCGCGACGTTCGTCGACCCGGCGCGCGGTGCGATCGGCTCGGTGCGGGTCGGCACGGCGCCGTACGCGGTGGCGGTCGGGCCGGACGGGCACGCCTGGGTGAGCACCGCGGAGGGCGTCGCCGAGGTCGACACCCGGGCGCGCAACCTGGTCCGGAGCATCCCGTACCGGACGCAGACCGGGCCGGCGGGCACCGGCGAGTACCGGGGCGGCGGCATGGGCCTGGCCCTGTCGCCCGACGGCACCCGGCTGTACGTCGGCGTGAACGTACCGGGGGGCAACGGCGTGCTGGAGGTCGTCGACACCGCGAAGGGCGAGGTCACCGGGGTGGCCCCGGTCGGCCGGCGGCCCTTCGACGTCGACGTCTCGCGGGACGGGCGGGAGGTCTACGCGACCGGCCACGACTCCTTCGACGTGACGGTGGTCGCGGCGGACGGCCTGGCCACCCGGCGGATCCAGGTCGCCCCCTACGGCACGAAGGGCGGCCTCGGCTCCTGGCTGAAGCCGCACTACACGGCGGTCCGGCCGAGCGACGGCAAGCTGCTGCTGCCCTTCGAGGGCGAGCGCCTCGCCGTGGTCGACCCGGCCACCGGCCGGGTCGAGATCGAACCGATGACCGCCGACACCCACCAGCACGGCGTCACAATCGCCCCGGACGGACGGCTGCTGGTGGTCGGCTCCGGCCCGATCACCGGCGACGACCGGGGCCCCAGCCTGACGGTCCGCAACCCCGACGGCACCGAACGGGTCTACCCGCTCGGCACCCCGCACGAGAACGTGGCCCTCTCCGCGGACGGGCGGACGGCCTACGTCACCGGCGGCTTCACCCGGGACGGCTACTGGGACGGCATCACCCTGGTCGACCTCGACACCGGCACCACCCACCGCCTGGAGGCCGGCCACCGCCCCCTGGGGGTGGCGGTGCTCTGACGATCAGGCCGGAGCTGGCCGGGCCTGGCCAGGCCCGGCTCGGCGGGCGGCGGGCAGGCCCTAGGGTGGGCGGATGCTTCCTGCCGCCGCGCTGCCCACGCCGTTGACGCCGGTCGACGACCCGGAGTTCGCCGCTGCGGGCGCGGAACTGTGGCTGAAGCGGGACGACCTGGCGCACCCGAGCGTGCCCGGCAACAAGTGGCGCAAGCTCGCGCCGAACCTGGAGCGGGCGGTGGCGGACGGCGCCCGGGGGCTGCTCACCTACGGAGGGGCGTACTCCACGCACGTGCGGGCGGTGGCGGCCGCCGCCCGGGGGCTCGGGCTGGCCAGCACCGGCGTGATCCGCGGGGCGGAACTCGCCGGGCAGCCGCGCAACTGGTCGCTGGCCCGGGCCGAACGGGACGGAATGGTGCTGGAGTTCGTCGAGCGCTCCGCCTACCGGGCGCTGGCGGGCGGCGGGCAGGAGCGGCGGGCCGGGTACTACGTGCTGCCGGAGGGCGGTTCCAACGGCCTGGCGGTGCGCGGTGCCGCGGTGACCGCGGCGGAACTCGCCGGTGCCCTCCCGGACTTCGGCCCCCGGGACGTGGTGTGCTGCCCGGTCGGCACCGGCGGCACCCTGGCCGGGATCGCGGCGGGGCTGCCGGCCGGCCCGCGGGCGCTCGGAGTGGCGGTGCTCCGCGGCGAGGGCTACCTGGAGGCCGAGGTGACGGCCCTGCACCGGGCCGGCTACGGCCGGGAGTTCCCCAACTGGCAGCTGGTGCACGGCTGGCACGGCGGCGGCTACGGCCGGGTGCCACCGGAGCTGGAACGATTCGCCTCGTGGTTCGGGACCGCGTACGGAGTGCCGGTGGAGCGCCGGTACGTGGCGAAAGCGCTGTGGGCGGTGTACGGCCTGCTGCGGGCGGGCGAGTTGCGGGGGTGCCGGGTGACGGTGGTGGTGACGGGGCTGCCCGACCCGGTGGGCTGAGACCCCCGGTCGCGGACCGGGGGCGGGCGGTCAGCCGAAGTTGAGGTCGCTGCAGAGGTCGGCGTCGGCGGGGCGGGTGTTGTCGGTGATGCCGGACGGGATGGCGGAGGGCAGGGCGCTGGGGGAGGCGCCGCCGAGGCCCGCGGTGTCGTCCTGGGCGGTGCCGTCGGGCAGGCCGGGGGTGTCGGCGCGGTCCTGGCCGAGGGTGAGCACGATGCTGTCGGTGGCGGTGCTGCGGAGTTCGGCGCCGGGGTAGAGCTGGGCGAGGTGCTCGGCGGCGGCGCGCTGGGCGGGGGCGTACTCGATCAGGGTGGTGCGGCGGGCCGGGGTGTTGGCGCCGATGGTGATGTCGGTGTAGCCGTTGCCGCGCAGCGCGAGCGCGGTGCGGCCGGCCAACCCGGCCGTCTTGGCGGCGTTGTGCACGGTGACGGGCACGTCCAGCGTCGCCGCGCCGCCCGGATCGGCCGTCGCGCTCGCGGTCGCGCTCGCGCTCGCGGTCGCAGTGGCGGTGGCCGTCGCGGAGGGCGAGGCTCCGGGGCCCGGTTCGAGGCCCGCGCCCGCCCCCGGACTCGTGCTCGCCGCCGGGTTCGCGCTCGCGCCCGCGTCGCCGGTGGGGTGGCCGTCGAGGGTGCGGTCCTGGCGCAGCAGGTTCCACAGGATGCTCGCGTCGGGTTCGACCACGGCGACCCGGGCGCCCTGGAAGCGCCAGGGGAGGGTGACGAACTGGATGTCGGAGAGCTGGATGTCCTGGAGGGACTGGGCGAACTCGGCGAGCTTGTAGGGGGAGCCGAGTTCGGGGTCGACGGTGAGCGACCTGGTGGCGGCGTCGGCCAGCGGCAGCAGGGTGGTCAGGTCGAAGCCCCTGCCCTGCACCTTCTTGATCAGCGAGGACATGAAGGCCTGCTGGCGGAGCATCCGGCCGATGTCGGAGCTGTCGCCGAGGCCGTGCCGCGCCCGGACGTAGTCCACGGCCTGCTGCCCGGAGACGGTCTGCCGGCCCTTGGTGAGGTGGATCCCGTACGAGTCCACGTCGTTGGGGACGCAGACGTCGACGCCGCCGACGGCGCTGGTGATGGCGGCGAAGCCCTTGAAGTCGACCACCAGGGTGTGGTCGACCCGCAGGCCGGTCAGCGCCTCGACGGTGTTCTGCGTGCAGGCCGGGTTGCCGGCCTTGAACTCGCCGATGGTGAAGGCGGAGTTGAACATCTGGTTGGTCCGGCTCTGGCTCCACTTGCCGCTGGGCAGCAGGCAGGGCGGGATGGTGACCAGGGTGTCGCGGGGTATCGACACACCGACGGCGTGCTTGTGATCGGCGTAGACGTGCAGCAGGATCGCGGTGTCGGAGTGGCCCACGCCCTCGTCGCCGCCGCCCAGCGAGCTGTTGCCGTCGTCGCGGGTGTCGGAGCCGAGCAGCAGGATGTTGACGGGGCGTCCGCCGGTGGGCGCGGGAGTGGCGACCGGGGGGCGGCTGGAGGCGATGCCCTCGGGTGCGAAGGTCGTGATGTTGTGGTCGAGCCGCTGGTAGTACCAGGCTCCGGTGCCGGCTGCGGCGACGACGAGTGCGGCGGCGGTGGCTCCCAGGCCCCGGGCTATTCGGCGGCCGCGGGAGCGGTTCGGGGCGGCCTTCTGCTTGGCGTCGGTCATCGGTCGGCGGTCTCTCTGCGCGCAGCGGCAACTGGTGCCCGAGGGCAGGCACTCGGCTGATCCGCCGCACTGCGGATCGGCACTCGTCACTACTTGGACGGTTCGGCGGACGGAATGGTTACACGCGAACCATCTTTTTCGAGAGTTTTTTCGAGCCGGTGGAACCGGGCAGCTCAGCGGCCCTGTTCGGGGGCCGGGGGAGTGCCGGTGGAGTCGAGCATCCGCCGCAGCAGGTCGCGCAGTTGGGCGCGTTCGTCGCCTTCGAGGGCGGCCAGCGGTTCGCGGGCGAAGTTCAGCGACTCGCGCAGTTCGGCGGAGGCGGCGCGGCCGGAGTCGGTGGCGACCACCAGCTTGACCCGGCGGTCCTGCGGGTCGGACTCCCGGGTGACGAAGCCGCGCCCCTCCAGCCGGTCGACGATGCCGGTGATGTTGGACGGCTCGCAGGAGAGGGTCTGGGCGATGTGCCGCATCGGCATCGGCCCGCGCCGGAGCAGGGCCAGCACCTTGGCCTGGGCGCCGGTGAGCGAGCGGGCGGCCGCGGCCTCCTCGTACTCGCGGTGGAAGAGGCCGACCAGGCGCGCCATCAGGTCGACGACCTCCAGCGTGATCGGGTCGGCGGTCGGCACCCGCTCCTGCGTCATGGCCTGCTCCTCCCGCTGTTCCATGCGTTCGAGTCTAACTGAACATTTGACAACGTGAACCTTTCATCCCCACGATTGCTTTAGTTGCTGAATATTTCACCCTCAGGAGTATGTGATGGCAGAGCAGCACGCCCTCCCCGCCACCGGCCGCGAGTGGCACCTGGCCGCGCGCCCGCAGGGCTGGCCCGTCCCCGCGGACTTCGCCCTGGTCGAGGCACCGGTCCGGCAGCCCGGCCCCGGCGAGATCACGGTGCGCAACGCCTACCTCTCGGTCGACCCGTACATGCGCGGCCGGATGAACGACGTGAAGTCCTACGTCCCGCCGTACGCGCTGGGCGCGCCGATGGACGGCGGGGCGGTCGGGTACGTGGTGGCCTCCGCCGCCGAGGGCTTCGCGGTCGGCGACGCCGTGCTGCACGGGCTGGGCTGGCGCGAGTACGCGACGCTGGACGCCGCGCACGCCGTCAAGGTCGACCCGGAGCTCGCCCCGCTCTCCGCCTACCTGGGCGTGCTGGGGATGCCCGGGCTGACCGCGTACGCCGGGCTGCTGGAGGTCGCCTCGTTCAAGGAGGGCGACACCGTCTTCGTCTCCGGCGCGGCCGGCGCGGTCGGCTCGCTGGTCGGGCAGATCGCCCGGCTCAAGGGCGCGAAGCGGGTCATCGGCTCGGCCGGCTCCGCCGAGAAGGTCGCCACCCTGGTCGAGGAGTACGGCTTCGACGCCGCGTTCGACTACAAGGCCGGCCCGGTCGCCGAGCAGCTCGCCGCGGCCGCCCCCGAGGGCATCGACGTGTACTTCGACAACGTCGGCGGCGAGCACCTGGAGGCCGCGATCGGCGCGCTCAACGTGCACGGCCGGGTCACCCTGTGCGGCGCCATCGCCCAGTACAACGACACCTCCGCCCCGGCCGGCCCGCGCAACCTGGCGCTCGCCATCGGCAAGCGGCTGCGCCTGCAGGGCATGATCGTCGGCGACCACGCCGCGCTGCGCGGGCAGTTCGCCGCCGAGGTCGGCGGCTGGCTGCGCAGCGGCGAGCTGCGCTCCGACGAGACCGTGGTCGAGGGCGTGGAGAACGCCGCCGACGCCTTCATCGGCATGCTGCGCGGCGCCAACACCGGGAAGATGGTGGTCGCGGTCTGACGCCGCGTCGCCTGTCGGACCGTCAGCACGCCCCCGCCGGAGCGCGATCCGCGGCGGGGGCGCACGCGTGCGGCCGTTCGGGGGAGGTGGGGGCCGTGGGGGTAGACCTCTCGGGCGAACCGACTAGCATGGGGTGAAAGCTTGTCCG
Organism: Kitasatospora cineracea; assembly: GCF_003751605.1. NCBI lineage: Bacteria > Bacillati > Actinomycetota > Actinomycetes > Kitasatosporales > Streptomycetaceae > Kitasatospora > Kitasatospora cineracea. The sequence continues at coordinate 2,934,273 of NZ_RJVJ01000001.1, forward strand.
TTTTGCTCGATTTGATGACCTAATGTCGAATAAGTTGAGCTCCCCGGGGTAGCCACTGATCAGGACCCACCGGCGACGGAGCGAGGCAGCTGGGGAAGGCGACCCTCGTCCACAGCCAGGAGGTCCCGGTGACGACACGTGGTGTGCTCTACATCCACTCCGCGCCCCGCGCGCTGTGCCCGCACGTCGAGTGGGCGGTCGCGGGGGTGCTCGGGGTGCGGATCAACCTCGACTGGATCAGGCAGCCCGCCGCGCCCGGGCACTGGCGGTCCGAACTCTCCTGGCAGGGGGAGCCCGGCGCCGCCTCCAAGCTCGCCTCCGCGCTGCGCGGCTGGCAGCTGCTGCGGTACGAGGTGACCAGCGAGCCCTGCGCCACGGCGGAGGGCGAGCGGTACTCCTCCACGCCCGCGCTCGGCATCTTCCACGCCGTCACCGGCATCCACGGCGACATCCTGATCCCGGAGGACCGGCTGCGCGCCGTGCTGCTGCGGGCCCGCAACGAGGGCGGCGACCTGGAGTCGGAGATCGCCAAGCTGCTCGGCAAGCCCTGGGACGACGAGCTGGAGCCGTTCCGGTACGCGGGCGAGGGCGCGCCGGTGCGCTGGCTGCACCAGGTGGTGTGAACGCGTGAGGGGGGTGCGGGGGCCGGGCCCCCGCACCCCCCTCACGGGCGCTCGCGTCAGACGGTGCGGAAGGCCAGCACCACGTTGTGGCCGCCGAAGCCGAAGGAGTTGTTGAGGGCGGCGATCCGACCCTCGACCGGCAGCTTGCGGGCCTCGTCGCGGACGATGTCGGCGTCGATGTCGTCGTCCAGGTCGACCACGTTGACCGTGGGCGGGGCGATCCGGTTGTACAGGGCCAGCACGGTGGCGACGGTCTCGATGCCGCCGGCGCCGCCCAGCAGGTGGCCGGTCATCGACTTGGTGGCGGAGATCGCCACGTGGTCGAGGTGCTCGCCCAGGGTGCGGCGCAGCGCCTTGATCTCGGCGGTGTCGCCCTGCGGGGTCGAGGTGGCGTGCGCGTTGACGTGCACGACCTCCGACTTGTCCAGCTCGTTGCGGGCGAACAGGTCGTCGATGGCGCGGGCCACGCCGGCACCGGTCGGCTCGGGCTGGGCGATGTGGTGGGCGTCCGAGGACAGGCCCTGGCCGATGGCCTCGCAGTAGACCCGGGCGCCGCGGGCGGCCGCGTGCTCGGCGGACTCCAGCACGATCACGCCCGCGCCCTCGCCGAGCACGAAGCCGTCGCGGGCCTTGTCGTACGGGCGGGAGGCGTGCTGCGGGTCCTCGTTGTTCTTGGACATCGCCATCATGTTGGAGAAGGCGACGATCGGCAGCGGGTGGACCGCGGCCTCGGTGCCGCCGGCCACGACCACGTCGGCGCGGCCGGTGCGGATCATCTCGATCGCGTAGCCGATCGCCTCGGCGCCGGAGGCGCAGGCGGAGACGGGGGTGTGCACGCCCGCGCGGGCGCCGACCTCCAGGCCGACGTTGGCCGCCGGGGAGTTGGGCATCAGCATCGGGACGGTGTGCGGGGAGACCTTGCGGACGCCCTGCTCCTTGAGCACATCGTACTGGTCGAGCAGGGTGGTGACGCCGCCGATGCCGGAGGCGATGACCGCGCCCAGGCGCTCGGGGGCCAGCTCGTTGGAGTCGTCGGTGGCGGGCGCCCGGTAGCCGGCGTCCTTCCAGGCCTCGCGGGCGGCGATCAGCGCGAACTGGGCCGAGCGGTCCAGCTTGCGGGCCAGCGGGCGGGGCAGGATCTCGCCGGGCTCGACGGCCACCCGGGCGGCGATCCGGACCGGCAGGTCGGCCGCCCAGTCCTCGGTGAGGGCACGCACGCCGGACTTGCCGGACAGCAGGCCCTCCCAGAAAGTGGCGGCGTCGCCGCCCAGCGGCGTGAAGGCGCCGATACCCGTGACGACCACGGTGCGGTTTTCAGCAGTCACTGGTTTCTTCTTCTCTCACATCTGCGGGGAGGACCGGGGGGCCGGCGGGAAAGGGGGCCGGTCGGGGCGCGACCCGCGCGCCCCGACCGGGAGCCTGACGGCAGGTCAGACGTTGGCGACGATGAAGTCCACCGCGTCGCCCACGGTCTTGAGGTTCTTGACCTCGTCGTCCGGGATCTTCGCGCCGAAGCGCTCCTCGGCGGCGACGACGACCTCGACCATGGACAGCGAGTCGACGTCCAGGTCATCGGTGAAGGACTTGTCGAGCGCGACGTCCTCGGTGGGGATGCCGGCGATCTCGTTCACGATCTCGGCGAGACCTTCGAGAACCTCTTCGCGGGTAGCCATATCGGCTGCTCCTTCTCGGTGTTGACAGCGTGCGGTCCGGCGGACCGACGCGGGTTTCCAGGGGTGGGGCGGGGAAGAACGCCTAGGGGAGCGTAACGACCGCGGCCGCGTAGACCAGACCGGCACCGAAGCCGATGATCAGCGCCAGGTCGCCGCTCTTGGCCTCGCCGCGCTCCAGCATCCGCTCCATGGCGAGCGGAATGGAGGCGGCGGAGGTGTTGCCGGTCTCCGCGATGTCGCGGGCCACCGGGACGTTGGGGGGCAGGTCCAGCTTCTTGACCATCGCGTCGATGATCCGCATGTTGGCCTGGTGCGGGATGAACGCGCCGAGCTGGTCGGCGGTGATCCCGGCGGCCTCCAGGGCCTGCTCGGCGACCTTCGCCATGTCGTACACCGCCCAGCGGAAGACCGTCTGGCCCTCCATCCGCAGGGCCGGCCACTTGATCTCCTCGCCCGCGCCGTTGACGGCGTCCGGCTTGGCGAACGCGGTGTCCCAGGCCTGGGTCTGCGAGATCACGTCGGCCTGCGAGCCGTCCGAGCCCCAGATCACCCGGCCGATGCCGGGGGTGTCGGAGGGCCCGACGATCGCGGCGCCCGCGCCGTCGCCGAAGATGAACGCGGTCGACCGGTCGGTGACGTCGGTCAGGTCGGACAGCCGCTCCACGCCGATCACCAGCACGTACTCGGCGCTGCCGCCGCGCACCATGCCGTCGGCCAGGCTCAGGCCGTAGCCGAAGCCCGCGCAGGCGGCCGAGATGTCGAACGCCGGGGCGGTGCCGCAGCCGAGCCGCTGGGCGATCTCGGTGGCGATCGCCGGGGTCTGCTTCAGGTGCGAGACGGTGGCGACGATCACGCCGCCGATCTGCTCCGGGCGGATGCCGGACATCGCGACGGCCTTGCCGGCGGCCTGCACCGACATCTCGGCGACGCTCTCCTCCGGCCCGGCCCAGCGGCGCTCGGCGATCCCGGAGCGGGTGCGGATCCACTCGTCCGAGGAGTCGATCCAGTTCAGGACCTCGGAGTTGGGGATCACCCGGGTCGGCCGGTAGCCGCCCACGCCGTGGATGCGGGAGTACTGGGCGCCGGTGGCCGGCCTGATGGTTGCGCTCATGCGCTCTTCTCCTGGTTGCCGTGCTCGGCCACGAGTTCGCGGGCCTTGTCGAGATCGGCGGGGGTCTTCAGGGCCAGCGTGGCGACACCCTTGACGTTGCGCTTGACCAGGTTGGTGAGGGTTCCGGCGGGGGACAGCTCGATCACGGCGGTCGCGCCGAGCTGCTGCAGGGTCTCCATGCACAGGTCCCAGCGGACCGGGTTGGAGACCTGCGAGACCAGGCGGGCGAGCACCTCGGCGCCGGAGCCGACCACCTCGCCGTCCTTGTTCGACAGGTACGCGACGGCCGGGTCCGAGGCGGTCAGGGTCGGGGCCAGCTTCTCCAGCCGCTCCACGCCCGGGGCCATGTGCGCGGTGTGGAACGCGCCCGCGACCTTCAGCGGGATCAGCCGCGCGCCGGCCGGCGGGTCCGCCTTCAGCGCGGCCAGCTGCTCCAGCGTGCCGGCCGCGACGATCTGGCCGCCGCCGTTGTTGTTCGCCGGGGTCACGCCGTGTTCGGCGAGCTTCGCGGCGACCGCCTCCGGGTCGCCGCCGAGCACCGCGGTCATGCCGGTCGCGGTCTGCGCCGCGGCCTGCGCCATGCCCAGGCTGCGCTCGCGGACGAAGCCCAGCGCGTCCTGCTCGGACAGCACTCCGGCCAGCGCCGCGGCGGTGATCTCGCCGACGCTGTGGCCGGCGACCGCGCCGACCTGCCCGGCGAAGCCCTGCGGGAACAGCGCCGCGGCGGTCACCAGGCCGGCCGCCACCAGCAGCGGCTGGGCGACGGCAGTGTCCTTGATCTCCTCCTCGGAGGCCTCGGTACCGGCGTGCACCAGGTCGAGGCCGGCCGTCGCCGACCACTGGCGGAGCCGGTCGGCGGCGCCGTCCAGTTCGAGCCAGGGGTTGAGGAAGCCGGGAGTCTGGGCACCCTGTCCAGGGGCGACGATAACAAGCACGGTTCAACCCTCTCTCGCCGGACGCCCGGGGGCGGGTAGGCGACGATGACGAAGAAAAGCACGTCAGCTTGTGGATTCCCTACAGTTCGCTCAGCCCTGGTCGGACCCGGAACCGAGACGCCCCAGAGCAAGGGCGATGCGCAGGGTGAATGCCGAACGTACGTCTGATGGAGCATAGCCGGTGACATCTGTCACACGACGCAGCCGGTAGCGCACGGTGTTCGGGTGAACGAAGAGCATCCGGGCCGCGCCCTCCAGGGAGGACGCCTGCTCCAGATAGACACTCAGCGTCTCCAGGAGTGCCGAGCCGGCCTCCTCCAGGGGTGTGTAGATCTCCTCCACCAGCTGACGGCGCGCCACCTCGTCGCCGGCCAGCGCCCGTTCCGGCAGCAGGTCGTCCGCCAGCACCGGGCGGGGCGCGTCCGGCCAGGCCGCGCACGCCTTCAGGCCCTGCGCGGCGGCGTGCGCCGAGCGGGTCGCCGACAGCAGGTCGCCGACCGTCGGACCGACCACCACCGGGCCCGGCGCGAACTGCCCGATCAGCGCCCGGGCCGCGTGCACCGGCTCCTTGTCGCCGCCGACCACCACCACCAGGCGGCGGCCCAACACACCCGTCAGGACGTGCAGTTTCGCGTACCGGGCGGCCCGCCGGATCGCCTCCACCACCAGCTCGCTGTCCCCGTCCGGGGCGCTGCCCATCACCACCCGCACCTGGCTCGGCTGCCCCCAGCCCAGCGCCGCCGCCCGGGACAGCACGCCCTCGTCGGCGTCCCCGGACAGCAGCGAGTTCACCACCAGCGCCTCCAGCCGGGCGTCCCACGCGCCGCGCGCCTCGGCGGCCTGCGCGTACACCTGGGCGGTGGCGAAGGCGATCTCCCGGGCGTAGACCAGCACCGACTCGCGCATCCCCGCCTCGTCGCCGGGCGCGGCCACCTCGCCGATGGCCTCCTCCATCACCTCGATGGTGGTGCGGATCAGCTCCACGGTCTGCCGCAGCGTGATCGCCCGGGTCAACTCCCGCGGCGCGGTGCCGAACACGTCCGTGGAGATCGCCTGCGGCGCCTCCGGGTGCCGGTACCACTCGGTGAACGCCGCGATGCCCGCCTGCGCGACCAGACCGATCCACGAGCGATGCTCCGGCGGCATCCGGCGGTACCACGCCAACTGGTCGTCCATCCGGGCGATCGCCGCGGACGCCAGCTTCCCCGCCGACTTCTCCAGCCGCTTCAGCGTGGCCGCCCGCAACTCCGCCCGCTCGGCGGCCAGTCGGCGCTCCTCGGCCGTCATCCGCCCCCGCCCCGGCACCCCGGCCGGGCGCGCGGACGCGGCGGAGCGCCGGGCCGCCTTCTTCTCCGGGGCCTTCTCGGCGGACCGCTCCGGGGAGGAGCGCTCACCGGACGACCGGTCGGCGGGCTTGTCGGGTTTCGCTGAAGCGGATGGCACGGCACTAGCCTGCCTCACCCCGACGGGTGCTCGTGCACGCCGGGCCCGATGTCGTCCGGTGGCACCCGTCACACCGGCTACCGTGGTGCCTGTGAGCGTGGATTCTTCGCCCCAGGACGGGCAGGCATTCGAACCCCTCGAACCGGCGTCCGGACCCGCCCGGAAAGAACGCGGCCGGGCCGATCTGCGGCGCGCCGCCGAGCGCTACCTGTCGGAACCCGCCGAAGGCATCACCACCCGGCACGCCTTCTCCTTCGCCGGCCACTACGACCCGAAGAACACCTCCTTCGGCGCGCTGCTCGCCTGCAACGAGGAGACGCTCGCCCCCGGCGCCGGGTACGAGGCGCACCGGCACAGCGACACCGAGATCGTCACCTGGGTGGTGTCGGGCGCCCTCGCCCACCGCGACGACGCCGGCCACGCCAGCGTGGTCCGGCGCGGCACCGTCCAGGTGCAGTCCACCGGGACGGGCATCAGCCACACCGAACGCAACACCGGCGGCGCCACCGAACCGGTCACCTTCGTCCAGATGTGGCTCCAGCCCGACCGGTACGGCACCGCCCCCGGCTTCGGACTCGCCCCCGTCCCCGACGGCGACGGCCTCACCCTGCTCGCCTCCGGACGGGACGCCGACGCGGACCGCGCCCTGCGGCTGCGCCGCGGCGACGCCGCGCTCTGGCTGGTCCGGACCCCGGCCTGGCTGCCGCTGCCCGAACTCCCCGCCGCCCCCTACCGCTACGTCCACGTGGTGGCCGGCTCGGTCGGCTACCGCACCGTCCCCGGCCCGCAGGGCGGCGGCCGCTCGGCCGGGCCCGGCGACTCCGTCCGCGTCACCGGCGACGCGTTCGCCGACCCGACGGCGGGGGAGGACGGGGTCGAACTGCTGCTCTGGGAGATGCACACGCCTGTGCAGTTCGGCTGAGAGGACGGGCAGACAGGGGCGCGGGGAACTGCGCGCAGCGGAGGAGCACGCCAGCAAGGTCGCGGAGCGGGCGGTGAGTCGATGCCGCTTTACGGTCTTGCGGTGGATGCCCGGCCGGCCGCGCAGTTCCCCGCGCCCCTGGTTTCGCAGCGTCCGGCGCAGCGGTTCTCCCCGCGCTCCTGGCTTCGTGCTGTGCGCTATGCCGTTTCGGTGAGGACCGCGTCGCTGAGCTGGGGCCAGACCTCGGCGGCCCAGGGGCCGAAGTCGCGGTCGGTGAGGGCGAGGCAGGCGAGGTCGGCGGTGGGGTCGACCCAGAGGAAGGTGCCGGACTGGCCGAAGTGGCCGAAGGTGGCGGGGGAGTTGGCGGTGCCGGTCCAGTGCGGGGTCTTGTGGTCGCGGATCTCGAAGCCGAGGCCCCAGTCGTTGGGGCGGCGGTGGCCGAAGCCGGGCAGGACGCCGCTGGTGCCGGGGAAGGCGACCTCGCGGGTGGCTGCGTGCACGGTGGCCGGGGCGAGGAGCTTGGGGGACTGCAGTTCGGCGGCGAAGCGGACGAGGTCGGCGGCGGTGGACAGGCCGCCGGCGCCGGCGGGGGCGCGGTGGGCGGTGTTGATCAGGGTGGCGTGCATGCCGAGCGGCTGGAAGACGGCCTCGGCCGCGTACTGGGCGAACGGGATGCCGGAGGCGCTCTCCAGGGTGGCCGCCAGCACGTCGAACCCGGCGTTGGAGTAGAGCCGCCGGTTGCCGGGCTCGGCCATCACCCGGTGCTCGTCGAAGGCCAGGCCGGAGGTGTGCGCGAGCAGGTGGCGGACGGTGGAGCCGTCGGGGCCGGCGGGGTCGTCGAGTTCGAAGACGCCCTCCTCGACGGCGACCAGGGCGGCGTACGCGCTGAGCAGCTTGGTCACCGAGGCGAGCGGGAACAGCTGTTCCTGCGGGCCGTGCGCGCCGAGCAGCGCGCCGTCGCTCCCGCGGACCACCGCCGCCGCGGCGTGGGGTACCGGCCAGTCCTCGATCATCCGCAAGCTCTGCATGGGCGGAACTCTAAACGACGGCACCCGGTGCCGGGCGGACGTGTGTCAGGCTTGCTTGGAGTGCGCTCCAACTCAGTAGCGTCGTTGTCGTCGCCGAAGACGGGGGTCGAGAGCATGGCAGGGTCCGAGCAGCGGGCAGTGGGACCGACGGGGTGCGAGGAGGCGTTCCGGCAGCCGAGTTCCGCACCGGACCTGACGCCGCGGCACGGGATCAGCGAGGTGTCCGCCATCAGCGGGCTGACCGCGCACACGCTGCGCTGGTACGAGCGGATCGGCCTGCTGGAGCCGGTGGACCGCTCGCACGCCGGGCAGCGCCGGTACACCGACGCGGACCTGGCCCGGCTGGCGTTCCTGACCAAGCTGCGGCTGACCGGCATGCCGGTGGCCGACATGGTGCGGTACGTCGAGCTGGTCCGGGCCGGGAACGGCACCCGGGACGAGCGCCGGGAGCTGCTGGTGGCGCACCGTGCGGAGGTGCGCCGGCGGATGGCCGACCTGCGGGCCACGCTCGCCGTGATCGACATGAAGATCGACCACTACGGCGGGTCCGGGCTCCCGGTCGGCGGCGACGAGGAAACACCGAACCACTGTGGACAGGACAGGAAGAGCGCATGAACAGCATCGAGACCACCCGCCTCGGCACCGACGGCCCGATCGTGGGTGTGCAGGGGCTGGGCTGCATGGGCATGAGCGAGTTCTACGGCCCGACCGACACGGGTGAGGCGCTGGCCACCCTGGAGCGGGCGCTGGAGCTGGGCGTGACGCTGTTCGACACCGCGGACGTCTACGGCCTGGGCGCCAACGAGGAACTGGTCGGCCCGTTCGTCCGGACGCACCGGGACCGGGTGGTGCTGGCCACCAAGTTCGCCATCGAGCGGCGCGCCGACGACCAGCACTACCGGGGCGTCAACAACGACCCGGCGTACATCCGCAAGGCGGTGGACGCCTCGCTGCACCGCCTCGGCCTGGACGTGATCGACCTCTACTACATGCACCGCCGCGACCCGCAGGTGCCGCTGGCCGAGTCGGTGGGCGCGATGGGCGAGCTGGTCGCGGCCGGCAAGGTCCGGTACCTGGGGCTGTCCGAGGTGACCGGGCCGGAGCTGCGCGAGGCACACGCGGTGCACCCGATCGCGGCGCTGCAGTCCGAGTGGTCGATCTTCGCCCGGGGCGTGGAGCGCAGCGCGGTGCCGGCCGCGGCCGAGCTGGGCGTGGCGCTGGTGCCGTACTCGCCGCTCGGCCGGGGCTTCCTGACCGGGGCGTTCGCCGACGCCGGGCAGCTGGCCGACGGCGACTTCCGGCGCCACCTGCCGCAGTTCAGCGGCGACAACGCGGCCGGGAACGCCGAACTGGTCGCCCCGATCCGGCGGATCGCCGAGCAGCGCGGGGCGACGGCCGCCCAGGTCGCGCTGGCCTGGCTGCAGCAGCGCGCCGAGGTGCACGGCCTGACCGCGGTGGTGCCGATCCCCGGCACCCGCAAGCGCAGCCGGCTGGAGGAGAACCTGGGCGGGACCAGGCTGGTGCTGACCGGGGAGGAGCTGGCCGAGCTGGAGCCGATCGCCGGGCGGGTGGCCGGCCGGCGCTACGCCGACATGAGCTCCACCGCGGACGCCCGCGAGGTCTGACGGGGCGTCGGGTGCCGGCCCGTCAGCCCTGGGTCTCGGACGGGCCGGTGACGTCCCCGTAGTGGCCGAGCGCGATGGCGGCGAAGTTGTGCCGGCTCTCGGTGCCCTCGGCCAGGTAGCCGGTGTGGCCGTTGGCGCCCAGCGAGGAGATCGACACCGCGCCGAAGGCGTGGGTGGTCGGGTCGGCGCCGTGGCCCAGGCCGCCGACCTCCAGGTAGGGGACGTTGCCGATCCAGTCGCCGGGGTTGCGGGCCGCCCAGACCTGGACGCCGGTGCCCAGCTCGGCCGCCGAGTCGACGCCCATCCCGGGGCTGCCGAACGCCACCACGTCGGTGGGCTGCGCGGCGTGCAGCGTCGGCGCGGTGGTGCCGCACACCACCGAGCCGTACGAGTGGCACAGCAGGGCGGGCGGCGCCTCGGGGTGGGCGGTCTGCTCGAGGCCGCCGAGCAGCCGGTGCAGCCGGGGGGCGGCGGCGTCCGCCAGCCGGGAGGTGACCGCGTCCGGGCCGAGGCCCTGCGGGGTGACGTAGCCGGTCCAGGCGACCACCGCGGTGCGGGTGCCGGGCGACTGGGCGTGCTCCTCGGTGTACAGCGCGCGGGCCATGCCGGCGGGGGAGCGCAGCGGGTCGCCGCTCTGGTCGAAGTGGCCGAGGTCGGCGTCCGAGCCGGGCACCAGGACGGCGATCCGCTGGGCGGTGGCCAGGTCGCCCCACACCTCGGTGACCAGGCCGCGGCCGCGCGGGTCGAAGGCGAGGATCTGCCGGCCCTCGCCGAGCAGCCGCTCCGAGTCGTTGGCGCGGGAGAGGGACAGCGCGCGGGTGGTGGCGTCCAGGGTGGTGTCCGCGGCGCGCTGCCGGGCCCGGTCCCGTTCGGCGGTGAGCGCCACCCGGTTGGCGCGGTAGCGGACCTCGGGCGGGGCCCCGTCCAGGTTGCCGACCACCAGCGGGTACTCGGCGACCAGCCGGTCGAGTTCGGCGGGCGTGAGGCCGGCGAAGAACGCGGCGACGGCGGCCGGGGCGGCGGTGGCCGGGTCCGGCAGGTCGCGGCCGAAGGAGTGGTCGGCGACCCAGGCGGAGCTGCCCGCGGGCGGGGTGGTGATGGCCAGCTGCTCGTTGGAGGCGGCGGCCTGCGCGGCGGCGGCCCCGGCGTCCACCAGGGCCGCGCAGCCGGCGAACACGCCGATCAGGATCCGCTTCACCCGCCTGCGCTGCATGGCGTCCACTCCCTCGGGCCGTACCTCGCGGCGGGACGGGCCCGACGGTGCAGTGACTTCCGACTACTAGTCAGCCAGAGTAGAGGTCGACCGACGCTGGAGGCAGGGAGCAAACAGTGTTCCCCGTCACATTCGCCCGTACGCTACCCCTCGTACTCCTTCACCACCCGTTTCGGTGCGACCGATCGCCAGGCGTCGGTGAGCAGTTCGCGCAGTTCCTCCGGGTCGACCCCGGCCAGCCGCACCCGCACCCAGCCGAACCGGCCGGTGTACGGCGCCACCGAGTACACCCCGGGGGCGGCGGCGATCAGCTCGGCCTGCTCCGCCGGGGCGGCCTTCACCGAGACCTCCCCCGACTCGGGGCGGCCCATGGCGAAGATCTTCCGCCCGACCCGCAGCGTCACCTGCTCCCAGGTCTCCTCCTGGTGGGTCTGCGGCAGCGCCAGGGCCAGCGCGGTCAGTTCGTCGAAGGTCGCCATGGCCGCAGGGTACGTCCCGGCACCGACAGTTGACGTGGGGTCAGACCGCGCCCAGCGCGTACACCGCGAACAGCGCCGCGCCCGCGCCCGCCACCGCCCGCCAGGCCCGGGACGGCCACGGGGCGTCGAAGCGCCGGGCCCAGCGGCCGATCAGCGCCAGCACCGCGCCGAACACCGGCAGCCAGGCCAGTCGGGCCAGCGCCCAGGCCGCCGAGTCCGGGGCGGTGGTCAGGCCGGGCAGCGCGCCCAGCGGGGAGCCCGCCAGCGCGGTCAGGAACATCGCGGTCTGGTGCCAGCAGAAGATCGTCATCGCGCCCAGGTTGACCACCACCACCGGCAGCCACAGCAGCGGCCGGCGCAGCGCCCGGCCCAGCCGGTCCTTCAGCAGCACCGCCGCGCCGCCCTGCACCGAGGCCAGCGCCAGCACCAGCAGGGACGGCGGGTGCGAGTTGGTGCGGGCCGCGCCCGGCACGCCCACCATGCTCGCCGGGTAGTGGAACACCACCAGCAGCACCGCGAACAGCGCCGCCCCGCCGACCGCCAGCAGCTTCGCCCCGGCCCGGGTCAGCCGCCCGTGCGCCCAGTCCACGCCCAGCTGGTAGGCGAACAGCCAGCCCGGCAGCAGGTTCAGCAGGCCCAGCCAGCCCGGCACCGCGGCGCCCCACGGCCCGTACCGCAGCAGGTCCACCAGCGCGACCGCCGCCATCAGCACCGCCGCGCCCCAGCCCCGGAAGCGGGCGCCGAACCGGACGCACAGCGGGGTCAGCGCCGTCAGCACCAGGTACACGGCGATGTACCAGAGCGGCTGCACCATCAGCACCGCCCCGGTCCGCACCGTCCCGGCCGGCACGCCCAGCGCGCGCAGCACCGGGATCAGCGCCGCCCACACCGCCGCCACCCCCAGCACCGGGCGCGCCAGCCGCAGCACCCGGCCGCGCAGCCACGCCCCGGTGCGCACCCCGCGCCCGGCCGCCCGGCGCAGCGACAGGGCCGAGGCGCGGCCGCCCACCAGGAAGAACACGCCCAGCAGTTGCAGCACCCAGCTCAGCGGCGCCATCGAGGGCAGCGCCCCCAGCGGGCTGGCGTTGTGCAGCACCCCGTCGGGGGAGTCGAAGCCGCCGAGCATCCAGTGCCCGAGCGGGACGGACAGCAGGGCCAGCGCGCGCAGCCCGTCCAGGGCGCGGTCGCGGGTGGCGGGGGTCTTCGCGTCGATCTTCGCGGCGGTCCGCACGGCGGAGCGGCGCAGGGCGGTCACGGGCAGCATCGGGAGTCTCCTCGAACGGCCGACGGGCAGCGTCACGTCAGGCGGCGGTGGTGGTGGCGGTGAGGGCGAGGGCGGCGAAGGCCGCGAGGGAGGCCGAGCCGGGCGCGAAGTAGTCGCTGTGCCCGTGCGAGCCGGTGGACGGCAGCACCCGGGCGCCGAAGCCGCCCGAGGTCGGGTCGGCGCCGTGGCCGAAGCCGAGCAGCGAGACGTTCGGCACGTCGCCGATCCAGTCCTCGGCGTTGCGGCGCACCGCCCACACCGGTACCCGCAGCTCGTCCGCGCGCTCCAGCCCCATCCCCGGCGAGGCCACCGCCACCAGTCCGGCCACCCGGGCCGGGTCCGGCGCGGACCGCCCGCACACCACCGACCCGTACGAGTGGCAGAACAGCTCCACCGGCCCGGTCACCGGCGCCAGCCCCGCCACCAGCCGGTCCAGCCGGGCGGCGCCGGCCCGGGCCAGTTCCTCCCGGGCCGCGTCCAGCCCGAGGCCGACCGGTGTGGTGTAGCCCACCCAGGCCACCACCGCGACCCGGTCGCCGCTCGCGGCGCGCAGCGCCCGGGCCATCCCGGCGAGCGACCGGTGGCCGGTGGCGGCCTCCCGGTCGTAGTCGGACAGGTCGACGTCCGAGCCCGGCACCAGGACGGCCGTCCGCTCGTCGTGCTCCACGTCCCCGAACACCTCGGCGACCTGGCCCCGGCCGCGCGGGTCGAAGGCGAGCAGCCGGTGCCCGGCCAGCTCGGCGTAGTGGTCGGCCCTCGCAGCGGCCGCCGCGCGCTCGGCGCGGGGCAGCGCCGCGTCCTCGGCCCGGGCCCGCTGGCGGGCGCGCTCCGCCTCGACGGCCAGCGCGTTGGCCCGCAGCCGCAGCGCGACCGGCGCGCCGTCCAGGTTCCCGACCAGCTGCGGGTGGCGCACCGCGAGGGCCTCGCGCCGCTCCGGCGGCAGGCCGGCGAAGAACGCGGCGACCTCGGCCGGCGAGGAGGCCACCGGATCGGGCAGCCGCACCCCCAGCGAGGTGTCCGCCGCCCAGGCCGCCGCGCCCGGCGGCGGCCCCGTCAACGGGGTCTGCGCGTCGGCCGACGCCCACGACCCCGCTCCCAGCACCGCCGCGAGCACCAACCCGGCCACGGCCGTCCCCCGACGCAGACGCGACAGCATCCGCTCCTCCTCCTGTTCGGCAACGAGGAGGAAGGTAGGGACGGGGCGGCTGAGCGGGCGTCACCCCGCGGAGCCAACCGGCGGGTCATACCCGGGCGGTAGGGAGGGTCACTGCGCGCCGGGCTGGACCAGGCCGCTCTCGTAGGCGAGCACCACGGCCTGGGCGCGGTCGCGGAGGTCGAGCTTGGCGAGGATCCGGCCGATGTGGGTCTTGACGGTCTGTTCGGCGAGCACGAGGTGGGCGGCGATCTCCTGGTTGGAGAGGCCGCGGGCGATCAGTTCGAGGACCTCGGTCTCGCGCGGCGTGAGCCCGTTCAGCCGCAGCCGCGGGTCGCGGCGCGGGGCGGGGCGGTTCCTGGCGAAGTCGGCGATCAGCCGGCGGGTGACGGAGGGCGCGAGCAGCGCGTCGCCGGCCGCGACGACCCGGACGGCGGCGATCAGGTCGGCGGGCGGGGCGTCCTTGAGCAGGAAGCCGCTGGCGCCGGCCCGCAGCGCCTCGTACACGTAGTCGTCGACGTCGAAGGTGGTGAGCATCAGGACCCGCGGGCGGTGCACCACGCCGGGCGGCGGGTCGAGCAGCCGGCGGGCGGCCTCCAGGCCGTCCATCTCGGGCATCCGGACGTCCATCAGCACCACGTCGGGGTGGGTGCGGCCGCTGACCTCGATCGCCTGCCGGCCGTCGGGCGCGTCGCCGACCACGTCGATGTCGCTCTGCGCGTTGAGCAGGGCGGCGAACCCGGCGCGGACCATCGCCTGGTCGTCGACGATGAGGACGCGGATGGTCATGCGGTCTTCTCCCCGGGGCTGGTGCCGTCCAACGGCAGGACGGCGGTCACCCGGTAGCCTCCGTCGGCGGTCGGGCCGGTGTCCAGGGTGCCAGCCAGCAGCCGGACGCGCTCGCGCATTCCGACCAGTCCCTGGCCGGTGCCGCCGGAGGTCTCCACGGCGCGGGCCCGGCCGGGCGGCGGGTCGTTGCGGACGGTCAGGGTGAGCGCGCCGTCCGCGGCGGTGATCCCGACCTCGGCGGTGGCGCCGGGGGCGTGCCGGACGACGTTGGCCAGCGCCTCCTGGACGATCCGGTACGCGGACAGGCCGACCGCCTCGGGCACCGGGCCGAGCGCGGACACGCCGTCCCCGACGGCCAGTTCGGCCCGCACCCCGGCCTGGCCGACGGTGGCCAGCAGCTTCGGCAGGTCGTCCAGGCCCGGCTGCGGGGCCTTGTCGGCGGTGCTCTCGGCGGCCCGCAGCACCCCCAGCAGGCGGCGCATCTCGGCGAGCGAGCCGCGCGCGGCGGCGGCGATCTGCCCGAACTCCTCGACCGCGGCCGGGGGCAGGCCCTCCAGCCGGTACGGGGCGCTGTCGGCCTGGACGGTGATCACCGACATGTGGTGGGCCACCACGTCGTGCAACTCCCGGGCGATCCGGGCGCGTTCCTCCAGCAGGGTGCGCCGGGCCCGCTCGGTCTCGGAGATCTGCTCCTGCGCGGCGAGCAGCCGCTTGGCCTCGCCGCGCCCGCGCAGGCTCCAGCCGAGCAGCAGGACCACGCCGGACAGCGCGGTGGCCAGCACCGAGGAGCCGTCGAAGTCCTCGTTGAAGACCGTCCAGCTCAGGCTGCAGCCGAGGAAGGTGACCACCCAGACCGCGAGCAGGGTCCGCCCGCGCTCCCGGACGGCCAGCAGGACCATCAGGAACAGGTAGCCGAGCAGCGTGGTGGTCGGCCACGGCCAGGGCTGGTCGGCGGCCGCGCCGTGGGTGGCCACCGCGCCGACCAGCACCGAGGGCGCCACCAGCTGCCAGGCCGTCAGCGGCCGGGTCAGCGCCAGCGGCAGCGCCCCGGCCTGCACCACGGCGAGCGCGGTGGCCAGCGACGGGTCCACCCCGTAGAACTGGATCAGCGTCACGATGCCGGTGGGCAGCAGCGAGCCGACCATGAGCAGCACCAGCGCGTACGGGACCGCCCGGACCCACGGCCGGCGGGCCGTCGACAGCGGGGGGCGGTGGTCGCCGAGGGGCTCGGTGAGGGCGCGGAGGAAGTCTTTCCAGAGGGTCACCGGGCCGAGGGTAGAGCGGGGTCCGGCCGCTGTCCTCATACCCCGGTAGCGGGTCCGGGGTGCTACCCCGGTACGGGGGCGTCCCCCGTCAGCGCCAGGAGCCCGCCAGGGCGGGCCCCAGCTGGTCGAAGTGACGCTCGATCAGCTCCAGCATGCCGTCCATCGAGTGGTCGGCGGCGTCCGGGGCGGCGGCGTAGGAGAGGTGCGAGATCCGCACCACGGTGCCGAACACGGCGGCCAGCAGGCGGGGGCGCAGGTCGGCGGCCGGGTCGAGGCCCTCGCGCTCGGCGAGGATCCGGGCCACCTCGACCTCCTGCTGGATGGCGTGCCGCAGGTGGGCGGCGAGCAGCGTCGGGGTGGACTCGATCAGTTCGAACAGCTCCAGCGCGGCCGGCCCGCTCTCCTGTCCCCGGTCGACGGCCTGCCAGACCTCGCGGACCGCGCCGCGCATCGCCTCCAGCGGGTTCTCCCGGGCCGGGCGGGCCCGCAGGAACTCCAGGAACGCCTGCTCGGCCTCGGCCAGGACGGCGAGCGCGACCTCCTCCTTGTTGGCGAAGTACCGGAAGAAGGTGCGCTGGGAGACCTCCACCTCGGAGGCGATCTCGTCCACCGTGGTGCGCCCGTAGCCGTGGCAGAGGAAGAGCCGGTGGGCGGCGTCGACCAGGGCGTCCCGGGTGCGCCGCTTCTTGCGTTCGCGCAGGCCGACGGGCTGCGGGTCGGCGGCGGTGGTGGGCGTGGCCATGGTCCCAACGATAGCGCCGCGGTGGAGATCTGGCATCAAGTGACAGGAGTCACCGTTTGTCGAATGTCAGCGGCTGACATAATGTTCCCGATGGCGGTGTCCGTCTGTCTTGGAGCTCGTGGGGACGGGCGTGAGGGCCGGGCACCGCCCTTCCTGTGCCCAGCGCGGTTCCCGCGCACCACACGAACGGGGAAGCCCCGAACCATGAGCCAGTCCGTAGTACTCGACAAGGAAGCGGCTCCGTCCGCCGGCGGCCGGCTGCGGGGGCACCCCTGGCTGACGCTGCTCACCGTCGCCGTCGGCGTCATGATGGTCGCCCTGGACGGCACCGTCGTCGCCATCGCCAACCCGGCGATCGCCAAGGACCTGAACGCCAGCCCCTCCGACATCCAGTGGGTCACCTCCGGCTACCTGCTGGCCCTCGCGGTCTTCCTGATCACCGCCGGCAAGATCGGCGACCGGTTCGGCCACAAGACCACCTTCCTGGTCGGCGCGGTCGGCTTCGCCGCCACCTCCGCCGCGATCGGCTTCGCCGGCTCGATCCAGCAGGTGATCTTCTACCGGGTGCTGCAGGGCCTGTTCGGCGCGCTGCTCCAGCCCGCCGCGCTCGGCCTGCTGCGCGGGGCCTTCCCCGCCGACAAGCTCAACATGGCGATCGGCATCTGGGGCGGCGTCATCGGCGCCTCCACCGCGGCCGGCCCGATCGTCGGCGGCCTGCTGGTCGAGCACGTCAACTGGGAGTCGGTGTTCTACATCAACATCCCGGTCGGCATCGTCGCCCTGGTCCTGGGCCTGCTGATCCTCAAGGACGTCCGGTCCGAGAACGCCGCCAAGTCCTTCGACGTCCCCGGCATCGTGCTGCTCTCCGGCGCGATGTTCATGCTGGTCTGGGGCATCATCAAGGCCCCGTCCTGGGGCTGGGCCGACCCGGCCACCCTGGTCTTCCTCGGCGGCGCGGTGCTCGCCCTGGCGGTCTTCGCGGTCTGGCAGAAGTACGCCAAGGAACCGCTGATCCCGCTCTCGCTGTTCCGCTCGGTGCCGCTCTCGGCCGGCACCCTGTTGATGGTGCTGATGGCCTTCGCCTTCTTCGGCGGCATCTTCTTCGTCACCTTCTACCTGCAGAACGTGCACGGGATGGCCCCGGTCGACGCCGGCGTCCACCTGCTCCCGATGACCGGCATGATGATCGTCGGCGCGCCGGTGGCCGGCTTCCTGATCGGCAGGATCGGGCCGCGGGTCCCGATCGTCGGCGGCATGGTGCTCACCACCGCCGCGATGCTCGGCATGTCCACCCTGGACGTCGACTCCGGCACCGGCGTCATGTCGCTCTGGTTCCTGCTGATGGGCCTCGGCCTCAGCCCGGTCATGGTCGGCGCCACCGAGGTCATCGTCGGCAACGCCCCGATGGAGCTGTCCGGCGTGGCCGGCGGCCTCCAGCAGGCCGCGATGCAGGTCGGCGGCAGCCTCGGCACCGCCGTCCTCGGCGCGGTGATGGCCTCCAAGGTCACCGGCGCGCTGCCCGGCAAGTGGGAGGCCGCGACCGGCCAGCCGCTCCCCGGCGGCCCGGACGGCGAACTGCTCAAGCAGGGCGCCCAGCTCGGCATCGCCCCGCCGAACGTCCCGCAGGGCGTCGCCGACGCCGTCCACTCCTCCTTCGTCAGCGGCATGGGCGTGGCCTTCGTGGTCGCCGCGGTCGTCGCCCTGGCGGCGGCGGGCCTGGGCCTGCTCACCCGCCGCGGCGCCAACGAGGCGGGGCCCGCGGTCCACATCTGACGCGCGCCGCCCACGGATCCGCCCGGGGAGGGGAGACCCCTTCCCGGGCGGATCCTTGCGCGAGCAGCCGGGCAGCAACGGAAAGGTCCGCCCGAGGAGGGGAACTCCCCTCCTCGGGCGGACCTTTCCGTCAGCGGCCGGCGCTTAGGCGTCGCCGCCCGCGGCGCCCGGGTCGGCCGCGGCCACGTCGAGCAGCTGGTAGCGGTCGATGGCCGCCTTCAGCAGCGAGCGGTCGATCTTGCCCTGCTTGGCCAGCTCGGTGAGCGTGCCGAGGACGATCGACTGCGCGTCGATGTGGAAGAAGCGCCGGGCCGCGCCGCGGGTGTCGGCGAAGCCGAAGCCGTCGGCGCCCAGGGACTGGTACTGGCCGGGGACCCAGCGGGCGATCTGGTCCGGGACGGCGCGCATCCAGTCGGAGACGGCCACGAACGGACCCTCGGCCCCGGAGAGCTTGGTGGTCACGTACGGGACGCGCTGCGGCTCCTCGGGGTGCAGGAGGTTGAACTCCTCGGCCTCGACGGCGTCGCGGCGCAGCTCGTTCCAGGAGGTCGCCGACCAGACGTCCGCCTTGACGTTCCAGTCCTCGGCGAGGATGCGCTGGGCCTCCAGGGCCCACGGCACGGCCACGCCGGAGGCGATGACCTGCGCGGGGATCTGGCCGGCCTCGCCCGCCTTGAGCCGGTAGAGGCCCTTGAGGATGCCCTCGACGTCCACGCCCTCCGGCTCGGCCGGCATCTTGATCGGCTCGTTGTAGACCGTCATGTAGTAGAAGACGTCCTCGCCGTGCGGGTGCTCGGCGGAGGAGCCGTACATGCGGCGCAGGCCGTCCTGGACGATGTGGGCGATCTCGTACCCGTAGGCCGGGTCGTAGGCGACCACGCCGGGGTTGGTGGAGGCCAGCAGGTGCGAGTGGCCGTCGGCGTGCTGCAGGCCCTCACCGGTCAGGGTGGTGCGGCCGGCGGTGGCGCCGATGACGAAGCCGCGGGCCAGCTGGTCGGCCATCTGCCAGAACTGGTCGCCGGTGCGCTGGAACCCGAACATCGAGTAGAAGACGTACACCGGGATCAGCGGCTCGCCGTGCGTCGCGTACGAGGAGCCGGCCGCGATCAGCGAGGCGGTGCAGCCGGCCTCGGAGATGCCGTCGTGCAACATCTGGCCGGACGGGGACTCCTTGTACGCCAGCAGCAGCTCGCGGTCGACCGACTCGTAGGTCTGGCCGAGCGGGTTGTAGATCTTGGCGGACGGGAACAGCGAGTCCATGCCGAAGGTGCGGTACTCGTCGGGCGCGATCGGCACGAAGCGGTTGCCGATGCCCTTGTCGCGCATCAGGTCCTTGAGCACCCGGACGAACGCCATGGTGGTGGCGATGGTCTGGTTGCCGGAGCCCTTCTTGACCGCCTTGTACGCGTCGTCGCCCGGCAGTTCGAGCTTGCGCGGGCGCACCTTGCGGGTGGGCACGTAGCCGCCGAGCTCCTGCCGGCGGTCGTGCATGTACTGGATCTCCTCCGAGTTGCGGCCCGGGTGGTAGTAGGGCGGGTAGCCCTCGTCCAGCTGCTTGTCGGTGATCGGCAGGTGCAGCCGGTCGCGGAAGCGCTTCAGGTCCTCGACCGTCAGCTTCTTCATCTGGTGGGTGGCGTTGCGGCCCTCGAAGTTGGGGCCCAGCGTCCAGCCCTTGACGGTCTGCGCCAGGATGACGGTCGGCTGGCCCTTGTGCTCGCGGGCGGCCTTGAACGCGGCGTAGACCTTGCGGTGGTCGTGGCCGCCGCGGCCCAGGTGCTGGATCTGGTGGTCGGTCATGTTCTCGACCATGGCGCGCAGCCGCAGGTCGCCGCCGAAGAAGTGCTCGCGGATGTACGAGCCGGTCTCGGTGGCGTAGGTCTGGAACTGGCCGTCCGGGGTGGTGTTCAGCTTGTTGACCAGGACGCCGTCGCGGTCCTGGGCCAGCAGCGGGTCCCAGGACCGGTCCCAGACGAGCTTGATGACGTTCCAGCCGGCGCCGCGGAACTGCGACTCCAGCTCCTGGATGATCTTGCCGTTGCCGCGGACCGGGCCGTCCAGGCGCTGCAGGTTGCAGTTGACCACGAAGGTCAGGTTGTCCAGGCCCTCTCGAGCGGCGAGCGAGAGCTGGCCGAGCGATTCCGGCTCGTCCATCTCGCCGTCCCCGAGGAAGGCGTACACCTGCGAGTCGGAGGTGTCCTTGATGCCGCGGTGCTCCAGGTAGCGGTTCATCCGGGCCTGGTAGATCGCGCCGAGCGGGCCGAGGCCCATCGAGACGGTCGGGAACTCCCAGAAGTCCGGCATCAGCCGCGGGTGCGGGTAGCTGGAGAGGCCGTACGGCGCCTTGGACTTCTCCTGCCGGAAGGCGTCGAGCTGCTGCTCGGTCAGCCGGTCCAGCAGGAAGGCGCGGGCGTAGATGCCGGGCGAGGCGTGGCCCTGGAAGAAGACCTGGTCGCCGGACTCGCCGTCGGCGTCCTTGCCGCGGAAGAAGTAGTTGAAGCCCACGTCGTACAGGGACGCGGAGGAGGCGAAGGTGGCGATGTGCCCGCCGACGCCGATGCCGGGACGCTGGGCGCGGGAGACCATGACGGCCGCGTTCCAGCGCGTCGCGTTCAGGATCTTGCGCTCGATCTCCTCGTTGCCGGGGAAGAACGGCTCGTCCTTGGTGGCGATGGTGTTGACGTAGTCCGTGCTGCGCATCTCGGGCACGGCGACACGCTTCTCGCGGGCGCGCTCGATCAGCCGCAGCATGAGGTAGCGGGCGCGCTCGCGCCCGCGCTCGTCGATGGCGGCGTCAAGGGACTCCAGCCACTCCGCGGTCTCCTCGGGATCGAAGTCCGGGACCTGGCTCGGGAGGCCGCCAATGATGATCGGGTTGCGATCGGATCCGGAAGCCACGCTGTTCCTTCACTGTCGGTCGAAGCTGAGTTGTCGCGCCGCCTCCATCGTGCTACCGCGTTCGGAGATCCGTCATCTCTACCGATCGGTAACCGTTCCGCCCGTTGGGCGGTACGGTCAGGAGGTGGTCCGACCTGGGACCCCGGCCGGACGATGGCGGCCGGTCGGGATGAGGGCCAACAGGAGACTTTACGCCCGCACCCTGCTCCGACCCGAATGCCGTTCGCATCTCGGGCACGCGTGCGGGGGGTGAACGGGCTGCGGACGGGTACGAGACGAAGCAGCCTTGTCGGTACGGACAGGGACATACGGGTGTGTTCACCACCACAGTGGGCGGCGTGTCGCCCGGCGACACGTCAACCTTTGGGTGGGATCGGGGGTCGGGTACTTGCGCGAACCGCCGCTCCCGTGTGGACTACGGCCACAGCCCCGGCATGGACGCCGGGCCGAATACTGGAGGTTATTCCCGTGAGCGCGACCGCGGACCCCGCGGACAAGTCCAACCCGGCTCTCCGCCTCGGCTTCGAACAGGGCCAGATCATCCAGGAGCTCGGGTACGACGAAGACAGTGACCAGGACCTCCGCGAGGGCATCGAGGAGATCACTGGCTCCGAACTCGTCGACGAGGACTACGACGACGTCGCCGACGGCGTCCTGCTGTGGCACCGCGACGAGGACGGGGATCTCACCGACGCCCTGGTCGACGCCCTGGAGTACCTGGCGGAGGGCGGCCTGATCTGGCTGCTCACCCCGAAGACCGGCCGCGACGGCCACGTCGAGGCGCACGAGATCGCCGACGCCGCGAAGACCGCCGGCCTCTCGCAGACCAGCTCGGTGGCGATCGCCAAGGACTGGGCGGGCACCCGCCTGGCCACCCCGAAGGCCTCGAAGACCGGCAAGCGCTGACTTCGGACCGCGACCCGCGACGGGCCCCGCCGACCACCCGGTCGGCGGGGCCCGTCGGCGTCCGGCCGCCGGGCGCCCCGTCCCGGCCTGTTCACCAGCAGCGAACGCCTCGCCCGGACGGCCGACCCGGCTCACCCGGACGGCCGAACCGGGCCCGGCGGGTGGGAGGATCTTCCTGCCCGCACCACCGTTCAGGCAGGAAGGCCCTCCCATGACCATCGAGATCGGCGCCCAGGCCCCGGACTTCGAGCTGAAGAACCAGCACGGCGAGTCGGTGAAGCTGTCCGACTTCCGCGGCGAGAAGAACGTCGTCCTGGTCTTCTACCCGTTCGCCTTCACCGGCGTCTGCACCGGCGAGGTCTGCGAGATCCAGAAGGAGCTGCCGCGCCTGCAGAACGACGAGGTGCAGGTGCTCGCGGTCTCCAACGACTCGCCGTTCTCGCTGCGGGTGTTCGGCGACCAGGAGGGCCTGGAGTACCCGCTGCTGTCGGACTTCTGGCCGCACGGCGAGGTCTCCCGGGCCTACGGCGTCTTCAACGAGGAGAAGGGCTGCGCGGTGCGCGGCACCTTCGTCATCGACAAGGAGGGCGCGGTCCGCTGGAGCATCGTCAACGGCCTGCCGGACGCCCGGGACACCCAGGAGTACCTGGCCGCCCTCGGCGCGCTCTGACGCTCCCGCGCACGGCCCGCTCGGCCCGGTCCGGCGGAACTTCCGCCGGGTTCCCGGGCCGAGTCTCCGGCGCGGCCCGGGAACCCGGCACTACGATCGGGCCGTTGACGGATCGGGAACCCGACTTCTTGGAGGACCACGTGGGTGTCAGCCTGAGCAAGGGCGGCAATGTCTCGCTCACCAAGGAGGCGCCCGGCCTGACCGCCGTGGTCGTCGGCCTCGGGTGGGACGCGCGCAGCACCACCGGCGCCGACTTCGACCTGGACGCCAGCGGGCTGCTCTGCACCGAGCAGGGCAAGGTCCGCTCGGACGCCGACTTCATCTTCTTCAACAACCTCAAGAGCGCCGACGGCTCGGTCGAGCACACCGGCGACAACCTCACCGGCGAGGGCGAGGGCGACGACGAGCAGATCAAGGTGAACCTGGCCGGCGTCCCGGCCGACGTCGCCAAGATCGTCTTCCCGGTGTCGATCTACGACGCGGAGAACCGGCAGCAGAGCTTCGGCCAGGTCCGCAACGCCTACATCCGGGTGGTCAACCAGGCCGGCGGCGCCGAGATCGCCCGCTACGACCTCTCCGAGGACGCCTCGACCGAGACCGCGATGGTCTTCGGCGAGCTGTACCGCAACGGCGCCGAGTGGAAGTTCCGCGCCATCGGCCAGGGCTACGCCTCCGGCCTGCGCGGCATCGCCCAGGACTTCGGCGTCAACGTCTGACCGGGCGTCAACGGCCTTGCGGGCCGGGGCCGTTCGCGGCCCCGGCCCGTCGCGTTCCTACACCGGCGGCAGGGCCATCACCTGGTTGCCCTGGACGGCGATCAGCAGGTCCCCGCCGCCCGCCAGGTGCCAGGGCAGCTCGGCGCCCGCGTTGGTCTGGAACACCCAGCGGACCTTGTGGCCCACCACGTCGACCGCGTAGATGCCGTGCTCGGGGCTGGGCACGAACAGGGTGTCCCCGACCAGCACCGGGTTGGTGTCCATCGACACCTCGACGGGCAGCTCCAGGTGCCACAGCTCGGTGCCGTCGGCGGCGTTGAACGCCACCACCCGGGTCGGGGCGGTCGGGGTGAAGGTGGTGCCCTGGTAGGTCAGGGTCATGCCGCCGAGCACCGAGTACACGACGTGCCCGCCCGCCGCGGGCGGCGAGTACCACATGTGGGTCGAGCGGTCCGAGGTCTTCGCCCAGACCTGCTTGCCGTCGGAGACCCGCACCGCCTGGAGGCCGTTCGGGTCGGCCGAGCAGAACACCAGGCCGTCCTGGAGCACCGGCTGGTAGGCGGCGTGCGAGTTGGTGGTGGCGAACCAGATCTGGGAGCCGTCGGCCAGCGACCGGGCGACCAGGTTCTCCTTGCTGTCGGTGTACAGCAGGGCGTCCGCGGTCAGGTCGGAGCTGACCGTGTAGTCGGCGGTCTGCTGGCGGTGCTGGTTCCACAGCATCGAGCCGTCCTTGCGGGACAGCGCCATGATGCCCTTGCCGGTCTTGGCGCCCATGTCGGGCAGGCCCTTGTCGTCCAGCTGCAGGTAGGCGCACATCGCGTACACGGCGCGGTCGTCGGCGTTCAGCACCATGTCCGAGGCGATCTGGGTGCCGTTCGGCTTCCCGCGCTCGGACTGGTACTTCCACAGCACGGTGCCGGTGGCGGCGTCCACCGTGATCAGGTCGGCGACCGTGCCGTAGCTGATGGTGCCGCCCGCGCAGGCCATGTTGTAGGCCATCGCGTCCTTGGTGATCCACTTCTCCTTGCCGTCCGCCAGGTTCACCGCGACCAGGTCGGAGCTGCCCAGGTGCAGCAGGCCGGGGGAGAAGGCCATGCCGAGGCTGCCGACGTTGCTCTCGGCGGTCCGGTACGTCCACAGCGGGGCCGGCGGCATGCCCGGGGCGCGGGACGGGGCCGCGCTGGACGCGGCGGCGGGGGAGGCGCTGCCGGTCGGCGGGGCCGGGGCCGGACCGGGGCCGGGCTTCGAGCCGCCGCTCAGCGCCCAGGCGGTCAGGCCGCCCGCGCCGGCCAGCACCGCGGCGCCGCCGCCCAGCAGCAGCGCCCGGCGGGACGGGCCGGGGCGCCCGGCGGGCGGGGCGGACCCGATCGGCTCGGTGGGGTGCCCGGCCCGCCCGGCGTCCGGGGCCGGGGCGCCGGGCGCGCGCAGGCGAACGGTGCCCGGGCCGGAGACCTCGGTGGGGGTGCGGACGGCCGGCGCGGCGGCCGGGCCCGAGCGCGGGTCGCCGGGGCGGACCGGGGCCTCCAGGTCCATCACCTCGGCGGCGCGGGTGGCGATGTCCGAGGCCAGCGCGGCCGGCAGCCAGCCGGAGCGGGCCGGGGCCGCCGGCTCGCCCAGCAGCGCGCCGAGCCCGGCCGGGGAGGGGCGGTCGGCCGGGTCCTTGGCCAGGCAGGCGGTGACCGCCGGGAGCAGCGGCCCGGGCACCCCCGACAGGTCGGGCTCGTCGTGCACCACCCGGTACAGCAGGGAGGCCGCGGACGGCGCCCCGCCGTCCTCGGCGTGGTCGAACGGGCCGTGGCCGGTGGCGGCGAAGACCAGCACCGAGCCGAGCGAGAACACGTCGCCGGCCGGGCCCAGCCGGCGCCCGGCGGCCTGCTCGGGGCTCATGAACCCGGGCGAGCCGACCACCACGCCGGTGGACGTCATCCGGTCGCCGTCCAGTGCCCGGGCGATGCCGAAGTCGATCACCCGCGGCCCGTCGGCGGCCAGCAGCACGTTGGACGGCTTGAGGTCGCGGTGCACCAGCCCGGCGGCGTGGATCGCCGCCAGCGCCTGGCCCAGGCCCACGCCCAGGGTGCGCACCGCCTCCACCGGCAGCGGCCCGTGGCCGCGCACCGCGTCGTCCAGCGCCGGGCCGAGCACGTACGCGGTGGCCAGCCAGGGCGTCGGCCCGTCCCGGTCGGCGTCCACCACCGGGGCGGTGAAGGTGCCGCCCACGGACTGCGCGGCGGACACCTCGCGGCGGAACCGCTCGCGGAAGTCGGCGTCCCCGGCGAGGTCGGCGCGGACCACCTTGACCGCGACGGTGCGGCCGCCGGCGGAGCGGGCCAGGTACACCCGGCCCATGCCGCCGACGCCGAGTCTGGCCAGCAGCAGGTAGGGGCCGACCGACTCGGGGTCGGTGCGGTCGAGCGGTTCGAACGGCATCGCTCCGGTGCTCCCTCTGTTCGTCCGTGCGTCGGGCCGCTCGATGCTTCGCCCGGCGGTCCCGGCAGCGTACCGGCCGGGCCGCGGCCGGATTCCGGCGCTCCCCGCCGCGGTTGCGGGGCCGCCGGGCGGGGCGGGGGCGCTTGATAGATTCGGCGGCGATCCGCACACCGACCGGGTGCGTGCGCGGGCGGTCCGAGGCCGCCCGGCGGGGCGGCCGGGCCGGTCGCGCGGCGGAGTTCAGCAAGTTCAGTCGGGTGTGCAGCACTGCGCGGCCGCCGGGGGGCGTAGATCTCTTGGGGTGCGTCCGCCGGGCGCGCCCGCCGGATCCGGCCCTCCCGGGCGGGTCGGCGGCAGTGCAACGATGCACACCCCGGGAGCCCCGGAGACGGGGAGCTGGGAGGAAGTCCGATGACCGTCACCCTCGCCAAGGGCGGGAACGTCTCGCTGACCAAGGCCGCGCCGAACCTGACGCAGGTCCAGATCGGCCTGGGCTGGGACGCCCGGTCCACCACCGGCGCGCCCTTCGACCTGGACGCCAGCGCGCTGCTGTGCTCCAGCGGCCGGGTCCTCGGCGACGAGTACTTCGTGTTCTACAACAACCTGCGCAGCCCCGAGGGCTCGGTCGAGCACCAGGGCGACAACCTCACCGGCGACGGCGACGGGGACGACGAGGTGGTGCAGGTGCACCTCGACCTGGTGCCCACCCAGATCGACAAGGTCGTCTTCGCCGTCTCCATCTACGACGCCGACGCCCGGCTGCAGAGCTTCGGCCAGGTCTCCAACGCCTACATCCGGGTGGTCAACCTGACGGACGGCGCCGAGATCGCCCGCTACGACCTCTCCGAGGACGCGTCCAACGAGACCGCGATGATCTTCGGCGAGCTGTACCGCTACCAGGGCGAGTGGAAGTTCCGGGCCGTCGGCCAGGGCTACGCCTCCGGCCTGCGCGGCATCGCGCTCGACTTCGGCGTCAACGTCCAGTAACAGAGCAGCAGTCACGTCCGGAATGGGTCGATTCCGGCAGCCAGAAAGGTAACTGACCCCGTGTTCCTCCGTACGTTCGGATGGTCCTTCGCCATCACGATCGCCGGCCTGATCGCCGCCGGCCTGATCTGGGGGCCGAAGGATTCGGCGTCGTCCTGATCCTCTCGATCCTCGAGATCTCCCTGTCCTTCGACAACGCCGTCGTCAACGCCACCGTCCTCAAGCGGATGAACGCCTTCTGGCAGAAGATCTTTCTGACGGTCGGCGTGCTGATCGCGGTCTTCGGCATGCGGCTGGTCTTCCCGCTGCTGGTCGTCGGCCTCACCGCGCAGCTCAGCCCGGGCACCGTCATCGAGCTGGCGCTCGACTCGTCCAAGACCCACGACGGCCACACCTACGCCGAGTACCTGGACATGGCCAACCCGGCCATCGCGGCCTTCGGCGGCATCTTCCTGCTGATGATCTTCCTCGACTTCGTCTTCGAGGAGAAGGACTTCAACTGGCTGCGCTGGCTGGAGAAGCCGCTGGAGAAGATCGGCAAGCTGGACGCGCTCTCCTCGGTCGTCGCGCTGGTCGTGCTCGCGGTGTCCTCCCGGCTCTTCGCCGGTGACCGCGCCGAGACGGTGCTGCTGGCCGGCGTCTGCGGCCTCGCCACCTACCTGGCCGTCAACGGCCTGTCCGGGGTGTTCGAGTCCGGGCTCGAGGCCCAGGAGGAGGCCGAGGAGGAGGCCGAGCGGACCGGCAAGTCGATCGTCCAGGTCGGCGGCAAGGCCGCGTTCTTCCTCTTCATCTACCTCGAGGTCCTCGACGCGTCGTTCTCCTTCGACGGCGTGGTCGGCGCGTTCGCCATCTCCCAGGACATCTTCCAGATCACCCTGGGCCTGGGCATCGGCGCCATGTACATCCGGTCGCTGACCGTCTTCCTGGTCCGCAAGGGCACCCTGGACGACTACGTGTACCTGGAGCACGGCGCGCACTACGCGATCGGCGCGCTGGCGCTGATCCTGCTCGCCTCGATCAAGTACCACGTCCCGGAGATCGTCACCGGCCTGATCGGCGTCGCCTTCATCGGCGCGGCGCTGGCCTCCTCGATGATCCGCAACAAGCGCCAGCAGGGGCTGGAGGGCAGCGGAGCGGAACCCGAAGAAGTCGGGGCGGAGGGCTAGCGCCCGCCCGCCGCGCACCGAAAAGCCGCGCCCACCGGGAACTCCCCCGGTGGGCGCGGCTTTTCGGTGCTGCGGCGCGGCTCAGCCGAGCTGCTGCTCGATCGCCCGGAGCTTGCGCTCCAGCGAGTCCAGCTTCGGCATCGACAGGGTGTCCTCGTCCATCGTCAGGTCGATGGAGGAGGAGTACGAGGAGCCGTACGAGGAAGAGGAGGAGCTGCCCGACGCGTAGGACGACGAGGACGAGCTGCCCGACGTGCTGCTGCCGGTCGACTCGACGGCGGCGCGGGGGCGGCGGCCGGCGTTCAGGGCGGCGGGCTCCAGGGCGGAGGCGCTCACCCGGTCGAGAGTGGTCTCCTCGGGGGCTAGGGCAGGCTCCGCTGCGGACGGGCCGTCGCTGCCGGCCGCGGCCAGCGCGGGCACCTCGCGGGCGTGCCGGGCCCGGCCCAGCACGCCGCCCTGGCGGGCGATCGCCTTCAGCTCGGCCCGCTCGCGGCGGTCGGCGCTGCGGGCGCGCAGCTTGGCGTCCATCTTGGCCTGCCGCTCCTCGCGGACCTCCTCGACCGCCTCGTCCAGGCTGCGGACGTTCTCCAGCAGCATCAGCGACCAGGCCGCGTACGTCTCGCGCGGGGCGCGCAGCCAGCGCACCACCCGGATCTGCGGCAGCGGGCGGGGCACCAGGCCCTGCTCGCGCAGCGCGGCCCGGCGGGTCTGCTTCAGCGCGCGGTCGAACAGCACGGCCGCCGAGATCGACATGCCGGCGAAGAACTGCGGGGCACCGTCGTGGGCACCGCCGCGCGGGGCGTGCACCCAGTTGAACCAGGCCGAGGCGACGGCGAACAGCCACACCAGCATCCGGGAACCGAGCGCCGCGTCACCGTGGCTGGCCTCGCGGACGGCGAGCACCGAGCAGAACATCGCCGCGCCGTCCAGGCCGAACGGGACGAGGTACTCCCAGCCGCCGGACAGGTTCAGGTTCTGCTGGCCGAAACCGACCAGGCCGTGGAACGACAGCGCCGCGGCCACACCGGCACAGCAGAACAGCAGCACGTACGAGGCGCCGCCGTAGACGGCCTCCTTGCGGCGCCTGCGCTCCTCGCTGCGCTCCCAGGAGTCGCCGGACGCCGACTCGGCGGGCTTGTTGTTCTTGAAGCGCAGGAAGGCCACCAGGATGGCGGTGAACAGCAGGGCTGCACCGCCTACCACGGCCCAGACCAGCTGTATGGAGGAGAGGTTCATCGCGGGGAGGGCCTCGGCTTTCCGCAGGGCAGGGGGAAGAGAGGTGACGCACGGTACACCTGTGCGGAGAGACGATATCGCGTCCGAGGGGCGGGCATCGTACGGGAGTGACGAACCCTCTGCCAGCGGGGCGCGCCGGGGGGTTGACGTTGACTCAGGGCCCTCCGGGTGGGTATGGAGAGGGCGAGGACGGTATCGGTGCTGGGGGAGGACACGATGGTTTCGGTGTGGGAGTTCCTGAAGGGGGACCGCAGCGACAGCTTCGACACCGGAGGGCAGTTCAAGGTCACACTCACCAAGTCCCAGCCGCAGCACGCCATCACCGGCTCCGCGGCCACCACCGGCTACCTGTACATCAACCTGCACTGGTCGACCCTCACCGCCGACCGCCCCACCGTCGGCGGCGCGCTGCGCCGCTTCTTCGACCCGCGGATCCTGCGCCCGCTGGCGACGGCCGACACCGGGTCCGCACCGGTCGGCGTCGACCTCGACCTGGCCTGCATGTACGAACTCGCCGACGGCACCCGGGGCGTGGTGCAGCCGCTCGGCCGGCTGTTCGGCGACCTCAACAAGCCGCCCTACATCAAGCTCTCCGGCGACGACGTGTCGGGCGCGCCCTCCGGCGAGACCATGCACATCAACCTGGAGAAGAAGGACCAGTTCAAGCGGCTGCTGATCTTCGTCTACATCTACGACGACACCCCGGCCTTCGACCGCACCCACGCGGTGCTCACCATCGTCCCGCAGAGCGGCCCGCGGATCGAGATCAAGCTCGACGAGCGCGCCCCGGCCGCCCGTTCGTGCGCGGTGGTGCTGATCGAGAACGACGGCGAGGGCAAGCTGACGATCCGCCGCGAGGTGCGGTACGTGCACGGGTTCCAGTCCGACCTGGACCGGCTGTACGGGTTCGGCATGCAGTGGGAGCGCGGGTACAAGACCCCGTCGGGGTCAGGGAACTGACGTCCTGTCGGATCTCGGCCGGGGCCGCGGCCGCGGGGTGGTGCGGCCGCGGCGCGCGCGGTCAGCGGGGCTGGAACTGCGGGCCCTGCGGCGGCAGGGCGAACGGGGCGCCCGACTGCTGGTGCTGCTGCGGGGGTTGCGGCTGCTGCGGCTGGGGCTGCTGCTGCGGGGGGTAGCCGTAGGGCTGGGGCTGTTGCGGCGGGTAGCCGTACCCCTGGGCGGCGGCCGGCTGGGGGTAGCCGTAGCCACCGGGCTGCGGCGCGGGCCGGGGCTGCTGCGGGGGCGGCGGGTAGCCGTAGCCCGGCTGCTGCTGGGGGTAGCCGTAACCGCCGGGCTGCGGCGCGGACGGGGCGGGCTGCGGCGGCTGCTGGGGCTGTTGCGGCGGGTAGCCGTAACCGGCGGGCTGCTGGGCGTGGTGGACGGTCGGCGGCAGCGCGGGCGGGGGCGGCGGGGCGACCGGCGCGGCCGGGGCCCGGACCGGCCGGGGGTCGGCGGCGGGCTGCTCGGCGGCGGGCGCCGGCGGCGGGGTGGCCGGGGCGATCGTCCAGTCGTCCTCGTCGACCGGCAGCGGCGCGGCCGGCGGTCCGGCGGGCGACGGCTCGGCGGCCGGGCCGGGGAGGCGGACGTCCCCGCTGCGGTCGGTCAGGTCGACCGCGGAGTCGTTCGGGCCGCTGCTCCCGTCCTCGACGGCGATGCCGAAGTCGGTGGCCAGCGCGAGCAGTCCGTCCACGTAGCCCTGGCCGACCGCGCGGAACTTCCAGCCGCCGTCGCGGCGGTACAGCTCGGCGGCGACCAGCGCGGTGACCTGCTCGTCCTCGTCGATGGCGAACTCGGCCAGCGCGGGCGCGGCTTCGGGCGCGGCCGCGTCGAACAGCAGCACCCGCAGGTCGGGCACCGCGGGGAAGGCGCCGCCCTCCGCCGAGCCGGCCAGCACCACCCGGTCGACCTCGGGCGGCAGTTGCGCCAGGTCGATCTCCAGCGCGTCCCGCACCGTCCCGCCCGCGGCCTGCTTCGGCAGGTGCCGGACCAGGCCCGAGGGGTGCCGCGGCTGGTTGTAGAACACGAAGTCGGCGTCGTCGCGGACCTTGCCGTGGCCGGTCAGCAGCAGCGCCGAGGCGTCCACGTCCGGAATGCCCGGGGTGTCCGTCCACCGCAGGACGGCACGGACGGCGCCGGCCGTCAGAGGGATGTTGGCGCCCTTCGCCATCACGTGCGTCATAGCGCACCATCCTGCCGCCTGCCGGGGGCCCGGGACAACGCGGGGCGCGGCATCGGCGCGCCCCGCCGGCGGGAACCCCCGGCGGGGCCGGTCGCGAGGTCGATGACGGGCCCGACAATCTTGCGAGAATTCGATGTTTCGAACTCTTTCGCCGAGGTCGTCCGGCCGTACGATGAACGGCCAACGGCCCGGACCGCTCCGCACCCCAGCGACGGCACCGGCGCTCCGGCGAACTTTCCGGCCGCGCCGACCGTCCCAAGGAGGGAGGGGCGTCAGCCGTTCCCGCCGCCGGCGGGGCCCACCAGACCACAGCGGGAGAGCACCTTGCGCCACTTCGGGCATCTCGCGGACGACGTCCGCACCCGGCTCTTTCACGAGCAGCCCGCCGCCTTCGACCGCGACAGCGGGGCGTCCGTCCTCGCCACCGCGCTCGGCGCCACGCTCTACAGCCCCGCCACCCGGCCCACCCTGGCCCGCGACGTCCGCAAGCAGGCCGCCCGCGGCGTGGTCTCGATGGTGCTCTGCCTGGAGGACGCGATCGCCGACCACGAGGTCGACGGCGCCGAGCAGAACCTGGTCGCCCAGCTCACCGAACTCGCCGCGCAGGACGCCGACGCCGAACTGCCGCTGCTGTTCGTCCGGGTCCGGGCCGCCGAGCAGATCACCGACCTGACCGAGCGCCTCGGCCCCGCGCTGCGCCTGCTCAGCGGCTTCGTGGTGCCCAAGTTCACCGAGGACAGCGGCCTGCCCTTCCTGGAGGCGCTCACCGCCGCCGAGGAGCGCACCGGGCAGCGGCTGTTCGTCATGCCGGTGCTCGAATCGCCCGAACTCGCCCACCTGGAGAGCCGCCGCGAACAGCTGCACGGCATCGCCCGGCTGCTCGACAAGCACCGCGACCGGGTCCTCGCCGTCCGGCTCGGCGTCACCGACCTGTGCTCCGCGTACGGGCTGCGCCGCTCGCCCGACCTGACCGCCTACGACGTGGCCCTGGTGGCGGGCGTGATCGGCGACGTGGTCAACGTGCTGGGCCGGGCCGACGGCACCGGGCACACCGTCACCGGGCCGGTCTGGGAGTACTTCCCGCTGCACGAGCGGATGTTCAAGCCGCAACTGCGCCGCACCCCGTTCGCCGAGGTCACCCCGCCCGCCGACGGGGTCCGGCAGCGGCTGATCGAGCACGACCTGGACGGGCTGATCCGGGAGATCGAACTCGACCGGGCCAACGGCCTGCTCGGCAAGACCTGCATCCACCCCAGCCACGTCGCCGCCGTGCACGCGCTGTCCGTGGTCACCCACGAGGAGCTGTGCGACGCCCGGGACATCCTGCAGCAGCACCGCGGCGGCGGCGGGGTCAGCCGCTCCGCGTACACCAACAAGATGAACGAGGCCAAGCCGCACCGGGCCTGGGCGGAGCGGGTGCTGCTGCGGGCCGAGGTGTTCGGCGTGGCCCGGGCCGAGGTCACCTTCGCCGAGCTGCTGTCGGCCTGCATCGGCTGAACGGCCGCTGCGCGGACGGTTCCTGACGCCGGGTCAACCGATCGGCTGACGGGAGTATCGGCCGGACGGCGCCGCCACCCTGGCCGGTCGGCCGATCCACGGGTCCCGGCGGGCCCCGTACGCTCGATGACGAACAGCGAACCGAGCGGGCGCGTGCCCGCGTCCGTCCCACCAGCACCACCAGCACCACCAGCACCACCAGCACTATCCGCACCATCCGCGCCAGCGCCATTCAGCACTGCCAGCACCGCCTTGCTCGTCGAGAGGAGCCCCCGATGACCGCCGACACCGCCGGCACCGCCGCCCCCGGGCCCGTCGGGGCCGAACCCTGGACCGGCCAGTGGGTCACCGACCGGCTCGGCCTGCGCCTCACCGGCGGGCCCGAGCTGACCGACCTGATCGGCCTCGCCCTGCGGGTCAACCCCAAGCGCGCCCACCTGCTGGTCTCCCGGGTGCTGGGCAAGCACGTCCCGCAGCGGCCCGCGGAGGTGCACGGCGCCGGGCTCGCGCTCGGCCGCCGGGTCGCCGAACTGCTCGGCCCCGACGACGCCGCGCGCGCCGTCGTGCTCGGCTACGCCGAGACCGCCACCGCCCTGGGCCACAGCGTCGCCGACGGCCTCGACGCCCCCTACCTGCACTCCACCCGCCGCCCCGTCCCCGGCGTCGCCCCGCTCGGCGGCTTCGAGGAGGAGCACTCGCACGCCACCAGCCACCTGCTGCTCCCCGAGGACCCGCTGCTGCTGGCCGGGGACGGCCCGCTGGTGCTGGTCGACGACGAGTTCTCCACCGGCACCACCGTCCTCAACACCATCCGCGCCCTGCACGCGGCCCACCCGCGCGCGCACTACGTCGCCGTCGCCCTGGTCGACCTGCGCACCCCCGCCGACCGCGAACGGCTGCGCGCCGCCGCCGCCGAACTCGGCGCCCGCCTCGACCTGGTCGCCACCGCCGCCGGCGGCGTCGACCTGCCCGACGGCGTGCTGGACCGGGCCCGCGAACTGATCGCGGCCGCCCCCGCCCCGCAGCCCCCCGCCGGCCCGCCCGGCACCCTCGCCCGGCTCGACCTGCCCTGGCCCGCCGACCTGCCCGACGGCGGCCGGCACGGCTTCACCCCCGCCCACCGCCGCCGCCTCGACGCCGCCCTGCCCGACCTCGGCACCGCCCTCGCCACCGCCGTCGGCCCCCGCCCCGGCCGGGTGCTGGTGCTCGGCTGCGAAGAGCTGATGTACGCCCCGCTCCGGCTCGCCGAAGCCCTCCAGCACGCCCTCCCCGACGCCGAGGTGCGCTTCTCCACCACCACCCGCTCCCCGGTCTTCGCCCTCGACGACCCCGGCTACGCCATCCGCACCCGCCTCGCCTTCGCCGCCCACGACGACCCCGCCGACCGCACCACCGAGCGCTACGCCTACAACGTCGCCCCCGGCACCGACCCCGCCCGCCGCTTCGACACCGTCGTCCTGGTCGTCGACGACCCCGCCGACACCCCCGCCCTGCACCACGGCCCCGCCGCCCTGCTGCCCGCCCTGCGCACCGCCACCGACCGGGTGCTGCTCGCCGTTCTCCCGTCGTACCGCCCCGCGCCACCCGCCCGACGCCCCGCTGCCCGAGCATGACCCCGTACCCGTCGAAGGCACCCCGCATGACCGCACACACCGCCCCGCCCACCACCCGCCCGCTGCACGGGCCGGCCTTCTCCAGCTACCCGGCCGCCGACGTCACCTGGCTGCTCAAGGACCTCTCCGACGTCCACCTCGAAGCGCCCACCGAGGAGCGCGAGGAGGCCGTCCAGTCCGGCGGCGCCCACTACGCCGAGTCACTGCCCGTCGAGTACCAGCCCAGCGCCGCCTACCAGCAGCTCTTCCACACCGCGCTGGACGCCTCCGCGACCCGGCTGGCCACCGCCGTCGGCACCGTCGCCGAGACGCTGCTGCGCGAACGCGGCCCGCACCTGGTGCTCGCCTCGCTGGCCCGGGCCGGCACCCCCGTCGGCGTCCTGATCCGCCGCTGGCTCGCCCACGCCCACGGCCTCGACGTGCCGCACTACACCGTCTCCATCGTCCGCGGCCGCGGCATCGACCGGGTCGCCCTGCGCCACCTCGCCGCCCACCACCGCCCCGCCGACGTGGTCTTCGTCGACGGCTGGACGGGCAAGGGCGCCATCACCCGCGAGCTCGAACAGGCACTGGCCGGCACCGGCTTCGACCCCGAGCTCGCCGTCCTCGCCGACCCCGGCGGCTGCGTGCGCACCTACGGCACCCGCGACGACTTCCTGATCCCCTCCGCCTGCCTCAACTCCACCGTCTCCGGCCTGGTCTCCCGCACCGTGCTGCGCGCCGACCTGACCGGCCCGGACGAGTTCCACGGCGCCAAGTTCTACCGCGAGCTGGCCGGGGCCGACGTCTCCCGCCAGTTCGTCGACACCGTCGCCGCCGCCTTCCCGGCCGTCGCCGACGCCGTCGCCGCCGAGACCGCCCGGCTCGCCACCACCGACCGCACCCCCACCTGGGAGGGCTGGGCCGCCGTCGAGCGGATCAGCGCCGAGTACGGCATCGACAGCGTCAACCTGGTCAAGCCCGGCGTCGGCGAGACCACCCGGGTCCTGCTGCGCCGCGTCCCCTGGCGGATCCTGGCCCGCCGCGGCGCCGGCGCCGACCTCGACCACGTCCGGCTGCTCGCCGAGCAGCGCGGCGTCCCGGTCGAGGAGACCGACGACCTGCCCTACACCTGCGTCGGCCTGATCCACCCGCGCTACACCCGCGGCGCCACCGGCGCGGACGGCACCGCCGTCCACACCTGACCCTGCCCCCGAACGAAGGAGACCCCGCCCGTGCCGCAGTTCCTGGTCGCCAGCGACCTCGACCGCACCCTCGTCTACTCCAACCGCGCCCTCGCCCTGGACGTGCCCGACCGGCTCGCCCCACGGCTGCTCGCGGTGGAGGTGCACGACGGCAAGGCGCTCTCCTTCATGACCGAACAGGCCGCCGCCCTGCTCGCCGAGATCGCGGCCCTCGCCCCGGTCGTCCCCATCACCACCCGCACCCGGGCCCAGTACGAGCGGATCCACCTCCCCGGCCCCACCGCCGACTGGATCCCCCCGTACGCGGTCTGCGCCAACGGCGGCCACCTGCTGGTCGACGGCGTCCCCGACCAGGACTGGCAGCGCGAGATCCGCACCCGCCTCGACGAGCGCAGCGCCCCGCTGCCCGAGGTCGTCGAACACCTCGCCCTGGCCGCCGACCCGGAGTGGACCCACAAGCGGCGGGTCGCCGACGAGCTGTTCGCCTACCTGGTCGTCGAGCGGGCCGAACTCCCGCCCGGCTGGGTCGAGAACCTCACCGCCTGGTGCGCCGAACGCGGCTGGACGGTCTCCCTCCAGGGCCGCAAGGTCTACGCCGTCCCCGCCCCGCTCTCCAAGAGCGCCGCCCTGGAGGAGGTGCGGCGGCGCGCCGGCGCCCGGACCGTCCTGGCCGCCGGCGACTCGCTGCTGGACGCCGAACTCCTCCTCGCCGCGGACCTGGCCTGGCGGCCCGGGCACGGCGAACTCGCCGAGACCGGCTGGACGGCGCCGGACGTCACCGCCCTCACCGAGACCGGGGTGGGAGCGGGGGAGGAGATCCTCCGCCAGATGCTCAAGCACCTCCGCTGAGGGAGAAGGAGGGCGGGAGCGGACCGCTCCCGCCCGCCCCCGCTCCCGGGGCGGCGACTACCCGCAGCAGCCGCCACCGCAGCAACCGCCGCCACCGCCACCGCCGCCACCGGGCGCCGGGGCCGAGGCGGCCGCGCCGGTGACGGCGACGGTGGAGAGCAGCTTGACGGTGTCGGGGTGGCCGTCGGGGCAGGTGGCCGGGTCATTGGCCCGGGCCATCGGGCGGTTGAGCTCGAAGGTGGCGCCGCAGGAGCGGCAGCGGAAGTCGTAGCGAGGCATACCGAGCAGGGTACCCAGGGGGTGGCGCGGGAACGGTTCAGTGGCCGCGGATCATCGAGACCACTTCGGCCGCGGTCTCCCGGACGGCGGCCAGCTCGGTCAGGAAACGCCAGTAGTCCGGGTGCCGGCCGGCCTCCTCCAGGGCGGCGACGGCCCGGTCGAGGCGGCCCACCGCGGCGTCCAGCGGCCCGGCGTGCCGCGGGTCGGGAGCCTGCCGGCCGGCCATGGCGAGGCGCTGGGCGTCGCGCAGGGCGAACCGGGTGCGCTCGATCTCGCGCTGCGGGTCGTGCTGGACCTCGTTCAGCTGCTGCAGCCGGTCGTTGACCGCGTCGACCGAGCCCCCGGCGGTGTCGAGCAGCGCGCGCACGGTGCCGATCGCGGCCGTCGCCTCCGCCCAGCGCTGCTCGTCGCGGGCCCGGCCGGCCTCGGCCAGCCTGGTGCGGGCGGTGCGGACGGCGTCGGCGGTCTGCGCGGGCACCTGCTGGAGGTCCTGCCAGCAAGCCGTCGAGAACCGGCGGCGCAGCTCGCTGAGCGCCGGGTCGACGGTGTGGGCCCGGTTCTCCAGGGCGTCGATGCGGGTGCGCAGCGAGGCCACCCGGCGGTCGATCTCGGCGGCCCGCTCCGGGAGTTGCGCCGCCTCGGTGCGGACGGCCTCGGCCCGCCGGGCGACGTCCTCGGCCCGCTGCAGGGTCGCCGGGACGCCGTGCTGGGAGACGCCCTGGTTGAGCCTGGTCAGCTCGGGCGCGAGCTCGGCCAGCCGGGCCGCCAGGTCGTCCGCGCGCAGGCCCGCGCCGCGGACCTGCTCCAGGGCGGTGGTCGCGGCGAGCAGCGCCTGCTTGGCCCGTTCGACCGCGGGCGTGACCCGGATCAGCTGGGCCTCGGCGTGGTCGACGATCGGCTGCAGGCGGCTGAGGAAGGTGCCCAGCTCGGTGCGCTTGGCGTCCAGCTCGCGCTTGGCCTGCTCGAGCTGCTGCTTGGCCCGGGCGACCGCGCCCGGGTCCGCCTCCGCGGACTCCAGGTCGACGGCGTCCAGCGCGCCCAGGTAGGCGACGGTGACCTGGTCGATCCGGGCGGTCAGGTCGGCGAACTCCTGCTCCACCCGGCGGGCGGTGGCGGGCTCGCCCGCCGACTTCACGGTCTCCACCGCGAGCAGCGCGTCCCGCTGGGCCGAGTCCAGCTCGTAGAACGACTCCTGGGCGGCCTCCCGGGCCGCCCTGGCGTCCGCGCGCACGCCGTCCCGACGGCCGCCGCCCCACCAGCCGCCCCGACCCCCGCCACCGCCGCCGGCCACCCTCACCACGTGCTCCCTGCTCCGTATCCGTCCCGCCGCTTCCCCGCCATTCTTGCCGATCACCCGCCCCGCCCGGCACCCCCCGTCCCCGCCCCCTTCCGAAGGGGTGCGGCGAACCACCCCCGGGACCAGGTAGTCTGTCCACTCGTCGTGTGACCGGCCGCGCCGGTGCACTTCGGCGAGGGCGCATAGCTCAGCGGTAGAGCGCCGCCCTTACAAGGCGGATGTCGGCGGTTCGAAACCGTCTGCGCCCACAGTGTGTGAGCTGGAGCAGAGCCCCGGACCGACCTCGGCCCGGGGCTTTTGACATCAGAAACCGACATCCACCTGGCTGTGGCCGAGGATCTCCATCACCACACGGGGCGAGTATCCGCAGACCACCGGCAGGGGTCCGTGTCGTGGAGTGCGGCGTGCATCTGGACGGCCGCACCTTTGCCTCCGCCGCGATCCGGTGGAACGACCAGTAGACGTGCGTAGGCTCCACTGTCCGACCGGTCCCGGTGGTGAAGATGCGCCTGGTCTCCGTCCAACCGCCGTCGCCCGCCTGGCGGGCCTCGGCCTCTCGGAGCCGGTGCCGCCACAGGGCCATGAGGGCGCTCCGGGGGAGCGGCATCGAGGAGCGATCCTGGCAAGCGGTCTGGCGGCCGAGCAGATCGCAGAACGGCTGGGAGTCAGCGCACGCACGGTCGAGCGGTGGGGCGAGGCCAAGGAGCAGCGCCGGCCGTACCGACGCTTCCAGTACGCCCTGGCCAACCTGCTGCAACGAGACCTGCCGGACCTCTGGTCGGACGAGCAGACCACTACTGAGGTTGAACTGGTGATGTCGCGCGCAGTTGATCACGTCGGCGTGCTGGCCAGCCCGCGGGGGTCGCACCAGGCCTCGTAGTCGAACGATTCGGGCGCACGAAGTAGGGCTCGGGTGCGTGCCGCCCAAGTGCTGACCCAGGCTTCTCCGGTCGACATCGCCTCGTCGGTCAGCCCGCTCAGGCTTGCTTCGGGCATGGTCTGGAAGCGCGTGCGCACGGCGTCGCCCGCCAAGAGGTAGAGGCAGCCGAGGAAGAAGCGGCGGTGGGGGCACTTCCTGTCCGCGGCGAGGGTCAGGAAGAGCGAGCCGAAGGCTGGGCGTGTGGCGATGATGTCCCAGTCCTGGGAGAAGGGGGATTGCGCTCCAGGCGCGTAGGCCCAGGCGGTCATCTCCTCGGGCGTCGGATTGGCTGCATCTTCGAAGGTGGGTTCTGGGCTCACAGCGCCTATACAAGCGCAGCAGCCTGATCACTACCAGTGGCGCGATGGTCGGGGGGGCTGGATGGCGGCTCGTAGGGGTCCTCCGGTTCGTCCATGCCGAGGGCCAGGCCCGTGCCGGCAAGGCAGCCGTCGACCACCCGCGGCCGGTACTGGATCTGCTTCAGCCGGCGCTTCACGGCTTGGGTGATCTGGCCGAGGTCGGCTGCGGCGAGGTTGCCGATGTCGCGCTTGACCAGCGACCAGATCCCCTCGGTCGGGTTGAGGTCCGGAGCGTAGGTGGGCAGCTGGAACACGGTGAGCCACTCGGTGTTCGCGTCGATGAACTCCCTCATTCCCGCTGTCAGGTGCAGGCGGACGTTGTCCCAGACCAACACGATCGGTCCGCCGAGTTGGATGCGGGCGCGGACGATCAGGTCCCGGAAGTCGCGCCAGCCGAAGCCCTTCGGCTGGTCCTTGCGCCCGTGGTACTCCCGGACCGCATAGAACAGCCGGGACCGCTGGCCGGGCTTGTAGCAGGTCATGCCGACCATCGACACGCGACCGGAGCCCCGACCGCGAACTCTCACGACCGGCGTGCAGCCCCGGCGCCCCCAGGTTCTGGCATGCGGCGGAGTCAGTGACTGTCCGGCTTCGTCCTCGAAGACCAGCCAGGCCCCGCGCTCCGCCGCGATGCTCTTACCCGTGGCCAGGTCTCCTTCTTCCAGACCTCGACCGCATCGTCGTCTCGCTCGATCGCCCGTCGGGCGGGTTGCTGCCAGGACCAGCCGTGCCGCTTCAGCAGCCGCCAGGTGCCCTCGACCGTGTACGAGACATGGAACAGCCAGCCGATCAGAGTCTTGATCCGCGCCAGGGTCCATCGCTGGTCCGCCCACCCGTGGACCAACGGACCACGCTCCAACTCCCTTTCTAACCTGGCAATCTGGGCTTCACTGAGCCGAGGCCTTCCCGGCGACCCCTTCGACCGGACACCCGCCTCGCCGCCCTCGCGCCAGGCACGTCGCCACCGCTCCACCGACCGCACACTGATCCGCAGGCCAGCGGCTATCTCCGCGTTCTTCTGCCCGGCCTCGAAACGCTCCACAGCCTGGAGCCGTAACCGCTCCCGCGTGCCTCTCTCGGCGTCGGTCAGCCCGCCACCCTGCGCGTACCTCACACCCCAGGGCTACCGGTGCTGGCCCTCCATTGTCAGGCGAACGGCACCGACATCACTCAATCAAGTTCAGTACCTAGTGCTGTGACCGATAACGTTCGCCGGATTGGTGGTGGCAGTACCTGAGCCGGTTGGATGTCGGACGGACAACCGATCGGTGTGGGGAGGCAGGGTGGCGGAGCCGGTCAGGGTTCGGAGGTTGACCGATCAGGAGGGCCAGCAGTTACAGCGGATCGTGCGTCGGGGCAGCACGAACACGGTGCGCTACCGGCGGGCGATGATGCTGCTGGCCTCGGCGGGCGGCAACCGGGTTCCGGTGATCGCCCAGCTGGTGCAGGCGGACGAGGACACGGTGCGGGACGTGATCCATCGGTTCAACGAGATCGGCCTGGCCTGCTTGGACCCTCGGTGGGCGGGAGGCCGTCCCCGCCTGCTCAGCACTGACGACGAGGACTTCGTCGTCCAGACGGCCACCACCCGCCCGGCCAAGCTCGGCCAGCCCTTCACTCGCTGGTCCATCCGTAAACTGCTCGCCTACCTGCGCAAGGTGCACGGCCGGGTGATCCGCATCGGGCGCGAGGCCCTGCGCTGCCTGCTCGCCCGACGCGGCGTCACCTTCCAGCGCACCAAGACGTGGAAGGAGTCCACCGACCCCGACTACGACGCCAAGCTCGACCGGATCGAGCACGTCCTGGACCACTTCCCCGACCGCACCTTCGCGTTCGACGAGTTCGGCCCACTCGGCATCCGCCCCACCGCGGGCGCGTGCTGGGCCGAGCAGGGCCGACCGGACTGGCTGCCGGCGACCTACCACCGCACCCACGGCGTCACCTACTTCCACAGCTGCTATTCGGTCGGAGACGACACACTCTGGGGAATCAACCGACGCCGCAAGGGCACCGCGAACACCCTGGCCGCGCTCAGGTCGATCCGGGCCGCCCGCCCGGACGGCGCCCCGGTCTACGTGATCCTGGACAACCTTTCCGCCCACAACGGCAAGAAGATCCTCCGCTGGGCGAAGAACAACAACGTCCACCTCTGCTTCACGCCGACCAACGCCTCCTGGGCCAACCCGATCGAGACGCACTTCGGACCCTTGCGGCAGTTCACCCTCGCCAACTCCAACCACCCGAACCACACGGTCCAGACCCGCGCGCTGCACGCCTACCTCCGCTGGCGCAACACCAACGCCCGCCACCCCGATGTTCTCGCGGCCCAGCGCATGGAACGCGCACGCATCCGCAGCGAGAAGGGGCTCCGCTGGGGCGGCAGACCTGGCCTCGCCGCCTGATCGAGAACCCAGGCGAGCCGACGTGTTCACGGCGTTAGCATCTCCTGCCATGAGCGATTCGGAGCATGTCCTCAACTGGATGCAGGCCTGGTACGCCGATCAGTGCAACGAGGACTGGGAACACGAGTGGGGCGTGAAGATCGAGACGCTCGACAACCCCGGTTGGTCCGTCTCGATCGACTTGGAGGAGACGGACCTGGAGGACTGCGAGTACCCCCGACACGACATCAACCGCAGCCCGCACGACTGGGTGTGGGCGTGGACCTCCGACAAGATCTTTAACGCCAGGTGCGGCCCTGCCAACCTCGCCGAGGCCCTCACGCTGTTCCGCTCCTGGGCGACCGCGAACACTCCCTGAGTACTTGCGCTTAGCCCAAGCCCCAACCCGGTGAACGTATGCGGTCACAGCACTAGCTCGACGACACCTTGCGCCGCGCTACCTCCTCATCGAGCTGGCGACCGGTGCTGCCGACGCCGATCTCACTGCGCGACAGCGGGTGCCAGGGGCGGCACGCTGGTCAGTCGGCGAAGGCGTGCAGCTGCTGGCGGAAGAGCTCTTGCGCAGTCTCCTGGTCGGGGACGGCGGGGGTGAACCGGGTGATGTAGATGACGACGTTGCGGCGGGTGGTGATCAGGCTGGCGTAAGCCATGCCGTCCTCGTTGAGCTGGGCGTGGACAAGACCGGCAGCCTGATCGTCTGGGTCGTCGAAGAAGGTCGTGGAGGTGTCCTCAGTCCAGAGCTTGCGAAGACCCCGGTACATGCTCTGAGCCCCTTCCGCGGACTCGTACTCGACGAGCATCACCTCGACCTGGCTGCGGTCCGGGTTCTTCCAACCGTGGCAGGCGGCGACCACGAACCCGCGATTCTTGGCCTGGCGGGTGGCGGTTTCCGTCCACTCGGAGGTGTAGAGCGCGGCGATGAACTGGTCGAGGTTCAGCACCCCGGTGCGAGTCGTCAAGCGTACCGGGGGCTGCTTCCACCCCGTGGCCCCGGGCGGCACCGGCAGGGCCATCGCCAGCAGCTTCTCTCCCGCGTCCGCCGGCGCGACCGGGCTTTCCGCAACAGCGGGGGTCGATGAGGACGCCAGGGGCGACGGACTCATCTTCGCGGGCGTGGTGGCCGGGGAGGAAACGGCGGCTGTCGGAGTCGGGCGCGAGGAATCGGGTTGGCCGCACCCGGTCGCGAACGCAGTGGCCAGGGCCAGGGCAACTCCCCAGCGCAGTGTTCGGCATATCGACATGCGGCGATCATGGCCGTACCGCACATCGGCGGTCCAGCAAATAGCAGAGCGTGCAGCGCTGAGCCACAGGTGGAAGTCGCCGCCCTTCTCTGCGCACCTTGGATCTCAGGCCTTCTGCGGAGCCCGTCAGCCACCGTCTCGCCGGTTATGCGGCCGTGCTCGCTGATCTGGACGAGGGCGGCCTGGGCGACCCGGTGTGCCGACGGTCCAGTGCACTGGATTGATCCATCGCTCTGGTGTGACACGTGCCGTGCAGGTAGGTGTCACAGCTGTCACTCTGTCACTGCAAGTGCGTTGAGCTGGGAAAATGTCAGTGACAGTGCAGTGACGGCTTCAGCTGGGTGACCTGTCTGGGCTGAACCAGCACTGCACAAAGTAGCTATTTCGATCACAGTGTCCAGTGGTGGTTCAGCCTGTCTCGGCTCTCCTGCGCACCCTCTGAATGAGGCTTGGAGACAGGCCTCACGAGCAGTTCCCGGACCATGATCCGGACCAGTGACGGACCAATGGCGGTCCTGAAGTGTCCTGCGGATGCTTAATCGCAGGTCAGCGGCATGGAGTCCGATGTTTGTGAAGCGGTCTGTAAATCTGCTCGTTGCTGCACCGCCACGTGGGGCGGGTCGGCTGACATCAGAAGCTGACATCAACAGCAGCGGACGTCGGCAGCCAGCCGAGTCTGTGGACGCATAGAAGGTCTGCCCCACGTGCGCATCCGCCCCTGTCGGCTGAGCGCCCGGCCGAACCTACAAGGCGGATGTCGGCGGTTCGAAACCGTCTGCGCCCACCTCGCACAGCAGTAGGACAGCCAAAGGCCCAGGTCGGAGCAGGAACCCGACCCGGGCCGTTCGCTTTTTCCGGGCGGTGTCGCCCGGGGCGTTGCGGGGGCGGGTGCCGGGCCGGTTGCATGGCGGGATGGCGGAGGACGCGGGGGCCGGGCGGCCGGTGGTGTACCTGTTCGGGTCGGCGGCGGGGGTGGTGACCGGGATCGAGGGGGCGGTGCGGGCGGGCCTGCAGCGTGGGTGGGACGTGGCGCTCGGGTTGACTCCGACGGCGCGGGAGTGGCTGGCGGGGCGGGTGCCGGAGCTGGAGGGGCTGACCGGGCACCCGGTGAAGTCCGCGTACCGCCGGCCGGGGCA
Source organism: Kitasatospora cineracea (assembly GCF_003751605.1). Taxonomy (NCBI): domain Bacteria; kingdom Bacillati; phylum Actinomycetota; class Actinomycetes; order Kitasatosporales; family Streptomycetaceae; genus Kitasatospora; species Kitasatospora cineracea. Next base: position 2,978,269 of record NZ_RJVJ01000001.1, read on the forward strand.
GCCGGACGTGCTGCCGCCCGCCGACGCGGTGCTGTTCGCGCCGGCCACCTTCCACTCGGTCAACAGCCTGGCGCTGGGCCTGACCTCCTCCTGGGTGGTCGGCTACGCGGCGGAGGCGGCGGGCAAGGGCGTCCCGGTGCTGCTGATGCCCTGCGTCAACGCGGCGCTGGCCGCCCACCCGCAGTTCCCGCGCAGCGTGGCGGCGCTGCGCGAGGCGGGCGTGCGGGTGCTGCTGGGGGAGGGCGGCTTCGTCCCGGACGAGCCCGGTGCGGCCGCCCCGTACCCGTGGGACGCGGCCCTGGACGCGGTGGCCTGGGCGCTGGGGGCGGCAGGAGTGGGGGACGGGGCGTGAGCGGGCGGGTTCCGGCGGGGGCGGAGGAGCGGGGGCCGGGGCGGGTCCACGGGTGGGGTCGGCTCGCCGCCGGGGGACCTGGTCGTGCTGTCGACGCCCGGTCCGGTGGAGGCCCCGGTGTGCTTCGCGCGGTCGGCGGAGGGGCAGTCGGCGGAGGGGCGGTCGGCGGGGCCGGGGTGACGCCGGGTCAGAGCAGCTTGCGCGGGGCGACGGCCGGGGCGGGGTCGCCGGGGTGGCGGTGGGGGTGGAGCAGGGCGGCCGCGGTGCGGAGCCTGGCGGCGGCGCGGGCGGGGAGGACCAGGGTGTAGAGGTGGCCCTCGCCGCGGGGGCCCTCCACCAGCCAGGAGGTCCAGGGGAGTTGGAGGGTGGCGGCGGGGCTGAAGGCGACCGGGCGGTGGCCGGCCAGCGGGAGGTCCTGGAGGCCGAGGCGGCACCAGCTGGAGACGGTGAGGGTGCGGCGGGCGGGGTCGAACCCGGCCGGGACGCAGTCGGCGACGCGGTCGCGGCCGATCTCGTCGAGGAAGCGCAGGTTGCTCCGGACGCCGAGGTGCTTGTCGGTGAACTCCTCGACGGCGGTGCGCAGTTCGGCGGCGTACCGGGCGGGGGCGGTGCCGGGGCGGTAGGGCAGCCGGATCTCGCCGAGCAGGTTGCCGAGGGTGCCGTCGGGCAGGCCGAGGACGCGGCGGAGGTTGACCGGCACGGTGAGGGTCTGCTCCTCGTCGCCCGCGCCGTCCACCTCGCGCAGCACGTGCAGCAGGTGGGCGCAGAGCGCGTCGTTCGCGGACAGGCGGCGGCCGGCCTCGGCGCTGTGGGCGGCGCGCAGCCGCTCGGTCTCGGCGGGGGAGAACCAGATCTGGACGGTGCGGTTGGCGAGGGCGGCCCCGGCGACGGCCCGGCGCAGTTCGGCGGCCTCGGCGGCGTCGGGCAGCCGCAGGCCGGGGGTGCCGCAGTCCTCGGCGGGCAGGTGGGCGTCGAGCTGGAGGTCGCGGTCGGGGGCGCGGTGGGCCTCGGGGAGGGCGGTGCCCTCGGTGCAGGCGGACCAGGTGCGCAGCAGCAGGGCGAAGGTCTGCATGTCGCCGACGGCGTGGTGCCAGGAGACGCCGAGCGCGCAGGTGCCGTCGGTGAGCCGGTTGAGCCGGACGGTGAGCAGCGGCAGCGGTTCCCGGCGGGCCTCGGTGGCGCGGACGTGGTCGACCAGGCCGCCGGCGGGCAGCACCATCCGGTCGAGCGCCTCGGTGAGGGTGTAGGGGGCGTCGGCGACGGTGAAGGGGACGCCGGAGTCGTCGGTGTCGATCCAGAGGCCGCCGTCGGCGCCGGTGCGCAGGCGGCCGGCGAACTCGGGCAGGTGGCCGAGGGCGCGGGCGAGGCCGTCGGCGAGGACGTCGGGGTCGAGCGGGCGGTCGTGGAAGAGCACCACCGAGACCGGCAGGTCGGCGAGCAGCAGGTCGCCGACGGAGCACCGGACGGGCCCGGGGCCGGGGCGGCCGGCCCGGACGGTGCGGACCTCGGTGTCGGACGTCAGCGTGCCGGTCATCCCGGTTCCCTCCCCTGATCCCTGAAATGACGGGGGAACGATAGGGGCCCGCGGGCGGGGACACCAGAGGTGTCCGAACGAACGGTTCCGGTCCGCACCGGTATGTGGTGTTTCTCATACTCATGCCCGAAAAGGCGTAAACGGGGTGAGCTGCGGTTTTCGTCCCCGGCCGAGCGGCGGTCCGGAAGGATGAAACGAAGGCCGATAGCGCCAAAAGATCATGAAATCAATGGAAATTCACCCTACCATCCGGGTGAAGCGAAGGTGATCGACCGGCTTCTGCCTCGGCCTGCTGCGGAAACAGTGGGGGTTACGGTTCCGGCATGGTTCAGCTCCACAACCGCCCGGGCGTCGACGAAGCCCCCGGTGCCCAAGCCCCGGGCGGCGTCCGCTCCAAGGGCCTCGACAGCAACTCGGTGGGCCTGCTCGGCAACGCGGTGATCGGCGTGTCCACCGTCGCCCCGGTGTACTGCCTGACCACCACCCTGGGCACCACGGTGGCCGCCGTCGGCCTGCAGATGCCGGCCCTGTTCCTGGCCGGCTTCCTGCCGATGATGCTGGTGGCCTTCGCCTACCGGGAGCTGAACAAGGCGATCCCGGACAGCGGCACCTCGTTCACCTGGACGGTCAAGGCGTTCGGCCCCAAGGTCGGCTGGATGTGCGGCTGGGGCCTGGTGATCGCCACCATCATCGTGCTGTCCAACCTGGCGGGCGTCGCCACCGAGTACCTGTACCTGCTGCTCGGCGAGATCACCCGCAGCGAATCGGTCGCGGCGCTGAACGGCAACCGGCTGGTCCACGTGGCCACCTGCCTGGCGCTGATCGCCGTCGCCACCATGATCAGCTACCGCGGCATGACCGCCACCAAGGGCGTCCAGTACGCGCTGGTCGGGCTGCAGTTGGCGGTCCTCGGCCTGTTCGGCGTGATGGCGGTCGCCAAGGCCGCCGGCCACGGCGCGGCCGGTTCGCTGCACTTCTCCTGGAGCTGGCTCGACCCGTTCCGGGCCAGCTCCTTCAGCTCCTTCGTGACGGGCCTGTCGCTGTCGCTGTTCATGTACTGGGGCTGGGACGCCTGCCTGAGCGCGAACGAGGAGACCGGCGGCAGCGAGAAGACCCCCGGCCGGGCCGCGATGCTGGCGATGGCGGTGCTGGTCGGCTCCTACCTGTTCACCGCCGTCGCGGTGCAGATGTACGCGGGCATCGGCAGCACCGGCACCGGCCTGGGCAACCCGGAGACCTCCTCCAACGTGCTGGCCGTGCTGGCCGGCCCGGTGATGGGCACCGGCCTGGGCGTGCTGCTGTTCGTCGCGGTGCTGGCCTCCGCCTCCGCCAGCCTGCAGACCACCTTCATCCCGGTCAGCCGCACCGTGCTGGCGATGAGCGTGTACGAGGCGCTGCCCGCCTCCTTCACCACCGTCAACGAGCGCTACCGGACCCCCGGCCGGGCGATCGTCACCGCGGGCGTCGGCACCGGCGCGTTCTACACTGTGATGACCCTGGTCAGCTCGCACGTGCTGGCCGACACCATCGCCGCGCTGACGCTGATGATCTGCTTCTACTACTCGCTGACCGCGTTCGCCTGCGCCTGGTACTTCCGCCGCGACCTGCGCGACTCCGTCCGCGACGCGCTGCTCAAGTGCGTCTTCCCGCTGATCGGCGGGCTCACCCTGGCCGCGATCTTCGCCAAGTCGCTGGTCGACATGGCCGACCCCGCCTACGGCAGCGGCAGTTCGGTGTTCGGCGTCGGCTCGGTGTTCGTGGTCGGGGCCGGGCTGCTGGCGCTGGGCCTGGTGGTGATGGCCGTGATGATGCGCCGCAGCCCGGCGTTCTTCCGCGGCGAGGTGCTCACCCGGGACACCCCCGCCCTGGTCGTCCCCGACTGAGCCGGGGAGCGCGCGAAGGGCCCCGAACCGCGCGGTTCGGGGCCCTTCGACGTGTCCGGGCAAACGGCTCAGTACGCGACGGTGAAGCGCTCGCCGAGGTGCTTCGGCTCCTCGACCTCGTCCAGCAGCGCCACCGCGTAGTCCTCGGTGGAGATCCGGCTCTCGCCGTCCGCGCCGATCAGCAGGTCCTCCAGGCCCGTGCGGTAGGCGCCGGTGCGCTCGCCGGGGGCGATGGTGCCGGCCGGGGAGAGGTTGGTCCAGCGCAGGTCGGTGACGGTGCGCAGGAAGTCCAGCGCGTCGCCGTGCGCGTGCATGATCTGCAGCAGGAACTCCGGCAGGCCGGGGGTGTCCCAGACCTGCTTGCCGTCGGGGGTGCGCAGCGAGCCCGCGCCGCCCACCGTGACCAGCCGCGGCGCGTCGGCGCCGAACGTGCGCAGCCCCGCCACCAGCGACTCGAAGGACGGCTTGATCAGCGCCTGGTGGCCCGGCCCGTCGCCGCCGCCGACCGCGCTGACCACCACGTCGGCGCCCTTGGCGCTGTCGGCCACCGAGGCCGGGTCCAGCACGTCGCCGGTCACGACGGTCAGCGCCGGGTGCTCGACCGGGAGCTTCGCGGGGTCGCGGACCACGGCGGTCACGGTGTGGCCGCGGCGCAGTGCCTCGTCCAGCACGCGGGAGCCGATGGTGCCGGTGGCGCCGTACAGGGTGATGGTGCTCATCGTGTGGTCTCCTCTGGTGGGTCCGCCGATTGGCGTTTTCCGTCGACACCACGACCGTACGGGCGGGGCGGGCAGGCGGGCCAGGTGACAGTCCGACAGGGACTGGTGAAAAACGGACAGCCGGGTCGGGCGGCCGCTCGGGGGCGCCACGCGGTTGTGCAACGTTTTGTTGAAACCTACCTTGACGGCCCTGGCGCGGCCGCCTTAGCTTGCTTTCGCATTCCAAAACTATTCTTCCGTATCGCGGAAGAAGCGTCGACGGCAGGAGTAGCCGATGCCCCGCATGACAGCCGCCCGCGCGGCCGTGGAGATCCTCAAGCTCGAAGGCGTCGAGGTGGCGTTCGGCGTGCCCGGCGCCGCGATCAACCCCTTCTACGCCGCGCTCAAGGCCTCCGGAGGCATCCGGCACACCCTGGCCCGGCACGTCGAGGGCGCCTCCCACATGGCCGAGGGCTACACCCGGGCGAAGGCGGGCAACATCGGTGTCTGCATCGGGACTTCGGGCCCGGCCGGCACCGACATGATCACCGGCCTGTACTCGGCCACCGCCGACTCGATCCCGATCCTGTGCATCACCGGCCAGGCCCCGGTCGCCCGGCTGCACAAGGAGGACTTCCAGGCCGTCGACATCGCCTCGATCGCCAAGCCGGTCACCAAGGCCGCCACCACCGTGCTGGAGGCCGCGCAGGTCCCCGGCGTGTTCCAGCAGGCGTTCCACCTGATGCGCTCCGGCCGGCCCGGCCCGGTGCTGATCGACCTGCCGATCGATGTCCAGCTGACCGAGATCGAGTTCGACCCCGAGGCGTACCAGCCGCTCCCGGTGCACAAGCCCGCCGCCAACCGGATCCAGGTCGAGAAGGCGATCGCCCTGCTCCAGGAGTCCGAGCGGCCGCTGATCGTGGCCGGCGGCGGCGTCATCAACGCCGACGCCGCCGAACTGCTGCTGGAGTTCGCCGAGTTGACCGGCGTCCCGGTCGTCCCGACGCTGATGGGCTGGGGCATCGTCCCGGACGACCACGAGCTGAACGCGGGCATGGTCGGCCTGCAGACCTCGCACCGCTACGGCAACGAGAACTTCCTCGCCTCCGACTTCGTGCTCGGCATCGGCAACCGCTGGGCCAACCGCCACACCGGCGGCCTGGACGTCTACACCGCGGGCCGGAAGTTCGTCCACATCGACGTCGAGCCCACCCAGATCGGCAAGATCTTCGCCCCGGACCTGGGCATCGCCTCGGACGCGAAGGCCGCGCTGGTGCTGCTGATCGAGGTGGCCCGCGAACTGGCCGCCGCCGGGCGGCTGAAGGACCGCCGGGAGTGGGCCGCCGGTACCCAGGCGCGCCGGGCCGAACTGCAGCGCAAGACCCACTTCGACGACGTGCCGCTCAAGCCGCAGCGGGTCTACGAGGAGATGAACCGCGCCTTCGGCCCGGAGACCCGGTACGTCACCACCATCGGCCTCTCGCAGATCGCCGGCGCGCAGCTGCTGCACGTCTACAAGCCCCGGCACTGGATCAACTGCGGCCAGGCCGGCCCGCTCGGCTGGACCATCCCGGCCGCGCTCGGCGTCGCCGCCGCCGACCCGGAGGGGCAGGTGGTCGCGCTCTCCGGCGACTACGACTTCCAGTTCATGATCGAGGAGCTGGCGGTCGGCGCCCAGCACCGGATCCCGTACGTGCACGTGCTGGTCAACAACGCCTACCTGGGGCTGATCCGGCAGGCGCAGCGCAACTTCGACATCGACTTCCAGGTCAAGCTGGAGTTCGAGAACATCAACGCCCCCGAGCTGGGCGTCTACGGCGTGGACCACGTCCGGGTGGTCGAGGGCCTGGGCTGCAAGGCGATCCGGGTCACCCGGCCCGAGGAGCTGCTGCCCGCGTTCGAGGAGGCGAAGAAGCTGGCGGCGGAGTTCCGCGTCCCGGTGGTGGTCGAGGCGATCCTGGAGCGGGTCACCAACATCTCGATGGCCGCCGCGGACATCGACAAGGTGATGGAGTGGGAGGAGCTGGCCACCGGCCCGGGCGACGCCCCGACCGCGATCCGCGCCCTCAACGCCTAGAACGCGGGTGCAGGGCCCTGCCGGTGAGCCAGAGCGCGAGCACGAGGACGCTCACCAGCAGGGCCGGGGCGGCGAGGTGGGTGATGGCCCAGGCGGTCACGGCGAGGGCGATCAGGGCGACGAGCAGCATGGCGACACCTTCCGGTTTCGGTGAACGAGTGTTCGCTGAGTGTCGGTCAGTACTCTAGCGGGGCTGGCCAAATTCGGCAAACGACTGTTTACTGAACGCCGTGACGAGCCGCCCCAGCCCCGCCCCGACCCCCGCCTCCGCCCCGGCCCCCGCTCCCGCCCCGGCCCCCGGCGCCCGGCAGGCGCAGAAGCGGGCCAGCCGCCGCGCCCTGCTGGACGCCGCCCTCGGGCTGCTGGCCGAGCAGAACCTGAGCGGCCTGGGGGTGCGCGAGGTGACCCGGGCCGCGGGCCTCTCGCCGGCCGGGTTCTACCGGCACTTCGCGGACCTCGCGGAGCTCGGCGTGGTGCTGGTGGAGGAGTCGCTGGCCAACCTGCACGGGATGATCCGGGCGGTGTTCGCGGGCAGCGGCGAGGCCGAGCGGCTGATCGACCGCTCGGTCGAGGTGATCGCCGCGCACGTGGCCGAGCACCCCGCGTACATCCGCTTCCTGGCCCGCGAGCGGCACGGCGGGGTGAAGCCGGTCCGGGATGCCGTGGCGGCCGAACTCGACCGCTTCGCCGAGGAGTTGGCGGCCCTGCTGGCCGTCCAGCCGGACACCGCCGACTGGTCGGCGCGGGACCGGCGGATGCTGGCCGAGCTGTACGTGGACCGGATGGTGTCCACCGCGCTGGCGCTGGTCGAGGCGGACGCGGCGGAGCGGGCGGCGATCGCCCGGACGGTGCGGACCCAGTTGCGGCTGATCAACCTGGGCAGCCGCCACTGGACGGCCGACTGACGGGGCGTCAGGGGCGGCCGCACTCTTGACACCGTGTCATGGGCGCGCCAATTTGGGGGAACCCCAGTGGTACCCCCACACCCTCGAGAGGCACCCCCATGAAGAAGCCGCTCACCGGTGCGCTCTGCGCGCTGACCCTCGCCGGGGCCACCGCCCTGGCGACCGCAGCCCCCGCGTCCGCCGCCACCGTGACCTTCGCCGGCACCGTCGCGCTCAGCAACTGCTCCGGCTCCCTGGTGCGGATGCCCACCTCGGTCGACACCGACCCCGGGCTGATCCTCACCAACGGCCACTGCCTGGAGACCGGCATGCCCGCCGCCGGGCAGGTGATCACCAACCGGTCGTCCACCCGCAGCTTCACCCTGCTCGGCTCCACCGGCAGCAGCCTCGGCACGGTGCGCGCCAACCGGGTCCTGTACTCGACGATGACCGACACCGACGTCACCCTCTACCGGCTGAGCACCAGCTACGCCACCATCAAGAGCCGCTACGGGATATCCCCGCTGACCATGTCCACCACCCACCCGGTGGCCGGCAGCGCGATCAAGGTGGTCTCCGGCTACTGGAAGAAGACGTACTCCTGCAACGTCGACGGCTTCGCCTACCGGCTCAAGGAGAGCAGCTGGACCTTCAAGGACTCGGTCCGCTACACCTCCGGCTGCGACATCATCGGCGGCACCTCCGGCTCCCCGGTGGTCGACGTGAACAGCGGCCAGGTCGTCGCCGTGAACAACACGATCAACGAGAGCGGCGAGAGCTGCACCCTCGACAACCCCTGCGAGGTCGACCAGAACGGCACCGTGACGGTCCACCAGGGCATCGGCTACGCCCAGGAGACGTACACCATCCCCAACTGCTTCGCCCCCGGCAACGTGCTCGACCTGACCCGGGCCGGCTGCGTGCTGCCCCGCCCCTGACCGCACTCCTCCCGTGACCGTGCAGCCGTCCGCGCATCCCCTCCGCGGACGGCTGCACGTACGCCCGGGCCCTTCCTGAAGCAGTGAATCAGTGCTTCAATCCTTGGTATGGCCTACCGACGCACCCCCGCCGTCCAGGCCCGGCTGGACGACCGCCGCGAGACCGTCCTGCGGGCCGCCGCCGCCCTGCTCGCCGAACGCGGCTACGCCGGCTGCTCGGTGTCCGCCGTCGCCGAGCGCGCCGGCATCGCCACCGGCAGCGTCTACCAGCACTTCACCGGCAAGACCGACCTCGCCGTCACCCTGTTCCGCACCGTCTGCGGACGCGAGATCACCGCCGTCACCGAGGCCGCCGAACGCGCCGCCGACCCGCTCGACGGCATCGCCGCCCTGGTCGCGACCTTCGCCGCCCGCGCCCTGCAGTCCCCCCGGCTCGCCTACGCGCTGCTCGCCGAACCCGCCGACCAGGACGTCGAAGCCGAACGCCTGGTCTTCCGCCGCGCCTTCCGCGACCTGATCGCCGGCCGGATCGACCGGGCCGCCGCCCTCGGTCAACTCCCCGCCCAGAACGCCGAACTGACCGCCGCCGCGATCGTCGGCGCGATCGGCGAGGCCCTGGTCGGACCGCTCACCGACGGCCGCCCGCCCGAGACCGTCCTGCCCGACCTCGTCACCTTCACCCTGCGCGCCCTCGGAGGCCACTGATGGCAACCACCCACGAGGTCACCAACCAGGTGCCCGACCCCTACGGCCACGACGTCGCCGCCGACCCCACCCTGCTGGCCGCCCTGCACCGGGCCGGCGCCGACTGGGCCGCCGACGAACTGCACGCCCTCGGCCGGCTGGCCGGCACCGAACAGGCCGCCGACTGGGCCCGGCTCGCCAACGACCACCCGCCCGTCCTGCGCACCCACGACCGCTACGGCCACCGCATCGACGAGGTCGAGTTCCACCCGTACTGGCACGAACTGATGCGCACCGCCGTCGAACACGGCCTGCACGCCGCCCCCTGGCGCGACGACCGCCCCGGCGCGCACACCGCCCGGGCCGCCAAGTTCTACGTCTGGGGCCAGGTCGAGGCCGGCCACACCTGCCCGGTCTCGATGACCTACGCCGCCGTCCCCGCCCTGCGCACCACCCCCGACCTCGCCGCCGCCTACGAACCGCTGCTCGCCGCCCGGGAGTACGACTTCGGCCTGCGCGAACCGCACGGCAAGCGCGGACTGATCGCCGGCATGTCGATGACCGAGAAGCAGGGCGGCTCCGACGTCCGGGCCAACACCACCCGCGCCGTCCCCACCGCCGACGGCACCTACCGCCTCACCGGCCACAAGTGGTTCACCTCCGCCCCCATGTCGGACGTCTTCCTCACCCTCGCCCAGGCCCCCGGCGGCCTCTCCTGCTTCCTGCTGCCCCGCGTCCTGCCCGACGGCACCCGCAACGCGCTGCGCCTGCAGCGCCTCAAGGACAAGCTCGGCAACAAGTCCAACGCCTCCGCGGAACTCGAGTACGAGGACGCGACGGGCTGGCTGGTCGGCGAGGAGGGCCGCGGCGTGCGGACCATCATCGAGATGGTCAACATGACCCGGCTCGACTGCACCACCGGCGCCGCCTCCGCGATGCGCCACGGCGCGCTGCGCGCCCTGCACCACGCCGGCCACCGGCGGGCCTTCGGCAAGGACCTGGTCGACCAGCCGCTGATGCGCAACGTCCTCGCCGACCTGGTCGTCGAGTCCGAGGCCGCCACCGCCGTCGCCATGCGGCTGGCCGAGGCCACCGACCGGGCCCTGGCCGGGGACGAGCAGGAGGCCCGGCTGCGCCGGCTCGGCCTGGCCGTCGCCAAGTACTGGGTCTGCAAGCGCGGCCCCGGCCACGCCGCCGAAGCGCTCGAGTGCCTCGGCGGCAACGGCTACGTCGAGGAGTCCGGCATGCCCCGGCTCTACCGGGAGGCCCCGCTGGTCTCCATCTGGGAGGGCTCCGGCAACGTCGCCGCGCTCGACGCGCTGCGGGCGATGGCCCGCCAACCGGAGAGCGTGGCCGCCCTGTTCGCCGAACTCGACACCGCGAGCGGCCTCGACGCCCACTACGACACCGCCCTCGCCGACCTCCGCAAGGACCTCGCCGACCCCGAGCACCTCGAGTACCGCACCCGCCACCTGGTCGAACGGCTCGCCCTCACCCTCCAGGCGTCCCTCCTGCTGCGCCACGGCCACCCCGCCGTCGCCGAAGCCTTCACCGCCACCCGCCTCGGCGGCCGCTCCGGCCTCGCCTACGGCACCCTGCCGACCGGCCTGGACACCGCCGCGATCCTCGGCCGGATCCCCGAACTGCCCTGACGGGCGGTCAGTGGTCCGGGCCGGGCAGCACCAGGCGGGCCGAGGCGCCGCCGTCCGGGTGGTTGGCCAGCTCCAGCCGGGCGCCGACCGCCTCGGCGTGGCCCTGGGCGATGGTGAGGCCCAGGCCGTGGCCGCCGCCGCGCTCGCGGGCCCCGGTGCGGAAGCGGCGGGGGCCCTCGCGGAGCACCTCCTCCGGGTAGCCGGGGCCGTGGTCGCGGACGGTGACGGCGGTGCCCTCGGCGCTGACCAGGACCGGCGGGCGGCCGTGCCGGTGGGCGTTGGCGAGCAGGTTGGCCAGCACCCGCTCGAAGCGGCGCGGGTCGGTGCTGACCACCGCGTCGGTGGCGATCCGCAGCTCGGCCCCGGTGCCGGCGGCGACCACCGCCCGGGACAGCAGCGGCCCCAGCGGCAGGTCGGCCGGCTCCGGCGGATCGGCCCCGGAGTCCAGCCGGGAGACCTCCAGCAGGTCCTCGGTCAGATCGCGCAGGGCGCGCACCCGGTTGCGGACCAGCTCGGTCGGCCGGCCCGGCGGCAGCAGCTCGGACGCGGTCAGCAGACCGGTCAGCGGGGTGCGCAGCTCGTGCGCCACGTCGGCGGTGAAGCGCTGCTCGCCCGCCAGCCGGCTGCGCAGCGCCGCGGACATCGAGTCGACCGCGGCGGCCAGCTCGGCCACCTCGTCGCGGGGCCGGCCCAGCGGCCCGATCCGGGCGTCCGGGTCGCCCCGGGCGATGGTGCGGGCGGTGCGGGCGGCGGTGCGCAGCCGGCTGCTGATCCGGTCGGCGGCCAGCACCCCGGCCAGCACGGTGACCAGGACGGACAGCGCGGCGCCGACCGCCACGGCGCGGTCCAGGTCGGCGATCGCCCGGGCGTCCCCGGCGTAGTCCATCCGCACCGACAGCACCCGCCCGTCGGCGCCCGCGGCCGCCCACATCGCGGGGCCGTTCGGGCCGGGGGCGAGCACCGAGCCCTGCCGGCCGCGCTCGGCGAGCCGGCGCAGGTCGGCGGGCAGCGCCGGGTCGTCGGCGGCGGCGTGCCAGCCCGCGACCAGGTCGCCGGTGGCGTCGTAGCCGGTGAGCACCGAGTCCAGGGCGGCCGTCGCGGACGTGCGGGCCTGGTCGGTGTGCTGGCGCACCGACGCCTGGTGGACCAGGACGCCCACCGCGAGCGCGACCAGGCAGGAGACCAGCGCGATCACGGCGGCGATCTGCCGCCGGAGCGTCACGGCGTCCGCCGCAGCTTGTAGCCGAAGCCCCGGACGGTCTCGATCCGGGCGGCGCCGATCTTCGCCCGCAGCCGCTGGACGTGCACGTCGACCACCCGGCTGTCGGCGCCCCAGGAGTAGTCCCAGACCCGCTCCAGCAGGGTCTGGCGCTCCATCACCACGCCCGGCGCGGCGGTGAACTCCAGCAGCAGCCGCAGCTCGGTCGGGGTGAGCGGCACCGGGCGCCCGGCCACCTTGACCTCCATCGCGCCGGTGTCCACCTCCAGGTCGTCGATCACCCGCACCGGGTGCGCCGGGCCCGGGACGGCGGCGGGGGAGGGCGGGTCCGGCTCGAAGGAGGTGCGCCGCAGCACGCTGCGGATCCGGGCCACCAGCACCGCGGTCTCGAACGGCTTGACCACGTAGTCGTCGGCGCCCGCCTCCAGGCCGGAGATCACGTCGATCGGCTCGGTGCGGGCCGACATCATCAGGATCGGCAGCCGGCTCTCCTCGCGGATCCGCCGGCACAGCCCGACCCCGTCCAGCAGCGGCAGCATCACGTCGAGCAGCAGCAGGTCCGGCGGGGCGGCGCGGAAGCGCTCCAGGCCCTCCAGGCCGTCGCCCGCGGTGTCCACGGGGAAGCCGTAGCGTTCCAGGGCGAGCTGGGTGGTCTCGCGGATCACCTCGTCGTCCTCGACCAGCAGGATGCGCGGGGCGCCGGGCACGGGAGTGGTCATCGGGTCCTCGTCGGAACGGGCCGGACGGCACCGCCGCCCGGGGCGGCCGGGGCCGGGGCGACGGTCGGCCCGGCGGCCGGGGGAGCGGTCGGGGTGGCACTGGGGACGGGCGTCGGCGCGATCAGCACCACCGACCCGCAGGTCTCGACCGGCGGGCAGCCGGAGACGTCCACGCCCGGGCCGAGCACCTTGACCCGCTGGTCGACCAGGACCAGCCGGTCCTCGCTCCAGCGGTAGGTGAGGCTGCTCTCGACGGACGGGGCGGTGGGCTCGCGGACGATCAGGTCGGTGCCGACCGTCTCGGCGCCGAAGCTCGGCAGCACCGCCACGGCCAGCACCGGCAGCACCCGGCGGGCGCGCAGGGCGTAGACGTGCAGCACGGCCCGCGGCGCGTCGGGGGCCGCGTCGAACAGCACGGCGGTCAGCAGCTCGGGGCTGCCGTCCCCGTCGAGGTCGCGGTACTGGGCGGGGCGGACCTCGCAGCCGGTGCACCCGTGCTCCAGGGCGGCCCGCTCCTCCGGGCCGAGGGCCGGGTCGGCGGCGAGCACCGTCCGGGCGTCGGTCCCGGCCAGGGTGTCGGCCGCCAGTCCGGGCAGCGGGACGGGCGCCTCCCGTCCGTCCCGCTGCCCGGGCTGGACGATCGGCACGGGGGACGGCAGGGACGGCCACAGCGGCTGCGGGCTCGGGTGCGAGCGGACCGGCCGGGCCGCCCCGGCGTCCTCCAGCGCGCCGGGCGACCGGCAGCCGGTGGCGGCGAGGAGCACCGGCAGGCCGAGCAGGACGCACCTGAGCAGGGCGGGGCGGAGGGGCCGGGTCCTCACGTCGCGGGGCGCCTTTCGGTCGGCGGGCGGGGGCGCAGCCAGTCTGCACCACCGGGAACGGCCGCCCGCCGCCCCGGTGGGACGGCGGGCGGCCCGCGGCCGGCGGCGGGTCAGGACCCGGCCGGCAGCGGGTCGGCGAAGACCACGATGTTGTCGGAGTAGTGGCCGTTGCCGCCGAGGGTGCCGCCGCAGGTGACCAGCCGCAGCTGCGGGCCCGCGGTGGCGCCGTACACCAGCTCGGTGGGGAACGCGTCCTTGGCGTACTGGTGCAGCTCGCGCACCCGGTAGGAGAACGTGCTGCCGTCCTGCCGCCGGACGTCGACCCGGTCGCCCGGGCGCAGCCCCGGCAGGCCGTGGAACACCGCCGGGCCCTTGCGGGTGTCGTAGTGCCCGAGCAGGACGGTCGGCCCGTCCCCGCCGGGCACCGGCCCGTTGCGGTACCAGCCGACCTGCCCGGGCCGGTCGAGCGGCGGCACCTCCACGGTGCCGTCCGGGTTGAGGCCGACCCCCTGCACCGGCGCGTCCACCCCGATCCGGGGCACCAGCAGGCGCACCGGCGGCGAGGACGGCGCCGGGGCCGGCGCCGGTGCGCCTGTGGTGCTCGGGGCGGTGACCGGCGCCGCCGCGGCGACCGGCCGGGCCGGGCCGCTCACGGCGATCCGCACCGGCGCGGGCGCGGAGCCGCGGGAGGCCGCCACCGTCACCCCGCCGGCCAGCAGCAGCCCGACCGCCAGGGCCGGCGCCCACCAGCGGCGCCGGACCCGGCGGTGCGCACTAGCCGCGGGCGGCGGCACGGCGTCGGACGACGAGCAGGCCGATCCCCGCCGCACCGGCCGCGGCCAGCCCGGCCCCGAGCACGAGCCCGGTCGCCGAACCGCCGTCGACCGCCCCTTCGCCGGTCTGCGCCCCGCCCTTGGGCAGGGCGGCGCTCCCGCCGCCCGTTCCGCCCCAGCGGACCCCGGGCGCCCCGGCCGGGGCGGGGGTGACCGCGGGGGTGACCGCGGGCGTGGGCGTGGCGGTGGCGGGCGCCGGGGCGGGGGTGGCCGAGGCGGCGGGGGCGACGGTGGGGGTGGGGACGGGGGCCGGGCTGCCGGCGTCGGCGAACGCGACGGCGCCCGGCAGGGCGAGCACCCCGGCGGCGACGGCCGGGACCAGGGCGAGCCGCAGCGCGCGGCGGACGGACGTGGTGCGTGACATCGGGAACCTCCCCTTGGGCGTCCCCCGCGGCCGGGTCGGCCGCGGATCGACGCCGCTCACGCTAGGAACCCCGCCCCTCGGCCGGCCGCCGGCTCCGTAACGGCCACCGCCCGGCTCTGTAACGGTCCGCCGCCGGGCGGGAGGGGACCGGTCGAGGGCCGCCGGAGCGCGGGCCTTCCGGCGGCGGGCGCCCGGATAAGCGCTGCTAGCGTGGCCGCAGTTCTGTCCCCGTGATGTGGTGAAGGGTTGCGCCCGCGATGGCCAAGTTCCTGCTGAGTCTGCACCTGCTGGCCGTGGCGCTGTGCATCGGTCCGGTGGCGGTCGCGGTGAGCATGTTCCCGCGCAGGGCGAAGGCCGCGCTGGCCGGGGGCCCGGAGCAGGCGGGGGCGCAGACCTCGGTGCGGCTGCTGCACCGGATCAGCAACGTGTACGCGCTGATCGGCCTCGCGGTGCCGGTGCTGGGCATCGGCACCGCGCAGGTGATGCACGTGCTGGGCAACGCCTGGCTGGTGACCTCGATCGTGCTGACCGCGATCGCCGCGGGCGTGCTGCTGCTGTTCGTGCTGCCCGGTCAGCAGGCGACCGTGGACGCGCTGGACGCGACCGAGGACAAGGACGCCGAAACGGCCCGCGCCGCAGGCAAGTTGAAGCTGCTGCCGATGACGGCGGGCGTGTTCAACCTGCTGTGGGCGGTCGTCCTGGTGCTGATGGTCATCCGGCCGGGGTCGTCGAACGGGGCGTGACCCCGCGGACCTCGATCGAGGCGAGCAACTGGGCGGTGGCCGCCGCGACGGCGGCCACCGCCGCGTCGAACGCCTCCCGGTTGTGCGCGGCGGGCGCCCGGAACCCGGAGATCTTCCGGACGTACTGGAGCGCCGCCGCGTGCACGTCCTCGGGGGTGGCGTCGGGCGTCATCGGCGGGCGGAGCGTCTTGATGCTTCGGCACATGCCTCCAGTCTGCCGCGCCGCACCGACACCCCGCCGACGGTTCAGGGCAGTTGCCGCAGCCGCACCCCGGCCCGCTTGACGGCCCGGGCCACGATCGCGGTCTCCACCCGCCGCACCCCGAGCGGCCCCAGCACCCCGGTCTGGAACCGGTACAGCGCCGCGTGGTCGGGGCAGAACACGGCGGCCATCAGGTTGCTCGGCCCGCTGGTGGCCAGCACGCCGTGCACCTGCGGGTGCCGGGCCAGCGCCTCCCCGGTCGCCGCCAGCCGCCCGGGCTCGACGTCCAGCCACAGGTTGGCGTCCACCGCGGCGCCCACCAGCCGCGGGTCCACGCTGACGTGGGTGCGCAGCAACCCGCCCGCGCCGAGCCGGTGCAGGCGGCGCCGGACGGTGGACTCCGGCACCTGCAGCGCGGCGGCCAGCGCCGCGTGCGAACGGCGGGCGTCGACGCCCAGCGCGTCCAGCAGCCGGTGGTCCAGCGCGTCCGGCGCGGGCGGCGGCCCGGCCGGGGCGGGCGGCGGGGCCAGCGCGGCCTCCTGACCGGCCGTCAGCGCCCCGCAGCGCCAGGCCGAGGCGTCCGCGAACAGGTGCAGCACGGCGTGCGCGGTGGACTCCAACACCGCGTCGGTGGCCGGCAGCCGCCCGTGCAGCAGCCGGTCCCGGGCGGACGCCTCGGCCAGCACCACCGCCGACACCTCCTGCCCGCCGAGCATCACGTCGACGAACGGCACCCCGTCCTGGGCGGCCAGCGCCAGCGCGATCGCCTCCACCCGCCCGCGCAGCACCCGCACCCGCAGCAGCAGCGCGCCGAGCGCGGCCTCCCGGGCGTCCGGCATCCGCACCACCCGGACCGCGCCCGTCCCCAGCAGCCGCCCCAGCCGCCGGGTCACCGTCCGCGCCGACACCCCCAGCACCTCGGCGATCCGCCCCGGCTCGGCCCGCCCGTCCACCTGCAGCGCGTGCACCAGCCGCCGGTCCAGCGCGTCCAGCACCGCGGCGGGATCCGCCGTACCCGTGTCCATGCTGTCCGATCCCCGCCGTTCCAGTGCCACCGACGTCCCGATGAGCCACCCCGACGGTACTCCTGGAGGCCCACCGCGACGAAGGAGAACCACCGTGCAGCACCTCCTGGACGCCACCGAGCGGGCCCTGCGCGAGGTCGGCGACCTGCTCGCCGCCCGGCAGCCCGCCGAACCCGTCGCCGCCACCACCCCCGCCGAGGCCCGCGCCGCGTTCGACGCCGTCGACCGCCCCGCCGCCCGGCTGCTGCGCGAGCGGCTCACCGCACTGCGCCCGCAGGCCGGATGGCTGGACGACGAGTGGGCCCGCGAGGTGCCCGGAACCGGCGAGTGGTGGCTGGCCGACGCCACCGACGGCGCCGTCCAGTACCTGGGCGCGCTGCCGCACTGGGCGGTCACCGCGACCCTGCTGCGCGACGGCGCCCCCGTCCTGGCGGTGGTGCACGCGCCGCGCACCGCCGCCACCTACACCGCGACGGCCGGCGGCGGCACCCGGCTGAACGGCCGCCGCTGCGCGCCCCGCCCGCGCACCCTGGCCACCGCCGTCGCCGCCACCTCCCAGCCCCCGCTGGTCGCCCGCGACCCGGCGGCCCTGCGCGCCGCCGGGGCCTCGCTGAGCGCCGTGCTGCCGCACGTCCCGGCCGTCCGCAACCTCGGCCCGACCGCCCTGCAGACCGCCCAGGTCGGCTCCGGCCACCTCACCCTGTTCTGGCAGTACGGCGCCGACCCGGCCAACCTGCTGCCCGGCGCGCTGCTCGCCGCCGAGGCCGGCGCCGTGGTCAGCGACGCGCAGGGCGCCCCGTGGACGCCCGCCGCCCCGTCCTTCGTCGCCGCCGCGCCCGGCGTGCACGCCGAACTCCTGGACGTGCTGCGCGCGGTGTGACGGGCGCTGCCGGCGGCACCGGTCAGGAGACGTTGTCGGCGGCAGCGGTCAGGATGGGGGACGACCGTCCCGCGACTCACAGGAGGCCCGCCCATGACGACACCGACCTGCCCGCTCGACGGAAAGGTCGCCCTCGTCGCGGGCGGCACCCGGGGCGCCGGCCGCGGCATCGCCGTCCAGCTCGGCGCCGCCGGGGCCACCGTGTACGTCACCGGCCGCTCCGCGCAGGGCCACCGCTCCGAGTACGACCGGCCCGAGACGCTGGAGGAGACCGCCGAGCTGGTCACCGCGGCCGGCGGCCGCGGCGTCGCCGTCCGGGCCGACCACAGCGACCCGGCGCAGGTCGCCGCGCTCGCCGCCCGCCTGGAGCGCGAGCAGGGCCGCCTCGACGTCCTGGTCAACGACATCTGGGGCGGCGAGGGCAACTTCGCCTGGGACGCCCCGCTCTGGGAGGACGACCTCGACCGCGGCCTGGCCCTGCTGCGCCGCGCCGTCGACACCCACGCCATCACCAGCCACCACCTGGTCCCGCTGCTGCTGCGCCGGCCCGGCGGGCTGGTGGTGGAGATGACCGACGGCACCGCCGAGTACAACGCGACGCGCTACCGGGTGTCCTTCTTCTACGACCTCGCCAAGGCGTCCGTGCTGCGGATGGCCTTCGCGCTCGGCCACGAGCTCGGCCCGCGCGGCGCCACCGCGGTCGCGCTCACCCCCGGCTGGATGCGCTCGGAGATCATGCTGGAGCACTTCGGCGTCACCGAGCGGACGTGGCGCGAGGCGCTCGCCCGGGAGCCGCAGTTCGGGATCTCCGAGTCCACCGCGTACGTCGGCCGCGCGGTGGCGCACCTCGCCGCCGACCCCGACCGGGCCCGCTGGAACGGCCGCTCCACCTCCAGCGCCGAACTCGCCCGCACCTACGGCTTCACCGACCTCGACGGCAGCCGCCCGGACTGCTGGGCCTACCTCACCGCCGCCGAACAGGCCCCGGCCGCCCCCGACCCGGCCGCCTACCGCTGAGCCGCCCGCCCCCGGGGCTTACTGCTCCAGCAGCCGGACGGGCAGCGTCGCGGCGGCGGTGAAGACCGCCCCGGGGGTGGTGAGTTCGAGGTAGTGCAGGTCCCCGTCGCGGTGCTGGACGGGCGGGTCGAGGGGCAGGTGCGACAGGTCGAGGGCGCCCAGCGCGTCCAGGCTGGCCCGGCCGAGCTTGATCAGGGCCTCCTTGCGCACCCACAGGCGCAGGAACGCCCGGGTGGGGTCGGGATGCCGCCGGACCAGGGCGCTCTCGGCCGTGGTCAGGACGTGCTGGAGGGTGGCCGGGTCGGTGGTGCGGGCGTCGAGGTGCTCGACGTCGACGCCGACCGGGACGGGGGCCGCCGCGGCGGCGATGACGCCGTTGGTGTGCGAGAGGCTCAGGTGCGTCCCGGGCCGGTCGGTGAGGTGCGGGCGGCCGTGGGCGGTGCTGCCGCAGCCGGGGCACCGCTGGCCGAAGGCCACCGCGGCGGGCTCGATGCCGAGGTGCGCGGCCGCGCAGTACCGGACCAGCAGGTGCGCGGCCAGGTAGTCGTCCCGGTCCGCGGGGCGCCGGAACCGCTCCAGGCGCTCGCGCTCGAACGCGGTGAGCAGCCGCTCGTCGGCGTCCGGCCGGGCGAGCACCCCGGCAGTGGTGGCGAGCATGGCGAACGGCGGGTTCGGCACGGTTCTCCCTTTCCGGGCTGGCACCTTCGCTGGCGGAATATCAAAGTAGTCCGTTCGAATGATTGTCCGGCGCGTCCGGGTCGCCCCGTCCGGAGGCGGTCCGCCGCTTCCTCTTTGCTGACCGGTGTCCGCTGTCTGCTGACCCACCGTCAACGAGAGGGGTGCCCGTGCGACACGGTGTCCGCGGCAAGAACCCGCTGCTCCGCTTCGCCGTGGTGACGGCGCTCGCCGCCGCTCCGCTGCTCACACTGGTCGTGGCCGGAGAGGCCGCCCAGATGGCGCCGCCACTGGGCCCCTGCTCGGGCCCGGACTGCCCGAGCACCTGGGGCCCGCCGCACACCGGGCCGTTCGACGGGGCCGACGCCTCCCTCAACATCTACGTGGGCGGCAACTACCTGGTGCGGCAGAACGCGGCCGAGGCCGAGGGCAAGATCGCGGTGGTCGGCAACCTCGACATCAACAAGGCGTCGGGCGGCGCCTTCAACATGGGCGTGGTGGGCGTCGGCTCGATGGTCACCCCGCCGAACGCCTCGGACCACGTGACGGTGGGCGGCTCGGTCGCCGTGGACGCCTCGCAGGCGAACCCCAGCAAGCTGTTCATCGGCGGCACCGACTTCTTCGCCCAGCCGCCGAAGGCGCGGTGGGGGAACCTCAAGTACGGCACCACGCTGACCGGCTCCTACGACATCACCCCGGACGGCCGGGCCATCCAGGACCCGGCGGCGATCGACGAGTTCCGCGGCCTGACACCGGTCATCGAGGGCCACTCCGCCTGCATGGCCCGGCAGACCGCGACCGGCACCGTGGTGGACGACGGCACCACGGTCACCTTCACCGGCGACGGCACCAGCGCCCGCCAGGTGTTCGACTACGGACAGAACATCGGCACCGACGGCGGCCGCCGGGCCATCGTGTTCGCGGGCGTCCCGGCCGGCGCGACCGTGATCGTCAACATGACCGGCAGCGACGTGACCGTCAACACCAGCAGCGGCACCGGCCAGGCCGGCGACCAGCTGACGGAACTGCGGCCGAACCTGATGTGGAACTTCCCGACCGCCACCAACGTGGTGGTGGAGGGCGACGCCCAGTGGCAGGGCTCGATCATGGCGGGCAACCCCGGGAGCACCACCACGCTCTCCAACCCCGGCACCAACGGCCGCGTCTACCTGGCGGGCAACCTGCTCCAGCAGGGCAGCGCCGGCACCGAGATCCACAACTACCCGTTCAACGGCGACCTGCCGGACTGCAGCGAGAGCCCGTCGCCGTCCCCCTCGCCGAGCGACTCGACCAGCCCCTCGCCCTCGCCCTCGCCGAGCGAGTCGACCAGCCCGTCGCCGAGCCCGAGTCCGTCGACCAGCGAGAGCCCCTCGCCGTCGCCCTCGGAGAGCGAGAGCCCCGGCCCGAGCCCGTCGTCGAGCGGGAGCACCAGCCCCGCGCCGTCGCCGAGCGGGAGCACACCGCAGCCGACCGGCTCCGGTTCCACCCCGGCGGGGCCGCCGCTGCCGAACACCGGCGGTGACAGCCTGGTCGCCCCGGCGGCCGGGGCCGCCGCGGTGCTGCTGGGCCTGGGCGGCGCCGTGATCGCGCTGGCCCGCCGCGCCCGGGGCCGGCACAGCTGACCGAGGCGGACAGCAGGACGGCCGGGGCCCGCACGGGCCCCGGCCGTCCGGCGTCGACGGGTGGTCAGGTGACGTCGCCGCGGCGGGCGAAGCGCTCCGCGCGCCACTCGCCGCTCGCCAGCACCTCGCGCAGCGCGGTGGCCGCGTCGTGCACGTCGGCGCGGGAGAGGTAGAGCGGGGTGAAGCCGAAGCGCATCAGGTCGGGGGCGCGGAAGTCGCCGATCACCCCGCGGGCGATCAGCGCCTGCACCACCGCGTGGCCGTCGGGGTGCCGCAGCGCGACCTGGCTGCCGCGCCGGGCGGGCTCCCGCGGGGTGACCGGCTCGACGTCCAGGTCGGCGGTCAACTCCAGGAACAGGTCGGTCAGTTCGAGGCTCTTGAGCCGGACGGCGGCCGGGTCGGCCAGCTCCCAGACCTCCAGCGCGGCCTCCAGCGCGGCCAGGCCGAGGACCGGCGGGGTGCCGGTGAGGAAGCGGGTGACGCCCTCGGCGGGCCGGTAGCCGGGCTCGAAGTCGAACTGCCGGGCGTGCCCGAACCAGCCGGTCAGCGGCTGCCGGGCGTCGGCCTGGTGGCGGGCCGCGGCGTACAGGAAGGCGGGCGCGCCCGGGCCGCCGTTGAGGTACTTGTAGCCGCAGCCGACGGCGAAGTCGACGCCCGCCGCGTCCAGGTGGATCGGCAGCGCGCCCGCGGTGTGGCACAGGTCCCAGACGGCGAGCGCCCCGGCGGCGTGGATCCGCTCGGTGACGGCCGCCATGTCCAGCAGCTCGCCGGTCCGGTAGTCGACGTGCGAGAGCAGCACCACGGCGGCCTCGGAGTCCAGGGCGGCGTCCAGCTGCGCGGCGGAGTCCAGCAGCACCGGCCGGGTGCCGGGGTGCAGGCCGCTCAGGCCGTCGGCGATGTACAGGTCGGTGGGGAAGGCGTGCCGCTCGACGAGCAGCGCCGGGCGGCCCGGACGCAGCCGCAGGGCCGCGCCCAGCACCTTGAACAGGTTGACCGAGGTGGAGTCGCAGACCACCACCTGCCCGGGCGCGGCGCCCAGCAGGTGGGCGCCGAGCCGGTCGCCGAGCCGCCCCGGCTGGTGGAACCAGCCGGCGTCGTTCCAGGACCGGATCAGTCCCGCGCCCCACTCGCCCTCCACCACCTTCGCCAGGTGGCCGGGGGTGCGGCGGGGCAGCGCGCCCAGCGAGTTGCCGTCGAGGTAGAGCACCCCGGCGGGTAGGTCGAACTCGGCGCGCAGGGCGTGCAGCGGGTCGGCGGCGTCGCGGGCCGCGCACTGCTCACGGGTGGGGGTCACGGCGTTGCTCCCGGGGGTGCTCAGAGGTCGTTGCGGACGGTCCACAGCTCGGGGAAGACGTCCTGGTCGGCGGACTGCTTCAGCCAGCTCAGGCCGCTGGAGCCGCCGGTGCCGGGCTTGCCGCCCATGGTGCGCTTGACGGCGGAGTAGTGGCGCTGGCGCCAGCGCGTGACGCGCTCGGCGGTGTCCAGCAGGGCCTCGCCGAGCCGGACCAGGTCGGCCAGCGCCGGGTCGGTGTAGACGGCCCGCCAGGCGGCCTCCACCGCGTCGTCGTGGCGGTGCCGGGCGGTGACCGGCGCCGCGGGCACCGCCAGGCCGCGCCGGGCCAGCACGGCCAGCGCCTCGGCGTACAGGCTCGGGGTGCGCAGCGCGGCGAACAGCGCGTCGTACTCGGCGGGGGATTCCCGGTACATCTCCAGCAGGCCCTCGCTGCGGTTGCCGAGCAGGAACTCCAGCCGCAGGAAGGCCGAGGACTGGAAGCCGGACGCCTCGCCGAGCACCGGGCGGAAGGAGTTGAACTCGGCGGGCGTCATGGCGGCCAGCAGGTCCCAGGAGCCGACCAGCACGTCCTGGGTGTGCTGCCCGCGGCGCAGCGCGGCCAGCGCGGCGTCCAGGTCGTCGGCGCGCAGGGCGGTGCGGGCGGCCGCCCAGTCGCGCTCCAGCAGGTCGAACAGCAGCTCCATCACCTGGGTGGTGACGATGAACGCGTACTCCGCGGGCTCCGCGCTGCGCGGCTGCTGGAGGGCGTGCAGTTCGGCCAGGCGCACGTACCGGGCGTAGGGGGTGGACGCGCCGGGGGCCTGGTCGGGGTCCTGGTCGGAACCGAACCGCAGGTGGGGACGGTGGGTCTGGCCGGTCATGGCCGGTACCTCCTTGGCTCCGCCCGCTCGGGGTGCCGCGGGCGTCACCCATTGTGCGGCGCGGCGGCCTGCTCTTGAATGGGCGTCGTAGCCCGGATGGGGGCATCGGCCTGCCGTTCGCAAGGCGTCCGCCCCCGATCGCCTGACGAACGAAAAGGAGCCGCCGGTGGACGCGGTGGACCGCCTGCTGCTGGCCGAACTGCAGGCCGACGCGCGACTGTCGTACAACGAGCTCTCCCGCCGGGTGAACCTCTCCCCGCCGGCCGTCGCGGAGCGGGTGCGCCGGCTGGAGGCGGACGGGGTGATCACCGGCTACCACGCGCACCTGGCCCCGGCGAAGGCCGGGGCGGCGGTGATGGCCCTGGTCACGGTGGAGTGCTACGGGGTGCGCTGCCTGCTCCGCGACCCGGAGGTGGCGCGCTGGCCGGAGGTCTTCCAACTGCACCGGGTCACCGGCGGGGCGTGCTGTGTGCTGCTGGTCGGGGTGCCGGACATGCCGTCCTTCGAGCGCCTGACCGACCGGCTCGGCGGCTACGGACAGCCGACCAGCTCGATGATCCTCTCCAGCCCGGTGCCGTGGCGCCCGCTCAGCCCCTGAGCCGGGGCGGGCGTCGGGGGATGGGGGACGCCTGGCGGCGGGCCGGGAGGGGGTTGGGGGGATGGATTGGCGGCTGCTCAGCCCCTTGAGCCGGGGCGGGCGTTGGTGGCTGGGGAGGTCGCCTGGCGGCGGGGCGGGAGGGGTTGGGGGGATGGTTGGCGGCCGTCCAGCCCCTGAGCCGGGGCGGGCGTCGGGGGCTGGGGGCGCCTGGCGGCGGGCTGGGAGGGGTTGGGGGGATGGATTGGCGGCCGTCCAGCCCCTGAGCCGGGGCGGGCGTTGGTGGCTGGGGAGGCCGTCTGGCGGCGGGTGGAGGGGAGGGTCGGGGAGTCGCGTGGCGGGGGGTTGGGGGGATGGTTGGCGGCCGTTCAGCCTCTTGAGCCGGGGCGGGTGTCGGGGGCCGGGAGGGGGTTGGGGGATGGCTGGAGGCCGCTCAGCCCCTGAGCCGCGCGTGGGTGGGCGGGGGGTCGGTGGGCGTTTCGTGGTGCGGCCGGGTGTCGGGTCAGGGGGGCCGGGCTCTCCGGTGCGGGGTGGGGGCGGTCAGCGGAGGCGGACGGTGACGCCGCCCTGGCGGAGGACGTCGAGGACGGCGTCGAAGTAGGAGCGGTCCTCCTCGTCGGGGCCGGTCACCCGGCGGGTCAGGGCCTGGGCGGAGACCATCGCGTGCCGCCAGAGCAGCACGAACGGCGGCTCGGGGGCGAAGCCGCCGCGCAGGCAGTCGGCCAGGGCGTCCAGGTTGCGGCCGTAGTAGCCGTCGGGGGCCGCCACGGCGCGGCCCAGTTCGGCCCAGAGCGCGGGCTCGTCGGTGATCCGCTCGCCGTGCAGGACGTACTCGGACGGCTGGGGGGAGGTGGGCACGGGGGGCTCCTGTCGGTCGGTGCGCGTCGCCCGGATGGCTCCGCCGGGTCGAGCGGGGCCGGTGCGCGCGTTGGGATGGCCCCAACTCTTCTCTTCCACACCAGGGGCAACATCATGGCTTGTCTGCACCGCAAGGATCTCGGTCTGCTGGCGCTGCGCGCGGCCGTCGGCGGTGTCCTGTTCGCGCACGGGACGCAGAAGCTGTTCGGCTGGTTCGGCGGCGCCGGGCCGGAGGGCACCGCGCAGGCGATGGAGCACATGGGCTTCCTGCCGGGCGAGCGCAGCGCGTACGCGGCCGGGCTGGGCGAGGCGGGCGGCGGCGCGCTGCTCGCGGTCGGCCTGGCCACGCCCGCGGCCGGGTCGGTCGTCGCCGGGACGATGGCGGGCGCGATCTCGGTGCACGCCCCGGCGGGCTTCTTCGCGCACGGCGGCGGCTTCGAGTACCCGGCGCTGCTGGGCGCCTGCGGGCTGGCGCTGGGCGTCGCGGGCGCGGGCCGCTACTCGCTGGACGCCGCGCTGGGCCACCGGCTGGCCCGCCCGTGGATGGGCGCGCTGGCGTTCGCGGCGAGCGCGCTGGGCGCGGCGGCGGTGGTGACCCGCCGCCAGGAGGAGGTGCGCCGGCGGGAGGCGCGGGCCGCGGACGAGGCGGCCCGGGAGGACGGCAGCGGGCTCTCCTGAGCGGCCGACGGACGTCCACTACCGAAGGGATCCACTGATGAAGCGATCGATGCGGGCCGCCGCCGGCTGGACGGCCGCCGCCCTGCTGGGCGCCGCGGCGCTGTCCGGCTGCTCCTCGGACGGCTCGCCGTCCCCGGCGGCCTCCTCGGCGCTGGAGGGCGCCAAGTCGGCGGTGGCCTCGGCGGCCTCCTCGGCGACGGCGGCGATCGGCTCGGCCGCCGCCTCGCTGGGCGCCTCCGCGCAGGCCGCCGCGTCCTCGGCGCTGGCGAGCGTGAAGGGCGGACTGGACGCGAAGGGCGACGTGGCGCTGGGAACGGCCACCACCGGCTCGGGCGGGAAGCTGTCGGTGCCGCTGACGGTCACCAACCACGGTTCGCAGTCCGGCAAGTACACGATTCAAGTCAACTTCGACGACGGGTCGGGGAACCTGCTCGACGCGGTGGTGGTGAACGTGCCGGAGGTGGCGGCGGGGGCGTCCGCGCAGGCCACGGCGGAGAGCAACCGTTCGCTGGAGGGCAGCGTGACGCCCGTGGTGGCGAACGCGCTGCGGTACTGACCGGACACCGAACCTTAAGCGTGGCGTAAGCGTCAGATCCCGCTCTTGACGGCCGAGTTGGTCTAGTCCATTTTACTTGGCAGGTGCAGGGAGCCCCTGGGCCGGCGCCGGTGGTTCAGACCACCGGCGCCGGTTCGGCTTACCCGCACCTGGTGTTTGTGCAGGCCACCGCTCGATTCCCCTGTCATGACCAGGTCGTGTGACCCCACCTCACACGGTTCGTGCCCGGTTCTGGCGGGACCCCCACAACCAGGAGTCACGCAGCCATGCTTCGTTCCGTTTCCCCCCAGTCGCCTGCGCGGCGGCGGCCGAAGAGCTGGGCCGCGCTCGCGGCCGGCACCGCGGCCTCCCTGCTGCTCGGCGGCACCCTGGCCCTGACCGGCGGCACCGCCCAGGCCGCGCCGACCAACTCGACCGGCGCCCCGGCCACCAGCGGCGGCATCAAGGTCGCGTACTTCGACCAGTGGTCGATCTACTCGAACGCGTACTACCTCAAGACGATGCAGGACACCGGCGCCGCCGGGAAGCTCGACTACATCATCTACGACTTCGCCAACATCAACCCCACCACCCTGTCCTGTTTCGAGGCCAACAAGGCCGCGTCGCAGAACGAGGACGACCCCAACGCGGGCGACGGTGCGGGCGACTCCTTCGCCGACTACCAGAAGAGCTTCGGCGCCGACATCTCGGTCGACGGCGTGGGCGACACCTGGAACCAGCCGATCGTCGGCAACTTCAACCAGATCAAGAAGCTGAAGGCGAAGAACCCGAACCTCAAGGTCCTGATGTCGATCGGCGGCTGGACCTACTCGAAGTACTTCTCCGACGCCGCGGCCACCGACGCTTCCCGCAAGAAGCTGGTGTCCTCCTGCATCGACATGTTCATCAAGGGCAACCTGCCCTCCGAGGGCGGCTACGGCGGCCCGGGCACCGGCGCCGGCATCTTCGACGGCTTCGACCTGGACTGGGAGTACCCGGGCGGCAACGGCCACACCGGCAACCACTCCTCGCCCAACGACAAGCAGAACTTCACCGCGCTGCTCGCCGAGTTCCGCAGCCAGCTGGACGCCCAGGGCAAGACCGACGGCAAGACCTACGGCCTGGCGGCCGCGGTCGGCGCCGGCCAGGACAAGATCAAGTACGTCGAGACCGACAAGATCGGCCAGTACCTGACCTTCCTGGACATCATGACGTACGACATGCACGGCGGTTGGGAGGCCCAGGGCCCGACCAACCACCAGGCCCCGATCTACACCAACCCGAACGACCCGATGAACCCGGTCCCGGGCGGCAACGGCAAGTACTCGGTGGACGCGGCGGTCAAGGCCTACACCGTGGGTGACCCGCAGTACGGCATCGCGGGCGGCTTCCCGGCGAAGAAGATCAACGTCGGCGTCCCGTTCTACTACCGCGGCTGGACCGGCGTCTCGGCCGGCAACAGCCACGGCCTGTTCCAGAAGGCGTCCGCCCCGGCGCCCGGCGGCACCTACTCCGGCGGCGTGGCCGGCATCAAGATGTACAAGGAGCTGAACGGCTTCGTCGACAACCCCAGCTACACCTACTGGGACGACACCGCGAAGGCCGCCTACTTCTACGACGGCACCACCTTCTGGTCCGGCGAGAACGCGCAGTCCATCCAGGCCAAGCTCGACTACGCGCACTGCAACGGCCTCGGCGGCTCGTTCATGTTCTCGATGTACGACCTGGGCACCCAGACCGCGCTGTTCGACAAGACGGTGACCGCCACCAACGGCTCCGCCGCGAACTGCCCGGCCGCCCCGACCCAGTCGGCCAGCCCGTCGGCCTCCGCCTCGCAGTCGGCCAGCCCGTCCGCGTCGGCCTCCGCCTCCACCTCGCCCTCGCAGTCGGCCAGCCCGTCCGCGTCGGCCTCCGCGTCGTCCTCCGCCTCGACCGGTGCCTGCGCCGGTGCGCCGAGCTGGAGCGCCTCCGCGGTGTACGCCTCCCCGACCAAGGTCTCCTGGAAGGGCCACTACTACACCAACAAGTGGTGGACCACGAACGAGGACCCGAGCCTGAGCGGCCAGTGGGGCGCCTGGACCGACAACGGCGCCTGCTGAACCTGAGCACCTGACCGGCTGAGCCGGCACCCCGCGAGGGGCGCGAGGAGAGGGATCTCCCCGCGCCCCTCGTCCGTTTTCCCCGCCCGCCGCCGCGGGGTCAGCAGGTCAGGTCGTCGGTGCGGCCGAGCGCGTCCGGCTGGGTCTCCTCGATCCGGCGCAGCATCCGGGTCAGGGTGGCGGCCAGCTCGGGGCGGGCCGCGCCGGGGACGTCCTGGAGCAGGTCGGCCTCGAAGACGGCGGCCATCCGCATCAGTTCGAGCCACTTGTCGCGGCCCCCGTCGGTCAGCTCGATGATCACCCGGACCCGGTTGGCCTCGTCGCGCTCCCGGGTGACCAGGCCCTCGGCGACCATCCGGTCGATCCGGTGGGTCATCGCGGCCGGGGTCAGGCCGAGGCGCTTGGCCAGCTCGCCCGGGCCGAGCTGGTAGGGGGCGCCGGTGAACACCAGGGCCTTGAGCACCTCCCACTCGGCGGAGGTGATGCCGAGGGTGGCCAGCTGGCGTCCGTAGGCCACGTTCATCCGGCGGGCCAGCCGGGAGAGGGTCGAGACGATGGTCTCCACCTGCGGGTCCACGGTGGGGAATTCCCGCTGGTAGAGGGCCACCTGCTCGGCGATGCCGAGTTCGGTGGCGGTCTGGGGCTCCGCTCTGCGTGCGCTCATGGGGGTCATTGTCCCACGCAGGGTGCAGCTGTTAAGCCTTTGACGCCTTAAGGTTTGGATGGTAAGACTTTAGGTCTGAAATCTTACGGAGTAAAGGCCGAGGCGGGAGCCCGGCCCGACGTGCGTGAAGAGGGGTGTGCAGTGAAGGAGTGGGGCGGCCGACTGCGCCGCGTCCAGGTCGGCAACGCGCTCAGTGCGTTCGGCAGCGGCTTCACCTTGCCGTACATGTTCGTGTACGTGGACCAGGTGCGGGGCCTCGGGGCCGCGGCGGCGGGCGCGGTGTTCACCGTGTTCGCGCTCGCCGCGCTGGCCGTGCTGCCGTTCACCGGCCGCGGCATCGACCGGTACGGGCCGCGCCCGGTGCTGCTGGCCGGCACCGTGACGGCCGCCGTCGGCGCGTTCGCCTTCGGGCAGGCCGCGAACACCACCGGGCTGCTGCTCTCCTCCTTCCTGTTCGGCGCCGGCGTCACCACCTGCCAGCCCGCGCTGGCCACGATGATCGTCCGCTGCACCGGCCGCACCGAGCGCTCCCGGGCCTTCGCGCTCCAGTTCACCCTGGTCAACCTCGGCATGGGCATCGGCGCCCTGGTCGGCGGGCAGATCGTCGACACCTCGGACCCGGCCAGCCTGACCCGGCTGTTCACCATCGAGGCGCTGACCTTCCTCGGCCTGGCCGCCGTCACCGGCACCGCCAGGATGCCGGCGGAAGCGGTCGAGGCCGCCCCGGCCGGGGCGGCGAAGCGCGGCGGCGGGCTGCGGGCGATGGTCGCCGACAAGGCGATGCTGCGGCTGTGCGCGCTCGCCGGGCTGATCTTCTTCACCTGCTACGGGCAGTTCGAGTCCGGCGTCGCGGCGTTCGCCACCGACACCGTCGGCACCCCGCCCTCCACCCTCGGCCTGGCCATCGGCGCCAACGCGCTGACCATCGTGCTGCTGCAGATGTTCGTCGTCCGGATCACCGAGCGCCGCCGCCGCACCACCGCGATGGCCGCCGCCGGCGCGGTCTGGCTGGCCGCCTGGGGCATGGCCGTGGTCGCCGGGCTGATCCGCACCGAGGCGATGGCCGCGACGGTGGCGATCGTCGCCGTCTACGCGCTGTTCGGCGTCGGCGAGTCACTGCTCGCCCCCACCATGGGCCCGATCGTCGCGGACCTGGCGCCCGCCCGGCTGCTCGGCACCTACAACGCCGGGTACGCGCTGGTGAAGCAGATCGCCGTCGCGGTCGGCCCCGCCGTCGGCGTGCTGCTGGTCGGCTCCGGCACCTGGCCGCTGTACCTCGCCGCGATGGCGCTGTGCACGCTGCTGATCGTCGCCCTCGCCGTCCGGCTGCGCGGGCACCTCACGCCCGCGCAGGACAACGTCCGGGTGCTGGCCGTGCAGCAGCACGGACTGCGGGAGCTGCAGACCGCGGCCTGAGCGGTCAGCCGCGGCGGAGCAGGCCCGGGGGCGGGCACCAGTCGATCGGGGTCTCCACCCCCATGTGCCAGCAGTAGGCGACCTGCCCGCGCTGCTCGCGGGTGGCGCCGGCCAGTTCCTCCGTGTGCGCCAGCCAGTCGAGCAGCCACTCGGCGAAGGTCGCCTCCCGGCCGTCCTCGGTGAGCAGCGGGTGGACCTCGCCGCAGGCGGGGCGGCTGTCCTTCCACACCGTCCCGCGCCACGGGCCGGTGAACGCCAGGCCCACGGCCGTCCCGCTGCCGCGGTCGGCGATGAACGCCAGGCCCGCGACCCGGTCCCGCTCCCGGGCCGTCCACCCGCCCGGCGGGGGCGCGGCGCCGGGGTCGGGTTCGTTCGAGGGGCCGGGGAACGGCCGGGCCAGGTCTCCCCGCTGGTCGCCGCCCCAGCCCCAGCCGTGCCCGGTGCGGCGCAGTTCGTCGAGGAACCAGCCGCCCGCGCTGACCTGCCGCAGGTAGCAGCGGTAGTCGGACGGGAAGGGGACGCCGAGCCAGGCCTCCGCCTCGGCGACCTGCTGCTCGGTCAACGGCGGTGCGGTGGCGCCCTGTTCGGGGTCGCGCTCGAGCAGGGCGAGCAGGCGGGCGCGGACGGCGGGCCAGTCGACGGCGGTCATGGCGCCGACCGTACCCGCCCGCCCGCACCCGCCGGGAGGTCAGCGGGCGATCGGCATCAGCAGGGAGAAGGTGTCGGCCCGGGACGGGAAGCGGATGGCCAGCGGGCCGATCGGGCCGCCGAGTTCCAGGACGAGCTGTTCGGCGGCGCCCGCGGCCTGCAGCAGGAACTCGCGGTTGACGTGGACCAGCAGGTCGGCGGGGGAGGAGGCGTCGGGGAGGGCGTCGGCGACGGTGGCGGTCAGGGTGGTGGAGCCGTCGTCCTCGGGCAGCGCGCGCAGGTCGGCGGCGGTCAGGGTGACCCGGTGGGTGGGCTCCAGACGCAGCAGGCGGCGGTAGTCCGGGAAGTCGGCCTCGGCGCGCTCGCCGGAGAGCGAGCGGCCGGCCGCGCGGATGGTGAACAGACCGCCGTCGAGCGTCAGTTCGGCCTCCTCGGCGTCGGCGAGCAGGGCCCGGGCGGCGTCCGCGAGGGCAGTGGGCAGCAGGGCCGAGGCGGGCGGCCCGGACAGGGCGGCCGGGCAGTCGGCGACCGCCAGGCGGTAGCGGTCGGTGGCCACCAGGTGCAGCACGCCGTCCTCGGCGTCCAGGAAGATCCCGGCGACGGCGGGCAGCGCGGCGTCGGCCGGGGCGGCGAAGCGCACCGCGTCCAGGGCGGCGGCGAGCGCGGGGGCGGGAACGGTCAGGCGGGTCTGCGGCACGGGGAACTCCCGGGAATCGAGCAGGCAACGGACGGCGGAGAGCTCCCGGCGGGCATCGGTCAACCCGTCCTCCAGGCGGCGCAGGTGCGCGTCCAGCTCGGCCCGGGCCTCGGCCGGCGAACCGGTCAGCACCCGGGTGATCCCGGCCAGCGGCAGCCCGACCCGGCGCAGCCGAGCCAGCAGCCGGGCGTCCGGCAGCTGCTCCTCCGCGTACCAGCGGTACCCGGTGTGCGGGTCCACGGCGGCCGGGACGAAGACGCCCGCGCTGTCGTAGAACCGCAGGGTGCCGGGGTTCAGGCCGCTGGCCCGGGCCATCTCGCCGATGCTGCGCATGGTGCTCTCCACAGGGGTTGACCCTGGCCCCTCGACCTGGTCGAGGGTCAACCGTAACCGCGCGCGGGGCAGGGGGGAGAATGCTCCGAGCACCCTCGGCCGGCGCCCGCGGACGTACGCGGCCGCAGGCTAGGATGCGGACATTGCGGACAAGTCGTCAACTGCGGT
Organism: Kitasatospora cineracea; assembly: GCF_003751605.1. Lineage (NCBI taxonomy): Bacteria > Bacillati > Actinomycetota > Actinomycetes > Kitasatosporales > Streptomycetaceae > Kitasatospora > Kitasatospora cineracea. The sequence goes on from NZ_RJVJ01000001.1 coordinate 3,009,936, forward strand.
CGAACGGGGAGGGTATGGCGCTGGCGGTGATGGAGCGGCGGCAGCAGGAGGAGACGGTGCCCGCCGCACCGGCGAAGGACAGGTACCGGTGGTGGGGCCCGCTGGCGGTGGCCGTGTTCGCCGGGGTGCTGCGGCTGTGGAACCTGAAGTCCCCGCACGCCTTCGTCTTCGACGAGACGTACTACCCCAAGGACGCCTGGGCGCTGTGGCACAACGGCTACGAGTCGGTGTGGCCGGACAACGCCAACCAGCTGATCCTCGGCAACCCGCAGATCGTCCCGCTCAGCGGGACCGGCACGTTCATCGCCCACCCGCCGCTCGGCAAGTGGGTCATCGGCCTGGGCGAGTGGATCTGGGGCCTCGACCCGTTCGGCTGGCGGATCGCCGTCGCCCTGCTCGGCACCCTCAGCGTCCTGATGGTCGCCCGGATCGGCCGCCGGCTGTTCCGCTCCACCCTGCTCGGCTGCGTCGCCGGACTGCTGATGGCCGTCGACGGCCTGCAGTTCGTGCTCAGCCGGGTCGGCCTGCTCGACGGCGTCTCCGCGTTCTTCGTGCTCGCCGCGTTCGGCGCCCTGCTGATCGACCGCGACCGCACCCGCGACCTGCTGCGCGCCGCCCGCGCCGAGGGCGGCCGGGCCGCCGACGAGGTCCGCCTCGGCCTGCGCCCCTGGCGGCTCGCCGCCGGACTGCTGCTCGGCGCCGCCTGCTCGGTCAAGTGGACCGGCGCGCCCGTCCTCGCCGTCCTCACCCTCCTCGTCCTGCTCTGGGACCAGGCCGGCCGCCGCGCCGCCGGCGCCCACCGCGCCTGGCGCTCCATGCTCCGCCGCGACCTGTGGCCCGCCGCGCTCTCCCTGCCGGTCGCCGGCCTCGCGGTCTACCTGCTCTCCTGGACCGGCTGGTTCGCCACCGACGGCGGCTACGACCGGCACTGGGCGGACGGGCAGCCCGGCAGCTGGGTGCCCGGCCCGCTGCGCAGCCTGTGGCACTACCACGCGCAGATCTGGGAGTTCAACACCCACCTGACCTCCCCGCACACCTACCAGTCCAACCCGTGGAGCTGGCTGGTCCAGGGCCGCCCCGTCTCCATGTACTGGGTGCAGCTGGCCGCCGGCCAGGACGGCTGCACCGCCCCCGACGGCTGCGCGAGCCAGATCCTCGCGCTCGGCACCCCCTTCCTGTGGTGGACGGCCTGCTTCGCGCTGGCGTACGCGCTCTACCGCTGGTTCTTCCGGCGGGACTGGCGCTCCGGCGCGCTCCTCGCCGCCGTCGCCGCCGTCTACCTGCCCTGGTTCCAGTACCAGCAGCGCACCGTCTTCTCCTTCTACATGGTGGTGCTGGTGCCCTTCCTCTGCCTGGCCGTCGCGCAGATGCTCGGCGCGATGCTCGGCCCGGCCGGCAGCCCGCCGAGCCGCCGCCGCTGGGGCGCGGCCGGGGCCGGACTGATCGTGGCCGCCATCGTCGGCTGCTTCGCCTTCTTCTACCCGCTGTACACGGGGCAGGTCATCCCGATGTCCGAGTGGCACACCCGGATGTGGTTCGAGAGCTGGGTCTGACGCCGACGTGACCGCTCCGGTGCACCCGCTCGTCGCCTCGGGCGGCGGCCAACTCCTGCCGGTCACGCCCGCGCTCGGCGCGGCCTGCGCGGTGCTGCTCGCGGTGGCCGCGCTGGTCGCCGGACGGGGCGGCCTCGGGCACGGCCGGGCGGTGCTCCGGGCCGGGCTGCGGGCGGCCGTGCAACTCGCGCTGGTCGCGCTGGTGATCGCCTGGGTGGTGCGCTCGCTGTGGACGTCCGCGCTGTTCGTGCTGCTGATGTTCACCGTCGCGGTGCGCACCGCGGGGCGGCGGATCGGCGAGGGGCGACGGCGGGCCGGGGCCGGGGCCGGGGCTGGGACCGGGGCCGGGCGTCGGCGGGGCGGCGCGGGTCGCCTGCGGGTCGGCGCTGGCCGTCGGCGGGGCGGCGCGGGGGAGGGGGAGGAGGGGGCGGCCGGACGGTGGGAGTGGGTGTGGGCGGCGGTGCCGATCGCCGCCGGGGTGCTGCCCGTCCTGCTGCTGCTCGCCGCGACCGGACTGCTGCCCGCCAAGGGCATCACCGTCATCCCGGTCGCCGGGATCCTGATCGGCGGAGCGCTCACCGCGACCTCGCTGGCCGGACGGCGGGCCCTGGACGAACTGCGGCTGCGGCACGGCGAGGTGGAGGCCGCCCTCGCGCTGGGCTTCGAGGAGCGCGACGCCCGGCTGGAGATCTGCCGCACCGCCGCCGCGACCTCCCTCGTCCCCGCCCTCGACCAGACCCGCACCGTCGGCCTGGTCACCCTGCCCGGCGCGTTCGTCGGCATGTTGCTCGGCGGGGCCACGCCCGTCCAGGCCGGGGCGGTGCAGCTGTTCGTGCTGGTCGCGCTGCTCGCCGTGGAGGCGGTCGCGGTGACGGCCGTGCTCGAACTGGTCGGCCGGGGACTGGTCGGGACGGCCTCCGGCATCCGGTAGGCTCGGCCCGTTGTTGAAGGGGAGTAGCCCTCCACCGGACCGTCGACATACTGGCCAGTCCCCCGCGGACGGCCCGGCGCCCGGGGCACCCGCGGGGTGTCGGCGAGACCTTCGGCCGCAGTGCTGTGACCATGAACCAGTGCTGCCGGGCCGAGGCGTCCCCTGCCGAGGGTGCTGCGCCGGGGCCGGCGGCCCCGAGACGGAGAACCCCCGCAACCGATGAACAGTCTGACCATCGCCGCGCTGACGTTCGGCATCATCTTCCTGGCCGAACTCCCCGACAAGACCGCCCTGGCCAGCCTGGTCCTGGGCACCAAGTACCGGGCGGGCTACGTCTTCGCGGGCATCGCCGCCGCGTTCGCCCTCCAGGTCGCCCTCGCCCTGGCCGCCGGCAGCCTGCTCGCCCTGCTGCCGCACCGCTGGGTCGAAGGCATCACCGGCCTGCTCTTCCTGGGCGGCGCCGCCATGCTGCTCTGGCACAAGGAGGACGAGGACGACGGCGCCGAGGGCAGGGAACCCGCGAACGACTCCTTCTGGAAGGTCGCCGGCACCAGCTTCGTCATCGTCGCGATCGCCGAGTTCGGCGACCTCACCCAGATCATGACCGCCAACCTCGCCGCCAAGTACGACGACCCGCTGGCCGTCGGCCTCGGCGCGTGGCTGGCGCTGTGCGCGGTCGGCGGCGTGGCCATCGTCGGCGGGCAGAAGCTGCTCCAGCACGTGCCGATGAAGGTCATCGTGCGGGTCGCCGCGCTGGCGATGATCGTGCTGGCCGGGTGGAGCCTGTTCAAGGCGATCGCCGGCTGACGAGGCGCCGGCTGGCGGGGCGCCGGCCGGCGGGGCGCCGGCCGGCGGGGCGTCGGCTGGCGGGGCCTGGCATGGTGGGACCTGCCTGTGGCGGGGCCTGGCGTGGCGGGGCGGCTCAGCAGTCGGGGTGCTGGGCCGCGTCCTGCAGGGCCGAGCGGGTCTGCGGGTCGTAGACGCCCAGGTCGACGCCCTTGAGCGCGCGGTTCCTGCGCTGGAAGCTCGCCAGCACGCTCTGCGTCCAGTAGCCGAAGCCGGGCTGGTTGCTGCTGGTCCGGTCGGAGTCCAGCGGGCCGATCCGGTCGCAGTTGACCGCCATCAGCAACTGCTGCATCTGCGCCACGTCCGGACCGGTGTCGTTCAGCCGCAGGGTCGCCGCCCCGGGCGTGGCGGACGGCGTCGTGGTGCGGCTCGCGGACGGGCTGCCGGGCGGGCTCGGGGCCTCGGTGGTCGGTGGCGCCACCGCCTTGGTGGTCACCGCCTGGGTCGGCCGGGCCGTGGTGCGGGTCGGCGACGGGCTCTCGGCGGCGGGCGCGGAGGACTCGGCGGCCGGGGCGGTGTCGGTGGGGCTCGGCGACACCTCGGCCGGGGAGGACACCGCCGGGCCGGTCGGCGCGGGCAGCGCCTTGTCGACGGTCGTCGACGACGAGGACAGCAGCATCGCCAGGGTGGCACCCAGCGCGGTCACCCCGACCGCGCCGCCCGCGATCACCAGCCGGCGGCGGTCGGCGGTCTGCCGGCGCTGCTCGCGGCGGTCGGCCCGGCTGACCGGGCCCTCCGAGCCGTCCTCGCGGAAGGTGAACATGCCGAGGTCGGCGCCGGCCCCGGCCGCCCACGGCCCGTCCCCGGGCCCGTCGGGGCCGCCCCGGGCGTCGTCGGCCTCGCCGTCGCCCTGGAGGTCGAGCGGGATCGGCCGGGTCACCCCGTCCTGCTCGGCGCCCACCGGCGGGTAGGCGGCCGCGAGCGGCGAGGGGTGCTGCCGCGAGCCCGCGACCGGGCCCAGGGTCAGCGGCATGGTCTGCTCGGCCACCGGCACCTGGGCCGCGCCCTGCCCCGGCGGCGGGATCGGGACGAAGCGCCCGGGCGCGCCGCTGTGCGGTGCCTGTTGCTGTTGCTGCGGCGGGACGGGCGGCAGCAACTGGGTTGCAGCGGCGTCCGGTTGGGGCTGCGACTGCTGCGGGGGGACGGGCGGCAGCAACTGGGTTGCGGCGGCGTCCGGTCGGGGCTGAGGTTGCGGGTGCGGCGGGGCGGGTGCGGCGGTGGGCTGCGGCGGGCCGAACGGGCTGGCGGCCTGCGGGACGTGCGGGGGCCGGCCCGGGGGCGGCGGACCGGCGGACGGCGGCGGGCCGGTGATCGGCTGCACCGCGGGCGGCTGCGCGGCGCTGGTCGGCACCGCGACCGGCGGGCCGGACCTCGGCGGAGCCGCCACCGGGGGAACGGCGGCGATCGGCTGCACGGCGGCCGGCTGCACCGGGGGCTGGGCGCCCCGGGCGGCGAACGGGTCCCGGGCCGGGTCGCCGGGCTCCACCACGGACGCTCCGGCCACGTACGGCCGGACCAGCGGCGGGCCCTCCAGGTGCGGGAGGACGGCGGTCTCCTCGACCGGCGAGACCGCCTGGCACGCACAGCCGCCGGCCGCGCGTGCGGTGCCGCAGCGGGGGCAGCGCTCTGCCGGCATGGGCCGGTCCTCCTCGGGTCGGAATCGAACGGGGGTGATTATGCAGGAGCAATCCCCGGGGCAACAGGGACGCCCGGGCCCCGAGGCGTTCACCGACCGCTTTGCTCCGTTTTCAACCGGTTGCCGGACGCCCTCGGCCCCGGTCCCACGCCCCCGGCCGGCCCCTTACGCCGTGGCCCCGGCCCCGGCCCGGTCGCGGAACTGCTGCGGGCTGATCCCCCGCACCCGCTTGAACGCGGCGCTGAGCGCGAACCCGCTGCCGTAGCCGACCCGGCGGGCCACCGCGGCCAGGGTGGCGTCCGGCTCGGCCAGCAGGTCGGCGGCCCGGGCCAGCCGCCAGCCCGTCAGGTACGCCATCGGGGGCTCGCCGACCAGGTCGGTGAACCGCTTGGCCAGCGCCGCCCGGGACGCCCCGCACTCCGCCGCCAGGTCGTGCACCGTCCAGGCCCGGGCCGGGTCGGCGTGCAGCAGGCCCAGCGCGGGCCCCACCAGCGGGTCGGAGTGGGCCCGGTACCAGGCCGGGGCCCGGCCGTCGCGGGCGAACCAGCAGCGCAGCGCGGAGATCAGCAGCAGGTCCAACAGCCGGTCCAGCACTGCCTCCTGGCCCGGCTCGTCCCGTCCGATCTCGGCCTCCAGCAGGGCGACCAGCGGCGAGCCCCACTCCGCGGCGTCCAGCCGCAGCACCGGCGGCAGCGCCCGCAGCAGCCGGCCGCTGACCTCGCCGTGCAGCTGGTACGTGCCGCTGATCAGCACCGTCGCGGCGTCCCGGCCGCTGCCCCAGGTCCGGACGCCCTGGTCGAGCTCCTCGCACATCCGCTCGCCGTCGACGGTCGTCGACACCTGCCCCGGGTGGATCACCACCTGCGGCGGGGTCTGCGGCCGGTCCGCGACGGTGTACGGGTCGGGGCCGCGGACGATCACCAGGTCGCCGGGGCACAGCGGCACCGGCTCCGCGCCGTCCGGGACGACCCAGCCCTCGCCGCGCACCGTGGTCAGCACCGTCAGCGGCGCCCGGTCCTCGATCCGCAGCGACCACGGCGGGTCGAACACCGACCGCAACAGGAACGCCCCGCTCGCCCGGGGCCCGGCCAGCAGCGCGGTCAGCGGATCCATGCCCGACAGGGTAGACCGGCGGCCTGGACGCTCACGCATGCCGACGAGCTTCCGGGCCATGGATCCCGGTCCGCCGTGCCGGTTGACTGGCAGGCATGACGACACGAACGGGGGTTCCCGGCATGGCAGTTCTCCGCACGGCGACGCTGGTCGGCGCGGTCCTTCTGGCCGGGCTCGGCGCAGGGCTGTTCTACTCCTACGCCTGCTCGGTGATGCCGGGCCTGGCCCGGGTCGGCGACCGGGCCTTCGTCGACACCATGCAGCGCATCAACACGGCCATCCTGAACGGCTGGTTCATGCTCAGCTTTCTCGGCGCCCTGGTCCTGATCGTGGCCGCGGGCCTGCTCCAGTGGCGCGGCGGCAACCGCACCGTCCTGCTCTGGATCGTGGCGGCCGCGGTCCTGTACGTGGTGATGCTGGCCGTCACCGGCGCCGTCAACGTCCCGCTCAACGACAAGCTCGCCGCCGCCGGCTCCCCCGACGGCCTCACCGACCCGGCCGCCGTCCGCGCCGCCTTCGAGGACACCTGGGTCCGCTGGAACCTGGTCCGCGCCCTCGCCGCCACCGCCGCGTTCGGCTGCCTCACCTGGGCGCTGGCCCTCTCCGGACGCAACTCCTGAGCCCGGCCGCCGGCCTCAACCCGCCTGCGGGACGGGCCGGTCGGGCGCGTCCAGCCAGACGGTGCAGCGCTCCGGGCCGACGGTCAGCCCGAACCGCTCGAAACCCGGCCGGCCGTTGGCGTTCCACCAGCGCCAGGCCCGCTCCGCCTCGTCCCAGAGCCGGCGCGGGCCGGACTGCACCACCGCGAACTCCGTCCGCCCCGGCTCCCAGTCGGCCGTCGCCCACGAGGTGACGGCCGTGTCGTGCAGCCAGAGCGTGTAGGAGCCGTCCGGGTAGCGCTCCACCAGCGGGAACACGCCCGGCAGTTGGACCCCCAACGCGAACATGGCTACCCAGCCGCCGAGTTCCTCCGGGGAGAGCGAGGTGGTGGAGGTCGCGCCGTCGGCGGGCCAGGGCGCGGAGAGGTAACCGCGACTGCCCGGACGGACGGAGCGCTGACCGCGCAGGCGCATGAACGCCGAGGAGCGGACGAACGTGCCGCTCGCCGTACCGTCCTGGCGGACCGTCAGTTTCACCACCCCCTCGCCACCGTACTCCGGGCCCCACGGGGCGACGACGAGACCGCCCGGCCGGCACTGCTCCACCCACGCGTACGGCACCCGCCGCACCGAACAGGTGGCCAGCACCCGGTCGAACGGCGCGCCGGGCGGATGGCCGCGCTCGCCGTCCCCGACCACGGTGACCGGCGCGTACCCCGCCCGGGCCAGCCGGTGCCGTGCGGCGGCCGCGGTGGCGGCGTCCACCTCGACGGTGGTGACGTTCGCCGAATCCAGCCGGTGCGCCAGCAGCGCCGCGTTCCAACCCGTCCCGGTGCCGATCTCCAACACCCGCTCGCCACCGGTGACTTCGAGCACCGCCAGCATCGAGAACACCATGCCCGGCATCGAGCTCGACGAACTCGGCACCCGGCCGGGCGCATCGCCGGAGTACGCCCCGTCGTCCCACTGCGTGGTCAGCGGCACGTCCCGGTACACCGCGTCCCACCAGCCGTCCGGATCCCCCGCCCGCCGCACCGCGCCGCCCTGCCGCACCCCGTCCGCCCGCCCCGGCCACACCGTGTCCGGCACGAACAGGTGCCGGGGGACGGCCTGCCATGGTGGGCCGCGGGGTGGTGCGGCGGGCACGTGATTCTTGGAGTTTCCCGGGCCGGAAACGGGTTTTTGCGGGATCGCTCAGGGGCGGTCGAGCGCGCGGCGGCAACGCGCGATCACCTGCTGCGCGGCCGGGCGGTGGACGGCGGCGCGGTGCAGCGACTCCCACACGCGCAGGTAGAGGGCGATGCTGTCGGCGTCGTCCAGCCAGAGTTCGGCATGCCAGTCCTCGGCGATGACGAGGCGTTCGTCGTGGACCCAGAAACCGTTCGCGGGCGGGAGGGCGAGCGGGGACTCGAACGGGACGACGCCGAGGGTGAGCGTGCTGATGCCCATCACCCCAGTCAGGCGGTCGAGTTGGGCGGCCATGACCTCGGGCGGGCAGACCTGGGCCCGTAGCGCCGCCTCCCACACGAGGACATGGAAGCGCTTTCCGGGCCGGTACAGGAGTTCCTGACGGCGGATCCGGGCGCGCACGGCGTCCTCGACGTCGCGCGGCGAGCGGTGCAGGCCGACGTAGGCCTCGAAGATGTGCCGGGCGTAGTCGGCGGTCTGGAGCAGGCCGGGGACCAGCGCGCCCTCCCAGACCCGGGTGACGGACGTCCGCTCGCACTCGACGGTGAGCCGGTCCTGGACCGGCCGGTGCCCGGCGGCCAACTGCCGCCGCCAGGAACGCGACTGGGTCTCGAACGCGCGCAGCCTGGCCGACAGTTCAGATGCGACCTCAGGCCGCTCGACGGCTTCCGCCCAGGCCCGGAGGTCGTCGTGGGTGGCGGTCTGCCGGCCGGTCTCCAGCTTGCTGACCTTCGACTGCGTCCAGCCGAGCGCCCCGGCCAGTTGGCGGCCCGTGAGACCGCCCTCGGTCCGCAGCTCGCGGAGCCGCAGGCCGAGGGCGATCCGGGCCTGTTGAAAATCGGTGCTCATCCGTCGGACGGTACCCCGGCGCCGAATTCCCGGTGCGGCACGGCGAAGTGCCAGGCGGCATCGCGTTCCTGGCAGGCGCGGGCCACCCGGACCGGGTCGGTGATCAGCTCGATGCCGGTCAGGGTGTCGTCGGTGTCGAAGTGCAGCAGGGTGATCACCCGGGAGTCGAACAGCCAGGCGTCCTCCGCCGGCAGGCCCAGCCGGTCGGCGTCCTCCCGCCACAGGTAGCGGACGTCCTCGCCGACCTTGCCGATCTCCGCGGCGTTCGCCAACAGGTAGCGCTGGCCCGTGGTCGGCGGACTGTCCATGACCCGGACCCGCTCGAACCGCTTCCCCCGGGCGGACTGTTCGCGGCGGTTGCGGGACCAGTCGTCGTCCGAGTCCCAGCCGAGGTCCTCTCCGGCGACGAACCGGCGGTAGGTCTCGGTCTGCGCGTCGGAACCGTACTGGCGGCGGGTCTCCAGCCGGAAAGCCGTGTGCTGGAAGGTCGTGAACATCGACTCGAACTCGTCGTAGCCGATCATCACGGGCTCGCGCCCCACGTCGCGCGGCGCGAAGTCCGCGAGCAGTACGCGGGGCACCGTCACGAACCCCTCACCGGGTTTGACGTTGCGCATCCGGGCGATCTCGTCCGGGTCGGTCACCAGGTCGCCCTGCACCAGCACGTTCCCGCTGTCCTCGTCCTCGTACAGCGTCGAGCAGCCGCTGTGTCCCGAGTTGCTTCCGATGTACCGCAGTCGACGGCTCACGCCTGCTCCCCTCGTCGTGGGTGACCGGTCCGTCACAGGATGCCTGCGGACCGTCATGCCGGGGAGGCGGATTCGCCGATATTCGGCTGCCGGGGGCGCCGGGTGTGAGGTGCGGGAGGACGGGTGGCATGAGCGTCGTGAAGATCAATGTGCTGACGGTTCCCGCGGAGCAGCGGGAGGTGCTGGAGCAGCGGTTCGCCTCGCGGGCCGGGGCGGTGGAGGGGTCGGACGGGTTCGAGTGGTTCGAGCTGTTGCGGCCGGTGGAGGGGACGGACCAGTACCTGGTGTACACGCGGTGGCGGGACGAGGAGTCGTTCCGGGCGTGGATGGAGGGGCCGATGAAGGCGGCGCACCAGGGCGGGGGCGAGCGGCCGCGGCCGGCGGCGAGCGGGTCGGAGGTGTGGTCGTTCGAGGTCGTGCAGCAGGCGGGGCCGAAGGCGTAGCAGGGGGGAGGGGCGGGGCCGGTCTCCGGGGGAGGCCGGCCCCGGGGCCTCTCAGTGGAAGGCGGCGCGGCGGGTGGCCCGGCGGAGGGTGCGCAGCAGGGGGCCGCCGACGGTGAGGCAGAGGGTGGCGGTGAGGGCGGCGCGGGGGAGGTCCCAGCCGAGCGAGGTGGTGAGGCAGTAGAGGGCGAAGCGGGCGAGGTTGGCGGGGAGGGGGTCGCCGGGGACGAAGGAGATCGAGGTGCTCAGGCCGCCGAGGTAGGGCCAGCCCTGGAGGTTCATGACGGTGCCGTAGCCGACGGCGGAGACGGTGCCGTAGGCGGCGAGCAGCAGGAGTTCGGGGCGGCCGTGCAGGCGGTCGGCGCCCGGGAGGAGTCCGGCGCCGAGGCAGACCCAGCCCATGGTGAGCATCTGGAACGGCAGCCAGGGGCCGACGCCGCCGGTGAGCAGCGCGGAGGCGAACATGGTGAGCGCGCCCAGGACGAAGCCGAAGCCCGGGCCGAGCGCCCGGCCGGCCAGCACCATCAGGAAGAACATCGGTTCCAGCCCGGCGGTCCCCGCGCCGAGCGGGCGCAGCGCGGCGCCGGCCGCGGCGAGGACGCCCAGCATGGCGACGGCCTTGGCGTCCAGGCCGGGGGCGCCGGTGGCGTCGCGGTTCTCGGAGAGCTGGGCGACCAGGACGGCCAGCAGCAGCGGCAGCAGCAGCGCGAACAGCCAGGGCGCGTCGGCGGAGTGGCCGACCAGGTCGGACTTGCGGGAGGCGAGCAGCGGCCAGCCGAAGGCGGCGACGCCGACCGCGGAGACGAGGGAGAGGAAGAGCACCGAGCGCGGCCCGAGCGGGACGGGCCGGGAGAGGGTGACGGAGGGAGGGGGCTTCATCGCGGCGGCTCCGCGGGGCCGGTGGCGGGGCCGGTGGCCTGGGCCTGGGCCTGGGCCGGGGTCGGGGAGAGCCGGGAGAGGGCGGCGGCGACGTCGGGGACGGTGAGGTGCGGGGGGAGGATCTTGGCGGTCTGCGGGGCGAAGGTGGGGGAGGCGAGGACGACGTCGGGGGTGGGGCCGTCGGCGACGATCTCGCCCTCGGCGAGGACGGCGGTGCGGTGGGCGAGTTCGGCGGCGAGTTCGACGTCGTGGGTGGCGAGCAGGACGGCGTGGCCCCGGTCGGCGAGGTCGCGCAGGACGGTGACCAGGCGGGCCTTGGCGGCGTAGTCGAGGCCGCGGGTGGGTTCGTCGAGCAGGAGGAGCGGGGGGCGGGCGGTGAGGACGACGGCGAGGGCGAGGGTGAGGCGCTGGCCCTCGGAGAGGTCGCGGGGGTGGTGGTCGTCGGCGATGCCGGGGAGCAGGGTGGCGAGCAGGGCGCGGCAGGTGCCGGGGGCGGCGCCGGCGTCCTGGTCGGCGGCGGTGCACTCGGCGGCGACGGTCTCGGCGTACAGCAGGTCGCGCGGGTCCTGCGGGACGAGCCCGACGGAGCGGATCAGGTCCTTGGGGCGGGTCCGGTGCGGGGTGCGGCCGTCGACCCGGACGGTGCCGGAGTCGGGGGCGTGCAGGCCGACCAGGGTGCCGAGCAGGGTGGACTTGCCGGCGCCGTTGCGTCCCATCAGGGCGGTGATCTGCCCGGGGGCGAGGGCGAGTTCGACGCCGCGCAGGGCCGGGGCGGGCCCGCGGGAGACCACCAGGCGGGTCGCGGTGGCGACGGGCTCGACCGGAGGAGGTGTCAACTTCCGCTCGGGCAGCGGGAGTTGGGCGCGCAGCGGGGCCGCGCGGCGGCGGGCGTCACGGACGGTGAGCGGCAGCGGCGTCCAGCCCGCCAGCAGCCCGAGTTCGACCACCGGGGGCCGGACGGGGGAGCGGGCCATCAGCGCGGCCGGGTCGCCGAGCACCGGCGGCTCGCCGGGGCCGGGCAGCAGCAGCACCTGGTCGGCGTACTGGACGACGCGTTCCAGCCGGTGCTCGGAGAGCAGCACGGTGGTGCCCAGGTCGTGCACCAGGCGCTGCAGGACGGCCAGCACCTCCTCGGCGGCGCCCGGGTCGAGCGCGGAGGTCGGCTCGTCCAGCACCAGCACCTGCGGGTGGACGGTCAGCACCGAGCCGATCGCCACCCGCTGGCGCTGCCCGCCGGAGAGCGAGGACAGCGCGCGGCCGCGCAGCTCGGCCAGGCCCAGCAGGTCGAGCGTCTCCTCGACCCGGCGGCGCATCACGGCCGGGTCCAGGCCCATCGACTCCATGCCGTAGGCGAGTTCCTCCTCGACGGTGTCGGTGACGAAGTGCGCCGCCGGGTCCTGCCCGACGGTGCCGACCACGTCGGCGAGGTCGCGCGGGCGGTGCGTGCGGGTGTCCCGCCCGGCGACCGTGACCCGGCCGGTCAGGGTGCCGCCGGTGAAGTGCGGCACCAGCCCGGAGACGGTGCCCAGCAGGGTCGACTTGCCGGACCCGGACGGCCCGACCAGCAGGCACAACTCGCCCTCCGGAACGGTCAGTTCGACACCGCTCAGGGCCGGTGCGGACGCGTCGGCGTACTGCACGCCGACCTGCTCGAAAGTGATCACCGGGTGCTCCGGGACGGCTCGGGGACGACGGAACGGAAGAAGCGGGTGCGGGCGGGACGGACGGGGGTGCGGGTGCGGGCGGTCACCGGGTGCTCCGGGGCGGCTCGGGGGTGACGAAGGCGGGCAGCAGGCCGACCAGCGCGGCCAGCGCGGGCAGCAGTGGCAGGGCGGGCGCGGCCGGCGGGACGACGCTCGGCGCCAGGGCCAGCGGCCAGCGGCCTGCGTACCAGACCAGGGCGGCCGCGACCAGCGCCCCCGAGGCGGCCGTCAGCCACTCCGGGAGCGCCCACGGGTCGGGCCGGTAGCGGGTCCGGACGGAGCGCCGCCCGCCCAGCGCGAGGCCGGTGCCGGCCGCGGCCGCGCCCGCCAGCAGCACCGGCAGCGCCCACGGGTGACGGCCCGCGGCGAGCAGCCCGTACGTCGCGGCGCACACCGCCAGCAGCCCCGCCAGGGTCGCCGCCCCGGCGGCGCGCACCACCCGGCGCGGCACCTCGGCGGTCCGGCCGAAACCGCGGGTGTCCATCGCCGCCGCCAGCGCCACCGAACGATCCAACGCACCCTCCAGCACCGGCAGTCCGACCGACAGCACCGCCCGCACCCCCCGGTCGGAGCGCCCGCGCAGCCGGCGCGCCGCGCGCAGCCGCCGGACGTCCGCGACCAGGTTCGGCGCGAAGGTCATCGCCACCACCGCCGCCACGCCCGCCTCGTACAGCGCACCCGGCAGCGAACGCAGCAGCCGGGACGGCGAGGCCAGCGCGTTCGCCGCCCCGACGCAGGCCAGCAGGACCGCCAGCCGCAGCCCCTCGTACAGCGCGAACAGCACCCCCTCCAGCGTCACCGCGCCACCCAGCCGGACGCCCTGCGCCCAGGCGGGCAACGGGAGTTGGGGCAGCGTGAACAGGACGTGGGTGCCGCCGACCGGGGAGCCCAGCAGCACCGCGAACACCATCCGGGCGGCCAGCACCAGCAGGCCCAGCCGCAGGAACGCCGCGTACGAGCGCGACCAGGGCGCGTCGCTGCGGCGGGCCGCGACCACGTAGCCCGCCACCGCCAGGATCAGCAGCAGGAGCAGCGGGTTGGTGGTCCGGCTGGCCGCCGCGGCCAGGCCCAGCGACCACAGCCACCACGCGCCCGGGTGCAACTGCCGCGGCAGCGCCCGGCTGTGCGCGGCGGCCGGGCGGCCGCCGCCCGCGACGGGGTCGGCGGCCGCCCGGTGCAGACGGTGGACGGACATGCTCAGCGGGTGCGGCGGCGACGGGCCTGCCAGACCGCGCCCGCACCCAGCAGGACCACCGCACCGGCCCCGGCGAGCAGGCCGAGGGACGGGCCGCCGTCCGAACCGCCGCCCTTGGCACCGGAGTTCGAGCCCGCCGCGACCTGGTCGCCGCAGCCCGCGTGCGGGTAGCCCGCGATCGCGCACAGCAGCGCGCCGGAGTCGTAGCGCAGCGGCGCGGCGACCGCGGCCAGCACCTCGGCGGAGTTCGCCGCCGTCGGCACCGAGGCGCACGAGGTGCGGGCGGCGGGCGGCTGCTCGCCGCCGGGGGCGTCCTGCGCGGTGCCGAAGTCCAGCACCACGGCGACCCGCTTGTGGCCGCCGCTGGGGGCGGTGCCCCGGCAGATCGCCGCGAAGTCGGCGGCCGGGCCGGGCCGGGGCGCGTCCTGGCCGCCGTCCGGGCTCAGCACGAACCGCCAGCCGTCCACCGCCCCGTCCGCCGGCACGTTCCCGGCCGGCCCGACCTGCTGGTAGGCCCAGCCGTCGGCGCCGCCCTTCCAGAACGACCAGTAGCGGTAGTCGGCGGCGGCGGAGGCTCCGGCGGCGGGGCCGAGGAGCGTTGCGCACGCGGCGAGGAGGGTGAGGAGGGTGAGGAGGAGCGCGGCGGGGCGGGTGCGGGGGAGGGAGGTCCGGCCGGTCATCGGTCCTGCTCCGGGCGGCCGTCCGCGTCGGTGTCGGAGGTGCCGGTGTCGGAGGTGCCGGCGCCGGTCTCGGCGCCGGTCTCGGGGGCGGGGGCGGGCGCGGCGTTCTTGTGGCGGCGGTTGAGGCTGAGCAGCAGGCCGGCGCCGACGCCGACCAGGAGGCCGACGCCGATCAGCCAGCCGGCCGAGAAGCCGCTGTTCTCGTCGGGCTCGGTGATCGCGGAGCCGGGGGCGCGAGTGGCCTGCGGGTCGCCGCCGGCGGGGCCGGTCTTCGGCTTGGGGCCGGAGTCGGCGAGCAGCTGGACCAGGTTGGCGCCGCCGAAGTTGTACGGGTCGAGCTTGGCGGCGCGGGCGGTCAGCACCAGGGTGGCGGTGGCGGCCGGGTCGGTGCCGTTCTTGCCCTGGGCGGCCCACGGGTAGGCGTTGCCGGCCAGCCAGTCGGCGGCTTCGACGGCCTCGGCGGGGTGGCCGGCGGCGACCAGGCCGAGGACCGTCCAGGCGGTGGAGTTGTAGTCGGGGGTGGCGGTGTCCGCGCCGGGGGTCTTGGCGAGCAGGCGCTGGCCGTCGGCGGCGAGGCGGCCGGTCAGCCAGGCGGCGTCGGCCTCGGCGGAGTCGGCGTGCGCGAGCGGTCCGGGGGTCTGGGCGCCGTCGCAGGCCGGGGCCTTGGGCGGGCCGTCCTTGCGGTCGGTGGCGGTGACCGGGAGGTGGCCGCCGGCGGCGGCGAGCAGGGACTGCGCGGAGGCGATGGTGTCGGGGGCGGCCGGGACGCCCGCGGCGGGCTGGTAGAGGAAGGCGCCGCGCTGGTCGGCGGGGGTCGCGCAGCCGAGCTGGAAGGTGGCCAGGCCGTCCCAGCCGGTGTGGCCGTCGACGGCGACGCCGGCCGGGTCGAGGCCGACCGCGAGCAGGCCGTTCAGCACCACGGCGGTGGAGTTGGCGTCGCCGGGCGAGCCCGGGTTGTACGCCCAGCTGCCGTCCGGGTTCTGGTGCGCGCGCAGCCAGTCGGTGGCGCGGGTGACGGGCTGCTGGTGGCCGCCGAGCGCGGTGAGGGCCTGGACGGCCAGCGAGGTGGCGTTGGTGTCCTCGGTGGCGGGGGTGCACGGGGTGCCGGCGGCCCGGTAGGACGGCCAGCCGCCGTCCTCGCACTGCTGGTCGAGCAGCCACTGCACGGCGGCGTCGGCGGGTTCGACCTTCTCCTGCTGGAGGGCTATCAGCGCCAGCGACTGCCGCCACACCCCGTCGTACTGCGGGTCGCCCTTGCCGTACAGCCCGGCGGGCACGCCCGAGGAGGTGGACGGCGAGCCGGAGGGGGTGGCCGAGCCGGACGCCGCAGCGGCCGAAGGACCGGTGGAAGGAGCGGAGGCGGGGGCCGTGGACGGAGCCGCGGGCGTGGCGGTGTCGGCGAGCGCGGGGGCGGCGGTACCGGCGAGCAGGGCGCCGGTCAGCGCGGCGGCGCCCAGGCGGGCAGCGGTCAGCATGTGGGGGAAGCCTTTCGGTGAGCGGTCGCAGCGGGCCGGGACCTGTCCCGGTTCCGCCCGTAGACCCACGACGGAGGAGGGCCGCTCGCCTCCGGCCGGGCAGTCCGACTGCGCCGCGCCCCGGTGGCGGGGGCGGCTCACGGTTGCGGGTCAGTGCCGGAATCGCACCGGCTTCCCCCGGCCTCGGAGGCGGATGAAGTTGTCGGCGGCCGGCCGGTGGGGCCGGGCCGCGCCCCCAAGACTCTAGCCCTCGGCCGGGGCCGCACCGGCGGCAGGTGGTGGAACGGGTTGCAGTTCTGCCGGGGCGGGAGGGGCCGCGGGGGCGGGCCCGGCCAGGGTCAGCAGCCGGGCGGCGGTGTGCAGGTCGGCCCGGACCTCGGCCAGCGAGGCCCGGCCGGACAGCCACACCAGCAGGGTGGCGTGCCAGGTGTGGCCGACCACCCGCAGCGCCGCCTGCTGGTCGGCGGTGGGCGGGCCGGGCAGCCGGGCGGCGGCCAGCACGATCGCGCCGGTGGCCTGGGCGACCTCGTCCACCTCGCTGCCGACCGAGCGGTCCGCGAAGGACAGCGCCCGCACCATGGCCTCGGCCAGCCGGGGTTCGCGCTGCAGCGCGTGGAAGGCGGCGGTCAGCGCCTCGGCGACCCGGGAGGCCGGGTCCGGCCCGGTCGGCGGACGGCGGCGGACCTGCTCGCGCAGGCGTTCCAGCTGTTCGCGCATCACCGCGACCAACAGGTGCACCTTGGACGGGAAGTAGCGGTACAGGGTGCCGAGCGCGACCTGCGCGCCCTCGGCGACCTCGCGCATCTGCACCGCCTCGTAGCCGCCCCGGGCGGCCAGCGCGGTGGCCGACCGCAGGATGCCCCGGCGGCGCTCGACCTGGCGCGGCGTCAGCGGCCCGTCGGCGGCGGTGGCGGTCACGGGCACTCCAGGGGCGGGGTCGCGGGGCGGGATCGCGGCGTGGTGCGAATCACCCGCCGGGGCTCCTGACGACAAGCTACGGGCCGGTAATCTTCGAGGTCCCTCGTTGTTCACTTTCTCCAACGACGAGCCCGCACCGCTGTGAAACGTGATCTACTTTACCGGTCGGCGGCCTTCTCCGTCGCCGGTCCCGGTGAGTAGCGAGGAATGGGGACTGGGGATGACCGCTGTGTCGCACCCGCCGCTGCGGATCGCCCTGCTGTCCTACCGCGGCGACCCGTTCTGCGGCGGCCAGGGCGTGTACGTGCGCCACCTGTCGCGCGAACTGGCCCGGCTCGGCCACCACGTCGACGTGATCGGCGCCCAGCCGTACCCGGTGCTCGACCGGGTCGAGGGCCCCGGCAGCGTCCGGCTGGTCGAACTGCCCAGCCTCGACCTGTACCGCGCCGACGACCCGTTCCGCACCCCCGCGGCCGGCGAGTTCCGCGGCCCGGTGGACCTGCTGGAGTACGCGGTGATGCGCACCGGCGGCTTCCCCGAGCCGCTGACCTTCTCGCTGCGCGCCCGCGCCTTCCTGGCCCGGCACAAGGGCCGCTACGACGTCGTGCACGACAACCAGACCCTCGGCTACGGCCTGCTCGGCCTGGCCCGGCACGGCTTCCCGCTGGTCACCACCGTGCACCACCCGGTCACCGTGGACCGGCAGTTGGAGCTCGCCGCGGCCCGCACCCGGCTGGAGCGGCTCGGCAAGCGCCGCTGGTACGCCTTCACCCGGATGCAGCGCCGGGTCGCCGCCCGGCTGCCGCACGTCATCACCGTCTCGGAGAGCTCGAAGGCCGAGATCGCCGAGCAGCTCGGCGCCGCGCCCGGCGCCGTCTCGGTCGTCCCGATCGGCGCCGACACCCGGCTGTGGTCGCCGTCCGACGCGGTCGCCCGCGTCCCGGGCCGGATCGTCACCACCTCCAGCGCCGACGTCCCGCTCAAGGGCCTGGTGCACCTGGTCGAGGCGCTCGCCAAGGTCCGCACCGAACGCGACGCGCACCTGGTGGTGGTCGGCAAGCCGCAGAAGGAGGACGGGCCGGTCACCGAGGCGGTGCGCCGCTTCGGGCTGGAGGAGCACATCGAGTTCCGCACCGGCCTGAGCGACGCCGCGCTCGTCGACCTGTACCGCTCCGCCGAGGCCGCCTGCGTCCCCTCGCTGTACGAGGGCTTCTCGCTGCCCGCCGCCGAGGCGATGGCCACCGCCACCCCGCTGGTCGCCACCACCGGCGGCGCCATCCCCGAGGTGGCCGGACCGGACGGCGAGACCTGCCTGGCGGTGCCGCCCGGCGACCCGGGCGCGCTGGCCGCCGCGCTCGGCCGGCTGCTGGACGACCCCGCGCTGCGCGAACGGCTCGGCGCCGCCGGGCGCGAGCGGGTGCTGGCCCGGTTCACCTGGGCCCGGGCCGCCGAACTCACCGTCGAGCGCTACCGGGCCGCGATCGCCACCGGCGCCGGCGCCCCCGCCCGTTCCGGCCCCGGCTGGCGCTACGTCGGCTGACGGTCCGTCAACCCCCTGGTACCACCCCCTTCGTGAATGGGAGCCCCGCAGTGCTGACCGTCGACTTCTCCCGCTTCCCGCTCGCCCCCGGCGACCGGGTGCTCGACCTGGGCTGCGGCGGCGGCCGGCACGCGTTCGAGTGCTACCGGCGCGGCGCCAACGTGGTCGCCCTGGACCGGAACGCCGAGGAGATCGCCGAGGTCCGCAAGTGGTTCGCCGCCATGGAGGAGGCCGGCGAGGCCCCCGCCGGGGCCAGCGCCACCGCCATGGAGGGCGACGCGCTGAACCTGCCGTTCGACGACGACACCTTCGACAAGATCATCATCTCCGAGGTGATGGAGCACATCCCCGACGACAAGGGCGTCCTCGCCGAGATGGTCCGGGTCCTCAAGCCCGGCGGCCTGCTCGCCGTCACCGTGCCCCGCTACCTGCCCGAGAAGATCTGCTGGGCGCTGTCCGACGAGTACCACGAGGTCGAGGGCGGCCACATCCGGATCTACAAGGGCGACGAACTCGTCGGCAAGGTCCGCGAGGCCGGTCTCACCCCGTACGGCAGCCACCACGCGCACGCCCTGCACTCCCCGTACTGGTGGATCAAGTGCGCGGTCGGCGTCGACAACGACAAGGCGCTGCCGGTGCGCGCCTACCACCAGCTGCTGGTCTGGGACATCGTCGGCACCCCCGTCGTCTCCACCCTCACCAAGGCCGCCGAGAAGGCCCTCAACCCGCTGCTCGGCAAGTCCTTCGTGGTCTACGCCAGCAAGCCCCGCAAGGCCGACGAGCCCCGCAAGGCCGACGAGCCCCGCAAGGCCGGCGAGCCGTACGGGCCCGGGGCCGGCGCGTGACCGCCGCCGTCCCCGCCGCCCTGCTGCTGGACGGCGTCCTGGACGCCGCCCAGGCCGCCGACACCGTGCGCTCGATCCTCGCGCACCAGCAGCCCGACGGCGCGATCCCCTGGTTCCACGGCGGCCACCTCGACCCCTGGGACCACACCGAGGCCGCCATGGCCCTCGACACCGCCGGCGAGCACGCCGCCGCCGAAGCCGCCTACCAGTGGCTCACCGACCGGCAGAACCCCGACGGCTCCTGGTACGCCGCCTACGCCTACGGACAGCCCGGCACCGCCGACGGCACCGCCACCGACCTCGCCCGCGAGACCAACTTCTGCGCGTACGTCGCCGTCGGCGCCTGGCACCACCACCTGTCCACCGGCGACGACCGCTTCCTGGAACGGATCTGGCCCACCGTCAGCCGCGCCCTCGACCACACCGTCCGGCTCAGCCTCCCCGGCGGCGCCATCGCCTGGCGCCAGGACGAGGACGGCACCGCCGCCACCGAGGCGCTGCTCACCGGCTCCTGCTCGATCCTGCACGCCCTGCGCTGCGGACTCGCCGTCGCCGACCACCTCGACCGGCCGCAACCCGACTGGGAACTCGCCGCCGGCCTCCTCCAGCACGCCGTCGCCCGCCACCCCGAGCGGTTCCTCGACAAGGACCGCTACTCCATGGACTGGTACTACCCCGTCCTCGGCACCGCCCTGCGCGGCGAGGACGCCACCCGCCGGCTCGCCGCCGACTGGGACCGCTTCGTCGTCCCCGGCCTCGGCGTCCGCTGCGTCAGCGACCGCCCCTGGGTCACCGGCGGCGAGAGCGCCGAACTCGCCCTCGCCCTGTGGGCCGCCGGACAGTCCGACCGGGCCGTCGAGATCCTCCGCTGGATCCAGCACCTGCGGCACGAGGACGGCTCCTACTGGACCGGCTACGTCTACGAGGACCGCGCCATCTGGCCCGAGGAACGCACCACCTGGACCGCCGGCGCCCTGCTGCTCGCCGTCGCCGCCCTCGGCGGCGACCACGCCACCGTCAGCGTCTTCGGCGGCGAGCACCTGCCGGCGGGGCTGACGGTCAACGACTGCTGCTAGGGCCCGTCTTCAAACCCCCGCCTGCCCCACGACGCCTGGCACGCCCTCTCGCCGCACCGGGCGAAAGGCCAAGTACATCCAGTACGAGGCCTTCCACCCGGCACGCCGAGAGCACGCACCAGACGCCGCAGGGTTGCGACGGGGGTTTGAAGACGGGCCCTAGGTGTTCTGTCCTGTGAGGTTGGGGACGCGGCTGGCGGGTGGTTGGCCTGCGAGTGCGGTGTGTCCGCGGTGGTGATTGTAGGTGTGGAGCCAGGCGGGGTAGGCGTCTCGGCGTTCCTGTTCGGTGCGGTAGGGCTTGGCGTAGGCCCATTCGTCGAGCAGGGTGCGGTTGAAGCGTTCGACCTTGCCGTTGGTCTGGGGCCGGTAGGGCCGGGTGCGCTTGTGGGTGGTCCCGGTCCGGGCCAGGGCGTTGCGCCAGGGGTGGGACTTGTAGCAGGAGCCGTTGTCGGTCAGGACGCGCCGGACAGTGATGCCGGCCTGGGCGAAGAACTCGTGTGCTCGGGTCCAGAACGCGGCGGCGGTGTCCTTGCGCTCGTCGGGCAGGATCTCGCTGTAGGCCAGGCGGGAGTGGTCGTCGACGGCGTTGTGCAGGTAGCTGTAGCCGGCCCCGGCACGGGTCTTGCGCCCGGCCGCGCGTCCGAGGGTCTTGTGGCCTCCGCCGTCGGGGATGTTGCCGAGCTTTTTGATGTCGACGTGGACCAACTCGCCCGGCGCGTGGTGCTCGTAGCGTCGGATCACTCGGCCGGTTGCCCGGTCGAGGTGGTTCAGGCGGGCAAGCCGGTAGCGGGTCAGCACGCGGTGCACGGTGGCCGGGTTCAACCGCAGCAGGTAGGCGATGCGGGCTGGTCCCCATCTTCGCAGGACGCGGACCTTGATGATGCGCCGCTCGGTACGGGTCGGGGTCCGGCGCGGGCTGTGGTGCGGGCGGCTGGAAAGGTCGCTCATGCCGGCCTCTCCGAGGGCGCGGTAGCGGTCGGCCCAGCGCTTGGCCGTGGTCGGCGAGACCTGGAAGCGCTCGGCGGCCCGGCGAAGCGGCCAGCCGTCCTCGACCACGCACCGGGCCAGACGCAGGCGGCCGGTCTCGGTCAGCGGTGCATTAGAGTGCGGCATGAGGGCCTTTCTGGTCGCCGGGTAGATGTCGCAATCCACACCGAGCCAGAAGGCCCTCACTCATTTCAAGATCACCACGCCGTGACCCCTGTCACCAACCTCCGTGGTCAGAACACCTAGGCCCTGCCCGGCAGGATCGGCCGGGCAGCGCCTGGGCGCTCCGGCGGCGGGCCGGGGCCGTACGTGCGGAAAGGTCCGCCCGGGGAGGGGAGTTCCCTCGCCGGGCGGACCTTTCGGGCGGATGCCTTCCGCTGCGCGCAGTTCCCCGCGCCCCCGGATGCACGCTGCGCGTGCCTCCGGGGCGGGCGGGTGTCAGCCGCGCTGGATGCCGTTGGTGTCGCTCAGGACGCCGTGGGTGCCGTCCGGGAGCTGGGCGACCAGGGCGGTGCCGCGCTGGTCGACGGCCAGGTACCAGGTGCCGGGGACGAGCTCGCCGACCGGCGGGGCGGCCGGGTTGTCCTTGTTGCCGAGCTGGCGGACCGCCGGGACGGCGAACCAGAACGGGGCGAACGGGGCCGCGGCCTGCGCCGGGACCTGGTCCTGGATCGCGGGCTGCACCGCGGTCGGCGCCGGGGCGGCCTGCGCGGCGGCCGGAGCCGGGGCGGCCTGCTGCTGCTGGACGGGCTGCGGGTAGCCGTAGCCGCCCTGCGCCTGCTGCGGGGCCTGCTGGCCGAACGGGGCGGCCGCGCCCTGCTGCTCGGGCTGCTGCTGCTGGCCGGGGAACGGCGGCTGCTGCTGGCCGCCCGGGTACCCGTACGCGCCGGGCGCGCCCGGCTGCTGCTGGGCGCCGTACGGCGGGAACTGCTGCGGAGCACCGGCGCCCGGGCCGGCCGGACCGGCCAGCGGGGCCTGCAGGGCGGGCACCAGCGGGCCGGCGATCACGGCGGCGGCCATCGCCAGCAGCGAGACCAGGCCCAGCCAGGCGCCCGCCCCGATGCCGAAGCTGATGGTGCTCACGCCCGTGTCGGTGTTGCCGCCCAGCGACCACAGCGCGCCCCACAGGGCGATCACGACGGCGGCGGTGCCCCACTGGTCCAGCCGCAGGCCGATGATCTCCTTGTTGCCCAGCGTCGCCTTCTGGAAGCGGAACAGCAGGATCAGCACGGCCCCGATGATGCCCAGCAGGAAGACCGACGGGAGCACCGGGAAGAAGCCCGACTCCCAGGCGTTGGCCGAAGCGCTGCTGCCGCGGCAGAACGACCCGCAGTCCAGGCTCCGGTAGGGCAGGAAGGACGAAATCAGGAGCAATACGGCCGCACCGGCGACGGCGGCGTCTCCCCTGGTGAGAGCGCGCAGATTCACTGACGTTCCCCTCATTGGTGTAGTCGTGGTCGGCGGGCGGTTGACCGGGCCCCCGTGGTACCGGGTCGGTACGACGGGGCAAAAGCCTAGAGCCAACGTGACGCCGCGTGCACGGCGCCCTCGGGATCCGCACCGAATCGGTACCGAAGGAGAGCGCCGGAAAGCAGGGTGGTGCAGGGGTGGGACGGTGGGCGGGCGCGGTGGCTCACCCGGTGAGATAGCTGGTCAGGGCGTCGGCGAGGGACTGCGCGGCGAGCTGGCGCCACTGCGGGTCGGACATCCGCCCGGCGTCGCCCGAGTTGCGCATGTTGCCGCACTCGATGAAGACCTTCGGTACCTTCGAGAGGTTGAGTCCGCCGAGGTCGGTGCGGGTGTCCAGGCCCTCCTTGCCGATGTAGCTCGCGTACGGCTCGCCGGTGCCCGCCTTGAAGGCGTCGCGCAGCAGCACGCCCAGCCGGTGCGACGGGTCGACGATCGGGGCGGTGTCGGCCGCGCCGTCGACCACCCGGCCCGGCACGATCACGTGGAAGCCGGAGCCGGAGGACGGTGCGCCGTCCCCGTGCACCGACACCGCCGCGTCGGCCTTCGCGTCGTTGCCGATCCCGGCGCGCTCGTCGATGCACGGGCCCCAGGGGCGGTCGCCGTCCTGGGTGAGCACCACCTTCGCGCCCCGGTCCTGGAGGATCTGCCGGGCCCGGTGCACCACGTCCAGGGTGAACTCGGCCTCCGGGTAGCCGGCGTTGGTCTCGGTGCCGGTGGTGTCGCACTCCTTGCGGCTGTTGCCGATGTCCACCTTGCGGTTGATCTCGGTGGCGTGCTTCGCGTTGCCCGGGTTGTGCCCCGGATCGAGCAGCACCGTCCGGCCGTCCAGCGGCCGCGGCGCGCCCTCCGCCGGGGCCGCCGGGGCCCCGGCGGCGGAAGCGGGCGGGGCCGCCGCCGCGGACTGCGCGGGCGCCCCGGCGTCCGGCGCGGCCGGGGACCCGGCCGCCTGGTCGGCGTCCACCCGGTCGCCCTCCGCGTAGCGCGGCGAGTGCGTGGCGGAGGCGTGCCCGGAGACGTCCCGGGAACTGTTGGCCACCGCCTGCCACCCCAGCCAGCCGATCAGGCAGACCGGCAGCACCACCGCCGCCGCCTTCGCGGCCGGCCGCCAGCGCGCGGCCGGGCCGCCGTCCGGGGCGTACGGCTCCCGGTGGTCGGGTTCGTCGTGGTGCGGGGCGGTACGGCCAGTCACGTGTTCCTCAGATCCTGTCCCCCGTACGGGGCGTCAGCCCGTACGCCTGGGCGATCGGTTTCCACTTCGCGGCGAAGTCCTGCTTGGCCTGGGTGGCCTTCGGGTTGAGGTCGTTGGCGCGGACCAGGTCCGCGGTGCTGGGGACCTGGTTGTTGGCGCAGCCCTTGTCGGAGACGGTGCGCGCCCAGGCCGCGTAGGCCCGGTCGATGTCCGCCGAGGTCTGCCAGGCGGTCTTCAGCGCGGCCACCGCGGCGTCGCCGCCCGGCAGGCTGTC
The DNA here is from genome assembly GCF_003751605.1 of Kitasatospora cineracea. Classification (NCBI taxonomy): domain Bacteria; kingdom Bacillati; phylum Actinomycetota; class Actinomycetes; order Kitasatosporales; family Streptomycetaceae; genus Kitasatospora; species Kitasatospora cineracea. Next base: position 3,034,071 of record NZ_RJVJ01000001.1, read on the forward strand.
GGTCTTCAGCGCGGCCAGCTCGGCCAGCAGCGAGTCGCGCTGCGCGGCGCCCGCGTCGAACACCTTCGCGGCGCTGTCCACCTCCGCCTTCACCGGGCAGCTGCGCACCTTCGCCACCGCGTTGCCGATCGGGGCCTTCGCGTTCTCGCCCTCGCTCAGCAGCGCGTCCAGCGCCTGCGCCTGGGCCTGCGCCTGCGGGCCCGCCGACGGCGAACCGGAGGCCGACGCCGACGGGGAGGCGGACCTGGACGGGGCCGCGGAGGCCGCGGGCGAACCGTCCTGGCTGCCGCCGCCCGACCCCACGCTGTTCGAACCCGGCTGCACGGCGGTCGGGTTGGCGTCCTTCGCCGCCGGGCCGTCGGTCGAACCGCTGTTCTGCACCGCCCACACCACGGCCCCGCCGATCACCAGCACCAGCACCGCGGCGGCACCGATCAGCAGCGGGGTGCGGCGGCGGCGCGGATCGTCCTGGTAGTCGAACTGCGGCTCCTGGTAGCCGCCGAACTGCGGCTGCGGCTGCCCGCCGAACGTCTGGTTCCCGCCGTACGAGGGCCCGCCGTAGGAGGGGCCGCCGGCGGGCGGCGGCGGGGTGAACTGCTGCGGGGGCCCGCCGAAGGGCTGCCCGCCGAAGCTCTGGTTCCCACCGAAGGAGGGACCGCCGGCCGGGGGCGGGGTGAAGCCCTGCTGCTGCGGCGGGAACTGCTGCTGTTGCTGCGGCGGCGGACCGGGCGGGAACTGCTGCTGCTGGTACGGGGGTTGGGGCTGCCCGCCGAAGGTCTGCGGCGGCGGACCGGGCGGGAACTGCTGCTGCGGCGCGGGCGCCTGCGGCTGGGCCTGCGGGGCTTGCTGCTGCGGCGGCGGTTCGGCCTGCGGCGGCTGCTGGGCGGCGGGCGGGGGGACGGGCGCGGCCGGGATCGGCGGCAGCGGGATCGCGGTGGTGGGCGGGCCCGCCGCGGCCGGGTCGTCCGCCACCGGGCGGCGGACCCAGCCGCCCGCGCCGTTGTTCGCGGTCGGGTCCCAGACCGCCCTCGCGGTGCCGCCCTGTTCCGTCATGCCCTGTCCTCGCCCCCACTGAACCGGTCCCGCACCGGTGGCCGGTGCCGTGCTCCGAACGGGCCGCTCCCCGAACGGATCGTTCGTCGTCTGCCGCCGACACCGTACCGGCCGCCGGTGGGGCCGGTCACGGCGGATCGGCAACGCGTCGTGGTGGGGACGACGCCCCAGCAGCGGTGATCGTTCCCGTCCCGGGCCGGAAATCCGCAGCCGGGACGAGGTCCGGACAGGGCCGGGACGAGGTCGGGACGGAACCGGGACGAGGTCGGGACGCGGCGGGGGACGGCCCTGGCGGACGGTCAGCCGGCCGCCCCGGCCGGACGGCGCAGCACCCGCAGCGAACCCGTCACCGACAGCTCCTCGAAGCCCTCCGCGAGCGCCCGCAGGTACACCCGGTAGGGGGCCTGGCCGCCGTCCGCCGGGTCGGGGAACACGTCGTGCACCACCAGCAGGCCGTCCGCGGCCAGGTGCGGCACCCAGCCCTCGTAGTCGCCGGTGGCGTGCTCGTCGGTGTGCCCGCCGTCCACGAACACCAGGGACAGCGGGCCCCGCCACACCGCCGCGACCTGCGGAGACCGGCCGACCAGCGCGATCACGTGCTGCTCCAGGCCGGCCGCGTGCAAGGTGCGGCGGAAGCGCGGCAGGGTGTCCATCAGGCCGACCTCCGGGTCGACCAGCGACGGGTCGTGGTACTCCCAGCCCGGCTGCTGCTCCTCCGAGCCGCGGTGGTGGTCGACGGTCAGCGCGACCGTCCCGGTCCGGCGGGCGGCGTCCGCCAGCAGGATCGCCGAACGCCCGCAGTAGGTGCCGATCTCCAGCAGCGGCAGCCCGGTGCGCCCGGCCGCGTCGAGCGCCGCCGCGTACAGCGCCAGGCCCTCGTCCTCCGGCATGAAACCGGTGGCGGCCCGGAACGCGGCCAGCACCTGTGCGTCCGGCGCCTGGGCGGACGGCGCCTGGGCGTCCGAAGCCCGGGTGTCCGGCGCCTGGGCGGACGGGGCGGCGGGGGTGGGGTCGGTCATCGGGCGCTCCTGCCGGGCCGGGGGGTGACTGACTCAGGACCCTACTGGATGGTAGGAACCGGTCTCAGAGCAGCTCGGCGGCGATCCGCACCCGGCTCCCCGCGAGCTCCGCCTCGATCACCCCGGCCCGCCCGGCGTCCAGCACCACCGGCGGCCGGTCCGCCGGGGTAGCGGCGTCCAGCATCCGCAGCCGCAGGTAGGTCGGCGGGTGCGAGGAGTCGCTCGCCGACACCTCCCGCTCGGACACCCGGACCCGGCGCTCCTCCTCGCTCGCCGGCACCGACCCGGCGGCCTCCGCCAGCGCCTCCCACAGGCCGGGCGCCGGCACCCCCGGCCGGGGCCGGGCCAGCGCCCGCTGCCGGACCAGCACCGTCTCCAGGGTCGGTGCGTGGAACTGCGCCCGCAGCATGCCCTGGGCGTCCCGGGCGGAGGTCAGCCGGGCCGCCATCCGGTCGGCCCGGTACTCGGCGGCCTGCCCGTCCCGCAGGTGCAGGCGGTACATCAGCCCGGCCACCGCCCGCACCCCCAGGTTGACCACGCCCAGCACCAGGTTGGCGGCCGACGAGGCCACGGCCGTCAGCGGGTTGTTGTAGTCCTCGTTGTCGCGCGAGGGCCGGGTCAGCCGCTCCCACTCGACCAGCGCGTTCACCGCGGCCCCCGTCCACAGGCCGCGCCGGCTGTCCTGGTTCACGTCGTGCCCGAGCTCGTGCCCGAGCAGCGCGACCCGCTGCTGCCGGCCGAGCACCGTCCACAGCGGCAGCCCGATCTCCAACTGCCGGTGGCGGCGCAGCCCGTAGGAACCGAACGAGGCGTTGAACTGCCCCGTCACCACGATCGAGTGCACCGGCGGCGCGCCCAGCTCCGCCGCCACCGCGTCGACCAGCCCGTACAGCTCCGGCGCGGCCTCGCGCGACAGCGCCCCCTCGCGCTGCGGCCGCCCCAGCCGGGGGCGCAGCAGGAACGCCAGCACCAGCGCGAACGCACCCAGCGCCCGGGCCGGCCAGCTCGGCGCCGGCCACCCCGCCAGCAGCGCCACGCCCGCCAGCAGCACCGCCAGCGACACCAGGTGCACCGCCCCCGCGAGCAGGAACGCCGCCACCGCCGAGCCGTGCCGCAGCTCCGAACCGTCCGCCGCGACCAGCCGGAACACCTGCTCGGTGCGCTCCCGGACCGCCTGCCGCTCCCGCGCGGTGCGCCGCGCCGCCCGCTCGGCCCGCCGCCGGGCCCGGCCCGGCAGGCCCGCCGTCGACGGCTCCGGCGGCAGCAGGTTCCACTCGCAGGACGCGCACCAGAGCGGGAACCGCCCCGGCGGGGGCAGCGGTGCCCCGCAGTCGGGGCACCTCCCGGTGGCGGGGGAGCCGGCTTCCTGCGCGGGGACGGCGGCCTGGGCGGGGACGGCGGCTTGCGCCCCGGTGGCCGGGGCGGGGGGTTCGGTGAGCGACACGGCGGCGGATCATGCCACACCCGGGACACCGGGCGGAAGCGGTTTCGGCCCGGTGCCCCGGGGCCCGTCCCCGACCCGCTGCCGACCCGCCGCCGGGCCACGGCTTCGCCCACCACCGGGCCACGGCTTCGCCCACCGCCGCGCCCACCGCCGGACCGCCGCCGCGCCCGTGCGCCGTGGCGCGCCCGTGCGCTATACAGAGGGCGGCCAGCGGGCGGACGCACCCCGACGCGTCCCCCGAAGCACCGCCGCCGCCCGGCGGCGACCGACCCCGGGAGCAGCCCGTGCGCGCAGCGATCCTGCGAGAGACCGGACAGGACACCCTGGACGTCCGCGACGACGTCGAAGCGGTCGGCTTCGGACCGGGCCGGGTCCGGGTCCGGATCCGGGCCGCCAGCCTCTGCCACTCCGACCTGTCCGCGATGACCGGGGTGCTGCCGCAGCCCGCCCCGTTCGTACCCGGCCACGAGGGCGCCGGCGAGGTCGTCGAGGTCGGCGAGGGCGTGTCCGGCCTGGCCCCCGGCGACCGGGTGGTGCTCTGCTGGATGCCCCCGTGCGGCCACTGCCCCGCCTGCCGGGCCGGCCGCAGCCACCTGTGCGTCGCCTCGCTCCGCCGGCTCGCCACCCCGACCTTCCGGCTCGCCGACGGCACCGACGCGTACGGCTTCTACAGCACCGGCGCCTTCGCCGAGGAACTCGTCGTCGCCGCCGACAGCCTGCTCCCCGTCCCCGCCGACCTGCCCTACGAACTCGCCGCGCTGATCGGCTGCGGCGTCACCACCGGGCTCGGCGCCGTCGTCAACACCGCGAAGGTGGAAGCCGGTTCGACGGTCGCGGTGATCGGCGCGGGCGGCGTCGGCATCGCCGCCGTCCAGGGCGCCCGGATCAGCGGCGCCGCCCGGATCACCGTGGTCGACCCGGTCGCCTCCCGGCGCGAGCGGGCCCTCGGCTTCGGCGCCACCGAGGCCATCGCCCCCGAGGAGCTCAAGGCCGCCGCCCGCACCCTGCCCGCCGGCGGCTACGACCACGTCTTCGAGGCCGTCGGCCGCGCCGCCACCGTCCGGGCCGGCTACGACGCGGCCCGCCGCGGCGGCGCGGTCGTGGTGATCGGCGCCGGCGCCAAGGACGACCAGGTCTCCTTCAGCATGGGCGAACTCTTCTTCAACGAGAAGCGCCTGCTGCCCTCGATGTACGGCGGCGGCGACGTCCGCCGCACCGCCGACCTGGCCGTCACCCTCTGGCGCGCCGGACGGCTCGACCTGGCCGGCATGATCACCCACCGCCTGCCGCTGGAGCGCGTCAACGAGGCGGTCGCCCAGATGCGGGCCGGCGAGGCGCTGCGCACCGTCCTGCTGACGGACTGAAACCGTCCCGGGCCGGACGGGCGACGCCCCCGGTTCCCGTCAGGACGGTGACGGGAACCGGGGGCGTCGGCGGTGCGGTGCTGGTCTCCTCCGGACGGCAGGCCGTCAGCGGCGGTGGCGGCCGTGCGGGTCCGCCTCCGGCGCGTCGTCGTTGGCGGTGCCGCCCCGGTGCCGACCGTGCGCCCCGCCGTCGGCGGTCTCGTCGGCGCCGGGCGCGCGGTGGTCGTGCTCGGTGGTGTCGTCGATGGACTCGGACATCAGGTCAGTCTTCTCCGTGCGAAAGATTGCGGACTGCGGTCAACGCTGCCGACGGAACCCGGGCAGCAGACAACCGGCCGCCCTCGCGGCGACCCGTACGGGGCCACGACAACGGCCGAATCGGATACGGAGCCTACCGAAACCCCCCGCCACCGCGCGGAGAACCTCCGATCGGCCGGGAAATCAGGAAACCCGGGAACCGCCCGGGGCCCGCAGGGCGTCCACCGCCAGCGCCGCCCACCCCGCGGCCGCCGCGAACCCGCCGACCGGGAGCCGCCCCGCCGCCGCCAACTGCCCCGCCGTCCCCAGCACGGTCAGCTCGACGGCCGCCAGCAGCAGCACCGCCTGCCCCGCCGTCCGCACCGGAACCCGCAGGTCGAACGGCCCCGCCAGTGCCGCCGCCCGCACGAACAGCCGCACCAGCACCAGCCCCGGCAGCACCCCGACGAAGAACGCCCCCGCCAGCCACGGCGACAGCACCCCCAGCCCCAGCACCGCACCCCCGAAGCGGCCAGCGCCGTCCCCGCCCCCGGCCGCCTGCCGTGCCGCCGCCCCAACGCCGCGGCCCCCGCACCCAGCGCGACCAGCACCGCCGCCCCGCCGACCGCCCACCACTCCGGACGGTCCGTCAGCACCCCGCCCGCCACGCCCGGCAGCGCCAGCTTCACCGCCGCCCCCAACCCCGGCGCCACCACCGCCACCGCCGGACCGGGCCCGCCGAACCGGGCCGGACCGCCCGTCAGCACCGGCGCCGCCGACGCCACTGTCGCCACCGTCGAACCGCGCACGAGAACCCCCGGAGGAAGAGAAGAGGAGAGGAAGAGGAACGCTCAGGCCGGACGGCCGGTGCGCAGGAAGGCCGCCAACAACTCGTGCAGCACCGCCGAACCCTCCTCGGCGAGCAGCTCGTGCCCCGCCCCGGCCACCTCCACGTACCGGAAGTCGACACCCTCCAACCGCCCCAGCCGCAGCAACTCGTGCCGCAGCGCCCGGGACTGGCCCACCGGCACCACCTCGTCCCGGTCGCCGTGCACCACCAGCAGCGGCGCCGACAGCAGCGGAGCCACCCGCAGGACGTCGCGCGGACCCCTGGCGTCGGCGACCTCCAGGTCGCCGCCCAGCCGGGCGGTCAGCGCCCGGACCGGCGCACCCGCCTCCGCCAGCAGCCGGCGGCCGGACAGGAACGGCGCCACCACCGCGCACCGGGCCACCGACCCCGCCGGGGCGTGCGCCGCCGCCAGCAGCGCCAGGAACGCCCCGTAACTCACCCCGAACAGCGCCGGCGGCTCCAACCCCAGCGCCGCCCGCTGCCCCGCCACGCCCTCCAGCAGCGCCAGCACGTCCTCCAGGTCCGGGCCGCCCCACGCGCCGTTGACCGCCGCCGCGTACTGCGGGCCGTACCCCGTCGAGCCGCGCTGGTTCGGGGCCAGCACCGCCGTGCCGTCCGCGGCGATCCGCTGCAGCGCCGGATCGAACTCCAACCGCCAGGCGTCCGCCGGACCGCCGTGCAGGGCCAGCACCAGGTGCGGCGCCGACAGCCACGACTCGCCGCCGTACACCACCGCCTCGACCGGACCGGCCGGACCCGCCAGCTCCAGGCACTGGGCCGCCCGCCACCGGCCGCCGTCCCCGGGCCCGGCCGACCCGTCCAACCGCCAGCCCACCGGCTCCGCCCCCGCCGCCGCGGTACCCGAACCCGCCTGCGGCGCACCGCCGTTGAGCGGAGCCAGGGCCAGCGGCAGCGCCATCGGGGCGCTCCCCGCGAGCGGCTCGGCGGCCAGCAGCGCCGCGACGTCCAGGGTGGCCAGCGCGGCCGGGCGGTCCGGCGCCGAGTACGGCATCCGCAGACCCGCCGCCGACCAGTGCCCGACCCCGCCCCACCGCCCCGGCGGCACCGGCAGCGGCCGCAGCCGCCGCTCGCCCGCCCGCCACAGCACCAGCGCGGACGCCGCACCGTGGTCCACCTGCAGCACCACCTGCGGCTCCTCGCCCGGCCCCCGGCCCGGCGCCGCCGCGACCGGCCGCAGCAGCCGCCCCGGCTGGTGCAGGCAGTCCGGGAACCGCACCGGCTCCGCACCGCCGATCAGCGCCCAACCGAGCCGGTCCACGCCCGGGGCGTCGCTGCGCAGCATCCCGAAACCCGACGCCGGGTCGAACAGCACCAGCCGGTCGTTGCTCTCCTCGCCCAACTCCAACAGCGGTGTGGTGACGCCCAGTTCGAGATCCAGCACGACCGTCTTCAGCCGCCCCCCGGCCAGCCGGTCCAGCGCCAGCAGCCGCCCCGCCGCGTCCAGCCACACCCCGCCGCCGCACAGCCCCGGCAGCTCCGCGACCGCCCGCGGCGCGGACCCGTCCGCGGCCAGCAGCCACACCGAGGTCACCGGCCGGCCGTCCGTCCCCAGCAGCACCGCGACCGGCTCCGCCGATGCCGATGCCGATGCCGTCGTCGCCGTCGCTTCCGGCAGCGCGAGCAGCCGCAACGCCGGCAGCCGCACCGACGCCAGCAGCACCTCCGGCTCCCCGGCCGCCAGCAGCACCACCGCGTGCCCCTCCCCGTCCGGCCCGTCCGGCCGGCACACCAGCACCCGCCCGTCCGGCAGCGCCAGCACCTGCGACCGCAGGCCCTCCGCCGACGCCAGCCCGGTCGGCACGGCCGGACCGTCCCCGGGCAGCCGCCAACTCTCCGGGTACCACCCGCCGTCGGCCCCGGCGGCGAGGCACGCGGCGTGCGAGCCGTCACCGGCGAAAGTGAAGCCGAACCGCCGCAACGCGAGGTGCACGGTCTGCGTGCTCATCGGGAACCTTTCGGCGAAGGAGGGGAGGGTGCTCTTCGGGGGCTTTTCAGATGCTTTCGGGAGGCTCACTCCTCCGGGAGCGACCACAGGCGGGGGCCGCCGTGGCGCAGCCGCAGCAGGAAGGCGAGCGGGCCGGCCGTGCCGGTGGCCCAACCGGTGCCGCCGGCGTCCGGGAGGAGCAGCAGGCCGTGCCGGAGGGCGGCGCGGGCGGCGATCAGGGCGGCGAGCCGGTGGGCGCCCTGCCGGAAGCGGCCGCGACCGGTGGCCCCGGCCAGGTCGAGCAGGTACTCGCCGTCCCCGGCCAGGCCGTGGCAGGCGCCGGTGCCGCAGTGCCAGCGGTCGTCCAGGACGGCTTGTCCGGCGGCCAGCGCGAGGTCGCGGGCCGATTCGTCGCCGGTGGCCCGCCAGTACCGGAGCAGGAAGGCGCCGACGCCCGCCGCTCCCTCGCAGCCGTGGGCCAGCCGGACGTGGCCGGGGTCGTCGGGGTGGCGGGGCCAGCGGGCGGCCGCCCCGTCCCGGCGGACGGTGGCGGCCAGGGTGCGGGCGGCCCGGTCCGCCCCGGCCCGGGCCGCCCGGGCGGTGGCGGCGTGCCCGGTACGCCCGTCGGCGGCCAGGACGGTGGCGGCGGCGAGCAGGAAGGCGCCGATCCCGGCGACCCCGTCGGCATGGCCGAGCCGGGCCGTACCGGCCGTCGCGGAGTCGAAGTCCGCCGGCACCGGCCAGAGCGTCCCGCCCGGCCCGTCCTGGGCGGCGGCCAGCAGCTCGCGCACGCAGCGGGCCGTCCGGTCGAGGAACAGCCGGGCCCCGGTGGCACGGTGCGCACGCAACTGGACGAGTCCCGCGCCGGCCGCCCCGTGGGCGAGACCGGGAGCGGGGCAGCCGAGCGGAACCCGGGCCGCGAGCCCGGCCGCCCGCTCGGCCAGACCGGGGTCGCCGAGGGCGGCAGCCGCGTCGAACAGGGCCCAGGCGGTACCGGAACGGCCGTAGTACAGGCCGGGCAGGACGACCGGTTCGGCGGCGCACCGGCGCTCGACCCAGGCGGCAGCCACCGCAGCGGTGGCCCGGGCCCGGTCACGGGCGGGAACGGGCAACGGCGCGGTGCCCGCCGCCCGGGCGAGCAGGGCCAGCACACCGGCCGCACCGTGCTGGACGTTGCACGGATCGGTCCGCAGCCCCTCGGGGCCGGTCGGCCACAGCCGGTCGGAACGGTGCGGGGCGGCGCAGTGGGCGAGGTGGCGCAGCCCGTCGTGCAGCAGCCGGTCCAACGAGGGCGGGACGACCGGCGCGGCAGGCACGGGCGAAGGCTCGGCAGCCAGGGCGGCCCGGACCCGCGCCGGGCCCCAGCACCGGCCGCCGTCCGGGGACCGCAGCCCGCGGACCAGCGGAGCGAGCCGACGGGCAGTCCCGCCGGCGCGGGCGGCCAACTCCAGGAGACGGTCGGGCGGCTGCGACGGGAAGACCGTCGGGGCGGGCTCCCGGCCTCCGGCCGTCAGCCCGCTCCCTTGCCGCTCGGCTGCCGACCCGGCGGGCGGTCGCGGCGGCAGGTGGCCGGTGGCGAGCAGGAAGTACAGCCCGCCGAGGGCGGACAGGTCGGGTGCGTCGGCGCCGATGGCGGCGGGGGCGGCGCCGCGCAGGCTGGTCAGGCAGGGGCGGCCGTCCGGGGCGACCAGGACGTGGCCGGGGGCGAGGCCGGGCAGGGCGACTCCGTGCCGGTGGGCCCGTTCGACCAGGTCGAGCAGGGCGAGGGCGAGCGGGCCGGCCTCGGTCCACGGGACGCCCGGGGTGCCGTCGGGTCGCAGCCGGTCGGCCACCCAGTCGTCCAGGGGCCGGCCCGGGAGCCGTTCCTGGACCAGGAACAGCGCGTCCGGCCGTTCGAGCAGGGCGTGCACCCGGGGTGCGAGGCCGCTGCCGGTGAGCCGGTCGAGCAGGGCGGCCCGGCGGCGCAGTTCGGTGCGGGCGTCGGTGCCGGTCCGGTCGACCTCGATGTGGGCCCGGGCCTGGGTGACCACCACTTCCCCGCCGGTGGCCCGGTCGGTGCCGAGGAACACCCCGCCCCCGGCGTCGTGCCGCAGCGCGCCGGCCCGGGCCCAACGGCCGCCGAGCAGGCCCCCGCCGCCCCCGCGCCGGGCGCCGGGCCCGGGCTGGGCGGGCACCCGGACGCCGGCCGGCGCCGGTCTGCCGCCGGTGGCCGATCCCGCCCCCTCGACGGGGTCGGCCACCCAGGGCGGTCGGCGGCCGGGCCGGTCCTCGACCAGGTCGCCGCCGGGGGTGCGCAGCACCGGACGGTAGACGCCGTCGTTGCCGAGCACCGGTCGGGCCGCGGACGCGCCGTAGCGGTAGTGCACCAGGCTGCCGGGCCGGTACGGCCGGGCGGTGGGAATCACCGGTCCGGGCATTCCGGCGGTGGCCAGGTGGAGTTCCGCGGCGAGCCGCCGGAATTGTTCGTCGCCGCCGGGACGGACGGTGATGAATTTCCCGGACGATTCCATTGCGCAGTCGTGCGCGTTGATGCCGTGCAGAATTCCCCGGTCGGCGGCGAAGGCGAACGGGCACGGGTCGTCGGCGACGGCCGCGGCGACCGCGGACAGCACCTCGAAGGCCACCGAGGAGGCCGCCCCGACGTGCAGCTCCCAGCCCTGGGCGGGGGGTTCGCGGCCGGGCGGCCGGACCGTGCACCAGGAGCCCTCGACCGCGACCGTCCAGTCGCCGCCGCCTCCCCGGGCCCTGCTGCCGGCCACGGCCGCCCGTGCCACCTCCACCAGCGCACCGTCCGCACCCGGCGCGCCGTCGACCGGACCCGGCCCCCCTGTCCTGCCCAGCGGTGCGTCCGCCCCCATGTGCTCCACACCCCTTCGCGGTGGACTCGACCGAACGGTCTGCGGAAGTCACGGGAGCCCCGGCGGCGCCCACCGAATTCCCGGTGGGAATTCCGGTCGGCCGCTTTTCCCCGACCCCTGTCGACCCCCCTGGTCGAGTTACTCGGTCGAGTAACTCGGTCGAGTAACTCCCGTTTGCAGGACTAGAAGTTACTTTCGGGGCGGGTGTGACTCAACACCGGCCGGGTCACTTCACTCTTAAGGGTGATCGGGTGGGCTTTTCGAATGCGCGCGGCCCGGAACGTCCGGCCGCCCGGCGCCCGGCCCGCCGTCGCCCGCCCCGCCCCGGCGGCCCGTGGCGGCCTCGGCCGGGCCTCCGACGCCGGGTTGACGCGCAGGTGTACGACGGCGGCGGCCGGTCCGCACCCGGGAGCGGGACCGGGCCGGGCCGTGGCACGCGGTAGTCTCGACAGGTGCCGAAACTGTCCGACGTCATCGCCGTGCTCGAAGAGGTCTACCCCCCGCAGTGGGCGGAGTCCTGGGACGCGGTGGGCCTGGTCTGCGGCGACCCCGGGGCGGAGGTCCGCCGGGTGCTGTTCGCCGTCGACCCCGTGCAGGCGGTCGTGGACGAGGCCGTCGAATGGGGCGCCGACCTGCTGGTCACCCACCACCCCCTCTACCTGCGCGGCACCACCACGGTCGCCGCGACCGGCTTCAAGGGCCGGGTCGTGCACACCCTGATCAAGCACGACATCGCCCTGCACGTCGCCCACACCAACGCCGACCACGCCGACCCGGGCGTCTCCGACGCCCTCGCCGAAGCCGTCGGACTGAAGGTCACCGGCCCGCTGGTCGCCGACCCGACCGACCCGGCCGGCCGCCGGGGCAGCGGCCGGATCGGCGAACTCCCGCAGCCCATGACGCTGGCCGCCTTCACCGCCCGGGTCGCCGCCGGACTGCCCGCCACCGCCGCGGGCGTCCGCGCCGCCGGCGACCCCGAGCGGACCGTCCGCACGGTCGCGGTCTGCGGCGGCTCCGGCGACTCCTTCCTGGCCGAGGCCCGCAAGGCCGGCGTGGACGCCTACGTCACCGCCGACCTGCGGCACCACCCGGCCTCCGAAGCCGTCGAAGCCGCCCCGGTCGCCCTGGTCGACGCCGCGCACTGGGCCACCGAGTGGCCCTGGCTGCGCCTGGCCGCCCGCGAGCTCACCGACCGCGCCGACCGGCGCGGCTGGCCGCTGGAGACCCGCGTCTCCACCCGGGTCACCGACCCGTGGACGGCGCACGCGCCGATGCCGTACGCCCCCTGACGCCCCCGACACCCCGCCGAACCAACTCAACAGGAGCCCTGCCGCGTGAACGCCGCGCCCGCCGACCAGATCCGCCTGCTCGACCTGCAGGCCATCGACTCCCGCCTCGACCAGCTGGCCCACCGGCGCCGCACCCTGCCCGAGCACGCCGAGATCGACAAGGCCGCCGCCGACCACACCGCCCTCAAGGACCTGGTCGTCGCCGCCCAGGCCCAGCTCGGCGACACCACCCGCGAGCAGACCAAGGCCGAGGCCGACGTCGAGCAGGTCCGCTCCCGGGCCGCCCGCAACCAGCAGCGGATGGACTCCGGCGCGGTCACCTCCCCCAAGGACCTGGAGAACCTCCAGCACGAGAACGCCTCGCTGGCCAAGCGCCAGGGCGACCTCGAGGACATCGTCCTCGAGGTGATGGAGCGCCTGGAGTCCGCCCAGACCCGGGTCACCGAACTGACCGCCCGCCTGGAGCACTCCTCCGTGGTCGTCGCCGAGGCCGAGGGCCGCCGGGACGCCAAGTTCGCCGAGATCGACGCCGAGGCCGACAAGGTCCGCCGCGACCGCGAGGCCGTCGCCAACGTCATCCCCGCCGACCTGATGAAGGTCTACCTGCGCCTGCGCGAGCAGCAGGGCGGCACCGGCGCGGCCCGCCTCTACCAGCGCCGCTGCGAGGGCTGCCGCACCGAGTTCTCGATCACCGAGTTCAACGCGATCAAGGCCGAGCCCGCCGACAAGGTGCTGCGCTGCGAGAACTGCGGCCGGATCCTGGTCCGCACCGGCGAGTCGGGCGTCTGACCGGTATGACGGGCGCCAGGTACGTCGTCGAGGCCGACGGCGGCTCCCGGGGCAACCCGGGACCGGCCGGCTACGGCGCGGTGGTCCGCGACGCCGACACCGGGCAGGTCCTGGCCGAGGCCGCCGAGTACCTCGGCCACACCACCAACAACGTCGCCGAGTACCGCGGCCTGATCGCCGGCCTCAAGGCCGCCCGCGACCTCGACCCGGACGCCCGGGTCGAGGTCCGGATGGACTCCAAGCTGGTCGTCGAGCAGATGTCCGGCCGCTGGCAGGTCAAGCACCCCGCGATGCGGCCGCTGGCCGCCGAGGCCCGCGGCATCCTCCCGGCCGGGAACGTCACCTACGAGTGGATCCCGCGCGAGCGGAACAAGACCGCCGACCGGCTCGCCAACGAGGCGATGGACGCCGGCCGGCAGGGCCGCCAGTGGGAACCCGCCCAGGCCGCCCCGGAGCCCGCCGCGACCGCCCCGGCCCCGGAGCCCGCCGCGCCCCCGGCGGGCCGGGCCGCGCCCGCCGACCTCGGCACCCCCACCACGCTGGTGCTGCTGCGGCACGGCGAGACCCCGCTCACCCCGCTCAAGCGCTTCTCCGGCAGCACCGGCAGCGACCCCGGCCTGTCCGAGAAGGGCCGCTGGCAGGCCGAACGGGCCGCCGAGTCGCTGGCCGCCCGCGGCACCGTGCAGGCCGTGGTGGCCTCCCCGATGCTGCGCACCCGGCAGACCGCCGAGGCCACCGCCCGCCGGCTCGGCCTGGAGGTGCGGATCGAGGAGGACCTGCGCGAACTCGACTTCGGCGCCTGGGAGGGCCTCGGCTTCGCCGAGGTGATGGAACGCCACCCCGCCGACCTCACCACCTGGCTGGGCTCCGCCGACGCCAAGCCCACCGGCAGCACCGAATCGCTCAGCACCCTGGCCCGCCGGGTCGCCCGGGCCCGCGACCGGATCGTCCAGCAGTACGCCGGACAGACCGTGCTGGTCGTCTCGCACGTCAGCCCGATCAAGACCCTGGTCCGCCTGGCCCTGGGCGCCCCGCCGGACTCCGTGCACCGGATGGAACTCTCCGCCGCCTCCCTCTGCGCCGTCCAGTACTACCGCGACGGCAACGCCTCGCTCCGACTGCTCAACGACACCTCGCACCTGCGCTGAGCGGCCCCGCGCGGGGGGCGGGGCGGGGAGGGGCAGGATGGAGCGGGGCGGGTTGGAGTGGGGCGGGGCGGACGACCGTCGGGCGGCGGCCGTCCATCAGTTGACGAACGTTCACCGACTGACGGACGTCCGGTGCGCGGACCTGGATCAAGGCGTTGACGAACATCCGGCGACCGACGAACGCCAACTGACGAACGTCAGTCAGTGGACGTCCGTCACCACCACGTCCAACTGCCACGGCTTGCGCTCGGTGCCGCGCGCGGAGACCTCCACCCGGTGGCCCAACTGTTCGAGGGCGTCCACCAGTTCGCCGGGCGCGGCGGGCTCCAGACCGGCCGCCAGCAGGTCGCGCACCAGCCGGCCCTTGGTGGCCTTGTTGAAGTGCGAGACCACCGAGCGCTTCAGCACCCCGTCCACCTCGCGCTCCTGCAGCACCCGCACCGTCACCGTCCGGCCCGCGAGCGCCCCCGCGGGCTTCCACGCCGCCGCGTACGCCGAGCTGCGCAGGTCCAGCACCAGGCCGTCCGCGACCTCGGGCAACGCTCCGTCCAGCACGCCCCGCCAGTACGGGCCGAGCGCGCCCAGCGGGGGGAGCTTGACGCCCATCGAGCAGCGGTAGGGCGGGATCCGGTCGCCGATCCGGACCGCGCCCCACAGGCCGGAGAAGACCAGCAGCGAGCGTTCGGCCCGGGCGTACGCGGCGTCGTCCAGCTTGGCCAGGCCCAGGTTGTCGAACAGCACCCCGGTGTAGACCTCGCCCGCCGGGCGGGCTCCCGCGGTGAGCAGGGCCGCGTTCTTGCCGACCTCGCCGCGCAGGCCCTTGCTCAGCCCGAGCACCTCGGCGGCCCGCTCGGCGTCCCCCGCGCACAGCTCGACCAGCGCGGTGAGCGCCTTGTGCCGGGCCCCGGTCAGCCCCGGCAGCGACAGCCGCTCCAGCTCCACCGGCGCACCCGCCTGCGGCGCGGCCTTCCCCTCCGACGGCGGCAGCAGAACCAGCACGGCGACACCCCTTCAACAACCTGTAGCACCCGGACCCGTCCACCCTAACGACCCGCCCGCCCCCGCCCCGCATCCCGCCGCGCCCCTGTCCGACCCCCCGCCCCGCCTCCCGCCCCGGCCCGCCGGGCCCCGCATCCCGCGGCTCCCCGTGCGCCCGGCACGCCTCCGGTGCCCCGGCCGCTTACGCTGCGACCATGCCGCGCCGACACCTCAGCGTCCGGGCCGCCCAGACCGCCAGGATCAACACCGAGCTCGCCGACCTCAGGACCCGCCTGGAGATCCGCACCGACTGGCCCCCGGAGGTGCTCGCCGAGGCCGACCGGGCGGCCGCGCTGCCCCGGCTCCCCGAGTTCGACGCCACCGACCTCGACCTGTTCACCCTCGACCCGCCGGACTCCCGCGACCTCGACCAGGCGATGCGGCTGACCCGCCGGGGCAGCGGCTACCGCGTCCACTACGCGATCGCCGACGTCGGCGCGTACGTCGCCCCCGGCGGGGCGATCGACACCGAGGCCGCGCACCGGGTCCAGACCCTGTACTTCCCGGACGGCAACGTGCCGCTGCACCCCGTCCGGCTCTCCGAGGGCGCGGCCAGCCTGCTGCCCGGCGAGCTGCGCCCCGCCCTGCTCTGGCAGCTCGACCTGGACGCCGACGGCGCGCTGGTCCTCGCCGACCTGCGCCGGGCCCGGGTCCGTTCCCGCCGCCGGCTCGACTACGCCACCGTCCAGGGCCGGCTCGACGCCGGGGACGCCGACGAGCAGCTCGTCCTGCTCGCCGAGGTCGGCACCCTGCGCGAGGCCCTGGAGCAGGCCCGCGGCGGCGTCAGCCTGCCCGTCCCGGAGCAGGAGGTGGCGGCCGAGGACGGCGGCTACCGGCTCGGTTACCGCGCGCCCCGCCCCGCCGACGGCTGGAACGCCCAGATCTCGCTGCTCACCGGCATGGCCGCCGCCGAACTCATGCTGGACGCCGGCACCGGCCTGCTGCGCACCCTGCCCGCCGCCCCCGACTCCGCGTACGCCCGGCTGCGCCGCACCGCCGACGCGCTCGGCGTCGACTGGCCCGCGGGCCTGCCCTACCCGGCGCTGATCCGCTCCCTCGACCCGGCCCGCACCGCCGACGCCGCCTTCCTCAACGAGTGCACCGGCCTGCTGCGCGGCGCCGGCTACCGGGCCTTCGACACCGCCCGCGGCACCGCCCCGCCCGCCGACCCGGGCCACGCCGCGCTGGCCGCCCCGTACGCGCACTGCACCGCCCCACTGCGCCGACTCGGCGACCGGTACGCGCTGGAGATCTGCCTGGCGGTGGCGGGCGGCACCGACGTGCCGGGCTGGGTCCGCGACACGCTGCCGCTGGTGCCGGGGCTGATGGAGAGCGGCGACCGGCGGGCGCACGAGGTGGAGCGGGCCTGCGTGGACCTGGTGGAGACGGAGCTGCTGCGCGGCCGGGAGGGCGAGGAGTTCGAGGCGGTGGTGGTCGACGTGGACGGGCGCCGCCCCACCGTCGGCACCGTGCAGCTGCGCGACCCGGCGGTGGTCGCCAAGTGCGACGCCCCCGACCGGCTGCCGCTGGGCCACCGGGTCACCGTCCGGCTCACGCTGGCCGACCCGGCCACCCGCACCGTCCGGTTCGCGCTGGCGGCCGACGGGTAGCCGCGGCGCGGACGGGGACCCGTCCCCAGGGGGCCCAGGAAGCGTTCATGAAGTGGTGGGATGATCGGATGATGAGCCGATCGACCGCCGCGCCGGACCGCCGTCACAGGCAGCTGATCCTGGCCATCTGCTGCCTCAGCCTGTTCATCGTCGGCCTGGACAACACCGTCGTGAACATCGCGCTGCCCGCGATCCGCACCGACCTGCACGCGCCCGCCTCCGGCCTGCAGTGGGTGATCGACGCCTACACCCTGGTGCTGGCCTCGCTGCTGATGCTGGCCGGCTCGGTGGCCGACCGGATCGGCCGCAAGCGGGTGTTCATGACCGGGCTGGTGCTGTTCGTGCTCGGCTCGCTGCTGTGCAGCCTGGCGCCCGGACTGGGCTGGCTGATCGGCTTCCGCGCGGTGCAGGCGGTCGGCGGGTCGATGATGAACCCGGTGGCGATGTCGATCATCACCAACACCTTCACCGACCGGGGCGAGCGGGCCCGGGCGATCGGCGTCTGGGGCGGCGTGGTCGGCATCAGCATGGCGCTCGGCCCGCTGATCGGCGGCTTCCTGGTGGACACCGCGGGCTGGCCGTCGATCTTCCTGATCAACGTCCCGGTCGGGCTGGCCGCCTGCCTGCTGACCTACCGCCACGTCCCGGAGTCCCGGGCGCCCCGGGCCCGCCGGCTGGACCCGGTCGGCCAACTGCTGATGGTGCTGCTGCTGGGCTGCGGCACCGCCGCGATCATCGAGGGCCCGGGCCACGGCTGGACCTCGCCCGGCATCCTCGCGCTGGCCGCGGTCGCCGTCGCCGCGCTGATCGCCTTCCCGCTGTGGGAGCGCCGGGTCGCCGAACCGCTGATCGACCCCCGGTTCTTCCGCAGCGCCCCGTTCACCGGCGCCACCGTCACCGCGGTCTGCGCGTTCGCCGCGCTCGGCGGCTTCCTGTTCCTCAACACCCTGTACCTGCAGGAGGTCCGCCACTACACCCCGGTGGTGGCCGGCCTGTGGACGCTGCCGATGGCCGGACTCACCCTGTTCGCCGCCCCGCTCTCCGGCCGGCTCGTGGCCGGGCGCGGCCCGCGCCTGCCGCTGCTCGGCGCCGGCACCGCGATCGCCGCCAGCGGACTGCTGCTGACCAGGCTCACCGCCGACTCCCCGGCGCTCCTGCTGCTGCCCGCGTACGCCCTGTTCGGCATCGGCTTCGGCCTGGTGAACGCACCGATCACCAACTCGGCGGTCTCCGGCATGCCGCTCTCCCAGTCCGGGGTGGCCGCCGCGGTGGCCTCCACCAGCCGGCAGGTCGGCCAGTCACTGGGCGTCGCGGTGATCGGCACCGTGGTCACCAGCGCGGTCGCCTCGGCCGGCGGCTTCACCCCCGCCACCCACGCCGGCTGGTGGATCATCACCGGCCTCGGCCTGACCGTCCTGCTCCTCGGCCTGTTCACCACCACCCCCTGGGCGGCCGGCACCGCCGCCCGGGTCGCCGCCCGCTTCGACCACCTCCCCGCCCCCACCCGCCAGGACACCGCGGGCCCCACCCGCTGACCGGCGTACGGGAGCGCCCCGCGGAGCGGCTACGATGACCAGTACGGCGGACGAGCCGGCCGGGCGGTCGCGTCGGGTCCCTTCGGGGCCCGCCGAGGAACGTCCGGGCTCCACAGAGCAGGGTGGTGGGTAACGCCCACCCGGGGTGACCCGCGGGACAGTGCCACAGAGAACAGACCGCCTGCCGCTCCGGCAGCAGGTAAGGGTGAAACGGTGGTGTAAGAGACCACCAGCGACCGAGGTGACTCGGCTGGCTCGGTAAACCCCACTCGGAGCAAGGTCAAGATCGGCGCCCCCGGGCGCCGTGCGCGAGTGTTCGAGGGCTGCTCGCCCGAGCTCGCGGGTAGACCGCACGAGGCTGTCGGCAACGGCAGCCCTAGATGGATGGCCGCCTCCCCCGGCCGCGCAAGCGACCAGGGAGACAGAACCCGGCGTACAGGCCGACTCGTCCGCCGCCTTCCGCTTCGAAGGGCCCGGCCGCGCACCCGCGCGGCCGGGCCCTTCGGTGTGGGCGGGGACGGCGGGCCGCCCCCGGCCGGTCGTGGCCGGGGTCAGCCGACCGAGGAGTTGTAGCTGTCGATGGCGGGCTGGAGTTCCTTGGCGGCGTCGGCCAGGGCCTGCTGGGCGGTCTTGGAGCCGGAGACGGTCTGTTCGATGGCGGTCTCCACGCCCTTGCGGGCCTGCGGCATGACGCCGAGCAGGCAGCCGGCGGTGGCGGGGGTGGGCTTGGTGGCGGCGAGTTGGTCGACGGCGGTCTGGAACTGCGGGTACTTGGCGACCCATTCCTTGTCGGTGGGGACGTCCAGCGACTTGGTGTTGACCGGGAAGTAGCCGGTGCCGACGTGCCAGGCGGCCTGCTGTTCGGGGGCGGTGAGGAACTTCTCGAGCTCCCAGGAGGCCCGCTTCTGGGCGTCGGAGTGGCCGGGGCCGGAGATCCAGAGGGAGGCGCCGCCGATGATCGGGCCGCCCTGGTCGCCGGCGGCGGTCTTCGGGAACGGCGCGGTGCCGACGGTGAACTTGGCGGCCTCGGTGTAGCCGCGCAGCACGCCGGTGGACTCCAGGTGCATGGCCACCGTGCCGGCCTTGAACGCGGCCTGGGCGTCGGTGGTCTGACGGCCGGTGTTGGCGGCGTAGCCGTTCTTGATCAGGTCGGCCCACCACTGGACGATCTCGGCGCCCTTGGCGGTGTCGAAGCCGACCTTGGCGGCCTTCCCGGTGCGGCCGTTGCCGTTGTCGCAGTACAGCGAGCCGGACTCGGCCATCAGCTCCTCGACGAACCAGCCGTAGACGGCCGCGCCGAAGCCGTAGCGGACGGTCTGCCCGCTGCCGTCCTTCTTGGTCAACTGCTTGGCGAGGTCGCCGAGTTCGGCCAGCGTGGTGGGCGGCTTGGCCGGGTCGAGGCCGGCTTCCTTGAAGGCGTCGTCGTTCAGGTAGAGCAGCGGCACCGAGGAGTTGAACGGCATCGAGGCGAGCTTGCCGTCCACCGAGTAGTAGTTGCGGATGTTGGGCTGGAGGTCGTCCAGCGGGTAGCCGTCCTTGTCGGCGAACGCCTGGGCCGGGACGGTCTGCCTGGAGTCGATCATGAAGCGGGTGCCGATGTCGTAGACCTGCACCAGCGCCGGGGTGGCCTTCTGCTGCACCGACGCCTTGTACTTGGCGATCAGGTCGTCGTAGGTGCCCTGGAAGACCGGCTTCACCTCGATCCTGCCCTGGTGCGCGGCGTTGAACTGGGAGACCAGCGCGGTCAGCGTCTCGGCGTTCTTGCCCGTCATCGAGTGCCAGAACTCGACGGTGGTCACCCCGGACGCCTGGTCGAGCGCGGAGGCGGCGGGCGCGGCGGCGTCACCGGAGGCGCCGCCGCCCCCGGAACCGCCGGAGCTGCAGGCCGTCAGGGCCAGGCCGGACACCAGCAGGGCGGCGAGCGCGCGGGCACTCTTCTTCACGGGTTCTTCTCTCTTCTACGAGGGTGGGTGCCGGGAGAGTCGAGCGGAGCGGGAGGGCCGGCCGTCAGCGGACGGCGCCGGTGGTCAGGCCGCGGACGATGAAGCGCTGGCCGAACACCACCAGCGCCAGCGTGGGCAGCAGCGACAGCACCACGCCGGCCAGGATCAGGCCGGGATCGGCCATCTCCGAGTCGCGCAGCGTGGACAGGCCGATCTGCAGGGTCTGCATCTCGGCGGTGCGGGTGATGATCAGCGGCCAGAAGTACTGGTTCCAGGCGGACAGGAACACGTAGACGGCGAGCGCCGCCAGCACCGGCCGGTTCAGCGGCACCAGGATCCGCCACAGGAACCGCCAGTGGCCCGCCCCGTCGATCCGGGCGGCGTCCCGCAGTTCGGCCGGGAACTGCCGGAACGACTGCCGCAGCAGGAACGTCCCGAAGCCGGAGGCCAGGAACGGCAGCACCAGTCCGAAGTAGGTGTTCCCCAGGCCCCAGCCGGACAGCGTCAGGTAGTTGGGGATGACCACGGACTCCCACGGCACCATCAGGGTGGCCAGGAACAGCCCGAACACCGGCTTGCGGGCCCGCAGCGGCAGGAACACGAAGGCGTACGCGGCCAGCACCGAGGTGAACAGCTGCGCCGCGGTGATCACGCCCGCCACCAGCACCGAGTTGGCGTACTGGCGGACCAGCGGCACCGCGTGCACGGCGCCGGAGAAGTTCCGCCCGGTGACCGAGTGCGGCACCAGCGCGGGCGGGTAGGCGGCGATCTCGTCCGGGCGCATGAAGGCGCCCGCGAACACGTAGTAGACCGGGAACAGCACCGTCAGCGCGGCGGCCAGCAGCAGCAGGTACACCGCGGCCCCGGCCAGCGCGCTGCGCGGGTGGACCCGGCGGCGGGCGGCCCGGGCGGGGGCGGCGGGCGCCCCGGGCTCGGTGAGGGCGGCGGTCATGCGTAGTGCACCTTCCGTTCCAGGGCGCCGAACTGGACGGCGGTGCAGGCCAGTACGACCACCAGCAGCACCACGGCCTGGGCGCTGGCGGTGCCGAAGTCGCTGGAGCCGTAGGCGAACGCCTTCTGGTAGACGGAGTAGACCAGGGTGCGGGTCGAGCCGTCCGGGCCGCCCCGGGTGAGGATGTGGATCTGGCCGAAGCTCTGCAGCGCGTTCACCGTGGAGACCACGACCAGGAAGAACAGGCTGGGACCGAGCAGCGGCACCGTCACCGAGCGGGCCAGCCGCAGCCCGGAGGCGCCGTCCAGCCGGGCGGCCTCGGTGATCTCGTCCGGGATCGAGCCGATGCCCGCCGAGAGCACCAGCACGTTGTAGCCGAGGTTCATCCAGATCGTGGACGCGGCGACCGAGAGCAGCGCGTACCGGGAGTCGGTGAGCCAGCCGACCGGGCCCAGGTGGAACTGCGACAGCAGCCCGTTGAGCACCCCGCTGGCCGGGTTGTAGAAGACCGAGAACACCACCGAGGCGCTGGCCACCGAGAACGCGAACGGCAGCGCGAAGGCCGAGCGCAGCAGCCGCACGCCGCGGATCCGGCTCTCCAGCAGCAGCACCAGGAACAGCGCCCCGAGCACCCCGGGCACCACCGTCAGCAGCACGAACAGGGCGGTGGTGAGCAGGGTGTCGCGGAACTCGGCCGAGGCCAGCAGGTCGGTGTAGTGCCGCAGGCCGACGTACCGGGAGGGCGCGCCGAACAGGTCGTTGGCGTGCGCGCTGAGGTAGAGGGTGCGCCCGAGCGGATAGCCGATGAACAGGGCGAAGACGGCGACCGAGGGCAGCAGGAACGCCCAGGCGAGCCCGTGCTCCCCGAGGCGGCGCGGCGGCGCCTGCGCGGGTGGTGCGGTCGGCATGGGGCGCGTCCGCCTTTCGTACGTCGGTTCCGGCCAAACCGTGTCGCGCCCGAACGACAGGCCGGCGAGGGGAGGGTGAGCGGAGTGTGTCGCGTTTCTTACGCGTTCGCGTCACACCGGGCGGGCCCCGTGTGGCTACCCCCCTCCCGCCACTTCTGCACCTTCCGGATGTCACCGGTTCGCCGGATTCCGCGGTTGGCCGGATCCGTGCGGCGCGGGGGAGGCGCGGTACGGGCGGGCCGGGCCGGCCGTCGCTGTTCGGTTGTCAAGGAGCGGTGGTTCGGCGGGAGTTCAGCGCAGCAGGCGGCGCTCCTTGGCGATCGCCACCGCGCCGGAGCGGGTGTCCACGCCGAGCTTGGCGTAGATCCGGCCGAGGTGGGTCTTGACCGTCGCCTCGCTGATGAACAGCGCCCGGGCGATCTCCTTGTTGCCCAGCCCCTGGCCGAGCTGGTCCAGGATGTCCTGCTCGCGGTCGGTCAACTGGGGGAGCGGGGAGCGCATCTGGGCCATCACCCGGGAGGCGATCGGCGGGGACAGCGCGGGCCGGCCCGCCGCCGCGGCCCGGATCGCGGCGAACAGCTCCTCCGGCTTCTCGGCCTTCAGCAGGTAGCCGGTGGCGCCCGCGTTGATCGCCCGGCTGATGTCGGTGTCGGTGTCGAAGGTGGTCAGCACCAGGACGTGGCTCTCGCCGGGCCCGGCGAGGACCCGCCGGGTGGCCTCCACGCCGTCGATCCCGTCGCCGAGTTGAAGGTCCATCAGGACCACGTCCGGCCGGAGGGCGGCGGTCAGCGAGACCGCCTCCTCGCCGGTGCTGGCCTCGCCGACCACCTCGATCGCCGGATCGCTGGACAGCAGGGCCAGCAGCCCGGCCCGGACCATGGCGTGGTCGTCGCAGATGACCAGCCGGACGGTGTCGTTGCGGACGGTGTCGTTCATGAACCGCTCCTTCCGTGTGCTCCTCGGCGGCCGACGCTACCGGCCGGGGCCGCCGCCGGTGCCGCTGCCGCTGTCGTGCCCGGTGCCCCGGTTCAACGGCTCTCCAGCGGGATGGCCGCCGAGACCACCGTGCCCTCGCCCGGGGCGGACTCGATGGTCAGCGTGCCGCCGAGCTGGCGCAGCCGGGCCCGCATCGCCGGGAGCCCGTGCCCCCGGCTCCCGCCGGCCGGGCGCTCGCCGCGCTCGCCGCGCTCGCCGCGCTCGCCGCGCTCGCCGCGCTCGCCGCGCTCGCCGCGCTCGCCCCGCCCGGCCCGGCCCGGGGCGAAGCCGCGCCCGTCGTCCGCGACGTCCAGCACCGCCTGGTCGCCCAGGTAGGAGAGGGTGATCGAGGCGTGCTCGGCCTGCGCGTGCTCCCTGGTGTTGGCCAGCGCGCCCTGGGCGATCCGCAGCAGCGCGGACTGGGCGGCGGCCGGCATCGGCGCGGGCGCGCCGTCCAGGTGGAAGCGGACGGCCAGGCCGCTCTCGGCGGCCTCCCGGTCGGCCAGCGCGGCCAGCGCGGCCTCCAGGGTGCCCTGCTCCGCGAGGTCGGCCGGGGCCAGGTCGTGGACGAAGCGGCGGGCCTCCGCGAGGTTCCGCGCGGCGATCGAGGCGGCCGTCCGGACGTGGCCGCGGGCTGCTGCCGGGTCCTGCTCCCACGTCCGGTCCGCGGCCTGGAGCAGCATCTGCTGGCTGGACAGGCCCTGGGCGAGGGTGTCGTGGATCTCGACGGACAGCCGCTCCCGCTCGGCCAGCGCGCCCTGCCGGCGCTCCACCGCGGCCAGCTCCCGCCGGGTGCGGATCAGGTCGATGATCAGCTTCCGCTGCCGGGCGCCCTGCCGCTGCATGTACAGGAACACCGCGGTGGCCAGCGCGGCGACGGCGGGCGGCAGCAGCAGCATCGTCGGGTCGAAGCCGCCGGGCAGCCGCAGCTCGGAGACCACCACCAGCACCGTCAGCACCGTCACCAGCGGGATCGCGGCCCGCGGCGGCAGCGCCCGGAGCACCGTGTACACCAGCGGGACCGCGCACCAGGCGAAGCTCGGCGCCATCAGCACCAGCACCGCCCAGCTCGCCAGCACCGCCGCCAGCCAGCCCTGCCGCCGCTCGGACAGCCCCGACAGGTGGCCCACGGCCAGCGCCAGGCTCAGCCCGACCACCCAGGGCGTCAGCGGGCTGGAGAGGTGGTGCGTCAGGTACCTGGCCAGCGAGGTGCCGAGCAGCAGCAGGAAGGCCAGCCGCATGACGACCGTGAGCCAGCCCGCGTCCGGGTCGACCGCCCGGGACAGGGGGTGACGCATCATGGCTGCCTCCTTCGTGCCCAAGTGCCCAAGTGCCCAACATGCCCAAGTGCTCAACGTGCCCAAGTGCTCAAGTGTCCGGGTGCCTGCACGCCCGAGTGCCGGGCGCGTGCCGCGTCGTGGGCCGTCTCGTGCCCGGCCCGGCGGACCTGCGGCGGGTCACTCCCCCGCCCCGGGTTCTCACGCTGCGTCACGCCCGTCATAGCGATGGTGGACCGGGCCGGCGCCCCGCGCATCAACCGATCGGTTGACACGGTTGTCGTCCATCATGCTCCGCGGAGCGAGCCGGTTCGCCGATCCGGGGAGGGGGTGCCGGGGCGAAGTATGGGTTGCGAGGCCGGAGCGCACAGGGATCCGGCGCCGAACCGAACCCCCTCGATACAGGAGCCGAAAATGAAGAAGCTGAGCACCCGCACCCGCGTCGTCACCGGTGCCGTTGCGGTCGCCGCGGTCGGAGCCAGCGTCGTCGGTGCCGTCTCCGCCAACGCCGAGACCCCGAACGCGGCCCCGGCCACCGCGGTCAACTCCGACGTACAGAACAAGAACACCTTCCAGTCCACCCACCTGACGGTCGAGGCCGCCACCAAGGCCGCCCGGGCCAGCCTGGACGCCGCCGCCAAGGCCGGCCAGAAGATCTCCGTCGCCGTCGTCGACCGCAACGGCAACGTGATCGTCGAGCTGCGCGGCGACGGCTCCGGCCCGCAGTCCTTCGAGTCGGCCGAGCGCAAGGCCTACACCGCGGTGTCGTGGAACGCGCCGACCTCCGAGCTGGCCAAGCGCCTGGCCCAGGCCCCGAACCTGAAGGACATCCCCGGCACCCTGTTCCTGGGCGGCGGCGCCCCGGTCCAGGTCAAGGGCGCCCCGATCGCGGCCGTCGGCGTGGCCGGCGCCCCGAGCGGCGACCAGGACGAGCAGTTCGCCCAGGCCGGTGTGGACGCGCTCAACAAGTGACCGTCCCCGCGTGACGCCGCCGGCCGCCCCCTCGGCCCGGCGGCGCACAGCCCCGCGGGCCCGCTCCGTCCTGGAGCGGACCCGCGGGGCCCTTCGGTGCGTGCCCGTACCGGCACGGGCGGGCGGGGGCTCAGTCCTCCCGGTAGACGCACAGCGCCCAGATCACGAACACGTCCAGTGCGATGATCACCAGGGCCCACAGGGGGTAGTACGGCAGCGCCAGGAAACTGCCGATCAGGCTCAGCGAGGCCAGGAAGATACCGGCGATCCTGGCCCAGGCCGCGCCCTGGATCACGAAGAAGCCGACCAGCGCGACCAGCGCGCCGATCACCAGGTGGATCCAGCCCCACCCGGTCAGGTCGAACCGGAAGACGTACCGCGGCGTGCTGACGAACACGTCGTCCTCGGCGATCGCCATGATCCCGTGGAACACCTCGAGGATGCCGTTCACCAGCATCACCACACCGGCGAACAGCACCATCCCGGAGACCCACCCCTTGTTGCGGGGCGCCCGGGTGCCGCCGGCACGGGGGCCGGCGGGCGGTGTCGCGGTCGGACCGACAGACGAACTCATGGAACCTCCTAGACCGGAGCAGCACTTGCCACCGACCCTCCGGCACCGGCCGCCCCCGGGCATTCGGGCGACTCCGTCCGAGTGAATCCGGCGGCCCCCGCCGGTGCCCCGCCCGGCCGCCCGGCACCGGATCGCCCGAACCCCCGGCGCTGTGTTTACTGGTCACAGGGCCGGGTCGGCCGGACCGGGCCCCGGCGAGGAGGTGCGCCCGCCATGGCCGAGGACCTCTGGAGCGCCCTGCCCCGGCCGCTGCGACAGGTGCTGGACGGCACCGACGCCGGCATCGCCGTCCTCGACACCGGGCTGCGCTACCGCTACGTCAACCCCGCCCTCGCCGGGATGAACGGCCTGCCCGCCGAACGCCACCTCGGCCGCACCATCGCCGAACTCCTCCCCGACATCGACGCCCGCGAGGACGTGCTGCGCGCCGTGCTCGCCGACGGCCGGGCCCGCGAGGTCACCTCCAGCGGCCGCACCCGGGCCGCCTCCCCGCTGCCGCGCCGCTACTGGCACGGCGCCTACCACCGGATCGACGGCGCGGACGGCCGCCCCGTCGGCCTGGTCGGCATCGTGCTGGAGGTCACCGCCTCCCGCCGCCAGCAGCACGAGCTCGAACAGGCCAGGTCCCGGCTCGCCCTGCTGGACACCGCCGCCACCCGGGTCGGCACCACCCTCGACGTCGACACCACCTGCGGCGAGCTCGCCGCCTTCCTGGTCGAGCACCTCGCCGACGCCGCCACCGTCGAACTCCTCCCGCACCCCGACAGCAGCCACGCCCGGCCGCGCCCCGACGGCAGCCGCCGGCTGCGCCGCGCCGCGCTGGCCGCCGCCCCCGAGCTGCTCGACCAGGTCCGCCGGCTCGGCGCCCCCGGCGAGCACATCGACTACCAGCCCGGCTCCACCACCCGCCGCTGCCTGGAGGCCGGCCGCCCGATCATCGAGAACCTGCTGAGCGACGAGGAACTCGCCCGCTCCGCCCCCAACGCCGCCCGGGTCGCCCTGTACCGGGAGATCGGCATCCACTCCGGCCTGGTGGTGCCGCTCACCGCCCGCGGCCACCGGATCGGCACCGTCACCCTGATGCGGATCGGCGCCTCCCCGGGCTTCGGCCCCGACGACGCCGTCGCCGCCCAGGACCTGGCCGGCCGTGCCGCGATCACCCTCGACAACGCCCGCCGCTACAGCCGCGAGCACGACGTCGCCGCCCGCCTGCAGCGCGCCATGCTCGCCGAACCCGGCAGCCCGCACCCCGACCTCGACGTCGCCTTCCGCTACCGCCCGGCCGGCACCGGCGCGCTGATCGGCGGCGACTGGTACGAGACGGTCGCGCTGCCCGACGGCCGCACCGTGCTGGCCATCGGCGACGTGATGGGCCACGGCATCGAGGCCGCCGCCCACATGAGCCACTACCAGGCGATGCTGCGCGCCATGGCGCTGCTCGAACCCACCGCCGACCGGCTGCTGACCCGGCTCGACCACCTCGCCTGCGAGGTCCACGACTACCGGCCCTCCACCTGCCTGGTGGTCTACGCCGAACCCGCCCGCGGCCGCTACGCGCTGGCCAGCGCCGGCCACCTGCCGCCCGCGGTGGTCCGCCCCACCGGGGAGCTCGCGCTGCTCCCGGTCGAGCCCGGCCCGCCGCTCGGCACCGGCCTGAACGGCTACGCCCCCTCCACCGTCGTCCTGCCGCCCGACCACGCCCTGCTGCTGTACACCGACGGCCTGGTCGAGCGCCGCGACGAGGACATCGACCGCTCGCTGGCCCGGCTCACCGCCCGGCGGCTGCCGGCCGGCGCGGGCCCCGCCGGGCTGCTGGACGCCGTCCTGGCCGGGGCCCCCGACCCCGCCGAGGACGACATCGCGCTGCTCGCCGCCGCCCCCGCCGACCCGTACCCGGGGCGCTCCCGGCACCGGGAGGTGCTGACCGTGCTGACCGGCGGCCGCCGCACCGGGCCGCGCTGAGCGGCACGGCGGACAGGCGGCGGCTACCGGCCGTCGGGCAGCAGGGCGTGCAGCGCGGCGGCCCGCAGGTCGGCCAGCCGGGTGCGGTCCCAGCCGTGGTAGACGGCGTTGGTGCACAGCACCACGAAGCGGCGGGTGTCCGGGGCGAGGTAGAGGCTGGTGCCGGTGAAGCCGTGGTGGTAGGCGACCGGGCCCCGTTCGGCGACCAGCCAGGCCAGGCCCCGGGACAGGCCGGGTTCGACGGCGACCAGCGGGCGGCGGCTCGACGCGAACCACCCCGGCAGCCAGGAGGGTTCGGACGTCGAGGGCGGCCCGTCCTGCTCGGCGGGCCCGAGCAGGTGCTCGGCGAAGGCGGCCAGGTCGGCGGCGGACGAGAACACCCCGGCGTGCCCGGCCACCCCGCCGAGCAGGGCCGCGCTCGGGTCGTGCGGGATGCCCCAGGTCCGGGGCGCGCCGCGCAGCCGCTGCTCGGTCGGGGCGAGCCGGACGTCGCGCGGCAGCGGGCCGTACGCGGTGGCGGTCAGGCCGAGTCCGCGCCACAGCTCGTCGGCGAGCACCGGCAGCGGGCGGCCCAGCAGTTCGGGCAGCAGCAGGCCGAGCAGGATGAAGCCCCGGTCGATGTACCGGTGGTGCGCGCCGGGCGGCGAGACCAGCGGCTCGGCGCACAGGTGCTCGATCAGCGGGCGCCCGGTGTGCTGGTAGCGGGCCAGGCCGGTCTGCGGGAGCAGCCCCGAGGTGTGGGTCATCAACTGGCGCACCGTCAGGTTGCCGCCGGGGGAGGGGAGCCGGGGCAGCGCGGCGCGCAGCGGGGCGTCCGGGTCGAGCAGTCCGGCGCGGACGGCGGCGCCGACCAGCGGCCAGGTGGCGAGCACCTTGGTCAGCGAGGCCAGGTCGTAGCGGGTGTGCTCGTCGGGGCGGACGTCGCCGCACTCGGGGGCGACCAGCCCGCGGCCCACCACCGCCCGGCCCGCCCCGGCCTGGCCGACCACCAGCACCCCGCCGGGGAACCGGCCGGCGCCCACCGCGGCCCCGAGCCCGGCGCCCAGCGCGGCGGCGGTGCCGGCCACCCAGTCGGCGGCGGCCGGTCCCGGGGCGGCAGGTTCCGGGGTGGCAGGTTCCGGGGCGGGCCGGTCGGCGGGCGGCTGCGGATCGGCTGACACGGCGTCCCTCTCGTCCGGACCGGCGGGGCCTTCCTCCGGATTGTCGCCCGCCCGGGCCGCCGGGGCCAGAGCGCCTGCCGGGGCCCCGGCGCCGGTACGGGCCTCGGTGCGGGCCTCGGGGCCGCGGCTCAGGAGCGGGACGCCGCCAGCGAGTTGAGTGTCTCCAGGGCCCGGTCGGCCTCGTGGACTGGGACGAACAGGTGGTCGTGGTAGAAGCCCGCCACCACGTTGCAGCTGATCCCGCGGTCGGCGAGGGCGGTGGCGACGGCGGCGGTCAGCCCGACCGCCTCCAGCGCGGAGTGCACCCGCAGGGTCAGCCAGGCGGCGACGTACGTGTACGGCAGGCCGAGCGCGTCGGCCTCCTCCTGGGCGACGACGAAGGTCACCCCCTCGGGTTCGGCCACCGTGACCACCGGCCGCAGCCCGGCGGGCACCC
This sequence comes from Kitasatospora cineracea, assembly GCF_003751605.1. Taxonomy (NCBI): domain Bacteria; kingdom Bacillati; phylum Actinomycetota; class Actinomycetes; order Kitasatosporales; family Streptomycetaceae; genus Kitasatospora; species Kitasatospora cineracea. The sequence continues at coordinate 3,063,409 of NZ_RJVJ01000001.1, forward strand.
GGCCCGGGAGGGTGCAGTACACGTAGCGGCCCGGGTTGTGGACGGGGTCCATGCCGGAGAGCAGTTCGTCGAGGTCGTGTTCGCCTGCCATGGCGTCACGGTAGCGGGCGCGGACCGGCCCGGCGGGGACGGCGCGGCCCCGTGTCGCGGCGTCCGCCCCTCCCGCCGCTTCCGTCCCACAGGTCGCACTGGTGCGTCAACTGCAGGAAGAGAGAAGGTAATTGACGGACCAACATCTTTGTTTGGTAACAACGCCGGAGCCTGTTGCCGAACCGTCCCGGGCAGGTGCAAGCTCGGAGCATGAACGCTCGACGTTCGGCGGTGACCGAATGAGCACGTTCGATCCGGGGGAGCCCGCGCCCGCCGAGGCGTTCGGCAGGAAGCCGCCGATGACGCCCACCTTCGCCCGGCCCGGCACGCCCGCGGTACCCGCGTCCGCTCCGGCCGCCCCCGCCGTGCCCGCCGCTCCGGCGCCGGCCGGCAGCACCTGGGCGTCCCCGCCGGCGGTGCCGCCGCAGCCGACCGCGCGGGCGGCCACGGACGCGACCCGGTTCCTGTGCGCCGCCGTCCAGTTGGACGGGGCCCTGGGCAACCGGGTGGTCGACGCCGTGCTCAAGGAGCCGTACCGGGCCGTCGCGTTCTCGCCGGGCGTCGACCTGGTCTGCGTCCTGCGGTACGCGCTGGCCGCGCAGGCCCGGCAGGCCACCGCCCGGGGCGTGCTGACCTGCGTCGTGCTGGTGCTGGTGCTGCCGCTGCTGCTGCAGGCGCCGCCCCCGGTGCCGCTGCCGGTGTTCGTCCTGCTGCTGCTCGCCGCGGCCTGGGCGACCGTGCTGACCGAACGGCTCGTCACGTTCTACGGGGTGCTGCGGCCCCGGCTGAGCCGGCACGCCTTCGACCCGGCCCGGGCGCCGCACGCCCAGCCGGCCGAGGAGAAGCTGCTGGGCGAGGTCGCCGCGCAGGACCGGCAGGGGAACGTCTCGGTCTTCGCCGGGTTCGACCCGTTCCTCGGCTACGGCAAGCTGGTCTCCCCGTGGAACTTCACCGTCGCGGTGGACCGGCCCGACGAACACTCCGACCAGGTCCTCCCGTTCACGCTCGCGGAACTGAACACCGAGGTGACCGGCGTGCTGCGGGCCCTCGGACTGCCCGGGGTGACGGTCGCCGAACGGGTCTTCGTGAACGGCGCCGACCTCGCCCAGGGGCTCGACCCGGCGCTGCAACGGCTGCTGCTGCCCAGGCCCGACGGCCGGCCGCGGACCGACCTGCCCCCCGACACCCTCGACCGGCTGCGCGAGGACGGCGCGGGACGGGCCCGGCCCTACCTGCTGACCACGGTCTCCGGCTGGAGCGGCGAACTGGTGGTCGGCACCGTCACCCGGTTCTCGCTGAGTGCGGCCCGCGACCTGCTCTTCGTCGAGGGCGGCACCACCGTGCTCCCGCCGCTGCACCGCTGGTACCACCAGGTCGACCACCTGCTCGACCGCCCGACCTGGCGGCAGCTGCTCACCCTGCTCGGCACCTCGGCCGCCGCCGTGCCGGGCCGGCTGCTGGCCGCCCCCGCGGAGGTGCTGGGCCGGCTGGCCGAGGGGCTGGCCGCGCGCCGCAAGCAGCGCGAGCAGCTGCGCCGGATCGCGCTGGGGGCCTTCAACTACGGCGCCGAGCTGAGCATCCGGGAGGCGGCGGCCGAGCCCGGCTTCCACCGGTACTTCCAGCAGGTCGACAGCCAGATGTACACCAAGGTCGTCGAGCGCCGGGTGCTGGACGCGCTCACCGACTTCCTGACGGACCACCAGGTGGACGTCTCGGAGCTCCGGGAGCGCCAGAACGTGATCTACAACGGGGGGATCTTCACCTCCGGCAACGCCAACGTCAGCTTCGTCAACTCCCCGGTGGCCGCCGGTGCCGGCAGCCGGATCATGCGGCTGGCCGGCCGGGCCCCGGGCGGCGGGAAGAAGGAGGACAGATGACCGAGCAGCGCAACGTCACCGGCGGGCTGCACATCGGCGGCAACGCCCAGGTCACCATCACCGGCGCCGGGATCGCCGCGGGCCAGAACTCCTCGGCCACCGTCCACAACTCCGCGGTGGACGAGGAGGCCCTGGTCCGGCGGGTGCTGGCGCTGGTCGAGCAGCTGCGGCAGAGCGCCGAGCCCGCCACGGTGCGGGCCGCGGAGGAGCTCGGGCAGGAGGTGGCCGCGCCCGCCCGGCGCTGGGAGCGGGTACTGGCCTACCTGACCCGGGCCGGCCAGGGGGTGGCCGCCACCGCGGCGGTGGCCACCGAGATCCAGGGGCTGGAGCAGTCGGTCCGGGCCCTGCTGCAGTAGCGCCCGCCGGGCAACGGCCCGGGACGGGAAACCGAGTGTCGCACGGGCGACGTGAAGGGGGAGACGGTGGCCGAGACCAGGGGTGTGCTGTTGCCCGCCTACGTGCTGGCCGACGAGTCGGCCTCGATGGGCCCCTACCGCAAGGAGCTGTCCGACGGCCTGGTCTCGCTCTGCGAGGGACTGCGGGCCGAACCGATGATCGCCGCGAAGCTGCGGCTGGCCGTGCTCGGCTTCTCCGACACCGTGCAGGTCCGGCTCGCGGTCGCCGACATGCGCACCGAGACCACCCTGCCCGAGGTGGTCATCCGGGGCTCGACCCGGTACGGGGCGGTCTTCGAGGACCTGCTGCAGCGCATCCCCACCGACGTGCAGTGGCTGCGCGGCCAGGGCTACAAGGTGCACCGCCCGGTGGTGTTCTTCCTCAGCGACGGCCAGCCCACCGACGGCAGCGGCTGGCGGCGCGCGCACGGCGAACTCGTCGACCGGACCCGCACCCCCACCGCCCCCAACATCATCGCCTGCGGCATCGGCGACGCCCAGGCCCGGACCATGCTGGAGGTCGCCACCCGGCAGGAGTTCGCCTTCGTGGCCCGGTCCGGGACGGACATCGGCCAGGCCATCGCCGAGTTCTTCCAGTCGCTCACCGCCAGCCTGGTCGCCTCCGGCCACGCGCTGAACTCCGCCGAGCCGCAGCTGGTGGTCAACCGGCCGGACCGGTTCACCATGGCCATCGACGAGGTCGGCTAGTGGGTCCGCACGGGGGCGGCGGCACCCCCGCGCCGCTCCCGCCGCCGTCGCTCCCGCCACCACCGCCCCAGTCCCCGCCGGCCGGGCCGCCACCGGCCGGGCCGCCGCCCTGGCAGCGGATCGCGGTCGGCACGCCCGGGGTCGAGTTCGAGCCCCGGCCCCCCGGCGAGGACGCCTACGACGTGCCCGACACCGAGTGCGACGGCTGGTCCACCGCCGAGTTCACCCTGCGGCTGGCCTCGGTCCGCGGCGCCCAGCACCGCTACTACCGCCGCCCCCGGCAGGACGCCGCCCGGGCCGTCCCGCACGGGGACAGCGGCGCGGTGGCGTTCGCCGTCGCCGACGGCGTCTCCAGCGCCACCCGGGCCGAGCGCGGCGCCGCCGAGGCGTGCCGGGCCGCCCTGGAGCGGATCCTGCTCCAACTCGCCTGGAGCCCGGCCGCGCTCGACCACCGCGACGTGGCCGGGCACGCCGCCGAGCGGCTGCACCGGCTGGCCCGGGCCCGGCTGCGCCGCGCCGACCCGTCCCCGGCCGAGGTCGCCGGCCTGTACGCGACCACGCTGGTCGCGGGCCTGGTCCGGCCGGACCCGGCCGGACCGGTCGTCGAACTGTTCCGGATCGGGGACTCGGACGCCTGGCTGCTCGACCCGCACCGGGGCGGCTACCGGCCGCTGTTCCCGTCGAAGACCGGCGCGGACACCCTGCTGGTCTCCAACGAGGTCCGGCCGCTGCCCAGCGTCCCCGACCCGCTCGAACAGGCCACCGTCCGGCTGGCGCCGGGCCAGGTGCTGCTGGTCGGCACCGACGGCTTCGGCGACCCGCTGGGGGACGGGGACGGCCAGGTCGGCGCCCTGTTCGCCCGTCAACTCGCCACGCCCCCCTCGCCGTTGTGGCTCGCCCAGGTGCTGGACTTCTCCCGGGAGACCTTCGACGACGACCGGACCCTGCTCGCCCTCTGGCGGCGCGACCCGGCGGCGCGGTGAGCACCGCCCCCGGCGGCTCCGTCGACCACGCCGCCCTGGTCCTGGACCGGCGGCTGGGCCAGGGCGGCCAGGGCGTCGTCCACGCGGTGACCAACCGGAGGATCAACCGGGCCGCCGCCGACGGCGGTTGGGACGTGGTCTACAAGGAGTACGCGCCGGAGCTGCTCGCCGCGCTCGACACCGCCGCACTGACCGCCATGGTCGGCCTGCTCGGCGAACTGGACGGCGACGAGGGCCGGTGGCTGTGCGAGAAGGCCGCCTGGCCGGCCGCGGTGGTCCGCCGGGCGGGCGCGGTCAGCGGGTTCCTGATGCGCTCCGCCCCCGACCGCTTCCGGTTCGACTTCCGCAGCCTGCGCGGCCCGTCCGGCGGCACCCGGCGGCTGGCCAACCTCGAGTTCCTGCTCAACGACGACGCGTACGTGGCCGGCATCGGACTTACCGTCAGCGAACGCGACCGCCTGCTGCTGCTGGCCGACCTGGCCGGCACGCTCGAACGGCTGCACCGGCTCGGCATCGCGGTCGGCGACCTCTCCCCGAAGAACCTGCTGTTCGCCGCCGACGGCCGGCCCGAGTGCTTCCTGATCGACTGCGACGCGATGCGGCTGCGCGGAGCCAGCGTCCTCCCGCAGGCCGAGACGCCGGACTGGGCGCTGCCGCCCGGTGAGGAGAAGGCCACCCCGGCCGGGGACGCCCACAAGCTCGCGCTGCTCGCCGTCCGGCTGATCGCCCGCGACCAGGGCAGCACCGACCCCGCCGCGCTGGCCGCGCTGAGCCCGGCCCTCGGCGACCTGGCCCGCCGCGGCCTCGACCCCGACCCGCAGCGGCGGCCGGCCCCGGGCGAGTGGGCCGAGCACCTCCGGGCCGCCGCCGAGACCGCCTCGACCACCCCCGCCACCGCCCCCGCCACCGCCCCCGGGCCCGCGCCGGCCCCCGCACCCGCGCCCGTTCCGGGGTCCGCCCCGAAGCCCGGGCGGCTGCGGGCCGCCGCCCCGGCCCTCGTCCTGGTCACGCTGCTCGCGGGCTTCCTCCTCCTGGTCGCCCAGCCCTGGAAGGACACCGGCCGCAGCGCGACGCCCACCTACAGCTACACCCCGTCCCCGACCCCGACCCCCACCCCGTCGCCGAGCCCCTCCCCGACCCCCACCCCGTCGGAGGAGAGCACCCCGGCCTTCGACCCCGCCTCGCTGGACCTCGCGCGGACCGACGGCACCCCGCTGACCGCGAACGCGCTGCTCCCGACGTCCTTCACCGACGCCAAGGGCGTGGAGTACACCCGCAACAGCGGCTCGGCCCAGGGCTGCCTGGACAGCACCATCGCGGACAACGTCAGGACGGTGCTGAGCCGGGCTGGCTGCGACCAGCAGGTGGTCGGGACGTACACCGACTCCGAGGACCGGATCATGGTGGTGGTCCTGGTGATCCCGCTCGCCGACCGGAAGACCGCCGAGGACGCCGACGACGCCCTGGCCGGGGCCTCCACCACGGACTGGGGCTTCTGGTGCCCGAAGACCGGCCCCGGCTCCGAACTCTGCGACAGCGGCACGGACCTCACCGGCGCCACCCAGAGCGGCTACCGCGGCCACCACCACCGCTACCTGCTGCACTCGCTGGCGATCTACCTCAGCCTCGGCAGCGACAGCAGCCTCGAGGAGTGGACGAAGGCCGCGGCCGACGCCGCAATCGACGAGGCCGGCCCGTCGAACTACCCGGGCAACCGGTGACCCCCCGCCGCCGCCCCCGTCGGCCGATCTGTGCCACCGAAGCCGGACCGACGCCGTTCGGCGAAGGGGAAGCCGGACCGACCGGGGCGGGTGCGCGCGCAGTGGGGGCCACCGGATTCCCGGGCGGTCGGGCCGTCGTGCTCACTAGGATCGACCCATGACCAGCCGACGTCAGCTGATACTCCGTCTGTTACTGCCGCTGCCACTGCTGTTGGCGTCATCGCTCTCCCTGGCGGCCTGCACTTCGACGCCCTCCAAGGCCACGGTGGCGGCGCGCGGGTTCGCCAAGTCCGCCTGCGCCTCCCTGCGGCAGCTGACCGACCAGCTCGCCCTCCCCCGGCCGTCGGACCCGGCCGACCCCTACTACCGGACCGCCGAGCAGTACCTGGACACGGCGGCCAACCGCGCCGCCGACGCGGCTCAACAGGACCACGGCTACCAGGAGTTCGCCGACACCCTGCACCGGGCGGCCGTGACCTGGCAGGTCACCTTCACGCTGGACGAGGCCGAGCCGCTGATCCAGCAGGCGTGGAAGCAGAAGTGCTGACGCTCCCGAGGTGAGCCCGGTCGGGGTGCGGATCACCTGGTGCGCCTGTTCGTCCGGCTGACCTGCCGCTGCCCCTTCCGGCCCCTCGGGCCGGACCCCCGGTGCGCGGACCACTGCTCCGGGCGGGAGTTCATCACGGGCCGTGACCGGCGGGAACGCGCGGCATGCGGGTCCCCGGCGGCCCGCCCCGGGCCGTCCCGCGCCCGCGAGCGCTCTTCGGGAACCCGCCGGCGAGGAGCGGTCCTCCGACGAGCCCGACTCCGGGGCGCCCGGCTCAAGCCCCTGCCGGTCCGGCTCCCCGGTCACGGGCCGTCGACGGCCGACTGTCGGAACGGCATTGCCATCCGATAGTTAGCGATATATCGTCGAAGTATCGAGATGCTTCGTTCAGTGGAGCATCCACTCCTCTGGGAAGACAGGTGTCCGTCATGCGGTACGACAAGCGTTTTGGTGGAGAAGGCCGGCGTCGCTGGGCCGAGGGCCCGGGGCGGCCGGGGCGCGCGGGGATGCCCGGCGAGGGCGTCGACGAGTTCGAGGGGCGGGCGGCGTTCGGGCCGTTCGGCGCGCCGGGGCGGCCGATGCCGCCGTTCGGGCCGGGGTTCGGGCCGCGCGGCCGGGGGTTCGGCGGGCACGGTCCGCGGGGGCACGGGGGCGGTCGGCGGGGCGGCCGGGCCAGGCGCGGTGACGTGCGGGCCTCACTGCTCGCGCTGCTGCGGGAGCGTCCGATGCACGGCTACGAGATGATCACCGAGATCGGCGAGCGGACCGGCGGGGTCTGGCGCCCCAGCCCCGGGTCGGTCTACCCGACGCTCCAGCTGCTGGAGGAGGAGGGGCTGGTCAAGGCCAACGAGGAGTCCGGCAAGAAGCTGTTCGAACTGACCGAGCAGGGCCGGGCCGAGGCCGAGCAGAACAGCCCGTCCCCGTGGGACGAGGCCGGCCGGCGGGACGACTGGGAGGCCGTGCAGGAGGTCGGCGCCGCGCTCGCGGCGGTGGACCACGCGGTGCGGCAGGTCATGACGACCGGCACCGAGGAGCAGCGGACCAAGGGCCTCGCGGTGCTGGCCGAGACGAAGAAGAAGCTGTACCTGATCCTGGCCGAGGAGGACTGACCCCCTCGGGGCCGGGGCTGACGACCGGTCAGGCGTCGGTGTCGTACTCGTAGCGCCAGCGGTAGCGCCCCTTGGGCCCGTACTCCTTGGCGCGCCGGTAGACCAGGACGGTCGCCGGGGTGTCCCCGTGCGCGGGGACGGGCACCCGGTAGACCTTGGGGACGCTGTGCATCATGCCCAGCAGGACCGGCAGGACCCGGCCGTCCAGCGGGCCCCCGGAGAACTCGGTGTCGGCGCTCTTCACCCGACCAGGGTAGGCGCGGCGCGGGCGGGGCGGAGCGGGCGGGTGTGTCCGTTCCGGAACGGGCGTGTGGAGCGGGTGTGACGGGGGCGGCACGCCCCCGGTCATCCGGAGGGCTCCGGGAGCCTTATCCTGCTACGTACGCCCCCGGGGTCCACCCCGGGTCCGCGGGCCCGTACGGGCCGGGTGGGGCGCGCCGTGGTGCGCCCGCCCGGCGGGCGCGACTCTCGTCCCCCGTACCCGACCCCGGACGTCGGCCGCCCGGAGACCCCGGCCCGGTCGGCGGCAGGACGCCCCCGCGCGCGGTGCACCCCCTCGGGAAGCAGCGAGCGGCTCCGTGCGTTGGCGTCGGTTGTTGCGTCGGTGGCCGTGCCGTACCTGGCACGGCAGCTCAGGCAGGTGCGTGCGGAAGGGGCCAGATGGAAACCAGCAGCAGGTGGACGTCCTGGTGGCGGCGGGAGCGGCGGGAACGCCCGGGGCCCGCCGGCGGGGACGCGGCCGCGAGGCTGGACCTGCTGCTGGGGGCGGCCAGGGCGGGGTTCCCGGTGGCGCCCGCGGCGCACCCGGCCGGGTACCGGTGCTCGTGCGACCGGGTCGGCTGTCCGGCCCCGGCCCAGCACCCGCTCTCCTTCGCCTGGCAGTCCCAGGCCACCACCGACGCCGAGCAGTTGGCGCGCTGGCTGTCCCGGGACCCGGAGGCGAACTTCGTCACCGCGACCGGCCGCGCGCACGACGTGCTGGACGTGCCGGCCGAGGCGGGCGTGCTCGCCCTGCAGCGGCTGGAGGCGCTCGGCGCGGTCGGCCCGGTGGCGGCGGTCGGCGCCGACCGGTACCTGTTCTTCACCGCGACCCGCGGCACCCCGCAGGACGAGGACGAGTGGTGGACCAGCGCGCTGGACTCCACCCCCGACACCGTCTCCGAGCACCCCGGCCTGCGCTGGCACTGCCGCGGCTCGTACACCCTCGTCCCGCCGGCCGCGCTGCCGGACGGCTCCGAGGTGCGCTGGCTGCGCGGCCCCGAGCTCGCGCTGCCGGACCCGCTGCGGGTGCTGGACGTGCTGACCGACGCCTGCACCGAGGTCGGTGCGGTGGCCCAGGAGCAGTGGCTGATCGGCTGAGCCCGCGCAGGAACGATACGGCGGCCCCCGCTCACCGAGCGGGGGCCGCCGTCGTCGTGCGCGCTCAGGGCAGGGTGAGGATCTCCGCGCCGTCCGCGGTGACCAGCAGGGTGTGCTCGAACTGGGCGGTGCGCTTGCGGTCCTTGGTGACCACCGTCCAGCCGTCCGGCCAGACCTCGTAGTCGTAGGTGCCCAGGGTGAGCATCGGCTCGATGGTGAAGGTCATCCCGGGCTTGATCACCTCGGTGGCCCGCTCGCTGTCGTAGTGCGGGACGATCAGGCCGGAGTGGAACGAGGTGTTGATGCCGTGGCCGGTGAAGTCGCGCACCACCCCGTAGCCGAACCGCTTGGCGTACGACTCGATCACCCGGCCGATCACGTTGATCTGCCGGCCCGGCCTGACCGCCTTGATCGCCCGGTTCAGCGACTCCTCGGTGCGCTCGACCAGCAGCCGGGACTCCTCGTCCACCTCGCCGCACAGGTAGGTGGCGTTCAGGTCGCCGTGCACGCCGTGGATGAACGCGGTGGCGTCGATGTTGACGATGTCGCCGTCCTGCAGCACGGTCGAGTCCGGGATGCCGTGGCAGATCACCTCGTTGACCGAGGTGCAGATCGACTTCGGGAAGCCCCGGTAGCCGAGGTCCGACGGGTACGCGCCGTGGTCGCACATGTACGCGTGGGCGACGGCGTCCAGCTCGTCGGTGGTGACGCCGGGGGCGATCAGCTTCGCCGCCTCGGCCATCGCCCGCGCGGCGATCCGCCCGGCGATCCGCATCTTCTCGATCGTCTCGGCGTCCTGCACCTCGGGGCCGGTGTACGGCGTCGGCGCGGGCTTGCCGACGTACTCCGGACGCGCGATGTGCGCGGGGACCTTGCGGGTGGGGGACAGCGTGCCGGGTACCAGAGCCATGACGGCGAGTGTATCGGCCGCCGCCCGCCCGGCCCCGGGCCGTGTGTGCGGCCCGGGCGACGGGAAAGGATCACCACCGACGGCCGCGGCCCGCCGCGGCACCCACCAGGACGGAGAAGCAGACGATGGCGTTCGGCCGCAGCAAGCCCACCGGGCAGCCGGGGGAGTGGTTCTACTGCATCAAGCACGGCAAGGTCGAGGAGGGCCCGGAGTGCCCGGCCAAGGACCGGCTCGGCCCGTACGCCAGCCGGGAGGAGGCCGCGCACGCCCTGGAGACCGCCGCCGAGCGCAACCAGGAGTGGCGGGACGACCCGCGCTGGAACGACGACGAGGCCCGCCCGGAGGGCTGACGGCGGCTCAGGATCCCACGGGGACGCCCGCGGCCCGGCGCTCGTGCTGGGCCCGCACCGCCAGCGCGTGCGGGTCGGTGCGCGAGTCCCAGGCCAGCAGCTTGGGGATCGCCGCGGTCAGCGCCAGCACGCCCGCCACGCACAGCAGCCCGCCGGCCCAGATCGAGCCGCGCACCCCGGCCAGCGCCGCCATCCCGCCGGCCCGGACCTGGCCCAGCTGCGGGCCCACCGAGTACGAGAGCAGCTCCACCCCGGCGAGCCGCCCGCGCAGTTCGTCGGGGATGGACTGGTTCCAGATCGTCGACCGGGCCACCCCGCTGATCTGGTCCGCCCCGCCGGCCACCGCCAGGAACAGCAGCACCAGCCAGATGTTCCCGGCCAGCCCGGCCAGCGTCATCGCGCCGCCCCAGCCGAGCGCCGCGAACAGCAGCATCCGCCCGTGCCGGTGCACCCGGGCCGTCCAGCCGCCGGTCGCGGCCACCAGCAGCGCCCCGGCCGCCGTCGCCCCGTACAGCAGGCCCAGCGCCCACTCGGCGTCCAGCGACGAGGCCAGGAACGGGTACAGCGCCACCGGGTAGGCGAACAGCATCGCCACCACGTCGATCGCGTAGGTGCCCAGCAGGTCCTTGCGGCCCCAGGCGTACGCCAGGCCCTGCCCGATGCTGCGCAGCGACGGGGCCCCGGCGCTCTCGGCGGGCGGCACCGGGCGCATCCGGGAGATCAGCGCCAGCGAGACCAGGAACGTCAGCAGGTCCAGCGCGTAGGCGCTGCGGGCCCCGGCCACCGCGACCACCACGCCCGCCAGCGGCGGGCCGGCCACCGAGGCGACGTTGCGGTACAGCGAGTTGAGGGCGAACGCGGCGGGCAGCTGGTCGTGCGCCACCACCCGGGGCACCATCGAGTCCAGCGCCGGGCGCTGCAGGCCGTCCAGCGCCGCGACCAGGGCCGCGACCAGGTAGATCGGCCACAGCATCGGGTGCGGCAGCAGCGCGTTGGCCAGCATCAGCGCCGACAGCAGGGCCAGCCCGGCCTCGCTGAGCAGCACCAGGCGGCGGCGGTCCAGCGCGTCCGCCAGGGCGCCGCCCCACAGGCCGAACACCACCAGCGGCACCAGCTCGCACGCGCCGACCAGGCCCACCGCGAAGGTCGAGCCGGTCAGCTCCTTGATCTGGATCGGCAGCGCCACGAACGACAGGAAGCTGCCGAAGCCCGTCACGCACCCCGAGGCCCAGAGCAGCCGGAAGTCCCGGGAGGCACGCCAGGGCGTGAGGTCCGGAAGGATTCTGCGCAGCAGCGGAGCGGTACGGGTCACATAGCCAGATGCTGCGCGCCCGGGACGGGGCGGGGCAAGCGGTTTTCCGCCCGGCCGGGGCGGCCTCCGGTGGGGCGGGGGCTACCAGCGCAGCACGGGGGAGGAGGTCAGGCGCTCGGTCAGCCGGGACAGCCGGGAGCGCGGCGGGGCCGCCGAGGCGGCCGAGCTGACCAGGTGCTGGACCAGTTCGAACGGCTCCTCGGCGGCGCCGGGGACGGTGAGCCGCTCGTGGGCCAGGTCGGTCAGCTCCGGGTCGCCGTCGTCCAGGGCCAGCAGCACCGCCCCGGCCCGGCGGGCGCCGTCCAGCCGTTCCAGCAGCGGCGCGTCGGCCGGGCCGGGCGCCACCAGGAGCACCGTCGCGCCCGCGCGCGCCTCCGCGAGCCGGGGCAGGCCGCAGGCCAGGTGCTCCGGGGCGCCGGTCGGGACGGCGTGCCGCAGCAGGGTCGGGGCCAGCTCCGGCAGCCCGGCGTAGGCGGCCTCGTCGCTCAGGTGCGCCGCCAGGTGCCACGGCTCGTAGCGGGGGGTGCCCACCAGCAGCAGGCCGCTCGCGCTGCGCCTGGTCACCGAGCCGCGCAGCGCGGCGGCGAAGGCGCCCGCCCGTTCGGGCCAGCCGGTGCCGGCCAGCGACTGCCGGAGTGCGGAAACTCTCACCGCGTCCATGCGCGACAGCATGCTGCTCGGGCGGCCGGTTTGGCAGGATCTTCGGCATGACGCAACCCGATTCAGTGAACGCGACGGCCGGACCGGGCCGGAACCTGCCCGACGTCTCGCACCTCGTGGTGGGGATCCTCGGCGGTACCGGCGACCAGGGCCGCGGCCTCGCCTACCGGCTCGCCCGGGCCGGACAGCAGGTCGTGGTCGGTTCCCGCAGCGCCGAGCGCGCCGAGTCCTGCGCCGCCGAACTGGGCCTTGGCGTGCGCGGCGCCGACAACGCGGCCTGCGCCGCGGCCGCCGACGTGGTGATCGTCGCGGTGCCGTGGGACGGCCACGCCGAGACGCTGGCCTCGCTGCGCGCCGAACTCGCCGGGAAGATCGTGGTCGACTGCGTCAACCCGCTGGGCTTCGACAAGCAGGGCGCCTACCCGCTCCAGGTCCCCGAGGGCTCGGCCGCCCAGCAGGCCGCCGCGCTGCTGCCGGACTCCACCGTCACCGCGGCCTTCCACCACCTGTCGGCGGTGCTGCTGCAGGACGAGACCGTGGAGCGGATCGACACCGACGTGATGGTGCTCGGCGAGGACCGGGCCGCCACCGACACGGTGCAGGCGCTGGCCTCCCGGATCCCCGGCATGCGCGGCGTCTTCGCCGGGCGGCTGCGCAACGCCCACCAGGTGGAGTCGCTGGTCGCCAACCTGATCTCGGTCAACCGCCGCTACAAGGCCCACGCGGGGCTGCGGATCACCGACGTGTGAGCGCCCGGCGCGCGCCGCGGTCCGCCCCGCGCTCCCGGCGCGCGCCCCGGGTGCCCCACCCCCGGCCCCGGCGGCCCCGTTCGGTCGGCGAGAATGGCCGGGCACACCACCCGCCCCGAGGAGCCCCCGCCATGCCCCGCAACGCCCTGTACGCCCTGACCGTCCTCGTCCTGGCGGTGACCGCCGCGGTGGTCTCCTTCATGAAGGGCAACTGGCTCGGCGTGGTGTGGATCCTGATGGCCGGCGTGGCCAGCAACATCGCCTGGTACTACCTCCGCAAGGACCGCGCCGAGCGCCGCGCCGCCGCCGCGGGCCGGGGCTGAACCGCTACTTCCAGAACGTGAACAGATCGTGGCCGAGGCTGATGTACCGGGGGTCGGCGCCGAACAGGTCGAAGACCCGCACCGTCAGGTCGAACAGCCACTGGCCGACCTGGCTCTGCCACACCAGCGCGAACAGCAGCAGCATGCCGTAGGGCGCGTACGGGGCGACAGCCCGGCGGGCCTTGTGCGACAGCCAGGGTTCGACGATGCCGTAGCCGTCCAGGCCGGGGACCGGCAGCAGGTTCAGGATCGCCGCGGTGACCTGGAGGTAGGCGAGGAAAGCCAGCGCCGCGGGCAGCGGTGAGACGAGGTACGCCTGGTCGCCGATGACAGCGGGGACGTCCGGGTCGTCGAACCAGCCCTGGCTGACGAGCACCAGCGTCACCACGCCGAACGCCACGTTCACCAGCGGACCGGCCGCCGAGATCAGGCTGTGCTTGAGGCGGCCCGAGATCCGGTCCCGCTCGATGTACACCGCGCCGCCGGGCAGGCCGATCCCGCCCATGATCACGAAGATCACCGGCAGGACGAAGCTCAGCACCACGTGCCCGTACTTCAGCGGGTTCAGCGTCAGGTAGCCCTTGGTGCCGACCGTGATGTCGCCGCCCGCCAGCGCGGTGCGGGCGTGCGCGTACTCGTGCAGGCAGAGCGAGACCATCCAGCCGGAGACCACGAAGAGGAACACGCCGACGCGCATGTTCCCCCACGCGGCGGCCAGCGCCCAGCCGGAGGCGATCAGTGCGGCGGCCAGCGCCAGGAAGATCGGGCTGACCCGGTGCTCCGCGCTGCGCTGGCCGGTACTGGCGTACGTCATGGTGGAAGGGCTCCGGAGGTGGTGGCGGGACGGGCGTCCGATCATGCCGCCGACCGGGGGCGCCGGACAAGCGGCCCCGGGTGAACGTACGGGAGCGACCGGACGTTCCGCCGCCCCGGCCCGCCCGGCGGGGGCCTTCGCACGGGTGTGCGCCCCGGGGCGGTGGCGCGTCCCCCAGAATGGGCGGGTGCACTACGGCATCCTCGGCACCACCACCGCCCACCACGACGACGGCACCCCGGTCGCGCTCGGCGGCGCCCGGCTGCGCGCCCTGCTGGCCGCGCTCGCCCTGCGCCAGGGCCGCCCCGTACCCGCCGAACTGCTCGCCGACGAGGTGTGGGCCGACGAGCCGCCGCAGGACGCCGCCGCCGCGCTGCAGACCCTGGTCGGCCGGCTGCGCCGCACCGTCGGCCGGGCCGAGATCGGCTCCGGGCCCGCCGGGTACTGGCTGACCGACCCGCGCACCGACGTCGCCGAGTTCCAGCAGCGCTCCGCCGACGGCGCCCGCGCCCTGCAGGGCGGCGACCCGGCCGCCGCCGCCGAGCAGCTCACCCGCGCGCTCGCCCTGTGGCGCGGCCCCGCGCTCGCCGACCTGCCCGACCGCACCGCCCCCGCCGCCCGGCTGGAGTCCCAGCGCGCGGAGGCCCGCCGGCACCGGCTGACCGCCGACCTCGCCCTCGGCCGCACCGCCGAGGTCACCGCCGAACTCGCCGAACTCTGCCGCGACCACCCCTTCGACGAACAGCTCCAGGCCCTCCAGCTGCGCGCCCTGCGGGCGGCCGGCCGCACCGCCGAGGCGCTCGGCCGCTACGAGGAGGTCCGGCGCACCCTGGCCGACCAGCTCGGCACCGACCCGGGCCCCGAACTGCGCGCCCTGCACCGGGAACTGCTCACCGCCGACACGACCCCGGCACCCGCCCCGGCACCCGTCCCCGCGCCCCCGGCCGCCGCCCCCGCCACCGGCAACCTGCGCCCCGGCCGGACCAGCTTCGTCGGCCGGGACGGCGAACTCGCCACCGTGGCCGACGCCCTGACAGCCGGCCGGCTCACCACCCTGACCGGCCCCGGCGGCTCCGGCAAGACCCGGCTCTCGGTCGAGGCCGGCCGGATCGAGCAGGACACCGCCCGCTGGCCCGGCGGCGTCTGGCAGATCGAGCTCGCCCCGCTGGAGGACCCGGCCGCCGTCCCCGACGCGGTCGCCTCCGCGCTCGGCCTGCGCGAGACCGTGCTGCACACCGGCGGCGCCGTCGCCGAGGCGATCGAGGGCGGCCGCAAGGACCCGGTCTCCCGGCTGGTCGACCACCTCGGCCGCCGCCGCGTCCTGCTGCTGCTCGACAACTGCGAGCACGTCGTCCAGGCCGCCGCCGACCTCGCCGACCGGCTGCTCGCCGACTGCCCCGGCGTCACCGTGCTCGCCACCAGCCGCGAACCGCTCGGCGTCCCCGGCGAGCGGGTGCTGCCGGTCGAGCCGCTGCCCGACCCGTCCGCGCTGCGCCTGCTCGCCGAGCGCGGCGCCGCCGCCCGCCCCGGCTTCCGCACCGACCAGGACCCGGCGGCCTGCGCCGAGCTGTGCCGCCGCCTCGACGGCCTGCCGCTGGCCATCGAACTCGCCGCCGCCCGGCTGCGCGGCCTGACGCCCCGCCAGCTCGCCGACCGCCTCGACTCCCGGTTCGCCCTGCTCACCGCGGGCTCCCGCACCCTGCTGCCCCGCCAGCAGACCCTGCGCGCCGTCGTCGACTGGTCCTGGGACCTGCTCGGCAAGCGCGAGCGCGCCGTGCTGCGCCGGCTGTCGGTGTTCGCCGGCGGCTGCACCCTGGAGGCCGCCGAACAGGTCGTCGCCGACGGCGCGCTGGTGCGCCGCGAGGAGGTCGCCGACCTGCTGCTCTCGCTGGTCGACAAGTCCCTGCTGGTGGCCGGGCTGGGCGAGCAGCCCCGCTACTGGATGCTGGAGACCATCCACGAGTACGCCGCCGAACGCCTCGCCGAGGCCGCCGAACCCGACACCGCCGACCGGCACACCCGGCACTACCGGGAGCTCGCCCGCACCGCCTACCTGAACCTGCACGGCCCGGGGCAGCTCGACGAGCTCGCCCGCCTCGACCGCGAGCAGGAGAACCTGCGGGCCGCGCTGCGCCGCGCCGTCGACACCGGCCAGGAGCAGGAGGGCCTGGCCCTGGTGCTGGCGATGGCCGGCTACTGGCTGCTGCGCGACTACCGCACCGAGTCCCGCACCTGGTACGAGGCGGTCGCCGCGCTCGGCCCCGACCCGTACGCCGACGGCGCCCCGACGCCCGTCCCGCTCACCGCCAACCCGCTGGACGCCCCGCTGCCGATGCCGCCCGACCTGCTCGACGAGGCCCGCCGCCAGCTCGGCCTGCTCCGGCTGATCAGCCTGTTCTCCGGGGACATGAGCACGCTGCACAGCTCGGGCGCGCTGGACACCGCCGAACGCATCCTGGCCGCCTACACCCCCGACCTGCCGCAGTCCTACCGGCAGCCGGTGCTCGCCCGGATCTTCACCGTCTTCCTCACCGGCGAGATGGAGCGCACCCGCGAGGTGATGGACGACGCGGTGGCCGGCGCCCGGGTCCACGGCGACCCGCTCGACCTGGCGTTCGCCCTGCAGCTGCGGGCCCGGCTGCTCAACGACCTGGCCGGCGCGCTGGACCAGGCGATCGCCGACAGCGAGGAGGCGCTCGCCCTCTACACCGCGCAGGGCGACCGCTGGGGCATGTCCGATGCGCTCTCCGGCAAGGCCGAGAACGCCACCAAGTCCGGCGACGCCGCCGAGGCCGAGGCGGCCTTCCGGCAGGCCATCGAGCTCTCCACCCAGCTCGGCGCGCACCAGGAGGTCCCGATGCTGCGGGCCCGGCTCGGCGAGGTGCTGGCCGAACGGGACCCGGAGGCCGGCGAGCGGATGGTCCGCGAGGCGGTCGCCGACGCCTCCGGGGAGCACACCGACGCCGAGGGCGCCCGGATGTACGGGCGGCTGGTGCTGTGCAACCTGGCGGTGCGCCGCGGCGAGTACGCCGAGGCGCTGGCCGTGCTCGACGAGCTGCCCGCCGACCCCGGCGCGCGCGGACCCGTCCCCTCGGTGTTCGCCGGCATCGTCCGCTGCATCCGCGGCTGGGTGGTGGCCCGCTCCGGCGACCCGGCCGCCGGCCTGGAGCTGATGCGGGCCGGCCGCCGCACGATGACCGAGATCGAGGGCGGCCCCACCATCTTCGTCGAGCACATGGCGATGATGCTGATGACCCCGCTGGCCGGCGCCCTGGTCGAGTACGCCCGGGCGTACGGCGAGCCCGCCGCGGCCCGCCGCGCCGCCGCCCTGCTCGGCGCCCACGAGGGCATCAGCGGCATGCCCGGCTCGTTCATGGAGCGCAGCGAGCACGCCCGGTGCGCCGCCGCGGCCCGCGAGCTGCTCGGGGCGGACGCGTACCTGGCCGCGTACGAGGAGGGCGGACGCCTCACCCTGCGCGAGGCGTCCGCCCTGCTGAACGATCCCGGCCCGTTCCGCGCCGGGGCCGCCTGACCCACCGTCAGGTGCGCTTGCGGAAGCGGGCCACCGCGAGCGGCGCGGTCACCGCGGTGATCGCCGCGGCCCAGATCAGCACCGTCAGCACCGAGTTGCCGACCGGCTGGTCGTTGATCAGCGCCCGGCAGGCGTCGGCCAGCGCGGAGAGCGGGTTGTGCTTGGTGAACGCCTCCAGCCAGCCCGGCATGCTGGTCGGCTTGGCGAAGATCGAGCTGCCGAACTGCAGCGGCATCATCACCAGCATCGACATGCCCTGCACCGCCTGGGCGCTGCGCAGCGACATGCCCAGCAGCATCGACACCCACATCAGCGAGGAGCCGAACACCAGCGACAGGCCGACCGCGGCCAGCAGCTTCAGCGGCCCGCCCGCGACGTCCAGGCCGAGGACCATCGAGAAGCCGATCAGCACCGCGAAGGCGACCACCGCGCGCAGCGTCTCGGCGATCATCTTGGACAGCAGCACCGCGGAGCGCCCGATCGGCAGGGTGCGGAAGCGGTCCATCACGCCGGTCTGGAAGTCGGTGTTCAGGCCGGTGCCGAGCGCCATCGCCAGGTTCAGGCCGGTGGTGCCGAGCAGGCCGGGCACCATGTACTGCATGTACGTGTGCTGGTCGCCGGCCATCGCGCCGCCGAACACGTAGACGAACAGCACGATCATGATGACCGGGACCAGCAGCGCGTCCAGCATCGACTCCGGGTCGGCCTTGATCCGCATCAGGTTCCGGCGGGTCAGCGCGCCCAGGTGGCGCAGGTTGCCGCGCAGGCCGATCCGGGTGTCGTCGGCGCCGGCGGGGGCCGCGGCGGGCGCGGGGGTCAGGGTGGCGGTGCTCATGCGACGGGCTCCTTGTCACGGTTCCGGGCGGGGGCGGCGGACTTGCCGGTGATGGTCAGGAACACCTCGTCCAGGCTGGGCAGCTTGGTGTCGATGCCGGCCACCCCGAAGCCGCGGGTGCCCAGCACCCCGATCACGGTGGTCAGCTGGTGCTCGTCGGTCAGGTGCACCGAGAGCAGGGCGGACTCGGCGGAGAAGGTGGCCGGGATGCCGGACTCCTGCAACGCCCGCGCCATCTCCGGCAGTTGGGCCGGGTCGGCGGGCCGCACCTGCAGGCTCTGCCCGCCGACCCGCTTCTTCAGCTCCTCGATGCCGCCGTTGGCGATCACCCGGCCCTTGTCGATCACGGTCAGGGCGTGCGCGAGCTGCTCGGCCTCCTCCATGTACTGGGTGGTCAGCAGCACGGTCGAGCCCTCGCCGACCATCCGCTGCACCTCGTCCCACACCTCGTTGCGGGTGCGCGGGTCCAGGCCGGTGGTGGGCTCGTCCAGGTAGAGCACCTTGGGGCGGCCGATCATCGAGGCGGCGAGGTCGAGCCGGCGGCGCATGCCGCCCGAGTAGCCCTTGGCGGGGCGCCTGGCCGCTTCGGTGAGCGAGAAGCGCTCCAGCAGTTCGGCGGCGCGGGCCTTGGCCTCCTTGCCGGAGAGGTCGAGCAGGCGCCCGATCAGGTAGAGGTTCTCGTAGCCCGACAGCAGTTCGTCCACCGAGGCGTACTGGCCGGTCAGGCCGATGGTGCGGCGCAGCTGCTTGGGCTGGCGCAGGACGTCGTACCCGCCGACGAACGCGGTGCCCGCGTCCGGCTTGATCAGCGTCGACAGCACCCGCACCAGGGTGGTCTTCCCGGCGCCGTTCGGCCCGAGCAGCCCGAGCACCGTCCCCTCGCGCACCGTCAGGTCGACCCCGTCCAGGGCCTTCGTCTCCCCGTAGTGCTTCACGATGCCGTGGACCTCCACGGCGTTCCGCTCGATTCGTGTCATGGCAACCACCGTGCCGGGGGCGGCTGTCACGACGCTGTCAGCCCGCTGTCAGGGGGGATGACAGCGGGCTGCCGGGGGCGGCCGGCGGGAGTCCCCGTCAGCGCTCGGCGGGCTCCTCGGCCAGGACCAGGGCGAGCAGGCCGGGGAAGCGCCGGTCGAACTCCTCGCGGCGCAGCCGGTTCAGGCGCCGGGCGCCCTCGTCGCGCTGCTCCAGCAGGCCGACGGCGCGCAGCGCCGTGAAGTGGTGGGTCCGGGTGGCCCTGGACACGGGCAGGTCGATGGAGCCGCAGGCGTGCGTCCAGTCGGGGGCCGCGGCCAGGGCGCGGACGATGAGGCGGCGCACCGGGTCGGCGAGCGCGTCCAGGGCCGCCTGCAGGGGGACCAGGTCCGGGTCGGCGGGTGCCGGTTCCGTGCCGCGTGCGGGCATCGCGCTCCTCCTTGCCGGGTGTTCGACGGCCATCGTACAGTTCGGGTGTTCGATCCGCGTCGAACATCCAGTCGCCGTACCACCACACCCCTTCAGGAGCAGCCGTGCCCTTGGTGCGCATCGACCTCGCCGATTCCCGTCCCGCCGACCTCCGCCGGGCCATCGCCGACGGCGTCCACGACGCCCTGGTCGCCGTCGTCGGCATCCCGGCGGGCGACCGCTTCCAACTGCTCACCGCCCACCCCGCCGGCGAGCTGGTCTTCGACGCCGATTACCTCGGCGTCCGGCGGCTGGACGTGGTGTACGTGCAGATCACCCTGGTGGCGGGCCGTCCCCGGCCGCTCAAGGTGGAGCTGTTCCGGCGGATCGCGGCGAACCTCGCGGCCGTCGGCGTCCGGCCCGAGGACGTCCACGTCACCCTGACCGAGAACACCGTCGAGGACTGGTCGGTCGGCAACGGCGAGGCCCAGTTGCTCGCCCTCGGCCCCGTCGCGGGCACCGCGGGCTGAGACCGGCCGGCGCGCGGGGCGCCGCTCCGGCCGGCCGCCCCGCGGCTCGAACACCGACAGCACCGCGTCGGCCGGGTGGAGCAGCAGGGCCACGCTGGGGACGATCACCGGGTTGTGGCGCAGGAGCCCCGGCTCCACGGCCGGGGCAGAACCCGTCGGCTGCCGCTCGGCCGCCCGCGCCGCCTCGTGCAGCCGGGCGGTGGGCGCGAAGATCGGGGCCGCCGTCGCCGCCGGCGTCAGCCGGAACGTGACGGCGACCCGGCGGAACCGGAACAGCCCCCACCGGGTGCCGAGCGCCGGCACCACCCCGCTCACCGGGCCGGTCGGGCTCAGCGGGACGACCGGCGCGTCGCCCGGCATCGCCGTCGCCCGGTGGGCGGTCCGCACCGTGTCGGCGTCGTCCGCCGGCAGCGCCCGCACCGCGAGGGCGAGCAGACACGGCATCAGGGCCGGTCGGCCGACCGAGGCGACCACGTGCACCACCGGCGTGCCGTGCCGGGCCCGCGGGGACAGCCGCCGGCCCGTTCCGGCCGGCCGCCCGGCGCCGCGGTCGCCGGCCTTCCGGGCCGTCGCCGGTTCGGCGGACGGGGGGCATGCGCACCTCGCTCGGCCCGCGGGTCACGGACGGACCCCGGCCTCCCCCGCCCGGGCGTCCTCCGGCGGGAGCAACTCCCCCTGCTCCCGGCCGAGTACGCCCGTCCGCCCGGCCCCGGGGGAGGGGCGGGCGGACGGGCGTGCGCGGGCCGGACCGGGCCTAGCTGAAGCTGTGCTCCGGGCCGGGGAAGGTGCCCTCGCGGACGTCGGCGGCGAACTCGGTCGCGGCCTGGGCGAGCGTCGCGCGGAGGTTCGTGTACTGCTTGACGAACTTGGGGACGCGGCCGGCCGTCATGCCGGCGAAGTCGGTCCAGACCAGGACCTGCGCGTCGGTGCCGGGGCCGCCGCCGATGCCGACGGTGGGGATCGCGGAGTGCTCGGTGACCTGCGCGGCCAGCTCGGCCGGGACGGCCTCCAGGACGACGGCGAAGGCGCCGGCCTGCTGGACGGCCTTGGCGTCGCGCAGCAGCCGGTGGGCGGCCTCGTCGCCGCGGCCCTGGACGGGGTAGCCGCCGAAGGCGTGCACGGACTGCGGGGTGAGGCCGATGTGGGCCATCACCGGGATGCCGGCGTCGACGAGCAGTTCGATGGTGCGGGCGCTGCGCTCGCCGCCCTCCAGCTTGACGGCCTGGACGCCGGCCTCCTTCATCAGGCGGGCGGCGTTGTGCAGGGCCTGGGCGGGGGACTCCTGGTAGGAGCCGAACGGCAGGTCGGCGACGACGAGGGCGCGCTTGGTGCCGCGGACCACGGCGGCGGAGAGCATCACCATCTGGTCCATGGTCACCGGCACGGTGGTCTCGTAGCCGAGGTGGCAGTTGCCCGCGGAGTCGCCGACCAGCAGGACCGGGATGCCGGCCTCGTCGAAGACTCCGGCGGTGAGGGCGTCGTAGGCGGTGAGCATCGCCCAGCGTTCGCCGTTGCGCTTGGCCTTGGCGAGGTCCCGGACGGTCACCCGGCGGCTGGTGACGCCGCCGTAGAGGGTGGTGCCGGCGGGGGCGTCCTGCGTCTGGGCAGGCTGAAGCGGAGAGGCGTTCATCGAACAGACTCCAAGTGTGTGTCGTCTCGTGGCGCCGTGCGGCGTCCCCGGATCTGGCTCCATGCTTGCACGCCGCGGGCCGTGCGCAAAGAGTCGGGAGCCCGGTCGTGTCCGGTCGCGCCCGGCGGCGGACGGGCCGGCGGGGTCCGCGGGGCGGGGCGGCGGGCGGTGCGGGCGCTTGGGGAAGTCTTTACCTTTCCTTGGCCTCGGAGTACCGATACGAGACCGTCTCGTATTGGAAAGGGGTCTAGGCTGTCCGTATGACCTCGCCGACCGCCGCTGCCCCGGTATCCCGGGTGCCGGAAGCCGTACACCGCCGACGCTGGTGGATCCTGGGCACCCTGGTGCTCGCCCTGCTCGTCGTCGTCCTCGACAACTCGATCCTCAACGTGGCGATGAAGACCATCGCCACCCCCGCCCCGGTCGGCCTCGGCGCGAGCCAGAGCGACCTGGAATGGGCGATCAACTCCTACACGCTGGTCTTCGCCGGCCTGCTGTTCACCGCGGGCCTGCTCGGCGACCGGTTCGGCCGCAAGTGGACGCTGCTGGCCGGCATGCTGGTCTTCGGCCTCGGCTCGCTGCTGTCCGCGCTGGCCGCCAGCCCGGGCGAACTGATCGGCTACCGCGCGGTGATGGGCCTCGGCGGCGCCTTCGTGATGCCCGCCACGCTGGCCATCATCATGAACGTCTTCGAGCGGCACGAGCAGCCCAAGGCGATCGGCATCTGGGCCGGCGCGGTCGGCCTGGCCATCGCCATCGGCCCGATCACCGGCGGCCTGCTGATCGAGCACTTCTGGTGGGGCTCGGTCTTCCTGGTCAACGTCCCGATCGTCGTCGTGGCGCTCGGCCTGATGGGCTGGCTCGTCCCCGACTCCAAGGACCCCAACCCCGGCAAGCTCGACCCGGTCGGCGTGCTGCTGTCCATCGTCGGCCTGGTGGCGCTGATCTACGGCATCATCAAGGGCGGCGAACTGGCCGACTTCACCGACCCGTCGGCCTGGGTCCCGACCCTGGTCGGCGTGCTCGCGCTGGTCGCCTTCGTGCTGTTCGAGAAGCACACCCGGCACCCGGCGCTGGACGTCACCTGGTTCCGCAACAAGGTGTTCTCCGCCTCGATCGGCGTGGTCGGCATCGTGTTCTTCGCGCTGATGGGCGTCTCGTTCTTCGGCGTCTTCTACATCCAGAGCGTGCGCGGCTACAGCGCCCTGGAGGCCGGCGAGCTGATGCTGCCGCTGGCCGTCGCCCAGCTGGTCTTCGCGCCGCGGGCCCGGCTGGTGGTCGACCGCTTCGGCATCCGCGCCACCTGCGCGGGCGGCATGCTGCTGGTCACCGCCGGCTTCCTCGGCTACGCCTTCCTCACCGCCACCAGCCCGATCTGGCTGCTGATCGTGCTCGGCTTCGTGATGGGCACCGGCATGGCGCACGTGATGCCGCCGGTGACGGTCGCCATCATGGGCGCGCTGCCGCGCGAGAAGGCCGGCGCCGGCTCCGCGCTGAACAACACCTTCCGCCAGGTCGGCGGCTCGCTCGGCATCGCGGTGCTCGGCGCGCTGCTGTCCACGGTCTACCGCAACGGCATGGACGACCACCTGGCCGCGGTGCCCGAGCAGGTCCGCGACCGGGCCGGCGAGTCCATCGAGTCCACCCTCGGCGTCGCCGAGAAGCTCCACCTGCCCGCCCTGGTCGACCCGGCCAAGGACGCCTTCATCCACGCCATGCACGTGGTCTCCGGCGTCTCGGCCGGCGTCACCGTGCTCGGCGCGGTGCTGGCGCTGCTCCTGCTGCCCGGCAAGGTCGCCGCCCCCGGCGGCCCGGGCGCCCCGGCCCCCGGCCCGCAGGACCGCAGCGGCTCCGGCGCGAGTACAGCCAAGGTCTGATCGCGAGGGTGGAGAATAGGGCCATGACGAGCGCCGAAACTCCGCTCCAGCCGTGCCACGGCCCCGCCGCGGAGCAGGACGCTCCGCGGCGGGGCCGCCCGCGCAGCGAGGCCGCCGAGCAGGCGATCTACCGCGCGGTGGAGCAGCTGATGGAGGACGGCACCGGCCTGTCCGAGCTGTCCATCGAGCGGATCGCCGCCGAGGCCGGCGTCGGCAAGGCCACCATCTACCGGCGCTGGCCCAACAAGGAGGCCCTGCTGGTGGACGTGGTGGCCCGGCTGGAGGAGCCGCTGCCCCCGCTGCTCGGCCCGACCTACCGGGACGACCTGATCAACGCCGTCGACTACATGCGCCGGCGCGGCCTGATCAAGCGCTCCCGCTGGATCGTCAAGTCCGCGCTGGGGCAGATGAACACCTGGCCGGAGCTCAAGCACACCTACCAGGAACGGGTGGTGCAGCCCCGGCGCGAGATGGTCCGCCAGATCGTCCGGCGCGGCGTCGACGCCGGGGAGCTGCGCGCCGACCTGGACGTCGAGCTGCTCTGCGAGCTGCTGATCGGCCCGATCCTGGTGCGCACCGTGCTGTGGGACGACTCCCCGCTGGAGGACCCGGACCTGCCCCGCCAGATGGTCGACGCCGCGCTCCAGGGCATCGGCGCCCGCCCGGCCCCGTCCCCCGCGCACTGACCGCCCCGTCACCGCCGCCGTCGGCCCCGTCCGGCGCAGGACCGGAACTTTCCGGGCACTTCGCCGCGTCCATCCCGTCATAGGCTGATCCGGGAATCGGATCGGATCGGGGCAGGTCGGGGCCGCCGGCGGCGGTACGGCCGGCCGGGTGCGGCGGTGAGGAGCGGGCGATGGTGCGGGCGGACGGCCCGGCGGTGGCGACGGCGTCGGACGAGCGGGCCGCGGCCCGGCGGGAGGGGCTGCGCCGCTGGTTCGGCCTGCGCCGCGGGTGGCCGCTCACCGTGCTCGGCCTGCTGGTCACCCTCCTGCTGGTGTGCCACGCCCAGGTGCCCAACGCGGTCGGCAACCTGGGCAGCCTGCTGGAGACCTTCCTGCCCTGGCTGGGGCTGGCCGTCCCGGTGCTGCTCGGGCTCGCGCTGTGGCGGCGGGCCGGGGTGGCGGTGGTCGCCGCGCTGCTGCCCGGCGCGGTCTGGCTGAACCTGTTCGGCGCGCTGCTGGTCGACAAGAGCAGCGGCCCCGGCGACTTCACCGTGCTCACCCACAACGTGGCCGCCGCCAACGACGACCCGCAGGGCACCATCCGGATGCTCGCCGGCTCCGGCGCCGAGATCGTCGCGCTGGAGGAGCTGTCCGCGTCCGCCGCCCCGGTGTACGCCGACGGGCTGGCCGCCGCCTTCCCGTACCACGTGGTGGAGGGCACCGTCGGGCTGTGGTCCAGCTACCCGATCGACGGCGTCTCCGTGGTCGACATCAAGATGGGCTGGACCAGGGCCTTCCGCGCCCGGGTCACCACCCCCGAGGGCCCGCTGGCGGTGTACGTCGCCCACCTGCCCTCGGTCCGGGTCAAGTTCGACAGCGGCTTCACGGCCGGGCGGCGCGACGTCAGCGCGCAGGCCCTCGGCGACGCGATCGAGCACGAGCCGCTGCGCAAGGTGCTGCTGCTCGGCGACCTCAACGGCACCATGAACGACCGCAGCCTGGCCCCGATCACCTCGCAGCTGCGCTCCGCCCAGGGCGCGGCCGGCGACGGCTTCGGCTTCTCCTGGCCGGCCTCCTTCCCGACCGCCCGGATCGACCAGATCCTCAGCAAGGGCGGCCTGGTCCCCACCGACTCCCGCACCCTCCCGGCGGACGCCAGCGACCACCTCGCGGTGGCCGCCGACTACCGCTACTAGCGCCACTAGCGCTACTGGCGCTACCGGGACCGGACGCCGATCACCACGGTGGCGTCCCGCTCCTCGTCCTGCTCCGTGTGCGCTTCGAGGCCCTGTTCGGCCAGCAGGGCGGCGGTCGCCGGGGCCTGGCGTCCGCTGGTCTCGATCAGCAGGCGGCCGCCGGGGGCCAGCCAGCGGGGGGCGGCGGCCGCGACCCGGCGCTGGACGGCCAGGCCGTCGGCGCCGCCGTCCAGGGCCGTCGCGGGCTCGTGGTCGCGGGCCTCGGGCGGCAGCAGCGGGATCTCCCGGGTCGGCACGTACGGGGCGTTGGCCAGCAGCAGGTCGACCCGGCCGCGCAGGGCGGGCGGCAGCGGGGCGTCCAGGTCGCCGAGGTGGACCAGGCCGCCGTACGGGGCCAGGTTGCGGCGGGCGCAGGCCACCGCGGCCGGGTCGACGTCCGCGGCGTGCAGGACGACGCCCGGGCCGAGCCGGGCGGCCAGCGCGGCGCCGATCGCGCCGGAGCCGCAGCACAGGTCGAGCAGCACCGCGCCGGGGCGGCCCAGCGCGGCGGCCCGCTCGACCAGGAACTCGCTGCGCCGGCGCGGCACGAACACCCCGGGGGCGAGCGCGATGCGCAGTCCGGCGAACTCGGCGAAGCCCACCACCTGTTCCAACGGGTGCCCCGCGCAACGGAGTTCGAGCATCCGATCGAGTTGCGCGGGGTCGGTGGCGGCGGCCAGCAGCAGCCGGGCCTCGTCCTCGGCGAAGACGCACCCGGCGGCGCGCAGCCGGTCGGTGAGCAGGGCTGGGGGGAGTGACACGGGGACCTCTCGAAGAGCCTGGCGGGCTCCCCGTCCGGTCAGGCCGCGACCCGGCGGCGGGGGAGCACCTCGACGACCTGCACGGTGATCTCTCCCACCTCCTCGGCCCGGCGCGCCCGCCTCGACCGGACGCGTGCTGCGGCGCTCACCCTAACCCGTCCGCCCCGCACTGTCAGCCCTGCCGCCAGCGGTTGGTGACGGGCAGCCGGCGGTCGCGGCCGAAGTTCTTCGGCGAGACCTTCGGGCCCGGCGGGTACTGCCGCCGCTTGTACTCGGCGGTGTCGACCAGCCGCACCACCCGGTCCACCACCTCGGCCGGGTACCCGGCGGCGACGATCGCGTCCCGGCCCTCGTCGCCCTCCACGTACCGGGCCAGCACGGCGTCCAGCAGGTCGTAGTCGGGCAGCGAGTCGGTGTCCACCTGGTCCGGGCGCAGTTCGGCGGACGGCGGCTTGGAGATGGTGTTCTCCGGGATCGGCGGCACCTCGCCGCGGGCCTCGGCCGCCGCGTTGCGCCAGCGGGCCAGCCGGAAGACCAGCGTCTTGTACACGTCCTTGATCGGCCCGTACGCGCCCACCGAGTCGCCGTACAGCGTCGAGTAGCCGACCGCCAGCTCGCTCTTGTTGCCCGGGGCCAGGACCAGCTGCCCCTCCTGGTTGGAGATCGCCATCAGCAGGGTGCCGCGCAGCCGGGACTGCAGGTTCTCCTCGGCCAGGCCGGTCAGCTCGGCGGCGCCCATGTACGCGTCGAACATCGGGGCGATCGAGACCGTGCGGAAGTGCAGGCCGGTGCGGCGGGCCAGCTCGGCCGCGTCGTCCCGGGAGTGCTGCGAGGAGTAGCGCGAGGGCATCGAGACGCCGTACACGTGCTCCGCGCCGATCGCGTCCACCGCGATCGCCGCGACCAGCGCCGAGTCGATGCCGCCGGACAGGCCGATCAGCACCGAGCGCATCCCGTTCTTGCGGACGTACGCCCGGGTGCCCTCGACCAGCGCCGCGTACACCTCGGCCTCGTCGTCCAGCCGCTCGGAGACCTGCGGCTCCAGCGGCTGCGCGGGCCGCTCCTTGGGCGCGCCGCCCAGGTCGACCCTGGTCAGCTTCAGGCCGTCGGCGAGCACCGTGCCGTCCGGCAGGCCGTCCTCGGACGCGGCCGGCAGGTCGAGGTCGACGACCAGCAGCGCCTCCTCGAACTGCGGTCCGCGGGCCAGCAGTTCGCCGCGCTCGGTGACCACCATCGACTCGCCGTCGAAGACCAGCTCGTCCTGCGCGCCGACCATGTTCAGGTACACCAGCGGGCAGCCCGCCTCGGCGGCCCGGCGCTTGACCAGCTCCAGCCGGACGTCGTCCTTGTCGCGCTCGTACGGCGAGCCGTTGATCGACAGCAGCAGGCCCGCGCCGGCCTGGCCGGTGGCGGCGACCCGGCCGCCCTCCTGCCAGATGTCCTCGCAGATCGCCAGCGCGACGTCCACGCCGTGCAGCCGCAGCACCGTCAGCTGGTCGCCCGGCACGAAGTACCGGTACTCGTCGAACACGCCGTAGTTCGGCAGGAAGTGCTTGGCGAACCTGGTCACCACCGCGCCGCCGCGCAGCACCGCCGCGCAGTTCTGCGGCTTGCCGGCGTACCGGGTGCCCGGCTCGCCGCGGCCCAGGTAGCCGACCACCACCGGGGTGTCGCCCAAGCCCTCGGCCTGCAGCTTCGCCGCCAGGTCGACCAGCGCGGCGCGGGAGCCCTCGACGAAGGAGCCGCGGAAGGCCAGGTCCTCCACCGGGTACCCGGTGAGCACCATCTCGGGGAAGGCGATCAGGTCGGCGCCGGACTCGGCGGCCCGCTTCGACCAGCGCAGCACCTCCTCGCTGTTGCGGGCGAGGTCACCGACCCAGGGGTCGATCTGGCACAGGGCGAGACGCAGATTCGGCATGCCCCCGAGTGTAATCGTCTAACTGACGCTATGTCGCGGGGGTACCCCCGTCGGCACGCCGGACATTCAGCCGGCGCCCAGGTTCGCCCCGCTGCCCGCCCGGGATCGGCAAGCGGGCCCGGATCCGCCATGATGGGTGGCGACGCGGTCAGGGCGAGGTCCTCGCCGGGCCGGGCCGGCCGGTGCGGGCGGCGTAACACGGGCGTAAAGAGCAGAGGTGAGACTGTCCCCATGGGCAAGCAGCAGGAGTTCGTGCTTCGCACGCTCGAAGAGCGTGACATCCGGTTCGTCCGGCTGTGGTTCACCGACGTGCTCGGGTTCCTCAAGTCCGTGGCGGTGGCCCCGGCCGAACTGGAACAGGCCTTCGAGGAAGGCATCGGCTTCGACGGCTCGGCGATCGAGGGCTTCGCCCGGGTCTACGAGTCCGACATGATCGCCAAGCCGGACCCGACCACCTTCCAGATACTGCCGTGGCGCTCCGAGAACCCCGGTACCGCCCGGATGTTCTGCGACATCCTGATGCCCGACGGCTCGCCCTCCTACGCCGACCCGCGCTACGTCCTCAAGCGCACCCTGGAGAAGGCCTCCAACCTCGGCTTCACCTTCTACACCCACCCCGAGATCGAGTTCTTCCTCCTCAAGGACCTCCCCGGCGACGGCACCCCGCCGACCCCCGCCGACCAGTCCGGCTACTTCGACCACACCCCGCGCGGCATCGGCCACGACTTCCGCCGCCAGGCCATCACGATGCTCGAATCCATGGGCATCTCGGTCGAGTTCAGCCACCACGAGGGCGCCCCCGGCCAGCAGGAGATCGACCTGCGCTACGCCGACGCGCTCTCCACCGCCGACAACATCATGACCTTCCGCCTGGTCATGAAGGAGGTCGCCCTCGAACAGGGCGTCCACGCCAGCTTCATGCCCAAGCCGTTCTCGCACTTCCCCGGCTCCGGCATGCACACCCACGTCTCCCTCTTCGAGGGCGACCGCAACGCCTTCCACGAGTCCGGCGCCGAGTACCAGCTCTCCAAGGTCGGCCGCTCCTTCATCGCCGGCCTGCTCAAGTACGCCGCCGAGACCGCCGCCGTCACCAACCAGTGGGTCAACTCCTACAAGCGCATCTGGGGCGGCTCCCAGCGCACCGCCGGCGCCGGCGGCGAAGCCCCCTCCTACATCTGCTGGGGCCACAACAACCGCTCCGCGCTCATCCGCGTCCCCATGTACAAGCCCGGCAAGCAGGGCTCCACCCGCATCGAGGTCCGCTCCCTCGACACCGGCTGCAACCCCTACCTCGCCTACGCCGTCACCCTCGCCGCCGGCCTCAAGGGCATCGAGGACAACCTCGAACTCCCCCCCGGCGCCGACGACGACGTCTGGGCCCTCACCGACGCCGAGCGCCGCGCCCTCGGCATCCAGCCCATGCCGCAGAACCTCGGCGAGGCCATCGACCTCATGCAGCGCAGCGAACTCGTCGCCGAGACGCTGGGCGAGCACGTCTTCGACTTCTTCCTGCGCAACAAGCGCCAGGAGTGGGAGGAATACCGCTCCGAGGTCACCCCGTTCGAGCTGCGCAAGGTCCTCCAGGTGCTGTAGCCGGTCCTCCGGACGACGTGTCAGGCCCCGGCCGGGGAGCGGGAGTTCGGCCGGGGCCGACGGTTTTCCACCGGGGCCCGGTTTCGTGTTGGGTACGGGGTGGGGCAGGGGGAAGGAGACCCCCGGACCGGTGACCCGGAGGATGGGAGGGCAGATGGAACTGCGGCTGAGGTACGCGCCCCGGGCGGTGAACGCCGGGCGGTTCGCGGCGGACATCGTGACGTCGGCGGCGCAGGTCAGCGGGGTGCGGCTGGACTACTCGGTGGGGAGCCTGGCCGCCGTCGACGAGATCATCGAGGACTTCCGGGGCAGCGGGATCGACAGCGGGCAGGTCGGCGAGACGCTGTTCGGATTCGGCTGCTACGTCGGCGAGGTGATGGTCCGCCAGGGCGGCGCCTCCTGGCGGGAGGTGGGCGGCGAGGAGGTCCCGGTGTTCGGCTTCCCGCTGGTGGTGCAGCTGCCGAGCGGGCAGGTGTGCAACCCGATCGGGAAGGTGTTCAAGCGGATGGACAACGGCCCCGAGGACGACCTGCCCTACTTCTACCGGGTGTTCGCCGAGCCGTGGCGCCGGGCTTAGCGCCGGGAGCCGCCGGGCGGGAACGTACCCTTCGGAGCAGGGATCGGCGACGGGAGGCGGGAGCACGGTGGAGGAACGGGCCGGGAGCCGGGTCAGCCGGTTGGAGACCCGACTGGTGCGGCGCGGGTTCTCCGATCCGGACCAGGCGGTGCGGCTGCTCGACGAACCGGCGCTGCACGGGCTGGCCGCCGACCCGGTGCTGCTGGACGCGCTGAGTGCCGCGGCCGACCCGGACCAGGCGCTGTTCGGGCTGGCCCGGCTGCTGGAGGCGCTGGACCCGCACGAGCGGCACACCCTGCGCGACACCCTGACCGCCGCCAAGCCGCTGCGGGACCGGCTGCTGGGCGTCCTGGGCGCCTCGACCGCGCTCGCCGACCACCTGGCCCGGCACCCCCGGGACTGGCACGCCCTGGTCTCCTTCGAGCTGCGCGACATCCACCCCGGGCGCGGCGACTTCCTCGGCGAACTCACCCGCCGGGTGTGGGCCGAGCCGGAGGGCGACCGGGCCGACGCGCTGCGCGCCGCCTACCGGCGCTGCCTGCTGGCCATCGCCGCCCGCGACCTGTCCGGCACCACCGACCTGCCGCAGGCCGCCGCCGAACTCGCCGACCTGGCCGGCGCCACCCTGCAGGCCGCCCTCGACATCGCCGCCGAGCAGGACCCGCAGGCCGCCGCGGCCTGCCGGCTGGCGGTGATCGGCATGGGCAAGTGCGGCGGCCGGGAGCTGAACTACGTCTCCGACGTGGACGTGATCTTCGTGGCCGAGGCCCGCGAGGGCGCCGACGAGCAGAAGGCCGTGCAGGCCGCCACCCGGCTCGCCGCGCACGCCATGCGGCTGTGCTCCGACACCACCGGCGAGGGCACCATCTGGCCGGTCGACGCCAACCTGCGCCCCGAGGGCCGCAACGGCCCGCTGGTGCGCACCCTGGCCAGCCACCTCGCCTACTACCAGCGCTGGGCCAAGACCTGGGAGTTCCAGGCCCTGCTCAAGGCCCGCCCGATCGCCGGCGACCCCGAACTCGGCCGCGCCTACGCCGAGGCCGTCGCCCCGCTGGTGTGGCAGGCCGCCGCCCGGGAGAACTTCGTCACCGACGTCCAGCAGATGCGCCGCCGGGTGGTCGACGCCATCCCGGCCGGCGAACTCGACCGGCAGCTGAAGCTCGGCCCCGGCGGCCTGCGCGACGTCGAGTTCGCCGTCCAGCTGCTGCAACTCGTGCACGGGCGCACCGACGAGGCGCTCCGGAGCGGCAACACGCTGGAGGCGCTGGCCGCGCTCAGCGCCGGGGGCTACGTCGGGCGGGCCGACGCCGCCTCGCTGGACGCCGCGTACCGCTTCCTGCGCACCCTGGAGCACCGGATCCAGCTGCAGCGGCTGCGCCGCACCCACCTGATGCCCACCGACCCCGCCGACCTGCGCCGGCTGGCCCGCACGATGGCCCCCCAGCTCGGCCCGGACAGCAAGGGCGACCCGGTGGCGGCCCTGCAACGGGAGTGGAAGCGGCACGCGGTGGAGGTCCGGCGGCTGCACGAGCGGCTGTTCTACCGGCCGCTGCTGGACGC
Source organism: Kitasatospora cineracea (assembly GCF_003751605.1). Lineage (NCBI taxonomy): Bacteria > Bacillati > Actinomycetota > Actinomycetes > Kitasatosporales > Streptomycetaceae > Kitasatospora > Kitasatospora cineracea. The sequence goes on from NZ_RJVJ01000001.1 coordinate 3,095,412, forward strand.
CGTCGCCGAACTGCCGGTCGCCGAACTGCGGGTCACCGGCTCCGGCGCCGCCGGCCTCAGCACCGAGGCCGCCAAGCAGCGCCTGGCCGCCCTCGGCTACGCCGACCCGGCCGCCGCGCTGCGGCACATCTCCGCGCTCGCCTCCGGCGTCAGCCGCAAGGCCGCCATCCAGCGCACCCTGCTGCCGGTGCTGCTCGGCTGGTTCGCCGACTCCGCCGACCCCGACGCCGGGCTGCTCAACTTCCGCCAGGTCTCCGACGCGCTCGGCCGCACCCCCTGGTACCTGCGGCTGCTGCGCGACGAGGGCGCCGCCGCCGAACAGCTCGCCCGGGTGCTGTCCGCCGGACGCCTGGCCCCCGACCTGCTGCTGCGCGCCCCCGAGGCGGTCGCCATGCTCGGCGACGCCGGCGGACTGGTCCCGCGCGGCCGGGCCGCGCTGGAGGCGGAGGTGCTGGCCGCCGTCGGCCGGGCCGGCAGCCCCGCCGCCGGAGTCTCCGCGGCCCGGGCCGTCCGCCGCCGCGAACTGTTCCGCACCGCCGCCGCCGACGTCCTCGGCCGGCTCGACGAGGACCCGGCCCGCGCCCTCGACCTCACCGGCGAGGCCCTCACCTCGATCACCGCCGCCACCCTGCAGGGCGCGCTGCGCGCCGCGGGCGACGGCTGGGAGGCCCGCAACGGCGAACTGCCCACCCGGATCACGATCATCGCCATGGGCCGGTTCGGCGGCCACGAACTCGGCTACGGCTCGGACGCCGACGTGCTCTTCGTCCACGAGCCCCGGCCCGGCGTCCCCGACGAGGACGCCGCCCGCGCCGCCCGCGAGGTGGTCGGCGAACTGCGCACCCTGCTGGCCGCCCCGTCCGTCGAACCCCCGCTGCTGGTCGACGCCGACCTGCGCCCCGAGGGCCGCAACGGCCCGCTGGTGCGCACCCTCAGCTCGTACGCCGCGTACTACGCGCGCTGGTCGCACGCCTGGGAGAGCCAGGCGCTGCTGCGGGCCGAGCCGACGGCCGGCGACCTCGAGCTCGGCGGGCGCTTCCGGGAGCTGATCGACCCGCTGCGCTACCCCGGCGCGGGCGTCCCCGACCGGGACCTGATGGAGATCCGCCGGATCAAGGCCCGGATCGAGGCCGAACGGCTGCCGCGCGGCGCCGACCCCACCACCCACACCAAGATCGGCCGCGGCGGGCTGGCGGACGTCGAGTGGACGGTGCAGCTGCTGCAGCTCCGGCACGGCCACGAGCTGCCGGCCCTGCGCACCACCCGCACCCGGGCGGCGCTGGCCGCCGCGACGGAGGCCGGCCTGGTCGACCGGGAGGACGCGGAGGTGCTGGACGCCGCCTGGGTGCTCGCCTCCCGGGTGCGGGCCGCGGTGATGCTGGTGCGCGGGCGCGCGGGGGACAGCTTCCCCGGCGACGCGCGGGAACTGGCGGGGGTGGCGCGCTACCTCGGCTACGGGGTCGGGCACTCGGGGGAGCTGGTGGACGAGTACCGGCGGACGACGCGGCGCGCGCGCCGGGTGGTGGAACGGCTGTTCTACGGCTCGGAGTAGCGCGCGGGCGCGAGCGGCCCCGGACGCACAGCAGGATCGCGGCACCGGACGGTGGTCCGTCCGGTGCCGCGATCCTGCGGGAGGTGCGTGGCCGCTCGCGCGGTTCCCCGCGCCCCTGGTGGTGCGCTTACGCGGTGACCTTGGTGTCCCACTGGGCGGGGACGGTGAGTTCCCGGTCGGCCGGTTCGCCGGGCCGGCGGGGGAGGCGGTAGACCCAGGTGCGGTAGATCAGGCGGGCGGCGAGGAAGCCGACGGCCAGGCAGACCTCGCCGCCGACCGCGTCCAGCCAGAAGTGGTTGGCGGTGGAGACGATCACGCTGAGGGTGGCCAGGGGGTAGGCCAGGCCGAGCAGCCGGACCCAGGTGCGGCGGGCCAGGAAGAAGATGGTCAGGCCGCACCACATGGACCAGCCGATGTGCATGGAGGGCATCGCCGCGTACTGGTTGGAGACCGTCGCCCCGGCGCCGGAGGCCAGCGAGCCCCAGGTGTGGTGGATGGTGACGGTGTCCAGGAAGCCGCCGCCGGTCATCAGGCGGGGCGGGGCCAGCGGGAAGCAGTAGAAGCCGACCAGGGCGATGCCGGTGGTGACGAACAGCACCGTCCGGGCGGCGGCGTAGCGGCCGGGGTGGGAGCGGTAGAGCCAGACCAGCACGCCGATGGTGATGATGAAGTGCAGGGTGGCGTAGTAGTAGTTCATCCCGACGATCAGCCAGCTGACCGAGTTGACGCCGTGGTTGATGGAGCGCTCGACGGCGATGCCGAGGGTGTGCTCCAGGTTCCAGACCCAGGTGGCGTGCTTCTGGGCGATCTCGGCCTGCTCGGGGACGGCGTTGCGGACCAGCGAGTACAGCCAGTAGCTGAGGCCGATCAGGGCGAGTTCGAAGAGCAGGTGCGGCCGGCGCGGGGTGCGGCGCTGCTCGCGCAGGCGGCTGCGGACGGTGGCGCCGGGTGACCGGGCGACGCGGGTGGCTCCGCCGGGCGTACGGGCGGTGCGGTCCGTGCCCGGGTCGGAACCGGTGTGCGTGGTCCGGTCGGCACGTTCGGCGCCGGTTGTCTGGATCTCGGTCGGTTCCCCCATGGACGAGAAGTCTGCCAGACCGGGTGTGGCCGCTTGCTCATCCTCTGGTTGGGGATTCTTCACCGACTGTCCCCCTACGGGGGTAGGGGTCGATCGGTTCTCGAGGCGCATGCCGTCCATTGTGGCGCGCGGGTTACGAGGGGTCGAACCGGGGTCCGGTTCGGGCACGCACCCCGGCGGGGGCGGGGGAGCGGCCGCGGGGCGGGCCGGGGCGGGGCTCAGGTCACGACTCGGTATGACTCCGGGGCGAAACCGCTTTCGCATCTTGCTGAAACATCTTGCAGGGCGCTAGGTTCCACGCCACCCACCCCATGCCCGAGCGCCCCCGAGGGAGAGCCCTGCCGTGGCCGACGCCCCGTTCCGCCCCCAGCGCCGCACCACCCCCTACCGCCGTCCCGGACGGGCCGCCGTCCTGGTCGCGGCCTCGCTGATCGCCGCCACCCTGGGCGCCGCCCCGCTGGCCGCGGCCGCGCCCGCCAAGCCCGCGGCCCCGCCGTCCGACAAGGACCTGGCGGCCACCGCGAGCCGGCACGACCTGACCCGCGAGCAGTTCTACTTCGTGCTGCCGGACCGCTTCGCCAACGGCAGCACCGGCAACGACACCGGCGGCATCACCGGCGGCCGGATGGACAACGGCCTCGACCCGGCCGACAAGGGCTTCTACCACGGCGGTGACCTGCAGGGCCTGATCGACAAGCTCGACTACATCCAGGACCTGGGCACCACCGCGATCTGGATGGCGCCGATCTTCAAGAACCAGCCCGTGCAGGGCGCCGGCGCGGACGCCTCGGCCGGCTACCACGGCTACTGGATCACCGACTTCACCCAGGTCGACCCGCACTTCGGCACCAACGCCCAGCTCAAGGAGCTGATCGACAAGGCGCACAAGCGCGGCATCAAGGTCTTCTTCGACGTCATCACCAACCACACCGCCGACGTCATCGACTACGCGGAGAAGACGTACGACTACCGCTCCGAGGGCGCCTACCCGACCCTCGACGCGGACGGCAACCCGGTCGACGAGACCGCGGTCGCCGACGCCCGGGCGCAGTGGCCGAACACCACCAAGGACTCCTTCCCCTACACCCCGGTCTTCCGCGACCAGGCGGGCGCGAGCGCCAAGACCCCGTCCTGGCTGAACGATCCGTCGCTCTACCACAACCGGGGCAACTCGACCTTCGTCGGCGAGTCCGCGACCGAGGGCGACTTCTCCGGCCTGGACGACCTGGACACCCAGAACCCGAAGGTCGTCGCGGGGATGGAGAAGATCTACCAGCAGTGGGTCGCCGAGACCGGCGTCGACGGCTTCCGGATCGACACCGTCAAGCACGTCAACCTGGCGTTCTGGGAGCAGTGGGCGCCCGCGCTGAAGCAGTTCGCCGCGCAGCAGGGCAACAAGAAGTTCTTCATGTTCGGCGAGGTGTACTCGGGCGACCCGGCGATCACCTCCCCGTACGTCACCCAGGGCAAGCTGCAGGCCACCCTGGACTTCGCGTTCCAGGAGGCGGCCCGCTCGTACGTCTCGCAGAACGGCTCGGCCAAGGCGCTCAGCGCGCTGTACGCGCAGGACTACCGGTACACCACGGCCGACACCGACGCCTACGAGCTGCCGACCTTCCTCGGCAACCACGACATGGGCCGGTTCGGCTCCTTCCTGCAGAGCGACAACCCGGGCGCCTCGAACGACGCGCTGCTGGCCAAGGACCGGCTCGCCGACGAGCTGCAGTTCCTGACCCGCGGCCAGCCGGTGGTCTACTACGGCGACGAGCAGGGCTTCACCGGCGCGGGCGGCGACAAGGACGCCCGGCAGGACATGTTCGCCTCCCGGACCCCCTCCTACAACACCGACACCGTGATCGGCGGCGAGTCGGGCTCGAAGGACCGCTACGGCCGGGACGGCGCGCTGTACCAGGGCATCGCGGGCCTGGCGAAGCTGCGCAAGGACAACCCGGCGCTGGCCGACGGCGCCCAGGTCGAGCGGTACGCGGCGGACGGGCCGGGCGTGTACGCGTTCTCCCGGATCGACGCCAAGGAACAGGTCGAGTACCTGGCGGCGGTCAACAACGCCACCGAGGCGAAGACCGTCACGCTGGACACCTTCTCCGCGGGCATGGACTTCGACGGCCTGTACGGCTTCAAGGGCAAGGTCACCAGCGGGGCGGACGGCAAGGTGACGGTCACCGTGCCCGCGATGTCCTCGCTGGTGCTGAAGGCCGGGCACAGGCTGGCCAAGCCGGCGGCCGGCCCGTCGGTCACCGTCAGCGCGCCCGACAACGGCTCGTACGGCACCGTCACGCTGGGCGCGAACGTGCCCGGCGGCGGGTTCAACCGGGTCACCTTCGCCGCGCAGGTCGGGGACGGGGCCTGGCAGACGCTGGGCACCGCCGACAACGGGGCGTCCGACTCCGCCGGCCACGTCACTTTCAAGGTGACGCAGAACCTGGACGGGGTCGCGCCCGGCACCGTGGTGCGGTTCAAGGCCGTGGTCGAGGACTCGGCGGGCCGACTGGCCTCCACCACCGGGGAGTTCACCACCGGGCAGCAGCCGCCGGCTCCGGTGCCGAGCGCGGTGTCGCGCGAGTACGCGGTGGTGCACTACCAGCGCAAGGACGGCGACTACGACGGCTGGAACCTGTACACCTGGGGCGACATCGCCGATGGCGAGGCGACCACCTGGCCGGCCGGGCACGGCTTCGTCGGGCGGGACGCGTACGGGGCGTTCGCGTACGTGAAGCTCAAGGGCGGGGCGTCCGACGTCGGGTTCGTGGTGGAGAAGGACGGCACCAAGGACGTCGACCAGGACCGGCACGTCGACATCTCCGCCACCGGCGAGGTGTGGATCAAGGAGGGCGACGCCACCGTCCGCACCGCGAACCCGGACGCGGCGCAGCCGGTGCCCGACGGCAAGGCGGTCATCCACTACCGGCGGGCCGACGGCAACTACACCGGCTGGGGCCTGCACGACTGGACCGGCGCGGCCACGCCCACCGACTGGGGCAGCCCGCTGATGCCGGCCCGGCAGGACGCGTTCGGCGCGGTCTTCGAGGTGCCGCTGGCCCAGGGCGCGACCAGCCTCAGCTACATCATCCACAACGGCGGCGACAAGGACCTGCCGCAGGACCAGTCGCTGGACTTCGCCACCTCCGGCCGGGAGATCTGGATCATCGGCGGCCAGGAGGGCCACCTGCTGCCGCAGGCCGGCGGCACCTCCTCGCAGCTCGACCTGGGCTCGGCCAAGGCCCAGTGGATCGACGCCAGGACCGTCGTGGTGCCCGCCAACTACGGCGCGGGGGACGCCCAGTTGAAGGGCGGCACCAGCGCCCAGCTGATCTACGACCCCGAGGGCGGGCTGAGCGTCGACAAGGGCGTGCTGTCCAAGCCGGGCCACTGGATCCGGCTCAACCAGGCGGCCGGCCTCACCGACGCCCAGAAGGCGAAGTTCCCGCACCTGGCCGGGTACCGGGCGTTCACCGTCGACCCGCGCGACGCGGGCCGGATCACCGACGCGCTGCGCGCCCAGACGGTGTTCACCGAGCACCTGCCCAACGGCGCCGCGCTCGCCGCCACCGGCGTGCAGACCCCCGGCGTGCTGGACGACCTGTACGCGGCCGGGGCGGCCTCCGCGCAGCTCGGCCCGGTGTACTCGGGCGACCAGGGCAAGGGCAACAACGGCAACGGCAACAACGGCAACGGGAAGGGCAAGGGCGACAAGCGGAAGGTGACGCTGTCGCTGTGGGCGCCGACCGCCACCGACGTGGCGGTGCAGCTGTTCGACAAGGCGAGCGGCGGCAGCCCGAAGACCGTGCCGCTGAAGCGGGACGACGCGTCCGGCGTCTGGTCGCTGACCGGGGACGCCAAGGACCTGGACGGCAAGTACTACCTGTACCAGGTGAAGGTGTGGGCGCCCAGCGTCCAGCAGGTGGTCACCAACCTGGTCACCGACCCGTACTCGACCGCGCTGTCCGCGGACTCCAAGCGCAGCCTGGTCGCCGACCTGTCCTCGGCCGCGACCAAGCCCAAGGGCTGGGACCAGCACCGCAGCCCGGAGGCGATCCCGGCGGTGAAGCAGCAGATCCAGGAGCTGCACGTGCGGGACTTCTCGTCCGCCGACAGCACCGTGCCGGCCGACGAGCGGGGCACCTACCTGGCGTTCACGCAGTCCAGGTCGGCGGGCATGCAGCACCTGAAGGACCTCGCCAAGGCCGGCGTGACCACCATCCACCTGCTGCCGACCTTCGACATCGCCACCATCCGGGAGAACCGGGCCGACCAGAAGCTCCCGGCCTGCGACCTGACCGCGCTGGCCGCCGACTCGGACGGGCAGCAGGAGTGCGTGGCGGCCGTGCAGGCCGACGACGCCTACAACTGGGGCTACGACCCGCTGCACTACACGGTGCCGGAGGGCTCGTACGCCACCGACCCGAACGGCACCGCGCGCACCGAGCAGTTCCGCGAGATGGTGCAGGCGATGCACGAGGCGGGCCTGCGGGTGGTGCTGGACGTGGTGTACAACCACACCGCCGCGGCCGGGCAGGACGACAAGTCGGTGCTCGACAAGGTCGTCCCCGGCTACTACCAGCGGCTCAGCGACAGCGGCAAGGTCACCACCGACTCCTGCTGCGCCGACACCGCGCCCGAGCACGCCATGATGAACAAGCTGGTCGTGGACTCGGTGGTGACCTGGGCCAAGCAGTACCGGGTGGACGGCTTCCGGTTCGACCTGATGGGCCTGGACCCGAAGTCGACCATGCTGGACGTGCAGTCGGCGCTGCGGAAGCTGACCCCGCAGAAGGACGGCGTCGACGGCAGGAACGTCTTCCTGTACGGCGAGGGCTGGAACTTCGGCACGGTCGCCAACGACGCCCGGTTCGTCCAGGCCACCCAGACCAACATGGCCGGCACCGGCATCGCCACCTTCAACGACCGGATCCGGGACGCCGGGCGCGGCGGCAACTACGAGCTGTCCTCGGCCCCGCAGCAGGGCTTCGCCTCCGGCCTGTTCACCGACCCGAACGGCTCGGCCGACAACGGCACCCCCGAGCAGCAGAAGGCCCGGCTGCTGCACCAGATGGACCAGGTCAAGGTCGGCCTGACCGGGAACCTGGCCGGATTCGAGTTCACCGACAGCAGCGGGAAGTCCGTCACCGGCAGCGGCGTCGACTACAACGGCTCGCCGACCGGCTACGCGGCCGCCCCCGGCGAGGCGGTGGAGTACCTGGACGCGCACGACAACGCGGACCTGTACGACGCGCTGGCGTTCAAGCTGCCGCAGTCCACCTCGCCCGCCGACCGGGCCCGGATGCAGGCGCTGGGCCTGTCGCTGACCGCGCTGAGCCAGGGCCCGGGCTTCGCCCAGGCCGGCAGCGACCTGCTGCGCTCCAAGTCGCTGGACGCCAACTCCTTCGACTCCGGCGACTGGTTCAACTCGATCAGCTGGGACTGCAGGCAGGGCAACGGCTGGGGCCGGGGCCTGCCGATGGCGGCCGACAACCAGTCGATGTGGGCCCGCGACAAGCAACTGCTGGCCGACCCGAAGCTGCGGATGGGCTGCAACGAGACGGGCGCCTCCACGGCCATCTACCAGCAGTTCCTGAAGATCCGTCAGTCCTCGCCGCTGTTCGCGCTGGCCAGCACGGCGGAGGTGCAGCGCCGGCTGTCCTTCCCGCTGTCAGGCACCGCGGGCGAGAACCCGGGCGTGATCACCATGCACCTGGACGGCACCGGGCTGAAGGGCGCGGAGAAGGGCATCACAGTGGTCTTCAACGCCACTCCGACCGCGCAGACGCAGACCGTGGCGGGGCTCCGCGGCACCCGCCAGGAGCTGCACCGGGTGCAGGCGAAGGGTGCTGACCCGGTGGTGAAGCAGGCGGCCTTCGACCCGGCCACGGGCACCTTCACGGTGCCGGGCCGGACGGTGGCGGTGTACGTCCAGAACTGATGGTTTCCCCGCGGTAACAGGGGCCTCACCTCCGGGTGGGGCCCCGCTCCGTGTTGGCCGAAAATCGACGCTCCGCGGCGAGGTTTGGCATGGACCTTCCCGACGCCGTCCCACATGCCGGACCATACGGGGGTGTTCGAGGGGGCGAGGGGCGGTCATTAATCAGTCAATCAGTGGCATGCATCTGTCATTCACGAGGTGTTTGCTGCCAGGATTCCCCCGGCTGCGGACCGACAGGTAGCCCCAACTCCCGCCGGTGGAACCCTCCCCAGGACTCCGGCGGCCGCAGCCCGGCACGCGTACCCCACGTGCCCGGTACCGCGTACGTGCACCGCACCCCGAGCCGCGACCGGCGGCAGGGGCCCCCGCTGCGCCGCAACCGCGGCCAGATTCTCTCCACCGCTCGTGACCCCGCGACGGTCGGTAAAGGAGTCCCGCATGTCTCGCTACACGCATGCCCGCGTGAGCATGGCCGCCCTGGCCGCCACCACCGCCCTGCTGGTGACCGCGATCCCGGTGGCCGTGGCCCAGGCCGCCCCCACCGCGGGCGCCCAGGTCGCCGGCCAGCAGGCGGCCGCCGGGCACGCCCAGCTGATCGCCGACGCGGGCACCCGCTCCGCCGGCTTCGCGCAGGGCCTGGGCCTGGGCTCGGCCGAGAAGCTGGTGGCCAAGGACGCGTTCAAGGACGCCGACGGCACCCAGCACTTCCGCTACGAGCGCACCTACAACGGACTCCCCGTGCTCGGTGGCGACCTGATCGTCCACCAGGCGGCCAACGGCACCACCAAGGGCGTCGACCGGGCCTCCACCGCCTCGCTGACCGGCCTGTCCACCACCCCGAAGCTGGCCGCCGCCAAGGGCCAGTCCACCGCGCTCGCCGCCGAGGCCGGCTCCGCCCTGGAGACCGCGCCCCGCCTGGTGGTCTGGGCCGCCGACAACAACCCGCGGCTGGCCTGGGAGACCGTCGTCTCCGGCACCGAGAAGGACGGCACCCCGAGCAAGCTGCACGTGATCACCGACGCCACCACCGGCGCCGTGATCCAGAAGGTCGAGGGCGTGCAGACCGGCACCGGCAACGGCGTCTTCGTCGGCAACGTCACCATCGGCACCACGCTGTCGGGTTCGACGTACCAGATGAAGGACGCCACCCGCGGCGGGATGTACACCACCAACCTGAACAACGGCACCAGCGGCAACGGCACCCTGTTCACCAAGTCGACCGACAGCTGGGGCGACGGCACCGTCTCCAACAAGGAGTCCGCGGCCGTCGACGCCCACTACGGCGTCTCGATGACCTGGGACTACTACAAGAACACCTTCGGCCGCAACGGCATCCGCAACGACGGCGTCGGCGCGTACAGCCGGGTCCACTACGGCAGCAACTACGTCAACGCGTTCTGGGACGACAGCTGCTTCTGCATGACCTACGGCGACGGCGACTCCAACACCCACCCGCTGACCGAACTCGACGTCGCGGGCCACGAGATGACGCACGGCGTCACCTCCAACACGGCGGGCCTGAACTACTCGGGCGAGTCCGGCGGCCTGAACGAGTCCACCTCGGACGTGTTCGGCACCATGGTCGAGTTCTACGCGAACCTGGCCAAGGACAACCCGGACTACCTGATCGGCGAGCTGATCAACATCAACGGCGACGGCACGCCGCTGCGCTACATGGACAAGCCCTCCAAGGACGGCTCCTCGGCCGACTCCTGGTACAGCGGCGTCGGCAACCTCGACGTCCACTACTCCTCGGGCGTCGGCAACCACCTCTTCTACCTGCTGTCCGAGGGCAGCGGCGCCAAGGTGGTCAACGGTGTCAGCTACAACTCGCCGACCGCCAACAACATCACCGTCACCGGCATCGGCCGGGACAAGGCCGCCGCGATCTGGTACCGCGCGCTGACCACCTACTGGACCTCCACCACCAACTACGCCAGCGCCCGGGCCGGCATGCTCTCCGCCGCGACCGACCTGTACGGGGCCAACTCGGCCGAGTACAACGCCACCGCCACCGCCTGGGCCGCCGTCAACGTCGGCAGCGCCCCCAGCACCGGCGGCCCGACCGTCACCAGCCCGGGCAACCAGTCCACCGCGCTGAACGGCTCGGTCAACCTGCAGGTCAAGGCGACCGGTGGGACCGCGCCGCTGAGCTACTCGGCGACCGGGCTGCCCACCGGCCTGTCGATCAACGCCTCCACCGGCGTGATCAGCGGCACCGCCACCGCGGCCGGCACCTACAACGTGACCGTCACCGCCAAGGACGCCGCCAACAAGACCGGCACCGCCTCCTTCACCTGGACCGTCACCTCCGGCGGCGGCACCGGCTGCACCCCGACCCAGCTGCTCGGCAACCCCGGCTTCGAGACCGGCACCGCCAGCCCCTGGACCGGCACCTCCGGCGTCGTCGACAACTCCTCCTCCCAGCCCGCCCACAGCGGCTCCTGGAAGGCCTGGATGGACGGCTACGGCTCCAGCCACACCGACAGCCTCACCCAGACCGTCACCGTCCCGGCCGGCTGCAAGGCCACCCTCAGCTACTGGCTGCACATCGACACCGCCGAGACCACCACCTCCACCGCGTACGACAAGCTCACCGTCACCGTCAACGGCACCACGGTCGCCTCGTACTCCAACCTCAACAAGAACACCGGCTACGCCCAGAAGAGCGTCGACCTGTCGGCCTACGCGGGCCAGACGGTCACGGTGAAGTTCAACGCGGTCGAGGACTCCTCGCTGCAGACCTCCTTCGTGATCGACGACACCGCCGTCCAGACCGGCTGAACCCGGTAGCCCGGCCGCTGCCCGGCAGCCGCACCAGCGGCCGCCGGGCAGCGGCGCGTCCCGGACCGGCACCGGCGCCCGGGGTGCCGGGGACGGCGCCCGGGGTGTCCGGACGGTGAGATTTTGGAAACTCCGGGGAAACCCGAAACACCGCCGAAACACCCGCGACGACGACGCGAAATCCGGCCCGGCAACACTCCCCGCATGCTCCTCGCTGACTCCCCACCCACCCTGGACAGCGGCGACACCGCCTGGCTGCTGGCCTGCACCGCGCTCGTGCTGCTGATGACCCCGGCCCTGGCGCTGTTCTACGGCGGCATGGTGCGCACCAAGAGCGTGCTCAACATGATCATGATGAGCTTCGTGTCGATCGCCGTGGTCACCGTGGTCTGGCTGCTGGCCGGCTACTCGCTGGCCTTCGGCAAGGACGCCGGCTGGGGCCTGATCGGCTCCCTCGACCACCTCGGGATGGCCGGCATCACCCCGCACAGCCTCACCGGACACGTCCCCACCCTGCTGTTCGCCACCTTCCAGCTGACCTTCGCGATCATCACCGCCGCGCTGATCTCCGGCGCCATCGCCGACCGCGCGAAGTTCGGCTCCTGGGTCGCCTTCACCGCGGTGTGGACGCTGCTGGTGTACGTGCCCGTCGCGCACTGGGTGTTCGCCCCCGACGGCTGGATCCTGAAGGACCTCGGCGCCCTCGACTTCGCCGGCGGCACCGTCGTCGAGGTCAACTGCGGCGCCAGCGGCCTGGCCCTGGCCCTGCTGCTCGGGCCGCGCCTGGGCTTCAAGAAGGAGGCGATGCGCCCGCACAACCTGCCGCTGGTGCTGCTCGGCGCGGGCCTGCTCTGGTTCGGCTGGTTCGGCTTCAACGGCGGCTCCGCGCTGGGCGCCAACGGCCTGGCCGCCGCCGCGGTCCTCAACACCCAGGCGGCCGGCTGCGCGGGCCTGCTCGGCTGGCTGCTGGTGGAGAAGAAGCGCGACGGCCACGCCACCACCCTCGGCGCCGCCTCCGGCGCGGTGGCCGGCCTGGTCGCCATCACCCCGTCCTGCGGCAGCGTCGACCTGCTCGGCGCGCTGGTGATCGGCCTGGCCGCCGGACTGGTCTGCTGCTACGCCGTCAGCTGGAAGTTCCGGCTGAACTACGACGACTCGCTCGACGTGGTCGGCGTGCACTTCGTGGCCGGCGTCATCGGCACCCTGCTGATCGGCCTGTTCGCCACCGCCGCGATGACCGGCGGCCCCACCGGGCTGCTGCACGGCGGCGGGATCGGCCAGTTCGGCAAGCAGCTGGTCGCCGTCCTGGTGGTCGCCGGGTACGCGTTCGCCATGACGTACGGCATCGGCCGGGCGATCGACCGGCTGATGGGCTTCCGGGCCGCGCCCGAGCACGAACTCACCGGGTTGGACCTCGCCGTGCACGCCGAGACCGCGTACGATCACGGCGTCCTGGGCCACGGCTCCGCCACCGCCCACGCCAGCCTGCACCAGCACGGTGCGCCCGCCTCCGACAGGACCCGTTCCGCATGAAGCTGATCACCGCCGTCGTCAAGCCGTTCAAGCTGGACGAGGTCAAGACCGCGCTGCAGGAGCTCGGCGTGCACGGGCTGACCGTCACCGAGGCCAGCGGGTACGGGCGGCAGCACGGGCACACCGAGGTGTACCGGGGCGCGGAGTACCGGATCGACCTGGTGCCGAAGGTCCGGATCGAGGTGGTGGTGGAGGACGAGGACGCCGAGCGGGTCACCGACGCCATCGTGGCCGCGGCCCGGACCGGGAAGATCGGCGACGGCAAGGTGTGGACGGTGCCGGTCGAGGGCATCGTCCGGGTCCGCACCGGCGAGCGCGGGCCGGACGCGGTCTGACGAGCAGTCAATAGGCGCGGGGCTCCCGGGGCTTGTCGCCCCCGGGAGCCCGGGCCGCCGGTTAATTCGGATGCGGCCCGGCCGCATCCGGGCTAGCGTTCCCGGCATGTCCTCCTTCCACCAGATCTACGGCTGACGCGGCCGGGGCAGTGCCCCGAGCCCCCGCGTCCCGCCCGCCCCGCGCGCCTTCGTGACGGCGCCCCGGCGGTGCGGTGTGTTGTCCACGCCCCCGTAGAACGGAAGCAGGTGCTCCTCCCGTGACCCGTCGCGCCCACATCGCCATGATCGGCATCCCGGCCGTCAGCCACGTCCGCCCCAGCCTGGAAGTGATCCGCGAACTCGTCGCCCGCGGCCACCGGGTGACGTACTTCAACGACCCCTCGGCCGCCGGGCTGATCGTCCCCACCGGCGCCGAACTCGTCCCCCACCCCTCCACCCTCCCGGTCGCCGACCACGACTGGCCCGAGGACGCGATCGGCGCCATGCGGGTCTTCCTGGAGGACGCGATCGCCATGCTGCCCCGGCTGCACGCGCACTACGACGCCGATCCGGCCGACCTCTACCTGTACGACATCGGGGCGTACGCGGCCCGGGCGCTCGCCGAGGCGCAGGGCCGGCCGGTCGTGCAGCTCTCGCCGACGCTGGTCGGCTGGGACGGCTACCAGCAGGAGATCGGCGCCCAGCTGCGGCAACTGCCCGGCGCCGACGCCTACTTCGACCGGTTCGCCGGGTGGCTGGCGGGCAGCGGCGCCACCACGCTCGACGTGGACGACTTCTCCGGGCGGCCGGTCCGGGCCGTCGCCATGATCACCGAGGCGATGCAGCCGCACGCCGACCGGGTCGACCGGGCGGCGGTCGACTTCGTCGGCCCGTGCTTCGACCTGCGGGCCGAGCAGGGGAGCTGGCGGCGCCCGGCCGGGGCGCAGAAGGTGCTGCTGGTCTCGCTCGGCTCGGCGTTCACCCGACAGCCGGAGTTCTACCGCAACTGCCTGGCCGCCTTCGGCGGCCTGCCCGGCTGGCACCTGGTGCTGCAGATCGGCAAGCACACCGACCCGGCGGAGCTGGGGGAGGTCCCGCCCGGCGTCGAGGTGCACCCCTGGGTGCCGCAGCGGGCGGTGCTGGCGCAGGCCGACGCCTTCGTCACGCACGCCGGGATGGGCGGCTGCGGGGAGGGCCTGCTCGCCGGGGTGCCGATGATCGCGGTGCCGCAGGCCGCCGAGCAGTTCATGAACGCCGACCGGCTGGTCGAGCTCGGCGTGGCCCGCCGGATCGACACCGCGGACGCCACGCCGCAGGCGCTGCGCGCGGCGCTGGCCGAGCTGCTCGGCGACCCGGAGGTGGCGGCCCGCTCGCGCGCGCTGAGCGCGCGGGCGCGGTCCGAGGGCGGCACCGCCCGCGCCTGCGACCTGATCGAGCAGCAGCTGGGCTGACCTCCCCGGGGGCGCCGCACCACGCCGGTCCACCGTTGACGAACTGTCAGCGGCGGGCCGGCGCGTCCGTTTTTCCGGCCCGTTCTCCCGGTCGCGGCGGCCTGCGGCCTCCCTTGACGGGCGTCCGGGCGGACCCTATGGTCATGCCACTGCAAGTTTCCAGCAAGTTTCAACGACTTTGCAGCGTCCTTGCAGTAGCGACCCTCCCCCCGTCGCGCTGACGGCACACCCCCGCCGTCGCGGCCCCCCACCCTGCCGCCTCCCGTCCCGCGACCTGCGTCCGCGGTGCGGGCCTCCCCCAGGAGCGCTCCCTTGCCCACCTCCGCCCCCGCCCGCAGAAGGCGGCTCGCCGCCGCCACCACCGCGCTCGCCGCGCTCGGCCTCTCGGTCGGCGCCGGGCTCTCGCTCGCCCCCACCGCCACCGCCACCCCGCCCGGCGGCAAGGACGTCACCGCCACCCTGTTCGAGTGGAAGTTCGACTCGGTCGCCAAGGCGTGCACCGACACCCTCGGCCCCGAGGGCTACGGCTTCGTCGAGGTCTCCCCGGCCGAGGAGCACATCCAGGGCGGCCAGTGGTGGACCTCCTACCAGCCCGTCAGCTACAAGATCGCCGGCCGGCTCGGCGACCGCACCTCGTTCCAGAACATGGTCAACACCTGCCACGCCGCGGGCGTCAAGGTGATCGCCGACGCGGTGGTCAACCACATGAGCGCGGGCAGCGGCACCGGCACCGGCGGCACCAACTACACCAAGTACAACTACCCGGGCTACTACCAGGACCAGGACTTCCACTCCTGCCGGACGTCGATCAGCAACTACGGCGACCGCTCCAACGTGCAGAACTGCGAGCTGGTCGGCCTCTCCGACCTGAACACCGGCTCCGGCTACGTCCAGCAGACCATCGCCAACTACCTGAACGACCTGCTCACCCTGGGCGTCGACGGCTTCCGGATCGACGCCGCCAAGCACATCGCCGCGAGCGACCTGGCCGCCATCAAGTCCAGGACGAGCAACCCGAACGCCTTCTGGGTGCAGGAGGTCATCTACGGCGCGGGCGAGGCCGTCCAGCCCTCCGAGTACACCGGCAACGGCGACGTCGACGAGTTCCGCTCCGCGACCTGGCTGAAGAGCGCCTTCAACGGCGGGAAGATCTCCGACCTGCAGAGCTGGGGCAGCGGCCTGCTCGGCTCCGCCCAGGCCCGCACCTTCGTCGACAACTGGGACACCGAGCGCAACGGCTCGACCCTGAACTACAAGTACGGCTCCGCCTACACACTGGCCAACGTCTTCATGCTGGCGAACCCGTACGGCTCGCCGAACGTCTACTCCGGCTACGCGTTCAGCAGCAACGACGACGGCCCGCCCAACGGCGGCACCGTCAACGCCTGCTACCAGGACGGCTGGAACTGCACCCACGCCTGGCGCCAGGTCGCCAACATGGTGGGCTTCCGCAACGCGGTCGCCGGCACCGGCATGACCAACTGGTGGTCCAACGGCAACAACGCGATCGGCTTCGGCCGCGGCAACAAGGGCTACGTGGCGATCAACCGGGAGTCCGGCGCGATCACCCAGACCTTCCAGACCTCGCTGCCGGCCGGCACCTACTGCGACGTCCAGCACGGCGACCCGGTGAACGGCGGCTGCACCGGCCAGACCTACACCGTCGGCTCGGACGGCAAGTTCACCGCCACCGTCGGCGCGGGCGACGCGGTCGCCCTGTACGTCGGTGCCGGCGGCACCGCCACCGCCACGCCCACGCCGTCCGCCTCCGCCTCGCCGTCCGGCAGCGGCAACAGCGCCACCGTCTTCTACTCGACCGACAAGAACTGGTCGGCCTACGACCTGCACTACGCCCCCAACGGCGGCAGCTGGACCACCGCCCCCGGCGTGGCCATGGACGCGGCCTGCACCGGCTGGGTGAAGAAGACCGTCAGCCTCGGCAGCGCCACCAGCCTGGCTGCCACCTTCAACAACGGCAGCGGCACCTGGGACAACAACGGCGGCAGCAACTACGCCCTGGGCACCGGCAACGTCACCGTCAAGGACGGCGCGATCGGCTCCGGGGACCCGTGCGCCACCGCCACCGCCTCCCCGTCCGCCCCGGCCTCCGCGTCCTCCTCCCCGTCGGTCGGCACCGGCGCGTCCTTCGCGGTCAACGCCACCACCACGGTCGGCCAGAACATCTACGTGGTCGGCGACGCGGCCGAACTGGGCGGCTGGGACACCTCGAAGGCACTGCCGCTCTCCTCCGCCGCCTACCCGGTGTGGAAGCTCGACGTGGCGCTGAACGCCGGGACCGCGATCCAGTACAAGTACGTCCGCAAGGACGCCGCCGGGAACGTCACCTGGGAGAGCGGCGCCAACCGCACCGCGACCGTCCCGGCCAGCGGCAAGGTCGCGCTGAACGACACCTGGCGCAGCTGAGCCCGGCCCCGGCGGCGACCGGCAGGTCACGGCCCGGGCGGCCAAACCGCCCGAACGGATGGAATCCCGGCTCCGGGGGGAGTCGGGAGGCCCGCCCGCTGGAAGCATCGGGCGGGTGAGCACCACCACCCCCACCCCCACCCACCCCCACACCCCCATCCTGGACGTCGAACTCCGCGGCGGCCGCTGGGACGGACACCTCAAACGGGTCCGCCCCAGCGCGCCGCCGCCGTCGTTGCGGATGGTGCTGCGCGCCGAACTCCCCGACCCGGCCCGCGGCGAGCAGTGGCCCACCACCAGCGTCTACCGCTACGACCCGGACGGGCCCCGGCCGACGTACCGCCACTCGCACGACGAGTGAGGCCGCCGCCGGCGGGCCCTCAGCCCCGGCCGATGTACGGCATCGCGGTGGCCATCACGGTGGCGAACTGCACGTTCGCCTCCAGCGGCAGCTCCGCCATGTGCCGCACCGTCCGGGCCACGTCCGCGACGTCCATGGTCGGCTCGGGCGCGGTCCGCCCGTCCGCCTGCCGCACCCCCGCTCCCATCGCCGCCGTCATGTCGGTGGCCGCGTTGCCGATGTCGATCTGCCCGCAGGCGATCCGGTACGGGCGGCCCTTCAGCGACAGGGCGCGGGTCAGGCCGGTGACGGCGTGCTTGGTCGCGGTGTAGGCGATCGCGTGCGGGCGGGGCACGTGGGCGGAGATCGAGCCGTTGTTGACGATCCGTCCGCCCCGCGGGTCCTGCTCCTTCATCCGGCGGAACGCGGCCCGCGCGCACAGGAACGCGCCGGTCAGGTTGAGGTCGACCACGGCCCGCCAGTCGGCCGCCGCCACCTCCTCGACCGGGGCGGAGCGGCCGAACGTCCCGGCGTTGTTGAACAGCAGGTCGATCCGGCCGAAGTGCCCGACGGCCGCGTCGAACAGCGCCTCCACCTGCTCCTCGTCGGTGACGTCGGCGGGCACCGCCAGGACGCGGTCCGGCCCGAGCCCGGCGGCGGTCTCCGCCAGCGGGGCGGCCCGGCGCCCGGCCAGCACCAGCCGCCAGCCGGCCCGGGCGAGCTCGCGGG
This sequence comes from Kitasatospora cineracea, assembly GCF_003751605.1. NCBI lineage: Bacteria > Bacillati > Actinomycetota > Actinomycetes > Kitasatosporales > Streptomycetaceae > Kitasatospora > Kitasatospora cineracea. The sequence goes on from NZ_RJVJ01000001.1 coordinate 3,113,555, forward strand.
CCACGGCGCGGCCGACGCCGCTGCCCGCACCGGTGATCACGGCAACCTGCTGGGACACGCGCACACTCCTCGGGTGGATCCGGGACACCGAACCACCATGATCGCCGGGCCGGGGCGCCGCGTCAGTTGGAGGACCGTCCAAGCCGCGCCGCGCCACCGGGCCCCCGGCCCGGCGCGGACCCCCGCCGACCGGCCGGAGCACCCCCGCCGACCGGCGGGTCGTGGGCCCCGCCGCAACCGGCCCGGGGAGAGGCACGTCATAGGATCACGGGAGGCCCGGACCGCCGCAGCGCGCGCGGCCGGAGCCGCAACCCTGGGCGAAGCCGCCGCCCGCGGCAGCCGTCCCCGACACTCACTGACCAGGGCCCCCACCCGGCTGCCGGGCCGGCCCCCGCCCGGAGAGACCACCGTGCTGCCGCAGCCCCGCCCCGCCGCCCGCCGCCCACTGGCGGCCGCCGTCGCCCTGCTCGCCCTCACCGTCCCGCTCGCCGCCTGCGGCAGCTCCGGCAGCGGTGCCGACGCCGCCCGGGCCGCGATCTCCACCGGCCAGAACTCCGCGTCCGCGGCCGCCGCGCCGCCCAGCAGCGCCCCGCCGAAGCCGACCAGGGTGCTGATGCCGACCGGCCCGGCCACCCAGTTCACCAAGGCCCGGGACACCCCGGCCGGCCCGATCATGATGACCACCCTGGCCGGCGCCAAGTCCGGCGTCAGCGGCAAGGTCTGGATCTGGCTGCCGCCCGAGTACAACGACCCGAAGTACGCCAAGACCGGCTTCCCGGTGCTGACCCTGTACGCGGGCGGGCAGAGCGCCGGGTACAACACCTGGACCGACAACCAGCTGCCGATCCAGGAGATCGACCAGCAGCTGGTCGCCCAGGGCAAGGCCCACCCGTTCATCATGATCATGCCGGTGCAGAACCTGGACTCCAACGAGTCCAAGGCCCTGGAGTGCGCCGACATCCCCGGCCAGCCGAAGATCGGCACCTGGATGGCCGAGGACATCCCGGACTTCGTCCGCGCCAACTTCCGCACCGTCAAGGGCCGGGACGGCTGGGCCGTGATGGGCGCCTCCACCGGCGCGTTCTGCAGCGCGAAGCTCGCGCTCCAGCACCCCGACGTGTTCAAGGCCGCGGTGCCGATCGACGGCTACTGGAACCCCGACTCGCCGCTCTGGAAGGGCCACGAGCAGGAGCGCCTGGCCAACAGCCCCGACCAGCTGATCGGTGCCGGCGCCGCCGACGTGCGGATGCTGGCCACCGCGGGCGGCGCCAACCCGTACGAGATCAAGCTGGTGAAGAACTGGGTCGCCAAGGCCAAGGCCCCCACCACCGTGGAGTACTACGAGCAGCCCGGGGGCAAGCACCTCACCTCGGACTTCAAGAAGATGATCCCCACCACGCTGGAGTGGCTGACCGCCAACACCGCCGGGCCGGAGTCCGACTGACCGCGTCTGCGTCCGCACCCGCGTCTGCGTCCGCACCCGTGTCTGCGCCCGCATCCCCGGCGTCCGTGCTCCCGGCGGGCGCACCCCCGGCGGCCGTGGACACGCCCGGGCCGGGGAGGCGAAGGCAAAAATTCGTCAAAAACCGGGCCCGGAACCGCCCGCAACGCTCTGACCTGCACATCAATCGGTCGTTCATTCACCCCTGATGGACTGCGGTCACCCTGGAGCCGTGGACCGGAGAACTGGACCGGGGTGTCGCACCGCGACCCCCGCTCCGGCCAGCCCCAGACCGTCGTGAAGAGAGCGCCATGTCCCGTCACCTGCTGTCCGTTGGTCCCGAGACCGCCCCTGCCCGGCAGGACCGGGTGCCCGCCGCGACGACCGACCCCGCCCCGACCGCCGACCCCGCCACGGTGTCCGAGCCGATCCCGTTCGCCGGGCTGCGCCTGGTGCACGCCGCCGTCCGGCGCGACCTGGCCCGGATCCCGCAGGCGCTGCGCCTGCTCCAGCCCGAGGACCGCGACGCGGCCGAAGCCCTCAAGCGGCACTGGGACTTCGTCAACGCCATGATCACCTGCCACCACGAGCAGCAGGACACCCGGCTGTGGCCGGTGCTGCGCCGCTTCGCGCCCGAGCTGCGGCTGCTGCTCAACTGGCTGGAGTCCGACCACCACAACCTCGACCAGTGCTTCACCCGCACCACCACCCTGGTCGGCATCGCGACCCGCGACCCGGCCAGCGCCTGGCCGGTCTCCTACGCGGTCGAGGAACTGGCCGCCCGGGTGGAGACCCACCTGCGGATCGAGGAGCGCCAGCTGCTGCCCCGGATGGCGGGCGTCTTCCAGCCCGGCTCCCGGATCGGCACCCTGCCCGAACTGCTCGACCTGCTGCGGGTCGCCGACGGCCCGTCCGCGTCCGACGCCCTGGTGTGGCTGCTGGAGGGCGTCGCCCCGGAGCAGATCGACCGGCTGCTCGCCGACTGCGACGACGAGACCGTGCGCCACTGGCCGCACTGGCGCGACACCTACGCCCGCTGCACCGACCGGCTGTGGGGTCCGGCCGGGCAGTGACGGAACACCGGCCCGCCGCCGCCCGACGGGCCGGTCGTGATGTCCCGGCGGGACTGATGTCCCGCCGGGACATTTTCGGGAGTACGGTGGGGCCATGAACACCGACCGGCCCGCGCCGCACACCGCACCCGCACCCGCGTCCGGGTCCGCGTCCGGGGCTGTGTCCGGGCCCGGCGCGCAGGGCGTCCCCGGGCCGCGCGGCACCGAGCCGGACGTGGCGGAGTCGGACGCGGGTGCGGAGCCGGACGCGGCAGGGCGGGACGAGGCAGGGCCCCGGGGCGGAAGCGGGGCCGGGCGGCGCGACCGCAAGGCCCGGCGCACCCGCGAGGCGATGGCCGCCGCCGCGCTGCGCCTCACCCTGGCGCACGGCTTCGCCGCCCTCGCCGTCGAGGACGTCACGGACGCCGCCGACGTCTCCCGCCGCACCTTCAGCCGCCACTTCGGCTCCCGCGAGGACGCCGTCCTGGACTGCCTGCGCGCCGACTTCGCCCGGATCAACGAGGCGCTCGCCGCCCGGCCCGCCGCCGAGTCGCCGGTCGCCGCCTACCGGGCCGCCGTCGCCGCCTGGCTGCACGACCCCGACCCCGAGCACCCCGCCTGGCACCGCCGCCCCGGCATGCGCGACCTGTTCGTCCTGATCGACGAGGAACCCGCGCTGACCGCAGCGTTCCGCCGGATCTCGGTCGCCGAGGAGGAGCGGTCGATCCGGCTGGTCGCCGCCCGGCTCGGCCTGCACCCGGAGACCGACCTGCGCCCCGCCGTCGCCGTCGGCCTCGGCGTCGCCGCCCTGCACGCCGCCACCCGCACCTGGGTGCGCGACCCCGCAGGCGACCTGCCCACCCTGCTCGACCGCGCCTTCGACCTGGCCGCGGCCGAACCCCCCAGCTGACCCCGGGAACTGACGAACCGTCAGCCCGCGGTCCCCACCAGCACCACCCCGCGCCGACCACCCGCCGGCCGGGACCGGCACCACCCGCGCCCACCCCTTCGCGCGGCGCACGAGAGGAACCACCCATGACCACCCAGGAGTTCGCCGGCCGCACCGCCCTCGTCACCGGAGGCGCCTCCGGCATCGGCCTGGCGACCGCCACCCTGCTCGCCGAGCGGGGCGCGCAGGTCGCCGTCGCCGACTACAACCTGGACGGCGCCCGCGCGGCCGCCGCCGCGATCGAGGCCACCGGCGCGAAGGCGCTGGCCGTGCAGCTCGACGTCACCGACCCGGCCTCGGTCGAGGCCGCCGTCCGGGCCACCGTGGACGGCCTCGGCCCGCTCAGCCTCGCCGTCAACAACGCGGGCATCGGCGGCCCGTCCGCCCCCACCGGCGAGTACGAGCCGGAGGCGTGGCGCCGGGTGCTGGCCACCAACCTGGACGGCGTCTTCTACTCGATGCGCTACGAACTGCCGGAGCTGCTGGCGGCCGGCGGCGGCTCGATCGTCAACATGGCCTCGATCCTCGGCACCAACGGCTTCGCCGGCTCGCCCGCGTACGTCGCCGCCAAGCACGGCGTGGTCGGCCTGACCAAGACCGCCGCGATCGAGTACGCCCCGCAGGGCGTGCGGGTCAACGCCGTCGGCCCCGGCTTCATCGACACCCCGCTGCTGAAGGACACCGACCCGGAGGGCCGCGAGCTGCTGATCTCGCTGCACCCCGCCGGACGGCTCGGCCGGGCCGAGGAGGTCGCCGAGCTGACCGTGTTCCTGCTGTCCGACCGGGCGTCCTTCGTCACCGGCAGCTACCACCTGGTCGACGGCGGCTACGCCGCCCGCTGAGCCACCGTCAGGGGGGCCGTTTCCCGGGGGACCCGCGCGAAGGAGCGTCGAAACCATGAAGGCAGTCCAGTACCGCACCGTCGGCGGCCACCCCGAGGTGGTCACCGTCCCCGATCCCGAGCCCGGCCCCGGGCAGGTGCTGCTGAAGGTCACCGCCGCGGGCGTCTGCCACTCCGACATCGCCGTGATGAGCTGGTCCGCCGAGCAGCTGCCGTTCCCGCTGCCGTTGACCCTCGGCCACGAGGGCGTCGGCACCGTCGCCGGGTTCGGCGCGGGCGTCACCGGCCTCACCGAGGGCGAGTCGGTGGCCGTGTACGGCCCGTGGGGCTGCGGCAGCTGCGCCAAGTGCGCGGAGGGCAAGGAGAACTACTGCCTGCGGGCCACCGAACTCGGCATCATGCCGCCCGGGTTGGGCGCGCCCGGCGCGATGGCCGAGTACCTGGTCGTCGACGACCCGCGGCACCTCGTCCCGCTCGGCGACCTCGACCCGGTCCGCACCGTCCCGCTCACCGACGCCGGGCTGACGCCGTACCACGCGATCAAGCGCTCGCTGCCGAAGCTGCTGCCCGGCTCGACGGCAGTGGTGATCGGCACCGGCGGCCTCGGGCACGTGGCGATCCAGCTGCTGCGGACGATGACCGCGGCCCGGGTGATCGCGCTCGACGTCACCGAGGAGAAGCTCGCCCTGGCCCGCACGGTCGGCGCGCACGAGGCGGTCCTCTCGGACGGTGCGGCGGCCGGCAAGGTGCGCGAACTCACCGCCGGGCTGGGCGCGCAGGCCGTCTTCGACTTCGTCGGCGCCCCGCCCACCACGGCCCTGGCCGGGCAGCTGGCCGCCGTCGAGGGCGACGTCACCATCGTGGGCATCGGCGGCGGCACCCTGGCGGTCGGCTTCGGCGCGACGCCGTACGAGGTCTCCGTCACCGCCCCGTACTGGGGCAGCCGCTCCGAGCTGATCGAGGTCCTCGACCTGGCCCGGGCCGGCGCGGTCGACGTGCACGTCGAGACGTACGGCATCGACGAGGCGCCGCTCGCCTACGAGCGCCTGCACGCGGGCAAGATCAACGGCCGGGCGGTGATCCTCCCCAACGGCTGACGGCTGACGGCTGACGGCTGACGGCCTGGCGGTCTGGCGGTCCACGGCTGGTGGCGGCTCCCTGCGCCCTCCGCGGGGGCCGCCACCGGCTGTTCGCGTCAACCGGCCTACGTGCTAACGGCGTTCGACCACCCGGACGGGGCCGCCCGGGTGCCAGCTGCTGATCACCAGGTGGTCGCCCGCGACCTCGGTCAGCACCGCGCCGGTGAGCTCCAGCCGGAACGCGTGGTAGCGGCCGGGCGGGGGTTCGGGCAGGCCCGCCTCGTACCCGGCGATCTCCGCCGGGTCGGTCAACTCGACGGCGCGCAGCGAGAGTTCGGCGTCCCCGCCGGCCAGGTCGGTGCCGGGCCCGGGGTTGGCGTGCAGCGCGCAGCGGCCGTCCCGGCGCAGGTCGGCGGCCTTGACCGCGCCGGCCATCGAACCGAGGTACAACTCGGGCCCGTGGAAGTCGACTTCGGTGCCGCTCACCCGGGGCGAGCCGTCCTTGGTGAGGGTGGCCAGGACGTGGTGCTTGTACGCCTCGAAGCGGGCCCGGATCCGCGGGGCGAGGCCGGGGGCCTGCTGCTCGAACTCCTGCCAGGTCGTCATGGCGGGCAGTGTAGGCGCCGGGCCCGACAGTTCCCGGGAGATGTCGGCGGCGCGGCCTACACTCGGCCGCATGGAGACCTACATCGCCTTCCTGCGGGCGATCAACGTCGGCGGCCGCACCGTGAAGATGGACCGGCTGCGGGAGCTGTTCGCCGGGCTGGGCCTGGAGGGCGTGCGGACGTACATCCAGAGCGGGAACGTCTTCTTCCGCACCGCCGAGACCGACCGGGCGGCGCTGGCGGCCAGGATCGAGGCGGGCCTGGCGGACGGGCTCGGCTACCCCGTGCCGGTGATGCTGCGGACGGTCGAGGAGGTCGAGGCGCTGCTCGCGCTCGACCCGTTCGCCGCGGTCGAGCCCGCCGAGGACAAGCGGCTGTGCGTGCTGTTCCTCTCCGAGCCGCTGCCGGACGAGGTCGCCGCCGCGCTGCCGGTCGCCTCGTCGAAGGGCGACTGGGAGCTGGTCGGCGCCACCGCGGACGCGGCGTTCGTGGTGATGTACGTGCGCAACGGCCGGCTGAACGGGAACCCGGCCACCGCCTTCCCCAAGTCCTACCGGGGGCAGGCGACTTCGCGGTTCTTCCACACCACCGCGAAGATCGCCGCCGCGGCCCGCAAGGGCTGACGGGCCCCGGGCTCCGGGCCCCGGGCCACGGGCCACGGACCGCGTCGGTCCGGGCGGGTCCTGCGCCGCGTCAGTCCGGGCGGGCCGCGGCGGCCAGCCGCTCGGCCAAGGCCGCGACCAGGCCGCGGAGTTCGTCCGGTTCGACGATCGTGAACGGGCGGTCGAGGGCCGCCAACACGCCCGGGAGCCAGTCGAGTTCGGCCACCCGCAGCTCGACGTCCGACCAGCCTTCGGCGTCCGGTTCGCCGACCAGGGCCAGCCCGGCCGGCAGCTGCGCCCGGATCCGGGCGGCGTCCGCCCGGATCCGCAGCCGGACGCGGTGCCGGTGCGGGGCGGTGGCCAGGGCGTGCAGGACGCGCTCGGCCGGGTCCGGCCCGGCGGGCGGCTCGAAGGTGCCCGGCAGCGGGCGGGGCGCGGCCAGCCGGTCGAGCCGGAACAGCCGCTCCGCGTCCGCCCCGGTGTCCCACCCGGTCAGGTACCAGCAGCCCGCGTGCAGCACCAGCCCGTACGGCCGGACGGTCCGCTCGCGGGTGCGGCTGCCGGCGGGGTCGTCGGCGCGGCCGGCAGCGCCGGTGTAGCGGAAGGCCAGCGGGCGGCGGTGGCGCACCGCGTCGGCGACGGTCAGCAGCGCCTCCGGGTCCGGAGCGGCAGCGGAGGCCGCGGCGGCGGGCGCGGCGGTGAAGGCCAGGGCCGACAGCAGGGCGTCCAGGCGGTGGGCGAGCCGGGGCGGCAGGACCCGGCGGATCTTCGCGGCGGCCGTCTCGCCCGCGGTGGCGGAGGCGGCGGACAGCCCCGCCCGCTGCGCGGCGGCCAGGCCGAACAGGGCCGCCAGCGCCTCCTCCTCGGTGAGCATCAGCGGCGGCATCCGGTGCCCGGGTGCGAGCCGGTAGCCGCCGTAGCGGCCGCGGACCGACTCCACCGGCAGGTCGAGGTCGACCAGGTGCGCGACGTACCGGCGGACGGTGCGCTCGTCCACCTCCAGCCGTTCGGCCAGCTCCGCGACGGTGCGGACGCCGCCGGACTGTAGCAGTTCCAGCAGGGCGAGGACGCGGGCCAGGGGTCGGGTCATACCGCCGATTCTCCTCCCGATACCGGGCGGATTCCGTCCGGTATCACCGCTAGCGTCGGAATCCGGAACCACCGCACCGGAACACCGCACGGGAGCACCCCATGAACCTCGTCTCCGTCCGACTGATCACCGCCGACGTCGACCGCCTGGTCGCGTTCTACGAGCACGCCACCGGCCTGACCGCCGCCCGGGCCACCCTCGACTTCGCCGAACTCCGCACGCCCGCCGGGACGTTGGCGATCGGCAGCACCCGCACCGTGCCGCTGTTCGCCCCGGGCTCGGCCGAGCCGGCCGCGAACCGCAGCGCCATCGTGGAGTTCCTGGTCGAGGACGTCGACCTGCTGCACCGCCGACTGGCCGACGGCGGCGCGGAGTTCGTCAGCGGGCCGACCACCCTGCCGTGGGGCAACCGCTCGCTGCTGCTCCGCGACCCGGACGGCACCCTGGTCAACTTCTTCACGCCGGTGACGCCGGAAGCCCGGTCCCGGCAGGGAGTCTGACGGTCCGTCAGGAGGCGGGCGGCTGCTGGAGGGTGTTCAGCCAGACCAGCAGCAGGGCCGTCTCCGCCTCGCCCAGCGGGCCGGGGCGCTGCTTCAGCTGGGCCTCCAACTGGCGGGCGGCGGAGGCGAGTCGGTCCTCCTCGGGGGCGGGCGCGGCGGCCGACCCGTTCAGGCAGGAGGCGAAGACCGCGTCCCGGACCCGGGTGGACAGCGCCGGGTCGGCGAAGCGGTCGGGCTGGGAGAGCATGCTCAGGGTGACGCCGACGTTGGCCGCCAGGATCGCCTGCGCGGCCTGCTCGGTGGGGATCCGCAGGGCGCCGGCCGCCGCGCACCGGTCCAGGGTCTGCTTGAGCATGTCGAAGATCCGGGTGGCCGGTTCGGGCACCTCGGGCAGGACGGGCGAGAACATCAGCCGGTACAGCGCCCGGTTGGTCAGCGCGAAGACCATGTGGTCGTCCCAGCCCGCCCGCAGGTCGGCGACCGGGTCGGCGGTGACGGCGAGGGCCCGCTTGCGGTCGATGTAGCGCTCGAAGCCGTGCGCGACCAGCGCCATCAGCAGGCCGTTCTTGTCGCCGAACAGGCGGTACAGCACCGGCTGCTTGACGCCGACCGCCTCGCACACGGCGCGGGTCGAGACGTCGTTGTCCGCGGACTCCTCCAGCAGGTCCTCGGCGGCCTCGAGCATCCGGGAACGGAGGTCGCCGGTCCCCCGGGGGGCGGTGCCGGCGGGGGCGGTGCCGGCGGGGGCGGTGCCGGTGGGGGTGGTACCTGCGGGGGCGGTACCGGTGGTGCCGGCGTCGTGCATGGCCTGTTCCTCGATTCCTCGCTGCCCGGGCCAGCGTAGTGGAGGGCGGCGCCGGGCCCTCCCGGCCGGGCGCGCGGGCGGGCCGGGCCGGGAGGGGGTGGTGCTGCGGTGGTGCCGCGGTGGTGGTGCCGCTGCTCGGTGCTACGCGGCGCCGTTGAGCATGGCGGCGGTCAGGACGTGGCCGCCGATGCCCCAGCCGCCGTCGGTGACCTCCTCGACCAGCACCATGGTGTTCTGGCGGGCTCGCTCACCGTAGATCTCGGCGTACAGGTCGGTGACGCGGTCGACGATCAGCTGCTTCTGCTCCGCGGCCAGGGTGCCGGCGGGGACCTTGAAGTTGGCGAAAGGCACGGTGCTCTCCTCGTGAGGGGCGGTACTGGTGACGTTGACGGTGACGGTGGTGGTGCGGGAGGGGCCGGTGGCGGGTCAGACGATCCCGCCGTTGCTGCGGATGTTCTGGCCGTTGATCCAGCGGCCGGCCGGGCCGGCCAGGAAGACGGCCAGTTCGGCGATGTCCTCGGGGGTGCCGAGCCGTTCGAGCGGGGGCTGCGCGGCCAGCCGGTCGATGGTGGCGGCGTCCTTGCCGTCCAGGAACATCGCGGTGGCGGTGGGGCCGGGGGCGACGGTGTTCACGGTGACGTCCCGGCCGCGCAGCTCGCGGGCGAGCACCAGGGTCAGTGCCTCGACCGCGCCCTTGCTGGCTGCGTACGCCCCGTAGGCGGGGAACTGCAACCCGACCACCGAGGTGGAGAAGTTGATCAGCGCTCCGCCCCGGCGCAGCCGGCGGGCGGCCTGCTGGGCGACCACGAAGGTGCCGCGGACGTTGACCCGCTGGACCTCGTCGAAGTCGGCCAGGTCCAGTTCGGCGACCGGCGCCAGCCGCATCACCCCCGCGGTGTGCACGACCACGTCCAGCCCGCCGAACTCGGCCTCCACCAGGTCGAACGCGGCGGCCATGGCGTGCTCGTCCGCGACGTCCCCGCCGACGGCCACCGCCCGCCCCCCGGCCCCGACGACCTCGGCGACCAGCGCTTCGGCCTTGGCCCGGTTGCCGGAGTAGTGGACGGCGACGGGGTACCCGGCGGCGGCGAGCTGTCGGACCACGGCCCGGCCGATGCCGCCGGAACCTCCGGTGACCAGGGCGACCCGGGGTGCTGCTTCGGTGTTGGACATGGCACGGCCCTCCGTCATTTCGATGATCTCGTTGTGCTGTTGTCAACGATAACAGAGTCATGGATCGTTGATACGGAGATTCTGTTGTCACCGAAATGGGAGGGTTGGCCGCCGAACTCGCCGGCTGCCCCCACGGCTCACCAGGCTCCGCTGATCGGCCCCCGGTCGCCCGCCCGTCCCGCGCTGCCCGCCGTGCTCGCTCCGCCCGCGCCGTCCGCCTCGTCCGCCTCGTCCGTGGCGCCCAGTTCGGCCGCGATCCGGTCCAGTAGGGGGAGGGCCCGGGCCAGCAGCAGCTGCTCGGACTCGTCCAGGCTCGCGGTGAGCGCCCGGGCGAGCAGGCCCACCCGCTGCCGCCGGTCGGCCTCGATCGCGTTCCGGCCCCGCGCGGTCAGGGTGAGCACCTTCTTGCGGGCGTCGTCCGGGTGCGGCCCGGCGGTCAGGTGGCCGGCCTCGGTGAGCTCCTTGACCGTGGCGGCCATGGTCTGGTGCCGCACGCCGCGGCTCGCCGCGAGTTCTGCGGTGGTCATCGGGCCCTGCCGGTCGAGCAGGTCCAGCACCGTCGCCGGGATGGGGGCGAGCTGGTCGTGCGGCCGGCCGGCCCGGACCAGGCCGCTGATCGCCGTCCGCAGTTCGGCCGCGAGCCGCTCGGCGGCGGGCCGTCCGGTCCGGGGCTCGGGGGAGGGGGAGGGGTGTGCCATGCGGTCACGCTACCAGTTGCACAGTACGGGCTGTACAGTCCAGACTGCACAGTCTCACCTGTACATCTCTGCGGTTCCGTGAGAGGACTCCCGATGCGGCTGACCAAGCACGCCCACGCCTGCGTGACGCTCACCAAGGACGACGCCCGGATGGTCGTCGACCCCGGCGCCTTCACGCCCGACGCCGCGCAGGCGGTGGCCGGCGCGGCGGCGGTGCTGATCACCCACGAGCACTTCGACCACTTCGACGAGGAGGTGATCGGCGCGGCCCTGGAGGCTCGCCCCGAGCTGCGGGTCTACGGCCCCGCCGCGGTCGTGGCGCGGTGGACGGCGGCCCGGCGCGGCCAGGTGACGGCCGTCGCCGCCGGGGACGCGTTCACCGCGGCCGGCTTCGACGTCACCGTCCACGGCGACCTGCACGCCGCCATCCACCGCGACATCCCGCGCGTCGCCAACCTCGGCTACCTGGTCGACGGGCGGGTCTACCACCCGGGCGACGCCTACCACGTGCCCGAGGCCCCGGTCGGCACGCTGCTGCTGCCCGCCGCCGGCCCGTGGACCAGGACCGGCGAGGCCGCCGACTACGTCCGGGCGGTCGCCCCCGGGCGGTTGGTGCAGATCCACGAGGCGATGCTCAGCGAGATCGGACAGCAGTCGATGGCCCGCATCCTCAGCCCGGGCATGCTCACCGACGTCCCGCTGGAGATCGTGCCGCCCGGCGACAGCATCGAGGTCTAGCCGGTCCGGCAGGTCCGGCAGGTCCGGTGCCGGGGCCAGTCGCCCGGGGCCGGGCGGCCCTCAGTGCGGGAAGGGGCGGGCCGGGCGCTGCCGGGGCAGGTCCTCGCGGAAGTCGGCGATCACGGAGGCGATCTCCCGGGTCGTGGCGGTGCCCTCCAGTCGGTCCAGGTAGAGGTTGCGGGCGGCGAGGGCTTCGACCGTGACGCCGAAGTAGAGCGTCATCAGCGGGTTGACGAACAGCGTGCTGTCGCCGGTGTGCTCGGTGAAGCGGACGTCGCCGAACTCGCCGCGCAGCGCGGCCGCGACCGAGCCCTGCACGATGCTGGCCCGCTCGGGGCACTCCTCGCGGGCGCGGGCCACGGCGTCCAGGTGGAGCGCGGCCTCGGGGGAGTCGGCGGGGATCGAGAAGGCGCCGAGGTAGCCGCCGTCGCGGTGCAGCGCTGCCAGGTTCTCCAGCACCAGGGCGTGGCTGACGCCGTGGTGGGCGTCGACGCCGAAGCCGAGGCAGGCGACCAGGCGCTGCGGCACGTTCCGGAGCCCGGCGACGGCCGCCAGCGAGGCCATGTCCTCCTCCGGGGTGCCCAGGCCCGCTTCGTCGCCGCGCAGCAGGATGTCGGTGCCGCCGTCCACCAGCAGGATCGCGTCGATGCCGAGCCGCCGCACCAGCGTCCGGTAGGCGGCCCGCAGCGGTTTGACCCCGGTCGAGGCGAACGCCCAGACGGTATCCGGCAGTTGGTGGTCGCGCAGCCAGCGGGCCAGCGAGCGTTCGGGGAACTTGGGTTCGGCGGACGGGGTGTCGGGCGTGATCCGGGCCAGGTGCGGTCCGGCCCAGGCCCCGCCGTCCAGGCCGTAGTGGTGGGTGAAGGACAGGTTCGCCAGGTGGACTTCGCGCCCGGCGGCCCGCAGCGCGAGGGCGAGCGGCAGCCCCGCGTACACGTCGTGGCCGCCGCCCGCGCCGGCGATCATGATCCGTTCGGCGCTCAACAGGCGGGTGAGCAGCGGTGGTTGGAGGAACGCATCGGTGGTGGTCATCGGGGGCGGACGCTAGCAGCCGCCCGGCACCGGAGGGGAGCGGTTTTCCTGCGGGCATCCGCCCGGGCCATCCGCCCCGGGCCATCCGCCCCGGGCCGGGCGGGTCTCAGTGCGGGAAGGCCCGGGGCGGGCGCTGTCGGGGGAGAGAGTCCTGGAAGCGGCCGATGGCGGCGGCGACCTGGCCGAGCAGGACGGTGTATTCCAGGCGGTCCAGGTAGAGGTGCCGGGCGGCGAGGGCTTCGACGGTGGCGCCGAAGTACAGCGTCATCAGCGGGTTGATGAACAGGGCGCTGCTGCCGGTGCGTTCGGTGAAGCGGACGTCGCCGAACTCGCCGCGCAGCGCGGCCGCGACCGAGCCGTGCACGATGCTGGGGTGCTCGGGGCACTCGTCGCGGGCGTGGGCGACGGCGTCCAGGTAGTGGGCGGCCTCGGGGGAGTCGGCGGGGATGGAGAACGCGCCGAGGTAGCCGCCGTCGCGGTGCAGGGCGGCGAGGTTCTCCAGCACCAGGCTGTGGCTGACGCCGTGGTACGCGTCGATGCCGAACCCCAGGCAGGCGACCAGGCGTTGCGGGACCTCGTCGAGTCCGGCGACGGCGGCGAGCGAGGTCATGTCCTCCTCCGGGGTGCCGAGTCCGACCTCGTCGCCGCGCAGCAGGATGTCGGTGCCGCCGTCCACCAGCAGGATCGCGTCGATGCCGAGCAGGTCGACCAGCGCCCGGTACGCCGCCCGCAGCGGTTGCACCCCGGTGGGCGGGAACGCCCAGACGGTGTCCGGCAGTTGGTGGTCGCGCAGCCAGCGGGCCAGCGAGCGTTCGGGGAAGTACCGGTCGGCCGAGCGGACGTCCGGCGTGATCCGGGCCAGTTCGGGGGCCGCCCAGACGTCCGGGTCCAGCCCGTGCAGGCTGCTGAACGAGAAGTTCGCCAGGTGCACTTCGCGCCCGGCGGCCCGCAGCGCGAGGGCGAGCGGCAGTCCCGCGTACACGTCGAAGCCGCCGCCCGCCCCGGCGATCAGGATCCGTTCGGCGCCCAGCAGGCGGGTGAGCAGCGGCGGTTGCAGGAGACTCGTCACCCGCGGGAAGGTAGCAGCCGTCGGATCCGGCCCGGGGCCCTTTCCGCAGCCGGGCCTCCGGGGGTTCGGTCAGCCGGGCTGGGACTGGCGGAGGAGTTCGCGGGCGTCGGCGAGGTCCTCGGGGGTGGGGGCGTCGTCCTGGGTGAGGCGGGTGCGCCAGTAGCCGGTGGAGTGGACGGCGGAGCGGGGGAGGCCGCGGTCCTCGACCAGGTGGCGGCGGAGGGCGCGGACGGTGGCGGCCTCGCCGGCCAGCCAGGCGGGGCCGGGGTCGGGCGGGAGCGCGGCGGAGCGGAGGGCGGCGAGCAGGCGGGCGCCGTGCGGGGCGTCCCCGCGGTGCACCCAGTGGGCGGTCAAGTCGCCGAAGCCGAGCAGGGGTTGGTGCTCCTCGGGGCCGGCGACCTCGATCCAGGCGTGGGCCCGGGCGTCGGCCGGCAGGGCCTCGACCAGGGTGCCGAGGGCGGGCAGCGCGGACTCGTCGCAGGCGAGCAGCAGCGGCCGGCCGCCGTCCAGCGGGAACGGGCGGGCGGACTCGGGGGAGGGCCCGGACATCGCCAGCACCTGCCCGGGCCGGGCCCGCGCGGCCCACGCGGCGGCCGGGCCGCCCGCACCGCCCTCCCCGCCACCGCCCTCACCGCCACCGGCCTCGTCGGCTCCGTGCAGGACGAAGTCGACGTCCACGGTGTGGAGTTCGGCGTCGTGGGCGCGCAGGGTGAAGGGCCGCGTCCAGGGGCGGCGGGCCGCGGGGCCGGCGTGGTACCGGCCCACCAGGTCCTGGCCGGGGGCCGGGGCGGGGAGTTCGGGGCGGTCCCGGCCGGGGCGCGGGAAGTGCAGTTCGACCTGCTGGTCGGGCCCGGCCAGGGCGAACCCGCCGGGCGGCAGCGCGAAGGTGACCCGGGCGGTCCGCGGCGTGGGCCGGTGCACCGCGGTGACGGTCAGGCGGCGGATCGGCAGGTCGGACACGGCGCGCTCCCGGCAGGCTCGGGGGATGGACCGCCCCAGCCTGCCGGGCCCCGCTCACAGGCCGCTGTCATCCCGCTGTCACCCGCCCGAGGGTTCGAGGGGCCCGGGGTGCTCAGTGCGAGAGCACGTCCTGCACCGCGTCCGGGGTCCGCCCGATCACGGTGTAGCCGTCGTCCGCGGTGATGATCGGACGCTGGATGAGGACCGGGTTGGCGGCCATCGCGGCCACCCAGCGGGCCCGGTCGGCGTCCTCGCGGCCCCAGGAGCGCAGGCCCAGCTCCTTGGCCACGGCCTCGTCCAGCCGGGCCACGTCCCACGGCTCCAGGCCCAACCGGCCCAGCACCTCGGTGAGTTCGGCGGCCGTCGGCGGCTCCTCCAGGTAGCGGCGCACGGTGTACTCCACGCCGGCCGCGTCGAGTTCGCCCTGGGCGGTGCGGCACTTGCTGCACTGCGGGTTGATCCAGATCTCCATGGCCGTCCAGCCTACCGACCCCGGCCTACCGACCCCGGCCTACCGACCCGGGCCTACCGACCCCGGCCTCCCTGCGGCGGTCGCTGCCCACCCGCAGCGGTCGCTGCCTGCGCGCGGCGCTCACTGCCCGCGCGCGAGCAGGGTGAGCGTCAGGCCGCCCGCGTGCGAGGTCCGGACCGGCGTGTAGCGGGACTTGAGCGCCTCGGCCTGGGCGGGGGAGAGGTCCGCGTAGGGATCGGGCGACTCGCCGACGGCGACCACCCACACCCGCGGGTCCGACCCGAGGCAGTCCACGGGGACGGGGCACTCCAGCGCGAAGAAGTCGTTCAGCCGGACGGCGTCGGTTTGGACGAACACGTCCCGCAGCCGGTCGGAGTGCGGCAGGTAGTAGCGCATCCCCAGGTCGAGCATCAGGTACGACGCGCCCCCGCGGGACGGGACGATCGCGTCACCGGGGCGGTAGTCGGCGGCCAGCAGCTCGGCGGTGCCCTTCAGGTCGCGGGGGTCGTGCGCGGTGACGGCGCGCAGGCTCGACTGGGACGGCAGGACGATGACGCCGACCGCGATCAGCAGCGCCGGGCACAGCGCGCGCCGCAGCAGCGTCCCCGCCAGCCGGACCCCGCCGGACGCCCGGACCCCGCTCCCGTCCGGTTCCCCCTTCCCGTCCGGGACCCGCTTCCCGGCCCGCATCCGGACGGCGCTCCCGGCCAGGGCCGCGATTCCGGCCCCGGCCAGCATCGTCCAGGCCGGGACGGTGAACAGCAGGTAGCGCTCGGTCCAGTACGAGGAGGAGCCCTGGGAGAGGAACCACACGGCCAGCAGGGGCAGCACCGCCAGCAGCACGACCTGGAGGGAGGCCGCCCGGGTCGCGCGGTGGAGGCAGGCGACCACGGCCGCCGCCAGGAGGACCCGCTCGATGTCCTCGGTCCCGAAGACGCTCGGGAGGGAGTGCAGCAGGTCGATCGGCTTCGGGGTCGGGATCCAGGAGATCTGCCGGGACGCCTGCCGCTGCCCGGCCAGCACGATCGGCAGCAGGCCCGCGGCCGCCGCCGTGGCCGCCAGGCAGTAGCCGGGCAGTGCGCGCTTCCACGTCCGGCGCCGGAGGCGGACCGCGACCGTGCCCGCGTGCCCGGCCAGGATGGCGACGGCCACCAGGTGGAACGCCCCCGCCAGCAGGACGCAGACCGCGTACCCGCACCACCACGGCCAGACCCGCCCGGACTCCTCCAGCGCTCGGAGCAGGAACCAGGTCGCCGCGGTCACCGCGAGCACCACGAGGGCGTAGGAGCGGGCCTCCTGGGCGTACCGCGAGACCGCGGGGACCATGGCGAACAGCAGGCCGGCCGAGAGCCCGGCCGGGCCGCCGAAGAGCTTCTTCGTACTCAGCGCCACCAGGGCGGCCGCGCCGGTCACCGCCAGCACGCTCGGGGCCCGGAGGCTGACCGGGGAGTCGCCGAACAGGGCGATCCAGTAGTGCATGGTGAAGTAGTAGGCGCCGGAGACCGCGTCGACGTTGTGCAGCATGTCCAGCAGTTCGCCGGGGCTCCGGGTGGCCGCGCTCCAGGTGGCGATCTCGTCCCGCCAGAGTTCCGGCCGGCCGGCGTGGTACCCGCCGAGGACGCACGCGAGCAGCGCCGGCCAGAACCAGAGTCCGGGCGGGGCCCAGAGCAGTGCGGCCGGCCGGACGCGGGGGAGGGACGGTGCGCCGGCCGCAGTGGGAACGTCGGGCGACAGGCGGAGACGTCGAAACATGGATGCCGGTTTCTCGCTGGGACGGGTCGGTGGAGCGGGCGCCTCGGAGCTTCCGGTTCCGGAACGGGAACTCCCGTTCCGGCCGATCGCACGCCAACTGCAGCCCCCGCCCGAAAACTAGCAATAGTGGGGACGCCGGGAAGCGGATGCCGGTTTCCTGCCGGAGTGGTTCGGCGGGACGGGCGCCTCGGAGCTTCCGGTCCCGGAACGGGAAGTCCCACCTAAGCCGATCGCGTGCAAACCGATGTGTCCGTGTAAAAACGGGCAGTGTCGATCGGTGAACCCTCCCGTTTGTGAACATCCGTCCGTATTCGGCCATCCGTGCGTCCGTGCCCGCCCGTCCGCGCACCCGTGCCCGTCCGCGCACCCGTGCCCGTCCGCGCACCCCCGGCGGTGACCCGGCTCACAGCACGTCGCCCCGTCCGGCCGGAACGGGCCGAAGGTCCCGAACCGTCGGGACTTTGGCGTGCGGTGGCCGGGAGCCGCCGCACGCGACGATGGAGGGGAGGACCCCACCCGTACCCGCCGTCCAGGAGGTCAGCATGGCAGCGTGGCCCGCCACCGCAGTCCGCCCGGCCGGGGCGCGCTGGGAGGCCGCGATGGCGCAGGCGCTGCGCGCCCCGGCCTGGGTGCGGCTGCTGCCGGTGCTGCTGGTGGTGGCCGACCTGGTGATGGAGTGGTCCATCCCCAGTTCGGTCGCGGCCGGCTTCCTGCTCACCGTGATCCCGGTGGTGGTCGCGTTCAGCGGCGGCCCCGCGCTGGTCGTCTGCTCCACCGCCGTCACCGTCGCCCTCCAGGCGCTGCTCGCGCTGCGGGCCGGCCACCTGACCGAGCAGCACCACCTGTGGACGTACCTGGCCACCGCGCTGGCCGGCGCGATGGGCGCGGGGCTGGCCCGGCAGCGCCGCCGCCAGGCCCGCGACCTGGCCCGGGTGCGGGCCGTCGCCGACACCCTCCAGCACACCGTGCTGCGCCCGGTCCCGGCCCGGGCCGGGGGCCTGCGCGCCGCCGGGCTCTACCACCCCGCGCAGGCGGACGTCGGCATCGGCGGCGACCTGTACGAGGTGTGCGAGACCGAGTACGGCACCCGGATCCTGCTCGGGGACGTCCGCGGCAAGGGGCTGGACGCGGTGCGGACCGTCGCCGACGTGATCGGCGCGTTCCGGGTCGCCGCCTACGAGACCGCCGAACTGGGGGAGCTGGCGGCCAAGTTGGACCGCCAGGTGCACCGGGCCGCCGAACAGCGCGGCGACCGCGAGCTGTTCGTCACCGCGGTGCTGCTCGAACACCGCCCCGGCGGGACCGAGCTCGGCCTGGTCAACCGGGGCCACCTGGCCCCGCTGCTGCTGGCCCCGGGCAGCGTCGGCACCGTCCGCTGCCCCGAGGACCTCCCGCTGGGCCTGGGCCACCTGGCGGCCGGCCCCGTCGAGCCGCCCGTCACCGTCCCGCTGCCGCCCGGCCGCACCCTGCTGCTGCACACCGACGGCCTCACCGAGGCCCGCGACCGCACCGGCGCGTTCTACCCGCTCGCCGCCCGCCTGGGCACCCTGCCCGCCACCGACCCGGACGCCGTGGTCTCCTTCCTCGACCGGGACGTCCGCCGCCACGCCGGTTCCCTGACCGACGACGTGGCGGTCCTCGCCTTCACCACCGCCTGAACCCGCACCCCGCGGGAACCGCCAGGGGGCTCACGGCCCGTTGGTGACCGCGTTCTGGATCGCGCCGACCTGCAGCTGGTGGTCGTTCAGCACCTGGTCGTAACTGCCGTCGGTGATCAGCCGGTTCATCGCCCGCATCAGGACGTCGCGCAGCTGCTGGTCGTCCTTGCGCAGCGCGATGCCGAACGGGCGGGGCTGCAGTTGCGGGCCGCCGACCTGGAGGGCGTTGCCGTTGTCGACGGTCTGCGCGGCGTACGTGACCTTCGGGTAGTCGGTGACGAAGGCGTCCGCGCGGCCCTTCAGGTTGTCGACGGCGGCGCCGTCGCTGTCCGTCTCCATGATGGTCATCGGTTTCCCGTTGTGGTCGCAGACCGTCTTCTGCCGGCTGAGCAGGTCGGCGTGGGTGGTGCCCTTCTTGACCGTGACGGTGTGCCCGCACAGGTCGTCGATCTCGTGGATGTTCTGCGGGTTGCCCTTGTCGACGGCGATGCCGATGCCGGCCATGAAGTAGTCGACGAAGTCCACGCCGGGGTTGACCTGCTTGCCGTCCTTGTCGACGCCCTGCTCGCGCTCGCGGGTGTCGGTGATCCCGGACATGGCGATGTCGTACTTGCGGTCGAGCAGCCCGGGCAGCACGTTGGCGAACGGCCCGACGTCCTGGAACTCCATCCGGACCCCGAGCAGCGCGCCCAGCTTCTGCGCCAGGTGCGGGTCCAGCCCGTCCGGTTCGTTGCGGTCGTTGCGGTACACCACCGGCGCGGCCGTGAACGAGGCGCCGACGGTCACCACCCCGGCCTTGCGCACCCGTTCGGGCAGCAGCGCGCGCAGGTCCGCGGGTCTGTGCGGGTCGTCGCCGATCCCGGCGATGCCGCAGCCGCTCAACAGCAGCGTCCCGCCCATCATGGCGGCGAGCGCGGCGCGCCCCCGCCGGTTCCACTGAGCCATGTCGTCTCTCCCCGTGGTCGACGCGGAACACGACAAGCCCAGGGACGACGGACGGCACGGCGGCATGGCCGCGGAACGCGGCATGGCAATACCGAGGAAGACCCCTCGGCCGGCCGCCGTTCCGGCTAGATCGTTCCGACTATAGCCAGCATGGTCACGACAGCCCAACGCCGCCCGCCAACTACTCTCCGTCAACCCCGGTTTGACGCCCGATCAGCACCCATCGGCCCCGTTTCGTCCCGCCGGGCGAGCCGGCGCACGGCCGACGGGGTCAGGACCAGGCCGGGTCCTCGAAGGACGGCATGGTGTCGGGGCCGCCGTCCTTCGCGGTGGGCAGCGGGCTCGGGGCGGGCCCGAACGGGGCGGTGGTGCGCGGGTCCTGGACCCAGGCGTCCGCCACCACCGTCACGTTGCCGGGCACGCCGATGGTGACGGTCACCCCGGTGCCGCCGGGGGCGGCGGCGCTGATCTCGTCCGCCGAACCGCCCTCGTGCAGGGTGTAGCCGCGGCCCTTCCAGTACGCCTCGACCTGGTCCAGCAGCCGGGACCGGTTGGCGTCCGAGATCCGGGTCAGCACGTACCGGCGGAGCGTCAGCTGCGCGGTGCCGTCGTTGCCGCGGGCCGCGTTCTCGTGCGGCACCGCCCGGAACGCGTCGTCGGCGTACCGCACCGCGGGGCTGAGCGCCCCGGTGGTGCCGGCCACCAGCTCCTGGAGCCGGGACCTGGCGGTGTCCAGCGCCACCACCGTGCGGCCCGAGCCGCCCACCGCCCCGCCGTCGCCGCCGGACGACCCGCAGCCCGCCGCGCCCAGGCCCAGCACCAGCACCGCGACGGCACCCGCCACCCGCAGCCTCATCCGACCTCCCGCTCCCCGCCGATTCCGGCCGCTGCCCCGCCCTGTCCCGCCTGCCCTGCCCTGTCCTGCCCTGTCCCGACCCTAGACCGACCAGAACGGGTCCTGTCGCCGGGGCATGGTGTCCATCGCCCCGTCCGGCCCGATCGGCACCGTGCTGTCGCCGCCGAACGGGTACGAGGTGTCCGGCGCGGCCAGCCCGTCGACCCGGGCCAGCAGCGTGCCGTTGCCCGCGAAGCCGATCCGGAACTCGGCCGTCCCGTGCCCGGACTTCGCCCGCAGCAGCGGCAGCACCGGGTCGTCCTCGCCGTCGACCGTCCAGCCGCGCTCCCGCCAGGCCCGGCCCAGCTGGGCGAGCAGTTCGGGGTAGCGGTGTTCGGCCACCCGGGTCAGCAGGTAGCGCCGCTTCTCCAGGTGCGCGGTGCCGTCCGGCTCGCGGGTGAACGCGTGCTCGTGGGCGACCGCGACGTACGGGCCGTCCGCCCAGACCGCCGGCGGGGTGAGCGCGGGGGGAGCGGAGTCCAGCAGCTCGTCCACCGCGGACCGCGCGGCGAGCAGCTCGCGCGCCAGGTCGTCGTTCATCGGTACTCCTGTCCGGACACCCGGTCGCCGTGGCCGGAGACGATCAAGCCCATGTTGCGCAGCGAGTGCCCGTCCCGGCCGTCGCCCTGGTTCCAGTAGTCCGAGTGCGACTCGAAGCCCAGCGGGCCGTCCGCGACGTCGAAGCGGTGCGCCCCGAACTCGCTGCTCGCCGGGTCCTGGCCGAACCACAGCTCGTGCGGGTCGTCGTGCCCGGCGATCTTGTCGCCGATGAACCCGCCGGCCACCGCGCCCAGCGGGCCGGCCAGCACCCCGCCGATGCCCGCGCCGATGCCGATGCCCTTCGCCTCGCTGTGGCTGGGCAGGTGCGAGACCGGGTCGTGCTCGGCCGCGCCCACCCACACGTGGCCCGCGCCGACGCCCAGCTGCGAGGCCTGCTGCGCGCCGGTGCCGGGCGAGCCGACCAGCACGATGTCGTCCGCGGGGATGCCGCCGGGACGCTGCGCGGCCTGCCCGACGGTGAACGAGCCGTACGAGTGGCCCAGCGCGGTCAGGTGCGCGGGCTGGCCCTCGTGCGAGGCGCGCAGGCCCTGCAGGAAGCCCTGGTACGCCTCGCCGCCCTGCTTGGCCCGGTCCTCGCCGGCCACCGCGAACATGTCCGGGCTGATGCCCTTGACCTGCGGGGTGTCGTAGCCGAGCCAGGCGATCGAGGCGGTGGAGCGGCTCGGGTCGGTGTCGTGCGCGGTCTGCCACAGGTCGCGGGCCCGGTTGGCGTCGCCGCCCGCCATGTTCTTGACCTCGGTGTTCAGGCCCGGCACGTACGCCACCACGTCGTCCGCGGTGTCCGGGTTGCCGTACGCGATGGCGGCCCGGCCCTGGCCCTGGTCGCCGATCACCATCAGGTAGGCGGGCGGCTGCTTGCCCTGGTCGTCGCGGAGCCGGCCCTGGATGGCCTTGAAGCCCTCCAGCTTCTTCTTGTCCCAGTCGGAGAGGTCCTGACGGGAGGACAGGTCGGCGACCATCCGGTCCAGGTTGATCCGGTTGGCCTGGTCCCGGGCCGGGGTCGGCATGCCGTCGCGGTTGCCGAGCTCGGCCGGGTACTGCTGGATCAGGCGCTGCTGCTCGTCCGGCGGGAGGGACTTCCACCAGGCGTTGACCTCGGTCGGCGGGGCGTCCTTGCCGGGCATGCCCGCGCGGACCAGGTCCTCGTCGCCGCCGAACGGGTTGAGCGCGTCCAGCACGGCGCTGTTCAGGCGCATCGCGGCGGTGCCCGGGTCCAGGCCGGCGCCGGTCCGGGCGTCGTTGGTGTACTGGCGCAGGCGCTGCGCGGTGACCTGGTCGGCGTGCGCGGCCTCGGAGAGCGCGTCGGCGATCCGGTCGCGCAGCTCGGTGCCCTGCCGGGAGCGGTCGGGGGCGTCGGGGTCGTGGCGTTCGGCGGCGCTCGGCGGCGGCCAGGAGATCCCGCCGTCGTCCGAGACGGTGAAGCCGCCGGCGTCGGCGTCGGCGAGCGCGGCCCGGAGCTTGGAGCGGGCCAGCAGGAACGCCTCCGCGCCCTCCCGCAGGACGGGCGCGATCCGCGCCAACTCCAGGTGCGCGGCGGTCAGTTTGCCGGTGGTCCGGGCCAGCGACTGGTGGGCGCTGTCCGCGGCGGTGCCGCGCCAGCCGGAGTTGCGCACCCGGCCGTCCACCCCGTCCCGCCAGGTGTCGGCGTGGCCGGAGAACGCGGCGGCCAGCGAGGCGTACGCGTCGGCGGCGGTGAACAGCCGGTTCGGGTCCGCGTCGCGGAGCGTGGGGATGTCCATGGTCACCGCCCCGCCAGTCCGGTCGCCACGTCCTGCTCGGCGCGCCGGTAGTTCGCGGCGGTCTGCCGCAGGTTGCCGCCCTGCCGGTCCATCTCGGCGGAGAGGCTGTCCAGCAGCCGTTTCCACTCGTCCGTGCAGGAGTCCAGCTCGCTGCCGGTGGTCCAGCCGCGCAGCCCGGCCTCGGCGTCGTCCGAGGCCCCGAGCACCTGCGAAGTGCTCGGCGGCACCTGCTCGGCGACGTTCCCCGCGGTCTGCCCCGCCCCGTCCAACTCGCCGGGCTCCACCTGGAATCCGCCGCCGCTACCGCCGCTGCCGCCCGGGCCCACACTCAACACGCCATCCCCCACCACCGGTGTCGGTCCGACCACTTGAGCGCGCCATGCTAGCGAACGGAAGGCCCGAAGACCCAGCCGTTCACCACCAGTTGGTGCGCTTCCCGCAATTTCCGCACTTGGCGGGCCCTTTGCCCGGCATTTGCCATTCCGGGCACCCCCGCCCTTTTCCGGCGCGCCGCCCCGCCCCGTTTCCCCGCCCCTGGCCGGCGCGCCGTTCCGAACGCCACCGGACGGGGCGCCCGCCCGGCACTCGTGCGGATTGACGGCTCGTCAACTTCGGCCGTCGGCAAGGTGCTTCAGGCTACCTCGGCCGGAACCGGGGTCCGTTCGGGGGTCGGGGCCGGGGTGGTGGCGGGGCGCAGCAGGACGGCGACCAGGGCGGCGGTGACGGCGAGGGTCGCGGAGCCGCAGCGCAGGGCGAGGTGCAGGGCGTCGACGAACGAGGCGTCGACGGCGGCCCGGACGGGGGCGGGGGCGGGGGATGTTCCGGTGGCGCCGGCGCGGCCGGTGAGGGCGGCGACGGCGTGTGCGGCGCCGTCGGCGGGCAGGCCCAGGCGGTGCAGGGCGGTGGTGAGGTTGCCGGTCAGCCGGGCGGTCAGGACGGCGCCGAGGACGGCGATGCCGAGCACGCCGCCGAGTTCGCGCAGCGTGTTGATGGTCGCGGAGGCCATCCCGGTCTGTGCCGGGGCGACCCGGCCGAGCACCGCGATCGACACCGGGGTGAAGGTCAGGCCCATGCCGAAGCCGAGCAGCACCAGCGTCCAGGCGTACGACCAGTAGTGCGCCTGCGCCGGGTACAGCGACAGTCCGCCGAGGCCGACCGCGCACAGGGCGATGCCCAGCACCAGGGGCGGGCGGACCCCGTGACGGGTGGTCAGGCGGCCGGACAGCGGCGCGGCGAACATGATCACGCCGCTCAGCGGCAGCCCCGCGTACCCGGCGGCGGTCGGCGTCCAGCGCATCACGCCCTGCAGCATCAGCGGCAGGAAGAACATCGCGCCGAACATCCCGAAGCTCACCATCAGTCCGCTCAGCAGCGCCCCCGCCAGTACCCGGTCGCGGAACAGCCGCAGCTCCACCATCGGTTCGGCGGACCGCAGTTCGACCGCGGCGAAGAGCGCCAGCAGGACGGCCGCGGCGGCCCCGCAGCCCAGCACCCGGGTGTCCGTCCAGCCCCGGCCCGGGCCCTCGACCAGGGCGTACACCAGCGCGCCCAGTCCGCCTGCGGAGAGCAGCAGGCCGGGCAGGTCGATCCGCCGTTCGCGCGGGGCGATCTCCGGCAGCACCCGGTGGGCCAGCAGCAGGCCGACCGCCCCGACCGGGACGTTGATCCAGAACACGCTGGCCCAGCCGAACGCGTCCACCATCGGGCCGCCGACCACCGGCCCGACCGACAGGCCGAGCGCCGAGACGCCCGACCACAGGCCGATCGCCCGGGCCCGTTCCCGCTCGTCGGTGAACACCTCCCGCAGGATCGCCAGGCTGCCCGGCGTCAGCAGCGCCGCCCCGACGCCCTGCAGCATCCGGGCGGCGACCAGTGCCCCGGTGCCGCCCGCGAGCGCGGCCGCGGCCGAGCCGAGCGTGAACAGCGCCAGCCCGAGCCGGAACACCCGGGTGCGGCCGTACCGGTCGCCGAGCGTGCCGCCGGTCAGCAGCAGTGCCGCGTACACCAGGCTGTAGCCCTCGGCGACCCACTGCAGGCCGCTGATGCCCGCGTCCAGGTCCCGGCCGATCCGGGGGAGGGCGATGTTGACGATGACGTTGTCCAGCATCGCCATGAACATCGTGACGCAGAGCGTGGCGAGCGCCTGCCGCTTGCGTCGGGCGGTCATGCCGCTTCCCGCTGTCTCCATCGATCCCCTCCGGGCACGCCGAGTACCCCCTAACGGTGTTAGGGGGCGCGATTGCGCACTCAGCATCGCCCTAACGGTGTTAGATTGCAAGCGCGAACCGTGCCCGCCGCCACCCCGAGGAGCACCCGTGGCCCCGAACCCCGCCACGTCGGACACCGCCACGTCGGACACCGCTGCACCGGACGCCGTTGCACCGGACACCGCTGCGCCGCCGGACGCCCCCACCGCGCCGTCGGACGCCCCCACCGCGCCGTCGGACGCCACGCCGGACGCCCCGGCCCGCGCCCTCACCCGCGAGTGCATCGCCGCCGCCGCGCTGCGGGTCCTCGCCCGCGACGGCCTGGCCGGCCTCTCCATGCGCAAGGTCGCCGCCGAGGTCGGGGTGAAGGCCGCCTCGCTCTACTGGCACGTGCGCAACAAGGAGGAACTCCTCGACCTGCTCAACGACGCGCTCGTCGCGGGCGCCGAACTCCCGCCCCGCACCGGCGACTGGCGCGCCCAGTACCTCGAGTACGGCCGCCGCTACCGCGCCCTGCTGCTCGCCACCCGCGACGCCGCCCGGATCGTGGCCGGCCGCCTCGCCACCGGCCCGCACATCCTGGCCGTGCTGGAGGACCAGCTCGACCGGCTGCGCGGCGCCGGCTTCACCGACGCCGACGCCGCGATGGCCTCCTACCTGCTCTCCGCCTACGTGCAGGGCTTCGTCCTGCAGGAGCAGTCCCCGCTCTCCGCCGCCGAGGCGGCCGGCGCCACCCGCGGCGAGGCCGCCCGCGCCGCCGGGGAGGTCTTCCGCACCCTGCCCGCCGAGACCCACCCCAACCTGGTCGCCCTCGCCGCCGACCTCACCGACCCGGACATGGACGCCCGCTTCGAGTTCGGCCTGCACCGCCTCGCCGACGGCCTCGCCGCCCTGCTCCCGACACCTCGTCCGGCGCCCGGCCGGGAGCCCCGCTGAGCCCTGTCCGGCGTCCGGCCGGGAGTCCCGCTGAGCCCTGTCCGGCGCCCGGCCGGGAACACGACTAGGCGTCCGGCTAGGCGCCCGGCGCGCCCAGGTACGGGCTGTACAGCGCCGACAGGAACCGGGTGGCGAGCCGGTCGCGCAGTTGCGGGGGCAGGCCGTCGAGCAGGCGGTTGACGCCCGCCATCCGGGTGCCGGCGCCGGGGGAGAGGTCGAGGCCGGCTGCCGGGAGCAGGGCGGCGAAGGCCGCGTCGTCCAGGGTGGTGAAGTCGAGCTTCCCGAGCAGGGCGAGGAGCTCGGCGGGCGGGGCGACCGGACCGCGGGCGCGGACCGCGGCGACGCTGTCGCGCAGCACCGCGAGCAGCCCGTCGACGCCCTCCCCGCTGACGCCGGTGAGCGTGACGTGCAGGCTGGCGGGCAGCCCGGCGACGCTCAGCTGCGGCTGCAGGAAGAAACCGCGCCCGCGCGACTCGTCCGCCAACTCCCAGAGGTCCGGCGGGTCCTCGCCGTCGGTGCCGATCGCCACCAGCGTGGCGTCCGGCGTGCCGAGCACCCGCAGCCCGTCGATCGCGCCGACGCCCGCGACCAGCCGCCGGGTCGCGTCCAGCGCCGCGCGCCCCAACTCCCGGTAGCCGTCCGCCCCGAGGGCCTGCAGGGTGGCCCAGGCGCCGGCCAGCGGGCCGGCGCCCTTGCTGCTCTGCACGGTGGAGTTGACCACCGGGTAGCCGGGCCACTGCGCGCAGGCGAAGTACGCGGCCAGCCGCAGCGCCTGGTCGCGGAAGAGCAGCACCGACGCCCCCTTGGGCGCGTACCCGAACTTGTGCAGGTCGCAGGAGAGCGAGGTGACGCCGGGCACCGACAGGTCGAACGGCGGCACCTGCGCCCCGGCCTCGGCCAGCCAGGGCAGCAGCCAGCCGCCCACGCAGGCGTCCACGTGGCAGGGCAGCCCGCGCCCGGCCGCCGCCGCGGCGATCGCCGCGACCGGGTCGACCACGCCGTGCGCGTACGAGGGCGCGGAGGCCACCACCAGCACCGTCCGGTCGGTGCAGGCCGCGGCCATCGCCTCGGGGACGGCCCGGAAGGTCTCCGGGTCGACCGGCACCGCGACGACCTTCACCTTCAGGTACGCCCCGGCCTTGAAGAACGCGGCGTGCGCCGTCGCGGGCACCACGATCTCCGGCTCGGCGACCTCGGGCCGGGCGTCCCGGGCGGCCTTGACCGCGAGCAGGATCGACTCGGTGCCGCCGCTGGTGAAGATGCCCGGGGTGCGCTCGTCCCCGCCGAGCCGGGCGGCGACCGCGCCGACCACCTGCCGCTCCAGCGCGACGATGCTCGGGAAGGCCGTCGGGTCCAGCCCGTTGACCTCCAGCATGGCCAGGTACGCGCCCTCGGCGGCGGCCCGCACCCCGGGCCGCCCGGCGTCGTAGGTGTACGCGGTGGTGCGCCCGCCCCGGGTGGGCAGGTCGGCGGCGGTGAGCGCGCGCAGCTCGGCGAGCAACTCCTCGGCGGGGCGCCCGGAATCCGGGAGCCCGAACTGACGGTCCGTCATGAAACCTCTCCAGCAAGCGAGTCGACGACAACGGCGGGGGCGGCCGCGCGGCGACGCCCGTACGCGCGCAGGGCGGGCAGCGAGGCCAGCATCAGCAGCGCCGGGACGAGGCTGAAGCCGAGCAGGACGCCCGCCCGGGCGGCCGGGGTCTGCGCGACCGGGTGGTCGGTGGTGGAGGAGGCGAACCCGGCGGCGGCCAGCGCCAGCGAGAACAGCCCCGGACCGGCGGCCAGGCCCGCCGTCTCCCCGGCCGTCCACAGCCCGGTGAACGCCCCGGACTGCAGCCGCCCGGTGCGCGCCGCGTCCGCGTGCACGGTGTCCGGCAGCAGCGACAGCGGCAGCACCTGCAGCGCCGCGTACGCCACGCCCAGCACCGCGCACAGCGCCAGCACCGCGCCGACGTGCACCGCGCCCGTCCCGGCGGCCGGCCACAGCGCGGCCGAGGCCGGCACGAACAGTGCGGTCGCCGCGGTCAGGCAGCGCAGCCGCCCCCACCGGGCGGCGGCCCGGCCCCACAGCGGGACGGCGACCGCGCTCGGCGCGACCAGGCAGACGAACAGCACCGAGGTCAGCCCGTAGCCGCCCAGCCAGTACGCGGCGGTGTAGGGGGCGGCCGCCAGCATGATCGCCACCGCGGCGGCCTGCAGCACGAACGCGCCCAGCAGCGCGAAGAACGCCCGGTTCCCGCGCGCGGTGCGCAGCGCGGCCCGCAGCCCCAGCGGCTCCGGCCCGGGCCGGGCGGGCACCCGGCGGGCGCCCAGCGCCGGCACCAGCAGCGTCGCCAGCAGCAGGACGGCGACCACGGCGCCCATCACCGCGTACCCGCGCCGCCCGTCCCCGGCCAGCGACACCACGGCCGGGGCCAGGCCGCCCGCGACCAGGATGCCGACGGTCAGGCAGACGATCCGCCACACCATGATCCGGGTGCGCACCTCGGGCCGGTCCGACATCTCGGCGGGCAGCGCCACGTACGGGACCTGGAACAGCGCGAACGCGCTGGAGGCGAGCACGAAGGTGACCGCGACCCAGGCGGCCGCGCCGGAACCGGTCAGCGGCGAGAGGAACATCGCGGCGAACGCGACGGGCAGCGCCAGCGCCCCGGCCAGCAGGATCCGGGTGCGGCGGCCGGTGCGCAGCGCCTCCCGGTCGCTGGCCGCGCCGACCGTCGGGTTGAACAGCGCGTCCCACGCCTTGGGCAGCGCCACCACCAGGCCCGCGACCCCGGCGGGCACGCCCAGCGCGTCGGTCATGAAGTACAGCAGCAGCAGGCCGGGGACGGTCGAGTGGATGCCCGTCCCGACCGAGCCGATCGCGTACCCGGCCAACTGCCGTCTGCCCACCGCCCCGCCGCTCACCGCCCCGCCGCTCACCGCCCCGCCGCTCACCGCCCCGCCGCTCACCGCCCCGCCGCTCACCGCCCCGCTGCCCACCGCCCCGCCGCTCACCGCCCGCCCCCGATCCCCAGCTCGCGCAGCACCAGGCCGTGCAGGTGCTCCCGGAACCGCGGCACCTGCGCGCGGATCATCGAGCGGCAGAAGCCGTGCACCGTCCACAGCACCGACCACACGGCCAACTCGGCGCGCTCCGGCGGCAGTCCGGGCAGCGCGGCGGCCAGCGCGTCGCGCACCGACTCCAGCAGCGGGCGGGTGTACTCCTCCTCCAGCCCGGCGAACTCGGCGGCGTCCGCCAGCCAGCGCCGCATCCACAGCGCGGGGACGTCCGGCCGCTCCAGGCAGAAGTCCAGGTACCGGTCCGCGAACCCGACCGCCGCCCCCGCCGGGTCCGCCCCCGCCCGCGCCCCGAACTCCCGCAGCGCCCCGGCCACCGCCGCCCGCTCCGCCTCGTGCGCCCGCCGCATCACCTCGCGGTACAGGTCGGCCTTCCCGCCCACGTGGTACGCGACCGTGGCCACGTTCAACCCCGCGGCCCCGGCGATCATCCGGGTGGTCGTCCCGTCGTACCCGCGCTCCGCGAACAGCGCGGTCGCCGCCGAGACGATCCGCTCCCGGCTCAGCTCGGCCTGGTTCTGCGCCGCACCCGGCGTCGATGGCTCGGTCATGGCGGGGAGCGTACGCGCGCTGCTTGTCATCAATCAACTGTTTGATTGATGACAGTTGCGTGACATCCGCAGCGACCCGGACCCTGCGCCCGCAGCTCGACCCCTGCGCCCGGAGAACGCCGACGGGCCCCGCCGCGCAGTGCGGCGGGGCCCGGACGTGGAGCGGGGATCAGGCGGGGGGTCAGCAGTGCGCGACGGCCTCGCAGTCCTCCCAGCGGGTGCCGGTGTAGGTGTCCTGGCCGTCGCCCGAGGTCGGGGCGGTCAGCGACTTGACCCGCTGCTGGGCGGTGCCGGCGGGGGCCGCGGCGGGGCCGGTGGCGAGGCGGACGGCGATCGCGTCCAGGAGCGGGCGGGGGCTGGTGCCGGCGAAGTCGTTGACCATCACGGCGAAGACCAGCCGGCGGCCGTCGGGGGCGGTGGCGTAGCCGATCAGGTTGTCGACGCCGCCCATCGAGCCGCTCTTGGCGTGCACGTTGTTCTCGGCCTTGGTGCCGCGCATCCGGGCGGCCAGCGTGCCGCCGACCATCCGCTGCGGGTTGCCGGCCACCGGCAGCGCGTTGTACCAGGCGTCGAACCAGGGCTTGCCCTGGACGATCCGGAGCAGGTCGGCCATCTTGGCCGGGGTGATCAGGTCGTAGCGCGACAGGCCGGAACCGTCGACCTGCCGCCCGGCCGGGGTGCTCAGCCCGTTGGCCTTGAGGAACGCCTGGACCTGGTTGACGCCGGTCGCCCAGTCGCCGCGGCCGCCCTTGACCTTGCCGATCTCCTTGGTCAGGTGCTCGGCGATGCCGTTGTTGCTGATCTTCAGCATCGGGACGATCAGCTCGGCGAGGGTCTGCGACTGGTGCGACGCCAGCGGCTGCGAGCTCTCCTTGCCGGTCGCCGCCTGCACGTCACCGCGCACCACCTGCACGCCGTGCCGGGCCAGCGCGCCCGCGAACACCCGGCCCGCGTAGGTGGACGGGTTCTCGACGGTCACCCAGGAGGTCACCGGCGCGGCCCCGGCCGCGATGCTGCCGGACAGCGCCAGCTCGTTGCTGCCGCGCTTGCGGTCCACGCCGACGGACGAGCCGCTGCCCGCCGCGCCGGTGGCCACCGAGCCGGTGAACGCCATCGGCGCCTCGGCCGGGTTCAGGGTGACCTTCGCGGCCTCCCCGGCCGCCCCCGGGGCCACCGTGACCTGCACGGTGTCCATCATGTACTCGGAGTCGTTGGCGACCGTCAGCCCGGAGATCTGCGGGCTGTACGAGTACGGCTCGTCGTCCCAGGCCCAGCCGGGGCCGAGCGGGGTGGAGTCGTAGCGGCTGCCGTCGGCCAGCACCCGGCCGGTGACGGTGGTGACCCCGGACGCCGCGACCTTGGTGGCCAGGTCGTCGAGGTCCTTCACCAGCAGGCTGGGGTCGCCGCCGCCGCGCAGCACCAGGTCGCCGACCAGGGTGGAGCCGTACCGGGTGCCGGTGGTGCGCACCTCGGTGCTGAACCGGTAGTCCGCGCCGAGCAGGTCGAGCGCGGCGGTGGAGGTCACCGTCTTCATGGTGGACGCCGGGGTGAGCAGCGCCTGCGGCTGGTGCGCGTACAGCACCTGGCCGCTGGCGGCGTCCAGCACCTCGACGCCGGTCTGGGCGTTGGCCAGCCGGGAGTCGGCCAGCAGTGCGTTCAGGTCGGCGGTCAGCGCGGCGTCGGCCGGGGTCGGGTCGTCGGCCTGGGCGGAGCCGGCGAGCAGGGAGGCGGCCAGCACCGCGGCGGCGGCCAGCGGCACGCTGCGGCGGTAGAGGCGGTGGCGGGGCGGACGTCCGGGCAAGGCTGCTCCAGGGTGCGGGTCGGCCGGGGTGCGTGCGTCACCCACGCCCCCGTTTTGCCATGGACATTACCATTTGAGGGGGTATCAGTTGATCTTCCGACCACCCGCCCCGACGGCCCCGCCCCGGACCCCGCCCCGGCGGCCCACCCCTTACTGACGCGCCGGAGCGGCAAAAGGTCGCACCCGCGTCCCGGATAAACTGACCGCCCGCTCGAAGAGCCCCCCGGGGCTCCCCGCTCGGCCCCCCGCGGGGCTCCCCACCGGACGAGGAACATGGCTGCGCACGCTGGGCTGACGGTCGAACGCATCACCCGCGCCGCCGCCGAACTCGCCGACCGGGTCGGCATCGAGAAGGTCACCGTCTCCGCGCTGGCCCGGCAGTTCGGGGTGAAGGACGCCAGCTTCTACTCGCACGTCAAGAACCTCCAGGAGATCCGGATCCGGGTCGCCCTGCTGGCCTCCGACGAGCTGAACCAGGCCCTCGCCGCCGCCATCGCCGGCCGCTCCGGCGGCGAGGCCCTCACCGCCTTCGCGGACGCCTACCGGGACTACGCGCTGGCCCACCCCGGCCGCTACGCCGCCACCCAACTGCCGCTCGACCCGGCCGAGTTCACCGACACCGCGGTGTTCGCCCGGAGCGTGGAACTGACCTACGCGGTGATGCGCCACTACCGCCTCGCCGAACCCGACCTGACCGACGCCGCCCGCCTGCTGCGCAGCACCTTCCACGGCTTCATCGGCATCGAGAGCGCCGGCGGCTTCAACCACCCCCGCGCCGCCGCCGACTCCTGGCGGCGCATCACCACCGGCCTCCACCACCTGCTGGCGAACTGGCCCCCGGCCCCCTGAGCGTCAACTCCCCGCTCCCGAGGCACCTTTCAGTGCGGGGAGCGCCCCCAGCCCGAACACCAGCGCCGCCCGCACCAGCGCGACCCGCACCACCGCCCGTCGACGGGCGCCCGCACCGGCGGACCGCCCGTCCCCGTCCCCGCCCCCGTCCCGGTCCCGGTTTCCGCCCCCGCGCTCACGGCCGCAGCACCCGCTCCAGGAACGCCGCCAGGTTGCCCCTGGTCCGGGCGACCTTCTCCTCGGTGCTCAGGCTCTCCCGCATCCGCACCCCGCCCGCCGAGGCCCGCCGGAGCCCCCGCACGTACAGCGAGCAGGCCAGGTCGCCGCAGAAGTACTCGCCCGCCGAGGCGTACTCGCCCCCGGACGCCCGCCCGGCCTTGCGCGCCGTCAGCAGCGCCACCCCGGACGCCGCGTGCACCGTCAGGCAGATCGAGCACATCGCCCCCTGCCCCGCCCCCGCCCCCGCCCGCTGCGCCCGCCGCAGCGCGACCCCCACCGGCCGCCCCTCGTGCTCGGCCACCAGGTACCCCCGGTCGGGGGCGCCCGGATCCCGCCACCCGAGGAAGTCCAGCTCCTCCCACGGCAGTTCGGCCAGCCCGCGGGGCAGCGCGAGCCGTCCGGCCTCGCCCTTGGTGCAGTTGACGAACGATGCCCGGATCGCCGGTTCGGTCAGTGCCTGCATGGTTCCCGTCCTCGCCTCCACTCGCGCCTAGGACCCCTAGGCTGAAGCCAAGATAACCTAGGCACCGGACCGGACCAAGCCGTTTTCCCACCCGCCCCGCCCACCCCGGAAGCACCCGGAGCCGCCGCCAGGGCCGGACCGGGGGTGGAAGCCACCGGCGGTCCGGCCCTGGCGGGCGGTCGGACGGTCAGGACGTCGGAACCCGCCCCGGCAGCGCCGCCGCCGAAGCCTCCCGGTCGCCCGCCCGACCGGCCTCCCGGCCCGCCGTCAGCCGCAGCGGCCACCACAGCGCGCGGCCGAGCAGCGCAGCCACCGCCGGGACCACCACCAGCGACAGCAGCAGCGCGGAGAGCAGGATCCCGAGCGTCAGCGCGAAGGCGATCTGCTCGCTGCCCGGCGTGGTGGCCAGGCTGGCGAACGAGCCGCCCAGCACCAGTCCGGCGGTGGCCACGGCGGGCGCGGTGTGCCGCACGGCGCGGGCCACGGCGGCCCGGGCCGGGCCCGGGTGGTGCATCTCCTCGCGGATCCGGTCCGCGATCAGGATGTTGTAGTCGGTGCCGAGCGCCACCACGAACAGGAACAGCACCAGCGGCAGGGTGAAGGCCACACCGGGCCGGTCCAGCCCGTGCTGGAACACCAGGACGGCGCTGCCCAGGGTGGCGGCGAACCCCAGCCCGACCGAGAGCAGCAGCGCCACCGGGGCGAGCAGGCTGCGCAGGAGCAGCAGCAGGATCAGCGCGATCAGCCCCGCCGCGACCGGGAACACCACCCGCAGGTCGTGGTCGACCACGTCCGCCACGTCGGCGTACACCGCCGAGGTGCCGCCGACGTGGGCGTGCGTCCCGGTGGGGGAGTGGGCGGCGACGGCGGCCCGCAGCGGGCCGGAGACCAGGGCCCGGGCCTGCTCGCTCTGCGGGTCGGCGACGGGGTAGACGTCGATCCGGACGGCCCGGCCGTCCGGGCTGCCCACCGGGTCGGCGACCTGCCCGACGCCCGCGACCCTGCCGAGCTCCCGGGCCAGCCCGGCGAAGGCGGCCGGGTCGACGGCGCCGCCCCCGTCGGCGGTGGCGTACACGGTGGCCGGGTCGGCCGCCCCGGCCGGGAGCGAACGGGAGATCTCGGCGGCGGTGGCGGCCGAGGGCGTCCCCGAGGGGCCGCCCAGGCCGTAGTCCATCCGCATCCCGACCAGGCCCGCGGCCATCGCGCCGAGCAGCACGACGGACGCCAGCAGCGCGGCCGCGGGGCGGCGGGCCACCAGCTCGCCGAGGCGGGCGGCGACGCCCGGGCGCGGCTCCCGGCGCAGCGTGCGCGAGGGCCAGAACATGCCCCGCCCGCAGGCGGCGAGCAGCGCCGGCATCAGGGTCAGGCTGCCCAGCAGCATCACCAGCACGGCGACGGCGATCGCCGGGCCGAGCGAGCGGAACAGGCCGAACCCTGCCACGCCCAGGGTGGCGAACGCGGCGACGATGGTCAGCGCGGCCGAGGTGATCGCCGTGCCGACCCGGCCGCACACCTCGGCGGCGACCTGGCGGGCGGGCGCGTCCGGGCGGGTCCGCAGCACCTCGCGGAACCGGAACAGCAGGAACAGCAGGTAGTCGACGCCGATGCCGAGCAGCACCACCGAGATCAGGCCGGGGGTGGAGGCGTCCAGCCGCAGGCCGGTGAGCCCGGCCAGGCCCGCGACCGCGCCGCCCGCCGCACCGCCGACCAGCGCCACCGCGAGCAGCGGCAGCACGGCGGCCAGCACGCTGCGGAACACCAGCACGTTGAGCAGCACGATCAGGCCCACCACCAGGATGCCGCCGACGGTCGCGGCCGTCCGGTTCGCGTCGGTGCTGTCCGCGGCCTCGGCCACGCCGCCGGTGAAGCCGGTGCGCATCCCGGCCTCGGCGAACCGCTCCCGGGCGGTGTCCCGGAACGTCCGGTAGACGTCCTGCACGCCCTCGTCGGCGACGTTGCCGGCCAGTTCGACGGCCAGCAGTTCGAAGCCGCCGTCCGGGGCGACCATCGCGGGCGCCACCTTCGGCGTCTGCGAGCGGTCGGTCACCAGGAAGGACGGGTCGTCGGCCTTGCGCGGCATCACCACCCGCTGCCGTCCGAGCCGGTCCGCCTCGGCGTCGATCCGCCGCCGGTCGGCGTCCGTGAGCGGGGCGCCGTCGGCGCGGGCCACCAGCACCGTGACGGTGGTGGCGTCGGGCCGCAGCCCGAAGTGGTCCTCGGCGATCCGCAGCGCCGCCGCCGAGTCGTAGCGGGCGGGCAGGAAGTCCGCGGTGTTGCTCCCGGTGACCTTGGCGAACAGCACCGGCGCCACCCCGGTCAGCGCGACCCCGAGGACCGCCCACACGGCGATCACCTTCCAGGCGTGTCTGGTGGAGAATCCGGTCAGTGCGCGGATCACGGTCGCCCTCCGTCTGTGTTGCTGCTGGTCGGACGACGGTCGCCGTCCGATGAACAGCCCATCAGTCCGGGTGCCCCCTGGGCGTCGGGGCGACGGACGATCCGCACCGGGGCCCGCGGGCCCGCACCGCCCCCGCACCCGGGACCTGGCTCCCAGGACCGCTCGCCCCCGGAGACGACGTCCGCCCCGCCGGGCCGGTGCCAGAATGGGGCATCGGGGCTGGTCAGCGGCAGCGCGGCCCGGAACGCGAGACGAGCGGGACACCGGCGGAACACGGGGGACGGACATGGGACGACCGCAGCAGCACCCGGGCACCGAGGCGGCGCCGGACGGCGCGCCGTGGACCCACACCGACGCCCTGGTCGCCGTGGCCGCGGGCCTGTTCGACGCGCTCGGCTCGCTGCTGTTCGCCGCGCTGGACGGCGACCGGGGGCCGGGCCTGCCCGGCTTCCTGCTCGCGCTGCTGGCCGCCCTGCCGCTGCTATTCCGGCGCGACCGCCCGGTACCGGCGCTCGCCGCGGTACTCGCGCTCGGCATCGCCGCCGACCTGGCCAGGTCGGGCGCCCCGCACTTCGGGGCGGTCCTGGTGGTCGCGCTGTACTCGGTGGCCCGGGCGAGCACCCTCGCCACGACCGCCGCGGCCGCCCTGGCCGCCTCGGTGACGACCGTCCTCGGCCAGAGCCACTTCCGGACGCCGACCCTGGCCGCGGTGCTGTCCGCCCCGTGCTCCGCGCTGCTGGTCGCCGGGGCCGGCCTCGCGGTCGCCCGCTGGCAGCGCGAGGTGACGGCCAACCGGCAGCTGCTCGCCGACCGCGCGGTCGCCGAGGAACGCCGCCGGATCGCCCGGGAGCTGCACGACGTCGTCGCCCACCACATCACCACCATGCAGCTGATGGCCGGCGGCGCCCGTGCCAACCTCGCCGACCCCGAGGTGGTCCGGGACGCCCTGGTCACCCTGGAGTCCTCCGGCCGCCTCGCACTGCGCGAGATGCGCCAACTCCTCGACGTGCTGCGGGCCGGCGACGAACCGGACGCCGTCCCGCCCGCCCCGCAGCCCGGCACCGACGACCTGCCCCGCCTGCTGGAGGAGTCCCGCCGGGCCGGCCTGCCCGCGGACCTCACCGTGCACGGCGAGGTCCGCCCGCTGCCGCCCGCCCTCGGCCTGGCCGTGTTCCGGATCGTCCAGGAAGCCCTGACCAACACCCGCAAGCACGCCGGCCCGACCCGCGCCACCGTCCGCCTGACCTACGGCCCGGACCTGCTCACCGTCCACGTCCGCGACCACGGCCCCGGCTCCGGCCCCGGCTCCGGTTTCGCCCGCTCATCGGCCGAACCCAGCGGCCACGGCCTGATCGGCATGCGCGAACGCGCCGCCCTCCACGGCGGCACCCTCACCGCCACCCCCCACCCCGACGGCGGCTTCGCCGTCCACGCCGAACTGCCGCTCCCCGCCGAGGAACCGACCACCGAGGCCGCCGAACTCCCTTCCCCCGTCGGCGATCCCGCCTTCCCCTCCGCCGAACCGCCCTCCCCTGTCGGCGAGTCCGCCACTCGGCCCGCCGAGCCCGCCGAGCCCGCCGAGTTCGCCCAACCCGCCAGCCCCGCCCGCGAGTTCGCCAAGTCGGCCCCCGCCGCCCGCGAGTCCGCCGCGCTCCCCACGGAGGCCCGCCGATGACCCCGATCCGGATCCTGGTCGCCGACGACCAGCCGCTGGTGCGCCGCGGTCTCTGCCTCATCCTCTCGCCCGACCCGGCCTTCGAGGTGGTCGGCGAGGCCGAGAACGGCGCCGCCGCGGTCGAACTCGCCCGCCGGCTGCGCCCCGACGTGGTGGTGATGGACATCCGGATGCCGGTCCTCGACGGCGTCGACGCGACCCGCGAACTCGCCCGGACCGTCCCCGACTGCCGGGTCCTCGCACTCAGCACCTTCGACCTCGACGAGTACGTGGTCGCCGCGCTCCGGGCCGGCGCCTGCGGCTTCCTCCCCAAGGACGTCTCGCCGGAGGAGCTCGCCGCCGCGATCCGCACCGTCCACACCGGCGAGGCGGTGGTCGCGCCGCGCCTGCTCACCCGCCTGATCTCCGCCTACGTCCGCACCACCGCCCCGCAGGCTCCCGCCGCCCCGCGCCCGGTCGCGGCCGAGCTGACCCCCCGGGAGACCGAGGTGTGGCGCCTGATCGCCACCGGTCTCGACAACGACGCCATCGCCGCCGCCCTCGACCTCAGCCGTTCCACCGTCAAGAACCACATCACCTCCCTCTTCGCGAAGCTCGACGTCCGGGACCGGGCCCAGGCCGTCATCGCCGCCTACGAGTCCGGTCTGGTCGCGGCCGGGTCCCCGGGCGGCGGGTGAGCGGGCGAGCGGGTGCGGGTGAGCGGGCGCGGGGCGGGCACGGGGCGGGCACGGGGCGGGCGCGGGGCGTGAAAACCGTTGCGTCGGCGAACGGATCCGCGGGATGGCGTGCCCGGTGGGAATGCGCCGCGCGTGGAATTCGGCGGCGTTTCCGTCGGGCAGGTGCGGAATCAACCGCCGGATCCGGAATCGCAGACCTTTGGCGAATCATTTCCACCTGCCCCACGAGTCGGCCGTGTCAGTTTTCCGAGACTTGACCCGGTGTGGGGTACTCGCTCACGGAGTGGGCCGTTGACCTGCTGTATCAATCGATTTGACACGGGTTCAGGCGGTTCGTATCAGTTTCGCCGATGATTTTGCCATTCTATTACCTGGCGCGCGGCCGCGGCACCCGAGAACCGCTCGGGTTTCACCGTCGCGCCCTGCTCGTCCTTCGTGATAAGTACCCTTCCGAGCCGTTGGTTTCTGCGGCGAACCGCCTCACGAGGACGAAATCGAGAAAATGCGCATAAGACGAAGCTCCGGCTTGGCAGGCAGGAGCGGAGCCGTGCTGTTGGCCGGCGCGCTGGCCGCGATCACGCTGTCCGGTGTCCCCGCTTTCGCGGCTCCCGCTGCCGCACCCAAGAGCGCTCCGACACCCACCGGTCCCGGGAAAGGGGCGACGGAGCGGGAGGCTTCGGCGCAGGCGAAGCGGACCGGCAAGCCGGTGGTGGCGGACGCGCTGACCACGGAGACGGCGCAGACCACCGCCAACCCCGACGGGACGCTGACCCTCACCCAGTCCGCCGTCCCCGTGCGGGCTTTCCGCGACGGTGCCTGGAGGGGCCTGGACGCGACGCTGAAGGCCAACCCGGACGGCACCCTCTCGCCCGCCGTGAGCGTCGACAGCGTGGTGCTGTCGGGTGGCGGCAGCGGCCCGCTGGCCTCGCTGCACACCGGCGGCCAGGGCATGGCCCTGACCCTGCCGCTCGCCCTGCCCAAGCCGGTCCTCGACGGCAACAGCGCCCTCTACCCCGAGGTCGTCCCGGGCGTCGACCTGACCGTCACCGTCCACGAGGACGGCTCCGTCAGCGACGTGCTGACCGTCAAGGACAAGCGGGCCGCGCACGACCCCCGCCTGAAGGACCTGCTCAACGCCAGGACCGACACCACCGCCGGCCTCAAGGCCGAGGCCGACGCCGACGGCAACCTCGCCGTCACCGACCGGCACGGCCGCCCCGTCCTGACCGCCCCCGCCCCCACCGCCTGGGACTCCACCCCGGTGCGCGGTGCGGTGGAGAACCTCCAGGCCGTCCAGCCGAAGAAGGCCACCGCCGGCGCGGGCCAGGCCGCCCACCGGGCGAAGCTGAAGCCGACGGTCAAGGACCGGTCGATCGAACTCGCCGCCCCCGCCGATCTGCTGGACGCCGCGGACACGACCTACCCGGTCTTCCTCGACCCGACGTACTCCCCCAACTGGGGCAAGAGCGCCTACTCCAGCCCCTCCGCCGCCTACCCGGGCACGAAGTACTGGAACAGCACCGTCGACCCGACCTCGGGCATCACCCAGATCGGCAACGGCGGCTACGGCGGCGAAGCGCTGAGCATCTTCAACTTCCCCATCGACCAGAACCTGCTGCACGGCGCGGTCGTCTACGGCGCCTACTTCGGCATCACCGAGACCCACTCCTGGGCCTGCCTGACCTCCGGCCACAACCAGTCCGTCGGCGTCTACGTCCCCGGCGCGACCCTGGACAGCACCAACGCCACCTGGAACTACTGGTCCGGCAACCTCGGCAGCCGCGTCGGCGACCAGAACTTCGCCAAGGGCTACAACTCCAACTGCCCGGCCGGCCCGATCAACGCCTACGACATCACCGGTCCCATCAACCAGGCCGTCAACGACTGGAAGTGGACCCAGACCGTCGCCCTGCGCGCCGACGACCACTCCGACAACTACGCGTTCAAGGAGTTCCAGGCCAGCACCGCCAACCTCACCATCACCTACGACAAGAAGCCCGACACCCCGTCCGGCCTCTACACCTCCCCCGCCACCAACTGCTCCTCGACGGTCCTGGGCGACACCTCGGTGACGCTCTACGCCCCCGTCTCCACCCCCACCGGCAGCTCCCTCACCACCGGCTTCACCCTCTACAAGTCCGGTGACGGCAGCCACACCAACCTGCTGACCCCCGCCAACGGCATCAACTCCGCCTCCTACAACGGAGCGTCCGGCCAGCCCGCGGTCATGCCCGTCCCGGAGAGCCTGTTCAAGACGGCCTCCGGCGGGGCCTCCACCTCCTTCACCTGGCAGGCCGTCACCACCGACAACACACTCACCTCCGACTGGTCGAGCCCCTGCACCTTCACCTGGGACCCGACCCGACCCGGCGCACCGACCGTCACCCCCACCGCCCAGCCGCCGGCCGGCTCCGCGAGCTGCCCCGTGGTGGGCGGGAGCGGGGCGCTGCCGCAGATCGGCACCAGCTGCGCGTTCACGCTGGCCCCGCCCATGAACGGTGCCGTTGCGGCGTACCAGTACCAGGTCAACCAGAACCCGCCGGTCACGGTCAGCGCGACCGGCGGCGCCACCATCACCGTCCCGGTCGCCGCGCTCGTCAACACCCTGAACGTCAGGGCGCTGTCCGCGGGCGGCAACCTCGGTTCGCAGACCACCGTCTGGTACGACGGCTCGAAGATCGACCCGCCGGCCAAGGACGGTGACCTCAACCTCGACGGCACCCCCGACCTGATCGTCCCCGGCAGCGGCACCGGCGCGTTCACGCCCGGGCTCTGGCTCGCCACCGGCCGCCCGAACGGCGCCGTCACCCAGAACGCCGTCAACATCGGTGTCAACGGCCTGCAGTTCGACTCCTCGACCGGCCCCACCGACTGGAACGGCGCGCAGACCGTCACCGGCAACTTCTGCGGCAACGGCGCCCAGGACGTCCTCGCCTACTTCCCCACCGGCGCCAACGCCGGCGGCGGCACCGTCATGTGCAGCGACGGCAGCACCGACCCCCTGCACGCCACCCTCGGCAACAGCACCGCGCCCCTGCGCATCGCGGGCGGATCGCTGTTCGGCACCGACCGGAGCCCGGCCACCCAGGTGGTGACCGCCGGCAACACCAGCAGCCGGAGCACCGGCCACCCCGACCTGCTCGCCGTCACCGGCGGCGACCTCGTCCTGCACTGGTCCACCACCTCCAACGGCTACAGCAACACCGACCCCGACTGGGGCAGCACCTGCCTCGGCAACTGCACCGTCCTGAGCGGCCTCAACTCCCCCGACGGCACGCACGACTGGAACAACTGGCGCATCGCCACCACCCAGCTCGCCGACGGCACCGCCGCCTACCTCTGGAACCCCGCCACCGGCGCACTCCACCTCTGGACCGGCCTCAAGGCCACCACCGACGGCACCACCCTCACCACCACCGGCACCTACACCATCGCCGCCTCCGGCTGGAACACCGGCAAGAACCTCACCCTCCGCGCCGCCGACCTCACCGGCAGCGGCATCCCCGGCCTGTGGGCCACCGACACCGCCGGCGGGACCAGCACCAGCTACGTGCCGGCCGCCCTCGCCAACACCCCCGCGCTCAAGGCCACGGCCACGTCCATGACGCAGCCCAACCACGCGTGGATGTTCCAGGACATCGCCGACCACCAGCCCGGCAGCCCCCTGAGCGCCACCGCCGACACCGTCGGCTCCCTCGGCCTCACCGGCACCAGCGGGGCGCAGTGGCACACCGGTGACGTCTTCTCCCCGGACGTGCTGCTGAACACCGGCGTCGACGGAACCCCGTCCAGCAACGGCACCGGCGTCCTGAGCACCAGTACGGCGGCGGTCAACACGGCCGGCAGCTTCACCGTCTCGGTGTGGACCAAGCCGGACGCCATGGACGGCACGCTGCTCTCGCAGGACGGCAACACCGGCGCGGGCTTCAAGCTCTACATCGACGCGTCCAAGCACTGGGTGTTCTGCCTGGCCACGGCCGACAGCGCCAACCCGTCGTGGGACTGCGCCGGCACCGGTGCGGCCGTCCGGCTCGGCGCCTGGACGCACCTGACCGCGACCTACAACCAGAGCACCAACAAGCTCGCGCTGTACGCCAACGGCATCGTCGCCAACACCGCCGCCCACACCGCGGTCGCCGGCTTCACCAAGGGCCTGCGGGTGGGCGACGTGCTCGCCAACGGCACCCACCAGTCCTTCTACCGGGGCGCCGTCGCCAACCTCCAGACCTGGAACGGCACCGCGCTCACCCCCACCCAGGTCGCGCTGCTGTCCGGCGTCCCCGGCTACGTCATGTTCCCCAGCGACGACACCAACTACCCCAGCGGCACCACCTGGACCGCCGGGCACGCCACCATGTCCTTCCGCAGCGGTGTCCTGACCATCAGCAACCCCGGCTACGGCACCTGGACCTACGGCACCGCCGGCGCCTCCACCTCCGTCATGTCCCTGCAGGCGGACGGCAACCTCGTCGCCTACCCGCAGGCGGCCCACACCACCGGCACCGCACTGTGGGGGACCTCCACCAACAACTCGCCGGGCGACGTGATGTTCTTCCAGCCCGACGGCAACCTCGTCATCTACAAGGCCGACGGGACCCCCATCTGGTCCTCCAACACCTACAGCCACGGCCTGCGCGACACCGCCGCCACCAACGAGTCCGGCGGCACCGGCAAGCTCCGTTACGCCGACTTCGACGGCGACGGCCGCGCCGACGCGATCACCATCGCCGACAACGGCGCCGTCAGCGTCAAGCTGAACGCCGGCGGCGACGGCCACGGCGGCTGGGCCGACCTCGGCCAGGTCACCGGCGGCGTCACCACCGACCGCACCAAGGTCCGCTTCGCGGACTTCGACGGCGACGGCAAGGCCGACTACCTCGTCTTCAACGGCGGCGCGGTCAACCTGTGGCTGAACGTCGGCGGCGACGGCCGCGGCGGCTGGATCTACTACGGACAGATCACCACCGGTTCCACCGGCAACCCCGACCAGGTCCGCTTCGCGGACTTCGACGGCGACGGCAAGGCCGACTACATCCTCACCCAACCCAGCGGCGCGGTGGGCGTCTTCCTCAACAAGGGCGGCGACGGCCACGGCGGCTGGCAGGACCTCGGCCAGGTCGCCACCGGCACCACCGGCGACATCACCCGCATCCGCTGGGCCGACCTCGACGGCGACGGCCGGGCCGACTACACCGTCGTCAACGCCGACGGCAGCATCACCTCCTACATCAACCACGGCGGCGACACCGGCAGCGGCTGGGTCCTCCGGCCCACCGTCTCCGCCGGCCACACCACCACCCAGGGCCAGGTCTACTTCACCGACCTGGACGGCGACGGCCGCGGCGACTACCTGCTCCTCAACGGCACCACCAACGCCTGGCTCAGCAACGGCGGCGACGACTTCGCCACCCCCGGCTGGACCGACCTGGGCCAGATCCTCGGCACCGTCTGACCCCCGGAACCGAACCCCGCAGCCCCACGGGGAACCCCCGCCCCTGCCCGCCGGCCTCCCCCGGCGGCCAGGGGCGGTCCCGCACCCACGGAGACCGGACCCCCACGAAACCGGACCCCCCACGAAACCGACCCCCCACGAAACCGGCCCGCCGAGACGCACCGGCGGCGCGCCCCGACAGGCCGGAGGGTTTCCTCTTCGGAGGGGTCCTACAGGTCGTAGTTCTGATCGAACATGCCTCTGACCTGCGGAAACGTGGGCCCCGGGGAAGATCATTTCACAACCAGTGCACACGCGGCGGTGATGACGATGAGCGGCGGCGAGAGACGCTGAGCGGAGACCACGACGTTGAGCTTGCTCCTAGCCATGGGTCGCGGTGCGGGGCTACTGATCGTGGCGGTGTGGCGTCGTTCCACTCGGCGGCTTGGTGGGGCGAGCATGGCGGCGAAGAAGCCTCGAAGCATGGGTTGGAGCTGTTGTCTGTCCGAGTTCGTG
Organism: Kitasatospora cineracea; assembly: GCF_003751605.1. Classification (NCBI taxonomy): domain Bacteria; kingdom Bacillati; phylum Actinomycetota; class Actinomycetes; order Kitasatosporales; family Streptomycetaceae; genus Kitasatospora; species Kitasatospora cineracea. Next base: position 3,156,994 of record NZ_RJVJ01000001.1, read on the forward strand.
GCCGCCGAATCGGTACACCTGGTATCCCTTGAGCCGTAGGGCGCGGTCCTCCGCGACCATCTTCGAGTAAAGGCGTGGAGAGGCAACGTTGCCCTCGGCGTAGTGCTGCTTGCTGTCGACCTCCAGGACAATTCGCTCGGCCCCCGGGAGAAGGAGCAGGAAGTCCATGCGCTCACAGCCCAGGACACTCTCCTTGTCCCCGCGCTCTGAGCGGGGTCGAGGGCCGAGGTGTAGGTGGACCTTGGGGGAGGGATAGGCGGCTCCGGTCTTGTTGATCGGATAGTGTCGGCAATAGATCTGGAAGAGGAGCCTTTCGCGGTGATCGCTTCAGGTTGATTCGGGTCGGTGGTGCAGCAAAGCCCAGAGCCTCCTGTAAGTAGATTTTCCGACAGTCTCGTCTGCTGTGTTTTCGGTGAAGGTCACGGGTTCGCCAGTCGATCAGACCACCCTAGGTGAGGCCGGATGCTGGCAGGGGGCGGTCATGCTGGACGTATAAATTGCCGCTCTTCACGACAATGACGTCATTGTTGATGGCGTTGCCCGGGGCGAAATCTAGCTAGCTTGGTTCACGGGTCCGGAATTCACGGAGCGAAAGATCGAAGGGCCCAGCCCCGTGCAATATCAGCCGACGGTGTCATTGCCATCCATCGCGTCTGCGATGATCTTCTGTGACTCGGGGTCCATCGGTGCGGAGCGACGGTATTGCGGGTGGTCGAGGTCCATCTGGAGTGCTGCGTGCAGCGGGGCCGCGTACCGGGTGCGGTCGGACCAGGCCAAGGCTTGGTGACTGAGGCGGGCGGCGGCCACGGCGAGGTGTTCGCGCTGGTAGCCCGAGTGGGTGCACATGGGCGTGATTTCGCGGGTGCTCATGGCGTACCAGGGTGCGTTTAGCTCGTTTTCCTTGCGCTCGTCGGCGTTCTCGGAGGCGTTGCCCGGTTCGGCGCGCCAGCGGGTCTTGTACTGGCCGTGGCGTTTCTTGCCGTAGTTGCGCGGTTCGGTGTAGAGGAACCAAGGGTGGCCTTCGGTGCGTTCGGCCGGGAAGTAGAGGTCGCTGGAGGTTTTGAGGGTCTTCTCCGTGCCGTTCTTCAGTTTCTCCGTGATGTAGGCGAGACGGGGCATCTCCTCCTGGTTGCAGTTGAGTCGGATGACGCTCACCGGTGCGGCGTGGGCCGGCAGTCCGGTGCTGGGGAGCCACGGGCGCGAGTCGGTGGGGTCGGGTTGCTTGCCTTGCTTGTTGTTGTTGAGTCCCGGCCACATTCTGCGGCAGGCGCTGCCGTCGATGATGAGGGCGTAGGGGAGGTCGTCGAGTTCGTCGGCGAGGTCCTGGAGGGCGAGTTTGACGTCGTGTCCGGCCTGGGTCCAGCGCTGGATCTCGTTGTTGCCGTCGGCTCGGTGGAGTGGGTAGTTGGCGGCGTGGAAGCGGGCCTGGGCGGTGGGGTAGTGCTCCCAAACCGGGTTGAGGTTGCTCCAGCCGAGCATCCGCCAGGTGCCGTCAGGGGTGTCCGGTGGGATGAGCACGCTGGCGGTGACGATCCGCTTGGGCTCGCCGCGGAACCTTCGGTCGGTGGCCTGCTTGCGGATGTGGACGCCGCACCAGGCGATGCGGGGGATCGCGTAGGAGTCGTCCGGGCTGTAGAGCGCTTCCTCGAAGCGGGCGTCGATGATGCCGCAGGAGCGGTAGAGGTCGAGGAGTCCCATATAGACGCGGTGGTCGTCGTAGGGCTTCTTGGGGACGGTGAGGACCTGGTCACCGTTGGCGCCGTCACGTTGGCGGCCGACGAGGTACTGGCTGGGAGTGAGGGTGGCTGCGAGGGCGCGCCTGCTCTGGAATTTCGCGTCGCTGTCCTCCAAAGCCCTCTCCACTTCGGAGGACTTCAGCTGCTTGTGTTCCTCGCCGGCGATGGGCTTTTCGGTCTCGCACCAGGCGGCCAGCATGATGCCGGGTTCGCTGTAGGCGTCGATCACGGCGCGGGTGTCGGCGGCCCGGGTCGTGGCCGGGCCGTGGGCCAGAAGGTCCTTGGTGTAGTGGAAGACCGCTTCCACGCCGGGTGCCAGCGCGATGCGGTCGCCGTCGATGCTGCGGTCGATGTCGGACGGGTCGAGGCCGTAGGAGTGCGCCAGTCCGTGGAGCATGCGCATCCGGGTGGGTGCCTCGTAGTACAGGCAGAGGATCCGCAGGGTTTTGTACCCGGCTGCTTCGATCGAGCGCTGGATGCCGGCGGGGTTCGGCAGGCCGACGAGGTCGATGTACCGGTTGTCCTTCTTGCGGGCGGCCTTTTCCGCGGCCGAGAGGGTCTCGAAGGGGCGCGGCGAGAAGACGCTGCCCTTGGACTTGAGTTCCAGCAGGCGGGCGGTGCCGCCGAAGGCGCGTTCGATCTGGCCGCGGAGCAGCTCTAGGTGGTATAGGCCGGCGCCGGTGCCGACGGCGAACCACTTCGGGGGAGTGGGTACGACGGGGCGGACGACTCCCGGGGCTGGGGTGAGGAGCGTGGGGCGTTTCCCGTTCTCTTCGCGGGTGTTCCACAGCTCCCGCTCCCGCTGGACCCGGCTCTCCACCGCGTTGAGAGCGGTCCGGTCGGCGTCCAGCTTCGCCAGGATTTCCATCGCGTAGGTGTTGGCCTGTCGCAGGCCCCGGCCGTCCAGACTCACCTTCAGCAGCGGCCGGCCAGCTCCTTGGTCGACGAGGGCGGTGCGGGAGAAGATCAGGGCGTTGTTGACGCGCCGCACGTGGGCGTCGGTGTTGATGATCGGGTGGTCGACCGCGGTGTAGGTGGCCATCTTCACGGTCATCCTGGACATGGCGTACTGGAGCCTGCTGGAGCTTTCGTCAGTGGGCCAGTCCCGGGTGATGTCTTCGGCCTTGATGGGATGGCCGCGGCCGGCGAAGGTCAGGCCGATGGGGTGGTCCCAGGCGACGAGGCTTCCGTCGGTGGCGGGCCGGTAGTACACCTCGGCCCGGGTGCCCTCGCCCGTGGCTGCCTGCCAGTCGACGATCCGCTCCTTGGTGTTGCCCTTCTTGTCGACGTACTCCTCCGTGACACCCTCCATCCTCTGGTCGATCAGAGGGACGGCGGCAAGGCGCTTCGCGATGTGCCACTTCACCGCGTCGTAGGCCCAGCTGGGAGGGTTGACCACGCCCTCATCCCCGGTGACGAGGATGTGCTCGGCAAGTGGGAGGCGGCGCGCGGTGGTGGCGGCGATCAGCGCGGCGAGCCGCGACTCGACCTGGAAGGGGACCTCGTCGAGCGGGATCTTCCGAACGATCCCTGCCAGGAAATTGAAGACCTTCGTCAGGGTCTTGGGCGTGATCTCGGTGAGGCTCACCATGTACCGCAGGTACTTGTCGACGTGGATGTAGCCGTCGGTGAGCTGTTGCAGCACGGTCACGACGATGGAGTAGGGGACGAGGAAGACGTCCTCCTCGCGCTGATCACGGACCGCCTTGGCGTTCGCGCGGGCTGTCTTCTGCAGGCTGCGCCATTCGCTGCGCGTGGCGTCGTCGAACCCCCAGACGAACGCCTCCATGCCCTTCAGGAGGTCGGTGGTGCAGTGGATCGCCGTGGTGTGCGCGGTCAGATCCCGCTCGGCGGCACGTCGCCCCATTCCGCGGTCCCCTTCTCTCTCATCGTCCTGGACGGGTTGGCTACTGGGGTGGTGGTGCTACAGGTCGGTGTCGGGCACGCCTGCGTAGGCCAGGAACGCTTGCAGGGCCTGGCCGTAGAGCTCGTTCATCATCCGCTTCTGCTCCCGTGTCCAGGTGCCGTGGATCCGCCAGATGATGCTGGCCAGGTCGGAGCTGAACTTCGTGTCGTGCAGGGAGTGGTCGACGATGTGGAGGGTCATGTCCGTCTCGCCTCGGCGCGCCCGGCCGGCGAGCTGCACGAGTTGGACGAGCATGCCCGCAATCAGTTCCTCCTGCAGCTCGTGGGCCATCTGCGAGAACCGCGACGGTGAGTGCAGGATGCGCTGCAGCTGACGCCACGAGGCGTCGCGGGCCTTTTCGACCGCCAGAAGGGGATCGGTGTGTCCGCCCGATAGAAGGGCATTGATGCCGGCCGCGTTGACCGAGCCGTGGATCCACTCGGTGTCCTCGATGCTCAGGACCGGTCGCACACACAGGAAGATCTCGCTGACGGCGGAGCGGGTGCCGACGACGATGTTCAGGCCCCGGGCGATCACGGCCAGGGGGGCGATGAGGATCTCGCCGTGGTCGGGGAAGGCCTCAAGTTCCTCGCGCACCATACGGCGGACGTGGGAGGGCAGGTGCTGCTCGTAGTCCCGTTGGTGGAAGTCCTTGACCAGCAGGCAGATGCGGTGGCGCAGGCCCACGGCCTGCGCGAGTCCGTGAGCGAGATAAGCGCACTGTTCGTAGGAGTTGGCGGTCAGGATGACCCGCGCCCGGTTCTCGTCCCGCTTTGCGTTCCGCTCTTCCAGGCGCCGCAGCCGTCGGTCCAGGTGCTGCTCGTACAGCAGCCGGCCGAGGTCACGCAGAACCGCGGGCTTCTTCTCCGCCCAGATGCCGCCTACGCGCAGAGCCTCGCGTTCATCGCCGGAGTTCGGATCGATCACGGGGGTGGCGCGGGTGACGATCGAACGTGGCCGGGTGTCGGGCAGCCACCACTTCACCGGGGCATGAACGTGCTCCTGGACGGCCTGGGGGAAGTAGGCGGTGGCAGACAGCCCGAGCACCGGGCGTTGGATGCCGGCGACCATGAGGGCGGTCAGCCCGCCGAGTTCGGAGACGAAGGTGTGGGGATCGCCTTCGAAACAGCGGGAGAGCAGTTCGGCTTCGCTCTCCTTGGCCTCAAGGCCGCGGATCTGGTAGCCGCTGATGGAGCGGCCGAGCGCGGAGAGCGGATATAGGACGGTCACCGTGCTCTTGTGTAGGCCGTCGAGGATCTTGCGCACGGAGGCCAGGTCGAGGTGGCTCAGCGAAGTTGCCTGGCGGCGGAGGTTGGCCATGCTGACGTCGAGGTCACGCAGGATGGTGCGGGTGGCGAGGAGGTTCACCACCGCGGCCCGCTTGTTGGCGGCGGGGACGGCTTCGCTCAGCAGACCGTGGAGTTCCTGCTGGACGAGGGAGAGGAAGTTCTCACTACGGGGTGAGGTCAGGGCGGCCAAGGCTCGTCGCAGAGCGTCCCAGTCCGCCGAGGCAGGGTCGTCGATGTGGTCGGACGGTTCGGGCGCGTTCCACCGCTCGGGCATGATCTCTTCGAGGAAGTGGAAGAGCTGCGGGGGAACGGCATCGGGGCTGGGCACCAGGTCAGGGAAGAGCAGCTGGAGGATCTCGCGGTCGCGGGAATGCGTCAGGCGCCACCCCTCGTTGTCACGCCCTGCGGCGCCCCACCCCTCGGCCTCGTTCCCTGGGTTGAGCTTCAGCGCGCGGGAACAGAGCCACAGCAGCAGGAACTCGGCCATCAAGCGGGCATGGCTGACTGGGGACAGGATCTGTTCCTGGTTCTCGCTCGGCAGCCGCTTGGCGTCCTGGTCGATCTCCCGCAGGGCGCTGTCCCGCTTACGGGAGGCCAGCACGACGGAGGACGTGCAGCGGCCGATCGTGGTCTTCTGGAACGCGTCGACTTCGTCGACGACCAGCGCGTCGAACGAGCGCAGTGCCAGCTCCAGTGCGCTCACCCCGGCGGTGCCGCGGGCCTGGCTTCGCCACTCCTGCCCGTCGATGACGGCTCCGACCCGCAGAGCTCCGTCCAGGAGGTTGGCGTGGTTGGTGACCACGATGTTCGCCTCTGCTGCCTCGTAGACGGGGCGGAACTTGTCGCACACCGGGAGGTAGGGACAGGCGTGCCGCTTGGCGCTGTCGGCCGTTGGTGCGATGAGCGTCAGGCAGTTCTCCTCCCCGGGCGGATAGAGGTCTGGTGGGTCCATGAGGACGCGCTGTGCGCACCCGTAGGCAAGGTGGGCGATGTCACGCTGTCCTCGCAGGTCCCACTGGGTGATCTTGGCTGAGGGGGTCAGCGCGGCGTAGTCCATGGCCCGCTTGTGCATGCTGGTGGCCGACATCAGCGGCACGCAGGTGGCCAAGTTGTCGAGCTTGCCGAGTTCGTAGAGCCAGCCGAGGTCGTTGTTGATGTCCCAGGCCATGTTGAGGGTGGCGCGCACATCGGTGAGCGCGATGGCCAACCGGTACCCCTGGAGGACCGCCCAGGAGGCCAAGACGCGTACGAGGACCGTCTTGCCGCTGCCGGTCGGCGCGTTGAGCACCTGCAGTAAACCGGACAGCAGGTCCAGCTCGGACAGTTCACCACCGGCGCTGCTCTTGAGGGCGCTGAGGAACTTCTTCAGCACCGGGTGCAGGTATGCCACCGACTCGTTGCGTTCGGACAGCCACTGCGCAACTTCCAACAGTTCGTGTACGGGCGCCGCGATCCGCTCGCAGGCCGGCGCGGTCGTCAGCCGTGGAAGTGCTTCATGCCCGGGCGCCTTCTCGAACAGTGGGGTAGCAGGGAACTCGATCTCCCGGTTGGTGACCCCGTGCTCCTTGCCCAGGTAGGTGGTCCTGGTCTTCCACACGCCCGGTCCGGCGAACTCAGTGGCCTTGGGCCGCTTCCCCGGGGTGAAGAACCGCCCGGTCAGGCGTTCGGCGTGGCCGAGGAAGTCGCCCCCGATCTTCAGTAGCGCGGCCTCTGCCGCGAAAGGATCGCCTTCGACCAGGGCGACGGTGCCACCTGACTTGTCATATCCGTCGCCCTCCGGAGCGAGCTTGCCCACGAATGCCAGCACGGCTGACTTGAACGCCTTGGGGTTGCACCACTCGGCCGGCATCAGCTGCCCCACCTGGCGGACCACGCGTCGCTCGGCGAGCGTCAGCATCGGCCACTGGTCCCACGCCTGCGGCTTGCGCGCGGCGAAGAACGCCGCGTCCCTGAAGGAGGCCACGACGTTGCCATCGGCGTCCTTGCGCCTCATGCAGTGAGAGGCCAGGGCGAGGGCCCCGATCAGGCCCGCCTCCGCACCGGTCAGTTCCCCGTTCACGCCCGTCCTTCCCGGATTGCCGCCAGCACCTCGTCCACGAAGCCGCTCGCGGTGATCGCCCGCATTCCGTAGCGGCGGCACACCGGATCGAGCGTCGGCACCTGTGCGTCCCGGTGGTCGGGCACCACCAGCCACTTGGCGTCGCCCTTGTCGCCCGCATCCATGTCCAGTTTGTCGACCAGGTGGTTGACGAAGGTGTAGTCCTTGAAGTCCGCCGGGAACGCGATCTTTCGCCTCGGACCGTTGTCATTGATGACGTGCAGGTCGATGCGGTCGCCGTCGACCCACAGCTCAGCCCGCCAACCTGTGCCCTTGAGATGATGGTTCAGGACACGGTGAAGCCTCAGTTCTGGCAGACCGGGCACACAAGTACTCCGCCACACCGACCTCACCAGCGCCTTGTGGCCCTCGACCGGCTGAGCCTGTGGGACCTCGGGCACACAGCCTGTCCACAGCTCACCCTGTCGTCCCCGCGGAACGTGGCACTCGAATGCGGGATGCAGCACGGGAGGTTCTGCCTCGGTCGGCTGGAACAGGTAGCTCGCGCCGGTCTGCTCATGCCAGCGATACAGGCACCAGGCCTTGCCCTGCTCCCGCCCGTCGACTCGGGCTACCGAGACTTTCATCGGCCACCTGCACGCCGGGCAGGGAAACCACCACCCGCGGTAGCGCGCGTGCTGAGGAACCGGCCGGTAGAAGTCGATCGCCCGGGTCGGGAACTCCAGGTCAGCAAGGACAGGTCGGTCGCTGACGGCGGTGGCCGTCTCCCTCTCCAGCACCACGGGGTGCTCGATCAGGTTCGTGCGGTGCCTCTCGTAGTAGGGGCCCTTAATGGCACTGAACACCGACTCCTGGCTGTGCTCGTCGTCGAGCGCCGTGAACGTCACCCGCCCGGCGAACCTGCCCACCTTCTTTGCGGCCCGGATGACCCGCTCGGCCTCCAGCCGAAAGTCGAAAGCATCCCCCGGCGCGACCCCGTCCACATCGAGGAACCGAAGCCCGTCCAGGCTGCCCGGGTCCGCCCACTCGGGCATCAGGCCCGTCATGGAACCCGCTTCTGAACCGGTCAGCCTTTCCAACAGATCGGTGAACCTGACACGGTGCCCCGGACCGGCGGCGGCCATCAGCGCACCTTGAGCTTCCATGAGGCGCTCCAGCCGGCCGGGGCCGCTCAAGTCCTCTCGCGTGAGAGCATCCCCGCACACCGCGAAGGCCATCGCCGCGCTGAGCAACGCCTCCGTCTGGCGGAACTGCTCCGTGCCGCTTGCCTCTTCGCTATCCACGTCAGAACGCTACGTGGCCGTGACGAGCGAACAGCCCCGTCCCTTGGAGACATTCACTCGATCGCGCTGTTTAGATCGGAAGTCCCAACCTCCGGGTACAGCTCCTGGTATAAGCCAAGGTAGTCCTTCACGTGCTGTCGGCCGCTGTCGGTCAGGAACCAGAAGTACGGGCCGCTGTCCACGCCGTCCGGATGACGCAGAACGATGAATCCTCGGCTGGGGTTGTGGCCGTCCGGGCTTCGCCCGACAGCCAGGGCGTGCGGGGCTCGCCCCGCCAGTGATCCGTCCAGCCCGACTCCGCCGGCGCGGGCGACGCGCACGAGGACACTCCACAGCCAGCGGGACAGCAGCGGTGCCGGCGTCCCTTTGCTGTTGGGTACCTTCAGGGCCGCTCGCGCGACGCTTCGTCCGCGGCGTGTCACCTCAACCAGAGTGCGAGCGACCTCACCGACACCGTCGATGTACACGCGGTCCCGGTAGGTGGTGACCAGGCCGCGTCGCCGCAACGCGGCGACCGACGAGCCCACTCCTGGATCGCGCACACCCTCGTGCCGTAGCCGCTCCTGAAGCCTAGTTAGCCCGACCAATTCCTTGGGCGCGTCAAGCGCGAGGGGCATTCTTCGCCACTCCCGCGCAGCACTGCGGACGCCGCCCCTCGCGTGGCTCCGCTGTTGCAGTAGTTCCTCCTCTTGGTCCTGCCAGAAGAGACAGGCCAGGTAGATGCGCTGGCGCTCGTTCAGCTCTTCCCACACTGCCAGCGGCCCGGATGCCTCTCCACTGCCAGGCTCCCTCCTAGGAAGGATTGGCACAGCCCCGTCCACCGGCCGACTGCGACGCCAGGCATCCAGTAGCACCCGCTCAGGTACGCCGTACACCCGAGCGAGGGCACGTGCGACTCTCCCGGCCATCTCCGGGGATTCTCCATCCCACCCCGCTACGGCCCGTCCGAGCTCCAGCGCCCGGAGCTTCCCGACGTCGAAGCCCAAGTCCCGAGCCCATGGCCTCTCGGCCACTGCAGCGGCGGCCTGACCTACCTCCAGCCCCGCGTCCCGGCGAAGATCCGAAAGCGTCTCCGTTCCGCGGAGCCGGCCGCACAACTCCTGCGCGTCGCATCGCAGAACGGCCAGCAAACGCCCGAACGACCGATCCCCAGGAGCGCTCCGCCCCGCCAGCCAGTACTGCACGGCCCGCTCGGAGACGCCGACGGCCCTCGCCAGCTCGGCCGTGCCAAGGCCGCGCCGCTCGATGTACCTCGCCAGCGCGGACGGAGAAAACGCGGTCTCGGTCATGTGCCCAGGTAACGGTAAGAGCGTGGTTCCGGGCAACCGCCGAACAGGGACCGGCCGTGTGAGCCGGGCACCCATCTCCCTCCCTTACCTGAAAGCTCCACCTTCCTGCGGCTCCTTGGTTTCCTGTGACACAGGCGGACCACGTCCCGGCGGAGAGAACGTCCGCACACTTCACTCTTGGGCCAATGGCGGCGAGTTGGGCGCCCGCATGCGTCCGGGTCTTCAGGGCGCCCAACTCCAATGCCTCCTGGTCGATATATCGACCGGTGTGACAAGTGCCTAGATCTCCTTGAACGTCGCCGAGATCCCCAGCTCGTCGAGTCGCTGTCGGATCTGCTCGGCTCCCTCGGCACTCAGTACGACCTGGAATGTGCTTTGAAGGTAGCTGATCTGCCTCTCATCCAGAGCCATGAAGAACGAACGGAACAATGCGGCGAGTCCATCAGCGGCGTCATCGTCGGCAAGGAGGTTGCAGGTGAACGAGAACACTGCCTTCTGGTCCTTGCCGACGGAATCCTGAGGGGCCCCGTTGCTTGAACCGTCTGCTCCGGTGTTTTGGCTGGCTGCCCCGTTCGCCTGGGCAGCGCTGGCTGCCCCTGCCCCGCCCTGGGCGGTGTCATTCGGAACTGCGGGCTCGCTGGAATCGGCGCAGGCGCCGTCATGGGAAGGTTCGCCGCAGGTCGGGCAGAGCTGAGGCTGCGGCTTCGAGAGCCGCAGGCTCGTGCTCGCCAGGTTGACTTGCGCGGGCCCGGTGACAGCGACCTCGGTTCCGTTACCGTCGACGATGCTCACCAGGCCCTGGTCCACGGCGTCGTGAATCGCTTGCTGAAGATCGCGATCCCCGCCGTAGAGCAGCGGGAGTCTCGGCGCGCTGTAGAACGCGGCGCGGATATCGGAGAGCGTCTTCCCGTAGTCCTGGTCACGGAGGTTGTGGTGCAGGGCCCGGGGAGTGAACTCCCCGACGTCGAAGACCTTGTCCCGCGCGGCTAGTGCCTTCCAGACCGCAGTGCCGTTCAGAGCGGTGAAGTTGTCATCGTCGTAGGTCAGTTCGTCGAGGTAGCGTTCTCCGTCCGGGTCAGGCTGCGCGAGGAATACGACGTGCTGATAGGCCCGCTTCAGGGTCTTCTCCAGCTGTTCTTTTGCCGTGGCAAGTTCCTTGGTGCCGATCGCCTTGAGTTCGCTGTCGTTCTGCACCTCGGGAGCGGCAAGGGCTCGTTGCCGCGCCAAGTACTCCACTGCCAGGCCGCGCACCAGGCTGCGCCGCTGAGTGTTCGCCACCGCGTAGACCGCGCTGCTGGCCCATTGGACGGGGAGCTGGTGGACACCTTGCCCGAGGCCCATCGCCACGGTCAGCGCCTCCATGGTCAGCTTCTCCATACCGTTGCGGAGGCTGAACTGCGCAGGGTCGAGCACAACAAGCCGGTTTGTGTAAGCCATGTCCAAGCCGCTGGTGGCCATGACATCGGCCGCGGTGCGTTGGGCATCGGCGGGAATGAACTTGAGTTCACGGAACGGGCCGCTGTTGGCGAGCTTCTGAGCAAAGTCGGCGATGACCTGGTCCCGCTCGGATTCGGTGATTGTGCGCCGGATGTCCTTGACGAGCATCTGGTGAGTGAGGCGGGTGGACATGAAGTAGCGAGCGGGTTTGTTGTTGCCCTGACCTCTGGCGATGTCGAGAGCGCTTATGCCCCGTTCCTGGTTGACAACCTCTTCGACGACGATGTCGGCATCGGTGATGGTGTAGCTGGTGGCCGGGACACTGGTGGCTGCCTTGACCTCGGGTGCGCTGGCACCGCGCCCTCGACCGGGGCGGAGGGTGCCGACGATGCTTACGAGGAAGATGAAGGTGGCAGCGCGCTCAGCGGCTCGCGGATTATCCCCATGCCACGGCACTTCGGGGCGTTCAAGGTCCTGGCGGCGCGCTGTTCCTGACGAGCCCTCGTGGTTGATGACCTCGATTTCGGCGAGGCTTCGGTAGTTCGCGATCGTGCGGTCATCCTCCACCAGGCCGCTGCCCAGGAGCGCCTCGCGGACAGTGCTCTCCGACAGGGGAAGGTCGCCGGGGCCGATGAGTGCCGGCACCCACTCTCCCGCCTTGCCTCGCTGTTGCAGGGCGAACACCGTGGCAGCGAAGATCCGAATGGTGGATCGGACACGCTGGAATCCGGTGACTCGACTCCACTCGTCCTTCGCCAGACTCACAAGCATGGGGTGGAAGGGGTAGCAGGCAGCAACCTCGTCCGACCAGTTGCGCCGCCAGTCAGCACCGATCTGCTCCCAGACGTGCTTGGTCCAGCCGTTGTCGCTTAGGACCGGCTCGTAGAGGCGGGCCGTCGCGGCGAGGACCTCGGTGGCCGGCTCGGTGTCGAAGAGTCGCCGCCGCAGGATGTCGGCGAAATCGCTGACCTCGGTGACCGTGGCCGGCAGGCCGTTGCGTTCGAGCAGGGTGTTGAGGTCGTCGCGGCGTTCCTTGCCAGCCGGCGAGAGCGCGGTCTTGTCTGCGTCGGAAGCGATCATCACGACGAGCATCGCCACGTGAGGGACGTCGTTGACGACGTCGAGAAGGGCACGCAGGAATGCCATGTCCTGGGCTGCAAGATCGGGCTTGTTGGTGCCGTCGAGACCGTTGCCGATGTAGTCCAGGACCTCGTCGATGATGATCAACACTGGCCTGTTCACGGCGCGGATGGCCTCGGCGATCTTGTGCTTGTCGCTCCAGAAGGGCAGGTAGCGCTCGTAGAGCGAGTAGTCCTTGGAGAACAGCCGCCACAGGAACCGCTCGTAGAGGCTGACCGCCGGCCCGTCGAGCTCCTGTACGCCAGCACCAGCGGTCATGTTGTCGCACGGCAGGACGACCACATGCGGCCCCCCGAGGTCCCGGGCAAGCTCTCGGCCCATCTTAGCCTTCGCCCGTTCGGTGACCTTCTCGCCCAGTTCGGTGGACAGCAACGCCGCGGGATTGGCAGCCAGGTGGAAGGCTCCGATGCAGGCGTGCGACTTACCGCCACCCATACCCTGGTCGAGCCGGGTGACGGCCCGGGCCTTCAGGTAGTCGTCACCGCCTCCGACGCGGACCGCGATCTCGGTGAGGAGGTCGATCAGCCGCTCGGTGGGGTGGGTGATGTCACCGTAGTAGGCCGCGTCCGCATATGGCGGCCGGTCCGTGGCGGTGCCGTGGACGGCGCGGAACAGCGACATTTGCACATCGTCGATCTGGCCGGAGGCGTTGAGGATCTCCTCACGGATCCTCAACGCCTTCCACCACGGGGTCACGCTCGTCGTCACTACTTATCTCCTGGGCTGGTGAGCATAGGTGCTCGTGGTGTGCTCGTCATCACATCAGCTTCAGCTGGGCGCCCTGGCGGCGCGCACGTTCGAAGGCGCTGGCGGTGACCGCCTCGGCGGCGCTGCCGATCCCGGCCCGGGTGCGCAGGACTCGGGTGAACGCGATGGAGTCGGGGTCGTTGTCGGGAAGCCGGTCAGCGAGGAACTGGATGGCCGACCAGAGGTAGGTGTCGTCGACACCGCGCTCCGATGCCGCCAGAACCTCACCCATGGCCTGCAAGCCCTCATCGGACGCCGCGGCGAGCGCGAGTGCGACGTCGACCGCGGCGGAGTCGCTGTCGACCTTGCCGTAGTACTCACGCGAGGTGATGAAGCGGACCCCCTTGTCGGCGTCATTCACAAGATCGCGTACGGCGGCGAGGTCGAGGGAAGAAGCGAGGGCCTGCCAGCGCAGCTCGGACTTTGCCTGGACCTGTCGGCCATAGAGTCGAATCCACCAGAGGGCGAACCGGGTGCGGGCGTCGAAGGCCGAGAGCGGCTGGTTGTTGACCTCGACGGCCATGGCTTCCTGGACCGCGGCGCGAGCCAGCGGCAGGAACGTGTGGATGTCGACCGGTCCGCCCTTGGCATCGAGGACCTCGCTGTAGCGGCCCACAACCTCCATCGCGGGGCCGGCCGCCGCCATCAGCATGTCGGCGGGTGCCAGGCCCCACCGCTCCCAGTCGGGGTAGCGGCGCTTGATCTCCGCCTTGATCTCTGCCTCGACGGCACCCTTACGGCCGGCTGGCCGTCCGGCCGGGGCAGGACGGCAGGCCATGGTCAGCGTGGTCTCGATATTCGCCTTGCCCTGCTGCCCGCCGGATTCAGTGTTGGCCGGCCACGAGCCGGTCATCACCAGCCCCGCCTTCTCGATGGAGTGCAGCAGCCGCTGCCACACCTCGGGCTCACCGTGGCCGAAGACGATTGTGACGACGCCGTCGTCGCGGACGGCCAGGCGCATCTGCGCGAAGGCGTCCGCGATGAGGTTGTCGTAGTGCTCGCGGGTGCGGTGCTCGTCCGGGGCCTCACCGCGTACCCGCTTGACGATGATCTCCTGGCTCTTGTCCTGGCAGCCGTGCGGGTCGGCGGTGACAGCAAGCTCCGGCCAGGTGTTGTGCAGGCACCGCTTGACCCAGGTGTAGAAGAGATCCGAAGCGTCCGCGTAGGCGATCATCTGGTCGTACGGCGGGTCTGTGACCACCGCACTGAACGTCTTGGGCGGGTAGGACAGCGCGGTCGCACTTCCGCGCTGCACCGAGGCGGGAACCCCGCGCAGGTCGGAGAACAGGTTGCGGCAGGCGGCCAGCACGTTGTCCGAGATCGATTTCCACGTTCCGGGGCCGTCGCCGATGCCGGACTCGAAGAAGTCGTGGGAGAACGTGATGGACCCTTCATTGACGAACAGGTCCCCGACCTGAGCACCGCCCTTGCTTTGGAACCGGGCGCCGCGGGTTGAACGCCGCAGCTTCTTCACCACGACCGCGGTTGCGTAGCCGCACAGGGCCCTCACGTAATCGCGCGACAGCCCGGCTGCGGTGAGCTCGTCGCCGAGCTCGTTGATGATGCGTGCCAGGCGCACGTACGAGAGGGTCTGGCGGTCGACCATGAAGTCGCCGTAGGTTTTCGCTCCATAGATGCTCGGCCCGATGATGTTGTTGTTGCCAGGCGCGATCCCCTCGTCCGGGACCGCCGGGAGGAAGGGGCTGAAAGCCGGCTCGAAGCCCAGCGCAGTGGTGGCCGCAGCGGCAGCCTTCCGCTCCTCGTCGGTGGGCTGGCGGAAGGTCTTCTGGCTCTTCGCGTCGATATCTGCTGCCAGGACGAGAGCGTCTCGGCCCTGACGTTCCTGCAAAAGCCGCCGGTGGACAGCCAGCGAGTGGACGTGGCTGCAGAACACACAGATCGCGCTCTTACCCGGAACCTTCTTGCCGTTCTCCACGGCATTGGTCAGCGTGGGCGCCCGGGTGGGCTTGCCCGGCGTCACGACCGCTTCCCACGTTCCGGAGGCCCGGTCCGCCGCAATGTAGAACGCCACCGCCTCGCGAGAGCCGCGAGCGGGCATCAACTCGTAGGAACCGATGAGTGGGAACGCGTGCCCGCACTCCTGGCAGGGGATCTCGACGGCCCACAGGTACCCCCATGGAAACGCGCCGTTGCTGCGAGGGTAGAAGTCGCTCATCGCAGCGGTGTGCCTGGCCTGGATTTCGGCGAACAGCGTCTCAAGGTCGCCGAGCAGCCGGTCCGTGCGGGAGGTCAGCAAATGGCCGAGGTCGCCGAACGGAAGGTCAGGCTCCCGGCTCCAGTCCTCGAACGGGGCCGAGGTAAGCAGGTGGCTGGCCAGCACTGCGACCGGGCTGTAGTCGACGGCAGACGCCTGGACGCCCAGGCGTGCCGACTCCAGTGGGATCATGCCGCGTCCCGAGAACGGATCAAGGGTGGCTGCGCCCTGCGGGTTGGCCTTGGCGATCTCGGCCTGCAGCTCGCTCCACGCCCCGTAGCGCCCCGTCATGGCCTCCCGGACGAGGTTCTGCAACCGGGTCTGCTCGCCGACCTCGTCGGGCCATGGCAGCAGGGAGCAGATCGTGGCGGCCTTGGCCTGGGCAGTGGGTCGCTTGGCGAACCACATGAACAGGGAGATCTCACTGTTCCCTGACCCCCAGCCCTTGTCGCTGTTGGCAGACACCTCGGCGCTGGGAAACCATCGTTCGATCATCCGGCTCATGTGTTGCTCCCCGGGGCGTTCTTGAGACTGCTACCGGGGACGCGGAAGATTGCGTTCCCGGTCATGACATTGGCGAAGAGGGTAGCGGGGTCCTGGTAGGCCCCGAAGAAACGGCCGCGGCCGTCAGCACACTGGTCGACGACGTAGAGCCAGTACTCCTTGCGGTGTTGGGTGGCGATCAGGACCTCGTTGCCGGTCATCCGGATGCCGTCGCTGGCCGCGTTGCCCAGCAGGCCCTTGACCTCGACATGCCGGACCTGGCTGTTTCGACGCGCTTCCAGATCGTAGCCACGGCCCTCCGTGTGCACGTCCTCCACAGCCCACCCGTCATCCGCGAGGAGTTGCTGGACGTGGCGCATGGAGACCAGCTCGGCGTCTATCTCCGCTTGGACCGTGATGTCGGCAGCTGCCAGGACACGGATACGGCCGATCAGCTTTGGCGCGGTCAACTGCACGTCCGCGAGACGCTCAAGCTCGTCGAGGCGTTGCGCGGTCTGGGCCTGGAGCCGGCGTCGCAGCTCGACTCGGGCCGCGCGGTCGTCGATGTTCTCGGTCAGGCTCAGCGGCAGGTTGGTCAGATCCTTGCGGGCCTGGGCGAACCAGTCAGCGCGCACGCGTCGGTGTTCGGCGACAGTCTCATCAGCCACCACCTGTGCAGTCGAGAGCGCTAGCCCCTCTCGGGCGGGATGAGGTGCGGTGCCGTACTGACCAGTGGGCACGAGGTTGGCCAGCGTCTCCCACCGCACCGGCCGGGCGTTGCCGCTGTCGTCGACCTTGACCAGGCTCGCCCAGATGCTCGCGCGCTTCCCGTCGCTTTCCGTCAATGTCGCCGTGTACGCGTACAGGTCGTACGGGGTGAGACTTGTGGGGTCGGCAGCGGCGCCGGACTGGTGCAGGTCCTCGGCGAGAGAGTGTTCCGCCATGCCGATCAGATCGGTGAACCCAGGCTCGCCTGGACCGAGCGTGATGGTGTCGCCGACGTCGATGCTCTCCGCGGCCTCACGTACCGCATCGCCGCTGGTGGCGATGTGTACCTCGCCAGTGCCGCCGAGGGTGACGGGGAACTTTGCCGCACCCTCCAGCGACAGTCGGCGGAATCCGGCACCGGCAGCCGTCGGGGAAGACCGCAGCACTCGGGCAGCGGTGAGCCGGTCGAGGTACGCCTCGACGATCGCGGGGTTGATCCGCGCGAACAGATCACGCTGAAGCAGGGTCAGTGCGGCGACGGCGTCCACCTGGCTGGCGAGACGTCGTTCATTGTCCCGCACCTGTCTGGCAGCCCGGGTGAGCTCCTGGGACTGGACGGCCTTGGCGGCGTCGATCGCCTGTTGCTTCCTACTTTCGTCGTTGCCGTATAGATCGGAGAGCCACTTGTCGTAGTCAACGCCGGTGATCTCGGCGACCGCTGACAGGCTGTCGAACATCTGGCCACGCAGCTCATTCGCCGCAGTGACGAAGTGGTCCAGCAGCCTGAGGAGGGTCTCACCCTCTCGCGTGTCAGTGGCGACCAAGTTGTACAGGTGGACATCACGCAACTGACCGACGCGGTGGATACGTCCCATTCGCTGCTCAAGGCGTACGAGGGACCATGGGATGTCGTAGTTGACCAACACGTGCGCGGCCTGAAGGTCGATGCCTTCGTTGCCGGCGTCGGTGGTGACGATGACCTGGAACTCGCCTCGCATGAAGGCTCGGCGCACCTCGTCGCGCTCAGCCTTGTTCTGCCGACCCGAGTAAAGCTTGGCGGTGAACCCTTCGGCTTCGAGGCGTTGTGCGACCCACTGGGCCGAGTCGGCGTACTCGGTGAACACCACAGCTTGCTCTCCGTTGCCGGGGAGGATCCCGTGCGGGGCAAGGCAGTCTTCAGTGAGCCGTTTCCACTTCGACGGCTTCCAAGCCTGATCACGGATCGTGGCGTTGATCTGATCCGCGAGGCTCTTGATCGCTGCCCGCTCAGCCCGGCTGGCTGTCGAGCTCGTGTGGACGACCTTCGCCTCATCGACCTCCGCCTCGTCACCTTGCCCGTCGCCCTCAGCGATGAGTGCGGCCTCGGCCTCACTCATCACCCCCATGTGGTCGTGGCGCCGGCGGAGTGTCTCCGCAAGTGCGTACAAACTCGAAGCGGCCCGCTTCGCGTACACCATGCGGGCAAGCGGCTGCGCGGCGGGTGGGAAATACCTGTCGACCATGTCCAGGGCAGCCTGGTAATACCCGTATTCGACCTGCGACAGCGGAACACTGTGGTTGTGCGCGGCACGGCCTTTGAACAGACGTGTCCTGCCGTCGTAGTCGACCAGGTCTTCCTTCATCCGCCGCAGGAAATGGATCGGACCCGGGCGAAGCGCACGCAGCGCCACATTCGGGTCGCTGCCAGGATCCGGGTAGATCGCCGGGTCCACGAGGTGCAGCAGGTGCCGGAAGAGCCACTCCTTGCCTCGGTGTGGGGTTGCGGTCATCAACAGTGCCCGCGGGGTATTCTTGGCCAGGAGGCGGCCGACTTGGTGGAACCCGGCGGCGGTAGGGGTCAGCCGGTGCGCCTCATCGAAGACGACCAGGTCCCAGCCGGCCTTGTCCGGCCGAATGGCGTCCTGCACGGCCGGGTTGACGGATGCCAGCTCAAGCGAGACTACCCACAGGTCGTTGGAGTTCAGCGCGTTCTCACGCACCGTCGCCGAGGTGAGCTGGCGCAGTCCTCCGCCGAGCAGACGCTCAAAGTCGTCGACCCACTTCGTGGCCAGATTCGCGGGGCAGACGATGATCGCACGCTTGACCAGGCCCAGTCGCTGCATCTCGCGGAGATACAGGCCAGCCATGATCGTCTTGCCCGTACCAGGCTCGTCCGCGAGCAGGAAGCGCAGCAGCGGCTGCGGCAGCATCGCGCCGTAGACGGCCGTGGTCTGGTGCGCGTACGGCTTCAACGGGGTGGCTGCCATGGCGCTGGATTCGGCGTTGGTGGCGGCGGCGTACATCCACTGGGTCCACATGGCTGCCAGCACCCGCGCCGAGTCGGCCCTACCGTCGCTGACCAGAGGGCGCACGGTCTGGGTGTCTCCGGCCGCCAGGTTCACCTCGTGCCGTCTGTCCTGGTCGTCAACAAGGATGAGGTCCCACGAACCCGGGGCATCGCCGGGCAGGGCAAACCGGACAGTGGCGAATTCAGGCACTCCGCTGGCCCGGACCCTCACTCGTTGCCCGCGCTCGAACGACACCTCGTCCTGCGGCTGATTGCTCATGCGCGTGTCCCATAGTTCGTCTGGATCCAGCGGGCTAGCAGTGGATCGATCACACGCCACCCTCGACTCGTGTCTTCGATGAGCCCGGCAGCGACCAAATGCGGTGCAGCCTTTTGAGCTGTCGTCTTAGGTAGGCCCAGCGTCCGCGCGGCCCGCGCGGCCATCGGGGCGCCGTACTCAGCCACCGCCCGAAGAACCTTGCGCTGGCCTACGCTGAGCCCGCTCATCGTTGCTCGCGATTCAGGGTCGATCTGCCGCAGAGCCGTAGCAATCGCCGCATCGAGATGATCACTGGTGGCTGGCTTTCCTGCGGGGACCTCTTGCCACAGCAGGTGAGCCAACAGCATGGTCCGCTGGGGATGTCCCTCACCCGCAGCCAGTAGCTCGTCCAGCACGCCAGTCACGTCGCGGTCCCCTGCGGTAGTGAACCGCTCTTGGATCGATGCGCGGAGTTCCGCTTTGGGCAGCCGGCCAAGGCGGAGCGCGGCCACTGGCTCCCCGTCGGCAGACCCTGTGGACAGCATGTCTGGCCTGCTCCCGGAGAGCAGGTAGGAGACGGCCGTCCGCTGCCGGTAGGCATGCTGCCGGATCAACGCCTCTGCTCCCGGCACGCTAGCAACAGATTGGTACTCATCGAGCACGATCAGAGTCCGCCCGCCCTCACGCTGAGCCAACAGGGAGGGAAGCTCCAGCAGAGCGTTCAATGCCGCCGACGGGTCGGCTGCGGGCCGACTGTCCATGGCCGAAGCGAATCCGGACCCCGTGATCGACACTCCAGTCTGCGAGGCGGCCAAGATCTTGCTCACTGCCGGACGCACCACCTCGGGTGCAGATGACGCCCAGGCCCGCTCAAGACGAAGCACCAGGTCAGAGGGGCTGGCGACGCCGAACAGATCGGCAGTGACCACAGTCAGGCCATCCCGCTGCCCCTCGGCCGAGATCTTGTGAATCAGGCTCGTCTTGCCAAAACGCCTCGGTGCCACCAGTGCCATCAGCTGGCCCTCGCGGGCCCACGCCTTGATCATCTCGACTTCTCGGCACCTGCCGACCAACTGGTCGCCGGCGACTGGCCCGTCGTATTCGAACGGGCCCGCGCTGTCCCGCATCGTCGACTCCAGGAAGTGTGGCGCTGAGGTCACAAAGGTATGCCGACAGCCTACCTCCTGGTACGCCAGCGGCGTACCTCCTTTGCCCAGTCCCGGACCGACCTTCCGCAGGCAATCCGATCATGGTGACGGACTCCCCTGTGTCGCCGCGGGCGTGGAGCCAGGCGTGAGGGGTGCTGCACAGTACTCACTGCGAGATCGAACTCAGTGCACTCTCATTTCACATCGCGAGCCCGAGAGCACTCCGGGCAAGTGGGCGGTCCGACGTTTCCGCAGGTCAGGGCGTTGCCGACCTGCGGAAACGATGAGAGATCGAATCACGTTTCCGCAGGTCAGAGGTACCCCTAGCAGTCGTAGTACTGATCGAACATGCCTCTGACCTGCGGAAACACCCCCTTCTGGCAAGATCATTTCACAACCAGTGCACACGCGAGGCCCTTGACGATGAGATGCACCGAGAAGCGCTGAGCGGTGCCGAGCAGGTCGTCCGCGCCGCCCCTGCCGGCTGCTACGAGGTGCAACCGACAGGGACGGCACGAGAGCGGGTGTCCGTCCTCGCTCAGGCGGCCAGTCGGTAGCGCCGGCCGAGCGCCTTCCGGGCCTTCTCGAACGACTGGGCCACGCGGTGCACGTACCGGCGGAGGGTGAAGGCCGGGTCTTCGTGGCCGAGGAGATCGGCGAGCGTATAGATGTCGACCCCTTCGTTCAACGCCTCAGAAGCGAACAGGTGCCGGAGGGAGTGCATCATCTTGTCTCGGCACTTCTCCCACAGCCGGCCACGGCCCACCGGCTTGTCGTTCAGTGCCTGGATGAGCCCAATTTCTTCAAGGGCTGCCTTCCAGAGCCAGTTAAAGTAGTTCTTG
This sequence comes from Kitasatospora cineracea, assembly GCF_003751605.1. NCBI lineage: Bacteria > Bacillati > Actinomycetota > Actinomycetes > Kitasatosporales > Streptomycetaceae > Kitasatospora > Kitasatospora cineracea. The sequence continues at coordinate 3,177,801 of NZ_RJVJ01000001.1, forward strand.
TTGATCGGCTTCCGTTCGCGCGACGTGAAGAACAGCTTGACCGTGACGGGAGGGCCGTCCTTTTCAATCCAGGGAAGTGTGATTTCCACCGAGGGAAACTGTCGGATATGTTCGGCCAGAATGAAAGCCAGGTCCTCGCCGATCGGGACGTACCTATCCTTCGGATCATCCTTGCTTCCGCCCTTTGGTGGAGCGAACACCATCACGCCGCGGTCGTGCGCAATCTGGCGGCGGATGTGCACCACCTTATCCTTCTGGAGCCAGTTAATGTCATCAGGGCTGAATGCGAATATCTCACCCTGTCGCATTCCGATGGCGCGACCGCAGTCGACAGTAGCCTTGTATCGGTCTGGCATGTTCTGCTTGATTCCTTCGGAATCTTCCCAGCTAACAGGGAGTTCCTTGGATGTCTTGCGCTGGCGGCGCGGCTTAACTCGCTGAACCGAGCGAGAGGCACACGGATTCTTGAGGATCAGTCCATCATCAACGGCCATCATGACGATGGAGTTGAAGTGGCTGAAAATCAGGCCAGCGTAGGTCTCGCCGATGGTGCGGAGCATGCCCTTGATCCAGGAGACGATCCGCGAGGGGATCAAATCTTTGATCTTTATATGCCCCAGCGGCTCGATGATGTAGCGCTTTACGCGAGCGTGGTACTGCGGCTCAGTGCGAGGGTTCTTGAAGATGAGGTCGGCGAGCCATTGCTCCGCCAGCTTCTTTATGAGGGTATCGCCCTTGTCTTTGGCGATGTAGGTGCCCTCGGTAACGCTCGTTTCAATCTTCGCCAAGTGCCTCTTGGCGTCCTCATACTTTTCGAAGCTTTCGCTTAGCTGCTGCCCGTCATGGTCCCGCCATCGGGCGAGCCAGCGCTTCCCCAATCCGTGGCTGCTCGACGGCACCTTCTTGTGGGCGGTGCACTTCTTTTCCCCGGGGGTCGGGCGCGACTTGTGCCAGCGGTCGTAAGGTTCAGACACTTGTATCCACCGTGCTTCATTGCGATTCGGTTCATTCCCATAACTCCTTCTTTCTGCCCGTTGAGTTCTTGGCCCGTGAGCCTGGATCGGGTTGCCTAATATTCCGTGGTGCCTGCCGCCGAGGAAAATTTGTCAAGCTGAGGTGTCGCGGCAGACGTTAAAGCGATTGGGAGGGGCGTGACGCTTGCCCGGGAATCGGGCGGATGCCGAGCGCGGGGTGGTAGGGCAAGAGACCTTCGTGGACACCAAACTCGAAGACTCGCTTCAATGTCGCGAGGACTCGGTTGATCGTGCTGACGCCCAGGCGCCCCTCGGCGTAGAGCCTGTACCTCAGCTGCTCGATGTCCGCCCGGGTGATCGTGGCGGCACGCCGGGCTCCGAGGCTCGGGAGCACGTGCAAGTCGAGCGTTCGGCGACTCGGGAGCTGCGGTTGACCGGGCCGGCCGCGGTCTAGAGGGGTCGCTGCCCACTGGTCCACCAAGCGGTCGAGGGTCAGCGGCGGCCGTTCATGCACGATGTTGGCCTGCGCAGCCCTCGCGAGCGGCCAGCTCGGCAGGCTCACGCTGCGGAGGACTCCTGCTTCGTCACGCCAGCGGACGCGGTAGCGGGAGGGTGGGGTGCGGCGGGCCGCGCGGGCACGGGCGACGGCCAGCTGGTAGTCCGCGTGGTTAGCGCGGTCCTCGATTCGTGCGTGGATCATCGGTTCGCTTCCTTATTTGATGTGTATATGACATGTGTCTCCCTCTTCTCTGCCCGTGCGGGTGCGGGCCGGTCGGCCGCATTCGGGTTCGCTGAACTCGCGTCGCGGCGCTGCCGGACGCGGGGGTGGGGCGTGGAGCTATGCGGAGCTGGAGTCGCCCGGCCGGAGCAGGGCGGCGAGTTCCTCGGGGGAGGCGCCGGCCTCGACGGCGGTGGTCAGCTTCTCCATGGTCGCTGCCATGTTGGAGTTGAACGCCTCGGTCAGCACGGCCGCCCGTTCTTCGAGCACCGACCTTGTGAGGTCGGCGACGGACTGCTGGCTGTCAGCGGCCGGCAGCCGCTGGAGAGCCGCGGAGTAGAACTGGCGGGCGTCGCTTCCGGGAAGCGCCTGTTGTCCGCAGAACCAGGCCAGGATCAAGCTGCCGTCGCTGAGCGCCAGTTGGGGAGTCAGCTGTAGTTGAGTCCCCGGCTCGGCATTGTCGGGCAACCCCAGGAGGTGGATGGGGGCCACGTCCAGCACGGCGGCCAGAAGTACGACCTCGTCCACCGACAGCTCCCGCCGCCGAACCCCGTTGTCGTCTCGGCGTCCGGTCTCGATGTTCGCCAATGCGGCGGCGGTCAGCTTCTCCGCCCCTGCTTCGGCGCACCGGGTTGCCAGATCCTTGACGGTCCACCCGCGCCTGTTCCGGGCCTGCTTCAGCCGGAGTGCTGCCGCGTCGCTCACCGACAGGGTCGGTGGTGAGCCGCTGGACATCTGGCCTCCTTGCTCGTCGTATCGGCAACTCTACCCATCACTTCTCGATCGCGCAATCGACCTCTTCGGCTGTCGTTTCGACACTTGCGACGCGCTGATTGGCCCCCACTCCGCGAGCCGTCTACATGGTTTGTCGATACGACAAATTTAGAAGTCGCATTGACAAGTTCGTGTGCCCTGGCGGATGCTCATCTCGGTTGTTCGAACGACAGCTCAAGTTGTCGAAACGACGAACGAGATGGATGTGAGTGCTCATGGGCATCGACGGCACGGACACGATGTGGACCTTGCAGGAGCTCGCGGACTTCCTGAAGGTCCCGAAGCAGACGGTGTATCAGATGAATTGGCGAGGCACCGGGCCGCGCAGCTACAAGGTGGGCCGGCACAGGCGCTACGACCCCGTTGACGTGCGCACTTGGCTCAAGGCTCGCTCCTCCGATGCGGAGGACGCGCGATGAAGCGACAGATGCAGGCAAGCCAGCGCCGACCGTGGTGGTCCGTTGACGAGGCGGCGAACTTCCTCGGGATCACGATCTTCGATCTGCGGGAGGTCGGTGCGGCCGGCGTCGGCCCCAGGTACAGCCAGGACACCGGCGGCGCTCGCCGCTACCGGCCGGCTGACGTCCGGCTCTGGGCTTCGACCGGCCTGATCCGCGACCACCGTGGCTGGAACGGAGAGGCCCGATGACTCGCGGACAGTCGGCAGGCGGCTCCACCTCCCGGTCGACGTACAGCACTGCGGCCTCGTGTTTCCCACGACCGTCGAGGCCGCCCTGATCGGGTGCGGCCCGAACGCGGGCCGCTCGACCCGGATGCCGACACCAACCCCCGCTCTCGCTGGAGACACCATGCAGAACTTCACCCACGACCGTTACGCCGAGCAGCCGCCCTCCAGTTGGGTCGGTCGCCACTGGCTCTCTACCACCCGCGACGGCTCCGGCGGTTACCTGCGCGGCCTGATCCTCGATGTCCGCCCCGGCGCCGTGCTCGTTGAGTGGCCGGCATCCGGAGGGGAGGCAGCCACTGAGCAGTGGACCTCCAGAGACCGAGGAACCCTCGCCCGGGAGTAGATACGACAGAAGGCGGAGGCCCACACCGAATGGTGTGGGCCTCCGCCTTCTGTCGTTACGGCGGCTGGGCGGGAAGGATCGCCGAACTGGTCGCGCCAATCGCCAGCGTCGCTGATTCAGCGGGAGCGTCGGTACCTCGCCAGGGCAAGCAGCAGAGCCCCTGCACCCTCAACGGCGCTTACGAGGAGCAGGATGGACCTCAGGTCCGGAACGATCCAGGCGAGGAGGGCCGCCACCGCGGCCCCGCCCGCCCACGCGGCCCACACATTGCGGCGGTCAGCCTGAAAGGCAGCCACCACTGCACTTAGCACGGTGCCGACTGCCAAGATCACCAGTGCATGTGAGCCGGTGATTGCGGCGAACGAGGCCAATGTTCCCGCACCCGCGACGAGCCCGAGAGCGAGACGCGCCTTCTCGGACATAGGAGTGTTCTGCATGGACCTTCGTTCCTCGGTTCGCACGTGATAAGGGCAAGTCTGCCGTCCTCAGCCGGCAGGTGGTCATGACGGGACGATGCGGCGGAACGCCACGGCCTCCGCGTCCCAGTACCCGCCGGTGAAGGTGGTGATCTGGATGTTCTTCCCGGTGCGCGGCGCGTCGAGGACCAAGTTCGAGCCCAGGTACATGCCGACGTGGCCGGGCGACGAAGGGGTTCCGTCGGACCCGGCGAGGAAGATCAAGTCGCCCGGTTTGAGCTGGTTGGCGCTGTAGACCGGGGTTCCGTTGTAGACCTGCTCGAAGGTGGTCCTGCTGATGTTGATCCCGGCGGCCTCGTAGGCGCGCATCAGCAGGCCGGAGCAGTCGTAGCTCGGATTCCCCGTCCCTCCCCACTGGTACGGCATGCCGAGCTTCGAGATGCCGAAGGTGATCGCGGTGACCACCTGGACCGGAGTGCCGGCCGGGAGAGAGAAGCCCGCGGGCAGGTTGACCGCCTCGGTGATCGCCTCCCCGGAGCCCGCGCCGTTGCCGAGAGAGCAGTTGGTGGCCGAGCCTCCGAACGTTGCGACCAGCTGCTGCGCCAGGCCCTCCCACTTTGCGTAGGCATCGGGATAGGCGCTCTGCTGAACCTTCTGCGCAGCGACGGTGACCGGCAGTGCCTCCCACAAGGAGACCTTCACCAACTGGGCGTAGAACGCCTTGGAGGAGTAGACCGGGTCCATGATCTGCGCAGGGGTGCCCCACCCCTGGCTCGGCCGCTGCTGGAACAAGCCCAAACTGTCGCGGTCACCCCAGGCCAGATTGGTCAAGGTGCTCTCCTGCATCGCCGTTGCGATGGCCACCACCGCGGCATGGGCAGGGAGCTGGAGCTGGACCGACACCTGGTAGATGATCTGGGCGTTGTTGATCTGCTCGGTGGTCAGCTGCTGGCCGTCGGCGACCGCTTCGCCGGGCGCCACCGGCTTGAAGCAGCCGATTCCTCCGATGCCGCTCCCCGCAGCGATCGCAGGGGTCGTCGCCGACGCGGTCCCGCCGGTCAGTGTCACGCCGAGCACCACACCGCATGGCGCGAGGACCGACACGATGGCTATCTGAGCTGCCTTCTTCACGAGCCACCTCGGAGCCGGCGCGCTTCGCACGCGGCCTTTTCACATCAGCTAATGGATTGGTGTCAAACCATAGGCTGATGCGTCTGCCATTGGTCAACCAAAGTAAACGTGATGATCGACACTTCTTAGCTGATGTGAAAGATGCGGGCGTCGTGGTGGCGGCAGGCCGATGGCGCGGCGCGGTCTGCCGACGTCGATCAGTGGCCGAGGATGTGCTGGAGGGCTGCGGGGGCGAGGTCGGGGAAGGCGGCGGCCAGTGCGGCCGGGACGAGCGCGGTCGGCATGGTGGCCGAGGGGTGGGGGTCGAGGGTGGCCGACCTGTCGGCGATCGAAGCCGGCCGCACCGAGGCGGCTTCGCGACGACTGGCGACGACGCGAAGAACGACCTGTGCCGACGTCGGGTGCGGCCCTCCCTGTCGGGCCTCGCAGCGGATCGCGCTCATGGAAGTGCCTCCCTGGTCGGGAGGCACTTGCTGTGAGGTGACGTAGTCATCCGGTCACCCGCCCCCGACTCGCAGAAGCGTATGCGAACGATTGCCGAGAGTGTGGCGGGTGTATGAAGTTGTGATGATCCGGTGATGGTGGCGTGCGTCACTCGCCATCGCCGTCGGCGGGGTCCAGCCCCTCGATCCGACGGGCGGATTGGATCATGGTCAACATGGCGTGCAGGCTGTTGTCGGAGAGCCCGTTTGCGGTGAGCGCCAACTGTCGAACGAGGGGGTTCGTCAGGGCGGCTGCGAGTTCCAGTTGCTCGTCGGTCCGCCGGGCCGTGTCGTCCTCGTAGAAGTAGGCCACCGGGACGCCGAAGAAGTCGGCAAGTGCCGTGAGGCGGCTGTGGGTTGGGTCCGTCCGCTTGCCGGTCTTCAGCTGCCACAAGTAGGTGGGGCTGAGGATCTGCTCCCCGGCCTTCTCGTTGATCGCCTTTGCGACCTCGGTGGTGCTGTAGGGCTTCCGGCCGGCGGGGTGGACGGTGCTGAACAGGTGGGTGAGTCGCTCGGCGACCACACCGCCCTCGGCGGGGTTCTCGTCAGACATGACGCGCGTAGCACTCCTCTCGGCTGACCGGGCCTCATCGTTGCGCACAGTGACGCCCATTAGCCAGAGAAAACAGAGAGTGTTGGGGTGAGCCTCCTCACATTCACTTTGGTTGACGGAACTACTTCACTCCTGCCTATCGTTTGGCCACAGCCCATTAGCCAGAGTGAATCGCACCGACTTGACGTGCTGAATCCGAAGCCAGGGCTTCCTGCCTCCCCGCCAATCGAGTCGGGGTGGCTCCTCGTAGCCAGCAGGCCGTTGAGGCGGCTGGCGCGTCCGTAATTCTGGGAGCCTCCATGTCCACTACTGCGCATGTCGTCCAGTTCCTCGCCGACATCCAGAACCCCGCGCCGGCCGATCCGACCAACGGCTCCAAAGGCGCGAACTTGCTTCTGTCGTACGCCAAGTGGGGGGCGCTCATAGCCTGTGCCGTCGCGGCCGTCGTGTCCGGTGGCCTCATGGGAATCGGCCACCTGAGCAACCGGCCCGACTCGGCGGAGAAGGGCAAGCGCTCCCTCGTGTGGAGCTTGGGCGGCGTGATCGTGACCGCGTGCGCCATCCCGGTGGTCAACACGGTCTTCGGCGCCGCGGCCTAGGACCAGGAACGCCATGAACCAGTTCCTCGACCGCCGTCCGCGTCGGCGGATTCTTCCGCTCCTGCTCCTCGGCATCTTCGTCTTCCTGGCCGCCATCGGCGTAGGAGTCGCGATCGAGTCGGACAACGGGCCGCGTGGGCCCAAGACCTACTCGCCGCCAGCCGCGATCCCGGCTCCGGGTTCGGTCACCGGCATCGACCCCAACGCCGAGTCCACTTCACCCGCCCTTGCCGGGCCGCTCCAGCTCATTCGCGGAGCACGCCTGGTCAACGGCGTCGCGGTGGGCTACCCACACTCCAGCGTAGGCGCGGTGTCGGCGGCGGTCGAGTACTGGCGTCAACTCGGCTCCACCCTGGAACCGGACCGGGCCGCAGCAGTCGCCCGGGTTGTCGCCGACGCCGACTGGTCCGACGCGCCGGACACCCTTGCCAAGGGGCCGGCCGCCACGCGGAAGGCGCTCCGGCTACCGGCGAGCGGTCAGCTCGACCCCGGCACGTCCGTCACGTTGAACCCGGTCGAGTACCAGGTCCGCTCCGTCGGCGCCGACAGCATCCAGGTGCTGCTCCTGTCGACCTACACGACCAGCGTGCCGGGCACCGGAATGCAGACCCGCATGGGTGTCTACCCGCTCGACCTCGTCTGGTCCGGCGGCGACTGGCGCATTCCCGCACCCTCCGGGACGTCCACCACCGACTACACCAGCCTTGTCGCCGAGCCGGGCAGCGCCCAGGCGTCGGCCAAGGGCTGGAACGAATTGAAGCGATAACCATCATGGCCAGCACCACGAGCACCAGGAGGCCGGCATGCCCTGCGGCCTGACCGACCCTGTCGGCTGCGTCACCGACACCGTCCTCGGCGGCCTGGCGGGCGACGCCGTCGGCAAGATGGCGACCTCCGCGTGGGAGTCGATCTGCAAGTCCTTCGCCGACGCGATGGTCGAGTTGTTGAAGACCTTCTCCGGCGCCTTCGTGAAGATGCCCGGCCCCGACCTCGCGTCCAACGGAGTGCGGAGCGTCTACGCCATATCCCTGGGCGTGGCTGCTCTGGTGGCCTGCCTGCTGGTCATCGGACAGGTGGTCCGTACCGCCGTCACCCACGACGGCCGGCCCCTTGCGACCGCGGCGGTGGGCCTCGGCAAGGCGGTGCTCGCCTTCATGCTCACCCTGATCGTCGCGTCCACCACGTTGGTGGCCAGCGACGAGCTGACCAAGTACATCGTGGACAGCACGCTCGGCGGTCAGCAGGCGTTCAGCGACAAGATCGCCAAGCTCGTGGCGTGGAACCCCGGCAACTCGGTCTCCCTGCTGCTGATCCTGGCGATCATCGGCATCCTGCTGACCTTGGTGCTCTGGTTCGAGATGCTGCTGCGGGGCGCGGCCATCGCGGCGCTCATCGCGACCTCGCCGATCAGCGCGGCTGGCCAGGTCTCGGACTCCACCAAGACGTGGTGGTCGAAGCTCGTCTCGATGACGATCCAGCTGATCATCTTGAAACCGATCATCGCGCTCGTCTTCGCCCTGGGGTTCAACCTCGCAGGTGACAGCCAGGACTTGAACAGCACGCTGTCCGGGATGCTCGTCCTGCTGCTGGCTGCGCTCGCCTGGCCGGCCGTCGCCCGCTTCTTCACCTTCGCCTCAGTCCAGGTCGGGGGCGGCGCAGGACTCGCCGCGCTGCTCGGCTTCGCTGGAGGCCGTCTCAGCACAGCCGGCGGCCCGCCGACCGGCGCCTCCCCGGATACCTTCGGGCAGGACAGCGCTACCCGGACGATGACGAACTTCGCCAGCAAGGGCGGAGGTGCTGCCGGAGGCGCTGCTACCGGTGGTGCCGGGGGAGCGGGGGCTGCGGCGGGTGGCGCCGGTGCCGCTGCGGGCCCGATCGGCATGGCCGCCGCGGCCGGTGTGCGACTCGCTCAGCAGGCCGTCAACAGCCTCGCCCAGGGGATGGAGAAGATGGCTGGCCACGCGGGAGCGCAAGGAGCGAACCCCTACGCAGCTCAGCCAGCGGGCTACGTCAACCGTCACGCGGGGGCTCAGCTTCCCACCAGCGGATACCTGCCGGACCAGCCGAAGCCGGACTGGTCCGGGCAGCAGGAGCAACAGCCCGAACCCGCCGAGCCGGCCGCCCAGCAGGCCGACCACCAGCAGGCACTCCAGGACTCGACCCCGGACTTGCCGGTCGCCAGCGCACCGCGCTCCGACCCCCCGACGATCGAGATGCCCCCGGTTCCCGCTGGGCCGCCTGCTGGCTCAGCGGCAGCCAGTGCCGCGCCGCTGCCCGGCCCCGTGCCGCAGGGTGGCAGCGGTTCGGCCTCCCCCCTCGGGGCATCGCATCCCGGCAGCCCGGGACCGACGGCCAGCGCTCCCGGCACGTCGGCGGCTCCCCCCGCCGAGGCGCAGGCGCCGGCCGCCGCAGGGTCGCCGACCGCCGCCGCGGCGGCTCCCTTGAACACCAGTCGGCCAGCTCCCGCCGTGCAGACTACGGCGACCCCGGGGCAGGCGGACCGCATGCCGGCCCGGCCGCCAGCCGCCAATCCCGGCTCGGTGAGTCCCGAGGTCGCCCCCACCGAGCGTCCCGCCGACCCGCCCCAGGCCGCGCCGCCTGCGACTTCCACCCCCGCTGACCAGCCCGAAGGAGGCGACCAGACGTGAGCACTCAAACCGCTCCCAACCGCACCTACTTCGGCTGGCAGCAGGAGAAGGTCGCCTTCCTCTTCGGCCTGAGCGTCCAGCGGGCGGCCATGCTCGGCGGCGCGGTCCTGGCGACGATCTGGCCGTTCGCAATCTCGTACGTCCGGGCGGGCCTCGTGACGTGGCCCGTTGCCTTTGTCCTCTTCCTACTTGCGTTCGTCCGGATCGCCGGCCGCACCGTTGACGAATGGGCGGTGTCCTTCGTGTCCTTCGAAATCCTCAAGTTCCGTGGGCAGAATCGTTTCCTCGCCGGTGCCTTCTCGCCGCGCAAGGCCACCACGGACGAGCCGAAGATGGACCTGCCGGGCATCCTCGCGCCGCTGTCGATCCTCGAAGCGGACGGCGGCAGCGGCGACCCGATCGCGGTGATCCACCACCAGCTCGACCGGACCTTCACCGCCGTCGCCCGGGTGCGCTTCCCCGGCATCGGACTGGTCGACTCCCAGCGGCGCGACCAGCGTGTGGCCAGCTGGGGCGAGCTGCTCAACTCGCAGTGCACGGAAGGAAATCCGATCATCCGCATCCAGGCGCTCCAGCGCCTGGTCCCCGAGTCCGGCGCCGCGCTCCAGCGCTGGCACGCCGACCACGTCTCCGACGAGGCCCCCGGCGTCGCGGTGGACATCACCAAGTCACTGCTCTCCACCGCCACCCTGGCGACCAGCCAGCGCGAGGCGTACCTGGCGATCACCATGGACGCCGCCCGGGCGGCCGGCCCCATCAAGGCGGCCGGTGGCGGCACCGCCGGAGCCGCCACCGTCCTGATCCGCCACCTGCGGGCCCTCACCTCCGGTATCGCCTCCGCGGACCTCCAGGTGGAGAGCTGGCTGAACCCGCGCGAACTCGCCGAGGTCCTGCGGACCGCGTTCGACCCGCACTCCAGCCGAATGCTCGCCGAACGCCGGGCCGCCGCCGCGGCCGCCGCCTTCCGAGGCCAGGACGTGCCCTTCGAACCGGGCGTCGACCCGGTCGCGGCGGGCCCCTCCGCCGCCGAGAGTTGGCGCGGCCGGTACGAGCACGACGGCGCGCTCTCCGTCACCTACGCCGTCCGGAACTGGCCCAAGAACAAGATCTACTCCACAGCGCTCTCCCCGCTGCTGGGCGAAGGCAAGTACCGCAGGGCGTTCAACCTTCACATCGAACCCCGCGGACCGCGCGCCGCCGAGCGCGAGGTCATGCAGGAACGCACTGCCCGCGAGGTTGCCGTCAGCATGCGGCACAAGACCGGCCAGATCATCCCGGAGCACGAGAAGCAGGCACTGCGGCACGCCGAAGCCCAGGACCAGGAGCGCGCAGCCGGCCACGGCCTTGTCCGCTACACCGCCTACTGCACCGTCACCGTCACCAACCCGGCTGACCTCGAAGACGCCTGCGCCGCGCTGGAGGCCGACGCCAACCAGGGCCGGATCGAAGTCCAGCGGATGTGGATGGCCCAGGACATCGGATTCGCCCTCGGCGCGCTGCCCGTCGGCATGGGCCTGCCCCGGAAGCGGGTGGCCTGATGTTCCGCCAACGTTCGACCGACCTCCCCGTCCTCGACCTGACCGACGTGCTCGGCCGGCCGACCCCGGTCGCCCCGAAGCCCGCCAAACAGAAGGCGCCCAAGCAGCGCCGCGAGCCGGTCGCGCCCCGGCGCGGCTACGCCCGGCCCTTCGCCGGCCGGTCCCCCCGGATGCCGGAAATCCCGGTCTTCCGAGGCAGCACCGGCCAGGTCCAGGGTCTCTACCCCTGGCTGTACGGGGCCTCGATGCCCCCCGCCGGGGCCTACATCGGCGTCGACTGCTTGGCCGGAGGCGCTTTCTCCTGCCATCCGATCGAGTGGCTGCACCGCGGACTGATCACCAACCCGAACCTGCTGGTGACCGGCGTGCCCGGCACCGGCAAGTCGGCGACGGTCAAGGTCCTCGCCACCAGGCTCGCCGCCTACGGTGTACGCACCTTCGTGCTCGGCGACATCAAGAACGAGTACGCACCGCTGGCCAGGGCGTTCGGTGTCGAGCCCGTCGAGCTTGGCCCCGGCTTGCGTAACAGGTTGAACCCGCTGGACGCCGGGCCGTTGGGCGCGAACCTGCCGGCCGACCCGGAGGAGCTGCGCGAGCGCCTGGACGAAGTCCACCGGCGCCGAATCACCCTGCTGTCCTCTCTGCTGGTCATGCGGCTCGGCCGCAACCTCACGCCCACAGAGGAAGCCGCACTCTCCCTGGCGATCAAGCACGCCTCCGGCCAGGCCACCGGCGCCAGCCACCTCCAGGACCCGACGATCCCGCAGGTGTGGGCCCTGCTGCGCGACCCGCTACCCGAGATGGCGGAGGACCTCCGCGTCCGTGACGCCGACGTGAGCGAGCTGAGGGAGATGATCCGGCCGGCCGCCGACGCCCTCGGCAACATGGTCCGCGGAAGCCTCAGCGGTCTGTTCGACGGACCGACCACCGTCCGTCCCGACTTCGCCGCACCGATCCAGACCGTCGACCTCTCCCGGATCGACGGCCGCGGTGACGAGACCGTTGCCATGACCCTGGCCTGCGTCAGCAGTTGGGGCCAGGCCGCGATCGACGAGCCCGGCGGCCCCGTCCGCCTGGTCGTCCGCGACGAGCTGTGGCGCGCGATGCGCGTTCCCGCGATGATCCGCAAGCTCGACTCCGACCTCCGGCTCTCCCGCGCGCAGGGCACCATCCAGGTCCTCAGCACGCACCGGCTTGCCGACTTCGAGGCCGTCGGCGCCCAGGGCAGCGAAGAGGTCAGCATCGCCCGCAACCTCATCGCGTCCTGTGACGTGCGGATCTGCCTGCGCCAGGACACCGCGCCGCTCGCCATGACGAGGGACGCCATCGGCCTCACCGACACCGAGTGCGCGCACATCGCCAGTTGGTCGGGTGAGCAGATCGGCCGCGCGATCTGGAAGATCGGCCGGACCAGCTCCCATGTGGTCCAGACCATCCTCAGCCCGATCGAGCGGCAGCTCTACTACACCAACGAGCGAATGGCCGTGTGATGGCCGCCGCCTCGAACTCGACCGTCGCCCGGCGGCCAGTGCTGGACGGTCCAGCGGACTACCTGATCGTGGCGCTGATCATCGTCGTCGTCACCGTCACCGTCGGTACCTGGGCCACCGGCCAGATTGCGGGCCTGATCACCCACGCCGCGTGGCCCGCCGTCCCGTTCGGTGAAGCATTCGCCGTCGCCAAGCAGATCCCCCAGCACCTGGACGACCCGAAGTTGGCCTGGCCTGAGCAGGCCAGGGCCGACCTGCCCGGTCCGGTCGGCTTCGCCGTCGCCACCGCCATCGTCGTCTGCATGATGATCACGGCAGGAGGCTTCGCCCTTCGCCGGCTGCGGCGCAACCGGTCCGTGCGCGGCTACGCCTCCCCGGCCCAGCTGGCGAAGACGATGTCCGCTGCGGCGGTGGTCCGACGCGGACCGATCGTGCGGCCCTCCCTCAAGGGGAGCCGGATCAAGGCCGCCGACGTCGCCGTGCAGCTCGGCCGAACCATGGCGGGGATGCTGCTGTGGGCCTGCATCGAGTCGTCGGTGCTGATGCTCGCAGCTCCTCGCCAGGGCAAGACCTCCCAGGTGATCATCCCGTGGATCAAGGCATGGCGGGGGCCGATGCTGGTCACCAGTGTCCGCGGCGACCTGCTCGACGCGACCGCGCTGATCCGGCGGAAGCTCGGCCCCACCCTGGCGATGACGCCGACCGGCATGGTCGAGTGGCCGGACCAGGTCCAGTGGTCGCCGGCCAGCGGATGCGCCGACTTCGGCAAGGCGATGCAGCGGGCCGACCTGATGGTCAGGATCGGCAAGAGCGAGACGTCCGACTCCAGCGGCGCGGGTTTCTTCGGCGCCACCGCGACCAGCCTGCTGGCGGCCTGGCTGCACGCCGCCGAGATCACCGACAACTCCATGGAGGACGTTCTCCGCTGGGCGTTCAACCCCCATGTGGAGGAGCCGATCAAGCTGCTCGCGGAGTCCCGCCGGGCGGAACCCGGCGTCGCCGAGATGCTCGACGCGCTGTACCGGCAGCCCGGAGAGACCCGTGCGAACCTCTTCAGCACGGTCCAGACCGCGCTGACCCCGCTGTTCTCGCCGCTGGCCCGCCGCACCTTCGTCCCAAAGACCGGCAACAGCATCGACATCGAGGCGTGGTTGCGGAGCAACGGGACCATCTACTTGCTGGTCGACAAGGAGGACTCCAAGGCGCTCGCGCCGCTGATCTCGGCGTTTGTCTCCGAGGTCTTCGGCACGGCCAAGCGAATCGCGGACCGCTCGCCGGGCGGCCGGCTCGACCCCCCGCTGGGTGCTCTGCTGGACGAGGTCGCCAACGTCACCCCGCTGCCGAACCTCCCCGACCTGATGTCCTTCGCGGGCGGCTCGGGCATCTACGTCCTGGCCGTCCTTCAGAACATGGCCCAGGCCCGCACCATCTGGGGACACGACGGCGCCGAGATGCTCTGGGGCAGCTCCACCATCAAGATCGCCCTCGGCGGCCTGGGCGGTGCCGAACTCGAAGAATTCTCGAAGCTGGCCGGCATCTACCGCGAGTCCCTGACCACCTACCAGAGCGGCAGCCACGGCACCACGATGCAGACCACCCTCCAGGACCGTAAGACCGTCACCCCGGACGAGATCCGCACCTTGGACGAGGAGAAGCGCGAGGCGCTGGTCATCCACGCCACCACACCCCTCGCCAAGGTCCGGATGCTGCGCCACTACGAAGGCCCGGACCGGAAGGCGTACGAGGAGAGCGTTCAGTGGGCACGCCGATACCGAGCCGGGGAACTCGACCCGACCGAGGTGGTGGCCGCGTGACACCCCGACCCGCTTGGAGCACAGGTGATCGCGAGGCGAGCACCGATGCCGACCACCGCTGGGAGTCCCGCTTCGACCGGCGGCACCACCAGGGACTGCTCCGCCGCCCCGATGCCCCGACCGACTGCACCCTCCGGTGGAGCGGACCGGTGCGAGGTATCGACGGCGCGCTGTACCACGCCGGCACCGATCACACCGGCGCTCCCGTCGTGACGGTGTTCAGCCCCGGCTACCAGGAGACCGTCCCCGCTTTGTGGCCGACCGACGACTGGACCACCCACCGAGCCGACTCCGACGGCCCATTCCACCCGCTCAGCACCTGGCGCCCTACCCGAGCCGACTACGAGGACCTTGTCCTCGCATACCTCGCCCAGCGCCCGCGTGAACTCGCCGACCTCGGAACCTGGGTGCCGGTGGACGTCTTCACCACACACGTCCGGTACGGGATCTACGAGGCGATGCTGGCACTCCACACCGAGGCCGCTGCGGTGACCACCGAAGCCATCGAGGCCCGCGTCCGCCTGAGCATCACGGCACTGTCCCCGCGCCTGGCCGCTCTGGTCACCAGCACGATGGACACCGCCTCCTACCTCCGCCGACTGCTGCTCACCCCCAGCACGTCGGTCGAGGCGCTCGACGCTGCCGTGCACCTGGTCATGACCGACTGGAAGGCCGTCGCCACCACCGCGCAGCCGAACTCCTCCGGGAACACCCGCACCCTGCCCGCTCAGCTCCAGGACCAGACATGACCGAATCCGCGATCACGCCGATCGGCCGGGTCAAGCACCGCCCGCACGCCCGGATACGCCGACGCCGAACCGACAACACGGCCACCAGCGTCAGCAAGACCGACTCGGCAGGCGCGAGCCCGCGTACCCGCCTGGTCGAGTGGCACACCATGACCGGTCCCGAGCGGGTCGTGGCGTGGGCCGGTCTCTGCGACTGGGTGACCTGGCTGCACGACCGCTACGAGCTGGCCGTGGAGTCGCGGCTGCCGCAGTGCTGGGCCGAGCACCCTGGGCTGATTGAGGAGCTCTGGGCACTCAAGGTCTGGCGGGAGGAGATCTACGGGGCGGGCGCAGACCAGCAGGTAGGACAAGCAGCCCGCTACTGGCACGCTGAGCTCCGCGCGGTGGTGGCCAACGCCACCGGCGTCTACGCCACGGCCTGCCGAACTGGCCACCGGGCTCCCGAGCTCCGAGCCGCCGATTCCCCGGACCTCCAGAAACGGTGGACCGAAGCCGATGCTTGGGCCGGGATTCCGGGCAAGCTGCTCGCCGCCCACGCGGACACCGCCGAAGCCGGCAGCCCCGACCGTCTCACCGCCGCCCAGATGGATGACGCCCGCTCCCGCGGCCTCGCCACGCCGATCAGCCCCGGCATCCCCGAGTACCTGCGATTCGCCGATGCCTGGTGGGCGGTCGAACTCGGAGGTGAGTGGCTGCGGGTCGCCAACGAGGAGCTACTGGAACGGCTCGATCAGGCGGCTGCCCGGATGGCAGCCGCTGACGACGCGGCTCGCCGCTACCGGGAAGCCACCACCGGATCTAAGTCAAGGACGAACTGATGACCAACCCCGACCTCGCGCTGCGCGCCGAGCAGGCCGTCATCGGTGCCGCCCTGCGCGATCCCCAACAGCTCGACCAAATCGCCTACTTGACGCCCGACCGCATGGCCCACCCGACCAACCGGGCCCTGTTGGGCGCCCTGATCGAGTCGCGGACCAGCAACCCCGCGGCTCCCGCTACCCGAATGCCGGAACTGGTCGCCCAGAAGGCCGCCGTCCGGGGAGTCGGCGCGGACTACCTCCGGCGGCTTGCCGACGCGGCACCACAGCCCCGGGCTATCGCGAGCTACGCCCGGCTCGTACAGGAAGCCGCGGTCCGACGCGACCTTGCACTCCATCTCGACCGACTTCGCGCGCCCAGCGCTGGTCAGCGCGGGCCGGAACCAGCTCTCGACCGGCTTACCCAGCGGCTCGAACAGGCCCCGTTGACGGCCAAGTTCAGCGAGCCGGCTCCCGAGCCGTACCAGCCGAGACCCCTGCCGGCCAACAGCCAGGAGGTTCGGCTCGACCTCCGGCTTGAGCGCCAGGACACTGTCCTCGCGGATCTCCTCCAGAACCCGGAGCACATCCGGGAGGTGAGTGCCTGGCTCTACCCCGAGGCTTTCGAAGCGGGGCCACGACGGGAGGTCTATGAGGCCATCGTCGTGCTCGCTGAGCGCGGCGACCCCGTCGACACGCTCACCGTCGAGTGGGAGGTGGACCGGCAGGACCCTGAGCGCTACGAAGTCAAGGTCGAGGTCATCGTGGAGGAACGTCCCGACTACCTCGCGAGGCTCGCCACCACAGCCGTTGTTGTCGGCGCTGCTGTTGAACTGGGTGGGGAGATCATGGCGGAGGACATTCGGGCAACGCTGGCGAACGATTTCGGCAGCATTGACGTGACCGCTCGCGGCCCGGGCGCAGAGCCGAAGCCGAGCCCGGACGTCAGGGTGACCGGGCCTGCTCCCCAAGTGGAGCCCGCCCCACTTCTCCAACCGCCTCCGGCACAGCAGGCCCACGTCGTCCAGCCGAACGTCCGGCCGTGAGGGTGGACAAGATGATCAGTTCCGAAGCGGGCGTCAAGGCCGACCTCAGCCACGCCGCGATGGACGCTGCCCTCGCGGACGGAACGGCCCAGTACCTGAGCGAGACGATCGCTGACTTCGCGTGGTTCCGGTCCAGCTGGTGGATCTACGACCGGGCTGGCTGGTGGCAGGTGACCAGGGCGGATGTGGCCGCAGGGCTGGACCTCATGGCCCAGAACATGCGTCTGGCGGATCAGGCAGTACGGAGGAGTAGCAGCTAGTCGGCCTCGCAAATCGGGTAGCGCCAGGGTGCCGCGCAACTCGATGCTGACGATGCGGTCGCCCGGGTCGGTGGCGCTTCGCTGCTGACCCTAAGAGGCGGCTCGGGTGCTTCGAGACCTACAGCGAAGGGTCGCCGGTGTAGGGTTTCTAGCTGCGCTGGTGCGGACTCCGCCGTGGTCGGAACGCATCGAAGTAGTCGGCTCATCTTGGAGGACAGGTGCCAGCGATCCAGAGGATCACCTCCCGCAACGCCCGGTTCCAGCAGTGGGAGGCGCTGCTCACCAACCGGAAGAAGCGCAACCAGCTCGGTGAGTTCCTGGTGCAGGGGGTTCGGCCGATCTCGCTGGCGGTGGAGTACGGCTGGCCGATCCACGCGCTGCTCTACGACGACCGGCGGAAGTTGTCCGGGTGGGCGCAGGAGTTGCTGCGGACGACCCGGGCTGAGCGGATCGTGATGGCGCCGGAGCTGCTGGCCGAGCTGGGTGAGAAGACCGAGGGCGTGCCCGAGGTCATCGCGGTGGTCGGCATGCCGGCGGACGACCTCAACCGGATCGAGGTAGGGCCGGACTTCCTCGGCGTCCTCTTCGACCGGCCGACCACGCCGGGCAACATCGGGAGCATCATCCGGTCCGCGGATGCCTTCGGCGCACACGGGATGATCGTTTCGGGCCACGCCGCCGATGTCTACGACTCGAAGGCTGTGCGGGCGACCACGGGCAGCCTCTTCTCGCTGCCGTCCGTCCGTGTGCCGGGGCCGAACGAGGTGATGGCCTGGGTGGAGCAACAGCGGGCCGCCGGTCGTCCGCTGGTCCTGGTGGGCACGGACGAGAAGGGCGACGCCGATGTCTTCGACTTCGACCTGACTCAGCCGGTGCTGCTGCTGGTGGGCAACGAGACGACCGGGCTGTCCAGCACGTGGCGGGAGCTGTGCGACTTCACGGTGAGCATCCCGATGACCGGGGCGGCCAGTTCGTTGAACGCGGCGAACGCTACGACCGCAGTTCTGTATGAGGCTGCCCGGCAGCGGATCGCGGCCGGGCAGCGCTCGCGCTGACCGTAGCTCAGGCCCAGATGCCGCCCGCGGCGGCGCGGCGGTAGACCTCCAGGTACTTCGAGGCGATCACGTCGTGGCCCCAATGCTCGATCGCGGTGACGCGCAGGTGCTCCGGGACGGGGAGGCCGGCCAGGATCTTGGCGGCCTCCTCCGGGGTGGGCGTCCGCTCGACCGGCAGGACAGTGCCGACGTGCGGGGCAATCTCGGCGAGACAGCCGTTGTTGCTGGCGATGACCGGGGTACCGCTGACGGCGGCCTCGGCGACGACGGTGGCCCCGGGCTCGGTCCACTCGCCTCCGAAGGGTCCGCCGAACGGCTGGGAGAGGACGAGCAGGGCGCGGGCGGCGGCGAGCAGCTCGGTGCGCCGGCTGCCTCCGACCTCGCCGACGTACTCGGCGGTGCCGGGGTAGTCGGTGAGGATGCCGTGCAGGTAGTCCGGCTCCCAGGCGGGTCCGGCGAGCTTCAGTGGGAGGCCGGCGGCCTGGGCGAAGGCGGCGGCGTCCCTTGCGCCCTTGTGGACGGAGACTCGGCCGAGGAACAGCAGGAAGTCCTCCTTCTCCTCCCGGTAGGTGTAGCGGTCGGGGTTGACCGGCAACCGGATGACCGGTGCCTCCGCGGACCCGGCGGCGCGGCGCTGGGCGTGAGAGAGGTAGATGCCGTTCGCCGTGTGCTCGGGCACGCCGTTGAGGTGGTGAGTGCGGACGGCGGGCCAGCCGGGTTCGGCGGGCAGCAGCTGGCCGTTGGTGTGGTCGTGCACCACGTCCGGGCCGAACGCGCTCAGCGCGTCCCGAGAGGTGTCGTAGGTAGTGGCGTCGGAGACGGTGAGGCCCGGCTGGGGGGTGCTGCCGGGAGCGCCGACCAGGAGGATCTCGTGTCCGGCGGCGAGGAGTCCGTCGATGAGGGTGGCGACCACCCACTGGATGCCGCCGTAGCCCTGCGGCGGGACGGTGATCCACCGGGTGGTGTCCTGCCCGAAGCGGTGGGGCGGGTTGAGCATGGCGATCTTCACGAGCGCCTCCGAGCGGGATCGAGGAGTTCGCGGCCGATGCCGGTCAGCACGGCGGCCGTGTAGAGGACGGCGAGCACGGCGGGGCGAGCGCCGGGGCCGCTGGAGCGGTTGCGTCTCCACTCCTTGTGCAGGCCGGCGCGGGCGGTGCCGCGGCGGACCTCGCTGCGGCCCTGCCAGTAGGCACGGCGCAGGAGGTAGCCGGGGCGGAGCCGGTGGGCAGGGATCAGGTGGCGCACCTGCGTGTCGTGGAGAACAGCGGTGGTCGCGCCGAGGGCGGTGAGTTCGCGCACGAGCGTGGTGTCCTCGGCGGAGGCCAGGTTGGTGCCCACGCGGCCCAGACGACTGTCGAAGTCGAGGCCGAGCAGCCGGGCGTGGTCGCGGTCGAGGGCGAAGCACCCGCCCCAGATGCTGGCGGGCAGGTCCGGGTGGTGGGAACCGAGGTAGTGCAGCTGCCCGGTGGTCAGCCACCACGGGGTTCGGCGGCCCTGGAGATCGGCGGTGATCCGGGTGCCGGCCACGTGCGCCCCGTCGGCCAGGGCGGCGCGCAAGTCCTCTACGGCGTCGGTGGTGGGCACGATGTCGTCGTCCACGAACACGACGTGTCGGGTGGGGGCCTCCTTCAGCGCTAGGTTGCGGCTGTACGACAGGCCGATGGTGGCCCCGTTGAAGAGGACGGTGCGCCGGTCGGCGGGCACGGTGAGCCGCCGCTGGGTGGCGGCGTCCGCGGCGGTGTCCACGACGACCACGAGGTGGTCGTCCGTGCCGAGTACGCCGGGGAGCCGGTCGAGGGCGGCCAGCAGCAGGTCGGGCCGGTTGCTGCACACCGCCACCGTGAGCGGGACAGTCATCGGACCACCACCGTGCGGTGCCGGGCCGAAACGCGGTCGGCGAACCGGGTGGTCAGGTCGGCGAGGTCGAGGGCGTGCAGGCTGTGGTCGGCGGCGGGGTGCCGGCGGACCTCCATGCGTTCGGCCCGCACCTCCCGGTAGGCGGCGACCAGCGCCGGGTCGGTGCCGGGCGGGGCGCTCCAGCCGGTGGGCGGGGTGACGAGCGCGGCGTGGGCACCGAGGCGCTGGGCGGGGGCGGCGTCGTGGTCTGGCCGGTCGCCGACCATCAGGGTGGTGGCCGGGTTCCAGCCGAGCTGCTCGATCGCCCAGCCGAGCAGGCCGGGGTCGGGCTTGGCGATGCCAACGGTGGTGTCGAGGGCGACGAGGGCCAGGTGCTCTGTGGCGCCGCTGGCGCGCAGGACCTCCTCGCATTCGGGGGGCTGGTTGGCGACCACGCACACCGGCCGGTGCTCGGCGAGGGTGGCGAGGGCGGTGACGGCGTCGGGGACCAGCTGCGCGAGGTCGGACCAGCGGCGGCGGACGCTGGTCCAGGCGTGCGCGCCGGCCGGGCTGTAGAGACCGGGGCTGGCGGTGGCGCTGGCCCGCTGGAGGTAGAAGCGGCGCATCTCGGCGGTGAACCGCTCGATGGTCAGAGTCGGGTCGGCCTCGCCGGCCAGCTCCAGGACGCCTTGGAGCCAGGCGAGTTCGAAGGGCTCGTCGTAGTAGAGGACGCCGCCGACGTCGGTGGCGATGGTCTCGACGGCCGGGGCGGCGGGCTTGGCGGGCTTGGTCACGGGGTGTCCGTCCGGGAGGTGGCGGTGGTGTACCACTCGGGCTGGGTGTCGGAGCCGGTTTCGAGGGTGAGCGTGCTGCGCGGGGTGACGGGGCCGTGGCCCTTGGCCCAGGCGGCGGTGGCGGCGAGGCCGGCGGCCAGCGGGGTGTCCTTCCAGTCGCCGAGCAGCATCCGGGCGAGTTCGCTGCTGGTGTAGGCGGCGTGGACCTCTTCGCGGGTCTCCAGGTGTCGGATCGGGTGGTCCGGCACGCCCATCGCCTCGCGGACCGCGTGGGCCATCTCCAGGACGGTGCAGGGCTGCTGGCTGCCGACGTTGATTACCCGGTTCCAGTGCTGGGAGTTGTCGGCGGCGTCGAGGAAGCAGCCGACGATGTCGTGGACGTAGGTGAAGGAGCGGCGCTGGCTGCCGTCGCCGTAGACGGTGATCGGCTCGCCCCGCAGGATCTGGTTGAGGAAGATCGCCACGGCGTTGCGCAGGGGGTCGCCCATGTTCTGGCGCTCGCCATAGACGTTGTGCATCCGCAGCGCGGTGAACGGCAGGCCCTGCATGTGCGCGGTGATGGCGAGTTCGCGTTCGATGGTGAGCTTGGCGTTGCCGTAGCTGTCGACGGGCTGGGGGTGGTCGTCCTCGCACATCGGGACGCGGCCGGTGCCGTAGACGGCGACGGAGGAGGCGTAGGAGAAGTACCGGACGCGGGTGCGCAGGGCGGCGTTGATCAGGTGGATGCTGCCGAGGACGTTGACCTCGTAGTTGTGGGCCTTGACGGCGTGGCTGATGCCCTCGGCGGCGAAGGCTCCCAGGTGGAAGACGCTGTCGAAGGTGTGGTCGGCGAAGAGGTCGTCCACGGTGCCCCGGTCGGCGATCGAGCCGACAACGAGCCGCGCGCCGTCGGGGACGTTCTCCTTCTTGCCGCCGTCGAGGTTGTCGAGGACGACGACCTCGTGTCCGGCGGCCAGGAGCCGGTCGGCGAGGTGGGAGCCGATGAATCCGGCTCCGCCGGTCACCAGGTGAAGGGCCATGCTGTGCTCCGATCGGGCTGGGAGAGTCAGGAGTTGAGGAGCGCCCGCACCCGGGCGATGTCCGCGGCGGCGAGTGCGGCCTGAGTGGGGAGCCGGGTGGCGAGGTGGTCGCGGAGCTTCTCGGTGTCGAGGTGGGCGAGGTGTTCGGCGGCGCCCGGGTCGGCGGTGAATGCGGCGATGTCACGGTGGACGTCGCCGGGCGGGACGTCGGGGCCGTAGGTGTCGGCGAGGACGCCGTGGAACTTCGGGCTGTGGCCGAGGGCGACGGCGGGGGTACCGCTGGAGAGGGCGCCGATCGAGGCGTGCAAGCGCTCTGAGACCACCAGCTCCGCCCCTCCGAGGACGGCCTTGTAGTCGCCGGCCCCGGTGCCGTCGGCGTCCAGGACGTGCACCGGCACGTTCGGGAGGCGGGTCGCGATCTGCCGGGCCAGGAGGCGGTCGTCGTTGTGCTCGCGGGAGTCGTGGCAGTGCGGCACGAGGACCAGCGGGCGGCAGCGAACGCGCCACAGGGTGTCGGCGAGTCGGGTCAGCGCGTCCAGGTGCTGGGCGTCGCTGATCGGGCTGTAGCGGGTGACGCCCCGGCTCGGCGCCAGGCACACGTACTCCTGGGCGGCGTCGAGGCCAGCTGCGGAGAGCAGCTGCGCGGTGCGGTCGGGGCTGGACGGCTGGAGGAGGAAGGCAGGGTCGGCGGCGAGCACTACCCGGTCCTCGGGTAAGGCGAGGGGGCCGGTGAGGTAGGCCAGGGTGGTGCTCTCGCGGACGGTCAACAGGTCGAGGCGCTGGGCGGTGGCGGTGAACGCGGCCTGCTCGGCGGGGTCGGTGAAGCCGACGGACTGGCCGACCATCGCGGTGGGGATGCCGAGCTTTTGGGCCCGGTCGAGCACGGCGAGGTATGAGGTGGAGACGCCGTAATCGGAGGTGTGCAGGTCACCGCCAGTGGCGAGGACCAGGTCCGCCTGCTTGACGAGGCGGGAGGCGCGTTCGCGGCGGTGCTGCTCGGTTTCGACCGGCCGCATCGTGGCCCAGGAGCGGGAGACGACGAACGGGTCCGCGGTGCAGTCGGCGCCGCTGCCGGCGAGCGCTTCGCTGTCGAGGTCGGGGGTCTGGGTGAGAACGGTGACCGTGGTATCGGGAGCGGCGGTCAGCGAGGTGGCCAGGGAGCGGGCGAGGGCCTCGACTCCTCGGCTCTCGCAGCTGGTGATGCCGGTGATCAGGATGTTCGCGGGCACGGGGGACTCCTGGGCTAGTGGGTGAAGGCGAGGAGGTCGCCCAGGACGCGCCGGTAGTTGAAGCTGCGGCGGAGTTTGTCCTGGACGTGGCCGAGCTGCTGGCGGTTGGCAGGGCTGTCGCGCAGGAGCCGTGCGAGGTCTTCGGCCGGGTCGCCGCCGAGCAGGAACGGGGCGATCTCCTCGCCGTAGAGGGCGGTGGTGTAGGCGAGTTCGGGCGGCAGGGCGGGCATGGTGCCGGCCGCGACGGTCTCGAACATGCGTGGGGTGAGCAGCTGTTGGTGGGCGAGCAGGGGGCGGGCCAGGATCGGGGTGATCTCGGCCTTCGCCATCTGGGTGAGGACCTGGCCGAACGGGACGGGGCCGGTGACCTTGACGCCGTGCTCGGCAAGCCAGCCGGGCCGGTTGGCGGTGGCGGTGAGGTGCTCGGGATGGGGGTCGCCGGACCACCAGCGGCCGGCCACCCGCAGGCGGGTCAGCGGCGGCTTGGCGGACCGGGCGGCTTCGACCAGGTCTGCGAGTGCGTCCCAGCGCCACCAGTTCGCACCGACGTACTGGAGGTCGTAGGTCGCGGCCGGTGTCCGCTCCGGCCGGTGCACCGGCTTGGGCATCCCGAAGTACGGGAAGAACTGCGCGCCGTCGGGGAGCTTGCCGAGACGCGGCTGGAGGATGACGTCGCTCAGCAGCCGGTAGAGCTGCTGCCACTGCTGGTGGCCGTAGGGTCCGGCGGAGTCGTCGTCTCCGAGGACGGTGTGCTCGCCCCAGTGGGCGTCCGGGTCCAGGACGATCCGGCGGCTCCGCGGGAAGCGCTCGCACAGCTCCAGCCGCCGCTCGTCCAGGAACTGACGGCCCTCGAAGACCAGGACCAGGTGGGTGCCCCAGGCGAGGTCGTCGACGACCGGCAGCAGGCCGGGGACCTGGTCGTCCAGGCGGCACAGCGGCCCGGCGAGGGCGACTTCGCAGTCCAGTGCCGGGGCGGCGCGAACGTACTCGCTGATCATGTGCGCCGATCCGGCCTGCCAGTGGAAGTCCCCGGCGAACAGCACCCTGGTCACCGCGCACCCCCGGCGGTGCGCAGGCGGCGGTGGGCTCGGCGGCGCCGGGCGATGGTCGGGGTGAGCCGCAGCAGCCACCAGGCGGCGGTGGCCGTCTCCGTCCACCCGCGGACCACGGTGGTGTTCCCGCCGACCGAGCGGCCGGCCAGGTCCTGGCCCAGCCACCGCCCGGCCAGGGAGAGGATCGCGGGCCACGTCCAGGTGACGTCGGTGAGCAGGAAGTAGTACCGGTTGCGGCGCATCTGCACCCGCCGGTAGGTGCTCGCGCCGGTTCCACCACCGCCGTAGTGCTGGATGCCCAGGTCCAGGACGAGGGCGACCCGCCAGCCCGCCCAGCGGGCTCGGCGGCACAGGTCGGTCTCCTCGTAGTAGGTGTGGAAGACCCGGTCGAACAGCCCGAGCGTGCGCAGGACCTCAGCCCGGACGAACAGGGCGGCGCCCTGGACGTAGGCGTGCTCCAGGGTGGCGGGGGCGCGACCGTGCTCGGGGCCGGCCGGGGAGGGCCGGTTCGGGCGGTCGCCCACGAAGCCGTCGGCCTCGCCGAGCTTCAGCGCGAGGCGCGACCAGTCGTTGTGCTCGTCCAGCGCGACGGTGCCGCCGTCGGCGTCGGTGTAGACGTACTGCATGGGGCCGCAGATGCCGTAGGTGGGCCACTGCTCCATGAAGTCGGTCAGCTGGTGGACGAGGTCGGCGGGGGTGCGGGTGTCGGGGTTGACGAGGAACACGTAGTCGGCGCCGGCGGTCAGGGCGGCGCGCATGCCGACGTTGTTGGCGCGGGAGAAGCCGAGGTTGGTGTCGTTCTGGATGATCTGCACCGTGGGGAAGGTCTCGCGGATCATCTCGGTGCTGCCGTCGGTGGAGGCGTTGTCGACGTAGTAGACGGTGAGGTCGAGGTCGGGGGTGTGGCTGGCGAGGAGGGTGGACAGGCAGGCGGGCAGCCAGCGCGCTTCGTTGGTGCCGACCGTGACGGTGGCGACCTTCGGGCGGCGGGCGGGTGCGGTGCTGGTCACGGTGCCTCCGTGGTGTCGGGGACGAACTCGATGACGAGGCTGCGGCGGGGGCGCGGGGTGGTGTTGGGGCGCGAGGCGTGGACGGTCCGCACGTCGTGCACGGCCACGTCGCCGGCCACCGCGCCGATCGTCAGCACGGGCCCGGCGGTGCGGACCTTCTCCACTTCCGCGTCGTCGGCCAGCAGGTGGCTGCCGGGCACGAACTCCAGGGCCCCGTTAGAGGCATCGGAGTCGTCCAGGAACAGGCTCAGGTTGATGGCGCGGCCGGGTTCGGCGTCGGTGCGGTCGCGGTGCCAGGGGACGGCGGCGGCCACCTGCGGCATCTTGACGATCATGGCGATGACCCGGGCCCGCGCCGGACCGCCCAGGATGGTCTCGGCGAGGTGGTGCAGCGGGCCGGTGGCGAACAGCCCGGCCGCGAGCGGGGCGCCCGGCTGCTGCTCAAGGTTGTGGATGCGGAAGAGCACCGGCGCGCTCTCGCCCTCGCGGGTGAAGTGCCAGAAGTCCTCGCTGCGGTGGCCGTCCTCGAACGCGGTCACCATGGCGTCGGCCTCGGTGCGCAGCCGCTCCAGCAGCGAGCCGGTGACCACGGCCGGGACGACCGTGTATCCGTCCGCCCAGAGTCGGCCGAGGGCTTCGGCGGTCGGCGCGCTCACCGGGTGGCCCCGGCGGCGAGCTGCTCGGTGAACCAGGCGATGGTGGCGGCCAGGCCGTCCTCGATCGCCGTCCGCGGCGACCACTCGAACTGCTCGCGGGCCAGGGTGGTGTCGGGCCTGCGGCGTACCGGGTCGTCCTCGGGCAGGGCGGTGAACTCCACCTCCGCGGCGGAGCCGGTGAGGTCGAGGACCAGGTGGGCGAGGGCCAGCACCGTCCGCTCGTCCTCGGTGCCCAGGTTGACCGGGCCCGGGTGGTCGCTCGCGGCGACGGCCAGCAGTCCGGCCACCGTGTCCTCCACGAAGCACAGCGAGCGGCTCTGGCCACCGTCCCCTGCGACTCGGAGGGGTTGCCCGGCGAGCGCCCGGGTGATGAAGGCCGGCACCGCGCGGCCGTCGTCGGTGCGCATCCGCGGGCCGAAGGTGTTGAAGATCCGCACGATCGCGGTGTTGGTGCCGAACTCGCGGCGGTACGCGGCGGTGCTCGCCTCCGAGAAGCGCTTGGCCTCGTCGTAGACGCTGCGCGGTCCGATCGGGTTGACGTTGCCCCAGTACGCCTCGGTCTGCGGGTGCTGGTGCGGGTCGCCGTACACCTCCGAGGTCGAGGCCAGGACGAACCGGGCCCCGCGCTCCTTCGCCAACTCCAGCACGTTCAGCGTGCCGATGGAGCCGACCGACAACGTCGGAAGGGGGTGGCGCAGGTAGTCCGCCGGGGAGGCCGGCGAGGCCAGGTGGAACACCACGTCCACCTCGCCCGTGACGGCGAGCTTGTCGTTGACGTCCTGCTCGACCAGCTCGAAGTGCTCGGTGCCGAGCAGGTGCGCGATGTTGTCGCGGCTGCCGGTCAGGAAGTTGTCCACGCAGACCACGGCGAGGCCGTCGCGGATCAGCGCGTCGCACAGGTGGGAGCCGATGAATCCGGCTCCACCGGTCACAACAGCGGTCCTTCGGGGCATGGGACTCCTCCAGGCTCGGGCACGCCCGACCCGCCCGGCGGCACGAGGGCACGGCGGACTGGAGCGGCGTACGCGGTGAACGGGTGCGGGCGCGGCCGGCTTGTCGCGCCCCGGTGATCAGTGCGAGCGGTCCGTCCGTCGGTGGACGTCGTCTCGTCGTGCGGCCGGGTCAGCGTCAGGTCCCTGGTGGTCCCCGGTCGGCCCCCAGGGCACCCGGCCGCAGTTCAGCCAGCCGGGCACCCGTCGGGGGGAGCACTAGCTAACCCCCGATCAACTGCTGCTGAACAGAGCGGGTTTGTCGTCTTCCTGTCGTCTTCTGGCCCCAGCCGCCTCGGAGGTACCATCAGCGCACAGTGGTGGGCCGACTACGGTCCGGTGAATACATCGGGGGTTGGGAATGGGCCGGTCGACCGGCTTACGCGCACCAGTTCGGCTGGTTCATCCGCTGAGCGTGGTGCGGGAGGAAAAGGGCTGGACCTACCAGGACGTTGTCGACATCGTCGCCAAGGCCACCCGTCGGTCGGCCGACCGGCGCAAGGCGTGGAAGTGGGAGCACTGGAGCGTCGAGCCGGACGCGGAGAGCCAAGCAGCCCTCGCCGCCGAACTCGGCGTTCCGATGAGGGAGGTGCACCGGCTCGGCTGGCCAGGCTGGCTGCCGGACGGCGGCCCGGTCCGCACCGGTTTCCCCTGGACCCGTGCGGGGACGCTCCAGTCGTTGGACGACACCTTGGAGCACGCCATGTTCGACCGACGCGGATTCATGAAGCTCGGCGGCGAGGCCCTGACCGCGCTCGCCGGCCAATGGCTCACCCGAGCCCCCGAGCCGGTGGCCGCAGCGCTAGCCGGAGGCCGCATCGACATCCAGCTCGTCGCGGACCTGGAGGACGGCCTTCCCCGGCTCCGACGTTTGGAGGCCCGCCTCGGGGGACCGCGCACCCGCCAGCTCCTGGACGCCGAACTCGACACGGTCACCGGCATCCTCAAGGAAGCGTCCTACTCCGATAAGGTCGGCCAGCGGCTGCTCCGCCTCGGCGCCGAGCTTGCCCGCCTCGCCGGGTGGTCCTCCTTCGACGCCGGACTCCACGCCGCAGCACAGCGGTACTGGGCCACCGGCTTGCGCGCCGCCCACACTGCCGCCGACCGCGCGCTGGGCGCCAATATCATCAAGTCGCTCAGCCTCCAGTGCTACGACCACGGCCTCTACGCTGACTCGCTCTGGCTCGCGGAGGCTGCCGTCGAGGGAGCCGGCGAGGTCACCCCCCGGACCTTGGCCATGCTGCTGCTGCGGCAAGCCCGCGCGGCAGCGGCCTGCGGAGACCATGCCGAGTGCGACCGCCTGCTGTCCGCAGCCGAGACACAGATGGCCCGCGCCGACAGCAGCGACGACGATCCTGACTGGACCAACTACTTCGACGCTGCGGAGTTCCACGCCCAGACCGCCACCTGCCACGCCGACCTCCGCCGCCCGCGACTCGCCCAGCGCCACTACGGCACCGCGGTGGCTCTCATGCCAGCCGCCAAGCGCCGCGACCTGGCCACCTACACCATCCAGAACGCCCGGACGCACACCGCGCTCGGCGATGCCGACCACGCTGTCCACCTCCTGGAGACGGCCATCCCGATGATCACCGCTGCACCATCTCATCGAAACGCCGCCCGCGCTGCCGCCGCCCGCGCCGAACTTCCGCTCACCGCCAAGGACCCGAAAGTCCAGCGCCTCGATCAACTGCTCGCCACACTGGTCGCATGACCACACAACCCGTCTCCCGCGTCGCGCTCGTCTCCGGCGGAAACCGCGGCTTGGGCCTCGCCGTCGCCACCCGCCTCGCCGAACAGGGCATGCAGGTCGTCCTCGGCGTGCGCGACCGCCTCGCCGGCCGGGAGGCGGAAGAAGCCCTCGGCCGCAAGCGGCTGTTCGTCCACTCGCACGAACTGGACGTCACCGACCCGGCCAGCGTCGCCCGCTGCATCGCCGACGTTGCCGCTCCGCTCGGACGCCTGGACGTGCTGGTCAACAACGCCGCAGTTGCCGTCGACCGCGGCCAGGCCGCTGCCGCGCCGGACTTCGAGCGCGTCCGGGCCACCCTGGACACCAACCTGCTCGGTGCCTGGCGGCTTGCCGCCGCAGCTGCTCAGGAGATGCGAAAGAACGGCTATGGCCGCATCGTCAACATCACCAGCCACCTCGGCTCACAGAGCAACATGGGTACGGGCAACGTGAGTTACCGGGTCTCCAAGGCCGGCCTCAACGCCCTCACCCAGATCCTCGCCGCCGAACTCCACGGGACTGGAATCCTGGTCAACGCCGTGTCTCCTGGACGCATGGCGACCCGCATGGCCTACGGCGAGACCGACCGTACCCCGGAGGACGCCGCCGACACACCCGTCTGGCTCGCCACCCTCCCCGATGACGGGCCCACCGGTGGACTCTTCTACGAGCGACAGCCGTTGGGCTGGTGATGTTCCCCACCGCCGGAGTCCGCTGGGGAGGGCGAGCCCGTGGCCGTCCGGATGAACCGCACGAGGTCCTCCGGCGCGTACCCCAAGAGGCCGCCTCGGTAGATCGCCAGGAGTAGATGCTGAGCTACCGTCTCCGCCCCGAACCCGTTCAGGCCGTCGCGAGACCACTCTTGGATCTTCTCTACGCCCAAGTCGTTCAGGAGAATCCCGTGGCGTGCCCTCGCCTCGCCCACGACGTTCGCGATGCCTTCAAGGAGGGTGTCCGCTTCTCGGCTGCACTCCAAGAAGGGCAGCCCGTCGACCGCCGGAACGCACCCGTCTGGAGGCGAGGACATCAGAGCATGAAGCGGTGAGGACTGTGTCACGCCCCGGTCCTCGTGATCATCAAGGCCGAGGGAGAAGCTGTGGTCCAATGCGACTCCTCGAAGGTGTTCAACCACGGTAGGGGGCGGGTAGGTCGATGCCTATCGCTCGCGTGAGTTGTTTGCTGGCACGGAAGTTGACGCCTCGACGGCGGCTTCTTCAAGGCCAGCCGGACAGTTTCAGTCAGAACGTCATGCGGTGGGCAGTCCTGACGGGTACGGTCCAAAGGCAGAAGTTCATGAAGGGGGAAAGCTGTGAGTCAGTGGGGGGACTTCACCACCGGTGAGCGGATCAAGATGCTCCGGGGGAAGGACCTGACCCAAGCGGGACTGGCTGAGCGCAGCGGGCTGTCGCTGCCGACGGTCCAGAAGGCGGAACAGGACAAGGGGCCGCTGTCGTTGCCGACACTCCTGCGTCTTGCGGAGGCGTTGCACTCCGACGTGTCGGTGGTTCTTGGGCAGCAGGCTCCCCGGCGCGGGATGGGAAGCGATGATCGCTCGATGCTGCGGGAGCTGTCGCGGACGGTCCACGACACCGCTGCGGGCATCGTGGCGGACCCTGTCGAGGGTGCGGCTCCGGGCCAGGCTGATCTCGCGGAGGCGGCCGAGCGGATGTGGCGGGTGTACTGGCGCGGGGCGTACGCCGAGGCCGGCTCGCTGGTCGCGCCCTTCCTGCGGTCGGTCGCCCTGTTCGCACAGGCAGCACCGGCCGACCAGCAGGCGGCTGCGAATGGTCTGCTGTCCGACGCCTACCGGGCGGCGGGGCTCATCAGCAACTTCCTTGGCGCGCGGGACCTGGCGTACGCCTCGGTCGGCCACGCCCTCCGGCACGCGGAGCTGGCGGCCGATCCGGTGAGGATCTCGATGCTGGGGTCCGCGCGAGCACGGGTGCTCTTGCGGGACGGGCGGGTGGAGCAGGCGCTGCGCGAGGCCGAGGGAGCGGCGGCCCGTGCTGAGCCACGGTTCTCCGAGCAGGGCGCGGGGTTGCTGGCCGCGTACGGGAAAAACATCGTCTTCGCGGCCGTCGCGGCGAGCAGGCTCGGCGACGCCGACCGATCGGCGGACCTGCTCTCGCAGGCCCACGCGGTGGCGGCGCGGCTGGGGCGCGATGTCTTCGGCAACGGGATGCAGTTCGGGCCGTCCTACGCCGGCGCCCAGGCCGTGGGCGTCAACGTCACACTCGGGAACGCGGGGAAGGCGCTTGACCTGTCCCGCAGGTTCGATCCGTCCGGCCTGACCCAGGCTGCGCTGAACCGGATGCAGTTGGACATCGCGTTGGCGCAGGCCGACTCGCGGCAGTGGGACACCTCCCTGGACACTCTGCTGGAGGTCTGCTCGGCACACCCGGAGTGGGCCAAGCACCAGGCCATCCCTGGCGTGATCATCCAGCGGGCCGGTCGCGCCGGGAACTCCAGGATTCGCAAGCTGTCTGAGATCCTGGGGACCTCACCGGCCGTCCGGTGAGGCGCTGGTCCGATTCCTGAGCCTGGGAGAGCCCGTTGTCCTACCGCGGCCTGATACTCGACTTCGCGGGAGTGATGACCACTCCGATCGGCCAGTCCTCGCGGGCGTGGTGTGCCAGCGAGGGGCTGCCGGCGGACGCCTGGCGGCGCACGCTGGAGGACGATCCCGCGGGCCGCGCTCTGTACGTGGAGCTGGAGCTGGGTCGCATGGAGCAGACCGAGTGGAACCGGCGGACGGCGCAGCTCATGGGCGTCCCGGGCGACAACCTGATGGGCCGGGCCCACAGCGGGGTGCGGGCCGTGGCGGAGATGGTGGAGCTGACGCGACGCGCCCGCTCCGCCGGGATCGTCGTCGCCCTGCTGTCGAACTCGTACGGCTTCGCGCCGTACAACCCCTATGTGGAGACGGGGGTCTGGGATCTGTTCGACGTACGGGTCATCAGCGGGGTGGAGGGCCTGGCGAAGCCGGACCCGGCCATCTACCGACGGACGCTGGAGCGGATGGGGCTGGCCGGCTCCGAGTGCGTGTTCGTGGACGACCACCGGCCGAACCTGCTGCCCGCCGAGGCGCTGGGCATCACTGCGGTGTTCGCCGACGGACTCGGCACCGCCTCCCGGGTAGCCAGGCTGCTGGACCTGGACCCGGTCGAGCCGAGCCCGGTGGCGTGCTCCTGACGGGGGTCGGCAGGGTTGGTGCAGGGTGAACTCGTACGTACCGTACGAGTTCACCCTCCGGCGATCTTCGGAAGTCGTACGGAGCGCAGGTTCGCTGAGAGCGACGATGGCGTGACAGTAGTGGCATGCCATCGGACGTACCTCGATCGCCGGGCCGTGTCCCCGTAGCGATCTACCTCGCTTCCCCGGGCGGAGACCCGGGCGGCGTGCTGGAGAACCACTGCCGACTGTTCGCGGAATCCCGCGAGTGGGTGGTGGTCGATGTGTTCACCGACGCTGGCCAGCTGCCTGCTCTAGACGCACGGCCGGGTTGGCGCTCGGTGCAAGGCGTCCTCGCGGCCGGTACCGCGCGGGGCGTGGTGACGTGGACCCGTTCGATGGTGGCCAACGACGCCCAGGCGTGGGAGCACCAGGCTGTGCTCGTCGGCGAATTGGGCTGGTTCCTGGTGGCCGGGGCGCTCGATACCCCCGGCCAGTCCCTCTACAGCCGGGGCGCACCGGGCCAGCTGCCCGCCAGCCGTCGCTCTGGAACGCGCCGTGCGCCGGGCGGGAGTGGTCCCTACCCCAAGCCCGCGCCCGGCCTCGGCAGTCCGTGACCCGCGCACGTACCGCGCCCGGCCGATTCTCCCTCCGCCCCCACCGCCCCCTCACTTTCTGGCCAAGGAGTAACCGTGCAGCCACACCCGCAGCCGCCCTTCCTCGATCGCCTGGTGACCGGGACTTCCGGCGCTGTCGCTGCCGTCCACGTCAGCCCGGAAGGTCTTGTCCTGGGTACCTCGCCCGGGGTTGACCGCGACCAGGCCGACAGGTGGGCCGCGCTGATGTCGGCGCTGGGGTCCGTGAGCGCCCGCAGCATCAGCATCGCCGGCGAACTCGCCTCCAGCACGCACCCGTGGGGCCACAGCGTGATCGAAGACCGTCACGGCCAGACCCTCACCCTGGTGGGCGTGCCCGATCAGTCGATGCTCGCTGTGGTCGGGTCCAAGGGCGCGGACCTGGGCGAGATCGCAGGCCAGATGATCGAACTCGCCGACCAGGGCCTCCCGGCGCCGGTGGCGGCGTGAACGCGACACCGGCACGGCGTACGACGTGCCCGATCCTGCTGCCCGATGTCCTGCTGGCCCCGCACTTCCCCGACCCGAGCAGCCCCGGGATGGCCGGGCTCGTCTGCTACCTCGCTCGGCGCGGGGCCAGGGTCACTGTCTCGACCGGTCCGGACGGCCGCCGCACCGAGTTGCTCGGGCGGCTGGAGCGTGCGGGGGCCATGTTGCACCCCGTGGTGCCGGGCACGACGACCTCGCTCGTGTGGGGTGGGGACGACGCGGCGGTGCCGGAGATCCTGGAGCTGGCGACGGGCCAGGGCCTGCCAACGCTGGGGCATTCCCGTGCGGTGGAGCTGCTGGCCGGCTCGGCGTCCGCTGTCGTGGCGGTCGTCGGCAGCCATTCCACCGCGACGGCCGCCGCCGCGCTGACGTGCGCGCTAACCGTTCGTGACCCGGGCTGGATTCTCAACACCGCACCGGCCGGCGACACGCCCGGCTACGACGGCGGCGGGGAGGTCCTGGTGATGGACCTGGGCATCGACCCGGCCCTGCACGAGGCCGCCCCTCCGGACCAGCAGCACCGGCCCCTCGGAGCGGGTGTGAACCCGGCGGTCACCCTGGTCACCGCCGTGGACGCGGCACCCCCGGCGTTTGCCACCCGCAAGCAGGCGCTGGACGACATCGAGGCGCTGGCCCGCCGCAGCGGGAGCGTGGTGGTGTGGTCCGGCCAGCCGGGCTGCACGGAGCTGCTGGAGCGACTTCACCGGCAGCCGGGCCCGCGGGTGGTGACGGTCGGCCGAGGTGAAGATCCGGACGTCGCGGTCCTCGGGCTGTTGTGGAGCGGTGTGGACCACCGGCTCACCGTCGAGGCTGGCGGCGAGCGGTTCACCGTCACCGTGCCCGTCGTCAGCACCACGGCCGCGCTCGGCGTCGCGGCGGCGTTCGCGGCTGGCTTCGCGCTCGGCGTGTCCGGTGCCGACCTCACAGACGGACTCGGGGCGTTCCCCGGGGTCGAGCGGTCGCTGACCCGCCTGGGCACGGTCGGTGAGATCACCGTGATGGAGTCCATCGCGCAGCACCCGGAGGAGATCGCGGCCGACCTCCAAGGAGCACGGATGCTCACCGAAGGCTCCGTGATCGCGGTGTTCGAGCCGGTCGGCCACCTGCGCACCGTCGCGCTCGCCGAACGGATCGCCGAGGCCCTGGCGGAGACCAACCACACGGTGCTGCTGCCCGTCCTCTCCACCCCGGGCCGGTCCCAGCGCCGCACCGACGGCACCGAGGCCCTGGCCCAAGCGGACGTTCGGGGCGCTCTCGTGATCCCCGAGCCCGGACCGTGCCAGATGAGTGCCGAAGACCTGGCCGTCTCCCTCGTCCACCCCGGCGACCTGATCCTGACCATCGGCCCCGAGGCCGCCCGCCGCAGCGGCCCTCGGCTGCTGGCCGCGCTCGACCGGCCCCAGCCCGCCGAATAGCCACGCCCGCACCACCCACCTTCCGCTCGTACTCGCCACGAGGAGTTTCGCCATGCCCGAAACCCTGCCCCAGCGGCCCGACCTGTCCGCTGCCGAAATCGTCCTGCTGCGGCAGGTGGCCGGCGGACACCTGAACGCCGCGGTCAGCCGTGCCACCGGCATCCCCGAGAAGGAGGTCACCGCTGCCATCACCGCGCTGACGGCCAAGCTCGGCACGGCGCACCGCCACCGCGCCGCCGCCCTCGGCGTCGGCTGGGGATGGGTGCGTGAGCAGGACGTGCCCGTGAGCCACCCCACCGGCATCACGCTGCCCGCCCAGCAGAAGGCGGTCCTCACCGGCCTGGTCGCAGGGGAGGAGCCGAAGGAGACGGCGACGCGACTCGGCCTGACCGAGGGCACCGTGCGCAACTACGTGCAGAAGATCCTCGCCGCCCTTGGTGCTCGCTCCCGGCAGCAGGCGGCGGCCAGGGCTCTGCTCACGGGCATCGCGCCCCTTAGCGCCCTGGGCGACGGCTGGCCGGACACCACCCTCGGCGCGGCCGACGTCGACACCGAGCAGTCGGCCGGGGCGAGCTGATGTCCAGCACCCGGGTCTGGGCGCTGCTGCTCGGCGGGTCGGCCTGCCTGCTGCTGGCGCTGGCGACCGGAGCGGCGACCACGGCGGCACTTCGGTACGGACACTCCGTCCGCGGACCGGCGGTGCTGGCCGCCGCCACCTACGCCACCGGCGTGGTCTTGCTGCTGGCCGCCCGCTTGCTCGGCGGTGGTCGCGCTCCGGAACCGGGCCGGTGAGCGCCGACGGTGCGCGGGGGAAGCTGACCGCGCAGCAGACCGCCGTCCTGGACCGTGTCGGCACGGGGCTGAGCAACAGCGAGATCGCCGCGGCCCTCTCCCTCGCGCCTGACACCGTCAAGCGGTACTTGGCGCAGGCGTTTGAGTGCCTGGGGGTGGAGGACCGTGTGGCGGCCTTCGCCCGGGCCTGGCAGTCCGGTGATCTCCCGCACGCCCAACCGGTGACGGACGCTCCTCTGCTGAGCGACGAGCAGCTCCTGATCCTGCGGATCTGGGCGGCCGGCGGCAGCCGGTCCCACGTCGCCACCGTGCTGAACGTCTCCAAGAACACCGCGAGCCGCCGCGAGCGGGGCGTCCTCGCCGCGCTCGGCACTCGCCACCGGGCGGTCGCCGTCCGCGGTGCCCTTGAGCACCGACTGATCAACCCGGTCGGCGAGAGCCTCGCCGACCTGTGCACCACACCCACGGCGACCGACTCGGGCCAGGGTCGCACCCACCAACTCCATGATGAGGAGACGAACGATGCCACCACTCGCACCGTTCCCCCTGTAGTCCGACCGGGCCTCAGCGCGGCGAGTCGCTTCGAGGAGGTCCTGCGCTCCGCCTCGGGGCTGATCGTCCACCTGGGAGCCTTGGCCGGGCTGCCGCCCACCCCGGCGCTGCCGGAGATCCTGCTCGGTCGTCCGCCGTTGGACAGGACTCCGGCCGTGGTGCGGCTGGTCCACCAGGCGCTCGCCCTGCGGGTGCCGTGCGTTCTGGTGATCCCGCCCGGCGCGACGAACCCGGTCTCGGCCGTGTCCGCGGCGGGCCTGGCGTGCGCGTGGTCGAGCGCCGTCCGCCAGGGCGCCGCCAATCCGTCCACCGCGTACGCGGCAGCCGCCCACCAACTCGGCACGCTCCCCGCAGAGTGCGTGGTGGTCTGCACCGGAGACCAGGCCCCGGTTGCCGCGCAGGCCGGCCCCGGGCAGGTACTCACCACGGCGAGCACCCTCGCGCGTACCCGGCCGGTGCCCCGCCGACCGCCGCCCGCGCTCACCTCGCGCGAGCAGCACGTGGCCGAACTGACCGCCCGGGGCTACGACACCGCGCACATCGCGGAGCGGCTCGCCACCGGTGAACACCTGGTCAGCGCCGAACTAGCCGCGCTGCGACACCGCTTCGCGGCGGCGGACGACACCCAGCTCATCGCCCGAATGCTGTCCGCCGAGCTGCTCGACACCCGGCACCTGCGCGCCGAACTACCTGACCGCCCGACCGAGCTCGACCAGGCCGAGCGCGCCGTGCTCGCCCTGCTGTGCGCGGGCTCGCTCACCCCGGAGCGGGTGAGGGCGGCCGGTCTCACCTGGCGCGAGGCCCACGCCGCCGAAGCCTGCGCCGTCCAGGCGCTGTCTTCGCGCCGCAGCCGCGTCCATGCCGTGGCGGTCGCCCTGATCACCGGCGCGGTCACTCCGCCGCTTCCTCCAACCACCACCGACCGGGAGTCCGCCATCCGACCCACCGCGCCGCACCCCCCCCAGCGTCCCACCGCACCGGCTCCCGGCCGGCCGCCCGCATCCCCGCGCCCGTCCGGGAGCCGGGAGTGCGTCCGCACCCGCACCCACGAACCGGTGAGACCCGCCACCGCGGCCGGCGTTCTGCAGCGCGTCCAAGCACCCCACCTCCCCGCGCCGGGCAGCGGGCCGATCGTCCTGCTCGCCGGGGCGGTCACGGGACAGCCGAACTGGCAACACCGGGCCGTACGTCTGCTCGCCGAGTGCGGGTTCACCGGAACCGTGCTCGACCCGTACGTACCCGGCGACACCGAACTTCCCTGGCGCACTGGCTGGTTGAACCGAGCCGAAGGAGTGGCCGACGTTCTGTTGGCCTGGCGACCACTCGGCCCGTGGGCGGTCGCCCGTGCCCACCGCGCCTACCTCGCCGACCGCCTACGTCCGCCGGTCGTCGTCGGCTGCCCTCCCAATGTCGAGTGGCAGGTAGCCACCCGGCACTGCCTCGCCGTGGACGTTCCGACCCTGATCGTGCACTCCACCCTCGCCAGCACCGCCGAAGCAGCCATCACCCGAGTCAACTCCCGTACCCGCCGAAGCCGCTGACCTCTAACTCCAACCACTGACCCGTCAGGACGACCCCATGCCCGCGCCGCTCCACCAACCGCCCCTCATCGACCTCGCCCCCGTTGGCAACGGCCGCTCGACCGCCCTCGTCGACCGCACCGGCTCGATCCCGTGGCTGTGCCTGCCCGAGCCCGACTCGCCCTCGGTCTTCGCCTCCCTGGTCGGCAGCCGCCGCCACG
Organism: Kitasatospora cineracea; assembly: GCF_003751605.1. Taxonomy (NCBI): domain Bacteria; kingdom Bacillati; phylum Actinomycetota; class Actinomycetes; order Kitasatosporales; family Streptomycetaceae; genus Kitasatospora; species Kitasatospora cineracea. The sequence continues at coordinate 3,214,988 of NZ_RJVJ01000001.1, forward strand.
GCTCCTGGTCGCTCGGCCCCGCATCCCCAAAGCCGGTCCCGGCCACCCGCCGGGCCTACCGCGCCGGCTCCCTGGTCCTGGACCAGGTTTGGGAGATGCCGGACGGTTCGGCCTTGCAGATCACCGACTTCATGCCCGCCACCACCGACGACCGGCCCGCGCAGGTGATCCGGACCGCGACGTGCCTGCGCGGTCAGGTCACCGTCTCCTCCCGCATCCTGATCGCCCCCGACTACGGCCGCACGGTCGCACGCCTCGGGGCGACCATCGGCACCGGCGGCGTGCACCGCCTCGCCGCCGAGTACCAGGACGCCACCCTGTGGCTGGACAGCGACGGCACCCCGCACCGGATCGCCCGCGGCGGCACCGCCGCTGCCGACACCGCCCTGGTGGCCGGGCAGCAAGTGACCTACGCCCTGTCCTGGCAGCAGCCCGACGAACCGGCAGTCGCCGTCCCCGACGGGAAGGCCGCCCTGGCCGAAACGCTGCGCGAGTGGGACGGCTGGACCTCGCGCTGCACCTACACCGGCCCGTACCGCGACGCCGTCCTCAGTTCCCTGGCCATCCTCGCCTCGCTCATCCACTCCCCGACCGGCGGGATCATCGCCGCCCCCACCACCTCCCTGCCCGAGGAGATCGGCGGGGAGCGGAACTACTGCTACCGGTACACCTGGCTCCGGGACTCCGCGCTCATTGTCCGGGAGCTGCTCCGCGCCGGCCACTACCTGCCCGAGGTACGGGCCTGGCGCCGCTGGCTGGTCGACACGATCGGCGACCCGGCCACCGTGAAGATCATGTACCGGCTCGACGGCACCACCGACCTGACCGAGACCACGCTGGACCACCTGCCCGGCTACCAAGGCTCCCTCCCCGTTCGCATCGGGAACGGAGCAGCCGATCAACTCCAACTCGATGTCTTCGGCTACGTTGCGGACGCCCTGCTCACTGCCGAGGAAGCCGGTCTCGAACCCGATCCCGCCGCCGACGCGCTGCTGCTCGGCCTCGCCGAGGTTGTCGCCGCCAACTGGCACCGCCCCGACCGAGGCATCTGGGAAATCCGTGGCCCGGAACGGCACTTCACCTCCTCCAAGGTGCTGGCGTGGGTGGCGCTCGACCGCACCGTTGCGCTACTGGAGCGGCGTTCGGACGCGGATTCGCCCGCTCTGGCCCGGCTGCGCGAGCTGGCCGCCCGCATCCACGCGGACGTCCTCGCCAACGGGTACGACCGGGAGAAGAACTCCTTCGTCCAGTACTACGGCGGCCAGGAGCTGGACGCCTCCCTGCTGCTGCTGCCGTTGCTCGGCTTTCTGCCGGCGGACGACAAGCGGGTCATCGGCACCATCGAAGCCGTGCAGCGCGACCTCGCCACCTACGACGGGCTCGTGCTGCGCTACCGCACTCACCAGGACGCCAGTGCCAACGTGGACGGCCTCCGCGGCCACGAGGGTGCGTTCGTCGCGTGCTCGTTCTGGCTCGTCTCCGCCCTCGACCTCATCGGTCGCAGCGACGAGGCCACGGAGCGTATGGACGTTCTGCTAGACCTGCGCTCGGACGTCGGCGTTCTCGCTGAGGAAGTCGACCCGGCCACTCGGCAACACCTCGGCAACACCCCCCTTGGGCTGTCTCACCTGGCCCTGGTCAACGCCGCCCTCACCAGGCGTAGCCGTGACGTGGTCACCCTTCCACAGCAGCGGCTGAACACGTCCTCCACCGCCCCGTGCGCGAGGTGAGTGCCGCCGCCGGGCAGGTCGCCGCACTAGCTGGCGAGAGAGTTCGCCCCTTCTGAGAAGGTCCCCGGCCTCCGCAGAGCGGCCTCGCTGCCCGCCCCCGGCACTCGTCGTGGTGGCGGGCAGTAGCGGTCGCGCCTTCGGCGCGGCGTTCTTCTGGTCCGGGCGCCCCGCTGCGCGGTTCCCCCGGCCCCCCTCCGCGGCCCAGTATCCGGAGCCGGCCGCCCGCTTCAAGGGCGCTCCCGTTGGTCGCGTGGCTGCGCCACCGGCCTGCGGCCGGCCCTTGACCCGGACGGCCTCTTTGCCCCGGACCCCAGGCAGCTGTCGGGGGGACGGGGGAGGTGCGCCCGTTGATCTGACGGTCCGTCAGCCGTCGGACCGGCGTGCCGAACTGCGCCTTCGAGCTTGACCAGAAACCCCCAACGAGGTAATATTGTCCTTGTTGGGAGGGGATGGCACCCCCGACCAACAGACAGAGACCATGCACCTGTTGGAGGATTCGTGACCACCGCATTCGCCCCCGTCGAGCTGCTGACCGATGAGCTGGCCTCGCTGGAGCTGGACGAGTTGACCGTCGCCCCCGATGCCGAGTCGAGCGAAAGCCCCGACGGCCCCACTGGTCAGCCCGATAACGCGGGGAAGGTGCTTCTCGAAGACGTCGACCCGAACGAGCTGACGTTCACTCGCAACGTCCGAAAGGCCGAGTTGGACACCGAGTTCGTCGCGTCCATCAGGGAGAACGGCTTGGTGCAGCCCATCATCGCCACGCCCCATGAGGACGGAATCGCGATCATCCTCGGCAACCGTCGAGCCAAGGGCGCGATCGAGGCCGGCCGACTCGTTGACGTCGTCGTTCGCAACGACCTCACCACCGAACAGGCGCGCATCATCGCGCAGCTGATCGAGAACATGCACCGGGAGGACATGAAGCAGAGCGAGATCGGCGACGCCTACGCGCAGCTGTCGATCGAGCTGGGCCTTGACGCCGAGGAAATCGCTACCCGGGTCGCGCAGGACCCGAAGAAGGTCCGGGCGTCGATCGCGTTGGCCGGAATGCCGAAGACTGCCCGCGCCGCCGTCGACAAGGGCGCGCTGACTTTCGAGGAGGCCGAGGCTCTCGCCGAGTTCGAGGGCGACCCGAAGGCGTACAAGCGACTCCTTGCCAAGATCGAGAACGGGCACGGTCTGAGCTGGGCCATCAAGGACGAGCGGCGGAAGGCGGAACGGGCCGCGCTGCGAGCGGAGACCGCCCAGGCGCTCGCTGCCATCAACGTCCGGATGGTCGGCGAACCGCAGGCTTTCAGCTGGGGTGGATCGCGCGAGGTGAAGGTTGACCGTCTCGCCGATGCTGACGGCGTGGTCCTGACGCCCGAGACGCACGCAGCTTGCCCCGGGCATGCGGCGTTCTTCAACGAGCACCAGGCGGGAGACCTCAAGGCCACGTTCCTCTGCCGTGACCCCCACCAGTACGGGCACCACGTCTCCGGCTCCTACAACTTCCTCAGCGACGAGGAGCAGGCCGCGAAGGCGGCGGCGGAGCAGGCCGCGCGCGAGCGCCGGGAGGCACTGGCCATCTCCCAGGAGGTGCGAGTGGAGTACATCCAGGAACTCTGCCGCTCCAAGAAGGTGCCCAAGGGGATGACGAAGAAGGTTCTTCGGCTGCTCTACACGTTGGGAGCGGACGAGACCAGCCCCGAGGTGCTGGTGTACCTCAACGCGCCGGGTGACGACGACCGTACCGATCGGTTCGAGCGCTTCACCCGACGGATGGCCGAGGCCCGGCTGCCGCTGGTACTGCTCGCCGCTGTTGCGGTGCGGGCTGAGCGCGCGGTCCGACAGGCACTCTCTGGCTACGGAGACAAGTGGGCCGCACTGGAGTGGTTCGACTTCCTGACCGCCCACGGCTACCCGCTGACGGACCCTGAGATTGAGTTGGTGGCCGAACTCCGGGCAAAGATCGCGGAGTCCGAAGCACGGGCCGCAGCGAAGGCAGCGGCGGAGGCTGCCCGACAGGCCGACGCGGACGAGTACGACGAGGACTCGGAGAGCGAGGAGGCCGAGGAGGAGTCGGGCGAGCCGGAGCTGACCGCCGAGGAGGAGCCGGAGGAGGCCGAAGACGAGCTGAGCCGGCATCTGGCGATCATCGCGGGGACCGGCCCGGATGACTCGGGGAAGGACTGGGAGGCGATGTACCCCGAGATCAACGAGCCGATTGCCGCCTAGGCCCGAGGGGGCGAGAGTCCCAGCCTGAACGAGCCGGGGGTGTCTGATGGCACCGGGCACCCCCGGCTTGCTGACCACACACCACCACTCCGCCGGAGGACCCAGTGCACCTGCACCTCGCCACCACCGACCACCGACCGCCCACTGTCCGAGCCGATCTTGCTGTCCATCTCGCGGGGAATCACGAAGCCCACGCGGTGCTGATCGCTCGCACGATCCTGCTGACCATGCCGTCTGTCCGCGTCCGCCTGGCCCACCCGCAGCCCGCGTACGAGGCGTACAAGGCGTGGACCGGTGTGGCAGACCACGCCGACCGCGTGTTCGCCGGGACGGAGTCCGGCACGGTACCCGCGCCCGAGGGGGCGGTGTCCGGGCACCTTCGCCTTGACCGCCCGGTACCCCCGGCAGTCGTGGAGACGCTGCCCGCGAAGCTGAGCCCGACCCGCGCGCCGCAGCTGCGTGTCAGTGTGGGGGGCCTGCTGACCGTTGTCACCGACAAGGCTGCGTTCACCAGCCAGCTCAACCTCTGGACCACCGCCTACCGCCACGCCGCCCGCCGATGGGCCAACCTCCCCTCCGCCGAGGAGCTTGCCGCCGGAGCGCTGCCCCGCTTCGGCGACGTCACGGCTCCGGTGCTCGCCAAGGCGGCTGCGTGAGTAGCACCCGGCCCACTGGCCCGCAGTACGTCACCCTGGTCACCGAAGGCGGCTACCGGATACATGCCACGATCACCCTGGACTGGGAGATCGGGGCCGCCCTCTACCGAATCCCGGAGCTGGGCGGAACCATCACCGTCGGGTGGGAGTCCGGCCACTACTACACCCGGTGCTGCGACGGGAACGCGATCCAGATCACCTACGGCAAGCCCGACCGAAACCCCTTCACCACCAACTACCCGGACGCGCCGACCGTCTACGGTGTCCGGCTCGCCGAGCGGGCTGTCTTCCACCCCGAGCAGATGGACCCCACCAGCCACCGGTGGCTGGTGGTCCGGCGCGACATCGGGGGAACCTACTGCCCCAGTGCACCGGAGGGCACCCAGCGCAGGACCGCCGCCATCGTCCACGCGATCACCCGGCACATGCTCTCCCGCCCGTGGGCGGCCGAGCTGCGCCGCGCCCACGACGAACAGCACGCCCCCGCCCGGCACCGCCACCACCAGAAGGTCATTGACGAGCTGGAGACGGAGGCAGCCACGCTCCGCGAGAAGATCACGCAGGAGAGAACCTGGGCGGCCGTCCAGGCTGCGGTGATCGAGCGGGCGGCCAGCCGGGCGGAACCGCAGGCCCTGCCTGCTCCGCCGGAGGAGCACCAGCAGCTCGCTGCCTGACACCGGCCGCCCGATCCGCCGCGCGGGTTGGGCGGCCGAGCGGCCGGCACCGCGGGGGAGGGGGCATCGAGCCCCCACCCCCGCGCCCGCCTCCGCCGTCCGAAGTCGGCCGCCTGCCGCGCCCGACCCGCCGACCGTCCGAGCACCAGCAGCCACTCCCAGAGGCCACGTACGCTGATGAGAGAATCCGCGTCCACCCGGCGCGAACCCGAGGAGTCAACCCGATGCACCGCCCCGCCCCCACCCCGGAGGACCGCCGCAGAGCGGTCTCCTCCGCCACCGGCTCGGTTCGAGCCGAGGGTCTCACCCCCAGCGCGGAGTACCTCACCGACGCAGAGGAGTACGCGGCCGGGGTGATCACCGCCGACGAACTGGTCCAGCGTGCCGAGGCCCGCCACCGCGCACCGGGCGTAGAGCAGACGGCTCACTGAGCATGGCCGACCCCTACGCTGATCCGGACAGCGGCGTCCTGCGCAACCGGCTCGGCATCACCGACCAGCAGCAGCTCGCCGCCGCCGAAGCCGACATCACCGCCGCCCGCCTCACCAGGATCGCGGAGAAGCCCGTCCCCGGCCGCTACGACCTCGCCCACCTCCAGAGCTTCCACCGCGAGGTCTTCGGCAGCATCTACCCGTGGGCCGGCGAAGTCCGCTCCATCGAGATCGCCAAAGGCAACACCCAGTTCTGTCTCGTCCGGATGATCCCTGGCTTCGCCGATGACGTGTTCGGCCGCCTCGCCCGCCGCCGGGACCACCTCCGCGGCCTCGACCGCGACCAGTTCCTCACCGGCCTGGCCGACCTGTACGGCGACGTCAACGCGCTGCACCCGTTCCGCGAGGGCAACGGACGGGCGCAGAGAGCCTTTCTCGGCCAGCTCGCCGCCGACGCAGGACACCCGATCGACTGGACCCGACTCGACCCAGAGCGCAACACATTGGCGTCTATCGCCTCGTTCAACGGCAACACAGGGCCCGTCCGCGCGATGCTCGCCGACCTCACCATCGAGCAGCCGGCCACCACCAGGACCACGCCGACCACCAGGACCACGGCCCCGGCGCAGCTGATCCAGCCGCCGCCGGTCCAGCAGGCCAGCCCGCCGACCATCCGTCCCTGACCGCTGAATATGCAGAAGGCCGGTGGACACACCCGCGAGCGGGTACCCCGAAGGGCGTTGGCACGTATCCACCGGCCAGAGACCACAGCACCCCGCGAACGGAGAGCAGCGGAACTCTAGAGTAGAGGACCGGAGGGCTCAGGCGACAACATCACGCAGTGCCGCCTCCGCGTCCCCTGAACGACTCGCGGAGCTTCCGGAGCGCATCGACAAGTTCGGGCAACTGCTTGACCAATGCGGTCAACTGCGTGACGACCAGGCCGAGGACGCCGAAGGCGGCCAGCAGGAAGAGGGTCAGGGCGTTCCAGTCCACGTCGTTCGATGGCCTTTCCAGCGATCGAACCGCAGGCAAGCAGCCTCAGCCCGACCACCTGTGAAGTGATCCAACCAAAGACCGCCATTGCGAACGGGGCTCAGTACAAGCGAGCAGCAGACCGCTGCTCGCTTGTACTGAGCCCCGTTCGCAATGTACGCCCAACTCCGAAGAATACATGGAGGTTGGGGCTGCGTTCGGCTTGGGTCGCGCCTTCGGCGCGGCGGTGTTGTTGGGCGGCTGTCGCCGCCGGCCGCCTGCGGTGGCGGATGCGGTCGCGCCTTCGGCGCGGCGTTCTTCTGGTCCGGGCGCCCCGCTGCGCGGTTCCCCCGGCCCCCCTCCGCGGCCCAGTATCCGGAGCCGGCCGCCCGCTTCAAGGGCGCTCCCGTTGGTCGCGTGGCTGCGCCACCGGCCTGCGGCCGGCCCTTGACCCGGACGGCCTCTTTGCCCCGGACCCCAGGCAGCTGTCGGGGGGACGGGGGAGGTGCGCCCGTTGATCTGACGGTCCGTCAGCCGTCGGACCGGCGTGCCGAACTGCGCCTTCGAGCTTGACCAGAAACCCCCAACGAGGTAATATTGTCCTTGTTGGGAGGGGATGGCACCCCCGACCAACAGACAGAGACCACGGCACGATCGGAGGCCGGACGTGAGCCCGCGCTACATCGCCTACTTCACCAATCCGTTCTCCGGTAGCGGCAATCCCGAGCCCGTCGAGTCGATCCGCCAAGCGGCGGACCGGCTGCGGACCCGAGCCCGCGACCCCCGAACCGGCTGCACCGAGCAGTCGTTCGCCGACCTCTACCTCATCACCGACGGGCAGATGCTCGCGGAAGCGGAGGAGATGGCCGGGGTGGGAGTGCCGTTCGGTGGCGGTCCGGATCTCCGGATCACCCTGGGCCCGCGCGGCGGCGCCCACATCGAACGCTAAGAGGAGCAGGAACCATGGCAGGCGAAACCAAGATCACTATTGTCGGAAACCTCGCGGACAACCCGACGCTCAAGTACAGCGACAGCGGAGCCGCGCGGGCCACCTTCACCGTCATCTCCAACGAACGAGTGTGGGACAGCTCCACCCGCAACTACCGCGACGGCGACTCCATCTCGATGCCGTGCGTCGCCTGGCGACAGTACGCGGAGAACATCGCGGCGAGCCTGGCCAAGGGGTCGCGCGTCGTCGTGACCGGCGTTCTCAAGCAGCGCACCCACCAGCCGGCCGACGGACCTCGCCAGGTCTACACCGAGCTCCAGATTGACGAGGTTGGGGCGTGCCTCCGCTTCGCCACCGTCGAGGTCACCAAGGCCGGGAGCCGACCCGCCCAGCAGGGAGCCGCCACCGCCCCGCCCGCGACCGGCGCGTTCGAGGCGACTTGGCCGCCCGTCCAGGTCCCGCCCGCCCCGGCGGTCCCGCCCACTGTCGGCTCCTGGCCGACTCCGGCCATGGTCGGCTGACCTCCCGCAGGCCGGGCGGAGCCCTCCGCCCGGCCCTGGCCAGCCCCGCCCACGAAAGGACAGCTTGAGCACCACCACCCTCTACTCAGAACCCGTCAGCACCGCCGCCGTGCCGGGTGGCCCGGCCCCCAGGAAGACACCGGCCAGCGTCGCCGCCGTCGTTGCCTACGCCCGTCGCCACGGCTGGAACGCCCATGCCGCGTGGTCCCCGGCGGACGAGACCAACACCGGTGACGGATGGGTGGTGAAGACGTCGGCCGACACCGCGCGCGGGCGCGGCGAGTTCCGGCTGGTCTGGCGCTACCAGGGCAGGGGCCTGCGGTACGAACGCTACTTCTCCGAAGGACGAGGCCCTGGAAAGTTCAGCCACGGCCCCACCCTGCCGTTCGTGCGGTGGGCCATGCGGAACAACCCGATCCCCTCGGCAGTGGCAGGCGACGAACCGCCGGTCTGGCGCTGGCGCGAGCCGGACGCGCTACCGCCCACGGTCGAGGAGCTGACGGAGTCCATGCTGGCACCGATCCGGCGCAGTGCGGAGCACTCGTGGCTACCCCAGACCGTCTACGCCTCGCGGTGGATCGGGCGCGACTTCCTCGGCCAGGACTGTCTCCTCATCAGCGTGGCCATGCCGCGCGACGACTACCGACCCGAGGACGTCCACCCCGGCAGCCCCCTGCCGCTGCTGACCATCCTTCCCCGCTTCTACCACGGCACCGTCCCCATGGGAGGGTGAGCCGTCCACGCAGCCCAAGGCCCACCCGACACCCTGTTCCACCAGCCGAACAGCAGCGACGAAAGGTTCCACCATGCCCACGGTCCCGCCCCCGAGCGAGCTGACCCGCACCATCAACACCATTCAACGCGGCATGTTCGCCGCCGTCCTGGTGGTCATCGCCGCCACCGCCGCCTCCGCTCTGCGGGACCAACTCCTCATCACCTACCCGCTGCTCGCGGTCGTGGCCGGTCTGCTTTGGCTCCAGTCCGTCGTGGTGCTCCGCCTGCCCAAGGCCATCAACCAGGCCGCCGAGCAGCACGGCGGGCCGCCCTTGCTGCCCGGCACCGCCGCCCGAAGCTGACCCAACCCGGCAGGTCGGGCCACCCGGGCCCGGCCTGCCACCCGGAGAACTCTTGATCACCACCTACACCTCCACCCGCCTGCTGCTCCGTTACGAGGTCGAGCACGCAGAGACCGGCCTCACTTACTACACCGTCCGCGCGCCCCACGTCACCGGCACCATCACGCTGCACCCCGAGGCCACCCCCGGCGCGGCCGACAACCCCGACGCCTACACCCGGCTGCGGTTCGTCTCCGGCCGGTACGACCCGGACGAGGGCCCCAGCACCTACACCGATCGACTCGCCGTCTACAACTCCTGGATCTACGACGGCATCACGCTCCCCGAGCCCGGCACACCCATCGACCGTGACCCGTGGGACCGACTCCACCGCAGCACCTACGAACTGGCCACCGAGAAGACCCGCGCCCGCGCCAAGGAGGTCGGACAAAAGATCATCAACGAGTACCGGTTGGACCGCCACCGCCATGCACAGCACACCCGCTACCTCCGGTCGGCAGCCGACCGCCAGCTGGCACGGGCCACCCGCGAGGCGGACGAACTCCGCCCAGCCGTCGACAGGCTAGGCGTGCTGGAGACCCAGATCGACCGCTGGACCCGGCTCCGCCACCCGGGGACGAGCACCACGACCGTCGAAGTCGGAGGCCACCTGGCCGACTGGATCGACGCCCGGTTGGCCGGCCGCCAGCCACTCACCTCCGCCGACCACGAGGTCTACCGCTCCTGGGCCGCCGCCCGCCGACTTGGCGATCGTGCGGCGATCTTCCAATCCCGCCGCACGATGCTGCCCACCGCCGCCGCCCTCGCCAGCTTCGCGCGCATCCTCACCGAGGCCAGCCAGGAGTCACCGAGCAAGGCCGCCCGAGCCGACGCCCGTTGCCGCCTCCGCCGCATCGCCGAAGTCCATCCCACCCTCGCTCCGATGGCTCCCCCTCGGGAAGACGAGGAAGCACCCCGCTAGCCCCGGTTGGGCACCGCCACCGGCCACCCCGGTCGCGGTGCCCAACCGGGTTGGGTCGCGCCTTCGGCGCGGCGGTGTTGTTGGGCGGCTGTCGCCGCCGGCCGCCTGCGGTGGCGGATGCGGTCGCGCCTTCGGCGCGGCGTTCTTCTGGTCCGGGCGCCCCGCTGCGCGGTTCCCCCGGCCCCCCTCCGCGGCCCAGTATCCGGAGCCGGCCGCCCGCTTCAAGGGCGCTCCCGTTGGTCGCGTGGCTGCGCCACCGGCCTGCGGCCGGCCCTTGACCCGGACGGCCTCTTTGCCCCGGACCCCAGGCAGCTGTCGGGGGGACGGGGGAGGTGCGCCCGTTGATCTGACGGTCCGTCAGCCGTCGAACCGGCGTGCCGAACTGCGCCTTCGAGCTTGACCAGAAACCCCCAACGAGGTAATATTGTCCTTGTTGGGAGGGGAGGGCAACCCCGACCGACACCCACGAAGCGCGAACCGAGAGGCCGAACATGACCGAACTGCACAGCGCGAACGTCGAACCGGCGAGCTGGGCCTGGGGAGCGATGCCCGAGCAGAACCGCCATGTGCGCGGGCACGAGTTCTACCCGCCCTTCGCCGACCTGGAGAAGATCCCCGCGCTCTACGCGACCGACGGGCAGTCCTTCGAGGAGAAGACCCTCCACATCCATTACTTCACCGGCGGCTCGGACTGGTACATCGCCGAGGTGGACCCGGCCAGCGGCCTGGCCTTCGGCTGGGCCAGGGTCAACTACCCCGAGGGCGAGTGGGGTTACATCCACCTGGTGGAGCTGGAGGAGCTCTACCTGACCCCCGCTCCGCGCCCGGGAGCCCTGAGCCTGCCGATCCTGGTCGAGAGGGACCTCGACTTCACCCCCACCCGCGCGGCCGACATTCCAGCCATGGCCTCGTAGAACGGCACCCCGAGCCGCCCATCCACCCGCAGCAACAGGGAGCCGAACATGACCGCCCTCACCATCGAGCGCCTCGCCGACGACTCCGCCGACGCCGCGCTGGTCGCCCTCCGCGCCTTCATCGCGGCCGACCCCGCCGCGTACCGGTACGAGCCCGTTGACGCCGAAGGCACGGCCACGATCATCGCCGACCTGATCACCTCCGCGCTCCACCTGGCCGACGCCGTCGGCGTCACGGGCGACCGCGAAGAGTTCGTTCACCAGGCGTACCGCCGCTACCGCGAAGAGGCCGCGTACGAGCGGCTCGCCGAATCCTACTGAGGCCGACTCCCCGGCCCCGGCAATCGCCGGGGCCGGGGGCGGGGGGAGTGGTCGCGCCTTCGGCGCGGCGGTGTTGTTGGGCGGCTGTCGCCGCCGGCCGCCTGCGGCGGCGGATGCGGTCGCGCCTTCGGCGCGGCGTTCTTCTGGTCCGGGCGCCCCGCTGCGCGGTTCCCCCGGCCCCCCTCCGCGGCCCAGTATCCGGAGCCGGCCGCCCGCTTCAAGGGCGCTCCCGTTGGTCGCGTGGCTGCGCCACCGGCCTGCGGCCGGCCCTTGACCCGGACGGCCTCTTTGCCCCGGACCCCAGGCAGCTGTCGGGGGGACGGGGGAGGTGCGCCCGTTGATCTGACGGTCCGTCAGCCGTCGGACCGGCGTGCCGAACTGCGCCTTCGAGCTTGACCGGAAACCCCCAATGAGGTAATATTGTCCTTGTTGGGAGGGGAGGGCAACCCCGACCGACACCCACGATGGATCGAACGAAAGGCGTCATCGCATGACGATCACCCTCGACCGCGCTCGGCTCGAAGAGATCAACGCGGCCAAGCAGGCCGAATGCGGCCACAGCGGCGGGTCGGGCTGCGCCTGGTGCTGGCTCACCCCCGACGCCATCGCCGAACTCCCCTACGCCGAGCGCCTCGCCGTCGCGGTCGATCTCGATCACCGGCTCACCGAACTCGGCATCCCCCGCGCGCCCCGCACCGTCGTGATCGTCCGCGAAGCCCGCACCTACGCAGTCCAGGTCATGTGCGAGGAACTCGGCACGTGGGAACTGCGCATCCCCGCGCCGGGTGAGGAGTATGTCCTGTTCCAGGGGGCGATGTGGTCTGACCCCGACGCCCAGGTCCGCAGCGACCAGGTTCCGACGTGGACCAGGGGGCGGGACGACATCGCCGACCTCGCCCGCAGCTTCGCGGGTCTGCTGTGGGCGGCCGGCCTCCGGTGATCCACTGCCCACCCCCGGCCCGGCGATCCGCCGGGCCGGGGCCCGTACTCCCAGGAGGTGCCCCTTGAAGATCATCGACGTCCACCATGATTCCGAAGTCGCCCGTCCGGCCCGCTCCCGCGAGGTGCTGGCGATCCTCCGCGACATCGGCGAGAAGTTCGACGCCGCTGCCGTCGTCGTCCGGGAGGTCGCCCCTGCCGAGTCGGCCACGCTCCCGCCGATGCCGACCCTCTCCGTCGAAGACTGGCAGCAGGCTTGCCGCGCGCTGGTCGGGCTCGATGCCTTCCTGGCGGACACGCACGCCCGCGTGGCCGCTGCTCTCTCCGAAAGCGGATTCACCCCCCGGCGGCAACTGCGCTGGTCGTTCGTGCTGGCGCTCCACACCATCGGCCATGCCTGGCATGACGCCTACCTTTCCGGCGCGCACTACGTGATCAGCCCCGAACTGCCCGTCCGGCCGGGCCTGCCCGCCGCCGCCGCTTGGGGTGCGGCCAGCGGCGCAACCGTTGCCCGCGCCCGCCGCTGGGCAGTCGCCGTCACCGTGCCGCACTTCCGTGCAATGTCGGACGAGGTGAACGCCATGACATGGTGAACCCATGCCCCTGAAGTTGACAAGAAACCCTCAGTGAGGCATACTTGTACTTGTTGGGCGGGGAGGGCAACCCCGGTCGGCACCCACGACAGACGAACACGCGCGAAGGACTTCATACATGACCATCACCCTGGCCAGGACCTCCACCCGCAACGCGAGCCTTTCCGAGATCGTGGGCATTCTGCGCGAGCAGCACCCCCGCAAGACCGACGTCGTCGCCCCCGTCCAGAACATCCACGCGGCGGGCGGCCGACTGATCATCGAGGGTGCGGACTACGACCTCACCCCGGACGGAGTCACCAGGAAGCAGGCGGAGTACCGGCTCACCGACGTGTGCGAATCCGGCGTCGCGGAGAAGCTCGGCATTCCGGTCGGCTACCTGCGGAAGACCCGGACCGAGGCCCCGCACCTGTGGGACGCGAACGTCAACGGGTGGCTCAGCCACCACAGCCGCGCCGACAAGTCGTTCATGGTCCGCACGCTGACCCCGGCCCAGGGTGAGGACACCGGCACCGCTCGCGCGTTCCTCAGCCCCAGCTACCGGATCATTGACAATCTGGACATCCTGACCGCCGCGCTCCAGGGCGTGCGGGACGCCGGTGTCGAGGTCCGGCTGGACAAGTGCGACCTCACCGACCGGAAGATGTACGTCAAGATCACCGCCCCGCAGGTCAGCGCCTACGCGCCGGAGCTCCTGAAGGACTACCGGAGCCCGTTCAGCGGCGCGCGTGGGGCCGACAACCCGACCGTCTTCGCCGGGTTCGAGATCAGCAACAGCGAAACCGGGTGCGGGGCATTCACCATCGTGCCCCGACTGGTGGTCCAGGTCTGCGACAACGGAATGGTGATCACCAAGGACGTCATGCGCTCCGTGCACATCGGCGGCAAGCAGCAGGACGGAGTGATCCGGTGGAGCGACACCACCCAGGCCCGCACGCTCGAAGTCATCGCCTCCCAGACCACCGACGCCGTCAGCACATTCCTTGACCACGACTACGTCGTCCGACAGCTGCGGTCCATCCAGGAGACCGCCGCGACCCGGGTGAAGAACCCGGAGGCCACCATCACCACCGTCGCCCAGCGGCTCAAGTTCACCGAGGAGCGCCGGGCCGACATCTTCGCCCACTTCATCCAGGGCGGAGACCTCTCCGCCGGTGGCGTGATGCACGCCGTCACCTCCGTCGCCCAGACCCTCCCCGACGCCGACGACGCCCACGAGTTCGAAGCCCACGGCATCCGCGCCATGGAGCTGGCCGCCTCCCTGTGACCGCCCCGCCGCCCGGCCCACCAGGGCCGGGCGGCCCGCCACAGAACGCCACCAGCGCACCACGAGAACCGGGACGCCCGTTGAACACCGCCGTTGAACGCCTTCGCAACCTCGTAGCCGACGTCACCACCTTCGAAGAGGAGTGGGAGGACAAGCTCCGTACGGCGCTGCCGTCCTACGACCCGAACCGCGCAGACTTCCCCGTCGACCCCGACGAGGAGGAGGACTACTACACGCTCTGCGCCGACCGCGCGGCCGAGGCCCGCGACCAGCTCCACCGGGTGACCATCGGCATCGAAGCCGTCGCCCGCGAGCTGACCGACACCGTCGCCGAGGCGGACCAGCCCGGCTGACCGAACCACCGGCCGCCCAGCGCGAAGCTGGGCGGCCCCCGGCCGGGAGCGCCGAGCTGCGGGGATCGACCCCGCACCACGGCCCAACCCCTCCCGCAGCCCACCCACCGAGCACCAGCCCGCCGCACCGCCCGCCGGCCCCTGCCGCCCGCACCCGGGCGGCCCCCGGCCGGGAGCGCCGAGCTGCGGGGATCGACCCCGCACCACGGCCCAACCCCGCGCGGCGCCGCCTGCTGCCCACCTTCACCGCTTCCCGCACCACCAGGAGAACCACGTGCCGACCCTGCCCCACACCGGGCTCCAGACCCCAGAGCAGCCCCGCTACGAGGTCACCAGCTGCCAGGAGCTGACGCTGCTCCGGGCAACTCCGTTCCTGGCCGTCCTCAGCCACGGCAGCCGCAAGATCGGCAGTGCTCAAAACTACGGCGACGGGGACGCCACGGAGTTCGTGCCCCACAGCGACTTCGACGTGGCCGACTTTGCCCGCTTCGCCGACGCCTGCCGACTCGACGGCCAGCCCGTCAACCTCTCCCTGCTGCTCGATCTGCTGATCGAGGAGTTCAACGTCGGCCGCTCACTGCGCGCTCAGGCACTCCAGGGCCGCACCCTGCTCCGCGAGGTCGGCCCTGACGGCACCGCCACCATCAGCGGCACCATCCCGATGCCCGCCACCGCGGACGACCGCCGCCGCGCGCACACTGCCCTCCGGCTGCCGCTCACCATCGGTGCCGTGACCCAGTTCTGGAACGGCACCTCCTGGGAGCACCTGGCCAGCACCCCCGCGACCTGACCCGCGCCGGTGCGCCCCGGACGCCTGGACCGCGCCGAGACCCAGCCAGACCTCACCGCCCTGATCACCCACAGAAGAGACACCAGCATGCCCAAGTTCATCGTCCCCATCGACGTCATCACCGTCCACGTGGTGCCCGTCCTGGCCCCGACCGCCGACGCCGCCAAGGCAGAGGCGGAACGCATCGTCGCCAGCGACCGGAAGACCTGGTTCGACCACACCGAGCCGCTGTGCGTCGGCGACGCCCACACCGAGGCCGAGTGGGACGCCCAGCAGGAAGCCTCCAGCCGCGAAGACCTCGGACGGGTGACCATCCCGTTCCCCGCCAGGCCGGCGAAGAAGACCGCCGCCGCTCGGTTCCGCGCACCGCGCACCGACCACCACGCCGACGGCACCGCATGCCCGCCCGAGCACAGGCACACCACCTCCGGCAAGCCACTCACCTCGGGGTGTCCCGGACGCGCCTACTCCAGGGCCGAATGCAGCTGCGGCGAATGGTCGATCAAGCACACCGGCAAGGGCTACGTGGACGACGCGCGTCGACAGCACATCAGCACCGCGCACTGACGACTCGCTCAACCCCAACCGATCAACGGGTGCAGTCCGGAGGGCAACCGGACCGCACCTGCCCACGAAACCCGAGAGAACAAGATCGTGACTCCGACCCCCACCGACAGGGACGCGCTCACCGCGGACCTCACCGTCGGCATACTCGGCGTCTGCGCGTTCGCCGTCTCCTTCACGCACGTCGTGCAGACCGCCACCGAGGCAGGCCAGAGCGGATGGGTGGCCTACGCCATCGCCGTCTCAGTCGAGCTGATGGCGCTCGGAGCCGTCTCCGAGATCCGCCGCCGCAAGCGCGCCCGACAGCCAGCCCGCTGGCCGCGCGGAGTCCTCGTGCTCGGCGTGGCGATGAGCCTCGCCGCCAACCTCGCCGTCGCCCGGCCCACCCCGTGGGGATACGTGATGGCAGCCTGGCCCAGCCTGGCGTTCCTCGCCGCCGCCGGGATCGTAGAGTCCCGTCCCACCGGCCAGCGGACCGACCACGCGCCCCCACCGCTCACCACCGTGGTCACCAGCGAGCACCAGGACGTCGCCGCAGACCCACCGCCGCCGGCTCTGCCCTTGGCGGAGCCGGACGACCGGCCCCAGACCGAGGACCTTCCCGAAGAGGCCGGCGAAGCAGAAGCCGAGGACCCCGGCGAGCAGCTGGCCACCGCCCGGCCGACGGAGCGGCCGAGCAAGCTGCGCGTCATCACCGACCTGCTCGCCGCGATGCGCGCCGACCCCGACTGGCGCCCCGACTACGACGAGTTGACCACCAGCACCGGCTACAGCCGGTCGTGGTGCGAGAAGCGGGTGGCCGACGCCCGCACGCTCAACGGCCGTACGGAGCCCGGCTCCGTGCAGGAGCCCCCCGTCCACACGGGAGACCCGCGGCCCCGCACCCCGCTCCGCACGGCTGAGGGGGCCGACGACCAGCCCCTCCCGCTCACCTCCCGACCCGCACCGAACCCGTACGAGGAACCCGCACATGAGCACCACCCTCCACATACCGCCGCAGCTGCGTAACGCCGACGCCTACGTGCTGAACAACAGCGCAGGCAAAGACAGCGCCGCGATGCTCCACCTCTGGGCCACCAACGCCACCGACGAGATGCTGGAACGCACCGTCGTCCTCCACCTCGACCTCGGTACGGCGGAGTGGCCCGGCGTCCCCGCACTCGCCGCCCAGCAGGCAGCCGCGTACGGACTGCCCTACGAGGTCCGCCGCCGCGAGCGGGGCCACCTGCTCGACCTGGTCCGCGAACGAGGCCGCTGGCCTGGGCCCAGCACCCCGTTCTGCCGCAGCTACCTCAAGCGCGACGTGGCCCGGAAGTTCTACACCGAGCTGACCGGTCGGCTTGGCGTCACCGGCCGGCCCGCCCACATCGTCACCGAACTCGGGCTCCGCGCTGCCGAGAGCTCCGTCCGCGCCCGCCGGCCCGCCGTCGCCCTGGACCGCGGAGCCAGCTCCGGCCGGCGCCAGGTCACCACCTGGCTGCCTATCCACCAGCTCGGCACCGACGCCGTGTGGAAGACCGTACGGGCCAGCGGCATCCCGCCCCACCCCGTCTACCAGCAGCTCGACCGCCTGTCCTGCAAGCTGTGTCCGTTCGCCGGCCGCCGCTCCCTCATCACCGCCGCACGGATGGCCCCGGACACCGCACTCGACTACGCCCTGGTCGAAGACGAGATCGGTGTGCCATTCCGCCGCGACCTGTCTATGGCCGAGATCATCACCGCCGCCGGGCGTGAGGAACCCGGCCCCGTACGGGCCGCCCGCCCGTACGGGGCTGCACTCCGCACGCCCCCGCACGGCACGGGGGCGTGCGCCGCATGACCCGTACCGCCTCCGAGGCCCTGCCGGTCGTGCTCAGTTTCGGCATGGGAGTCGACAGTGCCGCTGTCGCCGCCCGGTGGTTCACCGAGCCGGCCAGCCGGGACTTCCCGCTCGACCGGCTGACCGTGCTGACCGCGATGACGGGCGACGAGCCGGACATCACCCGGCAGCTGGTCGAGCAGCACCTTCTGCCGCTGATGCGCGACAACGGCGTGCGATTCGTCCAGCTCAGCAGGACCAGCCAGCGCGGCGGCTACACCGTGCTGGACGACTCCCGCAGCCCGCGCCGGCTGATCACCCGCGGACCGTGGCGGCTGTCGGACGAACTCCGCGCCAGCGGCACCGTTCCCCAGATCGCCGCCAAGCGGCGCCTGTGCAGCTTGCACGCGAAGGGAGACGTGCTCGACGGCTGGCTGGGCGACGAGTTCCGCGGCGCCCCGTTCCGGCACGTGCTCGGCTTCGCCAGCGAAGAAATCCGTCGAGCAGAGAGGGACGAGGGCTTCACCGCCATCGGCCGCATCCCCGAGTACCCGCTGATCGACGGCTGGGGGTGGGACCGCCACCGGTGCGAGCAGTACCTGCTCGACCGCTTCGGAGAACCGTGGACGCGGTCCGCCTGCGGGTACTGCCCGTTCTCCGCCGGGCGGCGCGGGAGAGCCGAGCTGGTCGAGCGCTGGCGGGCGGAGCCGGCCATCGGCGCCCAGGCCCTCGCGCTGGAGTACACCGCGATGGCCCTCAACCCACGCTCGAAGCTCTACGGCACCGTGGCCGCCCAGGACCTCGCCCGCACTCACGGCCTGGCCGACGTCCTCGCCGCGTTCGAAGAGCACCTTCGGCGGCAGCGCTGGAGCGTCTACGAGGTCCGGCGGATCATCCACCCCCGACGGCAGAACCCCACCGCCAAGGGCGCCGCTTGGCGAAGTGTGCGCACGGTGTTCAGCGGCAGCCGGACCGATGCCACCGCCACGCTGGCGGCCATCGCCGCAGGCCGAGCCGCCACCGACCGCTACGGGATCAGCAGGGCCGAGATCATCCCCCGCACCAGCGGGTTCCCCGCGATCGAGATGGCCCTGGCCCTGGCACCGGCAGGTGTCGCAGACAAGGAGCGCCCCGCCTTCGCGGCGTGGTGGGACCGACTGCACCACCAGGCCGATCTCGTGCCCCCGGTCGCGCTCGCGGCGTGAACGGAAGACGGGGGCCAGCAGCACGGCCGAAGCCGTGCCGGACTCGATGATCCGGCTGGGCAAGCCGCTGGCCCCCTCCCACGAAGACCGATCCCGAAAGACCACGACTCCGCGCCGGTAGATTAGTCCATGTCGAGCCGGGGAGGGTTTCTCCCCCCAACAACCACCCCAAGGAGACCAGCCGATGGCCCCCGCCCCGACGCTCGCCGAACGCCTGGACGCGGCCCCCTCGGACAGCCTCAGCGTCGCCGACATCGCGACCACGACCGGCCTGTCCGAGTCCACCGTCCGCCGCCTGGCCAAGGAGCCCGGGTGGCCCACCGAGGAACCCGGCGACCACCGCGAGCAGCGGTACCCGCGTGAGGCCGTCGCCGGCTGGATGCGCGACAACCAGGCCACCCGCGTCAACCCGGATGAACTGCCCGGCACCGACGACGACCGCGTCACCCTCACCGAGATCGCCAGCCGGACCGGCCGACTGCGCGAGACCGTCAGCCGCATGCCCTCCGCCTACCGCAACAGCGCGGACCCGTTCCCCGCCGCCGACCCGCTCGGCACTTACAGCTGGGGCGAGGTCAAAGCCTGGCTCGGCCGGCGGTCCAGCCGCACCGGCCCCCGCGGCACGGTCCAGCCCCCCGCTCCCGCCGCCGAGCCCACCACTCAGCCGGTGCTCGACAAGGTCACCACCGCCATGATCGAGCGCCTGACCGGCAAGGGGACGCAGGCCGTGAAGACCCTGGTGCGCAAGCCCGAGATCGCCGCGCTCAGCACCAAGGTCGGCCGACTGCGGGTGTGGCCCGCTGACACCCTGCTGCCGCTGCTGTGGCAGCTCGGCTACCTGCCAGCCTCCGGGCCGCTCGGCAGCGAGCAGCGCGCCGTCTTGGTCGAGCTCGGCTACCTGCCCACCGCGGGGAAGCCGACCGCTGAGCAGCGCGCCGTGCTCCGGGAGTTCGGCTACGACGAGCAGGGCAGCGTCGAACACCGTGCCTGGCTCCGAGGACCCCACCGCACCGCGACCGAGCTGGCCAAGTACTACGGCGTCAGCCTCAGCGCGATCAGCAAGCGCATCGCCCGCGCTCAGGAAGCCGGCCAGCCCGTGCCGAGCCCGATCGACACCGAGGACGGGAAGCGCTACGACCCGAAGGTCTTCGACGCCTTCTGGAACCCCCCGGCCGCCGAGTAGCGACCGCAGAACAACAGGAAGGCGCTGCCGACCAGCTCGGTCGGCAGCGCCTTCGTCTCTCCCCAGCCCCGCCAGCGCGCAGGATCACCTCGACTAGCGCCGCACGGCGTCTTTGCTGCCCGCACCCGCCGGCTCCGGGTAGGACTTGAGGAGCATGCGGTGCCGCGCCCGTCCCTCGATCGCCGAAGTGACCTCCCGAGGGATGACGACGATCCCCTCTAGAAGCTCCACGGCCCGGCGGTAGGCGGTCTGACGCTCGGCGTCGGAGGCCCCCTCACCCAGCGCGGTGCGCAGCAGGCGCTGTGCCCGCGCGACCGCCGCGCGCTCCCGCTCCGGCAGCTGACCAGTACCGACCTTGAGAGCATGGCGATCAGCGACCTGCCAAGCGATCTCAAGCGCTGTTACCGCCCGCCCGTACTCTGCAGGGCTCTCCGCCCCGGCGGCTCGGGCGTCGGCTGCCGCAGCGAGCGCGTGCACCAGCTCGGCGGTCTCGCGCACGGAGACGTCGGTCAGCAGCGGACGCTCCAGCACCGCGAGGATGTCGGAGCAGAACGCGCCGTACTGCTCCAACACGAGATCGTGTCGATCCTCGATCTGCTGACGCCGCAGTCGCGCGGCCCGGCCGACCGCCCGGCGCCTCCGCACCGCCACGGCGGCGAGGGCCACCCCGGCCACCGCCGCAACGCCGACCGCCACAGAACCGAGGACGCCCCAGGGCACTTCGAAGCCGCTGTCTGTCTCCACCGGCTCGGCCGTCGGCGAGCCGGCCACCGAGCCCCAGATGGCCGGTGCCACCTTCAGCAACAGCGACGGGAACGCGGCGACACCCACCCCTGCGACGACACCGAGGACCGGGGATGGACCGTGCCGAGCCATCAAGTTGTTCAAGGCGGACCGGACCATTGAGCCCAGTGCGATCAGAGTGCCCAGCAGCAGGCCGCTCCACTGGACCCACTGATCAAGGTTCTGGATCATCAGTGGCACGCCCCAGGCAGTAGTTCGAATACCGTCGCATCTTCTCACGCCGTTGGCGGTCGAGGCGGTGTGAGCATCACCGGCACCGACCCATCATCCCTGCGCAGGTTCGCCGCCCGCAGCGTCGCCGCAGCCGGTTGTCGCACCTCCCGGATCTGGCCCCGCGGTCGCGATCGCATCGGTGTCCCGGCGGTCGCCGCTGCCCGGCCTCCCGGCCTCCGCAACCTCTGCCAGGACCGTCCGCACCTCCGGCAGCGACAGCCCCGTCAGCTCCGCGATCTGATCGCGCGGCTCACCCAGATCGGCGAGCTTCCCGACCGCCTCGCGCGCCAGCCGCTCTGGCTCCAACGCCGCCGTCTCCGCCTCCGCCAGGATCTTCTCCGCCCGAGCCCGTGCGGTCGCCCGCAGATGCTCCGCCCTGCCCGTCTGCTCGTAGAAGTCGGCCAGCGCCGACTCCACCTGCCGCTCGCGCTTGAGACGCACCGCGTCCCGCGCTGCCTTCGCCTGCTGCGCCGCTCGGACCGCACTGGCCCGCGACGCCGAAATTCGTCCACTCATGCACCGAACATAACCGGAAAAGCCTAGTCTGCAAACCCCTTTGAATCCCTCTTGATAAGCGTCGATAAACATCGAGAGAATCCGAGAAGGAAATCGAGGCGCACGTCACACGTCCGCTCCCGTGAGCGCTCTGATCAGGCAATCTGCCAGCATCACGAAGCCATCCAGACACCTCTTGCAGATATTCTGAGCATGGTCCGCTGCGCGGGGCTAAAGTGCTCACATGGCATTTGGTGAGGCAGGTGAAACGGCGGCTCGAATAGCTGCCGCGCCTACCCTCATCCGGGTATCGGAAAGCTGGGGGTGGTCGCGTTGATGACCATCCACAAGCTCACCGCCGGCAACGGCTACACCTACCTGACGCGCCAGGTCGCGGGCGGCGACGTGCAGCGTCAGCGGGGGCAGTCCGCCGAGGAGTACTACACCCAGAAGGGCAACCCGGCTGGCGTCTGGCTCGGCCGCGGCGCGCCCCTGCTCGGACTCGACGGGACCACCGTCACCGAGCAGCAGATGAAGCACCTGTTCGGCCTCGGCCAGCACCCGGACGCCGAACGGATCATCGCCGAGCACCTGGCCGCCAACGTGCGTGCCGACATGGACGAGGACCAGCTGAAGGCCGTCCAGGCCGCCGCGATCAAGGCCGCGACCCTCGGCCGCAAGTACCCCGAGTACGAGCCCCTCGATCCGTTCGCCGAGCGCGTCGAGCGGCGCCTGGCCGTCATCGAGAAGGAGACCCGGCGCACCCCCACCAGCGCCGAGGTCAAGAAGGTCCAGCAGGAGGAGTCGCGCCGCCAGCGCGCCGCCGTCGCGGGCTTCGACCTGGTCTTCGCCCCGGTGAAGTCCGCCGCAGTGTTGTGGGCGCTGGACGAGCGACCGGAGGTCCGCGCCGCCGTCCGCGAGGCCCACGAGGCCGCCCGCGACGCCGCGCTGGAGCTGCTGGAGGAGCACGCCGCGCACACCCGCACCGGCAGCACCGGACAGGCCCAGATCGACACCAAGGGCCTGGTCGCCGTCGCCTTCGACCACTACGACTCCCGGGCCGGCGACCCCAACCTGCACACCCACGTCGTCATCGCCAACAAGATCCAGGGCGCCGACGGGAAGTGGCGCTCGCTGGACGCCCGCGGCCTGCTGGCGATGACCGTCGCCACCAGCGAGTTCTACAACTCCCGCTTCGAGACCGAGCTGACCGCCCGGCTCGGCGTCACCTTCGAGGCCCGCGAGGACTCCGCCACCAAGCGCCAGCCGGTGCGCGAGATCGCCGGCGTCCCCACCGAGGCGCTCACCCACTTCTCCTCACGCCGCACCGAGATCGAAGCCCGCTACGAGCAGCTCCTTCGGGAGTACCGGCGCGACCACGGGCACGACCCCTCCCGCGGCATGACCCACCAGCTCGCCCGCCAGGCCAACCTCGACACCCGCGAGGGCAAGAAGGCCGCCCGCTCCCTGGAGGAGATGCGCGCCGACTGGACCCACACCGTCACCACCGCCCACGGCCAGGACATCGTCCAGCGCGTGATGGCGGCCGTCCCCGCGCCCGAGAGCACCCCGGCCACTGCCCGGCAGGAGGAGCCGAAGCCGGTCGAGATCCCCACCCTGGCCGCCGCCGTGATCACCGCCGTCGGCGAGGAGCGCGCGGTGTGGACGGTGTGGAACCTGCGCGCCCACGCCGAGCGCCTGGCCCGCTCCGAGCACCCCACCACCAGCACCACCGAGCACCGGCAGCTGGTCGAGGCGATCGTCACCGAGGCCGTCTCCCCGGCCCACAGCATCCGCGTCGACGCCCCCGCGCTGCTCGACGAGCCCGAGGAACTGCGCCGCGCCAACGGCGACTCCGTGTTCGTCCGGCACGCCTCCACCCGCTACACCAGCACCGCCATCCTGGACGCCGAGCGCCGCCTGGTGGACGCCGCCCTCACCCCCGTCAACGAGGGGCTGAACCCGGCCTTCGTCGGCGCCGCGATCGACGGCTTCGAGGCCCGCAACCGCGCGCTCGATGAGGGCCAGCGCGCCCTCGTCACCGCGTTCGCCACCGACACCCGGCTGGTCTCCCTCGGCCTCGGCCCGGCCGGCTCCGGCAAGACCACCGCGATGCAGGCGTACGTCCACGTCGCCAACCAGGCCGGTCAGCGCGTCGTCCCGCTCGCCACCTCCGCGGCCTCCGCCGCCGTCCTCGCCCGCGACCTGGGCCAGCCCGCCGAGAACCTCCACAAGTTCCTCTGGGAGCACACCGGCGGCACCTACGCCGCCCAGCTCAGCAGCGGCCAGAACGTGCCGTCGAACCGGGCGGGCTTCGTGCTGAACCCGGGCGACGTCGTCCTGGTGGACGAGGCCGGGATGGCGGGCACCCTCAACCTGGACCGCCTCACCCGCATCGCCGCCGAGCACGGCGCGAGCGTGCGCCTGCTCGGCGACTACCGCCAGCTCGGCAGCGTCGAAGCGGGCGGAGCGCTGCGGCTGATCGCCGCCGAAGCCGGCGCCGTCGAACTCACCACCCTCCACCGGTTCAGCAACCAGGACGAGGCCACCGCCACCCTCAAGATCCGCACCGGCGACGCCGCCGGGCTGGACTTCTACTTCGCCAACCAGCGGGTAGTCAGCGGCTCGCGCACCGCCATGGTCGAAGCCGCCTACGACGGCTGGAAGGCCGATATGCTCGCCGGCCGCACCACCCTGATCAGCGCCCGCACCGGCACCGACGTCACCGCCCTGTCCGCCCGCGCCCGCGAGGACCGCGTGGCCGCCGGCCAGGTCGAGACCGACGGCGTCCTGCTGCGCGACGGCAACCGCGCAGGCCGCGGCGACTGGATCGTCACCCGCGAGAACAACCGCAAGATCACCACCAACCGGGGCGCGGACTTCGTCAAGAACGGCGACGCCTGGCAGGTCCTCAAGCGGTACGAGGACGGCTCGCTCAAGGTCCGCCACCTGGAGCACCGCGGACGCCTCACCCTGCCCGCCGAGTACGTCGCCGCCAACGTCCAGCTGCTCTACGCCTCCACCATCACCCGCTCCCAGGGCGGCACCGTCGACACCGCCCACCCCCTGGTCACCGACGACACCACCCGCGAGGAGCTGTACGTCCAGCTCAGCCGCGCCCGCCACACCACCACCCTCTACACCGCCACCCACGACCTCCTCCCGTTCGACACCGACGAGCAACTCGACCAGCCCAAGAACGACCCCAACTCCTTCGCCGCCCGCGAGGTGCTGGAGCGCGTCCTGGGCCGCGAAGGCGCCCAGCTCTCCGCCACCGAGACCATCCGAGGCGCCCAGGAGGACGCCGTCTCCCTGGCCACCCTCGCGCCCCGCCACCAGCACGCCGTCGAGACCCTCACCGCCCCCTACTACCACCAGCTCATCCACCGACTCCTCGGCCCCGCCCTCGCCGAGCAGATCACCACCGACGACGCCATGACCGCCGTCACCCGCGCCCTGCGCACTGCCGAAGCTGACGGCTGGCAGCCCGAGCGCCTGCTCGCCGCCGCCACCTGGCGCGGCGACCTCAACACCGCCGACTCCCCGGCCCAGGCTCTCGCCTGGCGCCTGAACACCATCACCGAAGACCGCCCCGCACCCGCCCACCTCAACGCACCCACCACCGCCGACACCACCCGCTACGCCGCCCTGGTCGCGCAGCTCACCGGCCTGCCCGCCCACCGCCTCGTCCCCGAGACCGCGACCACTGAACCGGCTGCCCTGCGCATCGCGCCCGCCGCCGCCCAGGCCGCCGACGCGCACCCGCACGTCTCCACCGACACCCTCAACCGCTACGCCACCACCGCCGCCAGCACGCTCAACACCACCACCGACAAGATCACCGCCCACCCGCAGTGGCCCCACCTCGCCGGCGCCCTGGCCGCCGCCGAGCGCACCGGCCGCGACACCACCACCCTGCTCACCACCGCCGCCACCCAGACCACCAGCGGCAGCGACCCGGTCACCGCCCTGACCCGCGCCGCCCGCACCCACCTGGCCACCGACGGCATCCCCGAACACCACCAGCAGGCCCCCGAAGCCCTCCGCCACCAGGCCCTCGCCGCCACCGTCCTCGGCAACGAGCACGCCACCCGCGCCCTTGGCGAGAACACCTGGCCCGCCCTCACCGCCGCCCTGCGCCGCGCCGAGACCGCAGGCCACGAACCCGCCGTACTGCTGCGCCAGGTCGCCGAACAGCGCCCGCTCACCGGCGCCGACAGCCTCAGCCAGGTCCTCGCCTGGCGCATCGGCCGCCACCTCGCCGCCAACACCCCGGCCACCGCCGCCCAGCAGAACGACCGCGCCGAAACGGAGCTGTGGCGCACCCTCGCCTGGACCCTCAAGGCGATCGAGAGCACCGGCACCACCGCGGAGACCACCCTGACCGAGGCGACCGGCCGCACCTCGCTGCCCGAACTTCTCCAGCACGCCCAGCAGCAGGCCCTCGCCCACACCCGCGCCGCCTCCGGCCGCGCCGACCTCCCGGCCTGGATCAGCCCGGTGCCGCTCTCCATCGCCGCCAACCCACGCCACCACGACTACCTCAGCGAGAGCACCACACTGATCGCCAACCGCGTCTCGGTGCTCGGCGACCGCACCGTGGAGAACCGGCCGGAGTGGAGCCGAACCCTCGGCGAAGCCCCGACCGACCCCACCCTGCGGACTCAGTGGGAGAAGCAGCTGGCCGTCGTCGCCGCCTACCGCGACCAGTACCGGGTCACCGACGACAACGCCGCCCAGCCGGCTGGCCCGTACATCGAGGAGAGCCGCACGGGCCACCACGCCTACTGGCAGGCCGCCGAAGCAGCCATCGCCGCCCGCCGCATCGCCACCGCCCCGAGCACTCCGGCGGCGGCCACCGCGGACAGCGACCAGCGGGCCCTCCGCCGACTCGCCGCCGACGTCTACCGCACGCTGCCCGAGGCGGAGCAGGCCGAGGTCCTGCGTGCCGTTGCCGTCCGGACTGGCGCGTCCTGGCTTGTCGGCCGCCCGCGCCTGGACGAGGCCGCCCTGGCCCAGCAGCACGTCGCCGAGTCCGTCAGCATGGTGCTCGCCGAACGCCGCCAGCTCACCGCGGAGGCCGCCCAGCCCGTGCAGCAGGAGATCGAGGACCGACGCCAGCCGACCCTCGCCGAGCGCCGCCGAGCCGGCCGCCAGGCCGAGCGCCAGGCCCACCGCGACCAGCTCCAGCAACGCGGCGGACAGCCCGGCACCCGCACTGCCCGACCCGCGCCGAACCGCCGAGTCGAGCCCATCGACCAGCGCCAGGCCCCGGCCCAGCGCCCGGCCGAGCAGCGGCAGCCGCTCCAACCGCGCCCGCAGCAGATCCAGCAGGACCAACAGGGACCGCGACTGCGCTGAGCGACGGCCACCGTCACCGAGTCGGGCAGTTCGCCCGACAACCCGAGCGTCGGACTGCTTTGATCGACGGCATGCGCATGAACTCCTTGGTGATGCTGGCCACGGTCTTAGCTGTGCTCGGAGGGACGATTGCTGCCCTGATCGGACTGAGTGACTATCTGGCAGCCCGGTGGGCACTCAACAAGCTGTCGAGTGGGCGCCCGACCGGCTGGCGCGGAAGGCTGGTAGTCCGGCTCCGGTCCGAGCCTGATGGTGGCCGCCAGCGTTATGAGCGAGACCTTCGGCGTGGCCCACGGGTTGCCCTGATCGGTTTGATCATCTTCTTGGTGGGGGTCTGCACAGCTCTCGCCTGGTGCAGCATCGCGGTGTTGATCGAGCACTGGAACACTCACGGCCAGCTCGGCCCCGGCGACGCAGGCCCCGTCGTAACTGCCGTAGTCAGCATCACCGGTGTTGTGGGCTGCGTGATCGCCAGTATCGTCGGGGTCTTCGCCAAGCTGGTTACTGCCAAGGGCAAGGCCAGCGCGGACGTCATGACTGCGCAGGCTGAGTTGATCCGCGCGCAAGCGGAGGTGATCCGAGCTCAGAACGGCTTGCCTCCGGGGGTTGCGACGGTCAGCTCGGGAGGAGGACAACGCGAAGTTGAACCTCCCGAGCCAGCGGCGCCCTCCGCGGCCTAGCGGTCGGACCCGACCCGTGACGCCCTACACTGCCGACAAGCTCAGCTCCAGCAAGACCGGGTGAGGGGTCTGCTCGTTGCCCCGGTTGTCGGCCAGCAGCAAGACACGGTTGGTGTCAGTGGAGATGAGGCTCGTCGCTCTGTTGAGACCCGGCAAGTGACAGACCAATGAGTGCTCGTATGTGACCAGATCCGTCCGATACAGCATGATCGCGGCACCCCCAGAATCGGGGCCGGCACTGAGCACCGTGCGAGAGTCCAGAGCAAGCAACGCGGTCACACGTACGGGCGGACCGGCAAGCCAGTTGCGTTCGTCGAGCACCATGTCGTCACCGAGATCCAGATGTCCGCACTTACTGCCACCGACGACGAAGAGCCGACCGTCCTGAGTGAACACGACCTCATTGACTTGGCCGCTGAACGTGATGGCATACCGCTCTTCGTCGCCCAGCTGCTTTCCGAGCCTGAGCAAGGTGTGGGAACCGTTGTACACGGGGCCTGTCGGGCCCGTGCTGGAGAACGCCCACACGCTGCCATCGGGGTGCGTGAGCAGCTGCCGAGCACCGTCAATCCCGCCGGCCACAGGTGCCAGTCGGCCCTCCAGCTTGGACACGACGACACCCGAGGTCAGCACCAGGAGTTCACCGTCGGGGCGCCTCTGCACCCTGCTCTCGCACAGATGTCCATTGAGGCTCAGATCGTGCTTCGGCATCCTCTTACCGGTCTCACCGTGAAGTCCGTGGACGCCATTGTGGTCTGTCACCAACAGCTGACCTTTGCCCGCCGGGGTCAGGCCGGTTGGCTCGTGAAGGGCGGTTGTCGCCAGCAGCGGCTCCACTGTCAGGCCGTCGGCGAGCGTGGCCCCCGGCAAAACGATGTCGTGGCTCGCTGGCAGCCAGGCAGGGCTGAGACGTGGTTGCTCAGGGGTGAGCACCTCGGTGATCGTGACGTGCGAGCCACCGCGGCGGGTGGTGATGTCGTTCAAGCGTTTGAACAACTGGAAGGGCGTGAGCAAGCCGGCCACCAGTGCCTCGATGTGTGTCCGGTCGAGCAACAGCACACGGGCGTCCTTCTTGGCATCCTGGATGATCATCGGCAGGTACCCGGACATCGAGACGAATACGGCCCGGACGCCGGGAGGACGGGTTTCTAGGCGGCCACGGAGCTTCACCAAGGGGTCGCTGTTGACCGGGTCTTCTTCCCACTTCGCTTCGGCGATGTAGTGGACGCCGCTGATCTCGAAGGCGACGTCAATATCGTCACGGCCGTCCACACCGCGGTTGTCCGCACGAGCCTCCGTGCCTCCGGCCATCAGGACGTCCACGAGGAACTGGTTGAAGGCACGGCCACGGGCTGCCTTCGCCCGCTGGTCCTGTTCCATGCCCCTGAGGGCCTTGTACTTGTCGATCAACTGGCGCTGCATTTCGGTCACATGGGCATTGTGCAGCCGATGCGACTACATGTTCCTCAGCGCACGCGCGCAATCGTGGCAACGCAAGGAGGGCATCCCGGAGAAGCGGGACCAGGCCGCCGCCAGGCAGAAAAGGGCAGCAGGGGCGGCCGGCTCATCAGCCACGACGCCGACACAACCTCACACAGGTCCTAGAAGGCACGAAGCTCGACGCCGATCCCCATCCCATCGAGGTCGCTTCCGAGCCTCCAGTAAACGTCGCTCTCGTAGAAGCTCTCTGCATCGCCGTTCCCCTCAGCGGGGTCGATCTTGTACATCTCGGGGACGTCGTAGGCCACCTTGTACCCGGCCTCCGCGTCTGACCACTGGACCCGGACCACCATGTCCGCTGTACCGATGTCGTAGGTGTCGTTCCCGTGGTTCTTGGCGATGTACTCGAACGGATACGTGAACGTATAGCCGTCGTCCTTCTTGATCGACCGGAGGTAGTCCAGCTCGTTCTCGAACCCATAGTTGTTCGACTCACTCCACATGGAAGGAGCATAGTGCCCTGCGCTCTGCCAGAGTCGACACTATGGCCGAGTAGGCGAAGCGCTCGTGGACCCTCTGCCAGGCTCCGAACTCCCCCCGCGGCGTCTTCCGCCACTGGCTACCGGCCCGGAACCGGCACACTACGTCCTCGAACTGCTCGTGCACCGGCTGCGGGTACGGGCCGTACTGTCCGACCGGCAGAAGCGGCTCGATCAGCCCTCACTCACTGGCGCTCAGCTGGTGTCGCGTCACACCGACGGTTCTACCTGCCAAGCCCTAGTCAGCCGCGGCGACGGCTGTACGGGTTCTTCAGCGGCTCCGTCGACATCCGGATGTCCTTTCGAACCGGCTCCATGCGAGGGCCAGCTGTGTAATACCGGCCTCGCGCCTGCCCCTGAGACTCCAGCCACCCGAGGTCAACGAGGGTCTGGATGTCCCGCTTCGACGTGCGCTCGTTCAGCTCGGCATCCTGTTGGTACATCGTGCGGCGCAGCCGGGTGTGGAAGTAGACCGGGGAGAGGGCGGCGACCATGCGTTCGTCGAGCCCAGCTGCCTCCATCTCCTCCGCGAGGCGAATCCACACGCGACCTTGGACGTCAATGCGGCGCTTCGCCTGCTGAGCCTGCATGTGATGGGCACCGAGGCAGAACTTGATCCATGGGTGTGCGTCGCGTTGGGGGCTCCACTGGTGGCCGCCGACTCGCTCTAGGATCTGGTAGTAGGCGTAGGTGTTCACTCCTCGTCCCAGCCACTCCTCGATCGAGGAGAACTCGGCTGGGACAAGGGCCTCGCGGGAGAAGACGAGGGTCGACAGCGAACGGGACATGCGCCCGTTCCCGTCTTTCCACGGGTGGATCTTCACGAGATTGAGGTGTGCCATCGACGCACGGATGTGGGTGGGTGCGTCCAGGTCGCCCTCGTTGAGCCAGTCGATCAGCTCACCCATCAGCGCCTGGGCCTCGTCCTTCTCGGGGCCTTCGTAGACGTGCACCGTCGGGTCGTCCGGGTCGGTGATGTACACCGGT
This sequence comes from Kitasatospora cineracea, assembly GCF_003751605.1. Classification (NCBI taxonomy): domain Bacteria; kingdom Bacillati; phylum Actinomycetota; class Actinomycetes; order Kitasatosporales; family Streptomycetaceae; genus Kitasatospora; species Kitasatospora cineracea. The sequence goes on from NZ_RJVJ01000001.1 coordinate 3,245,627, forward strand.
CCCTCGCGGTATCGACCTGGGCGCTTCGACGGATCGTGCTCGTTGATCATCCGGTGTAGACCGTTGAGGAGGCCATGGTCGTACCGGAACCAGGAACCGGCGTCGGACAGGTCCTGGATGTAGGACATGGCCCGCTGGTAGCCCTCCAGAGCCTTGCGGCTGGTCTCCTCGGTGTCGAGGGGCTGTTCGCCCTGGATCATCGCCTCGACGTCGTCCACCTTCGCGTCGTAACCCTCGATGCTGTTCGAGCCGGCGATGGCGCGAGCGGTGAGGTTTCGGCGCAGCTGCTTGGTCCAGCGAGAGGTGGGCCGCAGGTGGATGCGCAGATCCTCGCGCATGGCGACGATCTCCGAGAGGACCCGGTCGTCTGTGGCATCGGTGCCTGGCGTCTTGAACAGCATGTCCCTATGACACCATTTTCATGTCACGAGGACAAGGCGGCATGCTCACCGGTGGATGGGAACCGGAATCTGGTTAGGCCCGTCGGCGCAAGAGAGCAGGGCACTCCGCTCGGCCACCGCCGTCACCGGGTCGAATGAAACGTTGTGTTCGCCGTCTGATCTGTCCGAGCCGTGCCCCATCCTGGCCTCATGGATGTAGCACGAACTCCGGACCTGCCCCGGCCGCGGCGCCGGGGCGATCTGCTGGTCCTCTACGCCGTCACTGCGGCGGAGGCGGCAGAGATGGACGGCTCCGATACCGGGCGCCGACTGGTCAACCTCAGCGAACGGCGTTCGGTGGCTGGCTGGTGGGATGACCTGATTCCCTTCGACGGGGTGCTCCCGGACCTGGAGGGCGACGTCGTACAGCCGGCCTGCGCCTGTCGAAGGAATTGCGTCAGGCGTACCCAGGAGTCGACGTCCGGATTCACATGGCCCCGCGGGGAATCATCCGCGCCCGGACTACCGAGTACGACACGGCATGGGACTCGATGGGCCGACCTCCGCTCCCGCGGCACGTCGAAGACTTGATCAAGCAGCTCAGCCCCGAGTGCTCCCTCTGTGGCACTACCGCCAGGACGTTGCAGATCGCCCACATCATCGGTTGGCCCGAGATCCGGCAGCGGGTTGAACGCCATCCGCACCGGGCTGGTCGCCCGCAGATCGCCACCAACATGTTCCACAACCCCTGGAACATGTTGCGGCTGTGCCGCGACTACGACCACCGAACTGGCTGTCACGACCGACAGGAGGCTGGGGAGATCACCGAGGAGGTGATTGTGGAGGCTCGTGCCGCCCTCGACCGCCTCCCGGGTGCTGAGAGGATCTACGGTGCCTTCGTGGACCAACGTCTTCTCGCCAAGGCGCGGAAGGAGGTGGTCGACATGAACGTGGTGCTCGGCGGTCTCGCGCAGGTTGTGGATGCGACCGCCTCGACCGGCCGGCCGCCCTACTTGCTCAATCACGGCACCGTGCAGGTGAACCGGGCCCAAGGCTGGATTCAGTGGGGCAACTACGGCTGCCCAGATGGCCCCGAACCTGAGACGGGTGACAGGGAAGCCTGAACCACGCGGCCAGGAGGTTGATCGGTGCGCCGTCGAGTCGCGGAGGGTCTGGGCGACGTCGGCGTAGCTCTTGATCTCCGGTACGCCAGCGGTGATGTGCACGGAGACCATCGGGCGCTGCTTGAGCTGCTTCCACCAGATCCGTGGCACCCAGGCGCGCTCGGCGGCGATCTGGTAATCGGGTCGGCCGATGGTGACGAAGGCGGAGTTGCGGTTCTTCCAGCTCCAGAAGCTGGGCTAGTCCGGAGCATCGAGCCGTGAAACCAGCGTCTCCGGCCCGACCAGGTAGACGCCTTCGTAGCCGAGGCCAGCAGTCCAGGAGCCGTACGCGGCGCGGAAGGCATTGGTGGCCGGCGGCAGTGTGGCGTTGATGCTGTCGGTGGCATCGAGCGCGAGGTGGATGCCCTTCTTCGGCCGTGTCTGCTTACTCTCGATCGCGGTCTTAATCGCCTCCACGATCTGCTCGATCGTCATCTCCGGGTGAGCGGCGGTCTGGGACTGAGCGAGTTGCTTCCAAGTGTCCGTGCGGTCGACCACCGTCGTCTGGATCAGCAGCTTCACCGTGTCGTCCTCGGTATCGACGGCGATGCAGTCCACACCGTCCTCCTGCTTGCCGCCTTCCGTGAGCTCCGCTGGCCCCCAGCTGGCGCCCTGCCTGTTGAGGTGGTTGGTGAGACTCTGCCCCGTTCGTTGCTCGCGCTCGGCCTTCAGGGGCCACGCACCGGCAGTACGGGCGATCACCCTGCCGTCTGGTGTCACGTCGACTCCGGCCTCCCGGCCGTCCCGCGCTGTGCTCAGCCCAGTGATTTCGCCGGTCTCGGTCATTTTGATCACGAGAGCCGATTCGCTGGGGGTGATCGCCTCACCTTCGGCTTGAACCATCCGAGACTCGCCCGTGTCCTTGTCAGCCATCGCGCACCTCCTGCCTGTCCAGTTTCCCGCAGGACGGGTGGTTGGACGATTCCTGAGAAATGGCGGCATCGGGCACCGGGTGGTGACGATGGCACTGAAGCGTTCCTGAGAGCACGGCGGCGGAGTTCCCGTCGCGACGACGGGAACTCCGCGTTGAATTCTATTCGACGGCGGAGTGCCGGAAGATTGAGTTCCGGAATGCGTGGATCGAGCACCCGGCGTGCTGGCGCGCCGCCGCGCTCGCGCTCTCCCGAGACATTGCCCGCCCGCCCTCGGTGAATACGGCACCTTCGCTGCGGTCGCCGATTATTTCACGAAGCAACGCGGAGGCCCTTTCCGGAACTAGCATCTCCGTCAGCCCGTACCGCGAGGGACCTGCGGCTCGGAGCTTCCTGCCGGTGACATCGCGGACATCGAGGGACAGGAAGTCCACGAGGCCGAACTCGCCTTGCGCGAGCAGTGCCCAGAGCGCTCGGTGTGTGGGCGGAATACTTGAGTCAGCGAGCAGCTCGGAGAGTCGCCGAGAGGTGATGGTGTCGAGGCGCAAGGCCGGCTCCTTCGGTCACGTTGTATGGCATTTCTTTGATTCAGGGGTGCCTGCATCGGTGGCAATGCGGCGAGTTCCAGCCCTGGTCAATGCCCGTGAGGGGCCTATGGGCCTGCATTTAGTGCTGCCGGGTTTTACGAGGCTGCGAATAGAGGATCACCCTGACAGGTTGCGAGTCAGCATGTCAATTCCACGGAATGCGGGCAGCGGCCTTGCCCCTTGGCTATTTCCTGGCCGGGCGCAGCTATGAGGGGAAGTGAGTCGGAAGGGCGCAGGGTCGCCAGTATCCGGCGTAGTGGCGGCCCGGCCAGGGCGGTGCCCGTAGGAGGCGGAGGTCGGTCGCCATCCCCGGCGGAGAGGTGCCCGGCTGGCGGCTGGTGGCTCTGGGAGCGCACCGGGTATGCCCGAGTGGCCACCCGGGACATCCGGGGCACAGAAACGGGGACCGTCACACTCGGTTACGGGTGCAACGGCCCCCGGCTTAGCTGACTAGCCGTCAACTTTCGGCGCCGCCATTTCACACTCATTTCACATGAGGGCGAGGAGGGCCGAGTAACGGCGAGAGCTCATGAGAGACGTTTTCGCAGGTCAGAGCCCCTAAAACGGCCTCCTGGCCAGGTGGCCCATGAGGGCCGATTCAGAGGTCGTAGTACAGCTCGAACTCGTGCGGGTGCGGCCGCAGCGCGATCGGGGCGATCTCGTTCGTGCGCTTGTAGTCGATCCAGGTCTCGATCAGGTCGGTGGTGAAGACGCCGCCCGCGAGGAGGTACTCGTGGTCGGCCTCCAGGGCGTCGAGGACGGCGCCGAGGGACGCGGGGACCTGGGGGACGGCGGCGTGCTCGTCGGGGGCGAGCTCGTAGAGGTCCTTGTCGACGGGCTCGAGCGGCTCGATCTTGTTCTTGATGCCGTCGAGGCCGGCCATCAGCATGGCGGCGAAGGCGAGGTAGGGGTTGGAGGCCGGGTCGGGGGCGCGGAACTCGATGCGCTTGGCCTTGGCGTTGGAGCCGGTGATCGGGATGCGGATCGCGGCGGAGCGGTTGCGCTGCGAGTAGACCAGGTTGACCGGGGCCTCGAAGCCGGGCACCAGGCGGTGGTAGGAGTTGACCGAGGGGTTGGTGAAGGCGAGCAGCGAGGGGGCGTGCTTGAGGATGCCGCCGATGTAGTAGCGGGCGGTGTCGGACAGGCCCGCGTAGCCCTGCTCGTCGTAGAAGAGCGGGGAGCCGCCGGTCCACAGCGACTGGTGGACGTGCATGCCGGAGCCGTTGTCGCCGAAGATCGGCTTGGGCATGAAGGTGGCGGTCTTGCCGGCCCGCCAGGCGACGTTCTTGATGATGTACTTGAACAGCATCAGGTCGTCGGCGGCGTGCAGCAGGGTGTTGAACTTGTAGTTGATCTCGGCCTGTCCGGCGGTGCCGACCTCGTGGTGCTGGCGCTCCACCTCCAGCCCGGCCTTGGCGAGTTCGAGGGACATCTCGGCGCGCAGGTCGGCGAAGTGGTCGACGGGCGGGACGGGGAAGTAGCCGCCCTTGTACTTGACCTTGTAGCCGCGCGCGTCGCCCTCGGCGGAGCCGCTGTTCCAGGCGCCGGCCACCGAGTCGATGTGGTAGTAGGAGGCGTTGGCGGAGGTCTCGAAGCGCACCGAGTCGAAGACGTAGAACTCGGCCTCGGGCCCGAAGTAGGCGGTCTCGGCGATGCCGGAGGAGGCCAGGTAGGCCTCGGCCTTGCGGGCGACGTTGCGCGGGTCGCGGCTGTAGGCCTCGCCGGTGATCGGGTCCTGGATGAAGAAGTTGATGTTGAGGTGCTTCTCGGTCCGGAACGGGTCCAGCCGGGCGGTGGCGAGGTCGGGCACCAGGGCCATGTCGGACTCGTGGATGGCCTGGAAGCCGCGGATCGAGGAGCCGTCGAACATCAGGGTCTCGGACGGGTCGAAGGTGTCGGCCGGAACCGCGAAGTGCTGCAGCACGCCCGGCAGGTCGCAGAACCGGACGTCGACGAACTTGATGTCGTTGTCCGCGATGTACTGCTTCACCTCGTCGGCGTTGGTGAACATCCGTACTCCTCCTCGGCGTGCACGGTCTGAGTCTCCGTCAGGGACGACTGGAGCCCCGGTGCAGGGGGCTCACGATAGGAACGGCCCGTTTCCGGCTCGTGACTCGCTTGTTTCCCACATGTTAACCGGGCCATTCGAACGGACGGCAAAGCGGTACGCTTCCGGGCAAATTCCCGGCCCCGCCGCGCCACTGATCCGCCACTGGTCCAGACCACTTGCGGCAGCCGGCCGAACGGGGTTCACCCCGACGGGAAACCCGGGCGGCGCGCCGCCGCCGGGGCCGCCCCCGGGCCCGGCCGTAAGCCCGGTTAGGGTGGATTCGTGGACACCAGAGAAGCACTCGGATCGTGGATCGACGGCCCGAAGGCGGCCGCCGAGAAGATGGGCGCCGAATTCGGCTACCGCGGCGAGCGCCTCGGCCTCCCGCAGACCGGTCCCGGCTCGATGGCCGGCCCCGGCCGCCGGATCGGCGCGCTGTTCGTCGACGGCTGGCTGGTCAGCCTGGTCGCGTACGGCCTGCTGGCGCGCGGCGAGCAGAGCTCCGCGAACCTGTGGACCACCCCGCTGTTCTACGCGGTGACGGTCCTGTTCCTGGCCACCACCGGCACCACCGTCGGCAAGCGCCTGTTCGGCCTGCGGGTGGTCCGGCTGGACGGCACCCGCGCCACCATCCCGCAGGTGCTGCTGCGCACCCTGCTGCTCTGCCTGGTCATCCCGGCCGCCGTCTGGGACCGCGACACCCGCGGCTTGCACGACAAGGCCGTCGGCACCGTCGAGGTCCGGATCTGACCCACCCGTCCGGATCCGACCCGCCCGTCCGGATCCGACCCGCCCGTCCGGATCAGACCCGCCCGGGAGGGCGCCCGACGGGAGAAGCGCCCGGCAGCACCCCGGAGACGTCGAACGGCCCCGCTCGCGGAGGGAAACCTCGCGGGCGGGGCCGTGGTGTGGTGTGGGGGAGTCGCGCCTCAGCGCATGCCGCCCTTGGGCATCCGGGCGCCCTTCGGCATCGGGCCCTTGGGGATCGGCGCCTTGGAGAGCAGGTCGCCGAGCGCGCGCAGCCGGTCGTTGGTCTCGGTGACCTGGGCGGCGCTGATCGCCCGGGGCAGGCGCATCAGGTGGATCTGCAGCTTCTTGAGCGGGATCTCGCCCTCGCCGTTGCCGACCATGATGTCGTGCACCGGGATGTCGCCGACGACCCGGGCCATCTTCTTCTTCTCGGACGCCAGCAGCGGCCGCACCCGGTTCGGGTTGCCCTCGCCGATCAGCGCGATGCCGGCCCGGCCGACCGCCCGGTAGACCGCGTCCTGGCTGCGGGTGACCGCGACCGGGGTCTGGTTCGAGCTCCAGCCGCGCCGGATGTTGCCCAGCACCGCCGCGACCGCGCCCGGCTGGCCCTCCATCTGCCCGAACGCGGCCCGCTCGGCCCGGCGGCCGAACACGATCGCGACCGCCAGCACGGCCACCACGAAACCGAGGATGCCCAGGTAGACCGGGTGGTCCAGTGCGAAGCCGATGGCGAGGAACACGCCGAAGGTCAGCAGGCCGACGCCGGCGATGATCAGGCCGATCTTGGTGTCGACCTGCTTGGTCATGACATATGCCTGGCGGATCTGTGCGAGCCGCCCAGGGGTATCGGATTTTTGCCTCGCCATACCGCTCATGGTACGTGGCGGCACACGCGATCATCCAAGGCGGTGCCGGTTCGTGACCCTGGTCTTTCCCCGAGGGGTCCCCGCCGCGGGCCCGGCCCCCACCAGGGGCTCAGGCGCTGCGCCCGAACACCTGCACGGCCTGCTCGCGTTCGCCCGCCAGCCGCCGGTTCTCGCACACCGCCGCCCACGCGTTGCGGCGCGCGCCGCGGATCAACAACAACTGCTCGGCCCGCCGAAGCGCGGTCCGGATTCCGGTACGCATGACCCCACCAACTCCTCGACCCGGGTACCGCTCCAGCGTCCCGGACGTCCGTTACCGTACGGTGACCCGGCCGTCAATGCCACGTGAAACGTCGACGCCTAGCCCGGACAGCCCCGCGCGCCCCGCCCCGCCCCCGGCACGCGGAAGGGCGGGCCCGTACGGGACCCGCCCCCACCGCAGCAGCGGTCCCGCCCCGGGCTCAGACCGCCGCCGCCCGCTCCCGGTGCTCCAGCGCCTGCCGGTACAGCCGCCCGGCCCGGTACGAGGAGCGCACCAGCGGACCGGACATCACCCCGGCGAAGCCCAGCTCCTCGGCCTCCTGCTGGAGCTCGACGAACTCCTGCGGCTTCACCCAGCGCTCCACCGGGTGGTGGCGCAGCGAGGGCCGCAGGTACTGGGTGATGGTGATCAGCTCGCACCCGGCGTCCACCAGGTCGGCCAGCGCCTCGCTGACCTCCTCGCGGGTCTCGCCCATGCCCAGGATCAGGTTGGACTTGGTGACCAGCCCGGCCGCCCGGGCCTGGGTGATCACGTCGAGCGAGCGCTCGTAGCGGAAGGCCGGACGGATCCGCTTGAAGATCCGCGGCACCGTCTCGACGTTGTGCGCCAGCACCTCGGGGCGGGAGGAGAAGACCTCGGCGAGCTGCTCCGGGACGGCGTTGAAGTCCGGGATCAGCAGCTCGACGCCCGTCCGCCCGGCCTCGCGGGCCGCGGTCATCGCGTGCACCTGGCGGACGGTCTCGGCGTACAGCCAGGAGCCGCCGTCCTCCAGGTCGTCACGGGCGACGCCGGTGATGGTGGCGTAGTTGAGGTCCATCGTGACGATGGACTCGGCGACCCGGCGCGGCTCGTCCCGGTCGAACTCGGCGGGCTTGCCGGTGTCGATCTGGCAGAAGTCGCAGCGGCGGGTGCACTGGTCGCCGCCGATCAGGAAGGTCGCCTCGCGGTCCTCCCAGCACTCGAAGATGTTGGGACACCCGGCCTCCTGGCAGACCGTGTGCAGCCCTTCCTTCTTCACCAGGGACTGCAGGGCGTTGTACTCCGGCCCCATCTTCGCCCTGGTCTTGATCCACTCGGGCTTCCGCTCGATGGGGGTCTCGCTGTTGCGGACCTCCAGCCGGAGGAGCTTCCTGCCGTCGGGTGCGACAGCGGACACGTGCGACTCCTAGAACTAGACGGGGTACCCCTCAGGGTACGCCTGCACTTCAATGGCCTTCGACCGGCCCCGGGCTTGCCTTCGAAAGGCAACGCTCGGTGTGCCGCGCCGATTCCGCTACCGGACGGCGGCGACCGGCTCGGGCAGTTCGGCGAACACCTCGGCCAGCTTCCGCTCCACCGCGTCCACCGCGTCCGGCACCGCGAACGGCCGGCCCAGCTCGCCGCTGAGCGAGGCCACCCCGGCGTCCCGGATGCCGCACGGGACGATCTTGTCGAAGTACGTCATGTCGGGGTCGCAGTTCAGCGCGAAGCCGTGCATGGTCACGCCGCGGGCCACCCGCACGCCGATCGCGGCGAGCTTGCGGTCGTCGCCGCGCTGGCCCGCGTTGGACGGCGCGTACTCGGGGCCGGCCAGCCGCGGGTCGATGCCGAGCGGCAGGCCCATCCGCAGGGTCAGCTTGCCGATCTCCACCACCTGGGAGGGGTCGACCACCGCGCCGGGGATGTCCGCGCCCAGCTTCCACACCCCGCTGCGGCCCTCGATCCGGGTGGTGTCCACCCCGAACCCGACGCAGGCCCGGATCAGCGCCTCCTCCAGCCGCCGCACGTACGCGACCACGTCGATCGGGTCGGGCAGCTTCACGATCGGGTAGCCGACCAGCTGGCCGGGGCCGTGCCAGGTGATCTCGCCGCCGCGGTTGACCTCGACCACCGGGGTGCCGTCCAGCGGCAGGTCCTCGGGGTTGGTGCGCTTGCCCATCGTGTACACCGGGTCGTGCTCCAGCAGCAGCACGGTGTCCGGTATCTCGTCCGCGACCCGCAGCGCGTGCAGCCGCTGCTGCTCCGCCCACGCCTCCTGGTAGGGGACGGTCCGCTCGCCGATCCCCATCCGCACGAACCGCACGTTCTCGCTCACCACGCCACTCCCTGCCGGCCGACCAGCCCAACCTCGCCACTGTACGCCCGCCGCGGGCACGAGCCGCAGGGCCGCCTCAGCCGTCCGCCGGCCCGAGCCGCGGAGCCGCTCCGGCAGTTCCTCAGCCGCCCGCCAGCAGCTGCAGCCGCAGCGCGAGTTGCAGCTCCAGCGCCCGCTCCGGCTGGTTCCAGTCGCGGCCCAGCAGCACCTCCACCCGGTCCAGGCGCTGCACCACCGTGTTCACGTGGACGTGCAGCAGGTCCTTGGCCCGGGTCAGGCCGCCGCCGCAGTCGAAGTAGGCGCGCAGGGTGCGCACCAGCTCGGTGCCGCGCTTGGCGTCGTAGTCGAGCAGCGGGCCGAGGGTGGCCCGGACGAAGCCGTCCACGTCGTGCCCGTCGCCCAGCAGCACGCCCAGGAAGCCCAGGTCGGCCGCGCACGCCCCGTCCCCGTCCCGGCCCAGCACCCGCAGGGCGCGCACGCAGCGCACCCCCTCCGCGTACGTGGCGGCCAGCGCGACCGGGCCGCTGGCGGCGCGCCCGGTGCCGACCGTGACCGGGCCGCCCGCCAGCCGGGCCAGCCGTTCCGCGGCGAGCGCGGCCACCGCGCCGTCGCCGCCGCCCTCGTGCGGGACGAGCAGCACCGCGCCCTCGCCGAACTCGGCGCTGATGCCCCGGGAGCCGAACAGGTAGCGGGCCGCGGCCCCGGCCAGCCGGTCCCGGGCGACGGCGTCCTCGGCGACGGCGACCAGGACCAGGTGCGGCCGGTTCAGGTCGACGCCCAGGCGGCGGCCGCGCGCGGTCAGGCCGGCCGGGTCGCGGCCGGGCGCGGTGAGCAGGTCGGCCAGCAGTTCGCCGCGGACCCGGTTCTCGGTCTCGGCGACCGAGCGGCGCAGCAGGAGCAGCAGCGCGGTGACGATGCTCGCGCGCTCGAACACCCGCCGGTCGGCGTCGTCCAGTTCGGGCCGCCCGTGCAGCACCAGCGCGCCCAGCAGTTCCTGCCCGGCCAGCACCGCGCACACCCACTCGGCGCCGTGCCGCACCGCGTGGCCCTCGGCGCGGGAGGCGGCCACCGCGTCGGCCAGGCCGTCGGGGGCGCCGCCGGGGCCGGTGAGCGGGGCGCCCTCGGCGTCGTGCACGGAGGCCCCGCCGTCCAGCAGCGCGGCCACCTCGGCGGCCACGTCGGCCACCTCCGCGCCGCGCAGCACCAGGTCGGTGAGCCGGTCGTGGGCCTGCTCGGCGCGCTGGACGGCCGCGGCGTGGGCCCGGATGACGGCGTTGGCGGCGGCCAGGTCGGCGAGCGCGGCCCGGGTGTCGGCCAGCGACTTGGCGGTGTCCAGGGCGATCGCGGCGTGCGCGGCCAGCGTGCACAGCAGCGCGACCTCGTCGGGGGAGAAGGCCCGCGGCGAGCGGTCGGCGGCGAACAGCACGCCGATCACGGTGCCGCCGAGCAGCAGCGGCACCCCGATGATCGCCACCAGGCCCTCGTCCAGCACGCCCGCGTCGATCTGCCCGGTGTGCCGGAAGCGCTCGTCGACCCGGTAGTCGTGGCTGGCGTAGGGGCGGGCGGTCTGCGCGACCAGGCCGCCCAGGCCGTCGCCCAGGCTGAGCCGCAGGGTCTGGAAGATCGGCGAGACCGAGCCGTCGGTGACCCGCATGTACGTGTCGCCGGCCCGCTCGTCGGGGAGGGTCAGGTACGCGGTGTCGGTGCCCAGCAGCATCCGGGCCCGCCGGACGATGGCCTGCAGCACCGCGTCCAGGTCCCGGGAGGCGGCCAGGTCGCCCGCGGTGTCGAACAGCGCGGTCAGCTCGGCCTCGCGTCTGCGGTGCTGGCGCATCGTGCGGTGCACCCGCAGGGCCTGCCAGGTGGCGTCGTCGATCTCGCTCAGCACCTCGGCGGGCGCGCCCCGGCGGCGGGCGTCGGCGAGCACCTCGCCGAAGTCCTCGGTGGCGGCCCCGGTGGCCAGCAGGTCGAGGAGTCTGCGCAGCGCCGGCGCGGCGGTGGTGTGGCGGTCCATGCGGTCTTCCCTTGTCGCTCGTGCCCCCGTGGCCCCCGTGCCCCCGGCCCGCCGCTGGAGAACGGGCCGGGGCCGCGCCGCCGGGTGCCCGGTGGCGCGGCCCTGATCCTGCCGAAGTGCTCAGAGGCTAGCGGGCGCCTTCACGGAGTCCCCCCGAGCGTCCGCCCCGGTGTCCTCCAGGTCGGTGCCGCGGGTCTCCCGGCCGCACAGCACGGCCACCACGGTGATCACCGCGGCGATCGCCACGTACACCGCGATCGGGGTGGCGCTGCCGTAGTCCTTCAGCAGCGCGGTGGCGATCAGCGGGGCGGGCGCGCCGGCCGCCACCGAGGAGAACTGGGCGCCGATCGAGGCCCCCGAGTAGCGGGTGCGGGTGGCGAACAGCTCGGAGAAGAACGCCGCCTGCGGGGCGTACATCATGCTGTGGAAGAACAGGCCGACGGTGACGGCGACGGTCAGCTGGGCGAAGCTCCCGGTGTCGGCCATCCGGAAGAACACGAACGCCCAGACGCCGACGCCGACCGCGCCGACCAGGTAGACCGGCTTGCGGCCGACCCGGTCGGAGAGCGCCCCGAAGGCCGGGATCAGCGCGAACTGCACCGCCGAGCCGATCAGTACGGCGTTCAGCGCGGTCTGCTTGGGCAGGTGGGTCTGGGTGACGGCGTACGCCAGCACGAAGGTGGTCAGCACGTAGTACGAGATGTTCTCCGCCATCCGGGCGCCCATCGCCACCAGCACGTCCCGCCAGTGGTCGCGCAGCACCGCCACCAGCGGCGGCCGCTCCGGCTCGGTGCGCTGCTCGGCGGCCGCCAGCGCGGCCTTGAACAGCGGCGACTCGTCCACCGCGAGCCGGATCCACAGGCCGACCATCACCAGCACCGCGGAGAGCAGGAACGGCACCCGCCAGCCCCAGGACAGGAACGCCGCGTCGGACTGGACGGCCGTCATCAGCGAGAGCACGCCCGCCGCCAGCAGGTTGCCGGCCGGCGCGCCGCCCTGCGGCCAGGACGCCCAGAAGCCGCGCCGCCGGCGGTCGCCGTGCTCGGAGACCAGCAGCACCGCCCCGCCCCACTCGCCGCCCAGCGCGAAGCCCTGCACCAGCCGCAGGACGGTCAGCAGGACCGGCGCCGCCACGCCGACCTGGTCGTAGGTGGGCAGGCAGCCGATCAGCGTGGTCGCCCCGCCCATCAGCAGCAGGCTCAGCACCAGCAGCTTCTTGCGGCCGATCCGGTCGCCGAAGTGCCCGAACACCAGCGCGCCCAGCGGCCGGGCGGCGAACCCGATCGCGTAGGTCAGGAAGGACAGCAGGGTGCCGGTCAGCGGGTCGGCCTTCGGGAAGAACACGTGCCCGAAGACCAGCGCCGCCGCCGATCCGTACAGGAAGTAGTCGTACCACTCGATGGTCGTACCGATCAGCGAGGCGGCGACCACCCTGGGCAGGGAGGCGGGTCTCGGATCTTCAGGGGAGGAGGCGGGGGCGGGGACGGAGGGGGCAGCCATGGCGGGTTCCCTTGCAGGTGAGGGGGGTCGGGGGGAAGGTCAGGAACTCAGTGCGCGGTCCAGCCGCCGTCCACCGGCAGGCTCGCCCCGGTGATGTACGAGGCACCCGGCGAGCACAGCCACACGGCCAGCTGCGCCACTTCGTCCGGCTCGATCAGCCGCTTCACGGCGGTGCGGTCGAGCATGATCTGCTCCACCACCTCGTCCTCGTGGATGCCGTGCGCCAGCGCCTGCGCGGCGATCTGCTTCTCCACCAGCGCGGTCCGCACGTACGCCGGGTTCACGCAGTTGCTGGTCACCCCGTACGGGGCGCCCTCCAGGGCCACCGTCTTGCTCAGGCCCTCCAGGGCGTGCTTGGCCGTCACGTACGCCGACTTGAAGGCGCTCGCCCGCAGGCCGTGCACCGAGGAGATGTTGACCACCCGGCCCCACTCGCGCTCGTACATGTGCGGCAGGGTGCGGCGCAGGATCCGGAACGGGGCCTCCACCATGACCCGCTGGATCAGCGTGAACCGCTCCACCGGGAACTCGTGCACCGGCGCGACGTGCTGCAGGCCCGCGTTGTTGACCACGATGTCCGCGTCCGCCGGCAGCGCCTCCACCGCGTCCGGGTCCGACAGGTCCGCGACGTGCGCGGTCCCGCCGATCCGGGCCGCCAGCTCCTCGGCGGGGCCGGCCGCCAGGTCGACGACGTACACGTGCGCGCCCGCCGCGGCGAACGCCTCCGCGCAGGCCCGGCCGATGCCGGAGGCGGCCCCGGTGACCAGGGCGGTGCGGCCGAGCAGCGGGGGTTCGGCGGGCGGGGCAGAAGTGGTGTCCATGGCCGAGAACGGTAGGAATCCGCGCGCCCCGCAACGATGTGGGCGGACACCACAGCACGGCCCGCCCCCATGGTTCCCGGCACCATGAGCCCGGAACGCGGGCAGCGGCTCCCGAACTCAAACACGCGACGCCCGTGCTTCCTCACAACGGGCGGGGCTGGTTCACCCGTTCGGAGGATGGGCGGCCCGAATCCACCCATAGCGTCCCAATGCTCGCTACATTCGCGCCGATTCCCGATCAGGGGGCGCCGTCCCGGGCAGGAGGGGCCGGAACGGCGCCTGAGAGGTGTGGACTGCTATGCCCCAACGGCCAGTGATCGACAGCCCCGCGTACCGACCGCTCGACCCGCTCGACCCGCGCCCGACCGGAGCGGCCGAGACTCCTCCGCGCGCGCCCGAGCAACCCGAGCCACCGGCCCCCGCGGCCGGGCGCGCCCAGAACCCGCAACTCGCCGCGCTCATCGAGGAGTCCGGCTTCTCGCACGCCGGCCTCGCCCGCCGGGTCGACCAACTCGGCCTGGAACACGGCCTCGACCTGCGCTACGACAAGACCTCGGTCACCCGCTGGTTGCGCGGCCAGCAACCCCGCGGCGCGACCCCCGCGCTGATCGCCGAGGTCTTCACCCGCCGCCTCGGCCGCCGCCTCACCGCCCAGGACGTCGGCCTCGACGCCTGCGCCCCGGTCTACGCCGGGCTCGAGTTCGCCGAGACCCCGCAGGAGGCCGTCGACATCGTCGCCTCCATGTGGCGCAAGGACAACGGCCCCTACGCCGAACTCCGCAAGATCGCCTTCACCCCCGCCGGACTCGTCGTCCCCAGCCGCGACTGGCTGATCGGCCGCACCGACGAACGCGTCGCCCGCGACGGCACCACCCTCACCCCCGAGGAGCTCCGCACGCCCCCGCAGGGCGCCCGCGTCCCCCCGCAGGGCCCGCGCCGCCCCGCCGGGACCGAACCCGCCGCCGAACACCGGGAGACCAGGCCCCCGGTCCGGGTCGGCCGCGGCGACATCGCCGCGATCCGTGCCGTCGGCGACCTGTTCCGCGCCCTCGACCACGCCTACGGCGGCGGCCACGCCCGGCAGGCCCTGGTCCGCTACCTGGAGAGCGAAGCCGAACCCATGCTCCGCGGCCGGTACGGCGAACAGATCGGCCGCGCCCTGTTCGGCGCCGTCTCCGACCTGACCCGGCTGGCCGGCTGGACCTCCTTCGACATCGCCGCGCACGGCCTCGCCCAGCGCTACTTCGTCCAGGCCCTGCGGCTCTCCCAGGCCGCCGGCGACCGCGTCCTCGGCGGCTTCATCCTCACCACCATGAGCCAGCAGGCCGTCCACCTCGGCCACGCCCGCGAAGCCATCCAGCTCGCCCGGGTCGCCCAGCAGGGCGTCGGCACCGCCGCCGCCCCCGTCGTCCAGGCCCTCATGCACGCCGCCGAGGCCCGCGGCCACGCCCTGGCCGGCGACGTCCGCGCCTGCACCACCGCCCTGGTCCGCTGCGAACGCGCCCTGGCCACCGCCCGCAGCGCCGACGAAGTCCCGTCCTGGGCCCGCTACTTCGACGACGCCCAGCTCGCCGACGAGTTCGCCCACTGCTACCGCGACCTCCAGCAGTGGCGCCCCGCCGCCCAGCACGCCGAGAAGTCCCTCCGGCTGCGCGCGCCCGCCTACGCCCGCAGCCGCATCCTCTGCCGACTCGTCCTCGCCTCCGCCCGCCTCGGCATGGGCGACGTCGACGAAGCCTGCTCGATGGCCACCGACTCCCTCCGCGCCGCCGGGGAGATGCGCTCCGCCCGCACCGTCGAGTACCTCCGCGACTTCCACCGCCGCCTCACCCCCTACCGCACCACCCCCGCCGCCCGCGCCTTCGAAGAAGCCTCCCGCCAAGCGGGGGTGATCTGACCCTCGCCGAAGGCCCCGCCAAGGCCCGGTCAGGGCCCGGTCAGGGCCCGGTCAGGGGCCCGGGAACGGCGGGCCGATGCTGCTGCCGGTCGGAGCCCGTCGAAAGCCCCGGGCTGCCGAGGGCCTCGACCGGCACCCCCGCAGGACCGAATCCCGCCGTCCCCCGGTTCCCGCCCTACGCCGCCTCCGCGACCTCCGCCCCGGCCCGCACCCCGAGGTCGCGCAGCACCGCCTCCGCGGCCCGCCGGCCGGAGACCAGCGCGCCCTGGACCGTCCCGGTGTCCCGGTGGTCGCCGCAGACGTACAGCCCGGCGAGCAGCCGGACGGAACGGCGGAAGTGGTGCGGCGGCGGCATCGAGACGACCGCGTCGGAGGCGTGGCGGACGGTCAGGAACTCCCACCCCGCGGTGGAGGTCCCGTACAGCTCCGCCAGCCGCCGCCGCACGGCGCCCTCGTCGCCGGCCGGCCCGCCGGAGTCGAAGGCGCGGCGGCCGAGCACCGTGGTGGCGATCAGCGCCCGCCCGTCGGCGGCGTACGAGGGGTCGGCGTCGCTGAGCACCAGCGAGTGCGAGATCCCGGAGCGTTCGGCGTCCAGCAGCAGCACGGCCTCGCCCAGCGGCGAGCGCTCCGCCGCGTGGTAGTAGGTGGTGACGGGGTGGAAACCGGGCTGGCGCAGGCCCGGCAGCAGGGCGGCGGCCGTCGCGGCGTCGGTGGCCACGACCACGGCGCGGGCCCCGATCCGGCCGTGCCGGGCGGTCTCGACGCCGTCCGTCCCGACCGAGGTGACCTCGACGCCGAGCCGCAGCCCGTGCTCGGGGAGCCGGGCGGCGAGCTGCTCGGGGACCGCCCCGATGCCCGCCGCCGGGACGCAGAGCCGACCCCGGGCGTACGCGCGCAGCACCAGGTCGGCGACCCGGCTGGAGGTGCCCAGCGCGGGGTCGGACAGCAGCGCGCCGAGCAGCGGGCGCAGGAAGCCGTCGACGGTGCGGGCGGGCAGGCCGCGCTCGGCCAGGGCCCGGGCGGCGGTGGTCTCGGGGCGGGCGTGGATCCGGGCCGGGGGCGTCGCGGCGAGCCGGGCCAGGGCAGCGGCCAGCCGGGCCTTCTCGAGCGGGGTGCCGAGCGGTCCGCGGGCGGCGGCCTGCCGGGCGGGGGTGAGCTGCGGGTCGCCGGTCCGGTAGGTGCGGCCGCCGCTGTGCACCAGGACGCCGGGGGCGAGCGGACGCAGCTGCAGCCGGTCGAGGTCGAGACGGCGGGCGAGTTCGGGGTAGGCGGTGTTGAGCAGGTGGCTGCCGTGGTCGAGCCGGAAACCGTCGAGTTCGCGGGCGGCCGCCCGGCCGCCGATGCGTTCGGTGGCTTCCAGGACCTGGACGTCCAGGCCCTGGGCGGCGAGCGCGTCGGCGGCGGTCAGTCCGGCTATGCCGGCGCCGACGACGATCGCGTCGGGGTCGCCGGACCGGCCGTGCCGGGCGCGGCCGATGAAGTCCTGTGCGGGCACGAGTGGGTGCTCCCTCCCTGGCGGAGCCCCCCGGCGGCCGCCGCGCGCGGCAGGGCCCGCGGGCGAGCGGGCGGGTGCCGGGGCGGGCAGTGGGGGGCGGACGTGGTCCGCACTGGTGATGCCCCGTCATCCGCGGGTCCAGACCGGCGGGTTCCACCCAATCGGGTCATCACACCGGGCATGGGCACGCAGCGGGTCCGGACGGTTACCCACCGTGCGCCAAACGGGGTGCGGGGGGTGGGAGCGGGCGCGCACCGTCACCGCCCACACCCCGCGCGCCGCCCGCTTGCACCCGTGCGCCCCCCGCCGACGCCCCGTCAACTCCCTTAGGCCGCACCGCCCCCGCGCTCACCCGCCGAGCCACCCGCGCTGACCCCCGGAGCCGCCCGCAGCGCCCGCCGACCGCGCCCGCCCGCCGCCGCACCGTTCGCGCCGCAGCGCCCGCCGACCGCGCCCGCCCGCCGCACCGTTCCCGCCGCAGCGCCCCTACCGCAGCCCGAGCGCCGCCGCCACGACCGCCCCCGCGTCGGGGTCGCGGAACTCGAACCCGGCGTCCAGCAGCGCCTTCGGCACCACCCGGTGACTGCCCACCACCTCCACCGCCATCTCCCCGAGCGCGGCGCGCAGTGCCCACTCCGGCACCGCGAACACCGCCGGCCGCCCGAGCTGCCGGGACAGCTCCGCGGTCAGCTCGCGGTTGGTGACGGGGTCGGGCCCGACCAGGTTGACCGGCCCGGAGAGGTCCTGGCGCTCGATCAGGAAGCGCAGCGCGGCGACCTCGTCGGCCAGCGAGATCACCGACCAGTACTGCCCGCCGCTGCCCAGCCGCCCGCCCAGCGCGAGCCGGAACAGCGGCAGCAGCCGCGCCCCGGCGCCGCCCTTCGGGTCGAGCACCAGCCCGGTGCGCGGGTGCACCACTCGGATCCCGGCGTCCGCGGCGGGCCGCGCGGCGCGCTCCCACTCCTCGCAGACCCCGGCCAGGAAGTCGTCGCCGGCCGGCGCGTCCTCGTCGATCACCCGGTCGCCGGTCTGCCCGTAGTAGCCGACCGCGGAGGCGCTGACCAGCACCTGCGGCGGCTCCTCCAGCCGGGACAGCGCGGCGGCCAGCGTCTCGGTGCCGAGCACCCGGCTGTCCCGGATCTCCCGCCGGTAGGCGTCCGTCCAGCGCCGGTCGCCGACGCCCGCCCCGGCCAGGTGCACCACGGCCCGCACGCCCTCCAGCGCGGCCGCGTCGATCTGCATCAGCTGCGGGTTCCAGCCGACCCCGACCGTCCCGTCCGGCTGCGGCCCGGTGCGCGAGCGCCGCCGCACCAGCCGCAGCACCTCGTGCCCGTCCGCCAGCAGGGAGTCCACCAGCGCGGACCCGATCAACCCCGTGGAACCTGTCACCGCGATTCGCATACCGGCCATCCTCGCAGCCCGCCCCCGCCCACCCGTTCAGAAACCCCGTCCCGGGGCGGCCCACCCACCGCTCCTCGACGGCCGGGGCCTTCGGACGAGGGCCTAACATGACCGCCATGCCCTCCAACGATGTGATCATCAGGCCGGCGCGGGACGAGGACGAGCGCGCGATCCGCGCCGTCGACCACGCCATCTGGTCCCCGCTCAGCGAGGTCGCCCCGCGCGGCCCCGAGGACGCGCCGGTCTTCGACGGGGACCACCGCCCCGACCAGTACCTGCTGGCCGAACTCGGCGGCCGCGTGGTCGGCTACGTCCGCCAGATCCGGGAGATCCCGCTCCCCTCCAACGCCCACGTCCGCCAGATCCAGGGCCTCGGCGTCCTCCCCGAGGCCCGCGGCCGCCGCATCGGCGACGCCCTGCTCACCGCGGCCTGCGAAGCCGCCCGCGCCGCCGGGGCCCGCCGGATGACCCTGCGCGTGCTCGGCCACAACACCCCGGCCCGCCGCCTCTACGAGCGCAACGGCTTCCAGGTCCTCGGCGTCCTCCCCGAGCACTTCCTCCTGGAGGACAGCTACGTCGACGACGTCTGGATGGGCCGCACCCTCACCTGACCCGGCCCGCCCCGCCCGGACGGGGCCGGCCACCGGACCTGACGCCCCGTCCGGGGCGCCGCCCCGCACAGCACCCGGACGGCCGCCACCCGAAAGGCCCGGCCCCCGCCCCGGCCCCCGCCCCGGCCCCCTCAGTCCCCGTACAGCTCCCACAGCCGCGGGTAGCGGGCGGCCATCACCGCCCCGTCCGCGAAGTCGAAGAAGACGCCCTCGGCGGCCGGCGGCTGACGCACCCCCAGCTCCGGCAGCGGCAGCCCGGTCAGCCGCTCGTACGCCTCGTCGGCGGCGTAGCCGAGATCCTCCGCGTCGCCGTCCTCGGCCTCGTCGAAGTCCGGCACCAGCTCGGCCAGCGCGTCCGGCTCGTGCACCGCGCCCTCGAAGACCTCCCGGCCCTGGCCGATCAGCCAGCACCGGAAGTAGTCGAAGCCGTCCTCGGAGGCCCCGCCGAGCAGCAGGTGGGCGGCGCCCCACAGCTCCACCGTGTACGCCCGCTGGAAGCGCGCCTCGAACTGCCGGGCGAAGTCCAGCACGTCGTCCGGGGTGAGCCGCAGCAGTTGCTCGACCAGCGCCTCGGCCTGCTCGTCCGGGTCGCCCTCGGCCGCGTCCCGGGCGTCGTCGACCAGTTGCCAGAATGCCGTCTCGTCCATCACCGCTCCAGCCTCCACGATCGCCGCGCGGCCCGCACCCGATCGGTCCCGCCGACCGGGCCGCCGACCGGCCCGGAACGCGCGGGAGCCCCGCACCGTCCGGGGACGGTGCGGGGCTCCCGCGGAGTGCTTCGCAGCACGGGGCCTTACAGGCCGAGCTCGACCTCGAACTCGCCGGCCTCCAGGATCTCCTTGACCGCGACCAGGTAGCGGGCGGCGTCCGCGCCGTCCACCAGGCGGTGGTCGTAGGAGAGCGACAGGTAGGTCATGTCGCGGATGCCGATGGCGGTGCCGCCGTCGGACTCGATGACCACCGGGCGCTTCACGGTCGCGCCGATGCCCAGGATGGCGACCTGGTTCGGCGGGACGATGACGGTGTCGAACAGCGCGCCGCGCGAACCGGTGTTGGAGATGGTGAAGGTCGCGCCGGACAGCTCGTCCGGGGTGATCTTGCTGTCGCGGACCTTCGAGGCCAGCTCCGCGGTCTTCTTCGAGATGCCCGCGATGTTGAGGTCGCCCGCACCCTTGATGACCGGGGTCATCAGACCCTTCTCGGAGTCCACCGCGATACCGATGTTCTCGGAGTCGAAGTAGGTGACGGTGCCCTCGGCCTCGTTGATCCGGGCGTTGATGACCGCGTGGGCCTTCAGCGCCTGGGCGGCGGCCTTCACGAAGAACGGCATCGGGGACAGCTTCACGCCCTCGCGGGCCAGGAAGGAGTCCTTCGCCTTCGCGCGCAGCGACATGATCCGGGTGACGTCCACCTCGACCACGCTGGTCAGCTGGGCCTGCTCGTGCAGGGCCTTCAGCATGTTGTCGCCGATGACCTTGCGCATGCGGGTCATCTTGACGGTCTGGCCGCGCAGCGCGGACGGCGCGGCGGCGGCCTTCGCCGGGGCGGCGGCAGCGGGGGCGGCGACCGGGGCCGGCGCGGCCTTGGCGGCCTCGGCGGCGGCGATCACGTCCTGCTTGCGGATGCGGCCGCCGACGCCGGTGCCGGCGACGGAGGCGAGCGCGACACCGTGCTCGGCGGCGAGCTTGCGCACCAGCGGGGTGACGTAGGCGTCACCGGCGTCCGCGGCCGGAGCGGCGGCGACCGGCGCGGCCGGAGCAGCCACCGGGGCCGGAGCGGCCGGCGCAGCGGGGGCGGCCGGGGCCGGAGCGGCCACCGGGGCCGGAGCGGCCGGCGCAGCGGGGGCGGCCGGGGCCGGAGCGGCCACCGGGGCCGGAGCGGCGGCAGCGGGCGCCGGAGCAGCCGGGGCGGCCGGAGCCGGGGCCGGGGCGGCCGGGGCAGCGGGAGCCGGGGCCGGGGCCGGGGCCGGGGCGGCGGGAGCAGCCGGAGCGGCGGCCGGGGCCGGAGCGGCCGGAGCCGAGCCCGCGGCGCCGATCAGCGCGAGCTGGCCGCCGACCTCGGCGGTCTCGTCCTCGCCGACCAGGATCTTCACCAGGGTGCCCGCCACGGGGGAGGGGATCTCGGTGTCGACCTTGTCGGTGGAGACCTCCAGCAGCGGCTCGTCGACCTCGACGGTGTCGCCCTCGGCCTTCAGCCAGCGGGTGACGGTGCCCTCGGTGACCGACTCGCCCAGCGCGGGCAGCAGCACCGGGGTGGCGTCGCCGGCCGGAGCGGCGGCGGCCGGAGCCGCGGCCGGGGCCTCGGCGGCCGGGGCCTCGGCGGCCGGGGCGGGGCCGCGGGGGCCTCCGCGACCGGGGCGGCGGCCGGAGCCGGAGCAGCCTCGGCGGCGGGCGCCGGGGCGGCGGCGGGGGCGCCGGAGCCGTCGTCGATGATCGCCAGCTCGGCGCCCACCTCGACGGTCTCGTCCTCGCCGACCTTGATCGAGGCCAGGATGCCGGAGGCCGGCGCCGGGATCTCGGTGTCGACCTTGTCGGTGGAGACTTCGAGCAGCGGCTCGTCGATCTCCACGCGCTCACCCTCGGCCTTCAGCCAACGGGTGACGGTGCCTTCGGTCACGCTCTCGCCCAGCGCGGGCAGTGTTACTGAGACCGCCATGGTTCCAGCGACTCCTATCAAGTCTTGCGTACAGGAATGAACGGGGACGGGGGCGCGATCAGTCGTGCGCGTGCAGCGGCTTGCCGGCCAGCGCGAGGTGGGCCTCGCCGAGGGCCTCGGACTGGCTCGGGTGCGCGTGGATGAGCTGCGCGACCTCGGCGGGCAGGGCCTCCCAGTTGTAGATCAACTGGGCCTCGCCGACCTGCTCGCCCATGCGGGCGCCGACCATGTGGACACCCACGACGGCGCCGTCCTTGACCTGGACCAGCTTGATCTCGCCGGCAGTCTTGAGGATCTTGCTCTTGCCGTTGCCGGCGAGGTTGTACTTGAGCGTGACGACCTTCTCCTTGCCGTACTGCTCGACGGCCTTGGCCTCGGTCAGGCCGACGGAGGCGACCTCCGGGTTGGAGTACGTCACCCGCGGGATGCCGTCGTAGTCGATCGGGACGACCTTCAGGCCGGCGATCCGCTCGGCCACCAGGATGCCCTCGGCGAAGCCGACGTGGGCCAGCTGCAGGGTCGGGACCAGGTCGCCGACGGCGGAGATGGTCGGCACGTTGGTGCGCAGGTACTCGTCGACCAGGACGTAGCCGCGGTCCATCGCGACGCCCTGCTCCTCGTAGCCCAGGCCGGCCGAGACCGGACCGCGGCCGATCGCGACCAGCAGCACGTCGGCCTCGATGGACTTGCCGTTCTCGGTGGAGACCCGGACGCCGTCGGCGGTGTACTCCACGCCGGAGAAGCGGGACTTCAGCTCGAACTTGATGCCGCGCTTGCGGAAGGCGCGCTCCAGCAGCTTGGAGGAGTTCTCGTCCTCCAGCGGCACCAGGTGGGGGAGGCCCTCGACGATGGTGACGTCGACGCCGAAGGACTTCCAGACCGAGGCGAACTCGCAGCCGATCACGCCGCCGCCGAGGATGATCGCCGACTTCGGGATGTAGTCGAGCTTCAGCGCGTGGTCGGAGGAGATGATCCGGTTGCCGTCGATGTCCAGGCCCGGGATCGAGCGCGGCACCGAGCCGGTGGCCAGGACGATGTGGCGGCCCTCGATGCGCTGGCCGTTGACGTCCACCGAGGTCTGCGAGGAGAGCTTGCCCTCGCCCTGGATGAAGGTGACCTTGCGCGAGGCGACCAGGCCCTGCAGGCCCTTGTACAGGCCGGCGACGACGTCGTCCTTGTACTTGTGGACGCCGTTGATGTCGATGCCCTGGAAGGTGGCGAGGACACCGAACTCGGCGGCTTCCTTGGTCTCGTCCGCGACCTCGGCGGCGTGCAGCAGCGCCTTGGTCGGGATGCAGCCGCGGTGCAGGCAGGTGCCGCCCAGCTCGCCCTTCTCGATCAGCGCGACGCTCAGGCCGAGCTGGGCGCCACGGAGCGCCGCGGCGTAACCGCCGCTTCCGCCTCCGAGAATGACTACGTCGAAAACGGTGCTGGCGTCGTTCGCCACGTCACGTCCTCCATGCAAAAGGTGCGGATCGCCGGGCCGGTCGCGGTCCGGTGGGTGAGTGCCCTCGTAAGGCGCCCAGTCGTGCCGGAAATACATCTTTGCACTTGTTGGCGGCAGGTGGCGTCGGCGGGTGCCCCGGGGCGTCCCCGGTGCGGCCCGCGCGTCGGCGGTATGACCCGTTCTCGGAGGTATCGTCGCAGCTCACGGCCGGGAAAACGGCAAGCGGAGGTACTCCGTCCGGGGGTCTTCGCCAGGCTGGTTCCGCCCTGCGGAATCAATTTTCGCCGGAGGCGAACACCGGCTCGAATTGGTATCGAGTGCTACCGGCTGGTAATGCGCGTGGGGCCCGGCACCCACCGGTGCCGGGCCCCACGCGTCGGATCACTTGCCCGCGGCGGTGTCCTCCGCGAAGCGGACCAGGGTGCGCACCGCGCTCGCGGTGCCGCCCTTCGGGGTGTAGCCGGACGCGCCGCCCTCGTTGAACGCCGGGCCGGCGATGTCCAGGTGCGCCCAGGCGGTGCCCTCGGCGACGAACTCCTGCAGGAACAGGCCGGCCACCAGGCCGCCGCCCATCCGCTCGCCCATGTTCGCCAGGTCCGCGACGGTCGACTCGACCATGCCCTTGCGCAGGTCGGCCGGCAGCGGCATCGGCCAGGACGCCTCGCCCACCGCGCCCGCGGTCTCGTGCAGGCGGGTGCGCAGCGCCTCGTCGTTGGCCATCACGCCGAAGGTGCGGGTGCCCAGCGCCAGCACCATCGCGCCGGTCAGGGTCGCCACGTCGACGATCACGTCGGGCTGCTCCTCGCCGGCCCGGACGATCGCGTCGGCCAGCACCAGCCGGCCCTCGGCGTCGGTGTTCAGCACCTCGACGGTCTTGCCGCCGTACATCCGCAGCACGTCGCCCGGACGGGTCGCCGAGCCGGACGGCATGTTCTCCGCCAGCGCCAGCCACGCCGTCACGTTGACCTGCAGGCCCAGCCGCTTGGCGGCGACCACGGCGGCGAACACCGCGGCGGCGCCCGCCATGTCGCACTTCATGGTCTCGTTGTGGCCGGCCGGCTTCAGCGAGATGCCGCCCGAGTCGTAGGTGATGCCCTTGCCGACGAAGGCCAGCGAGGCCTTCGCCTTCGGGTGGGTGTACGCCACCTTCACCAGCCGCGGCGGGTTCGCCGAGCCGACGCCCACGCCCAGGATGCCGCCGAAGCCGCCCTTGGCCAGCGCCTTCTCGTCCAGCACCTCGACCTTGAGGCCGTGCTCCTTGCCGGCCGCCTGGGCGATCGCGGCGAAGGACTTCGGGTTCAGGTCGTTCGGGGCGGTGTTGACCAGGTCGCGGGCCCGGTTCATCTCCTCGCCGATCGCCGCGGCGCGCTCCACCGCGACCTTGGCGTCCTTCGAGCCCTTGCGCTCCACCAGCAGCACCAGCTCGGCGACCGGGGCCTTGGCGACCTCGGCCTTGTAGCTGCCGAAGGAGTACGTGCCGAGCAGGCCGCCCAGCGCGACCGCCTCGACCTCGTCGGCCGAGACCGCCGGCAGCGCCAGCGCGACCTTCTTCGAACCGGCCAGCGTGCGGGCGGCGGTGCCGGCGGCCTTGCGCAGCTCCTCGGCGCCGTACGCGCCCTCGGCGGCCGCGCCCAGGCCCACGGCCAGCACCAGCGGCGCCTTGGCGCCGGCCGGAGCGGGAAGCTTGACCGCCTCACCCTCGGCACCGGTGGCGCCCAGGGTGGTGAGGACCTCGGCCAGCTTGCCCTCGAACGCCTCGACGACCGCCTCGGCGCCCGGAGCGACGACCAGGCCCTTGGGCCCCTTCGCCACACCGATCACCAGGGCATCCGCACGCAGGCTCACGGCGGAGGAGGTGCTCACAGACAGTGCAGTCACGACAAATGCGTCCTGTTCTTTTCGCGGTCCACAGCCGGTGGCGGCTCCGTTGCCGACCGGCAAAACCCAGGCAGACTCCGCGGCGAAACGGGGCGCAGGGCCAGGGTGCTCACCGCATGGTAGTCCGCATATTGGGATCGCGCCGCCCCGCCTGCCCCGTGCACGAACCGCCGCGAACCGTGACGGTGCGTGAGTTCGTGTGCGGGAGCAGGGTGGACGCCCGCTCACACCAGCGCGACCGCCACCAGCGCCGCGGTCGCCGAGGTCTCCACCAGCGCACCCAGCACGTCCCCGGTCACCCCGCCGAACCGCCGCACGCACCGCCGCAGCAGGGCCCCCGCGGCGAGCACCCCGCACAGCACCGCGACCCCCGACTGCCAGCGCACCGCCGCCGCCACCGCGGCCACCAGCACCGTCACCGCCACCGCCACCGCCGGCCGCACGGTGGCCGCCACCATCGCCCCCAGCCCGCCCGGCCGGGCCGCCGGCACCGACCGCAGGCACCCCCACGCCAACGCCGCCCGCCCCGCCACCGCGGCCACCACCGCCGCCAGCGCACCGCGCCCCGGCGACACCGCGAACTGCCCGGCCAGCGCCGCGACCTGGGCGAGCATCAGCAACAGCAGCGTCAGCACGCCGAACGGGCCGATGTCCGACTGCTTCATGATCCGCAACGCGTCCCCGGCCGGCTTCCCGCTGCCCAGCCCGTCCGCGACGTCCGCCACCCCGTCCAGGTGCAGCCCCCGGGTCAGCACCGCACCCACCGCGACCACCGCCACCCCGCCGAGCAACGCCCCGCCCCGCCACGCGACCAGCGCCCCCGCGCCCCCGCCAGCACCCCCACCACCAGCCCGACCAACGGCGCGAGCACCATCGCCACCCCGCCGGCCCCCCGGTCCCACCGCTCCACCCGCACCCGGAACACCGTCAACGTCCCGAACGCGAACCTGAGCCCGTCCCCGACCGGACGCCCCGTCAGGGACGCGGCAACCTGCGCCGAACCGGCCGGCGAAGGCGCAGCACCCCCCGACTCCTGTCCCATTCCCTGCTGTGCGTGCTCGTCGCCTGCCCCGGGCCCCGCTTCACGCCCCGTCAGGGCCGCGGGGAACTGAGCCGAACCGGCAGGCGAAGACGCAGCGCCCGCCGCCTCCCGCCCCGTCCCCTGCGGTGCGTGTTCGCCGCCCACCGGGGTCAGTAGCGGTCGAGCAGGTCCGCCGCCGTCGGCAGCTTGGCCGGGGCCCGCGGCGGGAGCGGCTTGGCGCTCGGGACGGCGGCCGGCTCGGCGAGGGTGTCGCCCGCGGCCTGGAGCAGCGGCAGGGCCAGCACCGCGGAGACGCCCTCGCCCATGGTGACGCCCGCCTCGTGCAGCGGTGCCAGGGTCAGCCGGTCGTACGCCTTGGCCTGGGCGGGCTCGCCGGTCAGCGCGGAGGCGCGCCACCACTCGGGGGCCCGGAAGGCGATCCGCTGGGCGACCAGCGCGCAGGCCGCCGAGACCACCCCGTCCAGCACGACGGGCAGCTTGCGGACGGCGGCCTGCAGCAGGAAGCCGGTGATCGCGGCGAAGTCGGCGCCGCCGGACGCGGCGAGCAGCGCGAGCTGGTCGCCGAGCACCGGGCGGGCCCGGCGCAGCGCGTCGCGGATGGTGGCGCACTTGACCATCCAGGTCCGGTCGTCGACGCCCGAGCCGCGGCCGGTGACGGCGGCGGCGTCGGTGCCGCACAGCGCGCCGATCAGCACGGCGGCCACCGTGGTGGAGCCGACGCCCAGGTCGCCGAGCAGCACCAGGTCGGTGCCGGCGTCGGCCTCCTCGTCGGCGACGGCCATGCCGGCCCGGAAGGCGCGGGCGGCCTCCTCGGCGGTCAGCGCGTCCTCGACGTCGATCCGTCCGGAGCCGCGGCGGACCCGGTGCCGGACGACCTCTTCGGGGAACTCGTCGGGGGCGGCGTCCACGGCGATGTCGACCACCCGGACGTCCGCCCCGTAGCGGCGGGCCAGCACGGCCACCGGCGCGGTGCCGTCGAGCACGGCGCGGACCCGGTCGGCGGTGCCGCCGCGGGGCTGCAGGGTGGAGATGCCGAGCGAGGCGACGCCGTGGTCGGCGGCGAACAGCAGCACCCGGGCGCCGGTCAGCGGGCGGATCGGCGCCTCGCCCTGGGCGGACGCCAGCCAGGCCCCCAGCTCCTGGAGCCGGCCCAGGCCGCCGCGCGGCATGGCCAGTTGCTGCCAGCGTTCCTCGGCGCCGCGTCGCGCACCCTCGTCGGGCCGCTCGACGAGCGAGGAGAAAGTGTCGAGATCCACGGTGGTGTCCATCGGTCGGCAATCTACACGGACACCGCTTTGATGGTCAGCACCTGTCCGGCGACCACCAGCAGCACCTGCTCGGAGGCGTCGGCCACCGCCATGTTCAGCCGCCCGAGGGTGTCCCGGAAGCGCCGTCCGGCGGCGGTGGCGGGCACCACGCCCATCCCGACCTCGTTGGAGACCGCGACCACCTCCCGGGCGGTCCCGGCCCAGGCCGCGGCCAGGGCCGCGCAGCGCTCCTCGACCGCCCGCTGCCCGCCGTCCAGCCAGACCTCGTCCTCCCAGGCCCGGTGCTCGTCCATGACCGCGGTCAGCCACAGCGCCAGGCAGTCGATCAGCACCGGCGCCCGGTCGCGCTCGTCGGCCAGCACCGCCTCCAGCTCGCAGGTCTCGGCGGTCCGCCAGGTCTCCGGCCGCCGGGCCCGGTGCAGGTCGACCCGCCGGGCCCAGTCGGCGTCGCCGTCCCGCCGCCCGGAGGTGGCCACGTACAGCACGTCGGAACGGTCGGCGAGCAGCCGCTCGGCATGGGTGGACTTGCCGGAGCGGGCGCCGCCGAGGAGCAGGGTGCGGGGGAGTGCCATGCGATCATCCTGCCGGACGGAGCTTCGCCCCCTCGCGGGGTGGGCACGCTACCGTCACGATCCCAGTGGCACGATTCGCGGAGGAGCCCGGCATGGTGTGGACCTGGCGGTACGAGAAGAGCGACGGCACCGTGGTGGAGCCGGCGAACGGCGCCGAGGAGTTCTCCAGCCAGGGGGACGCCGAGTCCTGGATCGGCGAGGAGTGGAAGGCGCTGCTGGAGGACGGGGTCGACCGGGTGGTCCTGGTCGAGGACGGGCGGGACGTCTACCCGATGAGCCTGCACGAGGGCTGACGCCCCGTCAGCGCTCCGCCCCCGGCGTCACTTCTCGGCGACGACGTGCAGCAGCGCGGCGACCTGCCGGTACGGGTCCTGCCGGCCGGCCCGCTCCTCGGCGTCCAGCAGCTGGGCGAGCTGCCGGCCGTCGACCGGGGCGGCCTCGTCCGGCATCGTGTCGGTGAACACCCGCACCCCGTACCAGTGCCGGACCGGGACGGCGAAGCCGGCCAGCGTCCCGGAGAGCTCGGCGAGCCGGTCGGCGCGGGCGGGCAGGCCCAGGCGGTTGGTGTAGCGGGTGGAGTCGAAGGCCTCCTGGCAGGCCCGCCAGTCGCCCATCAGCCCGGTCCGCATGGCCAGCGCGTCGCCGTTGCGGACCAGCAGCGAGAGCAGCCCGCCGGGGGCCAGGATCCTGGCCACCGAGGCCAGCATCGGGTCCGGGTCCGGCAGGTACATCAGGGTGCCGTGGCAGAGCACCAGGTCGAAGCTGCGCGGCCCGAACCAGCGCCCGACCTGGTGGCCGTCGCCGGTGAGCAGCTGGACGCGCTCGCGCACCTCCGGCGGCTCGGCGGACAGCGCCTGCTGGGCCAGGCCCAGGGTGGCCGGGTCCGGGTCGATGCCGGTGACGAAGTGCCCGGCCCGGGCCAGCCGCAGCGCCTGGGTGCCCTCGGCGCAGCCCACGTCCAGCACCCGCAGCGCGATGCCGCGGGTGAGCTGCTCGGCGAGCTGGCGGGTCACCAGCTCGTGGCGGACCAGGTTGTGCAGCCCGCCGTGCCGCTCCAGCCACTCGCCCGCCCCGCTGTGGTACGGCCCGCCCCGGGCCGGCAGCCGTCCGTGCCGCCCCCGCGGCGCCCCGTACCCGTGCTGGGCCGGTACGCCCGGTGCGCCGAGGGCCCCGACCGGCTGCTGCGCGGGCGGGGCCCAGTACGGCGGGACGGCTTCCGCGGTCAGGGCCGCTCGCCCCGCTTGACCATCGGCTTGGGCAGCCGCAGCCGGCGCATCTGCAGGGTGCGCATCAGGCCGTACATGACCGCGCCGCGGGTGTTCTCGTTCGGGAAGCGGGTGGCCAGGCCCTTGCGCAGCTGGAGGCCGATCCGGACGAAGTCCAGGATGACCACCACGAAGAAGACCATGAACAGCAGCGTGGAGAGCAGCTGCAGGTAGTTGACCTTGGTGATGCTGAGCACCAGCACCACCACCGCGTACGGCAGGAAGAACTCGGCCGCGGCCCAGCGGGAGTCGATGAAGTCGCGGACGTAGCGCCGCACCGGGCCCTTGTCGCGCGGCGGCAGGGCGCGCTCGTCGCCCTCCAGCAGCGCGGTGCGCTGCTTCTCGCGCTCCGCGCGCATCCGCTCGCGGGCCTGC
Organism: Kitasatospora cineracea; assembly: GCF_003751605.1. Taxonomy (NCBI): domain Bacteria; kingdom Bacillati; phylum Actinomycetota; class Actinomycetes; order Kitasatosporales; family Streptomycetaceae; genus Kitasatospora; species Kitasatospora cineracea. The sequence continues at coordinate 3,274,872 of NZ_RJVJ01000001.1, forward strand.
TTGGCGGCCTCCTTGCGGTCCTTCGGGACGGAGACCCGGGTCTTCCGGTGGGCCTCGGCCTCACTGCGCTTGGGCGTGGGCCGGCCCTTGGGAGCCTGCGGGTCGCGGGCCTGCTTCTCGGCCTCCTTCGTCAGCGTGACGGTGGAGGAGGAGGCGGCGGATTCATCAGAGCGGCGTCGAAACACACTCCCAGCGTACGGGTTGACCGGCGGCTTTCCGGCGCGCCCCCGGACGCGAACCGATATCGATCCTGAGGACGATGCCGAACGGCCGTCCGCCGTAGCAGCATTGTTGCAGGCTGGTGCACTGCGCCGGGGACCCCGCCGCGCATACACTCGACCTGTCACGAGACGCAAACCCAGGCCCGAAGAAGGGGGCTATCGAGGCCCATGAGCGACGGAATCATGAAGCGTATGGGGCTGATCTTCCGCTCCAAGGCGAACAAGGCCTTGGACCGGGCGGAGGACCCGCGCGAAACGCTCGACTACTCCTACCAGAAGCAGCTGGAACTGCTGCAGAAGGTGCGCAGGGGCGTCGCCGACGTGGCCACCTCCCGCAAGCGCCTGGAGCTCCAGCTGACCCAGCTCCAGCAGCAGTCCTCCAAGTACGAGGACCAGGGCCGCAAGGCGCTGTCCCTCGGCCGCGAGGACCTGGCCCGCGAGGCGCTCAGCCGCAAGGCCAACCTGCAGTCCCAGATCACCGACCTGGAGACGCAGTACCAGGCCCTGCAGGGCGAGGAGGAGAAGCTCACGCTCGCCTCCCAGCGCCTCCAGGCCAAGGTGGACGCCTTCCGCACCAAGAAGGAGACCATCAAGGCCACCTACACCGCGGCCCAGGCGCAGACCCGGATCGCGGAGTCCTTCTCCGGCATCTCCGAGGAGATGGGCGACGTCGGCCTGGCGATCCAGCGCGCGGAGGACAAGACCGCGCAGATGCAGGCCCGCGCGGGCGCGATCGACGAGCTGCTGGCCTCCGGCGCGCTCGACGACGCCAGCGGCCTCGGCCGCAAGGACGACATCGAGGCCGAGCTGGAGCGGGTGGCCGGCGGCAGCGACGTCGAGCTGGAGCTGGCCCGGATGAAGGCCGAGCTGACCGGCGGCACCCCCGCCTCCCAGCCGCAGGCGATCGAGCAGGGGAAGAACGACACCCCGCCGCCGACCATCAACTACAACAAGTAAGCCCGGCAGCAGGGGAGACGCACCAGCATGATCATGCGGGTCTTGGGTGAGGGGCAGTTCGAGGTCGCCGAGGACGACCTGAACCGGCTGAACCAGCTGGACGACGAGCTGCTCCAGGCCGTCGAGGCAGGGGACGAGGCGGCCTTCCGGGCCGCGCTCGGCAGCCTGCTCGCGGCGGTCCGTGAGGTCGGCACGCCGCTTCCGCCAGAGTCGCTGGAGCCGTCGGACCTGATCCTCCCGGACGCCGAGGCGTCCTTGGAGCAGGTCCGCGAGCTGCTGCGGGACGAGGGCGACGGCCTGATCCCCGGCCTCCCGGAGTAGTTCGGGCGCCACACGTGACGAGAGGGCGGGCACCCCTTCCGGGGTGCCCGCCCTCTCGTCACGTGTGGCGCCCGACCCCGCGGGCGCGGGGCGAATCGTTACGGCAGGGCCAGCATCCGGTCCAGCGCCGCCTTGGCGTGCTTCTCGGTCTCGGCGTCCACCGTGATCACGTTCGGCACCCGGCCCTCGACCAGCGACTCCAGCGCCCACACCAGGTGCGGCAGGTCGATCCGGTTCATGGTCGAGCAGAAGCACACGGTGCGGTCGAGGAAGACGACCTCCTTGTCCGGGTGCGCCTTGGCCAGCCGGCGGACCAGGTTCAGCTCGGTGCCGATCGCCCACTTCGAGCCGGGCTCGGCGGCGTCCAGCGCCTTGATGATGTACTCGGTCGAGCCCACCAGGTCGGCGGCGGTGACCACCTCGTGCCTGCACTCCGGGTGCACCAGCACGGTCACGCCCGGGATCCGCTCGCGGACCTCGTTCACCGACTCCACGCTGAACCGGCCGTGCACCGAGCAGTGCCCGCGCCACAGGATCATCTTCGCGTTCCGCAGCTGCTCGGCGGTCAGCCCGCCGTTGGGCTTGTGCGGGTTGTAGAGCACGCACTCGCCCAGGGAGATGCCCATCTCCAGCACCGCGGTGTTGCGCCCCAGGTGCTGGTCCGGGAGGAACAGCACCTTCTGCCCCTGCTCGAAGGCCCACTCCAGGGCGCGCTTGGCGTTGGACGAGGTGCAGATGGTGCCGCCGTGCTTGCCGGTGAACGCCTTGATGTCGGCCGAGGAGTTCATGTACGACACCGGCACGGTGGCGTCCGCGACGCCCGCCTCGGTCAGCACGTCCCAGCACTCGGCGACCTGCTCGGCGGTGGCCATGTCGGCCATCGAGCAGCCGGCCGCCAGGTCCGGCAGGACGACCTGCTGGCGCTCGGAGGTGAGGATGTCCGCGGACTCGGCCATGAAGTGCACGCCGCAGAACACGATGTACTCGGCCTCCGGGCGGGCCGCCGCGTCCCGGGCCAGCTTGAAGGAGTCGCCGGTGACGTCGGCGAACTCGATGACCTCGTCGCGCTGGTAGTGGTGGCCCAGGATGAAGACCCGGTCGCCGAGCTTCTCCTTCGCGGCGCGGGCGCGCGCCACCAGGTCGGGGTCGGAGGCGGCGGGCAGGTCGCCGGGGCACTCCACGCCGCGCTCGCTGTTCGGGTCGGCCTCCCGGCCGAGCAGCAGCAGGGCGAGCGGCGAGGGCGCGGGGTCGGTGCCGTAGGTCTCGGTGGTGGTGGTCACGGGCGGCTGCCCTCCTGGTGCGGCCGGATTGACACCAGCCTTCTCGTCTATCTGACGCTATCTATGATAACCGGTTGTCGTCAGTCTGACGATGGCCGTTCTGTCGATGTGACGAGAACCGCTCACCGGGATGGATGCTTCCGACGCGAGGACCCGCCGCCCCGTCCGGTTGGCTGGACCCATGAAGGCAATCGTGATCAACCGCTACGGCGGCCCCGACGTGGTCGAGTACACCGAACTCCCCGACCCGAAGGTCGGCCCCGACACCGTACTCGTCCGCACCCGCGCGGTCGGCGTCAACCCCGTCGACTGGAAGATCCGCGAAGGACACCTCGACGGCGTCCTCGACTCCCACTTCCCGCTGGTCATGGGCTTCGACCTGGCCGGCGTCGTCCAGGCCGTCGGCGGCGCCGTCACCGAGTACGCCCCCGGCGACGAGGTGATCGGCTACGTCCGCAAGGACGTCATCGAGAGCGGCACCTACGCCGAACTCGTCGCCGCCCCCGTCCGCACCCTGGCCCGCAAGCCCGCCGCGCTCGACTGGGCCGAGGCCGGCGGGCTGCCCACCGCCGGACTCACCGCCCAGCAGGCCCTGGTCGGGGCGCTCGGACTGCGCCGCGGCGAGACCGTGCTGATCCACGCCGCGGCCGGCGGCGTCGGCTCGGTCGCCTGCCAGGTCGCCACCGCCCTCGGCGCCCGGGTCATCGGCACCGCCGGCGAGCACAACCACACCTTCCTGCGCGGCCTGGGCGTCGAACCCGTCCAGTACGGCCCCGGCCTGGCCGACCGGGTCCGCGCGCTGGCCCCCGACGGTATCGACGCCGCGCTCGACCTGGTCGGCGGCGAGGCCGTCGAGGTCTCCCTCGGCCTGCTCAAGGACCCCGCCCGGATCGCCTCGGTGGTCGACTACACCGTCACCGCCCGCGGCGGCCGCTACGTCTTCACCCGCCCCGACCCCGAGGACCTCGCCACCGTCGCCCGGCTCGCCGAGGACGGCCTGCTCACCGTCCCCGTCGCCTCCACCTTCCCGCTCAGCCAGGCCGCCTCCGCCCAGGCCCTCAACGCCGAGGGGCGCACCCGCGGCAAGATCGTCCTGCTGGTGGACTGACCGGACTGCGGCCGTCCGCAACAATGGGGCCCGCAGAGTCGTTCCTCCCACGGCTCACCACCCTCACCCGCACCACCGTGGAGCCCCGCCATGAGCGAGCGCAGCGAGCGCATCATCGAGAAGCGCGCGTGTGCGAAGCGCCTGCCGAGCGAAGCGAGGCGGGTCGCATGAGCACCCCCAGGCCGCCCGACCTCGGCCAGGCGGCGCTCGACGACACCGACCGCCTGCTGCTCGAACACCTCAGCCGCGACGGCCGCGCCTCCTACGCCGAGATCGGGCTGCTCACCAACCTCTCCGCCACCGCCGTCCGCCGCCGGATCGACCGGCTGCGGGCGCGCGGCGTGGTCCGCGGCTTCACCGTCGTCCTCGACCCCGCCCTGCTCGGCTGGCGCACCGAAGCCTTCGTCGAGGTCTACTGCCGCGCCCGCACCTCGCCCGAGGAACTGCTCGCCTCGCTGCGCCAGTTCCCCGAGGTCGCCGCCGCCTGGACGGTCACCGGCGACCCCGACGCCCTCGTCCACCTGCGGGCCGCCGACACCCGGCACCTCGAAGCCGTCATCGAACGCATCCGCAAGGAGCCCGGCGTCCAGCGCAGCCGCTCCTCCGTGGTCCTCTCCCAACTCATCTGACCCACCCGACGCAGCTTTCCTGCGCGACCGCGCCCGAACACGCAGGAAACCGGCCCCCGACGGCCGCGTTCCGACGCGCGCCCGCCCACCCCCGCTGCCTACGCTGATCACGCCCCCAGCCCCGCCCGCAGCGAAGAGGACACCCGTGTACGCAGCCCCCGACCGCATGCACAAGCCGGACAACGAGCTGGTCGACCTCGTCTTCGACTACATGCGCGAACGGCTGCAGTACGACCCCGTCCCGCTCGACCACCCCGGCGACGGCGCCCACCTGCGCGAGGCCCTCGCCGGGCTGCTCAACGACCACGGCAACAACCCCGCCGACGTGCTCAAGCTCTACGACCACGAGCTCTCCCGCGCCGTCATCTCCGCCGACAGCCCGCGCTACCTCTCCTTCATCCCCTGCGCCCCCACCAAGGCCGCGCTGCTCTTCGACATGGTCGTCTCCTGCGCCTCCCTGCAGGGCATCTCCTGGCTGGAGGCGGCCGGCGCGATCGCCGCCGAGAACCAGGTGCTCCGGCTGATAGCGGACCGGGCCGGCCTCCCCGCGAGCGCCGGCGGCACCTTCGTCTCCGGCGGCTCGGCCGGCAACCTCTCCGCGCTCGTCGTCGCCCGCGACACCGCCCGGCGCCGCCTGGGCGTCGGCCCCGAGGCCCGGCTGCGGATCGCCGTCGCCGACCAGGTGCACTCCTCGGTCAAGAACACCTTCAACATCATCGGCGTCGAGCCCTTCCTCGTCCCCGCCGTCGACCGCCGCCTCACCGGCGCCGCCCTGCGCGCCGCCCTCGCCGCCGACCCGCACCCCGAGACGGTCATCGCCGTCGTCGGCACCGCCGGCACCACCAACGAGGGCATCGTCGACGACCTGGCCGGCATCGCCGAGGTCGCCCGCGCGCACGACCTCTGGTTCCACGTCGACGGCGCCTACGGCGGCGCGGGCCTGTTCGCCCCCTCCGTCCGCCACCGCTACGACGGCATCGAGCACGCCGACAGCTTCGTCGTCGACCCGCACAAGTGGCTGTTCGCCCCGTTCGACTGCGCCGCCCTGCTCTACCGCGAACCGCGGCTGGCCCGCGCCGTGCACACCCAGGACGCCTCCTACCTGGACGTCCTGCACACCGAGGGCGACGAGTGGAACCCCACCGACTACGCCTACCACCTCACCCGCCGGGCCCGCGGCCTCCCGCTCTGGTTCTCCCTCGCCGTGCACGGCGTCCAGGCCTACACCGACGCCATCGAGACCGGCCTGCGCCTGGCCCGGGACACCGCGCAGCTGATCCGCGACACCGAGCACCTCGAACTGCTCCACGACCCGCAGCTCTCCGCCGTCTGCTTCCGCCGCACCGGCTGGACCCACGACGACTACTACCGCTGGTCCCGGCAGCTGCTCGCCGACCAGATCGGCTTCGTCACCCCCACCGGCTGGGACGGCGAGACCGTCGCCCGCTTCGCCTTCCTGCACCCGGGCACCACCATGGAGATGGTCCGGGAGATCCTCGACACCATGGCGTAGGCCCTACAGGTACCCGCCGTTGGGGACGTACGGCGCCGGCGGGCGCATCCCGCGCAGGGCCAGGTAGCCGCGGGTGGACAGGGACAGCCCCAGGTCGAGGCCGACGTCCACGGCCCACTCCTGCTCGGCGGTCAGGAAGGAGACGCCCGCCTCGGTGCCCACCGGCACCCGGGCGAGCGCCTCGCGCAGCAGGCGGGCGGCGATCCGCTTGGAGGTCGCGGCCAGCAGCTGCACGGTGCCGCCGTCCCGGTAGCAGTAGCCGGTGCCCGCCAGGGTGTCCGCGACCAGCAGCTCCTCGAAGTGCGCCAGCATGAACGGGTGGTCCGGCCCGTGCGCCGCGCCCCGCACCCGGCGGTCGACCGAGTCCAGCAGGTGCAGGTGCGTCGCGTTGCCCGCGTGCACCGGGATGTCGCCCGGGTCCAGCAGCCGCTCCCGGTCCACCTGCCCGGCCAGCCGCATCGCGGGGTGCAGCGTGAACCCGGCCGCCCGGTAGCGCCGCGCCGCCGCCGGGGACGGCGAGGCGCACAGCATCCCGCGCAGGCAGCCCCGCCCGTACCCGGCGGCCCGCTCCAGCAGCAGCCGGCCCACCCCCCGGCCCTGCGCGGCGGGCAGCACGACGAACAGCGGCAGCACCCAGACGCCCTCGCGGCGCAGCGACAGCGCCACCCCGACGGCCTCGCCGTCCTGCTCCGCGATCCAGCACCCGCCCGGGTCCGTCACCGCGAGGTGCCGGGCCCGGGCCAGCGCCCTGATCCGGTGGACCTCGTCGCCGGGCCGGTCGGGGTCGTCCCGGGGCCGGCCGTCCAGGTCGCGGAACGCGGCGCGGGAGACCCGCTGGACCGCCTCGGCGTCCTCGGCGGTGTCCTTGAGCTGACGAATGATCACCCGTCACATCCTGCTGCGCCCGCCGCGCGGGCGGTAGCGGTTTGCCGAAGCGGGCGGTGACCCGTCGGGCCCGGTGTGCGAGCATGGGGTACGTGGGGGAGTGGGCGACGAAAAATGTCCCCCGAACGCACCACCTCCCGGAAATGAATCCGGGGGGCCGCTGGTTGGCACTGGCGGATCACAGTCGTCACAGACCGGGAGTAAGCATGACCGTCCAGGACGAGACCACCGTCGAGAGTGGCATCCTCCTCACCGAGGCCGCTGCGGCCAAGGTCAAGGGCCTGCTGGAGCAGGAAGGCCGCGACGACCTCTCGCTGCGCGTCGCCGTGCAGCCCGGCGGCTGCTCGGGCCTGCGCTACCAGCTGTTCTTCGACGAGCGTTCGCTGGACGGCGACGTCGTCAAGGACTTCAACGGCGTCAAGGTCGTCACCGACCGGATGAGCGCCCCCTACCTGGGCGGTGCCACGGTCGACTTCGTGGACACCATCGAGAAGCAGGGCTTCACCATCGACAACCCGAACGCCACGGGCTCCTGCGCCTGCGGCGACTCGTTCAGCTAGGCCCCGCTCCGAGGCCCGGCACGCCGAGGGCGGCTCCCCCAGCACGGGGGAGCCGCCCTCGCGGCGTTCCGGGACGGCGGGTCAGCGCGGGTCGCCGCCCGCGATGCCGCTCTGCACGGGCAGCTGCTGGCCGGTCGCGGTGTCCACCACGCCGCCGCCGGACATCGGCGTGGGCAGCGTGACGGTCGCCTCCTGCTCCTTGATCAACTGCGGGCAGGCCTTGCCCGGCTCGGCGGTCTTGGTGACCACCAGCCGCAGCTTCACCACCGGCGGGGCGTCCTCCTCCAGCCGGACCCCGTACTTGTCGCAGATCCCGGCGGTGAAGAACACCGTCAGCTGGGTCGGGCTGTCCTGCCGGTAGCCGGTCGCGGGGATCTTCACCGCGGTCGGCGGGCGCTCGCCGACGGCTATCCCGGGCGTGGTCGGCTGACCGGCCGAGGGCTGCGGGCTCGCCTCGGCCGGGGCCGAGGCCGTCCCGCCGGTGCCGGGGCTGGGGTGCGCGCCGGTGCCCGGGTCGGGGCTGGCGCTGGCGGACGGGCTCGCGGACGGCGAGGCGCTGGCGGTGGCCGTGGCGGGCGAACCCGAACTGCCGCACGCGGTCAGCAGGCCGGCCGCGAGGGCCGCGCCGGCCAGCGCGGTGGCGGCCCGGCGCGCGTACGGGGCCTTGGTGGAGACGGCTGCGGTGCTGTCGTCCATGATCTGCGTTCCTCCCGAGGGTCGTGCGGCGCCGCGGTGAGCGGCGCCGCGCCGGTTCGACGTGCCCCGGAGGAAACCGGTTCCGCTACCCGCCGTACTCCGGCATGGCCGCCACCAGTCGGCGCGCCTCCACCGGCACCCGCACCCCCGTCGCGGCCGGCGCGGACACCGCCGGGACCGGCCCGGCGACCGGCCAGAAACGGCCCAACCGGCGCGAGGAGTCCAGCAGTTCGGCCAGCGTCTCGGCCTCGGATTCGTCGGAGCGGCGGGCCGACAGCCACCCGGAGGAGTGATCGATCACCATGCGGTACACCAGCTCCGATCGCCGTGCCGCGGCCACGGTGCCGCGGACTGGACGGGGGCCGCGTCCGGCCCCCGTACTCGTGACCCTAGGCCGCCCCCGGGCGGGAAGACAGCCCTACCGCTCGGTAGTACCCGGTCGGGCCGGTACCGTGGGTGGGTTGTTGCCCCCAGCTCCGGCCACTGCCGGGCCGCCAGAGGAGACCCCGTGCGCATCGCCGTCGCCGGCTCGATCGCCACCGACCACCTGACGACCTTCCCCGGGCGTTTCGCCGACCAGCTGGTGCCCGAGCAGCTGCACACGGTGTCACTGTCCTTCCTGGTCGACACCCTGGACATCCGCCGCGGCGGGGTGGGCCCGAACATCGCCTTCGGCATGGGCGTCCTCGGCCTGAACCCCGTCCTGGTCGGCGCGGCCGGCGGCGACTTCGCCGAGTACCGCAGCTGGCTGGACCGGCACGGCGTCGACACCCTCTCCGTGCACATCTCGGAGACCCGGCACACCGCCCGCTTCATGTGCACCACCGACCAGGAGCACAACCAGATCGCGTCCTTCTACACCGGCGCGATGGCCGAGGCCCGCAACATCGAGCTCCAGCCGATCGCCGACCGGGTCGGCGGCCTCGACCTGGTGCTGATCGGGGCGGACGACCCGGCCGCGATGGTCCGGCACACCCAGGAGTGCCGCACCCGCGGCTACGCCTTCGCGGCCGACCCCTCCCAGCAGCTGGCCCGCCTCGAGGGCGAGGACATCCGGGAGATCGTCGACGGCGCGGCCTACCTCTTCACCAACGAGTACGAGGCGGCGCTGATCGAGTCCAAGACCGGCTGGTCCACGGACGAGATCCTCCGGCGGGTCGGCACCCGGGTCACCACCCTCGGCCCCAAGGGCGTCCGGATCCAGCGCCTCGGCGAGCCCGACATCCTGGTCGGCTGCGCCGCCGAGGAGCGCAAGGCCGACCCGACCGGCGTCGGCGACGCCTTCCGGGCCGGCTTCCTGGCCGGCGTCTCCTGGGACCTCGGCCTGGAGCGCGCCGCCCAGATCGGCTGCATGCTCGCCACCCTGGTGATCGAGACCGTCGGCACCCAGGAGTACGAGCTGCGCGGCGGCCACTTCCTGCAGCGCTTCGAGACGGCCTACGGCCCCGAGGCCGCGGCCGAGCTGCGCGGCAAGCTCAGCCTCTAGTCACCTGGCCGCCCGGTCACCGCCCCCGGTCCGACCGCACCGTGACCAGGTAGGCCGTGCCGCGGTCCCCGCCGTACTCCGCGGCGGGGGCCTCGCCCGCGTAGTCGTGGCCGCACATCTCGCACCAGGCCGGGATGTCGTGCCGGGCCGCCTCGTCGTCGGAGAGGACGGCGATCCGGCCGCCGGGGGCGACCTCGCCGACGTGCTTGGCGAGTTCGATGACCGGGATCGGGCAGCGCTTGCCGAGGGTGTCGAGGACCAGGGCGTCGGCGCTGCCGGTCGGGGGCAGGTCGAGGCCGAGCGGAGCGCGGACCTCGGCGACGACGCGGGGCAGGACCTCGAGGAAGGCGTCGACTTCGGGGCGGGTGGTGCCGGCCGGCAGCGAGATCCGCAGGTTGCCCTCGGTGAGGACGCCCATGGCGGCCAGCACGTGGCTGGGCGTCAGGGTGCTGGAGGTGCAGGAGGAGCCGGAGCTGACCGCGAAGCCGGCCCGGTCGAGCTCGGTGAGCAGCACCTCGCCGTCGACGTAGAGGCAGGAGAAGGTCACCAGGTGGGGGAGCCGCAGCTCGGGGTGGCCGACCACCTCGACGGCGGGGACCAGCTCCGGGACCCGACGGCGGACCAGGTCGACGAGGGCCCGCAGCCGGGCGTTCTCGGCCTCTGCCTCGGCCCGGACGGCGCGCAGCGAGGCCGCCGCGGCCACGATCGCCGGGACGTTGGTGAAGCCGGGCACCCGCCCGCCCTCCCGGTCGTCGGCCGGCAGCGGCGAGGAGTAGCGGACGCCCTTGCGGACGGCGAGCACGCCGACGCCGGCCGGGCCGCCCCACTTGTGCGCGCTCGCGGCGAGCACCGACCAGCCGGCCGGGACCGGCAGCCGCCCGGCGCTCTGCGCGGCGTCGACCAGCAGCGGGACGTCGCCGAGCAGAGCGGCGGTCTCGGTGACCGGCTGCAGGGTGCCGACCTCGTGGTTGGCGGACTGCAGCACGGCGAGCGCGGTGTCGGGGCGCACCGCGGTGGCGAACTCCTCGGCGGACACCCGGCCGTGGCGGTCGACCGGGACGGCGGTGGCGCTGCCGCCGTCGGCCTCCCAGCGTTCGGCGGTGTGCAGCACGGCGGAGTGCTCGACGGCGGAGTGCACCAGGTGGGCGCCGCGCCGGCGGTGGCCGCGCAGGGTGCCGAGGACGCCCAACTGGAGGGCCTGGGTGCCGGATGCGGTGAAGGAGATCTCGTCGGCCCGGGTGCCGAGCACCTCGGCGACGGTCTCCCGGGCGGCGTCCAGCAGCATCCGGGCCTGCCGGGCGGACCGGTGCAGCCGGGCCGGGTCGGCCCAGCCCTCGTCGAGGGCGGCGAGCAGGGCCTGCCGGGCGACGGGGTGCGGAGGGGCGGTGGAGGCGGCGTCGAAGTAGGGCACCCGGCCACCGTAGACGACGCCCCATACGGGGTGATTCCTCCCGTCCCGTCAGCCGTCCGACGCCCCGTCACCCGCGTGTCGCAGCAAGGTCGCCCGTTCGGCCGTGAGAGGCTCGGATGTCCGCCATGACCTGCGACTCCACCCGTCGTTCAGAGGTGCTTCACCCCCCGGGGGCTGATCGGGTAGCCGGGCGGCGCGTTACCGGGGGCTGCCCGTGAGTGCCGCATAAGGATGGAGTAGCGTTTGGCCCGCATAAGCATTCAAACCGTGCCCGTGGCCGGATCACCGAGGAGACCTGACAACGGACTCCGGACGGTGGTGCGTTCCCGGGCGAGACTTCGGGAAGGCGCTACGTGAGTCCCAACGGCTCCGACCGCTCGCCGCGGCGCACGATGCGGCGGAAGCTGCCTCAGGCGCTGGCACTGGGCCTCGTCATCGCGACCGCCACCGGCTGCTCGGCCAACGACCTGCCCAGGCTTGGCCTCCCCAGTCCCGTCACGAAGGAAGGCCCGCTGGTCCTTCACATGTGGCAGGGCTCGTGGATCGCGGCTCTGGTTGTTGGTGCATTGATGTGGGGTCTGATCATCTGGAGCGTGATCTTCCACCGGCGCAGCCGCACCAAGGTGGAGGTCCCCGCTCAGACCCGGTACAACGTGCCCATCGAGGCGCTGTACACCGCGGTCCCCCTCGTCATCGTCTCGGTGCTCTTCTACTTCGTCGCCCGCGACGAGGCCACCCTGACGAAGGTTGACGCGAAGCCCCAGCACACCATCAACGTGGTGGGCTTCCAGTGGAGTTGGGCGTTCAACTACGAGAACTCCGAGATCCCGGACCCGGCGAGCACCACCGCCGCGTACGAGGTCGGCAGCACCAAGGAGCCTCCGACGCTCTACCTGCCGATCAACGAGACCGTGAAGTTCCGGCTGACCTCCAACGACGTCATCCACGACTTCTGGCCCGTCAACTTCATGATGAAGATGGACGTCGTGCCCGGTGTGGTCAACGAGTTCCAGGTCACTCCGACCGCGCTCGGCACCTACCGCGGCAAGTGCGCCGAGCTCTGCGGTGTCGACCACTCCCGGATGCTGTTCAACGTCAAGGTCGTCACGGCCGACGAGTACCAGCAGCACCTCAAGGACCTCCGCGACAAGGGCCAGGCCGGCGCGGTTCCCGCAGGCATCCTCCCCACCACGGGAAGTAGTGAAGAGAAGTGACCATCCTCAACGAGCCCGCCGCGGCCGGTGGGGGAGCCGGGGCCGTCACCTCGGGGACTCCGCGGGTGCGCAAGCCGGGCAACGCGATCATCAAGTGGCTCACCACCACCGACCACAAGACGATCGGCACGATGTACCTGGCGACCTCGTTCGCCTTCTTCCTGATCGGTGGCGTGCTCGCCCTGGTCATGCGTGCCGAGCTGGCCCGCCCGGGCACCCAGATCCTGTCGAACGAGCAGTTCAACCAGGCGTTCACCATGCATGGCACGATCATGCTGCTGATGTTCGCCACCCCGCTGTTCGCGGGCTTCGCCAACTGGATCATGCCGCTCCAGATCGGCGCCCCCGACGTCGCCTTCCCGCGACTGAACATGTTCGCCTACTGGCTGTACCTGTTCGGCTCGATCATCGCGGTGGCGGGCTTCCTGACCCCGCAGGGCGCGGCCGACTTCGGCTGGTTCGCCTACTCGCCGCTGTCCGACGCGGTCCGCTCGCCGGGCATCGGCGCCGACATGTGGATCATGGGTCTGGCCTTCTCCGGCTTCGGCACCATCCTCGGCGCGGTCAACTTCATCACCACGATCATCTGCATGCGCGCGCCCGGCATGACGATGTTCCGGATGTCGATCTTCGTCTGGAACGTCCTGCTGACCGCCGTGCTGGTCCTGCTGGCCTTCCCGGTCCTCGCGGCCGCGCTGTTCGCCCTGGAGGCGGACCGGAAGTTCGGGGCGCACGTCTTCGACCCGTCGAACGGTGGAGCGCTGCTCTGGCAGCACCTGTTCTGGTTCTTCGGCCACCCCGAGGTGTACATCATCGCGCTGCCGTTCTTCGGCATCGTCTCCGAGATCATCCCGGTCTTCAGCCGCAAGCCGATGTTCGGCTACTCCGGCCTGATCGCCGCGACCATCGCCATCGCCGGCCTCTCGGTGACGGTGTGGGCGCACCACATGTACGTGACCGGGCAGGTCCTGCTGCCCTTCTTCTCGTTCATGACCTTCCTGATCGCGGTCCCGACCGGTGTGAAGTTCTTCAACTGGGTCGGCACCATGTGGAAGGGCTCGCTGAGCTTCGAGACCCCGATGCTCTGGACGGTCGGCTTCCTGGTCACCTTCCTGTTCGGCGGCCTGACCGGCGTCCTGCTGGCCTCCCCGCCGATCGACTTCCACGTCTCGGACTCGTACTTCGTCGTCGCGCACTTCCACTACGTGGTGTTCGGCACCGTCGTCTTCGCCATGTTCGCCGGCTTCCACTTCTGGTGGCCGAAGATGACCGGCAAGATGCTGGACGAGCGCCTCGGCAAGATCACCTTCTGGACGCTGTTCATCGGCTTCCACACCACCTTCCTGGTCCAGCACTGGCTGGGCGCCGAGGGCATGCCGCGCCGGTACGCCGACTACCTGGCGAGCGACGGCTTCACCACGCTGAACACCATCTCGACCATCGGCTCGTTCCTGCTCGGCCTGTCGATCCTGCCGTTCCTCTACAACGTCTGGAAGACCGCCAAGTACGGCGAGAAGGTCGTGGTCGACGACCCGTGGGGCTACGGCCGCTCGCTGGAGTGGGCGACCTCCTGCCCGCCGCCGCGGCACAACTTCACCACCCTGCCCCGGATCCGCTCCGAGTCCCCGGCCTTCGACCTCCACCACCCGGAGATCGCCGCGCTGGACTACCTGGAGAACCACGGCGAGGCGGCCAAGCACTTCGAGGGCGTGACCCCCGCGCAGTACGACCGTCCGTCGCTGGGCAAGGGCAAGAATGAGGGTGACGCCCGATGAAGGAACAGGGAAAGATCTTCGCGGGTCTCGCCGTGTTCGTGCTGGCGATCGCCATCACCTACATGGTGTGGACCATGAAGTCGGACCACGGCCTGGAGGCCGCCGGCACCACCGCGCTGTTCCTGGCCTTCGGCCTGTGCGCCTTCATCGGCTTCTACCTGGCGTTCACCGCCAAGCGGGTGGACACCGGCGCGGGTGACAACCCCGAGGCCCAGGTCTCGGACGACGCCGGCGAGGTGGGCTTCTTCGCCCCGCACAGCTGGCAGCCGCTCTCCCTGGCGATCGGTGGCGCGCTGGCCTTCCTGGGCGTCATCTTCGGCTGGTGGCTGCTGTTCTGGTCGATCCCGATCATCCTCATCGGCCTGTTCGGCTGGGTGTTCGAGTTCTACCGCGGCGAGAACCAGAACCAGTAGGTTCCGGATCGCGCAAGCCGTACGGCGGGCCGGGTACTCCCCTCGGGGGGTGCCCGGCCCCGTCGTTTCCCCGGGAACCCCGGGGGTTGTCCCCCGACCGGGTTACCCGGAGTGCCGCTCGGGTGACGCCTTCCTACGCTCTGAGGCAGGTTCATACCCCTGGGAGGTTCCGTTGAAGGGCTCTCGGATAGTTGGCAGTTCCCGGACCGCGCTGGCCGCCATGCTGGTACTGGCCCCGGCCGCGGCCTGTTCCTCCGGCGGCGGGTCCGCCGAGAAGGATTCGGCCCGTCAGATCGACGTCGCCCCGCTGATCCACACCTCGGCCGCCGGGGAGAAGGCCGACCCGGCGAAGGCGTTCAGCGTCACCGCGGACGGCACCGCCAAGCTCGGCACCGTCACCGTCACCGGTCCCGACGGGAAGCCGGTGGCCGGTCAGCTCGCCGCCGACCAGCAGCACTGGCAGACCACCGACCCGCTCCGGGCCGGCGCCGCGTACACCGTCAAGGTCGCGGCCGAGGACGGCAAGGGCGGCCACGGCGAGGCCGACTCCGCCTTCACCACCGCCGACGCGCAGCACGTCGTCACCGCCGAACTCGGCCCCGACAGCGCGGGCAGCGGCGTCTACGGCGTCGGCCAGCCGCTCACCGTCAAGCTCTCCGAGGCGGTCACCGACCCGGCGGCCCGGCAGCAGATCGAACGCGGACTGACCGTCACCTCGCAGCCCGCCGTCACCGGCGCCTGGTACTGGGTCGACGACGAGAACCTGCACTTCCGGCCGCAGGAGTACTGGCCCGCGAACACCACCGTCAAGCTCGCCTACGACCTGCCCGGCATCCGGATATCCGACGGCGTCTACGGCGGCGAGGAGCAGAGCCTCGCGCTGCGCACCGGTGACCGGATCGAGGCGGTGGTCGACGCGGGCACCGACCAGCTGACGTACAAGCGCAACGGCGAGGTGGTGAAGACCATCCCGGTCACCACCGGCAAGCCCGGCTTCGACACCCGCAACGGCGTCAAGGTGGTGCTCGGCCAGGAGTCCGACGTCCGGATGAGCAGCGAGACGATCGGCATCGCGGCGGGCAGCAGCGAGTCCTACGACCTGGACGTGAAGTGGGCGACCCGGGTGACCTGGAGCGGCGAGTACGTGCACGCGGCGCCGTGGTCGGTGTGGGCGCAGGGCAAGGAGAACGTCAGCCACGGCTGCACCGGCATGAGCACCGACGAGGCGAAGTGGTTCTTCGACAACACCCGGGTCGGCGACATCGTGCAGGTGGTCAACAGCAAGGGCCACGACATGGAGCCGTTCGGCAACGGGTTCGGTGACTGGAACGTGGGCTTCGACGAGTACGTGAAGCACAGCGCGCTGGGCAAGCCGGTCAGCACGGCGGCGCCCGAGACGGGGGTGAACGCGACGCCCGGCCCGTCGGCGGGCGCGAGCACGAGCGCGGGTGCGAGCGGTTCGGCTTCGGCCTCGGTCTCCGCTTCGACGGGGGCGGTGCGGGCCGCTGGCCGGTGACGTGCGGCGAGGTCCGCCCGGGGAGCCGTGGGCTCCGGCCGGGCGGACCTCGCCGTTCGCCGACGGGGTCAGGCGGTGCGGTGGCGGGGCATCAGGAACCAGTAGGCCGCGGCGGCGGTGAGCATGCCGGCGGGCAGGGAGAGGTCGGTGCCGCCGAGGGCTTCCGCAACCCAGCCGGTGAAGAGCCGGGTGGAGAGGCAGAGGGTGGCGGCGGCGGTGCCGAGGACGAGGGCGGCCGCGCCGGCCCAGTTGACGCCGTGGGAGTACCAGTAGGGGGAGGCGGGGGTCTCGTCGATGAGGTCGGGGCCGCGGTAGCGGTTGCGGCGCCAGAGGATGTCGGTGGCGTAGACGGCCATCACCGGGCCGGTGAGGGCGACCATCAGCTCCAGCATGTTGTTGACGGTGTCGAGGAAGTTGGAGACCAGCAGCGCGTACAGGGTGAGCGCGACGCCCAGCGCGCCGTCCAGGGCGACGCTGCGGGAGCGGCGGATGCGCAGGCCGACGGCCTGCAGGGCGAGGCCGGAGGAGTAGGCGGTCATGGCGTTGTTGGCGATCGCGCTGAGGACGATGGCGAGCAGGAAGAACGGCCGGAACCAGCCGGGCAGGACGGCGGTGAGGGCGGACTGCGGGTCCGTCATGTCGAGGGTGGTGGCGGCGAGGCTGCCGAGGGCGGTGAACAGCACGCTGGGGACGAAGGCGCCCAGCGCCGTCCAGCCGGCCACCGCGCGGGGCGGGGTGGTGCGGGGCAGGTAGCGGGAGAAGTCGGCGCTGGTGGAGTACGACAGCGGGGCGGAGGCGATCAGCGCGGTGCCGCCGGCCAGCGCGGCGACCAGGGCGGTGCCGTGCAGGGGGTCGGCGGGGCGGTAGTGCCAGTCGGTGTGGCCGCCGGTCAGCAGGTAGCCGGTGAGCAGCAGGAAGACCGCGGTCAGGACCAGGGTGAACGGCCCGTACAGGCGGACGATGGTGGCGTGGCCGTAGACCGAGATGGCCAGCGTGGCGGCCGCGATCAGCACGATGACCAGGACCTTGAGCGGGGTGCCCGGGGTGATCCCGGCCCGTTCGGCGAGGCCGAACGCGGCGAGCGAGGCGGCGGCCCAGTTGAGGGCGAGGTAGCAGACCGAGACCAGCCAGCCGGTGACGGCGATGTTCACCCGGTTGCCGCGGACGCCGAACATGGCCCGCATGATGACCTCGCTGGGGGCGCCCGCGGCCGGGCCGCTGACGGCGAGCAGGCCGACGCCGGCCCAGAGCAGGTTGCCGGCCGCGATGACGGCCAGCGACTGCCACAGGTCGAGCCCGATCAGCACCAGGGTGCCGCCGACCACCAGGTTGAGGTAGCTGACGTTGGGGGCGGCCCAGACGGCGAACAGGTCGCGGGGGCGGCCGTGGCGCTCGGCGTCGGGGATGTGGTCGATGCCGTGCGCCTCGATCCGTCCGGCCCGGTCGGCCGCCGGTGGGGGCGTGGGGAGCTCCGTGTGGGGGTCTGGAATCGTGGATTCCATGGAGTCCTCCGAGGTTTCGAGTGCGGGTGCCGGTGCGGTCGGCGGTGCGGGAGCGGCCGATGCGGAAGGCGGCTTGTCTATTGGTCGCACATCCAATAGCGTGCGGGGCATGTCGTCAAGCGGCCGACCGAAACGGGTGCGCAAGAACCCCGAGGCCAGGCGGGCGGAGATCGTGGCCACCGCGGCCCGGATCGCCCTCGCCGAGGGCCTGGAGTGCATCACGATGCGGCGGGTCGCCGAGGAGCTGGACGTCCGTCCCGGACTGATCAGCCACTACTTCCCGGTCGCCGAGGAACTGGTCGCCGAAGCCTTCGGTGCCGCCGCGTCCGGGGAACTGGCCGAGCTGCTGCCCGACGCCGACGCCGCCCTCCCGGCGGTCCGGCGCCTGGCCCGCTTCCTCGAGCGCACCGGGGGGCCGCGCTACGACGAGCTGAGCCGGCTGTGGCTGAACGCCCGCCACCTCAGCCGGTTCCGACCCGCCCTGCGGGAACGGGTCGGCCGGCAGGAGGCGCTCTGGCGGGACGCACTGACGGCACTGCTGCGCGACGGCGTCGCGTCCGGGGAGTTCCGCACCCCGGACCCGCACGTCACCGCGATCCAGCTCCTGGTCGTCCTGGACGGCCTGGGGGCGCACGCCAACACCGACCGCACCGGGCGACCCGGGGCGGTCACCGGGATGGCGCACGCCCTCGCCGAACGCGAACTCGGCCTGCCGGCCGGGGCGCTCGGCACCCCGCACTGACCGCACCACCGCTGAGGAGCCACCCGTGCACCCCGACCTCGTCCTGACCAACGCCCGGCTGCTCGACCCCGGCAGCGGGGACTTCCTGCCGCACGACGCGCTCGTCCTGAGCGGCGGCCGGATCGCCGGGTTCGGGGCGGCCGCCGCGGCCGCCGCGGCCGGCGCCGAGGTGCTCGACCTGGGCGGCGCGGTGGTCGTCCCCGGGCTGACCGACGGCCACCTGCACCCCGTCTCGGGCGCCGAGCGCACCGCCGGGGTGGACCTGTCGGGGTGCACCGACCTGGAGGGCGTCCGGGCCGCGCTGGCCGGGGCGGTGCGGGAACTGCCGGCCGGGCAGTGGCTGCGCGGCTGGGGCCTGGACCCGAACGCCTTCGGCGACCTGCCGGTCTCCGCCGACAGCGTGGGCCCGGTGCTGGACGGCGTCCCCGCCGCGATCGACCTGTTCGACGCGCACTCCATGCTGGCCAGCCGCCGGGCGCTGGAACTGGCCGGGATCGACGGGCCGCGCCGCTTCGAGCAGGGCTCCGCCGAGGTGGTCTGCGACCCGGCGGGCCGCCCGACCGGCCTGCTGCTGGAGGACGCCGCCTGCGAGCTGGTCGAGGCCGTCGCCCCCCGTCCGAGCTTCGAGGAGCTCTGCCGGGCCAGCGCCGAGGTGCTGCGGCGGATGGCCGCGGCCGGCCTCACCGGCGGCCACGCGATGGACGCCAACGGCGAGAGCCTGGCCGTCTACGCGGCCCTGGAGGAGCGCGGACAGCTCCCGCTGCGGCTGCGGATCGCCCCCTGGGTGCAGCCCGGCGCGAGCCCGGCGGACCTGGCCGAACTGGTCCGGCGCCAGGGCGGGGGCGGCCGGCGCTGGCGGGTCGACGGGGCGAAGCTCTTCATGGACGGCACCATCGACAACGGCACCGCCTGGCTGGAGCACCCGGACTGCCACGGCGAGTCGACCGGCGCGTTCTGGCCCGACCCGGCCGAGTACACCCGGGTGATCGGCGAACTCCACCGGGCCGGGGTGCCGACCGCGACGCACGCGATCGGGGACGCGGCCGTCCGGCACGTCCTGGACGCGGTGGAGCGGGCGGTGGCCGCGCACGGCAGGGGCGCGGTGCGGCACCGGGTCGAGCACGTCGAGACGGTGCCCGACGACACCGTCGCCCGGTTCGCCGCGCTGGGCGTGGCCGCCTCGATGCAGCCCACCCACTGCACCGAGTACACCCGCGCCGACCACACCGACAACTGGTCCCGCCGGCTCGGCGAGGAGCGGGCCAACCGGGCCTTCCGCTGCCGCGACCTGGCCGCGGCCGGCGCCCGGGTGGTGCTCGGCTCGGACTGGCCGATCGCGCCGTTCGAACCGCTGGGCGTGATGGCCGGCGCCCGGCACCGGCGGCCCGCCCGCGACCTGCGGCAGCCGCCGCACCTGCCCGGGCAGGCGCTGACGCCGCTCCAGGCGCTGGCCGGCTACACCCTCGCCCCGGCCTGGGCGGCGGGGGAGGAGGACCGGGCCGGACGGCTCGCGGTCGGCCACCGGGCGGACCTGACGGTCCTCGCGGAGAACCCGCTGACCGTGCCGGACACCGAACTGGCGGGCGTGCCGGTGCTGTTGACGGTGTCGGACGGCGAGGTCACGCACCGGGCGGTGTGACGGCGGCAGGACGGCAGGACGGACGGCGCGGCCGGATTCCCCGGGAGGGGCCGGCCGCGCCGTCGTGCTGTGCCGGTCAGCGGTAGGCGGCGTCCAGGGCGGTGGCGATCGCGGCCAGGGCCTCGTCGTGGCTGAGGCCGAGGTGGGCGGCGCGGGCCGCGTACTCGGTCGCGGCGGTGGCGGCGAGGCGGTGGGAGGTGTCCCCGGTGGGGGCGATGGTGGTGCCGGCCCGGCCGCGGGTCTCGACCACGCCGTCGGCCTCCAGCTCGCGGTAGGCGCGGGCCACCGTGTTCGCGGCGAGGCCGAGCCGTTCGGCGAGGGCGCGGACGGTGGGGAGCTTCAGGCCGATCGGGAGCTCGCCGCTACGGGCCTGGGCCGCGATCTGCGAGCGGACCTGCTCGTAGGGCGGTGTGGGGGACTGGGGATCGATCGCCACGTGCACCCGGCCAACATAACAGGGCGTCAGGGAAAGTCCCGTCCGGATATGCCAGAACCCCCACCGGCCGGGGCCGGTGGGGGTTCTGACGTGGCGTGACAGCTACACGGGATCAGTGGTGGCCGTGGCCGCTGGTGATCTCGTGGTACTCCTCGGTGGTGGGCTTGGCGATCTGGTTGCCCTCGCCGTAGAAGCCCTCGGAGAGCTTCACCCGGGTCTTGGTGATCACGCCGGCCTTGCGGGCCACACCGTTCTCGTCCGTCTCGGCGGGCAGCTCCAGCGGCTGGGGCTGCTCGTGGGCGGTGAGGGTGTGCAGGTCCTTCTGCGCCAGCGGGGTGTGGACCTCGACGAACTCGCCGTGCGGCAGGCGCTTGATGATGCCGGACTCGCGTCCGTGCAGCACCTTCTCCTTGTCGCGGCGCTGGAGGCCGAGGCACCAGCGCTTGGTGACGATGAAGGTGAGGACCGGCACCACGAAGAAGCCGACGCGGACCGCGTAGGTGATCGTGTTGATCGACATGTGCAGGTGGGTGGCGAACAGGTCGTTGCCACCGCCGACCAGCAGGACCAGGTACAGCGCGATCCAGGCCGCGCCGAACGCGGTGCGGACCGGGGCGTTGCGCGGGCGGTCCAGGATGTGGTGCTCGCGCTTGTCACCGGTGACCCAGGACTCGATGAACGGCCACACCGCGATGGCGACCAGGACCAGCGGGAAGATCATCAGCGGGATGAACACGCCCAGGTTCAGGGTGTGGCCGCCCCAGACGGAGATCTCCCAGCCCGGCATGAAGCGGATCAGGCCCTCGGCGAAGCCCATGTACCAGTCGGGCTGGGCGTCGGTGGAGACCTGGTCCGGACGGTACGGGCCGTACGCCCAGACCGGGTTGATCGTGGCGATCGCGGACATCGCCGCGATGATGCCGAAGACCAGGAAGAAGAAGCCGCCGGCCTTGGCCATGTAGACCGGCATCAGCGGCATGCCGACGACGTTCTTCTCGGTCTTGCCCGGGCCCGCCCACTGGGTGTGCTTGTGGTAGAAGACCAGGATCAGGTGCGCGACCAGCAGGCCCAGCATGATGCCCGGGATGAGCAGCACGTGGATGGTGAAGAAGCGCGGGATGATGTCGGTGCCCGGGAACTCGCCGCCGAACAGGAACATCTGGATGTAGGTGCCCACGATCGGCACCGCCAGGATCGCGCCCTCCATGAAGCGGATGCCGGTGCCCGACAGCAGGTCGTCCGGCAGCGAGTAGCCGAAGAAGCCGTCGAAGAAGCCCAGGCACAGCAGCAGGAAGCCGAACAGCCAGTTGATCTCGCGCGGCTTGCGGAACGCGCCGGTGAAGAAGACGCGCATCATGTGGACGAACATCGCGGCCACGAAGACCAGCGCGGCCCAGTGGTGGATCTGACGGATCAGCAGACCGCCGCGGACCTCGAAGCTGATGTTCACCGTGGAGGCGTACGCCTCCGACATCTTGATGCCGTTCAGCGGCAGGTAGGTGCCGTGGTAGACGGTCTCCGCCATGCTCGGCTTGAAGAACAGCGTCAGGTACACACCCGTGAGGATGATGATGATGAAGCTGTAGAGGCAGATCTCGCCGAGCATGAAGGACCAGTGGTCCGGGAAGATCTTGCGCAGGTTGGCCTTGGCCAGGGAGTAGAGCCCGAGCCGGCCGTCGACCCAGTCAACAGCCGCCTCGGCCTTGTTCGCGGGCTTGGCCCGCGTGCTGGCCGGCTTGGAGGCACTGTTGGTGCCGCTTGCGGAACTCATCGCGGACGCTCCCAGTAGCTCGGGCCGACGGGCTCGTCGAAGTCGCCGGTGGCGACCAGGAAGCCCTGCTCATCGGTGGTGATCTTCAGCTGCGGCAGCGGGTGGCCGGCCGGGCCGAAGATGACGCGAGCGCCGTCCGCCAGGTCGAAGGTCGACTGGTGGCAGGGGCAGAGCGCGTGGTGGGTCTGCTGCTCGTACAGCGAGATCGGGCAGCCGACGTGGGTGCAGATCTTCGAGTAGGCGAGGATGCCCTCGAAGCCCTTGTCCCGGGACTTGGTGTCCTTGATGTCCTCCGGGGCGATCCGGATGAGCATCAGGGCGTCCTTGGCGATCTTCTGCTGGAAGTCCTCCGCCGACTCCTCCAGGCCCTCGGGCTTGGCGAAGGTGAGCGAGCCCTGGACGATGTCCTCGGGCTTCATCGGCTGGTCGGTGTTCATGTTGACCAGCTTGATCGGCTTGTTGGCGGTGGCCTCCACCCAGCCGGTGTGCAGGAGCTTCTTCTCCGGCAGCGGGCCGAGGTCGCGCAGCAGCACCACGCCGGACAGCGGCACCAGGGCCATCGAGCCGATCAGGGTGTTGCGGATCATCTTGCGGCGGCCGAAGGCCGACTCCGCGGCACCGGTCTTGAACTGCTCGATGACGTCGTTGCGGACGTCGTCGTCGGCCTCGATCGGGTGGCGCTCGGCCGGCAGCTCGTGGTCCGACATCAGGGTGCGGGCCCAGTGGACCGCGCCCGCGCCGATGCAGAACAGCGCCACGCCGAGGGTCATGCCCAGGGCGAAGTTGAGCGCGCTGACGTGGCCCAGCGGGAAGATGTAGACGATCTTGTCGGCGTCGATCGACGCGTACGACGCGATGAAGCCGACGGTCGCCAGCATCGACACCACGAACAGCAGCGACACCTGGCGCTCGGCCCGCTTGGCGGCCCGCTCGTCGATGTCGGTCCGACGCGGCTCGTGGGCCGGCAGGCCCGGGTCGGCGAACGGGTCGCCGTGGGTGGCGACGTCCGTGCCGTGGGAGGCGCCGTGCGCCTCCGGCAGGTTCTCTGACATGTCGTGGCTCATGACTTCTTGGCCTTGGTGGTGTGGGCGGCGACCCAGATCGCGATCACGATCAGCGTGCCGAGACCGAAGATCCAGCCGAACAGGCCCTCGGTCACCGGACCGAGGCTGCCCAGGGCGAGACCGCCCTGGTTGGGCTCGTCGTTCGTGTGGCGGACGAACGCCACGATCTCGCGCTTCTGCTCCTCCGGCATGGTGGTGTCGGGGAAGGACGGCATGTTCTGCGGGCCGGTCTGCATGGCCTCGTAGATGTGCTTCGCGTCCACGCCCTCGAGGGACGGGGCGTACTTGCCGTTGGTCAGCGCACCGCCCTTGCCGGCGAAGTTGTGGCACTGGGCGCAGTTGGTGCGGAACAGCTCGCCGCCCTTGGCGACCTGCTCGGCGTTGGTCACCGGGTCGTCGGAGGGCTGGTACTGCTTGCTGTCCGGCGCGACCGGGCCGGGGCCGAGCGAGGCCACGTAGGCGGCCAGCTGGTCGATCTCGGCCTGGGAGTAGATGTTCTTCTTGCGCGGGACCTGGGCGCCCGGCTGCTGGGCCGGCATGCGGCCGGTGCCGACCTGGAAGTCGACAGCCGCGGAGCCGACGCCGACCAGCGACGGACCGTCGGAGGTGCCCTGGCCGTTCAGGCCGTGGCAGGAGGAGCAGCCGACGGCGAAGAGCTTCTTGCCCTCGTCGATGGCGAGCGACTGCGCGGAGCTGTCGGCCTGCGCCTTCTCGGCGGGCGCGAAAGCGGCGTACAGCCCCCCGGTGGCCGCCAGGGCGAGAAGTAGGACGACGACCGCCGCCAGTGGGTGGCGCCGTCGTGCGGAGAGCTTTTTCACGGAATAACCCCGGTGTCAGGATCTGGTCGGCAGCAGCCTGCCCCCGACTCCCACGCGTCGACGTGACGCGGGGTCAGGGGCGGGGCGGCTGTTACTTGATCAGGTAGATGGTCGCGAACAGGCCGATCCACACGACGTCGACGAAGTGCCAGTAGTACGACACCACGATCGCCGCGGTGGCCTGCTCGTGGGTGAAGCGCCGCGCCGCGTAGGTCCGTCCGAGGACCAGCAGGAAGGCGATCAGACCACCCGTCACGTGGAGTCCGTGGAAGCCGGTGGTCAGGTAGAACACCGTGCCGTACGGGTCCGAGGACAGCGAGAGGCCGTCCTTCTTGACCAGCTCGGTGTACTCGAAGATCTGGCCGCCGATGAAGATGGCGCCCATCACGAAGGTGATCGTGAACCACGAGCGCAGCTTCTTCACGTCACCGCGCTCGGCGGCGAACACGCCGAGCTGGCAGGTGAGGGAGGAGAGCACCAGGATCGTGGTGTTGACCGAGGAGAAGGGCACGTTGAGGGCATGGGCCTTCTCGTGCCAGAACTCGGCGCCCTTGACCGAGCGGAGGGTGAAGTACATCGCGAACAGGGCCGCGAAGAACATCAGCTCCGAGCTCAGCCAGACAATGGTTCCGACGCTGACCAGGTTCGGCCTGTTGACCGCTCCGTGCGCGTGTCCGGTTTCTGTTGCTGTTGCTGTCGCCACGACGGACATTATGTCGGTCCCTTATTCCGTCTTCACGCCGGGGGGTGTCCCTCGGAGTGTCCGGTGCGTGAGGTATGCCCGCCTCGCGCACCGCCCGTTTTCTGACGGTTGTTCGGACCGGGTGAGCGTACTGGGCCGGCGGGGTGAGTCCAGGGCGCGGCGGCTTGAGCGAGATCGCGTCGGGGTCTCCGCAGGACGGGCGCGCGGGAGTAGCATCCGTCCCAGGACGTGGTCCGGGTCACACTGGGCCGTTCGGTCGGGGCCGCCCGGCGTGGGCACACATATAAGAGGACGAGCACCAGGAAGCAGGGGCCATGGCGCAGCACTCCGACGAGACGCTCACCGTTCTCGTCTACAGCGACGACCGCAACACCCGTGAGCAGGTGACCCTCGCCCTCGGCAGGCGGCCCGCCGCGGACGTGCCCGCCCTCGAGTACCTGGAGTGCGCCACCGCCCCCGCGGTGCTGCGCGCCCTGGAGAAGGGCGGCATCGACCTGTGCGTGCTGGACGGCGAGGCCGCTCCGGTCGGCGGGCTGGGCCTGACCCGGCAGTTGAAGGACGAGATCTACGGCTGCCCGCCGGTGCTGGTGGTGATCGGCCGGCCGCAGGACTCCTGGCTCGCCGCCTGGAGCCGGGCCGACGCCGCGATCTCGCACCCCGTCGACCCGGTCGCCCTCGCCGACGCCGCGACCGCGCTGCTGCGGGCCCGGCTGGCCCGGCGGGCGCCCGCCGGGCGCTGAGCCGTCCCACCACCGCGTCTCAACTGGAGAGAAGGGGACGGCAACCCCGGGCGGCCGTCCCCGCTCCCTCGATAGGCTGACGTCATTCCTCTGGGATCCCTCCGGGACGATGACGAGAGCTGGAGTCAGCCATGGTGAACGCGCACTCTGCGAACGGCGGTAGCGACCCCGCGCAGGTGGTCCGCACCTGGCCCGACCTGCTCAGCTCGCTGCTGCGGGGGAACGACCTCGGCCAGGCCGACACCGCCTGGGCGATGGACCGGATCATGAGCGGCGAGGCCAGCCCCGTCCAGGTGGCCGGCTTCCTGATCGCCATGCGCGGCAAGGGCGAGACGGTCGAGGAGATCGCCGGCCTGGTCGAGGCGATGTACGCGCACGCCCTGCCGCTGGAGATCCCCGGCCCCGCGGTCGACATCGTCGGCACCGGCGGCGACCGGGCCAAGACCGTCAACATCTCCACCATGTCCGCGGTGGTCGCGGCCGCGGCCGGGGCGAAGGTGGTCAAGCACGGCAACCGGGCCTCCTCCTCGGCCTCCGGTTCCTCGGACGTGCTCGGCCGGCTCGGCATCAACCTGGAGCTGTCCGCCGACCGGGTCGCGGCGGTGGCCGAGGAGGTCGGCCTGACCTTCTGCTTCGCCGCCAAGTTCCACCCCTCGATGCGCCACACCGCCCAGGCGCGCGCCGAGTTGGCCGTCCCGACGGTCTTCAACATCCTCGGCCCGCTCACCAACCCGGCGAAGGTCACCTCGCACGCCGTCGGCTGCTTCGACACCCGGCTGGCCGGGCTGATCGCCGGCGTGCTGGCCCGGCGCGGCGCGCAGGGCCTGGTCTTCCGGGGCGACGACGGGCTCGACGAGCTGACCGTCACCACCACCTCGCACGTCTGGGTGATCCGCGGCGGCGAGGTGACGGAGCTCGAGTTCGACCCGCGCGAGGTCGGGATCGACCTGGTCGGGATCGAGGCGCTGCGCGGCGCCGACGCCGAGTACAACGCGGAGGTCGCGCGCCGGGTGCTGAACGGCGAGCGCGGGCCGGTGCGGGACGCCGTCCTGCTCAACAGCGCGGCCGCGCTGGTCGCACTGGAGCTCGGGGACGCGCCGCTGGTCGAGCAGATCGCGGCGGCGATGGGGCGGACGGCGGCGGCGATCGACTCCGGGGCGGCGGGGGAGCTGCTGAAGCGCTGGGCGGAGGCGACGCGGGCCTGAGGGCGGGCCGGGGCGGCCGGTCCGCAGCTCCGGCGCCGACTGCCCCCGGCCGCAAGGGACTTCGGCCGGGTCGGCCCGCCGTTCCCCGGCCGCCGCCGGGGCCGGTTCCGTATCGGGATGTGGACGGGTGTTGAGACCGGGGTGGTCTCGTGTACTGTCTTCCGCAGGTCATGAGTGGCAGCGACAAGCCCCAGCTTGCTGTCCGGCAACCCTCCGTCCGTGGCGGGGTGCCCTGGGTGAGGACCGGGCCGCGCGGCGATGAGTCCGCGTGGCAAGCGCGGACTTCCGGTGGGTGCACTTCCGGGGTCCTGACCCCTGGAGGAGTGCACCCATGTCTGTCGTCACCGAGATCTGCGAGCCGCTGGCGGTGCTGGGCGGGGACGTCGAGGTCCCGCTGGCCTCCGGGGAGAAGGTCGGGTACGCGGCGCTGGACTACGCGGCGAGCGCGCCGGCCCTGCAGCGGGTGTGGGACGACGTGGCGGCGTACGCGCCGTACTACGGGTCGGTGCACCGCGGGGCCGGGTACCTGTCGCAGCTGTCCACCGACCTGTTCGAGCAGAGCCGGCGGACCGTCGCGGAGTTCCTGGACCTGCGGGACGGGGACCAGGTGGTGTTCACCCGGGCGACCACCGACTCGCTGAACCTGCTGGCGGGGGCGGTCCCGGCCGGGACCGAGGTGTTCGCGTTCGAGACCGAGCACCACGCCTCGCTGCTGCCGTGGCGGCGCGAGGGCCTGACGGTGCGCTACCTGCGGGCGCCGCGCTCGCACGCCGAGGCGGTGGCGGCGCTGGAGGAGGCGCTGCTGGGCGCGGGGCAGGGCCCGAAGCTGTTCTGCGTGACCGGCGCGTCCAACGTGACCGGCGAGCTGTGGCCGGTGAAGGAGCTGACCGCCGTCGCGCACCGGTACGGCGCCCGGGTGGTGCTGGACGCGGCCCAGCTGGCGCCCCACCACCGGGTCTCGGTGCGGGAGTCGGGCGTCGACTGGGTGGCGTTCTCCGGGCACAAGCTGTACGCGCCGTTCGGGGCCGGCGTGCTGGCGGGCCGCTCGGACTGGCTGGACGCGGCGGAGCCGTACCTGGCCGGCGGCGGGGCGAGCCGGACGGTGGCCCGGGAGCTGGACGGCTCGGTGGCGGTCGAGTGGCACACCGGCCCGGCCCGGCACGAGGCCGGTTCGCCGAACGTGATCGGCGCGTACGCGATCGCCTCGGCCTGCCGGGCGCTGGACGAGGCGGGCTTCGAGGCGCTGGAGGCCCGGGAGCGGGCGCTGGTGGCGAAGCTGACCGAGGGCCTGGCGGCGATCCCCGAGGTGCGGGTGCTCAACCTGTTCGGCGAGGGCTCCGACCGGGTCGGCGTGGTGTCCTTCGTGGTGCGCGGCTGGAACAGCTCGCACTTCTCGGCCGCGCTGTCCGCCGAGTACGGCATCGGCGTCCGGGACGGGCTGTTCTGCGCGCACCCGCTGGTGCGGACCCTGCTGGGCGGGGAGGAGTCGGCCCCCGGCCAGTGCGGGGCGCCGGAGCCGTCGCTGCCCGGCGAGCGCAGCCTGAACGCGATCCGGGTGAGCTTCGGCGCCGGGACGCCCGTCGAGCACCTGGACCGGTTCCTGGCCGCGGTCGGGGAGTTGGTCAGCGACGGCGCGCAGTGGAGCTACCGCAACGAGGGCGGCCGCTGCGTCGCGGACACCCGCCGGCAGGGCTGAGTCAGCCGTCCAGGCCGAGCGAGAACGCGGCCTCCAGGTCGTGCTGCGAGTAGGTGCGGAAGGCGATGTGGGTCTCGGTGTTCGTCACGCCCGGGACCTTGTTGAGGCGGCCGGGGATCACCTCGGCCAGGTCCTCGTGGTTGCGGACCCGGACCATGGCCACCAGGTCGTAGGTGCCGGTGACGGAGTAGACCTCGCTGACGCCCTCGATGGCGGCGATCGCCTCGGCGATCTCGGGGATCCGGTCGACGTCGGTGTTGATGAGGACGATCGCGGTGATCACTGAGCAACTCCTGTTCGAGAAGGTGCGCCCAGGGTATCGCCCGCCGGACGGGCGGCCCAGGCGAAGAGCCAGCCCGTGGCGAAGCCGATCACGTGCACCAGGTAGGCCACCCCGTCGCCGCCGGAGGTGACCGACCAGGACTGCAGGACGAACCACAGGCCGAGCACCAGCCAGGCCGGGAAGCGCAGCGGGAGGAACAGCAGGAGCGGCACCAGCGCGGTCACCCGGGCCCGCGGGTACAGCCGCAGGAACGCGCCCAGCACCCCGGCGATCGCGCCGGACGCGCCGACCAGCGCCCGCACCGCGTCGGGGGTGCCGGACTCGGCCAGCGCGTAGCCGTAGGTGGCCAGGTAGCCGATCGCCAGGTAGCCGACCAGGAAGCGGACCCGGCCCAGCCGGGCCTCCACGGCCGGACCGAAGACGTACAGGAACAGCAGGTTCCCGATCAGGTGCAGCCAGCCCGCGTGGACGAACAGCGCGGTCAGCACCGACAGTTCGGGGCTCTTGCCGGGGGTGGCCGGCAGCACGCAGCCGGGCGCCGCCGGGGGGAGCGCCGACAGCTGGGCGGCCGTCAGGGGGCGGCCGCCCAGCAGCTCGGCCGGGACGGCGCCCCAGCGGTGCTCGTAGCGCTGCTCGGCGCAGGCCCGGGCGTCGCCGCTGCCGTACAGCGGGTTGGGACCGGACGGGCCGAGCAGCATGACCAGGGCGGCCAGCGCGATCAGCAGGTACGTGGCGACCGGGGTGCGGGCGGCCCGCTCGGCCGCCGGCGAACCGGCCCGGGCGGGGGCGGAGAGCACCATACCGGTCAGCATTCCTCGGGGGCGCACCCGCGACACCGGGCGCTGGGCCGGCCGGGTGAGCGTCCGGGCTGTGGACCGGTGATCCGTCCGTCCGGCCGCAGGCAATAGGCTGGAGGCCCGGAACCGGGACCAGCCGAGAGGGACCACTGATGAGCATTGCCGCGCCGACCGCCGAGACCCGCTGGCGCTGCACCCTGTGCGGCAACCTGACCCGCTTCGACGTCACCCGTTCGTCCCGGGTGACCGACTTCCTGCACTTCGACCTCTCCGGCGAGTCGAAGGTCGAGGAGACCCAGGTGCTGTCCGAGACCATCGAGTCGGTGCGCTGCCGCTGGTGCAACGCCGTCGACCAGGTCGAGCTGGTGGCCCGTCCCGGTGCCGAGGAGCCCGCCGAGGGCGACGCCCAGCAGGGCTGACGCAGTTCCCACCGCCCCGCGTTCCCGTCCGCCCCGGACGGGGGCGCGGGGCGGACTCGTCGGCGGGGTGCTGTCGGTGCGGCACGGTAGACGGGACAATTGAGCAGCAGCGGCGGACAGCAACGCCCGCCCGGCACCCGCCGGGAGGGCCCGCCCGGACCAGGATCGGAGCCGAGGACAGTGGCGGAGGCAGCGAACGCGCCCGCGGGCACGGACGGGACCGCGCCCGGCCCGGCCCCGGAGCCGCACGACGGCGCGGAGACGGCCGGGCGCCCCCTGCCCGAGGGCGTGCGCCGGCGGGTGGTCGGCATCGCCTCCGACGCGCTCGGCGGCATCGCGGCGGGCGAACTGCCCGCCTCGCTGCGCCCGTACGCCAAGTTCACCCCGGCCCGGCGGGCCAAGTACGCGGCGACCGCGCTGGCCGCCGCGCTGGAGTCGGACCCGGCGTTCCGGGTCCGGATAGCCGAACGGCTGCGGCTCGGCCAGCCCGACCTGGTGCAGGCGCTGGAGACCGGCACCGTCCCGGCCGCCGCCGACCCGATGGACGTCGCGGCCGCCGCCTACCTGGTCCGCCCGGCCGGCTGGGCCCGGCTGGTCGAGGAGGCCGGCGAGGAGGCCGAGCGGGCCGACGCCGAGGGCGCCGCCGCCGAGGCCGCCCGGCTGGCCGGGAAGCTCCAGGAGGAGCTGGCCGAGGCCCGGGCCGCCGCCCGCGGCGAGCTGGAGCGGCACCGGGTCGAGGCGGAGGGGGTGCGCAAGGAGGCGGAGTCGCTGCGCAAGAAGGTCCGCTCGCTGGAGGCGGACACCCGCCGGGCGCAGGCCGAGAGCCGTCGGCTGGCCGGGGAGCTGGAGGCGGCCAGGGCCGCCGCGGCGGCCGAGCGCAGCGCCGCCGAGAGCGAGGCCCGGCGGCTGCGGCACCGGATCGCCGAGCTGGAGGCCGCGGTGGAGAGCGGGCGGCGCACCGCCCGGGAGGGCCGCAGCGTCGAGGACATGCGGCTGCGGCTGCTGCTGGACAGCGTGCTGCAGTCGGCGCAGGGCCTGCAGCGCGAGCTGGCGCTGCCGGTGACCGCGCTGCGCCCGGCCGACCTGGTGGAGGCGGTCGAGCCCGGTTCGGCCTCGCCGCACGACGTGGCCCGGCGCGGCCTGGCCGAGGACGACCCGGCGCTGCTGGACCAGCTGCTGGCGATCCCGCAGGTGCACCTGGTGGTGGACGGCTACAACGTGACCAAGACCGGGTACCCGCAACTGCCCCTGGAGCAGCAGCGGTTGAGGCTGCTGGGCGGGCTGGCGATGCTGGCCCAGCGCACCCAGGCCGAGGTGACCTGCGTGTTCGACGGCCAGGACCTGGACGTGCCGGTGATCATGGCGCCGCCGCGCGGGGTGCGGGTGCGGTTCAGCCGGACCGGGGAGACCGCGGACGAGCTGATCCGGCGGCTGGTGCGGGCCGAGCCGCAGGGCCGTCCGGTGGTGGTGGTCTCCGCCGACAAGGAGGTGGCCGACGGGGTCCGCAAGGCGGGGGCGCGGCCGGTGGCCTCGGTGCTGCTGCTGAACCGGCTGGCCCGCAGCTGAGGGGCGGTCAGCGGGCCTGCGGGCGGCCGGGGTGTGACGGTCCGGTGAAGGGGGGCGGGGAGGTGGAACCGGAAGCCCCCGGGAGTGGACGCGGGGGCTGGGACTTCACTAGGGTCTGGCGTCAAACCTATATTCCGGACCATCACTCGTCGGGGTGAGTCCAGCAGGAAGAAGGAGCTCACCCTTGGCCTCCCACCGCCGTCCCAAGCAGCCGAGCCGTGCGCGGATCTCCGTGTTCACCGCCGCCGCCGCGACCGCGGTCGCCCTGACGGCCCAGGCCAGTGCGCACGCCGCGCCGGCCCAGCCGAACAAGGACGAGGTCAAGGCGCAGGTCGACAAGCTGCTCG
Organism: Kitasatospora cineracea; assembly: GCF_003751605.1. Lineage (NCBI taxonomy): Bacteria > Bacillati > Actinomycetota > Actinomycetes > Kitasatosporales > Streptomycetaceae > Kitasatospora > Kitasatospora cineracea. The sequence goes on from NZ_RJVJ01000001.1 coordinate 3,306,585, forward strand.
AGGAGCAGGAGCAGTCGGCCGAGAAGTACAACGGCGCCAAGGAGCGGGCCGACCAGCTGCGCAAGCAGGCCGACGACCTGCAGGACCAGGTGGCCCGCGGCCAGGAGCAGCTGACCGAGCTGGCCTCCGGGCTGGCGGCGGTGGCCGGCGACCAGTACCGGCAGGGCGGCGTCGACCCGTCGATGCAGCTGATGCTCTCCTCGGACCCGGACCACTACCTCACCCAGGCCACCTCCTTCGGGCAGGCGGCCAGCACCCAGGCCGAGACGCTCAAGTCCCTCAAGGACCAGCAGCGCCGCCTGGACCAGCAGAAGCAGGAGGCCGCCCAGGTCCTGCACGAGCTGGACAGCCAGACCCAGGCGCTCAACGACGCCAAGAACGACGTGCAGAGCAAGCTCGCCGAGGCGCAGAAGCTGCTCTCCAAGCTGAACGCCGCGGACCGCGCCGCGATCCTCCAGGGCTCCGGCGGCACCGCCTCGCGCAGCGCGGACCGGATCGACCCGAAGAGCCTGCCGCCGGCCAGCGGCTACGCCGCGACCGCGGTGGCGGCCGCGCTCAGCAAGCAGGGTTCGGCGTACGTGTGGGGCGCCACCGGCTCCAGCACCTTCGACTGCTCCGGCCTGATGGTGTGGGCGTACAAGCAGGCCGGCGTCTCGCTGCCGCGCACCTCGCAGTCGCAGGGCAGCTACGGCACCAGCGTGGGCACCGACTGGCACAACGCGCAGCCCGGCGACCTGGTCGTCTACTACGGCGACCGGCACCACGTCGGCATGTACATCGGCAACGGCCTGGTGGTGCACGCGCCGCGCACCGGTGACGTGGTGAAGACGATGAAGGTCGACACCCTGCCGATCTCCACCATCCGCCGGGTCTGAGCGGGGCGGGCCTGACGGCCCAACGAATCGGACAAACGCCCCACCGGGCAACAATTGACGCGTCGTGACACGCCCGGGCGGCTCGCAATCACCCTGTGATTCGAGACACGCCCGGGTGTGGTGTTTCCCGGGTGAATGGCGGGAAACGCTGTGCTCGGGGTAAGGAATCGATCACGTTCGGTCAGATTTACCGGGGTGTTTGATTCAGAATCAGATTTTTTTCCGACAAGGATTTGAACGGATCACGGATCGGTTACTAGGGTCGTGCCTCGACCACCGCAGTGTCGATCGCCCAAGGGGGGCGGCGGCGGAGGTCGCCGCCGAGTCCGTGACGCAGCGGGCAGACCGTCAACACCGGGTCTGCCGACGGGGATACCCCTGTGGGGGTGCTGTCGAACGGAGCCGGGGAACCACGTTCCCCCGGGGTGAATCGGCGCCCGGTCGACCGCCGCGCGCGGTCGGTGAAGCGCCGTAGGGCATCTCTTCCGGCCCGAACCCGTCAGCTCACCCGGTAGGCGGTGTGAGGAAGAAGGAGTCCGCCTTCGTGGCGTCCCATCGCCGTCCCAAGCCCGTCGGCCGTGCCCGGGTCTCGATTCTCACTGCCACCGCCGCCGCTGCCGTGGCGCTGTCCGCCCAGAGCGGTGCGCACGCCGACCCCGCGCCGACCAAGGACCAGGTCAAGGCCCAGGTCGACGAGCTCAACGAGCAGGCCGAGGTCAAGACCGAGGCGCTGAACGCCTCGGTCGAGAAGCAGCAGGCGCTGCAGCAGCAGGTCGGCCAGCTCCAGGACCAGCTCGCCTGCCAGCAGGAGCACGTCACCACCGCCCGCGAGGCGCTGGCCGGCATCGCCGCCGAGCAGTACCGCACCGGCAGCATGCCGCAGACCATGCAGCTGATGCTCTCCAGCAGCCCGGACACCTTCCTCGGCCAGGCCGGCGCGCTGAACGCGGTCGGCTCCACCCAGGCCGACCTGCTGAAGACCTTCAAGGACGAGCAGGCGCAGCTCGACGCGCAGCGCAAGGAGGCCGAGTCCAAGCTCGCCGAACTGGACACCACCACCAAGGCCCTCAAGGCCGACAAGGAGGACGTCCAGGCGAAGCTGGCCAAGGCCCAGGACCTGCTCAACACGCTGACCCAGCAGGAGCGCGAGCAGCTCGCCGCCGCCGAGGCCAAGGCCGCCGACGACGCCCGGGCGAAGGCCGACGCCGCCCAGCAGTCGCAGCGGGCCTCCCGCGACACCGCCCGGGTCGAGCTGAACGCCCCGGCGTCCTCCAGCTTCTCGGGCAACGCGGTCGGCGCGGCCGTCTCCAAGCTCGGCAGCTGGTACTCGTACGGCGCGGCCGGCCCGAGCACCTTCGACTGCTCCGGGCTGATGCAGTGGGCCTACAAGCAGGCCGGCGTGTCGATCCCGCGGACCTCGCAGGCGCAGGCCGGGGCCGGTACCAGCCTGGGCACCGACATCTCCAAGGCCCGCCCGGGCGACCTGATCATCTACTACGGCGACCAGCACCACGTCGGGATGTACGTCGGCAACGGGCAGATCATCCACGCCCCGCACACCGGCGCGCAGGTCCGCTACGAGTCGGCGACGGTCATGCCGATCAACCGGATCGTCCGGATCTGACGCTCCGTCGGAGCCGTCGGCCCGGTACCCCGCACGGGGTGCCGGGCCGTTTCCGTTCGGGTGTCCGATTCATGGTCAAATATTCGGTGCTGTCAGGGTTTGGACTGGATCGATCCGACTCGCTAACCTCTGCCCCCGGGCCCCCGCGAGGACGGCCGTCCGACCGCGGACGGCGGCGGAGGCCGGTCGCAGAACGGAGCCGTCGCGCGTGTCCGTGCCCCGCCGCACCCCACTGCCCGGCGTCCAGCGCCTCGCCCGGGCCCTGGCGCTCACCGCCGCCGCCACCAGCGCGCTCGGCCTGACCGTCGGCGGTGCGCACGCCGAGCCCGCGCCGACCAAGGACCAGGTCAAGGCGCAGGTCGACCAGCTCTACGAGGAGGCCGAGCGGGCCTCCGAGCAGTACAACGCCGCGCTGGAGCAGCAGCGCCGGCTGCAGGCCGAGGCCGGCACCCTGCAGGACCAGGTCGCCGCCGGGCAGGACGAGCTGAACCGGCTGCGCGGCGACCTGGGCGCCGTCGCCGCCGCCCAGTACCGGGCCCAGGGCATCGACCCCGCGGTCCGGCTGATGCTGGACCAGGACCCGGCCGGCTACCTCACCGGCGCCCGCTCGCTCGAACAGGCCACCGCCCGGCAGGGCGACCGGCTGCGCGACGTGGCCGAGCGGGCGCGCCGGCTCGACGAGCGGCGGCACGAGGCCGGCGCCAAGCTCACCGAGCTGGAGCAGGCCCGGCAGCGGCTGGCCGCCGCCAAGGACGACGTCCGCGAACGGCTGGCCAGGGCCCAGCGGCTGCTGAACGGCCTCGCCCCCGCCGACCGGGCCGGGATCGCGGCCGACGACGCCCGGGCCGCCCGGCGGCGCGCCACCCGCGGCACCGACCGGATCGACCTCGGCGACCAGCCGCCCTCCTCCGACCGGGCCGCCGCCGCGCTGGCCGCCGCCATCTCGAAGATCGGCTCCCCGTACGTCTACGGATCGACCGGCCCCGGCACCTTCGACTGCTCCGGTCTGATGTACTGGTCATGGCGGCAGGCCGGAGTGACCCTGCCGCGGACCTCGCAGGAACAGGCCTCGGCCGGCCGGCGGGTGAGCCTCGCCGAAGCCCGGCCCGGAGACCTGGTGATCTTCTTCAACGACAGGCACCACGTCGGCATGTACGCCGGTGGGGGCGTCGTCGTGCACGCGCCCCACCCCGGCGCCCGGGTCCGCTACGAGAGCGTCAGCGCGATGCCGGTCAGCTCGGTGGTACGGATCTGAGCCTCGTCGACGAACCCCTGGTCACCGACCTGACGACGGCCGGCGGGCCGCCGCGGGCCGGTGCTCCGCTGTCCCGGCGGGCCGCCCTGCTGCTGGCCGCCGCCGGGGCCACCCAGCTGTCGCTGCCCCTGCTGCGGCCCGGCCGCCCGGCCCCCGCCGCGCCCGCCGAGGCGCCCCCCGGGCTGCGGGAGACCGCCGTCCGGCTGCTCGGGCAGCGGGCCCGGGCGGTGGCCGGGCGGGACACCGCCGCGCTGCTGGCGGTCTCCGCGGACGGCTCCGAGGAGGCCGACCGGGACCTGCTGGCCCGGACCGCCGGGCTGCGCTTCGCCGAGTACACGCTGCGGCTGACCTCCTTCGCCGAGCCGCCGGCCGACGCGGCCCGGGTGCGGGTCGGCGCCGAGCTGGGCTACCGGCTGGCCGGGGTGGACGACTACCCGGCGCTGCTGGAGCGGCAGGTCGAGCTGGTCCGGGAGGCGGACGGCTGGCGGGTGGCCCGGGAGACGGCGACCGGCGCGGCCGCGCCCTGGGACCTGGGCACCGTCCGGGCCGCGGACGGCCGGCACAGCCTGGTGCTCGGCCTCGGCGAGGGGGCGGAACTGGCCGCGCTGGCCGAGCTGGCCGACCGCGCGGTGCCCGCCGTGGAGGCGGTCTGGGGGCCGTTCGCGGGCCGGCTGCTGCTCGAACTGCCCCTCACCGAGCAGCAGTTCGCCCGCCGGATGGACGTCTCCGCGGACGCCTACCAGGGCATAGCCGCGGTCACCCTGGCGGTCGGCGGCGCCCCCGTGCACACCCCCGCCGACCGGATCGTGGTCAACCCCGACGCCTACCGGCAGCTCAGCGAGCTCGGCCGCCGGGTGGTGGTCACCCACGAGGCCACCCACGTCGCCACCCGGGCCGACACCAAGTCCTGGACGCCGCTGTGGCTCTCCGAGGGCGTCGCCGACTACACCGGCTACCGGGACACCGGGCGCACCGTCCGGCAGATCGCCCCCGAGCTGGCCAAGGACGTCCAGGCCGGCCGGATGCCCGCCGCGCTGCCCGCCGACGAGGCGTTCGCGGCCGGGGCGGCCGGCATCGCCCAGGCCTACGAGCTGGCCTGGCTGGCCTGCGACCTGATCGCCCGCCGGTACGGGCAGGACCGGCTGGTGGCGTTCTACCGCACCGTCGGGTCCTTCGGCGAGGGCGGTCTTGAGCGCGCCATGAAGGCCCAACTCGGCATCGGGGTCGCGGAGTTCACCAAGGACTGGACGGCCGAGGTGGCCCGGCTCCGGAGCTGAGCGCCGCCCGCGCGCTCAGGCGTCCAGCGCCCGCTCCAGGCCGGCCGCGTCCAGGAACGCGGTGTGGGTGCCCGCGACGGTGCAGGTGTACGCGCCGGCCACCGCGCCGGCCCGCATGCACTCCTCCACCGGGCGGCCCGCCAGCCGCCGGTGCAGGAAGCCGGAGACGAAGGCGTCGCCCGCGCCGTTGCTGTCCACGACCGGGGCGCCCGGGTCGACGGTCGGGAAGTGCCGGGGCGCGGCGTCCCCGCGGGTGAGCAGGAAGGCGCCGTCCGCGCCCGCGGTGGCCACCACCAGCTCGGCCCGACCCCGGGCCAGCACCGCGCGCATCGCCGCCTCCGGGCGGCCGCCGAGGCCCGCCGCGGAGAGGAACACCAGGTCCGAGCGGAGGGCGTAGTGCAGGTGGTGCTCGTTGACGCCGTCCCAGGCGTGCAGGTCGGTGGAGCTGCTGCGGCCCAGGCGCTCGATGTCCGGGTACATGTCCCGGTTGACGCCTGTGATCGACAGGTGGACGTGCGCCGAGCGCTCCAGCAGCGGCAGCCAGAACTCGCGCGGCAGCCGGGCGTCCGCCGGGTGCCGGCCGTCGTAGAAGGAGAACCGCAGGCCGTCCCGGTCGACCAGGTTGACGCTGCGCGGGGTGCCGGCCGGGGCGGGCAGGTGGCTGAAGTCCAGGCCGCGGCGGGCGTACTCGGCCAGCACCAGGGCGCCCTGCGGGTCGTCGCCGAGGAAGTCGGCGAACTTGGTGCGCAGGCCGAGCGCCAGGCAGGCCAGGGCCACGCCGTTGCCGGTGTGCGCGGGGTAGTCCAGCACCGGGAGCACGCCCACCGAGTCGCGGCCCGGGGGGACCTCCAGCCGGTCCACCCGCACGATGGTGTCCACGCCGACGCCGCCGACGATCAGGATGTCGTAGTCGATCATCCGGCGATGGTGGCAGCCCGGAAGCCACCCCTGCAAGAGTTTTCAGAAACTTGCAAGGATGCTTCGGGGGAGCCGGAGGGCCTCCGGAGGGCGGAGCCCGAGGTCAGGGGCGGTCGGCCGGGGCCAGGTCGTCCAGCAGGTCCTGCTCGTAGGCGATGCCCGGCCGCACCGGGTACTGCGGGGTGGCCTGCCCGGCCGGCAGCACCACCGTGGTCAGCGCCTCCCGGGGCCGGGTCGAGCGCCACAGCCGGTACGCCGACAGCACCGTGCACACCACCAGCAGCAGGTTGCGGGCGGTCAGCACCAGCACGCCGCTCAGCTGGCTGTGGTTCACCGCGCCGAACATCACCGGGAACTCCAGCGTGGTCAGCGCCGCCGCCACCAGCACCGGCACCGCCACCGGCCGCTGGCTGCTGCCGCGCACCGTCAGGCAGACCGCGACCAGGCCGACCACCCAGATCAGGTACTGCGGGGAGATCACCCGGCTGGTCGTGACGAAGATCAGCAGCGCGCACAGCGCCGCGTCGAAGGTGGTCGCCGTCGTCCAGCGGGCCGCCCGCAGCCGCCACACCAGCAGCCAGCCGAAGCCCAGCACCGACAGCCCGACCATCACCTTGGAGATCACCGGCACCCACGGCCCGAGGAACTCCGTCGAGCCGTAGTTCATCGTCACGGTGCCGTGCCACGACCCCGCCAGCCGGGCGAAGTGCAGCGGCAGCGCGCCCACCGACTCGATCTCGATGCCGCGCTCCGACTGGAACTTCAGGAACTCGAACGCCCCGTTCATGCCCGCCGTCAGCAGGAAGCCCAGCGCGGCCGCGAACGCCACCGCCGAGGTCCACGCCCGCCTGGTCCGCCGGCCGCGCGGCGAACCGATCAGCGCCAGCAGCGGCCACACCTTCAGCAGCCCGCCCAGGCCCAGCAGCACCCCGCTCAGGGCCGGCCGCCGCAGCATCACCAGCAGGCCCGCGACCGCCAGCGCCGTCACGATGATGTCGTACCGGCAGTACGCCGTCGGCCCCAGCAGCGGCACGCCCGCCACCCAGTACCAGCCGCCCAGGTAGCTGCGGCCCCGGCGGACGCCCGCGCGCATCAGCAGCGCCATCGCGGCCGCGTCCACCACCCCGCAGATCACGAAGAACGACACCAGGTACGACCAGGGCAGCAGCCCCGGCAGCAGGATCACCAGCGCCGCGCCCGGCGGGTACTGCCAGGTCACGTCGTCCAGCGGGAAGGTCCCGGTGCGCAGCACCTCGTACCAGCTGTGGTAGATCACCGAGATGTCGGAGCTGACGTCGCCGATCCGCAGCACGTTGAGCGCCATCAGGACGATCAGCGCCCGGGTCGCCACCCAGCCGGCGGCCAGTGCCCACAGCGGACGGCGGCTCGGCGCGGCACCGGCCGGGGACGACGGCGCCGACGGCTCCGCGCCACCGGACCTCTCGGCCTGGGCTGACTCCACTGCGCTCCTTCAGGTCGTCGCGTGCACGCCGGAACACCGGCCGGACGGGGCCCTCACCGGAAGGACCGCCGCCGGGCCCGAACGGTTGCGGCGGCGCCACCGGCGTCACCGAACCGTGTCCGAACCGCCCGGGGCGGCGGGGCGGCCGGCGCTCCGGCCGGGCCCGGGCCGCGTTCCCGGCGAACGGGCACGGTGACCTATCGTACGGACCACTCACAGGTAGTCCGAGCACCCCCCGACCGAGCGAGCCGCGGCAATGCACAAGACCCTCATCGTCACCAACGACTTCCCGCCCAGGCCCGGCGGCATCCAGGCGTTCGTCCACAACATGGCCGTCCGGCAGCCCGCCGGGTCCGTCGTGGTGTACGCCTCCACCTGGAAGGACGGCCGGGAGGTCGCCGAGTTCGACGCCCAGCAGCCCTTCCGGGTGATCCGCGACCGGACCAGGATGATGGTCCCCACCCCCCGGGTCACCCGCCGGGCCGCGGAGATCCTCCGCGCCGAGGGCTGCACCTCGGTCTGGTTCGGCGCCGCCGCCCCGCTCGGGCTGATGGCCCCCGCGCTGCGCCGGGCCGGTGCGGCACGGCTGCTCGGCATGACCCACGGCCACGAGGCCGCCTGGGCCCAACTGCCGGTCTCCGCACAGCTGCTGCGCCGGATCGGGGCCGGCACCGACGTGCTCACCTACCTCGGCGAGTACACCCGCTCCCGGATCGCCCGCGCGGTCGGCCCGGACGCCGCCGCGCGGATGGTCCAACTGCCGCCCGGCGTCGACGAGTCCACCTTCCGGCCGGACTCCGGGGGCGACGCCGTCCGGGCCCGGCTCGGGCTCAGCGAGCGGCCGGTGGTGGTGTGCGTGTCGCGGCTGGTGCCGCGCAAGGGGCAGGACACCCTGATCCGGGCCCTCCCGCGGGTGCTGGCCGCCCAGCCCGACGCGGTGCTGCTGATCGTCGGCGGCGGGCCGTACCGGGCGGAGCTGGAGAAGCTCGTCGACACGGTGGGCGTCCGCTCCTCGGTGGTCTTCACCGGCGCCGTCCCCTGGGAGGAGCTCCCCGCGCACTACGGGGCCGGCGACGTCTTCGCCATGCCCTGCCGCACCCGGCGCGGCGGGCTGGACGTCGAGGGCCTCGGCATCGTCTACCTGGAGGCCTCCGCGACCGGACTGCCGGTGGTCGCCGGGGACTCGGGCGGGGCGCCGGACGCCGTCCGCGAGGGCGAGACCGGGTACGTGGTGCCGGGCGTGGGCGGCGAGGAGCTGCTGGCGCAGCGGCTGGTGCGGTTGCTCGGCGACGAGGGTCTGCGACGCGAGATGGGCGAGGCCGGGCGCAAGTGGGTGCACGAGGCCTGGCGCTGGGACATGCTCGCGGAGCGGCTGACGGGGTTGCTGTCGCCGGAGCGGTAGGGGGCCGCGGGATGCGGGGCCGGGGGCGCTGGGAACTGCGCGCGGCGGAGTCGCACGTCGGTGCGGTCGCGGGATAGTGCAACACACTGTCCTGCGGGGCGATCCGGCTGTGCGTGCTTGCTTGGCCGCGCAGTTCCCCGCGCCCCTGCTTTCGCTGGGGTGCGCCTGCTCCTAGCGGGTGTAGAGGCCCTCGATCTCGGTGGCGAAGTCCTTGAGGACGACGTTGCGCTTGAGCTTGAGGGAGGGGGTGAGGTGGCCGCCGGCCTCGGTGAAGGTGGTGGTGAGGAGGTGGAACTTCTTGACGGCCTCGGCGTGCGAGACGGCCTGGTTGCCGTCGTCGACGGCGGCCTGGACGGCGGCGAGCAGGTCGGGGTCGTCGCGGAGCTGTTCGACGGTGGCGTCGGCGGGCTTGTTGTTGAGGGCCTTCCAGTGGGGGAAGAACTCGTCGTCGACGGTGACCAGGCAGGCGATGAAGGGCTTGCGGTCGCCGACCACCATGACCTCGCCGACGATCGCGTGGGCGCGGATGCGGTCCTCGATCACGGCGGGGGCGACGTTCTTGCCGCCGGCGGTGACGATGATCTCCTTCTTGCGGCCGGTGATGGTGAGGTAGCCCTCGTCGTCGAGGGAGCCGAGGTCGCCGGTGGCGAACCAGCCGTCCTGCAGGGCGTCGGCGGTGGCGGCGGGGTTGTTCCAGTAGCCGGTGAAGATCTGCGGGCCCTTGAGCAGGACCTCGCCGTCCCCGGCGATCCGGATCGCCGAGCCGGGCAGCGGCTGGCCGACGGTGCCGATCTTGGGCTTGTCGTTCGGGTTGAAGGCGGTGGCGGCGCAGGACTCGGTGAGGCCGTAGCCCTCCAGGACGGAGAAGCCGATGCCGCGGTAGAAGTGGCCGAGCCGCTCGCCGAGCGGGGCGCCGCCGGAGATGGCGGTCCTGCAGCGGCCGCCGAGGGCGGCCCGGAGCTTGCTGTAGACCAGCTTGTCGAAGACGGCGTGGCGGATCCGCAGGCCGAGCGAGGGGCCGCCGGCGTCGAGGGCGCGGCTGTAGGCGACGGCGGTGTCGGCGGCGCGGTCGAAGATCCTGCCCTTGCCGTCGGACTGGGCCTTGGCGCGGGCGGTGTTGTAGACCTTCTCGAACACTCTGGGGACGCCGAGGATCAGGGTCGGCCGGAAGGAGCCGAGTTCCGCGGTGACGTTCTTGATGTCGGAGACGTGGCCGAGCTTGACCGGGGCGATGACGGCGGCGATCTCGGCGATCCGGCCGAGCACGTGGGCCAGCGGCAGGAAGAGCAGGACGGAGGACTCGCCGGTGCGGAACAGCTCGGGCATCCGGGCGGTGACGTTGCCCAGTTCGGCGAGGAAGTTGCCGTGGGTGAGCTGACAGCCCTTGGGGCGGCCGGTGGTGCCGGAGGTGTAGACGATGGTGGCGATCGAGTCCGGCCGGGCCAGCCGCCGGCGTTCGGCGACGACCGCGTCGTCGACGCCGGCGCCGGCCCGGGTCAGTTCGGCGATGCCGCCCTGCTCGATCTGCCAGGTGTGCTCGAGCTCCGGCAGTTCGCCGCGGACCCGCTCGACCACAGCGGCGTGCTGGTCGGTCTCGGTGACGACGGCGAGCGCGCCGGAGTCGCCGAGGATCCACTGCACCTGCTCGGCGGAGGAGGTCTCGTACACCGGGACGGTGATCGCGCCGGCGGTCCAGATCGCGAAGTCGAGCAGCGTCCACTCGTAGCGGGTGCGGGACATCACGGCGACCCGGTCGCCGGGGCCGACGCCGGTGGCGATCAGGCCCTTGGCGACGGCGTGCACCTCGGTGAGGAACTGTGCGGCGGTGACGTCCTGCCACTGCCCGGCGGACTTGCGGCTGAGCACAGCGACGCCCGGGTGGCGCTCCGCGTTCTGGTGGACCAGGTCGGCGAGGTTGCCGTCGCTCGGGACCTGGTAGCGGGCCGGAAGGCTGAACTCGTCGAGCAAGACTGCTCCTCGTCTGCGACGCTGCGGGACGACTGGACGTTACTGCCGGGTAGGCGGGTTCGGCCAGGGGGGTCGGCCCCGGTGTTCCGATCGTCACACCGCAGGTCGGAAGTGCGGCGGGCCGATTCGAACCCTACGACAGCGCGGAGGTGACCCGCCGGTAGGTGCCCGCGCGGGAAGCGCGCGGTCCCGCCCGCGATAGCCTCTGCTGGGCGTACAGCAGCACAGGGAGATCGCGGAGGCCGCAATGGCGGAGCACACCAGGTCGAGCATTGTCATCGACGCCACCCCGGCCGAGGTCATGGCGGTGATCGCCGACTTCGCCGCCTACCCGGAGTGGACCGGCGAGGTGAAGGAGATCGACGTCCTGGAGACCGGCCCCGACGGCCGCGCCGCCAAGGTCCGGCTGCTGCTGGACGCCGGGGCGATCCGCGACGAGCACACCCTCGCCTACACCTGGGACGGCGACCGGGTGGTCAGCTGGACGCTGGTCAGCAGCCAGATGCTGCGCTCCCTGGACGGCTCCTACGCGCTCGCCCCCGCCGGGAAGGGCACCGAGGTCACCTACCAGCTGGCCGTGGACGTCAAGATCCCGATGCTCGGCATGATCAAGCGCAAGGCCGAGAAGGTCATCATCGACCGGGCGCTGGCCGGCCTGAAGAAGCGCGTCGAGGGCTGACCCGGCTCGTGGCCACCCGCACCGTACTGGTCAGCGGCCCGGAGTCCGGCCGGATCGCCGCCGCCACCGCCCTGCACCACGCCCGGCAGGGCAGCGACACCCTGCTGCTGGCCGCCGACGACCCGCACCGCGCCGTCGACGACCTGCTCGGCGTCCGGCTCGGACCCGGACCCGTCGACCTGGAGCGGCACCTGGCCGCCGTCCGGCTCGACGAGCAGGCCGCCTTCCGGGCCGCCCTCGACGGCTACCGCGACCGGCTCGCCCCCGCGCTCGACCTGATCGGCGCCCAGCCGCTGGACCCCGACGAACTCGCCCCGCTGCCCGGCACCCGCGCCCTCGCCCTGCTGCGGGCGCTGCCCCGGGCCAAGGCCGAGGTGCTGGTGGTCGCCGCCCCGCCGCCCGCCGAACTGATCGCCACCCTGGCGCTGCCCGCCCAGCTGGAGCGCTACCTGGCCCGGCTGCTGCCCGAGCAGCGGCAGGCCGCCCGGGCGCTGCGCCCGCTGCTGGCGGGCCTGGCCGGCGTCCCGATGCCCACCGACAAGCTGTTCGAGGCCCGGGCCGCCGCGTCCGCCGCGCTCGCCGAGGCGGCCGCCGCCATCACCGCCCCCGGCACCACCGTCCGCCTGGTGCTGGACGCCGCCCGCCCGGCGCCGCGCGCGCTGGCCCGGATCCGGGCCGGGCTGGCGCTGCACGGCCTCCCGCTGGACGCGGTGGTCGCGCACGGCGCGCTGCCCGCCGCCGCGACCGGCTCCGCCGACCCCTGGCTGGCCGCCGCGGCCGCCCGGCAGGACGAGCAGCTGGCCGCCGTCGCCGAGCAGGTCGGCGGGGCGCCGGTGCTGGTCGCCCGGCAGCCCGACGGCGACCTGGAGACGCTCGCCGAGCGGCTCTACGCGGCCGGCGCGCCCCGGCCGCCCGCCCCCGCCGAGCCCCGGGTCGAGGACCGGCTGGCCGAGGAGAACCGGCTGGTCTGGCACCTGCCGCTGCCCGGCGCCGACCGGGGCGAGCTGGAACTGCTGCGCCGCGGCGACGAGTTGGTGCTCGGCGTCGGAGGTTACCGGCGGGTCCTGGCACTCCCGTCCGGCCTGCGCCGTTGCACGGTCAGCGGGGCCGGACTGGCGGACGGGGTGCTGTCGGTGCGGTTCACGCCCGATCCCGCGCTGTGGCCGCGCGGGTAGACCGAGGCCGGGGAAGAACGCAGCAGGAGAGAGAGGGAGTGGCGCGGTGAGCACGGAACAGCAGGACGCGGAGCGGCAGGAGCGGGAACGGCCGTCCGGGGCGGGGGAGTTCGCGCCGCTGGTGGAGGAGGTGCGGAGGTTCGCCACCGCACTGGGCGGCAAGGCCGTGGAGTTCGGCGGCCGGCTGCGCGAGTCGAACCCCGAGGTGTACGGCCACCTCGCCGCCGCGGGCGGTGAGCTGCTGGCCGCCTACCGGGCCGCGGTGGCCGGCCACGAGCGGAGCTGGTCCGCGCCCCAACACGCCGGGACCGAGCGGGTGGACCTGGACGGGGCCGACGGGCCCTCCGACAAGTAGTTAAGGCAGTGGAATATCGCCGTCACGCTACGACGAAAACTCATTACCGAACGGTACCGTTGGTATGACTTCTGAAGGCACCATGACCAGTGGGCCGGGAATTGCCTTCGAATAATGTACGCCTGGCTGTATACGTGGGTACCCCTCAGCGGGTACGGTTCCGCTGAGCGGGAACGAGTGAATAGCTGAGGGACACATGGCTCTGACCATCGGCGTGGACGTCGGCGGTACCAAGATCGCAGCAGGCGTGGTCGACGAGTCCGGCGAGATTCTGGCCAAGACCCGGGTGCCGACCCCGGCCGACCCCCAGTGGGCGGTCGACGCCATCGCCCAGGGCGTACGGGAGTTGAAGGAGCAGTTCCCCGACGTCGCGGCGGTCGGCGTCGGTGCGCCCGGGTTCGTCAACCGGGACCGCTCCACCGTTCTGATGGCGCCGAACATCGCCTGGGAGAACGAGCCCCTCAAGCAGCGGGTCGAGGAGCTCACCGGCCTGGAGACCGTCGTCGAGAACGACGCCAACTGCGCCGCCTGGGCCGAGTTCCGGTTCGGCGCCGCCGCCGAGTACGAGGACATGGTCCTGATCACCGTCGGCACCGGCATCGGTGGCGGCATCGTCCTCGACGGCCGGCTGCACCGCGGCCGGTTCGGCGTGGCCGGCGAGATCGGCCACCTCAACATGGTCCCCGACGGCCTGGAGTGCGGCTGCGGCGGCCACGGCTGCTGGGAGCAGTACGGCTCCGGCCGCGCCCTGCGCCGCTACGGCCGCGAGCGCGCCGCCGCCGACCCGATCGCCGGCAAGCGGATGCTCGACCTCAACGACGGCGTCGCCGAGACCATCCGCGGCATCCACATCACCGAGGCCGCCGAGGAGGGCGACCCGCTGGCGCTGTCCTGCTACGCGGAGCTCGCCGACTGGCTCGGCCGCGGCATGGCCGACCTCGCCGCGCTGTTCGACCCGGCCGTCTTCGTCCTCGGCGGCGGCGTCTCCGACTCCGGCAACCTGCTGCTCGACCCGGTCGCGGCGAGCTTCGAGAAGTACCTGACCGGCGGCCCGGCCCGGCCCCGCGCCCACGTGGTGCTGGCGTCGATGGGCTCGGCGTCCGGCATCGCGGGCGCGGCGGACCTGGCCCGGATCTGACGACGGGCGCCCGACCGGGGCGCGGGGAGCGGCGCGCGGCCGGGCGGTGACGCCCGCCGCGCGCCGCTCCCCGCGCCCCGGTCGCGTGCTGCGGCACGGCCTCCCGGCCGCTGCACGCCTCCTCAACCAACCGTCGCCCCATCCCTGTTACTGTCGGTCAGGTGACGGACACTGAGGTTGCGTTGGCGTCGTCCGGGGCGGAGCCGGACGGGGCGCGCCGGGTGCGGGTGCTGAGTTACAACGTGCGGTCGCTGCGGGACGACCGGGCCGCGGTGGCCCGGGTGATCCGGGCCTGCGAACCGGACGTGGTGTGCGTGCAGGAGTCGCCCCGGTACTGGAAGACCGAGAAGGCGGCGGCCTGGCTGGCGCACAAGACCGGCCTGGTGATCCTGGCCGGCGGCGGGCGGGTGGCGGCCGGGCCGCTGCTGCTGGGCAACCTGCGGGTGGACCTGCTGGAGCTGCGGGACGTGCTGCTGCCCAAGACCCGGGGGCTGCACGCGCGCGGGTTCGCCAGTGCGCTGCTGCGGATCGGCGGGAGCCGGCCGTTCTCGGTGACCAGCTGCCACCTGAGCCTCGAACCCGCCGAGCGGCTGCGGCAGTTCGGCCTGCTGCGGGACCAACTGCGGCCGGGCGAACCGGGCGTGATCGCCGGAGACTTCAACGAGCCGCCGGAGGGCCCGGGTTGGCGCGGCCTCGCGGCAGAACTGACCGACGCGCACGCCGCGGCGCCCTGGGGCGGGACGTACACCTCGGTGCCCGCGCAGCCCTACCAGCGGATCGACGGGGTGTTCGCCACGCCGGACGTCGAGGTGCTGGGCTGCGGGGTGCCGTACCCGCTGCCGGGCGTCACGGCGGCGGACCTGCGGGCGGCCACCGACCACCTGCCGGTGCTGGCCGCGCTGCGCGTCCCGGCCCCGGAGCCGCAGGCCTAGGTGTTCTGTCCTGTGAGGTTGGGGACGCGGCTGGCGGGTGGTTGGCCTGCGAGTGCGGTGTGTCCGCGGTGGTGATTGTAGGTGTGGAGCCAGGCGGGGTAGGCGTCTCGGCGTTCCTGTTCGGTGCGGTAGGGCTTGGCGTAGGCCCATTCGTCGAGCAGGGTGCGGTTGAAGCGTTCGACTTTGCCGTTGCTCTGCGGCCGGTAGGGGCGGGTGCGTTTGTGCGTGATCCCGCCGGACGCGAGGGCATCGCGCCAGAGGTGGGACTTGTAGCAGGAGCCGTTGTCGGTCATGACCCGCTTCACGGTGATCCCGGCCCGGGCGAAGAAGTCGTTCGCCCGGGCCCAGAACGCGGCTGCGGTCTCCTTGCGCTCGTCCGTGAGGATCTCGCTGTAGGCCAGGCGGGAGTGGTCGTCGACGGCGTTGTGCAGGTAGCTGTAGCCGACTCCGGAGCGGTTCTTGCGGCCTGCGGGGCGACCCAGTGCCCTGTGGCCGCCGCCGTCGGGGATGTTGCCGGGCTTCTTGACGTCGACGTGGACCAACTCGCCCGGCGCGCAATGCTCGTAGCGTCGTATCGGCCGGCCGGTGGCACGGTCGAGGTGCGAGAGGCGGGCGAGTCGGTAGCGGGTCAGGACCCGGTGCACGGTGGCCGGGTTCAGGTGGAGCAGGTAGCCGATGCGGGCCGGGCCCCAGCGGCGCAGGACGCGGACCTTGATGATCCGCCGCTCGGTGCGGGTCGGGGTCCGGTTCGGGCTGTGGTGCGGTCGGCTGGAGCGGTCGCTCATGCCGGCCTCGCCGAGCTCCCGGTAGCGGTCCGCCCACCGCTTGGCCGTGGTCGGTGAGACCTGGAAGCGCTCGGCGGCCCGCCGCAGCGGCCAGCCGTCCTCGACCACGCAGCGGGCCAGGCGCAGCCGTCCGGTCTCGGTCAGCGGTGCGTTACGGTGTGGCATGAGGGCCTTTCTGGTCGCCGGTGCAGATGTCGCAATCCACACCAGGCCAGAAGGCCCTCACTCATTTCAAGATCACCACACCGTGAACCCCGTCACCAACCTCCATGGTCAGAACACCTAGGGCCCGTCTTCAAACCCCCGTCGCAACCCTGCCGCGTCTGGTGCGTGCTCTCGGCGTGCCGGGTGGAAGGCCTCGTTGGATGTACTTGGCCTTTCGCCCGGTGCGGCGAGAGGGCGTGCCAGGCGTCGCGGGGCAGGCGGGGGTTTGAAGACGGGCCCTAGTAGTGCTTTGTTAGGTCGGGGCTGGGGTTGGTGTGGCGGCGGGGCGGTGGCATGTCGGGCATGGTCCGTTCCAGGTGGCCAGGAGCTGTTGGAGTGCTCTGACGGTCTGGTAGAGGGTCATGCCCGAGCAGGGACTTTTGGGCGGCTCCGGGTCAGTGTCACGAAGAGGTGGGCCGCGGTGACGAGCGTGACGTGCCGGTGCCAGCCCACCCAGGAACGGCCCTCGAAGTGGTCCAGGCCGAGGGCGGTCTTGAGCTCGCGGTAGTCGTGCTCGATCCGCCAGCGGATCTTGGCGAGCCGCACGAGTTCCTCGAGAGGGGTGTCCTCGGGCAGGTTCGAGACCCAGTAGTGGGACGGCTCCGACACCTCCGGCGGCCACTGGGCAAGAAGCCAGCACGGCGGCAGGGTGCCGTCCTCCTCGATCCGTGGACGACGTCCGGCCAGACGCACGCGCAGCACGACGAAGGTCGAGGTCAGGTGGTCGCGGGAGCCACGCCGCCAGGTCACCGTCCGGGCTGCTTCCCGACCTGCGGCCCGGACGTGCTCGGCCAGCGGAACGGGACGGGTGCGGTAGCGGGGCTTGGGCCGTGGGCCGAGTCCGCCGTAGGGCGGTCGGTGGGTGACGGCGTCGATGGGGTGGGCGGTCGTCAGACCTTTGACCTGCACGATCCACCGCAGCCCGCGCTCGTCGAGGGCCGCGCGGAAGTGCGCGTTGTCGCCGTAGCCGGCGTCGGCGACCACGACCGGAGGGAGGAGCTTCCACGTTGCGAGCTCGTCGAGCATCTCCAGGGCCAGTTGCCACTTCGGTCGGTGGCCCTCGGTGGGCGGGATTCCGCAGCGGGCCCGGCGGCGTTCGGCGAAGGCCGCCCCGGCCGGGTCTGCGGCCTTCGCCGGATCCCAGGACTCGGGCAGGAACAGTCTCCAGTTCAGCGGGCAGGACGCGCTGTCGGTGACCGCGTGAACGCTCACCCCCACCTGGCAGTTGCCGACCTTGCCCAAAGGGCCCGAGTACTGGCGGGCCACGCCCGGCGAACCGGCGCCGTCCTTCGGGAAGCCGGTGTCGTCCACGACCCACGCATCCGCTCCCAGGACGCGTGTCGCACGGTCGGCGAGCCTGGACCTGATCTGCTCCACCGGCCACGTCGAGGAGGAGATGAACTGCTGCAGGCGCTGGTGGTCGATGCCGAGCCGCTCGGCCATCGGCTGCATCGACTTGCGCCGGCCGTCCAGCAGCAGGCCACGGAGGTAGCTGACGCCCTTGTCCTGCTGGTCCGAGCGTCGCAGCGGAGCGAACACCTCCGCCGCGAACGCCTGCAACTCATCACGTAACGAACCCAGTTCATCCGGAGTCATACCTCCAGAGAACCCCCGAAACACACCCGGGACCAGAGCCCACGCACCACCTAACAAAGCACTACTAGGGCCCGGAGGCGGGCGGTCGTCAACCTCCGGGCGGGCGGCGGGCGTTCAGACGACGGCGCCGCCGTTCGGGTCCTCCGGCTCGTCCTCGTCGCGGTCCTTCATCCGGGCCACCAGGGTGCCGAAGCCGCCCAGGAAGGACAGGATGCCGACCCAGGCGGGCCAGCCGGAGACCTCGCGCCACACCACCGCGTCGAACAGCAGCAGCGCGGGGCCGCCCAGGACGGCCAGCCAGGCGAACTTGGCGGTGGTGTCGGCGGCGGGCAGCGGCGGGGGCTCCGGCGGGACGAAGTGGCCCTCGTCCGGGTCCTCGGCGGGGGTGAAGTCGCGCGGTCCGTCGCCCGGGCGGGGCACCGGGCGCGGGGTGAAGTCGCCCAGGCCACCGCTGCCGGCGGCAGGTGCGGTCGGCCGGGGACGCTCGCCGCGCTCGTGCTGGGCGCGCAGGTTCTCCACCTCGGGCCAGGCCGGGTCGGTGAGGTCGACCGGGTCGTCGAACTGGGCGACCAGCGCGGCGAAGATGGCGTCCTGTTCGGCCTGGCTGCCCGCGGCGGGGCGGCGCGGCGCCGGAGCGGGCGCGCCCCCGTCGGCCCCGGCGGCCGGGGCGGGGGAGTCGGGGGCCGCCGTGGGCTCGTCGCGGGGCAGGTCCTCGTCGTCGTTCGCCTTGCTGGTCTCGTTCACATTCGGCCTTTCAGCCCGAGTGGTTCCCGGCATCGACCGCCGCTGCCGGGGCCAGCCGCCGGACGAAGTCGAGGCTCGCCCCGAAGATCAGACCGGCGTCGTGGTCCAGCGTGGCCACGTGGAAGCTGCGCTCGAGCAGCAGCTCCGTCACATCGGTCGAGGATATCCGGGCGAGCACCAGCGCCGAGTTGCGCGGCGAGACCACGTGGTCCTGCGGACTGTGCATCAGCAGAACCGGCTGGGTCACCGCCGGCATTCCCCGCTGGACGCCCTCCCACAGCTTCGACAGCGACCAGGCGGCGTGCAGCGGCAGGCGGTCGTAGCCGACCTCGGCGGCGCCGGGCAGCGCGATGTCGCCGGCCACGCCGGGGAGCGAGGGGAGCAGGTGGCGCAGCACCGGCAGGAGCACCGTCGCGGGGTTGTCGGAACGCACCGACGGGTTGACGAGCACCAGTCCGGAGATCCGGTCGCCGTGCTCGGCGGCCAGTTTCAGGGCCAGCGAGCCGCCCATCGACAGCGCGCAGACGAAGACCTGCTCGCAGTCGGCGGCGAGTTCCTCGAAGGCGGCCCCGACGGTCGCGTACCAGTCCTCCCAGCGGGTCGGCTGGAGGTCCTGCCAACGGGTGCCGTGGCCGGGCAGCAGCGGGACGGAGACGGTCAGGCCGGCCTCGGCGAGGTGTTCGGCCCACGGACGCATGGACTGCGGTGAACCGGTGAAACCGTGGACCAGCAGCACACCGACCGGACCGCCCGCGCGGCGGTACGGCTCGGCTCCCGGCAGCAGCGGCATGCAGGACTCCTGGAGGTGCGGGCAGGTGGGGGTGGCTCGATCGTCCCACGGGTGCGATGCGCCGTACAGGGGCCCGGCGCGGGCACCGGCGGTTCGCCGGGTGCACCGGGCGGCAGACGGGGGCATTAGGATCGTCCGGTCCGCACCACAGGAGGCCCCGGTTGTTCTACCGACTGATGAAGATGATCGTCGCCCCGCTGCTGCGGATCTTCTTCCGGCCGTGGATGGAGGGCGAGGAGAACATCCCGGACGAGGGTCCGGCCATCCTCGCCAGCAACCACCTTTCGTTTTCCGACTCGTTCTTCCTGCCGGCGCTGCTCAAGCGCCGGGTGACCTTCATCGCCAAGGCCGAGTACTTCACCACGCCCGGCATCAAGGGCCGGCTGACCGCCGCGTTCTTCAAGGGCGTCGGCCAGCTGCCGGTGGACCGCTCGGGCGCCCGCGGCGCCGGTGAGGCGGCGATCCGCAGCGGCATCGCGGTGGTCGAGCGCGGCGAGCTGTTCGGCGTCTACCCGGAGGGCACCCGCTCGCCCGACGGCAAGCTGTACCGGGGCAAGGTCGGCGGCCTGGCCCGGGTCGCGCTGGCCACCGGCGCGCCGGTGATCCCGGTGGCGATGATCGACACCGAGAAGGTGCAGCCCCCCGGCCAGGTGGTGCCCAACTTCGGCGTCCGGCCCGGCATCCGGATCGGCCGCCCGCTCGACTTCTCGCGCTACCAGGGCATGGAGAACGACCGGTTCATCCTGCGCTCGGTCACCGACGAGGTGATGTACGAGATCATGCGGCTGTCCGGCCAGGAGTACGTGGACATCTACGCGACCGCCGCCAAGCGGCAGCTCGCCGAGGAGAAGAAGGCCGCGGACGCCGACCGCAAGGCGCAGCAGAAGGCCGAGAAGGCGGAGGCGGACGCCGAGGCCAAGGCGGCCAAGGCCCAGGCCGAGGCCGACGCCCAGGCGGACGCCGAGGCCGGTTCGGACGGCAAGGCGGCTGCGGACGGCAAGGCGGCCGCGGACGACGCGAAGAACGCGGACGACGCGAAGGACGCCGGGGCCTGACGGTCCGTCACGAGGGGGGCTCGGGGTGAGCGAGGACCACAGACCCGTCGCGGCGCCGCGGCGCCGGCCGGCCGCGCCGGCCGCGCCGGTGGCGCCCGCCGGGGTGGCGGCGGCGGTGGCGGCCGGCGGGATGTCGGTGGAGCTGCCGCTGTGGCGCGCCATGGGGTACTTCCGGGTGCTCGCACTGGCGTACGCGGTGCTGCGGTACCTCACCGCGTACCGGGAGTTCCTGCACCCGGTGTCCGGCTGGATCTTCCTGGGCGCGCTGTCGCTGTGGACGCTGGCCTCCACCCGGGCGTTCGCCGGGCCGCAGCGGTGCACCTGGCCGGTGCTGGGCACCGACCTGGCCGCGGCCGTCACCGGCATCGTGATGAGCGGGTACATCGACACCCCGGCCCGGATCCACGCGGGCGCGCCGACCCTGCCGACCATCTGGGCGGCCGGCACCGTGCTGGGCTTCGCGGGCAAGGGCGGCTGGCGGCCCGCCGCGTTCGCCGGCGCGGTGATCGGCGCGGCCAACATCCTGGGGCACGGCGGGGTCAGCCCCGACAACCTGCACAACATCGTGCTGCTGCTGCTCGCGGGCTGCGCCATCGGCTACGTGATCGAACTGGCCCGGGCCAGCGAGGCGGTGCTCACCCGGGCGCTCCAGGTGGAGGCCGCCACCCGGGAGCGCGAGCGCCTCTCCCGGGACATCCACGACGGGGTGCTGCAGGTGCTCGCCCTGGTCCACCGCCAGCAGGGCGACGCCGCCGAGCTCGGCCGGCTGGCCGGCGAGCAGGAACGGGCGCTGCGGGCCCTGATGACCGGCGGACGGCTGCCCGAGCAGCCCGAGCCGGGCGGCGAGCAGGACCTGCGCCCGCTGGTCTCCCGGCACGCCGACGAGCGGATCACCGTCGCCGCGCCCGCCACGCCCGTCCTGCTGCCCGCCGCCGCCGCGGCCGAGCTGGCCGCCGCGGTGGCCGCCGCGCTGGACAACGTCCGCCGGCACGCGGGGGAGGCGGCCCGGGCCTGGATCCTGGTCGAGGACGAGCCGGAGGCGGTCACCGTGTCGGTGCGCGACGACGGCCCGGGCTTCCCGGCCGGGCGGCTGGCCGAGGCGCAGCGCGACGGCCGGCTGGGGGTCGCGCAGTCGATCCGCGGCCGGATGCTGGACCTCGGCGGCAGCGCCGAGCTGTACTCGGTGCCCGGCGAGGGCGTCGAGGTGGAACTGCGGTGGCCGAGGAGGGGACATGACGGCTGATCAGCCGGTGCGGGTGATGGTGGTGGACGACCACCCGATGTGGCGCGAGGGCGTGGCCCGGGACCTGGCCGAGGCCGGGTTCGCGGTGGTCGCCACCGCCGGGGACGGCGAGGAGGCGGTCCGCCGGGCCCGGGCCAGCACCCCGCAGGTGGTGGTGCTGGACCTCAACCTGCCGTCGCTGTCCGGCGCCGAGGTGTGCCGCCGGGTGGTGGAGGCCGACCCGGCGGTGCGGGTGCTGGTGCTGTCCGCGAGCGGCGAGCACGGCGACGTGCTGGAGGCGGTGAAGTCCGGCGCGACCGGCTACCTGGTGAAGTCGGCGGGCCGCGAGGAGCTGCTCGACGCGGTGCGCCGCACCGCCGTCGGCGACCCGGTGTTCACCCCGGGCCTGGCGGGCCTGGTGCTCGGCGAGTTCCGCCGCCTCGCCGGCGAGCCCGGTACCCCGGCCGAGCCCGCCGCCCCGCAGCTCACCCCGCGCGAGACCGAGGTGCTGCGGCTGGTCGCCAAGGGCCTGTCCTACCGGCAGATCGCCGACCGCCTGGTGCTCTCGCACCGCACCGTGCAGAACCACGTCCAGAACACCCTGGGCAAGCTGCAGCTGCACAACCGGGTCGAGCTGGTCCGGTACGCGATCGAGCAGGGCCTGGACGAGGAACTCGGCTGATCCGGGCGGGAGTTCAGGCCGAGCAGCGGTCGCCGGCCGAGGTGGTGATCGGCTGGAAGGTGTCGCGGAGCTCCTTGTCGGTGAAGTCGGCCGGGGCGAAGTCGAAGTAGCGGCGCAGGCTGTTCATCCAGTCCGGGGTCTGCAGGTAGTCGTTGATCGCCCTGCGGAGCTGCTCGCAGGCCTTCTGGTGGCCCTTGGGCAGGACCATCATCAGGAACTGGGTCTTGCCGATGTGCGCGTCCCGGGCGACCCGGTAGGCGCGCCGGCCGTTGCTGCCGGAGTTGGCGGCGACGCCCTTGAGGACCAGGTAGTCGGAGAGCACGGCGTCCGCGGTGCCGTCGTCGACCCGGGCCAGGCACTGGGTGAGGTTCTCGCCGTGGACGGGCGGCAGGCCGCCGATCTCGTTCAGCTGGGCCTCGGCGGTGGTGCCGGTCGACACGCACACCCGCAGCGTCCTGAGGTCCTCGGCCTTGCCGACCGTCCGGGTGTCGTCGGCCTTCAGCAGCACGCCGAGCGGGGTCTGCAGGTAGGGGCCGGCCAGGTCGTACTCCTTCTTGAGGTCGTCGCGCTCGGAGACGTCGGCGATCACCAGGTCGGCCTTGTTGTGGTTGGCCTGGCCGTCGAGCAGGGCGTCCTCCCAGTTGGCGGTGGTGACCGGCGTCGCGGTGTAGGTGAGCGGCTTGCCGCCGACCGTGATCGTGCCGGTGACCATGGTGGCCAGGTGCGGTTCGAAGCCGTCGTAGGTGCCTTTGTCGGTGAACTCTGACATGCCGGGCCGGTCGCCCTTGAAGCCGATGTTGATCCGGTCGCTGCCGAACGCGGGCTTGTCGCCGCCGCCGCAGCCGGCCGCGGCCGGGGCGAGCAGGGCGAGGACGACCGCCAGGCGGAGCGGGCGCGGGATGGGCACGGGGGTCTCCTAGCGGGTGAACCGGACGTTCTGGATCTTGACCTGTTGTTCGCAGCCGGCCATGCCGCGCAGCCACAGGTCGAGCGTCATGGTGGTGCGGCCGGGAGGGACGGCGACGGAGACCCGTTTGCCGGGGGCTTGCCAGCCGCTCTCGTCGCCCTGGTCGGTGGTGAGTTGGGCGGTCAGGTCGTGGCAGCTTCCGGTGCCGGGGGCCGGGTCGGCCAGCAGCAGTTGGGCGTCCAGCCGGGTGGCTCCTGCGGGGATGTCCACGGACGCGCTGACCTTGCCGTTCGGCTTGACCGTGGAGCCGGTCCAGATCACCTGCTGCTCCTGCAGGACGGTCGGGCCGTCGGGCAGCAGCAGCACCGTGCCCAGGCCGGCCGCCGCCAGCACGGCCACCGCGGCGGCCGCCAGCACGGCCCGGGGCACCGACCGCGTACCGCGCTCCGGCTCCTTGGGCGGCTGCGGGCCGTGGTGGGACCTCTCCACCGCCTCCCGGGCGTGCTGCGCCAACTCCTGCTCCTGCTGGGCGGCGAGGTCCTCCAGCAGCCGGGTGGGGCTGCCGATCACCAGCGCGTGGGTGGCCAGTTCGACCAGCCGCCGACCGTCCGCCCGGACCGGGGTCACCGGCGGGAAGCACAGCACGCCCGCGATCACCACCAGGTCGGCCCGCTCGCGCACGGTCAGCCCGGGGGCGCCCTGGACCCGGGCCAGGAACGCCACCCAGTCGTTGCGCAGCTGCGCGCCGGTGACGCTGACCAGCCAGTCGTGCAGGTGCCCGATCGCGGCGCCGGGCTGCCCGTGCTCCTCGGCCAGGAAGCGGGCGATCCGGCGGGCGGACACCGACAGTTCGTAGTGCTGGACGTGGACGGGGTACCGGACGGTCTCGGCCAGGTGCTGCTCCAGGTCCGGCAGGACGGGGGCGAGCTCGTGCCAGCCCGACAGGATGCGCTCCAGCAGCTGCCGGGTCTCCCAGGTGCAGCGGTCCATCCTCACTCCTCCGGGTCGACGGCCAGCAGGGCGGCGAGCTCGTCCAGGGCCCGGTGCGGGCCGCACAGTTCGCGGGCCCCGGCGAGCAGGGCGCGCAGGGCCCGGTCGGGGCGGCGGTGGTGCAGGCAGGCCGCGGCGACGGCGCGCAGGTGCACGGCGGCGTGCGCGTGGTACGGCACCCGGATCTCCTCGCCGGGGCCGAGCCGCTCGCCGACCGCCTGGACCAGTTCCAGCCGGGCCGCCGGGTCCTGGAACAGCGCGGGGGCGCCGAGCAGCCGGGCCACCTGGCCGGCCGTCACCGCCGTCAGGGGCGCGGGGGCGGGGGCCAGTTCCGGGGGCAGCAGCGGGAGCAGCGCGGAGAGCGGGGTGAGCCAGCCGCCGGCCGGGCCGCCGCCGTCGGCGGTGGCCTTGACCACGCCGACCACCCGGCCCTGCCGGTCGACCGCCATGCTGCCGCTCAACCCGCGCTGTATCCAGCCCTGTTGGACCCGCAGCCCGAGTCCGGACGGCCCGGCGACGGCCAGCAGCGCCGACTCCGGGCCGACCTCGCCGGTCACCGGGTTGACCGCGAAGCCGTGCACCAGGACGGCGGAGTCGCCCGCCGGGTCGGCGCCGCCCAGTGGCACCGCCGGGGCGCCGGCCAGGCCGGGCGCGGTGAGCAGCGCGAGGTCCGGCTCGGGGTAGGCGGCGGCGCCGGGCCCGGGCTCGGGCGGGAACAGCCGGACGGTGCGCACCGGGTGGGCCGTCCCGCCCTGCCGGGCGGTGAGTTCCGGGCGGCCGTGCACCACGTGCGCGCAGCTGACCAGCAGGCCCGCGCCGAGGTGGAAGCCGCTGCCGAGGAAGGTCCCGGCCGGGTCGGTGAGCCGGACCGCCGCGGCGGGCGCGGTGGACGGGCTCACTCGGCGGCGCGGTCGTCCGGCCGCTTCCAGCTCAGCCGGACCACCAGGCTGGCCTCGCCGCTGGCCTCGGCCAGGACGCCGATCAGCCGGCCGGACTTCATCCCCAGGGTGAGGCCGAACTCCACCTCGAAGCCGTCCGGGTCGCCCGCCTCCCGGGCCGTCTCGCGGGCCCACCGCCCGACCGAGCGCACCGTGCGCCGGACTTCGCCGAGGCTGTGCGCGACGGTGGCGGAGACCGCGCCGGCGTCTCCCGCGGCGCGTTCGGAGCCCGGACGGACGGCGGCGTGCAGGACACTGCCGTCCTCCATGGCGATCTCGACGGTGCCGGGTACGGACGGGTACGTCATGCATCCCCCAACTCATGACTGTGCGGCAGGACATGAATACCAGTCAGGTTCGGCGAGATCCATACCTTTCCGGAACCGGCGGGATCATGCGGCGGGCGGTCGGTTTCAGCCGCCGACGGCCGCGGCGGTGCGCAGCAGGTCGGCGACGATCCGCACCCCCTCCCGGGTGAGCACCGACTCGGGGTGGAACTGCAGCCCGGCGAAGCCCGGCCCGCGCAGCGCGTGCACGTCGCCGGTGCGGGCGTCCCGGGCGAGTTCGACGCCCTCGGCGGCCAGCCGGGCGGCGGCCGCGTCGTCGCAGCGGGCGGTGAAGGTGTTGTAGAAGCCGACGGTGTGCGGGGTGCCGAACAGGTCGATCCGCTCCTGGGCGCCCTGGTAGGGCACGGCCTTGCGGGCCAGCTCCAGGCCGAGCTGCGCGGACAGCAGCTGGTGGCTGAGGCAGACCGCGAGCAGCGGCGCGGTGCGGGTCCCGGTGCGGGCGGCGGCCAGCGCGTCGGCGACGATCGGGCGCAGCAGCGCCATCTTCGGGTCGGCCGGGTCGGCCGGGTCGCCGGGGCCGGGGCCGAGCACCAGCGGGCCGGGGTGGGCGGCGGCCCGCTCGCGCAGGCCGGGGGTGTCGTGGCGGAGCACGGTGACGGTGTGGCCGAGCGAGCGCAGCAGGTGGGCGAGCATCGCGGTGAAGGTGTCCTCGCCGTCGACGATCAGGGCGTCGGCGCCGGGCAGCGGTGCGGCGGGCTGCTGCATCCGCAGCCAGAACGGGGCCAGGCCGGCCCGGCGGGCGTCGAGCGCGGCCTGCACCCGGTGGTCCTCGCCGAGCCGGGGCCGGGCGGCGGTCTGCCGGGCGGAGCGGGCCGGGCGGGCGCCGATCGCGGAGAGCACGCCGGCGGCCTTGGCGTGCGTCTCGGCGACCTCGGAGTGCGGGTCGGAGTGCCGGACCAGGGTGGCGCCGACCCGGACGACCAGCGAGCCGTCGGCGGGGTCGATGTCGGCGGCCCGGATGCAGATCGGCGAGTCCAGCTGCTGGCCGCCGCTGGCGGAGCGGCCGATCAGGGCGAGCGCGCCGGAGTAGTAGCCGCGGCCGCCGCGCTCGTACCGGTCGATGACCCGGGTGGCGTTCTGCACGGGGCTGCCGGTGACGGTGGCCGCGAACATGGTCTCCCGCAGCACCTCGCGGACGTCCAGCGAGGTGCGGCCGCGCAGCTCGTACTCGGTGTGCGCGAGGTGCGACATCTCCTTCAGCCGGGGGCCGAGCACCTGCCCGCCGAGGTCGCCGACCGCGCACATCATCTTCAGCTCCTCGTCGACCACCATGGTGAGCTCCTCCAACTCCTTGGGGTCGTGCAGGAATTCGAGCAGCGACCCGGTGGTCGGGCCGGCGGCCGGATAGCGGTAGGTCCCGGAGATCGGGTTCATCACCACGGTGCCGCCGGACTGCCGGACGTGGACCTCGGGGGAGGCGCCGACCAGCACCCGGTCGCCGGTGTGCACCAGGAAGGTCCAGTACGCGCCGCGCTCGTGCTCCAGCAGGCGGCGGAACAGGGTGAGCGCGGTGGCGGTGGAGTACCCGGCCAGTTCGGCCCGGAAGTCGCGCCGGATCACGAAGTTGGCGCCCTCGCCGCGCCCGATCTCGTCGGAGATCACCCGGCGGACGATCTCCGCGTACTCCTCGTCGTCGATGTCGAACTCCCCGCCGCGCAGCTCCACCGGCGCGTCGGGCAGCGCGGCCAGCACCCCGGCCAGCGGCAGCGCGTACTGCTCGTCGACGGACAGCGCCCGCAGCGGGGTGCCGTCCTGCCGGGCGGCGAAGCCGCGTTCGCGGATCTGCGCGTACGGGACGAGGGCCAGCAGGTCGTGCCGGGGGCCGCCGGCGGGGGCGCCGGCCGGGACGGGCAGGTCGGCCAGCGCCTCGTGGTCGGAGACCTCGCCGATCAGCAGCTCGACGGTGTCGGGGGCCAGCCGGGGGGCGCGGCGGTGCAGCAGGGCGAAGGCCGGGGCGCCGGGGGCGGTGAGCCGGGCGAGCAGGTCGGCGGTGGTGGTGGTCACGACTGCGGTGTTCCTTCCGGGAGGTTGCTGCGGGGGTTCCGCCGCCTCCGGGAGGCCGTGACGCTGCACACACACGTCGACGGCCGCCCCGGAGGGCGGCCGTCGTTCGTCGTCAGGGACGCGCGATCAGTGGGCCGCCCAACGGGCTGGCCCACCACCAGGAGAAGGTGTGCGTCGCGGTCACGGAGCCGACCTTAGCCCACCGGCGGGCGGCGGCGGGAGGGATCGGCCGGATGTCCACGAGCTGTCTCACCCACCGGGCGGCATCCCCAATCCGGTTGTGCCACCCCGTAGCCTTGCCCTGTGACCGTGACTAACCACTCCTGGCAGTCCCTGCCCGCGGCGCAGCAGCCTGAATGGCCGGACCAAGAGGCTCTGCGCAAGACCCTTGCCGAGCTCGCCTCCTATCCGCCCCTCGTCTTCGCCGGCGAGTGCGACCAGCTGCGCGCCCGGCTCGCGGCCGTCGCGCGTGGTGAGGCGTTCCTGCTCCAGGGCGGCGACTGCGCCGAGGCGTTCGACGCCGTGTCGGCCGACCAGATCCGCAACAAGCTGAAGACCCTGCTGCAGATGGCGGCGGTGCTCACCTACGCGGCGTCCGTGCCGGTGGTGAAGGTCGGTCGGATCGCCGGCCAGTACTCCAAGCCCCGCTCGAAGAGCACCGAGACCCGCGACGGCGTCACCCTGCCGACCTACCGCGGCGACTCGGTGAACGGCTTCGAGTTCACCGCCGAGGCCCGGATCCCGGACCCGGAGCGCCTGAAGCGGATGTACAACGCCTCCGCGGCGACGCTCAACCTGGTGCGCGCCTTCACCACCGGCGGCTACGCCGACCTGCGCCAGGTGCACGCCTGGAACCAGGACTTCGTGCGCAACTCCCCGGCGGGGCAGCGCTACGAGCAGCTGGCCCGGGAGATCGACCAGGCGCTGGCCTTCATGAACGCCTGCGGGGTGGCCCCGGAGGAGTTCAAGACGGTCGAGTTCTTCTCCTCGCACGAGGCGCTGATCCTGGACTACGAGACGGCGCTGACCCGCACCGACTCGCGCACCGGCGAGCTGTACGACGTCTCCGGCCACATGGTGTGGATCGGCGAGCGCACCCGGCAGCTGGACCACGCGCACATCGAGTTCGCGTCCAAGATCCGCAACCCGATCGGCGTCAAGCTCGGCCCGACCACCACGGTGGACGACGCGCTGACCCTGATCGACCGGCTCGACCCGGAGCGCGAGCCCGGCCGCCTCACCTTCATCACCCGGATGGGCGCGGGCAAGATCCGCGACCACCTGCCCACCCTGGTGGAGAAGGTCACCGCGTCCGGCGCCCAGGTCGTGTGGATCACCGACCCGATGCACGGCAACACCTACGAGGCCTCCAGCGGCCACAAGACCCGCAAGTTCGACGACGTGCTGGACGAGGTCCGGGGCTTCTTCGAGGTGCACCGCGCGCTCGGCACCCACCCGGGCGGCATCCACGTCGAGCTGACCGGCGACGACGTCACCGAGTGCGTCGGCGGCGGCGACGAGGTGCTGGTCGACGACCTGCACCAGCGCTACGAGACGGCCTGCGACCCGCGGCTCAACCGCAGCCAGTCGCTGGACCTGGCGTTCCTGGTCGCCGAGATGTACCGCGGCCAGTGAGGCCGTAGCGGCAGATGTGACGAAGGCCCCTCCGTTTCCGGGCGATCCGGTGCGGAGGGGCCTTCTTCGTACCCGGAGCGCCAGGTAAGGTAAGGCTCAGTACACCGCACCGAACGTGGAAGGGGCCGCACATGTACGTGTGCATGTGCCATGCGGTCACCGAGGCCCAGGTCAAGCAGAAGATCGACGAGGGGGCCAGCACCCCGCGCC
Source organism: Kitasatospora cineracea (assembly GCF_003751605.1). Classification (NCBI taxonomy): domain Bacteria; kingdom Bacillati; phylum Actinomycetota; class Actinomycetes; order Kitasatosporales; family Streptomycetaceae; genus Kitasatospora; species Kitasatospora cineracea. The sequence goes on from NZ_RJVJ01000001.1 coordinate 3,335,754, forward strand.
AGATAGCCCAGGGCTGCAGGGCCGGCACCGACTGCGGTTCCTGCGTGCGGCGCATCCAGGCGCTGCTCGGCGAGCACGGCGCCCGCCCCTGCCCCACCGCCCGGCTGGCCGAGCGCCTCGGCCTGGCCGATCCGGGGGCCGCCCCGCAGGGCGCCCCCAGGGCCGCCTGACGCAGGGCTCTGCGCCCGGCGCGGTTGCGCGCCCGGCGCCCGGCTCAGCTGCTCTCGGCTCAGCTGCTCTCGGGCTGCTCGATCAGCTGCGCGATGTAGAGCGCCTCGCCGAGCTTGTCCAGCAGCTCCAGCTGGGTGTCCAGGTAGTCGATGTGGTGCTCCTCGTCGGCGAGGATCGACTCGAAGATGTTCGCCGAGGTGACGTCGTTCTTGGCGCGCATCACCACGATCCCGCGGCGCAGCCGGTCGATCGCCTCGACCTCGACCTGCCGGTCGGCCTCGAACATCTCCTTGACGGTCTGCCCGATCCGGACGTGGAACAGCCGCTGGTAGTTCGGCAGGCCGTCCAGGAAGAGGATCCGGTCGGTCAGCACCTCGGCGTGCTTCATCTCGTCGAAGGACTCGTGCCGGGTGTACTTGGCGAGCTTGGTCCAGCCGAAGTTCTCCTGCATCTTCGCGTGCAGGAAGTACTGGTTGATGGCGGTGAGTTCGGCGGTCAACTGCTCGTTGAGGAACTCGATGACCTCGGGATCGCCCTGCATGGCCTGCCTTCCTGTGCGCATTCCGGTCGCTGTCCGGATGCCCCGCATCGTGGCAGTTGAACGGGTGCGCTTCCAGTAAGTTCACGCTTACAGGCGCGCTCGCGGGCGGTATTTCCACCCGCCCCGCACCGCGCTGACCTGCGGTGACGTCGGAGCGATTAGGCCGTTCGGCGGTATCTGGCCCGAACGCGCGCGCGGATTCGCGGTGCGGCTCCCCCCTCCGGCGGTCGGATTTCCGCCGGGGGCGCGCGGCGGGGGCGCGCGCGATTCGCCGTCCGCCGTCTGTCACCATGGAGGCATGGGTCAGCACCGATCGGAACCGCAGCCGCCGACTGACCCGAGGCTCCCCCCGGGGCAGCGCCCGCAGCGCGGCTGGCCGGTCCTGCACTACGGGCCGGTGCCCCGGTTCAAGCCGGAGAGCTGGGACTTCCAGGTGTTCGGGGCCACCGCCGACGCGGAGAAGGCCAGTTGGGACTTCACCGCCTTCCACGCGCTGCCCAAGACCACCGTCCGCGGCGACTTCCACTGCGTCACCAAGTTCTCGATGCTCGGCAACGAGTGGACCGGCGTCGCCGCGAGGACCGTGCTCGACCTCGTCCCGCCCGACCCGACCGTCACCCACGTGATGGTCTGGGCCGAGTACGGCTACAGCGCCAACCTGCGGCTCGCCGACTTCGCCGACCCGGCCACCGTCTTCGCCACCCACCACGACGGCCGCCCGCTCACCCTCGAACACGGCTTCCCGGTCCGCCTGGTGGTGCCCCACCTGTACGCCTGGAAGGGCCCCAAGTGGGTGCGCGCCGTCGAGTACATGCGGGCCGACCGGCGCGGCTTCTGGGAGGAGCGCGGCTATCACAACCTGGCCGACCCGTGGCGCGAGCAGCGCTACTCCTACCAGGAGCAGCCCGGGGACGGCCCGCTGCGCTGAGAGCGGCGCCCCGGAGCGGCTGCGCCCCGGAGCGGCTGCGCCCGGGACGGCTGCGCCCGGGACGGCTAGAACAGGCTGACGGTGATCGTCACGGTGCTGCCCTGCCGGGCCGGGGTGGCCGCCTGCGGGGACTGGCCGGTGACCTTGCCGATCGGGATCAGCCCGGCGACCTGCGGCACGAACCCGGCGTCCTGGATCGCCTTGGTCGCGTCCTCCTTGCTCATCCCGCCGACGTCCGGCACGAGGTGCATGCCCTGCGAGACGGTCAGCGCCACCGGCGAGTTCGGCGACAGGGCGGCACCCGCCGACGGCTCGGTGGAGATCACCGAGCCCTTCGGCACGGTGTCGCTGAACTCCTCGGTGGTCCCGCCCGCCACCAGCCGGGCCCCGCCCAGCGCCTTGGTGGCGTCCGCCAGCGGACGGCCCGCCAGGTCCGGCACCTGGACCCGCTCCGGGCCGCGCGAGAGCACCACCTTCACCGCGTCGCTCTTGCGGACCCGGACGCCCACCCCCGGATCGGTGGAGATCACCCGGCCGGCCTGCACCGACTCGCTGAACTGCTCGCTGAACGCCCCGTGCAGGCCCTGCCCGTCCAGCGTCGCCGACGCCTGCTCCCGGCTCTGCCCCAGCACGCTCGGCACCGTCGCGTACACCGCGCTGGACAGCGCGTACGTCACCCCGCCGACCAGCAGCAGCAGCGCCACCAGCACCGCCGACCAGACCACCGGCCGGCGGCCGGGGCCCCGGCGGCGGGCCCGGTCCGGGCGGCCGCGCGGCGGGTCGTCGTTCACCACCGGGCGCACCGGCGGCAGCAGCTCCGGCGGGACCTCCAGCACGCTGGTGCGCTCCAGCGCCGGGACCTTCTCGATCACCGCGGTGGCCTCGCCCGGGCCGTAGCGCGGGGTGGGCCGGGTCGAGGCGGGCGGCTCGGCGTCCAGCTGCGCGGCGGGCAGCGAGCGGCGGACCCGCTGCACCGAGGCCAGCAGCTCCACCGCGTCCCACGGGCGGGCCTGCGGGTCGCGGGCGGTCGCGGCGGCCACTATCGCGTCCAGCTCCGGGCCCACCGCGGGGGCGGTGCGGGACGGCGGCGGGACGTCCTCGTGCAGGTGCCGGTACATCACCTGGGCGGCGTTCTCCCCGGTGTGCGGCTTGCCGCCGGTCAGCATCTCGTACAGCAGGATGCCCGTCGCGTAGACGTCCACCCGCTGGTCGGTGGGCTCCTGGCGGATCTGCTCCGGCGCCAGGTAGGAGACGGTGCCCAGCAGCTGCCCGGTCTCGGTGGTCGAGGCGGCCGTCGAGTCGGCGCCCGCCAGCACCCGGACCAGGCCGAAGTCGGCGACCTTCACCATGCCGGTGTCGGTGATCAGCACGTTCTCCGGCTTGACGTCCCGGTGCACCAGCCCGGCCCGGTGCGCCGCGCCGAGCGCCGCCAGCACCGGCTCCAGCACGTCCAGCGCGGCCCGCACCGACAGCGCCCCGCGGTCGCGCAGCACGTCGCGCAGGTTGCGGCCGGGGACGTACTCCATCGCCATGAACACCGCCCGCGGGTCGGCGCCCTGGTCCAGAACGTTCACCACGTTCGGGTGCGCGAGCCGGGCCACCGCCTTCGCCTCGCGGATGAAGCGGGCCGTGAACTCGTCGTCCCCCGCCAGCGAGGGGTGCATCACCTTCAGCGCCACGGTGCGGTCCAGCCGGGTGTCGGTGCCCCGGTAGACGGTCGACATGCCGCCCACCGCGATCCGCTGCTCGACCCGGTACCGGCCGTCGAGGAGCACGCCGTGCAGGGGATCGTCGAGGGTCATGTCCACCCGATGGAGTCTAGGGGGTCGGTATCGGCGCCAGCCGTCGGCGGGCCGGTCACCAGGGAATGCGCGGCGGGAACAGCAGGAGCAGCACGAACAGCAGGACCGCCAGCAGGAAGTGCGCGACCAGCGCGCCCACCCCCGCCCGGCACAGCCGCACCGGGGCCGGCGAGCCCGCGCGCGCGGTGCCCGCACCGATCGCGGCGCCGACCAGCACCAGGGCCATGGGCACCAGCAGGACCGGCGAGCCCGCGGCCAGCATCCAGCCGTCGAACAGCAGCACCGGCCCGCAGGTCAGCACCGCGTCCGCCGCGCTCGGCCCGCGCCCGTCCGTCCCCGCCATCGGATCCCCCCGGTTCCCCGTACGACGCTGCCATGGTGGCAGCGGCCCCCGGCCCGGGCACGGCCGCGGGGCGAACCGTTCCCGAACCGGGACACGCGGCGGCCGGGGGCGTCAGAACGCCGGGCGCTCGCGGGTGTCGGCCAGGCCCGCGGTGGGGGAGGACGCCTCGGCGTAGTAGCGGCGCGGGATCCGGCCCGCGCGGTGGGCCAGCCGGCCCGCCTCGACGGCCTTGCGCATCGCCTCCGCCATCAGCACCGGCTCCTGGGCGCGGGTCACCGCGGAGGCCAGCATGACGGCGGAGCAGCCGAGTTCCATCGCCAGCGCGACGTCGCTCGCGGTGCCCGCGCCCGCGTCCAGCACCACCGGGACGTTCGCCGCCTCGACGATCAGCTGGAAGTTGTGGGGGTTGCGGATGCCCAGGCCGGAGCCGATCGGCGAGCCCAGCGGCATGATCGCCGCGCAGCCGACGTCCTCCAGCTTGCGGGCCAGCACCGGGTCGTCGTTGGTGTACGGCAGCACGGTGAAGCCGTCGTCGACCAGCGTCTCGGCGGCGTCCAGCAGTTCGATCGGGTCGGGCAGCAGGGTCCGCTCGTCGGCGATCACCTCCAGCTTCACCCAGTCGGTGCCGAGCGCCTCGCGGGCCAGCCGGGCGGTCAGCACCGCCTCGCCCGCGGTGTAGCAGCCCGCGGTGTTGGGCAGCACCCGGATGCCGTTGCGGGCCAGCACCTCCAGGACCGAACCCTGGGTGGCGGTGTCGACCCGGCGCATCGCCACCGTGGTCAGCTCGGTGCCGGAGACCCGCAGCGCCTGCTCCAGCACCTCCAGGCTGGGGGCGCCGCCGGTGCCCATGATCAGGCGGGAGTCGAAGGCGGTCCCGCCGATGACGAGTGCGTCGTCCGCCATGGTTCAGCCTCCCTGGACGGCGGTGAGGATCTCGACCCGGTCGCCCTCGCCGAGGGTCGTGGCGGGCCACGAACTGCGGGGCACCACCGCCTCGTTGACGGCGGCGGCGACGCCGGTGTTGGCGGCCGACACCTCGGCGACCACCACGTCCAGCGTGGTGGTGGCGGGCAGGGTGCGCGGCTCGCCGTTGACGGTCAGGGCGACGGTGTTCATGCGGGGACCTTCGGGGCGAAGCGGTCAGGGGTGAAGTCGGCTGCCAGGGCGGGCAGTTCGCCGGTGGCCAGGTAGTCGGCGAGCAGGTCGGCGGTGACCGGGGTGAGCAGCACGCCGTTGCGGTAGTGCCCGGTGGCGGCGGCCAGGCCGACCAGCGCGGTCGGGCCCAGCACCGGCGCGTTGTCGGGGGAGCCGGGACGCAGGCCCGCGCAGGTCTCCACCAGCGGCAGTTCGGTGATGCCGGGCACCAGCTCGTGCGCGTCCCGGAGCAGCTCGTAGACACCGCCCGCGGTGACGGTGGTGTCGTGGCCCAGCTCCTCGGTGGTCGCGCCGACCACCAGCTCGCCGTCCGCCCGCGGCACCAGGTACAGGTGCTGCCCGCGCACCACCGCCCGCACGTTGCGGGACAGGAACGGCCCGTGCGCGGTGGGCATCCGCAGCCGCAGCACCTGCCCCTTGACCGGGCGGATCGCCGGCAGCACCCCGTCCGGCAGGCCCGGCAGCAGGTGGCTGCGCGAACCGGCGGCCAGCACCGTGCGCCCCGCCGCCAGCCGCTCGCCGGTCGACAGCCGCACGCCGGTGGCCCGGCCGTCCGCCACCAGCAGCTCGGCGGCCTCCGCCCGGTGGAAGACCACGCCCGCCAGCGAGCAGGCGGCGACCAGCGCGGCGGCCAGCCGGCGCCCGTCCACCTGGTGGTCGTCGGCGACGTGCAGCCCGCCGCGCACGCCCGGCGCCAGCATCGGCTCCAGCCGGCGGCACTCGCGGCCGGTCAGCCACTCGGAGGCCAGGCCCAACCGGCCGTGGAAGGCGTGCAGTTCGCGCAGCTCCGCGCGGTCGTCGGAGTCCAGCGCCACCGCCAGCGTGCCGGTGGCCCGGTAGCCGGTGTCCAGCCCGGTCAGCTCGGCCAGCTCGGCGGCGAACGCGGCGTACCGCTCGTTCGACGCCATCCCCAGGCGCAGCAACGGCTCCTCGCCGTACTGCAGTTCGGTGACGGGGGCGAGCATGCCCGCGGCGACCTGCGCCGCACCGCCACCCGGGCGCGGATCGACCACCGCGACGGACAGGCCGCGCTGCGCGGTGCGCCAGGCCACACCGAGACCGATGATGCCGCCGCCGACCACCAGCACGTCAGGCGCGTCGGAATGTGCCACAGCCGCTGATTCTCCCTTCGCCGGCATGACCCGGATCAGGTTCGGACGGTCGCAGGCCGCCGCAGCCCGCCTCTCAGCCCGGTGCACCGGGCTCCCGTGTAAGTACTCCCCCCACCTTAACGCCGCCCCCGCCGCCGCCCGAAGGCGCGTGCGCAGGGTGGACGGTGCCGGTGAGTAGGGTGGACGCCGTGGTGGCTGAGCTGAAGGCAACGGACCGGGTCGTCGTGGTCGGCGCGGGCATGGCGGGCGCCCAGACCGCCCTCAACCTGCGGCAGGGCGGCTGGCCGGGCCCGCTCGCCCTGGTCGGTGCGGAACTCCACCTCCCCTACGACCGGCCCCCGCTCTCCAAGGACGTGCTGCTCGGCAAGACCGACGCCACCGCCTTCGAGATCGACTGGCACGGCCTCGGCGTCGACCTGCTCACCGGCCGCCGCGCCACCGGCCTGGCCGACGGCGTCCTGCACACCGACCGCGGCGAACTCCCGTACGACGCCCTGGTGATCGCCACCGGCGCCGAACCCCGCACCCTCCCCGGCCTGCCCGGCGCCCGGACCCTGCGCACCGTCGACGACGCCCACGCCCTGCGCGCCGCCCTCACCCCCGGCCGCCGGATCGTGCTGGTCGGTGCCGGCTGGATCGGCGCCGAGACCGCCACCGTCGCCCGCCACCTCGGCTGCGAGGTCACCGTCGTCGAAGCCGCCGCCACCCCGCTGGCCGGAGCCCTGCCCGCCGAACTCGGCGCCCTGATGGCCGACTGGTACGCCGCCGCCGGCGTCGACCTGCGCTGCGGCGCCGCCGTCGCCGGAGCCGTCGACGGCGGGGTGCTGCTCGCCGACGGCACCCACCTGCCCGCCGACGAGGTCCTGGTCGGCATCGGCGCCGCCCCCGCCACCGACTGGCTGCGCGGCGGCCCGCTCGTCCCCGACCCCGACGGCACCGTCCCGGTCGACGACCGGCTGCGCACCGCCCTGCCCGGCGTCCTCGCGGTCGGCGACTGCGCCTCCTACCCCTCCGCCCGCTCCGGCACCCGGCTCGCCGTCCAGCACTGGGACCACGCCCTGCACTCCGGCGCCGCCGCCGCGGCCTCGCTGCTCGGCACCCTGGACGCCCCCTACGACCCCGTCCCCTACTTCTGGTCCGAGCAGTTCGGCCGCATGGTCCAGTACGCCGGCCGGCACGCCGGGGCCGACCACCTGCTGTGGCGCGGCTCCCCGTCCGACCCCGACTGGACGGTGCTGTGGCTGCGCGACGGCGCGCTCGTCGCGCTGCTCGCCGTCGACCGGCCGCGCGACCTGGCCCAGGGCCGCCGCCTGATCGAACGCGGCGGCGCGCTGGACCCGGTCCGCGCCGCCGACCCGGCCGTCCAGTTGAAGGCCGCGGCCCGGTAGCGCCTAGGCTGGGGGAGTGAGCGAGATTGATCCCAAGATTGACGCCCTGGTCCCCGCCTGGCTGTACCTGCCCGACATCGCGGAGCGGTGGGGCGTGGTGATCACCCAGGTCCGCGACATGGTGCGCGGCCGGACCCTGCTGGCCGTCCGCCGCGGCCCCAACAACTCCCTGCAGGTCCCCGCCGACTTCATCGAGGACGACGGCCAGGTCAAGCACCTGGTCAGCACCCTCACCGTGCTGCGCGACTGCGGCTTCTCCGACCAGGAGATCCTCGAGTGGATGTTCACCGAGGACGACTCCCTGCCCGGCAGCCCGATCCAGGCCCTGCGCGAGAACCGCGGCACCGAGGTCAAGCGCCGCGCCCAGGCACTGGCCCTGTGACGGCCGCGCCCACCGCCCGGGAACGCCTGGCCGACGCCCGGCTCTACCTCTGCACCGACGCCCGCCGCGAACAGGGCGACCTGCCCGAGTTCCTGGACGCGGTGCTCAGCGGCGGCGTCGACATCGTCCAGCTCCGCGACAAGGGCCTGGAGGCCAAGCAGGAGCTGGAGCACCTGGAGGTCTTCGCCGACGCCGCCCGGCGCCACGGCAAGCTGCTCGCCGTCAACGACCGCGCCGACGTCGCCCACGGCGCCCGCCCCGACGTGCTGCACCTCGGCCAGGACGACCTGCCGGTCGCCGTCGCCCGCCGCATCCTCGGCGAGGACGTGCTGATCGGCCGCTCCTGCCACAGCGAGAGCGAGGTCGACACCGCGCTCACCGAACCCGGCGTCGACTACTTCTGCACCGGCCCGGTCTGGCCCACCCCCACCAAGCCCGGCCGCCACGCGCCCGGCCTCGGCCTGGTCCGCCACGCCGCCGCCCGCCGCCCCGACCGCCCCTGGTTCGCCATCGGCGGCATCGACGCCGACAACCTCGACCAGGTCCTGGCCGCCGGCGCCACCCGCATCGTCGTCGTCCGCGCCCTCACCGCCGCCGAAGACCCCCGCGCCGCGGCGGCCGCCCTGGCGGCCCGCCTGCGCTGACACCGCGCCCCGGGCCCCGGCAGGGGCGCGGGGGACTGCGCGGGGCGGCAGGGCGGCCGGGGGAGGATCCGGCCCCGGGCGGGAACCGGGCGGCCCCGGGCGGTACTCCGTGCAGGCATGGATCAGACCGTGTCCGCCGTCCGCCGCGCCCGCCGGGTGGCGCTCCTCGTTCCGGCGCTGCTCGGCGCCGCCGCCGTCGCGTTCCTCGCCCAGCGGCCGCTCGGTGACCACGCCGGGTGGAACGGCTGGGTGGGGACGGTCAACGGGATCGTGTTCCTGGCGGCGGCCGCGCTGCCGGTGGCGGTGCTGGCGGTGTGGGCGCTGGCCCGTCGCCGCCGGGCGGCCGGGGTGGCGGCGGGGTGGGCGCGGCGCTCGGCGCTGGCCGAGGTCGGCATGGTCCACGGGACGGTGCCGTGGGTGTGGATGATCCTGCTGCCGGGCGTCGACCCGGGCGGTCCGCGCCGCCGGGTCAACCTGGTGCCGCTGCACGACATCGCGGAGATCGTCGGCGCCGGGCCGCCGGCGACCGCGGTGGCGCAGATCGTCGGCAACATGCTGGTGTTCGCGGCGTTCGGGTTCCTGGCGCCGCTGCGGTTCGCGGCGCTGGCCTCGGTGTGGCGGGTGCTGGCGCTGGGGGCGGCGGGTTCGGTGCTGGTGGAGACGGCCCAGTACGTGCTGCGGCTGGACCGGGTCTCCTCGGTGGACGACGTGCTGCTGAACGCGGTCGGGGCGGCGCTGGCGGCGCTGGCCTCGCGCCGCTGGTGGCGGCGCCGGGCGTCCTGACGGCCCGTCAGTACTTGCGGACGGTGGCGGCGTCGGCCAGCGCCCGGAGCACTTCGCGGGTCGGGCCGTCGGCGATCGGGGCGGCGTCGAGGGCGGTCAGGGCCTCGGCGAGCAGGGCGTCGATCCGGGCCTCGACGAGTTCGGGGGCGCCGCTGCGGGTGATCAGGTCGCGCAGGGCGGCGATCTCGCCGGCGTCCAGGCCGGGGGAGCCGAGCCGGGCGTCCAGCCGGGCGGCGTCGGCCGGGCACAGGCCGCGCATGGCGTGGGCGACGAGCAGGGTGCGCTTGCCCTCGCGCAGGTCGTCGCCGGCGGGCTTGCCGGTGACGGCGGGGTCGCCGAAGACGCCGAGCAGGTCGTCGCGGAGCTGGAACGCCTCGCCGAGCGGCAGGCCGAAGCAGCCGAGGGCGTCGACCAGGTCCGGTCCGGCGCCGGCCAGCAGCGCGCCGACCTGGAGCGGGCGTTCGATGGTGTACTTCGCGGACTTGTAGTGCAGGACGGTGCGGGCCCGCTCGATCGCGCCGGCGTCGGTGGAGTCGCCCGCGACCGGCTCCAGCACGTCCAGGTACTGGCCGAGCATGACCTCGGTGCGCATCAGGTCGAAGGCGGGCTTGGCGGCCGAGACGGCGGCGGCCGGCAGCCCGGAGCGCTGGAACAGTTCGTCGCACCAGATCAGCAGCAGGTCGCCGAGCAGGACCGCCGCGCTGGCCCCGTACTGTTCGCGGTCGCCGCGCCAGCCGCCGGCCCGGTGCAGGTTCTCGAAGCGGCGGTGGACGGCGGGCAGGCCGCGGCGGGTGTCGCTGCGGTCCATCAGGTCGTCGTGGACCAGGGCGCTGGCCTGCAGCAGTTCCAGTGCGGCGGCGGCCCGTTCGATGCCGGGTTCGTCGTCGGCGCCGCCGGCCGCCCGCCAGCCCCAGTAGCAGAACGCGGGGCGCAGCCGCTTGCCGCCGTCGAGCAGGAAGTCGCGCAGGGCGTCGGCGACCGGGCCGAGGTCGTCGGAGATGCCGGAGAGCAGGGCGGCCCGCTCGGCCATGAACGCGCCGAGGGTGGCGTTCACGCGCTCGCGCACGTCCTCCGCGTCGACGGGGTTGCGGGGAAGGCGGATGGAGGGGGGCACCTGGAACTCCGGATCGAGGGGGCTGACAGTCAGATTAACGTGCGCGGTCGGGTGCCCCGTTCCACCGCGGCCGGGCCCGGGGTGCGCGGGGCGGACCGGCCCGCGGCCGGAAATCTCAAGTGGTGTCTCAATTGCTGGACGTCGTTTGTCCGGGCCGCGCCGCCGACGGCTAACCTGCCTGCATGGCACTCGGGATTCCCTCCACCAGAAGCGACCGCGCACAGACCGTGCGCGACCTGCTGGCGGCAGGCGACCGCTCCTTCTCCTTCGAGTTCATGCCGCCGCGCAACGAGGAGGGCGAGCGCAAGCTCTGGGACGCGATCCGCCGGGTCGAGTGCCTGGAACCGAACTTCGTCTGCATGACGTACGGCGCCGGCGGCTCCTCGCGCGGCCGCACCGTCGACCTGGTCGGCCGGATCGCCACCGAGACCACCCTGACCCCGGTCGCCCACCTCACCGCCGTCGACCACTCGGTGGCCGAACTGCGCAACATCATCGGCCAGTACGCCGACCAGAACGTGCGCAACGTGCTCGCGGTCCGCGGCGACCCGCCCGGCGACCCGATGGGCGAGTGGGTGCGCCACCCCGAGGGCGTCAGCTACGCCGCCGAACTGGTCGGACTGATCAAGGACATCGGCGACTTCTGCGTGGGCGTCGCGGCGTTCCCGCAGATGCACCCGCGCTCGGAGAACTGGGACGAGGACATCCGGCACTTCGTCGCCAAGTGCCGGGCCGGCGCGGACTACGCGATCACCCAGATGTTCTTCGAGGTCGAGGACTACCTGCGGCTGCGCGACCGGGTCGCCGCGGCCGGCTGCGACACCCCGATCATCCCGGAGATCATGCCGGTCACCAACATCCGCCAGCTGGTGCGCTTCCCGCAGCTGTCCGGCTCCGACTTCCCGCCCGACTTCCGGCGCAAGCTGGAGTCCGTCGCCGACGACCCGGTCGCGGTCCGCGCGGCGGGCCTGGAGCACGCCACCGCGATGGCCGAGCGCCTCCTCGCGGAGGGCGCCCCCGGCCTGCACTTCATCACCCTCAACCACTCCACCTCGACGCTGGAGATCTACCAGAACCTGGGCCTGCACACCCGCTGAGCACGGGCTGCGCGGACGGCCCGGTCCGGGATGCGGTGCTGTTCGCCCGGAGGCTGTACAGTCGCCCGCAACCGCGCGGTGATGGTGGCGTCTGGAGGTTGCGGGATGAGCATCGGGTACCTGCTCCTCTACGGCGCGCTGGCCCTGGTCGCGCTCTGGCTGACCGCCGAACTCCTGCTCCAGCACCGGGCCCCGCTGCACTGGCGGGTGCTCGCGCTGCTCGGCTTCCTCGGCGTGGTCGCCGGGATGCGCACCTCCTCGCTGCCGGTGATAGCGGCGGGCGCCGCCGCGTTCGGACTCGGCCAGGTGCTGGTGACCGGCTCGGTCAAGCGCGGCCGCCCGGTCGGCTGGTCGCTGCGCCGCCCCGACGGCGCCCTGCCCGGCCCGCTGGCGAAGGTCCCGCTGCTGGCCGCCGCCACCGGCGCGACGGCCGCCGCCGCGGCCGAGCCGGAACCGGTCGCCCCGGTCGGCGAGGTCGGCCCGATCGAGGACGAGTCCGCCGACCCGTTCGACGAACGCCCGGCCGGCTACGAGGAGTTCCAGCAGCTCGACGCGGGCGTCTACGCCGACGACCCGAACGCCTACCAGGTCCCGCAGCAGCCGCAGTACGCCCAGCAGGAGCAGTGGGCCGCCCACCAGCAGTACCAGCCGCAGTTCCAGCAGCAGCAGCAGTTCCAGCAACAGCCGGAGCAGCAGCCGCAGTTGCAGCTGATCGGCTACGACCAGTACGGACAGCCGGTCTACCAGGACCCGTACACCCAGCAGCAGTACCAGCAGCCCTGGATCCCGCAGCAGCCGCAGCCCCAGCAGCAGTCGCCGGACCAGAACTGGTACTACCAGCAGCAGTACTGACGTCCCGTCAGGCCGGGCCGAGCAGCCCGGCGGTGATCGAGGCGGACATCCCGACCCGGGCCAGCCCGCCGCCCGGGTGGGCGTGCGCGCCGATCAGGTACAGGCCCGCCGGGCCCGGCCGGTTGGCCTGCGCGAGGTGGCCGCCGGCCAGCGAGGGCACCGGCACCGAGGCGGTCAGCCGGGTCTCCCGCCAGCGCACCCGGGGGCGCAGGTCCAGGCCCGCGGCGGCCAGGTGGTCGAGCAACCGCCCGGCGTAGGCGTCCCGTTCGGCGTCGGCGGGGGTGAGCCCGGCGGGCACCGTGACGGTCAGCACGGCCGCCTCCGCGTCCGGGCCGGGCACCAGCGCCGGGTCGTCCGGGCGCAGCACCTGCACGGTGGGCCGGTCCGGCAGCCCCCGTCCGGCGAACACCGCGCGGGCCTCGGCCGCCGGGTCCGCGGCGTGCACCACGGTGCGGTGCGCGGTGCCGGCCGGGCGGGCGCCGTCCAGCGCGAGCAGCACCGTGAACCGGCCCGGCGCGGGCGCGGCGGGCCCGGCCACCCCCAGGCCGGGGACGGCGGAGAGCACTGCGTCCGCGGCCAGCACCCCCTGGTCGGTGCGGACGCCGACCACCCGGTCGCCGTCCTGCTCCAGGGCCCGCACCGGGGTGTCGAACCGGAACTCCACCCCGCGCTTCCCGCACCGCTCGAACACCGCGTCGGCCAGCGCCCGCAGCCCGCCGTCCACGTACCAGACGCCGAACGACTGCTCCATGTACGGCAGCACCGTCGCCGAGGCGGGCGCGGACCGCGGGTCCAGGCCGTACCGCAGCGCGTACTCGCCCAGCAGCGCGGCCGGGCCCGGGCCGCCGCCCAGCTCCCGGGCCGCGTCGGCCAGGGTGTGCCGCCCGCGCGGCAGCAGCCGGGACAGCCCGCGCCGCGGCGGCACCGGGTACGGGTCCGCCGGGTCGGCGGCCGGGCGCGGCTCCTCCAGCAGCGGGCGCCGGGTGGCCTCCCACACCGTCCGCCCCCGGTTGAGCAGTTCGCCCCAGCGGGCGCCCGTCCCCGCGCCGAACGCCGCGTCCAGCGCCTGGCCCACCCCGCCCCGGGAGGCGTTCGGCAGCAGCAGTTCCGTCCCGTCCGGGAACAGGTGCCGGCTCTCCGGGTCGACCGGCCGCAGCCCGACCAGCTGCTCCAGCGGCTCCCGCCCGGTCTTCAGCGCCAGGTCCCGGTAGACGGCGGGCAGCGCGAGCAGCCCCGGCCCGGTGTCGAACCCGAACCCGTCCCGCCGGTACGCCCCGACCTGCCCCCCGTGCGTCCCGGCGGCCTCCAGCACCGTCACCCGGTGCCCGAGCGTGCCCAACCGCGAAGCGGCGGCCAGTCCGCCCATGCCTGCACCGACGACGATGATCCGAGCCATGGCAGCAGATCCTATGCGGCCCCGGGCCGGGCCCCGGCCTCAGGCCGCCGCGGCGCGGGCCAGCCGGCGCTCCCGGCGGCGGAGCCAGAAGCGGCGGATCCGGGAGACCGCGAACCAGACCACCAGCACGCCGAGGGCGAGCAGCACCGCGGCGGTCGACGCGGCCAGCCAGGGGTGGAAGATCGCCAGCGTGACCAGGCCCGCGACCGAGAGGTCCTCGGCGAGGCTGAGCAGGATGTTGGAGGCGGGCTCGGGCGAGGTGTTGGCGGCCATCCGCAGGCCCGCCTTGACGCCGTGGCTGACCAGGGCGGTGGTGCCGCCGAGGGCCCCGGCCGCGACCTCGCCGAGCGAGCCCGGGTCGTGCGCGGCCATCAGGGCGCCCACCGTCGCGCCCGCGACCGGCCGGACGAAGGTGTGGACGACGTCCCAGGCGCTGTCCACGTACGGGATCTTGTCCAGCACCGCCTCGCACAGGAACAGCACCCCGGCGGCGATGAGCACGTCGGTGCGCTCCAGCACCGGCGGCACCGAGTCGGCCCCGCCGAAGTGGCCGAACAGGCCCAGCAGCAGCACCACGGCGTAGGCGTTGATCCCGCTCGCCCAGCCGCTGGTGAAGATCAGCGGAACGGCTCCCACCGCGGCCCCCTCCCCGTACCCGCCCGGACCTCGGACGGGACGCGGCCACCGTACCGGGCCCGGCCGACGGCCCGGGAGGGGAGGACGACCGGGCGGACTGAGTATCCGTACTCAGATCGCCGGTTGAGTACCCGCACGGATACCCACCGCTCCCGCCCGGCGGCAGAGTAGTGCGCACCGGGAAGGCCGCCGCCGGGCGGAGCCACCCGGGAGCGCTCTGGGCAGGCCGCCGGTCCGGGGGAACGACGGCCCGCACCACAGGCCCGGAGCGCGACCAGCGGCCGGAGCGGGAGGGCCGGGCACCGCCGACACGGGGCGGCGGAGCCCGGCCCTCCCTCCCCCGGGGGGGGATCCTGGGGATCCGGCCGGACGGGGACGACGGGACGGGGTCGGGGGACCCCGCGGAGTCGGGGGACTCCGAGTTGTCAGACCCCCCGTTCACGATGGATGCATGCGCGGACCGACCGGTCCGGGCAAAGGTCCGGAGTGAACGGGGGAGACCCATGACCATCAGCCGTCCTGAGCCTGTCGCCCGCCCTGCCGTCGATCAATCCGCCGCCGACCGACCCGCCGCCGGGCGGCCCGACCCCGGGCGGCCCGCCGTCGAGCAGCCCACCCTGCCGGCCGGCCGCGGCGGGGACGCGCACCCGGTGCTGCGCCGCAGCTCGGCCTCGCCCGCCGCGCTCGAACTGCTCCGGCACGCGCACCGCACCCTGGTGCACGCCCGTGGCCGGCAGGACCCGCTGGAGCGCTACGCCACCGCGCACCTCGCCGCGCTGCGGGCCACCGCCGCCGTGCTCGCCGTCCGCGGCCGCCCGGTGCGCCACCCGCGCCGCCGCCAGGCGATCCGCCCGGCCTGGGAGCTGCTGCCCGAGGTCGCCCCCGAACTCGCCGAGTGGGCCGCCTACTTCGCGGCCGGCGCCCGCCGCCGGGCCGCCGCCGAGGCGGGCATCGCCGGCGCCGCCGGGCCGCGGGACGCGGACGACCTGATCCGCAACACCGCCCTGTACCTGCGCATCGTGGAGCGGATCCTGGCCCTGCACCCCTGACCGCAGCGCCCGGCGGCCGCGGCGGCTGCGCCGCGCCGGAGCCGTCCGGCCCCGGCGGATAAGCTGGGAGCCGTTCCCGCCGTGGAAGACCGCCGTGGAAGAACCTGCCAAGAGGGGTGCCGCCTTGTATCCGACTCGTCCCCGCAGTGCGCTGCGTACCGCCGTGGTGTGGGAGGTGCTGCGGGAGGCGCTGGAGCGGCGCTCCGCCGAGCTCGGACGGCCGGTCCTGGAGGTCGTCGACACCGGCGGCGGCACCGGCAACTTCGCGGTGCCGGTGGCCCGGCTGGGCCACCGGGTGACGGTGGTCGACCCGAGCCCCGACGCGCTGTTCGCGCTGGAGCGCCGGGCCGCCGAGGCGGGCGTCACCGAGCTGGTCCGGGCCGTCCAGGGCGACACCCAGACGCTGCCCGACCTCGTCCCGGCCGGATCGGTCGACGCGGTGCTCTGCCACGGCGTCCTGGAGGTCGTCGACGACCCCGCCGAGGCGCTCGGCAACCTGGTCGGCACCCTCGGCAAGGGCGGCCTGGTCAGCCTGCTCGCCGCCAACCGCAACGGCGCCGTGCTGGCCCGCGCGGTGGCCGGCCAGTTCACCGAGGCCCGCACCGCGCTGGACGCCGCCGACGGCCGCTGGGGCACCGGCGACCCGATGCCCCGCCGCTTCACCGGCGAGCAGCTGGACGGGCTGGCCGCCGCCGCCGGGCTGCGGGTCACCTCCGTGCACGGCATCCGGGTCTTCGCCGACCTCGTCCCCGGCGTGCTGGTCGACACCGAGCCCGGCGCGCTCGACGCCCTGCTCAAGCTCGAGCTCGCGGCCGCCGAACAGCCCGCCTTCCACGCCGTCGCCACCCAGCTGCACCTGCTCGCCGAGGCGATCTGACCCCCGGCCGGGGGCACCAAGCGGGCCCCTCGCTCGTTGCACGGGTGGGACCACCGCCGAGGTGGCCCGAGCCACGCCTGATTGACCACGCCGAACCAGGGCCGTGGACCGTATGATCTGGGTAAAGCCGGTAAGCATGACGGCCAGACCGGTGGGGCATATGGACCACACAGGCCCGAGCCAGGGGTGGCGGACCGGTCGCCCCGCGACCGACGAGTAGGAGGACTCCGTGCCGCTCTCGGAGCACGAGCAGCGACTGCTCGAGCAGATGGAGCGAGCGCTGTACGCCGAAGATCCCAAGTTCGCGTCAGCGCTCGAGGGAACCGGCCTGCACACCTACACCCGTCGGCGGGTCTACCTGGCCGTGGCGGGGTTCGTGGCGGGCGTCGCGCTGCTCATGGGCGGCCTGGTCACGCAGGTCATCTGGGTCAGTGTGGTCGGGTTCCTGGTGATGCTTGGTTGTGCGGTCCTCGCGGTCACCGCGTGGCGGCGCGGCCCGGCGGGGCCCGGCCCACGGCAGGCGGCAGCGCCACGCCGGCGGACCGGCGTCATGGACCGTATGGAACAGCGCTGGCAGCGGCGCCGCGACGAGCAGAGCGGGCTGTAGCAGCACCCACCGAGACGTGATCCGCCCGGCGAGGGGAAACCCTCCGCCGGGCGGATCTTTCGTGTGCGCCCAGGACGCCCAGGGCGCCCGGGACGTCGGGGGGCCGGGGCCCGGCCGGGCCCCGGCCCCCCGGCCGGTCACCCGGCGGGGCGGGGACTCACTCCTGCTCCTTCTTCCGCCGCCGGAACGGCCTGGCCAGCGCGGCCCGCACGGCGGCCGTCCGCTCGGCGGTGCGCTCCCGGCGGGCGGCGGCCCGGTCCTGGGCGCGCCACCAGAGGCGGACCGCGGAGGCGGGCAGCAGCAGGGCGCGCAGCCGGCGGGTGCGGGTGGCGCGGACCAGCAGCGCCTGCCGGGCGGTGCGGACGTCCCCGCCGAGGTGCGCGGGCGCCTCGGACTCGCGGGCGTACATGACCCGCTCGGTGGCCAGCGCGACCCGGCCCGCGGCGGCCGCGGCGTCGGCGTCGAGGCCGGCGTCCTCGGCGAGCCGGCGGGCGGCGTTGCGGGGGGTGCGGGCCTCGTCCGGCGGGATGCCCAGGTCCCAGGCGGAGTCGACGAGTTCGGCCCAGGCGGCGAGCACCTGCTCGTCGGTGAGCCGCGGCCCGTCCGCGCCGGACAGGTGGCGGCCGGCGCCGAGGCGGCGGCGGCGCAGCCTGGTGCGCCAGAGCAGCGGGAAGGCCAGTGCGGCCAGCAGCAGCAGGACGGCGAGCACGGTGACCAGGCCCGGCCAGGACAGCCACCACGAGGTGGTGCCGCCCTGGTGGGCGGCCTGGGCGTGCTCGTCGGCGCAGTCGCCGATCCGGTGCTGCTGCGGGGGGCAGCTGCTGGAGGAGGA
The DNA here is from genome assembly GCF_003751605.1 of Kitasatospora cineracea. Classification (NCBI taxonomy): domain Bacteria; kingdom Bacillati; phylum Actinomycetota; class Actinomycetes; order Kitasatosporales; family Streptomycetaceae; genus Kitasatospora; species Kitasatospora cineracea. The sequence goes on from NZ_RJVJ01000001.1 coordinate 3,353,463, forward strand.
CGGCTGGGCGGAGGGCCGGTCGCTCGGCGCGGCGCTGCTCGGGGCGGTGCTAGGCGCGCTGGTGGGCGTGGTCTGCTGGACGGAGTACAGCGGAGTGGTGCCCCGGTTCGGGGTCGGCTCGAAGCGCATCCAGCCGTAGCCGTCGAAGTACAGCTCGGGCCAGGCGTGGTAGTTGGAGCTGCGCACCACCCGGTCGGTGCCGTTTCCGGTGCCCGGGGTGAAGCCGATGGCGACCCGGGCCGGGATGCCCAGCGAGCGGGACATCGCGGCCATGGTGGCCGCGAAGTGGACGCAGAAGCCCTCCTTGTCCTGGAGGAACTTGGCGATGGCGTCCGGCCCGGTGTGGGCGTCGATCTTGGTGTTGTAGGTGAAGCCGCCGCTGGTGAAGTACTGCTGGAGGGCGACCGCCTGGTCGTACGGGGTGCTCTTGCCCTTGGTGACGTCCTTGGCGGTCTGGGCGACCACGGGCGGCAGGTTGGACGGCAGGTCCAGGTAGCGCTTGGTGATGTCCGCGGGGGCCGGGCCGGCCGCGCGCAGCTGGGCGGCGGTGGCGTTGACCGCGACCGAGCCGACCGAGTACGTCAGGCCCTTGCTCTTCTGGCCGTTGGCGCCGCTGACGGTGCGTCCGGCCGGGTCGAAGCGCCAGTTCCCGGTGTTCGGCAGCTCCAGCCAGGACATCGGGTACGGCATCGGCAGCCAGGCGGTGCTGAGCTGCTCGGTGACGGTGACCCTGGTGCGGACCGTGGTGGTGGGGAGGTTCGGTGCGAGGCCCTCGGGGGCGGGCACGGTGGCGGGCAGCGGCTGGGCGTTCTGCTCGCCGGGCAGCCACTCCTGGCCGTTGAACTCGCTGAGCGCGGCGATCCGCAGGTAGAGCTGGTCGGCGTCGGGCGAGTCGGTGGAGAAGCTCAGCAGCGGGGTGTCGTCGCTGGAGCGCAGGTTGGCGGTGAGCGCGACGACCAGGTTGAGCGAGCGCTCGTCGCCCTTGCCGTTCCCGTTGCCGCCGCCCTCGCCGCCGTGGCCGCCCACGCTGCCGAACAGGCCGGGGCCGACCGCGGGGGCGAACACCGGCAGCAGCAGGGCGGCGGCCAGCGCGATCACGCCGATCCGGCGGCCGCCGTTGGAGAGCGTCACGGCGGAGCGGCCGGTGCCGTGGAAGACCCGGCCCCAGCGGGTGAGCCGGTCCTGGCCCTCGGTGTACAGCAGGGCCAGGAAGCCCGCCGCGCCGAACAGGAACCACAGCCACATGCCGCCGGGGGAGTCGACGAGGCCGCCGGCCACCGAGTACAGGGCGAGCAGCGGCAGGCCCGCGGCGGCGGCCCGGCGGTAGGTGACCGCCAGCGCGTCGACCAGCACGGCCACCAGGGCGATCGCGCCGACCACGATCAGCCGCAGGCCGTCGGTGGCCGGGGCGGGGATCGCGTACTCCTGGATGTCGGTGCCGCCGCTGCTCAGCAGGGTGGAGACGGCGTCCAGGGCGCCCGGGCCGGGCAGCACGCCGAAGCTCATCGCGGACTGCACGGTGGTGAGCATCAGCACGTACAGCACCACGAGCAGCTGCAGCGGCGTCACCAGGGCCCGGGGCAGCGGCAGGGCGCGCAGCCCGGCGCCGGCGCCGGCCGTGACGGCGATCATCAGCAGGCCGTGCGGGGCCAGCGCGAAGGAGTCCCGGAACAGCGGGGACAGGCACAGCGCCGCCAGGGCGGTCGCCAGGGCCGCGCAGAGCGTCAACTTGGCCCGGGTGGTCACGCGCCGACCTCGTCTCGGTAGGGAACGGTGGTGTTCTGGGTGCGGTCCGCGGCCCGCCACAGGGCGGGCAGCGAGTCGCCGGCCCGCACCGGCAGCACCGTCCAGCCGGACTCGCGCAGCCGGGCGACCCGGGCGGCGGCCTCCTCGTCGGGGGTGTCCGGCAGCAGGAGCCGCAGCCCGGACCAGGTGCCGGTGTCCAGCAGCAGGGCGACGGCGCCGCCGGTGCGGCGGCGCAGCCGGGCCAGCCGCTCGGCCTGCTCCTCGTCGAGGTCGCCGACCACCGCCACCAGCAGGCCCTCGCCGCCGAGCCGGAGCACCTCCTCGGCCCGGGCCAGGGTGCCGCCGTCGGAGTGCTCGACCACGGCCAGCGCGTCCAGCAGCATCCCGACCGACTCGGCCGCCCCGGCCCCGGTGCCGCCGGTGCCGGAGTCGGGCACCGAGAAGCCGGTGTCGGTGAGCAGCCGGGTGCGGTAGCCGCGCTGCACCAGGTCGACGGCGACCGAGGCGGCGCAGGACACCGCCCACTCGAACGAGGACGCCGGGCCGGAGCCGCGGTGCGCGGTCTCCCGGGTGTCCAGCAGCACGGTGGCGCGGGCCTGCAGCGGCTGCTCCTCCCGGCGGACCATCAGCTCGCCGTACCGGGCGGTGGACTTCCAGTGCACCCGGCGCAGGTCGTCGCCGTGCCGGTACTCGCGCGGGATGACGTCGTCGTCGCCGGCCAGCGCCAGGGTGTGGGTGTTGGAGTCGCCCTGCCCGCCGGACTCGCCGGGCAGCCGGACCGGCGGCAGGTCCTGGACCTGCGGGACGACGGTCAGCACGTCGGCGGCGCTGAACGCGCGGGTCAGCTCGCACATCCCGAACGGGTCGGACAGCCGCAGCTGCAGCGGGCCCAGCGGGTAGCGGCCGCGCAGGTCGGAGCGGACCCGGTAGGACACCTCGCGGAAGCCGCGCGGCTCGACCCGGTCCAGCACGAAGCGCGGGCGCGGGCCCAGCACGTACGGGACCTTGTCCTCCAGCAGCAGCAGGCCGGTGGGCACCCGGGAGACGTTGTCCAGCCGCAGGTGCACCCGGGCCTCCTGGCCGGCCGCGGCCCGCTGCGGGCTGAGCCGGCGGCCGGAGGCGACCCGGTAGCGGGTGCGCACCAGCAGCGCGGCGGCGGCCAGCGGCAGCGCCGCCAGCAGCACCCCGACCTGGAGCAGGGCGGGCTGGCCGAACAGGAACGCGCAGAGCGCGGCGGTCAGGCCCGCGGCGAGGAAGGAGCGCCCCCGGGTGGTCAGTCCGCGCAGCGCGGCGCGCACCCCGGAGGCGCGGGCGGGGCGCGCCACCTCAGCGGCCCTGCGGACGCGGGATGGGCAGTCGGGCCACCAGGTCGAGCACCACCTGCTCGACCGTGCGGCGGCTCAGCTGGGTCTCCGAGGTGGGCAGCAGGCGGTGGGCCAGCACCGGGACGGCGAGCGCCTGGAGGTCGTCCGGCAGCACGTAGTCGCGGCCGTCCAGGGCGGCGTGCGCGCGGGCCGCCCGGACCAGGTGCAGGGTGGCCCGGGGGGAGGCGCCGAGCCGCAGTTCGGAGGTGGTGCGGGTGGCGGCGACCAGGTCGACGGCGTAGCGGCGGACCGGGTCGGCCACGTAGACGGTCTTCACCAGGTCGATCAGCTTGAGCAGGTCGGCGGCGTGCGCGACCGGCTGCAGGTCGTCCAGCGGGTTGGCCGCCGAGTGCAGGTCGAGCATGGCGAACTCGGCGTCGGCGCTGGGGTACCCGATCGAGACCCGGGCCATGAAGCGGTCGCGCTGGGCCTCGGGCAGGGCGTAGGTGCCCTCCATCTCGACCGGGTTCTGGGTGGCGATCACCATGAACGGCGAGGGCAGTTCGTGGGTGGTGCCGTCGATGGTGACCTGGCGCTCCTCCATCGACTCCAGCAGCGCGGACTGGGTCTTCGGCGAGGCCCGGTTGATCTCGTCGCCGACCACGATCTGCGCGAAGATCGCGCCGGGCCGGAACTCGAAGTCCCGCTGGTGCTGGTCGAACACGTTGGTGCCGGTGACGTCGGACGGCAGCAGGTCCGGGGTGAACTGGATCCGGCGCACCGTGCAGTCCACCGAGCGGGCCAGGGCCTTGGCCAGCATGGTCTTGCCGACGCCGGGCACGTCCTCCAGCAGCAGGTGGCCCTCGGCGAGCAGCACGGTCAGCGCGATCCGGACCGCCTCCGGCTTGCCCTCGATCACGCTCTCCACGGACTTCCGGACCCGGTCGACCACGGCCGCCAGCTCTGCCAGACCGGCCGGTTCCCGACGGTCGTAGCGCCCCGGTTCCGGCTGGTCGGTGCCCTGTCCGTTGATGGTCGTCACCCGTACGCTCCCATGTTGCCCAGTCACCGGGCGGCTGGTTCGAGCCCGGCCCACCCCGAATACTTGGCGCATTCTTCCCTGTCCCCCGGTCAGAAGTCACCCGGCCGGGCGACACGCGAAGGCTGTCCCGGTTTGGGACGGGGGACGGGCCCCGGCGGTTTCGCGCGGCCCGGCGGATCCCGCGGACCGGGACGGGCGCCCCGGGCCGGCCGGGGCCGTTCGGGCGCCTTCGCCCCGGTTCGCCCGGCGCGGGGGGCCGGGCCCCGCGCCCCGCCCCGTCCGGGCCCGCACACCGGCCCCACCTGCGCAAACCGATACCGCCGGCCGGGTGGTGCGCCGGAGCGGAACGTTGACTGCGGGGGCGCGGACGATAGGCTGCAGGCGCAGTGGAGCACGGCGGACGGCGCCCGGCAACCGGGCGGGCGGCCCGCTCTCCGCGCCGGGCCGGCCGGCCCGTACGCAATCCGCGGCCTCCTCCCGCTCCGTGCCCACCTGGCGCACCTTCCCCGGTGCCGGGCGGTCGCTCCTTCCCCCGAGCGAGCGGGCGGGGACCACGGGCGGTGTGCGGGCCGGCCGGCCCGGTGCGCGAGAATGGCCCGGCCACACCGCACCTGAGGAAGGGCCCCGCCCCCGTATGAGTACCGACAGCCCCGCCCCCCGGCACGTCCCGGTGATGCTGGAGCGCTGCCTGGACGCCCTCGCCCCGGCGATCTCGGCGCCCGGCTCCGTCGTGGTGGACGCCACCCTGGGCCTGGGCGGCCACAGCGAGGCCCTGCTGACCCGCTTCCCGGACGTCCGCCTGATCGCCGTCGACCGCGACCCGCAGGCCCTGGAGCTCTCCGCCCGGCGGCTCGCCCCGTTCGGCGACCGGGCCACCCTGGTGCACGCCGTGTACGACGAGATCCCGCGCGTCCTGGACGAGTTGGACGTCCCCGAGGTGCACGGCGTGCTGTTCGACCTCGGCGTCTCCTCGATGCAGCTGGACGAGGCCGACCGCGGCTTCGCCTACGCCCAGGACGCCCCGCTGGACATGCGGATGGACCAGACCCGCGGCATCTCCGCCGCCGAGGTCCTCAACACCTACAGCCACGGCGACCTGGCCCGGATCCTCAAGGTGTACGGCGAGGAGCGGTTCGCCGGGAAGATCGCCTCCGCGGTGCTGCGCGAGCGCGAGCGGGAACCGTTCAGCACCAGTGCTCGTCTTGTGGAGTTGGTCCGCAACGCCATCCCGGCCGCCACCCGGCGCACCGGCGGCAACCCGGCCAAGCGGACCTTCCAGGCGCTGCGGATCGAGGTCAACGGCGAACTGGAGGTGCTGGACCGGGCCATCCCCGGCGCGCTGGACGCCCTCGCGGTGGGCGGCCGGATCGTGGTGATGTCCTACCAGTCGCTGGAGGACCGCCTGGTCAAGCAGTACCTCCAGGCGGGTGCCACCTCCACCGCCCCGCCGGGCCTGCCGATCGTCCCCGAGGAGCTCCAGCCCTGGCTGAAACTCCTCACCCGCGGAGCCGAACTGGCCACCGAGGAGGAGATCGAGGAGAACCGGCGCGCCGCGCCCGTACGGCTGCGCGTGGCGGAGAGGATCAGACGGACCCGGAGGTAGCCAGCCGCCGGGAGCAGCGGAGCGAAGGGGAGTGGAGCGGTGCCGGTGGCCGGCGAGCGGACCCGGGGGAGCGTCCCCGGGCAGGGGGGCAGGGCACGGATCACCGTCCGGCCCGGGGCGCGCTCGATGCGGGGGCGCACCCCCTTCGCGGTGCTGGTGGTCACCCTGCTGTCGGCGGGGCTGCTCGGGCTGCTGATGCTCAACACCGCCCTGAACGAAGGATCGTTCACCCTCTCCCGGCTCAAGAAGCAGACCACCGAGGGCACCGACCAGCAGCAGACCCTGCAGCAGCAGATCGCCGAGCAGTCCGCGCCCGACGCGCTGGAGCGGCGCGCCCGCGAACTCGGCATGGTGGCCGGCGGCGACCCGGCCTTCCTCAACCCCGACGGCACCGTCACCGGCACCGCCAAGCCCGCCGAGGACAAGCCGCCGGTGCCGCGCCCCAGCACCGCCGCGCCCTCCGACCCGGCCGCCGCCGCCTCGCCCGGGGCGAGCGCGAGCCCCGGCGACCCCGGCATCGACCTCGCGCCCGCCCCGCCCGCCTCCGCCGCCCCGCCCGCGTCCGGCAGCCCGTCCGCCGGGGCGCAGCGGTGAGCCGCCCGCCCGGGGACGCGCCCCGGCCGCGCCGCACCGCCTCCGGCGGATCGGGCTCCGGCTCGGGCTCGGGTGCGGGCCGTTCCGGCGGCCGGTCCGGGGCCGACAAGCCGGCCAAGCCCGCTGCGGGGCGCGCCGGTTCGGGTTCCGCCGCGGGGCGCTCCGCCGCGGGCCGTTCCGGGGCGGGGCGCGCCGGTTCGGGCCGTTCCGCTGAGCAGCCGCCGCGCCGCCGGGTCGCCGAGCCGCGCCGCACCGCCGACGGCGCCCCCGCCCGTCCGGTCCGGCCGCGCGCCGCCGCCGGGCACCGCGAGGTCGCCCCGCCGCGCCGCCCGAGCGCCCGCCCGGCCCGCCGCCCGGCGCCGCGCCGCCCGGCCCCGTCCGGGCCCCGCAGCATCAAGCTGGCCGATCCGCGGCGCCGACTGCGGCTGGTGACGGTCTGTCTGCTGCTGGTGTTCGCCCTCTTCGCGGGCCGGCTGGTGCAGTTGCAACTGCTGGACTCCGACGCGCTGGCGGCCGCCGCGGGCGCCAACAAGTACGTGCGGGTGGCGCTGCCCGCCGAGCGCGGCTCGATCACCGCCGCGGACGGCACCGTGCTGGCCACCTCGGTCGACGCGTACGACATCACCGCCGACCCGACCATGTTCACCCCGGAGTTCGCCCACCTCCCGGACGCCCCGGAGCAGGCCGCGGCGCTGCTCGCGCCGATCCTCGGGCAGCCGAAGGAGAAGCTGGCCGAGAAGCTGCACCCGAACAGCAAGAACCCGAAGAGCCAGTACGCGCTGCTGATGGCCCGGCAGTCCCCGGCGGCCAAGAACCAGATCGCCGACCTGAAGACCGCGCTCACCAAGCAGACCGACACCGCGGCCTGCCGCGCCCAGGTCCAGCTGCTCAAGAAGCCCGTCGACAAGGGCGGCCGGCAGTTCCTCGACGCGGCCTGCGTGAACCCGCTGGCCGGGCTGTTCTGGGACCAGTCGACCCGGCGCAGCTACCCGGCGGGCGGCCTGGGCTCCAACCTGGTCGGCTTCGTCAACGCCGAGGGCACCGGCACCGGCGGCCTGGAACTCCAGTACCAGCAGCAGCTGGCCGGGCAGGACGGCCACTCCACGTACGCCGCGTCGGGCGGCCGCCGGGTCGCCACCGCGGGCGGCGCCCGGCAGGACCCGGTGCCCGGCACCGACCTGCGGCTGACCGTCGACCCGGACATCCAGTGGGCCGCCCAGCGGGCCATCACCGACCAGGTGGCCAACGCCGGGGCGGAGAAGGGCTACGTGATCGTCCAGGACGTGAAGACCGGACAGGTGCTGGCGATGGCCACCTCGCCCGGCTTCGACCCGAACGACCTGTCCTCGGCCCGCGCCGACCAGCTCGGCAACGCCGCCCTGCAGGACGCCTACGAGCCCGGCTCGACCGCGAAGCTGATGACCATGGCGGCGGTGCTGGACACCGGCAAGGCGAACTGGGACACCCACGTCGAGGTGCCCAACACGCTGCAGCGGGCCGACCGGGTGTTCCACGACGACGTCGACCACGAGACCTGGTACCTGACCCTGGCGGGCGTGCTCGCCAAGTCCTCCAACATCGGCACCATCGAGGCCGCCGAGCACCTGGGCGCCACCCAGGCCGAGTCCAACAAGGTGCTGGCCGACTACCTGGACCGGTTCGGCATCGGCAAGCCCAGCGGCCTGGGCTTCCCCGGCGAGACCCGCGGCATCCTGGCCAAGCCCGAGGACTGGAACGGCTCGCAGCAGTACACCATCCCGTTCGGCCAGGGCCTGTCGGTGAACGCCCTGCAGGCCACCTCGGTGTTCTCCACCATCGCCAACGGCGGCGTGCGGGTCGCCCCGAGCCTGCTGGCCGGGACCACCGGTCCGGACGGGAAGTTCGCCCCGGCGCCGGCCGGGGCGCAGAACCGGGTGGTGTCCGAGCAGACCGCCAGGACGCTGACCGAGATGCTGGAGTCCGTCGTCACCGACGAGCAGGGCACCGGCAACACCGCGAAGATCCCCGGCTACCGGGTGGCGGGCAAGACCGGCACCGCCAACCGGGTGGACCCGAAGACCGGCAAGTACTCCGGGTACACCGCCTCCTTCATCGGCTTCGCGCCCGCCGACCAGCCCCGGGTGACGGTCTCCTGCGTCATCCAGAACCCGGTCAACGGGCACTTCGGCGGGCAGCTGTGCGGGCCCGTCTTCAAGCAGGTGATGGAGTTCACCCTCAAGTCCCTCCAGGTCCCGCCGAGCGGCAGCGAGGCGCCGAACCTGCCCGTCGACTGGAAACCCTGAGATGAGCGACACCCCAGGGCGCGGACCGCGCCGTGTGAGCAGCGTCACGGAGCAGGCCCGGTTTGGCCCCGGGGGGCGCGGGGCCGATAGCCTTCCGGCCGTGCCGAAACCCGATCAAACCTCCGCGATCCCGCCCCGACCCGGCCGCACCGCGGCGCTGCCCCTCGCCGAGGCGGCCCGGCTGCTCGGCCTGGACCCCCTGGAGGGGCCCGCCGTCACCGGCGTCACCCACGACTCCCGGGCGGTGCGCCCCGGCGACGTGTACGTGGCCTTCCCCGGGGCCAACCACCACGGCGCGGCGTTCGCCGCCGGCGCGGTCGCGTCCGGCGCGGTCGCGGTGCTCACCGACGCCGCCGGGGCCGAACTGGCCGCCGACGCCGGCGTCCCGCTGCTGGTGGTGGACAGCCCGCGCGAGGCGATGGGCCCGCTGGCCGCCGCGGTGTACGGCACGCCCAGCGCGAGCATGCTGATGATCGGCCTGACCGGCACCAACGGCAAGACCACCACCTCCTACCTGGTCGAGGGCGGCCTGCGGGGGGCCGGGCGGCTGCCCGGCGTGATCGGCACCGTCGAGATGCGGGTCGGCGAGGAGCGGATCAAGTCCGAGCGCACCACCCCCGAGGCCACCGAACTGCACGCCGTGCTCGGCGTGATGCGCGAGGCTGGGGCCGACGCGGTGGTGATGGAGGTCTCCAGCCACGCGCTGGTGTACGGCCGCACCGACGGCGTGGTCTACGACGTCGCGCTGTTCAACAACCTGACGCCCGAACACCTCGACTTCCACCCCGACATGGAGGACTACTACCGGGCCAAGGCCCGGCTGTTCGAGGAGGGCAAGTCCCGCCGGGGCGTCGCCAACCGGGACGACTCCTACGGCCGTCGGCTGGCCGCCGAGGCCCGGATCCCGATGACCACCTTCTCCGCGGCCGGCGACCCGGCCGCCGACTGGCGCGCCGCCGACGTCCGGCTCGGCCCGTCCGGCTCGACGTTCCGGGTGCTCGGCCCGGACGGCGAGCAGGCCGACGCCTCGGTGCCGCTGCCCGGCCCGTTCAACGTCGCCAACGCGCTGGGCGCGATCACCGCGCTGGTCACCGCCGGCGTCGACCTGGACGCCGCGGTGGCGGGCGTCGCCGGGGTGGCCGGGGTGCCCGGCCGGCTGGAGAAGGTCGAGGCCGGGCAGGACTACGTCGCCGTGGTCGACTACGCACACAAGCCGGACGCGCTCAGCGCCGTCCTCGCCTCGCTGCGCGAGGTCACCAAGGGCCGGCTGCACGTCGTGGTCGGCTGCGGCGGCGACCGCGACCCGTACAAGCGCGGGCCGATGGGCGCCATCGCCGCCCGGCTCGCCGACACCGCCGTCCTCACCAGCGACAACCCGCGCTCCGAGGACGCGCTCGCGATCCTGGCCACCATGCTGGCCGGCGCCGCCGAGGTGCCCGAGCAGGAGCGCGGCGAGGTGCTCGCCGTCCCGGACCGGGGCGAGGCGATCGCCCTGGCCGTCGCCCGGGCCCACGCCGGCGACACCGTGCTGGTGGCGGGCAAGGGCCACGAACTGGGCCAGTACGTGAAGGGCGAGGTCCGCCCGTTCGACGACCGGCAGGTCCTGCGGAACGCGATCGAGCAGCTCAACGCCACCGAGCGGGCGAACAAGGGAGAGGTTGACCGGTGATTGCTCTGACCCTGGCCGAGGCGGCGCAGGCCGTTGGCGGCACCCTCGACAGCGCGGACCCGCAGGCGTCGATCACCGGCGCGGTGGTCACCGACAACCGGCAGATCGAGCCCGGCGGGCTGTTCGTCTGCGTGCTCGGCGAGCGCGTCGACGGGCACGAGTTCGCGGCGAAGGCCGTCGCCGACGGCGCGGTCGCGGTGCTCGCCACCCGGCCGGTCGGCGTGCCCGCGATCCTGGTGGACGACGTGGTGGTCGCGCTCGGCCGGCTGGCCCGCGCCGTGGTGGCCCGCTCCGCCGACGTGCGGATCGTCGGTCTGACCGGCTCGGCCGGCAAGACCTCCACCAAGGACCTGATCGGCCAACTGCTGTCCAAGCACGGCGAGACGGTCTTCCCGGCCGGTTCGCACAACAACGAGATCGGCCACCCGCTGACCGCGCTGCGGATCGCCCCGACGACCCGTCACCTGGTGATGGAGATGGGCGCCCGGCACAAGGGCGACATCGAGTACCTGACCGGCATCACCCCGCCCACCGTCGGACTCGTCCTCAACATCGGCACCGCCCACCTCGGCGAGTTCGGCTCCCGCGAGGGCATCGCCGAGGCCAAGGGCGAGATGGTGGAGGCCCTCGCGCCCGAGGGCGTCGCCGTCCTCAACGCCGACGACCCGCTGGTGCGCGCGATGAGCAGCCGCACCAGGGCCCGGGTGGTGCTGTTCGGCGAGTCCCCGGACGCCCACGTCCGGGCCACCGGTGTTCGCCTGGACGCCACCGGGAGGCCGCAGTTCACGCTCAGCACCCCGGCCGGTTCCGCACCCGTGCAGCTGCGCCTGTACGGTGAGCACCACGTCTCGAACGCCCTCGCCGCCGCCGCGGTGGCGGTGGAGCTCGGGATGCCCGTCGACCGCGTCGCCGAAGCACTCAGCGAGGCGGGTGCGCTGTCCCGCTGGCGCATGGAGGTGGTCGACCGGGCCGATGGCCTCACCGTCGTCAACGACGCCTACAACGCGAACCCGGAGTCCGTGCGGGCCGCGCTGCGGACCCTGGCGACGATGGCGGGCACCGGCCCGGAGCGCCGCCGCACCTGGGCGGTGCTCGGTGAGATGCGGGAGCTCGGCGAGGACAGCCTCGACGAGCACGACACCATCGGAAGGCTCGCGGTGCGGCTGGACATCACCAAGCTGGTGGCGGTCGGCGGACGCGAGGCGGCCCGGATGGAACTGGGCGCGAGGAACGAAGGTTCGTGGGGTGAGGAGTCGGTGCTGGTGTCCGACGCGGACGCGGCGATCGAGCTGCTGCGCAGTCAGGTCCGGCCGGGGGACGTGGTCCTGGTGAAGGCCTCCCGTTCGGTGGGGCTGGAGAGGGTCGCCGAGGCGCTGCTCGCGGACGGTGCCGCGAAGTGAAGCAGATCCTCTTCTCCGGCATGATCGGCCTGGTGCTGACCCTGCTCGGCACCCCCGCCCTGATCAAGCTGCTCGCCAAGCACGGCTACGGCCAGTACATCCGGGACGACGGCCCCAAGGCGCACCACAGCAAGCGCGGCACGCCCACCATGGGCGGCATCGCCTTCATCCTGGCGACGCTGATCGCCTACTTCGGGACCAAGGCGATAACGGGCGAGATGCCCACCGCCTCCGGCCTGTTGGTGCTGTTCCTGACCACGGGCCTCGGCCTGGTCGGCTTCCTGGACGACTACATCAAGGTGGTCAAGCGCCGCTCGCTGGGCCTGCGGGCCAAGGCGAAGCTGCTCGGCCAGTCCTTCGTCGCCCTGGCCTTCGCCATCCTGGCCATGCAGTTCAGCGACAGCCGCAACCTGACCCCGGCCTCCCAGAAGCTCTCCTTCGTCCAGGACTTCAACTGGTCGATCGGCCCGGTGCTGTTCGTCATCTGGGCCTACTTCATGATCGCCGCGATGTCGAACGGCGTGAACCTCACCGACGGCCTGGACGGCCTGGCCACCGGCGCCTCGGTGATGGTGTTCGGCGCCTACACCTTCATCGGCCTGTGGGAGCACGGCCAGAACTGCGCCTACGCGATCAAGGCCACCGCCTCCTGCTACGACGTCCGCGACCCGCTGGACCTCGCCGTGGTCGCCGCCGCCCTGATGGGCTCCTGCTTCGGCTTCCTGTGGTGGAACACCTCGCCCGCGAAGATCTTCATGGGCGACACCGGCTCGCTGGCCCTCGGCGGCGCGCTGGCCGGCCTGGCCATCGTCTCCCGCACCGAGCTGCTGCTCGCCATCCTCGGCGGCCTGTTCGTGATCATCACCCTTTCGGTGATCATCCAGGTCGGCTCGTTCCGGATGACCGGCAAGCGCGTTTTCAAGATGGCGCCGCTCCAGCACCACTTCGAGCTCAAGGGCTGGAGCGAAGTCCTGATCGTGGTCCGGTTCTGGATCATCCAGGGCCTGTGCGTCGCCGTCGGACTCGGACTCTTCTACGCGGGATGGGTGACCGGATGAACAACCCGGAGTGGGCCGGACTGCCGGTCGTCGTGGCGGGACTCGGCCTCTCCGGGATCAGTGCCGCCCGCGTCCTGCACGGACTCGGCGCGCACGTCACCGTGGTGGACGGCGGTGACGGCCCGGGCCTCGCGGCCAAGGCCGCCGCCCTCACCGGACAGGGCGTCAGCGTCCGCCTCGGCGACGGCGCCACCCTGCCCGAGGGCACCGCCCTGGTCGTCACCTCGCCCGGCTGGGCCCCCGACAGCCCGCTGTTCGCCGCCGCCGACGCGGCCGGCGTCCCGGTCTGGGGCGACGTCGAACTCGCCTGGCGGCTGCGCACCCCGCACCCCGCCACCGGCGAACCGGCCCCCTGGCTGGCCGTCACCGGCACCAACGGCAAGACCACCACCGTCCAGATGCTCGCCTCGATCCTCACCGCCGCGGGCAAGCGCACCGCCGCGGTCGGCAACGTCGGCGTCTCGGTGCTGGACGCCGTGCTCGCCGAGGAGCCGTACGACGTGCTGGCCGTCGAACTCTCCAGCTACCAGCTGCACTGGGCGCCCTCGCTGCGGGTGCACTCCGGCGCGGTCCTCAACCTCGCGCCCGACCACCTCGACTGGCACGGCTCGATGGAGGCGTACGCCGCCGACAAGGGCCGGATCTACGAGGGCAACCAGGTCGCCTGCGTCTACAACCTGACCGACCCGGCCACCGAGGCGCTGGTCCGCGAGGCCGACGTCGAGGAGGGCTGCCGGGCCGTCGGCTTCGGCCTCGACGCCCCCGCCGTCTCCAACCTCGGCGTGGTCGACGGCCTGCTGGTCGACCGGGCCTTCGTCGCCGACCGGGCCAACGCGGCCGCCGAACTCGGCGCCGTCGCCGACGTGAACCCGCCGGCCCCGCACAACATCACCAACGCGCTGGCCGCCGCCGCGCTGGCCCGCGCCTACGGCGTCGACGCCAAGGCCGTCCGGGACGGGCTGCGCGCCTTCACCCCCGACGCGCACCGGATCGCGCACGTCGCCGAACTCGACGGCGTCACCTACGTCGACGACTCCAAGGCCACCAACACCCACGCCGCCGCCGCCTCGCTGGCCGCGTACCGGCCGGTGGTGTGGATCGCCGGCGGCCTGGCCAAGGGCGCCGCCTTCGACGAGCTGGTCGCCGACGCCGCACCCCGGCTGCGGGCCGCCGTGCTGATCGGCCAGGACCGGCAGCTGATCCGCGAGGCGCTGGAGCGACACGCCCCGCAGGTCCCGGTCTTCGAGCCCGCACCGGGCCAGACTGGCGCCGGAGCGATGGCCGCGGTCGTCGCGGCCGCGGCCGCCGCCGCCGAGAAGGGCGACACCGTCCTGCTGGCGCCCGCCTGCGCCTCGATGGACATGTTCACCAACTACGGTGAGCGCGGCGACCTGTTCGCCGCCGCCGTCCGGGCCCTGCAGCCCTGAGCCACGCACCACGAGGTCGCGCCCGCCGGCGGCTCACCGCCCGGGCGCGGCCTCGCCGTCGGAGGACCCCCGGCGCGTTCCCGTCCGTGACCCGAACCGTGAGGAGCCCGTGGTGCCGACCAGGGAGAAGGAGCCGCCCCAGGGCCTCCAGCTGATCTCGGCGACCACCACCACCTTCAAGTCGGCCGGCCCGATCGCCCGCTTCCGGGCCGCCCGGGAGCGGTTCGGCTACCTGATGGCCCGCCCGCTGACGCCGTACTACCTGATCCTGGGCGCCGCGCTGCTGCTGGTCGTGCTGGGCCTGGTGATGGTGTTCTCCGCCTCGCAGAGCGTGGTGGTCGAGTACGGCCTGCCGATGACGTTCTTCTTCCGCAAGCAGCTGATCGCCCTGCTGCTCGGCGGGGCGATCGCCGTGGCGCTGACCCGGGCCCCGGTCCGGGTGCTGCGGGCCGCCGTCTACCCGCTGCTGTTCGGCGTGGTGGGCGCGCTGGTGCTGGTGGCCATCCCCGGCGTCGGCGTGCGGATCAACGGCAACCGGAACTGGATCAGCCTGGGCTTCTTCCAGATCCAGCCGTCCGAGTTCGCCAAGCTCGCCCTGCTGCTGTGGGCGGCCGACCTGCTGGCCCGCAAGCAGCGCACCCACATGCTGGACCAGTGGAAGCACCTGCTGGTCCCGCTGGTGCCCGGCACCGTCGTGCTGATGATGCTGATCATGATCGGCGGCGACATGGGCACCACCATGGTGCTGATCGCCATCCTGTTCGGCCTGCTCTGGATGGTCGGCGCCCCGCTGCGGCTGTTCGCCGCGACCCTGGGCATCGCGGTGGTCGCCTGCACCGCGCTGATCATCACGGTGCCGCACCGGCTGGGCCGGCTCTCCTGCGTCGGCGTCACCAAGCCCGACCCCTCGATGGACTGCTTCCAGGCCCTGCACGGCCTGTACGCCCTGGCCGCGGGCGGGCCGTTCGGATCCGGACTGGGCGCCGGGGTGGAGAAGTGGGGGCAACTCCCGGAGGCCCACACCGACTTCATCTTCGCCGCGACCGGCGAGGAGCTCGGCCTGGTGGGGACGCTGTCGGTGCTCGGCCTCTTCGCGGCACTAGGCTACGCGGGTATCCGAGTGGCCCTCGGCACCACGGACCCGTTCGTGCGGTACGCGGCGGGCGCCGCCACCACGTGGATCATGGCTCAGGCCGTGGTCAACCTGGGGTCGGCGCTGGGACTCCTGCCCATCGCGGGCGTCCCGCTGCCGCTGTTCTCGTACGGCGGTTCCGCGATGCTGTCGGCCATGTGCGCCGTCGGGCTGCTGCTGTGCTTCGCACGCAGTTCCCCGGCGGCGAAGGCAGCGCTGGCTGCCCGGCCCCGCAGATGGCGAAAAGGGGCCAACTCCCGGTTCGGGCCCGTCCTGGACCGGGTGCTGCCAGGTAGGAAAACCACAGCGCGCAAGGCCCCCCGGCCGCCGCGCAGGGAGCGGTGAATTTCGGTGCATGTCGTACTCGCCGGCGGCGGGACCGCCGGTCACATCGAGCCGGCCATGGCGCTCGCGGACGCGCTGCGCAGGCACGACCCGTCCGTCGGGATCACCGCCCTCGGCACCGAGCGCGGCCTGGAGACCCGGCTGGTCCCCGAGCGCGGCTACGAGCTGGCGCTGATCCCGGCCGTGCCGCTGCCCCGCAAGCCCACCCCGGAACTGATCACCGTCCCGGGCCGGCTGCGCGGCACCGTGCGCGCCGCCCAGGAGGTGATCGAGCGGGTCAACGCGGACGCGGTGGTCGGCTTCGGCGGCTACGTGGCGATGCCCGCCTACCTGGCGGCCAAGCGGGCCGGCGTGCCGATCGTGGTGCACGAGGCCAACGCCCGCCCCGGCCTGGCCAACAAGATCGGCGCCCGCTACAGCGACTTCGTCGCGGTCTCCACCCCGGACTCCAAGCTGCGCGACTCCCGCTACATCGGCATCCCGCTGCGCCGCACCATCGCCACCCTGGACCGCGGCACCGTCCGCCCGGAGGCCCGGCACCACTTCGGCCTCGACCAGCGGCTGCCCACCCTGCTGGTCTCCGGCGGCTCGCAGGGCGCCCGCCGGCTGAACGAGACGGTGCAGGCGATCGCGCCCCGGCTCCAGCAGTACGGCGTGCAGATCCTGCACGCGGTCGGCCCGAAGAACGAGCTGCCGACCATCGACGACATCCCCGGCATGCCGCCGTACCGGGCGCTGCCGTACCTGGACCGGATGGACCTGGCCTACGCGGCGGCCGACATGATGCTCTGCCGGGCCGGCGCGATGACGGTGGCCGAGCTGGCCGCGGTGGGCCTGCCGGCCGCGTTCGTGCCGCTGCCGATCGGCAACGGCGAGCAGCGGCTGAACGCCCAGCCGATGGTGAAGGCGGGCGGCGGCCTGCTGGTCGACGACGCCGAGCTGACCCCGGACTGGGTGCTGAAGAACGTGCTTCCGGTGCTGACCGATCCGGCCCGGCTGTGGGAGATGTCGCGCGCGGCCGCCGAGTTCGGCCGCCGGGACGCCGACGACCTGCTGGTGCAGATGGTGTACGAGGCGATCGAGGCCGCCCGCGGCGGCCGCCGCCGTGGCTGACGAGGAGTACGAGGAGGAGCTGGGGGAGGAGGGCGGCCCCGCCCGCCCGCCCCGGCTCCGCCTGTCCCGCCGGGGCGTCGCGGTGCTGGCCGCGCTGGGCGCGCTGGTGGCGGGGGCGCTCGGCTGGACGGTGTTCTTCTCCTCCGCCCTGGACGTCCGGGGGGTGGCCGTCCAGGGCCTGGACTCGGGCCGGCTGACCCAGCAGGACGTCGAGCGGGCGCTCGGCGGCACCGCCCGCGGCCCGCTGGCCCGGGTCGACCTGGACGAGGCCCGGGCCGAGGTGGCGAAGGTGCCCCGGGTGGCTCGGGCCGAGGTCTGGCGCGGCTGGCCGCACACCCTGCGGGTGAAGGTCACCGAGCGCCGCCCGGTGGCGGCGATCCAGCACGAGGGCGGCGGCTTCGTCCAGGTCGACGCGGACGGTGTGGAGTTCGCCACCGAGCCGCAACCCCCCGCCGGCGTCCCGGTGGTGGCGCTCGACCTGAGCGGGCCCGCGCAGGACGCGCTGTCCGTGATCGACCGCCCGGCCCTGGTCCGCGCGGCGATCACGGTGGCGGCCGGCCTGCCGCCGGAGGTGGCGCAGCAGGCCGGTTCGCTCACGGTCCACTCCTACGACGACATCCGGCTGAAGCTGGCCTCCGGCGCGACGGTGCGCTGGGGCAGCGCGCAGGACACCGGTCGGAAGGCGAAGGTGCTGACCGCCCTGCTCGGTCGGAAGGCGTCGAATTACGACGTGAGTGCGCCGGATGCCCCGGCGGTGTCCGGCTGATCCGGTAAGTTCTGTTGCCGGGGGCGGTATTGACGGAGCCACGGCTCCGGTCCGACCCTTGGTGGTCACCCCGGTTTCACCGTGGGGTCGATGATCACATAGGCTCAAAAGAAAAAGGGAAGCTCGGCGTGTTCGTTGAAACGCGCGCCGGTTGCGACCTACTGTCCTGTGTCAACGAGCTGTGCTCGACACCGAGGTGACACGGGCACAGCCATAACCCTCAACCTCAAGTTTAGGGTTCGGGTTGGAACCACGTGCTTCCCACCCATCGACATCCGTCGGCCTTCACAATCCAGGGGAGCCGACCCGGAAATTCGAGGCGAGAGGCCCCGACGTGGCAGCACCCCAGAACTACCTCGCGGTCATCAAGGTCGTCGGCATCGGCGGCGGCGGAGTCAACGCCATCAACCGGATGATCGAGGTCGGCCTCAAGGGCGTCGAATTCATCGCGATCAACACCGATGCCCAGGCGCTGCTGATGAGCGACGCCGACGTGAAGCTCGACGTCGGCCGCGAACTCACCCGCGGCCTCGGCGCCGGCGCCAACCCCGAGGTCGGCCGGAAGGCGGCCGAGGACCACCGCGAGGAGATCGAGGAGGTCCTCAAGGGGGCCGACATGGTCTTCGTGACGGCCGGCGAGGGCGGCGGCACCGGCACCGGCGGCGCGCCGGTGGTGGCCAACATCGCCCGCTCGCTCGGCGCCCTCACCATCGGCGTGGTCACCCGGCCGTTCACCTTCGAGGGCCGCCGCCGGGCCAACCAGGCCGAGGACGGCATCGCCAGCCTGCGCGAGCAGGTGGACACCCTGATCGTCATCCCCAACGACCGGCTGCTGTCGATCTCCGACCGCCAGGTCTCGGTGCTGGACGCGTTCCGCTCCGCCGACCAGGTGCTGCTCTCCGGCGTGCAGGGCATCACCGACCTGATCACCACCCCCGGCCTGATCAACCTGGACTTCGCGGACGTGAAGTCGGTCATGTCGGACGCCGGTTCGGCGCTGATGGGCATCGGCTCGGCCCGCGGCGAGGACCGCGCCAAGGCCGCCGCCGTGATGGCGATCTCCTCGCCGCTGCTGGAGGCGTCCATCGACGGCGCCCGCGGCGTGCTGCTCTCCATCTCCGGCGGCTCCGACCTCGGCCTGTTCGAGATCAACGAGGCCGCCCAGCTGGTCAGCGAGGCCGCCCACCCGGAGGCGAACATCATCTTCGGCGCGGTCATCGACGACGCGCTCGGCGACGAGGTCCGGGTCACCGTGATCGCCGCCGGGTTCGACGGGGGGCAGCCGCCCGCCATCGTCCGCGAGCCGGTGGTCAAGTCGACCTCCTCGTCCGCGGCGTCCTCGTCCACGCCGGCCCCGGAGCGCCCGGCCACCCGCCCGTCCTACGGCTCGATCGGCTCGGTCACCCGCGCCGAGGAGCCGTCGCGCACCGCCGAGGCGCCGGCCCCGGTGACGGCCGCCGCCCCGCCGGTGCCGCCGCAGGTCCAGCCGGTCCGGCAGCCGTACGTCGAGAGCCCCGCGGAGGAGCTCGACGTGCCGGACTTCCTCAAGTGATCGATACGTTCTCCCGACACGGTGCTCACTTCGCCTCCACCACCCGGTGGGGCGGGGTGAGCACCGCGCCGTACGGGGAGCTCAACCTCGGCGGTGCGGTGGGCGATTCGTCCGAATCCGTCAAGCAGAACCGTTTCTTCGCGGCCGGGGAGCTGGGGCTGGATCCGGCCGATGTGGTCTGGATGAACCAGGTGCACGGCGCCGAGGTCGCGGTGGTGACGGGGCGCCAGCCCGAGGGCACCGCCCCGACCGTCGACGCGGTGGTCACCGACCGCCCGCTGGCCCTGGCCGTGCTCACCGCCGACTGCACCCCGGTGCTGCTGGCGGACCCCGCCGCCGGCGTGGTCGGCGCGGCGCACGCGGGCCGACCGGGCCTGGCCGCCGGGGTCGTCCCCGCGGTGGTCGCCGCGATGCGCGAACTGGGCGCCCGCCCCGAGCGGATGCTGGCCGCGATCGGCCCCGCGGTCTGCGGCCGCTGCTACGAGGTGCCGGAGGCGATGCGCGCCGAGGTCGCCGCGCTCGTCCCGGCCGCGTACGCCGAGACCTCCTGGGGCACCCCCGCGCTGGACGTCCCCGCCGGGGCCGCCGCACAGCTCGCCGCGGCGGGCGTGCAGGATGTGGTCCGATCATCCGTCTGCACCCTCGAATCGCCGGACCACTACTCCTACCGCCGGGAGCAGCGGACCGGCCGACTCGCGAGCTACGTCTGGCTGGGGCCCTCACACTCATGACGAACGACATCTACGGTCCGTTCCCGGGCGGACCGGACTTCGCCGCCGCCCTCACCGAGGGGCAGCGCGCCCGCTACGAGCAGCTCGGCGCCAACCTCGACGTGGTCGAGCGCCGGATCGCCGACGCCTGCGCCGCGGCGGGCCGCCCGCGCGCGGAGGTCACCCTGATCGTGGTGACCAAGACCTACCCGGCCGAGGACACCGCGCTGCTCGCCGGGCTCGGCGTCACCGACGTCGCCGAGAACCGCGACCAGGACGCCGCCCCCAAGGCCGAGCTGTGCGGCCAACTCCCGCTGGACTGGCACTTCGTGGGCCAACTGCAGACCAACAAGGCCCGCTCGGTGGTCCGTTACTCCGACGTCGTGCACTCGGTGGACCGGGCCCGGCTGGTCGACTCGCTGGCCGCCGCCGTCCGCGCCGCCGAACGTTCGCCGCTGGGCTGCCTGGTGCAGGTGGCCCTGGACAAGGAGGCGGGGGAGGGCGAGCACCGCGCGGGCGTCGCCCCGGCCGAGGTGCTCGCGCTGGCGGAGAAGATCGCCGACACGCCCGGGCTGCGGCTCGACGGCGTGATGACGGTCGCCCCGCTCGCCGGCCCGCTGGCGGGCGACCCGGCGCGCGCCTTCGCGCGGCTGGCGGAAATCGCAAGCGACGTACGCGCGGCCCATCCGGCTGCAACCATGGTCTCGGCAGGGATGAGCGGGGACTTGGAGCAGGCGATCGCCGCCGGGGCGACACACGTACGCGTCGGTACGGCGGTACTCGGAGTGCGGTCACCGCTCGGGTAACGTCACCGAGTAAGTAGATCAGACTGCAGGACAAAATAGGACAGAACCTAGCAGATGATCAGTCTGCAGGTAAACCGTGGATCGCATCCGAGCGCCTCTCCGCGGTCTGACGGACCGTCGGCCTGACAGATCGTAGGGGAACCGCGGCATCCGCAGGGCGACACGGTGGGCGCATGAGCGGAGGAGACAGCAGCATGGCCGGCGCGATGCGCAAGATGGCGGTCTATCTCGGTCTGGTCGAGGACGAGACCTACGACAGCCAGGGGTACGACCCCGACGACGACTACGACGCGGACCCGGAGCCGATCCGCACCGGCCGGACCGAGGACCTCCGGGCCGCGTCCGCCCCCGCTCCCGCCGCGCCCGCCCCGCAGCCGGCGCCCGTGGCGCACATCGCGCCCCAGCCGGTGCCCGCCGCGGTGCCGATCCGGCAGGAGCAGCCGCGGATGGCTCCCGTGTCGTCCATCACATCCGAGCGCCACCGCAACCTGGAGAAGAGCACCCCGGTGATCATGCCCAAGGTCGTCAACGAACGAGAGCCGTACCGCATCACCACGCTGCACCCGAGGACCTACAACGAGGCCCGTACCATCGGGGAACAGTTCCGCGGCGGGACGCCCGTGATCATGAATTTGACCGAGATGGACGACACGGACGCCAAGCGGCTCGTAGACTTCGCCGCTGGACTGGTCTTCGGCCTGCACGGCAGTATCGAGCGCGTGACACAGAAGGTGTTCCTGCTGTCGCCTGCTAACGTCGATGTAACGGCGGAGGACAAGGCTCGGATCGCCGAGGGTGGGTTCTTCAACCAGAGCTGACCCGACCACGACTACATGTGTGGGTCTGTTGACAGAGCGTCACTGACGGTACGTCGGACAGGGAGAGGGAGACGCGATGGGGATCTTCGGTTCGGTGCTCTACTGGGTGCTGACCGTGTTCCTGCTGATCCTGCTCTTCCGACTCGTCATGGACTGGGTGTTCCAGTTCGCCCGTTCATGGCGTCCCGGGAAGCCCATGGTCGTGGTGCTGGAGGCCACGTACACTGTCACGGATCCGCCACTCAAGCTTCTTCGGCGTTTCATTCCGCCGTTGCGTCTCGGGGGCGTGGCGCTCGACCTGTCCTTCTTCGTACTGATGATCATTGTGTATGTCCTGATCTCGCTCGTGCAGCGCCTGTCGTTCTGAACGATGCGACAGGATGCCGGTCCGACGATCACGTTGAGGTGAAGAGATGCCATTGACCCCCGAGGACGTTCGGAACAAGCAGTTCACGACCGTCCGGCTGCGCGAAGGCTATGACGAGGACGAGGTCGATGCCTTCCTCGACGAGGTCGAAGCCGAGCTGACCCGCCTGCTGCGCGAGAACGAGGACCTGCGCGCCAAGCTGGCCGCCGCCACGCGTGCCGCCGCGCAGAACCAGGCGAACATGCGCAAGGAGCAGCAGGCTCCGCAGGACGGCGGCCGCCCCGGCGCCCCCGTCCCCGCCGCCATATCCGGCCCGCCGGTGCCCGGCCAGCAGGGCCCCGGTCCGCAGCAGCTCGGCGGTCCGCAGCAGCTCGGCGGCCCCCAGCAGGGGATGGGCAACCAGCAGGGCATGGGCAACCAGCAGGGCATGGGCCAGGGCATGGGCAACCAGCCGCTCGGCCTGCCCTCCGGCGCCCCGCAGCTGCCCGCCGGTCAGCAGCAGGGCATGGGCGGCCCGATGGGCAACCCGATGCAGCAGCAGATGGGCCAGACCATGGGCGGCCAGCAGCAGTTGGTCCAGCCGATGGGCGGCCAGATGCTGCAGCCGATGGGCAACCCGATGCAGCAGCAGATGGGCCAGACCATGGGCGGGCAGCAGCTCCAGCCGATGGGCGGGCAGCAGCTGCAGCCGATGGGCGGCCCGATGGGCAACCCGATGCAGCAGCAGCAGAACCCCGGTGGCGACAGCGCCGCCCGCGTCCTGGCGCTCGCCCAGCAGACCGCGGACCAGGCCATCTCCGAGGCCCGCTCCGAGGCCAACAAGATCGTCGGCGAGGCCCGCAGCCGCGCCGAGGGCCTGGAGCGGGACGCCCGTGCCAAGGCCGACGCCCTGGAGCGGGACGCCCAGGAGAAGCACCGCGTCGCGATGGGCTCGCTGGAGTCCGCCCGCGCCACCCTGGAGCGCAAGGTCGAGGACCTGCGCGCCTTCGAGCGCGAGTACCGCACGCGGCTGAAGTCCTACCTGGAGACCCAGCTGCGCCAGCTGGAGTCGCAGGCGGACGACTCGCTCGCCCCGCCGCGGATCCCCGCCACCGCGTCGCTGCCGCCGGCCGCGTCGTCGATGGCGCCCGCCGGTGCCAGCGCGATGTCCTCCCCGGCGCCGTCCTTCGGCTCCACCCCGTCCTTCGGCGGGAACCAGTCCTTCGGCGGTTCCTCCTTCGGCGGCTCGTCCGGCGCCCCGTCCTTCGGCGGTGCCTCGGCGAGCAGCGGCAACGGGGCGATGGCGCCGGCGGGCATGACCCAGCCGATGGCGGCCGTGCGGCCGCAGCCCCCGCAGCCGATGCAGCAGGCGCCCGCTCCGATGCGCGGCTTCCTGATCGACGAGGACGGCGACAACTAGCAGTAGCGCAGCGCGCAACCGAAAGGGCGCCCTTGGCCGTTGGAGGCTGGGGGCGCCCTTCGCCGTCGGCGGGTGCCGTCCGGGGAGGGCGGCCCCTGCGGCCCGGCCGGGCGCGCGGTTCCCCGCGCCCCCGGCTGTCGGCTGCCGGGCTTGCCGGCTCCTGCCGGGGGCGCGGGGAACCGCGCGGTGCGCTCACGCCTTGCGGAGGGTGAACTCCAGGGCGAGGTCCTCGTCGGCGAAGCGCGGGGCGTCGGGGTCGGTGATGGTCAGGCCGAGGGTCTCGGCGAGGACCTCGGTGGCGATCAGGGACTGGTGCTCGGTGAGGCCGGCCAGGGTGTCCCGGTCGGCGCTGGTGAGCTGGAGGTGGATCCGGTCGGTGATCTCCAGGCCGGAGTTCTTCCGGGCCTCCTGGACCTGCCGGATCGCGTCGCGGGCCACGCCGAGGCGCTTGAGCTCGGGGGTGATCGTCAGGTCGAGGGCGACGGTGGCGCCGGACTCGTTGGCGACGGCCCAGCCCTCGCGCGGGGTCTCGGTGATGATCACCTCCTCGGGGGAGAGCGCGACCGTTTCGCCGTTCAGCTCGACCGAGGTGGTGCCGGTGGCGCGCAGTTCGGCGGAGAGCCGGGCGGCGTCGGTGGCGGCGACGGCCTTGGCGACGTCCTGGACGCCCTTGCCGAAGCGCTTGCCGAGGGCGCGGAAGTTGGCCTTGGCGGAGGTGTCGACCAGCGAGCCGCCCACCTCGGCGAGGGACTCCAGCTCCAGGACGTTGAGCTCCTCGGAGATCTGGGCGCGCAGGTCGGCGGGGAGCTCCTCCCAGCCCTGGGCGGCGATCAGCGCGCGCAGCAGCGGCTGGCGGTTCTTGACGCCGCTGCCGGCCCGGGTGGCGCGGCCGAGCTCGACCAGGCGGCGCACCAGCGCCACCTGCTTGGCCAGTTCGGGGTCGACCAGGCTCTCGTCGGCGACCGGCCAGCTGCTCAGGTGGACGGAGACCGGGGCGTCCGGGACGACCGGGACGACCAGGTCCTGCCAGACCCGCTCGGTGATGAACGGGGTGAGCGGGGCCATCAGCCGGGTGACGGTCTCCAGCGCCTCGTGCAGGGTGGCCAGCGCGGCGGCGTCGCCCCGCCAGAAGCGGCGGCGGCCGCGGCGGACGTACCAGTTGGACAGGTCGTCGATGAAGCCGGACAGCAGCTTGCCGGCCCGCTGGGTGTCGTACGCCTCGTAGGCGGCGTCCACCTCGCGCACCAGGGTGTGCAGTTCGGAGAGCACCCAGCGGTCGAGCACCGGGCGGTCGGCCGGGGCCGGGTCGTTCGCGGAGGGGGCCCACTCGGCGATCCGGGCGTACACGGCCTGGAAGGAGACGGTGCTCCAGTAGGTGAGGAGGGTCTTGCGGACCACCTCCTGGATCGTGCCGTGGCCGACCCGGCGGGCCGACCAGGGGGAGCCGCCGGCGGCCATGAACCAGCGGACGGCGTCGGCGCCGTGCTGGTCCATCAGCGGGATCGGCTGCAGGATGTTGCCCAGGTGCTTGGACATCTTGCGGCCGTCCTCGGCCAGGATGTGGCCCAGGCAGACCACGTTCTCGTAGCTGTTCCTGTCGAAGACGAGCGTGCCGACGGCCATCAGCGTGTAGAACCAGCCGCGGGTCTGGTCGATCGCCTCGGAGATGAACTGCGCCGGGTAGCGCTTCTCGAACAACTCCTTGTTGCGGTACGGGTACCCGTACTGCGCGAACGGCATCGAGCCCGAGTCGTACCAGGCGTCGATCACCTCGGGCACCCGGACCGCGGTGGTGGAGCACTGCGGGCAGGGGAAGGTGACCTCGTCGATGTACGGGCGGTGCGGGTCCAGGCCGGACTGGTCGGTGCCGGTCAGCTCGGAGAGCTGGGCGAGCGAGCCGACGCAGGTCAGGTGGTCGTCGGCGCAGCGCCAGATCGGCAGCGGGGTGCCCCAGTAGCGGTTGCGGGACAGCGCCCAGTCGATGTTGTTGTTCAGCCAGTCGCCGAAGCGGCCGTGCTTGACCGTCTCCGGGTACCAGTTGGTGGCCTCGTTCTCGCGGATCATCGCGTCCTTGACGGCGGTGGTCCGGATGTACCAGGACGGCTGCGCGTAGTAGAGCAGCGCGGTGTGGCAGCGCCAGCAGTGCGGGTAGCTGTGCTCGTACGGGAGGTGGCGGAACAGCAGGCCGCGGGCCTGCAGGTCGGCGACCAGGGTCTCGTCGGCCTTCTTGAAGAACACCCCGCCGACCAGCGGCACCTCGGGCGCGAAGGTGCCGTCGGTCTCCACCGGGTTGACCACGGGCAGGCCGTAGCGGCGGCAGGTGGCGAGGTCGTCGGCGCCGAAGGCGGGCGACTGGTGGACGATGCCGGTGCCGTCCTCGGTGGTGACGTAGTCGGCGGTCAGCACGTAGTGCGCGTCCGGGATCTCGACGAGCTCGAACGGCCGCCGGTAGGCCCAGCGCTCCATCTCGGCGCCGGTGAAGGACTCGCCGGTGGCCTCCCAGCCCTCGCCGAGGGCCTTGGCCAGCAGCGGTTCGGCGACCACCAGGCGCTCGGTGCCGTCGGTGGCGACCACGTAGGTCACCTCGGGGTGCACGGCGGCGGCGGTGTTGGAGACCAGCGTCCAGGGCGTGGTGGTCCACACCAGCAGGGCGGCGGTGCCGGCCAGCGGGCCGGAGGTGAGCGGGAAGCGGACGAACACCGAGGGGTCGACCACGGTCTCGTAGCCCTGGGCCAGCTCGTGGTCGGACAGGCCGGTGCCGCAGCGCGGGCACCAGGGGGCGACCCGGTGGTCCTGGACCAGCAGGCCCTTGTCGAAGATCTGCTGCAGCGACCACCAGACCGACTCGATGTAGGACGGGTCCATGGTGCGGTAGGCCTGGTCGAGGTCGACCCAGTAGCCCATCCGCTCGGTCAGCTCGGCGAACGCGTCGGTGTGCCGGGTCACCGACTCGCGGCACTTGGCGTTGAACTCGGCGATGCCGTACTTCTCGATGTCCGGCTTGCCGGAGAAGCCCAGTTCCTTCTCCACCGCGAGCTCGACCGGCAGGCCGTGGCAGTCCCAGCCGGCCTTGCGGGCCACGTGGTAGCCCTTCATGGTGCGGAAGCGCGGGAAGACGTCCTTGAAGACGCGGGCCTCGATGTGGTGCGCGCCCGGCATGCCGTTGGCGGTGGGCGGGCCCTCGTAGAACACCCACTCGGGGCGGCCCTCGGACTGCTCCAGGCTGCGCTGGAAGACCCCGTTGTCCTGCCAGAAGGAGAGGATCCCGTGCTCGAGCGCGGGCAGGTCGACGGTGTTCGGGACGGCGTTGTAGACGGGGGGCATGGCGGGCGTTCAACCTCCGGCGGATGCGTGGACTGGCTCCGACGGAGGGACGAGACGGCGAGCCGCCCCGCGGTACCACCCTCCTTGACCGCGCGCGCTGCGGCCCTCTCTTTGGGTTTGCGGCCGGTTCTACCGGGCCCGTGACCGGGCCGTTCTTCCGGCGGCTCCGGGGTGATCTTCCCGCCGCGCACACCCCCGGGCTCACACCGCCCCCGGGTCGCTCCTGGCTGCGTACGTCGGTACTCGTCCCATCTGCGCCTTGCAGGGCCCAGTGTATCGGCCCCCGCAAGCGGCTTTGTGCACCCGCGAGCCGGGGCCGGGTGGTTAGCCGGGGGCGATCTGGGCACAACTTGTGCAGCGCCGGCCCGACGGCGGCTGCGCGGGTGGGATCGGTGAGGCGCTTCGGTATGTCCCGTTGTGGGGCGATTCGATGGGGTTTATCGTTCCGGGACCGGCAAGATCGTCGGGAACCGACGCTTCTGATCATTCGTGAATGAGGTCGAAAGCCATGGCTGAGAAAGCGACAGGAACCGTGACCAGGAGGTCGCGCGAGGCCGTGGCGGGCGACCCAGGGGAGGGGACCGTGAGTACTGCGCGGCGAAAGACCGGCACCACCGGACACACCGCGGCGAGCAGCCGCACCCACGTGCCGGCGGGCACCGGAGCCCGCGGCGGCGCCGAGGCGGTCGACCCGGCCGAGCTGCCGGTCCGCCCCGGCGAGGACCCGTGGACGGCCGAGGAGGTGGCCGAGCTGCACGAGGAGCTGGCCGCCGACATCGTCCGGCTGCGGGCCGAGATCGAGGCCTCCGAGGCCGCCGTCGCCGGTCTGATGCGGGACTCCAACGACGGTGCGGGCGACGACCAGGTCGACGCCGGCACCAAGAACATCAACCGGGAGAGCGAGCTCGCGCTCGCCAGCAACGCCCGCGACAGCCTCGCCCAGACCGAGCGCGCCCTGGCCCGGCTGGAGGGCACCGGCTTCGGCCTGTGCGAGTCCTGCGGCCAGCCCGTCGGGAAGGCCCGCCTGCAGGCCTTCCCGCGCGCCACGCTCTGCGTCAGCTGCAAGGCCAAGCAGGAACGCCGCTGACCGCGGATGCCGGTCGGCCGTCCCCGCGGGCCGGAGGTTTCCGGCCGCGGCGGCCAACGGGGCGGGTGGTGCCGTACCCTCGTCCCCAGTACGTCGACCGGCATTCCACCCGGCATTCCACACGGCAGCGGAGCGGATCATCAGCACGCCAGGTTCCCACCAGACCCAGGACGACGCCGTCCCCACCGCCCCACCCAGCGGGGCGGGTGAGCAGCCGGTGAGCCGCCCGGCGGCCGAGCCGGAACACCCGGCCGACGAGGCCGGCGCGACCGCGGCCGAGGGCGCCCGGGTGGTGGTCCGCCGCCGCCGGATCAGCCTGCTGCTGGCCGTCGCGGTGCTCGCCTACCTGATCGACCTCGGCTCCAAGCTGCTGGTGGTCTCCGAACTGGAGGGCCGCAGC
The DNA here is from genome assembly GCF_003751605.1 of Kitasatospora cineracea. Lineage (NCBI taxonomy): Bacteria > Bacillati > Actinomycetota > Actinomycetes > Kitasatosporales > Streptomycetaceae > Kitasatospora > Kitasatospora cineracea. The sequence continues at coordinate 3,381,407 of NZ_RJVJ01000001.1, forward strand.
GAGCCGATCAAGGTGATCGGCGACTGGATGACCTTCCAGGTGATCCGCAACGGCGGCGCCGCGTTCGGCATGGGCCAGGCGATGACGGTGCTGTTCACCGCGATCGCGGCCGGCGTCATCGTGGTGATCTGGCGGATTGCCCGCCGCCTGTACAGCCTGCCCTGGGCGATCGCGCTGGGCCTGCTGCTCGGCGGCGCGCTCGGCAACCTCACCGACCGGCTGTTCCGCTCCCCGTCGGTGTTCCGCGGGCACGTGGTCGACTTCATCTCGGTCCAGCACTTCGCGGTCTTCAACCTGGCCGACTCGGCGATCGTCTGCGGCGGCATCCTGGTGGTGCTGCTCTCCTTCCGCGGCTCCAACCCGGACGGCACCGTGCACGGCGCCCCGGCGAAGAAGCAGCCGGCGGAGCAGGACGGCGGCAGCGAGGGCTGAGCCCGCGCCGCCCCGCGCCCGCGGTGCCCGCCGGACCAGGTCCGGCGGGCACCGGTGTGTCCGGGGCCGTCCGACCGGGCAGAGTGCTCCGGGACGGGGCGGCGGCCGGGGAGGGCGCGTGGGGTGGGACTGGTTCCTGAGGCTGTGGTGCGCGGCGTGGGGCGCGGTGGCGCTGGTCGGCGCGGTGCGCTCGCTGGCCGGGGTGACGAAGGCGCAGCGGACGGTCCGGCTGACCGGGCGGATCCGGGCGGTCGGGGTGCCGCGGCACGGCGCCTCGCGGATCGGCGGCATCCCGCTGGAGGTGTCGTACCGGGACCCGGACAGCGGGCGGGAGGTCGTCGTCACGGACGACGAGGGGCGCGGCGAGACGGTCGCCGCGGCCTGGGCGGGCCGGGAGATCGGGGTCGGCCACCCGCGGGGCCGGCCGCACGAGTTCGGGTTCGCCGACGCGCCGCAGCCGCCCTCCCGCGGCCTGGCCGGGCCCGCCGCCGCGCTGTTCGCGGCCTACGCGGGCCTGGTGGCGCTGGCCGCGCTGCACCGGGGGTGGCCGTGGGCGCTGGTCGGCGGCGCGGGCCCGTGGGCGCTGTCCGGCCTCTGGCACCTGCCGGGGGCCGTCCGGGACCGGCGGGGCAGGCGGGAGCGGCTGGCCGCGATGGACGCGGTGCCGGGCCGGATCGTCGCGGTGTTCCGGGACGTCCGGACCGACGAGGAGAGCGGCTCCGTGCTGACCACCCGTACCCCGGTGGTGGCGTTCACCACCCGCGACGGCACCGCCGTCACCGCGCACTGCACCGCGCACCTCGCCGACCCGGCCCGGGCGCGGGGGCGCGAGGTGACGGTGCACCACACGCCCGCGAACCCGGCCGAGTTCACCCTGGACCCGGCGGCCGACCGGCGCTCGTGGGCCTGGGACGTCGCGGTGCACGTCGCCGCCGTGGTGGTGCTGGCGGCGACGGCCGCGGTGGGCGCGGTGCTGCTGCTGCGCTGAGGCTCAGGCGGTGAGCAGGGCGGTGATCTCCTCGGCCAGCTCCGGGCCGAGCCGGCCCCAGCCCTCCTTGTAGCCGTAGACCGAGGCCAGCGTGCGGGCCTCGTAGTCGCCGTTCAGCACCTCGATGTCCTCGGGGGTGATCAGCGACGGGTGGGCGACGCCGACGGCCGAGGAGACCTTGGTCAACTCCCGGCGCAGGGTGCGCAGGTAGACCGCGGCCCGGGTGGCCTTGGAGGCCGGGTCGATGCCGCGGGCCAGCCACGGGTTCTGGGTGGCGATGCCGGTCGGGCAGCGGTCGGTGTGGCACTTCTGGGCCTGGATGCAGCCGATCGACAGCATCGCCTCGCGGGCCACGTTGACCATGTCGGCGCCCAGCGCGAAGGCCACCGCGGCGTTCTCGGGCAGGCCGAGCTTGCCGGAGCCGATGAAGGTCAGCCGGTCGGTCAGGCCCAGCTCGGCGAAGGTGCCGTAGACCCGGGAGAAGCCCATCCGGAACGGCAGCGACACCGAGTCGGCGAACATCCGCGGGGCCGCGCCGGTGCCGCCCTCGCCGCCGTCGACGGTCACGAAGTCCACGCCGCGGTCGCCGCGGGCCGTCATCGAGGCCAGCTCCTGCCAGAAGCCCAGCTCGCCGACCGCGCTCTTGATGCCGACCGGCAGGCCGGTCTCGGCGGCCAGCAGCTCGACGAAGTCCAGCATCGAGTCGGCGTCGCCGAACGCGCTGTGCCGGGACGGCGAGGCACAGTCCCGCCCGACCGGGATGCCGCGGATCTCGGCGATCTCCGGCGTCACCTTGGCGCCCGGCAGCATGCCGCCCAGGCCCGGCTTGGCGCCCTGCGAGAGCTTGATCTCGATCGCCCGGACCGGGGCGGACGCCACCACCTCCTTGAGCTTGCCGAGGTCGAAGCTGCCGTCCTCGTTGCGGCACCCGAAGTACGAGGTGCCCAGCTGCAGCACCAGGTCGCCGCCGCCCTTGCGGTGGTACGGGGACAGGCCGCCCTCGCCGGTGTTGTGCAGCGCGCCGGCCTGCGCCGCGCCCTCGTTCAGGGCGGTGATCGCGGCGCCGGAGAGCGAGCCGAAGCTCATCGCGGAGATGTTCACCACGCTGCTCGGGCGGAACGCCCCGGCGCGCCCGCGCGGGCCGCCCAGCACCTTGGCCGAGGGCAGCGGCGCCTGCGGGTCGTGGGCGTCGGGCAGCGGGCCGGCGAAGGTGCGCTGCTTCAGGTAGGCGTGGCCCTGCACGTGCGCGACGTCCACCTCGGTGCCGAACCCGGAGTAGTTGTTCTCCTCCTTGGCCGAGGCGTAGATCCAGCTGCGCTGGTCGCGGCTGAACGGACGCTCCTCCTCGTTGGAGGTCACGATGTACTGCCGCAGCTCCGGGCCGATCCGCTCCAGCAGGTAGCGGGCGTGCCCGGCCACCGGGAAGTTGCGCAGCAGCGCGTGCCGCTTCTGGAGCAGGTCGCGGGCGGCGAGCGCGGCCACCGCGGCCGCGGCGGCGGTGCCTATCGTGCGGGCCTTCATGGGACTTCCCCCTCGTGTTCGGCCCCGTCCCCGTCGACCGGGCCGTCGTGTGGTGGTGCAGACCGATGCTAGGAGGCGGGCCCGGGCGGTCGGCGGCCAGGGCCCGGAGGGGCCCGGAGGGGCTCCGGCCGGTGCGCGGCGGGGCCTCGGGCGGGGTGCGGGGCGGGGGCCGGTGGGGTCGGGGGGAGGTGCGGGTCGGGCATACTCGGGTGGGTGAGTATCGCAGCGCAGACCCGTAGCCTCCCCGTACCCGACGGCCTGGAGGGCGAGCGGCTGGACGCCGCCCTGGCCCGGATGTTCGGGTTCTCCCGCACCAAGGCCGCCGAACTCGCCGCCGAGGGCAAGGTGACGCTGGACGGCGCGGTCGCCGGGAAGTCGGACCGGGTCACCGCCGGGTCCTGGCTGGAGGTCGAGATCCCGGCCCCGGCGGCGCCGGTGCAGATCGTCGCCGAGGCCGTCGAGGGCATGCGGATCATCCACGACGACGACCACGTCGTGGTGATCGACAAGCCGGTCGGCGTGGCCGCGCACCCCAGCCCCGGCTGGACCGGCCCCACCGTGATCGGCGGTCTGGCCGCGGCCGGCTACCGGATCTCCACCTCGGGCGCCGCCGAGCGCCAGGGCGTCGTGCACCGGCTGGACGTCGGCACCTCCGGGATCATGGTGGTCGCCAAGTCCGAGCGGGCCTACACCGACCTGAAGCGGCAGTTCCACGACCGGGTCACCGAGAAGAAGTACAACGCGCTGGTCCAGGGCCACCCCGACCCGCTGTCCGGCACCGTGGACGCGCCGATCGGCCGGCACCCCAGCAGCGACTGGAAGTGGGCCGTCACCCGGGACGGCAAGCCGTCCGTCACGCACTACGACCTGATCGAGGCGTACCGGGCCGCGTCGCTGCTGGACATCAAGCTGGAGACCGGCCGCACCCACCAGATCCGGGTGCACATGTCGGCGCTGCGCCACCCCTGCGTCGGCGACCTGACCTACGGCGCGGACCCGACGCTGGCCAAGCGGCTGGGCCTGACCCGGCAGTGGCTGCACGCCGTCTCGCTGGGCTTCGAGCACCCCGAGGACGGGCGCTGGGTGGAGTTCACCTCCACCTACCCGGAGGACCTGCAGCACGCGCTGGACGTCATCGCGGCGGAGAGCTGAGATGGGCACCCCGCTGACGGGCGTGTCGATCCGGGTGGTCGACGGGGACGCGGAGATGGCGCTGGCGCGCGGCGTGCGGCACGAGGTGTTCGTGGTCGAGCAGGACGTGCCGCCGGAGCTGGAGTACGACGAGTACGACGCCACCTCGGCGCACCTGCTGGCCGTCGGCCCCGACGGCGCGGCGCTCGGCACCGCCCGGCTGATCCACGGCGCCGAGGCGCTGGCGATGACCGGCGGCACCGAGGGCCGGGTGCTGCTCGGCCGGCTCGCCGTGGTCGCCGCCGCCCGCGGCACCGGCCTCGGCGCGCGACTGGTGCGCGCGGTCGAGGAGTTGGGCCGCGAGCACGGGGCGCGCGAGGTCGAGCTGCACGCGCAGGTGCAGGCGCTCGGGTTCTACGAGCGGCTCGGGTACGCGGCCGAGGGGCCGGTGTACGACGACGCCGGGATCCCGCACCGGACCATGACCCGGGTGCTGTAGCGGCTGGGCGGTCCTGCCGCGCGTTCAGTCGGTGCGCACGCGCGGCAGGGACTCCGGGTGCTGGTCGCGCAGGTACGCCAGCAGGTGTTCGCGGGCGGCGAGCCGGAGGGCGGCGGTGGTGTCCGGGTCGCGGGCGGTCATGGTGGCGCGGACCACGACGGTGGACGGGGTGGTGTCGGAGACGGCGAGGGACCAGTCCCGGCCGTCCCAGAGCCCGCTGCCGGCCAGGTAGCGCCCCAGTTCGGCGCGCAGCGCGTCGACGGGGGTGCGGTGGTCGAGGTGGAGCAGGACCCAGCCGAGCAGGCCGGGGTCGCGGCGGGTCCAGTTCTCGTAGGGCCTGGAGACGAAGTAGGAGACCGGGACGACCAGGCGGCGCTCGTCCCACAGCCGCAGCACCAGGTAGGAGAGGGTGATCTCCTCGACGGTGCCCTGCTGGCCGTCCACCACGACGGTGTCGCCGATCCGGACGGTGTCGCTGAAGGCGATCTGCAGGCCGGCGAAGAAGTTGCCGAGCGCGGACTGGGCGGCGATGCCCGCGATGATGCCGATGATGCCGGCGGAGGCGAGCAGGCTGGCGCCGACGGTGCGCATGGCGTCGAAGGTGAGCAGCAGGGCGCCGGCGGTGACCGTCCAGAGCACGGCGGAGCCGACCCGGCGGACCAGGCCGAGCTGGGTGCGCACCCGCTGGATGCGGGAGGCGTCCTCGGTGACCGTCTGGTAGCGGCTGAAGGCGGCTTCGACGACGGCGGCCAGCACCCGGACGGTCAGCCAGCCGAGCGAGCCGATCAGCACCAGCAGGACGCCGTGCCGGAGCGCGTCGTCGTCGCTGTGGAAGATCCGGCGCACCGGCCGGGCGGCGAGCAGCAGGGCGGAGAGCAGCACCAGTTGGAGCGGGACGCGGCAGCGGCGCAGCTGGGCCCAGACCGGGGCGTCGGGGTGGCGGGCGTCGAGGCGCTGGAGGGTCTGGTCGACCAGCCAGCCGGCGAACAGGGTGGCGAAGACGGCGGTGAGCAGGCTGGCGAGCGGCCAGAGCACGGGTCACCTCGCTGGCGTCCGGCAACGGGGGGATTCGCACCCTATCGTGGGGGATCGTGGCGGTTCGTCAGCCGGGCCGGGGAGGGGCCGTACCGGATCGTCGGCGGGCTGATGGGTTCCTTACCTGCCGCCCGGTTAGGATCACCGCCATGGGCTTCGGTGGGGCGTGGCGAAGGTGGCTGACCCGGCGCAGGGCGGTGCTGGCCGGTGCGGTGGCGGCCGCGCTGCTGGTCGGCGGCGGGGCGGTCGCGGTGGCGGGGCAGCCGGAGCGGGTGCACCGGGAGGACCGGTTCCTGGACCTGCCGGAGAGCGCGGGCAGCCCGGAGACCGTCCGGATCGACACCTCGTTCTTCACCGCGGGCGGCTCCGGGCGGCGGCCGGCCGTGCTGCTGGCGCACGGCTTCGGCGGCTCCAAGGACGAACTGCGCTCCCGCGCCGAGGAGTTGGCCCGGCACGGGTACGCGGTGCTGACCTGGTCGGCGCGCGGGTTCGGGAAGTCGACCGGGCAGATCGGGCTGAACCAGCCCGAACGCGAGGTCGCCGACGTCTCCCGGCTGGTGGACTGGCTGGCCCAGCGCCCCGAGGTTCAGCTCGACGGGCCCGGCGACCCGCGGGTCGGCGTGACCGGCGCCTCGTACGGCGGCGCGGTGTCGCTGCTGGCCGCCGGGTACGACAGCCGGATCGACGCGATCGCCCCGCAGATCACCTGGTTCGACCTGGCCGACGCGCTGTTCCCGCAGGCCGCGCAGGGCAGTTCGGCCGCCGACGGGGTCTTCAAGAAGCTGTGGGCCGGGATCTTCTTCACCACCGGTTCCTCGGCCGCCTTCGGCGACGGCTCCGCCGCCCCGGCCGGCTCGACCGCTCCGGCCGCCCCGGCCGCCGGGCCGGTGGGCTGCGGGCGGTTCCGCGAAGAGCTGTGCGCGATGTACAACCGGGTCGCGGCCGCCGGACGGCCGGACGCCGACGCGGTGAAGCTGCTGGAGCACTCCAGCCCCGCCTCGGTGGCCGACCGGATCAAGGTCCCGACCCTGGTCGTCCAGGGCCAGCAGGACTCGCTCTTCCCGCTCGACCAGGGCGACCGGATCGCCAAGGCGGTCGCCGCCAACGGCGCCCCCGTCGCGGTGGACTGGTTCGGCGCCGGCCACGACGGCGGCCAGGAGACCAGCACCCGCGCCGACGCCCGGGTCACCGCCTGGTTCGACCACTACCTCAGGGGCACCGGCGCGGACACCGGCCCCGCGTTCCGGGTCACTCGCACCGGCGGCGTCGACTCGACCGGCTTCCAGGCCGTGCTGCGCGGCGCCGACGCCGGCGCCTACCCCGGCCTGGACGGCACGGCCCGGCAGGAGGTCGCGCTGACCGGCCGGGAGCAGCGGATCGCCAACCCGCCCGGCGGGGCCCCGCCGAACATCTCCACCCTGCCCGGCATCGGCGCCCTGGCCCAGCTCTCCTCCGTCGGGGCGGGCCTGTCGATCGACTTCCCCGGCCAGTTCGCCTCCTTCGACTCCCAGCCGCTCGGCAGCGCCCTGCACCTGACCGGCGCCCCCGCCGTCCAGGTGCGGGTGAAGGCCGACACCCCCGAGGCGGTGCTGTTCGCCAAGCTGTACGACGTCGCCCCCGACGGCAAGCAGACCCTGCCGCAGCAGCTCGTCGCCCCGCTGCGGGTGACCGGCGCGGACGCCGACGGCGGCCGGACCGTGCGGGTCGCGCTGCCCGCCGTCGACCACGAGTTCCCGGCCGGGCACCGGCTGCGGCTGGTGCTGGCCAGCACCGACCTGGCGTACGCCTCGCCCGCGCAGGCCGCCACCTACACCGTCTCCGCGGTCGGCCCGCTGAGCGTCCCGACGGTGCCCGGGCTGCGCACCGAGGCCGCGCCGCTGCCGAACCGCACCTGGGTGCTGCCGCTGGTCGCGCTGGCACTCGGCGCGCTGCTGGTGCTCGCCCGGCGGCGCCGCGACACCACCCCCGCCCCGGACCCGGCGCTCGCCGACGTGCCGCTGCAGATCACCGGCCTGGCGAAGAAGTACAAGGGGGCCACCGACCGGTACGCGGTGCGCGACCTGTCCTTCCGGGTGGAGACCGGGCAGGTGCTCGGCCTGCTCGGCCCCAACGGCGCGGGCAAGACCACCACGCTGCGGATGCTGATGGGCCTGATCCGCCCCGACGCGGGCGAGATCCGGGTCTTCGGCCACGCGATCAGGCCCGGCGCGCCGGTGCTCTCCCGGGTCGGCGCGTTCGTCGAGGGCGCCGGCTTCCTGCCGCACCTGTCCGGACGGGCCAACCTGGAGTCGTACTGGGCGGCCACCGGACGGCCCGTCGAGGACGCGCACTTCGCCGAGGCGCTGGAGATCGCCGGCCTCGGCGAGGCCCTGGAACGCGCCGTCCGCACCTACTCGCAGGGCATGCGGCAGCGCCTCGCCATCGCCCAGGCCATGCTCGGCCTGCCCGACCTGCTGATCCTCGACGAACCCACCAACGGGCTCGACCCGCCGCAGATCCGCGAGATGCGCGAGGTGATGGTCCGCTACGCCGCCGCCGGACGCACCGTCATCGTCTCCAGCCACCTGCTGGCCGAGGTCGAGCAGTCCTGCACCCACCTGGTGGTGATGGAACGCGGGCAGCTCGTGGTCGCCGGGCCGACCACGGAGATCACCGGCGCGGGCGAGCAACTGCTGGTGTCCGTCGAGCCGGGCTTCGACGGGGGCGAGGCGGTCGCCGAGAAGCTGGCCGCGCTGGACGGCATCGCGCAGGCGCAGGCCGTGGACGCCGGACTGCTGGTCCGGCTGGACGGCCTGCCCGCGAGCCGGCTGACCGCCGAACTGGTGCGCCTGGGCGTGCCGGTGACCGGCATCGGCCCGCAGCGGCGGCTCGAGGACGCGTTCCTGTCCCTGATCCGGGGGGCCGGGGCATGAGCGGGGGCGTCGGGGACGGGGTCAGTGTCAGTGACGGTGTCGGTGTCGGACGTGGGACTGTGGACGGAGGGACGGCATGAGTGACGCGACCGTGCTCGGCGCGGGGCGGGACACCGCCGCGCCCGGCTACCGGCCCGGGCGGACGCTGCCGCTGCGGGTCGAGGCGATGCGGCAGCTGCGCCGCCGCCGGACACTGGTGGTCGGCGGGGTGCTGGCCGTGCTGCCGTTCGTCGTGCTGGCGGCGTTCCAGATCGGCGGCACGCCCGGGCGGGAGAACCGCACCACGTTCATCGAGCTGGCCACCGCGTCGGGGGCGAACTTCGCCGCCACGCTGCTGTTCATGGGCACCGGCTTCCTGCTGGTCATCCCGGTCGCGCTGTTCGCCGGCGACACGGTGGCCTCCGAGGCGAGCTGGTCCTCGCTGCGCTACCTGCTGGCCGCGCCGGTGCCCCGGGCCCGGCTGCTGGTGCGCAAGTTCGCGGTGGCGATGGCCTTCTCGGCGGCCGCGGTGGTGCTGCTGCCCGCCGTCGGGCTGGTGGTCGGCACCGCCGCGTACGGCTGGGGCGACCTCAAGCTCCCCACCGGGGCGACGCTGTCGGCGGCCGAGGCGCTGCCCCGGCTGGCGATCGCCGTGCTGTACGTCTTCCTCGCCGAGATCGTGGTCGGCGCACTGGCGTTCTGGCTCTCCACGGCCACGGACGCCCCGCTCGGCGCGGTCGGCGGCGCGGTCTTCGCCTCCATCATCACCGGCGTGCTGGACGCCGTCACCGCGCTCGGCTCGCTGCGCGAGTGGCTGCCCGCGCACTGGCAGTACGCCTGGGCGGACGCGCTGCAGCCGCAACTGGAGTGGGGCGGCATGGTGCAGGGCGTGGTGCTGTCGCTGTCGTACGCGGTGGTGCTGCTGGCGCTGGCGTTCCGCGGGTTCGCGGCGAAGGACGTGGTGTCCTGAGGGGCGGCGCGGGGCGGGCGGTGCGGGGTCAGCGGGCGCCGTAGGGGCGGGGCGGTGCGGGCGGTGCGGGGTCAGCGGGCGCCGTCGCGGATCAGCAGCAGGTCGAGGTCGAGGGCGTGCGCCCGGGAGGCCCAGACCGGGAGGTGCTCGGTGAGGAACCAGGCCGCCTCCTCCAGGTCGTCCTCGTCCAGCGCCTCGACGTCCTGCTCGTGGATGGACTCCGAGGCCAGCGCGGCGAGTTCGGCGAGCAGGTCGGCGGTGTCGGCGCGGGCCGCCAGGGTCGGGTACGGCCACGGCCAGTCGTAGCCGGCGTCGGCCGGGAACGGCCACGGGCGGGACCAGAGCGCGGCCAGTGCGGGCAGCTCCAGCCCCGTGAACACCTCCGTCAGGTCGTCCCAGTGCCGGCCCGGGACGGAGACCGCGCCCAGCGGCGTGCCGAACGCGCCCGCCAGCGCGGGCAGCAGCGCGGTGTAGCGGGAGTCCGCGTCGGCGCGCAGCCGGCCGGAGAGCAGTTCGGTGAGCGCGGCGGAGGGCGGCACGCCGGGCAGCACGCGCTCGCCCGAGCCCGGCAGGCGGTGCAGGACGGCGGCGTCCACCGCGAAAGCGGAGAAGTACTGTTCGGCCATGCCCGCATTCTGCCCCGGCCGGGGGACAACTCGGTTGGTGGGGCCGGGGGTTGGCGGCCGGGCCGGACGGGGGCGGTGCGGGCGGCGGGCGGTGCGGGTGCGAAGGGGGCTCCGGCGCTCAGGAGAAGCGGAAGAGCTGGGACTTGGCGCCCGGGCTGCAGGTGCCGACGGTGAGGGCGGCGCCGCTGCCGTTGTCGGTCAGGCAGCTCTGGATGCCGTAGCCGAACTTCAGCTGGAAGGAGCCGGAACCGGCGTCGGTCACCATCCAGCTGGTCATGTCGCCGTAGGAGGAGGCCCCGGCCAGTTCGGCGGCGTTGGGGCTGCCGGCGTAGGGCGCGCCGAGGCTGATGCCGCTGTTGGCCGCGCAGGCGGTGAAGGTGACCACGCCGTTGCTGCTGCTCATGATCCAGCCGTAGGAGGTGTAGCCGCCGGAGACCACCGGGACGCCCGCGCTGACCGCGTCCGAGCCGAGCCCGACGGAGCGCCCGCTGCCGGTGTTCACCAGGTGGCCCCAGCCGCTGCCGCCGCAGCCCTTGGCCGGGCCCGAGCCGGTGGCGGGCGGGGTGGTGGCGGGGGTGGTCGGCTTGGGCTGGTTCGGGGTGCTGCCACCGCCGCCGCCGCCGTTGCCGGAGCCGCCGCCGGAAGCCGAGCCCGAGCCGGTGCCGGGGTTGCTGCCCGCGCCGGTGCCGGGGTTGCTGCCGCCCGAACTGTTCGTGGTGCCACCGGGGTTGCTGCCGCCGCCGTTGCCGGTGCCCGGGTTGGCGCCGGTGCCGGGATCGGTGCCCGGCAGGACGGGGTTGCCGGCCTGGTCGGTGGCCGGGGCGGAGGCGGGCGGGGTGGGGTCGGCCTGGGTGGTGCCCGGGGCGGTGGACGGCGGGGTGGCGCTCGCGGCGGGGCCGGTGGCGGGGCCGCCGGGGCTGCCGGGGCTCGGGGTGGAACCGGCCGTGGTCCGCTGGTCCGGGTGCTGCCAGGGCAGCAGGTCGAACTGCTGGGCCGTCACGCCACCGCCGCCGACCAGGACCACCGGCAGGATCAGGGTGGCCAGGCGGCGGCGCCCGGCGCGCTTGTCCCGGGCCGGGGCGGGCTCGGTCGGGGCCGGGGCCGGGGTGCTCTCCGGCTTGGCGGGCGCGGCGGGTACGGCCGGGGCCGGGAGGGCCGGTGGGGGTTCGACGGGCTCGGGCGCGGAGAGCACCGCGCCGAACCCGGCCGGGGTGGACATCGCCCGGCGGGCGGCGAGGGCCATCGCCGCCGCGTCCCGGTGGCGGTCCTCGGGCTGCTTGGCGAGCGCCCGGGCGACCAGGGCCCGGACCGGCGCGGGTATCTCCGCGGGCAGCTCGGGCACCGGCTCGCGGACGTGCTTGAGCACCACTTCGAGCGGCGTCCCGCCGGTGAACGGCACCGCACCGGCCAGCAGTTCGTACAGCACCACGCCGACCGAGTACAGGTCGGACACGGCCGAGGCGTCCTTGCCCTCGGCGCGTTCCGGGGCCATGTACAGGGCGGTGCCGATCACCGCGTGGGCGGTGGTGATCCGGGTGTCGGCGAGGGTGCGGGCGATGCCGAAGTCGGTGACGGTGACCCGCCCGTCCTGGTCGATCATCAGGTTGGACGGCTTGATGTCCCGGTGCACGATGCCCTGCTGGTGCGCGGCGTGCAGCGCGTCCAGCACCTGGGCCGCGACGTCCAGCGCCCGGTCGGGCGGGAAGGCGGTGCGGCCGCGGGCCTTGTCGAGCGGCTTGCCGGTCAGCAGCTCCATCACGATGTACGCGGTCCGGGCGTCCGGGTCGGTGCCGTCCTCGCCGTAGTCGTGGATGTGCACCACGCCGCGGTGGTTCATCGCGGCCAGCACCGTCGCCTCGCGGCGGAACCGGGCGGCGAAGACCTCGTCCTCCAGCAGCGCCGGAAGCACGATCTTCACCGCGACCTGTCGGCCCAGCACCTGGTCCTCGGCCCGCCAGACCTCGCCCATCGCGCCGCTGCCGAGCCGTTCGGAGAGGGCGTAGCGGCCCCCGAGCACGGTCCCCCGACCCCACATGTCCCGCAGTCCCCCGAGCATGTTGTACGACTTGTCAGCAGTGATTCTCGCTGTTCGAACGCGCGGGGGGAAGCCGCTGGCGCCCCCGACCCCGTCCGACCGCGGCGACTCTACACCCGTTGCGCGGCACAACTGCCGGGCGGAGGCGGCGGGATGAGGGGAGGTCAGCCGGGAAGCCGACCGGGAAGCCGGCCGGGGAGGCGGCCGCCCCGTGCGTGTGCGGTGCTCCCGGAAGGGCGGGGCCGGGGCCGGGGTGCGGCCGGGACCCGCCCTTCCGGTGGGAGATCAGCGGCGCAGGCGGGCGTCGGCGGCGAGGGACTCGACCAGGGCCTCGACGCTCGCGGGCGGGAGGCCGCGGGAGACGAACCAGGCGCCGACGTTCCGGACGTCCCGCTCCAGGAAGGAGAGGCCGCGCGGGTTGGCCACCACGTCGACGATCTGCGGAACGTCGATGATCACCAGGCGGCCGCGGTGCACCAGGATGTTGTACGCCGACAGGTCTCCGTGGGCGTAGCCGTCGTAGGCCAGCAGCGCGAGGCTGCGGCCCAGCTGGGCCCACAGGTCGTCGATGTCGGCCTCCTCGGTGCGGAGTTGGGCCAGCCGGGGCGCGGCCGTGCCGTCCTCGTCGCCGACGAACTCCATCAGGATCTCGGTGCCGGTGATCTGCACCGGGTACGGCACGGCGACACCGGCCGACCAGAGCCGGCACAGCGCGGCGAACTCGGCCGCCGCCCACTGGCCGGCGATCGCCTCCTTGCCGAAGGCGGTGCGCTTGGCCATCGCCCGGCTGACCCGGGACTCCTTGTGCTGGCGGCCCTCGAGGTAGCCGGAATCGCGGTGGAACATCCGGTGCTGGGCGTCCCGGTACCGCTTGGCGGCCATCAGGGTGCGCCGGCCGGTGTCGGGGACGGCGCGCTCCAGCAGGAAGACGTCCGCCTCCTTGCCGGTCTTCACGATGCCCAACTCGGTGTCCACCGCGGCGAGTTCGGTGACGACCCAGTCGGGGCGCGGCTCGGGGCCCTTCTCGGTCGGGGTGGACTGGTCCCAGGTGGACCAGCGGTCGCCGACGGCGGGGCCGTCGGTCACCGGGACGAGGAACTCCTGCTCGGCGTCGTCGTGGTCGTAGCCCTCGGCGCCCTCGTGGCCGTCGGCCTCGAACCCGGCCGGGGCGAAGTAGTCGTACTCGGGCTGGGAGTCGTCGAAGCGGTCGGCCCGGCGGCCGCGACGGGAAGCGCCCTTGGGGCGGATGCGGGAGAAGGAATCGCTGTCGGCAAAGCGCTCGCGCACTGCGGTGGCTCCTGTGGAGTGGCCCACCGGGGCGCGGGATGACGCGCGATCAGCCGGTGGGAAGAAGACGGGGGGAGGCGTATGGCGCGCACACGAAGGCGCACCGCGTCACGGCGGCAACCATCGGTCTGCACCTCCTCTCGTCAGGCCCGCGAACGCGCAGTGGCGCGGCGGGACGTGGACCACTCTAGCGAGTGGGGGGTGGGGCGCAAGGGGTTTTTCGGAGGGGGATCGGGGCGGGGGAGGAGGAGCGAGGCGGCGGCGGGGCGGGTGGCTGGGCGCGCAGTTCCCCGCGCCCCTGGCGGGGCGCGGGAGGGAGGGAAGCGGGAGGGAGGGGAGCGGGAGGGAGGGGAGGGGGCGGGAGGGGAGGGGGCGGGAGGGGAGGGGGGCGGGAGGGGAGGCGGGAGAGAGGGGCGATGGAGAGGGGGGCGGGACGGGGGGAAGCGGGCGGGAGGGGAAGGGCGGTCGGTGTGTCGGGGTGGGGAAGTTCCCTATCGGGACGTACAGTGGGGTGGGATAGGGAAGGATAGGGAATGAATGATTTCTACTCCGTCGAGGACGTGGCGGAGCTGCTCGGCCTGCACGTGAAGACCGTGCGCGGGTACGTGCGGGACGGGAAGCTCAAGGCGGTGCGGATCGGGAAGCAGTACCGGATCGCGCGGGCGGAGGTGGAGGCGTTCACGGGGGGCGGGATGCCGGCGCGGCCGGCGCGGGTGGACGTTTCGGCGGTGGTGCAGGTGGAGGGGGTGGGGGCGCGGGACGCGGACCGCCTGGTGACGGGGGTGCTGGCGGCGGCGGGGGCGTGGTCGGGCGGGTCGCGGCCGCTGTGGGTGCAGGCGGTGCGGGAGGAGGAGCGGAGCGCGTTGCGGTTCGTGGTGATGGGGCCGCCGCGGCGGGTGGCGGACATGTTGGCGTTGATCGACGATCTGACGGGAGAGGTGCGCTGATGGAGCTTCAGGAGCTGGGCGGGGAGCGGGTGTTGGTGGCCGCGGCGGCGGGGGAGCCGGTGGCGGGGGAGCGCGAGGCGCTGGACCTGCTGGGCGACGCGTACTACCGGGAGGCGTCCTGGGTGGCGCTGCCGGTGGAGCGGCTGGGGGCGGAGTTCTTCCGGCTGCGCAGCGGGGTCGCGGGGGCGGTGGTGCAGAAGTTCGCGCAGTACCGGACGGGGCTGGCGGTGGTGGGTGACGTCTCGGCGCGGGTGGCGGAGTCGGACGCGCTGCGGGACTTCGTCCGGGAGAGCAACCGGGGCCTGCAGCTGTGGTTCGTCGAGGACCTGCCGGGGCTGGCCGGGCGGCTGGCGGACCGGGGCGTTATCCGGGGCAGTTGACTTGGACCCGAGGTCTTCCGGTGCCAGGTGACATGTGCAATTGTACATGTCACCTGGCCGTCGGGGGGCACCCCGACGGCCTCCGACCCTCCGCCGCGGACCCCCACCGCGGCGTCATATCGGCCCGGAGGCCCCCACGTGCGAACCTTCCGGAAATCAGCCGCGTCCGTAGGACGGGCGACGAGTCTGCTGCTGTCCCTGAGCATGGCCCTGGGTTTCGTCGGCGCGCTGGCGCCGACCGCCGGCGCCGCCCAGGGCGGGCAGCGGGCGGCCGCGGCCAAACCGGCCGTGCCCGCCAAGTCGGCGAAGTCGGCACCGCGCAGCACCGAGGCGGCCGAGCGCCGCAAGGACTCCGACCGCGACGTGCGGGCGGACGCCAGCAAGCGGCCGCCGCTGGCGGCCAAGGGCGAGCCCGGCGCGGCGCGGTCGCTGGCCGCCGCGGCGACCTGCAACGCCTCGGACTTCACCGGCCGGACCGGCAGCGCCCTGGTGACGCAGATCAAGGCGTCCACCGTGGACTGCGTCAACTCGCTGTTCCTGCTCAAGGGCAACGACGCGAAGCTGGCCTTCAACGAGTCGCAGATGGTCAGCGTGGCCAACGCGCTGCGCGACCTGTCCGCCGACTACCCGGGCGACGACTCCACTTCGGCCACCCAGGTCGTGCTGTACCTGCGGGCCGGCTACTACGTGCAGTGGTACAACCCGGACGTGGTCGGCACGTACGGCAGCAGCCTGAAGAGCGCGATCGAGGGCGGCCTGGACCGCTTCTTCGCCGGCGCGCACTCGCAGGACGTCACCGACGCGAACGGCGCCACCCTGGGCGAGGCGGTCACCCTGATCGACAGCGCCGCCGAGAACGCCCGCTACCTGAACGTCGTCAAGCGCCTGCTGAACGGCTACAACAGCAGCTACGACGCGTCCTGGTACATGGTCAACGCCGTCAACAACACCTACACGGTGCTCTGGCGCGGCCACCAGAACAGCGACTTCCTGCCCGCCGTGCAGGCCGACCCGAGCGTGCTGGACGCCCTGCAGTCCTTCGCCTCCCGCAACAACGCGATGCTCGGTGGCAGCAACGACTTCCTGGTCTCCAACGCCGGCCGCGAACTGGGCCGCTTCCTCCAGTACCCGGCGCTGCAGGCCAAGGCCCGGCCGCTGGTGAAGAGCCTGCTGGACCAGAGCTCGATCACCGGCCGCACCGCCCCGCTGTGGGTCGGCCTGGCCGAGATGACCGACAGCTACGACCGGGCCAACTGCTCGTACTACGGCACCTGCGACCTGGCGAGCCGGCTCAAGGCCGCGGTGCTGACGGTCAACTACACCTGCAGCCCCAGCATCAGGATCATCGCCCAGGCGCTGACGGCCGACCAGCTGACCACCGCCTGCACCAGCCTCAAGGGCCAGGACGCCTACTTCCACGGCGTGGTCCGGGACACCGGCGCGGTGGCGAACGACAACAACTCCACCATCGAGGTGGTGGTCTTCCACTCCAGCAGCGACTACCAGACCTACGCCGGCACCATCTTCGGGATCTCCACCGACAACGGCGGCATGTACCTGGAGGGCGACCCGGCCGCGGCGGGCAACCAGCCCCGGTTCGTCGCCTACGAGGCCGAGTGGGTCCGCCCGGACTTCCAGATCTGGAACCTCAACCACGAGTACACCCACTACCTCGACGGCCGGTTCGACATGGCCGGCGACTTCGACGCCGGCATGACCACCCCGACCGTCTGGTGGGTCGAGGGCTTCGCCGAGTACGTCTCCTACTCGTACCGCAACGTCGAGTACACCGACGCGCTCACCCAGGCCGGGCAGCACACCTACGCGCTGTCCACCCTGTTCGACACCACCTACGACAACGCCGACCAGACCCGGATCTACAACTGGGGCTACCTGGCCGTCCGCTACATGCTCCAGTCGCACCGCTCCGACCTGGACGCCGTGCTGGCCAAGTACCGCGCCGGTGACTGGAACGGGGCCCGGACGATCCTCAAGACCACCATCGGCACCCGCTACGACGCCGACTTCAACGCCTGGCTGACCGCCTGCAACGGCGGCAACTGCGGCACCCCGACCACCCCCACCGCCCCCGAGTGCACCGGCGCCGACACCCGGCAGCTCGACAAGGGATGCGGCCGCTCCAACGTCGCCGCCACCGTCGGCAACTACGCCTACTTCTACCTGTACGTCCCGGCCGGCACCACCAGCCTGACCATCACCGCGAGCGGCGGCACCGGCAACGCCGACCTCTACTACAACGGCAGCAACTGGGCCACCACCGGCTCCTACACCGCCAAGTCCACCGGCAGCGGCAACGCCGAGACCCTCACCATCAGCAACCCGCCCGCGGGCTACAACTACGTCAGCCTCTACGGCCAGCAGTCCTTCGGCGGCGCCTCCGTCAGCACCTCGTACTGACCGGCCCCCGCGCCGAACGGCCCGGCCCACCCACCGGTGGGCCGGGCCCCCGCGCGTCCCGGGATGGGCGATCATGGAGGGTCCGCACCACCCGCAGCACCGAGGAGCCCGACCCGTGGCCGAGATCGTCCTGTTCCACTCCGCGTACGGCCTGCGCCCCGCCGTCACCGAGGCCGCCGACCGGCTGCGCGCCGCCGGGCACACCGTGCACACCCCGGACCTGTACGAGGGCCGGACCTTCGACGAGCTGGAGGAGGGCATGGCGTACCGCGACGAGGTCGGCAACGACGAGCTGCTGCGGCGCGCGGTCGGCGCGGTCGCGCCGCTGCTGCCGGCGGCGGGCGGGCTGGTGTACGCCGGGTTCTCGCTCGGCGGGTCGCTGGCGCAGAACCTGGCGCTGGCCGACGAGCAGGCCCGCGGCCTGCTGCTCCTGCACGGCACCTCCGACCTGCGGGAGGACGCCGCCACGGAGATCCCGGTGCAACTGCACGTCGCCGAGCCGGACGCGTTCGAGTCCGAGGACTGGCTGAACACCTGGTACCTGCTGATGACCCGGGCCGGGGCCGACGTCGAGGTGCACCGCTACCGGGGCGCCGGGCACCTGTACACCGACGCGGACCTGCCCGACCACGACGCCGAGGCCGCCGAGCGGACCTGGGCGGCCGCGCTGGCGTTCCTGGCCGAGCTGGACGGGCAGAGCGAGCGGGGCGGGCAGGGCGAGCGGGGCGAGCAGAGCGAGCAGGGCTGACGGGCGCTCAGGACGCGAAGGCCACCGTGCGGCTCTCCGCGCCGGGCTCCAGGAAGGCCAGCAGCCGCTCGCCCTCCCGCTCCAGCTCCGGGCGCCGGGCGTGCGGCAGCAGCGGGGTGAGGGTGAGCACGGCCGCGCCCCGGGTGCAGCGGTGCTCCCAGACGCCCGCGACCAGGCCGTCCACCAGGTAGGAGGCCAGCAGCGTCCCGTTGACCGCGCGGTAGACCTGCCGGTGGATCGCGGCGGGCAGCATCCGGGTGCGGTCGGCGTGCGAGAGCAGCGCGGCGTCCCACTTCGGCAGGAAGCGCACCGGCAGCTCGCGGTCCGGGTCGGACGGCGGCGGGGCGCCGGGCAGGTCGAGCAGTTCGCGGCCGTCCTCGGCCCGGTGGCGGACCAGCCCGCCCTGCCGGTCCAGTTCGGCCAGCGCCGGGTCGACCTGGCCCAGCCGCAGGCCGCCGAAGTGCGCCACGTCGGCCCGCGAGGCCGGGCCGTAGCCGGCCAGGTAGCGGCGCACCAGGCGGGCGGTGGCGGCCGGTTCGGGCGGCAGCTCGCCGTCCCACAGCACCATCCGGGGCTTGCCGTGCGCCCGCCAGTGCCCGGACGGGGCGACGTGCACCAGCGGGAGCAGCGCCCGCGGGTAGTGCAGCAGGTCCTCGGTGCGGACCCGGCCGCCGGACGCCAGCGCGGTGTGCTCGCGCAGCTCCTCGGCGCTGCGCGGGACGGCCGCGAAGGCCCGCAGCGAGGCTTCCAGGGCCGCCTCGTCCAGGCCGGTGTCCCGGTGCCGGCCGCGCAGCTCGGTGAGCCAGCGGCGGCGCCAGGCCGCCGCCAGGTGCCCGTAGTCGGCGCCGGGGACCAGGTGCAGGGTGCCGCGCATCAGCGTCGACTTGACCACGGTGCCGTCCCGCAGGGCGGCCTCCAGCTCCGGCTGCCCGAAACCGGGCAGCCGGGCCCAGAGCGCCAGGTGCGGCGACGGCGAGTACTGCGCCTGCAGCGCGGCCAGCCGGGACACCGCCGCGGCGGCGGTCAACTCCTGCTTGCGGTGCAGCAGTTGGCGCTCGAAGTAGCCGACCGTCAGCTCGCGGTCGGACAGGGTGCGGACGTCGGGCATCGCCGGGCCTCCCGGGCGCGGTCGCAGGGACGGCCCAACCTTAGACCGACCGGCACATGGAGGGTGGGTGAAGGAGCGGGGTGAGGGCCGGTCAGGACACCGGCGGGACGGGCGGCGGCGGGGGGTAGGCGTACGCGGCGCCGTGGCCGGCCGCGGGCGGCTGCGGCGGGGCGGCGGGCGGCTGCGGCGGGGCGGCGGGCGGCTGCGGGGCGCCCGGGGGAGGCGCGCCCCACGGGCCGGGCGCGGGCGCGGACGGGCCGGGCAGCGGGCCGGGGCCGGGGACGACCGCGTGGCCGGCCGGGCCGGGGGCGAACGGCGGCTGCGGGTAGCCGGTCGGGACGGCCGGGGCGCCCGGGGCCCGGGTGGCGGCCACCGCGAGGACGACGACCAGGAACACCACCACGTTCAGCACGTGGGTGAGGGTCAGCAGCAGGTGGTCGAGCGGCTTGGTGGCGTAGCCCTCCTCGCCGAGCGGCCCGGTGAACAGCACCCACAGCTGGGTGGCCGAGGCGTACCCGACGTACCCGGTCAGCGCCACCGCGGCCCCGCGCACCCAGGCCGCGCCGGCGAACGCCCGGAACGCCGCCACCAGGACGACCACCAGGTAGGCGGCGGAGGCGCCGCCGAAGACGGCCGGGCCGGCCATCATCCGCCGGTAGGAGAAGCCGAGCGCGGTGGGCAGGTAGCCGCTGCCCGCCTTGTTCAGGTCGTACGCCAGGACGGCGACCAGGGCGAGGGCCTGGAACAGCAGCACGGTGCCGATCACCGGCAGTCCGCCGGGCCTGCGGGGCGACCGGTAAGGAGGTGGTGCGAAGGCCATGGCGTCTCCCCCTGGGAACGTCCGCGCGGGTCGCGCGGTGGTGTGAGGGGACGGTACCGGAGGGGATTAGACTCGGGGGCGCGATCCCGGAAGCCGTGGTCCGAGCCCTGGTGGTGGCTCGGGCCTCACGTGTTTCAGCCCTCTCCCAGGACCCCGGAGGCCCCGCCTTGAGCGACCAGCCGTACGCGCACCTGCACGTCCACACCGAGTACTCGATGCTGGACGGCGCCGCCCGGCTGAAGCAGCTGTTCAAGGAGGTCGAGCGGCTGGGGCAGACCCACGTGGCGATGACCGACCACGGCAACATGTACGGCGCCGCCGAGTTCCACAAGCAGGCCACCGCGGCGGGCATCACCCCGGTGATCGGCATCGAGGCGTACGTCGCGCCGGACTCCCGGTCCAACACCAAGCGCGTGCTGTGGGGCCAGCCGCACCAGAAGAAGGACGACGTCTCGGCGTCCGGCGCGTACACCCACAAGACCATCTGGGCCCGGAACAAGGAGGGCCTGCACAACCTCTTCAAGCTGACCTCGCGCTCCTACGCGGAGGGCTGGCTGGTGAAGTGGCCGCGGATGGACAAGGAGATCATCTCCGAGCACGCGGCGGGCCTGATGGCCACCACCGGCTGCCCGTCCGGCGAGGTGCAGACCCGGCTGCGGCTGGGCCAGTTCGACGAGGCGGTCCGCTCGGCGGCCGAGTACCAGGACATCTTCGGCAAGGAGAACTACTTCCTGGAGCTGATGGACCACGGCCTGGACATCGAGAAGCGGGTCCGCGACGGCCTGCTGGAGATCAGCAGGAAGCTGAACATCCCGCCGGTGGTCACCAACGACTCGCACTACACCACCGAGGGCGACGCGGGCGCCCACGACCTGCTGCTGTGCGTGCAGACCGGCAAGAACCTCTCCGACCCGGACCGCTTCCGGTTCGACGGCACCGGCTACTACATCAAGTCGGCCGCCGAGATGTACGGCCTGGACTCCTCGGACGCCTGGCAGGAGGGCTGCCGCAACAGCCAGCTGCTGGTCGCCCAGCGGGTCGACACCGCCGGCATGTTCGAGTTCAAGAACCTGATGCCGCGCTTCCCGATCCCGGAGGGCTTCGAGTCCGAGGCGGACTTCTTCAAGTCCAAGGTCTGGGAGGGCATGGACTGGCGCTTCCCGGGCGGCTACGACGAGGAGCACAAGAAGCTCGCCGAGTACGAGATGGACACCATCATCCAGATGGGGTTCCCGGCGTACTTCCTCGTGGTCGCCGACTTCATCATGTGGGCCAAGAGCCAGGGCATCGCGGTCGGCCCCGGCCGCGGCTCGGCGGCCGGCTCGCTGGTCGCCTACGCGATGGGCATCACCGACCTCGACCCGATCCCGCACGGCCTGATCTTCGAGCGCTTCCTCAACCCCGAGCGCATCTCGATGCCCGACGTCGACATCGACTTCGACGAGCGCCGGCGCGGCGACGTGATCCGCTACGTGACCGAGAAGTGGGGCTCCGACAAGGTCGCCATGATCGTCACGTACGGCACCATCAAGGCGAAGGCCGCCATCAAGGACTCCTCCCGGGTCCTGGGCTACCCGTACGCGATGGGCGACCGGATCACCAAGGCGATGCCGCCGGACGTGATGGGCAAGGGCATCCCGCTGTCCGGCATCACCGACTCCTCGCACCCGCGCTACGGCGAGGCGGGCGAGATCCGCGGCCTGTACGAGAACGACCCGGACGTCCGCAAGGTGATCGACACCGCGCGCGGCATCGAGGGCCTGATCCGGCAGCCCGGCGTGCACGCGGCCGGCGTGATCATGTCCGCCGAGCCGCTGACCGACCACATCCCGGTCTGGACCCGGCACACCGACGGCGTGACGATC
Source organism: Kitasatospora cineracea (assembly GCF_003751605.1). Classification (NCBI taxonomy): domain Bacteria; kingdom Bacillati; phylum Actinomycetota; class Actinomycetes; order Kitasatosporales; family Streptomycetaceae; genus Kitasatospora; species Kitasatospora cineracea. The sequence continues at coordinate 3,403,108 of NZ_RJVJ01000001.1, forward strand.
ACCCAGTTCGACTACCCCACTTGCGAGGGCCTCGGCCTGCTCAAGATGGACTTCCTCGGACTGCGCAACCTGACGATCATGGACGACGCGGTCAAGGCGATCGAGAAGAACAAGGGCGTCAAGATCGAGCTGCTCCAGCTGCCGCTGGACGACAAGCCCGCCTACGAACTGCTCGCCCGCGGCGACACGCTGGGCGTCTTCCAGCTCGACGGCGGCCCGATGCGCTCGCTGCTGCGCCTGATGAAGCCCGACAACTTCGAGGACATCTCCGCCGTCCTGGCGCTGTACCGGCCGGGCCCGATGGGCGTCAACTCGCACACCAACTACGCGCTGCGCAAGAACGGCCAGCAGGACATCACCCCGATCCACCCGGAGCTGGAGAAGCCCCTGGAGGAGATCCTCAAGCCCACCTACGGCCTGATCGTCTACCAGGAGCAGGTGCAGAAGGCCGCGCAGATCCTGGCCGGCTACTCGCTCGGCCAGGCCGACCTGCTGCGCCGCGCGATGGGCAAGAAGAAGAAGGAGATCCTGGAGGCCGAGTTCGTCCCGTTCCAGAAGGGCTGCCGGGAGCGCGGCTACTCGGACGCGGCGATCCAGGCGGTCTGGGACGTGCTGGTGCCGTTCTCCGGCTACGCCTTCAACAAGGCGCACACCGCGGGCTACGGGCTGGTCTCGTACTGGACGGCGTACCTGAAGGCCAACTACCCGGCCGAGTACATGTCGGCGCTGCTCACCTCGGTCAAGGACGACAAGGACAAGTCCGCGGTCTACCTGAACGAGTGCCGCAAGATGGGCATCCAGGTGCTGCCGCCGGACGTCAACGAGTCGGACGCCGACTTCACCCCGCACGGCAGCGAGACCGTCCGGTTCGGCCTGACCGCGATCCGCAACGTCGGCGGGCCGGTGGTGGAGTCGATGATCCGCACCCGCAAGGCCAAGGGGAAGTACGCCTCGTTCCCGGACTTCCTGGAGAAGGTCGAGTCGGTGGTGTGCAACAAGCGCACCGTGGAATCGCTGATCAAGGCCGGTTCCTTCGACTCGCTCGGGCACACCCGCAAGGGCCTGACCGCCCAGTTCGAGCCGATGATCGACAACGTGGTCGGGATCAAGCGCAAGGAGGCCGAGGGCCAGTTCGACCTGTTCGGCGGCGACAGCGTCTCCGACGAGCCCTCGTTCGGGCTGGACGTGGTGTTCTCCGAGGAGGAGTGGGAGAAGTCCTTCCTGCTCACCCAGGAGCGCGAGATGCTCGGCCTGTACGTCTCCTCGCACCCGCTGAACGGCATCGAGCACGTGCTGGCCGACAAGTCGGACTGCGCGGTCGCCGACCTGGCCGAGCGGCCGGACGGCACGATCGTGACGATCGGCGGCATCATCTCGGGCCTGCAGCGCAAGATGACCAAGCAGGGCAACGCCTGGGCGATCGCCACCGTCGAGGACCTGGCCGGCTCGATCGACTGCATGTTCTTCCCGGCCAGCTACCAGCTGGTCTCCTCGCAACTGGTCGAGGACGCCGTGGTGTTCGTCCGCGGCAAGCTCGACAAGCGGGAGGACGTGCCGCGGCTGATGGGCATGGAGCTGTCGGTGCCCGACCTGAGCAACGTCGGGGCGCAGCTGCCGATCGTGATCACCGTGCCGGAGAACAAGCTCACCCCGCCGATCGTCACCCGGCTCGGCGAGGTGCTGGGCAGCCACCGGGGCAGCACCGAGGTGCACGTCCACCTGCGCGGCCGGAGCAGGACGGTGGTGCTGCGCCTGGACCGGCACCGGGTGAAGTCCGACCCGGCGCTGTTCGGCGACCTCAAGCAGCTGCTCGGGCCGAGCTGCCTGGCCGGCTGAGCGCGCGGGGCGCCGGGAGGCGCGAAGGGCCCCGGCGGAGTGCGTCTCCGCCGGGGCCCGGGTGGCGGTGCCGAAGGGGCGTCAGAACTCCTTGACCACCACGGTCTTGCCGCCCTTGTCGTGGAAGCACTGCTGGAGCGGCTTGTCCCAGAGCAGGGACAGGCAGTTGACCAGCGAGAACAGGCCGCCGATGTACGGGACCAGGAACGGGCCGCCGTAGACGCCCGCCCGGGTCCACAGCTCGTTGTCGGTCGGACGGCCGCCGGTGGCCGCGCTGACCACCCGCAGCCGCATCGCCTTCTTGCCGACGGTCTGGCCGTGCTGGGTCAGCATCATGCCGCCCTCGTAGGCCACCAGGACCACCGCGGCGAGCAGGTAGTAGAGGAAGCTGCCCATCGTGATGACGGCCACGACGATGAACGGGACGATCAGGACCGCCGCGTCGATCAGGCGGGCCAGGAAGCGGTCCACCGGCGCGGCGAGGACCCGGGTGCCCGGCACGGGCTGGGCGCCGGGCGGCGGGGTCGGGCTGAGCCAGCCCGGGAACGCACCCTGCGGGATGTTGCCGTAGGGGTCCTGCGGAGGCCCGTAGCCGGGAGGGGTGTTGCTGCTCATGCGTACGACTCCAGCTCAACTGTGGGGAATCCTGGAGTTGTTGTACCGGTCCCGGGGTGAACCAGGGAAGGAAGATCCGATAATCGTTACTCAGCGCCAGCGGTAACGGAGCCGCAACGCGTCCACCACCAGCCGGAACCGCGCCCGGTCCAGCGCGCACGCCTCGCGCCGCATCCCGCCGTCCCGCACCCGGAACACCCGGTCCAGCGCCACCCAGGAGTCCCGCCCGCTGCGGTCCCACGGGCCCGCGCCCAGCGGCACCCAGTCCCGGTCGTCGTCGTGCCCCTTGCTGGAGAGCATCACCGTCAGCAGCGAGCCCCCCGCCTCCCGGGCCACCACCAGCACCGGCCGGTCCTTGCCCCGCCCGTCGTTCTCCTCGTACGGCACCCACGTCCAGACGATCTCGCCCGGGTCCGGGTCGCCGTCGTGGTCCGGCGCGTACTCGGTGCGCACCGGGCCCACGCCCTCGGCCCGGACCTCCACCGTGGCGTCCGGCCCGAACCGGCCCGGCTGCTCCTGCTGCTCGTTCAACTGATGCATGGCGGAAGGCTAGCGGCCCGTCCGGACCGGCGGGACCCGGAGGTCAGGCCGAGCGCAGTTCGGCCGGGACGGCCGCGTGCAGGGCCGCCGCGAAGGCCGCCACCGCCGGGTGCGCCGCCGCACCGGCCCGGAACGCGGTGCGGGTGCGCCGGTACAGCGGCAGCCGGGTCAGCGTCACGCCCGGCGGGCAGCGGCCGATGCCCAGGTGCGGCACCAGCGCCACCCCCTGGCCCACCGCCACCAGGGCCAGCTGGGCCGCGAAGTCGTCCACCAGGTGGCGCACCCGCGGCGCGAACCCGGCGGACTGGCAGACCCGCTGCACCATCGCGTGGCAGAGCGTCCCGACCGGCGCGGTGATCCACGGGCTGTCCCGGTGCCCGGCCAGTGCGCCGCCGGAACGGGCCGCCAGGTACAGCGGCTCGGCGAACACCGGACCGGTCAGCGCCACCCCCTCCTCCGGCTCGCCCGGCACCAGGTCGTACTCGTGCACCAGCGCCACGTCCAACTCGCCCGCGCGCAGCGCCCCGGCCACCGCCGCCGGGTCCACCTCGCTCACCATCGGCTCCAACTCCGGGTGCCGGGACGCCAGTTCGGCCAGCGCCGCGGGCACCAGGGCGCGCACCGCGGACGGGTAGGCGCCGATCCGCAGCGGCCCGGCCGGCCCGCTGCGGGCGTGCGCCAGCTCGGCGTCCGCCCGCTCCAGCAGCTCCAGCACCGCCTCGGTGTGCCGCACCAGGTTCCGCCCCGCCGGGGTCAGCGCCACCCGCCGCCCGGTCCGCTCCAGCAGCGGCACCCCCGCCTCCCGCTCCAGCACCGACAGCTGCTGGGACACCGCCGAAGGACTGAACGCCAACGCCTCCGCGACCGCCGCGATCGTCCCCAGCCGGGCCAGTTCGCGCAGCAACCGCAACCTCCGCACCTCAAGCATCGGCCCAGCTTACGAGAACCATCGGAAATGTGAACTGGACCCGCACGGTCACCGCCCGGCAGGCTTCCCGCATGGAACTGCACGGCATCCACATCCCGCTGGTCACGCCCTTCACCGCCGACGGCGCCGTCGCCCTCGACGCCCTGGAACGGCTCGCCCACGACAGCTTGGAAGCCGGCGCCGCCGGCCTGGTCGCCCTCGGCACCACCGGCGAGCCCGGCTCGCTCACCGACGCCGAACAGGACGCGGTGATCGAGGTCTGCCGCCGCGCCTGCGACGCCCACGGCGCCCCGCTCACCGTCGGCGCGGGCCACGGCGGCACCGCCCGCACCGCCGAGGCGGTCGCCGCGCTGGACGGCCGGGCCGACGCCGCCCTGGTCGCCGTCCCCGCCTTCGTCCGCCCCGGCGAGGCCGGCGTCCTCGCCCACTTCCGGGCCCTCGCCGGGGCGAGCCCGCTGCCGCTGGTGATCTACCACATCCCGTACCGCACCGGGCAGCCGCTCGGCGCCGCCACCCTGCTGGAACTGCTCGCACTGCCCGCGGTGGCCGGGACCAAGTACGCGCCCGGCGGCATCGACGAGGAGACGATCGCCCTGCTGGCCGCCGGACCGCGCGGCGTCATGGCCGGCGACGACCTGTTCCTCTCCCCGCTGCTCGCCCTCGGCGCCGACGGCGGCATCCTGGCCTCCGCCCACCTGGAGACCGCCCGCTTCGTCGCCCTGCACCGGGCCTGGCAGGACGGCGACGCCGCACTCGCCCGCAAGCTCGGCGCCGAACTCGCCGGACTCTCCCGCACCGCCTTCGCCGGGCCCAACCCGACCGCGCTCAAGGCCCTGCTGCACCGCGCCGGCCGCATCCCCACCCCCGCGGTGCGGCTGCCGCTGCTCGCGCACGCCTGAGCGACGGCCGCCCGCACGCAGGATTTCCGGCGGGGACGGGCCCGCGCAGGAGGGATTTCCGCCGCGGACGGCAAGCGTTCACGCTTTGGGACGCCCCCGCGAAAACCCGCTCTGACAAGGCATGATGGGCCGGGACAACCGGCACAACCGGTAGCAGGAGGAGAGACGGATGAGGATCGGCATCGTAGGTGCCACCGGTCAGGTCGGCGGCGTGGTCCGCGAGATCCTGGCGGAGCGCGCTGATGTACCCGGTGGACTGGGCCCGGTCGAGCAGCTGCGGCTGTTCGCCTCGGCCCGCTCGGCGGGGCGCGCCCTGCCCTGGAAGGACACCGAGGTCACCGTCGAGGACGCCGCCACGGCCGACTACAGCGGCCTGGACATCGTGATCTTCTCGGCGGGCGGCGCCACCTCCAAGGCGCTCGCCCCCAAGGTCGCCGCCGCCGGAGCCGTCGTCATCGACAACTCCTCCGCCTGGCGCCGCGACCCCGAGGTCCCGCTGGTCGTCGCCGAGGTCAACCCCGACGCGATCGCCGAGCGCCCCAAGGGCATCATCGCCAACCCGAACTGCACCACCATGGCCGCGATGCCCGTGCTGCGCCCGCTGCACGAGGAGTCCGAGCTGGTCGCCCTGGTGGTCTCCACCTACCAGGCGGTCTCCGGCTCCGGCCTGGCCGGCGTCTCCGAACTGCACGAGCAGGCCCGCAAGGTCGTCGACGGGGCCGCCGCCCTGGTCCACGACGGCGCCGCCGTCGAGTACCCGGCGCCCGGCGTCTACCAGCGCCCGATCGCCTTCAACGTCGTCCCGCTGGCCGGCTCGATCGTCGAGGACGGCAGCAACGAGACCGACGAGGAGCAGAAGCTCCGCCACGAGAGCCGCAAGATCCTCGGCATCCCCGAGCTCAAGGTCTCCGGCACCTGCGTGCGCGTCCCGGTCTTCACCGGCCACTCGCTCCAGGTCAACGCCCGCTTCGCCCGCCCGCTCAGCCCCGAGCGCGCCACCGAGCTGCTCACCGGCGCCCCCGGCGTCCAGCTCACCGACATCCCCACCCCGCTGCAGGCCGCCGGCCAGGACCCGAGCTACGTCGGCCGGATCCGCGCCGACGAGACCGCCGAGCACGGCCTGTCGCTGTTCCTCTCCAACGACAACCTGCGCAAGGGCGCGGCGCTCAACGCCGTGCAGATCGCCGAACTGGTCGCCGAGGAACTGCGCGGCTGACCCCGGCCGCACCCCGCGGCGGGCCCCCGGGACGACGACCGCCCCGGGGGCCCGCCGCGTCCGCACCGGCTCACTGGCCCGGATGCGCCCCCGGCCCGTCGACCTCCAGCGGCAGCACCTCGGACACCGCGCCCGCCGTCCACTTGTCGCCCGGCGCGTACCACTGGAACGCGCCCGGGCCGCGGGCCGGCACGTTCACCGAGAGCAGGCCGTCGGCGTCCGTGCGGGCGGTGGCCAGGGTGGTCCAGGTGTCGCTGCCCACCGGACGGAACTGCAGGTACGCGGCGGTGCCCTGCTGCGGGACCTCGGCCTTGCGGTCCCAGTCGGCCCGCTGCAACCGGGCCCGGACGGTGACCGCCCCGCCCTCCGCCACCCGGGCCGGATCGGCGGCGGCCAGGTCGAACCGGGCGGAGCGCTTCAGCGAGAACCCGGCGGCGTTCTTCGAGACGTAGCGGTCGCCGTCGGCGGCCCGGATCCGCAGGTCCACGAACCAGGTGCCGGCCTGGTCGTCGAAGAGCGCCCGCGAACCGGCCGCGACCGTCGCCTCGCCGCTGCACCGGGAGGTCGTCCCGCCCGCGGACAGCGGCACGCAGGACATCGGACCGACCTTCAGGGTCGCGTAGTTGGGACCCCACAGGCCGATCGGATCCACCGCGCGGATCCCCGAACGGTCGCTCGCCGTCACCTCGATCTCGATCGTCCGGGTCTCGTCCGGGCCCAGCTCGACCGTGCGGCCGTGGTTGACCACCACCGAGACCAGCGCGGTGTCCCCGCCGGAGACCTCCGGCGAGGTCGCCGGGACCAGGACGACGGCCACCGCCCCGACCGCAGCCACCGCGCACATCGCCACCGCACTCTTCCGCACGGTGTCCCAGTATCCAGGGTCGGCGCGTGAGGACGGCGTGAGCGAGGACGGGGAGGGCGGGGACGGCGGGAGGCCGGGGCGGGGCTCGGCGCGTGAGGGCGGCGTGAGCGAGGGGGAGATGGGCAGGGAGGCTGCGGGCTGCGGGCTGCGGGCTGCGGGCTGCGGGCTGCGGGCTGCGGGTGGCGGGCTGCGGGTGGTGGGGCTCGGTGCGTGAGGGCGGCGTGGGCGGGGCGGGGAGGCTGGGGGAAGTGGGCGGTTCGGCGGGCGAGCGGGGGGTAAAGGTGTGCCCAACGGTCTCCGGGCCGCCGGGCGGCGCCCCACCGCCGGGGGCCGGGCCGAGGAGGAGGTGCCGGAGATGGACCGCTGCGTCGTCCTGGTCGACGCGGGCTACCTGCTGGGCGCGGCCGCCAGCCTGCTCGCGGGGGAGCCCGGCCGGGCCCGGATCGCCGTCGACCACCCGGTGCTGATCGCCGCGCTGCGCGAGCGGGCCGAGGCCGAGACCGGCCTGCCGCTGCTGCGGATCTACTGGTTCGACGCGGCCGTCGACCGCCGCCCCGCCCCCGAGCACCGCCGGCTGCGGGTGCTGCCCCGGGTCACCGTCCGGCTCGGCGCGCTGACCAGGGCCGAGGGCCGCTGGGTGCAGAAGGGCGTGGACGCCGCGATGCACGCCGAACTCAGCGAGCTCGCCCGCAACCACGCCTGCGCCGACGTGGTGCTGGTCACCGGCGACGGGGACCTGCTGCCCGGCGTCGCCTCCGCGAAGGAGCACGGCGTCGCGCTGCACCTGTGGGCGCTGGAGGCCGCCGACGGGGACTTCAACCAGTCCGAGGAGCTGGTCGGCGAGGCCGACGAGCGCCGGGTGCTGGACCGGGCCTGGATCCAGCGCTGGGCCCGCCCCCGGGAGGCCGCCGCCGAGCCCGCCGTCGCCGTCGCCCCGGTCGCGGTGCTGCCCGACCCGGCCCGGCCCCGCACCGTCCCGCTGGTGCCCGCCCCCGCGCCCGCCGCCGCCGTCGCGGCCGCCCGCAGCACCCCGCTGCGGGTCATCCCCACCCCCAAGGACCTGGCCGGGCGGGCCGCCACCGGCCCGCCCGCCGGGCCCGCCGCCCCGGTCGGCCCGGTGCTGCGCTGGTCCTCCGACCGCGGCCTGGTCGACCGCGCCGACACCGCCACCGCCGCCGACGCGCTGCCCACCCTGGACCGGCTCACCACCTCCGCCCAGCGCTGGGCGGACCGCGAGGAGGACATCACCAGCGTCGGCGGCGACCCGCAGGAGGTCGGCCAGGTCTTCGCCCGCCGCTGGCTCGACCGCCTCGCCGACGCCGGGCGCCCCGCCCTGCTGTGGACCGACCACCCGCGCATCCCGCACCGCCTGGACGGCGAACTGCTGCGCTACGCCGCCCGGTTCGGCCTGCTCGCGCACAAGGAGGACCAGATCGACGAGCAGGACAGGTACGCGATCCGGGAGGGCTTCTGGAAGGAGCTCGCCGCCCGGGTCCCCGACGCCCGGCAGCCCCCGGAGGCGCTCCGGGAGGACTGACGCCCGGGGCGCGGCCCGGACCCCGCGTGTCCGGAACGCCCCTTACGGCGCGTAGAGTCTTCCGTCGTGAGCAAGGCACCTCAGGGCTGCTGCACGGTCAGCGGCCTGGTCAAGACCTACCGGACGGGCGGCACCGAGGTCAGGGCCAACGACGGCATCGACCTCGACGTCCGGCGCGGCGAGGTCTTCGGCCTGCTCGGGCCCAACGGCGCCGGCAAGTCCACCCTGGTCCGCCAGCTCACCGGACTGCTCCGCCCCGACGCCGGCACCATCGACCTGCTCGGCCACGACATCGTCCGGCACCCCGAACGGGCCGCCCGGCTGCTCGGCTACCTCGGCCAGGAGTCCACCGCCCTCGACGAGCTCACCGTCGCCCTCGCCGCCGAGACCACCGGCCGGCTGCGCGGCCTCACCCGGGCCGCCGCCCGCGCCGCGACCGCCGACGTGATCACCGAGCTCGGCCTCGAACCGCTCGCCCACCGCCCGCTCGCCAAGCTCTCCGGCGGCCAGCGCCGGCTCGCCTGCTTCGCCGCCGTCCTGGTCGGCGAACGCCCGCTGCTGGTCCTGGACGAGCCCACCACCGGCATGGACCCGGTCGCCCGCCGCGCCGTCTGGAGCGCCGTCGACCGCCGCCGGGCCGAGCACGGCACCACCGTGCTGCTGGTCACCCACAACGTCATCGAGGCCGAGACCGTCCTCGACCGGGTCGCCGTGGTCGACGCCGGCCGGGTCATCGCCTGCGACACCCCCGGCGGGCTGAAGGCCCTGGTCGACGGCCACGTCCGGCTCGACCTGGTCTGGCGCACCGACGCCCCGCTCACCGTCCCCGCCGTCGCCCACCTCGCCGAACGCGCCGAACGCACCGGCCGCCGCTGGACCCTGCGCACCACCCCCGACGAGGCCCGCGAACTGGTCGCCGCCGTCACCACCGGCCCCGCCTTCGCCGCCCTCGACGACTTCACCCTCGCCACCCCCACCCTGGAGGACGCCTACCTCCGGCTCGGCGGCCGGCCCGGAGGACTCGCCCGATGACCCTGCTCGACGCCCCCGCGGTCGCCACCGAGCCCGCGCCGCTCGCCCCCGCCGCCCGGCTGATGCCCGCGCTGGCCGCCGTATACCGGGCCCAGCTGGCCCGGGCCAAGGTCTCCCGGATCCCGCTGCTGTTCGTCGCCACCTTCCAGTCGATCGGCATCCTGGTGATGATGCGCGGCGTCGTCGACCCCGGCGACAACCCCTCCGCGCACGCCGTGGTGGCCGGCTCCGCCGTCCTGGTCGTCGCCTTCGTCGCGCTCAACCTGCTCGCCCAGTACTTCGGCCGGCTGCGCGCCACCGGCGGCCTCGACCACTACGCGACGCTGCCGGTGCCGCCCGCCTCCGTGGTGCTCGGCACCGCCGCCGCGTACGCCTCCTTCACCGTGCCCGGGGTCTTCGTCACGGCCGGGATCGGCAGCTGGATGTTCGACCTGCCGCTGGCCCGGCTGTGGATCCTGCTCGCCGTCGTCCCGCTCTCCGGCGCCGCCCTGGCCGGCCTCGGCGCGGCCCTCGGCCTGCTCGCCCCCCGTCAGGAGCTCGCCACCCTGGCCGGACAGCTCGGCATGTCCGCCGCCCTGCTGCTCGGCGTGCTGCCCGCCGCCCGGCTCCCCGAGCCCGTTCAGTGGCTGCGCGACCTGCTCCCCTCCAGCTACGGCGTCGACGCCTTCGCCCTCACCTTCGCCCCGCACCCCGACTGGGCCCGCGTCCTGCTCGACCTGGGCGTCTGCGGCGCGGTCGGCCTGGTCTCGCTCACCCTCGCCACCTGGGCGTACCGGCGCGCCGCGACCTGAGCCCCCGGGTCCGGGGCCGGGGCCGGTGGCAGCCGTCGGCGGGCGGAGATCGACACCTGCCGGGCCCGACGTGCGCGTTGTTCGGCCTGGCGGCGTGCGGCGGGTGGCAGCCGTCGACTGGCGGAGATCGACACCTCCCGGGCCCGACGTGAAACGATGGGGCCGTGACCGTACCGAACACACCTGCGGGTAGCACGCCCGGGCCGGACCCCTTCGCCCCGCCCTTCCCGCCGCAGCCGCCCGTCCGCGCGAAGCGGCCGCCGCTCGGTCCCGAACTGCGGATCGGGGCGGTCATCGTCCTCGCCGGAGCGGTCCTCGGCGTGGTGCTCGGCCTGCTCTGGCTCTGGCTCGCCCCCCGGGTCGGCTACGCCGTCCAGGACGACCACATCCTGTACCGGGACCCGGAGGGCGAGGAGCTGATCGGTGCGGTCGGCGTCTTCTCGCTGCTCGGGCTGGCCCTCGGGCTGCTCACCGCGCTCGGCGCCTTCCTGTGGACCCGGGGCCGGGGCGGCGGCATCGCCGTCGCGGTCGGCCTCGCGGTCGGCGGCCTGCTCGGCTCGGTGATCGCCTGGCAGCTCGGCACCCACCTCGGCGCCACCCCCGACCTGCGGGCGCACGCGCTCTCGGTCGGCAACGGCGGCACCTTCGACGGGCCGCTGGAGCTGACCGCGAAGGGGGCGCTGATGGTCTGGCCGATGACGGCGATGATCCTGCTGCTGGCCCTCTCCGCGACGTTCGGCAAGCGCGAGCCGGACCGCCCGCCGTACTGGGAGGCGCCGGAGCCGCTGCACCCCGGCCCGGCCCAGCCCGGCCCGGTGCAGGGACCGCCGCCGGCCGAGTAGGCGCTCCCGGCCCCCGGGCTCAGCCCTTGGCGATGGGTGCGGTGAGCGCGGCGGTGAGGCGGACCAGGTCGGCGGGCGCGAGTTCGACCTCGGTGCCGCGCTTGCCCGCGGAGACGAAGACGGTGGGGTGGGCGAGCGCGCCGGAGTCGACGACGGTGCGGAGCCTGCGGCGCTGGCCGAGCGGGGAGATGCCGCCGACCACGTAGCCGGTGGAGCGTTCGGCCGCGGCGGGGTCGGCCATCGCGGCGCGCTTGGTGCCGAGCGCGGCGGCGAGCGCCTTGAGGTCGAGCTGGCCGGAGACCGGGACGACGGCGACGGCGAGGGTGCCGTCGGTCTCGGCGAGCAGGGTCTTGAAGACCCGGTCGGGGGAGACGCCCATCGCCTCGGCGGCCTCGGCGCCGTAGGAGGCGGCGGCCGGGTCGTGGGCGTACTCGTGGACGGTGAACGGGACGCCGGCGGTGTCGAGGGCGACGGTGGCGGGGGTGCCGCCGGGGCTCTTCTTCCTGGCCAAGGGGTGCTCCTCCAGGGTCTTCAGTTGGGGCTGAACGCCTGGCGGGTGAGGTCGACGGCGGGCAGCGAGGGGAGTTTCGCCAGGACCGCGCTCTCGTGCCGGAGCAGGGCGAGTTCGCGGGTCAGGCGCTGGGCGGTGTCGGGGCAGGCGAGGAGTTCCTGCTTGTCCTTGGTGGGCAGCGAGGTGGCGGCGGCGACCAGGTAGGAGAGCACCTGCGGGTCGTCGGGGAGGTCGGGTTCGCCGCTGAGGGTGGCCTCGCGGGCCCCGGCCAGCCGCTTCTGGTAGGTGCGGAAGGCGCGTTCGACGCCGGCCGCGAGCGCGCCGGAGCCCTCGCCGGGCTCCTCGGCGAGCACCGAGACCTCGCCGACCAGGTAGGGGCCGGTGGCGTCCAGGGCGCGCAGCCGGAACCGGGTGGTGCCGGTGACGAGGAGTTCGTAGCGGCCCTCGGGCTGCTCCCGGACGGAGGCGACGTCGGCGACGCAGCCGACCGCGTGCAGGGCGTCCAGCGGGTCGCCGCCGGGGGCGCCGAGGCCGTCCAGCGGGCCGGCCGGGCCCTCGTGCTCGCGGACCGGCGCGGTCTCCCGGCCGTCCTTGATGGCGACCACGCCGAACCGCCGGGGCTCGTCCTCGGGCTGTTCGAGCAGGTCGGCGACCAGGTGGCGGTAGCGCTCCTCGAAGACGTGCAGGGGCAGCACCAGGCCCGGGTACAGAACCGTGTTCAGCGGGAAGAGCGGGAGCCGATCAGTCACGGCGGACAGCGTAGTTGGCGGCGGGCCGCCGCCGCGCCGCAGTTTGTCGCCGGACGGCGCGGCGGCGGCCGGCGTCAGCCGCGCTGGAGCAGCCTGGTGACGCCCGCGACGGCGGTGGTGGCGAGCACCCAGCCGGTCAGCACCAGGGCGGTGGCGACCCACTGGCCGGTGGGGCCCGGGTCCCAGCCGTTCTGGCCGAGGTCGATCAGCGGGAGGACCTTCCCGGCCGCGTACAGGGCGGGGTTCCACACCACGTGCTCGTCGGCCTTGATCGGGGCGGGCCGGTGCGCGGCGAAGTACGCGGTGCCCAGCGCCCAGGCCAGCACCAGCCAGGCGGCGGCCCGGCCGGGGCGGTAGCCGTAGCCGACGGCGGCGTCCTGGAGGTGGCCCCAGATCCGGCCGGGCAGCGGCAGGGTGCGCCGGCGGCGGCGCTGCTTGGCGTACAGGACGGTGCGGGCGTCCTCGTCGGCGCCGTCGCGGCGCAGGGCGGCGGCGAGCTGCTCGTACGCCTCGGGGCGGAACTCCCGGCCGGAGTCGACCCAGGCGATCCGGCGTTCCAGCGGGAAGGGCTCGGTGGGGCGGAGCGACTCGTAGCTGAAGCCGGTGAGCGAGACGTGGTGCTCGGTGGGCCAGGCGGCGGGGGCGTCGACCAGGTTGCCGATCCGGGCCCGGTTGAGGCTGACGGCGCCGGTGGGCGGGGTGTCGCAGGTGAAGCGGAGCTCGGGGGTCTGGATCCGGCTGAGCGCGAGCTCCTCGCCCTCGCCGAGGCGGAACTCGGCGTTGGTGATCAGGACGGCGTTGTCGAAGCGGCCGTCGGAGAGCCGGATCCGGCCCCAGGAGCGGAACGGGGTGTGGGTGGTGTCCCGGTAGGGGGCGGCGGCCGTGGACCCGCCGTAGCCGGAGCCGTAGACGGTGCGCGAGCCGGTCCAGTTGGCGTCCTCGGAGCCGGACAGGTAGAGGGTGTGGCCGACGGTGATCCGGGCCGCGTTGATCGCGTTCGGGTTGTCCGGTCCGGCGGCCCGCAGCGAGCCGCCGCGGAGCGAGAGCCGGCCGCCGATCCGGGCCGAGCGCAGGCTCAACTCGCCGAGCAGGTCGAGGCGTTCGGCCTCGCAGTCCTGGTTGATGGAGATCCCGTCGGCGGACACCGCCCGCCCGTACGCGTCGGGGCCGACGGCGGACTGGTTGAGCAGCAGGTCGGTGCCGATCCGGGCGTCGGTGAGCCGGACGCCGCCGGGTATCCCGCAGCGGGCGAGGTGCACGTCGCCCTCGCTGGCCAGCCGGGACGCCTCCAGCCGGGGGAGGGCGCAGGAGACGATCCGCAGGGTGCCGGCGGTGGCCTCGGAGAGCAGCAGCTTGCGGTCGAAGCGGCAGAGCTGGAACTCGACGTAGCAGCCGATCCGGCCGCCGGCCAGGGTGAACTCGCCGGTGACGCGGGCGCCGATGAGCTTGAGCGCGGCGACCTTGCCGGGCGCGGCGGCGGGCCCGTGCAGCAGCAGCCGGGCGATCGCCTCGGCGCGGACGGTGCGCTCGGGGCCCCACTCCCCGGCGGTGAACGGGTCGTCGGGGCCGTGCTCCTCGTCGCCCGGACGGGTGGTGTGCCCGGCGGGGGCGGGCAGCAGGAGGTCGGCGGGGCCGCTGCCGGCCCGCAGGTCGTACACCTCGCCGTGCCGGAAGGCCTCCCACAGGCCCCGTTCGGTGTCGCTCCAGTCGTCCGGTGCCTGCTCCACCGCGCCCCCCGATGATCTTGGTCTCGTCTCACCCTTCGTATCACGGACTGAAATGCCGGGCTGCCGGTTTTCGCCACTCCTTACACTTGGGCCTGTGATCTCTCGAATCGACCTCCGCGGCTCCTCCACGGACCCGCGCGACGTGCTGCCCCGTGCCGAGTTCGACGTCGAAGCCGCCCTGGAGAAGGTGCGGCCGATCGCCGAGGACGTGAGCCATCGCGGGGTCGCGGCGCTGATCGAGATCACCGAGCGCTTCGACGGCGTCCGGCTGGAGTCCACCCGCGTCCCGGCCGAGCAGATCGCCGAGGCGCTGGAGCAGCTGGACCCGGAGGTCCGCGCCGCGCTGGAGGAGTCGATCCGCCGCGCCCGCGCCGTCCACTCCGACCAGCGCCGGGTCGGGCACACCACGCAGGTGGTGCCCGGCGGCACCGTCACCCAGCGCTGGGTGCCGGTCGACCGGGTCGGCCTGTACGTGCCCGGCGGCCTCGCCGTGTACCCGTCCTCCGTGGTGATGAACGTGGTGCCCGCCCAGGAGGCCGGGGTGCCCGGCATCGCGGTCTCCTCGCCGCCGCAGAAGGCGTTCGGCGGCCGGGTCCACCCGGCGATCCTGGCCGCCTGCGCGCTGCTCGGCGTGGACGAGGTGTACGCGGTCGGCGGCGCCCAGGCGGTGGCGATGTTCGCGCTCGGCACCGAGGAGTGCGCGCCCGTCAACCTGGTCACCGGCCCCGGCAACATCTACGTCGCCGCCGCCAAGCGCCTGTTCGCGGGCCGGATCGGCATCGACTCGGAGGCCGGCCCGACCGAGATCATGGTCCTCGCCGACGACACCGCGGACGCCGCGGAGGTCGCCGCCGACCTGATCAGCCAGGCCGAGCACGGCCCCACCTCCGGCTCCGTGCTGGTCACCGCCTCCCCGCTGCTGGCCGACGCGGTCGAGGCCGAGCTGAAGACGCAGGTCGCCCGCACCAAGCACTCCGAGCGGGTGGCCGAGGCGCTCGGCGGCCCGCAGTCCGGGATCATCCTGGTCGACGACCTGGAGCAGGGCCTCGCGGTGGTCAACGCCTACGCCGCCGAGCACCTGGAGATCCAGACCGCCGAGCCGCACGCCGTCTCCGAGCGGGTCCGCAACGCGGGCGCGATCTTCCTCGGCCGCTACACCCCGGTTTCGCTGGGCGACTACGCGGCCGGCTCCAACCACGTGCTGCCCACCGGCGGCTGCGCCTGCCACTCCTCCGGCCTGTCCGTGCAGACCTTCCTGCGCGGCGTCCAGGTGGTCGAGTACGACCGCGAGGCGCTGGCCGGGATCGCCGCGCACGTGGTCAACCTGTCCGCGGCCGAGGACCTGCCCGGCCACGGCGATGCTGTGAAGGCCCGATTCGACTGGACGGTACCCGGCGCGTGACGAAGATCGACGACCTGCCCATCCGGGACGAGCTGCGCGGCCAGTCCCCCTACGGCGCGCCGCAGTTGGACGTGCCCGTCCAGCTCAACACCAACGAGAACCCGTACCCGCTGCCCGAGCCGCTGGTGGCCCGGATCGCCGAGCGGGTCGCCGAGGCCGCCCGCCACCTCAACCGCTACCCGGACCGGGACGCGGTCGAGCTGCGCACCGGCCTGGCGGCGTACCTCACCGACACCACCGGCTTCGCGGTGACGAAGGACCAGGTGTGGGCCGCCAACGGCTCCAACGAGGTGCTCCAGCAGCTGCTGCAGACCTTCGGCGGGCCCGGCCGCACCGCGATCGGCTTCGAGCCCTCGTACTCGATGCACGCCCTGATCGCCCGCGGCACCGGCACCGGCTGGGTCTCCGGCCCGCGCAACGAGGACTTCACCATCGACGTGGACGCGGCCCGCGCCGCGATCGCCGAGCTGCGCCCCGACGTGGTGTTCGTCTGCTCGCCGAACAACCCGACCGGCACCGCCGTCGAGGCCGACACCGTGCTCGCCCTGTACGAGGCCGCGCAGGCCGCCGGGCCGAGCATGGTGGTGGTCGACGAGGCGTACGTCGAGTTCTCGCACCGCGCCTCGCTGCTGCCGCTGCTGGAGGGCCGCCCCCACCTGGTGGTCTCGCGCACCATGTCGAAGGCGTTCGGCGCGGCCGGCCTGCGGCTGGGCTACCTGGCCGCCGACCCGGCCGTGGTGGACGCGGTGCAGCTGGTCCGGCTGCCCTACCACCTGTCGGCCGTCACCCAGGCCACCGCGCTGGCCTGCCTGGAGCACACCGGCACCCTGCTCGGCTACGTCGACCGGCTGAAGTCCGAGCGCGACCGGGTCGTCCTCGGGCTGCGCGAACTGGGCTTCGAGGTCACCGAGTCCGACGCCAACTTCATCCAGTTCGGCCGCTTCGCCGACACCCGTGCGGTGTGGCAGGCGATCCTCGACCAGGGCGTGCTGATCCGCGACAACGGCGTCCCCGGCTGGCTGCGCGTCACCGCCGGCACCCCCGCCGAGAACGACGCCTTCCTGAGCGCCGTCTCCACCGTGAGCAAGGAGCTGTAACCCCGAATGTCCCGCATCGGCCGCGTCGAACGCACCACCAAGGAGACCTCCGTCCTGGTCGAGATCGACCTCGACGGAACCGGCAAGACGGACGTCTCCACGGGCGTCGGGTTCTACGACCACATGCTCGACCAGCTCGGCCGCCACGGCCTCTTCGACCTCACCGTCAAGACCGAGGGCGACCTGCACATCGACACCCACCACACCATCGAGGACACCGCCCTCGCGCTCGGCGCCGCCTTCAAGCAGGCGCTCGGCGACAAGGTCGGCATCTACCGGTTCGGCAACTGCACCGTCCCGCTGGACGAGTCGCTCGCCCAGGTCACCGTCGACCTCTCCGGCCGCCCGTACCTGGTGCACACCGAGCCCGAGAACATCGCCCCGATGATCGGCGCGTACGACACCACGATGACCCGGCACATCCTGGAGTCCTTCGTCGCCCAGGCGCAGGTCGCCCTGCACGTGCACGTGCCCTACGGCCGCAACGCGCACCACATCGTCGAGTGCCAGTTCAAGGCGCTGGCCCGGGCGCTGCGCTACGCCTCCGAGCGCGACCCGCGCGCCGCGGGCATCCTGCCCTCCACCAAGGGCGCGCTCTGATGGCCTCGGTACTGATCTTCCTCGGCCTCTTCTTCGCGGCGGGCGTCTGGTCGTTCTGGAAGCAGGAGAAGCCCAGGAGCGTCATCCTCGTCCTCGGCTTCGCCTCGGCCATGTGCCTGGCCGCCGGCATCATGCGCTACTAGGAGACCGCGAGATGTCCAAGAACGTCGTGGTGCTGGACTACGGGTCCGGCAACCTGCGCTCCGCCCAGCGCGCCGTCGAGCGCACCGGCGCCACCGTCACCGTCACCTCGAACTTCCAGGAGGCGCTCGACGCCGACGGGCTGCTGGTGCCCGGCGTCGGCGCCTTCGAAGCCTGCATGCGCGGCCTGAAGGCCGTCCGCGGCGAGCAGGTCATCGGGCGCCGGCTGGCCGGCGGCCGCCCGGTGCTCGGCATCTGCGTCGGCATGCAGATCCTGTTCGAGAAGGGCGTCGAGCACGGCGTGGAGACCGCCGGCTGCGACGAGTGGCCCGGCACCGTCGAGCCGCTGGACGCGCCGATCGTCCCGCACATGGGCTGGAACACCGTCGACGCCCCCGCCGGCACCCGGATGTTCGCCGGGATGGACGCCGACACCCGGTTCTACTTCGTGCACTCCTACGGCGTGCGGCACTGGGTGCTGGAGACGCACTCCGAGAAGATCCGCGCCCCCAAGGTCGTCTGGGCCACCCACGGGCAGCCGTTCGTCGCCGCCGTGGAGAACGGCCCGCTGTGGGCCACCCAGTTCCACCCCGAGAAGTCCGGCGACGCCGGCGCCGCCCTGCTGACCAACTGGGTCGACACCCTCTGACGACGGAAGAGTCCTCCACACCATGACCAACCGCCTCGAACTGCTGCCCGCCGTCGACGTCCGCGACGGCCAGGCGGTCCGCCTGGTCAAGGGCGCCTCCGGCACCGAGACCTCCTTCGGCGAGCCGCTCGCCGCCGCCCTCGCCTGGCAGAGCGCCGGCGCCGAGTGGCTGCACCTGGTCGACCTGGACGCCGCCTTCGGCACCGGCAGCAACCGCGAGCTGCTCCGCGAGGTCACCGGCCGCCTCGACATCAAGGTCGAGCTGTCCGGCGGCATCCGCGACGACGAGTCGCTCGCCGCGGCCCTCGCCACCGGCTGCACCCGGGTCAACCTCGGCACCGCCGCCCTGGAGGCCCCCGAGTGGGTCGCCAAGGTCATCGCCGAGCACGGCGACCAGATCGCCGTCGGCCTCGACGTGGTCGGCACCACCCTGCGCGGCCGCGGCTGGACCCGCGACGGCGGCCAGCTCTACGACGTGCTGGCCCGCCTCGACGCCGAGGGCTGCGCCCGCTACGTGGTCACCGACGTCAACCGCGACGGCACCCTGACCGGCCCCAACCTCCAGCTGCTGCGTGACGTCTGCGCCGCCACCGACCGGCCCGTCGTCGCCTCCGGCGGCGTGTCGTCGCTCGACGACCTGCGCGCCATCGCCACCCTGGTGCCGGAGGGCGTCGAGGGCTCGATCGTGGGGAAGGCGCTCTACGAGCAGAAGTTCACCCTTGAGGAAGCCCTGGAGGCTGTGTCCCGATGACCGACGAGACCCCGACCACCGCCGCCCGCCCGTCCGAGCGGTCCCCCTACGAGGACCAGTACGGATTCTCCCGGGCGGTGGTGGCCGGGGACTTCGTCCTGGTCGCGGGCTGCACCGCCCTCGACGACAGCGACGCCGCCGCCGAGGGCGACCCGTACGAGCAGACGCTGGCCGCCTTCCGGACGGCCCTCGGCGCGCTCGACCGCTACGGACTCACCGCCGCCGACGTGGTCCGCACCCGGATGTACCTCACCCACGTCCGGGACCGCGACGAGGTCGGCCGCGCGCACAAGGAAATCTTCGACGGAGTCCGCCCGGTCACCACCATGGTGGTCGTCCAGGGCCTCACCGACTCCCGGATGATGGTCGAGGTCGAGGTCGAGGCCCACCGGCCCGGCCCGGCCCGCACTTCGGAAGGCACCCAGCCGTGACACTCGCAGTACGCGTCATCCCCTGCCTGGACGTGGACGCCGGACGCGTCGTCAAGGGCGTCAACTTCCAGAACCTGCGCGACGCCGGGGACCCGGTCGAGCTCGCCAAGCTCTACGACGCCCAGGGCGCCGACGAGTTGACCTTCCTCGACATCACCGCCTCCTCCGGCTCCCGGGAGACCACCTACGACGTGGTCCGCCGCACCGCCGAGCAGGTCTTCATCCCGCTCACCGTCGGCGGCGGCGTCCGCGCCGTCGAGGACGTCGACAAGCTGCTGCGGGCCGGCGCCGACAAGGTCGGCGTCAACACCGCCGCCATCGCCCGCCCCGAACTCGTCCGCGAGATCGCGCAGCGCTTCGGCCGCCAGGTGCTCGTCCTCTCGGTCGACGCCCGGCGCTGCCCCGAGGGCACCGAGACCGCCTCCGGCTTCGAGGTCACCACCCACGGCGGCCGCCGCGGCACCGGCCTCGACGCGATCGAGTGGGCGGTGCGCGCCGCCGAACTCGGCGCCGGCGAGATCCTGCTCAACTCGATGGACGCCGACGGCACCAAGGACGGCTACGACCTGGAGATGATCCGGGCCGCCCGCAAGGCCGTCTCCATCCCGGTCATCGCCTCCGGCGGCGCCGGCAAGCTCGCCGACTTCGCCCCCGCGGTCGACGCCGGGGCCGACGCCGTCCTCGCCGCCAGCGTCTTCCACTTCGGGGACCTGACCATCGGCCAGGTCAAGGACGAACTCCGGGTCACCGGGCACCCCGTCCGCTGACGGCCGCCGACGGCCGCTCCGGAACCCCGCGGGTGCGCTACCGGCGGGGTTCCGGCTCCAGCAGCGCGAACTGGGCGCCGAACGGGTCCGCCAGCACCGCGACCCGGCCCACCGTCGGCACCTGCTCCGGCGGCACCAGCACGCTCCCGCCCAGCCGGCGCACCTCGTCGGTGGCCAGCAGCGCGTCCGGCACCGCGAAGTGCGCCAGCCAGCCCGCGTCCACCCGCGGGTGCACGCCCGCGACCCCGCCGAAGTCCGCCCCGCCGTCCGCCGGGCGCAGCACCGTGTACCCGGCCCCCGGCACCACCGAGTCCCTGGTCCGCCAGTCGAACAGGCCCTGGTAGAACCGCAGCGACCCCGGGACGTCCGAGGTGTGCAGCTCCGCCCAGCACAGCGCGCCCGGCCCGCCCGCGGCCTCCAGCCCGGCCGTCCCGCCGGCCTGCCAGACCGCGAACCGGCCGCCCGCCGGATCCGACAGCTGCGCGAACCAGCCCTCGCCGGGCACCTCCGACGGCGGGACGCGCACCGTCCCGCCCGCGCGCCGCACCGCCGCCGCGGTGCCGTGCGCGTCCGCCGCCGCGAAGTACACCGTCCAGGCGGGCAGCGCCTCCGCCTCGGTCAGCGCGCCCACCCCCGCCACCGTCCGGCCGCCGCTGCGGAAGAACGCGTAGCCGTTCGGGCCGGCCGGGTCCAGGGTCCAGCCGAACACCGAGCCGTAGAACAGCTCGGACTCGGCGAGGTCCGGACTGCCCAGACCGAGCCAGTTCGGCGAACCGGGCCGGAAGTCGGTGCTCACCATGGCGCGCGCTCCTGAAAGTGCGAAGGACGGGGGACGGCCCGTCGGGCCACGGCCAGGCTGGCACACCGACCGGACAAAACGGACCGACGCGCCGTCAGGCCCCCGGCTCCGGCAGCGGCAGCACGTGCGCCAGCGTCTCCACCGCCTCCGGCGCGCCCTCCGCCACCACCGCGGCCCGCGCGCCCCGCCCGTACAGGAACAGCACCAGCTCGCCCGGCTCCCCGCTCACCGTCACCACCGGCGTCCCCCGCCGACGCACCGTCACCTCCCGGCCGTCCGGGTGCACCAGCCGCAGCGAGACCGGCGCCTTCGCGTCACCGAACCGGGCCACCATCGGCACCCGCTTCCACAGCGCCTCCGCCAACTCCGCCCCCACCGGCTCCGGTTCGAACGGCACCGCCCGGCGGACGTCCTCCGCGTGCACGAAGAACTCCACCAGGTTCGCCGCCCCGTCGACCCCCGGCAGGTTGAACGGCGAGAAGGCCGGCGGCCCCGACCGGAACGACTTCACCAGCCCCTCGTACCCCCGCCCCGCGGCCCTCCCCTGCACCCGCTCCGTCCACCCCGCCAGCGCCCCCACCCGGATCCCCGCCGCCGCGTCCGGCCGCCCCTCCCGCACCACCAGGTGCGCCGCCAAGTCCCGCGCCACCCACCCCTCGCACAACGTCGGCCCCTCCGGCCCCGCCGCCGCCAACAACCGACTCAACCGGGCCCGCTCACCCTGCGCAAGACTCACCATGCACCCAGCGTACGGGGCGGGAGGGCTAGTGGAGCGGGGCGGTCATCTTGCGGTCCGGCTGCTGGTTGCTGACGGTCACGGTGCAGCTGACGTCCCGGTAGCCCTGCTGGTAGTACTTGGTCAGCGGGACGATCGGGCTGTTGTTGTACAGGTCGGTGCCGTTCTTCTGCTGCTGCACCGCGTGGAACGACGGCGCGCAGAGCTCCAGCAGGGCCTTGTTGATCCCCCGGTCGTCGGCCAGGCCCTCGGGCATCACCACGTTGGCGGTGGTCTCGGCGTCGTGCGGCTGGTCGCACGGGGTGACGGTGCTGTCCTTCACCCCGCTGATCCAGGGCATCAACAGGCAGGTGCCCGGCGGGTAGAAGGGGTACGGGTAGGTCTTCGACGGGCTGGGGGTGGGGGTGGGGGGCGGGCTGGTCGTGGGGGGCGGGGGTGCGGCGGCGGGTTTCTTCGGGGCGGGCCACAGGGCGATCGCCCCGGCCGCGACGAGTGCGGCCACCAGGACCGCGAGAAAAGCCTTCTGTCGTCCGTTCATGCCAACCCCCCTGGATCCAAGGACATTCTGAGGGCACAACAGCTGTCACGTCAGTCCTTTTCGGGCATCAGTTTGCTCATCCTTTGCATGCTGATCAGTACGATGACCCGTCTGTCACAGGGATGTACGAGAAAGGCAACTGTCATGGGGGACAGCGGGTTTCAGGTCGAGCCCAGTGCGCTCGACCGGTACTCGTCACTGCTTGCCGAGCAGGCCGAGCAGCTGAGCCGGATCGCCGAGGCCACCGCCGCGATCACCATCTCCTCGGATGCCTTCGGGCACCTGCCGAACGCCCAGCACCTGGCGTCGGCGTTCCAGGAGCACGCCGGTGCCAGCCGCGAGAACGTCGGGATGCTCGGCAGTGCGGTGAACGGCAGTTCGCAGGGGCTCGCCGGGGTGTCGCGCAACTACACGGACCACGAGGAGTACGTCGTGGGCACCATGAGCGGGGGCCGGGCGTGAGCGTGACGGGCGGCAAGCACAAGGGAGGCAGCTCCGGCGGCTCGTCCGGGAGGCGGAACGACTCGCACCAGCGGGTGAGCAACCCGTCCGAGGTCGGCAACCGGCCGCGGCAGACCACCCCGGCGCCCGCGCCCGTGCCCGGCCGCAGCACCGGGACGGCGCCGCACGTGGGGGACCCGGAGCGGATCCGCCCCGGGGGGCAGCGGACCGGCGAGGCCGCGGCGGCGGGGGACGGCGGCGAGGACGGGGCGCCGGCCGACCCGCGGCAGTCCTGGTTCAGCGGCATGCTCAAGGACGCCGGGAGCAACGCCGTCAGCAGTGCGGCGGGCAGCCTCGGCGGCAAGGCCGGCGACTACCTCGGCGGCAAGCTGTTCGGGTCCGGCGAGGAGCCGGCGGGCGGCGAGGCGGGCGGGTCGGCCGGGGAGTCCGCGGGGGACGCCCCGGTGGCCACCGGGATCGCCGGGCCGGCGATCGAGGCGATCCGGCAGGCCCAGGCCGAGCAGCAGCAGGCCCGCGAGGGCGTCAGCACGCTGCCCGCCCCGGCCCCCGGGTACGGGACGGGCGGGCTCGGCGGGTACGGCGGGGCGAGCACGATGCCCGCGTACGGGTCGATGCCGGGTTACGGCGCGCCGGGCCGGCAGAGCGACGCGTACGCCTGGGCCCACGCGCAGATCGAGCGTTCCATCCAGGACCTGCCGGAGGCCGAGCACAAGTCGCGCGGCGGCCTGGGCGGGGCGCTGGACCAGGCGGTCGAGTGGGCGCTGGAGGAGTCCGGCCTGCTGGACATGCTGGAGAAGGTCACCGGCAACCTGGCGGAGCTGAACGCGGCCACCATGGAGTGGCAGGCCCAGGCGGGCGCGGTGCGCTCGGTGGCGGCGGAGCTGCGGTCGGGCGTGGCGCCGGTGGCGCAGAGCTGGCAGGGGTCGGCGAGCGACGCCTTCGGCGGCCACATGGGCAACGTGGCGGACGCGCTCGACCAGACCGCCGAGGAGATGATGCAGACCGCGCAGATCATCAACTCGGCGGCGCAGGAGTGCGCGATGGCCGAGGGCCTGGTGATCGAGATCATCACCGAGGCGATCGAGGCGCTGATCGCCTCGCTGGCCGCGGAGGCGGTGCTCTCGCTGGTCACCTTCGGCGCGGCCGCGGTGGTCGGCGCGCTGATCGACGAGGCCGAGATCGGCGTCTTCGTCGGCCGGGTGGCGCAGGTCTCCACCAAGTTGGCGAAGGCCCTGGAGGAGCTGCTGAAGGCGCTCCAGGAGATGGGCAAGGCGGTCAAGGCGACCCGGAAGCTCGGTGACGTCGCCAAGGTCATGGAGAAGATGAAGAAGGTCGAGACGGCCTTCAACGACGTCCGGAAGCTGGAGGAGGGCACCAGCAAGGCCGCCAAGATCGCCCAGAAGATCGACCAGAAGGTCACCGAGAAGGCCGGGGACTGGGCCCAGGACAAGATCAAGGAGGGGCTGGGCATCGACGAGGACGACCGCTCGGGCGTCCAGATCGGCGACGGCACCCTCAAGGGCGACCTCAAGGCGGCCGGGAAGTCGGCGCTGGGCGTCGCCAAGGAGGGCCTGAAGGGCGACGTCAACAAGAACGCCGTCGAGCAGGAACTGCTGAACGACATCGGCCTGGACCAGGAGCCGACGCCCTACCGGGTGGACCGCTCGCGGATCCAGACCGCGTTCGGCTGACCGGCCCGGCAGCGCCCCGCCCGTCGCCGACGGGCGGGGCGCGACGGTCAGCGCCCCGCCGCCGCGGCGCGGAACGCCTGCAGGTCGCTCTCGCCGTCGAAGGCCAGCGCCAGCCAGGAGCCGTCCGCGAACAGCAGGTCCTGCCGCTGGGCCCACACGTCGTTCGGGGTGTCCGGACGCAGCCACCAGCCGCCGGCGGGCAGTTCGAGCAGTGGGGTGGCCCGGTAGTGGTCGTCGGCCTGGCGGGCGGTCCAGCGGCTGAGCACCAGCAGCCGTCGGTCGGTGAGCAGCAGGGTGAACAGGTCGTGGTCGGCCTTCAGCTTCTCGCCCGCGGTGGTGCGCACCGCCCGCCAGAACAGCCGGGCGGTGGAGCCCTCGGGGGCGTGCCAGGAGCCGCCGTGCAGCGGGCGGCGCAGCGCCCGGTAGGCGCGCCGGGTCAGCGAGAGGCCGTAGGGGCGGCGGCCGTAGGCGCTCGGTCCGAAGATGTCGACGAACCAGCGCGGCAGGAAGTACAGCCACAGTCCGCGCCAGACGGATTTGCAGAAGTTCATCGCCCGGACGAGAGGAGCGAAACCGGCGGCGCGCACGGTGTCGCGGTCCCACCAGAGCGGCAGCAGGCGGTCCAGTTCGACCGCCCAGGTGCCGATCATCGGCTCGCCCGGATACAGGTGCTCACCTGCGGTTCGCTGGAGCCGGTAATCCCCGTAAGCGACCGCCGGAAGCGGTTGCTGGTGATAGGCGCTCATTCGACAAATCCCCCATTTCCCAATGCGGTTCGGTTTTCCGCGGGGAGCAGGCTACCCGGTGGGGGAAACCATTCCGACCGCACCCGGCAAGGAGGTCCGGCAGCCTGTTCGGGCCTGCCAGAATGGGGGCATGTCGACCACTCCCGCCGCCCCCGGCAGCACCGCCCTGGACCCGGCGATCGCCGCCCGCCTCAAGCGCACCCCGGACGGCCTGCTGCCCGCCGTCGCCCAGCAGTACGACACCGGCGAGGTGCTGATGCTCGGCTGGATGGACGACGAGGCGCTGCACCGCACCCTGACCACCGGCCGCTGCACGTACTGGAGCCGCAGCCGCAGCGAGTACTGGGTGAAGGGCGACACCTCGGGCCACGTCCAGCACGTCAAGCAGGTCGCGCTGGACTGCGACGGCGACACCCTGCTGGTCAAGGTCGACCAGGTCGGCGCGGCCTGCCACACCGGCGACCGGACCTGCTTCGACGCCGACGTGCTGCCGCTCGCCCAGTAGCCTGTCCCCCGACCAGCCCGCCCCTCCCAGCCGATCGGTGTCCCATGGAACTTGAGGCTTTCCGCACGCTCGCCGCCGACACCCGGGTCATCCCGGTCACCCGCAGGCTCCTGGCGGACGGCCTCACCCCGATCGGCGTGTACCGCAGCCTCGCCGCCGAGCGCCCCGGCACCTTCCTGCTGGAGTCCGCCGAGCAGGGCCGCAGCTGGGCCCGGTACTCCTTCGTCGGAGTGCGCTCCGGCGCCGTCCTGACCGTCGGCGAGGACGGCGGCGCCCGCTGGCTCGGCGAACCCCCGGTCGGCATCCCCACCGGCGGCGACCCGCTGGAGGTGCTGCGCGCCACCCTGGCCGCCCTGCACACCCCCCGGCACCCGGACGACGGCCTGCCGCCGCTCACCGGCGGCCTGGTCGGCTACCTCGGCTACGACGTGGTGCGCCGCTTGGAGAAGCTCCCGGATCTCACCCCCGACGACCTGAAGCTCCCCGAGCTGACCCTGCTGCTCGCCACCGACCTGGCCGTCCTCGACCACGCCGACGGCACCGTGCTGCTGATCGCCAACGCGGTCAACCACAACGACCTGGCCACCGGCGTCGACGAGGCGCACGCGGACGCCGTCGCCCGCCTCGACGCGATGGAGGCCGACCTGCGCCGCCCCGTCGACCCCGGCCTCGCCACCTACACCCCGACCGCGGTCGACGCGCACTCGCCGTTCGGCGGCGAGCCGTACCGCAAGGCCGTCGACGTGGTGAAGGAGCGGATCCGGGCGGGCGAGGCCTTCCAGGTCGTCCCCTCGCAGCGCTTCGAGGCGCCCTGCCCGGCCTCCGCGCTCGACGTCTACCGCGTCCTGCGCACCACCAACCCCAGCCCGTACATGTACCTGTTCCGCTTCCCCGGGCCGGACGGCGGCGCCGAGGGCGGCTTCGACGTGGTCGGCTCCAGCCCGGAGGCGCTGGTCAAGGTGGCCGGCGGCGAGGCGATGCTGCACCCGATCGCCGGCACCCGGCACCGCGGCGCCACCCCGCACGAGGACGCCGAGCTGGCCGCCGAACTGCTCGCCGACCCCAAGGAGCGGGCCGAGCACCTGATGCTGGTCGACCTGGGCCGCAACGACCTGGGCCGGGTCTGCGCGCCGGGCTCGGTCGAGGTGGTGGAGTTCATGACCGTCGAGCGCTACAGCCACGTCATGCACATCGTCTCCACCGTCACCGGCAAGGTCGCCGCGGGCCGCAGCGCGTTCGACGTGCTCACCGCCTGCTTCCCGGCCGGCACCCTCTCCGGCGCGCCCAAGCCGCGCGCCATGCAGATCATCGAGGAGCTCGAACCCACCCGCCGCGGCCTGTACGGCGGCTGCGTCGGCTACCTGGACTTCGCGGGGGACTCCGACACGGCGATCGCCATCCGGACGGCGGTGATCCGCGACGAGACCGCGTACGTCCAGGCGGGCGCGGGCGTGGTCGCCGACTCCGACCCGCACGCGGAGGACACCGAGTGCCGCAACAAGGCGGCCGCGGTCCTGCGCGCCGTCGCCACGGCCAACACCCTCCGCTGAGCCGGGGCCCCGGCCACCGCCCCTCGTTCCCGGCCCCGGGCCCCGAGCCCCGGGCCCCTGGCCTTCCGCCTCGGGCCCCGGCCCCGCATCCCCGCATCCCCGGCTCCCTTGGCCTCCGGCCCCCTGGCTCTTGGCCTCCCGCCTCCGGCCTTCGGTCCCTTGGCCTCCAGCCCTTGGCCTCCGGCCCCCTGGCTCTTGGCCTCCCGCCTCCGGCCTTCGGTCCCTTGGCCTCCAGCCCTTGGCTTTGGCCTCCGGCTCCTGGCCTCCCGCCTCCGGCCTTCGGCTCCTGGCGCCGGTCCGGCTGCGTCGGGGGTGGTGGGTGGGGGCGGGGTGAGGTCGGGGACACTGGGGGGGTGAGTGAGACCTCTGCTTCCCCCGCTTCCCCGAAGGCCCGTGGCTCCCGTGGCACGTTGGGGCTGATGCTGTTGCTGACCGCGCTGGGCGCCGTGCTGGTGCTGACGGCGGTGGGGCGGACCTGGGCGGAGGGGGTGGCGCCGGGGATGGGCGGCAGCCGGATCGCGGTGCAGGCCAGCGGGAGCAAGCTGACGCAGCTGCCGACCGGGATGGCGCTGGTGGCGATGGCGGCGGCGGTCGCGGTGTTCGCGGTGCGCGGCCGGACCCGGGTGCTGGTGGGCGCGCTGACGGTGCTGGCGGGCGTGGGGGCGGTCGTCGGGGCGGTGATCGGGTACACCGACACCGCGGGGCTGCACGCCGTCGCGGCCGGCCGGCTCGCGCTGTCCAGCGGCCGGGCCGAGGAGATCACCCGGACGGCGTGGCCGTGGGTGGCGCTGGCGGGCGGGGTGCTGCTGGTGGCGGCGGGGGTGCTGACGGCGCGGTTCGGCAGCGGCTGGCCGGCCATGGGCTCCCGGTACGAGGCGCCGACCCGGAAGGCGGCGACGGGGAAGGCGGCCGGCCCGGCGGACCTGTGGAAGGCGCTGGACCGGGGCGAGGACCCGACCGGCTGACCGTCCGCGGCGCAGTGTGCGCGGCACCACGCACGCCCCGGCTTGGGTGTGCCGTGTTCGGCCCGGCACAATGGAGGCGTCAACCCGTCGAGCGCCGCCCCAGGGCCGCCCGACCGGGCCCCGGAGAAACAAGGAGCACCAACAAGATGGCTGCAGCAGCGCACGGCCACACCCCCGCCGCGTGGACCGGCGTGGTCATTTCCTTCGTCGGCTTCTGCGTCGCGGGTGTTGCGATGATCATGCCGAACGTCGTGCTGGTCATCGCGGGCCTCGCCGTGGTCCTGATCGGCGGCGTGGTCGGCAAGGCCATGTCGATGGCGGGCATGGGCAAGCAGCCCAGCAAGAACTTCGCCCCGATCGGCGCCGAGGAGCGCAGCGCGGTCACCGCGGGCTGAGTGCCGGTAGGGCGAGAGCGGAAGCAGGACGGAGCGGACGGCGGGCCCAGGGCCCGCCGTTCGGCGTTTCGCGGGCCGGGGTGGGGCCGTCCGGGGGCGCGGCGGGGGCACAATCGTGCCCGTGAACGCTCCCGCCGCCCCGTCCTGCGCCGCCGGTCCGGCGCGCCGTCTGGTCCGTCCGCTGGCGGCGCTGGTCTCGGTCGCGCTGCCGGTCGGGTTCGTCGCGCTGGTGGATCCGAACGCGCCCGGCCACTACCCGGTCTGCCCGTTCCTGCGGGCCACCGGCTGGTGGTGCCCGGGTTGCGGGGGGCTGCGCTGCGTGCACGCGCTGACCAGGGGGGACGTGCTGACGGCCGGGCACGACAACCTGCTGGTGGCGGTGGGGGCGTTCGTCCTGCTGGCGCTCTGGGTGCGCTGGGTGGTGCGGGCGGTGCGCGGCCGGCCGGGCGGGGGGTGGCGGGTCACCGGGCGGCAGGCGGGGGCGCTGGTCCTGGTGCTGCTGCTGTTCGCGGTGGTGCGGAACCTGCCGGTCGGGACGCTGCTGGCGCCGCCGGCGGTGTGAGCCGGGCGCGCGCGGTGTCCGCCGGGCGGTCCGCCGATCGAGACGCGCGCCGGTCGGATGCGGAGTGCGCCCCCCGCGCCCGATACCATCGAAGGGCCGGGACCGCGCTCGACGCCCCCGGCCTCACCACCGAAACACGATGGGGGCGCACGCGTGACTGTGCTCGACGAGATCATCGACGGGGTCCGGCAGGACCTCGCCGAGCGACAGGCCCGGGTCTCCCTGGACGAGCTCAAGGAGCTCGCCGCGAAGGCGCCCGAGGCGAAGGACGGCGTGGCCGCGCTGCGCGGTGACGGCGTCCGGGTGATCTGCGAGGTCAAGCGCTCCAGCCCGTCCAAGGGCGCGCTGGCGGCGATCGCCGACCCGGCCGCGCTGGCGGTCGACTACGCGGCCGGCGGGGCCGCCGCGATCAGCGTGCTCACCGAGCAGCGCCGCTTCGGCGGCTCGCTGGCGGACCTGGACGCGGTGCGCGCGGCGGTGCCCACCCCGATCCTGCGCAAGGACTTCATCGTCACCGCCTACCAGCTGTGGGAGGCCCGCGCGCACGGCGCGGACCTGGCGCTGCTGATCGTCGCCGCGCTGGAGCAGCCGGCCCTGGTCTCGCTGATCGAGCGGGCCGAGTCGATCGGGCTGACCCCGCTGGTCGAGGTGCACGACGAGGAGGAGATCGCCCGCGCGGTGGACGCCGGCGCGCGGATCATCGGCGTCAACGCCCGCAACCTGAAGACGCTGGAGGTCGACCGGAACACCTTCGGCAACGTGGTGGACGCCATCCCGGCGCACGTCGTCAAGGTCGCCGAGTCGGGCGTGCGCGGCCCGCACGACCTGATCACCTACGCCAACCAGGGCGCCGACGCGGTGCTGGTCGGCGAGTCCCTGGTCACCGGCCGGGACCCGAAGGCCGCGGTCGCCGACCTGGTCGCCGCCGGGGCGCACCCGGCGCTGCGCAACAACGGGCGGGGCTGAGCCCCGGCCATGTCGATCGCCACCCGTCTCGCCCCCGGCTGCCGCCCGCGCGGCTGTCGCGCGCCCGCGCGCCGGGCGCTGGGGCGGCGGGTGCGGTACGTGATCGGCTGCGAGCCCGGACAGGTCCCCGGACGCCGATGGCGCGGCACCTGCGGCTGACGATTCGCCGCAGGCTCCCCCTTCCACGCCGTCAATCCTTCATCCGAGGACGGATCATGTCCGAGCACTACCTTCCGGGCGCCCAGGTGCCCGACGCCCGCGGTTACTTCGGCGCCTACGGCGGCCGCTTCATCCCGGAGGCGCTGGTCGCCGCCGTGGAGCAGGTCGCCGAGGAGTACGAGAAGGCCAAGAACGACCCGGCGTTCGCCGCCGAGCTGGACGCCCTGCTCAAGGACTACACCGGCCGGCCGAGCCCGCTGACCGACGTCCACCGGTTCTCCGCGGAGGCCGGCGGGGCGCGGGTCCTGCTCAAGCGCGAGGACCTCAACCACACCGGCTCGCACAAGATCAACAACGTGCTGGGCCAGGCGCTGCTGACCAAGCGGATGGGCAAGACCCGGATCATCGCCGAGACCGGCGCCGGCCAGCACGGCGTGGCCACCGCCACCGCCTGCGCGCTGTTCGGCTTCGACTGCACCGTCTACATGGGCGAGGTCGACACCGAGCGCCAGGCGCTGAACGTGGCCCGGATGCGGATGCTGGGCGCCGAGGTCGTCCCGGTGAAGTCCGGCAGCCGGACCCTGAAGGACGCCATCAACGAGGCGTTCCGGGACTGGGTCGCCAACGTCGACTCCACCCACTACCTGTTCGGCACGGTGGCGGGCCCGCACCCGTTCCCGATGATGGTCCGCGACTTCCACCGGGTCATCGGCGTCGAGGCCCGGCAGCAGGTGCTGGACCGCACCGGGAGGCTCCCGGACGCGGTGGTGGCCTGCGTCGGCGGCGGTTCCAACGCGATGGGCATCTTCCACGAGTTCATCCCGGACGCGGGCGTGCGGCTGGTCGGCTGCGAGGCGGCCGGCGAGGGGGCCGAGACCCCCAAGCACGCGGCCACCCTGACCAAGGGCGACCCGGGCGTGCTGCACGGCTCGCGCACCTACGTGCTCCAGGACGAGGACGGCCAGACCATCGAGTCGCACTCGATCTCGGCCGGCCTGGACTACCCGGGCGTCGGCCCGGAGCACGCCTGGCTGAAGGACACCGGACGGGCCGAGTACCGCCCGGTGACCGACGCGCAGGCGATGGAGGCACTGCGGCTGCTGTCCCGCACCGAGGGCATCATCCCGGCGATCGAGTCCGCGCACGCCCTGGCCGGTGCGCTCGAACTCGGCCGCGAGCTCGGCCCGGAGGCGACCATCCTGGTCTCGCTCTCCGGCCGCGGCGACAAGGACATGCACACCGCTGCCGAGTACTTCGGCCTCTACGACGCCGAGGGGACCAACTGAGATGGCCGACACCAAGCTCACCACCGCGCTGGCCGCCGCGAAGGCGGAGGGCCGGGCGGCCCTGATCGGCTACCTGCCGGCCGGCTTCCCGACCGTGGACGGCGGCATCGCCGCGATCAACGCGCTGATCGAGGGCGGCTGCGACGTCGTCGAGGTCGGCCTGCCGCACTCGGACCCGGTGCTGGACGGCGCGGTCATCCAGACCGCCGACGACATCGCGCTGCGCGGCGGCGTGAAGATCAAGGACGTGCTGCGCACCGTCGCCGAGGTCGTAGCGGCCCACCCGGCCGTGCCGGTGCTGGTGATGACGTACTGGAACCCGGTGGACCGCTACGGCACCGCCCGGTTCGCCGCCGACCTGGCCGCGGCCGGGGGAGCGGGCTGCATCCTGCCGGACCTGCCGGTGGAGGAGTCCGAGGAGTGGCGCAAGGCGGCGGCCGAGCACGGTCTGGACACCGTGTTCGTGGTCGCCCCGTCCTCGAAGGACCACCGGCTGGCCGAGGTCACCGCGGCCGGCTCCGGCTTCGTGTACGCGGCCGCCGTGATGGGCGTGACCGGCACCCGGGCCGCGGTCGGCAACCTGGCCGAGGACCTGGTGGCCCGCACCCGCGCCACCACCGCGCTGCCGGTCTGCGTCGGCCTGGGCGTCTCCAACGCCGACCAGGCCGCCGAGGTCGCGGCCTTCGCGGACGGCGTGATCGTCGGCTCCGCGTTCGTCCAGCGCCTGCTGGACGCCGAGCGGTTGGCGGACGGCACGGCCGCCGTCCGGGCGCTCGCGGGCGAGCTGGCGCAGGGCGTCCGCCGGAAGTAGCACCGCAGCGCGCGAAGGGCCGCCCGGGGAGCAACTGCCGCTCCCCGGGCGGCCCTTCGCGTGCCGTGCCTACTCCGCGAGGGTGAAAAACCGGCGGGTGCTGGTACTCCCGTCCCCGCCGGGGCCGTTGGACCCTCCGGTGGTTCGTCGGCGAAAGGGCATCCGGATGGCGCGGGTTCACAGGGCGGTGCTGCTGCGGGCGCTGGCGGCGGGGCTGGCGCTGGCCGCCGCGCTGGCCGGAAGCGGGGGCGTGGAACGGGAGTTGGCACGCCGCGGGGCGGAGCGGGCGGTGCTGTGCCAGCAGGCCGACCAGGTCTGCGGCCCGTCGGCCCGATGATCCGGAAAATCGGACGTATGACCGTTTAAGGTCGCTCAAACGGCTTAACTCGCCAATGTGGAGGAACCCCCCGCCATCCCCTACGGTTCATCAGGCAGGAAACGGTGGAACGCGCCCGAGGGGGAACTGATGGCCAGTCAGCAGGCCGACCGGGGCCGGGTGAGCGGGCTGCGCCGGGCGGTGGACGGCTCGGCGGCCGAGTGGTTCGGGCTGGCGGTGCGGCTGGGCCTGGCGCTGGTCTGGGGCTGGGCGGGGCTGGCGAAGGTCGCCGACCCGGCGGAGGCGGCCCAGGCGGTGCGGGCGTACGAGATCCTGCCCGAGTCGCTGGTCAAGCCGGTCGGCTGGGGCCTGCCGTTCCTGGAGCTGGCGCTGGCCCTGCTGCTGCTGCTCGGCCTCGGGACCAGGATCGTGGCGATCGTCTCGGGCGTGCTGCTGCTGGTCTTCATCGCCGGGATCTCCTCCGCCTGGGCGCGCGGCATCTCGATCGACTGCGGCTGCTTCGGCGGCGGCGGCACGGTGGACGAGTCGCAGACCAAGTACCTGCAGGAGATCCTGCGCGACTCCGGGTTCCTGCTGCTGGCGGCGTGGCTGGTCTACCGGCCCCGGACGAAGCTCTCGCTGGACGCCTGGCTGGCCGCCTGACCCCCGGCGCGCCCCTCCCCACCGATCCGCGCCCGCGGACCCCGACGACCCGACCCCTGGACTGGCAAGAGCACCCCATGAGCGAGAAGAACCGAGAAGGCAAGCGCAACGCCCGGGACAAGATGAAGGAGGCCCGGGCCGCCGAGGAGGCCAAGGCGCGGCGGAACAGGAAGCTGGCGGTCGGCGGCGTGGTGGCCGTGGTGATCGCGGCCGCCGTGGTGGTCGGCGTGGTGGTGCAGAACCAGCGGTCCAAGCCGGAGACCCCGACCGCCGCCCCGGCCGGCACGATCGGCGACAAGAACCTGGTCATCCCGGTCGGCGCCGCCAACGCCCCGTCCACGCTGACGGTCTACGAGGACCCGCGCTGCCCGGCCTGCGGCAGCTTCGAGCGGACCTTCTCGCCGACCGTCGACCAGCTGGAGGACGCCGGCAAGGTCTACGTCAACTACCACATCGTCTCGTTCATCGACCGCTCGCTGGGCGGCAGCGGCTCCAAGTACGGCGCCAACGCGCTGGGCTGCGCGCAGGACGCCGGGCACTTCCGCGACTACCACGACGTGCTCTACCGCAACCAGCCGGAGGAGACCGAGGACTCCTTCGGCACCAAGCAGACCCTGATCGACCTGGCCAAGCAGGTCCCCGGGCTGGACACCCCCGAGTTCCAGTCCTGCGTCAACTCCAACAAGTTCGGCG
This sequence comes from Kitasatospora cineracea, assembly GCF_003751605.1. Lineage (NCBI taxonomy): Bacteria > Bacillati > Actinomycetota > Actinomycetes > Kitasatosporales > Streptomycetaceae > Kitasatospora > Kitasatospora cineracea. The sequence continues at coordinate 3,436,877 of NZ_RJVJ01000001.1, forward strand.
GCTGGGTCTCCGCGGTGCAGCAGGACTTCGACAAGTCCAGCTACAAGTCGACCCCGACGGTGCTGCTGAACGGCGAGGCGATCTACCCGAAGAAGGGCGACGAGCAGATCAGCCCGGAGAACCTGGTGAAGTGGGTGGACGCGGCCAACCAGGGCAAGCAGCTCGGCACCCCCGGCTCCAACGGCCAGAGCCCGGCGCCCAGCTCGACCGCCGCCGAGTCCAACACCCCGCCCTCGCCCTGACCGGCGGCCGCCGCGTGACGCTACCGTGACCGGCTCCGGTGCCGGTGTGACCGGTGGGACACGGTAGCGTCGAGAGTGCCATGGATCTCGCATACATTCCGAGCCCGTCGCGGGGCGTCCTCAACCTGGGGCCCATCCCGCTGCGCGCCTACGCCTTTTGCATCATCATCGGTGTCGTCGTGGCCGTGTGGCTCGGCAGCAAGCGGTGGGTCGCCCGCGGCGGCGGCCGCCACACGGTCGGCGACATCGCGGTCTGGGCGGTGCCGTTCGGCCTCGTCGGCGGCCGGCTCTACCACGTCGTCACCGACAACCAGCTGTACTTCGGCGAGGGCAAGCACCCGATCGACGCGCTGAAGATCTGGGAGGGCGGCCTCGGCATCTGGGGCGCCATCGCCTTCGGCGCGGTCGGCGCCTGGATCGGCGCCCGCCGCCGCGGTGTCCCGCTGCCCGCCTACGCCGACGCGATCGCCCCCGGCATCGTGCTGGCCCAGGCCTGCGGCCGCTGGGGCAACTGGTTCAACCAGGAGCTGTACGGCCGCCCCACCACCCTGCCCTGGGGCCTGAAGATCGACAAGACGCTCCCGGACGGCACCGTGGTCCAGGGCATCTACCACCCGACCTTCCTGTACGAGTCGATCTGGTGCGTGCTGGTCGCCGTCCTGGTGATCTGGGCCGACAAGCGCTTCAACCTCGGCCACGGCCGGGCCTTCTGGCTGTACGTGGCGGCCTACACGGTCGGCCGGTTCTGGACCGAGTGGCTGCGGATCGACGAGGCGCACCGCTTCTTCGGCCTGCGCCTGAACGACTGGACCGCGATCCTGGTCTTCCTCGGCTCGGTCGCCGCCTTCGTGCTCTCCGCCAAGCTCCGCCCCGGCCGCGAGGACCCGGACTCGATCGACCCGCAGGCCACCGCGGAGCGCGCCGAGGCCGCGGCCGCCGCCGAGTCCGCCCCGGCCGGGGACGCCCCGGCCGAGTCCGCCCCGGTGAAGGACGCTCCGGTCGAGTCCGCCTCGGACGAGGACCGGGCGGACGCCACCGCCGAGCCGGTGCCGGACACCCCCGCGAAGCTCTCCAAGGACTCCGAGAAGCCCTCCTGAGCTGCTGCGCCCGACCCCGTTGGGGCCGCCCCGCCGAGACCGGCGAGGCGGCCCCAACTGCCTTTGGGCAGGCTTACTTTGCTGGAAACTCGCAGGTCAAACGGCTACGTTCGAGGAGCAGCAAGCCCGGCCGGCGCCCGCCCCGGGGGGAACCGCCGTGCCCGGAAGGGGAGCCGTCCGCATGAGCACCATCACCGCAGACCCGCACACCGACAGCCCGCAGCCCCGGATACCCGACGCCGACCACCACCGGGACGTCAACGGCGGCTGGCTGCGCCCCGCCGTGTTCGGCGCGATGGACGGCCTGGTCTCCAACTTCGCGCTGATGACCGGCGTGGTGGGCGGCGACGCCGCGCCGAGCACCGTGGTGCTCACCGGCCTGGCCGGCCTGGCGGCCGGCGCGTTCTCCATGGCGGCCGGCGAGTACACCTCGGTGGCCTCCCAACGCGAGCTGGTGGAAGCCGAGTTGGAGGCCGAGCGGATCGAGCTGCGGCGCAACCCGCACGGCGAACTGGCCGAACTGGCCGAACTGTACGTGTCCCGGGGCGTCGACCCGGAGCTGGCCCGCGAGGTGGCCCGACAGCTGTCCGCCGACCCGGACACCACGCTGGCCGTGCACGCCCGCGAGGAGCTCGGCGTCGACCCGGACGACCTGCCCTCGCCGCTGGTCGCCGCGGTCTCCTCGTTCGGCTGCTTCGCGCTCGGCGCGCTGCTCCCGGTGCTGCCCTACCTGCTGGGCGCGACCACGCTCTGGCCGGCCGCGCTGCTGGCGGTGCTCGGCCTGTTCGGCTGCGGCGCCGTGGTGGCCCGGGTGACCGCCCGCAGCTGGTGGTTCTCCGGCCTGCGGCAACTGGTGCTGGGCGGCGCCGCGGCGGGCGTCACCTACCTGCTGGGGCGGCTGATCGGCGGGGCGATCGGCTGACCGGCCACCCGGACGGACCTGTACGAAAACCCAGACCTCTGTATAGTTATGCCATGGAACGCGTGATGTTCCGCACATGGGCCCGAGCCTGCACCTTGCCCTAGTCTCGACATCCGGCTGTCGACCCCCGCAATCGAAACCGGGGGCGGCGTCGACTTCGAAGAATCCCAGGTGAGGACACCCCAACGGCTGTTCCGAGGGCGTTTCGCCCTCGTTTCACGCCCTTCGGCACCGGGCACACTGGAGGGAACGCGCGACGCTGCGCCACCCCCTCCATCCGCCCCCTGACCTGGGGATCATCCCGAGATGTGGACGTCTGAATCCACTTCCCGGGACAAGCGGCATCATGTAACCTGCACCGACAAATCGCATCAGGGCCAACGTCGTCCCTTTGCATGAAGCAACTGTTTACGACGACGGGAGAGCCGATGCTGTCTGCATCCCTGCCCTCCGGCCACGAGGACGCCAAGGCCACCGGCCCCTACGCCCTCGTCCCGGATGCGCGCCCCCAGGCCCAGGGTCTCTACGACCCGCGCAACGAGCACGACGCCTGCGGCGTCGGCTTCGTGGCCACGCTGACCGGCATCGCCGACCACAAGATCGTCGAGCAGGCGCTGACCGTCCTGCGCAACCTGGAGCACCGCGGCGCCACCGGCGCCGAGCCGGACTCCGGAGACGGCGCGGGCATCCTGACCCAGGTCCCGGACGCGTTCCTGCGCGCCAACACCGACTTCGAGCTGCCGGCCGCCGGCTCCTACGCCGTCGGCATCGCCTTCCTCCCGCAGGACGACGAGGAGGCCGCCGCCGCGGCCACCCGGATCGAGGTCATCGCGGCCGAGGAGGGCCTGGCCGTCCTCGGCTGGCGCGACGTCCCGGTCACCCCCGACCTGCTGGGCGCCACCGCCCGCTCCGTGATGCCGCGCTTCCGCCAGCTCTTCGTCGCGCAAGCGACGAACGACAAGCACAGCGTCACGCACGGCGAGCGCACCGGCATCGCGCTGGACCGGGTCGCCTTCGTGCTGCGCAAGCGCGCCGAGCGCGAGGCCGGGGTGTACTTCCCCTCGCTCTCCGCCCGCACCCTGGTCTACAAGGGCATGCTGACCACCGGCCAGCTGGAGCCCTTCTTCCCCGACCTGTCGGACCGGCTCTACGCCTCCGCGATCGGTCTGGTGCACTCGCGCTTCTCCACCAACACCTTCCCGAGCTGGCCGCTCGCCCACCCGTACCGCTTCGTCGCGCACAACGGCGAGATCAACACGGTCAAGGGCAACCGGAACTGGATGACCGCCCGGGAGTCCCAGCTCGCCACCGACCTGATCCCCGGCGACCTGGACCGGATCTTCCCGATCTGCACCCCGGACCACTCCGACTCGGCGTCCTTCGACGAGGTCCTGGAGCTGCTCCACCTCGGCGGCCGCTCGCTGCCGCACTCGGTGCTGATGATGATCCCGGAGGCGTGGGAGAACCACGCCACCATGGACCCGGCCCGCCGCGCGTTCTACCAGTACCACTCCAACCTGATGGAGCCCTGGGACGGCCCGGCCTGCGTCACCTTCACCGACGGCACCCAGATCGGCGCGGTCCTGGACCGCAACGGCCTGCGCCCGGCCCGGTACTGGATCACCGAGGACGGCCTGGTCGTGCTCTCCTCCGAGGTCGGCGTGCTCGACATCGACCAGGAGAAGGTCACCAGGAAGGGCCGCCTGCAGCCCGGCCGGATGTTCCTGATCGACACCGCCGAGCACCGCATCGTCGAGGACGAGGAGCTCAAGGCCGCGCTCGCCGCCGAGCACCCCTACGAGGAGTGGGTCGCGGGCGGGCAGATCCAGCTCGCCAAGCTCCCCGAGCGCGAGCACATCGCGCACACCCACGCCTCGGTCACCCGCCGCCAGCAGACCTTCGGGTACACCGAGGAGGAGCTGCGGGTCATCCTCGCGCCGATGGCCAAGACCGGCGGCGAGGCGCTCGGCTCGATGGGCACCGACTCGCCGATCGCCGCGCTCAGCGAGAAGCCGCGCCTGCTGTTCGACTACTTCACCCAGCTGTTCGCCCAGGTCACCAACCCGCCGCTGGACGCGATCCGCGAAGAGCTGGTCACCTCGCTGCACAGCAACCTCGGCCCCGAGGGCAACCTGCTGGACGCCTCCCCGGCGCACTGCCGCTCGGTCGGCATCACCTTCCCGGTGATCGACAACGACGAGCTGGCCAAGCTGGTCCACATCAACGCGGACGGCGACCAGTCCGGCCTGAAGGCCGTCACCCTGTCCGGCCTGTACAAGGTCGCCGCGGGCGGCCAGGGCCTGGCCGCCCGGCTCGCCGAGATCGCCGCCGAGGCCGACGCCGCGATCGCCGACGGCGCCCGCATCGTCGTCCTCTCCGACCGGCACTCGGACGCCGAGCACGCGCCGATCCCGTCGCTGCTGCTCACCTCGGCGATCCACCACCACCTGATCCGCACCAAGCAGCGCACCCAGGTGTCGCTGCTGGTCGAGGCCGGCGACGTCCGCGAGGTGCACCACGTCGCGCTGCTGGTCGGCTACGGCGCCGGCGCGGTCAACCCGTACCTGGCCATGGAGTCGGTCGAGGACCTGGTCGCCCAGGGCGTGTTCGTCTCGGGCATCGAGGCCGAGAAGGCGATCAAGAACCTGATCAAGGCGCTCGGCAAGGGCGTCCTGAAGGTGATGTCCAAGATGGGCATCTCCACCGTCGCCTCCTACCGCGGCGCGCAGGTCTTCGAGGCCATCGGCCTCTCCCAGCAGCTGGTGGACGCCTACTTCGCGGGCACCACCACCAAGCTCGGCGGCATCGGCCTGGACGAGATCGCCAAGGAGACCGCCGCCCGGCACGCCAAGGCGTACCCGGCCTCCGGCATCGCCGCCGCGCACCGCGCGCTGGAGATCGGCGGCGAGTACCAGTGGCGCCGCGAGGGCGAGCCGCACCTGTTCGACCCGGAGACGGTCTTCCGCCTCCAGCACTCCACCCGCACCAAGCGCTACGACGTCTTCAAGCAGTACACGGACCGGGTCAACTCCCAGTCCGAGCGCCTGATGACGCTGCGCGGCCTGTTCCAGCTGGACGCCCTCGGCCGGACCCCGATCCCGCTCGACGAGGTCGAGCCGGTCTCCGAGATCGTCAAGCGGTTCTCCACCGGCGCGATGTCCTACGGCTCCATCTCGATGGAGGCGCACGAGACCCTCGCCATCGCGATGAACCGGCTCGGCGGCAAGTCCAACACCGGCGAGGGCGGCGAGGACCCGGAGCGCCTGTACGACCCGGCCCGCCGCTCGGCGATCAAGCAGGTCGCCTCCGGCCGGTTCGGCGTCACCTCCGAGTACCTGGTCAACGCCGACGACATCCAGATCAAGATGGCCCAGGGCGCCAAGCCCGGCGAGGGCGGCCAGCTGCCCGGCCACAAGGTCTACCCGTGGGTGGCCAGGACCCGGCACTCGACCCCGGGCGTCGGCCTGATCTCCCCGCCGCCGCACCACGACATCTACTCCATCGAGGACCTGGCTCAGCTGATCCACGACCTCAAGAACGCCAACCCGGACGCCCGCATCCACGTGAAGCTGGTCTCCGAGGTCGGCGTGGGCACCGTCGCGGCCGGCGTCTCCAAGGCGCACGCGGACGTCGTCCTGGTCTCCGGCCACGACGGCGGCACCGGCGCCTCCCCGCTCACCTCGCTCAAGCACGCGGGCGGCCCCTGGGAGCTCGGCCTCGCCGAGACCCAGCAGACCCTGCTGCTCAACGGCCTGCGCGACCGCATCGTCGTGCAGACCGACGGCCAGCTCAAGACCGGCCGCGACGTGGTCATCGCCGCCCTGCTGGGCGCCGAGGAGTTCGGCTTCGCCACCGCCCCGCTGGTGGTCTCCGGCTGCATCATGATGCGGGTCTGCCACCTCGACACCTGCCCGGTCGGCGTCGCCACCCAGAACCCGGTGCTGCGCGACCGGTTCTCCGGCAAGCCCGAGTTCGTGGTCAACTTCTTCGAGTTCATCGCCGAGGAGGTCCGCGAGCTGCTCGCCGAGCTCGGCTTCCGCTCGATCGAGGAGGCCGTCGGCCACGCCGAGCACATCAACGCCCAGGCCGCCATCGACCACTGGAAGGCCGCCGGGCTCGACCTGGCCCCGCTGTTCCACGTCCCGGCGCTGCCCGAGGGCGCGGCCCTGCACCACACCACCGCGCAGGACCACGCGCTCGACAAGGCCCTCGACAACCAGCTCATCGAGCTCGCCGAGGACGCCCTGGAGCGCGGCGAGGCCGTCCGCATCCAGCTGCCGGTCCGCAACGTCAACCGCACCGTCGGCACCATGCTCGGCCACCAGGTCACCAAGCGGTACCGCGGCGAGGGCCTGCCCGAGGGCACCATCGACGTCACCCTGACCGGCTCGGCCGGCCAGTCGTTCGGCGCCTTCGTGCCCAGCGGCATCACGCTGCGCCTGGAGGGCGACGCCAACGACTACGTCGGCAAGGGCCTGTCCGGCGGCGTGATCGTGGTCCGTCCCGCCCGGGACGCCGCCGCGATCGGCGCCGACGCGCAGAACCACGTCATCGCCGGCAACACCATCGGCTACGGCGCCACCTCCGGCCGGATCCACCTGCGCGGCAAGGCCGGCGAGCGTTTTGCGGTCCGCAACTCCGGTGCGACCCTGGTGGTCGAGGGCGTGGGCGACCACGGCCTGGAGTACATGACCGGCGGCCGGGTGCTGATCCTCGGCGAGACCGGCCGGAACCTGGCGGCGGGCATGTCCGGCGGCATCGCCTACGTGCTCGACCTCCGCCCGGCCAACGTCAACAGCGGCATGGTGGGCATCGAGGCCCCCGGCGCCGCCGACCGCGACTGGCTGCGCGAGACCGTCCAGCAGCACTACGAGGAGACCGGCTCCACCGTCGCCGCCGAGCTCCTGGCCGACTGGGGCAGCGGGGTCTCCCGCTTCTCCAAGATCATGCCCACCGACTACAAGGCTGTGCTCGCCGCCAAGGACGCCGCTGAGCGCGATGGCCTCTCCGAGGTGGAGACCACTCGCAAGATGATGGAGGCGGCAAATGGCTGACCCCAAGGGCTTCCTGACCACGCCCAAGCAGCTGGCGGAGCGCCGTCCGGTGGACGTCCGGCTCCGCGACTGGAACGAGGTCTACGTCGAGCGCAGCCTCCTTCCGATCATCACCAAGCAGGCCGGCCGCTGCATGGACTGCGGCATCCCGTTCTGCCACAACGGCTGCCCGCTCGGGAACCTCATCCCCGAGTGGAACGACCTCGCCTACCGGGACGACTGGACCGGCGCGATCGAGCGGCTGCACGCCACCAACAACTTCCCGGAGTTCACCGGCCGCCTGTGCCCGGCTCCGTGCGAGTCGGCGTGCGTCCTGGGCATCAACCAGGACGCGGTGACCATCAAGAACGTCGAGGTCACCATCATCGACAAGGCCTGGGACCGCGGCGGGGTCACCCCGCAGGTCCCCGAGCGCCTGTCCGGCAAGACCGTCGCCGTGATCGGCTCCGGCCCGGCCGGCCTGGCCGCCGCCCAGCAGCTCACCCGGGCCGGGCACACCGTGGTGGTGTACGAGCGCGCCGACCGGATCGGCGGCCTGCTGCGCTACGGCATCCCCGAGTTCAAGATGGAGAAGCGCCACATCAACCGCCGCATCGAGCAGATGCGCGCGGAGGGCACCCGCTTCCGCACCGGCGTCGAGGCCGGCGTCGACATCAGCGGCCAGGACCTGCGCTCGCGCTTCGACGCGGTCGTCGTCGCGGCCGGCGCCACCACCGCCCGCGACCTGCCCGTCCCGGGCCGGGAGCTGAACGGCGTCCACCAGGCGATGGAGTACCTGCCGCTGGCCAACAAGGTCCAGGAGGGCGACTACGTCGACTCCCCGATCTCGGCCAAGGGCAAGCACGTCGTCGTCATCGGCGGCGGCGACACCGGCGCCGACTGCGTCGGCACCGCGCACCGCCAGGGCGCGGCCTCGGTCACCCAGCTGGAGATCATGCCGCGGCCCTCCGAGGACCGCCCGGCCGGCCAGCCCTGGCCGACCATGCCGATGACCTACAAGGTCACCTCGGCCCACGAGGAGGGCGGCGAGCGGATCTACTCCGTCTCCACCACCCACTTCGCCGGCGACGAGGACGGCAACGTCCAGGAACTGCACCTGGTCGAGGTCGAGTTCAAGAACGGCAAGTTCGAGCCCGTCCCCGGCAGCGAGAAGGTCATCCCGGCCCAGCTGGTCACCCTCGCCATGGGCTTCACCGGCACCGACGTCAAGAACGGCCTCGTCGAGCAGCTCGGCGTCGACCTCGACGCCCGCGGCAACGTCGCCCGCGACGGCAAGTTCGGCACCAACGTCGACGGGGTGTACGTTTGCGGTGACGCCGGTCGCGGCCAGTCCCTGATCGTCTGGGCGATCGCGGAAGGCCGCTCGGCCGCCTCGGCGGTCGACGCCTACCTGGGCGGCAAGACCCCGCTCCCCGCCCCGATCAAGCCGACCGACCGCTCGCTGGTGGTCTGACCGACCGCCGCCCCACGAACGCCCAGCCCCCCGCGAGGGGGGTACGGCCGACAAACACCGACCCGCCAGAGCCGCCGGGACCCGGTCATCACGACGCCTGCCCACTCCCCGACCAGGTAAGGGCAGGCGTCGTTGTCGTTCCCGGACCCCGCGCGTTCAGGCCGCCGGGACCTTGTCGAGGAAGCCGACCACGGTGGCGATCCGGCCGTCCCCGTCCGCGGTCAGGACGTCGAAGCCGACCACCAGGGGCTCCGCGGCGCCCTCCGGGGCCAGCTCCCAGGTGAAGCGGGCCACGTGGTGGTGGGCGTCGACCGGGCCGAGGCGGAAGACCAGGCCGGCGAACTGGGCCTGGACGGCGGCCAGGGCGGCGTCGAACTGCTCGTGGCCGCGGGTCTCGACCAGCGGGTCGGTGTAGCTGCCGTCGGCGGCCCAGGTCTCCTCGACGAGCTTGCGGCGCGCGGCCGGGTCGGTCTCGTTCCAGGCGGCCAGGTAGCGCTCGGCCAGGTGCTGCAGGTCCATCGTGGTCTCCTTCTGAGCTGCGGTCTCCCTTGCAGGACAAGAAGTTACGGAGATCGCCCGGCCGGGGAATCGGTCACCCATAGGTAGGGTCGACCCATGCTGTACGGACGGGGGACGGAACGGGCCGCGGTCGACCAGCTGCTCGCGGCGGCCGGCGGGGGACGGGCCGGGGCGCTGGTGCTGCGCGGCGAACCGGGCATCGGGAAGAGCGCACTGCTGGACGCGGCCGCCAGCGCGGCCGCCGGGTGGCGGGTGCTGCGGGCCGCCGGAGTAGAGAGCGAGGCCCGGCTGCCGCACGCGGTGCTCAGCCAGCTGCTGGCCCCCGCCCTGGGCGAACTGGACGGCCTGCCCGGACCGCAACGGGCCGCGCTGGAACGGACCCTGGGCCTGGCCGACGGCCCCGCCGGGGACCGGCTGCTGGTCGGCCTCGCGGTGCTCACCCTGCTCGGCGACCTCGCCGAACGGCAGCCGGTCCTGGCCCTGGTGGACGACCTCCAGTGGGCCGACCCGGAGTCCGCGGCGGTGCTGCGGCTGGCCGCCCGCCGGCTCGGCGCCGAACGCGTCGCCCTGCTGCTCGCCACCCGGGAGGACGACGGCCCCGACCCGGCCGGACTGCCCGACCTGCGGATCGGACCGCTGGCCGAACCCGACGCGGCCGCCCTGCTGCACCACCTCGCCCCCGAACTCCCGGACCCCGCACGGGTGCTGGCCGCCGCCGCCGGCAACCCGCTGGCCCTGCGCGAACTCCCGCACGGCGCGGACACCGGCGCCCTGCCGCCCGCCGGACGGCTCCGGCTCGCCTACCACGGCCAGGTCAGCCGCCTGCCCGGCCGCACCCAGCGCTGGCTGCTGCTCGCCGCCCTGGAGGAGACCGGGGCCCTGGAAGTACTGCTGCGGGCCGCCGCCGAGAGCGGCCTGGACGCCGCCGACCTCGCCCCCGCCGAGGAACAGGGCCTGCTGAAGGTCGACCTGACGGCGGGCCGGGTGGCGTTCCGCCACCCGCTGCTGCGCTCCGCCGTCGCCGACCGGGCCCCGCTCGTCGACCGGCTGGCCGCGCACCGGGCCCTGGCCGCCGCCCACGGGCCCGCCGAACCGCTGCGCCGGGCCTGGCACCGGGCCCTGGCCGCCACCGGCCGGGACGCCGACGCCGCCGGAGAACTCGCCGCCGCGGCCGGGGCCGCCGCCGCCCGCGGCGGGCACACCGGGGCCTCCGCCGCCTACGAGCGGGCCGCCCGGCTCAGCCCCGACCCCGACCTCGCCCGCCGCTGGACGGTCGAGGCGGTCGAGGCCGCGCTGGAGGCCGGCGAAGTGGACCGGGCCGAACGGCTCGCCCTCGCCGCCGACCGGCCGGACAGCGACCCGGTGACCCGCGCCCACCTGCTGTTCGCCCGCGGCGTCGCCGAGTTCTGGCGCGGCGAGCACGGCCCCGCGCACCGCCGGCTGACCGAGGCCGCCGCACTCGTCGCCGACCCGCACCCCGGCCCGGCCGCCCGCGTCCTGGTGCAGGCCGTGCACGTCGCCTGGTACGACGGCCTCCCGGCCGTCCGGGACACCCTGGCGGCGCTCACCGCCCTGCCGCTGCCCGCCGACGACCCGCTCGAACCGGTCGTCCGCTACCTGGCGGCGGCGCTCGGCCCGCTGGTGGGGGAACAGGAGCAGGAGCAGGAGCAGGGGCCGGACGCGGGTCCGGCCGGCGCCGGGGGAGCGGGCGCCGGGGTCCCCACGTTGCCCGAGGCGGAGCGGGCCGCGCGGGCGGCCGGGGCGGCGGTGCCCGTCGACCTGGCGCTGGCCTGCGGGGCGGGGCTGGTGCCCGGCCACGACGCGGAGGTGCTGGACCTGGCCCGCCGGCTGGTCCGGGAGGGGCGGGAGGCCGGGGCCTTCGGGACGCTGCCGACGCTGCTGTTCTTCCTCGCCGAGGCCGAGCTCTTCGACGGCCGCCCCGGCCTGGCCGCCGACCACGCGGCCGAGGCGCTGGGGCTGGCCCGGGACACCGGACAGCCGCTGTGGACCGGGCAGTTGCACGGCTTCCTGGCCTACCTGTCCGCCGTCCGCGGCGACGGCGACCCGTGCCGGGAGCAGGCCGCCGCGGCCTTCGCCCGGGGCGGCGCGGGCGCCCCCTGGGCGCGCTGGGCGCTGGGCGTGCTCGACCTGGGCGCGGGCCGGGCCGAGGACGCCTTCGGGCAGCTGGCCGCGCTCACCGGCGGCCCGCACGCGCACCACGTCAGCGCGGTGCGCGCGGTGCCCGACCTGGTGGAGGCCGCGGTGCGGCTGCGCCGGGGGGAGCGGACCGCCGGGCCGCTGGCCGGGTTCGAGCGCTGGGCCGCGCGGGCCGACCGGCCGTGGGCCCGGGCCCTGGTGCACCGCTGCCACGCGCTGCTGGCGCCCGACGAGTTCGCCGAGGACCGCTACCTGGCGGCGCTGGCCGGGCACGCCGAGCAGCCCCGGCCCTGGGAGCAGGCCCGGACCGAGCTGCTGTACGGCGAGTGGCTGCGCCGCGGCCGCCGCAAGGCGGAGGCCCGGGCCCCGCTGCGCTCCGCCGAGCAGGCCTTCCGGCGGCTGGGCGCCGGGCCGTGGGCGGAGCGGGCCCGGCTGGAGCTGGAGGCCACCGGCGGCCCGGCCGCCGCGGGTCCGGAGCGGACGGTGGCCGGGCTGACCCCGCAGGAGTCGCAGATCGTCCGGCTGGCCGCGCAGGGCCTGTCCAACCGGGAGATCGCCGCGCAGCTGTTCCTGAGCGCCCGCACCGTCGGGCACCACCTGTACAAGGCGTACCCGAAGCTCGGCGTGGGCTCGCGCACCGATCTGGCGGGCGTGCTGCCGGCGCTGTCCTGAGCGGAGTCGAAACCCGGGCCCGTACAACGGATTGGCCAAATACCGGAAGGATCTCGCGGAGTGTCGTCGCGCAGTGGCAGACTGCATCCCACGGGGTCCAATCGGCGTTCCTGGGGCGGAGGTTTGCATGACGGGCCTGCAGACGGGCAGCGGTGCGACCGCGCGTCGCATCCAGTTGGGGGCCCAGTTGCGGCGCCTGCGCGAGGCCCGCGGCGTGACCCGGGAGGACGCCGGGTACTCGATCCGGGCCTCGGAGTCGAAGATCAGCCGGATGGAGCTCGGCCGGGTCGGCTTCAAGCAGCGCGACGTGGCGGACCTGCTGACGCTCTACGGCGTCGACGACGAGGAGTCCCGGGCCTCGCTGCTCGGCCTGGTCGGCGGCACCAACGCCCCGTCCTGGTGGCACGGTTACGGGGACGTCGTCCCCGGCTGGTTCCAGACGTACCTCAACCTGGAGGACGCCGCGGACCTGGTCCGCAGCTACGAGGTGCAGTTCGTGCCCGGGCTGCTGCAGACCCCCGAGTACGTGCACGCGGTGATGCGGGCGGGCAGCCCGGCCGCGCCGGAGGAGGAGATCGCCCGCCGGGCCGCGGTCCGGCTGCGCCGGCAGCAGCGCTTCCTGGCCGAGGGGTCGACCGCCCGGCTGGAACTGATCGTCGACGAGACGGCGCTGCGCCGCCCGTGCGGCGGCCCCGAGGTGATGGCCGGTCAGCTGGACCGGCTGGCCGAGCTCTCCCGGCGCGAGACGATCAGCCTGCGGGTGCTGCCGCTGGGGATGGGCGCGCTGGCGGCGGACAGCGGGGCGTTCACCGTGCTGTGCTTCCCCGAGCCGGACTTGGCGGACGTGGTCTACGTCGAGCAGTTCACCACCGCGCTGTACCTGGACAAGCCGGTCGAGGTGGCGGAGTACACGACCGCGCTGGAGCGGGTGGCGGCGGCCGCGCTGTCCGAGGAGGAGACCAGGTCGCTTCTCGCGGAGATCCTCCAAGACGCCTGAACCGCAATTAGGATGATGATCCGTCAGTAGGTGATCGTCAGCGCCGAGAGGGATCGGATGTCCTTGATCGCGGAACTCGCCCTGCAGTACATCGACGGCCAGTGGCGGCCGGGCACCGGCTCCTGGGACATCGTGGACCTGGACCCGTACAGCGGGGAGAAACTGGCCTCGTTCACGGTCGCCACCGCCGAGGAGATCGACCTGGCCTACCGCGCCGCCGAGCGGGCCCAGCCCGCCTGGGCCGCCACCAGCCCCTACGAGCGGCGCCTGGTCTTCGAGCGCGCGCTGCGGGTGGTCGAGGAGCGCGAGGCCGAGATCCTCCAGGTGATGACCGTCGAACTCGGCGGCACCCTCGGGAAGTCCGCCTTCGAGCTCGCCCTGGTCAAGGACATGCTGCGGGAGGCCGGCGCGCTGGCCCTGCGCGCGGAGGGGAAGATCCTGCCCTCGCCCGTCCCCGGCAAGGAGAACCGGCTCTACCGGCTCCCGGTCGGCGTGGTCGGCGTGATCAGCCCGTTCAACGCCCCGGTCTTCCTGTCGCTCAAGGCCGTCGCCCCGGCGCTCGCGCTCGGCAACGCGGTCGTCCTCAAGCCGCACCAGGACGCCCCGGTGGCCGGCGGCACCCTGATCGCCAAGGTCTTCGAGGAGGCCGGGCTGCCGGCCGGCCTGCTGAACGTGGTGCTCACCGACATCGCCGAGATCGGCGACGCCTTCATCGAGCACCCCGTCCCCAAGGTGATCGCCTTCACCGGCTCGGACTCCGTCGGCCGGCACGTCGCCACCGTCGCCGCCGCGCACTTGAAGCGGACGGTGCTCGAACTCGGCGGCAACAGCGCCCTGGTGGTGCTCGACGACGCCGACCTCGACTACGCGGTGGACGCCGCCGTCGCCAGCCGCTTCACCCACCAGGGCCAGATCTGCATGGCCGCCAACCGGATCCTGGTCGACCGCGCGGTGCTCGCCGAGTTCGGCGAGAAGTTCACCGCCAAGGTCGCCTCGCTGACCGTCGGCGACCCCGGCGACCCGGCCACCCAGCTCGGCCCGCTGATCAACTCCGCCCAGGCCGAGGCGATCACCGCCGAGGTCGACCGCGCGATAGCGGACGGCGCCCGCCCGCTGCTGCACGGCACCACCGTCGGCACCCTGGTCCGGCCGACCGTCCTCACCGACATCCCCGCCGACGACCCGATCCTGCGCCGCGAGGTGTTCGGCCCGGTCGCCCTGCTGATCCCCTTCGACGGCGAGGAGGAGGCCGTCCGGATCGCCAACGACACCCCGTTCGGCCTCTCCGGCGCCGTCCACACCGCGAACGTCGAGCGCGGCGTCCGGTTCGCCCAGCGGATCGACACCGGCATGATCCACGTCAACGACGGCACGATCGCGGACGAACCGATCGTGCCGTTCGGCGGCGAGAAGGGTTCCGGCGTGGGCCGGTTGAACGGCGACACCAGCGTGGACGCGTTCACCACCGTCAAGTGGATCTCGATCCAGCACGGGCGGTCGCGCTTCCCGTTCTGACAGTCGCCGCGCACGGCGGGCGCGACAGGCTGCGCACCGCCGGCGAGGTCGCGGTCAACGGCAGGTCACTGCCCGAGCCGCGATCCTGCCGGCGGGTGCCTCCCGCCTCGCGCACCCGCCCGTGCCCCCGGGTCAGGCCAGGCCCTGGGCGATGACCAGCCGCTGGATCTGGTTGGTCCCCTCGACGATCTGCAGCAGCTTGGCCTCGCGCATGAAGCGCTCCACCGGGTGGTCGGCGACGTAGCCGGCGCCCCCGAGCACCTGGACGGCGTCGGTGGTCACCTTCATCGCCATGTCGGTGGCGAAGAGCTTCGCCTTCGCCGCCTCCAGCGAGTAGGGCAGGCCGGCGTCCTTCAGACGGGCGGCGGCCAGCGTGAGCGCCCGCGCGGCGGCGACCTGGGTGGCCATGTCCGCCAGCATGAATCCGACGCCCTGGAAGGAGATGATCCGTTCCCCGAACTGCCGGCGGTCCTTGGCGTACCGCACGGCGTAGTCGACGGCGGCCTGGGCGAGGCCGACCGCGCAGGCGGCGATGCCCAGCCGGCCGCAGTCCAGCGCGCCCATCGCGATCAGGAAGCCCTTGCCCTCGCGGCCGACCAGCCGGTCGGACGGGACCCGCACGGAGTCGAAGCCGATCTGCGCGGTGGGCGAGGACCAGACGCCGAGCTTCTTCTCGCGCTCGTGCACCACCATGCCGGGCGTGCCCGCGGGCACCACCAGGCAGGACAGGCCGCGGGCCCCCGGGCCGCCGGTGCGGCTGAACACGTTGTAGAAGTCCGCGTGACCGGCGTGGGTGACCCAGGACTTGGTCCCCGAGATGCGGTAGCCGCCGTCCTCCTTGGTCGCCCTGGTCGAGAGCGAGGCCGCGTCCGAACCGGCCTCCGGCTCGGACAGGCAGTACGCGCCGAGGAGTTCGCCGCTGAGCATGTCGGGCAGCAGTTCCTCGCGCTGGGCCCGGGTGCCGTACGTGGCGGTGCCGAAGCAGGCGAGGTTGTGCACGTTGACCGACTCGGCCACGGCCAGCCAGTGGTAGGCGACCTCCTCCAGCGCCTGGAGGTAGACCTCGTACGGCTGCCCGCCGCCGCCGTACTCCTCGGGGTAGGGCAGGCTCAGCAGCCCGGCCTTGCCGAGCGTGCGCACGACCTCCCGGGGGAACTCGTGGTTGGCCTCGAACTCGGCGACCCGCGGGGCGAGTTCGTTGGCGGCGAGGTCCCGGACCAGGTCGAGCAGGTCGGCGGCCTCCTCGCTGGGCAGGATGCGCTGGATCTTCATCGGGCCACCTCGGCGAGCGTCGGGTGCTGCGGCCGCAGCAGGTTCTCCAGGACGACGGCGACGCCGTCCTCGGCGTTGGAGGGCGCGATCAGGTCGGCCTCGGGGTGCAGGGCGGGATCGGCGTTCGCCATGAACACCCCGCGACCGGCCCAGCGGATCATGTCGAGGTCGGTCCGGGCGTCACCGAAGGCGATCACCTCGGCGGGGGCGATGCCGCGCTCGGCGCAGAGCTTCTCCAGCGAGGCGATCTTGCTCACCCCGTGGGTCACCAGGTCGACGACACCGCTGTGGTGGTGGGAGACGGCGACCAGCCCGCCGAGGATCTCCTCGACCTCCGCGGTGTCGATCTCGCGCAGCCGGGGCGTGACGGCGAAGAGCTTGAGCACCGGGACGTCGATGGTCGCCGGGTCGGCGCGGTAGGACTCGCCGATCAGCAGCGGCTCGGGGTAGTCGGGCGCGTAGCCGACCCGCCGGTCCGCCAGCATCCAGCCGATCGCGGCGTCCGGCAGTGCCCGCTTCAGCCGGGCGGCCGTCTCGCGTGCGGTCTCGGCGTCGATCGTGGAGGCCTCCGTCAGCTCCATCGAGGGCACCTGCCAGAGTGCGGCGCCGCCGCAGCAGATCGCCTCCCCGGTCAGGTCCAGGGCCTCGACGATGTACTCGATGGCGGCGGCGTGGCGGACGGTCACGAAGACCGTCTCGATGCCGTGCTCGTGGGCCAGGGCGACGGCCCGGCGGGTCCGCGGCGAGACCGAGTAGTCGGGGCGCAGCAGGGTGCCGTCCAGGTCCACGGCGATCAGGCGGGGCAGGTGGGGGACGGCGGTCATGCGGTGAGCTCCTCGATGGGGGTGTCGGGCGCGTCCACGCCGTGCTGCAGGAACGCGTGGATCAGGCGGACGAAGCGGGTGGCCCAGTCGCGGCCGTAGAGGTCGTGGCGGTAGCGGAGTTCGATCGCGATGCCGTCCTTGCGCCGGTAGCCGATGACCCGCAGGCCGCCCCGCGGTACCTCGGGCATCGGGATGCCGATCGGCTGCACGTCGAGGCCGGACGGCCGGAGCAGCGGCTCGCGCTCGTCCTCCACCATGTCCATGTCGAAGTTGAGGTAGATCGGGACGCTGCCGGGTTCGCGGAAGCGGACGCCGTACTGCTCGGGGGCGAGTTCCCGGCTGATCAGCGAGAACGGAATCCGCTGGTGGCGCATCGCGTTGAACAGCGTCTGCGCTTCCAGGCGGACGAGTTCGCCGAAGGGCGTCCCCCCGGTGAAGCGGGTGCGGAAGGTGGCCGGGGTGGCCACGTAGCCGACCATCGCGTCGGTCTCCGGCCGGGTCCGGTTGGCGAGCGAACCGAAGGTCGCCACGTCGCCGGCGGCGTCCTCGCCCACGGTCTCCAGGCGCAGGCGCCACATGGCGGCCTTGAGCGCCGCGGCGAGCACCACGGCCGAGGTCACCCGCTCGCGAACCGCGAACTCCTCGACGGCGGCGCTCAGTTCCGGTCCGACCGGTTCGAGCAACTTGGTCACGCCCGGCTCGGCGCCGGTGGGCGCGTCCGGGTCGGCCAGGCCGGAGGCGGGGATCGGGGTGATGCCGTCGAGCTGCTTGCGCCAGTAGCCGAGCTGGCGCTCCAGCTGCACGTCGCCCAGGTGGCCGTGCTGCCAGAGGGCGAAGTCCGGGAACTGGACGGGGAGTTCGGGGAGCGGCGGTACGTCGTCGCCCTGTTCCGAGGCGTAGATGGTCAGCAGGTCGTTGATCATGATCCGGGCCGACCAGGCGTCGAAGACGATGTGGTCGGTGGTCATCGAGAGCACGTGCAGGCTCTCGCTCACCCGGCCGAGCACGGGGCGGAACAGCGGCCCGGCAGCCAGGTCGAAGGGCTGGTTGGCGTGCTCGGCGAGCAGCGCGAGCACCCGCGGCAGGCGGGTCTCCGCGGGCTCGTCGGGTGCCTCCAGGACGGGGAGGGCGCGGGGCTGCGGCGGGAGCAGCAGCATCACGTGCTCCTCGGAGGACTCCCCGTCCGCCTCGGGGAAGACCGTGCGCAGCGTCTCGTGGCGTTCGGCCAGCAGGTTGAGGCTGCGTTCCAGCAGGGCGACGTCGAGCCGCCCGTCGAAGCGCAGGCCGAGCGCGATGTTGTTGTTCACCTGGTGCACGTGCCGGCCCCAGATCAGGCGCTCCTGCTGGGTGTGGGTGGCCGGCACCGCCGCGCCCCGGGTGGCGGGGCGGACCTCCGTGGAGGTGTTGGGTGTCGGCGGGGTGACGTGGAAGGTGGTGGGGATCGTCATGGTGTGGCGGTCCGTTCGCAGGGAGGGACCCGGGGCGGCCCCGGGTTTCAGGCGGATCGGTTCGTCTTCGGGTGCAGCGCGGGGTGGGCGAGGAAGGGCAGCAGCAGGACGATCGCGGACAGCGCGCTCAGGGTGGCGAAGCCGAGCCGTTCGAGGACGACGCCGGACAGTGCGGCCCCCGCGGCCGCGGCCAGGTTCATCGCCATGTCGGAGAACCCCTGGGCGGCCGGCAGTTCGGCGACCGGGACGCTCTCGGAGAGCCGGACCGAGGCCGCCACCAGCACCGCCGACCAGGAGAGCCCCAGCAGCGCCAGCGCGACGGCGAGCTGGACGACGTCGTCGCCGCCGGCGGTGCCGCAGAGCCACAGCGAGAGCAGCATCGCGGCGGTGCCCCCGTAGAGCACCGGGGTGCTGCGGAAACGGTCCACGGCCCAGCCGAACACGGTGGAGAACCCGTACATCCCCGCCAGGTGGCCGCTGAGCACCATGCCGATGACACCCAGCCCGGTGCCGGCGTGGTGCATGTGGATGCCGGTCATCGACATCACCGCGATCATCACCAGGTGCCCGGCGACGATGCTGAGGATCGCCAGGACGGCCGGGCGGTTCCCGCGCAGCGCCTTCAGCATGGCGCGCAGCGGCGGCGGCTTCTCCCGCTCCCCGGCCTCGTCCTGCCCGCGTGCCAGCAGCAGCGGGTCGGGGCGCAGGAAGACGGCGATCGCGGTGAACGCGGCGGCGAAGCCGACGATCGCGAACAGGTAGGTGCCGGACAGCGGCGGCAGGCCCAGGTGTTCGGCGATCGCGGCACCGGGTCCGGTGAGATTGGGCCCGATCACGGCGCCGACCACGGTGGTGGTGAGCACCAGGGACATGGCCCGGCCCCGGCGCTGCGGCTCGGCCAGGTCGGCGGCGGCGAACCGGGCCTGCAGGCCGGTGGCCCCGGCGGCCCCGTAGAACACCATGCCGAGCAGGAACAGCGGGAAGCTGTGCACCACCGCGGCCACCACGCAGGCCACCGCGCCCACTGCGGCGGCCAGGTACCCGGTGGCCAGCCCGGGGCGCCGCCCCCGGACGTGGGTGATCGCCGCGATCGCCCCCACCGCGGCCGCGCCGCCGAGCGTCGCCGCGGTCTGCGACAGGCCGGCGACGGTGGCGCTCCCGCCGAGTTCCTCGGCCAGCAGGCTGGTGACCGCGAAACCCGTGGCGATGCCGCTGCCGCTGATCACCTCGGCGACCACGAGGGTCCGGACGGTCCGTCGCTGCACCCGGGCACGGTCGTGGCGCGGCGGGTCGGCGGTGGTCAAGGTCGGCATGGCGCTCCGGCTCTGTGCGTGGGTGCGTGGGTGCGTGGGCGGGGAAGGACGGGCCCGGACCGCTCCGGGAGCCGTCCGAGGCGGGCGGGACGACGGTCAGCCGCGGGTCCAGTCGACGGTCTCGGGCCAGTGCCGGCCGACCCGGCGGACGGCGTAGTCCCAGTACGAGCGGACGGAGAGGTCGGCGTAGATGAAGTCCTGCTTGGCGGCCACGTCCTGCTCGGTGGACCAGACGTACGGGACGCCGGTGCCCTCGGCGGTCAGCTGGAGCCGGCAGGCGCGCTCCAGCACCTGCGCGAAGACGGCGGCGTGCCGCACGCTCTTGCCGACGACCACCCCGCCGTGGTTGCGCAGCAGGACGGCCGGGTGGTCCCCGAGGTCCTTGGCGATGGCGTCACCCGTCCCGATGTCCAGGACCGTGTTGCTGGTCTCGGTGAACAGGCCGATCCGGTCCCGGAAGTACGCGCCGTCGTGGGAGATCGGACGCATCGGCAGGTCGGTGGCCCCGAACAGCAGGGTGTACGGCGCGTGGCTGTGCACGATGCCGTTGACGTCCGGACGCGCCCGGTAGATCGCCTGGTGCAGCGGCAGCTCCGGGGGTGCCAGCGGTGGGGCGGGCAGCGTGTGGTCGACCGAGCAGCGGACCACGTCGGCGGGGGCGGCCTCGTCGAAGCCGACCAGGGCGCCCTTGATGAAGAACTCGTCGCGGCCGGGTATCCGGGCCGAGATCTGGCCCTGGTTGAAGTCGTCGTGCCCGTCGAGGGAGAGCATCCGGGCACCGACCGCGACCTGGAGGACGAGCCGGCGTTCGGCGGGGCTGAGCGGCCGCACCTCTGCGGTGGTCATGGCGTGCTCCTTGCTGTCAGGTCGTCGTAGACGGTCCGCATGGTGACCAGGCCGGGCGCGGCGGTGCGGGCCCAGCCGGCGGCGGTCAGCGCGCCCCGGGCCGGTACCGCCCAACTGCCGACGTGGTGGCGCACGTGCAGCGACTCGCCGTTCCAGGTGTGGGTCAACTCGTGTTCGCTGACGGGGAGTCCGGCGCGTTCGTCGGCGATGTCGGCCACCGTCCGGCCGCTCGCCCCGGCCCAGGTCTGCGCCAGGACCAGCGCGGTGGCGCTCGGCCGGTGCGCCTTCCCGATCGGGTGCCGCTCCCGGACGGTGGTGGTGGTCGGGCCGAGCGGGCCCCGGGTGAGGGCGGCGGTGAACTCGGCGATGCGCAGCTGGACGTAGTGGGCGAAGGACAGGTTGGTGGCGCGCACCACCGGCACCACCGTCGCCAGCTCCTCCAGGGACGTCCACTGGGCGTCCGTCAGGTTGGAGACGCAGGCGACCAGCGGCACCCGGTACGCCGTGCAGTACGCGAGGACGTCCGCGTGCGCCTCGGGCGCGCTCGCGTCGACCAGGACGTCGGGCACGGCGTCGACCTGCCAGCCGTCGCGGCGGGAGGCGGTCAGCGACACCCGCGTGCCGTCGGCCCGGCAGGCCGCCAGCAGGGCCGAGCCGAGCCGCCCGCGACCGACGACGCCCAGGGCGGGGCCGCCGGTCGCGGGCACCTCATCAGGCATCGGCGCCGACACCGCTGGCGACCACCAGGGCCGCGACGCTGTCGATGGTCTCGTAGTGCTCGGCGCCGACCTCCGGGTCCAGGTAGACGCCGAGGTCGTTCTCGATGCTGTCGATCAGGCGCATGTAGGAGAGCGAGGAGAAGCTGACCGCGCTCAACGAGTAACCGGCCTCGGCGAGTTCGCCGGCGGTGAAGCTGCCGTCGCCGGCCGCGACCGCGAGGTCGAGGATCTTGGTGTGGAGAGAGCTGTTGTCCATGGTGGGCTCCTGTGCTGGGGAGGGGGTCAGTTGCTCCGGGCTTCGGCGAGCAGCCGCCGCAGGCGCTCGACCGACGGTTTGCCGATCGAGTTCACCGGTATCCGGTCCACCAGGTGGAAGACCGAGGGCACCTTGAAGGAGGGCAGCAGCGCCGCGCAGTGGGCGCGCAGGGACTGCAC
Source organism: Kitasatospora cineracea (assembly GCF_003751605.1). Taxonomy (NCBI): domain Bacteria; kingdom Bacillati; phylum Actinomycetota; class Actinomycetes; order Kitasatosporales; family Streptomycetaceae; genus Kitasatospora; species Kitasatospora cineracea. Next base: position 3,458,362 of record NZ_RJVJ01000001.1, read on the forward strand.
GGTGGGACCGGCCTCGACGGCGAGGACGGCGGCCAGGACCGGGTCGCCGTGCCGGCCCTCGGCCTCGAAGGCGACGACGTCGAGCACTCCGGCGGCCTTCCGCAGCACCTCGGCGATCTCGATCGGGTCGATCTTGCGTCCGCCCACGTTGACCAGTCGCCCGGTGCGGCCGGTGAGGTGGAGCACGCCGTCGAGCAGGTGGCCCTGGTCGCCGGTGCGGTAGCGGCCCTCGTCGTCGACCCGCGCTTCGAAGACCCCGGGGGCGTTGAGGTAGCGGGAGCCCATCGACTCGCTCCGGACCCGGAGCCCCTCCTCGTCCGCGATCACCTCCACACCGGGCAGCGGGGTGCCGAGCCCGGTGCCGGTGCCGTCGGCGGCGAAGGTCAGGGGCCCTGCCTCGGCCACGCCGTAGTAGTTGTGGATCGGCACGCCGGTGAGCCGGGTGAACTCCTCACGGACGCTGTCGCGCAGCGGGGCTCCCGAGGAGATCGCGGCGCGGACGCCGGCGAAGCCCCCGGTGGAGGAGCGCCGCACGATCGACTCGTACAGCGCCGGGAAGGCCACCAGCCGGGTGGCACCGGTGCTCTCCAGCAGCCGCACGATCCGGGAGGCGGTCGGCAGGCCGCGCGACAGGTGCAGCGAGGCGCCGGGCAGGAAGGCGGCGAGCAAGGAGGTGTTGAAGGCCAGGCCGTTGGAGAGCGCGGCCAGGCAGGCGATCCGGTCCCGGGCCGAGAGCCCGGTTCCCTCGACCCAGTTGCGGGCCGCCGCCAGCACGGCCGCGCCGGAGAACTCGATGCAGTTGGGCCGGCCGGTGGAGCCGGAGGTGAAGCGGCAGACCTCGGTGTCGGGCAGCAGCGGTGGGGCGGGGGCGTCGAAGCGGCGCACCCGGCTGACCGTGAGGCCGCCGAACTCGCCCCCCGCGAACTCGCCCGCGCCGGGGATCCGCTCGGTGACCTGCTCGACGTCGGCATCCGGTGCGTGGACCAGCAGGTCCAGTCCGCAGTCCTCGGCGATCCGGGCCAGCTCGAACGGCCCGAAGGCCGAGTCGGCCAGGAAGGGAACCGCGCCGGCGAACAGGGCGGCCAGGTAACCCACCACGTAGTCGGTGGAGTTGGCGGCGTAGAAGCCGATCCGCAGCCGCTCGCCGGCCGCGCCGTGCGGGGCCAGCCGGGCGGCGGCGGCCCGGGCCCGGTCGGCCAGTTCGGCGTAGCTGAGCGAGGTGTCGGCGTCGGTGACCGCGACACGGTCGCCGTGCCGGGCGAGAGCGTCCGTGAAGGCGCCGGGAAGGACGGCGTTCATCGTGGCCTCACCGCTCGTTCTGGGCGTGTGCGGTGGCGAGCCGGTCGAACTTGATGCCGGAGTCGTCCGGGCGCCCGAGCAGCAGGACGTAGAGGATCTCGTCGCTGTCCGGCAGCCCGGCCAGCGAGTGCCAGAGCGCCGCGTCGAAGCCGCCGACGCCGGTCACACCGATCCCGGCGCGAGTCGCCCCCAGGTACAGCAACTGGCCCAGGGCGCCGCACCGGAAGGCGAGTTCGCGCAGGTCCTCGCTGCCGGCGGCCGCCTCGGCGGCGGTGTCGCTGAGCGCGGTTCGCGGCGCGTGCAGCAGGACGACGGCTGCGCTGTCGGCCAGGCTGCGCTGCTGCATGCAGGCGCGGACCACCTCGTCGGTGGACGGCAGCCGGCCGGGTCGCCGTGCACCCTCGCCGGTCAGCAGGTGGACGGCGTTGTGCTCGGGTTCCTCCGCCGACCGCAGGACCAGGGTGGCGCCCATCGGGGAGTCGGCCGGCAGGTCCGTCCGCACCGGCGTGGACAGGGCCGAGACGGCCTGCCAGACCTCGGCCGCGGGGACGGTGCCGGGAACGAACGCCTTGCTGGAGGCCCGCGCGGCGAGCAGCTCCGGCCAGTCGGACGGATCGCCCAGGCCGTCCTGCGCGCCGGTCGGCCGGCCGCTGTCGGGCAGCTGCGCGAGGGGCGCGGAGGCGTCCGGCGCGCGGGTGCTCCCGGGGTGCTCCGCCCGTGCGGAGAGGGAGTCCCAGCAGGTCTCCTCCAGCCAGGACCGCCAGGCCGGCTCGCGCCGCTCCCGGTCGGCGTCGTCGTGCACGGTCCAGCGGGCCCAGGCGTCGTCGGCCTCGGCCGCCGGGACCAGCAGGGCGGAGTGCACCTCCCGGCAGTTCTCGCCGGCCTCCAGCAGGTCCGACAGGGGCGAGCGCGGGAAGCGCAGCCGCAGCGTGCCCGGCGCGCGCCGGCCGGTGGTGGCCAGCAGCAGGTTCCCGACGGCGTGCCCGGCATCGAGCTGGGTGTACAGGTAGCCGCGGTCGCCGTACTTGCGCATCGACAACCAGGGGCGGGTGAGGGTCACGATCACCGCGCCGTCGCCCGCGGGGATCTCCAGCGTCGAGGCACGCAGCGCTTCGGCGACGCCCCCGGCGGCCAGCCGGGTGCAGGTGCGGCGGTCGGAGTCGACCAGGAAGGCGGTCGGCCGGCCGTTCTCCCGCGTGAGGACGGCGAACTCGTACGGGTACACGGCCCCGGCGGACGGTACCGCCCGCGCCCCGTGCGCCCCGCGAGAACGTGCGCCCCGGCTGGTCAGCACGCCCTCCTCCAGGAGGGACAGCGCGAGCCTCAGACCCGCGGCCGAGGCCGGTTCGGCGGGCGCTAAGGACGGTGCCGCCGGCAGGGCCATCCGGGCCCACATGTCGGTCTCGAAGTCCGGTGGCGCGTGCTCGGCTCTCCGGGCGATCCGTCGTGCGTGAACTGGTCGTGCGGATTTCGTTTCTGCATTGCTTTGCACGTCTGACGAAACCTCATCCCGTTTGGTGGCGCGGCCGACCAGGCGTGCGAGAGGGCAGGCGAAAGCCCCGGCCTGTTCAGCAGATGGCGTGCGGCGGCCACGGGGAAATGTGCAAGGACTTCGATCCGACTGTGCCGCCTGCGCCATTGCAAGCTCCGGCAGCCTGTCCCCCGTGAACGGCCTACGAAGTGGATGAATTACTGGTCCGCGCCCTGAACAAGCGGCGGCTGACGATCATCCTGGGGTACCCGTGTGAGCGCTGTCAAGGATTGGAGTAGACCACCCTCCCGGTGGGGCGTGGCTTCCGGCGTGGCTGGTCGCGACCGCCGGAAGAGGTTCCGCGCATGTCTGACGAACCCTCAACTTGCCCGTATGTCAGGACATCCTGTGGGAACTGCCGACATTGGGCACAAGCTCGCCCGCCCCGGAGCGGCCCGGCCCGCACGGGCCGGGACACCCGCTCGGGGCGACTTGACAGCTCGCGTGTACGCGGTGCGGACCGGGTGCCGGGCGGGCCGCCGACCGATGGGCCGGAGTGGTCCCGGTCCGGAACGGAATGCGGAAGGAAATCCCCCGGGAAAGCTCACCGGCCCGAGTCGGCGGCCCGATCCGGCGACCCGTGGAAATCGCCGACGGCGGGTCGGCGGAGAATCGTCCGGGCCATTTCCTGATCGCCGGTGATTGATTTCCGGCCCTCGTCGGCGAGTCGCTGTTCGAAGCGGTGGGAATATCCGCTCCGAGACATTTACGCCGCCCGTCGGGGGAGGGGCGGCGGCCCGGCCGCCGGCGTCAGCCGGGGCGGTCGGGGCGGCCGAGGGGGAACCGGGGCCGGCCGTCGGCGAGGCCCGGGACGGTGCGGGCGCCGAGCGGGCGGGAGAGGCGGAACGCGACCAGCGCGGAGCGCAGGGCGGCGTCGCAGGCCCGGGCGGGAGCGCGGTCGACGCGGCCGATCGGGACGACCGCCAGGTCGGTCTCGTGGACCTCGCCGGGGCGACGGTGCCGCAACTGCCGTGCGGGACCGCGGCGGTGACGACCGGGCCGTCGGCGGAGACCGGGTCGAGCATGGCGGAGGAGCCGTTGAAGGTGTTCGCGGTGGGGCCGGCGGCCGGGGCCCGGGAGAGGACGGCGGGGCGGCGGAACGGCCGGTCGTGGCCGGAGGGGGTGAACTCCCGGACCGGGAGGGTGGCTTGCCCGCGTGAGGCGGCCGCGGTGGTGGTGCCGGGCCGGACGGCGGTGACGGTCGGCCGGCTGTCGCAGCGGGTGGCGCGGACGTCGCTCCGGCCGGTCGGCCGGGCGAAGACCTCCTTCGCGGAGCGCTGCGGCACGGTCGGCCGGGAGCCGTCCGCGAACTGCACCTCGGCGGTGCCGGGGACGGACACCGGCAGCGTGGCTCCCGGGCCGAGATGCCCGGAGAGGTGGGCGGCCTTGTCCGTTCCCGGGATCCCCCTCAACGCCCCTGCGCGGGCCGCGAGTCGGACGGTCCTCCCGACGGTTCGGTGCCGGGAGGCTCGGAGCGGTGGCAGGTGGTCGGCGTCGGGCAGCCGGGCCGGCTCGCGGCAGCAGCGCGGGCACGGCCGTCCGGAGTGATCTCCAGGGGTCGTGCCCGCGCGGCCGTCCGATCGAGCTCGGCGGCGGCTGTCTCCGGTCGGGGTCTGGGGGTTTAGAAGACCGGGACGCCGGCCCGGACCAGGCGCCAGCCGCCGTTGGCGCCGCCGGAGAAGTCGGCCGGGTCGATGACGCCCTTGGCCTTGACCCAGGCGATCATCGTGTTGCGGATCTCGTCGGAGTTGGCCCACACCTGCTGGGCGGCCGCGACGTGCGGGAAGTTGCCGCCGCCGTTGGCGCGGTAGTTGTTGACGGCGAGGACGAACTGCGCGGCCGGGTCGACCGCCGTGCCCTGGTGCGACAGGTTGACGATGCGGCTGCCGACCGGCTGCGCGATGTCGATGTCGTAGGACAGGCCGTAGATCGAGTCGTAGTTGTAGTCGGGGGTGTTGTTGGCCTGGTTGGTCAGGGCGTCCCGGTCGATCGGCGCGCCGGGGGCGACCTGGGCGTAGTACTTGGCGGAGTACTCCAGGTAGTCCTTGAGCTGGGCGCCGGTCAGGATCCGGGCCTCCAGGGTGTTCTCGTAGATGTACAGGCCGGCCGCGTCGCGCAGCTTGACCTCGCCGGCCGGGATGACCGCGGTGCGGTTGAACGGCGCGGCCTGGGCGAGCACCGGCAGCGCGGCGTACTGGCCGCCGGCCAGCGCGTCGCGGACGGCGTCGGCCTGGACCCGGCCGATCAGGTCGATGATCGGGGTGTCCCGGAACCGGGACTCGGCGATGGAGAGGGTCTCCTTGCAGGTGCCGATGACCTGGTTGACGTAGGCGACGACCTTCTGGTGCTGGTCCTTGACCAGCTTGACGATCTTCGGGTCCTCGGTGACGGTGTTGGAGTTCAGCAGCCGGGCGCTGACGCCGGTGACGGTCCAGTGGCCGCGGGAGAACTCGACCTCGAAGTCGAAGCAGGTCAGCCGCTCGCCCCAGAGCGCGGGCTCGGAGAGCACGACGTTCTTGCCGGTCTGCTGGTTGACCACGATCCGCTGCGGGACCTCCTTGTGGGCGTGGCCGACCAGGATGGCGTCCACGCCGGGGACGGTCGCGGCGATCTCGGCGCCCGCGTTCTCCGAGAAGGGCAGTTGGTCGCCCCAGGAGGAGGCGCCGTCCACGCCGGTGTGGGCGGTGATCACGACCACGTCGGCGCCGGCCGCGCGGACCTTGGGGACCCACTTGGCGGCGATCTCGGGGATGCCCGGGAAGGCCAGCTTGCCCTGCACGTTGGCCTTGTCCCAGATGGCGATGCCGGGGTTGGTCAGGCCGAGGATGCCGACCCGGACCGGGCGGCCGTGGCCGAGGTGCAGTTCGCGGATGACGTACGGCGGGAAGGCCGGCTTCTCGCTCTTGGGGTCGACCGCGTTGGCGCCGAGCAGCGGGAACTCCAGCTGGTCCTGGTAGGCGCGCAGCAGCGGGATGCCGTAGTTGAACTCGTGGTTGCCGAGCGCGGCGGCGTCGTAGCCGATGGCGTTCATGGCGGTGGCCATCGGGTGGCGCGGGGCCTTCTTGCCGGTGATCGGCTCGATCCGGGCGAAGTAGTAGGAGAGCTGGGTGCCCTGGATGGTGTCGCCGGCGTCGATCAGGAGGGTGCGGCCGCGGCCCTTCTCCTTGCGGACCTGCTCGACCAGGGTGGAGATCTTGGCGAGGCCGACGTCGTTGTGCGCGGCGTCGTCGTACTCGGAGTCGGTGAAGTACTCCCAGTTGAGGACGTGGCCGTGCAGGTCGGTGGTGCCCATCACGGTGAAGGCGCCCTTGAACGGGACGGGGCCCCTGCCGTGGGACTCGTCCCGGTCGTGGTCCGCGGCGGCGGCGGGGGTGGCCGCGGCGGCGGACAGGCCGCCGACCAGGGCGGCACCGGCCGCGGTGGCGGCGGAGCGGGTGACGAAGTCACGGCGGTTGAGGGACATCGAGGACTCCAAGTCGGGCGGTACGGGCGGTCAGCCGGCGTCCGGGGCAGGGCAGGTGACGCCCCGCCACCCGTGGTGACGCGCGTAGAAAACGCGACTGGCAGTCTGCCGGTTTCCGGCCCCCGAGGCCAGACCCATTCGCCATCCAACAGGTGAGATCCGGGTGACCCCCGGGTGGCGCGCCCGCCCGCCGCGGACCCGCCCCGGGGCCGCCGGACGCCCGCGGAGCACCCGCCGGGCGAACTGCCGTGCGTCAACCCGGGCGGCGGGCGCCCACTCCGCGCGCCACCGCCCGCCCGGTGCAGGTCCGTTCACCAAATCTTTTGCCAACTGCCATGGGAGGACTGGCCGGAACCGCGCTGTTACGACCCGGTAATGCCTAGGCTCTGCTGTATGCGCCGAGCAAAAATCGTTTGTACTCTCGGGCCTGCCGCAGACTCGTACGACCAGATCAAGGCCCTGGTCGACGCCGGTATGGACATCGCCCGACTGAACCTCAGCCACGGCTCCCACGCGGAGCACGAGGAGCGTTACCACCGGGTCCGCAAGGCCTCGGACGAGTCGGGTCGCAGCGTCGGGGTGCTGGCCGACCTGCAGGGCCCGAAGATCCGCCTCGCCACCTTCGCCGACGGGCCGGTCCTGCTGGAGCGCGGGGACGAGTTCACCATCACCGTCGACGACGTCCCCGGGGACCGCGAGATCTGCGGCACCACGTACAAGGGCCTGGCCGCGGACGTCTCGCGCGGCGAGCGGATCCTGGTCGACGACGGCCGGGTCTGCCTGGAGGTCACCCACGTCGAGGGCCCCCGGGTGCACTGCATCGTCATCGAGGGCGGACTGGTCTCCGACCACAAGGGCCTCAACCTCCCCGGTGTCGCCGTCTCGGTGCCCGCGCTCTCCGACAAGGACGTCGAAGACCTGCGCTGGGCCCTGCGGACCGGGGCCGACGTCATCGCGCTGTCGTTCGTGCGCAGCGGGAAGGACGTCGAGGCGGTGCACCGGATCATGGCCGAGGAGGGCCGCCGGATCCCGGTCATCGCCAAGATCGAGAAGCCGCAGGCGGTGGAGAACCTCGAGTCCATCGTGGACGCCTTCGACGGCATCATGGTCGCCCGCGGCGACCTGGGCGTCGAACTCCCGCTGGAGCAGGTGCCGATCGTCCAGAAGCGCGCCGTCAAGCTGGCCAAGCGCAACGCCAAGCCGGTGATCGTCGCCACCCAGATGCTGGACTCGATGATCAACGCCTCCCGGCCGACCCGCGCCGAGGCGTCCGACGTGGCCAACGCGGTGCTGGACGGCACCGACGCGGTGATGCTCTCCGGCGAGACCTCGGTCGGCAAGTACCCGGTCGAGACGGTGAAGACGATGGCCCGGATCGTCGAGGCCGCCGAGGAGGACGTCCTCGCCGCCGGCCTGCCCGTCCTCACCACCAGCAGCAAGCCCCGCACCCAGGGCGGCGCGGTCGCCCGGGCGGCCGCCGAGATCGGCGACTTCCTGGACGCCAAGTACCTGATCGCGTTCACCCGGAGTGGCGACACTGCCCGCCGGCTGACCCGCTACCGCTCGCCGATCCCGGTCCTGGCGTTCACCTACGAGCCCGCCGTGCGCAGCCAGTTGGCGCTCACCTGGGGCGTGGAGACCTTCCTCGGCCCGTTCGTCACCACCACCGACGAACTGGTCGCCCAGGTCGACTCGGCGCTGCTGAGCCTGGGCCGCTGCAAGCCCGGCGACGTCGTGATCATCACGGCCGGCTCCCCGCCCGGCCTGGCCGGATCGACCAACCTGGTGCGGGTGCACCACGTCGGCGAACCGGCCAACTGACCCCGCGGCCGGGGCCGTTCCGTCCGCTCCGGACGGCGCGGCCCCGGCCGTCGCGTGACGTCCCGTCAGTCACCCGCCGCACCACCGCCACCGCTGTGGGTAGCATGCCTCGGGTGGGCCACCGGGGTCGGGCCCGCGCCGCGAACGGGGGTTGGAACCGCTTGATACGCCGCCGCACCGCTGCGCTCTGCGCCGCGGCCGTGCTCACCGCCGGCTGCACCCCCTACGGCGCGGACACCCTGCAGGCGGTGGCCTCCGGGAGTCCGGCGCGGGCGGTGGCCCGGAGCGTGGCGGTGGACCGGACGGCGTGGTGGGGCGGCAGCTCCTACCGGCTCACCGGGGTGACCGCGACCGCGCAGCCCAACGGCCGCACCGAGGTCGAACTGGTCCTGGGCGTGGTGGTCGAGTCGCCGGTGCCCGCCGCCTCCGCGCTGCCCCGGGTGGCGCTGGAGCAGGAGGGCGTCGCGGTCAGCGGCCCGCTGGAGGTCCAGCCGCCGCCGTTCGGCCGGGCCTCGCTGACCGTCACCGTGCAGGACGTCGGCCCGCCCGGGCAGCTGCTCGACCCGAACCGGCTCGCCCTGGTGCTGGCCGCCCCCGGGGCCGCCCGCGCGGTGCTCCCGATCGGGGCCCGCTCCGGGCAGGACCCGGTGGACCTCCGGCCGACCGTGCTGCACCCCTCCGCCGACACCGTGCACGTCGGCCGCTACCGGCTGGTGCTGTCCTCCGCCCGGCTGCGCGAGGACTGCACCGGCAACCCGCTGCCGGCCCGGGCCGTGCCGATCGGCACCACGCCCTTCGTGCCCCGCTCGCTGCGCGCCCTGAAGCCCGGTCAGCACAGCGTGGAGGTCCTGTTCGAGGCCCCGGCCGGCACCACCCCCGAGCAGCTGGTGCTGCACCTGACGCTCCCGGACGGCCGCCGGCTCGCCCCCAGCACCCCGGTCGACGCCACCGCCCACCCGGGCCGGCCGGACACCGTCAGCCTGGCGGCCTGGTTCGACTTCTACGGCGACACCGCCGGGACGTACACCTTGGAGGCCGCGGACGGCTTGGTCGAGGGGGCGGCGGACCGGCCGGTGGCGGTCACGCTCCGCGCCGGGTGAGGGCGCGGCCTCCAGGAGGCTGCCGCCGCCTTGGATTCGAAGAGAAAGTGCCCCGAGTGGGATTCGAACCCACACCGGACGGTGTTTGAGACCGTTGCCTCTGCCGATTGGGCTATCGGGGCCCAGCGGATCGAAGGTCGAACCCCCCACCGCGGTGAACCAAACATACCGTGTCTGGGTAGGCTCATGCATGCAGCACCCCGCCGGACCGAGGAGCCCCGTGAGCACCGCCGACGAGCAGGCCCAGCCGCTTGACACCGACTCGCCCCAGATCACCCGAATCGTCATCGCCGAGGACGAGGCACTGATCCGCCTCGACCTCAAGGAGATGTTGGAGGAGGAGGGCTACACCGTCGTCGGTGAGGCCGGTGACGGCGCGACGGCGGTCAAACTGGTCGAGGAGCTCAAGCCCGACCTGGCCATCCTGGACGTGAAGATGCCCGTCCTGGACGGCCTCTCGGCCGCCGAGCGGATCCACGAGCAGCACCTCGCCCCGGTGCTGATGCTCACCGCGTTCTCCCAGCGCGAGCTGGTCGACCGGGCCCGGGACGCCGGCGCGATGGCCTACATCGTCAAGCCGTTCAGCAAGAGCGACCTGGTGCCCGCGATCGAGATGGCGGTCTCCCGCTACACCGAGATGCGCACCCTGGAGCAGGAGATCGCGGACCTCTCGCAGCGGCTGGAGACCCGCAAGCTGGTCGACCGCGCCAAGAGCGTGCTGCAGACCAAGTTCGGCCTGAACGAGCCCGCCGCGTTCCGCTGGATCCAGAAGACCTCGATGGACCGCCGGATGACCATGGCCGCCGTCGCCGAGGCCGTGATCGAGGAGGGCGCCGCCCAGGACCGCAAGAAGGCCGACGCCGCCGAGGACTGACCGCCCCCCGCACGCGCGGGAGCGCCCCCGCCCGGACACCGGTCCGGACGGGGGCGCTCCCGCGCGTGCGACGGGCGGTCAGTCCTCGCCCAGGTACTGGCGGCGCACCGACTCGTCGTGCAGCAGCTCCGCGCCGGTGCCGGACAGCGTGATCTTCCCGGTGGTCATCACGTACGCCCGGTCCGAGAGCGAGAGCGCGGCCTGCGCGTTCTGCTCCACCAGCAGGATGGTGGTGCCCGCGGCCTTCAGTTCCACGATGGTCGCCATGATCTTCTGCATCATCAGCGGCGACAGGCCCATCGACGGCTCGTCCAGCATCAGCAGCTTGGGCCGGGACATCAGCGCCCGCCCCATCGCCAGCATCTGCTGCTCGCCGCCCGACAGGGTGCCGGCGGCCTGCTTGCGGCGCTCGGCGAGGATCGGGAACAGCGTGCAGGCCCGTTCCACGTCCTCGGCGATGCCCGCCGCGTCGCGCCGCAGGAACGCGCCGAGCAGCAGGTTCTCCTCGATGGTCATCCGCGGGAAGATGTGCCGGCCCTCGGGGGAGTGGGCCAGGCCCAGCGCGACGATCCGGTGCGCGGGCACCGTGTCGATCGCCTGCCCCTCGAACAGGACCTTGCCCGCGGTCGGCCGGAGCAGCCCGGACAGGGTGCGCAGGGTGGTGGTCTTGCCGGCGCCGTTGGTGCCGATCAGGGTGGTGACCTCGCCCTGCTCGACGGTGAACGAGATGCCCTTGACGGCCTCGATCTTGCCGTAGGCGACACGGAGGTCCTCGACCTCCAGCAGAGCGGTCACTGGCCGTCCTCCTGAGCTGCGGTGGTTCCTTCGAGCGGGGCGCCCAGGTAGGCGGTGACGACCCGTTCGTCGTTCTGCACGGTCTCCCGGTCGCCCTCGACGATCTTCTGGCCCTGCACCAGCACGGCGGTCCGGTCGCACAGGTTGAAGATGAACTTCATGTCGTGCTCGATCACCAGCACCGCGATGCCCAGGTCCCGGATGGCGAACACCAGTTCCTCGGCGGCCCGGGTCTCCTGCGGGTTCATGCCCGCGGTCGGCTCGTCCAGCAGCAGCAGGCCCGGCTCGGACGCCAGCGCCCGGGCGATCTCCAGCTTGCGCTGCTCGCCGTAGGGCAGGTTCCGGGCCAGGTGGTCGGCCTTCGCGCCGAGGCCGCAGAACTCCAGCAGCTCCCGGGCCCGCTCCCGGCCCTCCCGCTCGGCCCGCCGGTAGCCCGGGCCGCGCAGGATCGCCGAGAACAGCCCCTCCTTGGTGCGGGTGTGCCGGCCCACCAGGACGTTCTCCAGCGCCGTCATGTTGGCGAACAGCCGGATGTTCTGGAAGGTCCGGGCGATCCCGGCCTGGGTCACCAGGTGCGGCTTCGGCGGCAGCACCCGGCCCTTGTACGTCACGGTGCCCTCGGTCGGGACGTACAGCCCCGTCAGGCAGTTGAAGAAGGTGGTCTTCCCGGCCCCGTTCGGGCCGATCAGACCGACGATCTCACCCTGGCGGACCGTCAGGTCCACGTTGTTGACCGCGGTGAGGCCGCCGAAGCGCATCACCACGCCGGAGGCCTCCAGCACGGTCTCGGCGGGCGGCGCGGGCGCCGCGGCGGCGGGGGCGGTGTCGGTGGTCACGGCGCTCACGCCCCTGCCTTGGTCGGTACGTCGTCGGTCGGGGCGGCCTGCGCGGGCAGCTGCGCCTCGTGGAACTCCAACTGCTGCCGCCGGCCGGCGATCAGGCCCTCCGGGCGGAAGCGCATCAGCAGGATCAGCGCCACGCCGAACGCCAGCAGCTGGTAGGACTGCAGGAACTCCAGCTTCGCCGGGATCAGGAACAGCAGCGCCGCGCCCACCAGCGGGCCGCTGATGGTGCCCATGCCGCCGAGGATCACCGCGGCCAGCAGGAACGCCGAGTTCGGCGGCGTCGGGCTGCTGAACAGGTACTGGTCGGGCGAGATCGCGCCCGACACGTGCGCCTGCACCGCGCCGGCCAGGCCGGCCAGCGTCGCGCCCAGCGCGAAGGCGATCAGCTTCACCCGGAAGCCGTTGATGCCCATCGCCTCGGCCGCCGTCTCGTCCTCGCGGATCGCCACCCAGGCCCGGCCGATCCGGGAGTTGGCGACCCGGCCGAACACCGTCACCACGATCGCGGTGGCCACCAGCATCAGCAGCAGGTAGTTGCCGTTCTTGCCCAGGTGCAGGCCCGCGAAGTCGTGCGCCGAACCGAAGTCGAAGCCGAACAGGTTGACGTCCGGGATCGCCGCGATGCCGTTCGGGCCGTTGGTCAGGCTCGGGCCGGAGCGGCCGTCCAGGTTGTTCATGGCGATCCGGAAGATCTCGCCGAAGCCCAGCGTCACGATCGCCAGGTAGTCGCCGCGCAGCCGCAGCGTCGGCGCGCCGATCACCACGCCGAACACCAGCGCCGCCAGCGCGCCGATCAGCACCGCCACCGGGAACGGCAGGTGCACGCCGCTGAACACCGAGAACTGCGAGCCCGACACCAGCGCCGCCGCGTACGCGCCGACGCCCAGGAAGGCCACGTAGCCGAGGTCCAGCAGGCCGGCCAGGCCGACCACCACGTTCAGGCCGAGCGCCACCGTGGCGAAGATCAGGATGTTCGTGCCGATCAGCACGTACGTCTCGCTGCCCTGGGTGAACGGGAACGCGCCCGCCGCCGCGAACGCCGCGCCGGTGGTCACCGCCCGGTTCCGGGCGGTCAGTTCGCGCAGCCGGCCGATCGCGCCCGAGGCCAGCAGCGCCGCGGTGCCGAAGGCCGTCAGCAGCAGGAAGCCGACGAACAGCTCGCCGTACTCGGTGGAGACGCCGAACTCGACCACGCCCAGGCCCACCGCGAACACCGCGGTGACCACCAGGATCTCCGCCCAGGCGGGCAGCTTCCAGGCGGCGGGCAGCGGGCGCTCGATCCGGCCGATCCGCAGCCATCCGTCCAGCAGCCGCCACAGCCGGAACCCGGCGATCGCCAGCGGCAGCGCGACGAAGAACCACAGGTTCTCGGTGAAGATCGGCCGGATGCCCGGCGGCACCGCGTGCAGCGCCCAGCCCTGGCCGAAGCCGACCCGCAGCACCACCGAGACCACCAGCGCCGCGTACAGGCCCCAGTGCAGCTCGGGGTGGCGGACGGTGCGGCGGCGGTCCAGCGGCAGGCCGAGCGCGCCGACCACGGCGAGCAGCGAGCCGGCCGCGGCCAGCCAGCCGCCCGGGTCCAGGTTGACCAGGCCGTTCAGCTCGACGGCGATCGCCGCCACCGCGTACCAGCACACCGCCATGGTGCCCAGCGCGGCGAGCAGCACGCCGTTGTGGCCGCCCGACGGGCTCAGCCAGCGCAGGCCCTTCAGGCCGGCCGCGGCCAGTGCCAGCAGCGCGGTCAGCAGGCCGCCGGCCAGCGCCAGCCACTGCAGGCCGGCCGGGGAGCCGTAGTACGTCAGGTCGCCGGGGAAGTCCGGCGTCCAGGTCCAGGACATGGCCGCGGAGGCGGCGGCGAGCACGCCGCCGAGCACCGCCGCGCCGTAGCCGAGCCGGGCGGGCAGCGGCAGGACCGGGGAGGTCTCGTGGGTCGTCGGAGTCGTCATCGTGCTCACACCCGATCCGCGACGCGCTCGCCGAGCAGGCCCTGCGGCCGCACCAGCAGGACCACGATCAGCAGCACGAACGCCCACACGTTGGCCCAGGCGCCGCCGCCGAGCTGGTGCATGCCCGGGACGTCCTGGATGTACGCGGTGGCCAGCGACTCGGCGACGCCCAGCACCAGGCCGCCCAGCATCGCGCCGTAGATGTTGCCGATGCCGCCCAGCACGGCCGCGGTGAACGCCTTCAGGCCGGCCAGGAAGCCCATGGTGAAGTCGACCTGGCCGTACCGCAGGCCGTGCGCGACGGCCGCGACGGCGGCGAAGGCCGCGCCGAGCGCGAACGCCACCACGATGATCCGGTCGGTGTCGATGCCCATCAGCTTCGCGGTGTCCGGGTCCTGCGCGGTGGCCTGCATCGCCCGGCCGGTGCGGGTCAGCCGCACGAAGGCGGCCAGCACCAGCATGCACAGCGGTGCGGCGACCAGCAGGAACAGGTCGTTGCGCTGCAGGTGGAAGGAGCCCAGGCCGATCGGGTCGCCCTCGAACTGCGGGAAGGACAGCGCCTTCTTGGCGCCCGGGTAGAACGCCCACACCACCTGCTGCAGCGCGATCGACAGGCCGATCGCGGTGATCAGCGGCGCCAGCCGGGGCGCCGTGCGCAGCGGCCGGTAGGCGAACCGCTCGGCGGCGGCGGCGGTGAGCACGGAGGCGAGCACACCGCCGAGGATCATGACCGGCAGCGCCAGCCAGAGGGAGGTGCCGTGCGGCAGTGCCGCGTAGGCGGTCAGCGCGCCGAAGCCGCCGATCATGAATATCTCGCCGTGGGCGAAGTTGATGAGCTGGACGATGCCGTAGACCATCGTGTAGCCGATGGCGATCAGGCCGTACATCAGGCCGAGCATCAGTCCGTTGGCCAGGTTTTGCGGCAGTTCGTGCACCGCGGGCCTCCGTGGATAGGGGGGTACGAGGAGGCGGAGGGCACTTGTGGTGCCCTCCGCCGTCACGGCTGTCTTGCGGGGGGAGGGGTGCGGATCAGCCGGTGTAGGTACCGCTCTTGACCTTCTTCCACGCGCCGCCCTGGACGCTGTACACGGTGAGCTGCTTGTTGGTGGTGTCGCCGTACTCGTCGAAGGAGACCGGGCCGGTGACGCCGGTGAACTTCACCTTGCCGAGTTCGTCCAGCACCTTGGTGCGCAGGTCGTCCGGGACCTTGCCGCCGTTGTGCTCGACCGCGGCCTTGACCGCCTCGATGACCGACCAGGCGGCGTCGTAGGAGTAGCCGCCGTAGGCCGCGTACGGGTCCTTGTAGCCGGCCTTGGCGTAGTTGGCGACGAACTCCTTGGCGGTGTCCAGCTCCTCGACCGGGACGCCGACCGAGGTGGCCAGGTCGCCCTCGCCGTTGCCGTTGGCGAGCTTGATGAACTCCGGGTCGTAGATGCCGTCGCCGCCGAACAGCGGGACCTTGGCCCCGCCCTTCTTGATCTGGTCGCTCAGCGGGCCGGCGTCCGGGTACTCGCCGCCGTAGTAGACCGAGTCGGCGCCGGAGGAGGCGACCTTGGTGGCGACCGCGGAGAAGTCCTTGTCGCCCGGGTTGATGTGGTCGGCGCCGACCACGGTGCCGCCGAGCCGCTTGAACTCGGCCTGGAAGATGGCGGCCAGGCCCGCGCCGTAGGTCTTCTTGTCGTCGATGACGTAGACCTTGGTCTTCTTCGCGTCGTTGTACAGGTACTGGGCGGCGAACTTGCCCTGCACCACGTCGGTGGTGGCGGTGCGGAAGTACGACTTGTACTGGCGGGCGAACTGGTTCTCGCCCCACTTCGGGCCGAGCGACAGCTCCGGGCTGGTGTTGGCCGGCGAGACCTGGGCCAGCTTGGCGTCGTCGAAGACCTTCTGCATGGTCTGCGAGACGCTGGAGTTCAGCGGGCCGACCACGCCGACGACGCCCTTGGTGTCGACCAGGGCGGTGGCGTTCTGCTTGCCGGTGGTCGGGTTGGCCTGGTCGTCCTTGGCCTCGATGGAGAAGGTCACGCCGGGGACGTAGTTCTTCTCGTTGGCCTGCTTGGTGGCGAGTTCGACCGAGTTGCGGATGCCCAGGCCGAGGGCCGACAGGCTGCCGCTGATCGGCGCGTCGACGCCGATGACGACCTTCGTCCCGCCGCTCGCCTTGTCGGATCCGGAGCCGGAGCCGGAGTTGCCGCCGCGCGAACCGCAGGCGGAGAGGGTGAGCGCTCCGGTTACCGCAACGGCCACGACGAGAAGTGAGCTCTTTCGCACGACGAGGGTCTCCTTCTGGATCTGGAGGACACGCGCACAGGGCTGGCGGTGCCGGTAGCGACGGCCCGGCCCGAGAACCGGACGGAGCGGTGACTGGGCGTGACTCTAGACCGCCGCTGCCGACTCGGGCAGTGGGACGGGAGAGGCTGTGATTCTCTTGTTATGACCACGGCGGATGTTGATCTCACATCATGGTCGAAAACCCCAGGTGGAGCCCGAAATTCCGGGATCCGTCCCGAGTAGCGGATGGCCTCCTTCCTCAACTCCCTGGTCACGCCAGGGTTCACCGATTATCGGACAGGTTTGTCCGGAGCTCACGGGGTGGTCGCGGGCGTCCGATAATCGGAACCGCCGCAGGCGGAATGCAGGGCGGCGGAGAGATCGCGGGCATAGGCGTCCCCCAGGATCTGACTCACGGTCTCCATTGCACGCGTATTACGCAGCGTTACATCGAGGAAAGGAAGGGTCGCGTCCGCCGGGGCTCCCGAGCAGTCCGTCACCTTCAGCCCCACCCGCAGCTCGATCGTCCCGCCGGACGGCACCGTCTGCGGCAGCCAGCCCGACACCCGCACGGTCAGGCCCGGGTAGCCCTGGCTCACCCCCAGCACGTCCACCAGGGCGGGGCCGGTGTTGCGCACCGTCAGCCGGATGGCGAAGGAGTCCTGGAACGCCGGGGCCGGGCCGCCGTACTCGAACCTGGTCGACTGCGAGGGGAAGGGCGGCAACTGCTGCTGCGGCGGGGGCGAATTCGCCGCCCGCTCAGGATAGTTCACGGCGTGCGCGATCGTCAGTCCCAGCGCCGCGAGCAGCAAGAAACTTGCCAGCAGCCACTTCTGACGCCTGCTCAGCAGCCGCGGCGGGCGCTCCGGCGGCGGCTCCGGGCGCAGCGCGAGCGGCGTCCAGGTGCCCTCGCCCGGCTCGACCGGACCGAGGAACCCCCCTGGGCCGCTTGGCAGTTCGCGCTCTCCGGACATGGCGGCGCCCCCTCGTCCAGCCCAGGTTGCCCTTGGCGGGGCCCGGCCAAACTCCGAGGGGGCGCGTGCGGGACCGCGGTCCCGCTAGAGGTCGCGCAGCATGCAGGTCAGCCGGCAGGAGGTGATCCGGCGGCCGGTGTCGTCCGTCACCGCGATCTCGTACGTCGCCGCGGTGCGGCCCTTGAACACCGCCGTCGCCACGCCCGTCACCAGGCCCGAGGTGGCCGACCGGTGGTGCGTCGCGTTCAGGTCCACGCCCACCGCGTAGCGGCCCGGACCGGCGTGCAGCATCGCGCCGATCGAGCCCACCGTCTCGGCCAGCGCCGCCGACGCCCCGCCGTGCAGCAGCCCGTACGGCTGCTGGTTGCCCTCGACCGGCATCGTGCCCACCACCCGGTCCGGGGACGCCTCGACGACGGTGATGCCCAGCTTCTCGCCCAGGTGCCCGCCGGAGAAGGTGCTCGGGCTCACCCCCAGCTTGGCGAAGTGGTCCAGCACGTCCTGGGGCACTTTCAGTACGGGCGCCGAGTCGGTCATGGTGCTCCTGCTTCCGGGGGGTTCGCTTCGTTGCGCGTCGATCGTACGACTGTCTACCCGCCGGTAGGGAGGCCCCGCGCCGCGCCGGGGATGTCGGCGCCGGGCCATAGGATCGGGGAGGCAGAGCAACCGGCAGGAACGGGACGTGACGTGGCGACACAGGGTGCGGGCAAGAGTGCGGCCGAACGGCCCCGGCTGATGCTGCTGGACGGGCATTCGATGGCCTACCGGGCCTTCTTCGCCCTGCCGGTGGAGAACTTCTCCACCGCCACCGGACAGCACACCAACGCGGTCTACGGCTTCGCCTCGATGCTGGCCAACACCGTCCGCGACGAGCGGCCCACCCACCTCGCGGTCGCCTTCGACCTCTCCCGGCAGACCTTCCGGTCCGCCGAGTACCCCGAGTACAAGGCCAACCGCTCGGCCACGCCGGACGAGTTCCGCAGCCAGATCCCGCTGATCGGCGAACTCCTGGACGCCATGCGGGTGCCCCGGATCACCGCCGAGAACTTCGAGGCCGACGACGTCATCGCCACCCTGGCCACCGCCGCCGCGGCCGAGGGCTTCGAGGTGCTGGTCGTCACCGGCGACCGGGACTCCCTCCAGCTCGTCAACGAGCACGTCACCGTGCTGTACCCCACCAAGGGCGTCTCCGAGCTGACGCGCTACACCCCCGAGAAGGTCGCCGAGAAGTACGGCGTCCGCCCCGACCAGTACCCGGACCTGGCCGCCCTGCGCGGCGACCCGTCGGACAACCTGCCCGGCATCCCCGGCGTCGGCGAGAAGACCGCCGCGAAGTGGGTCAACCAGTTCGGCTCCTTCGAGGAACTGGTCAACCGGGCCGACGAGGTCAAGGGCAAGGTCGGCGAGAAGCTCCGCGAGCACCTCGACTCCGTCAAGCGCAACCGCTTCCTCACCGAGCTCGTCCGGGACGTCGAACTCCCCCTCGGCATCGCCGAGCTGGCCCGCGCCCCGTTCGACAAGGACGAGGTCGCCCGGCTGATGGAGGCGCTCGAGTTCCGCAACCCCAACTTCCGCGACCGGGTGGCCGGCATCGACCCGGCCGGCGCCGAGTCCGCCGCCGCCGTCGAGGTCCCGGCCGGCCCCGCCGTCGACGGCGACCTGCTCACCGTCCCCGGCGCGCTCGCCGCCTGGCTGGAGGAGCACACCGGCGAGGCCGGGCGCACCGCGCTCGCCGCCGACTACAGCTGGGCGCTGGGCACCGGCAAGGTCGAGCAGGTCGCCCTCGCCACCGGCACCGCCGCCGCCTGGTTCGACCCGGCCGCGCTCGGCGAGGAGGACGACCGCGCCTTCACCGCCTGGCTCGCCGACCCCAAGCGCCCCAAGGCCCTGCACATCGCCAAGCAGGTCATGCGGGCCTTCGCCGAGCAGGGCTGGCAGTTCGCCGGCGTCACCGCCGACACCGCGCTCGCCGCCTACCTGGAGAAGCCCGGCCGCCGCGCCTTCACCCTCGACGTCCTCGCCGAGGAGTACCTCGGCCGCTCGCTCGCCCCCGCTGCCGAGACCGAGACCGGCCAGCTCAGCTTCGACTCCGACGAGCCCGACCCGACGGCCGGCGCCCAGGCCCTGATGACCCGGGCCCGCGCCGTCCACGACCTCGCCGGCCTGTTCGACACCCGGCTCGCCGAGGTCGGCGCGGTCGAGCTGTTCCACGACATGGAACTGCCGATCGCCGAACTCCTGGCCCGGATGGAGCGCCACGGCATCGCCGCCGACCGCGAGTGGCTGCAGGGCCTGGAGTCGCAGTTCGCGGCCGAGATCCAGCGCTGCGTCGAGGAGGCGCACGCCGCCGCCGGCCGCGAGTTCAACCTCGGCTCGCCCAAGCAGCTCCAGGAGGTCCTGTTCGGCGACCTCGGCCTGCCCAGGACCAAGAAGATCAAGACCGGGTACACCACCGACGCCGACGCCCTCACCTGGCTCGCCACCCAGACCACCAACGAGCTCCCGGTCATCCTGCTCCGCCACCGCGACCAGGCCAAGCTCCGCACCACCGTCGAGGGCCTGCTCAAGACCGTCTCCCCGCAGGGCCGGATCCACACCACCTTCAACCAGATGGTCGCCGCCACCGGCCGGCTCTCCTCCCAGGACCCGAACCTGCAGAACATCCCGGTCCGCACCGAGGAGGGCCGCGCCATCCGCCGCGCCTTCGTGGTCGGCGCGGGCTACGAGACGCTGCTCACCGCCGACTACTCGCAGATCGAACTGCGCATCATGGCCCACCTCTCCGAGGACGAGGCCCTGATCGAGGCCTTCGCCAGCGGCGAGGACCTGCACACCACCGTCGCCTCCCAGGTCTTCTCGGTCGCCCCGGCGGACGTCGACGCCGAGATGCGCCGCAAGATCAAGGCCATGTCGTACGGCCTCGCCTACGGCCTGTCCGCGTACGGCCTCTCCCAGCAGCTCGGCATCAAGCCCGCCGAGGCCCAGGGCCTGATGGACACCTACTTCGAGCGCTTCGGCGGCGTCCGCGACTACCTGCACGACGTCGTCGAGGAGGCCCGCGCCGTCGGCTACACCGAGACGCTGCTCGGCCGCCGCCGCTACCTGCCCGACCTCACCAGCGACAACCGGCAGCGCCGCGAGATGGCCGAGCGGATGGCCCTCAACGCCCCGATCCAGGGCACCGCCGCCGACATCGTCAAGATCGCCATGCTCCGGGTCGACGAGGCCCTGCGCGCCGCGGGCCTCACCACCCGGATGCTGCTCCAGGTGCACGACGAGATCGTCCTGGAGGTCGCCCCCGGCGAGCGCGAGCAGGTCGAGGCCCTGGTCCGCGAGCAGATGGCCGGCGCGTACCCGCTGCGCGCCCCGCTCGACGTCTCGGTCGGCGCCGGCCCGAACTGGGAGGCCGCGGCGCACTGATATTGCGTTGCGGGCGTCCGGCCGGCCCTCCGAGACTGGCCGGATGCCCACCTTCTCCGACAAGCCCACCCTGCTGGGCGAGAAGGTCCTCCTGCGGCCCGTGCGGCCGCAGGAGGACCTCCCCATGCTCCGCGTCATGATCAACGACCCGGACGTGCTCCGCTACACCTCCGACGCGTACACCCCCGTCGCCCCCGAGTGGGACGAGGCGATGGAGCGCCGCGTCGTCGACTGGTACACCACCCGCAACGAGCAGCCCGACCGCCTCGACCTGATCGTCGTCGACCGGGCCACCGGCCGCGGCGTCGGCGAAGTCGTCCTCAACGAGTGGGACGAACCCAACCGCGCCTGCAACCTCCGCATCGCCATCGGCCCCGACGGCCGCGACCGCGGCCTCGGCACCGAAGCCGTCCGCCTCCTCACCGACCACGCCCTCCGCACCCTCGGCCTCAACCGCGTCTCGCTCTCCGTCTACGCCTTCAACGCCCGCGGCCAACGCGCCTACGAGAAGGCCGGCTTCAAGGTCGAGGGCGTCCGCCGCCAGGTGCTGCGCTACGCCGACGAGTGGATCGACGACATCGACATGGCCGCCCTCGCCGACGACTGGACCTGACGGCCCGTCACCTGCGCGGGTTGGCCCGGCGGGTGGGTTCCGCCGTGGTGGGGTCCTCGGGCCAGGGGTGGCGGGGGTAGCGGCCGCGGAGGTCGGCCCGGACGGCGGGGTAGCCGGTGTGCCAGAAGGCGGCCAGGTCGCCGGTGACGGCGGCCGGGCGGCCGGCGGGGGAGAGCAGGTGGACGGTGAGCGGGACGCGGCCGCCGGCCAGGGCGGGGGCGGCGGACCAGCCGAACAGCTCCTGGAGCTTGACGGCGAGGACCGGCCGCTCGGGGTCGCTCGCGTAGTCGACCCGGATCCGGCTGCCGCTGGGGACGGTGATCCGCTCCGGGGCGAGCTCGTCCAGCCGTCCGGCCTGGCCGCTCGCCCAGGGCAGCAGGCGCGGCAGGGCGGCGGCGGTGTCGATCCGTTCGAGGTCGGCGCGGCGGCGGGCCCGGGAGAGCTCGGGTTCCAGCCACCGGTCGGCGGCGGCCAGCAGCGCGGGGTCGTCGACGTCCGGCCACGGGTCGCCGACCGTCCGGTGCAGGAAGGCGAGCCGTTCGCGCAGCCCGCTCGCGGCGGGCGGCCAGGTCAGCAGCGCCGAGACGCCCTCCCGTTCGAGGCCGTCCAGCAGCGCGGCCCGCAGCAGCGCCGGGTCGGGGGCGGCGAGCGGGGCGGCGGCCAGTTCGATCGCCCCCAGCGCCTCCACCCGGCGGGAGGTCACCTCGCGCTGCCGGGCCGACCAGTGCACCTCCTCGCGGGCGGTCAGCAGCGGCCCGGCCGCCCGCCGGGCGGTCGCCTCGTCCACCGCGACCGCCCGCAGCACCCGCGCGGACGGCGACCCGGCGGGCCGGTCGGCAACCGCGACGGCCAGCCACCCGCCGGCCGGCAGCCGCGTCCCCGGCGGCAGCTGGGCGGCCGTCCCGGACGCCATCAGGTACGCGCCGTCCCCGCCCTCCCGGGCCCGCGCCACCCGCTCCGGGTACGCCAGCCCGACCACCAGCCCGGCCGCGACGGCGTCGGACGGCCCGGAGGACCCGCTGCCGGCCCCCTCGTCGGACCCGGAGGGCAGCGCGCGTTCGAGGCGGCGGGCCTCGTCCTTCCAGCGGCGGGCGTACGGGTCGGCGGGGGAGCGGCGGACGGTGCGGTGGATCTCGGCCAGGTCGTCGCCGAGGGCGCGCGGCGGCTCCTCGGAGAGCAGGGCGACGAGTTCGGCGGCGCGGCGCGGCCCGACCGCGGGGGCGCCGTCGAGCAGCGCGCGGGCCAGGCGGGGGTGCAGGCCGGTGCGGGCGATGGCGCGGCCGCGGTCGGTGGGGCGGCCCGCCTCGTCGACGGCGGCCAGGGCGCGCAGCACGTCGCGGGCGGCGGCCATCGCCCCGGCCGGCGGCGGGTCGGGCAGGGTGAGGCCGGCGGCGTCGGGGTCGCCCCAGCAGGCGGCCTGCAGGGCGAAGGAGGTGAGGTCGGCGAGCGCGATCTCGGGGGTGGGGAAGCGGGCGGCGCGGGCGTCCTCGGCCTCGGCCCAGCACCGGTAGACGGTGCCGGGGGCCTCGCGCCCGGCCCGGCCGGCCCGCTGCCGGGCGGCGGCCAGCGAGGTGCGGACGGTGACCAGCGCGGACAGGCCGCGGGCGTGGTCGGTGCGCGGTTCCCTGGTCAGCCCGGAGTCGACCACCACCCGCACGCCCGGCACGGTCAGCGAGGACTCGGCGACCGAGGTGGCCAGCACCACCCGCCGCCGCTCCCCGGCGGCCAGCGCCGCGTCCTGCACGGCCTGCGGCGCCTGCCCGTGCAGTGGCAGCACCTCGACCCCGTCCGGGGACAACTGCCCGGCCACCCGGGCGATCTCGCCGACACCGGGCAGGAAGCACAGCACGTCGCCGTCCCGCTCGGCCAGCGCCCGGCGGACCGTCGCCGCGACGTGCGCCAGCAGCGCCGGGTCGACCTTCGTGCCGTGCGGCGGGCGGACGGCCGACGGCGGCGGCGCCCACACCGTCTCCACCGGGTGCGAGACGCCCGCGGCGGCCACCACCGGTGCGCCGCCCAGCAGTTCGGCCCAGGCCGCGGTGTCGGCGGTCGCCGAGGCCAGCAGCAGCCGCAGTTCGGGGCGGAGCGCGGCCCGGACGTCCAGCAGGAAGGCCAGCGCGGTGTCGGCGTCCAGGTGCCGCTCGTGGCACTCGTCGAGCACCACCGCGTCCACGCCCGGCAGTTCGGGGTCGCGCTGCAGGCGCTGCAGCAGGACGCCGGTGGTGACCACCTCGACCCGGGTGCCGGGCCCGGCCCTCCGCTCGCCGCGCACCGTGAACCCGACCGTGGCGCCGACCGGCTCCTCCAGCAGCCAGGCCATCCGCCGGGCCGCCGCCCGCACCGCGAGCCGGCGCGGTTCGGCGACCAGCACCCGGCGGGGCGCGCCGCCGAGCAGCCCGGCCAGGGCCAGCGGCACCAGGGTGGTCTTGCCGGTGCCGGGCGGCGCGGACAGCACCGCCGCGCCGCTGCCGTCCAGCGCCGCGGCCAGCTCGGGGAGCACCGCGGCGACCGGCAGTCCGAGCCCCCCGGGACGCACCGCGGTCAGCCGTTCCGGCGGGCGACGAAGATCGCCGTGCCGGGGATGTGCTCGCCGCGCAGCGGGCTCCAGCCGCCCCACTCCTGCTCCAACCCCTCCGGCCACTCCGGCTCGACCAGGTCCAGCAGCGCGAACCCGGCCGCGACCAGCTCCCGCACCCGGTCGCCCAGCGTCCGGTGGTGCTCGACGTAGGTGGCGACGCCCTGCTCGTCCTGCTCGACGTACGGGGTGCGGTCGAAGTACGAGGAGGTGGCGGTCAGCCCCTCCACCCCCGGCTCGTCCGGGAACGCCCAGCGGATCGGGTGCGTCACCGAGAACACCCACCGCCCGCCCGGCCGCAGCACCCGGTGCACCTCGCGCATCAGCCGCCCGGTGTCGGCGCTGAACGGCACCGCGCCGTACGCCGAGCACGCGTGGTCGAACGAGCCGTCCGCGAACGGCAGCGCCGAGGCGTCGGCCTGCACCACGGCGACGGGCTCCAGCCCGCGGCCGAGGTCGATCCGGCGCGAGTGCTGCAACTGCCGGTAGGAGATGTCCAGTGCGACCGGGCGCGCGCCCCGGGCGGCCAGCCAGCGCGAGCACTGGGCGGCGCCCGAGCCGATCTCCAGCACGTCCGCGCCCTCGAGTTCGGCCGGGTCGCCGAGCAGCCGCGCCTCGGCCTCGTCCACGCCCTCGGGGCACCAGGTGAACCGGTCGTCGCCGAGGAACTCCCCGTGCTCGTCCTGGTAGTCGTCCGCGTTCCGGTCCCACCAGTGCCGGCTGGCCCGGCTCGACTCCTGCTCCCCGGCCTCCCGCCGCAGCGCCTCGTCGCCGTCCTCCTCCCCGTCCGCCGACTGCGGAACGGAGGGCACGTCGTAGCCGGACGGGTCGTACCCGCCGGGCTCGTCGTCGCGGGGCTCGTCGGGACCGGGGGCGGTGGAGTGGGTCATGGAATCCGTCACGTAGGCTATGGGCTTGCGGAAGCGCCGCTGCCGCGGAGCCGGCCCTGTACGGGGACCGGGTCGGGCGGTGGCATTCGGGGTAGGGCCGCTGCTCCTGGTCGGTGCGAGAAGCGCCGTTGGAGGATATGGCCTGATCCGTCCCGGCCTCTACCGGTCTCGTCGGCTTCGACGTTGACCGTGCCGGGGTGTCCCCGTATGCTACAAGTTGCGCTGCGGGCCTGCGCGCCTCGGACGGAGCAGGTCGCGCTCGCATCTGTCGAAGACCCCACGGTCGTCAGACGGACGCCGGGATCCTCTGCTGGTATGGGGATTCTTCCGGTGGGCCGTTCTCTGGCCTGTACGGCTTTCGGTGGGAGCGATCAGGGCCCCCCGCGTGGCATTACCTACGACTTCATGTCCGTACCGGAGCCCTTTTCCTAATGACGAGCCCCACCGACACCTCTGTCAGCACCACCCCGCAGGTCGCGGTCAACGACATCGGCGACGCGGACGCGTTCCTCGCCGCGATCGACGAGACCATCAAGTACTTCAACGATGGCGACATCGTCGAGGGCATCATCGTGAAGGTCGACCGTGACGAGGTGCTCCTCGACATCGGTTACAAGACCGAGGGTGTCATCCCCTCCCGCGAGCTCTCGATCAAGCACGACGTTGACCCGCACGAGGTCGTCAAGGTCGGCGACGAGATCGAGGCCCTGGTTCTCCAGAAGGAGGACAAGGAGGGTCGCCTCATCCTGTCCAAGAAGCGTGCGCAGTACGAGCGCGCCTGGGGCACGATCGAGAAGATCAAGGAAGAGGACGGCATCGTCACCGGTACCGTCATCGAGGTCGTCAAGGGTGGTCTCATCCTCGACATCGGCCTCCGCGGCTTCCTCCCGGCCTCGCTGGTCGAGATGCGCCGCGTCCGCGACCTCCAGCCCTACGTGGGCAAGGAGCTCGAGGCGAAGATCATCGAGCTGGACAAGAACCGCAACAACGTGGTCCTGTCCCGCCGCGCCTGGCTGGAGCAGACCCAGAGCGAGGTCCGCCAGACCTTCCTCACCACCCTGCAGAAGGGCCAGGTGCGCTCCGGCGTCGTCTCCTCGATCGTCAACTTCGGTGCGTTCGTCGACCTCGGCGGCGTCGACGGTCTGGTGCACGTCTCCGAGCTGTCCTGGAAGCACATCGACCACCCGAACGAGGTTGTCGAGGTCGGCCAGGAGGTCACCGTCGAGGTTCTCGACGTGGACATGGACCGCGAGCGCGTCTCCCTGTCGCTGAAGGCGACCCAGGAGGACCCGTGGCAGCAGTTCGCCCGGACCCACCAGATCTCGCAGGTCGTCCCGGGTAAGGTCACCAAGCTGGTTCCGTTCGGTGCGTTCGTCCGCGTGGACGAGGGCATCGAGGGCCTGGTCCACATCTCCGAGCTGGCCGAGCGCCACGTCGAGATCCCGGAGCAGGTCGTCCAGGTCGGCGACGAGATCTTCGTCAAGGTCATCGACATCGACCTCGAGCGCCGCCGCATCAGCCTCTCGCTGAAGCAGGCCAACGAGTCCCTCGGTGCCGACCCGGCGTCGGTCGAGTTCGACCCGACCCTGTACGGCATGGCCGCGTCCTACGACGACCAGGGCAACTACATCTACCCGGAGGGCTTCGACCCCGAGGCGAACGACTGGCTGCCCGGCTTCGAGAAGCAGCGCGAGGAGTGGGAGCGGCAGTACGCCGAGGCCCAGTCCCGCTTCGAGCAGCACCAGGCCCAGGTCATCAAGTCCCGCGAGGCCGACGCCGCCGCTGCGGCCGAGGCCGGCGAGGAGGCCCCGGTGTCCGGTGGCGGCTCGTACTCCTCCAGCAGCGACGAGGGCTCCGGCGCGCTCGCCTCGGACGAGGCCCTGGCCGCGCTCCGCGAGAAGCTGGCCGGCGGCCAGAGCTGAAGCTCTGCGCTTCGGCAGCTGCCTAGCTGACTGAGCCGACTGACAGCGACCCCCCGTTCCAGGGTTTCCCTGGGCGGGGGGTCGCTGTTTTGCTGCCCGCCCGCCTGCGCGCCCGTGCTGGCGGGCGGGGGTGGGGTGAGCGGGGCGTGGTGCTTAAGTGGCGTTTATGTGAAGGGAATTGTGAGATGAGGCTCATCGTCCGTCTATAGGACGAAAGCGAAGTCGCACATACATTGAGGGGACTTGTCCGAAAGGCTCCCCGCATGCGCAGCTCCCGCTCCACCGCAGCAGAGGTCCAGGTTTCCCAGGTTTCCGGTCGGTTGGCCGCGCTGGGGCGAGTGTGTTTCCGGCACCGGCGTTGGGTGCTGGCGTTCTGGGCGCTGGTGCTCGCGGTGGGGGTGGTGTTCGGCGGGCGGGTGTTCGAGGGGTCGGTGGCGGCGACCGGGAGCGGCGGCTCGGAGTCGGCGGCGGGGACGGCGGTGGTGCAGGCCGCGGATCCGGTGCAGGGCACGGTGACGGCGGTGGTGGACGGGCCGGCCGTCGACGGGGCCGGGGTGAAGGCGGCGGTCGAGCGGGCGAGCGCGGAGGTGGCGAAGCTGCCGGGCGTGGTCTCGGTGGCGGACACGTACGCGTCGGGCGGGCAGTTGACCGCGAGCGATGGCAAGGCGTCGCTGGTGAGCGTGCGGATGGCGGACGGGTCGACGCCGAAGCAGCTGGCGGCGGTGACCGACCGGCTGGAGGCGATCGACGCGGACGGGGCGCACACCGTGGTCGGCGGCGACCTGGTGCTGCAGCAGGAGGTGAAGGACCAGACCGCGAAGGACACCCGGTTCGGCGAGATCGTGACGCTGCCGCTGACCCTGGTCGTGATGGTGCTGGTGTTCGGCGGGCTGGCCGCGGCGGGGCTGCCGGGGATCGGGGCGATCGCCTCGGTGGGCGGGGCGCTGCTGGCGATGTTCGGGTTCAGCAAGCTGATGGACATCGACACCTCGGTGCTGCCGATCGCCACGGTGCTGGGCCTGGGCCTGTCGATCGACTACGCGCTGCTGATGGTGAACCGGTTCCGGGAGGAGCGCGGCCACGGCGCGGACATCGCGCAGGCGGTGGAACGGACGGCGGCGACGGCCGGCCGGACGGTGGCGTTCTCGGGGCTGACGGTGGCGGTCGCGCTGAGCGGGCTGTTCGTGTTCACCAGTCCGGTGTTCCGGGCGGTCGCGGTGGCGGGCGTGAGCGTGGTGGTGATCGCGGTGGCGGCGGCGCTGACGCTGGTGCCGGCGCTGCTGGGCTTCATGGGGCGACGGATCAAGGCGCCGTCCGCGCCGGTCCCGGACGAGGGGTTCTTCTCCCGGACGGTGCGCCGGGTGCAGCGCCGGGCGGTGCCGGTGATGCTGGCGTGCGTGGCGCTGCTGCTGGCGGCGGGGGCGCCTTTCCTGGGCTCGCACTTCCGCAACTCGGGCGCCGACGTGCTGCCGAAGAGCTTCGCGTCCCGGCAGGTCGCGGAGACGGTCGAGGCGCGCTTCCCCGGCCAGGTGCCGGCGGCGGTGCAGGTGGTCGTCGAGGGGACGGCGCAGCAGGCGCAGGAGTACGCGGACACCGTGGTGGCGAAGCTGCCGGGGGTGGCCGGGGTGCGGGCGGTGTCGCCGGTCTCGGACCGGGTGCAGACCGTGGACGTGCTGGTGAAGGGCGACCCGCAGGGCGCGGAGGCGAAGCGGGTGGTGGGCGGGCTGCGCGCGGAGCGCGGCGGGCTGGACACGTACGTGACGGGCGACGCGGCGTCGCTGGTGGACTTCCAGCACGAGATCGGCTCGCGCGGGCCGTGGGCGCTGGGGCTGGTCGCGGCGGGGACGCTGGTGCTGCTGTTCCTGATGACCGGGTCGGTGGTGCTGCCGGTGAAGGCGCTGCTGATGAACGTGCTGTCGCTGGGGGCGTCGCTGGGCGCGCTGACCCTGGTGTTCCAGCACGGGTACTTCAGTTCGCTGCTGGGGTTCACGCCGACCGGCGGCCTGGAGACGGTGATCCCGGTGCTGGTGTTCGCCTTCGCGTTCGGGTTGTCGATGGACTACGAGGTGTTCCTGCTGTCGCGGATCAAGGAGCTGCACGACCAGGGCTACGACTGTGCGAAGTCGGTGGAGCTGGGCCTGCAGCGCAGCGGTCGGATCATCACCTCGGCCGGTTTGCTGATGGTGATCGTGTTCGCCGGGTTCGCGGCCGGGCAGATGCTGATGGTCAAGCAGATGGGCATCGCGCTGGCGGTGGCCGTCGCGGTGGACGCCACCCTGGTGCGCACCCTGCTGGTGCCCGCCACCATGACGCTGTTCGGCCGGCTCAACTGGTGGGCGCCCGCCCCGCTGCGCCGCCTGCACCGGATCGTCGGCCTGCACGAGAACGTCGAACTGCCGCCGCTGCGTCCCGTGGTGCTGCCCGCGCCGCGCCTGGTGAAACGGCGCGGGCTGGTGGGCGCGCCGTAGGGGCCCGTCCGGCGCCGGTCGTACGCTGGGCCGCATGCGACTGACGAAGTTCGGCCACGCCTGCGTCCGGATCGAGCACGCCCAGGGGGCGGTGCTGATCGACCCCGGCATGTTCAGCGGGCCCGAGGTGGTGGCGGGCGTGAACGCCCTGCTGATCACCCACGAGCACGCCGACCACTTCACCGAGGGGCAGGTCCGGGCCGCCGTCGAGGCCAACCCGGGCCTGCGGGTGTACACCAACTCCTCGGTGGCCCGGCAGCTGGAGGGCATCGGCACGAAGGTGACGGTGGTCGGCGACGGCGACGCGTTCGACCTGGACGGGCTGCCGGTGACGGTGCACGGCGAGTGGCACGCCGAGATCCACCCCGACATCCCGCGGATCCCGAACGTCGGCTTCCTGCTCGGCGCCCGGGCCTTCCACCCGGGCGACGCGCTGACCGTCCCGCCGGACACCGTCGACACCCTGCTGCTGCCGCTCGGCGCGCCCTGGCTGCGGGCCGGCGAGCTGGTCGACTACCTGCGCGACGCCCGGCCCCGGCAGGCGGTGGCGATCCACGAGGCGACGCTCAGCGAGGCCGGGCAGGCGATCCACGGACGGCTGCTCGGCCCGCAGGGCCCCGGCACCGGCGGCGTGGAGTACCGGACGCTGGCCGCCGGGGAGTCGCTCGAGATCGCCTGAACCGCCGTGCGCGGGGCCGGAGCCGGCGTGCCGTCAGGAGACGGGCACCGGCGCGCTGGTGAACGGCCGCCCGTCGAGCGTCCAGTGCGGGTCCGGGACGATCTCCAGCGCCGCGTACACGTGCGCGGCCACGTCGGTGTGGTGCAGCGGGCCGAGCACCGGGGCGCCCGGGGTGATGCCGGGGCCGCGGGCGGCGATCCAGGCGGTGCGCTCCAGGGCGGTGCGTCCGCCGTGGCCGCCCGCGTCGACGTGGCCGTGGTCGGTGACCACGATGACCGTCCACTGCTCGTCGGGGTGGCCGGGGCGGGCCTCCAGCGCGGCGAGCAGGCGGCCGAGCCGGGCGTCGGCGGTCTCGATCGCCCGCCGGTAGTCCGCGCCGCAGCCCCGGAAGTGCGCGGTCTCGTCGACCGCGCCCAGGTAGACGAAGGACGCCTGCGGGTCGTCGTCCGAGCGGCCCAGCACGTACTCGGCCTCGGCGGTGACCCGCTCGTCGCACACCTCCCACGCCTCCGGGGTGTCCTCCAGGGGTGCGATGTACGCGAGCCGGCCGGGGGCGGCGAACAGCGGGCCGCCGTCGCGGGCCAGGAACAGCGGCTCCCAGCCGCCGGCCGCGAAGGTGCGGCGCCGGTGCGCCCCGGCCAGCCGGGTGGTGAAGTCCGGGAACACGTCGAGGCGGTGGCCGCCCAGGTGGTTGCCGTACACGCCGTGCTTGGCCGCGCCGACGCCGGTGGCGATGGTCGCCCAGCACGGGCCGGACATGGTCGGGGTGGCGTCGTCCACCTCGACGGGGGCGAGGAAGCCGGCCGCGGCCACCGCGTCCAGGTGCGGGGTGTGCACGGCGGGCAGCAGGTCGAGGCGGACGCCGTCGATGCCGACGACCAGGACGCGGCGCGGCCCGGCGGGCCAGGGGCTGGACACGGGGGTGCTCCTGCGGGGGACGGGTGAGGGTCTCCGACACCGTAGACGGCCGTCCGGCGCCCGGAATCCGGTCCGGACGACCCGGGCCGGGCGCCGCAAGGGGCGGCCGCCGGAGAGTTCCCGCGATGTTCGCCCGCCGTTCGTCCGCGCCGTTCGTCCCGGCCGGGGCCGCCGCGGCGAGGGCGGTACGGGCCGGTAACCTGGCGGCATGCTGAGGATCGGACTGACCGGCGGGATCGGCGCGGGCAAGAGCGAGGTCTCCCGCCAACTGGCCGCGCACGGCGCGGTGATCGTCGACTCGGATGTGATCGCCCGCGAGGTGGTCGCCCCCGGGACGCCCGGACTGGCCGCCGTCGCCGCCGAGTTCGGGCCCGGCGTGCTGCTCCCCGACGGCGCGCTGGACCGCCCCGCGCTCGGCCGGATCGTCTTCGCCGACCCGGACCGGCTGGCCAGGCTCAACGCCGTCGTCCACCCGCTGGTGCGGGCCCGCTCCGCCGAACTCGAGGCCGCCGCCGGGCCGGACGCGATCGTCGTCCACGACGTCCCGCTGCTCGCCGAGAACGGCCTCGCCCCGCTGTACGACCTGGTGGTGGTGATCGACGTCCCCGACGCGGAACGGCTGCGCCGGCTGGTCGCGCTGCGCGGCATGGCCGAGGACGAGGCGAAGGCCCGGATGGCCGCCCAGGCCACCCGGGAGGCCCGCCTCGCGGTCGCCGACCTGGTGCTCGACAACAGCGGCGACCTGGCCCGACTGGCCGCCCGGGTCGACGAGTTGTGGCAGCAGCTGGAGCGGCGCCGGGGCTGAGCGGCGGTCAGGGCAGTAGGTCGAACACCGTCTCGGCGAGCACCGCGCCGGTGCCGGCCCGGGCCCGCAGGTAGGTGTTGCGGTCGGCGTAGCCGTCCAGGTCGGACGGGACGGCCACCTCGACCGAGAAGGCGCCCGCGGCGTCGGACGCGGTGTCCCGCAGGTCCCGGTGCAGGTACTCCACGTCGCTCTCGCCCTTGACCACGAAGGAGACCCGGACCACCGCGCCGGGCGGGAAGCCCTGCCCGGAGAGCACCGTCCGCGTCCCGCCGCGCCCGGAGTCCGGCGAGGCCAGCAGGGCCGGGGCCGCGCTCGGCCGCGGGCCGGCCGGCGCCCCGCCGGTCGGGGTGCCGACGGGCGGCGGGCCGGTGCCCGGGGCGGTCACCGTGACGGTGGGGCCGGGTACGGGCACGGACACG
This sequence comes from Kitasatospora cineracea, assembly GCF_003751605.1. Classification (NCBI taxonomy): domain Bacteria; kingdom Bacillati; phylum Actinomycetota; class Actinomycetes; order Kitasatosporales; family Streptomycetaceae; genus Kitasatospora; species Kitasatospora cineracea. The sequence continues at coordinate 3,489,990 of NZ_RJVJ01000001.1, forward strand.
GTCACGGTCGGCTGCGGCCGGCTGCCGGTGGCGCCCTGGGGCTGGCTGAGGTAGCCGCCCGCGAAGCCGGCCCCGAGGGTGGCGACGCCGACCAGCGCGGTCACCACGGCGCTCCACCCCTGTAGGTCGAACCGACGGGACGCGGCCGCATCCGCCGGGACCGCTTCCGCCGGGACCGGTTCCGCCGGGTGCGGCTCCACGAAGTGCGGTTCCACGAGGTGCAGTTCCACGAGGTGCGGCTCCGTGAGGTGCAGTTCCACGAGGTGCGGCTCCGTGAGGTGCGTCTCGACGAGGTGCGCCTCGACGAGGAGCGGCTCTGCGGGGAGCGGTGTCGCGGGGGCCGGCGGCAGCGCCGGGTGCGGGGGCGCTCCGTCGGGCGGGGTGGTTCCGTCGGGCGGGGTGGGTGCGGTCAAGAGAAGCCCCCTCGTGCTGGTCGGCGGAGTCCTGCCCCCCGGAACGGGTCGGTCCCCGAACGATTCGTCCCCGCACGGGTCCTGGGCGCAAACGCCGACCGGCGCGCCGCCGGGTGCGGGGCGCGGAGCGGGGCGCGATGGTGGAAGGAGCGCGCGGGGCCGGACGGGCCCGGTGCCGGAGGGACGGTCGTGATGAGCCCCGGCAGGAGAGCGGCCGCGCTGCCGTGCGGGCGGCGCGGGAAGTGGGTGGTGCTCGCCCTGTGGCTGCTGGTGCTGCTGGTGGCGGCGCCGCTGGCGGGGAAGCTCAACGGCGCGGAGGACAACCAGGCGTCCAGCTGGCTGCCCGCGAACGCCGAGTCCACCCGGGTGCTGGACGCCCAACTGCGGTTCCAGCCGGTGCAGACCGCCGACGCGGTGGTGGTGTACCAGCGCGACAGCGGCATCACCGTCGAGGACCGGGCCGGGGCGGCGCGCGACGCCCGGGAGTTCGCCGGGGCCCCGCACGCCACCGCGCCGATCGTCGGCCCGACCGAGTCCGCGGACGGCAGGGCGCTGCAGACCGTGGTGCCGGTGGTCACCGGCGACAGCGGCTGGAACAACCTCGGCCCGGCCGTCGAAAGCCTGCGCGCCACCGCCGCGGCCGGCGCGCAGCCCGGTCTGGCCACCCATGTCACCGGCCCGGCCGGGATCGGGGCCGACCAGTCGAAGGCGTTCCAGGGCATCGACGGCACGCTGCTGTACGCCACCGTCACGGTGGTCGTCGTCCTGCTGCTGCTCACCTACCGCAGCCCGGTGCTGTGGCTGCTGCCGCTGCTGTCGGCGGGCGCGGCGCTCACCGTCGCGGAGGGCGCGGTCTACCTGTTCGCGGCGCACGCCGGGCTGACCGTCAACGCGCAGAGCGCGGGCATCCTGATCGTGCTGGTGCTCGGCGCGGGCACCGACTACGCGCTGCTGCTGACCGCCCGCTACCGGGAGGAGCTGCGCCGGCACCGGGACCGGCACGAGGCGATGGCGGCGGCGCTGCACCGGGCCGGCCCCGCGGTGCTGGCGAGTTCGGCGACGGTCGCCGCGTCGATGCTGTGCCTGATGGTCGCCGAGATGAACTCCACCAGCGGCCTCGGCCCGGTCTGCGCGATCGGCGTGGTGGTGGCGCTGCTGGCGATGCTGACCCTGCTGCCCGCGCTGCTGGTGGCGTGCGGGCGCTGGGTGTTCTGGCCGGTGCGCCCCGGGTACGGCACGCCCGAGCCGACCGCCACCGGCCGGTGGGCGCACATCGGCGGCTGGATCGCGGGCCGGCCGCGCAAGGTGTGGGTGGGCACCGCGCTGGCGCTGGCGGCCTGCACGGCCGGACTGGTCTCGCTGAACGCGGGCGGGCTGAGCGCCGCCGGGACGTTCACCGGCAGGCCCGACTCCGTCACCGGGCAGCAGGTGCTGGCCGCGCACTTCCCCGGCGGCACGGGCGCCCCGCTGTCGGTGGTCAGCAATGCGGCCCCGCTGGACGCCGTCCGGCAGGCCGCCGCGAGCACCCCCGGGATCGCCGGGATCGGCCCGCCGGTGACGGCCGGCGGCGAGGCGTACTTCCCGGCGACCCTGGCCGACCCGCCGGACTCCGCGGCGGCCAAGGCGACCGTCGACCGGGTGCGGGAGGCCGTGCACGCGGTGCCGGACGCGGACGCGAAGGTCGGCGGCTCCACCGCGGTGGTGCTGGACGCCGGGCGGGCCGCCGCGCACGACAACAGGGTGGTCATCCCGCTGGTGCTGGCGGTGGTGCTGCTGATCCTGGCGGCGCTGCTGCGCGCGGTGGTCGCGCCGCTGGTGCTGATCGCCACGGTGGTGCTGTCGTACGCGGCGGCGCTCGGCATCAGCGCGTTCTTCTTCGCGCACGTCTTCCACTTCGAGGGCCAGGACCAGGCGTTCCCGCTGTTCGTGTTCGTGTTCCTGGTGGCGCTGGGCATCGACTACAACATCTTCCTGATGACCAGGGTGCGCGAGGAGTCCGCCCGCCTGGGCACCCGCCGGGGCGCGGTCGCGGGCCTGGCCGCGACCGGCGGCGTGATCACCTCCGCCGGGCTGATCCTGGCCGCGACCTTCGCGGTGCTCGGCACCCTCCCGGTGGTGGGCTTCGCCGAGATCGGCTTCGCCGTCGCCCTCGGCGTCCTGCTGGACACCCTGGTGGTCCGCTCGGTGCTGGTCACCGCCCTCACCGCCGACCTCGACCACCGGATGTGGTGGCCCGACCACCCGCACCGGTCCGGGCCGGCGGCGGTTCCCTGAGCGGGCAGAACGGACAAAACCGTTCACTGACCGTACGGTGGGCGGATTTTGGAAACCGGAAACCCTCACGGAACGCCATTGGGCGAATGCGGTGCGTGCCAGACTTCCTTTCCGGGAGCCCGTCGGGCGGCCCGGATCCCCGGCTCGATGGCGGGCTGGGGCGTATTTCCGGAGGGGGTTGTGGCATGGCCATGGCGTTAGTGTTCGGCGCCGAACTGCGGCGATTGCGACAGGAGCGGGGGTTCTCGCTGGCAGGCTTCGCCGAGCAGCTGAAGTACAGCAAGGGCTACCTCAGCAGGATCGAGCGGGGACGGCAGGCGGCGCCGGTCGACCTCGCCCGGCGATGCGATGCCGCCCTCCAGGCGGGTGGACGGCTGCTCGCGCTGGTCGAGGGGGAGGGCCGGAACGATCGGCCGAGCCTCAGCGGGCGCCGCGAACTGATCGCCGCCGGGGCCCTCTCGCTGCTGGCCCTGTCGGTACCGACCGGTCGCGCGGACCGTGGTGCGGAGCACCGGCCTGCGGACCCGTCCGAATTCAGCGTTCCGGTTCTACTGCGGCAGGGGTACGACCACGCCCGCCGGCTCGGGCAGTGCGTCGACCCGGCCGTCCTGCTGCCGATGCTGACGGAGCAGGCCCGGACCACGGCGCGGCTCGCAGCGTGCTCCCGGGGGCGCACCCGGTCCGAACTCCTCCTGCTGGCTTCCCGCTTCGCCGAGTTCACCGGCTGGATGGCACAGGAGGCCGGTGACACCGGCGCCGCGCTCGCGCACACCGCGGAGGCGGTGAGCCTCGCCGAGGAGGCCGGGGATCCGCACCTCGCCTCCTACGCGCTGGTCCGCCGGGCACTGGTGACGTTCTACGACAACGACGCGGCCCGGACCATCGACCTGGCAGCCGCAGCGGCGGGGGACCGCAAACTCCCGCCCCGGATCAGGGGCCTGGCCGCGCAGCGGGAGGCCCAGGGGCACGCCCTGGCCGGGGACCACCTGCGGTGCCTGCGGAGCCTGGAACAGGCCCACGGCCTCCTGTCCGCTGCCGGGGGCGACGGAGAGGAGGCGAGTCCGGTCATCGGAACGAGCAACCTCGCCAACCCGGCTGCGATGGTCAGCGGCTGGTGCCTGTACGACCTGGGCCACCCCCGGGAAGCGGCGGAACTGCTCGCCCGCGAGTGCGAGCGCATCCCGGCGCACGCCTTGCGCACCCGGGCCCGGTACGGCCTGCGACAGGCGCTGGCCCACGCCGCCGCGGGAGAGGTTGAGCAGTCGTGCGCGGTCGCCGAGGACCTGCTCGGCATCGCGGGCGAGGTGAGGTCCGCGACCATCACGGCCGATGTGCGCCGACTCGACCGCGAGCTCAGGCGGTTCCGGACGAACCGGGCCGTCCGGGAACTCCAGCCCGCACTGCTCGGCGCGCTGGCCGACAACTGCTGACCGGTCGTCAGCAGCCGGGTTTTCCATCCATCGTGTAGAAGGGGCTGTTTCGTCATGTCCACTGTCTTCGTCAACTACCGCACGGGAGACGGCGACGAGGTCGCCGCGTTGCTGGAGCACGAGCTGTCCGCCAGGTTCGGCAGCGAGCAGGTGTTCCGGGCGAGCAAGTCGATTCCGGCCGGGAGCCGGTTCCCGCAGGCACTGATCACCGCGGTCCGGCGCAGCCACGTGCTGCTCGCGGTGATCGGCCGCCGGTGGTTCGACCCCAGGACGCCCGGCGGCCGGCCGGCCGTGGAGGACCCGGACGACTGGACGCGCCGGGAGATCATCGAGGCGTTCGAGACCGGGGCACTGGTCATCCCCGTGCTGGTCGACTCCGTGCGGATCGACCGGAGCCTCCTGCCGCCGGAACTGTCCGTCCTCGCCGACTGCCAGTACCGCCGGCTCAGCATGCGCAATTCGCACGCCGACCTCGACCGGATCGGGGACGACCTGTCCCGGCTCGTACCGGTGCTGGCCAAGGCGGACACCAGGTCTCCGCTGGCGGGAGGCACCAAGGACAAGGAGAAGAAGGAGAAGAAGGGGAAGGACGAAGGCGGGACCAGGATCCGGACGCGGGACGGTCTGGGCCAGGTCGGCCGCGATCTGTCCGGGACGGTGATCACAGCCCCGCGGGGCCCGGTCCACACCGGCAGCGGGGCTCAGCACAACGGCCCGCAGTTCAACGGCGACGGCATGGGCGTCCAGTACGTCGACGGCGGCCGGGTCCGGGAAATCCGGCAGCAGGTGGGTCGGGCGGCCGGACCCGAGGACGGTCAGGACAGGTGAGCGGTCCCGGCCACACCTGGGTCACCGATCCCGGAGGCCCCGTCCACGCGGGCTCGGGCGACCAGCACATCCACTACGGCTACGGCGCGGGTGAGTTCCTGGGGTCACGGGCCGAACGGCTCCGGATCGCGGAGGACCACCGGCACTGGCTGAGCCGGCGCTTCGTTCCCCCTGGCAACCTGGGCCGGGCCGCCGAGCGGCTCGCCAAGCCGGGGGCGACGGTCCTGCTGACCGGACCGGCCGGCACCGGCCGGAGAGCCGCCGGAACCTTCCTCCTGCACGGACTCCCCGACGAGGGAGGGCAACTCGAGGAACTCTCGGTCAAGGACGACGACGGAGCCGCGATCTCCGCCGGAGACCGACTGCTCCTCGACCTGTCAGCGATCGCGGACCAGGACCAGGAGCAGGCCCTACGGAAACTCGGGGTCTACCGCTCCGCGACCGAGCAGGCCGGTGCCCGGCTGGTGGTGATCCTCTCCGATCCGATCGAGCCGATGCTCCCCTCGGAGCTCCAGCAGCAGGTGGTCCGGATCGAGCGGCCCCGACCGGACATCGTGCTGCGCCGCTACCTCCGGCTGGACGAGATCCCGTTCACCCCGGAAGACCTGAAGCGGCCGGACCTCGACCTCCTGCTGGAAACGGCTCCCATGCGGGAGATCGCCAGGCTGGTCCGGACGATCGGGCAGGCGCGGGAGAGCCGGAAGCACGGCAGCGGGTTCGAGGACTGGTGCACCACCGCCCTCCACGTGGTCACCGACTGGGGTGACACCACCGCCCGGCAGGTGGACTCGCTGGAGGACGGCTCCAGACGTGCCCTGCTCCTCGTCGGCGCGATGCTCGACGGAGCCCCGGTCGATGCTGCGGTGGCCGGCACCGGCGACCTCCTCCGGCTCCTCGGGCGCGACTCCGACGGCTCCTCGGCCCTGGACGGACCGGACCTCCGGGTCCAGCTCGGCGAGTTGGAGATGGCGCGGGACCCGGACGGCCGGGTCGAGTTCAAACGGCTCGCCTACAGCAGCGCGGTGCGGTCGCACTTCTGGACCTACTTCCCCGGGCTGCGGGACGGCCTGCGGGACTGGACGGGCGACGCCGTCCGGCTACCGGGGCTCGGCCGTCCCGAACGGCGCGACCTGGTGGCCCGTTTCGCGGAGCAGGCCCTGGCCGTGGGCAGGCCGGACGACCTGTACGCCCTCGTCGAACGGTGGACCACCGCCGGCAAGCCGATGCCGGGGGAGGCGGCGCTGCTGCTCGCCCAGGGACTCGACCACGAGAAGCACGCTGCGGGCGTACGGGAGCGGATCTACACCTGGACCACGACGGGCAACCTGACATCGCACCTCAAGGACGTACTGACCGATGTGTGCCGGCACGTGCTGGCCGCGACCCATCCGTCCATGGCGCTGACCCGGCTCTACCACCTGTCGAGCCGGCAGGGTTCGGCCGCAGCGACCGAGGCGGCACTCGAACTGGCCCGCAGTGACCGCCGTCTGTTCCGGCACCTGTTCGAACGGGTCCCGGCCCGTGCGGGACAGGAGCCGCGGCGCGGCGAGGACCTGCTGATCGGACTGCTCGATCCGCACCGCCTGCTGATCGAGCCGACCTCGGAAGAAGTCGAGTCGGTCTGGCGCAGCGTGATGTCCGGTACGGAGCGGGCCCGCTGGAGCCGCGTGGCGTACGAGTGGCTCACCGCGGCCGCGACCGAACGCCGTTGGGAAGCGGCGCCGGACGTCCTGGTCCGGGCTGCCCGGCACCGGAACGACCTGCTCACCCGGCTCTACCTGGTGGCCCTGGCATGGGAACGGGGCGGACCGGAAATCCCCGGTGCCGGCCGCCGGGCGGTCGCCGAACGGCTGCAGCAGGCCATCGACCGGGCGCAGGGCACCGGCCCGCGCCGTCACGACAACGAAACGACGAATCCTTCGGAGGTCTCGTGAACACCCGTCATCGGGTCCAGCTGTTCTTCGCGGTTCTGCTGAGCGGCCTGACACCGATCTTCCTCGGCCGGCACTTCGGCTGGTCGATCTGGCTGTGCGTCTTCGGCAGTGCGGTGCTGGTGGCGTGCACGGGACTGCTCATGATGGCCCGGATCCCCCGGGCGGCCGCACCGGACGTGCCGCCCGTGCGGCCGCCGGTCCCCGAGCCGGAGCCGCCGACCGAACTGCCGTTCCGTGAAGTGCCCCTGCAGAACCTGCCGCTCCCGAGCTCCCGGCCGGACTACGATTTCCGGTTCTCCGCGACCGTTCTGTGGCGGCCGACCCAGCCGCTGTCGTTGACCTCGCACGCCAACCTGGCCGGCCTCGCCGCGGACGCGATCCTCGTACGAGCCCGGCAGGTCTCCGCGAACGAGGATCCCGGCCGTCCCGATCTGCTGGCGATGCGGCTCGCGGGGTTGCTCGGTGCTCCCGCGTACGACGGTGGCGGCCTAGTGGTGGCCATGGCCGCCGGGATCACCGTGACCCTGACCGGCGAGGACACCGCACGGCTCGAGAAGATGGCGGCCCTCCGCAAGGCGGAGGAAGCCTGGGAGCAGCAGCGCCAGTACGAGCGCAGCCGCCGGGAGTACTTCGGCGGTGAGGTGCTGAAGAGCACGGGTTCCGCGGTGGTGTGGTGGCTGAGCAGGCACGAGGAAGAGATCGAACAGGCGGTGCAGCTCATCGGGCCGCTCACGGAACTGGCCGCAGCAGCCAATGACTCCGACGTGCCCGAGGTCTTCCGGCACTACGTCGGCCGACGGTCCGGTGCTCCGGGAGACCCTTGCGAGGACCCCGAGTTCGACGACGAGCTGGCGGATCTGCTGATGCAGGAGGAGCAGGCGGCGAGCGGCACCGGCGACGACGGTTTCACCGCGCGGGTGGCCGACCTGATGAACGATCTCGGCCTCTCTCCCGACAGCGAGGAGGGCATGGTGTGGCTCGACCGGGTCGGACGCGCCACGCATGCGGCCCGCCCCGACCGGGAAGCGGCCGGGCCGGACCCGGAGGACCTGGCCGGTCCCGATGGAACGCCCGACCAGTACGACCGGGAACCACCCCGGCCCGGAGCCCCGTGGCAGGACTTCCAGAACGACTGACCGTCCTCTGTCCGGTCCCGCACACCACGGACGTGCAGGACCGGACGGACTCCGTTCAGTCGCCGGTGGCCGCCGGGAGGCCGGTTTCCGGGCGGCCCCAGTCGGACCAGGAGCCGTCGTAGACGGCGGGGGCGGGGTGGCCGGTGAGGTGGGCGGCGAAGGCGAGGATGCAGGCGGTGACGCCGGAGCCGCAGGTGGTGACGAGGTGGGGGCGGCCGGCGGTGGCGGCGGTGAGGCGGGTGCGCAGGGCGGGGAGGGGGAGGTAGTGGCGGCCGTCGGGGGTGAGCAGTTCGGTGAAGGGGAGGCTGGTGGAGCCGGGGAGGTGGCCGGGGCGCAGGTGGGGGCGGGGTTCGGGGGCGGCGCCGGTGAAGCGGGCGCGGCTGCGGGCGTCCAGGACGGCGGTGGCGGGGTCGGTGAGGGCGGCGGCCACGGCGTCCCGGTCGGCGAGCAGGGCGGGGCGCGGGCGGGCGGTGAAGTCCCCGGCGGGGGCGGGGGCGGGCGGGTCGGTGCTGACGGGGTGTCCGGCGGCCTGCCAGGCGGGCAGGCCGCCGTCCAGGACGGCGGCCCGGTCGAAGCCCATGGCGCGCAGCATCCACCAGGCGCGCGGGGCGGAGTAGATGCCCGCGCCGTCGTAGAGCACCACGGTGGAGCGGTCGTCGACGCCGAGGGCGCGCAGTTCGCGCTGGAGGTCGGCGGGGGAGGGCAGGGTGTGCGGCAGCGGGGAGGCGTGGTCGGACAGCGCGCCGTCGAGGTCGAAGGCCCGGGCGCCGGGGATCCGGGCGGGGGCGTGCCGGTGCGCGCCGATGCCCGCGTCCAGGACGACCAGGTCGGGGCGGCCGAGCCGGGCGGCGAGCCAGGACGGGTCGATCAGCGGCGGCGGTGCGGTCACGGCGGGCGGCTCCCTGGTGGCTCTCTCGGTCCCCGGCGCGGGGGTGGGCCCATGATGGCACCGCCGCGGACGGCCGGGTGCGGTCAGGGCTTGCGGCCCACGCCCGCCCAGATGGCGACCTCGGCGTCGGTGTCCTGCGGGTCCTGGTCGGGGCGCCACAGCGGGGCGGTGACCAGGCCGGGTTCGAGCAGGTCGAGGCCGTCGAAGAAGCGCAGCACCTGGCTGCGGGTGCGCATGCTGAGCTGCGCGGTGGCGGACTTGTAGACGGCGGGGCCCTTCTCGGCCTCGGCGGGGTCGACGAAGTCGCCGGTGGCGTGCGAGAGGGCCAGGTAGCTGCCGGAGGGCAGGGCGTCGACCAGGGTGCGGACGATCGCGTACGGGTCGTCGGTGTCGTCGATGAAGTGCAGGATGGCGAACAGCTGGAGCGCGACGGGCTGCCGCAGGTCGAGCAGGTCGCGGACGGCCGGGTCGGCGAGGATCGCCTCGGGCTTGCGGAGGTCGGCCTGCAGGACGCTGACGCTGCCCTGCTGGGCGCCGGCCAGCAGGGCGCGGCCGTGCACCAGCACGATCGGGTCGTTGTCGAGGTAGGCGACCTTGGCGGCGGGGTCGACGGCCTGGGCGATCTCGTGGGTGTTCCCGGCGGAGGGGATGCCGGTGCCGATGTCGAGGAACTGGCGCACGCCCAGCTCGGCGAGGGTGCGCACGGCGCGCTGCAGGAAGGCCCGGTTGGCGCGGGCGCTGATCCGCACCAGCGGGCTGAGCGCGAGGACCTGGTCGGCGGCGGCCCGGTCGGCGGGGAAGTTGTCCTTGCCGCCGAGGTAGTAGTCGTACATCCGGGCCGGGTGCGGGACCTCGGGGCGCAGCTCGGCGGAGGGCGGCGGGGTCTGGTCGCCGGACATCCAGTCGAGGGCGATTTCCTGATGGTCGGTCATATCTGGCTCCCCCGTCGGTGGAACGCGCTTCCGGGGGCAGCATAGACGGCCCGGCGGGTGCTGCGGCAGCGGGCCGGGAAAGAAGTGGATCAGCCCGACCGGCGGACGGGGGCGGCGGCGCGGGGCGAGAGCCGTCGGCCCGCGCCGCCGTCCTCCGTCCGCCGGTCGGGCTCAGTCCTCCGCGGCCGGGTCGGGCCCGGGTTCGGGGCCGGTGTCCGGGTCCCGGGTGAGCAGGTAGCGGGCGCCGGGGCCGGTCCGCCCGGCCCGGTCGTCGGCGTTGTAGAGGCCGCAGCGGGTCAGCGAGAGGCAGCCGCAGCCGATGCAACCGGTCAACTTGGCGCGGGTGTGCTGGAGTTCGGCGATCTGCCGGTCGATCCGGTGCTGCCAGGCGGCGGCGACGGCGTCCCACTCGCCGGTGCTGGGGGCGCGGTCCTCGGGGAGCCGGGCGAGCGCGGTGCGGGCCTCGTCGAGGCTGAGGCCGACCTGTTGGGCGGCCCGGACGAAGGCGATCCGGCGCAGGGCGGAGCGGGCGTAGCGGCGCTGGTTCCCGGTGGTGCGGGTGGAGCGGATCAGTCCGAGGCTTTCGTAGTAGCGCAGCGCGGAGGCGGCGAGGCCGCTGCGTTCGGCGAGCTGGCCGATGGTGAGGACGTCGTGCCGGGAGGGTGCCATGCCCGCAGGGTACCGGGGCGGGCCCGCTTGACCTCAAGTGCACTTGAAGTCAGAGGCTGGTCCCCATGACGAACCACTCCGCGGCGCACGCCGCGACCGCGCCGACCCGCGCGCCCGCGGGCCCCGGCCCCCGCCGCGCCGTCACCGACCGGGCCGGCCTGCTGGACCTGGTCGCCCTGATGACCGGCGACGAGAAGCACTCCCCGGCGGCGCACTCCACCCTGGACGCGCTCTGGGTGCTGTACGACCGGGTGTTGGACGTGCACCCGGGCAACGTCGACGCGCCGGAGCGGGACAGGTTCCTGCTGTCCAAGGGCCACGGCCCGATGGCGTACTACGCGGTGCTGGCCGCGAAGGGCTTCTTCCCGGTGGAGCTGCTGCACGGCTTCGGCGCGTACGACTCGCCGCTGGGCCACCACCCGGACCGGCTGCTGGTGCCCGGCGCGGAGATCGGCTCGGGCTCGCTGGGGCACGGCCTGCCGCTGGCGGTGGGGACGGCGCTGGGCCTGCGGGCGCAGGGCCTGACCGGTCCGGCGGTGTGGGTGCTGATCGGGGACGCCGAGTTCGACGAGGGCTCCAACCACGAGGCGGTGGCCTTCGCCGGGGCGTACGGGCTGGATCGGCTGCACACCCTGGTGATCGACAACTCCTCGGCCACGCACGGCTGGAGCGGCGGCATCGCGGCCCGGTTCGCGGGCGAGGGCTGGTCGACGGCCACCGTGGACGGCCGCGACCACGAGCAGCTGTACCGGGCGTTCACCGCCCCGCACCCGGGCCGCCCGCACGTGGTGGTGGCCCGCACCGAACCCAAGTACAGCTGACCGCAGGGGAGAAGAGACCATGCAGAGCGTCCGTCCGAGCGTCCGTCCGAGCGCCCGCCCGCGCATCCGTCCGCGGGTCCAGGAGGCGACCATGCGCGAGCAGTTCGGCGCCACCGTCACCGAACTGCTGGAGCACGACCCGCGCACCGCGCTGGTGCTCGCCGACATCGGGACGGCGCAGTTCCCCGACGCGGCCCGCGACCACCCCGACCGGGTGGTCAACGTCGGCATCCGCGAGCAGCTGCTGATCGGCGTGGCGGGCGGCCTGGCCCTCACCGGGATGCGGCCGATCGCCCACACCTTCGCCAGCTTCCTCGTCGAACGTCCCTTCGAGCAGGTCAAGTTGGACCTGGTGCACCAGGGCGTCGGCGCGGTCCTGGTGAGCGCCGCGGGCTCCTACGACTGGCCGGCCGGCGGCCGCACCCACATGTCCCCGGGGGACGTCGCCCTGCTCGACACCCTCCCCGGCTGGCACGTCCACGTCCCCGGCCACCCCGCCGAGGCGGACCTGCTGCTGCGCCACGCGGTCGCCGCCGCCGACACCCTGCAGTACGTCCGGCTCTCCGCCCACCAGAACGCCGAGCGCCAACCTGTCGTCCCCGGAAGGTTCCTGACGGTACGTCAGGGAACCAGGCTGGCGGGCGTGGTGCTGGCGGTCGGCCCGATGCTGGACGCCGTGCTGGAGGCCACCGAGACGCTGGACGTCACGGTGCTGTACGCGGCCACCGTCCGCCCGTTCGACACGGTGGGCCTGCGCGCCGCGCTGGGCGACCGGGCCGACGTGGTGCTGGTGGAGCCCTACCTGGCGGGCACCTCGGAGCGCGCCGCGCACCGCGCGCTGGAGGGCCTGCCGCACCGGGTGCTCGGCCTGGGCGTGCCGGTGGCCGAGCACCGGCACTACGGCTCGATCTCCGAGCACCTGGCCGCGTACGGCCTGGACGCCGCCGGACTGCACGCCGCGATCGCCTCGTACCTGTGGTGACGCGCCCGGCCCGGTGCGGGCTGCGCGGTGCGCACCCCGCGCCGGCCCGGTAGGGCCTACGCGGTGCGCACCACCGCGACCGCGTCCGGGCCGAGCAGCAGTTCCCCGGCCGCCGCCCCGCCGGCCGCGACGTCGCCGAACGCGGCCTCCAGCGCGGCGAGTTCGCCCTCCAGCGGGACGGGCAGCGGCTGCCCGGCGCCGCCGAGCCGCACCAGCACCCGGTAGCGGCCGCGGTGCACCGCCAGCCAGCCCGCCGCCGCGTCGTGGCGGACCCGGACCGCCGCCAGGTCGCCGTCCGCCAGCTCCGGGGCGGCCCGCCGCAGCCGGATCAACTCCCGGTACCAGGCGAGCAGTTCGGCGTGCGGGGGGCGCTGCGGTTCGGTCCAGTCCAAGGTGGAGGCGGCCACCGTCGCCGGGCTCTGCGGGTCCGGCACGTCCTCGGCCCGCCAGCCGTGTCCGGCGAACTCCCGGCGCCGCCCCTGCCGGACGGCCTCGGCGAGCTGCGGGTCGGTGTGGTCGGTGAAGTACTGCCAGGGGGTGCCCGCGCCCCACTCCTCGCCCATGAACAGCATCGGCGTGAACGGCGAGGTCAGCACCAGCGCGGCCGCCGCCGCCAGCCGCCCCGGCGGCAGCGAGGCGGCGAGCCGGTCGCCGGTGGCCCGGTTGCCGACCTGGTCGTGGGTCTGCGCGTAGCCCAGCAGCCGGTGCCCGTGCTCCGGCGGGAACGGGCGGCCGTGCGAGCGGCCCCGGAACGAGGACCAGCTCCCGTCGTGGAAGAACCCCCCGGTGAGCGTCTTGACGAGGGCCGCGTACGGGTCGGCGGCGAAGTCCGCGTAGTAGCCCTGGGACTCGCCGGTCAGCAGGCAGTGCAGCGCGTGGTGGAAGTCGTCGCTCCACTGCGCGTCCAGGCCCTGCCCGCCCGCCTCCCGGGCGGTCGTGGTGCGCGGGTCGTTCAGGTCGGACTCGCCGACCAGGAACAGCGGCCGACCGGTGGCCTGCGCCAACTTCCTCACCTCAGCGGCGAGTTCCTCCAGGAAGTGCCGGGCCCGGGTGTCCGCCAGGGCGTGCACCGCGTCCAGCCGCAGCCCGTCGATCCGGTAGTCGCGCAGCCAGGCCAGTGCGCTGCCGATCAGGAACGCCCGCACCTCGTCCGAGCCCGGCGCGTCCAGGTTGACCGCCGAGCCCCACGGCGTCCGGTGCCGGTCGGTGAAGTACGGGCCGTACTGCGGCAGGTAGTTGCCGGACGGCCCGAGGTGGTTGTGCACCACGTCCAGCACCACGCCCAGCCCGCGCCGGTGCGCCGCGTCCACGAACCGCTTCAGCCCGTCCGGGCCGCCGTACGGCTCGTGCACCGCCCACAGGTCGACCCCGTCGTAGCCCCAGCCGGAGCGGCCCGGGAACGCGCACACCGGCATCAACTCGACGAAGTCCACGCCCAGTTCTACCAGGTGGTCGAGCCTGGCGGCGGCCGCGTCGAACGTCCCCTCCGGGGTGAAGGTGCCCACGTGCAGCTCGTACACCACCGACCCCGGCAGCGGGCGCCCCCGCCAGGCCGTCTCCGACCAGGCGAACGCGCCGTGGTCGACGCGGCGGCTCAGCCCGTCCGGCCCGAACGGCTGCCGGGCCGAGCGCGGGTCCGGCAGCGCCGTCCCGCCGTTCAGCCGGAACCCGTAGTCGCCCTCCGGGCCCTCCCCGTGCCACCAGCCCGGCCGGTCCGGGTCGCGCTCCAGCAGGTACGGGATCGCCCCGACCTCGACCTCGACCACCTTGGCGTCCGGCGCCCACACCTGGTACCGCATCACGACCCCTCCACGAGCAGTGCTACCGGCAACTGCCGGAACAGATAAGACAGTTCGACCGATCCGCCGGTGAACCGGCGATCGGTCAGCAGGTCCGTCCAGCGGCCCGGCGGCAGCTCCAGCACCGTCTCGCGCCAGCCGCCCGCCCGGTGCAGCCCGTACGGCAGCCGGGTCACCGCGCCGAGCACCCGCTCGCCCCGCCCGAACGCCACCAGGTGCTCGGCGGCCGGTCCGTCCGCCGCCAGCGGCCGGTAGGAGCCCAACGCGCCGGAGCGGCGCAGGTGCAGGGCGGTGGTGGTCAGGTGCAGCTTCTCCCGGGCCAGGTCGCCCGGCCGCGGCTCCGGCGAGTCGGTCAGCCGCACCGCCAGCGCGCCCAGGTCCACCGGCGCCCGGTTGTCCGGGTCGACCAGCGTGTACAGCGGCTCCTCGCCGCCCTGGAACACGTCCGGCACGCCCGGCACCAGCAGGTGCAGCAGCGCCGCCGACAGCGAGTTCACCCGGGCGAACGGCGCGACCAGTCCGACGAACCCGGCGATCCGCGGGCACAGCCCCGGATTGGCCAGCGCCCCCCGCACGTACTGCGCCAGCCAGCCCTCGAATCCGGCGTCCGGCTCCTTCCACGAGGTGCGCCGCTTCGCCTCCCGCACCGACTTCAGCACCACCTCCAGCAGCCGGTCCTCCGGCACCGGCCAGGCCGCCAGCAGCGTCTGCCACAGCAGCCAGGCCGTCGAGCGGTCCGCGCACGGCCCCGCCGCCAGCGTCCACGCCGCGCACTCCGCCGCCCACGCCTCCGGCAGCTCCGCCAGCACCGCGAGCCGGGCCCGGGCGTCCGCGCTGCGCTTGGTGTCGTGCGTGGACAGCGCCGTCATCGCCCCCGGCCACAGCCGCTCCTGCCCGGTGCACCAGTGGTGGAACTCCGCCACCGACACACCCGGCCGCTCCGGCAGGCCGCCCACCTCGTTCAGCGACAGCAGCGCGTTGAACCGGTAGAACGCGGTGTCCTCCACGCCCTTGGCCGCCACCGCCGACGCGGTCTGCCCGAACCGGTGGCAGAACTCGTCCCTGGCCGCCGACCGTCCCAGCCGGCCCAGCGCCAGCTCCCGCACCAGCCGCTCCGTCCCCGACGCGTCCGCCGGGGCCGCCAGCGCCGCGACGGCCTCCGGCGGGGCCGGCTCGCCCGGCACCACGTACGGCCGGTACACCGGGTAGTGCGCCAGCAGGTCCTCCAGCGCCCGGCGCACCGCCAGCGGCGAGTGGTCGGCCAGCTCCGGGCCCTCCGCGCAGATCCGCCCGACCAGGCGCACCAGCCGGTCGGTCTCCGCCGCCAGCGCCCCGCCCGGCGCGACCATCTCGGCCCGCCCGGCCCGGCCCGCCGCCGCCGGGTCCGCCGCGTCGCCCACGTCCCGCCGGTAGGCCGCGAACAGCCTCTCCGCGCCCCGCCGGTCGGTCAGCACCCCGTCGATCCGGCGCAGCGCGTCGTACCCCGTCGTCCCCGCGCACGCCCAGTCCGCGGGCAGCGCCTCGTCCCCCGTCAGGATCTTCTCCACCACCGTGTACGCCCCGCCGGTCGCCCCGGCGAGCCGCCGCAGGTAGCCGCGCGGGTCGGCCAGCCCATCTGGGTGGTCGATCCGGAAACCGGCCAGCACGCCCTCGCGGTGCAGCCGCAGCAGCACCCCGTGGGTGGCCTCGAACACCTCCGGGACCTCGACCCGGACGGCGATCAGGTCGTTGACGGTGAAGAACCGCCGGTAGTTGACCTGCTCGTCGGCCAGCTGCCACCAGCACAGCCGGTACCACTGCCGCTCCAGCAGCTCCGCCAGCGGCAGGTGCGCGGTGCCGGGCCGCAGCGGGAACTCGTGCTCGTGGTAGCGCAGCACCTCCCCGTCCACCACCAGCTGCTCCAGCACCGCGCCCAGCCGGTCGCCCAGCAGCGGCAGCAGCAGCCGCCCGCGCTCCGGCGCGTCCACCGGGCCCGGCTGGGCGGACCAGTCGATGTCGAACCAGGCCGCGAACGGGTCGTCCGGGCCGTTCTTCAGCACCTCCCACAGCGGCCCGTTGAGCCGCTCCGGCACCGGCAGCGCCATGTGGTTCGGCACCACGTCCGCGATCAGCGCCAGCCCGTGCGCCGCCGCCTCCGCGGCCAGCTCGCGCAGCGCCCCCTCGCCGCCCAGCTGCTCGCTGATCCGGCTGTGGTCGAGCGTGTCGTACCCGTGCGTCGAGCCCGCCACCGCCTCCAGCAGCGGCGACAGGTGCAGGTGCGAGACCCCCAGCGCGGCCAGGTACGGCACCGCCCGGCGGGCGTCGTGCAGGGTGAACCCCGGCTGCAGCTGGAGCCGGTAGCTGGCCGTCGGGGCATCGGCAGTCTCGGGGCGTGCGGCGGCGGACGTCATACCCGGATGCCTACCCGAGGCGCCCCGGGGATACCGCCCGCACTGCGCCGAACGGGCCGGTTCAGACCGGATCGGGCTCCACCGCCCCCTCCTCCGCCAGCGCCCGCGCCGCCGCCAGCTCCGCCGCCTCCCCGGCCAGCGCCGCCTCCACCATCGCGTACGCGTCCGGCCCCACCGGGACCCGCACCGGGCCGGCCGGCGCCGCGACGGCCCGAAGCACCAGCTCCGCGAACGCCTCGGGCCGGTTCAGCTCCGCGTCCCCGGCCATGCCGCGCAGCGCCCGGTGCATCGGCTCCAGCGTCCGCCCGTACTCCGGCAGCTTCACCGCCGTCTCGGCCAGCGAGTTCCCGTACGAGGTGGCGAACCCGCCCGGCTCGACCACCGTCACCCGCACCCCGAACGGCGCGGCCTCCGCCGCCAGCGCCAGGCTCATCCCCTCCAGCGCGAACTTCCCCGCCACGTACGCCCCCAGCCCGGGGAAGGCCATCCGGCCGCCCACCGAGGAGACGTTCACCACGTGCCCGCCGCCCTGCGCCCGCATCAGCGGCAGCACCAGCCGCGCCAGCCGCCACGGCGCCACCGCCAGCACCTCCAGCTGCTCGCGCAGCTCCGCGTCCGAGACCTCCTCCACCGCCCCGAACAGGCCCACCCCGGCGTTGTTCACCAGCACGTCCACCCCGCCCAGGCGCTCCCGGGCCAGCTCCACCGCCGCCGCGCAGTCCGCGGCGCTGCGCAGCTCCAGCCGGGCCGGTACCACCCGCCCCGGGAACCGGGCCGCCAGCGCGTCCAGCGGCGAGGCCCCCCGGCTGGTCGCCACGATCCGGTCCCCACCCGCCGCCACCGCCCGCGCCAGCGCCAGCCCCAACCCCGACGAACATCCGGTCACCAACCACCGACGAGACACTTCGTACCCCCTCTGGTCTGCGGTTCCGCAGTGCGGAGGGGACTACCCGGCCCGGCCCGGCCCCAGACCTGAAGGTCGGGGACGAACCGGAGCACGGGGGTCACGCCGGGCGCTGGAGGACCATCAGTGCGCGGTCCAGCAGGCGCAGGGTGTCGCCGGCCTTGACCCGGGGGCCGGTGCCGCGCGGGGGGAGCGTGGGCAGCGAGGTGTCGACGACGAGCTGCCAGGCCTCGCCGTGGTCGGCGGGGACGGTGAAGGCGAGCGGTTCGGAGTGGGCGTTGAACAGCAGCAGGAAGGAGTCGTCGACGATCTTGCCGCCGCGGCGGTCGGGTTCGGAGATGGCGTTGCCGTTGAGGAAGACGGTGAGCGACCTGGCGTACGAGGTGGACCAGTCCTGCTCGGTCATCTCCTCGCCGGACGGGGTGAACCAGGCGATGTCGGTCAGGTCGTCGTGGGTGCCGGAGACCGGGCGGCCGTGGAAGAAGCGGCGGCGGCGGAAGACCGGGTGGTCGCGGCGCAGCCAGATCATGCCCTGGGTGAACTCCAGCAGCCCGGCGTCCGCGGCGGCCCAGTCCACCCAGGTGAGTGCGGAGTCCTGGCAGTAGGCGTTGTTGTTGCCGCGCTGGGTGCGCCCGTTCTCGTCGCCGTGGCAGAGCATCGGGACGCCCTGGGAGAGCATCAGGGTGGCGATGAAGTTGCGCTGCTGGCGGGCCCGCAGTTCGAGGACGGCCGGGTCGGTGGTGTCGCCCTCGGCGCCGCAGTTCCAGGAGCGGTTGTGCGACTCGCCGTCCCGGTTGTCCTCGTGGTTGGCCTCGTTGTGCTTGCCGTCGTAGGAGACCAGGTCGCGCAGGGTGAAGCCGTCGTGGCAGGTGACGAAGTTGATCGAGGCGATCGGGCGGCGGCCGTCGTCCTGGTAGAGGTCGGAGGAGCCGGTCAGCCGGGAGCCGAACTCGGCCATCGTGGCGGGCTCGCCGCGCCAGAAGTCGCGGACGGTGTCGCGGTACTTGCCGTTCCACTCGGTCCACAGCGGCGGGAAGTTGCCCACCTGGTAGCCGCCCTCGCCGAGGTCCCAGGGCTCGGCGATCAGCTTGGCCTGGGAGACCACCGGGTCCTGCTGGACCAGGTCGAAGAACGAGGACAGCCGGTCGACCTCGTGGAACTGCCGGGCCAGCGTGGCGGCCAGGTCGAAGCGGAAGCCGTCCACGTGCATCTCGGTGACCCAGTAGCGCAGCGAGTCCATGATCATCTGGAGCACGTGCGGGCTGCGCATCAGCAGCGAGTTGCCGGTGCCGGTGGTGTCCTCGTAGAAGCGCTGGTCCTTGGCGAGCCGGTAGTAGGAGGCGTTGTCCAGGCCGCGGAAGGAAAGCGTGGGGCCCAGGTGGTTGCCCTCGGCGGTGTGGTTGTAGACCACGTCGAGGATCACCTCGATGCCGGCCGCGTGCAGCGCCTTGACCATCGACTTGAACTCCTGCACCTGCTGGCCGCGGTCGCCGGTGGAGGAGTACGAGGAGTGCGGGGCGAAGAAGCCGATCGTGTTGTAGCCCCAGTAGTTGGTCAGGCCCAGGTCGCGCAGCCGGTGGTCGCGGACGAACTGGTGCACCGGCATCAGCTCGATCGCGGTGACGCCCAGCTTCGCCAGGTGCTCGATCACCGCCGGGTGGGCCAGGCCCGCGTACGTGCCGCGGATCTCCTCGGGGATGCCCGGGTGCAGCTCGGTCAGGCCCTTGACGTGCGCCTCGTAGAGCACGGTGCGGTGGTAGTCGGTGCGCGGCGGCCGGTCGGTGCCCCAGTCGAAGTACGGGTTGGTCACCACCGAGTGCATGGTGTGCGGCGCCGAGTCCAGGTCGTTGCGGCGCTCGGGCGCGCCGAAGTGGTAGCCGTACACCGACTCGTCCCAGTCGATGTGGCCGCTCATCGCCTTCGCGTACGGGTCGAGCAGCAGCTTCGAGGCGTTGTGCCGCTGGCCCAGGCCCGGCTGGTACGGGCCGTGCACCCGGAAGCCGTAGCGCTGGCCGGGCTGGACGCCCGGGAGGTAGGCGTGCCGGACGAAGGCGTCGGTCTCCCGGAGCTCGACGGCCGTCTCGGTGCCGTCCTCGGCGAGCAGGCAGAGCTCGATCCGGTTCGCGCTCTCGGAGAACACCGCGAAGTTGGTGCCGACCCCGTCATAGGTGGCACCGAGCGGGTACGGTTGCCCCGGCCAGACCTGCATGTGACCTCAACTTCCTTGTGCCAGACGCGAACTGGCGCTCCTACGGGGGTTTCCCGGCGGAGCGCCCGGCCATGTGCGGGGCGGCAACCAGGTGACGCACGGCACACCCGCATACTCCCCGGCGGCGGCCCGAACTCCCCGCCCATCCGCGCGTGGTTCGCCCGAACGGGTGTCCCGGCGGGCCGGGTCGTCGGCGCGGCGTGGCCGGGCGGTGACGGACCGTCGGGGACGGGCCCGCTTGCTGTCAAGAGGGCTGCGGCCCGGCGGCGGCGGGCGATACCCTTGATCGACAGGCCCTGGGCCCCGGCCCGCGCGGCGTGCGACCAGGGCCGTGCTGGAGGGATTCAGCGGACGCACCGTCACCCGGAGGGCGGCGGACGAGAGGTGAGGTAGCGGATGGGGTTCCCCGCCGGCGGCGACGGCACGGACCCGCGGGCCGGCAGCAGCGAGGCCCCGACGCTGGTCGTCCGCGGCGGCCGCGGCCCGCTGCCCCCGCAGCCCGGCTCCGCCGAGGGGATCCCGCCCGCCTGGGCCGCCGACCAGTGGGACGACGCCTACCGCCGGGTCCGGCTGGCCGGCCGCGCCTACGTCTGGCTCAACCTGGTCGAGCAGCGGCTGCGCGCCCTGGTCGACGAGGTGCTGCGCCCGGTCTACGCGCCCGCGCACGGCGAGGAGTGGGTCACCGCCGCCGCCGGCCCGGCCGGCGAGGAGTGGGTGCACCGGGCCGCGGCCGTCCGCGAGGTCTCCCGCCGCAAGGGCTACCTGCTCGACCCGGCGGACGACGACCCGCTGGTCTTCCTCACCCTGCCGCAGCTGCGCGAACTGATGGTGCAGCACTGGCCGTGCTTCGAACCGCACCTGGTGGACCGCCGGGAGATCGAACTGGCCCTCGACGAGCTGGAGGTCGCCCGGCACGTGGTCTCCCGCAACCGGGCCCTGTCGCAGACCGTCCTCGACCAGACCGAGCGGGCCGCCGCCCGGCTGCTCGCCCTGCTCGACGGCGCGCACGGCGGCGTCCCCGCCGACGTGGTCGAGGAGCTCGTGGCCGGCCGCTACGCCGACGTGGTCGCGGTGCACGCCGACCGGGTCCGCCTCCAGCGCGACCTGCCGGTCGAGGACCTGCTCGACGGGGCCCGGCGGCTCGACGCGGTCGGCATCGGCCTGGGCATGCTCTGCCAGAACTACACCGGCAAGCGGCTGGTCCGCCTCGCCTCCGAGGGCTGCCGGGTGCGGCTGCTGTTCCTCAACCCGGCGAGCAGCGCGGTGCGCCGCCGCGAACGCGAACTGGGCATCGGACGCGGCGAGTTGGGGCGCGCGGTGGAGATGAACATCATGCACGTGCGACGGGTCCGGGCCCGGCTGCGGGACCAGGGCGGCTTCGAGATCCGGGTCTTCGACGAACTGCCCCGGTTCACCGCGTACCTGGTCGAGGGGCCGCGCACCACCGGCGCCGGCGGCCGCCGCCGCTCCACCGACCTCGGCGTCGTCCAGCCCTACCTGCGCCGGGCCCGCGGCATCGAGTCGCCCGCACTGGTGCTGCGCGGCGGCGCCGGACAGGAGTCCGGCGGCACCGAACCCGGGCTGCTGGAGGTCTACCGCGAGGAGTTCGAGGACCTGTGGGCGGACTCCCGGCCGGTGTCCTAGGGCGCGTCCGGGGCCGGGCCCCGGCGGTTGGCCGCCCCGCCGCCGGGCAGGAGTGCCGCGGGCGCTGTCACTGCGCCGCGCGATGATGGACCCACCTTGGCAGTGCTGACGGAAGGACACACCCCCATGACCTGGTGGAAGGGGCCGCTCACCGGTTTCGACCTGGAGACCACCGGCACCGACCCGGAGGAGGCCCGGATCGTCACCGCCGCCGTGGTCGACACCCGCGGAGCCGGCGTCGAGCGCGCCACCACCTGGCTGGTCGACCCGGGCGTCCCGATACCCGCCGAGGCCGCCGCGATCCACGGCATCACCGACGCCGAGGCCCGCGCGCACGGCCGTCCCGCCGCCGAGGCGGTCGAGGAGATCGCCCGCGCCCTGGCCGAACGGCTGGCCGCCGGGCGGCCCGTGGTCGCCTTCAACGCCCCGTTCGACCTCTCGCTGCTGGAGGCCGAACTGCGCCGCCACGCCCTGCCCACGCTGGCCGACCGCCTCGGTGGCCCGGTCACCCCGGTGGTCGACGCGATGGTCGTCGACCGCGCCCTGGACAAGTACCGCAAGGGCTCGCGCACCCTGCAGCGGGTCTGCGAGGTCTACGGCGTCGAACTGCGCGACGCGCACGAGGCCGGCAGCGACGCACTGGCCGCCGTCCGGGTCGCCGTCGCGCTCGGCCGCCGGTACCCGCAGGCCGGCGACCTGCCGCTGGACGAACTGCACCGGCGCCAGGTCGGCTGGTACCGGGACTGGGCGGTCGACCTGCAGAGCTGGCTGCGCCGCAAGGACCCGGCGGCCGTGGTCGACCCGCGCTGGCCGCTCAAGGAGGCGTCCTGACCGCCGCGGTGACCTGCCGTCAGGACTGCGGGAAGTCGAAGGCGTAGCCCTGCGCGACCATCCACGGCAGCAGCTGCTTGAGCGCGGCCACGGTCTGGCTGCGGTCGCCGCCGCCGTCGTGCATCAGCACCACCCCGCCCGGGCGCAGGTTCTGCTGCACGTTGGAGACGATCGCCTGCACGCCCGGGCGCGACCAGTCGCGCGGGTCGACCGTCCAGCCCAGCGACTTCATGCCCAGGTCGGCGCCGATCCGCTCGTTCTCGGCGGTGAAGTCACCGCCCGGGGCGCGCCACCAGGTGATCGTCGGGCTGTTGCCCGCCGCGTTCTCGATCATCGACTTGGCGTCGGCGATCTCCGCGACCTGCTGCTCGTGCGGGCGGGTGTGCATCGGCTGCGGGTGGTCCACGGTGTGGTCGCACAGCCGGTGGCCCTCGGCGAGGATCCGCTGCACGGCCGCCGGGCGGGTCTTCGCGTTGTCGCCGATCTCGCAGAAGGTGGCCTTCGCGCCGTACTGCGCCAGCAGGTCCAGCACCTGCCCGGTGGCCGGGCCCGGGCCGTCGTCGAAGGTCAGCGCGACCGTCCTGCCGCCCGAGGCGGTGTGCCGCAGCACCCCGGTGGCCGGGGCGTGCGAGGAGGGCTGCGAGGGGGTGGCGGCGGCGGTGCTGCCGGAGGGCTGCGAGGGGACCGCGGTGGTCCGCGGCGCGGACGGGGTGGGGGAGGCGTACGGGGAGGCCGGCGCGGTGCTGCTCGCGGACGGCTCGGGGGTGCGGTCGGGCGCGGTCGGGGTCTCCGTGCCCTCGCCCGGGGTGGGTCGGGCCGCGACCGAGGGAGTCCCGCCCGCCGCGCCGGTCGTGCCCGTGCTCGCGCTCGGCACGGCCGGGCGGTGCGCGGCGTCCCCCGCCGCGGAGGGGGAGCCCTGCGCGCCGCACGCCACCAGCAGGGCGGACGTGCCGAGCAGCGCCGAGGCACCCAGCAGGAGAGAACGACGGGGGGCGGGTATGCGGGACTTCACCATGGGGCGACTCCTGACGTCGTACCGGCCGCCTCGGGGGCGGGGCGTCCGGTACGACGCCAGGCACGAGCGGGGTGGTTCCGTCCGGATGTGCGCTGCGCCACACGGCGGGCACGGACGGAAGCGGTCAGAACGCGAACCAGCGTACTGCCGTCGCCCCGTCGCGCAGGGAGTCCACCCGGCGGCGGAACTCGGCGCCCGCGGCCGGGTTCCCGGCCGCCTGCTGGGCCACCCACGCGGCGCTCGCGGTCTCCCGGGCGCCGCGCAGCACCGCGAAGCCGGGCCACCCGCGCACGTCCCAGCCGTAGGCGGCGTGGAACGCGTCGACCTCCTCGGCCGGTACGCCGTAGCGGTCCTGACTGAGCGCCAGCACCACCAGGTCGTGCTCGCGCAGGTCCGCGGCCGTGTACTCCAGGTCGAGCAGCACCGGGCCGTCCGCGGTGACGTGCACGTTGCGCGGCAGCGCGTCGCCGTGGATCGGGCCGGGGGGCAGGACGGGGTCCAGTCCGGCGATCGCGGTGACAAAGCTCTCTTTCCGGACACGGAGGAAGTCCGCGTCGGCCGGGTCGACGTGGCCCGCCGCGGCGGCCAGCCAGCTGTCCACCGGCGCCAGCAGGTCGCGCCGGCCCAGCGGGACGGGGGCCGCGGGCAGCGCGTGCAGCGCCGTCAGCAGCGGTGCCAGGTCGACCGGCCGGGCCGGGCGGACGGCCGCGGGCAGCCGGTGCCACCACGTCACCGGGTGCCCCTGCGCCACCGCGACGGCCGCCGCGGCCGGGCGCACCACCGGCACCCCGGCGCCGTCCAGCCACGAGGCCAGCGCCAGCTCGCGCTCGGCCCGGGCCGCCTCCCCGGGCGTGCGGCCGACCTTGGCCACCAGGCCCTCGGCGGGCAGCTCGAAGACGGCGTTCTGCCCGAGCGCGAGCAGCGCCGCCCCGGCCGGGTCGATCCCGGCCGGGGCGGCTGCTTCCTGCAGGAGGGCCAGCGCCCTCGGTTCGTCGAAGATCACCCGTCCATTGTCGGGGAACCTCCCCGGGACTCAGCGGTGGGCGCCGGCCGGGGCCGGTTCGGGGCGGGGGGCGGCCGGGAGGCCGGCCGGGGCGGGCTCGGCGCCGGCCCGGGGGAGCCGGTGCAGCCAGCGCGGCAGGTACCAGTTCTTCTCGTCGAGCAGCGTCATCACGGCGGGGAGCAGCACGGCCCGGATGACCGTGGCGTCGATCAGGACGGCGACGGCGAGGCCGACGCCCATCTGCTTCATGGACTGCATGGAGAGCGTCCCGAAGACGGCGAACACCCCGACCATGATCACGGCGGCGCTGGTGACCACGCCGGCGGTGCTGCGGATGCCGTGGGCGACGGCGGCCCGGGTGGGCAGGCCGGCGTCCCGGGCCTCCTTGATCCGGGAGACCACGAAGACGTGGTAGTCCATCGAGAGGCCGAAGAGGATCACGAACAGGAACAGCGGGACCCAGCTCTCGACCGCGCCGACGCCCGCGGTGCCGATCAGGGCGGCGCCGACGCCGTGCTGGAAGACCAGCGCGAGCACGCCGTAGGCCGCGCCGACGGAGAGCAGGTTGAGCACGACGGCGGTGACGGCCACGGACAGCGAGCGGAAGGAGAGCAGCATCAGCAGGAAGGCGAAGGCGACCACGAAGCCGAACACCGGGAGCATCGCGTCGGACATCTGCCGGTTGAAGTCGACCGAGCCGGCGGTGCTGCCGGTGACCGGGGCCTCGGTGCCGGGCACCGCGCCGACGGTGGCGGGGACGACCTCCTCGCGCAGCGCCTCCAGGGCGGCGGCCGAGACGGCGTCGTTGCCGCTGCCGTAGAGCGGGATGTCGACCGTGGCGACGTTCTGTTCGGCGTGCACGGTGACCTCGGTGGGGCCGTGCATCCGCCCGGTGGCCAGGGCGCGGGACTGCAGGTCGGCCAGCGCCCGGGTCATCTCGGGGGAGGTGATGTCCCTGGCCTTGACCACCACGGTGGCGGGGGCGGGGGTGCCGGGGAAGGCGGCCTCGACCCGCTGCGCGGTGGCGACCAGCGCGTTGCCCCTGGGCAGCTGCTGCTGGAAGGTGAGGTTCGCGGTGTGCATGGTCAGCAGCGGGGCGGCGACGGCGAGCAGCAGGCCGGTGGCGAGGACGGCGGCGGCCAGCGGGCGGCGCAGCACGGGGGTGAGCACCGCGTTCCAGAACCGGCTGCCGTCGCCGGCCCCGGGCCGCAGGCGGTGCAGGAACGGGACGCGGCCCTTCGCCACCCGGTCGCCGAGCATCGAGAGCAGGGCGGGCAGCACCGTCAGCGAGCCGAGCACGGCGGTGACCACGACCACGATGGTGGCGAAGGACATCGCCCGGAAGTCGGCGATGCCGGTGAGGAACATGCCGGCCATGGCGACCACCACGGTGACGCCGGAGACCAGGACGGCCCGGCCGCTGGTGGCGGCGGCGATCCGCAGCGCGGTGGCCGGGTCGTGGCCGGCGGCGCGCTCCTCGCGCTCGCGGCGCAGGTAGAACAGGCAGTAGTCGACGCCGACGGCGAGGCCGACCAGCAGCATCACCGAGCTGGCGTCGTCGCTGGTGTGCAACAGCCCGGAGCAGAGGGCGACCAGGCCGCCGGCGGCGACGAACGCGGTGATCGCCAGCACCACCGGCAGGACGGCGGCGACCACGGCCCCGAAGGCGATCAGCAGGATGCCCAGGGCGAGCGGCACGGCCGTCCACTCGGCGCGGGCGAAGTCGTTCTTGAACTGGTCGCCGAACCACTTGCCGGAGCTGGCCTCGCCGTACTCCTCGACCACGAAGCCGGGGTGCTGCCGCTGGGCCCGGGCCACCGCGTCCATCACCGCGGGGACGTTGGCCACCGCGGCCTCGCGGTCCGCCCCGTCGACGGTGAACCGGAGCAGCGCGGAGTGCCGGTCGGCGGAGACCGCCCCGGTCTCGTAGGGGCCGAGCTCCCCGGCGGTGCGGCCGGTGGCCCGGACGGCGGCGGCGACCTGGTCGACGGCGGCGTGGAAGGCCGGGTCGTCGACGGTCAGCGAGGGGTGCTGGACCAGCACCGTTTCGCCGGCCGGGGACTTGACGCCCGCGTCGTCGAGGATCTTCGCGGCCCGGGCGACCTGGCCGGGCATCGACTCGGCGTCGGTGACCTTGTGGGCGCCGTGCATCCCGCCCAGGTAGGAGGCCAGGACGACGAACAGCAGCCAGCCGAAGACCGCGGTCTTCCGGTGGCGGGCGCTCCAGGCGCCCATCGTGGCGGCGATTCCTTGCTTCACTGCGGGTTCCCCCAGGGTCTCGGGCGGTCGTGGACCGCCCCGGCCAGTGCGCCGCGGGCACTGCCGCGCGGCACAACCCACGCTAGGAACCGGCGCGCTGACGGACCATCCGGGCAGTCACCGTCTTTCCCCTGAACCTGTCCCCAGGGCCGGGATGGGGGTTAACCCCACCCCCGGGGTCGGGATCTCCTCCTTGGGGGCGGTCGGACGTCCACCCTGAGGGGGAGCGATCTCCACCCGGAGCACGAGGTGGGGGACCCCGCGCCGGGTGACCATGGTGCGGGGCCGGTTTCACCGCCGTCCCCCGGAGGGCATCCGCAAACCCACTTGCCGGGCGGCAAGTAAGGTCCCGTAGGATGCCCACTAGTCCTTACCTGCCGACCGGCTAGACGCCCCGCTGGGGTCCGTGCGCCGGTCAGAGCCGTTGCCCGGTCCCCGTCCCCCGGCGGCGGTGAACCATGCCCAGGAGGCATTTCGAGCATGTTCCACCGACTTGGACACTTCGTCGTCAAGCGGGCCTGGTGGGTGATAGCGGCCTGGCTGGTCGCCACCGTCGCCCTGGTCGCCTTCGCCCCGAAGATGAGCGCCACCACCGACGAGGCCGACTTCCTGCCGAAGCACTACGAGGCGATCCGGGCCTCGGCGGTCCAGGAGGACAAGTTCCCCGCCGAGTTCTCGCCGGGCGCCCTGCTGCTCTTCGAGCGCACCGACGGCGGCGCGCTGACCGACGCCGACCAGGCCGACATAGCCAAGATCACCAAGGGTCTGGGCGACAAGCAGATCCCGCTGGTCCAGCAGGTCGTCGCGCCCTCCGCCGAGACGCACACCATCTCGCAGGACGGTCGCTACGCGATGGGCGCGGTCGCCATCGACAAGACCAAGATGCAGACCGACGAGTACACCGACGCCGCCAAGGACCTGCGGACCGAGGGCAAGAAGCTCACCGAGGGCACCGCGCTCAAGTACCAGGTCGGCGGCCAGGCCGCGATGTCGCTGGACCAGAAGGAAGCCTCCAGCGCCACCGACGCGATCACCTTCGTCGCCACCGTGGTCCTGGTCGTGGGCATCGTCGGCGTGATCTTCCGCGGCCTGCTGGTCGGGTTCCTGCCGGTGCTGCTCGCGATCGTCCCGATGCTCGCCGCCAGCGGCCTGATCAGCACCGTCACCAAGCTGTTCGACCTCAAGGGCTCGACGATCGCCTCGGCGATCCAGATCGTGGTCATCCTCGGCGTCGGCACCGACTACTTCCTGTTCCTGATGTTCCGCTACCGCGAGCGGCTGCGGGCCGGCGACGACCGCAAGTCGGCCGTGGCCAACGGCATCGGCCGGGTCGGCGAGGCGATCGCCTCGGCGGCCGGTGCGGTCACCGTCGCCTTCGCCGTGCTGCTCCTCTCCGAGCTGGGCATGTTCACCTCGCTCGGCCCGGCGCTGGCCATCTCGGTGGTCGTCACCGCGCTCGCCTCGCTGACTCTGTTCCCGGCCGTGCTCGCCGTGATCCCCGCCAAGGCCACCTTCTGGCCCGGCAAGAAGTGGATGGAGGAGCCCAAGGGCGCCCGCTTCCACCAGATCGGCAAGTTCGTCGGCCGCCGCCCCGGAGTGGTCGCGCTGGTCTCCGGCGGCCTGCTGGCGGTCCTCTCGCTGGCCGGTCTCGGCTACCAGGGCACCTTCGACATGGCGAAGAGCATGATGCCGAAGGACGTCGAGTCCATGGTCGTCCTGGACGACCTGGGCAAGGGCGGCATGCTGGGCGGCGCCGACCCGACGCACGTCTTCCTGACCGCCGACGGCGGCAAGCTCGACACGGCCGCACTGGACGGCTTCGGCGCCAAGCTGGGTCAGGTCCCCGGCGTGTCCAGCGTCGACGCCGAACCGAAGCTCAGCAAGGACGGCAGCACCGCCGACTTCAAGGTGTCCCTGAAGGACTCCGCGGCCAGCAACGCGGCGATCGACACCGTCACCGACCTGCGCTCCACCGCGCACGCCGCCGCCCCCAGCGGCAGCGAGGCCCTGGTCGGCGGCACCTCGTCGATCTACAAGGACATCAACCTGGCGATGACCCACGACTACAAGCTGGTCTTCCCGGTCGCGGGCGTGCTGATCCTGCTGATCCTGGGCCTGCAGCTGCGCAGCGTGGTCGCCCCCTGGTACCTGATGGCCTCGGTCGGCCTCGGCTTCGCGGCCACCCTGGGCGCCACCACGCTGGCCTTCCTCAAGATCGGCTCCGAGCCCGGCCTGATGTTCATGCTGCCGATCTTCATCTACCTGTTCGTGGTGGCGATCGGCACCGACTACAACATCCTGATCATCGCCCGCCTGCGGGAGGAGGCCCGCGAGGGCCGCAGCCCGCGCAAGGCGGCCGAGGAGGCGCTGCGGCACGCCGGTCCGACCGTCGCGGCGGCGGGCTTCATCCTGGCGGCGTCCTTCGCGACCTTCATGCTGGCGGGCAACGTGCTCTTCGCGGAGCTGGGCTTCGCCCTGTCCGTCGGCATCGCGCTGGCGGCCTTCGTGATGGCGATGTTCTTCACCCCGTCCATCACCGCGCTGCTCGGCAAGAAGGCGTGGTGGCCCGGTCACGGCGCGATGCCCGACCACGGCCCCGAGTCGATCGGCGGCGGCGAGCGCGAGCCGGAGCCGGCCGGCCGGGCCTGATCCGGCGGCCGCCGGGAGCCCGACGGCCCGGTGCGCGGGGGCATGCGGTCCGAGAGGACCGCATGCCCCCTCCGCGTGGCGGCGAAACACGGTGTGACCAGCGCAACCATTGCCGCCATTGACGGGGGGCGACGTGCTATTGTCGAAGCAGTTGCAGTATTGGTTCCCATGAACGTGTGTGTGCGCCTGCTGGTTCCAACCACAGGCGCATTTGTTTTGTCCGGTGTTTAGTCTCCGGATGGGGATCGCGGCTACGTGGGGCGCACGAGGTGTGTGTCCCAATGCCCCAGTGAAAGTGGAGACGGTTATGGCTACCGGCACCGTGAAGTGGTTCAACAGCGAAAAGGGCTACGGCTTCATCGAGCAGGACGGCGGCGGCGCCGACGTCTTCGCCCACTACTCGAACATCCAGTCCACCGGCTTCCGTGAGCTCGTCGAGGGCCAGAAGGTCGAGTTCGACGTCACCCAGGGCCAGAAGGGCCCGCAGGCGGAGAACATCCGCGCCATCTGAGTCCCGGCTCACGCCGACGCACAGATGTCATAGGCGAGGGCCCGTACCTCCACCAGGTACGGGCCCTCGTCCATGCCGCCCGACGGCCGGGGCGGCCCCTCCTCCCCCTTTCCGACGGCCGATCCGATCTCCCGGCTCCCGCGCCCCTTCTCTCGGCGCGCCGGCCGGCGGCCCCCAGGAAGTGGGAACACGCATGCCCGAGCAGTCCCGTCCGCGCACCGACCAGCCCCGCGGCGACCAGCCCCGCGCCGACCGCCCCCGCAGCGGGCAGTCCGCGCGCACCGAGCGGCCGCGCACCCGCAGCGGACAGCCGCGCACCGGTGGCGGCCAGCCCCGCAGCGGTGCGCCGCGCACCGAGCAGCCGCGCCGCCCCCGCGGCCGCGGCGCCGCCCCCGCGGCCGCGCCCGCCGCGGACTTCACGCCCGTGCAGGGCACCCCGTCCCGCCCGCCGGCCGCGAGCTTCGCCGAACTGGAGCTGTCCGCCGGGCTGTTGAAGGAACTCGGCGCGCAGGGCGTCACCGAGCCGTTCCCGATCCAGGCCGCCACCCTGCCGGACGCGCTGGCCGGACGCGACGTGCTCGGCCGCGGCCGCACCGGCTCCGGCAAGACGCTGGCCTTCGGCCTGCCGCTGCTGGTCCGCACCGCGGGCAAGCGGGCCTCGGCCCGCCGCCCGCTGGCCCTGGTGCTGGTGCCCACCCGCGAGCTGGCCCAGCAGGTCACCGAGGCGCTCGCCCCGTACGCCGGGGTGCTGAACCTGCGGATCACCACCGTGGTCGGCGGCATGTCGATCACCCGGCAGTCCAACCAGGTCCGGCGCGGCAGCGAGGTGCTGGTCGCCACCCCCGGCCGGCTGGACGACCTGATCCAGCGCGGCGACGTGTTCCTCGACGACGTGGCGATCACCGTCCTCGACGAGGCCGACCAGATGGCCGACATGGGCTTCCTGCCGCAGGTCGTCAAGCTGCTGGAGCAGGTCGCCGAGGGCGGGCAGCGGATGCTGTTCTCCGCCACCCTCGACCGCAACGTGGACCGGCTGGTCAACCGTTTCCTCACCGACCCGGTCACCCACTCCGTCGACCCGTCGGCCGGGGCGGTCACCACCATGGACCACCACCTGCTCCAGCTGGAGCCCGCCGACAAGGCCGAGACCACCGCCCGGATCGCCGCCCGCGACGGCCGGGTGATCATGTTCGTGCACACCAAGCACGGCGCGGACCGCCTCGCCAAGCAGCTGCGCGCCAACGGCGTGGTCGCCGCCGCGCTGCACGGCGGCAAGTCGCAGCCGCAGCGCAACCGGGTCCTCGACCAGTTCCGCGAGGGCGAGGTCACCGCGCTGATCGCCACCAACGTGGCCGCCCGCGGCATCCACATCGACGGCCTCGACCTGGTCGTCAACGTCGACCCGCCGATCGACCACAAGGACTACCTGCACCGCGGCGGCCGCACCGCCCGGGCCGGCGAGTCCGGCACCGTCGTCACCCTGGTGCTGCCCGAGCAGCGTCGCGAGGTCAACCGGCTGATGAGCATCGCCGGGATCCGCCCGACCGTCACCAAGGTCCGCCCCGGGGACGGCGAGCTGGGGCGCATCACCGGCGCCCGCACCCCGTCCGGCGTGGCCGTGGTCCTGCCGGTCCCGGCCTCGGCCGTCCCCGCCCAGCAGCCGGTCGCGGCCGCGACCGGCGGCACCGAGAACGCCGGCGGCGGACGCGGGCGGGGCCGCGGGCGCGGCGGCGCGAAGCCGGTGGACGGCGAGGGCCGCCGTCGCCCGGCGAAGCGGGCCGACGCCGGCCTGCCCAAGGACCTCGACATGAGCGGCAACCCGCGCCGCCCCCGCCCCAAGCAGCGCCCCGGCGCCGGGAGCCCGCAGATGGCGGCCGGCTTCATCGGCAAGTCCTCCGGGCGGGCGAAGCCGGGCTCCGGCTCGAAGAGCGGTGCCAACTACGGGACGGGGCGCCAGCGGCGCAAGGCCGACTAGGGCTGCCGCTGGGCTGCTGCACCGCCGGCGCGGGGCGGCCGGGTGCCCGGGTCCTTCGGGGCTCCGGGGGCCCGGCGGGCCTGCGCCGGCGGTTTTTTCGGGGTTGCGGCGACGGTGCGCGGCGCCGGTCCGGCGGCTGTCGGGGGGGGGGCGGGGCCCCGCCGGGGTCAGGAGCCGGAGGCGGCGAGGTGGCGGACGGCGGTGACCAGCGGGGCCAGTTCGGGGCGCTGCCCGGCGCTGTCGAGGGCCTCGGTGAGGGCCAGGTCGTTGGTCGGGCGGGCTTGTTCGAGGAGGGCGAGGCCGGCCGGCGTGACGTTGGTGTAGATGCCGCGGCGGTCGGTGGGGCAGAGGTAGCGGGCCAGCAGGCCGCGGTCCTCCAGCCTGGTGACCAGGCGGGTGGTGGCGCTCTGGCTGAGCACGACCGCGTCGGCGAGCTGGTTCATCCGGAAGTGGCCGCCGTCGCCGTCGTGCTGCGCGGAGAGCACGTCCAGGACGGAGAACTCGCGGACGCTGAGCTCGTGTTCGGCCTGGAGGGCGCGCTCGACGTGGGCCTCGATCCGGCCGTGCAGGGCGGTGAGGGCGCACCAGCCGTGCGCCAGTCCGGGGTCCGGTCGGGTCATGGCCCGTGCTCCCTTCGTCGTGGTCCTGTCGGGGACAAGCTTAGTCGAGGTACGCAAATTCCCGCGCCTGCAAGTATGTGGCGGGGCGGGGGAGCCGGAAGGAGGGCGGCCGCAGTGGAACAGGGAGCACGGCTGGACGCGCAGGAGGCCGCGCTGGACGCGCTGCTGGCGGCGCTCGGCACCGAGGTCCGGACCGAGCCGGACCCGCGCGTCGACGCGCTGGCCGCCCGCGCCCCCGGCTACGCGCAGTACCACCGGATCGGGCACAAGCGGCAGGCCGCGTACCGGAGGCTGGCCGGGGACCGGGCCGCGGTCCGGGCCCACTACGGGGCGGTGCTGGACGCGCTGCTGGCCGACGACGACCCCTCCTCGCCGCGCTGGCTGGCCCAGGTGCTGGCCGTCGGGGGCGGCAGTCGGCGGCTCCAGCAGGAACTGGTCGCTGCCCTGGAGGGCGGCGACCCGCTGCGCCGGGTCTGCGCGGTCGGCGCCTGGCGCTGGGCGGACGCCCCGCACCCGGACCTGGCGCGGCGCTTCGAGACCGCCCGCCGGGCGGCGGCCCGGGCCGCCGCCGACCCGTGGGAGTACGGACGGCTCGACCCCGACTCCGGGGCGGCGGCGGGCAGTTGACGGGTCGACGGGCCGGTCCTGTCCCCCGTGCGAGCTACCCGCAGGTGTCCCCCGGGAGGTGACGATTTCCGTTCGCCGGTTGCCTAACGTTCGATGCAGCCGCGGCGCCCGGGCCGCGGACCGCAACCGAAGAGGGAAGTCGTCATGAAACTGGTGTGGCAGATCCTGGCCGTGGTGCTGGCCTGCGCGATCGGCGGGCAGAGCGCCACCGCGGTCCAGGACAACCCGTGGCTCTCGCTCCTGGTGGGCGGCCTGGCGGCGGTGCTCGCGGTGGCCGTCTACCGGTGGGTCGTGGGGCGCACCGAGCAGCGCCCGGTCACCGAACTGGCCCCCCGGGGAGCGTCCCGGGCCCTGCTGCGGGGCCTGGTGATCGGGACGGTGATGTTCGGGTGCGTGATGGCGAACATCTACCTCCTCGGCGACTACCGGGTCCACGGCTTCGGTTCGCTGAGCGGGCCGATCGGGCTGGTCGGCTTCATGGCGGGC
The DNA here is from genome assembly GCF_003751605.1 of Kitasatospora cineracea. Taxonomy (NCBI): domain Bacteria; kingdom Bacillati; phylum Actinomycetota; class Actinomycetes; order Kitasatosporales; family Streptomycetaceae; genus Kitasatospora; species Kitasatospora cineracea. The sequence goes on from NZ_RJVJ01000001.1 coordinate 3,523,220, forward strand.
GCCGCCGTCACGGAGGAACTGATGTTCCGCGGCCTGCTCTTCCGGCTGGTGGAGCGCGGCCTCGGGACGTACGCCGCGCTGGCGCTGTCCGGCGTGCTGTTCGGCGCGGCCCACCTGTTCAACAAGGACGCCACCCTGGTGGGCGCCGCCGCCATCGCGGTCGAGGCCGGCGGCATGCTCGCCGCCGGGTACGCCGCCACCCGCTCGCTGTGGCTGCCGATCGGCCTGCACTTCGGCTGGAACTTCGCGGAGTCCGGCATCTTCGGCACCGAGGTCTCCGGCAACGGCAGCACGCACGGGCTGCTGGACGCCGCGACCTCGGGCTCCGCACTGGTCACCGGCGGCGAGTTCGGCCCGGAGGCCAGCGGGTACGCGGTGCTGTTCGGCGCGGTGATGATGGCCGTCTTCCTGCGACTGGCCCACCGGCGCGGCCGCATCGTCCCCCGGCGGCAGGCCGGGCGCGTCAACGCGCTGGCTACACTCGCCCGGTGATGAGCCTTCAGCGGGTCGGCCGGACGTGGCTCGGACTCCACGTCACCCTGCGCGACCTCCCGTTCGGGGCCCTGCTGGTCGCCGCCTCGTTCGTCCCGGCGCTGCGCGGCAACGGAACGGAGCTCGGCGACCTGCCGACCCGCGCCTTCGACGCGCTCGCCGTCCTGGCCGTCGGGACCGAGGGCCTCTCCCTCGTGCTGCGCCGGCACCGGCCGGCCGTCAGCCTGGCCCTGGTGGCGGCCGGCTTCGCCCTCGACCAGCTGCGCGGCTACCACTCACTGGCCGGCACCGCCCTGCCGCTCGCGCTGATCAGCGCGGGCTCCCACCTGGAACGGCACCGGCGCACCGCCGTGGTCCTGCTCTCCGCGGCGTACCCGCCGCTGGCGGTGGCGCTCACCCGGCTCGGCTCCGGCACCGAGACGCCGACCGGGTTCGCCACCTTCTACCTGGTGCTCGCGGCGGCCTGGGGAGCCGGGGCGTGGCTGCGCTCCACCCGGGCCGCGGAGGACGGGCGCCGCGAGGCCGTCGCCGCCGAGGTCCGGGCCGCCGAACGCGCCCGCATCGCCCGGGAGTTGCACGACGTGGTGACCCACCACGTGACCGCGATGGTGATCCAGGCCGAGGCCGCCCGCTACCTGACCGCCGACCCCGGGCGGCTCGAGCAGTCGCTGACCGCCGTCAGCGACACCGGCCGGCTCGCCATCGCCGACCTGCGCCACCTGCTGGACCTGCTCCACCCCGGCCACGGCACCGGCCCGGCGGCGGGCGCGGAGCCCAGGACACCGGTCGTCGGCCGGGTCCGCACCCTGGTCGAGCAGACCCGCCGGGCCGGACAGCCCGTCGAGTTCACCGAACAGGGCACCCCGTCGGCCCCGGCCGGCAGCGCCGACCTGGTCGTCCACCGGGTGGTGCAGGAATCGCTCACCAACGCCCTCAAGTACGCTCACGGCAGCCGGACTTCGGTACGGATACGGTACGGCGGAGAGGGGATCACCGTGGAGGTCAGCACGGACGGCACCGGCACCCGGGCCGCCGTCGCCACCGGCGGCGGACGGGGCCTGGCGGGCCTGCGCGAGCGCGTCGACGTCCTGGGCGGCGAGTTCAGCGCCGGGCCGGAACCCGACGGCGGCTTCACCGTCCGGGCGCACCTCCCCGCCGGGGCCGCCGCGTGAGCGCGCCGATCCGGGTCCTGGTCTGCGACGACCAACTGCTGGTCCGCACCGGCCTGGTCACCATCATCGGCGCCCAGCCCGACATGGAGGTCGCGGGCGAGTGCGGGGACGGGCGCACCGGCGTCGAACTCGCCCGCGCGCTACGGCCCGACGTCGTCGTGATGGACATCCGGATGCCGGTCCTCGACGGACTCGAAGCCACCCGCCTGCTGGCCGGCATCGCCGTGCCCGACCCGGTCAAGGTCCTCGTGGCGACCACGTTCAACCTCGACGAGTACGTGTACGAGGCCCTGCGCGTCGGCGCCAGCGGCTTCCTCCTCAAGGACGCGCCCCCGGACCGGCTGCTGCACGGCATCCGCACCGTGGCCGGCGGAGCGGCCCTCCTCGACCCCGACGTGACCCGCCGGCTCGTCGGGCACTACGCCGCCCGGATCCGCCCCGTCGGCGACCCCTCCCGGGACATCCCGCTCACCCCCCGCGAACTCGAGGTCCTCCGGCTGCTCGCGGACGGCCTCTCCAACAGCGAGATCGCCGCGGCCCTCGTCATCAGCCAGGAGACCGTCAAGACCTTCGTCTCCCGCATCCTCACCAAACTCCAGCTCCGCGACCGCGTCCAGGCCGTCGTCTACGCCTACCGCCACGGGCTGGCGGCCTGAACCGCCGCGCCGTCAGGCGGTGCGGGCGGCAGTCGTGTCGGTGGCTGCCGCGGCGGCCACCCGCTACTACCTGCCACCGTGATCCGCGCCGACCACAACAGGGCCCGGTTCGCAGATCACCGCAGGCGTAGCATCGGGGACCGGCTTCCCCGCGGTGGCGGTAGGAACCCGGCGGACAAGAGAGAGCGACGTGCGGAATGGACTTCGAGGAGCTGGAACGTGACCTGCCGGCGGCGGTGACGCTGCAGGAGGCTTACCGAGCGGCGTTCTACATGGTCGAGCAGTACATCTCGCTCGAGAAGAACCCCGACGAAGGGCTGATCCTCCTTCTTCACTATCTGGACTCCGACCCAGCCAGGTGGGAGGACTGGCTGCTCTCCGTGCAAAGGGGACTCAAGGATCCCGAGACGGTGGACCCGCACCGGTAGGCCCGCAGACACGGCCTCCGGCCCGTTCGCTGTCCAGCTGATGCGAGAAGACGGACGAAGCGGTGGCACGCCGTCAGGCGGTGCGGGCGGCAGTCGTGTCGGTGGCTGCCGCGGCTTCGGTGTGGCGGGTGAGGAGGAGGCGGGCCAGTTCGGGGGCGGCGCCGAGGACCGGGGCGAGGTGGTCGGCGGCGGCGGTCGTCGCGGCGGTGGCGATCCGGTCGGGGAGGAGGCCGGGGGCCAGCAGGTAGGGGGCGACGGCGGTGGTGCGGACGGCCGGGACGGTGCGGAGTTCGGCCAGGGCGTCCGGGACGGTCGGGGTGGTCGCGGAGGCGTAGGCGGTGGTGACGGCGGCCCAGCCCCGGGTGCGGCGCCACTCGGCGGCCACCGCGCGGGTGGTGGCGTTGGCGGCCGGGTCGGAGGAGCCGGCGGCGGCCAGCACCACGCCGGTGCGGGCCCGGACGGCTGGGTCGGCGACGTCCAGGCCGGTCTCGGCGAGCCGGCGGTCCAGGGCGGCCAGCAGCAGCGGGGAGGGCCCGAGGACGTCCGCGACGGGGATCGACGAGCCGGCGGCGCGCAGGGCGGCCGGGATGTCGTGCTTGGCGTGGAACGCGCGGTTCAGCAGCAGCGGGACGGCGATCGCGCCGGTCAGGCGCGGGGCGACCTGGGCGATCCGCGGGGCGCAGTGGTCCAGGTAGGCGGTGGTGACGGGCAGGCGCGGGGCCAGGGCGCGGACGGCGTCGGCGAGGGCCTCGACGGTGGCGGCGTGGCGGGGGTCGCGGGAGCCGTGCGCGAGGAGGAGCAGCGGCGGGACGGGCGTGCGGCGCGCGGGGGCGGGCACGGCGCCCGGCTGCGGGTGGTGGTCTTCCGCTGCGCGCAGTTCCCCGCGCCCCTGGCGGGGCGGGGGGTTGCTGCTGGGCTGCTGACGAAGAGCAGGGGCGCCGGGCAGGGCCAGGTCGCTGCGCTCCTGGCGGGGCGGGGAGAGGGGATGCGGCCGGGCCCCGCGCCCCTGGTGGGGCGCGGGGGTGCTGCGTTCCGGGCTGGGGGACATGGGGTCAGCGGGAGTTGACGAGGAGGCCGCGGCTGCGCAGGACGCGGCGCTCCAGCGGGGAGAAGAAGAGCAGGTCGATGGCGACGCCGACGAACAGGATCAGCAGGATGCCGAGCAGGACGCCGGACATGTTGGAGAACTCGCGCTGGTTCTCCAGGTAGCGGCCGAGGCCGAGGCCCAGGTCGGGGGAGGCGGCGATGAGTTCGGCGGCCATCAGGGAGCGCCAGGAGAAGGCCCAGCCCTGCTTGAGTCCGGCCAGGTAGCCGGGCAGCGCGGCGGGCAGCAGGACGTGGCGGGCGCCGCGCAGGCCGGTCGCGCCGAGGGTCTGGCCGGCCCGCAGGTAGATCGGCGGGACCTGGTCGATGCCGCTGATCAGGCCGTTGGCGATGGACGGGACGGCGCCGAGCAGGATGACCGCGTACATCGCGGAGTTGGTGATGCCGAGCCAGATGATCGCGGCGGGCACCCAGGCCACCGAGGGCAGCGACTGCAGGCCGGAGAGGACCGGGCCGAGCGCGGCCCGCACCGGCTTGATCCGGGCGACGACCAGGCCGATCGGGGTGCCGATGACGACGGACAGCACGAAGCCGGACAGGCCGCGCCAGACGCTGGTCCAGATGATCGAGAACAGCGTTCCGGCGTACCAGAGTTCGGTGAGCGAGTGCCAGACGTCGGAGGGGCTGGGGAGCTTGTCGGGGGTGGTGAGTTCGAGGCTGTAGGCGAGCTGCCAGACGGCCAGGACCAGCACCGCGCCGAGGACGGGCGGCAGGACCTTCTGGCGCAGCACCACGGAGAGCGGGGTGCGCTGCGCCTGGACGGTCTCCAGGGCGTCGAGGCCGGCCTCGACGCTCGCGCTGTCGGCGGACTCGTCCTTGGCGGGGGGAGCGGCGGCGGTGTCAGTGCTGGACATGGCGGCGGATCTCCCCACGCAGTTCTTCGGTGATCTCGATGGACAGATCCGCGACCCCGGCGGACTCGATGCGGCGCGGCTGCGGCAGGTCGATGCGCCACTCCTTGGCGACCCGGCCGGGGCGGGAGGAGAGCAGCACGACGCGCTGGGCGAGGCGGACGGCCTCGCGGACGTTGTGGGTGACGAACAGGACGGCGAGCTGCTTCTCCGCCCAGATCCGGGTGATCTCGTCGTGCAGGACGTCGCGGGTGATGGCGTCGAGCGCGGCGAACGGCTCGTCCATCAGGAGCACCTGGGAGCCCTGGGCGAGCGAGCGGGCCAGGGCGACGCGCTGGCGCATGCCGCCGGACAGCTCGTGGACGCGCTTCTTGTAGGAGCCCTTGAGGCGGACCAGTTCGAGCAGCCGCTCGGCCTCGGGGCGGCGCTCCTCCTTGGGGACGCCGGCCAGGCGCAGCGCGAGTTCGATGTTGCGGCCCGCGGTGAGCCAGGGGAACAGGGCGTGGTCCTGGAACATCAGGGCGGGTCGGCCGCCGGGCACCTCGATGGTGCCGGAGGTCGGCCGGTCCAGGCCGGCCACCAGGTTGAGCAGGGTGGACTTGCCGCAGCCGGAGGCACCGAGCAGGGTGACGAACTCGCCGGGTGCGACGGTGAGGTTGATGTCCTCCAGCACCGGCGCGGCGGTGCCGGGGCGGCCGAAGGTCTTGTGCACGTGCGAGATCCGGACGGCGGTGCCGGCGTCCGGGCGGCCCGTGCCGGGGGCGTCGGGCGAGGTGGTCAGTGCCGTGGTCACGGGCACCTCCTGCGGGTGTGGTTCCGGGCAGGGACGGGATCGGTGTCCGGGGTCCGGCCCCGCGCCCGCCCGGTGAGTGGGCATCGGGTGGGCGGGCGCGGGGCGCGGACCTCGGGGCCTGGGAGGACTTACTCGGTGCCCAGACCGGCGTCGGCGACGGCGGGCTGGTTGTTCTCCTTCAGCACCTTGTTGAGCAGGGTCAGGTCGTAGATCCCGGCCAGGTTGGCCCCCGCGCCAGCGGAACTGGAACGGGGCAGCTTGAGCAGGCCGGCGGTGACGGCGTGGTCGGCCTCGGCCTGCAGGGTGTTCGCCAGCGGGTCGTCGATGAAGTCGATGTCCTGCCAGGCCGGGTCGAGGATCGAGGCGTCCAGCGCGTTGCCCGCGTCGGCCTTGATCTGGGCGTTGGCGACGTCCTTGGCCTGGGCGGGGTTGGCCTTGATCCAGGCGTTGGTCTTCACCGAGCCGCGCAGCACGGCCTCCACCACGTCCGGGTGCTCCTTGAGGAACTTCTGCGAGACGACGAGGTTGGTGATGACGAACTTCTTGTCCGGCCAGACGTCCTTCTCGTTGAGCAGGACCTTCGCGCCGAGGGTGACCAGCTTGGAGGCGGTCGGCTCGGGCACCCACGCGCCGTCGACGGAGCCGGACTTGTACGCGTCGGGGGTGACCTTGTTGTCGGTGCGCAGCACCTTCACGTCGCCGTCGCCGGTCTGGGCGTCGACCTTGTAGCCCTTCTCGGCCAGGTAGTTGAGCAGGGCGACGTCCTGGGTGTTGCCGAGCTGCGGGGTGGCGATCCTCTTGCCCTTGAGGTCGTCCAGGGTCTTGATCCTGTCCGGGTTGACGACCAGCTTGACGCCGCCGGAGGCCGAACCGCTGATGATCTTCAGGGACTTGCCGCCGGACTGGGTGTAGCCGTTGATCGACGGGGAGGGGCCGATCCAGCCGATGTCGATCGAGCCGGCGTTCAGCGCCTCGATCTCGGCCGGGCCGGCGTTGAAGACCTGGGTCTTGATCCGGGTGCCGCCCAGCTCCTGCTGGATGATGCCCTGCTTGAGGCCGACCAGCGCGGTGCCGTGGGTGAGGTTGGCGAAGTAGCCGATCTTCACGGTGTCCACGGAGAGCTTCGCGCCGCTCGCGGACGGCTTGGCGGAGGAGTCGTCCTCGCTCTTGGAGCCGTAGCCGCAGGCCGAGAGCAGGCCGGCGGCGGTCAGCACGGCGACGGCCGCCACGGCGGCGCGTCTGATCCGGCCCGCGCGGGGGCGTGCGGAGGTATGGGGGGGCTGAGAGCTCGGTGCCATGAGAGGTGTCCCGTTCGATGGGGGAGGAATGGTCGTGCCTGACCGGGGCCGGGCCGCCTCCGCCGTGCCTGCTGTGGGGAGGAACGGCGGCGTGCGGGCCCGGTGACAGGGGCTCAGCGCCCCTGTCCGCCCCCACATCGCGTCAGGCCGCCCTGGCCGCTGCCGAGGACGCCGCTGCCGATGCGGCCGCCTTCCTTGTCCATGCCCGAGAACGCCTCGCTGGGCATCAGACCCAGTCCTCCTCTTGGGAAGCGTCGGTGGTGCTGACGGTGTCGAACGCCTCGCCCGCCATGCCGGCGGTGAGCGTGGTGCCGTCGGACGGGTCGATCAGGACGAACGAACCCGTGCGGCGGTTGTCGGTGTAGTCGTCGAGGGCCAGCGGCTCGGCGGTGCGCAGCACCACGTGGCCGATGTCGTTGACGTTCAACCCCTCGGCGCCGGAGCGCCGTTCGAGGGTGTCGATGTCGATCCGGTACTCGATCTCCTTGACGAGGGCGCGCACCGTGCGGGTGGTGTGCTTGAGCAGCACCTTCGCCCCGACGTGCAGCGGACGCTCGTTGAGGTGGCAGACCGTGGCCCGGACGTCCTTGGTGGGGACGGGGGCGGGGGCGGCCGCGATCAGGTCGCCGCGGGAGATGTCGATGTCGTCCGCGAGGCGGACCGTCACCGACTGCGGGGCCCAGGCGATCTCGGTGGGCTCGCCGAGCGCGTCGATCGCCGCGACGGTGGTGGTGTGGCCGGAGGGCAGCACCGTCACCGGGTCGCCGACCCGCAGCACGCCGGAGGCCAGCTGGCCCGCGTAGCCGCGGTAGTCGTGGAACTCCTCGCTCTGCGGCCGGATCACGTACTGGACCGGGAAGCGGGCCGGCTCGGCGCTCGGGTCGGTGCCGACCGGCACCGTCTCCAGGTGCTCCAGCAGGGTCGGGCCGCCGTACCAGTCCATGTTCGCGGAGGGCTCGACCACGTTGTCGCCGGCCAGCGCCGAGATCGGCACCGCCACGACGTCCTTGACCCCGAGCGAGGCCGCGTACGCGGTGAACTCCTCGGCGATCCGTGCGAACACCGGCTCCGCGTACGCGACCAGGTCCATCTTGTTGACGGCCAGGACGACGTGCGGGACGCGCAGCAGGGCGGCGACCGCGGCGTGCCGGCGGGTCTGCTCGACCACGCCGTTGCGGGCGTCGACCAGCACCACGGCCAGCTCGGCGGTGGACGCGCCGGTCACCATGTTGCGGGTGTACTGCACGTGGCCGGGGGTGTCGGCGAGGATGAACCGGCGCCGGGCGGTGGCGAAGTAGCGGTACGCCACGTCGATGGTGATGCCCTGCTCGCGCTCGGCCCGCAGGCCGTCGGTGAGCAGCGCCAGGTCGGGGGCCTCCTGGCCGCGCCGGCGGGAGGCGTGCTCGACGGCCTCCAGCTGGTCGGCCAGCACCGACTTGGAGTCGTGCAGCAGCCGGCCCACCAGCGTGGACTTGCCGTCGTCGACGGAGCCCGCGGTGGCGAAGCGCAGCAGCGAGGTGGCGGTTGCTTCCTGGGTGGTGCTCATTGCTTAGAAGTACCCCTCGCGCTTGCGGTCCTCCATGGCGGCCTCGGACATCTTGTCGTCGGCGCGCGTCGCCCCTCGTTCGGTGAGGCGGGAGGCGGCGATCTCGGTGATCACGGCCTCGATGGTGTCGGCGTCGGAGTCGACCGCGCCGGTGCAGGACATGTCGCCCACGGTGCGGTAGCGCACCAGGCGGGTCTCGACCTGCTCGGTCTCCTTCGGGCCGCCCCACTCGCCGGCGGTCAGCCACATGCCGTCGCGCTTGAACACCTCGCGGCGGTGGGCGTAGTAGATCTCCGGGAGCTCGATGCCCTCGCGCTCGATGTACTGCCACACGTCGAGCTCGGTCCAGTTGGACAGCGGGAAGACCCGGACGTGCTCGCCGACCGCGTGCCGGCCGTTGTACAGCGACCACAGCTCGGGGCGCTGGCGGCGCGGGTCCCAGGCGCCGAACTCGTCGCGCAGCGAGAAGACGCGCTCCTTGGCGCGGGCCTTCTCCTCGTCGCGGCGGCCGCCGCCGAACACGGCGTCGAACTTGTTGGACTCGATGCCGTCCAGCAGCGGGACGGTCTGCAGCGGGTTGCGCAGCCCGTCGGCGCGCTCGCGCAGCACGCCGCGGTCGATGAAGTCCTGGACGGAGGCGACGTGCAGCCGCAGGTTGTGCTTCGCGACCGCGCGGTCCCGGTAGGCCAGCACCTCGGGGAAGTTGTGCCCGGTGTCGACGTGCAGCAGGGCGAACGGCACCGGCGCGGGCGCGAACGCCTTCAGCGCCAGGTGCAGCATCACGATGGAGTCCTTGCCGCCGGAGAACAGGATCACCGGCCGCTCGAACTCGCCCGCGACCTCGCGGAAGATGTGCACCGACTCGGCCTCCAGGGCGTCCAGGTGCGACAGCGCGTACGGGCTGTCCTCGGCCTGGACCAGGCGCTGCGTGGTGACGGTCATGCCAGTCCCCTTTCGGTCAGGAAGGCGTGCAGTTCGGCGGCGGACTCGGCCACCGACCGGCCCTGCGTCTGCAGGCGCAGTTCCGGCTTCTCGGGGGCCTCGTACGGGTCGTCGACCCCGGTCAGGCCGGAGATCTCGCCGGCCGCCTGCTTGGCGTACAGGCCCTTGACGTCCCGCTCGGAGCAGAGCTCGACCGGGGTGGCGACGTGGATCTCCAGGAACTCGGTGCCGTTCGCGGCGTGCCGCTCGCGCACCGCGGCGCGGGAGTCGGCGAACGGGGCGATCACCGGGGCGAGCACCTTGACGCCGTTGGCGGCGAGCTTCTCGGCGACGAAGCCGATCCGGGTGACGTTGGTGTGCCGGTCCTCGCGGGTGAAGCCCAGGCCCTTGGAGAGGAACTCGCGGATCTCGTCACCGTCCAGCACCTCGACCCGGTGGCCCTCGGCGCGCAGCCGCTCGGCCAGCGCGAACGCGAGGGTGGTCTTGCCCGCGCTGGGCAGGCCGGTCAGCCACACGGTGGCGCCGCGCTCGCGGCCCGCGGCCAGAGTGTCGGCGGTGGTCACGGTGGTTACTCCTGAAGGTCGGTGACGGTGGTTCGGTGGGTGGCGCGGATCAGAGGTGGATGCCGCACTCGGTCTTGCCGGAGCCCGCCCAGCGGCCGGCCCGGCCCTGCTCGCCCTCGCCGGGCTTGGCGGTGCAGGACAGCGGCGAGCAGCCGATCGAGGTGTAGCCCTCCCACAGCAGCGGGTTCAGCAGCACCCCGTTGGCCTGCACGTAGGCGTCCACGTCGTCCTGCGTCCAGCGGGCGATCGGGGCGATCTTCACCTTGCGGCGCTTGGCGTCCCAGGCCACCACCGGGGTGTTGGCGCGGGACGGCGACTCGTCGCGGCGCAGGCCGGTCGCCCAGGCGTCGTAGCCGCCCAGGCCGCGGCCCAGCGGCTCGACCTTGCGCAGCGAGCAGCACAGGTCCGGGTCCCGGTCGTGCAGGTTCGGCCCGTACTGGGCGTCCTGCTCGGCGACGGTGAGCTTCGGGGTCAGCGTGATCACGTTGACCGGCATGGTCGCGGCGACCGCGTCCCGGGTGCCGATGGTCTCCGCGAAGTGGTAGCCGGTGTCCAGGAAGACCACGTCCACGCCGGGCAGCGCGGTGGAGGCCAGGTGGGCGACCACCGCGTCCTCCATCGAGGACGTCACGCAGAACCGCTTGCCGAAGGTGTCGGCGGCCCAGCGCAGCACTTCCTGCGCGGTGGCCTCCTCCAGCTCGCGGCCGGCCCTGACGGCTATCGCCTCGTAGTCAGTGGCGGTCGTCATGTCCGTTACCCCCGTCGGTCGTTGACAGCAGTCCGAGGAACTTCAGCTGGAAGCCCCGGCGGCAGGCCCGGCATTCCCACGCGCCGTGGCCGCTCTCGGACGGGCGCAGGTCCTCGTCCCCGCAGTACGGGCAGTAGAAAGGGGCGGCGCGTTCGCTCACGACAGCTGCTCCTCGGTGGCCCGGACCGTCCACTGGGCGAAGCGTTCGCCGTCCTGGCGGTCGGCCTGGTAGCGGGTCAGCACGCGCTCGACGTAGTCGGGCAGTTCGGCGCTGGTGACCTTCAGGCCGCGGACCTTGCGGCCGAAGCCGGCGTCCAGGCCCAGGGCGCCGCCCAGGTGCACCTGGAAGCCCTCGACCTGCTCGCCGTTCGCGTCGACGACCAGCTGGCCCTTGAGGCCGATGTCGGCGGTCTGGATGCGGGCGCAGGCGTTCGGGCAGCCGTTGATGTTGATGCTCAGCGGCTCGTCGAACTCCGGCAGGCGGCGCTCCAGTTCGTCGATCAGGGTGCGGCCGCGCTCCTTGGTGTCGACGATCGCCAGCTTGCAGTACTCGATGCCGGTGCAGGCCATCGTGCCGCGGCGGAAGGTGGACGGGGTGACCCGCAGGTCCAGCGCCTCCAGGCCGGCCACCAGGGACTCGACCCGGTCCTCGGCGACGTCGAGCACGATCATCTTCTGCTCGACGGTGGTGGCCAGGCGGTCCGAGCCGTGCTCGGCGGCCAGGTCGGCGATCTGCGAGAGCAGCTTGCCGTTGGCGCGGCCGACCCGCGGCGCGAAGCCGACGTAGAACCTGCCGTCGTTCTGCCGGTGCACGCCGACGTGGTCGCGCCAGCGGTTGCTGGGCTCCTGCGGGCCGGGGCCGTCGGCGAGCTCGCGCTTGAGGTACTCGTCCTGCAGGACCTGGCGGAACTTCTCCGGGCCCCAGTCGGCGACCAGGAACTTCAGGCGGGCGCGGTTGCGCAGGCGGCGGTAGCCGTAGTCGCGGAAGATGCCGACCACGCCCGCCCAGACGTCCGGGACGTCCTCCAGCGGGACCCAGGCGCCGAGCCGCACGCCCAGCTTCGGGTTGGTGGACAGGCCGCCGCCGACCCACAGGTCGAAGCCCGGGCCGTGCTCGGGGTGGACCACGCCGACGAAGGCGATGTCGTTGATCTCGTGCACCACGTCGAGCAGCGGCGAGCCGGAGATCGCGGTCTTGAACTTCCGCGGGAGGTTGGAGAACTCCTTGTTGCCGATGTACTTGCGGTTGATCTCGTCGATGGCCCAGGAGCCGTCGATGATCTCGTCCTCGGCGATGCCCGCGACGGGGGAGCCGATCACCACGCGCGGGCAGTCGCCGCACGCCTCGGTGGTGGACAGGCCGACGGCCTCCAGCTTCTGCCAGATCGCCGGGACGTCCTCGATCCGCACCCAGTGGTACTGGACGTTCTGCCGGTCCGTCAGGTCGGCGGTGCCGCGGGCGTACTGCTCGGAGACCTCGCCGACCGCCTTCAGCTGGGCCACCGTCAGCTGGCCGCCGTCGATGCGCACCCGCATCATGAAGAACTCGTCCTCGAGCTCGTGCGGCTCCAGGACGGCGGTCTTGCCGCCCTCGATGCCCTGCTTGCGCTGGGTGTAGAGGCCCCACCAGCGCATCCGGCCGCGCAGGTCGTTGGGGTCGATCCCGGCGAAGCCGGTGTGGGCGTAGATCGTCTCGATCCGCGTCCGCACGTTGAGACCGTCGTCGTCCTTTTTGAACTGCTCGTTGCCGTTGAGCGGGGTGAAGTGCCCCATGCCCCACTGGCCCTCGCCGCGGTGGCGGGTCACCTTGCGGGCGGCGGGGCGGGCCGCGGGCGCGGCGCCGTCCTGAGGCTCGACCGTGTCGGGAGTGCGGGCCATGGTGTCAGTCCTTTGAGCGGCTTGGCAGGTGCGAGGTGCTGGCGGTCCCCGGACGCGCTCCGCTCCCACCTGCGGCGTTCTACGCAGGCGGTGGGAGGGGTGACGCTGGCCGGGCGGGTCTTGCGCACATCCGCGACGGCGGGGATGGCGCCGGTGCGGTGCGGCGTACGAAGGGCTCAGGTCACCGGACAGATGGCGCTGGACACGCGAAGGAGGTCGACGTGGAGTCGGCCAACTAGGGTGGTTCCGGCGCTAGACATGGCAAGAGATTCGCACGGCGAGCGACTCGCGGTCCACTAACGTCCGAATCCTGGACTCCAGCGTTCCGAATGGTGGAACCATCATGGAGGCGGGGCTGCTCGCGGCCCCGCGGGGGTTCCGTTCCCGGCGGCGGCGCACGGGGCCCGCGGCCCGGGCCGATACCGTAGGGACGTGCAAGCAGCAGGCAGTACCCCCCACCCGGCCGGAGGACCCGGGCCCGCCGGCGACCGGCCCTCCCGCCGCCGCGGCGGACGGCGCCGCGCCGCCAAGCGGAACACCTGGTACGGCACCGTGTGGGCGCTGGTGAAGGACACCACCAACACCTGCGTCGAGTACCGCGTCACCGGACTCGCGGCGGAGGCGGCCTTCTTCACCCTGCTGTCGATCCCGCCGCTGCTGCTCTGCCTGGCCGGCACCCTCGGCTACCTCGACGACATCCTCGGGGCCGGCACCATCAACAAGCTCAAGAACGACATCGTCTCAGCAGCTGGGACGGTGCTCTCACCGAGCTCCATCGACGAGATCGTCCAACCCCTGCTGCAGGACGTCTTCGACAGCGCCCGGCCGGACCTGATCTCGATCGGCTTCCTGCTCTCGCTCTGGTCCGGCTCCCGGGCGCTGTACATCTTCATCGACACCATCACCGTGATGTACGGCCTCGACGGGAAGCGCGGCCTGGTCAAGACCCGGCTGATGTCGCTCGGCCTCTACCTCGGCGCACTGGTGATCGGCTCCCTGGTGCTGCCGCTGCTGGTCGCCGGGCCCGGCCTGCTGATCAACACCTTCCCGAGCTGGACCGGGGCGATCACCAGCTTCTACTGGCCCGCCGCGATCGTCCTGCTGATCGTCTCCCTCACCACCCTCTACCACGTGGCCGTCCCGGTCTCCACGCCCTGGCGCGAGGACATCCCCGGCGCGCTGGTCGCCCTGCTGGTCCTGGTGGTCTGCAGCGTCGCGCTGCGGATCTACCTGGTCAGCTCGGTCGAGGGCCACTCCGTCTACGGTTCGCTGGCCGCCCCCGTCGCCGTGCTGCTGTGGATCTTCGTGGTGGCGCTGGCCGTGCTCATCGGCGCCGCCATGAACGCCGCGATAGACCGCCGCTGGCCCACCGTCGAGACCGCCGACGCCCGCGCCGAGAACGAGCGCATCGCCGAGGACGCCGCCGTCCAGCGCGGCCGCGAGGCCGCCGCCCGCCGGGCCGCCGAACGCGCCGACCGGGCCCGCCAGTTCGGCCTCGCCGACGGCCACGACGAGGAACTCTTCGACGACGACGAGGAGGACGACGTCCCCAGCGAGTACCCGGAGCGCTGGGCCTCCTTCCTCCCCTACGGCGACGTCCGGCGCCGGATCGGCGGCGGGGGCGAGCGCCGCCGCCGCCGATCCGGGCCGTGAACGGCGGCCCCGCCCGCCGGGGGTAGCGGGGCCGCTGCTGCTGTTGCCGCTACTACTGCCGCCGCTACTACTGCCGCCGCTACTGCTGCTGCCGCTGCTGCCGCGCGGTGGCAGCGGACAGCAGGGCGTGCACCAGGGAACCGGCCAGCGCGGCCGGGTCGGGGGCGGCGGGGCCCGGGCGGAGGGTGAGCGTGCCGCCCCGGAAGCGGACCCGCACCAGGCCGTCCGGACCGCGCAGTGCCAGCACCGCGCAGCCCGGGTGCCGCCGCCACAACTCCTCGTCCGACCCGTCCGGGTGCTCGCCGTGCAGCACGTCCGCCAGGTGCCGCACCCGGGCCGGTTCGTCCGTCCGGGCCGCCAGGTGCCGGTCGCACCGGGCCGGGACGCCCGGGGCGGCCGGGAGCCGGACCGTCACCGTCACCGCCATCGGCCGCCCCCGTTCCCGTTCCTGCTTCCGTCCCCGTTCCCACTCCTGTTCCCGTTCCCGCTTCCGCTTCCGTCGGGCCGGTCGGGGCCGGTGAACAGCGGGGCGGGCGGGGGCAGCGGCGGTTCCGCGGCCGGGTGGGCCGGCTCGCCCAGGTCCAGCACCCGGTACAGCAGGCGGCGGATCCGGGGCAGGAACGAGCCCGGCTCGGAGGAGATCCGGGCCCCGATCGCCGCGTACGCCTCCGGCCGGTAGAGCCCGTCCGCGTACGCGAGCTGCCGGTCCAGCGGGTGCGCCGGGTCCAGCGCCGGGGCGGTGCGCGCCAGTTGGACGCCCGGCGAGTCCGGGTTGACGTTCCGGTGCGGGAACCGGGCCAGCAGGATCCGGGCCCCGGTGAGCGAGGCGTACAGCGTCACCGAGCCGTGGTCGCCGATCACGTAGTCGGCGGCCACCAGCAGCGGACGCCAGTCGGTCTGCGGGGCGACCAGCGCCACCGTCCCGCCGGACACCCCCTCCACCCAGCGGCGCACCTGCCAGCCGCCGTGCCCCGCCGTCACGTTGGGGTGCACCACCAGCGCGGTCCGGAAGCGTCCGGCGGGCAGCTCGCGCACCAGCCGGGGCAGCAGCGCGTCCAACCCGCCGAACACCGAGTCCGGCCCCCAGGTCGAGCAGAGCAGCACCAGCCGCTCCCGCTCGCCCAGGCCCAGCGCCGCCCGGAACTCCGCCCGCCGGGGCAGCGCGGCGAGGATCCGGTCGTGGTCCCCGTCGCCGACCACCTCCGCGATCGGCACCACCTCCGGGCAGGACTGCTCCAGCGCCGCCAGGTCGTCCCGGTGCGCCAGCGCGTACGCCGCCGCGTTCGGGCGGCCCTCCCACAGCAGGTAGTTCCGGCCCAGGCCGGAGACCTCCCGCGGGCCGCTGCCGCTGCTACTGGTGGTGTTGGCGTGCCGCTGCTCCCGGACGCCCGTCACCGAGCCCGCGGGCGGCAGCGCCCGGGCCAGCTTCAGGTGTCCGGCCCCGTGCGGCAGCCGCACCAGCGGGCCGCGGACCTGTTCGATCCCCTGCGAGCCGGCGGCCAGCACCAGGTCGAACTCGGTGGCCACCGCCTGCTCCCACGGCACCACCGTGCCGCCGAGCCCCATCAGGAACGCCGCCACCCCCTCGTTGAACGCGTGCGGCGCGACGGTGAACACCACCTGCACCCGCAGGTCCGCCGCCAGCAGCTCGCACACCTCGCGCAGCCGCTGCCCGTACACCACCGTGTGCACGACCGCCAGCACCCGCTTGCGGTCGAGCAGAGTCGCCCAGGACATCGGGCCTCCCCCCTTCCTTCCCGTTCTCCTCCCGGCCTTCCACCGGGACGGCGGGCCCCGTGCACCGCCGTCAGGGGAGGGATGTCCGGGCGCGGTGGTGGGACGGCTGGAGAACCCTTGCGCGGCTTGCGGAACCCTTGCGTCCATCCATCGGCCTCAACTTCCTTGCTGTGCAAGTGAGTTGACCGACCATCATGGACCGGCGGAAATTCGGTGGCGCGGGTGACGGGAGGGGACTAGCGTGGCGTCCGCCGATCGAGCGCACCCCGGGCGGGGTGGGCGAGGCGTGCCAGGAGAGGAAGGAGGTGAGGACCGTGAGGCCTGTTCTCGCAGGTGTTTTCCGCTGTGTTCAGAAGTCTGCCGAGTCCATTACCCCCTGGCCCCCGGCCCGCCGTCCTCCGGCGTCGCGCACCCGCTGACGCCCTCCGGCCGGGGCCGCCCGTTCCCTCGAAGGGTCCCCGTTGATCACCATGCAGGTCCCCACCCGCCCCTCCGCCCCCTCCCCGTCCGCCCACCCGCTCTCCGGGCTCGGCTGGACGGACGACCGGGCCGCCGCGTTCGCCCCGCTCGCCGCCACCGGGCTGCTGCCCGGCCGGATCGTCCGGATGGACCGCGGCAGCTGCGAAGTGCTGCTCGTCGACCCCGAGAGCGGGGAGCCGGCCGTGCAGCGCGCCGCCACCCGCCCGGTCATGACGGCCGACACCGCACACAACCCCTGTACGGGGGACTGGGTCGCGTTCGACCCGGCCGCCCGTCCCGCCCCCGCCCTCGCGGCGGTGCTGCCCCGCACCACCGCGATCATCCGCAAGGGCGCCCACAAGCGCTCCGAAGGCCAGGTCCTGGCCGCCAACGTCGACACCGTACTGATCGCCGTCTCGCTCGCCGCGGAACCCGATCCCGGCCGGGTCGAGCGCCTGCTCGCCCTCGCCTGGGAGTCCGGGGCCGAACCGCTGATCGTCCTGACCAAGTCCGACCTGGTCCACGACGGCGACTTCGTCCGGGCGGACGTAGAGGCGATCGCACCCGGTGTCACCGTACTGACGGTCAGCGCCGAAACCGGCGAGGGGATGGACGAGCTGCGCGCCCGGGCCACCGGCTCCTGCGCGCTGATCGGCCAGTCCGGCGCGGGCAAGTCCACCCTCACCAACGCCCTCGCCGGGACGTCCGCGATGACGGTCCAGCAGGTCCGTTCCGTCGACGAGAAGGGCCGCCACACCACCACCGTCCGCGAACTCGTCCCGCTCCCGGCCGGCGGCGCCGTCATCGACACCCCCGGCCTGCGCGGCGTCGGCCTCTTCGGCGGCGAGGGCATCGACCAGGCCTTCGCCGACATCAGCGCCCTCGCCGCCGACTGCCACTACGCCGACTGCTCCCACCGCAGCGAACCCCGCTGCGCCGTCCGCACCGCCCTCACCGACGGCACCCTCCCCGAACGCCGCTGGGAGAGCTACCTCAAGCTCCAGCGCGAGAACGACTGGATCGCCGCCCGCACCGACGCCCGCCTCCGTGCCGAACGCGCCCGCCACCGCAAGCACCTCACCAAGACCACCCGCACCCGCCCCAAGCCCTGACCCCTGCGCCCCCGGGCCCCGGGTCGTACCAACGGGCCCGATCCCCGCTGCAACCGAGAGCGGGAATCGGGCCCGTCGTTCTGCCGGGTCAGATTGCTCCGAGCACCGGTCGGGGCGTTTCGAGGATCCGCGCGGCGGCTACGGGGCCGCTGGTCGCGCTGTCCGAGGGGAGTTGGGCGATCGCCAGGTAGATGGGTATCCAGCCCAGGGTGACTGCCGTTGCCACGAGCGTGATGTACGTGGACAAATTTCCCCTCCCCCTGGAGGGCTTGGGCGGGGGAGGGGCGGTTCGGGCAGTCAGACGTGCACGATGCATTTGCAGGTTCCGTTTGTGCGGGATCCGTGGCGTTCGAGAATCGACACCCTTGTCTCGAACAGGCTATCCGCGACGCGGGTCGATCATCAACTCGGCATCATCGGAACCCTTCGTCTCCGATTCTCGGGAGGTGTCGCGAACTTGTCGCCCCCGGTGGATCCCGGCGCCCTCGGCCGACTGGTTGTGTTCAATTTTGATCACCTTGGCTAGATCTGGAATTCATTCGCTTCGAATTCGGGGTGTCGGAGGGGTCCGGCCAGTCACGTCGGAGCAGTGATTCGGTCAGGTCGCCCAGGTTCGGAGCGGTCGCCTCCTCGGCGCGGGCGAGGCGGGAGCGGTCGGACGACTGTTCACCGTTCCCCTCGTCCTGAGGGGTGGTGCCGATGACGTCCTCCACCTGCTCCAGTCCTTGCCGGGCCTCCTGCTCCTCGTGCGCGGCGCCGATGCGGGCTGCCAGGCCGGCTGCGGTGGAGTACTGCCGGTGGGCCTCCGGGAGGTTCCCCGAAAGGCGGTGCACCAGGCCGAGTGCGTTGCGTGCGTCGATTTCGTGGCGGACGTCGTCGAGGAGTCCGAAGGTCCGGGCCGATGAATTCAGCAGTTCCGTCGCCAGCCGGGATTCCTCGGGAATGTCCAGGGTCAGTGACAGGTTGA
Organism: Kitasatospora cineracea; assembly: GCF_003751605.1. NCBI lineage: Bacteria > Bacillati > Actinomycetota > Actinomycetes > Kitasatosporales > Streptomycetaceae > Kitasatospora > Kitasatospora cineracea. The sequence goes on from NZ_RJVJ01000001.1 coordinate 3,541,619, forward strand.
GACGGACGGCCGCGAGGTCGGCTTCGGAGAGATTTCCGCCGTCGAGTTCCAGTAGGGCTTCGAAGGACGTGCGGGCGGATTTCCGGTCGCCGGTGCTCAGATGGATGCCGCCCAGATTGTTCAGGAGCGAGCCGGTGCTGCGCTGATCGCCGAGGCTCCGGAAAATCGGAAGTGCTTCCCGGAGGGACCGGACGGCGGATTCCTGGTCGCCGAGCAGGGTGTGGAAGATGCCCTGGTTGTTGAGGCTGCGGGCCAGCGGTCCCTCGTCGCCGATCGAGCGGCGCAGGGTCACCGCTGCGTGCTGGTAGGTGAGGGCGGTCGCAGGGTCGCCGATCTGTCCGTGCAGTTCGGCGAGCCGGCTCAGCGCGTCGGCGTGGGCCGGGTCGTCGCCGGTGCGCCGGGCCAGAGCGAGGGCGCGTTCGGCGGCGTCGGCGGCGTCGGGGTAGCGGGCGAAGCGGATCAGGGTCCGGGCCAGGTCGAGCAGGGCGTGTGCCGTCCGCCGGGGATCGTCCTGCGCCGGCCCGGCGGTGGCTGCGGCCTCTTGCATCTGGTGGGCCTCGTGCCACAGGCCGGCGGTGTCCAGGTGGGGGGCGAGCACGTGGGACAGCCAGCCGGCTTCGGAGACGTTGCCGTCCGCGCGCAACTTCCCTTCCAGCGCGATGAATCCGGGAAGTTCGCGGCGCAGCCAGGTGGTGGCCGAGGCCTCGTCGGGCCACTCCGGGGTGTCGGGCGGCGTTCCTTCGTCGAAATCGGGAAGACCTGCCGGCGGTGCCAGCCGGAAACGCCGGGGCGAGCGGGTGTGGTCGAGGGCGACCAACGCGTCGGTGGCGAAGGCCGACAGTCTTCGGACCGTACTGGAATGATCTTCCGGCGGGTCCGTTCGGCTTGCCAGGATTCGGCCGAACTCGCTGATGAGATCGTGTATTTCGTATCTGCCGGGGGCGGGCTCGGACGCCAGGTGGACGGTCAGCAGCGCGTCGATGATGCGTTCCGTCGCCGCCACCGGGAGGCCGACCAGCGCGGCCGCCGTGTGCGGGCCGAACTCCCCGCCCGGATGCAGGCACAGGCGGCGGAACGCGGTCTGATGATCAGCTGCCAGGGTTCGGTACGACATCATGAAGGCCCCCTCCAGGCTGCCGAGGTCGTTCCAGAGCTCGCCGATCCTGCCGTCCGCGCGGGAGAGTCGCCGGATGAGGTGTTCGAGGGTCCACGTCGGGTGCGCCCGGAAGCGACTGGCGGCCAGGTCGAGGGCGAGCGGGTGTCCGCTGCACAACTCGGCGACCGCGGTCACCTCTGCGGCCTGTTCCGGTTCCGCGATCCGGCCCCCGCCCGCCAGCCTCCGGAACATCGCGCGGGACGCGGACGGTGACAGCCTGGTGAGGAGGACCGTACGGACCGCGGGGAGTTCTGCCATCCGGTGGCGGCTGGTGACCAGGACGAAGGAGGGCGACGCGGCCGGCAGCAGCGGGCGTACCTGGGCCGGTCCGGCGGCGTCGTCCAGCACCACCAGGGCGCGCCGGCCGGCCAGCAGTTCGCGGCACTCGGCGAGCAGTTCCTCCGGGTCGAGCGGTATCTGCTGGGCGGGTACGCCGAACTGCCGCAGCAGCGCGGTGGCGGCGGTCTCCGGACCGAGGGCGGACGTGCCGCCCGCGTGCGCGGCCAGTGGTACGAACACCTGGCCGTCCGGGAACTCCCCGCGCAGCAGGGCGGCCGCAGCCAGGGCGAGTCCGGTCTTGCCGGCACCCGGCATGCCGGAGACGGTCACCACCGTCAAGGGGTCGGGCCGCCCGCCGCCGGCCCGGTCCGGGTTGCGCGCGGCGTCCAGAATGGCGTTCAACTCCGATTCCCGGCCGATGAGTTCGGGAGCGGAGCGAAGGGTCGACGGAGGTGCGGAGGCGCGATGGGCGGCCGATCTGCCGGCAGTGGCCGCCGGGCGGCGCAGCAGGTTGCCGACCGGCACCCGGTGCAGGAGTTGCTCGTTCAGCCGGTTCAGCGACTCGGCGGGACCGGTCCCCAGATCCTCCCGGAGCTTCCGCCGGACATCGCGGTAGACGCTGAGTGCCTCGGCCAGCCGGTCGCAGCCGTACAGGGCGGTCATCAGCAGTGCCGAGACCCGCTCGTTCCACGGGTGGTCGGCGGCCAGGGCGATCAGCTCCGCGACCACGTCGGAGAACCGGCCGAGGCGCAGTTCGATCTCGATGCGGGCGAGGGTGGCCGCCAGTTTCCGGTCGGCCAGCAGGACGCGGGTGGACTGTGCCCATTCGCCGGGGAGTCCGGCCAGCGGTTCGCCCTGCCAGACGTCCTCGGCCTCGCGCAGGAGGGTCCAGGCCCGGTGGTCCTGGCCCGACTCGGCGAGGGTGCGGGCCCGGCCGGTCAGGGTGCGGAAGTGGTGCCAGTCGACCTGTTCGGACCGGGCCTGCAGCGCGTACGTGCCGGCCTGGGAGACGATTTCGATCCGGGTGCCCGGCCGCCCCGGGGCCCCGGCGGCGGCCTCCCGGAGCACGGTGCGCAGCCGGGAGACGTAGCTCTGCAGGGTGGACGTGGCGCTGACCGGTGGTTCGCCGTCCCAGATGCGGTCGGCGAGGACGGCGGGCGAGAGCGGTTTTCCGAGGTCCAGGGCCAGGCCGGCCAACAGTATTCGCACCTTGTGCGAGCGGATCGTCAGCGGCGTCCCGTCGACCGCCAGCCCTATGGTCCCCAGAAGATGGATCTCCACCGAAAATGCCCCCTGTCGTCTGTTCCCCGGACGCGCAGGAGGCGAGCATGGCATGAGAGGGAACCGTCTGCTATACCACCGCCCGGTTTCCTGAACTGCGGGTTTCCATGTTGTCCGGGCGAAAGGGAAACCGACGTGGTATGGGCGAACCGCCTGCGCCGCGTCCTTCTCCCGCGATCCGGTATCCGCCCCACCAGGCCCAAGGAGGAGCAGAGTTGGCGCACGAATCCGGCGTATCGCCGAACTCTCCAGCTCAGCAAGGCTCCGTTCGCCGCAACAGCGTCGAGGGGAACGCGACGATCAACGGAATGGCGCTCCAGGCCGATCGGATCGAGGGGGGCGTACACGTCTCCGTGCATGCTCCGGCGCAGCTTCCAGTGCCCCATCAGCTTCCACCCGCCCCTGCGCACCTCCCCGGCCGACGGAGTGAACTGGCCGCGCTGGAAAGGGCGTTGGGCGCCGACCGGCCCGCCGGTTCGCTCCTGGTCCTCAACGGGCCGGCCGGCGTCGGCAAGAGCGCCCTGGCCGTCAACTGGCTGCGCGCGCACCGCGACCGCTTCCCGGACGGCGCCTTCTACGCCGACCTGCGCGGCCACTCCTACGGCGACCCGGCCGATCCGATCGAGGCGCTCGGCCGGTTCCTGCGCGCCCTGGGCCACACCGCGGTGCCCGCCGAACTCGCCGAGGCCAGCGCACTGTGGCGCTCCGCCACCGCCCGGATGCGGATCGCCGTCCTGCTCGACAGCGCGGTCGGCGCCGCCCAGGTCCGGCCGCTGCTGCCGACGGCTGCCGCCGCGGTGACGCTGGTGACCAGCCGCACCCGGCTCACCGGACTCGCCATGGACGGCGCCGAGTTCCTCACCGTCGGCCTGGTCGGGCCGGACGCCGCGAACGCCATCCTCGCCCAGCAGGTCGGGGCGGAGCGGATCGCCGCCGAGCGGTCGGCCGCCGACCAGGTGGTCACCCGCTGCGCGGGGCTGCCGCTGGCGATCTGCGTGGCCGGGGCCCGGATGGCGGCCCGCCCGCAGCAGCCGCTGGCCGCGACCGCCGAGGCGCTGCGCCGGGAGGGCGACCGGCTGACCGCCCTGCGGCTGGACGGTGAGGCCGCCGTACGCGGCGTGCTGGACGCCTCCTACCGCGCGCTGGAACCGGCCGCCGCGCGGCTGTACCGACTGCTCGGCCTGCTACCGGTGCCGGAGTTCACCCCCGAGGCGACCGGTGCGGCCGGCGAGCTCTCCCGGGACGGGGCCGACTGCCTGCTCGACGCACTGGCCGGGGTGCACCTGCTGGAGGAGCGCGCCGCGGGCCGCTACCGCTTCCACGACCTGGTCCGGCTGCACGCCCGGGAGCGCGGCACTGCCGAGGAGCCGCCGGAGCAGGGCGGGGCAGCCGTCCGCCGGGTCGCCGAGCACTACCTGGCCGCGGCGACCGCCGCCGAGGCCCTGGTCATGCCGAGCCACCGCCTCCTGCCCCGCGACTACCTCCAACCACCGCTGCACGCACCGGAGTTCGCAGAGGAGTCGGAGGCACTCGACTGGTTCGAGCGGGAGCGCGACCAACTCGCCGCAGTACTCCGCGACGGTTCGCGGAACCGCCGGTACGGGCTGGTCTGGCAGTTGGCGGACGCGATGCAGCCGATGTTCATCCGGCTCCGCCCGCACGCCCTCCAACTGGAGGCCCACGCGCTGGGGCTGGACGCGGCCAGGAAGAGCGGGGACCGGATCGCGGAGCAGTGGATGCTGACCTCCGGCGGGCAGGGGCTGCGCAGCGCCGGCCGGATCCGGGAGTCCGCCGACTGGTACGCCCGGGCCCTGGAGGTGTCCCGCGCCAACGGCGACGTGCTGGCCGAGGCGCAGTCCTGGACCGGGCTCGGGCACGCGCACCGCATCCTCGGCGAACTCGACTCCGCACGTGCCCAGTTCGAGGCCGCGCTGCATCTGCGCGAGTCGCTCGGCTACCGGCGCGGCGTCGGCCTGGTCCGGATCGCGCTGGGCGAGGTGGCGGTGGACGCGGCCGACGAGGCCGGGGCCGTCCGCCACCTGTCCGCGGCCGTCGCCGACCTGACCGCCGCCGACGACCCGTACGAGGTATCCCGAGCCCGGGCGGTCCGGGCCCGGGCGCACCTGCTGGCCGGCCGGTACGAGGAGGCCCGGGCGGACCTGGAGGCGGCCCGGGCCGGGTTCGTGGCGGCCGGATCCGCACACTGGCAGGCCCGCACCGACGAGGGACTCGGCGAACTGGCCCTCGCCCAAGGCGACTCGGCGGCTGCCCGGGAGCTGTTCGACACCGCGCACCGGGCGTACCAGCGGCTCGCCGCCCCCGACACCGCCCGGCTGGCCCGGCGGCTGGAGTCCCTGCCGCCCGAAGCCTCCCCGCCCGCCGCCTCCCAGCCCGAAGCCTCCCCGCCCGACGCTTCCCAGCCCGCCGCGGAAGGGAGTTGACGGTCCGTCAGAACAGCCGGTCGCCGCTCTCGTGGGCCAGCAGCCAGCGCTTGGCGTCGATGCCCGCGGCGAAGCCGGTGAGGCTGCCGTTGGCGCCCATCACGCGGTGGCAGGGGCGGACGATCAGCAGCGGGTTGGCGCCGACCGCGCCGCCGACGGCGCGCACCGCGCGCGGGGACTGGCCCGCGGCGTCGGCGAGTTGGCCGTAGGTGAGGGTGGCGCCGTACGGGATGTCGTCCAGGGCGTCCCAGACCTGCTGCCGGAAGGCGGTGCCGACGGGGGCCAGCGGCAGGTCGAAGGCGGTGCGCTCGCCGGCGAAGTAGGCGGTGAGCTGCTCGACGGCGGGGGCGAGGGCGTCGGCGTCGGGCCGCCAGTGGGCGGCGGGCTCGGCGAGGGCGCCCTTCTGGCCGGGGGCGGTGACGGCGGCCAGCGCGAAGCGGCCGTCGGCGTCCAGGGGACCGCTGAGCAGCAGGGTGCCGAGCGGGCTGTCCATGGTGGTGAACACGGTGGTGGGCGTGGTGGCGGGCGTGGCGGGTGCGGTGGTCATGACTGGTCCTCGCGGGTCTTGCGGGTACGGGGGGTGGCGGCGTGGCGTTCGGCCGCGGCCGACCACAGGTGGTGCAGGGCGTAGGAGCGCCAGGGCGCCCAGCGGGCGGAGCGTTCGGCGGCGGAGCGCGGGTCGCCGTCCGCGCCGAGGGCGCGCAGGCCGTCGCGGACGCCGATGTCGGTGGGCAGGAACACGTCCGGGTCGGCCAGGGCGCGCATCCGCAGGTAGCCGACCGTCCACGGGCCGATGCCGGGCAGGGCGAGCAGTTCGGCGGCGGCCTGCTCGCGGTCGACGCCGGGGTCGAGCCGGACGGTGCCGTCGGCGAGCGCCGTGCACAGCCCGAGCAGGGCCCGGCGGCGGGACTGCGGCATCGCCAGGTGCTCCGGGTCGGCGGCGGCCAGCGCGGCGGCGGTCGGGAACAGCAGGCGCAACCCGCCGTCGGCGGCCGGCAGCGCGCTGCCGTAGCGCTCGGCGAGCCGGCCGGCGAGGGTGCGGGCGGCGGCCACCGTGACCTGCTGGCCGAGGACCGCCCGGACGGCGAGCTCGTGCGGGTCGACGTGGCCGGGCGAGCGCAGCCCGGGCCGGGCGGCGGCCAGCGGGGCCAGCAGCGGGTCGGCGGCCAGCCGGGCGTCCACCGCGTCCGGGTCGGCGTCCAGGTCGAACAGGGCGCGCAGCCGGTGCACGGCCGTGGTCAGGTCGCGCAGGTCGGTGAGGGTCAGCCGGCAGTCCAGCCAGCCCCGGTCCGGCGGGTCGCCGGGGGCGAGCCCGTCCACCTCGGCCAGGCCGTGCCCGTACGGGAGGGACAGGGTGCGCCGGTAGCTGCGGGTGCCGGGGCGCGGGCCGGGGACGACCTCCTCGACGCCCGGGACGGCCCGCAGGCCGAGGAAGTCCAGCAGGTGGCCGGTGTCGATCGCGCCCCGGTAGGCCAGCCGCAGGCCGAGCGTGCCGCCGCCGGCCGGGGTGCGGCGGTGGCCGCCGTGCTCGGTGCGCAGCGTGGACGGGGTGCGGTCGTACACCTCGCGGATGGTGTCGTTGAACTGCCGGACGGAGGCGAAGCCGGCCGCGAACGCCACGTCGGTGACCGGCAGTTCGGTGGTCTGCAGGAGCAGCCGGGCGGTCTGCGCGCGCTGCGCCCGGGCCAGCGCGAGCGGGCCCGCGCCGAGCTCGGCGGTCAGCTGCCGCTGCAACTGCCGGGAGCTGTAGCCGAGCCGGGACGCCAGCCCGGCGACGCCCTCCCGGTCGACCACGCCGTCCCCGATCAGCCGCACGGCGCGGCCGACCAGGTCGGCCCGGTGGTTCCACTCGGGCGAGCCGGGCACCGAGTCCGGCCGGCAGCGCCGACAGGCCCGGTAGCCGGCGCCCTGGGCGGCGGCCGCGGTCGGGTAGAAGGTGCAGTTGGTGCGCTTGGGGGTGGTGGCCGGGCAGCTCGGACGGCAGTAGATGCCGGTGGTCCGCACCGCCGTGAAGAACACTCCGTCGAAGCGGGCGTCCCGGCTGTCCACGGCCCGGTACCTGGTCTCGTCGTCGATCACGCCTTCCAGTCTGCGCGATCGCGGGAACACCGACTGGCGGGAATCGGACATCGCCGTGGACGCCCCTGACGCAGGGGTCGGGCCGTCGGCGGAGCGGGGCCTCAGCGGAGCGGGTCGGTGCCCGCGAGGGAGTGGGCGAGGCGGTCGAGGCCGGGGAGGGCGCGCATGACGGCATCGCGGTCGGTGGGGGTGAGGCTCTCCAGGGCGGTGGCGAGGCGGCGTTCGTGGGCGCTCTGCCAGTCGCGCAGTTGCTGGTGGCCGGCCTCGGTGAGGGCGATCCGGGCGGTGCGGCGGTCGCCCGGGTCGGGCTGGCGGTCGACCAGGCCGGCCTCCAGCAGTTTGGAGATGAGGCCGCTGACGGTGTTGGGCGCGAGGCGCTGGCGGGCGGCCAGTTCGCCGACCCGCAGGGGGGAGGCGGCCAGGGTCTGGAGCAGTTCGACCTGGGCCATCGGCAGCGCCTCCCAGGGGAACTCGGAGCGGATGGAGCTCCGCAGCGCCCGGCGCAGGCGGGTGATCACGTCGGTGAGCTGCTGCGCCCCGGCGAGCGTGTCGGCGCCCGCGGCCGCGGGTCCGGTCGGCGGCGGGAGCGGCTGGGGCTGCGAAGACATGGCGGACAGCGTAGCGTCCGGCCACCCGCGGGCCGCCGGGTGTCCACCCGTCGACCGGCCGAAACACCGTGCTGGGCGGGGCGAGGCGGGGCGAGGCGGGGGCGGAAAAGGGCAGGGGGCGGGTGGGGGAGGGGCAAGGGGAGCGGAAGGCGAGGGGAAGGGCGGGGGAAGAGTGGCGGGCGGATCGGTCGGGTTCCGAAACGCTCCTTGAGCGATTATGTCGGAAACAGATATGTTCGCCTCATGGCTGAACCCGCGGTCGCCTCCCGGCTGCTCGACACCCTGCAACTGGCCGAACGCCCCCGCCCCCGGGCCGTCGCGCGCTGGCCGCACGCGCACTGGCTGGCGGTCGGCACCGTCTGCCTGGGCGCGTTCCTGGGCCAACTCACCGCCAGCGTCACCTCGTTGGTCTTCCCCGCGCTGGAAGACCACTTCGACGCCTCGTTCGCCGCCGTCGAGTGGGTCTCGCTGGCGTACCTGCTGGTGCTGGTCGCGCTGCTCGCCCCGGTCGGGCGGCTGTCGGACCTGGTCGGCCGGAAGACGATGTACCTGGGCGGGTTCGCGGTGTTCGCGCTGGCCTCGCTGGGCGCCGGGCTGGCCGGGAACCTGGCGGTCCTGGTGGCTTGCCGGGCCGTGCAGGCCGTCGGCGGCGCGATGATGCAGGCCAACAGCGTCGCCCTGGTGGCCCGCGGCGTACCCGAACGGGCGATGCGCACCGCGCTCGGCGTGCAGGCCGCCGCCCAGGCGCTCGGCCTGGCGCTCGGCCCGACCCTCGGCGGGCTGCTGGTCGCGCACGCGTCCTGGCGCTGGGCGTTCTGGGTCAACGTGCCGATCGGCGTGCTGGGCATGCTGGCGGGCTGGTTCCTGCTGCCGCGCACCTTCCCCGACGGCCGCTGCCCGGCCCGGACGCCGGACCGCGACGGCCGCTTCGACCTGGCCGGACTGCTGCTGCTGGCCGGCTCCTCCACCGCGCTGCTGCTCGCCCTCTCGGCCGCCTCCGGCCTGCCGCTGCCCGGCTGGGCGGTCGCCGGACTGCTGGCCGCGGCCGCCGCCGCCACGTTCGCCCTGGTCCGGCAGGAGCGCCGGGCCGACCGGCCGATCATCCCGCCCGGACTGGTCAACACCCCCGGCATCCGGGCCGGCCTGCTGGTCGCCCTGGTCGGCTACCTGCTGCTGTTCTGCCCGCTGGTGCTGGAACCCGTCGTGCTGGCCGGACGCGGCACCACCGCCACCGCCGCGGGCGCCGCGATCACCGCGCTGCCCGCCGCGTTCGCCCTCGCCGCCACCGTCGGCGGCGCGCTGCTGCCCGGCCGCTGGAGCGACGCCGCCCGCTGCCGCTGCGGCGCGCTCACCGCCGCCGCCGGACTGCTCGCCCTGGCCCTGCTGCCCGCCCCCGGCCCGTGGACGACGGCCGCGCCGCTGCTGCTCACCGGCTACGGCCTCGGGCTGCTGCTGCCCGCCAACAACGCCCTGGTGATGCGGGCGATCCCCGCGCAGAGCTCGGCCGTCGGCGGCGGGCTGGTCAACATGGTGCGCAGCCTCGGCACCGCGCTGGGCACCGCGCTCCCGGTGCTGGCCGTCCACCAGGCCGGTGCGGCGGCGGGCGGCCGCGCCGTCCTGCTGCTGCTCGCGGCGGTCGCGGCGCTGGCGGTCCGGCTCTGCAGGGGCTGAGCCGCCCGACCCGACGCCGGAGGGCGCCGCCCCCGGGTTCCCCCGGGACGGCGCCCTCCGGCGCGTCGGCTGCGCCCGGTGCCCACCTGTTCAGGCGGACCGTTCAGGCCCGGTGCCCACCGGCTCGGGCAGCCGGTCGTGCCTCGTGCCCACCGGCTCAGGCGGCCGGCTGCGCGCCGCGCTCGGCGAGCATGTCCGTCATCAGCTGGATCTCGGCGTGCTGCGCGTCGACCATGCCCTGGGCGAGCCGCTTCTCCGGGGCGTTGCGCCCCGCGTCCACGTACGCCTGGGCCATCTCGGCGCCCGCCTTGTGGTGCTTGATCATCAGCTGCAGGTAGTACACCTCGGCGTCCTGGCCGCTGAGCGAACGGAGCCTGTCCAGCTCGGTGTTGGTCGCCATGCCGGGCATCAGCGAGCCGTCGTGCGCCTCGTACGGGTGGTTCATCCAGGCCATCGGCTTGGCGGTGGTGCTCTGCGACAGGCCCCACTGGTCGAGGAAGCCCATCAGCATGCCGCGCTGGTTGGCCTGCGTGTTGATGATGTCGAACGCGAAGCCCCGCACCTCCTCGCTCTGGGTGCGGTCCCGGATGATGAACGACATGTCGATGGCCTGCTGGTGGTGCGTGGCCATGTCGCGGGCGAACCCGGCCTCCGCCGAGTCGGTGGCCGGCGCGGCCGAGGCGGCGGCCGTCGGGCTGCCGGACGCCGGGGTGCTGCCGGAGACCAGCGCGGGCACGCCGAGCCCCAGGGCGACCACGGCCGCGAGCGCGGCGGGCCACCAGAACCGCCGCCGCCCGCGCGGGGCGGCCGGCAGCTCCTCCTCGAACCCCTCGTGCTCCTCGAACTCCGGCTGCCCGCCGTCGGCGGGGGCCGCGGTCACATCTGCCCCGAGCTGCAGCTCGCGCCCTGCTCCAGGGTCTGCGGGCCCTGCACGAACTTGGCGAAGAAGGTCGCGACCCGCGGGTCGCTGGCGGAGTCCACCACCAGCTGGTTGCTCCACGCGGTCAGCGTGATGGTGCCCGGCTCGTCCGGGTACGGGCTCATCAGGCTGTACGGGGTGGCCTTGACCTTGTCGCTGAGGGTCTTGATGTCCTCGGGGGTGGCCTTGCCGTTGTAGGTGACCCAGACCGCGCCGTGCTCCAGCGAGTGGACGGCGTTCTCGTTGCGGACCGGCTTGTCGTAGACGTTGCCCATGCAGGTCTGCCAGACCGGGTCGTGGTCGCCGCCGACCGGCGGGGTCTGCGGGTACTTCACCTCGGTCTTGACGTGGTTCTGGGTGAGCTTGCCGAAGGTCTGCAGGCCCGGGATGTCGGCCTTCGAGGCGTCGTCCTTGGCCTTCTGCGCGGCCTCGGCCGCGGCGGTGGCCGCCGCCTTCTTCTTGTCGCTCTTGTCCTTGGAGTCCATCACCAGCCAGCTGCCGCCGCCGATCATGGCGAGCAGCAGGACGGACGAGATGCCGATGGTGATCGTCTTGTTGCGGCGCTCGCGGCGCTGCTCGACGGCGCGCAGCTCGGCGATCCGGGCCCGGCGGTCGGCCTGCTGGGCGGCCTTGCTGCCCGGCTTGGGCTGCTTGCCGGTGGGGTTGGACTGCTTGGAGGCGGAACCCATGGATGTCTTCCTTGTCCCCGCCGTGGCTGGCACGGCGGTCTGCGGTGGGGTGGGGGCAGCGGAGCCGCCGACCTCCCCGCGCGGCGGGGCGTCGGTCGGCGGTGGGTTCCGCTCAGGACCGGTGAACCTGCAGGACGTGCAGGTCGGGCGCGTGGTGCGACCCGGTCGGTGCGCCGCAGGCCGAAGCGGCGGGCGTCACCGGCGGGGCGACCAGGCGCGGTCGGACGGCCGTGCCGGGCTCCGGCGGCGCGTTCGGCAGGTGCGACTCCGGGCCGCAGAAGGGGTGGCTGGAGCAGCCGTGGCCGGGCACCGGACCGGGGTTGTCCGCGGTGCACAGGATGAACGCCGCGCCGGGCGCCTCCCCGGCCGCGACCGGCAGCACCGTCGCCGGCCCGTGGTGCGACGCCGTCGCACCCGCCCGCACCGGGGCCGCCGTCCGGGATGCCCCGGCGGCCCGGTCCGTACCGGGCGCCGTCCGCTGCGGCGCGGACGCGCCGTGGGCCTCCTGGCCGGCCGGCGGGGAGCTCAGCGGCCGGGCGCTCGCGGCGGTCGCCGCGCAGGGCAGCAGCGCGAGCAGCGCGGCCAGCAGCAGGGACCACAGCACCGCCACCGGACGGAGCACCGCGACTGCGGGCCCTCCGGGGCGGGTACGAGATCCTGGCGCGGCCATGCGCACATATTAATCAGCCGATCGGGTGAAGCGATGCCCCCCTTGGGCTCTCATTTTCCGGACGAACGCCCCGCCACCCCATCCCCGAAGCCCCTGTTGGAACCCGTTTGACCCCGTACCGTCGCCCCGTCGCCACCGCCGCGCCACCCGTGGCCGGAACCCCTCCCCGGACGTCCGCGCGATGTTTCGAATCCCGGACACCGTCGTTGTCCTTCGGAAGAATGACGTGACGTCCGGCCCCCTCACGGATCAGGAGCGGTCAGTTGAACGAGCAGGGCCCGCCCAGGCAGCCCCGTCCCGACGACGCCTGGTGGCACACCGTCTACGCGGGCCCCGCCGGCACCCTCCCCGACACCCCCGCCGCGGACGCCGGCGCCGACACCGGCACCGTCGACGACTGGTTCACCACCGCCGCCGGACTGATCGCCCCGCAGCGCCGCCCCGAACCGGAGGCCCCGGCGCCGGAACCCGAGGCGCCGGGATCGGGGGCGCCGGAACCGGAGCGCGCGGCCGCTGCGGCGGAGACGGCGGAGGTGGCGGAGGCGGAGGCGGCGGTCGAACCGCAGCCGGGGCCGACGCCGCGCAGCTGGGCCGAGGCCGCCTGGCCCGAGCTCCAGCCGAACCTCTCGAAGGAACCGGCCGCCCCGACCCCGACGCTGACGGACCTTCCGACGGCCCCGCCGGAGCCCTCACCCGAGCCCGAACCGGAGCCGGAGCCCTCGCCCGAACCCGAGCCGGAGTCCTCGCCCGAGCCCGAACCCGAAGCGGTGACCGAACCCGCCCCCGTGCCGACACCGGAGCCGACCCCCGCTCCCGCCTCCGCTCCGACCCCCGCCCCCGCCCCCGCCCCCGCGCCGACGGTCGTGGTGGGGGCCCCGCCGCCGGACCGGGCCGCGCCCTGGTCGGGGCGTCCGCAGGCGCCGGCCGTGCCGCACGTGGGGGAGCGGCCCCCGACGTACGCGCCGGAGCCGACCAGCCTGCCCGCCGCCGATCCGGCCGGGCTGGCGGCGCTGGTGCCCGACACCGCGATCGACGGCGCCGGGTTCGCGGGGACCACGCTGCGGGCGGTGTCGATCCGCGGGGATTCGGCCCGCTACCGGGGCGAGCCGCGCACCGACGCGCTGCTCACCGTCCGGTTCGGCGAGGGCGAGGAGGCGCTGGTGCTCGCGGTGCTGGCCGCGCCCGCGCGCCGGGCCAACGCCCAGTGGGGGTCGGCCGCGGCGGCCGAGGCGGCCCGGCAGTTGGCTGCCGCGATCGGCCGCAGCCGGGCCGAACTCGCCGCCGACCTGCGGGCCGGGGCCCGCGACCGGCTGCGCTACGGGCTGCAGCGGATCGCCCTCCAGGCGGCGGTGCAGCTGCGCAGTGCCGCGGAGCAGGCCGCCCAGGACGGGGACGGGGACGGGCCGGCCGGCCTGCCGCCCGAGGAGACCGCCTCGCTGCACTGCCTGCTGATGTCCGCGGACCCGGCGGCGACCCACCGGGCCGCGTTCGGCACCGGCCCCGGCGGGCTGTACCTGCTGCGCTCCGGGCACTGGATCGACGCCTACGCCGCGCGGCTGCTGCACCACCCGGACGGGCAGCCCCCGCTCCCGCCGGCCTCGATGCCCGCGCCCCGGCCGTTCCGCTTCCGCTTGGTCCCGGCGACCTCCGGCGACATCCTGCTGCTGTGCACCCCGGGCCTGGCCGCCCCGATCGCCGAGGAGCCCGCCGTGGCGCACTTCCTCTCCAGCCACTGGGCCCACCCGCACCCGCCGGGCACCGTCGACTTCCTCCGCCAGATCCAGGTCCGCGCCAAGGGCTACGCGGACGACCGCACCGCGGCCGCGGTCTGGACGGAGTGACCGGACGGGGTGACCGGACGGGGTGACTGGACGGAGCGACTGGACGGAGTAAGGCGGGCCCGGCGGACGGCTGCCGTTACGCGGGCAGCCCCAGCAGGGCGCGCGCGGCGGAGCCGGCCTGGGCGAGGGCGTCCTCGCGGGTGGTGGCGGGCAGGCCGATGGCGAGCGGGATGGCGAGGCCGTCGAGCAGGGCGCGCAGTTGGGCGGCGCGGGCGGGGGTGGTGCCGGCGGCCGGGAGGAGGCCGGTGGCGCGGCCCTCGGCGAGGAGCGCGGTGAGGTCGTCCTGCCAGGGGGTCTCGATGTCGAGCTGGCCCTGGCGGAGCTCCGCGGTGCCGGGGGAGCGGCTCCACACCTCGATCCACAGGATCCACCGGGGGTCGCCGGGGCCCTCGGGGAGGTAGAGCTCGAGGTAGCGGTCGAGCCGGTCGAGGACGGGGACCTCGCGGCGGGCGAGTTCGCGGCTGCGGCGCTCGCCGAGCTGGGCCTCGCTCCAGCGGAGGGTCTCCAGCAGGAGCTGGTCCTTGCTGCCGAAGTAGTAGAGGAGGTGGCCGGCGCTCATGCCGAGCTGTTCGCCGAGGCCGGCCATGGTGAGCCGGGCGAGGCCGTGTTCGGCGATCGCGGCGCGGGCGGCGGCGTAGACCTCTTCGCGGGGGCGCGCCGGGCGGCGGGTGCGGGGCGCCATCCGTACTCCTCGGTGTGGTGCTGTGCGGGGTCCGGTTCCGGCTCCCGGGCGGGGAGGTCCGGTTCTCCTCCCCGTACGGGAAGTCTCCCGCACGGGCCGGGCGCGGGGTTCACCAGCCGCCGTGCTCGCGGCTCTCGGTGGTCTCCCGGCGGCCGTCGGCGAGTCCGGCGCGGTAGGCGCGGCGGAGCAGGGCGGCGGCCCGGGCCGGGTCGAGGCCGGGGGCGAGGCGGAGGAGTTCGGCGGTGAGGTCGTCCAGGTTCTCCGGGGTCATGGGTCCATCACACCGCGCCCCTCCGCCGCCCGCCCGCCCGGACGGGGCGGTGCGCAGCGGGCGACGGGCGGCCCGGCGGTCCGGTTCAGTCGCCGGGCGGGCGGCCGTACCGGGTGGACCAGTGCTCGCCGGGCAGGACGAAGTCGGCGGTCTCGACGGGCCGGCCGGTGGCCCGGTCGTAGTGGGTGCGGCGGATGACGAGGGCGGGCGCGCCGGGGAGCGTGGTGAAGGTCTGCGCCTCGGCCCGGTTGAGGCCGCGGGCGGTGACCTCCTCGACGGGTTCGCCGACGTCGATGCCGATGACGGCCATCCGCGCGGCGACGCCGATCCCGCCGTACGGTCCGGCCTCGGGCAGCACGATCAGGGCCTGGCCGGTGACGGCCATCGTCTCCCAGGACTCGGCGAGGTACCCGGGGTCGCCGTTGACCAGGTAGACGTACGAGGTGTGCATCACCGGGTCGCCGGGCTCGATGCCGAGGCGCCCGGCGATCTCCTTGCTCGCGGCCTCGGTGGTGGAGTGGCTGCGCCAGGTGGGGGTGACGCCCTGCTGGGCGAGGCCGACGGTGTCAGGTCCGACGGCGCCGGCCGCGCCGCCGCGGCGGACCAGGGTGGGGCGGGGTTCCTGCGGCCGGACGAAGTAGCCGCGCCCCTGCCGGGCGAGCACCACGCCCTCCTGCTCCAGCAGCCGGTACGCGGACTGGCCGACGCCGTGCGAGAAGCCGTACTGCGCCCGGATCTCGGCCAGGGACGGGAGTTGACTGCCCGGCGGGTACTCGCCGGAGGCGATCCGCTCGCGGATCCGCTCAGCCACCTGGAGATACGCGGAGGGCCCGCTACCGGTCATGGGACGTTCCTCCGAGAGGTGTGTGGTCCGCCGATCGGTGACACAGTATCCGGTGGGGCACTACTCTACGTGTAGAGTCTAGCCCTATATGTACTCTGGGGGAGTGGTGCAGATCAGCACGCGTGCGTCCGACCTGCGGACGGCGATCGAACGGGCCTCGGGCGCGCGGGCCGACGTGCGGTTCGCCGTCGGCAGCACCAGGATCAGCATCCCCTGCCCACCCGACGACGCCCCGACCTGGAGCGAACTGCTCCAGGCGCTGCGCACCGCCGACCGCTGGGGCTCGGTCACCGCCGACGGACAGACCGTCATCTGGGCCCAGATCGAGGAGGAGCAGTGACCGCCGACCAGCCGCAGCCCGGCCCGCCCCCGGGCGGCCCCGAGCACCACTACCGCCCGTGCCGCCGGTGCCCGCGCTGCACCACCGGCACGGGCCGCCCCCCGACCGCCGAACAGGACTGCTGGGACGCCTTTCTGACCGGCACCGTCGCCGCGATGGCCGAACGCCGCCGCCGCGAGCGCCGCCACGAGGAGGCGCAGGCCGCCCTCGACCCGTCGCCGGGAACGGCCGCGGGCCGGAACTCCCCCTCTGCGGAGGTGGGTTCCGGCCCGCGGTGGTGACGCGGTGGTGAGCGGGATCAGGGCCGGGGCTGCTGCTGGGTGATGCAGTGGATGCCGCCGCCGTTGGCGAAGATCTCGCGGGCGTCGACCAGTTCGACGGTGCGGCCGGGGTAGGCCTTCTCCAGGATCGCCTTGGCCTGTTCGTCGCGCGGGTCGTCGAAGGCGCAGAGGACGACGGCGCCGTTGGCCACGTAGTGGTTGATGTAGGAGTAGTCGACGGGTTCGCCGTCCTCGTCGAACAGGACGGTGGGGGCCGGGAGTTCGATCACTTCGAGGGTGCGGCCGCGGGCGTCGGTGGCGGTGCGCAGGAGGTCGGCGAGCTCCTGGCAGACGGCGTGGTCGGGGTGGGCCGGGTCGGGCTGGGAGTGGACGACCACGGTGCCGGGGCGGACGAAGGCGGCGACGATGTCGATGTGGCCGCGGGTGCCGAACTCGTCGTAGTCGCGGGTGAGTCCGCGCGGCAGCCAGATCGCCTTGGTGGTGCCGAGGTGGGCGTGGAGTTCGGCTTCGACCTGTTCGCGGGTCCAGTCGGCGTTGCGGCCCTCGCCGAGCTGCACGGTGTCGGTGACCAGGACGGTGCCCTCGCCGTCGACGTGGATGCCGCCGCCCTCGTTGATCAGCCGGGAGGCGAAGCGGCGCGCGCCGGTCAGGTCGGTGACGTGTTCGGCGATGTCCTGGTCCTTGTCCCAGCGGGCCCAGGACTGGGCGCCCCAGCCGTTGAACACCCAGTCGGCGGCGGCGAGTTCGCCGTTGCCGTCGATCAGGAAGGACGGGCCGATGTCGCGCATCCAGGCGTCGTTCAGCGGCCGTTCGACGATCTCCACCTCGGCGGCGAGGTAGCGGCGGGCTTCCTCGCTCTCGCCGGTGTTGACCACCACGGTGACCGGCTCGTACCGGACGACGGTGTCGGCGACCTCCGCCCAGGCGCGGCGGGCCGCGTCGAGCTGTTCGGGGCCGTCGAAGGTGGGGTTCGGGGTGGGGAAGGCCATCCAGGTGCGCTGGTGCGGGTGCCACTCGGCGGGCATCTTGAAGCCGAGCTCGGCGGGGGTGGGGGAGTTGCTCATGGGGTCAAGTCCTATGCGGGGGAGGGTTGTTCAGAGGAAGTAGAGGCGGCTGAGCGAGACCGAGTCGGCGGGTGCCGAGCGCAGCGGCTCGCCGTCGAGCGAGACCAGGCCGGTGGCGGAGACGTCGACCCGGCCGGTCCGGCCGTTGCGGAGCATCGAGCGGGGGCCGATGCCGCGGGTGCCGCGCACGCCCACCCGGCGCCGGCGGGTGGGGAGTTGGTCGCCGGCCACGTCCAGGTAGGCGGAGTCGGCGGCGGCCTGGGCGACGAAGGCCACCGAGAGGTCGGCGGCGGTGGCCCCGTGCGCGCCGAACTGCGGGCCCAGGACGAGGGGTTCGCAGCGGTCGGTGGAGGCGTTCGGGTCGCCGACCACGCCGTAGGCGGGGAAGCCGGCCTTGAGGACGAGTTGCGGCTTGGCGCCGAAGTGGTCGGGGCGCCACAGCACCAGGTCGGCGAGCTTGCCGACCTCGATCGACCCGATCTCGTGCGAGAGGCCGTGCGCGATCGCCGGGTTGATGGTGAGTTTGGCGATGTAGCGCAGCACCCGCTCGTTGTCGTCGCCGCCCTCGGCGGTCCCGTACGAGCCGGTGCCGTCGAGCGGGCCGAGTTCGGCCTTCATCTTCCCGGCCATCGCGAAGGTGCGGCGGACGGTCTCGCCGGCCCGGCCCATGCCCTGGGCGTCGGAGGAGGTGATGCCGATGACGCCCAGGTCGTGCAGCACGTCCTCGGCGCCCATCGTCCCGGCCCGGATCCGGTCGCGGGCCATCGCGGCGTCGCCGGGCAGGTCGGGCTTGAGGTCGTGGGCGGAGACGATCATGTCGTAGTGCTCGCCCAGCGCGTCCCGGCCGAACGGGAGGGTGGGGTTGGTGGAGGAGCCGATGACGTTCTCCACGCCCGCCATCTTCAGCACGTTCGGCACGTGGCCGCCGCCGCAGCCCTCGATGTGGAAGGCGTGGATGGTGCGGCCCTCCAGGACGGCGAGGGTGTCCTCGACGGACAGGCACTCGTTCAACCCGTCGGTGTGCAGGGCGACCTGGACGTCGTACTCCTCGGCGACCCGCAGCGCGGTGTCCAGCGCCCGGGTGTGCGCGCCCATGTCCTCGTGCACCTTGAAGCCGGAGGCGCCGCCCTCGGCCAGCGCCTCCACCAGCGGCGCCGGGTCGGAGGACGAGCCGCGCCCCAGGAAGCCGATGTTGACCGGCCAGGCGTCGAAGGCGTTGAACGCGTGCCGCAGCGCCCAGGGCGAGTTGACGCCGACGCCCCAGACCGGGCCGAACTCCTGGCCGATGATCGTGGTCACGCCGGAGGCCAGCGAGGCCTCCATGATGCGCGGCGAGAGCAGGTGCACGTGGGTGTCGACGGCGCCGGCGGTGGCGATCAGGCCCTCGCCGGAGACGATGGTGGTGCCGGTGCCGACCACCACCTCGACCCCGTCCAGGGTGTCCGGGTTGCCGGCCCGGCCGATCGAGGTGATCCGGCCTTCCCGGATGCCGATCGAGGTCTTCCGGATGCCCTGCACCGCGTCGATCACCAGCACGTTGGAGACCACCACGTCGCAGGTCTCCCGGACGGCGGCGGGCTTCAGGTGCAGGCCGTCCCGGGCGGTCTTGCCGAACCCGGCCAGGAACTCGTCGCCGGGGGCCTGCGAGTCGGACTCGACCCGGACGATCAGCCCGGAGTCGCCGAGCCGGACCCGGTCGCCCGCGCGCGGGCCGTGCACCGAGATGTAGTCGTGCGGGGTGATGGCGCTCATGCAAGGTCCTTCCGGGGGGTCGCGGGGGCGGTCACCGGGTCGGCCCGGCGTCGTCGAACTCGGTCAGGTAGCCGGTCGCCCGGGCCTTGGCCAGCGCCGCGTCCTTCGCTCCCGGCGCGTCCAGCGGGCCGTCCACCAGCCCGGCGAAGCCGATCGCGACCCGGGCCCCGCCGATCGGGACCAGGCCGACCTCGACCGTCGCGCCCGGGTCGAAGCGCACCGAGGAGCCGGCCGGCACCGCGAGGTGGGTGCCGTACGCGGCGGCCCGGTCGAAGGCCAGGCGCGGGTTGGACTCGAAGAAGTGGAAGTGCGAGGTGACCGAGATCGGCACCGAGGCGGTGTTGTGCACCGGCAGCCGCAGGGTCTCCTCCACCGGGTCGTAGCCCGCCCCGGTGCCGGGCAGCGCCGCGCCCGGGGCGCCCTCGCCGAGCGAGCCCGCGCCGCGGAACGGGTCGGTGACCACGGCCAGCCGCGTCCCGTCCTCGAACACCGCCTCCACCTGCACCACCGTGACCACGTCCGGGACGCCCGGCAGCACGTCCCCGGCGCCCAGCACGGTGCGGCCGGCCTCGATCGCCTCGGCCAGCCGGCGGCCGTCGCGGGCCGCCTCGCAGACGGTGTCGGCGATCAGGGCCGTCGCCTCGGGGACGTTCAGCCGCACGCCCCGGGCCCGCCGGGCGCGGGCCAGTTCGGCCGCGGTGAAGATCAGCAGCCGGTCCCGTTCAGTGGGGGTCAGTCGCACGGTGCCTCGCTTTGCGGGGGTCGCGGAGGGATGGTCGGTACAGATGTTAGAACGTCGTTCAAACTTAGCACCGCCGACACCCTGGGCACACGGGCGACGGACCCGCGGGCCCGGTCGAGGGGCCGTCGACGGGCCCCGGAGGGTTTTTCGAGGGCTGAGTGGGCAAGAGGAGGAACGAGAAGGGGCAGCCGGCCCGGCGGGGGAGCGGGCGGCGGCCGTTCGGAACTACCCCGGGGGCGTACGAGGTTGATGGACGGTCAGGCGAGGTTTCCGCGACAGCGGTCGGCCACGTGGCGGGAGGGGGCCGAGCACCGGGGGCCGGTGGCGCAGACGCCGGCGGCACACCAGCCCGGGTGCGCACTGCACCGCCGGCTGCACGCCGCGCTGGACGCGGCGGACCTGCCGGCGGTGGGGGCGGTGCGCCGGCGGCTGCGGGCGGCACTCGACCACTGGGGCCTCCCGGCGGAGCTGTCCGACACCGCCGAGCTGCTCGCCTCCGAACTGGTCACCAACGCGCTGGTGCACACCGGCCGGGGCGCGGTGTTCGACGCGGTGCTGACCGGCGGCTCGCGGCTGCGGGTCGAGGTGCAGGACGCCGCGGGCGGCCAGGTGCCCAACCGGCGCGCCGCCTCCGAGACGGCCACCTCGGGGCGCGGCCTGCTGCTGGTGGAGGCGCTGGCGGACGACTGGGGCGTGCAGCTGCGGGCGGACGGGAAGACCACCTGGTTCGAGCTCTCCGCGGGCTGAACCGGGAATTGCGCCCACCCGCCACCGGGCCCGGCCGCGGGCCGGGGCGGGTGAATATGCCGGAGGCGATCGTGTGCGATCGGCACCGTTCGGCCCCCTGCCATTGCCGCCTTGCCGAACATACGAGAGGGTAGTGAGAATGTGTGCCAGGAGGCACACGCAACCATCGCGGTCCGGCCGGCCCAGTAGGGGACACGGGAACAACCAGCGGCCGCCAGGCAAGGCACCGGCAGGAGAAGCATGGCCACAGAGCCCGAGGCGCCTGGGCCCGCCCGCCGCACCCCGCCCGCCCAGGCCACCAGGAACGAGACCCCCGCGAACCCGCTGCGCACCGCCCCCGGCCCGTCCGGCGGGCGGATCGCGCCGTCCGGCCGCGGCCTGCCGACCCGCACCGGCGACTCCAGCCCCGAGTGGCTGGAACCCGCGATGGCGGCCAACGGCATCGGCTCGTTCGACTGGGACATCCGCCGCGACGTGCTGGTCGGCGACCAGCGGGCCTGCGCGATCCTCGGCCTGGTCGGCCAGCCCTTCGACCGCACCTCCGCCTCCTTCCTGGCCCTGCTGCACCCCGAGGACGCGCCCGTGGTGCGCCGCCGGGTCGAGCGCGCCGTCGCCGAACTCGGCCAGTGCGGCGCCTACTACCGCACCGTCTTCCCGAACGGCGAACTGCACGCCGTGCGCTTCCGCGGCCGGGTGCTGGCCGACGCCTTCGGCCGCCCGTCCCGGATGGTCGGCTTCGTCTGGGACGCCACCGTCGAACTGCACAAGCGCGAGCGGGCCGACGAACAGGCCCAGCTGCGCGAGCAGCGCTCCCGGTTCATCAAGGAGGCCGCCCGGGCGCTCTCCGAGGCCGTCACCGTCCGGGACGTCGCCCGGGTGTTCACCGAACTGCCGCTGCCGGGCCTGGGCCCCGACGGCCTCGCGCTGGCCTCGCTGGAGGCCGGGCGGATCGCGCTGCTCGGCTCCAACGGCTACCACAACGGGCTCAGCAACCAGTTCGACCGGATCCCGCTCGCGCCCACCCACCCCGCCGCCGAGGCGGTCCGGCAGCGCGCCCCGATCTTCGTCTCCAGCCGCGAGGAGTACCGCGAGCGCTACCCCGAGGCCTGGGACTGGGCCGAGGAGAGCGGCCGCTCCTCCTGGGCCTTCCTGCCGCTGATCGCCAGCGGCCGCCCCACCGGCATCTGCGTGGTCTCCTTCGACGACGACCGCGAACTCGACGCCGACGAGCGGACCCTGCTCTCCACCCTCGGCGGCCTGGTCGCGCAGTCCCTGGCCCGGGCCCGCCTGCACGACGCCGAGCACGAGCTCGCCGCCGGCCTGCAGCGCGTCATGCTGCCCCGCACCGTCCCCGCCGTCCCCGGCGTCAGCACCGCCGTCCGCTACCTCGCGGCCGGCTCGGGCCTGCAGATCGGCGGCGACTGGTACGACGTCGTCCCGCTGCCCGGCGGGCACGTCGGCCTGGTGATCGGCGACGTCCAGGGCCACGACGTGCACGCCGCCGGCATCATGGGCCAGCTGCGGATCGCGCTGCGCGCCTACGCCGCCGAGGGCCACCCGCCCGCCGCGGTGATGGCCCGCGCCTCCCGCTTCCTGGCCGACCTCGACACCGACCACTTCGCCACCTGCACCTACGCCGAGGTCAACGTCGACTACGGCGTGGTCTACGCCGTCCGGGCCGGCCACCTCGACCCGGTGGTGCGCCGCGCCGACGGCACCGCGCACCCCGTCCCGGTCTCCGGCGGCCTGCCGCTGGGCGTCGACCCCGACGAGGAGTACCGGGTCACCCGGTTCAGCCTCGACCCCGGCGAGACGGTCGTGCTCTGCACCGACGGCCTGGTCGAGGCCCGCGACATGGACCTCGACACCGGCTTCGCCCGGCTCTGCGAGAACGTCTCCGGCGACCTCCCCGGCATCGACGAGTCACCGCGCGAACCGCTCGAGGAACTCGCCGACCGGATCGCCTCCGGGGCCTCCGACAGCAGCGAGCGCGAGGACGACATCGCCCTGCTCCTGCTGCGCTGGGACGGCCCCGCGGGCGGCCGCGCCGCCCAGCAGCTGCGCCGCCGGATCGGCCAGGCCGACCTGGCCCGGATCGCCGAACTGCGCGGCGAACTCCGCGACGCGCTGCGCCGCTGGGGCGTGCCCGAACTGATCGACACCGCCGAACTGCTCTCCTCCGAGCTGGTCACCAACGCGATCCGGCACACCGACCGGGACGCGATGTTCACCGCCCGCCTCTACCAGGAGCACGGCCGGGCCCGCCTGCGGGTCGAGGTCGAGGACGAGTCGGACCTCTGGCCGACCCGCCGCACCCCCGGCGAGCAGGCGTCCTCCGGCCGCGGCCTGATGCTGGTCGAGGCGCTCGCCGACACCTGGGGCGTGGAGCCCCGGGGCACCGGCAAGCGGATGTGGTTCGAACTCAGCAGCTGACGCCCCGTCGGGCTCGGCAGCTGACGCTCCGACCGGCTCGGCAGCCGACGTCCCGTCGGGATCGGTGGCTGACGCCCCGTCAGGACCGTCAACCGAACTGCTGCTCCAGGTCCTTGAGCTTCTGCTCCAGCGAGTCGAGCCGGGGCAGCGTCACGGTGTCCTCCTCCGGGGTGAGGTCGATGCTGCGGTGGGCCGCCGGGGTGGCGGGCAGGCCGGCGGGGGCTATGGCGGGCTCCGTCGGGGCGGGCGGGACGGTGGCGGCGGCGGGTTCGAGCTGGCGGGCGGCGCGGTGGCGCCAGCCGCTGCCCGGCTGGCGGCCGATCGCCCGGATCTCGGCCCGCTCCCGGCGGGAGGCCAGCCGGCGGCGCTCCCGGTTCTCGGCGGCCGTCCGCTTGTCGTCGCGGACCTCCTCGACCGCCTCGTCCAGGGTGCGCACGCCCTCCAGCAGCATCAGCGACCAGGCGGCGTACGTCTCGCGCGGGGCGCGCAGCCAGCGCACCACCCGGATCTGCGGCAGCGGGCGGGGCACCAGGCCCTGCTCGCGCAGGGCGGCGACCCGGGTCTGCTTCAGCGCCCGGTCGAACAGCACGGCCGCCGAGAGCGACATCCCGGCGAAGAACTGCGGCGCCCCGTCGTGGGCACCGCCGCGCGGGGCGTGCACCCAGTTGAACCAGGCGGACGCGGCGGCGAACAACCACACCAGCAGGCGGGAGCCGAGCGCCGCGTCACCGTGGCTGGCCTCGCGGACGGCGAGCACCGAGCAGAACATCGCCGCGCCGTCCAGGCCGAACGGGACGAGGTACTCCCAGCCGCCGGAGAGCCCGAGGTTCTGGACGCCGAAGCCGACCAGCCCGTGGAAGGAGAGGGCCGCGGCCACGCCGGCGCAGCAGAAGAGCAGCAGGTAGGAGGCGCCGCCGTAGAGGGATTCGGTGCGGCGGCGGCGTTCCTCGGCGCGCTCCCAGGAGGAGTCCGTACCGCTGCCGGCGGGGGCGGAGCCGGTGGTGCGGCTGCGGGCGAAGGCCAGCAGTGCGACGGCGACCACCAGGGCGGCCGTACCGGCGACGGCCCAGCCAAGCGGTATGTCCGACAGTCTCATGACCTGATCAAGCCTCGCTTTCCGCGTCGTGATGGCGGGGACCATCATGGCGGAGAAAATCGGCGATCAAGGCGGGATCGGGGCCATTACCCCGATAGGGGGGAATTTCCGCCGGGATATCCCCCGGAAATGAATTATTGTCAGATCTATTTGACGCGCGGACAGCTGACGCAGAGTTCGGTCGGGCGCACCGTGTAGTACAGGCAGCAGCTGACCCTGGTCCGGGCCCGGCCGCCGCCCCCGGCGCGGAAGCCCGGGGTGCCGACGAACGGGGCCGCCGCCGCGTCCCCGGTCAGCAGCGCCTCCAGCGCGGCCACCGCCGCGGGCTCCTCGCCCAGCAGGCCCGCCGCGTACCAGAGGCCGTCCACCACGTCGTCGGTGACCAGTGCCCACAGGGTGCGCGGGCCGCGCCGGACCAGGGGGCGGAAGGAGTCGAGGACCGGCGCGAAGTGCTCGGCGAGCGCGGTGCGCAGGGCGGCGTCGAGCGCCGGCCGGTCCGGGACCACCAGCGCGTCGGGGCGGCCGGCCGCCGGGTCGTCGGGCAGGCAGTGGAAGCCGGCCGGACGGGCGGTCAGCTCCCCGGTGGTGCGGTTGATCGAGACCCGGGACGGCGGCAGCAGCGGGACCCGGCGCTCCAGCAGCCAGGGCAGCGTGAAGGCCAGCGCGACCGGCCAGGCGTAGCGGTGCAGGCTGAACCCGGCGGTGACGTCCGGGCGGGTCGGGGCGCCGTACAGGTCGAGGCCGAGCCGCTCGTCGAAGGCGACCATCGCCGCCAGCGCGGCCGGCTCCCCGGCCAGCGCCGCGGCGGTGGTCCAGCCCGGGCCGGTGCGCGGGGCCGCGTGGTGGATCCGCAGGTCCGGGAAGACCCGGCCCAGCCGCAGCCAACTGCCCCGACAGGGAAGGGAGTCGAGGGACGGGGGGCACTGCTCGACCTGGTGGACGGTCACGCGGGCTCCCTGGTGGTGCTCCCGGGGGCGGGCCCGGGTACGGCGAGGTGGACCTGCCCGGGCTGCTGCTCGGCCCGGGCAGGTAAGGCTCACCTTAGCTGATGTCGTGCCGCAGGTCGCGCGGTGCGCCGCCGCCCGGGGGACCCGGCTGCGCCGGGACCTGCGCCAACCGCCTCGCCAGCCACACCGGCACCCCGCCCAGCGCCTGCACCAGCCGGGCCGCCTCCGCCCGCAGCCGCTCCGCCTCGGCCGGCTCCGACACCTCCGCCAGCGAGGCCAGCGCCGGCGCCACCCCCACCGTGAAACCCAGCTCCTCGCGCAGCCGCAGCGAGGCCGCGAACCCCGCCTGGGCCCGCTCCCGGTCGCCCGCCGCCTGCGCCAGCCCCGCCAGGTGCCGCCAGGTCGAGGACCGCAGCAGCTCGTCCCCGCGCTCCCGGGCCCCCTCGTGCGCCCGGGCGTACGCACTGTGCGCCGCCGCCGGGTCGTGCAGCAGGTTCTCCGCCACCAGCCCGCGCCGGAAGTCCAGCAGCGGACGGCCCGCCGCCCGCGGCGCCAGCAGCGCCGACGTCCGCCCCAGCGCCGCCTGCGCCTCGTCCAGCCGGTCCCGGCGGCCCAGCACGCTCGCCACGTACGCCAGGAACCCCCGGGCGCAGGACGCCGACGCCCGCGCCTCGATGCCCGCCACCGACGCCTCCGCCTGGCGCAGCGCGTCCTCCGCCCGCTCCCAGTGGTCCGCGGTGAACAGGCACTGCTCGATCAGCAGCTCGGCCCGCTGGAGCGCCGCGGCCGGGTCCCGCCCGGCCTGCGGGCGCAGCAGGTCGGCCGCGTCCTGCCAGCAGCCGCGCGATCTCAGCCGCCAGACGACGTCCGCCATGCCCCCCGGGGCAGTCCCGTGCACCGACAACGCCACCTCCTTGTGCGCGCCATGCAGCGACCCGCCGGCCCTCCCCAAGGGCCCGCATCGTGGCGGCAATTCAACACGCGCGGGAGCTTGTGCACCAGATCACGAGCGCGAGGAAATCCGGAACGGCCCGATCCGGACGGTGCGCGGCCGACGCGGCGCCAGGGCGCCGGGCCGCTCCCGGTCGGAAGGCGGCGGAGGGCGGCGGAGGGCGGCGGAGGGGGTCAGGCGGCGGGGGCGGCCCCGGTCAGGACGTCCAGCCGGTCTCCATCAGGGCCTCCGCGGCGCCGTTCGACGGCTGCGGGATGCCCGCCGCGTCCAGCGTGAACAGCGCGACCAGCAGCTGCTCGCCGCGCACCACGCTCTGCCGGGAGTAGCCGGAGACGGTGAACATGGCGGCCGCGACGTCCTCGCTGTGCAGGGTCTCCAGCCACAGGCACTCCACCGCCTTGACGTCGGCCGGCTCGGTCCAGGTGTCCACCTGGGCCACGATCCGGCCGCCCAGCAGGGTGGTCGAGTCCCGTTCCTGGCCCGGTGTCAGCTCCAGATCGGCGAAACCCAGCCACTGCAGGTAGCGGGCCGCCGTCAGCACCGCGTCCTGCGGGGTGCTCACCGGCTGCGGACGGAACGGCGGACGCAGCGCCCGGGCCGGGCCCGAACCCGCGGCCGGCGGGTCCGGCAGCACGGACGGCGCGACCGGCGGCACCGCCGTCGTGTACGGGCGGGCGGTCTCCACCGGGCGGGCCGAACGCGGACCGGCGCTCTGCAGCCGCGGTGCCCGGTCCACCGGCAGCCGGACCGTCGCCCCGCAGTCGCAGGTGAACTCCGGCTGCGGCCACTGGTCGCTGCGCCCGCAGTGCGGGCAGCGCATGCTCAGCCAGGAGTCCTCCCAGGACCGGAACCGCACCTGCACCGGCACCCCGCCGCGCAGCAGCGGCACCCGCAGCTGCGCCCCGCACGGGCACGGCAGGCTCGGCGGCTCGTACCGGTGCTCGGCCCGGCAGGCCGGGCAGCGCAGGTGGCTCGCCCCCGACGGCGAACCGGGAGGGAAACCGGTCGGCTCCGGGGCGCGGGCGGCGTCGGCGGCGTCCTCGGGCAGCGGCATGGGCGGTCACCGTCCGTTCGGATCGGGAGGTGGAGCTCGGGAGGGGTAGGACTCCATCCTGGCCGATCGGCGCCCCGCCCGGCACGGAATGAGGGATTCCTCCAGCGGAGTTGAGGTGGGGAAAAGGTGCGCGAACGGTCGCGCGCCGGGGGGCGCACGCGGCCGCCGCGGGTGCCGGGGGCGGAAGTTGACGGTGCGTCAGGCGGGGTTCCCGGTGGGGGCCGGGCGGCGCGTCAGGCGATGCCCCAGCGGGGGAGGTCGGCCGGGGTGTCGAGGTCGTCCGGGACGGCCGCGTCCGTGCAGTCGACCAGCGCCACCGGGCGGGACGCCAGCAGGCGGCGGGCGCCCGCGTCGCCGGTGGCGGTGGCGCGGAGGAAGGGGAAGTGGGCGGCGCCGATCAGGACCGGGTGGGCCCGGCGGCCGGCGTAGGCGGCCGCGGCGAGGTCGGCGGGGCCGGTGTGGGCCGCGAGCAGGAGGCGGACCGCCTCCGGGGTGACGCCCGGGGTGTCCACCAGCAGGACCAGGGCCGCCGTCGTGCCCGGGGGCAGGGCGGCCAGGCCGGCGAGCAGCGAGGAGGCCATGCCGGTGGGCCAGCCGGGATTGTCGACGAGTCGACAGTCGTCGGCGGCGCGCACCCGGGCCCGCACCTCGGCGGCGGCCGCGCCCAGCACCGCCACCGCCCCGGCGCAGCCGCCCGCCCGGGCCGTCGCCAGCGCGTGCTCCAGCAGCGGGCGCCCCCGGTAGGGGAGGAGCGCCTTCGGACGCCCGCCCAACCGGGAGCCGCCGCCCGCCGCCAGCACCAGGGCCGGCACCCGCAGTTCCGCCATGCCCGCCAGTCTGCCCCCGTCCCCCGCCGGGCCGCCTTGGACGATCCGACAGGCCGCACCGGCCCGGCCGCCGCCGCTCCCGGCCGTTCCGTCCCTGGACCGGCCCCCCGCCGCCCCCGTTCACTGGCCCCATGGCACCGCGCACCACTGACGCCCCCGCCGACGCCCCCGCACCGCTGGTCGACCGGTACGGCCGGGTCCACACCGACCTGCGGATCTCGCTCACCGACCGGTGCAACCTGCGCTGCACCTACTGCATGCCCGCCGAAGGACTCGACTGGCTGCCGCGCGACCAGACCCTCGACGACGACGAACTGCTGCGCCTGGCCGGCATCGCCGTCCACCGCCTGGGCATCCGCACCCTGCGGCTGACCGGCGGCGAACCGCTGCTGCGCCGCGGCCTGCCCGGCCTGGTGGCCCGGCTGGCCGGCCTCGGCGCCGAACTCTCGCTCACCACCAACGGCATCGGACTCGCCCGGCGGGCAACGGAGTTGAAGCAGGCCGGACTGCACCGGGTGAACGTCAGCCTGGACACCCTGCGCCCCGAGCGGTACGCGGCGCTCACCCGCCGCGACCGGCTCCCCGACGTGCTGGCCGGGCTGGCCGCCGCCCGGGCCGCCGGGCTGGCGCCGGTGAAGGTCAACGCGGTGCCGGTGCGCGGCGTCAACGAGGACGAACTCGTCGACCTGGTCGAGTTCGCCGTCGACGGCGGCTACCGGATGCGGTTCATCGAATCGATGCCGCTGGACGCCCAGGGCGCCTGGGACCGCGCCGCGATGGTCACGGCCGACGAGATCCTCGACGTCCTCGCCGCCCGCTGGCGCCTCGTCCCGGTCGGCCGGCACGGCAACGCGCCCGCCGAGGAGTGGCGGCTGGCCGGCACCGACCACGTGGTCGGCGTGATCGCCTCCGTCACCCGCCCGTTCTGCGGCGGCTGCGACCGGGTCCGGCTCACCGCCGACGGCCAGCTGCGCAACTGCCTGTTCGCCACCGAGGAGTCCGACCTGCGGGCCCTGCTGCGCGGGGGCGCCGACGACGCCCGGATCGAACGGGCCTGGCGGGACTGCGTCGCCCGCAAGGCGCCCGGACACCGGATCGGCGACGCGGGCTTCGTCCGGCCGGACCGGCCGATGTCGGCGATCGGCGGCTGAGGACGGGGCGGCGGGGAGGAGGGGGACACCGGCGGGGCGGGGAGGAAGCGTCCGCCCCCGCGAGGGCCGCGGCCTCGGTGCGCGCCCGCCGGCTCGACGCCCCGTGGCGGATCCGGGCCCGGCCCGACCGCCGGCCGTAGCCGACGGGGGCTGCTGTCGCCGGGCCGGCAGCCGGGCGTAGGGTGCCCGGACGGGCCCCGGCGTCGGACCGGCGGGGCCGCAGGACGGGGGTGGGCGGCATGACGGGGGCCTGGGACGGTGCGGGGCTGCCGCCGGTGGCGGCGGCGCGGGTCGCCGGGGGGCGGGACGGCGGGACGTGGTCGTCGGCGCTGTCCACGGGCGAGTTCGCCGCGATCAGGTCGGTCGGGTTCGAGCCGGTCGGCCAGGTGATGGGGTCGGCGGTCTACCGGGTCGGCCGCAGCGGGCGGTACTGGGGGTACCACGCCTGCGGATACCGCAGCGGGTGGTCCAACGGCGGCAACCCCGCGCCCGTCGCCCTGTCCGGGCAGGGCGCGCCCTCCGCCGCCCTGGTGCAGGTGCTGGACGACGCCCGGCGCGCCGCGCTGGGCCGGATGACCGCCGAGTGCACCGCGCTCGGCGGGGACGGCGTGGTGGCGGCCCGGCTGACGATGGCTCCGTTCCCGGCCGCGCCGCACTGCCTGGAGTTCAAGGTGATCGGCACCGCGGTGCGCGCCGCGGGGGAGGTCCGGCCGCACCGCCCGTTCACCTCGCACCTGGACGGCGCGGGCTTCGCCAAGCTGATCACCGCGGGCTGGGTGCCGGTCGGCCTGCTGGTCGGCATGTCGGTCGGGGTGCGCCACGACGACTACCGGACCGGCCTGCAGCGGTTCTCCTGGTCCAACCAGGAGGTGGACGGCTGGACCGACCTGGTCCGGCAGGTCCGGGCCGACGCCCGGGCCCAGCTGCGCCGGCAGGCGGCCGACTGCGGCGGCCGGGGCGTGATCCTCGCCGACCACGACCTGCGGGTCTGGCAGGAGCCCTGCCTGACCAGGGACAAGCAGACCGACCACATCACCGAGAGCACCCTGGTCGGCACCGCCGTCGTCCGCTTCGCCACCGCCCCCGCCCGGCCGCGCACCCTCACCGTCATGCCGCTGAACGGCGACGGCGACCGGCTGCGCCGCCGCCTCGCCCAGGCGGCCCGCCGGTAGCGGCGGACCGACACCGGACCGCCACCGGACCGCACGTCACACCAGCGCCGCACGCCATATCGGCGCCTGACACCGCACCAGCGCCGCACGCCACATCAGCACAGCCATGGGGAGACTGACCGGATGAACACCTTCGATCCCACCGCGCAGGGCGTGCCGGCCGACGCGATGCGGCGGCTCGCCGAGCTGCAGCCCGGCAAGCCGGGCTCGATCTTCACCAGCGACCTGTCGGTCAACGAGTTCCTGCTGGTCCGGGAGGCCGGGTTCCGGCCGATCGGGCTGGTCCTGGGCAGTTCGATCTACCACGTCGGGATCCAGCTCGGCCGCTGGGGCAAGAACCAGGAGCTGGAGACGCTCAGCCAGGCCATGTACCACGCGCGCGAACTCGCCATGACCCGGATGGAGGCCGAGGCCGCGACCCTGGGCGCGGACGGGATCGTCGGCGTCCGGCTGAGCGTGGAGGCGCGGGACTTCGGCGCGGACATCGCCGAGTTCATCGCCATCGGCACCGCCGTCAAGGCCGACCACCCCGCGCCCGGCGGCACCGACTGGCGCAACAACAAGGGCCAGCCGTTCACCTCCGACCTCTCCGGCCAGGACTTCTGGACCCTGATCCGGGCCGGCTACGCACCGCTCGGCATGACCATGGGCACCTGCGTCTACCACATCGCGCACCAGAAGATGAGCTCGGTCTTCTCCAACCTCGGCAAGAACGTGGAGATCGAGCCGTTCACCCAGGCCCTGTACGACGCCCGCGAGTTGGCGATGGCCCGGATGCAGGCCGAGGCCGAGGCGCTGGGCGCCGAGGGGATCGTCGGGGTGCAGCTCAACGCGCACAACCACCGCTGGGGCGGCCACACCACGGAGTTCTTCGCCATCGGCACCGCGGTCCGCCCGCTGCGCGAGGACCACGAGATCGAACGGCCCACCATGGTGCTGAGCCTGGACGGCTGAGGCCCGGACCGCCGCCGCGCCCCGGACCCGTAGGCTCGCTGCGGACAGCGCGGGCGCACCCGCCGACCGACCGCACCGAGGAGTGACATGACCGACGGCCAGCTCGAACCGGCCGCCCCGGACGAGGGCTCGATCGACCTGCTGACGGCCGCCCTCCGCCGGGACGCCGCCGACCTGGAGGCGTACACCCGGGTGCTGGCCGGCGCGCTCGCGGACGCCCTCCCGGCGGACGCGGTGACGGTCGGGCGCAGGCGCGGCCTGGCCGACCGGATGGCCGGGCGGCCCGGCCGGATCGAGCGGCTGGACGTCTCGACCGACGGGCAGCGGCTCAGCCTGACCGTCACCGGGGGGCGGGCGGCGGCCGAGGTGTGCCAGGTGGTGCGCGGCGTGGTGCTGTCGCGGCGGCCGGTCCCGCTCGACGAGTGGACCCGGGAGCTGGCCGCGGCCCTCACCGCCCGGGCCCGCTCCGACGCCCGCGCCCGGGAGGCGCTGGAACGGCTGCTGCTCGGCGACCGCTGACCGGGAGCCGGGAGCCGGGAGCCGGGAGCCGGGAGCCGGGAGCCGGGAGCCGGGAGCCGGGAGCCGGTGACCGGCGATCTGCGGTCGGTGGCGGAGCGGGAACGGGTCAGGCGTGCGTCGGGACGATATTTGCCCGTTTTGTGAGGTGGGTCATGCTGCGGCCCGAACCGCTTGACCCGGCAGGGCGGGGCTGGTCTCCTGGTGGGCCGTCAGAGTCGCCCAGCCGCAGAGGAACACCGTGCGCTCCCGCCGTACCGCCGCAGTCGCCGTCCTGTTGCTCGCCCCGTTGGCCCTCGCCGGGTGCACCAGTGCGAAGAAGGGGCCGTCGGGCGGGGCGGGTTCCGGTTCCGGCTCCGGGGCGGTGTCGCAGGGCACGAACCCGCTGCAGAACCCGGACGGCACCAAGCCCGGCCTGGCGCCCGTCACCGCCGACGCCGACAAGAAGGCCGGACGCGACCTGATCGTCCAGGTCAGGACGGCCGACCCGGGCCCGAAGACCGGCTACGACCGGGACCAGTTCGGACCGGCCTGGACGGACAACGTGGACGGCGTGCCGATGGGGCACAACAACTGCGGGACCAGGGACGACGTGCTGGCCCGCGACGGCAAGGGCGTCGAGCGCAAGGACGGCTCCGCCTGCGTGGTCACCGCGATGACCATCTGGGACCCGTACACCGGCAAGACCGTGCAGTGGACCAAGCAGCAGCCGTCGAAGATCCAGATCGACCACGTGATGCCGCTGTCCTACGACTGGCAGCAGGGCGCCTCGCAGTGGGAGAAGGCCAAGCGGGTGCAGATCGCCAACGACCCGCTCAACCTGATCCCCGCCGACGGCTCGCAGAACGCCTCCAAGGGCGACGCCGGCCCGGCGTCCTGGCTTCCCGCCAACACCGAGATCCGCTGCTCGTACGCGATCCGCTGGGCGCAGGTGTCGCTGAAGTACCAACTGCCGGTGACGCCCGCCGACAAGAAGACCATGCTCGCGCTGTGCGGCGGCTGAGGCGAGGAGCCGGGCGCGCCCGGAACGGCTGGTATTACTAGGACATGCAGGAAGAGATTGCACGCTCCGCGATCGACACGTTCATCTCCGCGTTCAACGCCTCGGACGACAGCTACCTGGACTAATTGCAGTGCGCCGGGCTTCGGTCCGGTGGTGGAGCGGTTCTGGGCCCTGTTCTGACGTCGGTAGTGGGTGTCCTCCCGCGCTGTGGACGGTGTCCACCGCGGGCGTCAGGTCGGGCGGTTCTGCTGCTCGATGTACTGGCGTACCACCGACAGGGGTGCGCCGCCGACGGAGCCGGCGAAGTACGAGCCGGACCAGAGCCGCTGTGCCCGCCAGTAGTGCTTGACCGGGGTGGCCTTGGGGGGCGAGCGGATGGATGCGGTCGCCCTCCCCGTTGGACTCGCAGGGTCGGCGCGGAGTCGGCGCGGATGCTCCGCGTGGTCTCTTCGAGCCGGCTCAGGTGGCGGTCGGCGGACATTTTGTGGCGGTATTCCGTCATGAAGGCCCAGTGTGTGGGCGGGTGTCGACCGTTCGGGTCGTTGTGGCGTCCGGCCGTGGGTCGGGGGGCTACGGTGCGGTTGTGCAGCTCAGGTACTCCTTCCGCGTCTACCCGACGACGGGTCAGCGGGCGGCGCTGGCGAGGGCGTTCGGGTGCGCGCGGGTGGTGTACAACGACGCTTTGCGTGCCCGGGAGGACGCCCGTTCGGCGGGGCTGCCGTTCCCGAAGGCGGGGGACCTGTCGAAGGCGCTGATCACCGGGGCGAAGAAGACCCCGGAACGCGCCTGGCTCGGCGAGGTGTCGGCCGTGGTGCTCCAGCAGTCCCTGCGGGACCTGGACGCCGCGTACCGGAACTTCTTCGACGGGCTGAAGGGCAGGCGTCCGCGCATGGGGGTGCCGCGGTTCAAGTCGCGCAAGGACACCCGGCAGGTCGTGCGCTTCACCGCCAACGCCCGCTGGAGGATCACCCCGGGCGGGAAGCTGTCCCTGCCGAAGATCGGTGACCTGACGGTGAAGTGGTCGCGCACGCTGCCCTCGACGCCGTCCACGGTGACGGTGGTCAAGGACAGTGCGGGCCGGTACTTCGCAAGCTTCATCGTGGAGACCGACCCCGCCGCCGACCTGGCCCGCATGCCCGACACCGACCATGTGGTCGGCATCGACCTGGGGCTTGCGCACTTCGCGGTCCTGTCCGACGGCACGAAGACCGACAGCCCGCGTTTCCTGCGCCGCGCCGAGAAGAAGCTCAAGAAGGCCCAGCGCGCCCTGTCCCGCAAGGAGAAGGGGAGCAGGAACCGGGAGAAGGCCCGTTGCAAGGTCGCCCGTGCTCACGCGCAAGTGGCCGACGCGCGGCGTGAGTTCCACCACCGGCTCTCCACGAAGGTCGTCCGCGAGAACCAGGCGGTGGCCGTGGAGGCGCTGTCGGTGAAGGGGCTCGCGCGTACGCGCATGGCCAAGTCGGTGTACGACGCCGGGTGGTCGGCGTTCGTGGCCGTGCTGGAGTACAAGGCCGCGCGCTACGGGCGGCGGTTCGTCCGGATCGGCCGCTTCGAGCCCACCAGCCAGGTGTGCTCGAACTGCGGCGTCAAGGACGGCCCCAAGCCCTTGCACGTCCGGATGTGGACGTGTGGGGCGTGCGGGGCCGTCCTGGACCGGGACGTCAACGCGGCGGTCAACGTCGCCAAGGCCGCCGGACTGGCGGTGACAGCCTGTGGAGCGCAGGTCAGACGGACACCCGTGCCCGCACCGCGCAGCGAAGCAGGAACCCACCCGAAGCGACCCACACTGCCGGTGTGGGAGCAGGCGGGAATCCCTGGCCCCTAGGCCAGGGAGGATGTCAAGTGACGGCTCTGCTCTCCCGGGCCCTGACCTCGGACGTGGTCTTCTGGGGGCCGCTGGGACGCAGCGAGGGGATCGCGGCGGTCGAGCGGTTCGTGCTGGACATCCGGCACCACCCGGCGGGGACCGGCACGATGGCGCGCTGCTCGGAGGTGGACGTGCCCGACGAGTGGGCCCGGTACCGGTGGGTCTTCGCCACGCCGGACGGGGGTCCCCGCCTGGTGGGGACGGACGTGGTCCATCTGCGCCGGAGCCTCATCGACCAGGTCGTCGTCTTCGCGGGGGAGATCGAACCGCTCGCCCCCTGAGCCGTCCCCGCGGTGCCGCTCACCGCGCCGGGGAGCCGACGGGCCCGAGGCCGTCCGGACTCCCCGGGGGGTGGGGAGTCCGGACGGCCTCGGGGGCTTTCCGGGGCGGGCGCGCCGGTCTCCGGTCAGAGGCCGGGGGACTTGGGCGCCGCGGTCAGGTCGTACAGGGTGGTGCTGCCGACGGTCTTGGCGGTGTAGGTGGACTCCACCCAGGAGGTGATCTCCGAGGAGTAGTTGGAGCCGCCCATGCTGCCGCCGCCCATGCCGCCCATGCCGCCGCCGCCGATGAACCAGTGCACCTTGCCCTCCTTGACCAGCTGCTTGAAGCCGTCCAGGGAGAGCGACGGGTCGCTGCCGTTGAAGCCGCCCAGCGCCATCACCGGCTCGCCGCTGGCGAGTTGGTAGCTGGCCTGGTTCTGCGAGCCGACGGCGGCCGCGACCCAGGTGTACTGGCCGGCGTCCTGCTTGAGCAGGTCGGCCACCTCGGAGGAGACCCGGGCGCCGTTCAGCAGGCCGCCCATGCCGCCGCCGCCCATGCCGCCTCCCGTGCCGCCGAAGCCGCCGCGGCCGGTGCGGCCGTCCCGGCTCTCGCCGGTGCTGCCGGTGCCGGTGCCGCCGGGGAAGCCCGGGAAGGTGCCGGTGCTGCCGGTGCCGGTGCCGTTCCGGGTGCCGCCGGGGAAGTTCGGCATGCTGCCGCCGTTGGTGCTGCCGCCGGTGCCGCCGCCGGTGCCGCCGCCGGGGAAGCCCGGGAAGGTGCCGTTCTGGCCGCCGTTGCGGTTGCCGCCGGGGAAGCCGCCTCCGCCGCCCGGGAAGCCGCCCCGGCCGCCGAAGCCGCCGCTCTGGACGGCCGGTCCGGCGGTGACGATGGAGCCGCTGTGGCCGGTGGAGACGGTGTCGAGGGCGTACGCGGCCGGGCCGGCCAGGCCGGCGGCCAGTGCGGTGAGGCCCGCGACGGTGGCGATCCGGCGGCCGGGGCGGCCGGGGATGCGGCCGGCCAGCAGCAGGGCGATCGCGGCCAGGACGCCGCCGATCAGCACCGCGTTCCGCAGCCAGGGCACGAACTGCGAGCTGCGGCCCAGCAGTTGGTGCGCCCACCAGGCGGTGACGGCGACCGTGACGGCCAGCACGGCCGCGTACGGGAGGCGGTGGCGGGCCCGCCACAGGCCGTCGGCGCCCATGCCGACCAGGGCGGCGACCGCCGGGACGAGGGCCACCGTGTAGTACTGGTGGAAGATGCCGGACATGAAGCTGAAGGTCAGCGCGGTGGAGAGCAGCCAGCCGCCCCAGACCAGGAAGCCGATCCGGGCCGAGTCGGTGCGCGGGTGGCGGCGGGTCGCCCACAGGCCGAAGAGCAGCAGGATCAGCGCGGCGGGCATCAGCCAGGCGATCTGCCCGCCGATGTCGCCGTCGAACAGCCGGGTGATGCCGGTGGAACCCCACATGCCACCGCCACCGCCGCCCGTCCGGCCGCCACCGCCGCCGCCGCCGACCGAGCCGGTCTCGTCGCCGGTGATCCGGCCGAAGCCGTTGTAGCCGAAGGTCAGCGAGAGGAAGGAGTTGTCCTGCGAGCCGCCGATGTACGGGCGGGCCGAGGCCGGCATCAGCTCGACGACCGCCACCCACCAGCCGCCGGCCGCCACCATCGCGAGGGTGCCGTACAGCAGTTGGAGGAAGCGCCGGCGCAGACCGGTGGGCGCGCAGACCAGGTAGACCAGGGCGAACGCGGGCAGCACCAGGAACGCCTGCAGGGTCTTGGTGAGGAAACCCAGGCCGAACATCACGCCGACGAACACCAGCCAGCGGGTGGAGGCCGTCTCGGTGGCCCGGACGGTGCCGTACGCGGCCAGGGTGAGCAGCAACACCAGCAGCGCGTCCGGGTTGTTGAAGCGGAACATCAGCGCCGCGACGGGGGTGAGCGCCAGCGCGGCGCCCGCGACCAGGCCGGCCAGCGGGGTGAAGCGGCGGCGCACCGTCGCGTACACGGTGGCGACCGTGCCGACGCCCATCAGCACCTGCGGGGCCAGCACGCTGAACGAGCTGAGGCCGAACAGGCGGGCGGAGAGCGCCATCGGCCACAGCGACAGCGGCGGCTTGTCGACGGTGATGAAGTTCGCCGAGTCCGAGGAGCCGAAGAACATCGCCTTCCAGCTGACCGAGCCGGCCTGCACGGCGGCCGAGTAGAAGGCGTTCGCCCAGCCGGAGGCGGTCAGGTTCCAGAAGTACAGGACGGCCGTCGCCAGCAGCAGGCCGAGGAACGCCGGACGCACCCAGCGCGGGTCGTCCTCGCGCCCCCGCCAGGTGCGGGCGGGCAGGGTGCGCAGCCGGCCGGCCCGGGAGGCCCGGCCCCCGGGGCCGGCGGGGGGCGGCGCGACGGGCGGGAACAGCGTCTCAGCGGGCCGCTCGCGTTCGGCCCCGGCGGGCGGGAGCGGCGCCGCGTCGGGCCAGGCGGTCGGCCCGGCTGCGGCGTCGGCCGCGACCGCCGGTGGCGGGTAGTTCGCGGCCTCGGGCCACGGCTCGCTGGTCGGAGGAACGGAACTGGACGTGGTCATGGGCAATACGCTCGGAGGCGAGGCTGAGAGGTTGATGAGAGGGGGCTATGAGGCCGCTCTAATCTCCGGGCGTCCGGGTGGACCTGCGCCGCCGCGCGCGCCCTGACGGTGCGTCAGCCGGCGGCGGGGGCGGCCGTGGGGGCCGGGGTGGGCGGGGCGAGGCGGGTGCCGAGCCAGGTGAGGGCCGGGGGGATCTCGCGGGTCCAGGTGTGGAAGTTGTGGCCGCCGCTGTCCAGGGTGATGGTGGACACCCGGGTCGGGGCCTTGAACGCGGCGACCATCTGCTGGGTGGGCTGGTAGTTCTCCTCGTTGCGGCTGGTGGCCAGCAGCAGCGAGACCGGCGGGGCGGGGTGGTTGCGCAGCCGCCACAGCAGGTCGTTGTCCTGCTTGACCTGGTCGCTGCCGCCGAACAGGTCGCCGGTGGTGGGGTCGTTGTGCACCTCGTAGTAGCCGGACAGCGAGATCGCCGACCGGTACGCGTCGGGCTTGCGCACCGCGAACTTGACGGCGCAGTAGCCGCCGGTGGAGTCGCCGATCACGGCCCGCGACTCGGGCCGGTCGTCGACCCGGTAGGAGGCGGACATCGCCTTCGGCAGGTCCTCGGTGAAGAAGGTCTCCACCTGCGGGCCGTTCGGGACGTCCATGCACTCGGTGTCGCGGTTGCCGACCAGGGTGGGCCGCATCATCACCAGCACGGTGGGCGGCAGTTCCTCGGCCTCGATGGCCTTCAGGGTGGACGCCGGGTACTGCAGCAGCGAGATCAGCTTCTCCGGGGTGCCCGGGTAGCCGGACAGCGCCAGCACCATCGGGAAGCGGCTGTTCGCGTAGGCGGGCTGGAAGTACTGCGGCGGCAGGTAGACGTACGCGGGGGTGCCGGTCAGGCCGGTGCCGGTGCCGTGGATCTCCACCTTCTGGATCACCCCGGAGCGGTCCTGGGCGGAGCCCTGCGCGGAGTACATCTTCTGCTCGCCGGTCACCGAGACGGCCTTGCCGCCGGGCTGGTGGTCGACCACGGTGCCGGGGCTGCCGTCCAGGCCGAGCAGGTCGCTCCAGGTCGAGTAGAAGCCGAAGTACGAGTTGGCGACCAGTCCCATGGCGACCAGCACCGCGACCTGGGTGCCGAGGAACGCCCCGATCCGGCCGAGCCAGGACCGCCAGCCCCGCCCGCCGAGCCGGGGCCACAGCCACATGGTGGCGGCGAACGCGGCGACGGCCGCCAGGACGGCGATGATCTGCAGCGGGAGTCCGGTCAGGCTGGGCACCCGATGATCGTAAGGTACGCCTTCACGAAGCTCACAGTCGGCTCCCAGCAGGTTCACGGTTTGGCCAAGGCGGCCCCAAGCGCACCCCAACCCACCTGCGGCGCGGGCCTGTCAGGAACGCCGGCGGCGGGGGCCCGGGACGGGCGGCGGCCCGCCGCACCCATGGGGAAGGTGCGGCGGGCCGCCGGTCCGGGGAGGGGTCAGCCCAGGCTGGTGGAGATGGTGTTGAGCAGGGTGGAGTTGTCGTCGTCGTTCTCCAGGGCGAAGGCGAACATGCCGCCCAGGCCCTTGTTCTTCGCGTACGCGGCGCGGGCCTGGATGGCCTTCGGGTCGTCGCCGGTCCAGAAGTTGGTGCCGTCGTAGACCCAGGTGCTCTCGGTCACCGGGTCCCAGTGGGTGTTCTGGGCGGTGAGGGCGAGCTCGCGCCAGCTGGCCAGGCCGGCCTCCTGGCTGCCGGGCTTGGCCGGGGTGGCGCCGGTGGCCTTCTGGTACAGGCCGTAGTTGCTGCCGGCCTGGACGCCGGTCCAGCCGCGGAAGTAGAACGGGATGCCGAGGATGATCTTGTTGGACGGGAAGCCGCCCTTGATCCCGTACTCGGGCAGGCCGGTGGTGTACGCGGCCAGCGTGGTGTCCACGTTGTACTTGGCGGTGCCGGGGGCGATCGGCGTGGTCGGGTCGGCCGGGCTGTCGTGCAGCGGGTCCTGGAGGTTGGTCGGACCGGTGGCGTCCCACGAGCCGTGCATGTCGTACGTCATGATGTCGGCGTAGTCCAGGTACTTGCCGATCTGGTCGGTCTCGATGTACTGGATCTTGTCCTGGCCGGACGGCAGCGCCGCGGTGAGCAGGAACTTCTTGCCGACGCTCGCGCCGTACGAGTCGAGCTGGCTGCGGAACTCGGCGAGCAGCGCGGTGAAGTTCTGCTTGTCGGCCGCGGAGTAGTGGTTGCCGGTGTGGCCGCCGGCCGAGCCCGGGTACTCCCAGTCGATGTCGATGCCGTCGAAGATGCCCGCGCCGGTGGCCGCGCCGCCGGAGGCGTCACCCGCCACGCCCGTCGGCAGGTTGCCCTTGAGGAACATGTCGATGCAGGAGGAGACCAGCTTCTTGCGCGAGGCGTCGGTGGCCGCCGCGTCGGAGAAGTACTTGGAGTACGTCCAGCCGCCCAGCGAGAGGGTGACCCGCAGGTTGGGGTTCTTCGCCTTGAGCTGGCGCAGCTGGTTGAAGTTGCCCTTCAGCGGCTGCTGCCAGTCGTCGGCCGAGCCGTCGACCGAGATGGCGTTCGAGTAGTCCATCTGGTAGTCGGCGTACGCGTCGGCCGCGCCGTCGCCCGCGTTCGGGTTGTCCTCGTGGCCGGCGTCGGACGCCTTGACCGCCTCGAAGCAGTTGAGGTTGGTCGGGTGGATGTTCTCGAACGCGTAGGAGATCACGTCGAGCTTGGCGGCCGCGCCCGAGGTGTCCACGTTCTTCGGATAGTAGGCGGCGTCGTAGACCGACCACTGGTCGAAGTAGGCCGACTTGAGCGGCTTGGCGGCGGGTGCGGCGGAGGTGGTGGCGCTCACCGCGGCGGACTGCTGGGAGGCGTGTCCGGCCTTGTCGTACGCCTGCACGGTGAAGGTGTACGAGGTGTTCGGCAGCAGCGAGGAGACGGCGACGGTGGTGCCCATCGAGGTGCCGACCAGCTGGCCCTTCGACCACACCTTGTAGCCGACGTAGTTGTCGGTGGAGTCGGTCGAGGCGTTCCACTTCAGCACCACCGCGTTCGAGGTGGCCTTGGTGACCGCCACCCCGCCCGGCACGGTGATCTTGCCGTCACCCGACGGGCCGTTGCCGGTGCCAGAGCTGGAGCTCGCGGACGGCGACGGGGAGGTCGAGTTCGACGGGCTGGGGGAGGCGGAGTTCGACGGGCTCGGCGAGGCCGAGGTCGAGCCGGACGGGCTCGGCGAGGCGCTGGTGCTGGTGGAGGGGGACGGGCTGGAGCTGCCGCCGCCCGGGCCGGTCAGGGTCAGGTCGTCCGCCTGGTAGGCGCCGGTGCCGTACCAGCCGTGGGTGAACACCGTCACCGAGGTGGTCGACGCGCCGGTGGTGAAGGTGGTGCTCAGCTGGGTGTAGTTGGCGGCGCCGGGCGTCCAGGTGGAGGCGTTGACGCCGGTGCCGGTGGCGCCCAGGTACACGTAGCTGCCCTTGAGGAAGCCGGAGAGGGTGTACTTGGTGTTCGGCTGGACGGTGACGGTCTGCTGGCACTGGCCGGTGTCCGAGGCGGTGGCGTTGCCGTTCAGGGCGTAGGAGCCGCCGTGCACGGGGGTGGTGACCACCGAGCCGCCGGTGCAGGTCCAGCCGCTCAGCGTGCCGGACTCGAAGTCGCCGTTGGCGAGCAGGTTGACGGTGGCCGCCGAGGCGGAACCGAGCGAGAGCGCGAGCGCGGTGGAACCGACCGTCATCGCGGCGGCCACCACGAGGGCGCCGGCGCGGCGGCGGGAGGGGGCCCGGCGCGGGGTCGGTTCGGTGGTGGGCGTGGCCCGTTCGAGCATGGAGGAACCTCCGGAGAAGTGGGGTTGTCCGGTAGGTGCGGCGGCCGTGGGGACCAGGTGGGAGCCTGCGCGCCTGGGGTGAGCGCGTCACCTAGATTGGACTGGACCATTCGTCCGGGTCAAGGATTTCGGCCCACGAACCGTCAGGAACCTTTCCGATCAGTCCTTCTGCGGGGGCGTCCCGGGAGCGCGAGTGGCGCCGTTGTGCGCCCCTGGCTCGTAGTTGCACATGACTTGCAATTACGAGCGGATAAAAGGAAGGATGGCCCAGCTCACCGCCCCCGCGGCACCCTGTTCGGAAGGAAGTCCCATGGCAGCGCCCAGCCGTCTGCGCGACCGGCTCACCCGGGAGGAGTGGCTCCGGCTCGCCGGGATGGGCGGGTTCGTCCTGCTCCTGCACGTGGTGGGCTGGGTCACCCTGCTCGCGGTGATCGCCCCGAGGCACTACGACGTGGGCGGCCAGGTGTTCGGCGCCGGGATGGGCCTCACCGCGTACACCCTGGGCATGCGGCACGCCTTCGACGCCGACCACATCGCGGCGATCGACAACACCACCCGCAAGCTGATGGGCCAGGGCAAGCGCCCGCTCTCGGTGGGCTTCTGGTTCTCGCTCGGCCACTCGTCGATCGTGTTCGCGCTGTGCGCGCTGCTGGCGTTCGGGATCCGCTCGCTGGCCGGGCAGGTGGAGTCGGACGACTCGACGCTGCACCAGGCCACCGGCCTGATCGGGGTCAGCGTCTCCGGCACCTTCCTGGTGCTGATCGGCCTGATCAACCTGGGCGCGTTCAACGGCATCCTCAAGGTGTTCCGCAAGATGCGCCGGGGCGAGTTCGACGAGGCCGAGCTGGAGCGCCAGTTGGACAGGCGCGGCTTCCTGAACCGGATCCTCGGCCGGGTCACCCGGGCGGTCACCAAGCCCTGGCACATGTACCCGGTGGGCCTGCTGTTCGGCCTCGGCTTCGACACCGCCACCGAGGTCTCGCTGCTGGTGCTGGCGGGCGGCGCGGCCGCGTTCGCACTGCCCTGGTACGCGCTGCTGGTGTTGCCGATCCTGTTCG
The DNA here is from genome assembly GCF_003751605.1 of Kitasatospora cineracea. NCBI lineage: Bacteria > Bacillati > Actinomycetota > Actinomycetes > Kitasatosporales > Streptomycetaceae > Kitasatospora > Kitasatospora cineracea. The sequence continues at coordinate 3,583,623 of NZ_RJVJ01000001.1, forward strand.
CGGCCGGCATGAGCCTGCTCGACACCATCGACGGCTCGTTCATGAACTTCGCCTACGAGTGGGCGTTCTCCAAGCCGGTCCGGAAGATCTACTACAACCTGACGGTGACCGGCCTGTCGGTGGTGGTGGCGCTGGTGATCGGCGTGATCGAACTGGTCGGGCTGCTCTCCGAGAAGCTGGACATCACCGGCGGCCCGATCGGCTGGATCGGCTCGCTGGACCTCAACCTGGTCGGCTACGTGATCGTCGGCCTGTTCGTGGTCACCTGGGCCGGGGCGCTGGCGTTCTGGAAGTTCGGCCGGGTCGAGCAGAAGTGGGGCGCGGGGCTGCGCGAGCAGTCGTAGCGCGGCGGCCGCCGACGGCCGTCGTCCGCGGCGCGAGCAGGAGGAGGGGTGCCCGTCCGGGCGCCCCTTCCGGCGTTCCCGGGGCGGGAGGTCTGCGCAGGTGGGGAACTGTTCACGTCCGCACCCTTGTCGCGTCAACTTCTACGCGCGTATCTTCTGGAACCGGATCTACGCGAGTAGCCCGACAGGGCCCGTCCGGCTGTCCGGACCGGCCCTGGCCGACAGCCTTCTGACGAACCCTCACCACCCGGAGCGCCCCGGCGGCGCCCCGGGCTTCGGTCCTGCCGTGAAGGAGCCCCGCAACGGTGCCCAGCCCCACTCCCGTCCGCCGTTCCCGCCGCACCCTGCTGCGCGTCACCGCGACGGCCGCGGTCGCCGCGTCCCTGCTGGCCGTCCCGCTGCCGGGCGCGTCCGCCGCGCCGTCCACCGGCGCGGTGATCGCCGAGGTGTACGGCGGCGGCGGCAACTCCGGTGCGACGCTGAAGAACGACTTCATCGAGCTGGGCAACCCGTCCGGCGCGGCCTTCGGCCTGGCCGGCTACAGCGTGCAGTACCTGCCCGGCAGCCCGAGCGCCTCCAGCCAGTGGGGCGTCACCCCGCTGACCGGCTCGGTCGCCCCCGGCGGCCGCTACCTCGTCGCCGAGGCCGCGGGCACCGGCGGCACCACCGCCCTGCCCGCCGCCGACGCCACCGGCACCCTGGCGCTGTCGGCCACCAGCGGCACCGTCGCCCTGGTCGACGGCACCGCCGCGCTGACCTGCAAGACCGCCGCAGACTGCGCCGCCGACCCGCGGATCGTCGACCTGGCCGGCTTCGGCACCGCGGTGGTCCGCGAGGGCAGCGGCCCGGCCGCGGGCGCCTCCAACAGCGCCTCGGTGGCGCGCGGCGCCTCGCTCGCCGACACCGACGACAACGCCAAGGACCTCGCGGCCGGCGACCCGACGCCCACCAACACCAAGGGCGAGACCACCGGCGGCAGCACCACCCCCGGCGGCGGCGACGGCGGCACCACCCCGCCGGTGCCCGGCGCGCTGCGGATCCACGACATCCAGGGCACCACCCGGATCTCGCCGAAGAACGGACAGACCGTCACCAACGTGCCGGGCGTCGTCACCGGCGTGCGGGCGTACGGCACCAAGGGCTTCTGGATCCAGGACCCGAACCCGGACAACGACCCGGCCACCAGCGAGGGCGTGTTCGTCTACACCTCCGCCGCCCCGACCGTGAAGGTCGGCGACTCGGTGCTGGTCACCGCCAAGGTCAGCGAGTACTACCCGAACAGCTCCGGCGGCTCGCAGTCGATCACCGAACTGACCGGCCCCAAGACCACCGTGCTCTCCTCCGGCAACCCGGTGCCCGCGCCGGTCGTGCTGGACGGCGCGAACATCCCGGCCGCCTACGCCCCCGACGCGGCCGGCGGCTCGATCGACGCGCTGCCGCTGGACCCGTCGAAGTACGCCCTCGACCTCTACGAGTCGCTCGAGGGCATGAACGTCCAGGTCGCCGACGTGCCGGTGGTGCAGGCCACCGACAAGTACAACGAGCTGTGGGTGGACGCCCGTCCGGCCGACCCGCGGACCGACCGCGGCGGCGTGGTCTACCTCGGCTACGACAAGCCGAACAGCGGCCGGATCATGGTCCAGTCGCTGCCGCCGCTGACCGAGACGCCGTTCCCGGTCGCCAACGTCGGCGACGAGCTGACCGGCGCCACCGCCGGCCCGCTCGACTACAACCAGTTCGGCGGCTACACCATCGCCGCCAACACCCTGGGCGCCGTCCGGGACAACGGCCTGCAGCGCGAGGTCGCCGACCGGGCGCTGCCCAGCGAACTCTCCATCGCCACCTACAACGTGGAGAACCTCGACCCGAGCGACGGCCCGGCCAAGTTCGACGAGCTCGCCCAGGCCGTCGTCACCAACCTGCGCTCGCCCGACATCATCGCCCTGGAGGAGATCCAGGACGACAACGGCGCCGTCAACGACGGCACCGTGGACGCCTCGCTCACCGTCAAGACCTTCACCGACGCGATCAAGGCGGCCGGCGGCCCGTCCTACGACTGGCGCTCCATCGACCCGGTGGACGGCAAGGACGGCGGCGAGCCCGGCGGCAACATCCGCCAGGTGTTCCTGTTCAACCCCGACCGGGTCTCCTTCACCGACATCCCCGGCGGCACCTCCACCACCGCCGTGGACGTCACCGGCACCGGCAAGCGCACCGCGCTGACCGCCTCGCCCGGCCGGATCGCCCCGAACGACGAAGCCTGGAACTCCAGCCGCAAGCCGCTGGTCGGCCAGTTCAGCTTCCACAACAAGCCGGTCTTCGTGATCGCCAACCACTTCAACAGCAAGGGCGGCGACCAGGGCATCGACAGCCGCTTCCAGGCCCCGACCCGCTCCTCCGAGGTGCAGCGCGTCCAGCAGGCCACCCTGGAGCAGGCGTTCGTCGCCAAGCTGCTCGCGGCCGACCCCGGCGCCCGGATCGTCTCGCTCGGCGACTTCAACGACTACCAGTTCTCGCCCGCGCTGCAGACCCTCACCAAGGACGGCGTGCTGCGCGACCTGGTGAACGACCTGCCCGCCGACGAGCGCTACTCGTACGTCTACCAGGGCAACTCGCAGGTCCTCGACCACATCCTGGTCAGCGACGCGTTCAAGCGGCAGCACGTCCGCTACGACGTGGTGCACATCAACAGCGAGTTCGCCGCCCAGGCGTCCGACCACGACCCGCAGGTGGTCCGGGTCAAGCCCTGACGGCCCGCGGTTCCCGTAGTTCCCCGCAGCCCCCGTCCGGCCGTCCGCGCCGGGCGGGGGCCGCGGCGCGCCCACCGGAAGTTACCGGTGGGTTGACCGCGGGGCGCGCAGGCCGGAGGATCATGGCACCCCCGAGCCAGGTCTGGAAGGACGGCCCCGCATGGCCCACGACGCCGACGTCATCGTGATCGGAGCGGGCCTCGCCGGCCTGGCCGCCACCGCCGAACTCGCCGACGCCGGACGGAAGGTGCTGCTGCTCGACCAGGAGCCCGCCGGCTCGCTCGGCGGACAGGCGCACTGGTCCTTCGGCGGCCTGTTCCTGGTCGACTCGCCCGAACAGCGCCGGATGCGGATCAAGGACTCCCGCGACCTCGCCTGGCAGGACTGGCTCGGCACCGCCGGGTTCGACCGCGACGAGGACGCCTGGGCGCGCCGCTGGGCCGAGGCGTACGTCGACTTCGCGGCCGGCGAGAAGCGCGCCTGGCTGCACGCCCAGGGCGTCCGGCTGTTCCCGGTGGTCGGCTGGGCCGAACGCGGCGGACTGCTCGCCTCCGGGCCCGGCAACTCCGTCCCGCGCTTCCACATCACCTGGGGCACCGGCCCCGGCATCGTCGAGCCCTTCGCCCGCCGGGTCCGCGAGGCCGTCAGGGCCGGACTGGTCGAACTGCGCCCCCGGCACCGGGTCACCGGCCTCGCCGCCAGTGCCGGGACGCTCGACACCGTCACCGGCGAGGTGCTCGCCCCGTCCGCCGTGCAGCGCGGCGAGGCCAGCTCCCGCGAGGTCACCGGGCACTTCGAACTGCGCGCCCAGGCCGTGGTCGTGGCCTCCGGCGGCATCGGCGGCAACCACGACAAGGTCCGCGCCGCCTGGCCCGAGCGGCTCGGCACCCCGCCCGCCAAGCTGCTCTCCGGCGTCCCCGCGCACGTCGACGGCCTGATGCTGGACGTCGCGGGCGAGGCCGGCGGCCACCTGGTCAACGGCGACCGGATGTGGCACTACACCGAGGGCATCGAGAACTGGAACCCGATCTGGGCCAGGCACGGCATCCGGATCCTCCCCGGCCCGTCCTCGCTCTGGCTCGACGCCACCGGCAAGCGGCTGCCCGTCCCGCTCTTCCCCGGCTTCGACACCCTCGGCACCCTCGAACACATCATGCGCACCGGCCACCAGCACACCTGGTTCGTGCTCACCCAGAAGATCATCGAGAAGGAGTTCGCGCTCTCCGGCTCCGAACAGAACCCCGACCTCACCGGCCGCTCGATCCGCCAGGTCCTCGGCCGCGCCCTGCCCGGCGCCACCGGCCCGGTCGAGGCGTTCAAGCAGCACGGGCCGGACTTCGTGGTCGCCGACACCCTGGAGGAACTGGTGCGCGGCATGAACGAGCGGCAGGGCGACGCCCCCGCCATCGACGGCGCCGAGCTGCGCCGCGAGATCGAGGCCCGCGACCGCGAGATCGCCAACCCGTTCAGCAAGGACCTCCAGGTCACCGCCATCCACGGGGCCCGCCGCTACCTCGGCGACAAGCTGATCCGCACCGCGAGCCCGCACCGCCTGCTCGACCCCAAGGCCGGCCCGCTGATCGCCGTCCGGCTCAACATCCTCACCCGCAAGTCCCTCGGTGGCCTGCAGACCGACCTCGACTCCCGCGTCCTGCGCGCCGACGGCACCGTCCTGGACGGCCTCTACGCGGCCGGCGAGGCGGCGGGCTTCGGCGGCGGCGGCGTCCACGGCTACCGCTCCCTGGAGGGCACCTTCCTCGGCGGCTGCCTCTTCTCCGGCCGCACCGCCGGCCGGGCCGCGGCGGCCGCCACCGGCTGACCCGCGGCGGGGCCGGCGGGCCCGGCGGGGCGGGGCCGGCGGGTCGGCCGGGCGGCTCAGCGGCCGGTGGTGCCGTCGAGCTGTTCGCGCAGGATGTCGGCGTGGCCCGCGTGGCGGGTCGTCTCACCGGTCATGTGGGCCAGCACCCAGCGCAGCGAACGGGGTTCGCCGCGCACCACCGGGGTCGCGGTCGGGGCGTCCGGGCCGCCGGCGGCCCGGATGGCGGCGTCGCTGTCCGCGCAGGCCCGCCGGTAGTCGGCCAGCACCCGCTCGGCCGGGACGTCCGCCGGGACGGCCATGTCGAAGTCGACGTCCTCGTACTCGGCCAGGCCCGCCAGGTGGTAGCCGAACCAGTACCGCTCGGCCGCCGTCAGGTGCTGCACCAGCCCCAGCAGGTTCGTCCCGGTCGGCACCAGGACGCGGCGCAGCTGCTCCTCCGCCAGCCCCTCGGTCTTCTTCACCACGCACTCCCGGGCGAAGGCCAGGAAGGCGAGCGCGATGTCGAGTTCGCCGCCGTCGGCGAGGGGCACGGGGCGGCGCTGCGTTTCGAAGGTCGTCATGTCCGTGAACCTAGCCGGGCCCGGCGCCGGGGCGCACCGGGTTTCGGCGGCCGGCGCGGGAAGTCCCGGTGGAACCCCTGGTGGTCGGACGAAGTCGGGTGCGCGGCAGTGAGGATGCCGCATCCGGCCCGACCCGTCGAACGGCCCGGCCCCGGTGATCGTCGAGAATGGGGGCGTGAGCGGAGGAGTCGCGGTGGCGGAGTTGGACGGACGGCCGGTGTCGGCGGGGCAGTTGCAGGTGCTGGCGCTGACGAACTACGGGCACTTCACCACGATGGTGGTGGAGGACGGGCGGGTGCGGGGGCTGGGGTTGCACCTGGAGCGGTTGGAGCGGGACTGCGCGGCGCTGTTCGGGGTGGTGCCGGACCGGGAGCGGGTGCGGGAGTTCGCCCGGCGGGCGGTGCCGGGGGCGGGGGTGGTGGCGGTGCGGGTGACGCTGTTCGATCCGGCGATCGACCTGGGGAGCATCGGGGGGAAGGCGGAGCCGCGGGTGCTGGTGACGGCGCGTCCGGTGGGCAGCGGGGTGCCGGGGCCGATCCGGGTGCGGACGGTGCGGTTCGAGCGGGAGCTGCCGGAGGTGAAGAGCGTGGCGCTGTTCGGGGCGCTGCGGCAGCGGCGGCTGGCGCAGCAGGCGGGGTTCGACGACGCGCTGTTCGTGGACCGGGACGGCGGGGTGACCGAGGGCGGGACGTGGAACGTCGGGTTCCTGCGCGGGGGCGGGGTGCTGTGGCCGCGCGGGGCGTACCTGGCGGGGACGGCGATGGCGCTGCTGCGCGGGGCGTGCGGGGGCGCGGAGGAGCGGGTGGGGCCGGAACTGGCGGGGGTGGAGGCGGTGTTCGCCACCAACGCGGCGGTCGGGGTGCGGCCGGTGGCGGCGGTGGACGGGCGGGTGTTCGACACGGCGGGGGTGGCGCGGCTGCGGGAGGCGTACCTGGCGGTGCCGGGGGAGCGCTTGTAGCGGGACGGGGCCGGTGGGGGGCGTGAGGGCAGGCGGGGCCGGTCGCGGGGGCGGTTTTACCATCCCATGGTCTGATCATGTGCTGGGCCAGGCCGACACGATGACGGTCGTTCACCGACCATCCGGGCGGCGGCCACCGGCCGCTGACAGTCTCCCGCGCATGGATATCCCCAACATGGGCGTGCCCGCCCGGCTCGCCGCCCGCATGAGCATGGCGGAGCAGCACGAGTACCTGCGCAGCAAGCTGTCCCGCCGCACCCTGCTGCGCTCCGGCGCGGTCACGGTCGGCGCGCTGGCCGTCGGCGGGGCGACGGGTTCCGGCACGGCGTTCGCCGACCAGCCCGTGAAGTCCGCCACCGACGGGGTGACCGGTTCGCTGGTCGCGCCGATCGGCCGCCACCTGCAGTTCGGCGCCGACGCCGGCACCCAGATGCGGGTGTCCTGGCAGGTGCCGGCCGCGGTGAAGAAGCCGTTCCTGCGCTTCGGCCGCCACCCCTGGGACCTGAGCGGCAAGATCGAGGCCGAGGTGCGCGCGCTGCACACCCCGGCGCTGGTCGACGGCGCCACCCCGGTCGACCAGTACTACCTGCACGTGTCGCTGGACCACCTGCAGCCGGGCACCACCTACTACTACGGCGTCGGCCACGAGGGCTTCGACCCGGCCTCGCAGCAGGCCGTCTCGACCCTGAGGACCTTCACCACCGCGCCGTCCCGGCACGGCCGGCACAACCGCCCGTTCGAGCCGTTCACCTTCACCGCCTTCGGCGACCAGGGCGTCTCGACCCACGCGGCCGGCAACGACAACGTGATCCTGGCGCAGGACCCGGTGTTCCACCTGCACGCCGGCGACATCTGCTACGCCGACCCGATGGGCCAGGGCCTGGACAGCGACAAGTCCGCGTTCAACGCGCTGACCTGGGACGCCTTCCTGGCGCAGACCGAGCCGGTCTCCGCGAAGATCCCGTGGATGGTCTCCTACGGCAACCACGACATGGAGGCCTGGTACTCGCACAACGGGTACGGCGGCGCCGACACCCGCTTCACCCTGCCGGGCAACGGCCCGGACCCGCGCAAGGCCCCCGGCGTCTACTCCTTCACCTACGGCAACGTCGGCGTGATCTCGCTGGACGCCAACGACGTCTCGTACGAGATCCCGGTCAACTTCGGCCTCACCAACGGCCGGCAGACCCAGTGGCTGGAGCGCACCCTGCGCGAGCTGAGGGCCGACGAGTCGATCGACTTCATGGTGGTCTTCTTCCACCACTGCGCCTTCTCCACCACCCACCAGCACGCGTCCGAGGGCGGTGTCCGGGAGGCCTGGGTGCCGCTGTTCGAGAAGTACCGGGTGGACCTGGTCGTCAACGGCCACAACCACGTGTACGAGCGCACCGACGCGATCCTCGGCAACAAGGTCAGCAAGGCGGTGCCGAGCGGCGCGACGGTCGACCCGGTCAAGGACGGCGTGGTCTACGTGACCGCGGGCGCGGCCGGCCGCAGCCTGTACTACTTCGACGCCCCCGACACCTACGAGGGCCACGAGAACCACCAGGACGAGGTGGTCACCTTCCACTTCGAGAAGGGCGCCGTGAAGGTCCCCGAGACCGTCCAGTGGTCGCGGGTCCGCTACACCGGCTACTCCTTCATCAAGGTGGACGTCACCCCGGCGCACCGCGGCGCGAACACCACCATGGAGGTGACCGCGCTGGCCGAGAACGGCACCCGGATCGACCACTACTCGATCGTCCGCCGCGCGGGCCGCAGCGAGCACGGCCACTGACGCCGGGTCGGCGCCCGCCCCGGACCAGGTGCTGCCGGGTCCGGGGCGGGCGCCGTCTAGGGTGGGGCGGTGAGCACCGCCCGTTCGATCCTGCTGTTCGCGCTGGCCGCGGTCCTGGAGATCGGCGGCTGCTGGCTGGTCTGGCAGTCCGTCCGTGAGTCCCGCCCGTGGTGGCTGGCCGGGCTCGGCGTGGTCGCGCTGGGCCTGTACGGCTTCACCGCGGCCCTCCAGCCGGACGCCGACTTCGGCCGGGTGCTGGCCGCGTACGGCGGCGTGTTCGTGGCCGGGTCGCTGCTGTGGGGCGTCCTCCTGGACGGGTTCCGCCCCACCCGCTGGGACGTGCTCGGCACGCTGGTCTGCCTGGCCGGCGTCGGCGTGATCATGTACGGGCCGCGCCGGTAGGTCCTGTCCGGCCGGTCAGGACGCGATCCAGCGCCAGCCGTTCTTGTCCACGCAGACGATGGTCCGGCCGGAGGCGTCGGTGCCCGAGACGCCGTGGTCGGAGGCCCGGCAGAACTGGCCCGCCTTGTAGCAGTTGCCCGCGTTGGACAGCGGGTGGCAGCCCGCCGCCTGCTGGGTGTGCGTCGGCTCGGCGGGCGGCTTGCTGGTGGTGCGCGCCGCGGTGGGCGTGGCGGCGGGCTTGGTGGTGGCGGTCCTCGGCGCCTGGGTGGTCGCCGCGACGGTCGGCTCCGGCGTCGGGGTCGGCGTCGCTTCGGGCGTCTGCGTGGGCGTCGGTGTCGGGGTCGGCGTGGGGGAGGGGCTCGGCGCGGGGGCGCTGCTGCTGTGCGACGGCGCGACGGACGCGGGCGCGACCTGGTCGGTCGGCTCGCAGGCGGTGGCGAACAGCGCGGCGGCCAGCAGCGCGCCGGCCGCCGAGGCCCGGCGCAGGCGGAGGGAGAGGGACAAGAGGACTCATCTCGGAGGGACGGCTCGGGACGGGACGCCATCCTTCCGAGTGTGTGCGACCGGTGGACTTCGAGTGATGGCTTCGTTACCGATCGGCAATCGGAACGCCGCGCAGCACCCCCTCGACGCAAACCCGGACGTGCCGGCTCGGGTCCGCGCGCAGCCCGGCGATCAGCTTCCACCCCTCCGGAGTCCCCAGCGGTGCAAGCGACTTGACGGCCCGTGTGCGGACCGGCCCGGCACTCCGGAGAGCCGGCCGTCGAGGGGGTGACCGCGGCGCCGGCCTCCCCGACGGGAAAGCCCGGTGCGGGTTCGAACGGAAGTGCTGCATTCACCGGGCTTCAGGCGGGGAGGATCATGCGGGACTACGTGGCGGGGATCGGCCGGACGATCGCGGTGCGCGCGGTGGTGGGGACGTTCGTCCTGGTGGGCGGGCTGTTCTGGCACGCGGTGCAGGACCCGGGCGGACGGGCGGACGGGGCGCGGACCGAGGACGGCGGGCCCGCCGTGTGCCGCCCGATCCAGGAGGGCGAGCCGGCCGGCTACCCGGCGATGTGCGCCGCGCTGAACCGCCCCGGCCTGGCGGAGCTGGTCGGCGCCCCGGGCGAGCGCGTGGTGTCCGCCGGGGTCGGCTCCTACTCGCCGTGGGAGACCGGGGCGGCGCAGGTGCAGGTCGGCAAGGTGAAGGCCGCGGTGTCCGAGAGCCGCACCGTCCCGTACGACCTGCTGCTGGACAGCGCCCGGGTGAGCGCCCGCGAGGTGGCGCCGGTGGCCGGGCGGCCCGCGGTCGCCTACGCGGAGCAGCTGCACTGGATGACCGTCAACCTCGGTACCGGCGGCTCGGGTCCGGGCTCGGGCTCGGGTTCCGGCCGGGTCTCCGTGCCCCAGGGCGACCCCGGCACGGCGTACCACCTGATGGTGGCCCGGAACGCGGACGGCAGCGGCGGCTCCCTCGAAGTCTCCCTGTGGCGGGAGGACGGCGGTTTCGCGGACAGCGGCCTGCTGCCCGCGCTGGCCGAGAAGCTGATGGCCGACCTGGACGGCTGGAACGCGCCCCCGCTCCCGGCCGAGCCGGGACAGCCGACCCGCCCGCCCCGGCCCTCCCCGTCCCCGACCCCGTTCCGGCCGTTCGGCGGGCGCTGAGCCGGGGCCCGGGCCCGGGCCTCGCGCTACTGGCGGTAGGTGGCCAGGAAGCGGCCGATCCGGTTGATCGCGGTCTCCAGTTCGTCGGCGCGCGGGAGGGTGACGAAGCGGAAGTGGTCGGGGCGGGGCCAGTTGAAGCCGGTGCCCTGGACGATGTGGATCTTCTCGCGGAGCAGCAGGTCGAGGACGAAGCGCTCGTCGTCGACGATCCGGTGCACGGCGGGGTCGAGCTTGGCGAAGGCGTACAGGGCGCCCTTGGGCTTGACGCAGGAGACGCCGGGGATCTCGTTCAGGGCGCGCCAGGTGACGTCGCGCTGTTCGGTGAGCCGGCCGTTGGGCAGCACCAGGTCGTTGATGGACTGCCGGCCGCCGAGCGCGGCCTGCACGGCGTACTGGGCGGGCACGTTGGGGCACAGCCGCATCGCGGCCAGCATGGTGAGGCCCTCCAGGTAGTCCTTGGCGTGCTCCTTGGGGCCGGAGACCACCAGCCAGCCGCTGCGGAAGCCGGCCACCCGGTACGCCTTGGACAGGCCGTTGAAGGTGAGGGTGACCACGTCGTCGGCGAGGGCGGCGAGGCAGTGGTGCTCGGCGTCGTCGTAGAGGATCTTGTCGTAGATCTCGTCGGCGAAGACCAGCAGGTGGTGGCGGCGGGCCAGGTCGAGGATGCCCTCCAGCAGTTCCTTCGGGTAGACCGCGCCGGTCGGGTTGTTCGGGTTGATCACCACGATGGCCTTGGTGCGGTGGGTGATCTTGGCGGCGATGTCGTCCAGGTCCGGGTACCAGTCGGACTCCTCGTCGCACAGGTAGTGCACCGCCTTGCCGCCGGCGAACCGGACCACGGCCGTCCACAGCGGGAAGTCCGGCGCCGGGACGAGCACCTCGTCGCCGTCGTCCACCAGCGCCTGGACGGCCATCTGGATCAGCTCGGAGGCGCCGTTGCCCAGGTAGACGTCGTCCACGCCGACGCCCGGGACGCCGCGCTGCTGGTAGTACTGCACGACGGCGCGGCGGGCGGGGAGGATGCCGCGGGCGTCGGAGTAGCCGTGCGCGTTGGGCAGGTTGCGGATGATGTCCTGGAGGATCTCCTCCGGGGCCTCGAAGCCGAACGGGGCCGGGTTGCCGGTGTTCAGCCGCAGCACGCTGTGGCCGGCCTCCTCCAGCGCGTTGGCGGTGTCGACGACCGGGCCCCGGATCTCGTAGCACACGTCCTTCAGCTTGCTGGACTGGCGAAACTCCATCAGCGGCCTCCCGACCCGTCACCGAGCCCCTGCGGCCGGCTTGCTTCGTTCTACCAAGTGAGCACTTGGAAAGTCCAACCTATTGGCTATGCTGACGGCATGCCACGCCGAAGCTACGACCAGTACTGCGCCGTCGCCCGCGCCCTGGACGCGGTCGGGGAGCGCTGGAGCCTCCTGATCGTCCGTGAACTCCTCGGCGGACCGCGCCGCTACACCGACCTGCACGCCGACCTGCCCGGCGTCTCCACCGACATCCTCGCCACCCGGCTCAAGCAGCTGGAGGGCGAGGGCCTGGTCGAGCGCCGCCGCCTGGAGCGCCCCGCCAACGCCACCGTCTACGAACTCACCCCCCGCGGCGCCGACCTGCGCCCCGTCGTCGAGGCGCTCGCCCGCTGGGGCGGCCCCGACCTGGGCGAACCGCGGCCCACCGACGCCGTCCGTGCGCACTGGTACACCGCCGCCGACTGAACCCCGTCCCGCCTCCAACTCCTGAGCCCACCTTGAGGCTTGACGAACCCTCTGCCGGGTAGCCTGACGCCATCCGGGTCGCCGCACCGGCCCCGGAGACGGACGGGGGTCCCCACCATGCCGCGCCTGCTCGCACTCGCCGCCTCGGCCGCCCGCGCGGCCACCCGCCCGTTCCGGTCCGGGCGCCGGGCGTACGACCACGCCGAGGCCCACCGCGCCGAGGTCGACCGCGCCGCGGCGGTCTCCCGCCACCACCGCTCCGCCCACCACAGCTGGACGGGCGGCGGCCCGGCCCAGTAGGCCCGGCGCACCCGTGTCCGGCGAGCGCCGTGTCCCGCAGGGCCGGTGCGGCGCCGCGAACCGCGCCTCCGGCGGGCCCGGCGTGCGTCAGGCCGCCCGGGCCTGCGGCCGCGGCGCCTCGGACACGGTGGCGTCGATCTCGAAGACCTTCACCAGCCCGGTGGTCCGGAGCACCTTCAGGAGGCGCGGCTCGGTCACCGCGAGGACGAGCGTGCCGCCCTCGCCCCGCAGCAGCTTGAGCCCGCCGACCAGCGCCCCCAGTCCGGCGCCGTCCAGGTGCCCGACGCCGTCCAGGCCGACGACGAGCCGGGTTCGGCCCTGGCCGGCGAGGTCGTGGATCCGCCGGCGCAGGTTCTGCGCGGTGCGCTGGCAGAAGCAGCCGGAGAGCGCGATCCGGGCGCTGGACCCCTCCTGCTCCGCCGCCTCCGACAGCTCCAGCCCGGCGCAGACCTCGGGGTGCCGGGGCGCGGCCGCGCCGCCCGCCGGCCGGACGGCCGGGCCGGGGCGGGCCGCCGGGGCGGCACCGACGGCCGCCACCTGCCGCGGCAGCTCCTCCTCCGCCCGGGCGACCGAGTCGTAGAACGCGAAGACCCTGATCAGCCCCGTGATCCGGAACGACTCCATCAGCCGCGGGTCGCTCGTGACGCAGACCACCGTGCCGCCCCGCGCCCGGGTCCGCTTCAAGGCGCCCACCAGCACCCCGAGTCCGGTGCTGTCGATGGCCTCGCAGCGCGTGAGGTCGACGACGAGCCGCACGTGGCCCCGGTCGACCACGTCGGTCAGCGTCGCGCGCAGGGTCGGACAGGTGTAGACGTCGAGCTCGCCGACGACGGTCACCACGGTCGCCGCGGCGGAGACGTGTTGGCACGAGACCGTGAGGTCCCCACAGGAAGTGGTGATGGTCTCCACGCGTTCCCCTCCGTCCACGGCGCCTGGCGGGATCCTACGCGGGGCCGCCGGTGCGGCGGCCGGCGTCCACCAACCTGGCCGTCCAGAGCATGAGTTGACGCATCAGCCGCTCGGCGCGCCGGTCCCCGCCCGGCAGGAACGGGAGCAGCACCAGCGCCGGGAGGCTGGCGACGGCGGCCAGCAGCAGCGGTGGCGCCAGCAGCGCGACCACGGCGACGGCCCGGGCCGCGTCGAACGGGCGGTCGGACAACGGGACGGGCAGCAAGGGCACTTCGACCTCCGGGTGAAGTTTCCGATCGGCGCCGGTCCTTCCCCGGCCCGGTCCACAATGGAGCCCGCGACCAGGGCGGCCGCGCTCCTGCGACGAGGTGCGACGGGGCCGCGGCCGGAGCGGGACGGGACGGGGGGAGCGTGCGATGGGGAGCGACGGGAACCGCGGCCGCGCGGGGACGGCCCGGCAGGTGCCGCCGCCGCAGCTGCCGCCGGGGCCGCTGCGCGAGTTCAAGGAGTACCTGCACCGGCTCTACCTGGACGCGGGCGCCCCCACCCTGGCGGGCATCGCCGCCGAGGTCGGCGAACGCGACGACCTGCCCGGCGCCCCCGGCAAGGACACCGTCGCCCGGATCCTCGGGGGCGACACCCTGCCGGGCCGTGACGACGCGGTGTCCGTCGCCGCCGTGCTCGCCGCCCGGGCCGACCGGTCGCCGGACGAGGTGCGGGAAGCCGTCCGCGCCCGTTGGGCCGAGGCCGGCGCGCACCGGCCGCCCCGGCCGCGCACCGTCCGGCAGTGGGACCCGGTGGCGCTCGGGGTGCAGCGGGCCCCCGCGGCCGACGGCAGCGACCCCGGCACCCCCACCGAGTACGTCGAACGCGCCCACGACCTGGCGCTGCGCGCGCACCTGCGGCAGGCCGCCGGGCCCGGCCGCCGCCGCTCCGTCCTCGCCGTCCTGGCCGGCGCCCCCGGCACGGGCCGGACCAGGGCCGCGTACCGGGCGGTCCACCGGGCCGTCCCCGACTGGCCGCTGCTGCACCCCGCCCGGGGACCGGAGGAACTGCTGGCCCTGCTCGCCGCCGACGCCGTCCCGCCCCGCACCGTGCTCTGGCTCGACGACCTGGCCCGCCACCTCGACGGCGGGACCGGCGAGGACGTCGCCACCGCGCTCGCCGACCTGCTGGAACGGGCCGCCCCGATCGTGGCGATCGGCACCGTCCGCACCGACCAGCTGCGCCGGCTCACCGCCCGGCCCGGCCCGGCCGGCGACCGGCACCCCCGCGCCAGGGCCCTGCTGACCACCTGGCAGACCGAATTCGACGTCCCCGGCACCATGGCCGACCACCTGCCCGAACTCGCCGAGAAAGCCGCCCGCGACCCCCGGCTGGCCGCCGCCCTGCGCGCCGCCGCCGACGGCCGGGTCCTGCAGCACCTCACCGGCGGTCCCGTCCTGGTGCGCCGCTACGAACAGGGCCCCGGCCACTTCTTCACCGAGATCGAACACGCCCTGATCAGCGCCGCCGCCGACGCCCGCCGGATCGGCCACACCGGGCCGCTCCCGGCGGACCTGCTCGCCGAAGCCGTCGGCGGCTACCTGCCGGACACCGCCCGGGTCACCGGTGACGGCTGGCTGGCCGCCGCCGTCGACTCGCTCTGCCACCCCGTCGGCGAACACGCCCACCGCGGACTCGCCGCTCTCGCCGCCGTCCGCGAGACCCCCGGCCTCGGCGCGGCGGACGGCTACCGGATCACCGACTACCTCGACCGGCACCTCCGGCACCGTCGCGGCCACCTCTGCCCGCCCGCCACCCTCTGGGACGCCGTCGCCCGCCACGCCCGCACCACCGACGACCTCGACGCGGTCGCCGCCGCCGCCGTCGACCGCCGCCGCTACGGCCACGCGCTGCGCCTCCACCGGGGCTCCGCCGACGCGGGCAGCCGGGTCGCCCGGGCCGCGGCCACCGCGCTCCTGGTCGAACTCGGCGACCTGACCGGAGCGGAACGGGCCGCCGCCGACGACCCGCGCGCCTGGATGCTGCTCGCCACCGCCACCGAAGCGGCCGGCGACCGGGCCGCCGCCGAACGGGCCTACACGGTGGCGGCCGACCACGGCGAACCACTGGCCTGGGCCGCCCTCGCCCGGCTCCACGAACAGCGTCAGGACCCGGCCGGGGCCGAGGAGTCGGCGGCCCGCGCACTCTCCCTCGGCCACCCGCAGGCCTGGACCGCCCTCGGCCGGCTCCGGGAGCACGCCGCCGACCACGCCGGCGCGGCCCGCGCCTACCAGGAGGCCGCCTGGGGCGGCGACGCCTGGGCCTGGACCGGCCTCTCCCGGGTCCACCGGAGCAACGGGGACCTGGCGGACGCCGAACTCACCTGTCTGGAGGCCGCCGTCGTCGGCGCCACCACCACCGGGGCGGACCTGGTCCGCTGCCACTGGGAGGCCGGCGACCGGGCCGCCGCCGAAGCCGCCGCCGAGCGCGCCGGACAGGCCGGAACCGCCGAAGGCTGGAACGCGCTGGCCCGGCTCCGCGAGACGGCCGACGACCCGGCGGGCGCCGAGACCGCCTACCGCCGGGCCGCCGCCCTCGGCACCCCGCTCGCCTGGGCCCAGGTCGCCCGGCTCCGCGAGAGCGCCGGCGACCCCGCCGGCGCCGACGACGCGGCCGCCCGGGCCGCCCGCCTGGGCGACGCCTACGCCTGGTCCGAACTCGCCCGCCGCCGGGAGCGGGTGGGGGACCGCCCGGCCGCCGACCGCGCGGCCGACCGGGCCGCCGACGCCGGGGACCCGGAGGCGTGGGCCGCGCTCGCCCGGCTCCGCGAACGCGCCGCCGACCCCGCCGGCGCCGACGACGCGGCCGCCCGGGCCGCCGCGCACGGCGACCCGGGAGCCTGGGCCGCGCTCGCCCGGCTCCGCGAACGCGCCGGCGACCCCGGGGCCGCCGAACTGGCCGTGCGCCGGGCCGTCACCGCCGGCGGCGACGGCGCCTGGACCGCGCTCGGCCGGGTCCGCGAGGACCACGACCCCGAAGCCGCCGCCCGCGCCTACCGGCACGGCACCGAACTCGGCGATCCCGCGGCCTGGGCCGCCCTGGGCCGGCTCCACGAGCAGGACGGGGACCGGACCGGCGCGCGCCGGGCCTACGCCCGCGCGGTCGACGCCGGCGACCCCGGCGCCTGGGACGGCCTGCGCCGGGTCGCCCCGGCAGGCGGCCCGCCCCACCAGGACCCCGACCACTGGGCCCACGGCCTGACCGCCGACGGCACCCCCGCCCGCCGGGCCGACGTCCTGCGCCCCTGGCACCCCTGACCCCGCCGGCGCCCGGGCGCTGCCGGTGGGCGCTGTCGGCGGAGGGTGCTTGGCTGGGCGCCGTGAACGACTCCCCGGGTATCTGGATCACCGCCGTCCCGCCGTTCGGAGCGGAGGACGTCGGCGTGCTGCTCTCCGTCGACACCGCCTCCGCCGACCCCGGCGAACGGGCCGTCAACGGGCTGCTCGGCTACGGCCACGAGGGCGAGGAGGGCGTCTGCTACCTCCTCCCGGACGACCTCGCCGCCCGCTACGCCCGCACCGGCGACCGCCTCGCCGTCACCCTGGTCACCGCCCGCGCCGTCCTCACCCGCTGCTTCGCCGAACAGCCCGCCCTGCTGGCCGAGTTCCCCGGCGACGACGAGTGTGTCCCGCTGCTGCGCCGCGAACTCGCCACCGACTTCGCCCCCGCCGAGCAGGACGGCGGACTCCAGGCCGTCCTGCTCATCGACCACACCGGCCCGCCCGCCTCACTGGACGCCCTGCTGGCAGGCTTCGAAACCGGCGACTGCGGCATCGCGGTACTCAACGCCCGCTAGCACCGGGGGAGTCGGCCCCACCGCGCTCCCCGGCCAGCCGCCGGAGGACGGGCCCGTACTCGGGGTGCGCCAGGGCGTGGGCGAACTGCGCGATCAGGTACGCCCCGGGGTTGCCGGTGTCGTACCAGCGGCCCTCGATGACCTGGCCGTACACGGCGCGCCGGGTGGCGTACGCGTTGAGCGCGTCGGTCAGGTACAGCTCGCCGACCGGGTCCTCCTGGTGGCGGCGGTACTGCTCGCGCAGCTCGTCCACCACGCCGGGCGTCAGCACGTAGCCGCCGATCGCGGCGTACCGCGAGGGCGCGTCGGCGGGCTCCGGCTTCTCCACCAGGCCGGTGATCCGCAGCGACCCGTCGCCGAGGTCCTCCTTCACCACGGGCACGCCGTACCGCCGGGAGTCCTCCGGGCCCATCGGCATCAGCGCCAGCACCGGGGCGTTGGTCCGCTCGTACGCGGCGACCAGCTGCCGGGCGCGCGGCACCGCCGCGACGAACACGTCGTCGGGCCACAGCACCAGGAACGGCTCGTCGCCGAAGTTCCGGGCGGCGTTCAGCACCGGGGTGCCGTTGCCGTACGGGCCGTGCTGGTACAGGTAGGTGAGGTGGCCGCGGCGGGACAGCTCGCCGACCTCCTCCACCGCGTCGGCGTAGCCGGACTTCCCGGCGGCGCGCAGCTGGGCGACCAGCGCCGGATTGGGCCGGAAGTGCTCCTGGATCAGCGACTTGTCGCCGGAGACGACGACCGTGATGTCGGTGATCCCGGAGTCGATCAGCTCGCGGACGGTGTGCTCGATCACCGGCCGGTCACCGACCGGCAGCATCTCCTTCGGGGTGGCCTTGGTGAGCGGGAGGAGCCGGGAACCGAGCCCGGCAGCGGGGATCACGGCCCGGCGGATGGTGGCGCGCATGCGGGTCCCTTCCAGTGCAACCGATGGCAACTCGTTCCCTACGCATGGTAGTTGGCGGGCGGTCCGGCCACCCGGCACGGCACTTGCACGGCGCGGTGGGTTCCGGGCGCGGACGGGACGGATCCGGCCGCGGCCGCCGGCTGAAACGCTGCACGAACGCTGCGGGTGGCGTCCGGCGGTGGGGCGGACGACCTTGGCGGGGTGACGGTCGAGACGTGCGGCGGCGAGTTGGTGGCCCGGGTGGCCCGGGGGGAGCCGGATGCCTTCGAGGTGCTGTACCGGCAGCTGCTGGGCCCGGTGGGGGCGGTGGTGCGGCGGGTGCTGCGGGACCGGGCGCAGAGCGAGGAGGTCGTCCAGGAGGTGTTCCTGGAGCTCTGGCGCACCGCCGGGCGCTACCGCCCCGAGCGCGGCAGCGTGCACGCCTGGGCGCTGACCGCCGCCCACCACCGCGCCGTCGACCGGGTCCGCGCGGCCCGGGCCGGCGCCGAGCGGGAGCGGGCGGCCGCCCTGCGCGAGTACCGCCCGGCGTACGACAGCGTCGCCGCCGAGGCCGAACGCCGCATCGAGGACCGGGCCGTCCGCGCCGCCCTGGCCGCCCTCGCCCCCGCCCAGCGCGAGGCGCTGGCCCTCGCCTACTGGGGCGGCTGCACCCAGGCGCGGATCGCCGCGCTGCTGGGTGCGCCGCTGGGGACGGTGAAGAGCCGGGTCCGGGACGGGCTGCGGCGGCTGCGGACCGAGCTCGGCTGACGTGGCGTCAGTCCGCCGCGCGGGCCGGCCACCAGACCCGGCCGCCCAGGTCGTGGACCAGGGCCGGGACGAGCAGCGAGCGGACCAGCAGGGTGTCGAGCAGGACGCCGAAGGCCACGATGAAGGCGATCTGGGCGAGGAAGGCCAGCGGGATGACGCCCAGCGCCGCGAAGGTCGCGGCGAGCACCACGCCCGCGGAGGTGATGACGCCGCCGGTCGCGGTCAGGCCGCGCAGCACGCCCGCCCGGGTGCCGAGGGCGGCGGTCTCCTCGCGGACCCGGGTCATCAGGAAGATGTTGTAGTCCACGCCCAGTGCGACCAGGAACACGAACCCGTACAGCGGGACGGACGGGTCGGTCGCCGAGAAGCCGAACACGTGCGGGAAGACCAGCGCCGAGACGCCCAGCGTGGCCAGGTAGGAGAGCGCGACCGTCGCCGCCAGCAGCAGCGGCGCCAGCACCGAGCGCAGCAGCAGCATCAGCACCACCAGGATGCACAGCAGCACCACCGGCATGATCAGCGTCCGGTCGTGCCGGGCGGTGGCCCGGGTGTCGGCCTGCTGCGCCGAGTAGCCGCCGACCAGGGCGTCGGCCCCGTCCACGGCGTGCACGGCGGTGCGCAGCCGGCCGACGGCGGCGAGCGCGGCGTCGCTGTCGGCGGGGTCGGCGAGCGTCGCGTCGAGCCGGACCCGGCCGTCGGCGACCACCGGCGGGGCGGTGGGCGCGCCGCCGGTGTACGGGCGGACCGCGGCGACGCCGGGCACCTGCGCGGCGGCGTCCGCCACGGCGTCCGCGTGCGCGGCGTCGGCGACGATCACCGCCGGGTTGCCGGAGCCGCCCGGGAAGTGCGCGGAGAGCAGGCGCTGGGAGGCGACCGAGGGCTGGGCGGTGGTGAACAGTTCGGACTGCGGCACGCCCCGGGCGTCCAGCAGCGGGGAGCAGGCCGCGAGCGCCGCCAGCACCGCGACCGAGCCCACCCACAGCGCGCGCGGACGGCGGCCCACCAGGTCGGCGACCCGCTGCCAGAGCCGGTTCGAGCCGCCGCCGGTGCCGGGCCGGGCCGGCCAGAACGCGGCCCGGCCGCACAGCGCGAGCGCCGCCGGGAGGAAGGTCAGCGCGGACAGCACCGCGCAGGCGATGCCGATCGCGCCGACCGGGCCGAGCGCCCGGTTGTTCGTCAGGTCGGACAGCAGCAGCACCAGCAGGCCCAGGCCCACGGTGAGGCCCGAGGCGGCGACCGGCTCCACCGAGCGGCGCAGCGCGGTGCGGGCGGCGGCGAACCGGTCCTGCCCGGCGGCGAGCTCCTCGCGGAAGCGGGCGGACAGCAGCAGCCCGTAGTCGGTGGCCGCGCCGATCACCAGGATCGACAGCAGCCCCTGCACCTGCCCGTCCACCCGGACCACGCCGTGCTGCGCCAGCGCGTACACGATCGCGCAGGCCGCGGCGAGGGCGAACACCGCGCCGAGGATCACCAGCAGCGGCAGCAGCACCGCCCGGTAGACCAGCAGCAGGATCAGCAGCACCACGCCGAGCGCGACCCCGAGCAGCAGGCCGTCGATGCCCGCGAACGCCCCCGACAGGTCGGCCAGCACCGCCGCCGGTCCGGCCACCCCGGCGGTGGCGCCCGGGACCTTCCCGGCCAGGTCGCGGATGGCCGCGACCGCCTCCTTGGTGTCCGGCCCGAGGTCGGCGCGCAGTTGCACGACCGCCTCCAGCGCCCGCCCGTCCTCGGACGGCAGCAGCGGCGAGACCTGCCCGGTGCCGCCGGGCACCTGCGCGGCCGCGGCCAGCGCCTTGCCGGCCTCGGCCCGCAGCGCCTCGTCCACCTGCCCGGACTCCGCCTCCCAGACCAGCACCACCGGCAGCGTCGAGTCGGTGCGGAAGTCCTTCTCGAGCTGGGCGACCCGGGTCGACTCGGCGCTGCGCGGCAGGAACGCGGCCCCGTCGTTGGTCGACACCTCGCCCAGCCGCCCGGCGAACGGCCCGAGCGCGCCGCCGAGCACCAACCAGACCAGCAGGAGGACGAGCGGGAGCAGGAACCGCAGGCGGCGGGCCGCGGGCGGGCGCGGTGCGGGCGAGGGCGGTGCGGGAGTCGACATGGCCGCCAGAATATCTCAATGATTGAGAGACCTGTGGTGCGGGGGCCCCGCGCCGTGAATCGGACCTAGGGTGACGGAATGTCAGAAGTACCGCTCGAGGCGGGCGCCAGCACCGGGGCGGTCGCCCGGCGGCTCGGGGTCTCGCCGACCACCGTCCGCTCCTGGGAGCGCCGCTACGGGATCGGTCCGGCCGAGCGCCCGGCCGGCCGGCACCGGCGCTGGACCGCCCGCGACGTGGCCGTGCTGGAGGCGATGTGCCGCCTCACCGCGCACGGGGTGCCGCCCGCCGAGGCCGCCCGGCTGGCCCCCGCGCAGGCCGAACGGGGCGAACGGGCGGCGCCGGTCGAACGGGCGGCGCCGCCGGGCGCGGTGCCCCCCGAGGTGCGCGGGCTGGCCCGGGCCGCGCGGCGGCTGGACGGACCCGAGGTGGCCCGGCTGCTGCACGACGGGGTCGAACGGTTCGGCGCCGTCACCGCCTGGACGGACCTGATGGCGCCCGCACTGCGCGCCTCCGGACGCCGCTGGGCCCGCGGCGGCGGCGAGCAGGACGTCGAGGTCGAGCACCTGCTGTCCTGGCACGTCTCCAGCGCGCTGCGCCGGGTCGCGGTGCCCCCGGCGGGCGCGGCCGGGCCGCCGGTGCTGCTGGCCGCGATGCCCGGCGAGCAGCACACCCTGCCGGTGGAGGCGGTGGCCGCGGCGCTCGCCGAACGCGGCCTGCCGTTCCGGGTCTTCGGCGCCGCCCTGCCCGCGGCGGCCCTCGCCGCCGCCGTCCGCCGCACCGGCCCCGCCGCGGTCCTGCTCTGGTCGCAGACCCGCGCCACCGCGGACCCCGCCCCCGCCCGCACCGTCGCCACCACCCCGTGGGGCCCCCGCGGCGCCCGCCTCCGCCCCGCCGTCCTCGCCGCCGGCCCCGGCTGGCACCGCACCACCCGCCCACCCGGCACCCTGGCCCCCCGCGACCTCCCGGACACCCTCACCCTGCTGGCCCGGGCCCTGGGCGCGGACGGGCCGGACGGCCGGTGAGCGGGCAGGCCGTCCTCCCGGCCGAGCGCGCTCCCGACCCCGACGCGTTCCCGGCCCGCGGCGTCCGGGCCCCGGGGCCGTAGCGGCCCCTGCCCCGTGAGGGGCCCCTCGCCCGGCCCGGCCCGGCCCCGTGCCGTTCCTCCGTGCCCCGGCGGAGGCGGTCGCGCTAGGGTCGGGGCGGCAGGGTCGGGCAGCAGCGGGTGGTGGGTGCGGTGGAGCAGCGGGTGGTGGAGCAGCGGGAGTTCGGGCGGCTGCTGCAGGGGCTGGCGTCCGAGATGAACCTGCTGGGGCACGACTTCGCCGCCGCCTCGGGCCTGCACGCCACCGATGTGCAGGCGCTGCTCGCGGTGCTGCGGGCGGCCGATCCGCCCGGCATCACCCCCGGCGGGCTGCGGACCGAACTGGGGCTCACCTCGGGCGCGGTGACCGCGGTGCTGGACCGCCTGGAGCGGGCGGGGCACGTGCACCGGACCAAGGACGAGGCGGACCGGCGGCAGGTGCACGTGCACTACCACCCGGACGCGGCCCGGATCGCCGGGGAGTGGTTCGCCCCGGTCGCGGAGTGCACGGACCGGGTGCGGGCCGAGTTCGCGCCGGAGCAGGTGGACACCGTGGTGCGCTTCCTGACCCGGATGACCGCGGAGCTGGCCGAGTTGCGGCAGGTCAGGCGCACCGAACGGGCCTGAGCCGGGGCCGCCGCGGACCCTTCCCGGTCCGGCCCCGCCGGACACGCCCGATTCGGGCGCCATCACGGGTTCTCGAACCTTTTGCCCGGTATGGTCGGCTCGCGTCCGAACGTCCGGCAGCCCCCTGGGAGCCCCCGCCATGCCGCAGCCCCAACCGGTCCTCGCCGCGCTGACCGGGGCCGCCGTGTTCCTGGTGCTCGGGATCGAGGACGGCGGTGAGCAGACCGTCCGCGACCTGCTGCCGGACCTCGGCGGGCTGGCCCGCTCGGTCGGCTCCCGGGCCCCGCACGAGGAGGTCGGCCTGGTGGTCGGGATCGGCTCCGACGCCTGGGACCGCCTGTTCGCCGGCCCCCGCCCCGCCGGACTGCACCCGTTCGTCGAACTGGCCGGTCCCCGGCACCTCGCCCCCGCCACCCCCGGCGACCTGCTGCTGCACGTCCGGGCGGAGCGGATGGACCTGTGCTTCGAACTGGCCGCCCGGATCAGCCGGCGGCTCGGCGACCGGGCCACCGTGCTGGACGAGACCCACGGCTTCCGCTACTTCGACTGCCGGGACCTGATCGGCTTCGTCGACGGCACCGAGAACCCCACCGGCCGGGACGCCGCCGAGGCGGTCCTGATCGGCGACGAGGACCCGGACTTCGCGGGCGGCAGCTACGTCATCGTGCAGAAGTACCTGCACGACATGGCGGGTTGGAACGCGATCAGCACCGAGCACCAGGAACGGGTGATCGGCCGCACCAAGCTCGACAACATCGAGCTGGACGACGCGGCCAAGCCCGCCGACTCGCACGTCGCCCTGAACACCGTCACCGGCCCCGACGGCGAGGACCGCGACATCTGGCGGCTGAACATGCCGTTCGGGTCGTTCGCCGAGGGCGGCGAGTGCGGCACCTACTTCATCGGGTACGCCCGCGACCCGGGAGTCACCGAGGAGATGCTCCGCAACATGTTCCTGGGCCGCGGGGCCGCCGCCCACGACCGGCTGCTGGACTTCTCCACCGCCGTCACCGGGACCTCCTTCCACGTCCCCTCCGCGGACTTCCTGAACGACCCGCCCCCCGCCCCCGGCGCCCAGACCGAAGCCCCGGCCGTCCCCCTGCCGGTCCGGGACGGCAGCCTCCGCATCGGCAGCCTGAAAAGGAGCACCGCACCGTGAACAACCTACACCGCGACCTGGCGCCCGTCTCCGCCGCCGCCTGGGACGAGATCGAGGAGGAGGCCCGGCGGACCTTCCGACTGCACGTCGCCGGGCGGCGGGTGGTCGACCTGGCCGGGCCCGACGGGCCCGGGTTGGCCGCGGTCGGCACCGGGCACCTCGCCGACATCGCGGCCCCCGGCAGCGGCGTCCAGGCCCGGGCCCGGGAGTCCCTCCAGGTGGTCGAGCTGCGGGTCCCGTTCACCGTCACCCGGGCCGCCGTGGACGACGTCGAGCGCGGCTCCCAGGACTCCGACTGGGACCCGGTCAAGGACGCCGCCCGCACCATCGCGCTCGCCGAGGACCGCGCGGTCTTCGACGGCTACCCGGCCGCCGGGATCACCGGCATCCGGGACGGCTCCTCCAACCACCCGGTCGAACTGCCCGCCGACGTCCGCGAGTACCCCAACGCCGTCAGCCGGGCCCTCACCGCGCTGCGCCTGGCCGGGGTCGGCGGCCCGTACTCGCTGCTGCTCGGCGCGGACGCCTTCACCGCCGTCAACGAGACCTCCGACCACGGCTACCCCGTCCACAACCACCTGGCCCGCCTGCTGGACGGCGAGATCATCTGGGCCCCGGCGGTCGAGGGCGCCGTCCTGCTGTCCGCCCGCGGCGGCGACTTCGAGCTGCACCTGGGCGAGGACCTCTCGATCGGCTACCTCTCCCACGACGAGACCACCGTGCACCTCTACCTCCAGGAGTCCCTGACCTTCCAGCTGCACACCCCGGAGGCCGCGGTCGCCCTCGGCTCGATCTGACGGTCCGTCAGCAACCGAGGCCCGGAGCCCCACCCGCGCGTTCGGAGCGGGTGGGGTTTCTGGTGCCAACAGGTGCTGGTGGAAAGGGAGTTGACGGCACCGGGGGCGCAATCCGGACAGAGCTGCGCGGAGTCTTCCGGCGGTGGTGCGGCGGGCCCCACCATGGGGGCAGTACGGGGACTTTCGGTGAGGGGAGCACACCGTGTCCGATTCTTCCGTTCCCAGCTGTCCGTTCCTCGACCCGGCCGGGGCCGCGCTGCACGCGGAGGCCGCGGAACTGCGCGAGCAGGGCCCGGCGGTGTGGGTGGAGCTGCCGGGCGGGGTGCGGGCCTGGTCGGTGACCCGGCACGCGGTGATCCAGGCGCTGACCACCGACCCGCGGGTCTCCCGGGACTTCCGGCTGCACTGGCCGGGGGCGGCGGAGGTGCCGGAGGGCTGGGTGCTGGGGCCGGTGGCGTTCCAGGACAGCTTCGTCAACCAGTACGGGGCCGAGCACCGGGCCGCGCGGAACCGGCTCGCGCCGACCTTCCTGCCGCGCCGGGTGGAGCGGATGCGCCCGCAGGTGCAGGCCACGGCGGACCGGCTGGTGGCGGCCATGGCCGAACTGGCCCCCGGGGAGCGTACGGACCTGCGGCTGGCGCTGTCCCGGCCGCTCACCCTGACGGTGATCTGCGACCTGTTCGGCGTGCCGGAGGAGCTGCGCGGCGCGCTCTGCGAGGCGATCGACACCGTGCTGGACTCCTCGCTCTCCGAAGACCGCGCGCTCGCCGCGCAGATCGAACTCGACGTCCGGCTGCGCGAGTTGCTGGCACGCAAACGGACCGACCCGGCGGCCGACCTGACCAGCGACCTGCTGCTGTCCGACCGCCCCGGCGAACGTCCGCTGTCCGAGCCCGAGTTGGTCGGCACCCTGTTCACGATGATCACCGGCGGGTTCGAGACCGCCGTCAACCTGATCACCAGCGCGGCCCTCGAACTGCTCACCCACCCGGCCGAGTTGGCCCGGGTGCGGACGGGCGCGACCGGCTGGGCGGACGTGATCGAGGAGACCCTGCGGGTCGAGGGCCCGGTGATGCACGTCCCGCTGCGCTACGCGGTCGAGGACCTCGACCTCGGAGAAGGCGTGCTGATCCGCAAGGGCGACCCGATCATCCTCGGCTTCGCCGCCGCCGGCCGGGACCCGCGGGTGCACCCGGAGCGCCCGGACGCGTTCGACCCGGCCCGCGCCGACAAGAGCCACCTGGCGTTCGGCCACGGCCCGCACTTCTGCGTCGGCGCCCCGCTCGCCCGGCTGGAGGCGGAGATCGCGCTCAGCACCCTGTTCGCCCGGCTGCCCGCCCTGGCCCTGGCCGAGCCCGACCGGACGCCCGACCGCCTCCCGTCGATGATCGTCAACGGCCCGGCCGCGCTGGACGTGGTGCCCCGGCCGGTGGCCGGATGACCGCCGACCGGCCGTTCGCCCCGCCCGCCGGGTCCGCGCCGCGGCCGGCGGGACCCGCCCGCCCGGCCGCGGGCTGCCCCGTGCTCGACCCGGCCGGGGCCGCGCTGCACGCGGAGGCCGCGGAACTGCGCGAGCAGGGCCCGGCGGTGTGGGTGGAACTGCCGGGCGGGGTGCGGGCCTGGTCGGTGACCCGGCACGCCGAGATCCAGGCGCTGGCCGCCGACCCCCGGCTGTCCCGGGACCACCGGCACTGGCCGGACGCGCACCTGGCGCCGGAGGGCTGGGCGCTGGCCCCGTTCGCGTTCCAGGACAGCTTCTTCAACACGCACGGCGCCGAG
Organism: Kitasatospora cineracea; assembly: GCF_003751605.1. Taxonomy (NCBI): domain Bacteria; kingdom Bacillati; phylum Actinomycetota; class Actinomycetes; order Kitasatosporales; family Streptomycetaceae; genus Kitasatospora; species Kitasatospora cineracea. The sequence goes on from NZ_RJVJ01000001.1 coordinate 3,609,832, forward strand.
CACCGCCGCGCCCGGGCCCGGATCGCCCCGGCGTTCTCGCCGCGCCGGGTCGAACTGCTCCGCCCCCACGTCCGGGAGACCGCCGAACGCCTGGTCGGAGCGCTGGCCGCGCTGCCGCCCGGAACGCGCGCCGACCTGCGGCAGACACTGTCGCTGCCGCTGACCATGACGGTGATCTGCGACCTGTTCGGCGTGCCGGAACACCTGCGCGGCGCGCTCGGCCACGCCATCGACACCCTGATGGACTCCTCCCTCGCCCCGCCCGCCGCCCTCGCCGCCCAGGCCGAACTGGCCGTCCGGCTCGCCGAGTTGCTGGCCCACAAGCGGGCCCACCCGGCCGCCGACCTGACCGGCGACCTGCTGCTGTCGGCCGGCCCGGACGGCCACCCGCTGCCCGAACCGCTCCTGCTCGGCACCCTGTTCGCCATGGTCGGCGCCGGGTACGAGACCACCGTCAACCTGATCACCAGCGCGGCCCTCGAACTGCTCACCCACCCGGCCGAGTTGGCCCGGGCACGGGCGGGCGCGACCGGCTGGGCGGACGTGGTCGAGGAGACCCTGCGGGTCGAGGGCCCGGTGATGCACCTGCCACTGCGCTACGCCCTGGCGGACGTCGACCTCGGCGAGGGCGTCCTGATCCGCAAGGGCGACCCGGTCCTGCTCGGCTTCGCCGCCGCCGGCCGGGACCCGCGGGTGCACCCCGCGGACCCGGACGCGTTCGACCCGGGCCGCCCCGACAAGAGCCACCTGGCGTTCGGGTACGGCCCGCACTTCTGCCTCGGCGCCCACCTGGCCCGGCTGGAGGCGGAGACCGCCCTGAGCACCCTGTTCGCCCGGCTGCCCGCCCTGGCCCTGGCCGAGCCCGACCGGCCACCCGCCCGGCTCCCGTCGATGATCGTCAACGGCCCGGCCACCCTGGACGTGGTGCCCCGCCCGCTCCCCGCCCCCGAACCCGACGACCGCCCACGCCCCTGCTGAACCGCACCCACCGCCCCCGACCGCCGGGCCCGCCGTCGACCGCCTCCCTGCCCCGGCGGCCCGTTGCTGCCACTGCCCCTGTCCCGGCCTCCGCCCCCGCCTCTCCCCTCCCGCACCCCGCCCCCGGCGGGCCTCTCGGTAGGGTGGGGCCCGGCCAGGGACGACTCCAGGAGGCGGTGTGCGGCAGTACCGGGCGATGGTGGCGGTGGGGGACTCGTTCACCGAGGGGATGTGCGACGACACCCTGCCCGACGGGCAGTTCCGCGGCTGGGCGGACCGGGTCGCCGACGCGCTGGCCGCCGAGGCGGGGGCGGACGGCTTCCGGTACGCGAACCTGGCGGTGCGGGGCAAGCTGATCGGTCAGATCCGGGCCGAGCAGGTCGACCTGGCCGCGGCCACCGACGCCGACCTGGTGACGCTGGCGGGCGGCCTGAACGACGTGCTGCGCCCGGGCTGCGAGGTGGCCGAGGTCGAGCGGCTGCTCGGCGAGTGCACCCGCGAACTGCTGGCCGAGGGCCGCACCGTGGTGCTGTTCACCTCCACCGATCCGACCCGGCGGATGGCGGGCAGCAGCCGCCTGCTGCCCGCCATCCTGCGGATGAAGGCGTTCGTGGAGGGCGTGGTCCGGGAGCACCCGGGCGGGGTGGTGCTGGTGGACCTGTTCTCGGCGCCGGTGTTCGACGACCGTCGGCTCTGGGCCGAGGACCGGCTGCACCTGTCCCCGGAGGGCCACCGCCGGGTCGCGCTGGCGGTGCTGGAGGCGCTCGGCCGCCCGTCCGCCGAGGACTGGCGGGCCCCGCTGGCCGAGCCGGACACCCGCACCCGCGGCCGGAAGGCCCGTGAGGATGTCCGCTGGCTGGGCACCCACGTCGGCCCGTGGATCGGCCGCCGCCTGCGCGGCCGCTCCTCCGGGGACGGCCGCCCGGCGAAGCGCCCGGAGCTGCTGCCGTACGAGGGCTGAACGCCGACGGCCGGCAGCGGTCACCGGCAGCTGTCAGCCGTCCGGCCGTCAGCCGTCCAGCCGGACGGTGATGCCGACGGTGCCGCCCTTGCCGCGCCGCAGCCGGCTGCCGAGCAGGGTGAGCCGCCCGACCAGCCCGTACTTGCGGCCGAGCAGCTGCCGGTAGCGCTCGGTGGTGGCGGGGTCGGCGATCTCGGCGGTGGCGGGCAGCGGGGAGCCGCTCGGGTTGCCGCGCACGTCGCACGGTCCGACCAGGACGTCGCCGCGCCGCCGGATCCGCTTGACCTTCCAGGAGTCGGCGACGGTCCACACCCCCAGCGCGTCGCCGTCCCGGACCACCCAGACCGGGGTGGCGACGGGGCTGCCGTCCTTCTTGTAACTGGTGATCAGCAGGTACTTCCCGGCGGCGAGCCGGTCCAGCGCGGTGTCGGCCATCGGGGCAGTCTACGTCTCCCGACGGCCCGTCAGGCCGCCGAGGCGGCGCCGGTGCCGACGGGCCGGGGCGAGGCGGTGGCCCGCCACAGCCGGGCGGCGGACCAGAGCGAGGCGGCCAGCAGCAGCCCGTTGCGGAGCAGGATGACCGCGGTCGGCCACCAGCCGCCGGCCTGCATCGCGTCGAAGAACAGCGGGTAGTCGACGGTGGTGACGCCGACCACGGGCAGCAGCAGCAGGGCGACCGGCCGCTGCGTGGTGTCCTCCACGGTCAGGCAGACGGCGGCCAGGCCGATCAGCCAGACCAGGTACTGCGGGGAGATCACCCGGCTGGTGACGGTGAACAGCAGCACCGCGGTCAGCGCCGCGTCGTACGGGGTGGCGGCCGTCCAGCGCCGGGCCCGGACCCGCCACAGCAGCAGCCAGCCGAAGGCCGCGGCGGTCAGCAGCAGCGACAACTGGGCGATCCGGTGCACGTACCGGCCGAGGAACTCGAACGAGCCGTAGTGCTGCTCGACCCGGCCGGACCAGCCGAACTGCCGTGCCGCCTGCAGGGCGCTGCCGCCCAGCGACTCGATCTCCACGCCGCGCCCGCCCTGGGCGTGCAGGAAGCCGAGGGTGTGGTCGAAGCAGGCGGCGAGGACCAGCAGCAGGGCGAGCGCGGAGAGCGCGGCGGCCGTCCAGGTCTGCCGGGTGGTGCGGCCGCGCGGGGTGCCGAGCAGCGTCAGCGCGGGCCAGACCTTGACCATCGCGCCGATCCCGGCCAGTACCCCGCCCAGCCGCGGCCGGGCCGGGAACAGCAGCAGCGCGCCGACCGCGAGCGCGGTCGCCGACAGGTCGTAGCGCCCGTACGGCAGGCCGAGCAGCAGCGGCAGGGCCAGCGCCCACGCCCAGGCCCCCCAGGTCGAGCGCCCCGGGCCGCGGCCGGCCGCCAGCAGGGCGGCCTGCACGGCGGCGTCGGCCAGCAGGGACAGCAGCACGAAGGACTGGAGGTACGTCAGGAACGGCAGCAGGCCCGGGGCGAGCATCGGCAGCGCCGCGCCGGGCGGGTACTGCCAGGTGACGTCGCCGACCGGGAAGGTGCCGGTGCGCAGGACCTGGTACCAGCCGTGGTAGAGCCGGTGCACCTCGATGGCGGGCTCGGTCCGGCCGGAGCGGATCAGCCCGACCATCAGCACCCGGCCGGCGATCCAGTACGCGGCGAGGGCCAGCACCTCGCGGGGCCAGTCGGCGGGGCGGGTCCAGCGGACCGGCCGGTCGGGCGGCCGGAGGGCCGGGGCCGGGGTCGGTGCGGGGGCCGGTGCCGGGGCGGGGGCCTGCGCCACCATGTCCTCCAATGCGCGCGGACGGCAGCTCCGGCAGCGGCGCCGACGAGAGCCCGGAAAACGGTCGTCCACCTCTCATACCAGACGATCCGACCGGCCTCCGGGCCGCCCGGACGCGTGTCCGCCCGCGTCCCCGGAACGCGCCACGCTCCGGGCGGCCGACCGGTCCACCGGATGGACGTCGGCCGGACCTGCCAGAATGCACGGGCGACACCGCGCAACCGTCCGAAGGGGTGACCGGCACCGTGACCATGTCCGTCGAACGCAAGATCGCCGAAGAACTCGGCGTCCGCGAGAACCAGGTGCAGGCCGCCGTCGGCCTGCTCGACGGCGGTGCGACCGTGCCCTTCATCGCCCGGTACCGCAAGGAGGCCACCGGCGCCCTCGACGACACCCAGCTGCGCACCCTGGAGGAGCGGCTGCGGTACCTGCGCGAGCTGGCGGAGCGCCGCACCGCCGTCCTGGAGTCGATCGAGGCCCAGGGCAAGCTGGACGACGCGCTGCGCGCGCAGATCCTCGCCGCCGACTCCAAGGCCCGGCTGGAGGACATCTACCTCCCGTACAAGCCCAAGCGGCGCACCAAGGCGCAGATCGCCCGCGAGGCCGGCCTCGAACCGCTCGCCGACACCCTGCTGAACGACCCCTCCCGGGACCCCGCCGCGCTCGCCGCCGGGTACGTCAACGAGCAGGTCGCCGACGCGCCCGCCGCGCTGGAGGGCGCCCGGGCCATCCTGGTCGAGCGCTTCGGCGAGGACGCCGACCTGGTCGGCTCGCTGCGCGAGCGGATGTGGACCCGCGGCCGGCTGGTCGCCAAGGTCCGGGGCGGCAAGGAGCAGGACGGCGCCAAGTTCGCCGACTACTTCGACTTCGCCGAGCCGTACACCAAGCTGCCCTCGCACCGGATCCTGGCCATGCTGCGCGGCGAGAAGGAGGAGGTCCTCGACCTCGAACTCTCCCCGTTCGACGGCGAGCAGGAGGCCGACCTGCCCGGCGCCAGCGACTACGAGCAGCGGATCGCCGCCCGGTTCGGCATCGCCGACCGCGGCCGCCCCGCCGACAAGTGGCTGACCGACACCGTCCGCTGGGCCTGGCGCACCCGCGTGCTGGTCCGGCTCGGCATCGACCTGCGGACCAGGCTGCGCGCCGAGGCCGAGGACGAGGCGGTCCGGGTCTTCGCCGCCAACCTGCGCGACCTGCTGCTCGCCGCCCCCGCCGGGACGCGCGCCACCATGGGCCTCGACCCGGGCTTCCGCACCGGCGTCAAGGTCGCGGTGGTCGACGCCACCGGCAAGGTCGTCGCGCACGAGACGATCTACCCGCACCAGCCCGCCAACAAGTGGGACGCCGCGCTCGCCACGCTGGCCCGGCTCGCCGCCCAGTACCGGGTGGACCTGGTGGCGATCGGCAACGGCACCGCGTCCCGGGAGACCGACCGGCTGGCCGCCGACCTGATCAAGCGCCACCCCGAGCTGGGCCTCACCAAGGTGATGGTCAGTGAGGCCGGAGCGTCCGTCTACTCGGCCTCCGCGTTCGCCGCCCAGGAGCTGCCCGGCCTGGACGTGTCGATCCGCGGCGCCGTCTCGATCGCCCGCCGCCTGCAGGACCCGCTGGCCGAGCTCGTCAAGATCGACCCCAAGTCGATCGGCGTCGGCCAGTACCAGCACGACCTGAGCGAGCTCAAGCTCTCCCGCTCGCTGGACGCCGTGGTCGAGGACTGCGTCAACGCCGTCGGCGTCGACGTCAACACCGCCTCCGCGCCGCTGCTCACCCGGGTCTCCGGCATCACCGGCACGCTGGCCGACAACATCGTCGCCCACCGCGACGCCAACGGGCCGTTCCGCACCCGCAAGGCGCTCAAGGACGTCGCCCGGCTCGGCCCCAAGGCGTTCGAGCAGTGCGCGGGCTTCCTGCGCATCCCCGGCGGCGACGACCCGCTGGACGCCTCGGCCGTCCACCCCGAGGCGTACCCGGTGGTGCGCCGGATCCTCACCGCGACCGGCGGGCAGCTCGGCGAACTGATCGGCAACGGCGCGGTGCTGCGCGCGCTGCGCCCCGGCGACTTCGCCGACGCGACCTTCGGCGTGCCGACCGTCACCGACATCCTCGGCGAGCTCGACAAGCCCGGCCGCGACCCGCGCCCCGCCTTCCAGACCGCCACCTTCAAGGACGGCGTGGAGAAGATCTCCGACCTGGAGGTCGGCATGGTGCTGGAGGGCGTGGTCACCAACGTCGCCGCGTTCGGCGCCTTCGTCGACATCGGCGTGCACCAGGACGGCCTGGTGCACGTCTCCGCGCTGTCGAAGAACTTCGTCAAGGACCCGCGCGAGGTGGTCAAGCCCGGCGACATCGTCCGCGCCAAGGTCACCACCGTCGACGTCGCGCGCAAGCGGATCGGCCTGACCCTGCGGCTCGACGACGACACCACCCCCGGCTCGGGATCCGGCTCGGGCTCGGGCTCCGGCGGCAACCGCCGCGAGCAGTCCCCCCGCCGCGACTCCCGGCCCCCGCGCCAGGACCGCCGGCCGAACACCGCCCAGCCCGCCCCCGCCAACTCGGCCATGGCCGACGCCCTCCGCCGCGCGGGCCTGGGCAAGTAGCGCGCCCCGGGGGGCGGCCGGGCCCGGCCGCCCCTCAGCCGGTGCGGGACTCCACGGCGAGCGCGACGAGTTCGGGCCACCAGGGTTCGCGGTACTGGGAGAGGAGCCGCTGGGCCTCCTCGGGGGCGACGGGGCGGACCTCGACGACCTGCTCGCCGTCGTCGGGGTTGGTGGGGGCGGAGTCGACCAGGACGTCGGCCCAGCCCCAGAGCCACGCCTTCACCGGGTGCGGCTGCCAGGGGCGGTAGGGCACCGGGGTGTCGGTGACCGCCAGGTGGTGGCCGATCCAGGTCGGCGGCCCGACCAGCCGGGCGCCGGCCTCCTCGCGCAACTCGCGCTCCAGGCAGGACTCGACGCTCTCGGCGGCCTCCCGGGTGCCGCCGGGCAGGAACCAGTGGCCCCGGACGTCCCGGCACAGGACGACCCGGCCCTCGGCGAAGCCCACCAGGTGGATGTTGGTGACCAGCTCGTCCGGCGGCAGATCGGTGCTGAACTGGGCGTCGATACCGCCCCACTCCCAGCGCTGCGGCGCGTGCAGGGCCGGGTACCGGGCCGCCAGTTCGGTGCTTTCGCTTGCTCTGCGTGTGGTGTCCGTCATCGATCGATCGTAGTCCTGAACGGTCCCGGACGAACCCGGATGGTCAACAAGGCGGACGAAACGTCACCCGCCCGTGGCGAACCGTCAACCCGCCGCGCTGGACGTTCACCTGACGGTCCCTCATGGAGCGAATGCCGGGGGCACGGAACCGGCCCGGCCGATCGCGCTTACTGACTGTGGGGGAGCGCGACGGCCGGGCCGTGTGGGGGTTGGTTCTCAACACCCGTCCCGGGGACGGGTTTCGAACACCGTGCACGAGGCGGCCGGACCGCCCCGTGCACTCAAAATGCCCGGGTCGCCGAGGCCCGTCAAGCGTTCCCCGCCCGGCTTGAGCCACCCTTAAGGCTCCCTTCGCCGACACCACTGGTGCGGCCCTCCCGCCCCGGGCCCGGGCCGCCGGACGGCTCCAGCCGGACCTCGCTCCACACGGTGTCCTGCACCAGGCCGCCAGTGCAGGGGAGGATCGAGCGCCGGTGCCCCCAGCGGTCGCCCAGCGCGAGGGCCGCCAGTACCCCGGGCACGTCCGGCGCGGGCCGGGTCGAGCGGAGTTCGACCCGGTACCCGTCCTCGAAGGAGATCAGCCACGCCTCCTCCCCGCCGGCCCGCGCCAGCCGGTCCGCGATCGTCCACGCCCGCCGCCGGACCTCCTCGCCGGGGTCCGCCGGCCGCTCCTCAGAGCGCATCCGACTCCCCCCGCCCGTCGGCACACCGCGGACACCGGCAGGCCGGCCAGGTCAGCGCGGAGCGCGGCGCGGGCACGAGCGGCTCGTCGGACGTGCAGGACGAGACCGGCAGCCGGGTGCCGTCGGCCCGCACCGTGTAGACGCGGATCGTCAACTTCGCTCTCGACTCCGGGTACGGGTGGTCGGACATGGGGGATGACCTCGCGGCTGGTGGTGCTGGACGGAAGGGGGTGCGGCGGGGTGGGCGGTCAGGCCGGCAGGTTCCCACCCGGGCCGTCTCCGGTGAGGCCGTCCACCATGGCGGCGCGGAGTTCTGCCGTTGTGCTCATCTGCCGGGGCCTTTCGCCAACTGGTCGGGACGATGGGGGAATGCGGACGCTGTGTGACCGTCCGTGTGTCCATGGTAGCGGGATCGCTGACGCTCCGCCACCATCTGAACCGGACAGTCTGGATATTTCAGTTGGGGGGCAACTGCCGTGAACAAGAAGGACCTTGACCCCACGATTTCTCCCGCGCACGCGTTCGGGGTCCAGTTCCGGCGCTCGCGCGAGACGAAGGGGCTCACCCAGGCCCAGCTCGGGGATCTGCTGGGGGTCACGGGCACCTACGTCGGCTGCTTCGAGCGCGCGAGCCGGATGCCTCACATCGACACCGTGAACAGGGCGGACGAGGTGCTGGAGACCGGCGGGACGCTGGCGCTGATGTACTGGAACATCCGGCACACCGCACTGTTCGAAGGCTTTCCGGAGTTCACCGAGTGCGAGGCGAAGGCCACCGAGCTGCGACTCTTCGAACTCGGCATCATGCCGGGGCTGCTCCAGACCCCGGAGTACGCGCAGGTCGAACTCGCCGCTGGAGTCTCGCGTGGCAACATTTCAACCGAACAGGCCGCCGAGCGGCTCTCCTTCCGGCTCGCCCGGCAGGCGGCGATCACCCGACAGCCGGCGCCCATGATCCACGTGGTGATGGACGAGAGTGCACTCCGCTGGCAGGTCGGCGGTCCTGCGGTGATGGTTCCGCAGCTGCGCCGCGTCGAAGAACTGGCCGAACTGCCGAACATGATCATCCAGGTGGCGCCCTTCAGCCTCGGCGCTCGCCGCCCGTTCCACCACTCCTTGACCCTGCTCACTCTCCCCAACCACATGCAGATCGGCTACGTGGAGGATATGAAGCAAGGACACCTCGAACGAGACATCCCCACTGTTCGGGAGTGGTCCAGGGACTACGCTCGCCTGCAGGCTGACGCGCCGTCCGTGGCCGACTCGATGGCGACGGTCCGTGCCGTACGAAAGGAACTGGAACGGTGACCCTTCTCCCCGACCTGAGCGCCGCGCGTTGGAGCAAGTCGAGCTACAGCGGTTCCGGCGGCCAGTGCGTCGAACCGGCGATGAACCTTGTTCAGATGCACGGCATCGTCCCGGTCCGGGACTCGAAGGACCCGCAGGGGCCGGTGCTGGTGTTCCCCGCCGGGGCGTTCGCCGCGTTCGTGGCGGCGGTCAAGTCCGGTGGGTTCGGCGAGGTCTGAGGCTGCGGGGGTGCGGCGAAGCCCCGCGGGCCCGGGGTTCGGGTGCGCGGGGCTTCGTGGTGCCCGGGTGCGGGTGCGGGTCAGGCGCGGACCAGGGCCTTGCCGGCGGCGGTGGCGGCGTCCAGGGCCTGGGTGTGGTACTCGGCGGCGAGGCCGCGCAGGCCCTCCATCGCCGGGTTGACGGCGGCCAGGGTCAGTTCGCGGCGGACGGTGGTCAGCTCGGCGCCCCAGACGTCGCGCAGGATGCGCTCCAGGTACGGGGTGGAGTGGTCCCAGCCCTCGCGGGGGGTGCCGGGGGCGAAGCCGCCGCCGAGCGAGGTGAGCAGGACGACCGGCTTGCCCTTGAGGAGTTCGGCGGTCGGGCCGGCGCCCGCGATGACCAGGTCGACCCAGGTCTTGAAGTGCTGGGAGACGCCCCAGTTGTAGAGCGGGACGGCGATGATCGCGGCGTCGGCGGCGCGCAGCTCCTCGGCCAGGGTGGCGCCGAGCGCGGCGGCCTCCTGCTGCTCGGGGGTGCGCTGGTCCTCGGGGGTGAAGCCGGCCAGGGCGGCGGTGGCCCAGATGTCGCCGGGCAGCGGGTCGGTGCCCAGGTTGCGGCGGGTGACGGTGCCCTCGGGGTGGGCGGCGGCCCACTCGGCCTCGGCGGCGTTGGCGAGCTCGGCGCTGGTGGAGGTGCCGGGCATGATGCTGGCGTCCAGGCGGAACAGGTGCATGACAGAACTCCTCGGTTCGCGCCCCGTCAGGGAAGTGGCGGACGCGGTGGGTACGGCCGGGTGCGGCTGGGTACGGCAAGGTCGGGCACGGGCCGGGGCGCCGTGCTCGACGTAAACGGACTTTACCCCGTTTCTCTCGCCAGGTAAATTGGCGGCATGGACAGCTCCCTGGTCCCCTTCGGAAACCCCCCCACCGAGCGCGCGGACGCGGCCCGCAACCGCGAGGTGCTGCTCTGCACCGCCCGCGCGATGATCGCCGAGCTCGGCGCCGACCGGGTCACCATGGACGGGCTCGCCGAACGGGCCGGGCTGGGCAAGGGCACCGTCTTCCGCCGCTTCGGCACCCGGGCCGGGATCTTCCGCGCCCTGCTCGACGCCGAGGAGCAGCGCTTCCAGTGCCAGGTGCTGTCCGGCCCGCCCCCGCTGGGCCCCGGCGGCGACCCGGTCGACCGGCTGATCGCCTACGGCCGCGCCCGGACGGCCTTCCTGCTGGCCCGGCACGACATCGCCCGCGCCGCGTTCGAGCGCAAGGGCCCCGTCCAGCCCGCCGCCGGCCCCGACTTCTCCCGCCCGCACATCCGGATGCTGCTCGGCCAGGCCGCCCTCGGCCTCCCCGACCCGGACACCCTCGCCCTCCAGCTCACCAGCGCCCTCGAAGGCCCCCCGCTGCTCTTCCTGACCGGCGAGCCGCCCGCCGACCCGGCCGAACGCTGCTACAGCGGCGACCTGCCCACCCTGCTCGGCGACAGCTGGCAGGCCCTGGTCGAACGGCTCGCCCGGCGCTGACCGGCGGCGCACGCGGACGCGCGGGAGGGGGCGGCCCGGGCGGGGCCGCCCCCTCCCGGAGGTGTGTCGAGGGGCCGTCAGGCGCCCGTCAGCCAGATCATCTTGCGGCCGGTCTCGGCCGGGGCGGTCGGCGCCTCCTGGTCGATCCGGTCCAGGGTGTAGCCGAGCTTGCGCGGGACGGCGGCGCTGGCCGCGTTCGACTCGTCGCAGTGGATCTCGGCCCGGGTGATGCCCGGCAGCGCGAGGGCCGCCGAGGTCAGGGCGCGGGCGGCGGCGGTGGCCAGGCCGCGGCCGGTGTGCTCGCGGTGCACCCAGTAGCCGATCTCCAGCGCGCCGGGGCCGATCCGGCCGTGCAGGCCGAAACCGCCGATCACCAGGGCCGGTTCGGCGTCCAGGCCGAGCAGGTACAGGAAGTCGCTGCCCTCGTCCCAGGCCGCCTCGCCGCGCACCGAGAGCTGCTCGCTCTCCGGGAGGGTCGGCGCCTGCTGGGCCCAGGGCATCCACGGACGCAGGTGGTCGAGGTTGGCGAGCACCGCGGCGTTCAGCCCGGCGGCGTCCGCCAGCCGGCGGCGGCGCAGGTGCGCGCCGTCGCCGAGGGGCAGCAGCTCGGGCGGGCGGCCCGCGGTGAGCGGTCGCGCAACGTTGTCAGGTGCGTCGGTGGAGTGACTCATGAACGGAGTATGCGCCATGCACCAACGCGCCGACCAGCGGATATCGGGACCGCCCCCCGTGCCCGTCAGAGCCGGACCATCACCTCGTCCAGCGGCTTGCGGACCAGGTCGGGCACCCGGGCGTCCTCGGCCGGGTAGCCGACCGGGATGACGTACGCGGCGCGCTCCTCCGGCGGGCGGTCGCAGACCTCGTTCAGGAAGCGCATCGGGCTGGGCGTGTGGGTCAGCGTGGCCAGGCCCGCCTGGTGCAGGGCGGAGAGCAGGAAGCCGACCGCGATGCCCACCGACTCCTTGGTGTAGTAGGGGCGCGGCGAGTGCGGGCCCTTGTGCACCTCGAACACCACGATCACCGCGGGCGCGTCCTCCAGGAACGGCTTGCGCCAGTCGGTGCCGATCGGGGCCAGCGCCGCCAGCCACTCCTCGGACGCCCGGTGGTCGTAGAACTCGCGCTCCTCCGCCTCCGCGGCCTCCCGCAGCCGCCGCTTGCGCTCCGGATCGGTGATCACCACGAACCGCCACGGCTGCACGTGCGCGCCGCTCGGCGCGGTCGCCGCCGTCCGCACCGCCCACTCCACCACCCCCTCGGGCAGCGGGCGGGTCGAGTAGTCGCGCACGGTGCGGCGCTGGTCCATCACCTGGTGGAAGGCCCGGCAGCGGTCGGCCGCCTCGTGGGCGGGGACACTCATCGGGCGGAGCGGCGTCGTCGGGTGGGACGGCGCCGGAGCGGGTGCACTGTCAACCATGCGCGCCAGCCCAGCACGCGACGCGCCCCGGCGGAAGGGGCCGGGGCGCGGTCGGCACGTACTGGCAAGAAGCGGTCGGCACGTACCGGCGAGGACGGCGGGCGGGGCCGGGGCCGGGGCGCTACGCCTCGGTGACCCGGCCGTCCGCGACCACCAGGCGCCGGTTCACCTGCACGGTGTCCAGCATCCGCCGGTCGTGGGTGACCAGCAGCAGGGTGCCGGTGTACGAGGCCAGCGCCTGCTCCAACTGCTCGATCGCGGGCAGGTCCAGGTGGTTGGTCGGCTCGTCCAGCACCAGCAGGTTCACCCCGCGGGCCTGCAGCAGCGCCAGCGCCGCCCTGGTCCGCTCGCCCGGCGAGAGCGTCCCGGCCGGGCGCAGCACGTGCACCGACTTCAGGCCGAACTTGGCCAGCAGGGTGCGGACGTCCTCCGGGTTCATCTCCGGCACGGCCGCCGAGAACGCCGCCAGCAGCGGCTGCTCCGCGTCCCCGCCGAACAGGTGCCCGCGGGCCTGCTCCACCTCGCCGATCAGCACGCCGGAGCCGAGCGCCGCGGAGCCCGAGTCCAGCTCCAGGCGGCCCAGCAGCGCCGCCAGCAGCGTCGACTTGCCCGCGCCGTTCGCGCCGGTGATCGCGACCCGGTCCGCCCAGTCGATCTGCAGGTCCACCGGGCCGAACGCGAACTCCCCGCGCCTGACGGCGGCCCGACGGAGCGTCGCCACCACCGAGCCGGAGCGCGGCGCGGCGGCGATCTCCATCCGCAGCTCCCACTCCTTGCGCGGCTCCTCCACCACGTCCAGGCGCTCGATCATCCGCTGGGTCTGCCGGGCCTTCGCGGCTTGCTTCTCGCTGGACTCGGCGCGCTGCGCCCGGGCCTTCTTGTCGTTGTCGCCGCCCTTGCGCCGGGCGTTGCGGACGCCGTTGTCCATCCAGTTGCGCTGCATCTGGGCGCGGGCCTCCAGGCCGGACCTGGTGTCCGCGTACTCCTCGTACTGCTCGCGGGCGTGCCGGCGGGAGATCGCCCGCTCCTCCAGGTACGACTCGTAGCCGCCGCCGTACAGGTTGACCTGCTGCTGGTGCAGGTCCAGCTCCAGCACCTTGGTCGCGGTGCGGGCCAGGAACTCGCGGTCGTGGCTGATCAGCACGGTGCCCGCGCGCAGGCCCTTCACGAACGCCTCCAGGCGCTCCAGGCCGTCCAGGTCCAGGTCGTTGGTGGGCTCGTCCAGCAGGAACACGTCGTAGCGCGACAGCAGCAGCGAGGCCAGGCCCGCCCGGGCCGCCTGGCCGCCGGACAGCGCCGTCATCGGCAGGTCCAGCGAGACCTTCAGGCCGAGCTGGTCGGCGACCTCCTCGGCCCGCTCCTCCAGGTCCGCGCCGCCCAGCTCCAGCCAGCGGTCCAGGCCCGCCGCGTACGCGTCGTCCGCGCCCGGACGGCCCTCCACCAGGCCCTCGGTGGCCTCGTCCAGCGCCGCCTGCGCCGCCGCCACGCCCGTGCGCCGGGCCAGGAAGTCCCGCACCGACTCGCCCTCGCGGCGCTCCGGCTCCTGCGGCAGGTGCCCGACGTTCGCGGTCGGCGGGCTCAGCTTCAGGCTGCCGCCCTCCGGGGCGTCCAGCCCGGCCAGCAGCCGCAGCAGGGTCGACTTCCCGGCGCCGTTCACCCCCACCAGCCCGATCACGTCCCCGGGGGCGACGACCAGGTCCAACCCGGAGAACAGCGTGCGCTCGCCGTGGCCGGCGGCGAGGTCCTTGACGACGAGAGTGGCAGTCATGATGGGGTCGATTCTAGGCGGCGGCCCGGCTCCCCCCGGACGGGCGGCCTACTGGCGGGCCCAGCCCCCGGTGTTGGAGCGCGACTCGTAGCCGTGCGCCGTCCCGCGCCGCCACTCCTCGCCGGTCAGCCGCCGGTACGCCCGGTCCGGGACGTACAGCAGCGGCTCGGCCCAGACGAGCTCCCCGGCGTACGGCGCGAAGCGGCCCGGATCGGCCAGCACCGCCAGGTACGCGGCGCGGCCGTCGGCGACCACCGCTGCCCGGGTGTACAGGAACGCGTCACCGGAGAGCTCCTCGCCCAGCTCGCGGCGGTCCAGCCGGTACAGCGCCGTGGACAGCCGCTCGGCGAAGCCGGCCACCGCAGCGACCGGCCCGGCCGACAGGCGCTCCTCCAGCGCGGCGGCCAGCCGCTCCGCGTCCGGGTCCGCCCCGGGCGGGCGGCACTCCTCCAGCAGCAGCCAGAACTCGTCCTCGTCCATGGCGGCCGAGTGTGCCCGGGGCCACTGACAGGGGCCGGGCCGGGGGTTCGGCCGGGGGCGGCAGGGGTGCCGGGGCCGGGGGGTTCGAGGTCGGGACCTAATTCCGTTGCGGGGCGCGGAGGGGGCTGCGTACCCTCGGAGACGTTGCATCCCCGCACGTCTGGAGAAGGCCGTTGCTCGTCTGAGGTCATGAGACACCGCGCACACGCCACACCCGTGTCCTTTCCGGGTCGGTCGGCGTGCGGGCGCGAGTGCGACCTCGGCCGGTCGGCGGTTCTGCGGCTCCCGTGCGGGTTTCCTGTTTCCCGCGGCGGTTCCCCCGTTCCCCGTGACGGCCCTGTGCGCTCCCGCGTTCCCGGTGTCTCCCGTGTTGCTCCCCTTCCCACGGCAACCTCCAGGAGGCCCTCATGGCGCAACCCACCACCTCGATCCTCTGCACCGACCTCGGCTTCGAATGGCCCGACGGCCGTCCGCTGCTGAGCGGTTTCCACCTCGCCGTCGGCCCCGGCCGCACCGGGCTGGTCGGGCTGAACGGCGCGGGCAAGTCCACGCTGCTGCGGCTGATCGCGGGGGAGCTCGCCCCCGCCGCCGGCACCGTCCGGGTCGCGGGCGAACTCGCCTACCTGCCACAGGACCTGACGGTCGCCGCCGGGCAGCGGGTGGACGAGACGCTCGGCATCCGGGCCCAGCGCGAGGCCCTGCACGCCATCGAGTCGGGGGACGTGGACGAGCGCCACTTCACCGCGGTCGGCGACGACTGGGACGTCGAGGAGCGCGCCCGCGCCACCCTCGACCGCCTCGGCCTCGCCGAGCTCGACCTCGACCGCACCACCGGCGAGCTCTCCGGCGGCCAGGCCGTCCTGCTGCACCTCGCCGCCCTGCTGCTGCGCCGCCCCGACGTGCTGCTGCTCGACGAGCCCACCAACAACCTGGACGCCCAGGCCCGGGCCCGGCTGTACGACGCGGTGGCCGGCTTCCCCGGCGTGCTGCTGCTGGTCAGCCACGACCGCGAACTGCTGGACCGGGTCGACCAGATCGCCGACCTGCGGGACGGCGAAGTCACCTGGTACGGCGGCAACTTCAGCGCCTACCAGGAGGCCCTGGAGGCCGAGCAGGAGGCCGCCGAGCGCGTCGTCCGCAACGCCGAGGCCGACGTCAAGCGGCAGAAGCGGGACCTGGTCGAGGCCACCCAGCGGCTCGCCAAGTCCGCCGCCTACGGCAAGCAGCGCTCGGTGCGGCGCAACGACCCCAAGGCGCTGGCCGACAAGCTCCAGGGCAAGGGCGAGGAGACCGCCGGCCGCCTGCGCGGCATGCACACCGAGCGCCTCAACGAGGCCAAGGACCGGCTGGCCACCGCCGAGGAGGCCGTCCGGGACGACGCCGAGATCCGGATCGACCTGCCCCGCACCGCCGTCCCCGCCGGGCGCACCGTCCTCTCCCTGGAGGGCGTCCGCCTGGCCCACGGCGGCCGCGGCCGGATCGACCTGGAACTGCGCGGCCCCGAACGGGTCGCCCTGCTCGGCCGCAACGGCTCCGGCAAGAGCGCGCTGCTGCGCACCGTCGCCGGTGAACTCGCCCCCGCCGAGGGCATGGTCACCACCCCGGTGCAACTGCGGTACCTGCCCCAGCGGTTGGACGTGCTGGACGACGGGCAGACGGTCTTCCGGAACGTCAGGGCACACGCCCCCGCCGCCACCGACAACGAGGTCCGGGCCCGGCTGGCCCGCTTCCTGTTCCGCGGCGCCCGGGCCGACCAGCCGGCCGGCACGCTCTCCGGCGGCGAGCGCTTCCGGGCCACCCTGGCCGCCCTGCTGCTGGCCGACCCGCCGCCGCAGCTCCTGCTGCTCGACGAGCCGACCAACAACCTGGACCTGGCCAGCGTCCGCCAGCTCACCCAGGCCCTGGCCGGCTACCGGGGCACCCTGATCGTCGCCAGCCACGACTACCCCTTCCTCCGGGAGATCGGCATCACCCGCTGGCTGGAGTGGGACGGGGGTGACCTCCGCCCGACCGACCCGCGCTGACCTGCCCGCGCCGCCCGGCCCGCCCCGGCCCGCCCAGGCCCGACCCGCCCAGGCCCGACCTGCCCCGGCCCGCCCAGGCCCGACCTGCCCCGGCCCGTCCGGCGGGGCCGTCCGGCCGGTCCGTCCCATTCCGGTGTCCGTACCGTGGGACGGCCGGGCCCGGGCGCCCGGCGGGAGGGCAGGATCGGGGGCGGTCCTGTTGTCGGTCTGTCGTTGTCCCGCTGGAGGGTGTGCCGTGGCGCTGGTCGAGATCCCCGGTTCGAAGTCGGTCACGGCGCGCGCGCTGTTCCTGGCCGCCGCGGCGGACGGGGTGACCACCCTGGTGCGCCCGCTGGTGTCGGACGACACCGAGGGCTTCGCCGAGGGCCTGCGCACGCTCGGGTACCAGGTGGAGCGCGAGCAGCGGGAGTGGCGGATCACCGGCCGCCCGCAGGGGCCGGGCGCCGACGGCGCCTCGGTGTTCTGCCGGGACGGCGCCACCACCGCCCGCTTCCTGCCCACGCTGGCCGCCGCCGGGCACGGCACCTTCCACTTCGACGCCTCCGAGCAGATGCGCCGCCGTCCGCTCGGCCCGCTCACCACCGCGCTGCGCGACCTCGGCGTCGCCCTGGAGCACCACGGCGCCGAGGGCCACCACCCGCTGAGCGTCCGGGCGGCCGGCGTCGAGGGCGGCGAGGTCACGCTCGACGCCGGGCTGTCCTCGCAGTACCTGACGGCGCTGCTGCTGCTCGGCCCGCTCACCCGCACCGGCCTGCGGATCCGCGTCACCGACCTGGTCTCCGCCCCGTACGTCGAGATCACCCTCGCCATGATGCGCAGCTTCGGCGTCGAGGTGGCCCGCGAGGGGAACGTGTTCGACGTCCCGGCCGGCGGCTACACCGCCGCCCGGTACCCGGTCGAGCCGGACGCCTCCACGGCCTCGTACTTCTTCGCCGCCGCCGCACTGACCGGCCGCGAGGTGACCGTCCCGGGCCTGGGCCGCGGCGCCCTCCAGGGCGACCTGAAGTTCGTCGAGGTGCTGGAGCGGCTCGGCGCGAAGGTCGAGATCGGGGCGGACGCCACCACCGTCACCGGCGGCACCCTCACCGGCGGGACCGTCAACATGCGCGACATCTCCGACACCATGCCGACGCTGGCGGCCATCGCCCCGTTCGCCTCCGGCCCGATCCGGATCGAGGACGTCTACAACACCCGGATCAAGGAGTGCGACCGGCTCGACGCCTGCGCGCAGAACCTGCGCCGCCAGGGCGTCGACGTCGCCACCGGCCGGGACTGGATCGAGATCCGCCCCGGCACCCCGAAGCCGGTCGAGATCGAGACCCACGGCGACCACCGGATCGTGATGTCCTTCGCCGTCGCCGGGCTGCGCACCCCCGGCACGACCTACGACGACCCGGGCTGCGTGCGCAAGACCTTCCCCGGCTTCCACGACGCGTTCGCCGCCTGGGCGGCCCGGCCGGAGGGCTGACCGCCCGGGCGGCGAACGGGGGTGGTGCGCGGTGCGGGCTCAGTCCTTCACCGCGCCGCCCAGGCCCGAGACCATGTGCCGCTGCACCAGCACGAAGAAGACCAGCACCGGGACGGTCATCAGGGTCGAGGCGGCCATGATGCCGCCCCAGTCGTTCTCGTCCGGCTTGAAGAACACCATCAGCGCGGCCGGCAGGGTCTGGTGGTCGGTGTCCAGGATCAGGGTCTTGGCGAACACGAAGTCGTTCCAGGCCGTGATGAAGGAGAACACGCTGGTCGCCGCCAGCCCGGGGGCCACCAGCGGGAACAGGATCCGCCACAGGATGGTGAACCGGCTCGCCCCGTCGATCCGGGCCGCCTCCTCCAGCGACTCCGGCACCGCCGCGACGAAACCGCGCAGCATCCACACCGCGAACGGCAGCGAGAACGCCAGGTTCACCAGCATCAGCGAGCCCAGCGAGGACAGGCCGAAGCCCGGCGCGACCGAGCCGATGTCCCGGACCAGGAAGAACAGCGGGATGGTCAGCGCCTCGACCGGCACCATCTGCGCCACCAGGAACATGATCAGGATGGTGGTCTTGAACCGGAACCTGAACCGGGACAGCGCCACCGCCGCCAGGAACGCGATCGCGGCCGACACCACCACCACGACCACCGCCACCGCGAGGCTGTTCAGGAAGTACCGCCCGAAGCCGGACACCCCCAGCGCGTTGCGGAAGTTCTCCAGCGTCGGCGCGAACGTCCACGGCCGCGGGTGCGCCGAGGTGATCTCGCCCTTCGGCTTCAGCGCCGACAGCACCATCCAGTACAGCGGGAACACCGTCAGCAGGGCCAGCACCACGGCGACGGTGTTCGCACCCTGCCGCAGCACCCGGTTGTCGCGGCGCCCGGCGGTGAAGGGCTTGCGGATCAAAGTTCCTCCCCGGAGCGGCGCAGGCTGCGGACGTAGACGGCGGTGACGCCCAGCAGGATCAGCGTCATCAGGACGCCGATCGCGGCGCCCAGGCTGTAGTTCTCGGCGACGAACGCCTTCTGGTAGGCGTAGACGTTGAGGACCAGGTTCTGGCCGGCGATGCCGCCGCCCCCGGTCATCACGTAGATCTGGGTGAAGACCTTGAAGTCCCAGATGATCGACTGGATCACCACGATCACCAGCAGCGGCCGCAGCATCGGCAGCATGATCTTCCGGAAGATCGTGACCGTCCCGGCGCCGTCCAGGCGGGCGGCCTCGACGACGGAGTCCGGGATGGCCTGGATGCCCGCGTAGAGGGTGATCATCACGAACGGGAAGCTGTGCCAGACCACGACCACGGCGACCATGGCGAACGCCGACCACTTGTCGTACATCCAGTTGTGGCCCTGGGTGCCGAGGACCTCGTTGACCAGGCCGGAGTTGGTGTCCAGCAGGAACATCCACACCGTGGAGCCGGTCATCGCGGGCGCCGCCCAGGCGCCCAGCGCGCCGAACATCAGCATCAGCCGCGGCCACCTGCCGACCCGGGTCAGCAGCACCGCGCAGGTCGCGCCGACCGCCAGGGTGGCCAGCACGCAGAACGCGGCGAACGCCAGGGTCTGGCCGAGCACCGTCCAGAACTGGGCGTCGCCCAGCACGTCGGTGTAGTTCGACAGGCCGACGAACTCGGTCGGCACGCCGCCGGACGCCTGCGGCTGCCCGAACTTGAGCACCGACAGCAGGCCCAGCTGGTACAGCGGGTAGCCGAACAGCGGGATCAGCACCAGGGCGGCCGGCAGCAGCAGCCACAGCGGGACGGGGATCCGGGACAGCGGCCCGGGGCGGCGGCGGCCCGTGGCGGGGGCGCCGCCCGCCGGGCGGACCGGGGAGGAGTCCCCGTGGTCCGCCCGGGCGGTGACGGTCGTGGCAGGCATCGACGACTTCCGCTTCCTCTACGGGTTGACGGCTACTTGCCGCTGAACGAGGCGTTCATCGCGGCGGCGGCCTCCTTGGTGGCACCGGCCACGTCGGACTTGCCGGTGATGACCTTCTGCAGCATCGTCGGCACCACGTTCTGGGCGTCGATCTTGGCCCAGGCGGCGTCCTTCGGGACGAACTTGGTGCCCGCCTCGATGGTGTCGGTGAACGGCTTCAGCCACGGCTGCTTCTGCACCACCTCGGCGCGCGCCGAGGACAGCGTCGGCAGGTTGCCCATCGCGTCGAACAGCGCCAGCTGGTTCTTCTTCGACGCCAGCTCCTTCATGAAGTCGACCGCCAGGCTGCGGTGCTGGGTCGACTTCATGACGCCCAGGTCGTTGCCGCCGGAGAACGCCGGGGCGATCTTCCCGGCCGCGGTGCCCGGCAGCGGCACGATCGCGTACTTGCCCTTCGCCGCGCCCGCCTCCACCGCGCTGCGCGAGGAGTTCGGCAGGATCGCCATGCCGGCCTTGCCCGCCGCGAACGCCTCCACGGTCTTGCCGCCGGTCAGGTCGGCGCACTGCTGCGCCGGGCAGATCGCGTCCGTGAACAGGTCGGTGTACTGCTTCACACCGGCCTGCGACTGCGCCGAGTCGATCGCCGAGGCGTACGCCGAGCCGCTCTGCGCGGCCAGGTCGCCGCCGTTGGCCCAGACGAACGGCAGCGCGCCGAAGGTGTACTTGCCGCCGACCGCGATGCCCAGCAGGTCGCCGTGCGCGGCCCGGACCTTCTCCGCCGCCGACTTCAGCTCGTCGTACGTGGTCGGCGCCTGCAGGCCCAGCTCGGTGAACACGTCGGTGCGGTAGTACAGCGCGCGCACGCCCAGCCACCACGGCAGGCCGTACGTCTTGCCGTCGACCACCGCGGTGTCCTTCAGGTCCTGCGGCAGGTCCTTGCCGTCCTCCCAGCCGGACAGGTCGGAGGTGATGTCGGCCAGGCCGCCCGAGGCGGTGTAGCCGAACAGGTCGGTGTTGCCGAACTCCACCACGTCCGGCGCCGAGGACGGGTCGTTGAACGCGCCCTTCATCTTCTCGGCGCGCGGACCGGCGTCGGTCGGGATGTACGACACCTCGACCTCGACGCCCGCGTGCTTCGCCTTGAAGTCGGCGACGGCCTGCGCCACCACCTGCTCCTTCGGCGTCCGGTTCGCCTCGTCGTACAGCCAGACCTTCACGGTGCCGGTCTGCTTGTCCGCGGACGTCGCGGTCTTCGCGGTGCCCGGCGCGCAGGCCGTGGCCACGGTGCCGGCCAGCACGGCAAGGGCGGCACCACGGGCCAGCTTCTTCATGCTCAACGTCATCTCCTCGCCGCAGCGGGACGCACCTGCGCGCCCCGGGACGAACCGGGACATGCAGTGGGGGATCGGTGTGAGCGGGACGTTAGAAACTCACCGGGTACGGCGACAAGAGCAGACCGCGAAAGTTCTGCACTGCAAAACGATGTGCTGCGGAACTGGCACCGCGCCCGGCCGCGCCGTAGCGTCACACCCCATGACCAGCACCGCCGCCGAGAGCCGGACCCCCGAGGGTCGGCCGGAACGCAACCAGTCCGCGTCGCTGCGCCGCGCCCTCGCGGTGCTCGAACACGTCCGGGACCACGCGGCGGCCGGCACCGACCTCGGCCTCACCGCGCTCGCCGACGGCCTGGGGATGTCCAAGTCCACCGTGCTGCGCCTGGCCGCCCCGCTGGTCGACGCCCAACTCCTCGCCCGCGACCGCGACAGCGGCCACTTCCGGCTCGGCCCCGGCGCCCTCCGGCTCGGCCAGGCGTACCTCGCCACCCTCGACCTGCGCACCGCCGCCTCCGAGGAGGCCCACCAGCTGATGCGCGAGGTCGGCGGCACCGTCCACCTGTGCGTCCCCGACGCGCCGTACGTCGTCTACGTCGACAAGGTCGAGAACGAGACCGCCGTCCGGATGGCCTCCCGGATCGGCAGCCGCGCCCCCATGTACTGCACCGCCGTCGGCAAGGCCATGCTCGCCTGGATGCCCGAGGACGCCTTCGCCACCGTCGTCGCCGACGGCCTCCCCGCCATCACCACCCGCACCCTCACCTCCGCCGCCGCCCTGCGCACCGAACTCACCCGGATCCGCACCCGCGGCTACGCCGTCGACGACCGCGAGAACGAACCCGAGGTCCGCTGCATCGCCGCCCCCGTCTTCGACCACAACAACACCGTCATCGGCGCCATCTCCACCTCCGCCCTCACCTCCCGCATCACCGCCGCCCGCGCCCGCGAACTCGGCCCCGTCGTCGCCGCCACCGCCGCCCGCGTCTCCCGCACCATGGGCTCCACCCGCTGACGACGACGCCCCGCCCACCGGCGGGTGGACGGGGCGGGCGGCGGCGGACGGGCCGTCAGACCTCGGCGGTCTCGGCCGCCGGTGCGCGGCGGAGCTTGGTGCCGAGGCGGTCGAGGCCGATGACCAGGGCGCCGAGGACGGCGAACTCGGCGACGAGTTGGATCATCTGGAGGCCGACCCAGGCGTAGCCCTTCTCGGTCGGGTCGAGGAAGAAGTAGGGGTAGCGGACCGGGAAGTCCGGGAAGAGGATGGCGCGGGTCTCGGTGAGGACGGCGTAGCCGAGGGGGTAGGAGAGCCAGAGCGGGAGGTCGCGCCAGCGGGAGGCGTTGCGGGGGGAGCAGAGCAGCCACTCGGCCAGGACCAGCACCGGGGTGGTGTAGTGCAGGAAGAAGCTGGACCAGTGCTGGAGGCGGTCGGGGCCGGAGACCAGGCCGGGGAGCGGGTTCTCGCCGTGGTTGAGCAGGACGTGCGCGACGATGCCGGTGATGGTGATGTACAGGACGGCGGCGCCGCGCAGGCGGGGGGCCGGGGCGTCGGTGGTGTCGCGCCTGGCCGTCCAGTAGAGCGCGGCGAGGAAGTAGCCGAGCACGATCACGTTGCTCTGGATGGTGAAGTACACCAGGGAGCTGTTGCTGAGGAAGATCCCCAGGAACGCGGACAGGACGATGGCGCAGCGCCACCAGGTGGCGGGACGGGTCCAGACGGTCATGCGGTCACCGGACGTTCGTTTCGGCGGTGCCCCCCGTGGGCACGACAGATCGCCGCACTCTACCCGCCGGTTCGGCGGTCGGAAAAGATCACCGGTCGGGGGTGGTGCGGGCCGGGCCGGGCGTCAGAAGGACAGCTGCGCGGGGGTGTGGGTGTGGCCCTCGATGCCCGTCGCGGCGCGGCCGATCAGCTGCTGGGCGAGGTCGTTGCAGGCCCGGGCGGCGGCCAGCTCCTCGCCGATCGCGGCGTCGGCGTCATCGCCGGGGTTGCGGCGGGCCGTGCCGGTGCCGCGGGCGCCGGGGGCGCTGAACCCGCTGAGCGCGGCGGTGCAGGTGGTGCGGGACTCGTCCTCGTCGAAGGTCAGGTCGACGACCCAGTGGTTCTGCATGGCGGTTCACCTTCCGGGTGCGCACCGCGCACGGGCGGCCGGTGCGCCTCGCTCCCTCCCAGCGTCCGCCCGGGCGCGGTGCGCGTCAACGTGCGGCCGCGCCCGGACGGCGGGGGGCTCAGTCGGAGAAGTGCAGTTCGGGGTCGGTGACCGGCCCGGCGCCGAGCAGCCGGGTGTCCTCGCGGTAGCCGGCCGGGGCCCGCCAGGGGGAGCGGTCGCCCTGGCGGGGGAGCAGCGGGGCGCCCCGCCGGAGGTAGCCGGCGGCGAAGTCGAGCAGCGGCCGCAGCGGCATCGCGGGGTCGGCGACCTCGGGGCGGCAGATCCGGTGGCCGTGCCGGTCCATGTGGGCGAGCAGCCGGGCGAAGTGCGCGCACAGCAGGTCGACCTTGAGGGTCCAGGAGGCGTTCGGGTAGCCCAGCGCGTACACGAAGTTGGGGACGCCGGAGAGCATCACGCCCTTGTAGGCGACGGTCTCGGCGGGCCGCACCGGCACCCCGTCGACCCGCAGCGGGATGCCGCCGAAGGCCCGCACCTCCAGCCCGGTCGCGGTGACCACCAGGTCGGCGGCGAGTTCCCGGCCGGAGGCCAGGCGGACGCCGTGCTCGGTGAAGCGGCTGATCCGGTCGGTGACCACGGACGCCCGGCCGTCGCTGATCGCGGTGAACAGGTCGCCGTCGGGGGCGGCGCACAGCCGCTGGTCCCACGGGTCGTACGGCGGGGCGAAGTGCTCGTCGACGGGGTAACCGGGCGGCAGGCGGCGGGCGTTGGCCCGGCGGATGATCCGCCGGGCGGCCCGCGGGTGGCGCCGGCAGAACGCCCAGACGGCGTGCTGCCGGACGATGTTGCGGCGGCGCACCAGCGCGTGGCCGCGCCGCTCGCCGAGCAGCTGGCGCAGCAGGGCGGCGAGGGCGTCGCGCCGGGGCACCGGCATCACGTAGCCGGGGGTGCGCTGCAGCATGGTGACGTGCGCGGCCCGTTCGGCCAGCGCCGGGACGAGGGTGACGGCGGTCGCGCCGCTGCCCACCACCAGGACCCGCCGGCCGGTGTGGTCGAGGTCGGCGGGCCAGTGCTGCGGGTGGACGACCGGTCCGGCGAACCGTTCCAACCCGGCCAGCGGCGGGGTGTGGCCCCGGTCGTAGCGGTAGTAGCCGGCCGCGCAGAACAGCCAGCCGCAGGTCAGGGTGGTGCGCCGGCCGGTGCCGACGTGCTCGACCTCGACCGTCCAGCGGGCCCGCTCGGTCGACCAGGACGCGCCGACCACCCGCTGCCGGTAGCGGATCCGCCGTTCCAGGTCGTGCTCCCGGACGGTCTCGCGCAGGTAGGCGAGGATCTGCGGGCCGCGGGCCAGCGACTCCCGGTGGCGCCACGGCTTGAACGCGTAGCCGAAGGTGTACAGGTCGGAGTCGGAGCGGACGCCCGGGTAGCGGAACAGGTCCCAGGTGCCGCCGCAGCCGTCCCGGGCCTCCAGCAGCGCGAAGCTCCGGCCGGGGCGCTCGGCGGCCAGCCGGCAGCCCGCGCCGATGCCGGACATCCCGGCGCCGACGATCAGCACGTCCAGGTGCTCGGGGACGGGGACGGGAGCGGAGGCGGAGCCGGGTGCGGGGGCGTCCGGGGCGGTGGGCACGGGGGCTCCCTGGCGGTGGGCGGACGGGTCGCTCCATGATCGCCAACGCCGTCCGGCCCCCGCCAGGCCGGAAGGTCACAACGCGCGGCCCGGCGGGGTGTGGCCTCCGCGCAGCGCCCGTGGTCAGGCGGGCGGCAGCGAGGCGCGACAGCGGCCGGTGTGCGTCCCGGGCGCGTCAGGGGGTGCGGAAGCCGCGGAAGACCACCTCGGCGCGGCGGACGAAGCCCAGCCGCTCGTACAGCGCGAGCGCGCCGGTGTTGGCGGCGGCGACGTGCAGGAACGGGCGCTCGCCGCGGGCGGTGATCCGGGCCGCCAGCTCGCCGACCAGGTGCGCGGCCAGGCCCCGGCCGCGGGCCTCGGGGGCGGTGCAGACGGCGGAGACCTCGGTGAAGCCGGGCGGGTGCAGGCGCTCGCCGGCCATCGCGAGCAGCGTCCCGTCGGGGCCGCGGACGCCCAGGTAGGTGCCGAGTTCGCGGGTGCGCGGCCGGAACGGGCCGGGGCGGGTCCGCTCCACCAGCTCCAGCATGGCGGGCACGTCGGCGGCGCCCAGCTCGACCACCCGCAGAGCCGCGGGCGCGGCCGGGCGGACCGGCTGCGTCTGCACCAACTGGTGCCCGGCCAGGGTGAATTCGGGCTCCCAGCGGGCGGGCGGCAGCGCCGGGCAGTTGAACAGGTCGGCGAACTCGCCCGCCCCCAGCAGCTCGGCCAGGTCCGTCCAGGCCCCCGGCCCGGGCCGGGCGGTGACACTGCTGAAGCTCGCCACCTCGGGGTCGTACCGCACCGCCTGCCCGTGCCGCCGGGCCAGGTGGGCGTGCGCCCCGTCCAGCGAGGCGGCCACGGGGTCGTCCAGTACGGCGGTGGCGGCATCGAGATCGCGCATGGGCTCCGGTCCCTCCCGGTCGATCGGTCCACCCCATGATCGCGCACCCGGGCCGCCGGGTCCCGCGGTTCCGGCGGCCCGTGCAGGGCGGGCGGGCTCTTGTTACCGGCGAGTCACGTCCCTATCATCGCCACTGTGACAGCTTCACTGTCAAACCTGGGAGGCGGTCGACGATGACCCCCGCAACACCCCCTTCCGGCCCCCTGGCGGGGGTCCGGGTGCTGGAGCTCGCGGGCATCGGCCCCGGGCCGTTCGCCGCGATGCTGCTGGCCGACCTCGGGGCGGACGTGGTGCGGGTCGACCGGCCCGGCGGGCAGGGGCTCGGGCCGGACCCGGCCCGGGACCTGACGAACCGGAACAAGCGCTCGGTGCTGGTGGACCTGAAGGACGACGGGGGCGCGGCCGTCGTGCGGGACCTCGCCGCCCGGGCCGACCTGCTGATCGAGGGCTGGCGTCCCGGGGTGGCCGAGCGGCTCGGGGTCGGCCCGCAGGACTGCCTGGCCCGCAACCCGGCGCTGGTGTACGGCCGGATGACCGGCTGGGGGCAGGACGGCCCGCTCGCGCAGCGGGCCGGGCACGACGTCACCTACCTGGCGGCCGCCGGCCTGCTCGGGCTGATCGGCCCGGCGGACGGGCCCCCGGCGATCCCGGCCAACCTGCTGGGCGACTACGCGGGCGGTTCGCTCTACCTGGTGGTCGGCCTGCTCGCGGCCCTGCACCACGCCCGCGCGACCGGCACCGGCCAGGTGGTGGACGCCGCGATCGTGGACGGCGCCGCGCACCTGTCGACCATGCTGTGGGGCCTGATGGACGCGGGGCTGTGGCAGGACCGCCGGGGCGTCAACCTGCTGGACGGCGGCGCCCCCTGGTACGGGACGTACGAGACGTCCGACGGCCGGTGGATGGCGGTCGGCCCGCTGGAGCCGCGCTTCTACGCCGAGTTCGCCCGGCTGCTGGAGCTGGACGCGGACGCCCCCGAGCAGTACGACCCGGCGCGCTGGCCCGAACTGCGGGAGGCCGTCGCGGCCCGGTTCGCCACCCGTACCCAGGCCGAGTGGACCGCCCGGTTCGAGGGCCACGACGCCTGCGTGGCACCGGTGCTGACGCTCCGTCAGGCCGCCGCGCACCCGCACCTGGCGGCCCGCGGCAGCTACACCGAACGGGACGGCACCCCGCAACCCGCCCCGGCCCCGCGCTTCTCCGCCACCCCCGGCGCGCTGCGCACCCCGCCCGCCGTCCCCGGCGCGCACACCGCCGAGGTGGCCCGCGACTGGGACGTGCCCGCACTCGACCGCCCCGCCCCGCCGGCCTCCTGAACGACCCCGCCAGCGCCCCGAAGGGAACGCCCGTGCAGCGCGAGCTCTACACCGAGGAACACGAGGACTTCCGCACCACCGTCCGGGCCTTCCTCGCCCGGGAGGTCGTCCCGCACCACGCCCGCTGGGAGCAGCAGGGCATCGTGGACCGCTCCGCCTGGCTGGCCGCCGGGAAGGCCGGGCTGCTGGGCACCGCCGTGGACGAGCGGTACGGCGGCGGGGGCAGCCCGGACTTCCGGTTCGCCGCGGTGCTGGCGGAGGAGTTCGTCCGGGCGGGGGCCAGCGGACTGGCGGTCGGCCTGCACAACGACATCATCGGCCCGTACCTGACCGGTCTGGCCACCGAGGAGCAGAAGGAGCGCTGGCTGCCCGGGTTCTGCTCCGGCGAGCTGATCACCGCGATCGCGATGACCGAGCCCGACACCGGCTCCGACCTGCAGGCGATCCGCACCACCGCGGTCGACGCGGGCGACCACTACCTGCTGAACGGCGCGAAGACCTTCATCTCCAACGGCATCCTGGCGGACCTGGTCGTGGTGGTGGCGAAGACCACCGCGGAGGGCGGCGCGCACGGGCTGAGCCTGCTGGTGGTGGAGCGCGGCACGCCGGGCTTCGAGCGCGGCCGCAACCTCGACAAGATCGGGCAGAAGGCGCAGGACACCGCCGAGCTGTTCTTCCACGACGTGCGGGTGCCGAAGGCCAACCTGCTGGGCGAGGAGCACCAGGGCTTCCTGTACCTGATGCGCAACCTGGCGCAGGAGCGGTTGGCCATCGCGGTCGCCGCGATCGCCGCCGCCGAGCAGCTGGTGGAGGAGACCACCGGGTACGTGAAGCAGCGCACCGCGTTCGGCCGGCCGCTGGCCAAGCTGCAGCACGTCCGGTTCGAGATCGCCGAGCTGGCCACCGAGTGCGCCGTCACCCGGGCCTTCGTGGACCGCTGCGTGAGCGAGCACAACAGGTACGCGCTGACCCCGGTGGACGCCTCGATGGCCAAGTGGTGGGCCACCGAGCTGCAGAAGCGCACCGCCGACCGCTGCCTGCAACTGCACGGCGGCTCCGGTTACATGAGTGACAGCGCGGTCGCCCGGGCGTTCACCGACGGGCGCGTCCAGACCATCTACGGCGGCACCACGGAGATCATGAAAGAGATCATCGGCCGCTCCCTGCTCGCCTGAAGCCCGTCAGCCCGTCAGCCCCCGACCCGCCCGACCCTCCGCCCGAAAGGCATCCCCACCGTGACCACCGAAGCGTACGTCTACGACGCGATCCGCACCCCGCGCGGGCGCGGCAAGCAGACCGGCTCCCTGCACGGCACCAAGCCGATCGACCTGGTGGTCGGTCTGATCCACGAACTGCGGCGCCGCTTCCCGTCGTTGGACCCGGCGGCGATCGACGACATCGTGCTCGGCGTGGTCAGCCCGATCGGCGACCAGGGCTCCGACATCGCCCGGGTCGCGGCGATCGCCGCCGGGCTGCCTGACACCGTCGCGGGCGTGCAGGAGAACCGCTTCTGCGCGTCCGGCCTGGAGGCGGTCAACCTGGCGGCGGCGAAGGTCCGTTCGGGCTGGGAGGACCTGATCCTGGCGGGCGGCGTCGAGTCGATGTCCCGGGTGAAGATGGGCTCCGACGGCGGCGCCTGGTTCGCCGACCCGATGACCGCTTACGAGACCGGCTTCGTCCCGCAGGGCATCGGCGCCGACCTGATCGCCACCGTCGAGGGCCTGTCCCGCACCGACGTGGACGCGTTCGCCGTCGAGTCGCAGGCCCGGGCCGCGAAGGCGCAGGCCGACGGCCTGTTCGACCGCTCGGTGGTGCCGGTGCGCGACCGCAACGGGCTGGTGGTGCTGGGCCGCGACGAGTTCATCCGCCCCGGCACCACGGTGGAGTCGCTGGCCGGGCTGAAGCCGTCCTTCGCGGACATCGGCGAGCTCGGCGGCTTCGACGCCGTCGCGCTGCAGAAGTACCACTGGGTGGAGTCCATCGACCACGTCCACCACGCGGGCAACTCCTCCGGCATCGTGGACGGCGCCGCGCTGGTCGCCATCGGGTCGAAGGAGATCGGCGAGCGCTACGGCCTCACCCCGAGGGCCCGGATCGTGTCCGCCGCGGTCTCCGGCTCCGAGCCGACCATCATGCTCACCGGCCCCGCCCCCGCCACCCGCAAGGCGCTCGCCAAGGCCGGGCTGAGCGCCGCCGACATCGACCTGGTCGAGATCAACGAGGCGTTCGCCGCCGTCGCGCTGCGCTTCATGCGCGAACTCGGCTTCCGGCACGACCAGGTGAACGTCAACGGCGGCGCGATCGCGCTCGGCCACCCGCTCGGCGCGACCGGCGCGATGCTGATCGGCACCCTGATCGACGAGCTGGAGCGCCGCGACCTGCGCTACGGCCTGGCCACCCTGTGCGTGGGCGGCGGCATGGGCATCGCCACCGTGATCGAACGCATCAACGCCTGACCACCCGTCAACTCACGTACTCACCCAAGGACTTCGCAGACATGACCGACGTGAGCAGCCCCATCCGCTGGGAGCAGGACCAGGACGGCGTGGTCACCCTCGTCCTCGACGACCCGGCCCAGTCCGCCAACACCATGAACGCCGGCTTCACCGACGCGCTCGAAGCGGTCGTCGAACGGCTCGCCGCCACCGAGGAGTTGGCCGGCGTCATCGTCACCTCCGCGAAGAAGACCTTCTTCGCGGGCGGCGACCTCAAACTGCTGTCCTCGGTCGGGCCGGACGACGCCGAGCAGGTGTTCGCCGACTCGATGCGGATCAAGCGCGCGCTGCGCCGCCTGGAGACCCTCGGCCGGCCGGTGGTCGCCGCGATCAACGGCGCCGCGCTCGGCGGCGGCCTGGAGATCGCGCTGGCCTGCCACCACCGGATCGCGCTGGACGCCCCCGGGAGCAGGATCGGCCTGCCCGAGGTCACCCTCGGCCTGCTGCCCGGCGGCGGCGGGGTGGTGCGCACCGTGCGGATGCTCGGCATCACCGACGCCCTGCTCAAGGTGCTGCTGCAGGGCCAGCAGTACCGTCCGGCGCAGGCCCTGGAACACGGCCTGGTGCACGAACTCGCCGCCACCGCCGAGGAGATGGACGCCAAGGCGCGCGAGTTCATCGCCGCCAACCCGACCAGCCTGCAGCCCTGGGACGTCAAGGGCCACCGGATCCCCGGCGGCACGCCCAGCACCCCCGCGTTCGCCGCCAACCTGCCCGCCTTCCCGGCCAACCTGCGCAAGCAGCTGAACGGCGCGCCCTACCCGGCGCCGCGCAACATCCTGGCGGCCGCCGTGGAGAGCTCCCAGGTCGACGTGGACACCGCGTTCGCCGTCGAGGCCCGGTACTTCACCGAGCTGGCCTGCGGACCCACCTCCAAGAACATGATCCAGGCCTTCTTCTTCGACATGCAGGCCGTCAACTCCGGTGCCTCCCGCCCGGGTTCGGTGCCCGCGTGGAAGGCGTCGAAGGTCGCGGTACTGGGCGCGGGCATGATGGGCGCGGGCATCGCGTACTCCTGCGCCAAGGCGGGCCTGGAGGTCCTGCTCAAGGACGTCACCCAGGAGGCCGCCGACCGCGGCAAGGCGTACAGCGCGGGCCTGCTGGACAAGCAGGTGGCGCGCGGCCGGATGACCGCCGAGGAGCGGGCGGCGTTCCTGGCCCGGATCACCCCCACCGCGGACGCCACCGACCTGGCCGGCTGCGACACCGTCATCGAGGCGGTCTTCGAGAACCCCGAGCTCAAGCACAAGGTGTTCCAGGAGGTGCAGCACGTGGTCGCCCCCGACGCGCTGCTCTGCTCCAACACCTCCACCCTGCCGATCGGCCTGCTCGCCGAAGGCGTGGAGCGGCCCGCGGACTTCGTCGGCCTGCACTTCTTCTCGCCGGTCGACAAGATGCCGCTGGTCGAGATCATCCGCGGCCCGGGCAGCGGCGACGAGGCCCTCGCCCGAGCCTTCGACCTGGTCCGGCAGATCCGCAAGACCCCGATCGTGGTCAACGACTCCCGCGGCTTCTTCACCTCCCGGGTCATCGGCCAGTTCCTCAACGAGGGCGTCGCCATGATCGGCGAGGGCCTCGACCCGTCCTCCGTCGAACAGGCCGCCGCCCAGGCCGGCTACCCCGCCAAGGTCCTCTCGCTGCTGGACGAGCTCACCCTCACCCTGCCCCGCAAGATCCGCAACGAGACCCGCCGCGCCGTCGAGGAGGCCGGCGGCAGCTGGACCTCCCACCCCGGCGAGGCCGTCATGGACCGGATGCTCGACGAGTTCGACCGCCCCGGCCGCAGCGGCGGCGCCGGCTTCTACGAGTACGAGAACGGCCGCCGCACCCGGCTCTGGCCCGGCCTGCGCGAGCACTTCCGGCGCGAGGGCGCGGAGATCCCGTTCGAGGACATGAAGGAGCGGATGCTGTTCGCCGAGGCGCTCGACTCGATCCGCTGCCTCGACGAGCACGTCCTCACCTCGGTCGCCGACGCCAACATCGGCTCGATCCTCGGCATCGGCTTTCCCGCCTGGACCGGCGGCGTCCTGCAGTACGTCAACGGCTACCCCGGCGGCCCGGCCGGCTTCACCGCCCGCGCCCGCGAACTCGCCGCCGCCTACGGCGACCGCTTCACCCCGCCCGCCTCGCTGACCGCCCTCGCCGGGAGCGGCGGACGGTACGCCGACTGACGACCCGCGCCGCACCCCCGCCCGGCGGCCTCACTCCGCCGGGCGGGCCAGCTCCTCCGCCAGCGAGCGCTGGAACGCCGTCACCAGCGCCTGCACCACCATCGGCTGGATCCGGTCGGTCAGCTCCCGCATCCGCTCCAGCTCCGCGGGCGCCGGGCCGCTCTCCCGGTACGGGCGCCACACGGTGTCCCGGAACAGCCGGTGCAGGTCGTGCGCCGTCGCCCGGCTGTGCAGCCGCACCACCGCCCGGGCCGCCAGCAGCGTCTCCAGCGGGATCGGCACGTCCAGCACCCGCACCCCCAGCGGCAGCAGGCCCGGGTCGACCTTGAACACGTCCGGGTCGCCGGTGCGGTGCAGCGCGCCCATCGCCGCCAGCGAGTCCAGGTCCGCGTCCGACAGCGCCCGCCCGGCGCGCCGCTCCACCTGCTCCCGGCTCGCCTCCTCGGCCGACTCCGGCGTCCAGGACGCCACCAGCGCCCGGTGGATCGCCAGGTCCAACTCGCCGATGTCCTGCGGCAGTTGCGCCAGGTAGCGGTCGATCGCGGCCAGCGTCAGCCCCTGCCGCTGCAACTCCTCGATCAGCTCCAGCCGCCCCAGGTGCTCCGCCCCGTACCACCCCACCCGCCGCGCCCCCAGCTCCGGCGGCGGCAGCAGCCCCTTCGTCCCGTAGAACCGCAGCGTCCGCACCGTCACCCCGGCCCGGTCCGCCAGCTCCTCCACCGTCCACCGCGGCCCGTCCACCACACCCGACCCCTCACCCAGACCCCACTGTGACACCGGCAGTGTCGCACCCGCCGCCGCCCCCGCACCAGGACACCCGGGGGCGGTCGGCGCGGGCCGAGCGGGGGTCCGGTCAGCCGCTGGCGAGCAGTTCGGCGTGGTGGCGGCGGGTGACCTCGGGGTGGGCGCGGCTGTAGCCCTTCAGCTCGTTGGTGCCGAACTCGGCGTGCAGCGGGTTGCCGGGGTCCCGGGTGATGCCGGGGGCGTGGTGGGCGTGCGGGAAGTCGAGCGGGGTGATGTGGGCGTCCAGGCGCGGGTTGTAGAAGAACGGGACGGAGAAGCGCTCGCGGGCGCCGGGCGGGGAGAGCACGCGGTGGGAGGTGGCCTTGAGGTAGCCGTCGGTGGCGACCTCGAGGAGTTCGCCGAGGTTGACGACGAAGGCGCCGTCCAGCGGGGGGACGTCCAGGAAGGTGCCGTCGGGGCGTTCGACCTGGAGGCCGCCGACGGTGTCCTGGAGGAGCAGGGTGATGAAGCCGTAGTCCTTGTGGGTGCCGACGCCCTGCGGGGGGCCGTCGGGGGCGCTGCCCGGGTAGCGGACCAGCTTGAGGTGCAGGTGGGGGTGCGGGGCGAAGGCGTCGTCGTAGAAGTCGGGGCGGGCGCCGATCGAGGCGAGCAGTTCGTGCAGCAGGCGGCGGCCGACGCCGTCGAGGCGGTCGATCCAGTGCAGGGCGGCGGTGCGCAGCTCGGGCAGGGCGGCGGGCCACTGGTTGGGCCCCTCCAGCCACCAGTAGGCGGGCTCGCCGGGGGCCGGGACGTGCGGCGGCAGTTCGGGGCCGATGTCGAGCTGGTCGCGCCAGTCGCGGCGGCCGCCGGTGCGCTCGTCGCCGGTGCGGGTGTAGCCGCGGAAGTGCGGGGAGTTGAGGTTGCTGACCGACAGCCGGTCGGTCTCGGGTAGGGCGAAGAAGGCCCGCATCGCGGAGGTCAGCGCGGCGGTCTCGGCGGGGGTGACGCCGTGCCCGGTGAGCTGGAAGAAGCCGACGCCGGTGGCGGCCGCGCGCAGGTCGCGGTGCAGGCGTTCCCGGTCGGCGGGGGTGCCGTCGGCGAGCGAGAGGTCGATGACGGGGAGGGAGGTGGGGTGCTGCTGCGTCATGGGGGTGCGTCCGCGGTGGTGAAGACCCCGGCGGGGACGGCGGATCACGCCGGACGGGCCGGGGGGACGGGGGCCCGCGCGTCCCGGTGGGGGAGGGCGGGGGCCGGAGGGGGAGGGGTGAGGTCAGCCGGAGCGTCGACAGGACATGCTCGTGACGCGGAGCAGGTCCACGTGGCGACGGCTGACGAGTAGGAGCACCCCACCAGGCTACAACCCCCGCCCGGAAGCCTCCGGGCGGTACCGGCGGCGCCGCGGGGCCCGTCAGTACCCGGTGGCGCCGTCGATCCGTTCGCGCAGCAGGTCCGCGTGCCCGTTGTGGCGGGCGTACTCGGCGAGCAGGTGCACCAGGACGCGGCGCAGCGACACCGGCTGCCCGGTGGCCTTGTGGGTGCCGGTGGCGTCCAGCGAGGGCGCCTCGGCGACGATCCGGCGGGACACCTCGACCTGGGCGCGCCAGGTGGCCAGGGCCTGGTCGAAGTCCCCGTCGAGGCGCTCGAAGTCCTGGTCCGGGTCGTCGTCCGAGTAGTACACCAGCGGCCGGGACTCGTCCTCGGCGAACTGGATCTGCAGCCACCACTGCTCGACCCCGGCCAGGTGCCGCACCAGCCCGTGCAGGGTCAGCCCGGACGGCGGCACCAGGAACTCCGACAGCCGCTCGGTCGGGACGCCCGCGCACTTCAGCGCGAAGGTCTCGCGGTGGAACTCCAGGTAGGAGAGCAGGATCTCCCGCTCGTCGCCGACCAGCGGCGGATCGGCCCGGCCCGCGATGCCGGCCCAGGCGGGCGAGAAGTTCTGCGGCGAGGTGGTGGATTCGCTCATCGGGCCAGCCTGCCAGCTGCCCGTGACAGCGCCCGGACCGGACGCGCCGGGAGCCGCCGCGGGCGGGCCGGGAGGTGTCGCGGGCGCGGGCCCGGGAGCCGCTGCGGACCGCGCGGGTTTCAGAGGGTCACCACCAGCTTCTTCGCGTGCACTCCGCGCTTCAACTCCCGCAGGGCGTCGGGGATCCGGTCGAGGCCGTGGCCGACGACGACGGCGTCCGGTGCGGCCCGGTAGGCGCCGGTGGCCAGTGCGGACGGCAGGAAGCCGGTGTAGACGGCGGGCCCGACCTCGTTGTCCTTCAGGGTGCCGCCCCAGACGCCGCTGACCCGGACGCCGCGTCGGAGCGCGCGCAGGGCCGGGAGGCGGACGAGGACCGCGGGCTGGGTAGAGGCGATCCGCCCGCTGCCCGCCGCGCGGGCCGCGATCGGGACCGTCCGGCGGAGCGAACCGGCCCCGATCGCCAGGGTGCCCGCGAGCGGACCGCCGTCGAGCAGTTCCAGGACCCGCTCGACGGCGTCGGGGGCGGTGCGGTCGACGGCGTGCGCGGCGCCCAGGGCGCGGACGTGGTCGAAACCGGCCGGCGAGGCGGTGGCCACCACCCGGTAGCCGGCGTTGCGGGCGAGCTGGATCGCGTTGCTCCCGACGCTCGTCGCGCCGCCCCAGACCAGCACCGTCTCCCCCCGGTCGGCGGGCCGGGCGGAGGGCGGCGCGAGGCCGAGGTGGTCCTGCTGGAACAGGCCGGTGGCGGCGGTCGAGAGGGCCAGCGGGAGCACGGCCGCCCGGAAGAAGGGCAGCGCGTCGGGCAGCGGGGCGACCATGTGCTCCAGGAGCACGGCGTAGTGCTGGAAGGCGCTCTCGGCCGGACGGTTGCGGGACTCGTCGACGCCGAACGCGTGCCCGAGGACGCGGTCCCCCGGGCGCAGCCGGGTCACGCCCGGGCCCGTCTCGACGACCTCGCCCGCGACGTCCGAGCCCACGACGGCGGGGAAGGCCAGCCAGGGCAGCGCCAGGCGGTACAGGAAGCCCGGGAGGCCGTCGATCGGGTTCACGGCGACCGCCCGCACCCGGACGACGACCTCGCCCGCCGCCGGGGGTGTGTAGGGCGCGGGGCCGACGGTGAAGGGCGCGCCCCGCTTCGGCAGCCACAGCGCGGTGTTCGGGTGGGTCATCTCGGTTCCCGCTCCCTGGAGTTGGCGATCCGGTACGTCGGTGTCCGGCACCCAGAGACTAGGCAGTGCCTAGAAACTAGTCAATGACTAGTTTTGGATAGGATGGGGCCATGTCCCACCGGCCCTTCCACCACGGCAACCTTCGCGCCGTGCTGCTCGAACAGGCGGAGAAGGTGCTCCGCGAACGCGGACTCGACGCGCTCTCCCTCCGCGAACTGGCCCGCGAGGCCGGGGTCAGCCACGGCGCCCCGCGCAGCCACTTCCCCGACCGGGGCGCCCTGCTCGACGCGCTCGCGGAACGCGGCTTCCTCCGCCTCGCCGACGAGATCCGCCGGGCCGCCGCCCGGGCCCGGGACGGCCTCGCCCCCGACCGCACCCCCGACGCCGCGCACGACCAGGTGCGCACCCTGCGCGCGGCGGCCCGGGCGTACGTGGAATTCGCCGTCCGGGAACCGGCGCTGCTCGACCTGATGTTCACGACGAAGGCCGAAGAGCCCTCCGCGGCGGTGGGCGCCGCCGCGGAGCGCCTGTTCGCCGCGCTGGCCGACCTCATGGCCGCGGGCGCCGCGTCGGGCGCCTACCCGGCGTCCGACGTCGGCCGGCTCACCCTCCTCCTGTCCGCGACCGTCCAGGGCGCCTCGGCACTCGTCACCTCCCGCCGGATCACGCCCGCCCAGGGCGAGGACCTCGTCGACGACGCGATCGCCCTCCTCCTCGCCGGAGCGGCGGCCGGGGCATAGGCCCGGCCCGGCGGGACGGTCAGGGGCGTCCCGGCGCGGACGGGTGCGTCTGCCGTGCCGCGCTCACGGGTGCTCCGGCTGCGGGTCCCGGTCGTCCGGAGCGGGTGCGCCGCTGCGGCGGGCGGCGTCGGCGGTCGCGTCGTACCCCTCCTGCGGGCCGCGGACGTCCGGGTCGGGCTCGCGGGTCGGCCGGACGTCGGCGGCCCGGTCCCCGTACCGGCGGTCGCCCTCGCTGCCCGGCCGGCCCGTGCTGCGGTCGGCGTTCCGGTCCTCGGGTGCGGGGTCGCGGCGTGCGGTCATCGGTGCCTCCTCGGGCTCGGGGCGTGCGGTCCCGGCCTCCCGGCTACCCGGCCGGCCGCCGCGCAATCCGCCCGGCTGTTCCGCCGCGTCCGGACAGATTGCGCGGCGGCCGGTCGTTCCGCCGTGTCCACCGGGCCCGGCGGGCCGTCAGTGCGAGACGGCGAGCTGGACGGCGTGGTGGCGCGGGGACTCGATCTCCTCCAGCAGGGCGACGGCCAGGTCGGCGTGCGAGATCCGGCCGGTGGCCGGCGCGTCCGTCTCCCGCCCCTCTCCGTGCAGTCGGCGCGACGCGCTCCGGCGTGCTTGACCCTGACCCGCGGGTCAAGGGCTAGCGTTCCGGCACCTGCCGTCCGGTACTCCCCGAGGAGCCGTCCATGAGCGTGCCCGAAACCGTCCGCGAGATCCGCCTCGCCCGCCGCCCGCAGGGCCGTCCGGTCGCCGCCGACCTGGCGGTGGTCGAGACGCCCGCCCCGAGGCCCGCGGCGGGTCAGGTTCTGCTGCGCAACCGGTGGTTCCTGCTGTTCGCCGGGCTGGCGACGCTGCTCGGCGAGACCCCGCCGGGTACGCCGTTCCCGCCGATCGAACCCGGCGACACGCTGTTCGGGCCGGCCGTCGGAGAGGTGGTCGACGCCCCGGCGGGCAGCGGGCTGCGCCCCGGCGACCTGGTCGTCCACTTCCGGGGCTGGCGCGAGTACGCGGTGGCCGGCCCGGACGAACTGACCCCGCTGGTAGAGGAGTTGGCCGATCCGGCGGCCCACCTCGCGCCCGGCTCGGTCGGCTACGGGGTGCTCACCCGCATCGCGCCGGTCCGCCCCGGCGACACCGTGCTGGTCACCGGCGCGGCCGGAGGCGTCGGGACCCTGGCCGGCCAGACCGCCCGGCTGCTCGGTGCGGGCACCGTCATCGGCACCACCGGCTCCCCGGCCAAGGCCGAGCGGCTGCGCGAACTCGGCTACGACGCCGTGCTGGTGGACGAGCGGACGGGCGACGGGCCCGGCCGTGCCGAGCGCTTCGCCCGGCAGCTCGCCGAGGCCGCACCCGACGGCATCGACCTGCTGATCGACAACGTCGGCGGCCACCAGGCCGAGGCGGCCCTCGCCGCCGCCCGCCCCGGCGCCCGCGCCGCCCTGGTCGGCGTGCTCTCCGGACAGCTCGGCGACACCCCGGCCGCGCACCCCCCGCTGCGCCTGGACGCCTTCCAGCTCATCATCAAGGGCGTTCGGCTGGTCGGCTGCGGGAACGCCGGGCAGGCCGAGGTGGAGGCCGCGTGGCGGCCCCGCTTCGGCGAGTGGCTGCGGGAGGGCCGGATCGCCTTCCCGCACGTCCGGGTGAGCGGCCTGGAACGGGCCCCGCGGGCCTTCCAGGAGATGACCGAGGGGCGGCACTTCGGCACGGTGCTGGTGGAACTGCCCGCGGAATGACCGGGCGGCGCCGGCGGTTCCAAGGACCACCGGCCGCCGTCCACCGGCGGCCGGGCACCGGCCACCGGGGAGGACGCACGGACATGACGCTCATGCGGATTGGGGACGCGGCCGCCGCCGCCGGAGCCACGCCCAGGGCGCTGCGCCTGTACGAGCAGCGCGGCCTGCTGCCGCCGCCCGCCCGCAGCACCAGCGGCCAGCGCTGCTACGACAGCGCGGACGTGGCCCGGGTCCGGGTGATCCGCACCCTGCTCTCCCTCGGGCTAACCATCGAGGACCTGCGCGGCCACGCCGAGTCCTTCGACCTGCTGGTCGCGGACCCGGCCCGCCGCTGCACGGGCGCCTCCGGCGGTCCGGTGGTCCGGCGCCGCCTCGCCGCGCTGGACGCCGAGATCGCCCGGCTCACCCGGCTGCGGGCCGCGCTCGCGCACGCCGCCGGTCCGGCCGCGGGGTGAGCGGCCGTCAGTCGGCGGCCGTCAGGCGCCGCGGTGCCCGGCCGGCCGCCGGCTGACGGCCGGTCAGGATCCGCCGTGGTGCCGGGCCAGCAGGACGGCCTCCCGGCGCAGCGCCTCGTCGCCGGTGCGGTCGGCCGCGGCGAGCAGGTGGCCGGGGTAGGCGGACTGCAGGTCGGGGCGGTGCACCAGCAGCCCGTAGACGGACCAGAGCAGGTGCTCGCGGGTCAGCGGGCCGGGGCGGTGCGCCGGGTACCAGACGTCGTCGAAGCGGGGGCGCAGCGCGGGGTCGGTGAGCAGGGTGAGCAGCCGGTCGAGGTGGCGGACCGGCAGGTCGGGGTCGTGGCCGGCGGAGGCGTGCACGGCGGCGACGTACAGCGCGGGGTGGTCCTCGGTGAGGGTCTCGGCGA
This sequence comes from Kitasatospora cineracea, assembly GCF_003751605.1. NCBI lineage: Bacteria > Bacillati > Actinomycetota > Actinomycetes > Kitasatosporales > Streptomycetaceae > Kitasatospora > Kitasatospora cineracea. The sequence continues at coordinate 3,648,579 of NZ_RJVJ01000001.1, forward strand.
GGACGGCGCGGGCGCCGGTGGTGGCGGTGCCGGCCAGCGCGAGCAGCAGGGAGAGCCGGACGGACGGGTCGGTCTCGGTGCGCCACAGGCCGAGCAGGCAGCCCGGGTCGGGGGCGAGCGGGAGGGCGGCGCGGCGGACCGCCGGGTCCGGGTCGGTGAGCAGCGGCAGGGCCCGGGAGCGGTGCCGTTCGGGCAGGTCGGGGGCGGCGGGCAGCAGGCGGGCCAGCAGGGCGGTGAGCGGTCCGCGGGCGGCGCCGGTGGCGGGGTCGGCGGCCAGCGCGAGCAGGAATGGCAGGGCGACGGGGGTCGCGGACGGGACGGGCCGCCCGGGTTCGGGGATCAGGCAGTACAGCAGTTCGCAGTCCTCGGGGCGGCCGCCGTCGGGCCCGACGGCGGCCAGCCGGTGCAGCACCCGCGGCACCATCGTCGCGGGGCTGGACCAGTGCGCGGTCTCCAGCCCCTCCCACCGCGTGGCGTCCAGTTCCGTCAGCGGGATTTCCGTGGTCATGCGCTCCCCCGTACTCGGCCGTGCCCCGTGAAGATCACGGACATTCTGGGGCGGAGCCGTCGCGCTGTCGTGGGGATTTTCCGCCCGGGACGAAAACTTTGCCGAGGTGATGCGGGGGAGTGATGGAGGGTCACGGAAGGGATCGGCCCGGTGGCCGACCGTCGCCGCCGCACCACGGAAACGCAGGTCACGGCGACGGTCGGTGACGACCGGTCAGGCGCCGGCGCGCGGTCGGCCGACCACCCGGCGCCTGGCCGTGCGACCGCCCGGCGTCCGGCCGGCCGACCGCTCGGCGCCCGTCCGGTCAGGCGCCGGCGCGCGCCCCGACGTACGCGGCGAGGTGGCGGCCGGTCAGCGTGCTGCCGTCGGCGACCAGGGCGGCGGGGGTGCCCTCGAAGACGATCCGGCCGCCGTCGTGGCCGGCGCCCGGGCCGAGGTCGATGATCCAGTCGGCGTGCGCCATCACCGCCTGGTGGTGCTCGACCACGATCACCGACTTGCCGGAGTCGACCAGCCGGTCCAGCAGGCCGAGCAGCTGCTCGACGTCGGCCAGGTGCAGTCCGGCGGTCGGCTCGTCCAGCACGTACACGCCGCCCTTCTCGGCCATCTGCGCGGCCAGCTTGAGGCGCTGGCGCTCGCCGCCGGAGAGCGTGGTGAGCGGCTGGCCGAGCGTCAGGTAGCCGAGGCCGACGTCGGAGAGCCGCTTGAGGACGGTGTGCGCGGCGGGCGTGCGGGCCTCGCCGGCGCCGAAGAACTCCCGCGCCGCGTCGACGGACATCGCCAGCACCTCGGCGATGTTCCGGCCGCCGAGCCGGTACTCCAGCACCGCGGCCTGGAAGCGCCTGCCCTCGCACTCCTCGCAGACCGTCGCCACCCCGGCCATCATGCCCAGGTCGGTGTAGACCACGCCCGCGCCGTTGCAGGCCGGGCAGGCGCCCTCCGAGTTGGCGCTGAACAGGGCGGGCTTCACCCCGTTCGCCTTGGCGAAGGCCTTGCGGATCGGCTCCAGCAGGCCCGAGTAGGTGGCCGGGTTGGAACGCCGCGAGCCCCGGATCGGGCTCTGGTCGATCGCCACCACGCCCTCCGGTACCCCGCCCGCCAGCGCCTTCCCGCTGACCAGCGAGCCGTGCACCAGCGAGCTCTTCCCGGAGCCCGCCACGCCCGTCACCACCGCCAGCACGCCCAGCGGCACGTCCACGTCGACCTTGCGCAGGTTGTGCGCGTCGGCCCCGCGGATCTCCAACGCGCCGGTGGGGGTGCGGACTTCGGGCTTGAGCGCGGCCCGGTCGTCGAAGTGCCGGCCGGTGACGGTGCCGCTGGCCCGCAGCCCGGCCACGCTGCCCTCGAAGCACACCTCGCCGCCCGCCGAGCCGGCCCCCGGGCCGAGGTCGACCACGTGGTCGGCGATCTCGATGGTCTCCGGCTTGTGCTCCACCACCAGCACCGTGTTGCCCTTGTCGCGCAGCTGCCGCAGCAGCCCGTTCATCCGCTGGATGTCGTGCGGGTGCAGGCCGGTGGTCGGCTCGTCGAAGACGTACGTGACGTCGGTCAGCGAGGAGCCCAGGTGCCGGATCATCTTCACCCGCTGCGCCTCGCCGCCGGACAGCGTCCCGGCCGGGCGGTCCAGTGACAGGTAGCCGAGGCCGATCGCGGTGAACGAGTCCAGCAGCTGGCGCAGCGAGGCCAGCAGCGGGGCCACCGTCGGCTCGTCCAACTCCCGTACCCAGTCGGCCAGGTCGCTGATCTGCAGGGCGCAGGCGTCGGCGATCGAGACGCCCCTGATCCTGGAGGCGCGGGCGCCCGGACCGAGCCGGGTGCCGTCGCACTCGGGGCAGGTGGCGAAGGCGACGGCCCGGTCCACGAACTCGCGGACGTGCGGCTGGAGGGCGGCCCGGTCCTTGGCCAGCATGGACTTCCGGACCCGCAGCACCAGGCCCTCGTAGGTCATGTTGATGCCGGCGATCTTCATCCGGACCGGCTCCCGGTACAGGAAGTCGTGCCGCTCCTGCTCGCCGTACGCGTCGATCGCCTTGTCCGGGTCGACCAGGCCGGACTCGGTGTACAGCCGGTGGTTCCAGCCGCCGGGCTTGTAGCCGGGGATGGTCAGCGCGCCCTCGTTCAGCGACTTCGTGCCGTCGTACAGCTGCCCCAGGTCGATGTCCGAGACGCTGCCCCGGCCCTCGCAGCGCGGGCACATCCCGCCGCTCCGCCCGAACGTCCGCTCCTCGGTCGTCGTGCCCTCGCCGCGCTCCACCGTGATCGCGCCCGCGCCGTGCACCGTCGGCACGTTGAAGGAGAACGCGGGCGGCGGCCCGAGGTACGGGTCGCCGAGCCGGCTGAACAGGATCCGCAGCATCGCGTTGGCGTCCGTCGCGGTGCCCACCGTCGAGCGCGGGTCGGCGCCCATCCGCTGCTGGTCCACGACGATCGCGGTGGTCAGACCGTCCAGCACGTCCACCTCGGGGCGGCTCAGCGACGGCATGAAGCCCTGCACGAAGGCGCTGTACGTCTCGTTGATCAGCCGCTGCGACTCCGCCGCGACCGTCCCGAACACCAGCGAGCTCTTGCCCGAGCCGGACACCCCGGTGAACACCGTCAGCCTGCGCTTGGGCAGCTCCACGCTGACGTCCTTCAGGTTGTTCACCCGGGCCCCGTGCACCCGGATCAGGTCGTGGCTGTCCGCCGGGTGCCGCCCGTCCGCACCGCTCGTCGCCGCCGCGCCGCTCATCGTCCTCGTCCCTCCGTCCGGCGGCGCCCGTGGCGACCCCGCGGCCCCGATCCAACCACCCGGAACCGACGGGCAGCGGTCCGCGTCTCCATAAAGCGCGGGTAAAGTGACCGGCCGAACCACCCGGGAGGCACCCATGCGGACACAGAAGCGGACGGCGGACCGGAGCCGGTCGGCCACGCCGGTGGCCCCGGGAGCCCCGCTGGCCGCCGCCGTCCTGGCCGCACTGGCGCTGCTCACCGCCGCCGCCACCCCGGCGACCGCCGCCGACCCGACCCCCGGGCCCACCGCCGCCGCGACCGCACCCGCAGCCTCCGCGCCCGCCGCCTCCGGCTCCGCGGCCGGGCTGCTGCCCGCCGAGGCCACCCAGGCCGAGCGGCTGGCCGCCGAACTGCGCAGGGACCCGGTCTACATCTCCGCCGACCAGCCGCGCCAGGTGCCCCGCTCGCTCGGCCCGGAGTTCGCCGCCGTCGCCCGCCGGACCGGCGTTCCCACCTACGTGCTGGTGCTGCCCGACGCCGACCGGACGCTGCTCGCCCAGGTGCACGACCGGCTCGGCGCCGACGGCCTGTACGTGCTGGTGCAGAAGTACGGCGGCCTGACCGTCTCCGCGTTCGGCGTCGACCTCCCCGCCGAGGACGCCGCCCGGATCGCCAACCACGTCACCCCGTACGACGCCGGGCCGCTGGCCGGGTTCACCGTCTTCGCCGACAAGGTCCGGCTGGGCAAGGACCGGGCCGCCGCGGAAGCCCTCGCGACGGAACGGCACGGCGACGACGACTACGCCGGCCGCTACATCTCCGCCACCGACCGGCAGAACCAGAACCTGCTGCTCGGCCTGGCGGTCGTGGTGCTCCCCGGTCTGCTGCTCGCCCTCGGCCTGCGGCTCTCCCGCCGCCGCGGCCTCCCGCGCCCCACCGAACCGGCCCCCGCCGCGCGCCGGCCCGGGGCCGTCGACCTGGGCAAGCAGCAGGCCGTAGCCCTCGCCAGGGCCAAGGACCCCGCCGCCAAGGGCCCCACCGCCAAGAGCCCCGCGAAGAGCACCGTCGCCAAGAGCCCCGGGAAGAAGGCCGGGCAGCCCGCCCCGGCGCCGCTGCGCCGCACCGTGCTCGCGGTGACCCTGCTGGCCACGGTCGCCGCCGTGCTCGGCGTGGTGCTCGCCGCCCCCAAGGTCTTCCCGCAGACCCTCGACGACCCCGACCTCACCGTCACCCGGGCCGACCTGGACGCCCGCACCACCGAGGCCGCCGCCGCGCTCGCCGCCGACGGGATCTACCAGGACCCCTCCGCCCCGACCGTGCTGACGCCCGCCCAACTGGCCGCCGTCCGGCAGCGGACGGCCGAGCTGGCCGCCAGGACCCCGGTGTACCTGCTGTTCACCGGGTCCGACAGCGACGACGAGAGCGGCGGCAGCGGCACCACCCTGCTCGCCCAGGTGCACCAGCGCACCGGCCGGGACGGCGTGTACGTGCAGGTCGACCCGGTGGGCGGCTACTTCGAACTCGCCGAGTTCGGCCCGGCCGGCACCGACGCCCCCACCCGCTTCCGGCGCGCCGACCTGCGCTACCCCGACCGCAGCACCGCCTCCGACGACCTGCGCATCCCGGACCGGCTGAACAGCGTCCTGGACACCGTGGCCGCCGCCCGGCCCACCGGCGAACCGGCCTACGGCAACGGTCCCACCGCCCTGCCCGAACTGCGCAGCAACAAGCTCCCGCCGCTGTTCAGCAGCGACTTCGGCCCCGGCCTGATGCTCGGCTTCATGCTGTACGGCGTCCTGCTGCTGCTCGCCTGGGCCGCGATCGCCGTCACCCGGGCGGTGGTCCGCTCCCGGCGCGCCCCGGCCGCCGACCCGACCCCGCCGCAGCACGCCGCCCCCGGCCCCCGGCGCACCGCGGCCCAGCCGTCCGCCCGCCAACTGCGCGGCTGGGCCGCCGAGGACACCCGGGCGCTGGCCGTCCGGCTCGCCGCCGCCGACCAGGACGCCTCCGGCCGGGCCCGCGCCTGGGACTGCCTGGACGCCGCCGAACTCCTGCTCGGCGAGGACGGCGGCCGCACCGCCGACCCGTCCGACCTGGCCGCCGCCACCGCCCTCGCCCGGGCCGGGTTCGACGCCCTGCACGGCAGCCGGGAGGCCCGGCTGTGCCGGCTCAGCCCGCTGCACGGCGCGGCCGACGGCGGCAGGGTCCCGTCCTGGTTCCCCGTCGTCGACCTCGGCACCGGCACCGCCCGCCTGTGCACCGGCTGCCGGGACGCCCTCCGGCGCAGCGGCGCCGACCGCCCCGCCGCCGACCGGGCCGCCCGCCGCGCCGAGGCCGACAAGCTGCTGCTCCGGGTGCCCGGCGCGGACGGCCGCACCGAGGCCACCGTCTGGGACCGGTCCGGCCAGGTCCTGCCCGCCGCGCTCGAGAACCTCGACGCACTCGTCCTCAGGGCCAGGGAGTCCGCCAGTGTCCAGTGACCGCACCACCGCCGCCGCGACCGCCGCGACCGCCGCCCCGCGCCACCGGCCGCTGCCGGGCCTGCTGGCCGCCCTGCTGCTGGCCTGCGCCGCCCTGCTCGGCACCGGCGCCCCGGCCCGCGCCGACGCCACCCCCGCCACCACGGCGACCGGCGAGAGCATCGCCGCGGCGCTCAAGACCTCCCCGGTGTACGTCGACCCGGCCTTCGCCGCCGCCGTCACCCCCGCCCAGCAGCAGCAGATCGCCGAGCAGATCGCCGCCACCGGACTGCCGATCAAGGTGGTGCTGGTGCCGCTGCAGCAGGGCGACGCCTTCGGCGGCCGTGCCAAGGGGCTGTCCGCCGTGGTGCAGGAGCGCCTCGGCCAGTCACCGCTGATCATGATCACCAGCGACGACTACGGCAGCTGGCTGAACGGCTACGAGTGGCCCTCCGACACCCACCAGGTCCGCGACTCGGCCAACGCCGTCAGCCTGCTCAAGGAACTCAAGGACGCCGGCCTGGCCGCCAAGGTCGGCCGGGCGGTCGAACTGATCAGCACCGGCAAGGGCACCGAGGTCTACAAGGCCGAGGCCGACCGGGTCGACCGCGAGTACTCGGCCCGCCCGCACACCGACGACACCGCCGGCGCCCCCGGCTCCTCCTCGTCCTCCACCGGCCTGTTCGCCCTCGCCGCCGTCCTGGTGCTCGCCCTGGTGATCGGCGCCGCCCTGGTGGCCCGCAGCCGCCGCCGCCCCCGCCACACCGCCTTCACCTTCCCCGACGCGGTGTTCGCCGCCGACCGGGCCGCCGACGAGGCCGGCCTGCGCCGCCAGGCCGCCGACGAGGTGCTCGCCCTCGGCACCCTCCTGGACGGCGCCGACGGCAGCACCACCCCCGGCCTCGGCCGCGCCCTGGACGCCTACGACGCGGCCGGCCGGGTCCTGGACGCCGCCGACGGCCTCCCCGACCTGGCCGGCGTCCTCGCCCTGGCCGCCGAGGGCCGCGCCGCGCTCGCCACCGAACCCCGGCTCCCGCTCTGCTTCTTCGACCCCCGCCACGGCACCGCCGCCCGCCGCACCACCTGGCGCCCGCTCGGCCGCCGCGAACGCGTCGACGTCGCCGTCTGCGAGGACTGCGCCCAGGCCCTCAAGGCCCGCCGCTCCCCCCAGGTCCTCGCCGTCCGCGACCAGGGCCGCACCGTCCCCTACTTCGAAGTCCCCGCCGACCGCAGCCTCTGGGCCGCCACCGGCTACGGCTCCCTCCTCTCCGGCCCCGACGACACCCTCGCCGCCCGCGTCACCACCGGCGCCTTCACCCGCACCACCCACCGCCGCCGCCCCACCGACCCCAAGGACTGACCCCTACCCGGACAGCCCCCACGGCCAGTCGGCCCCGGCCACCACCATGCCCCGCCCCGGGACGGCCTCCGCCGCCACCCCCCGCTCGGCCAGCCGCCCGCACAGCCAGGCCGCCTCCGCGGGCGTCCCCGCCAGCCCGTCCCCCGCCAACTGCCGCAACAGCCCCGCCGCCTGCGGCAGCGTCACCGGCCAGGCCGCCCGCACCACCCGCAGCACCGCACCCCGGTCCACCCCCGGCCCGACCAGCCGCACCAGCACCGGCCCGTACCGCTCCAGCAGCGGCCCGCGGACCCAGTCCGGCGCGTCCTCCCCACCGAACCCCAGGCAGCCGCCGCCCCCGCACGCCCCGCACCGGAACTCGGCGTCCCACCCCAACTGCCCGCCCCGCACCACCTGCCCGACCTCCCGCCGCCCCCACGCCCCACAACCGCACGGCGCCGCCACCCCCGCACCCCAACCCGCCACCTCGGCCCTCCCGTCCACCCCGGTATCTTCCCCCGCAGGAGACGCCCCACCGACGGAGGCCCCGATGGAACCGAAGGACCGCACCCTGGTCATCACCGGCGCCGACCCGCTCGCCCCGTCCTGGCACACCGCGCCCCGCACCGCCGCCGACCCGCTCACCACCCAGTCGGTGACGGACTGCGTCCTGTTCGCCCTCGCCCAGCCCCGGGACTGCTTCATCCGCTCCTTCCGGTTCGAGCAGCTGTAACGGCCCCGCCCCGGACCCGGCCGAACCGGAGGGGGAGCGAGGACGCGTCCGGCCGGAGGCGGCCGGGCTCAACCCTCCACGTACTCCACGGTCTGCATCATGCCGAGGTCCTCGTGGTGCAGCTGGTGGCAGTGCGCGATGGCCCGGCCGGTGAAGTCCTCGTAGCGGACCAGGAAGGTCACCGACTCGCCGGGGTGCCCGCCCGCCAGGCCGACGGTGTCGTGCCAGACCGGCGGGTCCAGCCGGACGCCGTTGCGGTGGGTGACCAGGAACGGGTTGGTGTGCAGGTGGAAGGGGTGGTTGAAGCCGGGGGAGGTCTCGCCGGTGCGCACCGTCCAGCGTTCGGTGCGGCCCAGCGGGAGCAGGTGGTTGACGTAGCCGGGGTCGTACAGGCCGTACGCCGGGTCGTGGCGCAGGTCGCCGCCGGGGCGGGCGGGCGGGGTGGGGTGGCTGCCCAGGACCCGGAAGGCGTCCGGGAACGGCTGCGGGAAGACCCCGGGGTCGACGTGGAAGACCACCTCCCGGCCCGGGCCGGTCACGTCCCGCTCGTCGAGGGGCGGGCGGCCCGGCGGCAGCGCGGCCGGCAGGCCCATCGGCGGGTCGACCGGCTCGCCCGCCACCTCGACGGTCAGCAGCGGCTGCTCGACCCGCTCGGCCCGCAGCTCGTACCGCCCGGGCGCGCCGCCCCGGACCAGGACGTCCACCCGGTTGCCCATCACCAGTTCCACCGTTCCCGCGGCCACCGGCGCGGGCAGCGTCACCCCGTCCTGGGCGATCCGGTGCATGGTCAACTCACCTGTCGGACCTGCGAGTCGCAGCGAAAGCGCGGTGAACGCGGTGGCCCCGACCAGCCGCCACCGCTGCACCTCGCCGGGCCGCAGCGCCAGCACCGGGTTGACCGCGCCGTTGACGGTGAACACCGACGGCACCCCGGTCAGCCAGGCCCCGGAGGTGAACGCGGGCACCCGGCCGTCGCGCAGCTTCAGCTCGTTGACGCAGACCACCACGTCGGCGGCGGCCCGGATCTCCGGCACCTCGTCGACGTCCCCCTCCACCACGACCACCCCCGCCAGGCCGCCCGCGAGCTGCTCGGCGGTCGAGCCGTGCAGGTGCGGGTGGTACCAGTACGTCCCGGCGGGGTGGTCGGCCGGGACGTGCACCACCGTGCGGTAGCGCGGCTCCGGGTCGCCCGCCGCGGCGCGCGGCGCGAACTCCCGCAGCACGTTGTCGGCGTGCCCGGCCGGGGAGACGTGCATCCCGTGGGTGTGCAGGTTGAAGCTGTTGGGACGGTGCGGCATCCGGGGCCCGTGGTCGGACCCGGCCGGGTTCGGCGGCAGCCCGTTGACGTGCGTGAGCAGCAGGGTGTCCCCGGCCCGCACCCGCAGCGTCGGCCCCGGCAGCGCCCCGTTGTAGGCGCGGGTGGTGATCCGTCCGTGGCCCGGCACCTCGACCTCGGCGAACCGGACGTCCAGCACCTGCTCCAGCACCGACGGCACCCGCCCCGGCGCCGGCCGCCGCCGCACCGTCACCGGCTGCGGGAACCCGGGCTGCGGGAACCCGGGCTGCGGGAACTCCGGCTGCGGGGCCCCTCCCGTCGCCGCGGCCCCCGTCCCCGCCCCGGCCGTTCCCGCCACCGCCGTGAGACCGGCGACGGCGGCCGCCCTGAGCACTGTCCGCCGGCTGATCGAGCCACTGTCTTCCATAACCGGGCAATCTAGGTCAAATCGGACGGGTCGCCGAGCCCGCCGCACCGCACGCCCGCACTCGGACATCGTTGCTGCGGCCGCCTCGTGGCCCCGCCCCGGCCCTCACCCCCGCAGCGGCTTCCGCCCCTCCCCGGGCGGACCGGCGAACGCCTGGGCGATCGGCAGCCAGGCCCGCGCGGTGGAGCCCTCCGCCGTCAGCGACAGGTCGTCGCGGTGCCGGCGCTGGGTGACCAGCAGGCAGAAGTCCAGCGCCGGTCCGCTCACCCGGTCGGTCGCGTCCTCCGGCCCCCAGCACCACGACCCGCCACCGGGAGAACGCAGTTCGAACCTGATCGGCACCTCCGGCGCGGGCCGCCCGTGCGCGGCGAACGCGAAGCCGACGGTCCGCACCCCGAGGTGCGCGACGTGCCGCAGGCGGTCGGTCGGGACGCGTTCCACCCCGAGCCCGTCCGCGATGTCCTGCCCGTGCGCCCAGGTCTCCATCAGCCGCGCCGTCAGCATCGACCGCGCCTTCATCGGCGGCCCGAACCACGGCACCCGCACCTCCGGCGACACCCCCGCCAGCGCCTCCGCGACCTCCGCCCGCCCCGCCCGCCACCGCCCCACCAGTGCCGCCGGATCCTCCCCGACGCCCTCCGCGGCCCCCCGGTCCACCGCCGCCGCCCCCGCCGCGAACTCCCGCCCCAGCGCAGCCGCGAACCCCGCCGGATCCCGCACCGCCAGCAACGTCCACCGATCCGTCCACGCCAGGTGCGCCACCTGGTGCGCCACCGTCCACCCCGCCGCCGGAGTCTCCACCCCCATCACCCCCGCCCCGCCCACCAGCGCCTCCACGTCCTCCCCCTCCGCCACCAGATCCGCCACCAGCCCGTCCATCCGTCCGACCCCTTTTCCCCACCCGACGACCCGACCCCCCACCCCTACCCGAACCCCGCCCCCCGCATCCCACCCCGCCCCCGTCCTCTCGAAGCCCGCCCGGCGGCCTCCCGCCCCACCCGGCGTCCGCGTGTTCTGATGAAACGTCGGATTCCCGGACGCGGAGAGCGAGGCTGGTCGAGCATGCGGATCGCGGTCATCGGAGCGAACGGCGGCATCGGCCGGTGCGTGGTGACCGAGGCGCTGGCGCGGGGGCACCTGGTGACGGCGGTGGTGCGGCGGCCGGAGGAGTACCAGGGGCTGGCGATCAGGGTGGAGCGCGGGGACGTGCTGGATCCGGCGGACGTGGCGCGGGTCGCGCAGGGGCAGCAGGCGGTGGTGAGCGCGGTCGGCGGCGGGGACGGCCCCGGCCGGGGGCGGCTGGTGGAGCCCGCCGCGCACGCGCTGGTCGCGGGGTTGCGGCAGCTCGCGGACGCGGCCCCGCGCCTTCTGGTGGTCGGCAGCGCGGGCAGTCTCACCACCGCGGCGGGCACGCCGCTGTGGGACGACCCGGCGGTGCCGCCCCGCCAGTTCGAGCTGATGCGGGCCCACGGCCGGGCCCTGGACTACCTGCGCACCGTCCGCGACCTCGACTGGACGGTGCTCAGCCCGCCGCAGAGCCTGCTGCCGGGCGAGCGCACCGGCGCCTACCGCTCCGACACCGACGCCCTGGTGGAGACCCCGGACGGCCTGTCCACCCTCTCCCTCCCGGACCTCGCCGTCGCCCTGGTCGACGAACTCGAGCACCCCGCCCACCACGGCGAACGCTTCACCTGCGCCTACTGACGCCGCCGCGGGCGCTACCGGAGGGCCGTCGCGGCCCCCGCGCAGGGGCTCCGCTGCGCCCCGCGGTACGTGTGCCCGTCCTCGAGGACGGCGCCCTGGAAGACCCCGATCAGCAGGGCCGCGGGCAGCGCCACGAACAGCAGCCCGCGCCCGGCGCTGATCGGCCGGCTGGTCTCCCGCAGCGTCCGCAGCGCCGGCCGGACCGCCCAGCCGGCGGCGGCCAGGCTCAGCACCGGCCCGGCCCAGGCCAGCAGCAGCGCGTACCCGGGGAGGCCGGGGCTGTCCAGGCAGTGCTTCAGCAGCTCCTGCGCGTTCTCCTCGGACCGCAGCGCCACCCAGCTGCCCGCCCAGCCGACGACCATCAGTGCCAGGCAGTACCGCGCCCTGGCCATCGCTCCCACCTCCCGCCTTCCGCTCGACGACCGGCCCGCCGGTCCACCGACCGCCGGTCCACCGGTCCACCGGTCCACCGTCCGCATTCTGTCGGACGCCACGGAAAGGACGCGTAAGGACGAGCCCGGGCAGGAGGGACCCCCGCCGTCAGCCCAGCTGGATCGAGCGCTTCGCCAGGCCCATCCAGAAGCCGTCGATGACGCTGCGCTGCGCGCCGAGGTCGGCCTCGCCGGCGCCGAGGGTGACGAAGAGCGGGGCGAAGTGCTCGGTGCGGGGGTGGGCGAGGCGTCCGGCGGGGGCCTTGTGCTCGAAGTCGAGCAGGGCGTCGAGGTCGCGGGCGTCCAGGGCGCGGCGGCCCCAGTCGTCGAACTCGGCCATCACGGAGGTGATCCGGCCGTCGGGGGAGAGGGCGCGCAGGTTGTGGGTGAAGAAGCCGGAGCCGACGATCAGCACGCCCTCGTCGCGCAGCGGGGCGAGCTTGCGGCCGATCTCCAGGAGCTGCTGCGGGTCGAGGGTGGGGAGGGAGACCTGCAGGACGGGGATGTCCGCGTCCGGGTACATCTCGACCAGCGGGACGTACGCGCCGTGGTCGAGTCCGCGGTCCGGCACGTCCTGCACGGGGGTGCCGGGGGCGGCGTACCGCACCTGGTAGTAGTGCTCGGGGAAGCCCCAGAAGTCGTAGACCAGCGGGAGGGTGCGCACCGCGCCGATCGCCAGCGGGGCCTCCTCCCAGTGCGCGGAGACCATCAGGATCGCCTTGGGGCGGGGCAGGTCGGCGGACCAGGCGGCGAGTTCGCCGGGCCAGACCGGGTCGTCGGCGAGCGGGGGCGCGCCGTGCGAGAGGTAGAGGGCGGGCATGCGCTCGGTGGTGGGGGTGCTCATGGGTCCGTCCTCCTGTTGCCGGGGCCGCCGGCGGCTGCCGACCTGTAGTTCAAATTTGAACCTTGTGACCCCGAAGGTACACCCGAGTTCGAATTTGAACAACCGGAGTAGACTGCGGGCATGGACGATCCCCGCTGGCTCAACGAGACCGAGATGGCCGCCTGGCGCGGGTTCGTCGCGGCCACCAACCTGGTCGCCCGCCGGCTGGAGCGCCAGCTCAAGGAGGACGCGGGGCTCTCCCACACCCAGTACGAGATCCTGGTGCAGCTGTCCGCCGCCCCCGGCGGCTCGCTGCGGATGACCGACCTGGCCGACCGCCTGGTCACCTCCAAGAGCGGCCTCACCTACCAGGTCACCCAGCTGGAGAAGGCCGGCCTGGTCGGCCGCCGCTCCTGCCCGAGCGACGTGCGCGGCGTCTTCGCCGAGCTCACCGGCCAGGGCTGGGCGGCGCTGCGGGCCGCCGCCCCGGGGCACGTCGCCGCCGTCCGCGAGGCGCTGATCGACGTGCTCACCCCGGAGCAGCTCGCCGCCCTGGCCGACGTCCTGGGCACCGTCAGCGAGCGGCTGCGGGCCGCCGACTCCTGAGCCGGCCCGGCCCGCGGGCGCCGAGGGGCCCGCGGGTCAGAGCGCCGCGGCCCGCACGCACAGCACGTCCGGCAGGTGCGAGACGAGCAGCGACCAGTGCTCGCCGCCGTCGGGGGAGCCGTACACCTCGCCGTTGCGGTTGCCGAAGTAGACGCCCGCCGGGTCGGCGTCGTCGGTGCACAGGGCGTCGCGCAGCACCACGCCGTAGTGCTGCTCGGTGGGCAGTCCGTTGTCCAGCGGCTGCCAGGTGTCGCCCGCGTCGGTGGTCCGGAAGACCCGGCAGCGGCGGTCGACGGGCAGCCGGGCGTAGTCGGCGTCCAGCGGGAACAGGTACGCGGTGTCCGGGTCGTGCGGGTGCGCGGCGACGCCGAAGCCGAAGTCGGCGGGCAGGCCGTCGGCGACCGACTTCCACGTCCGCCCGGCGTCGTCGCTGCGGTAGACCCCGCCGTGGTTCTGCAGGTACAGCCGGTCGGGGTCGACCGCGTCCCGGGCGATCTTGTGCACGCACTGGCCGAACTCGGGGAACCGCTCGGGCAGGAAGTCGGTGCGGATGCCGGTGTTGGACGGCTCCCAGCCGGCCCCGCCGTCCGCGCTGCGGTACGCGCCGCCGGAGGAGACCGCGACCAGCAGCGCGTCCGGGTCGCGCGGGTCGGTGAGGATCGTGTGCATGCCCTGGCCGCCGAAGCCCGCGCCCCAGTGCTCGCGCTGCGGGTGGTCCCACAGCGCGTCGACCAGCTCGAAGCTCTCGCCGCCGTCGGTGGAGCGGAACAGCGCGGCGGGCTCGGTGCCCGCGTACACCACGCCCGGGGCCTCCTCGCCGGCCGGCTGCAGCTGCCACACCCGCTCCAGCGAGGCGCCCGTCCGCTCGGGGAACCGCACCGCGGGCCGCGCGGGCTCCTGCCAGCTGGCGCCCAGGTCGTCCGACCACCACACCGACGGGCCCCAGTGGCTGCTGTCCGCCCCGACCAGCAGCCGGGTGCGGCCGCCGCGGCGGTCGATGCCCACCGCGTAGACCGCGTTCATCTGGAAGTGCGGCCCGCTGAACTCCCACCTCCCGCGGTCCGAACTGCGGCCCAGGAACAGGCCCTTCTGCGTGCCGACGGCCAGCAGGACATCCCGTGCATCCCGTACATCGTTCATCGTCGAACCCACCCGGAGACTCGGTCGTACGCGGTCCCGAAGCAGTGTGCTCCCGGCCACTGACACCCGCACGCCACCGCGCCGGGCGGCCCGGGAATGCCTGCCGCCCCCCAAATGGTTTACAATTCAACAACACGGTGGACGACACCGTGCACGTCCCCGACGGAGGAGGGCCCCCGATGGCATCCACGATCGACCTGCGCCGCGCCGACGAGCGCTACCGCACCCGCGCCGGCTGGCTGGACTCCAAGCACTCCTTCTCGTTCTCGCACCACTGGGACCCGGCCAACACCCACTTCGGCCTGCTGCTGGTCTCCAACGACGACACCGTCGCCCCCGGCACCGGCTTCGACACCCACCCGCACCGGGACATGGAGATCATCACCTGGGTGCTCGACGGCGGCCTGGTCCACCAGGACTCCGAAGGCCACAACGGCGTCATCTACCCGGGTCTGGCCCAGCGGATGAGCGCCGGCAGCGGCATCCTGCACAGCGAGAAGAACGACTCCTGGACGCTCACCGGCGAACCCGCCCACCGGGACCCGGTCCGCTTCGTCCAGATGTGGACCATCCCCGACACCGCCGGCATCGCCCCCGGCTACGAGCAGCTCGACATCAACGACCAGCTCACCCGGGGCGGTTGGACCACCCTCGCCTCCGGCATGGCCAAGCACGCCGACCGGCGCGCCATCGGCATCCGCCAGAAGCACGCCGCCCTGCACGTCGCCCGCCTGCGCCCCGACGAGACCCTCGAACTCGCCACCGCCCCCTTCGTCCACCTCTACGTCGCCCGCGGCGAAGCCGCCGTCGAGGGCGCCGGCCTCCTCCACCAGGGCGACGCCCTGCGCATCACCGCCGCCGAGGGCCAACGCGTCACCGCCGGCCCCGAGGGCGCCGAACTCCTCCAGTGGGAAATGACCGCCGCCCTCAACTGACCCTCCCCACCCCCCGGAGGCCCGCCCGCCCGGCGGGCCTCCGCTGTGTCCGCACCGGGCCCGGCCGCGCCGGGCGGGGCAGCCGAAAGGGGCGCTCGGAGAAGTGGTTCTCCGGGCGCCCCTTTTCGGGTGCCGCAGGTGCTGCGGGTCCTACGGGTGCTGCGCGGCCGTCAGGGCAACCGCCCTGCGGGGGCGGTCAGTTCTGGGCGGCCTTCTTGGCCTCGACGCCGGCGTGGACCTCGGCCATGTCGAGCTTCCGGGCCTGGTCGATCAGGTTCTCCAGGGCGGCTTCGGGGAGCGCTCCGGGCTGGGCGAAGACCAGGACGCCCTCGCGGATGATCGCCAGGGTCGGAATCGACCGGATGTCGAACGCCGCGGCCAGCTCCTGCTGGGCCTCGGTGTCGACCTTCGCGAAGGTGATGTCCCCGTGCTTCTCGGACGCACGCTCGAAGACCGGCGCGAACTGGCGGCAGGGGCCGCACCAGGCCGCCCAGAAGTCGATCAGGACGAAGCCCTTGCCGTCCTCGCCCTGGACCACCTCGTCGAAGTTGTCCTTGGTCAATTCCACCGTGCTCATCATCGCCACCTGCCTCTCGCAGACCTGGCCCCGCCGATCGGGCCCTTCGCCCCGCACAACCCCGCCACCTGCGGAACTATTCCGCGGGCCGCGGGCACGTGAACGCCCGGGACCCGCCGTACGTACCCCCGGGCGAACCGGTCGAACCCCGGCCCGCGGGCCGGGCGGGACGACCGGACCGCACCCTCCCGGACGGGAGCACCCCGATGACCACCACCGGCCGGACGGTCCCCAGCGGCCGCCGCCTCACCCTGCTCGCCGCCGGCGCCCTGGCCGCCGCGGCCCTGGTCGCCGGCTGCGGCAGCAGCGGCGGCGGAAGCAGCAGCAGTTCCGCGGGCCACACCGGCAACCCCGGACAGAGCCAGGGCACCCTGATGACCGAGCACGACGCCACCCTCGGCACCCTGGTCACCGACGGCCAGGGCTTCACCCTGTACCGCTTCGACCAGGACACCGACAACCCGCCGGCCACCCACTGCACCGACGCCTGCGCCGCCCTGTGGCCGCCCGAACTGGCGAACGGCAGCGGCAGCGCCGACCTCAAGGGCATCGACGCCAAGCTGGTCTCCACCGTCACCCGCCCCGACGGCAGCCACCAACTCACCCTCAACGGCTGGCCGCTGTACCGCTACGCCCCCGACACCAAGCCCGGCGAGACCAAGGGCCAGGGCGTCGGCGGCACCTGGTTCGCGGCCACCCCGACCGGCGGCAAGGCGATGCCCACCGGCGGCGGCACACCCAGCACGCCGTCCGGCGGCGGCTACTGAGCGCCCGGCGCCGGGCCGGAACGGAACGGCACAGGACGGAACGGCACAGGACGGGACGAGAGGGGACGGGCCGTGGAGCGCGGGACCGGGCCGCACCCGGGAGAGCTGTCGGCAGAGCTGTCGGCAGAACTGTCGGCAGAGGGGGTGCGGCGCTGGCGCCCGAGCCGCACCCCCGCAACGGTTATCGACACGAGCCGCCCCGGACTTGAGAGCCCGCGCCCGCCCCGCGCCCCCCGCCCGCCGCGCCCGATCGCCCCGTCCCGGCCCGCGCGCGAGGATGGCGCCGTGGCCGACCCCCCGCGCAGCACCGGCCCCCGCAGCACCGGACACCCCGCCGCCGAGGACCGGCTGATGCGCGCCCTGTACCGGGAGCACGCCGGGCCGCTGTACGGGCTGGTGCTGCACCTGGTCGGCGGCGACCGGCAGCGTGCCGAGGACGTCGTGCAGGAGACCCTGGTGCGCGCCTGGCGCCACCTCGACCGGCTCGACCCGGCCCGCGGCAGCCTGCGGCCCTGGCTGGCCACCGTCGCCCGCCGGATCGTCATCGACGGCCACCGCAGCGCCCGGGCCCGCCCCCGGGAGGTCCCGGAGAGCGCGCTCGACCGGCTCCCGGACGCCGAGGCCCCCGCCGCCGAGGACGAACTCGACCGCGCGCTGCGGCTGATGACGCTCACCGACGCGCTCGACTCGCTGTCCGCCGCGCACCGCGCCGCGATCACCGAGACCTACCTGCGCGGCCGCACCGCCACCGAGGCCGCCGCCGTCCTCGGCGTGCCGCCCGGCACCGTCCGGTCCCGGCTGCACTATGCCCTGCGGGCCCTGCGGCTCGCGCTGGAGGAACGGGGTGAGACCCGATGACCGCCGTCCCGGACCGGCCGGAGGACCCGCACGCCGACCTCGGCGCGCACCTGCTCGGCGTGCTCGAACCCGACCGCGCGGCCCGGTTCGCCGAGCACCTCGCGCACTGCCCGCGCTGCACCGCCGAGGCCGCCGAACTCGCCCCCACCACCGCGCTGCTCGCCGAACTCGCCGCCGACGTGCACCTGCCGCAGGAGGACGGGCCGGAGCCGGTCGAGCGGCTGCTCGGCCGGGTGGCCGGCGAGCGGCGGCGGGCCCGGGTGCGGCGGCTGGTGCTGGCGGCCGTCGCGGCGGTCCTCGCGCTGGGCGGGCCCGCGATCACCTGGGCGGTCGTCGACACCGGCCAAGTGGCGTCCGCCGCACAGCAGTTCAGCGCCACCGATCCGGCCACCGGGGTGTCCGCCACGGTCGGCGTCGACCCCGCGCCCTGGGGCAGCCGGATCACCCTCGACCTGGGGCACGTCCCCGGCCCGCAGACCTGCGAGCTGGTGGCCGTGGGCGCAGACGGCACCCGGCAGACCGTCACCACCTGGACCGTCCCGCCGACCGGCTACGGCGCCACCACCGGGCTGCGCACCGCGGGCGGCAGCGGGCTGGCCCCGGCCGCCATCGCCCGCTTCGAGGTCCGCGCCGGGACGTCGGTGCTGGTCACCGTCCCGGTCCACCCCGTTGACCGGGCCGGTGCGGCGCACTTCGCGGCACACTTGGAGTGAGGAGGCCACGCGGGCCCGGGAACTGCCCGCCGCGGGGCGCGTGGACAGCGGCCATGAACCAGATCCCCCTGCTCTGCCCGCGCTGCGGCCGACCGCAGCGGATCGTCCACCAGGAAGACCCGCACCACCCGGTGCGGGTGGTGCACACCGAGACCGGCCGCGAACCCTGCGACGAGCCCGCCGGCGAGGTGGTCGGCGAGGACGACGGCGAGGTGGTCGGCGAACCGCCGACCGACCCCGAGCGCAGCGGTCTCAACCGCTGCTGACCCCGCCCCCGCCTGGCCGCCCCGGCCCGCCCGTCGCACCCTGGAAGGGGCCGGACCGGCCCGACGACCCGAACACCCCGCACCCACCCGGGAGGTGGCGGCCATGATGAGGACCCTGGTCGGATGGCACATCGAGATGGAGTTCGAGGAGGACGGCGACCGGACCAAGGCGGCCGCGCTGGTCCGCCTCGCCGACGGCAGCGAACTGCGCGGCCACGGCTACTCCACCCGGCACCACGACGACAGCCCGCAGCTGCGGGTCGGCGAGGAGGTCGCCGGGGCCCGCGCGCTCAACGACCTCGCCATGCAACTGCTCACCAAGGCCCACGAGGAGGTCGCCCGGCCCACCGCCGACCCGACCGCCCCGCTGATGTGGCGCGACGTGACCTGACCCGACCCGACCTGACCCGACCTGACCCGACCGCGCCCCCGGTCAGAGTTCGTCGAGCGGCACCGCCGGATCGGCCAGCCGCTCCGGGTCCACGGCCCGCCCGGAGCGGACCAGTTCGCGGATCGGGTCGGTGACGTCCCAGACGTTGACGTTCATCCCGGCCAGCACCTTCCCGCCGGACAGCCAGAACGCGATGAACTCCCGCCCGGCGACGTCGCCCCGGAACACCACCCGGTCGTAGCCGCCCGGCTCCGCGTAGCCGGTGTACTCCATGCCCAGGTCGTACTGGTCGGTGAAGAAGTACGGGACGCGGTCGTACACGGCCGCCTTGCCGAGCATCGAAGCGGCCGCCACCGCGGGCTGGTTGAGCGCGTTCGCCCAGTGCTCCACCCGGATCGGCCTGCCGAACAGCGGGTGGAAGGCGTTCGCCACGTCGCCCGCCGCGAACACGTCGGGGTGCGAGGTGGCCAGGTGCTGGTCGGTGCGCACCCCGTTGTCGACGGTCAGGCCCGCGTTCTCGGCCAGCGCCGTGTTCGGGGAGATGCCGACGCCGACCAGCAGCACGTCCGCCGGGACGGTGCTGCCGTCGCCCAGCCGCACCCCGTCCGCCCGCAGCTCCTCGACCTTTGCGCCGAACCGCAGGTCGACGCCGTGCGCCCGGTGCAGGTCGGCGAAGACCTGCGCGGCCTCCCGGCCCAGCACCCGCAGCAGCGGCAGCTCGGCCGCCTCCAGCACCGTCACCTCCGCCCCGGCGGTGCGGGCCGCCGCGGCCGCCTCCAGCCCGATCCAGCCCGCGCCGACCACCACCACCCGGGCGCCGGGCCGGAACGCGGCCCGCAACTGCTCGCTGTCGCCGACCCGGCGCAGCGTCCGCACGAAGTCCCCGTCCCCGCCCGGCACCGGCAGCCGGCGCGGCGCCGAACCGGTGGCCAGCAGCAGCTTCGAGAACGGCAGCCGCTCCCCGCCCTCCAGCGTCACGGTGTGCCCGGCCGGGTCGATCGCGGTGGCCGCGGTGCCCAGCCGCAGCACCACCTCGTGCTGCTCGTACCAGTCGGCGGGGTGGACGTAGATCTTCTCCTTCTCGTCCTTGCCGAGCAGGTACCCCTTGGACAGCGGCGGCCGCTCGTACGGCCGCTCGGCCTCGTCGCCGACCAGGGTGACCGGCCCCCGGTAGCCCTCGGCGCGCAGCGCCTCGGCGGCCTTCGCCCCGGCCAGGCTCGCCCCGACGATCACGATCCCGGTGTCCATGCCCCACGTCCTTCCACAGCGGCGTTCCCTTGTAGCCGTCCTGCCCGACCTTGGCACCGCCACACGCCCGACCGGGGGACCCGCGCCGGTCGGCGCCCCGCCGCCACCGGGATTCGCCCGCGAGGCGGACCACGCTCCGGCGGGGGCGCGGACCTAGGCTGGGGCGGGTCCGGCCGGCCGGCCGGCGGAGCGGCGAAGGGAGCCCGCGGGATGGTGGAGCGAACGGCCACGGTGCGCTGCGTGCCCGCGGTGCCGTGCTGGGTCGGCCTGACAGCACGTGACCTGCCGACCGCCCAGGGCTTCTACGGGCCGCTGCTGGGCTGGGAGTTCGTCCCCGGACCGGACCGCTGGGGCCCGTACCTGCGCGCGGTGGTCGACGGCGTCGAGGTGGCCGGGCTGAGCGAGCTCGGCACCGACTGGGAGCGCCCGGTCGCCTGGACCACCTACTTCGGCATCGAGAGCGCCGACCGGGCCGCCGACGGCGTCCGCGAGCGCGGCGGCACCCTCGCCGTCGGCCCGCTCTCCTTCGACGCGGGCCGGGTCGCGCTGGCCGCCGACCCGTTCGGCGCGACCTTCGGCATCTGGGAGGGCGAACCCGCCGACGCCCGCCCCGGCGACGCCCCCTGGACCGCCGAGCCCGGCGCCCCCGCCTGGATCGAACTGCGCACCGCCGACCCGTTCGCCGCCGCGCTCTTCTACGGCGAGGTGTTCCGCTGGGACGACCGCGACCCGGGGCGGTTCGAGGTCCGCTACGAGCACGAGCGGGTGGTGCTGCGCTCCGAGGACCGCAGCGTCGCCGCGCTGCGCGCCGCCAAGGACCTCGCCCCGCACTGGGAGGTCTTCTTCTCCGTCCCCGACACCGACGCCGCCGCCCGCCGCGCCACCGCCCTCGGCGGCCGCGTCCTGGACGGCCCGGCCGACTCCCCGTACGGCCGGGTGGCCCGGCTCGCGGACGCGGAGGGCGGCCACTTCTCGGTGCTCGGGCCCGCCGGCTGAACGGCCCGGAACGGGAATTTCCCAGCAAAGAGTCTGAAAAGAATACGTTATGACGGCAGGTAAGGTTCCGGTACGATCCCTTGCGTCCGCCGCCGTGTGACCGCTTCACCACGGCGGCGGCTCCCGCGCGTACCACCTTTCCTGGGGGAGTTTTGAGCATCCGTCGGTCGATAGCCGCTGCCGTTTTCGTCGCGGCCGTCTCCGCGCCCACCGTCTTCGGCACCGTGCAGGCCATGGCCGAGACCATCCCGACCGGCCAGTCCACCCCGGACGCCGCCGTGCCGGACACCGAGCCCGCCCCCGCTGCTCCGGCTGCGCCTGCCGCCCCCGCTGCCCCGGCTGCGCCTGCCGAGCCCGCTGCTCCGGCTGCGCCTGCCGAGCCCGCTGCCCCGGTCACGCCTGCCGAGCCCGCTGCCCCGGTCACACCTGCCGAGCCGGAGACCCCCTCTGCGCCGGAGACCCCCGCCACGCCGGTGCTGGACGAGGCCGCGCTGCGGGCCCGGCTGGCCGCGGCCCTCGCGGAGCCGGGCCACTACGACCACTACTACAAGGCGGTGAAGAAGGCGGAGGCCGGTACCGCCGAGCAGATCCAGCACTTCCTCGACGTCGAGTTGACCACGGTCGTCCGGGACGACAACAACGTCAAGGCCGCCCAGATCATGAGCGCGGCCGGACCGGATACCCCGATCTGGGAGGCGGCCCAGAAGGCGTTCGACGACGGCAGCCCGGAGGCGATCGAGCACTTCCTGCACGTCACCGTCCCGGACCTGACCAACTCCGACAACCGGGTCAAGCTCTCCCAGTTCATCGCGGACCCGCTCATCAGCGCCGGGCTGCGCGCCGAGGCGCTCGCCGTGCTGGAGCGGGGCGATTCCGCGGAGATCGCCGCCTACCTGGGCAAGTCGCACGGGCTGATGATGGACGATTACCGGATCCAGACCCTCCGCTCGATGTCGTTCGGCCCGGAGGTGCGGAAGGCCGCCAACGCGGCACTGGACGCGGACTTCATCGAGTCGGTGAACGGCGACCGCACCGGCACGGCGCTGCGCGCCTTCCTGTCCAAGGGCCTCGCCGAGGCCCAGGCCCGGGACCGGGCGGCGGCCGAGCAGGCCGAGCAGGCCGAGCAGGGCGGGAAGGGCGCTGAGCAGGGCACCGAGCAGCCGTCGAAGGACGGCAGCGGCGTCACCCAGGCCGGTCTGACCGCGACCACCGGGTCCACCACGACCACGACCGCGACCACCGGGTCCACCACCGCGACGGGCACCGGTACCGGCGCCACTGCCGCCCAGCTGGCCTCCACCGGCACGGACGCCCCGGTGCGCTCGCTGACGGTCGGCGGCGCCGCCGCGATCGCGCTCGGCGCGGGCGCCCTGGTGGTCGCCCGCCGCCGCTCCCGGGAGTCCTGACCGCCCGCCGGAACCCCGGACGGTACGACGGCCGCGCGGCACCCGCCGCGCGGCCGTCGCGCGTCTCAGGGGGTGAGCGTCGGCAGGAAGAGCCGGTGCATGGCCTCCGGCAGGTCGTCGGGGCGGGTGACCGGGCGGTGGAAGTCGAAGCGGGCGTCCAGGGTGCCGGTGTCGCCGAGCAGGCGGATCCGCAGGCCGTGGCGGTCCAGGGCGACGGGGCGGACTTCGTGCAGGCGGCCCGGCGGGCCGTCGGGGCGTCCGGCCAGGGCGCCGGCGCCGAGCAGCAGGAGCCGGTCGGCGTGGGCGGCGGCCAGGTGCTGGAGGAGCCCGGCCTCCTCGGCGGCCACCGGGTCGGGGGCCGCGGTGGTGAGCGCGTCCGGGTCGAGGCAGCACTCGGAGCCCCAGAGGTCGTCCAGGGCCAGGTGGTCGGGTGCCAGCCGGAGCAGCACGCCGTCGCGGTGCGGGAACAGTGCGGTGGCGCTCTCGCCGGGGGAGCGGGTGAGCAGGCCCTGGACCCCGAGGCGGCCGCGGACGCGGTGCGGGACGGCGACGGGGGCGACGTCCACGCAGTCGAGTTCGGCGGTGAGCGGGCCGCGGGCCAGCGCGGTGATCCGGTGCAGGGCGGACTCGCGGCCGACCAGGACCGCCACCGAGCCGTCCGGCCGCAGCGCGCAGGCGACCTGCGGGGGCAGACCGGGGCGGGCGGTGAGGTCGGCGCCGCGGACGTCCAGCACCGCCGAGGAGGCGAACTCCAGCAGGGTGCGGGCGCGTTCGGCGGGGGAGGGGCGGCGGGCGGGCTGGGGCAGCACGAGGAAGCCTCCTTGTGATTTAGGTAAGGCTAACCTAATCAATGGGAGGGTTGGCAGTCCAGCGCGGGGGCGCCCTCAGTCCCCGGTCCGCCCGGCCGGCGCGCCCAGCATCCGCAGCACCAGCTGCCCGTACCGGCGCCCCAGCTCCTCCGGGGACTCGCTGCTGCGCTCGGTGTACCAGCGCGAGACGTCGATGCCGAGCGAGGTGACCGCACGGGCCGCGGTGCGCTGGTCCGGGACGCGGAACAGGCCCTGCGCCACCCCGTCCGCGATGATCCGCAGCACCGTCTCCTCGATCCGGATCCGCAGCTCGGCGACGGCCGCGAAGTCCTCCTCCGGCAGCGCGTGCAGCTCGTGGTTGACGATCCGGCCGACGGTGTGGCCGCGGGCGTGCCAGACGGTGAAGGACTCGGCCAGCGCCCGCATCCGCTCCACCGGGTCGGACCCGGCGGCCTCGGCCCGCTCCACCAGCTCCAGGGTGGCCCGGTGGCCGGTGCGGGAGATCTCGGCGAGCAGCGCGGCCTTGGACGGGTAGTGGATGTACAGCGCGGCCGGGCTCATCCCGGCGGCGGTGGCGATGTCCCGGGTGGTGGTGGCGTGGTAGCCGCGGCGGGCGAAGGAGTCCACGGCGGCCAGCAGCAGCCGCCGGGCGGCCTCGGTGCGCTCCCCGGGCCAGAGCGCGGCGGTCGCTGGGTCGGTCATGGGGTCAATCCTCCCAGACGGTTCGGCGCGGCCCGGCGGGCCGGGCTGTTGACAGTGTCGCCCGCCGCAAAGATGCTAAGCAAGCGCTTAGTCACATCCGCTCCGAGAGGTACGAGGTACGACGATGGCAGTGTCGTTCGAGGGCAAGGTGGCCGTGGTCACCGGCGCGAGCCGGGGCATCGGGTTCGGCATCGCCCGGGAACTGGTCCGGCGCGGGGCGAAGGTCTGCCTCACCGCCCGCACCGAGGAGACCCTGGACGAGGCCGTCCAGGCGCTCGGCGGGCCCGGCCACGCGATCGCCGTCGCCGGGAAGTCCGACGACGCCGCGCACCAGGAGGAGGCCGTCGCCACCGTCCTGGAGACCTACGGCCGCCTCGACCTGCTGGTCAACAACACCGGCATCAACCCCGTCCACGGCCCCGTCCTGGACACCGACCCGGGCGTCGCGGCCAAGATCCTCGCCGTCAACGTGCTCGCCCCGCTGGCCTGGACCCGCCGCGCCCACGCCGCCTGGATGGGCGAGCACGGCGGCGCGGTCGTCAACGTCGCCTCCATCGCGGGCCTGCGCGCCTCCACCGGCATCGGCATGTACGGCGTCTCCAAGGCCGCGCTGATCCGCCTCACCACCGAGCTCGCCGCCGAACTCGGCCCGGACGTCCGGGTCAACGCGGTCGCCCCCGCCGTGGTCAAGACCAAGTTCGCCGAGGCGCTCTACGCGGGCCGCGAGGAGAAGGTCGCCCGCGCCTACCCGCTCGGCCGGCTCGGCCTGCCCGAGGACGTGGCCGGCGCGGTCTGCTTCCTGCTCTCCGCGGACGCCGGCTGGATCACCGGCCAGACCCTGGTCATCGACGGCGGCGTCACCCTCGGCGCCGGCCTGTGACCGGGCCCGCAGGCCGAACCGACCAGGGGCAGCCCGAACTCCCCGACGTCGAGCGGCAGTTCGCCGGGATCGGGGCCGTCGTCACCGGCGCCGGGCGCGGCATCGGCGCCGCCCTCGCCCGGGCCCTGGCCGCGGCCGGCGCCCGGGTGGTGGTCAACGACCTCGACGCCGGCGCGGCCCGCGCGGTGGCCGCCGAGATCGGCGGGCACGCCGCCGCCGGCGACGCCGCGAGCGAGGACGGCGTCGCCGCCCTGGTCGACGCCGCCCGGGCCCGGCTCGGCGCGATCGACCTGTACTGCGCCAACGCGGGCGTCGCCACCACCGGCGGCCCCGACGCCACCCCCGAGGCGTGGGAACTGGCCTGGCAGGTCAACGTGCTCGGCCACGTCCGGGCCACCCGCCTGCTGCTGCCCGACTGGCTGGAGCGCGGCACCGGCCGCTTCCTGGCCACCGTCTCCGCCGCCGGACTGCTCACCATGCTCGGCTCCGCCCCGTACAGCGTCACCAAGCACGGCGCGCTGGCCTACGCCGAGTGGCTCGCCGCGACGTACCGGCACCGCGGCCTGCGGGTGCACGCGCTGTGCCCGCAGGGCGTGCGCACCCGGATGCTGGACGGCACCGGCCCGCACGGGCAGGTGCTGCTCGCGCCCACCGCGATCGACCCCGCCGACGCCGCCGCCGCGGCCCTGCGCGGCATGGCCGCGGACGAGTTCCTGATCCTCCCGCACCCCGAGACCGCCGGGCAGTACGCGGCCCGCGCCACCACCCCCGACCGCTGGCTGCACGGAATGAACCGGCTCCAGCAGCAGATCGAGACCCTCCCCACCGCCCAGGAGACCCGATGAGAGCCTGGCAGATCACCGAACTCGGCGCGCCGCTGGACGTGATGAAACTGGTCGAGGACGCCGACCGCCCGGTCCCCGGACCGGGACAGCTCCTGGTCCGGGTCCGGGCCGCGGCCGTCAACTTCCCCGACGCGCTGATGGCCGCCGGGCAGTACCAGGTCCGCCCGCCGCTGCCGTTCACCCCCGGCGTGGAACTCTGCGGCGAGGTCGCCGAGGGCCCGCGCACCGGCGAACGCCTGATCGGCACCGCCGAACTGCCCGCCGGGGCGTTCGCCGAGTACGCCCTGATGGACGCGGCCGGCGCACTGCCCGCCCCCGGCCACCTGGACGACGCCGAGGCCGCCGCGTTCCACCTCGCCTACCAGACCGCCTGGTTCGCGCTGCACCGCCGGGCCCGGCTGGCCCCCGGCGAGACCCTGCTGGTGCACGCCGGGGCCGGCGGCGTCGGCAGCGCCGCCGTCCAACTCGGCAAGGCCGCCGGGGCGTTCGTCATCGCGGTGGTCGGCGGCCCGGAGAAGGCCCGGGTCGCGGCCGGCCTGGGCGCCGACCTGGTCGTCGACCGGCACGCCGAGGACTTCGCCGCCGCCGTCCGGGCCGCCACCGGCGGCCGCGGCGCCGACGTGGTCTTCGACCCGGTCGGCGGCCCGGCCTTCACCGGCTCCACCAAGTGCGTGGCCTTCGAGGGCCGGATCGTGCTGGTCGGCTTCGCCTCCGGGCAGATCCCGGCCCCGCCGCTCGGCCACGCCCTGGTCAAGAACTACTCGCTGCTCGGCCTGCACTGGGGCCTGTACACCACCCGCGACCCGGCCGCCGTCCGGGCCTGCCACGCCGCGCTCACCGCCCTCGCCCCGCGCCCGCTGGTCTCCGCCCGCCTCCCGCTGGAGTCCGCGGCCACCGCCGTCCACGACCTCGCCGCCGGCACCACCACCGGCCGCCTCACCCTGCTGCCCTGACCGGCCCGCCGCCCGTCGGGGCCCGGCGCACGGACGCCGGGCCCCGACGGGCCCGCCCGCTCAGCGGTGCTTGCGCAGTTCGCGCCGGGCCAGCGAGCGCTTGTGGACCTCGTCGGGCCCGTCGGCCAGGCGCAGGGTGCGGTTGCCGGCCCAGAGCTGGGCCAGCGGGGTGTCCTGGCTGACGCCGGCCGCGCCGTGGGCCTGGACGGCCTTGTCGAGGATCCACTCGACGGCGGACGGCACGACGATCTTGATCGCCTGGATCTCGGTGTGGGCGCCCCGGTTGCCGACCGTGTCCATCAGCCAGGCGGTCTTCAGCACCAGCAGCCGGGCCTGCTCGATCCGGACCCGCGCCTCGGCGATCCAGTCCTGGACGACGCCCTGGTCGGCGAGCGGACGGCCGAACGCCACCCGGGAGTTGACCCGGCGGCAGGTCAGTTCCAGGGCGCGCTCGGCGATGCCGAGGGCGCGCATGCAGTGGTGGATCCGGCCGGGCCCGAGCCGGGCCTGGGCGATGGCGAAGCCGCCGCCCTCCTCGCCGATCAGGTTCGCGGCCGGGACCCGGACGTCCTCGAACAGGATCTCGGCGTGGCCGCCGTGGTCCTCGTCCGGGTAGCCGAACACCCGCATGCCGCGCAGGACCTGCACGCCCGGGGTGTCGCGCGGGACCAGGACCATCGACTGCTGGCGGTGGGGCTCGGCGGCCGGGTCGGTCTTGCCCATCACGATGAAGACCCCGCAGTCCGGGTTCATCGCCCCGGTGATGTACCACTTGCGGCCGTTGACCACGTACTCGTCGCCGTCGCGCTCGATCCGGGTGGTGATGTTGGTGGCGTCGGAGGAGGCCACCTCGGGCTCGGTCATGGCGAAGGCGGAGCGGATCGTGCCGTCCAGCAGCGGCCGCAGCCAGCGCTCGCGCTGCTCGGGGGAGCCGAACTGGGCGAGCAGTTCCATGTTGCCGGTGTCGGGGGCCGCGCAGTTGAGCGCGGGCGGGGCCAACAGGACGGAACGGCCGGTGAGTTCGGCCAGCGGCGCGTACTGCAGGTTGGTCAGCCCGGCCCCGGGCTCCCCCGGAAGGCCGTGGTTGTCCACGAAGAACAGGTTCCACAGGCCGCGGGCCTTCGCGGCGGCCCGCAACTCGCCGACCACCGGCGGAACCGACCACGGCGCGCGGGCCGGGTCGGCGAGCTGGGCGGCCAGCACCGGTTCGGCGGGGTAGACGAACTCGTCCATGAAGGCGCCGAGTTCGCCGAGCAGTTCGGTCGTCCTGGCGTCGTACTCGAAGTCCATTCCTCAGCCCTCCAGCGATTCGAGCCCGAACTCCACGAACAGCGGCACCAGTTCACCGACCCGGTCGAAGCCCGCGCCGACGGTGCCGCCCCGGGTGTAGCGGTAGTGGATGCCCTCCAGGACGACCGCCAGCTTGAAGGAGGCGAAGGCGACGTACCAGCCGAGCCCGGAGACGTCCCGGCCGGAGGCGTCCGCGTAGCGGCGGACCAGTTCGGCGGTGCCGGGGAAGCCGGGCGCGAGGGCCGCGCCGGGCAGCAACCCGTCGAAGCGGCAGGCCAGTTCGGTGTACATCACCAGCAGGCCCAGGTCGGTGAGCGGGTCGCCGACGGTGGACATCTCCCAGTCCAGGACGGCGGTGATCCGGTCCCGGTCGTCCACCAGGACGTTGTCGAGCCGGTAGTCGCCGTGCACCAGGGTGGCGGCGGGCGAGACGGGCAGGGCGTCGGCGAGGCGGCGGTGGAGCTCGTCCACGCCCGGTACCTCGCGGCTCCGGGAGGCGTCCAACTGCTTGCCCCAGCGCCGCAGTTGGCGCTCCAGGAAGCCCTCGGGGCGGCCGAAGCCGGCCAGGCCCACCGCGTCCGGGTCCAGTGCGTGCAGGGCGACCAGGGTCTCCACCAGACGCACCCCCAGCGCGTGCACCCGCTCCTCGCCGAGCGCGGCCAGCGCCCCGGCGTCCCGGTGCGCGGTGCCCGGCACGTACTCCATCAGGTAGAACGGCGCGCCGATCACCGCGGTGTCCTCGACCAGCAGCACCGGCCGGGGCACCGGCACGGCCGTCCCGGCCAGCGCGCCCAGCACCCGGTACTCGCGGCCCATGTCGTGCGCGGTGGCCAGCACGTGCCCGAGCGGCGGGCGGCGCAGCACCCAGCGGGAGGCGCCGTCCTCGACCAGGTAGGTCAGGTTGGAGCGGCCGCCCTCGAACATCCGCGCGGTGAGCGGCCCCGCGACGGGCGCCGGCAGGGCGGTGTCCAGGTGGGCGCGCAGCCTCTCCAGGTCCAGGCCGGGCGGAGCAGCGGTGGTCATCGGGGCACCTCGCAGGGGTCGGAGCGTACTGACTAAGCGCTTGCTTAGGATCGGCCCGGCGGCGGCGCTTGTCAACGAGCGGCAGCGCACCGCCCGCCCGGAACGGCGTCCCGGACGGGCGGTGCGCGCGGGGCGCGTCAGCGGGCCACGGCGGCGGCGACCCGGTCGCCGAGGTCCCGGTCCACGTTGCGCCAGTACTGCAGGGCCCGCTCCAGCACCGGCGCGGAGACCCCGTCCTGCAGGTGCCCGGCGATGTTCGCCACCAGCCGGCCGCGCGCCGCGTCGTCCAGCACCTCCCGCACCAGCGTCCCGGCCTGCCCCCAGTCGTCGTCCTCCCGGTGCAGCGGGTACGCCTCGCGCACCATCCGCCCCGCCACCTCCCACCCGATCTCCCCGCCCCACAGCGACGGGTCGGCGGCCGGCCCGCCGTACGAGTTCGGCGCGTACGGCCGGGCGGTGCGCGCCGAGTCGAACCGCATCGGCCCGTCCTTGCCGTACGAGTGCACCGGCACGTGCGCCCGGTTCGGCGGCAGCTGCGCGTAGTTCGGCCCGATCCGGTACCGGTGGGTGTCCGGGTAGGAGAAGATCCGCCCCAGCAGCATCTTGTCCGGCGACACCCCGATGCCCGGCACCAGGTTGGACGGCTCGAACGCGGCCTGCTCGATGTGGACGAAGTGGTCCTCCGGGTTGCGGTTCAGGGTGAACCGGCCGACCTCGATCAGCGGGTAGTCGCCGTGCGGCCACACCTTCGTCAGGTCGAACGGGTTGAACCGGTAGTCCCACGCCTCGTCGAACGGCATCACCTGCACGTGCAGCGTCCAGGACGGGTGCTCGCCGCGCTCGATCGCCTCGAACAGGTCGCGCCGGTGGTAGTCGCCGTCCGCGCCCGCCAGCCGGTCCGCCTCCGCCTGGGGGAGGAACTCGATGCCCTGGTCCGTCTTGAAGCGGTACTTCACCCAGAACCGCTCCCCGTCCGCGTTCACCCACTGGTAGGTGTGCGAGGAGAAGCCGTCCATGTGCCGCCAGGTCCGCGGGATGCCCCGGTCGCCCATCAGCCAGGTCACCTGGTGCGCCGACTCCGGGGAGAGCGTCCAGAAGTCCCACTGCATGTCGTGGTCGCGCAGCCCGTTGTCCGGACGCCGCTTCTGCGAGCGGATGAAGTCCTGGAACTTGATCGGGTCGCGGACGAAGAACACCGGCGTGTTGTTGCCGACCAGGTCGTAGTTGCCCTGCTCGGTGTAGAACTTCAGCGCGAAGCCGCGCGGGTCGCGCCAGGTGTCCGGCGACCCCATCTCGCCCGCCACGGTGGAGAACCGGGCCAGCATCTCGCACCGCTTGCCCGGCTGGAACAGGTCCGCCACGGTGAACCGGCTGACGTCCTGCGTCACTTCGAAGGAACCGTACGCGCCGCTGCCCTTGGCGTGCACGACCCGCTCCGGCACCCGCTCCCGGTTGAACTGGGCCATCTTCTCGATCAGGTAGTGGTCGTGCAGCAGGACCGGGCCGACCGGGCCCGCCGTCAGCGAGTGCTCGTCGCTCTCGACCGGGACACCCGCGTTGTTCGTGGTGAAGGGAACGTGCTGCGACATCGGGGGGAATCCTCCTCGGGCGCCCCCGACCGGGGCGCCGTGACCGCGCGGCGGCGAGGGCCGTCCACCGCGACTGCCCTCCACTCGAACACCGGCCCGCCCCGCCCACAACCGCAGCGCCCCGCCCGCCGGGCCCTCAGAACCACGGCGTGGAGTACCCGTTCAGGAACCACAGCGCCGCCGCCCACCACAGCACCCCCACCGCGCAGAACAGCGCCCCGCCTGCCACCGGCAGCGCCCACCCGGGCAGCCCGCCGCGCCGCACCAGCAGCACCTTCGCCGCGAACGCCCCGTACAGGAAGCACCCCGCCGCCGAGTGCACGCCCACCCGGACGTCCGTGAACTGCACCCCGTACGCCAGCAGGCAGTGCTGGGCGATCGGCAGCGACAGCGCGAACGCCAGCCAGCCGCCCACCCGGTGCGCCCGCCGGACCGGACGCGCCGCCGGGCCCCGCCGGTACATCCCCAGCGCCAGCAGCACCTGCACCAGCGCCAGCCCGAGCAGCGCCGTGCCCAGCCACGACTTCAACCGCAGCGCGTCCTCGCCGGACGCCCCGAACAGGCTCCGCCCCGGATCCGGTACGTGCGCCCGCCCGAACCACAGCAACCCCAGCGAGACCGCCAGCGGCGCGACCAGCGCCAGCACCGGCAGCACGGCCGACCCACCCCGGTCCGGACGG
The DNA here is from genome assembly GCF_003751605.1 of Kitasatospora cineracea. Classification (NCBI taxonomy): domain Bacteria; kingdom Bacillati; phylum Actinomycetota; class Actinomycetes; order Kitasatosporales; family Streptomycetaceae; genus Kitasatospora; species Kitasatospora cineracea. Next base: position 3,679,662 of record NZ_RJVJ01000001.1, read on the forward strand.
TGACGACCCGCCACCTCAGCCCTCCTGCGAACCGTCGTCGCCGGCCGGGGCACCGCCACCGCCGCTGCCGTCCGTTCCCGCTGCCGCGCCCGCGTCCGCGCCGTCGGCGGGGGGCTGGACGGGGGGCTGGACGGCCGGGGCCTGCGCGGGGGCTTGGGCGGGGGCCTGGGCGGCGGGGGTCTGCGCCGGTGCCTGGGCTTGGGCCTGGGCGCCCGGATCGCCCGGGGCGGCCGGGGCCGCGCTCGCGCTCGCCGCCGCGCCCGGCTGGGCGCCGGCACTGGCACCCGCGCTCGCGCTCGCGCCGGCGCCCGGGCTCGGCACCGCGCCGCCCGCGCCGCGCAGCGTGGCGATGTCGACGCCGACCGGGTCGCCCAGCGAGGTGACCGCGTAGAAGGTGCCGCCGGGGCCCGCCACGGTGTGCCCGGCGGTCTCGCCCGGCCCGTGGTCGCCGGTGTAGCGGTACAGCGGGTGGCCCTTGTACAGCACCTGCGCGGTCCCGTCCGGCAGCGCCGCCGCGCCCAGCAGCCCGTCGTCCACGCCCGGGCCGGCCAGCGGGAAGCCCGGAGTGGTCACCGGCGGCCAGGACTTCGCGCACTCGTCCAGGCAGCTCGCGTGCACCGTGGTGTCCGCGCCGTACAGGTACAGGGTGCGGCCCTGCGCGTCCACCAGGATCGGGCCCAGGCTGCCCGCGCTGGCCAGCGAGACGCGGGCGCCCGCCGTGCTGGCGAACGCCGACACCGGCGGGCCGGAGTCGACGACCGGGACGGCGGCGGCCGAGGACTCGGCGGCGGGCGGGGCGTCCAGGTCCGGCGACGACGCGCAGCCCGCGGCCGAGAGCGCGGACAGCGACAGCGCCGCCAGGGCGGCGGCGGTTCGGCGGGTGCGGGACGGCGGGGCGGCGGCAGCACGGCGGGTGCGGGGCATCGGGGCTCCAGGGGACGGCGCGGCACTGGAGACCATCCACCCCCGCCGCCCGGCGCCCGGCCACTCCAGAGCCGGGCCGCTCCGCACCAGGGGGGACCCCGTTGCCCCGGAAGGCCCACCCGCGCGCCGCCCCCGGGCCCGGCCCGCGCCCGCTTCGCCCCCCGCCCCGGCGGGCGGACACTGGAGTGGTACCACTCGCCCGAGGGGGCGCCCCATGACCACCCAGCCGGCCGGAACCGGCAGCGCGATCCGGGTCCAGGGGCTCGGCAAGCGCTTCAAGGACCTCGTCGCCCTGGACGGCGTCGACTTCACCGTCCCGCCCGGCACCGTGTTCGGCCTGCTCGGCCCGAACGGCGCGGGCAAGACCACCGCCATCCGGATCCTCACCACGATCATCCGGCCCACCGCGGGCCGCGCCGAGGTGCTCGGCACCGACGTGGTCGCGCACCCCGCCGCCGTCCGCCGGCTGATCGGGCTCGCCGGGCAGTACGCCGCCGTCGACCCCAACCTGACCGCCCGGGAGAACCTCCGGCTGATCGGCCGGCTCACCCAACTGCCCCGCCGCCGCCGCGACCCGCGCGCCGCCGACCTGCTGGCCCGCTTCGACCTGACGGCGGCCGCCGACCGGCCCGTGCGCACCTACTCCGGCGGCATGCGCCGCCGGCTCGACGTCGCCGCCGCGCTCGTCCCCGAACCGCCCGTGCTGTTCCTCGACGAACCCACCACCGGCCTCGACCCGCAGAGCCGCACCGCGCTGTGGGAACTGATCCGCGAACTCGTCGCCGAGGGAACCACCGTGCTGCTCACCACCCAGTACCTGGAGGAGGCCGACCGGCTCGCCCAGCGGGTCGCCGTCCTCGCCGAGGGACGGGTGGTCGCCGACGACAGCCCGCACGCCCTCAAGGCCCGCCTCGGCACCACCGTCCTCGAACTCGGCATGGGCGAGGACCCGCGCGCCACCCGCGCCGCCGCCCTGCTCGCCGACCGCCTCCGGCACGCCCCCGAACGCGACGGCGCGGTGCTGCGCCTGCCCAGCGCCGACGGCTCGCTGCTGCTGATGGACGTCCTGCACGCGCTCGAGGCGGAACGGCTCGCCCCGCGCACCATCGCCGTCCGCGAGTCCAGCCTCGACGACGTCTACCTCGCCCTCACCGGCCACCGCACCGCCCCGCCGCCCGCCGGGCCCGCCGCCGCTGCGTCGACCGCCGCCGAAACGCCCGCTGCCGAGGCACCCCCTGCCGAGCGGCCCGCCCCGCCGTCCGCCGGAGGAGGCCCGTCGTCATGACCGTCGCCGTCCCCCTGCACCCGCCGCTCGCCGACCGCCTGCTCGCCCCGGTCCGGGACGGGCTGGCCGTCGCCGGGCGCAACCTGATCGCGCTGCGCCGGGTGCCGCGGCTGCTGATCTTCTCCACCGTGCAGCCGATCGTCTTCGTGCTGATGTTCCGCTACGTCTTCGGCGGGGTGGTCGGCGCGGTCCTGCACGGCGTCTCGTACGTCGACTACCTGATGCCCGGCGTGTTCGTGCAGGTCGTCACGTTCGGCGCGGTCAACACCGCGATCGGCCTGGCCGGCGACCTGCAGACCGGGCTGATGGAGCGCTTCCGCTCGCTGCCGATGGCCCGCTCCGCGGTGCTCTCCGGGCGGACCACCGCCGACCTGGCCCGGAACGTGTTCGTGGTCGCGCTGATGACCGGCGTCGGCTTCCTGGTCGGCTTCCGGATCCACAACGGCGTCTGGGCGTTCCTCGGCGGCGCGCTGCTGGTGCTGGCCTTCGGGCTCGCCATGTCCTGGGTCTTCGCCGTGGTCGGCCTGGCCGTCGGCGACCCGGAGACCGCGACCGCCGCCGCCTTCCCCGTCCTCGCGCCGCTGGTCTTCGCCTCCTCGGCGTTCGTCCCGACCGCGACCATGCCCGGCTGGCTCCAGGTCTTCGCCAACCACCAGCCCGTCACCATCACCGCCGGAGCCGTCCGCGCCCTGATGATCGGCGGCCCGGTCGGCACCCAGGTCTGGCAGGCCCTGGCCTGGGACGCCGGCATCATCGCCGCGTTCGCCCCGCTCGGCGTCTGGCTCTACCGCCGCGCCGTCTAGTGCCGCGTCAGGCAGCCTTTGCCGTGAAGGAGCGGCGTCCGGTGCGTGCTCTCGGCGTGCCGGCCGGAAGCCCTCGTACTGGATGTACTTGGGTTTTCGGCCGGTGCGGCGAGAGGGCGTGCCGGGCGCCGCGACGGGCGAAGGTTGTCTGACGCGGCACTAGACCCTCAGCCCTCCGCCTGCTCCTGCGCGTGCGCCCACACCGTGCGGTCGCCGCCCCGCCACGCCACCAGGTCCGGGTCGTCCAGGTCCGGCTCGGCGACGCCCGCGTGCCGGATCAGCTCCACCACGTCCGCCGGGCCGGTCGCCCGCCCCACCGTCCGCCCGTAGATCTCCACCCGCCGGTACGGCCGCTCCCCGCGGGTCGGCGGGCGGACCACGACCGGCGGGTGGAATATGTCTCCGGACTCGCTCATGACTCCAGTGTCCCGCGCCCGGCGCGCAACGTCCCGTCGATGTCCCCCTCCGTGCCCGCGCCGCCACGTATCGTGGTCGTCCGTGCGCACCGACCGACCCGTCACCGCCCCCGGCGGGGTGCCGCTGCTGGGGCACCTGCCCGCGCTGCTCTCGCGGCCGCTGGCCTTCCTCGACACGCTGCCCGGCTGCGGCGACCCGGTCCGGGTGCGGGTCGGACCGCGCGAGATGTACGTGGTCAGCGCCCCGGAACTGGTGCAGCAGGTGCTGGCCGACCGGGCGGGGTACGACCGGACGGGGCCGCTGTACGCGAAGATCCGGGCGTTCCTCGGCAACGGGCTGGCCTCCTGCCCGCGCGCCGACCACCGCAGGCTGCGCCGGATCGTGCAGCCCGCCTTCCAGCACGCGCTGCTGCCGCACTACGCGGCGGCGATGACGGACGAGGCCGCGGCGCTCACCGCGGGGTGGCGGGCCGGGCAGGTCGTCGACGTCACCCACGAGGCGTTCCGGCTCACCACCGCGGTGGCCGTGCGCACCCTGTTCTCGGCCGGGCTGGAGCCGAGGGCCGCGGAGGCCCTGCGCGGGGCGCTGGACGTGCTGCTGCGCGGGATCTACCGGCGGGTGGTGCTGCCCGCGGCCGACCTGCTGCCCACCCCGGCGCGGCGCACCTACCGGCGGGCGCTGGCCACCTGGCACGCCGGGGTGGCGGCGATCATCGCCGACTACCGGGCCCGCGGGATCGACCGCGGCGACGTGCTCTCGCTGCTGCTGGCCGCCCGCGACGAGGACGGCCGGCCGCTCGGGGAGCGCGAACTCGCCGACCAGGTCGCCACCCTGGTGCTGGCCGGGGCCGAGACCACCTCCTCCGCGCTGGCCTGGTCGCTCCGGCTGGTGGCCGAACACCCGGACGTGGAACGGGCGTTGCACGCCGAGGTCGACGCCGGACCGGCCGGGGCGCCGGCCCGCTGGCAGGACCTCCCGCAACTCCCGTACACCGCACGGGTGATCAGTGAGACCCTGCGGCTCTACCCGCCCGCCTGGGCGATCAGCCGCACCACCACCCGGCCCACCGAACTCGCCGGGGTCCGGCTGCCCGCCGGGGCCCTGGTGGTCTGCTGCCTGTACCTGCTGCAGCGCCGGCCCGAGCTCTTCCCGGACCCGGAGCGGTTCGACCCGGACCGGTTCGCGGGCGAGCCGCCCCGGGGCGCGTACCTGCCGTTCGGCTCCGGGGCGACGCGCTGCCTGGGCGACCGGTTCGGACTGACCGAGGCGGCGCTGGCGCTGGCCACCGTCGCGGGCCGGTGGCGGCTGCGCCCCGCGGGGGCGGGCCCGGTGCGGCCGGTGCCCCGGCTGGTGCTGTCGCCCGGGCCGCAGCCGATGCTGCTGTCCGAGCGGGTCAGCGGGCCAGCAGGTTGACGGCGGCGCCGAAGGCCGGGGGGAGGGCGGCGGCCAGCGGGACGATCCGCGGGCCGAGCCGGGGGTGGTGGCGGGCGGCCAGCAGGGCGGCGGTGAGCAGGCGGTAGGGGCGGGTGGCGCGGTGCCAGGCCCGCTCGTAGGAGGCGGGGCGGCCGGCGGCCAGGCAGCGGACGGCGGCCTCGGCGGAGGCCAGGGCCAGCGCGACGCCCTCGCCGGTGAGGGCGTCCAGGTAGCCGGCCGCGTCGCCGACCAGCAGCACCCGGCCGTGCACCCTGGCCGCGGCCCGCTGCCGCAGCGGGCCCGCGCCGCGCACCGGGCCGGCCGGGGGAGCGTCGCCGAGCCGCGCCAACAGGGCGGGGAAGGCGGCGAGTTGGCGGTCGAACGGGATCCGCTCGCTGCCCAGCACGGCCACCCCGACCGTCCCGTCCGCGACCGGCGTCACGTACGCCTCCGCGTGCCGCGACCAGTACACCTCGACCAGGTCGCTCCACGGCCGGACCGCGAAGTGCCGCCGCTGCCCGTACCGGGCCGGGAGCCGCCCGGGGGCGGGGCGGTGCAGGCCGAGGGCGCGGCGGACGGGGGAGTGCAGGCCGTCCGCCGCGACCAGGTGGCGGGCGGTCAACTCTCCGACGCTGACTGCGTGTCGGCCGAACCGCAGGCCGTCGGCCCGGAGCGCGAGGCGGTGGACGCCGAGGTGGTCGGCGCGGGCGGCGAGCGCGGCGTGCAGGGCGGTGCGGCGCACGCCCAGGCCGGGGCCGGTGCGGAAGCGGGCCTCGGCGGTGCGGGCGCCGTCCGCGGACAGGTAGCGGATGCCCGCGAACGGGCGGCCCTCGACCTCGACGCCCAGCCGCTCCAGGGCCCGCACCGCGCCCGGCATCAGGCCCTCGCCGCACGCCTTGTCGATCGGCGTCGCCCGCGGCTCCAGCACGGTCGCGGACAGGCCCGCGCGGGCGGCGTGGATCGCGGTGGCCAGCCCCGCCGGGCCGCCGCCGACCACCAGCAGGTCGATCACGCGGCCGCCCGGCAGCGGGCCAGCGCGGCGTCCTCGCAGCGCAGCCGGGTGGCCAGCAGCCAGGCGTCCAGCAGCGTGAAGCAGAGCGCGGTCGCCCAGGCGGTGTGCACCAGCGGCAGCGCGAAGCCCTCCACCACCACCGCCAGGTAGTTCGGGTGCCGCAGCCACCGGTACGGGCCGCCCGCCACCAGCGGCAGGCCCGGTACCACGATCACCCGGGTGTTCCAGCGCGGCCCCAGCGTCCGGATGCACCACCAGCGCAGCCCCTGCGCGCCCAGCGCCAGCACCAGCATCGGCCAGCCCAGCGCGGGCACGAACGGCCTTGCCGCGAAGTGGACTTCGAGCAGGCAGCCGGCCAGCAGCGCGGTGTGCAGCGCGACCATCGCCGGGTAGTGCCCGCGCCCGTACTCGACGCCGCCCCGGGCCAGGCTCCAGGCGGCGTTGCGGCGGGCGACCAGCAGCTCGGCCAGCCGCTCCACGGCGACCAGCGCGATCAGGACGGTGTAGGCGGTCATCGGCAACTACCAGCGCAGGAGGACGAGTTCGGAGGCGAAACCGGGCCCGAGGGCCAGCACCAGCCCGTACGAGCCGGGCGGCGGCGGGGGGTCGGCCTGCAGCACGTCCCGCAGGATGTGCAGCACCGAGGCCGAGGAGAGGTTGCCGCAGCGCGCCAGCGAGGCCCGGCTCGGGGCCAGCGCGGCCTCCGGCAGGCCGAGTTCCTGCTCCAGCGCGTCCAGCACCCGGGGGCCGCCCGGGTGGCAGACCCAGGCCGTCACGTCCCCCGGCTTGAGGTCGTGCGCGGCCAGGAAGGACGACACCTCCTCGCCCACGAACAGCCGCACCAGCTCCGGGAGTTCGGCCCCCAGCAGGATCCGGAAGCCGTCGTCGCCGACCTCCCAGCCGAGCAGCCGCTCGGTGCCCGGGTACAGCCGGCTGCGGGTCGCCACCACCTCCGGGCCTGCGCAGTCGACGCCGTCCCCGACCGCGACCAGCGCGCCCGCGCCGTCCCCGAACAGGGCCGTGGCCAGCAGGTTCGCCGCCGAGACGTCGGCCCGCTGCAACGTCAACGAGCACAGCTCGGTCGCCAGCAGCAGCGCCACCCCGTCCGGCCGCCCCGCCAGCAGCCCGTCCACCGCCGCCATCCCCGCCGCCCCGCCCGCGCACCCCAGGCCGAACAGCGGCAGCCGCCGCACGTCCGCCCGCAGCCCCAACCGGGGCGCCAGCCGGGCCTCCAGGGACGGGACGGCGATGCCCGTGACCGTGGTCGAGACGACGAAGTCGACCTGGAAGGAAGGGAGTTGTGCCTCGTCCAGGGCCGCGCCGGCCGCCCGCTCGGCCAGTTCGGCCGCGGCCGCCAGCCAGGCGTCGTTGGCCCGGCCGAAACCCGCCAGCTCCGGGTACCGCTCCAGCGGGAACGCCAGGTGCCGGAACTCCACCCCCGCCCCCGCGAAGAACCGCTCCGCGAGCGCCCGCACCTCCCCACCGTCCGGGCGCAGCGCGGCCACCGCCCCGGCCAACTCCCGCTGCCCGTAGCGGTGGGCCGGAAGCACCCCGTGCACAGCCGCGATCCGCGTCACCGACCCAGGATAGGGAACACTCCACCCGAAACCGGCAATTCGCCCTTCCGGGCGCGTCCCGGGTGGTGACGACGGGTCAGGAATCGTCAATTGCCTTGGTGTGCAAGGAACTTGGAGATTCGTCCGTGGCTTCGGAGGAGAACCGGCGTCCACCGCCTAGCCTGGCCGGTGTGAGCAGCACGACGGCGACGAGCAGGGTGGCCCGGACCGGGGTCCTGTTGCGCGCCTGCCATCCAGCCCCGGCCGCCGCCGTGACCGCGCTGAGCGCGGCGATGGCCCTCGCGGCCGGGCGCGGCGTCCTCGGTACGGCGCTGACCACCGGTGCGGTCGCCGCCGGGCAGCTCTCGATCGGCTGGAGCAACGACCTGGTCGACCGGGGGCGGGACGCGGACGCCGGGCGCACCGACAAGCCGCTCGCCGGGCGGGAGGTGTCGGCGGGGCGGGTCGCCGGGGCCACCCGGTGGGCGGTGGTCTGCTGCGTGCTGCTCTCCGCCGCCTGCGGGCCCGCCGCGGCGACCGCGCACCTGGTGGCGGTGGCCGCCGGCTGGGCCTACAACCTGCGGCTCAAGGCCACCGCCTGGTCCTGGCTGCCGTACGCGGTGGCGTTCGCGCTGCTGCCCGCGTTCGTGACGCTCGCCCCGCCCGGCGGGCGCTGGCCCGCCCCCGCGGTGCTCGGCGCGGGCGCGCTGCTCGGGGTCTCCGCGCACTTCGCCAACGTCCTGCCCGACCTGGCCGCGGACCGCGCTGCGGGCGTCCGGGGCCTCCCGCAGCGCCTCGGCCGCCGCGTCTCGGCCACCGCCGCCGTCCTCGCCGCGACCGCCGCCGCGCTGCTCCTCGCCCCCGGCTGGCCCACCCTCGCGGTCACCGCCCCGCCCGCCCTCACCGTCCTGCTCGCCCCGCCGCGCAGCCGCGCGCCCTTCCTGGCGGTGATCGCCGCCGCGGCGGTCGCCCTGGCCGTCCTGCTGTTCGGCCGGGGGCCGGGGCTGTAGCCCGGAGGGCGACGGCGGCGCGGGGCGGGCACCGGTCAGGCGGAGAAGCCGCCGTCCGCGGCGATCACCGCGCCCGTGACGTAGCCGGCCTCGGGGCCGGCCAGGTGGGCGACGACGGCGGCGATCTCGGCCGGGTCGGCGTACCGGCCGAGTGCCGTGATCCCGCTGATCGCGGGGGCGTTCGGGCCGTCGGCGGGGTTGGCGTCGGTGTCGGTCGGGCCGGGGTGGACCAGGTTGACGGTGATGCCGCGCGGGCCCAGCTCGCGGGCCAGGCCCTTGGTGAGGCCGACCATCGCGGTCTTGGTCATCGCGTACAGGGCGAGGCCCGGGAACGGGACGCGGTCGGCGATGTTGCTGCCGATGCCGATGATCCGCCCGCCCTCCGGCAGGTGCGCCGCGGCGGCCCGGGCCAGGACGAACGGGGCCCGGACGTTGACGGCCAGGACGCGGTCCAGCTCCGCGGTGTCGACGTCCGCCAGCGGCCCGGACGGGAAGAGCGCCGCGTTGTTGACCAGGACGTCCAGCCGGCCGAGGGTGCCGACCGTGCGCTCCACCGCGCCGGTCAGCGCCTCCTCGTCCGCGCCGTCCGCCGGGACCGCCAGCGCCCGGCGGCCCATCCCTTCGATCTTCCGGGCCACCTGCCGGGTCTGTTCGGCGTTCTGGCGGTAGGTCAGGGCGACGTCGGCGCCCTGCTCGGCGAGCCGCAGTGCGACGGCCGCGCCGATGCCCCGGCTGCCGCCGGTCACCAGGGCCACGCGTCCTTCGATTCGGTTGCTGTTCATGACGTCGAGCTTCGCCCGGGCGCGGGCCCGGCGCTGGCGGCTATCGGCCGGTGCGTTCCGGCCCCGGAGGGGCGGTCAGCGGGGCTGGAACTGCGGGGCGCGGAGCAGGGTTTCGGCGTCCTGGTCGAGCAGCAGGGCGGCCACGGCGCGGCCGAGCTTCTCGGGTTCGGCGGAGGTGCCGGAGAGCCGGGCCTCGATCTGCCGGGTGCCGCGGGGGGTGGTGAGCTGGCCGTGCAGGGTGAGGATGCCGTCGGCGGTGGTGGCGTGGGCGCCGATCGGGACGGAGCAGCCGCCGTGGAGTTCGGCGAGCATGGCGCGTTCGGCCCGGACCTCGGCGTCGGTGACGGGGTCGCCGGTGCCGGCGAGGAGTTCGCGGGCCCCGGCGTCGTCGGCGCGGACCTGGATGCCGAGGGCGCCCTGGCCGGGGCTGGGCGGGAAGCGGTCGAGCGGGAGGTACTCGGCGACCTCCCCGGCGCGGCCGAGGCGGTGCAGGCCGGCGGCGGCGAGGACGACCGCGTCCAGGGTGCGCAGCCGGGTGAGCCGGGTGGGGACGTTGCCGCGGATCCGCTCGGGCGCCAGGTCGGGCCGGGCGTACAGGAGTTGGGCGATCCGGCGGGCGGCGGAGGTGCCGACCCGGGCGCCGGTGGGGAGGTCGGCGAGGGCGGCCCCGCAGAGGGCGTCGCGGACGTCGGCGCGGGGCGGGGAGGGGAGCAGCAGCAGGCCGTCGGGGTCGGCGGTGGGGAGGTCCTTGAGGGAGTGGACGACCACGTCGACCTCGCGGTCGAGCAGGGCGGCGGCCTGCCGGCCGGCGAACGCGGCACCGCCGCCGCGTTCGGAGACCTCGCGCAGGTCGGACTTCCGGTCGAGGTCGCCGTCCTCCAGGATCACCCGGTGGCGGAAGGCGACGTCCGGGAACCGGGCGCGCAGCGGGGCGAGGAACTCCTTGACCTGGGCCCGGGCCAGTTGGCTGGCGCGTGACCCCACCACCAGTTCGACCATCGTCAACTCCCCTTCGAACAGCTCGTGCTGACGGAATGTTAGCGCCGTGCGGGCGGTCCGGTTTCCGACCGAATGTCGGGAACCGCGGGGCCCGGGCGTTCGAGCCGGAGCAGGCCGGGGACGGCGGCCAGCGAGGTGGCGAGCAGGAACAGCCAGGGCCAGGACGGGCCGTGGGCGAACAGCAGGGTCAGCAGGCCGGGGCAGAGCGCCTGGCCGAGGTTCCAGGAGAGCTGGTTGACCGCCAGGTACCGGCCGCGCAGGGCCGGGTGGGCGAGCGCCACGCTCAACTCCTCGCGCCCGGGCGTGGCGACGGTCTCCGCCAGGTTGTACACCAGCATGGCCGCGACCAGCCCGGGCAGCACCAGCCGGCGCGGGCCGTCGCCGGGCAGCACGGCGAACAGCGCGAACGCCGCCGCGTTCAGCACCGCGCCGGCGGCGGCCGTCCGGGTCGCGCGGTGGCCCTCCAGCAGCCGGGAGACCGGGTTCTGGGTGAGCACCACCTGCACGCCGTTGAGCACCAGCAGCGCGCCGGCCAGCGGGGCACCCAGGTGCAGGGCGGCCGTCACGTGCACGGCCAGCAGCACGCTCAGCACCATCGAGGCCAGCACGAAGGACAGGTTCACCAGCACCATCAGCAGGTAGCGGCGGTCGGCCAGCACCGCCCGGTAGCCGCCGCGCTCGGGCACGGCCGCGGCTGGTACGGGCTGCGCGGGCACGGCCGCGGTTGGTGCGGGCTGCGCGGGCACTGGCGCGGGCCGCCAGCGGGCCAGCAGCAGCGCCGCCACCAGGTAGGACGCCGCGTTCAGGGCGACCAGCAGCCGCAGGCCGCCCGCCCCGCCGTCGCCGACCAGCAGCGCGCCGGCCGCGCCGCCCAGGCCGAGGCCGGCGTTGCGCAGCGTCTGCACCAGGGCGAACCAGCGGGTGCGCCCGCCGTCCGGGGCGGCCAGCACGACCAGGCCGGTGCTGGCGGTCCAGTACCCGGCCTGGCCGGCCTGGGCGAGCAGGCAGACCAGCACGATCAGCCAGCCGCGGTCGGCGAGCAGGAAGGCGGCGTGGGCGAGCGCGGAGAGCGCGTTGGCCCAGGCGGCGACCTTCCGGGCGCCGTAGCGGTCGATCAGCGGGCCGACGGCGGGCGCGGCGGGCAGGGCGAGCAGCCGGGCGGCGGAGACGGCCGCGCCGACGGTGGTGAGCGGGAGGTCGGTGGTGCGGGTGAAGAACACCAGGGTGAAGGCGAGCACCAGGCCGGTGCCGAGGCTGTCGATCAGGTGGGCGCCGATCAGCGGGCGGTGGCGGCCGGCCTCGGCGGGCAACCCGAGGCGGTCCCCGAGCGGGCGGTGCGGGCGGTGCGGACGCTGTGGGTGCTGTGGGTGCTGCGGGGCGGGGGGTGCGCTGGTCATGGTCCGAGGCTGCCTGCGATGATCGGGGCCGCCCACGGATTCGATCCTGCTCGAATCCCGCCGGCCGCGACGACGAGGGGGAGCGGTGCTGACCTGGGAGTTCTCCGCGCAGGACCTGGCCCGCACCAGGTTCGCGCGCTCGCCGCTGTGCGAGCTGACCACCAGCGTCGAGGTGCTCAAGGACCCGGGGCGGCGGGCCGTCCACCTGCCCTGGGTGCGCCGGGCCCGACGCGAACTCGTGGGCGTGCAGTGGGAGTTGCTCTCCCAGCTGGTGCGGCTGCCGACGGTCTACGTGCCGGACTTCCTCACCCCGGTGCCCGCCGACAGCAGCCCGGCACTGGCCGACCAGCTGGCCGAGCTGACCGCGCTCGACCCGGCCGCCGTGCGCCGCGACCTGGACCGGATCAGCGGCGAACTCCCGCTGCTGGTAGCCGAGTTGTACGCGGACCCGGCGGCCGGGACGCGCCGGCTGGTGGCCGAGGCGCGGGCCTACTGGCAGGCCGCGATCGCCCCGCACTGGGGACGGATCGAACGGCTCGCCGAGGGCGAGATCCTGCGTCGGGCCCGGCAGTTGGCGGCCTCCGGCCCGGCCGGGCTGTTCGCCGACCTGCACCCCTCGGTCGGCTGGGAGCGCGACCTGCTGCGGATCGGCCACCGGCACCTGGAGGAGCACCGGCGGCTGGACGGCGCGCGCGGACTCGTCCTGGTGCCCACCGTGTTCGCCTGGCCCGGGGTGTTCTCCCAGCTCAACCCGCCCTGGCAGCCCGGCCTGGTCTACCCGCCGCGCGGCGTCGCCACGCTCTGGGAGTCCGCCGCGCCCGCCCCCGACGGCCTGGCCCGGGTGCTCGGCCGGGCCAGGGCCAGGCTGCTCGCCGAACTCGACGCGCCCGCGAGCACCACCGAACTCGCCGCCCGCACCGGCCTGTCCGCGCCCACCGTCTCGCACCACCTGTCCGCGCTGCACGACGCGGGCCTCGCCGCCCGCCACCGCACCGGCCGCACCGTGCTCTACCTGCGCACGGCCGCGGCCGAACTGCTGTGCGGCGCGGGCGGGTCGGGCTGATCGGAGGCGGCGGCCGAAGGGGGCCGGGCGGCGACCGCACGCGCTCGGCGGCCTCAGCGGGTGAAGACGCCGTACGAGAAGCCCTCCGCGCGCAGCACCGAGTGCGTCAGCGACACGCCCCGCCCGTGCAGCAGGCGCCCCGGCAGGTCCCGTTCCACCGGCAGGCAGGCAGGCGTCCGGCGCGGGTTGACCACCACCAGGTAGCGCTCGCCCCGCAGGTACGCCAACGGGTAGCCGGTGTGCAGCAGTTCGACCGGCCCGTCCGGGCCCAGGCCGGGGTGCGCGCGGCGCAGCGCGATCAACTCCCGTACCCGGTGCAGCAGCGAGGACTCGTCGGCGCGCTGGGAGGCCACGTCGGGGCGGTCGGGGGAGGGGTCCAGCGGCAGGTAGAAGCGGTCGGCGGCGGCGGAGGAGAACCCGGCGTCCGCGGTCGCGTCCCACTGCATCGGCGTGCGCGAACCGGCCCGGTTGTAGCGCGGGCCCAGCACGCTGCCCTCGGTGTCCGGCAGGCCCGGTACGAAGCGCATGCCGATCTCGTCGCCGTAGTAGATCGTCGGGACGGTCGGCCAGGTCAGCTGGAAGGCGAACGCCGCCGCCAGCTGCTCGCGGGTGCGCGGGCCGCAGGCCAGCCGGGAGAAGTCGTGGTTGGTGGTGGGCAGGGAGGCGAAGCCCCGGCCGTCCATCGCCTTCGCGGCGCGCTCCCACTCGGCGAGGAACGGCCGCATCGAGCCGCGGCCCTCCGGGTCGAAGTAGCAGGGCTGCTCGGGCCACTCCTCGTGCACGGTGCCCGTGCCGTTGTCCCACAGCGAGCGCAGCGCGGCTCCCTCGGTGGGGCCGCCGAACTGGAGGAAGAAGTCGCCGTGGAAGCCCATCGGCACCGAGCGGGCCGGGTCGCCCCACTCGGCGAGGATCACGTTGTCGGGGTGCTCGGAGTCCATCCAGGCCCGGGTCTCCCGCCACAGCCTCCCGGTCTCCACGAACCCGGGGTCGTCCTTGACCAGCGAGGACGCCATGTCCACCCGGAAGCCGGAGACGCCCAGCGCGAACCAGTGCGCCATGATCTCGCGCAGCGCCGCCCGGTTGGCCCGCGGGCCCTCGGCGTCCACCGGCTGCCGCCACGGCTCGGCCGGGTCGGTGCGGGCGTGGCCGAAGTTCAGCGCGGGCTGGAAGTCGAAGAAGTTCGGCTTGTACCAGCCCGGGCGGCTGCCCGGCGAGGCCACGTACCCGGGCGCCGGGCGGTCCGCCCACACGTAGCGGTGGTCGTCCGGGTCGGCGGCCGAGCGGACGAACCACGGGTGCCGGTCCGAGGTGTGGCCCGCGACCAGGTCCAGCAGCACCCGGATGCCGCCGCGGCGGGCCTCCTCGGTGAACTTCGCCAGGTCCTCCGGCGTCCCGTAGCGGGGCGCGGTGGTCAGGAAGTCCGCCACGTCGTAGCCCGCGTCGCCGAACGGGGAGGCGAAGCACGGGTTCAGCCACACCGCGTCCACCCCCAGCCAGCGCAGGTACTCCAGCCGCTCCGTCAGCCCCGCGAAGTCGCCGACGCCGTCCCCGTTCCCGTCCGCGAAACTCTGCGGGTAGATCTGGTACAGCACCGCACCCCGCGCCCACTCCGTACCCACCACTGCCCCTCTCGTCCCGAACCGTCAACCGTCCCGCACCGCACACCGGTGTTCCCCCAAGCCATGCCCCGCCCCGCCCCCGGGGAACCAACCGGCCCGGTGCCCGGGTGCCCGGTGCGTGGGCGTCCGGTGCGTGGACGTCCGGGGCGGGGTGGCATCATCGCCGGGTCACGGAGTTCGGGCGCAGGCGGGAGTGGTGGCGGTGGGTCGGTGGTGGTCGCGCGGGAAGCGTCGCGAACAGCGGGAACGCGAGCAGCAGGAGGTGGTGGAGGCGCGGCTGGTGGAAGGGGCGTCCTGCCGGCCGCCGGACGGCGAACTGGTCGAGATGCTGGCCGCCGCCGAGGCCGGGGACGACATCGCGATGAGCAACCTGGGGGCGGTGTTCCACTCGAACGGCGAGCCGGCCGCCGCGCTGCACTGGTGGGAACGCTCCTGGGCGGCCGGGAACACCATGGCCGGGTACAACCTGGGCATGTACCACTCGGCCGCCGGCGATCCCCATCGGGCCCAGGTGATCTGGGAGCAGGTCGCCGCCCTCGGTGACGCCGACGCCATGCTGGGCCTGGTCAAGCAGGGCCTGGAACGCGGCGACACGGCCACGGTGGACCGCTGGGCGCCCGGCATCCTCGCCCAGGACGAGGCGTTCCCGGTCACCGCCCTCGGCGTCGCTTTCCGCGATGACGGCGACCTCGACCGGGCCGTGCACGCCTTCCGCCGCGCCGAGGAACTGGGCGACGCCTACGCCATGGAGTACCGGGCCCGCCTGCTCACCGCCCAGGGCCGCACCGCCGAGGCCGAGGCCCTGCTGGCGAAGGCCGCGACCGCGCAGCGGATGCTCTGACCCTCCCGGGCCGGGGTGTCCGCACCGCTCGCTAGGGTGCCGCCAGGTGGTCGGCCGTTCGTGGTCGTCCGGTCGGCGTGTTGGAGGGGCGAGTGCGGCGCTGGGAGCTGGTGGAGGGCGGTTCGGCGGGGTTCCGGGAGGCCGGAGGGCCCGCATCTTCGGCCGGGTTCCCGGACGAGGACGCGTTCGTGCTGCCCGAGGCGTGGCGCGAGCACGTGCTGCCGCGCCGCCGGGGCGGGGTGCCGGTGTCGCTGCCCGAGTGGTGGCCGGTGGTGGACGCGGCGGCGGTGGCCGAGGCGGAGGACCTCCACATGACCCGGCCGCACCGGGCGATCGAGCAGGTGCTGACCGCCCCGGGGTCCGACCCCGGGGTGGTGGCCGCCGTCCGGGCGTACCGGGCCGGGACGCCGGACCCGGTGGGGCTGGCGGTGGTCACCGCGATGGTCCGGGACTGGCACGATCCCGACTGGGCCGAGCGGTCGTTCGCGGGCTGGACGGTGCGCTTCGGCCTGGGCCTCGCGGTGCGGGCCGCCCTGGTCTCCCTGGAGGTGGACACCTCCCACCTGCAGGCGCCCCACGGGCAGCGGGCCAGGGTGACCGTCCGCGACCTGGACTCCCCGTACGCTCCCGACCCGGGCTTCGACCTCCGGGTGCTGGCGGCCGCCCGCCGGGCGCTGGCCGCCGCGCCGGAGCCCGAGCACGCCGCCGTGGTGGCGGAGTTGGCGGAGCTGCGGGACACGCCGGTGCGCCGGGCGGCCACCTCGTTCCTGCTGCCGGAGCGGACGGAGTGGGTGGACGAGTGCCTGGCCGAGCTGTCGGGGCACACGGCCGCGGTGACCCGCCTGCTGCGCGCGCTGCTGCTGCCCGCGCTCGGCAGCGCCGGGCAGGCGCGGCGGTGGGACGCGGCGACGCGCGGGGTGTGGCTTTACTGGACGCCCCAGTTGGTGGCCACTCTCGCCGACGGGGTGGGGCCGGCCGCGGTGCCGCTGGTGGCGGAGGTGCTGGGGCACTACGGGAGCGAGGGCGACCGGGTGCGCGAGTACGCCGAGTACGTGGCGGAGTTCCCGACCGACGCGGCGATGGGCGAGTTGGTCGATCGGATCGCCTCGCGGGCCGTCCGGCCGGTACTGCTGGAGACGGTACGGCGCTTCCCGGTGCGGGCGGTGCGGGTCCTGTCGGCGGCGGCGCGGCGCGGTGGCCCCGCCCCCGCCGCGGCGGCGGTCCGGCACCTGCTCAACGGGCACGTGGCGGTGCTGCGTTCGCGGCTGCCGGAAATCCTGCCAACCCTGGACGAGGAGAGCGCGGCGTACGTGCGGGGCCTGGAGGGGCGCGGGATCCGCTGCCCGAGGCGGCGCCGGAGCGGCTGCCCGCGCTGCTGGTCGACCCGCCGTGGACGCGTCGGCGGGCCGTCCGCAAGCCGCGGGTGCTGGCCGTCCAGGCGGTCGGCCAGGAGGTCCAACTGCTCTGGGAGGAGGGTGAGTCGGCGGCGTTCGCGGCCACCCTCTACCGCTCCTGGGACTACTCGGCGAACATCGGCTGGGCGGAGAAGGTGCGCAACTCCGAGGAGAACGGCTGGACCAGCCAGTGCTGCCGGCTGCTGGCCATCGCCCCGGCGGAGCTGATGGCGCCGTACCTGGAGTCCTGGGACCCGCGCGAACTGGCCTCCTGCGGCGAGCAGTTGGCGCCGGTACTGGCCAGGTTCGGCCCGGCCGCGCTGCGGCTGGTGCTCGGTGCGGCAGTGGCCCGGCCGGCCCAGGTCGCGCCGGTGCTGCTGCCGGTGCGCGGCGCGGTCGCGGCGGGAGTGATGGCGGACGCCCTGCTGCGGCTCAAGTCCGTTCGTCAGGTGGCGCGTTCGTGGTTCGCCCGGCACGGGGTGGCGGGTGCGCTGCTGCTGGTGCCGGCGGCGGTCGGCAAGGCCGGCCGCGAGCGGACCGCGGCGGAGCACGCGCTGCGGCTGGTGGCCGCCCAGCAGGGGGCCCAGGCGCTGACGGCGGAGGTGGCGCAGCGGTACGGCGAGCCGGCCGCGGCGGTGGTCGCGGACGCGCTGGAATCCGACCCGCTGGAGACCGCGCTGCCCGCGAAGCTGCCCGAGCTCCCCTCCTGGCTGCGGACGGAGGTGCTGCCGCAGGTCCAACTGGCCGACGGGAGCGGCGCCCTGCCCCAGCGGGCGGTGCGCCACCTGCTGACCGTGCTGCAACTGGGGAAGCTGCGCGACCCGTACCCGGGCCTGGCGCTGGTCGCCCCGGCGCTGCGGGCCGACACGGTACGGGCGTTCTGCTGGGCGCTGCTGGAGGAGTGGCGACAGGTCGGGATGCCGGGGGCGGACAGTTGGACGCTGTACGCGCTCGGCGAGTTCGGCGACGACGACACCGCCCGGCAACTGGCCCCGCTGCTGTCCGAATGGCCCGGTCAGAACGCCCACCAGCGGGCGGTGGAGGGCCTGGACGTGCTGGCCGCGATCGGCACCGACGTCGCGTTGATGCAACTCCAGGGCATCGCCCAGCGGGTGAAGTTCAAGGCGCTCAAGGCCCGTGCCCGGGAGAAGATCGCCGAGATCGCCGAGTCGCTCGACCTGACGGCCGAACAGCTCGGCGACCGCCTGGTGCCGGACCTCGGCCTGGACCCGGACGGCAGCACCGTCATCGACTACGGCGCCCGGACGTTCACCGTCGGCTTCGACCAAGAGCTGCGCCCGTACGTGCTGGACGCCGACGGCAAGCGGCGCAAGGACCTGCCCGCGCCCGGCGCCCGCGACGACCAGGAGCTCGCCCCCGCCGAACGCAAGCGCTTCGCCGCGCTGAAGAAGGAGGCCCGCACCCTGTTCGCCGACCAGAGCGCCCGGCTGGAGGCCGCGATGGTCGCTGAACGGACGTGGAGCGCCGGCGAGTTCACCGACCTGATGGTCGCCCACCCGCTGCTCGGCCGGCTGGTGCGCCGCCTGCTCTGGACGACCGGTACCACCGCCTTCCGGGTCGCCGAGGACCGCAGCCTCACCGACGTCCGCGACGAGCCGTTCGCCCTTCCCGCCGACGCCACCGTCCGGCTCGCCCACCCGCTGCACCTGGCGCCCGCCGAACTCGCCGTCTGGTCCGAGCTGTTCGCGGACTACGAGATCCTCCAGCCCTTCCGCCAACTCGGCCGCCCAACACCCGAGTTGACCGAGGAGGAGGCCGCTGGCCACCGGCTGCGCCGGTTCGAGGAGCACACCGTCCCGACGAGCCGGATACTCGCGATGACCAAGCGCGGCTGGCGGCGCGGCGAACCGCAGGACGCGGGACTGGAATGGTGGTTCCACAAGCCGCTCCCGAACGGCCGCCACCTGGTGGTCGAGATCCAGCCGGGCATCTACACCGGCCTCCCCAACGAGTACGACGAGCAGACCATCGAGGCGGTCTGGCTGGACGGCACGCTGGAGCGCTACTGGCCGAACGGCCGCGAGTACCGCGAGCGCCTCGGCGGCCTGGACCCGGTCGCCGCCTCCGAGATCCTCGGCGAACTGGAGGAGTTGACCGCCGACTGACCGTCGGCCTGCCGCCTGCCGCCTGCCGCCTGCCGGACGCCGGGTTCCGGCACGGGTGGTGACAACGGGTCAGGGATTCCGTCCGAGGAGTGAGAAAGGGGCAGCGCGACAGGGCACCCGGTCGCTAAGGTTCCCGCCATGACCCTGCTGGTGAGCCGCCGCCATGTCGACCACGGCCGCGCCACCACGACGGGTTGTCGCCGCGTCGGCTGACGCGGCCCGCACCCTCCCCTCCCGTCGAGGGCCGCTCACGCACTGCGCCGAGCGGCCCCGCGCCTGCCCCGTCCCCGGTACCGGGTGCCGTTCGGCGTCCCTTCCTTCCGCTCCCGGCGGAAGGGCCGCGACTCCCCGAACAGGACCCCGCCATGCGCCCACGTCTGCTGCTGCCCGCCCTCGCCCTGGCCGCCGCGCTCGCCGCCACCGCCTTCGGGCCGCTGCCCCCGCAGAACCCGGCGACCGCCCCGAACGGCAACGCCGGCATGCACGGCGACTCCGCGTCCAGCGACACCACCCCGTACGCCGGGCCCGGCACCGGCGCCGTCGACTGGAGCCGCACCGCGCTCGCCTCGGCCTGCCCCACCGTCACGGTCGGACAGGACGGCTACCCGGTCGCGCTGTGCACCACGATCTTCGGCCGGACCCCGACCGTGCACCTGCTAGACCCCGCGAACGGCGACGACCTGGCCTCGCTGGAGCTCCCCAAGGGCGCCCTGTTCGGCGGCGTGTACGCCTACCTGGACCAGAACGACGCCCTGGTCGCCGTCGACGGCAACGACGACCTGCTCCGGATCGGGCACCACCGCACCGGCAGCGGCTGGCAGTTGACGGTCGACCGGCGCACCCCGCTGGCCGGTGCGGTACCGTCCGGCGACAACATCGTCGGCCTCAGCCCCGGCTGGGACGGCAAGGTCTGGTTCGCCACCGACCACGGCGTGATCGGCACCGCCGACACCGCCACCGGCACGGTCCGCACCCTGGCCACCGGCGAGGGCGTCGCCAACAGCATCTCCACCGTCCCCGGCCACACCGCCGTCGCCACCGACCACGCCCTGTACCTGCTCGGCCAGGCCGCCGACGGCACCCCCGTCGTGCAGTGGCGCGCCCCGTACGACCGCGGCCCCGGCCGCAAGCCCGGCCAGCTCAGCTGGGGCACCGGCGCCACGCCCAGCTTCTTCGGGCCCGGCGACGGCACCGAGTACGTCACCCTCACCGACAACGCCGCCCCGCACGAGAACCTGCTGGTCTACAAGGTCGACGCCGGGCCGGTACCGGTCTGCACCACGCCCGCGCTCACCAAGTGGGCGGCCAGCGGCACCGAGGACGCGGTGATCGCCTCCGGCCGCAGCGTGTTCGTCACCAACACCTACGGCTACCCGTACCCGGCGCTGCCCGACGGCGCGCCCGCCGGCGTCCCCGCCTCGGCCTCCTACCAGGGCGGCATGGCCCGGATCGACCTGAACGCGAGCGGCACCGGCTGCGCCACCGTCTGGGAGAGCGACGTCAAGTCGGCCGCGCTGCCCCGGCTCTCGCTCGGGGACGGCCTGATCTACACTGCCACCGTCAGCGGCCCCACCGACCCGGTCGGCGCCCAGACCTTCGCCACCTACGCGCACGCGGTGATCGACCCGGCCACCGGCGCCAAGGTCGCCGGGAGCACCTTCGGCATCGGCCTGCTGTACGACCCGCTGCAGATGACCGGCACCACCGCCCCCGACGGCACCCTCTACCAGGGCACCGAGACCGGGGTGCTGCGGATCACCCGGAAGTAGCGGCCGCACGGCAGAACGGGCCCCGGGGTCGGGCCGGACCGGTTCCGGCGATCCCCGGGGCCCTTCGCGTGCCCGTCCGGAATTTCCCCCACGGCCGGGAAACCCGCCCTACCCGCCGGGAATCCGGGATTCCTAGATTCCTCCTCGAACCAACCGGCCAACCGGCTCACCGGCTCACCGGCCGGCCGACCGGCCGACCGGCCCTGGACGAAACCGAGTTCACGAGGGGGAAAGTGTGGCTGACCTAGAGGTGGGCGTACTGGCGATCGGCGCCGGCCCGGCGAACCTGGCCCTCGCCGCCGCGATCGAGGAGAGCGGCTCCGCCGAACTGGCCCGGAACACCCTGCTGTTGGAGCAGGCCCCGGACATCAAGTGGCAGCGCGACCTGCTGATGCCCTGGGCCCGCAGCCAGGTGTCCTTCCTGAAGGACCTGGTGACGCTGCGCGACCCGCGCAGCCGCTTCTCGTTCCTCAACTTCCTGCACCAGCACGACCGGCTGGACCAGTTCATCAACCTGGGCACCTTCCACCCGCACCGCTGGGAGTTCTCCGACTACCTCCAGTGGGTGGCCCGCTCGCTGGAGCAGGTGCGGATCCGCTACGACGCCAAGGCCACCGCCACCGAGCCGCGCCACGACGTCGACGGCAAGCTGATCGGCTGGCAGGTCACCCTCGCCGACGGCGACACCATCCGCTGCCGCGACCTGGTGGTCGGCGCCGGCCGCGACATGCACATCCCGCCGGTCTTCGCCGACCTGCCCGCCGAGAAGCTCATCCACAGCGCCCGCTTCCGCAGCCGGATCAACGCCGTCGACAAGGACGCCCCGCTGCGCACCGTGGTCGTCGGCGGCGCGCAGAGCGCCGCCGAGATGTTCATGGCGCTGTACGAGAACCTGCCGAACTCCACCGTCACCATGCTGGTCCGCTCGATCGGCCTGCAGAACTACCAGACCAGCAAGTTCGTCAACGAGCTGTTCTACCCGTCCTTCGTCGACGAGTTCTTCGACGCCCCCGCCGACACCCGCGCCCAGCTCCTCGACGAGATGCGGTTCACCAACTACGCCGCGCTCGCCCCGCCGTTCCTGGACGAGCTGTACATGCTGCTGTACCGGGAGAAGATGATCGGCACCGGCCGGGCCGAGGTCCGGGCGATGACCGAGGTCGCCGCCGCCCGCGAGGAGGACGGCGAGGTGGTCCTCGACCTGCGCGACCGGCGCACCGGCAAGGTCACCGAACTCCGCTGCGACCTGGTCCTGCTCGGCACCGGCTACGACAGCCGGATGCCGTCCCTGGTAAGGGAGTTGACCGGCAAGACCGGGCTGTCCGAGGTCTCCGTCAGCCGCGACTACCGGGTCGACCTCGGCACCGGCACCGACGCCGCGCTCTACCTCCAGGGCGTCAACGAGGCCACCCACGGCATCGCGGACTCGCTGATCAGCGTGCTCGCCCACCGGGCCCGCGACATCACCGGCGACCTGCTGGAGCGCCACGGCCTCACCCCGGCCGGTGCCCGCTGATGGCCGCGCTGCTGGTGATCGCCCCCGGCCCCACCGCCAACGGGGACCTGCACCTGGGCCACCTGGCCGGCCCGTTCCTGTCCGCCGACGTGTGCGCCCGCTACGCCCGCGCCACCGGCCGCGACAGCCTGTTCGGCACCGGCGTCCACTTCACCCAGAACTACATCGTCACCACCGCCCGCCGGCTCGGCGAGGCCCCCGAGGACCTGCGGCTGCGCGCCGCCGAACAGGTCGAGGCCACCCTGGCCGCGGCCGGCATCGTCCCCGACGGCTTCGTCCGGTTCGACGAGCGCTACCTCAAGACCGTCCGCACCTTCTTCGAACGGCTGCACGGCGAAGGCCACCTGAGACTGCGCAAGGTGCGCTTCCCGTACCTGCCGGACACCGGCGAGTACCTCACCGACGCCTACGTCCGCGGCGGCTGCCCGGTCTGCCTGGCCGAGGGCTGCGCCGGACTGTGCGAGAACTGCGGCCACTGGATCGCCTCCGGCGACCTGCTCGACCCGCGCTCCACCCGGCACCCCGAACTCCCGGTCGAACTCCGGGAGAAGGAGGTCCTGGTGCTGCCGCTGGAGGAGCACCGCACCGCGCTCGCCAGCCACTTCGCCCGGCTCGCCCCCACCATGCGGCCCCGGCTCGCCCAGCTGGTCGAGGAGCTGATGGCCCGCCGGCTGCCCGACTACCCGATCACCCTGCCGATCGACTGGGGCATCCCCGCCCCGTTCGCCGAGACCCCCGGCCAGGTGCTGTACTCCGACACCGAGACCGTCGCCTGGAGCCTGCACGCCATCGCGCTGGCCGCCGAGTCCCGCGGCGAGGTGCCCGGCGACGAGGAACGGCACTGGGCACTGGAGGCCGGGCCCGAAGTGGCCTACTTCTTCGGCTCCGACGCCAGCTTCGCCTTCGCCCTGGCCGGCACCGCCATGCTGCTCGCCCTCGGCGGCCTCGCGCTGCCCGCGCACTTCGTCACCAACGAGTTCTACGAACTCGACAGCGACAAGTTCTCCACCAGCCGCGGCCACGTCGTCACCGGCCGCCAGCTCACCGCCGAGGTCCCGCGCGACCTCGCCCGCTACTACCTGGCCGCCACCGGCCCCGACTTCCAGCGCACCAACTTCACCCGCGCCGCCATGGACCGGGTCTGCGGCCAGCGCCTGGTCGAACCGTGGAACCGGGTCGCCGCCAAGGCCGAGGCGTACCTCGACCGCGGCCCGCTGCCGGTCAGCGCCCGCTCCCGGCACGCCGCCGCCCTGATCGCCGAACGCTTCGCGGCCGCCCTGCGCCCGCGCCGCTTCAGCCTCAGCGCCGCCGCCTTCACCCTCACCGAACAACTCGGCCGGCTCGACCGCTGGGAGGTCACCGACACCGACGCCGGCGACTTCTGGCACGAACTCGACCTGTTCCTGCGCTGCGCCGCCCCGCTGCTGGTCGACCTCGGCGCCGAGGGCCTGCCCGACCCCGCCATCCCCGCCGAACCCACCGCCACCACCGTCCGGCCCCGCGCCCTGCCCCGGCTGGCGACCGGCGTGCGCGGCAGTGCGCGCGGCGGCGGACGGTGAGCACCGCCGCGCACGTGGTGGTGGTCGGCGCGGGCGTCACCGGCCTGCTCACCGCCGTCGCCTGCGCCCGGGCCGGGCACCGGGTCACCGTGCTGGAACGCGGCCCGCTGCCCAACCCCGACGCCACCTCGCACGACCAGCACCGCGCCCTGCGCACCCTGCTGCCCGGCGACCCCGACGGCACCGCCCGCCGGCTCGCCGCGCACCGCCACTGGGAAGACCTGGAAACCCTGTTCGGCACCCCGCTGCACCGCCGGGTCGGCACGCTCACCGCCCACCCCGCGGAACGGGTCGACGACCTGCTCGCCGAGGCCGACGGGGCCGGCGTCCCGGTCGACCTGCCGGCGCCGGACGCACTCCCGCCGCTCGGCCTGCCGCCCGGCACCGTCGGAGTGCGCGAGCGCACCGGCGGCGTGCTGCTCGCCGACCGGGTGCTGCGGGCCGCCGCCCGCTGGCTGACCGCCCGGCCCGGGGTGGCGCTGCGCCCGCACAGCACCGTCCGCTCGGTGTTCACCGGCTCCGGCCGGATCGTGCTGGACACCGGCGAGGTGCTCCGCGGCGACCTCGCCCTGCTGGCCGGCGGCCCGTGGACCCGCCGGCTGGCCGACAGCCCGGTCACGCTGTACCGGCAGACCATGCTCTACCTGGGACGCCCGGACGGCGCCGTGGTCGGCGGCACCGGATCCGGCGGCAGCGGCAGCGGCCCCGGCGACAGCGGCAGCAGCCCCGGCGGCGACCGCTGGGACGACGCCCCCGCCGCGGGCGGCCTCGGCCGGGCGGGCCGCGGCTGGGTGCTGCCGCCCGGCGCCGGCACCCTGCTCAAGCTCAGCTCCGACACGGTGTGCCGCCCCGTCGCGGACACCGACAGCCGCGGCGAGGACCAGCAGCCGTACCTGGACCGGCTCGCCGCCGAGGGCGTCCTGCCCGACCTGGAGCGCTACCCCGTGGCCGGCGTCCGGGTCTGCCACTACACCGCGGACACCGCCACCGGCGGCCCGCTGCTCACCCGGGTCTCCCCGGGCCTGTGGACCCGCGCCGCGTGCGGCGGCAGCGGGTTCTCCACCGCTCCGCTGGTCGCGGAACGCATCGCCGAGGCAGTGAAGGAGGAGGCGTGACCGACGACGACAAGCCACCGATCGGCGTCCTCGACACGCTCAGAGCCACCCCGACCACCGTCCGCTACCTGCTCGGCGGCGTCCTGGTCAACCAGCTCGGCGCGTTCGTCCAGACCTTCCTGGTGCTGTACCTGACGCACCGGGGGATGTCCGGCGGCACCGCGGGCCTGGCGCTCGCCGCGTACAGCCTGGGCACCGTGTTCGGCACCGTGCTCGGCGGGGAGATCACCCACCGGCTCGGGGCGCGCACCACCATCGTCGCGGCGATGGCCGGCTCCGCGCCGCTGGTCGCGGTGCTGCCGCTGCTGGCCCGGCCCGGGCGGGTCCCGGTGCTGCTGGCGGCGATCGCGCTGGCCGGCCTGTTCGCCCAGGCGTACCGGCCCGCCGCCTCGGTGCTGCTCAGCGACCTGATGCCGGAGCGCTACCAGGTGATGGCGTTCTCCATGATGCGGATCGCCCTGAACACCGGCGCCGCGCTCGCCCCGCTGATCGCCGCCGGGGTGATCCTGCTCGACTGGGACCTGCTGTTCTGGCTGGACGGCGCCACCACCCTGGTCTACGCGCTGCTCGCCCACCGGCTGCTGCCCCGGCACGCGGCGCCCGAGCAGGCGTCCGAACCGGCGGCCGCCCCCCGGACGAGGGCCGAGCGCCGCTCCGGCGGCCGGGCCGCGTACGGGCGGATGCTCCGGGACCGGGCCTACCTCGCCTACCTGGCGGCGGTGGTGCTCGGGACGGTCGCCTACGTGCAGTCCTCGATCTCGCTGCCACTGGAGATCGTCCACGACGGCTACCCGACCTGGCTGTACAGCGCGGTGCTGACCGCCTCCTCGCTGGTGCTGATCACCTGCGAGCTGAAGATCACCGCGTACATCACCCGGATCCCCACCCACCTGGCGGTCGGCGTCGGCCACCTGGTCAACTCGGTCGGGCTGGCCGCCTACGGGCTGGCCGTGCACTCCGGGGCGTTCGTGCTGTTCGGCGCGGTGCTCGCGGTCAGCGGCCTGATGATCGCCGGGCCCAGCATGTTCGCCCACCCGGCCACCTTCCCGGCCGGGTCGAAGGCCCGCTACCTGGCCACCATGCAGGCCGCGGCCGGCCTGGCCTCGGCGGTCGGACCGCTGTTCGGCGTCTGGGCCTGGACGCACCTGCACGCCGGGTTCTGGGTGCTGATGGCCCTGGTCAACGGCCTGGCCGGGGTGCTCGCCCTGCTCGGCACCAAGCACCGGGCGGACCGGGCGGACCGGGCGGACACCGCCCGGCCGGACACCGCCCCGGAACCCGTGGGGGAGACCGCGTGAACGCGCCCGACCGGCCGCGACCGGTGCTGATCGTCGGCTACGTGGCCTTCGCGGTGCCCGCCGTCGCCGCCTTCCAGGGCCCCGACTCGGTGGTGTACGTCGAGGAACCGGACGTCGCCCGCAAGCGGCACCTCGCCGAGGCCGTCCAACGCATCGACTACGCCCGCGAGTTGATCGAGTGGGAGTACCACCTGCCGGGCCGGGCGGACGCCTTCTTCGCCGCCCACCCCGGGCTCGACCCGGTCGCGGTGATCCCGGCCGTCGAGTACGCGGTGCCGTTCGCGGCCCGGCTGGCGGAACGCTACGGGCTGCCCGGCGCCGGCCTCGGCGCCGCCCAACTGCTGCGTGACAAACACCAGTTGCGGGTGGTCGCGGCCGCCGCCGGGATCGCCAACCCGGCCAGCGAACCGGTCGCCGACGCCGCCGCCCTGGCCGGCTTCCTGGCCCGGCACCCCGGCCCGGCGGTGCTCAAGCCCGCCAACCGGCAGGCGTCGGTCGGCACCCTGGTGGTCCACGGCCCCGAGGAGGCCGAGGCGGCCTGGGCGTTCGGACAGGCCCAGGACGAGGGCGCGTTCGTACCGGACCGGCCGATCGCCCCCGTCATGCTGGCCGAACAGTACGTCCGGGGGCCGGAGTTCAGCGTCGAGATGCTGGTCGGAGGCGGCCGCCCGCTGTTCGCCAACACCACCGGCAAGCTGCTCTACCCCGGCCGGTACCCGATCGAGGCCGGACACACCGTCCCGGCCGAACTCCCGTTCGAGACACGCGAGTTGCTGGCCGCCGAGACCGAACGGCTGGCCGCCGCGGTCGGCTTCGGCACCGGCGTGCTGCACTGCGAGTGGATCCTCGCCGACGGCGTCCCGGTGCTGGTCGAGTGCGCCGGACGGCTGCCCGGCGACTCGATCACCGACCTGATCGAGGCCGCCTACCCCGTCGAACTGACCCGCGCCTACTTCGCGCTGATGCGCGGCGAGGACCCCGGCCCGCTGCCCGCCAAGGCCGAACGCGCCACCGCCGCCGCCTTCCTGGCCCCCGACCGGCCCGGCACCGTCACCGCCGTGCACGGCCTGGACGCGGCCGCCGCCGCCGCGGGCGTGCAGCTCGCCGCGGTCGGCATCGCCCCCGGCCACCGCGCCGCCGGCCTGCGCAGCTCCTGGGACCGGGTCGGCATCGTCACCACCCTCGCCGACACCCCCGCCGAGGCCCGCCGACTGGCCGACGAGGCCGCCGCACTGGTCCGGTTCGACATCGACTCCCGAGTGGAGGAGGAATCATGACGGAACATCAGGAAACGACACCGGACACCCTGCTGGTGATCGGCAGCGGACTCAAGGAGTACCGCGAGTACCTGGTCGGCCCGATGAGCCGCCGGGCCCGCGCCGCCGGCCTGGAACTGCTGCTGGTCAACAACCTGCGGCCGACCTGGCAGCGCGAGTACTTCGACGAGATCGTGGTCGCCGACGTCTTCGACACCGCCACCATGAACGCCACCGTCCGGGAGATCGCCGCCCGCAGGCACGTCGTCGGCCTGCTCTGCTGGGACGAGCCGCTGGTGCTGGACGCCGGCCTGCTGGCTGCCGAACTCGGCGTCCCCGGCCTGTCCGAGCGCGGCGTGCGCGGCGTGCGCGACAAGGAGCGCACCCGCACCGTGCTCACCGCCGCCGGCCTGCGCCAGCCCGGTTTCGCGCTCACCACGAGCCCGGCCGAGGCCCGGGCCGCCGCCGCCCGGATCGGCTACCCGGTGGTGCTCAAGCCGCGCGCCATGGGCGCCAGCATCGGCGTGGTGTTCGCCGCCGACGAGCACCAGCTCGACGAGGCGTTCCGCACCGCGCTGTCCGCCAGCGAGGTCGACCCCGGGCCGTACCGGGCCAGCGTGATCGTCGAGGAGTACGCGGGCGGCCCGGAGATCAGCGTGGACGGCGCCGTCCACAAGGGCGAGTACCTGCCGCTGTTCCTGGCCCGCAAGTACAGCAGCGACGAGCCGTACTTCGAGGAGGTCGGCCACATCGTCGACGCCGCCGACCCGCTGCTCGCCGACCCCGCGCTGCTGGCCCACCTGGCCGACGCGCACCGGGCGCTCGGCGTCGAGGACGGCATCACCCACACCGAGCTGCGGCTCACCCCGCGCGGCCCGCTGATCGTCGAGGTCAACGGCCGGCTCGGCGGCGACCTGATTCCGCTGCTGGGCCGGATCGCCACCGGCATCGAGCCCGGCGAGGTGCTGTTCGACGTCGCCGTGGGCCGCCGTCCGGAGACCGCGCCGAGCCGCACCGCGGTGGCCGGCATCCGCTTCGGCTGCCCCGAACAGGACTGCCGCCTGGAGGAGTTGACCCTCCCCGAGCCCGGCGACGCACCCGGCCTGCGGCACGCCGCGCCGATGGCCCCGCCCGGCACCGTGCTGCGGCTGCCCCCCGGCGGCTACCTGGCCCGGCACTCCTTCGTGGTCTGCGAGGCCGACAGCCTCCCCGCCTGCGAACAGCGCCTGGCCGACGCCGCCGCCCTGGTCGAGGCGCGGGTCTCCGCGGTCGGCCCGGCCGACCCGCAGGCCCCGTTCGCCATGCCCGCCGGGCTGCTGGACGTGGACCGGTGAGCGCCGCCGCGGCCCTGGACGCCGCCGAGATCCTGCGCCGGGCCCGGGAGTTGGCGCCGGTGCTGCGGGAGAAGGCCGCGGAGATCGAGGCCCACCGGACGCTGCCCGCCGAGGTGGTCGAACTGCTGCGCGCCACCGGCGTGTTCCGGATGTGCTTCGCCCGCTCCTGGGGCGGCCCCGAACTCACCTCGCTGGAACAGCTGGAGGTGGTGGAGGCGCTCGCGTACGGCGACGCCTCGGCCGCCTGGTGCGCCGTGATCGGCGCCAACAGCGGCCTGCTGGCCAACTTCCTGCACCAGTCCGTGGTCAAGGACGTCTACCCCGACCTGGACCTGATCACCGCGGGCGTGCTCGCCCCCGCCGGCCGGGCCGAGCGCGTCCCCGGCGGCTTCCGGCTCAGCGGCCGCTGGTCGTTCGGCTCCGGCATCGCGCACAGCGACTGGGTCACCTCCGGCGCCTTCCTGTTCCAGGACGGCGAGCCCTGGGCCGAGCCCGGCAGCCCGCACGCGCACGACTCCCGGCAGTTCCTGGTGCCCCGCTCCGCCGTCGAACTGGTCCCGAACTGGGACACCACCGGCCTGCGCGGGACCGGCAGTTGCGACTACACGATGGACGGCGTGTTCGTCCCCGAGGAGCACACCTTCACCTTCTGGGAGGTCCGCGGCGCCCCGAGCCCGCTCGCCCAGCCGGACTCCTTCATGCGCGCCCTGTGCGGCGTCCCGCTCGGAGTGGCCCGGGCCGCCCTCGACCACGTCCGCGAGGTCGCCACCGCCCGCTACGACCGGATGGCCGGTCGCGGCTGGGCCGACAGCTGGCGGGTGCAGACCGAACTCGCCCGCTGCGAGGCCGAGTTCAACGCCGCCCGGGAGGGCGCCCGGGCCGCCGCCCGGCGGCAGTGGGAGGTGCTGGCGGCCGGCGGCACCCTGGACGACCTCACCCCGGACGAGCGGGCCGCCTCCCCGCTCGCCTGGCTGCACGCCTTCCGGGCCTCCCGGGCCGTCGTCGTCCGGCTCTACGACCTGCTGCAGACCTGGTCGATCAACCGCTCCTCGCCGATGGACCGCTGGCTGCGCGACACCGCCGTGATGTGCCAGAACCTCACCGCCCAGGACGCGGTGCTGGAGTCGGTCGGCGCCTACCTGCTCGGCCGGCCGCCGCTGTTCCGGATCAGCCTCGGCCTCTCCACCTGAACGACGACCGCCCACCGCAGAAGGAGAAACGACCCGATGACATCGGAAATCCTGCGCCGCGCCCAGGAGTTGGCGCCGACGCTGCGGGAGAAGGCCCCGGCGATCGAGGCCAACCGCACGCTGCCCGCCGAGGTGGTCGAACTGCTGCGCACCACCGGCGTGTTCGGCATGTGCTACGGCCCCGAGTGGGGCGGCCCCGGCCTCACCTCGATGCAGCAGACCGAGGTGGTGGAGGCACTCGCGTACGGCGACGCCTCGGCCGCCTGGTGCGCCGTGATCGGCGCCAACACCGGCATCTACGCCAACTTCCTGGACCAGACCGTCGCCAAGGAGGTCTTCCCCCGCCTCGACCTGGTGGTGGCCGGCCTGCTCCAGCCCTCGGGCCGGGCCGAGCGCGTCCCCGGCGGCTTCCGGCTCAGCGGCCGCTGGTCGTTCGGCTCCGGCATCAAGCACGCCGACTGGGTGACCTCCGGCGCCTTCCTGTTCCAGGACGGCGAGCCCTGGGCCGAGCCCGGCAGCAAGCACCGGCACGACTCCCGGCAGTTCCTGGTCCGCCGCGAACAGGTCGAGGTGATCGACAACTGGGACACCACCGGCCTGTGCGGCAGCGGCAGTTGCGACTACACGATGACCGACGTGTTCGTCCCCGAGGAGCACACCTACACCTTCGCCACCCCGCAGGGCCGCCCCGGCCCGCTCGCCCAGCCGGACTCCTTCACCCGGGCGATGTGCGGCGTCCCGCTCGGCGTGGCCCGCGCCGCCCTCGACCACGCCCGCGAGGTCGCCACCACCCGCTACGACCGTATGGCCGGCCGCAGCTGGGCCGACAGCTGGCGGGTGCAGACCGAACTCGCCCGGCTGGAAGCCGAGTTCAACGCCGTCCGGGCGGGCGTGTACGGCTCGATGCACCGCCAGTGGGAGGTGCTGGCGGCCGGCGGCACCCTGGACGACCTCACCCCCACCGAGCGGGCCGCCTCCCCGCTGTCCTGGCTGCACGCCTTCCGCAGCTCCCGGGACATCGTGGCCCGGCTCTACGACCTGCTGCAGACCTGGTCGATCAACCGCTCCTCGCCGATGGACCGCTGGCTGCGCGACACCACCGTCCTCGCCCAGCACCTGGTCGCCCAGGACCGCATCCTGCAGTCCGCCGGCGCCTACCTGCTGGGCGCCGAGCCCGAGTTCGGCATCAGCCTCGGCCTGGTCTGACCCCGCGAACCCCAACCCACGAGGGAGGCAACCCCGATGAGCAGACTCGTCCTGCTGGTCAACCCGAACAAGGTGCATCCGCCGATCGCCCCCTACGCCCTCGACGTGCTCACCACCGCACTGGAGGACGACGGCTTCGAGGTGGAGGTGCTCGACCTGACCTTCCGCCGCGACGACTGGAAGACCTGCCTGCACGAGTACTTCGCCGAACGCTCCCCGATGCTGGTCGGGGTGACCGTCCGCAACACCGACACCGTGTACGCCTTCGAGCAGCGCCCGTTCGTCGGCGAGCACCGGGAGATCATCACCGAGATCCGCCGGCTCACCGACGCGCCCGTGGTCGGCGGCGGAATCGGCTTCTCCACCATGCCGTTCGCGCTGGTCGAGTACTTCGGCATCGACTACGGGGTGAAGGGCCCCGGCGAGAAGATCCTCTGCGAACTGGCCGCCGCCGTCGCCGGGGGCCGCGACACCGCCGGCATCCCCGGCCTGATCCGCAACACCGCCCGCGGCGCCGTCCGGGTCCCGCCCGCGGTGCTCACCGTCCGCCACGGGCAGACTCAACTCGCCGAGGCCACAGGCCAGTTCGAGCCCCGGGTGTGGCAGGTCGACCGGCTCTCGGTGTACCGGCGGCGCTCCGGCGTCCCGCGCCGGGTCGACAACCTGGAGTACTACCGGCGCGGCGGCCTCGGCTCCATCCTGACCAAGAACGGCTGCGCCTACCGCTGCTCGCACTGCGTCGAGCCCGACGCCAAGGGCACCCGCTACGGGCAGCGCGAACTCGCCTCCGTGGTCGACGAGATGGAGTCGCTGGCCGCGCAGGGCATCCTGGACCAGCACACCACCGACAGCGAGTTCAACCTCTCGATCGCGCACGCCAAGAACCTGCTGCGGGAGATCGTCCGCCGTCGGCACGCCGATCCGGACAACCCGCTGAACGGGTTGCGGCTGTGGGTCTACTGCCAGCCCAGCCCGTTCGACGAGGAGTTCGCCGACCTGCTGGCCGCGGCGGGCTGCCGGGGCGTCAACGTCGGCAGCGACCACATCCGCCCCGAGGTGCTCAGCGGCTGGAAGGTCACCGAGAAGGGCGGCACCTACTACACCTTCGCCGACACCGAGCGGCTGGTCCGGCTGTGCCGTGAACGCGGCATCCTCACCATGGTCGAGGCGCTGTTCGGCATGCCGGGGGAGACCCCCGCGACGGTCCGCGCCTGCGTGGACGCCTTCATGGCGCTGGACGCCACCGTCACCGGCTTCTCGCTCGGCCTGCGGCTGTTCCCGTACACCCCGATGGGCATCGACATCGCCGAACGCTGCGCGGGCGTGCGCACCGTCCCCGGCCTGCAGTCCAACACCGCCGACGGCCCGATCGTGCTCAAGCCGCTGCGGATGTGCGCCTCCCCGGCCGAGTACGAGCGGCAGTTCATGTTCGACGAGCACGGCAACTTCCGGCTGGTCTGCTACTTCTCGCCCGACCTGCTGCCCGACCCGGCCCGCGCCGCCGACCCCGCCGAACGCTGGCACGGCGCGGTCGCCGACCTGTGGGCGCTGATCGACCCGGCCGACCACCACCGGGTCATGCTGCCCACCGTCGAGGGCATGAGCGAGCACGACAACAACTACGCCGACAACCCCTTCCTCACCAGCCTCGGCGGCCTCGGCTACACCGGCGCGTTCTGGTCGCACTGGCGCGGCCGCGAGGAGATCATGCGCAAGGCCCGGGAAGCCGCCGCCCAACCCTCACATCTGCCAACTCCTGCGTGACATTGTGCACTTGAGGCGCCGAATTGATCAGATCATGATGACGTAACGGAATCATCACTACCGGTGATCAACTCCGGGCCGCACCGCACCGCACCACCGCCGCACCACCACACGCCGCGAGGGGACGATGAACCAGCACGGGACCACCACGCCGCTGACCGTGCTGCTCGCCGACGCCCAGCCCGCCGTCCGCCGGGGCGTCCGCTCCATGGTCGAGGCCGGCGGCGGCGCGGCCGTGGTCGACGAGGCCGGCACCACCGGCGAAGTGCTCGCCGCCACCGCCCGGCACCGCCCCGACGTCCTGGTCCTCGACCCGCAGATGGACGACGGCACCGGCATGCGGATGATCAGCCAGGTCCTGCGCCTCACCCCGGAGACCGGCGTCCTGGTGTTCAGCCCCTTCGACGACGACAAGGCCGTCGCCGCCGCCTTCCACGCCGGAGCCCGCGGCTACCTGGTCAAACGGGCCACCGCCGACCAGATCGTCCGCGGCATCCACGCCGTCGGCGCCGGCGAGGCCATCCTCGACCGGGTCATCGCCGCCCGCCTCGGCACCCTGATCGGCACCGGCCAGCGTCCGCGCAGCTACCCGTTCCCGCAGCTCAGCGACCGCGAACGGGACGTCCTCGAACACCTCGCCGCCGGCCGCTCCAACACCTTCATCGCCCGCGAACTCGCCCTCGCCTCCAAGACCGTCAGCAACCGGATCTCCGGCATCCTCGGCAAACTCGGCGTCGCCGACCGCGCCCAGGCCCTGGTCCTCGCCCGCGACGCCGGCCTCGGCCACGCCCCCGCCCGCTGACGCGCCCCGCGCGCCCGCACCCCCGTCGAACTCCGGACCCGAACCCCGGACCCGAACCCGAATCCCGAACCCCGAGCCTCCGAACGGAGCCCCGCCATGCCCGAAACCGTGGTGATCCGGCGCCAGGAACCCGACCACCTCGAACGCGCCCACGGCCTCGACCTCCGCCTCCTCCACCCCTGGGGCGACCTCACCGCCCCCTTCCACGGCGCCTGGTGCGTCCTGCGCCCCGGCGACCTCACCGACACCCACCAGCACACCGAACGCGAACTCTTCGTCTGCATCAGCGGAAGCGGCGAGATCCGCACCGCCGACACCAGCCACCCCGTCACCGCCGGCGACCTCGTCCTGCTCCCCGCCGACACCGACCACGCCGTCGCCAACCCGCACGACACCGACTTCGCCTACTACGCCATCTGGTGGCAGGCATGACCCCGCCGCCCCCGACCGCCTCGACTACGAAGGCCGCCGCTTCCACGCCCCCGACGGCGACCGCCGCACCACCGCCCTCTACCACCAGCAGGACGACCTGGTCTGGGCCGAGATCACCGGCGGCACCATCCAGCGCGGCTGGACCGCCGGCACCCGCCAGCCCGACGGTACCCTCGCCATGGGCTACACCTTCGTCCTCACCGACGGCCAGGTCATCTGCGGCCGCACCCACAACACCCCCACCCTCACCCCCGACGGCCGCATCCGCCTCCACGAGACCTGGGAACGCTACGGCCCCCACCCCACCACCGGCACCTCCACCATCGAAGAGATCACCCCGTGACCCCCGCCCCCCACCCGCCCACGGCCCCGCACAGCGGCCGCACCCGCCCGACCGTGCCGGAGGCAGCGCCATGACCGACCCCGACTGGGCGTTGCTCGACAAGCACACCGCCGGCCCCCTGCTGCACCCCGGGGACGCGGCCTTCCAGGAGTCCTCCGCCGCGTTCAACGAGCGCTGGGCGCACCGCGCGCCCGTCGCCGTGCTGCGGGCCGCCGACGCCGCGGACGTGCTGCGGGCGATCGACTGGGCCCGGGACCACGGGGTGCCGATCGTGCCGCGCGGGGGCGGTCACTCGTACGCCGGGTACTCGGTGAACTCCGGCCTGGTGGTGGACCTGCGGGCGCTGGACGCGATCGCCGTCGATCCCGCCACCGGCCGGGTCACCGTCGGCGGCGGCGTCCTGACCGGCGCGCTGTACGCCGCGCTGCGCCCGCACGGGCTGGCGCTGCCGCTCGGCAACGGCGCGGGCGTCGGCATCGCCGGCCTGGCGCTCGGCGGCGGCTCGGCCGCGACCTCCCGCCGGTTCGGGCTGACGGCCGACACGCTGCGCGCCACCACCCTGGCCACCGCCGCCGGCACCGTCCTGACCTGCGACGCCGGGCAGCACGAGGACCTGTACTGGGCCTGCCGGGGCGGTGGCGGCGGCAACTTCGGGATCAACCTGGACCTGACCTTCCAGGCCGTCGAGGCCCCCGCCGCCGCCACCTGCCTGCTGCTCTGGGAGGCCGCCCACGCCGCCGAAGTCCTGTTCGCCGTCCAGCAGTTGATGCTCACCGCCCCCGAGGAGACCTCGCTGCGCCTGGGCGTCGCCCGCTCCGGCGGCCGCACGGTGGTCTCCGCCGTCGGCCTGCACCTGGGCCCGGCCGCCGAGTTGCGCGAACTGCTCGCCCCGGCGTTCGCGGCCGCCCCGCCGCTGCGCGCGGAGCTCGCCGACCGGCCGTTCTGGGACGCGATGGACTACCTGAAGCACGAGACCAGCGGCGGGGCGTTCGCGGTCCGCACCCACTTCGCCGCCCGCCCGCTGCCGCCGGAGGCCCTGACGGCCGCGCTGGCCCACCTGGCGGCCGCGCCGCCGAGCGGCAACGCCGACGGCTGCGGGTTCGCCCTGTTCGGCTGGGGTGGCGCGATCAACCGGGTCGACCCGGCGGCCACCGCGTTCGTCCACCGCGACGCCCGGTACCTGGTCAGCCTGGACACCTCCTGGCTGCCCGGCGAGGACCCGGCCCCGCACCTCGCCCACCTCGCCGGACTCGATCACCTGATCGCCCCGCACGCGACCGGCGGCGCCTACCTGAACTTCACCGACCCGGACCTGCGGGGCTGGCGCGCGGCCTACTACGGTGCGAACTACCCGAGGCTGGTCGCCACCAAGCGCCGCCACGACCCGGACGGGCTGTTCGCCTTCCCGCAGTCCGTCGGCAGCTGAACGAACCCCGAGCCCGAACCCCGAGTCCCCCGCCACGGAACAGGACTGACCGACCGTCAGTTCCTCCGCCATGCCCGGAAGGAGACACCACCGTGTCGCCGCGTACCGCCACCCCGCGCCACTACCTGATGTGCCGGCCCGCGCACTTCACCGTCGACTACTCGATCAACCCGTGGATGGACCCGGCCAAGCCGACCGACACCGGCACCGCCCTCGCCCAGTGGGACCAGCTGCACGCGCTGTTCCAACGCCTGGGCCACACCGTGGAGTTGATCGAACCGCTGCCCGGCCTGCCGGACATGGTGTTCGCCGCCAACGGCGCCACCACCCTGGACGGCAGGGTGCTCGGCGCCCGCTTCCGCCACCCCGAGCGGGCCGCCGAGGGCCCCGCGTACGCCGACTGGTTCCGCGAGCGCGGCTGGCGGGTCAGGGACGCCGAGCAGGTCAACGAGGGCGAGGGCGACCTGCTGGTGGCGGGCGACCGGATCCTGGCCGGCACCGGCTTCCGCACCGAGGCCGCCGCGCACGCCGAGGCGGCGGAGTTCCTCGGCCGCGAGGTGGTGACCCTGCGGCTGGTCGACCCGCGCTACTACCACCTGGACACCGCGCTCGCGGTGCTCAGCGACACCGAGGTCATGTACTACCCGCCGGCCTTCGACGCCGCCTCCCGCGCCGTCCTGGAGCGCCTCTACCCGGACGCGCTGCTGGCCGGCGCCGACGACGCCCGGGTGTTCGGCCTGAACGCGGTCTCCGACGGCGCCAACGTGGTCCTCCCGGAGGCCGCCGTCGGCCTCGCCGAGCGGCTGCGCGAACGCGGCTTCACCCCGGTCGGCGTCGACCTGACCGAGCTGCTCCGGGCCGGCGGCGCCGTCAAGTGCTGCACCCTGGAACTGCGCCACTGAACCCGCGCAACGGCAGGGGCCCGGACCGCACCGGCGGTCCGGGCCCCTGCCCGCTTCACTGCCTCACGCTCACACCAGGTCGAAGCGGTCCAGCTCCATCACCTTGGTCCAGGCGGCGGCGAAGTCCTTGACGAACTTCTCCTTGGCGTCGTCCGAGGCGTACACCTCGGCCAGCGCCCGCAGCTCCGAGTTGGAGCCGAACACCAGGTCGGCCCGGGTACCGGTCCACTTGACGGCGCCGGCCGCGTCGCGGCCCTCGTACACCGTGTTGTCCGAGGCGACCGCGGACCAGCTGACGCCGAGGTCCAGCAGGTTGGTGAAGAAGTCGTTCGACAGGGTGCCCGGCCGGTCGGTGAACACGCCGTGCTGCGAGCCGCCGGTGTTGGCGCCCAGCACCCGCAGGCCGCCGACCAGGACGGTCAGCTCGGGGGCGGACAGGTTCAGCAGGTTGGCCTTGTCCACCAGCAGGTACTCGGCCGGGAGCCGGGTGCCCTTGCCCTGGTAGTTGCGGAACCCGTCGGCTTGCGGCTCCAGCGCGGCGAACGACTCGACGTCGGTCTTCTCCTGGGTGGCGTCCACCCGGCCCGGGCGGAAGCCCACCTCGACCTCGACGCCGCCCTCCTTCGCGGCCCGCTCGACCGCCGCGGTGCCGCCCAGCACGATCAGGTCGGCCAGCGAGACCTGCTTGCCGCCCTGCGCGTTGAACTCCTGCTGCACGCCCTCCAGCACCCGCAGCACCTGCGCCAGCTGCTCCGGGTCGTTGGCCTCCCAGCCGCGCTGCGGCTCCAGCCGGATCCGGGCGCCGTTGGCGCCGCCGCGCAGGTCGCTGCCGCGGAAGGACGACGCCGCGGCCCACGCGGTGGACACCAACTGGGCGGTGGTCAGCCCGGAGTCCAGCAGCTTGGCCTTGAGCGCCGCCACGTCCGCCGCGTCGACCGGCTCGCCCTGGGCGGCCGGCAGCGGGTCCTGCCAGAGCAGTTCCTCGGACGGCACCTCGGGGCCGAGGTAGCGGACGACCGGGCCCATGTCGCGGTGGGTCAGCTTGAACCAGGCGCGGGCGAAGGCGTCCGCGAACGCCGCCGGGTCGTTCAGGAAGCGGCGGGAGATCTGCTCGTACACCGGGTCGAAGCGCAGCGACAGGTCGGTGGTGAGCATCTGCGGGGCGTGCTTCTTCGCCGGGTCGAAGGCGTCCGGCACGGTGTCCGCGCCGGCGCCGCCCTTCGGCTTCCACTGGTGCGCCCCGGCGGGCGACTTGGTCAGCTCCCACTCGTAGCCGAACAGGATCTCGAAGAAGGAGTTGTCCCAGGCGGTGGGGGTGTTGGTCCAGGTCACCTCCAGGCCGGAGGTGATCGCGTCGGCGCCCTTGCCGGAGCCGTACGTGCTCTTCCAGCCGAGGCCCTGTTCCTCCAGCCCCGCGCCCTCGGGGTCGTCGCCGACGTTGTCGGCCGGGCCCGCGCCGTGGGTCTTGCCGAAGGTGTGGCCGCCGGCGATCAGCGCGACGGTCTCCTCGTCGTTCATCGCCATCCGGCGGAAGGTCTCGCGGATGTCGCGGGCCGCCGCGATCGGGTCCGGGTTGCCGTTGGGGCCCTCCGGGTTGACGTAGATCAGGCCCATCTGGACGGCGCCCAGCGGCTCCTCCAGGTGGCGGTCGCCGGTGTAGCGCTCGTCGCCCAGCCAGGTGGTCTCCGGGCCCCAGTACACGTCCTCGTCGGCCTCCCAGACGTCCGCCCGGCCGCCGCCGAAGCCGAAGGTCTCGAAGCCCATCGACTCCAGCGCCACGTTGCCCGACAGGACCAGCAGGTCGGCCCAGGACAGCGCCTGCCCGTACTTCTGCTTGACCGGCCAGAGCAGGCGGCGGGCCTTGTCCAGGTTGGCGTTGTCCGGCCAGGAGTTGAGCGGGGCGAAGCGCTGCTGCCCGGCGCCCGCGCCGCCGCGGCCGTCGGAGATCCGGTAGGTGCCGGCGCTGTGCCAGGCCATCCGGATGATCAGCGGGCCGTAGTGGCCGAAGTCGGCCGGCCACCAGTCCTGCGAGGTGGTGAGCACGGTCTCGATGTCGCGCTTGACGGCCGCCAGGTCGAGCGCGGCGAAGGCCGCCGGGTAGTCGAAGTCCGCGCCCAGCGGGTTCGCCACGGCCGGGTTCTTCGCCAGGATCTTCAGGTTCAGCCGGTGAGGCCACCACTGCTGGTTGCCGCCGCCCTGGGTCGGGTGCGCGGCCCGGCCGTGCGCGACCGGGCAGCCGCCCGCACCCTCGGACTTGGGGTCGGTGACGATGGCGTCGTCGTTCTCGGGCATGGGGAAGTCCCTCCGGGTCGGGCGGATCACGTTCTGCGACGGGCACCTTGGCTGTTTGCCGGAACCGATCCTAAGATAGACCCAGTCTAAGTCAAGAAGAGGGTCAATCGGGTGGTGATCCGCTCGAATCGGGTGTCCGGCGAGGCCCGCTGTACAGTTCGGGCGAATATTGAGCTGATTGGGTGAACAAGATGAGTGACCTGCTGGAACGGCTGCGGTCCCGCGGTTGGCGGCTGACCTCGCAGCGACGGGTGGTCGCCGAGGTGCTCGACGGCGACCACGTCCATCTGACCGCGGACGAGGTGCACGCACGCGCCGCCGACCGCCTCCCCGAGATCTCCCGCGCCACCGTCTACAACACCCTCGGTGAACTCGTCACCCTCGGTGAGGTCCTGGAGGTCGCCACCGACGGCCGCGCCAAGCGCTACGACCCCAACGCCCACCGGCCGCACCAGCACCTGGTCTGCTCCGCCTGCGGCACCATCCGGGACGTCCACCCCACCGGCGACCCGCTCGCCGCCCTCCCCGCCGCCGAGCGCTTCGGCTTCGCCGTCGCCACCGCCGAGGTCACCTACCGCGGGCTCTGCCCCGACTGCGCCTGACCCGGCCCCCGCACCACCCCGGCCCGATCGGCCACCGCCGCCCGATCGCGAGCCCCGGCCCGATCGGCCACCGCCGCCCGATCGACGGCCCCGCCCGGCCGCACCGCGCCCAGCAGCGCGATCAGCACCCCCGCCGCCACCAGCAGCCACCACACCCCGCGCGCCGCCGAAGCGAACGCCGCGCCGCCCGCCGCCACCCCGGGCGCCAGCAGGCTGCCCGCCACCGCCACGCCCACCGCCGAGCCGGTCTGCCGGGCCGTCGAGGCCAGCGCGGCCGCCACCGAGGCCATCGACCCCGGCATCCCCGACACCGCCGTGTTGCTGATCGGCGGGTTCACCGTCCCCTGGAACACCCCCACCAGCGCGAACACCGCCAGCAGCACCGGCACCGGCGTCCCCGGGCCGACCGGCAGCAGCAGCAGCCCGGCCAGCGCCAGCGACACGCCCGCCACCAGCAGCGGCCCGCGCGGCCCGGACCGGCCCACCGCCCGGCCGGTGCGCGGCGACAGCACCAGGATCAGCACCCCCACCGGCGCCAGGCACAGCCCCGCCCGCAGCGCCGGCATCCCGCGCTCCTCCTGCAGGTACAGCGTCACCGCGAACAGGAACGCCCCGAACGCGCACAGCGCCGCGAACGCCATCGCCAGCGCCGCCACCAGCGGGCCGCGGCGCAGCAGCCGCACCTCCAGCAGCGGGTCCGTCCGCCGCGCCTCGTACCACCCGAGCGCCGGGACGGCCGCCGCCGCCACCGCCAGCGGCCCCCACACCGTCGGCGCGGACCAGCCCGACCGGCCCGCCGAGATCAGCCCGAACACCGTCCCGCCCAGCAGCGCCACCACCAGCAGCTGCCCCACCGGGTCGAACCGGCGGGCCCGCGCCGCCCGGGACTCCGGCACCCAGCGCAGCGCGCCCGCCACGCCCGCCGCCACCACCGGAAGGTTCACCCAGAACACCGCCCGCCAGCCCCAGCCGTCCACCAGCGCCCCGCCCAGCACCGGGCCCAGCACCAGCCCCAGCCCGGACACCGACCCGAACACCCCGATCGCCCGGGCCCGTTCGGCCGGCTCCGGGAACGCGGTGGCCACGATCGCCATCGCCACCGGGTTCAGCATCGTCCCGCCCACCGCCTGCACCGCCCGCGCCGCCACCAGCCAGCCCGTCCCCGGCGCCAGCGCGCACAGCGCCGACCCCAGCCCGAACACCAGCAGCCCCAGCACGAACACCCGCCGCCGCCCCCACCGGTCCGCCGCCGCCCCCGCCGGCAGCAGGAACGCCGCCAGCACCAGCGTGTACGCGTCCACCGTCCACTGCAGGGCCGGCACCGGCGCCCCCCACTCCCGCCGCACGGCGGGCAGCGCCACGTTCACCACGGTGATGTCCAGCACCACCAGCAGCATGCTCAGGCAGCACACCGCGAGCACCAACCACCTTCGCCGGTCGTCCAGTCCAGGCACCGGTCCGCCTCCGTCCGCCGCCGGCACGGGTGTTGACCGCACGTCAACGGGGCCCCGACCGGCCGGCGGCACCGACGCTACGATTTCGAGCGTGCTCGAGATCAAGCCCGAAACCGTGCTCCCCGCCGAGGGCGTGACGATCGCCGAAGCCGCCGAACGCACCGGCGTCAGCGTCCACACCCTGCGCTACTACGAACGCGCCGGCCTGGTCGTCACCCCGATCGACCGGACCCCCGGCGGCCGCCGCCGCTACCACCACCGCGACCTCCGCTGGATCGACATCTGCACCCGGCTGCGCGCCACCGGCATGCCGATCCGCAGCATCCGCCGCTACGCCGAACTCGTCATGGCGGGCACCGGCAACGAGGCCGAACGCCTGGCCCTGCTGGAGGCCCACCAGGCCGAGACCGCCGCCCGCCTCGCCGAACTCCGCACCCACCTCGACCGCATCGACCACAAGGTCGCCACCTACCGCGCCCGGCTCGCCGAGGGCCGCGCCGAGGGCCTCTGGACCCCGAACCCTTGACCAGGATTTGACCCCCGAGGACAAAGCTTTACCCCAGGTCGGACGCCCTCCCACCGCGCTCCCCGACCCGCCGCGCGCTGCGCTACAGTCTGGCCGCCCGACCCGGCGGCGCACCCGCCGGGCCCGATCGACTGCACGGGGGATGCGCAGTGGCGGTTGACGACCTGCCGGCACCGGTGGTGACGTTCCTCAACGTCATCGGAGTGCCCTGGCCGTACATCAACGAGGACGAGGTCCGCGAGTTCGCCGCCATGGTGCGGAAGTTCGGCCAGGCCGTGGAGCGGACCCACGCCGAGGCGACCCGGGCGATGGACGGCTTCGCCCAGGCGTACCAGGGCGCCGCCACCCGGCGGATGCAGTCCGGCTGGTCCGAGCTCTCCGAACGGCACACCCGGGAGCTGGTGCTGGGCTGCACGCTGCTCGCCGAGGCGCTGGAGGTCGGCGCCGAGGTGATCGTCGCGCAGAAGGTCGAGGCCCTGGTCGAACTGGGCGTCATGGCCGCCGCTTTCATCGCCGACCAGGCCGCCGCGGTGGCCACCCTCGGACTGGCCGAGGCCGCCGTGCCGGTGATCGTGGAGGCCGGGAAGAAGCTGCTGGAGACGCTCAAGCAGCAGATCATCCAGTACGTCATCGGCGAGATCATCGAGGCCGCGGCCAAACCGCTCTTCGCCAAGATCGAGCACGCCATGTCCGGCCTGGACTGGGGCCGGACCTCGGGCGGAGCCGGCGCCGCGGACGGCTTCAGCCTCGACGCCGACCTGGCCGACCGGCACCTGAGCACGATGCGCGCCCACACCGAGGCGTTCCGCGGCCACGCGCGGGAACTGCGCGGCGGACTCGAGAGGCTGGCGTTCTGATGGGGGCCGGAGGAGAGGAGCAGGCGGTCTTCCGGGCGCTCAAGAACGACGCCCTGGACTCGCTGCCGAAGATCGCCGAGAAGCACGCCTCGGTCGTCGAGGAGGCCGCCGAGAAGGGCACCCGGAACCTCGCGGCCCACGCCGCCACCGAGGCGAAGATCGCCGAGGACCTCAAGGCGGTGGCCCCGAAGGACCTCAAGACGCCCGGCCCCCGCCTGGCGGGCGAGGCACCCGGGACGGTCCCGGCCCCGCGCACCGGCACCGGCCGCGGCCCGCTCGAACCCGAGCACTACGGCAACGGCGCGCTCCGCGACGGCCCCGGCTACCAGCAGGAGATCGACCGCGAGCTGGCCCCCCGCGGCCTCGACCGCGCCGAGCACGACCGCCTCCGCCTCACCCCCACCAACGACCTGGACGAGCAGCAGCTCCGCCAGGTCGTCCAGGTCCGCGACGCGATCAAGCTGGACGAGGGCCGGATGGTCACCAAGATCGTCAAGCCCG
Source organism: Kitasatospora cineracea (assembly GCF_003751605.1). Taxonomy (NCBI): domain Bacteria; kingdom Bacillati; phylum Actinomycetota; class Actinomycetes; order Kitasatosporales; family Streptomycetaceae; genus Kitasatospora; species Kitasatospora cineracea. Next base: position 3,722,447 of record NZ_RJVJ01000001.1, read on the forward strand.
ACGTCGCGGAGGCGTACCTGGAGAACAGCACCTCGCTCGGCGGCCGCACCTTCGACCCCGGCGAGTTCCGCGGCTCCATCGCGCGCGGCTCCGACACCGCCGACCTGCGCAGCATGGACGACCTGCGCAACGGCCTGGCCCTCGACGACGGCGGCGCCGGCTGGACCCCGGTCCCGCCCGGCGCCTCCGAGGCGTACCAGCTGCGCTTCCCCGCCCCGCACGGCATGCAGGCCGACCCGACCCTCGGCGCGGTCGGCGACCAGGCCCTGGCCGACCGGGTCGCGGGCCTGGCCGGGAAGAATGCGGGCAGGGCCTGGGACGAACCGTTCCTGGGCACCGGCTACACCGGCGGCGGCGTCCCGGAGTGGGACGCCAGGCCCACCGGCTTCCCGCACGGTGCGGAGATCTGGCGGATGAACGCCGACGGGACCGAAGAGGCCGTCGGCCACTTCGACAAGGACGATGGGCTGTGGAAGTACTATGACAACTGACCCGACGGGCCGTCACCAGCCGGTCAGGGGCGAGTTCGCGGCCTTCCGCGGCGCGCTGTACCCGGCCCGCGCCGCCGCCGGCCGCTGGCCGTGCGTCGAACTGCTCCCCGCCCCCGGCACCCCCGCCCCGGAGGGCGTCGCCCCCCGGCTCGCCGCCGACGGCTCGGTGGCCGGCTACCCGCTGCCGCCCGAACTGCTCGACGCCTGGTACACCGCGCACTGGACCTTCCGCTGGCGCGGCGAGCCCTTCGAGTGCACCGACCGGGTCGGCGACACCGTCTCCGGCAACTACCTCGGCGGCGACCGGGAGTTCGCCGCCCGGCACCTGAAGCGCCGGATCACCGGCCACCGGGGCACCTTCCCGCTCGCCGAGGTCACCGAGCCCGAGGAGCACCGCGAGGACCTGCTCGGCCCGCGCCTCGAACTGGCCCGGCGGCTGGCCGAGGCCGACCACTTCCGGCCCGGCGGCCGCGCCGTCCTCGCCGGCACCACCCACCGGGCCGCCACCAGCACCGACGCCCGGGGCCTGGTCGTCCTCGCCGAGGGCGGCGCCGTCCCCCCGGAGCAGCTCGACGCCTGGTACCGCACCCACTGGACGTTCCGCTGGCAGGACGGCCCGTTCGACGCCGTCGGCACCGTGGAGGGCCGGATCAAGGGCGTCTACACCGGCGGCAGTTGGGGCTTCGCCGACGGCCACCAGCTGGACGAGGAGACCGCCCCCGACGGGACGCACACCCGGTACACCGTGGAGGCGGACCTGGACAGCGTCACCGACCTCACCCCGCACCGCACCGACCTGCTGCCCCCGCGCGGCTGACCCGCCGGCCCGGCGGCCCCACGGCCGCCGGGCCGCCCGCCCGCAGCCCGGACCGGCCCGGAAAAGCAGAAAGACCCCAGATCAACTGGGGTCTCACTCTGGTGTCCGAGGGGGGACTTGAACCCCCACGCCCGATAAAGGGCACTAGCACCTCAAGCTAGCGCGTCTGCCATTCCGCCACCCGGACCGGGTGTTCACCGCGGGGCTTCCTCTCGGCTGCCCCCTGGCGACAGAGAGAACACTACCAGGCCCGGGGAGTGCTTCTCACCTGCGTTTTCGGTGCCCCGGGCGGCCCCGGCCCGGGGATCGGGGCAGAACCGGACAAGCCGGGCGGCGGCCCGGCCGCCGGGAGGGCGATTGCGCTGGTGGGCGGGGGCGGAGGCGATTTCGGACGGGCGTTCTGGGGGCAACAGTGGGCCCGCGGCGCGACGCGACCGGCCAGGACGGCGCAGAACCCGTACCGAATCGGTCGGGAACCTTCACGACACGCGTAGTTCCAGTCCCGGTGCGGGTCATCGGGGGGTGCTCTCCTAGCCTCTGTGGACCAGGGAGCCTTGAGCGGAACGCCCGATTCCCGACAGCCGCCGCCGGTCGGACCCCGGCGCGGGAGCCTCCCGTCCCCGCGTGAAGGGCGGCATGCAGTGGAACAGACGGACAAGGCGGTCCCCGACGCCGCGAGCTGGTGGCCCGGCCGCGAGCGGGGGCCGGGCCCCGACCCGGGGGTGTGGCGGTTCTCGGCGGTCTCCCACGAGGCGTCGGTGCCGCGCACCCGGCACGCGGTGCGCGACCGGCTGCTGGCCCAGGGGATGGCGGGGGAGCGCTACCAGGAACTGGTGGACGACCTGCTGCTGATCGTCTCCGAGCTGGTGTCCAACGCCGTCACGCACGCGGCGGTGCTCTCGCCCGAGGTGGTGTGCGAACTCGCCGTCACCGCCGACCGGGTCCGGATCTCGGTGGTCGACGGCCACCCGTACCGGCCCAAGGCGCAGGAGAACGACCCGGCCCGGCCGGGCGGGCGCGGGCTGCTCCTGGTCAAGAGCATCACCCTGCAGGCCGGCGGCGAGTGCGACGTGGAGCGCACCGCGGACGGCGGCAAGGTGATCTGGGCCAGCCTGCCGCTGCCCGGCCCGGGAGCCGCCGGGGCGGGCCCGGAGGCCGACCCCGACGACTGAGGCCGACCGGCGGGACGGTCCGGCTACCAGTCGTGCCCGGCGATCTCCCGGATGCCCGGCAGCGCCGCCTCGAAGACCGTCTCGAACCAGACCGAGAACGGCTTCCCGGCCCGCAGCTCGCGCAGCTCGGCCGCGGTCACGAACCGGGTGTCCTCGATCTCCTCCGGGTCCGGCTCCAGCTCCGCCGTGACCAGCCCGACGAACAGGTGGTTCCACTCCCGCTCGATCAGCCCGGACGCCTCGTCCGGCAGGTCGTAGCGGACGGTGCCCGCCTCGCAGAGCAGGGCCGGCGCGGCGCCGAGCTCCTCCGCGGTGCGCCGGGCGGCCGCGGTGAACGGCTGCTCGCCCGGGTACGGGTGCCCGCAGCAGGTGTTCGACCAGACGCCGGGGGAGTGGTACTTGCCGAGCGCCCGGCGCTGCAGCAGCAGTCGCCCCTGGCGGTCGAACAGGAAGACCGAGAACGCCCGGTGCAGTCGGCCCGGCTGCTGGTGGGCCCAGAGCTTCTCACCGGTCCCGATGGTCACACCGTCGTCGTCGACCAGCTCCAGCAGGATCTCGCCGGGCGCGGCCGGGGACGGGGGGACCAGCTCCGGCGAGAGGGCCTCGGTCGGGCTGACAGCAGGGCTCATGGGCACAATGCCCCTTTCGGCACGTGGACCGGAGCCGCCGCCCGGGCCGGTGCGGTCCGCGGCTGCCCGCCCCGGTCCGTGGGGTCGGCTGCACGCGCGTCGGCCCGGATTGGTCGGTCCGGCCGACGCCGTCGGGGCCCAAGTCTGCCGCATGGCCCGCCCCGTGCGGGCCCGCGACGCACACCCGGGGGTCGGAGGAGGGCACCACTGGCAGAAGTGTTCGACCAGCGGTCCACCACGGTCACCGGACGTTCACCGAGCTCCCCCGAACGATCACCGACGCCGTGCGGGGCCGCGTTCTGGCAGGTCGCCGAGGTCGCCTACCATCAGTGGCACCGGGCGGTCCGCAGCGGCCGCCCGCTCGGCGCGCCGCAGCCGCGGCCGCACCAGGCCCGCACGGCGCGACCGACCCGGATCGGCGTCCGCGGCACCCGAGAGACCCTGGAGTCCCGCATGATCGGCCTCGTCCTGGCCGCCGGCGCCGGCCGCCGGCTCCGCCCCTACACCGACACCCTGCCCAAGGCGCTGGTGCCGGTGGACGGGGAGCGGACGGTGCTCGACCTGACCCTCGGGAACTTCGCCGAGGTCGGCCTGCGCGAGGCGGCGATCGTGGTCGGCTACCGCAAGGAGGCGGTGTACGAGCGCCGCGAGGCGCTGGAGCGGACCTACGGCGTCAAGCTGACCCTCGTCGAGAACGACAGGGCCGAGGAGTGGAACAACGCCTACTCGCTGTGGTGCGCCCGCGAGCTGTTCGCCGAGGGCCTGCTGCTCGCCAACGGCGACACCGTGCACCCGGCCTCGGTGCAGCGCACCATGCTGGACGGCAACGACCGCCGGATCAAGGAGGGCCGCGCCCCCGGCATCCTGCTCGCGCTGGACACCGTGAAGAAGCTCGCCGACGAGGAGATGAAGGTCGTCGTCGACCCCGAGCTGGGGATGCGCCGGATCACCAAGCTGATGGACCCGCTGGACGCCACCGGCGAGTACATCGGCGTCACCGTGATCAACCCGTCCGCCGCCGACGCCCTCGCCGACGCCCTCAAGGCCGTGTACGAGCGCGACCCGCAGCTGTACTACGAGGACGGCTACCAGGAGATGGTCGACCGCGGCCTGACGATCGACGTGCAGCCGATCGGCGAGGTCTCCTGGGTCGAGGTCGACAACCACGAGGACCTCGCCAAGGCCCGGGAGATCGCGTGCCGGTACTGACCCGCCTGGTGCCCTCGCCGGTCTTCGTGGAGATCCGCGCGGGCGCCCTGGACTCGCTCGGCGGGATCCTCGCCGACCAGCGGCTCTCCGCGGCCGGCCGGATCGCGGTGGCGATCAGCGGGGGCTCCGGCGCGGTGCTGCGCGAGCGCCTGGAGCCCGCGCTGCCCGGCGCGGACTGGTACCTGGTCGAGGACGGCACCCTGGACAGCGCGGTCCGGCTGACCGACGAGATCCGCCGCGGCCACTACGACGCCCTGGTCGGCCTCGGCGGCGGCAAGATCATCGACGTGGCGAAGTACGCCGCGGCGCGGGTCGGCCTGCCGGTGGTCGCGGTCGCCACCAACCTGGCCCACGACGGCATCTGCTCCCCGGTCTCCACCCTCGACAACGACGCCGGCCGCGGCTCCTACGGGGTGCCGGGGCCGATCGGCATCGTGGTCGATCTGGACGTCATCGCCAAGGCCCCGAAGCGCTTCGTGGCCGCCGGGATCGGCGACGCCGTCTCCAACATCTCCGCCTGCGCGGACTGGGAGCTCTCGCACGCGGTGACCGGCGAACCCGTCGACGGACTGGCCGTGGCGATGGCCCGCTCGGCCGGCGAGAACCTGCTCCGGCACCCGGGCACCCTGGAGGACCCGGACCTGCTGACCACGCTGGCGGAAGCCCTGGTACTGTCCGGCATCGCGATGAACATCGCGGGCAGCACCCGGCCCAGTTCGGGTGCCTGCCACGAGATCTCGCACGCCCTGGACGTGCTGTACCCCAAGCGGTCCGCGCAGCACGGCGAGCAGGTCGGCCTCGGCGCCGCCTTCGCCTGCCACCTGCGGGGCGAACGGGAACTGTCCGGACTGATCGTGGAGCGCCTGCGCTTCCACGGCCTCCCGGTGACCGCCGGTCAGATCGGCTTCACCGGGGCGGAGTTCACCGAAGCGGTGCACTACGCTCCGAACACCAGACCGGGGCGCTTCACCATCCTCGAACACCTCGACCTCTCCGCCACAGACATCAGGGACGCGTACGCCGACTATGTCCAAGCCGTCAACAGCTGAACGCCCGCCGGTCGACCTCACCCGGCGCCCGTCGATCGAGGAACTGCGGGCGGTGATCCACCCCGAGGGGATGCTGCAGCGCCGCAGCGCCGAGCACTGGGCCGGCCGCCTCTACATGCGGAGGATCTCGCTGCGGATCACCCGGGTCCTGTCGACCGCCACGGCGATCACGCCCAACGGCCTGACCTACCTGATGATGCTCACCGGCATCCTGGCCGGCCTCGCTCTGATCGTCCCCGGCCTGACCGGCGCGGTCCTGGGCGCGGTGCTGATCCAGGTCTACCTGCTGCTGGACTGCGTGGACGGCGAGGTGGCCCGCTGGCGCCGGCAGACCTCGCTCACCGGCGTCTACCTGGACCGGGTCGGCCACTACATGTCCGAGGCCGCGCTGCTCACCGGCCTGGGCCTGCGGGCCGCCGACCTGTTCCACCGCGAGGGCGCGCACGCCGCCTGGCAGTGGGCCTTCCTGGGCACGCTGGCCGCGCTCGGCGCGATCCTGATCAAGTCCGAGACCGACCTGGTGGACGTGGCCCGGGCCCGCTCCGGCCTGACCGCCGTCGAGGACAGCGCCTCGGTGCCGCGCTCGACCGCGGTGGCCAAGGCCCGCCGGGCCGCCTCGCTGCTGAAGTTCCACCGCCTGGTCGGCGCGGTCGAGGCCTCGCTGTTCATCCTGGCCGCCGGCATCGCCGACGCGGTCCGCGGCGACCTGTTCTTCACCCGCCTCGCGGTCGTGGTGCTGGCCGCCATCGCCGTGCTGCAGACCGTCCTGCACCTGCTGTCCATCGTGCTGTCCAGCAGGCTGCGATGAGCGACGACTTCCGGCTCGGCGCGGTCATCATCACGATGGGCAACCGGCCCGCCGAACTGAACGCCCTGATCGAGTCGGTGCGCGCCCAGCAGGGCCCGCCGGTGGAGCTCGCGGTGGTCGGCAACGGCGCCCCGCTGCCCGTCCTGCCCGAGGGCGTGCGCAGCGTCGAGCTGCCGGAGAACCTGGGCATCCCCGGCGGCCGCAACGTCGGCATCGAGCTGTTCGGCCCGGACGGCCGGGACGTCGACGCGGTGCTCTTCCTGGACGACGACGGCCTGCTGCCGAACACCGACTCGGCCGAGCTGCTGCGCGCGGCGTTCACCGCCGACCCGGGCCTGGGCATCGTCTCGTTCCGGATCGCCGACCCGGAGACCGGCACCACCCAGCGCCGCCACGTCCCCCGGCTGCGCGCCAGCGACCCGCTGCACGCCTCCCGGGTCACCACCTTCCTGGGCGGCGCCAGCGCGGTGCGCAGCGCGGTGTTCCCGCAGGCCGGGCAGCTGCCGGCGGAGTTCTTCTACGCGCACGAGGAGACCGACCTGGCCTGGCGCGCGCTGGACGCCGGCTGGTCGATCGACTACCGCCCGGACGTGGTGCTGCACCACCCGGCGACCTCCCCGGCCCGGCACGCGACCTACTTCCACAACGTGGCCCGCAACCGGGTGTGGCTGGCCCGACGGAACCTTCCGGCCCCGTTGGTGCCTCTCTACCTGGGAACCTGGTTCCTGCTGACCGTGCTCAGGCGTCCCTCCGGGGCGGCGCTGAAGGCGTGGCTCGGCGGGTTCCGGGCCGGCTGGAGCGAGCCCTGCGGTCCGCGCCGGCCGATGAAGTGGTCCACCGTCTGGCGCTTGACCCGACTCGGCAGACCGCCAATCATCTGATCGCAACCGGTCGGCTCCTTCCCCGGGCCGGCCGGACGCACACCAGAGCTCCCCGTGGTACGCCCCGGTCCCCTGTCCCGTCCCCCCGGGCAGCGGATTCCGACCCCCTGAAGGACGAATGTGTCGACACTGAGTGACCCGGTCAACCTCTCCGCACCAAGGGGTTCCGACGCGGGTCTGACCCCGAAGCAGCTCGCGGACAAGTACGGGTTGTCCGTCAGCGGCAAGCGGCCGAGCCTGTCCGAGTACGTCCGCCAGCTGTGGGCCCGCCGCGCCTTCATCAGCGCGTTCGCCACGGCCCGGCTGGTCGCGCAGTACACCACGGCGAAGCTCGGCCAGGTCTGGCAGGTGCTCACCCCGCTGCTGAACTGCGCGGTGTTCTACCTGGTCTTCGGTCTGATCATGAGCAACCGGGACACCGTCCCGAACTACATCGCCTGGCTCTGCATCGGCGTCTTCATCTTCCAGTTCTCGCAGAGCGCGATCCAGGCCGGCACCCGGTCGATCTCCGACAACCTGGGCCTGATCCGGGCGCTGCACTTCCCGCGCGCCAGCCTGCCGATCGCCTTCACCATCATCCAGCTCCAGCAGCTGCTGATCTCGATGGTGGTGCTGGTCGTCATCGTGCTGCTGAACGGCATCACCCCGGGCACGACCTGGCTGCTGATCATCCCGGCGCTGGTGCTCCAGTCGATGTTCAACACCGGCCTGGCCCTGGTGATGGCCCGGATCGGCTCCAAGACCTCCGACATCTCGCAGCTGATGCCGTTCCTGCTGCGCACCTGGATGTACGTCTCCGGCGTGATGTACAGCGTGTCGAGCTTCATCGAGAAGTGGCCGCCGCTCTGGCAGACGATCTACTCGTGGAACCCGGCCGTGGTCTACATGGACCTGATCCGCTACGCCTTCATGCCCGAGAGCTTCGACAAGAAGCTCTACCCGGGCGGCCTGGACGCCCACGGCAACCAGCTGCCGAAGGCGCTGATCCTGCCCGACCACATCTGGATCATGGCCACCACCTGGGCGGTCGTCGCCTTCGCCGTCGGTTTCCTGTTCTTCTGGAAGGCAGAGGAGGAGTACGGCCGTGGCTGACGCAGCTCTCGACACCGTCAAGGAGGCCACCGCGGTGGACACCGACAAGGCCAGGGTCCCCACCGTGGTGGTGGACGACGTGCACATCGTCTACAAGGTGCACGGCGCCGGTTCCGGCAAGGGCAGCGCCACCTCGGCGCTGAGCCGGATCATCACCCGCAAGAAGTCGCCCTCGATCCGCGAGGTGCACGCGGTGCGCGGCATCAGCTTCACCGCGTACAAGGGCGAGGCGATCGGCCTGATCGGCTCGAACGGCTCCGGCAAGTCGACCATGCTGGCGGCCATCGCCGGCCTGCTGCCGACCGAGCGGGGGGCCATCTACACCCACGGCCAGCCCTCGCTGCTGGGCGTCAACGCGGCGCTGATGAACGACCTGACCGGCGAGCGCAACGTGGTGCTGGGCTGCCTGGCGATGGGCATGTCCCCGGCCCAGGTGCGCAAGCGCTACCAGGGCATCGTCGACTTCTCGGGCATCAACGAGAAGGGCGACTTCATCTCGCTGCCGATGCGCACCTACTCCTCAGGCATGGGCGCCCGCCTGCGGTTCTCCATCGCGGCGGCGAAGACCCACGACGTGCTGCTGATCGACGAGGCCCTCGCCACCGGCGACCAGGGCTTCCAGCAGCGCTCCAAGGCCCGGATCAACGAGCTGCGCAAGGAGGCCGGCACGGTCTTCCTGGTCAGCCACGACAACAACGCGATCCGCGAGGTCTGCGAGCGCACCATCTGGATCGAGCACGGCGAGCTGATCATGGACGGGCACACCGACGAGGTGGTCCGCCGGTACGAGAAGGGCGAGCGCCCCTGAGCGGGGGCGGGTCGCACGGCGCAGGGCCGGTGCGCGGGGAGCGGATCCCCGGGCACCGGCCCTGCGCCGTGCGGCGGGTGAAGGCGTGGCGACGGAAGCGTGTCCGTGGCGCGGTGGCGGTGCGGCCCGGTGTAGAACGGGGGAGTGACGGCAGTGTCGGATTCAACTAAGTCGGATAACCAGACAGCGGCGGTGACGCTGGACAAGGCGGACCTGGAGAACTTCCCGGTCGCCCCCGGCTTCCTGCCCGCCGCCTGGCGCGGCGACCTGATGGCGGTCTACGGCTTCGCCCGCCTGGTCGACGACGCCGGCGACGGCGACCTCGCCGACCCGGCCGCCGCCGCCCGGCTGCTGGACGTGCCCGGCGCCCCCGCGGACGAGGGCTTCCGGCTCGCCCTGCTGGACGGCCTGGAGCGCGACCTGGACCGCGCCTTCGCCGCCGCCCTCGGCGACGACCCGTCCCCGCACGGCACCGTCCTGGGCACCGACCCCGGCGAGCCCCGGCACCCGCTGATGCGCGCCCTGGTCCCGCTGATCGAGCGGCACGCCGTCACCCCCGAGCCGTTCCGCCGGCTGATCGAGGCCAACCGGGTGGACCAGACCACCACCCGCTACCCGGCCTACGCCGACCTGCGCCACTACTGCACGCTCTCCGCCGACCCGGTCGGCCGCCTGGTGCTCGCGCTGGCCGGCCGGGCCACCCCGGACCGGATCGAGCTGTCCGACGCGATCTGCACCGCGCTGCAGATCGTCGAGCACCTCCAGGACGTCGCCGAGGACCTCGACCGCGGCCGGATCTACCTCCCGCTCGAGGACCTGGCGGCCTTCGGCGTCACCGAGCGCGACCTCGCCGCCGACACCGCCTCCCGCGGCGTGCGCCAGCTGATCGCCTGGGAGGCGAGCCGGGCCCGGACCCTGCTCGACCGCGGCGCGCCGCTGGTGGGTACGGTTCACGGGAGGCTCCGACTGCTGCTGGCGGGATTCACCGCCGGCGGGTACGCGGCCCTGGACGCCATCGAGGCGGTCAGGTTCGACGTGCTCGCGCACCGGGCGAAGCCCGACAAGCGCCGCCTGGCCGGCCGGGCGGCGGCACTCTTCGTGAAGGGAAGGTGAGCGCCCGCGTGGGGGCATCACCACTGGCGTCCGCGCCGGTCATGGCGGCCTACCGGTACTGCGAGGCGGTCACCGCCCTGCAGGCCCGCAACTTCAGCTACGGAATCCGGCTGCTGCCCGAGGCCAAGCGGCTGGCGATGTCCGCGCTGTACGCGCTGGCCCGCCGGGTCGACGACATCGGCGACGGCGAACTGCCCGCCGAGCAGAAGGCCGAGGCACTGGCCCGCACCCGCGTCCTGCTCGACGAGGTCCGGGCGGGCGCGGTCACCGAGGAGGACACCGACCCGATCAAGGTCGCGCTGGCCGACGCGGCCCGCCGCTTCCCGATCCCGCTCGGCGGCTTCGACGAACTGATCGACGGCGTCGAGATGGACCTCAAGGGCGTCGAGTACGGCACCTACGAGGAGCTCAAGGTCTACTGCCGCTGCGTGGCCGGCTCGATCGGCCGGCTCTCGCTGGGCGTCTACGGCTGCGACGAGTGGGAGCGCGGCGCCGAGTACGCCGACACCCTGGGCCTGGCCCTGCAGCTCACCAACATCCTGCGCGACGTGCGCGAGGACGCCCTGAACGGCCGCACCTACCTGCCCACCGAGGACCTGGTCCGGTTCGGCTGCCAGCAGGGCTTCGCGCTGCCCGCCCTCCCGGCCGGCGCCGACTTCACCGGCCTGGTCGCCTTCGAGGCCGAACGCGCCCAGCGCGCCTTCGAGGAGGGCCTGCGGCTGCTCCCGATGCTCGACCGCCGCAGCCGCGCCGCCACCGCCGCGATGGCCGGCATCTACCACCGCCTGCTCGGCCGGATCGCCGCCGACCCGCACTCGGTGCTCCGCGGCCGGGTCTCGCTGCCCGGCTGGGAGAAGGCGTACGTGGCACTGTCCGGGCTCGCCGGAGGGCGTTCTTGATTCTCGCGCCAGTTCTGTCACGCTGTGTCAACAGGGAATCACGACGCATGCGCACGTTGTTGTGCCCACCGTCCACTGCCGTCCGGGAGGGCCGATGAGCACGCCGACAACGCCGCGCGAGCGCACCGCCGTGGTCGTCGGCGGCGGCCTGGCCGGCATCACCGCGGCCCTCCGCCTCGCCGACGCGGGCGTGCGCACCACCCTGCTGGAGGCCCGGCCCCGGCTCGGCGGCCTGGCCTTCTCCTTCCAGCGCGGCGACCTGACCGTCGACAACGGCCAGCACGTCTACCTGCGCTGCTGCACCGCCTACCGCGGCCTGGTCGACCGGCTCGGCGCGAACGCCCTGGTCGACCTCCAGCCCCGGCTGGACGTCCCGGTGCTCTCGCTCGCCCCCGACGGCACCCGCAGCCTCGGCCGGCTGCGCCGCGCCGAGCTGCCCGTCCCGCTGCACCTGGCCGGCAGCCTCGCCACCTACCGGCACCTGAGCCCGGCCGACCGGCTGCGGGTGGTGCGCGGCGCGCTCGCCCTGCAGAAGCTCGACCTCGCCGACCCGGCGCTGGACGACCTCTCCTTCGGCGAGTGGCTGCGCCGGCACGGCCAGACCCCGGCCACCGTGGCCGCCGTCTGGGACCTGGTCGGCGTGGCCACCCTGAACGCCACCGCCGACCGCACCTCGCTGGCGCTGGCCGCGATGGTCTTCAAGACCGGCCTGCTCTCCGAGCCGGGCGCCGCCGACATCGGCACGGCCGGCGTCCCGCTCGGCGAGATCCACCACGACCGGGCGACGGCCGAGCTGGAGCGGGCCGGCGTCCGGATCCGGCTGCGCACCCGGGCCGCCGAGCTGAAGGCCGCCGAGCAGAACGCCGTCCGGCTGGAGGGCGGCGAACTGCTCACCGCCGACACCGTGGTGCTGGCCGGCGCCCAGGACACCGCCGCCGCCCTGCTGCCGCCCGGCGCCGTCCCCGACCAGCACCGGCTGGCCGGCTTCGGCACCGCCCCGATCCTCAACGTGCACGTGGTCTACGACCGGCCGCTGATCCGCCGCCCGTTCTTCGCGGCGCTCGGCTCCCCGGTGCAGTTCGTCTTCGACCGCACCCGGCACTCCGGCCTGGCCGTCCCCGGCGCCCAGTACCTGGCGGTCTCGCAGTCCGCCGCCGAGGACGAGATCGACCTGCCGGTGGCCGAACTGCGGGCCCGCTACCTGCCGGAGCTGGAGCGGCTGCTGCCGGCCGCCCGCGGCGCCCGGGTGCTGGACTTCTTCGTCACCCGGGAGCGCACCGCCACCTTCGACCCGGCGCCCGGCACCGCCCGGCTGCGCCCCGGCGCGCGCACCGACCTCCCCGGCATCCTGCTCGCCGGGTCCTGGACGGCCACGGGTTGGCCAGCGACCATGGAGGGCGCGGTGCGCAGCGGGCACGCTGCCGCCGACGCCGCCCTGGCCGGCCACGGCCGGCTCCCGGTCGACCGGGGGGACGGGCGGTGGCCCCGATGACGCCGAGCCCCCACCCCCCGACCACCGACACCACAACCGTCCGACCGCCCGCCGCGGCCGGACGGACGCACCGAGAGGGAACGCACGTGGAGGCACGCACCGGCTTGACGGTCGAGGACACCCCGACCGTCCTCGACCTGCTGGCGCGCGGACGCACGCTCTGCACGCCGCCGATGCGCGCGGCCGTCGCCCGTTTGGCGGCACCGATGGACACCGTCGCGGCCTACCACTTCGGCTGGATCGACCGGGACGGCCGCCCCGCCGCGGGCGACGGCGGCAAGGCCGTGCGACCGGCGCTGGCCCTGCTGTCCGCCGAAGCGGTGGGCGCCGACGCGCAGGTGGGCGTACCCGGCGGCGTGTCGGTCGAGCTGGTGCACAATTTCTCCCTCCTCCATGATGACCTGATGGACGGTGACGAGACGCGCAGGCACCGGGCCACCGCCTGGACGGTCTTCGGCCCGGCCCAGGCCGTGCTGGCCGGCGACGCGCTGGCCACCCTCGGCACCGAGGTCCTGCTGGACGCCGCGGTGACCGGCGGGGCCGCCCCGGCCGACGCCGCCCGGGCCGTCCGGCTGATCACCACCGCCACCCGGGGGCTGATCGACGGCCAGGCCCTGGACGTCTCGTTCGAGCAGCGCGACGCGGTGACGGTCGAGGAGTGCCTGGCCATGGAGGGCGGCAAGACCGGCGCCCTGCTGGCGGCCTCCGCGGCGATCGGCGCGGTGCTGGCCGGCGCCGACGACAAGGTCTCCGACGCGCTCCAGCGGTACGGCCACCACCTGGGCCTGGCGTTCCAGGCGGTGGACGACCTGCTGGGCATCTGGGGTGCCACCGAAGTGACCGGCAAGCCGCACTGGAGCGACCTCCAGTCGCGGAAGAAGTCGCTGCCGGTGTGCGCCGCGCTGGCCGAGGGGGGCGCCGCCTCCCGCGAGCTGGCCGCACAGCTGGCCGACCCGACCGGCCGCGGCGAGGAGAGCGAGCAGACGCTCGCCGCCCGCGCCGCGCTGATCGAGCGGGCCGGCGGCCGGGCCTGGACGCAGGAAGAGGCCCGCCGCCAGTACGACACCGCCCTCGCCGCCCTCGGCGAGGTGCCCATGGCCGACGAGGTGCGCGAGCACTTCGTCGCACTCGCCGAATTCGTGGTGGTCAGAGAGAGGTGACGTAAGAGTGACAGCAACCGCGGGTGGAAGGCTCGGACCCCAAACCTCAGTTGCACCAGCACGATCTGACGATTCCTCACCCGCGGCGGCGCTCAGCCGGGCCACCGCACACCTGCTGTCACTCCAGCACGCCGACGGCTGGTGGAAGGGCGACCTGGAGACCAACGTCACCATGGACGCCGAAGACCTGCTGCTCAGGGAGTTCCTGGGCATCCGCACCGAGGAGCAGACCCGGGCCACCGCGGCCTGGATCCGCTCCCGGCAGCGGGAGGACGGCACCTGGGCCACCTTCCACGGCGGCCCGCCCGAACTCTCCACCACCGTCGAGGCGTACGTGGCCCTCCGGCTCGCCGGGGACGCCCCGGACGCCCCGCACATGCGGGCCGCCGCCGCCTTCGTCCGCGAACGCGGCGGCATCGCCGCCAGCCGGGTGTTCACCCGGATCTGGCTCGCCCTGTTCGGCTGGTGGCCCTGGGAGAAACTCCCCGAGCTGCCCCCCGAAGTGCTGTTCCTGCCCAGCTGGGCGCCGCTGAACATCTACTCCTTCGGCCAGTGGGCCCGGCAGACCATCGTCCCGCTCACCGTGGTCTCCGCCCACCGCCCGGTCCGCCCCGCCCCGTTCGGCCTCGGCGAACTGCACACCGACCCGGCCGACCCGTACCCCGAGCGGCCGCTCGCCCCCGCGCACACCTGGGACGGCCTGTTCCAGCGGCTCGACCAGCTGATGCACCGCTACCACCGGCACGCCATCAAACCGGTGCGCCGCCTGGCGCTGCGGCAGGCCGCCGCCTGGATCATCGAGCGGCAGGAGGCCGACGGCTGCTGGGGCGGCATCCAGCCGCCCGCCGTCTACTCGCTGATCGCGCTGCGGCTGCTCGGCTACCGGCTCGACCACCCGGTGATGAAGGCCGGGCTCGCCGCCTTCGACTCCTTCACCGTCCACACCGAGGACGGCAAGCGCTGGATGGAGGCCTGCCAGTCCCCGGTCTGGGACACCTGCCTGGCCGCCATCGCGCTGCGCGACGCCGGACTGCCCGGCGACCACCCCGCCCTGGTGGGCGCCGGCAGCTGGATGCTCGGCGAGGAGATCACCACCCGCGGCGACTGGGCCGTCAAACGCCCCCGGCTGGCCCCCGGCGGCTGGGCCTTCGAGTTCCAGAACGACACCTACCCGGACGTCGACGACACCGCCGAGGTGGTCCTCGCGCTGCGCCGGATCGACCACCCCGACACCGCCCGGCTGGCCGGCGCCGTCGAGCGGGCCGTCGAGTGGAACCTCGGCATGCAGTCCAAGGACGGCGCCTGGGGCGCCTTCGACGCCGACAACACCAGCAGGCTCCCCAACAAGCTCCCGTTCTGCGACTTCGGCGAGGTCATCGACCCGCCCTCGGCCGACGTCACCGCGCACGTGGTGGAGATGCTCGCCGAGACCGGCCGCACCCGGGACCCGCGCACCCGGCGCGGCGTCGCCTGGCTGCTGCGCCACCAGGAGGCCGACGGCTCCTGGTTCGGCCGCTGGGGCACCAACTACATCTACGGCACCGGCTCGGTGGTGCCCGCCCTGATCGCCGCCGGCCTCACCCCCGGCCACCCCGCCGTCCGGCGCGCCGTCACCTGGCTGACCGGCCGGCAGAACCCGGACGGCGGCTGGGGCGAGGACATGCGCTCCTACGAGGACCCGGCCACCTGGGCCGGCCGCGGCGAGTCCACCGCCTCGCAGACCGCCTGGGCGCTGATGGCGCTGCTGGCGGCCGACGAGCGCGAGTCCGAGGCGGTCGAGCGCGGCGTCGCCTGGCTCACCGCCACCCAGCGCCCCGACGGGACGTGGGACGAACCACAGTTCACCGGCACCGGCTTCCCCTGGGACTTCTCCATCAACTACCACCTGTACCGCCTGGTCTTCCCGGTCACCGCGCTCGGCCGCTACGTGCACGACGCCCCGCTCGGCCGGGGCGGTGAACGATGACCGCGCCCCTGCTGGTGCTGTGCGCGCTCGGGCCGGAGGCCTGGGCGCTGCGCGGCGGCGACTGGTCCGGTGCGGCCGGCGGCCCGCCGGTGCTGGCCCGGACCGGGATGGGCCGCCGGGCCGCCGGACAGAAGGCCGCCGCACTGCTCGACGCGGGCGGCTACGGGGCCCTGCTGGTCGCCGGGTTCGGCGCGGCGCTCGGGCCCGGGGTGCGCCCCGGCGAGGTGATCGTCGCCGACCGGGTCACCGACGCCGAGGGCGGCGACCACCCGCTGGCCTTTGCGCCCGCACTGGCCACCGCCCTGGAGGAGGCGGGCCTGCGGGTCCACCTCGGCACCCACCGCACCGCCGACCACGTGGTGCGCGGCGCCGAACGGGCCCGGCTGCACGCCGCGGGCGCGCTCGCCGTCGACATGGAGGCCGCCGCCGTCCTCGCCGCCCGCGCCGCGCACGCCCCCGACCTGCCCGCGGCCGTGCTGCGGGTCGTGGTCGACACCCCCGAGCGGGAACTGATCCGCCCCGGCACCCTGCCGGCCGGGGTCCGGGCCTGGCGGACGCTGCGCGCCGCCGTCCCCGCCCTCACCGCGTGGCACCGGCAGGTCGCCGCCACGCCCGCCCAGCTGACGAACCCACAGCCCTCGACGCTCCCCCAGGAGGCGAGCTAAGCCATGGCCATGCCGCTGCGTCAGACCGTCCGCGTGTCCACCTACCTCATGCAGCAGAAGATCAGGGGGCGGAAGAAGTTCCCGCTCATCGTCGAGCTGGAGCCGCTGTTCGCCTGCAACCTCAAGTGCGAGGGCTGCGGGAAGATCCAGCACCCGGCGGGCGTCCTCAAGCAGCGGATGCCGGTCGCCCAGGCGGTCGGCGCGGTCCTGGAGTGCGGCGCCCCGATGGTCTCCATCGCCGGCGGCGAGCCGCTGATGCACCCGCAGATCGACGAGATCGTCCGCCAGCTGGTGGAGCGCCGCAAGTACGTCTTCCTGTGCACCAACGCCCTGCTGCTGCGCAAGAAGCTCGACAAGTTCACCCCTTCGCCGTACTTCACCTTCGCCGTCCACATCGACGGCCTGGAGGAGCGGCACGACGCCTCGGTGGCCAAGGAGGGGACGTTCGCGGAGGCCGTCGAGGCGATCAAGGAGGCCAAGCGGCGGGGCTTCCGGGTCACCACCAACTCGACCTTCTTCAACACCGACACCGCGCAGACCGTGGTCGAGGTGCTGGACTTCCTCAACGACGACCTCAAGGTCGACGAGATGATGATCTCCCCGGCCTACGCCTACGAGAAGGCCCCCGACCAGGAGCACTTCCTCGGCGTCGAGCAGACCCGCGAGCTGTTCCGCAAGGCCTTCGCGGGCGGCAACCGGCGGCGCTGGCGGCTCAACCACAGCCCGCTGTTCCTGGACTTCCTCGAGGGCAAGGTCGACTTCGAGTGCACCGCCTGGGGCATCCCCAACTACTCGCTGTTCGGCTGGCAACGCCCCTGCTACCTGATGTCCGACGGCTACGTCCCCACCTACCGCGAGCTGATCGAGAAGACCGACTGGGACAAGTACGGCCGCGGCCGGGACCCGCGCTGCGACAACTGCATGGCCCACTGCGGCTACGAGCCGACCGCGGTGCTCGCCACCATGGGCTCGCTCAAGGAGTCCATCCGCGCCGCCCGCGAGACCCTCGCCTCGCCCAAGGCGCTCTGACCGCGCGTCAGGACCCGGCGCGGGCGGCCCACGCCGACAGGCGACCGCGCGTGCCGGGCCGCAGGCTGGACACCGACAGTCCACGCACACCGAACCAGCCGTGAGGGGTACGCCATGCCACTGCTGAGCCGGATCACCGGGCCCGCCGACCTCCGACGCCTGCACCCCGAGCAGTTGCCGGTGCTCGCCGACGAGATCCGCGACTTCCTGATCGACGCCGTCACCCGCACCGGCGGCCACCTCGGCCCCAACCTCGGCGTGGTCGAGCTCAGCATCGCCCTGCACCGGGTCTTCGACTCCCCGCACGACCGCGTCCTGTGGGACACCGGCCACCAGGCCTACGTGCACAAGCTGCTCACCGGACGGCAGGACTTCAGCCGGCTGCGCGCCAAGGACGGGCTCTCCGGCTACCCCTCGCGGGCCGAGTCCGAGCACGACCTGATCGAGAACTCGCACGCCTCCACCGCGCTCGGCTACGCCGACGGCATCGCCAAGGCCAACCAGCTGCTCGGCGTCGACCGCTGCACCGTCGCCGTGATCGGCGACGGCGCGCTCACCGGCGGCATGGCCTGGGAGGCGCTCAACAACATCGCCGAGGCCGAGGACCGCCCGCTGGTCATCGTCGTCAACGACAACGAGCGCTCCTACTCGCCGACCATCGGCGGCCTCGCCCACCACCTCGCCACCCTGCGTACCACCCGCGGCTACGAGCGCTTCCTGGCCTGGGGCAAGGACGCCCTGCAGCGCACCCCCGTGGTCGGGCCGCCGCTGTTCGACGCGCTGCACGGCGCCAAGAAGGGCTTCAAGGACGCCTTCGCCCCGCAGGGCATGTTCGAGGACCTCGGGCTGAAGTACCTCGGCCCGATCGACGGCCACGACATCGCCGCCGTCGAGCAGGCGCTGCGCCAGGCCCGGAACTTCGGCGGGCCCGTCATCGTGCACTGCCTGACCGTCAAGGGCCGCGGCTACCGGCCCGCCGAGCAGGACGAGGCCGACCGCTTCCACGCGGTGGGCCCGATCGACCCGTACACCTGCCTGCCGGTCTCCCCGTCCGCCGGGGCCTCCTGGACCTCCGTGTTCGGGCAGGAGATGCTCGCCCTCGGCGCCGAGCGGCCCGACCTGGTCGCCGTCACCGCCGCGATGCTGCACCCGGTGGGGCTCGGGCCGTTCGCCGCCGCGCACCCCGGGCGGACCTACGACGTCGGGATCGCCGAGCAGCACGCGGTGGCCTCCGCCGCGGGCCTGGCCACCGGGGGGCTGCACCCCGTCGTCGCGGTGTACGCGACCTTCCTGAACCGGGCCTTCGACCAGGTGCTGATGGACGTCGCGCTGCACCGGCTCGGCGTCACCTTCGTGCTCGACCGGGCGGGCGTCACCGGCAACGACGGGGCCTCGCACAACGGCATGTGGGACATGTCGGTCCTGCAGGTCGTCCCCGGGCTGCGGCTGGCCGCCCCGCGCGACGCCGACCGGCTGCGCGAACAGCTCCGGGAGGCCGTCGCCGTCGAGGACGCGCCCACCGTGGTGCGCTTCCCCAAGGGCGACCTCGGGCCCGCGATCCCGGCGGTCGAGCGGATCGGCGGCGTCGACGTGCTGGCCCGCACCGGCCCCAGCCCCGACGTGCTGCTGGTCGCCGTCGGCCCGATGGCGCCCGCCTGCCTGGACGCCGCCGCGCTGCTCGCCGCCGACGGCATCACCGCCACCGTGGTCGACCCGCGCTGGGTCAAGCCCGTCGACCCGGCCCTGGTCGCGCTGGCCGCCGCGCACCGGATGGTGGTCACCGTCGAGGACAACGGGCGGGCCGGCGGCGTCGGCGCCGCCGTCGCCCAGGCCATGCGGGACGCCGAGGTCGACGTCCCGCTGCGCGACCTGGGCATCCCGCAGGAGTTCCTGGCGCACGCCTCGCGCGGTGAGATCCTCGAGGAGATCGGACTCACCGGCACCGGCGTCGCCGCCCAGACCGCCGCCTACGCCCGCCGCCTGCTGCCCGGCACGCGGAGCGGCGCCCAGGAGTACCGGCCCAGGGTGCCGCGCAAGTGACCGATCGGAGAGAACCAGCGTGACCCAGGCCGAACCGCTCGACCTCGCCGCCCTGCTCGACGCCCGGGGCGGCGAGCGCTACGAACTGCACGCCCGCTACCTCAACCCGCAGCTGCCCCGGATGCTGCACACCATCGGCTTCGACCGGTACTACGAACGCGCCAAGGGACCGTACTTCTACGACGCCGAGGGCAACGAGTACCTCGACATGCTCGCCGGGTTCGGCATCTTCGCGCTCGGCCGGCACCACCCCGCCGTCCGGGCCGCGATCGAGCAGGTGATGGAGCTGGAGACGGCCGACCTGACCCGCTTCGACTGCTCCCCGCTGCCCGGCCTGCTCGCCGAGCAGCTGATCGCCCGCGCCCCCGGCCTGGACCGGGTGTTCTTCGGCAACAGCGGCACCGAGGCGGTCGAGACGGCGCTCAAGTTCGCCCGGTACGCCACCGGGAAGCGCCGCGTCCTGTACTGCGACCACGCCTTCCACGGCCTCACCGCCGGCTCGCTCTCGGTCAACGGCGAGGGCGGTTTCCGCAAGGGCTTCGACCCGCTGCTGCCGGACACCCCGATCCCGCTCGGCGACCTCGACGCGCTGAAGAAGGAGCTGAAGAAGGGCGACGTCGCGGCGCTGATCGTCGAACCGGTCCAGGGCAAGGGCGTGCTCGCCCCGCCGCCCGGCTGGCTGGCCGCCGCCCAGGAACTGCTGCACGCCCACAAGGCGCTGCTGATCTGCGACGAGGTGCAGACCGGCGTCGGCCGCACCGGCACCTTCTTCGCCTACCAGGCCGAGGAGGGCGTCCGCCCCGACCTGGTCTGCGCGGCCAAGGCGCTCTCCGGCGGGTACGTGCCGATCGGGGCGACGCTCGGCAAGTCGTGGATCTTCGAGAAGGTCTACTCCTCGATGGACCGGGTGCTGGTCCACTCCGCCAGCTTCGGTTCCAACGCCCAGGCGATGGCCGCCGGACTGGCCACCCTGCACGTGATGCGGCAGGAGGGCGTGGTGGAGAACGCCGCGAAGGTCGGCGAGCTGTTCCGGTCCCGGCTGGCGGCGCTGACCGAGCGGTACGAGCTGCTCGCCGAGGTGCGCGGGCGCGGGCTGATGATCGGCATCGAGTTCGGCCGCCCCAAGTCGCTGAAGCTGCGCACCGGTTGGACGGCGCTGCAGGCCGCCCGCAAGGGGCTGTTCGCGCAGATGGTGGTCGTCCCGCTGCTGCAGCGGCACCGGATCCTCACCCAGGTCTCCGGCGACCACCTGGAGGTGATCAAGCTGATCCCGCCGCTGATCGTCACCGAGAAGGAGGTCGACCGCTTCGTCGACGCCTTCACCGAGGTGATGGACGACGCCCACCGCGGCAGCGGCCTGATGTGGGACTTCGGGCGGACGCTGGTCAAGCAGGCGGTCGGCTCGCGGTAGCGGTCACAGCTCGGTGCGGCGGCGGCGCACCACGACCCACAGGTCCGCCGCCGCCACCGCGGTCAGCACCCCGCAGCCCACCGCGAACACCACCAGCGTCCCGCTGCTGGGCGCGCCGTGCGGGGAGGCCAGCGCGGCCCACACCGCGAACCCGGCCGTGCAGAGCGCGAAGAACGGCAGGAACAGCACCGACAGCAGGAAGCGCAGCTTCAGGTCGCTGCGCGCGTTGGCCGGCTCCGTCCCGCTCAGCCACACCTTCGGGGTCCTGGCCCGCCGCATACGCAACCGCCTCCCTCGTACCCTTCCAGGGTAGGACCGTTCGGGTACGGGGAGGCGGAACGATGGACGACCGGCTGGACGACTATCCGGGGCTGCCGGTGGAGCCGGCCCGGGCGCTGGCCGCCGAGCGCGGCTGGCGCACCGTGCGGGTGCTGGCGCCGGACGCGCTGCTGACCATGGAGTACCGCTCGGACCGGCTCAACCTGACGGTGTGCGACGGCGTGGTGGAGCGCGCCTGGGCGGGCTGAGGACGGGCCGGCAGCGGGTGGGACGGCCACGGCTGCGGGAGCGGGGACGCGGTCGGGCGCGGCCGGGGCACGGCGGCCGGGCGGGCGAAGCGGCCCTCCCGGTGCCAGGCGGCCAGCACCCGCCGGTCCAGCGCGGCGACGGCCGGCTCGGCCAGCGGCAGCGAGAGCAGCACCAGCGCGCCCGCCGCCCAGCCCGCGAACACGTCCGAGATCCAGTGGGTGCCCAGGTAGACGGTGGTCAGCCCGATCGAGGCCGCGGTGAGCCCCGCCAGCACGGTGCCGGTGCGGCGCCAGCGGGTGGCCAGGTAGGCCAGCACGCCCCAGGTGACCACGGCGTTCGCGGTGTGGCCGGAGGGGAAGATGCTGCCGCCGGAGAACAGCTCGGGCGAGCCCACGTAGTGCGCGTAGTGCGGGCCCAGCCGGCCGGTCAGGATCTTCACCCCGCCGACCGTGACGTTCAGCAGCAGCAGGGCCATGCCCATCACCAGCAGCGGCCGCGCCGAGTGCGAGCGGTAGCAGCGCCAGCCCAGCCACAGGCAGGCCGCGATCGCGGTCGGGCCGCGCTGTCCGGCGATCACCCAGATGTCCAGGTAGGGCAGGGCGTCCGGCCAGCGCCGGTACGGCCGCAGCAGTTGCAGCGACCAGTCCAGGTCGACCAGCGGGGAGTCGTACAGGATGGCCAGGACCACCAGCAGGTAGAGCACTCCGACCAGGCCGAAGAGCAGGGCGTGCCGCCGGCTGATCGACGGGAGCGCGGATTCGGTCGTTCCGGTGTGGGGATCGTGACCGGATCGGACCGGAACCGCGCGCGGTGCGGTCGATATCTGTCGCTCGGGTGATTCGGGCTTGGCTGGCACGGCTTCGACATTACCGGTCGCCCCGGAGCCTTCCGGGCTATTCGGGGGATCTGTCACCCGCTGGTGACGTGTCGTCCCCGGTTTCTCCATAGGGGCAGTTCAAGGGCGGGGCGGCGGGGCCGGAAAGGTGCGGTGCGTGGGGGAAATCACGCTCCCCGGCGCTCCCGGGCGCCGCATTCCGGTGGTTTCTCCAATAGCCCGGACGGTGGTGCGAGAACGAATGAGGCGGCCGATTTCCCGTGACCCAGGTCACTTCCGGGTCGCTTCCGGGAAATCGGCCGCCGATTCGAACGGGCGGCGCCGGGCTCAGGGCAGCAGTCGTTCGACGGCCGCCGCGCCCTGTTCCTCCAGGTCCTTCTTGGCCTTCGCCAGCAGCGCCGGGGTGGGCGTGCGGCCCGAGGCCATCACCAGGTCCTCGGGGTCGACCGGGTGCTCCGCCCCGGTGTGCAGCAGGTTGTCCGGGGTCGGCGTGGACTCGCTGTCCGTGGGGTCGGTCATCAAGATCCTCCGTGGGTGGAGCGTCGGAGGGGCCGGCCCGGCCCCTCCGACGGGGCGCGCCCGCCGCCGGGGCCGGCGGCGGGAGGTCTGCCATCGAGTCTGGACCCCGGCCCCGGGCGGCGCACCACGAGCGCGCCGCGGCGCCGGCCGGGTCAGTCGAGCGGGCCGCCGGCCACGTAGATGACCTGGCCGGAGACGAAGCCGGCGCCCTCGGAGGCGAGGAAGGAGATGGTGTGCGCGATGTCCTCCGGCACGCCGACCCGCTGGACCGGGATGGCGGAGGCGGCGGCCTGCTTGAACGCCTCGAACTCCATGCCGACCCGGGCCGCGGTGGCCGCGGTCATGTCGGTGGCGATGAAGCCGGGGGCGACCGCGTTGGCGGTGATGCCGAACTTGCCCAGCTCGATCGCCAGGGTCTTGGTGAAGCCCTGCAGGCCGGCCTTGGCCGCCGAGTAGTTGGCCTGGCCGCGGTTGCCCTGGGCGGAGGAGGAGGACAGGTTGACGACCCGCCCGAAGCCGGCCGCCACCATGTGCTTCTGCACCGCGCGGGTCATCAGGAAGGCGCCCTTGAGGTGCACGCTCATCACGGTGTCCCAGTCCGACTCGGACATCTTGAACAGCAGGTTGTCGCGCAGCACGCCGGCGTTGTTCACCAGCACCACCGGGGTGCCCAGCTCGGCGGCGATCCGGTCCACCGCGGCCTGCACCTGCTCGGCGTCCGACACGTCCGCGCCGACGGCCAGCGCGCGGCCGCCCGCGGCCTCGATCGCCTCGGCGGTGCCCTTGGCGGTGGACTCCTCCAGGTCGACCACGGCGACGGCGTAACCGTCCGCGGCCAGCCGGAGCGCGGTGGCGGCGCCGATCCCACGCGCCGCACCCGTCACCACGGCCACCCGCACCGGGGCGTCGGCGGTCACGGACGTGCTCTGCTCGGTCATCTTCGTACTCGTCTCTCTCGAAGTCGGACGACGGGACCGGCGCGGGCCGGCGACCCGTGGATGAGAAATGAATGAGGTGCGCAGCGCGCAGCGCGGCAACCCTACCGGCGGGTAGGGTTTCCGGCCAGGGGCAGCGCCGCAGGTGACGGAGGGTGAGGGCGAAAAGCGGCCGAGCGGGTGAACCGGGTTGGGCGTGGTCCCGACATACGGGGGAAATATGCCAACTTCGCCGAACCTGCGACTACTCTGCGCCCCTACCTGCCAGTCCAGGCCGACCGTTTGTATAGTGTGCGCCAGCAGCCACCGGCTGCACGGCCGACGCGTCCTCACTCACAGCGGGATGCTCACTCGCCGTTACTGCCCCGCTCGGGTGTCCCACACACACTCGGGCGTGACACCGGGACGGATTTCATGGTGCTGGGGGAGATCCCGACAACCCGCGTGCCCGGCCGACTGCAGCAGTCGCCCGGTCACCTCATCCGCGTGGCCCAGCAGGTGCACACCCGCTTGTGGTCCGAATACGTCGGTACCGAGCTGACGGCTCCGCAGTTCGCGGTGCTGCTGGTACTGGCCCTGGAGCCCGGAGCCGACCAGCGCACGGTCGGCGAACGGGCCTCGCTCGACAAGGCGACGATGGCCGAGATGGTCGCCCGGCTGGTCCGGCGCGGCCTGGTGCTCCGCCGCCGGGACCCGGCCGACGGCCGCCGCAAGCTGCTCGCCCTCTCGCAGAGCGGCGCTCAGGCCGTCCGCGAGGCGACCGGCGGCGTGGTCCGGGTCCAGCGGACCCTGTTCGAGCCGCTCGGCCCGGACGAGCAGCTGGAGATCGTCCGGGTGATGGCCCGGATAGCCCGGCTGGAGCCGTCCGCGGTCGCCGTGCCGGGGGAGGCCAGGCCCACGCTGGACGCCCAGCGGGCCATCGGCTACCTGATCCGGGTCGCCCAGCAGGTGCACACCAAGCTCTGGACGGAGAAGGTCGGCACCGAGCTGACGGCCCCTCAGTACGCGGTGCTGGACGCCCTGGAGACCGAGCCGGGCGCCGACCAGCGCACGGTCGGTGAGCTGGCCTCGCTCGACAAGGCGACGATGGCCGAGATGGTCAGCCGGCTGGTCCGGCGCGGCCTGGTGCTGCGCCGCCGGGACCCCTCGGACGGGCGCCGCAACCTGCTCTCGCTCTCCCCGACCGGCCAGGAGCTGCTGCACCGCTCCACCGCCGGGGTCCGCGAGGTCCAGGAGGCGCTGCTCGCCCCGCTGGAACCGCAGGAGCACGCACCGGCGCTGGCGCTGCTCGCGAAGGCGGCCCGGCTGTAACGATTCTGCAAAACGCTGCCCGGTCGTTCGGGTGGCGAGCACGCCCCGGCCGGTAACGCGGCACCGCCCGGGACGTGCCGGAGGGGGCCGAAACCCGATCGGGTTTCGGCCCCCTCCGGCGTCGGTGGAGTTGACTCTCCGTCAGCGGACGGGGCGTCAACTCCGCTCTCAGTTCCAGTCGAAGTCCGCCGGGTCCGGGCCGATCCGCCGCCCGGTGGCGATGCCGTCGATCGCCGCGAGGTCCTCGGCGTCCAGCTCGAAGCCGGTGACGGCCAGGTTCTCCCGGATCCGGGCCGGGGTGACCGACTTCGGGATGGCGATCACGCCGGACTGCAGGTGCCAGCGCAGCACCACCTGGGCCGCGGTGCGGCCGTGCTTGGCGGCGACGGCCAGCAGGGCGGGCTCGGCCAGCAGGTCCTTGCCCTGGCCCAGCGGGCTCCACGCCTCGGTGGCGATGCCGTGCTCGGCGTGCAGGGCGCGCAGCTCGGCCTGCGGGAAGTACGGGTGCAGCTCGATCTGGTTCAGGGCCGGCTTCACCTCGGCCTCGGCGAGCAGCGCCCGCAGGTCCGGCACCCGGAAGTTGGAGACGCCGATCGCGCGGACCCGGCCCTCGGCGTGCAGCTGCTCGAAGGCGCGCCAGATGTTCAGGAAGACGTCGCCGTGCATCGGGCGCGGCCAGTGGATCAGGTACAGGTCCAGCCGGTCGAGGCCGAGGCGGCCGAGCGACTCGTCGAAGGTGCGCAGCACCCGGTCGCGGCCCTGCTGACCGGACCAGTCGACGGTGCCCGAGTTCCACAGCTTGGTGGTCACGAACAGCTCGTCGCGGGCCACGCCGGACTCGGCGATCGCCTGGCCGGTGCCCTTCTCGTTCTCGTAGATCTCGGCGGTGTCGATCGAGCGGTAGCCGGCCTCGATCGCGGTGCGCACCGCGGGGACGGCCTCCGCGTCCGGCACCTGCCAGACGCCGAAGCCGAGCTGCGGGATCCGCACGCCGTCGTTCAGCGTGATCGAGGGGATCGGGGGGACTGCGGGGGTGCTGGTCACGGGAAGGGGTGCCCTTCGGTTGCCGGTTCGCTTCTGCTGGTCCTGCTGGTCCTGCTGGTCCTGCTGTTGTTGCCCGTATTGCCTCTCCGGGGTTCCGGAGCGGCTGCAACGGCGGTGAGCTGCGGTTTATTCCCGGGAGAGGGGAGTTCCCCGGAACGGATGAAAGCCGGCGGGGTCGGCGGCCGGATCGGGCCGTTCTGCCGGAAAACCTGTTGCGTGCGTCACAGCGCGACGGTCAGGCTCGCCGCATGTGACGAGCCGACCACCCCTTCCGCCGCACACCTCCGACGCGCCGGAGCCCGCACCGGGCCCGGCCGGCCGACGCCGCCCGCCGTGCTCCCCCGGCCGGGCCCGTCCCTCCCTGCCCCGCCCCACCCCGTAACGGAGCGACCATGCCGCTCGTCCCCCTCCCGCTACCCGATCCCGGCAGCCCGGACCTCAGTTCGCCGCGCGGGTTCCTGCGCTGGCTCGGCCGCTCCCAGCCCCGGGGCCGGCTGCTCGCCACGCTGTGGAGCACCCTGGAGCTCGGCGCGCTGGCCGCGCTGCCGGTGGCGATCGGCCGCGGCGTCCAGGCCGTCGTCGACCGGGACACCCGGGCCCTGCTGGCGGCCGGCCTGCTCGCCCTGCTGCTGTCCGCCCTGCAGACCGCGATGACGGTGCTGGTGCACCGCCGGGCGGTGTGGAACTGGATCCACGCCGCCTCCCAGGTCCGCCAGCTGGTGGCCCGTCAGGCCTCCGCGCTGGGCGGCGGGTTGAGCCGAAGGATCGCCACCGGCGAGATCGTCGCCGTCTCCAGCGGTGACGTCGAGAAGATCGGCTGGTACGTCGAGCTCACCGCCCGGCTGTACGGCGCGGTGCTGGCCTGGCTCGGCGTCAGCGCCGTGGTGCTGTGGCACCGGCCCGGCCTCGGGCTGGCCGTGCTGCTCGGCGTGCCCGTGCTGGCCGCCGCGGTGTGGCCGCTGCTCGGGCCGTTCGAGCGGCGGTACACCGAGCAGCGCGCGCTCGGCGGCAAGGCCTCCGAGCTGGCCGCCGACACGGTCGCCGGGCTGCGGGTGCTGCGCGGCATCGGCGGCGAGGAGCTGTTCCTGCGCCGCTACCGGGCCGCCTCCCAGCGGGTGCGCGCCGCCGCCGTCCGCACCGCCCGCACCTGGGCGGTGATGCAGGCCCAGGAGGTGCTGCTGCCCGGCCTGTTCGTCATCGGCGTCACCTGGTACGGCGCCCGGCTGGCCCTCGACGGGTCGATCGGGGTCGGCGAGCTGATCGCCGTCTACGGCGCCACCGCCTTCCTCGCCGCCCCGCTGCGGGTGATCGGCGAGGCCGCGCACGCCTGGAGCGTCGCCCGGGTCTCGGCCGGGCGGGCGGTCAAGGTGCTCGCGCTGACCCGGGAGGAAGGCCTGGACGAGGAAGGCCCGGATGGTGACGGAGCGTCAGTTTCGGTCGGTGCGGGGGACGGCGAGGGCGCGGTGGAGCTGGTGCGCCGGGCCGGGCGGTCGGACCTGCACGATCCGGTCAGCGGGCTGACCGCCCGGGCCGGGCGGCTGACCGCGGTGGTCTGCGGCGACCCGGACGCGGCGGGGGAGTTGGCGGCCCGGCTCGGCGGGCGGCCCGCGCTCGCCGAGGGAGAGCGGGCCAAGCCCTCCGTCCGGCTCGGCGGGATCGCGCTGGACGCGGTGCCGCTGGCCGCCGCCCGAGCAGCGGTGCTGGTCCACGACAAGGAGCCGGTGCTGCTCTCCGGCACCCTGGCCGGGCTGCTCGACGTCCCCCGCTCCGGCCGGGTCGAGCCCGCCGAGGCACTGGCCGCCGCCCGCGCCGAGGACGCGCTGGAGGCGCTGGTCGAGGGCTCGCCCGAGTGCGCGGGCGACCCGATGGCGGCCCGGATCACCGAACGCGGCCGCTCGCTCTCCGGCGGCCAGCGCCAGCGCCTCGCGCTGGCCCGCTCGCTGGTGGCCGACCCGCCGGTGCTGGTGCTGGACGAACCGACCAGCGCGGTCGACGCCCACACCGAGTCGCGGATCGCCGCGGGCCTGCGCGAACTGCGGGCCGGGCGCACCACGGTGGTCTTCGCCACCAGCCCGCTGCTGCTCGACCGGGCCGACACCGTCCTGCTGCTCCAGCAGGGCCGGGTCGCCGCCACCGGCACCCACCGGGAGCTGATGGCGGCGGACCCGCGCTACCGGGCGGTCGTCACCCGGGACGAGGGCGCGCCGGGCGGCGCGGGGGCGGGGGAGGCAGGGGAAGCGGAGGTAGCGGTGGGTTCGGGGGGTGCGCAGTGAACGGGGGCCCGTCCGTGGTCCGGACTGCCGCGGAGGCTGTCCGGGGGCGCGTCCACCAGCACGTCCAGCGGAGTCGGAACCGGAGTCGGAGCCGGAGTCAGAGTCGAAGGAGTACGTCGTGAAGCCCCCGAAGATCCACGAGCAGGGGCCGGCCACCACGCTGCCGGTCGGCTCCACCGCGGCCGTGCGGGCGTACGGGCGGATGCTGTTGCGGCGTCACCGCAAGGGGCTGGCTGCGGTGGTGGGCCTGCACGGGGCGGCGACGGTGGCGGGGCTGGTCGGGCCAGCGGTGCTCGGGTCGCTGGTGCAGTCGCTGTCGGTGGAGGGCGGGGGCGGGCGGATCGCCGCCGCGATCGGGTGGTACCTGGCCGCGCTGGTGGTGCAGTCGGTGTTCACCGGGCTGTCGCTGCTGCGCGGCAGCGTGCTCGGCGAGGAGGCGCTGGCCGACCTGCGGGAGGACTTCCTGGTCCGCTCGGTGGGGCTGCCGCTCGGCGTGCTGGAGCGGGCCGGCACCGGTGACCTGGTCTCCCGGGGCACCACCGACATCGACCGGCTGGCCCGCTCGGTCCGCGACGCGGTGCCCGAACTGGTGGTCGCCGTGGTCTCGGTGGTGCTGGTGCTCGGCGCGCTGGTGGTCACCTCACCGCTGCTGGCCGCCACCGCCGTGCTCGGCCTGCCGCTGCTGGTCCTCACCTCCCGCTGGTACTTCCGGCGGGCCCCGCAGTCCTACCGCAACGAGTCGGCCGGGTACGCGGCGGTCAACACCGTGCTCGCCGAGACGGTCGACGCCGGGCGGACGGTCGAGGCGCTGCGGCTCGGCGACCGCCGGGTGGAGCTGACGGACCGGAAGATCAGCGAGTGGATCTCCTGGGAGCGGTACACGCTGTGGCTGCGCAGCGTCTGGTTCCCCACCGTGGACGGCACCTACGCGCTGGCCGTGCTCGGCACCCTGGTGCTGGGCGGCCTGTTCGCCCTGCACGGCTGGATCGGTCCGGGCCGGCTGACCACCGGGGTGCTGTACGCCCAGGCGCTGGTGCACCCGGTCTCCCGGATCCTGCGCTGGTACGACGAGCTGCAGATCGGGCAGACCTCGCTGGCCCGGCTGGTCGGCGTCCGCGAGGTCGCCGAGCCGGAGACCGACGCGGCGCTGCGCCCGGACGGCCGCCGGGTCGAGGCCCGGCAGGTCAGCTTCGGCTACCGGGAGGGGGCGGACGTGCTGCGCGACATCACGCTGGACGTCGAGCCGGGCAGCCGAGTGGCGCTGGTCGGGCCGTCGGGGGCGGGCAAGTCGACGCTGGGCCGGCTGTTGGCGGGCATCTACGCGCCGGGCCGGGGCCTGGTCACGCTCGGCGGGGCGCAGCTGTCGCGGATGCCGGCCGAGCGGGTGCGCACCGAGGTCGCACTGGTCAACCAGGAGCACCACGTCTTCGTCGGCACCCTGCGGGACAACCTGCACCTGGCCCGCGAGGAGGCCGACGACACCGAGCTGCGGGCCGCGCTCACCGCGGTCGACGCGCAGGAGTGGGTGGACGCGCTGCCGGACGGGCTGGACACCGAAGTCGGCTCCGGCGGCACCGCGTTGACGCCCGCTCAGGCCCAGCAGCTGGCGCTGGCCCGGCTGGTGCTGGCCGACCCGCACACCCTGGTGCTGGACGAGGCCACCTCGCTGCTCGACCCGCGGGCGGCCCGGCACCTGGAGCGTTCGCTCTCCCGGGTGCTGGCCGGGCGCACCGTGGTGGCGATCGCGCACCGGCTGCACACCGCGCACGACGCCGACGTGATCGCGGTGGTCGAGCAGGGCCGGATCACCGAGTACGGGCCGCACCCGGAGCTGGTGGCCTCCGGCGGGCCGTACGCGGCGCTCTGGCGGTCCTGGCGGGACGAGAGGTAGCGGGGGAGGGGCTGTTGCCGCACCGTCCGGCGGGGATTCCGGCGGACGGTGCGGCGGCGGGCCGGTGCCTGGTGGCCCGGTACAGGTGGACCGGTGCAGGCGGACCGGTGCAGGTGGGCGGGTGTAGCGCGGACGGGTGAACGGGGCGGGTGAATGGGCGGGGGCGGCGGGGTGGCGCGGCGGTCGGTGGGTGGGGGCGGGCGCAGACTGCGGGGGTGACCAAGACATCAGGTGGTTCTCCGTCAGGCACCCAGCGCAACGAGATCGCGGGGATTCCGACCCGGTACATCGGGATCGGCGTCATCGTGGTGCTGGCGGTCTGGTTCCTGTTCGCCAACCTGGACAAGGTGAAGATCCAGTTCTGGGTGTTCACCGTCACCTGCCCGCTGTGGATCGCGCTGCTGGCGACGCTGCTGGCCGGGACGGCGCTGGGCTGGCTGCTGAAGGGGCGGCGCAGCAGGTGACGGCCCCGGGGGAGAGCGCGGGGGCGTCGGCGGCCGGGTCGCCGGGCGGGTCGGCGGGGGAGCCGCTGATCGAACTGCGCGGGGTGAACAAGCACTTCGGTGCGCTGCACGTGCTCCAGGACATCGACCTGACGGTGGGCCGGGGCGAGGTCGTGGTGGTGATCGGCCCGTCCGGGTCGGGCAAGTCCACGCTGTGCCGGGCGATCAACCGGCTGGAGACGGTGGAGAGCGGCAGCATCCTGATCGAGGGGCAGCCGCTGCCCGCGGAGGGCAAGGGGCTGGCGAAGCTGCGCGCCGAGGTGGGGATGGTGTTCCAGTCCTTCAACCTGTTCGCGCACAAGACGGTGCTGCAGAACGTGACGCTGGCCCAGGTCAAGGTCCGCAGGCGGGGGAAGGCCGAGGCGGAGGCCAAGGGGCGGCAGCTGCTGGAGCGGGTCGGGCTGGCGGCGCACGCGGCCAAGTACCCGGCGCAGCTGTCCGGCGGCCAGCAGCAGCGGGTGGCGATCGCCCGGGCGCTGGCGATGGACCCGAAGGCGCTGCTGTTCGACGAGCCCACCTCGGCGCTCGACCCCGAGATGATCAACGAGGTGCTGGAGGTCATGCGTTCGCTGGCCGCCGAGGGCATGACCATGGTGGTGGTCACGCACGAGATGGGCTTCGCCCGGTCGGCCGCCAACCGCGTGGTGTTCATGGCGGACGGGCGGATCGTCGAGGACCGCGTCCCCGAGGAGTTCTTCGCGAACCCGCGCAGCGAACGGGCCCGGGACTTCCTCTCCAAGATCCTGAAGCACTGAGGTGGTTCGGGTGAGGAAGAACGTCGTGCTGTCCGTGCTCGTCCTGCTGGCCGTGCTGGGGGGCCTGTCCGGCTGCGGCAAGGACGGCACCCCGCCGCCGAAGGGCCCGCAGCCCAGCGCGCTGCCCAGCTACCAGGTGCGCAGCAGCGACACCGTCACCGGTTCGCCGACCCTGGACGCGGCGCGCTCGCGCGGCCACCTGGTGGTCGGCGCCAAGGAGGACCAGCCGTACCTGGGGCAGAAGAACCCGGCGACCGGCGAGTACTCCGGCTTCGACATCGAGATCGCCAAGATGGTCGGCGCCGACCTGGGCTTCGCCCCCGAGCAGATCGAGTTCCGCACCATCGCCTCCGCCAACCGCGAGACGGCGCTGCAGAACGGGCAGGTCGACTACTACGTGGGCACCTACACCATCAACGACAACCGCAAGAAGCTGGTCGGCTTCGCCGGGCCGTACTTCATCGCCGGGCAGGCGCTGCTGGTCCGCAAGAACGAGACGAAGATCAACGGCCCGCAGGACCTGGCCGGGCGGAAGGTCTGCTCGGCCGCCGGGTCGACCCCGTACCAGCGGATCCAGCAGGACTACCCGCAGGCGAAGCTGATCGGCTACGACACCTACTCGGCCTGCGTGGACAACCTGATCACCGGTCAGGTCGACGCGGTGACCACCGACAACGCGATCCTGCAGGGCTACGCGGCGAAGGTCCCGGACGAGCTGAAGATCGCCGGGCAGCCGTTCTCCAAGGAGCCGTACGGCATCGGCGTGCCGAAGAACGACACCGTGCTGCGGCTGGCGCTGGACGACGCGCTGCAGCGGCACGAGCAGAACGGCGACTGGAAGAAGGCGTACGAGGCGACGCTCGGCCTGTCCGGGGTGCCCGCGCCCGAGCCGCCGCCGATCGACCGCTACCAGTGAGGCCGTCACCAGTGAGAGCACGACCAGTCGGACCGCTACCAGTGAGCAGGGAGGAGGACAGGTGAACGTCCTGACCGACAACTGGTCCACGTACTGGCACGGGTTCCTCGGCACGCTGTGGCTGACCCTGGTGAGCGCGGCGCTGGCGCTGGGGCTCGGGGTGGTGGTCGCGGGGTTCCGGGTGTCGCCGGTGCGGCCGCTGCGGGCGTTCGGCACCGGGTGGGTGACGGTGCTGCGCAACACGCCACTGACGCTGCTGTTCTTCATCGTGGTGCTGGGGCTGCCCCGGTTCGACATCACGCTGCCGTTCTTCACCTTCGCGGTGCTGGCGCTGGGCTGCTACACCTCGGCGTTCGTCTGCGAGACGCTGCGCTCGGGGGTGAACACGGTGCCGGTCGGGCAGGGCGAGGCGGCCCGCAGCCTGGGTCTGACGTTCACCCAGACGCTGGGCCTGGTGATCCTGCCGCAGGCGTACCGCTCGGTGGTCGCGCCGCTGGGCAGCGTGATGATCGCGCTGGCGAAGAACACCGCGATCGCGGGTTCGTTCAGCGTGGTCGAACTGCTCGGCACCTACCGAACCATCAACGAGCTGGGCTACGGCATCGTCTGGACCTTCGTCTGGATCGCGGTCGGGTACCTGATCCTGACGCTGGCGATCAGCGCCCTGTTCAACCTGCTGGAGCGACGGGTGGCGGTGTCCCGATGACGGAGGTGTTCCGATGACGGTGGAGTCCTCCGCGTTGTACGACGTGCCCGGCCCGAAGGCGCTGGCCCGGCACCGGCTGTACGGGTGGCTGGCGCTGCTGGTGATTGCCGCCGTGATCGGCTGGGTGGTCTACATGCTGTTCCACACCCAGCAGTTCACGTACCAGAAGTGGATGCCCTTCGAGTACAAGGGCGTCCAGGAGCTGCTGCTGCGCGGCCTGGCCAACACCCTGAAGGCGTTCGGCTGGACGGCGCTGTTCGCGCTGCCCTTCGGTGCGCTGTTCGCCGCCGGGCGGCTCTCCGACCACCGGGTGGTGCGCTGGGTGTCCACCGTGGTGGTGGAGTTCTTCCGGGCGATGCCGCTGCTGGTGATGATCTTCTTCATCTTCGTCGCGCTCAAGGCCCCGCCGATGTGGGCGCTGGTCGCCGGGCTGACGCTGTACAACGGCTCGGTGCTGGCCGAGGTGTTCCGGGCCGGCGTGCTCGCGGTGCCCAAGGGGCAGCGGGAGGCGGCGTACGCGCTGGGGCTGCGCAAGACCCAGGTGATGGCGTACGTGCTGGTGCCGCAGGCGAACCGGGCGATGCTGCCGACCATCGTCAGCCAGCTGGTGGTGGCGCTCAAGGACACCTCGCTCGGGTTCCTGATCACCTACGAGGAGTTCCTGCACGCCGGGAAGCTGATCGCCACCAACCTGGACTACGACCTGCCGTTCATCCCGGTGGTGATGGTGGTCGCCCCGGTCTACATCGGCATGTGTCTGCTGCTCTCCTGGTTCGCCAAGTGGCTGGAGCGGCGCGGGCGGCGCAGCCCGAAGGCGAAGGGCGGTGCGCCGGTCGCGGCGGCCGGGCTGACGCCCGACCCGCAGGGGTAGCGGTCGGTGACCGGGTGGGTCGGTTAGGGTCAGGAGGTCCACGATCGGTGCCGACCTTCCCAGGAGTTGCCGGATGTCCGTGCTGCCCAGCCGCCAGGGCCTGTCCGGGGCCGACGTGCTCGACCGGCGGGAGAGCGCCGGCGGCGAGGTGGTGCTGCGGCGGCGCGGCGGGCACTGCGAGGTCATCGTGAACGGCTGCTTCCTGATGGACACCGTCGACGGCCGCTCCGAACGGCTGCTGGTGCGGGCCGCGCTGGACGAACTCGCGGCGGTGGCGCGTCCCAGCGTGCTGATCGGCGGGCTGGGTGTCGGCTTCTCGCTGGCGCACGCCGCCGCCGAGCCGCGCTGGGCGCGGATCGCGGTGGCCGAGCGGGAGGCTGCGATCATCGACTGGCACCGCACCGGCCCGCTGGGAGCGTTCTCCGCCGGGGCGCTGGACGACCCCCGGGTGGAGGTGCTGCACACCGACCTGGTCGAGTACCTCGCGGGGCCGGGGGAGCGCTACGACGCGCTCTGCCTCGACATCGACAACGGGCCGGACTGGACGGTCGGCGCCGAGAACGACCGGCTGTACGGGCCGGCTGGGCTGGCGAGCGCCGCCGCCCGGCTCAACTCCGGTGGGGTGCTGGCGGTGTGGAGCGCGCAGCCGTCCGCCGCCTTCGAACAGGCGCTGCAGGAGGCCGGGTTCACCGGCGTCCGGACCGAGGAGATCGCGGTCGAGCGCGGCGTGCCCGATGTCGTCCACCTGGCACGCCGCGCCTGAACTGCCTTGTCAGTTCAGGCAGTTGGCGAGCGCCGTCATCAACTCGCCGTTGGCGGTGTCGCCGTCGAAGGACCAGACCGTCGCTCCGGCGAGGCCCCGCTCCTTGATCCAGGTGGCCTTCCGGGTGATCTCCGTCGGGTCGTCGTAGGTGTAGAGCACGGTGCCGTTGTAGAGGTACGCGTGGCCGGCCACCGGGTCCCGGTAGAGGGTGTAACCGCCGCCGGCCAGCTTCTCCTTGAGCTTGTGGTAGTCCTCGAAGCCGTTCTCGTAGCTGCCCGGCGCGGGGCCGGTCGCGGTCTGGAACAGGCCGTTGGTGCTGCCGCGCGGCACGCCCGTCCAGCCGCGGCCGTAGAACGGGACGCCGAGGGTCAGCTTGGACTTCGGGGCGCCGCCGTTGACGTACGCGTCGATGGCGAGCTCCGAGCTGAACCGCCGGTCCGGGGTGGACGGGTCGCCCGCGGCGACCTCCAGCGCGGACTGCTGGTTGGTGGTCGTCTCCCGGCGCCGTGGTAGTCGTAGCCCTGGACGGTGGCGAAGTCGAACGCCCCGAACAGGCCCGGGATGTCGATACCCGCGATGATCTTCGCGGGGTCGGCGGGCAGGAAGGCGCTCAGCGTGTAGTGCTTGCCGGTGGTGGCGCCGCGCGCGTCCAGCCGGCGGGGGAACTCCTGGGCCAGCAAGGTGTAGTTGGCCTTGTCGGCCGGGCGGAGCACGTTGCCGAGGTGGCCCTCCGAGTTCGGCCACTCCCAGTCCAGGTCGATGCCGTCGAAGATGCCCGCCGCCGAACCGGCGCCGCCGCGGCCGTCGATCACCGGCAGATCGCCCTTGAGGTACAGGTCGATGCAGGAGGAGACCAGCGCCTTGCGCGAGGCGTCGGTGGCCGCCGCGTCGGAGAACCACTTGCTGTAGGGCCAACCACCCAGCGGGATCTGCACCTTGAGGTTCGGGTACTTGGCCTTGAGCTGCTTGAGCTGCTTGAGCTGGTTGAAGTCGCCGGCCAGCTTCTGGTCCCAGGTGTCGGTCGTCCCGGCCACCGAGGTGCCCGCGTCCCAGCCGCGCCCGAAGTCCGCCCAGGCGTCGCCCGCGCCGTCGCCCGCGTTCGGGTCGGAGTCGTTGCCCGCCGCCTTGTCGGTGAGGAAGCACTGCTTGGTGGACGGGTGGACGTTGGCGAACGCGTAGTTCAGGTGGTCCAGCTTCGCGGCGCTGCCCGAGGTGTCCAGCTTCTTCACGCTGTAGCCGCGGGCGTACACCGACCACTGGGTGAAGTAGCCGATGGTCAGGCCGGTCTGCGGGTTCACCTTGCCGGTGCGCAGGGTCGCCGGGACGGAGGCCGCCGAGCGGTTGGCGGAGGTGTCGAACGCGACCACGGTGAAAGCGTGCCGGCCGTCCGCCAGGCCGCCGATCGTCACCGCCGTGCCGTCGCCCGTCACCGTGGAGACCTTGGCCGCGCCCTCGTACACGTCGTACCCGGCGACCCGCACGTCGTCGGTGGACGCCGTCCAGGACACGGCGGCCCGGCCCGAGCCGGACTGCGTCGCGGTGACGTTCGTCGGGGCGGTCGGGGCCTGGTCGTCGCCGCCGCTGCCGTCGCACGGCTTGCCGTTCAGCTTGCAGTTCCTCAGCTCGGCGAACGGGCCCGAGTAGGCCACGTTGAAGCCGGAGTCGTACGAGGCGCCGGGGGCGACCCGCGGCTGCCAGCCCGGGTTCTTGACGGTGACGTGGGAAGCCGCGGCGGTGTACGCGGCGTTCCACAGCGAGCCGAGGGTGTGGTTCGCCGGGAGGTCGAACTCCAGCGTCCAGCCGTTGATCGCGGCGCTGCCCGCGTTGGTGATGGTGTAGCCGCCGCCGTAACCCGAGCCCCGGTCCTGGTCCTTGTGGAAGACCGCGGTGGGCTCGGCCGCGTGCGCGCTCCGGGCGGGGAGGGAGACCGCCGGCAGCGGGGCGAGCAGGCCGCCGACGGTGAGCAGGGGGAGGCGGTACCGACGTCTGCGCATGAAGGGCTCCTGTCCGGGAGCGGAGCCGCGCGAGGCACGCGCGGGCAGGCTCCACTGCCTGGGGGAGGAGGAGTTTGCGTGTGCAGGTGCGGATCGAGCAGGCCGCGGCCCGGCGGGCCCTGGCAGGCCCGGGCGGGCGGGCGCGGGCGGGCGCGGGCGGGCGCGGGCGGCGGACTCCTTGGCCGTCGGGGAGCCCGGGAGTTCCTGTGTCATTGGAGGGTAGGGATCGGGTAATGGAATGGCAATAGGTCTGGACCATGCGGAAATTACCGCAAGGGGAGGGGAATCGGGGGTTTGAGCGGCCCTTCCTCCGGCGGTGCGCACACCGCGGAAATCGGGTGACGGACCCGGGTGGGAGGGGGGTGGGGTGAGGGTGATGTGTGCGACACGCGTTCCCAATCGCGTGGTGGGTGCGGCATGATCATTGGCATGCTCGAACGTGAGATCGAACTGCTGGCCCAACTCCTCGAGGAGTTCGGCGCCCTGCGGTTCCCCCCGGGCTGGTACGACCGGGAACCCGGTGGCACGAGCCTCGTCACCCTCGCCACCACCCTCACCGGCTGCACCGTCGCCGCCCTCGACGGCCCGCTCGCCGACCGCCACCGCGAACACCTGCGCCAGCGCCGCGCCCTGCTCGCCGACCTGCTGCCGGCCGTCGCCGCCGACACCTACGCCACCAGCTACTTCGTCACGCTGTACCGGATGGCCGTGCTCGCCGAGGAGGTCGACGACCGGCGGGCGGCGGAGGTGCACTGACGGGACGCCGGGGTGCACTGACGGGACGTCGGGGGTGGTGCGGCGGCTGCGGTCGGCGGCCGACTGCCGGGCCGCGGGCGGTCAGGCCGGGCGCAGGACGGTGCGCAGCCGGTCGATGCCCTCGCGCCAGTCGGCGGACAGGTCGGTCTCGTCCCAGAGCTCGGCCAGCTCGGAGTCCGCGCCCAGGACGCGGTCCAGCGCGGCCACCGCCAGCGGGCGAAGCTCCGCCGGGAACGGCGGCAGCGGCTCCTGCGGCCCGTACGCGGTGGTGACCGGCTCGCCACCCGGGCACTGCGCCGCCACCAGCGCCGCGGCGGCCACCGCGTGGAGGGCCACGTCGGAGTCCAGGTCGTCCTCCTCCCCGGCGGCCTCGGCCAGCACGGCCCGGATCAGCTCGGCGCGCTGCTCCGGGGCGGTCTCGTCGAGGCTGCCTCCGAAGTCGGCGGCGGTGTCGTTGTCGAAGTGGCCGGTGTCCCAGGCGCCCATGGTGTCTCCTCCTGCGGTGGTGGTGCGGCGATCTTCGCAACGGCCGCTGACAGTCGGGGTGGAGAGGTTTCGGGGTCGGGAGGTTTCGGGGTGAGGGGCGGGGCGGGGCGGTTCCGGGGCGGGAACGCGAACGGCGAGCCGGGGTCGGCTCGCCGTTCGGTGGGGCGGTTGGGCGGTGCTACGGGGGATCAGCCGAAGGGGCTGGCCGGGGGCGGGGGCGGGGGCGGCGGGGCCTGGGCTGGGCCGGGGCGGGGGCGCTGGGGGCGGCCGCGCCGAACGGGTTGAAGTCCGGCGGCGGGACCTTCACCAGACGGCCCTTGGTCGGGTCGGCCTCCTCGGGCTCCTCGGCCTGGCCCGCGGCGGGCGCGGCCGGGGCTGCGGCGGCGAAGGGGTTGAAGTCCGCCGGGGGAACCTTGACCAGGCGGCCCTTGGTCGGGTCCGCCTCCTCCGGTTCGGCGGCCGGGGCCGGGACGATCGGCGGGGCGCTCGGACGAGGGGGGATGTTCGCGGCCGGGGCAGGGGCCGGGGCTGCGGTCGGGGTGGTCACGGTGCCGAACGGGTCGGACGGCTCGGAGGAGAGCGTCGTCCCGAACGGGTCGGCGGCGGCCGGACGCGGGGCCGGGGCCGGGGCCGGAGCTGCCGGGGCGGGGACCGGGGCGGCGGGCGCGGCTGGGGCTGCCGGGGCGGGTGCTGCGGCGGCGAAGGGGTTGAAGTCCGCGGGCGGGACCTTGACCAGGCGACCCTTGGTCGGGTCGGCCTCCTCGGGCTCCTCGGCCTGGCCCGCGGAGGGCGCGGCCGGGGCTGCGGCGGCGAAGGGGTTGAAGTCCGCCGGGGGGACCTTGACCAGGCGGCCCTTGGTGGGGTCGGCCTCTTCGGGTTCCTGGGGCGGTTCGGGCGCGGCCGGGGCGGGTGCTGCCGGGGCGCCGAAGGGGTCGCTGCCTGCGAAGGGGTCGGCGGCAGCGGCTGGTGCGGTGGGTGCGGCCGGGGCTGCGGTGGCGGGTGCGGGGGTGAGGGATGCGAAGGGGTTGAAGTCCGCGGGCGGGACCTTGACCAGGCGGCCCTTGGTGGGGTCGGCCTCTTCGGGCTCCTCGGCCGGGGCCGGGGCTGCCAGGGCGGGTGCTGCGGCGCCGAAGGGGTCGCTGCCCGCGAACGGGTCGGCGGCAGCGGCCGGTGCAGCGGGTGCGGCCGGGGCCGGCGCCGGGGCTGCGGCGGCGAAGGGGTTGAAGTCGGCCGGGGGGACCTTGACCAGGCGTCCCTTGGGCTCCTCGTCCTCGTCGATCGGCGAGGACGGCGCCGGGGCGGCGAACGCGTCCGTGGAGGCCAGCACCGGGGAGGCGGTGCTCTGCGCGGGCAGGTCGCCCGGGGCCGGGGTGCCGAACGGGTTGAAGTCGGAGGGCGGCACCCGCACCGCCGTGCCCGGCGTGCTCTCGGGCTGCTCGGGCGCGGCGACCGGCACCGGCACCTGCACCGGCGGAGCGGGGGACGCGGTCGGGGCGGGGGCCTGGGCCTGGGCGGGCACCGGCGTGGGCGCGGGTGCGGCCGGGGGCGCGGCGGCCGGCTGGGCGGGGAGGGCCCGTCCGACCGGTACCGGGGTCGGGGCCACCGACACGCCGTCCCAGGCGAGTTGCACGGTGCAGAGCAGGTCGGCGAACACCTCGGTGTACACGTCCCAGTCCTCGGGGTCCGAGGTGGTCAGCTGGACGGTCAGCACGGTGGCCCCGTCCGGCATCGGCAGGAACGCCTCGACCACGGTGCTCACCACCCGGCCGCTCGGGTCCTCGTCCCGCAGTTCCTTCAGTGCGGGCACGGCCCGGGTCTCCACCAGCAGCGCCGCCGGGCCGGACGGCAGCAGCACCGTCCACACCTCGGCGTACGGGCGCTCGGTGGACAGGTCCACCGCCAACTCCTGGATCGGCTGGGAGCACTGGACGGTCGACACCACCAGCGACACCCGGGAGCGCCGGCCGTTCACCAGCAGCGCGCCGACACCCGCGTACGCGACGTCCGCCGCCGCGAAGTGCTCGGCGAGCATCGCCGCGACCACCGCGAAGTCGTTGCGCTCGGCCGGGGTGCCGCCCGAGAACACCTCCTCGGCGGTCTCCGCCAGGTGCGCGGACAGCGCGTTGCCCGAGCCGCGGACCGTCAGGGTGTGGAACGCGGGCGGCACCACCAGCCGGGCCTCCACGCCGGAGCCGGTCGACAGTTCGTCGGGCGCGACGGTCGTCCGGGGCTCCGCGAGCGCCGCGAGGGCCGGGGTGAACCCGGCCACGGTCTCGTCGTCCAGCCCGACCGGATCGACGGACAGCCGCAGCGCGGCGGCCGACGGCACGTCGGTCAGGCCGAGCGCGGACGCCCCGAAGCGCTGGGCCAGCACCGGGACGGCCTCGCGGCCGGCGGCGGCGTTCGGACGGCGGACGCTGGACACCTCGACGACGGTGCCGAGCTTCGGCACGGCGAGCAGGCCGGGGCCGATCTGGCTGATCCGCAGGCCGAACAGGGCCTTGGCGGCGGGGTGTTCGGAGTGCCGGAACGCGGTGAGGGCGTCGGCCTGGTAATGGGTGGCACGGCTGCCGAGAAGTGCGGCGCACGCCGCGTCCAGCGTGGCCGTGATCCGGTCTGCGGCGGCGAAGCCGTCCTGCGTCATTCGCCGAGCCCCCTCGTTCTCGGGTGTGGACAGTTCAGCCAATTCTTATCAGACCGGGACCGTGCGGGTCGGTGGGTTGGCCGGGGGTGAACGGGGCTCAGGGAGCGGGCGGGGCGGCCAGCCGGAACAGGGCCTCGGTGAGGGCCGGAGCGGTGAAGGTCGCGGCGAGATCGCGGACCAGCAGGGCGGTCGGGCCGTCGGGGCGTTCCTCGGCGAAGAACTCGCCGAGCAGGGAGGCCAGTTCGGGGTCACGGGTGGCGGTGAGGGCGAGCGCGGCGACCAGCTCCTGAACCAGCTGGAGCTGCAGCGTCTCGACCGGGACGGGCTTGTCGGACAGCCAGTCCAGCGAGCTGATCTCGGCGTTGGCGATCCAGGCCCGGACGGTGCGGCGCAAGGTCGGGCTGGGCGCCGGGACGCCGAGGTGCAGCAGGATCTGCTCCTGGGCGGCCCGCCGGACCTGGTCGATGACGGCGTCCGCGTCCGGGCTGGCCGCCACCGAACCACCGCGCAGCAGCGCGGTGAAACCGGCCGCGTGGGACTGCACGAAGTCGAGGTAGCGGCCCATCACCCGGTACAGGCGCTCGGAGAGCGGGCCCTCGCCCGGCTCCTCGAACCGCCCGGCGAGCTCGCGCCCGGCCCGGCGCAGCGCCTCCTCGTACAGGGCCTGCTTGCCCGGGAAGTAGTGGTACACCAGCGGACGGGAGGCGCCGGCGGCCGCGGCGATGTCGTCGATCGAGACGTCCTCGGGCGCGCGGTCCGAGAACAGCTGCAGCGCCACCGCGATGAGCTGCTCGCGGCGCTCGTCGACGCTCAGCCGCCGCCGGGGCGCACGGGCGGCAGGACGCTGTTCCTCCGCGAGGGGGGCCGCGGACGGCGTACGGGAAGCCATGCGGCCCACCCTAGTTCTTCGGACGTGGCGGGGGCGACGAGGAGGAACGGGGGAGGAGAAGGGGCGCGAGGAGAAGCGGGGGACGGGGGAGGGACGTGGCGGGGGCGACGAGGAGGAATGGGGGGCGGTGAGGAGGGGGGGCGGTGGAGGGAGGGGCGTGGCGGGGGCGGTGAGGAGGAGCGGGGGGCGGTGAGGAGGAGCGGGGGGCGGTGAGGAGGGGTGGCGGTGGAGGGAGGGGCGTGGCGGGGGCGGTGAGGAGGAGCGGGGGGTGGGAGAGGGGCAGGGAAGAGAAGGGGAGAAGCGTGGGACGGGCGGGGCGGGTCAGGGGGTGGGGCGCTGGGACAGGTAGCGGCGGTAGGCTTCGCGGCCGTCGGGGACGAAGTCCCAGGTGGTGAGGCGTTCGGCGAGTTCGTCCTCGGTGAGCCAGGCGTGCCAGGCGACTTCGGACTCCTGGGGGTGCACCGGGCCGTCCCACTCGGCCTCGTGGACGTCGGACCACCAGCTGTAGCGGTCGCCGTCGGTGTAGAGGAAGCGGAAGAGCGGGCGGGTGCGGATGCCGGTGACGCCGAGTTCCTCCTCGGCCTCCCGGACGGCGGCCTCGGGGTAGCTCTCGCCGGTGCCGACCACGCCGCCGACGAAGCAGTCGTACGCGCCGGGGGCGAACGCCTTGGTGTCGGTGCGGCGGTGGGTGAAGATCCGGCCGTGCGGGTCGCGGACCAGGACGAAGACGCAGCGGTGGATCAGGCCGTCGCGGTAGACCTCGGAGCGCGGGGCGGTGCGCAGGACGCGGTCCTGTTCGTCGACCACGTCGAGGATCTCGTCGGGGTTGGTGGCGGGGGCGTTCGCGGGGGAGTCGGCGGGGTTGTCCATGTCCGCCATTGTGACGTGCCCCGGCGATCCGCAGCGGTGTCACCCGAAAGAGTTGGTATACGTAGGGATCGGCCCGGGAAGGAACCCGGGCGTACCGTCAGGAACCTTTCCCGGGAGCAGAGTTGAAGAACCGCGCCGCCCTCCTGTCCGTCGCCGCCGCCCTGGTCGCGCTCGGCACCGCGCTGCCCGCCTCGGCCGCGCCGGCTCCGGCCGCCGCCGCCGTCAAGTCGGTCCGCTCGGGGCTGGACTGCACCACCTGGATCCACAACAACGACCCGCTGTACGGAGGCGTCGACTGCACCAACAACACCGGCGGCCCGATCACCTTCCACGCCGACATCGTCTGCGGCTGGGCGCCGGACGTGACGGGCAACTCGGTGACGGCCTGGCCGGGCCAGACCCAGGAGTCCTCTGGCCACTGCGCCATCTACTCCACCGGCATCGGGCACATCGGATGGACGGTGGAGTGATCATGCGATGAGCGGGGTTGTCTAGGGTGGACGGGTGGAGAGACACCAGATCCAGGGGTTCACGGCGGACGGGTTCGAGCCGGTCCGGGCGGCCTTCGAGGGCAACTTCCGGCAGTACGGGGAGCTGGGCGCGGCCTTCGCGCTGTACCTCGACGGGCGGAAGGTGGTCGACCTGTGGGGCGGGGACGCCCGGCCGGAGGTCGGGGCCCGGCCGGCCCCGGCGGTCGGCTGGCAGGAGGGGACGGCGCAGGTGCTGCGGTCCGTCACCAAGGGGCTGACCGCCTCCGCCGCCCTGCACCTCGCGCAGCGCGGACTGCTGGACCTGGACGCCCCGGTGGCCGCGTACTGGCCGGAGTTCGGGCGGGCCGGGAAGGGGCGGGTGCCGGTGCGCTGGCTGCTCTCGCACCAGGCCGGGCTGCCCGCGCTGGACGTGCCGCTGCGGATCGAGGACGTGCTGGCCTGGGAGCCGGCCGTCGCGGCCGTCGCCGCCCAGGCCCCCGCCTGGGAGCCCGGCACCGCGCACGGGTACCACCCGCTGACCTTCGGCTGGCTGGTCGGCGAGGTGGTCCGGCGGGCCGGGGGCCGCAGCGTGGGCCGGTACTTCGCGGAGGAGATCGCCGCCCCGCTCGGCCTGGACCTGTGGATCGGCCTGCCCGCCGCCGCGGCCGGCCGGGTCGGCCGGCTGGTCGACCTGCCCGCGCCGGAGGCCGCCGGGCTCGGGCCAAGCGGGATGCGGATGCGTCCCAAGCAGTCGGTGCTGGACGCCTACCGGGACCCGCACTCGCTGACCGCCCGGGCGTTCGGCTCGGTGCGCAGC
The DNA here is from genome assembly GCF_003751605.1 of Kitasatospora cineracea. Taxonomy (NCBI): domain Bacteria; kingdom Bacillati; phylum Actinomycetota; class Actinomycetes; order Kitasatosporales; family Streptomycetaceae; genus Kitasatospora; species Kitasatospora cineracea. The sequence continues at coordinate 3,765,954 of NZ_RJVJ01000001.1, forward strand.
AGTGTCGACCTGAACGACCCGGCGGTGCAGGCCGTTGAGGTGCCGGGGGCGGGCGGGATCGGCACCGCCCGTTCGCTGGCCCGGTTCTACGCGGCGCTGATCGGCGCCGCCGACCGGGCCGACGCGCCCGGGCAGCGGCTGCCCGCGCTGTTCGAGCGGGGGACCCTGGCCGAGGCGGCCGGCCCCTCGGTGCAGGGGCCGGACCGGGTGCTGATCGTCAACACCGCCTTCGGCCAGGGCTTCTTCCGGCACGGCGGCACCTCGCCGATGGCCTCCCCGGCGAGCTTCGGCCACCCCGGCCGGGGCGGCTCGCTCGGCTTCGCCGACCCGGAGCTGGGCATCGGCTTCGGCTACGTCACCAACGGCATGCAGCCGGGCGTCACCGGGGACGTCCGCTCCCGGGCGCTGATCGCCGCCGTCCGGCAGTGCCTGGCGGCGCGCGGCTGAACCGGGGAGCGGGGGCGGGCCCTATGCCTGGCCGGTGTCGAAGTGGCTGACCCGGCCGTCCGGGGCGACGGTGAAGCGCCAGGCGGTGCGCATCTCGCCCCAGGTGTCGTTGCGGTAGTCGGCGACCAGGGCGCGGCCGCCGGACTTCTCGGTCTGCACCTCGATGTGCCCGTGCGAGGAGAAGATCTCCCGGTCGACCCAGTCCGCCAGGTCGCGTTCGGAGCCGTCGTCGGACATCGTGGCGTCCTCGGTCAGGGCGGCGAAGAAGGCGTTGCGGTCACCGGAGTTGACCGCTCCGAGCAGGCGGCGGACGGCCGGGTCGGAGAGTTTGTCGACGGCGATGGTCATGACGGCTGGCTCCTTGTCGGTGGGGCGGATGCTGCCTCGACGTGACCACGCCGGACCGCCGCCCGCCAGCTGCCGTGGGCCACTCGGAGACCGCCCCGCCGCCCGCGCGGCCCGGGCGGCCTCGCGTGGCGTGCCGAGGGTGCCCGGATTCGTGTGATTTCATCCCGATATGAGGGACATCCGGGAATCTGTGCACGGAAGGGAGCCCCGATGGGACCGGCCGAACTGCTCGTCCTGACCTTCCCCGAGGCGACGATCAGCGCCGAGGCGGCCACCGCGCTGGTCCGGCTGCGGGACGCGGCCGGGGTTCGGGTGATCGACTCGCTGGCGGTGCTCCGGGACGCCGAGGGCGAGGCCACCTACGGGGAGCTCGCCGACTTCGAGCACCTGCGGGGCGTCGCGGGGCTGGACGCGGAGGAGCTGCCGCTGATCGGGCCCGAGGACGCCCAGGAGGTGGCCGAGCTGCTGGTGCCCGGCAGTGCGGCGCTGATCGTGCTGATCGAGCACCTGTGGGCCGCGGAGGCGGCCGCGGCGCTGCGCGCGGTCGGCGGCCGGATCGCCTCCGGGGTGCGCATTCCGCCGGAGAACATCGAGGAAGCCGTCCGCGCCGCCGAGGCGCGCGGCGCGGCGGGAGAGTGAGGACGGCGTGTTCCGACCGATGAGGCCGATCCGGCCGGTCCGGGCGGTCCGCCCGGTGGGCCGCCCGCTGGCCCGCGGGCTGGTGGTGGGCGGTGCCGCGTACGCGGCGGGCCGGGCCGGGGCCCGGCGGGCCGCCGAGGAGCAGGACCAGGACCGGGCGATCGCCGAGCTGCAGGCCGAGCAGGACCGGGCCGCGCAGCAGCAGGCGGGGCAGCAGCCGGCCTACGCCCCGCCGCCGACCGCTCCGGCACCGGCGCCGGCCGCCGCGCCCGCGGCTCCCGCCGCGGGTGGCGAGGACGTGGCGAGCAAGCTGGCCCAGTTGGCGCAGCTGGTGCAGCAGGGGCTGCTCACCCCGGAGGAGTTCGCCGCCGCGAAGGCCCGGCTGCTGGCCTGAGCGCGGACGGCGGACCCGGGGCGGACGGTGCCGGGTGCGGCGTTCGCGGGGCGCGGCGGTGTCCGCGGCGTGCGGGGCGGCCGGTCGGGGCCGGCGGTCACCACAGCTGGTCCCACCACCAGGCGATCTCGGGGTAGGGCGGCGGGGTGAGCCGGCCGTCGGCGGGCCGTTCGGCGCGCACGGCGGCCGGCAGCGTTCCCGGGGTGCGCTCGGTGTAGCGGGCGGAGGTGAAGCCCCACTCCAGGTTGCCGCTCACCAGGTTGGACAACTGCTGGATGTAGCGCCGCAGTTCGGCCCCGGCCCGGCGGCCGGTGCGGTCGGAGAGGCGGAGGAACAGGCACATGGTGCGGTCGTGCAGGGCGGCGGCCTCCTGCAGGGCCTGTTCCTGTCCGCAGCCCAGGTGGCGCTGGAGCGCGTCCACGATGTTGCTCTCCAGGGCGCCGTGGTCGTCCTCGCGGCGGAAGGAGTAGACGTCGGCGGAGACCAGCACCAGGAACTTGGCGGCCTCGGTGAGTGCGTGCACCCGGGGCGAGTCCAGCTGGGACTGCGGGATGGCGGTGCGCTCGCAGACCTCGATGATCTCGATGCAGGAGCGGCTGCCGCGGTCCAGCGGACCGATCGTCAGGTACTCGGCCAGCGTCATCGGCCGGCGCTCGGAGCGGTAGGCGACGATGGTGGCGGCGCCCATGAAGGACTCCAACTGGCTGTCCGCCCAGCGCTTGACCGACAGTGCGGGGGCCCAGGCCCGGGCCCGTTCGAACACGTCGCGCACCGCGCCGACGTACAGGTCGGTCTCGTGCGGGTGGGAATGAGCGGAATTGATAACAGCCAGTAGCGTGGCTGCTATGGTGAGTACACGGGACGGGTCCCGGCTGAGCCTGCCGGTGTCCCACTCGTCGTCCAGTGTGAGCATGCTGCACAGCCACTGCGAGACCAGCTCCAGCCCGGTGGTGCCCTCGGCGTCCTTGGCGATCCGGCAGACGAACTCGTGCGCGCCGATGGCCAGGAGACGGCGGCGGCGTTCCGCGTCCGAAGCGAAGCCCATCGTTTCGAGCCACAGTTCGGTGCTCTTGCCGACGGCTTCGTGATCGGGGTGCAGGCCGGACGGGATGGGGCAGAAAAGCGGGGGTATTGCAGCCAACGTGTCTCCAGTGCGGCCTGTTCCGGTGCGGCGCTGATCAAGGGATGCGCGGTCCCGGCGGTGACCTTCCCCGGCGAAGATCAACTACACCCTTGTAGCCCGAAAGTTATCCGATCGGATCGTCAGATGTCATGGCTGGTAAGGCATTTGCCCCGGGCATCGCCTCCTAACCCTGCGTCAGGCACCCCTGCCTGCACGAACGCCGCCCGCGCGGCCCGCGGCGGCGCTAAGGTCGGGAACGGAGTGCCGGACGGCGAGTCGGAGGGACGGACGTGGCCGAAGAGCAGAACGGGCCGCAGGAGTGGGAGGCCGGCGCGGAGCCGGTCGGCCAGCGGCTGTGGGAGCGCGATCAGGAACTGCGTTCCGTCGATCAGGCCGTGGACAGGTTGTGCCGGGAATTCGCCGCCGGCGGTCTGAAGATCGGCGAACTGCTGGTCTTCTCCGGATCGCCCGGCATCGGCAAGACCTCCATGCTGGAGCAGGTCCGCCGGATCGCCGGCGCCCGCCAGGACTCGACCGTGCTGTTCGCCCGCGGCAGCGAGCGGCAGCGCCGGGAGCCGTTCCGGGTGCTGCGCCAGCTGCTCCTGCCGGTGCTCAGCGACCTGACCGAGGTCGAGGTCGAGGAGGTCTTCGGCAGCTGGCACAACATCGTCGCCCCGGCCATCGGCCTGGCCCCGCCGTCCGACGAGGTCGAGCGGATCGACCCGCAGAGCGTCCGCGACGGCCTGGACTTCGTCATCACCCAACTCGCGCCCCGGCGCGCCCCGTTGGTGGTGATCGTCGACGACCTGCACGCCGTCGACCAGGAGTCGCTGACCTGGCTGGCGTCCTTCGCGGTGCGCGCCCGGGAGCTGCCCGTGCTGCTGGTCTTCGCCTACCGGCACGAGTTCGAGGAGGAGTCCCGGGCGCTGGCCCAGCAGATCCACGAACGGGCCGCCCGCAAGCACGAGTTGCTGCCGCTCAACCCGGTGTCGGTGGCCGCCATCGTGCACGGCGAGTTCGCCGAGGCCGACGACGCGTTCTGCCGCCAGGTCTGGGCGGTCACCGCCGGCGGCCCGTACGACACGGTGGCGCTGCTGCGCGAGGTCCGCGACCAGAACCTCGAACCGGTCGAGGAGAACTCGCCCCGGCTGCGCGACCTGGCCGCCGCGGCCCGCGGCGAGGGCCGCGACTACTGGCTCGACAAGCTCGGCACCACCGTCCTGCAGTTCGCCTGGGCCGCCGCCCTGCTCGGCACCGAGATCAAGGAGGACCTGGCCGGCCGGATCTGCGGGCAGGGCCCCGCCCAGTCCGGCGAGTCCGTCCAGGCGCTGCGCCGGATGCGGGTGCTCACCAGCCAGCCCAACGGCAGGCTGGAGTTCGTCCACCCGCTGATCGCCACCTCGATCTACCAGTCGATCCCGCCCGGCGTCCGCACCGGCATGCACGGCATCGCGGCCACCGCGATCGAGAACAGCGGCGGTTCGCTGCTCTCCTCCTCCCGCCACCTGCTGGAGACCCACCCCGGCGAGGGCGACGACGTCATCGTCCGCAAACTGCGCCGGGCCGCCGCCGAGAACCTGGCCATCGGCGCCCCCGAAGCCGCCCGCCGCTGTCTGGAGCGCGCCCTCAACGAGCCGCCGGACGAGGAGGACCAGGCCGAGGTGCTGTACGAACTCGCCTGCGCCAGCCTGCTCACCGACCCCGAGGCCACCGCCAACCAGCTGCGCCGCGCCATCGACATGGACAACGGCCTCAGCCCCGACCTGCGGGTCGAGGCGGTGTTCCGGCTGTCCGAGGTGATCGCGCACAGCGGCGACCTGAGCGCGGCCGCCGCGCTCTGCCTGGACGAGTCCGAGCGCGCCCCCGAGGGCCCCGGCCGGATCCGGCTGCTGGTCGCCCACCTGCTGTACACCGCCCTGCAGCGGGACGAGGAGGACGGGCCCGGGCGCGCCGAGCGGGTCCGCCGGCTGGTCGCCGAGGTCGACCCGGACAGCGAGGTCGCCCACCCGGTCCGCGCCCTGTACGCCTGGGACCTCACGCTCCGGGGCGGCAGCGCCGCCGACGCCCTGCGGGCCGCCGAGGACGCCCTGGTCGACGGCCGGCTGCCGCGCGGCCTGGGCTGGACCAACACCACCTGGAACTTCGAACTGCCCGCGCTGCTCGGCCTGTGCTTCGCCTACAACGACGAACTCGCCCGCGCCGAGAAGCTGTTCAGCTCCGCCATCCTGGAGTTCGAGATCGCCGGGTGGAGCGGCGCGCACCGCGGCTTCGCCTACTTCCTGATGGGCTACGCCCGGCTGCGCCGCGGCTTCCTCCCGGAGGCCGAGGACTTCCTGCGCCGCGGCCTGCGGATCGCCGACCGGATGGGCACCGGCCTGCCGCTGACCTGGAACCTGGTCGGCGCGCTGATCGACACCCTGCTGGCCCGCGGCCGCGACCACGAGGCCTGGGAGATCGCGGTCAAGTACCGCTTCCTGCCGCCCTACCACCAGACCGCGCTGCTGCTGCCCGACGTGGCCACCATCTACGGCAAGCTGCTGATCTCGCGCGGCGACTACGGGATGGCCGTCGAGGTGCTCGCCGAGACCGGCACCCGGCTGGACAAGCGCGGCTGGCGCTCCACCGTGCACGCCCCGTGGGCCGGCTACCTGGCGGTGGCGATGGCGCACCTGGACCTGCCGTCCGCCCGGAAGAACGGCGAGGACGCGGTGGCCCGGGCGATGGTGTCCGGCTCGCCGTCCGCGATCGGCACCGCGCTGCGGCTGGCCGCCAGCGTCTGGGAGGGCGTGCACGCCGTCGAGCTGCTCCAGGAGGCGGTCGGCTGGCTGGGCCGCTCCCCGGCGAGCTACGAGCACGCGCACGCCATGGTCGACCTCGGGGCCGCGCTGGTGCAGGTCGGCCGCAGCCTGGAGGCCGCGGAACACCTGTACCAGGGCATGGAGTTGGCCAAGCACTGCGGTGCGGACGGGCTGGAGGTGCGGGCCCGCAACGTGCTGGCCTCGGCCGGGCTGCAGCCGAGCCGGCCGCCGGTCCCGCCCAAGGACGCCCTCAACCCGCAGGAGTGGGAGGTCGCCCGGCTGGCGGTCCGGCCGCTGCCGCCGCAGCGGATCGCCGAGGAGCTGGGCATCCCGCTGGGGATCGTCAAGCAGCGGCTGGCCGCCGTGCACCGCAAGCTCGGCACCGGACCGGAGGGCCTCGCGGACGCCCTCGGGATGCCCACCGACGGCCCCGGGCAGGCCGGCTGACGGCCCGGCCGATCCGGTCGGCGCGCGGGGCGGGTCGCCGGTCCGCGCGCCGGGTCGGGCTACGCTGACCGGGCAGGATGATCACGAACCGAGGAGCAGCCCCATGACCGCGCCGGCCGAGCCCACCGAGGTGCACCGGGCACCGTACGACCACTCCGGGGCCGGGATGGGCCTGGAGCGCTGGACGCTGCGGGCCGGGCCGGTCGAGGCGACCGTGATCACCCTGGGTGCGGCGCTGCACACCCTGACCGCCCCGGACCGCTCCGGCACCCCCGCCCAACTGCTGCTCACCAGCGAGGACGTGGGCACCCTGCTCGGCCCGGCCAAGCACTACGGGGTCACCGTCGGGCGGTACGCCAACCGGATCGCGGACAGCCGGATCACCCTCGACGGCGAGGACCACCCGCTGCTGCCCACCGGCCGCGGCGTCACCCTGCACGGCGGCCCCGACTCCTTCTCGCACCGGGTGTGGGACGCCGAGGAGATCCCCGGCGGGGTGCGGATGCACCTGCACTCGCCGGACGGCGACCAGGGCTTCCCGGGCGCCCTGGACGTCTGGGTGGACTTCACCCTCACCGGCCGTGACCTGGCCATCTCCTACCGGGCGGTGACCAGCAAGCCGACGGTGCTCAACCTGACCAACCACGCCTACTTCAACCTGGCCGGCGAGGGCCGCGGCGACGTGCTGGGCCACCTGCTGACCGTCGACGCCGACGCGTACACCCCGGTCGACGAGCGGCAGATCCCGTACGGTCCGTACGAGCCGGTGGCGGGCACCCCGTTCGACTTCACCGCCGCCCGGCCGATCGGCGAGCAGATCCACGACGGGCACCCGCAGCTGAAACTTTCACGCGGCTACGACCACAACTGGGTGCTGCGCGAGCGTCCCGCGGACGGGCCGCCGGTGCGCGCCGCGCTGCTGGCGGACCCGGGCAGCGGGCGGACGCTGGAGGTGCTGACCACCGAGCCCGGCATCCAGGTGTACACCGCGAACGGCTTCGACGGCGCGGTCACCGGCCCGTCCGGGACGGCCTACGGCCCGTACGCCGGGGTGGCGCTGGAGACCCAGCACCACCCGGACTCGCCGCACCAGCCGTCGTACCCGTCGACCGAGCTGCGGCCGGGGCAGGAGTTCCGGTCCACCACCGTGCTGCGGCTGGGCACCGCCGGCTGAGCCGGGCCCGATCGGGAGCCCCCGGGAGCGCTGCTCCCGGGGGCTCTTCCGTGCCCGGTGACTGCAAGGAGTTTCCGCAAGGCGACGGATGGTCAAGACGCGTGACGGCAACTCTAAGGACACGTGGACGTAACGATCGCCACCGCCTTGCAGAAACTTGCTGCAAGGGCTTTCAGCAACGCTTGCCGCGCTGTTACGTTCCTGCTCAAGCCCGGCGGCCGCAACGGCGCAGTCGGCTTCGGACAGCCATTATGCGCCGTCCTCCTCCATCTCGGGCACCCCCACCTTTCCTAGGAGTTTCCATGCGGCGTGGCATCGCGGCCTCCGCTCTCGTTGCGGCTCTGGCAGTCACCATGGCGGCCTGCAGCAGCAGCGGCTCCGGCTCGGACAGCAAGAGCGACGGACCGGTCACCATCACCTACTGGGACACCTCGAACGCGACCAACGAGGCCCCGAACTACCAGGAGCTGGTCAAGAAGTTCGAGGCCGCGAACCCGAACGTCAAGGTCAACTTCGTGAACGTGCCGTTCGACACGGCGCAGAACAAGCTCCAGACCGCGATGGGTGCCAAGGGCGCGCCGGACGTCTTCCGCTCCGAGGTGGGCTGGACCTCCGCCTTCGCCAAGGCCGGCTACCTGGAGCCGCTGGACGGCACCCCCGCGCTGACCGACGCCTCGGTCTTCCAGCCCTCGCTGATCCAGCAGGCCAAGTACTCGGGCAAGACCTACGGCGTGCCGCTGGTCACCGACACCCTGGCGCTGATGTACAACAAGGAGCTCTTCGCCAAGGCCGGCATCACCGCCGCCCCCACCACCTGGGACGAGCTCAAGGCCGACGCCGCGCAGCTGAAGGAGAAGGCCGGCGTCGACGGCTTCTGGCTGAAGGCCGCGGACGGCTACTACGCCATGCCGTTCCTGTACGGCGAGGGCACCAACATGGTGGACGCCGCGGGCAAGAAGATCACCGTCAACTCGCCCGAGGCCGTCAAGGCCGTCGACACCTACAAGTCGATGTTCACCTCGCCCGGCACGGTCAAGGCCGACGTCACCACCGACGCCTACGCCCACATGATGGACGCCTTCAACAACGGCAAGGTCGCGGCCATCATCCAGGGCCCGTGGGAGGTCACCAACGTCTACAAGGGCGCCGCGTTCGCCGACAAGAAGAACCTCGGCATCGCCGCCGTCCCGAACGGCTCCACCGGCAAGGGCGGCGCCCCCACCGGCGGCCACAACGTCTCGGTCTACGCCGGCTCCGACGCCGCCCACAAGGCCGCCGCCGAGAAGCTCGCCGCGTTCCTGACCTCCGCCGAGAGCCAGACCTTCCTGGCGCTGAAGAACGGCACCCTGCCCACCCGCAGCGACGCCTACACCGCCGAGGTCAAGGCCAACCCCGGCATCGCGGACTTCCAGGCGATCCTGACCTCCGCCCAGCCGCGGCCCGAACTGCCCGAGTACGCCTCGCTGTTCGGCTCCTTCGGCACCAACCTCGGCAAGATCGTCCAGGACCAGAGCGACACCAAGGCCGGCCTGGACGCCACCGCGACCGACTACGCGAAGCTCCTCCCGGACTTCACCAAGTAATCGGATCGGCCGCCCGGCCCACACCTGACGGTGGGCCGGGCGGACCCGTCAGACCCCCAGCAGTCGCCGAGGCAGGCGGCGGACCTCCCGGAGAAGGTGTCAACCCATGGCAGTTGCGGTCGTACAGCGCATCAGGCTGTCGTACTCGAAGTACTGGTACGCGTACGCGATGATCGCGCCGGTCGTGATCGTCCTCGGGGTGCTGGTCGGCTACCCGCTGGTGCGCGGCATCTACCTGACCCTGACGAACGCCACCAGCCTCAACGTCGGCCGGCAGATCGGCGTCAACCACATCCCGGACAGCTTCGACTTCATCGGGCTGGACAACTACGCGGACGTGTTGTGGGGACCGACCGCGTACGACCGCTTCTGGTCGCACTTCATCTGGACCGTCGCCTGGACCGCGATCTGCGTGGTCCTGCACTACAGCATCGGCCTGGCCCTGGCGCTGCTGCTCAACCGGAAGATGCGCGGCCGCGGCCTGTACCGGCTGGTGCTGATCCTGCCCTGGGCGGTGCCGACCTTCGTCACCGTCTTCTCCTGGCGCCTGATGCTCGCCGACGGCGGCGCCGTCAACGGCCTGCTCGGCTTCCTGCACCTGCCCGAACCCGGCTGGCTGTCCGACCCGCTGGCGCAGAAGGCCGCCGCGATCCTGGTCAACACCTGGGTCGGCGTGCCGTTCATGATGATCTCGCTGCTCGGCGGCCTCCAGTCGATCCCGCAGGAGCTGTACGAGGCCGCCGAGATGGACGGCGCCAGCCCCTGGCAGCGCTTCCGCTACGTCACCCTGCCCGGCCTGCGGACCGTCTCCTCCACCGTCGTGCTGCTCGGCGTGATCTGGACCTTCAACCAGTTCGCGGTCATCTTCCTGCTGTTCGGCTCCGGCGCCCCCGACGCGCAGATCCTGGTCACCTGGGCCTACCGCCTCGGCTTCGGCCAGCAGCCCTCCGACTACGCGCAGTCCGCGACCTACGGAATCCTGCTGCTGTCGATCCTGATCGTCTTCACCAGCTTCTACCGCCGCTGGCTGGCCCGGAACGAGAAGGCCAACGGATGAGCACCGAGACCGCCCACCAGACCGAGGAACCCGACCAGGCAGGCAGCCCCATGACACTCACCGCCGACCGCCCCGCCGCCGACGCGGCCCCCGCGAAGCGCCCCGCCAAGGTCCGGCGGCGCGGCCAGTCCTCCCCGCTCGCCGCCGTGCTCTCGCACGGCGCGCTGATCGCCGCCAGCCTGATCGCGCTGTTCCCGGTGCTGTACATCGCGTACATCTCGCTCGGCCCGGACGACAACGACTACCTGCACCCCGGCAAGATCTTCGCCAAGATGACCTTCGCCAACTACGGCAAGGTGATGGGCGACACCGGGTTCTTCACCTGGTTCGGCAACTCGGCGATCGTGGCCGGCGGCACCACCGTGATCGGCGTGCTGATCGCCGCCTCCACCGGCTACGCGGTCTCCCGGATGCGCTTCCCCGGCTACCGCCAGCTGATGTGGGTGCTGCTGGTCACCCAGATGTTCCCGATCGCGGTCCTGATCGTGCCGATGTACTACATCCTGTCCAACCTCGGGCTGCTGGACAGCTACAGCGGCCTGATCATGGTCTACTCGGCCACCACCGTGCCGTACTGCGCCTGGCTGCTGAAGGGCTACTTCGACACCATCCCGATGGAGATCGACGAGGCCGGCCGGGTCGACGGGCTCTCCCCGTTCGGCACCTTCTGGCGGCTGATCCTGCCGCTGGCCCGCCCGGGCCTGGCGGTGGCCGCGTTCTACTCCTTCCTCACCGCCTGGGGCGAGGTCGCCTACGCCTCGACCTTCATGCTCTCGTCCGACAAGTACACCCTGGCGGTCGGCCTGTCCTCGTTCGTCAGCGAGCACGACCACCAGTGGCAGCTGATGGCCGCCACCTCGGTGCTCATCGCCATCCCCGCCGCGGTCGTCTTCTACCTCGTGCAGCGCCACCTGGTCACCGGCCTGACGGCCGGCGCCGCGAAGTCCTGAACCCGCGCCACCTCCACGTCACTTCCACAGCCTCCGAGGGATGACTGTCCAATGACCCAGAACCTGGCCGACGCCTCCCGGCCCGCCGCCGTTCCCGCCGCTCGGACGACTGCTGCGACCACCGGGGCCTCCAGAGGCGGCTGGTGGCGGGACGCGGTCATCTACCAGGTGTACCCGCGCAGCTTCGCCGACGGCAACGGCGACGGCATGGGCGACCTTCCGGGCATCCGCAGCCGGCTGCCCTACCTGCGCGACCTGGGCGTGGACGCGGTCTGGCTCTCGCCGTTCTACGCCTCCCCGCAGGCCGACGCCGGCTACGACGTGGCCGACTACCGGGCCGTCGACCCGATGTTCGGCACCCTGCTGGACGCCGACGCGCTGATCCGCGACGCCCACGACCTGGGCCTGCGGATCATCGTCGACCTGGTCCCCAACCACTCCTCCGACCAGCACGAGTGGTTCCAGCGCGCGCTGCGCGAGGGCCCCGGCTCCCCGCTGCGCGAGCGCTACCACTTCCGCCCCGGCAAGGGCGAGGACGGCGAACTGCCGCCCAACGACTGGGAGTCCATCTTCGGCGGCCCGGCCTGGACCCGCACCACCGACCCGGACGGCACCCCCGGCGACTGGTACCTGCACCTGTTCGCCCCCGAGCAGCCCGACTTCAACTGGGACAACCCGGCGGTCGCCGACGAGTTCCGCTCCATCCTGCGGTTCTGGCTCGACATGGGCGTCGACGGCTTCCGGATCGACGTCGCCCACGGCCTGGTCAAGGCCCCCGGCCTGCCCGACCTCGGCAGCCACGACCAGCTCAAGCTGCTCGGCAACGACGTCATGCCGTTCTTCGACCAGGACGGCGTGCACGCCATCTACCGCAGCTGGCGGCAGATCCTCGACGAGTACCCCGGCGACCGGATCGGCGTCGCCGAGGCCTGGACCCCGACCGTCCAGCGCACCGCCAACTACGTCCGCCCCGACGAGCTGCACCAGGCGTTCAACTTCCAGTACCTGGGCACCGGTTGGGACGCCGCCGCGCTGCGCGAGGTGATCGACGTCTCGCTCGACTCGATGCGCCCGGTGCAGGCCCCCACCACCTGGGTGCTCTCCAACCACGACGTCACCCGGCACGCCACCCGGTTCGCCAACCCGCCCGGCCTGGGCACCCAGATCCGCACCCCCGGCGACCGCGTCCTCGGCCTGCGCCGGGCCCGCGCCGCCACCCTGCTGATGCTCGCGCTGCCCGGCTCCGCGTACGTCTACCAGGGCGAGGAGCTCGGCCTGCCCGACGTCACCGACCTGCCCGACGAGGTCCGCCAGGACCCGTCGTTCTTCCGGCAGGCCGGCCAGGACGGCTTCCGCGACGGCTGCCGGGTCCCGATCCCGTGGTCCGGCACCGAGGCCCCCTACGGCTTCGGCCCGAACGCCGGCGGCCCCAGCTGGCTGCCGCAGCCCGCCGAGTGGGCCGGCCTCTCGGTGGAGGTCCAGACCGGCGACCCGACCTCGACGCTCGAGCTCTACCGCTCCGCGCTGGCCGTCCGCCGCGCGCAGCCCGCGCTCGGCGCCGGCACCGGCGTCGAGTGGCTGCCCGCCCCCGAGGGCGTGCTGGCGTTCCGGCGCGAGTCGCCCGAGGGCTCGTTCGTGTGCACCGTGAACACCACCGGCGAAACCGTCCGGATCCCCGCCCCCGGCCGTATGCTGCTGTCCTCCGCGGAGGCTGTCGCCGCGGCGGACGAGGTGGAACTCCCGGCCGACAGCACCGCATGGTGGGCGGTCTGACGTGGTTGCAATAGGCTCTGGGATCGTGACTACGGCGCGACTCTCCGACATCGCGGCGCAGGCGGGGGTCAGCGAAGCCACCGTCAGCCGCGTCCTCAACGGCAAGGCGGGCGTCTCCGCGACCACCAGGCAGACCGTGCTGGCCGCGCTCGACGTCCTCGGCTACGAGCGGCCCACCCGGCTGCGCCAGCGCAGCGCCGGGCTGATCGGCCTGATCACCCCGGAGCTCAGCAACCCGATCTTCCCGGCCCTGGCCCAGGTCATCGAACAGGTGCTCAGCCGGCACGGCTACACGCCGGTGCTGTGCACCCAGACCCCGGGCGGCTCCACCGAGGACGAACTCGTCGAGATGCTGGTGGAACGCGGCGTCGCGGGCATCGTGTTCGTCTCCGGCCTGCACGCCGACACCACCGCCGACCACGACCGGTACGCCAAACTCACCGGCCGCCAGGTCCCGTTCGTGCTGATCAACGGCTACAGCGAGAAGATCGCCGCGCCGTTCATCTCGCCGGACGACCGGGCCGCGATGTGGATGGCCGTCCAGCACCTGGTCGAGCTCGGCCACGAGACGATCGGCCTCGCGGTCGGCCAGAAGCGGTACGTGCCGGTGCTGCGCAAGATCGAGGGCTTCACGGCCGCCGTGCAGCAGCTCACCGGGCGCACCCCCGAGCAGGCCGAGGAACTCGTCCACCACACCCTGTTCAGCGTGGAGGGCGGGCACGCCGCGGCCCAGGCGCTGCTCGACAAGGGCTGCACGGCGATCGTCTGCGGCTCCGACATGATGGCGCTCGGCGCGATCCGGGCGGTCCGCCAGCGCGGGCTGACGGTGCCGCAGGACGTCTCGGTGGTCGGGTTCGACGACTCGCCGCTGATAGCGTTCACCGAGCCGCCGCTGACCACCGTCCGCCAGCCGGTCGAGGCGATGGCCACCGCCGCCGTCGACGCCCTGCTGGAGGAGGTCGGCGGGAACCCGGCGCAGCGCTCCGAGTTCATGTTCCAGCCCGAGCTGGTGATGCGCGGCTCCACCGGGTCCGGCCCGCGCAACGGCTGAGCGGCGCCTCGTCGGCACGGCCCCCGGGAGGAGCTCCTCCCGGGGGCCGTCCGTCATGCGTAGAGCTGTTCGAGGTCGCGGCGGTAGGCGGTGCTGACGGCCTGTCGGCGGACCTTCAGCGAGGGCGTCAGCAGGCCGCGCTCCTCGGTGAACTCGCCCGCCACCACCCGGGCCCGGCGGATCGACTCGGCGCGCGAGACCGTCGCGTTGACGCCCCGCACCGCCTCGGCGAGCGCCGCCAGCACCGCCGGGTGCACCGGGACGGCGCTGGAGAGGTCCACGCCGTCGGGCGCGTGCGGCGGGGTCGGCGGGTCCAGCGCGAGGAAGCGCTCCACCGCCTCCGGGTCCAGGGTGAGCAGCGCGCCCACGTACGGGCGGCCGTTGCCGACCACCAGGGCCTGGCCGACCAGGGGGTGGCCGCGCAGCCGGTCCTCCAGCGGGCCGGGGGAGACGTTCTTGCCGCCGGAGGTCACCAGGATCTCCTTCTTGCGGCCGGTGATCGTCAGGTAGCCGTCCTCGTCCAGCCGCCCCAGGTCGCCGGTGGCGAACCAGTGCGGCCGCCGGGGCCGCGGCGCCCCCAACTCGTAGTAGCCGTCGAAGAGCTGACCGCCGGACAGCAGGACCTCGCCGTCCTCGGCGATCCGCACCGCGCTGCCCGGCACCGGCTGCCCGACCGTGCCGGGCCGCGGCCGCAGCGGCGGGTTCACCGTGGACGGGCCGCTGCTCTCGGTCAGCCCGTAGCCCTCGTGCACCAGCACGCCCGCGCCGGCGAAGAACAGCAGCAGCTCCGGGTCGATCGAGGAGCCGCCGCTGATCGCGTACCGCACCCGGCCGCCCATCGCGGCCCGCACCCGCCGGTACACCAGCGCGTCGTACAGGCCGTGCGCCAGCCGCAGCGAGAGCGGCGCCGGGCGGCCGCCGTCCGCCGCGGCCAGCTCGGCCCGGGCGTAGCGCACCGCCACCGCGGCCGCCCGGTCGAACACCTTCACCGCGCCCTTGGCCTGCGCCTCGGCCCGGCCCAACTGGTGGATCTTCTCGAACAGGTAGGGCACGCCGACCAGGAAGGTCGCGCCGAAGGAGGCCAGGTCCGGCCGCAGGTCGGCCGGTTTCAGGGACGGGCTGTGGCCGATCCGGACCCGCCCGTACACGCAGGTCACCTGGATCATCCGGCCCAGCACGTGCGCCAGCGGCAGGAACAGCAGGGTGCACGGCGCCCGGCCGGTCGCCTCCTCGAACACCGGCTCCAGCAGGGCGTGGCAGTTCGCCGCCTCGGTGAGGAAGTTGGCGTGGGTGAGCAGGCAGCCCTTGGGGCGGCCGGTGGTGCCCGAGGTGTAGATCAGCGTGGCCTCGTCGTCCGGGCCCTGGGCCCGTCTGCGGCGCGCCAACTCCTCGGCGGGAACGGGGCGGCCCAGCTCGGCGAGGGCGCCGACCGCGTCCTCGTCCAGCCGCCACAGCGGCACCGTCCCGCCGGTGCGGGCGATCGCCACGGTCAGCACCTCGGCGGTGCTGGCATCCTCCGCGACCGCCAGCACCGCGCCGGAGTCCCGGACGATCCACTCCGCCTGCTCCACCGCGGACGTCGGGTACACCGGCACCACGCAGGCGCCGGCCGCCCAGGCGGCGAAGTCCAGCAGCGTCCACTCGTACCCGGTCCGCGACATCAGCACGATCCGCGCGCCGGGGCCGACCCCGACCGCGACCAGGCCGCGGGCCACCGCCGCGACCTGCTCCGCGAACTCACGGGCCGTCACGTCCCGCCAGGAGCCGTCCGGTCGGCGCCGCGTCACCACCACCGCCTCCGGCGCGTCCTGCGCGTTGCGGAACGGCAGGTCGCCCAGGACCCCGTCGGCGGGCGGCGGCACCAGGTACGCGGACCGGGCCTCGACGACCCGCCCACCGGTGCGCAGCACCTCGACGGGCGGGCGGGTGGCGCGGGCGGCCCGGGCGAGGGGGTGTGCCATGAGCGAACTCCCTTGGGTGGGGTGGGGGTTCGCCCAGGTTAGGTACTGGCCGGTGAACTTACTAGACAGTAAGTTACTTGACAGTTGCGGAGGTTGTGGAGGTTTCGGGCCCGGCGGGGCGTCAGCCCTCTTCGACGGGCGGGGGCTTGGGGAGGAAGCGCTCGCCGTCACGGGTGCCGCCGGCGCGGGCGATGGTGCGGCGGTCGGTGGAGAGGTAGTCGCGGACGACCAGTTCCACCGCGTCCTGGGGGCTGGTGGCGCCGACGCGCATCATCACCTCCAGGGCCAGGTCCGCGTCCAGCGTGATCGTCACTTTCGCCATGGTGCCGCTCCCCGGTCGTCGAGTCTCGTCGAGCCCCGTCCGGCCGAGGATAGGCCGCTGCCCCCGGGGCCGACCAGGTCCCCGGGGGCAGCGGCGGTCGTGCCCGTGATCAGACGCGGCCCGCGAAGTCGGGGGCCCAGTTGGCGATGGTCTCGGTGCGGACGCCGGAACGCGGGTTCGCGGCCTCGACGTACTTGCCGTCACCGACGTACAGGGCGACGTGGTAGACGCCCGAGTTGGAGCCGTTGCTGGACCAGAACAGCAGGTCGCCCGGCTGCAGGCTGTCCAGCGAGACGCGGGTCGAGTAGTCGGCCTGGTCGGCGGCGACGCGCGGCAGGCTGATGCCGGCCTGTCGGAACGCCGCCTGGGTCAGGCCGGAGCAGTCCCAGCCGCCGTTGCCGGTGCCGCCGTAGACGTACGCCTGGCCGAGCTTGGACAGCGCGAAGTCGATCGCCGCGGCCTTGGAGCCGGTCGCCTTGGTGGCGGTCGCCTCGGCGGCCGTCGTGGTGGCGGTGGCGGCGGCCGTGGTCGAGGCGGTGGCGGTGGTCGCGGTGGACGACTTGGCCGGGGTGCTCGACGACTTGGCGGCGGAGGAACGGTTGCCCTTCCAGGACGAGCCCTGGTGGGTGCCGGTGGAGGAGGTGGTGGCGGCCGGCGCGGACTGCTGCTGCGCGGTGGCGGCGCCGCCGAGCGAGAGCTGCTGACCCGGGTAGATCATGTCCGGGCCCTCGGTGAGCACCGAGCGGTTGAGGTCGTACAGCTTCTGCCAGCCGCCGTCCACGTGCTGGCTCTGCGCGATGGTGGACAGCCAGTCGCCCGCCGCGACGGTGTAGGTGCCGGCCGACTGGTCGGCGGTGGCGGCCGGGGCGCTCTGCTCGGCCTGCGGCTGGGACTGCGACTTGCCCTGCGACCAGCCGTTCTGCGACCAGCCGTTCTGGGACTTGCCCTTGCTGCCGGACTGCGACTGCGACTGGGCGGGCGCCTGGGTCTGCGACTGCGACGGCGCGGCGGTGGCGGACGAGGCGGAGCCGGAGGTGTCGACCTGGGGGGCGGCGCCGCCCTTGGTCAGGCCGGCCTGGATCGAGCACACCGGCCAGGCGCCGGGGCCCTGCGAGGCCAGGACCTTCTCGGCGACCGAGATCTGCTGGTCCTTGGTGGCGAGGTCGGCGCGCGAGGCGTACGCGGTGCCGCCGAACTCGGCCCAGGTGGAGGCGGTGAACTGCAGACCGCCGTAGAAGCCGTTGCCGGTGTTGATCGCCCAGTTGCCGCTGGACTCGCACTGCGCGACCTTGTCCCAGGTGGAGACGGTCGCCGCGGAGGCGACGCCACCGGTCAGGCAGGGGATCGACAGCCCGATGCCGACGACACCGGTGGTGGCGATCAGGCGGCGGGCGCGCTTGGAGCTGATGGGCAGCATGAAGAAGCGTTCCTCTCCCACGCCTGCGAGGTGAGCTGTCGGATTCGGGCTGGAGTTGCCCGGCCGCGCGCACCGCGTGGTGCGCCCGGCTTCACCCCTAGCCCCGTGCGGTCCTTCGACCGCCCGGGGCGACTTACCTGGTTCCCCCGCCCCTGCCGTGGTGCGTTGTGCATGAGCCGACCCGCCCGGCGGCAGGACTCGGCGTTCCGGGCGAACTGGGTCCGTGTGTCCACGAACGTGGGCAGGAGATTAAGCGGAATTAAGGAGAATCCGCAAATGCCCGTGACCGGCATCACAGCGGCCGGAATGGGTGATCAAGGGATATTCGGCGAACTCCGCGAGCGGCGGCGAATTCTGGCGGGACGTCAGGCGATAGGTGATCTTGTGCCCGTTTTGCTGCCCTATGCTGAGCTATGCGGGATTATTCACGTTTGTCCACCCGGTGTGCGGGTCATTTGTCGCTTTATGGGCGTTCTGTCCCTGCCTCGAAGCACCCCGCCGTGCCTCCTGACGGTACGTCAGAATGCTGAAGCGAAAGCGAATCCGCCGCTTTCCGGCGCCCGCGCTGCCTATGCTGCCCCCGACGGCTCAGGGCGGCGGAACCTGGAAGGGCGGCCATGGTGGAACACGGGCAGGACGAGGAACGGCAACCGCCGCCGGCACGGCACCGGCGCCCGCCGGTCGGGCGGCGCCGGATGCTGACCTGGCTGGCGGCCGGGACGGCGGCGGCGCTCGGCGGGGGAGTGGTCCTGCGGCAGTCGCTGGCCGGGGCCGACGAACCGGCGGGCGCCGCCGCCGCGCAGACCGGCACCGCCACCCCGGCCGGCCACCCGCACGGCACCGGCGCCCCGCCACCCGCCGCCGGCAGCCCGCAGCCCTCCACCCGGCCCCCGGTGCTGGACGCCGGCGGCCGCAAGTGGTCCGACGCCAAGGGCTGGGGCGGAAAACCGCCGGGCCCCGGCAGCGCGGTGCGGATCACCGACCGGGTGGTGCTGGACGCCGACGCCGAGGTCGGCTCGCTGCTGGTGGAGCCCGGCGGCTCGCTGGTGTTCGCCGCCGACCGGACGCTGACCCTGGCCAG
Organism: Kitasatospora cineracea; assembly: GCF_003751605.1. Lineage (NCBI taxonomy): Bacteria > Bacillati > Actinomycetota > Actinomycetes > Kitasatosporales > Streptomycetaceae > Kitasatospora > Kitasatospora cineracea. The sequence continues at coordinate 3,784,519 of NZ_RJVJ01000001.1, forward strand.
CGCGGGCAACGTCGAGGTGCGCGGCGTCCTGGCCCTGGCCCCCGACGCCGCGCACACCCACACCCTGCGCTTCCCGCAGGTCGACGAACACCGGTTCGCGGGCGGCGGGATGACCGTCGTCGACAGCGACACCGGCCTGTGGGTCACCGGCCAGGGCTACCTGCGACTGGACGGCGCGCCCCGCACCGCCTGGGTCCGGGCCGCAGCCGACCTGGAGCCCGGCGACACCGCGCTGAAGCTGGCCGCCGCCCCCGACGGCTGGCAGCCCGGCGACGAACTGGCCGTCACCCCGACCGCGCCGCCCGACACCGCGGACTTCTCCACCGCCTACGACCTGGTGACGGTCGCCCGGGTCGACGGCGCCACCGTCACCCTGACCGGCCCGCTGCGGCACGCCCACCCGCGGGTGGCGACCGGCGGCGGCGCGACCTTCGGCGCCGAGGTGCTCAACCTCAGCCGCAACGTCCGGATCGAGGGCACCGAGCAGGGCCGGGCACACGTCCACCTCACCTCCAGCCGCCCGCCCGACGTCCGGCACGCCGCCCTGCGCTGGCTCGGCCCGCGCGCCGCCGGCAAGGACAGCTGGGACGGCAAGCCCGTCACCGAACCCGTGCTCGGCCGGTACGGGCTGCACTTCCACATGCTGCTGGACACCTCGCGCGGCACCGTGGTCGAGGGCGTCGTGGTTCGCGACACCGGCAGCCACGCCTTCGTGCCGCACGCCAGCCACGGCATCACCTTCCGCGGCTGCATCTCCCACGACACCTGGGAGGACGCGTACTGGTGGGACGGCCCGATCGACACCCGCACCCCGCAGGGCCCCTCCGACGACATCGCCTACGACGGCTGCGTCGCCTCCCGCACCGTCTTCGAGCCCAACCCGCGCGCCTACCGGCTCACCGGCTTCAGCCTCGGCGCCGGGACGGGCTCCTCGGCCCGGGACTGCGTGGCCGTCGGCGTGCAGGGCGCCACCGGCGCGTCCGGCTACGAGTGGCCGGAGACCAGCGAGGGCGTCTGGACCTTCGAACGCTGCCTGGCGCACAACAACCTGCAGAACGGCATCTTCGTCTGGCTCAACGCCGAGCACCACCACACCGTCACCCAGTACGCGGCGTACCACAACGGCGGCTGGGGCATCGAGCACGGCGCCTACCTGAACGACTTCGACTACACCGCCTCGGTGCTGTACGGGAACGCCGCCGGCGGCATCGCCGTGCACGCGCTCGGCCGCGACAAGGGCACCGTCTTCGACGGGCTGCTGATCGACGCCGCCGGGCAGTCCGACTACGCGGTGACCACCCTCAAGCACCAACTGGCCGGCGAGGCCGTCACCCTGAGCCGCAGCCGGCTGACCGGCTACCGCAAGGCCGGGGTGGCGTTCCGGGCCACCGGCGACGGCAAGCCCGACGACATCGCGGTGCTGGACTGCGCGTTCGGCGGCCCGGCCGGCAGCGAACTGTGGCTCGACCCGGACGCGCCCGACCCGACCCGGATCCTGTTCCGCCCGGCCGGGCAGACGCAGACCGTCGCGCTCGGCAAGGGCGGCGGACCGGGGCTCGCCGGCACGCCGTGGAACGCCACCACCACGCCGGCCGAGGCACCCGTCCCGCCGCGCCCGGTCGCCCTGCCCGCGCTCGCCTTCACCGACCGCGCACCCGGGACGGGACGCGTCACCACCGGCTGAGCGGCAGCCGGACGGGACCGGTCGGCGCGGCAGGGGGGAGGCGCGCCGGGACCGGTCGGCGTGGCACGGGGGGAGGCGCGTCGGGACCGGTCGACGTAGCAGGGGGGAAGCGCGACGGGCGGGAGCGCGTCGATTCGCTGCTCCCGCCCGTCGCGGCTCTCGGTCGGCGTCAGCGAGCCGCGTGCGCCCCCGGGGCGCGCTGCTGCTCGATGGCGGCCTCGGCGGCCTCCAACTGCTCCTGGGTGGGCTCGGGGAGCGCGGCCAGGTAGGCGGAGGCGATCAGCTGGCCCACCGTCGGGTAGGCGCCGATCGGGGCGGCGCTCGCGCAGCCGGTCTCCTCGGCGGCGGTGGCCAGCAGCTCGGTGTCGGCCTCCGGGCCGATCACCAGCGGGGCCAGCGCCGGGCGCTCGGAGCCGGTGGCGCGCAGGTGCGCGACGGCCGCGGCCACCGAGCCGGGCACGTCCAGTGCGGCCGGAACCACCGGCACGGCCAGCCGGGAGGCCAGCAGGACGCCGGTGATGCCGGCCGCGGCGGCGGCCTCCTCGCCGCCGACCGTGGTCAGCACCACGCCGTCGGCGGCGGTGGCGATGGCGAACAGCCGGGCCCGGTCGGCGCGGGCCAGCCCGGCCTCGGACAGCCGCACGTGCACGGCCTCGGCCAGCAGCGGGTGCGGGCCCAGCGGGTCCAGCACCTGGGCGCCGGTCTCGGCGGCCAGCTTGTGCAGTTCGGGCAGGAAGCCGTGCGGTCCGGGCACCAGCGGGACGACCACCGGCGCGGGCAGGCCCGCCTCGGCGGCCGCCGCCATCAGGCCGGCGACCGTCGGCGCGTCCTCACCGCCCTGGTAGGCCGCCGTCACCTCGATCCCCGCCTGCTCGGTGCGGACGATGGACAGCAGCTCCTCGACGACCGGGCGGCTCTCCGGCCCGGCGACGGCCGGGACCGCCAGCACCAGGGCGGGCGAACCGGCCATGATCTCGGGGCGCTCGGGACGGCGGTGGCGCCCCCGCGCACGGGAGCCTGGCGTACGGACGGGCAGTGGCGCGCCCGGGATGGCTGCGGTGCTCATGCGCCAGATCGTAGGACATGTCCCCTCGCGCGTTGCAGCCGGATACCGGCAGCGGGCGGGTTTCCGCCAGGAAGTGACAGTCATCACAGTGCGAATCGTGACTACCTGTGAACCGCGTGGAAGGTGGTGATGATCGACAACGCGCAGACGAATGTGTGCGGACGGTCATGGAGTGACTGGCGTTTCGCCCGGCTGTGTCCGCTTACGCACCGTCAATTGCACGGCTGTGAAGGGTTGGTGACAGCATTGGCACGTTCTTCTGCACGGGAAATTTCCCATGCTGATGCACGTGCAGGAGAGCTATCATCACGTCAAGTGAGGCATTCGCCAGGCTCTGGGGAGAAAACAATGCGTGAGGCGTACAACGGCATGGCGGCGGCGGACCTGGACGGGGTGGTCTGGCAGAAGAGCCGTCACAGCAACTCGAAGGGCAACTGCGTGGAATTCGCCGCGCTGCCGAACGGCGACGTGGCGATGCGCAACTCGCGCTTCCCGCAGGGTCCGGCACTGGTCTACACCAGGGACGAGATCACCGCGATGTTGCTCGGCGTCAAGGACGGGGAGTTCGACCACCTGGGCGGCACGCCCTGACGGCAGGTCGGCTCCCGTTCACCCGGGCCGTCGTGGGGGATCCCGCGACGGCCTTCGTGGTTCCGGGCGCCGCCCGACTCTCCTGACGCTCCGTCAAGGGAGGCCGTTCGCAGCGGGATCCGCCGGACGGTTCGCTTCGGGGGGTGCGGGTCGGGCGGGGGGCGCGGGTCGGGCGGGTGGTGTGCGGGTCAGGCGGAGCGGCGGTGCCGGCCGGAGTTCGACAGCTGTTCCGGGACGGGCAGTTCGGTGTGGGCGTCGAACAGGGCCCAGACCACCTTCCCGGCGCCGGCCAGCGGGTGCCAGCCCCAGGACCGGGAGAAGGAGTCCACCAGGTGCAGCCCGCGGCCCGACTCGGCCACGAAGTCGGCCTCCCGGGCTATCGGACCGGTGCTGGAGGGGTCGCTCACCGCGCAGACCACCTGCGGCGCGCGGTGCACCAGGCTGATCCGGATCGGCAGCGTCTCCACCGTCGGCTGCGGGACGCTCTGGACCGGCACCCGGGACGGCTCGCTCTGGCCGAGCGCGTGCCGCAGGGCGTTGGTCACCAGCTCCGAGGCCACCAGGGCCACGTCGTCGAAGATCTCCCCGAGCCCCCAGGCCTCCAGCGACCGCCTGGTGAACTCCCGTGCGGTGCGCACGGCTTCGAAACGGGGAGCGAGGGTGCAGCTGACCACATGAGGGTCGGTCGCCAGGACCGTACCGGTGCTCATGAAGAGCTCCTCCCATAAGGGGGCGGACACGGCGGGACCCACCGGGGTCATGCCGGTCACCTCCGACTCGCTCGGCCGCCGGACCGTCGGCCGACCGGTCCGCACACGCAAGTACCCAGCGACGCGCGGGCGTTGCCGGGAGGGTGTGCGGGTTCGCGCATGGGGTCGACGCGGGGCCCGCGGGATTGCCAGGGCGTGCAAGTGCACGTGCACCATGGTCCTCTGCGCTCACGGCAGATGCAAGAGCCGGTTCACGTGCAGTCGTGCGATTGGCATATGCATGCACCGGATGCACGTGCAAGATGGACCCGGAAGTGGCCGAAGCGACAGTCGGGTGCACCACTACCGGCACTCAGCGCGCCCAACTGATGGCAGACTGTGCAACTGGTCCGTCCGAGTGGAGGTTTGGTCAAATGACCACAGTTCAGCCCGGCGGGGGCTCGATGGTGCGCCGCATCCTCCTCGGCTCCCAACTCCGCCGGCTCCGCGAGGGATGCGCCATCAGCCGGGAGGACGCCGGCTACGCGATCCGCGCCTCGGAGTCCAAGATCAGCCGGATGGAACTCGGCCGGGTCTCCTTCAAGGAGCGCGACGTCGCCGACCTGCTCAGCCTGTACGGCCTCGCCGCCGGCCCCGACCGGGAGGCCCTGCTGGCGCTGGTCCGCGAGGCCAACAAGTCCGGCTGGTGGCACAGCTACAACGACGTGCTGCCCAACTGGTTCCAGACCTACATCGGCCTGGAGGAGGCCGCCGCCCTCATCCGCACCTACGAGGTGCAGTTCATCCCCGGCCTGCTCCAGTGCGAGGACTACGCCCGGGCGATCTTCGCGCAGAACCGCCCCACCCTCGACGACGCCGAGATCGGCCGCCGGGTCACCCTGCGGGCCCGCCGCCAGAAACTGCTCACCGACGGCCGCGGCCCCAAGCTCTGGGCCGTCATCGACGAGGCCGCGCTGCGCCGCCCGGTCGGCGGCCCCGAGGTGATGCGGGCCCAGCTGGAGCACCTGGTGGAACTGGCCCAACTCCCCAGCGTGGTCGTCCAGGTGATGCCGTTCCGGTTCGGCGCGCACGCCGGCGAGAGCGGCGCCTTCTCGGTGCTGCGCTTCCCCGAGCAGGACCTGCCCGACGTGGTCTATCTGGAACAGCTCACCAGCGCCCTCTACCTGGACAAGCGCGACGACGTCGACGAGTACCTCCAGGTGATGGAGCGGCTGTGCGTGGACAGCCTCACCCCGCAGCAGACCCTCGACCTGCTGCACTCGATCCTCAAGAGCCAGTAGCGCAACCGCCCGCCCCCCGCGGCTCCTCCGCCGGAGCGCGGGTGGTGCGGAGGGGGCGCCGGTGGTGCACCGAGGGCGCCGGTGGCGCGCGGGCGGCGCGGGGTGCGGCTCAACCTCCTTGTGGCGGGTGGCAGTTCGGTCTCGGTGCGGCTGCACTGATTGACCGTGGCCCGCCCAACTGCGATGGTGACTGCTCCGAAGTCCGCCCGGTGGCGGACCGCGCGCACCGGCTCCACCAAGACGGGGGTTTGGTGGAGCCGGCCCGGAGGACGGCCGGAGCGCCCGGGGCGGCGGGAGGCCGACCGCCCGGGCTCGGGCTCCGCTCCGTTCAGCGTTCCGACACCAGCACCCCCTGCTCCTGCTCCTGCTCTGCCGACGCCTCCGCCGGGTAGGTGTGGTCGGCGACCGGGGCCGGGGCCTGGCTGCGTCGGCGGCCGGAGCGGATCGCGCCCGTCAGCGCGATCAGCAGGCCGAGCGCGGTGGTGCCTGTCACCAGCAGCAACGCGGGCCGGTAGCCGGACAGTTGGGCGTGCGCGTCGGTGCCGCCGGCGCTGCCCGCGGTGAGCACCGCCGTGGTGACGGCCAGCACGATCGCACCGCCGACCTGGAGCGCGGTGTTCACCAGGCCCGAGGCCAGGCCCTGCTCGTCGTCCGCGACCCCCGCGGTGGCCGCCACGTTGATCGAGGGGAAGGCCAGTGCGAAGCCCGCGCCGATCAGCAGCATGCTCGGCAGCACCAGGCCGAGGAAGCCGCTGTGCTCGTCCAGCCGGAGGAACAGCGCGTACCCGAGGGCCATCGAGGCCACGCCGACCGGCAGCACCCGGGCCGGGCCGTACCTGTCCAGCAGCCGGCCGACGGCGCCCGCCGAGAACGCCACCACCGCGCCGCCGGGCAGCAGCCCCAGCGCCGTCTCCAGCGCCGACCAGCCCAGCAGCCGCTGCAGGTACAGCGTGGCCACGAACTGGAAGCCCGCGTAACTGCCCATCAGCGTCAGCGCGGTGAGGTTCGCCCGGCGGACGCCGGCGTCCCGGAAGATGCCGAGCCGGACCAGCGGGTGGGCGGTGCGGGACTCGATGGTCAGGAAGGCCGCGGCCAGCGCCGCCACCAGCAGCAGCGACCCGAGGGTGCGGGCGGACAGCCAGCCCGCGCCCTGGGCCTCCGTCACCGTGAACACCAGCAGCAGCACCGCCGCGGTGCCGGTGACCGCGCCGGCCAGGTCGTACCCGCCGGAGGCGCGCTGCCCGTCGTGCCGCCGGGGCAGCAGCTTGACGCCGGCGACCAGGGCGATCAGGGCGACCGGGACGGGCATCAGGAACGTCAGCCGCCAGCCCGCCGACGTCAGCAGACCGCTGATCACCAGGCCGAGCGAGAAGCCGGCGGCCGAGCAGGTGGTGTAGATGGAGAGCGCCCGGTTCCGCGCCGGGCCCTCCGGGAACGTGGTCGTGATGATGGACAGGCCGGCCGGGGCGGTGAACGCGGCGCTGACGCCCTTCAGGAAGCGGGCGCCGATCAGCAGCGGCCCGCTGTCCACCAGCCCGCCGAGCAGCGAGGCGCCGGCGAAGACGGCCAGCGCGACCAGGAACACCCGGCGGCGGCCGAGCAGGTCGGCCGCGCGGCCGCCGAGCAGCAGCAGCCCGCCGTAGCCAAGGACGTAGCCGCTCACCACCCACTGCAGGGCGGAGTCGGACAGGTGCAGGTCGGCGCCGATGGAGGGCAGGGCGACGCCGACCATCGAGACGTCGAGCGCGTCGAGGAACATCGCGGCGCACAGCACCACCAGGGCGCCCCAGAGTCGGGGGCTCCAGCGGGTGTGCTCGGTCGCGGACGGATGGTCGGCCGCAGGCGTGTGGGTCACCGTCGTGTCGGTCATGGCACAGCACGCTACATGCATATGCATGGGATGCAAACGCATTTAATGTGGACGCAACAGATGTACGTGCATGTGCTAACCTGGCGGCGTGACCGACTTCGACCCAGACCACGACCCGTCCGCGGAGACGGCGCTCAGCGAGCAGTGGCGCGCCCTGCTGGCCCGCCACGCGGCCACCGCCTGCGCCATCGACCGCGAGCTGGGCGAGGCGTACGGGCTCGGCGTCAGCGAGTTCGAACTGCTGGAGCGGCTGCGGGAGTTCGAGCGGGAGGAGCCCGGCCGCGGCGAGCGCGCGCAGGCCCTGGCCGGCACCGTGCACCTCAGCCAGAGCGCGTTCTCCCGGCTGGTCGCCCGGATGGAGAAGGCCGGCCTGGTCCGGCGCACGCACTGCGTCGACGACCGGCGCGGCATCTACATCGCGCTCACCGACGAGGGCCGCGAGCGCTACCTCAAGGCCCGCCCCGTGCACCGCCGGATCCTCGCCGAGACGCTCGGCCCCGAGGGCTGAACCGGCCGGAGCCCGGCGGCTGACGGACCGTCAAGGGGTGCGCTGCCGACGGGCCCGCACCCGGCCGGCGGAGAGGAGGGGCGGCGCGTCAGAGCAGCGCCGACAGCCCCGGCGCCACCGCCAGCACCGCCGCGCCCAGCGGGGCGGCCAGCGCCGCCAGCGTCCAGCCCAGCCGGGCCGGCACCGGCAGCCGGGGCTCGCCCAGCAGCAGCCGGTCCACCCGGGCGGGGGACTGCGCCAGCTGGGCCGGCGGGCAGGAGGCGAACACCTCGCTGTTCAGCTCGGCCAGCGCCAGCGCCGTGGTCACCCGCCCATGCCGCCGGGCCGCCCGGTCGTCCGCCGCCAGCTCCACCAGCACCGCCACCTGGTCCCGGAACGCGGAGAACACCTCCACCCCCGGGAACCCGGTCGCCAGCGCCTGCGCGCACTGCCCCAACCAGTGGTGCCGGGCCCGGACGTGACCGCGCTCGTGGCTCAGCACCGCCGCCAGCTCCCGGTCCGACAACTGCTGCAGCGCCCCCGTGGTCACCACCAGCCGGGCCCGCGGCCCGGGCAGCGACCAGGCCTGCGGCCGGACGTTCTCCAGCACCACCAGCGGCTCGCGCACCCGGCGCCGACGCGGCAGCAGCGAACTCGGCAACTCCGGCGCGCGACGCACCAGTTGGGCGTGCCGGTGACCGCGCTCCGCGCGCGCCGAACGGACCTCCCGGGCCAGCGACACCGCCGTCCACACCCCGCCCGCGGCCAGCACCGCCGCCGACAGCCGACCCCAGCCCTCCAGGCCCACCAGCTCGTACGCGTCCTCCACCCCGGCCGGGGCGCCCGAGAACACCACGTCCCGCCAGGCGGGCAGGGCGGCCGCGCTCGCCAGCAGCAGGCTCAGCACGCAGCACAGCAGCACCGCGACCACCAGCATCTGCCACACCAACAGGGCCAACACCGGTTCGCGCTCCGGCCAGCGGGCCCGGGCCAGGCGGCTCGGCGCCACGGTGGCGAGCAGCAGTCCGAGCAGCAGCAGGCTCAGCAGTGCCGTCATGGCAGAGGTCTCCCCGAGGGAGGGGTTCGAGGCGCGGCGATGCGCTTCCCCCCAACCTATGCCGCCACACGCCCGCGCGGAACGGCCGGGTCGGTCCAGTGACCAAGGCCACGCCCGACCACCGCCGCCGGACCGCCCGACGCCCCGTCAGCCGCACCCCCGCCCGGCGGTCGAACGCCCGTGCCGCGCCGGGGGCTCACATCGACAGCAGCATGGCGAACATCCCGATCCCCATCGCCGCCCGGCAGGCCCGCGGCAGCGGCGCCGCCGCCACCGGACCGCCCGCCGCCAGCACCCGGCTGCCCTCCCAGAGCGCGTACGCCCCGAAGTACACCAGCAGCACCCCCGTCAGCAGCGGCAGCCCGCCCGGCTGCCCGTGGTGCCCGGCGTGCCCGGAGTGCCCGCCCGCCGACCCGCCGGCCATCGCCAGCGCCATGTACGCCATCGCCAGCGCCCCGATCCCGTGGTGCAGCCGGTGCACCCGCAGCCCCGCGCCGCGCCCGGCCAGCGCGCCGACCAGCAGCACCGCCGCCAGCAGCGCGTACGGCCAGCCCCAGAACACCCCCGGCAGCAGCGCCATCCCGGCCATGCCCAGGCCCATCGCGGCCTCCAGCACGTCCGACTCCCGGCGCGCCCGGTGGTGGCCGCCGCAGGCCGGTTCGGTGCTCCAGCGGCGCACCCGCCACCCGCAGTAGCCGCCGCTGCCCGCGGCCAGCGCCGCCAGCAGCCAGCTCACCAGCGCCGGACCGTGCATCGCGTCCCCCTCCGTGCCGGATGTCGCCGGGACCCCGTGACCCCGTGGCCCTCTCGGAGGGTGCCGCCGGTCGCCGCAGGAGGCCGGGGTCCGCGTCCCCTCCACGATCACCGACCCGGCCCGGGCGCAGCAGGGCGTGAACGGGGGCGCACCGAGGCGTGACCGGTCCTGCGCGCACGGTGGGCGCCCCGGTGGCGACCCGGTGGGGGCCGGGGCATGGTCGGGGCAGGTCGGGCGCCCCCGGGCCGGGCGGGCCGGAGCCGTCCGTTCCGGTCCGCGCCCGCTCCCCTCCTACTCCACCGCGGAGAGATCGGCGGGTGCCGGTACTACGAACTGGAGCGTCTACCGTCAAACCGGCCTTGAGCCGGAGAACCTTTCGCATTTAACGTGGTCTTGTCGTAATAACTCCTGTCGAAGTGAGCCTGTGATGCAGAATCTTTCGCCGACGCTCGCGCTCGCGGGCGACGCCCACGCCACCGACCCGGTCGCGCACCCGGCCTGGACCCGCCTGAAGGACGCCGTCGAGGCCCTCCGGCCGCTGCAGTCCAAGGACGGTTCGATCGACCTCGCCGCCGTCCCGCGCTCCACGGTCGACCCGCTGGTCGAGACCGTGCAGGACGCCGTCGCCGAGCTCGCCCCGCTCTTCCCGCACGACGCCGCCTACCTGGCCGCCGTCCGGGCCGACCTCGCCAAGTGGGCCGACACCGGCTACCGCGAGCCCGACTTCCTCGACTCGCTGCTGGCCTTCCGCCCGAACGAGCAGCGCGTCGACGGCACCGGCCACCTGGTCGTCTTCCCGATGTACACCCAGAACGGCAACCCCGACCGCAACCTGGAAGCCGTCCTGCTGAAGGTCGTCTGGCCGGACTGGATCGCCGAACTCGAGCGCACCCGCTTCGACAACCCCGGCTACCTCGGCATCGCCTTCGAGGACTTCACCGCCGGTTACGACACCAACTCCGCCGTGCTCTTCCCCGAGACCGTGGCCGTCCGCGAAGCGCCGGAACGTTTCACCTGGGGCGGCATCTTCTGCGACCGCGAAGCCGCCCGCTTCCGCGCCGTCAGCACCAGCGCCGTCCGCCAGCTCGACCTCGACATCCCCGCCGACGCCGCCGCACTGCTCCAGGACCAGGACCGCACCCAGCAGACCTTCGTCCTGTGGGACCTGGTCCACGACCGCACCCACAGCCACGGCGACCTGCCCTTCGACCCCTTCATGATCAAGCAGCGCAGCCCGTTCTGGATGTACGGCCTCGAAGAGCTCCGCTGCGACCTCAACACCTTCAAGAAGTCGGTCAAGCTCGAGGCCGAGGGCCACCCCCAGGGCCGCGACGTCCAGTACGCGATCCTCTTCGACCGCCTGTTCCGCTTCCCGGTCAGCGGCGACCGGGTCCGCAACTACGACGGCATGGGCGGCCAGCTGCTCTTCGCCTACCTGCACAAGCACGACGCCCTGCGCTGGCGCGACAACCGCCTCACCATCGACTGGGACCGCGTCGCCGACGTCACCAACCAGCTCTGCGCCGAGATCGAGACGCTCTACCGCGACGGCATCGACCGCCCCAAGACCGCCCACTGGATCGCCGCCTACCAGCTGGTCTCCCGCTACCTCACCCCGCACCCCGCCTCCACCTGGGCCAAGGGCCCCGAGGCGCTCCCGCTCGACCTCGCCGACGACAAGGCCCTGCGCAAGGCCCTGTGCGACGCCGTCCACCCCGACGAGTTCCCGCTCAGCATGTTCTACGAGGCCCTGTCCAAGAAACTCCGCCGCGTCATCGCCGACACCAAGGGCATCACCGGCACCAGCACCCAGGAGATCGCCGCATGAGCACCCGTCCCCTCACCGACCGGGTGATCGCCGTCGCCGGAGCCAGCGGCCCCGCCGGCCAGGCCACCCTGCGCCGCCTCGCCGCCGACGGCGCCACCGTGATCGGCGCCGACATCGACCAGCGCCGGCTGGACGCGGCTCTCGCCGCCGTCCGCACCGCCGTCCCCGGTGCCAAGGTCCACGGCCAGGTCATCGACCTGCTCGACCCGCAGGAGGTCCACGACTGGGCCGACCACCTCGAGGCCGAGCACGGCCACGTCGACGGCCTGCTCCACCTGGTCGGCGGCTGGCGCGGCAGCAAGACCTTCTTCGAGAGCCGGATCGACGACTGGGACTTCCTGCACGACACCGTCGTGCGCACCCTCCAGCACACCTCGCTGGCCTTCCAGCCCGCGCTGCTCCGCAGCCCCGCCGGCCGCTACGCCATGGTCTCCGCCGCCGCCGCGCACAAGCCCACCGCGGGCGGCGCCGCCTACGCCGCCGCCAAGGCCGCCACCGAGGCCTGGACGCTGGCGATGGCCGACTCCTTCCGCAAGGAGACCACCGCCCCCGACGGCGACCCCACCGCGGCAGCCGTCATCCTGGTGATCAAAGCCCTGGTCAGCCCCGAGATGCGGGCCGAGAAGCCGGACGCCAAGTTCGCCGGCTTCACCGACACCGCCGACCTGGCCACCACCCTGGCGTCCCTCTGGGACCGCCCCGCAGCAGAACTGAACGGACAGCACCTGTGGCTGACAGCCCGATGACCCCCGTTTTCGGCCCGACCGACGCGGTACGGCACCACGACCCCGCCGTCCGCGGCTTCGCCAGCGACAACTACGCCGGCGTCCACCCCGAGGTGCTCGCCGCGATCGCCCTCGCCAACGACGGCCACCAGGTCGCCTACGGCGAGGACGCCTACACCGAACACCTCCAGACCGTCTTCCGCCGCCACTTCGGCGACCGCGCCGAGGCGTACCCCGTCTTCAACGGCACCGGTGCCAACGTCGTCGCCCTCCAGGCCCTGCTCCCGCGCTGGGGCGCGGTCGTCGCCGCGGAGAGCGCGCACATCAACGTCGACGAGTGCGGCGCCCCCGAGAAGATCGCCGGGATCAAGCTCCACCTCGTCCCGACCCCCGACGGCAAGCTCACCCCCGACCTGATCGACCAGCAGGCCTGGGGCTGGGGCGACGAGCACCGTGCCCAGCCGCTCGCCGTCTCGATCACCCAGTCCACCGAACTCGGCACCCTCTACACCGCCGACGAGATCCGGGCGATCTGCGAACACGCCCACGAACGCGGCATGCTCGTCCACCTGGACGGCTCCCGGCTCGCCAACGCCGCCGCCTCCCTCGACGCCCCGTTCCGCGAGTTCACCACCGACGCCGGTGTCGACGTCCTCTCCTTCGGCGGCACCAAGAACGGCCTGCTGCTCGGCGAGGTCGTGGTCGTCCTCAACCCGGACAAGGTCCGCAACCTCAAGTACCTGCGCAAGATGTCGATGCAGCTCGCCTCGAAGATGCGCTTCGTCTCGGTCCAGTTCGAGGCCCTCCTCACCGGAGACCTCTGGCTCCGCAACGCCGGCCACGCCAACGCGATGGCCCGCCGCCTCGAAGCAGCCGTCCGCGACATCCCCGGCATCACGGTGGTCCGCCCCGTCCAGGCCAACGCCGTCTTCGCCCTCCTCCCGCGCGAGGTCAGCGAACGCCTCCAGAAGCGCTACCGCTTCTACTTCTGGGACGAGCACACCGGCGAAGTCCGCTGGATGACCGCCTTCGACACCACCGAACAGGACATCGACGCCTTCGCCGCGGCGATCGCGGAGGAGATGGCCCGCGAGGACTGACCCCCTCCAGGGGCGCGACGGACGGCCTGACGGCCGGTTCGGGAGAAGCCTCCCGGGCCGGCCGTCCTGTCGTTGTTTGCACCTGGGCCGGATCGGGCGTAGTGTTCACTGGTCGCTCGGCAGGGAGCACCGGACACGCATCTGTGTGGACGGTCCCGGGGCGGCCAATCCCTTGAGAAACCAGTTCGATGATCCGTGACGGGTCGCGTCTTTTTCGCGTCCCCGTTCGCATTTTCGGCGTGTGCTTTTCCGGAGATTGCGGCCGATTCGCTTTCAGGAGCGGGGATCGGCTAGAGTTTGAAACGTCGGACGGGGCGTCAAGCCGCAGAAGACGAAAGCGAGTCGGGAAAGAGCACAAGCTCGGATCTGATAAGCTGGAAACACGAAAGAACGAAGCGCCCGGAGGGTCCGCAGGAATGCGGTCCGAAGGAAGTGTCCGTTCCTTGAGAACTCAACAGCGTGCCAAAAGTCAACGCCAGATATGTTGACATCCCCGGCCTCGACGTCTCGTCGGGGTTGGAGATTCCTTTTGAAGTAAAACACTAGCGAGGACGCAGTGCACGGGGCCGCCTTATTCCGGTGGCTGCTGTGCCGCTCTTTCGTGGAAGCATTCACGGAGAGTTTGATCCTGGCTCAGGACGAACGCTGGCGGCGTGCTTAACACATGCAAGTCGAACGGTGAAGCCCTTCGGGGTGGATCAGTGGCGAACGGGTGAGTAACACGTGGGGAATCTGCCCTGAACTCTGGGACAAGCCTTGGAAACGAGGTCTAATACCGGATACGACCGTCTCCCGCATGGGGGCCGGTGGAAAGCTCCGGCGGTTCAGGATGATCCCGCGGCCTATCAGCTTGTTGGTGGGGTAACGGCCCACCAAGGCGACGACGGGTAGCCGGCCTGAGAGGGCGACCGGCCACACTGGGACTGAGACACGGCCCAGACTCCTACGGGAGGCAGCAGTGGGGAATATTGCACAATGGGCGAAAGCCTGATGCAGCGACGCCGCGTGAGGGATGACGGCCTTCGGGTTGTAAACCTCTTTCAGCAGGGAAGAAGCGCAAGTGACGGTACCTGCAGAAGAAGCACCGGCTAACTACGTGCCAGCAGCCGCGGTAATACGTAGGGTGCGAGCGTTGTCCGGAATTATTGGGCGTAAAGAGCTCGTAGGCGGCCTGTCGCGTCGGATGTGAAAGCCCGGGGCTCAACCCCGGGTCTGCATTCGATACGGGCAGGCTGGAGTGTGGTAGGGGAGATCGGAATTCCTGGTGTAGCGGTGAAATGCGCAGATATCAGGAGGAACACCGGTGGCGAAGGCGGATCTCTGGGCCATTACTGACGCTGAGGAGCGAAAGCGTGGGGAGCGAACAGGATTAGATACCCTGGTAGTCCACGCCGTAAACGTTGGGAACTAGGTGTTGGCGACATTCCACGTCGTCGGTGCCGCAGCTAACGCATTAAGTTCCCCGCCTGGGGAGTACGGCCGCAAGGCTAAAACTCAAAGGAATTGACGGGGGCCCGCACAAGCAGCGGAGCATGTGGCTTAATTCGACGCAACGCGAAGAACCTTACCAAGGCTTGACATACACCGGAAACTGGTAGAGATATCAGCCCCCTTGTGGTCGGTGTACAGGTGGTGCATGGTTGTCGTCAGCTCGTGTCGTGAGATGTTGGGTTAAGTCCCGCAACGAGCGCAACCCTTGTTCTGTGTTGCCAGCGAGTAATGTCGGGGACTCACAGGAGACTGCCGGGGTCAACTCGGAGGAAGGTGGGGACGACGTCAAATCATCATGCCCCTTATGTCTTGGGCTGCACACGTGCTACAATGGCCGGTACAAAGGGCTGCGATGCCGCGAGGCGGAGCGAATCCCAAAAAGCCGGTCTCAGTTCGGATTGGGGTCTGCAACTCGACCCCATGAAGTTGGAGTTGCTAGTAATCGCAGATCAGCATGCTGCGGTGAATACGTTCCCGGGCCTTGTACACACCGCCCGTCACGTCACGAAAGTCGGTAACACCCGAAGCCGGTGGCCTAACCCGTAAGGGGAGGAGCCGTCGAAGGTGGGACCAGCGATTGGGACGAAGTCGTAACAAGGTAGCCGTACCGGAAGGTGCGGCTGGATCACCTCCTTTCTAAGGAGCACACGGCAGCTTCGGGCGAATGTCCCGGAGTGCTAGCTCATGGGTGGAACGTTGACTATTCGGCACACACGGTATGGATCTGCCAGTACTGCCCCCTCGGGGGCGTGGAAGACAGGGACAGCTTGGTGTGTCGGGCACGTTGTTGGGTCCTGAGGGAACGGAAGTTGCCTCATGGATGCCGGCCTCAGTTGAGGGTGCGTCATGCTCCCGAGGGTGGGTGTCTGGTCGTTGTTTGAGAACTGCACAGTGGACGCGAGCATCTGTGGCCAAGTTTTTAAGGGCGCACGGTGGATGCCTTGGCACCAGGAACCGATGAAGGACGTGGGAGGCCGCGATAGGCCCCGGGGAGCTGTCAACCGAGCTTTGATCCGGGGGTGTCCGAATGGGGAAACCCGGCAGTCGTCATGGGCTGTCACCCGTACCTGAACACATAGGGTGCGTGGAGGGAACGCGGGGAAGTGAAACATCTCAGTACCCGCAGGAAGAGAAAACAACCGTGATTCCGGGAGTAGTGGCGAGCGAAACCGGATGAGGCCAAACCGTTGTGGTGTGAGACCCGGCAGGGGTTGCCACGACGGGGTTGTGGGAAAGTTCTTCAGTCGTCTGCCGGCGGCTGGGCGAGTCAGAAACCGTATGGGTAGTCGAAGGACATGCGAAAGGTCCGGCGTAGAGGGTAAGACCCCCGTAGACGAAATCTGTACGGCTCGCTTGAGCTTCTCCCAAGTAGCACGGGGCCCGAGAAATCCCGTGTGAATCTGGCGGGACCACCCGCTAAGCCTAAATATTCCCTGGTGACCGATAGCGGATAGTACCGTGAGGGAATGGTGAAAAGTACCGCGGGAGCGGAGTGAAATAGTACCTGAAACCGTGTGCCTACAAGCCGTGGGGGCAGCCTTCGGGCTGTGACTGCGTGCCTTTTGAAGAATGAGCCTGCGAGTTTGCGGTGTGTAGCGAGGTTAACCCGTGTGGGGTAGCCGTAGCGAAAGCGAGTCCGAATAGGGCGCCCATAGTTGCATGCCCAAGACCCGAAGCGGAGTGATCTAGCCATGGGCAGGTTGAAGCGCGGGTAAGACCGTGTGGAGGACCGAACCCACCAGGGTTGAAAACCTGGGGGATGACCTGTGGTTAGGGGTGAAAGGCCAATCAAACTCCGTGATAGCTGGTTCTCCCCGAAATGCATTTAGGTGCAGCGTCGCGTGTTTCTTGCCGGAGGTAGAGCACTGGATAGGCGATGGGCCTTACCGGGTTACTGACCTTAGCCAAACTCCGAATGCCGGTAAGTGAGAGCGCGGCAGTGAGACTGTGGGGGATAAGCTCCATGGTCGAGAGGGAAACAGCCCAGAACACCGACTAAGGTCCCTAAGCGTGTGCTAAGTGGGAAAGGATGTGGAGTCGCAGAGACAACCAGGAGGTTGGCTTAGAAGCAGCCACCCTTGAAAGAGTGCGTAATAGCTCACTGGTCAAGTGATTCCGCGCCGACAATGTAGCGGGGCTCAAGCACACCACCGAAGTCGTGTCATTGCAGCATGAAGGGCCAACGCCTGCTGTGATGGGTAGGGGAGCGTCGTGTGCCGGGTGAAGCAGCCGAGGAATCGAGTTGTGGACGGTTCACGAGTGAGAATGCAGGCATGAGTAGCGATACAAGAGTGGGAAACTCTTGCGCCGATTGACCAAGGGTTCCTGGGTCAAGCTGATCTGCCCAGGGTAAGTCGGGACCTAAGGCGAGGCCGACAGGCGTAGTCGATGGACAACGGGTTGATATTCCCGTACCCGCTTTGAAGCGCCAACGTCGAACCTCTTGATGCTAAGCCCGTGAAGCCGGCCCGGAGTCTTCGGACAAAGGGACGTGGTGGAGCCGGTGACCCAACGGGGTAGTAGGTGAGCGATGGGGTGACGCAGGAAGGTAGTCCAGCCCGGGCGGTGGTAGTCCCGGGGTAAGGGTGTAGGACGTTGCGTAGGCAAATCCGCGCAACACGTGTCTGAGACCTGATGCCGAGCCGATTGTGGTGAAGTGGATGATCCTATGCTGTCGAGAAAAGCCTCTAGCGAGTTTCATGGCGGCCCGTACCCCAAACCGACTCAGGTGGTCAGGTAGAGAATACCGAGGCGTTCGGGTGAACTGTGGTTAAGGAACTCGGCAAAATGCCCCCGTAACTTCGGGAGAAGGGGGGCCATTGCTGGTGACGGGACTTGCTCCCCGAGCTGGTGGTGGCCGCAGAGACCAGCGAGAAGCGACTGTTTACTAAAAACACAGGTCCGTGCGAAGCCGTAAGGCGATGTATACGGACTGACGCCTGCCCGGTGCTGGAACGTTAAGGGGACCGGTTAGTCCGATTTCGGTCGGGCGAAGCTGAGAACTTAAGCGCCAGTAAACGGCGGTGGTAACTATAACCATCCTAAGGTAGCGAAATTCCTTGTCGGGTAAGTTCCGACCTGCACGAATGGCGTAACGACTTCTCGACTGTCTCAACCACAGGCCCGGTGAAATTGCATTACGAGTAAAGATGCTCGTTTCGCGCAGCAGGACGGAAAGACCCCGGGACCTTTACTATAGCTTGATATTGGTGTTCGGTTCGGCTTGTGTAGGATAGGTGGGAGACTGTGAAGCAGCAACGCCAGTTGTTGTGGAGTCGCCGTTGAAATACCACTCTGGTCGTGCTGGATGTCTAACCTGGGTCCGTGATCCGGATCAGGGACAGTGTCTGGTGGGTAGTTTAACTGGGGCGGTTGCCTCCTAAAGGGTAACGGAGGCGCCCAAAGGTTCCCTCAGCCTGGTTGGCAATCAGGTGTTGAGTGTAAGTGCACAAGGGAGCTTGACTGTGAGACTGACGGGTCGAGCAGGTACGAAAGTAGGGACTAGTGATCCGGCGGTGGCTTGTGGAAGCGCCGTCGCTCAACGGATAAAAGGTACCCCGGGGATAACAGGCTGATCTTCCCCAAGAGTCCATATCGACGGGATGGTTTGGCACCTCGATGTCGGCTCGTCGCATCCTGGGGCTGGAGTAGGTCCCAAGGGTTGGGCTGTTCGCCCATTAAAGCGGTACGCGAGCTGGGTTTAGAACGTCGTGAGACAGTTCGGTCCCTATCCGCTGTGCGCGTAGGAGTGTTGAGAAGGGCTGTCCCTAGTACGAGAGGACCGGGACGGACGAACCTCTGGTGTGCCAGTTGTCCTGCCAAGGGCATGGCTGGTTGGCTACGTTCGGGAGGGATAACCGCTGAAAGCATCTAAGCGGGAAGCCTGCTTCGAGATGAGCACTCCCACCTCCTTGAGAGGGTAAGGCTCCCAGTAGACGACTGGGTTGATAGGCCGGATATGGAAGCCCTGTGAGGGGTGGAGTTGACCGGTACTAATAGGCCGAGGGCTTGTCCTCAGTTGCTCGCGTCCACTGTGTTGTTCTGAAACAACGACCCCCGCCGGAGGGATCCGGCCGGGCGGCGACAGTTTCATAGTGTTTCGGTGGTCATAGCGTGAGGGAAACGCCCGGTTACATTCCGAACCCGGAAGCTAAGCCTCACAGCGCCGATGGTACTGCAGGGGGGACCCTGTGGGAGAGTAGGACGCCGCCGAACAATCATTGTGGGAAAGCCCCCTGACGGGAAGTCAGGGGGCTTTTTCGCGTTCCCGGGGAGGCTGGAGGCGCAGCCGCCGGCCCGCCCTCGGCTGCCGGAGTACTAGGCTCGGCTTCCTGCCGGTTCGGCTCTTCGGAAAGGACGTTGGCGTGCTTCTCGGTCTTCGGACGGTCATTCATCCCGCGCCGGATCTCGGTGCGGCGAAGGCGTGGTGGAGCTCGGTGCTGGGGGTGGAGCCGTACTTCGACGAGCCGTTCTACGTGGGGTTCAACGTCGGGGGGTACGAGTTGGGGCTGGACCCGAACGCGGATCCGGCGGTCGGGCCGGTGTCGTACTGGGGGGTGCGGGACGTGGCGGTGGCGGTGGAGCGGTTCGTGGCGGCGGGGGCCGTGGTGCGGGAGCAGGTGCAGGAGGTGGGGGGTGGCATCCGGGTCGGGACGGTGCTGGAGCCTTCGGGGGCGGTGGTGGGGCTGATCGAGAACCCGCACTTCGTGTTGCCGGAGGGTGGGCCGGCGGGGGTGGGTGAGGGTCCGGGGCGCTGACCCGGGAGGTGTGGGTGTGAGGGGTCCCGGCCGTGTTGGTCGGGACCCCTCAGTCGGTGGTGTGGTGGTCGTTGGCGACCAGGGTGCGGGCCAGGCGGGCGGCGGCGGTGGTGACGGGGGGCCAGGCGGGGGAGTGCAGGTGGTCGGTGGGGCGGGGGTCGGGCGGGAGGGTGGTGAGGAGGGTGCGGAGGGCGGCGCCGAGGTCGGCGGTGAGGGCGGCCTCTTCGCCGGTGCGCAGGGTGTGGCCGATCCAGGGGAGGGGGTCGTCGGCGTCGCAGGCTTCGCCGAACAGGGTGGCGAGCAGCGGGGCGGGGTCGAAGGCGTCGTCCTGGAGGCCGGGGGCGGCCAGGGTGAGGACCGCGGCCACCAGCTGGTGGCGCAGGGCGGGGAGGACGGGGCCGGTCACCGGGGGAGCGTACCGGCCGGGTGCGGACGGTCAGGCGTAGGGGCGAGTTGGGGGTCGACGGGGGCGTCGGTGAGGCGGTTGGCGAAGGTGGAGAGGGTGTAGGCGCCGATGCCGAGGACGATTTCGAGGGCGTTGCGCGGGGTGAAGCCGTGGGCGAGGAAGGCGGCGAGGTCGGGTTCGGGGACGGCGCCGGTGTGGTCGAGGACGGTGTGGACGAAGCGGCGGACGGCTTCCAACCGGGCGTCGGGGAGGGGCTGTTGGGCGCGCAGGGCGGTGATCAGGTCGGGGGCGGCGTCGAGTCGGGTGAGGGCGGCGGTGTGCATGGCGACGCAGAGGTGGCAGCGTTGCGGGTGGCGATGGTGAGGATGACGGTTTCGCGGACCGTCGGGTCGAGTTCGGTGGTGTCGAAGAGGGCGGTCAACTTGAGGAAGCCGTCGAGGAGTTGGGGTGAGTGGGCGAGGCGGGCCGCGGCGGAGGGGAGGTAGCCGAGGTGGCGGGTGACCTGGTCGAGCTGGCGGCGGGCGGCCGGCGGGGCGGTGTCGGGGGTGAGGTCGGGGAAGTGCGTTCCGGTGGAGGAGGCGGGGGAGGTGGAGGGAGTGGAGGTGGGCATGGGTGGGCCTTTCGGGGTGGGTGGAGGGCAGGCCGGGGTGGCCGACGAGCGGGCCCCGGCGGTGCGTCCTAGAATGGACAACGTGGTTGACCAAAACGTAAACCAGGTTGTCGATTCGCGCAACGGGGATCCGGCCGGCCGGGCCCGGGACGGGTTCGAGCTGCCGCTGCTGCTGTTCGCCGGATTCCGCACGATCATCGACGAGTTGCACGACCGGCTGGCCCGCGAGGGGCACCCGGACGCCCGGCCCGCGCACGGGTTCGCCTGCAGGCGATCGGGATCGACGGGGCGAGTGCGAGCGAGATCGGCCGGCGGCTGGGGGTGTCCAAGCAGGCCGCCGGAAGACCGTCGACCGGCTGGAGGCGCTCGGGTACGCGGAGCGGGCGGACGATCCGCGGGACGCGCGGCGCAAGATCGTCCGGTTGACGCCGTACGGGCTGGACCTGCTGCCCGGTCGGCGGCCGGGTTCGAGGAGATCCGGGGGCGCTGGGCGGCCGCGCTCGGGGAGCGGCGGCTGCGCGAACTGGAGGACGGGCTCGCGCAGTTGACCGGTTCGTCCCGGGTTCCGGCTGGACGCGCGGGCTGGTTCACCGGCTGAGGGTGCCAGTGGTCGGCTGGTTCACCGGCTGAGCGGCCGGCGGTGGGCCGGGTTCGCCGGCCGAGCAGCCGCCGGTGGGCGCTGCCGTCGGGGCGTGGGGAGGGCGGTTGGGTGGACACGGTCCGGTGAACGTGGTCCGGGGGGACCCCGGCCGGGCGCGTCGGGTGGCACCATGAGACGGCCGGGTTACGGCGATGGGACGGGAACAAGCGGTCCAGGGGGAACGGATGCTCGCCGAATCGTTGGTCGCGCTCGCCGGCGCGGGTGGTACGGCGTTGGTGGGGGCGATGGCCACCGACGCCTGGCAGACCGTCAGGGACCGTGCCGCCAGGCTGTTCGGGCGGGGCGGGGCGGTCGGGCAGGAGGTGGTGGAGGCCCGGCTGGACCGGGACGCCGGGTTGGTGGCGCTGGCGTCGGAGCCGGAGCGGGCGCGGCAGGGGCTCGCCCCGGGGTGGCAGGTCGAGTTGGAGGCGCTGCTGACCGAGCACCCCGAACTGGCCGAGGAGCTGCGGGTGTTCGTGGAGCAGACGGTGGCCGCGCTGCCCCGGGCCGAGCAGAACTGGACGTTGAACGTGACCGCGCGCGACCACGGCCGGGCCTACGGTGCGATCGGCGGGAACGTGGTGGTGCACGAGGCGGCGCAGCCCGATCCGCCGCGCGGGCCCGTCCCGGACGGGGGCGGGGAGGCGGGCGAGGGGCAGCGGTGAGACCGCCGGGGCCGTCCGACGGGCGGGGCGGTTGGTCGGGGCGGGCGGAGCAGCGGGTCGTCGCGGAGGCCGGGTTCGCGTACGGGGCGATCGGTGCGGACATCCACGTCTTCGGCGACGGCACGCCCGTCTACGTGCTGGAGAACTGGCGGCCGGGGGAGGCCGTCGAGGACGCCTGGCTGGGCGAGTTGCCGAGCCGGATGCTCAACGCCCGCTGGGAGGTGGTCGGTTTCACCGGCCGGGCGGCGGAGCTGGCCGAGCTGCGGGCCTGGTGCGGGGGCGGTCCCCGGCTGGGGGTCCGCTGGCTGCACGGGCCCGGCGGGCAGGGCAAGACCCGGTTGGCGGCCCGGCTGGCCCGGGAGTTGGCCGACGACGGGTGGAAGGTGGTCACCGCCACCGAGGGCCCGGGGTCGGTGCTGCCGCCGCCGGGCAGCCAGGACCTGCGGCTGGACGGTGCGCCGGGCCTGCTGCTGCTCGTCGACTACGCCGACCGGTGGCCGCTCTCCCACCTGACCTGGCTGCTCAGCAACGCGCTGCTGCACGACCCGGCCGTGCCGGCCCGGGTGCTGATGCTCGCCCGGGACACCGGGCCCTGGCCGGCGGTCCGCGCGGTGCTGGCCGACCACCGGGCCGGGACCTCGGCGCAGGAGCTGGCGGCCCTCGGTGACGGCGACGACCCGGCCGGCCACCGGGCCCGGATGTTCACCGCGGCCCGGGACGGCTTCGCGGCGCGGTACGGGGTGGCGGTCCCCGGCTGGATGTCCCCGCCGCCGTGGCTGGACGGGCCGGAGTTCGGGCTCACCCTGGCCGTCCACCTGGCGGCGCTGGTGTCCGTCGACGCCCACCTGGCCGGGCGGCAGACGCCCACGGACCCGGCCGGGCTGACCGTCTACCTGCTGGACCGCGAGCACCTGCACTGGGCGCGCCGGCACGGCGACGGGACCCACCGGCTGGACGGCGACGGCAGCCACCGGTCGGACGGAGGCTCCCGGGAGGCGCCGTGGACCACTCCGCCGGAGGTGATGAACCGGGTGGTGTTCGCGGCCGCGCTGACCGGCCCGCTGGCGCCGCGGGCCGGTGCGCGGGCGCTCGACGGGCTGGAGCTCGGGCTGCCCGCGGAGCGGGTGCTGGCCGACCACACGAGCTGCTACCCGCCCGCCGGGGCCGACCGGGCCACCGTCCTGGAACCGCTGCAACCCGACCGGCTGGCCGAGGACTTCGCCGCCCTGACGCTGCCCGGCCACGCCGCGGACTACCCGGCCCGGGACTGGGCACCGGGCAGCGTCCGCACGCTCACCGGCGACCGGCCGGCCCCCGGCTGGATCCGGCGCACCCTGCTGCTGTTGGCCGCGGCCGCCGAGCGCTGGCCGCACGTGGCGGACGGGCACCTGTTCCCGCTGCTGCGCGGGCGGCCCGGGCTGGCCGTCGAGGCGGGCAGCCCGGTGCTGAGCGCGCTTGCCGCGCTGCCCGGCGTCCCGTTCGACCTGCTGGAGGCGGTGGAGTCGCAGCTGCCCCCCTACCAGCACGTCGACCTGGCGCCGGGCGCGGCCGACCTGGCCTGCGTGCTGGCCCGGCGGCGGCTGGCCCGCACCGGGGACCCGGCGCAGCGGGCGGCGATCCACGCCCGGCTCGCCAACGCGCTGGCCGGGGCCGGGCGTTACCGCGAGAACCTGGACGCGCTGACCGAGGCGGTCGAGCTCTACCGGCCGCTGGCCCAGGCCGACCCGGCGACGTTCGAGCGGCCGCTGGCCTTCGTGCTGTCCAACCTCGCCACCCGGCTGGCCCGGTACGGGGAGCGGCAGACCTCGCTGGCCTTCGCGCTGGAGGCGGTCGACACCGCCCGGCGGCTCGGCCTGATGGAGCCGACGGCCACGGGGACGGGCGGCGGCGCGCTGCTGGTGAACCTCGCGAGCCGGCTGCGGGTGGCCGGGCGGACGGCGGAGGCGCTGGAGGCCGACCACGAGGCGCTGGGGATCTTCTGGCGGATGTCCCGGACCAGGTCGTCCGAGGCGGAGGGGCTGTCCCATCTGTCGGCCTGCCTGAACAACATCGCCATGCTGCTGCCGCGCGGCTACCTCGGGGGCCGGGCCGCGCTGGCGGCGCTCGAACAGGCGGTGGTCCTGGACCGCAGGCTCGCCGCGGGCAACCCGGCCCGGTACGAGGCCGCCCTGGCCGGCGCCCTGCGGATGCTGGCCGAGTGGCTGGTCCAGCACTACGAGCTGGCCGAGGCGATCATCCGGGCCGCGCCGGACAGCCCCGGCCTGCACCAGCCCGTCGCGGCGGGCTGGCGGCAGCGTGCGGTGGCCCTGGCCGGGGAGGCGGTGGACGTCGACCGGCGGCTGCTGACCGGGACGCCCGCCGTGATGGAGCTCCAACTCGCCGAGTCGCTGCGGGTGTTGAGCCGGGCCCTGGCCGCCGCCGGGCAGCCGGAGGAGGCCGCCGTCGCGCTGGCGGAGAGCGCCGCGCTGCGGGAGCGGCTGGCCGAGCCCGAATCCGGCCGCCCGGTGGACGTCGCCGAGCCGCCGGAGCCGGTCGACCACCGCCGGGAGACGATGGCGGCGGCCCGGACCGGCGTCACCCTGTGCGCGTACCTGGCGAGCGTCGACCCGGAGACCCACCGCCCGTTGCTGGCCGAGGCGTTGGAGCACGTCGGCGCCGTCGCCCCGTACGACCGCGCGGGCCTGGCCGACCGGGAGGCGGCCGTCCCGCTCTGGCAGGAGCTGGTGGACGCCGACCTGGCGGCCTACGGGCCGTCCCTGGTCGGCGCGTTGGGGGTGATCAGGATGGTCCGGCGCACCCTCGGGACGGACGCGGAGGACGAGCGGGCCGGCGCGGAGCAGGAGCGGCTGGCGGCCCGGATCGCCGCCGCCGAGCAGGAGCAGCGGCGCCGCCGCCTGGCCCCGCGGCTGCCCTGGGGGCCGGCCGGGGAGATCGACGCCGAGGCGCGGCGGCTCACCGCGGCCGGGGACGACGCCGGGCTGTGGGCGCTGGCGCTGTCCGTCCCGGTGGCGGACGGTGCGCGGCTGGCCCGGGCGCTCGCCGGGCGGTGGCAGCCGCCGGGGCCCGCCGCGCGGGCGCTGGCCGAGCGCCTCGCGGCCGCGGACCCGGCGGTGCCCGCCCGCCGCTCCCCGGCCGCCCCGGACCGGGAGCTGCCGGTCCTCGGCGGCAGCGCGGACGGCGTCGGCTTCGCCCACGGCCGGCCCGCGCTCGCGGTCAACGGCCTTCAGCCGGACGGCCGTTGGGCGATCAGGGGGTTCGACGCGGGCAGCGGCCGGCTGCGGGTGCTGCACCGCGGCGCCGGCCCGTACGGGTGGGAGGCGGTCGCCTGCCTCGGCCCGCGGCGGGTCGTCGCCGTGCTGGACCTGCCGGAGCCGCCGCACCAGGTGCTGGCGCTGCTCGACGGCGGCGCCGGGGAGCAGCTCGCCGAGGGCAACGCGCTGCGCGGCGCCCGGGTGGCGGCCACCGCGGACGGCTACGTGGTGGGCCTGGCGCGGATGCGCGGCATCCTGGTGGGGACGGGCGGCGAGCCACCGGTCGCCGTCGACCTGGCCGGCACCGGGCTGTCGCGCTGCGACCGCCTCGCCGTCGACCCGACCGGCACCCGGGTCGCGCTCACGGACGGCCGCCGGACGGTGCTGGTCGGCCTGCCCGAGGGGCGGGCGATCGCCGCGGCCGAGACCGGGGGCGCGGCGGAGGCCGTCCTGCTCGGCCCCGACCTGCTGGTCACCGCCGGGGCCGGGGGCGGCCTGCGCCGCTGGGAGCGGCACGGCGGGCAGCTGCGGGAGACGGGCGCGGTGGACACCCCGGTCCTGCACCCGCTGTTCGCGGTGCCGTCCTGGCGGGTGGTGGGCGGCTGGGCGCTCGGCCGGCCGCACTTCCACGACACCGGGACGCTCGACCCCGTCCCCGAACCGCCGCTGACCGCCGGGCTGTCGGAGCCCGTCACGGCCTGGAAGGCGTCCGCCGACGGCCGGTACGTCGTCCACGGCGGCAGCCCCGTCGGGGCCGGGCCGGGCTCGGCGCCCCGCACCCTGCTGCACGACCTGCACCACCCGGCGGCCTGGCTGGCCCGGCCCGCGGCCGCCGTCACCGCCGACGACCTGCCGGTGCTGGCGGCGCTCGCCGGCCGGGCCGAGCGGCGGCTGCGGCCGCTGCTGGGGCTGCTGCACGACGTCGCCGCCCACCGCCTCGCGGGGAGCTGATCCCGGGCGGGGCGGGGCGGGGCCGGACGACAGGCGGCGGGCGGTGGACGGCGAGGGACAGGGGCAGGGGCGGGGCAGGGGCGGGGGCTACGTGCCGTTCTTGTCGGGGTCGGCGGCGAAGGTGATCACGCCGAGGTAGCCGTCGCCGTCCTCGGTGACCTTCAGCAGCATCGACGGCCGGTAGATGCTGTCGCCGTCGTTGAAGGTGTCGCGGCCGGTGTGGGTGCTGTACGGGGCCTTGGCGAAGACCGCGGTGTTCAGCGCCTCGTCCATCATCACCTGGGTGGTGAGGGTGCGTTCGTTGTCGATGTGCACCATCGCGTGGACGTGGACGGTGCGGCCGGAGTACCAGCCCGGCCAGACGGTGGTGAACTCGACGATGCCGTCCTGGTTGGTGACCTGGGCGCCGCGCAGGTAGCGCTTGTCGTCCTGCGGGGTCAGGTCGGCCATGCCGTCGTTCGCGCCGCCACCGCCACCGGCACCGCCGCCACCGCCGGGGCCGCCCGAGGGCGGGGCGCCGGTGGGCGCGCCGGACGGCGGGGCGCCGGTCGGGGCGCCCGACGGGGGAGTGCCGCCGCCGGGGCCGCCGCCCGGGCCGCCACCGCCGCCGGTGGACAGCTGCTCGGCGCCCGAGTACGTGCCGGAGGCGTCGCAGTGCCAGATCTCCACCACCGCGCTCGGGACCGCCCGGCAGCTCTCGCTGTCCTGCACCCGGATCGCCAGTCGGAGGCGGACGCCCTCGCGGTCCTCGCGGATGTCGCTGCGGATCTTGTCGGCGTCGAAGTAGTACGGGCCCTGGGTGGTCTGCGCGGTCAGCGCGCAGGTGTTGGCGTCCGCGAACAGGCCGGTCAGGTCCTCGGTGGTCGACGCCTGCGGGGAGATCGAGGCGTCGGCCCCCGTGGTGGTCCTCGCGCTGGTGCCGCCCCCGTCCCCGCCCGTGCCGGAGCAGGCGGCGAGCAGCGCGCCCAGGCCGATGCTGCTGATGCCGGCCAGGGCGCGGCGGCGGCTGACCCGCCGGCCCTCGTCGTGGTCGTGCCCGGGGTGCTGCTGCTCGGCTGCCATCGGTTTCCCGTCCCTTTTCGATCCCTTTACCGTTCCGGGCAGCGTAGGAACGGCGGATGAGGGCGGTCTTGGGATCGGATGAGAGAACGATGGCCGGGCCGACGGGCCGTCAGCGGGCGGCGCGGCGCTGGGCCTCCGCCTCGTCCTCGGCCTCCGCCTGCTCCAGGGTCGGCGCGGTGCCGCCCAGGTGGGCGGGCAGCCACCAGGAGTCGTCCGGGCCGGCCGGCTTCGCCGGGTAGTCGCGCTGGGCGCGGTCCAGCATCTCGGTCATCGCGGCGCGCAGGCGGCGGGTCACCATGACGGGCTTGTCGGTCGGGGCCAGGTGGATCGGCTCGCCGATCATGATGGTGACCGGGACGTGGCGCTTGGTCAGCGTCTTCGGGCGGCCCTTGGTCCACAGCTGCTGGGTGCCCCACAGGATCACCGGCAGCAGCGGGGTGCCGGAGTCCGCGGCCATCCGGGCCGCGCCGGTCTTGAACTTCTTCAGCGTGAACGAGCGGCTGATGGTGGCCTCCGGGAACACCCCGACCACCTCGCCCTCGCGCAGCGCCTTCACCGCGGCCTCGTACGCGGGCTGGCCGTCGGTGCGGTCCACCGGGATGTGCTTCATGCCGCGCATCAGCGGGCCGGAGACCTTGTGCCGGAACACGTCGTCCTTGGCCATGAAGCGGGTCTTGCGGCGGCCCACCCGGTACGCGCCGAAGCCCGCGAAGATGAAGTCCAGGTAGCTGATGTGGTTGCTGACCAGGACGGCGCCGCCGGTGGCGGGGACGTGCTCGGCGCCGACGATGGAGATCCGCAGGTCCAGCGCCTTGAAGGCGGCGAGCGCGGTACGGATCACCGGCGGGTACACGAACTCAGCCACGGTCAGCCCTACTTCCCACGGGCCATGCGCCCGGTCCGGTGGTACCCGGGGCGTGGTGGCAGGGCCGCGAAGTCGCGGCACGCCGCGGCGGCCACGGGTGTTTCCCCCCGATGATCCCCCGAACGGGCACGGTCTGTCACGCCCGCCCCCTCCGGGGGCCGGGCGCGGGCGCGGTGCAGCAGCAGGTGGAACTCGCAGCCGAGGCAGTAGTCGAAGGCGGCGTTCAGGGAGGCGGCGCCCAGGGCCGGTGCGGTGAGGGCCGTGGCGAGCGGGCCGAGGCCGGCCGGTGCGGCCAGGACGGCGAGCAGGGTGAAGGCCGGGCCGACGCCCTGGGCGAACCGCGGCGGGCGGGCGTCCTCGAGTTCGGCGGGCGGCCCGAGCCGGGGGCGGACCAGGGCGCGGTAGAGCAGGCCGTACGGGGCGTAGCGGTGGCCGCCGAGCGCGCCGGCGGCGAAGACCGCGGCCTGGACGGCGAGCAGCAGGCGGCTGCCGGTGATCAGGGCGGCGGCGAGGACGAGGGTGGTGAGGACGGCGGCGGAACGGGGGCCGCGGGGGTCTGTCTGCGCGGGCTGCACGGAGGGGCTCCGGAGAAGGGGTCGCCAGCGGGAGGGCGGACGTCGGGGACGTGCGCTCAGCGACAGCGGGTGGTGCAGGCCCGGCACGGGTCGATCACCCGGCGGCTGGTCAGCCGGGCGTTCGACGACGGGGTGCGGGCGGTCACGGGGGCGATGCTACCGGGGCGGGTTTGTCACACTGGGCGGGTGACCGGACTGATCCTGTGCCTGGTGGTGCTGGTGGTGGCCGGCGGGTTCGGAGCGCTGCGCAAGGCGCGGGACGGGAGGCTGCGGGTGCGGGGCGGGGACGGTGCGGTGCGGTTGACCGGGGCGGAGCTGGGGGCGCCGTTGGGGGCGCGGGCGACGCTGGTGCAGTTCTCGACGTCGTTCTGCCAGCCGTGCCGGGCCACCCGGCGGACGCTGGCGGAGGTGGCCGGGATGGTGGAGGGCGTCGCGCACGTGGAGGTGGACGCCGAGTCGCAGCTGGAGTTGGTGCGGCGGCTGGAGGTCCTGCGGACGCCGACCGTGCTGGTGCTGGACGCGTCGGGCCGGGTGGTGCGGCGGGCGGCGGGTCAGCCGCGCCGGGCGGACGTGATCGCGGCGCTGGGCGAGGCGGTCTAGGAAGCACCCGGCGCGGGGGCGTTCAATCTCACAGGGGATCTGGCGCCGAGTCAGGTGGCACGCGGGTCGGGCTGGGGCAGGATGGGCCACAGGCGGCGGCATGGTGCCCGGCCGGACCGGCGGGCAGCGTAAGCTACTGGCGAGTAGTGACGGCTGGGCTACTCGTGAGTATGCTGCCGGGGAGTTCCGGAGGGGCACCTGCGCACGTCGCTCGGGCCGCGGGCCCCGCGCGTGGGGCGAGGATCGCCCGGCGCGCACGGACAGTTGCCGCAGCCGCCGGATCGGACCAGTAACAGGAGAGCAGGCCGTGAGCTTGAGGATCGTTGTCTGTGTGAAGTACGTGCCCGACGCGACCGGTGACCGTCGCTTCGCGGACGATGCCACCACCGACCGGGAGGGCGTGGACGGCCTCCTGTCGGAGCTGGACGAGTACGGCGTCGAGCAGGCGCTGCGGATCGCGGAGGCCAACGAGGGCGCCGAGGTGACGGTGCTCACCGTGGGCCCGGACGACGCGAAGGACGCGCTGCGCAAGGCGCTGTCGATGGGCGCGGACAAGGCCGTGCACGTCAACGACGACGACATCCACGGCACGGACGCGCTCGGGACCTCGGCGATCCTGGCGGCCGCGCTGGAGAAGACCGGCTACGACCTGGTGGTGTGCGGCATGGCCTCCACCGACGGCACCATGGGCGTGCTGCCCGCGCTGCTGGCCGAGCGCCTGGGCGTGCCGCAGGCCACGCTGCTGTCGGAGGTGGCGGTGGCCGGGGGCAGGGTGAGCGGTCGCCGGGACGGCGACGCGGCCACCGAGCAGGTCGAGGCGGCGCTGCCCGCGGTGGTCTCGGTCACCGACCAGTCCGGCGAGGCCCGCTACCCCTCGTTCAAGGGCATCATGGCGGCGAAGAAGAAGCCGGTGCAGTCCCTGGACCTGGACGACCTGGGCATCGACGCCGACACCGTCGGCCTGGCCGGCGCCTGGACGAAGGTCGAGGACGTCACCGCCCGCCCCGCCCGCACCAAGGGCGTCATCGTGACCGACGAGGGCGAGGGCGGCAAGCAGCTCGCCGCCTACCTCGCCGAGCAGAAGTTCATCTGACGGGCCGCCGGGAACAAAGGGATACGGAGCAAACAACCATGAGCGAGATCCTGGTCCTCGTCGACCACGCCGACGGCGCCGTGCGCAAGCCCGCCCTCGAACTGCTGACCCTCGCCCGCCGCCTGGGCACCCCCTCCGCCGTCGTCCTCGGCGCCGGAGCCGCGGCCGCCGACATCGCCGCCAAGGCCGCCGAGTACGGCGCCGCCAAGGTCTACACCGCCGACGCCGAGGAGTTCACCTCCCAGCTGGTGGTGCCCAAGGTCGACGCGCTGACCCAGATCGCCGAGGACACCGGCGCCGCCGCCGTCCTGGTCACCTCCTCCGGCGAGAACAAGGAGGTCGCCGCCCGCACCGCCCTGCGCCTGGGCTCCGGCCTGATCACCGACGCCGTCGACGTCGAACAGGGCACCGGCGGCCCCGTCGCCACCCAGTCGGTGTTCGCCGCGTCCTTCCAGGTCAAGTCGACCGTCACCACCGGCGCCCCGGTCATCACCGTCAAGCCCAACAGCACCGCCCCCGAGCCCGCCCCCGCCGCCGGCGAGGTGCAGAACGTCACCGTGGCACTCAGCGGCAACGCTGCCACCGTCACCGCCCGCACCCCGCGCGTGTCCACCGGCCGCCCCGAGCTGACCGAGGCCGCCATCGTGGTCTCCGGCGGCCGCGGCGTCGGCGCCGCCGACGGCTTCACCGTCGTCGAGGACCTCGCCGACGCCCTCGGCGCCGCCGTCGGCGCCTCCCGCGCCGCCGTCGACGCCGGCTGGTACCCGCACAGCAGCCAGGTCGGCCAGACCGGCAAGCAGGTCTCCCCCCAGCTCTACGTCGCCGCCGGCATCTCCGGCGCCATCCAGCACCGCGCCGGCATGCAGACCAGCAAGACCATCGTCGCCGTCAACAAGGACCCCGAAGCCCCCATCTTCGAACTCGTCGACTACGGCGTCGTCGGCGACCTCTTCACCGTCCTCCCCCAGCTCACCGGCGAGGTCAAGGCCCGCAAGGGCTGACCTGACCGGACCCGGCCGGAAACGGCCGACGGCGCGGCTCCCGGGGTCTCCGGGAGCCGCGCCGTCGTGCTGTCAGCGGCCCGCGAGGGAGCGCACGAAGCGGTTGGCGTCGACGGTGCCGAGGCCGGAGGCCAGGTCGTAGCCCTTGGTGGCCCGGTAACCCGTCACGGTGTCCCAGGAGTTGTCGCCCGCGGTGACGTCGGTGATGCCGCTGAGCTGCGAGGGCAGCAGGGCCAGGCCGTACAGGCGGGGGTTGAGCTGGCCCAGGCGGTGGCCCGCGAGCTGGGCGGCCAGCGCGACGACGCCGGAGAAGACCGGGGTCGCCTCGCTGGTGCCGCCGACCAGGTGCCAGCCGACCCGGGTCGGGTCGTACGACTCGTACGTCCAGGCCGCGCCGTCCACCGCCGCGCTCATCGAGATGTCGGGGGTGCCGCGGTGGTTGCCGGTCACGTTCGCCACGGCGGTCTGGTACCAGGGGCGTTCGAAGACGCCGGAGACGCCGCCGCCCGCCGCGCCGTAGTCGTCGTGCCAGACCTTGTCCGGGGCGGTGCGGTTGCCGTCGTTGTCCAGGGTCAGCTGGGTGCCGCCGACCGAGGTGACCAGCGGGTCCGAGGACGGCCAGGAGTTGACCTTGTACGGGTACAGGTCGCTGCCGTTCTCCATCGCGTCGGTGGCGCCGTTGTCGCCGGACGCGCCGAGCACCGTGACGTCCTTGGCGGCCGCGTACTTGAAGGCGTAGCGGAGCTTCTCGATCGACTTGAAGTCGCCCTTGTCGTAGCCCGGGAAGGTGTTCTCGGTGGCGCCGAAGCTCTGCGAGATCACGTCCACGTCGTGCGACTTGATGACGGCCTTCTCGGCGTCCATCATCTCCGGCAGGCCGGTGACGCCCTCGGTCTCGGCGACGCCGGTCTCCACCAGCACGATGTGCGCGTCCGGGGCGATCGCGTGCGCGTACTCGACGTCCAGGGTGGTCTCGCCGGCCCAGCCGGTGTGGTCGGCGTTGGTCGGGTCGAACACCGGGACGTCGCCCCACTTGACCACCTCGACCTGGGTGTCCGGGATGCCCCACTGCTTGTCGAAGGTCTCCAGGTCGTGCTGGATCGTCGGCGAGCCGAACGAGTCCACGATCACGATGGTGCGGCCCTTGCCGGTCACGCCCTGCCGGTACAGCGGGTCCAGGTGGTAGGCGGTGCGGTACTGCAGCGGCGAGTAGCAGTGGATGCCGATCTGCGTCACGCAGTCCGAGGTCGATATCGGCGCGACCCGGCCGACCGCGTCGATCTGCCCGGCCGAGGCGGGGCGCAGCTTGAACGTCGCCGGGAGGTGCGCGGCGGACTGGGCGGTTGCGGTCGCACCGGTCAGGGCGGTGGCCCCGACGGCGAGCAGCGCGGCGGCCCGCAGCGCGGTGGAGCGTCGGGTGCCCGCGGTGGCGGGGTGCATGCCCAAGGAGACTCCTCGATGAGAAGGGGCCCGAGCCGGGTCCGGCCGGGGCGGCCCCTATCCCATCGGCAGCCGACGGGCCCTTCCATAGTCCGGGCGGGCCGCCCCGATGGCCCCGGTCGGCCACCTGATTCGGTAAAGGGAACGGAGAGGTTCGGTAACGCCGCAGCTCCGGACGGTCGGCCGGGCCCTGCTGCGCGCGGGCGGCCCGGCCTCGTAGAGTCGGGCGGCATGGGACTGCTGACAGCACTCGACGGCGGGTACGGGGACCGGGCGGACGCCGTGGTGGTGGACGGGACCGCCCTGTCCTGGGAACAACTGCTCGGCGCGGCCGGGGCGGTGGCCGAACGCGCCGCCGGGGCGCCCGGCCTCGCCGTCCTGGCCCGGCCCACCGCCGAGACGGTCGCGGCCGTGGCCGGCGGCCTGCTCGCGGGCGTGCCGGTGGTGCCGGTGCCGCCCGACTCCGGGCCGGTGGAGCGCGCGCACATCCTGCGCGACAGCGGCGCCACCCTGCTGGCCGGCGCCGGACTGCCGGACGACACAGCGGAGTTGACGGCCCTTCCGGTGTCGCTGACGGACCGCCCGTCCGGCACCTGGCGCCCCGCCGCCGAGGACGCCGACCGGACCGCGTTCGTGCTGTACACCTCCGGCACCACCGGCGCCCCCAAGGGCGCGCTGATCGCGCACCGGGCCGTCGCCGCCGGGCTCGACGCGCTCGCCGGAGCCTGGCAGTGGGACGCCGAGGACACCCTGGTGCACGGCCTGCCGCTGTTCCACGTGCACGGCCTGGTGCTCGGCGTGCTCGGCGCGCTGCGCACCGGCAGCCGCCTCGTGCACACCGGCCGGCCCACCCCCGCCGGGTACGCGGCCGCCCGCGGCAGCCTGTACTTCGGCGTCCCCACCGTGTGGTCGCGGATCGCCGCCGACCCGGCCGCCGCCCGCGAACTCGCCGCCGCCCGGCTGCTGGTGTCCGGCAGCGCGCCGCTGCCCGTCCCGGTCTTCGAACGGCTGCGGGAACTCACCGGGCAGGCCCCCGCCGAGCGGTACGGCATGACCGAGACGCTGATCACCGTCGCCACCCGGGCCGACGGCGAGCGCCGCCCCGGCGCGGTCGGCGTGCCGCTGCCCGGCGTGCGGACCCGGCTGGCCGGGGAGGACGGGCGGCCGGTGCCCGCCGACGGCGAGAGCGTCGGCGAACTCCAGCTCCAGGGGCCCACGCTGTTCGACGGCTACCTCGGGCGGCCCGAGGCCACCGCCGCGTCCTGGACCGCCGACGGCTGGTTCCGCACCGGGGACGTCGCCGTGATCGGACCCGACGGCTTCCACCGGATCGTCGGCCGGGCCTCCGTCGACCTGATCAAGAGCGGCGGCTACCGGATCGGCGCCGGCGAGGTCGAGGCCGCGCTGCGCGACCACCCCGGCGTCGCCGACGCCGCCGTGGTCGGCGCCCCCGACCCGGACCTCGGCCAGGCCGTGGTCGCGTACGTGGTCGCGGCGGACGGCGGCGGGGCCGGTGCCGGCGGGGTCGGCGAGCGGGAGCTGATCGACTTCGTGGCGCGGCGGCTGTCCGTCCACAAGCGGCCCCGCCGGGTGGTCCTGGTCGAGGACCTGCCGCGCAACGCGATGGGCAAGGTGCTCAAGAAGCAACTCCTGGACGGCGCAGGGTAACCCGGGCTGTCGGCCGGTTCGCGGGCCGGTGCGCCGACCGGTGCGCGGGCCGGTTCGCGGGCCGTCCTTTCAGGAGGGCGGGGAGTGGGTACCACTGGGGTGGCGTGGGGGCCGGTGCCCCGCGCTGCCCGGCGCACGGCCGGGCCGGTGCCACGGAGGGGCAGGGGATGCTGTGATCGTCTGGGTCAATGGGGCGTTCGGGGCGGGCAAGACGAGCGCCTGCCGGGAGTTGGTCGGACTGCTGCCGGGGAGCGTGCTGTTCGACCCTGACACCCTCGGGCCGGTCCTGCGGGCCGCCCGGCCCGACCACGGGCCGGGCGAGCTCCAGGACTCGCCCGCCTGGCGGCACCTGGCCGCCGAGACCGCCGCCGCGCTGGCCGCCGAGGCCGACGGGCCGGTCCTGGTCCCCGCCACGCTGCTGCGCCAAGAGCACCGCGACGAGGTCTTCGGCTCGCTGGCCGGGCGCGGCATCCCGGTCCACCACGTCGTCCTCGACCCGGTCGAGACGATCCTGCGGGCCCGGATCGCCACCCGCGAGGACGTCCCCGGGGACCCGGAGGCCACCGCCCGGCTGCGCCGCCGCGCCCGCGAGGCGCTGCCCGCCTACCTCACCGCCCGCGGCTGGCTGGCCGGGGACGCCCGGATGGTCGACAACGGGGTGCTGACGCCCCGGCAGACCGCCGAGCGGATCGCCGACCTGGTGCGCGGCGGCGCCGCGCGCTGCCCGATCGTGCGCAGCGAGGGCGGCGCCGGGGACACCGTCGCCGCGGCGGTGCTGCTCTTCGACGACCGGGACCGGGTGCTGCTGGTCGACCCCGCGTACAAGCCGCACTGGGAGTTCCCCGGCGGCGTCGTCGAGTGCGGCGAGGCGCCCACCGCGGCCGGCGTCCGGGAGGTCGCCGAGGAACTCGGCCTGCGGCTGCACCCGGAGGAACTGCGGCTGCTCGCCGTCGACTGGGAGCCCGGCGCCGGACGCGGACGCGGCGGCCTGCGCCTGGTCTACGACGGCGGGCGGCTCGGCCCCTCCCAGGTGCTGCGGCTGCGGCTGCCCGCCGGGGAACTGCGCGACTGGCACTTCGCGACCCTGCGGGAGGCCGCCGAGATGCTGCCCGCCGGGCGGATGCGGCGGCTGGCCGCCGCGCTGGAGGCCCGGGCGGTCGGCGAGCTGCGCTACCTGGAGGGCGGGCGGCCCGCCGCGACGGGGGCGGCGTCCGCGCGCTGAGGAGGCGGTTCCCCGGGCGGGTTCCCCGGGCCGGGGCGGGCGGGGGCAGGATGGGGGGATGCCGTTCACCCTGAGCCACGCCGCCGCCGTCCTGCCCGGCCTGCGGGCCGCGAAGCGCAAGGGCGCGCTGGTCGCCGCCGGACTCGTCGCCGGCTCGCTGGCGCCCGACGTGCCGTTCTTCGCGGAGTCCCTCGTCCGGGGGGTCTACCGGCACGGCGGGTTGACGCACCGCTGGTGGGCCGCCCCCACCCTCGACGTCGCGGTCGGGGCCGGGCTGGTGGCCGGCTGGTACGGCCTGTGGCGCGAGCCGCTGCGGGCCGCGGTGCCCGGCCGGTGGAACGCGGTGGCCCCCGAGCGGCGCCCGGCCCCCGGCGAACTCCTGCTGGCCGCCGGGGCGTTGGCCGCGGGCGCGGCCACCCACCTGGCCTGGGACTCCTTCACCCACCACGGCCGGGCCGGCGTCCGGGCCCTGCCGGTGCTGGAACGCGAGGTCGCGGGCGTCCCGCTGCACACCGCCCTGCAGTACGGGACGTCGCTGCTCGGCCTGGGCGTGCTCGCCCGGTACGCCGGCCCCTGGCGGGAGAGCCGCCGGGGCACCGCCGCGCTGCTCGCCGCCGCGACCCTCGCGGGGGCGGCCGAGCGGGTCCTGCGCGGCGAGCGGGGCGTGGTCGACGAGGCCTGCTTCGGTGCGGGCGCGGGCCTGGCGGTCGGCGCGGCGGTCCTCGGGCTGGCCGGAGTCCGGGGCGGAGAGCGGCCGGAAACCCCCGGGACCGGGTCGAACCGGCCGTCCGCCGACCGGAGTTGACCGGCCCGGCGGACGGACCGTCGGAGGCGCTGGGCAGGGGCGGCCCCCGGGCTCGGAGGGGGCGCGTACGAAGCAGGGGGGAACGGCCACGATGGCGAGCACGGTGGGTACGTCGGACCGGTTGCCGGAACTGGCCTCGGGAGCCCGGCGGGCGGTGCTGCGGCTCGACCCGACCGAGCGTCCGCGACTGATCGTGCCGGGCACCGGCGGGCCGCACCCGCTGGTCCAGGGCCTGCTCGGGCCGATGGCCATGGTGCTGATGCGCACCTACTACCTCGCGGTCACCGACCGGTCGGTGTTCGTGCTGCGCGGACCGCGGTCGACGGGCGAGCCGGAGGAGGCCCTGGCCGTGGTGCCGCTGGAGCAGGCCGGGGCACTGGTGGCGAAGGTCGCCCACGGCCGCCGGCGCAGCCGGGTGTGGCTGCGGCTGCCGCAGGCGAAGCGGCCGGTGCGGATGGAGGTGTGGTTCACCTCCCGGCCGCAGCTGGACGCCTTCCTGGCCAGGCTCTGACCTCCGGCCGGGGCCGTCAGAGGTAGCCGTTGGCGGCGAGGTGGGCGCCGATGGCGCGGTAGGCGGCGGGGTCGTCGGGGGTGAGGGCGGCGAGGCCGTCGACGTAGCGGTTGTACATGCAGAAGGCGGCGGCGATCAGGACGGTGTCGTGGACGGTCTCGTCGTCGGCGCCGGCGGCCTTCGCGGCGGCGACGTCCTCGGGGGTGACGGACAGTCCGCTCTCGGCGACCTTGCCGGCGAGGTGCAGCAGGGCGCGCTGGAGGTCGGTGACGGGGGCGGTGGCGAGGTCGGTCTGGACGGCCTCGACCAGGGCGAAGTCGCCGCCGAGGCGGTGGGCGGCGGTGGCGCCGTGGGCGCCGGCGCAGTAGCGGGTGCGGTTGAGGGCGGAGACGTGGGCGGCGATCAGCTCGCGGTCGCCGACGCCCAGCGGGGAGTCGCCGCGCAGGAGTTGCTCGGCGAGTTCGCTCAGGCGCAGGCCGGAGGAGGGTTTGGCGGCGAGCAGGCCCTGGATGCCGGGGGCGTCGGTGGGCAGTGCGATGTGGGGCATGGGGGTCACTGAAGCGGTTCGGCGCGGGCTTGGCAAGCCCATGACCTGGGAAGGCGGAGCCGGTGCGGGAAGGGCGGGGCATGGCCGTGGCGGGGGGCGGGCAGATTAGGATGGGCGACCGTGACTGACACCGGTAGCACCAAGGACCTGGACCCCGTCGAGCCGGTCGCGGCCCCCGCCGACGACGCCGGTGACGGGGTGTCGGAGGAGGCAGCGGGCACCGGCCCGCAGGACGACGGGCGGGAGGCGGGGGCGGTGGAGCTGCCGGACGGGGTGTGGGACGTCGTGGTGGTCGGCGCCGGTCCGGCCGGCTCTTCGGCGGCGTACGCGGCGGCCTCGCGCGGGCGGCGGGTGCTGCTGCTCGACAAGGCCGAGCACCCCCGGTACAAGACCTGCGGCGGCGGCATCATCGGGCCGTCCCGGGACTCGCTGCCGGAGGACTTCAAACTGCCGCTGCAGGACCGCATTTCGGCGGTGACCTTCGCGCTGAACGGCCGGTGGACCCGGACCCGGCGCTCGAAGCGGATGCTGTTCGGCGTGGTCAACCGGGACGAGTTCGACCTGCGCCTGGTGCAGGCGGCCGAGCAGGCCGGGGCGGTGCTGGTGACGGGCGTGACCGCGACCGGCGTGGAGCAGCGCGGCGGCGACAGCCGGACGGTGTTCGTGACGCTGGCGGACGGCCGGAAGGTCGAGGCGCGGGCGGTGGTCGGCGCGGACGGCTCGGCCGGCCGGATCGGCCGGCACGTCGGCGTGACCTTCGACCAGATCGACCTGGGCCTGGAGGCGGAGATCCCGGTGCCGGAGTCGGTGTCGCGGCACTGGGCGGGCCGGATCCACCTGGACTGGGGCCCGCTGCCGGGCAGTTACGGCTGGGTGTTCCCGAAGACCGACTCGGGGACGCTGACCGTCGGGGTGATCTCGGCGCGCGGCGAGGGCGAGCGGACCAAGGAGTACCTGGCGGCGTACATCCGCCGCCTGGGCCTGTCCGGGTTCGAACCGCTGGTGGAGTCCGGGCACCTGACGCGCTGCCGGGCCGAGGACTCGCCGCTGTCGCGCGGCCGGGTGCTGGTCGCGGGCGACGCGGCCGGGCTGCTGGAGCCGTGGACCCGGGAGGGCATCTCGTACGCGCTGCGCTCGGGCCGGCTGGCCGGCGAGTGGGCGGTGCAGGTGGCCGAGGCGGGCGGCGCGGCGGACGTGCGGCGGCAGGCGCTGAACTACGCGTTCGCGATCAAGGCCGGGCTGGGCGTGGAGATGCGGGCCGGGAAGGTCATGCTGGCCTCGTTCGAGAAGCGCCCGTACCTGTTCCACGCGGCGGTGTCGCTGATCAACCCGGCGTGGCGGGCGTTCGCCCGGACCACCCAGGGGCACACCACGTTCGCGCAGCTGATGCGGGACCACCGGGCGGCGCGCAAGCTGGCGTCGGTCGCCGGGCGGCAGTAGCCGGGCGCCGCCGGCCGGGAGTCGGCGGCCGGGCGCCGGTGGTCGGCGGGCCCGCCCGGGAGGGGTTCCTCTCCGGGCGGGCCGTGCGGACGGGCGCGGGGGGTTGGGATTCGGGGGCCGCCCCGCGCCCGCGTTCCCGGGGTTACTTCAGGCCCGCGTCCAGGGCGTTCATCAGGGTGCCGGACGGGGTGTCGCCGGACATCTCCCAGACCATCGCGCCCAGCAGGTTCTTCGACTTGAGCCAGGCGGTCTTCTGGCCGATCGACCAGGCGTCGTCGAAGGTCCACCACTGGCCGCCGCTGCCGGTGTAGCCGTAGGTGGAGACGGACACCGGGTCGTGGTAGACGGTCAGGTTGGGCACCGAGGTGATCAGGTTGTTGTAGCCGCGGGTGCCGGCCTCCTCGGCGAACTGGCCGGGTGCGGCGCCGCCCGCGGCCTGCCAGGCGCCGTGCGCGCCGCCGTCGGTGACGTTCTGCCAGCCGCGGCCGTAGAACGGGAAGCCGATGGTGAGCTTGCGCGGGTTGACGCCGGCCGCCAGGTAGGTGTCGACGGCGTTCTCGATCGAGAAGTGGAACGGGTAGGGGTCGGTGGGGTCGGTGTGCAGGTTGGCCTGCTGGCCGGTGCGGTTGGGCTCCCACGAGTTGTCGCTGCCGGAGCCGTGGAAGTCGTAGCCCTGGACGTTGGCGATGTCGAGGGACCGGAAGATCTGCGAGAGGTCCCAGCCCTGGCCGACCTTGGCCGGGTCGGCGGGGGTGAAGGCGGTGAGCAGTTTGTGCGAGCCGCCGAGGGCGTCGAGCTGGCGGCGGAACTCGGCCAGCAGCAGGGTCAGGTTCTGCTTGTCGTTCGCGGAGTAGTGGTTGCCGGGGTGGCCGTCGGGGGAGCCGGGCCACTCCCAGTCGACGTCGATGCCGTCGAAGATGCCGGCGCCCGTGCCGGGGCCGCCCGCGCCGTTGTAGGCGGGCAGGTTGCCCTTGATCCAGATGTCGATGCAGGAGGAGACCAGCTTCTTGCGGGAGGCGTCGGTGGCGGCCGCGTCGGAGAAGTACTTGGAGTACGTCCAGCCGCCGAGCGAGACCACGACCTTGAGGTTCGGGTACTTCGCCTTCAGCTTCTTGAGCTGGTTGAGGTTGCCGCGCAGCGGTGACCAGCCGTCGTCGGCGACGCCGTCCACGGACTGGGCGGCGCTCATCGGGCGGGCGTAGTCGGCGTCGGCGTCACCGGCGCCGGTGCCCTGGTCCGGGTCCTCCGGGTCGGCGGTGGTGCCCTTGGTGACGCCGGCCAGGCAGGTCAGGTTGACCGGGTCGATGTTCTCGAAGGCGTAGTTGATGACGTCGAGCTTGGCGGCGCTGCCGGAGGTGTCGAGGTTCTTGACGAAGTACTGGCGGCCGTAGATGCCCCACTGGACGAAGTAGCCGACCCGGGAGTACTTGCCGGGCCCGGCGAGGTCGCCGGTGGTGACGTTCAGCGTGGTGGAGGCGGGGGAGCTGTTGTCGGCGGCGTCCCGGGCCTTGACGGTGAAGGCGTACGGGGTGGCGGGGGAGAGCTGGCCGACGGTGGCGGCGGTGGTGGTGCCGCCGACGGTCTGCACCAGGTTGCCGCCCTGGTAGACGTCGTACGCGGCGACCCGCTTGTTGTCGGTGGCGGCGTCCCAGGCCAGCGAGACGCCGGTGCTGGTGACCCCGGTGGAGCGCAGGTTGCCGGGCGCGGTGGGCGGCACGGTGTCGGTGGCCGGGTCGACGGTGGCGGCGCTCAGCACCGGGCTGACCGGGCCGGTGTTGCCGCGGGTGTCCTTGGCCCGGACGGTCAGGCCGTAGGTGGTGGCCGGGGTCAGTCCGGTCAGCGTGGTGGCGGTGCCGGCGGCCGAGCCGAGGATCACCGAGCCGTTCAGCACGTCGTACGAGGCGACCGGGAAGTCGCCCTTGGACGCGGCCGGCCAGCTCAGCGAGAGGCTGTGCGCGGTGGCGTCGACCAGGGTCGGGGCGCCCGGCGCGGTCGGCGGGACGTCCGGGGTGCCGTCGCACTTGTCGCCGTTGACGCGGCAGTTGAGCGGGGCGGTGATCGGGCCGTTGCCGATGAACCAGAAGCTGTACGGCTCGGTCGAGCCGTTCGCGGGCACCGTCGCGTTGTAGTACGCGTTGGTCGCGGTGACGTGGCTGCCGGTGGTGGTGGAGGTGCCGTTGTAGGTGCCGGTCATGGTGACGCCGGGCGGCAGGTCGAAGTCCAGGGTCCACCCGGTGACGGCGGTGGCGTTGGGGTTCTTGACGACGAAGGTGCCCTTCCACCAGGACCCGTAGTTGTCACCGGTGAAGGTGGCGGTCAGTTTGGCCGCGGCGTGCGCGGGCGTGGCGGCGAGCAGGGCCAGTGGCAGTGCGAGCGCGGCGAGCAGGGCCAGCAGACGGGCCCTGAGCCATTGCCTGGAGCGGACGTGCATCGGTACTCCCTGTCTGGTGTGGGGGATTCCGTACAGGGGTGCCGGGAGCGGCACTCAGGAGGGTAAGTGGACTGGACCAACTCGTCAACAGGTCTATACCGGATGGGGGTTGACGGGACGTCAGCTCCTTGATCCACGACTGTCGGCGGCGGCTGGCAGGATCACCGCCATGGGACTCGATGTGATGGTGGGCGCGCTGATCGGCGCCGAGGAGGACACGGCCGAGTGGTTCCGCGCGGAGTGCGCGGAGATCACCCGGGTACTGGCGGCCGAAGGGCTGCCGGGCTGGCGGGAACCGGAGAACGGACCGCGCTTCGGCGAGCGGATCTGGGGCTACTCGGGCCTGCACACGCTGCGCCGCCTCGCCGCGCACCTCGCCGCGGGCGGGCAGCTGCCCGAACCGCTGGCGGAGGGGGAGCGAGCCACCGACGACCCGGTGCTGCGGGCCGCGTACGAGGACGTCCCCGACGACCGGCCCGGCCCGTTCGACCACCTGATCCACCACTCGGACTGCGAGGGCTACTACGCGCCGGTCGACTTCGCCCCCGTCCTGGCCGACCCGGAGCTGAGCGGTGGCCTGCTCGGCTCCTCGGTGCGGCTGCTGGCCGAACTGGAGGCGCTCGCCCTGGCCCTGGGCCTGCCCGACGACCTCGACCCGGACTCCGCGGAGGTCACCGACGCCGCGGAGGACCCGGACCCGGCGGCCGAGGGGTGGCGGCGGTACGGGACCGAGGCGTTCGTCTGCCTGCAGCTGCGGCTGGCGGCGCGCTGCTCGGTGGAGACGGGGGCGGTGCTGGCGTTCTGCTAGGAGCTGTCCGGCCGATCATGTGACTGTCGCCTGGTCGGATCGTTATCCCGCGTATGGGGCGGGGAGAACGCGGCGATCTGTCGGACGCGGAGTGGGAGAGGCTGCGGCCGTTCCTGCGGGTGAGCAACGGCCGATGCGGGCGGTGGCGCGATCACCGGCAGGTGATCGACGAGATCCTGCGCCGGGTGCGGACCGGGGTGCACTGGCGTGACCTGCCGGAGCGGTTCGGGCCGTGGAAGACCGTCTACGAGCGCCATCGGCTGTGGTCGGCGGACGGCACTTGGGAGCGGCTGCTGCAGCGGGTCCAGGCCGCGGCCG
The DNA here is from genome assembly GCF_003751605.1 of Kitasatospora cineracea. Lineage (NCBI taxonomy): Bacteria > Bacillati > Actinomycetota > Actinomycetes > Kitasatosporales > Streptomycetaceae > Kitasatospora > Kitasatospora cineracea. The sequence goes on from NZ_RJVJ01000001.1 coordinate 3,826,828, forward strand.
ATGCGACAGGGGAGATCGACTGGGACATCTCGGTGGACTCCACCATCGTGCGCGCGTACCAGCACGCGGCCGGCGCCCGCACCGACCCGCCACCTCAAAGGGGGACGACGCGCTGGAACACCAGGGCGAAAGTCCCTGGCAGGGCCTGGTCGGCCAGCTGGTGGAGGTGGTGCGGGAGGCGAGGGCCTGGGGCGTTCGCGTGGCGGTTTCACCAGCAAGATCCACCTGAGCGCGGACGGCCGTTGCCGCCCGCTGTCGCTGATCGTCACACCGGGGCAGCGGGCAGACTGCACCCAGTTCGTGCCGGTGTTGGAGAAGATCCGGGTGCCCCGGCTCGGGCTCGGCCAGCCCTGCAAGAAGCCCGACAGTGTCGCGGCCGACAAGGCCTACAGCAACGGCCCCTGCCGCGAGCACCTGCGGCGACGGGGCGTCCCGCACACGATCCCGGAGAAGGCCGACAGCCGGGCCGCCTGTCTGCGCAGGGGAGCACGCGGCGGACGGCCGCCGGGCTTCGACGAGGAGCGGTACAAGAAGCGCAACACCGTTGGCTGCATAGGTGAGAACGAAGAGCGCTTGTTGGTGAGAGCTGGCAGCACGGAGGTGGCTGATGGGCACCCAAATGTTGATGAGAAGTAGGAACGGTTCCAGTGCCTGGGAATGGTGGTGACGTCGACTTGGGGCGTCCGTATCCTTCGCTGGGTGAGTTTGATCGAGATGGTTCCAGGGCAGGTCGAGCTCGTCGTTCAGGGGGCAGGGGCCTCGGCGGCCTCTGTCCGGTTGTTCGACTGGTCCCGGGCGGAGTACGAGGTCGCCTTTGCTGTGGAGGCCATCGATGACGGATTGCGGGCACGGCTTGAGACCGTGACCGTGACTGTCTGGGACAGCATGGGCGAGTTCTTCGATGGCCTCGCGCGCGACTTCCGTGGTTGGGAGGGCGAACGGGTCTGGGTCACCAATCACCTGGTCGTGACAGCGACGTTCGGCTCGGGCGGTCATGTGTATCTGGGCTGGACCCTGCGATCTGGCTTCTTCCCGGGCGACTGGAGCTGCACCGTGACGACCGTGATCGAGGCCGGCGAAGGGATGACGGCCGTCGCCGCAGACCTGCGGGAATTCCTGCGCGAGGAGTAGGCCGTCGACGGTCGGCCCGTCCCGGGACTTTCTCAGCCGACGGCTTGCTGTTCGGCTCGGGCGCGGGTGCTGGCGAGTCGGTAGGAGTCGGTGCCGGTCTCGATGATGGTGCCGTTGAAGGTCAGGCGGTCGACGATGGCCGCGCAGAGGCGAGGGTCGGTGAAGGTCTTGGTCCAGCCGGCGAACGACTCGTTCGAGGCGATGGCGACGCTGTTCTTCTCCTCGCGCTCGGCCAGCACCTGGAAGAGCAACTCGGCTTCCCTGCGGTCGATTTCCATGTAGCCCAGCTCATCGATGCAGAGCAGGTCAACGCGGCCGTAGCGGGCAATGGTCTTGGCCAGCTGCTTCTCGTCCGCGGCCTCGACCAGCTCGTTGACGAGCTTGGTGGCCAGCACGTACTTGACCCGGAACCCAGCCATCGCGGCCTCGGTGCCGAGCGCGATCAGCAGGTGGGACTTGCCGGTGCCGGAGTCGCCGATCAGGCAGAGCGGCAGACTCTTCTTGATCCACTCGCAGGTCGCGAGGGTGTGGATCGTCGCAGGGTCGATGTTCGGGTTCGCGTCGAAGTCGAACTTCCGCAGGGACTTGTCCCGGGGGGAAGCCGGCGGCCTTGATCCGCCGTTCCGAGCGGCGCCGGGCCCGGTCGTCGCACTCGGACATCAGCAGCTCGGAGAGGAAGCCGACGCCGTACTTCCGCATCAGGGCGCGGTTCGACAACCCGGAACGCGAGTCACGGCGGATCGCCGCGTACAGATCGACCTTGGACTTCGGCAGCACCCGGGCCCCCTCGTCGTGCAGTGCACAACCATGCTCCCGAGGCGAGCACCCAGGTGTTCTCGAAACTCGGCGACATCACTCTCCCGTGGCACGGGGTGCTCTCGCCGCTCAGCGACAGGTGCTCTCACCACTCACGTATAAAGCCACACCGTCGAACGGGCCATCAACAGGTTGAAGAACTCCCGTGCCGTCGCGACCCGGTACGACAAGCGCGGTTATGTCTTCCTCGGTACCGTCACCGTGGCAGCCGTGGTTATCTGGCTCCGCAGCTGATTGAACAGGTTCCTAGGAAATCACCTCAGCGGGCGGGGCGTTGTGCGCCACGATGAGCCGGGCCATCTCGTGCAGCCGATGCCAGACGTCCGGGCTGTCATCCTCGGTGAGCTCGGGAATGGCCCTCTCCAACTGGCCGAGGATGAGCCTCACGGTCGTCATTCCCCGTTCGTGCAGGGAGCCACCGTTGGCGACCCAGGTGTAGGCACAGCCTTCCAGTCTGGTGTCGAGCGAGGCCAGATCGACGCCGGCCACCTCAAGATCATTCCACCTGCGGTTCCACGGCTCGTCCCGCAGGCGGGCCACCGCGGCCACCGGATCTGTAGCAGCGTCCATGTCGACCATCATCGCGGGGCCGTCCCGACTGCGGAAGGCCGAGCACTGCCGAATTCCGCGCCGGTGTGGAGTCCCGCCGATCACCGAGATCAATCCGCCTCGTGCCCAGGATGGCGACCTGAGCGCGAGGCGGTCAGATGATCGGCCGGACAGCTCCTAGCGCCTGCGGCGGGCGGGGGGTTGCCGGTTCCGACAGCCCCCGGCCGCGCGGACTTTCCGGTGGGCTCCGGCCTCCAGCGGCATCGACCCGCCGTTCCCCGGGCCCCTGGGCGGGGCCCCTCGTCCGCGTTCAGGGGCCGAGGAGCTGGTCGGCGAGGGGGCTGCGGGTGTAGAGGACCAGGCGGCCGTGGCGGGCGCGGGTGACCAGGCGGGTGGCGTGCAGGACGGCCAGGTGCTGGCTGACGGCGCCGGGGGTGACGCCGAGCCGGCGGGCCAGTTCGGTGGTGGCGGTGGGTTCGTGCAGCAGGGTGAGCAGGCGGGCCTTGGGGGTGCCGAGCAGCTGTTCCAGGGCGTGCGGGGCGGGTGGCGGGTCGGGCGGGCCGGCCAGGTTGCCCTGGCCGCGGGAGAGGTAGGTGATCGACGGGGTGAGGTCCGGGCCGATCGCGGTGAGCGCGCCGCGGGCGAAGCAGGTCGGCAGCAGGGCCAGGCCGCGTCGGTCGACGGGGACGTCCAGGTCGCCGTCGCCCCAGTCCCGGTCGATGGTCAGCACCCCGTCCGCCCAGTGCAGGCGGTGGTCGAGGTCGGCGAACAGTCCGGCGGCGCCGCGTTCGGCCAGCACCCGGGCGCGGTGCACGATGTCGGCGTGCAGCACCGAGCGGGCCCGCGGCCACCAGCCGGGTTCCAGGACGTGCGTCCAGTACGCCTGGAAGGCGTCGGCGATCTCGGCGATCAGCGCGGCCGGGCGGTGGGCGCGGTCGGCGAGCAGCGGCGGCAGGGCCCGGTCGTGCGGGAGGAAGGCCAGGGCGAGTTCGCCGGCCAGCCGGGCCGGGTCGAAGGCCCGGACGACGGCCAGTTCGGCCCGGAACTCCGGGAACGGGACGGCGGGGCGGGGGGTCAGGAAGTCCGGCACGTACTTGTTGCTCGCCACCAGGGCGCGCAGCAGCGGGGCCTGCGGCAGGGCCTCGAAGGCCGGGCGCATCGCCTCGAACGCGGCGCCGTGCGGGTACTGCCCGGGGTGGGTCCACATCCGCAGGCTGAGCACCGCCTCCTGGAGCGGCGAGCAGGCGAAGTAGGTGGCGGCCAGGTCGGCCAGCCCCAGCCGGAACCGCAGTACCACGACGCCCCCCAGGTGGTCCGTCCCGCACCGGGGATTGAGGCGGGGGCTAAATCAATACCACGGGCGCTCCGTACCCGGTCTGATCGGGGCATGACCGCCACTGACCCCGCGGCCGATCCGGCCGTGTCGCTTCCCCCTGCCCGCCACCGGCTCGCCCGGCTGCTGCCCGAGGACCCGGTGCTGCGCCGGCTGTCCGCGATCACCCTGGTCAACACCCTCGGCAACGGCCTGGGGATGACGCTCGCGGTGGTGTACTTCACCCGGGTGATGGGCTTCGGCGTCGGCACGGTCGGCCTGGTGCTGACGGTCGCCGGGGCGTGCGGGGTGGCGGCGGGCGTCCCGGCCGGGCGGCTGTCGGACCGGTACGGGCCCAAGCGGGTGCTGGTCGTGCTGCTGGCCGGGCAGGCGGTGTGCGCGGCCGCCTACGTGCTGGTGCACGACCTGGTGGTGTTCGCGCTGCTGGCCTGCCTGGTGGCGGTCGCCGACCGGGGCGGCTCGGCGGTGCGCGGGGCGCTGTTCGCCGAGGTGCTGCCGGTGGACGGGCGGGTGGCCGGCCGGGCCTACCTGCGCTCGGTCACCAACGTCGGCCTGGCGGTGGGCACGCTGGGCGCCGCGGCCGTCCTGCAACTGGACACCCGGGGCGCCTACCTGACGGCGCTGCTGGTCGACGCGGCCTCGTTCGGGGTGATCGCGGTGCTGTACGGGCTGCTGGTGCCGGCCACGCCGCGCGCCGCCGGGCACACCGAGCGGGCCGCGTCCGGGCCGAACCCGGCGCTGCGCGACCGGACGTTCCTGCTGCTGACCGGCCTGAACGGGGTGATCACCCTGCAGTTCGTGATGATCGAGGTCGGGCTGCCGCTGTGGGTGGTGCGCGACACCGCCGCGCCGCGCTGGATGGTCGCGGGCGGGCTGCTGGTGAACACCGCGCTGGTGATCGTGCTGCAGGTGCGGGCCACCCGGGGCACCGAGCAGCCGCGGGCCGCGGCCCTGGTGTTCCGCCGCGGGGCGCTGCTGGTGGCCGCGTCCTGCCTGGTGGTGGGCCTGGCCGCCGGGCTGCCCGGCTGGGCGGCGGCGCTGCTGGTGGCGGGCGGGGTGGCCTGTCAGGCGCTGGGCGAGGTGTACAGCCAGGCGGGCGCCTGGGCGCTCAGCTACGACCTGGCGAAGGAGGACGCGCACGGCGCCTACCAGGGCGTGTTCAACACCGGCATGTCAGGCGCGCTGATGCTCGGCCCGGCGCTGATGACCTCGGTGGTGATCGCGCACGGCCTGGCGGGCTGGGCGCTGCTGGCGGCGCTGTTCGCCGCCGCGGGCTTCGGGATGACGGCGCTGGTGCGGCGTTGAGCGCACCGGGCCCCCGGCCGACGTCGCGTCGGCCGGGGGCCCGGTGTTTCAGGGCGTCAGCAGCTCAGGTTGGAGCCGGTGGGCACGCCCAGGATCGAGGTGAAGCTGGTGTACGCGTTGACCCGGCTCTGCACCTGGGCGGGGTTGCCGCCGTTGCACTCGATCGAGCCGTTGATGGAGCGGATGGTCTCGCCGAAGCCGGCGCCGTTGACCATGGCGTTGTGCGCGGTCATGGTGCCCGGGCCGTTCTGGGTCATCCAGTACCAGATGCCGGTCTTCCAGGCGACGGCCGCGTCGGTCTGCACCAGGTTGGGGTTGTTCAGCAGGTCGATGCCGAGGGCGTCGCCGGCCGCCTTGTAGTTGAAGTTCCAGCTGAGCTGGATCGGCCCGCGGCCGTAGTACGCGGCCTGGCCGGCCGGGCAGCCGTAGGGCTGGGTGGTGTCGCAGTAGTGCGGGTAGTTCGCGGTGTTCTGCTCGACCACGTACACCAGGCCGCCGGTCTCGTGGCTGATGTTGGCGAGGAACGCCGCCGCCTCCTGCTTCTTCACGGTGTCCGAGCCGGTGCCCGCGAACGCCGGGTAGGCGTTCAGTGCCGCGACCAGGCCGGAGTACGTGTAGAAGGGGTTCCGGTTCGGGAACATCTGGTTGAACTGGGCCTCGGAGACCACGAACCCGCCCGGGTTGGGGGTGGTGGTGGTCGGGCTCGGGCTGGTGCCGCCACCGCCGGTGCAGGTGTACGGGCTCCAGTACCAGGTGGAGATGGTCGGGTCGTAGCCCGGGTTGTCGTGGGTGGCGACGTAGTACTGGCCGTTGGGCGCGTACTTGACCACCGTGCCGGTGGCGTACTGGGTGCCGGCCACCCAGGTGGGGTGGTTGCAGGTGCCCTGGCTGGGCGTCGGGGTGGTGGTGGTGCCGCCACCGCCGCCGCAGGCGCCCTGGTCGGCCCAGACGCCGGAGCCGCCGGTGCTCGGCGTCTCGCCCTGGGTCCACCACTTGGCGTTCCAGTTGTGCCCGTTGTACGAGGCGGACATGCCTCCGGTGTAGACCTGCGTCGCCGAGTACGGGGTGGTGCAGGCGGCGGCCGCGGTCGAGGTGGTGGGCACCATGACGGCCAGTCCGGTCGCGGCCAGCGCGCCGGTCAGCAGTGCGGCGACCCGGCCGCGGCGGGAGCCGGCCCGGTGGGCCGGCCGGTGGGAGGTACGGGTGTGGGACATTCGGCCACTCCTTGTGGGGGAACGAGCGGTGTACCCAGCACTCAAGCGAATTTGTCCGTTAACTGTCAATAGGTCTAGACCTTAAGGAAGTTGGGGGCGGGGGCGCGGAGCCCCGCGGCGAGCGCGCCCCGAAGATCGGGTACTGGCCAGTAGGGCCGCGGTGTGCCAGGGTGCAGACGACGCCCCGTCCGACCCACCCTCAGCCGGAAGGCAGGCCACGCCAGATGACCACCCACGCGCCGCTCGTCCGCGCCACCACCGCCGACGCCGTCGCCACCCTCGAACTCGACTCCCCGCACAACCGCAACGCCCTCTCCACCCGGCTGATGGCCGAACTCACCGCCGGCCTCGCCGACGCCGCCGCCGACCCCGAGGTCCGCGCCGTCGTCCTCGGCCACACCGGCCGGGTGTTCTGCGCCGGCGCCGACCTCTCCGAGGCCACCGGCGACGACCCCACCGTCGGACCGCGCGGCCTGGTCGCCCTGCAGCGCGCCGTCGTCGACTGCCCCAAGCCCGTCATCGCCCTGGTCGACGGCCACGTCCGGGCCGGCGGGCTCGGCCTGGTCGGCGCCTGCGACCTCGCCGTCGCCGGACCCGACTCCACCTTCGCGTTCACCGAGTCCCGGCTCGGCCTCGCCCCCGCCGTCATCTCGCTGCCGCTGCGTCCCAAGCTCGACCCGCGCGCCGCCGCCCGCTACTACCTCACCGGCGAGACCTTCGACTCCGCCGAGGCCGCCCGGATCGGCCTGGTCACCGAGGCCGCCGACGACGCCGCCGCCGGACTGCGCACCCTCCTGGACGCCATCCGGCTCTGCTCGCCGCAGGGCCTCGCCGAGTCCAAGCTGCTCGCCAACGCCGACGTCCGGGAGTCCTTCGACCGGCACACCGAGGAGCTCGTCGCGCTGTCGGCCAAGCTCTTCGGCTCCGAGGAGGCGCAGGAGGGCATGCGGGCCTTCCTGGCCAAGCGGCCCGCGCGCTGGGTGCGCTGACCCCGCGCTCCGGGGCCCTCCGGCCCGGAAGTTACCGGCCGGTGTGAGTTTGGTCCCGTTGCGGGCCGCCGGGGCGCACCGGCCGCTACCGTGAGCGCATGTCGATCGTCCGCAGGCTGCTCGGACCCGTCCGCGAGAGGTCGCGCCGGGCGGCCGGGCACGCCGTGCACCGCGGCTGGCGCTGGGTGCAGGACGCCGGCGCGGTCAGCAACCGCAACCCCGGGCCGTACCGGTTCGGGGAGCTCGGCGACGGCACCAAACTCGCCTTCCCGCTCGGCACCGTCTTCAACGAGCGCTGGATCACCATCGGCCCGTTCTCCATCATCGGCGAACGCGTCACCCTGTCGGCCGGCTTCCTGCCCGGCCTCGACCTCGGCCCCGAACCGATCGTCCGGATCGGCGGCGGCTGCGTCATCGGCCGCGGCAGCCACATCGTCGGCCACCAGCGGATCGAACTCGGCGACGACGTCTGGACCGGCCCCGACGTCTACATCACCGACCAGGCCCACGAGTACCGCGACACCGGACTCCCGATCGGCAAGCAGTGGCCCCGCAACGAGCCCGTCTCGATCGGCGCCGGCTCCTGGATCGGCACCGGCGCGGTGATCCTCCCCGGCGCCCGGATCGGCCGCAACGTCGTGGTCGCCGCCAACTCCGTGGTCGCCGGCGAGGTCCCCGACTACGCCGTGGTCGCCGGCGCCCCCGCCCGCCAGGTCCGCACCTGGAACCCCGAGGACGGCTGGCAGCCCCCCATCCGCCACGAGGCGCCCCGCCCGGTCCCCGACGGCGTCACCGCCGAACAACTCCGCGCCCTGGTCGGCTGGGACCTCCGCCTCCCGGGCGAACAGCCGCCGGTGCCGTAGGGCTGTCGGTACCGGCTGCGACGATCCCGCCGGACACGGACGGAGAGAGGGCGGCGACGGTGGAACGGCTCGAACAGGACGTACGGGAGTTCGTCGCCCGGCTGGTGCGCGGCGCACCCGAGGGGTGGACGGATTTCGAACTGACCGTCAAGGCCGGGCCGGCCGGGACGGAGTGCGACGGCTGGTGGGTGGTGCCCGGCAGGGTGCCGCGGCCGACGGGGGCGGTGGCCGGGGCCGAGGCGCTCGCGGCGGCGATCGCGGCCGAACGGGGCTGGCGCGGCGCCCGGCTGGCGGTGCGGGGACGGCCGGGCGGGACGTTCGACTTCGGCGCGGAGCCCGGGACGGTGCTCTCGGGGGACACCGTGGTCCTCGACCCCGGGTACGTCCACCCGCTGCCGGACGAGCGCGCCCCCGGCTCCGCCCTGCCCCCGGCCGGGGACGCGGCCCGGGCCGTCGCGGCGCTGCGCGCCTTCCTCCGCGGCCGGGCCGAACTGCTCGGCGAGGCGGAGCAATCGGCTCCGCCCGCGACGCCCGAGCAGGTGGCCGAGGCCGAACGGCGCCTCGGCCACCGGCTGCCGGACGACCTGCGGGCGCTCTACCTCACCACCGACGGCGGCGGGGGCACCTCGAGCCTGATCGACGGCCGGGAGCTGCTGACGCTCGACGAGATGGTGCACGCCGCCGAACACCTGCGCTACGCCGGGAGGTTCCGCTTCGCCTGGGACGAACCCGGCGACGCGGCCGTCCCGTTCGAACCCCGGCCGCACGGCGCCGTCCGCCGCTGCCACGACCACCCGGGGTGGGTGCCGTTCACCACCGACGGCAGCGGCAACCACCACGCCGTCGACCTCGCCCCGGCCGCGGCGGGCCGACCCGGACAGGTGCTGGACATCGGGGCCGACCACCACGAGGGCCCGCGGTACGTCGCCGACTCCGTCACCTCGCTGCTCGTCCACCACCTCGACCTGCTGGAGCGCGGCCACTACGCGCTCCAGGACGACTGGCCGCCCCACCTGCTGCTCGACCGGGACCCGGACGAGGAACCGGAGGAACCGGAGTGGAGCGACGCCGGGCTGCCCGCCGCCCCCGGCCCGGACCTCCAATCGGTGCGGATCACGCCCCGGGCCCCCGCCGCCCCGCTCGACCTCGCCCCGCTGGCCGCCGCGCCCCGGCTGCGCCGGCTCGACCTGGGGGCCCGCACCGCCATCGGGCTCGGCGCGCTGCGCCCGCTGCCGGTGGAGTTCCTGCGGGCCGGGCTGGACGGCGAGGGGCTGGCGCCGCTGGCCGGGCACCCGCACCTCGGCGCGCTCGACCTGGCCTGCGACGTCCCGTTGGACCTGGCGCCGCTGCGCGCGCTGCCCGCACTGTGGTGGCTGGACCTGTCGCGCTGCGCTGTGGTGCAGGACCTGGGCGTACTGGGCGAGTCGGCCGGGCTGCGGTACCTCGCGCTGACGCGGGGGCAGTGGGCGGAGCTGCTGGAGCGGGACGCGCTGCCGCCAGGCCTGGTGGCGGCGCGCTCGGTCGGGGCGGAGGCCACGGCGCAGTGGGCGGCGCGGATCGGGCACCCGGCGGGGGACTCGTACCGGGTGGAAGGGATCTCGGCGGACGGGAGTTGACGGGGCGCCGGTCCGGGCGGGCGGGTGTTTTGCGGGGATCCGGCGGGAAGCCCCCGGGGTGCAACGACTGTCACGGCTGCGCAACGGGGGAAACCGGGCGGGGCGGGCCGGCGTGGTGGGGTCTGTCGGATCGGGCAGGATGTCCGTCCGTTGGATCTTGGAAGTGCAGGTCGGGCCGCGGGGGCGTCGACGGAAACACGGCCGGATCCGCCCTACCCACCCACTAGTTCACGGGGGAATTCGCGTCATGCGTCTCAACCGTTTCGCCGTGGCCGCCGTGCTGGCCGCCTCCGCCCTCGCCCTGACCGCGTGCGACCCGGAGGGCTCCTCCTCCGGCGCGTCCGGCTCCGCCCCGGCCGCCACCGCCTCCGCGGGCGGCTCCGCCCCCGCTGCCGCGCCGGCCGCCTCCGGGAGCCCGAAGCCGGCGGCGAGCGGGGGAAAGTCCACCGCCGGTGGCACCGCCGGTGGTACCACCGGGAAGGCCACCGTCCCCGCCGCTGACTGCACGGCAGGCGCGGCCGGGCGGACGGTGGTGGAGGCCACCGAGAACGCCTACCTGACGCACGTGTGGATGCGCGCCAAGTCCACCGAGTTCGTCTGCGGCCCCGACGTCCCCGACGACGGCTACTGGGAGGCGCAGGGCGACCCCCGGCTCTACAGCTTCGACAACGACGTGAAGACCTACCTGCTGGACGAGAACCTGAAGGCGAAGAGCGTCGACCTGTTCGTCTTCATGAAGGCGCAGGAGGCCTGCCTGAAGCAGGCCCGGCCCGCCGCGCCGTACCGCTGCTTCGGCAACCAGTACGAGGTGAAGGTCGGCGCCCAGAACAAGGTGCTCAGCATCACCCAGCTCTACCGGCCGTGACGGTCCGCCGGTGGTGACGGCGGGCGGCGGCCCGGGCGCGTGGGGACGTCCGGGCCGCCGTTCGTCGGTTCCGGGGAGCCGTCAGGCCGGGCGGCCGGTGCGGTGGCGGCGGACGGCGAGGGCGAGCAGGCCGGCCAGCGCGGAGCTGGCGGCGACGGTGAGCAGGGCGGCGGGCAGCGAGAGGGCGTCGGCGAGGAAGCCGATCACCGGGGGGCCGATCAGCATGCCCGCGTAGCCGAGGGTGGAGGCGGTGGCCACGCCCTGCGGGCCGGCGGCGGCCCCGGCCTGGGCGATCGCCAGCGGGAAGACGTTGGCCAGGCCGAGGCCGACCAGGACGAAGCCCGCCAGCACCAGCGGGACGGACGGGGCCGGCGCGGCGGTCGCCATGCCCGCGCAGGCGGCCAGGCCGCCCAGCAGCATCACCCTGGTCTGGCCGAGCCGTTCGGAGAGCCAGGTGCCGGAGAGCCGGCCCGCGGTCATGGCGAAGGCGAAGGCGGCGTACCCGGCGGCGGCCGTCGCGGTGCTGGCGTGCACGTCGTCGGTCAGGTGCAGGGTGGCCCAGTCGGCGAGCGCACCCTCGCCGTACGCCGTGCACAGCGCGGTCAGGCCGAGCAGGACGACCAGCAGCCGGGCGTGGCCGGACAGCCGGGCGGCGGCACCGGCCGGGGCCGGGGCGGCGCTCTCGCGCGGGGCCGGGCGGGCGGCGGCCGGGGCGCGCAGCAGCGCGGTGCCGGCCAGGGCGACCACGGCCAGGCCGAGCGCGCCGGACGCGGCCAGCGCCCAGGAGGCGCTGATCCGGCCCGCGAGCAGGCCGCCGACCGCGGCGCCGAGCAGGCCGCCGAGGCTGTAGCCCGCGTGGAAGCTGGGCATGACGGGGCGTCGGAGTTCGGCGACCAGGTCGACCGCGGCGCTGTTCATCGCCACGTTGGCCGCGCCGTAGCCGGCGCCGAACAGCAGCAGCACCGCGCCGAGCGCGAGCACCGAGTGGGTGTGCGCGGGCAGGGCGACCGCGAGCGAGAACACGGCGACCGAGGCGACGGTGACCCGGCGCGAGCCGTACCGCAGGCACAGCCGTCCGACCAGGGCCATGGTGGCGACCGCGCCGGCCGAGATGCACAGCAGGGCCAGGCCCAGCGCGCTGTGCGAGGCCGCGACCTGGGCGCGGACGTCCGGGATCCGGACCACCCAGGCGGCGAACAGGAAGCCGTCGACGGTGAAGAAGGCGGTGAGGGCGAGGCGTGCCGCCGACCAGGAGGAGCGTCGGCCGGACGGGGAGGTGGGGGAGGAGGGGCGGGCAGGACGGGCTTCTGTTTTGTTCAGTAGCGGCACAAAGTCAGAATAGGGGAGTGCCGCACACACCTTCAAGTCCGAATCCGAGCCAGAATCCGAGCCGTAATCCGAGCCGGAACCCGCCCGGGAGCCCGGAACCGCAGCCGCAGCCGCAGCCGGGACGTCGGGCCGACCCGCCGCCGGGACAGCAGGCGCCCCGCGCCCGGCCCGGCGCGCCGCGCCCGACCGCGGCCGGACCCTGCTCGGACCGGCCCTGCGCCTGATCCACACCGGGCAGGCCCCCACCCGCTCCGCGCTCACCGGCGCCCTCGACGTCACCCGCGCCACCGCCGGCGCCGTCACCGGCGAACTCGAGGCGCTCGGCCTGATCACCGTCGACTCCCGCCCGGGCGGCGGCGGCCGCGGCCGCCCCTCGCACCGCCTCGCCCCGGCCGACCCCGGCCCCGCCGTGCTCGCCGCCCAGCTGCACGCCGACGGCCTCTCCGCCGCCCTGGCCGGGCTCGGCGGCCGCCTGCACGACCCCGTCCACCTGCCGCTGCCCGCCGACACCTCGCCCGCCGCACTGCTCGGCGCCGTCGCCGAGACCGGCGCCCGGCTCGCCCGCGACAGCCGCCGCCGGATCCTCGGCTTCGCGCTCGCCCTGCCCAACCCCGTCACCGAACCCGACGGCACCGCGCTCGCCGCCCTGCACTTCGGCTGGCCCTCCGGCACCCCCGCCGCCGAACTCTTCGCCGCCGCCGTCGCCCGCGCCGACCTCGGCCCGCGCGCCCGCACCGGCCTGCTCACCGCCGTCGCCAACGACGCCAACCTGGCCGCCCTCGCCGAACACCGGCACGGCGCCGGCCGCGGCGCCCGCCACCTGCTGCTGGTCACCTCCGGCCACCGCGGCGTCGGCGGCGCCCTGGTCATCGACGGGCACCTGCACACCGGCAGCTCCGGCCTCGCCCTCGAGGTCGGCCACCTCACCGTCGACCCGCTCGGCCGCCCCTGCGCCTGCGGCAACCGCGGCTGCCTGAACGCCGAGACCGACACCGACGCGCTGTTCGCCGCCGCCGAGCGCCGCCCCGACCCGGACCGCCCGCTGCTCCCGCAGGCCCGCGCGCTGGCCCGCGACCCGGAGGCCGCCGACGCCCTCGACCACGTCGTCGACCGGCTCGGCCTCGGCCTCGCCGGACTGGTCAACATCCTCAACCCCGACCGGATCGTGCTCAGCGGCCTGCACCTCGACCTGCTCGCCGCCGCCCCCGACCGGCTCGCCGCCGTGGTCGCCGAACGCTGCCTGTGGGGCCGCAGCGGACGCATCCCGATCGTCCCCGCCCAGGTCGTGCACGCCGGACTGGTCGGCGCCGCCGAACTCGCCTGGGAGCCCTACCTGGACGACCCGCAGGCCGCCGCCGCGCCCTGAGCGCCCCGAGTGCCCGAGCACCGGGGCGGGGCGGCCGGGAAAACGGAACGGCGCGGGTGACGAATCGTCGACCCGCGCCGTCCGGTGCGCCCCGGGGGCGCCGTTACTTCTTGCCGAACCGCAGCTTCCACGGGGCCACCGCGGACTCCAGCTGCACGCCCAGGCTCATCTTCGACATGCCCTCGACCCGCTCCTCGAAGCGGATCGGCACCTCGGCGATCCGCATGCCCTGCCGGACCACCCGGTGGTTCATCTCGACCTGGAACGAGTAGCCGTTGGAACGCACCGAATCCAGGTCCACGCTGCGCAGCGCCCCGGCCTCCCACGCCTTGAAGCCGGCGGTGGCGTCCTTGACCTTCAGCCGGAGGATCGCGTTGACGTAGAAGTTCGCCCAGGCCGACAGCGCCTTGCGGTGCCACGGCCACTCCGAGGCGGTCGAGCCGCCCGGCACGTAGCGCGAGCCCAGCACCACCGAGGCGTCCGTCCCGGTCAGCTTCTCCACCATCGCGGGGAGGGCGGTGTGCGGGTGCGACAGGTCGGCGTCCATCTGCACCACGATGTCGGCGCCGTCCTCCAGCGCCCGGGACATGCCCGCGACGTAGGCCCGGCCCAGGCCGTCCTTCTCGGTCCGGTGCAGCACCGAGAGGGTGCCGCCCGAGTCGGCCGCCAGCTTGTCGGCGACCTCGCCGGTGCCGTCCGGGGAGTTGTCGTCCACGACCAGCACGTGCAGGTTCGCCATGCCGAGCTCGGCCAGCCGGCCGACCAGGACCGGGAGGTTCTCCCGCTCGTTGTAGGTCGGCACAACCACAACTACCTTCGGGTGGACCTCAGCCATGTTCTTCTTTCCTCGATGCCGTGCGAGCCGGATGCGGCAGTCTAGCGTTCTTGTCCGAACGTCCGTCCCACCGGGCCGTTCCCGCCCCCTCCCCGGCCCGGGCCCGGGGAACCGCAGGCCCGGGGCCGGGGAATCCCGGGCCCGGCCGCCCCGTTCAGCAGGCATGACCGACACCGCACCGGGCCACCGCCCCGAGCCGCTGCAGTACGCCGCCTTCACCGCCGACCCGGCCGGCGGCAACCCCGCCGGAGTGGTCCTGGACGCCGCGGCGCTCACCGACGAGGAGCAACTCGCCCTCGCCGCCCGCCTCGGCCACTCGGAGACCGCCTTCCTGACCGCCGACCCGGACCGGCCGCGCGGCTACGCCGTCCGCTACTTCAGCCCGCTCACCGAAGTGCCGTTCTGCGGCCACGCCACCATCGCCGCCGCGGTCGTCCTCGGCGAGCGGCACGGCCCCGGCGAGTTCCGCTTCGAGACCAAGGCCGGGCCGGTGCCGGTCACCGTCACGGGGGACGCCGAGCACGGCTACCGGGCCACCCTGACCAGCGTCCCCACCGCCGTCGAGGACGCCGCGGCGGCCGACGTCGCCGAGGCGCTGGCCGCGCTGCACTGGCGGGCCGACGAACTCGACCACCGCCTCCCGCCGCGGATCGCCTACGCCGGGGCGCGCCACCTCGTCCTCGCCGCGGCCACCCGGGCCCGGCTGGCCGACCTCGACTACGACTTCGACGCGCTCGCCGCCCTGATGCGGCGGCTCGACCTGATCACCCTCCAACTGGTCTGGGAACAGGACGCCACCACCTACCACGTCCGCGACCCGTTCCCGGTCGGCGGCGTCGTCGAGGACCCGGCCACCGGCGCCGCCGCGGCCGCTTTCGGCGCCTACCTGCGCGAGCTGCGCGGCCTGGGCACCGCCCGCCTCACCCTCCACCAGGGCCAGGACCTCGGCCGCCCCGGCGTGCTCACCGTCGACCTCACCGAGGGCGACGACCGGGTCCGGGTCACCGGGCGGGCCGTGCGGATGTGACGGCCCCTCCTGCGGGCCCGGCCCCCGGCCCGCCGCCGGGCTGCTGCGCCGCTGCGCTACTGCGCGGGGAGTAGGCGCGTCTGCTCCGTGCGGACGATGGTGGGGCGCGGCGGTGTGGTTAGCCTTCGGGTATGGGTGAGACGCGGCTGTGGGTGCCCCCGTGGGTACGGGCGGCGAAGGCCGGGTGGCCGGTGGCGGGCGCCGTCGTGGTCGCGGTGCTGCAGGTGGCCGGGACGACGGCGGCCCAGCGGCACCAGGGCGGCCGGGTGCCGCTGGACGCCTGGGGGTACCTGCTGCTGGTGCTCGGCCCCGCGCTGCTGGTGCTGCGCCGCCGGTGGCCGGCCGCCACCGTGGCCGCCGTCTCGGCGGTGACCGCCGGCTACCTGTGGGCGGGCTACCCGTACGGGCCCGGGTTCCTGGCGCTGGTGGTGGCGTTCTTCGGCGCGGTCCGGCACGGGCACCGGCGGGCGGCCTGGCTGAGCGCCGCCGGGTTCTACCTGGTGCACCTGCTGACCGGTTACGCACTGCCCGACGCCTGGCTGCGGGCCCCGAACCACGCCGTGCGGGGCTGGCAGGAACTGGGCGTCACCGCCTGGCTGCTGCTGGTCTTCGCCGGGGCCGAACTGGCCCGCTTCCGGCAGGAGCGGATCGCCGCCGTACGGGCCGCCGAGGAGGAGGCCCGGGCCCGCCGCAACGACGAGGAACGGCTGCGGATGGCCCGCGAACTGCACGACATCCTGGCCCACTCGATCTCGCTGATCCACGTCCAGGCGGGCGTCGCCCTGGAACTGCTCGACGCCCGCCCCGAACAGGCCCGCGACGCCCTCACCACCATCAAGGCCACCAGCAAGGAAGCACTCGGCGAGGTCCGCCAGGTCCTCGGCACCCTGCGCGGACCCGGCGCGGCCGCCCCGCGCACCCCCGCGCCCGGACTGCAGCGCCTGGACGAACTGGTCGAACAGGCCGGGCACGCCGGGCTGGCGGTGTCCGTCACCCGCCGCGGCCGCCCCGCCCGCACCGGGGCCGGACTCGAACTCGCCGCGTTCCGGATCGTCCAGGAAGCGCTCACCAACGTGCTGCGGCACTCCACCGCCCGCACCGCCACCGTCGAACTCGCCTGGGACACTGTCGGATTGACGGTCACGGTGACCGACCCCGGCCCGCCCGGCGGCGGCGACGCGGGCGGCAGCGGCAACGGACTCACCGGCATGCGCGAACGGGCCGCCGCCCTCGGCGGCAGCGTCGAAGCCGGCCCGGACGGGGCCGGCGGCTGGCGGGTCCGGGCCCGGCTGCCGGTGACGGCGACGACGACGGAGAACGGGGACACGACGTGATCAGGGTGCTGCTGGCCGACGACCAGACCCTCGTCCGGGCCGGATTCCGCGCCCTGCTGGACGCCCAGCCCGACCTGGAGGCGGTCGGCGAGGCCGAGGACGGCGAACAGGCCCTCGCCCTCACCCGCGAACTGCGCCCCGACGTGGTCCTGATGGACATCCGGATGCCCCGCCTGGACGGCCTCGCCGCGACCCGCCGGATCTGCGCCGACCCGGAACTCGCCGACGTCCGGGTCGTCGTGCTGACCACCTTCGAACTGGACGAGTACGTCTTCGAAGCACTGCGCGCGGGCGCCGCCGGCTTCCTGGTCAAGGACACCGAACCCGGCGACCTGCTGCGCGCCGTCCGGGTCGCCGCCGCCGGTGACGCCCTGCTCTCCCCGGGCGTCACCCGCCGCCTGATCGGCGAGTTCGCCGCCCGCTCCAAGGAACCCGCCACCACCCGCCTGGACGTCCTCACCGACCGCGAACGCGAAGTCCTCGCCCTGGTCGGCCTCGGCCTCACCAACGAGGACATCGCCCGCCGCCTGGTGGTCAGCCCCCTCACCGCCAAGACCCACGTCAGCCGCACCATGGTCAAACTCGGCGCCCGCGACCGGGCCCAACTGGTGGTGCTGGCCTACGAGTCGGGGCTGGTCAGGCCAGGGTGGCTGGGGTAGGCGGGCGGTGCGGCCGGGGTAGTGCGCAGGGAGTAGGGCGGGTGTCGCCCGGTGGGGGACGCTCCGGGCGGGGGTGCGGGGGGACGGTGGAGGGGCCGGCAGGGAGCCGGCGGCTCGACCGAAGGGGATGAGTGGTGATGGTGACGTTGCTGGCCGATGGGTGGTCCGGGCACGGGCCCGGGCCGTGGGTGCTGGTGTTCCCGCTGTTCTGGCTGCTGGTCGCGGTGCTGGTGGTGACGGTGCTGCGGCGGTCGGTGTGGCGGCGGCGCGGCTGGTGCGGCGGTGGGGAGCACGCCCCGCTGGCGGTGCTGGGGCGGCGGTACGCGCAGGGGGAGATCGACGAGGCGGAGTACCGGGAGCGCCGGGGCGTCCTGACCGAGGAGCACGGCAGCGGCGGGGGGAAGCGGTGACGGCCGCGGCCCGGGTCGAGGGCGCCGTGAAGGAGTACGGCGCGGGGGAGACCCGGGTGCGGGCGCTGGACGGCGTCAGCGTGGAGTTCGCGGAGGCCCGGTTCACCGCCGTGATGGGGCCCTCCGGGTCGGGGAAGTCCACCCTGATGCACTGCGCGGCGGGCCTGGACACCCTGAGCGGGGGCCGGGCCTGGCTGGGGGAGACCGAGCTCTCGGGGCTCGGCGACCGGGAGTTGACGCTGCTGCGCCGGGAGCGGATCGGGTTCGTCTTCCAGGCGTTCAACCTGCTGCCGACGCTCACCGTCCGGGAGAACATCACGCTGCCGCTGGACCTGGGCGGCGCCGCCCCCGACCGGGAGTGGCTGGACGCGCTGATCGACGTGGTCGGTCTCGGCGACCGGCTGCACCACCGGCCGAGCCAGCTCTCCGGCGGCCAGCAGCAGCGGGTGGCCGTCGCCCGGGCGCTGGCCGGGCGGCCGCAGGTGGTGTTCGCGGACGAGCCGACCGGCAACCTGGACTCCCGCAGCGGCGAGGAGGTGCTCGGGCTGCTGCGCTCCGCGGTGGACACCATGCGGCAGTCGGTGGTGATGGTCACCCACGACCCGGCCGCCGCCGCGTACGCCGACACGGTGCTGTTCCTGGCCGACGGCCGCCTGGTCGACACCGTGGAACGGCCCACCGCCGAAGGGGTGCTGGACCGGATGAAGGCCCTCGACACCCGTCGCGGCCGGGCGGCCGCCCGGTGAACGCGAGCGTGCGGATCGGGGCGCGCTCGCTGCTCGCCCACCGGCGCCGGCTGTTCGGCACCGTGCTGTCCATCGTCCTCGGAGTGGCGTTCCTGACCGGCACCATGGTGCTGGGCGACACCCTGCGGGCCAACTTCGACACCCTGTTCGCGGACGCCGACGCGGGCACCGACGCGGTGGTCCGCAGCGCCGAGGTGCTGGACGTCCCCAACGCCCCCGGCGGGGTCCGCGCCCCGCTGGACGAGGCGCTGACCGCGAAGCTGCGCGCCGCGCCCGGGGTGAGCGCCGCCGAACCGTCCGTGCAGGGCGCGGGCCAGCTGATCGGCGCCGACGGCAAGCCCGTCGGCGGGCAGGGCCCGCCCACCCTGGCCGGGAACTGGATCGCCGACCCCGGGCTCAACCCGTACCGGCTCGCCGAGGGCCGCGCCCCCGCCGCGCCCGGCGAGGCGGTGATCAACCGGGGCGCGGCGAGGACCGGCGGGCTGAAGGTCGGCGACAGCGCGGTGCTGCGCACCCCCGACCCGGTGCGGATCACCGTGGTCGGCATCGCCACCTTCGGCGCCGACGCCGACGGCATGGGCCCCAGCACCTTCACCGCGCTGACCCTCGCCGACGCCCAGGCCCACCTGACGCCGAAGGGCGCCGGGCAGGTGTCCACCGTCCGGCTCCGCTCGGACACCCTGACCCAGCGCCAACTGGTCGACAGAATAAGGCCGTTGCTGCCGAACGGGGTGGAGGCGCTGACCGGCGCGGACGCCACCGCGCAGTCCACCGCCGACGTCTCCGGCCGCTTCCTGAGCCTGTTCACCACCCTGCTGCTGGTGTTCGCCGGGATCGCCCTGCTGGTCGCCACCTTCACCATCCACAACACCTTCGCCATCGTCACCGCCCAGCGCACCCGGGAGAACGCCCTGCTGCGCGCCCTCGGCGCCGGCCGCCGGCAGGTGCTCGGCACCACCCTCGGCGAGGCCCTCGCCATCGGCCTGCTGGCCTCCGTGCTCGGCCTGCTCGGCGGCTTCGGCGTCGCCGCCGGACTCAAGGCGCTGTTCGCCGCGATCGGCTTCACGCTGCCCACCGGCGGCACCGTGGTCCACCCCGCGACGATCCTGCTCCCGCTGCTCACCGGCACCCTGGTCGCCGCGGTCTCCGCGCTCGCCCCCGCGCTGCGCGCCGCCCGCACCGCCCCGCTCGCCGCCCTGCGCGACACCGCCGTCGACGAGTCGGCGCAGGGCCGAAGTGCCCTGGTGCGGAAGCTGGTCGGAGCGGTCCTGGTGGCGGCGGGGCTGCCCGCTGTGGTGGTCGGCGCGACCCGCGGCCCCTCGCTGCCGCTCACCGTCGGCGGGGCGCTCGCACTGCTCGCCGGGACGGTCGTGCTCGGGCCGGTCGCCGCCGCGCTCGCCGTCCGGGTGCTGGGCGCGCCGCTGCCCCGGCTGCGCGGCGTCACCGGCGCGCTGGCCCGCCGCAACGCGGCCCGCAACCCGAAGCGGACGGCCGCCACCGCGACCGCGCTGATGGTCGGCGTCGCCGTGGTCACCCTGTTCACCGTGTTCGGCGCCTCGGTCAAGGCCACCCTGGACGACACCGTCTCGCGCACCTTCGCCGGCGACCTCGCCGTCACCGCCCCCGCCGCCGGGGCCGGCGGCAGCGGCGTCTCCCCGAAGCTCGCCCCCGCGATCGCCGCCCTCCCCGAGGTGCGCACCGCGGTCGGCCTCGGCCGGGGCGTCGCCCAACTCGACGGGCACGGAACCCAGTTGGGCGTCGCCGACCCGGTCGCGCTGGCGCAGGTCACCGACCTCGGCCGGATCGACGGCTCGCTCGCCGCCCTGGGCGCCGACGGCCTCGCCGTCTCCCGCGCCGAGGCCGACGCGCACGGCTGGCGGGTGGGCAGCACGGTGGCCGCGCGGTTCACCGACGGCGCCGCCACCTTCACCGTCCGCGCCCTCTACCAGGGCGGCGGCGTCGCCGGTGACTACCTGATCAGCCGGGGGGCCTGGCAGCCGCACCGCGTCCAGGACGCCGACACGCTGGTCGCCGTCGCACTGCGGCCGGGCGTCACGGTGGAGCAGGGCAAGGCCGCGATCGGGCGGTTGGCCCGGGAGTACGGCAGCCCGCAGGTGCAGACCCGCGCCGAGTACGCCGCGAGTTCCGCCTCCGGCGTCGACATGATGCTTTCGGTGGTCTACGCGCTGCTGGCGCTCGCCGTGCTGATCGCCCTGCTCGGCATCGCCAACACCCTCACCCTCGCCGTCCACGAGCGCACCCGCGAACTCGGCCTGCTGCGCGCCGTCGGCCAGACCCGGCCCCAACTGCGGGCCATGGTGCGGTGGGAGTCGGTCCTGGTCGCCGCGTTCGGCACGGCCGGCGGGCTGGCCCTGGGCGCCCTGCTCGGCTGGGCGCTCACCCGGGCCGCCGACAGCGCCGGGACGGGCTCCTTCGCGCTGCCCGCCGGACGGCTGGCCGTCGTCGCCCTGGTCGGCCTGGCGGCCGGCGCGCTGGCCGGGCTGCGGCCCGCCGCCCGGGCGGCGAAGCTCGACGTCCTGCGGGCGGTGGCGGGCGGCTGACGCCCCGTCGGACGCCCCGGCTTCCCCGCCCGTGCGCACCCGTACGCATCCGTGCGCACCCGTACGCATAAGGGGAAGCTGGGGCTTCCGTAATCGTCACTTATCGTAGTCGACTGTTACACTCGGTGGGGCATTCGGGGGAACCGGGCGGCGAGGAGAGCGTGCGATGAGCGACCACACCCAGGACGTGGACCGGACCGACCCCGAGTACCGGGCCTGGCTGAAGGAGGCGGTCCGCCGCGTCCAGGCCGACGCCAACCGCTCCGCCGACACCCACCTGCTGCGCTTCCCGCTGCCCGCCGAGTGGGGCATCGACCTGTACCTCAAGGACGAGTCGACGCACCCCACCGGCAGCCTGAAGCACCGGCTGGCCCGCTCGCTGTTCCTGTACGGGCTGTGCAACGGCTGGATCCGGCCCGGCGCCCCGGTCATCGAGGCGTCCAGCGGCTCCACCGCCGTCTCCGAGGCGTACTTCGCCCAGCTGATCGGCGTCCCGTTCGTCGCCGTGATGGCCCGCAGCACCAGCCGGGCCAAGATCGAGCTGATCGAGTTCCACGGCGGCCGATGTCACCTGGTCGACAACGCGGGCGAGGTCTACGCCGCGGCCGCCGAGCTGGCCGCCGAGACCGGCGGCCACTACATGGACCAGTTCACCTACGCCGAGCGGGCCACCGACTGGCGCGGCAACAACAACATCGCCGAGTCGATCTTCGCCCAGCTGCGGATGGAGCCCCACCCCGAACCGGCCTGGATCGTCGCCACCGCCGGCACCGGCGGCACCTCCGCGACCATCGCCCGGTACGTCCACTACATGCAGCACGACACCCGGATCTGCGTCGCCGACCCGGAGAACTCCTGCTTCTTCGACGGCTGGGTCCAGCACGACCCGGACGCGCACTGCCCCAACGGCTCCCGGATCGAGGGCATCGGGCGCCCCCGGATGGAGCCCTCCTTCGTGCCCGGCGCGATCGACCGGATGATGAAGGTCCCCGACGCGGCCTCGGTCGCCGCCGTCCACCTGCTGGCCGACGTGCTCGGCAAGAAGGCCGGCGCCTCCACCGGCACCGGCCTGTGGAGCGCGCTGCGGATCGTCGCCGAGATGCGCGCCGCGGGCCGCACCGGCAGCGTCGTCACCCTGATCTGCGACCCGGGCGACCGCTACCTCGACAAGTACTACTCCGCGCAGTGGCTCGCCGACGAGCACCTCGACCCCCGGCCGCACCGCGCCGCCCTCGAGGAGTTCCTCGCGGGCGGCGCCTGGCCGGAGGGCTGAGCGCCCGTCAGTCCTGCCGGGCCCCGCCGCGCTCGGTGAGCAGCAGGACGGCGGTGACGACCACGAAGACGGCGGTGGCGAAGTGCACGCCGAGGGCCGTCGCCGTGCTGCCGTGGTGCAGCAGGATGGTCGCGCAGTCCCCGAACGGCGTGACCGACTCCGCGAGCATCGCCCACCCGAGCGCCCGCCGGTGCCCGGTCAGCAGCAGGGCCAGCGGGACGAGCCCGGAGACGATGTCCCGGACGCCCTTGACGTTCAGGAACGCCGCCGCGTCCCCCCGCGGCCAGGCCGGCAGCCCGAACCCGGAGGCGGTGCTCTCCGGGGCGACCAGGAAGCTCACCCCGACGTAGGCGATGCCCAGCGCGACCACCAGGGTGAACCCGGTGGCGAGGTTGACGCGCAGCCGGCTGCTGACCGCGCGGGCGGTGGTGGCGGTGGCGGTGAGTGCGGACATGGTGGTTCCCCCTGCTTCCTCGAACTGCTCCGGTCCGCCGCGTGGTTAGCGGCGCTAGCGACAGGAGTGATGCTAGGCCGACGAGCGGTCGGATGTCTAGCGCCGCTAGTATTCGGTTCGCAGCTATCGGATCGGGGTGCCGTCAGCCCCCGAGCCGGACGCGGGCGGCGAGGAGGTCGGTGAAGGCGGTGGTGAGGCGGTCGGGGCGGGTGCGGGTGTAGGCGGTGAGGGTGCGGCGGATCGGGGGGTCGGGGCGGAGGACGGCGGCGTCCAGGGTGGGCGGGAGGATGGTGGCGGGGGCGAGGGTGGGGCCGAGGCCGGCGGCGGCGAGGGCGGGGGCGGCGGAGGTCTGTTCGGTGCGGACGGCGGCGCGGGGGGTGAAGCCGGCGCGGGCGCAGGCGGCGTCCAGGACTTCGGCCAGGCCGTGCCCGGGGGCGTAGTGCACCCAGTCGCGGTCGGCGAGCGCGGCGAGCGGCAGGGCGCCGCCCGGGGCGCCGGCCAGCGGGTCGTCCGGGGGCAGCACGAGGGCGAACTCCTCGACGCCCAACTCCCGTACCGGGCCGTCCCAGTCGTCCGGGAGCGGTCCGACCGCGAGGTCGGCCCGGCCGGCTGCCGTGGCGGCGCGCAGCAGCTCCGCGTGCGGGTACTCGCGCAGCCGGATCCGCACCCCCGGGTGCCGGGCCCGCCAGGCCCGCAGGACCGGCGGGAGGATGCCGAGGGCCACCGAGTGGACGGTGGCGACCTCGAGTTCGGCCTCGGCCAGGCCGCTCGCCCGGCGGGCCGCCGCGTGCAGGCGCCCGGCGTCGGCGAGGACGGCCCGGGCGTGCGGGAGGACGGCCCGGCCGAGCGGGGTGAGCCGGACGGCGCGCGGCAGGCGTTCCAGCAGCGGGCCGCCCAACGAGGCCTCCAGGGCCCGGACTTGGTGGGAGAGCGCGGGCTGGGTGACGTGCAGTTGCTCGGCGGCGCGGGTGAAGGAGCCGGTGTCGACCACGGCGGCCAGGTACTCCAGCTGGCGAAGGGTTGCCATGAACGGAGTCTATCGATCCGGTCGAAAACAAGCCTTGGACCTATCACCGCAGGTCGGAGCAGGCTGGTGGGCGGGCCGGGAGCACGACCCGGCCGCCCCGAGAACCGAGGAGAACCACCGTGTCCGCATCCCTGTCCGGCCGCCGCCTGGCCGTCGTCGGCGCCGGCTCCCGCACCGGCCGGCACCTCGCCCGCGCGGCCTCCGCCGCCGGCGCCGAACTCGTCCTGGCCGGGCCCGACCCGCGCAAGCTGGAGTGGACGGCCGGCGAGCTGTCCGGCCCGGCCACCGTGCTGCCCGTCGACCTCACCGACGAGGCGTCCATCGAGGCGTTCGCGGCCGAGCTCGGCCGCCTCGACCACCTGGTGTCCACCGCCGGGCTGCCCGCCAACGGGCCGCTCGCCGAACTGCAACTCGCCGACGTGCGGCGGGCGTTCGACGCCAAGGTGATCGGGCCGCTGCTGCTCGCCAAGCACCTCGCCGGGCGGATCGCCGCGGACGGCTCGCTCACCTTCTTCTCCGGCGTCGCCGCCTGGCGCCCCGCCCCCGCCCGCACCGTGATGGCCACCACCAACGGCGCGCTGGCCTTCCTGGTGCAGGCCCTCGCCGTGGAGATCGCGCCCGTCCGGGTCAACGCGATCTCCCCGGGCATCGTCGACACCGGCTCCTGGGACGGCCTCGGCGCCGACAAGGAGTCCTTCCTGGCCTCGGTCGCCGCCCGCAACCCGGCCCGCCGGGTCGGCACCCCCGACGACCTGGTCAAGGCCGTCCTGCACGCCATCGACAACCCGTACGTCACCGGCACCGTCCTGCACGTCGACGGCGGCGGACGCCTGGTCTGACCTCCCGAGCCCGCCCCCGGCCTCCCGAGCCCGCCCCCGGCCGCCGGGGCCCGGCCCGCTGCCGCCGGGCGGGGCTCAGCGGCCGACCCGGGCCCAGTCCAGGTCGCCCGCGCGGTCCAACTCGCTCAGCAGGACTCCCTGCAGGCGGTCCCAGACGCCGGTCTCCTGCCACTCCCGCAGCCGCCGCCAGCAGGTCATCCCGGAGCCGAAGCCCAGCTCCTGCGGCAGCCACTCCCACTGGATCCCGGTGTGCAGCACGAACAGGATCCCCTGCAGGCACCCCCGGTCGCCCAGCGAGGGCCGCCCGGTGGCCGGGCGGCGCCGCACCGGCAGCATCGGCTCGACCACCTCCCACAGGTCGTCCGACACCAGCCACGGCGGTCGCTTTCCCACACCGGGTCCAACGAGCCGGCGGGCGATCGGACATGGGGGAGCCGGGCCCGGCCCGGTCAGGGGAGGTCGGCGGGGACGAGGAGCTGGAGGTCCTCGGTGGTGGGGGAGGGGAGGTGGGCGACCCGGGAGGCGTGGCGTTCGACCATGGTCTCGAACACCTGGCGGGCGGTGCGGCCGTTGCCGAAGCCGGTGGAGCGGTCGATGCCGGTGAAGTGGGTGAGCAGGGCGGTCTCGGTGGCGTCGGCGAGCCGGTACTCGTGTTCGGCGGCCTGCGCGCGGGCGATGTCGAGGAGCTCGCCGGCGGTGTAGTCGGGGAAGGTGACGGTGCGGGAGAAGCGCGAGGACAGGCCGGGGTTGGCGGCCAGGAAGCGCTCCATC
The DNA here is from genome assembly GCF_003751605.1 of Kitasatospora cineracea. NCBI lineage: Bacteria > Bacillati > Actinomycetota > Actinomycetes > Kitasatosporales > Streptomycetaceae > Kitasatospora > Kitasatospora cineracea. The sequence continues at coordinate 3,852,140 of NZ_RJVJ01000001.1, forward strand.
TCGGCGGTGTAGCCGGCCACGATGACCACCACCGCGTCGCGGTGGTCCTCCATCAGCTTGACCAGGGTGTCGATCGCCTCGCGGCCGAAGTCCCGCCCGCCGTCCTCGGGGGCGAGCGCGTACGCCTCGTCGATGAACAGCACGCCGCCGCGGGCCCTGTCGAAGGCGGCGGCGGTGCGGATCGCGGTCGAGCCGATGTGCTCGCCGACCAGGTCGAGCCGGGCCACCTCGACCAGGTGGCCGCGCTGCAGCACGCCGAGCGAGGCCAGGATCTCGCCGTACAGGCGGGCCACCGTGGTCTTGCCGGTGCCGGGGGCGCCGGTGAAGACCAGGTGGCGGCGCGGCGAGGGGGCCTTGAGCCCGGCCCGCTGGCGGGCCCGGCCGACCGAGATCAGGTCGATCAGGGTGCGGACCTCCTGCTTGACGGTGGCCAGGCCGACCAGGGAGTCGAGTTCGGCCAGCGCCACGTCCGCGGGCCGGCAGTCCGGGATCGGGGCGATCACGGCGGCGGCGGGCAGCGCGGGGGAGGAGGTCTGCACCAGGGTGGCCAGCGGCGGCCCCGCCGGCGCGGGCACGAGGGGCCCGGCGGGAACGGCCGCGGGGGCCGGCGCCGGCGCCGCGTCGTCCGAGGTGCAGCCCTCGGCGACCGGGCCCGGCTCGGAGAACTCGAACCCGGCCCGGGAGTTGCGCTCGGCCCGGCAGCGGATCAGCTTCGTCCGGCAGCCGTCGATCACGTGGAAGCCGAAGCCGCCCTGGGAGACCCGGACGGTGTCGAACTCGCCGCGGCCCTGCGCCGACACGTACACCCCGGCCTCGCTGGCGCCGCGCACCGTGCACTCGCGCAGCACCGGGTCGGCGCCCTTGGTGACGATCACGCCGGTGGCGACGTCGGCGATCTCGCAGTCGGTGAGCAGGCCGCCCGAGCCGTGGTCGCGGAACCACAGGCCGGTGCCCGCGCCCTGGATCCGGCAGCCCGACAGGTCGGCGCTGGCACCGCCGCTGACCGAGACCGCGGAGGAGCGGATCGCGCTGAACGAGCAGTCCCGGGCGGTGGCCGTCGAGCCCTGGTCGAGCACGAACAGGGCGTCGGGCAGGTCGTCCAGGGCGCAGTCGGCGAGCTCCAGGGCGGCGCCGTCGCTCACCCACAGCGCCGGGTAGTCGCCCTGCGCGGAGTGGAAGCGGCAGCCCTCGGCGAGCACCCGGGTACCGCCGTCCCAGACCGAGAGCGCGCCCCGCCCGAAGCCGTGCACGGTGGTCTGGCGCAGCGTCAGCTTCGCGCCGCCGCGCAGGTCCGCGGCGTTCTCCGGCACCTCGTGCACCCGGCAGGAGGACAGCTCCAACTCGGCGCCGGTGTCCAGGCTCAGGCCGTTGCCGGAGACCCGGTGGACCGTGCAGTCGGTGAGCCGGCCCACCGCCTGCGCCTCGGCCTGCACGCCCGAGCCGCGCACCTCGGAGACCTCGCAGCCGATCAGCTCCGCCAGCGTCCCCGGGTCGGCCAGCAGGACGCCGGCCCCGCCGGTGCGGCGCACCTTGACCCGCTCGGCGTGCAGCCGGGAGCCGGCCAGCACGGCCAGGCCGCTCTGCCCGGCCGCGGCGACCTCGCAGTCCAGCAGTTCGGCCCGGGACTGCGCGCGCAGCCGCACCCCGAGGCCGGACGGGTTCTCCACCACGCAGTCGACCAGCCGGGCCCGGGCGCCGTCGGCCAGCTCCACGCCCACCGCCGAGGAGGTCTCCACCCGGCAGCCGGACAGCACCGCGCCGTCCGCGCCGGCCACCAGCACGGCGGGCGCGGAGCGGTCGGAGCCCTCCACCACCAGGCCGCTGACGGTGGCCGCGGCGGTCACGGTCAGCGCGGTGCCGCCGCGCACCGCGCTCTCCGGCGGGGAGATCCGGACGCTGCCCGGGCCCTGCTCGGGGACCAGCGTCACCGGCTTGTCGATCAGCACGGCCTCGCGGAACGTCCCGGGGCGGACCGTCAGGGTGTCGCCCGGCTCGGCGACCTCCAGGGCCTCGCGGAGGGTGGCGTACTCCCCGCTGCGCCGGCGCCACCGCGAGGCGCTGTCCTGCGTGACCCGGACCCTGAGCTCAGCCATGACGATCTGTCATCCCCGCCTTCGTCGGTTACGTCGGTTGCGTCGGGACGCCGCGCGATCACCCCACCGTAGCGCGCGGTGCGGACCCGGCGGACCGCCGTCCGGCTCCGGCGCCCGGTTCAACGAGCGGGGCCGGGGGTGGTTCCGGGTGCACGGAGCTGACGGCGCCGGGGAGCGGCGGCGGCGCGGTGGTTCAGCGGCGGTCCGGCAGCGGCGCCGGGACCTCCTCCAGCACCTCGACCCGGTCGCCGACCGCCAGGGTGCCCAGCACCTCGGCGGCCGGGTCGGTGCCGAGGGGGCGGACCGGGACCAGGTTCTGGCCGAACACCAGCTTCTGCCCGAAGCGGTGGTGCCGGCCCAGCGCGCGCAGCGGCTCGGGGCCGCGCCGCTCGCCGGTCTCCTGGTCGGTGGTGGTCATCACGCAGCGCCCGCACGGCTTGGCCACCCGGAACTCCAGGCCGCCGACCCGGATCCGCCGCCAGCCGTCCTCGGCCCACGGGACGGTGCCGGAGACCACCAGGTTGGGGCGGAAGCGCTCCATCGGCAGCGCGGCGGCCTTGCGCGGGTCGTCGGGGTGGTCGGCGGCGATCCGGGCGTTCAGCTCGTCGAGCGAGGCGGTGGTGGTGACCAGCAGCGGGAAGCCGTCGGCCATCGAGACGGTCTCGTCCGGGGCGGCGTACCCCGGGTCGATCGGGCGGCTGGTGGCCGGGCGGTCGAGGTGGACCAGCCGGACCTCGCCGTGCTTGGCGGGCAGCCGTCCGGCCAGCCAGGCGGTGGTCTCCTTGCCGGTCAGGGCGGCGGAGAAGCGGGTGCCGAAGACGTCGACGGCGGCCTCGGGGGCGCCGGTGGCGAGGGCGGGCACCGGCAGGGTGTGGACGTCGCCGTCCGGGCCGGTCAGGGCGAGCGCGGTGCCGTCGGCGGACGGGACGGGGCGGAACTGTCCGATCGAGGGCTCGTCGCGCTGGGTGAGGGCGGTGCCGTCGGCGTCGACCAGCATCCAGCGGCGGTCCCCGGCCAGGCCCCAGGGCTGCACCACGGCGGACGGCGGGCTGAGCCGGTACATCGACTTGACGGGGTACAGGTGGAGCGCGGCTAGACGGGGCATGGGGCCATCCTGCCAGGCCCGCTCCGGCCGGAGCGGGCGGGTACGACGGTTCCCCGTGCCCTCCCCTGGCGGGGGAACACGGGGAACCGTGGTGGTGCGGTCCCGTCCGGGCGGTGTGCGCGGGCGGGGGTGTGGGGGAGAAAACGCTCCGTTGCGTGGTGACCTCGCCCCCTCGGGAGGGGTCCTCAGCCGGCCTGGGGGTACTGCCGGTACTGCGGGTACTGCTGGGGGGCGGCCGCCGGGCGGAGCGTGTTGCCGCCGAACGACTGGTCGCCGAACGACTGCTGCTGCGGGGCGGGTTGGGCGCCGAACTGCTGGGAGTTGAAGGTCGGCGTGAAGCTCTGCGGGGCCGCGGCGAAGCCGCCGGGGGCCTGCGGGGCCGGGTACGCCTGCCCGGGCTGCGGGTAGGACGGGGCGGCCGGGCGCTGGCCGAAGCCCTGCGGGGCGCTCGCGTAGCCGGGCTGCTGGGGCTGCGGGGCGCCCGGGTAGCCGGGCTGGGCCGGGATGTACGGCGCGGGGGCCGGGGTGCTGCTCGGGCCGGGGCCGAGGGCGAGACGGGCCGGGGGCAGGGCGGGCAGGTTCGACTGGGGGGCGTCGAAGCCGGTGCCGAAACCGCTGCCGTAGGCGGAGGACCAGGAGGAGGCCGGGAGGGCCGGGGGCACGTTGATGGGTGCGATCTGCGGAATGCCGCGCTCTGCGACCAGGCTGTCGTAGATGGGCGTGCCGGAGGAGAAGGACGGAGAGGGGTAGCCGACTCCGTCGTAGGAGCGGGGCGAGGTCATGGGGCATACCGTAAGCCCACAACGTGCCTGCTGAGGAGAGCGGAACGGCCTGGAGTTCAACTGTTTACAGACTCTTCGCTCGCTTAAATCGGGCAATGCCGGACACAGCCGGGCGAACTGACGTCCCGTTTCGGTCATCCGGGATCCATCGTCCGTACCCCACCCGCTCATCCGGGGTGGACAAAAGCCCTCCGATCGGACGGCCGAAAGGCTGCGCCAAGGTTCCGTTAAGCCTCAGTGGTCCAGACCGCCGTCCGCGGGGCGCCGTCCGGGGCGGGAACGGGGCGGGAACGGGACCGGCCCGGACGGCGGGTGCCGTCCGGGCCGGGATGGTGCGGGAGGGGGCTCAGCGGGCGGCCGCGGCGACGGCCTGGGCCGGGAAGCCCGGGCGGCCGGCCAGCTCGGTGGTGCAGTGCGCGCAGCGGGTCGCGGCGGCCGGGACGGTGCTGAGGCACTCGGGGCAGTCGGCCTTGGTCACCGGGGTGTCCTTGACCGGGTTGAAACGGTTCTGCAGCTTGCCGACCGGCATCACGACGGCGAAGTAGATCACCGCGGCGACCAGCACGAAGCTGATCAGGGCCTGGAGGAACGCGCCGTACGGGAAGGTGACCCCGGCGACGGTGAACGCCTCCTTGCTGAAGTCGCCGACCGCGCCGGCGGCGATGCCGATCAGCGGGGTCAGGAAGGCGGAGACGAAACCGGTCACGACGGCGGTGAAGGCGGCGCCGATGACGATGCCGACCGCGAGGTCGACGACGTTGCCGCGCAGCAGGAAGCTGCGGAATCCCTTGAACATGTCAGCCATCCTGACGCGCCAACCTCCCCTCGGTCCAACCGAGTTCACCTGATCCGACTAATCTCCGAACCGCCTTGCGAGACTCGATCGGACGGGCTCAGCCGCGCGCCGCGGCCGCCGCCAGCTCGGCCGCGAAGGGTTGGATGCGCACCACCGCGTCGGCGACCCGCCGGACGGTCGCCGGGTCCATCTGCGACCACAGCGGGACGGTCAGCACCGCGGCCGCCAGCCGGTCGGTGCGCGGCAGGTCGTCCGCCTGCCCGAGGTGGGCGTAGGCGCGCTGCCGGTTGACGGGCGGGAAGAAGTAGCGGCGGGTGTCGATGCCCTCGGCCCGCAGGGCGTCGGCCAGTTGCCGGTTGTCCAGGCCGAAGGCGGCCGGGTCCAGGATCAGCGTCAGGTCCTTGAAGGTGGAGGTGTCGCCGTCCTCCGGCAGGGCCAGCCGCAGGCCGGGGACGCCGGCCACCGTGCGGGCGAACTCGGCGACCAGCGCGCCCCGGTGGGCGACCCGCTCGGGCAGGCCGGCCAGCCAGGTCAGGCCGACCGCGGCGTGCAGCTCGCTCATCCGGGCGTTCAGGCCGGGGAACAGGGTGTCGTAGTCGCCCGGGTTGCCGTAGTCGCGGGCGGTGCGCAGGGTCCGGGCGAGCGCGGCGTCCCGGGTGGCGACCAGGCCGCCCTCGCCGGCCACCGCGACCTTGGTCGGGCTCATCGAGAACACCTCGGCCAGGCCGAAGTTGCCCACCGGCACGCCGCGCCGCTTCGAGCCGAGGCCGTGCGCGGCGTCGTACACCAGCGGCAGCCCGGCCGCGTCGGCGACCCGCTGCAGCTCCTCGACCTGGCAGGGCGTCCCGTACACGTGGGTGGCCATCAGCGCGGCGGGGGAGTCGGCGGCCTTCAGCCGGGCCTCGGCGTCGGCCGGGTCCAGGGTGATGTCCCGCTCCCGGGCCTCGGCGAACAGCGGGGTGCCGCCGGCCCAGTGCGCGGCGTGCGCGGTCGCCGAGAAGGTGAAGCCCGGCATCAGCACCGGGCGCCGGTCGCCGACCCCCGCGGCCTGCAGCACCAGCATCAGGCCCGCCGTGCAGTTGGACACCGCCACCACGTGCGGCACCTCCATCAACTCGGCGGCCCGCTCCTCCAGTTCGCGCACCAGCGGGCCGTTGGTGAGCATCCCGGAGTCGAGCACCGCGCCGAGCCGCCCGAGCAGCCCCTCCCGGTCGGGCACCCGGACCCGGGTCAGCGGCAGGCCGTCGGGGAAGGCGGGCGGGCCGCCGAGGGCGGCGGGGCGGTTCTGGTCGGTCGTCATCGGATACCTCCGTGGATACCCCCGGCTTCAGCCGGGGGAGGAAACGGATCTCCTGCGGAGCAGGGCAATGGGCTGCGTTTCGCCGCAAGGCGGACCGCAGTGCTCTGACCGGGAGGTTTAGTCTTTACAGGTGGTCCCACTAAGTTGTGAGCATGACCACGAACCACGTGAAGCGGGCTTTCAAGTACCGCTTCCACCCGACGGATGCGCAGGCGGCTGAGCTGTCGCGCACCTTCGGTTGCGTGCGGAAGGTCTACAACCTGGCGTTGCAGGCCCGGACCGAGGCGTGGAGCCTCCGTCAGGAGCGGATCAACTACAACACCACCTCCGCGATGCTGACGGCGTGGAAGAAGACCGAGGAGCTGGCCTACCTCTCCGAGGTGTCGTCCGTCCCGTTGCAGCAGACCCTCCGGCACTTGCAGGGGGCGTTCACCAACTTCTTCACGAAGCGGGCGAAGTACCCGACGTTCAAGTCCAAGCGGAAGTCCCGCCGCTCCGCCGAGTACACGTCGTCCGCGTTCCGGTTCCGGAACGGCGCTCTGACGCTGGCGAAGATGGCGGAGCCGCTGGACATCGTGTGGTCGCGCCCGCTGCCCGCGGGCGCGGCTCCCTCCACGGTGACCGTGTCGCAGGACGCTTCGGGTCGCTGGTTCGTCTCGGTGCTGTGCGAGGACCGGCCGTCGATGCCCGCCCCGGTCAACGCGGTTGTCGGTATCGACGCCGGGATCACCGGCTTGGTGACGCTCTCCACCGGTGAGAAGGTCGCCAACCCGAAGTTCGAGCGCGCCGACCGCGAGCGCCTGGCCAGGGCCCAGCGGGAGCTGGCCCGCAAGGCCAAGGGCAGCAACAACCGGGAGAAGGCCCGTGTCAAGGTCGCTCGGGTGCACGCCCGGATCGCCGACCGCAGGCGTGACTTCCTGCACAAGCTGACCACTCGACTCGTCCGTGAGAACCAAGCGGTCGTGATCGAGGACCTGTCGGTCCGCAACATGCTGGGGAACCGCAAGCTGTCGCGGGCCATCAGCGACGCCTCGTGGACCGAGCTGCGGTCCATGCTGGAGTACAAGGCCCAGTGGTACGGACGCGAGGTGATCGCCGTCGACCGGTGGTTCCCCAGTTCCAAGCTGTGCTCCGCCTGCGGAACCGTCCGCGACAAGATGCCCCTCAACGTCCGCGAGTGGACGTGCGACTGCGGTGCGGTCCACGACCGGGACGTCAACGCGGCGCGCAACATCCTGGCCGCCGGACTGGTGGCAGCAGCCTGTGGAGACGGTGTAAGACCTCAACGGAGCACTCCGGGCGGGCAGTCGTCAATGAAGCAGGAAGTCGTCCCACCGCCGCGCCCACGCGCAGCGGCTCAGCCGCGAGGCTGAGGGGAATCTCCCCCCCAGGGGGGAGAGGATGTCAAGAGGTCGAGCCCCCCTGGGTTCGGGACGGATCCGGCGCGCCGACGGCGGCCGGAGGTTCGGGGCCCGGCCGGGCGGCGCCCCGCGGGCCCGGCCGGGCCCGGCCGAGCCGCCGTCGCCGCCGCACCGGGCGGTCGGCGGCCGGTCGGGGCACCGCCAGCAGCACCAGGACCAGCGGCAGCACCTGCACCCGCTCGCGGGACAGGATGCCCATGTTGTTGATGGTCGAGAACGCCCAGCAGAACAGCAGCGTGTACACCACCGTGAAGGCCACGTACGAGCGCTGGACGAACAGCCTGGGCACCCGGGCCAGTTGCGGCCAGGCCCGGACGAACATCACCAGCAGCGCGAAGCACTCCACCGACTGGATCAGGTTCTGCACGTTCGACGCCTCGAACGGGAACGGCCGGAACAGCACGCTCACCACCGACACCGGCAGCTTCACCGGATTGAGGCTGAACCCGGGCGCCGGCTCGTCCGCGGCGGCCGCGTTGATCACCGAGTCGCCCTGCGAGGTGCGCCGCGAGGTCTCCGACAGCACCTGGTTGACCGCGTCCCCGCCGGTGCCGCTGGTCCCGAAGAACGTCGACACCTGCTGCAGCATCAGCATCACGCCCGCCGCCAGCACCGCCGCCGTCAGCACCGTGCGCAGCGGCCCCAGCGCCGACACCTGCCGCGGCCGTTGCCGCAGCAGGTACGCCACGCTCAGGCCCGCGCCCGCCAGCACCGTCACGTGCGGGCGCACCATCGCGGTGCCCAGCGAGCCCAGCGCGATGCACGCGAACGCCCCGAACCGGCGGTCCAGCAGCCGCGCCACCCCGTACGTAGTCAGGCCCAGGCAGAACATCATCCAGGCGTCCTTGCCGATGCTGGACGGCCAGAACAGCAGCGAGGGCAGGAAGAACACCAGCTTCGCGTAGCGCCGCGAGTCCGCCTCCGGGAAGGCGATCTGCAGCGCCCGCCAGAAGAACAGCAGCCCCCAGAAGCCCAGCCAGGAGAACACCAGGAAACCGCCGACCAGGGTCGGCCCGGTGACCGCGTAGACCACACCGGTCACGATGATCACGAAGCCGGTGCCCGCGACCTTCATCCCCAGGTCGTAGTGCAGGCCGGCGGAGAAGTCGGTGGTGGTCAGGTAGCGGGCCAGCTCGGAGCCCTTCTGGTCGTACATCTTGGCGTCCGCCGCGCCGCCGTACAGCACGAACGCCATCAGGTAGCGCGGGAAGGCGCAGGCCAGCTTCGCCGCCATCGCCACCATCAGCAGCCGGAACACCCCGCGCTCCGGGTTGGCCGCCGCCACCCGGGCCAGGACCGGCGTGCCGACCGCCATCAGCGCCGGGGCCACCAGCAGCGCCCCCCAGGTGTCGTACGTGGTGTGCACCATCGCCAGCACGAACACCGTCACGTAGCCCAGCACCACCGCCCAGGCCAGCGCGGACGGGCCGCCCCGGCGCAGCGCCGCGTGCAGCCGCGCCGCCGGGCGGGGGCGGCGCGGACGGCGGGCGGCGAGCAGCGCCGCCATCAGAAGACCTCCAGGTCGCCGAGGCTGAACCGCCAGTCGGCCAGCGACCGTTCGGCGGGCAGCGGGCCGGCCGGGGTGCGGGCGGCCAGCACCATCCCGGTGCGCGGCGCCCGCACGCAGCCCGCCCGCAGCGCGGCCGCGGCGGCCTCGGTGCCGGGGGACAGGTGGGTGGCGGCGTGGTCGCAGCCGGAGGCCGCGGCGGTGCGCAGCAACCGGGCGGCGGCGGCCCGGTCGCCCGGGCGGACGATCAGCTCGGCCAGCGTGAACTCGGCCAGCGGGCCGCGCCGCCGGGGCCGCCCGAACGCCACCCCGACCAGTTCGCCGCCCCGCTCCACCGTCGCCACCCGGTAGTCCAGGCCCGGCGCCGCCCCGTACCGCCAGGCCAGGTACTGCGGGGTGCGCACGGTGTGCAGCCGCGGGTCGGCCGCGTCCGCCCGCTCGCGCTCGGCGAGCAGCTCGGCCAGCTGCGCGGCCGTCCGGGCGTCAGGGGAGGACAACCACCCGGCGGCGGTGGGCAGTTCGCAGCGCGGCGGCCCCGACGGGCCGGGGCGGCGGGCCAGCGCCGAGCGGGCGCCCCGGGCGAACGACACCGGCCGGGCCACCCGCAGCGCCACCGGGACGCGGCCCAGCTCCCGCCAGCCCATCCGCAGGTAGCCGGGCAGGCTGCTGCCGTTCGGCGTGTTGAACACCAACTCGGCCTCGCCGCGCACCTGTTCGAGCAGCTCGGTGGTCAGCCCGCGGAAGATCCCGCGGCCCCGGAAGTCCGGGTGCGTCGCGGTGTCCACCGGCCGCACCGCCCGCACCTCGCGGCCGCCCGCCCCGCGCCAGCACCAGCGCAGGAACAGCCGCACCCCCACCACCCGCCCGCCGTCCGTCACCGCGACCAGGCCCGGGCTCGACCCGAACGGGTTCTCCCGGTGCTTCCAGTCGAAGAACTCCGCGCTGCGCCGCCCGGTCGGGCCGCCCGCCAGCGAAGCCGTCAACAGCTCCAGCACCGCCGGAACGTCCGCCGGCTCCAGCCCGCGGTACGTCAGTCCACCACCCACGTCGTGCTCCGCCCCACCCGTCGGTTCAGTTCGCCAGGACCCGCGCGTACACCCGCTCGACCGCCCGCTGCGCGCCCGCCACGTCGAAGGACGCCGACCGCTCGCGGGCCGCCGCGCCCATCCGCCCGCGCAGGGCCGGATCGGCCAACTCGCCCAGTGCCGCCGCCAGCCGGGCCGGATCGCCCGGCGGCACCAGCCGGCCCTGCACGCCGTCGTCCAGGATCTCCGGCACGCCGCCGACCGCCGTCACCACCGACGGCAGGCCCGAGGCCATCGCCTCCATCAGCGCCACCGGCAGGCCCTCCTGACGGGAGCTCAGGCAGAACACGTCCCAGCCCGGCAGCAGCGCCGGGACGTCCGCGCGCATGCCCGCGAACAGCACGCCGCCGCCCGCCCGGGCCCGCAGCTCGGCCTCCAGCGGGCCCGACCCGACCAGCACCAGCCGGGCGTCCGGCTCCCGCTCGCGCAGCAGCGCGAACGCCGCCAGCAGCGTCGCCTGGTCCTTCTTCGCGGTCAGGTTGCCGACCGTGCCGACCACCAACGCGTCCTCCGGCAGCCCGAGCGCGGCCCGCGCCGCGCGCCGCGCCGCCGGGCCGGACGGCGCGCCGCCCAGGTCCGGCCCGTGGTGCACCACCGAAAGCCACGCGCCCGCCCGCCGCCGCCCGACCCCCGCCGCCACCGCGTGCGACACCGCGATCACCGCGTCGTTGCGCCCATAGGTGAGCGCGTTCGCCCAGCGGGTCGGCAGCCGGTAGCGCTCCCACAGGTTGTGCTCGGTGTGCACCAGCCGCGGCCGGGGCCGCCCCGCCAGCAGCCGGGCCGCCACCGCCGGGACCGGCATGTGGGTGTGCACCAGGTCGTAGCGCCGCTCGGCCAGCAGCCGCCGCAGCCGCAGCGGCCAGCGCCGTCCCGGCGCGCCGCCCAGGCAGTGCACCGGCACGCCCGCCGCCGCCAGGTCCGGCACCAGCGCGTCCTTGTGCGGCAGCACGTACGCCACCTCGATGGCGTACCGCTCCCGGTCCGCGTGCCGCACGCAGTTCAGCAGCAACTGCTCCGCGCCGCCCCGGCCCAGGCCCTTGGCCAGCCAGAGCACCCGCGCCCGCCCCCCGGTCACCGCTCCTCGCCCAGCCGCAGCTGCAGCGTGGTCTCCACCGGCTCCTCCGGCGGCAGCTCGGCCGGCCGGCGGCCCCAGCTCGCCGCCCGGTCCCGCCGGTCGGCGTCCTCGCCCCGGCCGCCCTCGCCGTACACCGGCTCGCGCCGCCGGGTGTCCGCCGCCCGCTGGTGCTCGGCCCGGCCCGGCTCGGCCCGCCGCGGCTCCGGCCGCTGCGGCCCGGCCGCCGCCGGACGCGGCAGCTCCGCCCGCTCCGGCGCCGGACCCAGCGGCGCCCGCCCGCCCGGCCGCCCCGGCCGCAGCCGCGGCGAACGGTTGCGCCGCCCGGTGGCGACCTCCGCGCCCAGCAGCGCCACCCCCGCCACCGGCACCCCGGTGCGGGCCAGCAGCTCGGACACCCGGTCCGCCTCCTCCGGGCGGACGTTGCCCGCCATCACCGTCACCAGCACCGCGTCCGCGTGCCGCACCAGGTCGTACGCGTCGTTGGCGTTCAGCAGCGGCGAGGAGTCGATCAGCACCACGTCCGCGTGCCGCCGGGCCAGCGCCAGCACCTCCGCGGCGCGCAGCACCAGCGCCGCCGGGTACGCGGTGGCGTGGCCGCCCGCGATCAGCGCCACGTTCGGCACCCGGGTCGGCCGGATCAGCTCCACCAGCGAGGCCGGCTGCTCCCCGGACAGCAGCTCCGCCATGCCCGGGCCCTCGTCCAGCCCGAAGTGCGCGTTCAGCTCCGGCTGCCGGAAGTCGCAGTCCAGCACCAGCACCTGACGGCCCGTCTCGCCCAGCGCCGCCGCCAGGTTCGCCACCGTGGTGGTCCGCCCGTCGCCCGAACGCCCCGACATCACCAGCACCACCGGCGCCGGCTCCACCGCCCGCCGCACCCGCCGCTCGTCCTGGTCCAGGCCGCCCTGCCCGAACTGCGCGGACAGCGCCTCCGGGCCGGTCAGCAGCAGCGTCGAGCGCAGCGAGCGGAACGCCTCGGTCGCCGGGTCCGCCGGCCGGGCCGTCACCAGCGGCTCGCGCAGCCGCCGCAACCGCCGCGACAGGACCGGGATCTCGCCGACCACCGGCAGGTTGAACGCCTCCTCGACGCCGTCCCGGGTGCGCAGCCGGGTGTCCATCCGGGACAGCATCAGCGCCGCCACCACGCCCAGCGCCAGGCCCAGCACCACCGCCAGCGCCAGGCGCACCCCGCGGGTCGGCGAGGTCAGCAGGCTGCCGCCGAGCTCCTTGGTGTCGATCGAACCCCACTGCTGGATCGCGTCGGTCTGGCTGTAGTTCTGCAGGTCGGCGATGGCCCCGAGGGTCTTGGTCAGCGCCGCCGTCGCCGTCGACAGCTGCGGCTGCAGCTTGGCCTGATCGCTCGCGTTGGCCCTGCTGAACGACTTCTGCAGGTCGTCCAGCTGCGCCTGCTGGGCGTCCGCCTGGGTGCGCAGCCGCTTGATCGACTCGTCGGCGCTCTTGCGCGACTCCTGGGCGTAGCCGGTGATCGTCGCCTCCGACAGCGCCGCCGCCAGGTCCGCGCAGGACTGCTGGGTCGGGCCGGTGGTGGTGAACAGCAGCATCTGGGTGGACTCCGCCGCCACCGTCCGGCGCGCGGTCAGCGCCGCCACGTCCGTCAGGTGCAGCTTCTGCGCCGCCGCCGTGGTCACCGCCGACCCCTGCGCGTACGACAGCACCTGGTCGGCCCGCACGGTGTCCGCCGCGCCCGCCACCGGCGTGATCGCCACCTTGCACTGCCACTTGCCGTTGTCCACGGCGTCACCGGCCGGCGTCAGCAGGTACCCCACGACCAGCGCGGCCGCCGTGCAGGCCGCCAGCAGCCGCCAGTACCGCCGCAGAACGGTGAACAGATTTGCCGGTTCCACCGGTTGGTTCCCCTCGCCTCGTCACGGTGCCCACGCGCCCACGGCCGCACCCGCCCCATGGGCGGCGCGCATCGGTACGGCCGGCCCGGCCACCCCGGACCTCGGATCCCCCGGGAACGGCACCGGACCCCGGCCCCGTACGCGCCCCCGGCTGCGGCGGAAAGAAAAAGTCGAAACGAACGAGGCCGCCCCCACGGCCCTCCCCTGCGCCCGATGCTTCCCGCCCCGGACCTGCGGCGCAAGCACTTTGGCCATACTGACACCTGCCGTTGGGCCGAATCCGGACGCCCGTACCCGAACTGACGAACGGTCATCAAAAGCCCGCACGGGACGGACCGGAGGGCCGGCGGCCCGCCCGGCCCGCCCGCCCGCCGTCAGGCCGGTGCCCGCCCGCCGTCAGGACAGTGCGCGCCCGTAGAACTCCACCATCCGCGCCGACACCCGCTCCAGCGTGTACCCGGCCAGGAAGCGCGCCCGCGCCGCCTCCGCCCGCACCAGCGCCTCCCCGCGCCCCTCCAGCACCCGCACCAGCGCCCCCGCCAACGCCTCCGGCCGCTGCGGCGGCACCAGCAGCGCGCACTCCTCCCCGCCGCCCACCGTCTCCCGCAGCGCCGGCACGTCCGCGCACACCAGCGGCACCCCCACCCCCATCGCCTCCAGCGCCGCACTCCCCAGCCCCTCCCAGCGCGACGGCACCGCGCACACCTCCACCGCCGCCATCAGGTCGAACACGTCGTCCCGCGGCCCCAGGAACCGCACGCCGCCCGTCCGCTCCGCCAACCCCTCCAACCGGGCCGTCTCCGCCCCCCGGCTGCCCGCCAGCAGCAGCACCGCGTCCGGCCGCGCCGCCCGCACCCGCGGCCACGCCGACACCAGCACGTCCAACCCCTTCTGGTACTGCTGCCGGGCCGCCGCCAGCACCACCGGCACCTCCTCCGCCAGCCCCAGCGCCCCCCGCACCGCCGCCCGCCGCTCCGCCGTCACCCGCCCCAGCGCCAGCGGGTCCCGCCCCCGCGGCACCACCTCGATCCGCCGCCGCGCCACCCGCAACCGGGCCGCCATCACCTCCGCCACGTGCTCCGTCAACGCGTGGAACCGCCGCACCCCCCGCGCCGTCACCGCGTCCACCGCCTGCGCCGCCCGCACCTTCCACGGACTCAACCCCCGCGCGTGCACGTGCTCCGGCCCGTACGCCGAGTTCACCAGGCTCGACACCACCGGCACCCGCGCCGCGAACGCCGCCGACCGCCCCAGCACGTCCGACTCGTACAACGTCGTGTGCACCAGGTCCGGCCGCAACCCCCGGAACAACCCCCGCAACCCCGCCACCCGCGCCCCCCGCGAACCCCCCGGCACCGGGTGCACCCCCGCCCCCGCCGCCGCCAACTCCCGCTGGAACCCGCCCGGCGACTCCTTCAGGAACGCCACGTGCAACTCCACCCCCGCCCGCACCAGCAGCGGAGCCATCGCCACCAACCCCTGCTCCGCACCCCCCACCCGGCTCACACTGTCGATCACGTACACCACGCGCACCACAGCGACCCCCTCGCCCGACCCGCCCCCCGACCGCCGCCCAGCATCCCAGCCCGCCCCGCCCCCCGTCCCCCGAACCCCCGGAAAGCCCGTGCTGCCACGGGCTTTTGAACATCAGCGCCCCCCGCCAGCCCCTGCTCGATATGGTCACGCCATGGCCGACCCCCGGGTACTCCACGTCATCACCGACCCCAGGGCCCGCGGCGCCCAACGCCTCGCCCACGACCTGCACGGGGAACTGCTGCGCCGCGGCCAGCCCTCCGCCCTGGCCGCCCTGCACCCGCACCCCGACGCCGACCCCGCCGCCGCCGTCCCCGTCCTCGGCCCGTCCCGCCACCACCCCGCCACCCTGCGGGCGCTGCGGCGGGCCGCCGCCCGGGCCGACGTGGTGGTCGCGCACGGCTCCTCCACCCTCCAGGCGTGCGCGCTGGGGCTGTTCGCCGCCCGCACCCCCTTCGTCTACGTGAACATCGGCGACCCCCGGCACTGGACCGCCACCCCGCTGCGCCGCCTGCGGGTGGGCGCGTTCCTGCACCGGGCGGCGGCCGTCGCCGCGATCTCCCCGCACGCCGTCGAGGTGCTGCGCACCCGGTTCCGGCTGCCCGCCCGCCGACTGCGCACCCTCCCCAACGCCCGCCCCGCCGACCGCTTCCGGCCCGCCGCCGACCCCGCCGACCGGGCCGCCGCCCGCGCGGCCCTCGGCCTGCCCGCCGACGCCCCGCTGATCGCCTGGGTCGGCGCGCTCAGCCCGGAGAAGCGCCCCGACCTGGCGCTCGCCGCGCACGCCCTGCTCCCGGCGGACGTGCACCTCGCGCTGGCCGGCGAGGGCCCGCTGCGGACCGGTCTGGCCCCGGGCCCGCGCACCCACCTGCTCGGCCCGCTGGCCGACCCGGCCCCGCTCTACCGGGCCGCCGACCTGCTGCTGCTGACCAGCGACTCCGAGGGCGTCCCGGGCGTGCTGATCGAGGCCGCACTGGCCGCCGTCCCGGCCGTGGCCACCGACGTCGGCTGGGTCTCGGACGTGGTGCGCCCCGGCGAGGGCGGCCTGCTGGTCCCGCCCGGCGACCCGGCCGCGCTGGCCGCCGCCCTGCGCACCCTGCTCGCCGCCGACCGCACCCGCTACGCGGCGGCCGCCCGGGCGCACGCCCTGGCCCACTTCGACCTCGCCCCGGTCACCACCGCCTGGCAGCACCTGCTGCGCGAAGTCGCCCGCCCGCGCTGACCGGCGCCCCTGCCCCGCACTCCCGGTAGCGTCACGGCCGGAACCCGGCGGGTGCACGAACCACCCGTCGCCGGAAAGGCGCCTGACGGAGCGTCCGGCCTCCCGTGTAACGGCCCGTGTAACAGCGCTGTACCGGACGTTCCGGCCCGCAACCGCCCGATAGCCGGACGCCGTGGTGATGCTTGCCGCCGACCGGCGGCCACCGCAGCACACCGCAGGAGTCCGAGATGAACGTTCGCAAGCCCGTCGCCCTGGCCGCCCTCGCCGCCTGCGCCGTCCTGGCGCTGACGGCCTGTGACCCCGAGGACAGCGGCAGCGCGGCCCCGGCCGCCTCCACCGCGGCGAGCGCCCCCGGCGCCGCCCCGGCCGCCTCCACCGCCCCGTCCGGCGGCACCGGCGGCAGCACCGCCGCCCCCGCCGGGAACACCGGCGGCACCGGCGGCACGGTCGCCGCCGACATGCCGATCTGCGGCAACTCCGAGAAGGAGAGCGACGTCAAGGCCGAGCTGACGCTCGACAAGAGCGCCGACCCGCGGGTCAACGGCATCATCAAGCTGACCAACACCAGCGGCCACGACTGCGTCGTCTACGGCGGCCCCGACCTGCGGATCAACCACGTGCCCACCACCTTCATGAAGCTCAAGAGCGGCGTCCTGGGCGCCGGCAGCTTCGCCACCGACAAGGCGCACGGCACCGTGCTGCGCCCGGGCGTCCCGGTCTACCAGGCCGTCAGCTGGCTCTCCTCGCCGCCGGTCGCCGCCAACGCCACCTGCGCCACCGGCGACGTGCTGGAACTGGTCCGCAACGGCGAGGTGCTCGCCCTGCAGATGCAGGTCAAGGACGGCCGCTACTGCCCGATCGCCGAGGAGGGCTCCGACCAGATCCAGATCGGCGTCCCGAAGGCCGGCGAGGCCGAGGCCCGCGCCCAGTGGAAGCACGACGGCAAGTAACCGGCCGTCCCCCGACGCAGGTGGGCGCCGGAGCGGGGGCGCGCCCGCCCACCGGAGCCGAGGGGGCCGAGCACCGCGGCCGCGACAGCCGCGACAGCCGCAGCAGCCGCGACAGCTGCGACAGCCAGGACGGCCAAGACGGCCGGGACGGCCGGGACTTCGAACGCCCGACGCCCGTTCGAACCGCCGTGCCACCGGGCTGCTCCGATCCGGCGAACATCCGGCGAATTCCGCCGTCCGGGGCCCGATCGCCTGGAACGCCGCATCCCGGCCTGCCAGTCTGCCGGGGTGAAGTCGCTGCTCAGAACCACTGTCCTGCTCGCCGTCGCCGGGGGCCTGCTGGCCGCCCCGGCCGTCGCCGAGGCCGCGCCGGCCCTCCCCGGGCTGCCGTTCGGCCCGAACGGCCAGCAGTTGCCGACGCCCGGTCACCAGCTCCCCGCCGTCCGGCCGACCGGCCCCACCCAGCAGCACGCGCCGGTGCCCGCGACCCGCCCGCTGGACGCCGCCGCCCCGCTGCCGGCCGCGCCGAAGGCCCAACGGGCCCACGAGGCGGTCGAGTTCTTCTGGTACGACTGCTCGCACTCGGCGTTGCTCGAGCAGCCGCTCACCCGCTGGGCCGCCGAGCACCAGGCGGACGTCACGCTGCGCCGCGTCCCCGCGATCTGGGTCGGCAGCCCCGACGAGGCCGAACAGCGGGCCCACGCACGGCTGTTCTACGCCCTGGACCGGCTCGGCGAGGTCGACCGGATGCAGGCCGCGGTGTTCCGCGCGGTCCGCGAGCAGCACACCGACCTGACCACCGAGCAGTCCGCCGCCGACTGGGCCGCCACCCAGGGCGTCGACGCGGCGAAGTTCCGGGCCGCGTACCGCTCCGCCGAGGTCGACCGGGCCGTCGAGGACGCCCCGAAGCTGTTCACCCAGAACCGGATCACCGAACTGCCCACCGTGGTCGTCGACGGCAACGGCCGCACCTCGCCCACCAGGGCCGGGGGCGTGGACGGCATGCCGTCCGCCCTCGACCAGCTGGTCGCCGACTGAACCTCCGACCGACCCCCGGCCGGCCCTCGTCGCCCGAACTCCCCGGCCGGAAAGGGCGGTTCGGTCCGGAACCGTCCCGTACCCGGCCGAGTCGCCGCATTCTTCACCGAACCCGCCCCCCGCCCGCACACTCTGTGTCATTGTGGTCGGCGGGTCGGCCCGGCCGGGGGGATCGGCCGCCCGCACCGTCCGCGCGGCGGACGACAGGCAGACGACAGGCGGACGGCGCGGCCAGCGGGCGCAGCCGGACGGCACAGGCGCCGGGGGAGGCCACCGCCCCCGGGGAGGGCGGGAGTCCGTGGGGGGACAGCGCGCGCAGGTCATCGACGAGCAGCCGGGCCGGGTCGCCCCACCGGGTGCCGCCACCCCGACCGGGCCACCGCCCGAACTGGTCTTCAAACGCCGGCTGCGCCCCGTCCGGGTCGCCCACGAGCTGTGGGCCGCACGGGAGTTGGTGCGGGCGCTGGCCGAGCGCGACCTGCGCGCCCGGTACAAGCAGGCGGTGCTCGGCTTCGCCTGGGCGGTGCTCACCCCGCTCGCGCTGTGCGCGATCTTCACCCTGGTGTTCCACCGGGCGGTCAAGATCGAGACCGGCGCCGTCCCGTACACGCTGTTCGCCTACCTCGGCCTGATCGTCTGGCAGTTCTTCTCCAACACGATGAACCAGGGCGCGCTCAGCCTGGCCAACAACCTCAGCCTGCTGAACAAGGTGTACTGCCCGCGCGAGGTGTTCCCGCTCGCCACCATGCTGGTCGCCACCGTCGACATGGCGATCGGCGTCGGTGTGCTGGGCCTGATGTTCCTGGTCTTCTGGACGGCGCCCGCCGCGACCTTCCTGTGGGTGCTGCCGCTGCTGGCCGTCCAGTTCGCCTTCACCTACGGCATCGCGCTGGTCCTCTCGGTCGCCGTGGTCTACCTGCGCGACGTCCGCCACCTGCTGCCGATCATCACCCAGATGGGCGTCTTCGCCACCCCCGTCGCCTACCCGCTGGCCAAGATCCCGCACCGGCTGCAGGAGGTCTACGTCGGCGTCAACCCGCTCGGCGCCGTCATCGAGGGCTACCGCAAGGCGCTGCTGTACGGCGAGGCGCCGAACGCCCAGCTCACCCTGATCGCCGCGGCCAGTTCGCTGGTCTTCCTGGTCGGCGGCTACCTGGTCTTCAAGAAGCTGGAAACGGGGATCGCCGATGTCGCGTGACTACCCGCCGGGCACCATCCGCACCGAGCAGGTCTGGAAGCGGTTCCGCGCCGACCAGCAGCGCATGCTGCTGCGCGACCGGGTCGACCAGGTCGCCCGCCGCCTGCGCGGCGACCGCGGCGAGGACTGGCGCTGGGCCCTGCGCGACATCAACCTGCACGTCGAACCCGGCGAGTCGGTCGGCCTGATCGGCTCCAACGGCTCCGGCAAGTCGACGCTGCTGAAGATGCTCACCCGGGTCATGTACCCGTACGCGGGCGTCATCGACGTGCGCGGCCGGATCGGCGCCCTGATCGAGATCCGGGCCGGCATCCACCCCGACCTGACCGGCCGCGAGAACATCTACCTGTTCGGCGCGCTGCTCGGCCTCAAGCGCCGCGAGGTCGCCGGACGCTTCGACGACATCGTCGAGTTCGCCCGCCTCGGCGGCGCGATCGACCGGCAGGTCAAGTTCTACTCCTCCGGCATGCAGATGCGCCTGGGCTTCGCGGTCGCCGCCTACCTGGAACCGCACGTCCTGCTGGTCGACGAGGTCCTCGCGGTCGGCGACGCCGTCTTCCAACAGCGCTGCCTGGACCGGATGCGGGAAGTCGCCGAACAGGGCACCACCATCGTCTTCGTCTCGCACGACCTGCCCGCCGTGCAGTCCATCTGCCGCCGCGGCATCTGGCTCGAACAGGGCACCGTCCGGGTCGACGCCGGCATCACGGACGCGCTGGCCGGCTACCGCGACTCCATCGAGGCCCAGTCCGAGGCGAGCGCCCGGGTCGGCGAACCCCTGCAACTGCTCAAGTACGAGGTGCGCGGCGAGGACGCCGACGACACCACCCTGCACACCGACGAGCCCGTCACCGTCGAACTCACCCTCGGCGGCGACTACCGCGGCGACGCCACCCTGCACCTGGGCGTCAGCGAGGGCACCTCCAGCCCGATCTTCCAGATCAGCCACGAGATCCGGCTCACCGGCGGCGACCACCGCGTCGCCTGCGTCATCCCGCGGCTGCCGCTGCCGCGCGGCCGCTACACCCTGTGGACGGGCGTCTACTCGATCGGCAAGACCGACGGCGGCACCCTGATGAGCTGGCACTCCGCCGGGCAGTTCGACGTCTTCGGCCCGATGCTCGACACCCCGCCGCGCGCCGTCGTGATGGCCGCCCCCGTCTTCGTCCCGCACCAGTGGGAGGACTGATCATGCGCTCCGTCCGGGTCCTGGTCCACCTCAACAACCTCGCCCTCGGCGGCGCCCAGCTCAACGCCGTCGACATCGCCCGCACCCTGCGCGACCGCGGCCACCAGCCCGTCCTGTTCGCCCAGGGCGTCGACGGCCCCGCCCCGCTGGTCGACCTCGCCGCCGAACACGGCCTCGACCTGGTCGTCGCCGGCGACCCCGCCACCCCGCACGCCGTCGTCCGCGCCCGCCTCACCCGGCTCGCCGACGAACACGGCTCCCAACTCGTCCACGCCTGGGAGGTCCGGGCCGCCCGCAACGCCTACTTCGGCCCCGGCCGCCAGGGCCGCCTCCCCGTCGTCACCACCTTCTACGGCATCCGGATGCTCCGCGGCATGCCCCGCCACCAGCCCCTGGTCCTCGGCCTCGGCGCGCTGCTCCCCGACGGCCGCGCCTTCGGCCACCGCGACCTGCGCCTGATCGAACCCCCCGTCAACACCGACTCCGACGCGCCGGGTTCGGTCTCCGGGGACGCCTTCCGCGCCGAAGTGGGGGCCTCTCCCGACCACCTCCTGCTCTGCATCGTCACCCGCCTGGTCTCCGGCCTGGAGAAGGACGCCGGCGTCTCCCGCACCATCGCCGCCCTCCGCCTCCTCGACGACCCCCGCCTCGTCCTCGCCGTCGTCGGCGGCGGTCCCAGCGAGGAGCGCCTGCGCGCCGAAGCCGCCGCCGCCAACGAGGAACTCGGCCGCCGGGCCGTCGTCCTCACCGGCCAGCGCCCCGACCCCCGCCCCGCCTACCAGGCCGCCGACCTCGTCCTCGGCATGGGCGGCTCCGCCCTCCGCGGCCTCGCCTTCGCCAAACCCGTCATCGTCCACGGCGCGAGCGGCTACACCGCCGTCCACGAACCCGGCCCCCTGGTCGAACCGCACGCCTCCCGCTGCATGTACGGCCACGGCGACCACCCCGCCGACGCCAAGGCCCTGGCCGCCCAGATCCGCGCCCTCGCCGACGCCCCCACCCGCCGCGCCGAACTCGGCAGCTGGGGCCGCGACTGGGTCGTCGACCGCTTCTCCCTCGCCCACGTCACCACCGCCTTCGAGGAGATCTACCGCGAACTCCTCCACCAGCCCCCCGGCCGCACCGCCTGGCTCCGCGACCTCGAACAGATGTCCCGCTACGAGTTCGTGAAGCCCACGGCCCGCCGCCTGATCGGCCGCTGACACCCCATCACCCCTCCGCGAGCGGAACGAACGGGACCGCCTCGCGGATCATGACGGCGGGACGGGGACACCGAGGGCTCGGAGCAGGTCCCAGGCGGCGTGTTCGGCGTACAACTCGTCGGATTCGACGGCCAGTTCGACCTGTCGGGGATCGCAGGGCAGCCCGGCGGCGCGGGCCCGGGCGAGGGCGTGGCCGAGGGCCTCGGCGCGCTGCTGCTCCCACTCGGCGGTGACCTCGTCGACGCACTCCTGCCACTCCTCGGCGCTCAGCCCCTCGTCGTCCTGCTCGCAGCCGAACCGCTCCCGCACGGCCTGCTCGACGACCAGGTGGACGGCCTGCTCGAACATCCAGGCCGGGCCGCCGGGCAGGCAGCCGTGGATCTCGGACCGGTCGCCGTGCAAGACCCGGGCCACCAGCGCGGGGGCGGCGGTCCGTCCGGCGAGGCGGGCGGCGAGGTCGTCGGGAGGGGCGGGGGCGGCGGTGCCGTAGTCGGTCAGGACGTGCCAGCCGCCGGGACACGGGAGGACCTCGGCCGGTTCGGGGACCTCGGGCAGCTCCGCGCTCCCGGCACGGAAGACGATCAGGTGGCCGGTGAAGCCCACGGGTTCCCCCTCGGAACGCTGCCGGGACTCAACTCCCCTTCCGGAGCACCAGTGTGACGAAGCCGAAGCTGTCGCGGTACCCGGTCAGCCACTCCTCCCGGTGGGTGTCCGCCGCGCGCAGCGCGGCCTCGCGCTCGGGCCCCGGCGGCCGGTCGAGGGCCCAGTCGGCGAGGGAGCCGGTCCAGGCCCACTCGTAGGCGTCGAGTTCGGCCCGGCTGGAGGTGTGCCCGGCGACGGGCCGCCAGCCGGCGTCCCGGACCGCGGACACCGTCCCGGCCAGGTCGGTGAGGCCGTCACCGAACAACTCCCTGGCGCGGGGCGCCGGTTCGCGCTCCCAGTAGGACTCGCCGAGCAGCACCGCGCCGCCCGGCGCGAGCAGCGGACCGATCGCGGCGAGGGCCGGGCCGAGCCCGCCGAAGGCGTGGGTCGCGCCCACGCACAGCACCGCGTCGAAGGGCTCGGCCGCGGTGAACTCCCGGGCGTCGCAGTGGTGCAGGCCGATCCGCCGGGCCACGCCGAGCCGCTCCGCGGTGCGCAGGGCGGTGCGCAGCGCGGCCGGGTCGGTGTCGACACCGACCGCCCGCAGGGCCGGGTGCGCGGCCAACGCCCGTACCAGCCAAGGGGCTTCGCCGCAGCCGAAGTCGAGCAGCCGCCCGTCCGCCCGGCCGCGCAGCAGCCGCTCCAGCAGCTCCCGCACCGCCTCGTCCGACAGCGGCGCGGCGACCGGGTGGTCGCGGTGCGCGATCCGTGAGATCTCCTGGCGCTCCATCGTCGGATCCTGCCCGTTCCGGTCGGGAGCTATTCGGCGCGCTGCGGCCGCGGGTAGGTGCGGCCCTTCCAGGCGGCGCCCCGGCCGCGCCAGTGCTGGACGGCGGAGTCGACCGTCATCAGCAGGTACAGCAGCGCGGTGAACGGCAGCAGCGGCGCGGCGGCCACGGGCTGCCCGTAGTAGCGGAGCATCGGCGCGTACGTCCCGGCCATCACCGCCCACCCGGCCAGGCCCGCCCCGGCCGTCCACCATGCCCCGGCGGCGGCCCCGGCGACGGCGGCCACCGGCGGTACCAGGTAGACCAGCGCCAGGCCCGCCACCGTCCCCGCCAACAGCAGCGGCGAGTACCGGAGTTGGGCGTAAGCGCTGCGCGAGACCATCCGCCACAGCGGGCCCAGCGCGGGGTAGGGGCGGACCGAGTCGACCCGGTCCGCGAGGCCCAGCCAGGTCCGGCCGCCGGTGCGCTTGACCGCCCGGGCCAGCGAGACGTCGTCGATCACCGCCCCGCGGATCGCCGCGACCCCGCCCGCCCGCTCCAGCGCGGAGCGCCGCACCAGCGAGCAGCCGCCGGCCGCGGCGGCGGTCCGGGCGCCGGGCCGGTTGGCGCGCCGGAAGGGGTACAGCTGGGCGAAGAAGTACACGAACGCCGGGACGATCAGCCGTTCCCAGCCGCCGGCCACCCGCAGCCGGGCCATCTGCGAGACCAGGTCCAGCCGGTGGCCCTCCCCGGCCGCGACCAGCGCCCGCAGCGAACCGGGGCGGTGCGCGATGTCGGCGTCCGTCAGCAGCAGCCACTCGGCGTCCCCGGCCTGTCCGACGCCGTGCCGCAGCGCCCACAGCTTGCCGGTCCAACCCTCCGGCAGCGGCGGGGGAGTGGTCACCGCCAGCTCCAGCCCCCCGGTGCGCTCCGCCAGCTCCCGGG
Organism: Kitasatospora cineracea; assembly: GCF_003751605.1. Lineage (NCBI taxonomy): Bacteria > Bacillati > Actinomycetota > Actinomycetes > Kitasatosporales > Streptomycetaceae > Kitasatospora > Kitasatospora cineracea. The sequence goes on from NZ_RJVJ01000001.1 coordinate 3,875,792, forward strand.
CCAGCCCACCGGTGCCGTCGGTGCTGTGGTCGTCCACCAGCACCACCCGGGCCCGCCCCGGGTACTCCTGCGCCAGCAGGCTCGGCAGCGACACCGGCAGCACCTGCGCCTCGTCCCGGGCCGGGACCAGCACCACCACCGAGGGCCAGGGCGCGGGCTCGTCACCGCCCCGCGGCAGCCGCTGGTCCGTCCGCCAGAACCCCCCGTGGCACACCGCCAGCCACACCCACGCCAGCAGCGACACCACCGAGACCCACCACAGCACCGTCACCCGGGCAGTCTGCCCGATCCGGCCCCGGCCACCCCCGAGGCGCGACGGACCGGGGCACGACGGCCCGGGGTACGGCGGCCCGGGGCGCGACGGCCCGGGGCGCGACGGTCCGGGGTACGGCGGTCCGGGGCGCGACGGCCCGGGGCGCGACGGTCCGGGGTACGGCGGCCCGAAGCGCGGGGGTGTCAGGCGGGTTCCGGCGGCAGCGCGGCCACGGCCAGGGCGACGGCCTCGGCGGCGGTGGCGACCGTGGTGGGTTCGCCGCCGCCCGCGCGGACCAGGTAGCCGCCGCGGTACAGCGGCTCGACGGACGCGCCGACCCGCTCGAACGGGTGGTCGGGCGTGCTGGAGAACCACAGGGTGTGGTGGCTGGTGACCGGCCGCAGCCGCCGTAGCCGGGGCTGCGCGAACGCCGCCTCCCACAGGGCCTTCACCTCCTCGCGGGCCAGGGGGTACGGGCCGTGCTCGAAGTCCTGCATGCGCACCCGCCAGTTCAGTTCGATCCGGTCCAGCGGCGCCCGCTCGTGGGCGAACGCCCACTCCTGGACGTGCAGGAACGGGGCGGTCCGCCGGATCGCCGCCAGGTCCGCCCCGGCCAGCCAGGCCGAGACCGCCCGGAGGGCCGAGAGCAGGTCCGGCGGGCGTCCCTCGGCCAGCGGCAGCCGGCCGCGGCGCAGTGTCAGGTGCGGGGGGCGGCGGTCGTTCTCCCCGCGCAGTCTCGCCCCGTCGGGTGCCGACGGGCCCGGGCCGCCCCCGTGGTGCGGCGCGGGCGGGAGGGGCGGCCCCTCGAACTCGGCCGTGCACCAGGCGAGTTTCCGCGCCGGGGGCAGCGGGAGGCCCGCCGCGGCGGCGAGCCGGGCCAGTTCGGCGCCGAACCGGGCCGCGGAGGCGTCCCGTTCGGCCTGGGTCTCGTGCGAGGGGAGGATCACAGCGCGAAGCGTAGGCCCGGGCCCGGGGCGGCGGGAATCCCTCCGCAAGGTCTCCGCCGCCCGCGAGGCAGGGCCCGGGCCCGGGGCGGCGGCGGGCTCAGACCCGGGCGGGGGCCGTCAGGAGCGCGCCCTGCGGGTAGGCGAGGGCCTCGGCCTGGAGGGCGGACGGGCGGCCGGAGTGGAGGACGGTCAGCGTTCCGTCGCCGGGGCGGGCGCCGGGGCCGAGGCGGCGCAGGGTCTGGGCGGCGATCGCGTCCGCGGAGCCGTGCAGGCGGACCGGGTGGGCGAGGGCGGCGGCGATCCGGTCGTCGATCAGTTCGTAGTGGGTGCAGCCCAGCACCACGTCGGTGGTCCCGGCGGGGGTGCGGGCGGCGGCCGAGGCGACGGCGGCGGCGATCGCGGCCCCGTCGGCCCGCTCGACGGCTTCGGCCAGCCCGGGGCAGGCCACCTCGTGGACCTCGGCGGCCCCGCCGAACTCGGCGATCAGCCCGCGCTGGTACGCGCTGCCGGTGGTCCGCGAGGTCGCCCAGATCGCCACCACCCCGCCGGCCGCGGCCGCGGGCTTGATCGCGGGCACCGTCCCGACCACCGGCAGCCCCGGCTCGAACTCGGCCCGCAGCCGGTCCAGCGCGTGCACCGTCGCCGTGTTGCAGGCCACCACCAGCGCCTCCGGGCGGTGCGCCATCGCGGCCCGGGCGCAGGCCAGCGCGTGCCCGGTGATGTCCTCGGGCGTCCGCGGCCCCCAGGGCATGCCGTCGGGGTCGCAGGAGACGACCAGGTCCGCGTCGGGGCGCAGCCGCCGGATCGCGGCGGCGGCGGCGAGCAGTCCGAGTCCGGAGTCCACGAGGGCGATCTTCACGAGCACCGACTCTACCCCGTGCCCCCGCGGCCCCCGCGGAGCCGCCGTCCCCGCCCCGGGCGCTCCGGCGCGAGCCGTGGCCCCCGGGCTCCGGGGACCCCGGCCTGCTCCGTTTGACTGACGGTATGACCGCGATCTTGGCGTGTCCCCGGCCAGTGGCGGCACCTCCTCCGAGGCTTGGGTCCCATGGGACAGCTGACAGCATCGAACGAACGGGTACCGGCCGACAGCAAGGTGTCGGGCACGGCCTACACCAACCTGGTGGTCGCCACCATCGGCTTCGCGCTGACCTTCTGGGCGTGGAACCTGATCGCCCCGCTGGCGGGCGAGTTCGACAAGACACTGCACATGTCGTCGTTCGCCCAGTCGTTCCTGGTCGCGGTGCCCGTCATCGTCGGCTCGCTGGGCCGCGTCCCGGTCGGCGCGCTGACCGACCGGTTCGGGGCCCGGCTGATGTTCCCGCTGATGTCGGCGCTGACCATCGTCCCGGTGCTGCTGCTGATCCCGGCCCGCGGGTCGTACGGGGCGCTGCTCGCGGTCGGGTTCTTCCTCGGGCTCGGCGGCACCACCTTCGCCATCGGCGTGCCGCTGGTGAACTCCTGGTTCCCGGCCAGCAAGCGCGGCCTGGGCATCGGCGTGTTCGGCATGGGCATGGGCGGCGTCGCGCTGTCCGGCTACTTCACCCCGCGGCTGTGGAAGCACGGCCACGACCTGCCGTTCTGGGTGATGGCGATCGCCCTGGCCGCGTACACGGTGGTCTCCTTCTTCCTGCTGCGCGACCGCCCCGACCGGGTGGTCCCGACCGCCTCGCTGGCCTCCCGGCTCGGGCGGGCCGGGCGGCTGCGGGTGACGTGGGAGCTGTCCGCGCTGTACGCGATCGGCTTCGGCGGCATCGTCGCGTTCGGCGTCTACCTGCCCACCTACCTGAAGACCTGGTACGAGCTGTCCGCCACCGACGCGGGCACCAAGGCCGCCGGGTTCGCGCTGGTCACGGTGGTCTTCCGGCCGTTCGGCGGCTGGCTGTCGGACCGGGTCCACCCGGCCGTGGTGACCTGCTGGGCGCTGGCGGTCACCGCGCTGTTCGCCGTCGTCCAGGCCTTCGACCCGGCCCTCAGCCCGGTCGGCACCATCGCCTTCATGGTGATGGCGGCCGGCCTGGGCACCACCAGCGGCTCGGTGTTCGCACTGGTCGCCCAGGTCACCCCGGTCGCCCAGGTCGGCTCGGTGACCGGCATCGTCGGCGCGATCGGCGGCCTGGGCGGGTTCGTCCCGCCGCTGGTGATGGGCGCCATCTACAGCGCCAAGAGCAGCTACTCGATCGGCTTCATGCTGCTCTCCGACCTGGCCCTGGCCGGCGCCGTCTACGCGATCGGCCGGATGCGCGGCATCCGCCCCACCGCCACCGACTGACCCGGCCCGGCCCGCACGCGAGCGGCCCGCACCCCTGCGCAGGGGTGCGGGCCGCTCGCCGTTCGGACGGGGTCAGGACTGCGCGCCCAGCAGCCGCTGCACCGCCGGCTCCAGGCCGGACAGGATGGTGTCGAACCGGCGGGTCGAGGTGGTCGAGTCGACCTGGAGGCGGCTGATCCGCAGCGGGTGCGCGGGCAGCCGGGGCCCCAGCCGGTGGTCGGAGAGGAAACCGAGCCGGTAGCCGAGCTGGCGCAGCACCGCGTCCGCCCGCTCGTCGAAGCCGCCGTCCGGGTAGGCGAACGCCGACGGGGCCTCGCCCAGCCAGCGGGTCAGCGCCCGGTGCGCGCCGGTGATCTCCGCGTGCACCGTCGCCTCGTCGCAGCGCCGCAGCGAGGGGTGCCCCAGGGTGTGGTTGCCGACCGCGACGTCCGCGTCCCGCAGGGTGCGCAGGTCCTCCGGGCGCAGCTGCTCCTGGGACGGCGGGCGGCGGTTCGCCGAGACCCGCAGCTCGGCCAGGCTGCGCCGCCGGTCCGGGTCGGGCATCGCCTTGAGCAGGGCCAGCACCCGGGCCGGGTCGGCGCCGCGGGACAGCAGCCGGGCCCGGCCGCCGTGCCGGGACAGGAACGCCGCCTCGTGCCACCAGAACGGCTTCTCGGTGCCGACCAGCTCGGCGATCACGAACGCGGCCGCCGGGATCCGCCGGGCCACCAGCTCCGGCAGCGCGTGCCGCAGCACGGTGCGGTCCGGGTCGTCGAAGGTCACCAGCACCGAGCGCGGCGGCAGCGGCCGGCCCTCGGCCAGCGCCCGCTCCACGTCCTGCACGGACACCGGCGTGGCCAGCCGCCGCAGCCGGTCCAGCTGGGCGCCGAACGAGGCCGGGTCGGTGATCCCGTGGTAGGCGAGCACGGCGAGCCGCTGCGCGGCCCGGGCCCGGAACAGCGGCTGGGCGGGGCTGAACCGCAGCCAGCTGCTCCGGTCCCGCCCCTGCTCCCGGGGCCGGCGCGGAGTGGGCGCGGCGGACGGGACGACGGGCTGGGGCGGGGCGCAGACGGCAGCGGCGGTGGTGGCGTACGACACGGTTCCCCCCTCGGTCGCCGGCAAGCGGCGTGGCGGTACCGTCGGCAGGCGGAGCCCGGCCTCCGACCCCGGGCGCGGCGGCTCCGCACCCGAGTGATCTAGCCCGCGGCGGGTACTCCCGACCCCGCTCGTCAGGCGGCTCCTGGATCGCTCAATGTAGTGGAGACCCACGACGCCCCGGGATGGTTGTACGCCGGACGGCGAGATTTCGCGGACGGTCCGGAAACGCTCCGCAAGGCGCCCCGGCAGCCGCCGGAAGCCCTTGCAGCGGCACCCGCCGGGCCGTCCCCCGGCACCCGTCCGGCACCCGCCGGGCACCGGCCGGCACCGCCCGGTGGCGTTCCGGCGGGGGAGGAGGACCATGGCCCGCGCTCCCGCACCGGGTTACCGTTGAGGGCATGGCAGACACCCGAAGTGACCGTGCCGCTACCCGCCGCTCCGCCCTGTTCAGCGGCTGCGCGCTGCGCCGCCACCAGCCGCTGCTGGCCCTGGTCGGCCTGGTCTGCGTCGGCATGGGCATCGCGGTGGCCGTGCTGGTCCCGCAGACCGACGGCCCGGCCTGGGTGATGGCGGTGGCCGGCTGCCTGGCCGCCGGGGTACTGGTGCTGGTCCGGATCGGCGTCGCGCTGCTGCGCCCGGGCGGCGGCGCCACTCCCTGAGCCCCGGACGTCTCCTCGGACCCGCCCCGTTGACCGACCGCCGACCGGAAAACGTCCACCAATGGGACAGGACCGGTCGGACCGGCTGATTTTCGGCCTACCTACGCACTTCTTTCACGTTTCCGGGGCACCAGCCTCACACTTCCCCCTACTGTGATGCGCATCGCCCGCGGCAGCCGCGGGCCGGGGGAGTCACAGTCCGGTGCGGGGGCACCGCGAGGGGGATCCATGCCGAGCAGCGCCGCCGGGGCCGGAGGCGTCCGGACCAAGGTCAAACAGCAGCTGGCCCGCGCGGCCGGCCGGGTGCCCGGCGCGGGCGCCACCCTGCTGATCTACCACCGGGTGGGCGGCGGCACCGCCGACGAGCTCGACCTCGCCACCGCCGACTTCACCGCCCAGGCCGACCTGCTCGCCGAGCTCCCGCCCGGCCGGGTCGTCCCGCTGGACACCGCCGCCGACCGCCTCGACGCCGGCCTGCGCACCCCCAGCACCGTCCTCACCTTCGACGACGGCTTCGCCGACACCTACGAGACGGCCTGGCCGCTGCTCAGGGAACGCGGCCTGCCGTTCACCGTCTACCTGGCCAGCGGCCTGGTCGGCGCCCCGATGCGCTGGGAGGGCTCCACCGCCAAGGGCGCCCCCGCCACCGGCCTCAGCTGGGAGCAGCTGCGCGAGATGACCGCCTCCGGGCTGTGCACCGTCGCCAACCACACCCGCAGCCACGCCCGCCCCGAACTGCTCACCACCGCCGAACTCGACGCCTGCGGCGACGACGTCGAGGAACACCTCGGCACCCGCCCCGCGCACTTCGCCTACACCTGGGGCCGCCCCGTCCCGCACCTGGACGCCGCGCTGCGGGCCCGTTTCCGCACCTGCGCCACCGGGCAGGTCGGCCGCAACCTGCCCGGCTACGACCCGGTCCGCTTCCACCGCGTCCCGGTCCGGCGCACCGACCCGATCGACTTCTTCCGGGCCAAGCTGTACGGCCGGCTCGTCCCCGAACGCGCCTACGCCCGGATCGTCGCCACCGCGAAGGCGGTGGGCGCCGGTGCCTGACCAGCTCCCGCTCCGCCTGCGCGGCGAGGGCGGCCGGCCGCTGCGGGTCGCCCACCTCACCACCGTCGACATGTCGCTGCACCTGCTGCTCGCCACCGAACTCGCCGTCGACGTCCAGCACGGCCTGCACACCTACGGCATCAGCGCCCCCGGACCCCACCTGGAGCGGATCGAGCAGCTCGGCGTCCGGCACCGGCCGCTGCCCTCGCTCACCCGCGCCTGGCAGCCCGGCGCCGACCTCGCCGCCGCCCGCGAACTGCTCGCCGAGCTGCGCCGGATCCGCCCCGACGTGCTGCACACCCACAACCCGAAGACCGGCGTGCTCGGCCGGATCCTCGGCCGGCTCGCCCGCGTCCCCGTCGTCGTCAACACCTGCCACGGCCTGTGGGCGCAGGCCCACGACCCGCTGGCCAAACGGCTCGCCGTGCTCGGCGCCGAGGCGCTCGCCGCCCGCTTCTCGCACGCCGAGCTCTACCAGAACGCCGAGGACCGGGCCGCGCTCGCCAAGTGGGGCGTCCCCGCGCGGCGCTCCCGGGTGGTCGGCAACGGCATCGACCTCGACCGCTTCCCCGCCCCCGGCCCGGCCCGGGACGCCCTGCGCGCCCGGCTGCGCACCCGACTCGGCCTCGCCGAGGACGAGTTGCTGGTCGGCGGGGTCGGCCGGCGGGTCGCCGAGAAGGGCATCCGCGAGTACGCCGAGGCCGCCCGGGCCCTGGCCGGCAAGGCCCGCTTCGTGTGGATCGGCCCCGACGACCCCGACAAGCCCGACGCGCTGCGCGCCGCCGAGGCCGGCGTCGAGTTCCTCGGCCCCCGCGACGACATGCCCGCCGTGTACGCCGCCCTCGACGTCTTCGTCCTCCCCTCCCACCGGGAGGGCTTCTCCCGCTCCGGCATGGAGGCCGCCGCCAGCGGCCTGCCCCTGCTGCTCAGCGACATCCGCGGCTGCCGCGAGATCGGCACCCACGACGAACACCTGCTGCTCGCCCCGGCGGCCGACGCCGCCGCCCTCACCACCGCCCTCGACCGGCTCCTCACCGAGCCCGCCCTGCGGATACGCCTGGGCGCGGCGGCCCGCCGCCGCGCCCTCGACCGGTTCGACCAGCGCGCGGTCGCCCGGGTCTCGCTGGAGACCTACGCCGCCGTCGCCCGCCGCCGCGGGCTGCGCTGGACCACCGACTGAGCACCGCGCAGCACCACAGCGACCCGCACCGTCACCACCGCCGCGCGCCGGGCAGCCCCGGGCGCGCCCACCACACCACGACGCACCGACCCAGTTGGGGGAGAAATGAAGCGAGGGGGGGACCTCGCGGTCACTGTGCTGGCCGGGATCATCGCCGTCCCGCTCGGCCTGCTGATCGCCCTCCTGATCCGCGCCACCACGGGCGGACCGGTGATCTTCCGTCAGACCCGCACCGGCCGGCACGGCCGGGAGTTCGCCATCCTCAAGTTCCGCACCATGCGCGACAAGCGCCACGAGGACGAACCCGACGCCCCGCGCATCACCCGCCTCGGCGCGCTGCTGCGCAAGACCAGCCTGGACGAACTCCCGCAGCTGTGGAACGTCCTGCGCGGCGACATGGGCGTCATCGGCCCCCGCCCCACCCTGCCCGAGCAGGTCGTCCACTACTCCGACCGCCAGCGCGGCCGGCTCGCCGTCCGCCCCGGCCTCACCGGCTGGGCCCAGGTCCGCGGCCGCAACTCCATCACCTGGCCCGAACGCATCGAACTCGACCTCTGGTACATCGAGCACCACAGCCTCGCCCTCGACCTGCGCATCCTCGCCCTCACCGTGAAGGTGCTGCTGCGCCCCGCCGGCATCACCGCCGCCGGCGGCGTCAACCCCGGCTTCCCGGCCCCCGCCCACTCCCCGGCCCCGGCCCCCGCCGAATCGGCCGCCGCCCGGATCGTGCTGCCCCGGCAGGCCACCGCGACCGCGCCCCGGCTGGCCCGGGAGGAACTGCGCGGCTGAACCGGTACCTTCCGGAAGGAGGAACGGACCCGACGGACGGAGCACGGCAGATGGTGTGGATCGCGGGCGCGGGCGGCGTCGGCCGGGAGGCGCTGGACGTGGCGCTCGCCGCGGGCGTCGAGGTCGCCGGGTTCCTGGACGACCGGCTCGCCGGGGGCCTGGTGCGCGGCCTGCCGGTCCGGAAACCCGTCGAACTGCCCTCCGGCGCACCGTACTTGATCGGCATCGCCGACCCGGCGGTCCGGGCCCGGCTGGCCGCCGTGCTGGACGCGGCCGGCGGGCACCCCGTCACCCTGGTGCACCCACGGGCGATCATCGCCCCCGAGACCGAACTCGCCCCCGGCTGCCTGGTGATGGGCGGCGCGCACGTCTCCAGCAGCGTCCGCCTCGGCCTGCACAGCCAGGTCCACTACAACGCGACCGTCGGCCACGACACCCGCCTCGGCGCCCGGGTCACCGTCTACCCCGGCGCCAACGTCTCCGGCGCCGTCCACCTGGAGGACGACAGCACCGTCGGCTCCGGCGCCGTCGTCCTCCAGGGCCGCACCGTCGGCCGCGCCGCCTTCGTCGGCGCCGCCGCCACCGTCACCCGCGACGTTCCGCCCGCCACCACCGTCGTCGGCACCCCCGCCCGCCCGCTCGCCCGCACCTCCCCCGAAGGCGTCGCATAGGCTTCCCCACATGGGAATTCCTGCGTTTCTGGCGGAGCTGCGCGAGGTGGTCGGGCACCGGCCGCTCTGGTTGTCCGGGGTGTCGGCCGTGGTGGTCGACGAGGACGGGCGGGTGCTGCTCGGGCAGCGGGTGGACAACGGGAGGTGGGCGCTGATCGGCGGCATCATCGACCCGGGGGAGCAGCCCGCGGACACCGTGGTGCGCGAGTGCCTGGAGGAGACCGGGGTGACGGTGCTGCCCGAGCAGCTGGTCTCGGTGTCGGTCTCCCCGATGATCGAGTACCCGAACGGCGACCGCTCCCAGTACCTGGACCTGGTCTTCCGCTGCCGCCCGCTGTCCGGCGAGGCCCGGGTGAACGACGACGAGTCGCTCCAGGTCGGCTGGTTCCACCCGGACGCGCTCCCCGACATCGGGGACCGGCACCGCGACCACATCGCCCGCGCCCTGGCCGGGAAGGACGAGGCGCACTTCGAGCTGACGGGCCGTTAGCGAGGCGGGGGCGCGCGTCCGGTGCGCGCCCCCGCCCGCGGGTCAGAGCGTCCGGAACCAGTCCGCGGTGCGCCGCAGCCCCTCCTCCAGTGGGACGGGCACCACGTCCGGGAACAGCCCGCGCAGCCGCGCGTTGTCGGCCTGCGAGTCCCGCACGTCCCCCGGCCGCGGATCGACGTGCGCGGCGGCGACCGGCGCGCCCAGCACGGTGCCCATCAGGTCGATCAGCTCCAGCAGCGAGGTCCGCGTCCCGAAGGCCAGGTTCACCGGGTCCGCGCAGACCACCCGGCGCAGCACCGCCTCGGCCAGCACCTGCGCGACCGTGCCGACGTAGGTGAAGTCGCGGCTCTGCCGCCCGTCCCCGTGCACCGTCACCGGCCGGCCAGCCAGCGCCGCGTCCAAGAACGCCGGGACCACCGCCGCGTACGCGTGCCCGGCGGCCTGCAGCGGCCCGAACACGTTGAAGAAGCGCAGCGGCAGCACGCCCAGGCCGTAGCAGTGGTGGTACGCGCCGAGGTAGGACTCGGTGGCCAGCTTGGAGACCGCGTACGGGCTCATCGGGGCGGTGCGCATCGTCTCGCGCTTGGGCAGCTCCCGGTTGGCGCCGTACACCGAGGACGAGGACGCCGCCGCGACGTACAGGCCGCCCGCCCGGCGGGCCGCCTCCAGCACCTCCAGGGTGCCGGTGGCGTTCACCCGGTGGCTGGCCAGCGGGGCGGCGACCGAACGCGGCACCGACGGCAGCGCCGCCAGGTGCACCACCGCGTCGGCGCCGGTGAACGCCGCGTCCAGCAGGGCCGGGTCGAGGATGCTGCCCTCGAAGAAGGAGACGTCCACCCCCGCCAGGTTGGCCTTGCTGCCGGTGGACAGGTCGTCCACCACCCGGACCTCCGCCACCTCCGGACGCGACGTCAACTCCCGGGCCAGATTGGCCCCGATGAACCCTGCCCCACCGGTGATCACCACACGCACGGCCGCGCACCACCCCTCTGCTCGGGCCCGGGGACTCCCCCCGCCGGGCCATCGCCCGACTCTAGCGGCGGCCCCGTGCCCGCCGTGCGCGAAATCCCCACACGCGCAACCGAACCGCCGCATCCGGTGCGGCGGTCCGGAAGCGGAGGGTCCGGAACCGGGGGGCCGGAAGCGGGCGGTCCGGAAGCGGAGGGTCCGGAAGCGGGTGGGCCGGGTCAGTGCTTGGGGCGGCGGGCGGTCTCCTCCGCCGCGTCCAGCACCGCCGCCAGGTCGCCGCCCGCGGTCGCGGTCGCCACCGCCGCCACCGCGCCCTCCACGAACGGGGCGTCCGCGAACCGGGTCGGGAACGGCAGGCCGTGCTCGTCGGCCGCGGCCAGCACCGTCAGCACGGTGCGCACCGGGCCGTCCAGGTCGCACAGCACCGCCACGCCGTGGCCCTGGTCGACCCGGCGGGCCGCCGCGGCCACCAGCACCGCGCTGCTGCCCGGCCCGTCGGCCAGCGAGCCGCCGGTCGCCGCGACCGGAGCCGGATCGTCCGCCTCCGTCACGGCCAGGGCCACCGCCCGCACCGCGTCGGCGAGTTCCTGGCTGTGCGAGACCAGCACCAGGCCCACCCGCCCGTGCCCGGCCGGCCGGGCCGGGCGCGGCACCGAGGGCACCGGCGCGGTCACCGTGCCGGTCGCGGCGCCCACCGGCGGGGCCGACGGCGCGGTGGAGATCGGGATGACGTCGGCGCGGCTGCGGTCCCGCTGGTCCATCGGCTGCTCCCGGGTCGGTGGCGGACTGGTCGACCCCATCCTCACCCGAGGCGGCGGCCGGGACGTCCTCTTAGCACAGGTGTCGCCGCCGGACGGCCGGATCGGCCCATCTGCACCGCCCCGCGGGCCGGCCGGGCCCCGATCGGCCCGCCCGGGCGGGCCGGGTGGCTAGGCTGGCGCTCGACCACGGCAGGACCCAGCGGGAGGGTGAGCGGATGACGCCGGCAGAGGCGGCCCGGGCGGCGAACGAGCGGCGCAAGATCGAGCTCGACGTGAGCGGGGCCGAGTGGCAGAACGCGGCGGGCGACGAACAGGGCGTGCAGATCGCCTTCGTCGACGGGTACATCGCCATGCGCAACGGCGCGGAGCCGGACGGCCCGGCGCTGATCTTCACCCCCGCCGAGTGGCGGGCCTTCGTCCTGGGCGCCCGGGACGGCGAGTTCGACCCGCGCAACCAGTAGCGGAGCAACCGGCGGCCGCGGCCGGACCGGCCCGGAACCGGCCAACCCCGGGCCCGCCGGTTGGCCCGGCGTTCACCGGGCCGCCACGTCCCGGACCAGGAGTTCCGGGGCGCGGCGGAGCGGGCCGGAACCCGCGCGCAGGTGACGACTGGGCATACGCCGAGGTTACAAAAGAGTTCTGATGGACCGAATCTTGTTGACTGGTCGACAAGCCTGCCAGCACAGTAAGAGCAGGCAGACGCCGTGCCTACCGCCCCCACGCGGTATAGGCACGGCGCCCGCTTGTGCTGCCCGTCAACGGCGCCGCTGACGGGCTCTCCCAGATCCCTGTGCCGCACAGGGTGCGGCAGCCGTCGCAGCGGGAGTTGGCCCGACCGGGAAGAGCGACTCCCCGGGGTGGGCCGGAGCCCGGATTCCGCACGCCCCCACGCGGCGGTGATCCGGGCAAGGTTCGCGGACGCGACGGCACGAGGGCCCCGCGAACCTGGCTCTTGGGTTTGTTATGTGGCTGTGGTGGTGCCGACCCGATGGCACTTCGACCGCCCGGAGCCCGCCGGAATCACCCGCAGGCTCAAGGAACCGTCTAAGACCATTGAATCAGCAAATGGTGCTCGGAGTTCACACGACCGCGTGCGCAGTGAGGGAATGCGCGCAAGGCACGCTGCGACAAGCCGCCCCCTGTGGATCTCGCCCCGGAGCGGCCGTCGTGCTGAACCGAACGTAGCCCGGACGGTTGCTCAGAGTCAACATTGGTCCCTGAGCGTAGATCTCGGCCTGATCGCGGACCCGCGCACCGGCCCCCACCCACCGGACACGTACGATGGGCCCATGTCATTTCTCCGCCGTCGCTCCGGACAGCCCGCCGGCCCGGACTTCGACGTACTGGCCATGGATCCGGGCGACTGGCCCGGCGACTTCGGCGCCATGATCCTGGCCGGTCAGGACGGTTCCTGCCAAGGCATCTTCCTGCAGTACGACCTGCTCGGCGGCCGCGGCCCGGCCATGCTGATCGGCAACGTCCCGCAGGAGTCGCCCGCCCGCGAGAGCGAGGACGGCGTGCCGATCGAGGCCCGCCAGCTGCTCGCCTCGCTGGAGAACGAGGAACAGGTCGACTTCGTCTCGGCCGAGGACTTCCCGGTCATGCTCGGCGACGACCTGCTGATCGTCCGCAAGGTCAAGGTCACCGAGGAACGGCTCTACTGCTCGCAGTTCGGCCGCAGCGACGGCGTCCAGGTCACCATCGCCTCCTGGGACCGGCCGATTTCGGACGACCTCTACCAGCTCCTCAAGCCGCTTCCGGCGGAGATGTTCCAGCAGGGCTGACGCGCGATGCCCCGGCCGCTGCTGCTCACCCGCCGCCTGCACGTGGACCTCCGGCGCACCGCCGGCGCGGCCTGTCCGGCGTCCTGAACCACCCAGTCACGGACGCCCGACACCCCACGCCGCCCGCCCGGAGGCCCCGCCATGACCCGCACCGCAGCGCAGCCGACCGTCCCCGCCCCCGCCCCCGCGGACCCCGCCGCCGACGGCGCCGTCGAACGGGCGCTCGCCCGGCTGCCCCGGGTCGTCGACCTGCTGGCCGCCCGGGCCGCCGAGCACGACCGCGACGGCACCTTCCCCTACCAGGGCGTCGAAACCGTCCACGAGGCCGGGCTGCTCACCCTCACCGTCGGCCGGCGGCACGGCGGGCCCGGCGCCGGACTGGCCGACACCGTCCGGGTGCTGGCCCGGCTCGGCCGCGGCGACGCCTCGGTCGCCCTGCTCGCCGCGCACACCCTGCTGCACCACGCCGAACAGGCCCGCACCGCGCCCTGGCCCGCCGCGCTCTACCGGCGGCTGCTCACCGAGTCCCGCCGCGGCCCCGCCCTGGTCGGCACCCTCCGGGCCCCCGCCGGACGCCCGCCCGCCGTCACCGCGCACTGGCAGGGCGACGCCTGGCGGCTCGTCGGCCGCGCCCCGCACTGCCCCGGCGCCGAGGCGCTCGCCTGGCTGGTCGTCGAGGCCCGCACCGCCGAGGACCGGACCGCCCAGAACCGGCCACGCACCGGCCTGTTCCTGGTCCGCGCCGACAGCCCCGGACTGGAGATCGACCCCGCCGCCGACCAGCTCGGCCTGCGCGCCGCGGCCGGCCACGACGTCCTGCTCGCGGACACCCGGATCGGCACCGACGCCGCCCACCTGCCCAAGGGGCCGGCCTTCCCCGCCGACCCGCTCGCCGCGGCCTGGCGCCAACTCGCCCTGACCGCCGTCCTGCTGGGCACCGCCCGGGCCGCCCTGGATTGGTCCGCCGGGCGGCTGCGCGGCACCGCCGCCACCCACCGCCGCCCGCTCGGCGAACTCGACGCCGCGCTCACCGGCGCCGAGGAGCTCGTCCACGGCCTGGCCGCCCGCACCGACGCCGACCCGGCCGCCGCCACCCGGGCGCCCGCCGTCCAACTGCTCGCCGCCCGCACCGCCGCGGACACCGTGCAGCGGACCCTCACCCTCACCGGCAGCACCGGCCTCGACCGCCGCCACCCGCTCGAGCGCCACCTGCGCGACACCCTCAGCCTGCGCACCCAACTGCCCGCCGAGGACGCCGTGCTGGACGCCCTCGGCGAATCCCTGCTGGGTGGCTGAAACCCGCCGTCCGGGTCCCCGGCGCCGGACTAGCGGGTGCCGACCGCCGCGCGGACCGCGCGGCGGGCCAGCGCCGAGTCGTCGTACAGCCGGCGGATCATGATCCGCTGCTCCTCGCCCGCACCCGGGACGTCGTGCAGCCGCAGTTCGCGCATCAGCACCAGCACCAGGTTCACCAGGAACGCGTCCCGGGCCAGCGTGCCGCCGGACTGGGCGAGTTGGCTGATCTGGCGGCGGGCCGCGGTGTCGCCCGACAGCACGCTCCACAGCACCGCCAGGTCGTAGCCCGGCAGGTACCAGCCGGCCTGCTCCCAGTCCAGCAGGACCGGGCCGGACGGGGCCAGCAGGATGTTGCCGAGCAGCGCGTCGCCGTGGTTCAGCTGCCACGGCATCGAGGACAGGCCGTGCAGCAGGCCGCGCAGGTCGCCCGCGTCCCGGTCGGTCAGCAGGCCCAGCGAGTGGTACCGGGCGATCTCGGTCTGGTAGTCCATCGGCTTGCCGAACACGTCGGTCGGCGGCCGCCACAGGTTCAGCGTGCGCACCGCGCCCAGCACCGCGCGCACCTCGCCCGGCGTCGGCGCGTTCACCGGGTGCCGCTCGCGGGCCGCCGGCCGGCCCGGCACCCGCTCCAGCACCAGCACGCAGCGGTCGTGGTCGGCCGCCACCAGCCGCGGCAGCCGCACCGGCGGACGGTGCCGGACGAACGCCCGGTACACCGCCACCTCGTGGTGGAAGCGCTCGATCAGCTGCTCCGCCCGCTCCCCGCGCAGCGCCGCCGGCGCCAGGCACTTCGCCACCACCGGGGCCCGGCCGATGGTGCCCGCGATCAGGATGTGCCGACCGCCCTCCCGCAGCACCTGGCGCGGCAGGAACGCCGGACATATCCGCGCGACGTTGGCGAGCACCGCCCGCACCGCCGGGGTCTGCAGCGCGGCCGGGTCCACCCGGTCCACGAACGCCTCCGGGGCCCGGCCCCCGGCCGGCCGGCCCAGCCGACCGGCCTGGTCCGCCACCGGACGGGTCACCAGGGTGGTGCGCCCGCGCGGGTCGCGCAGCTCCGCGCCGCGCGGCGCGGGCCGGCCCGCACCGGCGGTCGGGGGGCGCAGGGGGGAGCGTGACGGGCGTGCGGCCGCGGCGTCCACCCCGTTCGGGGACGACGAGCGGGTACCGGTGCTGGCTGTGGAGTACATGGGCTGGTGAGGGTCCTTCCTTGACCGGCGGCAAAGCTGTGAGTGGCCCGTCGACTGGGGTCGGGCCCGCCGGGTGGGGCGCGGGCGCCGGGCACGGTCGGCGGCCCGCCGGAACCGTCCGCACCCTGGGGAAGTACGTCCGTCCCGACCACCGCGCCCTGCCCGGCGCCCCCGCGCCACCCGGTCGCGCCACCCCCCGCGACACCGCTCCCGGAAGGCCGCCCGACGCACCGTCGGATCGGGATCCGGGCCGGTCGGGGGCCGTTCCGGCGCGGAGCCGGGGTGGCGCATACCTACCTGACACCCGGACGGCACTGGCACACCACGTAGCGCACCCTGGCGAACCCTGGCGAATGGTCGCTTGGCATGTGACAGAGCCACTAGGGTCGGGAACCAGCCGAGGATCCTGGGGGCTTCAGTTGAGCAAGGGGCCGAACACCAGACTGGCCGACCACTTCGCCCTGACCGGATGGTCCAAGGGCGAGCTGGCCCGGCTGGTCAACCGGCGGGGTGCCGCGCTGGGCGAGCAGCAGCTGTCCACCGACACCTCCCGGGTGCGGCGCTGGATCGAGCACGGCGAGATCCCGCGCGACCCGGTGCCGAGGGTGCTGGCCGCCGTGTTCACGGAGCGGCTCGGCCGTGTCGTCACCACCGAGGACCTTGGTCTCGAACGACACCGGCCCACCAGGTCCGGCAGCAGCGCAGCACCGCCGAAGGAGCCCTGGGCACCGGATCGGACGGCCGCGGTCCTCACCGAGTTCACGGGAATGGACCTCATGCTGAACAGACGCGGACTGGTCGGCGCCTCGGCCGCCCTCGCGGCGGGCGCGGTCATCGCCGACAACCTGCACGACTGGCTCACCGGCGGCGCGGTCGCCGAGGCGGCCGCCCGCCCGGGCCCCCGCCCCGTCCTGGTGCAGGGCGGGGCGCACCCCGTCCTGGACGTCTACGAACCCGGACCGGTCGGCAACGACGAGGTCGCCGCCCTCGAGCGCGCCGTCGACGTGTTCCGGGCCTGGGACGCCTCGCGCGGCGGCGGACTCCAGCGCAAGGCCGTGGTCGGCCAGCTCAACGAGGTCGGCGGCCTGCTCACCCACGGCCACCCGCCCGCGCTGGAGCGCCGGTTGTGGACGGTCGCCGCCAACCTCGCCGTGCTGGCCGGCTGGATGTCCCACGACGTCGGCCTCGAACCCACCGCCCAGCGCTACTTCGTGATCGCCGCGCAGGCAGCCCGGGAGGCCGACGACCGCCCCCGGGCCGGCGAGGCGATCTCCCGCGCCGCCCGCCAGATGCTCCACCTCGGCCGGGCCGACGACGCCCTCGAACTCATGCAGCTCGCCAACGCCAGCGCCGGCCCCGGCGACGGCACCCAGCCGCGCACCCGGGCCATGCTGCACACCGTCGAAGCCTGGGCGCAGGCCTCGCTCGGCCGCTCCGAGGCCACCCACCGGGTGCTCGGCGAGGCCGAGGAGCTGTTCGTCCAGGACAGCCCCGAACCCCCGCCCAGCTGGATGCAGCTGTTCAACGAGGCCGAACTGCACGGCATGCAGGCCCTGGTCTACCGCACCCTCGCCGAGCACGACCCCGGAGCCGTCCCGCTCGCCGTCCGGCACGCCCGGACCGCGATCCGGCTGCGCCAGACGACCGGCCGGGAGCGCTCCGCGCTGCTCGACCGGATCACGCTGGCCTCCATCCACTGGATCTCCGGCGAACCCGACGAGGCCCAGGTGCAGGCCAAACTCGCCCTCGCCTCGATCAACGACACCTCCTCCAAGCGCACCTGGGACCGGCTGCGCGAGATGTACCGGCTCTCCACCCGCTACCGCGGACTGCCCGAGGTGGCCGAACTCCGCGACCGGATCCACGCCGTGCTGCCCGCACCCCGCGGACCCCGCCCGATCTGACCGCGCCCGCACCGGCTCCGTCCGCACCGGCTCCGTCCGTACCGTCCCCGCCCGATCCGTCCCCGCCCGATCCGTCCCCCGTCCGCACCGGCTCCGGGCACCTCCGGCCGAGGGGTGTCCGAATGCCGAACAACGGGCTGATTCGCACCCGAACGCACCGCACATTCCGGAAGGGGTCGATCCGGTACGGACGGACCCGGTTTGGCGCGGTCACCGGGCGGAAATCCGTTGCCCTGTGTGCGGATCGGCCACCCAGGCGGTAACCTTCGGTGATTCCGGCGCCCGGGCGCCTGAGCTGTGCCAACCGACCCCGGCGACGGAAATCCCGTTGCCACGACGACCGCCGCAACGGATGCTGACCTCATGTTCGAGCCAGTGATAGCGCCCAGCGCCAGCCTCCTCGGCCTCCTCCAGAGAGGCCGCGGAGACGGGCAGCTGCATGCGTTGGCCGCAGACCGCGACGAGGCGATCGCCGCCGTCGAGACCTGCGTCACCAACGACCCCCGCGCCGACTGGCAGGTCGAGAACCGCTCCTTGTACTACGCCCGCCTCTACATGGAGCTCGAAGCCCCCCTCACCGGCATCGAGCTCCACCTGCACTCGCCCGAGGACAGCCTCGACACCGACGAGGCCCGCACCGGCCTCGCCCTCGCCGTCCTGGGCCACCTCGCCGGCTACGGCCGCCGCGACGCCCTCGACCTGCTGCGCGCCTACACCACCACCGGAACCAACTGGGCCTGGGCCCTCGACGAACTCGCCCTGCGCGACACCGACGAGGCCCTGCTCGCCCTCGCCCCCGCCGTCCTCGACCGCTTCCCGGCCGACCCGGAGGGCGACGCCGACCTGCGCGAGACCATCCGCGCCGCCTACGAGCCGCGGGTGTGGCGGCTGTGGGCCCCGCACCACCCCAGGGTGGCCGCCGCCACCGAGCAGTCACCGTTCGACCTGTGGCAACGGCAGCTCAACCGCCCCGGCGTCACCCCCGGCTGGTCCACCGCCGACGTGCTCGCCTGGGCCGACCAGGGCGAGGGCACCGCGCCCGACGCCCTCGCCCGCCGCGCCGCCGCGGCCGCCCGCTGCCTCACCGCCGTGGTCCGCCCCGAGGACGTGCCGCTGCTGCACGACGCCGCCGCGCACGGCCCGGCCGGCGCCCGCTGCGCCGCGCTGCGCCACCTCGTCGAACAGCGCGACCCGGCCGCCGCCGGATTCATCGAGACCGCCGCGGCGGACCTGGACCACCGGGTGGTCCGCGCCTCGCTGGAACTGCTCGGCCGGATGCGAGGTCCCGAGGCGCTCGCGCACGCCCGCCGCTGGGCCGACCCGGCGACCGGCGGCGCGGACAGCGCCCTCGCCCAGGCCGCCGTCCGCCTGCTCGCGGACGCCGGCGAACCCTGCGACGCCCCGTTGGTCGTCGCCGCCCTGCACCAGTGGATCTCACTGAACGGCGTGGCCGGCGCCGCCCTCGGCAGCCTGGTCGACGGCGTCGGCCGGCTGCACGCCGCCGCCGCCGTCCCCGCCCTGCGGCACGTCTACGGCGAGGCCGCCTCCTCCGAGCTGCGCGGCCGGGCCGCCCAGGCGCTCGCCGTCACCGACCCCAACTTCGGGGCCGGCCCCGCCGTCGAGTGCCTGTGGGACTGCGAGGAGTCCACCCGCGAGCTCGCCGCCACCCACGTCACCACCACCGGCGACGTCCGGGTCCTCGAACGCCTGCGCCGGCTCGCCGCCGACCCGGCCGAGGAGGCCGAGGTGCACGCGGCGGTCCGCGGCCGGCTGACGGCCCGCGACCGGTAGGGTTCCCGCCATGCGCCGACGACTCCGCCACCGCTCCGCCGCGCCCCTCCTCGCGCTGGGCCTGGTGCTCGGCGCGGCCGGCACCGCCGCCGCGCACGTCGAGGTCGAGTCGCCGACCGCGCAGGCGCTCGCCGTCGACGCCGAGGTCGCCTTCTCCGCCGAGGGAGAGTCCTCCACCGCGGGCATCACCGACGTCAAGGTCGTGCTGCCCGCCGGGCTGACCCCCGCCGACCTCACCCTGGCCAAGGCCCCCGCCGGCTGGACGCTCGCCCCCACCGCCGACGGCTTCACCGTGGCCGGCCCCGCGCTGGCACCCGGCACGGCCGCCGACTGGACCGTCCGGGTCCGCCAACTCCCGGACGCCGCCTCGCTGGTGTTCAAGACCCTGGTCGACTACTCCGACGGCCACACCGACCGCTGGATCGAACTCCCGCAGGGCGACACCAAGCCGCAGCACCCCGCGCCGGTGCTCGCCCTCGCCCCGGCCGCCCCGGGCGCGATCGCGCTGCCGACCAGCGACGTGACGCTGTTCGCATACACCTCGTCCCCGCCTGCATCCCCGTCCGCGTCCGCGTCCGCTCCCGCGGTCGTCGCCGGGGGTGGCGAGGACGGCGGCAGCACCACCGCGGTGGTGCTCGGCAGCGTCGCGGGCGTCGCGGTCCTCGCCGCGCTGGTCGTGCTGGTGCTGCGCCGCCGCAGGTCGGCCTCCTAGCGCGGTAGTCCGTCACCCCCGCGTTCGTTCCGGCCCGGCCGGGGCGGGCGCGGGGGTTTCGTCGTGCCGGGGTGTCCCGGTCAGGCCGGGGCCGGGGCGGGGGCCGGGGTCGCGGGCCGGTGCGGGAGGTGGCGGACGGCGGGGGAGAGCAGGGGGAGCAGGGTGAGGGCGGCCTGGGCGAGGGCGGCGGTGGCGGCGAGGGCGGGGGCGCCGAGGCGGGTGGTGAGCGGGGCGCAGGCCAACTGGCCGAGGGGGATGGCGAGGTAGGAGAGGGTGTCGGCGTTGGCGGAGACCCGGGAGAGGACGTCGTGCGGGAGGTGTTCCTGGACGGAGGTGTTCCAGGCGGTGGCGGAGAGGGCGAGGCCCAGGCCGGAGGCGAGGGCGGCGGCGAACAGCCAGGGCACGGGGGCGCGCAGGCCGAGGGCGAGCAGCGGGAGCGGCAGGAGCAGGCCGGCGAGCTGGCCGGTGGCGAGCAGGCGGCGGGGGGCCAGCCGGTAGGCGGCGGTGTCGGCGAGCAGCAGTCCGGCGCCGCGGGCGGCGAGCAGGGTGCCCCAGAGGGCGGGGCCGGCCAGTTGCGGGCCGAGGATCTGCCAGGGGCCGACCAGCAGCAGGTTGGTGGCGCAGAACGACCAGGTGGTCCACCAGACCCAGCGGGTGCGGCGGAGCACCGTCCAGCCTTCGCGCAGGTCGGTGCGGAGGGCGGTCGGGCGGCTGCGGGCCGGTCCGGCGGGCAGCCGGGCGAGCAGGTACGCGGCGGGCAGGTAGCTGAGGGCGTCGAGGGCGACCGCCCAGCCGGGGCCGACGCCGGCCACCAGCAGGCCGGCCAGTGGCGGGCCGAACAGCTTGCTGCCGTTCGCGGCCATGCCCAGCAGGGCGTTGGCGGGCCGGAGCCGGTCGTTCGGGACGAGTTCGGGGAGCACGCCGCGCAGGGCGGGCGAGGTGAACGCGGTGAGTGCCCCGTTGAGGAACTCCAGGGCGGCGAACGGGCCGAGCGCGTAGTGGCCGGTGAGCAGCAGGGCGGCGGCGGCGCCCTGGCTGAGGCCCGCGCCGAGGTGGGTGGTGAGCAGGACGGTGCGCCGGGGCAGCCGGTCGGCGACCGCGCCGCCGAGCAGCAGCAGGGCGAGCAGCGGGAGCATCCGGACGGCGAGGACGGTGCCCAGGTCGGCGGCCCGGCCGTGGGCGGCGTCGAGGACGGCGAAGGCGAGCGCGACGGGGGCCATCGAGCTGCCGAGCAGGGAGATCGCCCGGCCGGTGAAGAAGCGGCGGAAGCCGGAGTGGTGAAGGAGTGGTGGAAGCACCCGCAGAGTGTGCGAGCGGTCGTGCCGGGGCCTCTATCGTTTCGGGTTCCACCGAAAGGTCACCGGAGGGAGGGCGGCGCGTGGTCGTGCTGCGTCTGGATTCGCTCGCGCTGTCGCGGTCCCGGTTCGCGCTGTCGCCGTTCGCCGAGACGCTGGCGGCGATCGTCCAACTGGCCCGCCCGTACAGCGAACCGTGGGCGGTGCCGTGGCGGGAGCGGCACCGGCCGGCGTTCCTGGCGCGGCTGGCGGAGGACGGGTACGCGCGCGGGCTGGTCGAGCTGATCTCGGCGACCAAGTACCTGCCGGGGCACCTGACGCTGCCGCCGGGCGGCGGGATGGAGACCGCGCTGGAGGCGGAGCTCGCCGAGGTGGCCCGGGTGCCGGACGAGGTCGCGGTGGCGGGGCTGTGCACCGCGCAGGAGCACGCCTGGGCCGGCCAGCGGCTGGACTGGCTGGGCGGCCGCGGCCACGGGGCGCGGGCGGCCGCGCTGTTCCGCGAGGTCTGGGACGCGCACCTGGCCGCGGACTGGCCGGCCCGGCGGGCGGGCCTCCAGCGCGACGTCACCTACCGGGCCGGGCTGCTGGCCGCGCACGGCTGGCCGCGGGCGCTGCACCTGATGAACCGGACCAGCGCCTGGGTCGGCACGGACGCGATCCGGTTCAGCGACCGCCCCGGCCCGGACCGGGTGGTCGGGTCGGACGGCCTGCTGTTCGTCCCGGTCACGGCGCAGCGCAGTTCCTGGCTGTGCGAGGCGCCGGGCCGCCCGTTCGCGATGGTGTACGCGGCGCGCGGCTCGGGCGGCGGGGCGGGCGGGGACGGTGACGGGCGGGCGCTGGCCCGGCTGCTCGGCGGCGGGCGGGCGCAGATCCTGGGCCAGTTGGAGACGCCCGCCACCACCAGTGAACTCGCCCTGCTGCTGGGGCAGTCGGTGGGCACGGTCGGCGGCCACCTGGCGATCCTCCGGGACACCGGCCTGGTCGACCGGACCAGGGTGGGCCGCCGGGTGCTCTACCACCGCACCGAGCTGGGCGACCGGTTGGCGGCGGGGCCGGGCACCGGCTGAGCCCGGCCGCCGGTCAGGCGACGCAGAACTCGTTGCCCTCGGGGTCGCGCATCACCCACCAGTGGCCGGCCGGGCCCTGCTGCTGCTCCTCGACCCGGGTGGCGCCGAGCCCCTCCAACCGGGCGACCACGGTGTCGAGTTCGCCGCCGGAGTGGACGTCGAGGTGCAGCCGGTTCTTGCCCTGCTTGGCCTCGGGGACGTCCTGGAAGAGGATCCGGCGGCCCTGGCCGATGCCGCTCACCGGGTCGTGCGGGTCCTCGGGGTGGCGGACGGCCGAGTAGCCGCGGAACAGCTTGCGGCCCTCGCGTTCCAGGACCGCGGCGGCGGGGAGCCGGCCGGCGGCGAGCAGGCCGTCGATCAGTGCGGTCGGGTCCTCGACCTCGTACCCGAGGGCGGCGGCCCAGAACTCGGCGAGTGCGGCGGCGTCCCGGCTGTCCACGACCAGTTTCCAAGTGAGCGTCATGCCAAGGGATTCAATCGCACGTCAGATCGAGCGGCAACGATCTCCGGGGGGTCGGTGCGTCGCCCGGCGAGGGGCGGGAAACGGGGCGGGGACGGTCGGCCGGGGGCCCCGGCGGACCGTCCCCGCGGGACGCGGCGGCGGCGTCAGTGCACGGCGCCCGCGTCCGGGGCCAGGGTGCCCGCGGTGACCAGCGCGATGATGGTGATGCCGAGCAGGATCCGGTAGACCACGAACGGCGTGAAGCTGTTGTGCGAGATGTACTTCAGGAACCAGGCGATCGCCGCGTAGCCGACCGCGAAGGCGATCAGGGTGGCCAGGACCGTCGGCCCCCAGGCGGGCGCCGGGCCCTCGCCGATCTTGAGCAGTTCGAGGCCGCCGGAGGCCAGCACGGCGGGGATGGCGAGCAGGAAGGAGTAGCGGGCGGCCGCCTCCCGGCTGTAGCCGAGGAACAGGCCCGCGCTGATCGTGCCGCCGGAGCGGGAGACGCCCGGGATCAGGGCGAGTGACTGGGCGGCGCCGTAGATCAGGGCGTGCCTGAAGTTCAGCGACTCGATGCTGCGGGCGTTGCGGACGGCTCGGGAGCGGTCGGCGACGGCCAGGACCACGCCGAACAGGATCAGCGTGGTGCCGATCAGCCGCAGGTCGCGCAGGGTGGTCTCGATGGTGTCCTGGAACAGCTTGCCGAGGATGCCGATCGGCAGCGTGCCGATGATCACGTACCAGCCGAGCTTCGCGTTCTGGTCGCGCCGCCACTCGGCCCGGAACAGCGACAGCGTCCACGCCTTGATGATCGCGCCGATGTCCTTGCGGAAGTAGATCAGCACCGCGGACTCGGTGCCCAGCTGCGTCACCGCGGTGAACGCCGCGCCCGGGTCGTCCCAGCCGGCCAGGGCGGAGAAGACCCGCAGGTGGGCGCTGGAGGAGACCGGCAGGAACTCGGTCAGCCCCTGCACCAGGCCGAGCACGGCCGCGTGGAACCAGTTGATCACCGGACACCCGCCGCGGATATCTCTCGGAGGTTCGGCATGGCGGTTTCCTGTTCGCTCGTGGGTGGTCCGGCGGCCGGGGAGCGGTCCGGTGCGGGCAGATGATAGGGGCTCCGGATGTACTGAAGATCGCAATGGGGCGGATCGGGGCGAACCGGACCGTTCGCCCCGGTGGGCGTCAGGGCGTGGTGGTGGCCCACTCGGCGTGGGTCAGCGCGTACACCACGTCGCCGTGCTCGCTGCCCGGGATCGGGTCCGGCCAGTCGACGTGGAACGTCCGGACGTGGCGCAGTCCGGCCCGCTCCAGGACGCGCCGGGAGGCCGTGTTCACCGCCATGGTGGTGGCCACCACCCGCTCGGCCCGCAGCTCCTCGAACGCGGCGCGGACCAGGGCGGCCGCCGCCTCGGTCGCGTACCCGTGGCCCCGGGCGGCGGGCAGCAGGCGGTAGCCCAGCTCCAGGCCGTCCGCCGGGTCCAGGCCGACCGAGGCCGGCGGGTGCAGCGCCGCCCAGCCGAGGAAGCGCCCGTCCGCCTCCAGCGCCCAGCAGCCCAGCCCGTCCGGCAGTTCGGCGTACTCGCGCAGCAGGCCGGGCAGCAGCTCGTCCGCGACCCGGGCGGGCGGGACGGGGCGGCCGTCGTCGATGTACCGCATCACCTCCGGGTCGCCGCACAGGGCGGTGACGGCGGGCAGGTCGGCGGGGGTGAGACGGCGCAGGGCGAGCCGTTCGGTGCGCAGGCGCAGGTGCGGGGGAGGAGTGCTCATCGGGGGAGGGGTGCTCATCGGGCGAGCAGAGCACCGGGGGCGGCGGCGCGGCAAGCGGATTTCGGGGCGGCGGGAATGTCCCGACAGATCACTGAGTTGCTCTGCTCGATTCACTCTGTTGTACCGTTGTGGCTGTTCCGGCCTACTGATGGGGAAGTGCCATGATCGCCCTGCTGCTCGCCCTCGGCAGCTCCCTCGCCTACGGCTGCGCCGACTTCCTCGGCGGCCTCGGCGCCCGCCGCGCGCACGTGCTGCGCACCGTGCTGGTCGCCGCGCCCGCCAGCCTGGCCGTCGAGCTGCTGCTCTGGCCGCTGCTCGGCGCGCGGTTCGAGGCCGGGGCGGTCGGCTGGGGCGCGGCCTCCGGGGTGGCCTCGGCGGCGGCGTTCGCGCTGCTGTACCGGACGCTGGCGATCGGCCCGATGAACGTGCTGTCGCCCGTGACGGCGCTGATCTCCGCGATGCTGCCGGTGGCCGTCGGCCTGCTGCAGGGCGAACACCTGGGCGCCGCCGGGCTGCTGGGCCTGCCGCTGGCGCTGGTCGCGGTGGTGCTGGTGAGCGCCGGGACGGCCGACGGCCGGGCCCGGGTGACGCGGCCCGCGCTGCTGCTGGCGTTCGGCGCGGGCGCCGCGATCGCCGTCCAGCTGGTCTGCCTGCACCAGGCCCCGTCCGGCAGCGGCGTCGCCCCGCTGATCGTCGGCCGGGCCGTCACCTCCGCGCTCACCGTCACCGCCACCGCCCTGTGGCGCCGCCGCCTCGGCCCCGAGCGCCCCGCGTACGGCCTGGCGGCCGCCGCCGGGGTGCTCGACTCGGCCGCCGGGGTGCTCTTCCTGCTGGCCGCCCGCAGCGGCGACCTGGCGGTGGTCGCGGTGGTCACCGCGCTCTACCCGGCCGGCACGGTGCTGCTGGCTCGCGCCGTCCTGGCCGAACGCATCCACCGCGGCCAGCTCGCCGGCCTCGGCACGGCCGCCCTCGCGGTCGGCCTGCTGGCCCTGACCTGACCCTCCCGTTCGAAAGGACCCCCGTTGACCGTCCCGCACCTGCACCCCGACGTCGCCGCGGCCTTCCCCGCCGCCCGGATCGCCGTCCTCACCGCCCGCGGCGTCCGCGGCACCGAACCGTGGCCCGCCACCGCCGCCGCGCTCGCCCGGCTGGAGGCCCGCACCGCCGAGGGCGCGTGGCGCCCCGCCGACGAGCACGACCCGCGGATCGCCGCCTGGCACGCCGCCTACCGCGCCTTCGGCACCAACCCGCGCCGGATCCGCCCCAGCGTGGACGCGCTCGGCCGCCGTCTCGCCAAGCAGGGCGCGCTGCCCCGGATCAACCCCGCCGTCGACTCCTACAACGCGGTCTCCGTCCGGCACGCCCTCCCCGCCGGGGCGTTCGACCTGGCGGCGGTCGACGGCCCCGTCGAGATCCGGTTCGCCGACGGCGGCGAGCACTTCACCCCGCTCGGCGAGCCGGACACCGTCGAGCACCCCGAGCCCGGCGAGGTGGTCTACGCCGACGCGGCGGGCGTCCTCACCCGCCACTGGAACCACCGCGACGCCCACCGCACCCGCGTCACCGAGCACGCCACCGACGTGCTGTTCGTGCTGGAGACCATGGACGGCGCCGAACTCGCCGAAGCAGCAGGCGAGTTGCAGGCCCTGCTGGCACCGCACAGCGCCGACGTGGCAGTGCGGTACCTGGGCTGAGGCGGTCAGTCCCGCCCGGCGCGCCAGGACTCCACCGCGTGCCGGACGGCCGCTGCGACACAGGTGCGGACGGCGCCGTTGTCGAGTCGGCGGCGGGTGGCGCCGTTGAACTCCGGGGCGTCGAGCTTCACCGAGGCGACGGCCGTCAGCCCGGCGGGCAGCTCGGACCGGCCCAGAGCGGCGGCCAGGCCGTCCCGGAAGCCCAGGAGGTGGGTGCTGTGCTGCTCGTCCGTGCGGCGGCTGTTGGCGTAGCCGTGGAGGCCGCCGCCACCGGTCCAGCTGAGGGCGAGGTCGAGGGTGCCGCCCATCCGCTCGTCGGTGGCCTCGACGGTGAGGGTGGCGGCGGGGTCGCCGCCGAGGCGGGTGGTGAAGTCGGCCAGGCCGGCGGGGTGGTGCAGGCGCTCGGTGCGGTGCGGGGTGGTGCGCTCGTCGGTGAGGGTGAAGTCCAGGGCGCGGTTCAGCAGGGCGAGTTCGCGCAGGTGGTCGACCAGCGCACCGGCGTCGAACGCCGTCGTCCCGAAAACCTCCGGGTCCGGGTGGAAGGCGACCGTGGTGCCGGTGCGAGCGGTGGGGCCGACCACGGCGGGCGGGGCGAGCAGCCGGCCGCGAACGTACTCCTGACGGTGCGTCACGCCGCCCCGGTGCTCCTCCGCGACCAGCCGGACGGAGAGCGCGTTGACCACGGCAAGGCAGGAAGTGGCCCAGGCCAGGAGCCTCCGTCTGGTGGGGCCGTCCCAGCAGGTCGGCAGGACGGTCAACGCGCGGGCCAGGTCGGCCTGCTGGACGCCGTCGTGACTCACCCGCACGCCGCCGTCGGCCGTCAGCGCGACCTCGACGCGGCTCGCGCGGCCGGACAGCACCTCGTTCGCGGCGGCCCCCAGCACCTCCTGCGCCATGTGGTGCAGGCCGCGCTCCCCGGTCGAGCCGATGTACATGGCGGGCCGCTTCCGGACGGCTTCCGGCCACTCCAGCACCTGGATGTGCGCAGCGTCGTACTCGCTCACGGCGGTCCCCTCCGACGGTCTCCTGTGATGTCGCCAACCCTAGGGGAGAATCAGGAAAATGCCAGGTCAGAGGCCATTTGGTGAAGCCGTGTACGGCCCGCGGCGGGGGGTTTCGGGCGGGGGCCGCCGCCGGAGGTTCCGGGGTGGGGGGAAGGGGCGCGGCGGTGTGGCGGAGGGCCGGGAAGGGGGGTTTCCGGGCGGGCGGGGGAGTGGGGAATCCGGGGAATTTTCCTGGGGCGTGACGGGGCGTCGGGCGGGCTCAGGTGAAGGCTTCGACGCGGACGCCCGCGGAGGCGAGGGCGCCGCGGATGCGCCAGGCGAGTTGGGCGGCGCCGGGGGTGTCGCCGTGGACGCAGAGGGATCGGGCCCGGACGGTGATGGGCTCGCCGCCGACGGCGGTGGCGGTGCCGTCCCGGGCGATGCCGACGGCGCGGGCGATGACCGCCTCGGGGTCGTGCACGACGGCGTTCGGTTCGCGGCGCGGGACGAGGGTGCCGGCCCAGGTGTAGGCGCGGTCGGCGAACGCCTCGGTGACCACGGGCAGTCCGACGCCCTCGGCGACCGCGAGCAGCCGGGAGCCGGGCAGGCCGAGCAGCGGCAGCGGGCCGTCGCAGACCGCGCCGGCCCGCAGCACGCCCGAGACCACCGCCTCCGCCTGCTCGTTGTCCTGCACCACCCGGTTGTAGAGCGCGCCGTGCGGCTTGACGTAGGAGACCCGGGAGCCGGCCGCCCGGGCGAACACCTGGAGCGCGCCGATCTGGTAGGCGATCTCGTCGGCGAGTTCCTCCGGCGGGACGTCCATGGCGCGGCGGCCGAACCCGGCGAGGTCGCGGTAGGAGACCTGGGCGCCGATCCGCACCCCGCGCTCGGCCGCCAGCGAGCAGACCCGGCGCATCGTGGACGGGTCGCCGGCGTGGAAGCCGCAGGCGACGTTGGCGCTGGTGACCACCGAGAGCAGGGCGTCGTCGTCGGTCAGGCTCCAGCGTCCGAAGCCCTCGCCGAGGTCCGCATTGAGGTCGATCACCGCGTCGGCCACTTTTTCCTCGTCCGCCCTTCCGCGCGGGCCGATCCGGGCCCGGGGTCCGCTCCTGGGGGTGATCGTAGGGCCTGATCGTTTCGGCCGGGGCGGGGGTCGCGGCCCGGGCGGCAGGTTTTACCCGCCAGGTCGCGCGGGGGCGTCCGGACGGCCACCCGCTCGGCGCAACGCCGGTCGGCGGGGCGGTGGCTGGCGGGGCGGTGGTCGGCGGGGCGGTGGTCGGCGGGGCGGTGGTCGGCGAGCTGGTGGCCGGTGGGGCTGCGGTCAGCCGCGCGGCCAGGGGCGGCCCTGGATGCGTTCGATGTCGCGGTTGAAGCGTTCGAGCACCTCGGCGAAGTCGGCCAGGTCCGCGGCGGTCCAGTCGGTGACCACCCGGGACAGGCCCTGGATCGACCAGTCGCGGTCCTGGCGCAGGCGGCGCAGGCCCTCCTCGGTGATCCGCAGCTTGCGGGCCACCCCGCCGTCCGGGTCGGGGATGCGGTCGACCAGTCCGGCCCGGAGCATCGCGGCGCTCTGCCGGTTGACGGTGGAGGTGTCCAGCCCGAACGCCTCGGCGAGTTGGCCGATGGTGAGCGGGCCCTCGGTCTCGATCCGGCTGAGCAGGGTGTAGGCGCTGCGCTCCAGGGCGTCGGGGCCGCCGTTGGTGCGGGCGGTGGCGAGCACCTGATGGCGGGCGAGCAGCATCATTTCCCGTTCGATCAGGGCGAGTTCCTTGTCGCGCCGCATGCTCCTCCGTCCCTTGCGTCACTTTTCGGCAGCATATCCCGCGAGAGGGTCATATGTATGGTACACATTGTGTGCATCATGCATATCTAGCCGAAGAGATGGAAGTACCCCATGAGTCAGGCACGCACCGGCCCCGTCGTCGGAGTGCTCGCCGGCGCGGGCATCGTGGTCTCGCTGATGCAGACCCTGGTCGTCCCGCTGATCCCGGACCTGCCGAACCTGCTCCACACCACGGCCGCCAACGCGTCCTGGGCGATCACCGCCACCCTGCTGGCCGGTGCCGTCGCCACCCCGGTGCTCGGCCGACTCGGCGACATGTACGGCAAGCGCCGCATCCTGCTCGCCAGCCTCACCATGCTCGTCATCGGCTCGCTGATCTGCGGCTTCAGCAGCTCGCTCGCCCCGATGGTGGTCGGCCGCGCGCTCCAGGGCGTCGGCGCCGGCGTCATCCCGCTCGGCATCAGCATCATGCGCGACGAACTCCCGCCGCAGAAGCTCGGCTCCTCGATGGCGCTGATGAGCTCCTCGCTCGGCATCGGCGGCGCGTTCGGCCTGCCGCTGTCCGCCGTCATCGCCCAGAACGCCAGCTGGCACGCGCTGTTCTGGATCTCCGCCGCGCTCGGCCTGCTGGTCGCCGTCGCCGTGTTCTTCCTCGTCCCCGAGTCCCCGGTCCGCTCCGGCGGCCGCTTCGACGTGGTCGGCGCGATCGGGCTCACCATCGGACTCGTCGCCCTGCTGCTCGCCATCTCCAAGGGCAGCGACTGGGGTTGGGGCTCCGGCACCACCCTGGGCATGCTCGCCGCCGCCGTCGTGGTGCTCCCGGTCTGGGGCTGGTGGGAGCTGCGCACCCAGCAGCCGCTGGTCGACCTGCGCACCAGCGTCCGCCGCCAGGTGCTGATGACCAACCTGGCCTCCGTGGTGATCGGCTTCGCGATGTACGCGATGAGCCTGGTCTCGCCGCAGCTGCTCCAGATGCCCACCGCCACCGGCTACGGCCTCGGCCAGTCGATGGTCGCCGCCGGCCTCTGGATGGCCCCCGCTGGCCTGGTCATGATGCTGCTCTCGCCGATCTCCGCCAAGCTCTCCCGGGCCAAGGGCCCCAAGGTCTCGCTGCTGGTCGGCGCCGTCATCATCACCGCGGGCTACCTCTCCGCGCTCGCCCTGATGGGCCACGCCTGGGGCGTGCTGGTCTTCTCCTGCCTGATCAGCGGCGGCATCGCGTTCGCCTACGCGGCCATGCCCGCCCTGATCATGGGCGCCGTCCCGGTCTCCGAGACCGCCGCCGCCAACGGCCTCAACACCCTGATGCGCTCCATCGGCACCTCCAGCTCCTCCGCCGTCATCGGCGTGGTGCTGGCCCACATGACCACCGACTTCCACGGGCACACCCTGCCCTCGGAGGGCGGCTTCCGCACCGCCTTCATGATCGGCGCCGGCGCGGCCGTCGCCGCCGCGCTGGTCACCCTCGCCATCCCCGGCATCCGCCGCGCGGTGGCCGGCGGCGCGGCCGACCCGAAGGACGGACCGCAGCTGACCGCCGTCACCGAGGGCGCGACCGCCAAGTAGCCCCCGCGCCCGCCCGGGTGGGCCGTTCGTCCCCGCGGGGAGGAACGGCCCACCGCCGTTTCCGGGCCGGCGGTTCGTCTACGCGCAGACGAACGCCCGGCGGGGTCCTCCGGGTCGGCGGTTCATCCGTGCAGAGATGAACGCTCGGCGGGGCCCTCCGGGCAGGCGGTTCCTCTACGCGGAGACGAACCGCCCGCCCGGCGGCGTCCCCGGGCAGGCGGGCGGTTCGTCCCCGCGCGGAGGAACGGCGGCCGGGCATCGTCGGGCCATGGCTATCGCGCAGGTCACGGCAGTAGGGTGCGCGGATGGCGACCCACGAGCGAGAGATCACCGGCCCCGTCGACCTGTGCGGCCCCGACGGGCGGCTGCACCGCGGGGCCGTCGGCTGGTCGCGCACCCCGCTGCACCGCGGCAACCTGCGCGGCTGGGGGCGCACCAAGCGGTGGGAGTAC
The DNA here is from genome assembly GCF_003751605.1 of Kitasatospora cineracea. Classification (NCBI taxonomy): domain Bacteria; kingdom Bacillati; phylum Actinomycetota; class Actinomycetes; order Kitasatosporales; family Streptomycetaceae; genus Kitasatospora; species Kitasatospora cineracea. Next base: position 3,906,642 of record NZ_RJVJ01000001.1, read on the forward strand.
TGGTGCGTCACCACGCCCACCCACCTGCTCGCGCTCACCGTCAGCGACCTCGACTTCCTCACCCTCGACACCGTGTACTTCCTGTCCTGGGACGAGCACGGCGTCCTCGAGGACCACGAGCGCACCGCGATCGCCCCCGGCCTGCCGCTGCGCCCCACCGCCTTCCCCGCGGGCATCGCGGGCTCCGGCGGCCCGCACGGCGCCGACCTCACCGTCGGGCCGGAGCGCCCCGGCCGCCGCCGGGTCCGGATCTCGATCACCCACGAACCCGGCGGCACCCGGCTGCGCGCCCGCGCCCTCACCGCCGATCTGCGCCCGCTGGAGGCCGACCTGCTGGTCGCGCTGCCCGACGGCCACGAGACCCTGTCGGTGGTCGTCCCCTGGGACGACAAGCGCTTCCAGTACACCTCCAAGCACACCGCCCGCCCCGCCACCGGCACCGTCCGGCTCGGCGACCGCACGTACGGATTCGGGACGGACGGGGACTCCTGGGGCGTGCTCGACCACGGGCGCGGGCGCTGGCCACGCTCGCTCGGCTGGAACTGGGGCGCCGCGTCCGGCCGCACCGACGGGCACACCGTGGGCCTGCAGTTCGGCGGGCAGTGGACGGAGGGCACCGGCAGCACCGAGAACGCGCTGTGCGTGGACGGCCGGCTCAGCAAGATCGGCACCGAACTCGACTGGCGCCACGACCCCGCCGACCCGCTCGCCCCCTGGCGGATCACCACCCCCGGCAGCGACCAGGTCGACCTGGTCTTCCACCCCTTCCACGACCGCCGCACCCGCACCGAGGCGGGCCTGATCGCCAACCGCACCGACCAGTGCTTCGGCCACTACCGCGGCACCGTCCGCACCGACGACGGCCTGCGCGTCGCGGTCGACGGCCTGCTGGGCTGGGCCGAGGACGTCCGGATGCGCTGGTGAACACCCCCGCCGCACCCGCCACGCCGCCCATGTGCCCCGCGCACGGCCCCGGCCCCGACCTCGCCGCCCTGGTCGGCCGCCGGCTGACCGGTGTGGTCGCGTCCTGGTACAGCCACGAGGGCGAACGCGCGGCCGACCCCGTGGTGGTCTGGCTGCGCGACGACCGCGGCGGCTGCACCTTCGTCGCCACCGGCAGCGACTGGTGCCTGATCGTCGCCGACGACCGGCCGCACGCCGACGTCGACCTGGGCGAGTGGGGCCGCCTCGACGTCCGCGACGCCCCGCACGACACCCCCTTCGCCCCGCACCTGGGCCACCCCGTCCTGGCCGCCCGCGAGGAGCACACCCCGCTCACCGGCCGCACCGCCCTCGAACTCGACTTCCCGACCGGCACCGTCCGCTGCGAGTCCTGGGACGGCGACCTGCGGCTGACCGGAACCGGAACCCCGCGATGACCGGACTCCCGGACCGGATCGCCCGGTCGGGCGGCGCCGCCGAGTGTTCCGCGCCGCTGTCCGGCGGGAGGGACAGCGTGCCCCGCATGGACGACACCCGGCTCGACGCGCTGACCCTGGCCTGTGCCGGCGTGCTGCCCTACCCGGGGGAGTGGCGGCGGGCGCCGTACGAGGAGCGGGAGGTGGACGGGGCGCGTTACCACCTGGTCGCCGTCGATCCGGGGGTGAGCGCGATCGGGGTGCGGGTCGACGGCGGGCCGGTGATGGTGCTGCCGGAGGAGGAGGGCGAGCCCGGGCTGCTGAACTCCGGTCCGGGGCAGCTGCTCGCCTTCCTGGAGCTGTACCGGGAGGCGGCGGCGGAGGCCGAGCGGTACGAGGCGGACGAGGAGCCGGACGAGTCGCCGGCGGCGGCGGAGGAGCCGGCGGACGCGCTGCTGGCCCGGTTCGCGGCGGTGGACCCGGCGGCGGTGGACCCGGCGGCGGTGGCGGACGAGAACGCGTACTGGTGCATCGCCGCGGAGGAGTTGGGCTACGGCATGGAGTGCTGAGCCTCCCCCCGAAGGCTCAGCACTCCCGTTCCGGGCCGGAAGCCCGGCTCCCCGGCGGCTCCGGGCCGGAAGCCCGGCTCCCCGGCTCCGGCCGGAGCCTGGCCGGTCCGGTGTCGGCTCGGTCCGGTGCCCCGCCGGGCCGGAAGCCCGGTTCCCGGCCCCGGGCGGGTCAGGGGGAGGGGACGACGCGGGCGAAGTCGTGGTGGGTGCGCAGGGCCTGCTGCCACTCCAGGGTGCGGATCAGGCGGTGGACGATCAGCAGCGGGACGACGCCGAGCACGCCGAACGACATGTCGACGAATTGCCAGAACAGCGGGATGTCGCGCAGCGGGCCGCAGATCAGGGCGAGCGGGATGACGCCGCCGCAGGCGAGCATCGCCCAGCGGATCACCCAGACGTTGCGGACCGGGTCGCGCAGCGGGCCCCAGAAGGCGGCGGCGATCACCAGGTGGGCGAAGGCCAGCCAGTCGGTGCCGTAGGCGAGGAACGGGTGGTCGCCGTAGCCGTCGGCGACGCCCTCGCGGACCCGGTGGACCCAGACGTCGAGGGCGGGGAGCAGGGAGTCCAGGCCGGTGGCGTCGACCAGGCGGGCCAGCAGCGAGGTCTCGCTCTGGAGCGGGAAGGCGGTCAGGCCGCTGAGCACCAGGCAGGTGATGAACAGCCAGAGCCAGCGCCTGATCCGGCGGCGGACGAGCGCGGTGTCGGCGGCGGGTGCGGAATCCGGGCCGGCGGTGGTGGAACCGGCGGGGACGGTGGCGATGTCGGACATGGGGAACCCCCCTCATGGCGCGGGTGCCGGAGACGGCACGCGGTGTCGCGCCTTGGACTCTAGACCTGAATTTGAACGTGTTCAACACGCCAGGACAGGCCGCCCGAAAGGGGCTTTTCGGACCTGTCCGCGGAAAGCCCTAATCTTGTCCACCGTGACCGCCATCGCAGACCAGCCCACCAGGCCCGCCCCCGGCCCGGCCGCCGACGAGGGACTCGCCCGCCGGCTCAAGGCGCTGGCGTGCACCGCCCCGCTGCACGACCTGGACAGCCGGAAGGTCAACCTGGCCGGCGAGTACGCCTCGTACGCCATGGCCGAGGTCGGCCTCGCCGCGATCGACCTGGTCACCCTCAACATGGACTTCGACACCGGCGCCGACCGGGACATAGTGCTCGCCCGCCTGCTGCCCCGGATCGCCGCCCAGAACCCGCGGCGCACCGTCGCCGAGCACGAGCGGGTCGCCCGTTGGGTGCTGGAGTCGCTGATCAACGTCGGCAGCGTCGACCGCGGCTTCCGCGCCGTCTACGGCACCTTCGGCCCGGACGGCGAGTACACCCGCCGCGACTACGACTTCAAGCTGATCGAGGAGGTCCCCGGCCAGGACGGCGGGGTCTACCTGCGCACCACCGACGAGGCCGTCAACGTGCTGGTCGGCGCCCTCGACACCGACGTCACCAGCGCCCAGATCGCCGCCGAGGTCAAGCTGGAGGTGCTGATCCGGCGCGGCCGCCTCGCCGACGCCCAGCTCGCCGCCGAACAGGCCCGCTACCGCACCGTCCAGTACGCCGAGACGCTGCGCCGCGCCCTGGAGGCCACCCGGCGCAACGTCCGCGCGGTCGACTGGATGGAGACCGTCCCCGACCTGATCGACGAGGCGCTCGACCACATCGCCGACCGCTACCGGCACGAGAACGCGATCCTCACCAACATCCGCAAGGCCCGCGACGAGAGCACCGACGGCGAGCACAAGCGCCGCGCCGCCGAACTCGTCGACATCGTCAAGGACTGCATCCGCCGCCACACCCAGCTGCAGACCCGCCTGCTGGAGGCCGGCCCGCTGTTCCGCGCCGAACAGGACCGGCAGGCGTTCGCCGCGCCCACCGCGCGCAGCGGCATCGACCTGTACGGCCAGCTGCTCGCCCCCGTGCTCACCCTGCCGCTCGGCGACGCCACCCGGCCCACCGACGCGTTCTTCGCCCGCGCCACCGGCCTGCGCACGCCCGTCTCGGTCCGGGTCGCGGACCTGGTCGACCTGCTGCTGACCCCGCCCGTCGAACGCGAGCACCTCGGCGTCGAGCTCCCCGAACCCGACCTGGTCGCCACCCCCGACGACAGCCGGTTCTCCGAGGCCCAGCTGGAAGCCGCCCTCGACCTGCTCGACCTGCCCGCCGACGCCCCCCGCCGGCTCTCCGGCCTGCTCGCCGACGCCCGCGCCCGCGGCACAGGTCCCGGCGGGGACGGCGACGGCGAGGAACTCGCCTACCTGGTCGCCCTGCTGGCCGTGCACGCGGCCAGCCCGCCGGTCGGCACCGCGTACCGGCAGGGCGAGGAACGGCTGCTGTTCGCGGTCGACGACGGCACCCGGCTGGACGACCCCGGCTTCGGCGGCGCCGACCTGATCGTCGGCAGCGCGCTGCTGGACGCGGTGGGCATGGCCGCCGACCGCAAGGACGCCGTGTGACCCGTCCCGCGCCCCGCAACTCCCGTACCGTCCGCACCACCTGCACCACCCGTAGCGCGTGCACCACCCGTACCGCCCGCACCGAAGGAGCCCTCGGATGACCACCACCAGCGAGGCGTGGACACCGCCCGAGAGCGAACCGGCCGCCGCCCCCGCGCCGATCAGTCCGGCGGACGTCACCGAGGCCGCCCGGCTGGTCTCCTTCGGCCTGCAGGCCAAGCTGCTGCCCGCCCGGGACGCCGAGTACGGCGAACTGGTGCGCCGCTACCGGGAGGACCCGCCGTTCGGCCGGCTCGCCGACGCCGTCGCCACCGGCATGGGCCTGGTGGTGCTGGAGGTCTCCGCCCGGGCCGGAATGGCGGTGGCCGCCGCCGAGGACTCGGTGTTCGCGGTCCGGATGGGCGACTACTCGCGGCGCGCCGCCTCCGAGTCCACCGACCGCTTCCTGCACGGCCTGGCGCACCTCGCGGTCGCCGCGCTCGCCTTCCCCCGCCCCGAGGACCTGGCCGACGACGGCTACCTCGGCCGGGTCACCGTCAACGGCGTGGACGCCTTCGTCCGGCAGGCCTGCCGCCGCCTGGAGGAGCGCGCCGAGGCCGAGGGCGCCAACACCGACCCGGCCAGCGACGCCCCCGGCCTGGAGGCCGCCTGGCGGGTCTGGGCCCGCCGCTCCGCGACCGGCGCCACCAAGGACGCCCGCCGACTGGCCGGCTCCACCACCGGCATCGTCTCCAAGGCGGTGTCCTTCCTGGTCGACTCCGGCTTCCTGCAGAAGACCTCCGACGACTCCGGCGGCACCTACCGCACCACCGCCCGCTACCAGTTGCAGGTCCGCGACCTGGCCGGCGGCGCCGCGATGGCCGAACTCCTCGACCTGGGCGTCGTCCCGGTCAGCGACGGCACCCCCACGCTGGCCCCGCCCGACGAGAGCGACGAGCTGGTGGCCGACGCCGGCCTGCCGTTCCACGCCCTCTGATCCACCCCAGCCACGGCTGAGACAGCTTCCAGGAGAACCACCGCACATGTACGAGCTGAACCGGGTCCGCCTGTACTCGATCGGACCGGCGGGCGCCCGCTACGCCGACACGGTGCTCGACCTGCGCGGAGTCGGCGAGCCGGTCCCCGAGCCGCAGCCGCAGCAGATCGGCCTGTTCGGCGAGGAGCCCGAGGGCCCGCAGCGCCGCCCCGCGCCCGCCGGCGTGCTGTTCCTGGAGAACGGCGGCGGCAAGTCCGTGCTGCTCAAGCTGATCTTCTCGGTGATGCTGCCCGGCCACCGCAACACCCTGGGCGGCGCCTCCTCCGGCGTGCTGCGCAAGTTCCTGCTCGCCGACGACTGCGGCCACGTCGCCCTCGAGTGGCAGCACACCGTCACCGGCGAACTCATCGTGGTCGGCAAGGTCAGCGAGTGGCGCGGCCGCCAGGTCTCCTCCGACCCGCGGAAGTTCGCCGAACTCTGGTACTCCTTCCGCCCCGGCCCCGGCCTCACCCTGGACGGCCTGCCGGTCGCCGAACGCCCCGCCCTCACCGGCGACCAGCAGACCCGCGGCCGCCGCCGCACCATGAAGGGCTTCCGCGACGCCCTCACCGAGGCCGGCAAGACCCAGCCGCACCTCGACGTCACCTTCGAGGAGATCCACGACCGCTGGATCGAACACCTCGGCGCCCTCGGCCTCGACCCCGAACTCTTCCGCTACCAGCGCGAGATGAACGCCGACGAGGGCGAGGCGGCCGGCCTGTTCGCGGTCCGCAACGACGCCGACTTCACCGACCTGCTGCTGCGCGCCGTCACCGACACCCGCGACACCGACGGCCTCGCCGACCTCGTCCACGGCTTCGCCGCCAAGCTCGGCCGCCGCTCCGAACTCGCCGCCGAACGCGACTTCACCGCCGGCTCGGTCGACCTGCTGCAGCGCATCGTCGACGCCACCGCCGCCCGCGAGACCGTCCGCGAGGGCCACCGCGCCGCCGAACGCCGCACCCGCAAGCTCGCGCTGTCGCTCGCCGCCCGCTCCGCCGTCGAACGCGACCGGGTCCACGACCTGGCCGTCGAGGTCGCCGCCGCCGCGAGCGCCGTCACCGCCGCCGAGACCGACCGCACCCGGCACTCGCTGATCGTCTCCGAACTGACCTACCGGCACGCCACCCTCGGCCTGGAGGCGGCCACCGCGGGCGCCGCCCGGCTGCGCCGCGAACTCACCGACGCCCGCGCCCAGTTCGCCGCCTGGCAGGCCGCCGAAGCGGTCCTGCGGCACCGCGCCGCCGCCGACCGGGCGGCCCGGGTCGCCGCCGCCATCCGGGAAGCCGAACTCGACGCCGCCCCCGCCCTCGCCGCCCGCGACCGCGCCGCCGCCGCCCTCGCCCGCGCCCTGGAAGCCGCCGCCGCCTCCGCCGAGACCCGCGCCGACCAGGAGGAGCTGCGGGCCGGCGAACTCCAGGAGGACGGCGCCGCCGCCCAGTCCGAGGCCACCGCCGCCGCCACCGCCGCCCAGAAGGCCCGCTCCGAGGCCGAGCACCTGCGCCAGCGCCTCGGCGAGGTCGAACAGGAGACCGCCGCCGCCGTCGCGGCCGGCTGGATCGACGACCCCGGCACCGAAACCGACCCGGCCCGCGCCGCCCTGCAGGCCGCCGACGCCGGAGCCACCGCCACCGAAGCCCTCGACCAGGCCCGCACCGCCGCCGACCAGGCCGCCGCCCGGGCCCGCGAAGCCGCCGCCGCCGAGGCCCGCGCCGACCTCGCCGCCGCCCGCGCCAGCGACGCCCGCGCCGCCGCCGACCGCGCCCTGGCCGCCGAGCAGCGCACCGCCGCCCGGCTCGCCGCCGAACCCCGGCTCGCCGAACTGCTCTCCCTGACGCCCTACCAGGACGGCGCCCAGGAGTCCGAAGGCTTCCTGACGCCCCGTCAACTCGACGCCTCCGCCGAGGACCTGCGCGAACTGCTCGACCAGTCGGTGGCCACCGCCGAACGCACCCTGTTCGACCTGCGCACCGCCGCCGCCGACGACTCCCGGATCCTCGCCGCCCTCGGCGACGGCGGCCTGCTGCCGCCCGGCCCCGACGTCCTCGCCACCGTCGAACACCTCGGCGAGCAGGGCATCCCGGCCCTCCCCGGCTGGCGCTACCTCGCCCAGTCCGTGGACCCCGCCGACCACGAGGCCATCCTCGCCGCCCGCCCCGAACTCGTCGACGGCGTCGTCGTCACCGACCCCGCCTCGCTCGACCGGGCCCGCGAAGCGCTCGCCGCCGCCGCCCTGCTGCCCCGCTCCACCGTCGCCGTCGGCACCGCCGCCGCCCTGATCGCCCCGATCCAGGGCGAACCGGCCTACTTCCTGGTGCCGCCGAACCCGGCCATGCACAACGAGACCGCCGCCGACGACGAACGCCGCGAACTGCGCACCCGCGCCACCGCCCGCGAGGAGCACATCCGCGAACTCGCCGCCCGCCTCGGCGGCGACCGCGCCCTCGCCGCCCGGCTCGCCTCCTGGCACGCCAGCTGCCCGCCCGGCACCCTCGCCGAACTCGCCGAGAGCGCCGCCGCGGCCGCCCTGCACGCCGAGACCACCGCCGCCGAACTCGCCACCCTGCGCGCCGACCGCGCCGACGCCGACACCGAGCACCAGGCCGCCGCCGCCCGCCACGAGGAGTGCCGGGACGCCGCCCAGCGCGCCCGCCGCCGCGCCGACGCCCTCGAAGGACTCGCCTTCCGGCTGCGCGAACGCCCCAACTGGACCCGCCGGCTGCGCGAACTCGCCGACGACGTCGCCGAGTGCGAACGCCGCCAGACCCAGTGCGCCGAACGCGCCCGCACCTGCGACGAGGACCGCCGCGCCGCCCAGCGCGCCGCCGACGACGCCCGCCGCACCGCCCGCACCCTGCGCGGCGAACGCGCCGAGATCGCTGCCGTCGGCGCCAACGCCGAACCCGACACCGCCGTCGCCCCCGCCTCGCTGCCCGCCCTGCGCGAGGCGTACCGGGCCGCCGCCCAGCTCTACGAGAAGGTCGGCGTCGGCGCCGACCTGCGCGCCGAACAGGCCCGCGCCGAGAGCGACGAGACCGCCTCCGCCGCCGAACTCGACCGCCTCAGCAACAAGGTCAAGGCCCGCGCCGAGGAACTCCTCGCCAGCCCCGACGGCGCCGACGGCCCCGCCCGGCAGGCCGCCGCCGCCCGCGCCGAGGAACTCGTCACCCTGATCGAGGCCCGCTCCGGCGCCGCCTCCGAGGAGGTCGGCCGCCTGCGCGGCGACGCCGAACGCTCCGCCCCGGCGGACGGCGAGGCGCACACCGAACTCCCCGAGGACCTGCTCCCCGCCGACCCCGAACACGCCCAGGCCCTGCTGCGCACCGCCACCGCGCTGCTCGCCGAACGCCGCGAACGCGTCGAGGCCGCCCGCACCGAACACGGCGACCTGCAACGCACGTCGGACCAGGCGCAGGCCGCCGCGGGCGACTTCGAGGAACTCGCCGGACAGCTCCGCGACGCCCTGCGCGACAACGGCGAGGAGACCGACCCCGAGGCCGACGCCTACCTCGGCTCGCTCGCCGCCGCCCGCTCCGCCGTCACCGACACCCGGCGCGCCATGCGCACCGCCGCCACCGAACTCACCGGCGCCGAACTCGCCGTCCGGGACGCCTCCGACGCCCTCGTCCGGCACGCCAACGCCGCCCGCTACGAGGCCGTCCGCACCCCCGCCCGGCAGCAGATCCGCGAACTGCCCGCCGCCGCGCTGCCCGACCACGCCGCCGCCTGGGCCGCCGCGTTCGCGCCCCGGCTGCGCGTCCTCACCGACGAACTCGCCCAGCTGGAACGCAACCGCTCCTCCATCGTCGACCGCCTGCGCGGCCTGGTCGAGACCTCGCTCGGCACCCTGCGCGCCGCCCAGCGGCTCTCCCGGCTCCCCGAGGGCCTCGGCGAGTGGTCGGGCCAGGAGTTCCTCCGGATCCGCTTCGAGGACCCCGACCACGCCGTCCTGGTCGAACGCCTCGGCGAGGTCATCGACGAGGCCACCCGCTCCGCCGTCAGGAAGAACTCCGACCTGCGCCGCGACGGCATGTCCCTGCTGCTGCGCGGCGTCGCCGCCGCGATCGGCCCCAAGGGCGTCTCGGTCGAGATCCTCAAGCCGGACGCGGTGCTGCGCGCCGAACGCGTCTCGGTCGGCCAGATGTCGGACGTCTTCTCCGGCGGCCAGCTGCTCACCGCCGCCATCGCCCTCTACTGCACGATGGCCGCGCTGCGCGCCAACGACCGCGGCCAGTCCCAGCTGCGGCACGCCGGCACGCTGTTCCTGGACAACCCGATCGGCCGCGCCAACGCCACCTACCTGCTGGAGCTGCAGCGCGCCGTCGCCGACGCGCTCGGCGTCCAACTCATCTACACCACTGGCCTGTTCGACACCACCGCACTCGCCGAGTTCCCGCTCGTCATCCGGCTGCGCAACGACGCCGACCTGCGGGCCGGCCTCAAGTACATCTCGGTCGAGGAGCACCTGCGCCCCGGCCTCCCGGCCCCGCAGGGCCCGGACGGGCCGACCGTCCACGGCGAGATCACCGCGACCAGGGTGTTCCGCAAGCCCGAGTAGCCGCAAGCAGCGAGGCCGGTCTCCTCGCGGACCTCCCGGACGGCTGTTCCCGGAAGCGACCCGCCGAGATCCATGGCGCCAACCGGCAACGCGTACAGGCCGTTGTCGGTCCGTCGCTGGAGCAGGACGCGCCCCTCGCTGTCGGTCACCACTGCGGACGCCGCGAAAGCGTTGGCTCCCCAGACGTGCGCATTCACCAACGTCTGGTCGTCTGCCCGGTAGAGGCTGTTGTGGAGCGTGGTTCCGTGGGTGCGGACCTCGATCCCCGACGTGCCGAGCAACGGTCGGTAGTGCATGAGGGCGAGACGGACACCGGCAGGTCGGCACGCTGCTCGTAGAGCGCCACCAGTTCGGGGCTTATCGCCCCGGCGGCACGTGGTTGCCGCCAGGGCGGCCACAGGTCGAACATGTCTTCTCCCAGTGCTTCGCCGGCCGGACGGGCCGCTCTCAGTCGGGTGTCCGGTTCTGATCGGCCCATCGTTCGACCGCCTTGGTGTCCACGCCGGCTCTCTCCGCCAGGGCGGAGCACGTCCAACCGCCCGACGCCATGACAGCTTTCAGTCCCTCGTTCGGCATTCCGCTCGTCTCCCCGCACGACCCGGACCCTTTCGGTGTCCCCGACCGAAGTGCCCGTACCGGTCGGACACGTGATGCGCCATCCGGACCACAGGTCGTTCCGCATGATCGCGGACGTGCCGATGGTGGCGGTGCCCGAGACGGAGCCGAAATGACCCGGTGACGCTGGTGACGGGCGTGCTGGTGCCCGGGGTGTGCGCTGTGCCGTCGGGCGTGGTGCTCGGGGTGTGCGCTGTGCCGTCGGGCGTGGTGCTCGGGTTCGCGCTGGCGGCGCCGTGTGAAGGACCTTTCAATGGGTGTCCGAGGCCGGCGCACCAAGCGGACCACCACGAAGAAGGTGGACCAGAAGGCCGGCGACAACCAGAAACAACAGGTACGCGACCACCGGGAGTTGCAGCAGGTGTTCTACGACAAGACGCGCCCCGCATCCGAGCCTGACGGCGGCGACGACAACAGCGCGGCGTAGCGCGCTCCCAACTCGCACCCCGGCCGTTGCCGTCTCTCCGGCCGGGGCGGGCGTGTCCGTTCGATCCGAGGGAGTGAGATGAGCGGAGCACCCGGACACCCGGTGTCGTCTTATGCGCTGTGCACCGACCCCGCGTCGCGCCTGCTGATCGTGCAGGCGGCCGGAGCCGGGGCGTGGCACCTTCCCGGCGGCGTGGTGGAGGTGGGGGAGTCCCCGTTCGATGCCGTTCGCCGGGAGGCCCGGGAAGAACTCGGTCTGAAACTCGACCTGTTGCCCGATGACCTGCTCGGCGTCGAATGGGCCCAGGGCCGCCGCGAGGGCGCCCGGAACCGGATTGTGTTCCTGTGGTCCGGACCGATGCCCGGCAGTGCCGATACCGATCAAATTACCTTGCAGCCAAGGGAGTTGGCTGCATGGCGCCGGGCCGACCGGGACGATGCCCGCCGACTGCTCCACCCCGCGGTTGCTGCCCGGATCCGGGCGCCTCTCCAGTGGCCCGGAAGCGTTACCTATCAAGAGACCCGAACCGAAAGGACGGCCCGCCATGACGACGGCCGAGTACCCCGCCAGGACGCTGCGGATCGGCACCCGTAGTTCGCCGCTCGCCCTCGCGCAGGTGGACATGGTGATCGCGGCCCTACGGGAGCACGTCCCCGACCTGGTGTCCGAGGTGGTGCCGGTGACCACCGAGGCCGACCTGTGGCAGGGCGACCTTGCGCAGCTCGGTGGCAAGGGCCTGTACACCAAGCAGATCGACGCCATGCTGCAAGCGGGCACCGTCGACATGGCCGTGCACTGCGTGAAGGACGTGCCCGGCGACGTGCCGTTGCCCAAGGGGCTGGTCTTCGCCGCGTACATGGAACGGCCGGACGTGCGGGACGTGCTGCTGTTCCCCGAGGGGTCCGAGTACCGCACGCTCGCCGACCTGCCGCCGGGCGCGGTCATCCTGTCGTCCGCCGTCCGCCGCAAGGCGCAGATCCTCCGGGCCCGCCCCGACCTCAAGGTGGTGCGGGTGCGCGGGGCGGTCGGCAGCCGGCTGGAGAAGCTGGACGGCGTGAAGAAGATCGACGTCCACGCCGACGGGATGATCCTCGCCGCTGCCGGACTCGCCCGGCTCGGAATCGAACGTCCCGGCTACGTGCTCGGCATGGACGAGATGCTGCCCGCCGTCGGCGCGGGCGTCCTCGGGCTGGAGTGCCGACAGGAGGACCACGCCACGGCAGCGCTGCTGGAGAAGATCAACCACCCGAAGACGCAACGGGAGGTGACCGCGGAGCGCGTCTTGCTGCACCACCTGCGCGGCCACTGCAACAGCCCCATCGCCGCCTACTGCACCACCGAGGCGGACGGGCAGATGTCGCTGCGCGGCATGGTGTTCGACTGCGAGGGCAGCAAGTTCGCCAACGCGATGATGCGGGACGAGCACCAGGGCGACCCTGCCGTCCTCGGCGCCCGCGTCGCCGCCGAACTGCTCCGCCAGGGCGCACGGGAGATCATCGCCGGTATCCCGCACTGACCGACGGCGCACCGGCCCCGCCCGCAGAGCAGCAGCGGACGGGGCTGCTGTTACGTCTCTGAACGCGCCTGGACGCACCTGTAGGAGTTGGCTGCCGGCAGAGGCTCAAAAGCCCCCGGAGCCGCTGAGGACCGGCTCCGGGGGCTCACGTCCGCACAGCTTTCGAAGAGCTGCCGGGCATGTTCGATCGTGTTGTCCCCACCCTGCTCGGAGCCCTGCCTGTGCGCCCATCGTGGCGTACCTCTGCCAGTCCAACAGCACAAGAGCCCCCGCCCGCGACCTACTCCGGGCGGGGCCCCTTCGCCCCTGTGGAACCGCCAATCCGGATCACACGGGCCGCGTAGTTCCCCGCGCCCCTGCCGGTCCTACTGCCGGGTGGAGACGGTGACCGAGGCGACCTTCATCGGGTGGCCCGGTTCCGTCGCCTCCGTGGGCGAACTGCCGTACGCGGCCGGGAGGTTGCCGCCGATGGCGACGTTCAGGATCAGGAAGACGCCGTGGTGGACGGCCTGGTCCCAGGCGGCCGGGTCGACCTGGTCGGCGGTGACCTCGAAGTACTGCCGGCCGTCGCGCAGCCAGCGGACCCGTTCGGGGCTGGTGGAGCGGTCGACCTCGACGGTGTAGGTGTGGAAGGCGCCCCAGCAGTCCGCGCAGGGCTGCTCGCCCGAGCCCAGGCCGTTCGGCTCCTTGCACGGTCCGCCGGGGGTGGTGCCGCAGTGCAGGGTGCCGAACACGCCGCGCCCGCCGACGGATTCGAGCACGTCCAGCTCGCCGACGCCGGGCCAGCCGGTGTACCCGTCGCGGAGCTTGCCGCCGAGCGCCCAGAACGCGGGCCAGTACCCGGCCGCGGCCTTGCCGTTGACGGCGGGGAGCGCCAACTCGGCCTCCACCCGCAGGACTCCGCCCGCGGGGGCGGCCAGGTCGGCCCGCCTGGACTCGATCCGCCCGGAGGACCAGCGGCCGGCCGGGTCCCGGGTCGGGGTGATCTCCAGCGCGCCCTTGCCGTCCAGGTGGACGTTCTCGGCGGAGTCGGTCATGGTCTCGATCTCGCCGGTGCCCCACTGGGCGGCCGGGCAGCCGGGGTAGCAGGTGCCCAGGTCGTACTGCCAGGTGGCGGGGTCGGGCCCGGCGCCGGCCGGGCCGTCGAAGCCGTCGTGCAGCAGGGTGGTCCACCCGGTGCCGAACACGCCCGCTTCGGTGAGGAGTTGGTCCAGCCGCGGGGTGAGGACCACGGCCGCGGCGTTGGTCAGGTGCGAGTCGTCGCGGTACAGCAGCACGTGCTCCAGGACGGCCGGGCAGCTGCGCCCGCCGGCCGGGCAGAGCACCGAGTTGACCTCGACGGCCTTGACGCCGGGGAACCTCCCGGCGGCGATCTCCTCGGCCAGCGGGTCGGCGTACAGGCCCTCGGCGCGCGGGAAGTCGCAGGCGGAGGTGGTGTCGGGGTGCCCGGAGACGCAGGCCGGGACGTCCAGGCCGGGGTTCGGGGTGTCCTGCAGGTAGACGATCGGGACGCCCAGCTCCCGCAGCGGGGTGAGGGTCTGCTCCCAGCCGTGCAGCAGGGCGGCCCGGTCGGCGGTGTAGCGGTTGAGCGTGGAGACCACGATCAGCTTGGGCTTCGGGCCGTCCTTGAGCCGGGTCAGGGCGTTCGCCCGCCAGGTGTCGCACTCGTGGTAGGTGCGGCCCAACTGCGGGTTGGTGACGGTGAGTTCGGGCAGCGGGCAGCCCTGCTTGACCAGTTCCTCGACCGACAGGCGGTGCTGGGCGGCGATGCCGAGCAGCGCGGAGAACCACTGGCCGGCGTGCGAGTCGCCGAGCAGCACGATCCGGTCCTCGCCGGTGCCGAAGCGGCACGGCGGGCTGGTGGTGTCGGCCGGGTCCACCTCGCAGGCGCCGTCCGGCGGGAAGTCCTGCCGGGCCTGGACGGGGTTGGGCACGGTCGGCGCGTGCGGCGGCGGCGCGGCGGCCAGCAGGCTGCTGCCGGTGCGGGCGCCCGGCGGCAGGCCGGACGGGTCCGGGGGAGTGGCCGGGCCCAGGTTGCGGATGGTGCCGGAGCCGACGACCAGCGCCAGCAGCACCGGGAAGACCACCGCGGTCAGGCCCAGCGACAGCCCGCGGCGCGGGATCTCGCCGAGCACCAGGCTGCGGCGCAGCGGCTGCTCCAGCCAGCGCAGCGCGGCGTACGCGGGCAGCGCGGCGGCGGCGGTGAGCGCGGCCTTGACGCCCCAGTGCAGGGTGCCCCAGTGGGCCTCGGCGAGCACCAGCACCGGCCAGTGCCACAGGTACAGGTTGTAGGAGAGCCGGCCGATCGCGCGCGGCGCGCCGAGCGACAGCGCCCGCCCGACCAGGTGGGTGCCGCCGGAGCCGGCCAGCACGATCGCGGCGGTGGCGGCGGTCGGCAGCAGCGCGGCGTAGCCGGGGTAGGGGGTGCGGGCGTCGAACAGCAGCACCGCGGCGAGCACCCCGGCCAGGCCGCCGAGGCCCAGCAACTCCCTTACCGGCTTCGGCAGTCGGTCGATCGGCAGCAGGGCGATGACGGCGCCGGCGGCGAACTGCCAGGCCCGGGTCGGGGTGGAGAGGTAGGCGCCGGCGCTCCAGTGCAGGGAGAGCCAGAAGGAGCCGGCGCCGAGCAGCAGGGTCAGGCCGAGCAGGGTGCGCCGCCGCCAGGCCCAGCGGGCGGCGAGGGCCAGCAGCGGGGCCCAGAGCAGGTAGAACTGCTCCTCGACGGCGAGCGACCAGAAGTGCAGCAGGGCGCTCGGGTCGCGGCCGGCCGCCAGGTAGTCGGTCTGTTCGGCGACGAAGCGCCAGTTGGCGACGGACAGCGCGGAGGCGAGGACGTCGCGCTCCAGGTCGGCGCGGCGCAGCGGCGCGGTGAGCAGGGCGCCGAGCACGGCGGTGGCGGCCAGCACGACGGCGGCGGAGGGCAGCAGTCGGCGGGCCCGGCGGGAGTAGAACTCGGCGAGCCGGACGCGTCCGCTGCGCGCGGTCTCGGTGCGCAGCAGTCCGGTGATCAGGTAGCCGGAGATGACGAAGAAGACGTCGACGCCGACGAAGCCGCCGGCCAGGCCGGGTACGGCGGCGTGGAAGGCCAGCACGGCGAGGACGGCGACGGCCCGCAGGCCCTCGATGTCGGGTCGGAACTTCGGCCGCTCGGCCGGTGGTCGGTTCAGCACGACGGTGAGCGGGGCGGTACTCGGAGCGGTACTGGTGGACACGGGAGCGTGGACCTTTCAGCCCAGCCAGGGCAGCATCGGGGCCGCCCAGCCGGAGGCGAGCAGGGCGACCAGGGCGAGCGTGCTCGTGACGGCGAGGGCCTCGGGCCAGCGCCGCGGACGCATCGCGGGGTGGGCCCCGGAGTCGGCGGATTCTGCGGAGTCGGCGGATTCGACGGCGCGCGGCCGGAGTTCGGCGTACAGGTCGCGGATCAGCGGCACGCCGAGGTGCAGCTGCACGGCCAGGTACAGGGCCAGGCCCCAGGTGGTGTTCCAGCCGTGCAGCCAGGTGGCGGCGGCGACGCCGGCGGCGGTGGCGAGCAGGGTGCCGGCCGTCCAGAGCAGCGAGACCAGCAGCACCTTGCGGGCCATGCCGCCGGAGCGGCCGGGCTTGGCGACGCCGGTGGGCACCCAGGCGGCGCTGCGGCCGCGGGCGGTGTGCCAGTAGGCGGTGGCGGCGGCGAAGCTCATCAGCACGTTGGCGCGCAGCACTTCGGAGCGCCAGCGGGTGCGGCTGACCCGGGGCAGCAGCACGTGCCACAGCCACAGCAGGGAGAGCATCGGCAGCACGTACCAGGCGCGGACCTCGCCGGGGAAGGCGAACAGCATGACCAGCGGCGGCAGCGGGGCGGTGAGCACGTTCACGGCGGCGGCCAGGTAGCCGATGATGCCCTCGTCGAAGCAGCGGCGCATCCGCCAGGTCATCGCCTTGCGGGTGGCCCGGTCGCCGATCAGGTGCAGGTTGCCCATCGTCCAGCGGTACTGCTGGTTGACGAAGCTGGTGGTGGAGTCCGGCGAGGTGCCCTTGGCGACCAGCACCGGCACGTACCGGGTGGTGTAGCCCTGCTGGTGCAGGGCGAGGCCGGTGTACATGTCCTCGCTGTGGTCGAGCCGGGCGAAGCCGCCCGCGGCGTCGATCGCGGCGCGCCGGTAGACGGCGTTGGAGCCGCAGCAGATGGCGGCGTCGGAGGCGTCCCGGCTGGGCTGCACCCAGCGGAAGAACCACTCCTGGGCGGAGCCGGCGGCGCGCTGCACCCAGCCCATCGAGGCGTCGGTGTCGAAGCACTGCGGGCTCTGCACGATGCCGACCTTCGGGTCGCCGAAGTACGGCAGCAGGTGCTGCAGCAGGTCGGCGCGCGGCGCGAAGTCGGCGTCCAGGATGGCCACGTACTCGCCGCGGCTGAGCGTCAGCGCGTGGTTGAGGTTGCCGGCCTTCTTGAACTCGCCGCGGTTCGGGCGGACCACGTAGTGGTAGCCGAACTCCTTTGCCAGCGCGGCGACTTCGGGCCGGTCGGCGTCGTCGAGCACCCACACGTCGAGCTGTCCCGGGTAGGTGTTGCGGGCGACGGCGCGGTAGGCGTTGGCCAGGATGTCGAGCGGTTCGCCGCAGGTCGGCAGGTACAGGTCGACGGACGGCGGTTCGGCGGGCTGCCAGGTGGCGACCAGCAGTTCGTGGCCGCCCCGGGTGAAGCGGCGGCGGCGCAGGCCGTTCAGGCAGGTCAGCGCGAGTGCGACGGCGTTGACGCCGAGGACGGCGAGGAACGGCCACAGCGCCGGGGTGCGCAGCGAGAAGCTGAGCATGGTGCCCGCGCTGAGCGTGAAGGCGAGCGCGGAGAGCAGCGGGACCCAGCGGCGCTGAGGCCCGAAATACCAATAGAGCTCCTGATCGGAAGGTGGTGACGGAAGGTGATTGGCAGTCATTGGGCCCCCCACGGCCAGACATTGACACCTGTCGCCGGTCAGATTACCCGATTGGTATAGACCAAATGACCACGGGGGATGAACAGTGGCTCAACTCCGGTGAAGGGTGCGTGATCAGGCATGACCGTGTCACGGACGGGCAGCGCGCGGGTGCGCACGGGGCCTTGGGGGCGGGTGACGTGCAGAGTGGCGCCCCGGTTCCGATCATGGAGTGGCGGGCGTTCGCCGAACGGGGTGGCGCGATTCCGCCGGGAGTTGACGGGCCGTCAGATGGCGCTCGGTAGTCGCTGCGGCCGGGTCAGCGCGCGACGGACGCGACGGGCGCGGCGGGTGCGGAGCTCGCGGCGGGCGTCGCGGCGGCCGCCGGGGCGGCGTTCGGGCAGGCGGGCGCGGCGGCCAGCACCGCGTCCAGCAGGCCCGGGAAGCGGGCGGCCAGGTCGTCCCCGCGCAGGGTGTTCATCTTCGAGGTGCCGCGCCGGTGCTGCCGGATCAGTCCGGCCTCCCGCAGCACCCGGAAGTGGTGCGTCATCGTCGACTTGGTGACCGGCAGCTCGAACGCCAGGCAGTTCAGCTCGCTGCCCCCCGCGCCCGCCAGCTCGGCGACGATCCGCAGCCGGATCGGGTCCGCCAGCGCGTGCAGCACGCAGACCAGCTGGAGCTCCGCGGTGGCGGGCTCGGGCAGCAGGCCGGGGCAGTCCCGGTCGTGGTCGATGGTCACGCCGCCATAGTACGACACCTCTCGTAGTTTGACAGATGTCGTAGTACGGTGAGTATCGTACGAAGCGAAGCACGCGAAAGAACCCCGACTCCGGACCACAGGAAGGACAGGCAGCCGTGAGCGCCCTGTTCGAGCCCCTCACCCTCCGCTCGCTGACCATCCCCAACCGGATCTGGCTCAGCCCGATGTGCATGTACTCGGCCGCCTCCGAGGGGCCCGACACCGGCGCCGCCACCGACTTCCACCTCGCCCACCTCGGCTCCCGCGCCGCCGGCGGCGCCGGACTGGTGATGGTCGAGGCCACCGGCGTCCGCCCCGACGGCCGGATCTCCCCGTGGGACCTCGGCCTGTGGAACGACCGCCAGCAGGAGCAGCTCGCCCGGGTCGCCGCGCTGATCACCCGGCACGGCTCCGTCCCGGCGATCCAGCTCGCCCACGCGGGGCGCAAGGCGTCCACCGACAAGCCGCTGGCCGGCGGCGGCCCGCTCCCCGTCGAGCAGGGCGGCTGGCCGGTGGTCGGCCCCTCCCCGCTCCCGTTCAACGAGGGCTACCCCGTTCCGGAGGAGATGACGGAGGCTCAGATCGCCGAACTGGTCGAGGACTTCGCCGACTCCGCCCGCCGCGCCCTGGCGGCCGGGTTCCAGGTCGTCGAGGTGCACGGCGCCCACGGCTACCTCACCCACCAGTTCCTCTCCCCGGTCTCCAACCACCGCACCGACGGCTACGGCGGCGACTTCGCCGGGCGCAGCCGCTTCGCCCGCGAGGTCGCGGCCGCGGTCCGGGCCGTCTGGCCCGCCGAACTCCCGGTGTTCTTCCGGATCTCGGCCACCGACTGGCTCCCCGAGGAGCCCAGCTGGACGGTCGAGGAGTCCGTCCTGCTGGCCAAGGAACTGCAGGCCATCGGCGTCGACCTGGTCGACGTCTCCACCGGCGGCAACGTCCCGCACGCGAAGATCGCCGTCGAGCCCGGCTACCAGGTCCCGTTCGCCGAGACCGTCCGCCGCGAGTCCGGCCTGCCGGTCAACGCGGTCGGCCTGATCACCGACGCCGCCCAGGCCGAGCAGATCGTCGCCGAGGGCCGCGCCGACGCCGTCATGCTCGGCCGCGAACTGCTCCGCGACCCCTACTGGCCGCTGCACGCCGCCCGCGAACTCGACGTCCCGCGCAACTGGCCCGCCCAGTACGGCTACGCGGTCGGCTCGCGCGGCTGAGCCCCGCCGCGGCTGACTCCCGCCACGGCGGAACGGTCAGTGGCGGAACGGTCGGCGGGGTGCACCTCGGGGGTGTGCACCCCGCCGCCCGGCCGTTCCGCCCGGGGCTCAAGCACCCTGCTCAGGCGACCAGTTCGGGCTCCGGGGCCGGGTCGTCGTCGTCGGCCGGGTCGTCGTCCGCCGCGTCCGTCCAGCGGCCCGGCTCGACCATGAACGCGCCGAGCGCCACGCCCAGCAGCGGGATCGCGGGCAGTACGGTCAACACGCCCTGCGGGCCGTGCTGCTGGGCGATCAGCCCGAACAGCGGCGCGATCAGGCCGCCGATGCTGACGGCCAGGCCCAGGGTGACGCCGGCCGCGGTGCCGGGGCGGTTGGGCAGGTAGTCCTGGCCCAGCTTGACCAGGACGGCGAACGGCAGGTTCAGCGCCGCGCCCGCCAGCACCGCGAACAGCAGCGGCGCCCACGCGCCGGGCGTCACCCGCAGCAGGACCAGCATCGGGACGGTCAGCGCGGTGCCCCACTGCGCGGTGCGGACCATGCCGATCCGGTCCGCGAGCCGCCCGCCGCCCAGGGTGCCCCCGACGCCGCCGAGCAGGAAGCAGGTCAGCGCGGCCCCGGCCAGCAGGTGCGAGGCGCCCAACTGCCGCAGCCAGTACAGCTCGATGAAGGTGCTGACGCCGAAGAACACCACCGAGCGGACCACCTCCACCCCGGTCAGCACCAGGAACGGCCGCCAGCGGTCCTTCCCGGCCCGCTTCGCCCCGCCCCCGGCGTGCGGGTACGTCCGGTGCCGGGCCCGGAACAGCACCGCCGCCATCAGCAGCGCCGGCAGCACGAACACCGCCGTCGCCCGCACGCCCCAGGCCGCCAGCAGCGGGGTGGCCAGCACCGGCGCCAGGAAGAACCCGACGCTGCCGCCCGCCGCGAAGACGCTCATCGCACTGGTGGAGTCGCCCGCCGCCTCCCGGGCCGCCCGCCCCGCCGCCGGGTGGAACGCCGCCACCCCGAGGCCGGAGAGCAGCACCAGCAGCCACACCAGCGCGTACCCGTCGGCCAGCCCGCTCAGCCCCACGCCCAGCCCGGCCAGCGCCAGCCCCGCCGCCGACAGCCAGGGCAGCGGACGCCGGTCCACCAGCAGGCCAACCAGCGGCTGCGGGACGGCGCTGCCCAGCGTCGCCGCCAGCGTCAGCCCGCCCGCCGCCACATACCCGTAGCCGCGCTCCAGCACGAAGTACGGCACCACCGCGGGCACCAGCCCCTGGTACAGGTCGTCCACGGCGTGCGCCGCGCCCCACATCCGCATCCGGCGCCACACACCGGCCAGTTCGCTCGTCATGCGCACCAGCCTGGCGGCCGGGGCGCCGTGCGGGCTTCCGGTACTCTGCCAATCCATGTCGCCAACCCGCCAACCTGCCCCGGACGGCCCGGACGCTCCGCCGGACCCCGGCCCGGACGCCGCAGCAGCGCGGGCCATGCCCGCCGCCACGCCCGCCGCCGCGCCCGCGTCCGCCGCCCACGCGTCCGCCGCGCACCAGAAGGAGACCGGCCCCAGCCGCCACCCGCTGGCCCACCGGGAGCGGATCGACTGGCACTGGCACGACGTCAACCAGCTGATCACCCCCGGCCGCGGCGCCCTGGAGGTGCGCACCCCGTACGGGCAGTGGGTCGTCCCGCCGCACCGCGCGGTGTGGCTGCCCGCCGGGGTGCCGCACACCCACCGGGCGCACGGGCCGAGCGAGTTGCGCTGCCTGGTCTACCCGGCCGGCACGAACCCGCTGCGGCTCGCCGCGCCCGCCGTGCTCGCCGCCACCCCGCTGCTGCGCGAGATCATCGCCCACCTGACCGGCCCCGACGCCCCCACCGGACGCCCCGCCCGGACGCTCGAACAGGCCGCGCTGGACCAGCTCGCGCACGCCCCCGAACTCCCGCTCGGCCTGCCCAGCCCCACCGACCCCCGGCTGCGCGACCTGGCGGACCTGCTCGCCGCCGACCCCGCCGACGACCGCTCGCTGGCCGAACTCGGCCGCGCCGTCGGCGCCGCCGAACGCACCCTCAGCCGCCTGTTCCGCCGCGAACTCGGCCTCGGCTTTCCGCAGTGGCGCACCCAACTGCGCCTCCAGCACGCCCTGGTGCTGCTCGCCGAGGGCCGCTCGGTCACCGCGACCGCCGTCGCCTGCGGCTTCCGCTCGCCCAGCGCGTTCATCGAGGCGTTCCGGCACGCCTTCGGCACCACCCCCGGCCGCCACCAGCAGAACTGACGGTCCGTCAGTGACCCCGGGCCCGCTCGCCGTTCCGCTGCTCGCGCGAACCGTCCAGCGGGGCGGCCGAGTTGGGGGCCCGGCGGCGGGAGGCGGCGACCTGGCGGGAGACCACCACGTCGATCAGGCACCAGGCGGTGAGGAAGACGCCCAGCGCCATCAGCGCCAACGCCGGTGTCAGCAGGCCGGTGTGGGCCCAGGAGGCGAGCAGCGCCACCACGAACGCCACCACCGTGAACGCGAACGACATCCCGGCCCGGACCGCGGCCCCCCGCACCTCGTCCGGCAGCCGGCCACGCCGACGAACGGCCATCGCCCACCCCCTGTCGGTCGCGCACCCGCCCGGGCGCGCCAGGACCAGCCCTGCCCCCACCCGGTCAAGGCTATTCCGCCGACCGGGCCGATCCAGCCGACAGCGGGCGTGTCGCGCCGACACCGCCCCGACTCCCCGTCAGGATCGTATTCCGCCGCGCAAGGGCGCCGTTCCGGCCGTTCGGCCGCTCCGGGCAGGCCGGTGGCGGTCAGTCCGGCAAGGTGGCGGTCAGTCGGGCAAGGTGGCGGTCAGTCCGGCAGGGTGGCGTCCAACTCCTCCAGCGCGCCGACCACGATGGTCCGCATCGCCCGTTCCGCCAGCTCCGGGTCGCCCGCGCAGATCGCCTGCGCGACGTCCCGGTGCAGCTGCACCGCGTACTCGCGCGGCCGGTGCGGCATCAGCCGGTGCTCGGTGCGGCCGGTGAGGACCGCGCCCACGGTGTCCTTCAGGTGCGCGAACATCTCGTTGCCGGAGGCCCGCAGCACCGCCGCGTGGAAGGCGATGTCGTGCGCGAGGAAGGCGTCCAGGTCGGCCGCCCGGGCGGTGACGGTCAGTTCGACGGCCAGCGCGCTCAGCTCGCGGCGGTCGTCGTCCCCCGCGCACCGGGCCGCCAGCGCCGCCGCGGCCGGCTCCACCGCGACCCGCAGCGAGCCCAGCGAGCGCAGCTGCGCGGAGCGGTCCGCGCCGGCCAGCCGCCAGCGGATCACCAGCGGGTCGAACACGTCCCAGTCGGCCTTCGGCCGCACGGTGGTCCCGACCCGCCGCCGCGGCTCGACCAGCCGCATCGACTCGAGGATCCGCACCGCCTCCCGGACCACCGTCCGGGACACCCCGTGCTGCTGCTCCAGCTCCTCCGCCCGCAGCACCGTCCCCTCCGGCAGCTCGCCGGAGGCGATCGCAGGACCGAGGACGGCGAGCAGGCGGCCGGGCAGACCCTGGATCTCCATCGGCCCAGCTTATCGGCGCGGCCCGGGGGAAGACGGCCCCCGCTCGGCCGAAGCGCACCCCGTCCGACCAGGGCGAACGACAAAAAGTATGACGATTGGGTTTCGGACGCTTGAATAAGTCATACCTTTGCGTCAAGGTTGCCCACGCAAGCAGGCAAGGACAGGAGCACCACCATGGCTCTCAGCGCCGAGAACCAGCAGCCGCCCGTCGTCGTGGTGATGGGCGTCTCCGGAGTCGGGAAGACCACCGTCGCCCGACTGCTCGCCGACCGCCTCGACCTCCCGTACGCGGAGGCCGACGACTTCCACCCCGCCGCCAACATCGCCAAGATGAGCGCCGGCACCCCGCTGGACGACCGCGACCGGCAGCCCTGGCTGCGGGCGCTCGGCGGCTGGCTGGGCGAACGCGCCGAAGCCGGCAGCGGGGGAGTGGTCACCTGCTCCGCACTCAAGCGCGACTACCGCGACGTGCTGCGCGCCGCCTGCCCGGACGCGTTCTTCCTGCACCTGAGCGGCAGCCACGACCTGATCGGCGACCGGCTGGCGCACCGCACCGGCCACTTCATGCCGCCCTCGCTGCTGGACTCCCAGTACGCCGTCCTCGAACCGCTCCAGGCGGACGAGCGCGGCACCGTGCTGGACGTCGACGCCGCCCCCGACACCCTGGTCGAACGCGCCGTCGCCGCCCTGGCCCGCTGAGAGCCCCGACCCGCCCAGGCTCCCCCACCCCCCACGTCACACCCCCGCCACCGGCCGCCCGACAGCCGGACGGTGACGGCCCGTCAATGGAGACCTCCGTGACCCCCACCCTGCTGGCGGCCGGCGCACCGGCGCTGCCGCACACGGCGAGCAACGGACAACTGCTGCTCGCGGTGCTGCTCAGCATCGGCGCGATCGTGCTGCTGATCACCCGGTTCAAGCTGCACCCGTTCCTGGCTCTCACCCTCGGCTCCGGGCTGCTCGCCGCCGTCGCGGGCGCGCCCTTCGACAAGCTGCTGGCCAGCTTCTCCACCGGCTTCGGCTCCACCGTCGCCTCGGTCGGCCTGCTGATCGGCCTCGGCGCGATGCTCGGCAAGCTGCTCGCCGACTCCGGCGGCGCCAACACCATCGCGGACACCGTGTTGGCCCGCACCGGCCCCAAGCTGCTGCCCTGGGCGATGGCGCTGATCGCCGCCGTGCTCGGCCTGCCGCTGTTCTTCGAGGTCGGCGTGGTGCTGCTGGTGCCGATCGTGCTGCTGGTGGCCCGCCGCGGCAACGCTCCGCTGATCGGCATCGGCATCCCCGCCCTGGCCGGCCTCTCGGTGCTGCACGGCCTCGTCCCGCCGCACCCCGGCCCGCTGGTCGCCGTCGACGCCCTGCACGCCGACCTCGGCGTCACCCTGGCGCTCGGCCTGCTGATCGCCGTCCCCACCCTGATCGTGGCCGGCCCGCTGTTCGGCCGCCTCGCCCAGCGCTGGGTCGGACCGCTGGAGCTCCCCGCCGAGACCGCCCCGGTCGACACGGTCAAGCGGGAGCGGACGCCGAAGTTCGGCGCCGTGCTGGCCACCATCCTGCTGCCGGTCGTGCTGATGCTCGGCAAGGCGCTGGCCGACGTGGTGATCGACGACCCGAAGGCCACCGGCCAGCGGATCTTCGACTTCATCGGCTCGCCGCTGATCGCCCTGCTCGCCGCGACCCTGCTGGCCATGCTGACCCTCGGCCGGGCGGCCGGCTTCGACAAGGGCAAGATCTCCGACACGGTCGGCTCGGCGCTCGGCCCGATCGCCGGGATCGTGTTCATCGTCGGCGCGGGCGGCGGCTTCAAGCAGACCCTGATCGACGTCGGCGTCGGCCAGGCCGTCAGCGAGTGGTCCGGCAAGTGGCACATCTCCGCGCTGCTGCTCGGCTGGCTGATCGCGGTGCTGATCCGGCTCGCCACCGGCTCCGCGACGGTCGCCACCATCACCGCCGCCGGCATCGTCGGCCCGCTGGCCGCCGGCATGTCCACCAGCCACGCCGCCCTGCTGGTGCTGGCCATCGGCGCCGGTTCGCTGTTCCTGTCGCACGTCAACGACGCCGGGTTCTGGCTGGTGAAGGAGTACTTCGGGATGAGCGTCGGCCAGACGCTGAAGTCCTGGTCGGTGATGGAGACGATCATCTCGGTGGTCGCCATCGCCCTGATCCTGCCGCTCAGCCTGATCATCTGACGAACCCGAACCGCTGCCTTACCCCCCACCCCCCCAAGACCGCGACGCCCTCCGGATTTCCCGCTTCTCCCGGAGGGCGTCGCCTTTTCCGTCCCGCCGCTACTCCCGCCGCTACTCCCGGAGCAGCTCCGCGGTGCGCTTGCGCACCTCCGCACCGTCCAGCCCGCGCACCGTCAGCGTGGTGCGCCGCCGCAGCACGTCGTCCACCGTGTACGCCCACTCCTGCCCGGCCGCGTACACCACCTGCGCCCACACGTCCGGGCCGTCCGGATGCACCCGCTCGCCCAGCTCCGGGCGCTCCGCGATCAGGCGGGCGATCTCGAACGAGAGCGTCCCGTAGTGGGTGGCCAGGTGCCGGGCCACCAGCGGGTCCATCCGGGAGCCCGGCTCGCGGTCGACCAGCAGGCGGCGGGCGACGGCGTCCGGGGCGCCGATGCCGGGCAGCGGGACGGTGGCCGGGATCGGCGAGACGTCCTCGGCCAGGCCCACGCCCGGGGCGTGCTTGAGCCTCTCCAGGATCACCCGGCCGATGTGCCGGTAGGTCGTCCACTTGCCGCCCGCCACCGACAGCATCCCGGCCCGGCCCACGGTCACCACCGTCTCCCGCTTCGCCGCCGCGGTCGTCCCCGGCCCGCCCGGCAGCACCCGCAGGCCCGCGAAGGAGTACGTGATGTCCTCGCGCCGCAGGTGCTCACCCCGCACCGCGTGCCCCGCCTCGGACAGGATCTGGTCGACGTCGGCGTCGGTGGCGCGGACGTCCAGCGGGTCGCCGGTGTACTCCTCGTCGGTGGTGCCGAGCAGGACGTGGTCCTCCCACGGGATGGCGAACGACACCCGGTAGTGGTCGATCGGGATGGTCAGCGCGGCCCGCCACGGCGCCTGCCGCCGCAGCACCACGTGCGCACCCTTGGACAGCCGGATCGACGGCGCCGCACCCGCGTGCTCCATCCGCCGCAGGTGGTCGACCCACGGACCGGTGGCGTTCAGCACCAGCCGGGCGTCCACGCCGAACTCGCTGCCGTCCAGGCGGTCGCGCACCTCCGCGCCGGTGACCCGGCCCCGGGTGAAGCGCAGGCCCGTCACCTCGGCGTGGTTGAGCACCACCGCACCCGCGTCCACCGCCGCCCGGACCGTCATCACGGCCATCCGGGCGTCGTTCATCTGGTGGTCGCCGTACACCGCGACCCGCCGCAGCCCCTCGGTGCGCAGCCCCGGCACGGCACGCGCCGCCACCGCGGGGGAGACCACCCGGCCCAGGCCGTCGCGGAACGCGGACAGCGCGGAGTAGAGGAAGACGCCCGCGCCGAGCTTGGGGGCGGAGTGCGGGCCGCCCTGGTAGACGGGGACGAAGAAGGTCAGCGGGTTGACCAGGTGCGGGGCCACGTCGGTGGCCAGCGCCCGGCGCTCCTTGTGGTTCTCCGCGACCAGCCGCACCGCACCGGTCTGCAGGTAGCGCAGGCCGCCGTGGACCAGCTTGGAGGAGGCGGAGGAGGTGGCGCCCGCGAAGTCGCCCGCCTCCACCATGGCGACCTTCAGCCCGGCCTGGGCGGCGGTCCACGCGGTGGCGGTGCCGAGGATGCCGCCGCCGATCACCAGCAGG
This sequence comes from Kitasatospora cineracea, assembly GCF_003751605.1. NCBI lineage: Bacteria > Bacillati > Actinomycetota > Actinomycetes > Kitasatosporales > Streptomycetaceae > Kitasatospora > Kitasatospora cineracea. Next base: position 3,933,293 of record NZ_RJVJ01000001.1, read on the forward strand.
TCGTAGCGGGCCCGGCCGAGCAGTTCGCGGGTGGCGGCGCGGGAGGCGACGCGGCCGGCGGCGCGCTCGGCGCCCAGGGTCGGGATGGTTGCCATGGTGTGTGGTGGGCGGCCCGGCGTACGGCCGGTCCGCGTCTCCTTCCGATCGGTGCGGTCCTGACGGGCCCGGGTCACAGTTCCGGCCGCTCGTCCTGGTCGATCCAGCCCATGGTGCGCTCCACGGCCTTCAACCAGTTGCGGCGCTCGCGCTCGCGCGTGTCGGCGGTCATCTTGGGTGTCCATTCGGCGGCGCGGTGCCAGTTGGCGCGCAGGGTGTCGAGGTCGTCCCAGAACCCGACGGCCAGACCGGCGGCGTAGGCGGCGCCCAGCGCGGTGGTCTCCGCGACGTAGGGGCGCTCCACGGGGGCGTCGAGGACGTCCGCGATGTTCTGCATCAGCAGGTTGTTGGACGTCATGCCGCCGTCCACCTTCAGCGCGGTCAACGTGACCCCGGAGTCCTTCTGCATCGCGTCCACCACCTCGCGGGTCTGCCACGCGGTGGCCTCCAGCACCGCCCGCGCCAGGTGCCCCTTGGTCACGTACCGGGTCAGCCCCGCGATCACACCGCGGGCGTCCGAACGCCAGTACGGGGCGAACAGGCCCGAGAACGCCGGCACGAAGTACGCCCCGCCGTTGTCCTCCACGGTGCCCGCCAGGGTCTCGATCTCCGCCGCGGTGGAGATGATGCCCAACTGGTCGCGCAGCCACTGCACCAGCGAACCCGTCACCGCGATCGAACCCTCCAGCGCGTAGACCGGCTTCCGCTCCCCGATCCGGTAGCCGACCGTCGTCAGCAGCCCGTGGTACGAGTTGACGATCTTCTCGCCCGTGTTCAGCAGCAGGAACGTCCCCGTCCCGTACGTCGACTTCGCCTCCCCCTCGTCGAAGCACGTCTGCCCGAACAGCGCCGCCTGCTGGTCCCCCAGCGCCGAGGCCACCGGCACCCCCGCCAGATCACCCACCGCCTCGCCGTACACCTCCGCCGAGGACCGGATCTCCGGCAGCACCGCCAACGGCACCCCCATCGACTCCGCGATCTTCTCGTCCCACTGCAGCGTGTGCAGGTTCATCAGCATCGTCCGCGACGCGTTCGTCACATCCGTCACATGCCGACCGCCCTCCACACCCCCCGTCAGGTTCCAGATCACCCAGGTGTCCATCGTCCCGAACAGGATGTCCCCCGCCTCGGCCCGCTCACGCAGCCCCTCGACGTTGTCCAGCAGCCAGCGGATCTTCGGCCCCGCGAAGTACGACGCCAACGGCAGACCCGTCTCCCGCCGGAACCGGTCCTGGCCCACATTGCGCCCCAGCTCCCGGCACAGCCCCTCGGTCCGGGTGTCCTGCCACACCAGCGCGTTGTGCACCGGCACACCCGTGTGCCGGTCCCACAACACCGTCGTCTCACGCTGATTGGTGATCCCGACGGCCCGGATGTCCTCCCGGGACAACCCCGCCTTCTCCAACGCACCCCGCACCACCGACCGCACCCGGGTCCAGATCTCGGCGGCATCGTGCTCCACCCAACCCGGCTGCGGAAAGATCTGCGCGTGCTCCTGCTGGTCCACGGACACGATCCGGCCGTCCGCACCGAACACGATGCACCGGCTCGACGTGGTGCCCTGATCGATCGCGGCAATGTAATTGGCAGTCATACGGGGATCCTCGGCTCCGGGCGTCGACGGGCAGGGGTGACCATTCGTCAGTCCCCGTGCGCGCGGGTCCGGCAAACCAGGCGGGCTCGCGGACCACCGGAGCCTTCGGCCGGGGCGTTCAGCAGCGTTCGACCACATCGAACACCACTCGGGAGCCAACCGCAGCCGGATGCCCCTGCTCGCGGATCAGTGCGCCCTCCGCATCCCCCGACCTGCCGGAAGCGGGACGGCGCGCCCCCGAAGACCGCATGACCCGGCCACCGCGCCGTCCCGCCCCCGCCCCCCACCTCCGCCGCGGCCGCTACGCCCGGCAGCGCAGCATCGTCAGCGGAGGATTCGCGGCCAGGTCCGCCCAGAACTCCGCGCCGAACGCCCGCAGGCCCTCCGCCGACACCTCCAGCGGCACCCACTCCAGGTCGCGGAACCCGGCCGCCCGCAGGCAGGACTCGTACACCTCGCGCGACGGCGGATTCGCCAGGAACGAGATCGGCGGCTCCAACAGCGCCGTCACCCGCACCCGCGGGCCGACCTCCGAATCCTCGCCCGCCCGCTCGCACCGGAAGCCGTACCGGTCCAGCGGCGGCCCGTCGAACCGGAAGTCCGGACTCTGCCCGAACACGAAGAACCCGCCGCCCGGCACCAGGCTCCGGTGGATCCGACGACACATCCGCTCCACCGTCGCCACGTCCGGCGCGTAGTTGAACGCCTGCACCGCCACCGCGAGGTCGAACGGCTCCCCGAACTCCCGCAACTCCGCGATGTCACCCACCTCGTACTCCACCCCCAGCGGCTCCCGCTCCTCCGCCGCCAGAGCCGCGTCCACCATCGCCGAGGAGATGTCCACCCCCAGCACCCGCGACGCCCCCCGGCGCCGCAGCTCCCGGCTGTAGAAACCCGTCCCCGACGCCAGGTCCAACACCGACCGCCCCCGCACGTCCCCCACCAGGCCCAAGAACCCCGGCACCTCGCCGTACCGCGCCAACGGCAGCGTCTTGAACCCCTCGAACGCCTCTCCGATCCCGTCGTACAGCTGACCAACCATCAGTCCGGTCCCCTCCGTCCATGGCGTCGGCCCCAGCCGCGGCCCCTACCCGAAATCCTCCCGCCACCCCACCCGCCCCCCGTACTGGCCGAACCCACGAACCCCCGCCCCCCACCGCCCCGCCCGTCCCACCGAACCCACCAACCCACCCCCGGTCCTTTCGTCCCGGCAGGGGCGCGAGGAACCGCGCGGCCGACGAGGAACCGCGCGGCCGACCACGACGAAGCCGCCCACGGGCAACGCCCGCCGCCCGCCGTGCCTCCCGGTTCGCCCGCCGGCTCAGGCCCGCGCGGGCTCCGCCACCCAGCCCGCCATCAGTACCAGTCCGGTCGGCCGGTGCAGCGCCAGGAAGGCGAAGGGGCGGTCGAAGCGGGCGGCGGCCACCCGGATCCGGTACTGCTGCAGCGGGGCGAACATCGCGCTGCCCGGGGCCATCACCACCGCCGTGACCGCGCCCGCCTCGAAGCCCTGCGCGGAGAACTCCGCCGTCGCGGCCTGCTGGGCCCGGGCGACCTTCAGCGGGGTGCTCCGGCTGATGCCCCGGAAGTGGTCGCCGTCCTGCGCCGCCGTTCCCAGGCCGAACAGCCGGGCAGCCACCAGCAGGTCGTGCTCCGCCCGGACCCGGAAAGCCGCCGTGTTCAGCGCGCCGAGGTGCTGCGGGACGGGCGAGTCGACGGTGGACAGCTGAAGCCCGGGCCCCTGCACCCCGTCCGGCAGGCCCGCCACCGGCGTCCGCCGCGCCGCGCCCGCGACCAGTTCGAACCCGGCCGCCACCACCGCGCCCGGCGCGGCTCCCGGTTCGCCGAGCACCAGGTGGACGTCCACCTCGCCGGTGCCCGCGACCCGCACCTCCGTCACCCGTCCCGCCGAGCTCTCCGCCACCGCGATCCGTTCGAACAGCTCCGGGCCGGACACCGAGAGCTGCGCGAAGTCCCGTCCCGCCCAAGGGCCTTCGAGGACCTGGAAGCGGCCCTCCTGGAACGGCCGCAGCCACCTGGTCCGGACGGCGACCGCCGACGCCAGCACCAGCAGCGCGCCCGCCGGGTCGACCGGCATCCGCGGCACCAGCCCGCCGGTCCACTCCCGGGCCCAACGGTCCAGCACCGCACGGTCCTCGAACGGATCGCCGGACAGCCGCCCCCACAGCGGGGCGCCCAACTCGGCGACCCAGCCCGGCTCCACCGCGACGCCGTCGGCCGTCCACAGCCCGAGCGCCGCCGCGCAGCCCGGCACCGCCCGCACCTGCGCCAGCAACTCCCGGGCCACTGCCGGGGCTTGCTCGGCCGGAACGCCCAACGCCCGCTCCAGCTCCGCCCGGGCCGGCCCGTTGGCGCCCGCCGCCAGCATCGCCAGCAGCGGCCACACCCCCAGGGCCGTCCACACCTGACCGCCCCCGAACCCCAACTCCCGCCCCCAGCAAGCCCCCAACGCATTCACCCGCTCAACCGCACCCGCGCCCACCACGCCCCCTCCCGTCGCGCTCCCGGAACCGGGGGCAGGCTCCGCCACCCAGCCCGCCATCAGTACCAGACCGCAGAGCGACCCGCCGCCGAAAAACCGAACGGGCAGACGATCGGGCGGGCCGACGGAGGCGACTCCGCTCAGCGCGGCCGAGCCTGCACCGCCGCCGCGAGCCCGGCGATCGCGGCCGGCCCCACCCGGCAGCAGCCGCCGACCAGCCGGGCCCCGGCGGCCGCCCAGTCCGCGGCCAGGCCGGGGTCGAAGGCCGCCGCGCCCGTCCAGTCCCGGGCCGCCGCGTCCCAGCCCTCTCCGCTGTTGGGGTACGCGACCCCGGGCAGGCCCGTCACCTCGGCGGCCAGGGCCACCGCCGACGCCACCTCCTCCGGGGCGCAGCAGTTGACCCCCACCGCCACCGTCTCGGGCACCTCCGACACCAGCGCGAACACCTCGGAGAGCGGCTCCCCGCCCCGGGTCAGCCCGTCCGCCGCACTGAACGAGAACCACACCGGCACGCCCAGACCCCGGACGCAGTCCGCCAGGACCGCTGCCTCCAGCAGGTCCGGCACGGTCTCCACCGCCAGCACGTCGGGCCCGGCGGCGGCCAGCACCTCCAGCCGGGGGCGGTGGAACTCCGCCAACTCCGAGGCGGACAGGCCGTAGTGGCCCCGGTACTCGGAGCCGTCCGCGAGGACCGCCCCGTACGGGCCCACCGAGGCCGCCACCCAGCGCGGGCGGCCGTCGCCGAGTTCCGCCGACACCTCCTCGGCGGCCAGCCGGGCCACCTCCACGCTCAGCGCCAGCAGCCGGTCCGCCTTTCCCGCGTCCACTCCGCGGGCGGCGAAACCCGGACGGCTCGCCTGGTAGCTCGCCGTGGTCGCCACCTGGGCGCCCGCCTCGAAGTACGCCCGGTGCGCCGCCACCAGTTGCCGGGGTTCGTCCAGCAGCAGCCGGGCCGACCACAGGGCGTCGGACAAGTCGCAGCCCTGGTCGGCGAGTCGGTTCGACAGCCCGCCGTCGAGCAGCACCGGACCGGCCGCCAGCGCCGACACCAGGGCCAGGCTGCCCGGGGAGCCGTCGAAGCCGGAGGGGGAGCCGCCGGGGCGGGGAGGGGAACTGCCGGAGTCCGTCGCCATCCCTCCAGCCTGCACCCGGCGCCGGTTTCCGGCGAACCGGCCCGCGGCGGCGGCGCCGGAGCCCTCCGAGCGGCCCTCGCGAGCGCCTCGGACGGCCCCCCGCGAGCACCTCGGACGGCCTCCGTGAGCACCTTCCCGCGAGCGCCTCCCGCAGGCGATCCCGCGCGGGGCATCCTTCGAGCGTAACGGCGGCCAGGGGCCCGGTCGGGGCGGTCGCGGCCCGGATCACCCGCCCGGGAGGCCGCCGCCGAAACGGTTGACGGTGTCCCCAAATCGTGGCGGGGGAGCGCCTGTTCAAGGGCCGCCGATCTGACGGGACGTCAACGAACGGGGAAAGTCACCCGGTCGGCCGCACGTGTGCGATCCGTCGCTCACCGTGCCGGTAGTGTGACGTTCCGTTGCCGCACCGATTGTGTGACGGCTCATTCGAAAGCCTCGCCGGGCGACACCCCGCCGACCCTGTCCCTGGGGCGGCCGCCGCCCGCACCGGATCCACACTGGAGAACTCAGCGATGACCACTTCCGTCCAGCTCGACCGTGCCCAGAAGCGCTTCGACCTCTGGGACGTCAACGGCGACGGCCAGATCGACCGGGCCGACTGGCAGGCCGAGGCCCAGCGCATCCTGCAGGCCTTCGGCGAGGCCCCGGTCTCCCCGGCGGGCCGCGCGCTGACCGAGGCGTACCTCGGCATGTGGGGCTTCTTCGCCGACAAGGCGGGCATCGACGAGCAGACCGGTGCGCTCACCCCCGAGCAGTTCAACCACATCGCCGAGGAGCACATCCTCGAGAACGGCGGCGCCGGCTTCGGCCGCGTCGTCAAGCCGACCATCCAGGCCATGGTCGAGCTGGTCGACGTGGACGGCGACGGCCAGGTCAACCCGGCCGAGTTCAAGACCTGGCTGGACGCGATCGGCGTCTCCAACGTCGAGCCCGCCGAGGCGTTCCGCCAGATCGACGCCAACGGCGACGGCCAGCTCTCCGTGGAGGAGCTGGTCCAGGCCGTGCGCGCCTACCACCTGGGCGACATCGACGTCCCGCTGCTGGGCCGCTGAGCCACCGGCACGGCGACGGTGACCGGTGCGGTCGGCAGGACGACTGCCCCTGACGGCCGCTGACGGCTCCCGACGATCGAAGGGCCCGGAACGGGGATGGCGCCCCCCGCTCCGGGCCCTCTCGTCGTCGCCCCGCTCCCCGGCGGGCTCGGCCTTCGGGAGGGGGCTCAGCCCTCGGCCGGGACGAACCGCACCGGCAGCTCCGGGCGCAGGTCCAGCTTCTCGCCGGTCAGCAGGTGGTCGGCCGCGATCAGCACGTTGTAGTGGTTCGGGAAGTGGCAGGCGTCGAAGCCCAGCACGGTGCCCACCCGGTGCTCGCCGACGAACACCTCGTCGCCCCGGTCCAGCACCCCCGCCACCGCGACCTCCGCGAACCCCAGGAACCCCACCCGGTCGATCCGGGCCCCCGCCGCGGTGTCCCGCTGGTCGGTGGTCACCAGCTCGTGCACCTCGCCCGCCCGGACGCACCGGCTGGCGAACGGCTCCAGGCTCATCCCGCGCTCCGTCCGGCTGTGCAGCAGCACCTTCACCAGCGTGCCGGTCACCGTCCGCTTCGGCCCGTTCTCGCGCACCGGCACCGGCAGCTCCGCCACCCGCTCCCGGCTCATCCGCGCACCTCCGTCCGCGGATCCGCACCCGCGCCCGTGTCCGTGCCCGTCAGCCCGGCCGACCCGGCCCCGGTGGTTCCGGCCTCGGCCCGGTACGCCGCCTCGACCACCCGCAGCGCGTCCACCCCGTCCGGGCCCCGCTCCGCCGGGCGGGCCGCCGCCGTACCGCCGCTGCCGTCTCCGTCGCCGCTGTCGCCGCCGTCGCCGCTGTCGTGGCCGCCCAGCAGCCCGGCGAACTCGCCGACGATGCCCTCGTACTCGTGCCAGAGCGACTGCTTGAAGCCCTGGTGCCCGGCCAGCAGGTCCGCCCGCAGCACCGAGCCGTCCGCCAACTCCACCGCGACGTCCTTGAGTTCGCCGGGGTACGACCAGTCCAGCTCGATCCGGCCGCGCACCCCGTCGGGGCCCGCCAGCTCCAGCACCGCGTACCGGTCGACCCCGCCGCCGTCGCGCACCACCTCCGCGCCGGTCAGCTCCATCCGGCCCGCCAGCAGCCGGAGCAGGTCGTACGCGTTCGGGCCGTTGTCGGCCACGCAGCCGCCACCGCACCGCTCCGGGTCCAGGTACCAGCGGTCCCGGCCGACGTGCTCCTCGATCAGTTCGAAGTAGCGGGCCGTCACCGACCGTACGGGCAACGGCTGTTCGGCGACCGCCGCGCACAACTCCCGCACCGCCGCGTTGTACCGCCGGTGGAAGGCGGTGAACAGCGGCACCCGCCGTTCGGCCGCCAGGGCGGCCAGTTCCTCGCCCTCCGCGGCCCGCAGGGCCAGCGGCTTCTCCACGCACACCGGCAGGCCCGCCCGCAGCGCGTCTCGGCAGATCGCCAGGTGCAGGTCGTTCGGGACGGTCACCACGACGGCGTCCAGCCCGCCCGCCGCCAGCAGCTCCCGGTGGTCCGTGAAGCGCGCGACCCGGTCGCCGAACGGCTCCAGCACCGCCGCGTCCCGGTCGCACACCGCCGCCAGCCGCACGCCCGGCACCCGTTCCAGGGCGGCCAGGTAGAACCGCGAGATCACCCCGAGCCCGATCACCCCGAACCGCAGCCCGCTCACCGTCCGGCCTCCGCCCCCGCCACCGGGCGGATGCCGAACTGCTCCGCGATGCCCGCCAGTTCGGACAGCAGCGGGGCGGCCAGCGGCACCCCGTCGCGGTGCGACTCGGCGGTCCGCCGGGCCTCGTGCCAGCCCGGGTACGCCACCGGGCCCGAACTCCCCACCGAGGGCGGGCAGTCCAGCACCGTCCCGAACAAGGTCCGGGCGTCCAGGGCCACTTGCTCGGCGTCCCGCAGCGTCGCCGGGGCGATCGCCAGCGCGAAGATGCCGATGTCGTCGTCCCGCCCGGACGGCCGGCCGTCGCCGTCCAGCGCGGCCGGCTCCGGGCCCAGGCCCGCCCCCGGCAGCAGCGCGGCCAGCACCTCCACCATCAGGCCCAGCCCGAAGCCCTTGAACTCGCCGCCCGAACCGGACCCCAGCCACAGCAGGTGCGCCTCGCCCCGGTCGAACGCGCCCGGATCGGTCACCGGCCGCCCGTCCGGCCCCGCCAGCCACCCCTCCGGGATCGGCCGGCCCGCCCGCTCCGCCGCCCGGACCCGGCCGGTCGGCACCGCCGTGGTGCTCATGTCCAGGACGTACGGCGGCAGTTCACCCGCCGGAGCGGCCACGCTCCACGGGTTCGTGCCCAGCAGCGCCACCGCACCGCCCGGCGGCCGGGCGATCCGCTGCCGACCGCAGTTCGACGCCAGCAGCCCGATCATCCCGCGGCCGGTCACCCGCGCCGCGTGGTGCCCCGCACAGCCGAAGTGGGTGGCCCGGCGCACCGACACCAGCCCGATCCCGTGCCGCTCGGCCCGCTCCGCGGCCAGCTCCATCGCGGCCCCGGCCTGCCACAGCCCGAGCGCCCCGCCCGCGTCCACCAGCACCGCCGCGCCCCGGTCCGCCACCACCTCCGGCTCCGCCAGCGGATCGGCCCGGCCCTCCGCCAGCAGCGGCAGGTAGAGCCGCCCCAGGTTGGCCAGCCCGTGCGAGTCCATCCCGGCGGCGTCGCCGTAGCACAGCGCCTCCGCCGCCGCCCGGGCCCGCTCGGGCGGCAACCGGTGCGCGGTGAACACCTCGGTGGTGAAACGGATCAGATCGGCGTACGGGACGCGGACGGTGCCGGCGGCACTGGGCGCGGACGCCACGGTGGTCACGGGGAACAGCCTCCAGACGGGGACTTCGGACGAGGACGGGACGGACGGGACGGGGGAACGGGGAGCGGAGGGTCAAGAGTGGTGGCGGTGGCGGGCGAAGGCCACCAGCAGCCGGGCCACCGCCGAGGCGAAGGCGTCGAGTTGGGCCGCCTCGGCGAACTCGCCCGCCGCGTGCGCCCGGTTGGCGCCCAGGTCGCCGGGGCCGAGCACCACGGTGAACGCGTCGTCCGGCAGGTCGGCCGTCCAGATCGCGTCGCAGGTGAACGCCGGTTCCGCGTCCGGCATCCGGGGGATGCCGGCCCGCCGGGACAGCAGGTCCTCGAACTCCGGATGCCGGTTGTCCAGGACGGGCAGGCCGCGCTTGGGCCAGTCCAGCCGGGTGATCCGGGCGCAGTCGGCGGCCGTCCGGGCGAACTCCGGCAGCTCGGCGAACTCGCGGCGGAACGCGTCCAGCCCGGAGCGGACCGCCGCCTCCACCGCGGCCACCGCCCGGCGGCCCGAACCCGCGTCCCGGTAGGGGAGGTTGAGCAGCAGCTCGCCGCTGCCGTAGACCCGGTTGTGCAGCGGGCCGGTGCCCAGGCCCGCCACGCAGACCGGGTCGCGCGGACCGGGCCGGCGGCCCAACTCCCGGGCCAGGTACTGGGCGAGGAAGCCGAGCAGCACCGTCGCGTTGTGGCCCGCGTCCGGACAGTCGTCGATCGCGTCCTCGCCGCGCACCCGCAGCCGGGCGGTGGCGGCGGCGGTGGCCCGGGGCAGGTAGCGCAGGCCGGTCGGCTCGCAGAACACGTTCAGCGCACCCACGTACCCGGCCCCGACCAGCGGACGGGTGCCGAACACGCCCATCGCGCCGCCCTCCTCGCCGGACACCGCCTGCACCAGCACCCCGACCTCGCGGCCCACCCGGGGCTCCGCCGCCACCGCCGCCCGGATCCCGGCCAGCAGCGCCACCGCCGGGCCCTTGGCGTCGATCGCGCCCCGCCCGGTGAACCGCCGCCCGTCGAACCCCACCGGCTCCGGCCCGGCCACCGTGTCCAGGTGCACGTTGAACATCACCGTCGCCGCCCGGGGCAGCTCCGGACCCAGTCGCAGCACCAGGCTCGGCTGGCACTCCAGGAACCCGGGCACCTCGTCCCCGGCCTGACGTACCGTCAACGGCACCCCCTCAACCGCCAGTTCGTCCCGTCCGGTCGCGCCGCGGTACAACTCCACCAGTCCGCGACCGGCCGCCGCCCGCGCGTACACGTCCAGCGCCTCGGGCAGCAGCGGCAGCGGCGTTCCGGGTCCGGTCTCCAGCGGGCCGGCGGTGGGCAGGCGCAGCAGTTCGAGCAGCAACTCGCGCTCGTCCTGCGAGAGTTCAACGACCATGAGCTCGCTCGCCGGGAGCCCGGCCGCCGCTTCCGCTTCGTCCGGAAGCTGCGCGCACCCCACTGTCCCCGCCCCGGACGCCAACGCCTCACCGGGCATCGGTCACCGCCTCCTCCCGAGCCGCCCGCTCGTCCGTCCCCGCCCTCGCCCCCGCGTCCGGGCCCGCGCCCGCAGGTCGGGACGCCGGTCGGGGCACCGGTCGGGGCGTTGGAAGGTCCTGTGCCAGCCCGCCCGGGACGAGGCGCCAGCCGGGGGAGTGCGGCAGCACCTCGCGCTCCACCAGGGCGGTCAACGCCCGTCCGGCGGCGACGAATCCGCTGTCGGTGCGGCCGTCCGCCGCCAGGCCCTCGTGCGGCCGGGTGGCCAGGTGCGGCTCCAGCGACCACACCCCGCGCCAGCCGCGCGCGGTCAGCAGCCGCAGGGATTCGGCGAGTCGGGCGTCGCCGGCGCCGGGCAGCACGTACCGGGTGTCGGGGCCGCCGCCGACGGCGTCCTTGATGTGTACGTGGTCGACGTGTCCGGCGGTCCGGCGCAGCAGCTCGAACCCGTCGTAGCCGTACGCGATCCCGTTGCCGGTGTCGTGCAGCAGGCGCAGTCCGGGGCTGTCCACCGAGGCGATCAGGTCGAGGGCCTTCTCGGCCGAACTCCCGGCCCAGCCCGCGCAGTTCTCGTGCAGCGCGAGCCGCCCGCCGCGGTGCGCGCCGGCCGCGACGCCGCGCAGTCGGGCCAGCACCCGGCGGCGCCACTCGGGCTCCGGCAGGCCGGTGCCGTTGGGGTAGGACATCACCCGGATCCGGGTGGTGCCGAGCACGGCGGCGCGGAGGGCGAGCGCCTCCAGCTCCAGGTCCTCCCGGCGGTGGTCGTCGGTGATGTCGGAGGCCCAGTTGCCGACCCGGGAGGCGATGCCGCAGACCCGGACGCCCCGCCGGCGCAGGGTGCGGGCGAGGGCGGTGACCTGCCGGGCCGGCATATCGGCGATCCAGACGCCGTCCACCGTCCGCAACTCCAGTTCGCGCCAGCCGAGTTGCTCCAGCGCGTCGAGCTGTCCGGCCAGGTCGGGCGCGGCCTCGTCGCCGATCCCGCCGAACCGGACGGCCGTCCCGCCGGACCGGTCGGCCGTCCCGCCGAGCTGGGCAGCCGTCCCGCCGGACCGGTCGGCCGGTCGCCGGGCCACCGGCGTCCGGTTCGCCCGCCGCCGCCTGGCCCGGCCGCCCTTGCGGAGGGCGCTCACCGGCTCATCACCGCCCGCGGCACCCCGGCCGCGCCGCCACCCGCCGCACCGCCGCCGACGCCGCCACCACTGCTGTTGCCCCCGCCGCCGTCACCACCGGCCGCGATCGCCTTGGCCCGGTCGAGCAGGCGCACCACCTCGGTGTTGACCGCCAGGTCGGGGTGCGCGCCGCGCCGCCCGCCGTCCGCCGCGTAGTACCCGTAGATGTGCTCCAGGAAGCCGCCCAGCGCGTCGTCGTGCAGCAGTTCGGTGCTCTCGCCGTCGTGGTCGATGACGGTCAGCCGGGCGTACGCGTCGGCCTCGCTGCCGGGGAAGTGGCCGATCAGGGTGCCGCGGGCGAGCTCCAGGGTGACCCGGCGCTCGCGGACCGGCGAGGTGAGGTCGGAGCGGATCCGGGTCCACGCGCCGCCGCGGTGCTGGAGGTTGAGCCAGGCGGTGCCGAGCCGGGGCAGCACCTGCCCGTCGACCACCATGTCGGTGCCGCCCGCGCCGGTCACCTCGCCGGGCCCGGCGAGGGCGAGGCAGAGGCCGAGCGAGTGCGGCAGCTCGATGTCGAAGGCGGTGGGGTGCCCGCCCCCGGCCAGCGAGCGGGAGAACCGCGGCTTGCGCTGGACGACGTGGATGGTGCGCAGCGGCCCGTACGCGTCCTGGGCGAGCAGCGCGCGCAGCCGACCGGTGAGGCGGCTGCCCAGCCACTGGGCGACCACCGCCAGGTCCAGCCCGTACCGGTCGCGCAGCGCGAGCAACTCGTCCAGGCCGCGGCTGTCGGCGGCCACCGGCTTCTCCAGCAGCACCCGCCGGTAGCCGAGCCGGCCGAGGGCGTCCAGGGCGGCGACCCGCTCGGTGGGCGGGGTGCACAGGTGGACGACGGTGCGCTCCGGGTCGAGCAGCCGGGGCGCCTCGGCGAGGGTGGTCGGGCGCAGGTCGGCGGCCGCCCGGGGGCGCCGGTACGGGTCGACGGCGAGGATCGGCGCGGCGGCGAACAGGTGCGCGGTGCCGGGCGCGCCGCGCAGGCGGCGCAGCACCGGGAGGTGGAGTCCGTCTCCGGCCCGTCCCATTCCGACGAGTAAGGTCCCGAATCCGTTCGGCATGGCGGGGTGTCATTCCTTCCGGGTCGCGGCGGTGCGGTCGGTGCCGCGGTCGGCGCTGCTTCGTCCGGTATTCAATCAGCACTTCGGCGGCAATCCGGCCGGGCGTCAAATCGCTTACCCACCAAGCCATTCGAAGGGGTGAACCCGCTTGTCGGCCGGGGTGGACGGGGAGGCGGTCGGCATAGATTCGGGTGCCCGGCAGATTCGGGCACGGACCTTCGGATCCGCTTTATCCATACAATCCGATGAGGGCTTTATGGGTGCCACCACCTCCCCGGGCGTCTCCTTCTTCACCCAGGCCGAGACCTTCGAATCGCTCTGGCCCACCACCCGGCGCCACCTCGACGAACTCATGGACCGCGGCAAGTACTCGCACGGCCCGAAGGTCGAAGAACTCGAAGCCGCCCTCGCCGCCTGGACCGGCGCCCGGCACGTGATCGGCGTCAACAGCGGCACCGACGCCCTGGTCCTGCTGCTGCGCGCGGCCGGCCTGCGCCCCGGCGACGAGGTGATCGTCCCCGCCTACTCCTTCGTCGCCTCCGCGACCTCGGTGGTGCTGGCCGGCGGCCGCCCGGTCTTCGCCGACATCGACCCGGTCACGTACAGCCTCGACCCGGCGAGCGTCGAAGCCGTCCGCACCGACCGCACCCGGATGGTCATGCCGGTCCACCTGTTCCACCAACTCGCCGACCTGCGCGCCCTGCTGGCCGTCGCCGACCGGCACGGCCTGACCGTCGTCGAGGACAGCGCCGAGGCGTTCGGCATGCGCTGGGACGGCGTCCACGCCGGACTGCACGGCGCCGGCGGCGTGCTCTCCTTCTTCCCCACCAAGACCCTCGGCGCGATCGGCGACGCCGGCGCCGTCCTCACCGACGACCCCGCCCTCGCCGAAGCCGTCTCCGCGATGCGCCACCACGGCCGCACCGGCCGCACCCTGGACGACTTCCCCACCATCAACCGCCCCACCGAACTCCTCGGCACCAACAGCAAGATGGACGACATCCAGGCCGCCGTCCTGCTCGCCAAACTCGGCCGCGCCGACCAGGACATCGCCCGCCGCGCCACCCTCGCCGCCCGCTACACCGAACGCCTGACCGGCACCCCCGGCCTCACCCTGCCCACCGTCGTCGACCGGGACGCCGCGACCGACCCCGTCTGGTACGTCTACCTGATCGAGTCCGACCACCGCGACGGACTCGCCGACCACCTCGCCCGGCACGGCGTCCAGACCGAGACCTACTACCCGACGCCGCTGCACCTCCAGCCCTGCTTCGCCGAACTCGGCCACCGACCCGGCGAGTTCCCGCACGCCGAAGCCGCCTGCGGCCGCGCCCTCGCCCTCCCGCTCTACCCCGACCTCGCCGACCACCAACTGGACCTGGTCAGCGACCTGGTCCGCGACTTCCAGCACGGAAAGCAGCGCTGACCCGCCGATGACCACCACGACCGCCGCCGCCACCATCCCGTTCTTCCCGCCCGACCTCTTCGAGGACGACCGCGACCTGCTGCTCGACACCGTCCGCGAGATCGCCACCGACCCCGCCCAGCGCTTCATCCTCGGCGAACGCACCGCCCGCTTCGAGGAGTTGCTGCGCACCGACCTCGGCGCCGGAGACGTCATCGCCTGCGGCAGCGGCACCACCGCCCTCACCCTGATCCTGCGCGCCATGGGCATCACCGCCGGCGACGAGGTGATCGTCCCGGCCTTCGGCTGCGCCCCGCTCGCCAACACCGTCCTCGGCGTCGGCGCCACCCCGGTCTTCGCCGACATCGACCCGCACACCCTGGTCATGGACCCGGACGCGGCCGAGGCCCTGATCACCCCCCGCACCAAGGCTCTGATGCCCGCCCACATGTTCTCCGTGATGGCCGACATGCCACGCCTGCGCGCCCTCGCCACCCGGCACGGCCTCCGCCTGATCGAGGACTCCGCCGTCGCCCAGGGCGCCGTCCTGGACGGCCGCCCGGCCGGCACCTGGGGCGACGCGGGCGTCTTCTCCTTCGTCCAGGTGAAGTCCTTCGGCGGCCCCGGTGAAGGCGGCGTCGTCGTCACCTCCGACCCCGAACTCGCCCGCACCGTCCGGATGCTGCGCAACCACGGCCAGGACGGCACGCACCGCTTCCGCCACCACCTGGTCGGCCTCAACAGCCGCTTCGACGAGATCCTCGCCGCCTTCCAACTCCGCCGCCACCCCGGCCTGGCCGCCCGCCTCGCCCGCCGCGCCGAGATCGCCACCCACTACACCCGGCACTTCACCCCCCTCGCCACCCGCGGCATCCTCCCGCCCCCGCCCGGCACCGACGGCCGCTGCTACTACGTCTACACCCTGCTCGCCGAACGCCGCGACGACCTCCACCGCCACCTCGCCGCCCACCACGTCGACGGCCACGTCTACTACCCCCAACCCCTGCCCCACCAGCCCGCGTTCGCCCACACCGCCGCCCCCGGCGGCCACTGGCCGAACGCCGAACGGGCGGCCCGTCAGTGCCTCTCCCTGCCGGTCTACCCGCACCTGACGGACGCCGAGGTGGAGCGGATCACCACCGCGGTCCTGACCTTCCCCACCTGATCCCGCCGACGGGCGGCGGGCCCCCGCGAGCCGCGGGGCGCCCACCGCCTCGCCGCGCTGCAACTCCCGCCCGCCCGGCGCTCTCAGCCCACCGCCTCCACTGCCTCCACCGCCTCCGTCTCCCGCCCGGCCGCCGCCGCCAGCTCCGCGATCACCCGCCGGTCCGGCTTCCCCGACGCGCCCACCGGCAACTGCTCCAGCAGCACCAGCCGCTCCGGCAGCTTGTACCGCTCCAGGCCGCACAACTCGACCAGGAACACCGTCAGTTCGCCGAGCGTCAGCCCGTCCCCGCGCGGCACCGCACAGACGCACATCCGTTCGCCGAGGTCCGGGTCCGGCACCGGCACGCACACCGCCTCCACCACCTCCGGGTGCCCCTCCAGCAGCCGTTCCACCTCCGCCGTGGAGATCGACACCCCGCCCCGGTTCACCATCTGCTTGATCCGGGCCAGCACCCGCAGCGAACCGTCCGGCTCCAGCACCCCCCGGTCGCCCGAGCGGACCCAGCCCCCGTCGACCCGCAGCCGGGCGTCCAACTCGGGCTCCCCGACGTGGCACAGCGGCGTCATCGGCCCGCGCGCCTGCAACTCGCCCGGTACTCCCGCCGGCACCGGCCGCCCGTCCGGCCCGCACACCCGGAACTCCGCCACCGCCGGATCCGGCCGGCCCACCCGCAGCACGTCACCGTCCGGATCCGTCCACCGGGCATGGCAGTTCAGCCCGTCACTGGCCCCGTACACGTTCACCACCGGACACCCGAACCGCCGCAGGGCCGCGCCCAGCACCGCCGGAGACAGCGCCGCCGCACTCGACACCACGGCCTGCAGCGAGGACAAGTCCTCGCCCGGAAGCGGCAGTTGCTCCGCCATCCGGCGCAACATGGTCGGCACCGCCGCCAGGTGCGTCGGCCGCCACCGCCCCACGGCCGCCACCGCCTCCGCCGGATCGAACCGGTCCCCGTCCGGCAGCAGCACGGTCGCCCCGCACCGCACCAGCGCCACCACCGCCAGCGAACCGTACGCCGTCGCCGGGCTCACCAGCAGCAGCACCCGCGGCGGCGCACCGTCCACCGTCCCCAACACCCGCTCCACGTACCGCCCGCGCCCCCCGGCCAGCGCGTTGTGCGAGTACGCGATCAGTTTCGGCACGGCCTCCGACCCCGAGGACAGCAGGATCCGGGCCGGCGCCTCCGCGTCCACCGCCGCCGGTGCCCACCCCGGCTGTTCCGGCCACGGCTCCGCCCCCAGCACCACCACCTCGTGCAGGTCCGGCAACTCCGGCCGCAACCCGTCCACCAGCGCCTTCCACTCCGGCACCGTTACCACCGCATCCACCCGCGCCGTCCCCCACACCGCCAGCAGATCACGCCGCCCGTGCCCCGGCGTGCACGGCAACACCACCGCCCCCAGCGCCGCCACCGCCAGATCCACCGCCAACGCCCGCCGACCGGCCGGCACCTTCACCCCCACCACCGACCCCGGCCGCACCCCCCGCGCCGCCAACCCGGCCGCCAACCCCCTTACCTGCCGACCGAGTTCCGCGTACGAGAGCTCCCCGTCCCCGTCGACCACCGCCACCCGCCCGCCGTGCGCCGCCACCCGCTCCTCGAACAACTCGTACAGCCCCCGCCCCGGACACCATCCCCGCTGCACCCACTCCTCCCGCAGCCCCCGCCCCACCCGGTCGGGAAACTCCACCCCAGCCACCGAAACCCACGTCACAGCCACCACTCCCGTCATCCGTTGATCCGCCGAACCCATCGCCAACCCGCTCCCCGCCACTGCCCCCGGACGCTCGCCCTTCCGACGCCGCCCCCGCTCACGTCCCGAACTCCCACGGCGCGCGGACGAACGCACACCCGTCCGCCCCGAACTCCAGCGCCGCCGCCACCCGCGGGTCCCGCGCCAGGACGGCCAGATCCGTGCACACCGCCACCCCGCCCTCGCCACCCGCCCCGACCGCCCCGCCCGCCCGGTTCGCCGCCCCGCACAGCAGCCGCGCCGCCGACAGCAGCGAGGACTCGACGCGCTGCGCCCGCCCGGTCCGCTCGCGGGCCTCCAGGGCCGCCACCGTCCCCGCCGCGCAGACCAGCCCGCCCAGCACGTCGCAGACGGTCAGCAGGGTGGGCCGCGGCGGCAGCCCGTCCGGCGCCAGCAGCGCGGCCAGGCCGGAGTGCGCCTGCACGGGGTAGTCGGTGCTCAGCCCGGGCCCGCCGCCGCTGGCCTGGGCGTACACCAGGCCGGGGCGCAGCGCGGCGACCGCCGCGGCGTCCAGCCCCAGTCCGGCGACCTTCGCGGGCGCCAGGCTGTGCAGCAGCACGTCCGACCTCCGCAGCAACTCCCGTACCGCAGACCGCCCTTCCGCACTGCGCAGGTCCGCCTCCAGCACCCCCTTGCCGCGGTTGAGCGCCGCGAACCGCGCTGACACCGCCACCCCGCCACCCGCCACCCCGCCGCCACCCGCCACCGTCATCGGCGGCACCCCGCGCAGCGGGTCCCCGCCCACCGGCTCGACCCGCACGACCTCGGCCCCCAGCAGCGCCAACACCCGTCCGGCCACCGGCCCTTGCACCCGCCGGGCGATCTCCACCACCCGGACCCCGCCCAACGGCCCCTCCCCGGAGCCGAGTTCACGTCCTCGTTCCGGCCCCGCGACCCCGCCCGCCCGCAGCCGCCACGGCATCCCGCCCAGGACGGCCGGTCGCGCCGCCACCACCGTCAACTCCACCCCGCACTCGGCCGCGACCCGCACCAGCCGCCGGTAGCCGACCGCCCGCGTCGCCGCGAACAGCTCCTCGGGCAGCGGGCAGGAAGCCGTCCCGTACCGGGCCTGGAACGGCAGCCAGGCCAGGCCCACCACCCGTCGTCCGACGCCGAGTTCGGACCAGAACCGCAGCCAGCCGTCCGCCGCCAGGGCCTCCAGCTCGAACCGGACCCCGTCCGCCGCGACGAACGGCGGCCCGCCCGCCCCGGACGGCTCCGCGCACTCCTGGCCCGGGGCGGTCGCCGCGGCCAGGTACTGCGCCAGCCCGAACAGCGCGGCCTGCGCCACCGAGACCCCCACCTCCCGGTACGCCGCCCCGAACCGCCGCGCCCGCAGCGCCGCCAGCGCACCCGTCGCGGCCAGCACCCCGGCCGCCACCGACGCGAAGTCCACCCGCAGCGGCGTCGGCGCCCCGTACCGCCGGCCGTGCACGTGCATCACCCCGCACGCCGCCTGGACGTCCGCCTCGCTGCCGACCGCCAGCCCCAACGGCCCGGCCCAGGAGATCCGGCAGCCCAACTCGCCGCCCACCTCCAGCAGTTCCCCCTCCACCACGCCCACCCCGCACCCGCGCAACAGCCCGGCCGCCACCTCCCGCGCCACCACCGGCCGCAGCGCCGCAAGCAGGCCCGGCCCGCCACCCGCGGCCGCCGCCCGCGCACCACTCACGGCCGCCACCGGCCCGCCACCCGCGGCCGCCGCCCGCGCACCACTCACGGCCGCCACCGGCCCGCCACTCGCGGCCGCCGCCCGCGCACCGCGTACACCACGTTCGAGCAGGCCCGGAACCGCGGGTCGCCGAACAGCCCGCGCAGCTCGGCGAGTTCGTCCTCCGCCAGCCCCTCCCGCAGCAGCGCCTCCCGCAGGTGCCAGGTGTTGTGCAGCTGCATCTCCAGCTGCGGCGTCCCGGGGGCGAGCGTGTCGATCCGGGCCTCCGCCTCCACCTCGACGAACCCGGCCCGCACCAGCGCACCGGCGCACTCCCGCCCCCACCCCTGGTGCGAACCGCGGGCCCGGAAGGCCCGCAACTTCGCCCGCTGGTACCGCTCGTACAGCTCCCGGGCCCGCTCGTCGGGGACGGTGAGCACCGGCGCGTACTCGGCGTCGAACTCCAGCAGGTGCAGCACCCCGCCGGGCCGCAGCGCGGCGAACAGCCGCGCCAGCACCGCCTCCCGCTCCGGCAGGTGGGACAGCACCAGCCGGACGTGCACCAGGTCGAACGCCTCCTCGGGCAGCGGGTCCCGCACCACGTCGTGCTGGCGCACCGCCAGCCCGGGCCGGGAGGGCACCGGCAGCGGCGCCAGGTCCGTGGCCACCACCGAGCCCCCGGGCGCGACCTGCTCGGCCAGCCAGGCCGCGACGCTCCCCGCCCCGGCGCCCACGTCCAGGCACCGCATCCCGGGCCCGACCCCGCCCGCCCGCAGCCGGCCGACACTGATCGGGTCGAGCCACGCCGCCAGGCACCGGTGCTGCCCGGCCGCGTGCGCACTCCCGTTGTCGAACAGGTACGACCCCCCGGCCTCCCGCACCGCCCCGCCCATCACGCCCGCCCCACCGAAGCCGCAGCCGCAGCGGCACCCGCACCCGCACCCGCCCCCGCCGCGTGCGCGAGCACCCGCTCCGCCGCCAACCTCCCCGACCGCACCGCCCCCTCGCTG
Organism: Kitasatospora cineracea; assembly: GCF_003751605.1. Taxonomy (NCBI): domain Bacteria; kingdom Bacillati; phylum Actinomycetota; class Actinomycetes; order Kitasatosporales; family Streptomycetaceae; genus Kitasatospora; species Kitasatospora cineracea. The sequence continues at coordinate 3,953,145 of NZ_RJVJ01000001.1, forward strand.
CTCGGCCGCAGCATCACCCAGTCCCCGGCGTACTCCACCGCCCGGGTCGGCCGGTCCAGGAACGCGGCCCGCTCCCGGACGGCCGCCGGCGCCCCCTGCGGCAGCCCGAGCGGGAAGCGGTGCACCAGCGTCCGGACGGTGGCCGCCCGCAGGCCGGGCAGGAAGCGCTCGGCCTCCGCGCAGACCGTCTCCACCACCCGCTCGTCCGGTTCGCCCAGCAACTCGGGGGAGACCCACGGCGAGGCGAACACGCTGACCAGCCCCTTCCCCGCGGGTGCCCGCCCGTCCGCCTTCAGGTGGTCGAGGATCAGCCCGGTGCAGACCCGGCTCTCGCTCTCCGGCACCGACATCGCGTAGCTCGGCGCCCCGGTCGGGCTGGGCAGCGGCCGGTCCAGTAGGCAGGCCACCTTGAGCATCGGCGCGTACGTGCTCGCCGCCAGGTACGGCCGCTCCCCGTCCGGGAGGTCGTCCCCGCGCAACTCCAGCGCCAGCGGCGCGGGCACCGCCAGCACCACCTGCCGGGCCCGCACCCGCGTCCCGTCCGCGAACTCCACCCGCGCGCCGGCCGCCCCCGGGCCCGTGCCCGTCTCCTCCCGGACGGCGACCACCCGCCGCCCCAGCTCCACCGGCAGCCGCTCGGCCAGCCGGCGGGCCAGCGTGTCCATCCCGTCCCGGTAGGTCATCCAGCGCGCCCCGGCCCCGCCCACCGACAGCAGGGTGGCCACCATCGGGGCGACGGCCGAGCTCTCCGGCCGCCAGCCGAAGCAGTGGCTGGAGAGCGGCTGCAGCATCGCGGCGAGCAGTTCCTCCCGCCCCGCCGAGCCGGCGCAGTACTCGCTCAGCGTGGCGTCCCGGCTGGGCGCGGTCTCCGGCCGGTCGGGGTCGAACCCCCGCCAGGCGGTGCCGAGTTCGGCGACGAAGCGCAGCCACGCCCAGCGCCCCCGCCAGGACAGACCGGCGCCGGTCAGCAGGCCCTTCGGGTGCCCGAGGTGGGCGTGCGCCCGTCCGTGCCGCCACAGCGCGAACCCGGGTTCGATCACCGGCACCTCGGACTCCGGCACGCCCACCGCCCGGATCAGCTCCCAGGTCGCCTCGTACCCGGCCCCGGCGATGGTCTCCGCGCCCTCGTCTAGCAGCCACCCGTCCACCCGGCTGGAGGCCATCCGCCCGCCGACCCGGTCGCCCCCCTCGAAGACCCGCACCGACCGCCCGGCCGCCACCAGGTGGTGCGCCGCGGTCAGTCCGGCGATCCCCGCCCCGACCACCGCGACATCGACCTCGCCCGAACCGCCCGCCGCGTCCCGGCCGTCTTCCGCGCCCACTGCGTCCTCCGCCCTCGTCACGTCAACTCCCGCCCTTCCCCGCCGCGTTCACGTCCACTGCCCGGTCCCGATCCCGGCACTGCCGGCCAGCACCCGGGCCCGCAGCTCGTGCCGCCGCACCTTCCCGGTGGCGGTCCGCGGCACCGCGTCCCAGCCGACCACCAGCGGTTCGGCCAGCGGCGGCAGGTCGCGCACCGCGTCCCGCCAGCGCGCCGGGTCGAGCCCGCCGTCCGCGGTGACCAGCACCGGTTGCGGGCGGCCGTCGGCCACCGACAGCAGGACGGCCTCCTCGACGTCGGGGAGCCGTTCGTGCAGCACGTCCTCGATCTCGACGCAGCTCATCCCGGGCACCATGTCGACCTCCCGGTCGAGCACCAGGACCCGGCCGTCGCGGGTGCGCACCCCGAGGTCCCCGGTGTTGAACCAGCCGCGGTCGAGCTTGCGCCCCCACCGCTCCGGCTCGCCCAGGTAGCCGAGGCAGAGCGCCCCGGTGCGGGCGTACAGCATCCCGGTCTCGCCGGGCGGCACCGTCCGGCCGGGCCGGGCCGGGTCGGCGACCTTCACCCGCACCCACCCGGGCACCGGCCGCCCCAGGTCGCGGGTGGTGGGGTGCCGCCCGGCAGGCTCGGTCAGCGCCCCGCGGGTCAGGAACCGGAAGCTCAGCGGCCCGGTCTCGCTCTGCCCCCACCCCTGCATCCAGAGCGGATGCCGCCGCCGGGTGGCGTCCAGGAAGGTCCGCACGGTCGGCGGGTGCACCGCGTCGAAGGTCGAGATGAACAGCCGCACGTCCCGGAACGGGTTCGACCCCGCGGACCCCGCGGACCCCGCCGCCGGTTCCGCCAGCGCCTGCCAGCGCACGTAGCTGGACGGCAGCGCCTCCATGACGGTCGGCGGGTGGCTGCGCAGCAGCGCGGCGGCCGTCGACGGGTCCGAGTCGGGCAGCAGCACGACGGTCCGCGGGGCCCGCCAGAACGCGCTGACGGTCCAGGTCAGCGCCCGCCCGTGGGCGAACGAGACGGCGCTGGCCACGGTGTCCGTGCGGCGCACCGACAGCACCGGCCAGGGGCGCGCCTCGAACGCCGACAGCCGCCGGATCAGCGTCCGGGTGGAGTGCACCACCAGCTTGGGGACGCCGGTGGTGCCGGAGGTGTGGATGACCGCCAGCGGCTCGTCCTCCCCGCGCCCGCGCACCGCCGGCACCGGCCCGCCGCGCAGCTCGTCCACCGCCAGCGCGCCCTCGGCGGGCCCGTCCAGGCAGACCGTCCGCCCGGCCAGCGCGGTCAGTTCCACCCCGGCGGCCCGCGCCCCGCCGAGCACGTCCCGCTGGGTGACCAGCACGTCCGGCCGCAGCCGCCGCAGCAGCGCCGCCAGCCCGTCCGGCGGCACCCGGTCCGACAGCAGCGCGGGCACCGCCCCGATCCGGGCCGCCGCGCAGGCCAGCAGCACGTAGTCCCAGTGGTTGCGCTTGACGACCGCCACCGACGACCCGGGCCCGGCCCCGGCCGCCACCAGCCAGGCCGCGGTCTCCCGCACCAGCTCGGCCACCTGCCCGGTGTCGTACGCGGTGCCCCGCTCCGGCGCCAGGTCCAGCGGACGCCCCAACCGGACGTTCACCGAAGGGCGTTGCTCGGCCAGCGTGTCGAACAGCGGCCCCAGGTCCAACGGCAGCCGCCCGAACAACGCCCCCGCCCCCCTGCGCCCCGCCCCGCTGCGCCCCGCCCCGCCGGTCACAGCCCGCCGCCGAACACCGCGAGGCCCAGGTCCACGCCGATCAGCAGCGCGCAGCACACCCGGTGCAGGTGGATCCCCAGCCGGCGGGCGAGCAGGATCTCGCCCCGGACGAACCCGAGCACCCACTGCCGGGCCCGCAGCGCGATCACCGGCGCCATCACCAGCGGGAACCACCACGGCGCGACCCCGACCGCCGCCGAACCCACCAGCAGCACCGCCTCCAGCGCCGAACACCCGGCCACGAACGCCGCGTTGCCGCGCGGCGGGAGCAGCACCGCGGCGGTCCTCCGGCCCACCGCCCGGTCGCCGGGGATGTCGTTGGTGTTGGAGTACACGCCGAACAGCAGCGGGCCGAGCCCGAACACCAGCGCCTGCACCACCGCGAACCCGTCGAACCGCCCGGTCAGCAGCCCGTACAGCGGGAGCACGAAGAACCAGCCCAGCGCGGCCAGGAAGAACTCCTGGAAGCCGTTGTAGCTGATCCGCAGCCACCAGGTGTACTGGAACCCGAACACCGCCAGCGCCGCCGTCCCGGCCACCGCCCACCAGGGCCGGGCGGGCGCCGCCGCGACGGCCGCCGCCCAGCACAGCACGCAGGCCGCGACCGCCGCCCACCCGAACCGGATCGCCTGGCGCTCCGTCAGTGTCCCGGCCACCAGCGGCTTCCGGGCCAGCCGCCGGGCGGGCGCGTCCGGCCCGTAGTTCACCGCGTCGCTGCCGTCCCGGTACCCGGTGACGTCGTCGAAGGTGCACATGGCCGCGCTCATGGCGACCTCGCCCGCCAGGAACAGCACCAGCACCACCAGGACCGTCCCGGCCCCGACCCCGGCCCCGGAGGCCGACACCATCGCGGCCACCAGCGGGACGCTCAGGTAGTAGTCCCAGATGTCGAGCTTGGCCAGCCTGGCGTACGCCCGCCAGGGGATCGGGGCCGCCTCGGAGGCAGCGGGAAGTGCGACGTGCTCCACGGGAAACGCAGTCCTCTCGACGGCGGCCGCAACCCGGGACGCGACTGCCGCGGGGGGCCGGAGACAACGAGCCGACCGCGCTGACGGTGCGCCAATTCGCCGCGAAGGGCGAGGAGTCGGCGCTCGTCATCATGACATAGTGCGACCGTTCGGCCGCATTTCCATGATGAAACAAAAAGCGGGCGATCAATATGAGCACATCGCGTCAGCCAATCGCCCGCGCCGATTTTCCGACCGCAGTTCCGACTGCCGGCCGGATGCCCGTCAGGCCGAGAAGCTTCCCGCCCCACCCGGCACGTGCGTCCCGTAACCCGGCTGCACCACCACCGACGGGCCGAGGCAGAACGGGTTGCCGTACACCTTCACCGGCCGGTCCGTCTGGTTGGTCAACACATGTGCCACAATGGGAAGTTGCTGACATCCGGCCGGGTCGACGTAGGTGTCCAGCGGCTGCGCCTCGGTCGAGAACACCACCACGTCGCCGACCGCCGGGCCCCCGGCCGCCGGAGCGGGCGCCGCCAGTCCGAGCACCGAACCCGCAGCCATCAGGGAAACCAGAATCGCTCGCACAATCATCCTTAATGAACAGTCAACTCCCGTGCCTTTCACGGGAACACCCCATCGCTACCGTGCGCACACCTCCGAATTCCAACGCCGCCCGCCGGATTCACCCGCCCGGCCGGACCGCACCCCCGCCCGCTCCGCGCCGACCGCACCCCCGCACGCCCCCGCCCCCGGTCCGCCCGACTCCACCCCGCCCGCCACCCGCCCGGACTACCATCGCCCCCATGACGACCCAGCCGTCCGCCCGCCCCGCCCCCTTCGGCCCCAACACCCACTGCCACTGGTGCGGGACGCCCTACCCGGCCGGCACCGCGGCCTGGCCGCGCACCTGCCCCGGCTGCCACGAGATCAGCTACCGCAACCCGCTCCCGGTCACCGTCGCACTGCTCCCGATCCACCACCCCGACGGCGACACCCGGCTGACCGTCATCCGCCGCACCATCGAACCCGGCTACGGCCTGCTCGCCCTGCCCGGCGGCTACGTCGACTACGGCGAGAGCTGGCAGCAGGCCGCCGTCCGCGAACTGCGCGAGGAGACCGGCATCCTGGCCGACCCGGCCGAGGCCCGCCTGGTCGCCACCGACTCCGACACCCTCGGCGGCTTCCTCTGCCTGTTCGCCCTCCTCCCGGCCCGCAACCTGGCCGACCTGCCGCCCTCCGTCCCCACCGACGAGACCGACGGCTGGCAGCTCGCCACCGCCGACACCCCGCTCGCCTTCCCCTTCCACACCCGGGTCGCCCGCGCCTGGTTCGACGGCGAGTACCTGCGCCTCTGAACCCGCTCCGGGCCCGGCCGGTCAGCGCCCCAGCACCGCCATCGCCGCGTTGTGCCCCGGGATCCCGCTCACCCCGCCCCCGCGCACCGCCCCGGCCCCGCACACCAGCACCCGCGGATGCCCGGTCCCCACCCCCCACCGCCCCACGTCCGGGCCCTCGCCCTCGCCCCCGAACGGGAACGCCAGGTCCCGGTGGAAGATGTTCCCGCCCGGCAGCCGCAGGTCCGCCGCCAGGTCCAGCGGCCCGCGCACCTCCAGGCACGGCCGCCCCTCCCCGTCCACCGCCAGGCAGTCCGCCAACGGCTCCGCCAGCACCCCGTCCAACGCCGCCAGCACCCCCGCCAGCGCCGCCTCCCGCACTCCCTCCGGATCCCCGGCGAACAGCCGGGCCGGCAGCTGCAGCCCGAACAGCGTCAACGTCTGCGCCCCCGCCGGGACGCCCGGCCCCAGGATCGACCGGTCCGCCAGCGAGTGGCAGTAGATCTCCGACGGCGCGGGGGAGGGCAGCCGCCCCGCCGCCGCGTCCCGGTACGCCCCCTCCAACTCCCGGTACGACTCCGCGACGTGGAACGTCCCCCCGAACGCGTCCCGCACGTCCACCGCCCCGTCCCGCAGCCGCGGCAACCGGCGCAGCAGCATGTTCACCTTCAGCTGCGCCCCCTCCGGCGCGGGTTCCGCACCGCCCTCACCACCCACCAGCCGCTCCAGCTCCGCCGGCGCCGCGTTGCACAGCACCCAGCGCGCCCCCACCCGCCGCCGGACCCCGTCCGCGTCCAGGTACCCGACCTCGGCCGGCCCCGCCGCACCCCCCGGGTCCACCGCCACCACCTCGCACCCCGTCCGCAGCTCCGCCCCGCCCGCCAGCGCCGCCTCCGCCAGCGCCCCGGTCACCGCCCCCATCCCGCCCACCGGCACGTCCCAGTCACCCGTCCCGCCGCCCACCACGTGGTACAGGAAGCACCGGTTCTGCCGCAGCGAAGGATCGTGCGCGTGCGTGAACGTCCCGATCAGCGCGTCCGTCAGCACCACCCCCCGCACCACGTCGTCCGCGAACCGCCGCTCCAGCGCCTCGCCCAACGGCCGCTCGAACAACTCCGCCCACGCCACCGGATCGTCCACCCGCGCCCGCAGCTCCGCCCGCGACGGCAACGGCTCCGTCAACGACGGGAACACCCGCTCCGCGACCCGCCCGGTCATCCCGTAGAACTCCCGCCACGCCGCGAACTCCCGCTCCCCACCCGTCAGTTCACGGAACGAATGGGCCGTCCGCCGCTCGTCCCCGCCGTCCACCAGCAACCCCCCGACCCGCCCGTCCCGCTCCCACGGCGTGTACGAGGAGATCCGCCGCCGCCGCAACTCCACCCGCACCCCCAGCTCCGCCAGGATCCGCCGCGGCAACAGGCTCACCAGGTACGAGTACCGCGACAGCCGCGCGTCCACCCCCGCGAACGCCCGCTCCGACACCGCCGCCCCGCCCACGTGCCCCAGCCGCTCCAGCACCAGCACCCGCAGCCCGGCCCGGCCCAGGTACCCGGCCGCCACCAGCCCGTTGTGCCCGCCACCCACGATCACCACGTCATAAGCCACCGTCATCCCGCCGGTCTACCACCTCCCACCCGCCCCCACCAGCACCCCGACCGCCCGACCCTGGACCCCCGGACGATCACGTGGCATGGTCAGCACCGTCAGCACCCACGGACGGCCCCGCCACAAGCCGAGCCGTCCCCGCCCCGGCCTGGAGACCACCACGTGAGCACCCCTCCGACCCCCCAGGACCACCTCGAACCGCTGTGGCGCCCCGACCCGGCCCGCGCCGCCGCCAGCCGCCTGGTCGACTTCCAGCGCTGGGCCGCCGCCCACCACGGAGCCCCCGCCGCCCCGCTCGCACCGGCCACCACCGACGCCGAGGCCGCCACCCGCTACGCGGACCTCCACCGCTGGTCCACCGAGGACCTCACCCGCTTCTGGACGGCCGTCACCGAGTACTTCGACGTCCGCTTCCACACCCCGCCCACCGCCGTCCTCGCCGAACCCGCCACCATGCCCGGCGCGACGTGGTTCCCCGGCGCCACCCTCAACTACGCCGAACACGCCCTGCGCGCCGCCGAGGACCCGGCCAACGCCGACCGCCCCGCCATCCTCCACCTGGACGAGCGCACCACCGAGCCGGTCGCCACCACCTGGCCCGAACTCCGCCGCCAGGTCGGCTCCCTCGCCGCGGCGCTGCGCGCGAACGGTGTCCGCCCCGGCGACCGCGTCAGCGCCTACCTGCCCAACATCCCGCAGGCCGCCGTCGCCCTCCTCGCCACCGCCGCCGTCGGCGCCACCTGGACCAGCTGCGCCCCCGACTTCGGCGCCCGCAGCGTCCTCGACCGCCTCCAGCAGATCGAACCCACCGTCCTGTTCGCCGTCGACGGCTACCACTACGGCGGCAAGGACCACGACCGCACCGAGGTCGTCGCCGAACTCCGCCGCGAACTACCCACCCTCACCACCGTCATCCACGTCCCCCTGCTCGACACCCCCGCCCCCGAAGGCACCCTCCACTACGACGCCCTCGTCGCCTCCTCCGTCGAACCCGTCTTCGAGCCCGTCCCCTTCGACCACCCCCTCTGGGTCCTCTACTCCTCCGGCACCACCGGCCTCCCCAAGGCCATCGTGCAGAGCCAGGGCGGCATCCTGGTCGAACACCTCAAGCAGGCCGCCCTCCACCTCGACCTCGGCCCCGACGACCGGTTCCTCTGGTACACGTCCACCGGCTGGATGATGTGGAACTTCCTGCTGGCCGGCCTGCTCACCGGCACCACGATCGTCACCTACGACGGCAGCCCCGGACACCCCGACACCGGCGCCCTCTGGTCGGTCGCCGCCCGCACCCGCGCCACCGTCCTCGGCACCTCCGCCGCCTACGTCATCGCCAGCCGCAAGGCCGACCTGCACCCCGGCCGCGACCTCGACCTCTCCGCCGTCCGCTGCCTGGGCACCACCGGCTCCCCGCTCCCGCCCGACGGCTTCCAGTGGATCTACGACGAGGTCAAGTCCGACCTCTGGCTCGCCTCGGTCAGCGGCGGCACCGACGTCTGCTCCTGCTTCGTCGGCGGCGTCCCCACCCTCCCCGTCCACCTCGGCGAGATCCAGGCCCCCTGCCTCGGCGCCGCCGTCGAGTCCTGGGACACCGAAGGCCACCCGCACACCGACACCGTCGGCGAACTCGTCGTCACCAAGCCCCTCCCGTCCATGCCCACCGGCTTCTGGAACGACCCCGACGGCCACCGCTACCACGACAGCTACTTCGACACCTACCCCGGCACCTGGCGCCACGGCGACTGGATCACCGCCACCAGCCGCGGCACCGTCGTCATCCACGGCCGCTCCGACTCCACCCTCAACCGCCAGGGCGTCCGGATGGGCTCCGCCGACATCTACGAGGTCGTCGAGCGCCTCCCCGAGATCGCCGAGTCCCTGGTCATCGGCCTCGAAGAGCCCGACGGCGGCTACTGGATGCCGCTGTTCGTCGTCCTCGCCCCCGGCGCCGAACTCGACGACGCCCTCACCGCCCGGATCCGCACCTCGCTGCGCACCGAACTCTCCCCGCGCCACGTCCCCGACGAGGTGATCACCGTCCAGGGCCTCCCGCACACCCTCACCGGCAAGCGCCTCGAAGTCCCGGTCAAGCGCCTGCTCGGCGGCACCCCCCTCACCAAGGCCGTCAACCCCGGCTCCGTCGACAACCTCGACCACCTGCGCTTCTTCGAACAGCTCGCCACCACCCGCAAGCAGTCCTGACCGCGCAAGACCCCGAGGGGTCCCGCTGCCACCCCCACGGCAGCAGCGGAACCCCTCGGGAGACCACACCCCTCCTACTGCCCGGACAGCACCTGCTCCGCCGCCGCCCGCGCCTCCTCGGCCGTGTCCGCCGCCCGCGCCGCCTCCGCCGCCCGCTGGCACTGCGCCAACGACGCCCGCGCCAACGCCGCCCGCACGTACGGGATCGACGCCGCACCCATCGACAGACTGGTCACCCCCAGCCCCGTCAACACGCACGCCAGCAGCGGATCCGCCGCCGCCTCCCCGCACACCCCGCAGCTCTTCCCGGCCGCCTTCGCCGCGTCCGCCGCCGCCGCGATCAGGTCCAGCAGCGCCGGCTGCCACGGATCCTGCAACCGCGCCAACGACCCCACCTGCCGGTCCGCCGCGAACGCGTACTGCGCCAGGTCGTTCGTCCCCAGCGACAGGAACTCCACCTCCCGCAGCACCGCCGCCGCCCGCAGCGCGGCCGACGGAATCTCCACCATCGCCCCGTACTTGGCGTCCAGTCCCACCTCCCGGCAGGCCACCGCGAACGCCCGCGCGTCCACCCCGTCCGCCACCATCGGCGCCATCACCTCCAGGCGCACCGTCAACCCCTCCGCCGCCCGCGCCAACGCCCGCAACTGCGAGCGCAGCACCTCCGGGTGCTCCAACAGCGTCCGCAACCCGCGCACCCCCAGCGCCGGATTCGGCTCGTCCCCGGGCGTCAGGAACTCCAACGGCTTGTCCGCCCCGCATCCAGCACCCGCACCACCACCCGGCCCCCCGGAAACGCCTCCAGCACCTTCCGGTACGCCTCGACCTGCTTGTCCTCACCCGGAGCCTTCGCCGAGTCGTCCAAGAACAGGAACTCGGTCCGGAACAGCCCGACCCCCTCCGCCCCGTTCTCCAACGCCGCCGGCACGTCCGCCGGCCCGCCCACGTTCGCCAGCAACGGCACCATGAACCCGTCCGACGTCCGCCCCGGCCCGCTCGAAGCCGCCAGCGCCGCCTTCCGCTCCGCCGCCAGCCGCCGCAACTCCTCCTGCCGCTCCGCCGAAGGCTCCACCAGCACCTCGCCCGAACCCCCGTCGACCGCCACCACCACCCCCTCCGCCAACCCCGTAGCCCCCGCCAGCGCCACCACCGCCGGCACCCCCATCGCCCGCGCCAGGATCGCGCTGTGCGACGTCGGCCCGCCCTCCTCCGTCACGAACCCCAGCACCAGCGACGGATCCAGCAACGCCGTGTCCGCCGGCGCCAGGTCCCGCGCCAGCAGCACGTACGGCTCGTCACTGTCCGGCACCCCCGGCATCGGCACCCCCAACAGCCGCGCCACGATCCGGTTCCGCACGTCGTCCAGGTCCGCCACCCGCCCGGCCAGGTACTCACCCGCCGCCGCCAACAACTCCCGGTACGCCGCGAACGCGTCGTACACCCCGCGCTCCGCGCTGCTCCCCGACTCGATCCGCCGGTTCACGTCCGCCAGCAGCTCCGGGTCCTGCGCCATCAACGCCTGCGCCTCCAGCACCGCCTGCGCCTCACCTCCCGCCAGGTTCCCGCGCGCCACCAGGTCCGCGGCCACCGCATCCACCGCCGCCTGCGCCCGGGCCTGCTCCCGCGGCACCTCCTCCGCCGACACCTGGGTCACCGGCGGTTCCAGCACCGCCGTCCCCATGTGCCGCACCTGCCCGATGGCAACCCCGTGACTGACCCCCACGCCCCGCAGCGTCCGCTCCATGGTTCCGAAACCCCTTCGCCGTCAGTCGCCGTAAGTTCCGTCAGTTCCAGATGAACAGCTCGCCGCCGGCCGTGACCTCACCGGACTCCGCCACCCCACTCAACTGCTCCGCCGACGCCTCCAGCGCCACGATCGGCGAGATCGGCGACTTCCCCGCCGCCTCCACCGCCGCCGGATTCCACTTGATCACCGGCTGCCCCCGCTGTACCCGGTCCCCCTTGTGCACCAGCAGCTCGAACCCCTCCCCATTGAGCTGCACCGTGTCGATCCCCAAGTGCGTCAGCACCCCGTGCCCGTTCTCGTCCATCACCACGAACGCGTGCGGATGCATCGACACCACCTGCCCGTCCACCGGAGCCACCGCCTCGATCGGCTCCCGCAACGGATCGATGGCCGTCCCCGGCCCCACCATGGCTCCCGCGAACACCGGGTCGGGAACGTTGGCGAGGCCGACAGCGCGACCGGCAAGCGGCGACGTAACAGTGGTCATGGTGGAGCCTCCCAGGTACGGAGTACATCGCGTGCGGCCGCGGGGCAGCGGCCCATTGATCGACTGAACCCAAATTACGTCAACTTCGGACATCTCATGCCATAACGCCCACCAGCCGCCCGGGTGAAGATCCCCTCCCGCCCCAACCGAACCGCACACGAACCGACCGCCCCGCACCATCCCCGCCAACCCCACCGCCCGCAAGTGGTCTAGTCCTCTTGGTCGACCCGCCGCACTCTACGGCATCCGAGTGAGCCCCCACCCGCCCCGCCCGCCCACCCCCACGGGCCCAACCGGGTGACTCCGCCCCGCCCCGATTAGGCACTCGGCCGCCGACCCGCTATGGTTGCTCAGGTCGCCGCGCAACGGCGGTAAACAGAGCAAGTCAGGCAAGTAAAACTCCGGTCAACACCGAGTAAACGGTCTGATAAGCTCGAAACACGAAAGAACGAAGCGCCCGGAGGGTCCGCAGGGATGCGGTCCGAAGGAAGTGTCCGTTCCTTGAGAACTCAACAGCGTGCCAAAAGTCAACGCCAGATATGTTGACATCCCCGGCCTCGACATCTCGTCGGGGTTGGAGATTCCTTTTGAAGTAAAACACTAGCGAGGACGCAGTGCACGGGGCCGCCTTATTCCGGTGGCTGCTGTGCCGCTCTTTCGTGGAAGCATTCACGGAGAGTTTGATCCTGGCTCAGGACGAACGCTGGCGGCGTGCTTAACACATGCAAGTCGAACGGTGAAGCCCTTCGGGGTGGATCAGTGGCGAACGGGTGAGTAACACGTGGGGAATCTGCCCTGAACTCTGGGACAAGCCTTGGAAACGAGGTCTAATACCGGATACGACCGTCTCCCGCATGGGGGCCGGTGGAAAGCTCCGGCGGTTCAGGATGATCCCGCGGCCTATCAGCTTGTTGGTGGGGTAACGGCCCACCAAGGCGACGACGGGTAGCCGGCCTGAGAGGGCGACCGGCCACACTGGGACTGAGACACGGCCCAGACTCCTACGGGAGGCAGCAGTGGGGAATATTGCACAATGGGCGAAAGCCTGATGCAGCGACGCCGCGTGAGGGATGACGGCCTTCGGGTTGTAAACCTCTTTCAGCAGGGAAGAAGCGCAAGTGACGGTACCTGCAGAAGAAGCACCGGCTAACTACGTGCCAGCAGCCGCGGTAATACGTAGGGTGCGAGCGTTGTCCGGAATTATTGGGCGTAAAGAGCTCGTAGGCGGCCTGTCGCGTCGGATGTGAAAGCCCGGGGCTCAACCCCGGGTCTGCATTCGATACGGGCAGGCTGGAGTGTGGTAGGGGAGATCGGAATTCCTGGTGTAGCGGTGAAATGCGCAGATATCAGGAGGAACACCGGTGGCGAAGGCGGATCTCTGGGCCATTACTGACGCTGAGGAGCGAAAGCGTGGGGAGCGAACAGGATTAGATACCCTGGTAGTCCACGCCGTAAACGTTGGGAACTAGGTGTTGGCGACATTCCACGTCGTCGGTGCCGCAGCTAACGCATTAAGTTCCCCGCCTGGGGAGTACGGCCGCAAGGCTAAAACTCAAAGGAATTGACGGGGGCCCGCACAAGCAGCGGAGCATGTGGCTTAATTCGACGCAACGCGAAGAACCTTACCAAGGCTTGACATACACCGGAAACTGGTAGAGATATCAGCCCCCTTGTGGTCGGTGTACAGGTGGTGCATGGTTGTCGTCAGCTCGTGTCGTGAGATGTTGGGTTAAGTCCCGCAACGAGCGCAACCCTTGTTCTGTGTTGCCAGCGAGTAATGTCGGGGACTCACAGGAGACTGCCGGGGTCAACTCGGAGGAAGGTGGGGACGACGTCAAATCATCATGCCCCTTATGTCTTGGGCTGCACACGTGCTACAATGGCCGGTACAAAGGGCTGCGATGCCGCGAGGCGGAGCGAATCCCAAAAAGCCGGTCTCAGTTCGGATTGGGGTCTGCAACTCGACCCCATGAAGTTGGAGTTGCTAGTAATCGCAGATCAGCATGCTGCGGTGAATACGTTCCCGGGCCTTGTACACACCGCCCGTCACGTCACGAAAGTCGGTAACACCCGAAGCCGGTGGCCTAACCCGTAAGGGGAGGAGCCGTCGAAGGTGGGACCAGCGATTGGGACGAAGTCGTAACAAGGTAGCCGTACCGGAAGGTGCGGCTGGATCACCTCCTTTCTAAGGAGCACACGGCAGCTTCGGGCGAATGTCCCGGAGTGCTAGCTCATGGGTGGAACGTTGACTATTCGGCACACACGGTATGGATCTGCCAGTACTGCCCCCTCGGGGGCGTGGAAGACAGGGACAGCTTGGTGTGTCGGGCACGTTGTTGGGTCCTGAGGGAACGGAAGTTGCCTCATGGATGCCGGCCTCAGTTGAGGGTGCGTCATGCTCCCGAGGGTGGGTGTCTGGTCGTTGTTTGAGAACTGCACAGTGGACGCGAGCATCTGTGGCCAAGTTTTTAAGGGCGCACGGTGGATGCCTTGGCACCAGGAACCGATGAAGGACGTGGGAGGCCGCGATAGGCCCCGGGGAGCTGTCAACCGAGCTTTGATCCGGGGGTGTCCGAATGGGGAAACCCGGCAGTCGTCATGGGCTGTCACCCGTACCTGAACACATAGGGTGCGTGGAGGGAACGCGGGGAAGTGAAACATCTCAGTACCCGCAGGAAGAGAAAACAACCGTGATTCCGGGAGTAGTGGCGAGCGAAACCGGATGAGGCCAAACCGTTGTGGTGTGAGACCCGGCAGGGGTTGCCACGACGGGGTTGTGGGAAAGTTCTTCAGTCGTCTGCCGGCGGCTGGGCGAGTCAGAAACCGTATGGGTAGTCGAAGGACATGCGAAAGGTCCGGCGTAGAGGGTAAGACCCCCGTAGACGAAATCTGTACGGCTCGCTTGAGCTTCTCCCAAGTAGCACGGGGCCCGAGAAATCCCGTGTGAATCTGGCGGGACCACCCGCTAAGCCTAAATATTCCCTGGTGACCGATAGCGGATAGTACCGTGAGGGAATGGTGAAAAGTACCGCGGGAGCGGAGTGAAATAGTACCTGAAACCGTGTGCCTACAAGCCGTGGGGGCAGCCTTCGGGCTGTGACTGCGTGCCTTTTGAAGAATGAGCCTGCGAGTTTGCGGTGTGTAGCGAGGTTAACCCGTGTGGGGTAGCCGTAGCGAAAGCGAGTCCGAATAGGGCGCCCATAGTTGCATGCCCAAGACCCGAAGCGGAGTGATCTAGCCATGGGCAGGTTGAAGCGCGGGTAAGACCGTGTGGAGGACCGAACCCACCAGGGTTGAAAACCTGGGGGATGACCTGTGGTTAGGGGTGAAAGGCCAATCAAACTCCGTGATAGCTGGTTCTCCCCGAAATGCATTTAGGTGCAGCGTCGCGTGTTTCTTGCCGGAGGTAGAGCACTGGATAGGCGATGGGCCTTACCGGGTTACTGACCTTAGCCAAACTCCGAATGCCGGTAAGTGAGAGCGCGGCAGTGAGACTGTGGGGGATAAGCTCCATGGTCGAGAGGGAAACAGCCCAGAACACCGACTAAGGTCCCTAAGCGTGTGCTAAGTGGGAAAGGATGTGGAGTCGCAGAGACAACCAGGAGGTTGGCTTAGAAGCAGCCACCCTTGAAAGAGTGCGTAATAGCTCACTGGTCAAGTGATTCCGCGCCGACAATGTAGCGGGGCTCAAGCACACCACCGAAGTCGTGTCATTGCAGCATGAAGGGCCAACGCCTGCTGTGATGGGTAGGGGAGCGTCGTGTGCCGGGTGAAGCAGCCGAGGAATCGAGTTGTGGACGGTTCACGAGTGAGAATGCAGGCATGAGTAGCGATACAAGAGTGGGAAACTCTTGCGCCGATTGACCAAGGGTTCCTGGGTCAAGCTGATCTGCCCAGGGTAAGTCGGGACCTAAGGCGAGGCCGACAGGCGTAGTCGATGGACAACGGGTTGATATTCCCGTACCCGCTTTGAAGCGCCAACGTCGAACCTCTTGATGCTAAGCCCGTGAAGCCGGCCCGGAGTCTTCGGACAAAGGGACGTGGTGGAGCCGGTGACCCAACGGGGTAGTAGGTGAGCGATGGGGTGACGCAGGAAGGTAGTCCAGCCCGGGCGGTGGTAGTCCCGGGGTAAGGGTGTAGGACGTTGCGTAGGCAAATCCGCGCAACACGTGTCTGAGACCTGATGCCGAGCCGATTGTGGTGAAGTGGATGATCCTATGCTGTCGAGAAAAGCCTCTAGCGAGTTTCATGGCGGCCCGTACCCCAAACCGACTCAGGTGGTCAGGTAGAGAATACCGAGGCGTTCGGGTGAACTGTGGTTAAGGAACTCGGCAAAATGCCCCCGTAACTTCGGGAGAAGGGGGGCCATTGCTGGTGACGGGACTTGCTCCCCGAGCTGGTGGTGGCCGCAGAGACCAGCGAGAAGCGACTGTTTACTAAAAACACAGGTCCGTGCGAAGCCGTAAGGCGATGTATACGGACTGACGCCTGCCCGGTGCTGGAACGTTAAGGGGACCGGTTAGTCCGATTTCGGTCGGGCGAAGCTGAGAACTTAAGCGCCAGTAAACGGCGGTGGTAACTATAACCATCCTAAGGTAGCGAAATTCCTTGTCGGGTAAGTTCCGACCTGCACGAATGGCGTAACGACTTCTCGACTGTCTCAACCACAGGCCCGGTGAAATTGCATTACGAGTAAAGATGCTCGTTTCGCGCAGCAGGACGGAAAGACCCCGGGACCTTTACTATAGCTTGATATTGGTGTTCGGTTCGGCTTGTGTAGGATAGGTGGGAGACTGTGAAGCAGCAACGCCAGTTGTTGTGGAGTCGCCGTTGAAATACCACTCTGGTCGTGCTGGATGTCTAACCTGGGTCCGTGATCCGGATCAGGGACAGTGTCTGGTGGGTAGTTTAACTGGGGCGGTTGCCTCCTAAAGGGTAACGGAGGCGCCCAAAGGTTCCCTCAGCCTGGTTGGCAATCAGGTGTTGAGTGTAAGTGCACAAGGGAGCTTGACTGTGAGACTGACGGGTCGAGCAGGTACGAAAGTAGGGACTAGTGATCCGGCGGTGGCTTGTGGAAGCGCCGTCGCTCAACGGATAAAAGGTACCCCGGGGATAACAGGCTGATCTTCCCCAAGAGTCCATATCGACGGGATGGTTTGGCACCTCGATGTCGGCTCGTCGCATCCTGGGGCTGGAGTAGGTCCCAAGGGTTGGGCTGTTCGCCCATTAAAGCGGTACGCGAGCTGGGTTTAGAACGTCGTGAGACAGTTCGGTCCCTATCCGCTGTGCGCGTAGGAGTGTTGAGAAGGGCTGTCCCTAGTACGAGAGGACCGGGACGGACGAACCTCTGGTGTGCCAGTTGTCCTGCCAAGGGCATGGCTGGTTGGCTACGTTCGGGAGGGATAACCGCTGAAAGCATCTAAGCGGGAAGCCTGCTTCGAGATGAGCACTCCCACCTCCATCGAGAGGGTAAGGCTCCCAGTAGACGACTGGGTTGATAGGCCGGATATGGAAGCCCTGTGAGGGGTGGAGTTGACCGGTACTAATAGGCCGAGGGCTTGTCCTCAGTTGCTCGCGTCCACTGTGTTGTTCTGAAACAACGACCCCCGCCGGAGGGATCCGGCCGGGCGGCGACAGTTTCATAGTGTTTCGGTGGTCATAGCGTGAGGGAAACGCCCGGTTACATTCCGAACCCGGAAGCTAAGCCTCACAGCGCCGATGGTACTGCAGGGGGGACCCTGTGGGAGAGTAGGACGCCGCCGAACAATCATTGTGGGAAAGCCCCCTGACGGGAAGTCAGGGGGCTTTCTTGTTGTAGGGTCGGTCCCGCACGGTTGTCGGTGGTTAATACAGGAGGCTCCGCACAGTGGAGGTCCAGGAGACGCGCGTTCAGACCGATCGGGTCCTCACGATCCCGAATCTGCTGAGCATGGCTCGGCTGGTGGGCGTGCCGGTCTTCTTGTGGTTGGTGCTGTGGCCGGTCTTCGGGGGGCCGAAGAACGACGGGTGGGCGATCGTCGTTCTGATGTTGAGCGGGGTCAGTGACTACCTGGACGGGAAGCTGGCTCGGCGGTGGGGGCAGATCAGCCGGCTGGGGCAGTTGCTGGACCCGGCCGCGGACCGGTTGTACATCGTGTCGACGCTGGTGGGGTTGACCTGGCGGGAGATCCTGCCCTGGTGGTTGACGGCGTTGTTGGTGGCGCGGGAGGCGTTCGTCGGGGTGGTGCTGCTGCGGCTCAACCGGGCGGGTTACGGGCCGTTGAACGTGAGTTTTCTGGGGAAGGCGGCGACGTTCAATCTGATGTACGCGTTTCCGCTCCTGCTGTTGGGGGTGGGCGAGGGGTGGGTGCACCAGGTTGCGGGGGTGGTGAGTTGGGCGTTCATCTGGTGGGGGACGACGCTGTACTGGTGGGCCGGTGCCCTGTATGCGGTGCAGGCCCGGCAGATCCTCCAGGCGGAGCGTTCGGTTGCCGTTTGAGATCAGCCTGAGACGTTTTACACGGCCTCCACGGTGAGTCGGACGTTTTCTTCCGGGTAGGGATGCGTCGGACCGGTTTGATGGACCCCGCAGGGGTTCACCACCGCGAAGGAGGACGCACCCGTAATGAAAGCCGTTGTGATGGCGGGCGGGGAGGGCACTCGACTCCGCCCCATGACTTCCAGCATGCCCAAGCCGCTGCTGCCGGTGGCCAATCGGCCGATCATGGAGCACGTGCTGCGGCTGCTGAGGCGACACGGCCTCAACGACACCGTGGTGACCGTGCAGTTCTTGGCGTCGTTGGTCAAGAACTACTTCGGTGATGGTGAGGAACTGGGCATGCACCTCACCTATGCCAATGAGGAAACACCGCTGGGGACGGCGGGCAGCGTGAAGAACGCCGAGGACGCGCTGCGGGACGATTCGTTTCTGGTGATCTCGGGCGATGCCCTGACGGACTTCGACCTTTCCGACCTGATTGCCTTTCACCGGGAGAAGGGCGCGCTGGTCACGGTGTGCCTGACCCGGGTGCCGAACCCGTTGGAATTCGGTATCACCATCACGGACGACGAGGGGAAGGTCGAGCGCTTCCTCGAGAAGCCGACCTGGGGGCAGGTGTTCTCGGACACCGTGAACACCGGTATCTACGTGATGGAGCCGGAGGTCTTCGACTACGTGGCGGCCGGCGAGTCGGTCGACTGGTCGAGCGACGTGTTCCCGCAGTTGCTCAAGGAGGGCAAGCCGGTGTTCGGCTACGTCGCCGAGGGCTACTGGGAGGACGTGGGCACGCACGAGAGCTACTTGAAGGCCCAGGCAGACGTCCTGGAGGGGAAGGTCCAGGTCGAGCTGGACGGGTTCGAGATCTCGCCGGGCGTGTGGGTGGCCGAGGGTGCGGAGGTGGACCCGGAGGCGGTGCTGAGGGGGCCGCTGTACATCGGTGACTACGCCAAGGTCGAGGCCGGCGTGGAGTTGCGCGAGCACACCGTGCTGGGGTCGAACGTCGTCGTGAAGAGCGGTGCCTTCCTGCACAAGGCCGTGGTGCACGACAACGTGTACGTGGGGGCGCAGAGCAACCTGCGCGGGTGCGTGGTCGGGAAGAACACCGACGTGATGCGGGCCGCGCGGATCGACGAGGGGGCGGTGATCGGTGACGAGTGCCTGATCGGCGAGGAGTCGATCATCGCGGGCAACGTCCGGGTCTACCCGTTCAAGACGATCGAGGCCGGCGCGTTCGTCAACACCTCGGTGATCTGGGAGTCCCGCGGCCAGGAGCACCTGTTCGGGGTGCGGGGCGTGTCGGGGATCCTGAACGTGGAGATCACGCCGGAGCTGGCCGTGCGGCTGGCGGGGGCGTACGCGACCACGTTGAAGAAGGGCGCGACGGTCACCATCGCGCGTGACCACTCGCGTGGTGCGCGGGCGTTGAAGCGGGCGATGATCTCGGCGCTGCAGACCAGCGCGATCGACGTCCGCGACCTGGAGAACGTGCCGATGCCGGTGGCCCGGCAGGCGACGGCGCGGGGGAGTGCGGGCGGGATCTTCCTGCGGACCACGCCGGGGGTGCCGGACTCGCTGGACATCCTGTTCTTCGACGAGCGCGGGGCCGACCTGTCGCAGGCCGGGCAGCGGAAGCTGGACCGGGTGTACTCGCGGCAGGAGTTCCGGCGGGCGTTCCCGGGCGAGATCGGCGACCTGCTGCACCCGGCGAGCGTGTTCGACTCGTACGCGACGAACCTGTTGCGGACGGTGGACACCTCGGGGGTGCGGGAGGCCGGGCTGAAGGTGGTGGTGGACGCGGCGCACGGCAGTGCCGGGTTGGTGCTGCCGAGCATCCTGGGGCGGCTCGGGGTGGAGGCGCTGACGGTGGCCGGCGGCCTGGACGAGGCGCGGCCGACCGAGGACGCGGACTCGCGGCGGGCGGCGCTGGCCAGGCTGGGCGAGCTGGTGGCGTCCTCGCGGGCGGCGTTCGGCGTGCGGTTCGACCCGGTGGGTGAGCGGGTGTCCTTCGTGGACGAGCTCGGCCGGGTGATCCAGGACGACCGGGCGCTGCTGGTGCTGCTGGACCTGGTGGCGGCCGAGCGCCGCACCGGGCAGGTGGCGCTGCCGGTGACGACGACGCGGATCGCCGAGCAGGTGGCGGCGTACCACGGCACCCAGGTGACCTGGACGACGACCTCGCCGGACGACCTGGCGAAGGCCGCGGCGGCGGACGGCACGATCTTCGGCGGGGACGGGCGCGGCGGCTTCGTGGTGCCCGAGTTCTCCGGGGTGCTGGACGGGGCGGCGGCGTTCGTGCGGCTGGTCGGCCTGGTGGCGCGGACGCAGCTGACGCTGAGCCAGATCGACGCGCGGATCCCGCAGGCGCACATCCAGAAGCGGGACATCGCCACGCCGTGGGCCGCCAAGGGCATGGTGATGCGTTCGGTGGTGGAGGCGGCCGGGAACCGGAAGCTGGACACCACGGACGGCGTGCGGGTGGTCGAGCCGGACGGCCGGTGGACGCTGGTCCTGCCGGACCCGGCGGAGGCCGTCACCCACCTGTGGGCGGAGGGCCCGGACGACGAGGCGACCGAGCGGCTGCTCGACGAGTGGGCCGCGGTCGTGGACGGCGCCGGGAGGTAGTGCGGGGGAAGTGAGGTGGGGGCGGGCCCGGCGGCCCGTCCCCACCCGGTTTTGTCACGATCCTGTGCCGAAACCGTCCTGCGGGGCCCGGGGCTGGTCGTGGGGCACCTCGTGGTCGTGAAACGATGTGGCGCATGCCAGCATCGCCGACGCCGAGTGACCCGGAGGGGCGCTTCCGCCGCCCGGACGCCTCGATGTCCCTGCTGACCACGGTCATGGAGCACTCGCTCGACGACGGGTACGCGGAGGCGGCCCGGGCCCGTGGGGCGGAGGGCAGTTCGCGGCTGCCGTCGACGGCCAAGGGGCGGCTGGTGCTGGGCCTGGGCCTGGCGCTGGCGGCGGTCGTGGTGACGGTCGGGGCGGTGAGCACGCACGCCGCGGCGCCCGTGCTGGCGAAGGAGCGGGACGCCCTGGTCAGCCGGGTGAACGACGCCAACAAGGCGGCGGACGAGCTGCAGCGGCAGGTCGAGGCGGACCGCGACAAGGTCGAGCGGGCCCAGGACGCGGCGCTGCAGAGCGGCGACGACAGCGGGGCGGAGCAGCTGGCGGCGCGGACCGGGACGGGGGCGATCACCGGGCCGGGCATCAAGCTGGTGATCGACGACGCGTCCGGGAGCGGTTCGGGCGGCAACGTCAGCGATCCGCGGAACACCGGCAGCTACGGCAAGGACGGGCGGGTCAAGGACCACGACCTGCAGTACGCCGTGAACGGGCTGTGGCTGGCCGGCGCGGAGGCGGTGTCCGTGAACGGGCAGCGGCTGACCGCGCTGTCGGCGATCCGGGCGGCCGGTGACGCGATCCTGGTGGACAACCGGCCGCTGGTGCCGCCGTACACGGTGCTGGCGATCGGGGACGGGCCGCGGCTGGCGCAGGCCTTCCAGGACAACGAGGGCGGCCGCTACCTGAAGATCATCCAGGAGAGCTACGGGATCCGTTCGACGGTGTCGACGCAGAAGTCGTTGACGCTGCCGGCCGCGCTGGGCGTGACGCTCCGGGTGGCCGGGCCGGAGGCGTCCGCGGAGGCGTCGGCCGAGCCGTCGGGGTCGCCGTCGCCGTCGGCGTCCGGTTCGGGGTCCGCCCTCCCGACGGCCCCGCCGTCCGGCGCGGTGTCGGGTTCGCCCTCGGGGGCGCCGTCGAAGTCCACGCGGTCGACCGCGACGAAGTCCACTTCCACTTCCACTTCCACTTCCACCGGAACAGGAGCTGCTACACCGTGATTGCCGTACTGGGTCTGGTGATCGGCGTGATCGTCGGCGTGTTCGTGCAGCCGGAGGTGCCGAACGCGGTGGTGCCGTACCTGCCGATCGCGGTGGTGGCGGCGCTGGACGCGGTGTTCGGCGGCGTGCGGGCGATGCTGGACGGGATCTTCGACGACAAGGTCTTCGTGGTGTCGTTCCTGTCGAACGTCGTGGTGGCGGCGCTGATCGTGTTCCTGGGCGACCAGTTGGGCGTGGGGTCGCAGCTGTCCACCGGCGTGGTGGTGGTGCTGGGCATCCGGATCTTCTCGAACGCTGCGGCGATCCGCCGGCACGTGTTCAGGGCGTAGGGAGCGGCTGTGAGCGGGGAGAAGGAGCCGCGGGAGCGGGACGAGGAGCAGCCGGAGCCGACCGAGTCGGTCGAGCCGGTGGAGCCGGCCGGGTCGACGGAGCCGGTCGCGCCCGTCGAGCCGGCTGCGGTGGCGGAGCCGGTCGAGTCGGTCGGGCCCGAGGAGCCGGTGGCGGCGGCCGCGGGGCGGGAGCCGGTGGAGCTGCCCTCGGACGGGCGGACCCGGCTGAAGGCGGCGATGTGGCCGCCGCGGGTGTCGCGGGGCCAGCTGGTGGTGGCGCTGCTGCTGTTCGCGCTGGGCCTGGCGCTGGCGATCCAGGTGCGCTCGACCAACGACCACAGCGAGCTGCGCGGGGCCCGCCAGGAGGACCTGGTGCGGATCCTGGACGAACTGGACGGCAAGCAGCAGCGTCTCCAGTCGGAGAAGACGCAGCTGGAGCAGTCCCTGGCGCAGTTGGAGAACTCGTCCAACCAGGCCAAGGAGGCCCAGGAGCAGACCCGGAAGAAGGCGGCCGAGCTGGGTGTGCTGGCGGGGACGGAGAAGGCCACCGGGCCGGGGATCGTGCTGACGATCGATGATCCCCAAGGGCAGGTGAAGGCGGATATGCTGCTGGACACCCTGCAGGAACTCCGAGCTGCGGGGGCGGAGGCGATTCAGATCAACGACGTGCGCGTGGTGGCCGGTACGTACTTCACCGACAACTCGTCGGGCGGCGTGCAGATCGACGGGAAGAGCGTCTCGCAGCCGTTCCGCTTCACCGTGGTGGGCAACCCGCAGGACCTGACTCCGGCGCTCAACATCCCCGGTGGCGTGGTGCGCAGCCTGGAGAACCACCAGGCGCGGGCGACCATCGTCCAGCAGCAGAAGGTGCTGGTGGACGCGCTGGCCGCGCCGAAGCCGTTGCAGTACGGCAAGCCGGCGGCGAAGTGACGGGGCGCGCTCCGTACGGTTCGTCAGCTGCGGGCAGCCCCCGGTGGTGGGTTTCCGCGGCGGGTCGGCGACACTGGGTCTTACCGTTCGTCAGTCCCCGGTCCGATGCCGGGCCCACCGCCACACCGAGCCTTGAACCCTGCCCCGCGGGCGGTTCTGTCACACGCAAGGGGATTCGCCCGTGAGTTTTTTCTCGAAGCTTTTCGGCCGCAACAAGAAGACGGCCGAGGCCCCGACCGCGCGCTACCGGCAGGAGGACGCCGGGGTGCCCCCGATGCGTCCGGCGCCGGACGGGCAGCGGCCGATGTACCGGGACGACGTGACCCAGGGCGCGGGCGTCCCGACCGGGCAGTTCGACGCGGGCTACGGCGCGTCGGTTGATTCGTCGGGCGGGCCGCGCATAGGTTTCCCGGCAGGACCCTCAACCTCCGGTGGAGGGTTTGCCCCGGACCCCTATGCCGGGCACGTCCAGTCGGGTGTGCCGCGCCAGGAGGCTGTGAACATGGCTGGCACCAGCCCGTGCCCGCGGTGCGGGAACCAGAACCCGGCGCAGGCCCGGTTCTGCTCGAACTGCGGGACCCAGCTGCGTGGCGGCGGTTTCCCGGAGGGCGCGGTGGAGACCACCTCGACCATCTCGATCTCCGGCATCGAGTCGTACGACCCGACGGCGACCTCGACGGGCGCCACGCCGGCGCTGTCGGCCGAGGTGATGGCGGCGATCGACGCGCTGCCGCCGGGCTCGGCCCTGCTGATCGTGCAGCGCGGCCCGAACTCGGGCAGCCGGTTCCTGCTGGACTCGGACGTGACCACGGCGGGGCGGCACCCGCAGGGTGACATCTTCCTGGACGACGTGACGGTGTCGCGTCGGCACGTGGAGTTCCGTCGGCAGCCCGACGGCGGCTTCTCGGTCGCGGACGTGGGCAGCCTGAACGGCACCTACGTGAACCGGGAGCGGATCGACGAGGTGCTGCTCAGCAACGGCGACGAGGTGCAGATCGGGAAGTACCGGCTGGTGTTCTTCGCCAGCCACCACCGGGGGTACTGACCACTTCTCCGTTTGGAGCCCGAGTGACCCCACAGATTCCTACCCCGTCCCTCGGGTCCTCGCCCGTGCCGGCCTCGCGCCGCACGGGCGAGGCGCGCCGGCGGGGTGACGAGCTGCTCTCGATCGGCGCGGTGCTGGCCTTCCTGCGGGACGACTTCCCGGAGGTGACGATCTCCAAGATCCGCTTCCTGGAGGCGGAGGGCCTGGTCGAGCCGCAGCGGACCCCGTCCGGCTACCGGAAGTTCTCGGCGGCGGACGTGGAGCGGCTGGCGTACGTGCTGCGGATGCAGCGCGACCACTACCTGCCGCTGCGGGTGATCCGCGAGCACCTGGACGCGATCGAGCGCGGCGAGCAGCCGCCGGCGCTGCCGGGGGCGGAGTCCCGTCCGGGGCCGCTGGAGGAGGCGGACCGGGAGCTGGCGGCCGCGGCCGGGGTGCTGCCGGGCGGGGTGCGGCTGGGCCGGGCCGAGCTGATCGCGGCGGCCGAGGCGCAGGAGCGGGAGCTCGTCGAGTGGGAGTCGTACGGCCTGGTGCAGCCGGGCCCGGACGGCGGGTACGACGGGGAGGCGCTGCAGATCGCCCGGCTGGTGGCGGAGTTGGGGCGGTTCGGCCTGGAGCCGCGGCACCTGCGGGCGATGAAGGCGGCGGCGGAGCGCGAGGTGGCGCTGGTGGAGCAGGTGGTGGCGCCGCTGCGGCGGCACCGCAACCCGCAGACCCGGGCGCACGCGGAGGCGACGGCGCGGGAACTGGCCACCCTGTCGGTGCGGTTGCACGCGGCGATGGTGCAGGCGGGACTGCGGTCGCGGAGCTGAGCGGCCGGTGGCGGCCGGGCGGGCGGCGGTCCTGATCGCGGTGGCCGCTGCCTGCTGCGCTTTCCTATCGGGGGCGAGCGCCATAGGGTTGCTGGTGTGAATGAGCTCGACGTCGTGGGTGTCCGGGTGGAGATGCCCTCCAACCAGCCGATCGTGCTGCTGCGGGAGGTCGGCGGGGACCGCTACCTGCCGATCTGGATCGGGCCGGGGGAAGCCACCGCGATCGCCTTCGCCCAGCAGGGCATGACCCCGGTGCGGCCGCTGACGCACGACCTGTTCAAGGACGTGCTCGGTGCGCTGGGGCAGCAGTTGACCGAGGTGCGGATCAACGACCTGCGGGACGGGGTGTTCTACGCGGAGCTGGTGTTCGCCGGTGGTGTCGAGGTGAGCGCGCGCCCCTCGGACGCGATAGCGCTGGCGCTGCGCACCGGTACGCCGATCTACGGGAGCGAGGAGGTGCTGGCGGAGGCCGGCATCTCGATCCCGGACGAGCAGGAGGACGAGGTCGAGAAGTTCCGGGAGTTCCTGGACCAGGTCTCGCCGGAGGACTTCGGGGGCGGCCCGCAGTAGCCGCCGCACGGTGGCGCCGGGCCGGTCGGCGGCCCGGCCCGCGGGCGGCGCGCCGGGCCCGGGAGGCCGTCGGCGCGCTAGCCCGGTCGGCGGTCGGTCGCAACTCGGATGCGCCGGAAAACCGTTCTGCTACCCGCACATGGGGCACGAATAACCACTCGATGGGGTGAAGTTTGTCGGAGCCCCCGGCGTGGCGATCGTTGACGGTGCTTTGGCGACTGCCTACCGTCAGGTGATGGCCCGCCGGACGGGCCACCCGCAGCCCGGGGCCCGGCAGGGCTCCTGCGGGTCCCGTGGGGCCTTGGGCGGAATGGACGGAGGTTGGCGATGAGCGGCACCGGCGACGAGACGCGTTCCGGAGCGCTGTGCGCGGTGCACCTGCCGCGGGCCGGCCGTGCTCTGATCGGACGGCCCTGGCGGCCGGAGCCCGAGGCCGAGGAACTGCCGAGGCTCGGCCGCTTCCCGGCCGTCCAGCCTGGGCAGCCCGCGATCGAGCGGCTCGCCCCGACCTCCGCGCTGGTCGGCTACCGCGGCCCGACGGCCTGCGCCGCCGCCGGCATCACCTACCGGCAGCTCGACTACTGGGCGCGCACCGGGCTGCTGGAGCCCTCGGTGCGCTCGGCGTACCCGGCGGGCGCGCAGCGGCTGTACAGCTTCCGGGACATTCTGCTGCTGAAAATCGTCAAGCGGCTGCTGGACGCCGGCGTGTCGCTGCAGAACATCCGGGTGGCCGTCACCCACCTGCAGTCCGCCGACCAGGCCGGACTGACCGGGCTGACCCTGATGTGCGACGGTGCGACGGTCTACGAGTGCACCTCGCCGCAGCAGGTGGTCGACCTGCTCAACGGCGGCCAGGGCGTGTTCGGCATCGCGGTCGGCGCGGTCTGGCAGGAGCTGGAGGCCACTCTGGGGCGGCTGCACGGCGAGCGCACCGACACCGGCGAGACGCTGGTGGGCAACGACCCGGGCGACGAGCTGGCGCAGCGCCGCAACCGCGCGGGCTGACCTGTCGGACCCCGGTCGGGGAACCGGCGGGCCGGTCCCGCTCGTCCTCGTCCGTGTGTCGACGATCTTGAGGTGCGCGGGGCGGCGGACGCGGGCGGCGTGGCGCGCGGTGCGTCCGGTCGGCCGGCGGCGGCAGCGCCGCTGGTTCCAGGCGGTGGTGCTGTGCTCCGCGCTGGGGCTGGCGCCGAGCGCCTGGCTGTACCTGACCCAGTCCGCGAAGGTCGGTACGGTGGCGAGCGCGCCGGACGCCCCCGTCGCGGTGGTGTTCGGCGCCGGGCTGATGGACGGCCGGCCCTCCCCGTACCTGGCGCACCGGCTGGACGCGGCGCTGGAGCTGTACCGGGCGCACAAGGTCCGGGCGATCCTGGTGACCGGCGACAACGGCACCGTCCGGTACGACGAGACCGACGCGATGCGCGGCTACCTGATCGACCGCGGGGTGCCCGGGGTGCGGGTGGTCGGCGACTACGCGGGCTTCGACACCTGGGACTCCTGCGCCCGGGCGCACCGGATCTTCGGCGTCGACCGGGCGGTGCTGGTCAGCCAGACCTTCCACGTCCGGCGGGCGCTGGCGCTGTGCCGGGCGGCCGGGATCGACGCGTACGCGGTCGGGGTCGAGGAGTGGCACGACACCACCTGGAAGTACGGCGGGCTGCGGGAGATCGGCAGTGCGGCGAAGGCGGCGGCGAGCGTGCTGCTGCGGCCGGACCCGACGCTGCTCGGGCCGCGCGAGGACGGGGTGGCCCGGGCGCTCGCGGACGCGGACGCGAACGGGTAGTCCGCGGGAATGTCAGTGCGGCACGGGATGATCGAGCGGTGCGGGCCGTGCCGAGCATCATCCACCTCGACATGGACGCCTTCTTCGCGGCGGTGGAGCAGGCGTCCAAGCCGAGCCTGCGCGGGAAGCCCGTCATCGTCGGCGGCCTGGGCGGGCGCGGCGTGGTCTCCACCGCCTCCTACGAGGCCCGCAAGTTCGGCGTGCACTCGGCGATGCCGATGGCGCAGGCCCGCCGGCTCTGCCCGAACGCGGCGTTCCTGACCGGCCGGTTCGACGCGTACCGGGCCAACAGCGAGATCGTGATGGGGCTGCTGCGGGAGCGCTCCCCGCTGGTCGAGCCGCTCAGCCTGGACGAGGCGTTCGTCGACCTGGAGGCCGGGCCGTACGGGCCCGCGCTGGCCGGCGCGACGACGCCCGCGGAAGGCGCGCAGCTGGTGCTCGCGCTGGCCGAGGACCTGCGGGCCGACATCGTGCAGCACACCGGGCTGACCGCGTCGGTCGGCGTCGCCGGGTCCAAGCTGATGGCGAAGATCGCCTCCGAGCGGGCCAAGCCGGACGGGCTGGTGCTGATCGAGCCCGGCTCCGAGCGGTCGGTGCTGGCCCCGATGCCGGTGCGGGCGTTGCCCGGGATCGGCCCCGCCACCGAACAGGCGCTGCGCCGGGCCGGGTTGACCACGGTGGCGGACTTGGCGGAGGCCGGGTTCGCGGAGCTGGTCGGGCTGCTCGGGAAAGCGCACGGCGCGGGCGTGTTCCAGATGGCGATCGGCTGGGACGAGCGGCCGGTGGTGCCGGACCGGGACGCCAAGTCGGTCTCGGTGGAGGACACCTTCGAGGTCGACCTCGCCGACCGGGACCGCATCCTGCGCGAGATCGAGCAGCTCGCCGTGCGGTGCGTGCGCCGCCTGCGGGCGGCCGGGCGCTCCGGGCGGACGGTGGTGCTGAAGGTCCGCCGCTTCGACTTCTCGACGCTGACCCGCTCCGAGACGCTGCGCGGGCCGACGGACGACGAGGGGGTGATCACCGCGACGGCGCGTCGGCTGGCGATGCAGGTCGACGTCACCGGCGGGGTGCGGCTGCTGGGCGTGGGGGTGGCCCAGCTCGCGGACTACACCCAGGAGGACCTGTTCGCCCAACTGGAGCGGGAGGAACGGGAGTCGGGGGCGGCCGCGGTGGCCGAGGAGGCGCTGGCGGAGGCGGTTCCGGCCGAGCCGGCGGCCCGCCGGTGGTGGCCCGGGCAGGACGTGACGCACCGCGAGTTCGGGCCCGGCTGGGTGCAGGGCAGCGGGGTCGGGCGGGTGACGGTGCGGTTCGAGACGCCGTACTCGGGGGTGGGGCGGGTGCGGACGTTCGCGGTGGGGGACGAGGAGCTGGAGGCCTCGGGAGCGCTCCCGCTCAGGCTGCCGGCGGGGTAGCGGCGAGGGCGCGCGCAGCGTCGGGGAGGGGGTGGGAAAAGGGAAGGACCCCCGCGCCGATGCCCTTGGCGCGGGGGTCCTTCCGTTGCTCGCGCGTGTCCAGGACGCGAGGGGACGCCTGGTCAGGCGTCGGTCTTGGCGAGGGCCGGGGCGGCCTGCTCGGCGGGGGCGGGGGCGGCCTTGACGGCGCGGATGGCGAAGGGGACGGCGGCGGCGATCAGGCACATCACGCCGGCCACCCAGAAGGCGTTCTGGTAGGCGCTCTCGGTGGGGAGCTGCACCGGCAGCGGAATCGGGAGCTTGAGGGTGTCGCCGGTGAGGATCGCGCTCATCACGGCGGTGCCGATCGCGCCGCCGACGGTGCGCAGGACGGCGTTCATGCCGTTGGCGATGCCGGACTGCTCGGCGGGGACGGCGCCGTTGATGTAGGCGGGCATCGCGGCGTAGGCGAGGCCGACGCCGAGGCCGAAGACCGCGGAGGAGAAGTAGAGGTCGAACTCGGCGCCGTGGCGCAGCGCCAGGTAGGCCATCGAGACGGCGCCGAGGAAGCCGCCGAGGACCAGCGGGAGACGGGGGCCGCGGCGGGCGATCAGCAGGGCGCCGAGCGGGGCGGCGACCATCGAGCCGATCGCGGAGGGCAGCAGCATGATGCCGGCGTGCAGGACGGTGGCGGTGAAGCCGTAGTGGGCGAGCTTCTCCGGGGTCTGCGCGAAGTTGCTGATCACCATGAACGAGCCGTACATGCCGAAGCCGATCAGCAGGCCGGAGAGGTTGGTGAAGGCGACGGCGGGGCGGGCCATCATCGACAGGTCGACCAGCGGGTGGGCGACCTTGGACTCGACCAGGATCCAGAGCAGGGCGACCACGGCGGCGACGGCGAACAGGCCCAGGGTGCGGGTGGACGTCCAGCCCCAGTGGTTGCCCTGGCTGACGGCGATCAGCAGGGCGGAGAGCCAGCCGGCCAGGGTGAGCGCGCCGAGCGGGTCGGCGCCGCCCTCCTTGTCGGTGACCGGGTCGGCGGGCACCCGCAGGACCACCAGCAGGACCGCGATCAGGCCGAAGACCAGGCCCATCCAGAAGATCGACTTGTAGCTCCAGTGCTCCAGCAGCAGGCCGGTGGCGACCAGGCCGAGGCCGGAGCCGACGCCCATCGAGGCGGAGATCGCGGCGACGCCGCCGGTGACCTTGTGCCGGGGCAGCTCGTCGCGGACGATGCTGATCGCCAGCGGCAGCACGCCGCCGCCCGCGCCCTGCAGCACCCGGGCCACCACCAGCCAGGTGAAGGAGTGGGTGGCCACCGCGAGGCCGGAGCCGAGCACCAGGCCGGCCAGCGAGACCAGCAGCATGGGCTTGCGCCCGCGCAGGTCGCCGAAGCGGCCCAGCAGCGGGGTGAGGACCGCGGCGGAGAGCAGGTTGGCGGTCATCAGCCAGGTGACGCTGGAGCCCGAGACGTTCAGCTCGCGGGCCAGGCCCGGCAGGATCGGGACGACCGCGGTCTGCACCACGCTGAACGCCAGCATGGCGAGGATCAGGGCGGGCAGGACCCGGGCGCTGGTGGGCTTGGCGGCCGTGGGGGTGGGCTGTGGTGCCTCACTCACGGGGACTCCTCCGACGGTTGCTTCAGACAGGCGATAGTGCATGAACTGAAATAACTCTGTCGGGAGATGCTTCACTCTGTCAAATATCGATTGGTGAAGCTTTGGCAAAGCGGCGGCCCCGGCCCGCCGAAGCGGGCCGGGGCCGGGCAGTTGGCGGACCGTCAGGAGCGCAGCGGCTCCGGCCGGGCGTGCTCCGAGCTGCCGTTCGCGGCCGACGCCTGGGGCCTGCCCGCGGTCGGCGACTGCGGCTGCGCATTCCACGGCTGGCGCTGCTGCGGCGCCTCGCCGTCCCCGCCGGCGGCCGCGTCGTGCACCTCCACCTGCTCGCGGCGCAGCTCCTCGCGGACCACCTCCTCCTCGGTGTACCGCTCGACCACCAGCCGCACCCGCTCGATCGGCGCCAGGTACTTGCGCACCACCGGGCGCTCCTCGCGCAGCGTGACCTCCTCGACCGCCTCGGCGATCTCCTGCTCGCTCAGCGCCGCCCGCTCCGCGTCCGACACCGGGATCCGCTCCACCCGCACCCGCTCGCGCACCACCGGCACCCGGCGCTCCACCTGCTCGGTGGTCACGTACTTGCGCAGCCGGGTGGTGCCCACCACGTGCCACTCGGTGCTGACGTCGATGCGCTCCTCGCGGCAGGTGATCTCCACCGGCGCGGTCGGCTCCACCGGGGCCGGCTGCGACTGCGACTGCGAGTGAGGCTGGGGCTGCGCCTGCTGTGCCTGCTGCGTCTGCTGTGTCTGCTGGGGCTTGGCCGCGGTGAAGGCGGCCGGTGTGGCGGCAGCGGCGGTCGGGGCCGGGGCCGGGGCCGGGGAGGGGGAGGAGGCGACGGTGCCGAAGTCGCGGTCCGGAGCGGCTGCGGCGGGCGCCGACGCGGGCTCCTGGCGCGGATGCTCCTTCGCGGCCGCCGCCGTCCCCGCCGTCCCGGCCGCCGCCGCTGCCGCGGGCTTCGCCGCCGGACCCGAACCGGCGTCGGCGCCGGTGTCCAGCCCGTAGTAGCGGTACAGCTGCAGCTCCTGGGCCGGCGAGAGGTGCTGGCCCACGCCGAAGTCCGGCGACTCCTTGATCAGCGACTTGTCGTACGGGACGCGCAGCTCGTCGCCCGAGAACTCGCTGGTGGTCAGCGGGACGAAGGCGTCCCGGCCGAAGATCCCGGTGCGGACGGCCGCCCACTCCGGTTCTCCGGTGGCGTCGTCCAGGTACACCTCGTCGACCGTGCCGATCTTGTCACCGTTCCGGTCGACCGCCTTGTGTCCGATCAGGTCGCGCGGATCGATATCGGTCTGCACGCTGTCCTCCAGTCCTGCCGCTCCTCAGGGATGTCCGGGAGGCGGCCGGAGGAGCGTGCCGGGCCGCCACTCCACACCAAACGGCACGTAACGGACGGCGGCACTCCGGACACCGCCGTCCGGGGCAGATCACAGGGCCGCACCGGTGATCCGGGAGGTCCGCGCTGGTAACCTCGGAGGCGACCGCCGAGCCCGCTCGGGAGAGTCCCGAACCGGCCCGAACAGGCCGGACGCGGGACGCCGAAGGAGCAACCCCTCCCCGGAATCTCTCAGGCATCCGTACCGAACGGGACAGGTCACTCTGGAAAGCAGGGCAGGACCGTCGGCACCGGAGCCGACCGGCCCCCGCCCTCGCCGACGGTGCAAGCCGGACGGGCCCCGGCCCGGTCGTGCGAAGCTCTCAGGTACCGATGACAGAGGGGGAGGCTGACGGGTTCGTACGCCCAGGCGCTCCCACGGCCGCCGACCGCGTGCGTACCACCGCCGGTCCGCGACCAGGAGGCCCGACCCCCATGAACGCCCAGCCGACGCTCAGCGACCTTGAGCAGGCCAGCCCCTTCGAGCACCGCCACATCGGTCCCGACAGCGACGCCCAGCAGAAGATGCTGGCCCAGGTCGGCTACGCCTCCCTGGACGAGCTGTCCGACGCCGCCGTCCCCGACGCCATCCGCAGCCTCACCGCGCTCGGCCTGCCCGCCGGCCGCAGCGAGGCCCAGGTGCTCGCCGAGCTGCGCGAACTGGCCAGCCGCAACCAGGTCCTCACCTCGATGATCGGCCTCGGCTACTACGGCACCTTCACCCCGCCGGTCATCCTGCGCAACGTGCTGGAGAACCCGGCCTGGTACACCGCCTACACCCCGTACCAGCCGGAGATCTCGCAGGGCCGCCTGGAGGCGCTGCTCAACTTCCAGACCATGGTCGCCGACCTGACCGGCCTGGACACCTCCGGCTCCTCGCTGCTCGACGAGGGCACCGCCGCCGCCGAGGCGATGGCGCTGGCCCGGCGCGTCACCAAGAACAAGCCCGGCGTCTTCCTGGTCGACGCGGACACCCTGCCGCAGACCCTCGCCGTGATCGAGACCCGCGCCGAACCGACCGGCGTCGAGGTCGTCACCGCCGACCTGAGCGACGGCATCCCCGCCGAGGTCGCCGAGCGCGGCGTGTTCGGCGTGCTGCTCCAGTACCCGGGCGCGTCCGGCGCGGTGCGGGACCTGAAGGCCGTCATCGAGCAGGCGCACGGGCTCGGCGCGGTCGTCGCGGTCGCCGCCGACCTGCTCGCCCTCACCCTGCTGCGCTCGCCCGGCGAGCTCGGCGCCGACATCGCCTGCGGCACCTCGCAGCGCTTCGGCGTCCCGATGGGCTTCGGCGGCCCGCACGCCGGCTACCTCGCCGTGCGCGCCGAGCACGCCCGCAACCTGCCCGGCCGCCTGGTCGGCGTCTCCGTCGACGCCGACGGCAACCGCGCCTACCGGCTCGCCCTGCAGACCCGCGAGCAGCACATCCGCCGCGAGAAGGCCACCTCCAACATCTGCACCGCGCAGGTGCTGCTCGCCGTGATGGCCTCCATGTACGCCGTCTACCACGGCCCCGACGGCCTCGCCGACATCGCCCGCCGCACCCACCGCTACGCCGCCGCGCTCGCCGCGGGCCTGCGCGCGGGCGGCGTCGAACTCGCCCACGACACCTTCTTCGACACCGTCACCGCGGTCGTCCCGGGCCGGGCCGACGAGGTCGTGGCCGCGGCGCTGGCCGGCGGCGTCAACGTGCACCGGACCGACGGGGACCGGGTGTCCGTGTCGTGCGACGAGACCACTACCCGCGAGCACCTGGCGGCCGTGTTCGCCGCGTTCGGGGTGTCGGCCGAGGTCGCCGAGGACGCGGACGCGCTGCCGGCCGGGCTGCTGCGCGAGGACGAGTACCTCACCCACCCGGTCTTCCACAGCCACCGCTCCGAGACCGCCATGCTGCGCTACCTGCGCCGGCTCTCCGACCGGGACTACGCGCTCGACCGCGGCATGATCCCGCTGGGCTCCTGCACCATGAAGCTCAACGCGACCACCGAGATGGAGCCGGTCACCTGGCCCGAGTTCGGGCAGCTGCACCCGTTCGCGCCGGTGGAGCAGGCCGAGGGCTACCTGACGCTGATCCGCGGGCTGGAGCAGCAGCTGGTCGAGGTCACCGGCTACGACGCGGTGTCGATCCAGCCGAACGCCGGGTCGCAGGGCGAGCTGGCCGGTCTGCTCGCGGTGCGGGCCTACCACCGGGCGAACGGCGACACCCAGCGCGACGTCTGCCTGATCCCCTCGTCGGCGCACGGCACCAACGCGGCCTCGGCGGCGATGGCCGGCATGCGGGTCGTCGTGGTCAAGACGCTCGTCGACGGCGACGTGGACGTCGAGGACCTGAAGGCGAAGATCGCCCAGCACGGCGAGCAGCTGGCCGTCCTGATGGTCACCTACCCGTCCACCCACGGCGTGTTCGAGACCCAGATCACCGACATCTGCGCGCTCGTCCACGAGGCCGGCGGCCAGGTCTACGTCGACGGCGCCAACCTCAACGCGCTGGTCGGCCTCGCCAAGCCCGGCAAGTTCGGCGCGGACGTCTCGCACCTGAACCTGCACAAGACCTTCTGCATCCCGCACGGCGGCGGCGGCCCCGGCGTCGGCCCGGTCGCGGTGCGCTCGCACCTCGCGCCGTACCTGCCCAACCACCCGCTGCAGGCCGAGGCCGGCCCCGCGACCGGCGTCGGACCGATCTCGGCCGCGCCCTGGGGCTCGGCGGCGATCCTGCCGATCTCCTGGTCGTACGTCCGGCTGATGGGCGGCGAGGGCCTCAAGCGCGCCACCCAGGTGGCCGTGCTGAACGCCAACTACATCGCCAAGCGGCTCGCCCCGCACTACCCCGTGCTCTACACCGGCCCCGGCGGGCTGGTCGCGCACGAGTGCATCATCGACCTGCGGCCGCTCAGCAAGGAGACCGGCGTCAGCGTCGACGACATCGCCAAGCGGCTCATCGACTACGGCTTCCACGCGCCGACCATGTCGTTCCCGGTCGCCGGGACGCTGATGATCGAGCCGACCGAGTCCGAGGACCTGCACGAGATCGACCGCTTCTGCGAGGCGATGATCGCCATCCGCGGCGAGATCGAGAAGGTCGGCGCGGGCGAGTGGGCGGCGGACGACAACCCGCTGCGCAACGCCCCGCACACCGCGTCGATGCTGGCCGGCGAGTGGGCGCACCCGTACACCCGCGAGGAGGCGGTCTTCCCGGCGGGCGTCAACCCGGCGGACAAGTACTGGCCGGCGGTGCGACGCATCGACGGCGCGTACGGGGACCGGAACCTGGTGTGCTCGTGCCCGCCGATGGACGAGTACGACGCGTAGCTGACGGCGGAAGCCGCCCGCTGGGGGAGTTCTCTCGGTTGGGCGGCTTCTTGCGTGTGGCCTTCCGCTGCGCGCAGTTCCCCGTGCCCCTGGCGGGGCGGGGGAGGGGAGACGCCTTCGGCGGGGAGAGGGGGGAGGGGGAAAGACGGAAGCCGCCCGCCGGGGGAGTTCTCTCGGTCGGGCGGCTTCTGCGTGTGGCCTTCCGCTGCGCGCAGTTCCCGGCGCCCCTGGCGGGGCGGGGGAAAAGGGGGCGGGTCAGGAGTAGACGGGGCCGGTGAACTTCTCGCCGGGGCCGGAGCCGGGGGCGTCGGGGACGAGGGAGGCCTCGCGGAAGGCGAGCTGGAGGGAGCGGAGGCCGTCGCGGAGGGGGGCGGCGTGGAAGTTGGAGATCTCGGGGGCTCCGGCGGTGACCAGGCCGGCCAGGGCGGTGATGAGCTTGCGGGCCTCGTCGAGGTCCTTGTCGGCCTCGCCGCCCTCGGCGAGGCCGCACTTGACGGCGGCGGCGCTCATCAGGTGGACGGCGACGGTGGTGATCACCTCGACGGCGGGGACCTCGGCGATGTCGCGGGTCAGGTCGTCGAAGCCGAGGGCCTGGTCGGACTCGGACTCGTGCGCGTGGTCGGGCTGGCTGGTCAAGGTGTCACTCCGGGGGTGCTGGTGCGAAAGCGCAGTACGGAAGGAGCGTACAAGGCGGGTGGGAGGGGGTCGGAATACCGGTCGGGCCCGGAACGCTGGTATGATTCGAGACTGACCGGCCAGGCGACCCTTCGGGGTGCCCGGCCAGCAAGTGGAGGCTCCACTCCAGGAGGCCCGAGAGGGCAACCGCGACAGTCTCCCACCTGATCGGCCGAAGGGCCGACGGGTCCGGTCCGTGGCGAGCGCCGCAAGGATTGTTCGCTGCCAGTGGTGTCCGCCAGGACATCCCGGAACGTGTGGAGCCCCGCCTGTACCGTGCGGGGCTTTTTTCGTGCGTTCGGTGCTCCTGCCAGGCGGCAGGGCGGCAGCGGAGCATGAATGAAGCCCCGCCCAGTGGTCGAAAACCACTACGTGCGACCGCCGCCCGACGGCCGCATCGGAAAAGGTGCAACCGAGGAGGCCCCATCAGCACCGAGCCCCGCATCAACGACCGGATTCGCGTCCCCGAGGTGCGACTCGTCGGTCCCAGCGGCGAGCAGGTCGGCATCGTCCCGCTCGCGAAGGCGCTGGAGCTTGCCCAGGAGTACGACCTGGACCTGGTCGAGGTCGCCGCCACGGCGCGCCCGCCGGTGTGCAAGCTCATGGACTACGGCAAGTTCAAGTACGAGTCGGCCATGAAGGCCCGTGAGGCGCGCAAGAACCAGGCGCACACGGTCATCAAGGAGATGAAGCTCCGGCCGAAGATCGACCCGCACGACTACGACACCAAGAAGGGTCACGTCGTCCGGTTCCTCAAGCAGGGCGACAAGGTCAAGATCACGATCATGTTCCGCGGTCGTGAGCAGTCCCGCCCCGAGCTGGGCTTCCGACTGCTGCAGCGGCTCGCGGACGACGTCCAGGACCTGGGCTTCGTGGAGTCCGCTCCGAAGCAGGACGGCCGAAACATGATCATGGTTCTCGGCCCGCACAAGAAGAAGACCGAGGCCATGGCCGAGGCCCGCGCCGCCGCTGACGCCCGCAAGGCGGAGCGGCTGGGTCGCGGACCGGCCGCGGACCAGGCGGACGACGTCGAGGACGAGGTCGAGGTGGCGGAGGTCGAGGAGACCGAGGCTGCCGAGACCGCCGACCCCGCGGACGACGCCGCCGAGGCCGCCGAGGTCGAGCAGCCCGCCGAGGCTGCCCAGGACGCCTGAGCCTTCGGGCTCGGGCGGCCGGGGAGCCGAGGCACCCGGTTCCGGGGCGTCCCGCCCTGGAGACGAGATCCATCCAGTTCCGGCCCGCACCGTACGGTGCGGGCCGGAACGGACCGACGAGGAGATACGGCGACATGCCGAAGCAGAAGACGCACAGCGGCGCCAGCAAGCGCTTCAAGATCACTGGCTCCGGGAAGGTGCTGCGCGAGCGTGCCGGCCGTCGCCACCTGCTCGAGCACAAGCCCTCGACGCTGACCCGCAAGCTGGCCGGCACCGTTGAGCTGGCCCCGGGCGACGCGAAGAAGATCAAGAAGCTTCTCGGCAAGTGATCGCCCGCCCGCGACCGGGTCGCGGGCACCAGCTGATCCTTCCCGACCGAATCGAATAACGGACCGCCGGCACGATCCGAGGTCCGGAACCAAGGAGTAATGAAGTGGCACGCGTCAAGCGGGCAGTGAACGCCCACAAGAAGCGCCGGGTCATCCTCGAGCGGGCCTCCGGCTACCGCGGTCAGCGTTCGCGCCTGTACCGCAAGGCCAAGGAGCAGGTCACCCACTCGCTCGTCTACAACTTCAACGACCGCAAGAAGCGCAAGGGCGACTTCCGCCAGCTCTGGATCCAGCGCATCAACGCCGCTGCCCGTGCCAACGGCATCACCTACAACCGCTTCGTCCAGGGCCTCAAGGCCGCGGGCGTCGAGATCGACCGCAAGATGCTGGCCGACCTCGCGGTGAACGACACCGTGGCGTTCCACGCCCTGGTCGAGGTCGCCCAGAAGGCGCTCCCGGCGGACGTCAACGCCCCCAAGGTCGCCGCCTGATCCAGGCGCTCGCCCTGAAAGCGTTCCCCGGACCCGCAGGCCGCCCGGCCTGCGGGTCCGTCGCGTACCGCGCCCCCGCCCGCCCGTGACGAAGATCGTGAGCATGAGCACCGAGACCCCCCTGCTGACCTCCCTGCGCTCCCCGCGCGTCGTCGCCGCCCGCCGCCTCGCCAAGCGCAGCCAGCGCGGCAAGGAGCGGCGCTTCCTGGCCGAGGGCCCGCAGGCGGTGCGGGAAGCGGTGGCGTTCGGGCGGCTGCCGGACGGCGAGCACGCCGTGGTGGAGGTGTACGTGACGGCGGAGGCCGCCGGGCGGCACGCCGAGATCGTGGCCGGGGCGCGGGAGGCCGGGCTGCCGGTGCTGACCGCCACCGAGGAAGTGGTCGCGGACATCTGCGACACCGTCACCCCGCAGGGCATCGTCGCGCTGTGCCGGTTCATCGACACCCCGTTCGAGCAGGTGCTGGCGGCCCGGCCCCGGCTGGTCGCGGTGCTCGCGCACGTGCGCGACCCCGGGAACGCGGGCACCGTGCTGCGGACCGCGGACGCGGCCGGGGCGGACGCGGTGGTGCTGACCGACGCCTCGGTGGACCCGTACAACCCGAAGGCGGTGCGGGCGTCCGTCGGGAGCCTGTTCCACCTGCCGGTGGCGACCGGGGTGCCGGTCGAGGAGGCGGTGGCGCGGCTGCGGGCGGCCGGGGTGCGGGTGCTGGCGGCGGACGGCGCGGGGGAGCGCGACCTCGACCAGGAGCTGGACGAGGGCACCCTGGAGGGCCCGTGCGCCTGGGTGTTCGGCAACGAGGCGTGGGGCCTGCCGGAGGAGACCCGCGCGCTGGCGGACGAGGTGGTGCGGGTGCCCATCCACGGGCACGCGGAGAGCCTGAACCTCGCCACGGCGGCCGCCGTGTGCCTGTACGCCTCCGCGCGCGCCCAGCGCTCCCACAGCGGGTGTCGCGCCGAGGGCCCGGCGCGCTAGGGTCGGTTCCTGGGCCTGCGAGGGGGCGGGCGGGGAGGACACCCATGGGCGGCGTCAACTGGGCACCGGTCGAACCTGACGACCTGCCGGACGGGCTGGTGGTCGCGGACGGGCAGGGCCGGGTGGTGGTCTTCAACCGGGCCGCGGAACGGATCACCGGCCGCTCGGCGCGCGGTGCGATCGGCGTGCCGCTGGAGCGGGCGCTGCCGCTGGAGGACCTG
The DNA here is from genome assembly GCF_003751605.1 of Kitasatospora cineracea. NCBI lineage: Bacteria > Bacillati > Actinomycetota > Actinomycetes > Kitasatosporales > Streptomycetaceae > Kitasatospora > Kitasatospora cineracea. Next base: position 3,991,840 of record NZ_RJVJ01000001.1, read on the forward strand.
GACGGCCGCCGCTGGTGGCGGCTCACCGACCCGTACGGCGGGCTCGCGGTGCGCACCGGGCAGCCCGAGCGGAACCTGCTGCTGGACGGGCGCGAGGTGCTGGTGTGCGCCAGGTACGTGCGCGACGCGCCGCGCGGTCCGGTGCGGCAGGTGGTGGTGACGCTGCGCGGCACCGAGGCGCGGCGGCGTACCGAGCGCTCGCACGCCGAGCTGATCGCCACCGTCGCGCACGAGCTGCGCTCCCCGCTGACCAGCGTCAAGGGCTTCACGGCGACGCTGCTGGCCAAGTGGGAGCGGTTCAACGACGGCCAGAAGCGGGTGATGCTGGAGACCGTCGACGCGGACGCCGACCGGGTGGTGCGGCTGATCGCCGAACTGCTGGACATCTCCCGGATCGACGCCGGCCGGCTGGAGATCCGCAAGCAGCGGATCGACCTGGCCGCGGCCGTGCACCGGCACGTGGCCGGGAAGGTGGCCGCCGGGATCCCCGCCGAGCGCTTCGACATCCGGGTGGCCGGGCCGCCCGCCGAGCAGTGGGGCGACCCGGACAAGCTCGACCAGGTGCTGGCCAACCTGCTGGAGAACGCGGTGCGGCACGGCGAGGGCACCGTGACCATCGAGGTCGGGCCGGCGCGGGAGCTGGTGGAGACGCCCGGGACGCCGCCGCGGGCGGTGGAGGGCACCGCGGTGACCGTCAGCGACCAGGGCGCGGGCATCCCGGAGGAGGCGATGCCGCGGGTGTTCACCCGGTTCTGGCGCGGCTCCAGGCGCGGCGGCACCGGCCTGGGCCTGTACATCGTGAAGGGCATCGTGGAGGCGCACGGCGGGGTGGTCCGGATCAGCCGGGCCGACGGCGGCGGCGCCCGGTTCCGGTTCGTGCTGCCCGCGGGCGTCCCCGACTTCATGCTCTGAGCCGCCCGGCGCCGCGGTCCGTCGCGGTGGGGGGTCGCGGCCTGCGACTACACTCGACCCTTGGCGTTCTTGGACGCCCGGCGACGCAGCAGACCTGATCACGAGCAGGAGCACGGGAAAGATAGAGATGTCGGCACCCAATAAGTCGTACGACCCGGTCGAGGTCGAGGCCCTCAAGCCCGAAGTGGTGGAGCAGGCCCGGGACGAGGCGATCGCCGCCTTCGCCGCCGCCGCCGACCTCGACGAGCTCAAGCAGGCGAAGGTCGCGCACACCGGCGACCGCTCCCCGCTGTCGCTCGCCAACCGAGAGATCGGCGCCCTGCCCCCGCAGGCCAAGGCCGCCGCGGGCAAGCTGATCGGCCAGGCCCGCGGCGCCGTCAACCAGGCCCTGGCCAAGCGCCAGGTCGAGCTGGAGGCGGAGCGCGACGCCCGGGTGCTGGTCGAGGAGGCGGTGGACGTCACCCTGCCGTACGGCCGCGTGCCGCGCGGCGCCCGGCACCCGCTGACCACGCTCGCCGAGCGGATCGAGGACACCTTCGTCGCCATGGGCTACCAGGTGGCGTCCGGCCCCGAGGTCGAGGCGGAGTGGCTGAACTTCGACGCCCTCAACCTGCACGCCGACCACCCGGCCCGCTCGATGCAGGACACCTTCTTCGTCGAGGCGCCCGACGGCACCGCCGACTCCGGCATGGTGCTGCGCACCCAGACCTCGCCGGTGCAGATCCGCGCGATGCTGGCCGGCGAGCCGCCGCTGTACGCGGTCAGCCCCGGCCGGGTGTACCGCACCGACGAGCTGGACGCCACGCACACCCCGGTGTTCCGCCAGGTCGAGGCGATCGCGGTGGACGAGGGCCTGACCTTCGGCCACCTCAAGGGCACCATCGAGGTGCTGGTGGAGAAGCTGATCGGCGGCGGCCTCGAACTGCGCTGGCGCCCCTCGTACTTCCCGTTCACCGAGCCCAGCGCCGAGATCGACCTGCAGTGCTTCGTGTGCCGCGGCGCCTCGGTGGGCAACCCCGACCGCCCGTGCCGGACCTGCTCCTCGGAGGGCTGGATCGAGCTGGGCGGCTGCGGCGTGGTCAACCCGCGGGTGCTGGTCGCCGCGGGCATCGACCCGAACCGCTACAGCGGATTCGCGTTCGGCCTGGGCCTGGAGCGGATCCTGATGAACCGTCACAACGTCGCCGACATGCGCGACATGGTCGAGGGTGACGTCCGCTTCACCCTCCCGTTCGGGATGGAGATCTGATGCGCGTCCCGCTTTCCTGGCTGCGCGAGTACGTCGACCTGCCGGCGGGCGAGACCGGCCGCGACGTCGCGGCCCGGCTGGTCCGCGCGGGGCTCGAGGTGGAGACCGTCGAGCAGCTCGGGGCCGACATCAAGGGCCCGCTGGTGGTCGGCGAGGTGCTCTCCATCGACGAGCTGACCGGCTTCAAGAAGCCGATCCGGCACTGCTTCGTCAACGTCGGCGCCGCCAACGGCACCGGCGAGCCGCAGGAGATCGTCTGCGGCGCCACCAACTTCCAGGTCGGCGACAAGGTCGTGGTGATCCTGCCCGGCGGCGTGCTGCCCGGGCCGTTCCCGATCTCCGCCCGGCAGACCTACGGCCACACCTCGGCCGGCATGATCTGCTCCGCCCGCGAGCTCGGCATGGGCGACGACCACAACGGCATCATCGTGCTGCCGCCCGAGTTCGAGGCCGGCACCGACGCCCTCGAACTGCTGCAGCTGGTCGACGAGGTGCTCGACATCGCGGTCACCCCGGACCGCGGCTACTGCCTGTCGATGCGCGGCGTGGCCCGCGAGGCCGCCGCCGCGTACGGCCTGCCGCTGGCCGACCCGGCGCTGCTGGACGTGCCGCCGGCCAACGCGTACGGCTACCTGGTGAAGGTCGCCGACCCGGTGGGCTGCGACCGCTTCGTGGCGCGCACCGTCACCGGCGTCGACCCGGGCGCGAAGTCGCCGATCTGGCTGCAGCGCCGCCTGCAGAAGGCCGGGATCCGCCCGATCTCGCTGGCCGTCGACATCACCAACTACGTGATGCTGGAGGTCGGCCAGCCGCTGCACGCCTACGACCGCAGCCGGGTGGACGGGCCGATCCAGGTCCGCCGGGCGGCCGAGGGCGAGACGCTGACCACGCTGGACGGCGTGAAGCGCAAGCTGTCCGCCGAGGACCTGCTGATCTGCGACAACTCCGGTCCGATCGGCCTGGCCGGCGTGATGGGCGGCGCCACCACCGAGATCCTCGACCCGGTCGTCGACGCCGAGACCGGCGCCGTCACCGGCACCACCGAGATCATCATCGAGGCCGCGCACTTCGAGCCGGTCGCCATCGCCCGCGCCGCCAAGCGCCACAAGCTGCCCTCCGAGGCGTCCAAGCGCTTCGAGCGCGGCGTCGACCCGGAGGCCGCCCGGGCCGCCGCGCAGCGCGCCGTCGACCTGCTGGTGCTGATCGCCGACGGCACCGCCGAGGCCGGGGTCACCGACATCGCGGCCCCGCACCCGGTGCGCACCATCCCGATCGACGCGGACCTGCCCGACCGGGTCGCCGGCGCCGAGTACGGCCGCGAGACCGTCACCCGCCGCCTGCAGGAGGTCGGCTGCTCGGTCGTCGGGGCGGACGTCCTGGAGGTCACCCCGCCGTCCTGGCGGCCCGACCTGACCGACCCGTACGACCTCGCCGAGGAGGTCATCCGGCTGGAGGGCTACGACAACGTCCCGGCCCGGATGCCGGTCACCCCGCCCGGGCGCGGCCTGTCCGAGGCGCAGCGCTTCCACCGGCGGGTCGGCGTGGCGCTGGCCGGCGCGGGCTACGTGGAGATCAACGCGTACCCGTTCGTCGGCGACGCCTCCTTCGACGGCCTCGGGCTGGACGCGGACGACGCGCGCCGCCGCACCGTCAAGCTGGTCAACCCGCTGAACGACGCCGAGCCGGCGCTGCGCACCACGCTGCTGCCGGGCCTGCTGGGCGCGCTGCGGCGCAACGTGGGGCGCGGCAACACCGACCTGGCGATCTTCGAGACCGGCACGGTGTTCCTGCCCAAGGCCGAGCCGAAGGTCGCGCCGCGGCTGCCGGTGGACCGCCGCCCGAGCGAGGAGCAGCTCGCCGAGCTGGACGCCGCCCTGCCCGACCAGCCGCGCCGGGTCGCCGTCGCGCTGACCGGTGAGCGGCTGCCGTCCGGCTGGTGGGGCAAGGGCGCGCCGTCCGGCTGGGCGGACGCGGTCGAGGCGGCCCGGGTGGTCGCCGCCGCCGCGGGCGTCGAACTGACCGTCCGCCAGGCGCAGTACGCGCCGTGGCACCCGGGGCGCTGCGCCGAGCTGCTGGTCGGCGAGGAGGTCGTCGGCCACGCCGGCGAGCTGCATCCGCGGGTCGTCAAGGCGCTGCACCTGCCGGAGCGCACCAGCGCGATGGAGCTCGACCTGGACCTGCTGTTCGAGGACGGCCGCCGGGTCTCCGGCCCGCCGGTCTCCGCCTACCCGGTGGCGACCCAGGACGTGGCGCTGATCGTGGACGCGGCCGTGCACGCCGCGGACGTGGAGGCGGCGCTGCGCGAGGGCGCGGGCGAACTGCTGGAGTCGCTGCGGCTGTTCGACGTGTTCACCGGCGAGCAGGCGGGTGCGGGCAAGAAGTCGCTGGCGTACACGCTGCGCTTCCGCGCCACCGACCGGACGCTGACGGCCGACGAGGCGTCGGCGGCCCGGGCGTCGGCGGTCGCGGTGGCCGGTGAGCGCACCGGCGCGGTGCTGCGCGGGGCCTGACGGCCTGCCGGAGCCCCGTCGCGCCCCCGGGTGGGGGAGCGGCGGGGCTCCGTCGTTCCCGGGGAAACCCGGGCGGGGGCGGGGCGTCGAGTGGTAGATTTTCCCCCGTAGGCCTTCGAACGCGCCCCCGCGGCAGCGTCGGAGGCTTTTTTCATGACTGGTCATGGGTATCTGGCGCTGCTGCGGCAGCGGGAGTTCGCGGGGCTGTACACAGGTTTCACGCTGCTGGCGGGGGCCGGGACGCTGTCCGGGTTCGCGCTGGGCACGCTGGTGCGGGCGCGCACCGGGGCGCCGTTCCTGACGGCGGTGAGCATGTACGGGTCGTCGTTCACGGCGGTGCTGGGCGCGTTGACGCTGATGTCGCTCGCGGACGGGGCGCGGCCGCGCCGGACGCTGGTGGCGCTGCACCTGCTGGCGCTGGCGGCGACGCTGGCGCAGGCGGTGCCGGGGCTGCCGCTGGCGGCGCGGTTCGCGCTGCTGCTGGGGGTGGGGCTCTTCCAGTCGCTGGGGACGGGGACGCGGATGGGCCTGCTGGCGGAGATCGTGCCGCCGGACGGGTACGCGCCCGCCAGGTCGCTGATGAACGTCACGGCGGGCGGGGCGTCGGTGCTCGGGTTCGCGCTGGGCGGGGCGCTGCTGACAGTGCTGACGCCGTACCAACTGCTGGGCGCGGCAGCCGGGTTGACGGCACTGGCGGCGCTGGTGGTGGCGGCGACGGTGCGGGAGCGGTCGGTGCGGCCGCCGCGCCGGCCCGGGCTGCGGGAGACCTGGCGGGGCAACGTCGAGCTGCTGGGCCGGCCGGGGCGGCGGGCGCTGCTGCTGAACCTGTGGGTGCCCAACGGGCTGGTGGTGGGCTGCGAGGCGCTGTTCCTGCTGTACGCGCCGGCGGCGGCCGGGACGCTGCTGGCGGCGAGTTCGGCCGGGATGCTGGTGGGTGACCTGGTGGTGGGCCGGCTGCTGGACGCGGCCCGGCGGGCCCGGCTGGCGTACGGGCTGCGGCTGCTGCTGGCGGGGCCGTTCCTGCTGCTGGCGGCCCGGCCGCCGGTGTGGGCGGCGGCGCTGGCGGTGGGGGTGGCGGGCGTCGGGTTCGCGGCGACGCTGCCGTTGCAGGAGCGGCTGCTGGCGTTGACGCCGCAGGCCGTGCGGGGGCAGGTGCAGGGCGTGGAGTCGGCGGGGCGGATCGCTTGGCAGGGCGTGGGCGCGGCGCTGGCGGGCACCCTGGCACAGCTGGTGGAGGTGCGCTGGGCGATCGGGGCGCTGGCGGCGGTGTCGCTGCTGGTGACGGTGGTCTCGCGGCCGGCGGTGGTGCGGGAGGCGGCGGTGGCGGTGCGGCCCGGAGTGCCGGGGACGGTGGCGGCGGGCGGGATGTGACGTGGCGTCGGGGGCGGCGGTGGCGCGCGGGGTGTGACGTGGCGTCGGGGGCGGTGGCCGCGGGCGGGGTGTGGCGCGGCGTCAGGCGGAGGAGTGGGTGAACGTCTTGTGGGCGGCGGCGGTGCGGTGGGTGAACGGCCGGGCGGCGGGCCGGTTCTCGGCGCCGGCCCCGCAGGTCTCCGGCCGGTCCGGCGCCGGTCGTCCGCGGGCCCGGTGGCCAGCGGTTTCCCGGGCGGGCCGGGGTGCGGGCGGTTCGGCGCGGACGGGGCGGGGGAGGGCAGGGGGGTGACGGGGCGTCGGGCCGTTCGGGCGGATCTCTTGGCCCGGATGCGGTCGGACGTCTTGCGGGAGCGTGATGCGGACGCTTCAATCCTTGTTAGGAAACTTTCCTAACCCTCATCTGTGGGCACCCCCTTGCCCGCAGCCGGCAGACGGAGCGTCAGAATGCACCCCAGCAAGCACCGCACCGCCCGCACCGCCCGGGCCGCCCTCGCCCTCCTGGTCGGCGCCCTCCCGCTGACCCTGGCCGCGGCCGGGACCGGCCACGCCGCCACCCCGGCGGCGGCCGGCGCGAGCACCGTGGCGGTGGCCGCGGTCGGGCTGGACGACCCGGCGAAGAAGGAGATCGCCATGGAGCTGGTCTCCTCGGCCGAGAACTCCTCGCTCGACTGGAAGGCCCAGTACAAGTACATCGAGGACATCGGCGACGGCCGCGGCTACACCGCGGGCATCATCGGCTTCTGCTCCGGCACCGGCGACATGCTCGAACTGGTGCAGCACTACACCGACCTCAAGTCCGGCAACGTGCTGGCCAAGTACCTGCCCGCGCTGAAGAAGGTCAACGGCAGCGACTCGCACTCCGGCCTCGGCAGCGCCTTCGTCAACGACTGGAGGACCGCCGCCAAGGACACCGTCTTCCAGCAGGCCCAGAACGACGAGCGCGACCGGGTGTACTTCAACCCCTCGGTCAAGCAGGCCAAGGCGGACGGGCTGCGCGCGCTCGGCCAGTTCGTCTACTACGACGCGATCGTGATGCACGGCCCGGGCACCAGCTCCGACAGCTTCGGCGGGATCCGCGCCGCCGCCATGAAGAAGGCCAAGACCCCGGCCCAGGGCGGCGACGAGGCCACCTACCTGAACGCCTTCCTGGACGCCCGCAAGGTGATCATGAAGCAGGAGGAGGCGCACGCCGACACCAGCCGGGTCGACACCGAGCAGCGGGTCTTCCTGAACGCCAAGAACTTCGACCTCAACCCGCCGCTCAAGTGGAAGGTCTACGGCGACCCGTACCAGATCAACGCCTGACCGCCCCGCTCCGCTCCGTCCGCACGGCCCTGCACCGCACCGTCCCGCACCGCCCTGCACCGCCCGAACGGCCCGGCGCCCGCGCGCCGGGCCGTTCGGCGCGCTCCGGCCGCCCGTTCGATTCGCTGACGCACCGTCAACACGCTTGCTCCGCACGGTGGTTACAGATCGGACACATTCCGGGCGGGCGGCCCCGGCGGCTCGTAGCGTCGGCCCCGAACCGTGTCCGTCCGGAGGGGAGACCATGCGCACCCGAGCGATCGCCACCGCCGCCTGCCTGGCCGCCGCAGCCTCGGCCCTGGCCCTGGCGCTGGTTCTGGCCCTGGCGGGCTGCGGGCGGAGCGGCGAGGCCGGGGCGCAGCGCGCGGAGGACGCCGCGCGGGCCGCGCTCGGCGACGTCGAGGTCACCGCCTGCCGGGTGGACGACGAGCTGCAGTGGCCCGCCGCCACCGTCCGGATCACCAACCACGCCGCCACCACCAGCAGTTACGTGGTGCAGATCGCCTTCGAGGACGGCTCCGGCCGGCAGGTCACCGAGGGCGTCGCCGCCGCCGGCTCGCTCCCGCCCGGCCAGGACACCCTCGAACAGGCCCAGGGCACCGCCGACCCGCACGGCCCGGTCAGCTGCCGGATCGCCGACGTGGTCCGCTACGCCGGTCCGTGACGGCGCCCGGCACCGGGCCGCGCCCCCACGAAGTGGGAACGGCCCGGCGGCGCGGCGTCAGGAGGCGGTGTAGTCGTAGAAGCCGCGGCCGGACTTGCGGCCCAGCAGACCCGCGTCGACCATCCGGGACAGCAGCGGCGGGGCCGCGTACAGGGGCTCCTTGTACTCGTCGTACATCGACTCGGCGATCGAGACGATGGTGTCCAGGCCGATCAGGTCGCACAGCCGCAGCGGGCCCATCGGGTGGGCGCAGCCGGCCTCCATGCCCTTGTCGATGTCGGCGGCGGTGGCCACGCCCGACTCGAACATCCGGACCGCGGAGAGCAGGTAGGGCACCAGCAGGGCGTTGACCACGAAACCGGCCCGGTCGCGGGCCCGGATCGGCTCCTTGCCGAGCGCCTCGACGGTGAACTGCTCGGCGCGGGTGGTGGTCTCGGCGGAGGTGGTCAGGGTCGGGATGACCTCGACCAGCTTCTGCACCGGCGCCGGGTTGAAGAAGTGCAGGCCGATCACCTGCTCGGCGCGGGTGGTCGCGGCGGCGAGCTTCACGATCGGGATGGAGGAGGTGTTGGAGGCCAGGATCGCGTCCCGCCGGGTGATCACCTGGTCCAGCGTGCGGAAGATCGCCACCTTGACGTCCTCGCGCTCGGCGACCGCCTCGACCACCAGGTCACGGTCGTGGAAGTCGGCGAGCTCGGTGGTGAACGACAGCCGGGCCAGCGCCGCGTCCCGGTCCTCCTCCGACAGCTTGCCGCGCCGCACCGCGGTCTCCAGCGAGTTGGTCACCCTGGTGCGCCCCAGTTCGAGGGCCTCGCCGCTGTTCTCCGAGACCAGCACGTCCAGGCCGGAACGGGCGAAGACCTCGGCGATGCCCGACCCCATGAGGCCGCAGCCGACTACTCCGACGCGCGCGATGTCGCTCACTCAAATGCCCTTCGGGAGGAGCCGGGGGTCACCCGGCCGGGGGTGTCGCGGGCGCCGTGGCCCGCCCGGACGACGGTACTACCTGCCTTAACGCCCGTTCACATCGGTGCGTGCCGGGAAGCGGCCCGCACCCGGGGCTCGGCCGGACGGGTGAGCGTCGGCGGTGCGCCGCGCGCGCTTCCCCGCGCGCCCCGAGGCGGGGACCAGAATGCGGGGGTCCAGCCGGAGGAGGGAGCAGGCAGATGGGGACGGGATCACTCGCCGGACAGGTCGGACTGGTCACGGGGGCGGGGCGCGGCATCGGCCGGGAGATCGCCGTCGGACTGGCCGCCGAGGGCATGGCCGTCGGCCTGGTCGGCCGCACCCAGGACAAGCTGATCGCCACCCTCAAGGAGTGCGTGCGGCACGGCGCCCGCGGCGTCGCCGTCACCGCCGACGTCACCCGACCCGGCGCCGTCCGGGAAGCCGTCCGCTCGATCGAGCGCGACCTCGGCCCCGTCGACCTGCTGGTCAACAACGCCGGGCAGGTCGACCGGGCCGAAGTGCCGGTCTGGGAGACCGACCCCGCCCAGTGGTGGCAGGTCGTCGAGACCAACCTGCGCGGCCCCTACAACCTGCTGCGCAACGTCCTGCCCGGCATGGTGCGGCGCGGCCGCGGCCGGGTGGTCAACCTCAACAGCGGCTTCGCGCTGCGCCCCGACGGCCACTACACCGCCTACGCCACCTCCAAGGGCGCGCTGCTGCAGCTCTCCGACAACATCGCCGACTCGGTCGGCGAGCACGGCGTCGTGGTGCTCGACATCAGCCCCGGCGCGGTCGCCACCGAGATGACCGCCGGCATGGAGATGTTCCGGGACATGAAGGCCTGGGGCTCCATCCCGTACATGGTCGCCGTCACCGTCGACGCCGCCCGCGGCCGCTTCGACGGGCTGCACGGGCGCTTCCTGCACGCCGGGCGCGACAACCTGGAGACCCTGGTCGCCTCCGCCGCCACCATCCGCTCCACCGACGCCCGCACGCTGCGGCTGCGCCCGTACGGGCCGGACGACCCGATGGGGTGAACGGCGCGACGGGAGGCCGGCGCTAGGGGAGGTCGAGCAGGGCGGCCAGCTCGGCGTCCGGGAGGGAGCCCACCGGGCGGCCCTCGCGGGCGAAGGCGGCGGCCAGGCGCTGCAGGGCCGCGTTGAGCGGGGTCGGCACGCCGTGCAGGCGGCCCAGCAGGACGACCTCGCCGTTCAGGTGGTCGGCCTCGATGTCGCCGGTGCCGCGCGCCAGCGACTGCCAGGACGAACCGCCGCCGCGCACCGCGCCCTCCAGCGGCACCAGCACCACCCGGTCGCCGCGCCGGGCCCGCTGCTCCTCCTCGGACGGGTGGGCGATCCCGGCGGCCGCCAGCACCGCCTCGCCCTCGGCCCGCGCCCGCCGCCACACCCGCATCCGCAGCTCGCCGTCGATCGGACCGGCCACCGCCTCCAGCGCGTTGCCCAGGTTGCTCAGCAGCTTCGCGTACTTCCAGGCCATCACGTCCGCGCTGACCGGCGCGTCGAAGTGAGAGTCCGCCAGGTCGGCGGCGACGCGGGACGCCAACTCGTCCGCGCCGTGCGGGTACCGGCCCAGGTGCAGCATGCCCGAACGCGGCGAGCCCGCCGCCGAGACCCGGCCCGGCTCCAGGTGCGTGGACGGCAGCCACACGCACATCCCGTACACCCGGGCGAAGCGGCGCAGCGCCAGCCGCTCGTTCTCCACGCCGTTCTGGGCGCACACCAGCGGCAGCCGCTCGCCCGCCGTCCCGCCGCCCGCGACCGGGCGGGGCGCCCACTGGTCGAGCAGGGCCGCCGAGTGCTGGGTCTTCACCGCCAGCACCAGCACGTCGTCCGGCGCCAGTTCGACCTCCTCGGGGCCGCCGACCGCCGGGACCGCCAGCCGGTGGGTGCCGTCCGGGACGGTCAGCCGCAGGCCCTCGGCGCGCAGCGCCGCCAGGTGCGGGCCGCGGGCGACCAGGACCACCTCGCGCCCGCTCTGGTGGAGGCGTCCGCCGATGGTGCCGCCGACCGCGCCGGCGCCCAGCATGATGTAGCGCATGTCCCGAGCATCGCACGGGCGGGGAGCCGGACGGTGGGGCGGGGCGGGGCGGGGTGAGGTGGGGCGGCGTGAAGGCGGGTTGAGGGCGGGTCAGGCGCAGAGTTCGGAGGCCGTCACCGCGTGGAGGCCCTGCCCGGCCAGGCCGTCCAGGATGGCCGGCAGCGCGGTGACCGTGCCCGGGTGGCCCATGTGCAGGGCGACCACCGAACCGGCCGCCGCCGACTTCAGCACCCGGCGGGTCACCGCGTCCGCGCCCGGGTCCGCGTAGTCGCGCGGGTCGACGTCGAAGGACAGCACGTGCGCGTAACCGACCTGCTGGGCCTGCTCCTTCACCATCGCGTTCGCGTACTGCGCCGCGGACGGCCGGAACCAGCGGCCGATCGACCCGGTCAGGCGCTGCAGCCGCTGTGCGCACTGCGCTATCTCCTCGTGCGCCTGCTCCGGGCGCATCGAGCAGATGTCCAGGTGGTTCTGGGTGTGGTTGCCCAACTCGTGGCCGCCGGACAGGATCCGCTGCGCGATCTGCGGCTGCTCGTCCAGCCAGCTGCCCACTGCCAGCACGGTCAGCCGGGCGCCGCGCTGCTCGGCGGCCTCCAGCAGCGCGGTGGCGATCGCCGGATCGCCCTGCCCGTGGAAGGTCAGCGCCAGCTGCGGCCGGCTGCGCGGGCCGGTCACCACCTCCTGCGGGGTGTCCGCGGCCAGCGGGGGCAGCGCGAACGGGGTTGCGGAGGGCGAGGGCGACGGCGAGGCGCTCGCGCTCGGGCTCGGCGACTCGGTCAGGTGCTCGGGCTGCGGGCGGGCCGCCACCGAGGGGCCGTTCGCACCGTGGCCGTCGGAGGGGCCGCCGCACGCGGCGACGAGGCCGCCGGCGGCGCTCAGCGCGGCCAGGCGGGAGGCGGAACGCAGAACACTGCGGCGGTCGACTGTCATCGCGGCCAGCCTAAGCGGATGCCGCGTCCGGGCGGCAACGGTGGCCGCCCGGACGAGTGGCCGCCCCGCGGGGAGGTGACGGGGCGTGAGCGGTGGGGGTGGTGAGGGCGGCGGGGGGCTGCGGGCTGTGAGGACGGGGACAGCGGGGTGGCGAGGGCGGCGGGGCCGCCGGGGCGTCAGGTGGCCGCTGCGCCGAACAGCAGGGCGCCGGTGACCAGGGCGGCGCCCAGCAGTTGGAGCGGGGTGGGGGCGGTCGCGGTCAGGGCCGCGCCGGAGAGGGTGGCGGTGAGCGGGATCAGGCCGCCGAACAGGCCCGCCCGGTCGGCCGGGAGCACGGTCAGCGCCGAGTACCAGAGCAGGAACGCCCCGCAGGTCAGCACCGGCCCGAGGTAGAGCAGCGCGAGCAGCTCCCCGCCGGTCGGCATCCGCAGCGCCGCCGGGGAGAGGGCCGCCGCCACGGCGAACAGCGGCACCGCGAGCAGGGTGGTGTACGCCGACACCCGGACCGGGCCGAGCCGCGGCAGCAGCGGGACGGCCAGCAGCGAGAAGGCCGCCTCGCACAGCAGGGTGCCGGTCGCGTACAGCAGGCCGAGCGCGTCGCCGTGGCCGAAGCCCTGGGTGAGCGCCGCGCCGCACACCACCAGGACGGCCGCCGCCAGCAGCCGGGCCGCCGGGCGGCGGCGGGCCAGCAGCGGACCGGCCACCCCGAGCAGCAGCGGGGTGCAGCCGACCACGCTGCCGACCACCGCCGGGTCGGTGTGCCGCAGCGCGGCGACCAGCAGCAGGTTGAACCCGAACAGGCCGGTGGCGGACAGCGCCAGCAGCAGGGCGAGTTCACGGGGCGTCAGCCGGTGCGCGAGCCGCGGTCGGCGACGGGCCAGCGGCAGCAGGATCGCCGCCGCCAGGGTGTAGCGCAGCGCCTGGCCGCCGGCCAGCGGATAGGACGAGAACGCGGCGGTCACGCCGGTGGAGGCGCCCAGCACGGACATCGCGCCGGCCGCGCGCAGGGTGCCGGTCAGGTGCGGGGAGCGGCCGCGGGGCAGCGCGGCGGCGGGGGCCGGGACGGCGGCGGGGGCCGGGACGGGGGCGGTGGTGTCGGTCACGGGTTCCACGCTAGGAGCCGGGTGGTCCGGTTCACAGGGCCACTTGGGGGGCTGAGGAGAGGACCAATCGGGGGTGGGGGATGGGATGCTGGGTGGGCTGGTCGGTCGGTCGGTCGATGCGAGGTGGTCGGGGTGCGGGAGCTGTTGATCGCGTGGGAGCCGGGGGGCGGGGAACTGGCCGGGCGGCTGGTGCGGTCGCTGCGGGCGGCGGTGCGCGAGGGGCGGCTGGCGGGTGGGGCGCGGTTGCCGGCGAGCCGGGTGCTGGCGGCGGAGCTGGGGGTCTCGCGCGGGGTGGTGGTCGAGGCGTACGAGCAACTGGCCGCCGAGGGCTACCTGGTGGGGCGGCAGGGGTCGGGGACCAGGGTCGCGGAGGGGGTGGCGGTGGAGCGGCCGGGGGAGGCGGTGCGGGTGCCGGCGGCCGAGCCGCGGTACGACCTGAAGCCGGGGACGCCCGACCTGGGGGCGTTCCCGCGGGCGGCCTGGGCGGGGGCGGTGCGGCGGGCCCTGCAGGGGGCCGCGAACCGGGACCTGGGGTACGGCGATCCGGCCGGACTGCCGCAGCTGCGCGGTGAGTTGGCGGCGTACCTGGGCCGGGTGCGGGCGGTGGCGGCGGGGCCGGAGCGGGTCGCGGTCATCAGCGGGGTGGGGCAGGGGCTGGCGCTGCTGGTCGGGCTGCTGGCCCGGCACGGGCGGCGGCGGATCGCGGTGGAGGACCCGGGATCGCCCGGCACGCTGGGCCTGCTGCGCGCCCACGGGGTCGAGCCGGTCGGCGTCCCGGTCGACCAGGAGGGCCTGGTGGTACGGGAGTTGGCGGCGAGCGGGGCGGACGCGGTGCTGGTCACCCCGGCCCACCAGTACCCGACCGGGGTCGCGCTGTCGGCCCGTCGCCGGACCGAACTCGCCGGCTGGGCGCGGGCGGGCGGGCTGGTGGTGGAGGACGACTACGACGCCGAGTTCCGCTACGACCGCGAACCGCTGGGGGCCGTCCAGGGGTTGGCGCCCGAGCGGACGGTGTACCTGGGCTCGCTCAGCAAGACCCTGGCACCAGGGCTGCGGCTGGGCTGGGCGGTGCTGCCCGGCTGGCTGGCCGAGGACTTCCGGCAGGCCAAGCAGTACGCCGACCTCGGCACCGGCGCGGTCGACCAACTCGCCTTCGCCGCCCTGCTGGAGAGCGGCGGCTACGACCGCCACCTGCGCGCCGTCCGCCCCCGCTACCGGGCCCGCCGGGACGCCCTGGTCGGCGCGCTGCGCGAACACCTCCCGCAGGCCGGGCTGCGCGGCGTCGCCGCCGGGCTGCACCTGTACGCGGACCTGCCGCGGGCGTGGACGAGCGGGAGCTGGCCGGGGCGGCGCTGCGGCGCGGGGTGCGGATCGCACCGGTCGGGCCCGGCCGGCTGGCCCCGGGCGGGGCGGCCGTCGCGCTCGGGTACGCGGGCCTGGCCGAGCAGCGGCTGCGCGAGGCGGCGGCGCTGCTCGGTGCGGCCTGCCGGGAGGTGGGCTGACAGGGGGACAGGTCGCCGGGGAATCTCCTGACGGTCCGTCAGGAGATGGGCGCGAGCTGGTCGGTGGCGATCACTATCACCACCGCGACCACGGCGAGCACCGCCGTCAGGTTGATCGCCTGGACGAGTCCGCGCTGCTGCCGCGGCGCGTAGCCGAGGGCGGCGCCGGCCGCCAGGCCGGTGAGCAGGCCGCCCAGGTGGCCCTGCCAGGAGGCGAAGCCGCGGAGAGGACCATCCACAGCACCAGGGTGATCATCATCTGGTTGCCGCCGAGCGGGTCGTAGCCCTGGCGGCGGCTGAGCACCCAGTACCCGCCGGCCAGGCCGAAGACCGCGCCGGAGGCGCCCACCGCCAGGGAGTGCGGGGCGAGCCAGTAGATCGTCGCGGAGGAGCCCAGCGCGGACAGCAGGTACAGCGCGAGGAAGCGCAGCACGCCGAGCCGGTCCTCGACCACCCGGCCCAGGTTCCACAGCCAGTACATGTTGAACACGATGTGCAGGATGCCCCATCGGCCAGGTGGTCGGCCCGAGGTGCAGGAACGCGCCGGTGAGCAGCCGCTCCCACTCGCCGTGCGCGATGCCCGACAGGTGCGGCACGTACGTGACGGGGTCGTAGTCCGCGGGCGGGGCCAGCACGCCCGAGCCGAGCACCCCGAACCGGTCGAGGGTCTCCGGCCGGACCAGCTCGACCAGGTACGCGGCCACGTTCAGCGCGATCAGCGCGACGGTCGCGTACGGGCGGGCGGTGATCCGGCCGCCGAACGCCGTCCGGGCCTGGCGGGCGCCCTGGTGCCCGGACTTGACGCACTCCACGCACTGGTAGCCGACCGCCGCCTCGCGCCGGCAGTCCGGGCAGGCGTTGCGGTCGCAGCGGGTGCAGCGGACGTACGACTCCCGGCCGGGGTGCCGGAAGCAGGTCGGTGCCGCCCCGGGGGCCTGGGCCCCCGGGACGGGGTGCGCGGCGTCCATGGACGTGGGCCCTCCCCTGTGCGGTGGCGCTCGGCCGCGGGGGCGTCCACGGCGAGGTTCCACGGCGAAACGGCGCTCACCCTAGAGCACGGTGCGGACGGTGCGTGCACCAGGGGAGGACGGGGTCGGGGGCGGCCGGGCTCGGGGGTGGGCGGTGTCAGGGGTGGGGCGGCAGGTCGATCACGGCGACGGCGTCCGGGCGGGCGACGGCGAGGCGGGTGCCGTCCGGGCTGAGGGTGGCGATCGGGGAGGGGACGTGGGTGACGCCGAAGCACAGGTCCTTCTGCGGGAGTTCGGCCTCGGGCCGCTCGGCGAGCACCGTGCCGCGCTCGGCCCAGACCGCCGCGTACCGTCCGGACGGCGAGAGCGCCGCCCGGTCGAACGGGAAGCCCCAGCGGACCGGGGTGTCCCGCTCCGTTCCGTCCGGGGCCCAGCGCCGGCCGCCGCCCACCAGGTCGACCAGGTCGTCCCCGTCCCAGACCAGTGACTCCACGCCGCCCCGGACCGGGACCGTCCGTACCGCCGTCATCGCTCGTCCCCACCTGTGGTGATCGTCCGCGAAGGGTACCGGGCGGGGCGGCGGGGGCCGGGTCAGCGGCGGGTGGTGCTCAGGACGGTGAACTTCGGGTTGCCCGCGACGGTGCGGCAGTTGCCGAACAGGCGGCGCAGGGTGAGGTGGTGGCCGAGGTGGCGGTTGCCGACCACGCGGAGTTCGCCGCCGGGGCGCAGGACCCGGCGGGCGCCGGTGAACATGCGGCGGGCGATGGTGTCGGTGGTGGCCTGGTGGGAGTGGAAGGGCGGGTTCAGCAGCACCAGGTCGGCGGAGGCGTCCGGGAGGTCGGCGAGGGCGTCGCCGACCAGGAACCCGGCGGGGCGGTCCGGGCCCAGGTTGGTGCGGAAGGTCTCCTCGGCGGAGGCCGCGGCCTGGAACGACTCGTCGACGAAGAGCAGTTCGGCGTCCGGGTCGGCGAGCGCGGCGGCGGTGCCGACGATGCCGTTGCCGCAGCCCAGGTCGACGATCCGGCGGGCGGCGCCGGTCGGGGCGGGCAGGTGTTCGAGGAAGAACCGGGTGCCGATGTCGAGGCGGTCCGCGCAGAACACGCCGGCCTGGTTGGCGACCTGACGGCCCGACAGGACGCCGATGCCCTCCGGGAGCCGGTAGCGCAGCGGCCACGGGTTGGCGGGGCGGGCCAGGTCCGGGTCCGGGGTGGTGCGGATCAGGCGGGCCTTGCGGACGGCGAGGGAGGTGCGGGTCGGGCCGAGGATCCGCTCGAACAGGTTCAGGGTGGAGGTGTGGATCTCGGTGACCATGCCGGTGCCCAGCACCCGGGTGCCCGGGTGCACGGCCGGGGCGAGGCGGTGCAGCTGGTCCTCCAGCAGCGCCAGGCTCTTCGGGACGCGCACCAGCAGCACGTCGATCCGCGGCGGCGCGGCGTCCTGGGTGCTGCGGACCGTCACCGCGGCCGGGTCCAGGCCGTTGCGGGCGAGGTTCGCGGCGATCGCCCGGGAGGCCAGGTAGGAGTCGGTGACGGCGGTGAGGCCGGGGGCCTTCGCCGCCAGCGCGGTCGACAGGGCGCCCCAGCGGTCGCCGAGCACGGTGACGGCCCCGTCCAGCGGCACCGCCTCCTCGTGCAGGTCGCGCAGCAGGTACTCGTCGGCGGCGTCCCAGGCGCGCAGCTGCTCGCGCGGGTCCTCCGGGAAACGGGCCAGCTCGAACTCGCCCCAGGCGGTGGTGAAACAGTTCATCGTGCCCACCAGGCTAGCGGAGGGCGAGAACGCTACGGAGAGTGAGGCCGACGTGCCGGGACGGCGGGAGCGGGTGGTCGGGGCGGTGCTCGGCTCGGCGGTGGGGGACGCGCTCGGGGCGCCCTTCGAGTTCGGGCCGGCCGGGATGTTCGGGGCGCGGTTCCCCGGCGGGGCCGCGATGTGCGGGGGCGGCGGGTGGGAGCCCGGGGAGGCCACCGACGACACCCAGCTGGCCGTCCACCTCGGCGAGTCGCTGCTGGCGGCCGGCGGACTCGACCTGCCGGAGATGTTCGAACGCTTCCGGAGCTGGGCGGCGGGCGACCCCAAGGACATCGGCATCCAGACCGAGATCGTGCTCGGCGGCGGCCTGCCCTGGGACCTCGCCGCGGCCGTCCACTTCCGGACCGAGGGCCGGGCCGCCGGGAACGGCGCGCTGATGCGGGCCGTCACCGGCGCGGTGTGGTTCGCCCCGCAGGGGCGCGCGGCGACCATGGGTGCGGCTCGCCGGATCACCGCGCTCACCCACGGTGACGGCGCGGCCTGGGAGGGGACCGCGATCCTGCACGAACTGCTGCGCGTCGCGCTGGACGGCGGCGACCCGGTGGCGGCCGTTCCGGCGGCGCTGGCGGCGGTGCGGGACGAGCACCGGGAGCGGTGGGCGCGGGTGCTGGACGAGCGGTGGCGGCCGGAGCCGGCGACGGAGAGCAACGGGGCGGTGTGGGCCTGCCTCGGTTCGGCGGTGTGGGCGCTGCGGAGCACCGGGAGCTTCCCCGGCGCGCTGCGGGCGGTGATCGACCTCGGGGGCGACACCGACACGACGGCCGCCGTCACCGGCGGGCTGGCGGGGGCGGTGTACGGGGCCGGGGCGATCCCCGGGGACTGGCGGGAGGCGCTGCACGTGCCGCTGCCCCCGACCGGGCGGGTGCTGCGGGCGGGGGAGTTGGCGGCGCTCGCGGTGGCGCTGGACGCGGGTGGGCGGGTGGCCGCGGAGTGAAGGGGGTGCGGCTCAGGTGGTGAGGACCAGGCTGGCGTTGTGGCCGCCGAAGCCGAAGGCGTTGGTGAGGGCGGCGGTGTGGGGGAGCGGGCCGGCGGTGGTGACCAGGTCGAGCGGGAGGTCGGGGTCGGGGGCGGTGAGGTTGCGGACGGCGGGGGTGTGCTGGTGGTGGAGGGCGTAGGCGGTGGCGAGGGCGGAGAGGGCGCCGGCGGCGCCGAAGAGGTGGCCGGTCATCGACTTGGTGGCGGTGACGGCGGGGCGGTGGGGGCCGAAGACGCGGGTGAGGGTCTCGGCCTCGGTGAGGTCGCCCAGGGGGGTGGAGGTGGCGTGGGCGTGGACCAGGCCGATCGCCTCCGGGGGCAGGCCGGCGTCGGCGAGGGCGCGGCGGACGGCGCGGGTCTGGCCGTCGGGGTGGCCGGCGGTGATGTGGTGGGCGTCGGAGGTGACGGCGGCGCCGGCCAGGGTGGCGTAGCGGCGGGCGTCCGGGCGCAGGTCGGCGCGTTCGAGGACGAGCACCGCGGCGCCCTCGGCGATGACGAAGCCGTCGCGGCCGGTGTCGAAGGGACGGGAGGCGCCGGCCGGGTCGTCGTTGCGCAGCGAGTGGGCGCGGGCCTGGGCGAAGCCGGCCAGCGGGAGGGGGTGCAGGCAGGCTTCGGTGCCGCCGGCCACGACGACGTCGGCGCGGCCGAGCCGGATCAGGTCGAGGCCGAGGGCGACGGCCTCCGCGCCGGAGGCGCAGGCGCTGACGGGGGTGTGGGCGCCGGCCTTGGCGCCGAGGTCGATGGAGACCCAGGCGGCGGGGCCGTTGGCCATCAGCATCGGGACGGTGTGCGGGGAGACCTTGCGGACGCCGGAGCGTTCCAGCACGTCGTCCTGGTCGAGCATGGTGACCGCGCCGCCGGTGCCGGTGCCGATGACCACGGCGAGCCGTTCGCCCTCGACGGCGGGGCGCCCGGCGTCGGCCCAGGCCTCGCGGGCGGCGATCAGGGCGAGCTGTTCGCTGCGGTCCAGGCGGCGGGCCTCGATCCGGTCGAGGACGGTGGCGGGTTCGACGGCGAGCTGTCCGGCGATCCGGATCGGCAGGTCGGCGGCCCAGGGGCGGTCGAGGGCGCGGATGCCGTTGCGTCCTTCGCA
This sequence comes from Kitasatospora cineracea, assembly GCF_003751605.1. NCBI lineage: Bacteria > Bacillati > Actinomycetota > Actinomycetes > Kitasatosporales > Streptomycetaceae > Kitasatospora > Kitasatospora cineracea. Next base: position 4,011,234 of record NZ_RJVJ01000001.1, read on the forward strand.
CATGGCCTGCCAGGTGGCGGGGGCGGTGCCGCCGAGCGGGGTGGTGGCCCCCAGGCCGGTGATGACGACGGTGTCGTGGGCGGTGCGCATGGCGATACTCCCGTTGTGATGGCAGCACAATGATCGGGCTCTCCGGCGTTCGGCCGGACGATCCGATAGGGCTCACTCTGCCAAGGGGAACGGGCGCGGAAGGCTGCCGAGCGGAACCGAGTCGCGCACGGTGGATTTGTAGGTTTACGACAAGTTTGACCGGCGGGGTGTCAGGGCAGCGGGGCGACGGCGCGCTCGTACTGTTCGAGCACCTCGGGGGCGAACGCCAGACTGCTCGTCAGCAGCAGGACGCTGCGCGGGCGGGCGGCGAACGCGGCCCGGCAGGAGCGGGCCCACGCTTCCCGGGTGGCATCGCGGCGGGCGCAGGGCGAGCGCCGTCGCGCCGCGATCCGCTCGCGGTCGAGCAGGGCCTTGCTGGGCCGTCCCCTCGCTGCCGCCCCCGTCGCGTGCCGTTTCGAGCACGCCAGGCGGATCGTCCCCGGGCTGCGCGCCGACCTCACCGCCTTCGCCCTCGACCCGCTCACCATTGACGCCGACGCGTTCGCGGGGGCGGCGGTGCCGCTCGCCATGTCGAACGGTGTGGTGGCCAACCGGGGTGCTGTGTAGGGGAGTTCAGGTCTCTGGCTGGAGCGGGGGTTGGGCCGGGTGGTCCAGGTAGGCGTGCAGGGCGGCCGCGCCCGTGAGGAGGGCGCGGCCGCGGGCGGTGAGGCGGGACTGCCAGGCGGCCAGGGTGGGGCGGACGGCTTCCGGGGAGCCTGCGGAGCGCAGGTGGTGCAGGATCTCGGCGGTGCGGGCCAGGCCGTGGCCGCCGCGGCGGAGCTGTTCGGCGAGCAGCAGCTCGCGGACCTGGGCGGGAGGGTAGACGCGGTAGCCGGTGCGGGCGTCCCGGGGCGGGGAGACCAGGCCCGCGCGTTCCCACGCGCGGAGGGTGGCCGGGCGCAGGCCGAGGCGGTGGGCGAGCGGGCCGATGTGGGTGCCGGGAGCGGCGGGCGGGTCGTCGGCGGGGAGGTGGTCGAGGGCGGTGCGGACGGCGTCCAGGGTGCGGCGGTCCTCGGCGAGCCGGGCGTGGCCGTCGTCGACCAGGCGCAGGGCCGCGGGCAGGTCGCCCACGTTGACGGCCTGCATGATCGCGGTGGCGCCCGGGTGGCCGTGCCCCGGCAGCAGGGCGAGGAAGGCGCGCAGCGCCGCCGCGTGGCGCTCGCCGTAGCGCCGGTACCCGTGGGCGGAACGGTCGGCGGGCGGCAGGACGCCCGCCCGCTCGTAGTTGCGCACCGCCTGGGTGGACAGGCCGTGCTCGCGGGCGAGGTCGATCGGGCGGAAGGACATGGGGTTTGAAGGTTTTCTGCTCGATTCCCGGGCCGGGAGCGGAAAAGTTTACACCGTGGCTTCAACGATACGGTGGAAGTCGTGACTCCCCAGCTCAGGGCCGCCGCCCGCCCCTTCTCCGCCGCCGCCCTCACCGACCTCGTCCCCGCCGGCACCCGGCTGCTCGCCCTCGGCGAACCCACCCACGGCGCCGAGGAGTTCCTCGACCTCCGCAACGAGCTCTTCCGCCACCTGGTCACCGCGCACGGCTACCGCTCGATCGCGGTCGAGAGCGACTGCCTGGCCGCCCTCGCCGTCGACGCGTACGTCGGCGGTGCGGCGGGCGAGTTGGACACCGTGGTGCGGGAAGGGTTCGGCCACGGGTTCGGGGAGTACGCCGGGAACCGCGAACTCGTGCGCTGGATGCGGGAGTTCAACGCCGGAGCGGAAGAGGGGGAACGGCTGAGGCTCTACGGGGCGGACGGGCCGCTGGAGATGACCGGGGCCGCCGCACCCGGCCCCGCGCTGATCCGGCTGCACGACTTCCTGGCCGAACGGCTCCCGGCCGAACTGCTGCCCGAACGCGAGGAGTTGCTGCGCCGGTGCGGGCCGGACGACCGCTGGACCGAACCCGCCGCCGCACTCGACCCGGCCCGCTCGGTGGGGCGCACCGCGGACGCCGACCGACTGCGGCTGCTCGCTGACGAGTTGGGGCTGCTGCTGGCCGCGCACCGGCCACAGTTCCACGCGGACGCGGACGCGGACGCGCTCTGGCGGGCCGAACTCGACGCCCGCACCGCCACCGGACTGCTCCGCTACCACGCGGCGACCGCCGGGGACGGGCCCGACCGGCTCAACTCCCTGATGCGGCAACGCGACTTGATGATCGCCGACAACCTCGAGGCGATCCTCCGCCGCGAGGCCCGCCGTGGCCCGACCCTCGCCTTCGCCCACAACCGGCACCTGCAGCGCGAGGCCAGCCGCATCCCGCTCGGCGACCGCCAACTCCTGTGGTGGAGCGCCGGATCCCTCCTCGAGTCCCGCCTCGGCGACGGCTACACCTTCCTCGCCACCACCTTCGGCCACCGCGCCCCCGACGACCACCCGGCCCCCGACACCCTCGAAGGTCTCCTCGCCACCCTCCCGGAACCGCGCACCGTCCTCGACCCCGGACTGCTCGCAGCAGCGCTGGGGGAGGCGGGGGAGGTGGGGGCGGTGAGGGCGCGGGTGCCGGCGGACCACACGTACTTCGGGTTGGATCCGGAGGCGTTGGGGTGGGTGGACGGGGTGGTGTTCGTGCGGGACATCGCGCGGCAGCAGGGGCTGTTCGGGGGAGGGTGAGGGAGAGGGCTGGAATGGCTCGCGGCAGCGCTGGGGGAGACGGGGGAGGTGGGGGTGGTGAGGGCGCGGGTGCCGGCGGACCACACGTACTTCGGGTTGGATCCGGAGGCGTTGGGGTGGGTGGACGGGTGGTGCTCGTGCGGCAGGGTTGAGGGAGGCGGGGGCTCCGGCTGGGGAAATGGGTGGCCGGGGTGGGGGCGGGTGGGGAGGATGGCGGGATGCGGCGTGTGTGGGAGGGGCTGGCGGGGAACCCGGCGTTGCCGGGGGAGGCGGTGGAGCGGCTGGTCGGGCTGGTCGAGCCGGACCTCTCGGCGGAGTTGGTCGAGCGGGCGGACCTGACCGACCGGCAGGTCGAGGTGCTGGCGGAGCGCGGGATCGCGGTGGCCGGGCGCCTGGTGGAGGCCGGGCGGCTGGCGGTGGAGCGGGTCGACCCCCGGCGGCAGCCGATCGCCGCGCTGGCGCTGCTGCGGGCCGGGCGGGCACCCGCCGGGTGGGCGGAGCTGCTGGCCGAACGGCGGGAGCTGTGGCCCGAGTTGGCCGCCACCGAGTGGCTGCCGGTCGAAGTCGCGCGGCGGCTGCTCGCCGGGGCGGACCGGCAGGTCCTGGTGGAGCTCGCCGAGGCGCAGCCCGACCCGGGCGTCCTCGCCGTTCTCGCCGCGCACCCCTCGCAGCACGTCCGGCAGGCCGTCGCCTGGAATCCGGCCGCCCCGCCCGCCGTCCTCGCCGACCTGCTGAACGACCGTCCGCCGCTGGAGAGTTGCGAGGTCTGCGAACGCCACCCCGTCCCGTGGACGCACCCGCCGGACTGCCCGGACCCGGACTGCGACCTGCCGGGCGGGGCGGCCTGCGACGGCAGCCACCAGTACGCCCGGCACACGATCGTGGCGGCGGCCCTCGCGCACCCGGCCGTGCCCGCGGCCGACGCCCGGCGCCACCTGGGCGACGCGTCCCCGTTCCTGCGGGCCCGGCTCGCCGGGCACCCCGGCCTCGACCCGGACGCGTACGCGCAACTCGCCGCCGACTCCGCGCTGTGGGTGCTCGAGGAGCTGGCCGGGAACCCGGCGATCGGGGAGGGGCTGATCCGCCGGCTCGCCACCGTCCCGCACGAGTCGGTGCGCCGGGCGGTGGTCGGCAACCCGGCCGTGCCGTTGGACGTCCTGGAGCGGGCGGGGGAGGGCGTCGTCCTCAAGCTCGGGACGATGCTGCCGCCCCGGATCGCCGCCGCCGACCCCGCCGAGACCGAGCGGCTCGCCGCCTCCGCGGACCCCGAGCTGCGCCGCCTGCTCGCGCTGCGCCGCGACCTGCCGCCGTCCGTCCGGGACCGGCTCGCCGACGACCCGGCGGCCAAGGTCGCCAACGCCGTCGCGCCCCACCCCGGCCTGGACGAACGGCAGTTGAGGGCCGTGCACCGGCGCCACGGCCGCGCCGCCGGCCCCGGCATCGCCGCCAACCCGGACGCTACGACCGCCCTGCTGCGGGCCCTGGTCACCGCCGAGCACAACGTCGCCACCCTGCGGGCCGTCGCCCGCCACCCCGCCGCCGACGGCCCGACCCTGACCGCCTGCCTGCGCGACCGCCGGGCCCGCGAGCGGGCCGCCGCCCACCCGGCCCTGCCGCTCGACCGGATCCGCGCCCTGCTCGCCGACCCCGCCACCGCCCACCTGGCCGCCGCCAACCCGGCCCTCCTGGCCGCCGACCTGCTGCGCCTGATGCCCCCGCCGTGAAAGCGGGCCCGCCCCGGACACGCCGGCGCGGGCCGCCCCCCGGGGAGACGGGGGACGGCCCGCGGGCAGCGGGAGCCGTCAGCGGGTGGTCTCCTCCCGGCCCTCGACCAGGACGGCGGGCTCCAGCGGGGAGGCAATCTCCTGCGGCTTGCTGCGCGAGGCCCAGTCGCGGATGCCGAGCACCACCATGACGAAGAAGATCGAGTACACGATGCCGGAGAAGTACAGCTCCGAGTGCACCGCCAGCGGCACGCCGACCAGGTCGACCGCCAGCCAGACGAACCAGAACTCGATGTAGCGGCGGGCCTGGCTGTACATGGCGAGGATCGAGCCGACGAAGATCCAGGCGTCCGCGCTCACCATCCACATCGGCGCGCCGGGGTAGAACGAGGCGTCCTGCCACCTCAGCACCGCGGCGAACGCGACCGTGCCGAGCACCATCGCGGCTATCAGCACCGCGCGCTCGCCCCAGTTCGCCCAGCGGACATTGATGGCGCCCTCCTGCTCGCGGCTGCGCTTCCAGGTCGCCCAGCCCCAGGACGCCGAGACGATGATCACGACCTGCCGGGCGGCGTTGCCGCCGAGGTGCACGTTCAGGCTGGCGACCAGCAGGAACACCGAGCCGAGGATCTGCACCGGCCAGGCCACCAGCGACCGGCGCAGGGCCAGCCAGACGGTGGCGAGCGCCAGGATGTTGCCCAGGAAGTCGGACCAGTAGACGGGGAGGCCGAAGAAGCTGAACTGCTCGTTCAACCAGTGGAATGCGCTCATGACTCACACCTTTGTTCGTACGGAGCGAGGTGGTGGGGGAGGGGCGGCCGGCCCGTGGAGGGGGGGGAGGGGTCGGCCAGGCACGCGGGCATCGGGCGCAGTGACGGGGTGGGGGTGGGGGTGCGTGCGGGGAGTGTGGAGGGGGTTCGTTGCGGAGCGAGGTGGTGGGGGGAGGGGCAGCCGACCCGTGGAGGGGGGAGGGGTCGGCCGGGGCACGCGGGCATCGGGCGCAGTGACGGGGTGGGGGTGGGGGTGCGTGCGGGGGGTGCGGAGGGGGTTCGTTGCGGAGCGGGGTGGTGCGGTGGGGGTGGGGGTGGGGGTGCGTGCGGGGAGGGGGCGGGGAGTGCGGAGGGACGGTCGGCCCCGCCGGGAAGCGGGGGAGAGGCGGGGCCGACCGGGTTCAGGGGGTGGGGGTGGCGGGGCGGGGTGCGGAGGCCAGCAGGGCGTCCGAGCGGCGGACGTCCTCGCGGGCGGCGCGCAGCAGGTCGTCGACGTCGGCGAACTTCTCGGTGTCGCGCAGCCGGGCGACGAACCACAGCTCGACGCGTTCGCCGTACAGGTCGTCCGAGGTGTCGTGGCAGTGGACCTCGACGTGCACCTCGGACGAGTCGCCGAACGTCGGGTTGGTCCCGATGCTGATCGTCGCCCGGTGCACGCCCCCGATCGCCGGGCGGGCCAGCCAGCCGCTGTAGATCGCGGGCGGCGGGACGGCCGTGCCGGGTGCGGGGGAGAGGTTCGCGGTGGGGAAGCCGAGGCCCTTCCCCCGGCCGGCGCCGTGAACGACCGTGCCGACCAGAGGAGTTGACGGGAACTCAGCCATGGGGGGTGAGCTCGCGGAACTGGCTGGTGTGGAAGACCAGCGGCTCCACGCCCGGGAACAGCTCCGCCGAGAGCAGCTCCAGCAGGACGATCTCGTGGTCCCCGCCGTCGTACACCGGGCCGACCCGGGCGGTCAGCCACAGCGCGGCGTCGTGGATCAGCACCGCGCCGTCGGCCGTCGCCTGCCAGGGCGTGCCGTCGAACCGGTCGCCCGCCCGGGAGGCGAGCTTGCGGCACAGCGCGCCCTGGCCGTGGCTGAGCACGCTCAGGCCGAGCACCGGGGCCTCGGCCAGCCGGGGCCAGGTGGTGGAGGTGCGGGCCACGCTGACCGCGACCATCGGCGGCTCCAGCGAGATCGACACGAAGGAACTGGCCGCGAAGCCGACCGGTTCGCCGTCGCGCAGCGCGCCGATGGCGACCACGCCGGTGGGGTAGGCCCCGAACGCCTGCCGCAGCGCGCCCGCGTCCAGGGCTGAGGGGTGGTGAACGGTGGTGGCCATGGCCGGTGCCGTCCTCTCGTGGTGCCGGAAGTGGTACGGGTGGGGCAGGTCAGTGGCGGTGCCGCGCGGCCGGGTGGCCGGCGGGCAGCGCCCGGTCGCCGGAGCCGGTCAGGCGCTCGCGCAGCGACTCGCCGTCCGCGTACTCGCCGCGGAACACGCCGCGCTCGCGCAGGATCGGCAGCACCGACTCGACGAACTCGACCGTGGAGGCGGGCTGCACGGTCGGCGAGAGCAGGAAGCCGTCCAGGTCGGCGCCCTCCGCCAGCGCGCAGATCTCGTCGGCGATCTCCTCGGCGGTGCCGACCACCGGACGGGCGCCCACGCCGTGGGTGTGCCAGTCGGCCAGCACGTCGCCGACCGTCTTGCCGGCGAACCGGGCGACCTGGGTCTGCGACATCTCGGTGGACAGCTCGGTCATCGGGGTGTCCGGCGCGTACGAGGACAGGTCCAGGCCGGTGAACATCGCGTACGAGGCGACGGTCACCTCGGGGCGCTGCGCGTCCAGGATCCGCTGCCAGCGGCGCTCGGCGTCCGAGGTGGTGGCGCCGACCACGCAGGAGAACGCCGACATCACCTTGACCTCGTCGGCCTTGCGCCCGGCGTTCACGGCCTCGGCGCGGATCGCCCTGGTGTGGCCGGCGAGCTGCTCGACGCTGCCGCTGCCGACGAACATGCACTCGCCGTGCCGCCCGCCGACCCGGCGGCCCGCCGGGGAGGCGCCGGCCTGGAACAGCACCGGGGTGCCCTGCGGGGAGCGGGCGGTGTTGCCGAAGCCGTGCGAGCGGAAGTACGGGCCCCGGTGCTCGACCAGGTGCACCTTGGCCGGGTCGGCGAAGCGTCCGGCCTTGTCCTTCTCCAGCGCGTCCGGCTCCCAGGCGCCCTCCCAGTACTTGTAGACCAGGTCGAGGAAGTCCTCGGCCATCGCGTACCGGTCGTCGTGCGCGACCATGTCCATCCCGAACGCCTTCACCGCGGTGTCGGCGGTGCCGGTGGTGACCACGTTCCAGCCGAGGCGGCCGCCGGAGAGCTGGTCCAGGGTGGCCAGGCGGCGGGCGAACGCGTACGGCGGCTCGACCAGCACCGAGCCGGTCACCACCAGGCCCAGGTCGGTGGTGGAGGCCAGCAGCGCCGAGGCGACCACGAACGGGTCCAGCCGCGGCAGGTCGAGGGTCTCCTCGGTGGCGATCGGCGGGCGGACCCCGTTGATCTCCGACCAGCCCCAGGCGTCGGCCAGGAACAGGAAGTCCAGCTTGGCGTCCTCGCACAGCCGGGCCACCTCCTGCCAGTAGCCGAGGGTGTCGAACAGGTGGCGGCGGCTGTCGGGGTGGCGCCAGGTGGCGGTGCCGCTGGCGTTGGTCTGGGCGTTCTCGAACAGGCCGAGCTTGAGGCTGCGCATGGGTGTTCTCCGTTGAACAGGCAGGCGGTACAAGGGAACTGACGGAGGATCAGGGGGCGGTGTCGAGCTGCGCCGGGTACGGCATCGAGGACTGCGCGCCGAGCCCGGTGACGGCCAGCGAGGCCGCCCGGACGGCGCGGGCCGCGGCGGCGGGCAGGTCGGCGCCGCGGGCGAGCGCGTCGGCGAGGGCGCCGCAGAAGGTGTCGCCGGCGCCGACGGTGTCGACGGCGTCCACCACCGGGGCGGGCAGGTGGACGGCTGGGCGGCCCGGCTGCTTGATCAGCGCCCCGTCCGCGCCGAGCGTGACCACCACGGCCCCGCACGGCAGTCCGGCGCGCTCCAGCAGTGCGCGGGCGGCGGCGAGGCCGGAGACCGGTTCGGCGCCGAGCAGCGCGGCCAGTTCGCCCAGGTTGGGCACCAGGACGTCGACGGCGGCCAGCGCCGCGGGGGCGACCGGACGGGCCGGGGCCGGGTTGAGGACGACCGTGCCGCCCTGCTCCCGGGCCCGCAGCACCGCGGCCTCCACCACGCCGGCGGCCACCTCGTGCTGGACCAGCACCACCTCGCCGGGCGTGCGGGCCAGCCACTGCGGCAGGTCCTCCACCGAGAGGACGGCGTTGGCGCCGGGGTTGACCACGATGGTGTTCTCACCCGCCCGGTCGACCACCACCGAGGCGATCCCGGTGCGGGCGTCCGGCGCGGTGAGCACCGCGTCGAGGTCGACGCCCTCGGCGGCCAGCACCCGCCGGATCGGCTCGCCGTCCGCCCCGACCCGGGCCACCAGGCGGACCTGCGAGCCGAGCCGGGCGGCCGCGACGGCCTGGTTGGCGCCCTTGCCGCCGACGCCCTCGACGAAGCCCCGCGCGAGCACGGTCTCGCCGGGCCGCGGCAGGTCCTCGACGGTCAGGACGAGGTCGCGGTTGACCGAACCGACGACGGTGATGGACGGCATCTGGGACTCCTCGGGAGCCGTGGGAGATCGATCTCCCACACTCTGGACCAGCACTCACGGGGCGTCAAGTACCCTCGTGCTGCGCATTGCGCCAGCTCAGGCCCGCCGGGGTGGCACCTGCCGGAACGAGACCCGGCCGACACCCTTCCGAGACCGGGAACGCGCCGCGCAGCCCGCGCACCGCTTCCGAGACCCCTTCCGACACCGTTTCCGAGACCGCTCCGACCGGGGAGGACCCCACGTGACAGCGCCCCGACTCCTCGACGTGGCCGCGGCCGCCGGCGTCTCCCGCGCCACCGCCTCGCGCGTCCTGGCCGGCACCCCGCGCAACGTCGACCCCGATCTGGCCCGCCGCGTCGAGGAGGCCGCCCAGCGCCTGGGCTACCGCACCAACCACTCCGCGCGGGCGCTGCGCACCGGCACCACCGGCACCGTCGGCGTGGTCGTCCCCTCGCTCGCCAACCCGTACTTCGTCCAGCTCGCCGACGCCCTCGCCCAGCAGGTCCGGGCCGCCGGCGGCCAGCTCGTCGTCTCCGACGCGGCCAACTCGCCCGCCATCGAGGCCGAACAGATCGAGACCCTGCTCAGCGGACGCGTCGACGGGCTGCTGGTCGTCCCGGTCTCCGCCGCGGCCTCCGGCACCGCCGTCCGGGCCGCCGCCGAACGCGCCCCCGTCGTGCTGTTCGACCGCTGGGCGCACGGCTCCGGCACCGTCGCCGTCACCCTCGACAACGCCGCCGCGATGCGCCTGCTGCTCGACCACCTGGACGCCCTCGGCCGCCGCCGGATCGCCCTGGTCGCCGCCGACCAGGCGTCCTCCTCCGGCGCCGAACGCCTCGCCGCGTTCACCGCCGCCCGCGGCGCCGACGCCACCACCGTCCTGCTCCCCAGCTTCACCACCGACGCCGGCCGCACCGCCGGCCGCCGGATCGCCGAACGCCGCGCCGAGGTCGACGCCGTCGTCTGCGGCGCGGACGTCCTCGCCGTCGGCCTGGTCAGCACCCTGCAGCGCTCGGCGGTCTCCGTCCCCGGCGAGATCGCCGTCACCGGCTTCGACGACACCGAGATGCTCGAACTCCTCGACCCCCCGATCACCTCCATCCGCCACCCGCTCACCGACATGGCCGAACGCGCCCTCACCCTGCTCCAGGGCCCGGCCGCCGACCGCGCCGAGGAGGTCGAGCGCTTCGCCCCGCAGCTGGTGGTCCGGGCTTCCACGGACGCGGACGCGGGCGCCTGATCGGGCGGGTCGGGTGATGGGGCGTCAACTCGCCCGCCCGGTAAGGCGGTTCACACCACCGACGGGCGGTGCGGGTCCAGTGGTGCGATCCCGTGCTCGTCGAAGAGGCGCTCCAGCGCCTCGTGGCCGTGCGCGCGCCGGAAGGCCGCCTCGGCGGCGGTGATCGGCAGCAGCCACAGCACCCGGGCGTGGCCGCCGTCCGGCAGCGGGCAGTGTTCGAGTTCCGGGCCGTGCAGGTGGGGCAGGCTGACCAGCAGGTGGTCGCAGGCGGAGCCGGGCAGCCAGGGTTCGCCGATCGGCAGGCTGTGCTCGACGTCCAGTCGGTGGGTGGCGTGGTACGACGCCACCATGCCGAGCAGGTCGGTGAACCGGGGGTCGTCCACCGGCCCGCACAGGACGAACTCCACTACCCCGCACCCGGCCGTCACGTACGACCATCCGCCGCCGCGCGGCCCCGGCCCGGCCGCGAGGATCCGCGGTCCGGAGCCCGGGGCGGGGGTGGCGGAGCGGACGGGGTGGCCGGTGAAGAAGGCGCGGACGTGCGACTCCACGGCCGCGACGGAGGTGCTGTCGGGCATGCCGGTGATGTTCGCACACGGCCGGGCCGGGCGTCGCCCGGGGCCCGTCAGCCGGTGTGCCCCGCGGAGAACCGGTTGATGTGGGCCTGGAGTTGGAGCCAGGTGGGGTCGGCGGGGGAGGCGTCGGTGACCTCGGCCAGTTTCTCCCGGTCCCAGTCGTGCTCGCCGTCGGTGAAGTCCAGGTGGTCGTGGAGGTCGCCGTCGGCGGGGACGTCCCCGGTGCCGGCCAGGAACGCCGCCGCGTCCTCGCCCGCCGCGGTGGCGGGGGACGGGGGCCGGCTCCCGGTGGGTGCGGTCAGCAGGGTGAGGCTGCCGTCCTCCCGGGCGACCAGCAGTTCGCCGGCGGTGGTCGCGGTCAGCGCGGTGACCCCCGCGTCGTCCGGACCCCCGCGCTCGACGGCCTCCCGGGCCTCCAGGTCCAGTTCGACCAGGGCGCCGCCGGGGGTGCCGATCCACAGCACGCCGGGCTGCGGGCCGAAGGCGAGGTTCTGGCGCGGCCACTCCTCGTCCCGGGCCAGGACGGTGTGCAGGACCTTGCGCAGCGAGGGGAAGGCGAAGACGTCCAGCGAGTCGACGTAGGCGTTGCCGCGGACGGCGAGGTACCGCCCGTCGGGGCTGAACAGCGGGGTGCCGTAGCCGTCGACGTCCAGGACCAGGGCCCGCTGCTGCTGCCGCATCGCCCCGCCCTCGCCGCCGGGGCGGGCGAACACGCAGAAGGTGGCGCCCTGGTCGCTGACCAGGGTGGCGACCAGCTCGCCGGAGGGGTGCACGCCGACGCCGGTGTCCCACCAGCGGGCGGGGGCGGTGGCGCCGGTGGCGGGGTCGAGGACCGTCGAGGCGTCGTCGCCGTCGGGCGCCGAGACCCACAGGACGAGGCCGTCGGGGCTGTGGGCGAGCGCCTCGCAGTATTCGGGGGCGGGCAGCGGCTCGGCCCGGCCGTCGGGGGTCCAGCGGCGCAGCAGGCCCTCGTCGACGACGGTCAGCAGGGGCTCGTGCGGGTGCCAGGCGATCGGGGGCAGCCGGCGGTCGCCCCAGCTGCTGGTGAAGACCGCGACCTCGAAGGAGGCGAGTTCGCGCAGCCGCCCGCCGGAGCAGTCCCAGATCCGGACGCGCGAGCGGTCGGCCTCCTCGTCGGTGCTGATCCCGGCGGCCAGCGGGAGGCGGGGGTGGCAGGCCAGCAGTTCCACCGGGAGGCCGTCCCCGGTCAACAGGTGCGCCACTACGGCGAGATCGGTCATGGCGGCACCCTAGGAGACGGGTGCGACAGGGTCCGGACCGGCCGCATCCTTGCATGATTTTGCTAGCCTACGTATATTCATGCTGGGCTTCAGGAGGGAACGCCATGGTATTGCGAGTAGCCGTCGCCGGAGCGAGCGGGTACGCGGGCGGTGAGGTGCTGCGCCTGCTGCAGGCGCACCCCGAGGTGGAGATCGGCGCGCTGACCGGGGGCTCCAACGCGGGGCAGCCCTTCGGCGCGCTGCAGCCGCACCTGATCGGCCTGGCCGACCGGGTGCTGGAGCCGACCAACCCGCAGACGCTGGCCGGGCACGACATCGTCTTCCTCGGCCTGCCGCACGGGCAGTCCGCGGAGCTCGCCGCCCAGCTCGGCGAGGACGTCCTGGTGGTCGACCTGGGCGCCGACCACCGGCTGGAGTCGGCCGCCGACTGGGAGCAGTTCTACGGCTCCCCGCACGCCGGGACGTGGCCCTACGGCCTGCCCGAACTGCCCGGCCACCGCGAGGCGTTGCGCGGCAGCAGGCGGATCGCCGTGCCGGGCTGCTACCCGACCGCCGTCACGCTCGCCATGTACCCGATGTACGCGGCGGGCCTGGCCGAGCCGGAGGCGGTGATCACCGCCGCGTCCGGCACCTCCGGCGCGGGCAAGGCCGTCAAGGCGCACCTGCTGGGCAGCGAGGTGATGGGCTCGATGAGCCCGTACGGCGTCGGCGGCGGCCACCGGCACACCCCGGAGATGGCGCAGAACCTGACCCCGCTCGCGGGCGAGCCGGTCACCGTCTCCTTCACGCCCACCCTGGCGCCGATGCCGCGCGGCATCCTCGCCACCTGCTCGGCCAAGGCGAAGCCCGGCACCACCGGCGCCGGGCTGCGGGCCGCGTACGAGAAGGCGTACGGCGCCGAGCCGTTCGTCCACCTGCTGCCCGAGGGTCAGTGGCCGCACACCTCGTCCGTGTACGGCTCGAACGCGGCCGTGCTGCAGGTGGTGCTGGACGAGCACGCCGGGCGGATCATCGCGATCAGCGCGATCGACAACCTGGTGAAGGGCACCGCGGGCGGCGCGGTGCAGAGCATGAACATCGCCCTCGGCCTCCCCGAGGAGCTCGGCCTCCCGCTGAACGGAGTCGCACCGTGACCACCCCCCAGGACCAGAACGTCGGCGTCACCGCGGCCAAGGGCTTCCGCGCGGCGGGCGTCACCGCGGGCATCAAGGCCTCCGGCACCCTGGACCTGGCGCTGGTCGTCAACGACGGCCCGCGGCACGCCGCCGCCGGGGTGTTCACCTCCAACCGGGTGCACGCCGCGCCGGTGAAGTGGTCGCGCCAGGTGCTGAACGACGGCGAGCTCGCCGCCGTGGTCCTCAACTCCGGTGGCGCCAACGCCTGCACCGGCCCCGAGGGCTTCCAGGACACCCACGCCACCGCCGAGAAGGTCGCCGCCGAACTCGGCATCGGCGCCATCGAGGTCGCGGTCTGCTCCACCGGCCTGATCGGCGTCCGGCTGCCGATGGACAAGCTGCTGCCCGGCGTCGAACTGGCCGTCGCGGCGCTGTCGGAGACCGGCGGCGAGAGCGCCGCGATCGCCATCAAGACCACCGACACCGTGCACAAGACCGCCCAGTTCACCGCCCCCGCGGGCTGGACGGTCGGCGGCATGGCCAAGGGCGCGGGCATGCTCGCCCCCGGCCTGGCCACCATGCTGGTCGTGGTCACCACCGACGCCGTGGTCGACTCCGCCGCCCTGGACGCCGCGCTGCGCGACGCCACCCGCACCACCTTCGACCGGGTCGACTCCGACGGCTGCATGTCCACCAACGACACCGTGCTGCTGCTGGCCTCCGGCGCCTCCGAAGTCGCCCCGGAGCAGGCCGAGTTCGCCGAGGCCGTGCGCACCGTCTGCGCCGACCTGGCCCGCCGGCTGATCGGCGACGCCGAGGGCGCCTCCAAGGACATCCGGATCGACGTCGTCAACGCCGCCACCGAGGAGGAGGCCGTCGACGTCGCCCGGACGGTCTCCCGCAGCAACCTGCTCAAGTGCGCCATCCACGGCGAGGACCCCAACTGGGGCCGGGTGCTGTCCGCGATCGGCACCACCTCCGCCGCCTTCGACCCGGACCGCCTCGACGTCGCCATCAACGGCGTCTGGGTGTGCCGCGACGGCGGCGTCGGCGAGGACCGCGACCTGGTCTCGATGAAGGACCGCGAGGTCGTCATCACCGCCGACCTGAAGGCCGGTCAGGCCACGGCCAGCATCTGGACCAACGACCTGACCGCCGAGTACGTGCACGAGAACAGCGCCTACTCCAGCTGACCCCAGGGGGGACGACCCACCGCCATGCAGATCGCACCCAAGGGCGAACAGGCCCGCAGCAACGCCGCCCTGCCCAAGGCCCGCACCCTGATCGAGGCGCTGCCCTGGCTGGAGCGCTTCCACGGCAAGACCGTGGTCATCAAGTTCGGCGGCAACGCCATGGTCGACGAGGACCTCAAGGCCGCGTTCGCCCAGGACGTCGTCTTCCTGCGCTACGCCGGCCTGCACCCCGTCGTCGTGCACGGCGGCGGCCCGCAGATCAGCGCCCAGCTCGACAAGCTCGGCCTGGAGTCCTCGTTCACCGCGGGCCTGCGGGTCACCACCCCCGAGACCATGGACGTGGTCCGGATGGTGCTCGCCGGGCAGGTCCAGCGCGAACTGGTCGGCCTGCTCAACACCCACGGCCCGTTCGCCGTCGGCATGACCGGCGAGGACGCCCACACCATGACCGCCGTCAAGCGCTACGCCGTGGTCGACGGCGAGCAGGTCGACATCGGCCTGGTCGGCGACATCGTCAACATCGAGGCCGGCGCCGTGAAGGCGCTGATCGCCGACGGCCGGATCCCGGTGATCTCCTCGATCGCCCGCGGCACCGACGGCCACGTCTACAACATCAACGCCGACACCGCCGCCGCCGCGATGGCGGTCGCGCTCGGCGCCGAGATGCTGGTCGTGCTCACCGACGTCGAGGGCCTGTACAAGGACTGGCCCGACTCCGACGACGTGATCAGCCAGCTCAACGCCAGCGAGCTGGAGGAGATGCTCCCCACCCTGGCCACCGGCATGCTCCCCAAGATGGAGGGCTGCCTGCGCGCCGTCCGCTCCGGCGTGGGCACCGCCCGCGTCCTGGACGGCCGGGTCCAGCACAGCCTGCTGCTGGAGATCTTCACCGACGAGGGCATCGGCACCATGGTCGTGCCGGACGACGAGAGCACCGTACTGGGGGGCCTGGCATGAGCAACGAGAGCATCAGCGCGCGGTACAAGCACAGCCTGATGAACAACTACGGCACCCCGCGGATCCCGCTGGTGCGCGGCGAGGGCGCGCTGCTGTGGGACGCCGACGGCAAGCAGTACCTCGACCTGGTCGCCGGCATCGCGGTCAACGCGCTGGGCACCGCCCACCCCGCGATCGTCGAGGCCGTGACGCGGCAGATCACCACCCTGGGCCACGTCTCCAACCTGTTCATGGCCGAGCCGGCCGTCGAACTCGCGGAGAAGCTGATCGAGCTGTCCGGCCGCCCGGGCAAGGTCTTCTTCTGCAACTCCGGCACCGAGGCCAACGAGGCCGCCTTCAAGATCTCCCGGCTGACCGGCCGCACCCACCTGGTCTCCCTTCAAGGCGCCTTCCACGGCCGGACGATGGGCGCCCTCGCGCTCACCGCCCAGCCCGGCAAGCAGGAGGGCTTCAAGCCGCTGCCCGGCGACGTCAGCTACGTCCCGTTCGGCGACGTCGAGGCCCTGCGCGCCGCCGTCACCACCGACACCGCCGCGGTCTTCCTGGAGCCGATCCAGGGCGAGAACGGCGCCATCCCGCTCCCCGACGGCTACCTCAAGGCCGCCCGCGAGATCACCCGCGCCACCGGCACCCTGCTGGTCCTGGACGAGATCCAGACCGGCACCGGCCGCACCGGCCACTGGTTCGCCCACCAGGCGTACGAGGGCGTCGACCCGGACCTCGTCACGCTCGCCAAGGGCCTCGGCGGCGGCCTGCCGATCGGCGCCGTGCTCGCCTTCGGCCCGGCCGCCGACCTGCTCGGCCCCGGCCAGCACGGCACCACCTTCGGCGGCAACCCGGTGGTCGCCGCGGCCGGCCTGGCCGTGCTGCGCACCATCGAGGAGCAGGGCCTGCTGGAGCACGCCACCAAGCTCGGCGAGCGGCTGCGCACCGGCATCGAGGCGATCGGCGACCCGCTGGTCGACCACGTCCGGGGCAAGGGCCTGCTGCTGGGCATCGTGCTCACCGCGCCGGTCGCCGCCCAGGTGCAGGCCGCCGCCCAGGAGGCCGGCTTCCTGGTCAACGCCGCCGTCGCGGACGCCGTCCGGCTGGTCCCGCCGCTGGTGCTCACCGAGGAGCAGGCCGACGCCTTCCTCGCGGCGCTGCCCGCGATCCTCCGAACGGTCCGCGAAGCCGCCCCCGACGCGAACAGCTGAGCGTCCTTCAGGAGAATCATCAGTTATGACCGCACCCCGCCCCGAGCACACGACCCCCGCCACCGGCCCCACGCCGCAGGTCCCGCAGACCCGCACCGCGCGCCACCGGCGGATCGTGGACCTGCTGACCCGTCAGCCCGTCCGCTCGCAGAGCCAGCTCGCCAAGCTGCTCGCCGACGACGGACTCGTGGTCACCCAGGCCACCCTCTCCCGGGACCTGGACGAGCTCGGAGCGGTGAAGATCCGCAACCGGGACGGCGCGCTCATCTACGCCGTCCCGGCCGAGGGCGGGGACCGCACCCCCCGCGCTCCCATGGGCGAGTCCGCCAGCGAGGCCCGGATGGCCCGGCTGGCGGGCGAGCTGATGGTCTCGGCCACCGCCTCCGGCAACCTGGTGGTGCTGCGCACCCCGCCGGGCGCGGCCCAGTTCCTGGCCTCGGCGATCGACACCGCCGAGGTGTTCGAGATCCTCGGCACCATCGCGGGCGACGACACGGTGCTGCTGATCAGCCGCGACGCGGCCGGCGGGCAGGCGCTCGCCGACCACCTGATGCAACTCGCCCAGGCCAAGTCGCAGTAGTTCCCGCCCGTTTCAAACCCGCTGTGCGGTACTGGTTTGTGAACTCATACGCGGTGGTGCATACTTATGCCTAACGCCGCATGGAACCTGTGTTTGTGAATGGAGATAGCCGTGACCGATCGCGTCGTACTCGCCTACTCGGGCGGTCTGGACACGTCCGTCTGCATCGGCTGGATCGCCGAGGAGACCGGCGCCGAGGTCATCGCCGTCGCCGTCGACGTCGGCCAGGGCGGCGAGGACCTCGACGTCATCCGCCAGCGCGCGCTCGACTGCGGCGCCGTCGAGGCCGAGGTCGCCGACGCCCGCGACGAGTTCGCCGACGAGTACTGCCTGCCGGCCCTCAAGGCCAACGCGCTGTACCAGGGCCAGTACCCGCTGGTCTCCGCGCTCTCCCGCCCGGTGATCGTCAAGCACCTGGTCGCCGCCGCGCAGAAGCACGGCGCCACCACCGTCGCCCACGGCTGCACCGGCAAGGGCAACGACCAGGTCCGCTTCGAGGTCGGCATCCAGTCGCTGGCCCCGAACCTGAAGTGCATCGCCCCGGTCCGCGACTACGCGATGACCCGCGACAAGGCGATCGCCTTCGCCGAGGCCAAGAACCTCCCGATCGTCACCACCAAGAAGAACCCGTACTCGATCGACCAGAACGTCTTCGGCCGCGCCGTCGAGACCGGCTTCCTGGAAGACATCTGGAACGCCCCGATCGAGGACGTCTACGAGTACACCCAGGACCCCGCCGCCGAGCGCGCGGCCGACGAGGTCGTCATCACCTTCGAGGCCGGCGTCCCGGTCGCGATCGACGGCCGCAAGGTGACCGTCCTGCAGGCCATCGAGGAGCTGAACAAGCGGGCCGGCGCCCAGGGCATCGGCCGCCTCGACATGGTCGAGGACCGTTTGGTCGGCATCAAGTCCCGCGAGATCTACGAGGCCCCCGGCGCGATCGCCCTGATCACCGCCCACCAGGCCCTGGAGAACGTCACCGTCGAGCGCGAACTGGCCCGCTACAAGCGGCAGGTCGAGCAGCGCTGGGCCGAGCTGGTCTACGACGGCCTGTGGTTCTCCCCGCTCAAGCGCGCCCTGGACGGCTTCGTCAACGAGGCCAACCAGCACGTCTCCGGCGAGATCCGGATGGTCCTGCACGGCGGCCGCGCCGTCGTCAACGGCCGCAAGTCGGACCGGTCGCTGTACGACTTCAACCTCGCCACCTACGACACCGGCGACACCTTCGACCAGTCCATGTCCAAGGGCTTCATCGAGATCTTCGGCATGTCCTCGAAGATCGCCGCCCGCCGCGACCTGGCCTGATCCCCGTCAGCACCCGTGCCCCGGCCCCCGTCGACACACGGTGGCCGGGGCGCCGCCACACCCCGACCTTTTTGAAGGAGCCCACGCGATGACCGCCGACCAGCCCGCAGACGTCCGCCTCTGGGGCGCGCGCTTCGCCGACGGCCCCTCCGAGGCCCTCGCCAAGCTGTCCGCCTCCGTCCACTTCGACTGGCGGCTCGCCCCCTACGACATCGCCGGCTCCAAGGCGCACGCCCGGGTCCTGCACAAGGCCGGGCTGCTCGACGACGAGGAACTGTCCGGCATGCTCGCCGGGCTGGACCAGCTGCTCGCCGACGTCGAGTCCGGCGCCTTCGTGGGCACCGTCGCCGACGAGGACGTGCACACCGCCCTGGAGCGCGGCCTGCTGGAGCGCCTCGGCCCCGACCTGGGCGGCAAGCTCCGGGCCGGGCGCTCGCGCAACGACCAGATCGCCACCCTGTTCCGGATGTACCTGCGCGACCACGGCAAGGCCATCGGCGCCCTGGTCCTCGACCTCCAGCACGCCCTGGTCGGCCTCGCCGAGGCCCACCCGGACACCGCGATGCCCGGCCGCACCCACCTCCAGCACGCCCAGCCGGTGCTGTTCGCCCACCACGTGCTCGCCCACGTCCAGGCCCTCGGCCGGGACGCCGAGCGGCTGCGCCAGTGGGACACCCGCACCGCCGTCTCCCCGTACGGCTCCGGCGCGCTGGCCGGCTCCTCGCTCGGCCTCGACCCGCAGGCCGTCGCCGCGGACCTCGGCTTCGAGCGCGGCTCGGTGGGCAACTCGATCGACGGCACCGCCTCGCGCGACTTCGTCGCCGAGTTCGCCTTCGTCACCGCGATGATCGGCATCAACCTCTCGCGGATCGCGGAGGAGATCATCATCTGGAACACCAAGGAGTTCGGCTTCATCACGCTGCACGACGCCTTCTCCACCGGGTCGTCGATCATGCCGCAGAAGAAGAACCCCGACATCGCCGAGCTCGCCCGCGGCAAGTCCGGCCGCCTGATCGGCAACCTGACCGGCCTGCTGGCCACCCTCAAGGCGCTGCCGCTCGCGTACAACCGCGACCTCCAGGAGGACAAGGAGCCGGTCTTCGACTCCTGCGACACCCTCGAGGTCCTGCTGCCCGCCTTCACCGGCATGATCGCCACCCTGACCGTGCACCGCGAGCGCATCGAGGAGCTGGCCCCGGCCGGCTTCTCGCTCGCCACCGACATCGCCGAGTGGCTGGTCAAGCAGGGCGTCCCGTTCCGGGTCGCGCACGAGGTGGCCGGCGCCTGCGTCAAGGTCTGCGAGGCCGAGGGCATCGAGCTCTCCGACCTGACGGACGCCCAGTTCGCCGGGATCTCCCCGCACCTGACCCCCGAGGTCCGCAGCGTGCTGTCGGTGCACGGCGCGATCGCCTCCCGCAGCGGCCGCGGCGGCACCGCCCCCTCGGCGGTCGCCGTCCAGCTCGCCGAGGTCAAGGAGGACCTGGCCGTCCAGCAGTCCTGGCTGGCCTGAGGAGGGCCCCCGCCGTTCCCCGGGCCCCCGCCCGTCTTCCGGCCTACGCTGGATCCATGTCCAAAGCAGCCGCCGCGCTCGCCGAGGGGTTCCGGGGCGACATCGTGGTGCCCGGGGACGCGGACTACGACGCGGCCCGGGCGGTGTGGAACGGGGCGGTGGACCGGCGGCCCGAGGTGATCGCCCGGTGCACCGGCGCCGCGGACGTGCTGCAGGCCGTCGCGGTGGCCCGGGAGCACGGCCTGCACGTCGCGGTGCGCGGCGCGGGCCACAGCCTGGCCGGGCTCGGCACCTGCGACGGCGGGATGGTGGTCGACCTGTCGCGGCTGACGGGCGTCCGGGTCGACCCGGCCCGCCGGCTCGCCCGGGCCCAGCCGGGGGCGACCTGGGGAGCGTTCGACCACGAGACGCAGGCGTTCGACCTGGCGACCACCGGCTCGCCCTACTCGGGCTCCGGCGTCGCGGGGACGACGCTCGGCGGCGGGCTCGGCTGGCTGGCCCGGTCGTACGGGCTGACCTGCGACAACCTGGTGGAGGCGGACGTGGTGACCGCCGACGGGCGGTTGCTGACGGTGAGCGCGGCGGCGCACCCGGAGCTGTTCGCCGGGCTGCGCGGGGGCGGCGGCAACTTCGGGGTGGTGACCTCCTTCACCTACCGGCTGCACCGGGTCGGGCCGCACGTGCTGTGCGGGGCGGTGTACGTGCCGGTGGAGCTGCTGGCGCCGACCCTGGCCGCGGTGCGGGACTTCATGGCGGCCGCGCCGGACGGCCTGACGGTGATGGTGGAGTTCGGGCGTCCGCGCGGCATGCCGCAGCTGCCGGCCCGGACCATGCTGCGGATCGGCCTGTGCTGGTCGGGCCGCGCCGACCGGGGCCGGGAGGCGGTGGCGCCGCTGCGCGCGCTGCCGGGCGTGGTCGCGGACACCGTGCAGACCCGCCCGTACCCGCTGTGGCAGAAGATGCTGGACGTGGACCGGGGGCCGGGCGCCGGGAACGTCGGCCGCTCGGAGTTCCTGTCGGTGCTGGACGGGACGGCGATCGACCGGCTGGCCGCCCAGGTGGACGCGCTGCCGGGCCCGTCGGCCCAGCTGCAACTGGCGTTCCTGGGCGGGGCGGTGGCCCGGGTCGGCCCGGAGGACACCGCCTACACCTACCGGACGGCCCCCTACCTGCTGAGCGCGGTGGCGCGCTGGACGGACGGCCCCGCGGAGCCGCACGCGGCCTGGGTGCGGCGCTGCTGGGAGGCGATGCGGCCGTTCTCCTCCGGCGGGGCGTACGTCAACCTGATGGGCGCCGAGGGGCAGGGCCGGGTGGTGGAGGCGTACGGGCTGGCGAAGTACGAGCGGCTGGTGGCGCTGAAGGACCGGTACGACCCGGCGAACCTGTTCCGCGTCAACCAGAACGTCCGGCCGAGCGGGTGAGCGGTCCGCCCGCGGGGGCGTGACGCTCGCCACGTCGGACGTCGGGGAGGTTGAGAACAGCTGGCGGCTGGGTAGAGCGGTGGCGAACGTCTCTCTTGACGGTCGCCCGACTCCCCGGATACTGAGCGTGAGCGTGTCAGTTCCGGCTGTCCGGGCCACCGTCCGGCGGGGCGCGTCGCGCTTCTCCCGGGCCGGGCAGATCCCCGTCCGGGCACACCTCGGACAGGAACCGGTGCCAGACCCTCACTCGCACGCGCCGGGCACTTAACGATGGAGGCCCCCGCACATGGGCATGAGTGTGATCATCGCAGCGGCACGACCGGAAGAGGCGGAGCAGATCCTCAAGCTCCAGTACCTCGGTTACCAGAGCGAGGCGGAGCTGTACAGCGACTGGACGCTGGAGCCGCTGACCCAGACCCTGGAGAGCCTGCGGGCCGAGCTGTCCGAGCACCGGGTACTGGTGGCCCGGCTCGGCGACGAAGTGGTGGGCAGCGTCCGCGGCTGGGTGGACGCCGACGGCGTCGGCCGGATCGGCCGGCTGGTGGTGCACCCGCGGATGCAGCGGCACGGCCTGGGCCGCCGCCTGCTGGAGGGCCTGGAGGCGCAGCTGGCCGAGGACGGCGCCACCGGCGGCTTCGAGCTGTTCACCGGCCACCGCAGCCTGGGCAACCTGCGGCTGTACCGCAAGCTCGGCTACCGCGAGACCGAGGTGCGCGAGGTGTCCCGCCGGCTGTCGATCGTGACGCTGGCCAAGCCGGTGACGACCACCCTGGCCGCCTGAGCACGACCGTCCAGCCCCGCGGCGCCCGACCCGAACGAGGGGTCGGGCGCCGCGGGGCTTGTGCCGCAAGGGTCGTGTCCGCAATGCGGACAGAGCGTCCCGGAAATTGGGACGTGGACCAAATGTCTGATTTACTGGGTTCCATGACCACGACGACGACATGCATCCCCACCGGCGCGACGCCGGCAGGTGAGTCGCGCATGTGCGGCCGTCGAATGTGTCGCCGCTGAGGGCCTGCGCCCGGCGCCCGCTGACGCCCCGTCCGCTGATGACTCGTTAGGGCCACGCCCACGGGCGGCCCGGCCGGCCGGCGGACATGATCGGAACGAAGCCGGCAGCCCCATCTTCCCGGGCACCCGCGTGCCCGTCCCGCCACTGGCGCGGACGTCCCCACGGCCGTCCGCCGACGAACACGGAAGCAGCTGTGATCACCACCAAGGGCCTGACCAAGGTCTACCGCTCGGGAGACCGCGAGGTCCGGGCACTGGACGACGTCGACCTGCACGTGCGGCAGGGCGAGGTGTTCGGGGTCGTCGGCACCAGCGGCGCCGGCAAGTCCACCCTGATCCGGTGCGTCAACCTGCTGGAGCGGCCCACCTCCGGCACCGTCACCGTCGACGGCCTGGAGCTGACCGCGCTGTCCGGCGGCCGCGAGCGCGCCGGACGCGAACTGCGCGAGGCCCGGCAGCGGATCGGCATGGTGTTCCAGCACTTCAACCTGCTGTCCTCGCGCACCGTCCAGCAGAACGTCGAACTCCCGCTGGAGATCATCGGCCTGGACCGGCGCGAACGCCGCCGCAAGGCCGCCGAACTGCTCGACCTGGTCGGCCTGGCCGACAAGGCCCGGCAGTACCCCGACCAGCTGTCCGGCGGCCAGAAGCAGCGCGTCGGCATCGCCCGCGCCCTGGCCGGCGACCCCAAGGTGCTGCTCTCCGACGAGGCCACCAGCGCCCTCGACCCGGAGACCACCCGCTCCATCCTCAAGCTGCTGCGCGAACTCAACCAGCAGCTCGGCCTGACCGTCCTGCTGATCACCCACGAGATGGACGTCATCAAGTCGGTCTGCGACTCGGCCGCCCTGATGCGCGGCGGCCGGGTGGTCGAGAGCGGCCGGCTCACCGACCTGCTCGCCGACGGCCACTCCCGGATCGCCCGGGACCTCTTCCCGCTCGGCGACCTCGGCACCCGCACCGCGGCACCGGAGGAGGGCGAGCACACCGTCCTGGAGATCACCTTCCAGGGCGACGCCCCCGCCCAGCCGTTCGTCTCCCAGCTGGCCCGCACCTACCAGATCGACATCAACATCCTCGGCGCGGCCGTCGAGACCATCGCCGGCCGCCTGGTCGGCCGGATGCGGGTCGAACTGCCCGGCAGCCACACCGACAACGTGGTGCCGATCGGCTACCTGCGCCAACAGGGACTCCAGGTGGACGTCCTCGACCCGTCGAACGGAGCGGCCGCATGACCTGGGACCAGATGCAGGAACTGCTGTGGCCCGCCACCCGGGAGACCCTCGGCATGGTCGGCATCGCCGGACTCGCCACCCTGGTGATCGGCCTGCCGATCGGGCTGCTGCTGGTCCTCACCGACAAGGGCGGCCTGCTGCAGAACCTGGCGGTCAGCCGGGTGCTCGGCGCGGTCGTCAACATCGGGCGCTCCATCCCGTTCGTCATCCTGATCGTCGCGGTGATCCCGTTCACCAAGCTGCTCATGGGCACCTCGCTCGGCTGGCAGGCCGCCAGCGTGCCGCTGGCGATCGGCGCGATCCCGTTCTTCGCCCGGCTGGTGGAGACCTCCGTGCGCGAGGTGGACGGCGGCCTGGTCGAGGCGCTCAAGTCGATGGGCGCGAGCACCGGCACCATCGTCCGCAAGACCCTGCTGCCCGAGGCGCTGCCCTCGCTGGTCGCCTCCGCCACCACCACGGTGATCGCGCTGATCGGCTACTCCGCGATGGCCGGCACGGTCGGCGGCGGCGGACTCGGCGACCTCGCCATCCGCTACGGCTACCAGCGCTTCGAGACCACCTTCATGTGGGTGATCGTCGCCGAACTCGTGATCATCGTCACCGCGATCCAGCTGCTCGGCGACCTCGCCGCCCGGCGGCTCTCGCACCGCGGCGACTACCGCAGCCCGCTCAGCTTCTTCCGCTCCGCCACGGCGAAGCCGGA
Organism: Kitasatospora cineracea; assembly: GCF_003751605.1. NCBI lineage: Bacteria > Bacillati > Actinomycetota > Actinomycetes > Kitasatosporales > Streptomycetaceae > Kitasatospora > Kitasatospora cineracea. The sequence goes on from NZ_RJVJ01000001.1 coordinate 4,035,375, forward strand.
GGACACCGAGGAGGACCTGCTCTCCTCGCACTGACTCCCCGTCCCGCACCACCGGACGGGCGCCCCGGCCCCACCAGGGCCGTTCGCACCCCGCAGAAAGGCACTTTTCGTGCGTCACGTTCTGAAGACCACCGCCCTGACCGCCACCGCCGCCGGCCTCGCGCTCACCCTCGCCGCCTGCTCCTCGGGCTCCTCCGGCTCCGGCGCCTCCGCCGACCCGAACAAGCCCCTGGTGGTCGCCGCCAGCCCCACCCCGCACGCGCAGATCCTCAAGTTCGTGCAGGACAACCTGGCGGCCAAGGCCGGGCTCAAGCTGGACATCAAGGAGGTCAGCGACTACGTGACCCCCAACACCTCGGTCCAGGACGGCTCCGCGGACGCGAACTACTTCCAGCACCAGCCCTACCTCGACGACTTCAACAAGAAGAACGGCACCGACATCGTCTCCGTCGAGGCCGTCCACCTGGAGCCGCTCGGCGTCTACTCCAAGAAGGTCAAGAGCGTCGCCGAGCTCAAGGACGGCGCCCAGGTCGCCGTCCCCAGCGACGCCACCAACGAGGGCCGGGCGCTCAAGCTGCTCGCCGACAACAACGTCATCACCCTCAAGTCCGGCGCCGGCACCACCGCCACCGTCCAGGACATCTCCGGCAACCCGAAGAACCTCAAGTTCAAGGAGCTGGAGGCGGCCCAGCTGCCGCGCGCCCTCGACGACGTCGACGCCGCCGTCATCAACGGCAACTACGCGCTGGGCGCCAACCTCAAGCCGTCCACCGACGCGCTGGTGCTGGAGAAGGCCGAGGGCAACCCCTACGCCAACATCCTCGCCGTCAAGAAGGGCCACGAGAGCGACCCGCGGGTGCAGAAGCTCGCCGAGCTGCTGCACTCCGCCGAGGTGAAGAAGTACATCGACGACACCTTCCAGGGTGCCGTCGTCCCGGCGTTCTGACCCGCGCTCCAACCCATTGGTGCCCCCGGCCTCCCCGCCGGGGGCACCGTGCTGACGAGCCGTGAGGTACGGAGCGGGTACGCTGGCACGCCCGACGAAGGGCGGGGCGTACGGTGTGTCCACGACCCGGCGAGGAGAGACGGCATGGTTGCGAACTTCCCCGAGACAGCCATCAGCACCGAACGGCTGCTGCTGCGCGCCCTTGAGGAGCAGGACGCCCCCGGACTGGCCGCCATGCTCGACGACGAACTCGTCCAGACCTGGACCGGCCACCCCCGCCCCTACCGACCGGCCGACGCGCACGAGCTGATCACCCGTCGGGCGCCCGAGCGGCGGGCCCGGGGGCGCGGAATCGTTTTCGCCGTCACCGAGCACCTCACCCAGCGCCTCGTCGGCCTGCTCGAACTCGACCGCACCGACTGGCACCTGCGCGCCACCGAGGTCCGCTTCGTCACCGCCCCCTGGGCCCGCGGCGAGGGCTACGCGCCCGAAGCCGTCCTCGGCACCGCCCAGTGGCTGTTCGAGGACCGCGACTTCCAGCGCCTCGAACTGCGCACCGCCGCCGGCAACACCGCCGCCCAGCAGGTCGCCCAGAAGACCGGCGCGATCAGCGAGGGCGTGCTGCGCAACGCCGGCATAGTCCGCGGCGGCGAATGGGGCCCCGGGCCCGAGGAGCACACCGACCTGATCGTGTGGAGCCTGCTCCCGAGGACCTCGACCCGCCCGAACCCGCCCACCCCGACGACCGCTACCACGCGCTGCGCCACTGAAACCCGTCCCCCGCGGGGCTCGCACGCCTGTACGCCCGTTGTTCACGCCCCGGCGCGCGCCTCGGCTCCGCACCACCCCGGCCAGGCGGTAGCCTCTGCCCCAGGGGCGCGCCCGCGGCGCACCCCGCCAGGGGTGGAACACGGCATGAGGGAGAGCGGCCGCAGATGGCTGACCGGATCACGGTCATCGGGTGGGACGGCACCCCACTGACCCAGGCCGCCGCCGGCGCACTCGCCGGAGCCACCCTGGTCGCCGGGGCGGGCTACCAGCTCGACGCCCTCCCCGTCCCCGAACGCGCCGAACGCATCGGCCTCGCAGACCTGCGGGCCGCCGCCCGGAGGATCGCCGACCACCGCGGCACCGCCGTCGTCGTCGCCGAGGGCGACCCCGGCTTCTTCGGCGTCGTGCGCACCCTGCGCCGCCCCGAGTACGGCCTCGAACTCGAAGTCCTGCCCGCCGTCTCCTCGGTGGCCACCGCCTTCGCCCGGGCCGGCATGGCCTGGGAGGACGCCCAGGTGGTCTCCGCGCACGGCGGACGGCTGCGCCGCGCCGCCAACGTCTGCCGCGCCCACCCCAAGGTCGCCGTCCTCACCACCGGCGGCGCCGGCCCCAGCGAACTCGCCCTGATGCTGCGCGGCGTCCCCCGCACCTTCGTGGTCTGCGAGGCCCTCGGCACCTCCGAGGAGGACGTCACCGTCCTCACCTCCGAACGCGTCCCCGACCACGACTGGCGCGACCCCTCCGTCGTCCTGGTGATCGGCAACGTCCCGCCCGCCGAGGCCGCCTCCGGCTGGCTGGCCGGCCGCCCGCTCGACCACCCCGGCCCGCAGCGCGGCTGGGCGCTCCCCAACCGGGCGTACGCCGGAGCGGACGCCGACGCCCGGCGCCCCCGCGCACTCCCGCCGCACGTCCGCGCGCTGGCCCTGGCCCGGCTCGCCCCCGCGCCCGGCGACCTGCTGTGGACCGTCGGCGCCGGGGACGGCGCGCTCGCCGTCGAGGCCGCCCGGTTCGGCGCCGCCGTGGTCGCCGTCGAGGCCGAACCCGCCGACTGCGCCCGGATCTCCGCCAACGCCCGCAAGGCCGGCGTCGAGGTCGAGACCGCCGCCGGCACCGGCCCCGAAGTCCTCGGCGCCCTTCCCGAACCCGACGCCGTCGCCGTCGAGCAGGGCGGCCCCGCCATGGTCCGCGCCGTCGCCGCCCGCAAGCCCGGACGCGTGGTCGCCGTCGCCCGCACCCTCGCCGAAGCCGGCGAGACCCGCCAGATCCTGGACGCCGCCGGCTACCGCACCGACGGCCTGCTGCTCCAGTCCGCCCCCCTGCGCGCCGAACAGGCCGCCGGCGCCGGGCCCTCCTTCGGACGCGGCGACTACACCCTGCTGATCTGGGGCGAACCGCACGACTGACCCCCGCGGACACCCCGTGGACACCCCCGCGGACGGTCGGTCCCCGGCGGTACGGTGATCCCCGTCGCATCCGGACAGGGTTTCGAGATCGGCCCGGCCACGGCCGGTAGGGTTTCCCCGGGGGACCAGCCCGTCGAAGCAGCACCGTGTCCGATCCGGCACGGTTCGCGCCGATTTGACGCGTTGCAACCCGAACGGCCCGCTTCGCGGGCATTCGACGTGGTGCGCACCCGCCCGGAAGAATGCCGTGAGGGTCCGGAGCGGCCGCGCCGTCGTGCCGGTTGCCCGGGGCCGTCGTTGTTTCTGATGGCACGCCACCCGTGCGGGTGACGGCCGATGGAGTAAGGGACGGGTCGGTGCGGTTCCGTTCCGGCGAAGTGGGCGGGGCCTCCGGGGACCTCGCCGAGGACGCGCAAGCGGCCTGGAAGGAGCATTGACATGACCGACGGCGGCCACGCCCCCAGTGCCGGTCCCCTCGCGCCCGAACCCGGGCCCGGCGGACCCGTCCCGGAGCACCACCTCGGCGCGCCCCTCCAGCCCGCCGCGCCCGCCGGGGCCTGGCACGGCGACCAGCAGCGGCCCGCGTACACCTTCCTCGACCAGCCCGACGGCGACGAGGAGGACGACGTCCTGCTGATGCCCGGCCCGCAGACCGCCTGGGGCGACGCCGTGCACGGCACCGTCGAGCCGGCCGAGCCGGTTGCCGGTGCGGGCGCGGTCCCGGGCACGGACGTGCCGGTCGGCGGGGAGCAGCCGCCCGGCACCCCGGTCGCGCCGTCCTGGCCGCCGCTCGAACCCCCGCTCCTCACCGTCGCCCCGCCGGTCGAGCCGACGACGCTCACGCCCGCCGCACCGGCCGCGCCCGCCGGGGCCGAGGAGGCCGCCGGGAACGGCACCCTGCACCTCGGCGCCCCGCAGGCGCAGCCCGCCGCGGCACCCGCTGCCGCCGCGGCACCCGCCGCCGGGCAGCAGCCGGTGCCGCCGCAGCCGCGCCGTCCGCTGCACGCCGGGCCGCCGATCCCCGACCCGTCCCTGATGACCGGTCACGTCCCGGTCCGCTCGCTCGCCGACCGCGGCCCGTCCGCGCCCGGCGGCACGCCCGCGTACGGGGTGCCGGTGCTGACCGCCGAAACGGTGCAGCAGGCGCAGGTGCAGGCGCAGGCCCCGCAGTCCCTCGCTCCGCAGGTGCCGGCCCAGCAGGCGGCGCCCGCGCCCGTGCAGCCGCAGGTGGTGGAGGCCGCCGCTGGGGCGCCCGTGGTCGTCGTCGAGCAGCCCGTCGCCGAGCAGCCCGTCGCGGTGGAAGCCGCGGCCGAGGCGGTGGCGGAGGCCGTGGCCGTGGTGGCCGGGCCCGTCGCCGAACCGGCCGCCGTCGAGCAGCCGGTGGCCGCCGAGGCCGCGCCCGTCGCGAACCTGGCGCCGGTGTTCGTCGAACCGGCCGAGTCGGCCGAGCCGACCGCACCCGCCGAGCCGGCCGCACCCGCCGAGCCGGCCGCGCCGGTCGAGCAGCCGGCCGCGCCGGTGGCGGAGGCCGCCGAGACCGTTGAGCCCGCCGAGGTCGTCGAGGTCGTTCCGGCCGTCGAGGCCACGGAGGCTGCTGCGGCCGCCGAGACCGTTGAGCCGGCCGAGACCGACGCGGCCCCCGCGCCGTCGCAGGTGCAGCCCGAGGCCGCTGCGCCCGCCGTCGCTGCGGCGGCAGTTGACGCGCCGTCGGCCGAGCAGCCAGTGGCCGTCGAGGCCGCGCAGGCCGCTGAGCCCGTGCAGCCCGAGGCCGTCCCGGTGGCGGACGCGGAGACGGTGAGCGGCGAGGCCGCCGCGGAGCCGATCCCCGCCCCGGCCGCGAAGTCGTCCGGACGGGGCGCGCACCGGCGGATCTCCGCGTTCCTCGCCGCGCCCGCCGGACTGCCGCTGCTGGAGCCCGAGGCCGCGCAGGCCGCCGAGGCCCCGCAGCCGCAGGCCGCGCCGGTGGCCGAGGCCCAGCCGGAAGCCGCCGCCGAGCAGCCCGCGGCCGTCGAGACCGCGCAGGCACCCGAGGTGGCCGAGGCCCCCGTCGCCGCCGAGGCCGTTGCGGAACCGGCGGCCGCGCAGGCCCCCGCCGCCGAGGCCGAGGCCCCGCAGCCGGAGGTCGCGCCGGTGGCCGAGGCCCAGCCGGAAGCCGCCGCCGAGCAGCCCGCGGCCGCCGAGACCGCCGAGGCCGTCGAGAGCGCCCCCGAAGCCGAGCCCGAGGCCGAGCCCGCGGCCGCCGAAGAGCCCGCGGAAGCAGCAGTCACCGAGCAGACCGCGGAGGCGGCCGCCGAAGAGCCTGCCGACGCAGCCGCCGAAGCCGCCGCCGAGGAGGCCGCAGAGGACGAGCGCCCGCCCGCCGCGCCCGGGTACGACGAGGCCGGGCGGGAGGCCGTGCACCAGGTGATCCGGGAGCGGCGCGACGTGCGCAACGGCTTCCGGTCGGACGCGATCCCGCACGAGGTGCTGATCCGGGTGCTGGAGGCGGCGCACACCGCGCCGAGCGTCGGCTACTCGCAGCCGTGGGACTTCGTGGTGATCCGTTCCGCGAAGACCCGCCGGAAGATGCACGAGCTGGCGGCGCGTCAGCGCGAGGCGTACGCGGACTCGCTGCCCAAGGGCCGGGCGAAGCAGTTCAAGGAGATCAAGATCGAGGCGATCCTCGAGACGCCCGTCAACATCGTGGTGACCGCCGACCGCACCCGCGGCGGCCGGCACACCCTGGGCCGGCACACCCAGCCGCAGATGGCCCCGTACTCGGCCGCGCTGGCCGTGGAGAACCTGTGGCTGGCGGCCCGCGCCGAGGGCCTGGGCGTCGGCTGGGTGAGCTTCTTCGACGACGAGGAACTGGTCCGCGAGCTGGGCCTGCCCGAGCACCTGGAGGTCGTCGCCTACCTGTGCGTCGGCTACGTGGACGCGTTCCCGGACGAGCCGGAGCTGCAGCAGCAGGGCTGGGCGAAGAAGCGGCCGCTGTCCTGGGTGGTGCACGAGGAGCAGTACGGCAACCGCGCGCTGCCCGGCGAGGAGCCGCACGACCTGCTGTCCGACACCCTGCGCGGGATCCGTCCGCTGGACGCCAAGGCGCTCGGCGAGGCGTGGGACCGGCAGAAGCGGATGACCAAGCCCGCCGGTTCGCTCGGCGTGCTGGAGCTGATCGCGGCCCAGCTGTCCGGCCTGGCCCGGCAGTGCCCGCCGCCCGTCCCGGAGCCCGGCTGCGTGGCGATCTTCGCGGGCGACCACGGCGTGCACGCCCAGGGCGTCACCCCGTGGCCGCAGGAGGTCACCGCGCAGATGGTCGGCAACTTCCTGGCCGGCGGCGCGGTGGTCAACGCGTTCGCCGCCCAGGTCGGCACCGAGGTGTGCGTGGTGGACGTCGGCGTGGCCGCCGAACTCCCGGACGCCATCCAGCAGGGCCGCACCACCGGCCTGCTGCCGCGCAAGGTCAAGCCCGGCACCGACGACATGACGCAGGGACCGGCGATGAGCCGGGACGAGGCGCTGCGCGCGATCGAGGTCGGCATCGAGACCGCCCGCGACCTGGTCGCGGCCGGCAACAAGGTGCTGATCACCGGCGACATGGGCATCGCCAACACCACCGCCTCCGCCGCGCTGATCTCGGTCTTCACCGAGACCGACCCGGCCGAGGTCACCGGCCGCGGCACCGGCATCGACGACGAGACCCACGCCCGCAAGGTCGAGGTGATCCGGCAGGCCCTCGACCTGCACAAGCCCGACCCGGCGGACCCGATCGGCGTGCTGTCGGCCGTCGGCGGCCTGGAGCACGCCGCGATCGCCGGGTTCCTGCTCGGCGCGGCCTCGCTGCGGATCCCGGTGATCCTGGACGGCGTGATCGCCGGCTCGGCGGCCCTGGTCGCCAAGGCGATCGCCCCCGAGGTGCTGGCCGCCTGCATCGCCGGGCACCGCTCCGCCGAACCCGGCCACCAGACCGCGCTCGCCAAGCTCGGCCTGCGCCCGCTGATCGACCTCGACCTGCGGCTCGGCGAGGGCACCGGAGCCCTGCTGGCCCTCCCGCTGGTGCAGAGCGCGGCCCGGGCGATGCACGATGTAGCCACCTTCGACTCCGCCGGAGTCACCGAGAAGGCCTGATCACCGGGGTCGCCGAGAAGGTCCGACCACCGTCCGGCGCCGGCCGCCCCCGCAGTGCGAGGGGGCGGCCGCCCGCCGAACCCGCACCGGCTCAAGGGCGCGCCGGTGCGGGGCTCCCCGCACCGCCCGCCCAAGGAGCTCCCCTCATGACCGCGCCCACCCCCCACCCGTCCACCCAGGGCCTCACCCCGTACCCCGTCGGGCTGCTGCTCACCGGCCGCCGCGTCGTGGTGGTCGGCGGCGGACAGGTCGCCCAGCGCCGGCTGCCCGCGCTGATCGCCGCCGGTGCCGACATCCACCTGATATCCCCGGCCACCACCCCCGCTGTCTCCGCGATGGCCGACGCCGGTGAACTCACCTGGCACCGGCGCCCGTACGCGGACGGCGACCTCGCCGACACCTGGTACGCCCTGGTCGCCACCGACGACCCGGCCGTCAACACCGCCGTCTCCGCCGAGGCCGACCGCCTGCGGGTGTTCTGCTCGCGCAGCGACGACGCCTCCGCCGCCACCGCCTGGACGCCCGCCTCCGGCCACGACTCCGGCGCGACCGTCGCCGTCCTCACCGGCGACCCGCGGCACTCCGCCGCGCTGCGCGACTCGATCGTGGCCGGCCTGCGGGACGGCTCGCTGGCCGCCCGCCAGTACCGGGCCCGGGACGCGGGCGTCGCCCTGGTCGGCGGCGGACCCGGCGACCCCGACCTGATCACCGTCCGCGGCCGCCGCCTGCTCGCCGACGCCGACGTGGTGGTCGCCGACCGGCTCGCCCCGCGCGAACTGCTCGCCGAACTGCCCCCGCACGTCGAGGTGATCGACGCGTCCAAGATCCCCTACGGCCGGTACATGGCGCAGGAGGCGATCAACAACACGCTGATCGAGCACGCCAAGGCGGGCAAGTTCGTGGTCCGGCTCAAGGGCGGCGACCCGTACGTCTTCGGCCGCGGCGGCGAGGAACTGCTCGCCTGCGTCGAGGCGGGCGTCCCGGTCACCGTCGTCCCCGGCATCTCGTCCTCGATCAGCGTCCCCGCGGCGGCCGGCGTCCCGGTCACCCACCGCGGCCTGACCCACGAGTTCACCGTCATCTCCGGCCACGTCGGCCCCGGCGACCGCTCCCTCACCAACTGGGCGGCCGTCGCCGGGATGACCGGCACCCTGGTCCTGCTGATGGCCGTCGACAAGATCGGCGCGATCGCCGCCGAGCTGATCGCCCACGGCCGCGCCGCCGACACGCCCGTCGCGGTCGTCCAGGAGGGCACCACCGCCACCCAGCGCCGCGTCGACGCCACCCTCGCCACCGTGGGCGAGACCGTCGCGGCCGAGGGCATCAAGCCCCCGGCCGTCATCGTCATCGGCGAGGTGGTCCACGTCCTGGGCTCCTAGACGAGTAGTTCCGAAGTCGGTTAGTCGGTCAGTGGTCGTAGGCGATCAACGAGCGTGTGACGGGTTGGCCGGTGGTGCGGTTGTGCCAGATCGCGCAGGTCATTGCGAGTAGCCGTTGGCCGACTCGGGCGCCGAGGCCCTCGATGGTGCGGCCGCCGTGCTGTTCGAGGCCGAGTTGGCCCTTGAGGGTGTCGTTGACGGACTCGATCAGCTGGCGGACGGACTTCAGCAGCCCTTCCCCGGGGCGTGGGGTTCGGTTGCGGTAGGACGGTCGCAGCAGTTGGGCGCCGTGCTGTTCGAGGAAGCGGTCGAGTTCGGCGGAGACGTAGCCCTTGTCGGCGAGGATCAGCAGGCCGGGCCGCTCGCGGGCCAGCTCCGGTTCGGTTTCGACGAGCGCGGCCAACACCTCGCGCTCGTCGACCTTCGGACTGGCCAGGGCCCAGGTGACGGGGAGTCCGGCCGGGGTGCAGACCAGGTGCAGTTTCAGGCCCCAGAACCAGCGTGAGTGCGAGCGGCTGTAGCCGTAGCCGGCCCACCCGGCCAGGGCCGAGCGGCGCACGGTGTCGCGGGAGCGCCCGCACTCCACGGGTGTGGAGTCGGTGATCCACACCGGGTCCGCCCACAGGTCGGTGTCCCGGGCCAGGTCGCGGATCGCCTGCTGGAGCAGCGGGCGCGCGGCGCGCAGGCGCTTGTTGTAACCGGGGCGTTCGGGCAGGTGCGGGAACATGCCGCGCAGGCGGGCGCGGGCGAAGCGGATCCAGCGGGCCTCGGAGTGGAAGCCCAGCAGCACCTGGGCCACGGCCAGGCACACCAGTTCCGAGTCCGTCAGCCGCGGCGGGCGCCCCAACCAGCGCGTTCGAGGCAGATGATCATCGATCCACACGTAGAGTGCCGTCAGGAGGGTGTCCAGCTCTTCGGTCGTCACAACCCGAAGCCTGGACACCCTCCCCGCATGTCCGAAGCAGAACAGCCAAAGACACCCGACTTCGGAACTACTCGTCTAGGCCCTGTCCGGACGAGGGGAACGGGAGAAGGGGAACGGCCGTCGCTCCGGACGGGCCGTTCCCCTTCGTCGTAGGACCGGCCGCCGCGCTCAGCCCACCGGGTGGACGGTGCGGGTGCCGCCGGCACTGCGGGCCGCGCGGGCCTCGCGGCGCAGGTCCCGGACGGCCAGGGCGATCATGACGGCGGGGATCAGCAGGTCGTTGGCCAGGATGCCGCCGGTGTTCCCGGCGGCGTGGTCGCCGTGGGCGAACCACTGGTAGAGGTGCCCGGCCGCCGCCCCCCACAGGAACGCGGCCGCCGCCAGCCCGCTGGTGAGGCGTTCGCGCGGGGAGGCCGACGCGGCGCGGAAGCCCAGCAGGGCGAAGCCGATGTTGGCGCAGGCGATCTCGAACTGGAACGGCGAGTGCGCGAACCCGATGGCGTCGGCCATGCCGGACGGGGCGCCCAGGAACGCGACCGCGACCCAGAGGCTGCCGAAGCCCAGGGCGCCGACGGCCCACCAGCGCTGCCAGACCTCCGCCGCCGGACGGGTCCGGTTCCGGCGGCGGCAGCTCAGCAGCGCTCCGATGGCGGGCACCAGCAGGAAGAGGATCGGGAACGAGGTGCGGACGGCGTACGGGAGAGTGTCCATGCCTTCGAGTGTTGCATGGTTAATATTAACCATGCAAGCGTTCCGGTAGGATGGCCCCATGGACGAAGGACTGGCAGAACTCCTCTACCGCGTGGTCATGCTGATGGGGGACGCCGCCCGGCGCCGCTCCGGCCCCGACCGGCGCCTCTCGCCCAGCCAACTGCGGCTGCTGGGCACCCTCGAGGAGATCCAACCCGCCACCCAGCACCGGCTCGCCGAGGCCCTGGCCCTGTCCGACCCCGCCGTCAGCCGCGCCCTGCGCCCGCTGGAGGCCGAGGGGTACGTCGCGGTCGACGTCGACCCCGCCCACCGGCGCCGCCGCCTGGTCACCCTCACCCCGGCCGGCCAGGCCGCCTTCCTGGCCGAGGGCAAACCGCTGGAGGAGGAGTTCCGCACCGCCCTGCTGGCCGCCGGCTTCCCCTACGAGCAGTACCTCGCGGACACCCACCGGCTCGCCGCCCTGCTCACCCCCGCACCGCCACGCCGCGCGGCCGGGGCCCGGGAGGCGGAGCCGGAGTGAGCCCCGGGCACCCGCCGCCCGCTCCCGTCCCGGCGCGCCGCCCGCGACGTGCGAAAATCGTCCGGTGTCCGAGCCACTCACCGTCACCGACGCCGCCGACCCCCGGCTGAGCGACTACACCGACCTGACCGACGTCGAACTGCGACGCCGCCGGGAGCCCGCCGAAGGGCTGTTCATCGCCGAGGGGGAGAAGGTGATCCGGCGGGCGCTGGCCGCCGGGTTCCGGATGCGCTCGATGCTGCTGACCGCCAAGTGGCTGGGCGTGATGGGAGACGTGATCGCCGAGGCGGACGCCCCCGTCCACCTGGTCGAACCGGCCCTCGCCGAGCAGGTGACGGGCTACCACGTGCACCGCGGCGCGCTCGCCTCGATGGAGCGCAAGCCGCTGCCCACCGCCGCCGAGGTGCTCGCCGGGGCCCGCCGGGTCGCCGTCCTGGAGGGCCTGGTCGACCACACCAACCTCGGGGCGATCTTCCGCTCCGCCGCCGCACTCGGCATGGACGCCGTGCTGCTCTCGCCGGACTGCGCGGACCCGCTGTACCGGCGGGCCGTCAAGACCTCGATGGGCGCCGTCTTCTCCGTCCCGTACGCGCGGCTCGAGCCCTGGCCGGCGGCGCTCGGCACGGTGCGGGAGGCGGGGTTCGAACTGCTGGCGCTGACGCCCTCCGGCGCGGAGGACTTCACCGCGGCCCGCCCGCACCTGCTCCCCAGGGCCGCGCTGATGCTCGGCGCCGAGGGCGACGGCCTCACCCCGAAGGCCCTCGCGGCCGCGGACCAGCGGGTGCGGATCCCGATGGCCCACGGCATCGACTCGCTGAACGTCGGCGCCGCCGCCGCGATCGCGTTCTACGCCGTCAACCACGGCTGACCGGGCCGTCCGACGCAGCCGGCGGGCCCGGGCGGCAGCCACGGCCGGCGGACGCGGTCAGTGGTTACGGCCGGCGGGCCCGGGCAGCGGCCACAGTCGGCGGACGCGGTCAGAGGGCGGCGAACACCGCCCCGTCCGCGTCGTCCAGCACGAACCCGTTGTCGAACCGCACCCGGACCGATGACAGCGGGCCCCGCGCCTCGAACTCCCGCCAGTGCGGCTCCAGTTCGGCCAACTGCGCCTCCAGTCGGCGCAGGCTCTCCGCGGGCATGGTGTGCCCGTAGTCCTCGAACAGGGCCCGCAGCCGCTCGTACTCGCGGACCTCCTCGGGCGGCGGCAGCTCGCCGCTCACCCGCACCACGGTGCCCTCCACGCCCGCACCCAGCAGCAGCACACCCACCAGCGGGCCGTCCTCCCCGGCGGACGCCCCGCCCAGCGCCAGGTCCTCGACCAGCCTGACACGCTGTCCCTCCACCAGGGCCATCGCTCCCGCACCTCCCGGATCACCGTCCACCGCCGCCGCCACCGGCCCGCGGTGCGCACCATTATCCGGCGGCCGACGGGCCCACCCGCGCCGGGCACTCCGGCGAACAGCACGGTGTGATCATCGACATGCCGCGCCCGACCTCCAGCCCACCGCCCCCAGCCCACCGCCCCCAGCCCACCGCCCCCGTCACGCCGCCCGACGCGCCGCCGGAGGCCGGATCGGCTGCGGCGCCGGCCGCCGCGGATCGTGGTGCCGCCGGCCCGTCAGGTCGCCGACCCGCAGCACCAGGTCGGGCGCCGGGGGAGCGGGCCACACCGTCAACCGGTGCTCCTCGACCGGCCGGGCCGCCGTGTCGGCCTCCCGCCCCCGGTCCCGTCCCCGGGTCTGCACCCGCACCCGGTACCAGCCGCGCCCGGCGTGCGCCAGGTTCCCCGCCCCGTCGACGTCCACCCCGTCCCAGGCGCGCAACCGCAGCTCGCCGCTGCTGTACAGCGACAGCTCCACCGCGCTCTCCCACTCCGCCCCCGGCTCCGGTGGCCGCTCCGCGCAGCGCTCCACCCCCAGCCGGATCAGCCCGGTGTGCGTCCCGCACAGCACCGTCAGGTGGTCGGGGCAGCCCGCGGCCACCCCGTTCCCGTGGAACAGCCGGTCCAGCGCGTGCGCGTCCCAGCCGGCCGGCAGCTCCGGCCCGTACAGGAAGTACTGGCAGTACGCGACGTGCATCGCGTCGGTCGTCCACATCATGCGCACATGCTGCCGCCGCCTACTGACAAGCCGTCACCGCCGTTCGCCCCCGTCCGGTAGCGTCCCGGCCATGCCGACCGCACCGACAGCCGTCGTCCTGGAGGGCCGCCTGGTGCGGCTCGAACCGCTCACCGCCGCCCACGTCCCCGCGCTGTTCGAAGCCGGCGGCCGGGACGAGGAGGTCTGGCGCCACCTGAGCGCCCCCACCCCGCAGACCGAGGACGACCTGCACGCGATCGTCGCCGCCCGCCTCGCCGACGCCGCCCGCGGCCACCGCCTCCCGCTCGCCGTCCTCGACCGCGCCCGGGGCCGCGCGATCGGCACCACCAACCTGCACGGCTGGGACACCGCCACCGGCCGGATCGAGATCGGCGGCACCTGGTTCGGCCGCCGCTGGTGGCGCACCGGCGCCAACCGCGAGACCAAGCTCCTGCTGATGGCCCACGCCTTCGACACCCTCGGCTTCACCGAGATCCGCTGGCGCGTCGACGCCGCCAACACCCGCTCCCGCCGAGCCGTCACCCGCCTCGGCGCCCGCCCCGCCGACTCCGCCGCCCCACCGCACGGCCTGCTCCACTACACCCTGACCGCCACCGACTGGCCCGCCGCCCGCGCCCGCCTCACCACCCGCTGAAGGAGCTCCGCCCGCATGTCCGACGTCCGCTACGAGTTGCTGGACGGCCTGGCCGAGAACCCGGCCCTGCCCACCGACCTGATCGACCGCCTGCTCGCCGCCCCGGGCCGCTCCTTCGAACTCGCCCGCCGCCCCGGCCTGACCGAACCCCAACTCGACGCCCTGATCACCCAGGACGCGCACGGCGTCGCCCTCAGCCGCCACCTGCCGCCGCAGGTCCGCCGCCGCCTCACCGCCCACCCCAACCCGAGCGTCCGGACCGCGCTGGTCATCTCCTCCACCCCCGACGAACGCGACCTGTTCGAACGGTTCACCGCAGACCCGGCGCCCCGGGTGCGCGAGCAGCTCGCCAAGTCCGATCGCACCCCCGCCGACCTGCGCGCCCGCCTCGCCCACGACCCCGCCCCGGACGTCCGCGCCGCCCTCGCCCAGTGGTGGACCGACGCTCCCGAGCCCGTCCGCCGCACCCTGCTCACCGACCCCGAGGGCAGTGTCCGCGCCGCGGCCTGCGCCGGGTACTTCCGCCGCCTGCCGCACCCCGTCCCGCCCGCCGACCTCGTCCCCGCCCTGCTCGCCGACCCGCTCACCCGGGCCGGTGCCGCCCCGCACTGCGACCCGGACACCACCGACCTCGAAAGCCTCGCCGCCGACCCCGACCCGGACGTCCGCCGCGCCCTCGCCACCCACCCCGGCCTGCCCGCCGCGATCCGCGCCCGCCTCGCCGCCGACCCCCGCGCCCTGGTCCGCCTCGCCGTCCTCGCCCGCCCCGACACCCCCGCCGCCGACCGCGCCGCCCTCCACGACTCCATCACCGGACCGTTCGAACCACCCGGCGAGGACGTGGACGAGGAGACCGCCATCGAGCTGGAGATCGACCACTTCGGGGTCGGCATCGAACTCCGGATGCTCCACCTCCCCTGGGTCACCGCCGACCCGCTGCCGCACCTCGACTCGCCCCACCCGGCCTTCCGCCGGGCCGCCGCCGCCTCGCCCGACCTGCCCGCCGAGGCCCGCGCCCGGCTGCTCGCCGACCCCGACAACGAGGTCGCGCTCGCCGCCGCCCGCAGCAGCCCCGACCCGATCGACCCGGTCACCGCCGAACGCCTCGACCGCGAGCACCGCCCGGTCAAGCGGATGCGCTGGCGCCCCGCCGACGCCCACCCACTGCCCGTCGAAACCCTCCGCCGCCTCGCCGACGACCCCACCCCCCGGATGCGCCAACTCGCCCTGCGCGACCCCGAGTTGCCCGCCGCCCTACTGGAACGCCTCGCCGCCGACCCCGATGATCGCGTCCGCCGCATCGCCGCGAGCCACCCCGCCCACACCCCGGCCACCTTCCGGGCCCTGCTCGCCGACCCGTCCCCGGCCGTCCAACGGGCCGCCGCCGTGAACCCGGCCCTCCCGGTCGAGGAGATGCGCGCGCTCCTGGACGCCGCCGGCCTGTGAACCCGCCCGGGGCCGGTCAGTCCGCCGAGCCCGAGACGCCCGAACCCGGCCAGGACTCCTCCAGCCCCCCGTCCGCCCGGACGGTGTACCGGGTGGAGGAGACCGCACCGGTCCGGTCGACCCGCTCCTCGCGGATCAGCGCGCCGTTCTCGACCCGCCACACCGCGCCCGCCTCCGGATTGGCCGCCGAGGCCCGGTCGGCGAGCAGCACGGGGGAACCGCCGGTGAAGCCGTACAGCTGGACCAGGTCGACCGGCACCGCGCCCTCCAGCCGGCGCAGCACCACCAGCGCGGCCTGCGCGTCCCGGTAGCGGGCGGGCAGCACCGCGGAGAGCGAGATCGGCGGGCCGTTCTCGGTGGAACGCCCGTCGTGCAGCCGGATCGCCGGGCCGCCGGACGGGTCGGGGTAGCTGAGGTTGGGCCAGTCGACCTGCGGCGGGCTGCCGAAGGACGGGGCGAGCCCGGTGTCGCTGTGCCCGGTGGCGTTCACGCCGTCCACGGACAGCGTCGTCCCGGCGCTCGGCGCCCCCGGGCCGCCGGACACCACCGCGCCGGGCTGCGGGCCCAGTCCCTGCGCCTCGCGGTTCTGGCAGCCCTGCGCGACGGCGATGGCCAGCGCCACGCCCAGGGTGACCGTCACGAACACCACCAGCCGCTGCCGCAGCAGCCGCTGACGGGGCGTCGGCCGCCCACCCAGGGTGTGCGGGGCGCGCCCGGGCGGGGGAGTGCGGTCCCGGCCGGGCACGGGGGTGCGCCCGGCCCCGGCCGCCGGGCGGCGCTCCCGGACGGTGTCGCCGTCCCGGACCGGACGCCGCGGCCCGGGGCCGCGGGTCTCCGGACGGGCCGCGTCCTGCCGGGGCATCGCGGGCGCGGCCACCGCCCGCCCGCCGGGCCCGGCCGCCCCCTCCGCCTTCGCCGCCACCGGCCGGACGCCCGCGGCCGCGCCGCGCACCGGCTCGGGCCGCCCGCCCGCCGCGCCGCGCACCCCGTCGGGCCGGCCCTCCGGCCGCCGCACCGCGCCGGGCGCCGCACCGGCCGCCGCCCGGCGGACCGGGGAAGCGCCCTCCGCGGGCCCGTCGGCGGGCGGCGCGGCGGGCGCGTGCGCCTCGTCGGCCCGGCCGGCGGCGCCGCCGCCACCGCTCCGCCCGGCCCGGCCGCCGCCGCGCGCCGCGAGCTCGCTCAACCGCTCGTGCAGCGCCGCGGCCGGCGGGCGCTCGGACGGCTCCTTGGCCAGGCAGGCGCGCACCAGCGGGGCCAGCACCGGCGGGATGCCGGTCAGGTCGGGCTCCTCGTGCACCACCCGGTACAGCATCACCTCGGAGGAGGCGCCGGACCCGAACGGCGACTCCCCGGTCAGCGCGAAGGCCACCGTCGCCCCGAACGCGAACACGTCGGTGGCGGGCGTGACGGCCGCGCCGCGCACCTGCTCGGGCGCCAGGAAGCCGGGCGAGCCGACCGCGGTGCCGACGTGGGTGAGCGTGGAGGCGCCGCGCGACCAGGCGATGCCGAAGTCGATGATCCGCGGGCCCTTGGGGGAGAGCAGGATGTTCGACGGCTTGAGGTCCCGGTGCACCACCCCGGCCTCGTGCACCTTCACCAGCCCGTCGGCCAGCGCCGAGCCGATCCGGGCGGCGTCCGGCCAGGCCAGCGGCCCCTCCTCGGACACCTGCTTGTACAGCGAGGGCCCGGGCACGTACGCGGTGGCCAGCCAGGGCCGTTCGGTCTCGATGTCGGAGCCGACCACCCGGGCCGTGCACCCGCCGCGGATCCGCGAGGCGGCGGCGATCTCCCGGGCGAACCGGGTGCGGAACTCGGCGTCCTCGGCCAGCTCGGCGCGGATCAGCTTCAGCGCGACCCGCTGCCCCTTGCGGTCGGAGCCGAGGTACACCACGCCCATCCCGCCGGCGCCCAGCCGCCGGTGCAGCCGGTACGGGCCGACGATGCGGGGGTCCTCACGCCTCAGCCGCATCATTGCCATCTGCCCGTACCCGTTCCCGTTCCGTCAGCTTGTGGGATGAGGCCCCGTCGGATGTGGGGCATCGTCAGGCAACCGTCTCGGGACAGCTTACGGACAGGTGGTGGCCCCGCGTCGACACGCAACACGCGAACCGCCGGTCGGATTGTCGGATTGGTGCCGTACGCTCCGTTCCCGGACGCCCCGCCCCCGCCCGCCACCGGCGGCGATCCGTGTCCGAACCGCCTGCCGCCCGCCGTTCACGCCCCGTCAGAACCCGGGCTCCGCCGCCGATCGAGCCGACCCCCAGGGGGCGCCCCCAGGGTGGTCTAGGGGTACCCGCGCACCGGTCTCCGCCTCCAGGAGTAGGCCGCCGCACCACGCCTCATCCCAGCGGAGGCGATCGGAACGGTACGCGGGCATGACGACCCGGACACCCACCCCGCCATACGGTTGTCCACAGCGAGGGCGGGCCCGCTCGTCCCCCGAGAACCCGCCCCCGCTGCCAGACCGCACCACCCGTCCCACCCCCTCCGAACCCGACCCGCAGCACCCAGCCCGGCAGGAGCCCAGCACGCCATGGCACCGCTCACCAGAGCCCTTCGCCGCCGCCACCTCCCCGCCACGGAGACCCGGCACCCGGTCGTCGCCCTCGCCATCGTCCTGCCCTGCGCGGTCCTGCTGCTGGCCCTGTTCGGAGCGTGGGACCAATTGGCGACCCAGACCAGAGCGGTCGCCGACCTGATCGGGCGCTGACCCCCTCATGGGGTGGGGGTCTTCGCCGGCCGGAGCCGCCCTCACAGTCGTGGACGGACTCGAGTGAGTGGCACAGGCTGCAGCTCCGGCCCACCCGATGGCCGGGAACGACACGTCGGTGAGGGCGTGCCGTTCCCGGCCACCGGTCGTTCCCCGACCACGGGAAGAAACGCCGAGAGCCGCAGTCCGGACGGACTGCGGCTCTCAACCGTGGTGCGCGATACTGGGATTGAACCAGTGACCCCTACCGTGTCAAGGTAGTGCTCTCCCGCTGAGCTAATCGCGCGGGTGCGCCAGGAATCCCCTGCTGGGAAGCCTGAGTGCGCGATACTGGGATTGAACCAGTGACCCCTACCGTGTCAAGGTAGTGCTCTCCCGCTGAGCTAATCGCGCGGGTCGATCCGAAGGACCGGGATCCGAAGACCAGTGCGCGATACTGGGATTGAACCAGTGACCCCTACCGTGTCAAGGTAGTGCTCTCCCGCTGAGCTAATCGCGCGGGGAGGGCCTCCGGTCGGAACCGGACGGCACCTCTTTGAGGTGGAGACGGGATTTGAACCCGTGTACACGGCTTTGCAGGCCGTTGCCTCGCCTCTCGGCCACTCCACCAGGCAACTCACTTCTGAAGAACGATCTTACCCGTTCTCCATCGAGCGGACGACGAGATTCGAACTCGCGACCCTCACCTTGGCAAGGTGATGCTCTACCAACTGAGCCACGTCCGCCTGTCGGCCCGGGTGCTTTCCGGTTTTCCCGGCTGCGCTCCCTGGCGACGTGTTGAACTCTAGCGGATTCCCGGCCCAGCTGAAAAATCCGTTCCCGCAGCGTGGCGCGGTGGTGGCCGCCGCATGCCGAACCGCCCCGCCCGGCCCGGGCGTTCTCCCAGGCCCCCGACCTAGACTTTCCGGTACCGGGGCGATCCCCCGGGGCCCGTCCCGCGCCCGCGCGGACCGGCGCCGCCACCAGGCCCCGCCCGGCCGGTACCGCCGGGCGCCCGGCACCGGCGCCGCCGGCGGGCAGCACCGAAATCCGCGCAGGAGAACCGTGTCCGGCCGCACCGCCCCCCTCAGCCCCGACCAGCCGATGGCCCGCTTCGCCGGCCGCCTCGCCACCGGACTGCGCGAAGTCAGCCACGACCCGGCCGTCCTCGACCGCGGCGGGTTCTGGGCCGTCGCCCACGACTTCGAGGGCCGCCTCACCTGCGCCCGGTTCGCCGACGTCCGCCCCGACCCGGCCCCGCCCGCCACCGCCCGCTGGCAGGGCCCCGCCCCCGCCGCCTGGCACAGCTCCCTCGACGCCGACGCCTACCGGGCCGGAGTCCGCCGGATCCGCGAGCACATCGCCGCCGGCGAGGTCTACCAGGCCAACCTCTGCCGGGTGTTGAGCGCCCCGCTGCCCGACCCCGCCCGCACCGACATCGACGCCCTCACCGGCCTGCTCGCCGCCCACAACCCCGCGCCGTACGCAGGAACGATCCGCCTCCCCGAGCACGGCGTCGAGATCGCCACCGCCTCCCCCGAGCTCTACCTCGCCCGCCGCGGCCGCACCGTCCGCTCCGGCCCGATCAAGGGCACCGGCCGCACCGAGCACGACCTGCTCGACAAGGACCACGCCGAGAACGTGATGATCGTCGACCTGGTCCGCAACGACCTCGGCCGGGTCTGCGGGACCGGCACCGTCACCGTCCCCGACCTCTGCGCCGTCGAGAAGCACCCCGGCCTGGTCCACCTGGTCTCCACCGTCGAGGGCACCCTGCGCCCCGACGCCGGCTGGCCCGAGCTCTTCGCCGCCACCTTCCCGCCCGGCTCCGTCACCGGCGCCCCCAAGAGCAGCGCCCTGCGGATCATCGACGCCCTGGAGACCGCCCCCCGCGGCCCCTACTGCGGCGCCGTCGGCTGGGTCGACGCCGACCGCGGCGAGGCCGAACTCGCCGTCGGCATCCGCTCCTTCTGGATCGAACGCCCCACCACCGGCGCCCCCGTCCTCAAGTTCGGCACCGGCGCCGGCATCACCTGGGACTCCGACCCCGACCGCGAATGGCGGGAAACCGAACTCAAGGCCGCCCGACTGGTGGCGATAGCCTCCACCGGCACCCCCGAAACACCCGAAGGAGCAAGCCGCCGATGATCTGGGTCAACGGAACCCTCACCACCGAGGACACCGCCGCACTCCCCGTCCTCGACCACGGACTCACCGTCGGCGACGGCGTCTTCGAAACCGTCAAGGCCGAGCACGGCGAACTCTTCGCCCTCACCCGGCACCTCGACCGCCTCACCCGCTCCACCCGCGGCCTCGGCCTCCCCGACCCCGACCACGACCTGGTCCGCGAGGCCTGCACCGCCGTCCTCGCCGCCAAGCCGCTGCCGCTCGGCCGCCTGCGCATCACCTACACCGGCGGCACCTCCCCGCTCGGCTCCGAACGCGGCACCGCCGCCCCCAGCCTGGTCGTCGCCCTCGGCAGCGCCCACCCCCGCCCCGAGACCACCGCGGTCGTCACCGTCCCCTGGCGCCGCAACGAGCACTCCGCCGTCACCGGCCTCAAGACCACCTCCTACGCCGAGAACGTCGTCGCCCTCGCCGCCGCCCACCGGGCCGGCGCCAGCGAGGCCCTCCTCGCCAACACCGCCGGCCTGCTCTGCGAGGGCACCGGCTCCAACGTCTTCCTGGTCCTCGACGGCCGCCTGGTCACCCCCACCCTCGCCTCCGGCTGCCTGGCCGGCATCACCCGCCACCTGGTCGTCGACTGGACCGGCGCCGAGGAGGCCGACGTCCCGCTCGAAGCCCTCGCCGAAGCCGAGGAGGTCTTCCTGACCTCCACCCTCCGCGACGTCCAGGCCGTCACCCGGATCGACGACCGCGAACTCCCCGGCGTCGGCCCGGTCACCCGCAAGGCCATGGAGGTCTTCGCCGAACGCGCCGCCCAGGACCGCGACCCGGTCTGAACACCGGCGGCAGCACGGGGATAGAAGAACGTCCGGGGCGGGAAAGGGAGACGGCATGACCACCACGTTGCGGCCCGACGGGCCCGAGGAAGCGGGCGTCGGCGGCGGGCGGACGCAGCGCTGGCACATCATGGTGAACGGCCGCCGGGCGGGCGGCCTGCGCACCAACGCGTGGGCCCGCACCGGCCAGTACCCCGGCGAGATCTGCGAACTCGAAGTGGCCGAACCGGACCGCCGCCGCGGCCGCGCTACCGTCGCCGTCCTGGCCGCCGAGGAGGTCCTCCGCTACTGGGGCTGCGCCCGCGCCCAGGTCACCGTCCCGGCCGGGGCCACCGTCGCCCTGCACCTCGCGCACACCCTCGGCTACACCGAGCAGATGCGCAACCTCGGCAAGGACCTCGCCCAACTCCCGCCGATACCAGACGGGTTGACGGACCGTCCGATCACCGCCGAGGAGTACCCGGACTGGCGCCGAGCCGCCGTCGCCGGCTACCGCGAGGAACTGCTCACCGCCGGCCTCGGCCCCGACGAAGCCACCGCCCGCGCCGAGAACGACCACCGCCGCGCCCTCCCGGTCGGCCCCGGCACCGTCGGCACCGTGCTGCGCCACCTGCTGGACGCCGACGGCCGCGTCCTCGGCAGCATCTGGGTCACCCTCCACCAGGACCGCCTCCCCGACGGCAGCCCGCTCGCCTGGGTGATGCTGGTCAAGGTCGCCCCCGAGCACCGCGGCCGGGGCCACGGCCGCACCCTCATGCACATCGCCGAACGCGAGTGCCTGCGGGCCGGCGTCCGCCACCTCGGCCTCAACGTCTTCCGCGACAACGGGGTGGCGATCGGCCTGTACGAGTCGCTCGGCTACCGGACCACCCGGCACCTGCTCAGCAAACCCCTGGGCTGACCACCCCGCCGCCCCGGGCCGCCCTCAGCTGTTCAGCAGCTCGACGATCCGCTCCCGCAGCCCCTCCTGCGACTGCCCGCCGTCCAGCCGCTTCCCGGCCACCACGTACGTCGGCGTGCCCTTGACCCCGATCGCCCGGCCCTCCGCCACGTCCGAGTCGACCCACAGCATGTGCCGCCCGTCGACCAGCGCGGTGTCCACCTCGTCCGCGTCCACGCCCACCGCACCGGCGATCTCCACCAGCACCGGCGCCCCGCCCCGCTCGACGTCCGCCAGCCGCTCCAGCACGGCCTCCACGAACTCCCAGCCGCGCCCCTGCTCGAACGCCTCCGCCGCCGCCTCGGCCGCCGGGTACGCGTACTTGTGCTTCTCCAGCGGGAAGTGCCGCAGCTCGACGGTCAGCGCGTCGCCGAACCGCTCCCGCAGCGCCCGGACGTCGTCCAGCGCGGTACGGCAGTCGGGGCACAGCAGGTCGCACCAGAACTCGACACGGGGCAGCGAGGAATCACTCATGCCGCCAAGTCTCCCAGGTCGGCGGCGCCCCGCCGACCGCCGCCTCAGCGCCCCGGGGCCGGCACCGCCTCCGCCTCGGCCGCGGCCTCCGCCGAGCGCTGCCGGGCCCGGTACGCGGCGACGTGCAGCCGGTTGCCGCAGGTGCGGCTGTCGCAGTAGCGGCGCGAGCGGTTGCGGGACAGGTCGACGAAGACCCGGGCGCAGCTCGGCGCCTCGCAGCGGCGCAGCCGCTCCAGCTCGCCGGCCATCACGATGAACGCCAGCGCCATGCTCAGCTCGGCGGCCAGGTGCCGGCCGATCGCGGCGTGCGGGGCGAAGTAGTGGATGTGCCAGCCGTGGTGGTCGTGGTTGGTCAGCCGGGGCGTGGTCCCGGCCTCCGCGACCAGGGCGTTCACCAGCCCGGCGGCCCGCTCGACCGACCCGGCCGAGAACACCTCGCGCAGCCGGGAGCGCAGCTCGTGCACGGCGGCCAGGTCCGCCGGACCGAGCGAGTCGATCTCGCTGATCTCCTGCCGGACCACGAACGCGCTCAGCGCCGCCACGTCGGGCAGCTGTTCGCTGCCGCACGCCTCCGGCGCCGTGTTCAGCAGCTCCACCAGGATGCTCAGCGCGCACTCGGTGTCATGGGTGATCAGCACGTGGGGGCTCCTCACGCGGCGCCGGCCGGGGGCCGTCGCGTCGGTCATCGCGCGCCGACTCTACCGGCCCGGGCCGTCACCGGGGCGGGTGCGCGGGCCGGGACGTGACCAGGCCGTGACGTGAGGCGACCGGATCCGACCGCACGCGGCCCGGACCCGGACGTGACTGGGCCCCGGGCGTCTGCTCCGGTGGGAGGGACGCCCGGGGCCGGCCCCGAGGCCGCCGTGGCGGCTGCGAGCTGCGACCGTGCCCCCGAGTAGGACGGTGCGCATCGAGGCGTTCCCGCCGCCGCGCGACGGCGGGCCGTACTCGTTCGGGGTTCAGTTCTCGGCGAGGATGTGGGAAAGCTCCCGGTCGAGGTCGAAGTGACGGTGTTCGGTGCCGGGGGGCACCGCGGCGTCCGTCCGCTTGAGGAAGGACTCAAGCGCCCGGGCCGGGGCTTCCAGCAGGGCCTCTCCTTCCGGAGAGCTCAGGGCGATGCAAACCACGCCTTGACCGTGGCTGCGGGACGGCCACACCCGGACGTCGCCGGTACCGGTCGGTCGGTGCAGCCCCTCCGCGAGGAGGTCGCGGGCGAACACCCACTCCACGGTCTCGTCTGCTCCGGTGTGGAACGTCGCGTGCACGGCATAGGGGTCGGCAGTGTCGTAGCGCAGGCCCGCGGGGACGGGCAGTGACGACTCGCTGGACACGATGAGGCGCAGGTGCAGCTCGCAGCTGACCGTGGTGTTCATAAGCGCCAGGGCCTTTCGCTCAGTGTGCGCTCGGGGAATCGCACGTCGGCGAACGGACCATCCCACCTGAAAGCCCGGTGTAAACCCGTCTGTCCCGATTCCGGTGCGAGTCGTACCCCTTCCGGCGCATTGCGGAATCCCCCGGCCGGTCCGGTCGCCCGAGCGGCGGGCCGGTAACGGCAGGGCATTACCGGGGGTCGCACCGGGGCGGCCGCGGCGGGACTGGAGGAACCCACGAACCTGGCCCGGCGCGCGCCCGGCCGGCCCCCGTCCGGCCCGGCCCGGCGGCCGCCCCGACTGGGGGCGTCACTCGGCGTGCCCGGCCCGCGCCGCTGGTCGGGACGGTCGGGCGGGGGCCGGCCCCGGAGGCGGGGGAGCGGGGCGGGCGCGGCGGTGGCGAGGGTGTTCGGAGCACCCGCGCGGATGGGGTAATGTTTTCCCTGCACCCGGGCGATTAGCTCAGCGGGAGAGCACTTCGTTCACACCGAAGGGGTCACTGGTTCGATCCCAGTATCGCCCACCGGAATGCACAGGCGTAGGGCTCCGACTTGTTTATCAGGTCGGGGCCCTACGCCTTTTCCGCGTACCGGGCGCCGAGTTCTGACGGCCATTCAACGTGCCGTCCCGGAACGGGAACTGGGGGACCGTCCGGGGAACGGATTGTGAACCGGGGCCCAAGTGGTGCTACAGTTCTTCTCGTTGCCCGGGCGATTAGCTCAGCGGGAGAGCACTTCGTTCACACCGAAGGGGTCACTGGTTCGATCCCAGTATCGCCCACCGAGCACCAACCGCAGGCCCCGACCACGCTGTCGGGGCCTGCGGCGTTTCTCGGGCCGGGCGGTCCCGACGGGGCGTCAGGCCGCCAACTCGCAGGCGTGGCCCGGCTCCAGGCGCTCGCCGCAGTGGCAGCGGGCCGGGCGCATCGGCCAGGCCGTGTCCACCCGCTCCGGGGTGCCCGCGCGCTCGAACCACCGCTCCAGGCCGCGGGCCTGCGCCGCGTGCCACACCGCCTGCCGCAGGTGCAGCTCGGCCGGCGTCAGCGCACCGAGGCGCGCCTCGTGCCGGGAGGCCACCGCGCGCACCAGGTCCATCGCCGCCAGCGCGTCCGCCGCCGCGTCGTGCGCGCCCACCAGCGAGACCCCGTAGTGCGCGCACAGGTCGGTCAGCGTGCGGCGGCCCTTGCGGTAGCGGTCCACCTGTTTGTCCAGCACCCGTGGGTCGAGCACCAGCAGCTCCGCGCCGCCCAGCACCTCCGGCAGCGAACCCGCCCCGTGCCGGCGCAACTCCCGGTCCAGCAGCGTCAGATCGTACGGAGCGTTCATCACCACCAGCGGCACGCCCGCCCGGGACTGCTCGGCCAGGGCCAGCGCCACCTCCACCGCGACCGCCCGCGGCGGCCGGCCGTGCGCCCGCACCTGTTCGTCCGAGATGCCGTGCACCGCGCGGGCCGGCTCCGGGATCGGCACCCCCGGGTTCGCCAGCCACGTCCGGACGGCGGCCTCCCGGCCCGGTGCGGGCTGCACCACCAGGGCGGCCGAAACGATTCTGTCCCGCTCGACGTCGACACCCGTGGTCTCGGTGTCGAAGGACGCCAGCGGGCCGCGGTACCAGGAACGGATCTGCTGCATGACGCCCCCTCAGACGCCGCACGGTCCTTGCCGGGCGGCCGCTGCCACCGAGGACCGGTGCAGCGGCAGCGCCGTGCAGGAGTGATACCGCACTTGGCGGGCGGCCAACCGTCCCGGCGGCCGGATCGTCGCGGAACGTGACCGGGCGATCACCCGGGCCGCGACCGGGCCTTGGCGACGGGGACGCGGCCCGGCTCGGTACCATGCACGGTGCAGCGGTTCTGCTGCACCACGGTAGCCAGAACGTCAGGAGAGACCGGTGACGGACGTCCGGATCATCATCAACCGCGAACCCGATCGGGAAGAGCGCGTGGTGACCACGGGCACTACGGCCGCCGAGCTCTTCGCCGACGACCGCGCCGTGATCGCCGCCCGGGTCGGCGGCCAGCTCAAGGACCTCGCCTACGCCGTCCGGGACGGCGACGAGGTCGAACCCGTCGTGATCTCCAGCCCCGACGGCCTCGACATCCTGCGGCACTCCACCGCCCACGTGATGGCCCAGGCCGTCCAGCAGGTCTTCCCCGAGGCCAAGCTCGGCATCGGCCCGCCCGTCCGGGACGGCTTCTACTACGACTTCGACGTCGAGCGGCCGTTCCAGCCGGACGACCTCAAGACCATCGAGAAGAAGATGCAGGAGATCATCAAGCGGGGGCAGAAGTTCTCCCGCCGCGTGGTCACCGACGAGGCCGCCCGCGAGGAGCTCGCCAAGGAGCCCTACAAGCTCGAACTGATCGGCCTCAAGGGCTCGGCCGCCACGGCCGGCGAGGGCGCCGACGTCGAGGTCGGCGCCGGCGAGCTCACCATCTACGACAACCTCGACCCGAAGACCGGCGAGCTCTGCTGGGGCGACCTCTGCCGCGGCCCGCACCTGCCCAGCACCCGGCACATCCCGGCGTTCAAGCTGATGCGCTCGGCCGCCGCCTACTGGCGCGGCAGCGAGAAGAACCCCATGCTGCAGCGCCTCTACGGCACCGCGTGGCCCACCAAGGACGAGCTCAAGGCCCACCTCGACTTCCTCGAGGAGGCCGCCAAGCGCGACCACCGCAAGCTCGGCAACGAACTCGACCTGTTCTCGATCCCCGAGCAGATCGGCTCCGGCCTCGCCGTCTTCCACCCCAAGGGCGGCATCATCCGCCGCACCATGGAGGACTACTCGCGCAAGCGGCACGAGGAGGAGGGCTACGAGTTCGTCTACACCCCGCACGCCACCAAGGGAAGCTGTTCGAGACCAGCGGCCACCTCGACTGGTACGCCGACGGCATGTACCCCCCCATGCAGCTGGACGAGGGCGTCGACTACTACCTCAAGCCGATGAACTGCCCGATGCACAACCTGATCTTCGACGCGCGCGGCCGCTCCTACCGCGAACTGCCGCTGCGCCTCTTCGAGTTCGGGACGGTCTACCGCTACGAGAAGTCCGGCGTCGTGCACGGCCTGACCCGCGCCCGCGGCTTCACCCAGGACGACGCGCACATCTACTGCACCCGCGAGCAGATGGCCGACGAGCTGGACCGCACGCTGACCTTCGTGCTGGACCTGCTGCGCGACTACGGCCTGAACGACTTCTACCTGGAGCTGTCCACCAAGGACCCGGAGAAGTTCGTCGGCAGCGACGAGGACTGGGAGGAGGCCACCGCCGTCCTCGCCAGCGTGGCCGAGAAGCAGGGCCTGCCGCTGGTGCCGGACCCGGGCGGCGCGGCCTTCTACGGCCCGAAGATCTCGGTGCAGGCGCGGGACGCGATCGGCCGGACCTGGCAGATGTCGACCGTGCAGCTGGACTTCAACCTGCCGAACCGCTTCGACCTGGAGTACACCGCGGCGGACGGCTCGCGGCAGCGGCCGGTCATGATCCACCGGGCGCTGTTCGGCTCGATCGAGCGCTTCTTCGCGGTGCTGCTGGAGCACTACGCGGGCGCCATGCCGCCGTGGCTGGCCCCGGTCACCGTCACCGGCATCCCGATCACCGACGAGCACGTGCCGTACCTGCTGGACGTGGCGGCCGAGCTGAAGAAGCACGGGATCCGGGTCGAGGTCGACACCTCGGACGACCGGATGCAGAAGAAGATCAGGAACGCGCAGCGCAGCAAGGTGCCGTTCATGCTGATCGCGGGCAACGATGACGTCGAGGCGGGTGCGGTGTCGTTCCGCTACCGCAGCGGCGAGCAGAAGAACGGCGTGCCCCGTGACCAGGCGATCGCCGAGATCGTTGAAGCGGTACGGAGTCGGGTACAGGTCTGACGTATTCCCCGCGAAGGCGGGGGTGGTCCGAAGATTCGGAAGGCGCACAAGACCAAGGTGCCGTAGGACCCGCGGCCGCGGGTGAGTGCGGGGCGGCCTCCTTCGGGAGGGCGCCCCGCACTGCTCTGTTCGTGGGCCGTGGCGCTTATGCTGGCGGGCATGACGAGTGAGCCGGAACTGCAGCGGGGCGTGGGGGAGCCGGACGGCTTCCGTCGCCTGTGGACACCCCACCGGATGGCGTACATCCAGGGCGAGAACAAGCCCACCGGGCCGGCTCCCGACGACGGTTGTCCGTTCTGCTCGATCCCGAAGCTGAGCGACGAGGACGGGCTGATCGTGCAGCGCGGCGAGTCGGTGTTCGCGGTGCTGAACCTCTACCCGTACAACGGCGGGCACTTGATGGTGGTGCCGTACCGGCACGTCGCGGACTACACCGAGCTGGACGGGCCGGAGACGGCCGAGCTGGGGGAGTTCACCAAGAAGGCGATGACGGCGCTGCGGGCGGCGTCGGGGGCGCACGGGTTCAACATCGGGATGAACCAGGGGGCGGCCGCGGGGGCCGGGATCGCCGCGCACCTGCACCAGCACGTGGTGCCGCGCTGGGGCGGGGACACGAACTTCATGCCGGTGGTGGGGCAGACCAAGGTGCTGCCGCAGCTGCTGGCGGACACCCGGAAGATGCTGTCCGAGGTGTGGCCGGTCTGACAGCGGCTCAGGGGCGTGCGGGAGGGTTCCCGCACGCCCCTGCTGCTCGTGCGGCGGGCCCGGTCAGCCGGCGTCGTACTTGTCGGCGCGGAACGGGCGGGAGCCCTGGATCTCGCTGCGCAGGATGTTGGAGCGGTTGGTGATCCGGTCGGTGGCCACGTCGTGCTCCTCGAGGAACTCGACGACGGCGGCGTGGATGACGCCGATGACCGGGCTGGGCAGGTAGACGGTGTCGTCCGACTTGTAGCGGCTGTTCCAGGTCGGGTCGGCCCAGGCCTGGCGCAGGCAGAGCGGTTCGGGGAAGGAGATGCCGCCGCCGAGCCACTTCTGCAGGCCGGGGATCTTGTGGAAGGGGGCGCGGACGGCCTGGCGGACCACCTCGTCGTCGTTGACGACCGCGAGCTGGACGGTGCGGGTCTCCCAGAAGCGGAAGGTCTTGGCGACGTCCTTCTCGGGGGTCTTCGGCTTGGCGGTGAAGTAGCCGTTGATCGGGCCGAGGGTGTGCGGGGTGACGTGGATCTGCAGGTTCTGCGCCAGGACCATCACGTTGATGACGATGGTGGAGACCAACTGGCCCTTGTGCAGGACGAACTGGACGGCGATCCGGTGCCGGGTGTCGGCGCCGAGGCTCTGCTTGCTGGCGAGTTCCTGGACGGCGAAGTCGCGCATCCGGTCGCCGTCCATGTCGGGGCCGGAGGGGCGGCCGATCTCGTCGGCGCCCTCACCGGTGTCGAGCACCACCCAGTGGTTGATCTGGGGCTTGGGCAGGCCGCCGTTGGGGACGTCGCTGCTGGTCAGGCTGGAGAGGCGGTCGGCGATCCGGCGGGTGAGGTCGGCGACGTGGAAGGTGCGGAAGTCGTCGTGGCCCTCGGCGGGGCGGAGGTCCTCGCGCAGGGACCACTCGGCCCAGCGGGCGCCGATGCCGAGGATGCCCTTGGGACCGGCGTAGTGCTGGATGTTGGTGTTCTGCTCGGTGCTGAGGCGGTCCAGGCCGGCCTTGAGGGTGTTGGCCTTCTTGTCCAGGTGGTCCTTGGGGACGGCCTTGGGGACGACGGCGGCGACCGGGCTGCCGCCGACCAGGTCTCCCCAGCGGGCGCGCTGCTCCATGACGCTGGTGACCACGGTGCGCTTGGCCAGGTACCAGCCGACGGCCGGGCCGATCATGACCACCCGGAAGTAGAGGCCGAGCGGGCCGCCGAAGGGCGGGCGGACCAGCAGCAGGAGGGTCAGGCCGAGGGCGAGCAGCAGGGCCAGGGTGCCGATGAAGCCGTCCCTGGCGGCGGACTTCTTGCTGCCGAGCCAGGCGCGGGCCTGGTAGGCGGCCAGCCAGACCAGGGTGCCGGGCAGGAAGAGCAGGCCGAAGAGCAGGCTGAGGCCGGCCAGTTTGCGGTCCCGGGCCTCGCGGAGGTCCTGGGCGGCGAGGCAGTGCTCGACGACCATCCGGACGTCGGTGCCGTGCGAGGGGACCAGCGGTTTGCGGCCGCCGCCGAGGGTGCGGTCGATCAGGGCGCGGCTGAAGGCCTCGCCGGCGCTGGGGCGGAACAGGGCGAACTTGCCGGCCTTGACCGAGACGCCGGTGAGGACTTCCAGTTCCTTGACGTCGCCGTTGCGGTACGCGGCGGAGGAGAACGCCTGGGTGACCGCGGTCTGGTTGCCGACGTCCGTGCGTGGTACCTGCGCGCCCGGCGTCATGTCGAGCTGAGTCACCTGTGCAGCTCCTTCTCCCCTGATCGATCTGCGGCAGGTTACCGTGCGGGGGCCGGGCCGTGCGGATCATCGGCTGATCCTGGGTCACATATCGGCCGCGCGCGGGGTTTCCGGGGTGATGCTGCCCCGTGCGGGCGGGTTCGACGCCCCCGGTTTGTCGGCCGGTGCCGCGGGGGTGGAGGATCTCGGGCATGACGAGTGCGTACGCACCGGGGCCGGTGCTGGTTTTCGACGGTGATTGCGCGTTCTGTTCCAGCTGCGTGCGGTGGGCGGAGCGCTACCCGCGGCAGAGCCTGTCCTCGGCGGGGTGGGACGCGGTGGCGTGGCAGTTCGCGGACATGGCGGCGCTGGCGGAGTTCACCGGCGGGGAGGTGTCGGCGGAGCGGGCCTCGCGGGAGGTGCTGTGGGTGACGCCGGACCGCAAGGTGTACGGCGGGGCGCAGGCGCTGGCGCGGCTGCTGATGCGGTCGGGCGGGCTGTGGGCGTGGGCCGGCGGGGCGCTGGCGCTGGCGCCGGTGCGGCCGGTGGCGGACGTGGTCTACCGCTGGGTGGCGAGGAACCGGGACCGGATGCCGGGCGGTACTCCGGCGTGCGCGCTGCCGCGGCGTTCCTGACGGCGGGTCAGCCGTCGGTGTGCCGGGCGGCGAGGTGGGCGGGCATCGGGGCGTGCCGCAGGTAGCTGCGGGTGAACTGGCCGGTTCCGTGCGACAGCGAGCGCAGGTCGAGCGGGTAGCGGGTGAGTTCGAGCTCGGGGACCTCGGCGCGGACCAGGCTGAGGCCGGGTCCGCCGACCTCGGTGCCCAGGACGTGTCCGCGCCGGGCGG
The DNA here is from genome assembly GCF_003751605.1 of Kitasatospora cineracea. Lineage (NCBI taxonomy): Bacteria > Bacillati > Actinomycetota > Actinomycetes > Kitasatosporales > Streptomycetaceae > Kitasatospora > Kitasatospora cineracea. The sequence goes on from NZ_RJVJ01000001.1 coordinate 4,065,857, forward strand.
AGAGGTCGGTGAGCACGGCGCCCTGGTACTCGTCGGGGAGCAGCACGCGCACTTCGTCGACAGGTTCCAGGACGGCGACGGCGGTGTGGTCGGCGGCTTCCTTGAGGGCGAGGGCGGCGGCGGTCTGGAAGGCGGCGTCGGAGGAGTCGACGGAGTGCGCCTTGCCGTCGGTGAGGGTGACCCGGACGTCGGTCATCGGGTGGCCGTGCAGGCCCTGGGCGAGTTGGGCGCGGACGCCCTTCTCGACGGAGGGCACGAAGTGGCGGGGGACGGCGCCGCCGACGACGTGGTCGACGAATTCGAAGCCGCCGCCGGGCAGCGGTTCGACGGTGAGGTCGCAGACGGCGTACTGGCCGTGGCCGCCGGACTGCTTGACGTGCCGGCCGTGGCCGTCGGCGGGGGCGGCGAAGGTCTCGCGCAGGGCGACCCGGTAGTCGACGGTGTCGATGTGGACGCCGTGGCGGGTGGTGAGGCGGTCGAGGGTGACGGCGAGGTGGGCCTCGCCGGTGCACCACAGGACGAGCTGGTGGGTGTCGGGGTTCTGTTCGACGCGCAGGGCCGGGTCCTGGGCGGCGAGTTTGCCGAGGGCCTGGGAGAGCTTGTCCTCGTCGGCCTTGGAGCGGGCCCGGACGGCGGTGGGGAGCAGGGCTTCGGGCAGCGGCCAGGGCGGTAGGACGGTGCGGCCGGTGGTGAGGGTGTCGCCGGTGCGGGCGGCGGTGAGCTTGGTGACGGTGGCGAGGTCGCCGGCGACGGCCTGCGGGACGGGGCGCAGCTGGTGGCCGAGGGGGCTGTGCAGGGCGGTGAGGCGTTCCTCGGTGCCGTCGGGGAGGTGGGCGGCGGTGTCGGGGCGCAGGGTGCCGGCGAAGACCTTGAGCAGGCTGAGGCGGCCGAGGTAGGGGTCCTCGCCGGTGTGCACGACCTGGGCGGCGAGCGGGGCGTCCGGGTCCGGGGCGGGGAGGGCGTCGGTGCGGTCGGCGGGGGAGGGGAAGGCGTCGGCGACCAGGTCGAGCAGGGCGTCGCAGCCGGTGCCGTCGGGGGCGGTGGCCAGGACGGGGTGCAGGGTGCCGGCCAGCAGTTCGCGGCGCAGGCCGGCGGTGAGGGCGGCGGTGTCCAGGGGCTCGCCGTCGAGGTAGCGGGCCATCAGGGTGTCGTCCTCGCCGGCCAGGGCCTCGACCAGGCGGGCGCGTTCGGCGGCCAGGTCGGGGGCGTCGCCGGGGGTGCCGTAGGTGCGGCCGGTGAGCAGGTCGGTGCTGCCGTGCAGGTGGCCGTCGCGCAGGTCGGCGTGGTGCAGGGGGCGGACGGTGTCGGGGGTGCCGAGGGTGTCCTGGAGCATCTGCAGGACGTCGTCGAGGCGGACCCGGGCGGTGTTCAGGTGGGTGAGGACGATCGCGCGGGGGAGGCGGGCGTCCTCGCACTGCTGCCACAGGGCGCGGACCGGGCGGGGGACCTCGGGGTCGGCGGCGGAGTGGACGAACAGGGCGGCTTCGGCGGCGCGCAGGGCGGCCTGGAGTTCGCCGGCGAAGTCGGCGTAGCCGGGGGCGTCCAGCAGGTTGACCTTGAGGTCGCGCCAGGGGAGCGGGAGGAGGGCGAGCTGGACGGAGCGCTGCTGCTGGTGCTCGATGTCCTCCCAGTCGGCGGCGGTGGTGCCGTCGGGGACGGTGCCGGGTCTGGTCAGGACGCCGGCGGTGTGGGCGAGTGCTTCGGCGAGGGTGGTCTTCCCGGCTCCGCCGGCCCCGACCAGGGCCACGTTGCGGAGCCGGTCGGGTCGGTCGGCGGGCGGGGCGGGGGTGTGGGCCGTCCGGTCCGGCATGGCTGGCCTCCTGCCGCTCGATCAGCGTGGATACCATTGTCCAGCCGGGCGGGTCCATTCGCGCGGCCGCCCGGCGGGTCTGTGGTTCGCGGGTGCCAATCCGAGGAGCGGAGCGGACCGGAAGGCCATGCTCAACAAGTACGCGCGTGCCTTCTTCACACGTGTCCTCACCCCGTTCGCCGCGATGCTGCTGCGGTGGGGTGTCAGTCCGGACGCGGTCACGCTGATCGGTACGGCCGGGTCGGTGGCCGGCGCGCTGGTGTTCTTCCCGCGCGGGGAGTTCTTCTGGGGCGTGATCACCGTCACGCTGTTCATCTTCTCCGACCTGGTGGACGGCAACATGGCCCGCCAGGCGGGCCGCTCCAGCAAGTGGGGCGCGTTCCTGGACTCGACGCTGGACCGGGTCGCCGACGCGGCGATCTTCGGCGGTCTGGCGATGTGGTACGCCGGGGGCGGGAACAACGACCTGCTGTGCGCGGTGTCGATCTTCTGCCTGGCCAGCGGCCAGGTGGTGTCGTACACCAAGGCGCGCGGCGAGTCGCTGGGCTTCCCGGTGAACGTCTCGGGCCTGGTGGAACGGGCCGAGCGGCTGGTGATCAGCCTGACCGCGGCCGGGTTCGCGGGCCTGCACAAGTTCGGGGTGCCGTACATCGAGTGGCTGCTGCCGGTCGCCCTGTGGGCGGTCGCGGCGGGCAGCCTGGTGACGGTGGCGCAGCGGATGCTGACGGTGCGCCGGGAGTCGGCGGAGCTGGAGGCGGCGGCCGCCGCCGAGGGGGTCAAGTGAGGGAACGGTTGGTCGACGCCGCGTACGCGGCCGGGTGGGCGGGGCTCAGGCACCTGCCCGAGCCGGTGGCCCGCGGCCTGTTCGACACCATCGCCGACGTGGCGTGGCGGCGGCAGGGCAAGGGGGTGCGGCAGCTGGAGGCCAACCTGTCGCGGGTCCACCCGGACGCGGACGCGGTCCGGCTGCGGGAGCTGTCCCGGGCCGGGATGCGTTCGTACCTGCGGTACTGGAGGGAGTCGTTCCGGCTGCCGACCTGGAGCCGGGAGCGGATCGCCGGTGCCATAACGGTGAAGAACCTGGAGCAGCTGAACGAGGCGATGGCGGCCGGGCGGGGCGCGGTGCTGGCGCTGCCGCACATGGCGAACTGGGACCTGGCGGGGGCGTGGATCGCCTCGGCGGGCGGGTTCCCGTTCACCACGGTCGCGGAGCGGCTGAAGCCGGAGTCGCTGTTCGACCGGTTCGTGGCGTACCGGGAGAGCCTGGGGATGGAGGTGCTGGCGCTGACCGGCTCCCAGGTCTCGGTGGTGGGGACGCTGGCGCGGCGGCTGCGCGAGGGCAAGCTGGTGTGCCTGGTGGGTGACCGGGACCTCTCGGAGGCCGGGATCCAGGTGGACTTCTTCGGCGAGCCGACCCGGATGCCGGCCGGTCCGGCGGCGCTGGCCCAGCGGACCGGGGCGGCGCTGTTCCCGGTGTCGCTCTGGTACGACGGGTCGATGCTGCGGGCCGAGGTGCACCCCGAGGTGGTGCCGTCCGGCGAGGGCACCCGGCAGGAGCAGGCCGCGGCGATGACCCAGGCGATGGCGGACGTGTGGGCGGAGGCGATCCGCGAGCACTCGGTGGACTGGCACATGCTGCAGAAGCTGTGGCTGGCCGACCTGACGCCCCGTCGGGAGGCGTCGTGAGGATCGGCGTGGTGTGCCCGTACGACTGGGACGTGCCCGGCGGGGTGCAGTTCCACATCCGGGACCTGGCGGAGCACCTGATCCGGCTGGGGCACGAGGTGTCGGTGCTGGCCCCGGCGGAGGACGAGGAGGCGCTGCCGCCGTACGTGGTCTCGGCGGGGCGGGCGGTGGCGGTGCCGTACAACGGGTCGGTGGCGCGGCTGAGCTTCGGCATCCTGTCGGCGGCCCGGGTGCGGCGCTGGCTGCGCGAGGGCCGGTTCGACGTGCTGCACGTGCACGAGCCGAACTCGCCGTCGCTGTCGATGCTGGCGGCGTGGGCGGCGACCGGGCCGATGGTGGGGACGTTCCACACCTCGAACCCGCGCTCGCGGGCGATGATCGCGGCCTCGCCGATCCTGCAGCCGGGCCTGGAGAAGATGTCGGGCCGGATCGCGGTGTCGGAGTACGCCCGGCGCACCCTGGTGGAGCACCTGGGCGGCGACGCGGTGGTCATCCCGAACGGCGTGGACGTGCGGTTCTTCGCGGACGCCGAGCCGAACCCCCGGTGGCAGGGCGGCGCGGCCGAGGGCGGCCCGGGCACCATCGGCTTCATCGGCCGGATCAACGAGCCGCGCAAGGGCCTGCCGACGCTGCTGGCCGCGCTGCCGCGGATCCTGGCCGAGCGCCCGGGCGTGCGGCTGCTGGTCGCGGGCAAGGGCGACGAGGAGGAGGCGGTGGCGGGCCTGGCGCCCGAGGTGCGGGCCCGGGTCGAGTTCCTCGGCATGGTCTCGGACCGGGACAAGGCCCGGCTGCTGCGCAGCGTGGACCTGTACGTGGCGCCGAACACCGGCGGCGAGTCCTTCGGCATCATCCTGGTCGAGGCGATGTCGGCGGGCGCCCCGGTGCTGGCCAGCGACCTGGACGCGTTCCGCCAGGTGCTGGACGGCGGCGCGGCCGGCGAGCTGTTCCCGGTGGAGGACGCGGACGCGCTGGCCGCCTCGGCGGTCAAGCTGCTGGGCAGCCCGGAGCGGCTGGCGGCGCTGCGCGAGGCGGCCTCCCGGCACGTGCGGCGCTTCGACTGGGAGACGGTCGGCGCCGAGGTGCTGTCGGTGTACGAGACGGTCACCGACGGGCGGCCCCCGGTGGCCGAGCTGGAACCGTCCGACCGGCGTCCGCGCCAGAGCCGATGACCCCGCACCGCCCCGAGAGGTAGTCCCCGCATGCCGTTGATCACCGTCGACTACACCGACCGGCTCGCCGGGTCCTTCGACCGGCGCGGCTTCGGCCTGGCCCTGAACCGGCTGGCGGTGAAGCTGCTGGACGCCAAGCCGGAGAAGTGCAAGACCAGGTTCCGGCGCACCGAGGAGAACGTGGTCGGGGCGGACACCGAGACCTTCGCGCTGGTCGCGGTCCGGGTCGAGGTCTTCCCGGGGCGCAGCGCGGAGGCCAAGGCGGTGCTGTCCGGGGCGGTGGTGGGGGTGCTGCCCGAGTACCTGGGGGCGGACGCCGGACCGGTGCAGGTCGCCGTCCAGGTCGAGGAGTTGGACCACCTCGCCTACCGCTCGGCGGTCCTCGGGGGCTGAGCCGGTACCGTAGCGCCCCGTGGCTACCTGGATCTGGGCCGTTGCGGCCGTCGTACTGTTCGCCGTCTACCTGAGCTGGACGGCGGGCAGGCTCGACCGGCTGCACGCCCGGATCGACGCCGCCCGGGCCTCGCTGGATGCCCAGCTGCTGCGCCGTTCCGCGGTCGCGGTGGAGCTGGCCACCTCCTCGCTGCTGGACCCGGCCGCGTCGATCCTGCTGCTGGAGGCCGCGCACGCGGCCCGGCAGGCCGAGGACGAGCAGCGCGAGGTGGCGGAGAGCGAGCTGAGCCTGGCGCTGCGGGCGGTGCTGGACGAGCCGGCGCAGGTCGGCGCCCTGCGGGCGGCGCCGGGCGGCGAGGAGGCGGTGCGCGACCTGGTCGAGGCGGTGCGCCGGGTGCCGATGGCGCGGCGCTTCCACAACGACGCGGTGCGGGCGGCCCGGGCGGTGCGCGAGCACCGGCTGGTGCGCTACTTCCGCCTCGCGGGTCGGGCGCCGTTCCCGATGGCCTTCGAGATGGACGACGAGCCCCCGGCGGCCCTCACGCCCGAGGGCGCGCCCGCGTAGGCTGACAGCGTTTCCTGCCGAAACCGGGCCGCTGGCCTGATTGTCGTATGCCGGGGACGGCCCTGGACCATGTGGCGCATGGGGCGCGGGGTCGCCGGGCCTACGATGGATCGATAGCACCGGTTCATCCCTGAGTGAGGTCTTACGTGTCCACCACCCCCACTTCCGCTGAGCAGCCCCAGGTCGGCACCGCCCGGGTCAAGCGCGGCATGGCCGAGCAGCTCAAGGGCGGCGTGATCATGGACGTGGTCAACGCCGAGCAGGCGAAGATCGCCGAGGACGCCGGTGCGGTCGCGGTCATGGCGCTGGAGCGCGTTCCGGCCGACATCCGCAAGGACGGCGGCGTGGCCCGGATGTCCGACCCGAACATGATCGAGGAGATCATCGCCGCGGTCTCCATCCCGGTGATGGCCAAGTCCCGGATCGGCCACTTCGTCGAGGCCCAGGTGCTGCAGTCGCTCGGCGTCGACTACATCGACGAGTCCGAGGTGCTCACCCCGGCCGACGAGGTCAACCACTCCGACAAGTGGGCGTTCACCACCCCCTTCGTCTGCGGCGCCACCAACCTGGGCGAGGCGCTGCGCCGGATCGCCGAGGGCGCGGCCATGATCCGCTCCAAGGGCGAGGCCGGCACCGGCAACGTGGTGGAGGCCGTCCGCCACCTGCGCCAGATCAAGAACGAGATCGCCAAGCTGCGCGGCTTCGACAACAACGAGCTGTACGCGGCCGCCAAGGAGCTGCGCGCCCCGTACGAGCTGGTCCGCGAGGTCGCCGAGCTCGGCAAGCTGCCGGTCGTGCTGTTCTCGGCCGGCGGCGTGGCCACCCCGGCGGACGCCGCGCTGATGCGCCAGCTCGGCGCCGAGGGCGTGTTCGTCGGCTCCGGCATCTTCAAGTCGGGCGACCCGGCCAAGCGCGCCGCCGCCATCGTGAAGGCCACCACCTTCTTCGACGACCCGAAGATCATCGCGGACGCCTCCCGCAACCTGGGCGAGGCCATGGTCGGCATCAACTGCGACACCCTGCCGGAGACCGAGCGCTACGCCAACCGCGGCTGGTAGTCGGCAGACGCACGCCCGCGCGTCCGGCCCGCCGCCCCTCGCGCGGCGGGCCGTTGCGTGGCGTCCCGGATCATCGGTTCGAGAACGAAGAGGTAGTGAGACCGTGAGCACCCCCACCATCGGCGTCCTGGCCCTGCAGGGCGACGTCCGCGAGCACCTGGTGGCGCTGGCCGCCGCCGACGCGCTGGCCCGGCCGGTGCGCCGCCCCGAGGAGCTGGCCGAGGTCGACGCGCTGGTGATGCCCGGCGGCGAGTCCACCACCATCTCCAAGCTGGCGGTGCTGTTCGGCCTGATGGACCCGCTGCGCGAGCGGGTCGCGGCCGGCATGCCGGTGTACGGCACCTGCGCGGGCATGATCCTGCTGGCCGACAAGATCCTGGACGGCCGGGACGACCAGGAGGGCGTCGGCGGCATCGACATGACGGTGCGCCGCAACGCCTTCGGCCGGCAGAACGAGTCCTTCGAGACCGCGATCCCGTTCGCCGGCCTGGCCGGCGACCCGGTCACCGGCGTGTTCATCCGCGCCCCCTGGGTCGAGGCGGTCGGCGCGGGCGTCGAGGTGCTGGCCGAGGTGCCGGCCGCGGACGGCCCGGAGGCCCGGATCGTCGCGGTCCGCCAGGGCAACCTGCTGGCCACCTCCTTCCACCCGGAGCTGACCGGCGACCACCGCGTCCACGAGTACTTCGTCCGGATGGTCGAGGCCGCCGGGCGCTGAGCGCCCGGTGCGGCGCGGTGACCGTGTGCCACCTGACGGTGCGGCACCGGTAGGATCTCCCCTGTTCATTTCCCATTGGCGACGAAAAGGAGCTGGCGATGTCCGGCCACTCTAAGTGGGCTACCACCAAGCACAAGAAGGCCGCGATCGACGCCAAGCGCGGCAAGCTCTTCGCCAAGATGATCAAGAACATCGAGGTGGCGGCCCGCACCGGCGGCGGCGACCCCGCGGGCAACCCGACGCTCTACGACGCCATCCAGAAGGCGAAGAAGAGCTCCGTCCCGATCGACAACATCAACCGGGCCGTCAAGCGCGGCTCCGGTGCGGAGGCCGGCGGCGCCGACTACTCGACGATCATGTACGAGGGCTACGGCCCCAACGGCGTGGCCGTCCTGATCGAGTGCCTCACCGACAACCGCAACCGCGCCGCCTCCGACGTGCGCGTGGCGATGACCCGCAACGGCGGCAACATGGCCGACCCGGGCTCGGTGTCCTACCTGTTCAACCGCAAGGGCGTCGTGATCGTCCCCAAGGCCGACGGCGTGGACGAGGACAAGATCCTGGACGTCGTGCTGGACGCCGGCGCCGAGGAGGTCAACGACCTGGGCGAGGCCTTCGAGGTGATGTCCGAGGCCACCGACATGGTCGCGGTCCGCACCGCGCTGGTCGACGCGGGCATCGACTACGACTCCGCCGACGCCAACTTCGTCCCCAGCATGCAGGTCGAGCTGGACGCCGAGGGCGCCCGCAAGATCTTCAAGCTGATCGACGCGCTCGAGGACAGCGACGACGTGCAGAACGTCTTCGCCAACTTCGACGTCTCCGACGAGATCATGGCCGAGCTGGACGCCTGAGTCCGGCTGCTCCCCGCCCGGTGGCCCGCTGGTGGCCGCCGGGCGGAGGCGTGTCCGGGGCCGCCTGTCGGTGGCCGGGAGTAACCTGCGCAGGTCGGAGAGAGGCGGGGCCGTGCGAGTACTGGGTGTGGACCCTGGGCTGACCAGGTGCGGCGTCGGCGTGGTCGAAGGGCTGCCCGGGCGGCAGCTGACGATGCTCGGCGTCGGCGTGGTGCGGACCCCGCCGGAGGACGAGATCGGCCCCCGGCTGCTGGCCATCGAACAGGGCCTGGAGTCCTGGCTCGACCGGTACCAGCCCGAACTCGTCGCCGTGGAGCGGGTGTTCGCCCAGCACAACGTCCGCACCGTGATGGGCACCGCGCAGGCCTCGGCGGTCGCCGTGCTCTGCGCGACCAGGCGCGGCATCCCCGTCACGCTGCACACCCCCAGCGAGGTCAAGGCCGCGGTCACCGGCTCCGGACGCGCCGACAAGGCGCAGGTCACCGCCATGGTCACCCGGCTGCTGCGGCTCGACGCCCCGCCCAAGCCCGCCGACGCCGCGGACGCCCTCGCCCTGGCCATCTGCCACATCTGGCGCGGCGGCAGCACCAACCGGCTGACCGCGGCGATCAAGGCCCACGGCGCGGGCGGGAGCTCCTGGCACGGCGGGGCACCCGGGCGGAACCAGGGGCGCGGGGAACCGCGCGAAGCGGGAGACGCCGGGCAGCAGGATCCGCCCGAGCAGCAGGCGGCCCCGCCCAGGGCGGCGTACGGCAGGGTGCCGGGCCGCTCGCGCAGTTCCCCGCGCCCCTGACGGGGCCCGGAGGTCGAGCGGAAGCCCGCGGCCCTGACGGGCGCGGGACGCGTCAAGCATCGGAACCATCGAGAGGAACGACTTCACCATGATCGCCTTTGTGCAGGGGCCGGTTGCGGTGGTGGGGGCCGGGGTGGCCGTGGTGGAGGTCGGGGGAGTGGGGATGGCGGTGCAGTGCACGCCGACCACGCTGGCGACGCTGCGGGTGGGGGAGGTGGCCCGGCTGGCGACCTCGCTGGTGGTCCGGGAGGACTCGCTGACGCTGTTCGGGTTCGTGGACGACGACGAGCGGGCGACGTTCGAGGTGCTGCAGGCGGCGCCGGGGGTGGGGCCGAAGCTGGCCCAGGCGATCCTGGGGGTGCACTCGCCGGAGGCGCTGCGGGCGGCGGTGGCGGGCGGCGACGAGAAGGCGCTGATCGCGGTGCCCGGCATCGGCAAGGCGAAGGCGGCGAAGCTGCTGCTGGAGTACAAGGACAAGCTCGGTGCCCCGCACGGCACCGTCCCGGCGCAGAAGCCGGTGGCGTCCGGCCCGGCGCCCTGGCACGAGCAGCTGCACTCCGCGCTGGTGGGCCTGGGCTACGCTCCGCGGGAGGCGGAGGAGGCGGTGGCCCGGGTGACGCCGGAGGCCGAGGCGCAGCCGGTGCCGGACGTCGGCGCGCTGCTGCGGCTGGCCCTGCGGGGGCTGAACCGGGCCCGCTGAGGCCCGCCGGACCACGATGAAGCAATGTGACGATCCGTCACCAAGTCGACATGGGGAGCAGTCTTCCGATGAGCCCGTACGAGTCCGAGCCCGTTGACCGCCTGGTGACGGCGTCCGCCGACGGCGAGGACCAGGCGGTGGAGGCGGCGCTGCGCCCCAAGCTGCTGGAGGAGTTCATCGGGCAGGAGCGGGTGCGCGAGCAGCTCTCGCTGGTGCTGCAGGCGGCCCGCAAGCGCGGGGCGGCGCCGGACCACGTGCTGCTCAGCGGCCCGCCCGGGCTGGGCAAGACCACCCTGTCGATGATCATCGCGGCGGAGCTGAACGCCCCGATCCGGATCACCTCCGGCCCGGCGATCCAGCACGCGGGCGACCTGGCGGCGATCCTGTCCTCGCTGACCGAGGGCGAGGTGCTGTTCCTCGACGAGATCCACCGGATGTCCCGGCCCGCCGAGGAGATGCTGTACCTGGCGATGGAGGACTTCCGGGTCGACGTGATCGTCGGCAAGGGCCCGGGCGCCACCGCCATCCCGCTGGAGCTGCCGCCGTTCACGCTGGTCGGCGCGACCACCCGGGCGGGCCTGCTGCCGCCGCCGCTGCGCGACCGGTTCGGGTTCACCGGGCACATGGAGTTCTACGCGCCGGCCGAGCTGGAGCGGGTGGTGCACCGCTCGGCGGGCCTGCTGGACGTGGAGATCGACCCGGCGGGCGCGGCCGAGATCGCCGGCCGCTCGCGCGGCACGCCGCGGATCGCCAACCGGCTGTTGCGCCGGGTGAGGGATTTCGCGCAGGTCCGGCACGACGGCCTGGTGACCCGGGAGATCGCCGCGCGGGCGCTGGAGGTCTACGAGGTGGACGCGCGCGGTCTGGACCGGTTGGACCGGGCGGTGCTGGAGGCGCTGCTGAAGCTGTTCGGCGGTGGCCCGGTGGGCCTGTCCACGCTGGCGGTGGCGGTGGGCGAGGAGGCGGAGACGGTCGAGGAGGTGGCTGAACCTTTCCTCGTCCGGGAGGGCCTGCTGGCGCGCACCCCGCGCGGGCGGGTCGCCACCGCGGCGGCCTGGCAGCACCTGGGGCTGACCCCGCCGCAGCCGGCGCGGGCGTCGGGCGGGGCGCGGGGCGGGCAGCAGAACGGGCTGTGGGCCGATGGCCAGGGGCCGGGCCAGGGATAACTCCGCTGCCTTATCGGGAGTTTATGTGCATGCCAAGGCTCGCCACTTTCGGCGGCACACTGGCATGCTTGGCGTTGTCCGTTCAGTGCGGGTCGCCTAGACTCCGCCGGACCGCCCCAGTCACCCGACGGGCCGACGTATACGCACTGGCTGCCGCACCGGCGGCCTACAAAGGACCCTGGCTGTGCAATTCATCATCTTCCTCCTCCCGCTCCTCGCCATCTTCCTGATGATGCGCTCGCAGAAGAAGCGTCAGGCCCAGATGCAGAGCATGCAGACCGCGCTCCAGCCGGGGTCCGGTGTTCGCACCATCGGCGGAATGTACGCGCTGGTGAAGGCCGTCAACGACGAGACGGTCGAGCTGGAGGTCGCCCCCGGTGTGGTGGCCCACTTCACCAAGGGCGCGATCGCGGCCGTCCTGGAGCCGCTGGAGTACGACGCGATCATCAACGGCCGCCCCGCCGAGGACGAGTCCGACGAGGCCGTCGAGGCCCTCGACGCGGATGCCGACGAGAAGCCGCTGAGCCTGTCCAAGGACGAGGCGAAGGACGAGGCGAAGATCGAGGCGAAGGTCGACGCCGAGGCTCCCGAGAGCAAGTAGTACGGTCGGGGTCACCCTCGACCAGCGGCATCCGCCGCAAGCCCAACAGGACCTCTTGGGCCGTCGTGCGTCCGCCGCCTTCCGCCCCCGCCCGCGCGGGGCCGGGGGCCGGCCGCCGGGCGGCATGGACAGGGAGAAACGAGCAAGGTGGCAACACCCAAGTCGCGGTCGCGCGACGGATACCCGGGACGGGCGCTGGCGCTCATCCTGGTGGTCACCGTCGGCCTTGTGGCCCTCATGTTCGGGACGGGCAACACCAAGCCCCGTCTCGGTATCGACCTCGCCGGTGGCACCAGCGTCACGCTGACCGCAAAGTCGGACGATCCCTCCGCGATCAACAAGACCAATCTGAACACCGCGGTCGGCATCATCCAGAAGCGCGTCAACGGCATGGGTGTCTCCGAGGCGGAGGTGCAGACCCAGGGCAATGCCAACATCATCGTCAACATTCCCGACGGTGGTAACACGCAGCAGTCCATCGACAAGGTCGGTGACACCGCCAAGCTCTACTTCCGCCCGGTGCTGGCCGCCGAGCCGTCCGGCGCGGCCGCCCAGCAGCCCGCCCCGTCCGGCTCCCCGGACGCCGCGGCCTCGGCCGCCCCGAGCGCGGGCGCCTCCGCCTCCGCGGGCGCCTCCACCTCGGCCTCCGCCCCGGCCTCGGCCTCCGCGTCCGCCAGCAAGGCGGGCCGCGCGCTGTCCGGCGCGCTGCAGGCCGACCCGACGGCCTCCGCGAGCGCCGGCGCCTCGGCCCAGCCGAGCACCGCCGCCTCCGCCCCCGCCGCCGACCCGAGCGCCGCGCCCACCCCGGACGCCGCGACCGTCGCGCTGCAGCAGAAGTACGCCGCCCTGGACTGCACGGTCAAGGAGCAGCGGATCAACTACCAGACCAACGACCCGACCGCGCCGGCCCTGGCCTGCTCGTACGACGCGGAGCAGGGCCTCTGGTACAAGTTCGTGCTCGGCGGCGTCGCGGTGAACGGCTCGGACGTCACCAAGGCCCAGGCCGTGTACGACACCCAGACCGGCAAGGGCTGGATGGTCGACCTGTCGTTCAACGACACCGGCTCCAAGGCCTTCGCCTCCACCACCGGCCAGCTGGCCACCCAGTCCACCCCGGCCAACCAGTTCGCCATCGTGCTGGACGGCCAGGTCGTCTCCCACCCGTACGTGCAGGAGTCGATCACCGGCGGCAGCGCCGTGATCAACGGCACCTTCACCTCGGACGAGGCCAAGTCGCTGGCGAACGTGCTGAGCTACGGCGCGCTCCCGCTGGACTTCGTCAAGAGCGACGTCACCACCGTCTCCCCGCAGCTCGGCTCCGAGCAGCTGAAGGCCGGCCTGATCGCCGGTCTGATCGGCATGGTGCTGGTGGTCGCGTACTCGCTGGTCTACTACCGCGGCCTGGGCCTGATCTCGATCGCCGGCCTGGTCGTCTCGGCGATCCTGACCTGGTCGATCATGAGCCTGCTGGGCGCGGGCATCGGCTTCGCGCTGAACCTGCCCGCGGTCTGCGGCGCGATCGTGGCGATCGGCATCACCGCGGACTCCTTCATCGTGTACTTCGAACGGATCCGGGACGAGGTCCGCGAGGGCGCCCAGCTGCGGGCCGCCGTGCAGCGGGCCTGGCCGCGGGCCCGGCGCACCATCCTGGTGTCGGACTTCGTCTCCTTCCTGTGTGCCGCGGTGCTGTACCTGGTGTCGGTCGGCAAGGTCCAGGGCTTCGCCTTCACGCTGGGCCTGACCACCCTGCTCGACGTCGTGGTGATCTTCCTGTTCACCAAGCCGCTGATCAGCCTGCTCGCCCGCACGAAGTTCTTCGCCAGCGGCCACCCGATGTCCGGCCTGGACCCGAAGCGGCTCGGCGCCCGTCCGCCGATCCGCGGCTCCCGCCGCCGTTCCACCACCACCCAGGAGGTCTGACCCATGTCGCTCCGCAACATCGGTCACCGCCTCTACCAGGGCGAGGTCTCCTTCGACTTCGTCGGCAAGCGGAAGATCTGGTACTCGATCTCGGCGGTGATCGTCCTGGTGGCCGCCGTCGGCCTGGCCATGGGCCTGCACCTGGGCATCGAGTTCAAGGGCGGCTCGGTCTACACCGTGCACAAGCCCGGCCTCTCGGCCTCCCAGGCGAAGGAGACCGCCGACAAGATCATCGGCTCCAACACCGCGCTGGTGCAGACCACGGACAAGGGTGACGTCCGGGTCCAGGTCAGCGCCCAGGAGTCGATCCCGGCGGCGACCTTCACCAAGGAGTTCTCGCAGGCGGTCGGCGTCCAGGAGCAGGACATCAACGCCCAGGTGATCGGCCCCTCCTGGGGTGCCGACATCTCCAAGAAGGCGCTGACCGGTCTGATCGTCTTCATGGTGCTGGTCACCGTCTACATGGCGATCGCCTTCGAGTGGCGGATGGCGGTGGCCGCCCTGGTCGCCCTGATCCACGACCTCCTGATCACCATCGGCGTCTACGCCCTGGTCGGCTTCGAGGTCACCCCGGGCACCGTGATCGGCTTCCTGACCATCCTCGGCTACTCGCTCTACGACACGGTCGTCGTCTTCGACACCGTGAAGGAGAACACCCGGGGCATCACCAAGCAGTCCCGCCGGACCTACAGCGAGGCCGCCAACCACGGCCTCAACCAGACCCTGGTGCGCTCCATCAACACCACGGTGGTGGCCCTGCTGCCGGTCTCCGCGCTGCTGTTCATCGGCGGCGGCCTGCTCGGCGCCGGCACCCTGAACGACATCTCGCTGGCCCTGTTCATCGGCCTCGCGGCCGGTGCCTACTCCTCCATCTGCGTGGCCACCCCGCTGCTCGCGCAGCTCAAGGAGCAGGCCCCGGACATGAAGGCGCTGGCCAAGCGGGTTGCCCAGCGGCGCGCCTCGGAGGCCAAGGCCGCGGCCGAGGGCCGGGGCAAGGACGCCGAGGGTGAGGAGTTCGACGGCGGGGAGGACGACGGCGACGAGGTCCCGGCCGGTATGGTCGGACAGCGTAACCAGCCGACCAGCCGCTCCCGAGGCAAGGGACGGCCGTCCGGCAAGCGCTGACCCTCCGCGAAGGAACCCCCGTGACCTCCACCACCGACCCCGCCCTGTCCGAGCTGCTCAACAGCCGGATCCGGGACGTGCAGGACTACCCGAAGCCGGGCGTCCTGTTCAAGGACATCGCCCCCCTGCTCGCCGACGCCGAGGCGTTCGGCGCGCTGACCCGGGCGCTGGCCGAGCGGGCGCGGGAGCTCGGCGCCACCAAGGTGGTCGGGCTGGAGGCGCGGGGGTTCGTGCTCGCCGCCCCGGCCGCGTTCGCGGCCGGGCTCGGGTTCGTCCCGATCCGCAAGAAGGGCAAGCTGCCCGGCGAGGTGTTCGCCCGCTCGTACGACCTCGAGTACGGGTCGGCGACGCTGGAGGTGCAGTGCGACGCGTTCGAGCCCGGCGAGAAGGTCCTGGTGGTGGACGACGTGCTGGCCACCGGCGGGACGATCGCCGCCTCGCTGGACCTGGTCCAGGAGGCCGGGGCCGAACTGGTCGGCGTGGTCGTGCTGATGGAGCTCGGCTTCCTGACGGGGCGCGCGAAGCTCGCCGCGCACCTGCACGGCGCACCGCTGGAGACGCTCGTCGTGGTGTGACGCCGCGCTGTTCGAGAGCCGCCCGGGAACAGGACCGTTCCCGGGCGGCTTCCTGTTCGAGGCGGGCGCGCCGCCGCGCGGGGGTGCGCTGTCGGTACGATGAAGGTTGATCCGACGTAGGAGTGTCCTTGCCCGACGAGGTTGTGCCCACGGCCGCTGCCGCCAGTTCCCGTTCCTCGCAGGGCGGGATGCGGGCTCGGCTTGCGCGGCTGGGCGGACAGCGCAGTTCGATGGTCAACCCGGTGCTGGAACCGCTGTTCCGGACGATCCGGGCCAACGACCCCAAGGCCGACCCGGGGCTGCTGAAGGACATCGAGCGGGCGTACGCCGTCGCGGAGAAGTGGCACCGCGGGCAGAAGCGCAAGAGCGGCGACCCGTACATCACCCACCCGCTGGCGGTGGCCACCATCCTGGCCGAGCTGGGGATGGACGCGCCGACCCTGATGGCCGGGCTGCTGCACGACACCGTCGAGGACACCGACTACGGGCTGGAGACGCTCCGGCAGGACTTCGGCGACTCGGTGGCCCTGCTGGTCGACGGCGTGACCAAGCTGGACCGGGTCAAGTTCGGCGAGGCCGCGCAGGCGGAGACCGTCCGCAAGATGGTCGTGGCGATGGCCAAGGACCCGCGGGTGCTGGTGATCAAGCTCGCCGACCGGCTGCACAACATGCGCACCATGCGCTACCTGAAGCGGGAGAAGCAGGAGAAGAAGGCCCGCGAGACGCTGGAGATCTACGCCCCGCTGGCGCACCGGCTGGGCATGAACACCATCAAGTGGGAGCTGGAGGACCTGGCCTTCGCCATCCTCTACCCCAAGATGTACGACGAGATCGTCCGGCTGGTGGCCGAGCGCGCCCCCAAGCGCGACGAGTACCTGGCCACCGTGATCGACCAGGTGCAGGGCGACCTGCGCGGGGCCCGGATCACCGCGCAGGTGACCGGCCGGCCCAAGCACTACTACTCGGTCTACCAGAAGATGATCGTCCGGGGCCGGGACTTCGCCGAGATCTACGACCTGGTGGGCATCCGGGTCCTGGTCGACACCGTCCGCGACTGCTACGCGGCGCTGGGCACCATCCACGCGCGGTGGAACCCGGTGCCGGGGCGGTTCAAGGACTACATCGCGATGCCCAAGTTCAACATGTACCAGTCGCTGCACACCACGGTGATCGGCCCCGGGGGCAAGCCGGTCGAGCTGCAGATCCGCACCTTCGACATGCACCGCCGGGCCGAGTACGGCATCGCCGCGCACTGGAAGTACAAGCAGCGCGCGGTGGCCGGGGCGTCCAAGGTGCGCACCGACACGCCCACCCACGGGCGGCAGCACGACAAGGCCGACGCGGTCAACGAGATGGCCTGGCTGCGGCAGCTGCTGGACTGGCAGAAGGAGACCGAGGACCCGAGCGAGTTCCTCGAGTCCCTGCGCTTCGACCTGTCCAGCAACGAGGTGTTCGTCTTCACCCCGAAGGGCGACGTGATAGCGCTGCCCGCGCAGGCCACCCCGGTGGACTTCGCGTTCGCGGTGCACACCGAGGTCGGCTGCCGGTGCATCGGCGCCCGGGTCAACGGCCGCCTGGTGCCGCTGGAGTCGACGCTGGAGAACGGCGACACCGTCGAGGTGTTCACCTCCAAGGCGGAGAACGCCGGCCCGTCCCGGGACTGGCTGAGCTTCGTCAAGTCGCCCCGGGCCCGCAACAAGATCCGCGCCTGGTTCTCCAAGGAGCGCCGCGAGGAGGCGATCGAGCAGGGCAAGGAGTCGATCGCCCGGGCGATGCGCAAGCAGGGCCTGCCGATCCAGCGGATCCTCACCGGGGACTCGCTGGTCACCCTGGCCCACGAGATGCGCTACCCGGACATCTCCTCGCTGTACGCGGCGATCGGCGAGGGCCACGTCGCCGCGCAGGCCATCGTGCAGAAGCTGGTCCAGGCGATGGGCGGCGAGGAGGGCGCGGTCGAGGACCTCGCCGAGACCGCCACCCCCTCGCACCAGCCGCGCGCGATGCGCCGCCGGGCCAAGGGCGACCCGGGCGTCATCGTCAAGGGCGTGGACGACGTGTGGGTGAAGCTGGCGCGCTGCTGCACGCCGGTGCCCGGCGACCCGATCGTCGGTTTCATCACCCGCGGCAACGGCGTCTCGGTGCACCGCGCGGACTGCGTCAACGTGGAGTCCCTGCAGCAGCAGCCCGAGCGGATGATCGACGTCGAGTGGGCGGCCACCCAGTCCTCGGTGTTCCTGGTCGCCATCCAGGTCGAGGCGCTGGACCGCTCCCGGCTGCTCTCCGACGTCACCCGGGTGCTCTCCGACCAGCACGTCAACATCCTGTCGGCGGCCGTCCAGACCTCCCGCGACCGGGTGGCGATGAGCCGGTTCACCTTCGAGATGGGCGACCCCAAGCACCTGGGGCACGTGCTCAAGGCGGTGCGCGGCGTCGAGGGCGTGTACGACGTGTACCGGGTCACCTCGGCCCGCAACAAGTAGGCCCGCGGCCCTCCCGGTCGCCGACCGCCCCCGCCCCGCCGACACTGGCCGGGTGGGGGCGGTCGGCTTTCCGGGAGGCACCGTGCACGGGATACGGATGAGGACGGCAGTGGCCAGCGCGGCGGCGGCCGCGGCGCTGGCGGCCGGCTGCGGCAGCGGCTCGGGCGGCTCCGGCAGCACCGGCAGCCCGGCGGCGAGCGGCACCGGCAGCCCGGTGTCGGCGTCCGCGGCGGCGGCCTCCGCGGCCGCCGACAACGGGGTGGCCGGGCAGTCCGCCGACCAGGTGCTGCAACGGGCCGTGCAGGCGCTCAAGGACGCCGGCGCGGTCCGGGCGGCGGGCACCGTCGGCAGCGAGGGCGGGCAGATCACCATGGACCTGCGGCTGGACACCACCGGCGACTGCACCGGCACGCTCAGCCAGGGCGGCGTCGGCAGCTTCCAGGTGGTGAAGTCCGGGCAGCAGCTGTGGGTCAAACCGGACCAGGAGTTCTGGCAGACCCACGGCGGTCCGGCGATGGCCCAACTGGTCGGCGACCGCTACCTGAAGACCACCAGCGACAACCCGGACTTCGGCGAGATCGGCAGCCTGTGCGACCTGACCGCGCTGGCCGACCAGCTCGGCACCGGCAAGAGCGGCCTGGCCAAGGGCGGCGAGGAGAACGTGCAGGGCCGCCCCGCGCTCACCCTGACCAACACCTCCGGCACCGGCACCGGCACCGGCACCCTGTACGTGGCCACCACCGGCGAGCCGGTGCCGCTGAAACTCGCCAAGGACACCGGGGCGGTCGAGTTCAGCGACTTCGGCACCCCGGTGCCCAGCGCCACCCCCGGGCCCGACCAGAGCCTCGACCTGGACCAGCTGCAGCAGCCGTCCTCCTCGACCTCGGTGGTGTGAGCCGCCGGGCCGCGGAACGCGCGAAGGGCCCCCACCGCACGGTGGGGGCCCTTCGCGCAGGCACTGCGGGAGCTCAGGAGGTGAACTCCTGGAGCGACTTCTGCGCCTGGTCGAGCAGCTCCCGGCGGCCGGCCAGCTCGGTCTCCAGCTTGGCGGCCTTGGCCGTGTTGCCGGCGGCGCGGGCCTTGGCCAGGTCGGCTTCGAGCTTGTCCACGGCGGCCTGCAGCAGCGCGGTCATGCCGGTGGCGCGGGCCCGGGCCTCCGGGTTGGAGCGCTGCCACTCGGCCTCCTCGGCCTCGCGGACCGCGCGCTCCACCGCGCCCAGCCGGCCGTCCAGCTTCGGGCGGGCGTCGCGCGGGACGTGGCCGATCGCCTCCCAGCGCTCGGCGATGTCGCGCAGCGCGGCCTTGGCGGCCTTCAGGTCGGTGATCGGCAGGATCGCCTCGGCCTCGACCAGCAGCGCCTCCTTGGCCTTCTGGTTCTCGCCCTGCTCGGCGTCACGCTCGGAGAACGCGGAGGACCGGGCCTGGAAGAAGACGTCCTGGGCGCCGCGGAAGCGGGCCCACAGCTCCTCCTCGGCGTCCCGCTGGGCGCGGCCGGCGGCCTTCCACTGCGTCATCAGGTCGCGGTAGGCGGCGGCGGTCGGGCCCCACTCGGTGGAGCCGGACAGCGCCTCGGCCTCGGCGACCAGCTTCTCCTTGACCGAACGGGCCGACTCGCGCTCCGAGTCGAGCGCCGCGAAGTGCGACTTGCGGTGCTTGGAGAACACCGAGCGGGCGTGCGAGAAGCGGTGCCACAGCTCGTCGTCGCTCTTGCGGTCCAGGCGCGGCAGCGCCTTCCAGTTGTCGACCAGGGCGCGCAGCCGGTCGCCGGCCTCCCGCCACTGGTTGGACTCGGCGAGCTGCTCGGCCTCGGCGACCAGCGCCTCCTTGGCGGCCCGGGTCTCCTCCTGGGCCCTCGCCTTGGCGGCCTTGCGCTCGCCCTGCCGGGTCTCGATCTCGCCGGCCAGGGTGTCCAGGCGGGCGGCCAGGGCGGCCAGGTCGCCGACCGCGTGCGCCTCGGTGACCTGCGCGCGCAGGTGGTCGAGCGCGGTCTGCGCCTCCTTGGCGGCCAGATCGGTCTTGCGCACCCGGTGCTCCAGGAGGGCGGTCTCCGCCTCCAGACCCTGGAACTTGCGCTCGAAGTAGGCGAGGGCCTCCTCGGGGGAGCCGGCCTGCCAGGAGCCGACCTGGCGTTCGCCGTCGGCCGTCCTCACGTAGACGTTCCCCTGCTCGTCGACACGGCCCCACGGGTCGCTGCTCACAGCGCCTCCTCCACATGACGCCACGCCCACGGGCGGGAGCGTCGTCCACAGTTGATGTGCGGCGGACCGATGGAGCCCGCCGTCCCGAGCCGTCGTGGTGTTGTGCCGAGGGTGACGGCCGACGGTCAGGGCACCCTATACAACAGCAACATAGGCGACCAGCGCCGGTGCTGTCCGCATCCGGCGCCGGTCGATTTTCGCGGCGGGTCAGCCCTTGGCGGTGGTGATGCTCGTGACGTTGACGGGGAGCTTGGGGGCGCCGTCGCCGCCGGTCCCCTCGGCGCCGGCGGCGGCGATCTTCTGCAGCACGTCGAGGCCGCCGGTGATCTTGCCGAACGGGGTGTAGCTGGGGGGCAGTTGGGTGTCCTTGTAGACCAGGAAGAACTGGCTGCCGTTGGTGTTCGCGCCGGAGTTGGCCATCGCCACGGTGCCCGCGGGGTAGGTCGCGCCCTCCAGGTTCTCGTCGGCGAACTGGTAGCCCGGGCCGCCCCGGCCGGTGCCGGTCGGGTCGCCGCACTGCAGGACGTAGATGCCCTCCGTGGTGAGGCGGTGGCACTTGGTGTCGTCCCAGAACTGCTGACCGGCCAGGAACACGAAGGAGTTGACGGTGTGCGGCGCCTTCGCCGCGTCCAGCGCGAGGGTCACCTCGCCCTGCGAGGTCTCGATCTTCGCGGTGTACTTGGCGGCCGCGTCGATCGACATGGCCGGCTCGGCGGCCCACTGCTTGCCGGTGGCGGACGGGGATGGCGCGGCGGAGGCCGCCTTGGTGTCCTTCTTCTTGTCCGAGTCGAACACGCCGGAGGCCACGGTGGCGACACCGCCGACCACCACGACGGCCAGGATCCCCGCGACGATCGCGTTGCGCTGCTTGCGCTTGGCCGCCGCCTCGGAGCGCGCCTGCATCTGGCGCTCGTACTTGTCACGGGCGAGCTGCCGCCGCCGCTGTTCGCTGCTGACCACCGGGGGTGTCTCCTGGACTGTGTCGACGTGGGGGGGGAGTTGAGCTGGCGTGCACGGATCATCGCATCCGTCGGCGGCCAGTGTAAGGACCCCGCGCGTCAGGACGGGATCAGCGCGAGATGAGAAAGGTCTGAACGCACCGGACAACCGGTTCGCCCGCGGCCCGGTGCCGCCGGTAGGCTGCGGGGGAAAAGCAGACCGCCGCCGCATGAAACGAAGGACTCGCGTGTTCGTCGCCGGATTCCCCGCCGGGGCCTGGGGCACCAACTGCTACCTGGTCGCACCCGCCGCCGGTGAGGAGTGCGTGATCGTCGACCCCGGGCACGAAGCGGCCGCCGGCGTCGAGGAGTTGATCCGCGAGCACCGGCTCAAGCCGGTCGCGGTGCTGCTCACCCACGGGCACATCGACCACGTCGCCTCGGTCGTCCCGGTCTGCGGCGCGCAGGGCGTCCCGGCCTGGATCCACCCCGCGGACCGCTACATGCTGGCGGACCCGGAGAAGGCGCTCGGGCGCTCGCTCGGGCAGCAGCTGATGGGCTCGATCACCGTCGGCGAGCCGGACGACGTCCGCGAGTTGGCCGACGGCAGCGTGCTGGAGCTCGCCGGGATGCACCTCACCGTCGACCACGCCCCCGGCCATACCGAGGGGTCGGTGACGTTCAGGACGCCCGCATCGGCAGAGGTCCCGCCGGTGCTGTTCTCGGGCGACCTGCTGTTCGCCGGCTCCATCGGGCGTACCGACCTCCCGGGCGGAGACAGCGGAGCGATCATGCGCTCGCTGGCCCGGGTGTGCCTGCCCCTCGACGACGCGACCGTGGTGCTCTCCGGCCACGGCTCGCAGACCACCATCGGCCGAGAGCGCGCCACCAACCCCTACCTCCGGCAGGCGGGCGGTGCGCCGGACGCACCGGCCTTCCCGCGACGAGGAATGTGACGGAAGAGAAGTTGAGCACCTTCACCGCCCCCAAGGGCACCTTCGACCTGCTGCCGACGGTCAACTCCGCGGCCTACCTGGCGATCCGCGACCGGCTCTCCGGGCCGCTGCGCCGCGCCGGGTACGGCTACGTCGAGACCCCCGTGTTCGAGGACGTCAAGCTGTTCTCCCGCGGTGTCGGCGAGTCCACCGACATCGTCACCAAGGAGATGTTCACCCTCGCCCGGCGCCCCGAGAGCAGCGAGTCGCTGGCGCTGCGCCCCGAGGGCACCGCCTCGGTGGTCCGGGCCGCGCTGGAGGCCAGCCTCCACAAGCTCGGCAACCTGCCGGTCAAGCTCTGGTACTCCGGCAACTTCTACCGCTACGAACGCCCGCAGAAGGGCCGCTACCGGCAGTTCTCGCAGGTCGGCGCGGAGGCGATCGGCGCCGAGGACCCGGCGCTCGACGCCGAGCTGATCATCCTCGCCGACGACGCCTTCCGCTCGCTCGGCCTGCGCGACTACCGCCTGCTGCTCAACTCGCTCGGCGACAAGCAGTGCCGCCCGGTCTACCGCGCCGCCCTGGTCGAGTTCCTGGCCGGCCTCGACCTGGACGAGGACACCCGCCGCCGCGCGGAGATCAACCCGCTGCGCGTGCTCGACGACAAGCGCGAGGCCGTCCAGGCCCAGCTGGTGGACGCGCCCAAGCTGCGCGACCACCTCTGCGAGGAGTGCAAGGCGTACGACGAGAAGGTCCGCGAGCTGCTCACCGCCGCGGGCGTCGCGTTCGTCGACGACCCCAAGCTGGTGCGCGGCCTGGACTACTACACCCGCACCACCTTCGAGTTCGTGCACGGCGGCCTCGGCGCGCAGTCCGCGATCGGCGGCGGCGGCCGCTACGACGGCCTGTCCGAGATGCTCGGCGGCCCGGCGCTGCCCTCGGTCGGCTGGGGCCTGGGCGTGGACCGCACCTTCCTCGCGCTGGAGGCCGAGGGCGTCGTCCTCGACCTGCCCGCCACCACCGAGGTGTACGCGGTGGCGCTCGGCGAGGAGGCCAAGAACGTGCTGTTCGCCAAGACCGTCGAGCTGCGCCGGGCCGGCGTCGCCACCGACCTGGCCTTCGGCGTGAAGAGCATCAAGAACGCCATGAAGTCCGCCAACCGGTCGGGTGCGCGCTACGCCCTGATCGCGGGCGACCGGGACCTCGCCGAGGGCGTGGTCCAGCTCAAGGACATGGAGTCCGGCGAGCAGACCCCCGTCGCCCTTGAGGCGCTCGTCACCACCCTGAAGGAGAAGCAGCTGTGATCCGCACGCACGACGCGGGCACGCTCCGCGCGGAGCACGCCGGCACCACCGTCACCCTGGCCGGCTGGGTGGCCCGCCGCCGTGACCACGGCGGCGTGGCCTTCATCGACCTGCGGGACGCCTCCGGCACCGTGCAGGTCGTGGTCCGCGACCTGGAGTCGGTGCACGGGCTGCGCTCCGAGTACTGCGTGAAGGTGGTCGGCGAGGTCCGGGTCCGCCCGGAGGGCAACGAGAACCCGGAGATCCCGACCGGCGCGGTCGAGGTCGTCGTCGAGTCGATCGAGGTGCTGTCCGAGGCCGCGCCGCTGCCGTTCCAGGTCGCCGAGTACGAGCCCGGCTCGGTCAACGAGGAGGTGCGGCTGCGCTACCGCTACCTCGACCTGCGCCGCGAGGGCCCGGCCCGCGCGCTGCGGCTGCGCTCGAAGGTCAACCACATCATCCGCACGGTGATGGAGGAGAACGACTACCTCGACATCGAGACCCCGTACCTGACCCGCTCCACCCCCGAGGGCGCCCGCGACTTCCTGGTCCCGGTCCGCCTCCAGCCGGGCCACTGGTACGCCCTGCCGCAGTCCCCGCAGCTGTTCAAGCAGCTGCTGATGGTGGCCGGCATGGAGCGCTACTACCAGATCGCCCGCTGCTTCCGCGACGAGGACTTCCGCGCCGACCGGCAGCCGGAGTTCACCCAGCTCGACATCGAGGCGTCCTTCGTCGACCAGGAGGACATCCTGGCGCTCGGCGAGAAGATCATCGCCGCGATCTGGAAGCAGGTCCACGGCTACGAGATCCCGAACCCGCTGCCCCGGATGACCTACGCCGACGCCATGTCGCGCTACGGCTCCGACAAGCCGGACGTCCGCTTCGGGCAGGAACTCACCGACCTCACCGAGTACTTCAAGGGCACCGGGTTCCGGGTCTTCCAGGCCCCGTACGTCGGCGCGGTCGTGATGCCCGGCGGCGCCTCGCAGCCCCGCAAGCAGCTCGACGCCTGGCAGGACTGGGCGAAGGCCCGCGGCGCCCGCGGCCTCGCCTACGTGCTGGTGGACGCCGAGACCGGCGAGCTGCGCGGCCCGGTCGCCAAGAACCTGTCCGAGGAGCACCTGGCCGGCCTGGCCGCCGCCGCGGGCGCCAAGCCCGGCGACGCGGTGTTCTTCGCCGCGGGCAAGAAGACCCCCTCGCAGGAGCTGCTCGGCGCCGCCCGCCTGGAGATCGGCCGCCGCTGCCAGCTGATCGACGAGTCCCAGTGGGCCTTCCTCTGGGTCGTGGACTTCCCGATGTTCGAGCCGATCGAGGACGACAAGGGCGAGTTCCAGGGCTGGCACGCGGTGCACCACCCGTTCACCGCGCCGACCGCCGAGTCGCTCGCCACCTTCGACACCGACCCGGGCAGCGCGCTCTCCAACGCGTACGACCTGGTGCTCAACGGCTCGGAGCTGGGCGGCGGTTCGATCCGCATCCACCAGCGGGACGTGCAGAAGCGGGCGTTCGACGCGATCGGCCTGTCCGAGGAGGAGGCGGCCTCGCAGTTCGGCTTCCTGCTGGACGCCTTCAACTACGGCCCGCCGCCGCACGGCGGCATCGCGCTCGGCCTGGACCGCGTGGTCACCCTGCTGGGCGGCTACGACACCATCCGGGACGTCATCGCCTTCCCGAAGACCTCCACCGGCGGCGACCCGCTGACCGGCGCCCCCACCCCGATCACCCCGGCCCAGCGCCGCGAGGCCGGCGTGGACGCCCAGCCCAAGGCCAAGGAGAACAAGGACGGCGCCAAGGCCGAGGCCGAGCCGACCGCCTGACGGACCGTCACGAGCGCCGTCGGATTCTGACGGCGCATCACAAAGATCACGATTTGTCCCGGCCCCGGCCGGTGCGCGGCCACCAGGAGTAGGCTGCCACCGCCCGGGGCCGGAATGCTGCACCACCCGGAACGCTGCACAACGGGGTGCAGAGCGCAAGAAGGGTCAAGGATGACCGTACGAACCAGAGTTGAGCTCCCCGCCGACACCGCCGAGACCCGGCGGGTGCACATGGCGGCCTTCCCAGGCCCCGAAGAGGCGGACCTGGTGGACGCGCTGCGCCGCGACGCCGCCTGGCTGCCCGCACTGTCCCTGGTCGCGGTGGACGAGCGCGAAGTGGTCATCGGCCACGCGCTGCTCACCCGGCTGAAGGTCGGCAACGGCAAGGGCCTGGCCCTCGCCCCCGTCGCGGTCGCCCCCGAGTGGCAGCGCAAG
The DNA here is from genome assembly GCF_003751605.1 of Kitasatospora cineracea. Classification (NCBI taxonomy): domain Bacteria; kingdom Bacillati; phylum Actinomycetota; class Actinomycetes; order Kitasatosporales; family Streptomycetaceae; genus Kitasatospora; species Kitasatospora cineracea. Next base: position 4,091,073 of record NZ_RJVJ01000001.1, read on the forward strand.
GGCGTCGGCACCGCCGTGGTGCGGGCCGCGCTGGACGCCGCCGCCGAGGCCGGCGAACGCGTCGTGGTGGTGCTCGGCGACCCGGGCTACTACGGCCGGTTCGGCTTCGCCCCCGCCTCCGGACACCGCATCACCGGGCCGTTCGACGTCCCCGACGGGTACTTCCAGGCCCTGCGGCTGCCCGGCGCCGACCGCGCCCCGCACGGCATGTGCCGCTACCCCGCGCCGTTCGCCGAGGTCTGAGCGGCCGCCGCTTCGGGGGACCGGCCGCCACCGGTCGCCCGGAACTGCACCTCCAGGTGCAGCCGGCAGGACTCCGCGAACGCCGCCATGGCGGGCGTCTGCGCCCGCCCGCGCGGCCGGAACAGCCCCACCAGGCTCGGCCCCAGCCCGCGCACCGGCAGGCAGCGCACGTCCGGGCGGCTGCTCCAGCGGCCCACCGCGCGCGGCGCGAACCCCACCCCCTGCCCGCAGGCCACCGCGGCCATCCACTCGTCCGCGTTGTGCGCCACCGCCCCGATCCGCACCGGCCGGCCCGCCCGCTCCGGCGCGCCCAGCCAGTAGTCCCGCCACACCCCGGCCTGCTCCGGTACCGCCACGAACGGCTCGTCCCACAGGTCCGCCACGGACACCTCGGTGCGGGCCGCCAGCCGGTGGTCGGCCGCCAGCACCACCCAGCGCTCCTCGGTGCCCAGCGGCACGTGCGAGTACCGCTCGGCCATCGAGGCCGGGGCGTGCCACAGCGCCAGGTCCAGCCGGCCCGAGGCCAGGCCGGAGGACTCGTCGAACCAGTCGTTCTGCCGCAACCGCAGCCGCCACCCCGGCATCCGGCGGGCGAAGTCCTCCACCACCGCGCGGCCCAGCAGGCTCATCGTCGACCCCTCGAAGCCGACCCGCAGCTCCCCGCCGGCCTCCGCCGCCGCCAGCCTGGCCGCCCGCACCGCCTCCTCCCAGCCCGCCAGCAGCGTCCCGGCCCGGGCCAGCAGCTCGGCGCCCGCCGCCGTCGGCGCCATCCCGGCCCGCGAGCGGCGGAACAGCTCCACCCCCAGCTGCCGCTCCAGCGCCCGGACCTGCTTGGTCAGCGTCGGCTGGCTGACCCCCAGCCGGGCCGCCGCCGCGGTCAGCTGGCCCTCCTCGCCGACCACGGTCAGGCAGCGCAGCATCCGGGTGTCCACATCCATGCCCCCAGGCTATGGACCAATGCATTGGACCTCGGACCCGGGGGTGCCGCAGAGTGGTCCGGCCTTCCCCGGCGCGATCGGCACCGGCGGCACAGGGGACCGCCGGTGCCCGCCGGGGAAGGACACCCGCGCCCTGCCCGCACCCCGTCCGAACTGCGGCGCCGCCCGGCGGACCGTAGCCTGAGGGATCGTCAGCATCGGCGACCCGGCGAGCGGAGGGCACACCCAGTGGCGGCACCCAGCACAGGCAGGACGGGCAGGGGCGACAAGGGCCGGAAGGGCGACGGGGGCGGCAGGGGCAACGGGGGCGGGAAGAAGTCCCGCGGTGCCAAGCGCATGCCGAAGAAGCTCTACGAGGACGAACTGCTCCGCCTCCAGCGCGAACTGGTCCAGCTCCAGGAATGGGTCCGCACCGAGGGCGTCCGGATGGTGATCGTCTTCGAGGGCCGGGACGCCGCCGGCAAGGGCGGCGCCATCAAGCGCGTCACCGAGTACCTCAACCCCCGGATCGCCCGGATCGCCGCCCTGCCCGCCCCCACCGAGCGCCAGCGCGGCCAGTGGTACTTCCAGCGCTACGTCGAGCAGCTCCCGGCGGCCGGCGAGATGGTCCTGTTCGACCGCTCCTGGTACAACCGGGCCGGCGTCGAGAAGGTGATGGGCTTCTGCACCGACGAGGAGTACTGGCAGTTCCTGCACCAGTGCCCCACCTTCGAACGGATGCTGGTCGAGGCCGGCATCCTGCTGCGCAAGTACTGGTTCTCGGTCAGCGACGTCGAACAGGAGCGCCGCTTCCGCGACCGGCTCGACGACCCGATGCGGCAGTGGAAGCTCTCCCCGATGGACGTCGAGTCCATCACCCGCTGGGAGGACTACTCGCGGGCCAAGGACGAGATGTTCGTCTACACCGACATCCCCGAATCACCCTGGAACGTCGTCGACAGCGACGACAAGCGCCGCGCCCGGCTCAACATGATCGCCCACCTGCTCTCCACCGTCCCGTACCACGAGGTGGTCAAGCCCGCCGTCACCCTGCCGCCCCGCCCCGCCCCGCGCGGCTACCAGCGGCCGCCGCGCGACCTCCAGAAGTACGTCTTCGACCACGCCGCGACGGTGCTGGCCCGGGCCGGGAAGTAGGGGCGAGCAATGGCGAAGTACTTCGACGTGCACCCCGAGACGCCCCAGCCGCGCACCATCTCCACCGTGGTGGCGAGCATCCGGGACGGCGCCCTCATCGCGTACCCCACCGACTCCTGTTTCGCGCTCGGCTGCCGGCTGGACAACCGGGACGGACTGGACCGGATCCGCACCATCCGGCGGCTCGACGACCGCCACCACTTCACCCTGATGTGCCAGGACTTCGCCCAGCTGGGCAAGTTCGCGCAACTCGACAACAACGTCTTCCGCGCCGTCAAGGCGGCGACACCCGGCAGCTACACCTTCATCCTCCCCGCCACCAAGGAGGTGCCGCGCCGGCTGCTGCACCCGAAGAAGAAGACCGTCGGCGTCCGCATCCCCGACCACGCCGTCACCCAGGCCCTGCTCGCCGAACTCGGCGAACCCCTGGTCTCCAGCACCCTGCTGCTGCCCGACGAGGAGGAACCGATGACGCAGGGCTGGGAGATCAAGGAACGCCTCGACCACGTCCTGGACGCGGTGGTCGACTCCGGCGACTGCGGGACGGTGCCGACCACGGTCGTCGACTTCTCGGACGGGGTGCCGGAGATCGTCCGCTACGGGGCGGGGGACCCGGAGCGCTTCGAGTAGTAGGGGAGCGAAAGCAGGGGCGCTTCCTGGCGGTGCGTTTTCTGTCGGAGGCGTCGCATAGGCTCGGAGCGTGGACGAGCCCGACCTTTTCACGCATGCTGCCGAGGAACGCCGGAGTGCCGAGCCGGGGCGTTCGCCGCTCGCGGTGCGGATGCGGCCGCGGACGTTGGACGAGGTGGCGGGGCAGCAGCAGTTGCTCAAGGACGGGTCGCCGCTGCGGCGGCTGGTCGCGGGGGCGAAGGGGCCGGCGGCGACGAGTTCGGTGATCCTCTGGGGGCCGCCGGGGACGGGCAAGACCACGCTGGCGCACGTGATCAGCCAGGCGGTGGAGGGCCGGTTCGTCGAGCTCTCGGCGATCACGCACGGGGTCAAGGAAGTCCGGGCGGTGATCGACGGGGCCCGGCGGGCGGTCGGGATGAGCGGCCGGGAGACGGTGCTGTTCCTGGACGAGATCCACCGCTTCTCCAAGGCCCAGCAGGACTCGCTGCTGCCCGCGGTGGAGAACCGCTGGGTCACCCTGATCGCGGCGACCACCGAGAACCCGTACTTCTCGGTGATCTCCCCGCTGCTGTCGCGCAGCCTGCTGCTCACCCTGGAGTCGCTCACCGACGAGGACGTCCGGACCCTGCTGCGCCGGGCCGCCGCCGACGAGCGCGGGCTGGGCGGCAGCGTGGAGTTGAGCGCGGAGGCCGAGGACCACCTGGTGCGGCTGGCGGGGGGCGACGCGCGGCGGGCGCTGACCACGCTGGAGGCGGCGGCGGGGGCGGCGCTGGAGCAGGGCGAGAAGGTGCTGACCCTGGCGGCGACCGAGACGGCGGTCAACCAGGCCGCGGTGCGCTACGACCGGGACGGCGACCAGCACTACGACGTGGCGAGCGCGCTGATCAAGTCGATCCGGGGCAGCGACGTGGACGCCACCCTGCACTACCTGGCCCGGATGATCGAGGCGGGGGAGGACCCGCGCTTCATCGCCCGGCGCCTGATGATCTCCGCCAGCGAGGACGTCGGCCTGGCCGACCCGACGGCGCTGTCCACCGCGGTGGCCGCCGCGCAGGCGGTCGCGCTGATCGGCTTCCCGGAGGCGCGGATCATCCTGTCCCAGGCGGCGATCGCGCTCGCCCTGGCGCCCAAGTCGAACGCGGCGTACCTGGCGATCGACGCCGCGCTGGCGGACGTCCGGCAGGGCCTGGCCGGGGCGGTGCCCGCGCACCTGCGGGACGCGCACTACGGCGGGGCGAAGAAGCTCGGGCACGGCAAGGGCTACCAGTACCCGCACGACCTGCCGGAGGGCATCGCCGCGCAGCAGTACGCGCCGGACGAGGTGCACGGCAAGGAGTACTACCGGCCGACCCGGCGGGGCGGCGAGGCCCGGTACGCGGAGATCGCGGAGTGGACCAGGGCCCGGCTCAAGGGGCAGTGAATCCGGCCGGTCCGGAGCCTGTAGACTGGCTCGCAGTGTGTCCCGGGCCCGGGGTTCCGCGAGGAGCGACCGGCCGCACCAGCGGGGCACTGAACGGGGGCCTCCCGCGAGGGAGTTCCCCAGGAGCGGCGCGCACCGGTCTTCGGTGTCGCGGGTCGTCCACCACCCTTCCCGGTCGTGGGTGTCCCGTGTGCAAGCACATAGTGCCCGGTCGCGGAGAGCGGCTGACCGTCCGGCAACGGGCGGTTTTTCTCCGGGCCGCGAGAAGCGTCCTCCGTCAACACCTGGTGACAGCCGTATCTGAACAGGAAAAGGAAACATGGCGAACCAGAAGCGCCCCAAGGTCAAGATCGCCCGTGCTCTCGGCGTTCCGCTGACCCCGAAGTCCGTCAAGTACTTCGAGGCCCGTCCGTACCCGCCCGGCCAGCACGGCCGCGGCCGCAAGCAGAACTCTGACTACAAGGTCCGTCTGACCGAGAAGCAGCGTCTGCGCGCGCAGTACGACCTCAGCGAGAAGCAGATGGCGCGTGCCTTCGAGGCCGCCAAGAAGATCGAGGGCAAGACGGGCGAGGCCCTGGTCGGCCTGCTCGAGGTCCGCCTCGACTCCCTGGTCCTGCGTTCGGGCATCGCCCGCACCATCTACCAGGCCCGCCAGATGGTCGTGCACGGCCACATCCAGGTCAACGGTGCGAAGGTCAACAAGCCCTCGTTCCAGCTGAAGCCGGGCTACGTCGTCACGGTGAAGGAAAAGTCCAAGGAGAAGGTCCCCTTCCAGGTGGCTCGCGAGGGCGGCAACGCCGGCGAGGGCCAGACCCCGAAGTACCTCGAGGTCAACCTGAAGGCCCTGGCCTTCCGCCTGGACCGCGCGCCGCAGCGCCGCGAGGTTCCGGTCGTCTGCGACGAGCAGCTCGTCGTCGAGTACTACTCGCGCTGACCCGCGAGCGGAACGCCCCCTCGGTCCTCGGACCGCGGGGGCGTTTCCCGTTTCCGGACCGTCCGCGGGCCGGCGGGCGGGGTCAGGCGCCGACGGGGGAGTACGGGCGGGCCGGGTCGAGCGGCGGGCCGGGGCGGTCGGTGCCGCCGCCGTCCGGGGGCGGTTCGGGGGAGCCGCCGTCGAGGGCGCGGCGGACGGCGGCGTCCAGGTCGAGCCGGGAGCCGAGCCGGAAGGCCGCCGCGTAGGCGTCGCCGTCGAGGCCGTCGCGGGCGCGCCGCTCGCACTCCAGGTGCGGGCCGTTGAAGGAGCGGGAGCCGAAGAACGGGGTGCCGACGGCCCGCCAGAGCCGGTGCGCGGCGCCCTGCAGGACGCGGGCCTCGTGCAGGTCGGCGTCCGGGCCCTCGGTGGCCAGCAGGGCCAGCAGGTCCATCGCCAGCACGATGCCCAGCAGGTCGCGGAACAGGTGGTTCAGCCGCATCGACTCGCGGGCGAAGGACCGGGCCAGCCGCAGGTCGCCGGCCTGCCGCCGGGCGAAGGCCATCGCGTACAGGCAGTAGCCGTACGCCCACTGCTCGCCGTGCTCCTCGCAGGTCTCCCGGAGGCGTTCGATGCCGGCCCGGCCGCGTTCCTCGTCGCCCTGGAAGAGCCGGGCCAGGGCGAGTTCGAACATCGCCATCAGGACGTTGGAGTTGAGTTCGCCGAGGGTGTCGTAGTGCCACAGCGCCTCCTCGAACAGCTCGGCGGCGCGGGCCGGGTCGTCGCCGATCAGGGCCGCGCAGCCCTGGCGGTGGACGGCGTAGGCCAGGGCCCGGTCGTCGCCGGTCTCCAGGGCCTGGCGGCGGCACTCCTCGAGGGCGGGGCGGGCCCGGTCCAGGTCGCCCTGGAGGGTGGCGAGGTAGCCGGTGACCCAGAGCGCCTTGGCCCGGGCGTCGGTGGGTTCGGGGGCCAGCGCGAGGGCCCGGTCGAGCCAGTGCCGGCCCTCGCCGAGGTGGCCGGTGCCGACCCAGAAGTACCAGAGGGTGCCGGCCAGGACGAGGGCGAGCTGCTCCTCGCCGGGCTCGGCGAGCGAGAACTCCAGCGCGGCGCGGAGGTTGGGGTGGGCGAGCCGGGTGCGTTCGGCGGTCTCGGCCTGCCGGGGGCCGAACCACTCGACCTCGCCCCAGGTGGCGACGCCGAGGTACCAGTCGCGGTGGCGGCGCAGCAGCCGCCGGTCGTCGCCGCCGGCCCGCAGCCAGTGGGCGCCGTACTCGCGCAGGGTGTCGAGCATCCGGAAGCGGACGGTGCCCTCGCCGTCGAGGCGTTCCAGCACGGACTTGTCGACCAGCGAGTCGACGAGTTCGCACAGGTCGTCCTGGTCCAGGCCGCGGCCGGCGCAGACGTACTCGGCGGCGTCCAGGTCGAAGCCGCCGGCGAAGACCGAGAGGCGGGCCCAGAGTAAACGTTCCTGCATCGTGCAGAGCTCGTGGCTCCAGCCGATCGCGGTGCGCAGCGTCCGGTGCCGGGCCGGGGCCGTCCGCTCGCCGCCGGTGAGCAGCCGGAAGCGGTCGTCCAGCCGGGCCGCCAGCTGCTCGACGGACAGCGCGCGCAGCCGCCCGGCGGCCAGCTCCAGGGCCAGCGGGATGCCGTCCAGCCGGCGGCAGAGCAGCGCCACCCCGGCCCGGTTGCGCGGCTCCAGCCGGAAGCCCGGCCGGACGGCCGCGGCCCGGTCGGCGAACAGCAGCATCGCCTCCGGGTCCGCCCCGTCGCCGTCGGCCGCCAGGTACGGCAGCGGGGCCAGCGGCAGCAGGTGCTCGCCCGCGGCGCGCAGCGACTGCCGGGAGGTGGCGAGCACCCGCAGGCCGGGTGCGGCGCGCAGCAGCGCGTCCGCCAGCTCGGCGCAGGCGTCCACCAGGTGCTCGCAGCCGTCCAGCACCAACAGGGCCTCGCGGTCGGCGAGTTGCTCGACCAGGACGTCCAGCGGCGGGCGGGCGGTGTGGTCGGTCAGCTGCAGCGCCTCCAGCACGGCGTGGCCCAGCAGCAGCGGGTCCTGCACGGGGGCGAGCTCGGCCAGGTGCGCGCCGTCCGGGAAGCCGGCGGCCAGCCGGGCGGCGGCGCGCAGCGCCAGGCGGGACTTGCCGACGCCGCCCGGGCCGGTCACCGTGACCAGCCGGGCCCGGGCCACCAGGGCGGACAGCCGGTCGAGTTCGGCGGCCCGGCCGACGAAGCTGGTGACCTCGGCGGGCAGCCGGCCCGGGCTCCTCGACGCTGCCGACGTGCTGTTCATGGGACGCCCCCGTCCGTACCGGTGCACCACCGGGGACCGGCAGGAGACCGGAACCGGCGGGCCCGCGCTCCGCGAGCCACACCCCCAACGAGGTGACCTGACGGTAGGTTACGCGCCGGGTTCGCACACCCGACCGGGCCGGGGCCGGGCCACCGGCGGATATACCGGTCGGGGAGCGAGCCGTGGTCACGGTAGGGTTCAACCCTGGGATCGCAAGAGTTTCGCAAGCACAGCCGAGGGAGCGCGCGAAGGTGTCCGTGGGAGAGCTGGCCGGGCTGCTGGTGGCCGTCTTCTGGGCGGTCCTGGTCACCCTGCTCGCCGTGGTGCTGGTGCGGCTGTCCAAGGTGCTGCGGGAGGCGACCGCGCTGGTCTCCGCCGTCACCGAGCAGGCCGTGCCGCTGCTGCAGGACGCGAACAGCGCCGTCCGCAGCGCGCACGAGCAGCTGGAGCGGGTCGACGAGATCACCGCCAACGTGCAGGACGCGGCGGCCGACGCCAAGGCGCTGTCCTCGACCGTGGCGGCGACGCTGGGCGGGCCGCTGGTGAAGCTGGCGGCGTTCAGCTACGGCGTCCGCAAGGCCGCCGCCCGGCAGCAGGCCGGGCCGGTCGGGGTGCCGCAACAGGCCGGTGAGCGCGAGGAGTTGGCCCGGATGATCCGGGCCGAGGTGCGGGCCGCGACGGCGCCGCGCGGCGGGTTGCTGGCCAAGGTCCGCCGGGCCGTGAGGGGCTGACCGCGATGGTGCGCAGGATCTTCTGGATGGCCGTCGGCGCGGGTGCCGCGGTCTGGGCCGCGAACAAGGCCAACGAGGCGGTGCACCGCCTCACCCCGGACTCGCTGTCCGGCACCGCCGCCCGCGGCGCGCTCCACCTCGGCGACGCCGCCAGGCGCTTCGCCCGGGACGTCCGCTCCGGCATGGACGAGCGCGAGCGCCAGCTGCGCGCCGACCTCGGCCTGGACGGCACCGCCGTGGTCGAGCCGCCGCGCCGCCGGGCGCTGAGCGGATCGGCGGCCGCCGACGACGGGGTCCGAGCTATCTCGGCGGCCCCGGGCTCCCCGGCCGCCGCCCTGCCCCCGTCCTCGCGCACCGAGCGCCGCACCACCCCCCAGACCATCGTCGCCAAGCCCCGACAGCGCGAGCTGCCGGGCCGCACGACCGACCGGAAGGACCCCCACTGATGGAGTCGGCAGAGATCCGCCGCCGCTGGCTGCGCTTCTTCGAGGAGCGCGGCCACACCGTCGTACCGTCGGCCTCGCTGGTCGCCGACGACCCCACCCTGCTGCTGGTCAACGCCGGCATGGTGCCCTTCAAGCCGTACTTCCTGGGCGAGGTCAAGCCGCAGTTCTCGCGCGCGACCAGCGTGCAGAAGTGCGTCCGCACGCTGGACATCGAGGAGGTCGGGAAGACCACCCGGCACGGCTCGTTCTTCCAGATGTGCGGCAACTTCTCGTTCGGCGACTACTTCAAGGAAGGCGCCATCAAGTTCGCCTGGGAGCTGCTCACCGGCTCGGTGGCGGACGGCGGCTACGGCCTGGACCCGGAGAAGCTCTGGATCACCGTCTACAAGGACGACGACGAGGCCGAGCAGATCTGGCGGGACGTGATCGGCGTCCCGTCCGAGCGGATCCAGCGCCTGGGCATGAAGGACAACTTCTGGTCGATGGGCGTCCCCGGCCCGTGCGGCCCGTGCTCGGAGATCAACTACGACCGCGGCCCCGAGTACGGCGAGGAGGGCGGCCCGGCGGTCAACGGCGAGCGCTACCTGGAGATCTGGAACCTGGTCTTCATGCAGTACGAGCGCGGCCACGGCGACGGCAAGGACGGGTTCGAGATCCTCGGCGACCTGCCGAGCAAGAACATCGACACCGGCCTCGGCCTGGAGCGCCTCGCCGCCGTCCTGCAGGGCGTCGACAACCTCTTCGAGATCGACACCTCGCGGATGATCCTCGACCGCGCCGCCGAGCTCACCGGCCACACCTACGGCGCCGACCACAAGTCGGACGTCTCGCTGCGCGTGGTCACCGACCACTTCCGCACCGCGCTGATGCTGGTCGGCGACGGCGTCACCCCCGGCAACGAGGGCCGCGGCTACGTGCTGCGCCGCATCCTGCGCCGGGCGATCCGCAACATGCGGCTGCTGGGCGCCACCGAGCCGGTCGCCAAGGACCTGATCGACATCTCGATCAAGGCGATGGCCCCGCAGTACCCGGAGCTGGAGACCGACCGCAAGCGGATCGAGACGGTCGTGGTCGCCGAGGAGAACGCCTTCCTCCAGACCCTGCGCTCCGGCACCAACCTGCTGGACGCCGCCGTCACCGAGACCCGCCAGTCCGGCGGCGCGGTGCTCTCCGGCGAGCAGGCGTTCAAGCTGCACGACACCTACGGCTTCCCGATCGACCTCACCCTGGAGATGGCCGAGGAGCAGGGCCTCCAGGTCGACGAGGCCGGCTTCCGCCGCCTGATGCAGGAGCAGCGCGACCGCGCCAAGGCCGACGCCAGGGCGAAGAAGATGGGCCACGCCGACGTCGCCGCGTACCGCGAGGTCGCCGACAAGGCGGGCGCGTCGGTCTTCACCGGCTACGCGAACACCGAGGGCGAGGCCACCGTGGTCGGCCTGCTGGTGGACGGCGTCCCCTCGCCGGCCGCCACCGAGGGCGACGAGGTCGAGATCGTCCTCGACCGCACCCCGTTCTACGCCGAGGGCGGCGGCCAGCTCGCCGACCACGGCCGGATCCGGCTGGACTCCGGCGCGGTCGTCGAGATCCGCGACGTCCAGCAGCCGGTGCCCGGCGTGACCGTGCACTCCGGCGGGGTGCTGTTCGGCGAGGTGGTGCTCGGCGCGTCCGCGTACGCCACCATCGACACCGACCGCCGCCGGGCCGTCTCGCGCGCCCACTCGGCCACCCACCTGACCCACCAGGCGCTGCGCGACGCGCTCGGCCCGACCGCCGCCCAGGCCGGTTCGGAGAACGCGCCGGGCCGCTTCCGGTTCGACTTCGGCTCGCCCGCGGCCGTCCCCGGCTCGGTGCTGACCGACGTCGAGCAGAAGATCAACGAGGTGCTGGTCCGCGAACTCGACGTCACCGCCGAGGTGATGACGATGGACGAGGCCCGCAAGCAGGGCGCCATCGCCATGTTCGGCGAGAAGTACGGCGACTCGGTGCGCGTGGTCACCATCGGCGACTTCTCCAAGGAGCTGTGCGGCGGCACGCACGTCGGCAACACCGCCCAGCTGGGCCTGGTGAAGCTGCTCGGCGAGTCCTCGATCGGCTCCGGCGTGCGCCGCGTCGAGGCGCTGGTCGGCGTCGACGCGTACAAGTTCCTGGCCCGGGAGCACACCGTGGTCTCCCAGCTGACCGAGCTGGTCAAGGGGCGCCCGGAGGAGCTGCCGGAGAAGATCTCCGGGATGCTCGCCAAGCTCAAGGACGCCGAGAAGGAGATCGAGAAGTTCCGCGCGGAGAAGGTCCTCGCGGCCGCGGCCGGCCTGGCCGCGGGCGCCGAGGACGTCCGGGGCGTGGCCCTGGTCGCCGCCCGGGTCGGTGACGGCACCGGCGCGGACGAGCTGCGCAAGCTGGTGCTGGACATCCGGGCCCGGCTCGGCAACCGCCCGGCCGTGGTCGCCGCGTTCACCGTGGCCAACGACCGCCCGCTGACCGTCATCGCCACCAGCGAGGACGCCCGCGCGCGCGGCATCAAGGCCGGCGAGCTGGTCCGCGCCGCGGCCAAGACCCTCGGCGGCGGCGGCGGCGGCAAGGACGACGTCGCGCAGGGCGGCGGCACGAACCCGGCCGCGGTCGGCGAGGCGATCGCCGCCGTCCGGGCGCTGGTCGCGGAGCGGGCTTCCTGATGGAGCCCGAGGAGAAGGTCTTCCGGCGCGGCCGGCGGATCGCCGTCGACGTGGGTGACGCCCGGATCGGGGTCGCGGTCTGCGACCCCGACGGGCTGATCGCCACGCCGGTGGAGACCGTCCCCGCCGGGGGCCGCTCGCAGGCCCGGCTGAAGGCGATCGTCGAGGAGTACGACGCGGTCGAGGTGGTGGTCGGCCTGCCGCGCTCGCTGAACGGCAAGGAGGGCCCGGCCGCCGCCAAGGTCCGCGAGTACGCGGGCCGGCTGGCCGGCCTGCTGCACCCGGTCGGGGTGCGGCTGGTGGACGAGCGGATGACCACCGTCACCGCCGCCGCCGGGCTGCGCGCCTCCGGGCGGTCGTCCAAGAAGGGCCGCTCGGTGATCGACCAGGCCGCCGCCGTGGTCATCCTGCAGTCAGCCCTGGAGACCGAACGGGTGAGCGGCCGGGCGCCCGGCGAGAGTGTCGAGCCGGTCAACTGACCGGTACGGGTTAGCTTCCCGGTAGAGGGGCCCGTGCGGGCGCGCGTCCGCACGGGCCCCTCTCTCCTTGCCCGCCGCCGGAAGGGCCCCCGTGACCGACCCGTACACCGCGCCCGGACTCACCCCCGGCCACCTCGGTGCCCCCGTCGTCGAGCCCGAGGGCGCCCCGCCCGGCCTGCCGTACGGCGTCGAGCCGCCGGACCCGCAGCAGGTCCGCACCGGCGCCGCGTGCTGCCTCAGCGTCGCCGGGCTGCTCGGGGTGGCGATGGCGGCCGCGCTCGCGCTGTTCGTGCTCTGGCCCGAGGGCAAGCCGCCGGCCCCCGACTACCCGGGCGGCGGCACCGGCCAGGTCCAGGTGTCGGTGGCGCAGGGCGCCAGCCTCACCCAGATCGGCAAGGTCCTGACGGCCAAACACGTGGTGGCCTCCGCCCGGGCGTTCACCGACGCCGCGGCCAAGAGCCCGGCCGGCAGCAACGTCCACCCCGGCACATACACCCTCAAGGAGAAGATGTCGGCGGTCTCGGCGCTCAACGTGCTGCTCGATCCGTCCAACGCCAACGCCCTGACCGTTCCCGAGGGTTGGCGCTCCACCCAGGTCTTCGCCGCGATCGACACCCGGCTCGGCCTGAAGCCCGGCACCGCCAAGGCCACCGCCGAGCAGCACCTCGCCGAGCTGGGCCTGCCCGCCGACGCCGCCGGGCACCTCGAGGGCTACCTCTACCCCGCCACCTACCCCGTGACCGGCGACAGCACCCCGCTGACCCTCCTTCAAGACATGGTAAAGGAGGCCGACGGCAACCTCGAGGGCCCCGCCGTCGCCGACGCCGCCACCGCCAACGGCGTGACCCCCTACGGGCTGTTGGCCGTCGCGAGCCTCGCCCAGGCCGAGGCCGACAACCCCGAGGACATGGCCAAGGTCGCCCGGGTCGTCTACAACCGCCTCGCGAAGAAGATGCCGCTCCAACTCGACTCCACCATCAACTACGCACTCGGCCGCTCCACCCTCACCACCACCCACGACGACACCAGACTCGACTCGCCCTTCAACACCTACGCCCACCCCGGCCTCCCGCCGACCCCCATCGGCAACCCCGGCCGGGACGCGCTGCGCGCCGCCCTCCACCCCGCCGACGGTGACTGGCTGTACTTCGTCACCGTCCAGCCCGGGGACACCCGCTTCACCGACAGCGAGGAGCAGCAGCGCAAGAACGTCGACGAGTTCAACGCCTACCGCGCCCAGCACGCCTCGCCCCCGGCCTCGGCGTCCGCTTCCCCGTGAACGACAGCGGTCAGTGACGGTCCTTGGCTACGCTGCGGTACGGTAGCGTCTCCGACCACGTGCTGCGCGGACAGCACGCGGATTCGATGGACACCCTGGACGCTGTAAGGGGATCGATGACTGATCAGAGCGGGCGCTACGGCTCCCAGGGCGACCAGCCGTGGTACCCCGGCGAACAGCCCCAGACCCAGGGCCCGTACGGGCAGCAGGACTACCCCCAGCAGTACCCCCAGGGGTACCCGCAGCAGCAGGGCGGCGTGCCGCAGGACGGCTCCTACGGCGGGCAGCAGCAGTTCGTGCAGCAGCAGCCGGGCATGCAGCAGCAGCCGGGCATGCAGCAGGGCGGGATACCGCAGGGCTACCCGCAGCAGGGCGTGCCGCAGGGCGGTTCGTACGGCGGCCAGCAGCAGTTCGTCCAGCAGCAGGGGTACCCGCAGCAGCAGGGCGGCGTGCCGCAGGGCGGTTCCTACGGCGGGCAGCAGCAGTTCGTGCAGCAGCAGCCGGGGATGCAGCAGCAGGGCTACCCGCAGGGGCAGCCGGTGCCGCAGCAGATGCCGATGGGGCAGGGCCACCAGGGCCACCCGCAGCAGGGCGCGCCGCAGGGCGGCTCGTACGGCGGGCAGCAGCAGTTCGTGCAGCAGCAGCCCGGTGCCCGCCAGGGCGTGCCGGGGCAGCAGGGCACGGCCCAGCAGGGCACCCCGCCGCACGGCTTCCCGGTCGGGCAGTTGCTGGGGCAGCAGCCCCAGCAGCCGGGCATGCCGCAGCGCCCCGGGCCGGGCCGGCCCGGACCGGGAGGCCCGCAGCAGCAGCGCCCCGCCGCCGCGGGCGGGCCCGAGCCGGCCGGGGGCCCCGGGCCGGACGGGATCGACTGGGAGGCGGAGGCCGCCGCCCTCGACGCCCCGTCGGCCGGACGCCGCAGCGCCGCCGCCGCGGTCGACGAGCGGGCCGACCAGGAGCACCAGGACTGGGCCGAGGACGAGTACCTGGACGAGGAGGCGGCCGAGGACGAGTCGTTCTTCTCCGAGCAGGACAACTCCCGCGAGGCCGAGCGCAAGCGCAAGGAGAAGAGCAAGAAGTCGGGCCGCCGCAACGGCGGTGCCTGCCTGGTGGTCGCCCTGGTGCTGCTCGGCGGCCTGGGCGGCGCCGGCTGGTGGGGCTACGGCATCTACCAGGAGCGCTTCGGCCCGCCGCCGGACTTCAAGGGCGACGGCACCGGCTCGGTGAACATCACCGTCAAGGACGGCGCCGGCGGCGACGCGATCGGCAAGGCCCTGCTCGACGCGGGCGTGGTCAAGAGCATCAAGGCGTTCAGCGCCGCGTACGAGAAGGACCCGCGCGGCCGCGGCATCCAGCCCGGCATCTACACCATGAAGCACCAGATGTCCGCCGCCGCGGCCTTCAAGGAGCTGGTGGACTCCAACGGCGGCAACGTGCTGATCTTCGCGGAGGGCATGAAGGCCGCTGACGTCTACAGCAAGATCGACGCCAAACTGAAGCTCCAGGCGGGCACCACGGCGAACGTCGCCAAGGAGCAGGCCGGCAGCCTGGGCCTGCCCGCGTACGCGAGCAACAACCCCGAGGGCTTCCTCTACCCGGCCCGCTACTCGGTCACCGACGGGATGAAGCCCGAGGAACTGCTGAAGCAGATGGTCGCCAACGCGCTTCAGCACTACAGCGACCTCAAGCTGGACGAGGCGGCTCAGAAGGTCGGGCTGAAGGACGGCTACGACGTGATCAAGGAAGCGTCGATCCTCCAGGCGGAGGGCAACAACGACCAGGACTTCGGCAAGATGGCCCGAGCCCTGTACAACCGCCTCAACACCACCGCCACCCAGGGCAAACTGCAGCTCGACACGACGCTGCAGTACCAGCTGGGCCGGATCACCTTCACGAACGCCGAGCTCGAGACGAACAAGAGCCCTTACAACACCTACGTGGTCAAGGGCCTGCCGCCGACCCCGATCGGGAACCCCGGTGACGAGGCCATCCAGGCCGTGCTCAACCCGACGCCCGGAGACTGGGTCTACTGGTACGCGATGTCCCCGAGCGAGACCCGGTTCGCGGCCACCTACGACGAGCACCTGAAGAACGTCCAGGAGAACTGCACCGCGCACGGGCAGGGCTTCGACAAGTCCCGCGGGGTCTGCAAGTAGTCCGCGCTGCCGGCGCTCGCGAGCACCGACGGGCCACGGCTCCTGCCGCCGTGGCCCGTCGCCGCCGTGTTCCGGCCTCGCCGGCGACCACCGGTCAGATGCAGTACGGGGTCGAGCCGCCGATGTAGAGGAAGTGCATGTGGGAGCGGGTGTTCGGGCCGTAGACGCCGTCCTGCGTGATGCCCGCGGCGCGCTGGATCTGGACGACGGCGGACTTGGTCTCGCTGCCGTAGATCCCGTCGACCCCGATGAAGATGTTGTTGCACTGCGCGAGAGCGCGCTGGAGCGCCACCACGCCGTCGCCCTGGTTGCCGTAGCCCATGATGCAGCTGTCCGAGCCGTTGTCCGCCACGGGCTTGTAGAAGAAGAAGTCCTGCTTGGTGCAGGTCGGCAGGGAGGCGGCGCTCGCCTGGGCGGTGCCGATCCACAGACCGGAGACGGCGAGTGCGGTAGCGGCGATCACACGGAAGACGCGGGACATCGAAGACTCCTCGATCGGTGGACGAACGAACGGGCGGGGCGATTGTGTGCCGATGACGGTCGGCGCTGGTGAAGCCTTTGCTTTCGATGGCCGGAACTTGATCGATCCCGACTGAAAAGAGCCGCCGTCCGGTGGTCGATACGGCTTTGCGGGGCGGCCGGGTGGTGCGGGTAGCGTGATCCGGATGGAGACACCGGAGAGCACGCCGCACCTGCCCGAGCCGGCCCTGTTGGAGGCTGCCCGCGTCGACGTGGTGCGGGGCGGGCAGTACCTGCTGCGGGACGTTTCGCTGACCGTCCGGGCCGGGGAGCACTGGGCGGTGCTCGGGGCGAACGGGGCCGGGAAGAGCACCCTGCTGTCGCTGCTGGGTGCGGTCGAGCACCCGACCGCGGGCACCGTGAAGGTGCTCGGGCGGCAGCTCGGCAAGGTCGACGTCCGGGAGCTGCGCGGGCACCTCGGGCACGTCAACCCGCGGCACCCGCTGCGTTCCCCGCTGACGGTGCGCCAGGTCGTGCTGACCGGTACCACGCAGTCCATCGAGCCGGACCCGTTCCGCAAGCCCACGGCCGAACAGCTCGACCACGCCGAGGAGTTGATCCGCACCCTGGGCGTCGGGCACCGCGCCGAGAGCCCCTGGACCACGCTCTCCCAGGGCGAGCGCGGCCGGGTCCTGATCGCCCGCGCGCTGATGCCCGAACCCCGGCTGCTGCTGCTCGACGAGCCCGCCACCGGCCTCGACCTGACCGCCCGCGAACAGCTCCTGGAGAGCCTGGACGAACTGCGCGCCCGCTACCCCGAGGTGGCGTCCGTGCTGGTCACCCACCACCTGGAGGAGCTCCCCGAGACCACCAGCCACGCCCTGCTGCTGCGCGACGGCCTGACCACCGCGGCCGGCCCCGCCGCCGAGGTGCTGACCACCGAACTGGTCTCCGAGTGCTTCCGCCACCCGATCCGGATCGCCCACAGCGAGGGCCGCTGGTCCGCCCGCACCCGCCGGGGCACCGAGTGACGGCCGCGGCGGCGTGGACGCTGCGCCCCGCCACCGCCGCCGACCTGGAACCGCTGGCCGAACTGCGGGCCGCGGCGATGCGCCCCGACCTGGAACGGCTCGGCCGCTACGACGAGCACCGGGTCCGGCAGCGGCTGCGCGACGCGTACCGGCCCGAGCACACCTCGGTGGTCGAGGTGCCCGGCCGCCCCGGACCGGCCGGCTGCCTGGCGCTCGCCCCCGACGATCCCCCCGGCACCCTGCTGCTGGAGCACTTCTACCTCGACCCGGCGCTGCACGGCCGCGGCCTGGGCACCGCGGTGCTGCGCGCCGCGCTGGAGCGGGCCGACGCCGCGGGCCTGGCCGTCCGGCTGAACGTGCTGCAGGGCAGCCCCGCCCGGCGGCTGTACGAGCGGCACGGCTTCGCGCTGGAGTCCGAGGACCCGGTCGACGTGTACCTGCACCGCCCCGCCCCTCTCGAAAGGCCCACCACGTGAGCACCCCGCACCGGGCCGCCGTGCTCGGCTCGCCGATCGCCCACTCGCTCTCCCCGGCGCTGCACAACGCCGGGTACGCCGCGCTCGGGCTGGACGGCTGGCAGTACGGCCGGCACGAGGTCGACGAGTCGACCCTGGCGGCGTTCGTCACCCGGCTCGACCCCGCCGAGTGGGCCGGCCTGTCGCTGACCATGCCGCTCAAGCGGGCGATCCGCCCGCTGCTGGACACCGTCAGCGACACCGCCCGCGCGGTGGACGCCGTCAACACCGTGGTCCTCGACCGCGACGGGCGGCGGCACGGCGACAACACCGACGTCCCCGGCCTGGTCAACGCGCTGCGCGAACGCGGCGTCGAACGGGTGGAATCGGCCGCGGTGCTGGGCGCCGGGGCCACCGCCTCGTCCGCGCTGGCCGCGCTGGCCCAGGTCTGCGACGGCGAGGTGACCGCGTACGTGCGCAGCGCCGGGCGGGCCGCCGAGATGCGGGCGCTGGGGGAGCGCCTGGGCGTGCCGGTGCGCACCGCCGACTGGGCGGACGGCGCGCGGGCGCTGGACGGGCCGCTGACCGTCTCCACCACGCCGGTCGGGGCCACCGACGGCTTCGCGGCGCAGCTGACGGCCGCGCCGGGCGTGCTGTTCGACGTGCTGTACCACCCGTGGCCGACCGCGCTGGCCGCGGCCTGCCTGGAGCGCGGCGGCACCGTGCTGGGCGGGCTGGACCTGCTGGTGCACCAGGCGGTGCTGCAGTTCGAGCGGTTCACCGGCGTGGAGCGCGGCCCGCTGGCGGCGATGCGGGCGGCGGGGGAGGCGGCGCTCGCGGGCTGAGGCACCCGGCGGCTTCCGGACGTTCGCTGTCCGCCACCCGGACCGTGGCCCCGGTGGCCTGCGGGACGTGAAAGGATCGGAGTTCGCCCGCCGTGTTCCCGCGGCCGGGCAGGACGAGACGCCGGGCCGGCCGCCGTTCACGGCGCGGGCCGCTGACGAAGGAGCTTTCGGTGGGTAGCTTGCGCTGGCTCACGGCGGGGGAGTCGCACGGCCCCGCTCTGGTCGCGACGCTGGAGGGCCTGCCGGCCGGGGTGCCGGTCACCACCGCGATGGTGGCCGACGCACTGGCCCGCCGCCGGCTCGGTTACGGCCGCGGTGCGCGGATGAAGTTCGAGCAGGACGAGGTGACCTTCCTCGGCGGCGTCCGGCACGGCGAGACCATGGGCTCCCCGGTGGCGGTCATGGTCGGCAACACCGAGTGGCCGAAGTGGGAGCAGGTCATGTCGGCCGACCCGGTCGACCCCGAGGTGCTGGCCGGCCTGGCCCGCAACGAGGCGCTGACCCGCCCGCGCCCCGGCCACGCCGACCTGGCCGGCATGCAGAAGTACTCGCTCGACGAGGCCCGGCCGATCCTGGAGCGCGCCAGCGCCCGGGAGACCGCGGCCCGGGTCGCGCTCGGCGCGGTCGCCCGCTCCTACCTCAAGGAGACCTGCGGCATCGAGATCGTCAGCCACGTGGTGGAGCTGGCCGCCGCCAAGGCCCCGGCCGGCGTGCTGCCGCTGCCCGCCGACGAGGCCCGCCTGGACGAGGACCCGGTGCGCTGCCTGGACGCCGACGCGTCGAAGGCGATGGTCGCCGAGATCGACCAGGCCCACAAGGACGGCGACACCCTGGGCGGCGTGGTCGAGGTGCTGGCGTACGGCGTGCCGGTCGGCCTCGGCTCGCACGTGCACTGGGACCGCCGGCTGGACGCCCGGCTCGCGGCCGCGCTGATGGGCATCCAGGCGATCAAGGGCGTCGAGGTCGGCGACGGCTTCGACCTGGCCCGGATCCCCGGCTCGCAGGCGCACGACGAGATCCTGCCGACCGCCGAGGGCATCAAGCGCGCCTCCGGCCGCTCCGGCGGCACCGAGGGCGGCCTGTCCACCGGCGAGCTGCTGCGGGTGCGGGCCGCGATGAAGCCGATCGCCACCGTCCCGCGCGCCCTGCAGACCGTGGACGTGCGCACCGGCGAGCCCGCCAAGGCGCACCACCAGCGCTCCGACGTGTGCGCCGTCCCGGCGGCCGGCATCGTCGCCGAGGCGATGGTGGCGCTGGTGCTGGCGGACGCGGTGGCGGAGAAGTTCGGCGGCGACAACGTCTCCGAGACCCGTCGCAACGTGCAGTCCTACCTCGAGAACCTGATCGTCCGGTGAGCGAGCGGAGCGAGCAGTCAAGCACGAGCCGCTGTCGGTCACGACGCGACGAGCGAAGCGGGGAGTGGACATGACCGCACCGGCCATCGTGCTGGTCGGCCCGCCCGGCAGTGGCAAGTCCACCGTCGGGCGGGTCCTCGCCGAACGCCTCGGCCTGCCGTTCCGCGACACCGACGCCGACGTCGAGCGGACCGCGGGCAAGCCCATCCCGGAGATCTTCGTCGACGAGGGCGAACCGCACTTCCGGCAGCTGGAGCGGGAGGCCGTCCGGGCCGCCGTCACCGGCTTCCCGGGCGTGCTGGCGCTCGGCGGCGGCGCCGTGATGGCGGAGGAGACCCGGGCGCTGCTCGCCCCGCTGCCGGTGGTGTTCCTGGAGGTGGCGCTCGGCGACGCGGTCAAGCGGGTCGGCCTGGACGCCCCCCGCCCGCTGCTCGCGGTCAACCCCCGGGCCCGCTGGCGCGAACTGATGGAGGCCCGCCGCCCGCTCTACCTGGAGGTCGCCACCGCCGTGGCCGACACCGAGGGCCGCACGCCCGAGCAGGTCGCCGACGCCGTACTCGAAGCACTGGAGTTGAAGAACCCCCATGTCTGACGCCGACGTTGTCAGGATCCAGGTGGCCGGCAGTGACGGCCACGCCCCGTACGAGGTGCTGATCGGCCACCAGCTGCTGGGCGAGCTCGCTCCGCTGATCGGCCCGAAGGCCAAGCGGGTCGCGGTCATCCACCCGGAGGCGCTGGAGGCCACCGGCGAGGCGATCCGCGAGGACCTCGCCGCGCAGGGCTACGAGGCGATCGCCCTCCAGGTGCCGAACGCCGAGGACGCCAAGAGCGCCGAGGTCGCCGCGTACTGCTGGTCGGTGCTCGGCCAGACCGGCTTCACCCGCAGCGACGTGGTGGTCGGCCTCGGCGGCGGCTCCACCACCGACCTGGCGGGCTTCGTCGCGGCCACCTGGCTGCGCGGGGTGCGCTGGATCTCGGTGCCCACCACGCTGCTCGGCATGGTCGACGCGGCCGTCGGCGGCAAGACCGGCATCAACATCGCCGAGGGCAAGAACATGGTCGGCGCCTTCCACCCGCCCGCGGGCGTGCTGGCCGACCTCGGCACCCTGGAGACGCTCGGCAAGCACGACTACGTCTCCGGCCTGGCCGAGGTGATCAAGGCCGGCTTCATCGCGGACCCGGTCATCCTCGACCTGATCGAGGCCGACCCGGAGGCCGCCACCAGCCCGGCCGGCCCGCACACCCTGGAGCTGATCCGCCGGGCCATCCAGGTCAAGGCCGACGTGGTCTCCGGCGACCTCAAGGAGTCCGGCCGCCGCGAGATCCTCAACTACGGCCACACCCTGGGCCACGCCATCGAGCGCAACGAGCGCTACAAGTGGCGGCACGGCGCGGCGATCTCCATCGGCATGGTCTTCGCCGCCGAACTCGGCCGCCTGGCCGGGCGGTTGGACGACGCCACGGCCGACCGGCACCGGGCCGTGCTGGCCTCCGTCGGCCTGCCGCTCACCTACCGCGCCGACGCCTGGCCGAAGCTGCTGGACGCCATGAAGATCGACAAGAAGTCGCGCGGCGACCTGCTGCGCTTCGTCGTCCTGGACGGCCTGGCCAAGACCTCCATCCTGGAGGGCCCGGACCCGTCCGTGCTGGTCGCCGCCTACGGGGAGGTCTCCGGATGAGCACGCCCGTCCTGGTGCTGAACGGCCCCAACCTGGGCCGGCTCGGCTCCCGCGAGCCCGACGTGTACGGCTCCACCTCGTACGCCGGGCTGGTCGAGCGGTGCACGAAGCTCGGCGCCGAACTGGGCCTGGCGGTGGAGGTCCGGGAGACCAACTCCGAGGCGGAGATGGTCGGCTGGCTGCACGAGGCGGCGGACGCCGAGACCCCCGTGGTGATCAACCCCGGCGCGTTCACGCACTACTCGTACGCGATGCGGGACGCCGCCGCGCAGCGCACCGCGCCGCTCATCGAGGTGCACATCTCCAACCCGTACACCCGCGAGACCTTCCGCCACACCTCGGTCATCGCGGCCGTCGCCTCCGGCACCATCGCCGGCTTCGGCCTCGGCTCGTACGAACTCGCCCTGCGCGCCCTCGCGGAGCAGCTCACCACCCGCTGAGCGCCCCCTCGGCCCGGTGGCGGACTTGTGCCCGCCACCGGGCCGACGTGTACATTCGGCGCAGGGAGGTGACGGTGAGCCAGTACGCGCAGAACCAGCACGCGGGGGGCCAGGTGCCGCCACGACCTGCGGCGTCGCCGCAGCCGACGGGCCCTCACCCGCCGTACCCGGGCGCCACCCAGGCGATCCCGACGCTGGGACCGACGGGGCCCCGCCCCGACCGTCCGACCGTCCCGCTCAAGGCCGTCGGGCCGATCGCCCCCGGCGGCACCGGGCACTTCCTGCTCCCGACCGGAGGCACGGTCCAACTGCCCGCCCCGCCGCCGCCGCAGCAGCCCGCGTTCCCGGCCCCGCCGCCCACCGGCCCGCTCGCCGTCCTGCTGATCGGCCCGGCCGGCGCGGGCAAGACCACCGTGGCCCGCCACTGGGCCGAACGCCGGCCCACCCCCACCGCGCACATCAGCCTCGACGACGTCCGCGAATGGGTCCAGTCCGGCTTCGCCAACCCGCAGTCCGGCTGGAACACCGCCTCCGAGGCCCAGTACCGGCTCGCTCGCCGCACCTGCGGCTTCGCCTGCCGCAACTACCTCGCCAACGGCATCTCCTGCATCATCGACGACGCCGTCTTCCCCGACCGCCCCGCGATCGGCCTCGGCGGCTGGAAGCGCCACATCGGCCCCGGCATGATCCCCGTCGTGCTGCTCCCCGGCCTCGACCGGGTCCTCACCCGCAACGCGGAGCGCTCCGGCAACCGCCGCCTCTCCGACGACGAAGTCGCCCGCATCCACGGCCGGATGGCCGGCTGGCGCACCTCCGGCCTCCCGATCATCGACAACTCGAACCTGAGCGTCCCGGAGACCGCCGCCGCCCTCGACCACGCCATCCTCAGCCGCCTGCACACCCGCTGAGGCCGCGCGGGGAGATTCCGCTGCGCGGCGGGGGGCGTGGCCACGTTGCCTGCCTTCGGCCCGCCCCGTCCTCGGCCGCCTGCCTGCGCGCCGGGGCCCCGCGGCGGGGGCTGCTGGCGCTTCCGGCCCTCGTGGTCGTCGGCCGTCCCCACGTCCGCTGAGGTTCCGCGGTGAGTGCGGGGGGCCTTCGGCCCGGGCGGGGTCGGCGGTGGTCAGTCCGCGGTGAAGTAGTGGTCCTCGTCCAGGTCGTCGAGCAGGCCCGGGTGCGCGGGCTGCCAGTCGAGCAGGGTGCGGGTGGCTTCGGCGGAGGCGGGCAGGTCGAGGGGGACGAGGCGGGCGAGGAAGCCGAAGTGTTCGGCGGCGCGGGCCTCTTCGACGGGGGCGGTGGGGAGGCCGAGGCGGCGGCCGATGCGTTCGGCGATCTCGCGGAAGGGGACGGCCCGGTCGCCGACGCCGTGCAGGCGGGTGCCGGCGGGGGCGTGTTCGAGGGCGAGGCGGTAGAGGCGGGCGGCGTCCAGGGTGTGGACGGCGGGCCAGTGGTTGGCGCCCTCGCCGAGGTAGCCGGAGACGCCGGTGGCGCGGGCGGTGCGGATCAGGACGGGGACGAAGCCGTGCCGGTCGAGCGAGCTGTGCACGACGGGGGGCAGCCGGACGACGGAGGAGCGCACACCGTCCGCGGCGGCGTCGACGATCGCCTGTTCGGCCTCGGTGCGCGGGGCGCCGGGGGCGACCACGCTCTCCAGCGAGGGCCGGCCGGGGGTGTTGCCGGCGCCCGTGCCGCCGGTGCCGACCAGCGGCTTCCCGGTGCCCGCGAGCGCCTCGACCAGGGCCCGGACGGCCTTCAGGTCGTCGGCCATCGCGCCGGCGTAGTCGCCGCCGAGCATCGCCTCGTGCTTGAAGGCGAGGTGCACCACGCCGTCGGCGGCCGCGGCGGCGTCCCGCAGGCCGTCGAGGTCGTCGAGGTCGCCGCGCCGGACGTCCGCGCCGAGGGCGGTGAGGGCGGCGGCGGAGGCGTCGGAGCGGGCCAGGCCGGTGACCCGGTGGCCGGCGGCGAGCAGGTCGGGGACGAGGGCGGAGCCGAGGTGGCCGCTGGCTCCGGTGACGAAGACGTGCATGGGTGGACCTCCGGAGATCCGAAGTGATGAGACTTTGTCCCATCACCATAGCCCGCGGAGTCCGATGATGCGACCAAGTCCTGTCACGTAGAATCCGGGCATGGCCAGATGGGACCCGAACGCGCGCGAACGGCTGGAGCGCGCCGCGCTCGAACTCTTCGTCCGGCAGGGCTACGACCGCACCACCGTCGCCGAGATCGCCGAGCGCGCCGGCCTGGCCAAGAGCACCTTCTTCCGGCACTTCGCCGACAAGCGCGAGGTGCTCTCCGGCGGCGACGCCCTGGTCCGCCTGCTCACCGACGCGGTCGCCGCCACCCCGCCCGGGGCGGGCCCGCGGCAGGCCGTCGAGGCCGCGCTGGCCGCCGCCGGGGAGCGCGCCTTCACCGCCGAGCGCCACGGGGCCGTCCGCGAGCGCCAGCAGGTGGTCGCCGCCAACCCGGAGCTGACCGAGCGCGAGCTGCTCAAGCGCGAGGCCCTCGCCACCGCCCTCACCGCCGCGCTGCGCGAGCGCGGCACCCCCGACCCGGCCGCCGGCCTCACCGCCGAGCTCGCCCTGCTCGCCCTGCGCGCCGCCCTCGCCGCCTGGACCGCCCGCCCCGGCCAGGACTTCACCGCCCTGGCGCTGGCCGAGCTGGCCGCCCTGTGCGAAGCCGCCGCCGCCCTCTGAGGCGGCGGCCCGGGCTGTCCGAGCGGCCTGGGAGAATGGACTCCTCGCCACCACCACGACCGAGGAGTTGACCGCCGGTGCCCGAGGGGCATGTGATCCACCGCCTGGCCAGGGAGAACGACGAGCTGTTCGGAGGGCGCCCGGTGCGGGTGTCCAGCCCGCAGGGGCGCTTCGCGGAGGGGGCCGCGCTGATCGACGGGCGGGTGCTCGACGAGGCGGAGGCGCACGGCAAGCACCTGTTCCTGGGCTTCGGCGAGCACTGGCTGCACGTGCACCTGGGGCTGTACGGGAAGTACGACTTCGGGGCGGGCGAGGCCCCGGCGCCGGTCGGCCAGGTCCGGCTGCGGATGGTGAACGACAGCGGCTACGCCGACCTGCGCGGCCCGACCGCCTGCGAGCTGCTCACCCCCGCCGAGAAGGCGGCCGTCCACCGCCGCCTGGGCCCCGACCCGCTGCGCCCCGGCGAGGCGGGCGACGCGGCCTGGCAGCGGATCTCCCGCAGCGGCAGCACGGTCGCCGCGCTGCTGATGGACCAGAAGGTGCTGGCCGGCGTCGGCAACGTGTACCGCGCCGAGGTGCTGTTCCGGCTCGGCATCAGCCCGCACCGGGCCGGCCGCGAGCTGTCCCGCGCCGAGTGGGACGCGATCTGGGCGGACCTGGTGGCCCTGATGCACGACGGCGTGGCCGCCGGCCGGATCGACACCGTCCGCCCCGAGCACACCCCGGAGGCGATGGGCCGCCCGCCGCGGGTGGACGACCACGGCGGCGAGGTGTACGTCTACCGGCGGCACGACCAGCCCTGCCTGGTCTGCGGGACCCCGGTCCGCACCGAGGAGTTGGCGGCCCGGAACCTGTTCTGGTGCCCGCGCTGCCAGCAGTCCTGACGCACCGTCACCACGGCAAGCCTTGACGCAAGGTTGACCCGGTCTTGGGCGAGGGCCCGGAACGGCGCTCCTATTGTCGGGGCCATGCCCGCTCTCCCGTTCCAGGGGCCGCGCCCCACCCCGGCGCTCCCGGTCCTGCCGTACCGCAAGCCCACCCGGGGCCGTGACTACTGGGTGCTGGACGACGTCCTCCCGGACCCGGACGCGGTGCGCGCCCGGCACCTGGCGCGCACCGACTGGGACGAGGGCTACCCGCACCGGCCGGAGTCCTGGCCGGGCCTGCGGGCGATGCCCGGGCTGGAGCCGGAGGAGCTGGCACAGGTCGAGAAGCTGGTCCGGGAGGCCACCGGCGCGGAGCGGATCTGGGCGCTGGGCGAGGCCGAGGGCGGCACCTTCAACCACAACTGCGTGCAGGTGGTGGGCGCGGGGGAGTGCGAGCCGCGCCCGCACACCGACTCGCGCTCGCTGTGCCGCTACGCCGCCGTGCTCTACCTCAACCCGGCCGTCCCCAAGCGCTGCGGCACCAGCTTCTACCGGCAGAGCCTGCCCGGCGGCCGGCTCGGCGGCAACAGCGTGGTCGCCCCGCACAACAACCTGGTGGACGCCCTCGGCACCCGCTTCGTCCCGCCGGACTCCTTCACCGAGGACCTGGCCGTCCCGCACCGCTACAACCGGCTGCTGCTCTACACCGCCAACCTGATCCACACCGCGACCGAGTACCACGGGGCGGTGCTGGCGGAGAAGCGGATGACCTGCGTCTTCTTCTGGATGGCCTGACCTCCCGTCAGCGCGGCCCTGACCAGGCGTGATCTACGCCACCGGACCGGACGCGCCCTTGCCGCCGCGCCCGCGCCGGGCCTACGGTGGGCGGGCCGTGGTGTTCGGGAAGCCGGTGCACTGCGACCGTCACGAGAGTGTTCGGTCGCAGGAGTCCGGAGCGGCCCTCGCCACTGTGATCGGGGAGTCGTCGGCTCCCACCCCGTGCCACTGGCCGCTCGCGGTCGGGAAGGCCGGGAGCCGGCGCGCAACACCCCGTCAGCCAGGAGACCGGCCACGGCATCTCACGAAGTGATCCACGAGGTGCTGGAGCGTGAACGCGGATGACCGCGCCCGAATCGACCCTGCCCGGGGACAATCCCGGCTCCCCCCTTCCCGCCTTCCGCTGGCGGCGCGAGGACACCCTGCGCACGGCCGGGTTGATGGCGGTGATCCTGGCCATGCACGTGGCGGCGTTCGGGACGCTGCTGTTCCTGGTCGCGCCGCACCACTACGCCGTCGGCACCCAGGTGTTCGGCGTCGGCCTGGGCCTCACCGCGTACACCCTGGGCATGCGGCACGCCTTCGACGCCGACCACATCGCGGTGATCGACAACACCACCCGCAAGCTGATGGCGGACGGCCGCCGCCCGGTCTCGGTGGGCTTCTGGTTCGCCCTCGGCCACTCCTCGATGGTGGTGCTGATGGCCGGCCTGGTGGCCGGGGGCGCGGCGCTGGCGGGCACCCTGATGGACGAGGACTCCACCACCCACCGGGTGCTGGGCACCATCGGCACCACCGCGTCCGGCGCCTTCCTCTACCTGATCGCGGCGCTCAACCTGGTCGCCCTGCTGGGCATCTGGCGGGTGTTCCGGGCGATGCGGGAGGGCCAGTACGACGAGGCCGAGCTGGAGAAGCACCTGGCGGCCCGGGGCTTCCTGGCCCGGCTGCTGAACCGGGCCACCCGCTCGATCAGCCGCCCCGGCCAGATGTTCCCGGTCGGCATGGTGCTCGGCCTGGGCTTCGACACCGCCACCGAGGTCACCCTGATGGTGATGGCGGGCTCCGGCGCGGCCTCCGGCCTGCCCTGGTACGCGGTGGTCTGCCTGCCGCTGCTGTTCGCCGCCGGGATGAGCCTGTTCGACACGCTGGACGGCACGTTCATGAACTTCGCCTACCAGTGGGCGTTCTCCAACCCGGTCCGCAAGGTCTACTACAACCTGACCATCACGGGGCTGTCGATCGCGGTGGCCTTCGTGATCGGGACCATCGAACTGGTCGCCGTGCTGCACGACAAGTTCGACCTGGCCGACCCGGTCACCGGCTGGATCGCCGGCCTCAGCCTGGACAACGTGGGCTTCGTGATCGTCGGCCTGTTCGTGGTGGTCTGGGCCGCCGCGATCGGCTACTGGCGGATCGCCAAGCGCTCCCGGACGTTCGCGCAGGCGTCCTGACGGCGCGTCAACCGGTGGCCAGGATCAGCGTCCCGGCCACCGCGAGGCCCGCACCGAGCACCTGCACCCGCAGCAGCCGCTCCTTCAGCAGGCCGCGCGCCATCAGCGCGGTGACCACCGGATAGAGCGAGGCCAGCACGGCCGCCACCGCCACCGACCCCGGGGAGGAGGCGGCCGCGTACAGGCCGTTCGCGGCCACGTCGGCGACCCCGACGGCGGTCAGCGCGGGCAACTCGCGCAGGCCCGCCCGCAGTTCGAGCGACTGCCGGCGGGCCTGCGCGGCCAGCATCCCGGCGCCGACCACCGCGTTGGTCAACCGCTGCACGCACAGCGTCAGCAGCAGCGCGCCGCCCGCCCCGGCGTGCGCGACCAGCGCCAGCACCGCGCCGAAGGCGAACGCGGCGCCCAGCGTCAGCACCAGCACCCGCCGCCCCACCGCGGGCCCGCCGCGCTGCGGACCGCCCGCCAGCGCGACCCCGGCGACCGCCACCGCGATCCCCAACCCCTGGACGGCGCCCGGCCGTTCGCCGAGGAACAGGCCCACCCCGATCGGCACCAGCACGCCGACGGTGGCCAGCGGCGACACCACACCCATCGGCCCGAGCGCCAGCGCCCGGTAGAACGCCAGCAGCGCGAACGGGCCGATCGCGCCCGCCAGCACCGCGTACCAGAGGGCCGGCCCGGCCCCGCCCCACCCGCCGGTGGCGGTCACCGCCACCGCGAGCACCGCGGCGGCGGCCGTCTGCGAGAGCACCACCACCGTCAGCGCGGGCAGCCGCCGGGTGATCGCCCCGCCCCCGTAGTCGGCGACGCCCCACAGCAGGCTGGCGAGCAGTGCGAAGGCGGCGCTCACGGGGCGGCGGCGCAGGAAGCGGACAGCATGGTGGACCTCGCAGTACAGTCGGTGGATCTGTCGATGCCGCCGCAGCATAGTTCAACCCACTGCACTGACCCAACCAGAATATTGGACTGCCCGTGCCGGACGCCGATCTCGTCACCCAGGCCCTCGCCCGCAACCTCAAACGGCTGCGCCTCGAACGCGGCCACACCCTGGACGCCCTGGCCGCCCGCTCCGGGGTCAGCCGCGGCATGGTCGTCCAGATCGAACAGGCCCGCACCAACCCCAGCATCGGCACCGTGGTCCGGCTCGCCGACGCGCTCGGCGTCTCGATCGCCCGACTACTCGACTACGACGCCTCCGCCACCGTCCGGATCGTCCCGGTCGAGGACGCCGTCCGGCTGTGGACCGGCCCCGCCGGGGGCAGCGGCACCCTGCTCGGCGGCACCGAGGCCCCCGGCCCGCTGGAGCTGTGGTCCTGGCACCTGCAGCCCGGCGAGGGGCACGGCTCCGACCCGCACCCGCCCGGCACCGTCGAGATCGCCCGGGTCGACGAGGGCGTCCTCACCCTCACCCTGGACGGCCGCGACCACCTCGTCCCGGCCGGCTCCACCGCCTCCTACGAGGCCGGCACCGCCCACGGCTACCGCAACGACGGCGACACGCCGTGCCTGGTCACCATGGTGGTCTCGGTCCCCCCGCCCGGCGCGTAGCGAAAAGGGCCCCGGGCGAACCCGGGGCCCTCCGTCGGCCGTTCAGCCGCCGTACCGGCGCCGGTACAGCTCGACCCGGCCCTCGGTGTCCATCAGGCGGGCCCGGCCGGTGTAGAACGGGTGGCTCGCCGAGGACGTCTCCACGTCCACCACCGGGTACGTCCGCCCGTCCGCCCACGCGACCGTCCGGTCGCTCGAGGCGGTGGAGCGGGTCAGGAACGACAGGCCCCCGGTCTTGTCGCGGAACACCACCGGACGGTACTCGGGGTGAATTCCCTGCTGCATGGCTGCTCCTCCTCGTTGTGCGTGTGCCGGTCGGACGGGCCCCGCGGTCAGCGGGCCTCGCGGAACTCCACGTGGCGCCCCGCCACCGGGTCGAACTTCTTCAGGACCATCCGGTCCGGGTCGTTGCGGCGGTTCTTCCGCGTCACGTACGTGAACCCGGTGCCCGCCGTGGACCGGAGCGCGACCACCGGTCGCAGCTCGCTGCGTGCCATCGCCTCTGCCTCCCTCTCCCGGCAACGATTGCCGTTTTCACTACGCCACAACACGAGGCCACCCGCCCGCATTCCCGCCCCCGTCCGCCGGTCCCGACAGGCGCCCCCGGGCCCCCGTTCGTAGGCTCGGACCATGTCCGACGCGCACGCCGCCCGACGCGAACGCCTCCGCGAGTACTGCAGCGCCTCCGGGGCCGACGCCGCGCTCATCACGCGCGCCGCCAACGTCCGCTACCTGACCGGCTGCCCGCCGCTGGGCGCCGCGCTGCTGCTCACCCGCGAGCGCGCGGTGCTCGCGGTGCCCGAGGACGCGGAGCCCGCCGAGGGCGGCGAGGGCGGCGAGGGCAGGCTCGACGCGGAGGTCACCCGGCTGCCGGTGCCCGCCGAGGCCGACGCCGCGTCCGCCGCCGCCGAGGCCGCCGCCCGGCTCGGGGTGCGCGACCTCGCGGTCGAGGAGCACGACCTCACGGTGGCCCGGCACCGCACCGTCGCCCGGGCCGTCGGCCCGGCCCGGCTGCTGGACCTGGACCGGGCCGTGGAACGGCTGCGGGTGGTCAAGGACGAGTACGAGATCGCCGACCTGCGGATCGCCGCCGAGATCGCCGACCAGGCCCTCGGCGAGCTGCTCGAGTCGATCCTGGTCGGCCGCACCGAGCGACACCTGGCGATGGAGCTGGAGCGCCGGATGATCGACCACGGCGCCGACCGGGCCGCCTTCCCGGTCTCCGTCGGCACCGGCAGCCACTCCGGCCTCGAGCACCACCAGCCCACCGACCGCCGGGTCGAGGAGGGCGACTTCCTCACCGTCGCGCTCGGCGCCCGCTACCGCGGCTACGGCATCTCCACCGCCCGCACCTTCGTGATCGGCGCCGCCCCCGCGGCCTGGCAGGTCGAGCTGCACCGGCTGGTCTTCCACGCCCAGCGGGCCGGCCGGGAGGCCCTCGGTCCCGGCGTCGAGCAGCACGTCCCGGACGACGCGGCCCGCTCGATCCTCCAGGCCGCGGGCCACGCCGAACGCTCCGTCCACGCCCTGGGACACGGAATCGGCCTGGAGATCCGGGAGGCTCCGCGCCTGGGGCCCGCCGACATGGGTAAACTGGACAACCGCGTGCCGGTCACCGTCGGCCCCGGGGTGCATCTCCCGGGTCGTGGCGGGGTCCGGATCGAGGACACGCTCGTGGTGCGGCCTCCCGAGGAGGGCGGGCCCGAGCTGCTCACCATCACCACCAAGGAGCTCCTCGCGCTGTGACCGGAAGCGGTCCCGGCGGCGCGCGGCTTGGTGTTCCTTGACAGCGGACATATCAGGAGTAAGTGCGCCCGTGGCTACCACGAACGATCTCAAGAACGGCATGGTCCTCAAGCTGGACGGCGGCAAGCTCTGGACCGTCGTCGAGTTCCAGCACGTCAAGCCCGGCAAGGGCCCGGCCTTCGTGCGCACCAAGCTGAAGGAGGTCCTCTCCGGCAAGGTCGTCGAGAAGACCTTCAACGCGGGCATCAAGGTCGAGACCGCCAACGTCGACAAGCGGACCATGCAGTACTCCTACCGCGACGGCGACGCGTTCATCTTCATGGACATGGACACCTACGACCAGATCCCGGTCGACTCCGCCACCGTCGGCGACGCCGCCAAGTACCTGCTGGAGGGCTTCGAGGCCCTGGTCGCGCAGAACGAGGGCGCCCCGCTGTACGTCGAGCTCCCCGCCGCGGTCGAACTGGTCATCGCCGAGACCGAGCCGGGCGTCCAGGGCGACCGCTCCACCGGCGGCACCAAGCCCGCCACCCTGGAGACCGGCGCCGAGATCCAGGTGCCGCTGTTCGTCACCACCGGCGAGAAGGTCAAGGTCGACACCCGCGACGGCAGCTACCTCGGCCGGGTCAAGTAACCGTGGCCTCTGCTCGTAGCAAGGCCCGCACCCGGGCCTTCCAGATCCTGTTCGAGGCGGACCACCGCGGCGTGTCCCCCGAGCGGGTGCTCGCCGACTGGATCGCGCGGGCCCGCGACCCCCGCCCCGACGAGGGCATCCCGCAGGTCGCGGAGTACACCATGCAGCTGGTCGAGGGCTACGCGCAGCACGCGCGCACCATCGACGACCTGATCTCCACCTACGCGGTGGGCTGGACGCTCGACCGGATGCCGGTCGCCGACCGGAACGTGCTCCGGCTCGGTGCGTACGAGCTGATCTGGGAGGACGGCACGCCCGACGCGGTGGTCCTGGACGAGTCGGTGGAGATCGCCAAGGAGTTCTCCACGGACGAGTCGCCGGCCTTCGTGAACGGCCTGCTCGCCCGCTTCATGGAGCTCAAGCCGAGCATCCGGCGCTGAGCACCCGCACGCCCCTTCGGAGGCCGCCGGACCTGTCGGTCCGGCGGCCTCCGCGCGTAAGCTACCGGCAAGTAATGTTTTTGCCCGCTGCGCAGAAGGGCCGCGAAGCCATGCCGGAAACCACCACCGCCTCCGAGTTCGACCGGGGCATCGCACTCGCCCCGCACCCCGACGAGCCCGGCCGCTACGACGGCGAGCTCGGCGAGGGCTGGCAGATCGGCGGCGGCGTCAACGGCGGCCTGCTGCTCGCCTTCGCCG
This sequence comes from Kitasatospora cineracea, assembly GCF_003751605.1. Taxonomy (NCBI): domain Bacteria; kingdom Bacillati; phylum Actinomycetota; class Actinomycetes; order Kitasatosporales; family Streptomycetaceae; genus Kitasatospora; species Kitasatospora cineracea. Next base: position 4,123,069 of record NZ_RJVJ01000001.1, read on the forward strand.
CGCACGCGCTCGCCCTCGAAGCCGGGCCGGCGCACCCGCACCCGCTCACCGTCAGCGGCACCTACGTCTCCGCCTCCCGGCCCGGGCCGGCGACCGTCCGCACCGAGATCGTCCGGCGCGGACGCAGCCTCGCCACCGGCAGCGCGATCCTCTCCCAGGGCGGCGAGGAGCGGCTGCGGGTCACCGCCTCGTTCACCGACCTCGCCGCGCTCGACGACGAGGTCGCCACCACCGCGCTGCCGCCGACCCTGCCCGCGCCCGAGCAGTGCATAGGCATCGAGCACGCCCCGCGCGAACTCATCGCCCAGGCCGCCCTGTTGGAGCGCCTCGACCTGCGCCTCGACCCCGCCACCGTCGGCTGGGCGCTCGGCCAGCCCTCCAAGGAGGGCCGCATCCAGGGCTGGTTCCGGCTCGCCGACGGCCGCCCCGCCGACCCGCTGTCCCTGCTGCTCACCGCCGACGCCCTCCCCCCGGTCACCTTCGACCTCGGCCGCCCCGGCTGGGCCCCCACCATCGAACTCACCGTCCACCTCCGCGCCCTCCCCGCCGACGGCTGGCTCCGGGTCTCGCACGCCACCCGCAACGTGGCCGGCGGCTACTTCGAGGAGGACTGCGAGATCTGGGACGAGAACGGCCGACTGGTCGCCCAGTCCCGCCAGTTGGCCAAGACCCCGCGCTGACCCGCCGGTGGTGCACGGTCAGTTGCAGAGTTGTGACGGACCGTGTGTGTGGGGCGGGTGTGGGCGGGGAGGAGTGGGGCAGCAGTTGCCCGACCGATAGACCCGGGAGCCACCCATGTCCAGGAACAGCCGCCGGCCGCGCCGGCTCAGCGGGGAGCCCTCGTGCCGGGGCGAAGAGGTCTTCGTGACGGGGATCCTGACCAGCGAGGCGGACTTCCGGCGGGTGCGGGCCTGGCGGGTGACGGACGCGGCCGACTACCGGACGTACCTGCGGGAGGCCGGGGAGCTGCTGGCCGGGGCGGTGGAGGAGTACGGGACGGTCCGGGCCCGGATGTTCCACCCGGAGGACTTCGCCGACTACTGCCTGCTGCACGGGCTGGACGTGCGGGAGCAGGCCGCGCGGGACGGCTACCTGGTCAACCCGCCGCTGCAGACCCAGCTGGTGACGTACCGCGGGGAGGACCTGGCGGACTTCCTGCCGCGGCTGGTCCGGGCCCGCGAGGGCGGGCTGGCGCTGCGGTACGCGGACCTGCTGATGGACGGGGCGCTGTGCGGCCCGGAGCACGCGGCGGCCGACCCGCGGGCGCGGTGGACGTACCAGCAGGCGTCCGAGGTGTTCCGCCGGGTGCTGGTCGGCGCGGGCTGCGGGGCGTACGAGTTCCGGGTGGTGGTGGACGCGCCGGGCGGGCCGCTGGAGGCCGGGGCGCGGGTGCTGCACTGGGAGGACGGCGCGGTCCGGATCAACGACGAGGACCTGGACCTGGTCACCGCGGTGCTGTGCGCCGGGCTGTACTGCGAGCTGCCGGGCGCCGCGGTGCTGCACGGGACGCAGGGCTCGGGCGCGCTGTGCGGCGAGTACCGGCAGGTGGCCTGGGCCTGGCGGAGCACCGGGTACGAGTGGTCGCCGGCCGAGCTGGCGGTGGCCGGGGTCGCGGCGGCCCCCGGGTTCAGCCTGGGCACGGTGGTCTGAGGACGCGCAGCAGCGGGGCGGGAGACCGGAACTCCGGTTCTCCCGCCCCGCTGTGACGTTTCTTCAAACGGGCGACTGGCCGACCGAGGTCAGCTCGCGTCCTCCTCGCGGACGGCGCGGCGCGCGTCCGGGTTCAGCACGCCCCAGCTGATCAGCTGCTCGGTGAGGATCGAGGGGGACTGGTCGTAGATGACGGCCAGCGTGCGCAGGTCGTCCTGGCGGATCGAGAGCACCTTGCCGTTGTAGTCGCCGCGCTGCGACTGGATGGTCGCGGCGTAGCGCTGCAGCGGGCCGGCCTTCTCGGACGGGACCTGGGTGAGGCGCTCCAGGTCGAGCACCAGGCGCGGCGGCGGCTCGGCGGCGCCGCCCGGGGTGCCGCCGGGCAGCAGCTCCTGGACCGGCACGCCGTAGAACTCGGCCAGCTCGGCGAGGCGCTGCACGGTGACCGCGCGGTCGCCGCGCTCGTAGGAGCCGACGACCACAGCCTTCCAGCGACCCTGGGACTTCTCCTCGACGCCGTGCAGGGAGAGCCCCTGCTGAGTGCGGATCGCCCGGAGCTTGGCTCCGAGCTGCTTCGCGTAGTCGCTGGACAATGGATCTCCCCGGACGAGATTGCTTCGCGTGCGCTGAAAAGTGAGCGACGACGGGTCCCTGCAGAGCACCTTCGTAACTCACTGTGAGGTTACGTAGAGTGAGGGTTGCGCGTCAAGCCGAATGGGGCACTCGTGCGAACGGGCGGCGAACGGCCTTCGATCAGCACGCTGCTACCATGGGCGAGGCTCCGGCTGCGGCCGGAAACCATTCCAGACATCCTTTAAGACCCGTCCCGTGAGGCGGGGAAGGAGGTCCGCTTCGGCATGACCACACCCAGTTCACCCCCCCGCGCCCCGCACCAGGTGCTGGACGCCACCGACATCGCCCGGGTCGTCACCCGGATCGCCCACGAGATCGTGGAACGCGCCAAGGGCGCGGAGGACGTGGTGCTGCTCGGCATCCACACCCGCGGTGTCCACCTCGCCCGCCGACTGCAGGGCAAGCTGACCCAGATCACCGGCCGGGACATCCCGTTCGGGACGCTGGACATCACCATGTACCGGGACGACCTGCGGCTGAAGCCCGCCCGGGCCCTGGAGCACACCGAGATCCCGGCCGAGGGCATCGACGGCAAGCTGGTGATCCTGGTCGACGACGTGCTGTTCTCCGGCCGGACCATCCGGGCCGCGCTCGACGCGCTCAGCGACATCGGCCGCCCGCGCGCCGTCCGCCTCGCCGTCCTGGTCGACCGCGGGCACCGCGAACTCCCCATCCGCGCCGACTACGTGGGCAAGAACCTGCCCACCTCGCTGCGCGAGGCCGTGCAGGTCCGGCTGGCCGAGTCCGACGGGCTGGACACCGTCCTGCTGGGCGACCGCGACTACGCCGCCCGCTCCTCCCAGGCCCTTGCGGCCGACACCGAACTCCCGGAGTAGAACCGCGTGAAGCGCCACCTCGTCTCCACCGCCGACCTCGGCCGCGACGACGCCCTGCTGATCCTGGACACCGCCGAGGAGCTCTCCCAGTTCTCCGGACGGGCCGTCAAGAAGCTGCCCACGCTGCGCGGGCGCACCGTCGTCAACCTGTTCTTCGAGGACTCCACCCGCACCAAGACCTCCTTCGAGGTCGCCGAGAAGCGGCTGTCCGCCGACGTCATCAACTTCTCCGCCAAGGGCTCCTCGGTCTCCAAGGGCGAGAGCCTCAAGGACACCGCGCTGACCCTGCAGGCGATGGGCGCCGACGCCGTGGTCATCCGGCACCACGCCTCCGGCGCGCCCGCCAGGCTGGCCGGCTCGGACTGGCTGCACGGCTCGGTGATCAACGCCGGCGACGGCACCCACGAGCACCCCACCCAGGCCCTGCTGGACGCCTTCACCCTGCGCCGCCACCTCAACCCGGGCGCCGGGCGGGACCTGGCCGGCCGCAAGGTCGCCATCGTCGGCGACATCCTGCACAGCCGGGTCGCCCGCTCCAACGTGCACCTGCTGACCACGCTCGGCGCCGAGGTCACCTTCGTCGCCCCGCCGACCCTGCTGCCGATCGGCATCGACACCTGGCCGTGCGAGGTCTCCTACGACCTCGACAGCGTGCTGCCCAAGGCCGACGCGGTGATGATGCTGCGGGTCCAGCGCGAGCGGATGAACGCCGCGTTCTTCCCCACCGAGCGCGAGTACTCCCGCCGCTACGGGCTGGACGGCGCCCGGCTGGCCAGGCTGCCCGAGCACGCCATCGTGATGCACCCCGGCCCGATGGTCCGCGGCATGGAGATCACCGCCGAGGTCGCCGACTCGCCGCGCTGCACCGTGGTCGAGCAGGTCGCCAACGGCGTCTCGGTCCGGATGGCCGTGCTCTACCTGCTGGTCGGCGGCGCCACCCTCGCCGACGCCCCCCGCACCACCGAACTCCCGGAGGCCGCCCAGTGACCACCTACCTGATCCGCAACGCCCAGATCCTCGGCGGCGCCCCCCAGGACATCCACATCGTCGACGGCGCCTTCGCCGCGATCGGCGAGGGCCTCGACGTCCGGGCCGACATCGACATCGACGCGCACGGCCTGATCGCCCTGCCCGGCCTGGTCGACCTGCACACCCACCTGCGCGAGCCCGGCCGGGAGGACGCCGAGACCGTGCTCACCGGCACGCAGGCCGCCGCCATGGGCGGGTACACCGCGGTGCACGCGATGGCCAACACCTTCCCGGTCGCCGACAGCGCCGGCGTGGTCGAGCAGGTCTGGCGGCTGGGCCGCGAGTCCGGCTACTGCGACGTGCAGCCGGTCGGCGCCGTCACCGTCGGCCTGGAGGGCAAGCAGCTCGCCGAGCTCGGCGCGATGCACGACTCCGCCGCCGGGGTGCGGGTCTTCTCCGACGACGGCAAGTGCGTGGACGACGCGGTGATCATGCGCCGCGCGCTGGAGTACGTGAAGGCCTTCGACGGCGTGATCGCCCAGCACGCCCAGGAGCCCCGGCTGACCGCCGGCGCCCAGATGAACGAGGGCACGGTCTCCGGCGAGCTCGGCCTCGGCGGCTGGCCCGCCGTCGCCGAGGAGTCGATCATCGCCCGGGACGTGCTGCTCGCCGCGCACGTCGGCTCCCGGGTGCACATCTGCCACCTGTCCACCGCCGGGTCGGTCGAGATCGTCCGCTGGGCCAAGGGCAAGGGCTGGGACGTCACCGCCGAGGTCACCCCGCACCACCTGCTGCTCACCGACGAGCTGGTGCGCTCCTACGACCCGGTGTACAAGGTCAACCCGCCGCTGCGCACCGCCGCCGACGTCGAGGCGCTGCGCGAGGCGCTGGCCGACGGCACCATCGACGCCGTCGCCACCGACCACGCCCCGCACCCCGCGGAGGACAAGGACTGCGAGTGGGCGGTCGCCGCGATGGGCATGGTCGGGCTGGAGACCGCGCTGTCGGTCGTGCAGCAGACCATGGTCGACACCGGCCTGCTGAACTGGGAGGGCGTCGCGGACCGGATGTCGCACCGGCCGGCCCGGATCGGGCGGCTGACCGGCCACGGACGGCCCATCTCGGTGGGCGAGCCTGCCAACCTGGTGCTGTTCGATCCCGCGTACCGTGGAGTCGTGAACCCCGACACCTTCGCCACCCGCTCCCGCAACACCCCGTACAAGGGCATGGACCTGCCCGGCCGGGTGCACGCCACCTTCCTGCGCGGCGAGGCCACCGTGCTGGCCGGCGAACTGGTCGAGCGCTGATGCCGCTCGCCACCGAGAAGGGCCACGTCACCGACTGGCCCGGGTACATCGGCGCGACGGTCGGCCTGCTGATCCTGATCGCGCTGGTGTACTGGCTGATGCGGCAGGGCTGGAACTGGCGGCGCACCCTCCAGTCCGACCTGCCCGAACCGCCCGCGGTGCCCGCGGAGACCGGCCCGGCGCTGCTGGCGGCGCCCGGCCGCTACCACGGCTCCACCACCGCCGGGAACTGGCTGGACCGGGTCGTCGCGCACGGCCTCGGCACCCGCAGCCTGGCCGAACTGACCCTCACCGAGCGGGGCCTGCTGGCCCGCCGCCCCGGCGAGGCCGACCTGTGGATCCCCGCCGCGGCGCTCACCGGCGCCCGCACCGACTCCGGCATCGCCGGGAAGGTCGTGCCGAGCGGGCTGCTGGTGGTCGGCTGGACGCTCGGTGACCGCGCCCTGGAGAGCGGGTTCCGGCTGGACGCCGCCGAGGGGCACGACGACTGGGTCGAAGCCGTCGAGGCACTAGTGACACGTACGAAGACGATGAAGACGGAAGAGGCCGCCACATGACCGCACCTGCCCCCACCACGCAGCGCACCAGGCGGGAGCGAGTGCCCGCCGTGCTCGTCCTGGAGGACGGCCGGACCTTCCGCGGCCAGGCGTACGGCGCGGTCGGCGAGACCTTCGGCGAGGCGGTCTTCAACACCGGCATGTCCGGCTACCAGGAGACCCTGACCGACCCGTCCTACCACCGCCAGGTGGTCGTGATGACCGCCCCGCAGATCGGCAACACCGGCTGGAACGACGAGGACGACGAGTCGCAGCAGATCTGGGTGTCCGGCTACGTGGTCCGCGACCCCTCCCGGGTCGCCTCCAACTGGCGCTCGCAGCGCTCGCTGGACGAGGAGCTGGAGCGCCAGGGCGTCGTCGGCATCAGCGGGATCGACACCCGCGCGCTCACCCGCCACCTGCGCGAGCGCGGCGCGATGCGGGTCGGCATCTTCTCCGGGCCGGCCGTCGCCGACCAGGCGGCGCTGCTGGCCAAGGTGCAGCAGGCCCCGGAGATGAAGGGCGCCGACCTGTGCGCCGAGGTCGCCACCAAGGAGGCCTACGTCGTCCCGGCGATCGGCGAGAAGAAGTTCACCGTCGCCGCCGTGGACCTGGGCATCAAGGGCATGACCCCGCACCGGATGGCCGAGCGCGGCATCGAGGTGCACGTGCTGCCCGCGAACAGCTCGGTGGAGGACATCTACGCCGTGCAGCCCGACGGCGTGTTCTTCTCCAACGGCCCCGGCGACCCGGCCACCGCCGACCGCCAGGTCGAGGTGCTGCGCGGCGTGCTGGCGAAGAAGACCCCGTTCTTCGGCATCTGCTTCGGCAACCAGCTGCTGGGCCGGGCCCTCGGGTTCGGCACCTACAAGCTCAAGTACGGCCACCGCGGCATCAACCAGCCGGTGCAGGACCGCAGCACCGGCAAGGTCGAGGTGACCGCGCACAACCACGGCTTCGCCGTGAACGCGCCGCTGGACCAGGTGAGCGACACCCCCTTCGGGCGGGTCGAGGTCTCCCACGTCTGCCTCAACGACGACGTGGTCGAGGGCCTGCAGGCACTCGACATCCCCGCCTTCAGCGTGCAGTACCACCCCGAAGCGGCAGCCGGCCCGCACGACGCCGCCTACCTCTTCGACCGCTTCGTCCAGCTCATGGAGGGCCAGCGTGCCTAAGCGCACCGACATCAAGTCCGTCCTGGTCATCGGCTCCGGCCCGATCGTCATCGGCCAGGCGGCGGAGTTCGACTACTCGGGCACGCAGGCCTGCCGGGTGCTCAAGGCCGAGGGGCTGCGGGTCATCCTGGTCAACTCCAACCCGGCGACCATCATGACCGACCCGGAGATCGCCGACGCCACCTACGTCGAGCCGATCACCCCCGAGTTCGTCGAGAAGATCATCGCCAAGGAGCGCCCCGACGCGCTGCTGCCGACCCTGGGCGGCCAGACCGCGCTGAACACCGCGATCTCCCTGCACAAGGCCGGCACGCTGGAGAAGTACGACGTCGAGCTGATCGGCGCCGACGTCGAGGCGATCAACAAGGGCGAGGACCGCGAGCTCTTCAAGGGCGTCGTCGAGGCCGTCAACGCCAAGATCGGGTACGGCGAGTCCGCCCGCTCGGTGATCTGCCACTCGATGGAGGACGTCCTCGCGGGTGTGGAGACGCTGGGCGGCTACCCGGTCGTCGTGCGCCCCTCCTTCACCATGGGCGGCGCCGGCTCCGGCTTCGCCCACGACGAGGAGGACCTGCGCCGGATCGCCGGGCAGGGCCTGACCCTCTCGCCGACCACCGAGGTACTCCTGGAGGAGTCCATCCTCGGCTGGAAGGAGTACGAGCTGGAGCTGATGCGCGACAAGCACGACAACGTGGTCGTCGTCTGCTCGATCGAGAACTTCGACCCGATGGGCGTGCACACCGGTGACTCGATCACCGTCGCCCCGGCGATGACCCTCACCGACCGCGAGTACCAGATCCTGCGCGACATCGGCATCGCCGTGATCCGCGAGGTCGGCGTCGACACCGGCGGCTGCAACATCCAGTTCGCGGTCAACCCCGAGGACGGCCGGGTCATCGTCATCGAGATGAACCCGCGCGTCTCGCGCTCCTCCGCGCTGGCCTCCAAGGCGACCGGCTTCCCGATCGCCAAGATCGCCGCGAAGCTCGCCGTCGGCTACACGCTGGACGAGATCCCCAACGACATCACCGAGCAGACCCCGGCCTCCTTCGAGCCGACCCTCGACTACGTCGTCGTCAAGGTGCCGCGGTTCGCGTTCGAGAAGTTCCCGTCCGCCGACGCCACGCTGACCACCACCATGAAGTCGGTCGGCGAGGCCATGGCGATGGGCCGCAACTTCCCCGAGGCGCTGAACAAGGCGCTGCGCTCGCTGGAGAAGAAGGGCTCCCAGTTCAGCTGGGTCGGCGAGGCGGGCGAGAAGGACGAGCTGCTGGCGAAGGCGGTCGTCCCCACCGACGGCCGGATCAACACCGTCATGCAGGCGATCCGGGCCGGCGCCACCCCCGAGGAGGTGTTCGAGTCCACGAAGATCGACCCGTGGTTCGTCGACCAGCTCTTCCTGATCCACGAGATCGCCGTCGAGCTGGGCGAGGGCGACAAGCTCGACCCCGAGCTGCTGCGGCACGCCAAGCGGCACGGCTTCTCCGACCAGCAGATCGGCGAGATCCGCGGCCTGAAGGCCGACGTGGTCCGCGAGGTGCGGCACGCGCTCGGCATCCGCCCGGTGTTCAAGACCGTCGACACCTGCGCCGCCGAGTTCGCCGCCAAGACCCCGTACTTCTACTCGTCCTACGACGAGGAGAGCGAGGTCGCGCCGCGCACCAAGCCCGCCGTGATCATCCTGGGCTCCGGCCCGAACCGGATCGGCCAGGGCATCGAGTTCGACTACTCCTGCGTGCACGCCTCCTTCGCGCTCGCCGACGCCGGGTACGAGACCGTCATGGTCAACTGCAACCCGGAGACCGTCTCCACCGACTACGACACCTCCGACCGGCTCTACTTCGAGCCGCTCACCCTGGAGGACGTGCTGGAGATCGTCCACGCCGAGCAGCAGGCCGGACCGCTGGCCGGCGTCATCGTCCAGCTCGGCGGCCAGACCCCGCTCGGCCTGGCGCAGGCGCTCAAGGACAACGGCGTGCCGATCGTCGGCACCCCGCCGGAGGCGATCCACCTCGCCGAGGAGCGCGGCGCCTTCGGCCGCGTCCTGCGCGACGCCGGGCTGCCGGCGCCCAAGCACGGCACCGCGTTCTCCTTCGAGGAGGCCAAGGCGATCGCCGACGAGATCGGCTACCCCGTGCTGGCCCGCCCGTCCTACGTGCTCGGCGGCCGCGGCATGGAGATCGTCTACGACGAGCCCTCGCTCGCCTCCTACCTGGAGCGGCACGCCGGCCTGATCTCCGAGCACCCCGTGCTGATCGACCGCTTCCTCGACGACGCCGTCGAGATCGACGTCGACGCCCTGTACGACGGCGAGGAGCTGTACCTCGGCGGCGTCATGGAGCACATCGAGGAGGCCGGCATCCACTCCGGCGACTCCGCGTGCGCGCTGCCGCCGATCACCCTCGGCGGGTACGACATCAAGCGGCTGCGCTCGGCCACCGAGGGCATCGCCAAGGGCGTCGGCGTGCGCGGCCTGATCAACATCCAGTTCGCGCTGTCCGGCGACATCCTGTACGTGCTGGAGGCCAACCCGCGCGCCTCCCGCACCGTGCCGTTCACCTCCAAGGCCACCGCCGTCCCGCTGGCCAAGGCCGCCGCCCGGATCTCGCTCGGCGCCACCGTCGCCGAGCTGCGCGCCGAGGGCCTGCTGCCGCGCGAGGGCGACGGCGGCACGCTGCCCGCCGACGCGCCGATCTCGGTCAAGGAGGCCGTCATGCCGTGGTCGCGCTTCCGCGACGTGCACGGCCGCGGCGTCGACACCGTGCTCGGCCCGGAGATGCGCTCCACCGGCGAGGTCATGGGCATCGACCGGGTCTTCGGCACCGCGTACGCCAAGTCCCAGTCCGGCGCGTACGGCGCCCTGCCCACCAAGGGCAAGGTGTTCGTCTCGGTCGCCAACCGCGACAAGCGCAACCTGGTCTTCCCGGCCCGCGCGCTGGTCGAACTCGGCTTCGAACTGCTCGCCACCACCGGCACCGCCGAGGTGCTGCAGCGCGGCGGCATCCCCGCCACCGTGGTGCGCAAGCACTCCGACGGCGAGGGCCCGAACGGCGAGCAGACCATCGTCCAGCTGATCCACGAGGGCGCGGTCGACCTGATCATCAACACCCCGTACGGCACCGGCGGCCGCCTCGACGGCTACGAGATCCGCACCGCCGCGGTCTCCCGGGGCGTGCCCTGCCTGACCACCGTTCAGGCGATGGGCGCGGCCGTGCAGGGCATCGCCGAGCTGCGGCGCGGCGAGGTCGGCGTGATGTCGCTGCAGGAGCACGCGGCACTGATCAACTCCGGCCGCAACTAGGTCGAAACCGTGGGGGGCACACCGGTCCGGTTGCCGGGTGCCCCCCACGTCCATGTCCAGGCCCGGTCCGGCTCGGTTCGGCTGATGGAGGTCCAACCCGCGATGTACAAGCTCCTGTTCAACCTGGTGTTCAAGAAGATGGACCCGGAGAAGGCCCACCACCTGGCGTTCTTCTGGATCCGGCTGGCCCACTCGGTGCCCGGCCTGCGCTCCCTGGTGCGCGCCCTGCTCGCCCCGCGCGACCCCCGGCTGCGCACCACCGCGCTCGGCCTCGACCTGCCCGGACCGTTCGGCCTCGGCGCGGGCTTCGACAAGAACGGCATCGGGATCGACGGCCTGTCGATGCTCGGCTTCGACTACGTCGAGATCGGCACCGTGACGGGCGAGCCGCAGCCCGGCAACCCCGCGCCCCGGCTGTTCCGCCTGGTCGAGGACCGGGCGCTGATCAACCGGATGGGCTTCAACAACCAGGGCTCGGCCCGGGTCGCCGCCCGCCTCGCCGCCCGCCCGCACACCAGCAGCACGCCCGTCATCGGCGTCAACATCGGCAAGACCAAGGCCGTGCCGGAGGAGGAGGCGACGGCCGACTACCTGAAGAGCGCGAAGGAGCTGGCGCCGTACGCCGACTACCTGGTCGTCAACGTGTCCTCGCCGAACACCCCCGGGCTGCGCAACCTGCAGGCCGTGCGGGTGCTCGGGCCGCTGCTCTGGGACGTCCGCAAGGCCGCCGACGAGGTCACCAACCACCACGTGCCGCTGCTGGTGAAGATCGCCCCCGACCTCGCCGACGAGGACATCGACGAGATCGCCGACATGGCCCTGCACCTCGGCCTCGACGGCATCATCGCCACCAACACCACCATCGGGCGCGAGGGGCTGCGCACCCCCGCCGCCCGGATCGAGGAGATCGGCATGGGCGGCCTCTCCGGCGCCCCGCTCAAGGAACGCTCGCTGGAGGTGCTGGAACGCCTGCGCAAGCGCACCGACGGCCGGCTCGCCATCGTCTCCGTCGGCGGCATCGAGACCGCCGAGGACGCCTGGCAGCGCATCCTGGCCGGCGCCGACCTGGTCCAGGGCTACTCCGCGTTCATCTACGAGGGGCCGTTCTGGATGCGCAAGCTCCACAAGGGCCTGTCGGCGCGGCTGCGGGCCGCGGGGTACGCGACGATCGGGGACGCGGTGGGGAAGGGCAACCGGTAGCCGGTAGCCGGTAGCCGGTAGCTGCTGGCCGCCAGCCGCTGGCCGCGGGGGCGGTTGGGGGAGTGGGGCGGGCCTGTCGGCGCGGCTGCGGGGCGTCGGGTGCGCGAGGATCGGGGACGCGGTGGGGAAGGGCAGCTGGTAGCCGCCAGCGCCAGCCGCTGGCCGCGGGGGCGGGTGGGGGAGCGGGGCGGGCCTGTCGGCGCGGCTGCGGGCCTTCGGGTGCGCGAGGATCGGGGGCGCGGTGGGTGGAGGGCAGCCGGTGGCCGCCGGCTGCGGGGGCGGGGCGGTGGGGTAGGAGCTGGGCGGGACGGCCGTCTTGGCGGCGGGCGCGGAGGAAGGGACGGCGGGATGGCCAATCCGGTGGTGGCCCGGGCCGAGGTGCTCGGGGTCCGGGCCGACGGGCCCGGCCGGCGGGTCACGGTGCGCTGTGCGACGGCGGCGGCCCGGTTCCGGCCGGGGCACTTCGCGGCCCTCGCCGCTCCCGGGGGGAGCGCCGACGTGCTGCGCCGGGCCGTGCCGATCCTGCGCGCCGACGGCGAGGACCTCGACCTGCTGCTGCCCGCCGACCCGCCGGCCGTCCTCGACCTGATCGCCCCGCTCGGCACGCCCTACCCGCAGCCCGACACCCCCGGCTGCGCGCTGCTGCTCGGCGAGGACACCGCTGCCGGACCGCTGCTCGCCCTCGCCGAACAGCTGCTCGCGGGCGGCAGCCAGGTCGCCTTCGTGCTCGCCGCGCCGACCGCCGGGCGCCTGTACGGCGTCGACGCGGCCCGCGAGCTCACCGCCGACGTCCTGCTGCTCACCGCGGACGGCAGTGCCGGGCTCCCGCTCGGCGAGGACCCGGCCGGGCTGGTCGACCAGGCCCTGCGCGCGCTCTACGCCGACCTGCTGTACACCGCCGCCTCGCCCGGGCTCTCCGCGGCGGCGGTCGGCGCCGCGACCCTGCGCGGGGTGCGCAGTTGGACGGCGGTGGGCGCGGAACTGCCCTGCGGCACCGGGCTGTGCCTGGGCTGCGTGCTGCCGGTGCGTGACGCGGACGGCGTCAGCCGGCTGGTGCGGGCCTGCACCGAGGGGCCGGTCTTCGACGGCGCCCGGGTCCGCTGGGGCGGGCTGGGCACCGTACCGGCGGACGTGGAAGGGGCGGGGGTGATCGCGTGACGGACCGTCAGGACGTCGACCTGACCGCGCCGTTGGGGTCCGGGACGGTGCCGAACCCGTTGTCCACCGCGGCGGGGTGCGCCGGGTTCGGGCGGGAGCTGGCGCGGTTCGTGCCCTTGGACGAGCTGGGGACGCTGACCACGCGGACGGTGCTGCCGCGGGCGGGGGCCGGGTTGCCGGGGCCGCGGATCGTCGCGGTGCCGGGCGGGGTGCTGAACGCCGTGGGCGGCCAGCAGCCGGGCATCGACGGGTTCCTGCGGCGCGAGCTGCCCTGGCTGGCGGAGCGGGGGGTGCGCACCGTGGTGTCGATCGGCGGGCACCGGCTGGAGGACTTCGCGGAGCTGGCCGCCCGGCTGGCGGGGCGGGATGGGGTGCGCGGCCTGGAGCTGAACCTGTCCGCGCCGGGCGCCGCCGACCGGGGGCTGCTGTTCGCGGCCAACCCGGCGGTCAGCTACGACGTGGTCGCCGCGGTGAGGGCCGCCGCGCCCGGGCTGCCGGTCTACGCCAAGCTGGCCCCCGACCAGGGGTCGGTCACCGAGGTCGCGGCCGCCTGCGTGGCGGCCGGGGCCGACGGCCTGTCGATGGTCAACACCGCCCGGGGCATGGCCATCGACCTGGACGCCCGCCGTCCCGCCCTGGGCGCGCCCGGCGGCCTGGGCGGCCTGTCCGGGCCGGCGCTGCGGCCGATCGCGGTGCGCTGCGTGTTCCAGGTGCACGCCGGGATGCGGGCCGGGCGGATGCCGACGGTGCCGATCCTCGCCATGGGCGGGGTGCGCACCGGCCGGGACGCCCTGGAGTTCACCCTGGCCGGCGCGTCCGGCGTCGCGGTCGGCTCGGAGCTGCTGCGCGACCCGACCGCACCGCTGCGGATCCTCGACGAACTGCGGACGGAGCTCGCCGAGCGCGGCTTCGCCGCCTACACCGACGCGGTGGGGCTCGCCCACCGCACCACCACGACGGAAGACGGAAGACAGTAGATGACTGACAGCACGCCCTTCGGTGCCCGCCTGCGGACCGCCCTCGACACCCGGGGCCAGCTCTGCGTCGGCATCGACCCGCACGCCTCGCTGCTCACCGCCTGGGGGTTGAACGACGACCTGGCCGGGCTGGAGACCTTCTCCCGCACCGTGGTCGAGGCGCTGGCGGACCGGGTCGCGGTGCTCAAGCCGCAGTCCGCGTTCTTCGAGCGCTTCGGCAGCCGCGGCATCGCGGTCCTGGAGCGCTCGGTGGCCGAGGCCCGGGCGGCCGGGGCGCTGGTGCTGATGGACGCCAAGCGCGGCGACATCGGTTCGACCATGGCCGCGTACGCCGAGACCTTCCTGTCCCCGGACAGCCCGCTGTTCTCGGACGCGCTCACCGTCAGCCCGTACCTGGGCTTCGGTTCGCTGCAGCCGGCCGTGGACCTGGCGCACGCCAACGGGTGTGGGCTGTTCGCGCTGGCGCTGACCTCCAACCCGGAGGGGCACGAGGTGCAGCGCGCGGTCGGGGCGGACGGGCAGAGCGTGGCGCAGGCGGTGCTGCGGCGGCTGGCGGCGGAGAACGCGGGCGCCGAGCCGCTGGGGTCGTTCGGCGCGGTGGTCGGCGCGACGCTCGCCGACGCCGGGGTGGACCTGGCGATCAACGGCCCGCTGCTGGCCCCCGGGGTGGGCGCGCAGGGCGCCACCGCGGCCGACCTGCCGCGGGTCTTCGGCGACCAGGTGCGCAACGTGGTGCCCTCGGTGAGCCGCGACGTGCTCCGGCACGGGCCGTCGGTGGCGGCGCTGCGACAGGCCGCGCAGGCGTTCGTCAACGATGTGAGGGGCGTCACAAACGCGTGAGCATCGGGCCGCCAACTCGGTTGATTTGACCGGAAAACTCCCAGGTCGGCCCCTGCTGACCTGGACTTTTCGTGTTCTTTTCCTGACGCGGCGGCCCAAGTTGGGTAGTGTCCGGCGGTAGGACGCCAGTTGGCGGTGGTCACGGCCACCTCCGCAGGTCAGAGCCTGTGGCGTCCGGGCACCACCAAGTCATGGCTCATCCCTTCCATCCACACCTGAGGTGAACGGCGTGGCTCTTCCGCCCCTTACTCCCGAACAGCGCACCGCCGCGCTCGCCAAGGCCGCCGAGGCTCGCCGGAAGCGTGCCGACGTCAAGAACCGGCTGAAGCACTCGGGCGCCTCGCTGCACGACGTCATCAAGGCCGGCAAGTCCGACGACGAGGTCATCGGCAAGATGAAGGTCTCCGCCCTGCTGGAGTCCCTGCCGGGTGTCGGCAAGGTGCGCGCCAAGCAGATCATGGAGCGCCTCGGCATCTCCGAGAGCCGTCGCGTGCGCGGCCTCGGTACGAACCAGATCGCCTCCCTGGAGCGGGAGTTCGGCGGCGCGGCCTCCTGATCGGAGGCCGGTGTCGGCGGAACGTCCGCGATCCGGGATAATCGGTACATGAGTGAGCGTCCGCGGCTGACCGTGCTCTCCGGCCCCTCCGGGGTCGGCAAGAGCACGGTCGTCGCTCATATGAGGAAGCAGTTCCCCGAGGTCTGGCTGTCGGTGTCGGCGACGACCCGGCACCCGCGCCCCGGTGAGCGCGACGGCGTGCAGTACCACTTCGTCGACCACGAGCAGTTCGACAAGCTGGTGGCCAACGGCGAGCTGCTGGAGTGGGCGGTCTTCGCCGGGAACCGGTACGGGACGCCGCGGCAGGCCGTGCTCGACAAGCTCGACAAGGGCGAGCCGGTGCTGCTGGAGATCGACCTCCAGGGGGCCCGGCAGGTCAAGGAGTCGATGCCCGAGGCGCAGCTGGTCTTCCTGGCCCCGCCGAGCTGGGACGAGCTGGTCCGCCGGCTCACCGGCCGGGGCACCGAGCCGCAGGACGTCATCGACGAGCGGCTGGCGGTGGCGAAGGTCGAACTGGCCGCCGAGGCGGAGTTCGACACGACCCTTGTCAACACCTCCGTCGAGCAGGTAGCGGCCGAACTGCTAGCCTTGCTCGGTGTAGCCTGACCGGATCGGCTGCATCCAGCCGATACCCGTAAACCACTTCGGAAGGTTCAGCGTGTCCTCTTCGATGACCGCGCCCGAGGGCATCATCAACCCGCCGATCGACGAGCTGCTCGAGGCCACCGACTCCAAGTACAGCCTGGTGATCTACGCGGCCAAGCGCGCCCGCCAGATCAACGCGTACTACTCGCAGCTGGGCGAGGGCCTGCTCGAGTACGTCGGCCCGCTGGTCGACACCCACGTGCACGAGAAGCCGCTGTCGATCGCGCTGCGCGAGATCAACGCCGGCCTGCTCACCGCCGAGGCGGTCGAGGGCGCCTGAGCCCCCGAGAGTCCCTGCAGGGCCCGTTCCGATGCCGTCCGGCGTCGGGGCGGGCCCTGCGGCCGTGTGCGGCCCGGTGTGCCCGGCGGCACGTCGCAGCCGTGCGCTGATGGGCCGTAAGGTGGGCGCGAGCCCGTCGCAGTGCCGTGATGAAGGAGAGCCGACCGTCATGAACGCGTCCCGTGTGGTCCTCGGGGTGAGCGGCGGGATCGCCGCCTACAAGGCCTGTGAACTGCTGCGGAGGTTCAGCGAGTCCGGGCACGAGGTCACGGTGGTGCCGACCGCGGCGGCGCTGCACTTCGTCGGGGAGGCGACCTGGGCGGCGCTGTCCGGGCGGCCGGCGGCGACCGAGACCTGGGAGCGGGTGCACGAGGTCCCGCACGTGCGGATCGGGCAGCAGGCGGACCTGGTGGTGGTCGCCCCGGCCACCGCGGACCTGCTGGCGAAGGCCGCCCACGGCCTGGCCGACGACCTGCTGACCAACACCCTGCTGACGGCCCGCTGCCCGGTGGTGTTCGCGCCCGCCATGCACACCGAGATGTGGGAGCACCCCGCCACCCAGGAGAACGTCGCCACGCTGCGGCGGCGCGGCGCGATCGTGATCGAGCCCGCGGTGGGCCGGCTCACCGGCGTCGACACCGGCAAGGGCCGGCTGCCCGACCCGGCGGAGATCTTCGCGGTCTGCCGCCGCGTCCTGCTGCGCGGCCCGCTGGAGCAGGACCTGGCCGGCCGGCACCTGGTGGTCTCGGCGGGCGGCACCCGCGAGCCGCTCGACCCGGTGCGCTTCCTCGGCAACCGCTCCTCCGGCAAGCAGGGCTACGCGCTGGCCGCCACCGCGGTGGCCCGCGGCGCCCGGGTCACCCTGGTCGCCGCGAACACCGCGCTGCCCGACCCGGCCGGGGTGGACGTGGTCCGGGTCGGCACCGCGATGCAGCTGCGCGAGGCGGTGCTGAAGGCCGCCGAGGACGCCGACGCGGTGGTGATGGCCGCCGCGGTCGCCGACTTCCGCCCCGCCGAGTACGCCAGCGGCAAGATCAAGAAGGTGGACGGGGTCGAGCCCGCGCCGATCGTGCTGGTCCGCAACCCCGACGTGCTGGCCGAGGTCGCCGCCGACCGGTCCCGCGCCGGGCAGGTGGTGGTCGGCTTCGCCGCCGAGACCGACGACGTGCTGGCCAACGGCCGGGCCAAGCTCGCCCGCAAGGGCTGCGACCTGCTGGTGGTCAACGAGGTCGGCGACGGCAAGGCGTTCGGCCAGGACACCAACAGCGCCGTGCTGCTCGGCGCGGACGGCTCCGAGGTCCACATCGCGGACGGCCCCAAGGAGATCCTGGCGGACGCGGTCTGGGACCAGGTCGCCGCCCGGCTGCCCCGCGCCGGGGCCGGGGCGGAGCGTTAACCGCTGCAACGCCCCGAGTTGTCCCGGTAGTTGGATCCCCCCGGGCCGGTAGGTTCGGCCGCGACCCGTCCTGACCGGCGCAGACCGGCCGGTGTGATCCTCGACCGGACACGGCGGACCTTGCCGGGGAGTGCCCCGCGATCGGTAGCCGACCGTTACACTCCACTCCAGGAATCAAGTCTTTCCGGATGCCTCGGGACTTCCGAGCGCATTCAGTCAGCAGCCGCTGCAACCCCAGGGAGCGCTGTGTCTCGCCGCCTGTTCACCTCGGAGTCCGTCACCGAGGGACACCCCGACAAGATCGCTGACCAGATCAGCGACACCATCCTGGACGCCCTCCTCAAGGACGACCCGACCTCCCGCGTCGCCGTGGAGACCCTGATCACCACCGGCCTGGTGCACATCGCCGGCGAGGTCACCACCAAGGCGTACGCGCCGATCGCGCAGCTGGTCCGGGAGAAGATCCTGGAGATCGGCTACGACTCGTCCAAGAAGGGCTTCGACGGCGCCTCCTGCGGCGTGTCGGTGTCGATCGGCTCGCAGTCCCCGGACATCGCGCAGGGCGTGGACACCGCCCACGAGCACCGGGTCGAGGGCGACGTCGAGGACGAGCTGGACCGTCAGGGCGCCGGCGACCAGGGCCTGATGTTCGGCTACGCCTGCGACGACACCCCCGAGCTGATGCCGCTGCCGATCACCCTCGCGCACCGGCTCTCCAGCCGGCTGAGCGCGGTCCGCAAGAACGGGACCATCCCCTACCTGCGGCCCGACGGCAAGACCCAGGTCACCATCGAGTACGACGGCGACCGCGCCGTGCGCCTGGACACCGTGGTGGTCTCCTCGCAGCACGCCAGCGACATCGACCTGGACTCGCTGCTCACCCCCGACATCCGGGAGTTCGTGGTCGAGCCCGAGCTCAAGGCGCTCGCCGACGAGGGCATCAAGCTGGTCACCGAGGGCTACCGGCTGCTGGTCAACCCGACCGGGCGCTTCGAGATCGGCGGCCCGATGGGCGACGCCGGCCTCACCGGCCGCAAGATCATCATCGACACCTACGGCGGCATGGCCCGCCACGGCGGCGGCGCCTTCTCCGGCAAGGACCCGTCCAAGGTGGACCGCTCGGCCGCGTACGCGATGCGCTGGGTCGCCAAGAACATCGTCGCCGCGGGCCTGGCCCGGCGCGCCGAGGTGCAGGTCGCGTACGCGATCGGCAAGGCCGAGCCGGTCGGCCTGTTCGTGGAGACCTTCGGCACCGAGACCGTCCCGGTGCTGAAGATCCAGGAGGCCGTCACCCAGGTCTTCGACCTGCGCCCGGCCGCGATCATCCGCGACCTGGACCTGCTGCGCCCGATCTACCAGCAGACCGCCGCGTACGGCCACTTCGGCCGTGAGCTGCCGGACTTCACCTGGGAGCGCACCGACCGGGTCGACGCGCTGAAGGCCGCTGTCGCGGGCTGAGCCGTCCGGTTCGAACGGAGCCGCCCGCCGGGGAGTTCTTCCCCGGCGGGCGGCTCCGTCGTGTTGTCGGCGGGGTCCGCTAGGTTGGGGGCGTGAGCAGCGCGGACGGCACCGGGGAGCAGTTGGCGTTCATCCGGGAGACGGTGCGCCGGGCGAAGCCGCGGGCCGCGCGCGGGGTGGTGCTCGCCGAACGGCAGCCGGTGGCCCGGGTGCTGGTCGACAAGGGCGTGCTGAGCCTCGACCAGTACTTCGACTACGCGGTGCCGGAGTCGATGTCCGAGGACGCCCGGCCCGGCGTCCGGGTCCGGGTGCGGTTCGGCGGCCGGGTCGGCGCGCACGGGCGGCGCGAGGGCGGGGCGCTGCACGACGGGTTCGTCGTCGAACGCCGGGACGACTCGGACTACGCGGGCCCGCTGGCCCCGCTGGCCCGGGTGCTGTCGCCCGAGCAGGTGCTGGGGCCCGAGCTGCTGCGGCTGTGCCGGGCCGTCGCCGACCGCTACGCCGGGACGCTGGCGGACGTGCTGCAACTGGCCGTCCCGCCGCGGCACGCCGGGGCCGAGGGCGAGCCGTCGCCGCGGCCGCTGCCGCCGCCGGGTGCTCCGGCGGCGGGCAGCTGGGAGCGGTACGTGCACGGCGCCGAGTTCCTGGCGTCGCTGGCCGGCGGGCACCCGCCGCGCGCGGTGTGGACGGCGCTGCCCGGCCCCGAGTGGCCGGGCGAGATCGCCCGGGCGGTCGCGGCGACGCTCGCCTCCGGGCGCGGCGCGCTGGTGGTGCTGCCCGACGGGCGGGCGGTGGCCCGGGTCGACGCGGCGCTGCACGAGCTGCTCGGCGCCGGGCGGCACGTGGTGCTGGCCGCCGAGGCGGGCCCGCAGGAGCGCTACCGGCGCTGGCTGTCCGTCAGCCGCGGTTCGGTGCACGCCGCGATCGGCACCCGGGCGGCGGTGTTCGCACCGGTGCGCGACCTCGGGCTGGTGGTGGTCTGGTCGGACGGCGACGGCAGCCACAGCGACCCCAACGCGCCCTACCCGCACGTGCGGGAGGTGGCGCTGCTGCGGGCCGCCGAGGAGGGTGCGGCGGTGCTGCTCGGCGGCGTCTCGATGACGGTCGAGGCCGCGCAGCTGCTGCGTTCCGGCTGGGCCCGGCCGCTGGCGGCCGCCCGGGAGACCGTCCGGCTGACCGCGCCCCGGGTGCGCACCGTCACCGAGTACGACCAGGCCCGGGACGGGGCGGCGCAGGCCGCCCGGCTGCCGTCGGTGGCCTGGGAGACCGCGCACGAGGCGCTGACCCGGGGGCCGGTGCTGGTCCAGGTCCCGCGGCGGGGCTACGCGCCCCGGCTGGCCTGCGGGCGCTGCCGGGAGACGGCGCGCTGCCGGGCCTGCGGCGGGCCGCTGGAGTCACCGGCGGCGGGCGCCGTGCTGGTGTGCTCGTGGTGCGGCACGGAGGAGCACGACTGGCACTGCACCGAGTGCGGGTCGTTCCGGCTGCGGGCCGCGGTGGTCGGCGTCCGGCGGACGGCGGAGGAGCTGGGCAAGGCGTTCCCGCGGATCCCGGTCCGCACCTCCGGGCGGGACGCGGTGCTGGCGACGGTGCCGGGGGCGCCCGCGCTGGTGCTGGCCACGCCGGGCGCCGAACCGGTCGCGGAGGGGCCCGGGTACGCGGCGGCGCTGCTGCTCGACGGCTGGGCGCTGCTCAACCGGCCCGACCTGCGGGCCGGCGAGGAGGCGGTGCGGCGCTGGCTGACGGCGGCCGCGCTGGTCCGCCCGGCGACGGAGGGCGGCACGGTGGTGGTCGTCGCGGAGGCGGCGGCGCGGGCCGTGCAGGCGCTGGTGCGGTGGGACCCGGCCGGGCACGCGGGGACGGAACTCGACGAGCGGGAGGAGCTCAGGTTCCCGCCGGTCTCGCGGATGGCCTCGGTGACGGGGTCGGCGCGGGCGGTCGCCGACCTGCTGGGGCTGCTGCGACTGCCCGCGGGGGCGGACGTGCTGGGGCCGGTGCCGGTGTTCGGGGGGAACGGGGGCGGTGCCGGGGGGGCGGGCGCTGCGGGGGGAGCGCGGGAGGAGGGGGTGGAGCGTGCGCTGGTGCGGGTCGCGCCGGGGCAGGGGGCCGCGCTGGCGGCCGCGCTGAAGGCGGCGCAGATCGCGCGGCTGGCGTTGCGGGGGGCGGAGACGGTGCGGATCCGGGTGGATCCGACGGACATCGGGTGAGACGGGTGTCGGGTGGGACGGGCGTCGGGTGGGACGGGCGTCGGGTGGGGGGCGCTGTGTGGTGGCGGGGGCGGGCGGAGTGCGCGGGGGCGGTGGGGGCTCGGGCGTGCTGTGCGGGTGGGACGGTGGGGGAACGGGTGGGGGAGTGCGCGAGCGGCCGGATCCGTCCGGGGTGGTGAGGGATCCCCGGGTGGATCCGGCCGCTCGGTGCGGGGCTAGCGGGTGCGCTGGGGCATCAGCGGGCTGGCCTGGCGGGCCTGCGGGATCGGGGGGCGGGCCGTCGCGACGGGGTGCTCGGCCGTGGCGGCGGCGGGCGGCGGCGGGGCGGCGGGGGTGTCGGTCTCGCGCGGGGTGGGGAGGAGTTCGCCGGTGGGGCGGCGCATGCCGTAGCGGCGGTGGACGGCCTGCTTGGTGACGCCGAGCGCGGAGCCGACCGAGTCCCAGGAGAAGCCGAGGGCGCGGTCGAACTCGACGGCGGCGGCGACCAGGGTCTCGACGCTCTCGCGCAGTTCCTGGGCGAGCCGGACGGTCGGGGCGGGGGCGCGGCCGTAGACCACGAAGCCGGCGGAGGTGCTGGGGCGGCGGGGCCGGTAGACGTTGCCCAGTTGGGCGGTGAGCGTGCGCAGGGCGTCGACCTGGCGTCGGACCCGCTCGATGTCCCGCACCAGCAGGTGCAGGGACGCCCGGGCCCGGGCGTCGTGGTTGATCTGCTCGGCCATGGCCTCGTTGCCACCTCTCGATCGGGTCGCGTGCTCGGGGCGCTCGCGCGTCCCGGTCAATTCGCATTGACCAACGCACGTCGGGTCATTGGGTCACGCGCGGAGTGCGACTCGGGATATGCCAGTGGCCGCCCGAACCGGTGGCGGGGATTGCATAGACTTCCCGGAGGCCGCCGTTTCCGGGCGGTCCTGTCGGTGCAGAGTCGGTGCAGAGGGAGTCGCAGTCTTGGCAGTTCAGCCGATCCGGATCTTCGGAGACCCGGTGCTGCGGGCGACCGCGAAGCCGGTGACCGTCTTCGACAAGGAGCTGCGGAAGCTGGTGAAGGACCTGACCGACACCATGCTGGAGGCTCCCGGGGCCGGGCTGGCCGCGCCGCAACTGGGCGTCTCGCTACGGGTGTTCGCGTACAACGTGGACGGGGTGGTGGGCCACCTGATCAATCCGGACCTGTCGCTGAGCGAGGAGGAGCAGGACGGCCCCGAGGGGTGCCTGTCGCTGCCCGGCCTGCGGTTCGACACCAAGCGGGCGTACGGCGTGGTGGCCAGGGGCGTCAACATGCACGGGGAGCCGGTGACGGTGGAGGGCACCCAGCTGCTGGCGCGGTGCATCCAGCACGAGACGGACCACCTGGACGGGATCATCTTCATCGACCGGCTGGACCGGGAGGCCCGGAAGGCCGCGATGAAGGCGATCCGGGAGACCGACTGGGGCGGCGGTCCGGCGCCGACGGTGCGGATCTCGCCGCATTCCACCTTCGGGCCGGTCCGCTGACGGTTCGTCCGCCGATCATGTGTTGAGGTTGTGCGGAAATACGGTTGTCGGGGGCCGGAGGGCGGTCGCCCGGTGGCCGCCCGGTGGCCGTTCGGCGGGTATTTTCCGGCCATCAGATGTTCCGACCGTTCGAATCCAGTGAAAGGCCCCCGCCCGTGCGTCTCGTCTTCGCCGGCACCCCCGAGGTCGCCGTTCCCGCCCTGGACGCCCTGCTGGCCTCCCGGCACGAGGTGGTCGCCGTGGTGACCCGCCCCGACGCGCCGGCCGGGCGCGGGCGCAAGCTGGTGGCCAGCCCCGTCGCGCAGCGCGCCGAGGAGGCCGGCATCGAGGTGCTCAAGCCGGCCCGGCCGAGCGAGCCCGAGTTCACGGCCCGGCTGGCCGAGCTCGCCCCCGACTGCTGCCCCGTGGTGGCGTACGGCGCGCTGATCCGGCCCGGCGCGCTGGAGATCCCGGTGCACGGCTGGGTCAACCTGCACTTCTCGCTGCTGCCCGCGTGGCGCGGCGCCGCGCCCGTGCAGCACGCGGTGATGGCGGGCGACGAGGTCACCGGCGCGTCCACCTTCCGGATCGAGCAGGGCCTGGACTCCGGGCCGGTGTTCGGCGTCCTCACCGAGACCGTCAAGCCCACCGACACCAGCGGCGACCTGCTCGGCCGGCTCGCGCACGCCGGCGCCGACCTGCTGGTGCGCACCATGGACGCGATCGAGGACGGGCAGGCCCGGCCCGAGCCGCAGCCGCTCGCCGGGGTGTCGCTGGCGCCCAAGCTCACCGTCGAGGACGCCCGGATCGAGTGGACCCACCCCGCGCTGCGGGTCGACCGCGTGGTGCGCGGCTGCGCGCCCGCGCCCGGCGCCTGGACCACCTTCCGCGGCGAGCGGCTCAAGGTCACCGGCCCCGTCCGCCTGCTGCCCGGCGAAACCGCCCTGGCGCCGGGCGAGTTGGCGGTCGCCAAGAACAGCGTCCGGGTCGGCACCGGCAGCCACGAGGTGGAGCTCGGCGAGGTCCGGCCGCAGGGCAAGAAGGCGATGGCGGCCGCGGACTGGGCGCGCGGGGCGCGGATCGAGTCCGGGGAGCGGTTCGAGGGCTGAGGGCTGCGGGTCGACGGGGAGCGGTTCGAGGGCTGAGCCTTCGGGGGCGGGGTGCGCGGTGGGTTCGGCCTAGACTTGGGGGAGGCCCCTCGTCGGGTCGGACCTGATCCGTAGCACCTTTTGTTTCGAGGCATTCGTTTTGAGCACCCCCGCCGGCGCGAAGCGCGCCCCCCGTCCGCACCGCCGTCCGAAGAAGGACCCCGCCCGGATCGTCGCGTTCCGGGCGCTGCGGGCCGTCGACGAGCGCGACGCGTACGCCAACCTGATCCTGCCCTCGCTGCTGCGCGAGGCCGAGCGCAAGGGCATGGAGCGGCGCGACGCGGCGCTCGCCACCGAGCTGGTGTACGGCACGCTGCGTGGCCAGGGCACCTACGACGCGGTCATCGCCGCCTGCGTGGACCGTCCGCTGCGCGAGGTCGACCCGCCGGTGCTGGACGTCCTCTCGCTGGGCGCGCACCAGCTGCTCGGCACCCGCATCCCCAGCCACGCCGCGGTGTCCGCGACCGTCGAGCTGGCCCGGGTGGTGCTCGGCGACGGCCGGGCCAAGTTCGTCAACGCCG
The DNA here is from genome assembly GCF_003751605.1 of Kitasatospora cineracea. Lineage (NCBI taxonomy): Bacteria > Bacillati > Actinomycetota > Actinomycetes > Kitasatosporales > Streptomycetaceae > Kitasatospora > Kitasatospora cineracea. Next base: position 4,147,329 of record NZ_RJVJ01000001.1, read on the forward strand.
TGCTGCGCAAGATCAGCGCCCAGGACCTGGCGGGCTGGGTCGCCCAGGTCGCCCCGCCCTACGAGGACGACGCCGAGGACCACCTGGCCGTCGTCCACTCCCACCCGCGCTGGGTGGTCTCCTCGCTGTGGGACGCGCTCGGCCGCTGGCAGCCCGCCGCGAGCGGGCGGCAGGCGATGGAGCAGCTGCTGGAGGCCGACAACGCCCGCCCCGAGGTGACGCTGGTCGCCCGCCCCGGGCGCTCCTCGGTCGCGGAGCTGCGCGAGGCGCTGCCCGAGGTCGAGGACGGCCGCTGGTCGCCGTACGCGCTGCGGCTCACCGACGGCGGCGACCCGGCCGGGGTCGACGCGGTGCGGGAGAACCGGGCCGGTGTCCAGGACGAGGGCAGCCAGCTGGTCGCCCTCGCCCTCGCCAACGCCCCGCTGGACGGCCCCGACCGGCTCTGGCTGGACGGCTGCGCGGGCCCCGGCGGCAAGGCCGCGCTGCTCGGCGCGGTCGCCGCGGAGCGCGGCGCGGCGCTGGTCGCCTCCGAGAAGCAGCCGCACCGCGCCCGGCTGGTGGCCCGCGCGCTGGACGGCAACCCCGGACCGTACGCCGTCATCACCGCGGACGGGACGCGGGGCGCCTGGCAGGGCGGGGCGTTCGACCGGGTGCTGGTCGACGTGCCGTGCTCCGGCCTGGGCGCGCTGCGCCGCCGGCCGGAGGCGCGCTGGCGGCGCCGGCCCGAGGACATCGCCGGATTCGGGCCGCTGCAGCGGGAGTTGCTCCGTTCGGCGCTGGACGCGGCGCGGGTCGGCGGCGTGGTCGGCTACGCGACCTGCTCGCCGCACCTGGCGGAGACCCGGGCCGTGGTCGACGACGTGCTGCGCGGCCGGGCGGACGTGGAGTGGATCGACGCCCGTCCGCTGCTGCCCGGCGTGCCCGATCTGGGGGACGGGCCGGACGTGCAGTTGTGGCCGCACCTGCACGGGACGGATGCGATGTACCTGGCGTTGCTGCGACGAACTGCCTGACGCGGCAGGGGAGTCGGGGCGGGCGGTTTCGGAGGGCCCGGAGTTCGCGGTCCTGGTCACCTCGGTCGGCGGGCGCCGGACCGAGGTGTACCGGGTGGTGAGGGGCGAGTGAGCGGGGGGAGGAGGGGCGGGAGGGGACGGGAGGGGGCGGGTGGTGATGGGGCGTCGGGTGGTGGCAGGGCGTCGGGTGGGTGGGTACTGGACAAGTGGGGCGGGTCGGCAGAGGGTGGGGACATGGAGTACACCCACCTCGGCCGTACCGGCCTGTCCGTCTCCCGGCTCTGCCTGGGCACCATGAACTTCGGCCCGCACACCGTGGAGGCCGACGCGCACCGGATCATGGACGCCGCGCACGGGCACGGCATCAACTTCTTCGACACCGCCAACGTCTACGGCTGGGGCGAGAACAAGGGCCTCACCGAGAGCATCATCGGCAACTGGTTCGCCAAGGGCGGCGGGCGGCGCGAGAAGACCGTGATCGCCACCAAGCTGTACGGCGACATGGGTGACTGGCCCAACGAGGGCAAGCTCTCCGCGCTCAACATCCGCCGTGCCGTGGACGCCAGCCTGCAGCGCCTGCAGACCGACCACATCGACCTGTACCAGATGCACCACGTCGACCGGGACACGCCCTGGGACGAGATCTGGCAGGCGATGGAGGTGCTCACCCTCCAGGGCAAGATCGTCTACGTGGGTTCCTCCAACTTCGCCGGCTGGCACCTCGCCCAGGCCCAGGAGGCCGCCAGGGCGCGCAACTTCCTCGGCCTGACCAGCGAGCAGTCGCTGTACAACCTGATCGAGCGCAGCGTCGAGCTGGAGGTGGCCCCCGCAGCCCAGCACTACGGCCTCGGCCTGATCCCGTGGTCCCCGCTGCACGGCGGCCTGCTCGGCGGGGTGCTGCGCAAGGAGCGCGAGGGCGTCCGCCGGGCGTCGGGCCGCGCGCTGGACACCCTGAACGAGCGCCGCGAGCAGATCCAGGCGTACGAGGACCTGTGCGAGGAGCTCGGCCACCAGCCCGGCGACGTCGCGCTCGCCTGGCTGCGCACCCGTCCGGCCGTCACCGCCCCGATCATCGGTCCCCGTACCGAGGAGCAACTCGACGCGGCGGTGCGGTCGTTGGAGGTCGAGTTGGACGCCAAGACGCTGGAGCGGCTGGACGGGATCTTCCCCGGCTACCGCACCGCGCCGGAGCACTACGCCTGGTGAGGCGTCGACGGTGGGGCGTCCGGCGGGGTTTCGCCGGACGCCCGCGGGGGTGCCGTCGGGGGTGCCGTTGGGGTATCGCTGGGGTATCGGCGGGGTCAGAAGTAGACGGCGCAGCCGCGCTGTTCGAGGGCCTGGACCAGGTGCGAGGCGGGCGGGTGCGGGGTCCAGCGCAGGTCGAGTTTCTCCAGGGCGGGGAGGTCGGCCAGCCAGGGCGGGAGGTCCGTCAACGGGTTGGCGCGCAGGTCGAGTTCGCGCAGCAGGGGGAGGCCGGCCAGGGCGGGCGGCAGGGTGGTGAGGTGGTTGCCACGCAGTTCCAGGCAGCGCAGTTCGTGCAGGGCGGAGAGCGAATCGGGCAGCGTGGTGAGGGAGTTGCCGCGCAGGCGCAGTTCGCGCAGCCGGGTGAGCGCGCCGAGGGTGCCGGGGAGGCGGGTCAACCGGCAGTCCTGGGCGCGCAGTTCGAGGAGTCGGCCCAAGTCGCCGAGACTGTCCGGGAGTTCGGTGAGCGGGTTGTCGCCGACGTTGAGGTAGCGCAGCCGGTGCAGGCGGCCCAGGCGTTCCGGCAGGGCGGTGAGCCGGTTGTCGTGCAGGTAGAGGAAGTCGGACAGGCCGGTGAGGTCGCCGATCCGGTCGGGGACGGCGGTGAGCGCGTTGTGTCCCAGGTCGAGGGTGCGGAGGGCCGTGAAGTCGCCGATGGCGTCCGGGATTTCGGTCAGCTCGTTGTCCGCGAGGATCAGCACCTCGGCGTCCGTCCGGCCCCACACCTCGTCCGGCACGGAGGTCAGGCCCGCCCGCCACAGGTTCACCACCGGCCCGGTCACAGCGCCTTCTCCAGCCAGTGCGCGGCGTACGGGTTGGTGTTGTACGGCGGGATGTCCGTGTAGCCGGTGGCCGTGTACAGGGCGCGGGCCTCGGCGAGTTCGGCCATGGTGTCCAGCCTCAGCCGGGCGTGCCCGAGGGCGCGGGCGGCGTCCTCGGCGGCGGCCAGCAGGAGCCGGCCCAGGCCGTGTCCGCGGCCGGCCGGGCGGACGTACAGGCGCTTGAGTTCGGCGGTACCGGGGGCGGCGGCGCGGGTGGCGTCGGGAGCGGTGCCGAAGGCTCGGACGCCCGCGCAGCCGACCGGGCGGCCGTCCAGTCGGGCGAGCAGGAACACGCCCTGGGGCGGCGCGAGTTCGAGGTCTGCCGGGGCCTCGGCGGGCAGCGGTTCGGCGGGTGGCGGGCCGCTCCAGCGGCGACGGACCTCGGCCTGGTACTCGGTCAGCAGCAGGCGGGCGTCCGGGGAGTCGACGGGTTCGGGGCGGATCTCGGCCACGGCTGTTCCGTTCGGGGGAGGCGGAGGGGGAGGGATACGGGACGGGGACGGGGACGGAGGATAGTGCGGAAACGGGCGGGGGGCGATCACCTGGGCGGGCGGTGGTCCGCGCGGTCGGGGTGGCGGGGGTGTTTGCCGGTGTCGCGGACGGGGCTCCGGGGGAACCGGGCGGAAGTGCGCCAGGATGACCGGGTGAAGCCGATCAGCCATCAGGTCCCCTACTACTCCCAGTGGGAGTCGCCCGAACTCGTGCCCGACATCCTGGACGGCACGCTGCGGGCCGCCGACGACCCGCTGTGGGAGCGGTCCGGCGCCGCGAACGAGGACGAGTACGAGTACTGGTCGTGGCGGCTGTGCGGGATGGCCTGCCTGCGGATGGTGCTCGACCACTGGTGGGGCGTCGCCCCGGCGGCCGTCCGGCTCGCCGAGGAGTGCCAGCAGGCCGGGGCGTACGTCCGGCACCCCGACGGGCGGCTCGACGGGCTGATCCACGCCCCGTTCGCCGCGTACGCCCGCACCCGCTGGGGCCTGCACGCCGAGGCCGTCAGCCCGCTGCCCGCCGACCGGGTCGCGGCCGAACTCGGCGAGGGGCGGCTGCCGATGCTCTCCGTCCACCCCGGCATCCGCACGCTGGCGCCCGAAGTGCCGCGCACCGGAGGCCACTTGGTGCTCGCGGTCGGCGCCGACGACGAGGCGCTGCTGATCCACAACCCGTCGGGCTTCCCCGACGGCTCGCAGCGCGCCGCCCGGGTGCCCTGGGGCGACCTGGAGCGCTTCTACTCCGGCCGCGGCATCGTACTCGGCCCGCCCCCGTACTGACCCCCCGTGCCGGCCCGTGTACTTGGTTCTCCGTGCCGAGGGGCGGCGGGCGGGCGGCGGAGGGGGCGTCAGGCCGCGTTGGGGAGGCCGATCGGGGTGGTCGGGGGAAGGTCGGCGCGGCAGGCGGTGGCGATCGGGCGCAGCGCGGTGAGCAGTTCGTCCAGTTCGGAGCGGTGGAAGTGGGTCCAGACCCGGGAGGCGGCCAGGTCGGTGGCGGCCTCCAGGGCGAGGTGGCGGCGGCGGCCCTCGGGGGTCAGCGAACCGTCCGGGGCCAGCCACCGGCGGTCGACCAGGCGGGCGGTGGCCTCGTCCCACTCGGTGTCGCTCCAGCCCCGGTGCGGCTGCAGGCTCTCGCGGCGGGTGTCGAGGGCGCAGCGGACCACCAGGGCCTCGCAGCCGTCGAGGCCCTCGGTGACCAGGGCGGCGACGTGCCCGTCGCCCCGGTGCTCGCGCAGCACGGTGGTGGCCTGCCACAGCCGGGCCAGGCGGCCCTCCGGGCGAGGCAGGTCGGCGTTCGCGGCGGCCAGCACGCGCCCACAACAGTCCAGGCCGTCGACGGCGCGCTCCAGCAACTCCACCGAACGGTCGATCAGATCCGGCTTCACGTCCACCAGGACGCGCCGCAGCGCGCCCGTCGCCCCCGCGACCCGGGCCTCCAGCGCCCGCTCCGGGCCGGCCAGCGACCAGACCTCCGGCAGTGCCCGTTCGACCATCTGCGGCGCGAAGTTGAAGAACGCGGCCACCACCGGCGCCGCGTCCACCGCGCCCAGCGGCGCCGAACGCCCGCCGAAGTAGCCGCGCCAGTAGCCGCGCAGCCCCGCCGCCTCGTACGCGGCGCGGGCCTCCGGGGAGAAGTAGGTGAGGGCGTGGACGGGCTCGAACAGCCACCAGAGGGCACGTGCGGGGTGGACGACCTGGGTCATCGGACGCCTTTCGTGAGGGGCGAGCAGCGCGTTGGTTCCGCCTGCTCCGGAGCCTGCCAGAGCGGGCCGACCCCGGGAAGGGGAAGTGTTGCGGGCGTGTGAACACTTCGCGGGTGAGCGGGTGAGCGGGTGAGCGGGTGAGCGGGTGAGCGGGTGAGCGGGTGAGCGGGCGGGCGGGTGAGCGGGAGGGTGGGCGGACGGACGGGCGGGCGGGTGCCGCGGGGGCACTCCTCCGGCGGGGGCGTCCGGGGGCCGGGGGATGATGGTCGGGAGCGGTCGCACCGGCCGCCCGCACCGAACCGTGAAGGTACCCTCGCCATGGCGCAGATCAACCCCAGCATCCTGTCCGCGGACTTCGCCCGCCTCGCCGACGAGGCCGAGGCGGTGCGCGGCGCGGACTGGCTGCACGTCGACGTGATGGACAACCACTTCGTCCCCAACCTCACGCTGGGCGTGCCGGTCGTCGAGTCGCTGGCCCGCGCCACCGACACCCCCCTCGACTGCCACCTGATGATCGAACAGCCCGACCGCTGGGCCCCGCAGTACGTCGAGGCCGGCGCCGGTTCCGTCACCTTCCACGTCGAGGCCGCCGCCGCCCCCGTCCGCCTGGCCCGGGAGATCCGCGCCAAGGGTGCCCGCGCCTCGATGGCGCTGCGCCCCGCCACCCCGATCGAGCCCTACGAGGACCTGCTGCCCGAGCTCGACATGGTGCTGATCATGACCGTCGAACCCGGCTTCGGCGGCCAGTCGTTCCTCGACATCATGCTCCCCAAGATCCGCCGCACCCGGCAGCTGATCGACAAGCACGGCCTCGACCTGTGGCTCCAGGTCGACGGCGGCGTCGCCGCGGGCACCATCGAAGCCTGCGCCGAGGCCGGTGCGGACGTGTTCGTGGCCGGCTCCGCGGTGTACGGCGCCGCCGACCCGGCCGAGGCCGTCCGCGGGCTGCGCGCCCAGGCGGCGGCGGCCAGCGCGGACGCCTGGTGGGCGTGCAAGCACTGACCGCGTGCGGGAGCCGCGGTGCGTCGTCCAGGCGTCCGGTGGTGCCCGGGCACCTGTCCGGCCACCTGTCCGGCCACCTGTCCGGGCCTCCGGGCGGCCTTCCCGTGCGGCGGGCACACCGGCAGCGGCGACGCGCGGCCCTCGGTAACCGGGGCGGGCGGCCGATACTGGCGGGCATGAGCAACCTCGACCGGAAACCCGCCCCGGCGGTCTGCGGGCGGCAGGCCGCCACCGGCCCCGTCAAGGACCTGCTGACCGGGCGTCACGTCCCGCTCGGCGAGTCCACCGTGGTCCGGCGGCTGCTGCCCAACCTCGGCCGCCGGATGGTCGGCGCCTGGTGCTTCGTCGACCACTACGGCCCCGACGACATCGCCGACGAACCCGGCATGCAGGTGCCGCCGCACCCCCACATGGGCCTGCAGACCGTCAGTTGGCTGCACGAGGGGAGCGTCCTGCACCGGGACAGCCTCGGCAGCCTGCAGACCGTCCGCCCCCGCGAACTCGGCCTGATGACCTCCGGCCGGGCCATCTCGCACTCCGAGGAGTCCCCGCGCGCGCACGCGCCGCTGCTGCACGGCGCCCAGCTCTGGGTGGCGCTCCCCGACGCGCACCGGCACACCGAACCCGCCTTCGAGCACCACCCCGAACTGCCCGTGGTCACCGCCGGCGGCCTGCGCGCCGACCTCATCCTCGGCACCCTCGACGGCGCGACCTCGCCCGGCACCACCCACACCGCCCTCACCGGCGCCGACCTCACCCTCCGCGAGGGCGCCGCCCACCGCCTCCCGCTCGACCCGGGCTTCGAGTACGCGGTCCTCGCCATGACCGGCTCCGTCGACGTCGACGGCGTCCCGGTCGAACCCGGCTCGCTGCTCTACCTCGGCTGCGGCCGCCGCGAACTCCCGCTGCGCGCCCGCACCGACGCCGCCCTGCTGCTGCTCGGCGGCGAACCCTTCGAGGAGCGCCTGGTCATGTGGTGGAACTTCGTCGGCCGGTCCGGTGCGGAGATCGTGCAGGCCCGCCTCGACTGGGAGACGGGAGACCGGTTCGGCGAGGTGCACGGCTACGACGGGGACCGGCTGCCCGCCCCGCAACTGCCCGCCACACCGTTGAAACCACGCGGGCGCGAGCGCTGAGCTGCGGTGACGACGACCAGTGGTCCTCCTCCGCCGGGAGGATCCGCGGACGTGGTCGCGGGTCAGCCGGGCGGGGACGGTCTCGTGGCAGGTGACGGGACCGCCGTGGTCGCGGGCGCCCTGGAGGGTCTCGCGGTTGGCGGAGCAGGTCCGCAAGACCCTCCAGAGCGCCCCGCTTGCGGTGGACCCGGGTTCCGGTGGCGCGCGGTTCTGCGGTCGCCCTCGGTGAGCGGTAGGCGCCGCGGGGGTCGGCGTGGTCCCGGTGGATCCGTTGGGCCGGGACCCGTTGGGCCGAGCCCGCGAGGGCCGCGGCCAACCATGCGCGAGGTCGTCAGGGCACCAGCACCGCGACGCCGGTCACCCGGTCCGCGGCGAGGTCCGCGAGCGCCGCGTCCGCGCGCCGCATCGGGTAGCGGTTCACCCGCACCACCGGCCGGACCCGGGCGGCCTCCGCCAGGAACGCCCGCCCGTCGGCCCTGGTGTTGGCGGTGACGCTGCGCAGCGTCCGTTCCTGGAACAGGTGCCGCTGGTAGTTCAGGACGGGGACGTCGGTGAGGTGGATCCCGGCGACCGCGAGGGTGCCGCCGCGGTCCAGCGCGGCCAGGGCGACCGGGACCAGCTCGCCCGCGGGGGCGAACAGGATCGCGGCGTCCAGCGGTTCGGGCGGCGGGTCGTACGAGTCGCCCGCGAAGCCCGCGCCCAGCTCCCGGGCCAGGCCGCGGGCCGCCTCGCCCCGGGTGAACACGGCCAGCCGGGCGCCCCGGGCCAGCGCGACCTGGGCCGTCAGGTGGGCGGAGGCGCCGAAGCCGTAGATGCCGAGCAGCCCGCCCTCCGGCAGTTCGGCCCGTTCCAGCGCGCGGTAGCCGATGATTCCGGCGCACAGCAGTGGCGCGAGCTCCTCCGCGGGCGGCTCCTCGGGCAGCCGGTAGGCGAAACGGGCGTCGGCGGTGACGGACCCGGCGTAGCCGCCGTGCCGGTCCCAGCCGGTGTACGCGGAGGCCGGACAGAGGTTCTCCCGTCCGCCGAGGCAGTAGCGGCAGCGCCCGCACACCCCGGCCAGCCAGGCCACCCCGGCCCGGTCGCCGACCGCGAAACCCTCCGTCCCCGGCCCCAGCGCCGTCACCCGCCCCACCACCTCGTGGCCCGGCGTGCACCGCGGCACCCGCGGCGGAAGGTCCCCCTCGGCGAGGTGCAGGTCGGTGCGGCAGACGCCGCACGCCTCCACCTCCACCAGGACCTCGCCCGCACCGGGGACGGGAGGTGGCCGCCGCTCCAGGACCAGCGGCCCGGAGCCCGCCGTCCCGACCGGGCCGGGGCGGGCCACCACCCAGGCCCCGGTCTCCGCGGAGGATGCGCCGCTGTCGTCCATCACCCGCTCCGTTCTCCCGCACCCGTTCACGGCGGCGAAGGTCCTGACCGGTCCCGGCCTCCCGTGCACGGCTCCTCCTCCCAGCGTGCTCCCGTACGCGCCCGGTGCCGAGCCGGACCGGCGGCCCGGGCCCGTTGCCGGGCGGAAAGGGCCGTTCGGACCATGCGGGGCCGCGCCGCTTCCCGGGAGGCTGGGGAGCACCCGGGGAGCCCGGCCGGCCGGTTGAGGAGGCGGACGCCATGCGCACGCGACCGAGGCAGCGGAAGAACCCGCTCAGACGGGGCAGCGACCGCCTCCAGTGGTGGCTGTCCCGGTTCCTGCTGGCGCTCGCGGTCGCCGGCCTGCCGGCAGCGCTCGCGGTCGGCCTGGCGTCCTACCACTCCCAGGTCCGGGAGGCGCAGGCCGAGGCCGCCGCCCGGCACCCGGTGACGGCGCGGCTCGCCGAGGACGTCCCGGCCGGACTCGAGACCCGCACCGTGCCGGCCGTCGTCACCTGGACCGCCGACGGCACCACCCACAGGACCACCACCGAGGTGGACTCCGGCCAAGGCGCCGGCGCCCCGGTGCAGATCTGGCTGGACGCGCACGGCGCCGTCGTCCACGCCCCCGCCACGGCCGGCCAGGCCACCGCGGCGGCGTGGACCGACGCCCTGGTCACCGCCACGGCCCTGCCCCTGGTCAGCGCGCTCGTCTGGAGGGGCACGCTGTACGTCCTCGACCGCCGCCGCTACGTCCGCTGGGACGCCGAGTGGCAGCAGGTCGAACCCCACTGGACCCGCCGCCAACCGAGCTGACGTGCTCCGGGCGGGCCCGGATGGGGCCGCCCGAGTCCGTCCGGCCCCATCCGGCCTGTCCCGGTCGGCCCCGGGCTCCCGGCCCCCGCGGCACTGGGTGCGGCCGGAGCGGCGCGGGACGGTGGAGGAGACACCCCGAGGAGGTGGCAGCCATGGACCGCATCCGGATCTCCGGGCGCCCGACCCGCCCGCAGCCGCGCCCACCGCTGGACCTGCGGACCCCGTCCGGCCGACCGATGCCCTACTGACCGGGAGGACACCATGCGACGGATCGTCCCCTTCAGCGGGCTCGGCCGCGCCGACGTCGCCCTGGTCGGCGGGAAGAACGCCTCCCTCGGCGAACTGACCACCGCCCTCGCGGCGGCCGGGGTCAGAGTCCCGGAGGGCTTCGCCACCACCGCGGACGCCTACCGGGAGTTCCTCGACACCACCGGCCTGCGGCAGCGCGTCGCCGACCGGCTCGACCGGCTGCAGCACGGCGCCCCGCTGCCCGAGGTCGGCTCCGCCGTCCGGGCCGCCCTGCTGGCCGCCCCGCTGCCGCCGCAGCTCGAAGCGGAACTCGCCGACGCCTACTGCGCGTTGGCGCACTCCGCCGGGCGCACCGACCCGGACGTCGCGGTGCGCTCCAGCGCCACCGCCGAGGACCTGCCCGAGGCCAGCTTCGCCGGCCAGCAGGAGACCTTCCTGAACGTCCGGGGCGTTCCCGCGCTGCTGGACGCCTGCCGGCGCTGCTACGCCTCGCTGTTCACCGACCGGGCGATCGACTACCGCCGGCGCCTGGGCTTCGACCAGCTCGAAGTGGCCCTGTCCGTCGGGGTGCAGCTGATGGTGCGCTCCGACCTCGGCAGCGCCGGCGTCGCCTTCACCCTCGACACCGAGACCGGCCACCCGGGCGTGGTCCTGGTCAGCGCGGCCTGGGGCCTGGGCGAGACCGTGGTCGGCGGGCAGGTCGACCCGGACGAGTACCTGCTGGCCAAACCGCTCCTCGGCGACGGAGCCGGTACGGCACGCACCCCGCTGCTGCGGGCCGCCGTCGGGGCCAAGCGGTGCAAGGCCGTCTACGCCGAGCACGGCCTCACCCGGCTCGTCGACACCACCGCCGCGGAGCGCGCCGCCCGGGTCCTGGACGACGCCGACCTCGACGTGCTCGGCCGCTGGGCCGTCGCCGTCGAACGGCACTACGGCTGCCCGATGGACCTCGAGTGGGCCAAGGACGGCCGCACCGGTGAGCTCTTCCTGGTCCAGGCCCGGCCGGAGACCGTCCAGTCCCGGCGGCACGACCCGGTGCTGCGCCGCTACCGGATCACCGGCACCGGGCGGAGACTGGTCGACGGCCTCGCGGTCGGCCAGGCGGCGGGCCGCGGGCCGGTCTGCGCGCTGGCGTCCCCCGGCGAGATCGCCCGCTTCCCGGACGGGGCGGTCCTGGTCACCGCGGTCACCGACCCCGACTGGGAGCCGCTGATGAAGCGGGCCTCGGCGATCGTCACCGACCACGGCGGCCGCACCTCGCACGCGGCGATCGTCAGCCGCGAACTCGGCGTCCCCGCCGTGGTCGGCACCGGGCGGGCCACCGCGGTCCTCACCGACGGCCAGGAGGTGACCGTCTCCTGCGCCGAGGGCGAGGAGGGCCACGTCTACGCCGGGCGGGTCGACTGGGAGGAGACGGAGACCGACCTCGCCGCGCTCCCGGCCACCCGCACCCGCGTCCTGCTGAACCTCGCGGACCCGGCCGCCGCCTTCCGCTGGTGGCGGCTGCCCGCGGACGGGGTCGGCCTGGCCCGCACGGAGTTCGTCGTCGCCCACCAGGTGCGGGTCCACCCGATGGCGCTGGTCCACCCCGAACGCCTGGACCCCGAGGACCGGCGGGCCGTCGACGCCCTCACCGACGGCTACCCCGACCGCACCGAGTACTTCGTCGACCGGCTCGCCCAGGGCGTCGCCCAACTCGCCGCCTCCCACTGGCCCGCCCCGGTGGTCGTCCGCACCAGCGACTTCAAGACCAACGAGTACGCCCGCCTGCTCGGCGGCCGCCCCTTCGAGCCGGTCGAGGCGAACCCGATGATCGGCTGGCGCGGCGCGAGCCGCTACTACGACGCCGGCTACCGCGAGGGCTTCGCGCTGGAGTGCCGGGCGCTGCGGCGGGTCCGCGACGAGATCGGCCTGACCAACCTCGTGGTGATGATCCCGTTCTGCCGCACCCCGGACGAAGCCGACCGGGTGCTCGCCGAACTGGCCGCCCACGGGCTCGCCCGCGGCCGCAACGGCCTGAAGGTGTACGTGATGGCCGAGATCCCCTCGAACATCGTGCTCGCCGAGGAGTTCGCCGCCCGCTTCGACGGCTTCTCCGTCGGCAGCAACGACCTCACCCAGCTCACCCTGGGCGTCGACCGGGACTCCGACCGGCTCTCCGACCTCTTCGACGAGGCCGACCACGCCGTCACCCGCTCGATCGAGCACCTGGTCACCGCCGCCCACGCCGCCGGCCGCCCGGTCGGCCTGTGCGGCCAACGCCCCAGCAGCGACCCGGAGTTCACCCGCTTCCTGGTGCACTGCGGCATCGACTCGGTCTCCGTCGCACCGGACAGCTTCGCCGCCGTCAAGCAGTGCATCGCCGAGGCGGAGGGCGGAAGCTGACGGACCGGGGCCCGGGCCGGCGAACCGTCCGCCGGCCCGGGCCCCGGCCGCTCAGCGCCCGCCCGCCCGGTGGGCCCGGGGATGCTCGAACGCGGTCCCCGTGTCGTCCTCGGTCCAGTCGAGCGACAGGTGGACGGCCACCACGCCGTCCACCGCGCGGCACAGGCGTTCGGCGACCGGGAGGAGGCTGCGGCGGGGGAGGCGGCCGGTGAGGGTGACCACGCCGTCCTGCACGGTGGCGGAGACGGCGTCCGGGGGGAGCCACAGGGTCCGGCCGAGGACCTCGTGGACGATCTCCTCGCGGATCGCTCCGTCGTGCCGCAGGAAGACCTGCAGCAGGTCGGCCCGGCTGACGATGCCGATCAGGCGGCCGGCCTCGTCCACCACCGGGAGGCGCTTGACCCGGTGCCGGTCCATCCGGCGGGCGGCCTCGCCGACGTCCCAGGACGCCCGCGCGGTCACCACGGGGCTGGTCATCAGCCCGCCCGCGGTCTCCGCCTCGGCCCGGGCCTGCTCGGCGGGCCGCAGCCAGCGGCCGGGGTGGCGGTCCTCCGGGTCGGGCAGGACGGCCTCCTTGCGGAGCAGGTCGGCCTCGGAGACCACGCCGATCGGCCGGTCCTGGTCGTCGATGACCGGCACGGCGGTGATGTCGTTGCGGTGGAACAGTTCGGCGACCTCCTTGAACGGGGTGTCCGGCCGGGCCGTCACCACCTCGCGGGTCATCAGTTCGCGGACGCTTCGGTGCTGCATGGTTCCCACTCCTCCGCCGCTCGGTTCCGCTACCCCCACCATCCGCCCGCCGACCGCCGCCCCGTGAGGGCCGACCGGTCCCCGCACCGGGCCCCGGCGGCCCTCACGGACGGGCGCGGCGGAGCGGACGCTGGAAGGGAACCCCGGGAGGCCGCCATGGACCACCAGCCCGCCCCGACACCCCGGCCGGGACTGCTCACCTTCCTCGGCGGCGTCGGCACCGTCACCGGCAGCAAGTTCCTGGTCGAGACCGACCACGCCCGCGTCATGATCGACTGCGGCCTGTTCCAGGGCCTGGCCGAACTGCGCCGCCGCAACCGCCGCCCGCTGCCGCTCGACCCCGCCGACGTGCACTGCGCGGTGCTCACCCACGCCCACCTCGACCACTGCGGCTACCTGCCCAAACTGGTCTCCGACGGCTTCCGCGGCCCCGTGTTCACCACCCCGTACACCGCCCGCATCGCCGAGCTGATCCTCCGTGACAGCGCCCACCTGCTGCGCGAGGACGCCGAGCACGCCAACCGGCACGGCTGGTCCGAGCACCGTCCCGCGCTGCCGCTCTACACCGAGGACGACGTCGAGCGCACCCTCGCCCGCTTCGTCCCCGTCCCGCACGGCGAGGACGTCGAGATCACCGACGGCACCGTGCTGCGCCTGCACCCCGCCGGGCACATCCTCGGCTCCTCCTGGGTGCACCTGACCCTGGAGGACGGACACACCCTCGCCGCCAGCGGCGACCTCGGCCGCCCCGTCCACCCGCTGCTCAACCCGCCCGACCCGTTCACCGGCGCCGACGCGCTGCTGCTGGAGTCCACCTACGGGAACCGGCGGCACGAGGAGGCCGCGGCCCGCGAACGCTTCGCCCGGGCCCTGGAACGGACACTCGCCCGGGGCGGCACCGTCGTCATCCCGTCCTTCGCCGTCGACCGCACCGAAGTGGTCCTGCACCAGCTCGCCGAACTCCGCCGCACCGGACGGCTCCCGGCCGGCGTCCCGGTGTACGTGGACAGCCCGATGGCCCTCGCCACCCTGCGGATCTACCAGGACGCCTTCGCCGACCGCGCTCCCGAACTGCGCCCGGAGGTCCTGGCCCGGGGCGGGGCGGCGATCAGCCCGGAGCCCTTCCAGCCGGTCCGCTCCCTCCAGGAGTCCCTGGCCCTGGAGGACTCCCCGCTGCCCGCGGTCCTGGTCTCCGCCTCCGGCATGGCCACCGGCGGCCGCGTCGTCCACCACCTGCACCGCCTGCTGCCCGACCCCCGCAACACCGTCGTCGTCGTCGGCTACGCCGCGGAGGGCACCCGCGCCCGCGACCTGGTCGACGGGGCCCGGGTCCTGAAGATGTACGGCGGCTACGTCCCCGTCCGGGCCGAGATCGTCGACGTCCCGGCCTTCTCGGCGCACGCCGACGCCGGGGAGACCGTCGACTGGCTGCGCCCGGCGCCCCCACCGGCGACCACCTACCTCGTGCACGGCGAGCCGGAGGGCGCGCAGGCCCTGCGCGACCGGATCGACCGCGAACTCGGCTGGACGGCCGTCGTGCCGCGCCCCGGCGAACGCGTACTGGTCCGCTGACGGACCGCAAGGACAGAAGGAGAACGCCATGAACACCGTGACCGCCGCGGTCGGGGACCGCATCATCGTCGAGGCCACCCGGCCCGGCGCCGCCCGCCGCGACGGCGAGATCGTCGCCCTGCACCACGCCGACGGCAGCCCGCCGTACGACGTGCGCTGGTCCGACACCGGCCGGGTCTCGGAGTACTTCCCCGGCCCCGACGCCCGGATCCACCACTACGACCACCCCGCGACGCCGCCCCGCCCGCACCTGTTCGCGGACTGAACGCCGCCCCGTCCGGGACGGTCAGGACACCCCGTCCGGACCGTCCCGGTCGCCGTGCAGGCGCTCGGCCGCCACCCCCGTCACGCCGTCGATGCCCGCCACCGCCCGGCACAGCGCCCGCGCGTCGGCCCCGGTCCTGGTCCGGCCGGACAGCACGACGACGCCCCGCTCGCACCGCACGCGCAGCGCGCCGGGGAGCACCCCGGAGCCCGGCGTGAGCGCCAGCGCCAGGGCCCGCTCGCGGATCGCCTCGTCGGCCGCACGCAGCGCGCCCAGCAGGTCGTGCGGGGAGAGCAGGCCGACCAGGCGCCCGTCCGCGTCGAGCACCGGCAGGTGGTGGACGCCCGCGCGCAGCGCCGTGCGCGCGGCCGTGAGCGGCGCCGCCGCCTCCGGCACGGTCACGGCGGGGGAGGTCATCAGGTCGCGGGCGGCCGGCCCGGGCGTGCCGTCGGCCCGGTCGTAGGCGGCCAGCAGGTCGGAGGCGGACACCACGCCGACCACCGCGCCGTCCCCGTCGACCACCGGCAGCACGCCGCGCCGCGACGCGGTCAGCGCCGCCACCACGGTGGCGAAGTCGGTGTCCGGGGTGACCGCCACCACGGGGCGGGTCGGGTGCGCCCCCGCCCGGGGCGCCGAGCCGCTCACCGCCCCTCCCCGGGCAGCGGTCGGCGGCGCAGCCGGCGCAGGTACGGGTCGAACGGCCGCCTGGGCTCGACGCGGATCCGGGACCCGGTGCAGAGGACGCCCTCGGGCCGGACGACGACCGGGCCGAGCCGGGCCTCGGTGAGCTGCGGCAGGTCGGTGGCCATCCGGGACGCCCCGACCAGCACCCGGTGCAGGGCGGTGGGGTCGGGGAGGTCCGCGAGCAGGGGCGCGGCGGGCGAGTCGGCGACCATCGCGGGCGGGTCGTCCCGGGTCAGCGGCGCCAGGCGGGCGACCGGCTCGTCCAGCAGCTCGCCGGCCGGGCCGCCGAGGCCGAGCACCACCAGCGGACCGAAGACCCCGTCCTGGCGGACGTCGACGTGCAGGTCGACGCCGGGCCCGACGGCCGGGCGGACCACCGCCCCGGCCGCCCGTGCGCCGGCCGTCGCGCTCAGTTCCCGGAAGGCGTCGCGCGCCTCGTGATCCGTTGCGACCGCCCTGCCCGGGTCCCCGGCGGGCTCTCCGGGGCGGTGGGCCGCCAGGACGGCCCGGCCGCCGTGGCCGAGCCGGCGCAGCGACCGGGCGGCGAGGACGGCGGTGTGCTCCTCGGACGTCCACACCGCCGGGGGCTGCGGCAGCCGGTAGCACTCCAGCAGGTCGGCGGTGCGCGCCGGGTCCAGCCACCCGCCGTCCGGCCGTTCGGCGAGGAACCCGTCCACCAGCCGCCGCGCGGCCGCCGGGTCGCAGCCGCGCAGGAGGGCCTCCGGGGCGGGCGGCCGGGCCAGCAGGCGGGCCCGTTCGCGGGCCCGGGCCAGGGCGGAGGCGGCCGAGCCGGGGTCCGCGTAGCAGGGGACCCGGCCGCCGTCCCCGGCCGTCAGGTAGCGGACCGGCACCTGCTGGTCGATCCGCACCACCGCGATCGGCAGCCGGCGCCGGCCCCGGCCGTCGAGCAGGGCCCGCAGCGGTTCCCGTTCCGGGTCCGGGGTCAGGGCCGTGGGCACCAGGCACACCACCAGGGCGTCCACCGCGCCGCTGCGCTCCAGCAGGTCGAGGCAGTGCCGCAGCTCGTCGGGCCCGGCCGCCGGGGTGGTGTCGACCGGGTTGCCGGTGCCCGCGCCGTCGGGCAGCACGCGGCGCAGCCGGGCGGTGAGTCCGCCGGGCAGGGCGGGCAGCGACAGCCCGGCGTCGGCGCACGCGTCCGCGGTGAGGACGCCGATCCCGGCGGCGTTGGAGACCACCGCGACCGCACCGCGCGCCCCGGGCAGCGGCTGGGCGTGCAGCAGCGCCGCGGTCTCCACCAGTTCGGCCACCGAGCGGGTCGCGGTGATGCCGGCCTGCTCGAACAGCGCCGTCCTGGTGGAGACCGGGACGGCCGCGGCGGCGGTGTGCGCGGCGGCCCCGCGCCGGCCGGCCGGGGAGCGCCCGGCGTCGACGGTCAGCACCGGGAAGCGGCGGGTGACCCGGCGGGCGGTGCGGGCGAAGGCCCGCGGGCTGCCGAAGGACTCCAGGTGCAGCAGCGCCAGGTCGGTGCGGCCGTCGCCCTCCCACCACTGCAGCAGGTCGTCCGCGCTGACGTCGTACTTGTCGCCGAGCGAGACGAACGTCGACACGCCGATGCCCAGCCAGGCCAGCCGCTCCAGCAGCGCGATGCCGACGCCCCCGGACTGCACGGCCACCCCGGCCGTCCCCGGCAGCGGGAACGCCCCGCCGAACTCGGCGTCCAGCCGCACCAGCGGGTCGGTCTGCGCCAGGCCCAGGCTGTTCGGGCCCAGCAGCCGCATCGAGTGCTCGCGGCAGCCGCGCAGCAACCGCCCGGCCTGCCCGGCGTCCAGACCGGACGTCAGCACGGCCAGGGCGCGCACCCCGGCCCGCCCGCACTCCTCGGCGGCGTCGGGGACGGCGGCGGCCGGGACGGCGAGCACCGCCAGTTCCGGGATCCGGGGCAGCGCCTCCACCGAGGGGTAGGCGGGCAGCCCGGCGATCCGGTCGGCGTGCGGGTTGACCGCCCACAGCTCGCCGCGGAACCCGCCGTCGCGGATCTTGCGCAGCACGCTCTGCCCGACCGACCCGGTCCGCCGGGAGGCCCCCAGCACGGCGACCGAGCGCGGCCGCAGCAGCGCGGCGAGGCTGGCCAGGTCGGCGGTGCGGCCGCGCTGCTCCACCGCCCGCAGGTAGCGCTCGTCCGGGTCCGGCTCGTCCAGCGGCACCCGGATCCGGACCTCGCCCTGCGCGTACCGGCGGTGCACCGGCAGTCCGAGGTCGGAGAACAGGCGGTGCACGGCGCCGTTGCCGGCCAGGGCGTCCGCCTCGAAGGCGGTCACGCCGCGCTCCCGGGCGGCGTGCACCAGGTGCTCCACCAGCAGGCTGCCCACCCCGCGGTGCTGCCAGGCGTCGGCGACCGCGAGGGCCAGCTCGGCGGTGTCGGGCCGCCCGGCGGCGGCCTCGAAATCGGCCTCGCCGACCAGGACGCCCGCCGCCCACGCCCCGAGCGCGCACCGCTCCGGGCGGGGCGGCCCGCACAGCCGGTCCGCCGTCAGTTCCGGTGCGCGGCGGCTGGTGCCGAGGAAGCGCAGCCGCCGGCTGGCCTCCGACATCCGCTCCGCGTGCAGGGCCAGCACCTGCGGACGGTCGGCCGGGACGACGGGCCGGATCGACACGGTGCTGCCGTCGGCGAGCAGCGCCTCCGCACCGGGCGGCAGGCCCGTGCGCGCCGGGGTGGTCATCGCGGATCGCTCGGTCATGGCGGCGCTCCTCCGTCCGGCAGGGTCCGGGCAGGCCCCTGCTGCCCCCACCGTGCGCGTCGCGCCCCGGGCGCGACGAGGGCCCGAGGGGGTCCTTCCCGGGCACACCGGGCCCCCTCCACCGGGGCCACTCGGCCCTCCCGGGGACCGGCCGGCGCCCGTAGCGTGCCAGGAGGGGGGCGGAACGGAGGCGAACGCGGCGATGACCACCGCCGAGCGACCGGAGCCGGCCGCGCAGGACGGCCGGCCCGACCCGCGCGAGCCCGTCCGACTGCTGCTGCGGCAGCTGCACAGCTCCCCGTCCGGGCTGAGCGGACGGGAGGCGGGGCGCCGGCTGACCGTGTACGGGCCCAACACCCTGGCCCGCCGCGGCGGCCGGCGCTGGCCGCGCGAGCTGGCCCGGCAGTTCACCCACCCGCTGGCCCTGCTGCTCGCGCTGGCCGCCGCGCTGGCCGCGGTCAGCGGCGCGCCCGCCCTGGCCGTGGCGATCGCCGCGGTCATCCTGCTCAACGCGGGCCTGGCGTTCGGCCAGGAGCAGCAGGCCGAACGGGCGGTGGAGGCCCTGGCGGCCTTCCTGCCCGACCTCGCCACGGTGGTCCGCGACGGCGCCCGCGGCGAGGTGCCCGCCGCCGAGCTCGTCCCCGGTGACGTGCTGGCCGTCGAGGAGGGCGACCGCGTCCCGGCCGACGCCCGGCTGCTGGAGGGGACGGTCGAGGTCGACCTCTCCGCCCTGACCGGCGAGTCGGTGCCGGTGGTCCGCGCCGCCGACGCGGCGGAGCCCGGCGCGGACCTGGTGGACGCCCCGGAACTGGTGTTCTCCGGCACCTCCTGCACCGGCGGCCGGGCCCTCGCCCTGGTCACCGCGACCGGCATGCACACCGAGCTGGGCCGGATCGCGGCCCTGAGCCAGCGCCGGCCGCCCGAGCAGAGCCCGCTGGAACGGCAGGTCGAACGCGCGGCCCGGCTGATCGCCCTGGTGGCCGTCGGCGCCGGCCTGGCCTTCCTGCCGCTCGGCCTGGCCGCCGGGCTGTCGCTCGCCGCCGCGCTGAGCTTCGCCATCGGCCTGCTCGTCGCCAACGTCCCGGAAGGGCTGCTGCCCACCATCACCCTCGCCCTCGCCGCCGGCGTGCGTGAACTGGCCAGGTCCGGAGCGGTCGTCAAGCGCCTCTCCGCGGTGGAGACGCTCGGCTCGACCACGGTGATCTGCACCGACAAGACCGGCACCCTGACGGAGAACCGGATGCGGGTGACGGCCGCCTGGACCCCGCGCTCCGGCACCGTCGCGGCCGACGGCCCGCACCCGCCCCCGGCCCTGGGCCCACTGGCCGGGGCCGCCGCCCGCTGCACCACCGCCGACCCCGCCACCGGCCGCGGCGACCCGACCGAGCTCGCCCTGCTCGACCTCGCCGAACGGCTCGGCCCGCCCCTCACCGCGGCGGAGCGCGACGGGCAGCGCCGGGTCCTGTTCCGCTTCGACCCCCGCCGCCGGCTGATGACCACCGCCGACCAGTGGGACGGCACCCTCGTCCTGCACACCAAGGGCGCGCCCGAAGAGGTCCTGCACCGGGCCGACCGCCTCCTCGACGGCACCACCGAACGTCCGCTCGCCGCGGACGACCGCGCCGAAGTCGTCGGTGCCGTGGTCGAGTTCGCGGCCCGCGGCCTGCGGGTGCTGGCCGTTGCCCGCACCGCCCCGCCCCCCGGCCGGCCACCGCCCGCACGCCGCGAGGACGCCGAGGAGCACCTCTGCCTGCTCGGCCTGGTCGCCCTCGCCGACCCGCCCCGCCCCGAAGTCCCCGCGGCCATCCGGCGGGCGCACACCGCCGGCATCACCGTCCACGTCGTCACCGGGGACAACGGACTCACCGCCGCCGCCGTCGCCCGGCAGGTCGGCATCGGCCACCGCGGCACGCGGATCGTCACCGGAACCGAACTCGACGCCATGGACGACGCCCGCCTCGACGCCCTGCTCGGCCGCGGCGAGGAGGTCGTCTTCGCCCGGACCTCGCCCGAGGCCAAGCTCCGCATCGCCGACGCCCTGCGCGCCGAGGGCCACACCGTCGCCATGACCGGCGACGGCGTCAACGACGCGCCCGCCCTGCGCAGCGCCGACATCGGCGTCGCCATGGGCCGCTCCGGCACCGACGTGGCCCGCGAAGCCGCGACCATGGTGCTCACCGACGACGACTTCGCCACCATCGTCAAAGCCGTGGAGGCCGGCCGGCGGACGTACGACGACATCCGCAAGTTCATCGTCTACATCTTCGCGCACGCCGTGCCCGAGGTCGTGCCGTTCCTGGTGTTCGCCCTGGCCGGCGGCGCCGTCCCGCTGCCCCTGACGGTCATGCAGATCCTCGCCGTCGACCTCGGCACCGATACCCTCCCCGCCCTCGCGCTGGGCCGGGAGCGCGCCGAACCGGGACTGATGGAACGCCGGCCCCGCTCCCGCGGCGAACACATCATCCGCCCCGCGATGCTCGCCCGCGCCTGGGGCTTCCTCGGCCTGATCTCGGCCCTCCTGGTCCTGGCCGGCTACTTCCTCACCCTCACCCGCGGCGGCTGGCACCCCGGCGCCCCCACCGGCCCCGGCACCCCGCTGCACCTCGCGTACCAGCGGGCCACCACCGTCACCTGGCTCGGCATCGTCGCCTGCCAGATCGGCGCCGCCTTCGCCGCCCGCACCGACCGCGCCCCGCTGCGCGCCGTCGGCGTGTTCGGCAACCCCCGGCTGCTCGGCGGCATCGCCTTCTCCCTGGTCTTCGCCGCCGCGATCGTCTACCTGCCCTGGCTGCACCCGGTCTTCGGCACGGCCGCGCTCACTCCCGCCCAGCTGGCCACCGTCGCGCCCTTCCCGCTGGTCGTCTGGGGAGCCGACGAACTGCGCCGGGCCGCGCTGCGCCGCCGCGCACCCGCACCCGCGCCGGTGCCGCCGACCCCGCCGGCGTCCGCGCCGGCCCCCGCCGCGGACGAGGACCACCACGCGGTGGCGGTCCTGCTCGCCCGGCACGGCTGGCCGGCCGACCGGCTGGCCCGCGCGCTCGGCATCGGTGAGCAGGCCGCGGCCCGCAGCGTCGCCCGGGCCCGGCGGATCGCCGCCGGGCCCGGGCACCCGCGGCACCGGCACTGAGCCGCCGCAGTGCTCAGCGCTCCGCGCCGGGGCCCGCCGTGTCGTCCTCGCGGTGGTCGAGCCGCACGGTGACGTCCACGACGCCGTCCACGCTGCGGCACAGGCGCTCCAGCACGCCGACGAGGCTGCGCCGCTGCACCGTGCCGGTCAGCGTGACCCGGCCGTCCTCGACCGTGACGCCCAGCCCGTCCGGGGACAGGCCCATCGCCCGGTCGAGGACGTCGTGGCGGATCTCCTCCCGGATCGCCCGGTCCTGCCGCAGGAAGACCCGCAGCAGGTCGCTCCGGCTGACGATGCCGATCAGCCGCCCGGCCTCGTCGACGACCGGGAGGCGCTTGAGGTGCGCCTGCTGCATCCGGCGGGCGGCCTCGACGGCCGTCCACTCGGGGCGGCAGCACAGGGCCGGGCGGCTCATCAGCCCGCCCGCGGTGGTGGCCCGGCTGCGGGCGGCCTGCTCGGACGTGAGGCGGGGCGCGAGCAGCATCCCGGACGGGTCCTCCCGGGCGCACTGGCCGAGCATCAGGTCCGCCTCGGAGACGACTCCGACGGGCCGGTCCTCGGCGTCCAGGACGGGGACGGCCGTGATGTCGTGCTCGGCGAGGAGCCGGGCGATCTCCTTGAAGCCCGTTCCGGGCCGCACGCTCACCACCGGCCGGGTCATCAGCTGCCCCACGCTTCGGTGCCGCATCGTTCCTTCCCTCCCTGCTGTCGGTGCTTCCACTGGGTGACTCCAGCTTCGTCCGGCGCGGCCGGGCGCCGTAGGGCCGCCCGGGCCGCGTGCGCAGGCCGACCGTCCCGGGAACGGGGAGGGGTCAGTCCTCTTCCGGGGGCGGCGCGCCGACGATCCGGCGCCCGCTGACGGAGGTCGGCCGGATCCGGATCCAGAGCGTGCGCGGCCCGCCCGCCCAGGGCTGGACGGCCAGGTCGCGCAGCAGCCGCTGGAGCGTCTCGTGGTCCTCGATCCGCTCGGCGGTGCCGGTGATCAGCACGCTCCAGCCGGTGCGGCGGTGGTCGTCGATCCGGTCGACCTCGAAGGACACCGCGGTGCCGGGCGCCGCGGCGGCGGCGCCGCGCTCGTGGGTGCGGTAGACGACGCCGCCGCGGTCGACGGTGTAGTTGACCGGGAAGACGGCGGGCTCCGGGTCGCCGGGCAGGGCGATCCGGCCGACGCCCCGGGCGTCGACCCGCTCCCAGCACTCCTCCTCGGTGAGGCGGACCAGCACCGGCCGGGGGGCGGGGGGGCCCTGCCCCGGGGGCCGGTCGGGGAGGCCCTCGACGAGTTCGCGGTAGGTCAGGCCGAGGGCGGCGGCGATCCGCAGGAAGCCGTTGGGGTCGAAGCCGGGTCCGGCCGCGGTCAGGAACTCCAGGTACGGGCGGGACATGCCGGCCTCGCGGGCCAGCGCGTCGGTGCCGAGGCCGAGCACGGCCCGGCGGTCGGCGATCCGGCGGGCGATCGCGCCCGCGGTCTCCGGATCGGTCTGCGGCTGCATGAGCACGGATCCCACCTTCCCGGGTCAGGTCCGGAACAGGGCGACCTTGAGCGCCCCGGTGTCGGCGGCGTCGGCGAACACGTCGTACGCCTCCTGCATCTCGTCGAGGCCGAACCGGTGGGTGACCAGGCCGTCCACGTCGAGCCGCTCCGCGGCGAGCAGGTCGAGCAGCAGCGGGGTGCTGCCGGTGTCGACCAGGCCCGTGGTGATGGTGACGTCCTTGATCCACAGGTCCTCCAGGTGCAGCACGGCGGGCTTGCCGTGCACGCCGACGTTGGCGACCCGGCCGCCGGGGCGCACCACCCGGGTGCACAGCTCGAAGGTGTCGGGCACGCCGACCGCCTCGATCGCCACGTCCACGCCCATCCCGTCGGGGCCGAGCGCGCGCACCGAGGCCCCGGTGTCGCCGTCGCCGCGCAGCACCTCGTCGGCCCCCGCCCGCCGGGCGGCCTTCAGCCGGTCCGCGGCCAGGTCGACGGCGATGATCCGGCGCGGCCCGTACAGCCGGGCGGTGGCGATCGCGGCCAGGCCGATCGGCCCGGCGCCGACCACCGCGACGGTGTCGCCCGGGCCCACCCGGCCGTTGCGCACCCCCACCTCGAAGGCGGTGGGCAGGATGTCGGCGAACACCAGCGCGGTCTCGTCCGCGACGCCCTCCGGCAGCCGGTGCAGCGAGTTGTCGGCGAACGGGGTCCGGACGTACTCGGCCTGGGTGCCGTCGACCAGGTGCCCGAGGACCCATCCGCCGCCGCCCGTGCACTGCCCGTACATGCCGCGCCGGCAGTAGGCGCAGCGGCCGCAGGCCGAGATGCACGACACCAGGACCCGGTCGCCGACCGCGACGGTGCGCACCCCGTCCCCGGTCTCGACGACCGTGCCGACGGCCTCGTGCCCCAGCACCCGGCCCTCGGCGACCTCGGGGACGTCGCCCTTCAGGATGTGCAGGTCGGTGCCGCAGATGGTGACGGCGTCGACCCGGACGACCGCGTCCTCCGGGTCGACGACCACCGGGTCGGGGACGTCGCCCCAGGTGCGGCGCCCGGGCCCGTGGTAGGTCAGTGCCTTCATCGCTCTCACGTCCTCCGCCGGTCGCGGGTGCTTCCACCTCCAGCCTCGCCGCCCGGGCCGCCCCGGCCATGGGCCTGCCAGGGCCCGGGTGCGGGGCCGACCGGCCCCATCCGGGCACGCGCTGCCGCGCCACCGCGCCTACGCTGGAAGGCGCCGTCACCGAGCCCGGAGGATCGCGGTGGGCAGCGCAGAAGAGAACCCGACCCCGTTGCCGCAGCTCAAGCTCGACGACCTGCTGGACGAACTGCAGAGCCGCCTCGATGCCGCGCGCGGCACCCGCGACCGGGTGCACAGCCTGTTGGAGGCCGTCCTGGCGGTCGGCCGCGACCTCGACCTGACCCAGGTGCTGCGGCACATCGTCGAGGCCGCGGTGACCCTGGTCGACGCCGAGTACGGGGCGCTCGGGGTGGTCGGCGAGGACCGCAGGCTGTCGCAGTTCATCCCGGTGGGCCTCACCGAGGAGCAGGCCCGCCGGATCGGCCCGCTGCCCTCCGGGCACGGCATCCTCGGCGAACTGATCCGCCACCCGCAGCCGCTGCGGCTGCCCCGGCTCGCCGACCACCCCGCCTCCTACGGCTTCCCGCCGCACCACCCGCCGATGAGCAGCTTCCTCGGCGTGCCGATCCGCATCCGCGGCAAGGTGTTCGGCAACCTCTACCTGACCGAGAAGCGCGGCGCCGAGGAGTTCGACGCCGAGGACGAGTCGGTGCTGGAGACCCTCGCCGTCGCGGCCGGCGTGGCCATCGACAACGCCCGGCTGTACGCCCGGGCCCGGCTGCGCGAGCAGTGGCTCGCCGCCGGGGCCGCCGTCACCAACAGCCTGCTGTCCGGCAGCGCCGAGCAGGAGGTGCTCGACCTGCTGGTGGACCGCGCCGCCGGGATCGCCCGCGCGGACCTGGCGGTGGTCGCCCTGCCGCTGCCCGGCAGCGACGAGCTGGAGGTGCGGATCGCCGTCGGCCACGGCGCCCGCGCGCACCACGGCCTGGTGCTCCCGCTGAAGGGCACCTTCATGGGCACGGCCGCCCGCACCGGCACCCTGGTCACCAGCACCGACGTCCACCACGACCCGCGGATCACCGTCGGCCCGCCCCGCTGGGAGGGCCTGGGCCCGGCCGTCGCCGTGCCCATCGGCACCGCCGAACTGGGCGTGCGCGGCGTGCTGATGCTGGCGCGCAAGGCCGGGTCGCCGCTCTTCGAGCCGGACGAGTCCACCCCCCTGACCGCCTTCGCCGGGCAGGCCGCCCTCGCCATGGAACTCGCCGGGCGCCGCCGCGACTCCGAACAGGTCGCCCTGCTGCAGGAACGCGACCGGATCGCCCGCGACCTGCACGACCTGGCCATCCAGCGGCTGTTCGCGGTCGGCATGACCCTGCAGGGCGCCACCCGCTTCATCGACCACCCCGAGGCCGAGGAGCGGGTGCTGCGGGCCATCGACGAACTCGACGAGACCGCCCGGACCATCCGCGCCACCATCTTCGGACTGCGGACCCGCGACGCCGGACCGGCCGCCCACGGCCTGCGCGCCGCCGTGGTGGCGGCCGTCGAACGGGCCACCACCCTGCTGGGCTTCGCCCCCGCCCTGCGGATGACCGGCCTGCTCGACGTGGGCGTGCCCGAGCAGGTCGCCGACGAGGCCGCCGCGGTGCTCCAGGAAGCGCTGTCCAACGCGGCCAAGCACGCCGGGGCGAGCGCCGTCGAGGTGGCGGTCGAGACCGACGAGGAGCACCTGACGGTCACCGTGACCGACGACGGCGCGGGCCTGCCCGAGGGCGGCCGGCGCAGCGGGCTGGCGAACCTGGCCGAACGGGCCGCGGTGCTCGGCGGCGAGTTCCGCGCCCGGGCCCGCCCCGCCGGCGGCACCGAACTGGTCTGGAAGGTCCCGCTGCCCGACGACTGACAGTGATGATTGTGGTGACGGGGTTGCTGATGGGTCTGACCCGCCGACTGACTGACGTTCAGACTGTCCTGTTTGGGATTTGTCGGCCCATCAGCTCCTCGTCACGCACGCGGCCGGACGGGCGCTTGTGACTTCATAGGAGCCTGGCCAGAGGCCCCGTCACTGTCTTGTCCACCCGCCCGACCGGCGCGTGCCGCCCTCGGCTCGGACAAGCGACAAGGACGGACATGACCAGCATGACGCACGGCGGCTCACAGATCACCGGCGGAGTCGACACCCACGGCCTGACCCACCACGCGGCGGTGGTCGACCCGCTGGGCCGGCACCTGGCCGACCGGGAGTTCCCCGCCACCGTCGCCGGCTACCGCGACCTGCTGGAATGGATGCGCTCGCACGGCACCCTCGCCGCGGTCGGCGTGGAAGGCACCGGCGCCTACGGAGCCGAACTCGCCCGGGTACTGACCGCCGCCGGGACCACGGTCGTCGACGTCGACCGCCCTGACCGCAAAACGCGCCGCATGCGGGGAAAGTCCGACCCGATCGACGCCTACGCCGCCGCCACCGCCGTGCTCTCCGGGCGGGCCACCGGCGTCCCCAAGAGCCGCGACGGCGTGGTCGAGGCCGTCCGGGTGCTGCGGGTCGCCCGCCGCAGCGCGGTCAAGGCCCGCACCCAGGCCATGAATCAGATCCGAGGCCTGCTCGTCTCCGCGCCGGCCCTGCTGCGCGAGCCGCTGGCCGGCCTGTCACGCACAGAGTTGATACGCACGCTCGCCCGGCTGCGACCCGGCGACGACCTCTCGGGCCCGGTGGCGGCGACCCGGGCGGCACTGCGACGACTGGCCCGACGCCACCAGGCCATGGACGAGGAGATCACCCAGTTCGACACCGAGATCGGCCCGCTCGTCAAGAAGGCCGCCCCCGCACTGCTGGAGCTGTTCGGCGTCGGACCCGAGAGCGCAGGCCAGCTGCTGGCCTCCGCCGGAGACAACCCCGAACGCATGCGCTCCGAAGCCGCGTTCGCGCACCTGGCCGGCGTCGCACCGATCCCCGCCTCCTCCGGCCGCACCCACCGCCACCGCCTCAACCGCGGCGGCGACCGGGCCGCCAACAACGCCCTGCACACCATCGTGCTGGTCCGCATGCGCTTCGACCCGCGCACCCGCGCCTACGTCGAACGCCGCACCAAGGAAGGCATGTCCAAGAAGGACATCATGCGCTGCCTCAAACGATTCGTCGCCCGCGAGGTCTACCGCGCCCTGGCCAGCGCACCAACCACACAAATCACTCAACCCGATCTCGCTCCCGCAGCTTGACGTCTATAGGAGCATCCGCGCCCCGGCGCACCCGCGGCGGGCCCGGCCCGCGGACACCGGCTCCCGGAACGGCGGGACACCCGCCGTCCGGCCCGTCAGCCGTCGAGCACCTCGGTGACCGGCAGCCGCGGGGTCGGCGTGCCCTCCGGGCCGTAGCCGAACCGGACCAGCATCTGCGCGAACGCGGGCCCCTGCCGGACGTCCCTGGCCTCCCAGCGCAGGAACCGCCACTCCATCGCCTGGTGCAGCAGCGAGGCCCGCACGCCGTGCACCGTCGCCGCCAGCAGCACGTGCTCCAGCGCGAGCCCGGCCCGCAGCCAGTCCGCCGGCCCGTCCCCGCGGGTGAGCAGGACGGCGATCCGCGGGTGCGCCTCGAAGCGCACCGGTGCGAGGTGCCGTTCCGGGGCGAGCGCGCCGAAGTCCCGCATCGGCAGGTGTCCGCCCGCGTCCTGCGGGCCCAGGGCCGCGGCCGGGATGCCGTACGGCCGTGCGCCGGACTCCTGGAGCCAGCGGCGGCTCTCGGCCCGCAGGGCGGGGTCGACGGTGTTGCGGCGCTCGGCCTCGGTGGTCAGCCGCAGCAGCCGCGCGGTCTCCGCGTCGTCGGGCAGCAGCAGCTCGGCGTCCTCCGCCCGGGCCGCGTCCGCGAACCCGGTCAGCACCCCCCGGGGCACGGGCGGCCCGGTGAACGGCGAGCGGATCGAGTGCCGCCGCCAGATCGCGTCGTACAGCGCGTCGACGGCCGGAAGCCGGCAGGGAGCGGGCTCGTCGAGCCGCACCCCGGCCAGCAGCTCCGGTTCGGCCGGGTCGGGCAGCAGCCGCACCTCGGGGGACCAGCCGAGGTGGCGGGCGGCGGTGCGCAGGTTGAGCACGGCGGCGCCCACCGAGATGTGCAGCGCCCGCCCCTGCGGGTCGGTGGCCGGCAGGGCGCGCTCGGCGGCCGCCCGGACCTCCAGCACGGAGGTCTCCGGCACCAGCCGGAAGCGCCACGGCTGGGTGTTGTGGATGGACGGCGCCGCGACCGCCGCGGAGACCATGGTCTCCAGGGCGTGCGCGTCCAGGACCGGGGCAGTCACGGCGTCCACCCCGTTCCGTCCGCGCCCTTCCCCGGACCGGGGGCGCCGGACAGCGCCTCCAGCCGCCGCCGGTACTCGTCGGGGTCGATCTCGCCGCGGGCCAGGCGCTCGGCGAGGAGCTGCTCGGGCTCCGGGCGCCGCGGCGCCGGCCGCGGCCCGACCGGGTGCCCCAGGGCGCGGAGGGCCACGACCGCCACGACTGCCAGCAGGCCCAGCAGCAGCAGGACGGTGAGCACCATCAGGCCGACGCCCCAGCCGTTCATCCCGTGATCGTTCCAGTACATCACCGCGGCCTCCCGGACCGGTGGGCGCCGGGGCGGCGCCCCTCACCGTCCACGGTGCGGCGGGGGAGCGGCCCCGGGCTTGGGCCGACCGGCCCCACCGGACGTCCGGTCGGCCTCAGTGCGGGCGCGGGGGGTGGTGCTCGTCCTCCGCGTGCGCCGCCAGCACCGCGGCCTGCAGCCGCCGCTCCACGCCCAGCTTGCCGAGCATCCGGGAGATGTGGTTCTTCACCGTCTTCTCCGAGAGGTACAGCTCGTGCCCGATCTCCCGGTTGGTCCGCCCCTCGCCGATCAGCGCGAGGATCTCCCGCTCGCGCGGGGTCAGCTGGGCGAGGGCCGCCTCGGCGCCGCTCTGCTCGTGGTGGCGCAGGCTCTCCATCAGCTTGCGGGTGGTGGCCGGGTCGAGCATCGACTGGCCGGCGGCCACCGTGCGCACCGCGCTGACCAGATCGGCGCCCTTGACCTGCTTGAGCACGTACCCGGCGGCCCCGGCCATGATCGCGTCCAGCAGGGCGTCGTCGTCGTCGAAGGACGTGAGCATCAGGCAGGCCAGCTCCGGCATCCGGTCCCGCAGCTCCCGGCAGACCGTCACGCCGTCACCGTCCGGCAGCCGCACGTCCAGCAGCGCGACCCGGGGCCGCAGCGCCGGGACGCGCGCCAGCGCCTGCGCGCAACTGCCCGCCTCGCCGACCACCTCGAGGTCGGGTTCGGCCTCCAGCAGGTCCCTCACCCCGCGGCGCACCACTTCGTGGTCGTCGAGCAGGAACACCGTCACGTGCTGCCCGGCCGCGCCGGACTGGGTCTCGTCCATGGGGGCTCCCGGGAGTCGGATCCGGTCCCCTCCGATTCTGCCCGCCACCCGCCCGCCCGGCACGGCGCGGGATCGGCGAGCACACTGGAACCGGCTCCGTGCGACAGGAGGCGGACCGTGGACCTCGACCCTCCGGGCCGGCCGACGGGCGGCCGGCACCCGCCGATGCCCGACCCGTGGACCCTGCGCTGGACCGGGTACCAGCCCGCGGAGGAAGGGCTGCGCGAGGCGCTGGCCACCGTCGGCAACGGCTACCTGGCCACCCGGGGCGCCGCCCCCGAGGCGGTGGCGGACGGCGTGCACTACCCGGGCACCTACCTGGCGGGCTGCTACGACCGCACCGGATCCGTCGTCGGCGCACGGCTGTTCACCCACGAGGACCTGGTCAACTGCCCGAACTGGCTGCCCGTGACCTTCCGGCCCGCCGGCGGCGACTGGTTCACCGGCCCGCCCGCCCGGCAGGAACTCGAACTCGACCTGCGCCGCGGCCTCCTCACCCGCCGCGCCGTGTGCGTGGACGGCGGGGGCCGCCGCACCCGGCTGGTCCAGCGCCGGATCGCCAGCAGGGCCAGACCCCACCTCGCCGCACTGGAGACCGTCCTCACCCCCGAGGACTGGTCGGGCCCCCTGGAGATCCGCTCCGCCCTCGACGGCACCGTCGCCAACACCGGCGTGCCCCGCTACGCCGGCCTCACCAGCCGCCACCTGACGCCGCTGGGCCAGGGCGCCGGGCCGGACGGGACGCTGTGGCTGCAGGCGTCCACCGGCGCGGGCCGGCGGATCGCGCTCGCGGCCCGCCACCTGATTCGCACCACGGGCCGGCCCGCCGCCTTCGCCGACGGCACCCGGACCGGCCTGGCCGCCCAGGTCGTCGCCCTGGACGCCGCCGCGGGCGTCCCCGTCACCCTCGACAAGGCGGTCGCCGTGCACACCTCGCACGACCCGGCCACCGGCGACCCGCTCGACGCCGCCCGGCAACTGGCCGCCGAAGCACCCGACTTCGACACCCTGCTGGACGAACACGCCCTGCGCTGGGAGCAGTTGTGGCAGCGCTGCCGGATCGACGCCGACTTCGATGGCCTCGGCCCGCTGCACCTGAACCTGTTCCACCTGCTGCAGACCTACTCCGAGCACTCCGCCGACCTGGACGTCGGCCTCCCCGCCCGCGGCCTGCACGGCGAGGCCTACCGGGGCCACGTCTTCTGGGACGAGCTGTTCGTCCTGCGCGTCCTCGACCTGCACTTCCCCGAACTCGCCCGCGCCGCACTGCGCTACCGCCACCGCCGCCTCGGCGCCGCCCGGCGCGCCGCCCGCGCCGAGGGCCGCCGCGGCGCCAGCTACCCCTGGCAGAGCGCGGACGACGGCCGCGAGGAGTCCGCCCGGATCCACCTCAACCCGCTGTCGGGCCGGTGGCTGCCCGACCACAGCCACCTGCAGCGGCACGTCGGCTCGGCCGTCGCCTACAACGTCTGGCAGTACTACCAGGCCACCGGGGACCGCGACTTCCTCGCCGAGGCGGGCGCCGAGACCCTGGTGGAGATCGCGCGCTACTGGGCCTGTGCCGCCGAGTACACGCCCTCCCGGCAGCGCTGGTCGATCCGCGGCGTGCTCGGACCCGACGAGTACCACGACGCCTACCCCTGGGCGGACCGGCCCGGCCTGGACGACAACGCCTACACCAACGTCCTCGCCTCCTGGGTGCTCGCCCGCGCCGCCGACGCCCTCGACGCCCTGCCGGCCCGCCGCCGGGCCGAACTGACCGAGACGCTCGCCCTGGACGCCGCCGAACCCGACCGCTGGCAGGAGATCGGCCGCCACCTGCACGTCCCCCTCCACGACGGGGTGATCAGCCAGTTCGACGGCTACGAGCGCCTCGCCGAACTCGACTGGGACGCCTACCGCCGCCACTACCCCGACCTGCGCCGCCTGGACCGGATCCTGGAGGCCGAGGGCGACAGCGCCAACCGCTACCGGGTCTCCAAACAGGCCGACGCCCTGATGCTCTGGTACCTGTTCTCCGCCCGCGAGGTGCGCGACCTGCTGCGCCGCCTCGGCCACCCCGCCGGCCACGAACTGATGCGCCGCACCGTCTCCTACTACCTGCGCCGCACCGTCCACGGCTCCACCCTCAGCTCCGTGGTGCACGCCTGGGTGCTGACCCGCTGCGACCGCCGCGCCTCCTGGCGGCACTTCCGCGACGCGCTCACCGCCGACCTGCGCGACTCCCAGGGCGGCACCACCCGCGAGGGCGTCCACCTCGGGGCGATGGCCGGCGCCGTCGACCTGCTGCAGCGCTGCTACACCGGACTGGAACTGCGCGAGGACGCCCTGTGGCTGGACCCGCGGCTGCCCGCCGCGCTCGGCTCCCTCGTCATGGACGTGCGCTACCGGGGCCACTGGGGCGTGCGGATCGCCGTCGACCGGAAGAACGTGACGGTCACCCTCGGGCAGGACCGGCAGGAGCCCGTCACCGTGCGCCTGCGCGGCACCGCCGCCCGGGTGGGGCCCGGCGAGAGCCACACCTTCGCGCTCTGACCGGGGCAGGACCGCCGTCCCGCCCGGTGGGGGCCGATCGGCCCTCGCCCGCTCCACCCGGCCCGCCTAGCGTGGAAAGCGATCCGGCCGCCACCGGACGGCGGCCGCCCCCAGCGGTGGAGGAGCCATGACACCACCCACCGGACCCCGCCCGGTCCTGCTCGGCGTCGACGCCCGGCAGGTCAGCCCCGTGGTCGTCGGCTGGGCCGCCGACGAGGCCGAGCGGCGCGGACTGCCGCTGCGCCTGGTGCACGCCGTCCCCGACGAGCCCCGCGACCGGCGCGGCGACGGCCCGGGCTACCTCCAGTCCCGGCGGGAGGCCGGGGCCGCCGCGCTGGAGAAGGCCGAGGGCACGGTGGCCGAACGCCACCCCGGGCTGCGACGGCAGTGCGTCCTGCTGGAGGGGAGCCCGGCCCCGCTGCTGTGCGCGGAGTCCGCGCACGCCGCGCTCGTCGTGCTCGGCTCGCGCCGCCTGGGCCGCCTGGAAGAGGTGCTGAGCCGCTACTCCGTGGCCGTCCCGGTCAGCGCCCAGGCCCACTGCCCGGTCGCGGTGGTGCGGGAACCGGAGCACACCACCCTCCAGCCGCCCTACGTCGTCGTCGGCGTCGACGGATCCCCGGCCTGCGAGCCCGCCGTGCGCTTCGCCGCCGACCTGGCCGGACGCCGCGGCGCAGCCCTGCGCGCCGTCCGGGTCCGGCGCACCCCCGTGCGCCCGTTCGAACCGCTGGAGGACGCGGCCGAGGTCCGGCGCCGGCTGTTCGAGTGCACCGCGGGCTGCGCCGCCGACGAACCCGACCTCGACCTCACCCACGAGGTCCTCGCGGGCGACCCCGTCGAGGAACTCGTCCGGGTCTCCGCCCACGCCCTGGCCGTCGTGGTCGGCCGCCACGGCCGGGGCGGCCTCACCGGCCTGCGCCTCGGCTCCGTCCCGCACGGCCTGATCCGCCGGGCACCCTGCCCGGCGATCACCGTCCCCGCCGGACCCGGCGCCGACGAACCGCTCAACCGGGAGAGGTGAACGCACGATGCGCGCCGTGATCGTCTACGAGACCAGTTACGGCAACACCGGCCAGGTCGCCGCCGCGATCGCCGAGGGCGTCCGACGGGCCAGGCCGGACGCCGAGGTACGGTGCCTGCCGGTCGCCGAGGCCGGGGCCCGGACCGTCGAGGGCGCCGACCTGCTGGTGGTCGGCGGCCCCACCCACATGCGGGGCATGTCCACCCGCCTCAGCCGCACCCTGGCCGCCAAGGCGGGCGCACCGGAACGCGGCCCGGGCCTGCGCTCCTGGCTCCGCGCGCTGCCGGACGGCGGGACGGGAGCCCGGGCCGCCGCGTTCGACACCCGCGCCGGGGCGGCGCACGCCGGCGCGGCGGCCGACGGCATCGCCACCCGCCTCGCCCGGCACCACTGGGACCTCGCGGCCGAACCCGCCGGCTTCCTGGTGGAGGAGACCGGTGGGCCGCTGCGCGAGGGCGAGGCGGTCCGGGCCGAAGCCTGGGGCGCGGCCCTCGTCTGACCCCGGCGCGGAACCGGACCGTGCCGCCGTGCGCACCGTGCTCGCCCCGCTCGCCGTGCGCACCGTGCTCGCCGTGAGGATCGGGAGGCAGTGGTGAACAAGTGGAAACCCCTGGCGGTCCTGGGCACCGCCCAGTTCCTGATGGTGCTGGACGCCTCGGTGATGAACGTGTCGATCAGCCGGCTCGTCGAGGACTTCGACACCGAGGTCACCACCATCCAGGCCGTCATCACCCTCTACACCCTGGTGATGGCGGCCTTCATGCTGACCGGCGGAAAGATCGGCGACATGTACGGCCGCCGCCGCGTCTTCGTGATCGGCCTGGTCGTCTACGGCGTCGGCTCCGGGCTGACCGCCCTCGCCCCCACCGTCGGCCTGCTCGCCCTCGGCTGGTCGGTGGTCGAGGGCCTCGGCGCCGCCCTGGTGCTGCCCGCCCTGGCCGCCCTGGTGGCCGGCTCCTACCAGGGGCGCGAACGGGCGGTCGCCTACGGCGTGGTCGGCGGCCTGGCCGGCGCGGGCATCGCGGTCGGGCCGCTGCTCGGCGGCTGGGTCACCACCTACCTGACCTGGCGGCTGGTGTTCGCGGGCGAGGTGGTGCTGGTCGTCGCGATCCTGCTGCTGATGCGCTGGATCCCCGCGCAGCCGACCCCCGCCGACCGGCCCCGGCTCGACGTCGCCGGCGCCGTGCTGTCCGCCACCGGCCTGGCCCTGGTGGTCCTGGCCGTGCTGCAGAGCGGCACCTGGGGCTGGATCGAACCCCGCAACCCGCCGTTCACCGTCCTCGGGTTCGCGCCCACCCTGTTCGCCGTCGCCCTCGGCGTCCTCGTGCTGTACGCCTTCTGCGCCCACGAGCGGCGCCGGGAGCGCCGCGGCGCGACCCCGCTGGTCTCGCTCGGCCTGTTCGGGAACCGGCCGCTGCGCGCCGGGCTGACCGCGCTGTTCAACCAGAACACCGTCCTGCTCGGCCTGTTCTTCGTCATCCCGCTCTACCTCCAGGTCGTCCAGGGCCTGAACGCCTTCGAGACCGGGCTGCGCCTGCTGCCGGTCTCCGTCACCATGCTCGCCGCCTCGATGAGCGGCTCGCTGCTGCTGCGCCTGGCCTCGCCCAGGGCGATCGTCCGGGCCGGCCTGCTGGTGCTGCTCGCCGCCACCCTGTGGCTGATCACCGCGATCCGGCCCGAACTGGCGGGCGGCTCGTTCGCCGGGGCGATGGCCCTGCTCGGCCTCGGCCTGGGCATGCTCGCCTCGCAGCTCGGCAACACCGTGCAGTCCAGCGTGCGCCCCGCCGAGCGCAGCGAGGCCGGCGGGCTGCAGTACACCGCGCAGAACCTCGGCTCCTCGCTCGGCACGGCACTGATCGGCGCGATCCTGATCGGCGCGCTCGCCACCTCCGTCACCACCCGGATCGAGGGCGATCCGCGGGTCAGCACGGCCGTCGCCCAGCAGGTCGGCACCCAGGTCGAGGCGGGCCTCTCCTTCGTCCCCGCCGACCAGCTCTCCGCGGCCCTCGCCGCCCACCCCGAGGTGCCGCCGCAGGAGGCCGCGGCCCTGGTCGGCCACTACCAGGACGCGCAGATCCAGGGCCTCAAGTCCGCCGTCCTGGTCTGCGCGGCGGTCGCCGGCGGCTCCCTGCTGTTCACCCGGCACCTCCCCGCCGACCGGCGCCGGGCCTGATTGCGGGCCGCGGTCACCGCGTCGCGGTCGTGCCGGCGGCCGGACGGCACGGGGCCGGTCCTGTTCCCGGCCGCCCGCGCGCGGGACGGGACCGGACGTCCGTGCGGGGCGGGACCTTCGGCCGGACGGGAGTACCCCATCCGGTGCCTCCCGGGGCGGGTCCGGGCGCGGAAGGCTGAGGGACGAGGGCGCGAGCGGTCCGCGCAGGCGCCCGATCCCGGACGACGATCCGAAAGGTGGTCAGCATGGCACGCCGCCCGCAGACCGACAGCGAACCGGCCCCCGCGAGCGCCCCGTCGACTCCGGCTCCCGCCGCCGCGGCCGTCGACGAGCTGGTCTCCCAGGCGCTCACCGCTCTGGAGGAGTACGCCTCCTTCACCCAGGAGCAGGTCGACCACATCGTCAAGAAGGCGTCGCTGGCGGCGCTGGCCCGGCACACCGGCCTGGCGGCCCTCGCGGTCGAGGAGACCGGCCGCGGCCTGTTCGAGGACAAGGCGGTCAAGAACGTCTTCGCCTGCGAGAACGTCACCCACGTGATGGGCCGGACGAAGACGGTGGGGGTGGTGCGCCGCGACGAGATCGACGGGATCGTGGAGATCGCCGAGCCGGTGGGCGTGGTCGCGGGCGTCACCCCGGTGACCAACCCGACCTCCACCACGATCTTCAAGGCGCTGCTCGCGCTCAAGACCCGCAACCCGATCGTCTTCGCCTTCCACCCGGCGGCGCAGCGCTGCTCGGCCGAGGCGGCCCGGACCGTGCGGGACGCGGCGGTCGCGGCGGGCGCCCCGGCGCACTGCGTGCAGTGGATCGAGCACCCGTCGACGGCGGCGACCGGCGCGCTGATGAACCACCCCGGCGTCGCCACGATCCTGGCCACCGGCGGCAACGCGATGGTCAGGGCCGCGTACTCGTGCGGGAAGCCCGCGCTGGGCGTGGGCGCGGGCAACGTGCCGGCGTACGTGGAGAGGAGCGCGGACGTCGAGCGCGCGGTGAACGACATCGTGCTGTCGAAGTCCTTCGACAACGGGATGATCTGCGCCTCCGAGCAGGCGGTGATCCTGGACGCGGAGATCCACGAGGCGGCGATCGCCGAGTTCCGCAAGCTGAAGGCGCACCTGGCGACGCCGGAGGAGAAGACCCTGCTGGAGCGGCACCTCTTCGGGGTCGGCGCGGGCACCGACTGCGCGGGCGCGCAGCTGAACGCCGACGTGGTCGGGCGGTCGGCGCCGGAGATCGCGCGGGCGGCGGGCTTCGCGGTGCCGGACGACACCTCGGTGATCCTGGCGGAGGTCGGCGGGGTCGGCGAGGCCGAGCCGCTGACCCGGGAGAAGCTCTGCCCGGTGCTGGCGGTGCTGCGGGCGGACGGCCGGGCCCAGGGCGTGGAACTAGCGCAGCGGATGGTGGAGTTCAACGGCCTGGGCCACTCGGCGGCGGTGCACACCGAGGACGCGGCGTTCGCCGAGGAGTTCGGCACGGCGGTCAAGGCCTGCCGGATCATCTGGAACGCGCCGAGCTCGCAGGGCGGCATCGGCGACGTCTACAACGCGTTCACGCCCTCGCTGACGCTGGGCTGCGGCAGTTACGGCCACAACTCGGTGTCGGGCAACGTCTCGGCGCTGAACCTGGTCAACATCAAGCGGATCGGGCGGCGCAACACCAACATGCAGTGGTTCAAGGTCCCGCCGAAGATCTACTTCGAGCGCCACTCGATCAAGTACCTGACCAGCATGCCGAACGCCCGCCGGATCGTGGTGGTCACGGACAAGACCATGGTGGAGATCGGCCACCTGGAGCGGATCCGCACCGTGCTGGACCGGCGCCGCGAGCCGGTCGAGGTCCGGGTCGTCGACGACGTCGAGCCGAACCCGAGCATCGACACGGTGCGCCGGGGCGCGGAGCTGATGCGCGCGTTCGAACCCGACACCATCGTGGCGCTGGGCGGCGGCTCGCCGATGGACGCCGCGAAGGTGATGTGGCTGATGTACGAGCACCCGGAGGTGGAGTTCGCGGACCTGAAGGAGAAGTTCTTCGACATCCGCAAGCGCGCCTTCACCTTCCCCGACCTGGGTGAGAAGGCCAAGCTGGTGTGCGTACCCACGACCTCGGGGACCGGCAGCGAGGTCACCCCGTTCGCGGTGATCACCGACACCGCCACCGGCCAGAAGTACCCGCTCGCCGACTACGCGCTCACCCCCAGCGTGGCGATCGTCGACCCGGCGCTCACCACCCGCCTGCCGAAGGACGTCACCGCCGACTCCGGCTTCGACGCGCTGACGCACTGCATCGAGACGTACGTGTCGGTGTACGCCAACGACTTCACCGACGGCCTGGCGCTGCAGGGCATCCGGCTGGTCTTCGCGCACCTGGAACGGGCCGTCACCGACGGGCCCGACGACCCGGTGGCCCGGGAGAAGATGCACAACGCCGGCACCATCGCGGGCATGGCGTTCGGCTCGGCCTTCCTGGGCGTGGTGCACGCCATGGCGCACACCCTGGGCGCGACCTTCCACGTGGCGCACGGGCGCACCAACGCGCTGCTGCTGCCGCACGTGATCCGCTACAACGGGTCGGCCCCGGCCAAGGTGACCAGCTGGCCGAAGTACCGCAGCTACGTCGCGCCGGAGCGCTACCGGCAGATCGCCCGGACGCTCGGGCTGCCCGCCGACACCCCCGAGCAGGGCGTGCAGTCGCTGGCCGCGGCGGTGGAGGAGCTGCGCGAGAAGGTCGGCATCCCGCGCTCGTTCAAGGACGCCGGGGTGGACGAGGCGGCCTTCCTGGCGGCGCTGCCGCAGCAGGCGATGAACGCCTACGAGGACCAGTGCGCGCCCGCCAACCCCCGGATGCCGATGCTCGCGGACATGCAGCAGCTGATGACCCGGGCCTACTACGGCGACCAGAGCTGAGACAGGGAGACCCGAGATGACCACCTCGCAGCAGCACCCCGCCACGTCCGCGCCGACCGGGGCCTGGGACGGCTTCAAGGGCGGCCTGTGGCGCGACGCGATCGACGTCCGCGACTTCGTCCAGCAGAACTACACCCCGTACGAGGGCGACGGATCCTTCCTGGCCGGCCCGACCGAGCGGACCACCGGGGTCTGGCGGAAGATCACCGCCCTGTTCCCGGAGGAGCGGGCCAGGGGCGTCCTGGACGTCTCGTACGACACCCCGTCGACCATCACGGCGCACGCCCCCGGCTGGATCGACCGGGAGAACGAGCTGATCGTCGGCCTGCAGACCGACGCCCCGCTGAAGCGGGCGATCATGCCCAACGGCGGCTGGCGGATGGTCGCGGGGGCGCTGGAGACCTACGGCTACCCGGTCGACCCGGAGCTGGAGAAGGTCTTCACGGTCCACCGCAAGACCCACAACGCGGGCGTCTTCGACGCCTACACCCCCGACATCCGGGCCGCCCGCAAGGCCGGCGTCGTCACCGGCCTGCCGGACGCCTACGGACGCGGCCGGATCATCGGCGACTACCGGCGGGTCGCGCTGTACGGCGTGGACCGGCTGATCGCCGCCAAGCGGGAGGAGAAGGCCTCGCTGGACGCCGCGCCCAGCGACCCGCGCGCGCTGGAGGACACCATCCGCGGGCGGGAGGAGCTCGCCGAGCAGATCCGCGCCCTGGAGGAGCTCAAGGCGATGGCCGCGAGCTACGGCCACGACGTCTCCGCCCCGGCGCGCACCGCCCGCCAGGCCGTCCAGTGGCTGTACTTCGCGTACCTGGCGGCAGTGAAGGAGCAGAACGGCGCGGCCATGTCGCTCGGCCGCACCTCGACCTTCCTGGACGTCTACCTCGAACGCGACCTGGCCGCCGGCCTGCTGACGGAGCAGCAGGCCCAGGAACTGGTCGACGACTTCGTCATCAAGCTGCGGATCGTCCGCTTCCTGCGCACCCCCGAGTACGACGAGCTGTTCTCCGGCGACCCGACCTGGGTCACCGAGTCGATCGGCGGCATCGGCACCGACGGCCGCCCGCTGGTCACCCGCACCTCGTTCCGCTACCTGCAGACCCTGTACAACCTGGGCCCGGCGCCGGAGCCCAACATGACGGTCTTCTGGTCGCCCCGGCTCCCCCGCGGCTTCAAGGAGTTCTGCGCGCGGGTGTCGATCGACACCTCCAGCATCCAGTACGAGTCGGACGAGCTGATGCGCCCGCGCTTCGGCGACGACACCGCCATCGCCTGCTGCGTCTCCGCGATGGAGGTCGGCAAGCAGATGCAGTTCTTCGGCGCCCGGGTCAACCTCGCCAAGACGCTGCTCTACGCGATCAACGGCGGCCGGGACGAGCGGTCCGGCGCCCAGGTCGGCCCGGCCACCGGCGCGCTCACCTCCGAGGTGCTGGACTACGACGAGGTGCTGGCCCGCCTCGACCGGCAGATGGAGTGGCTGGCCGAGACGTACGTCCACGCGCTGAACGTCATCCACTACATGCACGACAAGTACGCCTACGAGCGCCTGGAGATGGCCCTGCACGACCGCGCGGTGCGCCGCACCATGGCCTGCGGCATCGCCGGCCTGTCGGTCGCCGCGGACTCGCTCTCCGCGATCCGGTACGCGAAGGTCCGTCCGGTGCGCGACGCGTCCGGCCTCGCGGTCGACTACGAGGTCGAGGGCGCGTACCCGGCGTACGGCAACAACGACGACCGGGCCGACGAGCTCGCGGTGTGGCTGGTCGAGGAGTTCATGCGCAAGGTGCGCAAGCACCCGACCTACCGGGGCGCCGAGCACACCCAGTCGGTGCTGACCATCACCTCCAACGTGGTGTACGGCCGGAAGACCGGCTCCACTCCGGACGGCCGCCGGGCCGGCGAGCCGTTCTCGCCCGGCGCCAACCCGATGAACGGGCGCGACACCCACGGCTACGTGGCCAGCGCGATGTCGGTGGCCAAGCTCCCGTACGCGGCGGCCGAGGACGGCATCTCGCTGACCAACACCGTCACGCCCGACGCGCTGGGCCGCACCCCCGAGGAGCGGGTGCGCAACCTGGCGGGCGTGCTGGACGGGTACACCGCGGTCGGCGGGTTCCACATGAACGTCAACGTGCTGAACCGGGAGACCCTGCTCGACGCGATGGAACACCCCGAGAAGTACCCGCAGCTGACCATCCGGGTCAGCGGCTACGCGGTCAACTTCGTCCGGCTGACCAGAGAACAGCAGCTCGACGTCCTGGGCCGCACCTTCCACGGCTCGCTGTAGCCCGTCCGCGCGCGGCCGCCGGCCCACCGCCGGCGGCCGCGCCCCGACCGAGGAGCCCGCCATGGCCGCACCGTCCGGACCCGCCCTCCCGCACTGCCCGTCGCCCGCCCCCGCCCCGGCGCTGCCGGACGGAACGGCAGGCCGCGCCGTCACACCGGCCGGCGCCGCCACCCGGCGCCCGATCACCGGGGCCGTCCACTCCTGGGACCTCTCCACCGGCGTGGACGGACCCGGCACCCGCTTCGTCACCTTCCTGGCCGGCTGCCCGCTCGACTGCCTCTACTGCCACAATCCCGACACCAGACGGATGGGCAACGGCAGGCGCACCACGGCGGACGAGGTGGTCGGCGAGGCGTCGAAGTGCACCGCGTTCATCCGCGCCGCCGGCGGCGGCGCCACCATCAGCGGCGGTGAACCGCTGCTCCAGCCGGTGTTCGCCGGTGAACTGTTCCACCGCTTCAAGCACGAACTCGGCCTGCACACCGCCCTGGACACCTCCGGCTACCTGGGCCCGCGCACCAGCGACTCCCTGCTCGCCGACGTCGACCTCGTCCTGCTCGACATCAAGTCCTGGGACCGGGCCCTGTACCGGCGGCTCACCGGCCGCCCGCTGGAGCCCACCCTGGACTTCGCCCGCCGTCTCGCCGACCTCGGCAAGGACGTCTGGGTCCGCTTCGTCCTCGTCCCCGGCCTCACCGACCCGGCCGACAACGTCGACGGGGTGGCCGCGTTCGCCGCCTCGCTGGGAAACGTCTCCCGGGTCGACGTGCTGCCCTTCCACAAGCTCGGAGCGGCCAAGTGGGCCGCCCTCGGCCGCGAGTTCACCCTCGCGGACACGCCGGCCCCGACCCCCGGACAGATCGAGGCCGCCCGCGCGCGCTTCACCGCCCACGGGCTGCCCGCCGTATGACCACCCGGCACTCGGTGGCCGGCTTCGGTTCGTCGGCCTCGAGTGCGGCGACCCGGGCCTCCGACTGCCGGATGCGGTCGTCCGGATCGGCAGACGGGGTGGTCCTCAAGGTCGAGTACCAGGACGCCGGTCATCGGGAACCCGGAGACGCCGGAGCCGTCGAAGGTCCGCTCGTGCCGGCGGAGTGCAGAGGTGCTCGGGTCGAGTCGCCTCTCGACCGGGGGCCCATCCGCCGTTCTGCTCGGCCAG
The DNA here is from genome assembly GCF_003751605.1 of Kitasatospora cineracea. NCBI lineage: Bacteria > Bacillati > Actinomycetota > Actinomycetes > Kitasatosporales > Streptomycetaceae > Kitasatospora > Kitasatospora cineracea. Next base: position 4,188,645 of record NZ_RJVJ01000001.1, read on the forward strand.
GACCGCGCCGATCGGCCGGATGACCCAGGAACGGTCCGGGAAGATCCCGCCGAGGCCGGGTGCTCCTCCAGCAGGGCGGCGAACGGCGGACTGTCAGGTGCGGCCGTCGTGCGGTGACTCCTTCAAGAGCTTGGTCGTCCTCGAAGAACCAGCCGGTGGCCGTCTTACGTTCTCAGGCGACACCCGCTGTCGCGACGAAACCCCGGTACGGGTGGAACCCGTACACCGCTTCCCCGGACGCAACCAGCGGGCGCCGGGGGAGGTTCAGGGGCGGCGGGTGGCCAGCAGGGTGGCGGAGTCCGGGGCGAGGCGGATCTCGGTGGTGAGCAGTGCCGGGTGGTCGTACCAGGCGGTGCGGCCGGTGTCGGGTGCGCCCTGGTACGTCGGCGGCCAGGTGGTGAGCGGGGTGAGGTCGTCGACCACCAGGGTGCCGCCGGGGGTGAGCAGTCGCTCGGGGTCGGCGGCCGCGGACTGCTTGCCGTTGCCGCCGCCGTCCAGGACCAGCAGGTCGAACGGACCGTGCCGGCCGATCAGCGTCCAGTCGCCGTGCAGGACCTCCAGGTCGGGCACGTCGGCGAACAACTCCCGTACCGCGGCTACGCGTTCGGGCTCCCGTTCGACGCTCACCACCCGGACGCCCGGCCGCCGTCCGGCGAGCAGCCAGGCCAGGCCGACGCCGCAGCCGGTGCCGGTCTCGCCGATCCGGCCGGACGCGCCCGCCGCGAGGGCCTGCAGCAGCCGTCCCTGCTCCGGGCGGCAGGACTGGGTGAAACCCAGCCGGGCGGCCAACTCGACGGCCCGGGCGACGGGTTCGGGGAGGGCGGTGGCGTCGGTGCAGGAGGCGGTCCCGAGGACTGACATGCCGTCACACTAGCGTGGCGCAGGGTGACGGCATGGGGGGGATGAGGCGTCAGTGTCAGCGTCGGCGGCGGGAGTAGGCCAGCGCGCCGACACCCAGGGCGCACAGGCCCAGCGCGGCGGCGGCCAGGCCCAGGGGGCGGCCGTCGGCGCCGGTGTCGGGCAGCGGGACCGGCGCCGGGGTCCGGGTCGGGGTCGGGGACGGCCGGGTGGGCGAAGGGGTGGGGGTCGGCGTCGAGGTCGGGGTGGGGGTCGGCGTCGGGGTGGGGCTCGCGGTGGGGGACGGGGACGGGGACGGGGTGGGCGAGGGGGACGGGCTGGGGCTGGGGCTGGTGTTGGGGCAGGTGACGTGGACCTCGCCGAGGCGGGCGTCGGTGACCGGGCCGGTGTACAGCTGCTCGCCCCGCAGGTTGGTGAAGGTGCCCGAGATGCTGACGTCCAGCCACGCCTCGGCGGTGTACTGGCGGCTCTGCGCGGCCGGGTCGGCGTGCTGGTCGACGGTGACGTCCAGGGTGGACGGGCCGATGGTGGCGGGCAGGCCGATGTCCGCGCCGGTGATCTGCAGCCGGGTGGTGCCGACGCCGACCCGGTGGCCGAGGACGGTCACCTCGTCGCCGTCGGTGTGGTTGTAGGCCAGCGCGTACGGGCCGACCGGCGGCGGCACGCACTCCGCGTACGAGTCCAGGGAGCCGACCGAGCCGGCCTCGACCGGGCGGTAGTGGATCAGCTCGGAGGAGTTGAACCACACCACCAGGTTGGTGAGTTGGGCCTGCGCGAAGTACTTGGACGGGCTGGTGGAGGTCTGCGTGGTCCGGGTGGCGATGCTGATCCGGGAGAGCATCCCGTCCGGGTCGGAGGAGAAGTCCGCGGTGTCGGTGTCGGGCACCGTGGTGGAGCGCGCGGTGCCGTACGCGCCGCGGTACGCCGACAGTCCGATCGCGGGGACGTCCTGGTTGGTGAGCTGCACCAGCGTCGCGCTCGCCAGGTCCCCCGGCGCGGCGGACGCGGAGCGGGCGGCGGGCAGCAGGGCCGCCGCCGCGAGGGCGCCGGTGGCGGCGAGGACGGCGGTGGCGGCGCGCAGCCGGGGCGCGCGGTTGATGAGGACCATCGACCACACATAGCAGGACGCAACCGGACGAATCGCACACGGCGCGCCCGTGGGCGTCCGCCGGTGGGGCGCGGCGCGGCCGGACGGCGCACCCGGGTCCGTGTGCGACACTTCTGGGCGTTCCGGACGCCGCCACCCCCGGCGGGGCGCCCGGGCGGACGCGGGACGGACGGGCGCGGGACGGACGGGCGTGCGGCGGACGTGCGGCGGAACCGGTGCCGGGGCGAGCGGGAGACACCGGAGGCGGCGGCGTGGAGCAGCAGGACGAGTACGGGGCGCCGGGGGCGCCGAGCGCGCCGGACGCGGCGAGTGCGCCCGGCGGCCGGGTCCTGGCGGCGCTCGCCGAGCGGCGGCGCACCGGCAGCCGTCCCGGCGGGCGCACCGACGGCCGGCGGATCGCGCTGGCCGTCGAGGGCGGCGGCATGCGCGGCATCATCTCCGGCGGCATGGCGCTGGCCCTCCACGAGGCCGGCCTCACCGGCGCGTTCGACGCCGTCTACGGCGCCTCCGCCGGGGCGCTGACCGGCGCCTGGCTGCTCAGCAGCGACCCCGGGCAGCTGGCCGGCTGGGCCGACGCCGAGTACGCCCGGGCGATGGTCCGCCCCGCCAACGTGCTGCGCGGCCGCCCCGTCGTCGACCTGCACCACCTGGTCGAGCACCTGTACGCGCACGTGGCCCGGATGGACTTCGACGCGATCCTCGCCAACCCCACCACCCTGCACCCGATCGCCACCCACACCGGCACCGGGGCCGCCACCGACCTGCACCCGCTGCTCACCGACCCGGCCCGGCTCCGCCTCGCGCTGCGCGCCAGCGCCGCCCTCCCACTGCTCGCCGGGCCGCCGGTCGCGCTCGACGGCAGCCACTACTACGACGCCGGGCTCGCCGAGTCCGTCCCGTTCCGCACCGCGCTCGCCCAGGGCGCCACGCACGTCCTGGTGCTGCGCTCGCGGGCCCCGCTCGCGGCGCCGGCGGCCGGAGCGGCGGCCGGAGCGGCGGCCGGGGCGGCGGCCGGGCCCTCGCGCGGATCCCGGATGGTGGCCCGGACGGTGCTGCGCCGCTACCCCGCGCCGCTGCGCGACTCCTACCTGGGGCGGGCCGAACGGCTGTTGGCCGACGAGGAGTTGCTCGGCCGGCACGACCTCGCCCCGGCCGCCGACGGTCCCGCCGTGCTCTCCGTCCGCCCCGGGCCGGACGCCCCGAAGGTCGGCCGGCTGGCCCGGGACCCGGCGCTGCTGCGGGCCGCGCTGGAGTCCGGGCGGGCGGCGATGGACGGGTTGCTCGCCCGGCTGCCCTGAGCGCCCGTTCCGCCTCCTCGGCGGCCCGGACCGGTCGGTTGCCGGGGTGGGGCGGGCGGTTGACCGGATCGCGGCCGGTTGCCCGGATCGCGGTGGGTCAGGGGAGTCCGGCCCGGCGGAGCAGGACGCCGCGGCTGCCCGGGGCGAGGGTCCGTTGGGCGGGGTGCGGGGCGGCGAGGTCGATCTCCTCGACCAGCAGCCAGCCCTGCTGCGCGGAGAGCCAGGGGCGCAGCCGCCTGTCGAGGGCGGACGGGGCCAGGGCGACGAACAGCAGGTCGGTGGGGAGGGCGTGCAGCAGTTCCAGGTCCTGGCCCGCGTGCAGGGTGTCGATCAGCAGTACCGCGCCGAAGCGGCGCCGGACGGGCGGCGGGGCGGCGAGGTCGGCCCCGCTCAGCCGGAGCCGGGCGCGGCCGCGCAGCCGGTCCCAGAGCCGGGCCCGCAGGGCGGGGTCCGGTTCGGCGGCGTGCACGGTGTATCCGGCCCGGAGCAGTCGGCCGGTCAACGCGCCCTCGCCGGCGCCGAGTTCGGCCAGTGCTCCGCTGCCCGGCGGGCGGTGCCGGGCGACCCAGGCGGCGGTGGCGTCCAGGCGTTCGGCTTCGTACTCGGAGGCCACCAGTGTCTCGGCCACGCTCACGTCCTGTCGCAGGGGTCCGAACGGCCGCGGACGCGAGCCGTTACGACCCTAGCCATCCGCTTCGTTCGTGGTCCATACCACCACGGCGAAAAGTTTACGGTTCACGGTCAATTCACGGACCGGGCCCGGCCGGAGCGGGCCGCGGCCGGGCCCGGAAACGGGACAGGGCCCCCGGAGTGGACTCCGGGGGCCCTGTCGGCGGCTGCGGGCGGTGCGGGGCCGACCGGTCGGCGGTCGGCGCGGCGGGCGGTCGGCGGGTGGGCGGTCAGTCCAACTCGTCGTCGACGCCGTCGAGGTCGAGCTCGAAGTCGTCGTCGTAGCGGTCGTCGCGCTCGGTCACCGGCTGGCGGTGCGGGGTGACCCGGCCCAGCTGGAGGGTGGAGTACATGCCGGCGGCGGCGGGGTCGCCGGCCACCACGCTGTCGGCGTTGACGGAGCTCTCCGGGTCCTGGTCGGCGGTGCGGCCGGTGCGGCGCTGGGAGGCGCCGCGGATGCCGGAGCCGCCGACCGGGCCGTAGCCGCCGTGGCCCATGCCCATTCCCATGCCCATCATGCCGCCCGGCGGGGTGGAGCGGCCGACCCCGTTGGTCGCGGTGCCGGGCGAGGAACCGCCGGAACCGGAGCCGACGGCCGAACTGCCGCTGCCCTCACCGGACTTCTGGGTCTCGATCCGGGTGCTGCTGCTGCCGCTGCGGCTGCCGAGGCTGCCGGCCGGCATCCCCAGGCGGGGGCCGACGGCGATGCCGCCCGGCGCGCCCGAGCCGCCCGGGGCGCCGCTGCCGGAACCGGAACCGGAGCCGGATCCGGAGCCCGAACCGGAGCCGCCGCCCGCGCCGCCGTGCCCGCCGGACAGCAGCGGTTCCTTGAGGCCGAGGGTGTTGATGCCGGCGCCGCCGCTGCGGCCGCCGCCGGAGAGGCCGGAGCCGACCGGGCCGAGCTTGGGCATCAGGCCGGCGAACGCGGCCAGCCCGGCGTCGCCGCCGCCCAGGCGCGGGCCGTTCAGCTGGGGGAGCGAGCCGGTGGGAGCCGGTGCGTTGGGGCTGAGCGGGTTGGCGGCGAACGAGGTGAGGCTGTTGAGCGCCGTGCGGTTGCTGTCCTCGTTCTCGTTCAGGTTGCCCGCCATCTTGTCCATCTTGTCGGCGGTGTCGCGGAACGAGGCGAGGATCCGCTTGAGGACCTCCTCGGCGATGGTCTGCAGCACCTTCTCGGCGACCTCGATGACGATCTTGCCGAACTTGTCGCCGGAGTCGCCCATCTTCAGGCTCTGCACGATCCGCTTGAAGTTGGTGCCGTGCGTCTCGATGTCGTCCGCGCCGCGGCGCAAGTCGGCCGCGCACTGGGCGAGTTGGGCCAGGTCGATGGAGAAGCCCTGCCCGTTGGAGTTGTTGGACGGGGTGGGCGCGATCTTCTGCGCGGCCTTCTCGATCATGGACTCGATCGGCCGGGCGATGGTCTGGGCGAGCTTGCCGACCGCCGCCTCCAGCAGCTGGTTCATGATCTCGCGGCCGATCCGCAGCACCGCCGCCGCGCTCCACGGCCCGGTGGACGAGGCCGCCGCCAGCTGGGCGGAGATGGAGAACAGCTGCGCGATCGACTGGGTCTTGACCACCTCGATCACCACGGCCGCGGCCCGCAGCACCTTGGACACCGTCTGGCAGATCTCGACGATCACCTTGGAGTACTTGGTGATGGTGCTCCACAGCTCGGCGAGCTTGTCCGCCGAACTGCCCTGGTAGACCTCGTGCAGCATGGTCAGTGCTTTGTCCGCCGTCATCTGGGCGTTGTCCAGTGCCCCGGCGAACTTCTCCAACTGGTCGGCCAGTTGGTTGAGCTCGTCCTCATTGGCCGCCGGGAAGCGCACGCCCAGCAGTCCGATGATGTGGTTGAGCCCCGATGGTAGTTCCACAGCCATTGCCGCCCCCAGCTGCTGCCCGCGGTAAGTCCCTGATCGCGCAGTGCGACGATACACATAGCGGACGACATCGACCACCTGACAGAGCGCCCCGTAGGCACATTGTGAGCGAATCCGTACAACGTTACGGTGTCCGCCATGGCATGGGGATCATGGTGGCGCGGCCGGTCCGGCACCGGCCCGGGCGCGCCCGGCAGGAGTGCGGAACAGCCGTCCGCGCAGGCGGTGTTGGATGCGGTGGCGGACGAACTTTCCGCGCTGCACGGCGAACGGTGGCGGGTCGAGGGGCCGGAGGTGCGCGGTCCGGGCGCGCTGGCGGTCCGGCCGGACTTTTCTCCGGACGGAGACCCGGACCGGTGGGACCTGGTGTTCCTGGCCGACCGGGACCGGCCGGAGACCGCCGTCCCGGACCGGGTGCCCCGGATCGACGGCGGCGACCAGGACCCGGTGCGCCGGGGCGTCGAGGTGTGGGCGTCCACCACCGGCGCCGCGCTGATCGAACTCGTCGCCCACAACGGCCGGTTCGCCGGCCACCTGGACCCGTCCGACCCGGACGGCCTGCCCGGCTGGCACGCCATCCACGGCGGCGTGGTCGGCTGGGGCACCGGCCGGCACTTCCACGACGTGCAGGACTGGCTGGTCCGCAACCCCGTGCTGCCCGCCCTCGCCCCCGCCCTGGGCGGGGACCTCGGCCGGGACCAACTCGTCGGCGTCCAGGTGCACTTCGGCAGCGGCGGGGCGGGACGGCGGGTGGCCGAGGTGCGGGTGCACGGCGAGCCGCACGCCGCCGCGTCCGCGGCGCTCGCCGCCCTGGACTGGCCGCAGGTCACCGAGGGCGAAGCCTACGTGCGGACCTTCGTCCTGCTGGTGCGCCGGGCCGGGGCCCGGCCCCCGGCGGACGTCCGGCTCCGGGCGGCCGGACGGCAGTAGCGGAGAGCCGAAAGGGCTGACGGGCCGTCAGGATCCCTGCGGGGGCGCCGGGTAGCGCCAGGTGCCGCCGGGGGCCCGGTAGTCCGGCAGCCAGGCCGCCAGGACCTGTGCGGACGGGTAGAACATCGGCTCGGGGAGCGCGTCCAGGGCGACGCGCTCCCAGCCGGCGCAGGCGTGCGGCTCGGTCACCAGCGCCCCGGCCAGGCTCGGCGGGGCCAGCACCGCCGCCGTCACCCGGGTGCGGCCCAGCTCGTGGTCGAGCAGCACCGCCAGCACCCGCATCTCCTCGGCGGGCAGCACGATGCCGGTCTCCTCGGCCAACTCCCGTGCGGCGGCCGCCTCGAAGGACTCGCCGGGGTGGTCGACCTTGCCGCCGGGCAGGCTCCAGGTCGGCGGCTCCCCGGCGGTGGTGCGCCGCCCGATCAGCACCCGCCCGTCCCCGGTCGGCACGATCACGCCCGCGCCGACCAGCGGCGGCAACGGGTGCGTCCCGAGCGGGGCCCGAGCGTCCTGGTGCAGAACGTCCTGGTGCCGCGCGTCCGTCACCACTTGCCCTTCTGGTAGTCCTTCAGGAAGCAACCGTACAGGTCCTCGCCCGACTCGCCCCGGACGATCGGGTCGTAGACCCGGGCCGCGCCGTCCACCAGGTCGAGCGGGGCGTGGAAACCCTCCTCGTGCAGGCGCATCTTCTCCGGGTGCGGGCGCTCGTCGGTGATCCAGCCGGTGTCCACCGCGGTCATCAGGATGCCGTCGGTCTCGAACATCTCCTGCGCGCTGGTGCGGGTCAGCATGTTCAGCGCGGCCTTGGCCATGTTGGTGTGCGGGTGGCCCGAGCCCTTGTAGCCGCGCTCGAAGACGCCCTCCATCGCCGACACGTTGACCACGTACTTGCGGCGCGCGGAGGACGCGGCCAGCGCCGGGCGCAGCTGCGAGATCAGGATGAACGGGGCGGTGGAGTTGCACAGTTGCACCTCCAGCAGCTCGATCGGGCCGACCTCGGAGACGGTCTGCACCCAGCTGTTGGTGTCCGCCAGGTCCGGCACCAGGCCGCCCGCGTCGATCGCCGTCCCGGCCGCGATCCGCTCCGGCGAGGCCGAACCCGTCACCAGGGCCAGCGAGGTGACCTCCTCGGCGCTCACCGACGGCTGCTCGCCGCGGTTCTGCCCCGGCAGCGCCGGCACGTCCACCGCGCCCGAGCCGAACCGGCCGATCACCGTGGAGGCGGGCAGCGCCCCGGCCGGCAGCGGCGCCGACTCGGCCGCCACCAGCTCCCGGTACGCCCCGGGGGAGCGGCGGACGGTCTGCGCCGCGTTGTTGATCAGGATGTCCAGCGGGCCGTCCGCGGCGACCTCGTCGGCCAGCGCCATCACCTGCGCCGGGTCGCGCAGGTCGATGCCGACGATCTTCAGGCGGTGGATCCACTCGGCGCTGTCCGGCATCGCGGTGAAGCGGCGGATCGCGTCGTTCGGGAAGCGGGTGGTGATCGTGGTGTGCGCGCCGTCGCGCAGCAGGCACAGCGCGATGTACATGCCGATCTTGGCGCGGCCGCCGGTCAGCAGCGCCCGCTTGCCGGTCAGGTCGGCCCGGGCGTGCCGGCGCGAGCGGTTCAGCGCCGCGCAGCTGCGGCACAGCTGGTGGTAGAACGCGTCCACCTCGACGTACCGCTGCTTGCAGGTGTAGCAGGAGCGCGGGCGCTCCAGGATGCCGGCCAGCTCGGTGGTGGTCTCGGTGCTCAGCCCGAACACGCCCGCCGTCTCGTCGTCGATCCGGCCCGCCGCGCCCGTCGCGGTCCGCGCCGTCACCGCGCGGTCGTTGGCGGTCTTGCGGGCCCGGGTCTCCTGGCGGCGGCGCTGCTTCAGGGTGCGGAAGAGACCGCCGACCGCCAGCCGGACCCGGATCGCGTCCGGGTGGTCGACGTGGATCCCGTCCAGCTCGGCGAGCACGCTCAGGCACAGCTCCAGGCGGTCGGGATCGATGCCCTTGCCGTAGTCGGTGTCGTCCTCGACCGGGGCGCTGCCCGGCCCGCTCTGCTGGTTCGTCACTGCCGATGCTTCCTCGATCGCCCCGTCCGTACCGCCGAACTCTACGGGAGCGGCCCCCGCCGGGGCGAAGCCTGTGACCTGCCGCACGTTCCCCGGGGGGCGCTCAACCGCCGCCCAGTGACCAGGCGATGACCGACAGCGTCAGCATCGACAGCACCGTCGACGCCAGCACCGCCGAGCGGGCCAGCACCGGCGCCGCCCCGTACAGCCGCGCGTACACGTACACGTTCTGCGCGGTCGGCAGCGCCGACATCAGCACCGCCGCCCGCAGCTGCGGCCCCCGCAGGTGCAGCAGCAGCGCGCCGACCGCCAGCGCGGCCAGCGGCTGCCCGACCGTCTTCACCAGCACCGCGACGCCCAGCTCGCCCCGGTCCGGGCGCTGCGCCGCCGTGCCCGGCGGGGTGTGCAGCGACAGCCCGAGGGTGACCAGCGCGGTCGGGACGGCCGCCGCGCCCAGCAGGTCCGCCGAGTGCGCCAGCGGCCCCGGCAGGTGCCAGCCCTCGGCGGAGAACAGCGCGCCCAGACCGGCGCCGAGGATCACCGGGTTGCGCAGCGGCAGCATCGCCAGCCGCCGCAGCCGGGCGGCCGAGCTGGGCGGGGCGGTGCCGGTGGACGCGTCCAGCACGGTCAGCAGCACCGGTGTGACCAGCAGCACCTGGAACAGCAGCACCGGCGCCGCGAACGAGGCGCTGCCGAGCACCTGCGCCGCGACCGGGATGCCGAGGTTGCCGGAGTTCACGTAGCCCGCCGCCATCACCGCCACCGTCCGCTCGGTGGTGCTGCGCTCGGCCCGCAGCCCGGCCGCCAGGCCCAGCACCGACGCGACCAGCGTCCCGGCGGCGAACGCCAGCACCCAGCGGTCGGCGAAGGACGCCAGGTCGGTGCGCGCCACCACGGTGAACAGCGCGGCCGGCATCGAGACGTGGAACACGAACCGGCCGAGCACCGCCTCGGCGTCCGCCCCCAGCAGCCCCGTCCGCCCGGCCAGCCACCCGACCGCCGTCAGTGCCCAGATCGGCGCGAACGCCGAGACCAATGCCTCCACCCTGACCTCCCGCCGCAGTCAACCAGTCCCGGGCCGGCCCCGGGACCGGCGGGCGGGGGTGACGGGACGTGAGCCCGGTCACTGCCGGGGCGCTTCCGGTGGCCGGACGGCTGCGCTGGGTGGCCGGGGGGAGAGCGGCGTCACAGGGCGGGGCGGTGGCCGCGGTCACACCGCGGCCGGGGTCCGGGCCGGGGGCGGGGAGGCGCACAGGCCGTGCCAGGACTGGGCTCGGACCCAAAACGCCGGTGTCCGGGGGAGGTTGGGGGCGGCTGTGGCCTTCTTCACAGCCGGGCCGGAATACCGGGGTCCCGGAGCGGTGAACTCCCTTGGGGCGCAAGGGAAGCCGGGATGTGAAGGAGTTGTGCAGGGCCCATTTCGGGATGTTTGCCGCGTGGTTGGGGCTCCGGCAGTCTCGTGGTTGTGCCCCGAGCCGATCCCAGTGCTCACGGGGCTCCATGACGCAGCGAACCGCGAGACCAGCGCGGCGCGGCGTCCCCGGTGAGCAGGAGCCGCCGGGCCGGCCGTCCCGGGCCGAGGACCCCGCAACGAGCGGGGACCCCGCACGTCCACCCGGGCCCGGCGTGACCTGGAACCGACTCTCGGAGGTACCCGACATGCGACGTATCAAGCACAACCTCGGCCGATTGCCCCAGGTGCGGATGGGACACCACCGCATGCCCGACGCCGTCCTCGGCCTCGGACTGGCCGGCGCCATCGCCGTGGGCACCCTGCTGCCCGTCTCCCAGGCGTTCGCCAACCCCTCGTCCCACCGCACCGACGCCGCCGCGGTCACCACCGCGGACACCGCTGCCACCCAGGACGCGAACCGCGACGGCGGCCAGACCGCCTCCCGCAGCGAGACCCGCGAGCCGGTCCAGCAGCAGAGCCAGGCCCCCGCGGACCAGGCCGCCGCCGACCGGGCTGCGGCGGAGAAGGCCGCGGCGGACCAGGCCGCTGCCGAGAAGGCCGCCGCCGACCAGGCCGCGGCGGACAAGGCCGCGGCGGACAAGGCCGCCGCCGACCAGGCCGCGGCGGAGAAGGCCGCTGCCGACCAGGCCGCCGCCCAGCAGGCCGCCGCCCCCGCGAAGAAGACCTACGCGAACAACCTGGACGGCTGGATCGAGGAGGCCCGCGACGTGCTGGCCGCCAACGGCAAGCACGTGCCGTCCGCGCGGGCGATGCACGCCGCGGCGATCGCCGAGTCCGGCGGCAACCCGAACGCCCAGAACAACTGGGACTCGAACGCCAAGAAGGGCACCCCGTCGATCGGCCTGACCCAGGTGATCATGCCGACCTTCAAGGTGTACGCGCTGCCCGGCCACACGGACATCCGCAACCCCGTGGACAACCTGATCGCCAGCTCGCAGTACTGCGACGCCCGCTACGGCAACATGGACAACATGGCCGCCGCCCGCGGCTACGGCGCCCACTGGCGCGGCTACTAGGAACCGCCCGCCACGCGGAACCGCCTTCTCGGCCCCCTCGGTGCAACCGCACCGCAGGGGGCCGCGGCGCGTTCGGGGGAGGAAGTAAAGGGGAGAGGGAGGGGGAAGGGCCGCGGTGCACCCGGAGAAGGGGCGGGGTGCGGAAAACCGCAGTCGGGTCGGGTGGGAAACCGCGTACCGGGCGTGAGCAGGGCTTTCCAGCGTGAGGGGCGCACCCGGGCAGGGGGCTCGGGTGGCTTCACGACGAGGAGGGCATCGTGCTGCTGCTGGAAACCGCGGCTCCTGCCGCCGGGCAGGCGCCGACCGAGGGGCTCGCGGGGTGGGCGGCCGGGTTGGTGGAGACGTTCGGGGGGCCGGGGGCGGGGTTGGCCGTCGCGCTGGAGAACCTCTTTCCGCCGCTGCCCAGTGAGGTGATCCTGCCGTTGACGGGTTTCGCGGCCGGGCGCGGCACGCTCGGCCTGCCCGCGGCGCTCGGCTGGACCACGGCCGGTTCGGTGGCGGGGGTGCTCGCGCTCTACCTGCCGGGTGCGTTCTTCGGGCGGGAGCGGATGCACGCGCTGTGGGCCCGGTTGCCGCTGGTGCGGCCCGCGGACCTGGAGCGGACCGAGGCGTGGTTCGCCCGGCACGGGACCAAGGCGGTGCTGTTGGGCCGGATGGTGCCGGTCTTCCGCAGTCCGGTCTCGGTCCCGGCCGGGGTGGAGCGGATGCCGCTGCCGCGGTTCACCGGGCTCACCGCCGTCGGCAGCCTGACCTGGAACGGGATGCTGATCACCGCCGGACACCTGCTCGGCGACCGCTGGGACGCGGTCGAGCAGTACGTCGGGCTGCTGGCGCTCGAGGCGGTGCGCGGCTCGCTCGGCTGGGCCGACCTGGCCGGGCAGGTGCTGCTCGGCGGGGTGCTGCTGTTCCTGGCCGTCCAGGGCCTGGTCTCGCTGGCCGCGCTGGAGGCCCGGCTGGGCCGGGACTGCTTCGGCCCGTCCGAGGCCGAACTGCTTCGCCTGCGGGTCGCCGAACTCGCCGACAGCCGCGCCGCGGTCCTGCGCGCGGTGGACGCCGAGCGCCGCCGGATCGAACGCGACCTGCACGACGGCGTCCAGCAGCGCCTGGTCGCGCTGCGCCTGCTGCTGGCCCGGGCCGGCCGCGGCACCGACCCGGGGCGCACCGCGGAGCTGCTCGCCCAGGCCCACCGGGAGTCCGGCGAACTGCTCACCGAACTGCGCGAGGTCGCCTGGCGGGTGCACCCCTCCGCGCTCGACACCCTCGGCCTGGACGAGGCGCTGGCCGGTCTGGCCGCCCGCACCGCGCTGCCGCTGCGGATCCGCTGCGCGCTGCCCGGCCCGCTGCCGCAGGCGGTTCGCACCGCGGCGTACTTCGTGGTCAGCGAGTGCGTGACCAACGCCGCCAAGCACTCCGGCGCGGCCGCCGTGGAGGTCCGGGTCGAGGCGGTCGGGGCGCGGCTGACCGTGGAGGTCGGCGACGACGGCGCCGGCGGCGCCGACCCGGACGGCGGCGGCCTGGCCGGGCTGCGGGCCCGGGTCGCCGCGCTCGACGGCACCCTGCGCGTCCACAGCCCCCGCGGGGGCCCCACCCTCGTCACCGCGGAGCTGCCGTGCGCGTGATCGTCGCCGAGGACTCCACCCTGCTGCGCGAGGGCCTGGTCCGGCTGCTCGCCGAGGAGGGCCACCGGGTGGTCGCCGCCGTCGGCGACGCGGAGGCGCTGCTCGCCGCGGTCGCCGCCGACCCGCCGGACGTGGTGGTGGCGGACATCCGGATGCCGCCCACCCACACCGACGAGGGCGTCCGGGCGGCGGTACGGATCCGCGCCGAGCATCCGCGGGTGGGGGTGCTGGTGCTCTCCCAGCACGTCGAACGCGGTTACGCCGCCCAGCTGTTGGCCGCGGGCGCGGAGCGGGTCGGCTACCTGCTCAAGGACCGGGTCGCGGAGGTCGACGAGTTCCTGGACGCGTTGGAACGGGTCGGCGGGGGTGGTACCGTCATCGACCCCGAGGTGGTCCGCCGCCTGGTCGGCCGCGCCGAGCCCGCCGACCCGTCGGCCCGGCTCACCCCGCGCGAGCGCGAGGTGCTGGAGGCCCTCGCCGAGGGGCTCACCAACACCGCGATCGCGGCCCGGCTGCACCTCTCGCTCAGCGCCGTCGAGAAGTACCTGGGCACCCTCTTCGACAAGCTTGACCTCCCGCGGACCGGCGGCTACAGCCGCCGGGTGCTGGCGGTGCTGCGCCACCTGGGGGCGTGACGGCCGGCCGGGGCCCTTGGAGGTTCCTCCAGGTGCTGGGCGGAATCGGTGCCGCCCGGTTGTGGTGATCTTCAGGATTCGGGCGTGGGCTGGCTCCGGGCGGGGGATTGAACGAGAATCGAACGTTGGGTGTGCGCGGCTCGGCTGCGTCGCGCCGTAACGTTTCTTCCCAGCCAGAGAGCCCCTTCATGCGCTTCCTGAACGACCTCAAGCCCGCGTACGACCTCACGTACGACGACGTCTTCATGGTCCCCAGCCGGTCCGCGGTGGGCTCCCGGCAGGGTGTCGATCTCTCCTCCAACGACGGGACGGGGACCACCGTCCCGCTGGTGGTGGCGAACATGACCGCGATCGCCGGGCGCCGGATGGCCGAGACGGTGGCCCGCCGCGGCGGGCTGGTGGCGATCCCGCAGGACATCCCGATCGAGGTCGTCTCCGAGGTGATCGGCTGGGTCAAGCAGCGGCACCTGGTGCACGACACCGCGCTGACCCTCGCCCCCGGCGACACCGTCGCCGACGCGCTCTCGCTGCTGCCCAAGCGCGCGCACGGCGCGCTGGTCGTGGTCGAGGGCGGCAAGCCTGTCGGCGTGGTCACCGAGGGCGACTGCCAGGGCGTGGACCGGTTCACCAGCCTGTCCGAGGTGATGTCCCGCGACCTGCTGCTGCTGGACGAGGGCATCGACCCGCGCACCGCCTTCGACCGCCTCAACGAGGCGCACCGCAAGCTCGCCCCCGTGGTCGCCGCCGACGGCACCCTGGTCGGCCTCCTGACCCGGAAGAACGCGCTGCGCGCCACCCTCTACACCCCCGCGGTGGACGCCGCGGGCCGGCTGCGGATCGCCGCCACCGTCGGCATCAACGGCGACGTGGCCGGCCGGGCCAAGGCGCTGCTGGAGGCCGGGGCGGACGTGCTGGTGGTGGACACCGCGCACGGCCACCAGGAGTCGATGATCAGCGCGCTGCGCGCGGTGCGCGGCCTCGACCCGCAGGTGCCGATCGTCGCGGGCAACGTGGTCTCCGCCGACGGCGTGCGCGACCTGGTCGAGGCGGGCGCCGACATCCTCAAGGTCGGTGTCGGCCCCGGCGCCATGTGCACCACCCGGATGATGACCGGCGTCGGCCGCCCGCAGTTCTCCGCCGTCCTGGAGTGCGCCGCCGAGGCCCGCCGCCTGGGCAAGCACGTCTGGGCGGACGGCGGCGTGCGCCACCCGCGCGACGTGGCGATGGCGCTGGCCGCCGGCGCCTCCAACGTGATGGTCGGCTCCTGGTTCGCGGGCACCCTGGAGTCGCCCGGCGACCTGCAGACCACCGCCGACGGCCGCCAGTACAAGGAGAGCTTCGGCATGGCCTCGGCCCGCGCCGTGCGCAACCGCACCTCCGACGAGTCGGCCTACGACCGGGCCCGCAAGGGCCTGTTCGAGGAGGGCATCTCCACCTCCCGGATGTTCATCGACCCGGCCCGCCCCGGCGTCGAGGACCTGATCGACTCGATCGTCGCGGGCGTCCGCTCCTCCTGCACCTACGCGGGCGCGGCCAGCCTGGAGGAGTTCCACGACAAGGCGATCGTGGGCATCCAGAGCGCGGCCGGCTACGCCGAGGGCAAGCCGCTGCACTCCAGCTGGGTCTGATCCCGGCCCCGCCCCCCGTCCGGTGCCGGTCAGCGCACCGGCGGGGGCTGCCGGGCGACCGTGACGGTGCTGACCGCGGCCCCGTCGGCGCAGTGGACGTGGACCCAGCCCTGCTCGAACTCCCGCAGGTCGTCGTGCTCGCCGCAGCGGTCGGGCCGCTCGAACGGGACGTCCGCGCGGGCGGGTCCGGCCGGCATGCCGTCGACGAAGGACGCGAAGCGCTCGGACCGGTGGCCCCGGTCGCCGATCACGACCCCGTCGACCAGGCCGCGGCGCAGCACCAGCCGCACCCCCGGCAGGGCGCGCACCAGCTCGACCAGCGGGTGCGGCTCCGGGCGGCCCAGCACGTCGAGGAAGAGCGTGAACTCGCCGGACCGCCACCGGTGCGGGTGGTGCGCGACGCCGACCCCGCGCAGCACCGCCGTCACCGTGCCCGGCGCCGCGCCCGGGTGCGCCGAGTCGAACTCGGAGCCGTACCCGACCAGCAGGTCACGGGTGCCGTAGCGGTGCAGGTCGGTGCCCCGGACGGTGGCCGACGGGGCGCCGAGGGCGCGGTGGACGTCCGCGCGGGCGCCGGGGAGCAGGCCGGCCGCGGGCAGTCGGACGCTCAGCACCCGGCCGTCCCCGACCTGGACCTCCGGGCCGGCGGCGAACGCGAGCAGCCGCCGGGACCGGCCGGACGAGGACGCCCAGCGGCGGTGCGCGCCGCCGGCCAGGCGGGCCGCCTCCCGGAAGGCCGGGCCGCCCTCCGGCTCGCCGAGCACGGCGAGGAACGCGCGGACCGGCCCGGTCGGCAGCGGCTGCGGGGCCGGGCGCTCCAGGGCGATCGTGGCCAGGCCGCCGTCGACGTACCCCAGCCGGACCCGGTCGCCCTCGACGGCGTGCACGTCGCCGCCCTCCTCGACCGGCTCGCCCAGCACCGCCCGGGCCCGCGCCCGGTCGCTGCCCGGGCCCAGACCGCCGATCAGCGCGGCGGGCCGCGGGTAGGCGCCCTCGCCGGTCAGCCGGAACACCGCGCGGTCCGTCCCGGCGGCCAGCAGCCGGGCGACCGCGGCCTGCGGGCCGTCCGCCGGTTCGTCCAACGCGTCGACGTGCCACCAGAGTTCGCCCTCGAAGCGGGGCGGCAGCATCCGGGCCCGGGCCGGGAACCAGCGCTCCGGGCGCCAGGACCCGCCGCCCGGGTGGAACAGCAGCAGTTCGTCGTGCCCGCCCCGCCAGCACTCGCCCTCGAACGACCCCAGCCCCTCACCGGCCAGCGCCGCCGCGTACTGCCGCTGCGTCAACGCGAACAACGCGTCCGCGGAACCGTGCCCCACCTGCTGGTCCACCCCGACCCAGGCCCGGCCCGACACCGCCTCGACACCGGTGCTCGGCTGCCGGACGACCTGGACGAAACCCCGGCCGTCCGGCTCGCGGCGCCCGTCGCCCTGCTTGCGCTTCGCCATGGCTGTTCCGTCCCGTGCTGTGCCGTGCTGTGCCGTGCGGTGGTTCCCCGGCGTTCGGGGCCGGGGAACCATCATCGGGCACGGGGCCGTCAGTTCGGGCTGAGCGGGGTGAGCAGGGCGCGGCTGACCATGCCGACGGAGCCGGAGAGGGCGTCGGCGACCAGGGCGCGGGCGGGTGGGAGGCGGCGCAGTTCCCAGAGGGTGAGGACGGAGGCCCAGGCGGCGTCGCGGGCGCGGTCGATGCTCCAGACGGAGAGGACGTGCAGCAGGGGGCCGCCGACGGGGACGGGGAGCAGGGCGGTGCGGACCTGGGCCTCGACCTGGGCGAGCAGGGTGTTGATCCGCAGGTAGTCGGCGTGCAACTGGTCGGGGGTGCGGCCGGTGAGGCGGCAGGTGTCCAGGACGGCGAGCGGGAGGTCGTTCTCGATGTGGGCGTTCATGCCGGCCAGGGCGAACTGGAGCGGGTGGACGCCGGGGGCGGCGCGCAGGTCGAACAGCGGGCGCCAGCACGCGGCGGGCCGGCGGCCGGCGCGGTCGTCGTCGGCGGCGGCCAGGTAGCGGGCGGCGAAGACGGCGTCGAGTTCGGCCATGGCGGCGGGGTCGTCGAAGTACCCCGCGGCGAGGTGGTCGCGGACCAGCCGGGTGACGGTGAGGTACATCGCGTTGAACACGGCGACCCCGTCGGCGGGCGGGAGTTCGGCGGCCAGTTGCGTCATCCGGTCGACCACCTGGTCCACCGTCAGTACCGGTGCGGTCATGCGCACGCTCCCATGAGGATGAGGGGATGGGTGAGGGGATGATCGGACAAGGGGATGGTGGGCTGATACTCCGTCACCTTCGCAGGCGGGGGCGCCGCTGCCAAGCCGCGCGCGCGGTGCGGGCGGGTGGAAAAAGGGGAGGGGAGGGGAGGGCGGGGAGAGAGGGAGAGCCGGGGGGAAAGGGGCGGGGAAGGGGAGGGAAAAACCAGGTGCGCGGGGTGGGGCGGGTGGGGCAGCATGGGCGGCGACGGCGCTGCCGGGCGCATTTCGCGCTCCCGCCGTTCCCTGTCCCCGGAGGCTCGCGTGGTGAAGCGATATTAGTGGCGGTGCACACCGCCCTCCGGCCTGCCCCCGTCCGCGGGCGGCCGAGCCTCCCGGTCCTTTCGGACGACCCTGCTGACGTGCTGATGCGCTGACGTGCCCCCGTGCGGGCGCCCGTCCGCGGCCGGCGCGGCCGGTCCGGGCGTCGACACCTGCCGCGAGCCGTGGGCGGCCGCCCCTTCGCGGGCCGGCCGGCAGCCGTCCCCTGCTGCGTCCGGCCCCCGCCGAGTCCCCCGCATCCCCGTCCGTGTTCGGCGGCAGTTGCCCTGCCGCCGTGCGCCGACGCCTCCCGAGAGGATGGCCATGGCCGCCACCGTGTTCGACCGAAGTGCCGCGCAGCTCCGTGAACTGATCGAGGACGAGGGGGAGTTGCGGGAGGGGCCGGAGCTGGCCCGGCTGCTCGGGCTGCTCGCCGAACGCCGGCGCGCCGACCTGTCCGGGCTGTCCGCCGGGCGGCAGGCCGAGCTGCTCGGGGCGCGGGTCGCGCAGGTGCTGCCCGGGGGCGGGCGGCTGGCCGAACTGCTCGGCGAGGGGCGGCCGTTGACGGTCAAGTTCGGGATCGACCCGACGGGGGCGGAGGTGCACCTCGGGCACGCGGTGCCGATGATCCTGGCCAGCCGGTTGCAGCGGATGGGCCACCGAGTGGTGTTCCTGGTCGGGGACGTCACCGCCCGGATCGGCGACCCGTCCGGCCGCAGCGCCGAGCGCCCGCCGCTCACCGAGGAGGACGTGCGGCGCAACGTCGCCACCTACCGGCAGCAGGTCGGGCCGTTCTTCGACTTCGAGCGGGCGGAGTTCCGGTTCAACAGCGAGTGGCTGGAGCCGATGACGCTGCCGCGCTTCCTGGAGGTGCTCACCCGGCTGCCCGCCTCCGCCGCGCTCCAGCGCGAGGACTTCCGCACCCGGCTCACCGAGGGCAGCGGGCTGACCCTGGCCGAGCTGGTCTACTCCGTGGTGATGGCGCTCGACTCGGTGGAGCTCGTCGCGGACGTCGAACTCGGCGGCCTCGACCAGCTGCTGAACCTGCAGATGTGCCGCCGGGTGATGAGCGCGACCGGGCAGCGGCCCGAGGTGGTGCTCGCCACCGGGCTGATCGAGGGCACCGACGGCACCGGCGCCAAGATGAGCAAGTCCAGGAACAACTACGTCGGGCTGGGCTTCCCCGCCGAGGAGATGTTCGGCCGGCTGATGGCCTGCGCGGACCGGCTGCTGCCCGGGTACCTGCGGGCGCTCACCGAACTGCTCGACGAGGAGGTCGCGTTGCTGCTCGCCCAGGTCGACGACGGCCGCCGGCACCCGATGGCGGTGAAGACCCTGCTGGCCGCCGCCGTCACCGCCACCGTGCACGGCGAGGCCGCCGCGCTCGCCGCCCGGGACGCCTTCCGGGCCCGGTTCTCGGTCCGCCGGTACTCCGAGGCGGGGCCGCTGCCCACCGTCGACCCCGCCGCGCACGGCGCGGCGACGCTCGGCGAGCTGCTGGTCAAGGTCAGCGGCGAACTGCCCAGCCTCAACCAGGTCCGCCGGGTCGCCGAGGCGGGCGGCCTCAGGCTCGTCGTCGAGCACACCGGCGGCGCGCAGCGGACGGTCCCGCTCGGCCGGGCGGACGCCGACGAGCGGCTGCGGGTCGTGCTGGGTGCGCACGACCTGGCCCGCCCGCGGGCGTCCCGCCGGGTGTTCCTGCGCTGCGGGCGGAAGGTGGTGGAGCTGACCTGAGCGGTCCGCCCGGAACGCACGGGCGCGCACGGGCGTGCGGGGCGGCAAGTGCCCTATCCTTGGCGCGATTTATCGCATGATCATCAGAAGTGAGGGGCGATGACCGGAACCATCGTGGTGCGCGCGGAGCAGCCGGGGATCGGCCGGGCGGGGACGTTCGGCGTCCTCGTCGACGGGGTCCGGGCCGGCCAGGTCCGGCAGGGGGAGACCGCGCGGTTCCCGGTGCCGGCCGGCACCCACACGGTGCGGGTCGCCGCGAAGGACCGCACCGGCTCCAACGCGGTGACGGTGCGGGTGGCCGAGGACGGGGACGCCCCGGTCACGGCCCGCGGGACGGGGCTCGGCGTCGCGCTCCTGCTGCCGCTGCTGGCCGGGATCACGGTACCCCCGGTCTACGCGGTGGCGACGATGGTTCTGCTCGCGGTGGTGTTCCGCACCGTCCCCGGCCTGATGTTCCGGGTGCGCGTCGACGACCCCGAGCCCCCGGCGCCGCAGGCCCCGCAGGCCGGTGCGGGGGAGGGGAGCGGCGGGGCCGGCCTGTGGTGGGAGTCCGACCCCGCGCTCGCCAAGCGGTTCCGGAAGGCCGCCGACTCCTGACGGCCTGACCGTTCCCCGCACCCGGGCTACTGCTGGACGTGGAGGGTGATCGGGTTGGTGAGGGCGGCCATCGGGCCCCAGGGCAGGTCGGGGCCCATGGCGTTGCCCTTGCCGGGGGTGCCGTCCGCCCTGGGGTGGCGGACCTCGGCGCGGACGTAGGCGGCGAGGGAGGCGGTGGTGCGCCAGCGGACGGTGGCGGGGCCGGTGGCGGGGAGGGTCTCCTGGTGGAGCTGGCCCTCGTCGGTGAGCAGCCGGGCGGTGCCGCCGGGGACGCCGGAGACGGTGAGTTCGACGTCCACGGGGGCGTCGGCGGGGACGGTGAGGCGTTCGCCGATGCCGGCCCGGCGGCCGTGGCCGGTGGCGGTGAACTCCAGCCCGACGGCGGCGGATTCGGCGATCCAGCTGCGTCCGGCGCGCAGGCCGTCGAGGACCGCGGGGCGGCTGAGGTCGTCGGCGAGGACGACGTTGTGCGGGCTGCCGATCGGCTGCGGGGCGCTGTGGGCGTCGCTGTTGCCCAGCGCGGGCAGCCAGTCGCGGCCCTCGCGCAGGGCGGCGGCGAGGCCCGCGTCCCAGGTGTCGACGGCGGACTCGTCGTCGTACGTCCAGGGGCCGTTCCACACCTCGACGGCGTCGGCGTCCTGGTAGCCGAACTTCCACTGGCAGGCCACGTACGGGCAGTAGGGGTGGGCGGGGACGACCAGGCCGCCGCTGCGGCGGACCTGGCGGGCGAAGCGGGGGAACCGTCCGTCGCGGGAGCGGTAGCGCCAGTCGACGAACTCGCCGGGGTCGAGGCCGAGCGCCAGCCAGTGGCCGTTGCGGGTGGTGACCTCCTCGCCGGTGATCACCAGCAGGTCGTCCCCGGCCAGCGGGCCCCAGACGCCGTGCGCGGAGGTGGTGTTGTGGTCGGTGGAGACGATGAAGTCCAGCCCGGCGGCCCGGGCCCCGGCCGCGACCTCCTCGGGCAGGCGGCGGCCGTCGGAGTGCACGGTGTGCAGGTGGCAGTCCCCCCGGTACCAGGCGCGGCCCCGGCCGCGGGCCCGCTCGGCCGGGTAGTGCGGGGTGAAGGCCGGGCCCGGGCGGCCGAACCGGAAGGTGACCTGCACGGTGTAGGCCAGGCCCTGCGGGGCGACCTGGTACGGGCCGAGCACCACGTGCCAGGTGCCCGGGTTGACCGGGCCGGGCAGGTAGCCGGGGGTGGCGGCGCCCGCGGAGAGCGCGAAGGAGTCGCGGAAACCGCCGGACCAGCCGCGGAAGCCCCGGCCGCCGAGTTCGGTGCCGCGCTCGTCGAAGATGCCGATGTCGCAGGAGTTGCCCGGGGTGCCGGCCGGGACGGCGGGCCGGTCGTAGCTGTAGGACACCGCGATCTCCCGCACGCCGGACGGGACTTCCACCGGGAGGTGGACGAAGTCGGCCGCGCCGGTGGGCAGTCGGCCGGTCAGGGTGACGGTCCGGTCGGCGGGGAGGGGAGCGGGGGCGGGGGCACCGGCACCGGTGACGGGGGAGGCGGCCGCGGCGGGGGTCGGGGCGGCCAGGCCGGCGGTGGCGGTCGCGGCGCCGGTGGCGAGGCCGGTGCGCAGCAGGGCGCGGCGGCCGGGCAGGGCGGACGGGTCGGTGGGCATCGGGCCTCCGGTCGGTGGGCGCGGGCGGGGCGTCGGCGTCGGCGTCGGCGTCGGCGTCGGCGTCGGCGTCGGCGTCGGCGTCTCACCGGGCGTCCCTACCCGGCGGGGTGAACCGGGGGTGAGGCCGGGGTGAGTCGGGGCCCACGGTGCTGCGGAGGATGCGTGAACGAGGGGTGGGGGAATATGCGCCTAGCAGTTTCGCCCGGTCGTGGCCGAAGGTTTGCCGGGACTACCGCTCGTCCGGGTGAATCCGGGGCGCGGCGCTACTCCGGGGGCGCGTGGTGCGACAAGCCTATGAGCCGGGCGCGGCGCGGTCCGGACCGCGCCGGCGGATTCCGGAAACGGCCCTCCAGCAGGGCAACTCTCCTGGGGGAAAAGAATTCTGACGGACCGTCAGAGCCTCGGCGCAGCGGCTATGCTGCTTCGCGCCCGGGCCCCGCCGCACCGCCCGGCCCCGCCCACACCCCCGTCCCCTCCGAGCGTATGAGGATGCTGATGCTTCGAGCTGGATCGTCACCAGGCGGACCGTCGTCAGGAGGGCGGCTGCCCGCGGCCGTGCTCGTCTGCCTGCTGCCCGCGGCGGTGATCGGCGCGGCCGTCGGCCTCGCCGTCGCGGCGGCCCCCGGCGCGGCCACCTCGGGGATCGTCTGGTGCGGCCTGGTGGGCGCCGCGGCCGTGGCGTTGGCGGGCTACGAGGCGGTGCGCCGGGGCCGCGCACTGGAACTGGCCCGCGAGGAGGCCGCCCGGCAGGACGCCGAGCAGCGGCACCGGCTGGCCCGCCAGCAGGCCGGCATGCTCGAACTCGCCCGCACCGAACTCCCGCAGGCCGTCGCCCGGATGCAGGGCGGCGAGTTCATCACCGACGTGCTCCGCTCCTACGAGCAGCAGCACGTCAACAACGCCGGCGACGAGTTCCACGACTTCCGCTACGCCGTGCTGCGCGCCGTCCTCGACGCCGTCGACAACGAGGAGGCGATGCGCGAGTCCGCGCAGCGCGCCTTCGTCAACATCGCCCGCCGGGTGCAGGCCATCGTCCACCGCCAGGCCATCGACCTGCGCAAGATGGAGGACCGGCACGGCGACGACCCCGCGGTCTTCGACGACCTGCTGCTGCTCGACCACGGCAACGCGCTGATCGGCCGCCTCGCCGACTCCATCGCCGTGCTCGGCGGCGCCCGGCCCGGCCGCCAGTGGAACAACCCCGTCCCGCTGTACAGCGTGCTGCGCGGCGGCATCTCCCGGATCCTCGACTTCCGCCGGGTCGAACTGCACCCGGTCTCCGAGGTCGCCGTGGTCGGCCCCGCCGTCGAACCGCTGATCCACGCGCTCGCCGAACTCCTCGACAACGCCACCCGCTACTCGCCGCCGCAGACCAACGTCCACCTCACCGCCGTCGAGGTGCAGACCGGCATCGCCATCGAGATCGAGGACGGCGGCCTCAGCCTCGGCGAGGAGGGCCGGGCCCGGGCCGAACGGATGCTGGCCGAGGCCGAGTCCGGCATCGACCTCAACGGCCTCGGCGAGGCGCCCCGGCTCGGCCTGGCCGTGGTCGGCCGGCTCGCCCGCGCCTACGGCTTCCAGGTCTCGCTGCGCCCGTCCGCGTACGGCGGCGTGCGCGCGGTGCTGATCGTCCCGCAGACGTACATCACCACCGCGCCCGCGCCCAGCCGCGCCCACGGCATCGGCCGGATCGCCACCACCACCCCGCTGGCCTTCCCCGCGCACCAGGCCCAGGGCCCGGCCGACACCGAGCCCTACCCGATGGTGGCCGGCGCCGAGTTCGCGGACACCGCGCCCCGCCCGCACCCCGCCGCCGCGACCCACACCCCCGCCGGGGGCTTCGCGGCCACCGCGGCCTTCCCGGCCGCGTCCTCCGTCGCGGCCGCCCCCACCGGGACGTTCCCGCGCGCCGTGCCCGCACCCGCGGCCGCCGCCGACCCGTACCAGGACGACGTCCCGCTGGTGCTCGAACGCACCGCGAACGGGCTGCCCCAGCGCCGCCGCCACGCCACCCCGTCCCGCTTCGGCGCGGCCCGCCCCCCGCAGCAGGACCGGGCCCCGGCCGCGGCGCCGCCGCTACAGGCCGCCCCGGCGCCGCGGACACCCGCATCCGCACCCGCATCCACACCCGCACCCGCATCCGCCCCCGAGCCGGTCCAGCCCGGCCTGTGGCTGGCCGCCTTCACCGACGGCGTCAACGGCACCGCGCCGTCCGCCGGGCCGGGCGGCGACAGCCGAGCCAGTGACGAAGCAGCAGGGAAAGGCGACAAGTGATTCAGCAACGGACCAACATGGACTGGATGCTCAAGGACCTCGCGGAGACCGTTCCGTGCATCAGGCACGTCATCGTGCTGTCCGCCGACGGCCTGCGGCTGGCCCAGCACGGCACCGACCCCGACACCGCGGACCGGCTGGCCGCCGCCTGCGCCGGACTGCAGAGCCTGGCCAACGCGGTCGGCCACGAGTTCCCGCACGGCGACGGGCGGATGAGGCTGGTGGTGATCGAGGTCGGCGGCGGGTTCTTCTACCTGATGGCGGCCGGCTCCCGGGCCTACCTGGCGGTCCTCGCCGACGAGGGCGTGGACGCCGGACTGGTCGGCCAGCGGATGCGCGACCTGGTCGCCCGGATCGGCGAGCACCTGACCACGCCGGTCCGCGGCAGCGAGCAGATCGCGTGACTCGCACCGCCGACCCGACGGGCCGCCGGACCGCGTTACGGCCGCGGCGCCGGGCCGCCGGGGCCCGAGCGGACGACCGGGCCGGGGCGGGCAGTGCAGGCCGTGCGGGCGCGCCGAGCGTCGGGCGCGGGCCCGGCCCCGGGGCCGGATCGGGGTCCGGCCCCGGGCCCGGCAGCGCGGCAGCAACGACCGGAACACCGCCGGCGCGCCGACCGGCCGCCGGCCACACCGAGGTGCGGGGATGAGCAACCAGGACTGGGCGGACGCCAACCCGGAGCGGCTCTACGTGATCAGCGGGGGGCGCGACCGCAAGTCCGCCACCGCCGGGTTCGACCTGGTCACGCTGGTCGTCGCCCGCGCCCGCCCCGAACCCACCATGCAGCCCGAGCACGCCGCGATCCTGCGGATCTGCTCCTCCCCGCTGTCGGTCGCCGAGATCTCCGCCTACCTGCGGCTGCCGAACAGCCTGGTCACCGTCCTGCTGGCGGACCTGCTCGCCGAACGCCGGATCGAGGTCCGCGCCCCGATCCCCCCGGCCGCCCTTCCCGACCTTTCCCTGCTGGAGGCAGTGATCCATGGACTTCAACGGCTCTGAGCCGCGCGGGCCGCGCGAGGCCGAGCTGCTCCCGGCCACCGTGGCCACCGCCGTCAAGGTCGTCATCGTCGGCGGCTTCGGGGTCGGCAAGACCACCCTGGTCGGCGCGGTCAGCGAGATCCGCCCGCTGACCACCGAGGAGACCATGACCGAGGCCGGCGTCGGCATCGACGACCTGGCCGGGGTGGAGCGCAAGAACTCCACCACGGTGGCGATGGACTTCGGCCGGATCACCATCAGCGACGAACTGGTGCTGTACGTCTTCGGCACGCCCGGCCAGGAGCGCTTCTGGTTCCTGTGGAACGGCCTGTTCGAGGGCGCGCTGGGCGCGGTCGTGCTGGTCGACACCCGGCGGCTGGAGGTCTCCTTCGACGTGCTGGGCCGGCTGGAGGACCGCGGGGTGCCGTTCGTGGTGGCGCTCAACGCCTTCCCCGAGTCGCCCGGCTACCCCGTCGAGGAACTGCGCGCCGCGCTCGACCTGCCGCACCACGTGCCGATCGTCCAGTGCGACGCCCGCTCCCGGGAGTCCAGCCGGGACGTGCTGATGGCCCTGATGCGCTACCTGTACGACCTCGCCGCCCGGCCCGCCGCGGCCACCGCCCAGCCGGTCGGCTGACCCTCCCGGCCGGCCCTCCCCGGCCGATCGCCGGGCCGGCCCCCGCCGTCCGCCGGCCGCACCCCCCTTCTCGATCCTCCCCCCGGAGTTACCCCGTGACGTACCAAGAGCACGCGCACCAGGGCGCGCCCGTCCCGCCGCCCGGCTGTCCCGCCCACCGCGCCGGCGGGGGGCCGCAGGGCGACGGACTGCTGCGGCTGTTCGGCCCCGAGGCCGAGGCCGACCCGGCCGGCTTCTACGAGAAGCTGCGCGCCGAGCACGGCGAGGTCGCGCCGATCCTGCTGCACGGCGACCTGCCGGCCTGGCTGGTGCTCGGCTACTCGGCGAACCTGACCGCGATGCGCACCCCGTCCCGGTTCTCCCGCGACTCCCGGCGCTGGACCGAGTTCCAGCAGGGCCGGGTCGCCCCCGACTCCCCGGTGCTGCCGGTGATCGCCTGGCAGCCGACCTGCTCCTTCGTCGACGGCGAGGAGCACCGCCGGCTGCGCACCGCCGTCACCGACGGCCTGAACCGCTTCGACCGACGCGGCATGCGGCGCTACGTCACCCGGTTCTCCGACCAGCTGATCGCCGAGTTCGGCGACAGCGGCCGGGTCGACCTGGTCTCCCAGTTCGCCGAGCACCTGCCGATGCTGGTGATGACCCAGCTCCTCGGCATGCCCGAGGAGTACGGTCCGCGGCTGGTCGAGGCCGCCCGCGACCTGGTCAAGGGCACCGAGACGGCCGTCGCCAGCAACGAGTACGTGGTCGAGTCGCTGCGCCGCACCGTGGAGCGCAAGCGCAACGAACCCGGCCAGGACCTGATCACCTGGCTGATCGAGCACCCGTCCGGGCTCAGCCAGGACGAGGTGCTGGAACACCTGCGCTCGGTGCTGCTGGCCGCCAACGAGACCACCATCAACCTGATCTCCGAGACGCTGAAGATGGTGCTCACCGACAGCCGCTTCCGCGCCCACCTGTCGGGCGGGCAGATGACCCTGCCGGACGCCCTCGACCAGGTGCTGTGGGACTCCCCGCCGTTCATGCTGGTGCCCGGCCGCTGGGCGACCGGCGACACCGAGCTCGGCGGGCAGGCCATCAAGGCCGGCGACATGCTGCTGCTCGGCGTCGCGGCGGGCAACGCCGACCCGGCGGTCCGGCCCGACCTGGACACCCCGCTGTTCGGCAACCGCTCGCACCTGGCGTTCGGCAGCGGCCCGCACGAGTGCCCCGGCCAGGAGATCGGCCGGGCGATCGCCGAGTCCGGCATCGACATCCTGCTCACCCGGCTGCCCGACCTCCAACTCTCGGTCGAGGAGGACCGGTTGGTCTGGCGGGGCGGCTGGATGTCCCGCCACCTGACCGAGCTGCCGGCCCGCTTCACCCCGCGGGCCGCCCTCCGGCCGCAGCCGCCGGCCGGCCCGGTCCCCTCCTCGGCCGCGCCGTCGACCCCGCTGGTGCCCGGCCCGCGACCGGTCGCCGCGACCCCGCTGCGGACGCCCGCAGCCGGGCCCGCGCCCGTGCCGGCGCCGCCGCTGCCGCCCGCGCCGCCGGTGGTGCCCCAGCAGCGGCGCGGCTGGTGGAGCGCGCTGCTGGCCCGGCTGCGCGGCTGACGGGCCGGGCGGGGCCGGCGGGCCCGGCCCCGGCCCCGGTTCACCCGAGGTCTCCCCGGGCCGACCGGGCCGACCGGACCGCGGCGCGGGCGAAGGCGCGGACGAACGGGTGCGGGCCCTCGTGCTCCGGCGTCAGCTCCGGCTGGAACAGGGTGGCCAGGTAGAACGGGTGGCCGGGCAGCTCGGCCACCCGGACCTCGCCGTCCGCGTCGTGCCCGGTGAACCGCATCCCGTGCGCGTGCAGCACCCGGAGGTAGCCGGGGGCCAGCGTGTAGCCGCAGTTGTAGCGGGCGGTGGCCCGCTCCGCGCCGAGCAGCCGGTGCGCGGCCGAACCCGGGGAGAGCCGGATCCCGCCCTCCTGCCGGTACAGCGAGCAGGACAGCGGGACGATCACCAACTCCTCGGCCCCGGGCTGCTGTTCGGCGTGCGCCGCACCGCCGATGCCGCACGCGTGCCGGGCGAACTCCAGCATCGCGTGCTGGAACCCGCCGCACGTCCCCAGGAACGGCACCCCCCGCTCCCGGGCGGTGCGGGCCGCCGTCACCGCCCCGGCCTCGCTGCGGTACGGGCTGCCCGGCACCAGCCAGATCCCGTCGAACCCCGCGAGTTCTCCGGCGTCGACCTCCTCCGTCCCCACCCAGTACGGCTCGACCGCGAGCCCGTCGGTGTCCAGCAGTGCCGCCAGCATCGGCGGCCCCTGCCGGTGCGCCGGAACGTGCGGGGAGCGGTCGCCGACCAGGGCGACCCGGGCCGTGTGCGTGCGGTGTCCGGTGTCCATGACCGGCCATCCTGGCCGGGGCCGGGCCGGCCGGTCCAACACGCGTTCCTGCTGGCCCATCAGCACCGCTGATCGGCCCGGCCGGCGGGGCGCGCACACTGGGGGCGTGGATTCGCACCTGCTCAGGACGCTCGTCACGGTCGCCCGGCTCGGCTCGTTCTCCGCGGCCGCCCTCGAACTCGGCTACACCCAGTCCGCGGTGTCGCAGCAGATCGCCGCGCTGGAGGCCGAGTTGGGCGCGCCGCTGCTGCACCGGCGGCCGGTCGGGCCGACCGGGGCCGGGGAGCGGATGGTCGAGCACGCCCGGCTGCTGCTGGAGCGGATGGACGCGGCCCGGGCCGACGTGCGGCGGCTCTCCGTCCCCGATCGTCCCCAACTCCTGGTCGCGGTCTCCCCGTTGGCGATGGACCCGGCCGTCGCCCAGGCCCTCGCCAAGGTCCGGCAGAACGACCCCCGGCTGCGGGTCCGGGTCCGGGTGCTGCCCCGGCGGGCGGTGGCCGCCGAGGTCGCGGCGGGCGGCTGCGCGGTCGGCGTCACCGACGGCTACACCGCGCCCGGCGGGCCGCTGGCCCTCGGCGACCTCGGGCCGGTCCGGCAGGCCGGGCTGGGGGAGGAGCCCTGCGCGGTGCTCTGCCCGGCCGGACACCCGCTGCACCGGCGGACCGGCGTCGACCTCGGTCAACTCGCCGACGCGGGCTGGCTCGACGCACCCGCCGTCGCCGCCCCGCTGGCCGACCTGCGGACCGCGACCGGCGGCGGCGCGTTCCCGGCCGTCGCCGACTACGAGGGCCTCGACGCGGCCGCCCTGCTCGCCCTGGCCGTCGCGGGCCACGGCCTCGCGGTGCTGCCCCGGGCCCTGGCCGCGAGCGCCGGCGCGACCGCCCTCCCGGTCCGCGCACCCCGGCTGGCGCACCGCCGGGAGGTGCTGTTCGCCCCGGTGCTGGACGCCCCGGCCCGGGCGTTCGTGGACGCGCTGCCGCGCGGGGCGTGAGGGGGCGTGGTGGGTCCGGGCAGGCGAGGGCCCCCGGCCCGGGGTGCGGGTCGGGGGCCTGGTGCGGGTGCCGGTGGCCGGGCCGGGGCCCTCCCCCACAGGGGGCCCGTCGGGTCGGTCAGCGGTGTCGCGGGGTGCCTGGCGGCCGGTGACCGGTGCCTGGTGGCCGGTGGCCGGTGTCAGCAGGCGCCGAGGTCGTCCCAGACGCCCCACTGGCCGGTGGAGCCGGGCTGCTCGCCCTGGGTCCACCACTTGGCGCGCCAGTTGTGGCCGCCGTAGGAGACGGTCTCGCCGCCGTTGTAGGTCGCGCCGGCGCTCCAGGCGGTGGCGGTGCAGGTGCCGGAGCCGCCGCCGGTGGTCCCGCCCGTGGTGCCACCCGTCGTGCCGCCGGTGGTCCCGCCCGTGGTGCCACCCGTCGTCCCGCCGGTGGTGCCGCCCGTGGTCCCGCCGGTGCCGCCGATGTTGACGTCGATGCAGGAGTAGAACGCGTTCGCGGTGTCCGAGACGTTCCACACCGCGAGGACCTTCTGGCGGCCGGTGAAGCTGCCGAAGTTGACGGTCTGGCTGAGGTCGGCCGGCGGCTGGGCGTTGTTGCCCGGGAACGTGGCGATCAGCTGGTTGCCGATGTAGTACTGCCAGTTCGCGGTGGAGTGCCGGGCGGTGAAGTGCCAGGTGAAGGTCTGGACGGAGGACACGTTGGTGACCTTCCAGCCCAGGTTGTCGTTGTCCAGCTCCGCGTACTCGGAGTGGCCGCCGGAGCAGCTGAACAGGCCCTTCGGGCCCTCGACGCTCTGCGGCTCGTACTTGATCTGGCCGCAGCTGACCACGTTGTTGGCGCACTGGTCCTGGCGGCTGGGCGGGTTGGTGATCCAGCCGTGGGCGTCGGCGGTGCCCGCCGAGAGGGTCATCCCGAGGAGGGGGGCGACCAGCGCGCCGACGGCGGCGGTCACCTTTCTCTTGGTCTGCATGTGGGGTGCCTTCCTGATGTGGGGGTTCAGGTCTGCCCGAGGCCGTCGGGGCACGGCGGACCCCGCCGTGGCGCGGTGGGGCGGACACGAGCGGTACTCCTCCGTACGACCGGTGCGACAGGTCGGGAGACGGCCATAGGTCTAGACCGGATACTGAGGGAGACGATAGCGACGTACAGGACGCGGTCAAGTGGTTGAGCGAAATGTCCGCCTCCGGTGAGCGCAGTTCACCGAAGAACTGACAGAACGTCACCGGACCCGTGCCGAAATGTGTGTGACTTCCGACCGGACCGCGACCGACCCCGGGCACCCCGGACGTGGTAGCTTCCGGCGCATGCCGCAGCGCGTCCTCCTGACGACCCGGGGTCACATCGACCTGCTCCGGGTGTGTTCCGCTGCCTGTCGCCGCGCCTGATCCCGCCGCACCCCCTCCCCGCGGCCCCACCGGGTCGGGCGCCCCCGCCACCCGTGTGCCCGCAGGTCCGCAGGTCCGCGTGCCCGTACCCGGGCGGGGCCGTCCGGGGAGAGGGGGGCGTCCGTTCCGTCCCCCCGATGCCCCGGCCGCTCCCGGAGAATGAGGACCCCGTGCCTGACCGCACCCCCGTGTTCCACTGGTTCCTGCCCACCGGCGGCGACGGCCGCGACCCCGGCGGCGTCACCGCCGTGCAGGGCCGCACCGGCGCCGCCACCCGCCGCCCCGCCGACGTCGGCTACCTCGCCCAGGTCGCCGCGGCCGCCGAACAGGCCGGGTTCACCGCGCTGCTCGCACCGGTCGGCCTCGGCTGCGTCGACCCGTGGATCCTGGCCGCCGCGCTCACCCAGCACACCAGCCGGATCGGCTTCCTGGTGGCCTTCCGGGCCGGCTTCGCCAGCCCCACCCTGCTCGCCCAACAGGCCGACTCCTTCCGCCGGTTCGCGGGCGGACGGCTCCGGCTGAACGTGGTCACCGGCGGCGACCCGGCCGAACAGCGCGCCTACGGCGACCACCTGGCGCACGACGAGCGCTACGCCCGCACCGACGAGGTGATGGCCGCGCTGCGCGACCTGCTGGCGGGCGAGCGCGTCGACCGGCAGGGCGAGCACCTGCGCCTGGACGGCGCCCGACTCGTCGACCCCGCCGTCGAACACCCCGTCCCGCTGTACTTCGGCGGCGCCTCGCCCGCCGCCGAACAGGTCGCCGCCCGCCGGGCCGACGTCCAACTCCTGTGGGGCGAACCGCCGTCCGCGATCGGCGAGCGGATCGCGCGGCTGCGCGCGATCGCCGCCGGGCAGGGCCGCACGCTGCGCTACGGGCTGCGGCTGCACGTGATCAGCCGGGACACCGCCGAGCAGGCGTGGGCCGAGGCCGACCGGATCCTGTCCGGCCTCGACCCGGCGGCGGTCCGCGCCAGCCAGGCCCGGTTCGCCGCGATGGACTCCACCGGCCAGGCCCGGATGACCGCCCTGCACGGCGGCGGCACCGCCACCGCCCGCGACCTGCTGGTCGCCCCCAACCTGTGGGCCGGGATCGGCCTGGTCCGGGAGGGCGCCGGCACCGCGCTGGTCGGCTCGCACGACGAGGTCGCCGCCCGGCTCGCCGAGTACCGGGCCCTGGGCGTCGAGGAGTTCGTCCTCTCCGGCTACCCGCACCTGGAGGAGGCGTACCGGGTCGGCGAGGAGGTCGTCCCCCGGGTCCGGGCCCTGGCCGCCGCGCAGGACGCCCGGGCCGGGCGGGCCGGGCGGGCCGCGCAGGCCGTGCAGGACGCCCGGGACGCCCGGGACGTACGGGCCGCCCGGTGAGCGCCGCATCCCCGGGGCCGGGTGACGGACCGTCACGCTAACGTGTCCCCCCGCATGGTCATGACGGGCCGTCCGCCCCGACCGCGCGCCCGTCCGGAAGCTTGCCGGACGGACCCGGCGGGAAGGACGCAGCAGGGGACCGCCGTGCGGGGCGGGTCGGGAACGGGGGAGCGGGATGTCGAACGCGCGGGTGCGGCAGGCGGTGCGCAGCACCATGCCGGGGCTGGCCGCCTGGTGGCTGTGGATGCCGCTGCTGGCGGCACTGGTCTGGGTGGTCAAGCACTTCCTGTTCGGCGGCTTCGGGCAGCAGGACCAGAGCTACGTCCTGCTGATCGAGCGCCAGTTCTTCCCGCGCGGCGGGCCGTGGGACGCGGCGCCGCTGTTCTGGTTCTGGCTGGCGGTCGGCCTGGTCGGCACCGCGGTGGCGGTCTGGTTCGCCACCGACGAGGCCGGGTCCGACTTCACCGAGTGGTGGCCGCGGCTGGCGATGGCCGTGGTGGTGCTGGCGGTGATCGGCTCGCTGGTGCGGACCGGCACCGGGCTGTGGGACAACGACAAGGACGCGGGCCGGTTCTACGCCCGCTCCACCGTGCTCGACGTCCCGGCGGGCGGCGCGGCCACCCCGCGCTCGGTGCTGCCCGTCACCGAGCACAGCCGCCCCGGCGACGGCACCCGCTGCGACCTGGTCGGCACCTCGGACGTCCCGGCCTGCGTCAAGACCGCCCCGATGCCGGACTTCGACTTCGAGGCCCGCACCGCCTCCTACGCCGCCGCGAACAAGGCGCTCACCGACAGCGCGGGCCTGACCTCCGGCATCCACCTGCTCGACCACAGCCTGCACTACCTGCCCGGCACCGGCACCGGCACCGGAACCGGAACCGGCACCGGAACCGGCACCGGAACCGGCACCGGAACCGGCACCGGAACCGGCACCGGAACCGGCACCGGAACCGGCACCGGAACCGGTACCGGTACCGGCGGCCAGGCGGGCGGCGGGGTGTGGACGGCGGTGCTGGACGGCTCTGGTGAGCAGCCGATGGAGGGCGTCGCGGTCTGGGACGGCAACAC
Organism: Kitasatospora cineracea; assembly: GCF_003751605.1. NCBI lineage: Bacteria > Bacillati > Actinomycetota > Actinomycetes > Kitasatosporales > Streptomycetaceae > Kitasatospora > Kitasatospora cineracea. Next base: position 4,221,317 of record NZ_RJVJ01000001.1, read on the forward strand.
CAACTCGGTGGCCTCCTGCGCCTTCCACGGCGACCACGCCTTCGGCCGGGCCTTCGGCGGGACGGGCGCGGTCAGCCTGCGCAACCTGCTCGCCGAGCGCTTCCCCGACCTGGTCTACAGCGACCAGGACATCTGGGGCTACTGCGACGGCCCCGACGTCCGCACCGCGCAGCCCGTGATCGTCATCTCGGTGGCCCGGGAGCAGGGCTGGAAGCAGCGCACCGTGACCGCCCCCGCCGGGGTGCTGGTCCTCAAGGGCTCCGCCGACGGCCGCCCCGACCTCGCCTACCGCGCCACCGTCGACCCCGGCGACCTGCCCGGCGCGGTCTACCCGGCCTCGGTGGTCCGCTCGCAGATCCACGAGGTGCAGTGGCTCGGCGGGCGCGGCGTCAAGGACGACCGCGGCTTCGGCTACGACCACACCTCCTCGGCCGCCAACGCCACCAACCCCGGCGAGTTCCTGCTCCGCTCGAAGGCCGACGGCCACCTGTACTACGTGACGCCGCTGGTGCCCCGGGACAGTTCCTCCCAACTGGTGGTCGCCTTCGCCGTCCTGCAGGCCGACCGGGTCGGCGACGGCCTCAACGACCTGCACGTGTACGTCCGGGCCGACGACGCCCCGTCGGTCAACCTGGACGTGCTGGCCAGCCGGATGGTCTCGTACATGGCCCAGCAGACCTCGATCACCATCAGCGTCGGCCAGGGCGGCGCGCTCCAGGAGATCATCCCGTTCGGGCGGGACACGTGGCGCGGCTTCGTCGACTTCAACGGGCAGACCCAGGACTACATCGACCTCTCGGGCGACGCCACCGTCACCCCCAACCTGGTCTCGCTCAAGGACCGGATCACCCCGCCCGGCGGCCAGCCGCAGCCCCAGCCGCAGCCGCCCGGGACGCCCGCCCCCACCGCGCCCGCGTCGCCCGCCGCCCCGGCGGCCGGCTGCGGCGGCGACCCGGCGCAGCTGACGGACCGCCAGCTCGCGGACTGCATCGCCGAGTGGTCCCGCACCCTGCAGGGCCGCCTGCCGGCTCAGCCCTCGGCCGGGGGCTGAGCCGTCCGCCTTCGGCCAACCGCCAACCGCCGTCCGTCAGTTGTCGGCGGCGGCGCGGTCGGCGACGGGGCGGCGCAGTGCGGCCGGGGTGAGCGCGGGGGGCTGCCAGGCGCCGTCCGCGCGGTAGAGGTCGGTGCCGGGCGGGACGATCGCGTCGATCCGGTCCAGGGTCTCGTCGTCCAGGGTCAGCGCGGCGCCCTTCAGCAGGCCGGCGAGCTGCTCGACCGTCCGGGGGCCGAGGATCACCGAGGTGACGGCCGGGTGGGCGAGCGGGAACGCCACGGCGAGTTCGGGCAGCGTGCAGCCGAGGTCGTCGGCCAGGGCGACGAGTTGCTCGACCACGTCGAGCTTGCGGGCGTTCTCCGGGAGCGCCGGGTCGAAGCGGTGCGGGGTCAGGGCGGCCCGCCCGCTGCCCAGGTCGATCGTCCCGCCCTTGCGGTAGCGGCCGGTCAGGAAGCCGGAGGCGAGCGGGGACCAGGTCAGCACCCCCATGTTGTGGCGGCGGGCGACCGGCAGCACCGTGTTCTCCACGCCGCGGGCCAGCAGCGAGTACGGCGGCTGCTCGGTCCGGAACCGGGGCAGCGCGCGCCGCTCGGACACCCAGTGCGCCTCGACGATCTCCGCGGCCGGGAAGGTCGAGCAGCCGAACGCCCGGATCTTGCCCTGCCGGACCAGGTCGCCGAGCACCGACAGGGTCTCCTCGACGTCCGTGCGGTGGTCGGCCCGGTGCACCTGGTAGAGGTCGATCCAGTCGGTGCGCAGCCGCCGCAGGCTGTCCTCCACCGCCCGCAGGATCCAACGCCGCGAGTTGCCGCCCCGGTTGGGCCCCGGGCCCATCGGGAAGTGCACCTTGGTCGCCAGCACCACGTCGTCGCGCCGCCCCTGCAGCGCCTTGCCGACGATCTCCTCGGACTCGCCCGCCGAGTACATGTCGGCGGTGTCGACGAAGTTGATCCCGGCGTCCAGTGCGGCGTGCACGACCCGGGCCCCCTCCTGGTGGTCCGGGTTGCCCACCGAGCCGAGCATCATCGTGCCCAGGCAGTGCGTGCTCACCTCGATGCCGGTGCCGCCGAGAGTCCGGTAACGCATGGTCGATTCCCTTCCGTCGCTCTGGTCACTGGTGCGCCTGCGGCCACTCTAGGAGTTGGAGTCGACTCGAGATCAACCCCTTTCCGCGCGGAGGTCCGCCGCCCGTCACCCCCGGTCGTCGTAGCTGCTGGTGCCCTCGTCCAGCAGCGGTCCGTCCGCGGCGGGTCGCGGGTGCTTGAGGTGGGCGGGGGCCAGGGCGCGCAGGCCGTGGTAGCCGAGCAGGACGATCAGCGTGCCCAGGGCGATGCCGCCGAGTTCGAAGGTGTCGGTGAACTTCAGCGTCACGTTGCCGATGCCGACGATCACGCCCGCCGCGACCGGGACCAGGTGCAGCGGGTTGGTCAGGTCCACCTTGTTGTGGATCCAGATCTGCGCGCCGAGCAGGCCGATCATGCCGTACAGGACGACGGTGATGCCGCCCAGCACGCCGCCCGGGATCGCCGCGATCACCGCGCCGAACTTCGGGCACAGGCCGAACAGGATGGCGAAGCCGGCCGCGCACCAGTACGCGGCCGTCGAGTACACCCGGGTCGCCGCCATCACGCCGATGTTCTCCGCGTACGTGGTGGTCGCCGGGCCGCCCACCGCGGTGGAGAGCACGGTGGCCGCGCCGTCCGCCACGATCGCCGCGCCCATCCGGTCGTCCAGCGGGTCGCCCGTCATCTCGGAGACGGCCTTCACGTGCCCGGCGTTCTCGGCGATCAGCGCCACCACCACCGGCAGCGCCACCAGGATCGCCGAGGCCGAGAAGCTCGGTGCGTGCAGGGACGGCAGGCCGATCCAGTCCGCCTTGCCGACGCCCGACAGGTCCAGGCGCCAGTGGTCGGTGGCCGCCCCGCCGCCCACCGAGGAGTGGATCCGCCCGAAGACCCGGTCGAACAGCCACGAGACGCCGTACCCGAACACCAGCCCCAGGAAGATCGCGATCCGCGACCAGAACCCGCGCAGCACCACCAGGGCGAGGGCCGTGAACGCCATCACCAGCAGCGCCGTCCACTGGTCCTGCGGCCAGTACGTCCCCGCCGCCACCGGCGCCAGGTTGAAGCCGATCAGCATCACCACCGCGCCCGTCACCACCGGCGGCAGCACCGCGTGGATCACCCGCGCCCCGAACCCCTGCACCACCGCCCCGCACGCCGCCAGCACCGCACCCACCACCAGCAGCGCACCCGTCAGCGTCGCCGCGTCCCCGCCCTGCGCCTTGATCACCGCGGCCACGCCGACGAACGACAGGCTGGAGCCCAGGTAGGACGGGATCCGGCCCTGCGTCACCAGCAGGAAGAACACCGTCGCCACGCCCGACACCATCACCGCGAGGTTCGGGTCCAGGCCCATCAGCACGGGCGCCACGAAGGTGGCCCCGAACATCGCCACCACGTGCTGCGCCCCGAGCCCGACCGTCCGCCCCCAGGACAGCCGTTCGTCCGGCCGCACCACCGCCCCGGGCCGCGGCGCCCGCCCGTCCCCGTGCAGCTTCCACCCGAAGCCGACCTTCATCCCGCGTCTCCCTCGCTCACCAGCCCGAACATGCGTCGCGCCATGATCCCCCACCCCCGCCGCGCGATCACCGCAGGCCACCCGTGTCACCGCAGGCCACCCGTGTCACCGGACGGAGGCGGGGCGAGGGCGGGGCGGGCAGGATGGGTTCCGCGAGTCGGCGGAACGAGGGGTTCCGCGAGTCGGCGGAAGCGGGCGAGGGCCCCGGGCGGCCGGGGCGGGCAGCGGGAGGCACCGGTTGGAGAGCGTGATCCACGACTCCGGGGACATCGTCGACGCCCGGACGGCGCAGGCGGCGGTCTCCACCGGGCGGCTGCCCGCGGACCGGGCGGTGCGGGCGGCGCTGGCCCGGGTGCACCGGCGCTTCCAGGCGGACCGCGGGGGCCGGGTGGCCGACTACATCCCGGTGCTGGCCGAGGCCGATCCGGAACTGTTCGGCATCGCGCTCGCGCACGTCGGCGGGAGCGTCCACGCGGTGGGCGACGCGGACCACCTGTTCTCGATCCAGTCGGTCTCCAAGGCGTTCGTGTTCGCCCTGGTCGACCAGGAGCTCGGGCACCACGCGGTCCGCCGCCGGGTCGGCGTCAACAGCACCGGCCTGCCGTTCAACTCGGTGCTGGCCGTCGAACTCAACCACGGCAGCCCGATGAACCCGATGGTCAACGCCGGGGCACTGGCCACCACCGCCCTCGCCCCGGGCGGATCCGCCGAGGAGCGCTGGGAGTTCGTCCGCCGCGGCCTCTCCCGCTTCGCCGGCCGCGAACTGGCCCTGGACGAGCGGGTGTACGCCTCCGAGACGGCCACCAACCAGCGCAACGAGTCGATCGCCCGCCTGCTGGACAGCTACGGCGCGCTGGCCCGCGACCCGGTCGCCACCACCGACCTCTACACCCGGCAGTGCTCGCTGGCGGTCTGCGTCCGGGACCTCGCGGTGATGGGCGCGACCCTCGCCAACGGCGGCGTCAACCCGCTCACCGGCGAGCGGGTGGTCGACGCCGAGGTCTGCCGCGACACCCTCGCCGCCCTGGCCACCGCCGGCCTGTACGAACGCAGCGGCGACTGGCTGTACGAGGTCGGGATGCCCGGCAAGAGCGGGGTCTCCGGCGGCATCGTCACCGTCGCCCCGGGCAAGGGCTCGATCGCGGTGTTCTCCCCCCGCCTGGACGGCGCGGGCAACAGCGTCCGCGGCCAGCGCGTCACCCACTACCTGTCCGGCGCCCTCGCCCTGAACCTGTTCGCCTCCACCGCCCACCCGCAGTCCGCGCGCTGAACCCCCGGCTGCGCGCAGCGACCCGGCCCCGCTCGGGGAGCGGGGCCGGGTGCTCGGCGGGCGGGGGCAGTGGGCTGAGGTCAGTGGGCGGCGGCGAGGCCGTACAGCCAGAGGCTGTTGACCCGGCTGCGCTCGGTGGTGTTCGGGTAGGGGTTGGTGCAGGAGGTGCCGGGGCCGCCGCCGGACATCAGCTCGCTGCACGGGCCGGAGTAGTGGTCGGGCAGGCCGAGCACGTGGCCGGTCTCGTGCGCGGTGACGCGCAGCGAGCTGTACTGCCGGTTCTGCGCGTAGTCGAGGAAGACGTAGCCGCTGCCGTGGCCGTCGGTGGAGGCGTAGGAGCCGCGGGAGTCGTTGCCCTCGTAGTAGCGGAAGTCGGCGTTGGTGCCGGAGCGGAGCTGGACGTTGGAGACCGAGGAGTTCCAGATCTGCGCGCTCTGCGAGATGACGGTGCGGAAGGTCGGGGCCTGGCTGGCGTCGTAGGTGACGGTGACGGCCAGCAGGTAGGGGTTGGCGGCCTGCTTGGAGCGGGCCGACTTCATCACGGCCTCGTAGAACGCCTTGTTGTCGGCGTCCCGGGAGGAGTTGACGGCGGAGCTCGCGGACGGGGTGTAGCCCTGGGTGGTGGTGGCCGCGGCGGCGGGCACGGCGGCGGTGCCGGCCGCGAGGACCATGCCGAGGGCGGCGGCGAGCAGGGTCATGGAGCGGTTCATGGGGGACTCCATTTCGCGGGTCCCGGGGCCGTGGGGAGGCCGTCCGGGACGCGGTGACGAGTTGTTGCACCGAGCTTGGGGCAGGGCGGCCGGGGAGCGGAGATGGCAACCGGCGATAGCTCGGGCCAATACCCGTGTGCGGCGCGGGATTTGACCGGACCTGGGACTTGCTTGACATGCTCTTGGCAGAAGCTGGACGCCTGGCTATGCTCCCGTGATGGACCTCGACGTCCGACACCTGCGGGTGCTGTGCGCGGTCGCCGACACCGGCAGCGTCCGGAAGGCCGCCCGTCGACTCGGCATGACCCAGCCGTCGCTGACCACCCAACTGCACCGCATCGAACGCACCATCGGCGGACGGCTGTTCACCCGCGAACGGACCGGCAGCCGCCCCACCGCCCTCGGCCACTGGGTGCTCTCCCGCGCCCGGCCCGTGATCACCGAGATGGACGCCCTGGTCGCCGCCGCCCGCGCCGAAGCCGCCGGACCCGGCCGCCGCCGACTGCGGATCGGCAGCGTCGGCAGCCGCGCGGTCGCCGCCTGGCTGCGCCGCATCCACGACCGGCTCCCGGAGACCGACACCACCATCCACATCGACATCTCGGCGATCGCCCTGCTCCACCTGGTCGCCGCCGAACAACTCGACATCGCCTTCGTCCACGAGAGCGAGGGCTTCCCGCTGCAGGTGCCGGCCGGCACCGAGCGGCGGGTGCTGGTCGCCCGCGAACCCCAGTTCGTCGCCCTCGCCGAGACCCACCCCGCCGCCGGCCGGCCGGTCGTCAGCCTCGCCGACCTCGCCCACGACACCTGGATGGTCGACCCGACCGCCGACCACGAGTACGCCGCCCTGCGCCGGGTCTTCGCCGGGGCCGGACTCGACCCGCGCGTCGTCCAGGTCCGGGACAACGCCACCGCCGCCGAACTCGTCGCCTCCGGCGAGGCCGTCCGCCCCTGCCAGCCCACCTCCCCGCCCGGCCCCGGCACCGTCCTGCGCCCCGTCCACGGCGACCCGCTCGCCGTCCGCCTGCTGCTCACCTGGCGCCCCGACACCGTCGGCGGCCCGGCCCTCGACGGCCTCTGGGGCGACCTCCGCCACGCCTACCTCGACCTGGCTAGCGTCAACCCCGCCTACCGCGCCTGGCTGCGCCGCCACAACCGCCCCCTGCACACCCTCCTCGCCCCGGCACCGCCACCGGCCTGACGGCAGGTCCGGGACCGTCCGGGGTTCGGCCGGTCGGGGTCCGCCCGGGATCCGCCTGGCAAAACGGTGCAACACCGTCGAGCGGCGCGTCGACCGACTGAAGAACCGGCGCGGTCCAGCGACCCGCTACGAGGAGACCGCCGCCGTCTCCCGGGCCGGGCTCCACCGCGCGGGCATCGTGGCCCGGTCCGCCCGCTGACCCGCACCGGTTGATCCTCACCCGCCGAAACGGTGCCCCGCCCCGGGCACCGGGCCCCGGGGGCGCCTTCACCCGGTCGGCGTGCCGATCCGGCGAGCGCCTCCCGGGCGTCGTCCCCGGTCGGGCGGCAGCAAGCCGTAGCAGTTGCGGCCGATCCGCTCGCCGAAGGCGATGGGCTGGGTACTGCCGGAGTGGTCGAGGGACAGCGGGACGATCAGGGTGCAGGCGGCCCGTCCGTCCCACCGCGGCGGGCCGGCCGGCGGGCCGGTGATCACCGGCAGGGCGGCGAACCCGCAGCCGTGCTCCCGGGCGACCACCGCACCCGCGGCCTTCTCCTCCTCGAAGTCCCGGCACTCCTGGATCCGGCCGTCGTGGGCGTCGGCGCGGGTCTGCTCGTCGGGAAAGTCCTCCGGCAGCGGCCGGCGCGCGTACAGCTCGTCTCGATCTTGACCGCCGGCGGGTCCTGTCGCCTGGTCCTGACCGGCGGGGAGGCGGCGGAGGCGTCTGCGCGAGCACGGGGCGGCGGCCGTGCCGACGGAGGTCCCGCCGACTCCGGGTGGGCGGGCTCGTCCGAGGTGTCGAGACGGCGCAACGCGTCGTCTCGAGGAGCAGTCCGCTCGGGTGCCGGAGCTGGCGGCGGCGGCGCTCCGGCTGGTCGCGGGCGGGTGGTTGACGTTGCGTCGGGGGCTCGGTGCCGCATCCGTCCAGGAGGAAAGCCCGGAGGTGACGGGGGCGGAGCTGGAGCGGCTGGTTGCCGACACGGCGACGTGGGTGTGGCCGTGGGACGGTCGAAGGACACCGGCTGCCGGCGCGCCACCCGTCCGGATCGGCGCCAGAGTGCCGACGGTGCAACCGGACGGCGTGGACCGGGCCCTCACCGTCGACGCCGGAATCCTTGCGCCACCTGGCGACACGTGGAGCTTCACGGAGCCTGTGCGAACGTCCTGCCAGCAGGGCTGTTGAGGCGTTCGAACACCACGCCGAGTCGGAGAGGGAGGAGGGCCCCGACTTCCAGGGCAACGCGGTGTTCTCGGAAGTCGATCCTTCCCGGGTGCGCGAGTAGTCGTTCTGGTCACGGTCCGGCCACATCGTGAACACCACTCCTCCACGGTCGCTACGGTCCCTCTCATCCGACCACCCGACCGTCACCCCTGGGGAACCGTTGAACGTGCGCCGTACCGCTCTCACCACCGTCGGCCTGCTCCTCGCCGCAGCAACCGTTGTCGCGTGCGACCCGGCCGCCACCAGCACCACGAAGACCAGCACCACCAGCGCCGGGGCCGACGCGCCCGTGCAGGCGTCCCAGCCCGCTGCTGCACCCCCGGCCGCGGGCAGTGACGACGCGAACGGCGACGTGGAGATCGTGTCCTGCCAGGTTGACCCGACTTTGCACTGGCCGTCCGCGGACTTGAAGATCACGAACCACTCGTCGAAGAGCTCGAACTACATCGTCAACATCGAGTTCGTCGACGCCGGCGGAACGCGTCTCGCGGAGGGCATCGCGGCGACGAACAACCTGGCGGCGGGTCAGGCCGCGAACGTGAAGGCGGCGGGGACGGCGGAGGTGAAGGGGAAGGCGTCGTGCAAGGTGTCGAAGGTGACTCGGTACGCGGCCCCGTGATGTGAGACGGATGTGCGCGTGCCCCGCCGCGAGCAGTGCGGCGGGGCACGACCGTGTTCAGCGGGCCCGGCGGGCCGGCATGCGCGGAACCCTCCCCGTGGTGTCGCATGCCGTGTGGTGTGCGCGCCGACGCACCTGCTCGGGGTGATTGACGATCACCATGGAGCCGACGGTTCGAAGCCGTTGGGGTCGGGCGTGCACCCGGCCTTCCACGCCGCCGCCTCGGACTGGTGGCGAGCGATGCCGATCCCGCTGACCAGCAGATCGCCGGGGTCGTCGTCCCCGCCGCGGACTGGCTCGCCGCGGGCCTCACGGATGATGGTCAACTCGCTTGCCGCGGAAGGCCTTCGAGGATGCTGATCGAACTGCTCGGGCTGCCCGGAGGCCCGTACCCGCAGTACGGCGAACTCGCCGGTCAGCAGCGGAGCCAGATGGCGAGTGCGGCTCCGGTGGCGGTGCCGAGGTGGACGCAGCCGCGCTTGTCGTACCTGGTGGCGACCGCACTCGGGTGAATTTTGGTGGTGAGCCCGCCGCGCGAACGGCCGAGCGCCTCACCTGCCGTACCACCTCCGCCCGCCGGCCGATCGGGTCCGCCCGGACCCGGGTCCGCCCGGGCGGACCCGGGCGGACCCGACCGCCTGCGTGGAGCCCCCTGAGCGGGACCGCCCCTCCATCGGCAGGATCTACTCGGACTTCTAGGCGTGCGCCGTGGCCCGGCGCGGGAGCTCCCGGCCGGGTACGGGCGGCAGCCCGATCCGAGCCAGGTCGGTGCGTTCTGTGTCGGGCGCACCGAGGGACTTCGCGTGCCTGGCCGTATCGACGAAACCAGGTTCGTGGAGGGTGAGTTCGAAGTCCTGGTGCGCCTTGACGTCCGGAGCGAACGGTAGGCGGATCCGCTCGTCCGCGACCAGACGGCGCACCTCGGCCCGGCTCAGGCCGAGACCGAGCTGGAGCAGCCGCTCCACCCGGACCGGCGCGGGCAGCTCGAAGCGCACCTGCACCGAGAGCGGGTTCGGGTCGTCGAGCGCGTACAGCGGCGTGCGGGTCGCCAGCTCCCACGTCCCGGTCCAGTCGAGCCGGTACCGGTTCTTCGCCGCGAGCGACGCGCTCATCACCAACTCCCGTACCGCTGCCGGGTCGTTGATCTCGTACGCCACCAGCCGGGCCGGCTCCAGCGTCGAGACGTGGACGCGCTCGTGGACGGGCACCTTCGAGGTCCGGCCGCACGTCGCGCAGCTCAGCAGCAGCCAGACGTCGAGCAGCTTGCCGTTCGCGTTGGCGCGTATCTTCCCCGAGGCGCGGTGCCGTGTGCCGGGACAGTCCGGGCAGGACCGGACGACGGTGGGCAGGGCGGACTGGCGCACGGCCCACAGGGCCTTGCGGTCGGTATTCATGTGTGGTGGATGCTTTCAGGACTCAGCAGGAGGGCACGCCGAACTCGCTCGGCGGCTCCCGCTCTCTGACGGATGCTCACGAGGGGCGCGACCCATCGCCGCGGAGCCGGGTCTTCAGGCTCCGCGGTTGATCGCGCGACAGGTACGTACTACGTGGCAGTCATCAAAGGTCCATGCGGGCGATCATGATCGAGACGGCGGCCCGCGGCAACCGATTTTCCCCGCGCTCTCCGCCGGTGGCCGCGTGCCGCTCATCTCATGGAACTCCAGCCCGCTGCCCGTCCACCCCGGTCGGACTCCCGGGTGCTCTGCCGGGATTTGGACTCGTGCGCTCGCCTGGCGCGGGAGGGGCGGGACGCGACTGTCGAGACTCCGGCTCACGCCCTACGGATGATCGTCAGGACATCGCCTGGTCCAGCAGGCCGTGCAGGGCGGTGATGACCTCGCGGCCGGTGGGATCGGTGAAGTCGCGCACCAGGTCGGTGGCGAAGCTCGCCACCGACGTCACGGTGCCGCCCGCCGCCCGGATCCGGTCGAAGGCCGCGTTCTCGGTGCGCTCCGACATGCCGCCGCTCGCGTCGACCAGGACGGTCACCGCGTAGCCGTCGGCCAGGGCGTCGAGCGCGGTGTGCAGGACCACGATCTCCGAGGTCACGCCGCAGAGGACCAGCGTGGTGCAAGCGTTGGCGGCGACCTCCCGGCGCCAGGGCGCGTCGTCCCAGCAGCACGGGCCGCTGCGCACGAACGGTGTCGCGGCGGGGAGTTCGGCGATGACGCCGGGGCCGCCGGGCCGGGGTGCGGCCGACACGGTGAACGGGATGTCCAGTGTCCGGGCGAGCCGGCCCAGCACTCCGGCGGAGCGCCTGATGGTGTCCGGGTCGTTCGTGCGGCTCAGGGCCACGATGCTGTCCTGCAGGTCGGCGAAGACGAGTTGTACGGTGCGGGGATCGAGCACTGTTCTGACTCCAAATCATTCAGGGCTAGAACGATTTGGCGAAGGTAGCATGCTTCTCGTGAACGACGTCAAGTGGGTCGAGACACTCAGCTTCCGGTTCGGCGTCCTGGGCGCGCTGGTCGCCGACCGGCACGCGGCGGCCCTGATCGCCCACGGTCTGAAGCCCAAGCACGTCGCCCTGCTGAGCGTCCTCGACGCGGGGCTGGGCGCCTCGCAGTTGGAGATCGCCAAGGTGATGCGGGTGGCGCCCAGCCTGGTGGTGTCCCTCGCCGACCACCTGGAGTCCGCGGGCGCGATCGAGCGGCTCCGCGATCCGGCCGACCGCCGCCGCCAGCTGCTGCACCTCACCGCCCGGGGCCGCGACCTGCTCGCCCGGTGCACGGCCCAGGCGGTCGCGCTCGACGCGGAACTCACCGCCGGCCTCACCCCCGCCGAGCGGGACGCCCTCGGTGCGGCGTTCGACCGCCTCGCGGCCTCGCACGGCCTCCCGGCGCGCGGGCGGCCGGACCCGGGAGCGGACCCCGGAGGGCCCACTCTCGGAGGCAACTCCTAGTTTTACCAGGGGAGTTGACGCACCTGGCGGCCCCGCGTCGGCGGGCCCGGGCGGGATCAGTCGCCGAGCTGCGCGCGGATGCGGCGGGAGGGGCTGAAGGCGTACAGGTCGAGGACCGCGGGCATGTCGGCGAGGCCGGGGCCGCCCGCCTCGATCCAGGCGGTGATGTCGGCGGAGGCGTCCAGGTCGTTGACCAGGCCGAGCCACACCGGCCGGCCGCCCGCCTTCCGGCCCGCCGCGGAGGGCTGGACGACGATCACGTTGCCGTGCTCGCAGGCGTCGAGGCAGGGGACGGGGCGGACGGTCGCGGTCGCGGCGAGGGCGGTGCGCAGGCCGGTGAGCTGGGCGGCGTGGTCGAGGCGGGGGATCTTCGGGGTGCCGCAGCAGCAGCCCCGGCAGACGGTGACGGTGCAGCGGGCCGCCGCCCCCGCCGCGGGGGCGGCGGCCTTCTCGCGGGCGCGGCGGCTCACCGGCGGCCCTCGGCGGCGGCGCGCTTCCAGGCGGCGTCGCGCAGCAGGCGCAGGCCGTTGAGGCCGACGATGACGGTGGAGCCCTCGTGGCCGAGCACGCCCAGCGGCAGCGGCAGGGTGGCGACCAGGTCCCACACCACCAGGGCGGTGATGAACACCGAGGCGATGACCAGGTTCTGCACCACCAGGGAGCGGGCCCGCCGGGAGAGGGCGACGACGGCGGGGACGGTGGCGAGTTCGTCGCGGACGATCACCGCGTCCGCCGTCTCCAGGGCGAGGTCGGACCCGGCCCGGCCCATGGCGACGCCGGTGTGCGCGGCGGCCAGGGCGGGCGCGTCGTTGACGCCGTCGCCGACCACCAGGACCTTGCGCCCGGCGCCCTCCTGCTCGCGGACGGCGGCGACCTTGTCCTGCGGCAGCAGCCCCGCCCGGACGTCCGTGATGCCGACCTCGGCGGCCAGGCGGGCGGCGGCGCGCGGGTTGTCGCCGGTGAGCAGCACCGGGGCGGTGCCGGTCAGGGCGGTGAGCGCGGTGACGGTGGCGGCGGCGTCCGGGCGCAGCCGATCGGCGATGCCGAGCACGCCGACCGGCACGCCGTCCGCCTCGACGAGGACGGCAGTGCGGCCGGACCGCTCCAGCTCGGCGGCCACCGCGGCGGCCCGGGCGGTCACGGGGACGGCGGTCCGTGCGTCGGCCGGAGGGGCGGTGGGGTCGGCGGTGCCGAGGGGGCGGGTGGTGCCGAGTGGGCGGGCGGGGGTGCCGGGGGTGGAGGTGAGGGCCGGGGCCGGGGTCGGGGCGGGGGCGGCGGTGGCGGTGGCGCGGGCCGGGACGGTGGTTGGATCGGCGGCCGGGTCGGCGGTGCCGAGTGGGCGGGCGGTGCCGAGCCGGTGGGCGGGGGCGCCGACGGCGACGGTGCGGCCCGCGACGGTGGCGGTGACGCCGACGCCGGGGGTGGAGGCGAAGTCCGCGGCCGGGGCGAGGTCGAGGCCGCGGGCCCGGGCGGCGTCGACGACGGCGCGGGCCAGCGGGTGCTCGCTGGGGTGCTCGGCGGAGGCCGCCAGCGCCAGCAGCCCGTCCTCGTCCGGTCCGGCGCCGGCCAGCGGGCGGACGTCGGTGACGCGCGGGGTGCCCTCGGTGAGGGTGCCGGTCTTGTCGAGCGCGACGGCGTCGACCTGGCCCAGGCGCTCCATCACCACCGCGGACTTCACCAGCACGCCGTGCCGCCCGGCGTTGGCGATCGCGGACAGCAGCGGCGGCATGGTCGCCAGGACGACGGCGCACGGCGAGGCCACGATCATGAACGTCATCGCGCGCAGCAGCGAGTCGGTGAACGCCGCGCCGACCAGCAGCGGGACCGCGAAGACCGCGAGCGTCGCGGCCACCATGCCCAGCGAGTAGCGCTGTTCGACCTTCTCGATGAACAGCTGGGTGGGCGCCTTGGTCTCCGACGCCTCCTCGACCAGCTGCACGATCCGGGCGATCACCGAGTCCGAGGCGTCCCGCTCGACCTTCACCCGCAGCGCGCCGGTGCCGTTCAGCGTCCCGGCGAACACCTCGTCACCGGTCCGCTTGGCGACCGGCAGCGGCTCGCCGGTGATGCTCGCCTGGTCGACCTCGCTCACCCCGTCCAGCACCCGGCCGTCCGCGCCGATCCGCTCGCCCGGCCGCACCAGGACCACGTCGCCGACCGCCAGCTCCCCGGTCGGCACGCGCTCCTCGGTGCCGTCGTCCGGCAGCCGGGTCGCCACGGCGGGCGCCAGGTCGAGCAGGCCGCGCACCGAGTCCGCGGTGCGGGCGGTGGCGAGCGCCTCCAGCGCGCCGGAGGTGGCGAAGATGACGATCAGCAGCGCGCCGTCCATCACCTGGCCGACCGCCGCCGCGCCCAGCGCCGCGACGATCATCAGCAGGTCGACGTCGAGGGTCTTCTCGCGCAGCGCCTGCAGCCCGGCCCGGCCGGGCTCCCAGCCGCCGGCCGCGTAGGCGAGCGCGTACAGCGGGCCCCACGACCAGGCCGGGGCGCCGGCCAGTTGCAGCGGCAGCGCCGTCAGGAACAGCACCAGCGCGGCGGCGGCCCAGCGGGCCTCCGGCAGGGCGAGCACCCGGGTGCGCCGCCGGGGCGCGGCGGCGGCCGCCGCGGGCGCCTCGGCGGGGCGGGCGAGCAGGGTGGAGGAAGGCATGGCGGACGGGACCCTTCGCGCAGGCCGCGGGGCAGTGGGGGCGGACCCTGCCGACGATACAGGAACACATGAACACCCATTCATCCGTCGTCTGTACTATTGCCGCATGGGTCACGGAGCCACCCCCGCCAAGAACGCCGTCCCGCGCATCAGCCTGGACGCGGACAACGCCGCCCGGGTGGCCACCACCCTCCAGGCCCTCGCCACCCCGTCCCGGCTGCTGATCCTCGCCCGCCTGCGCGAAGGCCCCTGCGCCGCCACCGAACTCGCCCACGAGGTCGGCATGGAGCAGTCCGCCTGCTCCCACCAGCTCCGCCTGCTGCGCAACCTCGGCCTCGTCGTCGGGCAGCGGCAGGGCCGCTCCGTCGTCTACGCCCTGTACGACAACCACGTCGCCGAACTCCTCGACCAGGCCGTCTACCACACCGAGCACCTCCGGCTCGGCCTCAGCGACGCCGCGGACGGCGACGGCGACGGCGGCGGGGACGGGGACAGCGACGGCGACGGCGGCAGTGGGGCGGACGGCGGCGGGGCCGACCGTCCCGCCGCCCGGTAGCGGCCGGTCGACCACCCCGGCAGCCCGGGCGTTCAGCCGCGCGCCGACACCTTCCGCACCCCGTAGGCGGCGGCGCCCAGCGCGAGCACGGCCGCGCCCCACAGCACCGAGGCGGCGGGCAGGGCGAAGGCCAGCACGGCGCACCCGGCGGCGCCGAGGACGGGCACGATCCGGGGCGGGCGGCCCTCGGCGGGGGTGAGGGTCCAGGCGGCGGCGTTGGCGACGGCGTAGTAGGCGAGGACGCCGAAGGACGAGAAGCCGATCGCCCCGCGCACGTCCGCCGTGGCCGCCAGCACGGCGACGACGGCGCCGACGGCGAGCTCGGCCCGGTGCGGGACGCCGAAGCGCGGGTGGACGGCGGCCAGGACGTGCGGCAGGTGGCGGTCGCGGGCCATCGCCAGGGTGGTGCGCGAGACGCCGAGGATCAGCGCGAGCAGCGAGCCGAGCGCCGCGACCGCCGCGCCGACCCGCACCACCGGGGCCAGGCCCGGCACCCCGGCGGCGCGCACGGCGTCGGCCAACGGCGCCGCGCTGCGGGCGAGTTGGTCGGGACCGAGGACCGCGAGGACGGCGAGCGCGACGGCGGCGTAGACGACCAGGGTGATGCCGAGCGCGGTCGGGATCGCACGGGGGATGGTGCGCTGCGGGTCGCGGACCTCCTCGCCGAGGGTGGCGATCCGCGCGTACCCGGCGAAGGCGAAGAACAGGAACCCGGCGGCCTGGAGCACGCCGTGCCACCCGGCGCCGGTGCCGATCGCCCAGTGGCCGGTGTCGGCGGTCGGGCCGGTGAGGCAGGCGGTGACCACGGCGGCGAGCACCGCCAGGACCACGGCCACCACCGCCCGGGTCAGCCGGGCGGCCTTCTGCACCCCGACGTAGTTCACCGCGGTCAGCGCGACCACCGCGGCGACCGCGACGGCGTGGGCCCGGTCGGGCCGGACGTAGGAGCCCACGGTCAGCGCCATCGCCGCGCACGAGGCGGTCTTGCCGACCACGAAGCCCCAGCCCGCCAGGTAGCCCCAGAAGTCGCCGAGGCGCTCGCGGCCGTAGACGTAGGTGCCGCCGGACTGCGGGTAGCGGGCCGCGAGGCGGGCGGAGGAGGTGGCGTTGCAGTAGGCGACCACCGCGGCCAGCGCCAGACCGAGCAGCAGCCCCGACCCGCCGGCGGCCGCGGCGGGGGCGAGCGCGGCGAAGACGCCCGCGCCGATCATCGAGCCGAGCCCGATCACCACCGCGTCGAACACCCCCAGGTGCCGCTTCAGCTCCCCCGGCCCGGCCGCTGCCGCCGACGTCCCCATGTCCCGTCCTCCCGGTGACGTGCTCCGATACCGGCGCACGATATCCGAGCCCGGTGGCGGCCCGGTGAACACCGGGGGCCTACGAGGGGAGGAGCAGGGCCGGCGAGGGGAGGGGCGGGGCCGGTGACGGCGGGGGAGGGGTCAGGAGTGCAGGGCGGCGTCGGTGTTCTTCGCCCGCCGCTCGGGCGGCAGCGGCTGGGCGCCCGACCGCAGGACGGCCTCGGCGCGGGCCGCGTGGAACGCCTCGACCGGGTCGCCGCGGCCCGCCCACACCTGGGCGCCGCACCAGCGGCCGAGCAGCCGGAACTGCTCCAGCGCCTCCGCGTGCATCCCGGCCCCGCCCAGTCGGTGGGCCAGCAGGTGGCGCAGGCCCGGGACCCGCTCGTCCTCGGGCCGGGCGGCGGACAGGGCCCGGGCGGCGGCCGCCAGCCGGGCGTTCGCGGCGGGGCCGGTCGGGAGCCCGGCGCCGCGCTCCTCCAGTTCGGACAGCGCGTGCAGGTAGATGCCCGCGAGCAGGCTGTGCGGCGGGGCGCCGTCCATGGCCTGCTCGGCGAACCGCATCATCTTCCCGTTGGTGCCGTACCACTTGGCGCACCAGTACTGCATGCCCTGCCAGTGGCCCTCGTAGTGGTGCGGGGCGCGGGCCACCAGGCCCTCCCACAGCGGCCGGAAGCGGTCGGGCCGGTAGCGGGCGCCGCGCGCGGCCGTCACCAGCACCACCCACGGCGCCGGGTTCGCGGGGTCGAGCAGCGCGGCCCGGTGGGCGGCCTCGATCGCGGCGGGCAGCAGCGCGTGGAAGCGGGCCATGTTCTCGGCCGGCACCTCGTTCGCGTACCCGCGGCCCCGGATCGCCCAGGCCCGGTGGACCATCAGGTCGGCCTCCAGGGCGGCCGCGTCGCAGTCGTCCGGGTCGGCCTCCCGCCAGGCCGTCAGCCACCCGTCGTCCTGCCGGGCGATCGCGCGCAGCAGTTCGAAGCGCGACCAGCGCTCGTCCCAGTCGTGCCCGGCCGCGGCGACGTGCGTTGCGGCCGGGCGCCAGTCGCCCTGCCGGGCGGCGTCGGCGACGGCCTGGGACCGCCGGCGGTCCCGCTCCGGCGCGGGCGGACCCGGGCGCCGCGGGTCGAGCGCCTCGCGCGGTACCAGCCCGTACGCGGCGGCGTCGAAGGACACCGGCGCGCGGAACTCCGGCTTCTTCGCGGTGCGTCCGACCGGGGCGGTGGCGCGCTTGCTCCGCAGGTTACTTATCAGGACGGCGACCAGGATCGGGACCGCCAGGACCAGGAGATGTGTCACGGCCGGAGATCATCTCGACCGCCGCCCGGAATGGCAACGGGAAATCCGCCCCCGGCCGAACCCCGGCCGAACCCCGGGCGGCCCGGCGGCCGGGCCCGCCGTCGGGGCCGGAGACGCTGCCGGGGCCGGAGACGCTGCCGGGGCCGGAGACGCTGCCGGGGCGGGGGCGCTGCCGGGGCGTCACCCCGGAAGCGGCCCCGGGGCGGGGTCAGCGGCGGCGGATCCGGCGGATGACCAGCCACAGCAGGACGGCGCCCACCACGACGACCAGGAGCACCACCAGCAGGGCGCCGATCAGGCCGCCCTTGGACTTCTTCTTTTTCTTCGCCTTGCTCTTCGCCAACTGGGTGGTGGCCTGGGCCCGTTGGCCGGTCGGCGCCTGGGCCTGCGGGCCGCCCGCGGTCGGCGTGGTGGTGGCGGGCGCCTGCTGGACGGCCGCTGCCGGGGCGGTGCGGGGTGCGGCGGCGGCTGCCGGGCCGGCGGTCAGGGCGGTGCCGCCGACGGCCAGGGTCAGGGCGAGCAGTGCTCCTGCGAGTCGTGTTCTCATCCGGGTCACCTCGTTCTCGGCCGGGCCCCCGTGGCCGGCGTCGGCCCACTGTGGCAGGCGGCGGCGGGGCGGCGACAGGGGCGCGGGGGGTCCCGTTCCCGGACTGTGACGGTGTAACAGGCCCGGGGGCGTCCGGTGGCGGCCGGGAAGCGGAGGCAAAAGTTCCCCAGGCGAAGGGAAGTCGACCGACCAAGCGTCAGGGGGCCTGGGTAAAGGGCGGGTTCGGATCCGGGCCGACTCCTTGTTGGGCATGAGCATGCCCCCCTACCGTCGAACGCCAGTCCGGCCTTTCCCGGACCCCCGGCCGAACGGCGGCCCCGAACCCCCGCCGCAGAGCCCTGCCCAGCCGTGCCCGCGGACACCATCCGCTCGCGCGGCGCGGCATGCACCGCTTCCGGTCACCCCAGCCAAGGAGGCACCTCCGCATGCGCACCTCCCCCGCAGCCCGCCGCACGACCCTCGCCGTCGCGGGCACCGCCGCCCTGCTCCTCTCCGCCTTCACGGCCGCCGCCCCGGCGGGCGCGGCCACCGCCCCGCAGGCGGACGCCCGGGGCGGCACGTCCTGGGTCAGGGCGTGCGACACCCTCGCCCACGGCGACACCATGGCCTGCCACGCGCTGCGCGTGACCAGCACGGTGGAGGGGGTCCGGCAGCTCGGCGTCACCCCGAACGCCACCCCGTCCGGCTACGGGCCCGGCGACCTGCTGAGCGCCTACAAGCTGCCCGCCAACGGCGGCGCCGGGATGACCGTCGCCATCGTGGACGCCTACAACGACCCGAACGCCGAGTCGGACATGGCGGTCTACCGCGCCCAGTACGGGCTGCCCGCCTGCACCAAGGCCAGCGGCTGCTTCAAGCAGGTCAACCAGAGCGGCGGCAGCAGCCTCCCGGCGAACAACTCCGGCTGGGCCGGGGAGATCTCGCTCGACCTCGACATGGTCTCCGCGATCGCCCCGAACGCCCACATCGTCCTGGTCGAGGCGAGCAGCGCGACCATGGCCAACCTCGGCACCTCGGTGAACACCGCGGTCAGCCTGGGCGCCAAGTTCGTCTCCAACAGTTACGGCGGCGGCGAGTCCTCCGCCGACACCTCCTACGACTCCTCGTACTTCAACCACCCGGGCGTCGCCATCACCGTCTCCTCCGGCGACTCCGCGTACGGCGCCCAGTACCCGGCCGCCTCCAAGTACGTCACCTCGGTCGGCGGCACCGCGCTCAAGAAGGCCTCGAACACCCGCGGCTGGTCGGAGAGCGTCTGGCTGACCAACTCCACCGAGGGCACCGGCTCCGGCTGCTCCAAGTACGACGCGAAGCCGACCTGGCAGAAGGACACCGGCTGCAGCAAGCGCACCATCGCCGACGTCTCGGCCGTCGCCGACCCGGCCACCGGCGTCGCCGTCTACCAGACCTACGGCGGCAGCGGCTGGGCGGTCTACGGCGGCACCAGCGCCGCGGCCCCGATCATCGCCGGCGTCTACGCCCTGGGCGGCGCGCCGTCCAGCGGTTCCAGCCCGGCCTCCTTCCCCTACGCCCACACCTCCTCCCTCTTCGACGTGACCTCCGGGTCGAACGGCTCCTGCTCGCCGTCCTACCTGTGCACCGCCGGCACCGGCTACGACGGCCCGACCGGCCTCGGCACCCCCAACGGCACCACCGCGTTCAAGGGCTGACGCCCCGCCGGCCCCGTCCGCAGGCCGCCACCCCCGCCGAGGGGGTGGCGGCCCGGTGCGTTCAGGCGGCGGCGAGCAGGTCGCGGACGGTGCGCGGGGCGCGGGGGAGCAGGGCGGGCAGCAGCGGGTCGGTGCCGGCGAAGCGGCCCTGGGCGGCGGCCAGGTAGATGCCGAGGGTGAAGCGGGCCATGAACTCCGGTGTGCCCTGGGCGACTTGACCGGCGACCCAGTCCTCGGGGGCGACCGTGACGCAGCGGACGGGGCGGCCGGAGAGTTCGCCGGCGAGCTCGGCGACCTGCTGGAAGGTGGGGGCCTCGGGGGCGGTGAGGGTGACCGGGCCGTCGTGGGCGCCGGGGTCGGCGAGCACGGCGGCGGCGGCCTCGGCGGCGTCCGCGCGGGCGGTCCAGGAGACCGGGCCGTCGGCGGGGACGGTGATGGTGCCGGTCTCCCGCCAGGGTCCGAGGAGCCGGGCCAGGCTGTGGGCGTAGAAGCCGTTGCGCAGCGCGGTCCAGGGCACGCCGGAGCCGGCGAGCAGGAGTTCGGTCGCGGCGTGGTCGCGGGCGGGCTTGAACGCGCTGTCGGGGTGGGCGCCCTGGTGGCTGGTGTAGAGGATGCGGCCGACGCCGGCCGCCGCGGCGGCGTCGATCGCGGTGCGGTGCAGGGCGACGGCGTCCGCGCCCGGGTCGCTGGCGGAGACCAGCAGCAGCTGGTCGGCGCCCTCGAAGGCGCCGGGCAGGGAGGCCGGATCGGCGTAGTCGCCGCGGCGGACCTCGACGCCGAGGTCGGCGAACCGCCGGGCCCGGGCGGGCTCGCGGACGGCGACCGCGATCTCGTCGGCGGGGAGGCGTTCCAGCAGGTGGTCGACGGTGGCGCCGTTCAGCGCGCCGGTGGCCCCGGTGATGACGATCATGATCCACTCCTGTTGTTATCGGTGGTTCTGCTTTTACGTTAACACTGGAAATTCATCGATAACAAACATGAGATACCATCGGAAACGTGAACGATGCCGGTCCCCGCCCCCCGCAGACCTCGCGCGACGCCGTGCGCACCCGGCTGGTCGAGGTCGCCGCCCAACTCCTCGCCGCCGAGGGCCCCGACGCGGTCACCACCCGCTCGGTGGCGCTCGCCGCGGGCGTCCAGGCGCCCACCATCTACCGCCTCTTCGGCGACAAGGACGGCCTGCTGCAGGCCGTCGCCGAACACGGCTACGCCGTCTACACGGCGCGCAAGCCCCCGGTCGACGCGGACGAGGACCCGGTGCGCGGCCTGCGCGCCGGCTGGGACCTGCACATCGGCTTCGGACTGGTCAACCCGGCCCTGTTCCGGCTGATGCACACCACGGCGCCGGGCCCGGACGGGCGGTCCGCCGCCGACGCCGGGGTGCGGATACTGCGGCAGCGGGTCGCCCGGGTCGCCCGGGCCGGACGGCTGAAGGTCCCCGAGCGGCGCGCCGTCGACCTGATCCGGGCGGCCGGCACCGGCGTCGTCCTCACCCTGATCGACCAGCCCGAGGCGGACCGCGACACCACCCTGTCCGACCTGGCCTGGGAGGCCGTCCGGGCCGCCGTCCTGGCCGACCCCCAGGAACTCGCCCTCTCCGTCCCGGCCACCGCCGCGGTGACCCTGCGCGCCGCCCTGCCCGCGATCGAGGGGTTCACCCCGCACGAGAGCGCCCTGTTCGGCGACTGGCTGGAGCGCGTCGCCGGCACCTGAGCGCCGACGTCGGCGTCCCGGCGGGACGGGGCGATCCGTGCGGTCCCCGCGCCGGCACCCGCGGCGCGGGGGCCGGGTCCTGTCTTATTCCACGCCTTGTCGGAAGTGGGCGCCGCCTCTAGATTCGCGGTGCCCGCACCCGCGGTGACTGTCCGTCGGTCCGCCCGGCGCGGGCCCCGCACCCGATCCGACGGCCGATCAGGAGTCATCATGCGCAAGCCGAGTTCCCCGGCCCGGGCCCTGCTCGGGCTGGCCGCCGCGACGGCGCTCGTCGCGGCCCTCCCGACCCCGGCCGGGGCGAGCGTGCTGACCCGGCTGCCGCAGAACGCCCCGGGGCTGGACCAGACCTTCTCCCCGGCGTACGACTACGACAAGGACGGCTGCTACGCCACCGCCGCGATCGGCGCCGACGGCACGATCAACCCGGGGCTCAAGCTCGGCGGCGACGTCAACGGCCACTGCCACGACTACGCCCAGCTCGCCGACTCCAACACCTACTCGCGCACCAAGTGCAACAACGGCTGGTGCGCCCTGATGTACGCCAGCTACTTCGAGAAGGACCAGGCCACCCTCGGCCCGGCCGCGATCGGGCACCGGCACGACTGGGAGCACGTGCTGGTGTGGGTGCACGACGACCAGGTGCAGTACGTGTCGGTCTCCCAGCACAGCGGCTACCAGGTCGCCGCCCGGTCGGCGATCCGCTTCGACGGCACCCACCCGAAGATCGTCTACCACAAGGACGGCGTCTCCACCCACGACTTCCGGTTCGCCAACGCCAACGACGAACCGGCCGAGAACGCCACCGGCAACTGGTTCTACCCGCGCCTGGTCGGCTGGGACGGCTACCCCGCCGGCTACCGCGACAAGCTGCTGTCGGCGGACTTCGGCGCCGCCACCATCAAGATCGGCGACGGCGCCTTCGCGTACGCGCTGGCGCACGCGATGCCCGCGGGCATCCCGTTCGACCCCAACGCCTGACCCCGACGCCTGACCCCAACGCCTGACCCCGCGGCCGGGAGCACCGGAGCCGGGGGCGCCCGCGGGCACCCCCGGCCGTGCGGCGGGCGGCGGCCCCCGGCCGTGCGGTGGGGGCGGCCCCCGGTCAGTCCATCGCGTTCGCCACGACGGTGGCCGGGTTGGCGAGGCTGCCGGTCAGCGGTAGGTGCCGGGAGCTGTCGCCGACCAGGATCTGGTAACTGCCCGCCGTGGCGGTCCAGTTGCCGCTGCCGGTGTCCCAGTGCGCCAGGTTGTGCGCCGTCACGGTGAAGCTGACGGTGCCGGACGCGCCGGGGGCCAGGGTGATCCGTTGGAAGCCCTTGAGCTGGTGCGGGGGCTCCCCGGTGTCGGCGGGGGCGCCGACGTACAGCTGGGCGACCTCGGTGCCGGCCCGGCCGCCGGTGTTGGTGACGGTCGCGGTGACGGTGGCCCGGCCGCCGCTGAGCGGGCCGACCTGGAGGCCGGAGAAGGCGAAGGTGGTGTAGGACAGGCCGTGGCCGAACGGGAAGAGCGGGGTGAGGTTGTTGCTGTCGTACCAGCGGTAGCCGATCTTCAGGCCCTCGGAGTACTGCACGGTGCCGCCGGTGCCGGGCCACTGGGCGGGGGTGTTGGCCGGGACCTGGGAGAGCGCGGCGGGGAAGGTGATCGGCAGGTGCCCGGACGGGTTGACGTCGCCGAACAGCAGCGCGGCGATGGCCTCGCCGAACTCCTGGCCCTGGTAGAAGCCCTCGAAGACGCCCGCGACCTGGTTCAGCCAGGGCATCATGACCGCCGAGTTGTCGCTGAGCACCACGACGGTGTTCGGGTTGGCCGCGGCCACCGCCGAGATCAGCGCGTTCTGGTTGCCGGGCAGGTCGAGGGTGGCGGTGTCGGCCGTCTCGTGGCCGTAGTCGTCGGCGGCGAAGACGATCGCCACGTTCGACGCCTTGGCGAGCGCGACCGCGGCCGCCTGGTCGGTGCCGTCGTCGTAGGCGACGGTGGTGCCGGTTCCCGCGGTGCGCTGCTGGAGGCCGTACAGCGGGGTGTAGGTGCCGGAGCTGGTGGCGTTGCCGCTGCCGCCGCCGGAGGTGAGGGTGCCGGGACCGGCCTGGGTGCCGATCACGGCGATCGAGCGGCCCGCGTTCGCGTCCAGCGGCAGCAGGCCGTTGTTCTTGAGCAGCACGGTGCCCTCCTCGGCGCCGCGCAGGGCGACCGCGCGGTGGGCGGGGGTGGCGACGATCGCGGTCTTGGAGCCGCTGGGCGCCTTGT
The DNA here is from genome assembly GCF_003751605.1 of Kitasatospora cineracea. Taxonomy (NCBI): domain Bacteria; kingdom Bacillati; phylum Actinomycetota; class Actinomycetes; order Kitasatosporales; family Streptomycetaceae; genus Kitasatospora; species Kitasatospora cineracea. The sequence goes on from NZ_RJVJ01000001.1 coordinate 4,244,825, forward strand.
CGAACAGGCCGAAGCGGAACATCTGGGTCAGCACCCGGGAGACCATGGTGTCGAAGGTCGCCTGGCTGACCCGGCCGTCGGCGACGGCCTGCAGCAGCGGGGCGGCGAAGAAGCCGTTGAACGGCATCTCGACCGTCTCGCCCGCGTTGGCGGACGGCACGGTGGAGTGGATGCCGCCCCAGTCCGAGGTGATGAACCCCTGGAAGCCCGCCTGCTGGTACATCGCGACGTTCTCCAGCGCCGGGTTCTGGCACGAGTACTCGCCGTTGACCATGCTGTAGCCGCACATCAGCGCCGCCGCGCCGCCCTTCTCGATCGCGGTCTGGAAGGCGGGCAGGTAGATCTCCTGCAGGGTGCGGGCGTCGACGATCTCGTTGCCGGGCGCGGACGGCTGCTCGACGTTGTACGCGGCGACGTGCTTGACCTCGGCCATCACGCCCTGGCTCTGCAGGCCCTGGACGTCCGCACTGGCGATCTGCCCGCTCAGGTACGGGTCCTCGCCGAAGGTCTCGTAGGCCCGGCCCCAGCGCGGGTCGCGCACCATGTTGACCGTCGGGCCGAGCGAGACGTGCACGCCCTTGCCGGCGAACTCCTGGCCGACCGCGACGCCGAACTCGTGCACGTAGTCCGGGTCGAAGGTGGCCGCGGACACCTCCCCGTCCGGGAACTGGGTGACGCCGCCGAGGCCGTCGCCGACGCCGCTCGGGCCGTCCTCCAGGTTGAGGTCGGGGATGCACAGCTCGGGCTGCCCGGCGATCTGCCCGATGTAGACGTCGGAGCCGTCGCCGTACAGCATCTTGTCCTTCTGCTCCTGCGTCATCGCGCCCATCAGCTGGGCGACCCGGGTGGCGACCGGCAGGTTCGGCTGGTTCAGCCACGGACAGCTGCCCGGGGCGGGCTTCGGCGCGGGCGGCGGGATGGTGACGGTCCGGTCGCCGACGGTGCGCACGGCCAGTTCCCAGAGCGAGACGCCGTACCCGGTGGCCCGGGCGGTGGTGTACAGCCGCAGGTAGCGGCCGGTGCCGGTGACGTCGACCTTCTGGGTGCCGCCGGTGCCGGCGGTGGTGGAGTAGACACTCGTCCACTTGGCGTTGTCGTCGGACAGCTCGATCCGGAACCCGGTGGCGTAGGCGTTCTCCCACTGCAGCACCACCTGGCAGACCGGCAGGCTCCCGCCGAGGTCGACCACGATCCACTGCGGGTCGCCGACCGCGCTCGACCAGCGGGTCAGCGTGCTGCCGTCGGTCGCGTAGAACGCGTCGTACGCCGGGTTGGCGTCCTCGGTGGAGGAGCCGCTGGCGGGGTGCCCGAGCGCCGCGTTGACGGTGCCGCAACTCCCGTTCCCACCCGTGGAAGTGGGCGTGGGGGACGGTGTCGGGGTGCTGCCGCCCCCGCCGGTGAAGACCTGGAACTCCCAGAGCGAGTAGCCGTACGCGGTGCCCCGGGCGGTGCCGTACATCCGGACGTAGCGGCCGGTGCCGGTGACGTCCAGCGCCTGCGTGCCGCCGGTGCCGGTGGCGGTGGAGTAGACACTCGTCCAGTTCGCCCCGTCGGCGGAGACCTGCACCTGGAACGCCGTGGCGTACGCGGCCTCCCAGGCCAGCGAGACCCGGCAGACCGGCAGCACCGCACCGAGGTCGACCTGGAGCCACTGCGGGTCGGCGGCGGCGCTGGACCACCGGGTGCCGCCGTCGCCGTCCACGGCGGCCGCGGCCGAGAAGGCGGCGCTCTGCTCGGAGGAGGCGGTGACCGGCCGGTCCAGTGCGGCGTTCTGGGCGCCGCAGGCGGCGCCGCCCCCGCCGCCCGTCCCGGCGGTGCCGTACACCTGGAACTCCCAGAGCGAGTAGCCGTACTGGGTGGTGCGGGCGGTGCCGTACATCCGCACGTAGCGGCCGGTGCCGGAGACGTTCAGCGTCTCGGTGCCGCCCGCGCCGGTGCTGGTGGAGTAGACACTCGTCCAGTTCGCCCCGTCGGCGGAGACCTGCACCTGGAACGCCGTGGCGTACGCGGCCTCCCAGGCCAGCGAGACCCGGCAGACCGGCAGCACCGCACCGAGGTCGACCTGGAGCCACTGCGGGTCGGCGGCGGCGCTGGACCACCGGGTGCCGCCGTCGCCGTCCACGGCGGCCGCGGCCGAGAAGGCGGCGCTCTGCTCGGAGGAGGCGGTGACCGGCCGGTCCAGTGCGGCGTTCTGGGCGCCGCAGGCGGCGCCGCCCCCGCCGCCCGTCCCGGCGGTGCCGTACACCTGGAACTCCCAGAGCGAGTAGCCGTACTGGGTGGTGCGGGCGGTGCCGTACATCCGCACGTAGCGGCCGGTGCCGGAGACGTTCAGCGTCTCGGTGCCGCCCGCGCCGGTGCTGGTGGAGTAGACACTCGTCCAGTTGGCGCCGTCGTTCGAGGTCTGGATCTGGTAGGACTTCGCGGCCGCGGTCTCCCAGCGCAGCACGACCTGGCTGAGCGTCGCGGCGGCGCCCAGGTCGACCTGGAGCCACTGCGGGTCGGCGGCGGCGGAGGACCAACGGGTGCCGTTGTCGCCGTCGACGGCGGCCGAGGCGGGCGTGCCGGCGTTCTCGGCGGACGAGGCGGTGGCGGGCCGGCCCTGGGAGAGCAGCGTCGGGGCGGCCTGCGCGGCGGGCGTGCCCGCGACCAGCAGGGTGGTGAGCAGGGCCAGGACGGCGAGGGCCGCCGTCCACAGCGTGCTGACGGTGCGTCGGGGCGCCGGGGCGAAGCCCGGCGGGCGTGCCGAACGTGCGTTCACGGTTCTCCGTAAGGTGTTGGTCGGCCCGGGAGGGCCGGATGTGGCTAACGGTTCTCTGCCTTCAGTGGCTTGCGAGGAGTGGCCGTCCGGCTCTTCGGGGCGCCCTGGCTGCTGATTGAGATGTGCGCGCTGTGTGCGGTCGCTGTTTACGGAGACGATGGCGGGGTGTTCCTCGGGCCGATGAAATGCAGGCGGGATCGAGGAGGGGCGAGTGGGAGAGCGAAGTGCCCGTGCTTGGGCGGGTGTTGACGCCGGCAAGGGCCATCACTGGGCGGCCGTGGTCGACGAGGCCGGCACAACGCTGTGGTCGAAGAAGATCGTCAACGACGAGACGGCGATCCTGACCGCGCTCGGCGAAATCCTGGAGCTGGCCGAGCAGGTCCACTGGGCGGTGGACATCTCCGGCACCGCCTCGGCACTGCTGCTGGCCCTGCTCGCCGCCCACGGCCAGCAGGCCGTCTACGTGCCCGGACGCACCGTCAACCGCATGGCCGGCGCCTACCGGGGCGAGGCGAAGACCGACGCCCGCGACGCCTACGTCATCGCCGAAACCTCCCGTCAGCGAAGGGACTTCGCTGCGATCGAGGTGCCCGCCCAGCTCGCGGCGGACCTCGCACTGCTGACTGCGCACCGATCGGACCTGGTCGCCGACCGCGTGCGGATGATCAACCGGCTCCGCGACGTGCTCACCGGCATCTTCCCCGCCCTGGAACGGGCCTTCGACTACTCCGCGCACAAGGGCGCCCTGGTCCTGCTGACCGGCTACCAGACCCCGGCCGCCCTGCGCCGCCGGGGCCGGGCCCGGCTGACGGCCTGGCTCGCCAACCGGAGCGTGCGCGGCGCCGACGCGGTCGCCGCGACCGCGCTGGAGGCCGCCGAGGCCCAGCGCACCGTGCTGCCCGGCGAGGACGTCGCCGCCGCGATCGTCGCCGACCTCGCCGCACAGATCCTGGCCCTGGACGACCGGTTGAAGCGGATCGACAAGCAGATCCGCGACACCTTCCGTGCCCACCCGCAGGCCGAGATCATCGAGTCCCTGCCCGGCATCGGGCCGATACTCGGCGCCGAGCTCGTCGTCGCCGCCGGGGACCTGGCCGCCTACGCGGACGCCGGCCACCTCGCCTCGGCGGCCGGGCTGGTGCCCGTCCCCCGCGATTCCGGTCGCCGCACCGGCAACATGCACCGGCCGAAACGCTACAGTCGCCGCCTGCGACGGGTGTTCTACATGTCCGCGCAGACCAGCATCATGCGGGACGGGCCGAACCGGGACTTCTACCTCAAGAAGCGCGCCGAGGGCTGCAAGCACGTCCAGGCGATCATCGCCCTCGCCCGCCGCCGGGTCAGCGTCCTGTGGGCGCTCCTGCGCAACAATCGGATCTTCACCCCCGTTCTGAACGCGCAGGCAGCTTGACTCGGTCATTGAGACTCCTCGCAGACAGGGGGTGGGGGACGCGCCGGGGCTCAGTAGCCGACGGCGACCTCGAGCCACTGCGGGTTCGCGTGCGAGACGTACGAGGACTGGCCGGCGTAGTCGTCGTACGGGAAGCCGTACGCCAGGCCGTCGATCGCGCGGTCGTGCCAGAACTCGGCGTAGTAGTTGGCCGGGCCCGCCGCGTAGTACTTCGTCGGGTCGGACCACTGCGACTGCGGCAGCGTAGCGACGTGCCGGTTCAGCGCCGAACACATGCCCGGGTCGGCGGCCATGGTGCCCGCGCAGCCGAAGATGTTCGAGGTGGACTCGTTGACGCCGACCGAACTCGCGTACGCCGTGAAGTAGTTCGCGTTCACGCCGCCGGTCCGGAAGCTCGGGTCGCTGCCCGGCGCGATGATCCGGTACGGGGCCTCGGTCTGCGCCAGCACCTTGAACTCCTGGGGGACGGCGTCCGCGAAGTCCTGGAACAGCTGCGCCCGGCTCTCGTCGAACACCGACCGGGCGTCACCGACCTGTACGTCGTAGCCGTCGGCCGCGTGCAGCCGCATCGCCAGCGGCAGCGCCCAGGCGTCCACCCGGGTGGTGTTGCCGTTGAAGACGTCCGGGCCGACGGTGAACTCGATGAAGTCGGCGTACCTGCTGGTCGGCGAACCGAGGTAGAAGTACATCCGGCCGGAGGAGTTGGCGGGCATGTCGAGGTACGGCTGCTCGGCGATCGAGTGCACCTGGCCGTTGAAGCTCCAGTACACCTGGCTGTCCGGGTAGGCGCCGTTGGTGCGGTTCAGCACCTTCACCGTCAGCACGTTCTTCGCGGCCGGAATGCTGCCGGTGTCGCCCCAGAACGGGTCGGCGGGCGGCGTGCTGCTGCTCGAACTCGGGCTGGGGGAAGGGGAGTTGCTGCCATCCGTGGTAGTGAAGACCTGGAACTCCCAGAGCGAGTAGCCGTACGCGGTGGTGCGGGCGGTGCCGTACACCCGCACGTAGCGGCCGGTGCCGGTGACGTCGAGCGTCTCGGTGCCGCCGGTGCCGGTGCTGGTGGAGTAGACACTCGTCCAGTTGGTGCCGTCGTTCGAGGTCTGGATCTGGTACGCCTTCGCGGCCGCGGTCTCCCACTGCAACCGGACCCGGCAGACGGTCCGGCTGGAGCCGAGGTCGACCTGCAGCCACTGCGGGTCGCCGAACGCGCTGGACCAGCGGGTGCCGGCGTCGCCGTCGACGGCGGCCGAGGCGGGCGTCCCGGCGTTCTCGGCGGACGAGGCGGTGGCCGGGCGTCCCTGCGCGGCGTTCGACGTCCCGCAGCTGCTCGGTGCGGCGCCGTAGACCTGGAACTCCCAGAGTGAGTAGCCGTACTGGGTGGCGCGCTGGGTGCCGTACACCCGCACGTAGCGGCCGGTGCCGGTGACGTTCAGGGTCTCGGTGCCGCCGGTGCCGGTGCTGGTGGAGTAGACACTCGTCCAGTTGGTGCCGTCGTCCGAGGTCTGGATCCGGTACGCCTTCGCGTACGCGGCCTCCCACCGCAGGACGACCTGACCGACCGGTTGGCTGGAGCCGAGGTCGACCTGGAGCCACTGCGGGTCGGCGGCGGCGGAGGACCAGCGGGTGCCGGCGTCGCCGTCGACGGCGGCCGAGGCGGGCGTGCCGGCGTTCTCGGTGGACGAGGCGGTGGCGGGCCGGCCCTGCGAGAGCAGCGCCCCGGCGGCGTGGGCGGTCGGTGCCGGGGCCAGGGCGAGCAGCAGGCTCGCCAGCAGGGCGGTGACGGCGAGCAGGGCGCACAGCGGCGCCCTCCAGCGGAGATGGGGGCGTGGTGCGAGCATCTGACGGCTCCTCGGGTGCGCGTGCAGGTGGGGGAGTGGGGTGTGCGGTCGCGCAGCGAGAGAGAGGGGAGCGCTGAGAGCGCTCTCTCGCCCCAGCAGTGTGATGACCTGGCAGAATTCATGTCAAGCGGGAGAGCGCTCTCCCATTTCGGCGCCCGCCACCGCCCCCGAACCGGCACGTCGAAGCGGGGGCGGCCCGCACCGGAAGCCGGGATTCCGCCCCGCGCGGAGGGGCGGGCCGGGGCGCGGCTAGGGTGCGTGGGTACGCCAACCATCTCGGAGGCCCGCGTTCCCATGGAGTTCCGCCCGGCATCCCGCGTCAGCCTGAGGGAGCGTGTCCGTCCCGAGCGCCCCGAGCGCCCCGAGCGCCCTGAGCGCCTTGAGCGCCCCGAGCGTCCGGCCCGCCGGCTGCCGGACCCGGCGGTCCGCCGGCACCGCCTGGCCCTGCAACTGTGCTTCGGGATACCCGGGTTCGCGCTCGCCACCTGGGTCACCCGGACCCCCGACGTCCGCGACCGGCTCGACGCCTCCACCGCCGAGATGGGCCTGGTGCTCTTCGGGATGTCGATCGGCTCGATGCTCGGCATCCTGGTGGCCGGCGCCCTGGTGGCCCGGTTTTCCACCCGGCCCGTCGTCATCACCGGCATGGTCCTGGTGCTGGCCAGTTCGGGCACCACGGCGCTCGGCGCGGCCCTCTCCTCCGCGCCGCTGGTCGCCTTCGGCCTGCTGCTGATCGGCGCGGGCATGGGCCTGTCGGAAGTCGCCAGCAACGTCGACGGCGCCGAGGTGGAACGCGCCTACGGCCGCCCCGTCCTGCCCGCCCTGCACGGCTGCTACAGCCTGGGCACCCTGCTCGGCGCCGCCCTCGGCGCGGGCGGCGCGGCGATCGGCCTCCCCGTCCCCTGGCACCTGGCCGCCGTCCTGCTCGTGACGTCCACCCTGTTCGTCCTCGCCCTCCCGGGCCTGCGACCCGGCCTCGGCCGCGCCACCGCCGACCCCTCCGCCCCGGCGTCGGCGGGACGGCGGCCCGCCCTCGACCCGCGGCTGCTGATGATCGGCGGCGTGGTGTTCGCCATGACGCTGGCCGAGGGCGCCGCCACCGACTGGCTGCCGCTGCTGATGGTCGACGGCCACGACATGCCGGCCGGCCTCGGCTCGCTGGTCTACGCCGGGTTCGCCGCCGCCATGGCCGCCGGACGCTTCGCCGGCGGCCCCGCCGTCGCCCGGTTCGGCCGGCCCGTGATGCTCGGCGGCGGCGCACTGCTCACCGCCACCGGCATCGCCCTGGTCTCCTTCGCCGACTCCCCGACCGCCGCGGGCTGCGCCGTCCTGCTCTGGGGCCTCGGCACCTCCCTCGGCTTCCCGCTGGCGCTCTCCGCCGCCGGCGAGTCCGGCCCCGACACCACCGCCCGGATCACCTTCACCTCCCGGATCGGCTACGTCGCCCTGCTCGCGGGCCCCCCGTCCCTCGGCTTCCTCGGCGACCACCGCGGCCTGCGCACCGCCATGCTCCCGGTCCTCCTCCTCACCCTCGCCGCCGCCACCCTCTCCCCGGCCACCGGGCCCCGCCCCACCTCGACCCCGGCCCCGCTCCCGACTCCCGACGAAACCTGAACCCCGCCCCACCCGGTCCGGTGCCGGAAACCCGGCCGCCCACGCGGGGCGACCGCCCTTTCAACCATCGTTCCGCCGCCGGAGCACGCATCCGGCTCCTCGGTCCGCCGCGTCGGACACGTGGGGCAGGATGACGCCATGAGTCAGCAGATCTTGCCCCCGTCGGAGTCGTGGCGCCGGATCGATGCCTGGCTGGCGATGCATTCGGCTTTCGACCTTGCGGCGCTCAACCCGCCGGCGACAGCGGACGAGGTCCGGGACGCGGAACAGGCCCTCGGCATCCAGCTGCCCGGCGACCTCGTCGAGTCCCTGCGTTGCCACAACGGGCTGAGCACTTGGGCGACCCTCCTCCCCGAGCAGTCCCCACTGTCGGTGAGCGGAATCGTGGACCGCTGGCAGACCCGCATGGACGTCGCGACCGAGAACGACGGCCTGACCACCCGCCCGTGGGACGACGAACCCTGGTGGCACCCTCTCTGGGTGCCCTGGGCCGAGAGCGCCGACGGCGTGGCCCAGGTGATCGACCAACGGCCCAACCCGAACCCGGGGCGCCTGGGCTGGGCAGGCCACAGCGGCGGCGGCGACTTCACCGATTCATGGCCTGGGCTCGCGCATCTCCTCCACGCCGTCGCACAAGCGCTCCACGACGGTGGAGGAGTCCGCGACCTGCACCCCTACCTCACCGAGGAGGGCAACCTGTGGTGGGACGAGGAGGACTCCCACGAGTTGAACGGTCAGCCACTGAGGCCGGCTCCGGTCGGACTGCCCTGACGGTCAAACTGGATTGAACGGCACGAGAAGTGCGATCTGGCCGACTCCTGGATGGCGCCACGGTTGCAGATCGTGGACGTGGTGACCGGTGACGCTGCCGTGATCGACCCACAGGACCGGGCGGGCGCCCCCGGCCCGTCTCCGTGGCAGGCGCCCGGAAGCGGTCGGTCAGGGCTTGGCCGGGGCCGGGGCCGGGGCGGCGCTCAGTGGGGTGTTGCGGAAGGAGAGGAGGACGGCGAGGGCGCAGCCGCAGGTGAGGGACCAGTCGGCGAGGTTCATCACGCTGAAGTTGTTGACGGCGATGAAGTCGACGACGGCTCCCTGGAGGTTGCCGGGGGCGCGGAAGAGACGGTCCGTCAGGTTGCCGAGGGCGCCGCCGAGCAGGAGGCCGAGGGCGATCGCCCAGGGGGTGCTGGCCAGGCGGCGGGAGAGGCGGACGACGGTGACGGCGACGGCGGTGGCGATCAGGGTGAAGACGATGGTGGTGGTCTCGCCGATGCTGAGCGCGGCGCCGGAGTTGCGCTGAACCTGCAGCACCAGCCAGTCGCCGATCAGGTGGACGGGCGCGCGGCCCTCGAGTCCGGCGACCACCGCGATCTTGCTGGCCAGGTCGAGGGCGTACGCGGTGGCGGTGACCGCCCAGAGCAGCAGCAGGACGCGCCGGGGTGCGGAGGGCGCGGGAGGTGCGGGGGTGCCCGTCGGGTCGCTGGCTGTCATGTCCGGTCTGCTCTCCTCGGGTTCCTGGCACCCGCCGGGCTGCGGGTGGTTCTCTCCTGGGAGGACGGTATCCGGGACGCTCCCGGCCCGGCTGCCCGGCCCCGGCCCCGCCGTCCGGCCCCGGGCGGGAGCCGGTGCAACGGGGCGGCCGAGTCCCGGAGTGCGGGCCCGTGGGGTCAGGATTCCGGCTGGGTGACGGTCAGGCCCCAGTGGACGTCCGGGGTGGAGGTCTGGACGCCGACGTAGAAGGAGCGGCCCTGTTCGGGGGCGACGGTGGTGGTGGCGGTGGTGGTCGTGCCGGGGAGGCAGGGGGTGGTGAAGGTGACGGGGGTGGGGTCGCCGTACTGGGCGGTGAAGGTGACGCGGGCCTCGGCGGGGGCGTCGGTGGTGAGGCAGGCGAGGGTGACGGTGACGGGGAGGCCGGCCGGGTTGGCGCCGCCGGTGACGGCGCCGCCGTCGCCGATCCACTCGGGGATCCAGATCAGGCCGTCGGGACCCGGGTAGGGGATGACCTGCCCGGTGCCGGGAGTGCCGTGGGCGGTGGCGGTGGCGGTGGCGGTGGCGGTGGCGGCGGGGGAGGGCGAGTCGGCGGAGGCCGTGGTGGCGGCGGTGGCTGCGAGCACGGCGGCGGCAGCGGCGGTCGCGGCGAGACGGGTGCGCTTCATGGTGGTGTTCCCCCTCGGTGGCGCCGGGAGCGGGCTCCCGGCGTGGCGGATTGCCGACGTGTGCGAACAGTATCGTTCGGCACGGACACCGGCACCTGAGTACGGGTACTCAGGTGCCGGTGGCGGAACGCCGGTGCGGGGAAGGTCAGCTGACGGTGCGGCAGACCGTTCCGTTCAGGCGGAACACCGTCGGGGACGGGTTGGCGCCGTTGTTGGCGCCGACGAAGCCGAACTCGGCGGAGCTGCCGCCGTTCGGCGCCAGGTGGGCGTTGTACTGGCCGTTGGTGACCCGGACGTGCTGGCCGGTGGAGGCGATGTCGGCGTTCCACCAGGAGTTGACGGACTGTCCGGTGGAGGGCCAGTCGAAGTCCACGGTCCAGCCGTTCAGGTCCGCCGGGCCGAGGTTGTTCACCACCACGTCGGCCACGAAGCCGTTGCCCCAGCCACTGGTCACCTGGTACGAGACGGTGCAGGTGCTGGTGGCGGGGGTGCCGGTGGTGAAGGTGAGCGGGACGGAGGGCCGGGAGAGGTGGCCGGCCTGGTCGCGGGCCAGCACGTTGACGGTGTGCCGGGAGCCCGGCGGCAGGTTGTAGAGGGTGGCCGAGGTGCCGGTGGACGAGCCGAGCAACTGGACGGTGGTGCCCAGCTGTTCGTAGACCTCGTAGCGGTCCACGGCGCCGGTCGCGGCGGGCCAGCTCAGGGTGGCGGTACTGGCGTCCACGGCGGTGGTGCGCGGGGTGCCGGGCGCGCCGACGGTGGCGGCGGCGGAGCCGGTGCCGGCCGCGGGGTGCACGGTCAGCACGGTGAGCGAGTACGGGGCGAGGGTCGCCGAGGTGGCGGTGGCGGTGCCGGTGGCGTCGACCAGGCCGGTGTCACCGGGTGCCCAGCGCTGCACCGCGGGGGCGGCGGTCCCGGCGGTGAAGCCCAGGTAGCGCAGGTCCACGGTGCGGGCGGCGGTGGAGTTCTTGTTCAGCAGCAGCACGCTGAGGTCGCCGTTGGCGCGCAGCACCGCGTGCGAGGAGACCTCGGGGCCGGAGGCGGCGGAGGCCACCATGGTGTCGCCCGGGTCGCTGAGCGCACCGAGCGCCTTGATGCCGTAGTACGGCGCGAACGGGGTGTTCACGGCCGGTTCGCAGACGCTGCCGTTGCAGGCGCCGCTGGACAGCATGCCCATGTCGCCGTAGTCGGTCTCGTCGCCGACGGTGGTGATCGGGCCGACGCCGTTGTGGGTGTCCCACCAGTCGACGGTGAAGACGCCGTTCTCCAGCGCGGTGCTCATCGCCTCCGCCGCGAACAGGCCGTTCGGGCGGCTGGTGAGGGCGCCGTTGCCGGACTCGGAGTTGACCTCGGTCATGGCGATGCCGATCTTCGCCGAGTCGGCGCCCGCGTACCGGTCCAGCAGGTTGCGCACCTCGCGCAGCTCGCCGGGCAGTTGCTGGACGGCGGCCAGCGTCCGGTCGCCGCCACCGGCGTTCGGGTACCAGTGGACGCTGACGAAGTCGACGTCGTGCGCGACGGCGGCCAGCACGGTGTGGTTCCAGTCGCCGCTGTCGCCGCCCGCGACGATGCCGTCCGGCCAGTTGCCGGGCATGGTGAGCACCGCGCCGATCTTCACCGTCGGGTCGACGGCCTTCATCGCCGCGGCGTACGCCTTGACCTCCCGGGCGTACTGGTCCGGGGTCTTGTCGGCGTGGGTGTCGTTCTCCCAGCCGCTGCCGTAGACGCCGTTGCCGTAGATCTCGTTGCCGATCTCCCAGTACTTCGCGCCGTAGCCCTTGGTGACGTTGGCGTACCGGACCCAGTCCGCGGCCTCCTGGGCGGTGCCCGAGCCGTAGTTGGCGATCAGGATCGGCTGGGCGCCGGTGGCCTGCACCGTCCCCATGAACGCGTCGAAGCCGGTGCCCGGGGCGACGTAGCCGCCCGGCGCGCTGTTGTCGATCCAGTGGTAGATGTCCGCGTACGAGCCGCCCGGGTAGCGCAGCGCGCCGATCCCGGCGTCCCGGTAGAGCGAGGCCACCTGGGGGTCGTTCATGTGCGAGTCCCAGATGGCGGTGTTGGCGCCGAGCGCGGCCTGGCCGACGGTGCCCAGGCCCGCGCCGGCGTTCACCGTGACGGTGGTGTCCGCGGCGGGGGCGGGGTCCGCGGCGGCGGGGGCGGACAGCGGCAGCGCCGCCGCGAGCACGGCCAGGGCGGCCGAGGCCGTCGCGGCGAGCGGGCGGCGCAGCCCGGCGGATCTCCTGCGGAACAGCATGGGGGTGGTTCCTCCCGGGTGGGGCGTCGGCCCGGGGCCACGCCACGGAGGCCACCGAGCCGGACGGGGACGGGGGACGGCCGGGCGGCGTACGGTGCCGCGGCGGCCGGCGCTTGGGAGCGCTCCCATGGTGGGAAGGGGGAGCGGACCTGTCAATCCGCGGCCCGGACCGCCGGACGTCCCCGCAGCTCGGGGGCCCGCGCGGGGCGCTGAAACGTTCGCGGGGCGGCGAGCAGGGCGGTGGACGGGGCGGAAGTGCATCGCGGAGCCCGGAAGTTGATGTGGCGTCAGCCCGGTCTGCGGGAACGGCCGGTGTCAGGCGGTGGTGGTGAAGGGCCAGGACTCGATGTCCCGGTAGCGGATCGGGCCCGGGCCGCGGGCGGTGTTGCTGCCGACCAGGTGGATGCGGGCGGTCCACCAGCTCCGGCCGGTGAAGCCGGCCAGGACGGCCGCGCTCGCCGGGACGGCGGTGGCGTCGTCGCGGCGGGCCCGGGCCAGCGTCAGGTGGGGGTGCAGCGGGCGGTCCCGGAAGCCGATGCCCTGGGCGCGCACCAGGGACCGGACCTCGTCGGCCAGCCGGTGCAGGCCCGCCAGGTCCCCGTCCACCCCGCTCCACAGCAGTCGCCCGTCGAAGTGGCCCCCGCCCCGCAGGCCCAGCCGCAGGGCGGGCTGCCCGACCGCCGTCCCGGCCAGCACCGTACGCAGCAACGGGACGGCGGTGGACGGGAGTTCACCGAGGAACGCCAGTGTGATGTGCCAGTCCTCGATCCGGTTCCAGCGCAGCCCGGGGTACGCGTCGTACGCGGGCCGCAGCGCCCGGGCCAGTTCGTCCTTGGCCTCGTCGGGCGGCGCGAGCGCCACGAAGGCGCGCAGCGCCGGGGGTTCGAGGGGATCGTCCACCAGGGATTTCTAGCACCCCGCCCGGCCCCGGCCCGCGCACCCCGCCCCCCGGGGGAGGATCAGCTGCGGACGGCGGTGATGGTCAGCGGCTTCTGCGGGCGGGAGTCGGCGGGGCCGACGGTCAGGGCCAGGGTGCCGGACTCGGCCGTGTAGTGGGCCTGGATCCGGTCCGGGTACTCCTCGCGACCCTGGTAGGTCCAGGTGAAGGCGGCCGAGGCGTCGCCCGCCACGTCGGCCGGCACGTCGGCGGCGGTGCCGTCGCGGTCGTCGATGGTGAGTTGCAGGCGCTGCCCGGCCAGCGTCCAGGTGCCGGACATGGTGGTCGGGTCCTGGTCCGGCTCGTCGACGAACTCGCCCGTCCAGGTGCCGGATTCGGTCACGGTGAGGGTGGCGTCGTGGTAGTGCGCGTCGGGGGCGGAGACCTTCCAGGTGCCGGCCGCGAACTTGCCCAGCGCGACCACGGCGATCCCCGCACCGCCCGAGCCCGGCAGGGACTTCCCGCTGCACGCGGCGAGCGCGGCGGTGACGGCGGACGCGCCGAGCAGGCGCAGGGCGGTGCGGCGGGGCAGGACGGCGGTGGCGGCGCGCCAACTGGCGAGTGGTCCCAAGGGAGTTGCTCCTTGCTTCGAGGAACGGGCAGGGGGCGGGCGGCGGGACGGAGCGGCCGGACGGAGCGGCCGGACCGGGGCCGCATGCGCCGGTCCGACCGCCGGCGGTGCGCGGGACGTCCGCCCGTCCGCACCGGCCGGTTCCCTCCCCGCCGGGCCCCCGGTACCCGTCGGTGTGGTGGGCACCAGCATGGCCGCGCGCCGGGCCGGGCTGAACCCGGATTCGTCCGGGGTCCGGCCACCGCCCGGCTGCGGCAGGATGGGGCCCGTGCCCGCACCGCCACCGCCCGTCCCGCCACCGCCCGTACAGCTACCGCCTGTACAGCTACCGTCCGCACCGCCCACGTCCTCGTGCCCCGCCGCGCGCGGGGCGCTGCGCGCGCTGCGGGGGTGGCGGCCGTGGCGGCCGTGGCCCGGTTCCGGGGGGTTGTCGACCACGGCGGCGGGGGCGGAACTCGCCGTGGTGATCGCGTTCGTGCTGATGCGGGCCGGGACGCTGCTGGAGATCCTGCCGGCCGCCCCGCGCGGGACGGCCCGGGCGACGGACCCGGTGCTGGACGGGCTGCTGATGGCCGTCGCGCTCGCGCAGTCGCTGGCCATGTGCCTGGTGGCGGTGCGCCGGCGGCAGTACCCGGCGGGCGGGTGGGCATGGGCCGACGTGGCGGTGGCGATGGCCGTGCTGCTGGCCCAGCCCTGGTACCTGGCCCCCGAGGACTGGGTGGGCACCTGGACGGCCTGGGGCGGCGCGCTCAGCGTGAACGCGGTGTTCGGCGCGGCGATCGGCCTCCCGACCCGCGGGCAGACCGCCGCCGCGACGGCCGCGGTCGCGGCGGCGTACGCGGTGCCCGGCGTCGTCCTGTCGCACGCGCACGCCTCCACGGCGGCCAGCAACCTGATCGGCTACCTGGTGTTCGCGGTTGCCGCCCGGTCCTCCGCGACGTTCGTCCGCCGCCTGGGCCGGGACGCCGACGAGGCCCGCCGGCAGGCCGCGGTGCTGGCCGCGGAGGCCGAACGGGACCGGCACCGGCTGCTGCTGCACGACCAGATCACCATCATGCGGCTGCTGGCCGAACCCGGCCTGGAACCGGGCCTGGTGGAGGTGCTGCGCCGACAGGCCGCCGCCGGGGCGGCCCGGGTGCGGCACTTCCTGGAGCAGTCCGACGCCGACCTGGCCGGCTCCGGCCGGGCCGAGGACGGCCCGTCGGCCGGGGAGCGGCCGGAGGTGATGCTGGCGGAGCTGGTGCGGCAGGCCGGTGAGGGCTTCACCGACCTGCCGATCGACTACGCCGTAGACCTGGCCGCCGACGTGCCCGTCCCGCCCGCCGTGGCCGGTCCGCTGCGGGCGGCGCTGGCGACGGTGCTGCACAACGTCCGGGCGCACGCCGCCGCCGGGCAGGTCGTGGTGCACGCCGACGCCCCGCCGGGGCTGGGCCGTTGGGAGGTCAGCGTCCGCGACGACGGCCGCGGGTTCGACCAGGCCCGCCGGCCGCTCGGCTTCGGCCTGCGGGTGCAGGTGAGCCGGGCGCTGGCCGAGGTCGGCGTGGAGTCCGAGATCCGCTCCGCGCCGGGCGCGGGGACGGTCGTCCTGCTGCGCGGCAGGCCGGCGGAGCGGTGAGCGCCGACCGGCAGGTGGCCAACCACCTTGTGGATGAAGGGACTTGTCGAGTGCGTGGAAGGACGGAACCGGAGTGACCCCCTCGCGTGGACCCAACGCCCCGGCCGAGGAAGGCAGTCGGGTGGCCGTGGTGGACGACGACACGGTCATTCGGGAGGGACTGCCGTACCTGCTGCCGGAGTTGCGGGTGGTGCTGGCGGTCAGCAGCGTGGAGGAACTGCTGGCGGCCCGGCCCGCGGCGGACGTGGTGCTGCTCGACCTGGTGCTGACCGGCACCGGTCGGACCGGGGTGCGGCAGGGTGCGGCGGCGGTCGAGGCGGTGGCCGCGGCCGGGTACCGGGTGCTGATCTACACCAACGAGCGCCGCCGCGAGGTGCTGGTCGGCTGCATGGCGGCCGGCGCGCGCGGGGTGGTGCACAAGGCGGAGCCGCTGCCCGCGCTGGCCGGGGCGGTCGCCGAGGTGGCGGCCGACCGGGTGGTGATCACGCAGGCCCTGGTCGGCCTGGCCGAACTGGCCGAACGGCGCGGCGGGCTACCGAGTCTGACGGACCGTCAGCGCGAGGTGCTCTCGGCCAGGGCCCGCGGCGAGGCGTTCCGCAGCATTGCCGAGCGGCTGTTCATCGGCAAGAAGACCGCCGAGGAGCACATGTCCGTGGTGACCGCGAAGTTCGCGGACTTCCTGCGCGACCACTCCCCGGCCGACCTGGAACGCGAACTCGGCCTCGGCCCGGGCGACTTGCTGGACCCGCGCCGACCCCGCTGAGCCGCCCCCGCTGAGCCGCCCCTGCCGAACCGCCCCCGACCCCCGGCCCCGCGACCCCCCCTCGGCCCCGCGACCGCCGCTTCGTCGCCGGACGTCAGTGCTCCAGGTCGGCGCGCATCAGGACGAACTGCTCGGCGGCGTCGGCCGGCGCGGTGCCGGGGAACAGGGCGACGCCGGCGGTGCTGTTGTCGACCCAGCCGCACAGGGTGTCGGAGCCGAGCGGGAAGCACTCCAGGTTGCCGCCGAGCGGGCCGGCCGGGTACTGGGCGGAGCCGCCGGGGTCGCCGGTGGAGCCCTCGCCGTGCGCGTAGTCGATCAGGCCGCGCCACAGGTGCTCGCGGCGCCTGCTGGGGTCCTCGGGCACGTTGTCGACCCCGGCGAACAGCACCGAACGGCCCGAACCACCCGCCTTGGGAAGGTAGTTGGCCTCCACCAGGGTCATCCCCTCGCGCATCTCGCCCGGGTCCACCGGCACGTCGCTCAGCTGGGCGTCCCCGGTCGCCCGGGCCAGCCCGCCGGCCGTGCGCGCCTCGGTCAGGGTGTGCTTGCCGCCCGGGTAGACCGGTCTGCTGGACGAGGGCGCGGCCCCCGTGGACGGCGGCGCGGCGGGCGAGGACTTCGCCGCCGCGGGCGAGGACTTCGGGGCGCTCGCCGCGGGCGAGAGCGCGGGCGAGGCCGCGTCCCCGCCGTCCGTCCCCTCCGGGTCGCAGGCGGCGAGGGCGAGCACCGCGGCCAGCGCCGAGGCGGCGAGCAGGGCGCGGGCGGCGAGTGGCTGACGTCCGGTCATGACGGGAGTTCTCCTGTGGGGTGCGTACGGGCGGAGGACGGCGCGGGCGGGCTGCTGGACCCGGGCACCGGTCACGGGCACAGGACGCTACGGGCGCCGGACCTGCGGCCGGGGCGAAGACGCCGTTTCCGGACCGCATCGGGACCGGACGGTGACACGTCGCCGCCCGCCCGCGCCCGGGGCAACGGAAAACCGGTTGGCCCGGGCGCGGCCGGCGGCGATGATCGGGCGGGCGCGCGCCCCGGCGGGGCCGGAAGCGCCGCGCGCACCCGATGCCGAGAACGACTCCAGGAGGAGACTGAGTGCACCCCGATCTCGCCAAGGCCCGTGAACTGCTCGACGCCGGTGACCCGCAGGGCGCCGTACGGGAACTGCGGGCCCGGGCCGAGAGTCTGACGGCCGGTGAACTCGCCCCGGCCGTCGCGGCGTTGGCCGAACTGGCGGGCATCGACGAGCTGTCGGCCGCGGCCGCCGCGCTGGCCGCCGACCCGGCCGGGCCCGGCCCGCTGTACGCGTACGGGTACGCCTGCATCGAGCACGGCCTGTCCGAGTTCGCCGTCCCCGCGCTGCGCCAGGCGCTGCGGGCCGGCACCGGGCCCGCCGCCGAGGAGCCCGGGCGGCGGCTGTTCGGCCGCTCCCGCCCGGCCGGGCCGGCCGTCCCCCCGCGGCAGGTGCTGCTGGAACTGGCCGTCGCGCTGGAGGACGGCGAACGGCACGCCGAGGCCGTGCAGCTGCTCCGGGAGCACGACGGGATCACCGGCGACTGGCCCGACCGCTACCTGCTGGTGCACAACGCGCTGATGGCCGGGGACCTCCCCCTCGCCCGCGAGGTCTTCGCCCGGCTCGCCGCCCCCGACGACACCTGGCGGCCCGCCGCCGACCGGATCCGCCGCACCCTGGCCCGGGCCGCCGCCGTCCCGCCCGCCGGTCCGGCCGACCTGCGCGGCTGGCACCACGTACTGACCGGCGGCCTGCTCGCCACCCTCTCCCCGTTCGGCCACGACGCCGGGATGACCGGCCGCTGGGCGTACCTGCAGGGCGGCTGGGACGACTGCCGGCTCGGCCTGGAGCGGCTGCGCCTGGTGCTGGAGGCCACCGGCCGCCGCCCGGCCGCCGTCGCGCTGCTGCCCGACCGGGGCAGCCAGGCGCTCGGCCTGGCCGCGGCCGAACTGCTGGGCCTGCCCGCCGCCCCCTACCGGCCGGGCACCCCGGACGCGCTGGTGCTGGCGTACGACCTGAACGAGGTGGACGGGGAGGTGCTCTCCGCGCTGCACGAGCGCGCCCCGGGCGAGGTGCTGTACGAGCACGCCACCTGCTGGACCGACACCCCCGCGGTGTCCGCGGACGTCTGCGGCCTGCTGGTGCAGCGGATCGTCGCGCCCTGGGAGCCGCGGATGGCGATGGGCGAGGACGGCGAGGTCACCCGTTCCCCGGCCGACGACCGCCCGGCCGAGGAGCTGGCCCGGGAGGTCCTCGCCGCCTCCGCCGAGCCCGACCCGGGCGACGGGGCGACCCCGCCCGACCCGGACGCGGCGCTGGCCGACTTCGCGGCCCGGGCCGCCGCCACCTGGGCGACCGGCAGCCGGGACCGGATCCGCTCGGCGGGCCCGGTCCGCAGCTCCCGCTTCGCCTGACGGCCGGAGCGTGCCGGGGGCCTGCCGGAGCGCGGCCCCCGGCAGGCCCCGGCACGCCGCCGCCCGCTCGGCCGGGGGCCGGGCGGGCGGTACGGGTGTCGGGGTCGGGTCGGTGTCGGGTCGGTGTCGGGATCGGGATCGGGATCGGGGGAGAGGGCGGCTACCTGCCGGGTCGGGACTTGCTCCAGGCCGGAGCCACGAAGGCGACCAGGACGACGGCGAAACCGATCTGCAGGAGGTGCCTGATCCAGTCGATGCCGCCGGTGTGCCGCACGCCGATCCACCCGGCCACCAGGTTTCCGAGCAGAGCGCCGGCCGCGCCGAGCAGCATGGTCAGCCACCACGGGATGGACTGCGGCCCGCGCAGGATCAGTTTGGCCAGCACGCCCAGCACGAAGCCGATCAGCAGAATCCAGAGGAGTTGGAACATCGGAGCCCAGCCTTTCCGGTCGGGTGCCGGCAGCCGGTCCGCACCTCGGCCGGTCGGTCGCGGAGAACCGTGCGCGGGGCCGCCGGCGGGACGGTCCGCACCAGCCATGATCGCGCGCCCCGGGCGCCCGGGCATCTCGGCGAACACCCGTCCGGCAGGTTTGCAAAGCCTCGGCAAAGGGTACCGGCGGTAGCCGAACCGGTGGGTCCGGTGATTGCGTCCGGACCGGGTGTGATGGGATAAACGACCTGAGCAGACATCAAGTCCTACGGGGGGACACAGGATGGCAGCGGGCTTCGGCTACCAGGCGGGCGAACTGGCGAAGATCCAGAAGGACTTCCAGGCGATCCAGCAGCGGATGGGCGAACTGTCCCAGCGGACCGGCCAGATCAAGGACGTGATGGCCAGGGCCGTCACCACCGACCTCGCGGCGGGCGCCCTCGGCGGCGTCATCGGCTTCGGCGCGGTGGTCGCCCAGGTGCGCGAGCGGGTCAGCGCGATCGAGCAGCAGATGGCGGCCCTGGAGGCCACCAAGAACCAGCTCACCAAGAACCTCGGCAGCGACGTCAGCAAGCTCGGCGCCGTCGCCAAGGAGTACGCGGAGGCCGAGCGCCGGGCCCGCGAGGGCGTCGAGAAGCCCGGCAAGGGCGGCCACCCCGGGCAGCCGGCCGGCCCGAAGAAGCCCACCGGCGGTGGCGGCAAGCACGAGACCAAGCCCACCGGCCCGAAGAAGCCCATGCCGCACGGCCCGAAGAAGCACGACGGGGACGGCGGTGGCGGCCACGGCCAGGACCCGACGCCGACGGTCTCCCACGAGGGCGCCATCAAGGTCGGCGAGGTCACGTACGGCGGCGCGGGCAAGTACAAGAGCGGCGAGGCCGCCTGCCGCGAGTACATCGCCAAGGCGCTGGACGCGATGGGCGTCACCGACCCGCAGGCCCGCGCGGCCTGGACGGAGGGCATGCTGACCATCGCCTCCCGCGAGTCCTCGTACAACGCGCCCGGCTCGCAGATCAACGCCTGGGACAGCAACGCCCACGGCGCCATCGTCGGCGACGGCAAGCCCGCGAACTGCTCGCGCGGCGGCTGGCAGTGCATCCCGAGCACCTTCGCGGCCAACCACGTCAAGGGCACCTCCACCGACATCTACGACCCGGTGGCCAACGTCGCGGCGTCCATGACGTACATCCGCAGCCGGTACCACGTCTCGCCGGACGGGCACGACCTGGCCGGCAAGGTGCCGCAGGCCAACCCGCACCACAAGCCGCAGGGCTACTGATCCGGTCCGCCCCCGTCGCGGCCGTCCCCGTCCGGGGCGGCCGCCGCCCGGCCGGGTGGCCACACCGGCGCGGACCGGGCCCGTCCCGCCCCGCGCCCCCCTTCCGCCGTCCTCGAACTCCCAGGGATTGAATCCGTGCGTTCGCTCCGCCTCACCGCCGCCGCGGTGGCCTGCCTGTCCGCCGTCGCCGTCCTGACGGCCTGCGACCCCGAGGGCACCGACACCGGTGACAGCGCCGCCTCCGCCGCGCCCTCCACCGCGTCCACCGCCGCGCCCACCGCCGCGCCGTCCGCGGCCGGCTCCGCGTCGCCCGCCGCGTCCAAGAGCCAGGGCGCCCCCGAGGCCACCCCCGGGAAGGCCGGGCGGCTGCCCGCCGGGGTGTGGATCGACCCGAAGGCCGTTCCGCTGAACTCCGCCCTGCACTGGAAGGCCGGCCCGGCGAAGGTGCTCGGCGAGAAGGGCAGGCTGCGGATCGAGGAACTCTGCAAGATCCCGCGCGACGACTCCTTCGCCGAGGTCCCGATGGTGGAGACCGCCGCGCTGGGCGGCGCCGCCGGCGACTGGGCGGCCGACGAGACGATCGCCAGCTTCGGCTCCTCCGCCAAGAGCAGCGGCGCCGCGCAGAGCGCCTACGGCCTGCTCTCCGGCGTCACCGAGGGCCTGAAGGGCTGCGCCTCCACCGTGCCGGGCGCCACCGTCAAGGTCACCGTCGAGGACGGGATGACGGTCGCCGCGACCCTCACCGTGCCGCAGTCCGGCGGCGGCAGCACCGAGGTGCACGAGTACCTGACGGCGAAGGACGGCACGCTCGCCGAGCTGACCCTGCACGCCCAGCTGCCCAAGGGCGGCCACCCGAAGACCGCCTGGGCCGGCGGCTCCGACGACGCGGTGCTGAACCCGCTGGCCGCCCCGGTCTGCACCGCCTTCGCCGACTGCTGAGACCCGCCCCCCGGCACCGGGCCGGTCCGCGCACCCGCGCGGGCCGGCCCGGCGGCGTTCCCGGCGGTGTCTCGGGCGGCGTTCCCGGAACCTTGCGGAATTCTTCACCGGACACCCCTCGACCGATGCCTCTCATTCAGAGCTAAAATCGGAGGGTGAGCGAACAACCGGAGCGAGCCCCGGAGAGCACCGAGACCACCGACACCGCGGAGCCCGAGGAGCTGGCCGCGCTGCTGGTCGGCATCCAGCGGCTGATCCGCCGCCAGCTGCGTGCCGGGCTGGCCGGGCCGCGGCTGCGCGGCGCCCAGGTCGAGCTGCTGCGGCTGGTCGCGGACACCCCCGGGATGCGGGTCTCCGAGGCGGCCGAGGAGCTGTTCCTGGCCGGGAACTCGGTGTCCACCCTGGTCAACCAGCTGGTCGGCCAGGGCCTGCTGCGCCGCGAGAGCGACCCGGCCGACGGCCGGGCGGTGCTGCTGCACGCCACCGGGGAGGCCGTCGATCGGCTGGCCGCCTGGCGGGTCCGGCGGGCCGAACTGGTCGGCGAGGTGGTGGCGGAACTCGACCCGGCGGACCGGGCGGCCCTGACGGCCGCGGTGCCCGCCCTGCGCGCGGTCGCGTCCGGGCTGCGGGCCCGGGCGGCCGCAGAGGGGAGTGCGGAGAGATGAGCGAACCGGAGCAACCGGCCGTCGAGTGCCGGGAGTTGGTGTACAGCTTCGGCCACGGCCGGGGGAAGGGGCCGGTCACCCGGGCGGTGGACGGCGTCGACCTGGAGGTGCGCCCCGGCGAGGTGTTCGGGCTGCTCGGGCCGAACGGTGCGGGCAAGACCACCACCATCCGGGCGATCACCACCCTGCTGCCGACCGCCCGCGGCATGGTGCGGGTGTTCGGCCACGACTGCGCCACCGACCGCACCGGGGTGCGGCGGCTGCTCGGCTACGTCCCGCAGGCGCTGTCCGCGGACGCCGGGCTGACCGGGCGGGAGAACGTCGCCCTGTTCGCCCGGGTCTTCGACGTGGCCCGGGCCGAGCGCGCCGAACGGGTCGCCCAGGCGCTGGCCGCCGTCGACCTGACCGAGGCCGCCGACCGGATGGCCGGCACGTACTCCGGCGGCATGGTGCGCCGGCTCGAACTGGCCCAGGCGCTGGTCAGCGCGCCCCGGCTGCTGGTGCTGGACGAGCCCACCATCGGCCTGGACCCGATCGCCCGGGCGGGCGTCTGGGAACGGGTCGAGGCGGTCCGCCGGGCCACCGGCATGACGGTGCTGGTCACCACCCACTACATGGACGAGGCCGACCGGCACTGCGACCGGATCGCCCTGATGGACCGCGGCCGGATCCGCGCGCTCGGCACCCCCGAGGAGCTCAAGGCCCGGGTCCGGGCCGAGGACCCGGCCCAGGACGCGCCCACCCTGGACGACGTGTTCCGGCACTTCTCCGGCCGGGCGCTGACCGACGACGCCAAGGAAGGGGAGTTCTCGGATGTCCGCCGCACCCGCCGCACCGCCAGCCGAGTCGGCTGAACGACCGGATCCCGCACCGGAGTTGGGACTGCTGCTGGTCCCGCCGAAGGCCCGCACCGGCTGGCGGGTGGTCCCGGCCCGGGTGGTGGCGATGTGCACCGTCGAGCTGCAGAAGCTGCGGCACGACCGCACCGAGCTGTACACCCGGGCGATCCAGCCCGCCCTGTGGCTGCTGATCTTCGGCGAGACCTTCACCCGGCTGAAGGCGATCCCCACCGGCGGCACCCCGTACCTGGACTACCTGGCGCCGGGCATCATCGCGCAGTCCGCGATGTTCATCGCCATCTTCTACGGCATCATGATCATCTGGGAGCGGGACTCCGGGGTGCTCACCAAACTGCTGGTCACTCCGACCCCGCGGGCCGCGCTGGTCACCGGGAAGGCGTTCGCCGCGGGCGTCAAGGCGGTGATCCAGGCCGCCGTGGTGGTGGTGCTGGCCGCCGTGCTCGGCGTCGGGATGACCGCGAACCCGCTGCGGCTGCTGGGCGTGGCGGTGGCGGTGGTGCTCGGCTCGGCGTTCTTCTCCTGCCTGTCGATGACCATCGCGGGCATCGTGCTCACCCGGGACCGGCTGATGGGCATCGGACAGGCCATCACCATGCCGCTGTTCTTCGGCTCCAACGCGCTCTACCCCGTCGACCTGATGCCCGGCTGGCTGCAGGCCGTCAGCCGGGCCAACCCGCTCAGCTACCAGGTCGACGCCCTGCGCGGCCTGCTCATCGGCACCCCGTCCCACCTCGCCCTGGACTTCGGCGTGCTGGCCCTGGCCACCGTCGCCGGGATCACCGCGGCCTCCGCGCTGCTGGGGCGGCTGGCCCGCTGAGGGCCCGGCCGGGCGGCGCGGGCTCGACAGCCGGACCCGGCCGGGCTCGACGGCCGGACCCGGCCGGAGTCCGACCGGGGCTCAACAGCCGGGCTCGGACGCCCCGTTCGCCGCGAACAGCGCGTCCAGCGCCCGGTCCACCAGGGCGCGCTCGGCCTCCCCGCCCGGCCGGACCAGCTGCAGCGTCCGCCGCACCCAGGCCGCCACCAGGGCGGCGGGGGCCTGCAGGAAGGCGTCGCCCTCCGGGGAGCAGAGCATCAGGGTGACCATCCGCCGCCCGTCCACCACGGCCGGCCACACCCGCACGTCCCCCAGCCCGGTCGGCCGCAGCAGCCCCTGCACCAGCAGGTCCCGGGCGAAGAACCAGCCGATCGGCTGCGCCGAGTCGACGTGGAAGGCGATGTGCACCGCGTACGGGTCGTCGGCGCAGTACACCAGCCGCGCCGGGACCGGGAAGGCCTCCTCCGGCGACAGCAGCAGATCCATCACCAGGTCCAGGCGCAGCTCGGCGGGGCTCTCCATCACGGGTGTCTTCTCCACTCGGTCCGGCCCGGCGGGTCCGGGCTGGTCTGAGCAGGAGACTAGAGCCGCCCGGCGCACCCAGGACGCCGCCGGGCGCCAACGCTGTCCGGACGAACAGCCGGGCCCCGGTCCGGCCTGTGGGCGGCGACAAAACCCTCCCTCCAACGGACTGACGCACCGTCAACACCCACCCCCGCCCTCACCCGGGGAACGCCCGTGCGGGAGCCGCCCGTCCCGGCACCCCACGGCGTGTGCGCCGCCCGGCACGCCCCCGCGCCGACCGGACGCGCCGCCGCGCGCCGCCTAGGCTCACCGCATGGGCACCCGACTCACCGACGCGCCGGTCGACTCGGCCGCGCGACTGGCCGGCCACCTGCTGAACCGACTCGCCGAGATCACCGAGGAAACGGTCCGCCGGATCCGCGGCGGCATGAGCGTGTACCGCAGCGCCGGGCCGCTGCCCGCCGGGGACCTGAGCGAATCCGTCCGCAGCAACATCGAGTTCACCCTGCGCCGGCTCGCCCACGAGGACGGCCTCTGCCTGGAGGCCCCCCGCCGCACCGGACGGCTGCGCGCCGAGCAGGGCGTCCCGCTGGCCACCGTGCAGTCCGCGTTCCGGATCGGCTTCGCCAACCTCTGGGAGACCATGGCCGCCGAGTCGCTGCGCCACGGCCTCGCCACCACCGCGGAGCTGGTGCAGATGGCCACCGACGTCTGGCGGTTCAACGAAGAGTCCACCAACGCCATGATGAACGCCTTCAACGAGACCGCCGCCCTGCTGATGGTCCGCCGCGACCAGGAACGCTCCGCCCTGGTCGACGTGGTGCTGCGCGGCGGCATGGGCAACCCCGGCTCCGTCCTCGAAGCCGCCGACATGCTCACCCTGCCGTACGACGGCACCTTCGCCGTGGTCGTCGCCCACGCGCCCGGCCTCGCCCGGCAGGCCCTGCCCGACATCGAACCCACCCTGCGCGAGCACGACATGGGCTCCGCCTGGCGGCTCACCCCCGACGCCCACATCGGCATCGTCTCGATGCGCGCCGCCGCCGCGATCGACCTGCTGGTCGACACCCTGCGCAGCCAGACCGTCCGCCGGGCCGGCGTCAGTCCCTGCTACACCCGCCTCGACCAGACCCCGCAGGCCCTGCACCTGGCCCAGGTCGCCCTCGCCAGCTCGGGCCGGCCCGACGAGACGGTCACCCTGTTCGACGACAACCCGCTGCCCATGCTGGTCGCCTCCGCGCCCTCCATCGCCTCCCGGATCGGCAACCAGGTGCTCGGCCCGGTCGTGGAACTCCCCGACAGCCAGCGCGAACAGCTCCTCACCACCATGTCCACCTGGTTCGCCGTCGACGGCTCCGCCGACAAGGCCGCCAAACTCCTCTACTGCCACCCCAACACCATCCGCTACCGGCTCCGCCGGATCGAACAGCTCTCCGGCCGCTCCTTCGAACGCCGCCTGGACTCCGCCGAGTTGTACATCGCCCTGCAGGCCGTCCTGCACCTGCCCGAAGTGGTCCGCGACCCGCTGGAGTGACCCGGGTCCTCCTGACGGGGCGTCAGAGCGCCGCAGCCTCCGGTGCCTTCTCACCCGGGCCCCGGCCACCGGCCGCGACCGGCGCGTCCCGGGGCGGCTTCCGCTCCGGGAGCGGTTCGTGCGCGGTCGGTGCGCGATGGCAGGATCTCCGGGCATGGGGACACCGATCAGGTACGTGAGCGCGAACAAGGCCGAGGTGCTGGAGCTGCTGAACTCCGGGGGGCGGCCGACCGAACAGCAGGCCGAGGTGCTGGCGCGGGTGCGCCCCACGGCCGTCGCGCTGGAGGAGCGGCTGGTGCGCCAAAGCGTCCGGTCGGAGCCGCCGGTCCCCGAGGCGCTGGAACAACTGCTCGCCGGACAGGTCGACCTGACCGGCCCGGCGGACGGCATCGCGTACAAGCGGGCGCTGCAACTGCTGCTCGCCCAGAGCGGTTCGGACGTCGGCCTGCTCGGCGGCTACCGGCGCCCCGTCCAGTGGTTCGCCCGGGTCGACGACGAGCTCAAGGCCGCCGGAGTGCCCGCCGAACTGCTGCCCTTCCACGCCTTGTTCGGCGGCCCGCCGGCCGGCTTCCCCGACCTCGGGGTCTCGCCCGACGGCCACCCCGACACCGGCTGCTTCCCGCTGGAGCGGTCCGGTGCCGCGCGGGACGCCTACCGGGCCGCCGCGCCCCTGGTCGACCCCGAGTGCCGGGCGGACGTGGAGGCGCTGGCCGAGCTCTTCGACGTCGAGGACGACTCCTGGCGGTACGGCGTCGAGCACTTCGCGCACTACTCCGACACCCTGTTCTTCCTGATCGGCTGACCGGGCCGGAGGGAACGGGGGCCGGGCTCAGTAGCCGCCGGTGACGTAGCGGGGCGATCGCGCCCTGGAGGTACCGCTCCACCTGCTCGCGCGAGAAGCCCCCGTGGCGGGTGGTGTACTCGGGGATCAGGCGGGACCGGTGGACCACCGCGTCGTCACGAGTCGTGCTGTCAGTCAGAGGGCCGCACAGTGCGGGGGCGCCGCACAGGGCCCTGCGGCGCCGGTCCGTCAGCCGGGCGGGGCGGGGCGGCGGCCGGGGTGGGCGGCCTGCCAGGCGGCCATCGAGGTGTTCCAGTCGGCGGCGGTCAGCGCGATCAGGGAGGCCGGGAAGAGGCCGTCCTCCTCCTTGGCGATGTGCGCGTGCAGCTCGTCGAAGGCGGCCAGCAGGACCGACCGGTCGGCGGGGGAGGCCAGGTCGGTGGCGGCGAGGAGTTCGGCGAGGCCGCGGTGCTCGGCCTCCAGGGCGTCGATGTACGCCGCGAACTCCGGGTCCGCGCGCATCACCCGGAACAGGCCGTCCTCCTCGCCCCGCCAGTGCGAGGCCAGTTCGGCGGCCAGCGGCGCCAGCAGCGCGCCGGCCGCGGCCGGGTCGCCCGCCTCCAGCAGGCGGGCGATCTCCCCGGTCAGGTCGGTGGCCGCCTCGTGCTCCCGGATGAAGTCCTTGATCAGCGGGATCTCACGGCACCCGCAGTAGTGGCACATCCCGCCAGTCTGGCCGCCCGCCCCGGCCGCACCCCCGCGGCACGCCGGGCCCGGACTTGCCCTCGAGCCGCTCGAGGCTCCTACCGTCGCCCGCCATGGAAACCACCGTTGCCACCGCGACCCCTGCCGCCGCCCTGCCCCGGACGTACCTGTGGTGGCTGGCCGGCACCCGGGCCTCGGCCGCCGGGGACGCCGCCCTCGCCACCGCCCTCGGCTGGGCCGCCGGCGCGCACGGCGGGACGGCCGCCGGGCTGGTGCTGACCGCGGTCACCGTGCCGCGCACCGCCCTGCTGCTGCTCGGCGGCGCCGTCGCCGACCGGTTCGGCGCCCGCCGCACGGCGCTGCTCGGCGACACCGCGATGCTGGCCGTGGTGCTGGCGCTGGCGGCCGCCGACCGGACGGCGGGCAGCACCCCGTGGACGCTGCTCGGCTTCGCGCTGCTGATCGGCACCGTCGACGCCTTCCAACTCCCCGCGAGCGGCGCCCTGCCCCGCCTGCTGGTCGCCCCGGAGCAGCTGCCCCGGGCCCTGGCGCTGCGGCAGGCCGGCGGCCAGGCGGCCGTCCTGCTCGGCGCCCCGCTGGGCGCGTTCCTGGTCGCGGGCACCGGCCTGGCGGGCGCCGCGGTCGCCGACGCGGCCACCTTCCTCGCCGTCCTCGCCGTGACGCTCCCGCTGCGGGTGACCCAGGAGCGGACGGGCGGCGGGCTGCCCGCGGGCATGGCGGACGGCCTGCGAGCGGTGCGGACGAGCCGGACCCTGCGGGCGGCGCTGCCGGTGGCGGCCGTCGCGGCGGCCGGGGTGCTGCCGGCGGTCGGGCTGCCGGGGCCTGTCGTCAAGCCCCCGCCTGCCCCGCAACGCCTGGCACGCACTCTCGCCGCACCGGCCGAAAACCCAAGTACATCCAGTACGAGGGCTTCCGGCCGGCACGCCGAGAGCACGCACCAGCCGCCGCGGGGCCGCCCTCCGGGCGACGACGGGGGCTTGACGACAGGCCCCAGGACCACTGCTGGTGCGGGCGCACGGCTGGGGCGCGGGCGCGGCCGGCCTGTTGGCCGGGGGACAGGCGCTCGGCGTGCTGGGCGTCTCGCTGGTCGCGGCCCGCCGGGGCGTGCTGCGCCGCACCGGGCGCGGGGTCGCGCTGGGTCTGGCTGCCGCCGGGCTGGGTACCGCCGTGCTCGCGTCGGCGCCGTCCCCGGCCTGGGCGGCGGCGGCCGCGGTGGCGGTCGGGGCCGGTTCGAGCGCCTTCGCCTGCCACCTGGGCCCGCTCGTGCTGGCGGGCGCCCCCGCGACCCACCTCGGCCGGGTGCAGGCGCTCCTCGCCCTGGTCCAGAGCGCGGCCCTGACCGCCGCCAACCCCGCCTGGGGCGCCCTCGCGGGGGCGTTCGGCCCGCGGGCGGTGCTGCTCGGCTGCGCGCTGCTCACCGGGACGGCGGCCGCGGCGGCGGCCCGCGTGCTGCGCGAGCCGCCGTCCACGGGCGGTCGGGGCGAGGGGTGAAGGGCCGCCAGTTCCCGTGCCCGGATTGGTACTTGCGGAAAGATCTTTCGGCAAGTGGGGCGGATTTCAGCCGGATTGTTCGCCGATGGGTGACGTCAAGGAGTCTTTACAGGCAGGTCATGCCTCAGTAACCTCCTGGAAGTTCTTTCATGTTTTTGCGCAAACTCCCCCACCCATCCCCTGCCGCAAGGCAGTTCCCCACCGCCTGCGGCCCCGTACGAGGGACACTCCCTTGACCAGACGAGCACGGCACCGGCGGCGCCCCATCGCCGCCGTACTGACCGCAGTGGCGGCACTCACCGCCAGCCTGCTGTCCACGGCTCAACTAGGCGTCACCGCGAGCGCGGCGACCGACACCACGGCGGGCAGCAACACCGCCACCGTCTTCTACTACACCAAGACCAGCAACTGGTCGACGTACAACCTGCACTGGGCCCCGGACGGCGGTAGTTGGACCACCGTGCCGGGCACCGCCATGCAGGCCGCCTGCACCGACTGGGTGAAGAAGACCGTCGACCTGGGCAGCGCCACCGGCCTGCAGGCGACGTTCAACAACGGCTCCGGCACCTGGGACAACAACGGCGGCAAGAACTACTCCCTGGGCACCGGCACCGTGGTGGTCAAGGACGGCGTGATCGCCCACAGCGACCCCTGCGGCACCGACAACGGCGGTACCGCCACGCCGAGTTCGAGCCCCAGCCCGAGCCCCGGCCAGTCGTCGACCGGCGCGAGCACGACCGTCTACTACTACACCAAGACCCGCAACTGGTCGGCCTACGACCTGCACTACGCCCCCAACGGCGGCACCTGGACCACCGTGCCGGGCGTGGCGATGGAGGCCGCCTGCACGGACTGGGTGAAGAAGACCGTCGACCTGGGCACCGCGACGGGCCTGCAGGCGACGTTCAACAACGGCTCCGGCACCTGGGACAACAACGGCGGCAAGAACTACGCCCTCGGGACGGGCGTGGTGACGGTCAAGGACGGCGTCGTGGGCAGCACCGCGCCGTGCGCCACCGGCAGCCCCAGCCCGAGCCCCAGCCCGAGCGCTTCGGCCGGCTCCAGCCCCAGCCCGAGCCCCAGCCCGTCCGCGAGCGCCAGCGCCTCCGCCTCCCCGTCGCCGTCCGCGAGCAGCAGCGCGCCGGCCGGGAAGAGCGCCACCGTGTTCTACTCGACCGCGGTGGTCGGCTGGAGCATCGTCAACCTGCACTACGCCCCGGCGGGCGGGTCGTGGACGGCGGTGCCCGGCGTCGGCATGCAACTGGCCTGCCCCGGCTGGTACAAGCGCACCGTCGACCTGGGTTCGGCGGCCACCATGGCGGCGACGTTCAACAACGGCAACGGCACCTGGGACAACAACAACGGCGCCAACTACGTCGTCCCGGCGGGCGTCAGCACCGTGCAGAACAGCAAGGTCACCGCGAACGCCGCCGACCCGTGCGCGGCCGTCGTCCCCGACACCACCGCGCCGAGCGCGCCGGGCAGCGTGGCGGCCAACGCCACCGACACCTCGATCGTGCTGACCTGGGAGCCGTCCACCGACAACGTCGGGGTGACGGGCTACCAGGTCACCCGCAGCGGCGGCACCAAGGGCACCTCGGTGATCAACGTCGGCTCGACGGTGTACTCGGACAGCGGCCTGGAGGCGCGCACCGTCTACACCTACACGGTGAAGGCGCTGGACGCGGCCGGGAACGTCTCCGCGGCCTCCGCCGCCGCGGTCGCCACCACCGGTGACGCCCCGCCGGCCGCCAAGCCCGGCGAGATGATCGGCACCGACCCGCGCAAGGACCCGATCTACTTCGTGCTCACCGCCCGGTTCTACGACGGCGACACGTCCAACGACCGGGGCGGCAACCAGGACGTGAAGTCCGGCAACGCGGCCAACGACGACCCGATGTTCCGCGGCGACTTCAAGGGCCTGGTGCAGAAGCTCGACTACATCAAGGGCCTGGGCTTCTCGGCGATCTGGATCACCCCGGTGGTGCTCAACCGCTCCGACTACGACTACCACGGCTACCACGGCTACGACTTCTACAAGGTCGACCCGCGGCTGGAGTCGGCCGGCGCCTCCTACCAGGACCTGATCAACGCGGCCCACGCCAAGGGCGTCAAGATCTACCAGGACGTGGTCTACAACCACAGCTCCCGCTGGGGCGCCAAGGGCCTGTACGTGCCCACCGTGTACGGCGTCCGGGACGCCCAGTGGTCCTGGTACTACGACGAGAAGCAGCCCGGCTTCGAGTACGACGGCCTGACCGTCGAGCCGAAGAGCGGCAAGTCCTACTACAACGGCGACCTGTGGTCGACCACCCAGCCCGCCGGGCAGACCTGCGTCGGCTGGGGCACCCCGACCCAGTACAAGAGCCCCGAGGGCTACACCATCTACAACTGCCAGTGGCCGAGCCCCACTTCGGGCATGTTCCCGTCCAAGTACTACCACCAGTGCTGGATCGGGAACTGGGAGGGCGAGGACTCGCGCTCCTGCTGGCTGGCCGACGACCTGGCCGACTTCAACACCGAGAACGCCGAGGTGCAGAACTACCTGATCGGCGCCTACAACAAGTACATCGACATGGGCGTGGACGGCTTCCGGGTCGACACCGCCGTGCACGTCCCGCGGGTCACCTGGAACCGGCGCTTCCTGCCCGCCATCCAGCAGCGGGTCACCCAGGACTGGGGGCCGGCCAAGGCGCAGAACTTCTTCGTCTTCGGCGAGGTCGCCGCGTTCGTCAACGACAAGTGGAACCGCGGTTCGGTCAACCACTCCGCGCAGTTCTACACCTGGAAGGAGCGCAAGGACTACACCAGCGACGACGTGCAGGCCGCCCTCGACCAGTACAACTACGAGGAGCAGCTGGGCACCGGCAACCAGCCGACGTCCACCAACGCCTTCCTGGACGGCAACACCTACCACGCGCCCGACCACTCGAAGTTCTCCGGCATGAACATCATCGACATGCGGATGCACATGAACTTCGGGGACGCGCACAACGCGTTCGGCAACGGCAAGGACTCCGACGACTCCACCAACGACGCCACCTACAACGTGGTGTACGTGGACAGCCACGACTACGGGCCCAACAAGTCCAGCGTGCGCTACACCGGCGGCACCGACGCCTGGGCCGAGAACATGGCCCTGATGTGGACCTTCCGCGGCATCCCGACCCTGTACTACGGCTCCGAGATCGAGTTCCAGGCCGGGAAGCAGATCGACTGCGGCCCGTCCTGCCCGCTCGCCACCACCGGCCGCGCCTACTACGGCGACCACGTCGAGGGCACCGTCACCGCCTCCGACTTCTCGGTGGTCTCCTCGGCCAGCGGCGCCGTCGCCACCACGCTCCAGCAGCCGCTGGTCAAGCAGGTGCAGCGGCTCAACCAGATCCGCCGGGCGATCCCCGCCCTGCAGATGGGCCAGTACTCCACCGAGGGCGTCAGCGGCGGCATGTCCTTCAAGCGCCGCTACACCGACGCCACCAGCGGCGTCGACTCCTTCGCCCTAGTCACCGTCACCGACGCCGCCACCTTCACCGGCATCCCGAACGGCACCTACAAGGACGCCGTCTCCGGCGACGTCCGCACCGTCACCAACGGCGCGATGTCCATCGCCGCCCCCGGCAAGGGCAACCTGCGGGTCTACGTCCTCGACCTGGGCGGCAAGAACGCCGCCCCGGGCAAGATCGGCACCGACGGCCCGTACCTGAAGTAACGCACCACCGAAGCACGCCAGCAGCGGTCGGCGGGTCCACCCGTCGGCCGCTGCTAGCGTTTTCCGCATGGACGCGCAGCGGCAGTCGACGGACGACGAGGGCAACGAGGTGCGCCTGCCGCACACCGTCCGTCGCGTGGTCTCCCTGGTCCCCTCGCTCACCGAGGCGGTCGCCGTCACCGCCCCCGGCCTGCTGGTCGGCGCCACCGACTGGTGCACCCACCCCGCCGGGCTGGACGCCGCCCGGATCGGCGGCACCAAGAACCCGGCGGTGGAAGCCGTCCGCGCGCTCCGCCCGGACCTGGTGGTCGCCAACGAGGAGGAGAACCGCGCCCCCGACCTGGCCGCGCTGCGCGCCGCGGGCGTGCCCGTCTGGACCACCCGGATCCGCGACCTCGATCAGGCCCTGGACTCGCTGCACCGCCTGCTCGTGGAGGCACTGCAACTCCCGTGCCCGGACTGGCTGGTGGCGGCCCGTCGGGCCTGGGCGTTCGCCCCGCCGACCCGCACCGTGCGGGCCGTCGCCCCGATCTGGCGCCGCCCCTGGATGGTCCTCGGCCACGACACCTTCGCCGCCGACCTGCTCCGCCGCCTCGGCGTCGACCTGCTCCCGGCCGGCCACCCCGACCGCTACCCGCGCCTGTCGCTCGACGAACTGCGGTCGCTGGAGCCCGAGTTGCTGCTCCTCCCGGACGAGCCCTACTGCTTCACCGCCACCGACGGCCCCGACGCCTTCCCCGGCCTGCCGTACGCGCTGCTCTCCGGCCGCCACCTCACCTGGTACGGCCCGTCGTTGGCGGAGGCCCCGGCCGTCCTGGCCGCCCGGCTCGCCGGGCGGGGGAGCGGGCCGGGGGCAGGCGGCTGACGGGCCGTCAGGTGGTCAACCCGACTTCTGCGCAAGGGCCTTGTGGCGGGCGACGGCGGCCTCGCCGAGGGCGACCATGGCGTCGGTGAGGCGGGCCATCTGGGCGGCGATGGTGCGTTCGGGGTCGGCCTGGGAGGCGATGAAGGCGCCGTCGAAGCCCGCGATGGTGAAGAAGTCGAGTTCGGCGGCGACGGCCTCGGCGATCTCGGGGCCCTGGTCGGCGAAGGCGGCGGAGATCATCACCCGCATGTAGGCCCGGCCCTCGTCGCGGACCTGCTGGTTCATCTCGGCGACCTCGGCCTCGGCGGCCTCGTCGCTGAGCAGCAGCAGGAAGTGCAGCCGCATGAACTCCGGGTTGGTGGCGAAGACTTCGGCGGTCCGGTCGAGGTACCAGGCCATCCGTTCGCGGTGGGTGCCGCCCGCGGGGGGATCGGCGTGGGCGGCGCGCATGGCGGCGAAGAAGCCGCGGGCGCCGCGGGCCATCACGGCGGAGAGCAGGCCGCCCTTGGAGTGGAAGTGGTGGTAGATCGCGCTGCGGGGGAGACCGGTCTCGGCGGTGATGGTCGAGATGGTGGTGCCCGCGTAGCCCCGTAGGGCCATCACCCGGGCGGTGGCGTCGAGGATCTCCTCCTTCGAGCGCCGGCCGCGCCGGTTGCCGGTCGGTTCCCCGCCCGGCTCCTCGACCGCTGCCCGGCCCGCCGTCCCGCCTGCCACCCGACCCGCTGTCCTGCCCGCCACCGGGCCCGCCGTGCTGCGCGGGGCCTCGCTGGCCGTCCTGTCCGGTGTGTTCGTCCCACTTTCCACTCGGCGAGTTTAGGGCGCCCGGCGGCGCCCGGGGGCGGATATCCGGCGGCGGGCGGGGTGGATGTCCGGCGGCGGGCGGATCGTCGCGGACCTATTGACGTGCTGTCGAACACGTGCCAGCGTGAAGTATTGGACGGAACGATCGGTCCAAAAGTTAGGCAGCGATCACTGGAGATCGGCATGACCAACGACAGACAAGCCGGGTACGACACCGACGTGGCGGTCATCGGCTACGGCCCCACCGGCCTGGTCGGAGCGCTCACCCTGGCCGCCAAGGGCGCCCGCGTCACCGCGTTCGAACGGGACCGGGACATCTACGCCCGGGCCCGCGCGGTGACCGTCAACGACTGGACGATGCGGATCTTCCAGGAACTCGGCATCGACCGGCGGATCGAGCGGGTGATCGAGCCGCAGCGCGCCCTGCGCTGGGTCACCTACGCCGGCCAGGAGGTCATGCGGGTCGAGCACCCGCCGTCCACCCTCGGCACCCGCAACACCAAGCCGCGCTTCTACAACATCTACCAGCCCGCCATGGAGGCCGAACTCCGCCGCTGCGCCGAGGAACTGCCCGGCCTCGACGTCCGCTACGGCACCGAGGTCACCGGCGTCGAACAGGACGCCCACGGCGTGACGGTCACCGCCCGCGACCGGGAGAGCGGCGCCGAGACCACCACCCGCGCCCGGTACGCGATCGCCGCCGACGGCGGCTCCAGCGCCACCCGCAAGCTGCTCGGCGTCCCGATGCTCGGCGACACCGCCGAGACGCTGTGGATCGTCATCGACTGCAAGGTCAAGCGCTGGTGGCCGGACCGCGACTTCCTCACCTTCTGGACCGACCGCGAACGCCCCGTCGTCGACATCGCGCTCTCGGCCGGCAACCACCGCTGGGAGATCCCGCTCAAGCCCGACGAGACCGAGGCCGACTTCGCCACCGACGAGCAGGTCTGGCCGCTGCTGCGGGCCCTCGGCGTCACCGCCGAGGACGTCGACATCCACCAGTACGCCTTCTACCGCCACCACGTCCGGGCCGCCGAGACCTGGCGCCGCGGCCGGGTCTTCCTGGCCGGCGACGCCTGCCACCTGATGCCGCCGTGGGCCGGCGCCGGCATGCAGACCGGCATGCGCGACGCCCACAACCTGGGCTGGAAGCTCGCCCGCGTCCTCGACGGCACCCTCGACGCGCGCTGGCTCGACACCTACGAGGCCGAGCGCCGCCCCAGCGCCGACTTCTACACC
Organism: Kitasatospora cineracea; assembly: GCF_003751605.1. Classification (NCBI taxonomy): domain Bacteria; kingdom Bacillati; phylum Actinomycetota; class Actinomycetes; order Kitasatosporales; family Streptomycetaceae; genus Kitasatospora; species Kitasatospora cineracea. Next base: position 4,279,815 of record NZ_RJVJ01000001.1, read on the forward strand.
GCCCTCGCGGTCGGCCTCGGCCGGGTCATCAAGCAGGAGGCCACCGAGGCGGAGATCGCGGCGATGAACACCGTCCCCGCGGACACCGTCACCCCCTGGGAGCCCCCGCTGACCGCCCCGCCCGTGCTCGCCGCCGGCTGGCTGCACGGCGCCCGGGGCGACGCCAGCGCCGTCGGCCGGATGCTCCCGCAGCCCGTCTGCGGCGACACCGTCGGCACGATGGCCCGCCTCGACGACCTGCTCCCCGACGGCTTCGTGCTGCTCGGCGCCGACCTCGACCCGGCCGGCCTGCTCACCCCCGGGCAGAAGGCCGGCTGGGACGCCCTCGGCGCCCGCTACCTCGCCGTCCGCCCCCGCACCGCCCACACCCGGGGCTCCGGCGAACTGGTCGACCTGGAGGACACCCTGCTCCCGTGGCTGGCCCGCTACGGCGCCCGCGCGGTCGCCGTCCGCCCCGACAAGTTCGTCGCCGCCGCCGACCCCGACCTGACCGTCCCCGCGCTGTGAACCCCCACCACCCCCAGGAGGCACCCGTGACCGGAGTGCAGGAACTCGCGTACGTCGTCTACCAGGTCGGCGACCTCGCCGACTGGGAGCACTTCGGCGTGACACTGCTCGGCATGCAGCTCGGCGAGCGCACCGCCGACGGCTTCACGCTGCGCACCGACGAGAAGGCGCACCGCTGGATCGTCACCGAGGGGCCCGCCGACGACCTGGTGGTCAGCGGCTACCAGGTCGCCTCGGACGAGGCCCTGGACGCGCTGGCCGGCCGGCTCACCGCCGCCGGCGTCCCCGTCACCGAGGGCGGCGCCGAACTGGCCGCCGCCCGCCGGGTCGAGCGGCTGGTGCAGGTCACCGACCCGATGGGCAACCCGATCGAACTGGTCACCGGCCTCGCCGACGCCGCCACCCCGTTCCGCTCGGACGCCCTGCTCGGCTCCTTCGTCACCGGCACCGGCGGCGCCGGCCACCAGGTGCTGCTCTCCAAGGGCGTCGAGCGCGCCGAGTACCTGGCGTTCTACGAGGGCCTGCTCGGCTTCCGGATCAGCGACCTGATCGTCGAGGAGCTGGCCCCCGGCGTCCACGCCGACCTGATCTTCCTGCACTGCAACCCGCGCCACCACAGCGTCGCGTTCGGCGACATGCCGCACCCCAAGCGGACCCACCACTTCATGGTCGAGGTCACCGACATCCGCGACGTCGGCCGCGCCCACGACCGGTGCATGGACGCCGGGCAGCCCTTCGAGATGACGCTCGGCATGCACCCCAACGACCACATGTTCAGCTTCTACGTCCGCACCCCGTCCGGCTTCTCGGTCGAGTACGGCTGGGGCGGCCTGCTGATCGACGACGCCACCTGGCAGGTCACCACCCTCGACCGCCTGCACAGCTGGGGCCACCGCCCGCCGGAGCTGGTCCACGAACTGCTCGGCCGCGCCCCCCGCACCAACCACCTCCCCGGGAGTGAGCACTGATGGCACTGGAAGCCAAGGACATCGCCGCGTTCGTCCGCACCGAGGACTGGAACATCCGGGTGCACGAGGCCGGGCAGGGCCACCCCGTGGTGCTGCTGCACGGCGGCGGCCCCGGCGCCACCGGCTGGAGCAACTACTCGCCCAACATCGAGGCACTCTCCCGGCACTTCCGGGTGATCGCCCCCGACCTGCCCGGCTGGGGCGAGTCCGACCCGGTCGACTTCGCCACCTACGACCACGTCGACGCCGTCTGCCAGCTGCTCGACGCGATGGGCATCGAGAAGGCCGCGTTCGTCGGCAACTCGATGGGCGGCCACACCGCGCTGCGCCTGGCCGCCGAGCGCCCCGAGCGGGTCTCGCACCTGATCACCATGGGCCCGCCGATCCAGATGAAGCCCTTCCTGTTCGGCGCGGGCGGCGGCCCCACCGAGGGCCTGAAGACCATGTACCGGACCTACTCCGACGCCTCGCCCGAGGGCATGCGCCGACTGGTCGAGATCATGGTCTACGACAAGGCCCGGTTCGCGACCCCCGAACTGTGCGAACTGCGCTCCCGGGCCGCCCTGTTGCGCCCCGAGCACCTGGCCAACATCGCCGCCGTCGCCCCGCACGCGCCGATCCCGATCTGGCTCGACCTCGCCAAGGTCTCCGGCATCACCGCGCCCGCGCTGCTGATCCACGGCCGCGACGACCGGGTGGTCTCCTTCGAGTCCACCCTCTTCCTGGCCGCCAACATCCCCGACTCCCGCGCGCACCTGATCAACCGCTGCGGCCACTGGGCCCAGTTGGAGCACGCCGACGAGTTCAACCGCCTGGTGACCGACTTCGTCACCCACCACTGAGGCCACCGGAGCACCAGATGAGCCACCCCACCCCGGCCGCCGGCAGCGCGCCGGACGCCGTCACCGCCGCCGCCGACCGCCTCCTCGCCGCCCAGGCCGCCGGCGTCCCGTGCCCGCCCGTGCGGGACCTGATCGGCCGCACCGACGTGCACGCCGCCTACGCCGTGCAGCAGCGCGTCGTCCGGGCCCACACCGCCGCCGGCGGCCGGGTGGCGGGGCGCAAGATCGGCCTCACCTCGCCCGCCGTCCAAGCCCAACTGGGCGTCGACCGGCCCGACTTCGGCGTCCTGTTCGCCGACATGCAGTACCCGGACGGGGCCGCCGTCCCGGCCGACTCGATCCTCCAGCCGCGGGCCGAGGCGGAGATCGCCTTCGTCCTCGGCGCCGACCTCGCCGACGGAGACCTCACGCTCGGACAGGTCCGGGCCGCCGTCGACCACGCGGTCGCCGCGATCGAGATCTGCGGCAGCCGGATCGCCGGCTGGGACATCAGCTTCGCCGACACCGTCGCCGACAACGCCTCCGCCGGCGCCTACGTGCTCGGCACCGAGCGCCGGAGCCTGCGGGAGTTCGAACCGCGCGAAGCCGCCATGACCATGAGCGTCGACGGCGAGCAGGTCTCCGCCGGGGACGGCGCCGCCTGCCTGGGCGACCCGCTGCTCGCCCTGCAGTGGCTGGCCCGGCAGGCCCGCGACCTCGGCGACCCGCTGCGCGCCGGGCAGGTCGTGCTCTCCGGCGCGCTCGGCCCGATGCGCGCCGTCGGGCCCGGCAGCACCGTCGAAGCGGTCGTCGCCCCGCTCGGCACCGTCCGGTTCACCCTCGGCGGACCCACCGAAGGAGCACAGCGATGACCAGGACCAAGGTTGCGATCATCGGGTCCGGCAACATCGGCACCGACCTGATGATCAAGGTGATGCGGACCTCGCAGCACCTCGACATGGGCGCCGTGGTCGGCATCGACCCCGACTCCGACGGCCTGGCCCGGGCCCGCCGCCTCGGCTTCACCACCACCGCCGAAGGCGTCGAAGGGCTCATCGCCCTCCCGGAGTTCGACGAGATCGGCATCGTCTTCGACGCCACCTCCGCCAAGGCCCACCAGCACCACGCGGCCCGGCTGCTGCCGCACGGCAAGCGGCTGATCGACCTCACCCCGGCCGCCACCGGCCCGTACGTCGTCCCCGCCGTCAACCTGGACGACCACCTCGACGCGCCCGACGTCAACATGGTCACCTGCGGCGGCCAGGCCACCATCCCGGTGGTCGCCGCGATCTCCCGGACCGTCCCGGTGCGCTACGCCGAGATCGTGGCCTCGATCGCCAGCCGCTCCGCCGGGCCCGGCACCCGCGCCAACATCGACGAGTTCACCGAGACCACCTCGGCCGCGATCGTCAAGGTCGGCGGCGCCGAACGCGGCAAGGCGATCATCGTCCTCAACCCGGCCGAACCGCCGCTGATCATGCGCGACACCGTCTTCGCCCTGGTCGACGCCCCGGACGGGGAACAGCACGAGGAGATCCGGCGCAGCGTCGAGCGGATGGTCGGCGAGGTGGCCGGCTACGTCCCCGGCTACCGGCTCAAGCAGCAGGTGCAGATCACCCCCGTCGGCGCCGACCAGCCCGTGCACACCCTGCTGGCCGACGGCGCCCCGCGCCCCACCCACCAGGTGTCGGTGTTCCTGGAGGTCGAGGGCGCCGCCCACTACCTCCCGGCGTACGCGGGCAACCTCGACATCATGACCTCCGCCGCCCTGCGGGTGGCCGAGCGCATCGCAGCCCGGAAGGCAGGCCAGCCGTGAGCACCCCGATCCTCGTCCAGGACGTCACCCTGCGCGACGGCATGCACGCCGTCCGCCACCGGATCACCCCCGCCGACGTCAAGCGGATCGTCGCCGCGCTCGACGAGGCGGGCGTCGACGCCATCGAGGTCGCCCACGGCGACGGCCTCGCGGGCGGCTCGCTCACCTACGGGCCCGGCTCGCACAGCGACTGGGAGTGGATCGAGGCCGCCGCCTCGGTACTGAAGCGGGCCCGGCTGACCACCCTGCTGCTGCCCGGCGTCGGCACCATCCACGAGCTCGAGCGGGCCTACGACCTGGGCGTGCGCTCGGTCCGGGTCGCCACCCACTGCACCGAGGCCGACATCTCCGCGCAGCACATCGCCGCCGCCCGCGAGATCGGCATGGACGTCTCCGGCTTCCTGATGCTCTCCCACCTGGCCCCGCCCGAGGAACTCGCCCGCCAGGCCAAGCTGATGGAGGGCTACGGCGCGCACTGCGTCTACGTCACCGACTCCGGCGGCCGGCTCACCATGAACGACACCGCCGCCCGGGTCCGCGCCTACCGGGACGTCCTCGACCCCGGCACCGAGATCGGCATCCACGCCCACGAGAACCTCTCGCTCTCGGTCGCCAACTCGCTCACCGCCGTCGAGCACGGCGCCGTCCGGGTCGACGCCTCGCTCGCCGGGCACGGCGCGGGCGCGGGCAACTGCCCGATCGAGGCGTTCGTCGCCGTCGCCGACCTGTCCGAACTGCAGCACGGCTGCGACCTGTTCAAGCTCCAGGACGCCGCCGACGACCTGGTCCGCCCGCTCCAGGACCGCCCGGTCCGGGTCGACCGGGAGACCCTCACCCTCGGCTACGCGGGCGTCTACTCCTCCTTCCTGCGGCACGCCGAACGGGCCGCCGGGCAGTACGGCGTCGACATCCGCGACATCCTGATGGAGTGCGGGCGCCGCCGCCTGGTCGGCGGCCAGGAGGACATGATCATCGACATCGCGCTCGACCTGGCCGCCCGCAGCTGAAGTTCACCGTCCCGGCGGCCGGGTGAACACGCAGTCACCGCACAGGCCGCCGGACGGCGTCCGGTAGTACAGGCAGCACGACGCCCGGCGGAACCCCAACGGCCCGCCGGGCGCCGTCGCCCGCCCGGTGCCCGCCAGCGCCGGACCGGCCAGCAACTCCCGCGCCAACGCGGCCGCCGGGGAACGGAGTTGCGGGACGGTCCCCAACTGCCGGGCCGCACCCACCAGCGCGGACGCCGCATTGCCCGCGAGCAGCCCCGGCGCCAGCGGCGCGACCGCCCGCACCGCCCCCGCCAGCGGCGCCAACTGCTCCTCCAGCACCGCCCGTTCCAACGCCCCGGCAGTGGCCTCCGAACCGCCGTCCCCCGGCACCCACAGGTCGAACGGCCCCTGCGGCGGCAGCGCGAACCACGCCCCCGCCAGGTCCGGCACCCGCCCCCGCGCCACCGCCGCCCCCAGCGCCACCGACCACAGCCGCGCCGCCAGCCCCAGGTGCGCCGTCGACGCCGCCACCCGCGGCTCGCCCGTCCGCAACACCCGCGCCACCTCGGCGATCCGCGCCGCCAACGCGCCCCGGGCGTCGTACAGTTCGGCCAGCGGCCGGAAACCCGGCGGCGCCGCCGCCCCGGTGCGGACGGCGAAGTACGGGCCGAGCACGGCGAGCGGGTCGGCGGCCGTCATCGGCGGGCGGGGGCTTGCGAATCGCAGGTGAGGGGCACGTAGCGGAGTGTAATGTGACAAGCCGCCCGACCGGGGCGGCAGCCGGAGGGGAAGGGGCGGACGATGGACCCGATTTCGCTGGGAGTGCTGGCGGCACTGGCCGGAGGCGCGGGAGGGGAAGTCGGCAAGCAGTGCTGGCGCAGCCTGAGCGCGCTCGTCCGACGGCCCTTCCAGCACGCGGCCGCCGCCGTCAGCAGCGGCGAGGCCGAACTGGTGGCCCTGGAGCGCGACCCGCAGAACGCCGAACTCGCCGGCCGCCTGAACGCCGCGCTGGCCGTCCGGGCCGCGCTGGAACCGGAGTTCGGCCCCGAACTGGAGCAGTGGCACGGCGAGGCCCGGGCCGCCCTGGCCAGTCAGGTCACCAACAACACGATCAACGACGGCACGTACTACGGGACGGTGCTCATGACGGGCACCGTCAACGGCGGCAACCACAAGCACTACCACGGCACACCGCCCCAGGAGTGACCTGGCCCGCGCCCCGCAACGAGATCGGCGGCGGCACCTTCCACGGCCCCGTCCACCGGGCCGGCACCGTCGACGTCGCCGCCCCGTAATCCCCTGGCGCCCGCCCGCGCCGCCGCCTAGGGTCCCGTCCCGGAACGGCCGGCTCGAACCAGGAGGACCACGGATGAAGCACCGGAAGCTCGGGCGCAGCGGCGTCGAGGTGTCGGAGGTCGGGTACGGGGCGTGGGGGATCGGGGCGTCCAACTGGGTCGGCGCCCGGGAGGACGAGTCGCTGGCGGCGCTGCACCGGGCGATCGACCTCGGGGTGGACTTCATCGACACCGCCCGCGGCTACGGGGAGAGCGAACGGCTGGTCGGCCGGGTGGTGCGGGAGCGGGCGGCCAACGGCGAGCGGGTGCGGGTGGCGACCAAGGTGCCGCCGCTGAACCGGCAGTGGCCCGCCCGGCGCGGGGTCGACCCGGCCGAGACCTTCCCCGGCGCGCACATCCGGGAGAGCCTGCGCACCTCGCTGGAGGCCGCCGGCCTGGAGCGCTTCGACCTGCTGCAGTTCCACGTGTGGAGCGACGACTGGCTGGGCCGCGGCGACTGGCTGGAGACCGTCCAGGAGCTGAAGCAGGAGGGCCTGATCGGCCTGTTCGGCGTCTCGGTCAACGACCACGATCCGCACAGCGCCGTCGAGTTGGTGCGCAGCGGCGTGGTGGACGCGGTGCAGGTGATCTTCAACGTGTTCGACCAGTCGCCGCTGGACGAGCTGTTCCCGGCCTGCGAGGAGCACGGCGTCGGCGTGATCGTCCGGGTCGCCCTGGACGAGGGCGGACTGACCGGCCGGATCACCGCCGACAGCACCTTCCCCGAGGGCGACTTCCGGCGCCGCTACTTCCGCGACGACCGGCCCGCCCAGGTGGCCCGCCGGGTCGCCGCGCTCACCGCGGACCTGGGCATCACCGACGGGCAACTCGCCGAGACCGCCCTGCGGTTCGTGCTCAGCGCACCCGCCGTGTCCACCGTCATCCCGGGCATGCGCTCGGTCCGCAACGTCGAGCGCAACGCGGCGGTCGGCGACGGGGTCCCGCTCGGCGAGGAGCAGCTGAAGGTGCTGGCCGGCCACCGCTGGGAGCGCAACTTCTACTCCTGAGCCCCGCGGCCCGGGTGTCGGCGGGTGCGGTTGTCGGGGGTCGGTGGCAGGCTGGGACGCATGTGCGGCCGTTTCGTCTCCACCACCCCACCCGCCGAGCTGGCCTCCCTGCTCGGTGTGACCGACTGGGATCCGACCGAGGCCCTGGCGCCCAGCTGGAACGTGGCCCCGACCGACCGGGTCGCCGCGGTGCTGGAACGGGTGGACGCCGACACCGGCGAGGTGGCGCGCCAACTGCGGCCGCTGCGCTGGGGGTTGGTGCCGTCCTGGGCGAAGGACCGGTCGGGCGCGGCCCGGCTGATCAACGCCCGCTCGGAGACCGTCGACCAGAAGCCCTCGTTCCGCCGGGCGTTCGCGGTCCGGCGCTGCGTGATCCCGGCCGACGGCTACTACGAGTGGCGCCAGGTGCCCGCTGCCGACGGCCGCAAGGCGTACAAGCAGCCGTACTTCCTCTCCACCGGCGAACTGATGCTGATGGCCGGGCTGTACGAGTTCTGGCGGGACGCCGACCTGCCGGAGGACGACCCGGCGGCCTGGCTGGCGACGACCACCATCCTGACCACCGACGCCACCGACCGGGCCGGGCGGGTGCACGACCGGATGCCGATGCTCGTCCCCCGCGACGGGCTCGACAGCTGGCTCGACCCGGCGAACACCGACCGGGCCGACCTGCACGACCTGCTGCACCGCCCCGCCGACGGCAACCTCCTGGTCCGGGCGGTGCCGACGGCCGTCAACCGGGTCTCCGCGAACGGGCCCGACCTGCTCACCGACGCCCCCGACCCGCTCGGCCTGACCGACTGACGGCCTGACCGACTGACGGGCTGCCCGGCTGACCGGCCGTCAGTCGTCCCCGCCGGAGCTGCCGGAGCCGCCCGAGATCAGCTGCCGCTTCCGATTGCGGTGCGCCCAGCGGACCGCGCGGCCCGCACCGAGCGTCACCCGGGCCACGCCCCGCACCCAGCCGGGGCCGCCGCGCTCGGCCCACACCACGCAGCCGCACCCGCCCAGCACCAGCAGCAGGACGACGACCAGCACCGCACCGACCATGGGGAACCACCTCTCGCGTACGACGGCCGTACCGCCCGATCATCGCAGGTCGCCCCGGCCGGACCGATCCGACCGGGCCGACCGGACCGATCCAACCGGACCGACCCGACCGGGCCGGGCCGTGACATCCGGCCCTTGACATCGGGCCCGCCCGCGCGCTCCGATGGGGCGCGTATGACTGATTCCTTCCCGCACCGCGGCCCCGCATTTGACGCCCTCCAGGGCCTGTCCGTCGGCGACGCGCTCGGCGCCCAGTTCTTCGTGCCCGACACCGCCCGCACCCACCTCGACGCCCGCACCGCACCGCCCGGCCCGTGGCCGTGGACCGACGACACCGAGATGGCCTGCTCGGTGTACGCCGCCCAGAGCGAACGCGGCGCGATCGACACCTTCGACCTCACCCACGCCTTCGCCCGCCGGCACGACTTCGACCGCGGCTACGGACCGGCCGCCAACCGGCTGCTCCGGCTGATCCGGGAAGGCGGCGACGCCCGCCGCCTGGCCGCCGAACTCTTCGACGGCCAGGGCTCGTTCGGCAACGGCGCGGCCATGCGGGTGGCCCCGCTCGGGGCCCGGTACGCCGAGGACCCGGCCGCCGCCGTCCGCCCCGCCGCCGACACCGCCGTGACCACCCACACCCACCCGCAGGCCGTGGACGGCGCCGTCGCGGTGGCCGTCGCTGCCGCCCTCGCCGTCCGCGCCCGCACCGAACCCACCACTCCCGCACGCTACTTGAACGCCGTCGCCGACCTCACCCCGCACGGCGCCGTCCGCCGCGGCCTGGCCGAGGCCGCCGCGCTGACCGACCGCACCGACCCCCGGGCCGCGGCCGCCGTCCTCGGCAACGGCAGCCGCACCAGCGCCGTCGACACCGTCCCGTACGCGCTGTGGTGCGCCGCGCACTGGCTCACCGACTACCCGTCCGCGCTGTGGGCCGCGATCGGCGCGGGCGGTGACGTCGACACCGTCGCCGCGATCACCGGCGGCGTGGTCGCCGCCCGCACCGGCACCGCCGGCATCCCCGCCCCCTGGCTGGCCGCCCGCGAAGCCCTGCCCGCCTGGACGTTCCCCACCCCCGGCGCCGTCCTCCCCGCCCCCGCCAGCCTGACCCCGATGCGCCTGCCCCGCCCCCACCCCGTCCCCGACCTGCGCTGGTCCGACCGGCAGTGGAACCGCTACCGCGCCGGCCTGCGCACCCGCCACTGGCTCACCCACACTGCCGACGGCACCCTCCACCTCCACCGCGCCGACACCGGCCACGAACTTTGGTCCCTCGCCTTCGCCCCCGCCCCCGGCGACCACTGGCGCCCCACCGCCGTCCACACCGAAGCCCACCCCGCCCGCAACCCCGCCCCCACCCACCTCCTCGACGCCCTCCTGTCCCTCGAACACGACACCCCTGCCCGCTGAGCCCCTCCGGGGCGCCCGAGCGGGGTGGCTGCCCGCCGTGCCTCGCCGGAGCCGGAGCCGGTGGGCAACGCCCGGAGCGCGGACCGGCGTTGCCCGCCCCCGCCTGGTCCCTTCCGCCTGGCCTCCTCCGCCTGCTCCCTTCCACCTGGTCCCTTCCGCCTGGTCCCTTCCGCCTGGTCCCCTCCGCCTGGCCCTCTCCGCCTGGTCCCCTCCGCCCGGCCTCCTCCGCCCGGCCCCCTCCGTCCGGTTCCCCGCCCGGGGCCCTCGCCGGTGGCGAAGCCGCCAGGTGAGCGGGGGGTGGCCGGGTGGTGACGGGAAGTCAGCGGCCGGTAGGGTGGGCGGGGGAGGACGGGAGGCGGACGGTGATCGAAGCGGTGCTGTTCGACCTCGACGGCACGTTGGTGGACCACGACGGGGCGGCCGAGTCGGCCGTGCTGGCCGGGGTCGCGGCGGAGCTGTCCGGGCGGGGGTTCGACCGGGACGAGGTGCTGCGGTTCTGGCGCGGCCTCGAACGGGTCGAGTACGACCGCTACCTGACCGGCGAGGTGACCGTCCAGCAGCAGCGCCGCAACCGGGCCGTCGGCCTGGCCGCCCACCTCGGGCTGGGGGAGTGGCCGGCCGACCGCGCCGACGCCTGGTTCGCCGGGTACCTGCGGCGCTACGAGCGCTCCTGGCGGGCCTACCCCGACGCGCCGCGCGCGGTGCGGGAGTTGGGCGCGTCGCGGCGGACCGGCGTGATCACCAACGGCGAGGGCGACGTCCAGCGGCGCAAGCTGCGCGCCGTCGGCCTCGACGTGCTGGTCCCGCACACCACGGCCTCCGCCGAGGCGGGCTGCGCCAAGCCTGATCCGGAGATCTTCCGGCTGGCCTGCCGCGCCCTCGGCGTGCCCCCGAGCGCACCGCGTACGTCGGCGACCGGCTCGACGTGGACGCGCAGGCGGCCACCGCCGCCGGGCTGCTGGGCATCTGGCTGGACCGCGAGCCGAGCGGCGAGGAGTCGTCCGTGCCGCGGGTGCACTCGCTGGCCGAGGTCGCCGCGCTGCTGCACTGAGCCCGCGGCTGCTGCACTGAGCCCGCGCCGGAGTTCGCGCCCGCTCGCACGCCCGCACGCCCGCGCGTCCGCCGGGCCGGGTGCCCGTTGCCCGGCGGAACGGGCCGGGGGTTCGCGGCGTGGCTGCGGGCCGGTCGGGGCGGCCGCCGCGTACCGTCGGCCCCGACAGTCGGCGGTTCGTCGGCGAATCAGTGGCGGGAGGTCCGGAGTGGACGCACGGCGGCGGGTGGCGATGCTGTTGGAGAGCGCGGGGGGCACGTACCCGGAACAGGCGGGGATCGTGCTCGCGGACCGGGCCGAACCGCTGTGGCAGCTCCTGGTGTTGAGCAATCTGGCGTCGGCCCGGATCCACGGTTCGATCGCCGTCACCGGCACGGCCGCGCTGATCGCAGCCGGGGCCGGCACGCCCGCGGGGACCCTGGAACTGGGGCGGCTGCACTGCAAGGAGGCGCTGATCGCCGGGCGCTACCGCCACTTCGCCGAGGGCACCGCGACCCGGCTCAACGACTGCGCCCGGCTGGCCGAGGACGAGTACGGCGGCGACCTGCGCGGGCTCGCCGCGGCGGCGCAGTACCGCCCGGACCGCACCCGGGCCCTGCTGCAGCGCTTCCCGGGCATCGGCCCGGCGGGTGCCGCCGCGTTCTGCCGCGACGCGCAGGCCGTCTGGCCGCACCTGCGTCCGGCGCTGGACGCCCGGGTGCCGGTCGGTGCCGAACGCCTCGGGCTTCCCGTCGAACCGGACCGGCTGGCGGCCCTGGTCGACCCGTCCGACCTGCACCGGCTGGCCGACGCCCTGGTCCGGGTCGCCCTCGACCCGGAGCTGGCCGAACGGGTGCTGGACGCCGAACAGGAGCCGGCCGCCGAGCGGCTGCCGGTGCACTGACACGGACGCCCCGGCCCCGCGGCGTGCGGGGCCGGGGCGTTCCCGGGGGCGTTCCCGGAGCGGGTCCGGGCGGTTCGGCGCGGCGTCAGCTCCGGCCGAACAGCCGGGAGAACCAGGACCCGGCCGGCGCGGCCGCGCCCCCGGTGCTCCCGGCGTTCCCCGCCGCCCTGGCGGTCTTGGCGGCCTTGGCGTCCGCCGCGCAGGAGCAGCGCTGCGCCTTCGGGACGCCGGCCAGGACCTGGTCGACGTGCATGCCGCAGCCGGCGAAGGTCGGCTTGCCGCAGGACTTGCAGGTGACGCGACGACACATGGGAGGAGTTCCTTCCGTACGGGGGCGGGGGTCAGGAGTGCGAGAACGGGATCCGGGGCAGGACGCGGTCCAGCCGGCGGGGGGTGTGCCAGGCGGCGCGCCCGGCGAGGCGGAGCAGGACGGGCAGCAGCACCAGCCGGACCAGGGAGGCGTCCAGCAGGACCGCCACGCCCAGCACGATGCCCATCTCCTTGGGCGGCAGCGGGCCGGACAGCGCGAAGGTGAAGAACACCGCGACCATCACGGCCGCCGCGGCGAAGATCACCCGGCCGGAGTGGGCCAGCGCACCGACCATGGCCTGCTTCGGGTCGCCGGTGCGCTCGTACTGCTCCTTCGCGGAGGCCAGCAGGAAGACGGTGTAGTCCATCGCGATGGCGAAGATCATGGCGAAGAAGAACACCGGTGCCCAGCCGTCCAGGAAGCCCTGCGGGGTGAAGCCGAGCAGCCCGGCTCCGTGCCCGTCCTGGAAGACCAGCCGGGCCACGCCGAACGCCGCGCCGGTGGACAGCAGTCCGGCGGCGGTGCCGAGCGCCGCGATCAGCGGGGCGCGCAGCGCGAACAGCAGCAGGACGAAGCCGAGCCCCATCACCACGCCGATCACCAGCGGGGTCTTCCCGGTCAGCAGGTGCTGCAGGTCGAGGTTCTCCACCGGGGCGCCGCCGACCAGGGTGCGGTCGGGCAGTTCGGCGCGCAGCGTGTCGACGGTGTGGCCGAGCTGCGGGTCGGACGGGTCGACGGTGGGCACCGCCTGGATCATCGACCAGTCCGCGCCGTCGGCGGCCGGGACCGCGGGCAGCACTCCGGCGATGCCGGGGTTCGCGGCGAGGACCTGCGCGGCGGCCCCGGCCTGGCCGGTCGGGGTGAGGACCTGCAGGGTGCCGGGGGCGCCCGGGCCGAACGCCTGCTGGACGGCGGTGTAGCCGGCCCGGGCGCTGGCGTCGCCGGGCAGCACGTCGATCGAGGGCATGGCGGTGCGCAGTCCGAGCACCGGCGCGGCCAGGGCCAGCAGCACGGTCAGGGCGAGCGCGCCCCAGCGCAGCGGGTGCTTCCACAGCCGCTCGCCCCAGGCGGCGAACCGCGGTGAGGTCTGACGCTGCCGCCTGGCCCAGGGCAGGGACACCGCGTCGACCCGGTGGCCCAGCTTGCCGAGGACGGCGGGCAGCAGGGTCAGCGTCGCGCCGAGCACGAACAGCACGGCCAGCATGATGCCGCCCGCCATCGAGCGGAACGCGGGCGAGGGCACCAGCATCACGGCCGACAGGCTGACCAGCACCGTCGCGCCCGACAGCAGGACGGCCTTGCCCGCGGTGTCCATGGTCTCCGCGACGGCCCGCGGGCCGTCCTTCCCGGCGGCCCGGGCGGCCCGGAAGCGCACCACCAGGAACAGCGCGTAGTCGATGCCGAGCGCGAGCGCGAACATCATGGCGAAGTTCATCGCCCAGACCGACACCGGGAACAGGTGGCCGATCAGCACCAGCGACCCGGCCGAGGCGGCGAGGCCGGCCATGGTGAGCAGCAGCGGCAGGCCGGCGGCGACCAGCGAGCCGAAGGCGAGCACCAGGATGGCCAGGGTCACCGGCCAGGACATGACCTCGGACTTCATCATCGCGTCGTGGTTGGCGGTGTTGAAGTCGCTCCACAGCACGGACGCGCCGGTCGCGGTGACGTCGACGCCGCCGCCGGACAGCTGGCGCAGCGGTTCCTTGAGGTCGTCGGCGGCCCGCACCATGTCGTCCGGGGACGCGGCGGCCCCGGCCAGCAGCACGGCGGTCCGGCCGTCCGCGCTGAGCGTGGCGCCGGGCTGCGGCGGGACCACGGACGATATCCGGCTGTCGGCGGCGGCGAGCGCGGTGGCCCGGTCGACCACCTGTTGCACGTCCGGTTCGCTCACCGGCCGGTCCGCGGCGATCACGATCTGGAGCGCGGACGAGGCGTTGCCCGCGAAGTGCTCCTCGGCCAGGGCGCGGACCTTCACCGAGTCGGAGCCGTCGGCCTGCCAGCCCGCGCCGGACAGTGCGGAGGTGACCTGCGGGGCGAACGCGCCCAGCCCGATCACCAGTACCAGCCAGCCGGCCAGGACGGCCTTGACGTGCTGCACGGACCACATGCCGAGACGGCCCAGCAGCCCGGGGCGGGGCTGTGCGGCGGTGACCGGCGGCACGGGGGCCGCCGGGGCGGGGGCGGAGCGGTTCACTGGTCTCTCTCCAAGCGCGAAGGGAACGAATAATACCCTGGGGGGTATTCGAAAGGGCGTGCCGGGCCCGGGGCGTCGTCCACCGGACAGAGGCGCCCCGGTCGGGCGGTCGGGCGGTCGGGAGGTAAGGCGGTCGGACGGCCGGGCCGTCGGGCGGCTCGGACGGCTCAGGCGGTCAGCGAGGCGAACGCCGTGCGCAGGCGGGCGACCGCGTCGTCGGCGATGCCGGCCAGTTCGGGGCGGCCGGTGAACTGCACCATCAGCTGCGGGTCCATGGCCTCGACCAGGACGGCCGTCCCGTCGGGGGCGGTGCGCAGGACGACGTTGCAGGGCAGCAGCAGGCCGATCCGGCGGTCGGCCTCCAGGGCGCGGTGGGCGAGCGGGGGGTTGCAGGCGCCGAGGACCAGGTAGTCCTCCAGCTCGACGCCGAGCTTGGCGCGCAGGGTGGCGGTCATGTCGATCTCGGTGAGGATGCCGAAGCCCTGCTCGGCGAGGGCCGCGCGGACCCGGTCGGCGGCCTCCGCGAAGGTGGTGCCGGTGAGCGTGGCGGTGATGCCGCCGGGGTGGGCGTCCGAGGGCGCGTGGGTGTTCGCCATGTCGTCGAACCTCTCTCGTCGATACCCCCCTGGGTATTCAACCGTACGCCCGGTGCAACCCGGACACCGGGAGGCGCATTCCCCGGCGCGGCGCGGACGTCCCGTGAGCTGCGTCGCACCCGGCCGCCCGGCCGCCCGGCAGCCCGGCCGGAGGGGTCAACCGCCGTAGCGGTGGCGGAGGTTGGGGTCGTCCAGCCACCAGGGCCGGTCTCCGGCGGGGGCGTCGGCCCCGGTCGCCCCGGCCGTCGTCGCCGCCACCGCCCTGGCCTCCTCCGCGGCGTCCAGGGCGGCGTCCACCGCCGCCGTCTCGGCGCGCCCGGTGACGATCAGGCGGCGGATCAGCGCGCACAGGAAGGGCAGGCCGACCAGGTCGCCGAGGATCCAGATCGCGTTGCCGCCGACGAACTGGTCGCGGGCGAGCGTCGGCCCCCAGTCGCGGGCCAGGCCCGCGTAGTACGGCTCGGCGATCACGTGGCCGCCGTACAGCAGCACCAGGGCGAGGGCGGCGTCGAAGACCACCTCGACGAAGGTGATCACCACGCCGATCATCAGCGGGTACGCGTGCGCGACCGGGTCCAGCTGCAGGCGGGGCCAGAAGTAGAGCAGGCCGATCAGCACCAGGACCAGGTGGAAGGCGGTGTTCCCGAGCGGGTCGGTGAGCGTCCGTCCGTACAGCGGCGTGAAGTACAGCAGCCAGGGCGGCGCGACCAGCAGCACGGTGGACACCAGCGGGAACATCAGCACCCGGGAGGTCCGGCCGGACAGCGCGGCCCGCAGCCGGGCGCGGCCCGCCGCCGGCAGCGCGTCGGCCAGCAGCGAGACCGGCGCGCCCAGCGCGAGCAGCATCGGCACCAGCATCAGCAGCAGGACCAGCTGCACCGCGCGGTCGGCGAACAGCACCCGCTCGTACGCGCCGAGGCCGGAGCAGGTGGTCCAGACCCAGACCGCCAGCCCGCCCAGGAAGGCCGCGGTGCGGTGCCAGGGCCACGGGCCGTCCCCGTCGGCCCCGCCGGTGCGACGGCGGCGGCGGACGCCGGCCAGGTAGCCCGCCGCGAGCAGCGCGGACAGGGCGGCCACCGCCGGTTCCAGGGTCCAGGTGTCGGCCAGCGCCGACCAGTGCCAGGGCGCGACGGCCGCGGGGTGGGTCATGCCGGTGGTCCTCCTTCGGGCGGCGGTTGCCGAGCGCGGGGCCCATCCGGGACCCGGGCGCCGTCGCGGGGCCGGGCCCGCAACCGCGGACCCGGCTCCGACGTCTACACCGCTGTAGAATCTACCGAGTGGGGGAGCCGAGGTGGAAACCGCCCCGCGCAGCGCGGGCCGACGCCGTGCCGCACACCGCCGTCGCCGCGAACTCGCCCTGCTGCTGCTCGCGGTGGCGGTCTGCCTGGCGGCCTGGACCGGCGCGAGCCTCGCCCTGCGCGACGCCCTCCCGCCCGGCCTGCTCCCCTACGGCGCCGGCCTCGGCGCGCTCGCCCTGCTGCTGCACCTCGCCGTCCGCCGCTTCGCCCCGTACGCGGACCCGCTGATCCTGCCGCTCGCGGTCCTCCTCAGCGGCTTCGGGCTGGTCCTGCTCGACCGCCTCGACTACTCGTACCGGCTCTGGCACGCCGACAAGGGCGACTGGCAGAAGCTCCCCGCCGCGCCCGGCCAGGTGCAGTGGACGGTGATCGCCGCGCTGCTGGCCGTCGGGGTGCTGGCCGCGGTCCGGCACCACCGGCTGTTCCAGAAGTACGTCTACCTGATCATGACGGGCGCGCTGGTGCTGCTGGCCGCGCCCGCGTTCTTCCCCGGGGACAGCTTCGGCGCCAAGCGGTGGATCCGCCTCGGCGGGCTCTCCTTCGAGCCCGACGAGTTCGTCAAGGTCGCCATCGCGGTCTTCTTCGCCGGCTACCTGACCGCCAACCGGGACGCCCTCGCGCTCACCGGCCGCCGGGTCTGGGGCCTGCAACTGCCGCGCGGCCGCAACCTCGGACCGGTGCTGGCGATCTGGGCGGTCAGCCTGCTGGTGCTGGTCTTCGAACGCGACCTCGGCACCTCGCTGATCTTCTTCGGCGTCTTCGTGGTGATGCTCTACACCGCCACCGAACGCACCGGGTGGGTGGTCATCGGCCTGCTGATGGCCGTCGGCGGCGCCGCCGTGGTCGGCGACCTCGAACCCCACGTGCACGGCCGGGTCGAAGCCTGGCTGCACCCCCTCGACATCTACCGGCCCGTCCACGACCCGGCCCTGATCTCCCAGCAGCCCGCCCAGGCGCTCTTCGGCCTCGGCTCCGGGGCGTCCTTGGCACCGGCCTCGGCCAGGGCCGCCCGTTCCTGATCGGCTTCGCCGGGCGCAGCGACTTCATCTTCACCACCGTCGGCGAAGAACTCGGCCTGGCCGGCTCGATGGCCGTCCTGCTGCTCTACGGCCTGCTGGTGCAGCGCGCCCTGCGCACCGCCGTGGCCGTCACCGACCCGTTCGGCAAACTCCTCGCCACCGGCCTCGCCGCCGCCCTCGCGCTCCAGGTCTTCGTCGTGGTCGGCGGCGTCACCGGCCTCATCCCGCTCACCGGCAAGGCCCTGCCCTACCTCGCCGCCGGCGGCTCCTCGCTCACCGCCAACTGGCTGCTGACCGCCGTCCTGATCAAGCTCTCCGACGCCGCCGGCCGGGCCGAACTGGAACCGGCTCCGACCTGACGGACGGCAAGTCCCGTGCGGTAAGCGGCACTCGGCCGGTCAGTTCGGCTGGAGGGCCGCCAGTGAGGCCACCGCCAGCGCGGTGGCCCGTTCGGTGGTCGGCCGGTACGGGGCGCCGGACTCCAGGGCGGTGACGGCCGCGTTCACCAGGCCCTGGAGCAGTTGCGCGGTGCGCAGCGGCGCCCGGTCGCCGAGCTCGGAGAGCGCGGTGACCAGCGGCGACAGCAGCTTGCGGTGGGCGTCCCCGGCGGCCTCGCGCAGCGCCACCGCGTCCCGGTCACCGGCCAGCGCGCGGGCGATCCGGTGCTCGCCGTCCCGCACCAGCTCGCACTGGGCGCGCACGTACGCGGCGACCTGCTGCTCGGGGGTGCGGGCGGCGGCCATCGCGGCGGCGATCCGCTCGGTCCACAGCGGGGTGGACTCGTGCACGACGGCGGCCAGCAGCGCCGCCCGGTCCGGGAAGTACTTGTACACGCTGTTGCGGGCCAGGCCGGTGCGGCGGGCGACGGCGGCGAAGGTCACCGCGGCGCCGTCGCCCTCGGCCTCCAGCAGTTCGCGGGCGGCCGTGACCAGCGCCCGGTACTGCTGGGCGCGGTGGTCGGCGACGGTGGAGGCACTGATCTTCGGCACCCGCCCAGTCTAGGAGCCGGCCCCGTCAGTCCGGCCGGGACCCCAATTTGGGGACGGTGCGTCGCCATGCCCTATGTTGGGGACGCATCGTCCCCAACCTGGAAGGAGCGCGGTGTACCTCGCCCTGCTCGAACTCAAGGCCGCCCGCGGCCGTTTCCTGCTCATGGGCTGCGTCGTCCTGCTGGTCGCCGCCCTGGTCGGGATCGTCTCCGGATTCACCACCGGCCTCGGCGACGACACGGTCTCCGCCCTGCGCCGCCTGCCCGCCACCCACCTGGCGTTCTCCCCGGACGCCGGGACCGACCAGTTCGCCCGCAGCCTCGTCCCCGCCGAGACGCTCGACCGCTGGCGCCGGCAGCCCGGCGTCCGGGCCGCCCCGCTCGGCGTCTCCCTCACCCGCGGCACCACCGACCGGCACACCGAGGTCGACCTCGCCGCGTTCGGCGTCGACCCCGGCTCCTTCCTCGACCCCGGCGCCGAGGACGGCCAACGCCTCGGCGGCGACGACCAGTTGGTCATCTCCCGGAAACTCGCCGAGGAGGGCGTGCGGATCGGCGACACCCTCACCGTCGATCGGCTCGGCATCGCCCTCAAGGTCACCGGCATCACCGGCCGCTCCTCCTACGGCCACGTCCCGGCCGGCTACGTCACCACCGCCACCTGGCAGCGCATCCGCTTCACCACCCCCGGCGCCACCACCCCCGCCACCGCCCTCCCGCAGCAGTACGCCGCGATCGCCCTGCAGACCGACGACCGAGGCCGACTCGCCGACGCCGACCGCCGGTTCGGCACCCGCACGCTCACCGTCGAGCAGGCGTACGCGGCCGCCCCCGGCTACACCGGCGAACGCGTCACCATGACGTCCATCCAGTTCTTCCTCCACCTGATCGCCCCGCTGGTGGTCGGCGCCTTCTTCGGCGTCTGGACGGTCCAGCGCCAACCCGAACTCGCCCTGCTGCGCGCCATGGGCGCCTCCCGCCGCCGCCTGCTCGGCCACACCCTCGCCCAGGCCGCCGCCGTCGTCCTCGGCGGCACCCTGGCCGGCGCCGCGCTCGCCTCCGCGGTCGGACTGCTGGTCGGCACCGAAGTCCCGTTCAGCCTCCCGGGGTCGTCCCTCGCAGCCACCATGGGCGCCGTCGCCCTCGCCGCCCTCGCCGGGGCCGCCCTCACCCTCCGCCGGGTCGCCAAGGCCGACCCGATGACCATGCTGGGAGCCGGACGATGACCGAACTCACCCTGCGCGGCGTCAGCGTCGCCCTCGGCCGCGGCGACGCCCGCACCCCCGTCCTGCACGGCGTCGACGCCACCTGCGCCCCCGGCGTCCTCACCGCCCTGGTCGGCCCCTCCGGCTCCGGCAAGTCCACCCTGCTCGCCGTCGCAGGCGCCCTGCTCCGCCCCGACGAAGGCCGAGTCCTGCTCGGCACAACCGACTTGGCGGCACTCGGCGACGCCGAACGGGCCGGAGTGCGACGCGAACGGATCGGCTACATGTTCCAGAGCGGCAACCTGCTCACCGGCCTCACCGCCGTCGAACAACTCCTCGCCGCCGCCTCCGTGGCCGGCCGCCCCGCCAGGCGGCTGCGCGCCGCGGCGGAACACGCCCTCACCGAAGTCGGCCTCACCCACCGCCTCCACCACCGCGCCGACCGGCTCTCCGGCGGCGAACGCCAACGCGTCGCCCTCGCCCGGGCCCTCTTCCTCGAACCCGACCTGCTCCTGATCGACGAACCCACCGCCGCCGTCGACCGCTCCCAAGCCGCCGCCCTCACCACCCTCATCGCCACCACCGCCCAACGCCGCCACTGCGCCGCCCTGGTCGCCACCCACGACCCGATCGTCGCCGAGGCCGCCGGAGCGACCATCGCCATGGCAGGGCTGTAAACGGCGAGCACGGCCAACTGCCGCGCCAGGCCCAGCGAGAGCCAGGGGCGCGGGGAACTGCGCGGCCGACCGAGCACGCACAGCCGGATCGCCCCGCAGGACAGTGTGTTGCACTATCCCGCGACCGCACCGACGTGCGACTCCCGCCGCGCGCAGTTCCCCGCGCCCCCGCTTTCGCGTCCGCCGCTTTCGCGCCCGTCGCTTTCGCGCCCGTCAGCGCGCAGCGCTGTTGCGTTCCGCGGACCTCTCGCTGCGCGAAGCGTCCAGCATCCCCACCCGCTCGACGACCTTCACCCGCTCGCGGCCCTCGGCCGCGCCGAGGGCCTTCTCGTGGGCGTCCAGGTGGTGCCAGCCCTCCCAGGTGGTGAAGTCGACGCCGCGGTCGCGCAGGAAGTCGAGGACGGCGTCCTCGGCGGGTTCGGCCGCCTCGCGCAGGAGGCCGGCGGCCTGGTCGGCGACCAGGCAGGCGACGGTCTCGTTGGCGTCGCCCTTGGTGTGGCCGATCAGGCCGACGGGGCCGCGCTTGATCCAGCCGGTGACGTAGACGGAGGGCAGGTGGGCGCCGTTCTCCTGGACCCGGCCGGCCTGGTGCGGGACGGTCGAGGTGAGGGCGTCGAAGGGCAGCTTGGGCAGTTCGTCGGAGCGGTAGCCGACCGCCCGGTAGACGGACTGGACGGGCCATTCGCGGAAGGCGCCGGTGCCCACGGTGTTGCCGGTGCCGTCGAGTTCGGTGCGCTCGGTGCGCAGCGCGACGACCTTGCCGTCCTCGCCGAGCACCTCGACCGGGTTCTCGAAGAAGTGCAGGTGGATGCGGTGCGGCCGGTCGCCGACGTCGCGGATCGCCCAGTTCTCCAGCGTCGAGGCGACCATGTCGGCCTGCTTGTTGGCGCGCCGGGTGGCGATCGAGCCCTCGTCGTAGTCGATGTCCTCGGGGTCGACGACGACCTCGATGGTGGGGGAGTGGTCGAGTTCGCGCAGTTCCATCGGCGAGAACTTGGCCTGGGCGGGGCCGCGCCGGCCGAACACGTGCACCTCGACGGCGCGGTTCGCGGCCAGGCCCTCGTACACGTTCGGCGGGATCTCGGTGGGCAGCAGCTCGTCCGCGGTCTTGGCGAGGATCCGGGCGACGTCGAGCGCGACGTTGCCGACGCCGAGGACGGCGACCTGTTCGGCCTCCAGCGGCCAGGTGCGCGGGACCTCGGGGTGGCCGTCGTACCAGGAGACGAAGTCGGCGGCGCCGTAGGAGCCGTCGAGTTCGATGCCGGGGATGTTCAGGTCGCGGTCGGCCTCGGCGCCGGTGGCGAAGACCAGGGCGTCGTAGAAGCGGTGCAGTTCGTCGAGCGAGAGGTCGCCGGGGTAGTCGACGTTGCCGAGCAGGCGGACCTGGGGCTTGTCGAGGACCTGGTGGAGGGCGGTGACGATGCCCTTGATCCGGGGGTGGTCGGGGGCGACGCCGTAGCGGATCAGGCCGAAGGGGGCGGGCAGGCGTTCGATCAGGTCGATCGAGACGCCGGGCGCGGCGGCGAGGTCGGACTTCAGCAGCGCGTCGGCGGCGTAGATCCCGGCGGGGCCGGAACCGACGATGGCCACCCGGACGGGGCGGGGCATGGGCAGGTACTCCTGTTCGACTCGGGGCGCGTACCGCTCAGCCTTCCGGCCGGCGGGCGCGCCCGGTACGGTGCTCCGGCTTATGCCGTCATAAGCCGAAACTATGGCCCCCCAAAGTTCCGCCTATGCGGAAACCCCGTTCCCCCAGCATGCACCAGCCCCCGCGCAACCCCTCCCCGCGGTCCGCCCGCGGTCCGCCCGCAGTCCGCCCGCAGTCCGCTCGGCAACCGCCCGCGAGCCACCCGCGGACCGCTCGGCAACCGCCCGCGAAGCGCTCGCGGGCCACCGGAGGATCACTCGTAGCGCAGCCGCAGCGACTCCTCCTCGGCGGCCACCACCTGCTCCAGGGTGAGCGCCGGGTCGCCCAGGTGGGAGAGGGTGACCTCGGCCGAGCTGGGCGCCGCGTCCGCCGGCAGCCAGCGTTCGGGGCGCCAGGCGGCGGAGCGCAGCAGGGCCTTGGGGCAGTGCCCGTAGACCTCGTCGGCGGCCACCACGATCGCGGTGCGCGGCGGCTTCCCCACCGGCGTCAGCCGCGCCAGCAGTTCCGGGTCCTCGCTGACGCAGGCCCGCCCGTTGACCCGCAGGGTGGCCTCCCGGCCGGGGACGACGAAGAGCAGCCCGGCCCTCCCGGTGGCGGCGATGTTGTGCAGGCTGTCCAGCCGCCGGTTGCCGGTGGCGTCGGGGATCGCCAGGGTGTGCTCGTCCAGCACCGCGACGAAGCCGGGCGGGCCGCCGCGGGGCGTGGCGTCGCAGTTGCCGTCGGCGTCGGCGGTGGCGACGAACACCAGGGACGAGCAGCCGATCAGCCGGCGGGCCGCCTCGTGCAGGCGGTCCACCTGCTTGCGCCGCACCATCGCGCTCGGCTGCTCGTACAGGGCCCGCAGGCGGACCGGTTCGCGGATCGCGTCCGCGGCGAGGGCGTCGAAGATCACGTGTCCCGACGCTACCGCCGCTCACACCCCGTCGGCAGGGGGGTCTCAGACCTGCAGCGGCACCGGGTGCACCTCGTCCGCCGGGTGTCCGGTGCGCTCGTGCACGCGCTGCACGGCCTCCCGGGACGGGGCGGAGGACAGGCAGTAGACCGTGCCCGAGTCCGGGTCGGCCCAGGCCTGCCGGAACTCCACGCCCTCCTCGCCCTGCGCGGCCAGGTCCGCCTCGTGGGCGGCCTTCAACTGGTCGGCGGTGATGCCGGCCATCCCGTGGTGGACGTCCATGAACATCGTCATGCCGGTTCAACTCCTCGGCCGGGAGTCCTCCGTACGGAGAACTATTCCCTCCCACCGTGCGCCGCGGGCGTGAAGCAGGCCACAGGTCGCGTCCTTGCGGCCGGAGTACCGGCGCGTGCAACAATGTGGATGCAGTACCAGTGACGTTCAGCGCACTCCGGGGTCGGTGAAAATCCGAACCGGCGGTTACAGTCCGCGACCCGTCCGCAGCCAGCGGCCGGTTGACCAGGTGAAATTCCTGGACCGACGGTTAAAGTCCGGATGGGAGGCGTGCGCGGCGGATCAGGCGTGTCATCACCGCGGCCCACCCGAGGGCCGGGGTGCGGAGCAGGACGGCAGCGAACCCGTGCCGGGCGAGGACGCCCAGGCATCCCGGGGGAGCCGCGTCCGGCATGCCGTCCGCAGTCAACTCCCATGAGCCGCCCCGGAGTCCGCGCCCCAAGCGCGAGGAGAACCCGGGTGTTCACCGGCATCATCGAAGAGCTCGGCGAGGTCGTCTCCATCGAGGAGATCGGCGAGTCCTCCCGAATCCGCCTGCGCGGCCCCGTCGTGACGGCCGACGCCCGGCACGGCGACTCCATCGCGGTCAACGGCGTCTGTCTCACCGTCCTCGACGGCAACGAGCAACTCGCCGACCGCGACGGCGAGTTCAGCGCCGACGTGATGCGCGAGACGCTGCAGCGCTCCAGCCTCGGCGTGCTGCGCCCCGGCTCCCGGGTCAACCTGGAACGGGCGATGGCGCTCGGCGCCCGGCTCGGCGGCCACCTGGTGCAGGGGCACGTCGACGCCACCGGCACGCTGCTCTCCCGGGAGCCCGGCGACCTCGACGCGGACGGGAATCCGCGCTGGGAGGTGCTGCGTTTCACCCTGCCGCAGCCGATCTCGCGCTACCTGGTGGAGAAGGGGTCGATCACCGTGGACGGAGTGAGCCTCACCGTCGTCGAGGCGGCCCCCGACTCGTTCACCGTCTCGCTGATCCCCGCCACGCTGGAACTCACCACGCTGGGCGCCAAGCAGGTCGGCGAGCCGGTCAACCTCGAGGTGGACGTCCTCGCCAAGTACGTCGAGCGGCTGCTCGACACCCGCGCGCTGCCCGACACCCTGGGAGGGTCCGAGTGAGCTCGTTCGCCGAACTGACCTTCACCGCCTTCGGCGAGCAGGTGAAGGTCGCCGACATGGTCGGCAACCTGATAGGCCTGACCGGCCTGGTCCTCGGCTGGCGCCGCTCGGTGCTGACCTGGCCCGTCCAGCTGCTGGCCGGCGCGGTGCTGATCACCGCCTTCTGGAACAGCCACATGCCCGGTCTGATCGGCAAGCAGGCGATCGTCGTGGTCGCCTCGGTCTGGGGCTGGACGCAGTGGCGGCGCGACCGCCGCGACACCGGCCAGGTCGAGGTGCGCTTCGCGACCTGGACCGAGCGGGCCGTGCTGGTGGCCGCCACCGCGGCCGGCACCGCCGCCGTCGCCTGGCTCTTCCACCTCAACCCGAAGCTGTCCTACGCCCCGCTGTTCGACGCCTACATCTTCGTCGGCACGCTGGCCGCGATGTACGCCCAGGCCCGCGGCTGGGTCGAGTTCTGGTTCGCCTGGCTGGCCGTCGACCTGATCGGCGTGCCCTACGCGTACCAGCACGGCTACTCCTTCACCGCCCTGACCTTCACCGTCTACTTCGTCCTGGTGGTGGCCGGCCTGGTCAGCTGGTGGACGAAGGCCCGGACGGACCGCACCGCCCCGCTCGCCAAGGGAGTCACCGCATGAGCACCGAGCCCGCCGCCCAGCCGCTCGCCCTCGACCCGGTCGAGCGGGCCGTCGCCGACATCGCGCTCGGCCGCGCCGTGATCGTGGTCGACGACGAGGACCGCGAGAACGAGGGCGACATCGTCTTCGCCGCCTCGGCCGCCACCCCCGAGCTGCTCGCCTTCACCGTCCGCTACTCCTCGGGCGTGATCTGCGTCCCGATGACCGGCACGGAGCTGGACCGGCTCGAACTCCCGCCGATGACCCGGGTCAACCAGGATCGCAAGGGCACCGCGTACGCCGTCTCGGTGGACGCCCGCGACGGCGTGGACACCGGCATCTCGGCCGCCGACCGGGCCCGCACCGTCAAGCTGCTCGCCTCCGCCGGCACCTCGCCCGCCGACCTGACCCGCCCCGGCCACGTCTTCCCGCTGCGCGCGGTCGAGGGCGGCGTGCTGGTCCGCCCCGGCCACACCGAGGCCGCCGTCGACCTGGCCCGGCTGGCCGGCCTCCCGCCGGCCGGCGGCATCGCCGAGGTGGTCAACGACGACGGCACCATGGCCCGGCTGCCCGAACTGCACGCCTTCGCCCGCGAGCACGGCCTGGCGATCATCTCGATCGAGGACCTGATCGCCTACCGCCGCCGCACCGAACTGCACGTCGACCGCGCCGCCGTCACCCGACTGCCCACCGAGCACGGCGAGTTCACCGCCGTCGGCTACCGCGGCACGATCGACGGCACCGAGCACCTGGCCCTGGTGGCCGGCGGCCTGGGCGCGGACGGCCGGCTCCCCGACGGCGAGGACGTGCTGGTCCGGCTGCACTCCGAGTGCCTGACCGGCGACGTGTTCGGCTCGCTGCGCTGCGACTGCGGCCCCCAGCTGCAGTCCTCGCTGGCCGCCGTCGCCGCGGCCGGCCGCGGCGTGGTGCTCTACCTGCGCGGCCACGAGGGCCGCGGCATCGGCCTGGCCCACAAGCTGCGCGCCTACCAGCTCCAGGAGCAGGGCCTGGACACCGTCGACGCCAACCTCGACCAGGGCCTGCCCGCCGACGCCCGCGACTACTCGATCGGCGCGCAGATGCTCACCGACCTCGGCGTCCGCTCGCTGACCCTGCTCAGCAACAACCCGGCCAAGCAGACCGCGCTCACCGAGCACGGCCTCAAGGTCGCCGCCCGCCGCCCGCTGCCCACCGCCGCGGGCGAGCACAACCTGCGCTACCTGCGCACCAAGCGCGACCGGATGGGCCACGACCTGCCGTGGCTCGACGACGACGTCAAGTAAGCACCCCCGCAAGACCCCTGAACGACAGTCAGCAACGCACACCAGTGACGCGCACCAGCGAGGCGTGTCAGCAACGAACAGAGGAAGACGAACATGGCCGGCCACGGAGCCCCCGTCCTGTCCCCGGAGACCCTGGAGAACACCGCCGACCTGCGGGTCGCGGTGGTCGCCGCGCAGTGGCACCAGCAGGTGATGGACGGCCTGCTGGACGGCGCCCGGCGCGCCCTGGCGGAGCTCGGCGTGGACGGCGGCGCCACCGTGCTGCACGTCCCCGGCACCTTCGAGCTGCCGGTCGCCGCCAAGCGGCTGGCCGACGCCGGCTACGACGCGGTGGTCGCGCTGGGCGTGGTGATCCGCGGTGGCACCCCGCACTTCGACTACGTCTGCCAGGGCGCCACCCTCGGCCTGACCCAGGTGTCGGTGGACACCGGCGTCCCGGTCGGCTTCGGCGTGCTCACCTGTGACACCGAGCAGCAGGCGCTGGACCGGGCCGGGCTGCCCGGCTCCGCCGAGGACAAGGGCCACGAGGCGGTCACCGCGGCCGTGGCCACCGCCGCCGCGCTCCGTGCCCTCGCCAAGGCCCGGAGCTAGTCCCTCGCCGAGGCCCCGGGCCCGGGCCCCCGGGGCCGGCCGGCCGTCCATCCGACTGTCCACGGTGCGAAACCGTTTACCGTCCGTCAGCCCGCACCCCGTAAGGTGAGCTCATCATGGCTTCCAAGACATTCGAGGAGCTCTTCACCGAGCTCCAGCAGAAGGCCGCCACCGGCGACCCCGCGACCTCCCGCACCGCCCAGCTCGTGCAGCAGGGCGTCCACGCGATCGGCAAGAAGGTCGTCGAGGAGGCCGCCGAGGTCTGGATGGCCGCCGAGTACCAGTCGCCCGAGGAGGCGGCGGAGGAGATCTCGCAGCTCCTCTACCACGTCCAGGTGATGATGCTCGCCCGCGGGCTGACGCTCGAAGACGTCTACAAGTACCTCTAGTCCCACCTCCATTGATCGCCAACGCGAAGGGTTCGCCTCTCATGCTCCGCATCGCCGTCCCCAACAAGGGTTCGCTCTCGGGTCCCGCGGCGGAGATGCTCCATGAGGCCGGTTACCGGCAGCGCAAGGAGGCCAAGGAGCTCGTCCTGGTCGACCCGGACAACCAGGTCGAGTTCTTCTTCCTGCGCCCGCGCGACATCGCCGTCTACGTCGGCTCCGGCCGGCTCGACGTCGGCATCACCGGCCGCGACCTGCTGCTCGACTCGGCCTCCGAGGCCGAGGAGGTGCTGGCGCTCGGCTTCGCCGGCTCGACCTTCCGGTTCGCCCGGCCGGTCGGCGCCGAGATCGCCGGGGTCCAGGACCTGGACGGCCTGCGGATCGCCACCTCGTACACCGGCCTGGTCGAGCAGCACCTCGCCGAGCACGGCGTGAAGGCCACCGTCACCAAGCTGGACGGCGCGGTCGAGACGGCCGTGCACCTGGGCGTCGCCGACGTGATCGCCGACGTGGTGGAGACCGGCACCAGCCTGCGCAACGCGGGCCTGGAGGTGTTCGGCGACCCGATCCTGGTCTCCGACGCCGTGGTGATCCGCCCCAAGGGCGCCGGCGAGGACGCCGCGGTCGAGCAGTTCCTGCGCCGCCTGCAGGGCGTGCTGGTGGCCCGCCGCTACGTGCTGATGGACTACGACATCCGGGCCGGGAAGGTCAGCGAGGCCGTCGCCCTCACGCCTGGCCTGGAGTCGCCGACCGTCTCGCCGCTGCACACCGAGGGCTGGGTCGCGGTCCGCTCGATGGTGCTCCGCAAGGAGGCGCAGCGGATCATGGACGACCTGTGGGCGATCGGCGCCCGCGCCATCCTGGTCACCAACATCCACGCCTGCCGCATCTGACCCGCCACCGGACGGGGGCCACCACCCCTGGCCCCCGTCCCCCCTGGAGCCACCCGTGTCCACCGCCACCCCCGTCGCCCTGCCCGTGACCTGGGCGCCCCGCCGCAACCGCGCCGTGCTGTACGCGCTGTGCGCCGTGATGCTGGTGCTGTTCTCCGTGCTCGCCGTGGTCCTGCCGGAGAGCTGGCAGTTCAACGACCGGGTGATGATGGCCTGCTCCGGCCTGCTGTTCGCCGCGGTCGGCCTGATGCTGGCCCGCCCCAAGGTGGTCGCCGACCCCGAGGGCCTGACGGTGGTCAACTTCGTCCGCAGCCGCCGGCTGTCCTGGGCCGAGGTGGTCCGGGTCAACTTCAAGGCCGGCGACCCCTGGGTGATGCTCGACCTCGCCGACGGCACCGCGCTGGCCGCGGTCGGCATCCAGCCCGGCGGCGGCCGCGCCCAGGCCATCGCCGCCGCCCGCAGCCTGCGCGACCTGGTCGAACAGCGCGGCAGCGGCGCCCGGCAGGGCTGACACGCCCCCGGACGGACGGGTCGAACGGGCCCGCAGAAGCGTTCGGGTATCGTCTACGCTGGTAAAACCGCGGCAAAGCCCGACCACAGGTCCGGGCTTCCCGCCTCCACCCGCGACCAGAGGAGTGACACCTCCCCTCGATGGACGACCCGTCCGGTAGTACCCGCGCCGCCACGCACGTTTCCAGCCGGGGAAGGCGGGCGGCCCGATGACCACCGCCTGGCTCCTGCTGCTCGCGGCCTTCCTGCTGATCCTCGCCAACGGCCTGTTCGTGGCCGCCGAGTTCGCGTTCGTGACCGCCGACCGCGGCACCGTCGAACGCGCCGCGGCCGCCGGCGACCGCAAGGCCGCGAGCCTGTCGAAGGCCCTGCACAAGCTGTCCTTCCAGCTCTCCGGCGCCCAGCTCGGCATCACCATCACCTCGCTGGTGGTCGGCATGCTCGCCGAACCGGCGCTCTCCACCCTGCTCAAGCCGGTGTTCACCGCCGTCGGCCTGCCCGACTCGGCGGCCCGCGGCACCGCGGTCCTGGTCGGCCTGGTGCTGGCCACCGTGATCCAGATGGTGATCGGCGAACTCGTCCCGAAGAACTGGGCGATCTCCCGCCCGATGCAGGTCGCCCACGCCGTGGTCGCCCCGCAGCGCGCCTTCTCCGCGGTCTGCCGCCCGCTGATCGCCTTCCTGAACGGCTCCGCCGACCGGATCGTCCGGGCCCTCGGCGTCGAACCGCAGGAGGAGCTCGGCCACGCCCGCACCGCCG
The DNA here is from genome assembly GCF_003751605.1 of Kitasatospora cineracea. Lineage (NCBI taxonomy): Bacteria > Bacillati > Actinomycetota > Actinomycetes > Kitasatosporales > Streptomycetaceae > Kitasatospora > Kitasatospora cineracea. The sequence goes on from NZ_RJVJ01000001.1 coordinate 4,308,930, forward strand.
ACGAACTCGTCGCGCTGGCCCGGCACTCCTACCAGGCCGGCGTCATGGACGAGCAGTCCACCGCGCTGTTCGTCCGCACCCTGGGCCTGCGCGAGCTGACCGCCGAGTCCGTGATGACCCCGCGGATCGACGTCGCCGCCCTCCAGGAGGACGCCACCGCCACCGACGTGCTCAACCTCACCCGGGCCACCGGCCTGAGCCGCTTCCCGGTGTACGCCGACAGCCTCGACGAGGTCACCGGCACCGTCACCCTCAAGGACGCCCTCGCCGTCCCCGCCGGGCGCCGCGACCACACCAAGGTCCGCCACCTGGCCGCCCCGCCGCTGCTGGTCCCCGAGACCATGCCCGCCGAACGGCTGCTCGACCTGCTGCGCGGCCGCGAACCGATGGCCGTGGTGGTCGACGAGTACGGCGGCACCGCCGGCGTCGCCACCATCGAGGACATCGTCGAGGAGGTGGTCGGCGAGGTCCAGGACGAGCACGACCCCGCCGACACCCCCGACCTGCGCCCGCTCGCCCCGCGCGACGGACTGCCGGTCTGGGACGCCGACGGCCGGGCCCGGCTCGACCAGCTCGACAGGATCGGCCTGCACGCCCCCGACGGCCCCTACGAGACGCTCGGCGGCCTGCTCGCCGACCTGCTCGGCAAGCTCCCCGCCGTCGGCGAGCACGCCCACCTGCCCGGCTGGGAGCTGACGGTCACCGCCGTCGACCGGCACCGCACCAGCCGGGTCGAGGTCCGGCGCGTGCACGACGAGGACCACGAGGACCGGGACAACCACCGATGAGCGCCCTGCAACTCGCCTTCTCGCTGCTCCTGCTGCTCGGCAACGCCTTCTTCGTCGGCGCCGAGTTCGCCGTCATCTCGGTGCGCCGCAGCCAGATCGAACCGCTCGCCGAGGCCGGCGACAAGCGCGCCCGCACCGTGCTGCACGCGCTGTCCAACGTCTCCGCGATGCTGGCCGCCGCCCAACTCGGCATCACCGTCTGCTCGCTGCTGCTCGGCGCGCTCGCCGAACCCACCATCGCGCACCTGCTGGAACCCGCCTTCCACGCGCTCGGCGTCCCCGACTCGGCGATGCACCTGCTGAGCTACGCCATCGCGCTGAGCATCGTGGTGTTCCTGCACATGGTGGTCGGCGAGATGGTGCCGAAGAACCTGGCGCTGGCCGGACCGGAGAAGGCCGCGCTCTGGCTCGGCCCGCCGCTGGACCGCCTGGCCCGCTGGCTCGCCCCGTTCATCTCCTTCCTGAACGCCTTCGCCAACGGCGTGCTGCGGCTGTTCCGGGTCGAGCCCAAGGACGAGGTCGACTCGGTCGCCACCAGCGAGCAGATGCTGCTGATGCTCACCGACTCCGGCGAGGCCGGCCTGCTCGACGACAGCCGCCGCGAACGCCTGGAGGACGCCCTCGAGATGGGCAGCCGCCCGGTCACCGAGGTGCTGCTCGCCCCGGGGCAGCTGGTCACCGTCGGCCGCGAGGTCACCGGCGAGGAGATCCAGCGCCTCGCGGTGCGCACCGGCTTCTCCCGCTTCCCGGTCGCCGACCGGGACGGCACCGTGCTCGGCTACCTGCACGTCAAGGACTCGCTGGAGGTCGACGACCTCGCCGCCCCGATCCCGGACCGGCTGTGGCGTCCGATCACCGTGCTGCGCTCCGTGCTGCCGCTGGACGACGCGCTCGCCGTGATGCGCCGCGCCGCCGCCCACCTGGCCGCCGTGGTCGACCCCGACGGGCGCCAGCTCGGCCTGGTCGCCCTGGAGGACGTCCTGGAGGAACTGGTCGGCGAGGTGCACGACCCCGACCACCGCCCGCCCGCCGCCACCGCCCGCTGACCCCGCCCGGACGGCCGGACCCCGCCGACGGGTCCGGCCGTCCGTCGCCGCAGCGGGCGGGTCAGGCCACGGTGACCGTGACCTGGGTGAAGCCCAGCGAGCCCAGCAGGCCCGTCAGCATCGCCTTGGTGTTGTTCTCCGCGGTCACCGTCAGCCCGGTGTCCTTCGCCGCCTTGTCGATCTTCTCGACGGCCAGCAGCTCCACCTTGTGCTGGTCGTCGGAGGTGCTCGACGAGAACAGGTCGCCGAGCCGGTCGAACAGGCCGCGCTCCTGCGAGTACATGTAGGAGTTCTTGACGTCCAGCGCCGCTCCCGCGAGCTGCCCGTGCGGGATGGCGATGGCTGCCGTCCGTCGGTCGTCGGAGACCTTCACCGAGTCCGCCCCGAGCTTGCCGAGGTCCACGTACGCCTCGACGCTGCCCGCGCCCACGTACAGGCTGCGGGTGCCGAGGATCGCCGACGGGAGGAACTTCGCCTCGTTGGCGAGGTCCACGATGACCTGGAAGTTGCCGGTGGCCGCGTTGTAACGGCTCATGTTCTGGATGGACTTGAGCACCACCGGCTGGCTGCGGTCCACGGTCTTCTCGGCGAACGGGTTGGGCAACCCGGGCAGCCAGCCCAGGTTGGCCATCCCCAGGAACAGCGCCAGGATCACCGCCAGGGTGACCGGCAGCGAGACGTACCAGGGCACCCGGCGCCCGCCGGCCGTCCGGCCGCGCGGCTCCCGGTCCTCCCCGGTCCGCCGGAGCTCGCGCGTCCCGTCCTCGTCTCTCGGCGTCGGGTCCTCGTCGTCCGCCCGGTCCGCCCGGGCCTTCCCGAGGCCCTTCACTGCCGACCCTCGATCAGTTCCCCGTAGGCCTGCAGCAGGTCCGGCAGGCGCAGCGTCGCCAGGTCCTCCCGGGACGGGGCGCCGCGCTGGCCGGACAGCCGCAGGTCGCGGTAGGCGCAGGACTTCTCGTACAGGGTGCGGACGAAGCGGCCGTTGCCGAGCTGGTCGATCCAGCCCTCGGAGACGACGTGCCCGCAGATCGAGGACAGCTCCTCGGCCGCGTCCACGTCCCAGCCGTCGCCGTCGGCCTGCGCCAACTGCAGCCCGATGTCGGCGAGTTCGGCGGGACGGTAGGAGGGGAAGTCGACCCGGGTGGTGAATCGGGAGTTCAGGCCCGGGTTCGTTGCCAGTAGTCGATTCATGCCGTCCGGGTACCCCGCGAGGATGACAACCAACCTGTCCCGGTTGTCCTCCGCCCGCTTCAGGAGCACCTGCAGCGCCTCGTCGCCGTACGCGTCGCCCTTGCTGTAGCCGGAGTTGGCCAGCGAGTACGCCTCGTCTATGAACAGCACGCCGTCCAGCGCCGAGTCGATCAGCTCGTTCGCCTTCACCGCCGTCTGCCCCAGGAACTCGCCCACCAGGTCGGCCCGTTGGGCCTCCACCAGGTGGTCGCCGGAGAGCAGCCCGAGGGCGTGGAAGACCCGGCCGAGGATCCGCGCGACCGTGGTCTTGCCGGTGCCCGAGGGGCCGGAGAACACGAAGTGCCGCTTCGGCGGCTGCACCGGCAGCCCGCGTTCCGCGCGCAGCCGGGCCATCCGCAACTGCGCGGACAGCGCCCGCACCTGACGCTTGACCGGGTCGAGGCCGACCATCGCCTCCAGCTCGGCCAGCGCCCGGTCCAGCTCCAGCCGGGCGGCCGGGGCCGGGTTCGGCCCCGAGGGCGGAACGGCCTGCGCCGCGGGCCAGTCGGCCAGCCGCGGCGGCAGCGCCGGGGCGCCCGCGGCCCGTTCGGCCAGCTGGGCCCGGCCCGGCTCGGCCGCGGCCGGGCCGTCCCCCTCTTCCGCGCAGGCCTCCTCGCTGACCCCGCCCGAGCCGCCGCGGAACTCCACCGGCTCCAACTCCTCCAGCGGGCCGGGGCCGGGCGGCGCCGCCGCGCCCCGGTACTCGCCGAACGCCTCGCCGTCCAGCAGCCCGTCCTCGGCGGCGATCGCCGCGAGCCGCTGCTCGGTGTCCATGAACGCCGGGTCGGCCCGGTGCACCGCCCGGTACAGCGGCAGCGCCGCCACGCTGCGCCCGGCGCCCTCGTACGCCCGGGCCAGCCAGTAGCGCAGCTCCTTGCGCTGCGGCTGCTCGGAGCGGCAGCGGGCCAGCGAGGCGGCCAGCGGGCGCTGGGCCTGCGCGCACATGTCGAGGCGGACCCGCGCCATGCCCGCGAACAGGCCGGCCTCGATGCCCAGCACCGGGTCGTCCAGCAGGCGGTCGGTGTCCCGGATCAGCTGCTCCCAGTCCTTGAGCAGGTAGGAGCGGCAGGCGTGCAGGAAGCGCACCGCGGGCTCCTGCTCCGGGGCCGGACAGGCCGTCAGGGCCTGCTCCAGCTCGGCCAGGTGGCGGCCGTCCAGCCAGTGCGAGGCGTGCGCCAGCGCCAGGTCCTGCGGGGTCTCCAGCACCGGCTGCACCCACCAGCCCAGCCAGTACCAGGAGCTGAGCGGGCGGCGGTGGCGCTCGCGCTGCTCGCCGAAGCGGTCCCGGTGCCGGTGCATCGCCAGCAGGGCGCCGGCGGTGTCGCTGCGCAGCGCGTGCAGGCCGAGCCAGGCGTCGGCCATGCCCGGGTCGACGTAGACCGCGGCCCGGAACTCCTCCTCCGCGCGGGCGTACGAACCGGCCGTGTAGGCGTCCATGGCGCGCGACCAGGCGCGGTCGGCGTCCGGATCCGGACCCGCCGCGGCGGAACCCTTGCCGCCGGAACTCTCCACCGTCACTGACGCCCCCCGCCAGAACCTCGGGGCGCTCCTCTGCGCGCCTGCGTGGCATGGTACCGGCGCGGCGCTGATCCGTAAGGGTGCCGCGCGGCTCGAATGGCGCGGGAGGGGCGGATCCCGGCGGGCGGCGCGGAGGGCAGGACGGCGCCTCCGGCTCACGGGGGAACAAGCCGGAGACGCCGTGTCTGTGGTTGCGGATTCAACTGATTTCCGCGACAGGCAGAACTTAAATCCTGATGATGTCGCAGGTCAAGAGCGGTTCATGCGGTTCACTCAGGGTGCTCCCGACGATCCGCCCGGTGACCCCGTCGACCCGCGCCGCGGCATGCGGACGGCTCGGGTCCGCCGCGAAGTGCGCGTCCTCCGCACGCGACCAACCGGCCCAGAACTCGGCCAGTTCCGGACCGTCCCGCAGCTGCCCGCGGGCCCGGGCGGCGGCCCGTTCCAGCTCCATCCACAGCAGCGCCGCCAGGTGCGGGCGCACCGCCCGCCGGCCCGCGCCCACCCCCTCCAGCAGCACCACCGGCGCCACCGGCACCGCCCGCTCGGCGGTGAAGGCCCGCGCCGTCCAGTCGTACACCGGGTGCCGGCCGGCCTCCCCGCGGGCCAGCGGCTCCAGCACGCCCGCGCGCAGCCGCTCCGTCCAGCCGAACGGCTCCCGGTGGGTGGCCAGGTCGTCCAGGTGCACCACCGGGGCGCCGCCGAGCGCGGCGGCCAGCCGGCCGGCGAACGTGGTCTTGCCGGAGCCCGCGTGCCCGTCCACCGCCACCAGCCGCACCGGCCCCAGCGAGGGCGGCAGTGCGAGCAGGCCCGCGGCCAGCGCGGGCAGGTCGGGGAGGGCGGCGTCCATCCGGCCAGGGTACGCGGCCGGTCGTGCCCGGTCGGCGGGCGTTCCGGAGGGCACCGCGGGCGGCGCCCCGCCGGACGTCGGACCGCCCGGGGCGGTCCGGTTCCTCGGTCGGGCCCGGATCAGGCCGTGGTCGGGCCGGGTTCAGGCCGCGCGGCGGTCGCGCTGCGCGGGCACGAAGACCCGCACCGGGCGGTGCGCCCCGGCGTGCGAGAACGGCTGGGTGCGCCAGTCCAGCGGGGTCGGCAGCGCCACCAGGTTGGACTGGCCGTCCTGCTCCGGCTGCTCCTCGCACTCCGGCAGGTCGGCGGTCGGCGCGCCGGTGCCCCGGCAGATCGCGGGCTGGAAGGGGTTCCACGCGGAGGTCAGCACCGCGTGCTGGGGCAGGCGCTCCTCGTCCCCGATCAACGCGATCGGGCGGTCGCACTCCGGGCAGTGCACCCGGACGATCTCCCAGGTGTCGGCCGCGCCCGGGTCCGTCCCGAAGGACGCCTCGGGCGCGCCGGGTTCGTCCTCGACGTCGGAACGCAGGTCGGTGGAAGGCATGGTGATCCCCCTCGGATCGGGCCGGAACCTCTCGTCGTCCGGGCCACCAGCAGCACTTCCCAGTGACGGGACGTCATAACCCTGCGCTGCGGCGCACGGTGATGCATTCCCTGTGTTCCTCGCCACATTCCGTTGGCATGTGCCCCCCGGATGCGCCCCCCGCGAGCTGTCTGCACAGCCCACCCCCGATCGAGTAGGTTGACGCCTTGTGGAGGAACTCGACCAGCGCATCGTCCAGCTGCTGCTCCAGGACGGACGGATGAGCTACACCGACCTGGGCAAGGCCACCGGCCTGTCCACCTCGGCCGTGCACCAGCGGGTGCGCCGCCTCGAACAGCGCGGCGTCGTCCGCGGCTACACCGCCATCGTCGACCCCGAGGCGGTCAACCTGGCGCTCACCGCGTTCATCTCGGTCAAGCCCTTCGACCCCAGCGCCCCCGACGACACCCCGGAACGGCTCGTCGGCCTGCCCGAGATCGAGGCCTGCCACAGCGTCGCCGGCGACGAGAACTACATCCTCAAGGTCCGCGTCCCCGGCCCGGGCGACCTCGAGGACCTGCTGGCCCGGATCCGCACCGCCGCCGGCGTCTCCACCCGCACCACTGTCGTCCTCTCCACCCCCTACGAGGCGCGCCCCCCGAAGCTCTGACCCCGGTGTCCGCAGTGCGAGACTGGACGCCATGACCGAACGCACCGACCGGACCGTGCTGCTGCGCGGCGGCAACGTCTACAGCCCCGCCGACCCCTTCGCCACCGCCATGCTGGTCGAGGGCCAACACGTCGCCTGGGTCGGCAGCGACGGAGCCGCCGAGGCGTACGCCGACACCGTCGACGAGATCGTCGAACTGGACGGCGCCCTGGTCACCCCCGCCTTCGTCGACGCCCACGTGCACGCCACCTCCACCGGTCTCGCCCTCACCGGCCTCGACCTCACCGACTGCGGCTCGCTCGCCGAAGCCCTGGACCGCACCGCCGCGTTCGGCGCCTCCTTCGCCGGCGGCGCCCTGATCGGCCACGGCTGGGACGAGACCCGCTGGCCCGAGCGCCGCGCCCCCTCGCTCGCCGAACTCGACGCCGCCGCCGGGGACGTCCCGCTCTACCTCTCCCGCACCGACGTCCACTCCGGCCTCGCCACCAGCGCGCTGCGCGCCCTGGTCCCCGGCCTCGACGCGCTCCCCGGCCACGACGCCACCGGCCCGCTCACCCGCGACGCCCACCACGCCGTCCGGCAGGCCGCCCTCGCCCACCTCACCCCCGTCCAGCGCCGCGACGCCCAGTGCGCCACCCTGCGCCGGGCCGCCGCCCTCGGCATCGGCACCCTGCACGAGTGCGCCGGCCCGCAGATCTCCTCCGCCGAGGACCTCGCCGCGCTGCTCGCCCTCGCCGCCGAGACCGACGGCCCCGAGGTGTACGGCTACTGGGGCGAACTCGGCCCCGAGGGCATCGAGACCGCCAAGCGCCTCGGCGCGGTCGGCGCCGGCGGCGACCTCTTCGTCGACGGCGCGCTCGGCTCGCACACCGCCTGCCTGCACGACCCCTACACCGACGCCGACCACACCGGCACCGCCTACCTGGGCGCCGCCGAGATCGCCGACCACGTCACCGCCTGCACCGAGGCGGGCCTGCAGGCCGGCTTCCACGCCATCGGCGACGCCGCGATCGGCGCCGTCGTGGAGGGCGTCCGGGCCGCCGCCGACAAGCTCGGCCTCGACCGGGTCAGGGCGATGCGCCACCGCGTCGAACACGCCGAGGCCCTCACCCCCGAGACCCTCGCCGCGTTCGCCGAACTCGGCCTCACCGCCTCGGTCCAGCCCGCCTTCGACGCCGCCTGGGGCGGCCCCGACGGCATGTACGCGGCCCGCCTCGGCGCCGACCGCGCCGCCGCCCTCAACCCGTTCGCCGCGATGCTGCGCGCCGGCCTCCCGCTGGCCTTCGGCTCCGACGCCCCCGTCACCCCGCTCGACCCCTGGGGCACCGTCCGGGCCGCCGCCTTCCACCGCACCCCCGAGCACCGGATCTCGGTCCGCGCCGCCTTCACCGCCCACACCCGCGGCGGCCACCGGGCGCTGGGCCACGACGCCGACGGCATCCTCGTCCCCGGCGCGATCGCCTCCTACGCCGTCTGGGACACCACCGACCTCGTCGTCCAGGCCCCCGACACCCGGATCGCCGGCTGGTCCACCGACCCCCGCTCCGGCACCCCCGGCCTCCCCGACCTCACCCCCGGCCACCCCCTCCCGCTGTGCCTGCGCACCGTGGTCCGCGGCCGCACCGTCCACCGGCGCGACGCGGGGGCTCAGGAGGCCGGTGCGGCCAGGTAGTCGCCGTGCTCCAGGTCCTCCAGCAGGGTCGGCCCGGCGGGGGCCCAGTCGAGCAGCCGCCGGGTGCGGGAGCTGGAGGCCGGCCCGTCGAAGGCGTAGGCGGTGGCCATGAACGGGCTGACGAAGTGGGTGGCGGCCTCCTCGGGGGTCAGTGAGCGGGTGGGCAGGCCCAGGCCCCGGGCGATGGCCCGCGCGACGCTCCGCAGCGGGACGCCGCTCTCGGCGACCCCGTGCAGGACGCTGCCCGCGGGCGCCCGTTCGACCGCGAGCCGGAACAGCACCGCCGCGTCGCGCCGGTGCACGGCGGGCCACCGGTTGGCGCCGTCCCCGACGTAGGCCGAGACGCCGCTCTGCCGGGCGGTGGCGACGAGCATGGGGACGAAGCCGTGGTCCCGGGGGCCGTGGACGGTGGGGGCGAGGCGGACCACGCTCGCGCGCACCCCCCGGGCGGCGAGGTCCAGGCAGGCCCGCTCGCCCGCGATCCGGAAGGCGGCGATCCCGGCCGGGTCGGGCGCGTCCTGCTCGGTGGCCTCCCGGCCCGCGGGCAGCACGAGGGTGCCCGAGGTGACGACGAGCGGCTTCCCGGAGCCCTCCAGCGGCCGGCCCAGCGCCTCGATCGCGCTCCGGTCGCGCCGCGCCATGTCCGCGAGGTCGGAGAAGTCGCCGCCGTAGGCCATGTGCAGGACGCCGTCGGCGGCTCCGGCGCCGCGGCGCAGGCTGTCGAGGTCGTCCAGCGAGCCGCGGTGCGGCACGGCGCCCAGCGCCTCCAGCCGGGCGGCGGCCGCGTCCGAGCGGGCCAGGGCGGTGACGGTGTGGCCGGCCGCGAGGAGTTCGGCGACGACCGCGGGCCCGGTCTGGCCGGAACCGCCGGTGACGAAGACGTGCATGGAGCATCCTCCCGTTTAATGTCAGTGACTGGCGCTACGTGGCGCCGTCGCCGAGCCTAGGTAGCGTCAGTCACTGGCGTCAAGAAGCGCCAGTGACTGACGTGTGCGCTATCCTCCCGACATGCCACGGAGCGGAGCAGAAGCGCGCGGCCGCCTCCAGCAGGCGGCCCTGGAGCTGTACCGGGAACGCGGGTTCGACCGGACCACGACGGCCGAGATCGCCGCCCGCGCCGGCGTCAACGAACGCACCTTCTTCCGGCACTTCCCGGACAAGCGCGAGGTGCTCTTCGACGGCGAGGCCGACCTGCGCGCCGCGCTGGTCCGGGCGGTGGCCGAGGCGCCCGCCGGCCTGCGGCCGCTCGAGACGCTGCTGCGCGCCTTCCGGGAGGCCGAACCGATCCTGGAGCGCAACCGCCCGTTCGCCGAACCGCGCCTGCAGGTCATCGCCGCCACCCCGGCGCTCCGCGAACGCGACCTGGCCAAGGCCGCGGCGCTGGGCGAGGCGCTGGCCGAGGCCCTGCGGCAGCGGGGCGTCCCCGGCCGGCTGGCCGAACTGGCCGCCGCGACCGGCTGGGCCGCCTTCCACCGGGCGGTCCAGGACTGGATCGACGACCCCTCGCCGGGCCTGGAGGCCCACCTCCGCCGGGTCTTCGCCGACCTGCGCGCCCTCTCCGCGCACGACGCCCCCGCACCGGCCCGGCCCGGCGCCTGAACCCCGCGCTCGAACCGGCCGCCGCCGTCCGGCCGGCCGCCGCACCCTGGCGCGAGGACCTGCCGCTCCGGGTCGCCCGCGCCCCGGAACGGGCCCTGCCCCGGGCCGGGCGCCGCCCGCCGGTCGGCCGCTGACGGACCGTCGGCCGCGCGGGGCGGCCGGGGGAGTGAGGTACCTTTCCTGGGACGTCGAACGAGGTGGAACGCACGTGCGCCCCCTCCCCGGCGGAGACGATCCCGAGGTAGAGAGGTGGTGCGCCCAGGTGGCACTGCCCGTTTCGCAGGAGCAGCCGGTGGCCGAGGAGGACGCGGAGCCGCCGGCGCCCGTGCGGGGCAGCCGCAAGGCGTGGTGGGCCCGGACGGGGCTGGCCGCGCTGTCCGGCCTGGCCCTGGCGTTCGCGTTCCCGCCGTTCGACGTGTGGCCGCTGTCGATCCTCGCGGTGGCCGCCCTGGCGGTGCTGACCCGCGGGCAGCGGGCCCGGCACGGCGCCTGGCTGGGCTTCGCGTTCGGCGTGCCGTTCTTCGTGGTGCTGCTGTCCTGGCTGCGCCCGGTCGGCTGGGACGCCACGGTGGGCCTGTCGCTGATCGAGGCCCTGTTCCTGGCCCTGATGGGCGCGGGCACGGCGCTGACCTCGAAGCTGCGCGGCTGGCCGCTGTGGGGCGCGGTGCTCTGGGTCACCCAGGAGTGGATGCGCGACCGGCTGCCGTTCGGCGGCTTCCCGTGGGGCCGGCTGGCGTTCGCCAACACCGCGAGCCCGTTCACGCCGCTGGCCGCGCTGGGCGGCGCCCCGCTGGTGACCTTCGCGGTCGCCGCCAGCGGCACCCTGCTGGCCTGGGCGGCGCTGAGTGCGGCCCGGGCCCGGCGCACCGACACCGACCTGCCGTGGCGCACCGCGGTCGGCGCGGTGGGCGCCGTCGCGCTGGTGCTGGTCGGCTACGCGGTGCCGGTGCCGACCTCGGCGGACGACACGGTGAAGGTCGCGCTCGTCCAGGGCAACGTGGACCGGCCCGGCATGGACTTCCTGGGCCGCCCGATGGAGGTGCTGGACAACCACGCCACCGCCACCGAGAAGCTCGCCGCCTCGGTCGCCGCGGGCACCACCGCCAAGCCGGACGTGGTGATCTGGCCGGAGAACGCCTCCGACCTGGACCCGTTCACCGACCCGGCGGCGTTCGCCCGGATCGACGCCGCGGTCAAGGCGGTCGGCGTGCCGACCCTGGTCGGCGCGCTGGTCGACGGCCCCGACGAGCAGCACGTGCAGAACGAGGGCATCGTCTGGGACCCGTCCACCGGTCCCGGCGCCTCCTACACCAAGCAGCACCCGGTGCCGTTCGGCGAGTACGTGCCGTTCCGCACCGAGCTGTCCAAGGTGATCAGCCGCCTGCAGCGGGTCGCCCGGGACTTCTACCCCGGCGACCACAACGGCGTGATGCAGCTGGGCCCGGCCCGGATCGGCGACGTGATCTGCTTCGAGGTGGCGTACGACGAGATCGTCCGGGACACCGTCAACCAGGGCGGCCGGGTGATCGTCGTGCAGACCAACAACGCCACCTACAACAACACCGGGCAGACCGAGCAGCAGCTGGCGATGTCCCGGCTGCGGGCGGTCGAGCACGGGCGGGCGGTGCTGATCGCGGCGACCAGCGGCGTCTCCGCGGTGATCGCCCCGGACGGCACGGTGCAGCAGCGCACCGGCGAGATGGAGCAGGCCGTGCTGAACGCGGTGGTGCCGCTGCGCGACGGCAGGACCGTCGCCGACCGGGTCGGCGCGGTGCCGGAGTGGACGCTGGCCCTGGGCGGCGTGCTGGCCTGCGCGTTCGCGGTGGCCGGCGGGGTGCGCCGGCGGAAGGCGCGGCGCACCGCCTGAGCGGGCGCGGACCGACGGCCCCGGAGCCGCTGCCGAGGAACACGGCGGGCTCCGGGGCCGTTGTGCTGGATGGTGCCGTGGACGCGGCCGGAGAAGCCGGCTGCCGCGGAGAGCACCGCGATGGAGTGGATCCGTACCGTGTCCCAGCAAGCAACCCCGGCCCGCCCGGCCCGCCGAGGCCGGCTCGCCCGAACCGTGCCGCTGCTGATCGTGGCCTGGCTGGTGCTGGAGATCTGGCTGGTCACGGTGGTGGCCGGCTGGGTCGGCTGGTTCCTGACGCTGCTGCTGCTGGTCGCCGGGGTGTTCCTCGGCGGGGCGGTGATCAAGCGCGCCGGGGCGCGGGCGTTCCGGGCCGCGGTCGAGCTGTCCAAGGACCCGCAGTCCGCGCAGCCGCAGACCGGCACCTCGATGACGGTGCTGGCGGGCATCCTGCTGATGGTCCCCGGCTTCCTGTCCGACCTGCTGGCGGTGACGTTCCTGCTGCCGCCGACCCGCGCGGTGTGGCGGGCCGTCGGCCGCCGGATCGCCGGCTCGGCACTGCGCTCCACCTCCCCGGTCGGCGCGGACCGGTTCGCCGACGCGGTGCGGCTGCAGGAGCAGCTGCGGATCCACCGCCCCGACGGCAAGGTCGTCCAGGGCGAGGTCGTCGACCCGCCGGCCGGCCCGCGCGGCCCGTCCGGTCCGTCCGGCCCGGACACCGGGTACCGCCCGCCGATCACCCCCTGACGGACCGTCCGGCGCTCTCCGCCACCGGGCCGCTGTCGGGAACGCAGACGCTGTCGGGAACGCCGAAGGGCCCCGGGGAACCGGGGCCCTTCGGCAGTGGTGCAGGTCGTACGGTGGTGCGGCGGAAGTCCGTCCGTCAGGCGGACTTGCGCGAGTCGCGCGGGTGGATCGCCAGGTTCATCCCGCCGGAGCGCAGGACGGCCAGGCGCTCGGCCAGGACCTCCTCCAACTCCTCACGGGTCCGGCGCTCCATCAGCATGTCCCAGTGCGTGCGGGTGGGCTTGGTCTTCTTCTCCTCCGGCTCCTCGCCGTCGAGGAGCGCGGCCTCCTGACCGCAGAAGCGGCATTCCCACACCGAGGGGATCTCGGCCTCGACCGAGAACGGGACCTCGAATCGGTGTCCGTTCTGACATGCGTACTCGACGGTCTGGCGGGGTGCCAGGTCAATACCGCGGTCGGTCTCGTAGCTGGTCGCCCCGAGTCGCGTGCCGCGGAGAGCTCGCTCGCTCATGAATCGTGCCTCCCGGGCTTCTTGCCCACAGGACTAGTGGTCGCTGTCTTCGTCGCTGGGTCCAACGCTCGACCTCCGACGAAGATTCCCGTCCGGGACATACGTCGCCTGTCGTGCCGCCCCTGTTTGTACCCATGGTCGCCCGTTTTGTCACATCTGAGCGGTGTTATCACCCGGCGTGTCACATTTTGTGCACTTATGGTCCGGCGAAGTCCGTCGGGGCGACCGGTCCTCCCGACGGACGTTCTTACCAGACCGGGCGGGGCCGGCCCGGGCCGGCCTCCCCGGCCAGCTCCCCGGCCAACTCCCCGGCCGGTTCCCCGATCGGCTCCTTGGACAGGTTCGCCGGAGCCGGTGCGGCGGCCGGCGCGGCCGCCTCGGTGCGGGTGTCGCGGTGCGGGAGCAGCGCGACCACGGCGTCCCGCAGCGGGGCCGGGGCGTCCTCGTCCAGCGGGTCGACGGTGACCGGGACCTGGAGCCGGACCGGGGCCGCGGTGCCGATCCGGGCGTAGCCGCGCCCGGGCGGGGTGTGGGCGGCGGGCGCGATGTCCAGCGGGCCGCCGAGCGCGGCCGCGCCGGAGTCGGCGGTGACCGGGCCGAGCACCACCCGGGTGCGGGTGCAGGTGCGGACGGTCGCCGAGACCCGGTCCCGGGCGTCCAGCGCGTCCACGAACACCACCGTCACCCGGGCCGCCCGGCCGTGCCGCAGCGGCACCTCCAGCAGTTCCTGCGGGTCGGTGCGGCCCTCGGCGTGGGCGAGTTCGGACAGTTCGGTGAGGCGGTCGAGCAGGATCCACAGCGGCCGGGTGACGTCGGCGGGCGCGGCCAGCCCGTGGTGCCGGGCGGCGTTCAGCGCGACCAGCCGGCGCTCGGTCTCCTGCGCGCACCACTCCAGCGCGGCGAGCGCCCCGTGCAGGCTGGTCTCCACGGTGTGCACGCCCGGACGGTTCACCAGGCAGGCGTGCTCACCGGTGCTCGCCCCGTCCACCACCACCAGGTCGCCGTGCGGCAGTGCCTGCAGCGCGATCGAGCGCAGCAGCGTCGAGGTGCCGTGGCCGGGCGCGCCCAGCGCCAGCAGGTGCGGCTCGGCCGAACGCGGCCCGACCCGCCAGATCACCGGCGGCTGCTGCTCGGTGACGCCGCCCTGCTCGACCGGGATGGTGCGGTGGCTGCCCGCGCCGTCGGTGAAGCCCAGCACGATCTCGCCCGGCGCGGTGACGAAGCGCTGCGCGGCGATGTCGGCGGGCAGCGGGGACAGCGCCGTCACCCGCAGCCGGTTGGACTCCTCGTCCCAGTCGAAGCGGTACTCCCGCGAGCGCCCCGCCTTGCCCTGCACCACCTGCTCGATCCGGGCCCGGGCGGCCGGCTCGGTGTCGGTGAAGTACGCCGGGTAGGCGATCTCCAGCGCGGTCGGCCGCCCGTCCGGGTCGAACGCCCACTCGCTGAACGCCGACTTCCACTCGCCGTCCACCCGGTACAGCGCCCCCGGGTCGTCGTAGCCGCCGAAGTACGGGGTGAGCGCCGCGTACAGGGCGGGCAGCTTGACGTCGGCGGCGTCCGGCTCGGGCGCCGCCGGGGCCTTGGGGCTGCGGCCGACCCAGGCGGCGGAGGCGACCAGGGCGACGATCGCCAGCAGCGGGCCGTGCGGCAGCAGGAAGACGCCGAGCACCACGGCCGCGCCGACCAGCAGCGTCGGGCCGCGCCGCTCCTTCGGGGTGGCCGCCCAGCGGGCCTTGGCCCAGTCGGCGTGGCGGCGCAGGCCGCGGCCGATCAGGGCCAGCGGCGCGAACACGTCGGCGGCGTGGTCGCCGGCGCTGCGGGCGAGGTCGCGGCCCCGGGTGAAGTGGCGGGTGAGGGACATGCGGGCTCCGGAGGGCGGGGAGGGCGGGGAGGGCGGGGAGGGCGGGGAGGCGAGGGCCGGCGGCGGGGACGGGGCCGGCCGGGCGGGGGAGGGGCCGGGAGCTGACGGGGGATCAGCTCCCGGCTGGCAGAAGGCCCGGGGCGGTGGGATGTCCGCGCCCGGGCCGTGAGGAGCAGGGACCGCTCAGAACTTCAGACCGCCGATCAGGCTGGCCAGGCTCGCGCCGCCCGCCTGGATGCTCGGGGCGATCGAGGAGCCCGCGACGTAGAAGCCGAACAGTGCGCACACCAGGGCGTGCGAGATCTTCAGCCCGTCCCGGCGGAAGAAGAGGAAGGCGATCACGCCGAACAGGACGATGCCGGAGATGGAGAGAATCACGGGATTGCTCCTCACGAGGGGCGGGGACAAGGTGACAGAAAGTGCCTCAATGGTGACAAAAAGTAATAGATGATGGGGTGCGGCAAACGGGTGGATCTCACCCGGGCACCCGGATCGGCGGTATACGTCCCGCGGTTCGGCGGCGCACAGGGCCAGTGGATCGCACCGGCGCACTCAGGCGTCCCCGTGCGGGGCGCAGCCGCGCCCCCCGCACCCGGAATTCGCCCGAACGGCCGTGCCGCACCACGTCGTACCGGCCCGCGGGGGCGTCCGCTAGCGTTCGCGGTGGCACGACCAGGACGAACCGCGGCCCCCGGGCCGCGCACCCGGAAGGCGGAACACCCCTCATGACCGACCCCACCGCGCGGGCCGACGGCGCCCCGCAGCCCGACGAGGACGTCATCGCCCTGGCCGGCCGGCTCTTCGACGCCGCCCGCACCGGGGACGCCGCGCTGCTCGCCGCCTACCTCGACGCCGGCACCCCCGCCAACCTCACCAACGACCGCGGCGACACCCTGCTGATGCTCGCCGCCTACCACGGCCACGCCGCCGCCGTCACCGCCCTGCTCGAGCGCGGCGCCGAGGCCGACCGGGCCAACGACCGCGGCCAGACCCCGCTGGCCGGCGCCGTCTTCAAGGGCGCCACCGAGGTCGTCGACGCCCTGCTCGCGCACGGCGCCGACCCGCGCGCCGGGGCGCCCTCCGCGCTGGACGCGGCCCGGATGTTCGGCAAGGACGAGCTGGTCGCCCGCCTCGCCCGCGCCTGAGCACCCCCTCCCGCCCCCGGGCCCGCCCCCTCCCCTGAACACCGCAGGCCGGGGGCGGGCCCGTACCCTTGGGCGCCATGGAGATCCGCACCACCGGCTTCGGACACCCCGACGCCCAGCAGCTCGCCGCCGAGGTCCAGCAGGAGTACGTCCGCAGGTACGGCGACGGCGACCAGACCGCCATGCACACCGACCACTTCGACCCGCCCGCCGGGCTGTTCGTGATCGGCTACCAGGACGGCCGGCCGGTGGCCTGCGGCGGATGGCGGGCCAAGGAGCGCGACGAGGACGGGCTGCGCGACGGCGACGCCGAACTCAAGCGGATGTACGTCGTCCCCGACGCCCGCGGCCGCGGCCACGCCCGCGCCGTGCTGCGCCACCTCGAGGCCGCCGCCCTCGCCGCCGGGCGCACCCGGCTGGTGCTGGAGACCGGCACCCTGCAGCCCGAGGCGATCGCGCTCTACGGCTCCGAGGGCTACGCCGAGATCCGCAAGTTCGGCTACTACAAGGACCACGAGCAGAGCGTCTGCATGGGCAAGGAGCTCGCCGCCGTTCCCGCGGCGCAGCCCCGCTGACGTGCGGCGGCTGTAACTTTCTTGACCGCAGGGCCAGTTGGGGCGGCCGCGGACCCGGAGCACCGGGCCGCGGCCGCTGCGTGGTTTCCGTCTCCCGCCGCAGGTCGGGGCGGTGGGTGTCGAAGGACAGTCGAACGTCCGTCGAAATTTTCGGAGCCGGGCCGGTGGCTGCGGGTGCCGGCCGGGCGTGGCGCTCCGTTGCCGGTGGCGCGCGGGCGGCCGTACGGTCCGTGCACCCCACCCACCCCTGGAAGGACCCACCATGGCTGCACAGTTGCGCGCAGCTCGCCGGCCCGGGCGCGCCCTCGCGGCACTGGCCCTCGCCGCCGCCGGCGGACTGCTGGCCGCCGCCACCGTCGGCAGCGGACCGGCCGGCGCGGCCGGCACCACCCTGCGGGACCTCGCCGAGGCCAAGGGCAGCTACTTCGGCACCGCGCTGACCCAGTCCAACCTGAGCAGCTCCACCATCACCGCCATCGCCGGCACCCAGTTCGACATGGTCACCCCCGGCAACGAGATGAAGTGGGACACCACCGAGTCCTCCGCCGGGAACTTCAACTTCGGCCCCGGCGACCAGATCGTCTCCTTCGCCAAGGCCCACAGCATGCGGGTGCGCGGCCACACCCTGGTCTGGCACAGCCAGCTGCCCAACTGGGTCAGCAGCCTGCCCACCGCCCAGGTGCAGGCCGCGATGGAGAACCACATCACCACCGAGGCCACCCACTACAAGGGCCAGGTCTACTCCTGGGACGTCGTCAACGAGCCCTTCAACGAAGACGGTTCGCTGCGCACCGACGCCTTCACCAACGCGATGGGCTCCGGCTACATCGCCGACGCGCTGCGCACCGCGCACGCCGCCGACCCGAACGCCAAGCTCTACCTGAACGACTACAACATCGAGGGCCTGGGCGCGAAGAGCGACGCCATGTACCAGCTGGTCTCCTCGCTCAAGCAGCAGGGCGTGCCGATCGACGGCGTCGGCTTCGAGAGCCACTTCATCGTCGGCCAGGTCCCCAGCACCCTGAAGGCCAACATCCAGCGCTTCACCGCGCTCGGCGTGAACGTCGCCATCACCGAGCTGGACGACCGGATGCCCGTCCCGGCCAGCGCCGCCAACCTCGCCCAGCAGGCCACCGACTACGCCTACGTGGTCAACTCCTGCCTGGCGGTGAGCGGTTGCGTCGGCGTCTCGCAGTGGGGCGTGGGCGACCCGGACTCCTGGATCCCGGGCTTCTTCTCCGGCTATGGCGCGGCCACCATGTACGACGACAACTACCAGCCGAAGGCCGCCTACAACGCGGCGGTGACGGCGCTCGGCGGCAGCACCTCCTCGCCGTCCCCGTCCTCCTCCTCGGCCTCGCCGTCGCCGTCCTCGTCGCCCTCGTCCTCGCCGTCGGTGCCGCCGACCGGCGCGGCCTGCAAGGTCAGCACCCAGGTCAGTGCCTGGAACACCGGCCTGACCGAGAACGTGACGGTCACCAACACCGGCGGCAGCGCCGTCAACGGCTGGAAGCTGGCCTTCACGCTGCCCGGCGGGCAGAGCGTCACCAACGCCTGGAACGCCACCGTCAGCCCGGCCACCGGCCAGGTCAGCGCCGTCAACCTGGCGTACAACGCGGCGATCCCGGCCGGGGGCTCCACCACCTTCGGCTTCCAGGCCAACCACACCGGCAACGCCGCCGCGGCTGCCGGCTTCACCCTCAACGGGGTTTCCTGCACGGCCGGTTGAGCCGAACCGGGTGAGACCACCCAGGGAGCCGGGTGAACTCACCCGGAGAGGCTGAACCGGTGGGTCGCACCGGGCGGGACGACCCGAACGGGGCCGGGCCGGCCGGAGCCCGGGGCGGCCGGACCGGGCCGGGCGGACGCGGGGCCGTGCTATGGGGGCGGTTCCGCGGCCGTCCGGTCCGCTCGGTGACCGGGCGCCCGTACGGGTGGCGCCCGGCGGCGCGGTGCGGGGCGGTGCGGCGCCCCCACCGCGCTCTTCCGCGTCCGCGGCGCGTGGTGCGGCGGGTGGCGGGTGGCGCGCGCCGCGTGGTGCGCCGGGTGGCCGGTGGCGGGTGGAAAATGCCTGGCGGCGGGTGGCGCGGTGGGGCAGGGTGGCGGGTGATGACGAACGAGAACGCAAGCACGGACGCGGGGGCGGACGAGGCGGTGCTGGGGCCGGTCCTGCAGCGGCTGGCCCGGGTCGGCGGGATCGTCGGGGTCTGCCTCGGCGGCAGCCGGGCCCGCGGTACCCACACCGCCGGGTCCGACTACGACCTCGGCCTGTACTACCGCCCCGGGCAGCTCGACACCGGCGCGCTGCGGGAGTCGGCCGCCGAGCTGTGCGGCCGGCCGGTGGAGGTGACCGAGCCCGGCGGCTGGGGCCCCTGGGTGGACGGCGGCGCCTGGCTGGACATCGGCCCGGTCCGGGTCGACTGGATCTACCGGGACGTGCAGCGGGTGCGCCACTACGCGGCCGAGGCCCGCCACGGCCGGTACGTCTCCGGCCAGCAGCCCGGCCACCCGTACGGCGTGCCGTCCTACGCGTACGTCGGCGAGCTGGCGCTCGCCCGGGTGCTGGCCGACCCCGACGGGGAACTGGCCGCGCTGCGCGGCGAAATCGGCGCGTTCCCGGCCGAGTTGACCAGGACGCTGGAGGCCGACGCGGCCTGGGAGGCCCCGTTCGCGCTGGCCAACGCGCGCAAGGGGGCCCGGCGCGGGGACGCCGGGTACGTCGCCGGGTGCCTGTTCCGGGCCGTCGGCCTGCTGGCGCACGCGCTGCACGCGCGGGCCGGCCAGTGGATGGTCAACGAGAAGGGCGCGATCGCCTCGGCCGGCCGACTGCCGTGCGCGCCACCGGAGTTCGAGCGACGCGCGCAGGAGCTGTTCGCGCCCGGCGGCACCGACCCGGCGAGCCTGGCGGCCGTCCTGGACCGGGCCGAGGAACTGGCCCGCGACGTGCTGGCCGGAGCGGAAGGAACCCGATGACAGCCGCCGAACTCACCACCCCCAGGCTGCTGTTGCGCCAGTGGAAGGACGAAGACCTGGACCGGTGGGCGGAGTTGAACGCCGACCCGCAGGTGCGCCGGTACTTCGGCACCCTGCTCGACCGGGAGCAGTCCGCCGGCTCGCTCGAGCACTTCCGGACCGAACTGGCGCAGCGCGGCTGGGGCTGGTGGGCGGTCGAACTCCGTTCGGAGCGCCGCTTCCTGGGCTTCGCCGGGCTCGACCCGGTCGACCCGGAGATGCCCTTCGACGGCGTCGAGGCCGGTTGGCGGCTGCACCGCGACGCCTGGGGCCACGGCTACGCCACCGAGGCCGGCCGGGCCGTCCTCCGGTACGGCTTCGAGGAGTTGGGCCTGACCGAGATCCTGGCCGTGATCGCCGCCGGGAACACCCCCTCGCGGGCGGTCGCGGAACGCCTCGGCATGGTGCACGACCCGGCCGCGGACTTCCTCGACCCGGGCGTCCCGCCCGGCCCGCAGCAGCGCGCGGTGCTGTACCGGCTCGCCAGGGGCTGACGGAGCGTCAATCGCCTTGGGGATCAAGGTCGTTGCCCGCCGTCAGGAGGTGGTGGGCGCGGCGGACCAGGGCGGTGAACCGGTCGGGGTCGGTGAGGCTGAGCAGGTGGCCGCCCCGGGTGTGGAACAGGCGGGCCGGGGTGCCGGCGGCGCGGGTGGCGGCGAGGAAGTACCGCTCGTCGGCGCGGAACGGCAGGTCGGACCGGCCGTTGAGGTAGAGGGTGGGGACGGCCAGCCGGCCCGCCAGGGCGAGGAAGTCGTGGCGGCGCAACTCGGTCACCCCCTCGGTCAGGGCCGGCAGGTGGAAACCCCCGGCCAGCACCGCCTCGGCGGACTCCGCCGGCAGCATCCGCCGCATCGCCCGCTCCTGCAGCCGGGCCGAACGCTCCGGCCCCAGCCGGTCGTTCAGCCGCCCGGCCGCCGCGTACACCGCAGCCGACGCGCCCGACGTCCGGGCCGTGCAGCCGTGCAGGACGACCCCCGCGACGTCCCCCGGGTACCGGACGGTGTGCGCCAGCGAGACGTACCCGCCGAGCGACAGCCCGAGCAGCAGCGGCCGCCGCCCGGTCGCCCCGTACGCCTCCCGGACCGCCCCGCGGACGGCGTCGACCGCCGCCTCCAGGGTGAACGACCGCCCCGCCAGGGCGCCGTGGCAGGGCAGATCGGGCGTCCCGACCCGGAAGTCCGGCACCAGCCGCCGCACGTGCGGCCGCCACATCGTCGCGGACAGCCGGATGCCGTGCACCAGCACCACCGGAGGCGCACCGTCCGACCCGAACACCGTCAGCCCCTCGGCGACCCGGCGGCCGTTCACCGCGCCCGGAACGGCGGTTGACGGCGGGGAAGGAAGCACCCGTCCAGCCTACCGGGCCCTCGCGGGCAGGGCGCCGGCCCCCGCCGCGGGGATCGCGGGCGGGGGCCGGTGCAGGTGGGGCGGGTGGGGCGGGTCAGAGGAGGGTCTGCCAGTAGTACCAGAAGCGGTTGAGGATCAGGAGGGCGATGACGAGGTAGGCGGCGGTGGGGACGAGCCACTGGAAGCGGAGGGCGGCCAGGCGGCGCAGGAGGGCGGGGGCGGGGAGGGTGCCGGTGCGGAGGTTGTGGACGGTGGTGTACCAGAAGGTGGTGATGACCACGGCCCACACCACCATGCAGTAGGGGCAGAGGGCGCCGATCTCGTAGAGGGTCTGGTCGATGAGCCAGGCGACGAAACCGAGGCCGAGGAGGGTGCCGGCCTGGAGGGAGAGCCAGAACCAGCGGCGGTGGGCGGCTCCGGCGAGCAGGCCCGCGCCGACGGCGGCGAGGGCGCCGAACGCGGCCAGGCCGATCAGCGGGTTGGGGAAGCCGAAGGCCGAGGCCTGGGCGGTGCGCATGACGGAACCGCAGCTGATGATCGGGTTGATGTTGCAGCTGGGCTGGTAGGCCGGGTTCTCCAGCAGCCTGAGCTTGTCGAGGGTGAGCACGGCCGAGGCGGCCAGGCCGATCAGGCCGCCGATCAGCAGGAGCCAGGCGTAGCCGCGGGAGGCGCCGACCGGGCCCCGGGGCGCGGTGGGGGTGGTGGTCATCGGGTCACCCGCCGATGGTCTGCTTGACCAGGGCAGTGAACTGGTCGCCGGTGACCGGCTTGCCGTCCTGGCCGATCACGGCGAGCTGCTTGCCGTCGAGCTTGACCGTCGGGGTGCCGGAGACGCCGCTCTTGTTGAAGGCGGTGGAGACCTTGGCGGCCCAGCCCTTGTAGGTGCCGTCGGTGACGGCCTTGGTGAACGCCTCGGTCTTCAGGCCGGGGACCTGCCCGGCGAGGTCGAGGAGGTGGTTGACGTCGCCGAAGCCGTCCTCGCTCTCGGCGGGCTGGTTGGCGTACAGCACGTCGTGGAACGCCTTGAACTTGTCGACGCCCTCGTTGAGCGCCGCGCCCGCCGCGGCCAGCGCGGTCCTGGAACCCTTGCCGCCCAGGTTGCCGTCCAGGAACGTGGCCAGGTGGTACTCGATCTTGTAGTCGCCCTGGTCGGCGAGCTGCTGGACGGTCTTGCCGGCCGAGGTCTCGAACGCCTGGCAGACCGGGCAGCGGAAGTCCTCGTACACGGACAGGGTGTGCGGGGCGTCGGCCTTGCCGTAGACGACCACGGTGGCGTCGGCGGGGCTGGTGTTGGCCGGGGCGACGGCGGAGGCCGTCGCGGTGCCGTCGTCCTTCGAGGCGCCGGCGACGGCGAGGGCGGTGCCGCCGGCGAGCACGGCGACGGCGGCGGCGATCGACACGCTGATGGTCAGGCCGCGGCGGCGCTTGGCGCTCCGGGCCTCGGCCTGCTGGGCCTGCTTGAGGCGCTCGCGGGCGGTGGACTGCGGGTTCTGCGGGTTCTTCCGGTTCTGCTGGTTCTGCTGGTTCTTCGGGGCGGTGGTCATGGTGATCCGTCGTCTCCTCGGCACCCGTCGGCGGCGCGACGCGGCCCGTGCCGGAGCAGGGCGCGGCGGGGCGCGGGTGAAAGAAAGGGGGAGGGCGCGCCTCGGTGGGCGGCCGGGACGGAACGCGTCCGGGTGACGGTCCGTCAGCTGGCGAAGGCCGGCTGCGGGGGACCGCGACGCGGAGCGGGGGAGAGGGCGAAGACCTGCGGGCTGCGGGCGGCGGGTTCGGTGCCCGGGGACGGCAGCAGCGCGGCCGGGCAGCCCGGGCGGGCGGCCAGCAGCAGCGTGCGCCACGGTGCGGGCAGCAGCCGGGCCAGCGCGTCCAGCGCTTCGGCGACGCCGGAGATCGCGGCGTCCGCCAGCCGCAGCCAGGCCGCGGCGGCCAGCGCCAGCGCCAGGTGCACGGCCAGCACCAGCAGGCGCAGCAGGCCCGCCGAGTTGTGCGTCCACTGCGCGAACAGCTCCGAGCCGCCCACCGAGTCGCCGCCGCAGACCAGCAGGTCCACGCCCCGGGCGGGGCGCGCACAGGCGTCCTGGCCGAGGTTGAACGCGGTGTTCAGCAGCAGCTCCACCGGCACCAGCACGGAGGACAGCAGCAGGAAACGGCGGCGCGCCCCGTCGAGGACCACCGCCAGCAGGAAGACCGCGACGCTCGCCGCCGCGACCAGGGTGAGCGGCAGGGCACGCCCGGTGATCGCCACCTGGCCGAACGCGGCCAGCGGCACGGCGAGCGCGGTGAACACCGCGCCCCGCAGGGCCTTGGTCGCGTGAATGCCGGTCATGGTGTTGGAGTATGGCACGCCGAAGGTCCCGGCGGCGAGGGTCCAACAGCCCCCGCCGCGCGCACCCGATCTGTGAATAAGCCCTGGATAAAAGGGGTGTGGGGCGGGTGGGGCGCGGGCGGCGGGGGGTTCGAGGGAGGGGACGGGGCGGGGACGGGGCGGGGTCGTGGACGGCCGGGGGGTGGGGAGGGTCACGCGGCCCGGGTGGCGCTCACCACAGTTCGACGGCGTGCGCCCGGACCCGCTCGGCGAGGTCGGAGAGCACCTCGCCGGCCGGACGCGGACCGAGCCGCCGCCCGCCGCGCAGCCGCAGCGACAGGGTGCCGTCGGCGGCCTCCCGCGGACCCAGCACCACCTGGTACGGGGCCAGCCGCGCCGCCCGCACCCGGGCGCCCAGCGAACCGCGCTCCGCGCCCAGCACCTCGGCCCGCAGGTCCAGCTCCAGGCAGCGGGACGCCAGCGCGGCCGCCGCGTCCGCCTGCTCCGGGCCCAGCGGCAGCACCGCCAGCTGCACCGGCGCCAGCCAGGCCGGGAACGCCCCGCCGTGCCGCTCGATCAGGTGCGCCACCGCCCGCTCCACGCTGCCCACCACCGACCGGTGCACCATCACCGGCCGGTGCCGCGCCCCGTCCGCCCCGACGTAGTGCAGGTCGAACCGCTCCGGCTGGTGGAAGTCGACCTGCACGGTCGACAGGGTCGACTCCCGCCCCGCCGCGTCCACCACCTGCACGTCGATCTTCGGCCCGTAGAACGCCGCCTCGCCGACCCCCTCCTCGTACGGCACGCCCAGCTCCGCCAGCACCCGCACCAGGATCGCGGTCGCCCGCTCCCACAGCTCCGGGCGCGCCACGTACTTGCCGCCCGGCCCCGGCAGCGACAGCCGGTAGCGGGACGGGACCACGCCCATCGCCCGGTACGCCGCCGCGATCAGCTCCAGCGCGCCGCGCACCTCCGCCGCCGCCTGCTCCAGGGTGCAGAACACGTGCGCGTCGTTCAGCCGGATCGCCCGCACCCTGGTCAGGCCGCCCAGCACGCCCGACCGCTCGGAACGGTACATGTCGCCCAACTCGGCCATCCGCAGCGGCAGTTCGCGGTAGCTGCGGGAGCGGGAGCGGAACAGCAGCGCGTGGTGCGGACACAGGCTCGGACGGAGCACCAGCTCCTCGCCGGGACCCATCTCCAGCGGCGGGAACATGTCCTCCCGGTAGTGCGCCCAGTGCCCCGAGAGCTCGTACAGCTCGCGCTTGCCCAGCACCGGTGAGTACACGTGCCGGTAGCCCGCCCGCCGCTCCAGGGCGCGGACGAAGTCCTCCAGGCTCTGGCGCACCACGGCGCCGTCCGGCAGCCAGTACGGCAGGCCGGAGCCGATCAGCGGATCGGTGTCGAACAGGCCCAGCTCGCGGCCGAGCCGCCGGTGGTCGACGGTGGGGGAAGAAGGCGCGGCGGGGGTGATGCGGTCGGACACGGTGGTCTCCTCGGAGGGGAAGGCGAGGGGACGAGTGCCGTGGCGGGCTCGCACGCACGCGAAAGCCCCGGAGCACTCGGCCCCGGGGCTCGCACGCAGCGGTCAGCGCGCCGGGACACTCTCCGGCGTCGTCGTCAGCATCGCAGCGCGCTTCATACCCGCCACCGTAGCCGCCCGCCCGGCGACCGGCACCCGAATACCGGGCCTGCGGCCGGCGGCGCCGTGCCACCATGACGCGGTGACCGACCAGACCGCGCCGAAGGCCCCGACCGCGCCGACCGCCCTGGGAGAGCCGACCGCCCCGGGAGAGCCGTACACCACGCTGCTGCGCGGCATCGCCGCCAACCCCAACGCGGGCACCGCCGTCCTCACCCGGCTGCTCGTCCCGGCGGGAGGCCCCGCCTGGCGGATGTTCGGCCGCCGACCACTGCCCGCCGACTTCGTCGACACCGCGCTCGCCCACCCCGAACGCCGGGTCCGCAGCGCCGTCGCCGCCAACCCCTGGCTCTCCGACACCCACTGCCTGCGGCTGGCCCGCGACCCCGTCGACCTGGTCGCCCTCCAGGCCGTCAACGGCTCCGGCGCCCGACGGCGCCCCGCCCCGCTGCCCGACGCCGCGGTGGAACTGCTGCTGCTCGGCACCTGGCCGCGCGAGACGGAGTTCCTCACCCGCGACGAGATCCTCGGCGAACTGCACTCGCTCGGCGCGCTCCGCAACGCCTTCCGCCGCAAGACGGCCCACCACCCCGAACCCGAACTGCGCCGCCAAGCCTGCCAGTTCATCGGCGCACTGCCCCCGGACCGGCAGGCCGCACTGCTCGCCGACCCCGACCCGGGCGTCCGCGCCGAGGCCCGGCGGGTGACCGCGCCGAAGCGGTTGACACCGGAGGAACTGGCCGACACCACCACCCCGCGCGTGCTCCACTCCCTGTACCAGACCCGCGTCCTGCCGCCCGACCTGCTCGCCGACGCACTCGCCGCCCGCGACTACCTGAGCGCACTCGCCCGCAACCGGCACCTGCCGCCCGACGCCGTCCGCACCCTGGCCGCCGACCCCGACCCGGAGGTCCGGCGCCTGATCGCCCGCCACCCCGCGCTCGTCCCCGACCTGATGGCCGACCTCGCCGCCGACGCCGACCCCGACGTCCGCCACCGCCTGGCCGGACACCCCGCCCTCACCCCCGCCCTGATCGACGCCCTCGCCGCCGACCCCGACCCCGAGGTCGCCGCCCGCGCCCTCGCCGACCCGGCCCCGCGCGACCCCGCCCGCGGCCGGGTCCTCGACGAGGCCGACCCCCGGGAGACCCCCGAACGGTTCCGGCAGATCGACTTCGGGGTCGTCGACGAGCCCGTCGACCCGCCCGACCCCGACTGGTACCGCGCCTGCGCCCGCTCCCCCCTGCCGCTGCTGCGCCGCGCCGCCGCCACCTGCCCGCACCTCGACGAACTGACGGTCAGTCAACTCTCCCAGGACGAAGAACGGGAGGTGCGCCACCTGCTCGCCCTGCACCACCCCGCCGCCCCGGCCGGACCGCTCCTGGAGGCCTCCCTGTGCCACCCCCGGCACCGTGACCGCCTCCGGGCGCGCCCCGCCTTCCCGCGCACCGGGCTGCCGTCCGGACTCGCCCGCCACCCCGACCCCGAGGTGCGCGAACTCGCCGCCGCCGACCCGGAGTTCGACGGCGACCCGGAGACGCTGCTGGCCGACCCGCACCACCTCGTCCGGCTGGCCGCCGCCACCAATCCGCGACTGCGCCCGGAACGGGTCGCCGCGCTGCTCGCCGACCCCGAACTGCGCGAAGGGGCCGCCGCCAACCCGCAGTTGGGGGAGGAACGGCTGCACGCACTGCTGGACGGGGTGCTCGGGGCGCGGGAGGAGGCGGCGGGTCAGGGCGTCCCGGCGTAGCGGCGGGCCAGGGCGGCGGCCGCCTCGGCGACGGCGCGGCGCAGCGCGGGCGGGGCCAGCACCTCCGCGTCCGGGCCGAGGCGCAGCAGGTCGGAGACGGCCACCGGGGTGGACTCGACGGGGAGTTCGACCACCGTCCAGCCCTCCTCGTCGGGCGGGCCCGCGCCCCGGGCGGCGTCGGCGCCGGAGCGGCCGAACTGGACCGGCAGCAGGCCCAGTGCGCGCGGGGAGACCCGGACGGTGGCCGTGTCCTGGTGCAGCATGTCCGCCAACTCGCGGGTGACGGAAGCCCAGTGGGAGGCCAGGTCGAAGTCCGGCGGGCGCTCGAAGGGCTCGGCGGCGACCTCGGCGGACAGGATGCGGGAGACCCGGTAGGTGCGAAGGGAAGGCGGAGCGGGCGAAGGCGGAGCGGGGGAGGGCAGAGCGGGGGAGGGCGGAGCGGGGGAGGGGGAAGCCGGGGAGGAAGGGGCGGGGAGGGCCACCAGGTACCAGATGCCGCTCTTCAGTACCAGGCCCAGCGGCCGCAGTTCGCGGTGCACCTCGCCGCGCCAGCGCCGGTAGTGCACGCGCAGCACCCGCTGCTCCCAGACGGCTTCGGCGACCCGGGCCAGTTCCGGCACCGGGTCCGCGTCCCGGAACCAGGAGGCCGGGTCGAGGTGGAACCGGTCCTGCAACTGCCGGGTGCGGTCGGCGAGTTCGGCGGGCAGCGCGGCCTGCACCTTCAGCTGGGCGGTGGCCAGCACCGCGCCCAGCCCCAGCTCCTTCGCCGCGTCCGGCACCCCGGCCAGGAACAGCGCACCCGCCTCGTCCCCGGTCAGCCCGGTGAGCCGGGTGCGGTAGCCGTCCACCAGCCGGTAGCCGCCGGTCCGGCCGCGCTCGGCGAGGACGGGCACGCCCGCCGCGCCCAGTGCCTCCACGTCCCGGTGCACGGTGCGGACCGAGACTTCTAGGGCCGTGGCGAGTTCGGCGGCCGTGCACAGCCCCCGGTTCTGGAGCAGCAGGAGCAGGGAGAGCAGACGGTCGGCGCGCACCCCGCCATCATCGCGCAGATCCGCCGGAATACCTGACAGCAGATGGCAGGTATGGCCGTCAGTGTGGGCAGTGCGGCCCGCCCGGGAGGACGCGGCCGCGGCCCCTCGCTGCGCGGATCCGCCGCGCACCGGACGGAAGGACGGCGCCATGACCGCACGCACCGACATCACCACCGACACCGGCACCGCCGTTGCCGCCGACACGGTCACCGTCGCCGCCGTCGCCGACGACGCGGTCACCACCAGCGGCAGCATCAGCTTCGCCAACTGGGAGGAGAAGGAGGCGGGTTCGAGCGGGGCGGGCCCGCGCACCGCGCACGCCTCGGTGGTCAACACCTTCTCCGGCGGCATCGAGGCCGCCGGCACCGCCTGCGACTACAGCATCGCCTACACGGTCGGCCACGCCGGGGTGTTCACCGGCATGGAACTGGTCACCGGCAGCATCGACGGCCGCCCGGGCAGCTTCGTCCTCGAGCAGCGCGGCACCTTCGCCGAGGACGGCACCATCCACTGCACCTTCACCGTCGTCCCGGGCAGCGGCACCGAGGGCCTGGCGGGGCTCACCGGCAGCGGCGAGTACACCTGCCGCACCGGGCAGGCGTCCTTCCCCTACTCGCTCAGCTACCGGCTGTGAACGTCCTCTTTCGGGGGTCTTCGGGCCCGGGCGGCGGGTTCTGTCGTTAGGGTGGTCGGTGTCCGCACGGTGCAGTTCCGCCCGGTAGGAGAGTCGCCTTGGCCACGGCCGCCCACAGTGTCCTTCCCGAACTCGACGCCGGGGCGTTCGCCCGCTGGCGCAGCGGCGGCGGGCGGGTGGTCGATCTGCTGGGCGAGGCCCGGGAGTTGGGGCCGGTGGCGGGCTTCCGGCTCGGGGACCGGCAGGTCGTGCTGGTGACCGGGGCGAGCCAGGTGCAGCAGGTGCTGGCGAAGAGCCCCGACACGTACGTGAAGCGCGGCCACCGGCTCAAGCCGCTGCTGGGGGAAGGGCTGTTGTGCGCGGCGGGCGAACAGTGGCGGCGGCAGCGCAAGTTGCTGCAGTCGCAGTTCACCGGCCGCGGCATCAAGGTGTACGAGCCGCAGATCCGGGCCGCGGTGGCGGCCGTCGCCGAGCGCTGGCGGGCGGCGGCCGCGGCGGGGGAGGTGCGGGAGATCGACGCCGACCTGCGGTACTTCTCGCTGGACGTGATCTGGCGCTCGCTCACCGCCCATCCGCTGGACCCGGAGACCCACCGGCGGCTGGTCTCCGCCGGGGACGGCTTCGCCGCGATCCCGGCGTTCGCCCCCGCGACCGGTGACACCGCCATCGACTTCCGGGAGACCAACGAGCACGTCGACCGGGTCGCCGAGCGGGCGATCGCGCTGGCCGGGGAGACGGACGAGCAGCCCGGTGTGGTCCGGGTGCTGCTCCAGGCCGCGGCCGAACTCCCGGAATACACCGAGCGGTTGGTGCGCGACGAGCTGATGACGGTGGTGGTGGCCGGGTACGAGACCACCGCCACCGCGCTCAGCTGGCTGTTCCTGCTGCTGGACGCGCACCCCGAGCAGCGGGACCTGGCGCTGGCCGCTGGGCCGGCCGGCTCGGACGGACGGTCCGCCGCGATCCGGGCGCTGATCGACGAGACGCTGCGGCTGTACCCCGTCGCCTGGCTGATGCCCCGCTACGCGGCCGCACCGGACACGCTGGACGGCATCCCGATCGAGGCCGGGACGACGGTGCTGCTCTCCCCGTACCTGACGCACCGCGACCCCGAACTGTGGCCCGACCCGGAGGAGTTCCGGCCGCAGCGCTTCCTGGACGCCGAGCGACGCCCCGCGCCCGGCGCGTACCTCCCGTTCGGGCTCGGGCCGCGGGCCTGCCTGGGCGCGCAGTTCGCCGTCCGGGAGATGGCGATGCTGCTGGAGGAGGTGCTGCCCGCGTTCCGGGCCGAGGTCCGGGAGGCCCCCGCCGGGGCCGGCTACGGGCTCACCGTGCACCCCGACGGGCCGGTCCGGGCGGTGCTGCACGCGACGGGGGAGTAGGAGCGGGGGAGCAGGGGCGGGGGGAGTAGGGCGGAGCGAAGCGGGGCAGGGCGCGGGTGCTCGAAAACGGTTTGTCAGGTGGGTTGACGAACTGTCAGAATCCGGGGCCGTGGAATCTGTGAAGTCTGTGGAACCTGTGGAGTCGGGGCGGCCCGTTGCGCTGGTCACCGGCGTCGGCCGGACGGTCGGCATCGGGGCCGCCGTCGCCGAGCGGCTGGCCGCCTCCGGGTGGGACATCGCCTACAGCTACTGGACGCCGTACGACACCCGGATGCCCTGGGGCGTGGAGGGCGGGGCGGTGGAGGCCGTCGGCGCGGCGCTCGGTGCGCACGGCGCGCGGCACCTCGCGGTGTCGGCCGACCTGGCCGACCCGGAGGCGCCCGCCCAGCTGTTCGACCGGGTGGAGGCCGGGCTCGGCCCCGTCACCGCACTGGTGCTGAGCCACGCCGAGTCGGTCGACTCCGGCCTGCTGGAGACCA
This sequence comes from Kitasatospora cineracea, assembly GCF_003751605.1. Lineage (NCBI taxonomy): Bacteria > Bacillati > Actinomycetota > Actinomycetes > Kitasatosporales > Streptomycetaceae > Kitasatospora > Kitasatospora cineracea. Next base: position 4,339,092 of record NZ_RJVJ01000001.1, read on the forward strand.
CGGTGGAGAGCTTCGACCGGCACTTCGCGGTCAACGCCCGGGCGAGCTGGCTGCTGATCCGCGAGTTCGGCCTGCGCTTCACCGGTGCGTTCGGCACCGGCCGGATCGTCGCCCTGACCAGCGACCACACCGTCGGGAACCTCCCCTACGGGGCCAGCAAGGGAGCCCTCGACCGGATCACCCGCGCTGCCGCCCGCGAGCTCGCCCACCTCGGCGTGACGGCCAACGCGGTCGACCCCGGCCCGACCGACACCGGCTGGATGAGCGAGCAGCACCGGACCGACATGATCGGCTACACCCCGCTGGCCCGGCTCGGCACCCCGCAGGACGCCGCGCACCTGATCGACTTCCTCTGCTCGCCGCAGGGCCAGTGGGTCAACGGCCAACTCCTGCAGAGCAGCGGCGGGTTGAAGTAGCGGGCCGGGACAGGGCGGGGAGGGGCGGGTCGAGCCGGACCGGGTCGGGTGGGGTACAGGGGACGGGGGCGTCAGCCGAGGGGGCGGAGGCGGGACCGGGCGGCGGTGCCGATCAGGACGGCCAGGGCGGTCAGGGCGGTGGCCGCGAGGAAGGGGCCGGTCGCGGGCGGGAGGGTGGTGGCGGCGAGCAGCGGGCCGGTGGCGGCGCCGAGGTTCAGGGCCGCCGTCGCGTACGAGCCCGCCATGGTCGGGGCGCCCGCACCCTCGTAGAGGGCCCGGGTGATCAGGGTGGTGCCGACCGCGAAGGACAGGGCGCCCAGCAGCAGGACCAGGGGCAGCAGGACGGCCGGGTGCCCCGCGCCGAGGGCGAGTGCGGGCCAGCCGAGCAGTAGCAACGGGCCGCCGAGCGCGAGGAGTTGGTGGGAGCGGGTGTCGGCCATCCGCCCGGCCCGCGTTCACCCCGAGGAAAGCGCCCGCGCCGAACAGCACCAGCGCCACCGGCACCCAGCCGCGCCCCAGCCCCGCCGGGCCGGTGACCACCGGGGCGAGGAAGGTGAACGCCCCGAACGTCGCCGCGTTCACCAGCGCCGCCAGCAGCAGCGCCAACCGGAGCCGGGGGCGGCCGAGTTGCGCCAGTTCGACGCGCAGCGCCGGGGCGGGCGAGCCGCCCGGGTCGGCCGGGACGCCCAGCAGCACCCCGACCGCCGCCGGTGCGCAGAGCACCGCCACCGCCCAGAACGCGGCCCTCCAGTCCAGCAGTTGGCCCAGCAGCGCCCCCGCCGGCACGCCCGCGACGGTCGCCGCCGTCGTCCCGGACAGCAGCACCCCCAGCGCCCGGCCCTTCCGGTCGGGGGCGACCAGCGCGGCCGCGGTCGCCACCGCCAGTGCCAGGAAACCGGCGTTCGCCAGCGCCGCCACCACCCGGGTGGCGAACAGCACCGCGAACGAGCCGGTCAGCGCGCCGACCGCGTGCGCCGCCGCGAACACCGCCACGAACCCGAACAGTCCGGCCCGGCGCGGCCACCGGCGGGCCCACGCCGCCATCAGCGGCGCACCCGCCGCCATGCCCAGCGCGAAGGCGGACGCGAGCGTGCCCGCCGTCCCGACCGGCACGTCGAGATCGGCGGCGAGGTCCGGCAGCAGGCCGGCCGGCATGAACTCCGAAGTGCCCATGGCGAACACGGCCAGGGCGAGCAAGTACAGGGCGAGAGGCATCGAAGGTGACTCCGGGGCGAACGAGAAACGGAAAGGGGCGTCATCTCGTCACCGCCGCCGACCCCGGGGACCACCTCGGATCCTTGCCCGGACTCCTACCCGGGCTCTCGCCCGGACCTCTGCGCGGGCACCGTCGAGCGCCGCGCGGTTGCGTACGGCTGCTCGCAGTTGGGCACAGCTGAGTGCGGTCGGGCACGGCTGAGTGCGGTCCGTGCTCAGCGGGGGTTCAGGACTTCCGGGGGCTGACGGCGTGACCGAAAGCCCCCACCTCGTCCGACTCGGGACTCACCACGCCCGCCACCCTACCCGCCTGCCGGCCCGTCAGTCCTCGTGTTTGGCGGCCCTCGCCGCGCCGTGGGCCCAGCCCGCCAGCACCGCGCCCGCCACGGCGGCGAGGACGTGGACGGTGAGGCCGGCCGCGAACCCGCCCGGCAGCCAGCCGAGCAGCCCGGCGTCGGCGTGGTCGACGAGCCGGCGGATCGCGCCCTGGGCGCCGAGGACGAGCAGGACCATGCCGAGGCCCTGAAAGATGTCGTACTTCACCGCGACCGCCTCCCGGGGGTTACTGTGCTGGCCGGGCTATTACCATGCACTTGCACTGTAATGGAGCGGGACCCCGTTCGCAATGCACTTGCATGGCAAACGACGGGGGAGGCGGAGAGGAGACACCGTGCCGAAGATCGTCGACCACGAGCAGCGCCGGGGACGCCTGGTGGAGGCCGTCTGGGCGCTGGCGGTGCGGGGCGGCATCGAAGAGGTGACCCTGCGCAAGGTGGCCGACGAGGCGGGCGTCTCGATGGGGCAGGTGCAGCACTACTACCCCTCGATGCAGACCCTGGTCCGCGACGCCCTCGACCGGGCCGTCCTGGCGGTGAACGCGAACATCGAGCACGCGGTCGCGGCGGCCGGCACGACGGACCCGGAGACCGTGCTCCGCGCCTGCCTGCACGCCCTGATCGCCCCCGACCAGCAGAGCCGCCGGCTCATGCGGTTCTCCCTGGCGGTCGCGGGCCGGGCCGTCTCCGACCCCACGATGGCCGGAGTCCTGGCCCCGGGCGACGACGAACTGCTCGCCCTCACGGCCGGACTCCTCGCCGCGGCCCGGCAGGAGCGCGGCGGCGCACCCCGCGGGGACGAACACCTGGACGCCGACATCTGCTGGTCGCTCGCCACCGCCCTCGGCGTGGACGTCGCCCTCGGCCACCGCGCACCGGAGGCCGCCGCCCGCGTCCTCGACCACCACCTCGACCGGCTCTTGCAGCCGTAGCCGCGGGTCGTAGCCGTGGGCCGCAGCCGCGCAGAGTCGGACGGCCGGACGGTCGTGCGGCCTGCGGGGTCAGTGGGCGGTGGCGAGTTCGCCGGTGAGGCGGGAGTGCAGGGCGGCGCTGGGGTCGTTGAGGCCGGTGATCTCGACCTGCTTGCCGCGTTGGGCGTACTTGGCGCGGACGGTGTCGAGGGCGGCGACCGAGGAGGCGTCCCAGATGTGGGCGGCGGTCAGGTCGATGACGACCAGGTCGGGGTCGCCGGCGTAGTCGAAGCGGGTGGTGAGCTCGTTGGCGGAGGCGAAGAACAGTTCGCCGGTGACCGCGTACACCACCCGGGAGCCGTCGGGGGCGGGAGTGGCGGTGACGTCGGCGTGGTGGGCGACCCGCTTGGCGAAGACGGCCATGGCGAGCAGCGAGCCGAGCACGACGCCGATCGCCAGGTTGCTGGTGGCGACCACCGCGACCACGGTCACCGCGGTGACGGCGAGTTCCCCGGCCGGGAGGCGGCGCAGGGTGGCCGGGGCGATCGAGTGCCAGTCGAAGGTGCCGAAGGAGACCATCACCATCACGGCGACCAGCGCGGCCATCGGGATCCGCGACACCACGGGCCCGAAGACCAGGCAGAGCACCAGCAGGAACGTTCCGGCGAGGAAGGTCGAGACCCGGGTCCGGGCGCCGGACACCTTCACGTTGATCATCGTCTGGCCGATCATCGCGCAGCCGCCCATCCCGCCGAACAGCCCGGTCACGATGTTGGCGACGCCCTGCCCGATCGACTCCCGCCGCTTGTCGGAGCGGGTGTCGGTGATCTCGTCCACCAGCTTCGCCGTCATCAGCGACTCCATCAGCCCCACCAGCGCCATCGCCAGCGCGTACGGGGCGACGGTGGTCAGGGTGTCGAGCGTGAACGGCACGTCCGGCAGGCCCGGCACCGGCAGCGAGGACGGCAGCGCGCCCTTGTCGCCGACGGTCGGCACCGCGAGGCCCGCGCCCACCGTCACCAGGGTCAGCACCACGATCGACACCAGCGGCGCCGGCACCACCCGGGTCAGCTTCGGGAACCACACCATCAGCGCCAGCCCCCCCACCAGCAGCGGGTACACCGCCCACGGGACGTGCGTCAGCTCCGGCAGCTGGGCCAGGAAGATCAGGATCGCCAGCGAGTTGACGAACCCGACCATCACCGAACGCGGCACGAACCGCATCAGCCTCGCCACGCCCAGCGCGCCCAGCACGATCTGGAACACCCCGGCCAGGATCACCGCCGCGACCAGGTAACCGAAACCGTGCTCCCGGTTGAGCGGCCCGATCACCAGCGCCACCGCGCCCGTCGCCGCCGAGATCATCGCCCGCCGGCCGCCCACCACCGAGATGGTCACGGCCATCGTCACCGACGCGAACAGGCCGATCTTCGGGTCCACCCCGGCGATCACCGAGAACGAGATCGCCTCCGGGATCAGTGCCAGCGCGACCACCAGGCCCGCGAGCACTTCGGTGCGCCACACCTTGGGGTCGGAGCACCACGCGGGCAGCCGGACGGAACGGGACAGGGCGGAGGAGGACAAGAGGCAGTGACCCGTCGTGAAGTGAGGAGGGCAGAGAGAGGAGGGAGGTGACGAACTCTACCCGCCCACGGGAGAGGGCCCACGGGCCAGGGCGTCCGCGCCCGGGTCAGGAGTGGGAGCTGCGCCACTCCGCGACGGCCGTCTCCACGTCCACCGGGGCGATGCCCAGCGGCGGACCCTCGACCGGGCGGCGCAGCGCGGCCTCGATCCGGGCGTTGGCCTCGGCGAGACGGCTGCGCAGCAGCGGTTCGGTCGGGGCCAGCCGCGCGGTGTCCAGCGCCTCCCGGAGCTCGGCCCGCAACGCGAGCGACGGCGGGAGGTAGGAGAGGCCCTCGCGCTCCATCTTCTCCCGGATCCACCACATCTCGTGGTACGGCTCACCATCGTGGGCCAGCGGCTGCCCGGCGCCGGGCAGATCGTCGAACGCGCCGCGCTCGGCGGCCTCCCGGATCTGCCGGTCGACCCAGCTCTCGAACGTCACACCGGGGGGCTTGCGTTCCGTCATGCGGTCATCCTCCCGTACCAGAAGGGGCGTCCCCTCGATCCTACGGGAGCCCCGATCTCCCCCGAGAGGGAGCACCGGAGGACAAGGGGCGTACCCCGCGGACCCGAGGGGCGCGCCCCGGACGCCGTGACCCAGCCGATCCCGAACTCGCCCGCGACGGTGGCGGAGACGAAGCGCGCCCAGGCGGCGGGGGTGAACCGGAGGACGGGGCCGCCGGGGTGGGCGTCGTCCACCCCGATGCATCCGCCGTCGCCGTACGTGCTCTTTCGCCACTGGCGGGCCTCGGCGGAATCGTTGGGCTGCTCCGCGACAGCCAGGATCGGGCGGGAGTTGACGGGCTGGCGCTGGGCCGGACCGGACGAGGCGCGGTCGCTGTTGCACCCGTCGTCGCGGACCGGGTCCGGGAGCGGCTGCGGTGGTCGGGCGTCGTCACCTGCCACGAGGCCCGCGGCCCGGCGGGACGGGCCCGCGGGGCGGACGGGCCGTCGTGACGGCGGGCGGTTCGTGGTGACGGTGGACAAGTCCCGGACCGGGGAGGTCACTTGACGGTGATGCTCCAGGTGCCGTCGCCGTGGTCGGCGGCGGTGCGCAGAGCGGTCCACTCGTCGGTGCCGAGGCCGAGGGCGGCGCGGAGATGGGCGGCGACCGCGTCGGCGAGCAGGGCGACCCGGGCCGGGTCCTCGTCGGTGGTCTCGGCGACCCGTTCGCCGGCGACGCCGCCCATGGTGTGCTCGGCCTCGGCGAGGGTGAGCAGGCTCTTGGGGGCCGGGGCGAGGTGGTAGGCGTCGGTGAACCACTCCGGGCCGCGGGTGGAGAGCTGCGAGCGGTCCTCGCCGCCCGCGACGACCAGGGTGGGGGCGGTCATGGTGGAGAAGTCCGGCCGCATGAACGGGAGGTGCTCGACGGCGAACGGGGTCAGGCTGTCGCCGGTGCCGGTCGCCGCGATCAGGGCGCCGGCCGCGACCGCCGGGTGGGAGAAGTCCTCGCCGGGGACGCCGTCCGCGTCCAGCACGCGCGCGCCGAGCAGGGCGCCCGCGGTCTGGGCGCCCCAGGAGTGGCCGACCACGGCGGTGCGCCCGCGGTCGGCGCGGTCGGCCAGGCCGGCCTCGGCCAGCAGGTCGCCGAGGTGGTCGAGGACCGCGTGCAGGTCGGCGATCCGGACCCGCCAGATGCCGGCGAAGCGGGGGTCGTCCCAGCCGATGGCGTGGCGCCGGGAGTCCAGGTGGGTGGGCTGCACCACGACGAACCCGGCGGCGGCCCACCGGTCGACGAGCGGCCCGTACCCGTCCAGGGACCACGCGTTGCCGTGCGAGAAGACGATCACGGGCAGGTCCCGGCCGGTCCGGGGCGCGGTGACCTTGACCTGGAGGTCGATCCCGCGCCCGGGGGCGGGGACGGTGAGGGGCTTGACCGAGACGACCTGCCGGTCGAGGGGGCGGGGGGAGGGGGAGGTGCGGACGGACGTGGAGAGCTGGGAAGACATGCGGGGACCTGCGCTTTCTCTGCGGCGCGGCTCTGCCATACTTTGGCGGAGCCACGTTCCGCCAACTTAGCGGAACATTGTTCCGCGAGCAATGCGGGCAGGCTTGGGCGGGCGTGGGCAACGCGAGCAGAAGGAGACAGCCGTGCCGGAACCGGTCGGGGTACGCCAAGCGCAGGCGCAGCGCACCCGCAACGGGGTGCTGGAGGCCGCCGCGGCGGTCTTCGTGGACCAGGGCGTCCAGGCGCCGGTCCGGGACATCGCCGACCGCGCGGAGGTCGGCGTCGGCACCGTCTACCGGCACTTCCCGACCCGCGCCGACCTGGTCACCGCCGTCTACCGGCACCAGATCGACGCCTGCGCGGCCCTCGCGCCCCGGCTGCTGGCGGAGTCCGCCTCGCCGTTCACCGCGCTGACCGGCTGGGCCGACGCGTTCCTGGACTTCCTGGTCACCAAGCACGGCCTCGGCGCGGCACTGGGCTCCGGCGACCCGGGGCTGGAGAACCTGCACGCCCTCATGCTCGACACCCTCGTCCCGGCCTGCGCCACCCTGCTGGACGCCTGCGCCGGGGCGGGCGAACTCCGCCCCGGCGTCGGCGCCTACCCGCTGATGCGCGCGATCGGGAACCTCAGCATCACCGGCCCCGACTACGACCGGGCCGACGCCGCCCGGATGGTCGCCTTCCTGCTGGCCGGGTGCCGCGCGGCGGCGTGACGGCGCCCCGGGCCCTGCGCCCCCGGTGCCCCTGGCGGGTTCCGGCGGGTTCCGCGCGGTCAGCGGTCAGCGGTCAGCGGTCAGCGGCGTGCTCCGTCGCTCGGCCCCGCTACCCCGCTGCTTCGCTGCTCCGCGGGGAAGGTGGAGGTGATGGCGGCCGGTGTGATCGGCGTGATCATCGCGGCGCCGACGCCCGCCGCCACCCGGGCGCCGATCACCGCCGCCGACGGGGCGAGTCCTGGCGCCGGGGCGGTGAGGTGGGCCGGGCCCCCGCGCCGCGTGCGGCCCGCGCCCTTCCGGGGTACGGGCCGCTGCCGGACCACCTGGGGGCGACGCTGGGCCCGTTTTGCTTGGCGGGCATAGCATGTTGCGCATGACGCAAGAAGATGGGCAGCTGGACGGCCTCGTGCGCAAACGGATCCGGGCGCTGCGCGTCGCGCAGGGCTGGTCGCTGGAGGAACTGGCCACCCGCGCCAACCTCAGCCAGTCCTCGCTGAGCCGGATCGAGAACGGTCAACGGCGCCTCGCCCTGGACCAGTTGGTCACCCTCGCCCGCGCCCTGGACACCACGCTGGACCAGCTGGTGGAGAACGCCGCCGACGAGGTCGTCATCAGTCCGACGATCGACGCCGCCCGCGGCCTGCTGCGCTGGCCGGTCAAGGGCGACCCCGGCCTGAGCGTGATGCGCCAGCGGATGACCGACCCGCCGCCCGACAACCCGGCCCGGATGCGGGCCCACCCCGGCCGCGAGTGGATGGTGGTGCTGTCCGGCACCGCGGTCCTGCTACTGGGCCACCGGCGCTACCGGATCGAGACCAACCAGGCCGCCGAGTTCCCCACGATGATGCCGCACGCGATCGGGGCCGAGGGCGGGCCGTGCGAGATCCTGGGCATCTTCGACCGGGACGCCCGCCGCGGCCACCAGAAGGACGCCGCCGCCGAGGCCCCTGAGGGGTGAGCGCCTGGCGCATCGGACCGCTCCGCGACGCGGTCGCGGAGCGGTCCGATGCGCGGCAGGCGGCACCACCGGGTGGATCGGTGGTGCCGCCTGAGGGTGGCCGCCGGGGTCGGCGGCGGGGCGTTCGACGCGGGGCGTTCAGCGCGGGGCGGGCCGGGCGCGGCGGGTGAGGGCGGCGGCGCCGATCAGACCGGCGTCGGTGCCGAGCCGGGCGGTGTGCAGGGTGAGGTGGTGGGTGAAGGGGAGGGCCGCGTAGGTGGTCAGGTGGTGGGCGAGGGGGTCGAGGAGCAGCGGCCCGGCCTGGGCGACGCCGCCGCCGATGACGGCGGCGTCGAGTTCGACCAGGGTGGCGGTGGCCGCGATGCCGGCGGCCAGGGCGCGGGCGGCCTGGTCGAAGGCGGCCAGGGCGGTGGGGTCGCCGGCCCGGGCGGCGCGGGCGACGGCGGTGGTGCTGGCGTCCCGGTCGGGTCCGGGACGCCAGCCGAGCCGGGCGGCGGTGCGGGCGATGGCGGTGCCGGAGGCGAGCGTCTCCAGGCAGCCGCGGGAGCCGCAGGGGCAGGGGTCGCCGTTGTAGTCGATGGTGATGTGGCCGAGGTGCCCGGCGTTGCCGGTGGTGCCGGTGTGCAGGGCGCCGTCCAGGATCAGCCCGGCGCCGACGCCGGTGGAGACGACCAGGCAGAGGGCGTTGCGGTAGGGGCGGGCGGCGCCCTGCCAGTGCTCGGCGGCGGTCATCGCCAGGGCGTCGCCGCCGAGGGTGAGCGGCAGGTGCCGGGCGGCGGGGTGCTGGGCGACCTCGTCGAGCAGCGGGAACGCCCGCCAGCCGGGGATGTTGACGGGGCTGACCGTGCCGTGGGTGGTGTCGACCGGCCCGGCGCTGCCGATGCCGAGGGCGTGCACCCGGTGCCAGTCGGGGTGGCGGGCGAGGTCGTCGAGGACGTGGTCGACGGCGGTCATCAGCTCGTCCCGGTCGCCGTCGGCGGGGGTGGGGACCTGGAGGCGGTGGTGCAGGGCGCCGCGGGTGTCGACCAGGCCACCGGCGATCTTGGTGCCGCCGATGTCGAGGGCCGCGATCAGCGGCCCGTCGGCGGGACCGGGGGCGGGGGCGCCGTCCGACGGGGAGCCGGGGGACCCGGCTGTGACGGCAGTACCGGCCATTTCGTAACTCATTGTGACGTCTCCGCGGGTGTGGCAGGGGAGCGCCACGGTGCTGGGCAGGGCGCTGCCGGGTCGTTCCCGGTGATTCTGACTCGCTCTGACAACGTTGTCCAGCGATTCCCGGTCGCGGTCCGATAACGAACCTGATCGGCTTGATGGTTAAGCAAAGTTTTAGTAATTCAGGGCTTACCGGGTAACAAAACTCGTGGATATCAATGTTGACCGGTCTATGGACATGGCCGGGATGTGACGTCTACGTTAAGCAGCCAAGCAGCCTGGAAGGTCGGTCACGTCCGGTCGGCTGTCGCTTCCCCCGTGTCACACGGACGAACAGCGTGAAGGATGAGCGAGATGCGCAGAGGATGGCCGGCCGTCGCGGCCGCTTCCATGGTGGTGCTCACTGCGTGTAGCAGTGGTGGCGGTGGGACGTCCGCTGCGCCGTCGGTGAACGCGGACCCGGTGAAGGTCACCGGTTCGATCACGGTGCTGACCAACCGCACCGACCAGCTCGGCGACGGGACGCTGGACAAGTACGCCGCGGAGTTCAACAAGGTCTACCCGAACGTCAAGGTGAAGTTCGAGGGGATGAAGGACTACGAGGGCGAAGTCAAGATCCGCATGAACACCGAGAACTACGGTGACGTGCTGCCGATCCCCTCCGACCTGTCGATCGCCCAGTTCCCCAACTTCTTCTCCTCGCTGGGGTCTTCGGAGGAGCTGTCGAAGACCTACCAGTGGACCGACTACGCGACGGTCGACAGCAAGGTCTACGGCATCGCCAACTTCGGCACGGTGACCGGCTTCGTCTACAACAAGAAGGTCTGGGCGGACGCCGGCGTCACCGAGTGGCCCAAGACCCCGGACGAGTTCGTTACCGACCTGAAGGCCATCAAGGCCAAGGGCCAGGCGGTGCCGTACTACACCAACTACCACGACAGTTGGCCGCTGCGGCAGTGGACCGACGCGATCGGCGCGGCCAGCTGCAACGAGGGCGCCAAGGACGCGATGGCCACCACCGCGACCCCCTGGACCAGCGGCAACGACATCTACACCATCGACAGCCTGGTGTACTCGATCGTCAACCAGAAGCTGTCCGAGGACGACCCGACCACCACCAACTGGGACCAGTCGAAGGTGATGCTGGGCACCGGCAAGGTCGGCACGATGTACCTGGGCTCCTGGGCGATCTCGCAGATGCAGGAGGCCGCGACCAAGGCCGGCGCCAGCCCGGACGACATCGGCTACATGCCCTTCCCGTCCACCTCGGGCAAGGCGTGCACCGTCCTGCAGCCGGACTACAAGTACGCGATCAACAAGCACTCCAAGAACCAGGAGGCCGCGCGGGCGTGGCTGGACTGGTACATCGCCAAGTCCGGTGCGGCGCAGGCCGAGCAGGGCATCTCCTCGGTCAAGGGCTCCGAACTGCCCGCCGCGCTCAAGCCGTTCACCGACAACGGGGTGCAGCTGATCGGGCAGAAGCAGGACAAGTCCGCGGTGGTCAAGAAGATCGACAAGGGCGCGGAGATCAACCTGGACGCCCCGGACTACCGGCAGAAGCTGGTCGACATCGCCCGCGGCGCGGCCCCCGGCGACCGGGACGGCTACTTCGCCGAACTCGACAAGAAGTGGTCCCAGGCCCAGAAGACCGTCAACGGCTGACCGTACCGGTCGAGTTGACCGAGCGGCACGGCCACCGCCACCCGCCCCGACGAGCAGGGGCAGGGCCGTGCCGCCCAGCAGGTGTCAGGACTTGAGAAGGAACGGAAGATGACTGCACTGCAGAGGGACCGGGGCGCCGGAAAGCCCCCCGCGCAGGCCGAGGCCGGCGACGCCGCCCCGGCCGGCCAGCGCCGCGCTCCCCGGCGCAAGGCTCTGCGCCGCCACTGGTGGTTCACGCCGTGGCTGTACCTGGTGGTACCGCTGGCGTTCCTGGTGACGTTCACCTACCTGCCGATCGGCGACATGATCGGCTACAGCTTCACCGACTGGGACGGCATCAGCCCGGAGCGCAACAACGTCGGCCTGAAGAACTACACGGACCTGTTCACCCGGCCCGAACTGTTCAAGGTGTTCCTGGTCTCCGGGGTCTACCTGGTCGCCGCGGTGCTGCAGATCGCGCTGGCGCTGTACTTCGCCACCGTGCTGAGCTTCAACACCCGCTTCCGGAACCTGTTCAAGGGCATCCTGTTCTTCCCGTACCTGATCAACGGCGTGGCCATCGGGTTCGTCTTCCTGTTCTTCTTCCAGCCGCACGGCACCCTGGACTCGCTGCTGTCGATGGTCGGCGTGCACGGCAAGCACCAGTGGCTCGGCGACCCGGACCTGGTCAACAAGTCGCTGGCCGGCGTGTCGGTGTGGCGCTACACCGGGCTCAACCTGGTGCTGTTCCTCGGCGCCATCCAGTCGATCCCGCCGCACCTGTACGAGGCCGCCGCCCTGGACGGCGCCAACCGTTGGCAGCAGTTCCGGCACATCATCGCGCCCAGCATCAAGCCGGTGATCAGCCTCAGCGCGATCCTCGCCGTCTCCGGCTCGCTCGCCGTCTTCGAGATCCCGTACATCATGACCGGCGGTTCCAACGGCTCGCAGACCTTCGTCATCCAGAGCATCAACATGGCCTTCAAGTTCGACAAGTTCGGTCTCGCCTCGGCCAGCGCCGTCGTGCTGATCGTCCTGATCCTGATCGTCACCTGGATCCAGCGCCGCCTGGTGCCGGAGGAGAGGGTGGAACTGTCGTGACCACCGCCGTGAACCGCAACCCCCGTCGTTTCCACGCCCGTTCCGCCGCCGCGTCCGGCGCCAAGTACCTGTCCCTGGTACTGGCCAGCGCCGTGGTGCTGGTCCCGCTGCTGGTGATCCTGTTCACCTCGCTCAAGACCCGCAAGGAGGCCCTCGCCACCGGCCCGCTGGACCTGCCCTCCGACTGGTTCAACTTCGAGAACTTCCGCATCGCCTTCACCCAGGGCCACATGATGCCGGCGTTCCTGAACACCGGGATCATCCTGCTGGTGTCCGTCACCGGCACCGTGGTGATCGGCTCGATGACCGCCTACGCCATCGACCGCTTCGAGTTCCGGCTGAAGAAGCTCGTCATGGGCGCGTTCCTGCTGGCCAGCCTGGTGCCGTCGGTGACCACCCAGGTCGCCACCTTCCAGATCGTCAACGACCTCGGCGCGTTCAACACCCGCTGGGCGCCGATCCTGCTGTACCTCGGCACCGACATCATCTCGATCTACATCTTCCTGCAGTTCATCCGCTCCATCCCGGTCTCGCTGGACGAGGCGGCGCGCCTCGACGGGGCGAACTCGTTCACCATCTACTGGCGGATCATCCTGCCGATGCTCAAGCCGGCCATCGCCACCGTGGTGATCGTCAAGGGCGTCACGGTGTACAACGACTTCTTCGTCCCGTTCCTCTACATGCCCTCGACCGACCTGGGCACCATCTCCACCTCGCTGTTCCGCTTCCAGGGCCCGTTCGGCGTCAACTGGGAGATCATCTCGGCCGGCGCGATCCTGGTGATCCTCCCCACCCTGGTGGTCTTCCTCGCCCTGCAGCGCCTCATCTACGCCGGCTTCGCGGCCGGCTCCAGCAAGTGAGCCGCCGCACCGGGGGGAACGGGCGGCGGTACCGCACCTGCGCCGCGGTACCGCCGCGGGGGGAGCCGACGGGACGGGAGGCGGCACGGTGAGCGGACGCGTCACCATCCGGGACGTCGCGGCCCTCGCCGGGGTCTCCGCCGGGGCCGTCTCGCTGGCCCTGAACGACCGGCCCGGGGTGTCCGTGCCGACCAGGGAACGGATCCGGGCCGCGGCCGAGGAACTCGGCTGGGTGCCCAGCCAGGCCGCCCGCAGCCTGGCCCGGCTGGCGCCGGGCAGCGACACCGTCGGGCTGGTGATCACCCGCCCGGCCCGCCAACTCGGCCTGGAACCCTTCTACATGGAGTTCATCTCCGGCATCCAGAGCGTGCTGGAGGAACGCTCGGCGACCCTGCTGCTGCGACTGGTACGGGACCGCGAGCAGGAGATCGCCGTGCACCGCACCTGGTGGCGCACCCGGCGGGTCAGCGGCGCGGTGCTGACCGACCTGACCGAGGCCGACCCGCGCATCCCGGCACTCGCCGCACTCGGCATGCCGACCGTCGCGGCCGGCCACCCCGGCCTGGCCGGAGGGGAGCTGGCGGCCGTCTGGACCGACGACGCGGCCGCGATCGCCGAAGCCGTCCGCTACCTCGCCCTGCTCGGCCACCGCCGGATCGCCCGGGTCGGCGGCGACCCGCACCTCGGGCACACCGCCATCCGCACCAGGGCGCTGGCCGCCGCCGCCGAACAGCTCGGACTGGAGCCGCCGCGCAGCGTCCCCACCGACTTCTCCGGCCAGGCCGGCGCCCGGGCCACCCGGATGCTGCTGGCCTCCGCCCACCGCCCCACCGCGATCGTCTACGACAACGACATCATGGCCGTCGCGGGCATCTCGGTCGCCGCCGAGTTCGGCCTGCACGTCCCCGCCGACCTGTCGCTGATCGCCTGGGACGACTCCCAGCTGTGCCGGCTCACCCACCCCGCGCTGTCCGCGATGAGCCACGACGTGCACGGGTACGGCGCGCTGGTCGCCCGCACCCTGTTCGACGTCATCGAGCACCGCGGCACGCCCGCCGGACCGGCCCCCACCCCCGTCCTGGTCCCGCGCGGCAGCAGCGCCCCGCCGGCCCGCTGACGTCCGCCGACCGACTGCCTCCGACGTCCGTCCGACCACCTCCGCCCGTAGACCGCCACTCCCGCAGACTCCCGGCCCGTCCCCGACTCCTTTTGAGGGTAAGGAAGTTCGGGGACGGGCCGGGGCACCACCCTCCCGGAGCTCACCCGATGACCGCCGACCTGCTCGCCACCACCGTCCGCCCCTACGCCTGGGGCTCGACCACCGCGCTCGCCGAACTGACCGGCCGCCCGCCCACCGGCGGACCCGAGGCTGAACTCTGGATGGGCGCCCACCCCGGTGCCCCCTCCCGGATCGACCGCGGCGACGGCGCCGAACCGCTCGACGCGGTCATCGCCCGCGACCCCGCCACCGAACTCGGCCCCCGGGTGACCGGCCGGTTCGGGCCGCAACTCCCGTTCCTGCTCAAGGTGCTGGCCGCCGAACACGCCCTCTCCGTGCAGGTCCACCCGACCCTCGCCCAGGCCGCCGCCGGGTACGCCGCCGAGGACGCCGCCGGCACCCCGCTCGACGCCCCGCACCGGATCTACCGCGACCGCAACCACAAGCCCGAACTGATCTGCGCCCTCGGCGAGTTCGACGCCCTGTGCGGCTTCCGCGACCCGCGCGCCACCGCCGAACTGTGGCAGCGCCTCGACCTGCCGGTGCTCGCCCCCTGGATCGACACCCTGCGCACCGCCCCCGCCGACACCGCCCTGCGCACCGTGCTGACCGGCGCACTCGCCGAGGACCGCGCCCGTGGCGAGCAGGCTGCCGCCGAACTGCCCGCCGCGATGCGGAAGCTGGCGACCGGCGGGGACCCGGACGCGGCGAGCTGGGCCGCCTACCTGGCCGCCGCCCGCGACTACCCCGGCGACCCCGGCCTGCTGGCCGCCATGCTGCTCAACCACGTCCACCTCGGCGCCGGGCAGGCCCTCTACCTGGACGCCGGCGTCCCGCACGCCTACCTGCGCGGACTCGGCGTCGAGATCATGGCCAACTCCGACAACGTGCTGCGCTGCGGCCTCACCCCCAAGCACGTCGACACCGCCGCCCTCGCCGAGGTCGTCGACTTCCGCCCCACCGCCCCGCACCACACCCCCGCCGTCCCGGCCGGGTCCGGCGAACTCGAATTCCTCACCCCCGCCGAGGAGTTCACCCTCTCCCGGATCGAACTCGGCGACCCCGCCGGGACCGACGCCCGGTCCGACGTCCGGCTCGACGCCCGGTTCGGCGTCCGGATCGACGACGACGGGCCGCAACTGCTGCTCTGCGTCCGCGGCACCGCCCACCTGGACGACGGGCCCGCGATCGGGCCGGGCGAGTGCGCGTACGTCCCCGCCGCGAGCGGGCCGCTGCGGCTGGCCGGGGACGCGACCGTGTTCCGGGCCAGGGTGCCACGGGCCCGCTGAAACGGCGGCATGCTCGTGAGGCGACGGGGAACGAACCCGAGACACCCACCCGTCCACCCGTCCACCCCTCCTGGCCCGCCCGTCCCAGCCCGTCCCAGCCCGTCCGACAAGCCACCCGTCCGCCCGCCGCCCGACGACCTTCACCCCGGACGGCGGGCCCCGCGCGAGGAGAGCCGCATGCAGACCGCCGCCGCCACCGTCCTGTTCCAGGGCGACAGCATCACCGACGCCGGACGCGACCGCGCCCGCCCCGACGACCTCGGCCACGGCTACGCGGCCCTGGCCGCCGCCGCGCTGCCCGGCACCCCGACCGTCCTCAACCGCGGCATCGGCGGCGACCGCCTCACCGACCTGCGCGCCCGCTGGGACGCCGACACGCTCGCCCACCGGCCGGACCTCGTCTCGCTGCTGATCGGCGTCAACGACACCTGGCGCCACCACGACAGCGGCCTGTCCAGCCCCGTCGACACCTGGGAGGACGAGTACCGGGAACTGCTGCGCCGCCTGCACGCCCACTGCGCCCCCCGACTCGTCCTGATCGAGCCCTTCCTCGTTCCCGTCACCCCCGACCAGTGGGCCTGGCGCGAGGACCTCGACCCGCGCATCCACGCCGTCCGCCGCCTCGCCGCCGAACACGACGCCCTGCTGCTCGCCGCCGACGGCCTCCTCAACCAGGCCGCCCGCACCGCCGGCGACCCCACCCTGATCGTCATCGACGGCGTCCACCCCACCGACCTCGGCCACCGCCTGCTCGCCGACGCCTGGCTGAACCTGGTCACCGGCACCGGCACCGGCAGTGACGGCGGCAGCGACGGCGGGGCGGCGTAGCGGTGGGCGGCCGGAACCGGACGGGGAGGGGGCGGGCGTGCCGGGGGGAGCCGTACGCGCACTATCCTCCCTGACATGACCAGCAGCCCTGCCAGCGGCACCCGCGGTGCCCGCCCCACCATGAAGGACGTCGCGGCGGCCGCCGGGGTCGGGCTGAAGACCGTCTCCCGGGTGGTGAACGGCGAGAGCGGGGTGACGCCCGAGATGGCGGCCCGGGTGCAGGCCGCGATCGAGGCGCTCGGCTTCCGGCGCAACGACAGCGCGCGGCTGCTGCGCACCGGCCGGACGGCGAGCGTCGCGCTGCTGCTGGAGGACATCAGCGACCCGTTCTCCTCCGCGCTCTCCCGGGCCGTCGAACAGGTCGCGGCCGCCGAGGGCTGCCTGCTGTTCACCGGTTCCAGCGCCGAAGTACCGGCGCGCGAACGGGAGTTGGCGCTGGCGTTCTGCGCGCGGCGGGTGGACGGGCTGATCGTCGTCCCGGCCGGTGACGACCACCGCTACCTGCTGCCCGAGATCGAGTCCGGCACGCCCGTGGTCTTCCTGGACCGCCCCGGCTCCGGCATCGACGCCGACGCCGTGCTCAGCGACAACGCGGGCGGCGCACAGGCCGGCACCGCCCACCTGATCGCCCACGGCCACCGCCGGATCGGCTTCGTCGGTGACCTCCCGTCCATCCACACCGCCGCCGAGCGGGCCCGCGGCTACCGCGCGGCGATGGCCGCGGCCGGACTGCCCGTCGACGAACGCTGGGTCGACTGCGGCCCCACCGACCGGACCCGGGTCGCCGCCGCCGTCCGCCGCCTCACCACCGGCCCCGACGCGGTGACCGCCCTGTTCACCGCCAACAACCGGGTCACCCTCGCCGCCCTCCACCACCTCCCCGCCGACCGCCGCCCCGCCCTGGTCGGCTTCGACGACCTCGAACTCGCCGACCTGCTCACCCCCGGCCTCACCGTCGTCGCCCAGGACCCCGCCGCCCTCGGCGCCCTCGCCGCCCGCCGCCTCTTCGACCGCCTCACCGGCGACACCACGCCCCCCGCCCGCCTGGAACTCCCCACCCTGCTCATCCCGCGCGGGTCGGGCGAGACCCCGCCGCTGACGGCGTGACGGCGTGACGGCCTGACGGCCCCGGCGGGGGCGCGGGCTCAGAGCCCCGCCAGCCGCTCCTCGCGCGCCGCGCCGTTCGGCCCCCACCCCTCCTCGTCCTCGTGCCCCAGCGGGTCCGCGGACCCGTCCAGGTACCCGGCGGCGTACATCATCGCCTCGGCCACCAGCCGCATGTGGTCCCCCGTCAGCTCGTACAGGACGTTGCGCAGGCTGCAGTGCAGACTGCCCGCCAGGTTCGCCGCCACCGCCAGCACCGCCCCGGCGGACCGGGCGACCGGGTCGTCGCGGCCCTCGGGCCCGGCGACGCCGCCCTCCTCCCGCAGCCGGGTGAGCGCCCCCGGCAGGTCGACGTCGAGCAGGTCGTACCGCTCCCGGGACTCGACCGTCACCAGCTCCCGCGCGAGCAGCCACTCCCACAGCGGCTCGACCTGGTACACCAGCCGGAACGCCGCCTCCCCCTGCGAGGACGGGCAGACCGCCCGCATCAACGGCTCGTACAACTCCTCGCGCGGCCCCGTGAGGTCGACCCTGGCGTTCTCCAACTCCCGCTCCCGTCCGGTGTGCTGCGGGCGGGCCGCGGTACGGAGCGGCAGGGCCCTGGAAGCCACATTCTGCCTGCCGGGCCCTGCGCCGAGCCGGGGGGGGCTCAGCCGTCCAGGGCGGGGGAGAGCCGGCAGCGCTGGTCCGGGGCGATGCGGCGGGGTGGCAGGGTGGCGATCCAGGCGGTGATCTCGGGGCCGGCCGGGAGTTCGGCGTGGAAGCCGAGGCGCAGGTCGGGGAGCCGGCCGTGGTGGAGCCAGGTGTCGAGGGCGTCGGCGAGGTGGCGGTCGGCGGTGGGGGTGGGGGTGGCGGCCCAGGTGCGCAGCCAGGGGGTGAGGGTGCCGGTGGCGACGGCGAGGGTGGCCAGGACCTCGGCGGCGTCCGCGGCGGGGTCGGCCAGGGCGGCGGGCCACCAGGCGTCCAGGACGTCCCGGACGAGGTCGGCGCGGTGCCAGTCGGGCCAGGCGGCGGCCACCAGGCGGGCGGCGACCAGGGGGCCGTCGACGGCGAGGGTGCCGGTGGTCAACTGGCGCAGGATGCGCGGGGCGAGCCGCCGGTAGAGGGTGGGGAAGTCCTCCCAGTGGTCCGGGCCCTTCGCGGCCACCGAGTGCAGCAGGCCGTTCGGGACCAGGGCCGGCGGACCGGCCAGGGCCGCCAACTGCCCGGCGGTGTAACAGTGTTCGCAACCGCCGACGGCCGGGCCGGGGCGGGCGGTGCGGTCGAGGGCGTCCAGGGCGTGGTGCAGGCGCTGCTGCGCGGTCGTCATGCCGGTCCCTGCCGAGGGGTACTCCGCCGGGGCGCCCGGCGAAGATTGCGACGCTACCAGCAGCCGATGTGCCGCACCGCGGCGGGGACCTGACAGGATGGTGGCCCGCAGGTGGCGGACCCGGAGCGGACGGTCCGGGGCGGACGGCACGGAGTGGACGGGGTGAGCGGCAGGATGCAGCGGCGGGTGACGATCCGGGACGTGGCGGCGCGGGCCGGGGTGTCCGCGGGCGCGGTCTCGCTGGCCCTCAACGACCGGCCGGGCGTCTCCGACGCGACCCGGCAGCGGATCGTCGAAGCGGCCCGCGAACTCGGCTGGTCGCCGAACCTCGCCGCCCGCTCACTGGCCCAGAGCGACCGCGTGCACACCATCGGCATGGCCCTCACCCGGGGCGCGGCCGCCGCCGGACTCGACCAGGTGCAGATGGCGCTGATCGGCGGGATCGAGCAGGTCCTCGCCGAGCGGCCGTGCGCACTGCTGCTGCACACCGTCCCCGACCGGGACGCCGAGATCGCGCTCTACCGGCAGTGGTGGCAGTCGGGACGGGTGAACGGCTCGGTGCTGGTCGGAGTGGTCGCCGCCGACCCCCGGCTGGAGCCCGTCCACAAGCTCGGCATGCCCGCCGTCGCGGTCAGCCAGCCCGCGCTGTCCGGCCCGTTCCCGGCCGTGTGGACCGACGACGCGGCCGCGATCGCCGAGGCCGTCCGCTACCTCGCCCTGCTCGGCCACCGTCGGATCGCCCACGTCACCGGCCCCGAGACGCTCGGCCGCACCCTGCTGCGCGGCGACGCGTTCACCGCCACCGCCGCCGAACTCCCGGCCGTCACCGCCCGCACCCTCCCCACCGACCTCTCCGCCCACGCCGGCGCCCGGGCCACCCGCACCCTGCTGACGGCCGCCGAACGGCCCACCGCGATCGTCTACGACAACGACCTGATGGCCGTCGCCGCACTCGCCGTCGCCGAGGAGTTGGGCCTGCGCGTCCCGCAGGACGTCTCGCTGGTCGCCTGGGACGACTCCGACCTGTGCCGGATCACCCGCCCGCAACTCTCCGCCCTCAGCCACGACCCGTTCGCGGTCGGCGAGGAAGTCGCCCGTTGCCTGCTGGAGTTGATCGACGAGGGCCGGGCCCGGTCGCGTCCGGCGGGGACGCCGGTGCTGGTGCCGCGGGGGAGCACGGGGCCGGTGGCGGGCTGACGGGTGGAGGGGGAGGAGCGGGGGAGCACGGGGCCGGTGGCGGGGAGCTGAGCGGGGTGGTTTCCCGCGGGCCGTGCTGGTCGGGGTGACGGCGGGTCCGGTTCCCCGGCAACAGTGCAGCTCAGCGCCCTGCGCCCGAACGCGGGGGTTGCACGGTTTTCTTCGGTGCGGCCCTTTCGGTGCCCGATTTCCCGGCCGGAATGGGAAAAGTTTGGCAAAGGCTTGATCGCATTGTGTGCCCAGTGCGGGCAAAGTCCTCGGATCGGGCTCCGAACGTCCTGTTCAAGATCGCGCTCGCGCCACTAGGGTCCCCGCGGGCCACCGGCGGTGTTGACCGACGGGGGAACCGACGCGCTTCCGCGCGGAGGGGGCGGCAGCGATGTGACGGTGGCCGGGGAGAACTGATGAAGAGTTGGCGCAGGAGCGCGAGAACCCGACCACTGCGCAGCCGGATCTCGCTGGTGGTGGCCGTCGCCCTGGTCGGCCAGGCGGTGCTCACGGCCGGTGCCCAGGCGGCGCCGTTGCTCGCCGCACCGGCCGCACCGGCCGCACCGGCACCCGGCCTCGGGCACCCGGTGAAGGTGACCGAGGTGCCGCGCCGGGCGGCCGAGCGCCTCACGTCGGCCGCGCCGTACGAGGCCACCGCGACCACGTTCCCGGCGAAGAGCAACGGGCGGGTGGCGCTGGGTACCTCGAAGGCCAGGGCGGCTTTCGGCGGTCCGGTGTGGGCCGAGGGCGTGGCGGACGGGGCGGCCGGCTACACCGGTCCCTCCTCGGTCGACGTCCAGGTCCTGGACCACCGGGCGGCCCTCGCGGCGGGCGTCAGCGGCCTGCTCGCCGAGGTCACCCCGGTCGGCGGCGGCCGCGGCAAGGCCAGGATCGGCGTCGACTACCAGGCGTTCGCACAGGCGTACGGCGGTGACTACGCGTCCCGCCTGCACCTGGTGGCGATGCCCGCGTGCGCGCTGACCACCCCCGAGGTCCCGGACTGCCGGGTGCAGACCCCGCTGGAGACGGACCGCGACCCCGCGGCCGGGGCGCTCTCGGCCGTGGTGCCGCTGAGCGCGGCCACCGGCGCCGCGCAGCCGCAGACCCCGGACGTCCGGCAGGCGTCGTTCACCGCTGCCGCTCCGGCCGCCGCGCCCGCGGCGTTCGCCGGCACGATGCTGATCGCGGCGACCTCCGGCGTCTCGTCCGGTGACGGCGGCGGCGACGGCGGCCAGTACGGTGCCACCTCGCTGAGCCCGTCCGGTAGTTGGGCTGCCGGTAGCGCGTCCGGTTCCTTCACCTACAGCTACCCGATCAGCCTGCCCCGGCGGCTTCGGAGCTCACCCCGAAGATCCAACTGTCGTACGACTCCGGCAGCGTGGACGGCAAGACCGCTTCCACTCAGGCGCAGTCCTCGTGGATCGGCGAGGGCTGGGCGATGGCGGACTCCTACGTCGAGCAGACCTTCGTCTCCTGCTCGGGCTCGCCCGAGGGCATCACGCAGCCGGCCGCCAAGTCGACCGGCGACACGTGCTACGACGGCCCGCTGCTGACCGTCTCGCTCAACGGCTCCTCGACGTCGCTGATCTGGGACGCCGGCAAGAGCACCTGGAAGACCTCCGACGACGCGGGCGCCGTGGTGACCCACGTGACCGGCAGCAACAACGGGTCGGGGACGTTCAACACCGGCTACTGGACGCTGACGGACCGTTCGGGGACGGTGTACAGCTTCGGGCGCAACCAGCTGCCCGGCTGGTCGTCGGGCAAAGCGGTGACGAACTCGGTGGACTCGGAGCCGGTGTACTCGGCGAACCCGGGCGACCCCTGCTACAACGCGACGTTCGCCAACGCGGTGTGCACGACGGCGTACCGCTGGCACCTGGACTACGTCAAGGACCTGCACGGCAACGCGATGTCGTACTGGTACAAGCAGGACACCAACTACTACGGGCGCAACAACGGTGCCACGATGACGCCGTACGTGCGCGACAGCCACCTCGACCGCATCGACTACGGCTTCACCGACGGCAGCGCCTACGGCACGGTCGCGGACAGGGTCTCCTTCACCACCGGGGACCGCTGCGTCACCGGGACCTGCCAGCCGCTGAACGCGGCGAACGCGGCGAACTGGCCGGACGTGCCCTTCGACCTCGTGTGCGCGCAGGGCGCCACCTGCACCACTACCTCGCCGGGCTTCTTCTCCACCGTCCGGCTGACCGGCATCGCCACCTCGCAGTGGAACGGCAGCGCCTACGCGCCGGTGGACACCTGGGCGCTGGCGCAGTCGATTCCGACGACGGGCACGTACAACACCTCGACGCTGTGGCTGGACTCGATCACCCACACCGGCAAGGACACCTCCGCGGGCGGGCCGGAGGTGCCGCTGCCGCCGGTGACGTTCCACGGCGCGATGATGGCCAACCGGGTCGACTACACCACCGGCAACGGCTCGGGGCTCGGCCCGCTGAACCGGTACCGGATCGACCGGATCACCACCGAGACCGGCAGCGCGATCGGCGTCGAGTACACGCTGCCCGACGCCTGCACCCCGGCCGGCATCCAGGGCCTGGACCCGGCGACCAACACCTCCTCGTGCTACCCCGTCAACTGGACGCCGAAGTTCATGACGGACCCGTACACGGACTGGTTCAACAAGTACGTGGTCAAGTCGGTCTCGCAGTC
The DNA here is from genome assembly GCF_003751605.1 of Kitasatospora cineracea. NCBI lineage: Bacteria > Bacillati > Actinomycetota > Actinomycetes > Kitasatosporales > Streptomycetaceae > Kitasatospora > Kitasatospora cineracea. The sequence goes on from NZ_RJVJ01000001.1 coordinate 4,361,581, forward strand.
GGACCCGTCGGGCGGTTCGGCGGGCCTGTACACGGCGTACACCTACAAGGGCGGCGGCGCCTGGCACCACGACGACAACGAGGTCGTCAAGGCCAAGTACCGCACCTGGGGCCAGTGGCGCGGCTACGGCGACGTGCAGACCCGCACCGGCCAGGGCGCCGACCCGCTCACCCTCTCCGAGTCCTGGTTCTACCGGGGCATGGACGGCGACTGGCTCTCCCCGACCAGCACCCGCACCGTCAACCTGGCCGACTCCCAGGGCGGCACCCACCGCGACAGCGACCAACTCTCCGGCAGCCTGCTGGAGTCCGCGGCCTACACCTACGACGGCGGGCCGGTCGACCACTCCAGCATCAACTCCTACTGGGTCTCCGCCCCCACCGCCAGCCGCACCCGCACCGGACTGCCCCCGCTCACCGCCAACGCCACCGGCAAGGTCGAGACCTGGACCCGCCAGGCCGTCAGCGGCGGCTGGCGCACCACCGAGACCGACACCAGCTACGACACCGACGCGGCCTCGCCGACCTTCGGCCTGCCGCTGTACAACTACGACCACGGTGACCTCGCGCTGGCCGGCACCGCGAAGTCGCAGGAGAGCTGCGACCGCACCGCCTACGCCCCGGCCAACACCGCGCTCAACCTCAGCGGCCTGCCCGCCGAGAGCGAGACCGACGCCAAGCCCTGCGCCGGCGCCAACCCGGGCGGCGCCAGCGCCCCCACCGACGCCCAGCTCAACAAGCTGACCGCGCCGACCGGCCTCAACCGGGCCACCGACGTCGTCACGGCGACCCGCACCTTCTACGACAACCCGACGATGGCGGCCACCTGGCCGCAGCCCACCGCCCCCGCCTGGCCGCAGGCCGCCCCCACCAAGGGCGACCAGTCCGTGCTCCAGGTCGCCGACGGCTACAGCGGCGGCGCGTTCACCTACCGGACCAAGGGCAGCACGCTCACCGACAGCTTCGGCAAGCCGAGCAAGATCTACGACGGCGCCGGACACGCGACCACCACCGGCTACACCCGCACCTCCTACCTGACCACCACCGGGCTGACCGTCACCAACGCGCTCGGCCAGAGCCAGGTGACCACGCTCGACCCGATGCGCGGCCTGTCGCTCAGCACCACCGACATGAACGGCATCACCACCACCGCCAAGGCGGACGGCCTGGGCCGCACCATCGCGGTGTGGCGCGCCGGCCGGCCCACCAGCGCACCGGCCGACGAGCTGTACGACTACGCCTTCCCGGCGGTCGGCAGCAACGCGCCCCCGGTGGTCACCACCAAGGCGCTCAACGAGTCCTCCGGGTACTCGGTCTCCACCGTCCTGCTGGACTCGCTCCTGCGGACCCGGCAGACCCAGAACCAGGCGGTCACCACCGCCGCCGGCCGGATCGTCAGCGACACCTTCTACGACTCGCACGGCTGGGCCTACAAGACCAACTCCAACTACTGGGACAAGAGTTCCGACCCCAACGGCACCCTGGTGTCGGCCGCGGACAACGCCGTGGACCAGCAGACCCTGACGTCGTACGACGGCCTGGGCCGGCCCACCGTGGTCACGTCGCTCTACGAGCAGGCGGTCCGGAGCACCGGGTACTCCCAGTACCTCGGCGACCGCGTCATCAGCGTCCCGCCCACCGGCGGCACCGCCGGCGCGACGGTCACCGACGCACTGGACCACACCACCGAAGTCGACCAGTACACCACCGCGCCCACCGTCACCACCGCGGTCACCGGAGGCTTCACCACCGCCACCGTCACCGGCGGCACCACCAGCGCGACCAAGCACACCTACGACGCGCTCGGCCGCCCGTCCCAGGTCGTCGACGCCCTGGGCAACACCTGGACCACCCGCTACGACTTCCTCGGCCAGACCGTCTCCACCACCGACCCCGACTCCGGGTCCACCCCGGCCGGCTCGCCCATGCTGTACGACAAGGTCGGCAACCTCCTGCAGATCAGCGACTCCACGGGCAACACCGCGTCCTTCACCTACGACGCGCTCAACCGCCAGACGGCCCGCTACGACGTGCCGCTGAGCGCGCAGTCCGGCGCGACGCCGGTGGCCACCTGGGGCTACGACAACAGCAACAACGCCGTCCCGGGCATGGTCAACGCCAAGGGCCGGCTCACCACCGTCACCTCCAACACACCGGCCGGCGCGTTCGTCACCCAGGCCCAGGGCTTCACCGCCCGGGGCGCCTCGACGGGCGAGGACTACACCGTCCCCGGCAGCAACGACCTCGCCGGCAAGTACTCCTACCGGCACTCCTACAGCCCGACCGTCGGACTGCCCAAGTCCGACCTGATCCCCGCCGCCGGCGGTATGCCCCTGGAGGTGCTCACCACCGGGTACGCCGGCTACCGCGGACTCGACAAGCCCGCCACGCTCGGCGGCACCAACGGCTACACCCAGAGCACCGCCTACACCGCCCTGGGCCAGGTGGCCGCGACCACCGTCGGAGCGGCGGCCTCGCCGGCCGGCGTCAACTACGACTACGACCCGCACACCGGGGCGCTCGACCTCCGGCGGATCGGCAACACCTCCGTCTCGACCACGCCGTACGACGCCACCAGCTACACCTACGACCCGGCTGGCAACGTCACCGCGCAGAGCAGCGTCCGCAACGGCGCCGCGACCGAGACCCAGTGCTACACCTACGACCCGCTCGACCGCCTCAGCCAGGCCTGGACCACCGCGGGCGCCGCCGGCACCTGCGCCACCCGACCCACCGCGCAGAACGTCGCCACCACCGTCGGCGACGGCGTCAGCGGCGCCGCGTACTGGACCAGTTGGACCTTCGACGTGCTCGGCCAGCCCAAGAGCCAGGTCCAGCACGCGCTGAGCCCGGTCTCCGCCGACACCACCACCACCTACGCCTACGGCGGCAGCGCCACCGGCTGCGCGAACGCCGGCACCGGCGCCCACACCCTGGCGTCCACCAGCACCACCGGCAACACCACCGCCACCGGCGCCTACTGCTACAACTCCCTGGGCGCCACGACCTCCCGCCCCACCAGCGCCGGCCAGCAGAGCCTCACCTGGGACAAGCAGGGCAAGCTGCAGACCGCCACCACCAACGGCGCCACCAGCACCTACTACTACGGTGCCGGCGGCGACGTGATCGAACGGGTCGACCCCGGCACGATCACCGTCTTCCTGCCCGACCAGCAGATCACCCTGAACACCACGACCTCCGCCAAGGGCAACACCCGGACGTACAGCCTGCCGGGCGGCGGCCAGGCCGTGCTCACCAACACCGCGGTGAGCTTCCTGTTCGGCGACCAGCACAGCACCGGCGCCGTCAGCCTGGACGCCAACGGCAAGAACCCGGCCTGGAAGCAGTACACGCCCTACGGCGCGCCCCGCGGCTCCGCCCCCGGATCCTCGTGGCTCGACAAGAACGGCTTCCTCGGCGACCCGGTCAGCACCAACGCCGAACTGACGACCATCGGAGCCCGGCAGTACGACACCGCGCTCGGACGGTTCATCAGCCTCGACCCCGTCCTGGAGGGCGACCCGCAGCAGCAGAACGGCTACACCTACGCCGCGGACAACCCGGTCACCCACTCCGACCCCACCGGCCTGCGACTCGCCTGCGGCGGCGTGGGCAGCGACATCCCCTGCCCCACCGCGCAGCCCGGCGCCCCGGCGGAGTCCTGCGCGATCAGCGGCGCCTGCCAGCCCGCGAAGCCGAAGCCGCCGGCGAAGCCGGACCCGGTGGCGACCGAGATCATCAACAAGATCCCGAAGGACCGCCTCGACCAGTTCAGGAAAGACCTGCAGTTCTACATGGAGCGGGACCCGAAGGGCTGGAACGACCCGAACGGTCACACGTACGGCCCGCTGATGGTCCGCTTCCGGCACGCCCTGCTGGGTGACGTGACGCTCTCCGAACTCTGGGACGCGGCCAAGGGACAGGTCGCGTCGCTGGCGGTCTCCCTGATCGGCGCGGCCCTGTGCCCCGAGAGCGCCGGAGCGGGGTGCCTCGTGATGGTCGGCGCCGTCGCGGGGATGGCGGGACAGTGCACCGAGGACTGCACCGACGTCACCAAGATGGCCCTGAGTGCCGTGGTCGGCGGCGCCATGGCCTACGGTGCAGGAAAGATCGCCGGATTCGAGCCCAGCGGCTGCAGCTTCTCCGGCGACACCCTGGTGCTGATGGCCGACGGGTCGCTCAAACCCATCGCCGACATCAAGGACGGGGACGAGGTCGAGGCGGCCGATCCGGACACCGGCGAGGACGGCGGCGGACACCAGGTCACCGCGACCTGGCTGAACCACGACCAGGACCTGGTCGACCTCCAGGTCCAACTGGCCGACGGCTCCTCCGGGACGCTGCACACCACGTCGAACCACCCGTTCCGGGACGCCACCACCGGCACCTGGACCCCGGCCGGCGAACTGCCGGTGGGCGACACCCTCGTCACCCCCTCCGGAGACCGGATCCGGGTGACCGCCGTGACCCCGCTGCAGGGCGAAGCGGACATGCACAACCTCACCGTCGCCGACCTGCACACGTACTACGTGGTCGCGGGCGGCACGCCCGTCCTCGTCCACAACATCTGTCCTCCCACGAAGATCGTGCTCGGAGTCGACGGCGAGTCCCTGGAGGCGCTGGCGGACCCGATGAACGCAGAGCCCGGCCAGATATGGTTCCACCAATTCTCCGACGGTTTCGGCGGGGCCGGAGAACTCGGTGACTACACTGACTTCTTCAATCATTTCAGGGCCTCCCTGGAACCGAGCAGCACCACGAAGCTGGTGTTCGACCTCACCGATGTCGACGGAGGAACCGCAGGCGCCAGGGCGTGGGCCGAGACCGTGAGCGCAAGCGACCTCGCGAGCAACCCGTCGCACGACTTCACGGCGTGGGAGTTGGCGCAGATCATGAAATCGCCGAAGTCGGTCCGGGACCGCGTCGAGTGGCACGGCGGATCCGATCCGTTCGCCGACCTGCCCTAGTCCCGCGGAGCGCTGATGAACAACCACGGAATGATCCGCGGGATCGTCAAGAATCCCGCAGCCCCGGCCGACGTGCTGCTGCGGCTGCTCTCCGAGGAGGCGTCGGACGTCTGGCAGACCCTGGCCTGGCGCTCGCTGCCCGACCGGGTCGTCGACGCGATCGTGACCTCGCCGCACGTGACGCTGCGGGCGGCGTTCGCGGAGAACAAGGACGCCTCCGGTGACCGCCGGGCGCGGCTGGTGAACGACCCCGACCCGACGGTGCGGGCCGCGGTGGCGACCGGGCCGCAGTGGTTCAGGAGCCCGGTGGACCCGTTGCCGGAGTGGGCCCAGCGGGCCCTGCTCCGGGACGGGGACGCCCAGGTGCGCTCGCGCGCGGAGGAGAGCCTGCTGCCCTCCCCGGCGCTGGCCGAGCTGGCGTCGGACGCCGACCCGCGGCGGCGGCGTGCCGCGTGCCGGGCCTGGGAGCACCTGGATCCCGAGCGTCGCGGGCTGCTGCTGGCGGACGCCGAACCCTCCGTGCGGGCCGAGGCCGCGAAGCGGGCGAGCGGCCACGACGCCGACGCCACCGAGCGGTACCTGCTGCTCACGGACGACGTTCCGGTCCGGCGGGCTCAGGTGCTGGCGAGGGCCGCACTGCACCCGGCGACGGCGCGGCGGCTGGCCGAGACCGGTGACGTGCACGAGCGCGCCGCCGTCGCGGGCAATCCGGCGGTCGCGCTGGACACGGCGCGGCTCCTCGCCGACGACCCGGAGCACGCCGTCCGCCTGCAGTTCGCCGCCCGCCCGGACCTGACGGAGGCCCAGCGGGCGGAGATCGACTACCGGGTGTCGGAGTCCGACCGGCTCGGGGCGGTGCCCTGGGTCCTCGACGCGACCGATGCCGAGGTGCTGCGGCGGTGCGCGACGTCCGCGAACACGCTGCTCCGTCGCAGCGCCGCCTGCAACGGGCAGTTGCCCCGGGACGTGGTGGACCTCCTCGGCCGCGACGACGACCTCCCGGTGCGCATCCTGCTCTGCGAGAACCAGCCCACCGTCGACGGCGAGGTCGTCCTCGACGTCTTCTGCCGTTGGACCAGCCCGCTGAAAGGCATGCTCCTGGACCATCCGAGCTTTCCGCGGGCCGGGCTCGCCCGGCGGTTCGGGGACGACCCCGAGCCGGCGCGACGGCACCTCGCCACCCACGACCCCGGGGCGCCGGCCGAACTGCTGCTGCGGCTCAGCCACGATCCCGACGTGCGGTTCCGACGCGCCCTCGCCTCGCACCCGGACCTGCCGTACGGGCGGGTGACGGAACTGCTGGGGGACGGGGACGCGCAGACGTCGATCCGGGCGGCCGCCAATCCGGCACTGCCGCCACCGCTCATGCACCGGCTGCTCGATTCGGCGGGGATCCCCCGGCGGGCCGGATGATCTCCGGCAGGCCGGTCTCCGGTCGGTCGGTCTCCGGCAGGTGACACGAGGCCGGCGTGCCACTGAGTGCCCCGGCCCGTCCGGCTGTTCCGTGCGGTGAAGTGAAGCCCCGTCAGGCGAGTCTTGCGTCCTGGCGGGGCTTTCGCCGTGTCCGTGCGGGGGCGGGTCAGTCCGGCTGTTCGGCGGGTCGGTCCTGCTGGCGGGACCAGGCGGTGGCGTCGGCCCCGTAGCGGACCAGGAGGCGGGCGAACTGGACCCGCTCCTCCGGCGTCCAGGCGGCGGTGATCTGCTGGAAGGCCCGGCGCTGCTCGGCGGCGAAGCGGTTGCGTTCGGCCTCGCCGTGGTCGGTGAGTTCGAGCACGGTGCGGCGCCCGTCGGCCTGGGAGGCGGCCCGGCGCAGCAGTCCTTCGGCCAGGCAGGCCGCGACCGTGCGGCTGGCCACCGGCTGGGCGACGCCCATCTCGGCGGCCAGGCCGCCGACGGTCATCTCGCCCGGCGCGTCGGCGACCACGTTGAGGACGAGGTTGCGGGAGAGGTCCTTGCGCGAGGCCGGGGCGCGCCGTCGCAGCCGGGACAGGGCCGGGCCGATCTGGTCCAGGGCCGGATCGTCGGCGGGCTGCTCGGGGGAGGGCGCGCTGCTCATGGGGCCGATTCTAGGGCCGCCCCGGGAATTTGCATAACATTGGGTATGTACATAGCATCCGGTATGTAAATCTCGGACGAGCAAGGAAACGAGGCGGATCGCCATGGCACTCACCGCGATCACCGGCGCGCAGGTCTTCGACGGCGAGAAGGCGCTGGGCGTGCGGACCGTGGTCGTCGACGGCGGGCGGATCGCCCGGGTCGGCGGCGACGTCCCCGCGGGCAGCGAGGTCGTCGACGGCAGCGGCGCCACCCTGCTGCCCGGGCTCATCGACGCCCACGTCCACTCCGCCCCGGGTTCGCTGGCGCTCGCCCTGCGGTTCGGGGTGACCACCGAACTGGAGATGCAGGGGATGAACACCCGGGAGAACCGGGCGGCCGTCACCGACGACGACACCCTCGCCGACGTGCGCTCCTCCGGCTTCGCCATCACGCCGCCCGGCGGCCACCCCAGCGAGCTGATGCCCGAGGGCTTCCGGCCGAAGTGGGACCTCCCGCCGGTGATGCCGCTGATGCCGTTCTCCACCACCCCCGAGGAGGCGGCCGCCTACGTGCCCCAACTCCTGGCCCGAGGCTCCGACTTCATCAAGTTCATGATCGACGACGGCAGCGTGGAGGGACACCCCGGGCTGCCCGTGCTCGACCGGGCCACCGTGGCCGCCGGCGTGGCCGAGGCCAAGAAGTACGGCGCCCTCACCGTGGCCCACGCGCTGACCCTGGACGCCACCAGGACGGCGGCCGAAGCCGGCGTCGACGGCGTCACCCACGTGTTCATGGACCAGCCGCACACGGACGAGGTCATCGCCCTGATCAAGGACGCGGGCATGTTCGTCATCCCCTGCCTCACCCTCGGCGCCTCGATGACCGGACGCACCGGCAGCGAACTCGCCGACGACCCCCGGGTCGCCGCCCGCCTCGACAGCGCCTGGGACCGCACCCTGCGCTCCAGCTACAACCGCTACCCGCAGGGCCGGCTCGACGACCTGTACGCCACCGTGCGCGCCCTGGACGCCGCCGGGGTGGACGTGCTGGCCGGCACCGACGTCTCCATGCCCGAGACGTTCTTCGGCGGCCTCGCCCACGGCGCCAGCCTGCACCACGAACTCCAGTACCTGGTGACGGCCGGCCTCACCCCCGAACGGGCCCTGCGCGCGGCCACGGCGACCACCGCCCGCCGCTTCCGCCTCAGCGACCGTGGCCGCATCGCCGAGGGCCTGCGCGCCGACCTTCTGCTGGTCGACGGCGACCCGACCACCGACATCGGCGACACCCTCAACACCCGCGCCGTCTGGCGCCGCGGCACCCGCCTGGCGGCCTGAACCGCGCCCCTGCCGGCGGGCCCCGGTGCCCGCCGGCAGGGGCCGGCGCCCGCCCGGTCCGGAGCCGTCGGCAGGCCGGTCGGGGTCTGTCGCGGGGGCGTCCGCGCCGTTCGTCGCACCATGTCCCGGACGCCCGCGTTCCCGTCCCCGCAGGCGTCCCCCGCCCCTGGGCCGCACCACCTGGAGGAACCAGTGCCGTCCCCGCAACCGCCCACCCCGGAGGAGAAGTTCGCCGACGCGAAGAAGCTGCTGGGCCTCCCGCGCATCGTCGTGATCTGCGGCTCCACCCGCTTTATGGCCGAGATGGCCGAGGCCGACCTGCGGGAGACCGCAGCCGGGAAGATCGTCGTCAAGCCAGGCTGCGACCTGAAGTCGCCGCACGGACTGTGGGCCGACCCCGCCGAGGCCGAAGCGCTGAAGAGCCGGCTCGACGAACTGCACCGGGCGAAGATCCGGCTCGCCGACGAGGTGCTCGTGGTCGGCGACTACATCGGAGACAGCACCCGGGCCGAGATCGCCTACGCCCGGGCGCTGGGCAGGCCCGTGCGGTTCACGCACCCCGAAGTCGACCCCGGCGCCTGACCGCGGCGCCCCGGGCCGGGGTCCCGGACGTGGCGTCCGGCCCGGCGGCGACGGCGGCGGCCCAGCGGCGGCGGCCCTCGCCGATGTGCTGCACCAGGTCGAACAGCGTCCACCCGGGGCAGGTCGGCACGGGCAGGTCGAGGCTGGGCGCGGCGGCGATCGCGGCGCGGAAGGCGGCTGCGCGTTCGTCGATCAGCCGCAGCAGATCGGGAAACTCCGGAGTCCTGTGCACGGCGGCAGTTCCTACCATCCTGACCCGTTCGCCGGACAGCGCTTTCCCCGGCCGCTGCGCTGGGCGACCCCGCCCCGCGCCCCGCCCCCCGGAGCTGCCATCATGGCGCGGTGAGCACCGCCGTGGCCTTCTTCCTCGCTCCTGACGACCGCACCGCCGCCGGCGCGCACCGGGGCGGCCCGCAGGGCCGGTTCGCCGCGGTGACGGGCCGTCACTTCGACGCGGAGGACGCGGTCGACGAGTGGGACGCCTACTTCGTGGGGCCGTCCTCGGAGCAGCTCTTCTGGCAGCGGACCGACTGGATCGTGCCCGTGACCCACGACGGCAGCGGCACGTTCGCCCTCCCGCCCCGGCTGACCCGGGCGCTGGCCGACGCCGGCGCCGAGGAACTGGAGGACCTCGCCGACCGCTGGAGCGAGAGGCTCCGCCACGAGGACGGCGAGGACATGACCGACGACGACCTCCTCGCCGTCCTGCAGGCGGTCGCCGGACTCGCCACGAGAACCGGCCCGGCCGGGGGCAGCCTCTACTGCTGGTTCGCCTGAGCCCTCCAGCAGCCGGCCACGGCCTCGGCCCTGTCCGGCCGATCTCGCCGGGCGTCCACCGCCGCGCGCCGATCCGACAAGATCGACCGGGCAGGGCCTAGCGGCGGGCGCCGGTCTCGGCGGGGCGGGGCGGGGCGGCGGTGGAGCCGCGGGGGGTGAGTTGGGGGGCCTGGTCCTCGTAGCCGTCGGCGGGGCGGCCGGCGATCAGGTCGAGGAGGGTGCGGGCGGCGTGGGCGCCGTAGGCGTGGATGTCGCGGGTGAGGGCGGTGAGCGGGGGGCGGACGACCTGGGCGAGGGGCGAGTCGTCCCAGGCGACCAGGGAGAGGTCCCGGGGGACGGAGAGGCCGAGTTCCTGGGCGACGGACAGGCCCGCGACGGCGGTGATGTCGTTGTCGTAGAGGATCGCGGTGGGGCGGGCGGGGGAGAGCAGCAGGCGGCGGGTGGCGCGGGCGCCCTCCTCGCCGGTGTAGTCGGTGTGGACGGTGGGCAGCGCGTCGAGGCCGAGGTCGGTGCAGGCGGCGGTGAACGCCTCGTCGCGGATGGCGGTGTGGACCAGGCCGGTGAGGCCGGCGACCCGGCCGACCCGGCGGTGGCCGAGGGCGGCGAGGTACTCCATGGTCTCGCGGACGGCGGCGGCGTCGTCGGACCAGACGGGGGTGAGCCGGCCGGAGCCGGAGGGGTGGCCGATGACGACGGTGGGCAGGCCCATCTCCTCCAGGGCGGGCACCCGGGCGTCGTCGCGGCGCAGGTCGACCAGGATCGCGCCGTCGATGTGCCGCTCGCCCCACCAGCGGCGGTACGCCTCCAGGCCGCGCTCGTGGTCGGAGACGACCTGGAGGGCGAGCGAGTAGGAGGCGTCGGAGAGCACCTTCTCGATGCCGCCGATGAGTTCCATGAAGAACGGTTCGGTGCCGAGCATCCGGGCGGGTCGGCAGAGCGCGAGGCCGACGGCGGCGGCCTTGGCGCCGCTGAGGGCGCGGGCGGCGCTGTTGCGGACGAAGCCGAGCTCCTCGGCGACGGCGGCGATCTTGGCGCGGGTGGCGTCCGAGACGCCGGGTTGACCGTTCAAGGCGTTGGAGACGGAGACCTTGGACACGCCCACGATCTTGGCGATGTCGGCGATGGTCGGCCGCTTCGCCGGCGGGCTCTGCTGCTGGGACACCTGCTCCACGGGACCTTTCCGGACTGCTCGTCGACCGTCCGCCGACCGTGCTCGTACCGGGCGGGGACCTGTTGTGCCCTCTCAAGCTACTACGCGCACCCCGCTCCGCTGTAGCCCGGCGCCCCCGCTGAGGGACGGTTCGCAACAAACGGTTAACTGGCCGTTGACAACGATGTCGAGCCGCCAATACGGTCTTCACGCCTTAATCGGTTAACCGACCGATCGGGCAGGCCGCTGGACGCCTGCCCCGCGCAACAGGAGCACTCCCCGCAAGACCCGGTGCGGACGGCACGCCCCAACGAACGTCGCCGTCCGCACCGCAGGCCCCGCGTCGCCGCGGTCGGGACACCCCGGCGGCCGGGGCGCCTCCCCCATCCCCTCCCACCCCCCACATGCCTGGGACGAAAGGGATCCGCGTGAACCGCAGAATCCAGCACCACCGCCCCCGCACCGCCTCCGCCAAGCGCTACGCGCCGATGGCGTTCCTGCTGGCCGCGTCCGTCGCCGCGGCCGGCCTCACCCTCGGCCGGGCCGACACCGCGCAGGCGGCCGGCGCGGACTCGTTCGCCACCCGCTGCGGCGTGCACTTCTGCCTGGACGGCAAGGAGTACTACTTCGCGGGCACCAACACCTACGACCTGTTCACCTACGGCTCGGCCTCCGGGGACACCGAGACGCAGTTCATGGACAAGGCCCGGATCGACGCCCAGTTCGCCAACCTGCAGGCCGACAAGGTCGACGTGGTGCGGCTGTGGATGTTCAACCACGAGAGCTGGCACGGCTTCGAGAAGTCCAAGGGCGTCTACGACGAGCAGGAGTTCGCCCAGTTCGACTACATCGTCCAGTCCGCCAAGGCCCACGGCATCCGCCTCGTCCCGGTGTTCGAGAACTACTGGGAGGCGTACGGCGGCATCGACACCCGCCTCCAGTGGGAGGGCCTCTCCGGCGGCCAGCCCGGCCGGGCCGCGTTCTTCGACAAGACCCGCTGCCCCGGCTGCTTCACCTCCTACAAGAACTACGTCTCGTACGCGCTCAACCGGGTCAACCACTACAGCGGCGTCAAGTACAAGGACGACCCGACCATCTTCGCCTGGGACCTGATGAACGAGCCCCGGTACGAGGGCCAGAGCGCCGCCGAGAACGTCGACGGGACGACGCTGCGGGCCTGGGTGGACGAGATGGGCGCGTTCGTGAAGGGCATCGACTCCAAGCACCTGTTGGGCGTCGGCCTGGAGGGCCACGGCACGAACTACGGCTTCGGCGGGGACGAGGGCAACCCCTTCGTCCACGTGCAGCAGTCGCCGTACATCGACTACACCTCCGCGCACCCGTACCCGACCGAGTCCTGGGCGAACCTGAACCTCGACCAGACCAAGGCGCTGATCCGCTCCTGGATCACCGACTCGCACGACAAGGTCGGAAAGCCGTTCTTCATGGGCGAGTTCAACGTCCACAACGTCGACCGCTCGGCCTGGTGGAGCCAGATCTACCCCGACTTCGAGGCGGCGGGCGGCGACGGCAGCGCGTTCTGGTGGTACGAGGACCACAACGTGGACGGCAAGTTCGGCGTGATGGCCGGCGCGCCCGAACTGTCGGTGTTCCGGGCCCACTCGGACCGGATGCGCGCCAAGTCCGGCCTGACCGGCGGGACTTCCAGCCCGACGCCGAGCGCTTCGGCTTCGGCGAGCGCGTCGGCGAGCGCCTCGGCGTCGGCGTCGGCGTCCGCGTCGCCCTCGCCGTCCGCTTCGGCCACCACCCCCGCGCCGAACGGGAGTTGCGCGGTGCACTACGGGCTGTCGGACTGGGGCAGCACCTTCAACGGCGACGTGACGGTCAAGAACACCGGCAGCACGCCGGTCGACGGCTGGAAGGTGGCGTTCGCCTTCCCCGGTGACCAGCGGGTCACCAACATGTGGAACGCGGTGCCGGTGCAGACCGGCAAGCAGGTGGTGGCGAGCAACCCGTCCGGCTACAACACCGTGATCCCGGCCGGCGGCACCGTCAACTTCGGCTTCAGCGGCACCTCCACCACCGGCACCAACGGCGTCCCGGCCGTCTTCACGCTCAACGGACAGACCTGCGGCAGCTACTGACGGTCCGTCAGTCCACGAGCGCCGGCCCGCGGCCGCCCGCCCCACCCGGCAGGCCGCGGGCCGGTCCCCACCCGTGCACCGCGAGAGAGGAACCCCCACGATGAAGCGCACCCTGTCCGCCGCCGCGACCGCGGCCGGCCTGCTGGCCGGCGCCCTGTTCGGCCTCGCCCCGGCCGCCCACGCCGACACCGCCCCCAACGGCTACCCGTACTGCGCCAACGGCTCCGCCACCGACCCGGACGGGGACGGCTGGGGCTGGGAGGGCGGCAAGTCCTGCGTGGTGCGCGGCTCGAAGGCCGACCCGGCGGCGAGCACCTCCGGCACCGCGTCCAACGGCTACCCGTACTGCGCCAACGGCTCCGCCACCGACCCGGACGGGGACGGCTGGGGCTGGGAGGGCGGCAAGTCCTGCGTGGTGCGCGGCTCGAAGGCCGACCCCGGGGCCGGCAGCAGCAGTGGCGGCGGTGGCAGCAGCACCGCCTGCCCGTCCGGGACGACCTGCGGGTCGTACAGCGTCGGCGGGCTGGGCGGCCGCAAGGGGCAGGTGCGGGCGGCCGGGGCCACCAGCCTGGACCTGGCGGTGGCGATGCTGGAGACCGACCACATGGACACCGCGTACCCGTACGGCGACAACAAGAGCGGCGACGCGGCCAACTTCGGCATCTTCAAGCAGAACTGGATGATGCTGCGGGCCGGCTGCGACCGGTTCGCCGGGCAGTCGCAGAGCCAGTACGACAACGGCGCGGTGCTCAACTCCGACCTCGCGCAGGACGTCAACTGCCTGCACCAGAGCCAGAACCACTACGGCCTGAACACCTGGTTCGCGGGCCACCGCAACGGCTCCTCCGGGCTGGCGAACCCGAACACCGCGGACATCGCCAACTACCGGGCCGCCGTGTACTGGATCAAGGCCCAGCTGGACGCCGACTCCGCCAACCTCGGCAACGACACCCGGTTCTGGGTGCAGGTGCCGGCCATCTGACCCGCGCGGTAACCGCGGGGAGCACGAGCAAGAGGAAGCGATGCGCAGAGGATGGGCCGCCGCGGGTTCGGCGACCGCCCTGGCCCTGGCCCTGAGCGGCTGCACCGACGGTGGGCCCGCCCCCCTCGCGGGGGTGGTGTCCACCGCCGACCGGTCGAAGGTGTCGGGGACGATCACGGTGCTGACCAACCGGGTCGACCAGGTGAACAGCGGGCTGATGAAGAAGTACGCGGCCGAGTTCAACGAGCTCTACCCGAAGGTGAAGGTGGAGTTCGAGGGCCTGGTCGACTACGAGGGCGAGGCAGGGGAACGGCTGGCCAAGGGCGACTACGGGGACGTGCTGCTGATCCCGGACGGCCTGCCGGCCGGCCAGTACCCCGCCTACTTCAGCTCGTTGGGGAACTCCCGCGAGCTGTCGGACACCTTCGACTACATCGACTACGGCACCGTCGACGAGCACGTGTACGGCATCGCCAACATCGGGATCGCCTCCGGGCTGGTCTACAACAAGGCGGTGTGGGCGAAGGCCGGGATCACCGAGTGGCCCACCACGCCGGACCGGTTCGTCGAGGACCTGAAGGCGATCCGGGAGCGGACCCAGGCCGTCCCGTACTACACGAACTACCACGACGGCTGGCCGCTGCGGCAGTGGTCGGACGCGATCGGGGTGCCGACCTGCGACAACACCGCGCGCGACAAGCTGGCGGGGACCGCGGCGCCGTGGACGCCCGGCAAGGACCTGTACGAGATCGACAGCCTGCTGTACCGGGCGGTGCACGAGAAGCTCACCGAGTCCGAGCCGCAGACCACCGACTGGGAGACCTCCAAGACGCTGCTGGGCACCGGCCGGGTGGCGACCATGGAGCTGGGCTCCTGGGCGGTCGCGCAGATGCAGGAGGCCGCCCGGGCGGCCGGGGGCGACCCGGCGGACATCGGGTTCATGCCGCTGCCGGTGCAGCGCGACGGGCACTTCTGCACCGTGGTGCAGCCGGACTACAAGTACGCGGTCAACGTGCACTCCGCGCACCAGGAGGCCGCCCGGGCCTGGCTGGAGTGGTACATCACCCGCTCCGGCAGCGCGGCCGCCGACGAGTCGATCTCCTCGGTGCGCGGGGCGAGGCTGCCCGCCTCGCTCCAGCCGCTGGACGACCGGGCGGTGCGGATGATCCCGCAGACCCGGGAGCAGCTGGCGAAGGTCGACGCGATCGACAAGGCCGCGGGCATCGGCCTGGACGCGCCCGACTACCGGCGCAAGCTGGTGGACCTGGCGTCGGGGGCCGCCCCCGGCGACCTGGAGGGCTACTTCGCGGACCTGAACCGGCGCTGGGGGAAGGCGCAGAAGGCCGTGGGCTGAAGCCCGGCCGCTCGGGCCTCCGCGACGAGCAGACCTCCGCGACGGGCCGGCCTCGGTGACGAGCCGGCCTCCGCGATGAGCCGGCCTCCTTGGTGAACCGGTAAAGCTGCCGCCCTGTCGGGCCCGTCCGGGGCTGGTGGGGCGGCAGTGGCGTTCCGGCTTTCCGGCCTGTTGGTGAGCGAGTTGACGATCACTGAAACCCATCAAGGCATTCACATAACCGGTTTATAGACAGGGCCGCTCCGGCAGGTTACGGTTCTGCTCGCGCCGCAAACCCGACCACCGGTCCGGCCGAACCACTGAGGAGCCGCACAGATGAAGGACACCACCCCGCTCGACCAGGGCTGGAGCCTGCACCACGACGGGGACCGGCTGCCCGCCGCCGTCCCGGGCTGCGTCCACACCGACCTGCTGGCCGCCGGGCTGATCCCCGACCCGTTCCTGGGCACCAACGAGCCGGAGGTGGCCTGGATCGGCCGCCGGGACTGGACCTACACCCTCGACCTGCCCGCCCACGGCAGCCGGCACGAGCGCACCGACCTGGTCTTCGACGGCCTCGACACCGCCGCCGCCATCACCCTCGGCGGCACCCTGCTCGGCTCCACCCGCAACATGCACCGCCGCTACCGGTTCGACGCCACCGGCCTGGCCGGCGAGCTGAAGGTGGAGTTCACCAGCGCCTACACCGAGGCCGAGCGGGTCCGCGCCCTGGTCGGCGACCGGCCCAACGTCTACCCCGAGCCGTTCCAGTACATCCGCAAGATGGCCAGCAGCTTCGGCTGGGACTGGGGCCCGACCCTGCCCGGCGCGGGCATCTGGAAGCCCGCCCGACTGGAGCACTGGTCCACCGCCCGGCTCGCCGAGGTCCGCCCGCTGGTCACCGTCGACGGCGGCACCGGCCGGGTCGAGCTGCACGTCACCGTCGAGCGCACCGCGAGCGGCGCCGGCCGTCCGCTCACCGTCCGCGCCGCGGTGGCCGGCGCCGAGGCCGAGGCCGTCCTCGACGGCGACACCGGCGTGCTCACCCTGGAGGCCGCCGACGTCGCCCTCTGGTGGCCCCGCGGCTACGGCGAACAGCCCCGCTACGACCTCGTCCTCACCCTCGCCGACACCACCGGACCGCTCGACACCTGGCAGCGCCGGATCGGCTTCCGAACCGTCGAACTGCGCACCGCCCCCGACGCCACCGGCACCCCCTTCACCCTCGCCGTCAACGGCGAGGCGCTGTTCGTCCGCGGCGCCAACTGGATCCCCGACGACACCCTGATCACCCGGGTCACCCCCGCCCGCTACCGCCACCGCCTCCAGCAGGCCGCCGACGCCAACATCGACCTGATCCGGGTCTGGGGCGGCGGCATCTACGAGCAGGAGGCGTTCTACGAGGCCTGCGACGAACTCGGCCTGCTGGTCTGGCAGGACTTCCTGTTCGCCTGCTCCGCCTACCCCGAGGAGCAGCCGCTGCGCGGCGAGGTCGAGGCCGAGGCCCGCGACAACGTGGTGCGCCTGATGCCGCACCCCTCGCTGGTGCTGTGGAACGGCAACAACGAGAACCTCTGGGGCTTCCGCGACTGGGGCTGGGAGGAGGAGCTGAAGGGCGGCTCCGCGGGCGGCGACTCCTGGGGCGAGGGCTACTACCTCGGCCTGCTGCCCCGGATCGTCGCCGAACTCGACCCCACCCGCCCCTACTCGGCCGGCAGCCCCTGGTCCGGCAGCTGGGACCACCACCCCAACGACACCGACCACGGCACCCACCACTCCTGGGAGGTGTGGAACCGGCAGGACTTCGCCGAGTACCGCGCCAGCGTCCCGCGCTTCGTCTCCGAGTTCGGCTGGCAGGCCCCGCCCGCGTACGCCACCCTGCGCCGCGCCCTGCCCAACGAGGAACTCGCCGCCGACTCGCCCGGCATGCTGCACCACCAGAAGGCCGAGGACGGCAACGGCAAGCTCAACCGCGGCGTCGAACGGCACTTCGAACTTCCCACCGGCGCAGGCGACTTCGACCGCTGGCACTACCTCACCCAGCTGATCCAGGCCCGCGCCATCGCCACCGGCATCGAGCACTGGCGCTCGCACTGGCCGCACTGCGCCGGCACCGTCGTCTGGCAGATCAACGACTGCTGGCCGGTCTCCTCCTGGGCCGCGATCGACGGCGACGGCCGGCTCAAGCCGCTGCACCACGAACTGCGCCGCCTGTACGCCGACCGGCTGCTCACCCTGCAGCCCGCCGACCGCGACGGCGCCCCCCGGATCGCCCTGGTCAACCAGTCCGCCGAGCCCTGGACCACGACGCTGCGCCTGCGCCGCCTGGACGCCGACGGCAACGTGCTCGCCGAGACCGCCGCCGAGCTCACCGCCGACGCCCGGGCCGTCCACCGGCTGCCGGTGCCCGCCGAACTGCTGCCCGCCGACGGCTCCGGCAAGGAGTACCTGGTCGCCGACGCCGACGGCCTGCGCGCCGTGCACTTCCCCGTCCCCGACAAGGCGT
The DNA here is from genome assembly GCF_003751605.1 of Kitasatospora cineracea. NCBI lineage: Bacteria > Bacillati > Actinomycetota > Actinomycetes > Kitasatosporales > Streptomycetaceae > Kitasatospora > Kitasatospora cineracea. The sequence continues at coordinate 4,379,356 of NZ_RJVJ01000001.1, forward strand.
TCGGCTACCCGCAGCCGGAGTACGAACTGGCCGTCGAGGAGGCCGCCGACGGCGCCTTCGACGTGGTCGTCACCGCCCGCACCCTGGTCCGCGACCTGCTGCTGCAGGCCGACCGGATCGACCCGGCCGCCGCCGCCGACCGCGGCCTGATCACCCTGCTGCCCGGCGAGCGCACCACCATCCGGGTGCACGGCGCCACCGCCGTGCCCACCGCCGGACAGGTCCGGGAGGCCGTTTTCTGCGTCGAACCGTCCTGAACCACCTTGCGCGTCAAGTGAGTTGAGAGCCGGTACCACGGGCCGGTCCTGTCTGCGGACGGGACCGGCCCGCGGTGCGACCGGGCCCGGACTGTGTCATGAATGGTCGAGGCGACGCCGTCCCGCCCGCTCCGGGCCGCACGAGCACGCCAGCCCTTCCCCTCCCGCCGGGTCGGCCCCAGCGCGGCCGCCCGGCCACCGGATCGGAGCCACCCATGCCCCACTGCACCACCCGCGACGGCGTCGAGATCTTCTACAAGGACTGGGGGAGCGGCCGCCCGGTCGTCTTCATCCACGGCTGGCCGCTGAACGGCGACGCCTGGCAGGACCAGCTGAAGGCCGTCGCCGACGCGGGCTTCCGCGGCATCGCCCACGACCGGCGCGGCCACGGCCGCTCCACCCCCGTGTGGGACGGCTACGACTTCGACACCTTCGCCGACGACCTCAACGACCTGCTCACCAGCCTCGACCTGCGCGACGTCACGCTGGTGGCGCACTCGATGGGCGGCGGCGAGCTGGCCCGCTACATCGGTCGGCACGGCACCTCCCGGATCAAGTCGGCCGTGCTGCTCTCCGCCATCCCGCCGCTGATGCTGCAGGGCCCGGACAACCCGGAGGGCGTCCCGCAGGAGGTCTTCGACGGCATCAAGGCGGGCATCCTCAAGGAGCGCTCGCAGTTCTGGAAGGAGTCCTCGGTCGGGTTCTTCTCCGCGGACCGCCCCGGCAGCAAGGTCACCGAGGGCAACAAGGACGCCTTCTGGTACATGGCGATGGCCGAGACCATCGAGGGCGGCGTGGCCTGCGTCGACGCCTTCGCGCACACCGACTTTCACGCGGACCTGAAGAAGTTCGACGTCCCGCTGCTGGTCGTCCACGGCGACGACGACCGGATCGTCCCGATCGACGCCACCGGCCGCAAGACCGCCGCCCTGGTGCCCGGCGCGGTGCTCAAGGTCTACGAGGGCGGCTCGCACGGCATCGCGATGGTGCCCGGGGACAAGGAGAAGTTCAACCAGGACCTGATCGAGTTCCTCAAGTCCTGACGGGCCGTCAACGGGGGGGCTGGGTACCGGCCCGCCGGGGGCGGAACCCGGTCCTTCCGGGCGCGGAAACCGGTGGGCCGGGCGGGGGCGGGCTGGGAGGATCGGGCGCATGACCACGACCACCACCCCCGCCCGGCAGGCCGCCCGCGACGCACTGGAGGGCCTGGCCCTCGGGGACGCCTTCGGCGAGCGCTGGTTCGGGCTGTTCCGGGCGCCCGCCGAGGCGGTCGAGCAGATCCGGGCCCGCCGCACGCCCGAGGAGTCGCCCTGGCACTGGACGGACGACACCGCGATGGCCCTGTGCGTGTACCGGGCGCTGCTCGACCAGGACGGGGTGAACCGCACCCTGCTGGCCGCGATGTTCGGGGCGACCTTCCTGGCCGACCCGGCCCGCGGCTACGGCTACGGGATGACCCGGCTGCTGCCGGTGCTCGCCGAGCGGCCCGAGCGGTGGAGCAGCGAGGCCCGCGAGCTGTTCGAGGGGCAGGGCAGCCTCGGCAACGGCGCCGCGATGCGGGTCGCCCCGCTGGGCGCCTGGTTCGCCGACGACCTGGACGAGGCCGCCGAGCAGGCCGCCCACTCCGCCGAGGTCACCCACACCCACCCGGAGGGCGTCGCCGGGGCGGTGGCCGTCGCGGTGGCCGCCGCGCTGGCGGCCCGCGGCCGGACGGCCGGCGGCGGACCGGCCGGGGCCGGGCTGCTGCACGAGGTGGCCGCCCGCACCCCCGCCGGGGCGATCCGCGCGGGCGTCACCGCGGCCGCCGACCTGCCCGCCGGGACGGAGCCGCGGCGGGCCGCCGACCTGCTCGGCAACGGGCAGCGCATCCGGGCCTCCGACACCGTCCCGTTCGCGCTTTGGTCCGCCGCCCACCACCTCGACGACCTGGCGGGCGCGCTGTGGACCACCGCCGAGGGGCTCGGCGACGTCGACACCACCTGTGCCATCACCGGCGGCGTGGTCGCCGCCCGCACCGGCCTGTCCGGCGTCCCGGCGGCCTGGCTGGAGCGCCGGGAGACGCTGCCGGAGTGGGTGGCGGAGGGGGAGTAGCGGGGGCGGGTCTCAGCCGGCCGGGGCGTCCAGCCGGGCGAGCTGCCCGGGGGTCAGGCGCAGCGCCCCGGCGTCGAGGTTCTCGGCCAGGTGGGCGGGGTTCGAGGTGCCGGGGATGGCGAGCACGTGCGGGCCGCGGTGCAGGGTCCAGGCGAGCCGGACCTGGGCGGGGGTGGCGTCCAGTTCGGCGGCGACGGCGGTGACCCGGGCGTCCCGCTCGGCGGCGGGGGCGGCCTCCCGGGCCGGGCCGGAGATGGCGAAGAACGGGACGAAGGCGATGCCGAGCTCGCGGCAGAGGTCGAGCGTCCCGTTCTCGTCGGCGAGGCGGCGGTCCAGGCCGTAGGAGTTCTGCACGCACACCACGGGGGCGATCGCGCGGGCCTGGTGGACGTGCTCGGGGCGGGCGTTGGACAGGCCCAGGTGCCGGATCAGCCCGGCCCGCCGCAGGTCGGCGAGCACGCCGAAGTGCTCGGCGACGGACTCCACGTCCGGCCCGTTGCGGCGCAGGTTGACCAGGTCGAGGTGGTCGGTGCCGAGCTGGCGCAGGTTCTCCTCGACCTGGGCGCGCAGCTGATCGGGCCGGGCCATGCCGTACCACTCGCCGTCCGGGGTGCGGCCGGGGCCGACCTTGGTGGCCACGGTGATCCGGTCGGCGCCGGGCCAGCCGGCCAGGGCCCGGCCGATCAGGGCGTTGGCGGAGCGCAGCGGCGAGAAGTAGAACGCGGCGGTGTCGACGTGGTCCACGCCGTGCTCGAACGCGGTGTGCAGCAGCCGGACGGCGGCCGCCGGGTCGATCGGCGGGCCGTCGGAGTTGCCGTGCATCCCGTTGCCGGTCAGCCGCATCGCGCCGTAGCCGAGGCGGTTCACCGCCAGGTCGCCGAGCTGCCAGGTCCCCGCCGCCGAGGCGTGTGCGGTCATGTCCGTCCCCCTGTTGGTGCCGTGTCGGTGCTGTGCCGGTGCTTGTACCGGTGCCGGGTGCTGCCGGTGCGTCAGGTGTCGGAGTATGGGCCCGCGCCGGACGGTCGCGACAGGGCCCCGGACCTTGAGTGATCTCACACCCGGGGCGGGAACGAACGGCCCGGCGCGCCGCGTTGGATCGGGTGTACGGCACCTGCGGGGGAGGCGTCCGGCCCGGGCCGCGGGAGGCACTCGGCGCGGTGGGCGGGAGCGGCTAGGCTGACCCGGCTGGTTCTTTACTGAAATTTTCCTGTGTGCCGTACGGCCGTGCTGCGCGATTGTGCTGTGCGTCGGGTCGACGGCCCTTGTCCTGCCCAGACGGAGGTACTCCGCCTTGCACGTCGATCAATGGATCAATGACGTCTCACCGACCCTGGTGTACGTCATCATCGGTCTGATCATCGGACTGGAGAGCCTGGGCATCCCGCTGCCCGGCGAGATCGCCCTGGTCACCGCCGCACTGCTGGCCGCCAAGGGCACCGTCAGCCCGTGGGGCGTGGCGCTCTGCGCGATCGCCGGCGCGATCATCGGCGACTCGATCGGCTACGCGATCGGGCACAAGGGCGGCCGGCCGCTGTTCGAGAAACTCGGCCGGAAGTTCCCCAAGCACTTCGGGCCGGACCACCTGGCCACCGCCGAGCGGCAGTTCCAGCGCTGGGGCATGTGGGCGGTGTTCTTCGGCCGCTTCGTCGCCCTGCTGCGGATCTTCGCGGGCCCGCTGGCCGGCACCCTGCGGATGCCGTACTGGAAGTTCCTGACCGCCAACGTGCTGGGCGGCGTGGTCTGGGCCGGCGGCACCACGCTGCTGGTGTACCAGGTAGGCAAGGTCGCCGAGAAGTACCTGCAGGGCGCCTCGTACATCGGGCTCGGCGCGGCCGTGCTGTTCGGCGCCGGGTCGGCGCTGCTGCTCAAGCGGAAGGCGAAGAAGTCCCGCGCCGAGCACCCGGAGCAGTCCGGCGGCAAGAGCGGCGAACCGCTCGCCGAGACCTTCGCGGAGACCGCCGACTGAGCCCTCCCCTCCCCCTCCCCGCTGCGCGGGCCGTCGAGGCCGCCGCACCCCTCGCCGGGTGCGGCGGCCTCGCCGCGTTCCGGGCCCCGCCGTGTTCCGGGCCGTCCGGGCCCCGCCGCGTTCCGGCGTGTTCCCGGCCGGGCCGGAGTAGGGTCGCACCCGCACGCCGGTCACGGCGCGATCACGGAGTGGGGAGAGGCAATGCAGGAGAAGGACCCGCAGGTGTGGACCGCGGTGGACGAGTACGCCGAGGACCTGCTGTTCGCACCGGACGCGGTGCTGGACGCGGCGCTCGCGGCGGCCGACGAGGCCGGGCTGCCGAAGATCGCGGTGGCCGCGAACCAGGGCCGGCTGCTGCACCTGCTGGCCCGGATGCAGGGCGCCCGGCGGATCCTGGAGATCGGCACGCTGGCCGGCTACAGCACCATCTGGCTGGCCCGCGCCCTGCCCGCCGACGGCACCCTGACCACCCTGGAGATCGACCCCGCGCACGCCGCCGTCGCCACCGCCAACCTGGACCGGGCCGGCCTCGCCGACCGGGTCGAGGTCCGCCTCGGCCCGGCCCGGGACAGCCTGGCCGACCTGCTCGACCAGGGCGCGCAGCCGTACGACTTCTTCTTCGTCGACGCCGACAAGGCCAACATCCCGCACTACGTCGCGGCCGCGCTGGAGCTGTCCCGGCCCGGCTCGGTGATCGTCGTCGACAACGTGGTGCGCGGCGGGAAGCTCGCCGACGCCGACAGCACCGACCCGGCGGTGCAGGGCGTCCGGCGGATGCACGAACTGATCGCGGCCGAGCCCCGGTTGGAGGCCACCACCGTGCAGACCGTCGGCAGCCGCGGCCACGACGGGTTCACCCTGATCCGGGTCGGCGGCGACGGAGTGGAAGACTGACCACCATGCGCATCGGACTCCTCGGCACCGGCCCCTGGGCGGGCTTCGTGCACGCCCCCGCCCTGGCCGCCCACCCCGACGTCACCTTCGCCGGACTCTGGGGCCGCCGCCCCGAGGCCGCCGCCGAACTCGCCGCCGTCCACGGCGTCCCCGCCTACCCGACGGTGGACGCCCTGCTCGCCGACGTCGACGCGGTCGCCATCGCCCTCCCGCCGGACGTGCAGGCCGAGTACGCGACCCGGGCCGCGCAGGCCGGCAAGCACCTGCTGCTGGACAAACCGGTCGCCGCCACCGTCGACGCCGCCCGCGCCGTCGAGGACGCGGTGGCCGCCTCCGGTGTCGCCACGGTGGTCTTCTTCACCACCCGCTTCGGCCCCGCCCAGGACGCCTGGATCGCCGAACAGGCCGCCCAGGGCGGCTGGTTCACCGCCCACTGCCACTGGATCGGCTCGGTCTTCACCACCGACAGCCCCTACGCCGCGTCCCCCTGGCGGCAGCAGAAGGGCGCCCTGTGGGACGTCGGCCCGCACGCGCTCTCCGTCCTGCTGCCCGTCCTCGGCGAGGTCGACCGGCTGACCGCCGCACCCGGCCCCGGCGACACCACCCACCTGGTGCTGCGCCACCGCGGCGGCGCCTCCAGCACCGTCACCCTCAGCCTCACCGCCCCGCCCGCCGCCTCCGCCGACGGCGCCGCCGTCGAACTGCGCGGCACCGCCGGCGTCACCACCCTCCCCGACCGCGACGAGCACCCCACGGCCGCGTTCGCCCGCGCGCTGGACGGCCTGCTCGCCTCCGCGAAGAGCGGCGAACCGCACCCCTGCGACATCCGGTTCGGCCGCCAGGTGGTGGAGGTGCTGGCCGCCGCCGAGGAGCAACTGCTGCGCGGCGGCCGGTAGTCGGAGCCGGCCGGGGGAGCGCGCCGGGGTCACCGCGACCCGGCGGGCTCCTCCGGTCCGGAGTCCGGTCCGGCGTTCGGCTCGGCGTTCGGCTGGGACCGCTTCCAGGGGCGGGGGATCCGGGCCACCAGGCCGGTTCCGGGGCCGGCGACGGGCGCGGTCCCGAGCTCGGTCCCGGGCTCGGTTCCGGGTCCGGCGGCGTCCTCGAAGTCCGCGAGGTCCTCCAGGCCCTCGACGTCCTCGAAGCCCTCGACGTCGATCACGTCACCGGCGTCCGCCTGCGCGCCCGTGGCCAGCTCCAGGCCGGAGAGGTGGTTCTTCAGCCGCTTGGCCATCGGGAGGTAGGTCGCCAGGGTGAGCCCGCCGGAGACGACGGCGCCGATGACGGGCACCGCCTTCGAGACGCTCTTGGCGAAGGTCTGCTTCGTCATCTGGACGCCCAGGTAGGCCGCGACCTTCTTCACCACCGGGTAGACGACGCCCTGGGTGAGCGCCTTCCGGGGCAACTGCTTGACCAGCTGCTCGGATATCGCCTTCGCCAGCTTCCCGACCGCGACGTTCGCCGAGTGGGTGCCGAACATGACGCCGAGGAAGAGCGTGAGCACGCCCTTGGTCGCGTCGTCGAGGTCGTCCTCGCCGGAGAACAGGTCGGGCCAGCTGTAGAGGTAGGCGAGCTTCTGCGCGATCCGCAGCATGTGGCCGAAGTACTGGGCCAGGTCGGCGGGCACGGTGGCCGGGAGGAAGAGCAGGCCGGGGAGCCCGGCCGCCGCGGAGAGCGCGCTGACCTTGCCCGCCTCGTAGCGGATCGAGTCGTTGGCCGCCTTCTCCAGCACCTCGGCCGGGATGCCCGCCGCCGCCGGGCTCTCCCGGACCGCCCGTTCGACCTGCTCCGCGGAGCAGGTGCGCGCCAGCGTCTTGCGCAGGTACGCCTCCCGGTCGATGCGCACCCCGGGGAGGTTCGCGGCGTACATCAGCACGGCGGAGAAGCGCAGTTCGGGGTTCTCGGGCGTTATGTTCGCGGTCACGGCAGGAACCTACCGCATCAGGAGCACACCTGACCTTTTCCAAACATCCACCGGAGCGCGGGAGTTGGCCAGGTCACGGGGTGGCCGGGCGGCGATCGGCCGGGCGGCGGGGCGGGATCGGGGTGGCGGGGAAGTCGCGCGGGCCGGTCCACAGGGCGGGGACGGCGTCCGCGCGGCGGGCCAGTTCGTAGGCGACGGCCTCGTAGTTGACCCGCCAGCCGCGGAAGTGCGGCCAGGCCTCGGCGACCGTCCGCTCCAGGGGCAGGCCCGCGGCCGTGACCAGGGCGGCGGCCGCGTCGAACTCGGCGTACGTCAGCCGGATCGGCTCGTCCGGGTCCGGGTCCGGCTCGAACGGGATGCGCACGGCGGTGGCGATGTCGCGCAGCGCGGTGAACCCGGCGCGCAGCAGCAGGCGGGCCTCCGGCGGGGCGGAGCGCGGGTTGAGGGCCAGCTGCATCGCGGCGGCGTCCATCACCGCGATCAGGCCGACCACCCAGCTGCGGTACGGCTGCGGGGAGCGGAACGAGATCAGCACCGGGTAGTTGGAGTGGCCCTCGCCGAGGTCGGCCGCCAGCCGCTCCCAGTCCCGGTACAGCTCCGGCAGTTCGCTCTCGGTGCGCACCAGGGCCTGCCGGGCCAGCAGTTCCGGCCCCCAGGCCGGCTCGCCCGCCCGCGACTGCAGCAGCGTCACCTCCAACTCCCGCCGGTTGTACGCCCCGTACAGGGTCGGCAGGTAGGCGATCAGCAGCGCGATGATCAGCGGGCCGTTGGCCGCCGCCAGGAAGTCGATCACCGACAGGTGCAGCCGGTCGCCGCTGGCGAAACCCAGCGTGAACAGGCTCGACCCGGCCTCCCGGAACGCCACCCGCCACGCCAGGTCGGACGTCCCCTGCAACAGCAGGGTGTACGCGAACAGCGTCGACAGCAGCCAGCAGCCCAGCATCCCCAGCAGGATCAGCGGCGCCAGCCAGGTCTGCGCCCGGTCGATCGCCCGGTAGCCGCCGAACGGCGCCGCCACCGTCCGCAGGACCCGGCGCAGCACCGACCAGAGCCGGATCACCAGCGCCGAGTACAGTCCGCGCGGCACCACCAGGGTGCGCAGGATGCTCGCCGCCGTCACCAGCAGCAGCGCCGCCCCGACCACCGTGAAGATCACTCTCATGCGGTCATTGTGACGGCAGCCCGGCCGCCGCCCGGCCACGGGCCTGCCGCGGACCTGCCGTGTCCGCCGCCCGGGCCGCCCGGGCCGTGAAAGCATCGGCCCCAGCACCGCCCGTCCGCCCCTTCCCCGGAGAGAGCCGAGCCCGCCCGTGCCGAACAGCCCCGCGCCGAACGGCCCCGCGCCGAACAGCCCCGTGCCGCCCGCGCCGGTGATCCGGATCGACACCCCCGGCTCCTTCGCCCGGAGCGTCTTCCACGAACGCCACCCCGTCCTGCTCCGACAGGTGCTCGACGCCCTGCCCTACGGCCCGCAGCAGCGCGCCGACCTGGCGGAACTGCTCGCCCGGAGCACCGGCGGCGGCCCGCTGCACCCGCCCGCCGGGGACGACCCGGACGCGGCGCGCTGGCAGGAGTGGGGCGCCGGGCTGTGGGGGCGGAGCTGGGACGAGGCGCCGTTCCTGTGGGCGGAGAGCTACTTCTACCGGCAACTGCTCGACGCCACCGGCTACTTCCGGCCCGGCCCCTGGCAGGGCGTCGACCCGTTCGCACCGTTCAAGACCGCCGAACTGGCCGGCCCGTCCGTCGACGGCGAACTCGCCGCCCTCGACCACCCCGGGGCGACCCGGCCCGAAGCCCTGCTCTCCGCCGCGCTCTGGGGCAACCGGGCCGACCTCAGCTTCCGCCTCACCGCCGAGGACGGCAGCGCCGCCCCCGACCTGGTCGCCGACGACAGCGCCGCCCTGTGGACCGCCCTCGAACGGGGCCGCGGCGGCCGGGTCGGCCTGATCGCCGACAACGCCGGCCGGGAACTGCTCCCCGACCTGGTCCTGATCGACCACCTCCTGACCTCCGGCCTCGCCGGACACGCCGCCCTGTACGTCAAACCCCACCCCTACTTCGTCTCCGACGCCACCACCGCCGACACCCTCGCCACCCTCACCCGGCTGCGCACCGCCCCCGGCCGGGCCGCCGCGGCGACCGGCGAACGCCTCCGGCGGGCCGTGGCCGACGGCACCCTGACCATCCGCACCCACCCGTTCTTCTGCGCCCCGCTCCCCTTCGACGCGATGCCCGCCGACCTGCGGGACGACCTGGCCGGCGCCACCCTCACCATCCTCAAGGGCGACCTCAACCACCGCCGCCTGGTCGGCGACCGCCACTGGCCCCCCACCACCCCCTTCGCCCCCCTCACCAGCTACTTCCCCACCCCCGTCGCCACCCTCCGCACCCTCAAGTCCGACGTCGCCGTCGGCCTCGCCCCCGCCACCCTCACCCGCCTCGACGCCACCGCCACCCGCTGGCGGACCGACGGGCGGCACGCCCTGATCCAGTTCCGCGCCTAGACCGGGCACGGGGGGCGGGTTCAGGTCCGGGTGCCGTAGCCCGTCGATCCTGCCAACAGGCGTGAGTGGAAACCGGGTTCGCGCTCGGTGATCCGGCGGGCCGCGGCGAGTACCGGGGCGGCCCGCGGCAGGTGCCCGGGGTGCTCCAGGGGGAAGGCGAGCGCCAGCCGGCCGCGCACCTCCCGGTCGGGGCAGGCGGTGAAGCACTCGGCGGCAGCCGGCCAGAACCGCGGCCACAGGTCGGCGTACGGCACGGCGGGCCGGGAACCGTCCCGGAGCGCCCGCGCGTAGCGCTCCCGGAGCTGCTCGCCGGGCACCCGGCCGGCCGGGTACTCCGCGCGCAGTGCCCCGACCGGGGTCCGGTCGTGGTACGAGGGGATGCGGTGGGCGGCTGCCGCGGCGTTCGCCCGCTGCTCCCAACTCCCTTCCTGCAGGAGGGAGATGATCCGTTCCAGGAAGGCCCGGTGGCCGGGCGCTCCGATCGGCGGATCCGTCAGCCGGGACGTCCGCGGGTGCTCCGCCGCGAGCAGTCGGAACACCTGCCCGGCCAGCCGGGCGGTCGCTTCCGGGGCCGCGGCCAGGGCCGAGCCCAGGTGCAGCCGGGTGCTCTCGACCAGCTCGTAGGACTCCTGCCCGTGCCCGCCGCCGGAGCTCCCGTCCGGGGGCAGCAGTTCGCCGAACGCGTGCAGCAGGGCGCGCAGTTCGGTGTCCTGGTCGGTCAACCTCGCTCCGGTGGCCGGGGGCGGCGGCGGGCCGGTGGGGTCAGGAGCCGGTGCTGCCGTCGAGGAGTTCGCGGAGGATGTCGAGGTGGCCGTTGTGGCGGGAGGTCTCCTCGATGAGGTGGAGGAGGATCCAGCGGAGGTCGGGGTGGCGGCCGTCGCGGATGGACTGCTTGGCGGGCGTGTCCAGGGGGTGGTCGGCGACCAGGCGGCGGTGGGCGGCGTTCTGCTGCTCGTACTCGTCGAGGAGCTGGGGGAGCGGGAAGTCGACCGCGGTGCGCATCTCCGGGTCGGGGTCCTCGTCGGTGGCGTGGACCAGGGGGCCGTCGTCCTCGCCGCCGAGGAAGACCACCTGGAGCCAGAAGTGCTCGACCCAGCGCAGGTGGTTGATCAGCCCGCAGGCGGTCATCAGGGGGGAGCCGGGCAGGGGGGAACGGCGGGCGTCCTCGGGGGAGAGGCCCTCGCACTTGGCCCGTGCGGTGGCCCGGGCGTAGTCGAGGAAGGTGGTCAGCTGGGTGCGCGCGTCCCAGGAGGGCGGCGTATCGGTTCGCTCAGTCATCGCGGGCATTGTGCCGGACTCCTGACGGGGCGTCGACGGGTTTTCCCCGGTCGGGCGGTGATCGGGCGGCGATCGGGCGGGCCGGGGCCGCCCGCTACCGGCGGACCCCGGAAAACATCGCCAACGGCTGCGCCGAGCTGGTGGAACGACGGGAAGGAGGATGGCCGATCATGGAAAGGAAACGGAAAAGCGATGAAGGAGAGCCGGTCGGCCGGGTAGAAAGGGTGGGTTTGCCGGAGGAATCGACGACGGAGGAGGGGGAGCGGCGATGGCACTCCCGGACGGTATGGCGGTGCGGCCCGCAGCGGCCGAGGACGCGGCGGCGGTCTGTGCGCTGCTGAACCAGGTGGACGAGATCGAGATCGGGCGGGCGGAGACCGAACTCGACGAGGTGGAGTCCGAACTCCGCGGCGAGGGCGTCGACTTGGCGCAGGACTCTTGGCTGCTGCACGACGCGGACGGGAAACTGGTCGGCTACGGGCTGGTCCGGGACCGCTCCGGCGGGGAGCGGATCGACCTCGACCAGTACCTGCTGCCGGACCAGCTCGCGGGCGGACTGCACCTGTTCGACCTGATGGAGGCCCGGGCCGTCGAGCTCGCCCGCCGCAACGGCGCCGACCGCGCCGTGCTGCACCTGCTGCTCAACGCCGAGCCCACCACCGACACCGGTGCGATGCGGGACCGCGGCTGGCGGCTGGCCCGCCGCCACCACGCCCTGCGGCGCGACGTCTCCCCGGAGACCGACCCGCTGCCCGAGCCCCCCGCCGGGGTGCGGCTGCGCGACTGCACGCAGGAGGCGGACCGCCGGACCGCCCACCGGCTGCACCAGCGGACCTTCGCCGAGCACTACGACTTCAAGCCCCGCAGCTACGAGCAGTGGCTGGCCGACATCAACGCCGACACGGTCGACTGGACCAGGGTGTGGGTCGCCGAACTCGACGGCCACGGCGACGTCGCCGTGCTGCGCACCGGCGTCCGACTGCCCACCCTGGCCTGGGCGTTCAACATCGGCGTGCTGCCCGAGGCGCGCGGCCGCGGCCTCGGCGGCTACCTGCTGCGGCACTTCTTCGCCGTGCACGCCGCCGACGGCCGGGCGGCCGTCGGCCTGGGCGTCGACACCGAGAACGCGACCGGCGCCCCGGAGCTGTACCGCAAGCACGGCATGGAGGTCGACTTCTCCGTCGACACCTGGGCGCTGGTGCTGCCCACCGCCTGACCCGCCCGGCCCCGGGGGAGAGGGTCAGGCGTACACCCGGGCCTGGAGGCGGTACAGCTCCGCGTACAGGCCGCCGGCGTCGAGCAGTTCCCGGTGGCCGCCGGCCTGGACCAGGTGGCCGTGCTCCAGGACCAGGATCAGATCGGCCATCCGGACGGTGGAGAAGCGGTGCGAGACCAGCACGCTGACCGCGCCGGTCCGGGCCCGGGAGTCGGCGACCAGCCGGGCGAACCGCTCGAACAGGGTCTGTTCGGCCGCCGCGTCCAGTGCCGAGGCCGGCTCGTCCAGGACCAGCAGCAGCGGGTCGCGGCGCAGCAGCGCCCGGGCCAGGCCGAGCTTCTGCCACTGCCCGCCGGACAGGTCGACGCCGTCGCCGTAGCTGCGCCCGATCAGGCCGTCCAGCCCGCCGGGGACGGCGGCGGCCACCGGGGCGGCCTCGGCGGCGTCCAGGGCGGCGGACAGGGCCGCGTCGTCGTCGATCCGGTCGAGGTCGCCGATGCCGGTGTTGTCGCGCAGGCGCAGTTCGAGGCGGGCGAAGTCCTGGAACAGGGTGGCGATCCGGTGCTGCCAGTCGGCCGGGTCGGCGGCGGCCAGGTCGACGCCGTCGACCAGGATCCGCCCGCCGGTCGGCCGGTAGAGGCCGCAGAGCAGTTTGACCAGGGTGCTCTTCCCGGCGCCGTTCTCGCCGACCACGGCGAGCGCGGTGCCGGCCGGGATGTCGAGCGTGACGTCGTCCAGGACGCGGCGGGTGCTGCCCGGGTACTGGAAGCTGACGTGTTCGAGCCGGATGCCGCGGGTCAGGACGAGGGGAGCTGACGTGGCGTCAGACTTGTTGGCATCGGAGGGAGTTAGGGGTTTCAGGGCGTCCAGGCGGTGGGCGGTGCGGCCGGCGTCCTGGAGGACGGTGAGCAGCTGGATCGCGGTGCCGACCTGGAGCGAGAGCTGGGCGGCCAGGGTGATCACCAGGATGACGTCGCCGAGCGGGGAGACGCCGTGCTGGGCCTGTCGGACCACCAGCCAGATCGCGGCGGCGTAGCCGAGCGCGAAGCAGAGCTGCCCGCCCGCGCGCAGGGCGGCGGCGCGGGTGTGGGCGCGGCCGAGCAGGCGGGTGCCGGCCTGCCACTCGCGGTGGTGGCGGGCCAGCAGGAAGGGTGCGGCGCCGGCCAGCCGGGCCTCCTTGGCGGTGGCGTGGCCGGTGGCGACGTCCAGCAGGTGGCGGCCCAGGCGCTGGTGCGGGGCGGCGGACTCCTTGGCGGTGTCCAGCAGCCGCTGGGCCCGGTTGCCGGCCAGCACCGGGACGGCGCCCAGCAGCGGGAGCAGCAGCAGCCACGGGTCGAGCAGGCCGAGCAGGACCGCCGTCAGCCCCAACTGGATGGCCAGGCCGCCGAGTTGAAGGGCCGCTTCGAGGGAGGCCCTGGTCCGCGGCAGGTCGTCGCGGACCAGCGCGAGGGTGTCGGCGAACCGGGGGGTGTCCAGGTCCTCCAGGCCGGGACGGCCGTGGGCGAGGGCGACCAGCCGGTTCTGCAGCTCGACCTCGCCGAGGTCGCCGAGCTCGAAGTAGGCCAGGTGCGCGAAGTGGCCCATCATCAGTTCGAGCACCAGCAGGGCGGCGGCGGCCAGGCCGAGCAGCACCGCGCTGCCGCCGCGCCCGGCCAGCGTCTCGGTGGTCAGGCCCTTCAGGCACAGGGCGATCAGCGGGGTGGCCAGGCAGCCGGCCGCGACCATGGCGGCGGCCCGCAGCAGCCGGCGCGGGTCGCACTGCCAGGCGAGGGTCAGCAGGTGGCGCAGGGCCGGGATCAGGTCGGTCACCGCAGGGCCTCCTCGGCGGGCGGGGCGTCCAGGGCAGCGGGGTCGGCGGCGTGGCCGGTCGAGGCGTCGGGCGTGGCGTGGGGCGTGGCGTCGGGCGCGGCGTCGGCGGTGAAACGTTCGGCCTGGGCGCGGAACAGGCGGGCGTACTCGCCGTCCAGGGCCAGCAGTTCGTCGTGGGTGCCGGACTCGGCGACCCGGCCGTCGGCGAGGACGACGATGTGGTCGGCGCGCCGGACGCTGGAGAAGCGGTGCGCGATGATGACGCTGGTGACGCCGCGGGTGATCTCGAGGAAGCGGTCGAAGAACGCGGCCTCGGCGCGGACGTCGAGCTGGGCGGTGGGCTCGTCCAGGACGAGCAGCGAGGCGCCGTCGGCGAGGGCCAGCATGGCGCGGGCCAGGGCGACCCGCTGCCACTGCCCGCCGGACAGGTCGCTGCCGCCCCGGTAGTGCGAACTGAGCACGGTGTCCAGGCCGTTCGGCAGCGCGTCGAGCACGCCGAGGACGCCGGCCCGGTCGGCGGCGGCCCGCAGGGCGGGCCGGTCGGTGAGCAGGGCGGGGCGGCCGAGGGCGATGTTCTCGGCGGCGGTGAGTTCGTAGCGGGCGAAGTCCTGGAAGATCACCGCGATCCGCCGGTGCCAGTCGGCGACCGGGCGGCGGGCCAGGTCGGTGCCGCCGAAGGTGATCCGTCCGGCGGTGGGTTCGCGCAGCCGGGCGAGCAGCCGCACCACGGTGGTCTTGCCCGCGCCGTTCAGGCCGACCACGGCGGTGGAGCGGCCGGGCGGCAGTTCGAGGTCGAGGTGGTGCAGCACGTCGGGGCCGTCGGGGCGGTAGCGGAAGGAGACGTCCTCCAGCCGGATCGTCCCGGCGACGGGCCCCGCTTCGGCGGGTGCTCCACCGCTGGGCCCCGCTTTGGTGGGCGCTTCGCCGCTGGGCGCCGCTTCGGCGGGTGCTCCACCGGCGGGCGTCGCTTCGGCGGGTGCCGCGTCCACCGGAGGGGCCTCGGCGGCGGGCCGCTGTTCGAGGGTGCGCAGGGCGTCGTCGGCGGTGAGTCCGTACAGGGTCTGCATGTCGCTCTCGGGGAAGAACACGCCGAACCGCATCGGCACCAGCACGGCCTGCAGGGCGGCGGAGAGCTGGAGCAGCGTCAGGGTGTGGGCGGCGCCGCCGCGGGCGAGCAGGGTGAGGGCGGCGCCGCCGCCGAGCAGGCCGACCGCGGCCAGGCCGAGGAAGGGGCGGAACAGCAGGCGGCGGCGGGTGGCCCAGAGCGGTTCGAGGTAGCGGCGGGCCTCGGCGGTGTGCCGTTCGCGCAGCCAGGGGACCAGGCCGAGCATCCGGGCCTCCTTGGCGATGCCGGTGCCGGTGGCGGCCTTGCGCAGGTAGGCCAGGCGTCGGCGGCGGCCGGTCATGGTGGCGCGGGCCGCGCCGAAGCGGCTCAGCGCGCCGCGCTGCCCGGCCCGGATGACCAGCGCGGCGGCGGTCACCAGCAGGGCCGGGAGCCAGCCCAGGGCGATGCCCACCACGGTTGCCGCGCCCAGTAGTTGGGCGTAGCGGGCGAGCAGGGCCAGGGTGCCGGCGGCGGCCTCGCCGGGGGTGGGCGAGAGGCGGTCGAAGCCGCCGCGGGCCTCGGCGAGCAGGTCGAGGACGTCCTGCTCCTCCAGGTCGGCGCTGTCCAGGCCGTCCAGCGCGCAGGCCATCAGGTCGGCGATCCGGACGCCGTCGACCCGGCGGGCCACCAGCTCGCCGGCCAGCGCCTGGAAGGGGGCGAGCGCCTGCTGGAGGACGAACGCGGCGGCGGCGGCGATCAGCAGTGCGGCGGTCGGCCCGCCGCCGCCGGTGCGGGCGGCGGGCAGGGCGGCGATCAGGTGGCTGGTGGCGGCGATGAAGCCGATCGGTAGCAGGCCGACGGCCAGGTGCAGCGCGCTCGCCCCGGCCAGCAGGGCCGGGTGCAGCAGGCGCAGCAGCCGGGCGGCGGCCAGCCGGTGCCGGACGCGCCGGCGCAGCCGTTCCGGCAGGCCGGGCGGCGTGGCGGCGGGCGTGGGTGGGGGAGCGGAAGAGGGCACGGGCGGGTGCCTCCGGGTTTCGGTGGGTCTCGTCGAACGGACGTGGTGCGTCCGGCGCGCCGCAGGGTGGGTGGGCGGCGCGGCGTCGGGAACGCGGGAGGGTGCCCGGCAGCCGGGACGTCGATGTCGCCGGGAGGCACGAGCCCCAGAGTCTGCTGCAGGGCCGTCAAGTCCGTCAAGAATTCATCTGAAAGGTACTCACCGTTGGTTGCGCCCCGGAGCGGAAGCGTCCGGACTCTTCCACTTGGCCTAGACATTTGATCGACCTCCCGGCTAGCGTCCTGTCCGGATCGAGTCCGGCCGGACACCGCCGGTTGCTCGTTCCCACTGCGCTCGACGGGGGTTGGCGCATGTTCCCGGGCTGCGGCAGGCCCGCTGCCGGGGAGAGCTGTTCCGTTGCACAGCCGTGCCCATCAGGCCGGCGGGCCGGGACGCATCCCCCCGGTCGCACGCCCCGTTTCCGCCCGGCCGTCGCCCCTTCCCGCCGACGGCTCTCGTCCGCGCGCCGTCCCACCGGCGCGTACCGGAGAGGAACCCGCTGCTGTGGAGAGCGTTGACACCCGTACGGTGGCCTACCGCGGTGCCCGGACCGGCACCGCGCCCATGACCTGGGGCCAGTGCGCGATCTGGAAGTCCATCCGCTGGCTGGGCGACGGCGCCCACTACTTCAACATCCGCCGGATCGTCCAACTTCCTGACAACACAAGCCAGTTGCAGGTGGACGAGGCGCTCGCCGCGCTGCTGGGGCGGCACGAGGCGCTGCGCACCACCTTCCACGAGGATGCCGACGGCCGCCGCCAGCACGTCACCGACACCGGCACCCTGCGCTACGCCGTGGTCGACGCCGCGCCCGGCACCGGCGCCGACACCGCCGCCCGGATCGCCGGAGAACTGGTCGCCCGCACCTTCCGGCACGCCGAGGAGATCCCGTTCCGCTGCGCCCTGGTGCGCGACGGCGGTCGGCCCGCCCACCTGGTGCTGGTCTTCTCCCACCTCGGCGTGGACTTCTGGTCGGTGCGCGAACTCGTCGAGGAAGCAAGGGAGTTGCTCGCCGGACAGCACCGTCCCGCCCCGGACTGGCAGCCGCTCGACCAGGCCGGGTACGAGAGCGAGGGAGAGGGCGCCCGGCGCGGCGCCGCCGCCGTCGAGTACTGGCGGCGCACCCTGGAGAAGACCCCGCCCGCGCTGTTCCCGCCGGTCGACGACCAGGGCCGCCCCGAGCGCTTCGTCCGCCTCGGCATGGACTCCCCGGCCGCCGCCGTCGCCGCCACCGCGATCGCCGAGCGCTGTCAGGTCTCCACCGGCACCGTGCTGCTCGCCGCCACCGCCGCGGTGCTCGGCGCCTGGACCGGCCACCCCGTCGTCCCGCTGCAGCTGATCGCCGTCAACCGGCACGACGAGCGGACCCGCCGGCTGGTCGCCGCGATGGCCGAGAACGCCCTGTTCTCGCTCGACGTCGGCGCCGGCACCTTCGACCAGGCCGTCAAGCGCGCCTTCCTGGCCGGCATGAACGCCTACCGGCACGCCCACTACGACCCGATCGCCGTCGACGAGGTGCTGGACGCCGCCAAGGAGCGCAACGGCGGCGTGCTGCAACTCGGCCACTTCTTCAACGACAAGCGGATGCACGACCGCTGGGAGGACCTGCCGGACGTCCCCGCCACCCCCGAGGGCCTGGCGCCGCTCACCGAGAAGACCCGGGTCTTCCACGTCGGCTCCTGGGAGCGGCAGGACGCGCTGTTCTTCGTCCACACCACCTACGCGCCCGACACCGCCCTGCTGTACCTGATGGCCGACACCGAACTCGTCCCCCGCCAGGACGTCGAACGGGTGCTGCGCGCCTTCGAGACCCTGCTGGTGGCCGGCGCCGCCGAGCCCGTCGAGCTCGCCGCCGTCACCTTCGACCGCTGAGCCGCTGAGCCGCTGACCCGCCGAGCCGCTGCCGCTGAACCGCCCCCCGCACGAGGAGGACCCCCGCATGAGCACCGCCACCGCCGCCGACGCGCCCGTCTGGGACGAGGAGGTCGCCGCCGCCGTCACCCGGCTGACCGCCGCCGCCGAGAACGAGTACTACAACCCGTACCAGACCTTCGAGTGGCCCGAGCGCATCCCCGAGGGCGCGCTGTGGATGAGCGAGGACCTGCTCACCGTCCACGGCACCGCCGCCGCGGCCGAGTTGAGCCGCGAGCAGTACCTGGCGCTGTCCAAGTGGGAGAGCATCAACTTCTACAGCCTCAACGTGCACGGCATCCGCGAACTGATGCAGGAGGTCGTCCGGCGCATCCACGCCCCCGGCTACGAGATCCCCACCCCGTTCTTCCACCACTTCCTCGGCGAGGAGAACGAACACATGTGGTTCTTCGCCGAGTTCTGCCTGCGCTACGGCGGCCGGCTGTTCCCCGACCGGTCGATGGCCTTCCCCGGCGAGAAGCACTCCGCGCGGCTCGACAACTTCGTGGTGTTCAGCCGGATCCTGATCTTCGAGCAGATCGTCGACCACTTCAACAGCAAGATGGCCGCCGACCCCGCGCTGCCCGACACCATCCGCGCCATCAACCGGGTCCACCACCAGGACGAGTCCCGGCACATCGCGTTCGGCGCCCAACTGGTGCGCGCCCTGTGGCAGCGCCTGGTCGAGGCCGGCGACGAGCGGGAGACCGCGCACGGCCGGCAGTACGTCGAGAAGTACCTCCAGTCGTCCATCCAGCAGCTCTACAGCGTCGACGCCTACCGCGACGCCGGCATCCCCGACCCGCTGGCCTTCCGCGCCCGCGTCATCGCCGACCCCGCCCGGCAGGCCGCGCACGCCGCCATCACCGCCCGCACCACCGCGTTCTACCGCCGCATCGGCGTGCTCGACGCGGCCTGACTCACCGTCAACTTTTCAGGCCAGCAGGCCCAGTAAGGAAAACCGCATGAGCACCCGGACCGCCGACCTGCCCCCGCTGCGCGAACCCGGCCCCGGCCTGGTCGTCCTCGACCCGACCCGCGCCGCGCTGCTGACCGAACTCGACACCCTGTTCACCGGCCTCGCCGAACAGCTGCACGCCCCCGCCGTCATCGGCCCGCCGCTGCTGCCCGCCGAAGGACTCGCCAAGCTCGACTACTTCCGCAACTTCCCGCACCTGGGCGTCGCCGCCGCCCGCTACCAGGGCGACACCCTGGACGCCCTCGCCGCCGGCCAGGACCCCGCCGAGCAGGACGTCCACCCCACCGGCTACCTGCTGCCCTCCGCCACCTGCTACGGCCTGCTGCTCTCGCTGGCCGGCGCCGAGGTCGGCGACGGCCAGCGGGTCACCGCCATCGGCCGCTGCTTCCGCAACGAGGACCACTACGACGGGCTGCGCCGCCTGTGGGGCTTCCACATGCGCGAGGTCCTCTACCTCGGCACCCTCGACGGCGTGCGCGACCACCTCGCCCGCTCCAAGGAGTTCGTCCTCGACCTGGCCGCCGCCCTCGGCATCGCCCTCGACTACCAGCCCGCCAACGACCCGTTCTACGACCGCACCGGCTCGCGCGCCAAGCTGATGGCCCTCGACCCGGTCAAGTACGAGTTCCTGGCCGCCGACGGCACCGCCATCGCCTCCGTCAACCGGCACCGCAACTTCTTCGGCGACCGCCTCGGCATCACCTCCGACGGCCAGGCCGCGCACAGCGGCTGCACCGCGTTCGGCGCCGAACGCTGGGTGCACGCCGCGATCCTCACCCACGGCAGCGCCGGGGCCGCGCTCGACCGGGTCCGCGAGGTGCGCGATGCGCGCCGCTGACGCCGCTGCGGGTGCTGCGGCCGCCGCGGTGGGCGCGGCCGCGCTCGGCGTCGAACTCCCGCTGGTCCAGGCCGGGATGGGCGGCATCGCCGGGCCCGCCCTGGCCGCCGCCGTCAGCGACGCCGGGGCGCTCGGCACCGTCGCCCTCTACAAGAGCGACCGGGCCCTGGCCGCCGCCCTGGTCGAGCAGACCGCCGCCCGCACCCCCCGCACCTTCGGCGTCAACGTCATCCCCGAGGTCGCCGACCGGCTGCTCGACCAGCAGCTCGACGCCGTCCTCGATCGGGCCGACCGGCAGCTCACCGTCAACAGCTACGGCCTGCCGCCGCAGTCCTTCGCCGAACGGGTCCGGGCCGCCGGGCACCGGCTGCTGATCCAGGCCGGCAGCCACCGCGACGCCCGCACCGCCGCCGCGCTCGGCGCGCACGCCGTCACCGTCCAGGGCACCGAGGCCGGCGGCCACCACCTCGGCGGGCAGCCGCTCGCCGAACTGCTCGCCGAACTGCGCGCCGACCCCGCCTTCGACCTGCCGGTGTTCGCCGCCGGGGCCGTCGGCACCGGCGCCGACCTGCTGCGGGTGCTGGCCGCCGGGGCGCACGGGGCGATGTGCGGCACGCTGTTCGTCGCCACCGCCGAATCCGCCGCCCACCCCGACTACCGGCGCGACCTGGTCGCCGCCGCCCCCGCCGACACCGTCGTCACCGACCGCTTCTCGATCGGCTGGCCCGGCCGCACCCACCGGGTGCTGCGCAGCGCCGTCACCGACGCGCCCGCACCGCTGCCCTCCGCGCTGATCGCCTGGACCACCGTGATGGGCACCCGGCGCCCCGTCCCGCGCGGCTCCGCCGCCGCCCCCACCGTGGAGGCCGAGGGCCGGGTCGGCGAGATGGCCCGCTACGCCGGGCTCGGCGTCGGCGCGATCACCGGCGTCGAACCGGTCGCCGCGGTCCTGGCCCGGCTGCGCGAGCAGTACGCCCGGGCGCTGGCCGACGCCGGGGTGCCGGACGAGGCCCGGACGCCGGACGAGGCCCGGACGCCGGACGAGGCCCGGACGCCGGACGGGGCCCGGTGACCGGGCCGGAGAGCGGGTCGGTGACCGGCGCGGACACCCTGCGGGCGGCCCTGCACCGGATGCTCGGCGACACCCCCGCCGGGGCCGACCCCCGGGTGCGGGTCGGCGTCGACCTGGTGCACGTCCCCCGGGCTGCCGACCTGGCCCGGCGGCACGGCGAACGCTGGCTCGCCGACCAGTTCACCCCCCGCGAGCGCGCACAGCTCGCCGCCGCCACCGGCACCCCCGAGGCCACCCTCGCCGGACGCCTCGCCGCCAAGGAGGCGTTCCTCAAACTCCTCACCCCCGAGCGGGAGTTGATCCCGCTGCGGGACATCGAAGTACTCCGCGCCCCCGGCGGCGCCCCCACCGTCCACCCGCACGCCGCCGCCCTGCACCGGCTGCGCGCCCAGCACCTCACCCACTGGTCCCTCAGCATCACCCACGAGGGCGACTGGGCCGTCGCCGTCACCGCCGCCCTGGCCTCCCCCACCCCCTGACCTCCCCCACCCCCCGAACGCCCCCTCTTCAAGGAGCCACCCCCATGCAGCAGATCGCCGACTGGATCCAGGGCAAGAACCCCGCGCTCGGACGGGAGGTCGCGCCCGCCGAGGACCTCATCGAGGGGCGGCTGATCGACTCGCTGGACTTCCTGGAGTTCATCTACCTGCTGGAGAGCGTCTCCGGCCGCCCGATCGACCTCGCCGAGGTCACCGTCGACGACTTCCGGACGCTGGAGCGGATCGAGGAGCGCTTCCTCGCCCCGGCCACACCCGGCGGCGCCGCGTGAGCGATACCGCTGCCCCCGCCCCCGCCGCCGGCACCGTCACCGGCACCGTCCGGTTCGGCAGCTGCGACGCCGAGGCTCGCTGGCGGCCCGCCGACCTGGCCACCCTGCCCGCGCTGCGCAACCCGCACAGCGAGCGGCTGACCCGGGAGATGGACCAGCTCCAGGCGGTGCTCTGCGCCCCCGGCGACATATTGCTGACGAACCGTCAATCACCTTCCTCCTTCACTGAGTTGATGCGTTCCGCCGGTTTCGGCGCCCGCCACCTCGCCGTCCCCGGCGACCCGGCGGAGCCGGTCGAGCGGCGGCTCGCCGCGCACCCCGTCCCCGGCCTGGCCGGGATGGCGGCCGCGCCGTACGCGGTGCTGGACGGGACGGCCGAGGCGCTGGCCCGGCAGGGGCTGGCCGGGGCGGCCCCGCCGCTGGAGGCGGTCCGGCTGGTCAACTCCAAGACCTGGACGACCCGGCTCGGACACCCCGGCTCCGGCCGGGTCGTCACCGGCCTCGCCGACCTGCGGGCCGCCGTCGAGGAGACCGGCCCGTGCGTGGTCAAGGACCCGTACGGGGTCTCCGGGCAGGGCAACCTGGTGCTGGAGTCGCCCGAACGGCTCGCCTTCCTGGAACGGCACCTGACCCGCGAGGTCGAGCGGCGCGACGCCCGGATCGAACTGGTCGTCCAGCAACTGCACCGCCCCGCCGAGGACTTCGCCGCCCACCTCACCGTCGGCCCGGACGGCCGGGTCCACTGGCACGGCATCCGGCAGGTGCTCAACGACGGCCACGCGTACCGGGGTTCGGACCGGCCGAGCGTCGACCTGCTGGCCCGGCTGGAGCGCGCGGGCTACCGGGAGACCGCCGAATCGGTGGCCGCCGCGGCCGCCGCGGTCGGCTACCGGGGCCCGCTGGCGGTGGACTCGATGACCACCGCCGACGGCACGCTCGTCCCGGTGCTGGAGGTCAACGCCCGGCTCTCGCCCGGCACGATCGCCCAACGGCTGGACGCCCGGCTCGAGTTGAGGATCGTCCCGGTCGACGGCGACGACTGGTTCGACCGGCTGGTCGACGCCCTCGACCGAGCCCGACTGCTGGCCACCGCCGGCCGCCCAGGCCTGCTCCCGCTGGCCGCCGGTACGCTCGCCGCCCCGCGCGGCTGGCTGTTCCTCGCGGTCCTCGGGGACGCCGACCCCGCCCCGCTCACCCCTGTCCTGGAACGACTCACCTGAGGAGACCGCCGGCCGTGGCCGACACCGTGTACGACGCCAGCACCGCCGCCGACTACCGGGCGGCCCGGGAGATCCCCCGCGAGGGCCTGACCGCCTGGCGGGAGGCGATCGCCGAGCACGCCCCGCTGCGCCCCGGCGCCACCGTCCTCGACGTCGGCGCGGGCACCGGCGCCTTCGCCACCGCGTTCCGCGACTGGTACGGCGCCCACGTCATCGCCGTCGAACCGGCCCCCGCCATGCGGGAGTTGATCCCCGCGGGCGAGGGCATCACGGTGCTGGACGGCCGGGCCGAACGGCTGCCCGTGCCGGACGCCGCCGCCGACGCCGCCTGGCTGGGCTCGGTGGTCCACCACATCGGCGACCTCGCCACCGCCGCCCGGGAACTGCACCGCGCGCTGCGCCCCGGCGCACCGGTGCTGATCCGCAACGCCTTCCCCGGGCGCTGCGATCGCGACCTGCGGGTGCGGTACTTCCCGGAGACCGCCGCCGGGATCGCCGACTACCCGAGCGTGGAGCGGGTCACCACCGCCTTCGCCGCGGCCGGCTTCACCCGCACCGCCCTGCGCTCCCTGCCGCAGCGCTCCGCCCCCACCCTGGCCGCCTTCGCCGCCGGCCTGCGCCGCGACGCCGACAGCAAACTGCGTGCTCTCCCCGACGACGCCTGGCAGGCGGGCCTGGCCCGGCTGCACCGGGCCGCCGCCGAACGGCCGGCCGAGCCGGCCGTCAGCTGGATGGACCTGCTGGTGCTGCACCGGAGTTGACCGCTCCCTGCCCGCCCGCGGCCGGTGCGGGGCGATCCGGCCACGGGCAGGGCAGGGCGGTGCGATCCGGCCGCGGGCGGGGCGGGGCGGGGCGGGGTGGCGGCGGGTCAGCCGTTGGCGAGGGCCTGGACCCGGTCGAGCGCGCCGTTGAAGTAGTTCTGGTCGCCCGGCAGGGTGCCGGAGTCGGCGTACTGCCAGATGGTCTGGTAGGACCAGCCGGCGGGGAGGGTGCCGACGCTGGAGGAGTAGCGGGCTATCCAGAGCGGGTTGGTGGCGCCGAAGGAGGAGTTGTTGCCGGTGCAGGTGGTCCACCAGTCGGTGGTGGTGTAGATCGTCGGGTAGCGGCCGGTCTTGGTGTGCACGGTGTTGGAGAAGTCGCGGATCCAGCTGACCATCCCGGCCTGGCTCAGGCCGTAGCAGGTGGCGCCGTACGGGTTGTACTCGATGTCCAGGGCGGGCGGCAGGGTCTTGCCGTCCTTGGACCAGCCGCCGCCGTGCGCGACGAAGTAGGCGGCCTGGGTGGCGCCGCTGGAGACGTTCGGCAGCGCGAAGTGGTAGGCGCCGCGGATCATCCCGGCGTTGTAGGAGCCGTTGTACTGCTGGGCGAAGTACGCGTTGGTGTAGCTGGTGCCCTCGGTGGCCTTGACGTAGGCGAACCGGCCGCCGTTGGCGTACGCGGTGCTCCAGGCGACGTTGCCCTGGTAGCTGGACACGTCCATGCCCTTGGTCTGGGTGGCGGCCAGTGCTGCGAGGGTGCTCGCGGTGCGGGCTGTGTCGCCGCGGCCCTCGTGGGCGGCGACGGTCGAGCCGGCGTAGTCCTGCTCGGGGTGGAAGTTCGCGGGGGTGCCGGGCTTGGCGGCCTGGGCGGGGACGGCGGCGACGACGCCGACGAGCAGGGCGGCGGAGGCGGCCGCGGTGGCGGCGCGGCGGAGCATCCGGGTGGTGCCGGAAGCGGGCATGACGACTCCTCAATCCGGTGGGTGTGCGGCCGGGTCGGCTGCATGCGGAGAAGATATAGTCATGGCCCCGTCAGTCAACAGAGTGTTGAAACCACATATCGAATGAATGTATGTAGAGCGAACGGCCATAGGTGTGACAACTGAACACCCGTCGTTCCGTTCGCTGTTGACGACCCGTCGGGCGAAGCGCCTGCTGGCGCGCCCGGCCACCCCGGCGGTAGCGTGTCAACGCGCGTCCCGCTGCCGGGACGCCGGAACAGGACGGGAACGGGGGAACGGTGCCGGACGGACGCCTGCTCGCGGTCAGCGACCTGCACGTCGGCGTCGCCGAGAACCGCGGCAC
Organism: Kitasatospora cineracea; assembly: GCF_003751605.1. Taxonomy (NCBI): domain Bacteria; kingdom Bacillati; phylum Actinomycetota; class Actinomycetes; order Kitasatosporales; family Streptomycetaceae; genus Kitasatospora; species Kitasatospora cineracea. Next base: position 4,404,243 of record NZ_RJVJ01000001.1, read on the forward strand.
CCTCGAAGCGCTTCGACCCGCCGACCCCGACGACTGGCTGATCGTCGCGGGCGACGTCGCCGAACGGGTCCGCGACGTCGAGGCCACCCTGGGCTTCCTCGCCGGCCGCTTCGCCAAGGTCCTCTGGACCCCCGGCAACCACGAACTGTGGACCACCACCCAGGACCAGGTCGACCTCCCCGCCCCCGCCCGCTACCGGCTCCTGGTCGAACGCTGCCGCGCCCTCGGCGTCACCACCCCCGAGGACCCGTACCCGACCTGGCAGGGCCCCGACGGCCCCTGCGCGGTCGCCCCCGTCTTCACCCTCTACGACTACAGCTGGCGGGTCCCCGGCGTCACCGACAAGCAGCAGTCGCTGGCCCGCGCCCGCGACAACGGCGTGGTCTGCACCGACGAGTACCGGATCGATCCCGCCCCCTACCCCGGCATCGAGGACTGGTGCCGCGAACGGGTCGCGGCCACCGAGCAGGCCCTCGCCGCGCACGACCCCGCCCTCCCGCTGGTCCTGGCCGGCCACTGGCCGCTCGACCGCCGCCCCACCGACATCCTGCGCCACCCCGACTTCGCCCAGTGGTGCGGCACCGACCTCACCGCCGACTGGCACCGCCGCTTCAACGTCGCCGCCGTGGTCTACGGCCACCTGCACATCCCCCGCACCACCTGGTACGACGGCGTCCGCTTCGAAGAGGTCTCGCTCGGCTACCCCCGCGAGTGGCGCCGCCGCGGCCACCCGCGCGGCCTGCTCCGCCAGATCCTCCCCTACCCCGGCCCGCCCGAGCAGCCCGTCCCCGCCGAGCCGCCCGTCCCCGCCGAACCACCCGCGCCCTGACGGCCCGTTGACGGCGGCGGGCCCCGGGGCCGCAGACCCCGGGAACCGGTACGGAGGCGTGCACGCGGCCCGCGGAGCCGACCGGACGACCGCGCTCCGGCCGGGGAACGACGTTGAAACCGCCCGCCCGGCAGGGCGCGCTCCGCCGCGCGCCCGCCCCCGTCGGCCGGTCCGCCCGGCTCCGCGGCCGTGGGGAGTTGCCGGGGCCGGTGGGCCGCGTGAGGCTGGATGCGGCCCGAAGACGCGAGTGCGTCCGTCCGTCCGGCCGCGGGTCCGCGTTCCGCGCCGCGCCGCCGGTCAGCTGAGGACGCCCGACAGTTGGGATGTGGGTGACTTCCCCATGATCGATGCCAGAACCCATGCCGCCGCACTGGCCGAGCACCGGGAGGGCCTGGCCGCGGCGCCGGTCGACCCCGCGCTGCGCCCCGCCCTGGACGGCCTGCTCGCCGAGGTGGCCGACCACCCCGCGGACGCCGCCCTCGGCAGCCTGCTGGACCACCTGCTCCAGCACGCCCAGTCGGACGGCCTGGAACTCGACCTGCTCGCCGAGGCCGCCGCGATGTGGACCGAGGGGCTGGACCTCTACACGGAGATCGGCTCGGTGCGCACCGACGTCGAGGCCGCCCTCGCCGACCCGGCGCACCCGGACGCGGCGGCGAAGTACTGCGCGGCCACGGTGCGGCTGCGGAAGCTGGGCGAGCGGGTGCAGGGCAAGCACCTGGAGATCGAGGACCTGGGCCGGCGGCTCGGCGAGATGCGGCACGTCCCGGAGCACCCGCGGCAGGGCGACCTCCCGCTGGGCGCCTGGGGCTGGGGCGACGTCTTCCTGGCCCGGCGCACCGACGCCTTCGTCCGCACGGCCTTCGCGGAGGCGGCCACCCCCGCCACCCGGGCGACGGCCTTCGGCGTCCTGTCCGGCCACGCGGCGAACGCCGCCGGCTCGGCCTACCTGGGCAAGGTCGTCGGCGGGCCCCGGCGCAGCCACCGGTTCCGGGACCGGATCGCCCGCAACACCGTCGGCTGCTACCTGGCCCAACTGCGGCCGGAAGCCGGGGACTTCGGCCGGCTCGCGGCCGCGCTCCGGTACGACGCCGCCCCCGAGGCCCGGCTCCCCGACGACGCGGCGGCGTTCCTGGCCGAGGTGCTCGGGAAGACCTACGACCTCGGCGCGACGGCGCCGCTGCCGGACCTCCAGCTCGGGTACGCGCGCCTGGTGCGGCAGTTGGAGCTGCTCGGCACGTTCCGGCAGCCGTCCCGGCCGAAGCCGCCCGCCGACGTGTTCGTCCGGAAGCTGTGGGCCGACCCGGCGCACCCGCCGGCCCCGGTGATCACGACCGAGACGGCCACCCCGCCCGCCGTCGCCGACTCCGGGCTCGGCCCGGCCACCTACTCGGGGCCCGCGGTGCCCCCGTACCAGCGCCCGCCGACCGCGACGGACAGCACCCGGGACAGCGACAACCAGTGCGGCAGCTTCTGGCTGGGCGTGCTGGGGTTCCTCGTCTGGGCCGGGACGCTGAGCGGCCTGTGCTGGGAGGAGTGGGGGCACCACAGGTCGTGCAGCTTCTGGGACAAGCACGTGGCGGACAACTTCCGGCATGCGTTCGAAATCAGCCTCAGCCCCGAGCAGCAGGCCGCCCTCGCCGCGCAGCACCAGCCGCTCACCCCGGAGGAGTTCGCCGAGGCGGCCGACCTCCCCCAACTCACCCAGCTGGTGGGCCTGTTGTTCGACTTCCAGACCCGGCTCTGGGAGGCCCTGCGGAAGGCCGGCGGCTACCTGGCCGGATGCGGGCTGGCCGCGCCGGACGGGCGGCTGCACTACCCGCTGTACCGGCAGTTCCTGAAGGTCCCTTCGAGCGGTGACAACATCACGCCGCACCGCCCCGAGGCCGATCCGGTCGCGGTGTTCTACCGCTACCCGCTGACCCCGCTGGAGGAGCCGTCCGACGGTGGCGGCGGGCTGCCGGTCGGCACCGACCCCGGCTGGCTGCTGCGGGAGTCCACCGCCGCGGTGACCGCCCTGTGGACCGGGATCGCCCGGGGCGCGTCCGGCGAGGCCAACCCGGACCTCGACGCCGACCGGTTCCGCCGCTACGACTGCTGGGCCGCCGTCGGGTCGATCGACGACGACCCGGTGGACGTGCGGGTCCTCGGATACGACGAGACCTGAGGAGGACGGCCATGCCCGCGCGCAACGACGGCCGCGACCCGGAAGGCACCACCGACGACCGGCCGTACCTGTTCGTCCACAGCTACCCGCCGCCGGTCCTGCCGGCCGGTTCCTACCCGGTCGACAACGGCACCCGACCGGTGCCGCCGGAGGTCTGCTGGTACCTGTGCTCCGGCATCCAGCCGCTCACCGCCTTCCAGCCGGGGGAGGACCTGACCGTCCAGGTGACGGTCGGGAACTGGCAGGGCGGCAACAGCGAGTCGATCGCCTACCTGGGGCTGTGGTGGTCACCCCCGGTCAGCGGCCCGCTCGTCCCGGACGCCGACAAGTTCCTCGGCTTCACCACCGTGGTGGTGCCGCCGCACGGCGGGCAGGTGGTCTCCGACCCGCTGACCGGGAGGATCCCCGCGGACTCCGGCGACCACATCTGCCTGCTGGCCAAGGTCTGGCACCCGCTCGACCTGCCGCCCACGGACACCGCCGCCCCGGTCACCGACCGGCACTGGGCGCAGCACAACCTCGTCGTGCTGCCGTCCGGCAGCGCCGGGACCCTCCCGTTCCTGGCGTCCAACCCGCTGACGGAGGAGGCCGAGTACCTGGTCAGCGCGGGGCCCGTCCCGCCGACCCGCTGGGCGGGCTTCCGGCTCGACGGGGACCCGCGGCCGGTGGCGGCCGGGGCCGGGCCGGTCGTGCTCACCGGCCCGGACGGGCAGGAGCTGGCGCGCGGCGAGGGCGAGGCGTCCTGCACCCTCACCCTGGGCGGCGGGGAGCGGCGGCCGCTGGAGGTCACGATCGAACCGGCCGGATCGTTGGCGGCCGGGACGTTCGCGCCGTTCGAGGTCGTCCAGTACCGGCGCGGCGAGGAGGTCCCGGCCGGCGGGATCGGCATCGCGTTCACCGGAGGCTGAGCGGTCGGCCGCCCCGGCCCCGCCGGGAGCGGGGTGCGGCACGGCCGGCCCCCGGCCCGGGGCCGACCGCGCCGGTCGGTGGGGGAGTGCGCTCCCGGCGGGGGCGGGCGCTGTGGCACCATGGCGGTTCCGGCGCCCCGCCGCGGGGCCCGTTCGCACCCCGTTCCGAGGAGAGCGCCGATGACCGCCGCCGAGTCCACGTCCGCCCCGGCCACCGACCGGGCTTCCGACCCGGTCTTCCGGACCGCGGGGCCCGCGGACGTGCCGGCGCTGGTGGCGCTGGTGGAGTCGGCGTACCGGGGCGAGTCCAGCCGGGCCGGGTGGACGACCGAGGCGCACCTGCTGGAGGGGCAGCGCACCGACGCGGCCGCGGTGGCCGAACTGCTGGGCCGCCCCAACTCGGTGGTGCTGCTGGTCGAGCGGGACGGCGCCCCGGCCGCCTGCTGCCACCTGGAGCGGCGCGGTCCGGCGGCGTACTTCGGCATGTTCTCGGTCTCCCCGGCGATCCAGGGCGGCGGTCTGGGCCGCCGGGTGCTGGCCCGGGCCGAGGAGTGGGCCCGGGCCGCGTGGGGCTCGACCGCGATGGAGATGACGGTGATCGAGCAGCGCGCCGACCTGATCGCCTGGTACGAGCGGCGCGGCTTCGCCCGGACCGGCGAGTTCGAGCCGTTCCCCTACGGGGACGAGCGCTTCGGGGTGCCGCTCCGCTCCGACCTGCGGTTCGCCAAGCTGGTCAAGCCGCTGGCGCCGCAGGCCGGTTGACGGACCGTCACCAGGGCGACGGGGCGGGCGGGGCGACCACCGGCGGGCGGTCGTCGCAGGTGAGGGTGTTGGGCAGCTCCCACGGGGCGAGCCAGTCGCCGGTGGTGCCGCCGCCGGAGTTGCCGCCGAGGTCGGTGACCGCGAACTCGGAGCCGGCCGGGGTGAAGTGGAAGGTGCCGCAGTTGTTGACGCCGACGGCGCCGACGTTGCGGGCGGTCACGTTCTCGAAGCTGGCCGACCCGGCGACCCGGGCGCTGAGCACCGAGGTGCCGGTGCCGTCGATCCTGACGTCCTTGAACGCCAGGTCGGACAGCTTGTACTGGTCCTTCACTCCCCAGTCGGCGACCGCCATGATCGCGTTGTAGGTGGAGTCCAGGTAGTGGTCGCCGGTGACCTTGACGTCGGCGTCGATGTCCCGGTCGAGCACCTCGAACCAGATCGCGCCCAGGCCGATGTTCCAGTTCAGCTCGTAGGTGCCGGCCCGGACCGTGGTGTTGTCGGTGAAGTGCAGGTACCCGGCGAACGGCTCGGCGCCGAACCGGGAGCCGGCGTGCAGGCCGGAGCCCTCGCGGACCGGGTCGGCGACCAGGTTGTCCGAGACGGTGGTGTCGGTGCCGCCGTACACGGCGATGGCGTTGGCCAGGGTCGGCGACTGCACGGTGTTGTGGTCGATGACGGTGCGGGCGTCCGCGGTCTTCTCCGACCAGAGCGCGATGCCATCGTCGCCGGTGTTGCGCAGGAAGTTGTCGCGGATCACCGAGTCGGCCACGCCGGTGTGGAAGTTGATGCCGTCGGCGATCTGGTCGGCGATCTGGTTGCCGGTGATCTTCAGGTTCTCCATCGGGCCGTCCAGCCAGATGCCGACCTTGGTGTGGTGGATGTACAGGCCCTCGATGCTGGAGTCGCTGAACGCGCCGCCGATGCCGTTGACCTGGTCGGTGTCGATCCGCTCCCGGACGTCGCCCTCGACGGCGAACCCGGACAGGTGGACGTTGCGGCTGCCGCCCTGCGCCGCGTCCTTGCCGTAGACGCCGACGCCGGTGTGCACGCTGCCGTCCGGGGCGGGGGCGGGAAGGGTCTGCTGGGTGCCCTTGAGCACGGTGTACCAGCTGCCCGCGCCGATCACGGTGACGTCGTCGACCACCAGGTGCCGGTTGACCTGGAAGACGCCCGGCGGCAGGTAGACCGGCAGGTGCAGGGCCCTGGCGAGCTTGACCGCGCGGTCGATGGCGTCCGCGGAGTCGCGCCGCCCGGTCGGGTCGGCGCCCAGCGCCAGCACGTTGACGGCCTTCAGCTCGACGTGCGGGGCGGCGACCAGTTGCGAGTCCATCAGGTCGATCGCCGCCCACGGCGCCTTCGACCCGGCGGGCAGCGCGATGCGGACCTTGTCGCCCGCCTTGTAGGTGCGGCCCAGCAGCATGCGCTGCTCGTCGTACATGTGGCCGGGCCGGAACGGGGTGGAGACGGTCGGCGCGGGGGTGGTCGCGGCGGGCACGCAGCCGCACTCGGTGATCCACCAGTCCGGGTGCAGCAGCCCGGCCTTCGGGTCGTTGCTGAACGGGTACTGGTTGTACAGCCAGGAGTACTGGCTGGTGGCCGACAGCTGCCGGCGGTCCTTGCCGTTGACCGTGACGTCCAGCGGGGCGGTGGTCCCGCCGCCGTCCGCCGCGTCGGGGAGGCTGTAGCGGACGGTGATCGCGTTGGCGGCCGCGGGCAGGGTGAACTCCACGTACTGGCCGGGGGCCAGCTTCACCGCGCTGCGGCCGGACGCCTCCGCGGCCAGGGTGTACGCGGTGCGGTCGGCGGCGATCACGCTGCCGGTGGTGGCGGCGTGCTCGGCCTCCTGCTCCAGGAAGTCCACCCGGGCGCCGCGGCCCGCGGTCAGCGCCGGGTCGATCCCGGCCCGGGTCACCGCGGCGCCCCCGCCGCCGGAGGCGGGCGCGGCCTGCGCGGCCGGGGCGCACAGCGCGACCCCGAGCCCGAGCACGGAGGCGACGACCACCGCCCCCGCGCGGGCCGAACGGGACAGCGCGGAGCGGGAGGGGGATGCGGGGGCAGCAGTCATCGGGGACCGGCTCTCTGAAAGGCGTGGTGGAAGTGAGCCGACAGTAGGGGCGCGCGCCGCACCACCACAAGAGAGTTGCGCGGAAATTTCTCGCAGATGTCAGATTCTTGCGAAGTGAGAGTCAGTCGTTGCGGGGCGATCGGTCGCCGACCCACTCCAGGTACCGGCCCGACTCCCGGGTCAGGCCCATCAGGAACCACAGCAGCAGCGCCGTGTCGTCACCCCAGCCGATCACCGGCAGGAAGTCCGGCACCGCGTCCACCGGGCTGAGCAGGTACACCCCCACCGCCACCGTCAGCGCCGCCAGCTTCCCCGGCCCGACCCCCGGGTAGCGCCCCGCCAGCACGTCCCGCAGCAGCCGGGGCAGCGCCAGCGCCCGCGCCCCGAGCCCGGGCGCACCCGGCCGCCGGGTCTCCCGGTACAGCCCCCACGCCGAACGCGCCACCGCCGCCCCGTCCAGCCCGCGCACCCGGGCCGCCCGGCCCTTGCCCCTGCCCCTGCCCATGCGGTCCTCCCGGACGCTCCCGCCGACTTGCCCTCCACGGTACGGGACCGCGCCACCGCCCAGGGGCGGCGCGTTGCGCGCGGGTGGCGGTGCGGACGTGCGCGGTGCCGCGGCCCGGCCGATGCTGGCCGCATGACGAGCAACAGCACCGCCGAAGAGCCCCTGGTCCGGGTCGCCGAGTTCCGCACCGACAGCCGCTACCGGCTGGTCCACTTCCAGGGCGAGGGGTGGAAGCCGCTCGCCCCCGAGGAGTTCGAGCCCGAGCTGCACCACCACTTCCCCGACCTCGATCCGCACGACCCCGCCCGGGTGCACTGGGACGACCGCCCCTGGGAGTGGCCCGCCTGGCGCCCCGGCGAAGCCTGAACCGCGCACGCGCCGGAGCCCGTCCGGACCCGACCCCCGCGAGGGCCGGGCCCGGACGGGCTCCGGTGCGTGCGCGCGTGCCTCAGCGCTCCGCGGCCAGCAGCGCCAGCACCTCCTCGGTGGTGCCGGTCTCGCCCAGCCGCGGGAAGATCCGTTCGACACTGTGGCGGTGGGCCTCCGCGTCCATGTCGGTCATCGCGTCGACCACCGGCGTCACGTGGTAGCCGTGCTCGAACGCGGCCCGCGCGGTGGACTCCACGCCGATGCTGGTGGCCACGCCGGTCAGCACGATCTGGGTGACGCCCCGGCGGCGCAGCTGCACGTCCAGGTCGGTGCCGTGGAAGGCGCCCCAGTTGTGCTTGGTGACCACCAGGTCGGACGGGTCGTGCAGCTCGGCGGCCAACCGGTCCCAGCCCTCCGGGCGGGGCGCCGCGGCGCCGGCCCGGTTCTGCTCGGTGCGGCCGGGCGGCACGTCCCCGCCGTCGGCGGCGAAGGACACCCGCACCAGCACCACCGGCAGCTTCGCGGCGCGGAACGCGGCGGCCAGCGCCACGTTGCGGGCCAGCACCTCGGTGGTCGGGCAGGGGGCGCCGGGGATGGCGAGGATGCCCTGCTGGAGGTCGATGACGACCAGGGCGGTGTTCGGGTCGAGCGCGGTGACGGACACGGCGGGCCTTTCGTCGGGACGGCTGCGCGGACGGCCCGGGGCCCGGACTGTCCAGTTCCACTGCGCAGGTTACCTGTACAGTTCGGACGGTCCGGGCCCCGGGCCCACCACGCGCGGGCTCAGCCCGCCAGCTGCGCCTCGATCGCGGCCACCAGCTCCGCCGACTCCGGCTCGGTCCGCGGCCGGAACCGCCCGACCACCTCGCCGTCCGCCGACACCAGGAACTTCTCGAAGTTCCACTGCACGTCCCCGGCCTCGCCGGTCGCGTCCGCGACCTCGGTCAGCCGCGCGTACAGCGGGTGCCGCTGGGCCCCGTTCACGTCGATCTTCTCGAACAGCGGGAACGACACCCCGTACGTGGTCGAGCAGAACTCCTGGATCTCCTCCGCCGACCCCGGCTCCTGTCCCATGAACTGGTTGCACGGGAACCCGAGCACCGTGAACCCGCGCTCCCCGTACTTCTCCTGCAGCCGCTCCAGGCCCGCGTACTGCGGCGTCAGCCCGCACTTCGACGCCACGTTCACCAGCAGCAGCACCCTGCCCCGGTACTCGCCCAGCGAGGACGGCTCGCCCGCCAGCGTCCGGATCGGGAGCTCGAACAACGAATCCACCATGGCCTGAACCTGCCTTCTCGACGACGACGTGCCAATGCCCTCCGAACCTACCCCCGACACGGCGCCGTCCGACGCACGGTCCCCCGCCCCCGGCCCCCCGCGTGGTGCGATGGGCCGCCGGAACAGCGGCGAGACGACGAGACGAACGGACGGACGGCGATGACCCGGTACACCGACCTGCGGGCGGTCTTCCTCAACTGCACCCTCAAGCGCAGCCCCGAACGCAGCCACACCCAGGGCCTGATCGACATCAGCGCCGGCATCCTGCGCCGCCAGGGCGTCCAGGTCGAGGAGATCCGCGCCGTCGACCACGACATCGCCACCGGCGTCTGGCCCGACATGACCGAGCACGGCTGGGACACCGACGAGTGGCCCGTCCTCTACTCGCAGCTCATGAACGCCGACATCCTCACCCTGGCCGGCCCGGTCTGGCTCGGCGACAACTCCTCCGTCATGAAGAAGGTGATCGAGCGGCTGTACGCCTGCTCGTCCGTCCTCAACCAGCAAGGCCAGTACGCCTACTACGGCCGGGTGGGCGGCTGCCTGATCACCGGCAACGAGGACGGCGCCAAGCACTGCGCGATGAACGTGCTCTACAGCCTCCAGCACCTGGGTTTCGTGATCCCGCCGCAGGCCGACGCGGGCTGGGTCGGTCCGGCCGGGCCGGGACCGTCGTACCTGGACGAGGGTTCCGGCGGGCCGGAGAACGACTTCACCAACCGCAACGTCACCTTCATGACCTGGAACCAGCTGCACCTGGCCCGGATGCTGAAGGACGCGGGCGGCGTCCCGGCGCACGGCAACCAGCGCTCCGCGTGGGACGCGGGCTGCCGCTTCGACTTCGAGAACCCCGAGCACCGGTAGGGAGCTTCACCGGACCTGGTGGTCCTGGCTGGAGATGTACTCAAGAGCGCGACGGTGAGGGGGACTTGGGGGCGCTGCCCGGCGGGAAGGCCGTCGGCGAAGTGCTGTCGGCGAAGGCGATCGTGCGGTCCGGGGAGAAGGGCTGGCTCTGGTACGGGTCGGCGACGTGGACGACGCCGGGGACCTGGGCGGCTGCGGCGAGGCTGCGGCCCACGGCGGCCTTCGCGTTCTCGGCGTCGGGGGGGGTGGCGCCCGGGGGGCGGGGCGCCGATGCTCTTCGCACCCTCCGCCGCGAGGTGCGGCAGCGGTGGTGCCGAGTGCACAGGGCGGGGCGAAGGACTGTGCACCGTGGCGTATCCAGGGGCGGTCCGGATCGTGACAGTGGAGCACCACTGATCGACCGAGAAGGACAGAGGGATGCCGGAGTTGTCGACCGCGCGGCGAAGAGCGCGCAGAATTGCCGTCCTGGGCGCGGGTGCAGTCGCCACCGCCATGATCCGACGCCGTGCCCGCAGGCGTGGCCGGCCCCGCGGGCCGCTCGCCCGCGTCGGGCACGGGGGCGCACGCCCGGCCGGGGCGCCGGCGGCCGAGCAGGCCGTGCGGAGCCGGTGGGTGGTCTTCCTCGCCTACGGGCTGCTGGCGGTCGCGACCCAGGCGCTGTTCGTGACCTACGCGCCGGTGACGCAGGACGCCGCGCGGCACTTCGGCGTTCCGGTGGGCGAGATCGGTTGGCTGTCCCAGGTCTTCCCGCTGGTCTACGTCCTGCTGGCGATCCCGGCCGGCCTGGCGCTCGACCGGTTCCTGCGTCCGGCGCTCGTGCTGGGTGCAGTCCTCACCGCGGCCGGGGCGTTCCTGAGGCTGGTGGCCGACGACTTCACCTGGGCGTTCACCGGGCAGGCCGTCGCCGCGGTGGGACAGCCGTTCGTCCTGAACGCGATACCGGGTCTCGCCGTGGGCTACCTGGCGGAGCGGCACCGGGCCGCCGGCGTCGCCGCCGCGTCCTCCGCGACGTTCGCCGGCATGGTCGTGGGCTACCTGCTCGGCGCGTGCCTGCCCGGCGAGGGCAACATCCGCACCCTCACCTTCGTGACGGCCCTGGTCGCCCTGGACGCGGGGGTGTGTCTCGTCGCGGCCCTGCGCCTGCGCCCGTACGCGGGCCACGGGTCGGTCCCGGCGGCGGGGGGAGCGGGCGTCGACCGGGCCCTCCGGGTGGCGTTCGGCAATCGGCACGTACGACGGCTGTGCGCGGTCGCCGTCATCCCGATGGGGACGTTCATCGCCCTCGCGACGTTCGTGCAGCCCCTGCTGGCCCCGGCGGGCGTCTCCGAGCCCACCGCCGGGCTCGTCCTCGCGCTGACGATGATCGCCGGTGTGGTCGGCTGTGCGGTCGTGCCCGTCTGGGCGGACCGGCGCGGCCGCGAGGTCGAGGTCATGGGTGCCGCGATCGCCGTCACCGCGATGGCCTGCCTGCACCTGGCCCTGGTCCCGAGCGCGCTGACGGCGTTCGTCACGCTCCTCGGGACCGGGTTCATGCTGCTTCCCGCCCTTCCCATCGGGTTGTCCCTGAGCGAACGGCACGCGCCGGGGGCCGAGAGCACGGCGGCCGGGCTGATCTGGATGGCGGGCAACCTGGGCGGGGTCGTGCTGGCGACGGCGGTCGGACTGCTCGTCACCCGCCCCGCGCTCGCCTTCACGGCGCTGCTGGGCGCCACCCTGCTCGGCCTTCCGGCCCTCCACTGGTTCCGCAGGCTCGAACGCCCGGTCGACCCCGTGGTGTGAGGTCAGTGCGAGGCGGTCGCGAGGACGCCGGGCGCGATGTCCAGCACGAGGAGCGCTGCTGCGAGATGGGCCGGATTGTCCTCGACCTTGACCGCCGAGAGCTCGTTCGCGCGCGAGACCCGCCGCTCGACGGTGTTGCGGTGCACGTAGAGAGCGGCGGCGGCCCGGGTGGTGTTGAAGCCGCACTGCAGGTAGGTGAGCAGCGCCTGCCGCAGCGCCGGGTCGGCTCCGGCCAGCGGACCGAGGGTGTTGACGACGAACCGCCGGGCGCCGGCCCGGTCCTTGGTGAGCGCGTCGATCAGCTCGACGTCGGCGTAGGCGGTGAACTGCCGGTCGGACGCGAGCCGGACGACCAGGGCCTGCGCCGCGAGGGCGTCCTGGTGGCTGGACCGGAACCCTTCGAGTCCGCGGCCGGGCCTGCCCACCGCGCCGCGGACCCCGGGGGCCGCCGCCATGGCCTGCTCCACCCGGTACGGGTCCGGGACGTCCGCACCGGAGAGCCAGAGCCAGCGCGAGGCGGTGCTGGCACGGGCCACCAGGGTGCTGCGCTCCGGGGCCGGGGTGCTCACCGCCGCGACGGCCAGCTCCAGGGCGTCGACGTGCCGGGGGTCGTCGATCCACAGCACGAGACCGGTGTGCCAGCGCCCCAGCCGGTAGTGCAGACGCCCCTCCGCGAGGTCCTGCGCCATCGGTGCTCCGCCGGCGATCAGCTGGATCAACGCGATCGCCTCGGCGTCCGCGTTGCCCCTCGCCGCGGCGAGACTGGCTTCCCGCAGCGCCAGGACGGAGTCGAGGGCGTACTGGACCAGCGACTTCGCCGACACGTCCAGGACGTCCACCAGGAGGCCGCGGTCGGGGAACTGCGCCGCGCACTCCTCCAGCCACCGCCGCCAGCCCATGCCCAGGGCCACGCGCCAGGCGCCGACGAAGTCCGGCGCGATGCCGCGGGAGACGAGGTCGTTGATGTAGGCCGTGGCACGCGGGCCGACGTACGGCTCCACCCGCCGCCCCGGCTGCTGGACGTTCGCCGTCAGCCACTGCACGAGGTCGGAGCGGTTGAGCTCGCGGCCCTCCTCCGCCAGGGACGCGTCCGCGAGCAGGGCGGGGTCGTTGTGGGCCACGAGGGTGGGCGGGGTGAGGGCGTCGATCATGGCGTCCGTCTCGCTCATCAGGCTCTGGCACAGGGACCTGATCGCGTCGGCGACCTCGGGGGAAGGCGGGGGCCACAGCTCGTCCATGTCTGAAGTCTGCTCCTGATCTCGACAAGCCGGTGCACCCGGCGTGCGCCGCGGCACCGGCAGTGTGGGGGAGGGGGGAAGGGGGAGGCGGCGAGCCGGGGGAGGCCCGTACGTCGTTCTGCCGCCGTCGCCGGGCGGGGTCCGGGACACGGCCCCGTCCGGGGGGCGGTGCCCGACATGACCTAGCCTCGTCCTACGGAAGGGCTCGTCGGAGTCGGTCGGCCACCCGCCGGCCGGGCGGCCCCGGCTCTGGGACAGGCGGTGAACGGACATCGACAGCAGCAGGACGACCGACGGGGCGCCGGAAGGCTCGCCCGCCCCCGAAGGCTCCGCAGGTCCGCGGCTGAGGGAGATCAGGGCCGGTCGAGGGTTGTCGTTGACGGAGGCCGCGCACCGGGCGGGCGTCACCAAGGGCTTCCTCAGTCAGTTGGAGCGTGGCCTCACCAGCGTGTCCGTCCCGACGCTGCTGCGGATCTGCGAGGTGCTGCGGATCGGGGTGGGAGAGCTGTTCGACTACCCGGACGAGCCGGTCGTGCAGGGCGGGAGCCGGATCGACATGGGCGGTGAGGGTGTCGTCGAGTACCTGCTGACGCCTGCCGGCACCACGGAGTTCCAGGTCTTCCGCTCGGTGATCGAGCCGGGCGGGGGCACGGGCGGCCCCTACCGGCTCGATCCGGGGACCGTCTTCGCGCTGGGGCTGAGCGGCACCACCCGCCTGGTCGTCGGCGGCGAGACCCGGATGCTGTCGGCCGGTGCGTCCACTTCGTTCTCCGGCGGGGTGCTGCACCAGTTCGACAACCCCGGGCCGACGGTGAGCGAGGTCCTGTGGGTGGTGTCGCCCCCGCTCCTGCGCGCCGCCCCGGGGCCGGCCTAGAGGGCCTGGTCCCGTTTGCGCAGCTCCTCGCGGCGGATCTTGCCGGTGGCGGTCTTGGGGAGTTCGCCGACGAGGTGGATGCGGCGCGGCCGCTTGTAGGCGGCCAGGCGGTCGCGCACGAAGGCGTGGAGCTCGTCCGCCGTCGTGGTGGCCCCCGGTTTGAGGGACACGTGGGCGACGACGGCTTCGCCGCGGTAGGCGTCCGGTTCGCCGACCACGGCGGCCTCGAAGACCGCGGGGTGCTCGTAGAGGGCGTCCTCCACCTCGCGGGGCCAGACCTTGTAGCCGGAGGTGTTGATCTGGTCCTTGAGCCGGTCGACCAGGTAGACCCAGCCGTCCGGGTCGAGGACGGCGACGTCGCCGGTGCGCAGGCGCCCCCGGGGGAGCGCGGCGGCGGAGCTGTCGGGCTTCTCCCAGTAGCCGGAGACCACCTGGGGCGCGGAGACCTCGAGCTCGCCGGCGGTCCCGCACGGCAGGCCGGTGCCTTCGGCGTCGACGACGCGCACCACGACACCGGGGGTGGGCACGCCCACCGAGAGGGTGCCGTCGGCGGCGTGGAGGCGCGCGCGGCGTCCCGGGGGCACGGCGATGCCGCCCGCGGTGGTCTCGGTCATCCCCCAGACGTTGTGGAGGTAGTGGCCGAACCGCTGCTGGAACGCCTCCACGGTGGCCGGCGGTACGGGAGCGCCGCCGGAGTAGAGCAGCCGCACGTGGCGCAGGTGGTCGGCGCCCGCGTGTTCGAGCGCCATCAGGGCGTTGAACGCGGTGATCGACCCGAGGGTGAAGGTGACGCCGTGCTCGGCGAACGCGTCGAGCACGACCTCGGGCCGGTAGCGGCCGACCAGGACGAGTGCCGCGTCGTTGAGGACGGCCGTGGCGGCGTTGAGGATCACGCCGGAGATGTGGAACAGCGGGGCGATGCCCAGCACGACGTCGTCGGGCCCGAGGCGCACCCAGGCGCCGAAGTTGGCGGCGGAGTGCAGCACGTTGCCGTGGCTGTTCAGCGCGCCCTTGGGCGGCCCGGTGGTGCCGGAGGTGTAACAGATCAGCGCCGTGTCGTCGGCGCCGACGGCCGGCCGCCGCGGACGGTGTCCCGCGTACTGCGCCACCAGCGCCGACAGGTCCGCCAGTTCGCTGGACGCGGCGCCCCAGGCGACCCGGTCGTCGTTGCGGGTCTGCCAGTCGCGGTCGTTGACGCCGATCACCCAGGTGACGGAGGAGCCGGCGAGGGCGGCCGTCGTCCCGGCGGCGTCGGTGTGGGCCGCGAAGACGCCCACCGGTCGGCAGTCGTCGACCAGTCGGCGCAGTTCGCGGCCGCGGTACATCGGGTTGAGCGGCACGCCGATCGCGCCGGTCTTCCACAGGGCGAGGAGGATGACGAGGTAGTGCGGCACGCTCTGCAGGTGGATCGCGACCCGGTCGCCCCGGCCGACGCCCCGGTCCTGGAGCGCGGCCGCGAGGGCGTCCGAGGCCGCGTCGACCTGGGCGGCGGTCAGCGCGCCGTCGAAGTACCGGACGAGCACGCGGTGGGGGGCCCTCGCCACGCGCGCGTCCCAGGCCTCGGCGAGGCAGGCGTGGCGGAGCACCGGGTCGGGGTCGGTGCCGGCGGGGTAGCTCGCGAGCCAGGGCCGCTCGTCGGGCGGGGCTTCGAAACTGGGTGGGGTCATCGTCGACGTACCTTCCTCATCCGGTGGGGGGCGGTTCAGGCCCGGAACCCCGAGGTCCCGGCCCGGGTCATCACGATCGGCGCGACACCGGCGGTGCGGGACAGCCGCAGCACCATGTCGACCACCTCGACCACGTCCTCGACGGCGATCATCGACGCGGCGGGCACCCGGTCGGCGATCCACGAGGTCATGTCGGTGGCGACGTAGGCCGGCGCGATCGAGGTGGCCCGGACGCCCGCCGCGGACTCCTCCTGGTGGACGGCCTCCAGGTACCGCAGCAGGGCCGCCTTGCTGGCGCCGTAGACCGAGTAGCCGGCGTCGGCGTGGACGCCGGTGATCGACGACAGCCCGATGATGCTGGCGCCGTGCCGCGGGTCGGCGGCGGCGCCCGTGCGGAGCAGCGGCAGTGCCCGCTGGGTCAGCCGCATCGAGGCCACCAGGTTGACCTGCAGGGTCCTGGCCATCCGGTGCGCCGGGAAGTCGGCGGCGCGGGCGACCGTGCCGACGCCGGCGTTGAGGACCAGGGCGCTCATCGCGCCGAAGGCGTGCCGGTGCAGCTCGGCGAGCCGGTCGGCCGCGTCCTCGGCGGCGAGGTCGACGGCCAGCCGCGCGACGTGCGGCGCGCCGGCGGCGCGCAGCTCCCCGGCGAGTTCGGCCAGGTGGTCGGCGTTGCGGGCGGTGACCGTCAGGCCCCACCCGTGCCGGGCGAGCCGGGTGGCGATGCCCCGGCCGATGCCGCGGGAAGCGCCGGTGACCAGCGCGGTCCGGAGGGAGGAGTCCGTCATGCCGTCCCCCGCAGTGCGGCGTGCGCGAGGTCGAAGTAGCGGGCGACGGATTCGCCGGCACCGGCGTAGCCCGCGGCGCCGTCGCCGGCGCCCGCCCGGTGGCGGTGGGCGATGCCGGCGGCGATGACGCCGATCTTGAAGTAGGCCAGGGCGAGGTGGAACTCCCAGTCGCGGAGCGGGACGCCGCCGGCCCGCTCGTACCGCTGCGCGAGGCCGGACGCCTCGGGCAGCCGGGGGCTGGTCCAGGAGCTGGGCGCGCCGACGATGAGGTCGAAGACCCGGTCGCGGTAGGCGCACATCAGGGCGACGTCGGCCACCGGGTCGCCGATGGTGGACAGCTCCCAGTCGACGACCGCGGCGATCTCGGCCCCGCCGGTCGCGCCGCCGAGGCGGACCAGGGTGTTGTCGAGGCGGTAGTCGCCGTGCACGACCGAGACGTGGTGCCGGCCCGGCAGGCGTGCGCGCAGCAGCTCCGCGACCCGCTCGCCGGCCGCGGCCAGCTCGGGTGTGCCGACCAGCGTCCACTGGCCGGCCCACCGCCTGAGCTGCCGCTCCGCGTAGGCGTCCGGGCGGCCGAACCGTTCCAGTCCGACCGCGACGTGGTCGACCCGGTGCAGGGCGGCGAGCACCTCGATCAGCCGGGTGACGACCTCGTCGACCTCCGCGTCGCCGAGCGGCGCCAGTTCGGTGGCGAGACGCAGCGACCGGGCGTCGACGTGCTCGACCACGGTGAACGGCACGCCGAGCACCGACGGGTCCTCCACCAGCAGCACGGGCCGCGCCACCGGCACCCCGGTCGGGAGCAGGGCCGAGGTGACGGTGAACTCCCGCGCCACGTCGTGGGCGGACGGCGTGTGCCCGGCGCGCGGCGGGGTGCGCAGCACCCAGGTCGACGTGCCGTCGGTGAGCCGGTAGGTGAGGTTGGAGCGTCCTCCGGCGATCGGTTCGGCCCGCAGGGGGCCGGCCGGCGTCGTGCCCCTCTCGCGCAGCGCCGTGGCCAGCCGGGCGAGTTCGGCGTCGGCGAGCCGCGTGCCGAGCGGGGTGGCGGCGGTCCTGTCGTCGCTCATCCGGTCACCGCCCCGCGACGGCGCGCAGCGCCCGGCGGGCGAGGGACCAGCGGTGCACCTCGGAGGGGCCGTCGTAGATCCGGAACGGCCGCAGCTCGCGGGCGATCTTCGCGACCGGCAGGTCGCGGGAGACGCCGAGGCCGCCGCACATCTGCACCGCACGGTCGACGACCCGGTGCAGCGCCTCGGCCGCGAACGTCTTGGTGATCGAGGTCTCCCGGGAGGCGCGTTCGCCGGCGTCGAGGCGCCGGCACGCGTCGAGCAGCAGCGCCCGGGTGGCGGCGAGGTCGATCTCGCTGTCGCCGATCATCTGGTGGATCATCCCCTGGTCGGCGAGCCGCGAGCCGAAGGCCTCCCGGTCGCTGACGTAGCGCAGGGCCGTCTCGTGGGCCCGCTGCGCCGCGCCCGTCCAGCGCATCACGTGGGTCATCCGGGCGGGGCCGAGCCGCACCTGCGCGTAGCGCATGCCCTCGTCGACGCCGCCCAGGACGTCGTCGTCGGGCACGAACAGGTCGGTGAAGCGGAGTTCGCAGTGCCCGCCGAGCATGCTCCGGTCGACCGTCTCGACGTGCCGCACCACCTCGATGCCGGGCGAGTCGGCGGGGGCGAGGAACATCGTCGCGCCGTCGGCCGAGCCGGGCTCACCGCTGGTGCGGGCCATGACGATCAGGAAGCCCGCTCCGTCGGCCCCCGTGATGAACCGCTTCCGGCCCTCGACCAGCCAGCCGCCGTCGACGCGGCGCGCCGTGGTGCGCAGCATGCCGGGGTCGGAGCCGGCGCCGGGCGAGGGCTCGGTCATGGCGAACGCCGAGCGGCACCGGCCCTGCACCAGCGGCGCCAGGTAGCGCTCCCGCTGGGCGGGCGAGGCGACGCGGTCGAGCAGGTGGACGTTGCCCTCGTCCGGGGCGTTGACGTTGATCGCCATCGGCCCGAACAGCGAGCGGCCCGCCGCCTCGAACACCTCGATCCGGTCGACCATGCCGAGGCCGAGGCCGCCGTGCTCCACCGGGCCGTGCGGGGCCAGCAGGCCGCGCTCCCGGGCCAGGCCCTGCAGCCGGATCCGCAGCGCCTCTCCTCCGGCGGCCCGGACGTCGCCGTCGAACGCGTCGTCGACGGGGAGGACCTCCTCGGCGACGAAGTTCCTGACCCGCTCGGCCAGTTCGGCCGTCGTGCCGTGCTCACTCATGGGGGACCCCCGCATCGAGTCGTTGGTGGGTGGTGGGGTGACACGTGGGCAGGACGAGTGCCTGCACCGGGCCCGCCAGGCCGAGGAAGGCCGGCACCGGGGCGACGATCGTGCGCCACGCGGACCGCCGCTCCGCTGCGGAGGAGGACGAGGGGGCGCGGTGCCGGGGGTGGACGACGTGCCCTCCGGCGAAGGGACCGGCCATGTGGCCACCTTTCGGCCTGCGGCCCGGTACGGGCTCGCCAGGGGTGTTTAGCAGCAGTAAACGACGCAAACGTCTATCACGCAGGTGGGGGAGCCACAAGGCTTTCGGCACCCCTCGGCCGACTTGTGCACGGTGCACCGGGCCCGCTGCGAAACGGGTGCGCGCTGTCGTTCCCGCCCGTGGCCGGGGTTGGCGACAGTGAGGTCACGACCCCGGGAACAGCGAGGAAACGCCATGACAACCAAGGTGCTCGACACCGTCGAGGAGTTCGACGTGGTCATCATCGGAGCGGGCATCTCCGGAATCGGTGCGGCCAGCTACTTCGGCCGGGAACTCCCCGGCAAGTCCCTGCTCGTGCTCGAGGGCCGCGACAACATCGGCGGCACCTGGGACCTCTTCCGCTATCCGGGCATCCGCTCGGACTCCGACCTCCACACCTTCGGCTACGCGTTCAAGCCGTGGCGCCACGAAGCGGCGATCGCCGACGCGCCGCTGATCCGGGACTACCTCCGGGAGACGGCCGAGGAGAACGGTCTGGAGCGCCTCATCAGGTTGCGCCACCGGGTCGTCGGGGCCGAATGGTCCTCGCTCGACCGCCGGTGGACCCTCACGGTGGAGGTGGCCGACCCCGCCGGCGGGCCGAGCACGACGAAGACCGTCCGCGCCGGATGGGTGTTCGCGGCCACCGGCTACTACCGGTACGACGAGGGCTTCTCCCCCCGTTTCCCCGGGCAGGAGGACTTCGAGGGCGCGGTCGTCCACCCCCAGCACTGGCCCGAGGACCTGGACTACAGCGGCAAGAAGGTCGTCGTCATCGGCAGCGGCGCGACCGCGATCACCCTGGTGCCGTCGATGGCCACCGGGCCGGGCGCCGCCCGGCACGTGACGATGCTCCAGCGGACCCCGACGTACGTGCTGGCCCTGCCGCGCGTCGACAAGCTCGCCCTGACGCTCACCAAGGTGCTCGGCGAGGAACGCGGGTACGCCGCGACGCGGTTCAAGAACATCTGGCTCGACCGCGCGGTCGTCAAGGGACTGCGCACGTTCCCGAAGGCCGGACGACGGCTGATCCGGTACGAGAACCGCAAGCGGCTGCCCAAGGGGTTCGACGTCGACAAGCACTTCAACCCGCCGTACGACCCGTGGGACCAGCGGCTGTGCCTGGCCCCGGACGGCGACTTCTTCGACGCGATCAAGAACGGTCACGCGAGCGTCGTCACCGACACGATCACGCGGTTCAGCAGGCGCGGCGTCGTGCTCGGCTCGGGCGAGGAACTGGAGGCCGACGTCGTCGTCACCGCGACGGGGCTGAACCTGCAGCTCTTCGGCGGCATGCCGATCGTGGTCGACGGCCAGGAGGTCGACCTCGCGGACGCGGTCTGCTACCGCGGGATGCTGCTGAGCGGGATCCCCAACTGGGCGATGGCGATCGGCTACACCACGTCGTCGTGGACGCTCAAGGTGAGCCTGATGTGCCGTTACTTCATCGACCTCGTCCGGCACATGGACGCCCACGGGTACGACCGGGTGGTCCCGGTCGCCCAGCCCGGGATGGAACGCAGGCCGGTGATGGACCTGAAGGCCGGCTACGCCAAGCGCGCCGAGCGCACGCTCCCCAAGCAGGGCCTGGAGAAGCCCTGGCGGATGGCGCTGTCCTACCCCGAGGACGCCAAGGCGCTGCGCGGACCGGTCGCCGACGACAACCTCGTGTTCGGCAGCGCCCGCCGGGTCACGCACCCGTCCGACGGGGGGCGAGCGACCCGTGCCTGACTCCAGCCGCGCGGCCGCCGCGGACCGGTACGCGGACCTGCCGTCCGGCATGACGATCTGCTTCCGCGACCACGGCGACCGGACCGCCCCCGCCGTCCTGCTCGTCGCCGGACTGGGCGAGGACCTCACCTTCTGGACCCAACCGTTCTTCGACGCGCTCGTCGCCCGCGGCTTCCGGGTCGTCGCGATCGACAACCGCGACGCCGGCCGGTCGACGTTCGTCACCGCACCGCCTCCCGCCCTCTGGCGGCAGATCCTCGCCCGCCCGCGCGGCGACGCCTACACGCTGGCCGACATGGCGCAGGACGCCGTCGGCGTCCTCGACCACCTCGGGATCGCCCGGGCCCACCTGGTCGGGCGGTCGATGGGCGGGATGATCGCGCAGACCGTCGCGGCCACGACGCCCGAGCGCGTCCTGTCGCTGACCTCCCTCTACTCGACCACCGGGGCGAGGAAGGCCGGCCGGCCGGCGCTCTCGACGATCCGGCTGCTCGCCGCCCCGCCGGCCCGGAACAGGACCGACGCGGTCCGGGCCCACCTGCGGATCACCCGGCACATCGCGGGACGGGGGTACCCCATCGACGACGCGGCCGAGGCGGCCGTCGCGGCGCGCGGCTGGGACCGCAGCGCCGGTGACCCGGCGGCCGGCGTGGCGCGCCAGATCCAGGCCATCCAGCGTTCCGGGGACCGGACGGCCCAGTTGAGCAGGATCACCGCACCGACGCTGGTCGTCAACGGCGACCGGGACCTGCTGGTCGACCCGAGCGGCGGCGCCGCGACCGCGAAGGCGATCCGCTCGGCCCGGCACGTGGTCGTCCCCGGCATGGGACACCACGTCCCCGAGGCCCTCGTCGGCCCCGTCACCCAGTACATCGCGCAGCACGCGGCCCGCGTGGGCGAAGGAGGAAACCATGTCCGCACCCCTTGAGCACGGCTCCCGGGACGCCAGGGTCGACGTCGTGGTCGTCGGCGCCGGCTTCGCCGGCCTGAGTGCCGCCGAACGTTTGACGGGCCAGGGCCGCTCGGTCCTGGTCGTGGAAGCCCGCGACCGGGTCGGCGGCCGGTCGTTCTCCGGCGAAGTGGCAGGCGTGAAGGTCGACCTCGGAGCGACGTGGGTGTCGCGACGCCACACCGCCATCCGGGACCTCGCGCACCGGATGGGGTGCACCACGACCTACCAGTTCGCCCAGGGGCGCAACGTGCTGTGGTTGGCAGGCCGGCGCCGCACCTACAGCGGCACCATTCCCAAGGTCTCCCCCGCGACCCTGGTGGACATGGCCCGCATGCAGGCGGCGCTGAACAAGCTGGTCGCGACCGTCGACGTGAGCGCCCCGTGGGAGACGCCCGGGGCGGGCCGGCTCGACGCCGTCTCGTTCGGCGAGTGGCTCGACCGGAAGAACGCGCTGCCCGGCACCCGGGCGCTGATGACCATCGTCAGCAAGGTGCAGTGGGGCTGCACCCCGGGCGACGTCTCCCTGCTGCACGTCCTGCGCTACATCCGCGCGGCGGGCGGGCTCGACCACATGCTGGACGTCGAGGACGGAGCGAACGAGTACCGGTTCGTCGAAACCACCCAGGAGATCGCCGAGCGGCTGGCGGAGCACCTCGGCGACCGCGTGCGCCTGGCGACACCGGTGCGCCGCATCACGCAGGACGGCAACGGCGTCACCGTCCACACCGACTCCGGCGAGATCCACGCCGGGTACGCGATCGTCACGGCCGCCCCGGCGCACCGCGCCACCATCGCGTTCGAACCCGCCCTGCCCGAGCGGGCCGAGGGGCTCACCCGGACCTGGCGCATGGGCGTCCTCAGCAAGGCCTTCGTGGCCTACGACAAGCCCTTCTGGCGGGCCGACGGCTGCTCCGGCGAGGCGGTGACCGACACCGGGACCGTGTTCATCACCTTCGACGTGTCCCCCGCCTCTGCCGGACCGGGCGTCCTGATGACCTTCTGCGACCCCCGCGTCTTCGACGGCTTCGGCCCCGAGACCCGACGCGACCTGGTCGTCCGGCAACTCGTCGACCTCTACGGCCCGCAGGCCAGTACCCCGATCGACTACCTGGACCACCGCTGGGGAGCGGAGCCGTTCGCCCCGGGCGGCCCCCACCCGGTCGCCGGCCCCCACGCGACCGTGAGCTACGCCCGGGCGCTCACCGAGCCCCACGGGCGCATCCACTGGGCCGGCACCGAAACCGCCGGCGAGTGGGCCGGCACCATGAACGGCGCGGTCCTGACGGGCCAGCGCACCGCCGAGGCCGTCGCTGCCCTCCTGTCCCGCGACGTGCGCGAGGGGGCGCCGAGATGAAGGTGGCCCTGTTCCTGCTGGCCGACCTGTGGATGATCTTCGCCGGCTACTTCTACGGCTGGACCTTCATCCGCCGCTACGGCAACTACCTCCTCGGCCTCGAGACGATGGTGGTCGCCACCTCCGGCAGCAACTTCCTGGTCTGGTCGCTGCTGGGCGCCGACCCGGGCAGCGTCCTGTACGACGTGGCCTACTTCTTCGACGCCTTCTCCAGGTCCGTCGGCATCACGGTCATCCTGGTCATGGGTCTGATGGGGGTCACCCACCGCTACCGGCCGAGCCGGGGCGTCGACATCGCCGTGTTCGCAGCCGCGGTCGCGGCCGGCCTGTTCCTGCGGCCGTTCCACGGCGCGGACCTGCACACCGACCGCGCCGCGTTCCGGGTCGCCGTGTTCTACGTCGCCGTCAACCTCCTCACGGCGGTCTTCCTCGGGTACTTCGTCAAGCGGCTCTGGCAGGCGGGCGCGAGGCGGCCGGCGATCTGGACGGCACTGGCCACGGCCGCCGGGACCACCATCGCGCTCCTCTACGACTTCTTCCCCCTGCCGTTCGACGACGCCGACCGCACGGTCTTCTACACCGCCGCGCTGGCCACCTGGGGCACCCAGATCTTCGTCTACTTCCGCGCCTACCGCGCGCTGCACGACCGCACCGCCGCCTCGGACGCGAACCCGGCCCGCACGGTCGGAACCCCCGCATGAACCCCGGACACGAGGAAGGAACCAGGATGGCGAACAGGCACGTGTACGCGGTGGTGGACCCCGCCGACGGCACGGTGGTCAAGGAGTACCCCACCGCGACGGACCAGGCCGTCGACGGAGCGCTCGACGCGGCGGCGAAGGCCCACGCGCACTGGTCGAGGCAGACCTCCGTCGCCCAGCGCGCCCGGCTGCTGAGCGCCGTCGCCGACCTGCACGAGGAGCGCGGCGCGCAGCTCGCCGCGATCATCCGGCGGGAGATGGGCAAGCCGCTGGACCAGGCCCTCGGGGAGGTCGAGTTCAGCGCCTCCATCTACCGGTACTACGCCGAGAACGCGGAGGCCTTCCTCGCCGACGAGCCGATCGAGCTCCTGGGGGGAGAGGGCACCGCTCTCGTCCGCCGCCGGCCGGTCGGCGTGCTCCTGGGGATCATGCCCTGGAACTACCCGTACTACCAGGTGGCCCGGTTCGCCGCCCCCAACCTCGCGCTGGGCAACACCATCGTGCTCAAGCACGCCTCGCAGTGCCCGGAGTCCGCCGCGGCCCTCCAGCAGTTGTTCACCGACGCGGGCGCCCCCGAGGGCTGCTACGTCAACGTCTACGCCACCCGCGAGCAGATCGCCGCCGCCGTCGCGGACCCCCGGGTGCAGGGCGTCTCCTTCACCGGTTCGGAGCAGGCCGGCGCGGAGGTCGCCGCGCAGGCCGGGCGCAGCCTCAAGAAGGTGGTGCTCGAACTGGGCGGCTCGGACCCCTTCGTCGTGCTGTCGACCGACGACCTCGACGCCACGGTCCGGGCGGCGGTCGAGGCCCGGTTCGAGAACACCGGGCAGGCGTGCAACGGCGCGAAGCGGTTCATCGTCGCCGACGACCTCTACGACGCCTTCCTCGAGGCGTTCACCCGCGAGGTGCTCGCCCTGACCGACGGCCTGGCACCGCTGTCCTCGGTCGCCGCCGCCGAGTACCTCCAGGAACAGGTCGAGCGAGCCGTCCACCACGGAGCGACGTTCGTCTCCGCACGGCAGCGCGCGGGGGCGCACTTCCCGCCCGGCGTCCTGACGGACGTGTCGCCGACCTCGCCCACCGCCGCCGAGGAGCTCTTCGGCCCCGTCGCGATCGTCCACCGGGCCCGCTCCGAGGACGAGGCGGTCGAACTGGCGAACGCCACACCGTACGGGCTGGGCTCCTACCTGTTCACGACCGACGCCGACCAGGCCGCGCGCGTCGCCGACCGGATCGACGCGGGCATGGTCTTCGTCAACGGCGTCGGCCTCGAAGGCCCGGAACTGCCCTTCGGCGGGGTCAAGCGGTCCGGCTTCGGCCGGGAACTGGGCCGGGCCGGAATCGACGAGTTCGCCAACCGCAAGCTCATCCGCACCGCTGCGACCCGTCCGGCGCAGCCCACGGGAGGAAACCCGTCATGACCATCGAGTTCGACGCCGCCGTCCTCCGGGCCCCGGGCGCGCCGCTGACCGTCGAGCGGGTCTCCCTCCCCTCGACACCCCCGCCCGGCGAGGTGCTCGTGCGGCTCGGAGCGAGCGGGCTGTGCCACAGCGACCTCCACGCGCTGGTCGGCGAGTGGGAGGTGCCGTCGCCGATGATCCTCGGCCACGAAGGGGCCGGGACGGTCGAGCGCGTCGGCGAAGGCGTCACGACCCTCAAGGAGGGCGACCACGTGGTGCTGTCGTGGACGCCGTCGTGCCGCCGCTGCCGCCACTGCGTCAGCGGCAGGCCGGTCCTGTGCGACATGGTCAGCCGGCACTCGGCGAACCACCTGTCCTTCGACGGCCGCTCCCGCGTCACCTCCGCGGACGGGGGCGACGTCTACAGTTTCGCGGGCCTGGGAACGTTCGGGCAGTACACCCTGGTGCCCGAGTCGGCGGCGATCGCCGTCCGCCGGGACGCCCCGTTCCCCCAGGCCGCCCTGGTCGGGTGCGCCGTCACCACCGGCGTCGGCGCGGCCGTCAACACCGCCAAGGTGCGTCCGAGCGACACCGTGCTGGTCCTCGGCTGCGGCGGCGTCGGCCTCAACGCGATCCAGGGCGCCCGGCTCGTCGGCGCCCGGAGGATCATCGCCGCCGACGTCTCCGACGACAAGCTCGAACAGGCCCGCCACTTCGGCGCCACCCACGTGATCAACAACCGCGGCGAGGACCTCGCCGAGCGGATCTCCCAGCTCACCGACGGACGCGGCGTGGAGGTGGCCATCGAGGCCATCGGGCTGCCGCGCACCATCGAGGCCGCCTACGCCGTCCTCGCCCGGGGCGGCACGGCGGTGGTCGCCGGGCAGGTGGCCGACGGCGTGCGGATCTCCATCGACCCGTTCGTCATGTCCGACCAGGAGCTCTCCCTCATCGGGTCGAACTACGGCTCCAGCACGCCGGATTCGGACTTCCCCCTGCTGATCGACCACTACCTGGACGGCCGGATCGACCTCGACTCCCTCGTGACGCGCGTGATCGACCTGAAGGACATCAACGAAGGCTTCGACCAGCTGAAGGCCGGCATCGGCATCCGCTCGGTGATCACGTACTGAAAGGCAGTGGCAATCGCATGGCCCTGGAATCGTCCCGCCTGGCCTTCGAGCGGGCCCGGCGCAGCATCGGCGGCGGTGTGGGGTCCGGCCTGCGCGCCGCGATGCCTCCCCACCCGCTCTTCGTGCGGGAGGCACGCGGCGCCCACGTGTGGGACCTCGACGGCGACCGGTACACCGACTACGTGATGGCCTGGGGCCCGCTCCTGCTCGGACACGGCGACCCGCGCGTGCTGTCCGCGGTGTCCGACGTCGCGACCAGGATGCAGGTCGTCGGCACCGGCCACGCGCTGGAGTACCTCGCGGCGGAGGCGGTCCTGGAGGCCGTCCCGCACGGCGAGCGACTGCTGTGGAGCAACACCGGGACCGAGGCGGTGCAGGTGGCGCTGCGCCTCGCGCGGGCCGCCACCGGGCGGCGCCGCGTCCTCAAGTTCGCCAAGAGCTACCACGGCTGGCACGACACCGTGTACGCCGGGATGTCCGAGGACGACTGCGACCGGCCCGCCACCCCTGGCGGGCCGGGCCAGTCGGCCAGCGTGCTGGACGACCTGGTCGTGGCGCGCTTCAACGACGTGCAGCTGGCCGAGCGCCTGCTGGGCGAGGCCGTCGAACGGGACATCGCGGCCGTGCTCGTCGACCCGGTGATGAGCAACGCCGGAGTCGAAGCACCCTCGCCGCAGTTCCTGGCGGCGCTGCGCACCCTCTGCGACCGGCACGGCGTCGTCCTGGTCTTCGACGAGGTGATCGCCGGGTTCCGGATCGCCCGCGGCGGGGCCGCCGAGAAGTACGGCGTGCTGCCCGACCTGTCCGTCTTCGGGAAGGCGATGGCCGGCGGTTTCACCCAGAGCGCCGTCGTCGGCCGGGCCGAACTCGTCGACCAGGTGGCGGCCGGCGTCGTGCACGCCGGAACCTTCAACGCCAACCCGATCGCGCTGGCGGCCGTCGAGGCGACGATGCGCGTCCTGGCCGATCCCGCGCTCTACGAGCAGCTCGAATGGACCTCGGCCGAGTTCGAGGCCCTCGTCGGCGGCGCCCTCGGCCCGTCGTCCGAGTTCGGCCGCTTCAACCGGGTCGGCTCGCTCCTCCAGTACGTCCCCGCCGGCGGGGCCACCGGGCTCCACGGAACCGGCGGGACCTGGACCGCGATCCTCGAAGGGATGCTGCGCCAGGGCTTCCTGTTCATGCCCTCCGGCAAGGTCTTCCTCAGCGCGGCGCACACCACCGCCGACATCGAGGCGACGGCCGAGGCCCTCCACCGGCTCCTGGAGAAGCTCTGATCTCCGGCTCGATCCCCCACGTGTGAGCCCCACCCACTCCGGACCGGGCCGTGTGTTCCCCCGCGGCCCGGTCCGGCCCACCTCCCGGAAGACACCATGCTGAACCTCTCGGTCCTGCTAGAGGACTCCGCCCGCACGCACCCCGACCGGGACGCCGTGGTCCTCGGCCCGACGCGGCTCACCTACGCCCAGGTCGACGCCGCCGCGAACCGGGTCGCCAACCTGCTCGTGGAGCGCGGGGTGCGGCCCGGCGACAAGGTGGCGCTGAGCTGTCCGAACGTGCCGCAGTTCCCGATCGTCTACTACGGCGTCCTCAAGGCCGGAGCGGTCGTCGTCCCGCTCAACATCCTGCTCAAGTCCCGCGAGGTGGCCCACCACCTGCGCGACGCCGAAGCGAAGGCCTACTTCTGCTTCCAGGGGACGCCCGACCTGGCGATCGGCGAGGAGGGCCGGAAGGCGTTCGACGAGGTCGGGACCTGTGAGCACTTCTTCCTGATGACCGCCGACCCGGCAGCGCCCCCGCCGATCGAGGGAGTCCCCTCACCGGGGGGAGCGGAGAACATGGACGCGGCGCTCGCCGGCATGTCACCGGTCTTCGACCCGGTGGCCACCGAGGCCACCGACACCGCCGTGATCCTCTACACCTCGGGCACGACGGGCCGGCCCAAGGGGGCGGAACTCTCCCACGCGAACACGATGATGAACGTGATGGCCTGCAACCGGATGTTCCGCAGCAGGCCGGCCACCGACAGCCACGTCGTCTGCCTGCCGCTGTTCCACACCTTCGGCGCCACCGTCCAGATGCACGCGGGGTTCTCGACGGCCGCGACCCTCCACCTCGTGCCGCGCTTCGACGCGGAACAGGTCGTGCGGCTGATGGACACCGAGGTGATCACCTTCTTCGCCGGCGTGCCGACCATGTGGTGGGGACTGCTGGGCGCCCTCACGGACACCGTCGACGTGGAGCGGATCGCCCGCAACCTGCGCGTCGGCACGTCCGGCGGCGCCGCGCTGCCGGTCGAGATCCTCGGCCGGGTCGAGGAGAAGTTCGGCGTGCGGGTCCTGGAGGGCTACGGCCTGTCCGAGACGTCTCCGGTGGTGACCTTCTCCGCCCCCGACCTCGGGTCGCGCCCCGGCTCCATCGGCGTCCCGATCTGGGGCGTCGAGGTCAAACTGGTCGCCCGGGACTGGTCGGAGGTCACGGGGGTCGGCGAGGTGGGAGAACTCGCGGTCAAGGGCCACTGCGTCATGAAGGGCTACTACAACCGGCCCGAGGCCACCGCCGAAGTGCTCAGGAACGGCTGGCTCCGCACCGGTGACCTGGCCCGCAGGGACGAGGACGGCTTCTACTACATCGTCGACCGCTCCAAGGACCTGATCATCCGCGGCGGCTTCAACGTCTACCCGCGCGAGGTCGAGGAAGTGCTGGTGACGCACCCCGCGATCAGTCTGGCCGCGGTCGTCGGCGTGCCCCACCGGAGCCACGGCGAGGAGGTCAAGGCCTTCGTCATCCTGGAGCCCGGCGCCGAGGCCGTCCCCGACGAACTGATCGCCTGGGGCCGGGAACAGATGGCCGGCTACAAGTACCCGCGCATCGTGGAGATCGTCGAGCGGCTGCCGATGACCGCCACCGGCAAGATCCTCAAACGCGAACTCAAGTGAGTGGCGCGGCGCCAGGCAGGGCCTGCTCGGTCCAGATGGTCTTCCCGGACCGGTCGTAGCGACTGCCCCAGCGCGCGGTGAGCTGGGCGACGAGGAACAGGCCGCGGCCGCCTTCGTCGGCCCAACGGGCCCGCCGCAGGCGGGGCTGCGTGTTGCTGGGGTCGGTGACCTCGCACACCAGGACGTGGTCGCGGATCAGCCGCAGACCGACGGGGCCGCCGGCGTAGCGGACGGCGTTGGTGACCAGCTCGCTGACCACCAGTTCGGTGGTGAAGGCGAGGTCGTCCAGGCCCCAGTCCGCGAGTTGGCGGGCCGTCACCTCGCGGGCGTCGGCGACGACGGCCGGATCGGCCGGGAACTCCCACGCGGCGGTGGCCCCCGCGGGCAGCACGCGCGTGCGGGCCAGGAGCAGCGCGACGTCGTCGCGCGGCGGGCGTTCACCGGCCCGGGAGAGCACGGCCCGGCCGATCTCCTGGAGCGGACGACCCGGTCGGCAGTGCGCCGCCAGGCGCTCGTTCAGCCGCCGCAGGCCGGCGGCCGCGTCGTGGTCGGCGCCCTCGACCAGCCCGTCCGTGTACAGCGCGAGGACGGTACCGGGAGCCAGCTCGATCGTGGTGGCTTCGAACGGCATGCCCCCGACGCCCAGGGGCGGCCCGGGGGAGAGTTCCTCCAGCACACGGGGAGGGCCCTCCGGAGGGACCACGACCGGCGGCGGGTGTCCGGCCGAAGCCACGCTGCAGCGGCCGGTGACGGGGTCGTACAGCGCGTACAGGCACGTGGCGCCGATCGCGTCCTGCTCCTCGGGGTCGGCCTCGGAGGCGAGCCGGGCGACGAGGTCGTCCAGGTGGGCGAGCAGTTCGCCGGGGTCGAGCTCCAGGTCGGCCAGCGTCTGGATCGCGGCGCGCAGCCGACCCATGGTGGCCGTGGCGGCCAGGCCGTGGCCGATGACGTCGCCGACGACGAAGGCGGCCCTCAGCGAGGGCAGCGGGATCACGTCGTACCAGTCACCGCTGACCTCCGCGCCCCCGCCCGCGGGCAGGTACGTCCCCGCGGTGTCGGCCGCCGGGGCGTCGGTGGCCGCCGGCGGGAGCAGACGCTGCTGGAGGGCGACGGCCGCTCGGTGCTCGCGGGTGTACCGGCGGGCGTTGTCCACGCTCAGCGCCGCCCGCGAGGCGATCTCGGCCAGCAGGTCCGCGTCCTGCCGGTCGAACGGGGCCGACCGGTCGGTGCGCCAGAGGTCGACCGAGCCGAGCAGCAGACCGCGCGCACGCAGCGCCACGGCGATGGCCGAGCGCCCGTCCTCGGGAACGACCAGGCGGATGACCTCCGGGGCGCCGAGCGCCTCGACGTAGGCCGCCCGGTCGCCGATGACGGTCTCGCCGCGCTGGTAGCTCCGCAGGACCGGGTGATCGGGGTACGGGGGATTCGGCTCGCCGGGCTGCACGAGCGGGGCCGGCCAGGGCCCGGCGGCCGACGCCACCGCCGCCCGGCGCATGTGCAGGTCCCCGCCACCGACGCTCCTCGGGGGCTCGTCCCCTTCGAGCACGGCCTCGGCGAGGTCCACCGAGCCCAGGTCCGCGAAGGCGGGGACGAGGACGTCGACGAGACTCTGGGCGGTGTCCCGGACATCGAGGGAGGCACCGATCCGGACCGAGGCCTGGTACCGCAGCTCCAGTTCCCGACGCGCCCGCTCCGAGGCGGTGGCATCGGCCAGGAGCACGGCCACGCCGCTCGGGTGCCGCTGCGCGTCCTCCAGCCGGAGCGCGGACAGCGAGAAGGACCAGCGCCGACCGGGAACCTGCGGCGAGTGCATCCGCTGCTCGTGCCCGACCAGCGGCACACCCGAACCGAGGACCCGCCGCAGCCCCGCCTCGGCCTCCTCGGCATCCTGCGGGGACATCACCTCCGCCAGCCGACCGCCGACCGGCAGGCCGGGACCGCCGAACACCTCGGACGTGATGTTGGTCCGCACCACGGTCAGGTCCGTGTCGTGGATGCCGATCCCGATCCGGCCCTGGGCGAGCAGCGCGCGCAACAGGGCCGCACCCTGCTCCCAGTCGGTCGCGCTGCGGGCGGGGCAGGCCAGGACCAGGAACGAGGAGTCCTGCCACGGCACCACCTGGAAGACGACCTCGACCGCGCCGCCCGAGCGGTGCCGCAACACCGCCCGCCCCGCCCGCGCCGGCAGCGGTTCCCCGGGGTCGGACCCGGACCGCTCGGAGGCGTCGGCCAGCAGGCGTCCGACCGGCCTCCCGCAGACCTCCGCGGCCGTCAGGCCCAGCAGGGCCTCGGCCCCGCGGGACCAGTGGAGCACGGTGCCACGGCCGTCGACCACGGCCGCCGCGATCTCGCCCAACACGGACGCGGAAGGCCCTCCGCCCGGGGGAGACAGCTGCATGCTTCCCACCTCCGCACACGATGACCGCCACGTCCCAGTCTGGTCCGCCCGGCCGGTGCCCGCGCTTCGAACGCCGGGCGGGAAGCGCGGGCCGGTCGGTCGGTGGCGTCGCACCGCGCCGCTCGGAAGATCACGGCATGGGGCCAGTGGGTCGACGACTCCGTCGCCCGCCGCGTCCGGTCCCTTCAGGAAGGCCGGGCCTGACGACTGCCGCGGCTCCTGCCGGAGAGCAGGTGCAGCTCGAGGGTGGGCCGGGGACACTCAGCCGGTGCCGTGGGTGGGCGACTCCACGCCTCGGGAACGCCTTCGGAGCCGTCGAGCAGGTTCACCCGGAACGGCCCTCGGCGACGCCCCGGGCCGGGTGCCCGCGGATGTTCGCGGGGCGCGTGTCGCAACAAGGTGCCGCAGGTCGTGGATGGTCATGTGGAGCAGTCGTCAGCCGATCGCTCCAAGGGGGGTCTCCCGTGCCGGAACGTGCTCCCCGGCGTACCGGGGAACGGCGCTCCAGCGGTACGTCCTCGGCACGGCACCGGGGCCGGGGGCCCCCTCTTCATCGCGGTCGGCGCTCTCCTCGTGGCGGTGGTGTGGTTCCCCGGGCACATCAGTTCGGCGCTCCCCACGGCGGCGCGCGGGGTGACGGCCCTCGTCCTGGTGGTCGTCGCCTGGGTCTCGGTGGTGGTCGCCTTCGCGGTGGCGTTCCACGCCGACGACCTTGCCGAGGGCGGACGGGCGTTGGACTTTCCGGGCGGCCGGGAACCCGTCTGGGGAGACTACGTGTACTTCGCACTGTCGGTCATGACGACGTTCGGGACGACGGACGTCACGGTGCGGTCGAGGGCGATGCGGCGGACGGTGGCCGCCAACGCCGTGATCGCGTTCGCGTTCAACACGGTCACGGTGGCCAGTGTCGTCTCCGCGCTGAACACCACCGGCTGACGCCGTCCCTGAGCCTTTCCTCGAACCGGGGGTGGACCGAGGTGCCTTTCGGTGAACGGACAACGCGGGTTGCCCACCGCCTGACGTGCAGTCATAGGTGTCGGAGAAGGTGATCGAGCGGCTGTACGCCTGCTCGTCCGTCCTCTACAGCCTCCAGCACCTGGGTTTCGTGATCCCGCCGCAGGCGGACGCGGGCTGGGTGGGCCCGGCCGGTCCCGGGCCGTCCTACCTGGACGAGGGTTCCGGCGGGCCGGAGAACGACTTCACCAACCGCAACGTCACCTTCATGACCTGGAACCAGCTGCACCTGGCGCGGATGCTGAAGGACGCGGGCGGCGTCCCGGCGCACGGCAACCAGCGTTCGGAGTGGGACGCGGGCTGCCGCTTCGACTTCGAGAACCCCGAGCACCGGTAGGGAGCTTCACCGGACCTGGCGGACCTGGTCGGCGGTGGGCTCACGGCCGGGACGGCGAGGGGGACTCGGCGGCGGCCTCGGCGATGACGGCGGTGGCCGGGGCGGCCCCGGCGGCGGTACCGGGCCGTACGGCAGGCGTCCACCGCCGCGGCTCCCCGCTCGTACCACCGTGGCCGCGGGCGCGTGCGGTGCCGCGCCGTGCACGGGTCATCCGGGCAGTCTGGTGTGCAGCCGGACGGTGGTGCCGGTCTGCGCGGTGGAGCGGATCTGGACGAGGTCGCAGAGCTGCTGGACGAGCCAGAGCCCGCGGCCGCCGACCTGGTCGACGGTGGGGCGGAGGCGGCCGACCAGCGGGTCCTGGAGGTGGCCGGAGTCGTGGAACTCGCAGATCAGGTCCGCGCCCTCCACCCAGGTGCGCAGGACGCCCCGGCCGCCGCCGTGCTTGATGCTGTTGCCGGCGACCTCGCAGGCGGCGATCAGCAGTTCGCTCAGGCGCGTGCCCTTCAGGCCGTACCGGCTCGCGCAGGCGGTGATGTGGGCGCGTACCGCGGCGAGCCGGCCCCGCTGGTAGGGGAGCTCCTCGTGGTCGGCCGAGGCCGTCAGCTCGGGGAAGGCGTAGGGCTCCTGGACGTAGGAGCTGTTGGGGCCGTGGCTTCCCCCGCTGAGGAGCATGGGGTGGCAGCGCCGCGCGGACTCCAGCGCGGCTGGTTCCAGCGCGGCGGTGTCGTAGGGACACAGCAGCCACCAGGCCGGAGACTGGGTGAACGCGAGGTTCAGCAGCCACTCGTGGTACCCGAACTCGCTGCTCTCGGCCGCGGAGGGCTCGCTCCACGAGGGCTCGCTGATGCCGCGGACCGGATGGCCCTCGGCGGCCTTGGAGACCCAGTCGCGCCAGGCGGGGATCAGCCGTCCGGGGTTGCGGCCGAGGGCCGCGGTGTCGAGGAAGGTGACGCCTTCGGCGGCGTCCGTGCCCTCCAGTTCGGTGCGCAGCATGCGCTCCTTCGACTCCGCGACCGCGACCAGGACGAGTTCGCTCCCGGCGTGGGCGTCGTGGATGAAGGACATGGCGCCGTCGAGGAACTGGGCGTCCCCGTCGTAGGGGTACAGCTCGTGCCGGAAGGCGGATTCCCGGGCGGGGGCTTCCGGGCGCGTCGTGCTGTTCTCGCTCACGGTGCCAGCTCCACGGGGATCTGCGGGGCGTCGTAGCCGAGCAGCGACCAGCAGCGCCGGAACGCCTCGTCCGCCTTCTCGATCACGATCCGGCGGCCGGGGACCTTGCAGGCCGCGTCGACGAGGGCGCGCATGCCGGCGACGTCCACCAGTTCGAGGTCCTCGCACCGCAGCCGTACGGTGGCCGAGCGGGTGACGAGTTCGTCCAGGGCGGTGCGGAAGGTGTCGGCGCTGTCCGAGTCCACCACGCCGCTCACGCTCCAGCAGTCCGTTCCTGCGCTGTACATCCGAAAACCTGGCACCTCCGCTCGTGTGCCCAGTTCGTGCGGATGTACTCCGGAGGCCTGTTCCAGGAGACCGGGGCGGAAGCTGTCGCGGTGGTAGGCGCAGACGACGACGGCCGCCCCGGCGAGCGTCAGGCGGTCCAGGTCCAGTTCGTGCCGGGCGATCTCCCGCGGGCTCGCGCCGCCCGGCCACACGCGGTCCATCCGGGCCAGGACCCGCAGCGCGCGGAAACCCTGTCGGCTCGCGGTGTCCGCCTCCCGGAGCACCAGGTCCAGCATCGCCGCCGCGTTCCACCCGGCGCCGCCCGCCTGTTCGGTCAGCGGGTCGACGACGATGCCCTGCGGCGCGCCGTCGAGCGACCACCGGGTGTCGGGCGCGCCGATGAGCAGCACCTTGTCGCCGAAGAGGGCCCCGTCGGCGGCGAAGGCCCGAGTCGTCGCGGTGAAGTCGTCACCGGGACCGACCAGCCAGCAGACGTGATCGCCCGCGTCGACGGGATCGAGGGTCGGTAGGGCACGTGCGCTCCTCACCTGCCCTCCCTCCGCCCCGTTCCCCTGCGTGAGCATCCTATCGGTCACGGCTGCCGGGACGGAGGGCGCGGCCGGAGCACCGACGAGGAACCCGTGCGGTCCTCGCGGGCGGCACGCCGCCGCGTTGCCGACCCCGCCGGGCCGGACCTTGTGCCGGGGGAGGCGGTCCGCTGACCGCCCGGGCGGGCCGGACGGCGTTCGTGCGGCGGTCGTCCGTCAGTCGGGGCGCCGGGGGGCGGCGGGGGGCGGCCAGGGGCCGTCGGCCTCGCCCGGGGCGAGGCGGTTCACCACTTCGGCGAGGGCGACGCACGCCTGCTCGATGGTGTCGAGGGTGTTCTCGCGTTCGGTGGTGACGGCGGCGAGCAGCAGCCCGGTCAGGGCGGCGACGCCGTTGAGGGTCTGCAACTGGACCATCACGGCGGGCAGGCCGTGGTCGGCGAACGGGCCGACGCGATCGATGGCGGCGGGAACGGCGAAGACGGACACCACCAGGACGCACGGCGCGGCGCCGAGCAGCTGG
This sequence comes from Kitasatospora cineracea, assembly GCF_003751605.1. NCBI lineage: Bacteria > Bacillati > Actinomycetota > Actinomycetes > Kitasatosporales > Streptomycetaceae > Kitasatospora > Kitasatospora cineracea. The sequence continues at coordinate 4,439,288 of NZ_RJVJ01000001.1, forward strand.
AAGCGCAGCGCCGCCCACATCACCACCGGCAGGACCAGGAAGAGCAGGGAGAGCGGGCTGCGGGTCGCCGCGAGCACGGTGACGGCGGTGACCGCCAGCAGGCCGAGGGCCTCCGCCCAGCGGCGCAGCGGTACGTCGCGGGGCATCCGGGCGGCGCGCACCGCCAGCAGCAGCGGGGCGACGACCAGCACGCCCATCGCGTCACCCGTCCACCACGCCGTCCAGGCGGGCCAGAACTGGTGCGGGGCCAGCGCGCCCTCGGACACCAGGACCAGGCAGGCGGCGCTCGCACTGATCAGCGTGGAGGCGAGCGCCCCCAGGAAGACCAGCGCCACGCCGTCCCGCAGCCGGTCGAGCTCGACCCGGAAGCCCACCCGGGCCAGCAGCAGGACGGCCACCACCGGGGCGAGCGTGTTGCCCGCCGCGATGCCGAAGGAGGCGGGGGTGATCGCTCCGAACCCCGCGATGACCAGCAGGGCGCCGAGCGCGATCCCGGGCCACACGCGCAGGCCGAGCAGCAGCAGGCCGGCCACGGCGACGCCGGTCGGCGGCCACAGCGGGGTGACGTGGACGCCGCCCACGACGACCTGCGTCAGCAGGCCGAGCCGGCCCCCCGCCCAGTACACGAGCGCGACGCCGAGGATCGACAAGCCGGCCACCGCGGTCTCTCCGGCCTTCGCGTTGCGCAGCACAGCAGCCATCTCATCGCACGCCGCCGCCCGGCCCCGGCCGTGACACGCCCGGAGGGCCGGCCGGGACGGTCGGATCCGCCGCGGTCACCCGCCGCTGCCGGGCGCCGTCACGGCCCGCCGTGGCGGAGCACCAGGACGGCGGCGTCGTCCTGGTGCCCGGTGAGGTCGGCGACCTCCAGCACCCGGCCGGCCAGCTCCCCGGGCTCGGCACCCACCCCCGCGCGCACCCGCCGCAGGACGTGCTCCAGCCCGGTGTCGAGCGAGAACGCGGGTCCTTCCACCACGCCGTCGGTCACCAGGACGACCGCTTCCGTTCCCGACAGGCGCCGCCGCGTCACCGGGTACACCTCGCCGGGTTCGATGCCGAGCGGCAGCCCCACCTCGTCGGGGTTCTCGGTGTCCTCGATCCCGGACCGGCCGTCGGCGGTGGCCCAGATCGCCGGGACGTGGCCGGCCCGGGCGACGGACAGTTCGTGGGTGGCGGGGTCGAAGCGCAGGAAGCAGCAGGTGGCGAAGAGGCCGTCGGGCAGGGACAGCAGCAGTTCGTTGGTCCGGGCCAGCACCTCGCCGGGGTCGCTCGCCGCGCTGGCCAGCGCCCGCAGGCCGATCCGGACCTGGCCCATGAACACGGCCGCCTCGACGTCGTGGCCCTGCACGTCGCCGATGGTCAGCCCGAGCGTCCCGTCCGGCAGCCGGAAGCCGTCGTACCAGTCGCCGCCGATGTCCAGGCCGTGGCGCGCGGGTGCGTACCGGGCGGCGGTCCGCAGCCCGGGCAGGCTCGGCAGCGCGGCCGGGAGCAGCTCGCGCTGCAGCGCCATGGCGAGTTCGACCCGGGCCCGCTGCCGCTCGGCGTGCTCCAGCGCCCGGGCGGTGAGCTCGCCGAGCTTGCCCAGCAGTTCGTGCGCGTCGGCGGGGTGCGACGGGGGACGGCGACGGCTCACAGGCGGCTCCAGTACGCCTCGGCTGACGGGCGGCGGGCGGTCGTCCTGCCACCGCGTGCACCCATTGTCCCTTCACCCGGTCGGACCCGCCCCCGCGGCCGTCGGCGCGATCGAACGGCTGCGCTCGGCAGGCCGTGACGTCGTCCTCGCCACCGGTTTCCCCCGAGCCGTCCGCGACCGGCTGCGCGGCACGCGACGGACCGACGGGAGCGTGCCCACCGGGGCGGTGACGCCTTGCGTTCAGCGCCCAGGCAACGGGCTGCCTCTCACGGACCGGGTGTCACGGGGCGGTGCCGGGTGCCGTGGAGGTCGGACGCGCACCGCCGCTTCGGCCCGGTGATCGCGGCGGGGGGTGAATCGCGCGCGGAAATCCCGTGCGGGAATCGCGCGGGCGGTGCGGGGGATTCCGCGTCCGGCATTCTCGCAAGAAGGATTGACACGGGGCCCGGGGTGCTGGACGCTCTTAACTGCCACCGCCCAGGACATTCGAGAGGGTGATCTCCAGCCATAAATTGTTAGCGCTAACAATACTGTCGGAGCCGACGCGCGGCCAGGGTCCTGCGGCTGGGGGCCGCAGGAGGCGCGCCCACCTGCGGAGCGCGGTCGGCGGTGGCGGAAACTTTCACCCGGCCTCCGTCGCCGAATGGCGGCAGGAAGCGGGCGGCCGGCCTTCGGGCCGAAAGCCGGGCGGGGTCGCGGCCGGTCAGGAATTCGGCGTCCGGAGGAATTCCCGGGCCTTTCCGCCGGGCCGCCCGGTGAATTCCGGCACGGCGGTTCGCGCCGTCCTGCGCCGTGCCGGAAAACTCCCGGCGGAATCCCGTCCGCCGGGCGCCGAATTCCCCCGTCGGCACGCGTCCGCCATGCCCGCAGGGCGACGGACCCCAGCACGCTCCCGGCGCGCGCACCCGCGGGTCGTGCGCGTCCCACCACTCACGCCAGGAGGCGACTCCGTGCTCCACCCGAACCGACACGCCTCACGACGCCGACCGGCGCGATCCCGCCCGCGCAGGGCACTCGCGCACCTGCTCCCGGCCCTGCTCCTGGCGCTGGTCGTCCCGCTGCTCACCCCGGGCGCGGCCACGCCCGCCGCCGCCCTGGGCAACGGCCTGGCCGCCACCCCGCAGATGGGCTTCAACGACTGGAACGCCTACGGCTGCAACGTCTCCGAGTCGCTGATCAAGACCACGGCGCTGGCCATGCACGACAACGGCATGCAGAGCGCCGGGTACACGTACGTCAACATCGACGACTGCTGGATGACCCACTCCCGGGGCGCCGACGGGCGCCTCGTCCCCGACCCGGCCAAGTTCCCGGACGGGATCAAGGGCACCGCCGACTACGTCCACTCGCTGGGCCTGAAGCTGGGCATCTACGAGGACGCCGGACTGCAGACCTGCGCGGGCTTCCCCGGCAGCCTCGGGCACGAGAGCGCCGACGCCCAGTCCTTCGCCGCCTGGGGCGTGGACTACCTGAAGTACGACAACTGCTACGCCGGACCGGGCTGCGCGCTGAACTCCTGCGCCAACGGCACCAAGGCGCCCGCCCAGACCCGCTACGCCACGATGCGCGACGCACTGGCCGCGACGGGACGGCCCATCCTGTTCAGCCTGTGCAACTGGGGCGAGGACAACGTGTGGACCTGGGGCGCGGGCACCGGCAACAGCTGGCGCACCACCGGTGACATCAACGCGAGCTACTCCAGCATGCTGTCGATCTTCCACAGCAACGTGAAGCTGGCCTCCTACGCCGGGCCCGGCCACTGGAACGACCCGGACATGCTGGAGGTCGGCAACGGCTCCCTCAGCGACACCGAGAGCCGCACCGAGTTCAGCCTCTGGTCCGAGATGGCCGCGCCGCTGATCGCCGGCACCAACATCGCCTCGGCCAGCGCGAACACCCTGTCCACCCTCACCAACACCCGGGTGATCGCCGTGGACCAGGACCCGCTGGGCAAGCAGGGAACCATGGTCTCCTCCACCGGCGGCCTCGACGTGCTGGCCAAGCCGCTGGCCAACGGCGACGTCTCCGTGGTCCTGTTCAACGAGACCGGCTCGACCGCGACCATCACCACCTCCGCCGCCGCGATCGGGAAGACCGGGGCGGCGACCTACGGCCTCACCGACCTGTGGACCGGCGCGACCTCGACCACCACGGGCACCATCAGCGCGACCGTCCCGGCCCACGGCACCACCATGTACCGGGTCAGCGGCGGCACCGGCGGCGGAACGGCCACCGGCGGACCGGTGCGCGCCGTGGGCGCGGGCAAGTGCCTGGACGTGCCGAACTCGACCACCACCGCGGGCACCCAGGTGCAGATCTGGGACTGCAACAGCCAACCGAACCAGCAGTGGACGCACACCGCCGCAAACCAGCTGGCCGTCTACTCCGGTGGCACGCAGATGTGCCTCGACGCGTACGACAACCAGACCGCACCCGGCACCAAGGCGATCATCTGGACCTGCAACAACCAGCCGAACCAGCAGTGGAGGGTGAACACCGACGGCACGATCACCAGCGTCCAGTCCGGACTCTGCCTCGACGTCACCGGCAGGTCCACCGCCAACGGCGCCCTGATCGACCTGTGGACCTGCAACGGCCAGAGCAACCAGCAATGGGCCCTGTGAAGCCCCCGCCGCGGCGGCCCGGCGCGCATCCCGGGCCCGCCGCCGTCCACCACGCCCCACGCCCCACGCCCACCCGACGAGCCGCAGGGAGCCCCCGTGCCTGACAGCCGCTGTCCGGACCACCCGACGCCCGCGCCCCCGCCCCGGGCCCGACTCCGCACGCTGGTCCGCGTGTTCGCCACCGTTCTGCTGGTCCTCGGCACCGTGACCGGCACCGGAGGACTCGCCGGCACCGCGCAGGCCGCCACCAGCGGCCCCTGCGACCTCTACGCGGCGGGCGGCACGCCCTGCGTCGCCGCGCACTCCACCACCCGCGCGCTCTACGCGGCGTACGGCGGAGCGCTCTACCAGGTCCGCCGGGCCTCGGACGGCAGGACGCAGAACATCGCCCCCGTCACCGCCGGGGGCGTCGCCGACGCGGCCGCCCAGGACGCCTTCTGCGCCGGCACCTCGTGCGTGGTCACGATCGTCTTCGACCAGTCCGGGCACGGGAACGACCTCGCCTACCAGGGCCCCGGCGGCGCCGGGGGCAGCGACACCCCGGCCAACGCCACCAGCGAGGCCCTCGCCCTCGGCGGGGCCAAGGCGTACTCGCTCTACATCAACCCCGGCAACAGCTACTGGCACGACGGCTCCTCCTCCGGGATGCCGCGGGGCAGCGCCCCCCAGGGCGCGTACATGGTGACCAGCGGGACGCACGTCAACGGCGGCTGCTGCTTCGACTACGGGAACAGCGAGACCGACCGCAGGGCGGACGGCGCCGGAGCCATGAACGCCATCTACTTCGGCACGAGTTGCTGGTTCGGCGGCTGCTCCGGGACCGGCCCGTGGGTGCAGGCCGACCTCGAGTACGGCCTGTACTCCGGCGGCAGCCAGTCCTGGAACCAGAACCAGCGGGCCTTCACCAGCCGCTACGTCACCGCGATGCTGAAGAACAACGGCACCACCCGCTTCGCCCTGAAGGGAGGCGACGCCCAGTCCGGCGGGCTCACCACGCTCTGGAACGGCGCGCTCCCGCCCGGCTACAGCCCGATGAAGCAGCAGGGCGCCATCATCCTCGGCAGCGGCGGCGACTGCTGCAACGGCAACACCAACCAGAGCCTGGGGACCTTCTACGAGGGCGCCGTCGTCAGCGGCTACCCGTCCGACGCCACGGACGACGCCGTCCAGGCCAACATCGCCGCGGCCGCCTACAGCACCGGCACCGGCAGCACCACCGGGCCGCTGCACGCCGTCGGCGCCGGAAAGTGCCTGGACGTCCCGGGCTCCAGCACCACCGGCGGCACCCAGACCCAGATCTACTCCTGCTCCGGCGGGGCGAACCAGACCTGGACCGCCACGCCCTCCGGCCAGCTGACGGTGTACTCCGGCAGCAGCCGACTGTGCCTCGACGCCGACGCCAAGGGCACCGCCAACGGCACCAAGGCGATCGTCTGGCCGTGCAACGGGCAGCCCAACCAGCAGTGGGTCCGCAACGCCAACGGCACCGTCACCGGCGTCCAGTCGGGGCTCTGCCTGGACGTCGGCGGAGCGTCGACGGCGAACGGCGCCGCCGTCCAGCTGTGGACCTGCAGCGGGCAGAGCAACCAGCAGTGGAAGCTCGGCTGAGCCCTTGACGGCCGACCGGCCCCCGCCCGGGACCACCCCGGGCGGGGGCCGCGGCCGACGGCGGGCCGGCGGACCGCCCGGCTCCTGCGGCGGTCCGCCCCGTGATCCCGCGCCTCGACCGCCTCCACGCGGGCCGCCCCGTGATCCCCCGCCTCGACCGCCTCCACGCGGGCCGCCCGGTCGCCGCGGACGGGGAACGGGCGGTGACGGACCTGCCACGCGTAGACCTCCGCCCGCGTGGACCGCGTGCCGTCCGTGACGAGGACCCGCGGGAGGGGCGCCGGGCCCGCGAGGTGGGGTCCGAGAACCCCGGGCGCCGCCGAGCGGCCGGTTCCGACGGTTCGGCCGGCCGTCGTTCGGGTCAGCCGGCCAGCTGCTGCAGCCATTCGCGCAGCAGGGCGGTCTCCGTGGCGCGCAGGGGGAGGCCGGGGTTCGCGGCCGACGGGGCGGTGGTGAGCGCGGCGTCGAGGGCGAGCGCGCGGGAGGCCAGGTCCGGGGCGGTGGGGGCGGGGGAGTCGGTGGTGACGGAGGCGAGGACGGTGTCGCGCAGGCGGGCGGAGACGGTCAGGTCCCGTTGCGTGGGCTCCTCGCCGATCAGGGCCAGGGTGGCCCCGGTCGTCGCCGCGTGGATGACCCGGGTGGCCGGGGCCACCGGGATCCGCAGGCGGCCGGCGTCGGCCGCGCGGTCCAGCAGGGACACCAGCAGGGCGTGCGCCTCGTCCGCGGCCGGGGGGCGCCGGCCGGGCCGCACGGTGCCGTACATGAGCACGTAGAACGCGGGGTGGCGCAGGCCGAAGTCGACGTGCAGGTCCCAGCCGCGGTGGAGGTCGGCCACCGGGTCGTCGTCGGGGGCCAGCGCCAGGGCCTCCCGCTTCTCGGCCAGGTACGTCTCGAACCCGTAGGCGGCCAGTTCGGACAGCAGCCCGTCCTTGTCGTCGAACAGCCGGTACAGCGCCGGGGCGGTGATGCCCGCGGCCGCGGCGACGGCGCGGGTGGAGACCGCCTCGCTGCCGCCCTCCTCCAGGAGTCCGGCGGCCACCTGCAGCACCTGGCGCCGCGCGGCGCGTCGTTCCTCGCTCATGGAACGACGATATCGCATCTTGCGTATCGGCGTCTTAACGGTGTTACTGTTCTAGCCGGAACAGTGATCCGGGCCGATCTCGGCCATCGGCACGTCCACCGGCACGTCCACCGAACAGGCCGCCCTCGCGGCAGGAGAGGCACACCCATGTCCGACATCTCGATCGTCATCGCGTCGTACTCCGGCTACGGCCACACCGCGCAGATCGCCACGGCCGTGGCCGACGGCGCACGCTCCCTCGCCGGGACGCGGGTCCACCGGGTGGACGTCGGCTCCCTCGGCGACGCCGACTGGGAGCTGCTGGACGCCGCGGACGCCATCGTCTTCGGCACCCCCACCTACATGGGCACCGCCTCCGGGGCCTTCCACGCCTTCGCCGAGGCCACCAGCAAGCGCTGGAGCGACCGCGCCTGGAGCGACAAGCTCGCCGCGGGATTCACCAACTCCGGCTCCATGAGCGGCGACAAGCTGCACACCCTGCAGTACCTCTCGCTGCTGGCCGCCCAGCACGGCATGCTCTGGGTGAGCCTGAACCTCCTGCCGGGCTGGAACACCACCACCTCCGACCCCGAGGACGACAACCGCCTGGGCTTCTACCTCGGCGCCGGCGCGCAGAGCTTCAACGACACCCCCGCCGTCCACGACGCGGACCTGCGCACCGCCCGCCACCTCGGCCGGCGCGTCGCCGAGCAGACCCGCATCCACCGGGCCGGCCTGGCCGCCGCGGCCCGCTGACGCCGCGACGCGCTGACGCCGCGACGCGCTGACACCGCCGCCAGCTGACGCCGCGGCCCGCCCGCAACCCACCCACTCACCACCACACACCCTCCGGTGCCGCCCCGCCGCGCCCCCGCCGCCCCCGGCGGGCGGCCGGCGGCGGGGCGGCGCCGGTCCTCCCGAGGAGTTCCCCATGCAGCACCGGACACTGGGAAACCAGGGCCTGGAGGTCTCGGCGATCGGCTACGGCGCGATGGGCCTGACGATGGCCTACGGGCCCACCGACGAAGGGACCGCCCTCGCCGCCCTGCGCCGCGCCCACGACCTGGGCGTCACCCTCTTCGACACCGCCGAGATGTACGGCGGGGGCACCGGGGCCAACGAGGCCCTGGTCGGCCGGGCGGTCAAGGGCTTCCGCGAGGACGTGGTCCTGGCGACCAAGTTCGGCGTCGACATGTCGGTGCCCGCGGAGCGGATCGGCCGGGCCCTCGACAGCAGGCCCGACACCATCCGCCGGGCCGCCGACACCAGCCTGCGCCACCTCGGCGTCGACCACATCGACGTCCTCTACCAGCACCGCGTCGACCCCGCGGTGCCCGTCGAGGAAGTCGCGGGCACCGTCAAGGAGTTGATCGACGCGGGCAAGGTGAGGTACTTCGGCCTCAGCGAGGCCGGACCCGAGACGCTCCGCCGGGCGCACGCCGTGCAGCCGGTCTCCGTCCTGCAGACCGAGTACTCCCTGTTCGAACGGGACGTCGAGCAACTCCTCCCCGTCCTGGACGAGTTGGGCATCGGCCTGGTCGCCTACTCCCCGCTCGGCCGCGGGTTCATCACCGGCACCGCCGCACCCGCCGGCCGGTACCCGGCCGGCGACCTGCGCAACACCGACCCGCGCTGGCAGCCGGGCAACTTCGAGCGCAACGCCGAGGCCGTCTGCCGGCTCGCCGCACTCGCGGCGGCCAAAGGCGCCACCGTCGCCCAACTGGCCCTGGCCTGGCTCCTGTCCCGCGGCGAGCACCTCGTGCCGATCCCCGGCACCCGCGACCCGCGGCGCCTCGAGGAGAACGTCGAAGGCGCCGACCTCGTCCTCACCGGCGCCGACCTGGCGGCCGTCGACGAGATCCTGCCCCGGGGCGGCTTCGGCGCCCGCTACGCCGAAGGGCACCTGCCGACCTGGATCTGAGCCCGGCGGGGGACCAGCGGCCGCCGCTCCGGCCGCGGGAGCCCCCGGACCCCGCCGAGCCGTCGACCCGCCGGTCCGCAACTGCCGCTGTCGCCTGACACGGAGGCGTGCGGTGCGGGAAGATGACGGACCGGCAGGAAGCGAAGGGGAGCACAGTGACCGATCCGTCCGAAACCATGGTGGGGCTGGCCGATGCGATCGAGGCGCTCCGGACGGAGCTGCTGAAGGCCTGGGGCGGCGGCGGGGTGCGCCCGCTGCGGTTCAAGCCGGCGCCGGTCGAGCTCACGGTGCAGGTGGCCGTCACGGACGCGAAGAAGGGGACGGCGGGGGTCAAGTGGTGGGTGGTCCAGGCCGGGGGAGAGCTGTCGCGGCAGTCCGTGGCCACCCAGACCCTCAAGCTGGTGCTCGAACCGGTCGCCTTCACACCGGACGGGCAGCAGACCGAGTTCTTCATCTCGGACACCGACTCGGACGCGGACTCGGACGCCGACGGCGGCGGTGACGGGCCGCCGGCCGGGCGGGAGCAGGCGCTGGGCGACCGTGAGTAGCGCGCCGGGCCATGTTCGAGACTGACCGGGTCGTCCTGCTCCGCTACGACGTCGACGGCGAGCCCCAGGTGGGGACCGGCCTGCGGGTGGGCGGGGAGACCGTCCTGACGGCGGACCACTGCGCGGGCGGGAGCAACCTGCGCGCCGTCCGGGACGGGCGCGAGTTCCCGGCCCAGGTGGTGGTCCGCACGCACCGCAGCGACGTGGACCTGGCCGTGCTGCGGGCGCCGGGCATCGGCGCCAAGGAGCCGATGGGGTTCGCCCGGGTCGACCGGAGCGTCGCCGGGTCGGTCCGCGACTGCCAGGCGGTCGGCTTCCCGCGCTGGAAGCGGGACGCGCGCAACGGGCGCACCACGGCCCAGCCGTGCGGCTGGGTCCCGACCGCGGAGGGCATCGCGGTGGGCGGGCCGGGCGGCGCCCCGGTCGGCCTGCTGTCGTTCAAGATGTCCGGGCCCGAGATCCCGCTGCACCCCACCTCGGTGGGGACCCTCGGCGCGGGCAGCCCGTGGGGCGGCATGTCGGGCGCCGCCGTGGTCGGCTCCGGTCTGGTCATCGGCGTGGTGCGCAGCCACAACCTGTCCGAGGGCACCGGCTCGCTGACCCTGACCCCGGTGGACGCCATCGACCACCTGGCACCGGACACCAGGGACCGGATGTGGGCGGCCCTGGGCGTCCCGGACCCCGCCGCGCTCCCCGTCCTCCCCGGCCCGGCCGGCGGCCCCCCGGCACCCGCCGCACCCGCCGCCGTGGCACCCGCCGCCGCGCCCGCCGCCGCCCGCTCCCGGGCCGGCGTGGTGCGGGACCTGACGGTCAAGTGGGTGCAGAGCGGCCCCCCGGTGGCCGTGCTGCAGGGGTTCTCCGGCGTCGGCAAGACCCGGGCCGCGCTGAAGATCAAGGACGCCCACCCCCGGCGCAGCTTCATCGACGTGGAACTCTCGGCGGGCGTCCACACCCTCGAGCAGCTCCTGATCCTGGTCGGCGGGGCGTTCGCCGAAGCCGGGAAGGTCGGCGTGCTGCTCGGCACCGACCCGGTGCGGGACATCGCGGACAGCCTCAGGGACGGGACGGTCCTGCTCCTCGACGACTTCCACCGCTGCTTCGTCGACGGCTCCGGCGCGCCCGCGCCCGAGGTCCAGCACCTGGTCAACGCGGTGGCGCGGCGGATCCACGGCACCGGCGGGCGGATCCTCCTGGTCGCGGACCAGGCCGCGGCCTTCCCGTGGATCACGGACGGCGACATCCACACCCTCCCCGGCATGAGCGAGGGCGAGGGCGTGAACTTCCTCGCCGAGACCCTGCGGCGCACGGGCGTGCCGAACGACCTCCCGCCCGACCGGACCGCCGAGATCGTCGGCTGGCTCGGCGGGAACCCGCGCGCCCTGCAGATCCTCGCGGGCTGCCTGCAGTCCGACAGCCTGGAGGACCTGATCGGACTCTCCCCCAAGGCGTGGGAACTCCAGGACCGCAACGTCTCCGAACCCTTCGCCCAGAGCCTCGAACGGGCCTTCCTGGACCGGTTCATCGGCCGCCTGGACGACACCTCGGCCACACTCCTGCGTCGCGCCTCGGTGCACCGGACCTCCTTCACCAACGACGCGCTCAAGGTGTCGCTCTGGGACGCCCCGGGACAGTTCGACGCGGCGAAGCGGAAACTGACCTCGAGCTTCCTGGTCGAGAAGCGCAACGAGAAGCACTTCTCGATGAACCCGATCGCCAAGGAGATCTCGCTCCGGGCCCTCTCGGCCCACCGCGGCGAACTGGCCCGCGCGCACGCGGCCGTCGGCAAGTTCCACGCCCGCCACTTCAAGGCGAAGCGGATGGGAACCCAGGGCAGCGACTTCCTGGAGGCCCGCTACCACCTCTTCGTCTCCGGCGAGACGGAGGAGCTGGCGGTCGTGGCCAAGGCCTACGCCCTCCACCTGGACCGCGTCTACGGCTACAAGACGAAGATCGAGGAGGACCCGCGGGAGCGCGACGAGCTCATCTCCCTGCTGAGCGCCGCACTCGACGAGGCGAGCCCCTCCTGGCGGCTCCACCTCCACCTCGCCCTCCTGCTCGAGGCCCGGGCCCGGCCCGACGACCTGCCGGCCGCACTCGAACAGGTCGTCTGCGCGACCGCGTCCCCCAACGCCTCCAAGCGCGCCTGGGCGATGCGGATACGCCTGACCGACCAGCTCCGCGGCACCGACGCCGCCGTCGACGTGGCCGTCGAGGCCGACGACCGGCTGACGGCCGACACCTCGAACCCGATCGAGATCCACCTCCTGCACGCCGAACTGCTGGCCCGCGACCCGTCCCGCCTCGACGAGGCCGTGCAGCTGCTCAAGGCCGCCATCGCCCGCTCGGCCAAGCCCTCCCCGCTCGCGCCGCTCTACCAGGCCGCCGCCGAGCTGCTGGGCCGGGACGAGGCCCGGGTGGGGGAGGCCGTCGAGCTGCTGCGGGAGGGGATCGGGAAGGTCCCGGTCCAGGGCAACCTGTTCTCGCTGTACCAGGCCGCCGCCGAGCTGCTGGCGCGGGACGAGAGCCGGGTGGGCGAGGCGGTCGAACTGCTCCGGGAGGGCATCGGGAGGATCCCCGCCCAGGGCAACCTGTTCTCGCTGTACCAGGCGGCCGCGATGCTGCTGGGCCGGAACGGGGACCGGGTGGAGGAGGCCGTCGAGCTGCTCCGCGAAGGGATCGAGAAGGTCCCCGCCCAGTTCGGCCTGTTCTCGCTGTACCAGGCCGCGGCCGGGCTGCTGGCGCGGGACGAGGCCCGGGTGGGAGAGGCCGTCGAGCTGCTGCGGGAGGGCATCGCCAGGGTCCCGGTCCAGTTCGGCCTGTTCTCGCTGTACCAGGCCGCGGCCGGGCTGCTGGGCCGGGACGAGGCCCGGGTGGGAGAGGCCGTCGAGCTGCTGCGGGAGGGCATCGGGAGGATCCCCGCCCAGTACAGCCTCTTCTCGCTGTACCAGGCCGCCGCCGAGCTGCTGGCGCGGGACGAGGCCCGGGTGGGAGAGGCCGTCGAACTGCTGCGGGAGGGCATCGGGAAGGTCCCGGTCCAGGGCAACCTCTCCTCGCTCTACCAGGCCGCCGCCGAGCTGCTGGCGCGGGACGAGGCGCGGGTGGCGGAGGCCGTCGAGCTGCTGCGGGAGGGCATCGGGAGGATCCCCGCCCAGTACAGCCTGTACTCGCTGTACCAGTCGGCGGCCGAGCTGCTGGCGCGGGACGAGAGCCGGGTGGGCGAGGCCGTCGAGCTGCTCCGCGAGGGGATCGGGAGGATCCCGGTCCAGTTCAGCCTGTTCTCGCTGTACCAGGTGGCGGCGGAGCTGCTGGGCCGGGACGAGGGCCGGGTGGACGAGGCGGTCGAGCTGCTCCGCGAAGGCATCACCAGGGTTCCGGTGCAGGGCAACCTGTTCTCGCTGTACCAGGTGGCGGCGGAGCTGCTGGGCCGGGACGAGGCGCGGGTGGACGAGGCCGTCGAGCTGCTGCGGGAGGGCATCGAGAAGGTTCCCGCCCAGTACAGCCTGTTCTCGCTGTACCAGGCCGCCGCCGAACTGCTGGGCCGCGACCGGGAACGGGTGGAGGAGGCCGTCGAGCTGCTCCGCGAGGGCATCGGGAAGATCCCCGCCCAGTTCAGCCTGTTCTCGCTCTACCAGACCTGGGCGATCATCCTCGCGGCCTGCGGGGAGGAGCCGGCGGCCGTGGAGGTGCTGCTCGACGGGGTGTCCCACATCGGCTACCGGCAGGGCGCCTACCGGCTCGCCGAGGGCGCCGCGTTCGTGTCCGCCGGGATCGACGACGACTCGTCCGTGGACCGGCTGCGGCAGACGCTGGCCGAGGGCGGGTACGACCGGCAGGTGCTGCTCATCGACCTGATCTCCGCGGAGAAGCAGGGCGACTGGGAGGAGGCGCTGCGGATCGCCCGGTCGGGGCAGGAACTGTACGGGACGACCGCCCCGTTCCTGAGCCAGGAGGTCATCTCGCTGGTGGCGCTGGGGCGGACCGCGGACGCGGTGTCCCGGGTCCGGGCGATGGGCCACACCCGGTCCGAGGACTCCGTCCGGTGGCTCCGCGGGTTCGTCCACGCCTGCGGCGGGGACGTCGAGGCGTGCCGCGCGGACATGCAGCCCTGGACCGCCGGATCGGACCTGGACCTGGCCGCGGACCCGGTGGCCTTCTGCGTCGGCGTCTGGGACGACAGCCGTGGGACGTTCGGCAGCAGCCTGCGGTTCCACTTCCCCTTCCTGCCCCACGTGACCTGACCGCCCCAGGTGCCTCGCCTGCCCACCTGACCCGTCTGCCCCGTTTGACCGGTCTGCCCCGCTTGACCCGCCTGCCTCGCGTGACCCGTTGACCGAACGCTCCGCCGCACCCGCCCGTCGGGGCACTAGGCTCGGGGCATGTCGAATTCTGACGGGCTGCTCGTCGACATCGCCTTGATGGTGGAGTCCGAGCACAGCAACCAGATGTCCGTGACAGTGGTCGTCCCCGGTGCGGTGATCACCGGCAGGCTCGCCCCGGTGGCCCTGTGGTGGGAACGGGTGGCGGACGTCCTGCAATCCTCCGACCACCTGAAACCGTTCGCCTCCCTGTTCGCCCCGCCGCCCGGCGGCGCCCCGACCCCGCCCACCCACCTCCACCTGCACCGGGCGCGCATCCTGCAGGGCGACTTCGGCCTGCCGCACACCGGGGGCATGTACCGGATCGCCATCGAGGACATCAGCGCCTGGTCCGTCGGCGACCTCAGCTACTCCGACGGCTGACCGGCCCCCGGCGGGCCGGGTGTTGAATGGGGCCCATGGATTCCATGGGCCCCACGGCGGAGAACGCGCGCACGGCGAGCCGGACGGCGGTGCTGGTCTGCCAGGGCCGGGCCGCCGCGGACGGCCGGGCCGGCGGCGGACGGTTCGCCGACCCGGTGGCCGGACGGCTGCTGCGGGCCGACGAACGGGCCGTGGTCGACCAGGTGCGGGCGGGGACGCCCCCGCCGGGGTGGAAGGAACGCACCGGGTACGAGGGCGTCCGGGCCTGCGCCGAGATCGCGGTGCCCCGGACGGTGGCGATCGACGAGGCACTGCGGGCCCACGCGAACGGCCAACTCGTCGTCCTCGGTGCCGGGTTGGACACCCGCGCCTGGCGGCTCGCCGCCCTCGCCGACACCGACGTGTGGGAGGTCGACCACCCCGCCTCGCAGCGGGACAAGCAGGACCGGCTGGCCGCCGCCGACCTCCGGCCGACGGCCCGCTCGGTCCGCTTCACCCCGGTCGACTTCGCCGTCGACGCCCTCGGCCCGGCCCTGGACGCCGCCGGGCACGACCCCGCCGCCCCCACCACCTGGCTGTGGGAGGGCGTCGTCCCCTACCTCACCCGCGAACAGGTCCGCTCCACCCTCGCCGCCCTCGCCGCCCGCACCGCGCCCGGCAGCGCACTCGTCCTCAACTACCAGGCCCCGTCGGCGAAAGCGGCCGCCGGACGGCTGCTCACCCGGCTGCTCGGCAACTCCGTCACCGCGGGCGAGCCCTGGCGCTCGCTGTGGCGGCCGGAACGGATCGCCGCCCTGCTCGCCGAGCACGGCCTGCGGACCGTCGCCGACCACGACCTGCTCACCCTCGCGCAGGACCTCGACACCCCGACCGGCAGCCGCGCCTCGCTCCGCTCCGGCCGGGTCGCCGTCGCCGAACACTCCTGAGCCGGCGGGCTGGTCGGCTTCCGTGTTTATCAACTCTCTTCACTGATTTGGTTTTTGGGCGTTCTTTACGCGCGTCCCCTTCTCCCCGGCGGGGTCGGCCGCAAGGCTGTCGGACTGACCCACCGCGGCGCGCGATCGGCGCGCCCGGTCTCCCGGGGAGGGACACCGCACCGTGCCCAACAGGCATCGACGTCAGCTGTTCATGTGCGCCGTCGCACTGACCGCGCTCGGTCTGACCACCGGTCAGGCCCTCGCGGCACCCGCTCCCGAGCCCCGCCCCCGGCAGGCGGGCCACCTGGCCGAGATCGGCCACCAGCACGCCCGGGAGGTCACCGCCGGCACGTTCGCGGCGAAGGCCGCCGACGAGGACGGGGGCGACGAGGCCGAGAACTCCGCCGAGTCCACCGAGCAGTTCACCGAGGCCCGCACCGCGCCCGGCGTCGTTGCACCCGGCGCGTACGGCGCCGCCTGGGCCCAACTGCAGTCGATGCCGCGCACCGCGGGCTCCTGGGACCACGTCACCGACAAGCCGTACAACAGCGACGACCCGCGCTACCGCGACGTCAACTCCAACTCCAGCGGCGGCTCCGGCAACGTCACCGGCCGGATCACCGGCATCGCCGCCGACGACGACGGCTACGTGTACGCGGGCGGCGCCAACGGCGGCGTCTTCCGCTCCCGCACCGGCGGCGGCCACTGGCAGTCGATCTCCGACAGGCTGCCCTCGCTGTCCACCGGCGCGCTCGGCCTCGACGGCGGCGGGCGGCTCTGGTACGCCACCGGCGAGTCCAACACCGGCGCGACCGCGTACGTCGGCACCGGCGTGTACCTGCTCGCCGACCCGAAGCACGGCGAGTTCACCCCCGGCACGCGGGTCGGCGGCGCCGAGCTGGAGTCCACCACGATCCACGCCCTGCGCTTCGCCGGGGACAAGGTGTGGGCGGCCACCAGCCGCGGCGTGTGGTCCCACTCCACCGCCGACCTCAGCGGGCCGTGGACGCTGGAGTTCGCGCCGAACCCGAGCTACCTGCCCGGCGGCGCCGACGCGAAGAACCCCAGCGCCCCGTACAAGAACATCGCCAACGACATCGCCGTCGACCCCGAGGACCCGTCCAAGGTCCTGCTCGCGGTCGGCTGGCGCAGCGGCGACACCTACAACGGCTTCTACGCCAAGGCCGCGGACGGCAGCTGGCAGCGCGTCGCCTCGCTCGGCGACCTGCCCACTGGCGCCGGGGACGTCGGGAACGTCACCTTCGCCCGGTCCGAGGACGGCTCGCGCTACTACGCGGTCGACCAGTCGCCCACCAAACTGGCCACCGACCCGGACAGCGGCCTGCAGGGCGTCTACGTCTCCAAGTCCGGCTCCCCGTTCGGCCCGTGGACGCTGATCGCCGACAAGGACAAGCTCAAGGGCTCCGGCTCGGCCCTCCAGGACGACGGTTACCAGCCCGGCATCCAGTCCTGGTACAACCAGTTCCTCCAGGTCGACCCGAACGACGCCGACCACGTCTACCTGGGCCTGGAAGAGGTCTTCGAGACCGGCGACGGCGGCGCCGTCTGGCACACCCCCGGCCCGTACTGGAACTTCGGCTTCCCGTGCTGGTCGATCGACCCGGCCGAGCAGACCGGCGACTGCTCGCCCACCACGCACTCCGACCAGCACGCCGTCGCCGTCGGCAGCTACCACGGCCGCAGCAGCGTCTACGTCGGCAACGACGGCGGCATCTACAGCCGCCCGGTCGACGGCACGCTGGACTCCGGCGGCCACGCCGCGGACTGGAAGTCCCTCAACGACGGCACCATCGACACCCTGCAGTACTACTCGGTCGGCGTCGGCGCCGACCCCGCCGGCCACGGCGTGATCGTCAGCGGCGGCCTCCAGGACAACGGCGAGTCCGTCCTGCGCGCCCGCGACAAGGTGATGGGCTCCGACTTCGGCGGCGACGGCGCGGACACCATCGTCGACCCGGCCGACGGCTGCAACATCGCCGAGGAGTACGTCTACCTCGACATGTGGGTGACCAACAACTGCGCCGTCAACGACGGCTCCTGGTCCACCGACCCGGCCAAGGCCACCTCCTACGAGGTCGCCCCGCCCGACAAGGCGGCCGCCGCCGCCCGCTTCATCGCGCCGATCACCTCCGACGCGAAGAACCCCGCCACCTGGGTCGCCGGCGGCCAGCACGTCTGGGTGCAGAACAAGGGCTTCGCGATCCGCAGCGGCAGCGAGTGGACCAGCGCCTTCGACCTGGGCGCCGGCCACGTCGCCACCGCCGTCGCCTCCTCCGGCGGCACCGTCTACGCCGGCTGGTGCGGCCCCTGCAACAACCAGGGCTTCACCCGCGGCATCGCCACCGGCAACGCCGACGGCACCGGCTGGCACCAGCTGAACCTGCCCGTCGACGGCACCCTGCCCAACCGCTACATCTCCTCCTTCGCCGTCGACCCGGCCGACGCCCAGCATGTCCTGGTCTCCTTCTCCGGCTTCTCCCGGACCTGGACCGAGGGCCCCGGCGCGGGCATCGGCCACGTCTTCGAGAGCCGCGACGGCGGCGCCACCTGGAAGGACGTCTCCGCCAACCTGCCCGACGTCCCCGCCGACACGCTGCTCCTGCTGCCGGACGGCGGCCTCGCCCTGGGCACAGACCTGGCGGCGTTCCACCGCGCTCCGGGCGCCGCGGACTGGAAGGTCCTCGGCACCGGCCTGCCCACCACCACGGTGATGCAGCTGAAGACCGGCCCGGACGGCAAGCTCTACGCCGCCACCCACGGCCGCGGCATCTGGTCCTTCGACCCGCGCCGCCTCGGCGGTGTCCACCACCGGGACGGGCAGGACGACTGACCCCCCGTCACCGACCGGTGCCCGGCCCGCCACCTGCGCGGGCCGGGCACCGGCGTTCCGGCGGGGAGGCGGCGGGGCGGCGGGGCGTCAGACGTGGACGCCCGGCTCCTCGGCGAGGGGCTGCGGCTCGGCCGGGGCGGCGGCGTCGCCGCGGCGGGTGAGGCGGGCGGCGATCGGCTCGGTCCAGCGGGCCGCGAGCGGGCCGATGACGACCAGCAGCAGCACGTACGCGGTGGCGAGCGGGCCCAGCGACGGCTCGATGCCCGCGGTGACGGCCAGTCCGGCGATGACGATGGAGAACTCGCCGCGGGCGACCAGCGCGCCGCCCGCCCGCCAGCGGGCCTTGACGGCGATGCCGGCCCGGCGGGCCGCCCAGTAACCGGTGGCGATCTTGGTGAGGGCGGTGACCACGGCCAGCGCCAGGGCGGGCAGCAGCACCGGCGGGATGCTGGCGGGGTTGGTGTTGAGGCCGAAGAAGACGAAGAAGACGGCCGCGAACAGGTCGCGCAGCGGGCTGAGCAGGGTGTGCGCGCCCTCGGCGGCCTCACCGGACAGCGCGATGCCGACCAGGAACGCGCCGACGGCCGCCGAGACCTGGAGCTGTTGGGCGATGCCCGCCACCAGCAGGGTCAGGCCGAGCACCACCAGCAGCAGCTTCTCCGGGTCGTCGTGCGA
This sequence comes from Kitasatospora cineracea, assembly GCF_003751605.1. Classification (NCBI taxonomy): domain Bacteria; kingdom Bacillati; phylum Actinomycetota; class Actinomycetes; order Kitasatosporales; family Streptomycetaceae; genus Kitasatospora; species Kitasatospora cineracea. Next base: position 4,457,864 of record NZ_RJVJ01000001.1, read on the forward strand.
CACGAACCGGGAGATCAGCCGCCCGTAGCGGAGCGCGACGAACAGCACCGCACCGGCGGTGGCCAGCGCGACGGCCAGGGTGACGCTGCCGACCAGCAGCCCGGCCCCGGCCAGCAGGGCGGTCAGGATCGGCAGGTAGACGGCCATCGCCAGGTCCTCGAGCACCAGGATGCTGAGGATCACCGGGGTCTCCCGGTTGCCGAGCCGCCCCAGGTCGCCGAGCACCTTGGCGATCACGCCGGAGGAGGAGATCCAGGTGACACCGGCCAGCACGACCGCCGCGACCGGGCCCCAGCCGAGCAGCAGGGCCATCGCCGCGCCGGGCAGCGCGTTGAAGGCGAAGTCGACGATCCCGGCCGGGTACTGGCTCTTCAGGTTGGTGACCAGGTCGGCCGCGGTGTACTCGAGGCCGAGCATCAGCAGCAGCAGGACCACGCCGATCTCGGCGCCGGTGGCGACGAACTCCTCGCTGGTACTGAGCGGCAGCAGCCCGCCGTGCCCGAACGCGAGGCCGCCGAGCAGGTAGAGCGGGATGGGGGAGAGGCCGTAGCGGGCGCCTATCCGGCCGAGCAGCCCCAGGGTGAGGATGATCGCGCCGAGCTCGATGAAGACGGTGGCGGTGTGCAAGCGTTCACCTTTTCTCTTTCGGGATGCTCCGGCCTGGCGGGCTGGAAGGAGTGGGTGCCTGGTTGGTGGCCGCGGGGCGGCGGGCCGGTTTTCGGCGGTTCCGGTGCGGGTGCAGGTCGTCGCCGGTGGCTCTGGGCGGGTTCGTCGGGTGCATCCACGGTCCTCGGTGCGCTCGGGTCGGACGGCCGGTCGGCGGGCCGTGCCGGTGCGGACGTTCGGGTGTGCTCGGGTCGGTGCGGCGGCGGCGCCGACGCGTCGGTGGGGGTGCGTCGGTGGTGGTGCGGCGGGCGGCCCGGGAGCCGCGGCAGGCCGGTGCCTCACTGGGGCGGGGCGGGCGGGGCCGGGCACAGCCGTGGCCGCCGGGCGGCTCGGAACGTCCCGGCCGCCGGGCGGCCGGGTGGAACGCGCGCGGGTGGAGTCCCGGACCGCGGGTGCGGCCGGGCCCCGGCGCCTCAGTGCGGGGCGGGGGTCACTCCCGGCCGAGGACGACGGCGGCGGCGTCGACGCCCTCGCGGGTGCCGATCAGGATCAGGGTGTCCCCGCCGGCCAGCCGGAAGTCCGGGGCGGGGGAGGGGACGGCGCCGGTGCGGCGCAGGACGGCGACGATGGAGACGCCGGTCTCGGTGCGCATCCGGGTGTCGCCGAGGGCGCGGCCGTTCCAGTACGAGGAGCCGGACAGCTCGATCCGTTCGGCGACCAGGCCGAGGCCGGAGGTGTGCAGCAGGTTGGGGCTGTGGTGGGTCGGGGTCAGGGCGTCGACGAGCGCGGCGGTCTCACCCTCCGTCAGGTGCAGCGAGTGGGCGCAGGCGTCCGGGTCCTCGCGGCGGTAGGTGTTGAGGGTGCGGGTGCCGTCGCGGTGGGCGATCACCGAGAGGTGCTGGTGCTCCCTGGTGGTCAGGTCGTACTGCACGCCGATGCCGGGCAGCGGGGTCGATTGCATGCGTGAGACGGGCACGGGGCATCCCTTCGGGCGCAGGACGTGGTTGGGTCGTCCCACCTTTTCAGAGGCGGGCCCGCGGCCGTAAGGGTCAACCAAAGGTAAAGACATTCCCAAGAGGGTGACCTTGCCCACGTCGGGTCGGCCGCCCCGCGGTCCCGGAGGTGCCCCCGGGGAGGCCGCCTGCGAGCTCCCGCGCGCCCATCTGGGAGAGCGCTCTCCCTGTCCGGTCCGGCGAAATCGAGATGTTGGCGCCAGGGTCTCGGCTTTTCTCTCGCCATGAACTAACCTGATGCGGCAGCGTTTCACCCAGGTGAAGCCGTGGTTTTCGTGCCGACCCCACAGAAGGCGCGATCCCTGACCCGGCCTGCCCTGGGACGCTGACCGGAGAGCGCTCTCCGTTTTTTTCCCTACCCCACCCACCGCTCACAGCAGGAGGAGCCATGCGGCTCGCCCCTCCCCCTTCCGGTGCCCCCCTGCGCCGGACGCCTGCCGTACTCGCCGCCGCGGCCCTGGTCGCGGGTGCCGTCATGACGATCCCGGGCACCGCGCAGGCCGCGGACTCGCTGATCTCCCAGGGCAAGGCGGTCACCGCCTCGTCCGCCGAGAACGCGGGCACCCCCGCCGCCGGCGCCGTCGACGGCGACCTCGGCACCCGCTGGTCCTCGGCCGCCTCCGACCAGCAGTGGCTGCAGGTCGACCTGGGCTCCGTCTCCACCATCAGCAAGGTGCAGCTGAACTGGGAGACCGCGTACGGCAAGGCGTACCAGATCCAGACGTCCAACGACGGGACCACCTGGACGACGATCTACTCCACCACCACCGGCGCCGGCGGCACCGAGGTGCTGAACGTCTCCGGCTCCGGCCGGTACGTGCGGATGAACGGCATCACCCGCGGCACCGGCTACGGCTACTCCCTCTGGGAGTTCCAGGTGTACGGCACCCTCGGCGGCACCCCCACCGGCACCCCGTCGGGCTCGACCTGCTCCACCGACAACGCCGCCCAGGGCAAGGCCGCCACCGCCTCCTCCACCGAGAACGGCGGCACCCCGGCCTCCTCCGCCGTGGACGGCAACACCGGCACCCGCTGGTCCTCGGCCGCCGCCGACCCGCAGTGGCTGCAGGTCGACCTCGGCTCCGTGCAGCAGCTGTGCAAGGTCGACCTCAAGTGGGAGGCCGCGTACGGCAAGGCGTACCAGATCCAGGCGTCCAGCGACGGCAGCACCTGGGCGACGATCTACTCCACCACCACCGGCGCCGGCGGCAACGAGACGCTCAACGTCTCCGGCTCCGGCCGCTACGTGCGGATGTACGGCACCCAGCGCGCCACCAACTACGGCTACTCGCTGTGGGAGATGGGCGTGCACACCGGCAGCGGCGGCTCCACCACCCCGCCGGTGCAGGGCGGCGGCGACCTCGGCCCGAACGTGCTGGTCTTCGACCCGTCCACGCCGAACATCCAGGCCACGGTCGACGCCGTCTTCAAGAAGCAGGAGTCGAACCAGTTCGGCAGCGACCGCTACGCGCTGCTGTTCAAGCCGGGCACGTACAACAACATCAACGCCCAGATCGGCTTCTACACCTCGATCGCGGGCCTGGGCCTGAACCCGGACGACACCACCTTCAACGGCGACGTCACCGTCGACGCGGGCTGGTTCAACGGCAACGCCACCCAGAACTTCTGGCGCTCCGCCGAGAACCTGCACCTCAAGCCGGTCAGCGGCACCGACCGCTGGGCCGTCTCGCAGGCCGCCCCGTTCCGCCGGATGCACGTCGAGGGCGGCCTCAACCTGGCCCCCGCCGGCTACGGCTGGGCCTCGGGCGGCTACATCGCCGACTCGAAGATCGACGGCCAGGTCGGCAACTACTCGCAGCAGCAGTGGTACACCCGCGACAGCTCCATCGGCGGGTTCTCCAACGGCGTGTGGAACCAGACCTTCTCCGGCGTCCAGGGCGCCCCCGCCCAGGGCTTCCCGAACCCGCCGTACACCACGCTCGACACCACCCCCGTCTCGCAGGAGAAGCCGTTCCTGTACCTGGACGGCAACGACTACAAGGTGTTCGTGCCCGCCAAGCGCACCAACGCCCGCGGCACCTCCTGGGGCAACGGCGCCCCGCAGGGCACCTCGCTGCCGCTCAGCCAGTTCTACGTGGTGAAGGACGGCGCGACCGCCGCGAGCATCAACCAGGCGCTCGCCCAGGGCCTCAACCTGCTCTTCACCCCCGGCGTCTACCACGTCGACCAGTCCATCAACATCACCCGCCCGGACACCGTGGTGCTCGGCCTCGGCCTCGCCACCGTCGTCCCGGACAACGGCGTGACCGCGATGAAGGTCGCCGACGTCGACGGCGTCAAGGTCTCCGGCCTGCTGCTGGACGCCGGCACCGTCAACTCCCAGGCCCTGCTCCAGGTCGGCAACGACACCCCGGGCGCGAACCACGCGGCCGACCCGATCGTCATCCAGGACGTCTTCGTCCGGGTCGGCGGCGCCGGCGCCGGCAAGACCACCAACGGCATGGTGATCAACAGCAACAACACCATCGTCGACCACACCTGGATCTGGCGCGCCGACCACGGCGCGGGCGTCGGCTGGGACACCAACCGCTCCGACTACGGCTTCGTCGTCGGCGGCAACGACGTCCTCGCCACCGGCCTGTTCGTCGAGCACTTCAACAAGTACGACGTGTGGTGGAAGGGCAACGGCGGCAAGACGATCTTCTTCCAGAACGAGATCGCCTACGACGCGCCCAACCAGGCCGCGATCCAGAACGGCAACACCAAGGGCTACGCCGCCTACAAGGTCGAGGACAACGTCACCACCCACGAGGGCTGGGGCCTGGGCAGCTACTGCTACTTCAACGTCGACCCGACCATCGTGATGGACCACGGCTTCGAGGTCCCGAACGCGCCCGGCGTCAAGCTGCACGACGTCCTGGTCAACTCGCTCGGCGGTAACGGCCAGTTCCTGCACGTGGTCAACAACACCGGCGCCGGGACCTCCGGCACCGGGACCGTCCCCTCCAACCTGGTCTCCTACCCGTAACCACCGGTAGCCGCGACCAGCGCTGAAACCGGCGGCCACCGCCCCCATGCCCGGGGCGGTGGCCGCCACCTCCGTGTGCGGGGCCCCTCACTCTCGCCGGCCGCCGCCCCTCACTCCCGGGAGGCGGTCAGCGCCAACTCCCGCCCCCGCCAACGGCGGCGCAGCCAGCGGTCGTGCCCCGCCAGCACCACCGCCCCCGGGTCGCCGGTGCCGATCGCCTCCTCCAGTTCGTCGCACAGCAGCGGCGAGAGGTGGTTGGTCGGCTCGTCCAGCAGTAGGAGCCGGGGCGGTCGGGCCACCAGCAGGGCCAGCGCGAGCCGGCGGCGCTGGCCCACCGACAGCGCCCCGACCGGGCGGTCCAGGTCGGCCGCCGCCAGCAGGCCGAGCGCCGACAGCGGCACCCGCTCCGCCGCCTCCGGCCCCAGCGCGAGCGCGTAGGTCTCGCGGGCGGTGCGCTCCGGACGCGCGAACACGGTGTCCTGGGCGAGCAGGCCCACCGTCAGGCCCGGCCGCCGCCGCACCTCGCCCACCGCCGGGTCCAGCCGCCCGGCCAGCACCGCCAGCAGCGTCGACTTGCCCGTCCCGTTCCCGCCCGTCACCAACAGCCGTTCGGTGCAGTCGAGTTGCAGCGAGACGGGGGCCAGCCGCCCGGGAACGCCGACCCCGTGCAGGGAGAGCAGCGGGGCGGACGGCGGGCAGGCCGGCGGGGCGGACGGGTCCGCCGGTTCCGGGGCCGGCGGGGTGAAGCGCAGCGGGACGGGCGGCTCGGCGACCCGGGTGCGTTCCAGTTCGGCCAGTCGGCGGGAGGCGTCGCGCACCCGGCGGGAGATCTGCTGCTGCACCCGGCCCGCCCGGTGCCCGTAGCCCATCTTCTCGTTGTCGGTGCGCCCCCGGTCCGGTGCCACCCGGTGCGCGGTCACCCCCGCCGCGTGCTCCAACTCCGCGATCTCCTGCCGCTCTTCGGCGTACCGGCGCTCCCAGCGGCCGCGGGCGGCCCGCTTCGCCGCCAGGTAGGCGAGGTAGCCGCCGCCGAAGCGCACCGGCCCGTCCGCCGCCGGGTCCAGGTCGAACAGGTCGGTGCAGACCGCCTCCAGGAACGCCCGGTCGTGGCTGGCCACCACCACTGCGCCCGGCAGCGAACGGAGTTGGGCCTCCAGGAAGGCGGACGCGGCGTCGTCCAGGTGGTTGGTCGGCTCGTCCAGCAGCACCGCCGCGGGGCGGCGCACCAGCAGCGCCGCCAGTGCCAGCCGGCCGCGCTGCCCGCCGGAGAGCGAGCCGAGCGTGCGCTCCGGTCCGACGGCGGACAGCCCCAGGCCGTCCAGCGCCAGCGCCGCCCGGCGGTCGGCGTCCCAGGAACCGCGGTCCTCGGCCTGCTCCAGCCGGCGCCCGTACTCCGCCAACAGGGCGGGCAGGGACGGGTGCTGCTCGGGCAGGGCGGCCAACTCGGCGCCCAGCCGCTCCAGTTCGGCGAGGTCCGCGCGGGCCTCGCGCAGCGCCTCGGCCAGCACCGAGGCGACGTCCGCGGCCGGGTCGAACGGCAACTCCTGGTGCAGGAAGCCGAGATCGGCCGGCCGGACGACGCTCCCGGCCTCCGGCTCGTCGACCCCGGCCAGCACCCGCAGCAGCGTCGACTTGCCGCAGCCGTTCTCGCCGATCAGCCCGATCCGGCGGCCCGGCGCGGCCGTCAGCGACAGCCCGTCGAGCACCCGGCGACCGCCCAGGACGCGGACCAGGTCGTGGGCGACCAGCGCCGTCACGCCGCCACCTCCGTCAACCGGCCGTCCGCCAGCCGCAGCCGGCGCCCCACCCCGATCTCCGCCAGGAACCGCTCGTCGTGGCTGACCACCACGAACGCCCCCCGGTACGCGTTCAACGCGCTCTCCAACTGGCCCACGCCCACCAGGTCCAGGTTGTTGGTCGGCTCGTCCAGCAGCAGCAACTGCGGCGCCGGCTCCGCGCACAGCACGCACGCCAGCGTCGCCCGCAGCCGCTCGCCGCCCGACAGCACCCGCACCGGCAGGTGCGCCCCCGCGCCCCGGAACAGGAACCGGGCCAGTAGGTTCATCCGCTCCGACTCCGGCCGCTCCGGCGCGGACCGGGCGAAGTTCTCCGCCACCGACAGCCCCTCGTCCAGCAGGTCCAGGCGCTGCGACAGGTACGCGATCCGACCCTCGCCGCGCCGCAACTCCCCGCCCTCCGGCGCCAGATCACCACTGACCAGCCGCATCAGCGTGGTCTTCCCGGCGCCGTTCGGCCCGGTCAGCGCGATCCGCTCCGGCCCCCGCACGATCAGGTCCGCGCCGTCCGGCCCGAACACCTCCGTGCCCCCGAGCCGGGCCCGCATCCCCTCGCCGTGGAACAGCGTCCGCCCCGCCGGGACCTGGGTGTCCGGCAGTTCCAGGCTCAGCCGCTGCTCCTCGCGCACCGCCCGCCCGGCCTCGTCCAGCCGGGCCCGCGCCTCGTCCACCCGCGCCGCGTGCACCTGCCCCGAACGGCCCGCGGACTCCTGCGCGCCGCGCTTCATGGTGCCCGCGAAGATCTTCGGCAGGCCCGCGTTCTTCAGGTTCTTCGCCGCGTTGCTCGCCCGCCGGTCGGCCCGCTCCCGGGCCTGCTGCAGCTCGCGCTTCTCCCGCTTCAACTGCTGCTCGGCGTTGCGGACGTTGCGCTCGGCGACCTCCCGCTCCGCCCGCACCGCCTCCTGGTAGGCGGTGAAGTCGCCCCCGTACAGCCGCAGTTCACCGCCGTCCAGCTCGGCGATCCGGTCCATCCGGTCCAGCAGCGCGCGGTCGTGGCTGACCAGCAGCAGCGAGCCGTTGAACTCGCAGAGCACGTCGTACAGGCGGTGCCGGGCCGCCGCGTCCAGGTTGTTGGTCGGCTCGTCCAGCAGCAGCACGTCCGGGCGGCGCAGCAGTTGGGCCGCCAGGCCGAGCGAGACCACCTGGCCGCCGCTGAGCGTGCCCAGGTCGCGGTCCAGTGCGAGGGCGCCCAGGCCCAGGCGGTCCAGCTGGGCGCGGGTGCGCTCCTCGATGTCCCAGTCGTCGCCGATCACCGCGAAGTGCTCCTCGGCGACGTCGCCCGACTCGACGGCGTCCAGCGCCCGGATCGCCCCGTCGACGCCCAGCACCTGCGCGACGCTGAGCCCCGCCGTCAACGGCAGGCTCTGCGGCAGGTAACCGAGCGTCCCGGAGACCGTCAACGACCCGGCGGCGGGCCGCAGTTCACCCGCGATCAGCCGCAGCAGGGTGGACTTGCCGGAACCGTTCGGCGCGACCAGGCCGGTGCGGCCCGGCGGCACGCTGAACGACAGGTCGTGGAAGACCGGGGTGTCGTCCGGCCAGGAGAAGGACAGGTGGGAGCAGACGACGGCGACGTCGGACACGGTGGGACCTCGAATGGCACCGGGGGCAGCGCACGGCCCGGCAGGCTCCGGAGGGGCCCCGGCAGGTACCGGAGGGTTGCCGCGGAGCCGGGGGAACGGCGGACTGCCCGAGGGACGGGTGGGAGGGAGAAGAAGGGGACGACGAAACGGACCACTCCGGCGGCGCCTCGTGCGCCGGCCCGGTGGCCGTCAGGTCCGGGTCTCACCCGGAGATGTCGTCGTCACCCGCCACGTCTGTCCCTCTTCCGTGCATGTGCCACGTGCGCAACCACTGCGCCACTTCCGACTGTAACAGCTCGCCCCACCGGGGAGTTGTCGCCGCACGGGCCGGCGGGCGGCTGTTGGCCGGTGGCCGGTGGCCGCCGGTTGGTCGTCGGTCGTCGGTCGTCGGCCGTCGGCCGTCGGCCGTCGGCCGTTGACCGGGGAAGGCCGGGCACCGCGCCCCGTGCAGGGGGAAGGGCGCGGTGCCCGGCGGACCCTGCCGGGCCGGGTGGGCCGGGGTGGGGGCCCGGCACCCGGCAGGGTCGGACGGCGGCCGGGGCGGTGGGGGCCGCCCGGCCGCCTGGCTCAGGCGGGGCCGGTGGCGGCGCGGTGGCGGCGGTGTCCTCGTGCCATCGCGGGCCGTCCTCCTGCTCCTCGAGGTGCGGGTGCACCGGGTGTACGCATCGGAGACCGCGGGCGGGGGTCCCCGCCAACACAAATTCCGGTCCGGGGAAGAATTTCTGTTGGCGGGCGCCCCCGCGGCCGGTCTCCGATGCGTACACCCGGTGCACCCGCCACCCCGACGCAGAGGAACGGACCCCATGTCGAACACCAGACGCAGCGGACCCGACGCCGGGACGGTGGCGGCGGCCCGCGCCGGCGACCGGCAGGCGCTGGAACACCTGGTGGCCCACAGCCTGCCGCTGGTCTACAACATCGTCGGCCGGGCGCTGAACGGCCACGCCGACACCGACGACGTCGTACAGGAGACCCTGTTGCGCATGGTCCGCGGACTGTCCGAACTGCGGGACCCGGCCGCCTTCCGGTCCTGGCTGGTGGCCATCGCCGTCCGGCAGGTGCGCAACCGGCAGCAGGACCGGGCCGCCGCCCTCGACCGGTCCGCCCCGATCGAGGAGGCCGAGGCGATACCGGACCCCGCGCTCGACTTCGCGGGCCTGACCGTCCTGCGCCTCGGCCTCACCGAACAGCGCCGCGAGATCGCCGAGGCCACCCGCTGGCTCGACCCCGACGACCGCGAACTGCTCGCCCTGTGGTGGCTCAAGGAGACCGGCGAACTCGAACAGGCCGACCTGGTCGCCGCGCTCGGCCTCAGCTCCGGCCACGCCGCCGTCCGCACCGGCCGGATGAAGAAGCAACTCGACCTCTCCCGCCTGCTGGTGCGCGCCCTGGCCGCCGACCCGCGCTGTCCCGGCCTGGCCGCGACCACGACCGGCTGGGACGGCACCCCCGGCCCGCTGTGGCGCAAGCGCCTGGCCCGGCACGTGCGCGACTGCGCCCGCTGCACCGGCGAACGCAACGGGCTGCTCCCCGCCGAACGGCTGCTGTACGGCCTGCCGTTGCTGGCCGTCCCGCCCAGCCTCGACCCGGCCCGGATCCTCGCCGCCCTCACCCCCGGCGGACCCGGCGCCCCGCACCCCGGCGGGCCGCATCCCGGTGGGCCGCACCCCGGCGGCCCCGACGGCCCCGACGGCCCCGGCGGCCCCAACGGCCCCGGCGGACCCGACGGCACCAACGGCCCCGGCGGCCACCCCGGTTCCTCCGGGGGCGCCCCGGCGGGGCGGGGTTCCGGCCACCGGCGGCCGCGCCCCGTCCGGACGGCGAAGCCGCTGCTGGCCAAGCCGGTGCTGGGCGGGGCGGCGCTGGTGCTGGTGGCGGCGGCCGTCCTGGTCGGGGCCGAGCTGGTGCCGGGGCAGGACAGTGCCCCGGCGGCGGCGCCCGCGCCGTCCGGGGCCGTCGCGCCGCCCACGGCCGCCGAGGCGGCGGCCCCGCCGGAACCTGACGGCGCGTCACCCTCGGCCCCGCCCGCGCCTTCACCGTCCGTCCCGTCCCCGTCCCCGTCAGCGTCCTCGCCCGCACCGTCGGGGCCCGTCCCGCCGTCCGCCACGGCCGCCGCGTCCGCCCCGGTGGCGCAGGGCGCCGTCGTCGCGTCCGCGCGCAAGGGCGTCGGCGTGTGGGCCTTCGACGGGGCGAGCCAGGCGCTCGCCGCCTCCGGGGCGGGCTGGTACTACACCTGGGGCACCCAGCACCCGGGCATCAGCACGCCCGCGTCGGCGTCCTTCGTCCCGATGATCTGGGGCGCGTCCTCGGTCACCGGCGCCGCCCTCGCCCAGGCCCGCGCCAACGGCCCCTACCTGCTGGGGTTCAACGAGCCGGACATGGCCGCCCAGTCGAACCTGACGGTCGACCGGGCGCTCGAACTGTGGCCGCAGTTGATGCAGGCCGGGCAGACCCTCGGCAGCCCGGCGGTCGCCTACGGGGCCGACACGCCCGGCGGCTGGCTGGACCGCTTCATGGCCGGCGCCGACGCCAAGGGCTACCGGGTCGACTTCATCACGCTGCACTGGTACGGCGGGGACTTCCGCACCCCGCAGGCCGTCCAGCAGCTGACCGCCTACCTGGAGGCCGTCCACCGGCGCTACCACAAGCCGATCTGGCTCACCGAGTACGCCCTGATCGACTTCTCCCAGGGCACCCGCTTTCCGAGCGCCGACCAGCAGGCCGCCTTCGTCACCGCCTCCACCGAGGCCCTGGACGCGCTGCCCTACCTCCAGCGCTACGCCTGGTTCGGCCTCGGCGCGGACCCGGTGAAGCCCAGCAGCGGCCTGTTCACCGACGGGACGACCGCCACCGCCGCCGGCCTGGCCTACCGGGCCGCCCGCTGAGCCCCCGTCGGGTGCCCGGGTCCGGGCCGGGGCCGGGCCCGGTCAGCGGGGCGCGCGGGGCGCGCGGAAGCCGCCGAGCTGCTCCTCGAGGAGTTCGGCCAGGCGCAGCGGGGTGCGGTCCTCGTACATCGGGCCGATCAGCTGGACGCCGACCGGGAGGCCCGCGGCGGACGGGCCGGTGGGGACGGCGGTGGCGGGCAGGCCGGGCATGGTGGCGAGGCCGGCCCAGACCAGCTGGTCGAAGTAGGTGTGGGCGGTGCCGTCGACGGTGATCCGGCGGTTCATCAGGTCGGGGTCCTGGTCGTGCGGGAAGGCCGCGGTGGGGGTGATCGGGGCGACGACGGCGTCGAACTCGGCGAAGAGCTGCCGCCAGGCGTGGCGGTGCAGTTCGCGGCGGCGGTCGGCGCCCAGCCAGTCGCGGTGGGAGAGCAGCAGGCCGCGCAGCCGGGCGGCAACCAGACTGTGGTCGTCCTCGTCCAACCCGGCGACCTGGGCGGCGAGTTGTTGCTGGCTGCCGACCGGGAACTGGACGGCGACGGCGGAGGACAGCAGCAGGGTGTAGAGCTCGGCGGCGTCGGCGAGGTCGGGCAGCAGCGGACTGTGCCGCTCGATCCGGGCGCCGCCCGCGGTGAGCGCGTCGACGACCCGGGCCAGGCCCGCGCGGACGTCGGCGCCGGTCGGGATGAGCGGGTGCTCGTCCAGGACCAGCACCCGGAAGTCGGAGAGCCGGTCGTGGCGGGCGGGTGGCAGGTCCAGGGTGTGGGCCAGGCCGGAGGTCAGCGGGTCGGGGCCGGCCATCACGTCGAGCAGCAGGGTGAGGTCGCGGGCCGAGCGGGCCATCGGCCCGGCGACGGCCAGGTCGATGTCGGCGGGCAGCGCCGGGGCGTGCGGCGGGACCATGCCGCGGGTGGGCAGCAGGTGCAGGGTCGGCTTGTGCGCGTAGACGCCGCAGAAGTGGGCGGGGGTGCGCAGCGAACCGGCGATGTCGGTGCCCAGCGACAGCGCGCCGAACCCGGCGGCCAGGGCGGCGGCCGAGCCGCCGGAGGAGCCGCCGCAGGTGCGGGTGCGGTCCCACGGGTTGACGGTGGTGCCGTGGATCTCGTTGTAGGTCTGGATGTCCTGGAGCCCGAGCGGCACGTTGGTCTTGCCGAGCACCACCGCGCCCGCCGCCTTGACCCGGGCCACCTGCAGGGCGTCCTCGGCCGGGACGTGGTCCCGGAACTGCGGCATGCCCCAAGTGGTGGGCAGCCCGGCCATGTTGTACGACTCCTTGACCGTCACCGGCACACCCAGCAGCGGCCGTTCCTCCCCCCGTGCCCGGGCCCGGTCGGCCGCCCGGGCGGCGTCCCGGGCCCGCTCGAAGTCCGGCGCGCAGATCGCGTTCAGCGCCCCGTCCTCCCGTTCGATCCGCCCGATCGCCTCCTCGGTCAGCTCCACCGAACTGACCTTCCCGGCCCGCAGGGCCGCCGTCAGTTCCCCCGCCGTCGCGTACGTCCACGTCTCCTCGGTCATGGCACGGGACGCTACGTGCCCCCCGCTCGGGGCACGAAATACTTTGTGCGGCAAGGGGGACGGGCGTCGTTCGAGGGCGTTCCGAGAGGGTTCCGAGAGCGCGCCGACAGTGCGCCGACAGCGGGCTGCGGGTGATCCGACAGCGGCCGCCGCGACGATGGGTGCACCGGAACGAAGGACGAACGACGAGGGAGCGCAACGATGGACGGACACCTGGACGGACGCCTGGACGGGACGCTGGTCGCGCGGATGCGGGAGTACCTGGCGGCGGGCACGACGATGGACCTGGCGGCGCTGGAGGCGCTCTACGACGAGGAGTTCGAGAACGTCCGGACCGACGAGGCGGGCCGGGTCGCGGTGCTGACGAAGGCGCACTTCATGGCGCGGTTCCGGGCGCTGGCCGCGCGCGGCGAGGGCGTCGCGGACGGCGGCACGGACGACGCCCGCTTCCTGTCCGCGGGGCGGCACGGCGACCAGGGCACGGTCGTCATGTACCGCTGCGAGGACGGCGTTCCGGCCCGCTACGTCTTCGTGTGGCGCCGGGAGGACGGCCGATGGGCCACCCTGCTGCGGGAGTTCACCTTCGAGCGGGACGTCTCGCCGCTGCTGGCCCTGCTCGCGGCGGCGACTACTGGTGGCGGCGCCGGGGGTGCTGCCGCCGAGGGGTGAGGTCGGCGGCCGGTCCGGCCCTTGCGCAGCGGCGGCAGCCGCTCCTGCGGGCCGTCGTCGTCCTGCCGGCGCAGCCGGACGGTGAACGTTCGTCCCGGTGAAGGGAGTTCGGGTCGGCGGGAGTTCGGTTCGGCGGGAGGTCAGGGGAGGGTGCCGAGCTGGGGACTGCCGGGGGAGTGCAGACGGCGGAGGAAGGCGAGGACGCCGGGGGTGCCGGTGGCGTGGCCGAAGGACTGGCGGACCAGACTGGCGTCGGGGAAGACCGGTCGGGCGGCGGGGCCGGCCGAGCGGGCCAGTACGAGGGCGGCGACGGTGCCCGCGGTCTGGTGGAACTCCGGTGCGGCGGGGGCGAGTTCGAGCATCAGGTCGCCGACGCCGGCCAGGCCGCAGCACTGGGTGACCAGCGGCATCCGCGGGGCCAGGTCCAGGCAGGCGCGGGCGCACCGTTCGGCGAGCGCGCGGTGGGCGGGTTCGCCGAGCTGCTCGGCGGCGCGGGCCAGGACGGCGCCGATCCCGGCCAGCCCGCGGCACCAGGAGCCGTAGCGGCGGCTGGCGCCGGGCCGGGTGGCGGCGGCGAGCAGGGCCGGGGTGGCGTCGGCGAGGCGCGCGCAGGCCAGGGCGGCGTGGTGCCGGGAGACCGGGTCGCCGGTGGCGCGGGCGTGCGCGAGGAGGAAGTGGGCGACCCCCGCGTCGCCGTGGGCGATCCCCCTGGTGAGGGCGGCGTCGCCGGGACGGGGCGCGGCGGGCGGGGTGAGGCGGGCGTGCCCGGTGGTGAGCTGGTCGCGGCAGGCCGTGGCGGCGGCGAGGTGCCGGTCGGCGACGGTGGTGGCGGCGACGACGGTGGGGGCGGTGGGGGCGACGGCGGCGGCGGCCGGGTGGGCGCGGGCCAGGAGCAGGTGGCCGAGGCCGGTTCCGGCGGCGCCGTCGATCAGGTCGGCCTCCGGCGGTCCGCCGCCCGGGCGCCGGTCCGGCAGGTCGGTGGCGGTGTGCGGCGGGGGTGCGCCGGCGGCGGTCAGGAACAGGTCGACGCCGGTCCGGCCGCAGTACAACCCGGCCGGGAGCGTGCGGTGTTGGCGGGCCGTCCAGTCGGCGAGCGCGGCGACGGCGGCCGGGACGCCGGGGCGGTGCAGGTGCTGGAGCAGTTCCAGCCCGAGCCCGGAACTCCCGCCGTAGACGTCGACCGGGGCGGGGACGGCGGACCGGCCGGCACCCGCCGGGTCGGCGATCCGGTGGGCCTCGGCGACGCAGACCGCGACGGTGTGCTCGACGACCTCCGCCAGCAGGTCGGTCGGGATCTGCGGTGCGGCGGGCGGCCGTTGGCGGATCGGCCGCGCGGCTTCCCGGCGCGGGCGGTCCGCTCCGGCTGACCGGGCTGCGGCGGCAGGCCGTCGGCGGATGGCCTGCCCGGCTTCCCGGCGCAGGCGGTCCGCTCCGGCGGTCCGGGCGGCGGGGTCGGGGCTGGTCAACTCGCCGATCAGGGAACGGAATCGCTGGTGGCCGGGGCCGGGGAGGGCGAACTCCAGGCAGGCCAGGGTGCGTTCGCGGTTGACGGCCGGGTCGGGGTCGAGGACGACCGGGTCCAGGCCGGTGACGGCGAAGTGCAGGGTCATGCCCAGGGCGTGGTAGTCGTCGGCGGGCAGGGCCGGGGCGCCGGGCCGGTGCACGGGGCCGCTGTAGCCGGGGGTGGAGCCGTCCGGGCCGGTGCCGTGCCGGGCGCTGATGCCGAAGTCGACGACGTGGCAGTGCCCTTCGGCGTCCAGCACGACGTTGTCGGGCTTGAGGTCGCGCACCACCACGCCCCGCCGGTGGGCGCCGTCCAGGATGCGCAGCAGCCGGGCGGCGAGCGGGCCGGACGGGTGCAGGCGGTCCGTTCCGGTCGCGGCGAAGGGCCCGTGGTCGTGCACCTCGCGGCGCAGGTCGCGGCTGCCGCAGTCGGTCGTGACCAGGTACTCGTCGGCGCGGTGGCGGAAGTAGTCGAGGGCGCGCGGGACGCTGGGGAGGCCGTCGAGCGCGGTGAGGACGGCGTGCTCGTTGCGCAGGCGGTCGCGGGCGTCGGCGCCGTCCGCGTCCTCGGCGACGTAGGCGCGGGCCTGCTTGACCACCACGGCCAGCCCGGTGGCCAGGTCCAGGGCGCGGTAGACGTTGCCCTGGGCCTTGCGGGCGATCCCGCCGGTCACCCGGTAGCGCCCGCCGCCGAAACCGTCCGCCGCGCCCACCGAGGGCGTCGCGTCCGCCGCGCCCGGTGCGGGCGTCGCGGAGGGAGTGTCCGCAGGGCGGGTGAACGGGTCCGCGGCCCACGGCGGGCAGCGGTACGCGGTGCCCGCCAGGCCGTCGAAGAGCTGCCCGTCGGGGCCGGTCATCACGGATTCGAGGCGCCCGCTGCGCCCGGTCCGGTAGTCGCCGGTGAACGGCCCGTACCGGTAGTAGACGGGCGCGTCGGGGGCGAGGCGGCGGTCGCCGGTGATCGGCGGCCCCTCCCGGCCGCGCAGGGTGGCGGCCAACTCGGCAGCCAGCGGCAGGAGTTCGTCCGGGTCCGGGTAGACGGTGACCGCCTTGCCGACCGAAGCGGCGTTCCGGGTGCCGGAGTTGAGGGTGCGCAGCACCTCGGGGTCGCGGGCCCACTTGGCGTGGCAGACGTGCCGCTCCAGCACCGGCAGGACGAGTGCGAGGACGGCGGCCAGGGTGCCCGGGCGGGCGGAGACGTGGAGCTTCCAACCGTGCTCCATCGCCGGCATCCGCGGATCGTTCAGGTACGACCAGGTGTCGTCGGACCAGGGGCGGCGGACGGCGACGGAGCCGGCCACCGTCAGGAGTTGAAGTCGCAGGCGACCCGGGTGGTCGCGGTCACCCACGGGTCGGACAGGCAGGCGGTGGGGTCGTGGTCGGTGCGGTCGTCGTCCTCGAACACCAGGGTCTCGTCGTCCACGGCCAGTGGGCCGGCGTCGCGGATCGCGGTGGGGGTGGCAACGGGCATGTGACGCCTCCAGGTCTTGTCGCGCGTCCGGCGCGGCCGCGGGTTTGCGTCCGGCGCCGCGGACCGTCCGGCCCGATGGGGCCGGGGTCCTGGAGCACGAAGGTAGGCAGGAACGGTGCACCTGACAAGGGGGCGGACGCTCCGCTTCCGCACCGGCGGCCGGACGGTGGGAACGGTGGTGCCACCGGGACGGGAGTGGCGTCCGGCAGATCCCTGACGTTCCGTCAACTCATCCCGTCGGGAGAGAGGTTGGTGCCCTCGGCGTCGATGTCCGGGAGGATCCGGTCCAGCCAGCGCGGGGTCCACCAGGCGGCGCCGCCGAGCAGCGTCATCGCGGCCGGGACCATCAGCAGCCGGACCACGGTGGCGTCGATCAGCACGCTCACGGCCAGGCCCAGGCCCATCATCTTGATCACCACGTTGTCGCTGACGATGAACGCGGCGAACACGCTCACCATGATCAGGGCCGCGCAGCCGATCACCCGCGCGGTGGTCTCCAACGCGTGCGCGACCGCGCCGCGGCTGTCGCCGGTGCGCCGCCAGCGCTCGTGGACCCGGGAGAGCAGGAACACCTCGTAGTCCATGCTCAGCCCGAACACGATGGCGAACATCATCATCGGGACGTAGCTCTCGATCGGGACCTTGCCCGACACCCCGAGGGCCGGCCCGCCCCAGCCCCACTGGAACACCGCGACCAGCACCCCGTACGAGGCGGCGATCGACACCAGGTTGAGCACGGCGGCCTTCAGCGCCACCAGCGGGGCCCGGAACACCAGCAGGATGATCAGGAAGGCCAGCACCACCACCACCGCGATGATCGGCAGCAGCCGGGCGGCGACCAGGTCCAGGAAGTCGACCTGGGCGGCGGTGGTGCCGGTGACGTACGTGGCGGCGGGCGTGCCCCGCACCGCGTCCGGCAGCACCGTGTCGGAGAGGTGGCCGACCAGGTCGGTGGTCCGCTCGCTCTGCGGGGCCTGCGCGGGCGTGACGGTGGTGAACAGCACCTCGCCGTCCGCACTGGTCTGCAGCGGCGCCGTGCTCGCCGTGTCCGGCACCCCGGCCAGCGCCTGCTGGACGGCGGAGGCCAGCGCCGGACGGTCGGACGCGGCCACCGCGCTCTGGTCGACCACCACCGTCAGCGGGCCGTTGGACCCCGGGCCGAACGCCGCCGACATCAGGTCGAACGCCCGCCGGTCGGTGAACGAGGTCGGGTCCGCGCCGTCCCCGATGTGCCCGAGCTGGATCGACGGCAGCGGCACCGCGAGCACCAGCACCGTCACCAGCCCCGCCGCCAGGTACCACCACGGCCGCCGCTCGACCCGCCGCGCGTACCGGTGCCACATGCCGCCCGCCCCGGCGCCTTGGTCCGCCCCGGCGCCCTGGTCCGTCCCGGCGTTCTCGCCCGCCCCGGCGCTCCCGTCCGGGCCGGAGCGATCGTCCGGGCCGGTGCCCTCGGCGACGGGGGTGCGCACGGTGAAGCGGTCCATCCGGCGGCCGATCACGCCCAGCAGCGCGGGCAGCAGCGTCAGCGCGCCGCACACCGCCGTCACCACCGTCACGCCCGCCGCCAGGCCCAGCTTCGCCATGAACGAGATGCCCGACACCGACAGGCCCGCCAGTGCGATCACCACCGTGCAGCCGGAGATCAGCACCGCCCGGCCGCTGGTCGCCACCGCGTGCCCGGCCGCCGTCCGCGGGTCCCGGCCGTCCATCAGGTTCTGCCGGTGCCGGGTCAGCAGGAACAGTGCGTAGTCGATGCCGACGCCCAGCCCGATCATCGTCGCCAGCGTCGGCGCGACCGTGGCGAACGTGGTCAGCGCCGCCAGCAGGCCCAACAGCCCCAGGCCCAGCAGCACCGCGAGCAGCGCGCTCACCAGCGGCAGCCCCGCCGCGATCACGCTGCCGAACCCGACCAGCAGCACCACGATCGCCACCCCGAACCCGATCAGCTCGCTGACCCGGTCGCTCGGCTCCGGCCGCGCCAACTCGCCCAGCGGACCGCCGTACTCGACCTGCACGCCCGCCTGCCGCAGCGGCGCCACCGCCCCGTCCACCTGGGTCAGGTAGTCGGAACCGAACGTCGACGGCACGCCGTCGAAGCGCACCGTCACGTAGCCGGTCAGCCCGTCCGCCGCCAGCGGCCCGCCCGGCTGCGGGGCCTGCCCCGGCGGCGGCAGCGGGTTCTGCGCCGACAGCACGTGCGGCAGGTGCTGCAGGGACGTCACCGCCTGGTCGACCTGCGCCTGGAACTGCACCAGCGGCTGCCCGTCGTGCAGCACCACCTGCGCGCTCGTCCCGCCCGCGGCGGGCTCGTGCGCGGCCAGCACGTCCCGGCCCTCCTGCGCCTGGGTGCCCGGCAGCGAGAAGTCGTCCGAGTACGCACCGCCCACCAGGTGGTCGGCGACCTGCACCCCCACCAGCACCAGCAGCCACCCCACCAGCACCACCACCGGCCGCCGCGCGCACCACTCGCCCAACCGCCACAACCGGCCCCGGCCCTTCTCCGGAACGGACCCTGACACGGTGTCGGACGAGGACATCGACCCTCCCGGGGACGCGGCGTCACCCGCACCCGGTGACCGGAATCCGACGGTAGCCACGCCCCCGCCGCCGGCTTCGCCCACCCGGCCCGCGACACGGCCGAACCCACCCGAACGCCACTGCCCGGCCGCGCCCCGGCGCACCTGCCCGGCCGCGCCCCCGACGGCTGTGCGCGCCCGGCAGGTTCAGCCGACCTCGGCCGCCTCCCCGCCCGTCGCGGGGGACTCGCTTCCCGTGGCGGCGTTCAGGAACGGAGGGCCCTCACGCGGCGGTGAGCACGATCTTGCCCCGGAGGTGTCCGCGAGCGGCTCGTTCGTGCGCCTTCCGGGCGTCCGCGAGCGGGAAGGTGCTGTCGACGGCGACGCGGAGCGTGCCCGTGTCGAGCAGGCGGCCGAGTTCTCCGAGCTGCCGGCCGTTCGAGCGCACCTGGGTGCCCGAGGTCGTGACGCCCAGCCTCGCGACCTCCGCCGGGTCGTACGCGGCGACGAAGACGTAGTACAGCGTGCCGCCGCGCCTGAGCGTCCGCAGGAAGCGACCGCTCCCGGGGCCGCCGACGGTGTCGAGCACCAGGTCGACGTCCCGGACGGCCTCCTCGGGGCGGGCCTTGGTGTAGTCGACGAACTCGTCGGCGCCGAGCCCGCGCAGGAACCGCTCGTGCGCGCCCGAGGCGACCGCGATGACGCGCGCGCCCTTCCACTTGGCGAGTTGCAGGCCCAGGTGACCCACCCCGCCTGCGGCGCCGTTGACCAGCACCGTCATCCCGGCCTCCAGCGGTACGGGGCGGTGCTGCGCCGGCTGGAGGGGGTTCGGGTGGTCGTGCCCGAGTTCGACCAGGTGCTGCCACGCGGTGAGCCCCGACATGGCCGCCCCCGCGGCGTGCACGTGATCGACGCCGGCCGGCTTGCGGGCCAGGTCGGCGGCGGGCGCCGCCACGTACTCGGCGTACGCGCGGCCGTCGAAGCCCGGGAAGCGGAGCATGCCGAAGACCTCGTCGCCGACGGAGAAGTCCGCCACGTCCTCGGCGACCGCCGTGACGACGCCCGACACGTCCGACCCCGGAACGGCGGGGAAGCTCACGGGCGGCCTCAGTCCGGGGGGAATGCCGGGCATCCCGTCGCGCAGGTACCAGTCCGGGGGGTTGAGGCCGACGGCGTGGACGCGGACGAGCACCTCGCCCGGCTGCGGCCGGGGGATCGGCACTTCGTCGTAGCGCAGTACCTCGGGGCCGCCGAACTCGTGCAGCCGGATCGCCCTCATCGTCTTCGCCGACATGGAGGTCCTCCCTCTTTCCCGCAGGCGGGCTAGGCTAGGTGTAGCACTGCTACGGGTTTCCGTAGCAGTGGTACGAATATACGTAGCAGTGCTACGGCTGTCAAAGGAGGACCCTTGCGGGCCGACGCCAGGAAGAACCGCGACCAACTGCTCGCCGTCGCGGGCGTCGTCGTCGCCGAACAGGGCGCCGACGCGTCCCTGCGCGACATCGCCCGGAGGGCCGACGTCGCCCTCCCCACGCTCTACCGCCACTTCCCGACCCGGGAGGCGTTGCTCGACGCCCTGCTCCGGGAGAGCTTCGACGGGCTGGCGCAACGGGCGGTCGCACTCGAAGCGTCGGACCCGCCCGAGGACGCTCTCGTCACCTGGCTGCGCGACTGCGTCGCGGTCGCACGCGAGTACCGGGGCGTCACCGAGCTGATGGCGGCCGCCATCGAGGACACCGGTTCCGCGCTGCACGCCTCGTGCGTCGCCATGCGCGCGGCGGGCACCCGGCTCCTCGCCCGGGCCCAGGCCGAGGGCGCGGCACGGGCCGACCTCGACGGCACGGAACTGTTCGCCCTCGTCGCAGCCCTCGCGTGGCTCGGCGACCAGGGCGCGTTCGCACCGCGCGCCGACCACCTCTTCGCCGTGGTCGCGGACGCGGTCCTGACCGGAGGGACGGACCGCGGCGCCGGGGCGGAGCGCCGCTGACGCCCGGTCGAACGCGGGCGCCACCGCCCCGGTCCCGCCCCGCCGGAGGCTGCTAGCATCGGCGCCGTCGCGACTGGCGAGAGGTGGAGCACCACCGGGGAGCGGCGCCGCACAGCACGGGACCGGCACCGTCCGCCTGGGTGCCCTCCGAAGCCGACACGCGACTTCACGGAGGGGGCCACCACCATGGACCTTCGGTACGGAATCAACCCGCAGAACACCCGCGCCCGGATCGAGCCGCTGCCCGGCACCGACCTGCCGCTGCGCCTGCTCAACGGACAGCCCTCGTACGTCAACCTGCTGGACGCGCTGAACGCCTGGCAGCTCGTCAGCGAGGCCGCCGCCCTGTTCGGCCGCCCCGCCGCCGCCTCCTTCAAGCACGTCTCCCCGGCCGGCGCCGCCCTCGCCGGACCGGTCGACCGGGCCACCGCCGAACCGTACGGCCTCGACCCGGCCGCCGTCGGCCCGCTCACCTCCGCCTACCTGCGGGCCCGCGACGCCGACCCGAAGTCCTCCTACGGCGACCTCGTCGCCGTCTCGCACGAGGTCGACCTCGAACTCGCCGACCTGCTCGCCCGGGTGGTCTCCGACGGCATCGTCGCCCCCGGCTACGCGCCCGGCGTGCTCGACGTCCTGACCCGGAAGAAGAACGGCCGCTACCTCGTCCTGGAGGCCCGCCCCGGGTGCACCCCGCCCGCCGTCGAGACCCGCGAGGTGCACGGCATGCGCCTGGTCCAGGACGTCGACACCGCCCCGCTCACCGCCGCCCTGCTCGCCGACGTCCGGGTCGGCGCGCTCACCCCGGCCGCCGCCGACGACCTGCTGCTCGGCCTGGCCGTGCTGCGCCGCACCCAGTCCAACTCGGTCTGCTACCTGCGCGACGGCGCGGCCCTGGGCATCGGCGCCGGCCAGCAGTCCCGGGTCGACTGCACCCGGCTGGCCGGCGCCAAGACCGACACCTGGTGGCTGCGCCGCCACCCGGCCGTCCGGGCCCTCGACTTCCGCCCCGAGGTCCGCCGGCAGGACCGGATCAACTGGCGGATCCGCTACCTGGAAGGCGACTTGACGCCCGACGAGCGCACCCGATTCGCCGCCGCCCTGTGCGACGGCGACGT
This sequence comes from Kitasatospora cineracea, assembly GCF_003751605.1. Classification (NCBI taxonomy): domain Bacteria; kingdom Bacillati; phylum Actinomycetota; class Actinomycetes; order Kitasatosporales; family Streptomycetaceae; genus Kitasatospora; species Kitasatospora cineracea. The sequence continues at coordinate 4,479,512 of NZ_RJVJ01000001.1, forward strand.
CCCCGACGACCTCGGCCCGGACGAACGCGCCCGCTGGGCGGCCGAGTTGGACGGCGTCGCGTTCGTCTCCGACGGCTGCCTGCCGTTCCGCGACAACGTCGACCACGCCCGCCGCCACGGCGTCACCGCGATCGCCGAACCCGGCGGCTCCCTGCGCTCCGCCGAGGTCGAGGCGGCCTGTGCCGAACACGGCATCACGCTGGTGCACACCGGCCTGCGGCTGTTCCACCACTGACCCGCCCTGTTCCACCACTGACCCGCCGCGACCGTGCGGCCGCACAGCCACGGCCTCACGGCCGGTGCAGCGGGGTGATCCGGTCGGTCCAGGCGCGCTGCTCGGGGGTGTCCGGCACGGCCAGGCCGCGGGCCCGGGCGATCCGGGCCCAGGTGTCGTCCGGGTCCGCGCCGGAGCGGACCAGGACGGCGGCCGCCAGCAGCGAGGAGCGGCCGATCCCGGCCCGGCAGTGCACCACCAGGTGGTCGCCCGCGGCCAGTCGCCGGGCCAACCCGTCCAGCACCGGCAGGACTTCGGACGGGGCGGGGACGGTGCGGTCCGGGATCGGGACGGCGGTGAAGCGCAGCCCGGCGGCGCGGGCGAGGGACGGCTCCGCGTCCAGTCCGAGTTCGGCGCACTCGGCCGGGGTGAGCGCGCTGACCAGCTCGCTCACCCCGAGGGCGGCCAGCGCCGCCAGCTCCTCCGCGAGCCAGTCGCCGCCGCGCGGCCGGGCCATGGTGCTGATCCGGCCGGGGCCGGACCGGTCGATCGTGAACAGGGTGGGACGCATGGCGGGGCCGACCTCCGGGCGGGGCAAGGGCGTTCGGCCGCGCGGGAGGGCGTCGGCCGGTGCGGTGTGCTGCGGTGTGCTGCGGTGCGGTGCGATACCGGCCCGGCGGTCGGCAGGACAGCGGACCGGGGCGTCGGCAGCGGGGAACGGCAGCGGGGAACGGCCGACCGGACGGGCACGCGCGGACGGACGGGCGCGGCGGGCGGCGGGCGGTGCACCGAGGCTAGCACCACCCGCCGGGCGCGGGGAGGAGGGTCCGTTCGGGCCGGGGCCGTTCAGGACCGGGACGTGCCGAGGAAGCGCAGCACGGCCAGGACGCGGCGGTGGCCGCTGTCGGCGGCCGGGAGGTCGAGCTTGGCGAAGATGTTGTTGATGTGCTTGGCGACCGCGCTCTCACTGATCGTCAGGGTCTCCGCGATGCCGGTGTTGGAGTGCCCCTCCGCCATCAGGGCCAGGACGTCCCGTTCGCGCGGGGTCAGCCGTTCCAGCGGGTCGTTGCTGCGGCGCAGCAGCAGTTGGGCGACGACCTGCGGGTCCAGTGCGGTGCCGCCGCCGGCGACCCGGCGGACCGTCTCCACGAACTCCGTGACGTCGGCGACGCGCTGTTTGAGCAGGTAGCCGACGCCGCTGGTGTCGGCGGACAGCAGGTCGGCCGCGTAGCGCTCCTCGACGTACTGGGAGAGCAGCACCACCGCCGTCCCCGGCCGTCTGCGGCGGATCTCCAGGGCGGCGCGCACCCCCTCGTCGGTGAAGGAGGGCGGCATCCGGACGTCGACCAGGGCGAGTTCGGGCCGGTGCTGCTCGACCGCCGCCAACAGGGACGGCGCGTCGTCGACTTCGGCGACGACCTGGAAGCCGCCCATCTCCAGGACCTTGACCAGGCCGACCCGGAGCAGCACCGAGTCCTCGGCGATCACCGCGCGCACGGCAGCTCCGCGGTCACGGTGGTGGGGCCGCCCACGGGGCTGCTGACGTGGAAGGAGCCGTCGATCGCGTCGACCCGTTTGGCCAGCCCGCCCAGCCCCGTTCCGGCGGAGGGGTCGGCGCCGCCGAGCCCGTCGTCCGTGACGTTCACCCGCAGCACCGCACCGACCTGTCTGACCGTCACCTCGGTGCGGGTCGCCCCGGCGTGCTTGATGACGTTGGACAGGGCCTCGGAGATCACGAAGTAGGCCACCGACTCCACGCCGGGCGGCACCCGTTCGTCGAGGTCGACCCGCAGGCGCACCGGCAGGGGGAGCCGGGCGGCCAGGCCGGACAGGGCCGCGTCGAGCCCGCGGTCCTCCAGCACGGCGGGGTGCAGCCCCCGTACCAGGTCGTTGAGTTCGGCGATCGCGTGTTTGGCCTCCAGGTGGGCTTCGGCGACCGCCGCGCGGGCCCCGGCGGGCAGGTCGGGGGTGGTGGCCAGGACCAGGCCGAGGTTGACGGCGAGCGAGACCAGCCGTTGCTGGGTGCCGTCGTGCAAGTCCCGTTCTATTCGGCGGCGTTCGGCGTCGACCGCCTCGATCAGGCCGGTGCGGCTCTCCGCCAGGTGCTCGACCCGCTGCTGGAGCCGTTGGGACCGGCTGGGGCCGAGCAGGGCCGCGGCCGCGCGCGACTCGCCCCGGGCGGTCGCGCCCGCCACCCAGGGCAGGGCGCCCAGCAGGAGCAGCCCGGCCAGCGTGTACCACGGCAGTTGCGTCGCGTACCCGAGCCAGCCCCGGCGGTCCCGCGCGGGCACCGACCAGGCCCAGCCGTAGGCGGTGGCACCGGCCAGGCCCGCGACGGCGGCGGCCAGCACCAGCAGCTCCGCGGCGGCCAGCAGCGGGCCGAGCAGCAGGTGGTAGCCGACCTGGCGCCAGGTCTGCGCCGAGGTCAGCCAGCGGAGCGCCTGCCGGGCCGCCACCGCCCACGACCACGGCTCGGCAGCGGGCGCCGAGGGCACCACGTCCACCCCGAGGAGGATGCGGTGGCGGACCCGCTGGACGGCCGTCACCAGCGGGGTGCCGAGCACGATCAGGAGGACCGCCACCTGCAGGGCCGGTTTCCAGTGCCCCGTCCGGGCAGTGAACGTCGCGGCCCAGCCCCACACCGGGACCAGGGCCAGGTGCGGCAGGACGCCGGTGGCCAGGAAGCCGGCGTCGCGCCGCGCCCGCCGGGCCAGGAGTGCCGGGCGCCTCAGCCCGGGTCGAATCATCACAGCTCGACGGTAGGTCACCGCCGCAGGAGCACACCATGAAGCCCGCACCCGACTTCATGGTGAACCCTGCACCACCCCGCACCACCCCGCTCAGAAAGTGTTGGGTAACTGATCAGCTGCTTGGTGTGATGGGTTGGCGGTGATCGTTGTGGTCGGGTGTCCGCGATGATCGCCGCCATGTGCGTCTGTGCCTGTAAGCCTTCGTACGACTCGTCGTTGACGGATGCCCAGTGGGCGGTGATCGAGCCGCTGCTGCCGGTGCGGGACCCGAGCCGGGGCGGCCGCCCGTTGAAGTTCCCGCGTCGGCTGGTCGTGGACACGGTGTTGTACGTCCTGGTCAGCGGGTGCGCGTGGAGGCTGGTCCCGCACGATCTCGTGCCGTGGGATGCGGCCTACCGCTGGTTTCGCGGCTGGACGGCGGACGGGACGTGGGAGCGGGTCCACGACGCGCTGCGCGAGCGGGTGCGGGTGGCGGACGGGCGGGACCCGCAGCCCTCGGCGGCGGTGCTGGACTCGCAGTCGGCCCGCAGCCACCAGGGTGGGCAGGCGGTCGGCTACGACGCGGGCAAGCGGGTGCGCGGCCGCAAGCGGCACCTGCTGGTGGACACCTGCGGACTCGTCCTGCGGGCGGTGGTGCACTCAGCGTCCGTCCAGGATCGGGCGGGCGCGAAGCTGGTCCTCGGTGGGATACGCGACCTGTTCCCGCAGGTCGGGCTGGTCTGGGTCGACGGCGGCTACGTGAACGCGGTCGACGCGGGCCTGGTGGGCTGGGCGGCGGAGCGCGAGGGCGTCCAGATCGTGGCAGTGCCCCGCAACGCGGATGTGAAAGGCTTCCGGGTACTGCCCCGCAGGTGGGTGGTGGAGCGGACATTCTCCTGGCTGGGACGGTGCAGACGGCTGGCGAGGGACTACGAGCGCAAGACCGCGCACGCCGAAGCGATGATCAAGGTCGCCATGATCCGCCTCATGGCCGCCCGCCTCGCCGGCGAGACGATCGAGCCCCACGGCCCCATCGAGACCGAAGCAGCCCGCCGCCTCGCCGACGACCTCAAGAACGAGTAATCACCCAATTACCCAACACTTTCTCAGCCGCTGCTCGGTCCCGCTCAGCCGCTGCTCGGACCCGCCCGGCCGCCGCCGGGCCCGGGACCACCCCCCTCCGCCGGGCCCGGGACCACCCCCCTCCGCCGGGCCCGGGCTCAGCCCCCGCCGGGCCCGGCGGTGCGCTCGACCAGCCCCTGGAGGCCGTCCAGCACGCAGGCCAGCCCGAAGGCGAGCGGGTCCGCCGGAGCGGGGGCGAAGGCCCCGGCCGCGGCGGCGCGGGTGAGCGCGGGGAAGCGGTCGGCGTGCCGGGCCAGTTGGTCGGCGGTGAGCCGGTCCCACTCCCGGTCGCCCTCCTCGGTGCGGTCCAGGGACTCCTGGGTGAGGCTGCGCACCAGGCTGAGCACCAGGATCGCGGCGTCGTGCCGCTGCCGGGCGTCGAGCCCGGTGGGTTCGAGGGCGGCCAGCGCGCCGTCCAGCCAGGCCACTTGGCGCGGGCCCATGGCGTGCCGGCGCAGGCCGGTCGCGGTCAGGATCCAGGGGTGGGCGCGGTAGACGTCCCAACAGGCGCGGGCCCAGACCTCCAGGCGGGGCCGCCAGCCGCCCGGCACCGCGTCGAGGGCGGGCGGGTCGCCGAGCACGGTGTCGACCATCAGGTCGACGAGGTCGGGCTTGCCGGGGACGTAGCGGTAGAGCGCCATCGTGGTGACCCCGAGGGCCTCGGCGACCCGCTGCATCGAGAGCGCCTCCAGCCCTTCGGCGTCGGCGACCGCGACGCCGTGCCGGGCCACCTCGGCGGGCGTGAACTTCGGCCTGGGCCCGCGCCGGGGACGCTCCTCGGCCTCGCCCCACAGCAGCGCCAGGCTGACGTTCGGGTCCCGCTGGCTCTCCTTGTTCGCCGGCACGCGACCGGCCTCCTCTCCGTCCGGGCCGCGGGCGGTCGGCCGGGTGCCGCCGGCCGTCCGACCGCGGTGTTGCCAACCGCCCGACAACTGCGTATAACTTACACAGTAATCAGCTGTGTATGACATACACAGTTAACGGACCCGCATCCCCGGAGACCCGCGTGCTCATCGCCGCCGCCCTCACCGCCACCGCCGCCGCGACCCCCGTCGCCGGACTCCTCGCCCACCGCGCCGCCGTCCGGGCCGGCCGCGCCCGCGACCTGCGCATCGACACCGGACGGGGCGTCGACGAGAGCTGCTTCGCCCCGATCGGCGGCCTCGACCAGTGGCTCTCGATCCGCGGCCAGGACCGCGCCAACCCCGTCCTGCTGGAACTGCACGGCGGCCCCGGCTCCTCCAACGCCGTCCTCGCCCACCTCTCCCGCGCCTGGGAGCGCCACGTCACCCTGGTCCGCTGGGACATGCGCGGCACCGGCAAGACCCTGCGCCGCTCCGGCGCCGACGGCCAGAGCGAACTCACCTTCGACCGGCTGCTGAAGGACGCCGTCGAGGTGATCGAGCACGTCCGCGCCCGCCTCGGCGTCACCCGGGTCGTCCTGCTGGGCTGCTCCTTCGGCAGCGCCCTCGGCCTGCGGATCGCCCGCAGCCGCCCCGACCTGGTCTCCGCCTACGTCGGCGCCGACCAGAAGGTCTTCGACGGCGGCCGCGACACCACCGACTACCACGACCTGCTGGAGCGCCTCGACCGGGCCGGCAAGAAGAAGGAGGCCGCCGCCGTCCGGGCGGCGGGACCCGACCAACGGGCCTGGAGCGCCGAGCAGTTCGCCCACTTCAACCGCTTCGCCGCCGCCACCGACCCGTACACCTTCGCCGCGATGAAGTCCGTGGTGACGAAGTCGCTCTGGTACTCCCCGCTGCACTCCCTGCCCGAGCTCGGCACCTTCTTCAGGAGCTTCCTGGTCTCCGCCGCCGTCCTCCCCGGCACCGCCGCCCTCGACGACCACGCCGACGGCACCCGCTTCGACGTCCCCTTCTTCCTCGTCCAGGGCGCCCGCGACCTGGTCAACACCCCCGCCCGCGCCCGCGCCTTCTACGACCGGGTCCAGGCCCCCGCCAAGTCCTTCACCCTGATCGAGGAAGCCGGCCACTTCGCCGCCTACCGCCGCCCCGACCTCTTCCTCGACCTCCTGCGCACCACCGTCCTGCCCGCCCTCCCCGCCACCCGGTGAGTCCCGGCGGACGGCGGGTGTCCGGGCGGTGGAGAACGGGAATCCCCGACGCATGCGAGGCGAACGGACGTCCTGGGCCCGGGCGGTGGCGGAGAGCGAGCTCGCGGCGCCGCTGCCCCGCCGCTGGGCGCACACCCGGGGTGTGGCGGACCGGGCGGTCCGACTCGAAGGGATCCTGGGTCGGCGGAGCGGACTCCTGGTCCGAGCGGCCCTGCTGCACGACGTGGGCTACGCACCGAGGCTGGCGGCGACGGGCTTCCACCCGCTCGACGGCGCGCGTTTCCTCCGCGACGTCCACGGGGCGGATGATCAGCTCACGCGGCTGGTGGCGAATCACTCGTTCGCGCTGCTCGAAGCCGAGGAGCGCGGCCACCGGGAGGCACTGGAGGCGGAGTTCCCGCTGCTGGAGGACCAGCTCCTGGTCGACGCCCTGGTGTGGTGCGACATGACGACGACGCCCGACGGCGCCTTGACCACGGCCGAGGCGCGCGTGGTGGAGATCCTCGGCCGCTACGGGGCGGAGAGCGTGGTGGGGCGGTTCGTCCGTCGGGCGTCTCCGGAGATCTTCGCGGCCGTGGCGCGGGTGGAGGCGGCGTTGGCGGTTCAGCCCAAGTAGGGGTAGGTACCCGCGAGGTAGTCGCCGATCTGCTGGCGCATGCTGGGGTGGATGTCGTACCGGTCGAGGTCGTCGGGCCGGACGAAGCACACGCCGTCGGCCTCGTCGTTGATCGTGGGTTCGCCGCCGACGGGGCGACCGATGTAGGTGTTCTCGTACTGCTGGCGGATCTCGCCGTCGGTGTAGGCGACGACGTGGTTCGGGTTGGTGTAGACGCCGAGGAAGCCGGTGATCTCGGCGACGATGCCGGTCTCCTCCAGGCATTCGCGGACCGCGCACTGGGCGGCGGTCTCCCCGATGTCCTGGGCACCGCCGGGCAGCGCCCACTGGCCGGTGTCGCGGCGGCGCTGCAGCAGGACGGCGCCGGTGCCGTCGACGACGAGCAGGTTGCTGGCGGGGACGAGGGTGTTGGCCTTGGGGGCGTTCGGGTCGTGGTAGTACTCAGTCCTGCCCACGGGCGGGGCTCCCTTCCTGGTCGGGCCGCCAGGGCCGTGACCGGGCCCAGACCGCTTCGAAGCTCTGAACGTAGTGGTCGAACCAGTCGGCGGGCTCGACCCGCCTGAGGTGGAACAGGGGGTTGGCGCTGGCCGGTTGGCCGAAGACGTGCGGGTTGACCAACAGGTCGTCGTCGTAGCGGAACAGGGAGCTGTACAGCGTGGTGTCGTGCAGCCGGACCTCGCAGCTGTTCCCGGGTCCGAGCGGACGGTAGTAGGTCAGGGAGGCGCGGATCTTGGCGGCGAGGGCGTCGCCGATGCCCTCCTCGCGGCCCCGGACGGCGGCGGCCCGCCCGCCGGGGTCGCCGAAGCACAGCCGGACCCGGACGCCGTCGGCGGCCCGTTCGGCGAGCATCTCCGCGACGCGCGGGTTGGACTGGGCGAAGAACGTCCCGGAGAAGACCAGGACGTCGATCTGCCGCCGGGCCTCCCGCAGCAGGGTCAGCCAGGTCTCGCGGGGCACACTGGCCCGGTTCTGGTGAATGCCGACGAGTTCGGTGCCAGGCCCGCCGGTCGGTCGACCCGCCTGCGACCGGAGGTCCGGCCAGAGGAACGCCTCCTCTGCGCGCAGGAATTCGGCGGCGCGGAAACGGTGCCTCGGGTGGGGCACGCGTCCGCCGAGCCAGCGGCCGACGGTCTTGGGATCCACCTCGCAGGCTTCGGCCAGCGTCTCGGGCCGGATGCCCCGTTGGGCCAACACGGAGTGGAGTCGCTCGTTCACGGAGGTCATACAAGCGGAGCCGGGTGCGGCGGTGCAAGGACCTCCGGGCGCGCTGGCCGGGTTGACGCCCCGTCAAGGTGCTTACGCTGGCGGCATGCAGCTCATCGTCCTGTGGGACATCGACCACACCCTCATCGAGAACGCCGGGGTGAGCAAGGAGATCTACGCCGCCGCGTTCACCGCGCTGACCGGGGCCCCGCCGGTCACGGGAGCGTCGACGCAGGGCCGCACCGACCGCCTGATCATGCGGGAGATGTTCCGCGGGCACGGCCTCCCGGAGCCCGGCTGGCCGGCCGTCGAGGCGGCCCTCACCAGGGCGGGGGAGGAACGGGCGGAAGGACTGCGCCGGCGCGGCACGGCGCTGCCCGGGGCGTTCGACGCGCTGGCGGCGGCGTCCTCGCGGGACGGCTGGGTGTCCTCGGTGCTGACCGGCAACATCGCGGCCAACGCCCGGGTGAAGCTGTCGGCCTTCGGCCTGGACGGGCTGCTGGACCTCGCGGTCGGGGCCTACGGCGCCGACGCGGAGCAGCGGCCCGACCTGGTCGCCGTCGCCCGCCGACGGGTCCGGCGCCACCGTGGACTGCCCGCTGACGCCCCGGTCGTCCTGGTGGGCGACACGCCACGGGACGTGGAGGCGGCGCTCGCCACGGGTTCCGGGATCGTCGCGGTTGCCTCCGGCGTCCACGGCCGGGACGAACTCGCGGTGGCGGGCGCCCCGGTGGTGCTGCCGGACCTGTCGGACACGGCCGGTCTCCTCGCCCTGCTGGAAAACGTCCCGGGACGTCCCTGAACCGTCCGCGAACGCGGTGGTGAGGTCCGCGCGCCCTCCGGGACCATCGGGTTCCCGAGGAAAGGCGCGTGCGGATGAGCAACTGGGAGTTTGTGAAGGACAGAACGGCCACGCAGGGCGCGGTGTGGAGGTCCACCGACGGCCTGTTCTACAAGCGGACCGGCGGCGAGGACCTGCGGGCCGAGGCCGAGTTCCAGCGGCTGGCCGGCGGCCTCGGCTACCCGGTGCCGGAGATCGTCGGCAGCGGCTCGGAGGACGGTCGCTTCTTCGTCGTCGAGCGCGCCGTCGGCGGCACCTCGCTGCACGAGGAGGCGCTGGCCGATGCCGTGAGGGACGGTCGGGTCAGCCACCGGGTCATCGGTACGGCGGCGGCCGTGGCGTCGAAGCTCCTACGGGCCCAGGCCAGGCACCCCCTGCCGGCCGCGCCCTGGTTCGAGAAGGCGGCGTTCGCGTCCGAGGTCTTCGCGGAGAACCCGGACCTCGACACCCCGCGGGTCCACGACGCCGTCCGACACGCCCTCGACCGGCTGGCCCGGCTCCCGCTGGTGCGCGGGCACCTGGACTACGGACTGCCCAACGTGCTCCAGGCCGGAGTCGTCGACTGGCAGCACCACGGACCGGTCCCGCTCGGTTACGACGTCTACCCCGCGCTCGACATCGTCGCTTTCAAGGGCGGTGGCAAGGGCTACACGATCGCCCCGGAACAGCGCGCCGCCTACACCGCAGCGCTCGACGAGACCACCGCACCCCTGATCGGGCAGCGGGTCAGCGAGCACCTGGGCGACTTCCTGCTCGTCAAGTGCTTCTTCTTCCTCGCCCTCATGCGGCCCACCGACCCCGCGCGGCACGACAAGCACGTCAAGTGGCAGTACCGCCGCACCCTCTTCACGACGGGACTCGATCAGTATGAGTCGGGCACCACGATCGACACCGGCACCTTCCCCACTCTGGAACGGTTCACCGCTGAACACCGGTAGGCCGGTTCCCGCCGTCCGCGACCGCGACTACCTGATGGACCACCACGGAGTCGTCTTCAAGGTCATCGGCGACAGCCACCCCGGCAGCCACTACCTCGGCTACGTCAAGTACCACCCCGACGAGAAGGGCGACCGCAGGCTGTTCGGCCGGACCTACCGGCAGAACAGTGTCGTGTCGAAGTCCTTCGGCATCCTGGCCGGCAGGCCGGAGTGCTACGTCTACTCCGACGCCCTCGGATGCGTGATCACCGGCATCCCGCGCGAGGACGTGGCCGTCCACTACCCATGCCGCCAGGCTCTCGCCGCCATCCACGAGGAACCCGGCGCGGTCGCCGACAACCCGATCGGCAAGGACCTCCTGGCGATCACCGAGTGGATCACCGCGAACGACGCCCAGGGCCTGATCGGCGTCACCGGCTCCTTCCTCGTCGGCTGCTTCAACGAACGCTCCGACATCGACCTCGTCTGCTACGGCCCCGAGGGCTACCGGGCCGCGCGGGAGCTCTTCCGGCAGACCGACCTGATCCGGCCGTACGAAGGGGACGACCTGACCCGGCTGTACGTCCGCCGGGCCAAGTACCTGGCGGGCTGCTCCTTCGACGCGCTGATCGAGCAGGAGCGCCGCAAGCTCCAGGGCCTGACCGCGGGCACCGGCGCGCACGTCAACTGCGAACCCGTCCGCTCCGACCGCGACCGGACCTTCGCCGGGATCTCCGCCAAGGAGATCGGGGAGATCTCGCTCCTCGCCGAGATCACCGACCACGCGGAGGGGCTCACGACCCCGGCCGTGTACGGGATCGAGGTCAGGACCGTCCTCGGCTCGACCATCGACGAGGCCCACGCGTTCGCCCGCCGGATCACCCACCTGCGCTCGTACCTGGGGGCGTACACCGGGGCGTTCCGGTCCGGCGACACCGTGCACCTGGCCGGCAAGCTCGTCCACACCCAGGGCGGCGGGCACAGCGGCTTCGGCGTCGAACTCACCCCCTGGAGCGCCAGCGGCTCCTACCTCGCCAGCCTCACCGGTTGGGCCCCGCCCACCCGGACGGGAACCGGCACCCCGCCCCGGCAGGAGGATCCGTGCGGCACCTCTTCCTCAACGGGCCCGTCCAGAACGGGTTCTTCACCTTCGCCACCCACCCCGGCAAGGCCGTCGGCATCCGCCTCGCCGCCGCCCTCAACGCCGTCCTCGACCTGCCGCCCGCGCCCCACCTGTGGAACACCGTGACCCTGGCCGGAGACCTCCGCCACCGCGGGGCCAGCGGTCCGAAGGTCTCCCGCCGACGCTTCGAGGCCGACCTGGTGGCCGGGAAGTACCCGCCCGGTCGCCCTCCGCCCGGAGGCGTCCTGACCGACACCGACGCCGAAGTGGCCCGCCTCGCACTGGAGATGGTCGAGGCCGGGCTCCGGGCCGGCTCCCTCGCCATCAGCCGCGAGACCGTTCCCGCCTGCCGGGCCTGCGGCCACCTGACCGGCACCGGTGACCACCCCTGCCGGGCCTGCGGCAGTACCGGCACCAGGGCCCGCACCGGGCTCCACCTGGTCGCCGAACCCGCGTACGGGCGGCCCGCCCTCGACCGCCCGGACATCCACGCCGACCGCCACCGGCAGCCCGATCACCTTCGGCGGACCGTCGGCGACGCCGATCGGCGCCTGCTCCTCTCCCGGACCCGGGACCACGGCATCGACCTCGGGCCGCTCGGCCTGGACGGCCTCGTCCTCGACCCGCGCGCCGGCCTCCACGCCACCGTCCTCGCCGCGGCCCGACGGTACCGGACGGACACCGCGGTCATGACCGTCACCGAGAACGCCGCCCGCCACATCGCCGCCCACGGCCGGCCCTTCCGGGAACACGAGGGCACCCGGCTCCGGTACGCGCTGCACGGCCGCCTCCCGTACGGGCCCTCGGCCGGGCTGAAACCGCTGTACGAGGCGTACCGGGCCACCCCCGGCGCCAAGGACGGGTTCCACGAGTGGTTCCTGCCGCTCTTCTCCCTCCGGGTCAAGTCCGCGACCCGGCCCGAGCAACTGCCCGCGCTCTTCAAGTACTACATGCGGGCGCGCCTGGCCCGGCCCGCCGCCGTGGACGCGGCCGTCCTGGAGTCCGTCCGGCGCTCCGTCCGGGCCGGACGCACGGGGTGGATCACGGACCGGCGGACGCTGGCGACGGTGATGGCAGCCCGCGCGACGGGGCGGTGCCGCGGGGCGGAAGCGGGGTAGGGAACCCCCGACGGCCGTGGTCGCGGGAGGGGTGGGCGCTGGTGGCGGGGATCGACGTCGAGCGGGTGCGGCGGGAGACGGCCGGGGTCGGACGGGTGGTGCACCTCGACAACGCGGGGGCGGCGCTGCAGCCCCGGGCGGTGGTGGACGCGGTGGTGGAGCACCTGCGGCTGGAGGAGGAGGTCGGGGGGTACGAGGCGGCGCGGCGGCGGGCCGGGCGGATCGAGCGGACGTACGACGCGCTGGCCGGGCTGATCGGGGCCGGACGGGACGACATCGCGCTGGTGGAGAACGCCACCAGGGCCTGGGACATGGCGTTCTACGCGCTGCCCTGGGCACCGGGCGACCGGATCCTGACGGCCCGGGCCGAGTACGCGAGCAACGCCATCGCCTTCCTGCAGACGGCCCGCCGCCACGGGGTGAGCGTGGAGACCGTCCCCGACGACGCCGACGGGCAGCTCGACGTCGACGCGCTGCGCGCGATGGTCGACGAACGGGTCAGACTGATCGCGGTCACCCACGTGCCCACCCAGGGCGGCCTGGTCAACCCGGCCGCCGAGATCGGGAGGGCGGCCCGCGAGGCCGGCGCCGTCTACCTGCTGGACGCCTGCCAGTCCGTCGGCCAACTGCCCCTGGACGTCGGCCGGATCGGCTGCGACCTGCTCACCGCGCCCGGCCGCAAGTTCCTGCGCGGCCCGCGCGGCACCGGCTTCCTGTACTGCTCGCCGCGGATCCGCGCCCGGCTGGAACCCCCGTTCCTCGACCTGCACGCGGCGACCTGGACCTCGGCGGACAGCTACCGGGTCCGCGCCGACGCCCGCCGGTTCGAGAGCTGGGAGGCCAACCACGCCGCCCGGATCGGCCTCGGCGTCGCCGCCGAGTACGCCCTCGCCCTCGGCCCGGACGCGATCGCCGAGCGCGCCACCCGCCTGGGCGCCGCCCTGCGCGAGCGCCTGCGGGCCCGCCCCGGGGTGCGGGTGCACGACCGGGGCGCGCGCCGGTGCGCCCTCGTCACCTTCACCGTCGAGGGCCGCGACAGCCAGGACGTCGCCGGTGCCCTCCGCGCCGCGGGGGTCAACGTCTCGGTCTCCCTCGCCGAGTACGCCCGCTGGGACTTCGACTCCCGCTCGCTCGCCTCGGTCGTCCGCGCCTCGCCGCCCTACTACAACACCGAGGCCGAACTCGACCGCCTGGTCGAGGCACTGCCCGCCCCGGTGGTGGGGCCGACGGGGGCGTAGCGGGGGTCAGATTCCGGTGCCGGTGCCGGTGCCGGTGTCGGTGTCGGATCCGGGTTCCGGCGGTGCGGGGCGGCCGGCGAGGCCGTGCAGGAGGAGGTCGGTGAGGGTGTCGACCACCTCGGCGTCGCCGTGGGCCGGGCGGTCGGTGGTGAGCAGGGCGTAGGAGAGCATGCCGAGCATCGCGCCCATCGCCGGGGCGAGCAGGGCGGGGTCGCCGGGGAGGGGGCGGCCCTGCTCGCGGAGGTAGTCGAGGTGGTCGCGCAGGACGTCGGTGTCCGCGGTGAGGCGCTGCCAGGCCCGGCCGGAGCGGGGGCCCTCGGCGACGATCGATTCGAACAGGGCGATGGTGACCGGGAGGTGGTCGCGCATCGCCTGCCAGGACGCGCCGAGGTGCGCGTGCAGCTGGGACCGGTCGCCGAGGTCGTGGTCGCGCGGGTGGACCTGCGCGACCACCTGCTCGCGGGCCTGGGCGCGGGCGTCGTCGAGCAGGGCCCGCAGCAGTTCGTCCTTGTCGGCGAAGTGCGCGTAGAACGAGCCGGTGGCCCGGCCGGCCGCCGCGGTGATGTCGGTGATCTTCGTGTTGAGGTAGCCGCGTTCGACGAACTGCCGCCGGGCGGCCTCCAGCAGTGCCGCCCTGGTCTCCGCCGCCTGCGCCTTGCGCACGCTCATCGCGTCCGGCCTCCCTCGCCTCGTCCTGGCCCGTGCCCCGACCCGTTCCGGCCGGGCCTTGACCCGCCGCTCGTGCGGACATCATACTGACGGCCGGTTCAGTGAATATCGATTCATTGAACGAGGATTCAGTGAGGGGTGGGCCAATGAAGGCGGTAGTGATCGGCGGGGGAGTGGCCGGTGCGGCGAGCGCGATCGCGCTGCGCCGGATCGGCGCCGAGGTGACGGTGTACGAGGCGTACCCGGACCCGGCGGGACCGGTCGGAGCGTTCCTGAGCCTGGCCGTCAACGGCCTGCGGGCGCTGGAGTCGCTGGGCTGCCTGGAGGCGGTGCGGGCGGCGGGCTTCGAGGTCGACCGGCAGCGGATGTGGTCGGGGCGCGGCAGGCTGCTGGGCGACGTCCCGCGCGGCCGGAGGGCGGACGACCCGCTGCGCAGCGTGACGCTGATGCGGGCCGACCTGGTGGCGGCGCTGCGGGCCGAGGCGGTCCGGCTCGGGGCGCGGATCGTGGTCGGCGAGCGGCTGCCCGGGCCCGGTGAAGGGCTGCGCGGCCCCGGCGAGGGGCTGCACGGGCCCGGTGCGGGGGAGGGGCCGGGCGGCGGGGCGGAGGCCGGAGCGGTGGTCGGAGCGGTGGCCGGGGCCGACCTGGTGGTCGGCGCGGACGGGCTGCGCTCGACCGTCCGGCGGATGCTCGACCCGGACGCGCCGTCGCCCGCGTACGCGGGGCTGTACGGCGTCGCGGGCATCGCACGCGGCGTGCCGGAGGCGGGCCCGGGGCGGACGTTCAACATGACCTTCGGGCGGCGCGGCGCGTTCGCGCACCTGCCCGCGCCGGACGGCACCGTGTGGTGGTCGGCGCAGATCGCCGACCCCGTCGCACCCGCCGAGATCAAGCTCGGCGCGGAGGAGCTGGCCGAGGTGTTCGGGTCCGAGGCGGTGCCCCGGCGGATCCTCGGCGCGACGGAGCGGATCGACGCGGCGACGCTGTTCCACGTCCTGCCGCCGGTGCCGCGCCGCCAGGACGGGCGGTGCGTGCTGGTCGGCGACGCCGCGCACCCGGTGGGTGCGGGGCAGGGCGCCTCGATGGCGCTGGAGGACGCGATCGCGCTGGCCCGGGCCCTGCACTCCGCGCCGGGTGCGCCCGCCGCGTCCGGGCTGCCCGCCGCGCTGGCCGCCTTCGAGCGCGAACGCGCCGGCCGGGCCGGGAAACTGGCCCGTGCGGCGGCCGCCAACCGGGACGCCAAGACCGCGGGGCCGCTGGCCTCCCTGGTCCGGGAGGCGGTGATGCCGCTGGTGTTCACCCGGATGTACACCCGTTCCACGGACTGGCTGTACGACTACCGGCCGGGCGCGCTCCCGCAGTGAGAAGGTGTTGCGACTACCGGCCGGGCGTTCTCCCGCAGTGAGAAGGTGTGACGACTACCGGCCGGGCGTTCTCCCGCGGTGAGAAGGCGCGAGGAGGGTCAGGCCCGGACGAAGCCGATCTCCACCGAGGCGAGGAACGGTTCGACGCCTACGCAGCGCCGGCCGACCGCCTCCACCGCGCGGATGACGACGTCGATCTCCTCGCGGATCCGCCGCATCGGCACCGGCCGGTCGAGGTCGAAGCCGGTGACGAACGCCAGGCCGCCCCGCTGGTGGGCGGTCCTGGCGTCCGCGACGGGTTTCTGCATCCGCCAGGCGTGGATCAGCTCCACGGGTTCCCTCCCTCTCGGTCGGTCCCTTCCCCTGTTCCAGCTGCTCGACGATCCGTCAGCAGAGGTGGTGTGCGAGGGATTCGGGGAGAGAACCGCACCGGCCGACCCCGCGGGGAAGGGGGGTCGGCCGGTGGTCGGGGGCGCTGCGGTCAGCGGGCGCCGAGCAGGTGCTCGATGGCGAGCTGGTCGAGGCGCTCGAAGGCCATGCCGCGCTCGGCGGCGGCGGTGACGTCGAACTCCTCGAACGCGGAGCGGTCGGCGAGCAGCGCGGACAGGCCGTCGGCGGCGGTCGGCAGGGCGAGCTGGTCGAGGCGGGCGGCGCGCAGCGCCTCCTGCACCTCGGAGTCGGCGCGGAAGGCCAGCGCGCGCTCCTTGAGCAGCAGGTAGTTGCGCATGTTCCCGGCCGCGGACTCCCACACGCCGGCGAAGTCCTCGGTGCGCGGCGGCTTGAAGTCGAAGTGCCGCGGGCCCTGGTAGTCGGACGACTCCAGCAGGTCGACCAGCCAGAACGCCTGCCGCAGGTCGCCCGCGCCGAACCGGAAGTCCTGGTCGTACTTGATGCCGGACTGGCCGTTCAGGTCGATGTGGAACAGCTTGCCCGACCACAGCGCCTGGGCGATGCCGTGCGGGAAGTTCAGGCCCGCCATCTGCTCGTGGCCGACCTCCGGGTTGAGGCCGACCAGCTCCGGGCGCTCCAGGCGCTCGATGAACGCCAGCGCGTGGCCGATGGTCGGCAGCAGGATGTCGCCGCGCGGCTCGTTCGGCTTCGGCTCGATGGCGAAGCGCAGGTCGTAGCCCTGCTCCGTGACGTAGTCGCCGAGCAGGTCGAAGGCCTCCTTCAGCCGGTCCAGCGCGACCCGGACGTCCTTGGAGGCGCCGTGCTCCGCGCCCTCCCGGCCGCCCCACGCGACGTACACGCTCGCGCCCAGCTCGACCGCCAGGTCGATGTTGCGGATGGTCTTGCGCAGCGCGTAGCGGCGCACGTCGCGGTCGTTGGCGGTGAACGCGCCGTCCTTGAAGACCGGGTGGGTGAACAGGTTGGTGGTGGCCATCGGCACCCGCAGGCCGGTGGACTCCAGGGCGCCCCGGAAGCGCTTGACGATCGCCTCCCGCTCCGCGTCCGAGGAGCCGAACGGGATCAGGTCGTCGTCGTGGAAGGTCACGCCGTACGCGCCCAGCTCGGCCAGCTTCTGCACCGACTCGACCGGGTCCAGGGCCGGACGGGTGGCGTCGCCGAACGGGTCGCGGCCCTGCCAGCCGACCGTCCACAGGCCGAAGGTGAACTTGTCGGCGGGGGTGGGGGTGAGCTGGCTCATCGCGTACTCCAAACGCTGGTGATCGACCGGGCGGGGCGATCGGGGGATCGACCGGCGGCCCGACACGGATCGGGCCCGGCACTGACGGTAACCCGGATTGGGGGCTATTCGTAAGGCCGGAAGACAAATTAGTATGGCCGAGCCCGCGAGGGGAAGCCCCCACGCGCAACCCCGAAGAAAACCCCTGGCCGGACGACCACGGACCCCTGGCCGGACGACCGCAGACAGGAGCACGCCCATGGCACACCCGCAGGTGGTGATCGGCGTCGACAGCTCGACCCAGTCCACCAAGGCCCTGGCCGTCGACGCCGACACCGGACGCGTCCTCGGCGAAGGCCGCGCCCCCCACCGGGTCGACTCCCGCCACGGCCAGGAGAGCGACCCCGCCCAGTGGTGGGACGCCCTCACCGCCGCCGTCGCCGCCACCGGCTGGGCCGACCGCGCCCAGGCCCTGGCCATCGGCGGACAGCAGCACGGCCTCGTCACCCTCGACGCCACCGGCGCCCCCGTCCGGCCCGCCCTGCTCTGGAACGACGTCCGCTCCGCGCCCCAAGCAGCCGACCTGGTACGGAAGTTCGGCGCCCACTGGTGGGCCACCGAGATCGGCAGCGTCCCCGGCGCCTCCTTCACCGCCGCCAAGTGGGCCTGGCTGCGCGCCACCGAACCCGGCAACGCCGACCGCACCGCCGCCGTCCGCCTCCCGCACGACTACCTCACCGAACGCCTCACCGGCACCGCCACCACCGACCGCGGCGACGCCTCCGGCACCGGCTGGTGGACCCCCGACGGCTACCACGCCGCCGTCCTCGACCGGATCGGCCTCGACCCCGCCCTGCTCCCCGCCGTCACCCCGGCCGGCACCCCCGCCGGACACGCCCTCCCCGGCGGACCGCTGCGCCCCGGCACCCCGATCGCCACCGGCACCGGCGACAACATGGCCGCCGCCCTCGGCCTCGGCCTCACCACCGGCACCCCCGTGCTCAGCCTCGGCACCTCCGGCACCGTCTACACCGTCGCCCGCCACCGCCCCGCCGACCCCACCGGCACCGTCGCCGGCTTCGCCGACGCCCTCGACGGCTGGCTCCCGCTCGCCTGCACCCTCAACTGCACCCTCGCCGTCGACCGGATCGCCACCCTGCTCGGCCGCGACCGCCAGGACGTCGAACCCGGCGGCAGCGCCGTCCTGCTGCCCTACCTCGACGGCGAACGCACCCCCGCCCTCCCGCACGCCAGCGGCCTACTGCACGGCCTGCGCCACGACACCACCCCCGGCCAGCTCCTCCAGGCCGCCTACGACGGCGCCGCGTACTCGCTGCTCGCCGCCCTCGACGACGTCCTCGCCGTCGACGGCCCCGAGGCGGTCGACCCCGAGCAGCCGATCCTGCTGATCGGCGGCGGCGCCCAGGGCCGGGCCTGGCAGGACACCGTCCGCCGGCTCTCCGGCCGCCCCGTCCAACTGCCCGCCGCCCGCGAACTGGTGGCCCTCGGCGCCGCCGCCCAGGCCGCCGCCCTGCTCACCGGCGAGCGCGCCGACGCCGTCGCCCGCCGCTGGGGCACCGCCGACGGCCCGGTGCTGCCCGCCCTCGCCCGGGACGACGCGGCCCTCGAACGGATCGGGACTACCATTTCGCAGACGGCCGTCCTCCAGGGGGACGGCCCGCGGTGACGCCCACCGGGCCGGCCGGCCGCCGGTGACGACACCGGCACCGGCCGACCGGCCCGGACCGTCCGGACCGTCCGGGCAGGCGTCACGCGTCAGGCGGGGATCGGGCAGGGACAGGGTCGGCAGCGGCCAACGGACAGGCGGCGGGCCGCGGCGGCCCGGCGGACGACGGTACGGCGCGGACAGCGGCGCGGAGGGACGGGGCAGACGTGGCAGCGGACGGGCAGCAGGCGGCCGACGGCGACCTGGCGGCCAGGCGTGGACCCGCCTCGCAGCAGGACATGCGGCGGCAGAACCTCGCCCTGGTAATGCGCACCGTCGCCGCCGCCCACCCGCTCTCCCGCGCCGACGTGGCCGGCCGCACCGGGCTGACCCGCACCGCCGTCTCCAGCCTGGTCGACGAACTCATCGGCGGCGGCCTGCTGCTGGAGGGCGAACTGGAGCGCAGCGGCCGGGTCGGCCGCCCCGGCCGGGCCCTGGTGCTGAACGGGAACGGCCCGGCCGGGCTGGGCCTGGAGATCGGCGTGGAACACCTCAGCGCCTGCGTCCTCGACCTGCGCGGCGAGGTCCGGGTCGAACTGCACCGCCCCGCCCCCAACGCGGGCCGCCCCGCCGAGCAGACCATCGCCGAACTCGCCGAACTCGCCGGCCTGGCCGAACGCGAGGCCGTCGAACTCGGCCTGCGGGTGGTCGGCCGGGTGCTCGCCGTCCCCGGCAGCGTCCCGCTGGAGGACCCCACCAGCCGGGTCGAGCACGCCCCCAACCTGGGCTGGCACCAGGTCGACGTCACCGAACTGTGGCCCGGCCCCGGCACCGCCCCCACCGTCGGGAACGAGGCCAACCTCGGCGCGCTCGCCGAACTCTGGCAGGGCACCGGCAGCGGCACCTTCGTGCACGTCTCGGCCGGGGAGGGCATCGGCGGCGCGCTCGTCCTGGACGGGCGGCTGTTCCCCGGCGTCCGGGGCTTCGCCGGCGAACTCGGCCACCTCACCGTCCGCCCCGACGGCCGCACCTGCTCCTGCGGCGCCCGCGGCTGCCTCGAACCGTACGCCGGCCTGGCCGCCGTGCTCCGCTCCGCCGGGTTCACCGACGAGCTCGACGAACTGTCCGAACCGGCCGAGCCGGACGGGGGATCGAGCCTGACGAGCCGTCAGGATTGCGACCCCATCGCGGAGTTGGCCCGGCGCGCGGAGGAGGGCGACCCGGACACCCGGCGCGCGCTCCAGCACGCCGGCACCGCGCTCGGCACCGCACTGGCCGCCGCGGTCAACCTGGTCGACCCCGACTCGCTGGTCCTCGGCGGCGGCTACGCCGACCTCGCGCAGTGGCTGCTGCCCGCGATGCGGACCGAGCTGGCCGCACTGATCCGGGTCCGCCCCTGGCCCGAAGAGGCCCTGCGCGCCTCGCCGTTGGGCCGTCGCGGGCCCGTCCTCGGCGCGGCCCTGGTCACCGTCCGCGGCCTGCACACCGACCCGGCCGGACTCTGGCTGCCCGAGGCCGCCTGACCGGCCCCCGGCAGGTGCCTGCAACCGGTGGTCCACCGGTGGCCGGACGCGTGGTGCTGGGCGGGTGCGTCCGGCCACCGGAGCGCGAGGGCGGAGCCGGGAGGAATCGGGAGGGGTCGGGAGGGTCGGCGGGGAGGGGCTAGCGGGGGAGGGGCACCGATCGCAGGCCGCGGGCGGCGAGTGCGGTCAGGACGGCGGGCAGCGCGGTGACGGTGTTGCGGTTGCCGTGGTCGTGCAGCAGCACGGTGTCGCCCGGGCGGGCCGCGGCCACCGCGGCGGCGACCTCGGCGGGCGGCACGCCGTTCCAGTCGAGGGTGTCGACGTCCCAGAGCGTCTCGGTCAGGCCCGCCGCGGTGGCGAGCTCGCGGATCGTCGGGCCGGTGTCCCCGTACGGCGGGCGGAACAGCGTCGGCGGGCGGCCGGTGAGCGCGGTCAGTACCCGGTTGGTGCGCTCGATCTCCTCCCGGGCGGCGGGCAGCGGCAGGCCGGGCAGCGACGGGTGCGACCAGCTGTGGTTGCCGATCGCCATCCCGGCCCGGTCGAGGGCGCGGACCAGTTCGGGGTGCCGCTCGGCCTGCTCGCCGCACAGGAAGAAGGTCGCGCGGTGGCCGGCGGCGGTGAGCGCGGCGAGCAGCTCCGGAGTGGAGTCCGGGTGCGGGCCGTCGTCGAAGGTCAGCGCGAGAGTGCCGGACGGCGGCTGCGGCAGCCGTGACGGCGGCCGGTCCGCGGTGTCGGTCAGGGAGGCCGGATCGGCCATGGTGCTCCCCCTCCTGGTGCTCGGCACCCGTGCTCGCTGCTCGCTGTCCGTCGCTCGCCGTCCGTCACCCGGTCGAGGGCGAAAGTTTCGAACTCTGGTCGAATGTTACGGTGCGACCCGGACGACGGTAGGGGAGCCCGGCGGGGGCGTCAACCACTCGCGCGCGGCCCGGACGGTCCGGGTCGCGCGCGCGGTCGGAGCGGAACGGAGGTGTCGTTCAGTCGCCGGCCGGCGGCGGGGCGGTGCTGGCGCGGACGACCAGGCTGGTGGCGAGGTCGACGCGGGTGGCGGAGGGGTGCTCGCCGCGACCCAGCCCGATCGCCAGCCGGGCCGCGGTCTCGGCCATCTCCACCAGCGGCTGGCGCACCGTGGTGAGCGGCGGGCCGACCCAGCGGGCCAGCGGCAGGTCGTCGAAGCCGACCACCGAGAGGTCCTCCGGCACCCGCAGGCCGAGCTCGCGGGCGGCCTCGTACACGCCGAGGGCCTGCAGGTCGTTGCCCGCGAAGATCGCGGTGGGCCGGTCGGGCCGGGTGAGCAGGGTGCGGGCGGCGGCGTACCCGGCCTCGTGGTGGAAGTTGCCCTCCAGGATCAGCTCCGGGTCCACCGGCAGCCGGGCGGTGCCCAGCGCGGTGCGGTAGCCGTCGATCCGGGCGCGGCTGCACATCATGCCGGACGGCCCGGAGATCATGCCGATCCGGCGGTGGCCGAGGTCGAGCAGGTGGCGGGTGGCGGCCAGGCCGCCCTGCCAGTTGCCGGTGCCGACCGCTGGCACCCCCTCGGCCGGGTCGCCGGCCGGGTCCAGCACCACGAACGGGATGTCCCGGCTGGTGAGTTGGTCGCGCTGGGCGGCGTCCAGCTCGGACAGCACCAGCACCACCCCGGCCGGCCGCCGGGCCAGCACGCCGTCCACCCAGGTCTGCCCCGGGGTGAGCCGCCCCGCGGACTCGGAGAGCACCACGCTCAGCCCCTCGTCCCGGGCGACGTTCTCCACCCCCCGGATCACCTCCATCGCCCAGGCGCTGTCGAGCTGGTGGAACACCAGGTCGAGCAGCCGGGACGGCGGTGCGGCGGTGCGGCGGCGCTGGTAGCCGGTGCGGCGCAGGATCTCCTCGACCTTGGCCCGGGTGGCGGGCGCGACGTCGGCCCGGCCGTTCAGCACTTTCGAAACTGTCGGCGCCGAGACGCCGGCCGCCCGGGCGATCTCCGACAGGGTCGGTGCGGGGTCGGGTTCGAGTTCTGCAGCGCTCATGGCACGGATAGTAGCGCCCCCGGAAGGCGGGGCGGGACGGTGTACGAACCGCGGGCGCCGGCGGCGGGCGGCCCTGGCCCGGACGTGTGCGTGTCATAGCACCGTCGAAACATTCATTTTACCAACGAAACCTGTCGGCGGAGTGGGGGTGCGCACCGCCCGTTTGCTCGGCCCGTTCGCTCGGCCCGTTCGCTCGGCGCGTCCGTTCAGCGCGTCCGCTCAGTCCGCTGTCGGGAAGCCGCGCGCCGTCCAGTCGGCCAGGACCCGCTGCTGCGGTTCGGCCGGGAAGGAGCCTGCGAAGGACGCGGCGCGGCAGGCGGTCGGTCGGTCACGGTCTCCCGGCCGAACCGGCAGGGGCGCGCTCTGACCCCGGAGCTCGACGGCTCGGGGGGAGGGCGGTGCTCACCTGCCGGCGGCCACGTACCGGGCCTCCTGCTTCGACCCGGTACGTCCCGTCAGGAGGGGAGCATGGCGCGGCGGCCGGGGGCGGCGGGGGACTGGGTGGTCATGCCGCCGTCGACGACGAGGAGTTGGCCGGTGAGGTAGCGGGACTCGTCGGAGGCGAGGAAGACCATGGTGTGGGCGATGTCCTCGGGGGCGCCGAGGTAGGGCAGGGCGTTGACGGCGAGCAGGGAGTCGATGACCGGCTGGGGGAGGTTGTCGCGCAGGGCGGGGGTGAGGACGGCGCCGGGGGCGATCGCGTTGCAGCGGACGCGCTGCGGGCCGTACTGGACGGCGATGGACTTGGTGATGCTGACCACCGCGGCCTTGACCGCGCCGTACGCGGTCTGGGTGACGTCGCCGACCAGGGCGGCGACCGAGGCGGTGTTGATGATGGACCCGCCGCCGGCCCGGATCAGGTGCGGCAGGGCGAGGCGGGAGCCGATCAGGGTGGAGCGGACGTTGCGGGCGACGGCCCGGTCGAACTCCTCGAAGTCCATCCGCAGCAGGTCGAGGTCGCGGCGCGGGTCGGTGCCGCCGACGTGGTTGCAGAGCACGTCGAGGGTGCCGAACTCGCGGACGGCGGTGGCGAACAGCTCCTCGAGCGAGTGCTCGTCGGTGACGTCGACGGTGACCGGCAGGGCGTGCCGGCCGGCCGCCTCGACCAGGCGGGCGGTCTCCTCGGCGGCCGCGCCGTCGTAGTCGGCGGCGACCACCAGGGCGCCCTGGGCGGCCATCAGTTCGGCGGCGGCCCGGCCGATGCCGCTGCCGGCTCCGGTGATCACCGCGACCTTGTCCTTGAGGCGTGTCATGGCGTGCGTCCTTCCGTGGTTCCGGGAGGGGAGGGCGGGGGAAACGGGCCGCTCCCCGGTCATGTGCATCATACATATGCTGTGTATGATGCACATAATATGCATGGTGCACATGACTGGAGGGCGCGGGCAAAGCGCGGGCAATGGGCGGGCGAACTCCGGGCTCCGTCGAATCGGCGGGCGCCGCGCTCCGGAAAGCGCCGCCGCATTAACAAGGGAGAACTTCGGGGCGAACAGCGTCGGCGTGGGAGGGATTCCACTTCCGGACTTCCTCCGTGCACACATAGCGTTCGCGGCGTGACGATGTGCGTCCGGTTCGCGGTTCACGCGGGGCGGCAGGGCGTTCGGTGGCGCGGCCGGGGAACGGCTGTGATCCGGCGGAAGATCCGGGGGTAGCGGCGGTGCGCGGGGAGGGCCTGTTCACGGAGCGGGCGCCGAACGGGCGTTCGCGGAGCTGGTCGCCCTGGGGCCGGCGCTGGTGGCGCGGATCACCCATGTCCGCGACGGGCTGGGATGGACCTGGGTGGTCCCCGGACCGCGAGGCAATCCGCTGGTCAAGTCCAGCCGGGCGTACGAGCGTTACGCGACCTGCCAGAACGCGTTCCGGCGGTTCATGGCCTTGGTGGCCAGGATGGCGGAGGCCGGCGCGCAGCCCGTGGCCGGCGCGCAAGCCGTGGCCGGTGCACAGCCCGTGACGGGTGCGCAGCCCGTAGCCGTCGGCGGCGTGGGCGCTGCCGGTGGCGATGGTGCGGGCGGGGCCGGGGGCGGGGTGTGGGCGGAGTGGAGGTCGGCCGCGGCCCCCGGCTGGTGTCGGTGCGCGGGGCGGACGGCCGGGTCGGCTGGTCGCTGGTGGCCGCGAACGGGCGGCGGCTCGCCCCGGCTGTCCGCGCCTACCGCAACGACCGCGAACTCGCTGCCGGGATAGGGGAGTTGCTGGCTGAACGGGCGGCCCTGCGGTTCGTGCTCGGCCAACGCGAGGACCCCCTGTGGGTCTGGACGGCGCACCTCCCCGCCCGTACCACCCGGGCCGGTGCGGGCGGCGGTGAGGCGATCGCCCGCAGCGCCCGGGGCTACCTGCGCCGTGACCAGTGCCAGCAGAGCGTGACCGCCTTCCTCCAGGGCGCCGACCACGTCCAACGGCTGCGCCGCCTGGGCGGCGGGGGATCGGTCCTGCCGTCCGGCTGAAGGTCGGCGACCGGATCGACGTCACCACCGGCCAGGGCAGCTTCCACTACACCGTCAACACCTACGGCGACGGCGACCACCCGATCCAGGACACCGCCCCCAACCGGCTGGTGCTGGTCACCGGGAACTCCGACTGGACCCCCACCAGCACCGTGCTGCTCGGCGCCCGGCTCGACGGCGACCCCGAACCGGCCGGTGCCAGGCGGCCCGCCACCACCCCCGCCGACAAGGTGCTGGCCGCCGACAAGGGCGCCCTGTCCGCGCTCCAACTCTGGTCGCCGGCCCTGCTGTCGGCCGTCACCGCGGCCGTCGTCGCGGCCGTCGTCGCAGCCTGCCGCTGGCGCTGCGCCGCCGCCTACCTGTGCTTCGCGCCGGTGGTCGCCGCCCTGCTCTGGTCGGTGTACGAGAACGCCGCCGCCCTGCTCCCCAACGTCTACTGAGCTCCCCGGGAAAGGACCGCCCGCCGATGACCGAGACCGCCCAACCCCCCTTCCCCGTCCAGGAGTCCGGAGACCGGGACGACCCGCCCACGGTGCCGCTGCCGCCGGTGCCCGCCGGGGCGCCGCCGACCGCCCTCTCCGGGCTGGAGACCCGCGACGTCACCGCCTGGTTCGGGCAGCGCAAGGTCCTCGAACGGGTCTCGTTCGCCATGCGGCCCGGCGAGATCACCGCCCTGATCGGCCCGTCCGGCTGCGGGAAGTCCACCTACCTGCGGGATCCTCAACCGGATGCACGAGATGGTGCGCGGCGCCGCCCTGGCCGGCGAGGTCCCGCTGGCCGGCGAGGACGTCTACGCCCCCGGCCGCCGCCCCGCCGCCGGATCGGCATGGTCTTCCAGCGCCCCAACCCGTTCCCCACCATGTCCATCCACGACAACGTGGTCAGCGGGCTCAAACTGGCCGGCATCAAGGCGAGCCGCGACGAACGCGACCACCTGGTCGAGTCCAGCCTGCGCCAGGCCGGCCTGTGGGACGAGGTCAGCACCCGCCTCGGCACCCCCGGCTGCGCGCTCTCCGGCGGCCGGCAGCAGCGCCTGTGCACCGCCCGCTCGCTCGCCGTCTCCCCGGAGATCCTGCTGATGGACGAACCCTGCTCCGCCCTCGACCCCACCTCCACCCGCCGGATCGAGGAGACCATCGCCGAACTGCGCCACCGGGTCACCATCGTCATCGTCACCCACAACATGCAGCAGGCCCAACGCGTCTCCCAGTCCTGCGCGTTCTTCCTCGCCACCCACGACACCCCCGGCCGGATCGTCGAGTCCGGCCCCACCGAACGCCTCTTCACCGATCCCGCCGACCGGCGCACCGCCGACTACGTCAACGGCCGCTTCGGCTGACGCACCGTCAGGAACCAGGGCGGGTGCTCGATCGTGCCCCGGCGGCCCGAGGAGGGTGCCGGGGCTATCCGGAGGTGTCCAGGTACCGCACGATCTGGACGGCCAGGACGAGCACGGCCAGGGCCTCCAGCAAGGAGCCGGCCAGTGTGAGGCCGTTCCCCCCGCCCCTGGTCCAGAAGGTGACGAGGGCGGCGATCGGCACCACGGCGAAGGCGAGCAGGTCGACCGCACACTGCATCCGCTTGCGCCACTGCCGGGCGCCGTCGCTCCGGTGCGCTGCTTCCCATCCGAACGGGCAGCCGCTCTCCCCGGCGAGCGCGCCGAGCCGGGGTCCGAGGTCGGTCCGTACGTAGCGCCCGATCGAACTGATCATCTGATCGTTCATCAGGTACGTCCAGCCCAGGACGGTTGTCGTCACCGGCAGCGCCAGCAGCAGGGCGGGCTGCCGGGTCTGGGCTGAGCCGATGAGCAGGGTGAGAACTGCGGCGAGGGTGACGTAGAGCAGATTGTCGCGGAATCCTATTCGGCTCTTCTGTTCCTCCTTGAGCCGCTCGTATTCGATCACGAGCAGTTTCTCCACGGTGATCCCGCTCTCCGCCACGCGTCCTCCCCGCCCCGCAGCCGTGGTGCCTTTCGAACATTGTGGCTCACCGGTTCGAGCGCGGGAAGGCTGCGATTTCGAACGGGTGCCGCAGTGCTCCGGGTGGGCCTCGGAGTGCCGATCGGGCGGCTAATCTGGAGGGGGACGGGAAGGTGAAATCACTTTGCTCGAAAGCAAGTTCGGCTTGATGCGGCCGGTGCTGGTGCTGACTGCGATCAGCGTGGAATTCAATGCCATGCGGGAACACTTGATCGATCCCGAGTGGGCGGCGCACGGGGGGACCCGTTGCGAGACCGGCCTGCTGGAGGGCACCGGCAGGCCGGTGGTCCTGGCCGAACTCGGACCGGGAAACATCCGGACGGGTGTGCTCGCCGAACAGCTCCGCACCGGGTTCGATCCGGCGGCGATCCTGTTCACCGGGGTCGCGGGCGGCCTCAAGGACGACCTGGCCCTCGGCGACGTCGTAGTGGGCGACAAGATCTACGCGTTCGAAGCGGCCAAACACGTTCCCGGCGGCGAGGAGTTGACGCGTCCCTCCGCGTGGCACCCGTCGCACCTGCTGCTGCAGACCGCCCGGCACAGCCTGCGGGGGACGGAGTGGTACGGCCGGATCAAACCCGGACGGGGAACGGTCGAACCGGCGGTGCACATCAAGCCGATCGCCGCGGGCGAGGTCCTGCTGAACGCGGTTGACTCCCGGGTGCGGGAACTGCTGCACCGCCAGTTCAACGACGCCGCGGCGATCGAGACCGAGAGCGCCGGTCTCGCGGCCGCCGCGGCCCTCACCGGCACGGAGACCCTGACCATCCGTGCGATCAGCGATTTCGCGGACGGGAACAAGTCGGCGGCCGACGCGACGGGCAGCCAGCACCTTGCGGCCGCCCACGCGGCGGCGGCCACCGCGGCCGTCATCGCCGGGCTGCCGAGCGACGAGGAATGGGGAAAGCGACCGGCTGCCGCCGGGAGCGAACCGGGGGAGGGAAAGCCCGCTCGGCAGTACCACCAGGTCAACAAGGCCGTCGGCAAGGGCACCGTGTACGGAGTCCAGAACGGTTCGCTGACCGTCAATCTCGGAGCGGGGAGCCCTGACCACGAGCGCGGATGACGAATCCGGTGGGACCGCGGCAGCCGAACCGGTGTCGATGGTCCAGATCAACACCTCCACCGGGTCGGCCCCGGTGTACGCGGCCCAGAACGGGAACGTGTACGTCGGGGTGGAGGCGGCGCCGGTGGACCTGTTCGCCAGGTGGGAGCGGGCGCTGCGGCTGGCTCCCGCAGGTCTGCCGATCGGTCCGGACCGTTCGTACGTGATCGAGCGCGCGCAGGCGCTGGAGGACCTGACGGGGTTCCTGTCGACCGCGCCGCCGGGATCGGTCCTGTTGGTCCGGGGCGAGTCCGGTACCGGCAAGTCGGTGCTGGCGCTGCGTGCGGTGGACGCGCTCCGCGCGCACGGGCACCGGGCCCTCGCGGCCCGGCTGCCCGGCCTCCTCCCGCGGGCCGGGGGCGTCCGTGAGCTGATCGCGGACGCGATCGGGGGAGCCGGGCCCGACGCCTCTCCCGGAACGCACCGGGACTTCCTGCTCCTCGACGGGGCGGAGGCGGTGCAGGAGGGGTGCGAGGGCCTGCTCGAGGAGGTGCTCGACGCCGCGTTGCTCGAACGCGCGACCGTCGTCCTGGTGAGCCGGGACGATGCGGTGGAGGCGATCCGCGCCGTGGTGCGGCGGAGACCCGGCGGCGACCTGGCGGAGCACGCCGTCCCGCGCCTGGGCGACCGGGAACTCGACGAAGTGCTGTGCCTGGCAACGGCGTTGCGCGGCGCGGCGCGTGACCCCAGGACCCGCTGGCTGCTGGGCCGCCCGAAGATCCTGAGCCTGCTGCTGGTGCCGACACACGACGAACCCGGCCAGGTCGTACGGTTGCGGAGCGAGGCGGACGTCTTCGAGCACGTCTGGCGGACCGTGGTGCGCAACCGCGGCATCGCGCCCGCCGACGGCGTCACCGCCGAGAGCTGCGAGGACGTCCTCACCGCGATCGCCCGAGCGTGGCTGACCGGCCGTCCGGTGCCCGGCCTGCACGGCCCGACCGTCGCCCACCTCCGGTCGAACGGCCTGCTCGCCCCGCCGGGGACGGAGTTCGGCGACTGGGAGCGCGAGTACCACTTCGGCCACGACCTGGTCCGGGACTACGCTGCGGCGAAGTGCCTCCTGCTCAAGGACGGCATGGCGGTCCTGTCCGAGCACGCGCCCCGGTGGGCGGTCAACCCGGTCCGGATCTGGTGCCAGTCGAGGTTGGACCCGGCGGTCCGGAAGCCGAGCCTCCCGACCAGGTGGCGAGAGGTCCGGACCCGCCTGGAGCACCTGTCCCGGGCACACGGGAGCCGCTGGACGGACGTGGGGTGGGAAGCGGTGCTGTCCGCAGGCTGGTGCGGCGAAGCCCTCGATGTCCTGACGGATCGCCAACTCTCCGACACGGCGGTCAGGGACGGGATGCTGCGCTGCGCGGTCCAGCGCTTCGGCGACGGCTACTACTGCGATCCCGTGGTGCTGGCCCCCGTGGTCGAATGGCTGGCCCGGCACACCGGCAACCCGTTCGAATCGATCCCGGGCAGTGCCGACCTGGCGGTGCTGGGCTGGCTCCGATCGGTGCACCTCGACGAATGGCCGGAAGACGCGACGCCGGAACAGCGCCGGGTCAGGGCGCTCCTGCGGGACGCCCTGCTGGACGACGCACCGGCCTACCCGACCCGCAGCTACGCGCAGGCCCTCGCGCTGCTCGGATCCGACCACAACGAACAGGTGACGGACGTCCTGCGCCGGATCGCGCGCACGTCCCCGACGACCCTCGACGACGTGGTGGAAGGCCCGGAAGCGGCCAGGAGCCTGGCCGACTCACAACCCGCTCTGCTGGCGGAGCTGGCGCTGGCCTGCTACCTGCCGGCCGAATCCCTCCGCCGGCCGCACCACAGCTCCGACAACTGGCACCGGAGGGAGAGGCACCTCCTCTTCCGCCACGGACGCGGGATGCGGTCGCACTGGTCGAGCGGGCCTTTCCACTTCCTGCTCCACTTCGCACCCGGCTGCGGGCTGGATCTGATCGGAGCGCTGGTGGCCGGCACCGTGGCGGCACTGGACACCTCGCCCCCGGAACGGACCCTGACCGCGGACCTGCTGGGTCTGGGCGAACGGTCGTACACGGGCCCCGGGCAGAGCTGGCGCTGGTACCGGGGCGGGCTCGATTTCCCCCAGCCGTGCGGCAGCGCGCTGATGGCGCTGGAACGCTGGCTGAACCGTGCGGTCGAGGAGTCGGTGTGCACCGTCCGGCAAGCAGCCGCGGTCGCGCTCGACCGGGTCGGGACACTGGCGGGAGCGGGGCTGGCGTTCGGGCTGCTGCTCCGCCGACTGCCCGCGGTGACCGACGAACTCGACGCCTTCCTCGCCCTGCCAGGCGTGTGGGACTTCGAGTTCGCCCGGTACATCGACGAACAGATGCACCGGGGCACGCCCACGGACACCGACGAGTACTTCCTCCGGGCCCCGCTGAAAGAGCTCGTCCTGCGTATGACGTATGCCGCCGGCGCCGAACCCGCCGACCGCGACCGGCTCCGAGCGGTGGCCGACCGGTTGCGAGCGGCCGCCGAGGACCGGCCCGACCGCCTGACCGTCCTGAACTGGGCCGACCACCTCGACTGGCAGCAGCTTCGGGTGCTTTCCCACGAAGGCCGCCTTGAGGTGACGGTGGGGCAACCCGAGGAGCTGGCAAGGAACCTGGAACCGCAGCGCCTCGACGCGGAACGGATGAATTTCAACTACGCGCTCATCAACCGGTACGCCCTGCACCGGAGGCTGCTGCACCGGGTCAGCCTCCCGGCCGTCGACGTCGACGCCGCACAGCTGGCCGCGGACCTGGCGGCTGCCCGGGCACTGGCCTCGGCCGCCGCCGAATTCGCGGACCGCGACGGGATCCGAGCCGTCGCGGCGGCAGCGGTGCGGTCCTCCGCCGACGGCACGCCGTTGGACGGGGACGATCTTCGCTGGGCGGCGGAGCAGCTGATCGCGGCGGTCCACCAGCCGGCCGCCCCTGTCGGGAGCAGTAGTTTCGGTGGCCTGTGGGGCGGGACGGCCCAGGCAGCGATGGCCCTGCCCGCCCTCCTCGGCGCCGCCAGCGGCCCCGCACCGCACACGCTGCGCGCGGTCCTCGTGGCCGCTGCGCTCCACCCCGTGGTGGACGTCCGCAGTCACCTGGTGGAGGGACTGCGTCCGACCTGGTCCGTGCCCTGCGTGCCGACCGACTGCCATCACCAGGTGGCCTGGGCGGCCGTCGCGGCTCTCGGGCGGGCCGCACTCGAGGACGCCCGGTCCGATTTCGCCGATCCGTGGGACGACGACGTGGAATTCTTCGAGGCCGCCCGGCGCACCGCACCCGACATCGGTGCGGTGCGGCTCGCCGTCGTCGCGGCCCTCGACGCCGGGGCCGTCCGGCACTGCCGGACGGGCGAGGCCGTCGAGCTGAGGACCGAGCTGCTCACGGACTACGTGCGATGCGCCCACCGGTGGGGCGATCACTCGAAAATCCCCCAGCAGACCGCAGAGTGGGGTGCCGCGGTGCTGCGGGCCGCAGGCCGCGAACCCGAACTGCTGGTGGACCTCGTCGACCGGTTGGTGCAGGCCCCTTCGACGCTGGCCCATCTGTTCGCCGGGATGAAAGCGGCGGCGACCTACGAGAGCGAGCTGCTGCCCGCGATGGCCGAGGTGTGGGCGGAGCTGATGGAAGTGGTCCTGACCGCGCCGCCCGCGCCCCTCCCCGAGGAGGCGGAGGAACGGGAGGAGCACGGCCACGACCGGGCGGAGCTGCTGGGCGAACTCGTTCCCAACCCGGTGTTCTCGGTCCTGGACCGGGCGGCGGACGGCACCTTCGAGGCCGTGCGCCGGCGGTGGGTCCCTCTGGCGCGCGTCGCGGACCTGCTGGAGCAGTGGGCGGACGACGCGGCCGGTCGATGGGACACGGCCGACAACCTCGTGGCCTACCTGCGGACGCTCCCGGACGACGAGCAGAACGACCCCGGCCTCCGGCTGGTTCGGCAACTGTCCGTCAGCAGCAGGGGAACAGTGACCTCCCCGGGGCTCCGGCTGGCCGACTGGCTGGCCCAGGTCCACGCCGAGGTCACCGAAGGGACCCGCCCGCACTTCCAAGCGCTGGTCGACGGCCTGGCGGCGTCCCGGCACCACCGGGCCGTCGAGTTGCAACGGCTGGACGAATGAGGAGGAGCGCAGTGGCCGACAACGTGCAGACGAACGCGGCGGCCTGGGGCGGCCAAGTTTTCGCCGCTGCCAACGGCGATGCGAACGTCTACTTCGGAGCCGGAGCCGATGACGATCCGTGGTTCGGGCCCGGAGAGGTTTTCGGAACCGGCGGAGGAGCCTCTCGGCCGAGCCGCCCGGGCACGCCCGGCGGGACGGCTGCCACCTGATCCGAGGCTCGAACGGTGAGGTACCGGCCGCGCGGGGCCGACCGCGTGTCACCGGGAGGCGGGCCGGGCGGAGCGCCTAGCGTTTGCGGGGGACCGGGGCGAGCGGCCGCCGGTCCGTCCGTGCGTACCCGGCACGCGTACCCGTTGCACGTACCCGGCACGCGTACCCGTCACGAGAAGAGAGCGCAGACCATGACCGTCAGCCTGCCCGAGCTCACCGGGGACTACGTCCTCGACCCGACCCACACCCGGATCGGGTTCGTCGCCCGCCACGCCATGGTCACCAAGGTGCGCGGGGCCTTCCACCAGTTCGAGGGCACCGCGCACCTGGACGGGGCCGACCCGGCGAAGTCCGGCGGCCAGGTGGTGATCAAGACCGAGAGCATCGACACCGGCGTCGAGCAGCGCGACCAGCACCTGCGCACCAACGACTTCCTGGACGCGCCGAACTTCCCCGACATCACCTTCCGCACCACCGCGGTCGAGAGGAAGTCCGACACCGAGTACCGGGTCACCGGCGACCTCACCATCAAGGACACCACCAAGCCGGTCGGCATCGACTTCGAGTACACCGGCAACGCCGTCGACCCCTACGGCAACCTGCGGGTCGGCCTGGAGGGCTCGGTCACCATCAGCCGCAAGGAGTACGGGGTGACCTGGAACGCCGCGCTGGAGGGCGGCGGCGTGCTGGTCGGCGACAAGGTGGTGCTGGAGTTCGACGTCTCCGCGGTCAAGCAGGGCTGACGGCGCCGCCGGGGCCCGCCCCCGGAGACCGGGGGCGGGCCCTGAGCTGCCGCCGGGGGCGGGGTCAGGCCCGCCAGGCGGGCGAGAGCGCGATCGCCTTCAGGGCGGCCAGGTCGAGGGCCGGGACGCCGGTTTTGGTGTCGTAGAACTGCTCGCCGTTCCACTCGTTGAGCAGCAGCTGCGCGCCGTCCGGGTAGTACACGGTCACCGTCCAGTGCAGCAGGTTGTCGGTCGCGGTCTTGCCGTTGCCGAAGGCGTTGACCACCACCGTCCCGCCGCCCGCCACCGGTTCGCGGACCTCCAGCGGGGTCGGCGGCCGCTGCGGCAGCCCGGCCAGGTCGTCCAGCCCGCGCTGCGAGGGCGGCGTGAACACCACCGTCAGCGAGCTGCGCCGCCCGTCCGTCGTCACGGCCAGCCTGGTGTGCGCCGCGTCCCGGTCGGCCGTGGCCGTTCCCGTCGGGAGCAGCGCGGCCAGCTTGTCCAGCAGGGCGTTCGCGGTCTCGGTGGAGGTCGGCGACGGGTGGGCGTCCGCGGAGACGGTGGCGTCCGGCGTGCCGGCCACCGGGGTCAGCGCGGCGAACGCCTCCGCCCACAGCGGGGAGGCGACCGCCGCGGTGAGCTGCTCCTCCGTCATCGGCGGCGCGGGGCGGGACGGCACGCTCGGCTGGCCGTTGTACTCGGTCAGGTGCACCTGGCGGCCGTCCGGCGCGGCCCAGACGCCGCGCCACTCCCGGAGGTCGGCGACGCTCTGGCTCCGCAGCTTGTCGACGACCAGCACCGAACCGTCCGGCAGCACCGTGCGGTCGCAGCCGTCGGACGGGACCTGGAACGCGTCCATGCAGCCCACCCGGTCGACCGGGTCGGCGGTGTACTGCACCGTGATCTGGATCATGCTCGCGCCGGCCCCGTCGTCGAAGGTCAGCATGCTGCCCATCTCGTGGGGGCTGCGGCCACCCGTCCAGGCGCGGCCCATCGGCTCCAGCTTCCCGGGCGGCAGGAGCTGGGTGAGCAGTTCGTCGAAGCGCTGCTCCGACATCCGGGCGGGCCCCGGGGCGGCCGGGGCGGGGGAGGCGAACGGCAGGTGCCCGCCGGACGCGAAGCCGCCCGCCGCGCCCAGCACCAGTACCGCCAGCGCTCCCGCGACGGCTGCCCGGCGCCGGCGCCGCCGCCGCAGTCCTGCCCGCCGGGCTCCGGCGGCCAGCTGTCCGTGCGCCGCCTCGGGCGTCAACCCGGCCGCGCCGTCGAGCGCCCGGGAGAGGGCCGAGGCCAGTTCGTCGTCAGTGGGCATGGTGCGACACCGCCTTCCGCGAGTCGTCGGGTCCGGGCGCGGGGGAGGCGGCGGGGCGTCCCACCAGGGTGTCCAGGTCGTCGCCGAGCGCGGCCCGCAGCCGGGCCAGCGCCCGCTTGGTGCGGGTGCGCACCGCGCTGTCGCCGATCCGCAGCACCCCGGCGGTCTCCTCGACGCTGCGGTCCTCCCAGAACCGCAGCACCAGCACCGCCCGGTCCGCCGGCGACAGTTCGGCCAGCACCCGCAGCAGCGTCAGCCGCAGCGCCGGGTCCGGGTCGTCGACGCCGGTCTCCGGCAGCACGTCCGTGACCCGCTCGGTGGTGCTGCGCCGCCGCCGGTACGACAGGAAGGTGTTCACCAGCACCGCCTGCACGTACCCGCTCGGGTTCTCCAGTCGGGCGATCTTCCGCCACTTCAGGAAGGCCCGCCCCAGCGCCTCCTGCACCAGGTCCTCCGCCAGGTGCGCGTCCCCGCCGGTCAGCAGGAACGCGGTCCGCAGCAGGTGCTTGGCCCGGAACGCCACGAATTCTTCGAACTCCGGAGTCCGCGGCAGCCCCGGACCGTCCGGCCCCGCCCGGTTCGATGAGTGATCCATGCCCTGGTAACGCATCGGGCCCGACGCTACGTGACACCCCCTCAGGCCCCGGCACCGGGCTCGTCGTGGCGGCGGGCGGCGGAACGTGGTGCACGATGGGGGCTGACCGGCCGTCACGGGGCGGCGGGCGAGACGAGCGGAGAGGCCGGTGGGTGCGGGCATGGGTGCTGAGGACAGCTACGACCTGGTGGTGATCGGGGGCGGGCCCACCGGGGAGAACCTGGCGGACCGGGCGCACGCCGGCGGGCTGAGCGTGGCGCTGGTGGAGAGCGAACTGGTCGGCGGGGAGTGCTCGTACTGGGCGTGCATGCCCAGCAAGGCGCTGCTGCGCCCGGTCGCGGCGCTCGCCGACGCCCGGCGGGTGGCGGGCAGCCGGGAGGCCGTCGGCGGGAAGCTCGACGCGGCGGCGGTGCTGGCGCGGCGGGACGGGTTCGCCAGCCACTGGCACGACGACGGGCAGGTGCAGTGGCTGGCCTCGGCCGGCATCGACCTGGTCCGCGGGCACGGGCGGCTGGACGGCGAGCGGCGGGTCACCGTCGAGACGCCCGACGGCGGGCGGCGCACCCTCACGGCCCGGCACGCCGTCGCCGTGTGCACCGGCACCCGGGCCGCGCTCCCCGACCTGCCCGGGCTGGCCGGCGCCCGGGTGTGGACCAGCCGGGAGGCCACCTCCGCGCAGGAGGTGCCCGGGCGGCTCGCGGTGGTCGGCGGCGGCGTCGTCGCGGTCGAGATGGCCACCGCCTGGCGCGCCCTGGGCAGCGAGGTGACCCTGCTGGTGCGCGGCGACCGGCTGCTGGACCGCACCGAGGACTTCGCCGGACAACTGGTCTCCGACGGCCTGCGGGCCGCCGGGGTGGACGTCCGGTTCGGCGTCTCGGTCACCGCCCTGCACCGCGAACCGGACGGCACCCTCCTGCTCGACCTGGCCGACGGCACCCGGCTGCCCGCCGACGAGGCGCTGTTCGCCACCGGCCGCAGCCCCGCCACCGCCGACCTCGGCCTCGACACCGTCGGACTCGAACCCGGCAGCTGGATCGAGACCGACGACACCGGCCGCGCCACCGCCGTCCCGGCCGGCTGGCTGTACGCCGCGGGCGACGTCAACCACCGCGCGCTGCTCACCCACCAGGGCAAGTACCAGGGCCGGGTCTTCGGCGCCGCGATCGCCGACCGGGCCGCCGGCCGCCCGCTCGACCTCGCCCCCTGGGGCCGCTCGGTCGCCACCGCCGACCACGCCGCCGTCCCGCAGGTGGTCTTCACCGACCCCGAGGTCGCCGCCGTCGGCCGCACCCTCCAGGAGGCCCGGGACGCCGGGCTGCGGGTGCGCGCCGTCGACTACGACCTCGGCGGGGTCTCCGGCGCCGCCCTGTACGCCGACGACTACCGGGGCCGGGCCCGGGCCGTCGTCGACCTCGACCGGGAGGTGCTGGTCGGCGTCACCTTCGCCGGGCCCGGCGTCGCCGAACTCCTGCACTCCGCGACCGTCGCCGTCGCCGGGGAGGTCCCGATCTCCCGGCTCTGGCACGCGGTGCCGGCCTACCCCACGATCAGCGAGGTCTGGCTGCGGCTGCTGGAGACCTACCGGGGCTGACCCGTCGTCAGGGGAGGGCGGGAGGCAGGAGGGCGGGGGGCAAGGGGCAGGAGGGTGGGAGGGCGGGAGAAGGGGGAGCGGAGCTGGGTGGAAAATCCGTTGCGACCCGATTCGGGGGGGTTCTAGGCTGGCCGCGCCGGTCCGTTCCGCGGCCGGCGCCCCGGTCGGGCCCGTGCGGCCCACGTGCAGAGAGGAGTCCGTGATGCCGACCTCGCACCCGGCGCTCCCGATCACCGCTGCCGCCCCCGCCCCCGCTTCCGTTCTCGCGCCCGCGCCCGTCCGGGTGCGGTAGAGCGGTCCGCCCGATCGGGCTGCGCCTCCGGTTCCCGTTCCCCCTGCCCCCAGAGGCACCGTGTTCTTCCGTCCTGCCGTCGCGTCCGACCTCGACGGCCTGCTCTCGCTGTTCACCGCCGACCCCGCCTGCGGGATGACGGCGGACACCTACCTGTCCCGCCTCGCCGCCGGCGAGTACCGCCCGGGCTGGACGTGGACGGCCCGGGCCGCCCCGGGCGGGCCGCCGCTGGCGCTCGCCGTCTGGTGGGGCCGCCCCGGGAGCGACCGGCCCGCCGCGCTCGACGCCCTGGGCGTCCGCCCCGAGTTCGGCTCCGACGCCCGACGGGCCGTGCTGGCCGCCGAGTTGCTCACCGCCGCGCACGCGGCGCACGGGCGGGCGTCCGAGTACCACCTCCTGCTCCCCGGAGACTGGCACGACCGGCCGGAGACGGTCGCCGCCGTCGCCTGGCGGCAGGAGGCGGCCCGCCGGGCCGGGCTCCCGGCCCGCCTGGAGCGGCTGCGCTACGAGTGGACGCCGGGCGCGGGCCTGCCCGCCCCGACCGGGCGGCTGCGCTTCCGGGCCGAACCGGACGACGAGGTCTTCGCGGACCTGTTCCGCCGGGCCCTGACCGGCACCCTCGACGCCACCTCCCGGACGGCCGCCGCCCGCCGCGGCGCCGAGGCGCAGGCCCGGGCCGACGTCGCCTTCTACCGGGACGGCATGCCCGGCGAGCGCTCCTGGTGGCGCACCGCGCACACCCCGGACGGCGAACCGGTCGGCTTCGCCGTCCCCTCCCGGAACTCCGCGGGCCCCGTCGTCGGCTACCTCGGCGTGCTGCCCGGGCACCGGGGCCGCGGCTACGCCGAGGAGATACTCGGCGAGACCACCCGCGTCCTGGCCGCCGAGGCCGCCGCCGACCGGATCCGCGCCGACACCGACCTGGCCAACACCCCGATGGCCGCCGCCTTCGAACGCGCCGGGTACCGCAACACCGACCGCCGCCTGGTGCTCTCCGCGCACTGAACGGCGGGGGCCGCTGACGGCGCGTCAGCCGCGCAGCTTCGCGCCGGCCTGCCGGCCGAGGGCTTCCTCGGCGGCGGACTCGGCGGGCGTGTTCGAGGCGTCCGTCGCGCTGCGGTCGGCGACCGCCTCGATCGCGTAGTGGGAGGTGCCGACGGTGAAGAAGAGTTCCGGCTGGCTGCCGTCCGAGGCCCGGGTCAGTAGCACGGCCTGGTCGCCGACCCCGGCGACGGGCACGGAGGTGAAGGCCGGGTTCGAGGTGGTCTGGGCGAAGGCGGCGTCGTCGACCAGCCGCAGCGACAGGTACGAGCGGCGCGAGCCCCAGGTGCACGACCACGGGCGCTCGGTGGACGGTCCCTCCGCGAGCAACTGGGAGCCGCCGCCCATCGCGGCACTGACCTGCGCGTTGGTCCACACCGTGCAGGGATCGGCCGGCCGCCCGGCCGGTCCGGCCGCGGACGGGTCGCCGCTGACGGTGACGGCGATCGTGGCCGCGCCCGTGGGCGATGCCGGTGCTGACGTTCGGGCTGACGCCTGGGCTGACGTCGGGGCGTTCGGGTTCGGGGGCGCGGCGTCCGTGCTGCCGCCCGAGGAACTGCAACCCGCCGCGGCCAGGGCCAGCCCCGCCACCAGCAGCGCGCGCCGACCGCCGGAGAACGCTGTGGGGAACACCTTGGAGAACATCGCCGTCCCTCCCGAAGACCTGACGTCCAGTCACCGACAGCCACCGTAGCCGGACCGCCCGGCGGCGCGGGCCGGAAGCGGAAAGGAAGCGGGAAGGAGGTGGGAAGGAGACGGGAAGGTGACGGGCCGGAAGCGGGAAGGAAGCGGGACTCCCGTGTGTTGC
Organism: Kitasatospora cineracea; assembly: GCF_003751605.1. Lineage (NCBI taxonomy): Bacteria > Bacillati > Actinomycetota > Actinomycetes > Kitasatosporales > Streptomycetaceae > Kitasatospora > Kitasatospora cineracea. The sequence goes on from NZ_RJVJ01000001.1 coordinate 4,517,766, forward strand.
GGGAGCGTGACGCCGCATCACAATCCCGGCCGGTGGTTGATCGTTCCGGCCCCGGTGTGTGAGCGTGGCGGGATCGGAGACCGAACGACCGAGGAGGAACCCGGTGCCCACCCCCGACCGGCCGCTGCGCTCGCTGGGATTCCTGACCATCGGCCTGTTCGACGAGCACGCCCCGGCCGGCGGCCACGAGGCCACCCTGCGGCTGATCGAACTCGGCGAACAACTGGGCTTCGACAGCGCCTGGCTGCGCCACCGGCACCTGCAGTACGGGATCTCCTCGCCGCTGACGGTGCTCGCCGCCGCCAGCCAGCGCACCCGCCGGATCGCCCTCGGCACCGCCGTCACCCCGCTCGGCTGGGAGAACCCGCTGCGCTACGCGGAGGACCTGGCGACCGTCGACGTGCTCTCCGGCGGGCGGCTCAACCCCGGTGTCAGCGTCGGCGTGCCGATCCACTACGAGGAGGTGAAGGGCGCGCTGTACCCGGACACCGCCGACCGCGAGGACTTCGGCTACGGGCGGGTCGAGCGCCTGCTCGGCCTGCTGCGCGGCGAGCGGGCCAGCACCTTCCAGGGCACCGAGGGCATCGAGGCGTACTCCGAGCGCGTCCAGCCGCACGTGCCCGGCCTGGTCGGACGGGTCTGGTACGGCGGCGGCAGCCTGCGCTCGGCGCGCTGGGCCGGCGAGCAGGGGCTGAACCTGCTCACCAGCAGCGTGGTCCGGGCCGAGGAGAGCGAGAGCTTCGAGGCCAACCAGCTCGCCCTGATCCGGACGTTCCGGGCCGCCCACCCCGCGGGCGAACGGGCCCGGGTCTCGCACGGACTGGTGGTCGTCCCCACCGACAGCGCCACCCCGGAGCAGCGCGCCAAGTACCGGGCGTACGCGGAGTCCCGGTACGCCCGCACGCTCGCCCCGCAGGGCCCCGGCCGCCTGCTGTTCGCCCCCGACCTCGTCGGCACCAGCGAGCAGCTCGCCGAACGGCTGTACGCGCACGCCGCGTTCCGGGAGGCCGACGAGGTCGCGTTCGCGCTGCCGTTCACCTTCGCGCCGGAGGACTACGTCCAGATCCTCACCGACCTCGCCACCCGCCTCGGCCCGCTGCTCGGCTGGAGCCCCGCCGCCTGAGGTCCGAGCCGGGCCGTGAGCAAGCAACCTGACGGGCAGTCAGGCCGACAACTGGCGGCGGAGCGCGTCCTGGAAGCCGGTCAGCGCCGGGTTCGCCGGGCTGCGCTCCAGCCAGGTCATGGTGATCGCCGTCCGGAGTTCCGCGTCGCCGACCTCCACCACGGCGACCTCACCCCGGTCGGCCCGGTGGCGGACCGCGAGCAGCGGCAGCAGCGCACAGCCCATTCCGGCCGCGACGCAGGCGCCGAGCGTGTCGATGCTGTCCACCTCGGCGACCGGCTCCGGCCCGACCGCGGCTGTGACCACAGCCGTAGCCGTAGCCGCAGCCACAGCCACCGCCGTAGCCGCGTCGGCGGAGGCGGAGGTGCCGCCGAACGCGGTGTCGTACATCTCCCGGAAGCCGCAGCCCCGTTGGGTGGCCAGGAACGGCTCCGCGGCCAGCTCCGCCAGGTCGGCCCGGCCGCGGGCGGCCAGCCGGTGGCCGGGCGGGACGATCACCACCAGGGGCTCCTCGGCCAGCGTCTCCGCGCGCAGGCCCGGGGCGTCCGGTCGGGAGTCCGACCGGGCGTTCGGAGGAGCGCCCGGCGAGATGTTCGGCGAGATGTTCAGTGGGACGTTCGGCGGGGTGCCGAAGGTCAGGCAGAGGTCGAGTTCGCCGCGCCGCACCGCTCCGTGGAGTTCGCCGCGGTTGGACTGCGAGACCCGCACCCTGGTCTCCGGGTGCCGGGTCCGGTAGGAGGCCAGCACCCCGGGCAGCAGGTGCCGGCTCAGCGTCTCCAGTGCGCCGAGGGCCAGTTCCGGGGCGGGCCGGACGACCGCGGTGCGTGCCTCCTCGACCAGCCCGAGGATCCGGCCGGTGTAGGAGGCGAGCACCTCGCCCTGCGCGGTCAGCCGGATCCGGCGCTGCGAGCGGTCGACCAGTTCGACGCCCAACTCCCTTTCCAGCGACTGGACCTGATCGCTCACGCTGGACTGTGCGTAGTGCAGCTCGCGCGCCGCCCCGGTCATGCTGAGCGTCCGGGCGACCGCCTCGAAGGTGCGCAGGTGCCGTAACTCCACTGCCGGGCCACTCCTCTGACGTGCCGTCGGCCTGGCGGTACTCCGTCGCCGACCCATCGGCCGGGCCGATTGTATCCATCGGCCCTTCCCGTGCTCAGGACGGCCGGATCCGCTCCCCGCTCCGGAAGAATGGCAGCACCGCCCCCACCGCACCGCCACGGTGCCGATCCGGGGGACCGGACGACCGCGCCCCGGCCGACCGGTTCCCCGGACGCTGCGGCCTGCGCGCTTTCCCGGTCGCCCCCGTCCCCTTTCCTCCTCCTCCACCACCACTACCAGGAGCACACCCATGGCCACCCAGGCCGACAACCGGCCCACCGCTGCCGACGCCGCCACCGACGCCGCCACCGACGCCGCCGCCACCCCGGCCGGGTCCGCGGGGCCGCCCCGCGGACTGCTGGCCGGGCTCTCGCTCGGCTACTTCATGGTCCTGCTGGACCTGACCGTCGTCTCGGTGGCCCTCCCCGCGATCGCCGACCGCCTCGGTGTCGGCCTGAGCGGCCTGCAGTGGGTCACCAACGGCTACACCGTCACCTTCGCCGCCCTGCTGCTCACCGCGGGCTGGATGTCCGACCGCTTCGGCGGGCGCCGGGTCTTCCTGTGCGGGCTGGTCGCGTTCGGGCTGCTGTCCGGGGTGTCCGCGCTGGCCGACACGCTGCCCGTGCTGGTCGCGCTGCGGCTGGCCCTGGGCGCGGCGGGGGCGCTGCTGCTCCCGTCCTCGCTCGCGGTGATCACCCACGCGTACGCCGACCCGGCGGCGCGGGCCCGGGCGGTGGGCGCCTGGGCGGCGATCACCGGTGCGGCGCTGGCCGCCGGGCCGGTGGTCGGCGGCGTGCTGACCGCGGCCGTCGGCTGGCAGGCGGTCTTCCTGGTCAACGTGCCGCTGGCGGCGGTCAGCCTGGCCGTCACCGTCCGGCGGGCCCCGGAGACCGTCCGCAAGCCGCGCGGCGGCTTCGACCCGGTCGGCCAGCTCACCGCCGCCGTCGCGCTGGCCGCCCTGGTGTACGCGCTGATCGAGGGCGCGGACCTGGGCTGGTCCGCCGCCCGGGTGCTGGGCGCGCTCGCGCTCGCCGTCGTCGCCGCGGTCGGCTTCGTGCTCGCCGAGCGGCGGGCCGGGGACGCCGCGATGGTGCCGCTGCGGATGTTCCGCAGCCCGGGCTTCTCGCCCGCGGTCGCGGCGGGCCTGCTCGCCAACTTCGGCCTCTCCGGGCTGCTGTTCGTCCTGTCGCTGTTCTTCCAGGACGCCCGCCACTACTCGCCGGCCGTCGCCGGGCTGGCCTTCCTGCCGCTAACCCTGCCGACCGCCGTCAACCCGCTCTGGACCGGCCGCCTGGTCGGCCGGATCGGCCCGCGCCGCCCCGCCACCGCCGGCTTCGTCCTGATGGGCGCGGGCGCGCTGCTCCAGGCACCGTTCACCGGCGACTCGGCGCTCGCCCCGGCGGCGACGCTGACGGGCTTGCTGGCCTTCGGCTTCGGCGTCTCCTTCGCGCTGCCCGCGCTGGTCGCCGCAGTGGCCGGCACCGTGCCCGCCGAGTTCGCCGGGACCGGCGCGGGCGTCCTCAACTCGGCCCGCCAGGTGGGCGCCTCGCTCGGGGTCGCGGTCCTCGGCGCGGTCCTCGACCTGTCCCCGTCCGGCGCCGACGGCACCCGCCGGGCCCTGCTCACGGCCGGGGCCGCGCTGCTGCTCGGGGCCGTCGTCGCCGCCGGCGGCCTGCGCGGGAAGGCACCCGCGGCCTGAGCCGGCGGCCCGGTGGGCGGCCGGCCCCCGGGCGAAGGCCCGGCGGGTGGCGGGCCTCCCGGGTGGCGGGCCTCCCGGGTGGCGGGACCTGCGCCGGAGCCCGTACCGGAACCCGTATCGGAGCCCGTACCGGACCCCGCACACCGGAGCCCATTGCGGAATCCGACCGTCCGGATATCCTGCCGCGATGGACCGACCCCCGCGACGCACCGACCCCCGTCACCGGCCCCGCTGGTACCGGCAGGTCGGGCGGCGCGGCTGGACGGCCTTCGCCGCTGCCTGGGGCGGGTACGTGCTGGACGGCTTCGACTTCGTCCTGATCACGCTGGTGCTCACCGAGGTCCGGGCGGAGTTCGGACTGGACGCCGTGCAGGCCGCCTCGCTGGTGTCGGCCGCGTTCGTCAGCCGGTGGCTCGGCGGGATGCTGCTCGGCGCGCTCGGCGACCGGTACGGGCGGCGGGCCGCGATGACCGCCAGCATCCTGCTGTTCTCGCTCGGGACGCTGGCCTGCGGGCTCGCCGGGAGCTACGGGGCGCTGTACGCGGCCCGGCTGGTGGTCGGGCTCGGGATGGCGGGGGAGTACAGCGCCAGCGCCACCTACGTGATGGAGAGCTGGCCGGAACGGATGCGCGGGCGGGCCAGCGGGTTCCTGATCTCCGGCTACTCGATCGGGACCGTCCTCGCCGCGCAGGTCTACAGCCAGGTGGTGCCCGCGCTCGGCTGGCGCTGGATGTTCTACCTGGGCGTGCTGCCCGCGCTGTTCGCGCTGTGGATGCGCCGCGCGCTGCCCGAGGCCGAGGACTGGGAGGAGGCGATCGCCGAGACTGCCGCCCGCCCCAACCCGTTCCGCCCGCTGTTCACCCGTCCCGACGGCACCCCCTCGCCGGGCCGGGCCGCGCTGCACCTCGGGCTCGCCGCCGGGGCCTTCGGCGCGCTGCTGGTGCTGTTTACCGGCCGGGTCGGGGACGCCGCCTGGCCGCTCGCCCTGTTCGCCGCAGGCGCGCTCGGGACCCTCGCGGTCCGGCTCGGCAGCCCCGGCCACCGGGTGCTGTACCTGGCGCTCACCGTCACCGTGTTCGCCGGGTTCCTGTACACCTGGCCGATCCAGGCGCTGCTGCCCACCTACCTCAAGACCGAGCTGCACTACACCGCCGGGCAGGTCCGCGACGTGCTGTTCTGGGCCGGGTTCGGGACGGCCGCCGGGTGCGTGCTGGCCGGGTTCACCGGCGACCGGTTCGGCCCGGCCCGGGCCTACGCGCTCACCCTCACCGCGTCGCTGGCCTTCGTCTTCCCGGTGTTCGCCGTGCACGACGACCTGCTGCTGCTCGGCGTGCTGCTGTTCCTGCTCCAGGCCACCAGCTTCGGCATCTCCGGCCTGCTGCCCCGCTACCTGGGCGGCCACCTGCCGGTCGAACGCCGCGCCTCCGGCCTCGGCTTCGTCTACAACGTCGGCGCGCTCGGCGGCGCCGTCGCCCCGCTGCTCGGCGCCCGCCTCGCCGAGGGCCGCCCGCTCGGCCAGTCGCTGGCCGTCCTCACCTTCGGCCTCAGCCTGCTGGTCGTCCTGCTGATCGGCCTGGACGTCCCCGGCCGCCTGCACCGCCTCGCCGACCGCCACCCGTCCTGACCCCGCCCCTCCCGGCCTCCGGCCCCCTTCCCACCTGCTGGTCAGACATCGGATGTCCGCGAGCCGGGCTGGTAGGCTGGCAGCCCCCCGTGGCCCGACGCCACGCGGGGGAACACCCGGCGGAACGCGCCGGGAAGCGGAGAAGTGGGGACAGCACCGGTGGCCGAGACCATCCGCACCAAGGGCACCGCGTCGCCGCGCCCGCTGCGCCGGCACGAGGTGGCCGAACGGATCAAGCGCTACATCATCGACAACCGGCTGCGCCCCGGCGACCTGCTGCCCAGCGAGGGCGAGCTGTGCGAGGCGCTCGGCGCCAGCCGCTCCAGTGTCCGCGAGGCCGTCAAGACGCTGGACGCGCTGGACATCGTGGAGGTCCGGCACGGCCACGGCACCTACGTGGGCCGCCTCAGCATGTCCGCCCTGGTCGAGGGGCTGACCTTCCGCGGACTGCTCAGCCCCGACGACGACTTCAAGGTGCTGGAGGAACTCGTCGACGTCCGCGAGGTGCTGGAACGCGGCATGGCCCAGCGCATCCTGGACACCCTGCACGCCGACCACATCACCGCCCTGGAGGAACTGGTCGACGAGATGGAGGCCGGACTGGCGGCCGGCCAGGACGTCATCGGCATCGACCGCCGCTTCCACGCCCTGCTGGTCGAACCGCTCAGGAACGAGATCATCAGCCAGTTCTCCTCCGCCTGCTGGGACGTCTACGGCATCGTCGCCCCCCACCTGCACGTCATCACCAAGCAGGACGAACTCGACACCGTCAACGCCCACCGCGCCGTGGTCGCCGCCGTCCGCGCCGCCGACCCGCTCGCCTTCGACCGCGCCGTCGAAGCCCACTACCGCCCGGCCCGCCGCCGCATCGCAGCCGCCCGCGAACGCAACGCCAAGGCCGCCGCGCAGAACGGCAGTTGACGTTCCTTTGGGGGCAGGGTGGCAGGACGACCCGGTCCGCCAGGAGATCGTCCGGGCCTTCCTCGACGCCGACCCGCTGGAACAGGCGGGCGGCCCGCTCGACGTCCGCGCCGTGCTCGCGGCGCTCCCCGCGGCGAGCAAGGACGCCTTCGCGTACGACGACCTCCCCTGGGAGCGCTTCCCGGAGGGCCCCGGCACCCGGGACGACGTGGCGCGGCTGCGCTCCACCGACCCCGAGCAGGTGTACCGCGGAGTGCGCGGAGTGGAGGGCCAACTGGCCAACAGCTACTGGTCGGTGGCGGCCATGGCCGTCCCGTTCCTGCTCCGCGCCGCGGCCGACCCGCGCAACCGGCACCGCGGCTACGCACTGGAGACGGCAGCCTGGACGGTCCGCCGGCCGTTGGCCCCATGGCCGGAGACCCGGAGCACACTGCTGCGCTTCGACGACCCGGGGTGGCGCTACGAACCGAGCGGCTACTTCGGGACGTGGGGCATCGAGGCCGCCCGGGACGCGCTCGCCGCGGACGCGGACCTGCTGACGGCCCTGCTCGACGACCCCGTCCCCGGCATCCGCGCCGCGGCCGCCTACACCCTGGTGGCCGCGTCCGGCCCCGCCGACCGTATCTGCGCGGCCCTGCACGCCCAACTGCGCACCGAGGCCGATTCCGTGCTGCGGGCCGGACTGCTGCTCCCCTCCGTGCGCCAGGAGCCGGAGGGGGAAGATCCCTGGGGAGCGTCCCCCTCGTGGGAGTGACGGGGCGTCAGGAACCGCTCACCCAGGCGGTGGTGAAGTTGGTGTACACGATGCCGCCGGTGCTGCCGATCTCGTACAGGTCGGCCACCGTGCCGTCGTTGAGGACCGCCGCGCTGGAGTAGCCGCTGGGGCCGGCCTTGAGGAGGGTGCGGTGGGGCCAGCTGGCGCCGTCGTCCTGGCTGATGCGGACGGTGAGGTCCTGGCGGGTGGCGTTGTTGGCGGTGGCGGTGTTGGAGAGGACGGCGGTGGGGGTGAGCAGCGGGTGGCCGGCGGCGTCGGTGTCGGTGGGGCGCAGGTAGGAGATCTCGTCGCCGTTGCAACCCGGGTCCAGCAGGCCGGAGTTCCAGGCGGTGCCGAAGCCGCCGGCCACGTCGGTGGCGTCGGAGGTGGTGGCGTACCAGCGGTTGCCGCCCGCGTTGGAGCGCATGTTCTGGACGACCTTGCCGGTGCTGCGCTGGATCGCCTTGGACTCGTTCACGCCGGTGGCCGCGGAGCCGCCGGCGTGCCAGCTGGCGCCGTGGTCGTCGGAGTAGAGGTTCGCCGCGTGGTCGCCCGCCGCGTCGTGGTAGACCATCGGCTGCACCAGGCGGCCGGAGGCGAGTTGCACGCCGTGCCCGGAGGAGGCGAACATGCCGGCCCAACTCGCGTCGCGGACGGACGGGTTGAGGTCGACGGGGGCGCTCCAGGTGGCGCCGTCGTCGTCCGAGGTGACGTACCGGACGTGGGTGTTGGTGGTGGCGGTGGCGGAGGTGTCGCCGGCGGTGGAGCCGTAGTAGCCGACGCCGACCTTGGGCGAGTAGGTGAAGAAGCAGAACACCCGGCCGGTGGTCCGGTCCACCAGCAGGCTGGAGTCGCCGTAGCCCTCCGCGGTGGTCGCGGGGTGGGCGATGATCCGGGGCGCCGAGAAGGTCGCCCCGCCGTCGGTCGAACGGACCATCGCCACCTGGATGTTGTTCGTCCCGCCGCCGAGGTCGGCGCCGCCGTCGATCCGGGCGTCGGCGGTGGCGATCACCGTGCCGGACGCGGTCTGGGCCAGGGCGGGGATCCGCACCGACTTCGCGGTGGTGGTCGTGGTGGTGTACGAAACCCCGTTCGCGGCAAGGGCGTTGACGCCGCTGATCGGGGTGGCGGTGGTGAGGACGGTCTGCGCGTTCATGCCCGGGGTGCCGGCCGCCAGGCCGCAGTTCGCGGTGCCGGACTGGGTGCTGCTCCAACTGCTGCCGGTGGCGGCCAGGTTGAAGGTGTAGGGGGTGCCGTTCGGGAGGGTCCAGTACAGCGAGGAGTCGCCGGACATCGCCGGGACGCTCACCGTCCACGGCGAGTTGGTGCGGCCCGGCCAGGCGACGGTGAAGGTCTGCGCGGCGGCGGTGCGGTTGTCCAGGGTGATCCGCAGGCGGTGGCTCGCGGGCAGTGAGCCGTCGGCGTTCCGCGGGCACTCCAGGCTGACGTTGGCGTCCAGCGCGTTCGAGCAGTCCAGGGTGCCGCTGACGGTGTTGTCGTAGCCCTGCGGGGTGGTGGTGCGGAAGGTGTAGGCGGTGCCGGACGGCTTGGTGAAGTAGAAGTGCGAGGAGTCGAAGGCCGCGACGGTCGCGCTCCAGGTGCCGTTGCCCGGCCAGGTGAGGGTGAACGTGGTGGGGGTGGCGGTGTTGTTCACCACCGTCTGCTGGATCCGGCCGCCGGAGGCGCAGTCCTGGCTGACCACGGCCGACTGGCCGACCGGGGCTGTGGCGGACGCGGTGGCGACGCCGAGCGGGAGGGCGGTGAGAGTGAGGGCGCCGACGGTGAGGAGGGCGCGGGCGTGCGGAGGGGACAGGGCCACGGGGGTGCTCGCAATCGTCCGAGGGGGAGTCCGCGTCCGCCGGCCGGCCGGGGCGCGGGCGTGGGGGCCGCGCAGGGGGTGGCCGGTCGGCGGACGGGCGGAGGGAGCCGAGACATCGGAGTCAGGACATCTGATGTCTGGTCAACGACCCTAGGGAGAGCGGCGGGTGGCGGTCAAGGTGTCTGACGTAAGACATCTGATGTCCAGGGGAGGGGTGTGGCCGGACCGTCCGAATGGTGTGCGAACATGCCGGACGCAGGCGAACCCGGACGAGAGGACGGCGACACCATGAAGGACATCGAGGCGGAGCGCCAGCGGATCCTGGCATCGCCCCCGGCCGCGCTCGTCGCGCAGGCGGCCGCCAACCCCGGCGGATCGGTCGCGGTGATCGACCCCGAGTACGTCGACGACCCCGACGGCTTCGTGCCGAGCGAGGCGGTCCACGGATGCTGGCTGGTCGGCCCGGACGGGAAACTGACCGGCGAGTACCGGGAGAACCCGCGGCACGGGCGGCCCACGGACGACCTCCACCATCTCACCGACCCCGACCACTGGCTCGGCTGGCTCGGCGACGACCCGGCCGGGGCGGTCCGCGGCTCCCTCGCCCGCTGTCTGACCCAGCAGGTCCCCGGATCGGAGGTGGAGTGGGTCAAGACCACCGGCAAGCCCGGCTTCCGCACCGGCGGCCGGCGCAGCCCCGAGGACGAGCAGCGCATCGTCGTCACCAGGGCCGGACTCGCGGTCCCCTTCGCACTGGCCGTGACCGCGCCCGGACGCCGGCGCGAGATCCTCACCGGCGTCTTCAGCTGGGTCGCCGTCCGCCTGGACCGGCCCGGGCAGCGCAAGGACCAGGTCTGGCTCGACCTCCGGGCCGACCTCGCCTGGGCGGAGGAGGAACTCGACCGGCGGATCTACCAGGTCGGGGAGTCCGCCCCGGAGAGCTGAGCCGGCAGTCGGGGGCCGGTGGAGGAGCACTCAGCGGGACGGCGGCCGGTGCGCGGCGTCGACCTCGGCGGCGAACCAGCGGGTCAGGGTGGTCGGGTGGGTGATCGCGGTGCCCACCACGACCGCGAAGGCGCCGGCCTCCAGCGCGGCGCGGGCCTGGGCGGGGGTGTGGATCCGGCCCTCGGCGACCACCGGGACGTCCAGCGCGGCGGCCAGCCGGGACACCAACTCCAGGTCCGGGCCGGGCAGGTGGGGCGAGTCGTCGGTGTAGCCGGAGAGCGTGGTGCCCACCAGGTCGGCGCCCGACTCGGCGGCGCGCAGGCCCTCCTCGAAGGTCGCCACGTCCGCCATCACCAGCGCGCCCGCCTCGTGCGCGGCCGCGAACGACTCCGCGAGCGGCCGCCCGTCCGGCCGGGGCCGGGACGTCGCGTCCAGGGCCACGATCTCCGCCCCCGTCGCCGCGACCTGCCGGACGTGCCCGGCCGTCGGCGTGATCACCACCCCGGACGCGCCGTCCTTCCACAGCCCGATCAGCGGCACGTCCGTCGCGGCCCGGATCGCCCGCAGATCCGCCAGCCCCTGCGCCCGGACACCGGCCGCCCCGCCCTCCAGCGCGGCGAGCGCCATCCGCCGCATCGCGTCCGGGTCGCGCAGCGGCTCGCCGGGGTACGCCTGGCAGGAGACGACCAGGCGGCCGCGCAACCTTTGGACGGGGAAGGGGAGTTGATGAGTGGCCATGGGCAGGCTCCAGTAGGAGGGGAACGGTGGGGTGCGAAATCAGGGGCACGGCCGAGAACGGCGGGGTGCGAAATCAGGGGCTCGGGGAACGGCGAGTCCGTGCTGCTGACGGTCGGAGCCCATCGGAGGTTCGTGCTGCTGCGTGTCTTCGACCGAACCGGAAGCGGACGCGCCGGGCGGCAGTGAACCGTCAGCAGACCGGGGCCCGCCGTTCCCCGAGCACCTGGCGGGGCTCCGCTGCCTCGACCAGGCGGGCCGCGCCGACGATCGCGGCGGTGGGGCCCAGGGCGCAGGCGGTGAGCGGGAGTTCGGCGAGCGGGGGGAGGAGTTCGGCGGCGAAGGCGGCGCGCAGCGGGTCCCACCAGGGCGGGCCGCAGTGGGCGACGCCGCCGCCGATCAGGACGAGGTCCGGGTCGAGGACGTTGGCGAGGCCGCCGATCGCCTGGCCGAGGGCCCGGGCGCCGGTGGCCAGGACGCGGGTGGCGCGGTCGTCGCCGGCCGCGGCGAGGGCGGCGACGGCCCGCAGGTCGGGGACGTCCGGGGAGCCGCCCGCGCGGCGGTACGCGGCGTGCAGGGCGGGCCCGGCGGCGACCGCCTCGACGTGGCCGGTGCCGCCGCAGGTGCAGGGCAGGCCGGTGGCGGCGGGGACGGCGAGGTGGCCCAGGTGCCCGGCGACCTGCCGGGCGCCGTGGTGGACCCGGCCGTCGATCAGCAGCGACCCGCCGACGCCCGTCCCGACCGCGACCAGCAGCACGCAGCGGGCGCCGCGCGCGGCCCCCGTCCACGCCTCGCCGAGAGCGTGCGCGTGCACGTCGTTGTCGACGGCGACCGGCAGACCGAGCAACTGCTCCAGCCCGGAACGGAGTTCGGTGCCCGCCCAGCCCGGCATCGCGTCGGTCGCCGAGACGACCCGGCCGCGCACCGGATCGATCACGCCCGCGCTGCCGACCCCGACCGCGACCGGCGCGCCGCCGAGCGCCCGGACCGCTCCGGCCACCGCCGCCAGTACGGCGGCCGGCCCCTCGGCGGCGGGCGTCGGCACGGTGACGACCGGCCCGACCGCGCCGTCCGGCCCGACCAGCGCGGCGGAGGTCTTCGTCCCGCCGATGTCCACCCCGGCGACGACCGGTCCGAGCGGTCCGACCGGGCCGGAAGAGGTGGCGGCGGAGACCTGACGGTCCAGGGCGGGACCGGGTGTCGGGTCCACCGCGGCGACCGGAGCGACGGGCGCGACGGGAGCGACGGGAGCGGCGGGAGCGGCGTGAGCGGCGGTCACAACAGCCTTGTCGTGCACCGGTGTTGTGCCGCCCGCGGCTGTCGGCCCGCCCGCGGCCTCCGGCCCGGCTCCCGCCCGCCCGCTGTGCTCGCGCCCGGGTGCCCCGCCGCCGGAGGCGGGTTCCGTGGCGGGGGTCAACGCAGCCCGGCCCGGTCGAGGAGGGCGGCGACGGCGGCGGTCTGCTCGGCGTCGTACGCGGTCATGGGGGTGCTCATCGCGTTGGTGGTGATGATGCCGCGCAGCATCAGCGCGGTCTTGAAGGCGCCGAGGCCCGCGGCGGTGCCGGAGGTGTTCTCGGCGACGGTGACGATCTCGAACAGCCGGGCCAGCCGGTCCTGTTCGGCCGCGGCGGCGGCCCAGTCGCCGGCGGCGGCGTGGTCGGCGAGGCGGCGGTAGCCGTGCGGGTCGACGTTGCCGAGGCCGGGGACGACGCCGTCGGCGCCGCCGAGCAGCGCGCCGTCGACCACGACCTCGTGGCCGGTGAGGACCGCGAACTCGGGCAACTCCCGTGCGCCCAGGCACAGGTAGCGGAAGGCGACGTCGTCGCCGGAGGAGTCCTTGACGCCGGCCAGCACGCCGTCCGCGGCCAGCCGGAGCAGCATCGCGGTGTCCAGCTTGTTGTGCACGCAGACCGGGATGTCGTAGGCGAACAGCGGGAGTTCGGCGGCGGCCGCGATCTCGCGGAAGTGCCGTTCGATCTCCACGGGGTGGGTGCGGGTGTAGAACGGGGCGGTGGCGACCACCGCGTCCGCGCCCGATTCCCGTGAGATCAGGGCCCGTTCGATCACCCGGTTGGTGGTGGTCTCGATGCAGCCGGCGATCACCGGGACCTGGCCGGCGTTCGCGCCGACCACGACCTCCAGGACGCGGGTGCGCTGGGCCTCGGTGAGGTAGGCGGTCTCGCTGGAGCTGCCGAGCGCGAACAGGCCGTCCACGCCGCCCTCCAGCAGGAAGCCGACCAGGCGTTCCAGCGAGGCGGTGTCGATGTCGCCGTCGGCGGTGAGCGGGGTGACGACGGGCGGGACGACGCCGGAGAAGGCGGGGCGGCGGGCGGTCATGACGTGCTCCTTGCGGGGGTGGTCTCGGGGTGGACGCAGTGCCAGCGCCGCGCGTCGTCGCCGTCGGCGGCGGGGAACGCGGTGGCGCAGGCGTCGTCGGCCTTCCAGCAGCGGGTGCGGAACGGGCAGCCGGAGGGCGGGTTGGTGGCGGAGGGGACGGGGCCGTGCAGGACGATCCGCTCGGTGTCCTCCAGCAGGCTGGGGGTGGCGGAGAGCAGGGCCCGGGTGTACGGGTGGGCGGGTGCGGCGGCGACCTGTTCGGCGCGGCCCTCCTCGACCACCCGGCCGAGGTAGAGCACGGCCAGCCGGTCGGCCAGGTATCGGACGGTCTGGATGTCGTGCGAGATGAACACCATGCCCAGGCCCAGGCGTTCGCGCAGGTCGACCAGCAGGTTGAGGACCTGGGCGCGGACCGAGACGTCCAGCGCGCTGGTCGGCTCGTCGGCGACCACGACCTCCGGTTCCAGGGCCAGCGCCCGGGCGATGGCGACGCGTTGGCGCTGGCCGCCGGAGAGCTGGCCGGGCAGGTTGCGCACCACGTGGCCGGGCAGGCCGACCAGGTCGAGCAACTCCTCGACCCGGGCCTCGCGTTCGGCGGGGGTGCCGCGCCGGTGGACGTCCAGCGGGTCGCGCAGGATCCGGCCGACCGGCAGCCGCGGGTTGAGCGCGGTGGAGGCGTCCTGGAACACCATGCCGACGCTGGAGCCGAACTCGCGGCGGCGCCGGTGGCCGGGCAGCGCCCACAGGTCCTCGCCGCGGAAGGCGACGGTGCCCTCGGTGGGGCGCTGCAGGCCGGTCAGCACCCGGGCCAGGGTGGACTTCCCGCAGCCGGACTCGCCGACCAGACCGAGGATCTCGCCCTTGCCGACGGTCAGGTTGGCGTCGGTCAGGGCGTGCACCGCGTCCCGCCGGAACAGGCCGCCGCTGCGGGCCCGGTGGCGGACGTGCACACCGTCCAGGCTCAGGACGGGACTCGGCACGGGATTCGGCACCGGAGTGGTCATCGCAGGCTCCCTTCGAGGCGGTCGGCCGCCGGGTGGTGGCAGGCGAAGGCGTGTCCGGCGGAGCGGTCGGCGGCCTGCGGCGGGGTGGTGCGGCACAGTTCGGTGGCCGCGGCGCAGCGGGTGGCGAACCGGCAGCCGGAGTTGAAGCGCTGCGGGGCGGGCACCACGCCGCGGATCTGGTGCAGGCGCTCGGACCCGGCCTCCAGGGAGACCACCGAGCCGAGCAGGCCGCGGGTGTAGTGGTGCGCGGGGTCGGTCAACAGGGCGTCGGTGTCGCCGAGTTCGGCGAGCTGCCCGGCGTACATGACGGCCACCCGGTGGGCCAGGTCGCCGACCAGGGCGAGGTCGTGGGAGACCAGCACCATGGCGAAGCCGAGCTCCTCGCGCAGCCGCACCAGTAGTTCGACGACCTGGGCCTGCACGGTGACGTCGAGCGCGGTGGTCGGCTCGTCGGCGATCAGCAGCTTCGGGTCGCGGGAGAGCGCCATGGCGATCAGGACGCGCTGGCGCTGGCCGCCGGAGAGCTCGTGCGGGTAGGAGCGCAGGGTGCGTTCGGGGGAGAGGCCTACCAGTTCGAGCAGTTCGGCGGGCGTCTTGGTGCCGCCGCGGGAGGTGAGCTGGCGCAGCTGCCGGCCGACCAGCACGGACGGGTTGAGCGAGGAGAGCGCGTCCTGGTAGACCATGGCGATCTCGGGGCCGGCCAGGGCGCGGCGCTCCTTGGCGTCCAGGGTGAGCAGGTCCCGGCCGCGGTACTCGATCCGGCCGGAGACCTCGGCGCCCCGGGCCAGCAGGCCCATCACGGCCAGCGAGGTGATCGACTTGCCGCAGCCGGACTCGCCGACCAGGCCCAGGGTCTCGCCCTGCCGGACGGTGAAGGACAGGCCGTCGACCACGGCGACCTCGCCGTAGCGGTCGGGGAAGCGGATCGACAGGTCGCGCACCGCGAGCAGCTCGGGCGCGTCGTCCGGGACGGGCGCCACCGGGCCGGGCCGGGCGGCGATCCGCTCGGCGAGCACCTCCAGCGCGGCCGAGACCCGCTCGTCCCCGGGCTCGACGGCGACCGCGGCGGGCTCGACGGCGACCGCGGTGGGCTCCGAACCCCCCTGCACGGGAACGGACTTGGCGGGGGAGGCGGTGGCGTCGGTGAGCCCTTCGGCGAGCACGTTCAGTGCCAGCACGGTGACCAGGATGGCCAGGCCGGGGAAGAGCGTCGCCCACCAGCCGCCGGCCAGCAGGATCTGCTGCCCGTAGGCGAGCACGTTGCCCCAGCTCGGGTTGGGCTGCTGCACGCCGGCGCCGAGGAAGGACAGGCTGGCCTCGAAGATGATCGCCTCGGCGACCAGCACGGTGGCGAACACCGCGACGGGCGCGGCGCAGTTGACGGCGACGTGCCGCAGCACGATCCAGCCGCGCCGGGCGCCGATCACCTGCTCGGCGGCCACGTAGTCCTCGCCGTACTGGGACTGGACGTTGGCGCGCACCACCCGGGTCAGCATCGGCACGTAGACGAAGGCGATCGTGCACACCAGGATCGGCACGCTGGTGCCGAAGATGGTGACCAGCACGGCGGCCAGCGCGATCGGCGGGAAGGCCATCACCACGTCGAGGGTGCGCATCACGCCCTCGTCGCCCGCCTTGCGGGAAGTGGCGGCGAACGCGCCGAGCACGCTGCCGAGCAGCAGCGCGACCAGGGTCGCGCCGAGGCCGATCACCAGCGAGTAGCGGGCGCCGCCGACCACCCGGGCGAACACGTCGCGTCCGGCCCGGTCGGTGCCGAACCAGTGGGCGCCGCTCGGGGGTTGGACCGGCAGGCCGGTGGCCAGCGGGTCCTGGGTGAACAGCGGGCCGAGGGCGGCCGCGCACAGCACCAGCAGCAGCACGCCGAGGGCGATCCGGGAGGCGAGCGGCAGCCGGCGGAAGGCGATGCCGGGGCGGGCCAGCGAGCGCAGGAGTCCGATACGCATGATCACACCGTCCTGACACGGGGGTTGACGAGCAGGACGAGCAGGTCGACGAGGACGTTGACGGCGAGGAAGACCACCGCGATGGTCAGCACCGTGCCCTGCACCAGGGCGACGTCGCCGCCGGTGACGCCCTCGAGGATCAGCTTGCCCATGCCGGGCAGGTCGAAGATGGTCTCGATCACCACGGCGCCGGACAGCAGGTAGCCGACCCGCAGGCCCAGCACCGTCAGCGGGGTCACCAGCGCGTTGCGCAGCACGCCGCGGATCACCACGGAGCGCGGCAGGCCGTTGCCGGTCGCGGTGCGCACGTAGTCGCGGTCGAGTTCGGCGACCATCGAGGTGCGCACCAGCCGGGCCAGTCCGGCGGCCACCGGGATCGCCAGCGAGACGGCGGGCAGGATCATCGTCTCCAGCCAGCCGCCCACCGAGTCGGCCGGGTTGACGTAGCCGCCGGTCGGCAGGATCGAGCGGTTCAGGGCGAGTTCCTGGATCAGCACGATGCCGAGCCAGAACGACGGGATCGCGACGCCGGAGATGGACAGCACCCGGGTCAGCTGGTCGGGCCAGCGGTCGCGGTACAGCGCGCCGGTGATGCCGAGGGCGAGCGCCAGCACGATCGCGATGGCCAGGCCGAGCAGGGTGAGTTGCAGGGTCAGCGGGAACGCGGTGGCGATCCGGTCCGAGACGGGCGTGCTGGGCGGCACGGTCACCCCGAGGTTGCCGTGCAGCAGGTCGCCGAGGAAGCGGACGTAGCGCACCGGCAGCGGGTCGTCGAGGCCGTTGGCGGCGGCGAACGCCTGCCGGGCCTGCTCCGAGGCGCCGTCGCCGAGGGCGTTGTACGCCGGGTCGGCGGGCGAGAACTGGAGCACCACGAAGACCAGCAGGGTCACGCCGAGGACCATCACCGGCAGCATGGCGAGCCGCCGCAGCGCGAGCCGGAGGAATACGAGCATGGGGAAGTCCTAGGGAGGAGGGGAGGCGCCGGGGGCCGGCCGGTGCGGCGGTCCGGGCCCCGGCGCCGGTCGAGCGGGCGCGGGGCGCCTGTGCGGCGGGCCGGCTACGCGGCGGAGACGCCGAGGAAGGACAGGCCGGTGGTGGGCAGCGGCTTGAAGCCGGCCAGCTTCTTGTCGCTCCACGCGGTGGGCAGCTTGCGGTGCACCACCGGGTACAGCACGGCCTGTTCGGCGACCAGGTCGATCACCTGGTTCCACAGCGCGGAGCGGGCCGCGGCGTCGGCGGTCCGGGCGGCCTGGTCGAGCAGGCCGCGCACCTGCTGGTCCTCGGACGAGCCGGCCCAGCGGAAGCGCTTGGTGGTCCACACGCCCTCGCCGTAGAACCAGCGCAGCAGCAGGTCGACGTCGTTGCCGAACACCGACGGGTCGCCGGGCGCGGCCATCACCCCGAAGTCGCCCGCGTCGACCTTCTTGTACTGGCCGGAGGAGTCGCCGATGTCGAGCGTGGTCTTCACGCCGACCGCGTCCCAGCTCTCCTTGATCAGCGGCGCGATGTCGTTGACCCAGCCGGTGTTGGTGGTCAGCAGGGTCACCGACAGCCCGCTCGCCCCGGCCTCCGCGAGCAGCGCCCTGGCCTTCTCCGGGTC
Source organism: Kitasatospora cineracea (assembly GCF_003751605.1). NCBI lineage: Bacteria > Bacillati > Actinomycetota > Actinomycetes > Kitasatosporales > Streptomycetaceae > Kitasatospora > Kitasatospora cineracea. The sequence goes on from NZ_RJVJ01000001.1 coordinate 4,535,389, forward strand.
GTGCCCGTAGACAGTGGCCGCCCGGTGGTAGTCGGGGTGGCTGGGCTGCAGGTAGCTGGTGGAGGCGATGCCGTTGCCGTACATCGCGGTGGCGACGATCTTGTCGACGTCCAGCGCGTAGTGCAGCGCCTGGCGCACCCGCTTGTCGTCGAACGGCTTGCGGGCGAAGTTGAACATCAGGAACAGGTTGCCGAAGCTCTCCACCGACTCGGTGACGGCCTTGCCCTTCAGCCCGGCCACGTCGACGTACGGCACGTCCTCGATCGCCTGCACCCGGCCGGAGACCAGCGAGGAGACCCGGGCGGTCGGGTCGGAGGTCAGCCGCCACACCATGGCCGCGGCCTTGGCCGGGCGCGGGCCGTTGTAGGCGTCGTGCCGCTGGAAGGCGATCTTGTCCTGCCGGGTCGCCTCGACCACCTTGTACGGGCCGGAGCCGGTGGGCTTGGCGTCGAACGCCTTCTGGTCGGCCTCGACGACCTTCTTCGGGACGACCTTGACCACCGAGATGCGGGTGGCGAACAGCGGGAACGCGTACTTCAGCCTGAACTCCACGGTGCCGGAGTCCACCGCGGTGACGGTGTCCAGGAACGGCAGGAACTGCACGATCAGCGAGGAGTTGGCCGGGTCGAGGATCCGGCCGAAGGAGAACACCACGTCCTCGGCGGTGACCGGCGAGCCGTCGTGGAAGGTCGCGCCGGAGCGCAGCCGGGCCCGCCAGGTGGTGTCGTCGACCTGCTGCGGCATCGCGGCGGCGAGCGCCGCGTACGGCTCGCGGGTGGCCGGGTCGAGGTCGACCAGGCCCTCGAAGACGTGCAGGTTGGCGGCCACGGGGGTGGCGCCGGAGGAGGTCATCGGGTCGAAGCCGGTGGACAGCGCGTACGAGATGCCGGCCTCGATGGTGCCGTTGCTGCCGCCCTCGGCGTCGCCGCCGGAGGTGGAGCCCGCGGCGGTGGAGGACGGGCCGCCGCAGGCGGCGACCGAACCGGCGATCGCGGTGGCGGTGGTGAGGGCGCCGACCAGGCGCAGGAAGCCGCGGCGGTCGACTTCCTTGGACGTCCGTTCCAGCACGGGAGCTCCTTGTGGGGGGAGTGCGGGGTGAGGGGGTGTCACCTCGCGGTCCGGACAGCGGAACCGCGGGGGAGAGTGCCGGGTCGGAATCCCGGGCGGATCGAGCGGATTCGAGCGGAAGAGAAGCAGCTCATCTGTCATCAGACATCTGATGTCTGAGCTGTTAGGGTGTGAACGTAGCCGCCGCCACAGGGGAGGGTCAAGGGATGACGACCGCCGCAGGTTCACGATTCGGCAACGGCCCGCAACGCCGGGCCGACCCGCCGACCTGGGCGTTCCGCCCCGGACCCGGCCCGGCGAAGCCGCCGGTGGTGGACCAGATCAAGGCGTACATCCTGCGCGGCCGCCTCAGGCCCGGGGACCCGCTGCCCAGCGAGAACGAGCTCTGCGAGATCTTCGGCGCCGGCCGCTCCAGCGTCCGCGAGGCGATCAAGGTGCTGGACGCGCTGGACATCGTCCAGGTCCGGCACGGCCACGGCACCTTCGTCGGCCGGCTCAGCCTCTCCGCCCTGGTGGAGAGCCTCAGCTTCCGCGGCCTGCTCAGCCCCGACGACGACTTCCGGGTGCTCTCCGACCTGGTCGACGTCCGGGAGCTGTTCGAGCGCGCCATGGCGGGCCGGATCATCGACGCGCTGCTCCCCGTCCACCTGGATCAACTCGCCCACCTGGTGGGGGAGATGGAGGCCGGGCTGCGGCTCGGACAGGACATCGTGGCGGCCGACCGCAGCTTCCACGCGCTGCTGCTCCAGCCGCTCGCCAACGAGCTGGTCGCCCAGCTCTCCTCGGCCTGCTGGGAGGTGCACGCGGTGGTCGCCCCGCACCTGAACATCGTCACCGCGCAGGACGAGGCCGACACCGTCGAGGCCCACCGCGCCATGGTCGAGGCGCTGCGGATCGGCGACGCCCGCCGCTTCACCGAGGCCGTGCGCCGGCACTACGTCCCGGTCCGCCGCCGGATCGCCGCCGCCCGCGCGGAGGCCGTCGCCAACCGGGCCTAACCCCCGGGGCAGGTCGACAGACGTCTGATGTCTGACCTACGATCCGGGTGCTTCCCGCCGCCGCGCCCCCTCCCGGAGACACCCGTGCCGCTCACCGACCTCACCCTCGACGAGTGCCTCGCCTACCGCCCGCACCTGCCCGAACCCGCCGACCTGGACGCCTTCTGGCGGCGCACCCTCGCCGAAGCCGGCCCCGCCGTCCAGCGCCCCGACCTCACCCCCGTCGCCAACGGCCTCGCCCTGGTCGACACCTACGAGCTCACCGTCCCCGGCTTCGGCGGCCACCCCGTCCACGGCCGGCTCCACCTCCCCGCCGGGGCGGGCGGCCCGCTCGGCTGCGTGGTCGAGTACCTCGGCTACGGCCGCGGCGTCGGACTCCCGCACGAGAACCTCACCTACGCCTGCGCCGGCTACGCCCACCTGGTCATGGACACCCGCGGCCAGGGCTGGTCCGCCGCCCCCGGCCGCACCGACGACCCCGCCCCCCAACTCGCGGGCGCCGTACCCGGATTCCTCACCCGCGGCCTCGACCACCCCGACGACTACTACTACCGCCGGGTCTACACCGACGCCGTCCGCTTCCTGGCCGCCGCCCGCACCCTCCCGCAGGTCGACCCGGCCCGGATCGCCGTCACCGGCATCAGCCAGGGCGGCGGCATCTCCCTCGCGGCGGCCGCACTCACCGACGGCCCGCTGGCCGGCGTCCTGCCCGACGTCCCCTTCCTCTGCGACTTCCCGCGCGGCGTCCGCACCGCCCCCCAGCCCCCGTTCACCGAGATCGCCGAGTACCTGCGCCTGCACCGCGACCGCACCACCCGCACCTTCGCCACCCTCGCCTACTTCGACGCCGCCCTGCTCGCCGCCCGCATCCAGGCCCCCGCCCTGTTCTCCATCGCCATGATGGACCCGATCTGCCCGCCCTCCGGCTGCTTCGCCGCCTACCACGCCCACCCCGGCGAGAAGTCGCTGCGCGTCTACGAGTTCAACGGCCACGAGGGCGGCGGCGAGGTCCACCTCGCCGCCAAACTGGCCTGGCTCCGCGAGCGGATCGGCTGACGGGAGCCCGCCCCGACGACCCGTGGGAAAACCGTGCCCGCCCGTGGGGCGGTGGGCCGCGTCGGGCAGTCCTCTCGGACCCCCGTGGCGCGTGGCCGGTCCGCCCCCGCGGCCGTTGTCCTGGGCGGCCGTTGTCCTGGGCGGGCGGTGGCCGCGGGGCGGGTGGTCAGCCGAGCGGGGCGAGTGCCATGTCGGCGGTGCCCTTGCCGGGGGTGTTGGTGCAGCGGCGGTCGCCGGCCTGTTCCTGGAGCTGGAGGGTCAGGCAGGTGCCGAGGGCCTGCTGGCCGAAGAAGTTGGGGTGCAGGGACTCCTGGACCTGGCCGCGGACGAGGCCGGTGGACACGAAGCGCATCCACTCGCTGCTCTCGGCGGCGGGCGGGTGCTCGGCGTCGGCGAGCCGGGTGGTGGTGGAGCAGACCTCGCGGCCCTCGAAGGCGCCGGACAGGTCGAGGAACTCCGCTCCGGCCTCGTGGGCGGCCTCGGCGACGGTGGCGCTGACCTGGGGGACGAGGCTGTCGTGGGCCCAGGTGAGGTCCTTGTCGAAGAACGGGCAGCCGCCCGGGACGAAGCGGTCGTACTTCTCCCCGGCGTAGCGGACGCGGGCAGCATCGGGCAGCGGGGACGGGTAGGACTGCAGGACGAGGCGGTAGGAGCCGGGCTGGTGCCCGGCCCGCTCCATCGCGGTCTTCACGTCGGTGAGGGTGTCGGCGGCGGCCTGCTTCACGGCGGGCAGGCGGTCCTTGACGAGCTTGTCGGCCGCGGGCGCGCACGGGGAGCCGCCGAAGGGCTTGAGGAACTGCTTCGTGCACTCGGTGATGATGTCGGAGAACCCGAGGTCGTTGCCGCCGATCGACACCACCACCGCGCGCACCGGCTGCCCGGTCACCGCGTCCTGGAGCTGCTGGGCCTGCGAGGGCTCGCCCTTGAACGCCTCGCCGCCGTTCTCCGGCAGCTTCACGGCCGCCGACGTCGCGCCGGAGCAGGCCAGGTTGAGCTTGCGGACGTCGAGTGCGAGGGACTGCACCTCGGCGACGTCGGAGCGGTTGCAGCCGTTGTCGTAGGAGGTCCCGTAGACCTTGTGCGCGTCGCTCGCGTCGGCCGCCTGGTCCCAGGCCCGGTCGGTGCCGTCCTGGCTGTAGCGCAGGTTCGCACTGTTGCCGGCCCAGCGGCCCGCCTCGCCGGAGATGTAGCTGTCGCCCAGCGACACCACCCACGGCGCGTCCGCCGCCACCGCCCGCTCCGACGCCCCCGCGGGCACCACGCCCGTCACACCCGCCACACACACCGCGGTGGCCGCCACCGCAAGTCCCTTGCCGTGCCACGAAGAAGAAGTCATACCGCCAGGAATCGGCAGCACGACGGCGCGACGTTACGCACCGGGCATGGTTTGCAGTCGAATGGATCAGGCGAACAAGCCCTCGCCTCCGCGGCCCTGGCCACGCGCCGGGAACAGGCCCGTCAGCAGGCCGCGGAGCCGGTTCACGGCCCGGATGCGGTCGCGGACCAGGTCGGTGCGGCGGGCGGTGGCGGGCCGGAGCTCGGTCAGCTCCCCGCCGGCGACGTTGACTGGCACCAGATCGTGGCACATGCGGGCCTGCTCGGCGCAGCTCGGGCCCGTCGTTGGCGACGCGGCGCGAGAGCGGTTTGCCGCCCTCGGCGTTCAGCGCCACGCAGTGGCGGTGCCTCCCGCCCGCGTCGGCGTCGTCCTATCCGGCGATGTGCTCGCAACTCCCCATGAGCGGCCGGGTCGTCGAGAAGGTAGGACATCTCAGGGTGCTGGAACGTCAAGCTGGGGGGAGCCGGACCACACCGACCCATGTGGATCGGGACCAGGCATCCACCACGGCAGGCAATCCCGGAGCGACCTTCCACCGGGCGCTCCGGAACTGACTGCACATCGGATCAGGTCAGACCGACGACAGGAGACACCCATGCCCATCGAGACCCTGCACGTCCCCACCCCGGACGGCCCGGCCGACGCGATCGTCGCCTTTCCCGACGGCGGCGGACGGCACCCCGGCGTGCTGATGTATCCGGACGGGTTCGGCATCCGGCCCGCGCTGCGCGAGCTGGCCGCCGAACTGGCCGGGCACGGCTACAGCGTGCTGGTGCCGAACGTCTTCCACCGGCACGGCCCGACCCCGCTGCTCGACCTGCCCGAGCACATCGACCGGGACGCCCGGCCCGCGATCTTCGCCCGGCTGATGCCGATGATCGAGGCGCACACCACCGAGCTGGTCCGCCGCGACGCCGGGCCCTACCTCGACGCCCTCGCGGCCCGGCCGCAGACCGCCCCCGGTCCGGTCGGGGTGACCGGCTACTGCATCGGCGGCCTGTACGCGGTGCACACCGCCGCCGCCCACCCCGACCGAGTGGCCGCCCTCGCCGCGTTCCACGCCCCCGTGGGCGCCGCCGGCCCGGAGAGCTTCCGCCGGATCACCGCCCGGGCCCACTTCGGCCACGCCGCGGGCGACCTGACGCCCGAGCAGTTCGAGTCGCTGGAGCGGGAGTTGGACGCCGCCGGGGTCGACCACCGCTCCGAGATCTACCCCGGCACCGTCCACGGCTTCACCATGCCCGACACCGACGCCTTCGACCCCGCCGCCCTCCGGCACCACTGGGACCGCCTGCTCCCGCTGCTCGGCGCCACCCCCACCGACTGAGCCGGCTGAACCGACTGCCCCGACTGGGCCCGCCGGGGCGGTCGGGGCGGTCGGTGGCGGTCCGTCACTTCCCCGCCAGGCGGGCGTACTCCCAGGGGTCGTGGGCGCTGAAGGGCACGACCCGCCCGCCGTGGTTGCGGACCAGTTCGCGCAGCCGGGCCTGGTTGCCCAGGCGCAGCGGCCGGTCGACCTCGGTGAGTTGCTGCAGGACGTCCATGCCGGGGTGGCCCTCGGGCCGGTCCGGGTCGATCTCGCGGTGGAAGTAGTAGGCGTCCCCGCAGTGCAGCAGCCAGCGCTCGGCGCCGCGGTCCCGGACCGCGACCGCGGCGTGTCCGGCGCTGTGCCCGCCGAGCGGGACGATCGCCAGGTCCTCGGCGAGGCGCGGCAGCGGGCGGACGGCGTCGAACCCGAACCAGGGCTCCGCGGGGGCGGGCCGGTGGGTCGTCCACCGGGGGCGGTGCGCCCAGTGGGCGGGGCGGTAGCGGATCCGGTCCTCGGGGTGGGGGCCGGGGGCGCCGAGGGCGGCGCGCTGCTCGGCCGCCAGCAGGTGGACCTCGGCGCCGGGGAAGTCCGGCAGGCCGCCGGCGTGGTCGAGGTCGAGGTGGGTGAGCAGGACGTGCCGGACGTCGCGCGGATCGTGGCCGAGTGCGCGGACCTGGTGCAGGGCGGTCTCCGCGAGGTCGAGCGCGGGTTGGGCGCGCCCTCGGAACTCGGGCCCCAGCGTGTGCTCGGGGTCGGCGACGTCGGCGGTGCCGAGCCCGGTGTCGACCAGGACCAGGCCGTCCCGGTCGGTCTCCAGCAGCAGGCAGTGGCAGACCGCCGGGCGGCGCTCGCCCCGGTGCTCGACGGTGCGCAGTGAACCGCAGTTGAGATGGTGGATCCGCACGTCCCCTCCTCGGGGGAGTGGCCGTCCGCCACGGGAGATAGCGAACGACCGATCGTTAATAGCGAACGGTCGTTAGGTTAAGCTCGTTCCATGAGTCCGCGCAAGTCCGTCGCCGAAGCCACCGCCACCCGCGCCCGGATCCTCGACCGCACCCTCGCCCTGGCCGTCGTCGCCGGACTGGAGGGCGTCACCATCGGGGCGCTCGCCGACGACCTGGGGATGAGCAAGGCCGGGGTGATCGGCCCGTTCGGCACCAAGGAGGAACTCCACCTCGCGGCCGTGGACGAGGCGGTGGCCCGCTTCCGGGCGGCGGTCCTCGCCCCGCTGTCCGGCGCCGACCCCGGCACCGGACGGCTGGTCCGGGCCCACGACGCCTGGTTCGCCTACATGACCGCCGACGGACACGCGGGCTGCTTCCTCACCGCCGTCGCCGCCGAGTACGACGCCCGCCCCGGCCCGGTCCGCGACCGGGTCCGCGCGGCGCTCGCCCGCTGGGACGCCTTCGTCCTCGGCGAACTCGACGCGGGCCTCGCCGCCGGCGAACTGCCGCCCGGCACCGAGACGGCGCAACTGCTCTTCGAGCTGCGCGGCGTCGCGCTGGCCGCCGACCAGGGCATCCAGCTCTGGCAGGACCCGCAGGCCGCCACCCGCGCCCGCCGCGCCGTCCGCCGCCTCCTCGCGCCCGCCTGACGCCCCGTCACCGCCGCACTACGTCACCGCCGCACCAGGCGCCGGTGGCGGACCGCTTGCCAGCGGGCCCGGTGGAAGATCGGGTCGGCGGCGACCACGCACAGGGCGTGCATCGGGTCGTCGGTGCACTCGGGGTCGAAGAAGCCCGCCCAGTCGTCCCGGTAGCTCTCGCCGCGCCGGTGGACCTCGCGGTCGGTGGCGACGGACTCCCCGGCCCCGGTCAGCAAGTCGCCCATCCAGAAGAGCAGTTCGGGGCGGGCCAGGACGAAGGACGTCCCGGCGTGCTCGGCGTACCGGGCCGGGTGGCGGTCGGCCAGCCGGCGGACGTCGTCCGGGCGGTCGGCGGGGCGCGGGGCCGGGGCGGTGACCGTCAGCGGGGCGGCGGCGCGGCGCGGGGCGCGGCGCAGGGCGGGCCAGTCGGACGGGCGCAGGCCGGTGTCCGTGCGGGCCACCAGCAGGGAGGTCGTCCGGGCGTCCAGCGGGCCGGGGCCCGGCGGGGCCGGGACGTGCAGCGCGCTGTGCGGGCTGGTCGCGGCGAGCCGGAACAGGGCGCCCAGGCGCAGCAGGTCGGCGCGGCTCGCGTACAGGAACGCGACCGTGGGGTCGGGCGGGTGGAAGAAGGTGCTGCCCAGCATCGCCCCGGTGTCCAGCACCCGGCGGAGGTGCGCCCCGGTGGACACCGGCCGGCCGGTCACCCGCAGCCGCATCCGCCCACCACCGCCCGCACCGCCACCGCCCGTACCGGCACCGCCCGCCCCGTCGCCCGTCATGCGCCGAGTACAGCACGCGGCCCGCCGGGCGGGCAGCCCGTTTTCGGTGGCGGCGGAGCCCGGGGCGCCCCACCGCCGGCTCCACCCCGGTCTGCCTGCCCGTTTAGTCGATGTGCATCGGCCTGCCCCATGCTCGTGCCCGCCAGCAGCACTGGAGGAGGAACAGATGACCACTGCCGCCCAGCCGGCGAACACCAAGGCCCTCGCTCCCAACACCGGCAGCACCGTGCCCGGTAAGAACGACTGGGCGGTCCTGCCGATCACCAAGGGCAAGGCGAAGTACTCCTTCCCGGCCGAGTGGGGGGACGGCGCGCTGCACCACAAGATCTCCAAGGAGAAGCTGGCCTCCGTGGCCGAGCAGGTCGCCCTCCTGTACACCAGCCAGCCCGCGGCGCTGCAGACCGCCGTGCGCGCCTTCTGGGCGCTCTGCTGGGAGTTGGCCGGCCAGCCGGTCACGGCGGCGGTGCGGGACGCGACGCCGAAGGTCAGCGCCCACCGGCTGCTGTGGAACCTGCCGATCAACCTCTCCCTGGGCCCCAAGAGCCCGGCCACCGACCCCGGCCAGGCCTTCGACCCCGACACCGTGCCCGACCCGCAGGCCCCCGGCAAGCGCGTGCTGGACGGCGTCAGCGCCAAGCTCCGGCTGCTGGAGGAGCGGTGGGACCGGGCGAGCGACGGCAACGCCGGGCTGGGCGACTTCAGGACGCCGGCCCTGTGGAACGACCTGACCGCCCTGCTCCGCGAGGCGCACCAGGAGGCCGACGAGGCAGGCCGCGAGGGACGGCTGCTCTACCCGCCGAAGACCGAGCAGTGGCTCTACGACGGCACCTCCCACCTGCGCAAGGGCCTGACCGAGTTCCTGAGCGCCGCGGCGGGCGAACAGCGCTTCCGGCGGGCCAGGTCGAACGCCCCCTCGATCGCGGCCCACAAGGACTCCGCCGCCGTGGCGGCCACCGCACAGGCCACCACCACCTACAAGGGGAAGTCCGTCACCCTCACGGTCACCGTCACCGGGGGAGCCGTCCACCACGTCGGCGAGCGCCACACCTTCACCTTCTTCGACTTCTCCGGCCGGCTCCGCCCGATCACCACCCTGTGGCCGGAGACCCCCACCTTCGCCGCCCTCACCGCCCTCGCCGGCCGACTGGCCCCGCACCTGGCCCGCATCTGCCTGGCGCACCTGGTCAACCTGGAGAGCGCCGACGCGGAGGACTGGCCGTACGACGACATCGAACTCGCCCAGCAGCCGGCCGGCGAGCACTGCGTCTACTTCGTCGCCGGCATCGAGGGCGTCGTCGGCACCGAGGCCACCGAGGACGACCCCGCCGCCGTTGCCGTCGACGTCGAGATCAAGACCTTCGCCCCCAACGACCACAGCGGCCCCGGCCTCCTCAAGCCCGACCTGGTCGCCATCGGAACGGCCCTGAAGGCCCGCCCGCAGTAACGGCGACCGGGTACCGCCCGGCGGCCGCCCGCGGACGCGACGGAGCCCGGGCCGCCTCCCCACGGGACACGGGCGGCCCGGGCTCCGCCGTGGTGCCGCCGCCCCCGACCGGCCCCGGACGGATTCCGGGCGGGGGCGACGAGCCTGTCGGCGCGTCAGCCGGTCAGCGCGTCAGCCGGTCTTCACGCTGCACGCGGTGCCGTTCAGGGTGAACGCGGTCGGGGCGGTGTTCGCGCCGCTCCAGCTGCCGTTGAAGCCGAAGGAGGCCGAACTGCCGGGCGCGATCGCCTTGTTGTAGCCCGCGTCGGTGACGGTGACCTGCGCGCCGCTCTGGGTGGCGTTGCCGTTCCAGAGCGAGGTGACGGTCTGTCCGCTCGGGAAGGCCCACTTCACCGTCCAGCCGTTGACCGCCGTGGTGCCCTTGTTGGCCACCGTCACGTTGGCGCCGAAGCCGCCGCCCCACTGGCTGGACACCGCGTAGGTGATCTCGCAGGAGGAGGTGCCGCTGCTCGGGCTCGACGAGGCGGAGGCGGACGGCGAGGGCGAGGAGGACGCCGAAGCGGACGGCGACGGGGACGGGGAAGCCGACGGGGAGGGCGAGTTGGAGGCCGAGGCGCTCGCGCTCGGGGAGGGCGAGACGCCGCCCGCCGTGTCGCCGTACACGATGCCGCGGCCGTTGGTGCCGACGTAGACCCGGCCGTAGATCCGCGGGTCGCCGGTGATCGCGCCGCCGGTCCAACCCCACTGGTGGGCGGCGTCGTTGATCCGGACCCAGCTGGCGCCCGCGTCGTCGGAGCGGTACAGGCCGCGGACGCCGCCGATCTTGGCGGAGGTGTACATCGCGGGGTAGGTCTTGCCGGGGGCGGCCTTGCCGAAGCCGATGTTGTCGGCCTGGTCGACGCCCGCCTGCTTGGTGAAGGTCGCGCCGCCGTCGGTGGAGTGCCACAGGCCGTAGCTGGTGGTGGCGGTGCCGCCGGCCAGCCAGACGTCGCCCTTCACGCCGGGGACGGCCTTGAAGCGGACGGACTCGGTGGGCAGGCCGCTCGCCTTGGCGGTGAAGGTGGCGCCCGCGTCGGTGGAGACGTAGAAGGTGCCGCCGGACCAGCCGTAGAAGGTCTTCGGGTCGACCCGGTCGGCCTGCACGCCCGCGCCCGCCGGGAGGCCGGCGGACGCCGTCCAGGAGCTGCCCGTGCCGGAGGTGCGGTACACGCCGGTGCCCTTCGGGCTCCACACGGTGGCCGAGCCGTCGGCCGAGATCGCCACCTGCCCGCCGCCGGTGACGCCGGACGGCTCGGAGGAGGCCGCGAACCAGTTGGCGCCGCCGTCCATCGAGAAGCCGATGTGCTTCTCGGTCGAACCGGACGCGGTCTCACCGACCCGCACCATGCTGGCCGGGGAGGACTCGGCGAAGTCCATCGAGGTGCCGGAGGTCAGGTTCGGCTGCGAGAAGATCTTCGCCGGGACCTTGGTCAGGTCGTCGTGCTTGAACCCGCCGAGGTCGCCCAGCGAGCTGAGCAGCGGCGCACCGGTCGGCGGCGAGACCAGGTCGTTGACCGCGGTCTCCTCCAGGCCCTTGACGACGGGGGCGATGCCGACCTTGGTGCCCTTGTCGAAGTTGGTCAGGTTCGAGGAGCCGTACAGCGTCGCGCCGGTGCCGTACATCATCCGGTCCGAGTCGAACGGGTCGATCTCCAGCGACTCGGTCATCCAGCCGAGCTTCGGCGACTCCTCCGGCGCGGAGACGTTCGCGTTGAAGGTCAGCCACGGCACCGAGGAGATGTCGATCGCGTACTGGTCGACCCGGGTCGGGTAGCCGTTGTACGACCAGAACGGCTTCCAGGTGGCGCCCGAGTCGGTGGAGCGCCAGATCTGGGTGTCCGGCCACCACGAGCTGTAGCCCGTCACCATCAGCACGTTGGGGTGCTGGCGGTCGACGGTCAGGCCCGAGTAGCCGAAGAAGTTGTTGCTGCTGTCCGAGGACGGCACCGGGCTGACGTTCGTCCAGGTGCCGGTGCCCGTCGCGTACTTCCACACGTCGCCGTGCGCGCCGTCGTACGGGCCGCCGGTGTCCGAGTACGAGACGAACAGGTTGCCGCCGGACGCGTCCAGGACCGCCTTGTGCGGGACGAAGCCGGTGGGCTGGCTGCCGATCCTGGTCCAGGTCGAACCGCCGTCGTCCGAGCGGTAGACGCTGTTCTGCTTGTCCGCGACGCCGACGTACATCGTCTTCGTCACGCCGTTGACGGTGCCGCTGCCCTGGTCGAAGACCTCCCACAGCACGCCCAGCGGGTCGCTCTGGTAGCCCGAGGTGTCGGTGGGGTCCGGCGCGTAGCTGCCGGTCACCGGGAACGCCGTCACCTGCGACCAGGTCACGCCGTAGTCGGCGCTGCGCCACAGGCCCTTGCCGCTGGGGGCGCCGAACCAGAGCACCGCGTCGTTGTTCGGGTCGATGGTCAGGCGCTCGCCCATGCCGCGGCCCGGCATGTTGCCGCCGATCTTGAACGGCAGGGTGGTGCGCTGCCAGGTCTTGCCCTGGTCCGAGGAGCGCAGGATCGCGCCGTTCGCCGGGTCCCAGCTGTTGGTGTAGGTGCCCCCCGCGACGTACACCCGCTTCGGGTCCTTGGCGTCGGTGGCCAGGCTGGCCACGCCGGTCAGGCCCCAGTCGTCCCAGCCCAGCGAGTCCAGCAGCGGGATCCACTGCTTGGTGGCCGGGTCCTGCCGGTACGCGCCGCCGATGTCGGTGCGGGCGTACACCAGGCCCTGCTGCCCCTGGTTGAAGACGATGCCCGGGATGAACCCGCCACCGCCGATCTGCACGTTGTTCCAGGTGTACGGCTGGCTCGCCGCGGTCGCCGCACCCGCCGACTCGGCCGCGCTGGCGGTCAGTTGGGGCAGCGCCGCGGTCGCCACGCAGGCGGCGAGGGCGGCTGCGGCGGCCACCGTCGCCAGCACCGGCCGGCGTCCGCGCACCGGGGGCCGCGAGGCGGCCCGGCGCTCCAGGGGGACAGGGGTCATGGGGGGCTCTCCTAGGTCACGGGTGGGGAGGACCAGAAAAGCCGCCCGGTCCACCCGGCCGACAACGACCGCGTTTCGAGGGCGTGTAAAGTCGCAGGTCAGTGCGGCGGCCGCGGTGAAAGTTACATCGCCCCTGCCCCCGAAAACCCCTCCGCGAGAGGTGGTTGACGCCCCGTCGAAACCTTTCGGGGCCCGCGTTCGACAGATATTCGACAGCTCTTTCGCCTGCGTGCGACCTGCTCGGCGGCCCCGTCCGGCACCCCGCCGGGGGCGCGTTCGACAGTCGTTCGACAGGCTTGTACCAGTGCCCGCCGCCCGGTGCGAACCGGCCCGGACGGCGGGGCGCCCGACCGGTCAGCCGAGCGGGCGGCCGGTGAACAGCCGGGCCAGCGCCGGGAGCAGCGCGGGCAGCAGCACCACGTTGGCGCGGTGCAGCGGCAACCGGAACACCGCTTCCCGCGTGCCGGTCCGGTACAGCGCCACCGAGCCGTTCTCCACCCGCACCGGGGCCAGCTCGCGCCAGGCCAGGTACTCGTTGCGCCCCTTCCAGCCGTTGCTGACCCGGGCGGCCAACCCGTCGCCGTCCAGCCGCAGTTCACCGATCAGGGTGGTCCCCCCGGTGGCGACCAGCTCGAAGTACTCCTCCAGCAGCCGTGGTTCGACGTACTGCTGGACCAGCTCGACCAGCGCCGTCCACTCCTGCGGCGGCCGGGCGTTCTTCCCGTACACCGAGAAGGGCAGACTGCTCAGCCGGCCGCTCGGCCCGGCCCCGAACCCGTACGTCGTCTCGTGCGAACTCGGCCAGAGGAAACGGTGGGTGACGGTCCGGGTCACCGAGTAGCAGACCCACTCGATGTCGTCGAGCGCCAGCGTCTCCTTGCCGTAGGTGATCCGGGAGGTGTCGGCGTACAGGCGGCGGCGCGGGGAGTCCAGGAGGACGCGGGGCACCGGCGGCTGCGGCGCGGGCACGGGCGCGGGCTTCGGCGCAGGTGCGGGTGCGGGTGCGGACGCGGGCTTCGGCGCAGGCGCGGGTGCAGGCGCGGGCGCGGGGGTCGGACCCGGGCGGTCGGCGGCCAGGTGGCGGGTCAGCCAGTCGGGGACGGCGGGGCGCGGGTAGGCGAACAGGTCCTCGCGGTAGTGGACGGCGGACAGCAGGTGTTCGGCGGGCAGCGGCTCCTCCCCGTAGTCGTAGTCGACCAGCACGCAGCCGAAGGTCAGCTCCGCGTCGGTCTCCACCAGCAGCCGGTACCAGGGCCCGTCGGCCGTCCGGGCGGCCAGGTGGCGCTGGCGCCGCACCAGGACCGCCAGCTTCTCCGGGACGCGGACCGAGGTCTCCCGGTCGCCGCGCCGGAAGCTCAGCCGGGTGATCTCGGCGCCGACGGTGCAGGAGAAGACGGCGGTCAGGCTCTCCCAGCCCTTCGGGCCGAGCAGGGCGAGCTGCTGCACGATCGGGTCGAGCAGTCCGGCGGCCCGCTTGATCAGGGTGGTCTCGGCGGGCCGGTCGACGGCGGTGGGTGCGGCGGGGGGCGCGCCGGGAGGCCGGGTGGCCGCCGCCCACAGGTCGGCCTCCTCGTCCCGGAGCGACTCCCCGTCCGGCACCCGGCGGATGAACGCCTCCTCGGCGCGGAAGCGTTCGCGCAGCACGCGCGGCGGCAGCGAGGTGGTGGCCTCCCGGATCCGGCCCAGGTCGCCGACCAGGAACACCGAGCGGCCCACCGGCAGGGACCCCGGGAACGCCGCCGGGTCGCCGTCGTCCGCCTCCACCGGCGCGTACACCGACCAGCCGCCGGGGAAGCGCTCGGCGACCAGCCGGTCCACCGGGTGGTCGGCGCCGGTCGCGGCGATCCGCTCGGCGACCAGCCGCAGCGCCTCGGTCCGCTCCAGCTCGCCGCGGGTGCCCGCCGGGGGCTCCCCGGCCAGCGGGTGGCCGGGGTCGTCGCGGCCCGGCCCCGGGTAGTGGTGCAGCAGCTCGAACCAGAGCAGCACCTCCTCCGCGGCCCGCCGGTCGACCTCGTCGCACAGCAGGTGCCAGTGGCCGCCGCCGTCGCGGCCGAACACCATCTGCCCGTCCTCGTGCACCACCTCCACGTACGGGGCCCCGCACTCGTCGCCGAACGCGCCCATCCGGGCCGCGTCCGGCCGCACGGTGTCGGCGCGGTGGCCGTGCACCACCCCCGTGGCGTCGAGCGCCATCACGTCGTACCGGGCCATCGGCGGCTCCCCTGTGGCCTGCCCCGCGCGCCGGTGCGAACGGGTGCATGGGCCAACGACCCTAGCCCGGCCGCCCGGCCGTCCGGGCGGCCTCCACGGAACCTCCAACTCCCTTGTCCTGCGAACTGTTTGACGGGCGACGAGTCAGCAGGACTGGCGCACCACCAGGTGGGTGGGCAGCACCACCGAGCGGCCCGGCGCCGGGTCCTGCAGCAGTTCCACCGCCCGGGCGCCCAGGTCCTCGACCGGCTGGCGGACGGTGGTCAGGCCCGGCCGGGCGGTCGCGGCGGCCGGGGAGTCGTCGAAGCCGATCACGGCGACGTCGTCCGGCACCCGCCGCCCGAGCCGGCGCAGCGCCCGCAGCGCGCCCACCGCCATCGCGTCCGAGGCGGCGAACACCGCGTCCACGTCCGGGTACTGGTCGAGCAGCCGGAGCATCGCGTGCTCGCCGGAACGCGACCCGAAGTCGCCGTACGCCACCGCGCAGCGGGTCGGGTCGCCCTGGTCGGCCAGCGCCCGCCGGTAGCCGGCCAGCCGGTCGGCGCCCGCGGCGGTGTCCGGCGGCCCGGCGATGGTGGCGATCCGCCGCCGCCCGGCCCGGTGCAGCAGGTTCACGGCGGCCCGCGCCCCGCTCAGGTTGTCGGCGTCCACGTGCGCCAGCCGCTGCGACTGCGGCGGCCGCCCCAGCGACACCACCGGCACGCCCGCGGCCTGCAGCAGCCCGGGCAGCGCCGGGTCGCCCCACCGGCCGACCAGCAGCACGCCGTCCACGTGCCCGCCGCACAGGTAGCGCACCAGCGACGGCCGGGCCGGCCCCGGACCCGCCGTCAGCACCACCAACTCCCGGTCCGGGACGACCCGCTGCGCGCCCGCCAGCAGCCGCACCGGGAACGGGTCGGCGTGGAAGCGCAGCACGTCCGCGAACGCCACCACGGCGATCGCCCCGGTGTCCCGGGCCGTCGCCGCGGGCGCCCGGCGGCGGACGTAGCTCAACTCGCGGGCCGCGCACTCGACGCGCGCCGCGATCTCGGCGGACACCGGCGCGGACCGGTTCAGCACCCGGGACGCGGTCGCGCTCGACACGCCCGCGCGGGCCGCGACCTGGGCCAGCGTCGGACCGGGGGGCGCGCTCGGCGCCTCGTTCGGCCCGGGGGCCGGGAACGGGACGGTGCCGCCCGGCTGGCGGGTGGCACCGATCGGGTGGGGGAGCGGGTGAACGGGCAACACGGTCGCCCTTCCTGACACGGGGTGGGGGAGTCCGTGGCCACCCGCCCGGGGCCATCGGTGACCGCACCGTAGGGGCCTGGTCGGTGGACCGTCAAGGGATTCGACACGACCTCCTCGCCGCCTCCCCCCGCCTTCCGGCCATGCTCCGCCCCGCCTCCGTCCCACCCCGCGGACCAAGATCACCAGGCCGGGCCGGTCCCCGCCCGGCTCCCCGCCCCGGTCCGTGCCCGGCCGGAACGGCCCCCGGGGCCCGCCGCGGACCGGCCCGGCCGTCTCACCATCCGGTCGGCGACGCCCCGCCGCCGACCCGCGCGGCGCCGGCGGGAAGTGACGGACCGTCGCCCGCGCCGCCCGCCGCCCGCCCGGGTGCGGAACCGGCCCGGTGCTAGGCTCCGGCTTTCGTCCGGGCCGGTGCCCGGCCCGTGCGGGGCCGGCACCCACAGGGGAGAGCAGGAGCCGAAGTGTTCGCAGTACGCAGTGCCAAGGCCGCGTCGATAGCCGTGGCCGCCGCCGCGGCCGCCGTCCTGACGGGGTGCAGCGCCGAGGTGCACGTGGGCACCACCCAGTCCACCACCGCCGCCGCCCCGTCCCCCTCCTCGACCGCCACCACGGGCGCCGCGGACAGCGCGGCCCCCACCGACGGCGCGAGCCCCACGGGCGGTGCGGTGGCCGAGGGCGACGGGGGCGACGCGGCCCTCCCCAAGGTCTCCGCCGCCAAGGTCGCCAAGACCACGGCCCAGAAGCTCGCCGCCGCCCGCAGCAAGGCCGAGCCGAAGGTCACCTGCCCCGACGACCTGCTCGGCAAGGTCGGCACCGTCCTGCGCTGCCAGCTGGTCGCCGACGACGGCAGCACCCTGGGCATCACCGTCACCGTCACCGCGGTCCGGGGCACCAACGTCAACTTCGACATCAAGGCCGACGACAAGGCCACCCCGGCCGCCGCCTCCTGACCCGCTCACGCCCCGCTCACGCCCCGCCGCGCGCCCCGTACCCGACCGGCACGGGGGCGCGCAGCGGGGCGGCGGCGTTCCCGGGCGGCAGCCGGCCGGGAGCCGGGGGAGGCCCGGCAGCGCCGGAGGTCCGTGACCGCGTGGAGCCCCGCCCCCCGGAACCCCTGTCGGGCCGCTCCGCCCCCGGCCTACACTCGCCCCCGTGACCAAGGACCTGAAGTGCACCCACTGCGGGAACCCCGGACTCGACCAGGGCTTCCTCGAGGACAGCGGCGAGCACAGCCACGGCGACACCCGCTGGATCGCCGGCCCGCTGGAGCGCGGCGTCTTCGGCCGGGCCAAGCGCCTGGGCCGCCCCCGCTTCCAGCTCGACGCCTTCCGCTGCCCGAACTGCGGCCACCTGGAACTGTTCGCCCGTCAGGAACTCGGCTGACCGGCCGGGCCCCCGCGCCGCCGACCGCCCCTGCCCCGGAGGCACCGTGAAACTGCTCCTCACCTCTGCCGGAGTGAAGAACCCCAGCATCCGGCGGGCCCTGGTCGACCTGCTGGGCAAGCCGATCGAGGAGGCCGACGCCCTGTGCATCCCCACCGCGGGCTACGGCCACCCGATGGGGAGCCCGGCCGGGGCCTGGCGCTTCGTCACCGGGCGCTCCACCACCCCGATGTGCGAACTCGGCTGGAAGTCCATGGGCGTCCTGGAGCTCACCGCGCTGCCCAGCATCGGCACGGAGCGCTGGCTGCCCTGGGTCGAGCAGGCCGACGTCCTGCTCGCCAACGGCGGTGACGCGCTCTACCTGTGCCACTGGATGCGCCAGTCCGGCCTCGCGGAACTGCTCCCCTCCTTCCCCGGGAAGACCTGGGTCGGGCTGAGCGCCGGCAGCATGGTGATGACGCCCCGGATCGGCGCGGACTTCGTCGGGTGGGAGCCGCCCGGCGGCGGCGACGAGACCCTGGGCCTGGTCGACTTCTCCCTCTTCCCGCACCTCGACCACCCGGCCCTGCCGGAGAACACCGCGGCCGACGCCGAACGCTGGGCCGCCGCCCTGCCGAACCCGGCCTACGCCATCGACGACGAGACCGCGGTCCAGGTCGTCGACGGCGCCGTCGAGATCGTCTCCGAGGGCCACTGGCGCCGCTTCTGAACGGGCGGCGCCCGCGGACGGGGCCCGTCAGCGGGCCAGCAGGGCCCGGACGGTCGCGGCGATCTCGTCGGGGGCCTCCTCGGCCATGAAGTGCCCCGCCCGGGTCAGCCGGTGGTCGAGGTCCGGGGCCCAGGCCCGCCAGAGCCCGGCGGCGTCGTAGCCCAGGCGGGCGCCCCAGTCCTGCTGGACGACGGTGACCGGCATGGCCAGCCGGGTGCCGGCGTCCAGGTCGGCCCGGTCGTGCAGGACGTCGATGCCGGCCGAGGCGCGGTAGTCCGCGACGATCGACGGGACGGCCGCCGCGCTCGCCCGCAGGTACTCCGCGCGGGCCCCGGGCGGCAGCGCGGCCGGGTCGTTCGCCCAGGCGTCGAGGAAGGACCCGAAGAAGGCGTCCGCACTGTTGGCGATCATCGTCTCGGGCAGGCCGGGCGGCTGCGCCATCAGGTACAGGTGGTAGCCGACCGCCGCCGAGGTGCCGTGCAGGACGTCCCACATGTCGAGCGTCGGCACCACGTCGAGGATGCCGAGGTGGCTGACCGCCCCCGGGTGGTCCAGCCCGGCGCGGAACGCCACCAGCGCGCCCCGGTCGTGCCCCACCAGCGCGAACCGCCGGTGGCCCAGCGCGGCCGCCAGCGCCACCACGTCGGCGGCCATCGTCCGCTTCGCGTACACCTCGGGGCCGGTGGCCGCGGGCTTCCCGCTGGCGCCGTAGCCGCGCAGGTCGGGGCAGATCACCGTGTGCTCGGCGGCCAGCCGCTCGGCGACGTGCCGCCACATCAGCCGGGTCTGCGGGAACCCGTGCAGCAGCACCACCGGACTGCCGCTGCCGCCGACCCACGCGGCGACCTCCACCCCGTCCGCACCGGGCAGCCGGACGTCCTCGAAACCCCGGACACCGAACTGCGCGGACTCCGTGAACTCCGTGAACTCCATGACAGGTACCTCTCCTCCGATCGGGAACCGACCGCACCAGCCTCGGCCCCGCCGATCAGCAACCGATCAGCACGCGCACCGCGCCCGGCGGCCCGGCCCCGCCCCGGAGGGAGGATGGGGGCATGCGAATCGACGTGCTCGGTTCCGTCCGGGCCCGGCGCGCGGACGGCACCCCGGTGGAACTCGGCGGCCCCCGCCACCGCGAGGTCCTGGCCCGGCTGGTCGCCGCCGACGGCCGGCTGGTCCCCACCGCCACCCTGGTCGACGACCTGTGGGCCGAGGACCCGCCGCCGCGCGCCGTCGGCGCCCTGCGCACCTTCGTCGGCGCCCTGCGCCGCGCCCTCGAACCCGACCGGCCGCCCCGCACCCCGCCCCGCCTGCTGGTCACCGAGGGACCCGGCTACGCGCTGCGCCTGCCCCGCGCCGACGTCGACGCCCACCGCTTCGAGGACGCCCTGGCCCGCGCCCGGCACGACCCCGCCGCCGCCCCCGACCTGACCGCCGCCCTCGCCGACTGGCGCGGCCCCGCCTACGCCGACCTGCCCGACCGGCCCTGGGCCCGGCGCGAACGGGACCGGCTGGAGGAACTGCGGCTGGACGGGATCGAACTGCGCGCCCGACTGCTCCTCGACACCCCGCCGGACGCCGGGCAGGAGGCCCGACTGTCCTCCCTGGCCGCCGAGTTGGGCGCCCACGTCGACGAGCACCCGTGGCGCGAGGCCGCCTGGGCGCTGCTCGCCCGCGCCCTGCACCGCTCCGGCCGGCAGGCCGACGCCCTGGCCGCCCTGCGCCGCGCCCGCACCCTGCTCGGCGAACGGCTCGGCCTCGACCCGGGCGCCGAACTCCAGCGCCTGGAAGCCGACATCCTCACCGGCACCGCCCCCCACGGGCAGCCGCCCGCCGCCTGGAGCCTGCCCGGCGGCCGCCTCGGCCCGCGCACCACCGTCGACCTCGCCCGCACCCTCTCGCTCGCGGGCGGCGACGCCCTGCTGCACGCCCGCCGCGACCGCCTCGCCGCCGTCCACGCCGCCGAACGCACCGGCGACCCGCTGCTGACCGCCCGGGTCATCGCCGCCTACGACGTCCCCGCCCTGTGGAGCCGCGCCGACGACGCCGCCCAGTCCCGCGCCGTGGTCGAGGCCGCCGAGCGGACCCTCGCCGCCCTCGGCCCGGACGCCCCCGACCCCCTCACCGCCCGGCTGCTGGCCACCGTCGCCGTCGAGAGCCGCACCGCCGACCAGACCCCCGACCGGCTGCGCCGCGCCGGCCGGGCCGCCCGCCGGGCCGAGACCCTGGCCCGGCAGCTGGGCGACCCGGCCCTGCTGGCGTTCGCCCTCAACGGGGTGTTCCTGCAGTCCTTCGACCGCCCCGGCCTCGCCCCCGAACGGGACCGCACCGGCGCCGAGATCCTCGACCTCGCCACCCGCCACGACCTGCCGCACTTCGCCGTCCTCGGCCGGCTGGTCCGCCTGCAGTCCGCCTCCGCCCTCGGCGACCTCGAAACCGCCGCCGAACACGCCCGGGCCGCCGAACGGCTCGCCGCCACCACCGAGGCACCCCTGGTCGGCGTCCTCACCACCTGGTTCCGGGCCCGGGCCGCCGCCGAACACAGCACCCGCCCCGGCGGCCCCACCGCCGCCGAGGCCGCCGCCCGCTACCGGCACGCCGACACCGCCCTGCGCACCGCCGGCATGCCCGGCCTGCGCCGCGGCCTCCTCCCGCTCGCCCTGCTCGGCCTGCGCCTGCTGCACGAACGCCCCGCCCCCGTCGACCCCCGCCTCGACTGGGGCCCCCACCTCCCCTGGGCCCGCCCCCACCTGCTGCTCGCCCAGGGCCGCCGCACCGAAGCCGCCGAAGCCCTCACCGCCCTCCCCGACCCCCCGCCCGACCACCTCCAGGAAGCCCTCTGGTGCCTCACCGCCCACGCCGCCGCCCGCCTCGCCGACCCCGCCACCGCCACCCGGGCCGCCGAAGCCCTGCACCCCGCCCGCACCGAACACGCCGGTGCCGCCAGCGGCCTGCTGACCCTCGGCCCGGTCGCCCGCTACCTGGCCGAAGCCCGTTCCTGCGCCGGGAGTTGACCCCGGCACCGGACGCCCCGGGCGGGCCCGCGACCGGGTGACGGCACGTCAGCAGGACCGGGCCCGGCGGCTCACCCGTCCGGGCCGCCGGGGTCGCCGCCGGGCCGGGCCGCCGGAAAAGTGGCGGAGAACGCCCGGCGGAGGACGCCGGGCGGAGGACGCCGGGCGGAGGACGCCGGGCGGGGAGTGCCGGGCGGAGCGAGAGGGGCGGCCGTGTACGGGCGACCGGAGCAGCCCGACTGGGGCGAGGCCCTGCGCCGCACCGTCGAGCGGCTGCGCGAGGAGCAGCGCCGGTCCGCGCCCGCCGAACCGCCCGGCCCGCCGCCGGTCGTCCCGGACGCGGCGCTCGACCCGGATCTGGCCCGCCCGCCGGACCTCGACCTGCGCCACCTGCTGGACGCCGTCCCGCAGGCCGCGGTGCTGGCCGAGCCGGTGCTCGACGCGGCGGGCACCGTCCGGGACCTGGCCGCGGTGGTCGTCAACGAGGCCGCGCTCCGGCACCCGCACCACCCCGGGCAGCCGCACCGGCAGGCCGACGGGGGCGGCGGCCTCTCGCTGCGCGAGGCGTACCCGGGGCTGTGGAGCGCGGCGTTCGCGGACACCGTCGGCGAGGTGCTGCGGACGGGGTACGCGGCCCGCTCGGTGCCGGTGCGACGGAGCCTGCGGACGCCCGACGGCGGCACCCGCACCCGCCGCGAGCACGTCACCGCGCACCGGCTGGGCCGGCGGCTGCTGCTGGTGTGGCCCGACGACCGGACCGAGGAGATCACCCGCGCCGCGCAGCGCATCGCCCGGGTCGGCTGGGCCGAGTGGGACCTGGAGGAGAGCCGGCTGGACGTCTCGCCCGGCCTGGCGGTGCTGCTCGGCCTGCCGCCCGACACCGCCGCCCTCACCCCGGGCCGGGCGCTGCGCCGGGTCACCGAGACCGCCCGCCCCGCCCTGTACCGCGACCTCGGCCGGCTGCTGGCCACCGGCGAGGACATCGACGTGCTGACCGAGCTGTACGGGGTCGGCCGGCCGCGCCGGGTCCGGCTGGTGGCCGAGGCGGTGCGCGAGGACGGCGGGCCGGTCGAGGGCCTGCGGGTGGTGCTGCAGGACGTCACGGAGCTGTGGGAGAGCCGGCGGCGGCTGCGCGAGCAGGAGGAGGAGACCGAGCGCCAGGCCCGGCGCGCCGACACCGAGCACTACGTGGTGCAGCGCCTCCAGGAGGCCCTGCAGCCGCGCTCCGCGGCCCTGGTCGGAATCGGCGTCCGCACCGCGGTGGCCTACCGCCCGGCCGAGGCCGGGGTCGGCGGCGACTGGTTCAAGGTCCGCCAACTCCCGGACGGCCAGGTGCTGTTGGCGGTCGGCGACGCGCGCGGGCACGGCCTGGACGCGGTCGCCCTGATGTCGACGCTGCGGCACGCGCTGGCCGGGCTGGCGTTCACCGGCGCGCTGGTCGAGTCGCTCGGCGGCTGGCTCAACCGGATCGCCTGCGACGAGGGCGACGAGGCCACCGCCACCGCGGTCATCTCCCGCTACTACCCCGACCGGCGCCTGCTGCGCTGGATCTGCGCCGGCCACCCCCCGCCGGTCCTGCTCCGGGACGGCCGGGCCGCCCCGATGGCCGCCGACACCGGCCCGCCGCTGGGCGTGCTGCCCGACGTCGCCTACCGGGCGGTGGAGACGTACGTCCGCCCCGGCGACACCGTCCTGCTGTACAGCGACGGCCTGGTCGAACGCCGCGACCAGGACATCGACACCCGCCTCGACGCGCTCTGCGCGGCCGTCCGGCGGAACGCCACCGAGGACTGCGCGCACGGCCCCGACCTGCAGGAACTGGTGGACGCCGTGGTGCGCGACATGTCCGGCCCGCTGTCCGAGGACGACGCCACCCTGCTGGCCTTCCGCTTCGAGCCCGAGCCGGAGCCCGAGCCCGGGAGCTGAGCCCGGGAGCCGGACGGCCGGAGGTCAGTCGTGCGGCACCACCGCGACCGGGGCCTGCGCGTGGTGGATCACCGCGTGCGCCACCGAGCCGAGCTTGCTGCCCAGGCCCAGGGTGCGCCGACGCCGGCCGACCACCACCAGGTCCGACTGCTCGGACGCCTCGACCAGCGCGGCCGCGCCGCCACCGGTGCGGACGTCCTCCAGGACCAGCGTGCGCGGGTACTTCTGCCGCCACGGGGCGACCGCCTCGGCGACCATGCCCACCGCCAGCGCCCCCAGCTCCTGCTGCTCGGTCTCCACCGGGATCCACCCGGCGTACCCGTACACCGGCGGCAGCTCCCAGCCGTGCACCACCCGCACCCGGGCGTCGCGCAGCTGCGCCTCCTGGAAGGCGAACTCCAGTACGGCGCCGTCCGGTTCGAGCGCGTCCAGGCCGACGGTGACCTCCGGCTCGTGCGACTGCGGCTCCGGCCGGCCCTCGCGGACCAGCACCACCGGCGCCGCCGAACGGCCCGCCACGCCCAGGCTGACCGAGCCGACCAGCAGCCCGCGGAAACCGCCCAGCCCGCGGGTGCCGATCACCAGCAGCTGCCCCTGCTCGGCGGCGGCCGTCAGCCCGTCGATCGCGGCGTCCGGCACCAGCTCGCCGGTCACCTCCAGGCCCGGGTACGCGGCGGCCAGCTCCTTGGCGACGTCGCCCAGCATGGATCGCGCGCCGCTCTCCAGGTCCTCGGCCTTCACCAGGTCGTTGGCCTTCCGGCCCAGGTAGGGCCAGGCGTGCAGCAACCGCAGCGGGGCACCGCGCCGGCCGGCCTCCTGGGCGGCCCAGTGCGCGGCGGCCCGGCTGCGGACGGACGCGTCGACTGCGGCGAGAACGGGACGAGTCATGGCAGTGCCTTCCCTGTACGAGTCCCCGCGGGCCCCCATCGCCCGACAGCGGGGTCGCCCCCCACTCTGCGCCCGCCCGCCCACCCCCGCCAGGGCCGCCGGACCCGCCCGGAACGGGCCATTGGTCCCGGCGGGCGACGGCCGACGACGGCCGACGACGGCAGGCGAGCGGCGAGTGAGCGGCGGGTGACGACGGGCGACGGTGCTCGGGGCCGGGGGGCCGGGCAGGCCGGGCTGACCGGGATGGGCCGTCGGCCCCGGCCGAGGGCGGCTGACAACAGCCGACAACGGCAGGTGGCGGGCGGCGACGGTCTGCGGCCTCGGGCCCGGGGGCCGGGCGGGCCGGGCGGGCCGGGCGCCCCCGGCCGGGGCCTTCGGCCGGTCGGGACGGGTCCAAGGCCCCTGCCGGGGCGGGTCCTCCGTCGGGCACCCTGGGGGTACCGGCCGGGAGGAGCGCCGGGAGCAGTCCCGCCCCCGTGCGTACCGGTCCGGACCGACGAATCCACGGGAGGTGACCGGAGTGACCACCGAACACGCGCCCTCGATCGCGCTCGCCCGCCGCTTCGCCGACCGCGTCGCCGACCTCGGGCTGACCGAGGGGCAGGCAGCCGCGCGGGCCGGCATGTCGACGGCCTACCTGCACCGCGTCCTGGAACTCGGGCCGGCCTTCGACCCGGCCGCGCTGCTGCGGCTGGCCGCCGTCCTCGGCCTGGAGTACGAGGAACTGGTGGCCGGACGCCCCGCCGAGCGGGCGGCCCGCCCCGCGGGGCCGGTGCCGGCCGGGCCGCCGGTGCTCGGTGAACTGGGCGTCGCGGACTGCTGGCGGCGGCTGGGCGCCCACGGCCTCGGCCGGATCGCCCGGACCGGGCCGGACGGCCCCGTGGTGCGTCCGGTCGGCTACCTGGTGCACGACCACACCGTGCTGTACCGGACCCGCCCGGACGGGCCGCTGGCCCCCGGAGCGGGCGGCGACGCCGCGTTCGAGGTGGACCGGGCCGACCAGGACCTGAACGAGGGCTGGAGCGTGCTGATGATCGGCCCGCTCGAGTACGTCACCGAACCGGCGCTGCTCGCCGAACTGCCGCAGCCCGCCGGCCACGGCCGCTGGGTGCGGCTGACCCCCACCACCGTCACCGGACGGAGCATCCGGGCGGGCGGCCCGCGCCACTGAACCGGCCGGGCGCGGAGGGAGGACGACCCGGGCCGGTCCGCCCGGTGGCGCTGGGGAAGGCCACCGGCCGGACCGGCCACCCGCCGGCGCGGGCGGAGAGCAGTCCGCCCCGACACGTCCGCGCTCCGGTACCGGATCGACTCCCCGCCACATCGGGAAGGAGCCGGCACCCCCGTGGAGCACGGGTTCTCCCTGAACACGGCCCACCGTAGCCCGGCCCCGGCGCCCCGACTTGGCGCCGGGTCGACGGCCGCTTGGCACTCCGTCGACCACCCGTCCGCCACCCCGCCGACCCCCGTCCGCCGCCGGGCCCGCCCGGCCCCGGCGATCCGTCCGGGCCGCGGCGACGAAGACCCTGGGGATGGTGGAACGGACGGGAGGAGATGCCATGCGCTGTCTGGTCACCGGAGCCACCGGCTACCTCGGCGGGCGGTTGGTGCCGGGTCTGCTGGCCGACGGGGCGGAGGTGCGCTGCCTGGTCCGCGACCCGGCCCGGCTGCGCGACCACCCCTGGCGGGCCGCCGTGGAGACCGCCACCGGCGACGTCACCCGCCCGGCCACCCTGGACGGGGCCTTCGACGGCGTCGACGTCGCCTACTACCTGGTGCACTCGCTCGGCAGCGGGCCCGACTTCGAACGCGTCGACCGGGACGCCGCCCGCGCCTTCGGCCGGGCCGCCGCCCGTGCCGGTGTCCGGCGGATCGTCTACCTCGGCGGCCTCGTCCCGCCCGACCTGCCCGAGGGACTGCTCTCCCCGCACCTGCGCTCCCGGGTCGCCACCGGCCGGGCCCTGCGCGAGGGCGGCACGCCCGTCACCGAACTGCGCGCCGCCGTGGTGATCGGCTCCGGCTCGGCCTCCTTCGAGATGCTGCGCCACCTCACCGAGCGCCTCCCCGTGATGGTCACCCCGCGCTGGGTGGACACCCGGATCCAGCCGATCGCCGTCCGCGACGTGCTGCGCCTGCTGCTCGCCGCCGCCCACCTGCCCGACGACCCCGCCACCGACCGGGTCTTCGACGTCGGCGGCCCCGAGGTGCTCACCTACCGCGCCATGATGCAGCGCTACGCCCGCATCGCGGGCCTGCGGCGGCGGCTGATCCTCGCGCTGCCCGTCCTCACCCCCGGCCTGTCCTCGCACTGGGTCGGCCTGGTCACGCCCGTTCCCAACGGCCTGGCCCGGCCGCTGGTCGAGTCGCTGCGCCACGAGGTCATCCGCTCCGAGCACGACCTGGAGCGCTGGATCCCCGACCCGCCCGGCGGCCCGGTCGGCTTCGACCGCGCCGTCGAACTCGCGCTGCACCGGATCCGCGACGACGAGGTGGCCACCCGCTGGTCCTCCGCCTCGCTGCCCGGCGCCCCCAGCGACCCGTTGCCCACCGACCCGGACTGGGCCGGAGGCAGCCTGTACCAGGACGTCCGGGAACGGTACGTCGCCGCGCCCCCCGAGGCGCTGTGGCGGGTGGTCGAGGGCATCGGCGGCGAACACGGCTGGTACTCCTTCCCGCTCGCCTGGACGATCCGCGGCGCGCTCGACCGGCTGGCCGGCGGCGTTGGACTGCGCCGCGGCCGCCGCTCGCCCGGCCGGCTGCGGGTCGGCGACTCGCTGGACTTCTGGCGGGTCGAGGAGATCGAACCCGGCCGGCTGCTGCGGCTGCGCGCCGAGATGCGGCTGCCCGGCCTGGCCTGGCTGGAGCTGACCGTCACCCCCGACGGCACCGGCTCCCGCTACCGCCAGCGCGCCCTGTTCCACCCGCACGGCCTGGCCGGGCAGGCGTACTGGTGGTCGGTGGCCCCGTTCCACGCGGTCGTCTTCGGCGGGATGGCCCGCAACATCGCCGCCCGCGCCGAGTCCGGATGAGCGCAGCCCGGGGGGTTGGTTGCGGAGATCCCCCCGGGACGAGATATCTTGACGTCAAGACGTTGCAGACGTGGAAGCTGGAGCTACGGTGACTGACTCGACCATCATCTACACCCACACGGACGAGGCCCCCGCCCTCGCCACGTACTCGTTCCTGCCGGTCGTCCAGGCGTACGCCTCCACCGCCGGGGTGAGCGTGGAGACCCGCGACATCTCGCTGGCCGGTCGGATCATCGCCGTCTTCCCGGAGTACCTCCAGGAGGACCAGCGCATCGCGGACGCCCTCACCGAGCTCGGCGAGCTGGCCAAGACCCCCGGCGCCAACATCATCAAGCTGCCGAACGTGTCGGCCTCCATCCCGCAGCTCAAGGCCGCCGTCGCCGAGCTCCAGGCCCAGGGCTACGCGCTGCCCGAGTACCCGGACGAGCCGAAGACCGACGAGGAGCGCGACATCCGCGCCCGCTACGACAAGGTCAAGGGCTCCGCCGTCAACCCGGTGCTGCGCGAGGGCAACTCCGACCGCCGCGCCCCGCTGTCGGTCAAGAACTACGCCAAGACCCACCCGCACCGGATGGGCGCCTGGTCGGCCGACTCCAAGACCAACGTCGCCACCATGGGCGTCAACGACTTCGCCTCCACCGAGAAGTCCGCCGTGATCGCCGCCGACGGCGCGCTGCGCATCGAGCTGGTCGCCGAGGACGGCACCGTCACCGTGCTGCGCGAGAAGGTCCCGGTGCTGGCCGGCGAGGTCGTCGACGCCTCCGTGATGCGCGCCGCCGCGCTCAACGAGTTCCTGGCCGCGCAGGTCGCCCGGGCCAAGGCCGAGGGCGTGCTGTTCTCGGTGCACCTCAAGGCCACCATGATGAAGGTCTCCGACCCGATCCTGTTCGGCCACGTCGTGCGCGCCTTCTTCCCGAAGACCTTCGCCGCGTTCGGCGCCGACCTGGCCGCCGCGGGCCTCAACCCGAACAACGGCCTCGGCGGCATCCTGGCCGGCCTGGACAAGCTCCCCAACGGCGCCGAGATCAAGGCCTCCTTCGACGCCGAGCTCGCCGACGGCCCGGCCCTGGCCATGGTCGACTCCGACAAGGGCATCACCAACCTGCACGTCCCCAGCGACGTCATCGTCGACGCCTCGATGCCGGCCATGATCCGCACCTCCGGCCACATGTGGGGCCCGGACGGCCAGGAGGCCGACACCCTGGCCGTCCTGCCCGACAGCTCCTACGCGGGCGTCTACCAGGCCGTCATCGACGACTGCCGCGCCAACGGCGCCCTCGACCCGGCCACCATCGGCTCGGTCCCGAACGTCGGCCTGATGGCCCAGGCCGCCGAGGAGTACGGCAGCCACGACAAGACCTTCGAGATCGCCGCCGCCGGCACCGTCCGCCTGGTCGACGCGAACGGCGAGACCGTCCTGGAGCAGGCCGTCGCCCCCGGCGACGTGTTCCGCGCCTGCCAGACCAAGGACCTGCCGATCCAGGACTGGGTCAAGCTGGCCGTCACCCGCGCCCGCGCCACCGGCGACCCGGCCGTGTTCTGGCTGGACGCCGAGCGCGCCCACGACGCCGTCCTGATCGAGAAGGTCAAGGCGTACCTGCCCGAGCACGACACCGAGGGCCTGGACATCCAGATCCTCTCCCCGGTCGAGGCCACCAAGCTCTCGCTGGAGCGCATCCGCCGCGGCGAGAACACCATCTCCGTCACCGGCAACGTGCTGCGCGACTACCTGACCGACCTGTTCCCGATCCTGGAGCTGGGCACCAGCGCCAAGATGCTGTCGGTCGTCCCGCTGATGGCGGGCGGCGGCCTGTTCGAGACCGGCGCCGGCGGCTCCGCCCCCAAGCACGTCCAGCAGCTGGTCAAGGAGAACTACCTGCGCTGGGACTCGCTCGGCGAGTTCTTCGCGCTGGCCGCCTCCTTCGAGCACCTGGCCACCACCACCGGCAACGCCGGCGCCAAGGTCCTCGCCGACACCCTGGACCGCGCCACCGGCACCTTCCTCAACGAGGACAAGTCGCCCTCCCGCCGCCTCGGCGGCATCGACAACCGCGGCAGCCACTTCTACCTGGCCCTGTACTGGGCCCAGGAGCTGGCCGCCCAGACCGAGGACGCCGCGCTCGCCGCCGCGTTCGCCCCGCTCGCGCAGACCCTGACCGAGCAGGAGCAGGCCATCGTCGACGAGCTGATCGCCGTCCAGGGCTCGGCCGTCGACCTCGGCGGCTACTACCAGCCGGACCCGGCCAAGGCCGCCGCCGTGATGCGCCCGTCGAAGACCCTCAACGACGCGCTCGCCACCCTGGCCTGACGCCCCGTCACCGCCCCGGCGCCGCCGCGGCCCGCCCCCGGAAGGGGACGGACCGCGGCGGCGTCCGCGTTCTCCGGCGGCGGACCGGGCGGCTGGGCCCGGCGGGCGTCCGGCCGCTGCGGCCCGGGCCGCCTCCGCCGGGAACGGGCGGGCGCGCACTACAGTGCCGGGTATGCCCACTCCGCAATTCATCCTCGACCTGCGCGAACACGTCGGCCACGGCCCGCTGTGGCTGTCCGGCATCACGGCCGTGGTGGTCGAAGGCGATCGGATCCTGCTCAACCGCCGCAGCGACAACGGGTGTTGGGCCCTGCTGCACGGGATCGTCGAGCCGGGCGAGCAGCCCGCCGACACCGTGGTGCGCGAGGTGGAGGAGGAGACCGGCGTCACCGTCCGCCCGGAGCGGATCACCAGCGTCCACACCCTGCCGGCCTTCGCCTGCGCCAACGGCGACCAGGTGCAGTACCTGGACATCACCTTCCGCTGCCGGCCGCTGTCCGGCGAACCCCGGGTCAACGACGACGAGTCGCTCGCGGTCGCCTGGTTCCCGCTGGACGCCCTCCCCCCGCTGACCCCCAACGACACCCTGCTGCTGGAGAAGGCCCTCGCCGACACCCCCTCGCCCTGGTTCGCCCTGGGCTGACCGACCGCCGGAACCTCCCCGCACCGCCGGGGAGTTGGGCCGGGCAGGAGGTGGCGATGGACTTTCCGCCGACCCGGCTGCCCGGGCGCGGCCTGGCATCCCGCAGGCCGACCCGGTCCCGCTGTGGTGGAGCGACAATGAAGCGTGAGCAGGCGGACACGCGTCCGATGCCCTGTTCGGGCGGTCGGCAGTGGGAGAGGAATCCGAAGCGCCCACTCTGGGGACCGTGATCCGGCATCCTGATCGGCATGCCGACCGGTCCGAATGCACAGCCCGTGGCGGTTCCTCCTCTCTGGCGCCCGCTGCGGCGTCTGCACCACCGTCATGTCGAGAAACTTCTGGGCGAGGCTGCCTCCGCATCGTCGCTGCTGTCCGTGTCCCTCGATGTCGCCCCTCTTCGGAAAGCCCTCCAGTACCACTCGGGTCTGGGCCTGCTGGCACTGGTGCCGATCGGAATCATCGACGGCATGGTCGCTGGTATGGCGGTCACCACCATGAAAGGGGGGTGCACGCCCGGTGGCCTGCTGCCGGCGAGGGGAGAAGCGCTGGCCGCGTGTCCGACGCACCAGCAGAAGGTCGCGCTGGGAACGGTGATCCTGATCTTCTCCCTGGCCGTTTGGGCGCTTCGCACCCTGATGAACGCTGCTGGGGGAGTGCGCATACGGCCCTGCTACCAGGCGCTGGTACCGGCCTTGAGGGTGCTCGAAGTGTGCGGACGGGTCCATGCGGCCGGGGGACACCTGGCGGCGGCGGAACTCAGTGTCTCAACAGCGGCGCTGGGGACGGCCGTCGTGGACGGCTCCGGCCACGCGGCCAACGACTACGGGGCGCGGAGCTCGACACGGGCCGCGACGAGGGGGCACGTTCGCAGGGTTGCGGCTGTCCTCGAAAGCGTTGCCGATCGGCTGCTCTCGGATCGTGAGGGTGCGGCAAAGCTTCTGGCCGACCACGCGTCCGCCATCGCCGGGCAGACCGCGGACGGCAGGTTCACCAGTCTCCTCGGTGCCGGGGTGTGGCTCCCCGAGCCCGAGTCGGCCACACCGGAATCGCCTGATCGTGCAGACGGGCGGCGACTTGCCCTGTCGGCGGTAATCGGCCTGGTCATCGCGATCGGGGTGGGATGGGTGACCAGCGGCCTCGATTTGCCGGTGTACGTGGGAGCTCCCTTGGCTACCTTCTCCATACCCCTGGTCGCATTTCTCGTCATGGCTTACCGCTATGGACTGGCCGAAGCGCTGCGGCTCATCGCAACGCTGATCTCCGTTCGCAACGGTGAGGCCCCGTCGGGGCAACCTCAACCGTCATCCGGTGCCGAAGGAGCCCGGAACCCGCTGCCCGCTCAGCGGTCGGGGGCGGACGGGGCCGAACAGACGCTCGCGGACCGGAGTGAGGAGGCGGGTGCCTCCGCAGCTGGCTCCCCTTCTCCCGATGACCGGGCCACCGCTGTTGCGGGAAGAGGAGCGGAAGGCGGCTGACGAATCCGATCCTGTTGGGGTGAGGGTCAGTTCGGGTGGCGGACGCCGAACCACTGTTCGGCGCCGTACTCCTCGAAGCGTTCGAGTTCGGTGAAGCCGAGCCGTTCGGCGACGCGGCGGGAGGCGGTGTTGGCGGTCTGGGTGGTGAGGGCGACGGGTGTGTCGGGCAGGGCGCCGGCCAGCCAGTCGAGGGCGGCGGTGCAGGCTTCGGTCGCGTAGCCGCGGCCCCAGGCGTGGGGGAGGAACAGGTAGCCGAGTTCGCGGGCGCCGCCTTCGGGGTGCAGGTGGGCCAGGCGGTCGGAGCCGTGCGGGTCGAGGGTGACGAGGCCGATCATCGCGCCGTCCAGGTCGACCACCAGCAGGCCGGGGCGGCCCGGCGGGACCTCGGGCAGGGTGCGCTCGAACTCCTCGCGGGGGCGGGGGCCGCCGATGTACGTGCCGACCTCGGGGGAGGTGAACAGTTCGACAATCGCCGCCCGGTCCCCGGCCAGCGGCTCGCGCAGCAGCAGCCGGGCGGTCCGGATCGGGGCGGGCGGCCAGGGCAGCGGGGCGGTTTCGATCATGCCCGTCAACGTATCGTGCACGGCCGACGGGCCGTCAAGGGCTTCGGGGGCCCAGCCGCACGTGTGGCGAACTTGTTCGTTACGAACATGTTCGTTACGGTGGAGGGGAAGCCACCGACCCGACGAAGGAGCCCGCCATGACCACCACCCACCACCCCCTGGCCGTCCTCGGCGGCGGTCTCGGCGGCTTGCTGCTGGCCCGCGTCCTGCACGTCCACGGCATCCCCGCCGCCGTCTTCGACCTGGAACCGGGCCCCGAGGCCCGCACCCAGGGCGGCATGCTCGACATCCACCACGACTCCGGCCAGCCCGCCCTCGCGGCCGCCGGCCTGACCGAGGGCTTCCGGGCGATCGTCCACCCCGGCGGCCAGGCGCTGCGGCTGCTCGGCCCCGACGCCACCGTGCACCTGGCCGAGCCGGACGACGGCACCGGCGGTCGTCCCGAGGTCGACCGCGGCGACCTGCGCGACCTGCTGCTCGGCTCGCTGCCCG
The DNA here is from genome assembly GCF_003751605.1 of Kitasatospora cineracea. Lineage (NCBI taxonomy): Bacteria > Bacillati > Actinomycetota > Actinomycetes > Kitasatosporales > Streptomycetaceae > Kitasatospora > Kitasatospora cineracea. The sequence goes on from NZ_RJVJ01000001.1 coordinate 4,567,847, forward strand.
CGGGCACCGTGCACTGGGGCCGCAAGGCCGTCGCGGTCGAGCCGCTCGGCGGCGGCCGCCACCGGGTCGAGTTCGCCGACGGCAGCGCGGTCACCACCGACCTGCTGGTCGGCGCGGACGGCGCCTGGTCCAGGGTCCGCCCGCTGCTCTCCGCGGCCCGGCCCGCCTACACCGGCGTCTCCTTCGTCGAGGCCGACCTGCACGACGCCGCCCGCCGTCACCCCGGCGCCGCCGCACTGGTCGGCGGCGGGATGTTCATGGCGCTCGGCGACGGGCGCGGCTTCCTCGGCCACCTGGAGTCCGACGGCAGCATCCACGTCTACGCGGCCCTGCGCACCGGCGAGGACTGGCCGCCCGCCGCGGGGCCGGACGGGTCGGCCCACCCGGCCGCGCTCCGGGACGCCGCGCTGGCCGCCTTCGCCGACTGGGCCGACCCGCTGCGTGCCCTGCTGGCCGACGCCGACGGCGAGTTGACGCTGCGCCGGATCCACGCGCTGCCGGTCGGCCACCGCTGGGAGCGCGTCCCCGGCGTGACGCTGCTCGGCGACGCCGCCCACCTGATGTCCCCGTTCGCCGGGGAGGGCGCCAACCTGGCCATGCAGGACGGCGCCGAGCTCGCCCTCGCGCTGGCCGCCCGCCCCGACGACCCGGAGGCCGCCCTGCACGCCTACGAGCAGGACATGTTCACCCGGGCCGGGGCCTCCGCCGCGGAGTCCGCCGCCAGCCTGGAGCTGATGTTCGGGCCCGACCCGGTCGCCGGGCTGCTCGAGGTGTTCACCGGCGCCCGCTGAGCCCGCCGCATCTCGGGGCGGGCGGGCCGGTCAGGGCGGGCGGGCCGGTCAGGACGGGTTCGGCGGGCGGGACGGGCTCGGCGGGTCGACCTCGACCCACAGCCGTTCCCGCGAGCGCCGGTCCCGGTACCCGAACCGGTCGCCCCGGCCGAGCACCCGCAGCACCGCCACCGTGGTGGCCGCGTCCGGGTGCTCGACGATGTGCAGGGTGACCCGGTAGCCGCCGCCGGGCACCCGTTCGACCAGCGGCCGGTGGCCGGTCAGCTTGTGCAGGGCGTCGCCGATCCACTGGGCCCGCCCGGCGTGCGTGTCGTTGTGGTCCACGGGCCGATCATCCCGGCTCGCGGCCCCGCGCGGGAGCGCTCGGCGGTTTCGGCCCCGAGAAGGTGACCCAGCGGCGCGCAGGGAGGCGCGAAAGGGGCGTGCGGGCGGCCCGGGACGCGGGGCCGGGGCGCTAGGTTGGGGCCATGGACGACCGTACCGCCGCCCCCGCCCCGCGCAGCCGCCGCGAGCGGCCCGCCAAGCCCGCGCTCACCCAGGCCGGCATCGTGGCGGCGGCCGTCCGGCTGATGGAGGCCGAGGGGCTGCCGCGGGTGACCATGCGGCGCCTCGCCCAGGAGCTCGACACCGGCCCGGCCTCGCTGTACGTGTACGTGGCCAACACCGCCGAACTGCACGCCGCGATCCTGGAGCACCACCTCGGCACGGTCGACCTGACCGCCGCCGCCGACCCCGGCCGGGACTGGCGGGAGCGGATCGCCGCGGTGCTGGAGTCCTACACCGCCGTGCTGTTCGAGCACCCGGCGCTGGCCCACTCCGCGCTGCTCGCCCGCCCCGCCGGGCCGCACTACCTGGCGCTGGTGGAGGCCCTGCTCGGCCTGCTCGACGAGGGCGGCGTCCCGGCCGGGCAGGCCGCCTGGGGCGTGGACACGCTGCTCCAGGTGGCCACCGCCACCGCCGCCGAGCACTCCGCCCGCACCGGCGCGGAGGCCGAGGCCGAGCACGGCGCGATGGTGCGCGCCCTGCGGGAGGCCGACCCGGCCCGCTACCCGAAGGTGGCCGCGACCGCCGGGGAACTGGTCTCCGGCCGTCCCGCCGAACGCCTGGCCTGGACGTTCCGGATGCTGGTCAACGGGGTGGCCGCCACCGCCCGCTGACGGCCGGTCGGCTCCGGTCGGCGGTCAGGCCGGGCCGAGGACGATCCGCTCGGTGACCTGCCCGGGGTGGACCGGCCGGCCGTGCGGGGTGGCCGGGGCCAGCCGGCCGGACCGGTCGAGGGTGAACAGCAGGTCGTGGCCGGGCGGCAGTTCGCCGTCGGCGGGGCGGCGCAGGATCCGGGCCCCGGCGGCGTGCCGGCGGGCCAGTTCGGGGCCGGTCAGGGCGGCCGGCAGGAGCGTCGCGGCGGGCCCGTCGCCGACCACGCCGGGCCCGGGCGCGGCGGCGGGCAGCCGGAACACCGGCAGCTCCGACCCGTCGCGCAGCACGGCCGCCGCCAGCGCGTTGAACTCGTCCTCGGCGGTCAGCAGGTACACCGCGGTGACGCCCTCCTGCTCGGCGCCCTCGCCGCCCGCGGCGGCCAGCAGTTCGCCCTCGGCGAGTTCCAGCCCGGCGGCCGCGATCCGCTCCCGCTGCTCGTCCCGCCCGGCCCACAGCAGCACGTCCAGCCCGGCCGAGCGGAGCACGGCGGCCAGTTCGAGCGTCCACGGCTCGCCGCCCACCAGCAGCGGACGGGAGCGGGCCGGGCGGGCCACCCCCAGCAGCCGGGCCACCGGGACGGCGCTCAGGCCGTACAGCGTCACGGTGAACACGATCACCAGGAAGGTGGCGGGCAGGATCTTGTCGGCGCCGCCGACGCCCGCCGCGGCCAGGCCCGCGGAGAAGGTCGCGGCGGTGGACGCGGCGACGATCCCGCGCGGCGCCATCCAGCCGAGGAAGGCCCGCTCGCCCTCGGGGAGGTCCGTCCCGGCGGTGGACAGCGCCGCCACCACCGGCCGCACCACGACCACCAGCACCGCGACCAGGCCCAGCGCGGGCAGCAGCAGCGGGCGCACCGAGGACCAGGCCACCGTGGAGGAGATCGACACGAACAGCACCCCGACCACCAGCGACACCAGCGTCTCGAAGAACGTCCGCCGGGCCGGCAGGTCGAACGCGGGCAGGGTGGCCACCACCACGCCCATCACGATCGCGGCGATCAGCCCGGTGTCCTCGCGCAGCGCGTCGCAGAGCGCGGCGACGCCCACCACGGCCGCGAGCTGGGCGCTGGTGCCCAGGACGTCGTTCAGCCGCCCGCGCACCAGCAGCCACCACAGCAGCGCCGCGCCGAGCAGCCCGCCGAGCAGGCCCAGGCCCACGCTGGCGGCGAACTCCAGCAGGCCCCGGCCGAACTGCCGGTGCTGCTGGCCGACCAGCGCGTGGAAGACCAGCGCGCCCAGGATGCCGCCGACCGCGTCGATCAGCGAGCCCTCCCAGACCAGGATCCGCTGCACCCGCTCGGTGGGGCGGACGAAGTTCAGCAGCGGCCCCACCACCGTCGGCCCCGACACCACCAGGACCGCGCCGAGCATCGCCGCCGCCGCGCCGGACAGCCCGAGCAGCGGGGCGGCGGCGAACGCGGCGGCCGGGGCGGTCAGCAGGGTGCCGACCCACACCAGGCGCACCACCGCGTGCCGGGTGTGGCCGGTCAGCCGGCGCAGGTCCAGGCCGAGCCCGGCGTCGTACAGGACGACCGCGACGGCCAGCGAGACCAGCGGGGAGAAGGCCGGGCCGAGCAGCCGGTCCGGGTGGACGTCGTCGGTGACCGCGCCGGCCGCGAAGCCGACCGGCAGCAGCACGATGATCGCCGGGATGCGCAGCCGGGCGGCCAGCAGCTGGGACGCCACGGCGAGCACCACGGTCAGCCCGGCCCCGATCAGGATCTGCTCAGAGGTCATCCGGCCATCCCATGCCGCGCACCGCCGCCCCGGCGCGCCACGCGCCCGGCGGGTCCCCCGTCCGGCCCAGCAGCCCGGCGCGAGGCGGTCACGGGGCGGCCGAGACCGGCGTGGCGGGCGCCGCAGGGGCGGTCGCTGACGGGGTGGTCGCTGACGGGACGTCAGCCGGCCGGGGTGCCGGTCCGGTCGCGTTCCAGGGCGGCCCGCAGGGTGGACAGGGTGCGGGCGAGGCCGTCCAGGGCGGGGGCGTCCAGGTCGGTGCCGAGCAGTTCGGCCAGGGCCCCGGTGAAGGTCCGCCGGGCCTCGGCGACCAGTTGCTCGCCCGCCGGGGTCAGCACCAGCAGCGAGGAGCGGCGGTCGTCGGGGTTCGGCTGCCGGGCGGCCCAGCCCTGCTTCTCCAGGCGGTCGACGCCCTTGCTGGTCGCGCCGACGCCGATGGCGAACTCGGCGGCCAGGTCGGCCACCCGGCAGCCGGGGTGCTCGTGCAGGTGGTGCAGGAACTCGTACTGGGAGGTGACGATGCCGTGCCGTTCGCGCAGGCGGTCGCCGATGGCGTTGTACAGCCGGGTCTCGCACCGGACCAGGTCGGCGAAGAGCGCGGCGAGGCCCGCGGGGGAGGACGCGGAGGGAGCGGAGGGCGCGGCGGAATCGGTGGGGGCGGGGCCGTCGGCCGATGTATATTCCATAGCATATAGTGTAGCGGAAGCTACTTCTGACAGGAGTGTGCCATGAGCAGGGAGCAGCGCGCAGAGATCGACCGGAAGCTGCGGCGGCCGGCCCCCGAGGGGGAGCGGACCGTCGAGCAGATCCGGGCCGGATTCCGGGAGCTGATGGCCGGGATGCTCGTCCCGCACGAGCGGATCCGCACCGCGCCCGCCGTCCTCGGCGGCCGCCCCGCCCTGCGGGTCGACCCGGTCGGCGAGGCCCGGGACGGGACGATCCTGTACTTCCACGGCGGCAGCTGGGTGTTCGGCTCGCCGGAGACCGCCCTCTCGCTGACCGGCCACCTGGTCGCGGGCAGCGGCCTGCCCGCGTACTCGCCGGACTACCGGCTCGCCCCCGAACACCCCTTCCCCGCCGCCGTCGAGGACACCCTGGCCGCCTACCGCGAGCTGCTCGAACGCGGCGCCGACCCGGCCCGCACCGTCCTCGCGGGCGACTCCGCGGGCGGCGGCCTCGCCGTCACCACCGTCCTCGCCGCCCGGGACGCCGGACTCCCGCTGCCCGCCGGCATCCTGGCCTTCTCCCCGGGCACCGACGCCACCCGCAGCGGTGCCAGCATGGACACCAAGGAGGGCGTCGACCCGATCTTCACCCGCTCCTCCTTCGAGGGCACCAGCGCCATGTACCTCGCCGGGGCCGACCCGCGCCACCCCCTGCTCAGCCCCGCCGTGCACGCCGACCTCACCGGCCTGCCCCCGATGCTGATCCAGGTCGGCGCCAACGAGCTGCTGCTGGACGACTCCACCCGGCTGGCCGCCCGGGCCCGCGACGCGGGCGTGGACGTCACCCTCGACGTCACCGCCGACGTCCCGCACGTCTTCCAGTGCTTCGCGGGCGTCCTCGACGAGGCCGACGAGGCGCTGGAGCGGGCCGCCCTGTTCCTGCGCCAGCGCACCGCCGGCGGCCGCTGACGGACCGTCGGCAGCCGGGGCCCGGCGCCCGGACAAGGCGGGCCGCACCGGGCGGAACCGGCGAAATCGCCCCGCCCGGAAGGGAGTTGCCCGTCACGAAAAGGCTGCCGAACTGCGGACTTCCGGTGACCCAGCGCGCCGTGTCCCTTACTGTACGGGCATGAGTTCTAGGGGGACCGCGGCCGGTGACCGCGGCACGGCAGTGGTGATCGGCGGCGGACTGGCCGGATGTCTGGCCGCCTGGGCGCTGCACGGCGTGGCGGAACGGGTCGTGGTGGTCGAACGCGACCGCTACCCGGACGGGGTGGACTTCCGCCCCGGCGTCCCGCAGGCCAAGCACGGCCACCTGCTGCTCGAGGCCGGCCAGCGCACCATCGACGAACTGCTGCCCGGCGCCCTCGCCGAACTCCTCGCGGCCGGCGCCACCCGGGTCTCGCTCTCCGGCGGCCTGCGCTGGCTCACCTCCGCGGGCTGGCTCGCCCCCTACGACAGCGACCTGGCCGTGCTCACCTGCAGCCGCCCGCTGATCGACCAGGTGGTGCTGGACCGGGTCCGGGCCGCGCCGAACGTCGAGTTCCGCACCGGCACCGAGGTGATCGGCCTGCTCGGCGACCGGCACACCGTCACCGGCGTGCAGGTCAACCGGCGCGGCCGGCGCGGCGAGGAGACCGCCGAGATACCGGCCGAGCTGGTCGTCGACGCGGCCGGCCGCGCCACCCACGCCGCCAAGTGGCTCTCGGTGCTCGGCGCGCCCGCCGTCCCCCGCGACCGGGTCGACGCCGGCGTCTCCTACGCCACCCGCTTCTACCACCGCCCCGCCGACGCCCCCGCCGACTCCGCCCTCTACCTGCAGAGCCACGCCCCCGACCAGGGCCGCTTCGGCGTCCTGCTGCCCGTCGAGGGAGACCGCTGGATCGTCGGCATGGGCGGCATGCGCGGCTACGAACCCTCCATCCAGCCCGAGGAGTTCGAGAAGCAGCTCGGCCTGCTCCGCGACCCCTGCATCGCCGAGACGGTGACCGGCGCCAAGCCCACCGGCCCGGCCCGCGGCTTCGTCCCCGGCCCGAGCGTGTGGCGGCACTACGAACGCTCCTCCACCCACGGCTTCCTCGCCCTCGGCGACGCCTCCTGCACCTTCAACCCGGTCTACGGCCAGGGCATGACCGTCGCCGCGCTCGCCGCCCGCGCCCTGCGCGACGCCGTCCGCAAGCACGGCGACCTCGGCCACGCCGCCGTCCGGGAGACCCGCGACGCCATCGCGGGCGTCACCCGCAACCCCTGGCAGATGGCGGCCGGCGAGGACGTCCGCTTCGCCGGCACCACCGGCGGCCCCTCCGGCCTCCAGGTCAAGGTCCAGCAGCGGATGCTGGACCGGGTACTGGCCCGCGCCGTCACCGACGCCCGGGTCGCCGCCGCCTTCCACCAGGTCGCCGCGATGGTGGAACCGCCCACCCTGCTGTTCCGTCCCTCCGTGCTGGGACCGGTCCTGTTCGGCGGCTGACCGCACCGCCCGCCGGAACACCGGCCCCCGTACCGGCGGCCACACCCGGGTGTGGCAACCTGTGCGATCCATCCAGACGGCACGTGCAAGGGTTGGGCAGCCGACATGAGCGAGATCTACTTCAGCAACAACTACCGCGACCTCAGCGAGCAGCACGGCACCGGCGCCGGCTTCCAGTTCGAGTTCTCCTGCTCGCGCTGCTACGACACCTGGCGCTCCGAGTTCGAGCCCTTCCGCACCGGGCAGGCCGCCGGCTGGATCAACAAGGGCGTCAGCGCCGCCTGGAGCCTGCTCGGCGGCAGCGCCTCCAACGGCCTCAGCAACGCCGCCGACGGCCTGGCCGGCGCCAGCTGGGGCAGCGGCCGCGACGCCGCCTTCCAACGCGCCATCGGCAACGCCCAGCAGCACTTCAACCGCTGCGCCCGCTGCACCCACTACGTCTGCGGCCGCTGCTGGAACGCCGCCCAGGGCCTGTGCCTCGGCTGCGCCCCCGACACCGCCGCCGAGGCCGCGGCCGCCCGCCAGCGCGGACTCAACGACGCCGTCACGCAGAACGCGTACGACCACGGCCAGTCCCGGGCCGGGCAGTTCGACGTCACCGCCGACCGCCAACTGGTCTGCCCGCAGTGCCGCGCCGAGACCCACGGCACCCCGTTCTGCCCCGGCTGCGGCTTCCGCCTCGCCCGGCCCGCGCAGTGCACCTCCTGCCACGCCGAGGTGCCCGACGGCTCCGCGTTCTGCCCCAGCTGCGGCACCCGGCGCTGAGAGCCGGACGCCGACACCGCACCGGCCGGTGCGGCGCTCCCGCGGTCAGGTGCCGTGGGTGGGGAGCAGCAGGACGCGTTCGGGGTCGTAGCGGCGCCACTCGGGCTCGGCGGTGGTGCCGATCAGGCGCAGGCGGCACCAGGGCTCGCCCGCGGGGGAGTGCCACCAGGCGTTGATCCGGCCGAGGGCCCAGGTGCCGGAGCCGTCGAGGAGCACCTCGACGGGCTGGTAGGCGGGCCGGACCTCCGGCTCCGGCGGGGACCAGGCGGGGTCGGTCTGCAGCTGCGGAGGGAGCACTGCGGGCCTCCTTCGAGTCCGGTCGACGGGGGTGACGGGTGCGGGGTGCCCGAACGACCCGGCTGGTGGCGGTCAGGGACACTCTACAGAGGTGTAGAAGCCGATGCCGGGCAATCCGCGGGCAATCCGCCGACGTGGCGCAACGGCGCCGCCCCGGTGGCGCGTTCGCGTCGGACCGGGGGCGGGGGCGGGGCGGAATCGGGGGCGGGAGCGGGGGCGCGCTCACGTCGGACGGGGGCGGGGGCGGGGCGGAATCGGGAGCGGTGGGCGCCGGGCCCGGTCGGCCGGTCGGCCGGTCATAGACTCGGCGGGTGACTGCTGAGGACTCCTCGATCGAGGCGCTGGGCGCCCTCGCCGACCCGGTGCGGCGCGCCCTCTACCGGTACGTGGCCGGCGCGCCGGAAGAGGTCGGCCGGGACGCGGCGGCCGAGGCCGCGGGCGTCTCCCGCTCGCTGGCCGCCTTCCACCTGGACAAGCTGGTGGCCGCGGGCCTGCTGGCGGTCTCCTACCGCCGTCCGGACGGGCGCGGCGGCCCCGGTGCGGGTCGCCCGGCCAAGCTGTACCGCCGGGCGGAGGAGGAGTTCGCGGTGGCGCTCCCGCCCCGGGACTACGGCGGGGCCGGCCGGCTGCTCGCCGAGGTGGTCGAACGGGCCGGGCTGGACCGGGAGTTGCAGGCCGCGGCCCGGGCCGCGGGCTCGGCCGACCCGGCCCCGGACGTGCCGGCGGCGCTGGCGGAGCGCGGCTACGCGCCGTTCCCGGACGGCGAGGTGGTGCGGCTGCGCAACTGTCCGTTCCACGCGCTGGCGGAGGAGTTCCCGGCACTGGTGTGCGGGATGAACCTGGCGCTGCTGGAGGGCCTGGCCGGGGCGGAGTGGACGCCCGTGATGGACCCGGGTGCGGGCCGCTGCTGCGTGGCACTCTCTAAAAACAATAACCATTGACGATAGAGGTCGGGCCGGGCCATGCTTGCCGCATGACTGCCCCTCAGGCCGCCGTGCCCGCCCCCGTCGTGCCCGCCCCCGCCGTGCCCGCTCCCACCTCCGGCCACCAGCTCGCCCAGGTCAACGTCGGCCGCACCGTCGCCCCGCTGGACAGCCCCGAACTCGCCGGTTTCATGGACCAGTTGGCGGAGATCAACGCGCTCGCCGAGCGCAGCCCCGGCTTCGTCTGGCGGTTGGTCGACGACACGGGCGCCGACGCCACCGGCCTGCACCCCGACCCGGACGACGGGCTGCTGCAGATCAACTGCTCGGTCTGGCAGTCGGTCGAGGCGCTCCGGGAGTACGTTTACCGCAGCGACCACCTGCGGGTGCTGGCCCGCCGCCGCGAGTGGTTCCAGCGCCCGGACGGGGCGCACCAGGCGATGTGGTGGGTCCCGGCCGGGCACCGCCCGAGCGTGGCCGAGGCGATGGCGCGGATCGCGCTGATCCGCGACCACGGGCCGGGCCCGGAGGCGTTCACCTTCCGGGAGCCGCACCCGGCGCCGGACGCCCGCTGAACCGGGAGCGGCCCGCCCGCCGGCCGGGCGGGAGGGGTGCCGGGCGGTGAACCCCGGCCGGTCGGACGGCGAACCCCTGGCCAGATGACTAAGCGCTTGCTTAGACTCGGGTGGGCGGGGCCGCCGGTCCACCCCCCGAGCACCGACGGCCCCGTCGTCCCGTCCAGCACCCCTCGCAGGAGCGCGCCATGCCGGTCACCAACCGTCAGATCCGACTCGCCCGCCGCCCCGTCGGCCCGGTCCGCCAGGAGGACTGGACGCTCACCGAGGAGCCGGTCGCCGGCCCGGCCGACGGCTGGTTCCTCGGCCGCACCCGCTACCTCTCGCTCGACCCGGCGATGCGCGGCTGGCTGGACGACCGCCCCTCCTACCTGCCGCCGGTCGGCCTCGGCGAGGTGATGCGGGCCGGCTCGATCCTCGAGGTGGTCGAGTCCGCCCACCCCGACTTCCGGGTCGGCGAGTTCGTCAGCGGCAGCTTCGGCGTCCAGGAGTACGCGCTGTCCGACGGCCGCGGCACCCGCCGGATCGACCCGGCCGCCGCCCCGCTGCCCACCCACCTCGGCGCGCTCGGCACCCCCGGCATGACCGCCTACTTCGGCCTGCTGGAGGTCGGCGCGCTGAACGAGGGCGAGACGGTCGCGGTCTCCGGCGCGGCCGGCGCGGTCGGCAGCCTGGTCGGCCAGATCGCCAAGCTCAAGGGCTGCCGGGTGATCGGCATCGCCGGTGGGCCCGCCAAGTGCGCCTGGCTCACCGAGGAGTTGGGCTTCGACGCGGCCGTCGACTACCAGGCCGAGGACGTCCGCAAGGCACTGCGCACCCACGCCCCCGACGGCATCGACGTCTACTTCGACAACGTCGGCGGCACCGTCCTGGACGCCGCCCTCACCCGGCTGGCCGTGCACGCCCGGGTGGTGATCTGCGGCGCCATCAGCCAGTACAACAACGAGCACACCGTCCAGGGCCCCGCCAACTACCTCTCGCTGCTGGTCCGCCGGGCCCGGATGCAGGGCTTCGTGGTCTTCGACTACGTCACCCGCTACCCGGAGGCCGCCCGCGAGATCGCCGGCTGGATCGCCGACGGCCGCCTCAGCACCCGCGAACACCTGGTCAAGGGCGGCGTCGACGCCTTCCCGGAGACCTTCCAGATGCTGTTCCGCGGCGCCAACACCGGCAAGCTGATCCTCGACCTGACCTGACCTGACCCGACCCGACCGGTGGTGCACGGGCCCTGACGGCCCGTCAGCCGATCGGGCGCAGGCGGGTGCCGGAGGCGGTGACCGCCTCCACGGTGCTGGGCCCGCCGCCCGGGTTGTCCAGGGCCAGCGTGCGGGTCGGCGGCACGGCCTGGTCGACCCGGCGGGCCGGGGCGGTGACGGTCAGCCGGGCGACCCGGCGGCTGGCGGCGACCAGCAGGTACGGGGTGCCGTTCGGCGCGCGCCAGCGGTACTGGGCGACGGTGTCCTGCTCGTAGCGGCTGCACGCCCGCCCGTCGGCGCGCGCCAGCCGCTCGGCCCGCCCGCCGTCCGGCGGCAGCACGGCCGCCGCCGCGCTGCCCGACCCGTCCCAGCGGTCGGCCCGCAGGCAGGCCCAGGCCAGCTCCCCGGCGTTCTGCGGCAGCTTCTGGTCGGCGAACTCCCACAGGTTCAACTGCCGCACGCCCGGCCCCGCCTCGGGCACCGCGCAGGCCCCCGCCGCCCACCGCCGCAGCGCCTGCGCCCCCACCGCCTCCCGGGGCGGCCGGGCCGGGGCCGCGGCGTCCGGCGGCGGGGTGTACGTCAGGTGCGCCGGGGCCAGCCCGCCGAGGTCGGCCAGCAGGAACGCGTGCTGCTCCGCCACCACCGGGTCCGAGCGCAGCTGCAGCACCGGCCCCGGGCAGCCTGGCGCGGCCGTCCCCGGCACCGGGTCGGTCACCCCGTCCGCGAACGCCAGCGGACGCTCCGCCTCCTCCGGCCGGTCCAGCCGCCGGGTCGCGGCCGCCGCCACCCACGGCGCCAGCAGGTACCGCGCCCCGCGGCCGTCGCGCCGCAGCACCACCGCCGCCCCCGCCGTCACGTCGCTCTCCCCGGCCGCCGCCAGCGCCAGCACCGGGCCCCCGCCCGCCGCCGGGTCGTCGCCGTACCGGGCCAGGGTCCGGCCGTCCGTCAGCAGCACCACCGATGCGCCGTCCAGCCGCCCCGCGTACAGCAGTTGGGGCACCGAGACGGGCGGGCCGGGCACGCTGCCCGGCTCGGCGGCGGTGCCCGGACCGGCCTGCTGCCAGGCGGCGACCGCCCGCCCGACCAGCGCGGCGTCGTCCCGCAACCCGCCGCGGGCCGGCCAGACCCCGAGGCCCAGCCTCGCGCTGGCGCGCCACAGGCCGTCGGCGCGCCGCTCGGGCGGCACCACCCGTGCGGCCGACGGCTGCCCGTCCGACCTGCCGGTGCCGGGGTGGGGCGAGGCCAGCACCGGCAGGACGGCGGCGGTCAGCGCGACCGCCACCGCCGCGGCCGTGAACGCCCGCCGGCGGCGGCGCAGCAGGTCGCCCGGCCGCAGGTGCACCGTGCAGGCGTCGTAGCCCGGCGGGAGCTCCGGCCAGCCCGCGCCGTCCAGCGAACCCAGCAGCTCGGCCCCGGCCCTGGCCGCCTCGGCCGGCTCCTCCACCCCGGCCCAGGCCAGCGCCTCGGCGGCCTCCGCCCGGCCCAGGCCGTCCAGCGCCTGCACCGCGAAACCGGCCCGCGCCGCGGCGGGCAACCCGGCCAGCCGGGCGTCCAGTTCGGCGTCCGCGTCGTCCGGCGGCGTGAACAGCCGCACCCCCCACACCCGGGGGAACACCGCCCCCGGCCACCGCCGCCGACGCAGCGCCCCGCGCAGCACCCGGGCCCGCACCGCGTCGTACCCCTGCTGCCCGGCGACCTTCCCGCCCGCCACCGGCAGCGCCCGCTGCACCACCGCGTGCGCCGCCACCACCCGGGCGTGCCGCCCCCGGTCGGCCGGCAGGGTCAGGTACGCCATCCCCACCAGCCGCCGGTAGTGCCGCACCAGCACCGCCTCCGCGGACTCCGGCCGCCCGCCGCCCCCGACCGCCCGGGGCCGCGGCAGTGTCCTGAGATCCATCGGCCCCTCCAAGGCTCGGCGGCAAAGCCGGGTACGTCGGACGGACCAACGAGTGGATCATCGGATGGTTGCGCCGCACGGCCCCGGCCCGCCCGATCACCCTTGCGGGGCCTGCGGGTTGGGGCCGTCGTGGCGGGCGCTGGAGCGCCAGTCGGCGGTGCGCACCAGGGCCTCCAGGTGGGCCAGGCGGAACGGGCCGAGGCCGGGGTCGGCCAGCAGCGCGGCGACCAGCGGGGGCCAGGCGCCGTCCGGGCGGAACGGGTCGGCCGGGGCCAGCTCCAGGGCCGGGAAGCGCTCGCCGGTGGCCAGGGCGAACGGCGGGGTGCGGTCGCCGGGGCGGACACCGAACAGGGCGGGGGCGGCCTCGCCGGGCTCCGGGCGGACGGTGACGCGGACGTGGCCGTGGTGGGCGGCGGCCAGGTAGGCGACCAGGGACGGGTCCGTGCCGGGCGGGTGCCAGTGGTCGCCCGCCAGCAGCAGGAGCGCGGTGACCAGCTCGTGCCGGAAGAACGGCCGGGACGAAGCGCCGTTGTTCCAGGGGGCCTTGGACTTGGCGAGCAGCCCCTCGGGCGGGTCGCCGCCGCCGTCGCGGAGCTTGTCCTGGAAGACGTGGTGGCACTTGCCGAGGTCGTGCAGCCGGGCGGCGAGGGCCACCGCCTCCCGCTGCGGCCCGGTCAGGCCGGGCAGCTCGGCGGTCAGGGCGCGGGCCTCCTCCTCGGTCTCCCGCAGGTGCTGCTCCAGGGACACCCAGGCGGCGCACGCGGTCGCCGGGGGCGTGCGGCCGGTGAACAGCGAGGGCACGGGGGTGCGGCTGCCGGGCGTCCAACCGGTGCCGGGCAGGTGGCCGCCGCGCGCCGCGTCGAGCAGCAGCAGCGCGCCCGCGCACAGGTCCGCGGCCACCGCCCGCCGCCACCGGCCGTCGACCCGGTCCCGCAGCCAGGCCCCGCCGCCGTCCCCCTCCTCCTCCGCCGCAGCCGCCAGCCACGCCGTGACCTCGGCGAGCGGCGCCTCGCACTGCTCGTGCCGCCCGGGCTCCGGCTCCTCCGGCGCGGGCCCGTCCGGCCCGAACGCGCGCCAGGCGACGAAGACCGTCCGGTCCGCCGCGGCCTGCACCCACGGCGCGGCCCCGTCCGGCCCGGCCCCGCGCGCGGTGTCGAACAGCGCCACCAGCTCGGGCCCGCCCAGCGCGTCGGGTGCGTCCGGCGCGTCCGGGACGGGCTCCGGGACGGGCTCCGGGACGGGGGAGCGGGGCGCGTCGACGGCGAACAGGTCGGCGGCGGTGACGGCCGCCCCCTCGTGCGCCGTCAGCCACCGGGCCACCGCGTCGTCCGGCCCCGGGCCCTCCGGCGGGACGCACCACAGCAGGTCGCCGCCGTCCGGGTGCTCGCCGTGCCGGTTGCAGCGCCCGGCGCGCTGGACCAGGGCGCTCCACGGCGCGAGTTCGGTCAGCACCGTGCGGCCCGACAGGTCGGAGCCGGCGTCCAGCGCCCGCGTCACCACCAGGAAGCCGTCCGCCGACTCCCCCGCAGGCAGCGGGAGTTCGGCGGAACGGTGGTACGGGAGCAGCAGCGCCACCGGCCGCCCCGGGTGCGCGGCCCGCAGCGCGGCGTGCACCGCGCGGGCCCGGGCCGGGGAGCCGAGTGCGGCGATCGTCCGGGTGCCGGGCCGGTGCGCGGCGCCCAGCGCCGCCACCAGGTCGGCCACGTACCGCTCCGGGTCCGGGTGCAGCTGCCGGATCCGGCGCGCCGGGGCCGGGCCGGGCCCGGCCGGGGGAGCGCTGCCGTCGCCGACCGCGGACATCCAGGTGCTGCCGGTCGCCGCCGTCGTGCCCAGCGCCTCGCGCAGCGCCTGCAGCCGCTCGCCCGTCGGCAGGCCGGGGCCCAGCAGGCCCGCTTCGTCGAACACCCAGTGCGCGTCGTTGTTGAGCAGCCCGAACGAGACCGGCGCCATCGTCCGGCTGTCGGCGAGACCGCGCATCAGCGCCCGGCTCAGCAGCACGTCGTGGGTGCCGACCAGGATCGCGCTCCGCTCCGGGTGGCGCCGCCAGGCGCCGTTCTGGCCGTCCGGCCCGGCGAGCAGGTGCAGGTCAACGGCGTCGGCGAGACCGAGACGGTGCAGCCAGCGGCCGGTCCGGGCGTGCGTCCAGTGCGCGAGGCTGCCCTGCGGCAGCACGTACACCAGCCGCCGAGCGGTCGCCTCCGGCGCGGCCACCGTCCGCCGGTACAGCCAGGCCAGCACCGCCCCCGCGGTCTTCCCGCCCCCCGACGGCACCCGCACCGAACGCGGCAGCCCGCCCTCCGCGAGCACCCGCTGCCAGGCGTACGGCCGGTGGCCGGTCGCCACCCGGAAGAACTCCTCGAACCCCTGCGCCATCCCCGTTCCCCTCCGTCGGCCGGACCCCGAACTCTAGGGGGCGGGGCGGACGGCGGGGTGTCGGTTCTGCTGTTGCTGGCGGGGGCCGGCGGCGAGGTGGCCAGAGCGGGAGCGGCGGCCGGACCCGGAACTCTAGGGGGCGGGGCGGACGGCGGGGTGTCGGTTGTGGCGCTGCTGACGGGAACTGGTGGCGCCTTGGCCGGGAGGGGTGGGCGGTGGCAGGTCCGGCGGGGCGTCGGGTTCGCTGCTGCCGGGGACCGGGGCTCAGGCGTCCGGGGCGGTCAGGGTGGTCAGGTCGGTGTTGGCGCCGCACAGGACGACGCAGACCCGTTCGTCCTCGGCGGGGTGGTAGGTGGTGCCGAGGGCGGCCAGGGCGGTGGCGGCGGCGTGTTCGACGGCGAGCCGGTGGTCCTCCCAGAGGTGGTGGCGGGCCCGGACGATCGCCGGGTCCGGGACCAGGGCGGTGCGCACCGTTGCGTGCCGGGCCGCGGCGAGGGCGTCGGCGGAGGCGCGGCGGGCGCCGAGCGAGTCGGCGGCGACCGAGTCGACGGGGACGTCCACGGGGGTGCCGGCGGCCAGGGCGGCGTGCAGGGCCCGGCAGTTCTCCGGTTCGACGGCGACGGTCCGCACCCCGTGCTCGCGGGCCGCGGTGGCGACGCCCGCGAACAGGCCGCCGCCGCCGACCGAGACCACCACGGTGTCCAGGTCCGGGACCTGCCGGCGGATCTCGGCCAGCAGGGTGCCCGCCCCGGCGGCCACCAGCGGGTGGTCGTACGCGTGCGAGGCCAGGGCGCCGCTCGCCGCCGCGTGCTCCTCGCAGGCCGCCAGGGCCTCCGCGTACTCGTGGCCCGCCAGCCGGACGTCGGCCCCGTAGCCGCGCAGTCGGGCGACCTTCACGGCGGGGGCGTTGACCGGGAGGAACACGGTGGCCCGCACGCCCTCCTGCCGGGCGGCCCACGCGCAGGCCAGGCCCGCGTTGCCGCCGGAGGCGATGGTGACGCCCGCGTCCGGGAGGGTGCCCGCGGCCCGGTGGGCGCGCAGGAAGTTGACCGCGCCGCGGGCCTTGAACGAGCCGGTGTGCTGCATGTGCTCCAGGGCCAGCCACACTCCGTCGGGCCCGCCCGGCACCACCCGGACCGGGCGGACCGCGCCCGCGATCCGGTCGGCGGCGGCCCGGACGTCGGCAGGGCTGAGCTGGTGCACGGTACGGCTCCCGGTGGTCGGTGCGGAGGGGACGGGCCGAACAGTACCGCCGCGGCGCGCCCGGGACCCATCCGTCCGGGCCGCGGCTCCGAAGACCGGGCGGGGGACACCCGTCTCCGCCGCAGTCCACCCAGGTGCTCGACCGGCCGCCCGACCTCCCGGGGTCGACAGGCCGCCATGTCGACACCGCCAGGCACCCGTACGGAAACCAGCACCATGACTCTCGCCGTCGTCCTGTTCACCCAGGACCTTCGCCTGCACGACAACCCCGCCCTGCACGCCGCCCGCGCCGGGGCCGACCAGGTGGTGCCGCTGTTCGTCACCGACCCGGCGATCGCCGCGGCCGGCTTCGCCGCTTCCAACCGGGCCGCGTTCCTGGCCGGCTGCCTCGCCGACCTCGACGCCGCGCTGCGCCGGGCCGGCGGCCGGCTGCTGGTGCGGGAGGGCGACACCGCCGAGCAGACCGCGAAGCTCGCCGCCGAGACCGGCGCGGCCACCGTGCACGTCGCCGCCGGGGTCAGCGGGTACGCCCGCCGCCGCGAACAGCGGCTGCGCCGGGCGCTGGGCGACCGGCTCCGGGTGCACGAGGGCTCGCTGACGGCCGTCCCGCCCGGGGCGGTGCACCCCGCCGACCGTGACCACTACGCCGTCTTCACCCCCTACCACCGGGCCTGGCAGCAGGCCCCCCGCCGCACCCCGCTGCCGTCCCCGCGCGCCCTGCACACCCCCGAGGGCCTGCGCGGCGCCCCGCTGCCCACCGCGACCCCCACCGCCCGCAGCCTCCCCGACCCCGGCGAGGGCGCCGCCCGCCGGGCCTGGCAGCACTGGCACGGCGACCGCTACGCCGAGCTGCACGACGACCTCGCCGCCGACGGCACCTCCCACCTCTCGCCGTACCTGCACTTCGGCTGCCTGTCCGCCAACGAGCTCGCCCAACTCGCCGAACGCCGCGGCGGCCCCGGCGCGGAGGCCTTCGTCCGGCAGCTGGTCTGGCGCGACTTCCACCACCAGGTGCTGGCCGCCCGGCCCGACACCGCCCACGCCGACTACCGCCCCCGCAAGGGCGGCTGGCACCGGGACGCCCGCGAGTTCGAGGCCTGGCGGGACGGCCGCACCGGGTTCCCGATCGTCGACGCGGGCATGCGGCAGCTCGCCGAGACCGGCTGGATGCACAACCGGGCCCGGCTGATCACCGCGAGCTTCCTGGCCAAGTCCCTCCACCAGGACTGGCGGCCCGGCGCCGCGCACTTCCTGCACCACCTGGTCGACGGCGACCTCGCCAACAACCAGCTGAACTGGCAGTGGGTCGCGGGCACCGGCACCGACACCCGCCCCAACCGGGTCCTCAACCCGCTCACCCAGGCCGACCGTTACGACCCCGACGGCGCCTACGTCCGCCGCTGGGTCCCCGAACTCGCCGACCTGCCCGGCCGCGAGATCCACCGCCCCTGGCGGTCCCCGCACCGCCCGGCCGACTACCCCGACCCGCTGATCGCCCCGGAGACCACCGGCCACCGCGTCCGCGCGAGCCTCCGCCCGCCGGAGGACACCCTGTTCTGACCGCCCTGCTCCGGAGCCGCCCTGCTCCGGCGGGCCTCAGCGCTCCGGGGTCATCAGCACGAAGTCCGCGCCGGACGGGTCGGTGCAGACCGCCATCCGGCCGATGCCGGGGGCGGTCTCGGGCCCCATGACGACGATGCCGCCCCGGTCGCGGACCCGGTCCGCGGCTTCGTCGCAGGAGGGGACGGCGAAGACCGGGTGCCAGGAGGGGGCGCCGCGGGAGAGGGTGAGCTCGGCCGGGCCGACCTGGAGGACGCCGCCGTGCATGCGCTCGGCGGGCTGCCCGGCGGGGGTGACGATGGTGTAGACGCCGTCGCCGCCGCCCGGCATCGGGGTGTCCTCGTGCTGCCAGCCGAAGACCGTCTCGTAGAAGGCCAGCGCGCCCGCCGCGTCCGTGGTGTAGAGCTCCGTCCAGCACAGCCCGCCCGGGCCGTCGACGGCGCCGAGCCCGCCGGCCGGGCCCGGGGTGAGGACGGCGAACCGGGCGCCCTGCGGGTCGGTGAACTGGGCCAGCGAGGCCCACTCGGGCACGTCCCGGGGCTCGACCCGGACGGTGCCGCCCGCGCGCAGCACGGAGGCGGCGGTCTCGTGGACGTCCGGGGTGAAGAAGTACGGCATCCAGGCGGAGCGGGCGCCGCGCTCGGTGAGCGGGCCGATCCCGCCCGCGGTCCGGCCGGCCGCGGTGGCGAGCAGGAAGTCGTCCGCGCCGGGCGGCGGGGCGAGCTCCCAGCCCAGCACCGGCCCGTAGAACGCGGCGGCGGCGGGCACGTCGGGCGCTCCCAGGTCCAGCCAGCACGGTGAGCCGGGCACGAAGTCGGTGGTGATCACGGCGTTCTCCCTTCGCCGGGCGTCCTCCGGGCACTCCTTCCCAGCCTGGCACCGGCCCGCGGTACCGCCAACCGGAGTAAATCCTGTGCAGATCGTCGGATCGGACCGCGAATTCCGCCGTCGAGCGCACCCTGCGCATGACATTTCGCGGAAATTCCTCCGCCCGGCCGCCAAATCATCACCCGGAACAGGGTTGCCGCCGGAGGAAACGGGCAGGGGCCGCATACCCCAAGCGACACCAGAGAAAGGCAACAGCGTGGCACTGAGCGTGAGCTACGGGGAGCGATACGGCTGGACAGTGGTCCAGGTGGCCGGAGAGGTGGACATCAGCGGAGTCGCCGCCCTCCGCGAACGCCTGCAGCGACTGGTCACCGACGGCTGTCTGCGGATGGTGGTCGACATCAGCCGGGTCGACTTCTGCGACTCCACGGGTTTCGCCGTCCTGGTGGCCACCCGCCGCATGCTGTCCTCCCGCGACGGACAACTCCGGCTGGTCCTGCCCGGACCCGAGGTCCACACCCGCAAGATCCTCCAGCTGTTCGGGATCGAACGGATCTTCGACGTCCACGACTCGGTGGACGACGCACTGGCCGACCTGCGCGAGCCCCTCCTGACCGCGGACGCCGCCGAGACCGCCGAGGTCGCCGAGGCCGTCCCCCGCCCGCGCGAAGGGACGCACGCCGCCGCCGACTGACCGCCCGGCCCGGAGCGGGGGGCGGCCCCGCGGCGACGGTCGGCGGCGGCGGGACGGCCGGCGGCGGCCTCAGCGCGGCGTGCCGAAGTCCTGCGTCCACCAGGGCCCACCGCTGCCCAGGTGGACACCCACCCCGAGTTCGGTGAACTTGCAGTTCAGGATGTTCGCCCGGTGGCCCGGGCTGTTCATCCAACTGTCCATCACCGCGGCCGCGTCCTTCTGCCCGCGCGCGATGTTCTCGCCCCAGCCGCTCCACGCGTACCCGGCGGCGTCGATCCGCTGCTGCGGGCCTGCGCCGTCCGGGTTGGTGTGGTCGAAGAAGTTGCGCGCCGCCATGTCCTCGGAGTGCCGCTGCGCCGCCGTCGCCAACTTCGCGTTGGACCGCACCGGACCGCAACCCGCCTGCGAACGCTGCGAGTTGACCAGGTCCACCACCTGCTGCGCCAGATCCGCCGAGCGCTTCGCGGCCGTCGCCGAGGCGGCGTTCGCGGTCGGGGCCGCCGGGGTCGCCGACGCGGCGGGCGCGGCCGGCGCCGAGGAGGCGGACGGCGACGGCAGCCGGCTGGGGGAGGGCGGGGCCGACGGCGACGGGGCGGCCGACCCGGACCCGGATGCCGAGGCGGACGGCGACGGGCCGCCGTCCGGCGCCGGGGCGGTGCCCTGCGCCGGGTCGACCAGCGCGACCGCGGACTGCGGCGCCTGCTCGGCCGTGTCCACCGCCGACGGCGCGTCCGACCCGCCGACCACCACCAGCAGCCCGACCACCACCGCCACCGCGGCCACCACCCCGCCGCCCAGCACCACCGGGGCCGGACCGCGCTGCCGGGCCCGCCGGTGCCCGCGCCGCGCCCCCGCCCGGTGCGAACCGCCCGACGACGACCCCCGTCGGTGCACCGCCCGCCCGGGCCCGGCGGACCCCGGAACGCCACCACTGCCGTCGTAGCCGCCGGAGCCGGAGCCGGAGCCGGGGTCGAAGTCGGGGTTGAAATCGGGGTCGAAGCCGTCGCCGGGGCCCGCGGCGAGGTCCAGGCCGAGCCCCGCCCCGAACTGCGCCCCGTCCGGCAGCGGGACCAGCGCCAGCCCGGCCAGCAGCCCCTCCGCGGGGACCAGGCCGCGGCGCTGCTCCCCGCACACCGCGCACTCCCGGGCGTGCCGCCCGATCCGCTTGCGCCACAGCGCGCCCGGCACGCCGTCCCAGCCCGCCGTCAGCTCCGCCAGCCACGGGCAGCCCGGCACCGCGGCCAGCGCCCGCACCACCACCCGGGCCGCCTCCAGCTGCCCCTTCATCCGTTGCACCCGCACCGCCGCGTGCTGCGGCGACACCTCCAGCGCCGCCGCCAGCTCGGCCCGGGACAGCTCGCCCGCCGCCTCCAGCCACCACAGCGCCAGCAGCTCGCGGTCCCCGCCGTCCAGCCAACGGGTCGCCTCGGCGACCTCGCGGCGCTGCTCGGACAGGCCCAGCCGGACGATCGTCAGGCCCACGAAGTCCGCCGCCGGGTCGGCCACCGCCGCCGGGTCCGGCACCGCGTCCACCGCGTGCTCGTCCCGGAACCGGCGCCGCACCTGGTTCAGCGCGATCGCCACCAGCCAGCTGCGGAACCCGGCCGGGTCGCGCAGCCCGGCCAGGCCGTCCACGGCCCGCAGCATGGTCTCCTGCACCACGTCGTCGGTGTCCGGGTGCCCCGACAGGGCCCGCCCCACCACGTTGTACACCAGCGGCAGGTGCCCGCCGACCAGCTCCGCCACCGCCTGCCGGTCACCGTGCTGCGCCCGCCCGACCAGCGCCGCCACCCGCCCACTGTCCACAGCCCGGCCCGTCCTCGTGTTCTCGCGTCCTGCCCTCACACCTTCGGAGATCCACCGGCCCCCGGCGGATAACGCAAAAGCGGAAGGAAATCCTCGGCAGACGCGAAGCTTAGTGAGCCCCCGGACGACTCCCGCGGCGGGAACGGACGGGAGGGGTGAAGGGGGCGTGCGGGAACGGGGGAGGACCGGTGCCCGCCCTGCCGGGCGGCCGCCCGCAACGGCGAGGCCGCCCGCAACGGCGAGGCCCGCGCCTCCCCGGAGGGACGCGCGGGCCTTCGAACCGCGGGCCGGAACCGGCGGCCGGGATCAGTGCCGGCCGGGAGCCGGGCCGACCGGGATCAGTACCAGTGGTGCGACTGCCAGAACGACCAGGCGCCGCACGGGCTGCCGTAGCGGCTGTTCATGTAGTTGAGGCCCCACTTGACCTGGGTCGCCGGGTTGGTCCGCCAGTCCGCGCCGGCCGAGGCCATCTTGGAGCCCGGCAGCGCCTGCACCAGGCCGTAGGCGCCGGAGGAGGAGTTGGTGGCGGTGTAGTCCCAGCCGCTCTCACGGGTGACGATCTGGCTGAAGCACTGGAACTGGGTGTCGTTGCCGACGATCTGCCGAGCGATGTCCTGGACCGAACCGGCCGGGACGCTGGCGAGCACGCTGCGCGCGGAGTCCCGGCTGGCCTGCTCGGAGGCCCGCTTCGCCTCGGCGTCCTTGGCCGCCTTCGCCTCGGCGGCGGCCTTCTCCGCGGCCGCCTTGGCGTCGGCCTCGGCCTTGTCCGCGTCGGCCTTCGCCTGGGCGTCGGCCGCGGCCTTCTGCCGGGCGGCCTCGGCGGCGGCCTTCTTGGCGGCCGCGTCGGCGGAGACCTGCTGGGCGTTCGCCTGCCGGCCGATGCCGTCGCCGACGCTCTGGGCCTGCGCACCGGTGGGCGCGTCGGCGAGCAGGGTCGCGCTCGCCACGTCGACCGTCTGGACGGTCTTGCCCTCGCTGCCGGACGCCGCACCGACGACCGCTCCGACGGCGGTCACCGCGGTGGCTGAGGCGACAGCGACGCCCCGGACCGAAATCCGAGTCACATGCTTTCCTTCCGGCGTCGCCCGGCGTGTGACCGTCCGGGCGCGTATCTGCCCCTGGCACTGGCCTCCGTCGAACACCGGTCACGGGAGGCACGGGCTCGGCCGTCCCCCCGGGCGGGCCCGGGGAAGTCGGCGGGATCGAGCGGCGTACGGCCTCGCGGTGTTCAGTTGTCCGTCCACCGACCGGAGTTGGCGGGGGTGCAGGGCCGTACGCAGGGCCTGACGCCGATTCACCCTGCCTCACCCGGGCGCGTCTACGCAATTCTCCCGGCCGTGGCGGATCTCACACCACCGGCTGCCGGAAAACCCGGCGGACCGGCCCCGACACCCCGTCAGCCCGCCCCGCGGACCCGGCGGTCCCGCCGCCGGCCTGTGCGGGCACCGGGCGGGCGGACCGGCCCGGGACCGGCCCCGGGCCTGCTCAGAACAGGCGCAGCGACATCCACAGGGCCGGCACCGACACCGCCAGGGTGGCCGGGACGACCAGCGCGCCGAGCGCCGTGAACAGCCGCGGCCCGCCGTCGTCGACCGCCCGCTCCCGGGTGATCCGGCGCCACAGCAGGGTGGCCAGCGAGCCCGCGTACGTCAGGTTCGGGCCGAGATTGACGCCGAGCAGCACCGCCAGCACCGGGCCCGGACCGGACGGGGCGGCCAGCGGGACCAGCAGCAGCGTCGCCGGGAGGTTGTTCACCAGGTTGGCCAGCACCGCCGCCAGCCCCGCCAGCGCGAACAGCACCGGCAGCCCGTCACCCGCCGGGACCACCGCCGCCAGCCGCCCGGCCAGCCCGTTGTCCACCACCGCCCGCACCACCACGCCCAGCGCCAGCACGAAGGCCAGGAACGGGACGGCCGCCGCCGACAGGATCCGCCGCGGCGTGCTGCGCCGGCCGGCCAGCGCCCGCACCGCCAGCACCAGCGCACCCGCCGCCGCGGCCCACGCCGGGGAGACGCCGACCGCCGAGGCCAGCACGAAACCGGCCAGCGTCCCCGCGACCGTCCCCAGCGCGAACCGCGGCAGCCGCACCCCGCCCGCCGCCACCGGCCGCTCGGCCGGCACCGCCAGCTCCGCCGCGAACCACCGCCGCAGCACCAGGTACTCCACCCCCACCGCGGCCAGCCACGGCAGCGCCATCAGCGCCGTGAACCGGCCGAACCCCAGACCGCTGGCGGCGAACGCCAGCAGGTTGGTCAGGTTGGAGACCGGCAGCAGCAGCGACGCGCTGTTCGCCAGGTGCCCGCACGCGTACACGTGCGGCCGGGCCCGCACCCCCAGCGCACCCGCCGTGGCGATCACCACCGGCGTCAGCAGCACCACCGTCGCGTCCAGGCTCAGCACCGCCGTGACCAGCGCCGCCACCGCGAACACCTGCCCCAGCAACCGCACCGGCCGCCCGCCCGACGCCCCCGCCATCCAGCGCCCGCACGCCTCGAACAGCCCCTCGTCGTCGCACAGCTGCGCCAGCACCAGCACCGCCGCCAGGAACCCCACCACCGGCGCCAGCCGCCCCACCTCGGCCCACGCCGCACCCGGCGACACCGCCCCCACCGCCACCAGCAGCCCCGCCGCCGGCACCGCCACCACCGCCTCCGGCCACCCGAACGGCCGCCGCACCGCACACCCCAGCACCGCCGCCAGCAACACCAGCGACAGCACCTCGGCGGACACCCCATGCACCCGAACCCGCTCCTTCCACCACACCCGACCCACCGGACCGACCGGACCGACCGGACCGACCGGATCCCGTCTGTCCGGCGAACGCCCCATCCAAGCAGCCCCGCCGTCCCGTCCCCACCGCCCCCACCGCCCCCCGACCGGCGCCTTTGCGCGGGCGGCGGCCCGGCGGAAGGCTGGGGGCCGACACCGGCGACCGGCCCGGAGCGAGCCGGTCCGGAGAGAGAAAGTCCGGAGAGAGAAAGAAGGGGACATGTCCGTTCCACCACCCGCCCCGAGCACCGGTGCGCGACGGCTGCGGGCAGCGGCGGCCCGCGGCTTCTCGCTCGGCTCCACCGGCTCCCTGCTGTCGATCGGCTCGGTGGGGTCGGTCCTGTCGGTCGGCTCGGTCGGCTCCGTGCTGTCCCTCGGCTCGGTCGGCTCGGCGCTCTCCGTCCTGTCGCTCGGCTCCTGGCGCAGCACCGCCGCCGTGCTGTCCGCCGAGTCGACCCTCGCGGTGCTCTCCTACCGCTCGGTCGGGGCCGTCGCCGCGGCCCACCGCCGCCGCGGCGGGTCCCGGCACGGCTGACCCGCCCCGCCCGCCGGTCCGATGGCCGGGGGCCGGGGGCCGGGGGCCGGGGGCCGGGGGAGCGGGGCCGGGGGCCGGGGGAGCGGGGAGTGTCAGTGGCGGGTGGGACCGTGCCCGGATGAACGGACCGCTCGACTCGATCGCCGCGTACTGGAACGATGCCGCCCCCGGGTTCGACCGGGAGCCCGACCACGGGCTGCGCGCGGCCGGGACCAGGGGGGCCTGGCGGCGCCGGCTGGCCGGGTGGCTGCCGGGTGCGGGGCTCGACGTGCTGGACGCCGGGTGCGGCACGGGTTCGCTCTCGGTGCTGCTCGCCGAGGCCGGGCACCGGGTGACGGGCGTGGACCTCGCCCCGGCGATGGTCGACCTGGCCCGGGCCAAGTTCGCCGCGGCCGGGCTGACGGGGAGTTTCCTGGTCGGCGACGCGAGCCGCCCCCCGACCGGCGACGGCCGCTACGACGCGGTGCTGTGCCGGCACCTGCTCTGGACCCTCCCGGACCCGCACGCCGCCCTCCGGGAGTGGGCCGCCCGCCTGCGTCCGGGCGGCCGCCTGCTGCTGGTCGAGGGCCGCTGGCGGGAGGCCGGCGCCGCCGTCGAGCCCTACGCCCCCGGCACGGAGGGCCTGCCCTGGGCCGGCGGCATCACGGCGTCCGCCCTGACCGCCGCGCTCCGCCCGCTGGTCCGCGAGCTGCAGGTCGAACCGCTCGAGGCGGACGAGGAGCTCTGGGGCGGCCCGGTCCGGGACGAGCGCTACGCGATCGTGGCCCGGGTCTGAACCGGGCGGCGGCGGGGGCGGCTGTCGGTGGAGCGGGATACGGTCCGGCCCATGGCCGACACTGAACTCACCACGCTGCTGGGCGTCTTGAACGGCAAGCGCGGGCACGTCCTGGACATCCTGGCGGGCCTCGACGAGGCGGCGCTGCGCCGCCCGGTGCTCCCCTCCGGCTGGACGTGCCTCGGGCTGGTGCACCACCTCGCCCTGGACGACGAGAAGTTCTGGTTCCGCGCGGTCGCGGCGGGGGAGCAGGACGCGATCGACGAGATCCTCGGCACCGAGGCCGACGCCTGGCGGCCCGACCCGGAGCGGAGTGCCGAGGAGGTCCTCGCGCTCTACCGCGCGGAGGCCGCGCGCGCCGACGCCTTCCTCGCCACCGCCGACCTCGACGCGCCCCCGGCCTGGTGGCCGGACTTCTTCGGCTCCTGGCGCTACGACACGCTGCGCGAGGTGGTCCTGCACGTGATCACCGAGACCGCGACCCACGCCGGCCACCTGGACGCCGTCCGCGAACTCATCGACGGCCGCCAGCACCTGGTCCTCGGCTGACCGGCCGACCTGCCGGAGCTGACCGGCCGGCCCGGACGACCGGCCCGGACGACTGTCTGACGTGGCGTCAGCCCGCCGGCTCGCCGAGCCAGACGTGGGCCGCGGTGTCGAGGGGGAGGTCGAGCGCGGCGCAGAGGCCGACGACGGTGCCGAAGCCGGGGCTGGGCAGGCGGCCCATCTCGATCTTGCGGAGCGTCTCGGGGGAGATCCCGGCGCTCTGCGCGACGGTGGCGGGGTCGCGGCCGGCCCGGGTCTCGCGCAGCAGCGCGCCCAGGCGGCGGCCGGCCTCGATCTGCTCGGGGGTCAGGGGGACTCGCACCATGCGGACACGCTACTGAACCGCCCCGCCCGCCGCCCAGGCGGGCGGCTCAGCGCAGCGGCAGTTCCGTCCCGTTCCGCTCGTCGGCGGGCCGGGGGCCGTGGATGCGGCGGTCGGCGGCGTCGATCCGGACGTCGTCGATGCTGGCCTCGCGCCGCCGCATCAGGCCGTGCGGGTCGAACTCCCACAGCTCGTTGCCGTAGCTGCGCCACCACTGGCCGTCCGCGTCGTGCCACTCGTACTGGAAGCGGACGGCGATCCGGTCGTCCTCGAACGCCCAGAGGTCCTTGCGCAGGGCGTACTCCCGTTCGCGCTGCCACTTGGCGGTGAGGAAGGCGGTGACCTCGGCGCGGCCGGTGAGGAAGGTGTCGCGGTTGCGCCAGACCGTGTCGGGTGTGTAGGCGCGGGCGACGGCGGCGGGGTCGCGGGTGTTCCAGGCGTCCTCGGCGGCCCGGACCTTGGCCAGGGCGGTGGCGCGGGTGAACGGGGGGAGCGGCGGGCGGTCCTCGGGCACGGCGGCCTCCAGCGGTTCGACGAGGTGGAGAACGGTCGTTCTCCACTCTGGCGGGCCCTACGCTAGGGAACGACCGTTCTCCACGTCAAGCACGTCCGAAGACCGCCGAACCGGAGCCGCCGATGCCCGCCCCGCCCACCGAGGAGCAGACCCGCCAGGACGGCGAGGCACTGCTCGACGCCGCCGAGGCGCTGTTCTACGAGAAGGGCATCCGCGCCGTCGGCATGGACGAGGTCCGGGCCGCCTCCGGCCTGCCGCTCAAGCGGATCTACCGCCTGTACCCCGCCAAGGACGACCTGGTCGCGGCCGTGCTGCGCCGCCGCGACCTGCGCTGGCGGGCCCGGCTGGCCGCCGCCGTCGAGGTGGAGTCCGAGCCGCGGGCCCGGCTGCTGGCCGCGTTCGACTGGCTGGGCCGCTGGTTCGCCGAGCCCGGCTACCGGGGCTGCGCCTGGATCAACGCCTTCGGCGAGCTGGGCCCGTCCTCCCCGGCCGTGCTCGCCGAGGTGCGCGCCCACAAGGCGGCCTTCCACGCCCAGCTCGCCGACTGGTCGCGCGCCGCGGGCCTGGCCGACCCGGCCCCCGTCCAACTGCTGGCCGAGGGCGCCATCGTCACCGCCGCGATCGACGCCGACTCCGCCCCCGCCCGCCGGGCCCGGGCCGCCGTGGAGGTGCTGCTCGATGTCGCCCGCTGAACCGCCGGCCGGCCCGGGCAAGCTGGTCCGGGACCGGATCCCGGCCGTCATCCGGGCCGCCGGGAGGGAGCCGCAGGTGTACGTCGCCGACGCGGCCGAGTACCTGGCCCGGCTCGGCGACAAGCTGTCCGAGGAGGCCACCGAGGTGCGCGCCGCCCACGGCGAGCAGGAGGTCCTGGAGGAACTGGCCGACCTGCTGGAGGTGATCCACGCACTGGCCGCGGCCCACGGAGCGGACTTCACCCGGGTCGAGGAGCTCCGACGCCGCAAGGCCGCAGAGCGCGGAGGCTTCGCCGGACGGGTGGTCTGGACCGGCAACCACTGAACGGGGGGTGCTGTCCGCCAGCGGTGACCGCCGGTGGAGAACCGGGCCCCCGGCAGGCCGCGACCGGGCCGGCGGGACACGCCCGTCGGCGCCGAGCGGTCACGCTCCTTGCCGCCGACCGCGAGTCGTCGGTCTCCTCGGCGCCGTGGGCGCCTACGAGCACTCGTAGAAGAAGCGGCCTTCGCGGTGGTCGGGACTGACGAAGGCGAAGCCGTAGCCGTAGCCGAAATTGAGGAAGTACGGATCGTCCGGGCTCTCGCCGCCGTCACTGATCTTGAAGAGGAACTGCCACGGGGCGTCGACGCGCGCGTCGATGTTGGGGTAGCAGGCGGCGCCACCGAGGTAGTCGTGCAGGCCCTCTTCGTCGGGGAGTTCAGTGTCGGGGCCCTCGCCGCGCATGCCCCGCTGCCAGGCCGCCTTGTCGTCGATCGAGCGGTCGACCTCGGGCGGTACCGGCTCGAGATCGACGTGCCATTCCACGGGGACCTCGGCCTCGTCGGGGCCCCAGCGCCACAGGGTCCGCCCCCGCGTGCCGGGCGGTCCGATGACGGCGAAGGGCGGGACACGGCCGTCCGGCTGCACCAGCAGCACGCCGTCGCCGTCCTCCGCCTGGAGTCCGCCCATGATCATGCCTTCCTCGTGGAGAAAGAGGTAGGCCAGGCGGAGCCGGGGGCCGGGAACGGGGAACTGCCCGATGAACACCAGCGGCTCACCGGAGACCGGGTGCACGGGCCAGGCCGGCTCGGCCAGCCAGACGGGCTCGCCGCCGAACTTGGCCACCGGGGCGACGATCGGCTGCTCGGCAGCCGTGAGAATCATCTGCTGGCGCGGGAGGAAGGCCGCGTCGTACGGCCCGTCCGCTCGCCCAGTGGGACGCGCGATCATGAGCGGACCCTAGGTCACGCCACCGACGAACCCTGCCGCTCGGCGACTCGACCGCTTGGCGTGACGTGTGCCCGGACGCGTTACCTGCAGCCCACGGGGCCCGATGGGCTGTGGTTCCTGATCCGCGGAACACGCCCGTCGGCGCCGAGCGGTCACGCTCCTTGCCGCCGACCGCGAGTCGTCGGTCTCCTCGGCGCCGGTCACCGCGCGCACAGGCGGTCCAGGGACGCGCGGCTCTCCTCGTCCGCGGGGCGGTAGACCAGCAGGCGCAGTTCCGGGTCCTGGAGCGGCAGCAGGATCTCGAAGTCGACGGTGATCGGACCGGCGGCCGGGTGCCGCAGCAGTTTCCGGCCGCGTCCGTGGACGCCGACCTCCCGCTCGGCCCACAAGCGGGCGAAGTCCTCGTCCTGGGTGGCGAACTCGGCGATGAGGGCGGACAGTTCCCGGTCCTGCGCTCTCGAAGTCGAGTTCACGGCCGCCCAGTTGACCCGCCTGGACGCGGCGAGCGCGATCGAACTGGGCCGGCCGCACGACCTGCTGGCGAGCGAGCCCATCCGCCGGGTGACCACCGGCGACCTACGGATCGAGACCCGCCGCTGACGGCCGCCCGTCAGGAACCGGCTCCGCCTCCCGCGACCGGGTTCCCGCCGGCGCGACGCTCCACCGCCCCCGGGGCCGCCGCTCGCGGACTGCGGCGCAGGAGCCGCCGTCCGTCGATCGCAGCCGCAGCAGCCGTAGCCAGGCGAGGCGGGCCGCCCCCCCGGTATTTGAATACCGGGGGGCTGCTAGCGTGTCGCTGTCCGCTGCCGGTATTTGAATACCGGTGGTTCTTTCGACCGGGCGGCCGGGCGGCCGCCGTGCAGGGAGCGGTGCCGTGATCGAGCTGAAGACTCCGCAGGCGATCGAGAAGATGGCCGTCACCGGCCGGTTCGTCGCCGGGACGCTGGCCGAGCTGTCCGGGCTGGCCGAGGTGGGGCGGGACGTGATGGACCTGGAGCTGCGGGCCCGGAAGCTGGTGGCGGATCGCGGTGCGGAGTCCTGCTACTGGGACTACGCCCCGTCCTTCGGGCGCGGCCCGTTCCGGAACGTGATCTGCCTGTCGGTGAACGACGCGGTGCTGCACGGGCAGCCGCACCCCTACGTGCTGCGCGACGGCGACGTGCTGAGCCTGGACTTCGCGGTGTCGATCGACGGCTGGGTGGCCGACTCGGCGGTCACCGTCATCGTCGGCACCCCGGCCGAGCAGGACCTCCGGCTGGCGCAGTCCACCCGCACTGCGCTGGACGCGGCGATCGCCGCCGCCGTGCCCGGCAACCGGATCGGCGACATCTCGGCGGCCATCGCCGCGGTCGGCCAGGGCGCGGGCTACCGGATCAACACCGACTTCGGCGGCCACGGCCTGGGCCGCACCATGCACGAGGACCCGCACGTGGCGAACGTCGGACGGCCCGGCCGCGGCCTGGAGCTCAAGCCCGGGCTGACGCTCGCCCTGGAGCCGTGGTGGTGCACCGGCTCGGCGAAGCTGCAGGTGGACGCGGACGGCTGGACGCTGCGCTCGGCGGACGGTTCGCGCGGCGCGCACTCCGAGCACACGGTGGCCATCACCGAGGACGGGCCCCGGGTGCTCACCGCGCTGTCCTGACCGGGGAGTTCGGGCCGGGGGCCCGGTCACGGGGAGTGACCGCGGGGTGGACGGCGGGTGGCCGCTGTGGCCCGTCCCATAGGCGGATCGCTGGACGGTCGGCGCGCCGTCAGCGGGGGGCCACGGAGGGTGTGCGGTTCCCCGTCCGGGGCGGCCAAAACCGGTGAGCCCGGTCACAACGGCCGTCGGCCGGGTCCGGCCCGGGCCCGGAAAATCGCGGTCGGGGCGCCCGCCGTCCGCCGCTGTACTGCCGGTAACGGGCTCTTGACCTGCGTAAACCTTCGAATGCTTGGAGTTCGGGCCGGGCGCCCGTAGCTTCGTAACCAGTGCAGGGCGCACTACCCGGGATCACCCGAAACCAACGCCCCGGTGCGGCCACCGAGCCGCCCGACGGGCAGGGTGACCGCGACGGAGCGCAGGTCGGACCTCGACCGCCCCGTCCGATCCACAAGCGCGAGAGACCGCAGGGCCCGCCCGGGCCCCTGGTTCCGCCTTGCCTGCCCGGGGCATCCGAAAGGAATCGCATGATCTTCCGTAACGAGACTGCCGCCACCAAGACCGCCACCACCGCCGAGCAGGGCAACCGGAAGCGCAACCGCGTCCGGGCCGCCATCGTCGCGGGCAGCGCGGTGGCCGTTCTCCCGGTGGCCGGCCTCGTCACGGCGACCTCGGCCTCGGCCGCGGACGTGTCCACCTGGGACAAGGTCGCCCAGTGCGAGTCGACCGGCAACTGGTCGATCAACACCGGCAACGGCTTCTACGGTGGCCTGCAGTTCACCTCCTCCACCTGGGCCGCGTACGGCGGCACCGCCTACGCCCCGCAGGCCGACCAGGCCACCAAGGCGCAGCAGATCGCCGTCGCCGAGAAGGTGCTGGCCTCGCAGGGCCCGGGCGCCTGGCCCGTGTGCTCCGTGCAGGCCGGTCTGACCCAGGGCGGCGCCGCCGCCCAGGTCGACACCTCCTCGACCGGCAGCAGCGCGAGCTCCTCGAAGTCGACCTCGTCGGCCTCGTCCTCCTCGAGCAGCACCGGCGACAGCAGCAGCACCAGCACCAAGTCCGCCAAGTCGGCCACCCCCCAGACCGACTCGGGCTCCGACGCCGCCTCCGCCAACACCTCCGGCAGCGGCAAGTACTCCTCCGGCCAGGGCCACCAGTCCTGGAAGAAGAGCAGCACCGCCACCACCTCCGGCGGCAGCTACACCGTGAAGTCCGGTGACACCCTGGGCGCCATCGCGGCCGCCAACGGCACCACCGTGGACGCGCTGTACAGCGCCAACGCCCAGGTCATCGGCGCCTCCGCCGACGTCATCTACCCGGGCCAGGTCCTCTCCCTCTGATCGACCCCGATCGGATGCCGGTAGGACCCCGGTAGGACCGGACCACACCGCACGACGCCGACGGCCGCCCCTCATGTCGGGAGGGGCGGCCGTCGGCGTCCGCGCGTGCGCACCGGCCGGATCAGTCGAACCAGTCGGGCTCGGCGGCCTCGATCAGCTCCCGCAGGGCCGGCCGGTCGTGGAAGGCCCCCGACAGCAGCGCCCCGAGCTCGCGCAGCGCCGCCGCGTCCTCCCCGTACGCGACGAACATGCCGGCCTCCGGGTCGTACCGGAACCGCCCCTCCAGCTGCGGCGCCCGCGACCGGACCGCGGAACGGGCCACCGCCTCCCAGCCGTAGCCCCCGTTCTGCTGCCCCGCCGCCTCGAACACCTCGTCCACCTCGACCATCCGGTCGTCGGTCAGCAGCAGGCCGTACGAACCCGGCCTGTGGTCGTACTCCAGGAACACCAGCGGGGCGTAGGTCTCACGATCAGTCATGGCCCGGACGCTACCGGCGCCCACCGACACCGCCCCCGGCGGGCTCAGGCGGGCAGGACCTCCTCGACGGCGCTGGTCCCCGCACCGGGCCGGGACTCCCACCGCCAGCTCTCCTCCAGCCGCAGCCGGCCGTCCGGCAGCCTGGTCAGCACGCTGGTGCAGTGCCCCGAGCTGGTCTCCCCGGCCCGGTTGAGCTGCACGTACCGGAAGTCGACGGTGTCCCCGGTCCGGGTGCCCACCAGGTGCCCGTGCACCACCTCGCCGCCCCGGTAGTCGGCCCACACCAGCCCGTCGTCCTCGTGGTACGCGAACCGCGTCCCCGGGTCGACCTCCCCCAGCTCGGCCCGGCCCACCGGCGCGAACTCCAGCCCGTCGAGCGAGGGCAGCACGGACAGCATGGCGAAGCTCCTTCGGCCGGGCGGCGAATCTCCCGCCCAGTCGACCACGCCGCCCCCCGCGCCCACCGGGCCATCCGCATCATGGACACCCCACCGGGTGGCAGGGCCCGCGGCGGACCTCACGCCGCGGCGCCGCCCCGGCCGTCCGGCGAGCCCTTCGGCCGGGAGTCCTTCGGCGGGGCCTCGTCCGACGGGGGGTCGTCCGACGGGGGGTCGGTGAAGTCGACGTCGACGTGCTGTTCGGGGCGGCGTTCCTCCTGGCGGGCGATGTCTTCGAGGACCTGTTCGTCGGGGCCGGTCAGCGGGGGCTGGAGGAGGGAGCGGGGCCACAGGCGGCGGGCGAGGACGGTGTTGGACTCGGCGGCGTAGACGGTGATCTGGGCGGCCAGGTAGAGCCAGGAGAGCAGGCCGATCACGGTGGCGAAGAAGCCGTACACGGCGGTGGCGTGCCGGAGTTGGTGGGCGACCAGGGCGGCGCCGAACGCCTGGAGGACGGTGAACAGCGGGCCGGCGAGGAGGCTGCCGGGCAGCAGGGCGCGGGCCGGGACCTGCTTGGGGGTGAGGATCCGCAGGCAGGCCAGGAACAGCAGGGAGTTGAGGGCGGCGGACAGCAGCAGTCCGCCGATCCGGGCGGCCGGGCCGCCCAGCGCGGCGCCCACCAGCGCGGCCGCGGCCGTGGACAGCAGCAGGCCGGTGCCGAGCGTGGCGAACAGCGCCAGGCTGCGGCCGAGCCGGGGCCAGTAGCCGGGCCGCCGCACCCCGGGGATGTTCCACACCTCGGCCATCGCGTGCTGCAGCACCTGCGCGATGCCGAGCGCGCCGTACAGCAGGCCCGCCACGCCGATCACCAGGGCCAGGCCGCTGCCCTGCACCGAGTGCACGTTCGCGCGCAGCTGGTCGCCGATGATCGGGAAGTCGGCGAGCGCCGAGTCGACCACGGCGCGCTGCGCGTCCGGGTGGCCGTGCAGGACGAAGCCGAGCGCGGTGGAGAGCAGGAGCAGCAGCGGGATCAGCGAGACGAAGCCGTAGTAGGTGATCAGCGCGGCCAGCAGCCCGCCCCGGTCGTCCCCGTACTTCTTGACCACCCCGACCACGACGGCCAGCGGCCGGTGGCGCTGCTGGGTGCGGTCGACGGTGCGCAGGGCGCGTTCGACGGGGTTCATGGGCGCTCCTCCGGTGGCGGGCGGCGGGGTGGCCGTCCGGCGGCGGACGGCACCTGCGCGTATGCCCGGCCGGAGGGTGTGAACGCCCCCCGGGGGGGAAAGGCGGCCGGGGACATCCGGAGCCGGGGAACGAGGAGGACGGGCAGGTGTGGTGGTGGAGCGCGGTGCGACTGACGGTGGCCGGTGCGGCGGTGGTGGTGCTGCTGTACGGGGCGGACCGGGTCGTGGAGGTGACCACCCGCCGACTGCCGGCCCGGGTCGGGACGGTGCCCCGGGTGCTGAGCGGCTGCCGCCGCCCGATCCTCGCGGTGGCCGGCTGCGGGCTGCTGCTGGCCGCGATGCCGTGGGTGCGGGCGCCGGACGGGATCGTGCACCTGCTGGTGCTGGCCACGATCGGTTCGTGCGGCTGGCTGGGCGCGCGGGCCGCCGCGCTGGTGCTGGACGGGGCGGTGCGGCTCGCGGTGCGCCGCCGGGACGCCGCCTGGGCCGGGCGGGCCCGCACCCAGGCCGGCCTGCTGGGGCGGATCCTGCAGGCGGCGATCGCGGTGCTGGCGCTGGCCGCGATGCTGATGACCTTCCCGGCGGTGCGGGTGGTCGGCACCAGCCTGCTGGCCTCGGCCGGGCTGGTCGGCGTGGTCGCGGGCATCGCCGCGCAGAGCACGCTGTCGAACCTGTTCGCGGGCATCCAGATGGCCTTCGGCGACCTGGCCCGGATCGGCGACGTGGTGGTGGTCGGCGGCGAGTGGGGCACCGTCGAGGAGATCACCCTGACCGCGGTGGTGATCGCCACCTGGGACCAGCGGCG
Organism: Kitasatospora cineracea; assembly: GCF_003751605.1. Classification (NCBI taxonomy): domain Bacteria; kingdom Bacillati; phylum Actinomycetota; class Actinomycetes; order Kitasatosporales; family Streptomycetaceae; genus Kitasatospora; species Kitasatospora cineracea. The sequence goes on from NZ_RJVJ01000001.1 coordinate 4,602,009, forward strand.
GATCGTGATGCCGATGTCGTACTTCGCCGGGCGCCCGTTCGAGAACTGGTCGCGCCGCTCCGACCGGATCACCGGCACCGCGCTGCTGCACCTCGACCACAGCACGCCGGTCGGCCTGCTGCGGGCCGAGTTCGAGGACTACCTGGCCAAGAACCCGCGCTGGGACGGCGAGGGCAGCGCCCTGCAGGTCGTCGACACCACTCCCAGCACCCTGGTGGTGCGGGCCCTGGCCACCGCCGCCAACGCGAGCGACGCCTTCGAGCTGCGCTGCGACCTGCGCGAGCACCTGGTCGGCTTCCTGCGCGAGCACCACCCGCACGCGCTGCCCCGGGTCGCGGTGGCCGCCGCGCCCGGGGAGCGGGCGGGGTCGGACGCGGGAACGGGCCCGGGGCCGGACGCGGACGCGCCGGGTCAGAGGTAGTCCTCCAGGCGGGCGACGGCGAAGCCCTGGGCGGTGGCGGCGTCGACCACCCGGCGCAGCATGTCGGGCATGGTGCCCTTCCAGTCGCCGGAGGGGGCGCGGAAGTGGGTGAGGACGATGTCGCCGGGGTGGAACACCTGGTCGGCGTAGCGCCACTCGAGGTGGTCGGGGAAGGCCTCCTCGTTCCACAGCGGGAAGGCGGTGACGCCGCAGGACGCGGCGGTGCGCAGGGCGGCCTCGGTGTACTCGCCGTACGGGGGCCGGAACAGGCGGGGGCGGGTGCCGGACTCCTGCTGGAGGTGGTCCTGCTGGTCGCAGATCTCGTGCCGGAGGGCGTCGGGGCCCAGCCGGCGCAGGTCGGGGTGGGTGAGGGTGTGGTTGTTCAGGGTGACGCCGTGGGCCTGCAGGCCGCGGAAGTAGCCGTAGTCGGAGCGGGCCAGGTAGTCGGAGAGGAACGCCGACATCGGGACGCCCAGCTCGGCGGCCATGGCGGCGAACTGCGGGTCCTTCTCGGCGCCGTCGTCGACGGTCAGGAACACCACCTTGTCGCTGGTCGGCACGCGGTAGACCACCGGCGGCAGCCCCGGCAGGCGCTTGACGCCGGGCCCGTCGGCCAGCTCCGGCTTGACGGCGGGCGGGGCGGGCGCGCGCAGCGGGAGCGCGGCCAGGCCCCAGCGCCGGGCGGCCGCGAGGACCTGCTGCACGCCCGCCTGCTGCTCGGCGGCGGCGAGCCGGCCGTTCAGCTCCTGCCCGGCGGCGGCCTGCGGGCGGGCGGCGGGCATCGCCGCGAGCGCGGCCTGTGCGGCCTGGGCGGCCTGGGCCTGGGCGAGCTGGGCGCCCTGGGCGGGTGCGGCCTGGCCCTGGGCGGCCTGGACGGCGGGGGTCCCGGCGGCGGCGGGCGGGGCGGCCGGGGCGGAGGCGCGGACGGGGTCGGGGTCCTGGGTGCGCAGGGCGGAGCAGCCGACGGTGAGGGTGGCGAGTGCGGTGAGGGCGGCCAGGCCCCGGCGGTGGTGGCGTCCCGGTCCGGAGCGGCGGATGCGGCGGGCGCGGGCGTCCGGGGCGGGGGAGGAGCCGGGGGTACCGGGCGTGCTGGGCGTGCTACCGGGGGGTGTGGCGGAGGGTGTCGGCATACCGGCCGATGATCCCCTTGGCGTACTTGTCATATCGGCGCGCCGAGGGGCCGTCACCCGGACGGACCGGTGCCGTCCCCCGTTTGACTCGGCCCGACCGGCGGCGTACAGAGTGAGACATGCGCCCGGGTGTCCCGGCGGACCCGTCCGGCCCGCCCCCACGGACCGACCCCGAAGCGGCGACGCGCCCCGACCCCCCGCGCGGCGACGCCCGCCCGCGCTGGGACGCGGCCGCCGAACCGCTGCTCGCCGACGGCCTGCTGCGCGCCGTCCGGTCCACCTCCGCGTACGGGGGCGTGCTCTACCTGCACTCCGCCGACCGCCGCTCGCTGGCCGTCGCCGCCGTCGTCGGCATCCCGCTCAGCCTGCTCGAACCGTTCCGGCGGATCGCCGTCGCCGCGCCCCTGCCGGTCGCCGACTCCTACCGCGGCGGCCGCACCATCGTGCTCGCCGACGCCGACGACACCATGCGCCGCTACCCCCGGCTCGCCGTCGGACTCCCGTACGCGCACGCCTCCGCCACCACCCCTGTCACCGCCGGCGACCGGACCTTCGGCGTGATCGCCGTCTTCTGGCCCGCCGACGGCGGACACCCGCCCGCCGCCACCCGCCGCCAGCTGCGCACCGCCGGCAACCGTCTGGCCACCGGCCTGCTCCCGTACGGCGACCGGGTCGGCGGGGAGGGGCCGCCCGTGGTGGTGCCGCTGCCGGTGCCCGGCGGCGACGGCATCCGGCTCGGCTTCCTCGACTGGGACCTCGCCGACAACCGGCTCACCGTCGACGAACGGCTGCGCGAGATCCTCGGCACCGGCCCCTTCGACGGCCGCGGCGCAGCCCTGCTGGACCGGCTCGTCCCCGAGGACGTCGCCCCGCTGCGCGAAGCCGTCCGGCAGGCCGCCCGGCAGGGCCGCCCGTTCACCCACCGGGTCCGGCTGCGCGACCCCGGCGGCGGCACCCGGCAGCTCGACCTGTCCGGACACCCCGTCCCCGACTCCGCCCGGCTGGTCGTCGCCGTGGCCGACGCCACCGCCGCCGAAGCCGCCACCGCCGCCGTGGAACGCCTGCGCGACGGCGTGTTCGCGCTCGACCCGGACGGCCGGCTCGGCTACGTCAACCGCAGCGCCGAGATGCTGCTGCACGCCACCCGCGCCGACCTGGTCGGCCGCCGCCCCTGGGACGTGCTGACCTGGCTCACCGACCCCGCCTACGAGGACCGCTACCGCTCCGCGATGCTCTCCCAGCAGCCCACCGCGTTCCTCGCCCGCCGCCCGCCCGGCCACTGGCTGGCCTTCTCGCTCTACCCCGACGCGCACGGCCTCACCGGCCGCATCGTGCCCGCCGCCCCCAGCGAGGACACCACCCTCCCCGAGGCCCCGCCCCCCACCCCCGCCTCCCTGGGCGGCGTCTACCACCTGCTGCAACTCGCCTCCGCGCTCACCGAGGCGGTCACCGTCCGGGAGGTCGCCGAGGCCGTCGTCGACCAGATCCTGCCCGGCTTCGGCGGCCAGGAGCTCGCCCTCTACCTGGCCCGCGGCGGCCGGATGCACCTGGTCACCGAGAGCGGCTACCCCGAAGGCTTCCTCGACCCGTTCGAAGGCACCCCGATCCGGGCCCGGCTGCCCGGCACCGAGGTGTTCACCACCGGCGCGCCGATCTTCTTCGAGTCCGCCCGCGAACTCTCCGCCGCCTACCCGGGCATCCCGCGCGACGAGATGGCCGCCTGGGCCTTCCTCCCGCTGATCGCCTCCGGCCACCCCGTCGGCAGCCTCATCCTCGGCTTCGACCGCCCCCGGCCGTTCACCGCCGAGGACCGCTCCGTCCTCACCGCCCTCGGCGGCCTGATCGCCCAGGCCCTCGAACGCGCCCGCCTCTACGACGCCGAGTCCGCCGTCGCCCGCGGCCTCCAGCAGGCCCTCCTCCCGCATCGACTGCCCGCCGTCCCCGGCCTCGACATCACCGCCCGCTACCTGCCCGGCACCCGCGGCATGGACATCGGCGGCGACTGGTACGACGTCCTGCCCACCCCCGACGGCGGCGTCGTCCTGATCATCGGCGACGTCGAGGGGCACAGCGTCAAAGCCGCCGCCCTCATGGGCCAACTCCGCAGCGCGGTACGGGCGTTCGCCAGCGGCGACGACCCGGTCGAGACCGTCGCCCGACGCACCAACCACCTCCTGGTCGACCTCGACGCCGGACTGCTCGCCTCCTGCTGCCTGCTGCGCCTGCACCCCGCCACCCGCACCCTGCGCGCCGTCCGCGCCGGACACCCCCCGCCACTGCTGCGCGAGGCCGACGGCCGCACCACCGCCCTCGACCTGGACGGCGGCCCGCTGCTGGGCATCGACCACGGGGTGGACTTCCCCGCCACCGAGACCCGGCTGCCGCCGGGGGCCACCCTCGTCCTCTACACCGACGGGCTGGTCGAGTCCGCCACCGCCACCATCGCCGAGGGCATCGACCGCCTCCGCACCGCCCTCGCCCACGCCACCGCCCCCGCCCTCGAACCCCTCGCCGACTTCCTGCTCGGCCAGGCCCGGCACGACGCCCACCGGGCGGACGACATCGCGGTGCTGATCGCGCGGCTGGCGGGGACGGGGAGTTAGGGGAGGAGGACGGGTGGGCCCGGGGTGGGGGCCGGGGTGGCGGGGGTCAGGTGGGCTGGACGAGGCGGTGGGTGTGGGCGAAGACCACGGCTTGGACGCGGTCGCGGAGGGCGAGTTTGTGGAGGACGCGGCCGAGGTGGGACTTCACGGTGGCTTCGGCGAGGTGGAGGGCGGCGGCGATCTCGGTGTTGGAGAGGCCGTGGCCGACGGCGACGAGGACCTCGCGCTCGCGGGTGCTGAGGCGGCCGAGGCGTTCGTGGTCGTCGGGGGTGCCGGTGGGGAGGAGGCGGGGGCGGAAGTCGTCCAGCAGGCGGCGGGTGACGCGGGGGGAGAGGGCCGCGTCGCCCGCGGCGACGTTGCGGATCGCGGTGAGGAGTTCCCCGGGCCGGGTGTTCTTCGGCAGGAAGCCCGAGGCACCGGCGGCGAGGGCGGCGAAGGCGTACTCGTCGAGGTCGAAGGTGGTGAGGACGAGCACCCGGGCGGACGGGGAGAGGCGGGTGATCTGCCGGGTCGCCTCGATCCCGTCGGTACCGGGCATCCGGACGTCCATCAGGACGACGTCGGGGCGCAGTTCGCGGGCGAGGCGGACGGCCCGGTCGCCGTCCTCGGCCTCGCCGACCGGGGTCAGGTCGGGCTGGGCCGCCAGGATCGTGGTGAAGGCCATCCGGAGCAGCGCCTCGTCGTCGGCGATCAGGACCCTGACCGTCATGCGGACGCCGCCGGACCGCCGCCGGGCCGCAGGCGGGCGCGGACGGCCCAGCCGCCGTCCGGGAGCGGGCCGGCCGACAGGGTGCCGCCGTGGGCGGCGGCGCGTTCGCGCATGCCGGGGATGCCCTGGCCGGAGGCGGCGGCGGGGCGCGGGGCGGGGTTGTCGTCGGTGACGTCCACGGTGACGGCGGCGGGTGCGCAGTCGATCCGGACCTCGGCGCGGGTGCCGGCGGGGGCGTGTTTGAGGGTGTTGGTCAGGGCCTCCTGCACCAGGCGGTGGACGGTCAGTTGGACGGTGGCGGGCAGGCGGTCGGGTTCGCCGCGGACGTCGAGGCGGACGGGCAGCCCGGCGGCGCGCATCCGGTCGGCCAGCGGCTCCAACTCGGCGATGCCGGGCAGCGGGTGGCGCTGCGGGTCCGGTTCGCCGGCGCGCAGCAGGCCGAGGGGCCGCCGCAGGTCGGTCAGGGCCTGCCGGCCGGTCTCGGCGGCCCGCAGCAGTGCGGCGGTGGCCTGCTCGGGGGCCCGGTGCCGGACGTGCACGGCGGCGTCGGTGAGCGCGACCATCACGGACAGGTGGTGGCCGACGATGTCGTGCACCTCCCGGGCGATCCGGGCCCGCTCCTCGGCGACGGCCAACCGCTCGCGCTGCTCCTGCTGCCGGGCCAGGTGCGCGGCCCGTTCCGCCAGCACCGCGAGGTGGGCGCGGGTGGTGCGGGCGTGCGCGCCCAGGGTGGCGGCGGTGACGGCCGTCGCGGCCAGGGCGACGAAGGGGGCGGCGAACGCGCCGTCCGTCGACCAGCGCAGGCAGGCCGCCAGGGCGCCGCCCGCCACGACGGCGCAGGCGGCGAGCGTCCCGCGCCGCCCGGTGTGCGCGGCCACCGTGTACAGGGCCACCAACAGGGCGACGTCCGCGGGCAGTTGGACGTCCGCCAGCCACTGGAGGAGGGCCGCGGCGGCCACCGTGCCGAACACCGGGTACGGGGCCCGGTGCCGCCAGGCCAGCGGCAGCACCAGGGCGGTGGTGAGGGCGGCGGCCAGGGGAAGGTCCGACGACCGGGCGGTGCCCGCGAGGTGCAGCAGGAGCAGCGGCAGCAGCAGCGCCACCGGCAGTGCCTCCCGGGCGGCGGGCGGCAGCCGGTGGAGGGGCGGGCGGAGGGGCAGGTGGAGCCGGCGGAGCCCCGGGTGGGCCTCCTCGGGTCGGGCGGCCGCCTCGGTCATCGGGTGTTCCTGTCGCTCGGTGGGCGCGGTGGTGAGGGGGAACTGGGCGTTCCGGTGCTGCCACGCTAGGCGGCGGGGGCGGCCGTGCGCATGAGCCCGCCGTCGGAGGGCGGCGGGTCCGGGTACGACCGGAGGAGGAGGGGCGGTACCTCCCGGGGTCGCAACGGGACCGGCCGACCGGGGGGTTCGGGTGCGACCGGGGTGGCGGTGGCCGGCGACCGGGGGTGGATGCGGCGGGGGGCGCGCCGCTTCGAGGATGGCGGCGTGACCGAGACCATCGCGGGGCTGTTCCTGTCCCTTCCGGAGTTCCTTGTCGTCCTGGCCGCCGCCGCGCTGGTGGCGGCGCGCTGGCTTCCCGCCGCCGCCCGGCCGCGCGGCCGGGCCGTGGCGGTGGCGGCGTTCGTGCCGTCCGCGGCGGTGCTGGGCGTGCTGGGGGTGCGCTGGCAGCTGCTGCCGGTGCTGGCGGGCGGGGCGGTGGCGCTGCCGTTCGCGGCGGCGCCCCTGCTTCGAGGGCTGCGGCGGGGTCCGGGCGGGCCGGGGTGGCGGGCCCGGTGGTGGCTGGCGCTGCCGGGGTCGGCGGCCGCTCTGGGGCTGGTGGCGGCGGGTCCGTTGGCGGCGTGGGCGTTCCCGGTGCCGGTGTTCCCGGTGCCGTCGGGTCCGTACCCGGTCGGGACCAGGGTGGTGCAGTGGACCGACCCGGACCGGCCGGAGACCTTCACCGCCGACCCGGACGACCGGCGGACCGTCGTCGTCCAGCTCTGGTACCCGGCGGGGGCGAGCCCGGCGGGCGCGCCGCGGGCCCCGTACCTGGGGCGGACGGAGCAGGAGGCGCGCACCGTCGCCGGGGCGCTGGCGGGCGGGGCCGGCCTGCCCGGGTTCCTGTTCGACGGGGCGGCGCGGGCCCGTTCCCGGGCGGTGGCCGGGGCGCCGGTGGCCGGCGGGGGCGGGCGGTTCCCGGTGGTGCTGTTCTCGCCGGGATCGGGCGGGGCGCGCACCCAGAACACCGCCTGGGCCGAGGAGTTGGCCGCCCACGGGTACGTGGTGGCCGCGCTCGACCACCCGTACGACTGCGCGGCCGTGGTCCTGGACGACGGCCGGACGGTCCGGTCCGCGACCGCCTCCAGCGGCGACCGGGACCGGGACGAGCAGCTCGCGGCCGACTGGACGCAGGTCCGGGCCGCGGACCTGCGCTTCGCCCTGACCCGGCTGGCGGACCTGGGCCGGGCCGGGGGCGGCGACCCGCTGGCCGGACGGCTGGACACCGGCCGGGCCGCGGTGGCCGGGCACTCGATGGGCGGGGCCGCCGCGCTCCAGGCGGCCCGGCAGGACGCCCGGTTCGCCGCGGCCGTCGACCTGGACGGCTTCCCGCACGGCCCCGCCACGCCCGCCCTGCACCAGCCGGTGCTGGCGCTCACCCAGGCCGTCACCCCGGCCACCGACCCGCGCTACCTGCCCCGCCTCACCGAGGCGCTCGCGGCCGACACCGCGACCAGCTACCGGCTGACCGTCCCCGGCGCCGCCCACCTCACCTTCACCGACGCCCCGCTCTACCTGCCGCCGCTGCCCTCGGTCACCGGCACCCTGGGCCGCACCGGGAGCCCGCGGATGCTCGCCGAGACCACCCTGGCCTTCCTGGACGCCGTCCTGCGGCAGACCCCCGGCGACCCGGCCGCCGCGCTGGCGGCCCACGGGAGCCTCACCGTCCACCGCCCGGACGGCAGTTGACGAGGCCGCCGGAAGGACCTGCTGCTCGGCGGGCAGGGCTGCTCGGTGGGCGGGGCTACTCGGCGGGCAGGGCGGTCGCGGCGCGGTGGATCTTGGCGAGGGCGGACAGCAGGTGGCGGCGCTCGGTCGCGGTGAGGCCGGCGGTGACCTGCTCCTCGAGGCGGCGGCGTTCGGCCTCGACCGGCTGCTGGAGGGCGCGGCCGGTGTCGGTGAGCCAGAGGCGGACCAGGCGCTGGTCGCGGTCGTCGCGGGCGCGGGTGAGCAGGCCCGCGGTGGCCATCCGGGTGGCCATCTTGACGACGGTGGGGGTGGTGACCTCCAGGGCGGCCGCGATCTCGCCGGGGGTGCGGCCGTCCTGTTCCCAGAGGGCGGCGAGCAGCAGGTTCTGGCCGAGGTGCAGGCCGTGGCGGCGCATGCCGGCGTCGGCGGCGGCCCGCAGCGCCTTCGAGGTCTTGCCGTGCAGGTCGAGGAAGTCGGGCATGGCGGGTCTCCGGTCGGTGCCAGCAGGTCGATTGACGGCTAATCAGTTACCGGCTAGCGTCCCGTCCGGGAAATCAGTAGACGGCTAACGGCTTCTGGGGGAACGATGATACTGGTCACCGGTGCGACGGGGAACGTCGGCCGCGAACTCGTCCGCGCGCTCGACGCGAAGGGCGCCCGGATCCGCGTCCTGGTGCGCGACCCGGCCCGGGCCGCCGCCCTGCCCGCCCGGATCGAACGCGCCGTCGGCGACCTCGGCGAACCCGCCACCCTGGCCCCGGCGTTCGCGGGCGTCGAACGGCTCTTCCTGCTCACCCCCGGCCTCGGCGCCACCCACACCGCCCACGCCGTCGCCGCCGCCCGGGCCGCCGGGGTGCGGCACCTGGTGCACCTGTCCTCGGCCAACGTGCTCGGCGACCCGGTGCCCGCGATGGGCCGCTGGCACCACGAACGGGAGGAGGCCGTCCGCGGCAGCGGCATCCCGTACACGGTCCTGCGGCCCGGCGGCTTCATGACCAACGCCCTCGAATGGGCCGACACCGTCCGCACCGACGGCTACGTCCTCGACCCGGTCGGCCCCGGCCGCCTGGCCCCGATCGACCCCGCCGACATCGCCGACGTCGCCGCCCTCGCCCTCACCGGGGACGGCCACCGGGGCGAGCACTACGCGCTCACCGGCGGCGAGGCGCTCACCGTCGCCGAACAGGTCGCCCTGCTCGCCGCCGCCACCGGCCGCCCGATCGAGGTCCGCCCCGCCGCCACCCCCGCCGAGGCCGTCCGGGCCCGCTTCCCCGCCGGAGCCCCCGCCGCCCTCGCCGAGGCGGTCACCGAAGCCTTCGCCCTGCTGCGCGCCGACACCACCGGCTTCCGCACCGACACCGTCGCCCGCCTGCTCGGCCGCCCGCCCCGCACCTTCGCCGACTGGTGCGCCCGGCACGCCGACGCCTTCCGCTGAGCCGGGGCCCGGCGGCCGCCCGGCGGCCCGGTGGCCCGGCTGCGCCCGGTCGCTCCGACGGGGCAGCGACGATGGTCGGGGCGCGGCGTCGACTTTCGGCGGCATCGGGGCGGGAGCGGGGCTGGCTAGGGTCGGGGGGTGCTGATGCGGATGCGGGCGTGGATCGGGCGGGCGTTCCCCGGGCCCTGGCGGTGGAAGCTGGCGGTCCGGGAGGTGCTGGGCGGGCTGCTGGTGTGCGGGCTCGCGGCGCTGTTCCAGGCGGGGGACAGCGGCGGGTGGCCGTCCGGGCTGGTGGTGGGGGCGTGCGCGGTGCTGTTCGCGCTGCGGCGGGGGCTGCCCGGGCCGGTGCTGGTGGTGTCGGCGGCCGGGGTGGGCGGGCCGGCCGGGTTCCTGCCGGTGCTGGTCGTCGCCGGGTACTCGGCCGGGCGCCGGATCAGCCGGCCCTGGCGGACCCCGGCGGTGCTGGGGCTCGGCTTCCTGGCCACCGTCGGCGTCGGCCTGCTGCAGAACGGGCGCGACCACTTCCCGCTGCCCGTCCTGCTCGGCCTGTGCGTCGCCGGGTACCTGCTGACCGGCGTGCTGCCCGCCGTCATCGGCCGCTACCGGGCCCAGCGCGTCGCGCTGCTCGACAGCCTGCGCGAACGCAACACCCAACTGCTCCGCGAACGCGTGATGATCGCCCGCCAGGCCCGGCTGCGCGAACGCCACCGGATCGCCCAGGACATGCACGACAGCCTCGGTCACCAACTCGCCCTGATCGCCGTGCACACCGGTGCCCTGGAGGTCGACCGCACCCTCGGCGAGCAGCAGCGCGAGGCCGTCGCCGTGCTGCGCCAGGCCGCCACCGGCGCGATGCGCGAACTGCGCGAGGTGGTCGGCCTGCTGCGCGAGGACACCGCGACCGCCCCCGGCGGCGTCGACGCCATCGACCGGCTGGCCGAGACCTCCCGCGCGGCCGGCGCCCGGATCGAACTGCGCCACCTCGGCACGCCCCGCCCGCTCCCCGCGCCCACCGGCCACGCCGCGTACCGGATCGCCCAGGAGGGCCTGACCAACGCGCACAAGCACGCCCCGGGCACGGCGATCGAACTGACCGTGCGCTACGAGCCGGACACCCTGGTGGTGGAGGTGGTCAACGGCCCCGGCGGCGACGGCACCGCGGCGGTCTCCGGCGGCCAGGGCCTGACCGGGCTGCGCGAACGCGCCCGGCTGCTCGGCGGCATGGTGCACAGCGGGCCGCTGCCGGACGGCGGCTTCCGGCTGGCCGGGATGCTGCCCTACACCGCCGAGGGGGCCCGCGCCGCCCTCCCCGACGACGAGGAACTCGCCCTGCTCGCCGGGGAGTTGGTCGAACCGGAGAAGCGCCGCCGGAGCCCCGCGGTGGGCTGCGCGCTCGGCGCGCTCGCGGTGCTCGGGGTGGTGGCCGCGGTCGCCGCGCTCGGCGCCATCATGTTCGTCAGCTCGCTGCGGGACGCCACCGTCCCCACCCGGCTCTACGACGCCGTCGAGGTCGGCCAGAGCGAGCAGTCCGTCAACGAACGGCTGCCGGTCGGCAGCGAGTTCCTCACCCAGGACTTCCGCAGGATCGGCCCGCCGCTGCCCGAGGGCGCGCACTGCCGCTGGTTCGCCGGGGACCGGGAGGGCGACGACCAGGACGTGGTGCGGTTCTGCTTCAAGGACGGCCTGCTGGTCGAGAAGCAGCACTTCCATGGCAAGGTGTGAGCAGGCCGAAGAGCAGCAGAGGAAGGTGCCCGGTGATCCGTGTCCTGGTGGCCGACGACGAGCCGCTGATCCGGGCCGGCATCCGGATGATCCTCACCTCCGCCGAGGACATCGAGGTGGTCGGCGAGGCCCCCGACGGGGCGCAGGCCCTCCGGATGGCAGCCGAACTCGCCGCGGACGTCCTGCTGCTGGACATCCGGATGCCGGTCATGGACGGGCTCAGCGCGCTCGCCGAACTGCCCCGCGCCGCGCCCGGCACCCGGGCCATCGTGCTCACCACCTTCGGCGAACGGGAGAACGTGCTCCGGGCGATCACCTCCGGCGGCGCCGGCTTCCTGCTGAAGGACACCGCGCCCGGCGAGCTGATCCAGGCCGTCCGGGCCGCCGCCACCGGCCACGCCTTCCTCTCCCCGGCCGCCACCCGGCACATCGTGGACAGCCTCGCCGACGGCCCGGCGGCCGCGCGCGGCGAACAGGCCAGACGGCGGCTGGCCGTGCTCACCGCGCGCGAACGCGCGGTGGTCGATCTGCTCGGCGAGGGGCTGTCGAACGCCGACACCGGCGCCCGGCTGCACATGAGCGAGGCGACGGTGAAGACCTACGTCAGCCGGATCCTGGCCAAACTGGACTGCGAGAACCGGGTGCAGGCCGCCCTGCTGGCCCGCGACGCGGAACTCTGACGCAGCGTCGGACCGGTGGGAGTCGGATCGGTGGGAGGGGAGCCGATCCGACGGCACGTCAGATCGCTTCGGGGTGCGGGGGGATGCCGAGTCGGACGGCCTGTTCGGCGTACGCCTTGCGAATCTGCCGCAGCGCCTCCGGCCGGAACGGGTCGTCCGCCGGGATGGCCGCCGCGACGGCCAACGCCTCTGCCATCAGGCCGAGTTGCAGGTCCCGGCGGAGCAGCACCGGGTAGTGGCGGGTCAGTTCGATCGCCGCCAGCGCCAGCTTCGGCAGGTGCACCACCGGGTTGTCGCCGGCCAGCAGGCGGTGCGCCCGGTACGCCTGCCACGGGGTGGGCGGCTCGCTGCCCGCCAGCAACACCCGGGCCCGCAACGCCAGTTCCTGATCAACGTGTGAGGACACACGGCTCCCATCGCTCTCGTCCAAAGGGGGGAATGCGGACGAGTCTGCGGCCGGCGGGGTGCGCCGGACAAGGGAGGACGGATGTGCGCTCAGTCCTACCGGAAACGGCCGTGAACAGGCAGAATGAGGACCGATACGCTGCCGGGAGGGTTACCGGGCGGCGGCGGGAGCCTCGGTGAGGGGCTCGGTGAGGGGATCTGCGAGAGGTTCGGCGAGAGGTTCGGCGAGGGCGTCGACGGGGGGTTCGAGGAGGGGCTCGACGGCGGCGGCTGCGGCGGGCGCCCCGGCCGGGGATCCGGCGGCAGCGGCCAGGCGCTCGCCGATCGCGTCGAGTTCCGCCGAGAGCTGGGCGCGCAGCACGGGCAGCAGGGCGAGGGCCGCGCGGGCGGCGTCCGGGTCGGGCTGCGGGTCGCCGTGGACGGCGGCGACGGCGGTGCGCACCGGCAGCACGGCCAACGCGCTCTCCCACGCGGTGCGGTGCACGCCGGTGGCGTAACGGCAGGTCAGGTACTCCAGCGGGGTGAGCGCCAGGGCGTCCCGGTCGGCCGGCCCGGCCAGGCGGTGCTCGGGCAGCAGCCAGGCCACCCCGTCCCGGGCCACCAGGTCGAACGCCCGGGACAGGTCGGGGGAGACCGGGCCGCGCGCCGATTCGGGCGTCGCCGCCGCCAACAGCCGCTCCAGCATGGCCGCTTCGCGCGGACCGGCCGGCCGGTCCGGGTGCTCCTGCCCGGCCAGCAACTGCTCCAGGTGGTAGCGCTGGCCCCAACTGCCCACCGAGCGGTGCATCGCCCCCGCCCGGGTCTCCCGGATCGCGGCCAGCGCCAGCGCCCGGGTGGTCACGTCGCGGCGCACCGCGAGCGCGTCCGCGGCCCCGTCCGGGAACAGCCGGGCCAGCGCGCACCGCACCGCGTCCACCGTCGGCCCGTCGTACCAGCGCAGCGTCCAGCGCCGACCGACCGGCTCGAACTGCGGCTCGACCGGGACGCGGAACTGCACGGACAGCCGGTCGGCGATCCGCCGGGCCCGCGGCGCGTGCAGGGCCTGCGGGGAGCGTGGAGTCTGCGGCGCGGACCCGGGCGCGGCGGCGCGCTCCGGGGTGCGTTCGGGGGTGCCCATGGCGGGAGCCTAGCCACCGGCCGGCCCGGGCGGCCGCGGTGGCGGGCGACGCGCGGGGCGGCTCAGCCGTTCGCCGCAACCCGCTGCACGGGGCCGGGGCGGGCGGGGTGAGGTGCCGTCAGGTGGGGCGTGGGGAAGGAGCGGCGGTGGCCCGGCTGTTCCCGGACGGAAGGACCGGCGGGCGGGGGAGCGGGAACGGGGCGAGGGCGGAGGCGCCGTCAGGTGGCGTGGGTGGCGCAGTCGGTGACCCGGGCCTGGACGGGTACGGGGACGGGTACGGGAGCGGGGGCCGGGGCGGGGGTGAACTCGATGGCGCTGAGGCGGGGGGCGGCGGTGCGGGGGAGCAGGACGGCGGAGGCGACGCCGGGGGGCAGCGGGCCGGCGGCGGTGACCAGGGCGCGCAGCGCGGCCGCGGAGCGGCGGTGGCGGGCGAAGGCGTACCGGGAGACCCGGCGGCCGCGGCGGCGCTGGCCGTCGGCGGCCTGCGCGGGGGTGGCGTCGAGCAGCAGCAGGTGCAGGCGGCGGCCCTGCCGGACGGTGGCGCGGGCCAGGGCGCGGCGGACCCAGGGCAGGGTGCCGCAGTCGTGGACGACCAGCGGGCCGCCGGCCCGTACCGCCGCGCGCAGCCGCAGGTAGTGGGCGAGCCGGACCAGCGGCCGGTACAGCGCGTACGGGACGCCGGGCAGCGCGCGGGCGAACCGGGCCCGGGTGTGCTGGGAGTCGATCACCCGGGCGCGGGCGCAGCGCCGCATCAGGGTGCTCTTGCCGCTGCCGGGCAGCCCGGAGACCACCAGGACGTCGTCCGCCGGGTAGGCCAGCCGGGCCGGGGCGGGACGGCCGGTCAGGTCGTGCCGGGTGTGCGGGCGCAGCTGCGGGGGCACACGGTCCTCCTCAAAGGGTCTGCCGGTCGAAGGGGCCGGCCGGTCAAAGGGTCTGCCAAGGGGGCGTCATGTGAACGTCATGCCCAGGGAAGTCGGTTCCAGCCCCTCGGCGGTGCAGCTGTGACGCGGCTGTTTCCGTTCCCGGACACCCTGGGTGACATGCGGCGGATGATCCATGGCAGGGTGGGCGGACGCGATTCGCCCCGGGGGAGACCGACGGGGGCGCAGGGGATCAGTGGGAAAAGGGGTGGGGGCACATGAGGTTCTGCTTCCTGGTCGAGGAGCACTACCGCAACGACGGGATGCCGCTGGCCGTGGTCGAGCACCTGCGGGCCACCGGCCACCGGGTGGACGTGCTGCGGCCCGGCGCCGACCTGCTCGACCTCGCCGAGCTGGTGCGCACCGGCGCGCACGACGCGTGGGTGCTCAAGACCGTCTCCGGCGGCCCGGGCCTGGGCCTGCTGGAGTCCGCCGCCGCGGCCGGCCTGACCACCGTCAACGACGCCCGGGCGATCCGCCCGGTCCGCGACAAGGCGCAGACCGCGGTGGTCGCCGCGCTGCACGGCCTGCCGATGCCCCGGACCTGGGCCGCCGCCGACCCGGCCGCGTTCGCCGCGGTGGACGCGGACCGCTACCCGCTGGTCGTCAAGCCCGCCGACGGGTCCTCGGGGCGCGCCGTCCACCTGGTCGAACGGCCCGAGCAGCTCGCCGAGTTGGCCGCACCCGCGGACGGCGGGCTGCTGATCGCCCAGCCGTACGTGCCCAACGACGGCTGCGACCTGAAGGTGTACTGCGCGGGCGGCGAGTTCTTCGCCACCCGGCGCACCTCGCCGCTGCACCCGCACCACCCCGCCGTGGAACGCCCCGTCCCGCTGCCGCGCGAGGTCGCCGCGCTGGCCGCGCAGGTCGGCGAGGTGTTCGGCCTCGACCTGTACGGGCTGGACGTGCTGGTCGGCCCGGACGGACCGGTGGTCGTCGACATCAACGACTTCCCGAGCTTCCGCCAGGTGCCGCGCGCCGTCGAGCGGGTGGCCGACGCCGTGGTCCGGCTCGCCCGCAGCGGCTCCTCCTGGCCGACCCCCGGCGCGGGCCCGCTGCTCACCGACGCCGGGATCCCCGACGCCCGGGCCGCCCGGTGACGCCGCCCCGGCCGCTGCGGATCGCCCTGGTCGCCCGCGAACCCGGCCACCCGCTGCTCGCCGGGGCGCTGCGCCTGCTGGAACGGGACGGGCACCTGACGGCCGGTCAGGACGAGCCGGCCGACGTGGTGCTGCTCAAGGCGCGCGACGCCCGGTCGCTGCGCCGGGCCGAGGCGTACGAGCGGGCGGGCGTGCCGGTGCTCAACTCCGCCGCCGTCACCGCCCGTTGCCAGGACCGGGACTGGATGGAGTGCACCGCCCGGGCCGCCGGACTGCCGTTCGCCCCCACCCTGGGCGGCGGCGTCCTGGCCGCACTCGCCTGGCCCGGGCCGGTGGTGGTGAAGAGCCGGTACAGCCGCAAGGACGACCTGGTGGCCCGCGCCGACACCGCCGCGCAGTGGCACGCGCTCGCGCAGGCGTGGCCGGACGAACCGGTGCTGCTGCAGCGGCCGGTGGCCGGCGACGGCTGGGACCGCAAGGTGTGGGTGGTCGGCGGGCAGGTCTTCGCCGAGCAGCGCCGCTCCGAACTGGAGCCCGGCGGCCCGGAGCGCCGCCCCTGGGCGCCCGACCCGCAGGAGCGGCGGATCGTGCTGTCCGCCGGGGCGGCGTTCGGACTCCAGGTGTACGGCGTCGACCTGCTGCCGGGCCCGGACGGGCCGGTCGCCGTCGACGTCAACGCCTTCCCCGGCGTCCGCCTCCAGCCCGACGCCCCCGAGGCGCTCGCCGCGCTCGTGCTGCGCACCGCCGGGCGCTGAGCGCCTCGGGGGCGCCGGTCGTGACCTGCCGTGCGACCTGCCGGTTCCCGGGCCGGCGGGCCCTGCCGCGGGCCCACCCCGTCGGTCCGCCCGGCCGCGGGCGTCTGCGAGAATCGGTGCGCGGCGGAGCCACGGACGAGGAGGAGCGCGGTGCGCGAGGAGGAACCGCGGTCGCGGATCCCGCAGCTGAGGCTGGACGAGCTGCTGGCCGAGCTGCAGGCCCGGATCGACGTGGCCCGGGGCACCCGGGACCGGGTGCACAGCCTGCTGGAGGCCGTGCTGTCGGTCGGCCGGGAGCTGGAGCTGACCCAGGTGCTGCGCCGGATCGTGGAGGCCGCGGCCGTCCTCGCCGACGCCAGGTACGCGGCGCTCGGCATCATCGGCCCGGACGGCGACACCCTCTCGCAGTTCATCACCGTCGGCCTGACCGAGGAGGAGATCGCCCGGATCGGCCCCTACCCGACCGGCAAGGGCCTGCTCGGCGAACTCATCCGGCACCCGCAGCCGCTGCGGCTGGAGGACCTCACCTCGCACCCGGCGTCCACCGGCTGCCCCGCCCACCACCCCGAGATGCGGACCTTCCTCGGCCTGCCGGTGCGGGTGCGCGACGAGGTGTTCGGCAACATCTACCTGACCGACAAGCGCGGCGCGGCCGGGTTCGACGACGACGACGAGTCGGTGATCGCCACCCTCGCGGTCGCCGCCGGCGTGGCCATCGACAACGCCCGGCTGTACGAGGAGGCGCAGCGCCGGCAGCGCTGGCTGACCGCCACCGCCGAGATCAACCGCCGCCTGCTGTCCGGCAGTTCGCGCATCCAGGTGGTCGAGCTGATCGCCCAGCGGGCCTGCGACATCTCCGGCGCGCAACTGGCCGACGTGCTGACCGCGCTGCCCGACGGGGCCGGACTGCGGGTCGAGCTGGCGCTCGGCGGGGACGTCAACGGGCGGGTCGGGGTGGAGGTGGCGCTGGAGGGCACCATCTCCGGCGCGGCCTGCGCGGAGGGCTTCCCGGTGACCTCGCACGACCTGGCGGACGACCCGCGCTTCCCCGGCCGGGTGTCGCGGTTCGAGGGGCTGGGCCCGGCCGTCGCGGTGCCGCTGGGACGGGCCGAGGGTCACACCGAGGGGGTGCTGCTGCTGGTGCGCGGCAGCGGCGAGCCGGAGTTCACCGCGCGCGAGATCGACCCGCTGCTGGGCTTCGCCGACCAGGCCGCGCTCGCCCTGGAACTGGCCGAACGGCGGCGCGACGCCGAGCAGTTGGCCGTCCTGGAGGACCGCGACCGGATCGCCCGGGACCTGCACGACCTGGCCATCCAGCGACTGTTCGCCACCGGCATGACGCTGCAGAGCGCGTCCCGGTTCATCGACCACCCCGGGGCGTCCGACCGGGTGCTGCGGGCGGTCGGCGACCTGGACGAGACCATCAAGATCATCCGCTCGACGATCTTCGGGCTGCGGGTCCGCGAGGCCGGTGCCGGACAGGGCCTGCGGGCCCGGGCCGTGCACGTGGTCGAGGAGGCGCAGGCCGCCCTCGGCTTCGCGCCCCGCCTCAGCATGGAGGGCCTGCTCGACACCGACGTGCCGCCCGCCGTCGCCGACCACCTGGTCGCCGTCCTCGGCGAGGCGCTCAGCAACGCCGCCCGGCACGCCGGGGCCGGCCGGGTCGAGGTCGCCCTGCAGGCGGCCGGCGGCCAGGTCGCCCTCACCGTCCAGGACGACGGCGTCGGCATCCCCGCGCAGGGCCGCCGCAGCGGCCTGCGCAACCTCGAGGAACGCGCCCGCGCCCTCGGCGGCACCCTCGCCGTCACCGCCCCGCCCACGGGCGGCACCGTCCTCAACTGGACCGTCCCGCTGGGCCACTGACGAGCGGGCGGGCGGCCTCCGCCGCGCTCCGTGCAAGAACGGGTTCTCGGGCGGGGCATGGCGGCGCGGCGCGCGGTGCGGTGGATCGTCCCGCGGGTGACCTTCGCGGGAGTGGCGGCGGTCGTGCTCTTCGGAGCGTTCCTGCTGGTCGGGATGCCCCTGCTCCTGTCCGTCTCCCGCGCGGACGCCATTCCGGACCCCTGACGGCCCGTCAGGAATTCAGGGCGCCCCGGGAGGCTGACGGGACGTCAGTTGGCTTCCAGTGCCGCCGCCTTGCGCAGCAGCACGGCCCGCTCGCGGGCGTTGCGGCACAGGCGGGCGGCGAGTTCCAGCTCGGTGCGGGCCTCGGCGGTGCGGCCCAGGCGGGTGAGCAGTTCGCCGCGGACGCCCGGCAGCAGGTGCGAGCCGGGCAGGCGGTCGGCGGCGAGCAGCTCGTCCACGACCGCCAGCGCCTCGGCCGGGCCGCTCGCCATGGCCAGGGCCACCGCCCGGTTCAGCTCGACCACCGGGGACGGCGCCACCCGGCCGAGCGCCTCGTAGAGCAGCACGATCCGCTCCCAGTCGGTCTCCGCCACCGACGGCGCCACCGCGTGGCAGGCCGCGATCGACGCCTGCAGCCCGTACGGGCCCAGGCCCCGTCCGGCCGTCGCGGCCCGGCCGAGCGCCGCCAGCCCGCGCCGGATCGCGGGGCGGTCCCAGCGGGTGCGGTCCTGGTCCTCCAGCAGCACCGCCTCCCCGTCCGGCCCGGTCCGGGCCGGGAAGCGGGCCGCCGTCAGCTCGAACAGCGCCAGCAGGCCCTGCGGTTCGCCCTCGCCCGGCAGCAGGGCGGCCAGCGTCCGGGCCAGCCGGAGCGCCTCGTAGGCGAGGTCCGGGCGCAGCAGGTCCTCGCCCGCCGTCGCGGTCGACCCCTCCGTGAACACCACGTACAGCACGCTCAGCACCGCGCCCAGCCGCTCGCGCCGCTGCTCGGCGGGCGGCAGCCCGAACGGGACGCGGGCCGCGGCGATCGTCTTCTTCGCCCGGGTGATCCGGGCCTGCACGGTCGGCACCGGCACCAGGAACGCCCGGGCGATCTCCTCGCTGGACAGGCCGCTCACCACCCGCAGCGTCAGCGCCACCCGGGCCTCCGGCGCGAGCACCGGGTGGCAGGCGGTGAACACCAGCGCCAGCACGTCGTCGTCGATCCGGTCCGGGTCCCACGGCAGGTCGTCCGCCCGCCCGCCGCCGGGCGCCGCCCCCGCGTGCGCCTCGCCCTCGGCGAGCGGACCCGCCAGCAGGGCGTACCGCCGGTCCAGCGCCGCGCGGCGGCGGAAGGCGTCGATCGCCCGCCGCCGCGCGGCCGTCAGCAGCCAGCCCACCGGCTCGGCGGGCACGCCGTCGCGCGACCAGGCCACCAGCGCCTCGGCGAGCGCCTCCTGCGCGACGTCCTCGGCCAGCGCGAAGTCCCCGCCCCAGCGGGCCAGCGCGCCCACCACCCGGGCGGACTCGATCCGCCAGACCGCGGCGACGGCCCGCCGGGCCGACTCCGTGACCGGCGGGCCCTCGGGCCGGGCCCGGCCGGGTCGGCGGGCGGCGGGCCGTCGTGGGTGGACGGCATCAGAGCTGGCCGGTCCGCTCGCGCCAGGCCCGCTCCATGGCGACCCACTCGTTGTCCTGCGGGAACTCGTCGATGCTCGGCACCCGGCGCACCTCGCACTTCGCCCCCGGCATCGCGGGCAGCCGCTTCGCCCACTCCACGGCCTCCTCCTTCGAGGCCACGTCGATCAGGTAGAAGCCGCCGAACAGCTCCTTGGTCTCCCCGTACGGGCCGTCGGTGACCACCGGCACCTCGCCGTCGTAGTCCACCACCACGCCCTGCGACGGGTCGTCCAGCCCCTCGGCGGCCACCAGCACGCCCGCCCGGATCAGCTGCTCGTTGAAGCGGCCCACCGTCTCGAGCATCTCCTCGAACGGCGTCTCCCCCATCTTGGCCATGGTCTCGTCCGTCGCCCGCATGATCAGCATGTACTTCGCCATCGTCGTTCTCCTCGCTCGGGGGGCCTCTCACGACCCCTTCTATCCCAAGGTCGAACGGCGCGGGCCCGGATCGACACCGGAACCGGAAAAGTTTTCCGCCGCCCCTCCGCTTCCCCGATCTGCCCCGCGCACCGGCCGCCCGGCGGCCTCCGGCAGGCTCCGGGCCTCCGGGCCTCCGCGCCGGTGATCATGCGGGCGGGTGCGGGGGAGGGGCGCCGGCCCGGGTGCTCAGGGCCGGGCCTCCTCCTGGTGCAGGTCGAGGGCGGTGAGCAGGTGGAGCGCCGCGTCCGTCCAGCGGTCGGGGGACGGGTCGGCGGCCAGGGCGTCCAGCAGGGCGGCGGCGGTGCGCAGGCCGGTGCGGCGCAGGCCGGACGCGGCCGGGGCCAGCTGGTGCGGGAGGGCGGTGTCCAGGCCGGTGCGGGCGAGTTCGGCGAGCGCGGTGCGGGCGGCGGTCAGGGCCGCGGCCAGCGGGTCGGCGGCGGCCGGGGGCAGGGCGGTGAACGGGTGCGGGTCGGTCTCGGCCGCCAGGTCCGGGTGGACCGGCCCGGCGGCCGTGCGCACCGCCAGCGGGTCGAGGACGGGACGGCCCGCCTCCGGCCGCAGCAGGCCGCTGACGTGCGTCACCGTGCCGGACTCCAGGGCCGCCGCCAGCGCGTCGATCCGGCCCGGGCAGAGCACGTCGTGCTCGGCGGAGAGCCGAACCTCCGTCCCCGCGGCGTCCCGCAGGACGGCCTCCAGGCGCTGCCGGGCCGGGTCGTAGCCCAGCGGGCCGACCTCCGCCACGGCCAGCACGTGCGCGTTCTCCGCCTCGATCCGGGGCCGCACCGGCCGCGGCGGACGCCCGCCCAGCGCCCGCAGCCGGGCCGCCGCGTCGTGCAGCAGCAGCGGCGCGGGCAGCGACGCCCAGGCGTCGCCGAGCGGCGTGACGCTGGTCGAGGCGATCCGGCCCCGCTCCACCGTCACGGCCCGGCCCGCGCTGCGCGAGACCGACTCGCTGACCAGGTTCGACCCGGCCAGCGCCCGCACCGAGTGCCCGAGCAGCCGCCGCCCCGCCAACTCCGCGCCCGTGCCCGCCCGGCCCTCCGGCACCGCCCACTGCTTGCGCAGCACCAGGGCGATCCCGGCGTCCGGCTGCGCCAGGTAGAGCTCCGTGCACCGCTCCGCCCCGCCCCGGCCGGCCGACACCCGGCAGCCCAGCGCGACCAGCCGGGTGCGGCGCAGCTGGGTGACCGCGCTCTCCCCGGTGCCCAGCGCCAACGCCCGGTCCGCCGCCCGCAACCGGGCCCGCAGCTCCACCAGCAACTCGGCCACCCGGTCCGGGTCGTGCCGGGTGTCCCGGTCCGCGTACGCCGCCAGCTGCACCCGCAGCTCGGCCGCCGCGGCGGCCGGCCAGTGCGCCGACGCCGCCGCCAACTCGGCCTCCAGCCGCGCCAGTTGCGCCAGCAGGACCGGACCCGTCCGGGCCGTGCCGGTGCGCAGCAGCTCCTCGGTGAGCGCCGCCACCGCCACCGCCGCCGCCGTCGCAGTGGCGGGAGCCGGCTGCGCCCGGTCCGCCGTCGCCGCCGCCGTCCCGGCATCCGCCCGCTTCGGGCCGCCCGCGGTGCGTGCCGAACCGGACGGCGTGCCGTCCTCGTCCGCCGCCCGGAACGCCCACACCGCCAGCGTCACCAGCTCGCCGTGCCGTGCTGCGGTCGCCCCGCTCAGCGCGAAGTTCAGGCTGCGCGGGACGGGGAAGCGGACGGTGCAGCTGGGCAGCTCCACCGACGGCGCCGGGTGCGCGGCGTCCATCCGCTGCACCGTCACCCGCACCCCCCGCTCCCAGGCTCGCCGGGCCGCCGCGAGGGCCGGGCGGCCGAACGCCGCCAGCAGCGTCGCGTCGTCGAACTCGGCCGGGGACCAGGGGAGTTCGGGCTCAGGGGGCGGGGCGGGCGCCGCTGCCCCGGGCCCGGCCGCGGCCTCGGGCCGGGACCCGGATGCGGGCGAGGACTCGGACGCGGAATCGGACGCGGACCGGGACCGGGCCTGGGCCTGGTAGGCGAGGACCAGGCCCACCAGGTGGCGGCAGACGCCCGGGGCCGGGCAGCTGCACGTCCCCGCCTCCAGCGGGACCCCGGCGGGCAGGGCCGCCCGGCTGCCGTCCGGGAACGCGGCCGCGACCTCGCCGGCCGGGTCGAGGGACACCGAGGCCCCGGCGCCCGAGTCGAGCTCGCGGGCCGCCCGCTTCACCAGGCCGCGGTTGGCCAGCGCGGCCAGCGTGTCGGCGTCCAGCGCCAGCAGGTCCGTCCGGGCGTTCACCGGCCCACCTTCTCCGCCACGAACGCGGCCAGCGCGCCCGGTGTCATCGCGCCCACGTGCGCCCCCGATCCGACCAGCCGGGCCGCCAGTTCGCGGTCGTACACCGGGTCCGCCTCCTCGTCCAACGCGGCCAGCCCGAGCACCGTGCTGCCCTGCTCCACCAGCGTCCGCACCCCGCGCAGCAGCCGGCCGGGGTCGCCGCCCTCGAAGAAGTCCGACACCAGCACCACGATGCTGCGCCGCGGGTTGTCCAGCAGCCCGGCCGCGTAGTCCACCGCCCGGGCGATGTCGGTGCCGCCGCCGAGCTGCACCCGCATCAGCAGCTCCACCGGGTCGCTCACGTCCTCGGTCAGGTCCACCACCGAGGTGTCGAACGCCACCAGGTGGGTGCGCAGCCCCGGCAGGTTCCACAGGCAGGCCGCCGTCACCGCGGAGTGGATCACCGAACCGGCCATCGAGCCCGACTGGTCGACCAGCAGCACGAGTTGCCACCGCTCCAGGGTGCGCCGCGTCCGGGAGTGGAAGTACGGCCGCTCGATCAGCAGCCGCCGCCGCTCCGGCTGGTAGTGCGCGAGGTTCGCCCGCACCGTGGTCCGGAAGTCGAAGTTCCGGGCCAGCGGGACCAGGCTGCGGCCCGGCGCCCGCGTCCCGGTGAACGCCCGGCGCACCTGCGGACGCAGCCGCGCCAACAGCTCGCGCACCACCGACTCCACCAACCGGCGTGCCAGGAACAGGAGTTCGGGGTTCATCAGGTGCTTGGTGCGCAGCACCGCGCGCAGCAGCGCCGGGCTCGGCTCCACCCGGGACAGCACCTCCGGGTCGGTGACGATCTCGTCGATGCCGTACCGCTCCACCGCGTCCCGCTCCAGCCGCTCCACGGTCTCCTTCGGGAACAGCCGGTGCACCTCCTCCAGCCAGTCCACCGGCGTCACCACGGACGCCCCGTCGCCCCCGTGCCGCGAACCGCCGCGCCCGCTGCCGCCGGAACGCCGGACCCCGCGCCGTCCCGCCTCCGGGTCGCGCCCGTACAGCCACTCCAGCGCGGCGTCCTGCGCGGCCGCCCGCCCGTCGAGCGAACCGGTGCAGCGCTCGGCGGGCGCGCCGAGGATCAGGCGCCAGCGTTCGAGGCCCTCGTCGGGGAGGTGGGAGGGAGGGGGCGCGGGGGAGGTGCCGGTGTCTTCGGGGACCGGGAGGGGAGCGAGGGCGGCCGGGGCCGGGTCCGGGGCCAGGCCGTAGCGGGTCAGCAGGTCGGTGACGGCGAGTTCGAGGCCGGCGGCGCGGGCGAGCAGGGACGGGTCGGCGGTGGTGCGGAGCAGGCCGCGGGCCGAGCCGGTGCGGCCGCGGCGGGCCAGCAGGCGTTCGGCGATCCGCTCGCGTTCGCGGGGCGGGAAGTAGCCGAACGCCTGGCGGAGCGCGGGCAGGCCGCGCAGGAAGTCGACGGTCGGCAGCCGGGTGACGATCGCGTCCAGGGCGTCGAACAGGGAGGCGTCGTCGGCGGCGTCGAGGGCGGGACCGGTCAACTGCTCGCGGGCCAGCACGAACAGCCCCGACAGCCAGTCGCCGAGCCGGGCCGGCTCGCCCGCCAGCGCCCGGGCCCGCCGGGCGACTTCGTCGGGGGAGACCGCCGTCGCCAGGTCGTCCGCGCTTCCGCTTCCGGCCCCTGGCCCGGGCCCGTCGGCGGTCAGGGACCAGCGCAGGCCGAGGGCGGCGCCGCGCAGGTCCGGGGGCGCGGCGGGGTCGGCGGCGACGCGGGCGGCGGTGGCGAGGGCGGCCGGGCGAGTGAGGGTGAGGACGGGGGTGGCGTGACGGAGGGTGTCGCGGGCGGCGGTGGCGGCGCGCAGGCGGGCGTGGTCGACGCCGGTGCCGCCGCGCAGGCCCTCGGCCAGCCACAGGACGCGGTGCAGGGCCGCGTCGACCAGGTCGGCCAGCCGCGGGTCGGCGGCGACGCCGTACACCCGGTCGTGCCGCCACAGGTCCAGGGTGGTGGCCAGCACCTCGCCCACCGCGCCGAGTTCGGGGACGTCGCCGAGCCGGGCGGTGAGCGTGTCGAGGAGTTCGCCGGTCAGCGTGCCGACGCCGCACAGGACGGCGTCGAACAGCAGCCCGGCGAGGGCGGCCGGGTCGGTGCCGGTGTCGCGGGCCCGGCCGGCGAGGGCCACGGAGGCCGCGTCGGGCAGCCGGGCCCCGTACGCGCCGGCCTCGATCAGTGCGGCGTCGCGCCGGTGCGCCCGGCCCTGCGGATCGGGCTCCCAGCGTTCGGTGAAGACCGGGTCGCCGCCGCCGGTCGGGCCGTCCGCCCGGAGGTGGCCGGGCACTCCCAGCACCCGTAGCCGGTGCAGGAAGCGGCTGCGGCGCAGGCCGTCCGGGGTGGTCAGGTCGGCGGTGGCGGGGCGGCCCGGTTCGACGCCGCAGACGGCCTGTTCGGCCGCCACGTCGTGGACCAGCGGCGGCGCGGGCGTGTCCGGGTGCAGCCGGCCGCGCCGGGTGCCGGTGCCGGCCGCGACCAGCGCCCGGACCAGCGGGTCGGCGCCGCTGGTCGGACGTTCGCGCCCCTGCCAGGGCAGCGGCTGCTCCAGTGCCTCGCCGACCAGCCCGGAGGCCAGGCCGTCCAGCACGTCGGCCCGCGAGCGCACCCGGTGCCCGCGCATCGCCGCCAGGCCCTCGGCCAGGGTGCGGGCCGCGATCAGGTCGGCCGTCGACACCGGCACCCGCTCCTTCCGCAGCCGCCGCACCACCTCCTCGACCAGGCCGTCCGCCGCGCCCTGCGGCCCGCGCTCCCACAACAGTTGGTAGTAGCCGGGGGAGGGCATGCCGGACTGGTAGCCGCCGAACGCGTCCAACTGGGCGAAGGAGTACGGCACCAGGTGGCTGCCGCCGACCGCACCCTCCGGCGGCCGCGGCACCTCCGGCCAGCCGTCCGCCACCGTGCCGTCCGTGGCCGTGCCGTCCGTGGCCGGGTTGTCCGCCGCCGAGTTGTCCGCCACCGTGCCGTCCGTGGCCGGGTTGTCCGCCGCCGGGTCGTCCGCCACCGTGCCGTCCGCCGCCGGGTCGTCCGCCGCCGGGCCGTCCGCGACCAGTGTGCGCAGCGCGGGCGTGTGGAAGCCGCCGGTGACCACCAGCACCGGGCCGTCGCCGCGGGCCAGCGCGGCCCGCACCCAGCGCGCCATGTACGCCTCGCGGGCGGTGTCGCCGGCGTCGGCGGCCGCGTCGCCGCGCACCAGCGCGAAGTAGGCGTCCAGCCGTTCGGCCAGGCCGGCCGGGTCGGGGAGTTCGACCAAGCCGTCCCACAGGGTGTCCGGCGAGTCGGTGCCGAACGCCCGGCACAGCCGCTCGGTGGCCTCCGCGTACCGGGCCTCGGCGTCCGCGAACCGGTTCGCCAGCGGGCGGGCCCGGTCGGTGAACGCCGGGTGCCAGGCCGGCAGGTCGACGAAGCGCACCTGCGCGCCCGCCGCCCGGCCCTCGGTCAGTGCCACCCACTCCGGCGAGTACGCGCACAGCGGCGCCCAGGAGGTGGCCGTCCGCTCCTCGTCCCGGTAGTGGCTGAACACCGCGACCGGCAGTTCGTGGCCGAGCAGCAGTTCGTCCAGCCGCGGGTTCAGGTCCGCCGGGCCCTCGATCAGCACGTGCGCGGGCCGCAACTGCGCGACGGTGCGGGCGACCAGCGCCGCGCAGGCCGGGGAGTGGTGCCGGACGCCCAGGAAGACCGCCTCCGGGCGCTGCGCCGTCCCCGCCATCAGTCGGCCAACAGGTGCCGGGCGTCGTACAGTTCGCGCCAGCGGCCGCCCTTGCGGCGCTCGGCCTGCTGCTCCAGGAAGCGGCGCAGCCGGGCCAGGTCGTCCGGGTTGTCCTTGGCCGCGGTGCCGGCCAGGCAGGTCACCAGGTCCGCGGCGCTGCCCGGCTCCTGGCGCAGGAACCAGCCGCGCACGCCGACCGCGTGCGCCACCGACACCGCCTCCGCCGTGCTCAGCACCGCCGAGGACGGGCCCTTGCCGCCGTCCGGCGCGCGCAGCTCCCGGAAGGTCGCCACCAGCACCTCCAGCAGGTCCCGGTCCGGGGCCGGCTCGACGCCCGAACGGCGCAGCAGCGCCGCCGACTCGGCCTCCACCAGGGCCACTTCGGTGGCGAAGTCGGCGATCGGGAAGACCGTCTCGAAGTTGAACCGGCGCTTGAGCGCGGCGCTCATCTCGTTGACGCCCCGGTCCCGGGTGTTCGCGGTGGCGATCACGTTGAACCCGGGGACGGCGAACACCATGCCGTCCGGCCCGTCCAACTCCGGTACCGCCAGCACCCGTTCGGACAGCAGCGAGAGCAGGCAGTCCTGCACCTCCAGCGGGCAGCGGGTGATCTCCTCGAACCGGACCACCTTGCCCTGCGCCATCCCCTTGAGCATCGGCGCGGGCACCAGCGAACGCGTCGACGGCCCCTCCGAGACCAGCAGCGCGTAGTTCCAGCCGTACTTGATCTGGTCCTCGGTGGTCGCCGCCCCGCCCTGCACCGTCAGCGTGGACGTGCCGCTGACCGCCGCCGCGATCAGCTCCGACAGCAGCGACTTCGCCGTCCCCGGCTCGCCCACCAGCATCAGCCCGCGGTTCGTCGCCAGCGTCACCAGCGCCCGTTCCACCAGCGCCGCGTTCCCGACGAACTTCCGGCTCACCCCGGCCCGTTCGTCACCCACCACGAAACTGCGTGCCGCCCGCAGGCTCAACTCCCAGCCCGGCGGCCGCGGATCCCCGTCCCGCTCGCGCAGCACCGCCAACTCCTCCGCGAAGCGCACCTCGGCGGGCGGCCGTTGCAGGTCGGGACGGTCGGCGGTCGGAACGGGCATCGCGCAATCCTCGGGGCAGGCATCGGGTCCGGGTACGGGGCGATCCTCTCAAGCCCCCGCGGGCCGCCCGGTCCCGGGCTGCCACCCGGCCGGCCGACCACCGCGCACCGACGGTATCCGGCACCGCCGACAGCGACAGCGACAGCGGCACCGCAGACAGCGACAGCGACCGGGCGGGAGCGGGCCGGACGCGGACCGTCATGGTTCTGCAACAGCTCCGGCGGCCGCCCGGGACCGCCACCGGACGGCGGTTAGGTTGGGCCGATGAGTCTGACGATCGAAGAGGTCACCGCCGCCGGGGCGGCCTGGGTGTGGCTGCCGGACGACGCCGAGGTCGTCGAGGACGCCGGCTACACGATCCTGCGGCTGCCCGACTACTACGACTTCGACCTGTCGGTCGTCTCCTTCACCCCCACCGGCCCGCTCCCCGCCGCCGTGGACGCCGTCCTCGCCCGGGCCCGGACGCTCGGACCGCCGGTGCTCGACTGGCAGGTCCTGCTCGGCGGCCCGCCCGGGCTCGGGGACGAACTGGCCGCCCGCGGCGGCCGGATCAAACTCGACCTGGAGATCCTGGCCGCGGACCTGTCCGCGGGCGCCCCGGACCTGCGCCCGCCCGAGGTGGCGGTGGAACTGCGCTGGGCCACGGACTTCCCGACCGTCCGGGACGGGGCGCTCGTCGAGACCACCGGCTTCGGCGGCGCCCTCCCGCCCGCCTCGCAACTGGAGCACGCGGCGCACCGCAACGCGCGGGCCGCCGCGGAGGGCCGGGGCGGGCGGCTCGTCGCCTACGTCGACGGCGAACCCGTCGGCACCGGCGGCGTGGCCCTGGTCGACGGCGTCGCCCGCCTGACCGGCGGCGTGGTCGCCCCGCCCTGGCGGGGCCGCGGCGTCTACCGCGCCGTCCTCGGGGCCCGGCTCGCCCACGCGGCGGCCCGCGGCGCGCGCATGGCCCTGGTCAAGGGCAACCCCCGCACGTCCGGGCCGATCCTGCGCCGCTCCGGCTTCACGGCCTTCGGCCAGGAGCCGGTCTACGCCCTCCCGTTGGGGTGAGCCCCCGCCCGGCAGCCGGGGCGGTCGCCCGTCCCGGGGCTCAGACGGGGACGTTGCGGATGACGGCGTCCGTCAGCGGGCTGAGCTGCTTGACCAGCTCGTCGAAGTTCCCGGTGCGGCCGTCGGACCACTGGGCCATGCCGATGAGCATGCCGGTCCCGTAGCCCGCGAAGTCCTGCACGAAGCCGCTGTCGGGCGGCAGTTCGCGCAGGCCCGAGCCCCGGGGCGGGAGCTGGACCGCGACCTGGTAGTCGGCGGCGTCCACGGCCAGCTGGTTGATCAGGTGCGGGACGTCGGTCGGGTCCTTCATGGTGAACAGCGCCAGCCGGTACTGGTTGCCGGCGGCGTCCCGGTACAGCGCCAGGTCGATGCCGAGGCAGCCGTGGCCCTGGGTGATCAGCCCGGCGAGGACGGAGGTCACCAGGTCCGCCCCGGTGCAGTTCGACTCGGCCACGTCCGCGACCAGGGTGTAGCCCTGCACCTTCTCCGGGAAGACGGACAGCGGGATCGCCGCCCCGGGCCCGCCGGACGCCGCCTGGGTCGGAGCGGCGAGCGCGGAGGCTGAAACGGTGTTCGCGGACGGAGCGGACGGAGCGGAGGGGACCGCCGGGGCGGACGACGCGGGCGGGGCGGCGGAGGGGGCCGGCTTCCGGTCGTGGTAGGCGTACGCGCCCGCGCCCGCCGCGGCCAGCACGATGGCGGCCGACAGGACCAGCAGCCCGCGCCGGGAGCGGTGGCGGGGCTGCTGCTGTCGGGCGGTCTGCCGGCCCGCCTGCCGGGCCCGTTCGGCGGCGCTGGGCTCCTTCACCGCGTTGTTCTTCTCGAACTCCCTGACGAATTCTTCCCACAGATCGTCACCGGATCCACGCATAGTCACAGCCCCAGGACCTTAGTGATCTCCGCTCCGGTTGGGAAGTACACGGTCCGACCCGGTCGGCGGGGTCAGCGCAGGCCGGTCAACTCCTCCAGGTCCGCGAGGATCTCGGAGGCGGTGACGGGGTCGAGCCGGGCGAACGGGCGCAGGTGGCGGGCGGTGGGGGAGTAGGGGCCGGTGCGGGTGCCCAGCCAGACCTCGCGGAGGGTCTGGTCGGGGAGTTCGGCGGTTGGGCCGAGCGGGAGGCCGGGGTCGAGGGAGACGGTCAGGCGGTGGCCGTCCGGCAAAAGTTTGCGCAGCGAGAAGCGGGTGCCGTCGCCGTCGGTCTCGCCGTGCGACCAGTCCGGGCCGCGCCGGGCCAGCGCCTGCGCCGCCTCGGCCGGGACGGTGCGGCCCTCGAACCGGGGCAGCCGGTGCCCGGCGGCCTCGTCGGCGGTCAACGACCGCACCGGGCGGCCGAGTTGCGGGAACGGCTGGATGACGAGGTAGTCGGTGAAGAGTTCCGCCCAGGCCGACAGGTCGGCGCCGAGTCGGACGGGGTGGGCGAGTCGGACGGCGGCGTCCGCGGGCAGGCCGAAGGGCTTGTCGTCGAGGTCGGCGAAGGTGCGGTCCTCGGCGATCCGGAAGGCCCCGGCGGCCTGCGCGGCGCCGCTGCCGGTGGTCCACAGCAGCCGCCGGCCGAGGTGGGCGAGCAGCGGGTGGGCCAGGAACAGCGTCCGGAACTCGTCCGCCGTCCAGGCCCGTTCGGTGACCATGGCGGTCTCCAGCCGGGCGGTCTGCTCGGCGCCGACCACCCGCAGCTCCTTCTTCAGCGCGGCGTACCGCTTGCGGGCGGCGGGCGCCAGCTCCGGGTCGTCCTTGGCGGCGGGCGCGGGCGGCGCGGCCCGGCGGCGGCCCGTGCCGTCCAGCACGTACGGGAGCAGCCGGTCGTCCAGGGCGACGGTGAACGTCCGCGTCCCGTAGTCGAGGACGGCCGTGCCGTCGGCCGCCAGGCCGAGGTCCGGCACCAGCCGGTCGGCGAGCCGGTCGGGCGTCAGGCCCAGCTCCAGGGCGACCTCGGCGATCTTCTCCCGGGCCCGGGCCCGGACGCCCTGGTAGCGCACCCGCTGGGCGATGCCGTGCAGCTGGGCCAGCGCGGTGTCGGTGCCGATCGCCGCCAGCACGTCCAGGCCCTCGGCGGCCCGCCGCCCGGCCTGCTGCCCCGGCCACCGGCGCACCACCGGCGCCAGCCGGCGGGCGGTCCCGTCGTCGCCGAACTCGCCGAGC
Source organism: Kitasatospora cineracea (assembly GCF_003751605.1). Taxonomy (NCBI): domain Bacteria; kingdom Bacillati; phylum Actinomycetota; class Actinomycetes; order Kitasatosporales; family Streptomycetaceae; genus Kitasatospora; species Kitasatospora cineracea. The sequence continues at coordinate 4,632,137 of NZ_RJVJ01000001.1, forward strand.
AGGGACAGCGCCCAGCTCTCCCGCGCGGGCATCCCGGCCAGCCGCCACTCCTCGAACACCGCCCAGCAGAACGCCGGCCACGCCCCCGGCGCGCACGCCTCGGCCACCAGCGCCAGCCCCGGGTACGGGGCGCCGGACTTCGACAGCGCCAGCATGACCAGCACGTCCCGCACCGCCGCCGCGGGCAGCACCGCCCCCGAGCGCAGCGGCAGCGGCGGCAGCAGCACCGGGTCCAGCCACGGCGGCGGCTCCGGCAGCCGCGCGGGCAGCGCCCCCACCAGCGGATCCACCGCCAGCACGGCACCCACCGCCTCCGCCGCCGCGGCCCCGTACCGCCCGGCGACGGCCGCCCGCAGCGCGGCCGCCCCGCTGCCGTGGCCCTCCGCCCCGCTGCCGTCCGCAGTCCTGCTGCCGTGGCCCTCCGCCCCGCTGCCGTCCGCAGCCCCGCTGCCGCCGTCAGGCCCGGACGCGATCAGGCGCAGGGCCTGCCCGGCGGCCGTCCGGCGCGGGCCGGGCTCGCCCAAGGCGTCCGGGACGAGCAGCAGCGCACCCGCGGTTCCATGCCGGGCGAACCACGAACGGGCCGTGCTGCGAACGGACTTGCGGGTGGTCAGGCCCTCCGCCATCAGCCGGGCCGCCGCCACGTCCAGCACCGGCAGCAGCAGCGGCGCCAACTGCGCGGGACGCATCAGGGCGGTGCGCACGGCCACCGGGACGGCCGCCCGGCCATACTTGGCGAGCACCGGGCGCAACGTCTCCAGCCCGTAGTACAGCTCCTCGGGCCGCCAGTCGGCCAGCAGCGGGGACATCACCTCCACCGGGGCCTGCCACAGCACCTGGCAGGCGGCCCACAGGCTCCGGGCGGCGGCGAACTCGGCCGCGCCGACCGCCGCCCAGTCGGTGTCCTCGGGGTGGCTGTGCCAGGCGTCGGAGCGCCGCGCGGGCTCCGTCCACAGCTCCCGTTCACCGTCCTGCCAGCGCAGTTCGGGCTCCTCGTCGGCGGTCAGGACGGTCGAGCCGGTCAGGTCAGTTGAGCCGATCGAGCCGATCGAGCCGGTCGGGCCGGTCAGGCCGGTCAGGCCGGTGGGGTCGTCCTGCCCGGTCGGGTCGGCCGGCACCCGCGGCTTCCCGGCCGGTCGCGGTCGCGGTCGCGGCCGCTGCCACGGCGGGGAGGCCAGCACGGCGGGCCACTCCGCCACGTCGGCGACCGGCCCGGCCGGGTCCGCGGCGGGCAGCGCGCGCAGGAACGCGGCCGTCGCCGGGTCGAGCCGCTCCAGCAGCGCGGGCAGCCGCCCGGACGCGGCGGCTCCGCGCAGCGAGCGCTCCAGCAGGTGCCGGGCCGTCACCCCGCCGTCCTGCACGGCCGCCGCCAGCAGGCGCAGCGCCCGCACCGGGTAGCGTTCCACGGCCCGCAGCAGGACGGGCTGCACGGCCCGGTCGTCGATCCGCGCCAGCAGCGCGCCGAACGCCTCGTCGGAGGGGAACTCCAGCAGCAGTTCGGCCAATTGACCGGCCTCCCGGCCGCTGTCCAGGTGACGCAGCGCCAGGGCGGGCATCGCCGCCGCGGCGGTGCCGAGGCCGTCCGCGACGGTGGCCGCCGGGCGCGCCCACCACTGGTACCGGGTCAGCCGGGGGAGCAGCCGGTCGACCTGCTCCGGGCGGCCGAGCGCGCCCACCAGCAGCGACCACACCGGCCGGCTCGGGCGCTCCGGCAGCTCGTCGATCCACTCGTCCACCCAGTCGGTCCGCTCCGGGAACAGGAACGCGGCCCCCACCCGCCGCTGCGGCCCCCCGGCCCGGGCCGCCCCGACCTCCGCCAGGGCCGCCCGGTACGCGTCCTCGTCGGCGACGGACAGCAGGTGGCGGGCCCAGCGCAGCACCTTGGACTGCGCCTCGCCGTAGCTGTACACCTGGTTCGGGTCGGCGGGCCGCAGGCACGGCCGGAGATAGCCGGGGCGGGAGCGCCAGTACTCGACCTCCATGGTCTCGGCGGCGGCCCGGGCGGCGAACGCGGGCCCGTGCCGGACCGTCCAGGCGTCCATCAGCGCGGCCCCGCCCGCGTCGTCGTCCGCGTACAGCGCGGGCAGCATCGCACTGACGCCCGCCGCGCCCAGCGGATCGGCCGCCCCGCCCAGGTACGCCCGGACCGCTCGGACCAGCGCCGGGTCCGACTCGTCGGCCGCGCAGACCTGTTCGATCCACTCCCGGTGCTCGGCGATCAGCGCGTCCTCGAAGGCCACCGCGTCCGGCCCCGGCCACTCGGCCGGCGATACCGCCCCGCCCCCGCGCCGCGGCACCACCGCCGCCCGCCAGGCCGCCGGCCACGCGAAGGCGTCCTCCCCGGCCGCGCCGCCCCCGCGGACCTGCTCCCCCTGCTCCCCCCGCTGCACCGCACCCTCCGCACCGCCGTCCGACCGCTCGTTGGGCCTCACCCTAGCCAGCCGCCCCGACAGCGCCGCCCCCGACAGCGCCGCCCCGGGCCGGGGAAGGGCCCGGGGCGGCGGCCGGGCCGGTCAGTCGGCGGTCAACTCCTCCAGGTCAGAAAGGAGTTCGGATGCGGTGACCCGGTCCAGGTCGGCCAGGCGCTGGTCGTAGGTGCGGCGGCTCGGCCAGTAGTCGCCGGGGCTGGTGTCCAGCCAGACCGTGTCGAAGCTCTGGTCGCCCAGCTCGTTGACGATGCCGACCGCGATGCCCGGGTTGAGTTCGAGCACCAGGCAGCGGCCCTCCGGCAGCGGCTTGTAGAACCAGCGTTCCACGCCCGCGTCCTGCGGGGTGCCGCGCTGCCAGCCGCGCTTGGTCAGCCCGAGCAGCCGGCCGACCGGGACACGGCGGCGCTCGAACCGGTGCAGCCGGTGCCCGGCGCCCTCCTCCTCGGTCAACTCCATGACCGGGCGTCCCAGTTGGCGGAACGGCTGGAGCAGCTCGTAGTCCGCGAACACCTCCGCCCAGGCCGCCGTGTCCGCTCCGAGGTGCAGCGGGTGGGCGAGTCGGACGGTGGCGTCCTCGGGCAGGGTGTACTGCTCGTCGTGCAGGTCGGCGAGGGTGCGGTCCTCGGCGACCCGGAACGCGGTGCCGTCGGCCGTCCAGACCAGCCGGCGCACCAGGTGCCACAGCAGCGGGTGGCCGAGCAGCAGGGTGCGGAACTCGCTTGCGCTCCAGGTCCGTTCGGTGACCATCGCGGCCTCCAGTCGGACGATCTGGTCGGCGGCCAGCGTCCGGACGTCCTTCTTCAGGGCGGCGAAGCGCTTGCGCTCGGCGGGCGCGAGCTCCGGATCGTCCTTCGCGCCCGGGGCGGGCAGGTCCTTGCGCCGCTTGCCGTCGGCGTCCAGCATGTATGGGCGCAGCTGCTCGTCGAAGCCGACGGTGAACGTCCGGGTGCCGTAGTCGATGACGGTGGTGCCGTCCTCGTCCAGGCCGAGGTCCGGCACCAGGCGGTCGCCGAGCTGTTCGGCGGTCAGGCCGAGCGCCTCGGCGATCTCGGCGACCTTCTCCTGGGCGCGGGCCTTCAGGGCCTTGAACTTCACCCGCTGCGCGATGCCGTGCAGTTGCATCAGGGCGACGTCGGTGCCGATCGCGGCCAGCACGTCCAGTCCCTCCACCGCGCGCTGGTGGGCGCCCTGGCCGGGCCACTCGCGCAGCAGCGGGGCCAGCCGGCGGGCGGTGTCGTCGTCACCGAACCCGCCGAGCGCGTGCAGCGCCCAGCCGTCCTTGGACGGCATCCCGGCCTGCCACCACTCCTCGAACACCGCCCAGCCGAACGCCGCCGCCGTGTCGGCCCGCAGCACCTCCGCGGCCGCCGCCAGCCCCGGGTACGGCTCGCGCGGCCGGCCCAGCTGCAGCGCCGTCACCAGGTGCCGTACCGCCGACACCGGCAACGCCCCGCCACCGTCGGCCAGTTGGAGCTGCGGCAGCACCTCGGGCCGCAGCCAGTCCGGGAACTCGGGCAGCTTCGCGGGCAGCGCGTTCTCCAGCGGGTCGGAGCCCAGCGCGTCCCCGACCACCGCCGCGGCCTCGGCGCCGTACCGCTCCGCCACCGCCGCCAGCAGGACCTCCGCGCCCTCCTGCGCGGCGACCAGCCGCAGCGCGTGCTCCGCCGCCGCCCGGGCCCGCCCGGCCTTGCCGACCGCCGCCGGAACCAGCAGCAGCGCCCCCGCCACCCCGTGCCGGGCGAACCACGAACGGGCCACCGGCTGAACGGACTTGAGCCGCACCAGGACGTCCGCCATCACGCCCGCGGCGGCCGCGTCCAGCACCGGCAGCAGCACGGGCGAGGTCTGCGCGGGCTGGGACCGCGCCGCCTCGTGCAGCATCGGCAGCACGGCCGTGCCGTACTTGGCCAGCAGCGGCTGCCCGGACAGGCCGATGTCCAGCAGCGCGCGCCGGTCCCAGGACGCCAGCAGCGGGGTCATCACCTCCACCGGGCCCCGCATCAGGACCCGGTAGAGGGACCAGACCGAGCCCTGCATCCGGGCCCGCTCCGCCTCCGCCGCCCAGTCGGCGCCGAGCGGAAGCTGCCGACGCACCTCGGCGGAGCCCGCGAACTCCGCCAACTCGCCCTCTGCCCAAAGCAGTTGCGACGACTCGTCGACGCTGAGACCGGTCAGCACCCGGACCTTGCGGACGGTGCGCGGCCGGCTCCACGGCGGGGCGACCAGCAGCTCGGGCAGCAGCTCGGGCCCGGCCTCCGGCAGCGGCTCCCGCGCGCCCTCCAGCGTCCGGACGAAGTCGGCGCTCTCCCCGTCCAGCCGGGACAGCAGCTCCGGCAGTCGCGAACGCAGCGCCCCCACGTGCCCGTTGAGCATCCGCCGGGCCGTGCTCCCGGCGCCGCCACCGCGCCGGGCCGCCGCCGCCAGCACCCGCACCGCCCGCACCGGCTGCCGCCGCGCCGCCTCCAGCAGCGCCACCCGGACGTGCTTGTCGGCGATCCGGTCGACCATCTCCGCCATCACCCGGTCGGTCGGGAACGCGCCCAGGCACTCCGCGTACCACTGCGAGTCGTACCCGGGACCGTCCGGCGCCGCCCCGACCCGCACCAGCTCCGCCGCGGCCGGTCCCGCCCCGTCGGCGAGGGTCGACACCAGCGCCTGCCGCCAACTGCCCGACAGCAGCCCGCCCGCACCCCCGAACCGCTCCACCTGCTCCGCACTGCCCAGCGCGTACGCCAGCAGGGTCCGCACCAGCGGATCGTCCGACCCCTCCGCCAGGCAGCCGTCCACCACCCCGGCCCGCTCCGGCGCCAGGTACGCGGCCACCGCCCGCCGCAGCACCGGGTCGAACGCCCCGCCCGGCACCGCACCCAGCGCCCCGTCCAACTCCGCCAGCGCCTCCCGGTACGCGCCCTCCCCGACCCCGGCCAGCACCTCGCGGGCCGCCGCCAGGACGCCGAACTGGAACGACAGGTGGTACGTCGCCATGGGCGGAGCACCGGCGAACGCCACCCGGCCGGTTCGCCACCTCTCGCGCACCGGGTGGACGTCCAGGTCGAACAGCCGCAGCGACGCCCGCAGCGCGAACCCCAGACCGAACCGCACCACCCAGGAGTCGACCAGCCGCCGCGCCCAGTCGTCGTCGCCGCGCGAGCGCAGCAACCGGGCCACCCCCACCGCCCCGAGCGGATCCGGCACCCCCGCCAGGTGCGTCCGGACCGCCCGCACCGCCTCCGGGTCCGACTCCTCCGACACCAGCGCCAGCTCCAACGGCTCCCGCTCCTCCGCGAGTTGCCGCTCCTCCGCCGCCGCGGCCCCCGCCGCGTCCCACACCGGCCGCCAGGCCGCCACCGGCACCGTGCCACCCCGCCGCGGCACCACCCACGGCCGCCACGCCCCGGGCAGCACGAACACGTCCTCGTCCGGCAGCCCGACCACCTCGACGGGCACCTCGGCGGTCTCGACCACCTCGACGGGCGCCTCGGCCGACTCGACGACCTCGACGGCCCCCGAGGGAACCTCCTCGCCGCCCACCGCCCGGTAGCCCTTGCGCTCCTTCTCCGCGACCAGCTTCGCCAGGTGCCCGGCCGCCGCCCCCGCGTCGGCCAACTCCTTCACCTGCAGCCGCCCGTCACCGCCGATCCGCCCGTAGCGCACCCGCACCGAGACCCCGTCGGCCTCCGCCTCCCAGAACTTCGACGAACCGCCGCCGACCAGCTCCCAGCGCCGCACCGTTCCTCCCCCGCACCCCGACCGGCAGCGAACGCCGCCAGACCGGCCCCGATCGGCCGATCACCTCCGGGCACCCTAACGAGCAGCCAGGACAGCGGAACGGCCCGGGCGGTCAGAACCCCCGGTCCCCGCCGCCGGGCTGGGCGGCCAGGGTCTGGGTGGCGATCACCGCGGCCTGGACGCGGCGTTCGACGCCGAGCTTGGCGAGCAGCCGGGAGATGTGGTTCTTGACGGTCTTCTCGGCGAGGTAGACCCGCTCGCCGATCTGCCGGTTGGTCAGGCCCTCGCCGATCAGCGCCAGGATCTCCCGCTCCCGGTCGGTCAGGTGCGGGAACTCCGGTGCGGGCGCCGGGGCCTCGCCGCGCAGCCGGGCCATCAGCCGGGTCGCCGCGCCCGGGTCCAGCATCGACCGGCCGGAGGCGACGGTGCGGATCGCGGTGACCAGGTCGGTGCCGCTGATCTGCTTGAGGACGTAGCCGGCCGCGCCCGCCATGATCGAGTCGAGCAGCGCCTCCTCGTCGTCGAAGGAGGTGAGCATCAGGCAGGCGAGCTGCGGCATCCGCGAGCGCAGCTCCCGGCAGACCGTGACGCCGTCGCCGTCCGGCAGCCGCATGTCGAGCACGGCGACGTCCGGGCGCAGCGCCGGGACCCGGGCCAGTGCCTGTTCGACCGTGCCGGCCTCGCCGACGACCTGGAGGTCCGGTTCCGAGTCCAGCAGGTCGTGCACCCCGCGGCGGACCACCTCGTGGTCGTCCAGCAGGAACACCCTGATCGGCGCCGAACCCTCGGACATGGCAGTACTCCTCCTCGCGGACCCCTACCCCCGCAGTCTGCCAAACCCGGCCGGCCCGCCGACAGGGCCGGGCGGTCCCGTCCGGCGGGCCGCTGGTCCCGAAGCGCGCACGAACGGACATAACGTCACGAACCATGGCGGGCGGGCAAACCGTCCCCCAATCCCGCCCCATGGCCCGGTCAACGCCCCGGGACCGGTGATCCGCTGGGCCAAAGGGTGGGGCTACGCTCCAGCCTGCCCCGGACGGCGGCGGACGTCACCTACATTGACGTGGGAGTTCGCCCGGCGGGCCGGAGCGTCCGGCGGCCCGGGGCGCCCCCACCCCGGACAGGAGCAGCACAGTGGTCGATTCCGCCCCCACGGACGGAGGGACGGCGCGGCAGCGACTGCGCGCCTGGCTGCTCGAGGGCCTGTCCGACATGGCCAAGCAGCACCCCGGGCCGCACGCCGAGGCCCCCGACCAGCAGCACGGCCAGCGCTGGTGGAAGGTGATGTGCCTGACCGGCCTGGACTACTTCTCCACCCTCGGCTACCAGCCCGGCATCGCCGCGCTCGCGGCCGGCCTGCTCTCCCCGGTCGCCACCATCGTGCTGGTGCTGGTCACCCTGTTCGGCGCCCTGCCGGTCTACCGCCGGGTCGCCCAGGAGAGCCCGCACGGCGAGGGCTCGATCGCCATGCTGGAGCGGCTGCTGTCGTTCTGGAAGGGCAAGCTGTTCGTCCTCGCGCTGCTCGGCTTCGCCGCCACCGACTTCCTGATCACCATCACGCTGTCCGCCGCCGACGCCACCGCCCACCTGGTGGAGAACCCGCACCTGCGCAGCGCGCTGAGCGGCCACCAGGTGCTGATCACCCTGCTGCTGGTCGCCGCCCTCGGCGCGGTCTTCCTCAAGGGCTTCAGCGAGGCGATCGGCGTGGCGGTGGTCCTGGTCGCCGTCTACCTGGCGCTGAACGTGGTGGTGGTCGCCGTCGGCCTGTGGCACGTGGTCACCGCGCCGTCCCTGATCACCGACTGGACGCACGCCCTCACCCTGGAGCACGGCAACCCGGTCGTCATGGTCGGCGTCGCCCTGGTGGTCTTCCCCAAGCTCGCCCTCGGCCTGTCCGGCTTCGAGACCGGCGTCGCCGTCATGCCGCACATCGAGGGCGACCCGGACGACACCGAGCAGCGCCCCACCGGACGCATCCGCGGCGCCCGCAAGCTGCTCACCACCGCCGCCGTGATCATGAGCTGTTTCCTGATCACCACCAGCTTCATCACCACCCTGCTGATCCCCGCCGACGACTTCCAGCCCGGCGGCCCCGCCAACGGCCGCGCCCTGGCCTACCTCGCCCACCACTACCTCGGCGGCGCCTTCGGCTCGGTCTACGACCTGTCCACCATCGCCATCCTGTGGTTCGCCGGGGCCTCCGCGATGGCCGGCCTGCTCAACCTGATGCCCCGCTACCTGCCCCGCTACGGCATGGCCCCGCACTGGGCCCGTGCGGTGCGCCCGATGGTGCTGGTGCTCACCGCGATCGCCTTCCTGGTCACCTGGCTGTTCGACGCCAACGTCGACAAGCAGGGCGGCGCGTACGCCACCGGCGTGCTGGTGCTGATCACCTCCGCGGCGATCGCCGTCACCATCGCCGCCCGCGCCGCCCGCCAGCGCGGCTGGACCGTCGGCTTCGCGGTGATCGCCGCGGTCTTCCTCTACACCACCGCCATCAACATCGCCGAACGCCCCGACGGCGTGAAGATCGGCGCCTGCTTCATCGCCGGCATCGTGCTGGTCTCGCTCGCCTCCCGGCTCGCCCGCGCCTTCGAACTGCGGGTCACCGACGTCCAGTTGGACGAGGTCGCGGAACGCTTCGTGCGCGACACCGCGCACCGCACGATCCGCTTCATCGCCAACGAGCCGGCCGGCCGCGACCTCGCCGAGTACCGCGACAAGGTGCACCAGATCCGCGCCGACAACGACATCCCGGTCGAGGACGACCTGGTCTTCGTCGAGGTCACCGTCCTCGACCCGTCCGACTTCGAGGCCGAACTGCACGTGCGCGGCGAAGTCCTGCACGACCGCTACCGCGTCCTGACGCTGGAGCACTCCAGCATCCCGAACGCGCTCGCCGCGATACTGCTGCACGTGCGCGACACCACCGGCCAGCTCCCGCACATCTACTTCGAGTGGACCGAGGGCAGCCCGTTCGCCCAGTTCCTGCGCTTCTTCCTGTTCGGCCAGGGCGAGGTCGCCCCCGTCACCCGCGAGGTGCTCCGCGAGGCCGAGACCGACCGCTCCCGCCGCCCCCGCGTCCACGTCGGCTGACCCAGGGCCCCGGGCGCCCGGGCGTCAGGACTGCTCCGGCGCCCAGGCCCCCACGCCGATCCGCCCGGTCGTCCCCAGGTCCAGCTCCGGCGTCACCATCACCGGTGCCGCGTCCGCCGTCGCCCGCACCCGCACGTACGGGGCGTTCACCGGCGCGCCCGAGAGGTCGGTGGTGTTGCGCCACACCAGCCCCGCGGACGCCTTCCCGCCCGGCGCGACGGTGAAGCGGCGCGGCGGCGCGTCCGCCCCCGTGCCCGTCGAGATCGCCGAACCGCCCTTCAGCACCTGCACCCCGGCCACCGGGGCGTGCGCCTCGTCGAGCAGTTCGGTCCGCGGGTACCCGTCCAGCACGACGTCCCGCGTTCCGCAGTTCTCCAGGTGCAGCCCCACCACCCGCAGCCCCATCGCCGCGTCGCCCCGGTCCGCGTACACCCGCACCCCGGACGCCGGACACGCACCGCCGGTCGACGGAGCCTCCGCGGTCGGCACGCTGCGCACCTTCAGCACCTTCACGTCCGGGGCGGGCCCCGAGGCCCTCGACGGGCGGGGGGAGGCCGACGAAGGCCAGGAGTCCGGGACGGTGCCCACCGGCAGGTCCGGCACGACCGGGTGTCCGGTCAGCGGGACCCGCCCCCGGACGGACGCCCCCGGCGCCACCGCCGTCTGCGTCCCGGTCGGGTCGGACGGCAGCAGGGTCCCGCTGCCCGACCAGCCGAACAGCACCGTCAGGTCGGCGGGCTCGGTGCCCTCGTTGGTCACCTCGTACTCCAGGCAGTCCGCGCTGACCGCGAGGATCCGCACCGAGTCCCGGGTCCACCCCGCGGGCCGCGCCGACGGCGCCGCCCCGCACGGGCCGGCCTCCGCCGACGCTGCCGCCGCCGTCGCCGTTCCCCCACTCGCCACGACGGACCCGCACCCGGCGACCGCCCCGACCGCCGCAACCGCGACCACGACGCCCGCACCCACCCGAACCGCCCGCATCCGCACCATCTCCCGAGTCGACCACGAACCGTCCACCCGGGCTGTGACCCGCCTCACATCCCCTGCAACAGCCCTGCAACGACCGGCCGGTGACGGCCGGACACGGCACGGCCGGCCGGCTCAGAACGGCAACGAGCGCAGCCGGGCCGGGCCGCCCTCCGGCCAGCGCGCCCCCGGCACCAGACCGAGCCACATCGCCCCGAGCGCCACGGCCACCGGCCCCTCCGGCTGATCGGCCGTCACCGGGTCGGGCAGCGCCGTCCACCCGAGGTGCGCGTACAGCGGGGCCCGGTCGGGCAGGCAGAACAGCATCGCGTACTCCAGGCCGTCGGCCCGCGCCGCGTCCAGCGCCGCCCCGACGACGGCCCGCGCCAGCCCGTGCCCGCGCCAGTGCGGCGACACCAGCACCCCGCCGATCCCCGCCACCTCGAACCGCCGCCCGCCGACCTCGACCGGCGCCACCACGAACCCGGAGTGCGCCACCAGCCGCCCGTCCCGGTGCACCCCGAAGTGCCGGTCCTTCGGCCGCCAGACACCCCCCACCGACGCCACCTCGAACGGGTCCTCCGCCTCGCCCAACTCCTGGAGCGCCGGCCAGCCGCTCCACGCCGCCGCCGCCAACTCCGCCGCCGCGGTGAACCCCTGCGATTCCGTCAACTCCGTCGACTCCGTCATCGTCCCGCTCCCGTATTCCGTTCCGTGGCCCAGCGGCGCTGCCCGCCCCGCGTCCCGCGGGTCAGGCACAGGCGCCGCAGCAGGCGAGGCACTCGCAGGCGCCGCCGCACGCGCCGCAGCACTCGGTGTCCGTCGAGGAGCAGTTGCGGTCGCAGAAGCTGTCGCGGCGCTCCCGGGTGAACGGGTGGTCGTGCGTGCAGCACAGCAACTGGCACGTGCAGGCCATGGTCAGCCAGGCCGCACAGCCGAGGACCGGCCCGCGCGGCTTCTTCTTCGGCTGCCCACCCTCCGCCGGCTGCTGCGGCCCCCCGGGACCACCCGGCCCGCCCGACCCGCCGTAGCCCCCCGGACCGCCGTGGCCCCCCGGACCGTCCTGGCCGCCGGCCCCGCCCGGAGCGCCCGGGACGCCGTAGCCCTCCGCCGGGCCGAAGCTGCCGGAAGCGCCGTGGCCCAGGACCCGGGGAGGCTGCCGGCGGCCCCCGGAATCCGGCGCCGAGGCCCGCGGATCGCCCCCGGCACCCGTGCTCGCACTCGCACTCGCACTCGCGTCGGTGTCGGCGCAGGCGTGGTGATGGTGCCGGTGCCCGAAGACCCGGTCGACGGCCTCGCTCGTCTCGTGCGCGAGCAGCCGGTGGACCAGGGCCCGGTCGGTGAACTCGACCTCGTTCAGGGCGAGTCGGATGCCGTGCACGGCGTCCCGGCACAGCCGTTCGGCCTCGGCCTGGGTGGTGCCGGTGACGGTGAGCGGGTTCCACGCCCCGCGCGTCTCGTCCTCCGCCCGGTCCTCGGCGGCGTCCAGCAGGTGCGCCAGGCGCCCGAACAGCCGTCCGGCCTCGGCGAGCGCCTCCGCATTGCCGGGACGGCCCGCCAGCACGGCGGTGTGGGCGAACGCCGCCGCCGTGGCCTCCTCCGTCGGCGCCGTCGCCAGCAGCAGCGACCCGCCCGCGCTCACCGCGGACTCGGCGGCCTCCTGCCGTCCGGCCGCCGCCAGCAGCACACCCGTGTCGAAACCCACCGCGGCCGCACTGCCGGCGCTCTGCCGGTCCCAGCGCCGGGTGACCCGCCGCGCCCCGGCCGCGACCGAACGCCGGGCGAAGACACCGTCCCCGTCCACCACGTGGTCACGCATCTTCACCGACGCCAGCGCCAACGACACCGCCGCCGCCAACCTGGCCCCCTCACCCCGCGCCACCGCAGCCGTCCGCATCCCCCGCAACGGACACGGCCCAGCCGTCCGCCGCTCCCCGGACCCCGAGGACTGCGCCTCCACCAGAACGGAGATCACCAGCCCGTCGTAGTTGGTCGCCGTCCGCGCCAACTGCCCGTGATCGTCGCGCAACGCCAGACACAACCCGCACAGGTGCGCCATCCACGACGCGTGCAACCCCTCCGACAGCCGATGCCGACACGGCCTGATGATTCCGAACACGCCCCGCCCCTTCCCCCGTCCAACCCTGCCGATCGGCCGTCATCCTAATGACGTCAGGTCCGGGCCGGAGGATCCCCGCTTCCCCGAATTCGGCTTCACCGGGCCGCTGGTGGGTCAGGGGGTGGCGGTGCCGTTCGGGCCGCCGGTGTGCAGGGGGCCGGTGGGGGAGGAGAGTTGCCAGGGGTGGGGCGGGCCGCCGGGGGCCGGGTCGGGGGCGACGGCGAGGAGGTGGCCGGTGTCGAAGGTGAGTTCGAGACCGCCCGCGGGGGTGACCGTCGCGGTGGTGATGACGGCGTCGGCGAGGTGGCGGAGGGTGCCGGAGGGGGGCAGGCCGAGGGCGGGGTAGAAGTGTTCGACCTCGGTGCCGTGCCGCAGCCGGAAGTCGTTCCGGACGGTCAGCAGCAGTCCGTCGTCCAGGCGCAGCAGCAGCCGGTCGCCGCCGTCGAGCGCCCGCACCGTACGGCCGTCCAGTTCGGACCCGAGCGACTGTCCCACCCCGCACCTCCCGATCTTCCCGAAACGGGCCGGGCCGCGCCCCGCACCGGCGGGCACCGTCCCGACCTGCTCATTCATACCCGGCCGGGGCCCCGGTATCCGCCGCGAACCGCCGAGGGGAACCGGGCCCGGGGTGTTCAGGCAGTGGTGGCCGGGGGCGCGCCGTCCACCAGTTCGGCCGGCCCGGCGGTCGGTGGCAGGGCGCGGACGGCCAGGCAGGCGGCCAGGCGCCGGGCCCGGGGCGGGGTGAGCACCCGGGCGGCCTCGGCGGGGGTGAACAGCCGCCACTCGGCGATCTCCTCCTCCTGGACGCGGACGTCCGCGAGCAGTTCGGGGCCCGCCGTCCCGCCGTCGTAGACCAGCGACAGGTGCGGCAGGTCGTCCCACGGGTGGCCGCCCACCCAGTCGACGGCCAGCAGCCGTCCGGGTTCGCGCCGCCAGCCCAGCTCCTCCAGCGCCTCCCGCCGGGCGGCCGCCCGGGGCAGCTCCCGGTCGGCCTCGACGGACCCGCCGGGCAGCACCCACGGCGACTCGTCCCGCCACGGCGTCAGGCGCACCAGCAGCACCCGCCCGTCCGGGGCGGTGAACAGCATCCGGGCCTTGGCCCGGACCCGCGGGCGGGTCGCGTAGTACGTCTGCTTGTCCATCGGCGGGGGCGGCGCGGCGAGCCCGGCGCCCGGCGGCAGCAGGCCCTCCAGCGCGGCCGCGCCGAGGTACGCGGGGGCCGGGCGCGGCGGCAGGTGCAGGGTGGAGTGGCCGACCGGCAGACCGTCGGCGAGCTCCAGCGGCGCGGCCGCGCGCGGGGCCAGCACGCAGGCGCCCATCCGGCGCGACAGCAGCGGCGGGACGGCGGACAGCAGCAGGTCGGGCGGCAGGTGGACGATCGCGTCCAGCTCGGCGGCCTCCAGCCGGACGGCCGCGGCCTGCTCCGGGGTCAGCGGGTCGGCCCAGTACAGGAACGCGGCGATCGGCGGCCGGTCGTGGTCCCGCGACCAGTCCAGGCAGGCGAGTTCGCGCAGCACGGGCGTGACGCCCAGCTCCTCGCGGATCTCCCGGACGGCGGTGTGCCGGGGCGACGGGTCGGCGGGCTCCCAGCCGCCGCCGGGCACCGCGATGGGGTGCTTGGCCCGGTAGGAGGTCCGCACCACCAGCACCCGGCCGTCCCGGTCGGGGAACAGCACCCCCGCCGCCGCCATGATCTCCCGTCCGCTCACCGCAACCCCCTCGCTCCTGTCCGGCCGTCCCCGGTCAGCATGCCCCGTGCCGCCCCCGCCGCGCCGGAACGGTTGCGAGCCCGTGACGGACCGACAACTCGGTCGTCACGGGCTCGCGGTCCCGGCCCGCCGCGGTCCACCCCACGGTCCCGGCCGGTGCGGCTCCGTGGTCAGGCGTGGGCCGGCGTCTCCAGCAGCTGCGCGTACGGCGCCAGCTTGCGGATCGACTCGATGCTCTTCAGGCACTGCTCGCGGGACTCCTCCGGCTCGCCGGTCACCACGACCGAACCGTTGCTCGCCTTGAGGCGGAAGCGGTGGTTGCCCGACTCGTCCACGTACAGCTCGAACTTCCCAGCCATGGAAATGCACACCTCTCGCTCGGATGACCCCCGGCAGCCAACGTAGGGTCAACTCCCTCTCCCCGCCTCCCGGCTGTGCCAATCGAGTACCCGGCCGGACCCGCGGCGGGACCGCCGGCGGTGCGGGCGGTGCGGGCGGGCCCCGGTCGGTCCCGGGCCTTAGCGGCGGCGGGGCCGCCTGTCAGTCCGGATGGTTCCGGATTCCGGGCCGCACGGCGGGTGGCTAGCGTCCCAAGCGCTCGGTTCCCGGGCGGTCCGGGTCCGAACGGGCCGCCGCCACGTGCTCCCAGGAGGCCGCATTGACCGCGAACCACCCCACTCGTAGGAGTCTGCTCAAGTCGGCCGGCGGGCTCGGTGCCGCGCTGGCGCTGGGCACCGCGGGCTCGTTGGCGTCGGCGGGGTCCGCGGCGGCGGCCGGCGACGGGTTCGGCCTGAGCATCGTGGAGCGCAACGAGGGCGACCCGCGGATGTGGTACTACCGCTTCCGGACCTCGGCGATCGGCTGGAACCCCGGCGTGAACGTGCTGCTGCCGGACGACTACCACTGGAGCGGCCGCACCTACCCGGTGCTGTACCTGTTCCACGGCGGCGGCACCGACCAGGACTTCATCACCTTCGACCGGCTGGGCATCCGGGACTGGACCGCCGGCAAGCCGGTCATCGTGGTGATGCCGGACGGCGGCCACGCCGGCTGGTACTCCAACCCGGTCAGCTCCAACGTGGGCCCGCGGAACTGGGAGGAGTTCCACATCAACCAGCTGCTGCCGTGGGTCGAGGCCAACTTCCGCACCTTCGCCGAGTACGACGGCCGCGCGGTGTCCGGGTTCTCGATGGGCGGCTTCGGCGCGCTCAAGTACGCCGCCAAGTACTACGGGCACTTCGCCTCGGTCAGCGCCCACTCGGGCCCGGCCAGCCTGCGCCGCGACGGCGGCCTGGTCGCGCACTGGGCGAACGCCTCGTCCGCCGCCCTCGACCTGAACGGCGGCACGATCTACGGCGCGCCGCTCTGGGACGAGGCGCGGGTGAGTGCCGACAACCCGGTGCAGCGGATCGAGAGCTACCGCAACAAGCGGGTCTTCCTGGTGGCGGGCACCAGCCCCGACCCGGTGGACTGGTTCAGCAGCGTCAACGAGCCGCAGGTGCTGGCCGGGCAGCGCGAGTTCCGCTCCCTGCTCGACCAGGCCGGCATCCCGCACGACTCGCACGAGGTGCCCGGCGGCCACTGGGTCCGGCCCGACCTGATGCAGCTCGACCTCGACGGCATCATCGACCGGCTGCGCAAGGCGTGAGGGGCGCCGCGGTGTTCTCCTCCCTCTCCCGCCGCGCCCCGTACCTGGCGCTGGCCGCGGCCGCCGCGCTGCTGCCGCTCACCGGACCGGCCGCCCCCGCCGCCGCTGCCGGGTTCCCGGCGTCCTGCCCGGCCGCCGGGTTCATCTCCCAGGGCTACACCGACGAGCACAACGGCATCGACATCGCCAACGACTACGGGACCCCGATCCACGCGGTCGGCGACGGCGAGGTGGTGGCCTCCGGCCCGGCCCAGGGCTACGGCCAGTGGATCCGCGTCCTGCACCCGGACGGGACCATCACCGAGTACGGACACATGTACGAACGGGACGTGGCCGTCGGCGACCACGTGACGGCCGGTCAGCAGATCGCGCTGATGGGCAGCGAGGGCACCTCCAGCGGCCCGCACCTGCACCTGCGGGTCTGGGCCGACCCGAACGCGACCGTACGCACCGACCCGGTGCCGTACCTCGCCGAGCGCGGCGTCCCGGTGCCCTGCATCCCGGGATCCGGCCCCGGTCCGGCGCCGTTGGTGCATCCGGCGCAGTCGGGTCGGGTGGTGTCGGCGCGGTCGGCGGACGGGCGGTTGGAGGTGTTCGCGGCCGGGGCGAACGGGATCTCGCACGCCTGGCAGACCACGGCGAGCGGCGCGTGGTCGGACTGGGAGACGCTCGGCGGTCCGGGCGGGGCGGAGCTCGCGATCGCGCCGAACGCGGACGGGCGCCTGGAGGTGTTCGCCCTCAACGGCAGTACCTTGCAACACCGTTACCAGCTCCAGCCCTCCGGCGGCTGGTCCGGTTGGGAGTCCTTCGGTGGTGGCGGCCACGACCTCGCGGTCGGCTCCAACCAGGACGGCCGGATCGAGGTGTTCGCCTCCGGACCGGTCGGCGTCTTCCACAAGTACCAGACCAGCCCGAACAGTTGGTCCGACTGGGAGCCCACCGGAGGCGGTCCCGCCGACAGCGAGATCGCGCTCGGCAAGGCCCCGGACGGGCGCCTGGAGGTGTTCGCCCTCAACGGCAGCACCTTCCAGCACCAGTGGCAGACCGGCGTGAACGGCGGCTGGTCCGCCTGGGAGACCTTCGGCGGCGGCGGCCGCGACCTCACCGTCGACCACAACCAGGACGGACGCCTGGAGGTCTTCGCGTCCGGACCGGTCGGCGTCTTCCACAAGTACCAGACCAGCCCGAACAGTTGGTCCGACTGGGAGCCCACCGGCGGCCCCGCCGACTCCCGGCTCACCAGCCAGCCGACCGCGGACGGGCGGGTCGAGGTGTTCGCCATCAACGGCAGCACCGCGCAGCACATCTGGCAGACCGGTCTGAACGCCCCCTACAACCAGTGGGAGACCTTCGGCAGCGGCGGCACCGAGGTGGTCGCGGCGGCCAACGCGGACGGGCGGATCGAGGTCTTCGGGACCAGCAGTGCCGGTGTCTTCCACAAGTGGCAGACCGGATTCTCCACCTGGTCCGACTGGGCCTGGCTCAACACCACCGCCGGACCCGCCGTCAATTGAGGAGCCATCACGTGACCAGAACGCAGGGTGCCCGCCGGGTGCCCCTCCGGATCCTGCTGTCCGCGCTCGCCTCGCTGGGCGTGACGGCGGGCCTGCTGGCCGGTGCCACGCCCGTGCCGGCCGCCACCGGCAGTGATTTGTGTGCCGAGGTCGGCTACCAGGCGGGTTTCCGGGGCGATGCCCTGGTGACCGCGATCGCCGTCGGCCTCGCCGAGTCCAGTTGCGACCCGCACGCGTCCAACGTCCAGAACAACACGCCGCCGTCCACCGACCGCGGCCTGTGGGAGATCAACGACTACTGGCACCCCGAGGTCAGCGACGCCTGCGCCTACGACGCCCAGTGCAACGCCGACGCGGCCTTCCGCATCTCCAACGGCGGCACCGACTGGCAGCCCTGGTCGACCTACAACCAGGGCGCGCACCTGCGCTGGATGGGCGAGGCGCGGGACGCCGTGGACCGGCTCGGTCACCACGATCCCGGTCCGGCGCCGTTGGTGTATCCGGCGCAGTCGGGTCGGGTGGTGTCGGCGCGGTCGGCGGACGGGCGGTTGGAGGTGTTCGCGGCCGGGGCGAACGGGATCTCGCACGCCTGGCAGACCACGGCGAGCGGCGCGTGGTCGGACTGGGAGACGCTCGGCGGTCCGGGCGGGGCGGAGCTCGCGATCGCGCCGAACGCGGACGGCCGACTGGAGGTGTTCGCCCTCAACGGCACTACTTTGCAACACCGTTACCAGCTCCAGCCGTCCGGCGGCTGGTCCGGTTGGGAGTCCTTCGGTGGTGGCGGTCATGACCTCGCGGTCGGCTCCAACCAGGACGGTCGGATCGAGGTGTTCGCCTCCGGACCGGTCGGCGTCTTCCACAAGTACCAGGCCGCGCCGAACGGCGGCTGGTCGGACTGGGAGTCCACGGGTGGCGGTCCCGCCGACAGTGAGATCGCGCTCGGGAAGGCTCCGGACGGGCGGTTGGAGGTGTTCGCCCTCAACGGCAGCACCTTCCAGCACATTTGGCAGACGGGGGTGAACGGCGGCTGGTCCGCCTGGGAGACCTTCGGCGGTGGCGGTCGTGACCTCACGGTCGACCACAACCAGGACGGCCGTCTGGAGGTCTTCGCGTCCGGACCGGTCGGCGTGTTCCACAAGTACCAGACCAGCCCCACCGGTTGGTCCGACTGGGAGCCCACCGGAGGACCGGCCGACTCCCGGCTCACCAGCGAGCGCGCCCCGGACGGGCGGGTCGAGGTGTTCGCCATCAACGGCAGCACCGCGCAGCACATCTGGCAGACCGGTCTGAACGCCCCCTACAACCAGTGGGAGACCTTCGGCAGCGGCGGCACCGAGGTCGTCGCCACCGCCAACGCGGACGGGCGGATCGAGGTCTTCGGGACCAGCAACGCGGGTGTCTTCCACAAGTGGCAGACCGGATTCTCCACCTGGTCCGACTGGGCCTGGCTCAACACCACCGCCGGACCCGCCGTCGGCTGACCGTACCGGCAACCCTCCTGGAGCGCAGTCATGTCCCCGATCAGCAGGCGCGGACTGCTGCGGGCGGCCGGAGCGGGAGCACTCGTGCTCCCGCTCGCGGGCCGTCCCGCCACCGCGGCCCCCGCCGTCGCCGTCGATGCCGCCGAGCCCCACCTGTGGGTCGGCGCCGGGCCGTTCGGCCAGGTCTACGACCCGTCCACCGTGCGCGGCCGCTACCTCAACGACCACACGCTGGTCCGGACGGGCGGGCGTTGGCACCTGTTCGGCATCGTCGGGGACAGCGCGCCGCCCGGGCAGGCGCCCGACAGTTCCGCCGAGGTGTCGTTCGCGCACGCCTCGGCGCCCGACCCGTCCGGCCCGTGGACCGGGCACCCGGACGCGTTGACGGTCGATCCCTCGTACTTCGGGGAGGAGCACCTGTGGGCCCCGCACGTCGTCGAGTCGAACGGCGTCCACTGGATGTTCTACGCGGCGGGCGGGCGCGCCGGGGCGGCGATCAACGCCGCGACCTCCACCGACCTGTCCACCTGGACCCGGCTGCCGTCCGGGCCGCTGTTCCGCGGCAACGCCGCCCGCGACCCGATGGTGCTGCGGATCGGCGCCGAGTGGGTGATGTACTACACCGAACTGGCGGCCGCCGACGGCCGGCACCAGGTCTGCTACCGGCGCTCCGCCGACCTGCTGGCCTGGGGAGCCCCGGGCGTGGCCTTCGCCGACGCGGCGACCGCCGCGGACGGCGTGTCGGTCACCGAGTCGCCGTTCGTGGTGGCCCGGGACGGCTGGTACTACCTGTTCCTCGGGCCGCGGAACGGGTACGAGGGCACCGACGTCCTCGCCTCCCGGGACCCGTTCCGCTTCACCCTCGACGGCTGGGCCGGCCACGTGCCGGGCCACGCGGTGGAGGCGGTCACCGACGGGCAGCAGTGGTGGGCGAGCGCCGCGGGCTGGTTCCGGCACGGCCTGTACCTGGCCCCGCTGCGCTGGCAGCCCGCCCCGCCGCCCTGGCAGAGCCCGGACAACCCGGTCGCCGCCCTGGACGCGCGGGGCCTGCTGAACGTCTTCGCCCTGGACGCGGCCGACCGGTCGGTGCTGCGCCGGGTCCAGCTCGACCCGGCCGCCGACACCTGGTCGGACTGGGAGGCGTTCGGCGGCCCGGCCGGCGCGGTGCCGGTGCTGGGCCGCGACACCGACGGCCGGTTGGAGGTGTTCTCGCTCGCCCCCGGCGGCACCGGGCTGGACCACCGCGTCCAGCGGGCCGACGGCTCCTGGTCGGACTGGGAGGCGTTCGGCGGCCCGGCCGGCGCCGCCCCCGCCGTCGCCCGGAACGCCGACGGCCGACTGGAGGTCTTCGCGCCCGCCCCCGGCGGCGCGCTGGTCGCCCGCCGCCGCCAGCGCTCGCCCGGCTCGCCCGACTGGGAGGACTGGGACGCGGGGTTCGGCGGCCCGGTGGGCGCACCGCCGGTGGTCGCCGCCAACGCCGACGGCCGGTTGGAGGTGTTCGTGCTCGCGCCCGGCGGCGCGGCGCTGCTGCACCGCTGGCAGACCTCGCCCGGCGGCGCCTGGTCCGGCTGGGAGCGCTTCGGCACGCCCGCGGGCGGCGCGCCGCGGGTGGCCCGGGACGGCACCGGCCGCCTGAACGTCACCGCGGTCGCCCCGTCCGGCACGGCGGCCTTCCACCGCCGCCAGTCGGTGCCCAGCGGGGGCTGGGACGACTGGCAGCCGCTGCTCGGCTGGTCCACCGCCGCCCCGCTGACGGTCGCCGGAGCGGACGGCCGACTGGAGGCGTTCACGCTCGCCCCCGGCGGCGAACGGCTGTCCCACCGCTGGCAGTCGGCGCTCGCGGGAGCCTGGGCGCCGGACGGGGTGCTCGGCGAGGACTTCGGCGAACCCGGCCCGGCCGCCGCCCCGCCCACGGCCGTCGCCGACCCGACCGGGCGGCTGCACGTCTTCGCGGTGGCCGGGGACGGCCGGCTGCGCACCCGGGTCCAGGACCGGCCCGGCGGCGGCTGGCGGCCGTGGACCGCCTTCGGCGACCGCCCGGTGGCACCGCTGCCCACGGGGACGCCGTTGCCCTGACCGCAACTCCCGCCCGCTCCCCCCACACCTTGTCACGTGACCTACACCACACGGTGGTTGTCATGCTCAAAGGGGTAGCGTTCGTCCGTCGGGCAACGGTCGGAACGGGGGAGCGGTGCGGCGCGGGACGGGGGAGCGGTGAGCGGGATCGTCGTCCACCTGCCGGAGGGCAACGGCGACGACGCCGTGACCCTGCGGCTCGGTCCGGGGGAGCGGGCGCGGTTCGGCCGCGGCTCGGCCGGCACGCCGGTGGAGCTCCGCCTCGGCGACGAGACGGTCTCCCGGCTGGCCGGTGAGATCCACGCGATCGACGACCACTGGCAGTTGAGCAACCTCAGCAACACCCACGCCTACCTGGTGGAGAACCCGGAGGGCGCCGGAGAGTACCTGCGGGTGCCGCCGCGGCGGGTCGGCGCGCCGATCCCGTTCGAGTTCTCCCGGGTGGTGCTGCCCTCACGGCGCGAAACCCCGCTCTCCTTCCAGGTGTTCGCGCCCGACCACGTCTACCTGGACCCGCACACCCTCGGCGGCTCCGGCGCCAGCCGCACCATGACGGCGTACTCGATGGACGAGACCGCCACCTACTTCCTGGTCCTGGTCGCGCTCTGCGAACCCTGGCTGCGCGACCGCTCGCCCGCCGCCGTGCCCACCACCCCGCAGGTGGTCGCCCGGCTGCACGGACACCCCGCCTGCGCCCGGCTCACCGCCCGCGCGGTCAGCTCGCACCTGGACTACCTGGCCGACGAGAAGCTCCGCATCGACCTGCCCGACGGCGCGGGCCGGGCCGACCGCCGCCACGGCAAGCGCGAGGCCGTCGTCGGCCTCGCCCTGAAGTTCGGCATCGTCCGCGAGGAGCACCTCGCGCTCCTGCCGCACCCCGAACCCGCCGGGCCCGGACGGTAGGGAGACGTGCCGATGGTGCCCCACCCGGACTTCGGCGAGGATCGCGAGGACCTGCTGCCGCCCGGCCACCGGGTCGGCGGCTGGACCGTCACCGGGCCCATCGGCGAAGGCGGCTGGGCGACCGTCTACGCCGCCCGCCGAACCGGGGCGGCCGACGGCTCGGACGGCTCGGACGGTGCGGCGGGCGCCGACGCGGACGACACGGTCGCGCTCAAGGTGCTGCCGACCGCCGGGCTCGCCCCCCGCCAGGCCCGCCGGGTCGCCGAAACCGCCCGGCGGGAAGCCGAGTTGGCCCGCACCGCGCCGCACCCCCGGCTGGTCCGGTTGCTCGACACCCTCGTCCTGTCCGCCCCCGACCACCCGGTGCTCGACGGCGCGATCGTCCTGGTGATGGAACGCGCCCGGTGCACCCTGCGCGACCTGCTCGTTGCCGACCTGCCCGGCACCGGCCCGACCGGCAGCGACCTGCCCGGCACCGGCCCGTCCGGCAGGGGCCCGTCCGGCAGCGGCCCGTCCGGCAGCGGTCCGGACGAGGACCGGGGCGGCCGGATCGTGGCCGGGATCTGCGAGGGCCTGGCCCACCTGCACCGCTCCGGTTGGGCCCACGGCGACCTGAAACCCGAGAACGTCCTCATCGGCGAGGACGGCGAGGTCCGGCTCTCCGACTTCGGCCTCGCCATCGAACTCACCGGCACCCACGGCTACTCCGCCCCGCTGGGCACCCCCGACTACCTCCCGCCCGAACGCCGGAGGGAACCGCTCGGCGAACACGGCGTCAAGGTCCGGACGACCGCCGACATCTGGGCGCTCGGCATCGTGATCCACGAGGTGTTCGCCGCGGGCGTCCCGCCGTTCCCCGGCGCCACCCCCACCGCCCGCAGCGCCGCCGCCCAGCAGTACGCCGAAGGCCGCGCCGCGCTGCGGCTGGACCCCGGCATCCCCCCGTTCTGGCGGGCCCTGGCCGCCGACTGCCTCGCCACCACCCACGCCGCCCGCGCCCCGCACACCGCCGAGAGCCTGCTCGCCCGGATCCGCGCCCACCACTCCGGCCCCGGCCCCGGCCCCGGCCGCCGCCCGCGCTCCCGTCCCGTCCTGCTCGTCCTCGCCGCCGTCCTCGCGGCCGCCACCGCCGTCGCGGCCGCCCTCTGGCCGCCCCCGGACCGGCCCGCCCGGCCCGGCCGCCTGCAGGTCTTCAACGCCGAACGCGGCTGCCAGGACCGCACCGACCGCGACCCCCGGTGCAGTCTCGGCCTCGCCGTCGACCCGATGCGCCCGTACACCACCGAGAACGTCATCGCCACCCGGGTCTGGCACGACGACGTCCTCGACGCCGACTGCCAGCTCCGCGACGGCCTCCCCGTCATCAACGAGGAGGACGTCGCCTCCACCCTCTGGTACCGGATCCGCCTCCCCGGAACCGTCACCGGCTGGCTCCCGGCCGTCCGCACCAAGGACCGCCCCGCCCTCCCCGACTGCCCCTGACCGCCGGCGCGCTGCGCTACGTCGGCTGACGGGGCGTCAGGGGTGCGCCGCAGCGCAGGTTCCAGCGTGCCGCGCGGCCGCTCAGCGAGGTGGCGGTGAGCGGGGCGGCGTCCAGCCGCCAGAACGCGGCGGGCGGCAGGGCCAGCGCGTGCACCACGGCGGCCCGGACGACGGCCGGTTCGGCGACGGCGAGCAGGCGGCCGGCGTCGGCGGGCAGGGCGTCCAGCCAGGTGCCGACCCGGGCCAGCAGGGCGGTGACGCACTCGCCGCCGGGCGGGGCGAAGTCCGGGTCGGACAGCCAGGCGCTGATCGACTGCGGTGCGGACGCGGCGAGTTCGGTGAGGCGGCGGCCGCGCCAGCTGCCCGCGTCCAGATCGCCGAGGGCGGCCTCGACCCGGGCCCCGGGCAGGCCCAGCGCCCCGGCGGTCTGCCGGCAGCGCGCGGACGGCCCGGTCAGTACGAGGTCGGCCCGGGGTGCGGCCAGGGCGCGGGCCGGGTCCAGTTCGGCGTCCGTCAGCGGCAGGTCGTCCCCGAACCGGGCCTCGCGCAGCTCCGTCCCGAGCGCCGGTGCGACCAACATCACCCGGACCGACACGGGCCCTCCCCTCCACGGATCATTCGTCCACGTCCTGGCGGTGCGGCGTGCCGCGCCCCTGGCGGGGCCCGCCCGGGAACGGTACCTTCTCGGCGAACAACCTCATATCAACGACGGTACGCGGAAGTCCGGTGAGAACCCGGCACGGTCGCGCCACTGTGAACCCCGGCCACGGGGAAGTCAGACCCGCCTCCGTCGTTTCCTGCTCCACACGACCGGGACGCGAGTTCCCGCAAGGAGGTCACCCGGCCATGGCTCACCCCATCGCGCCCGCCGCCGTCACCACGCCGGCCATCACCCCCCTCTCCGTCAGGGCCGTCGCCCCCTGGGCGCTGTTCTTCGGCGTCCTGCTGCTCGCCGTGCTCTACTTCGTCGGCGCCGAACAGGGCGCCACCTCGCTGATCTCCGGCGAGAGCGTGCACGAGTGGGTGCACGACGGCCGCCACCTGCTCGGCTTCCCCTGCCACTGACCCGCCCGGCAGAAGAAGCGAGCACCTGAACACATGAACTCCCACACCGTCAGGAACCTCCTGGTCCGCGGCATGCTCGCCGGACTCGGCGCGGGCGTCCTCGCCCTGGTCGTCGCCTACCTGCTGGGCGAGCCCCGCATCGACGCGGCGATCGCCTTCGAGGAGGGCCACAGCCACGAGCACGGCGAGGAACTCGTCAGCCGCACCCTGCAGTCCACCGCGGGCCTGGCCACCGGCATCCTGCTCTACGGCCTCGCCCTGGGCGGCATCGCCGCCCTCGCGTACTGCTTCGCGCTCGGCCGCACCGGCCGCCTCGGCCCCCGGGCCACCGCCCTGCTGCTCTCCGGCGCCGCCCTGGTCGCCGTCTACCTCGTCCCCTTCCTCAAGTACCCGGCCAACCCGCCGTCCGTCGGCGACCCCGACACCATCGGCCACCGCACCGCCCTGTACTTCCTGATGATGCTGCTCAGCGTGCTGCTCGCGGTCGCCGCGACCGTGGCCGGCAAGCAGCTCGCCCCGCGCCTGGGCAACTGGAACGCCACCCTGGCCGCCGCGCTCGGCTACGCCGCGCTGATCGGCCTCGGGTACGTCCTGCTGCCCGCGATCAACGAAGTCCCCGCGGACTTCTCCGCCACCCTGCTCTGGCAGTTCCGCACCGCGGCCCTGGCCATCCAGCTCACCCTCTGGCTGTCCTTCGGCCTGCTCTTCGGCCACCTCGCCGAACGCCTGCTGCTCCCCAAGCCCGTCCGGACGCCCGCCACGGCCGTTACCGCCGCCAACTAGCAACCTCCCAGGGCCGGTTCGCGCCCCGCGCGGGGTACGGACCGGCCCTGGGGCGTGCGGTCAGTCGGTCCGCTGGTCCTGCAGCTGCGCGCGCAGGGTGCGGGCGGCGGTGACCAGGCTGCCGATCGAGGCCCGGGTCTGCGGCCCGCCCGTTGTCCGTGCCGGCCCGCCCTCGAGGTCACCGGCTACCGGGCGCGAACGGGTCGCACCCGGGCACGGGCAGGACTTCGGACTCGCGGGCGCACCCGGGGAGTTGACGCCTCCCGGGCACCTACTGGCCGTCGCTTCCCAGGCGCGTCCGGACCCAGTGCGTATGACGGCGGTCGTTCCCGCTCACCGCTGCGGGGCAGTCCCGGACCGGCCACCAAAGGCGTCACCGGGTTCCCTCTTACGACGCCCCGCCTGGTGGACGGGGCGGGCGGGAGTCGGTCAGTCGTCGGTGCGGCGCAGCAGGTAGCTGTCCATGATCCAGCCCTTGCGCTCGCGCGCTTCCCGCCTCAACTCGGCGATCTCGTCGGCGAGTTCGGCCAGCGGTCCGGAGACCAGGATCTCGTCCCCGGTGCCCAGGTAGGCGCCGTAGTGGATGTGCACGCCCGCGGGGTCGATCTCGGCGAACGCGCCCTGCCCGTCCAGCATCACCACCGCGTCCTCCGAGCCCGGTCCGAAGCCCTCGGCGGCCAGCCGCCGCCCGGTGGTGATCCGCACCGGACGCGCGGTGCGGGTCAGCGTGGTGCGGTGCCGGGCCGCCAGCACCGAGACGCTGCTGATGCCGGGGACGACCGTGTACCCGAACTCCGTCCGGCCGCGCGCCAGGATCCGGTCCAGCACGGCGGTCACGCTGTCGTACAGCGCCGGGTCGCCCCACACCAGCAGCGCGCCCGTCCCGCCGTCCGGCACCTGCTCGGCCACCGCCCGCTCCACCAGGTCGGCCCGCCGCTCCCGCCACTCCTCCACCGCCTCCGCGTACGCGGCCGCGCCGCGGTCCCGGGCCGGGTCGACCAGCTCGACCACCCGGTGCCCGGGGCGGCCGTGCTCGGCGATCATGTCCCGCCGCAGCCGCATCAGGTCCTGCCGCTCGGCGGGCTTGTCCAGCAGCAGGAACACGTCGGCGCGGCCGAACGCCTTGACCGCCTCCAGGGTGAGGTGGTTGGGGTCGCCCGCGCCGATGCCGATGACGAGAAGAGTGCGCATACCCGCGATTGTCCCCCCTGCCGACCCCGCCCCGCCGTCAGGGGGCGGGACCGTGGCGGCGGATCGGCCGAGCAACTCCGCCTCGACCATCCGGGACGGCAGCGCCGGCGCGGCGCACAGCGGCTCCTTGTACTCGTCGTACACGGCGCGGGCGATCGCCTCGACGGTGTGCGGGCCGATCAGGTCGGCCGGAACCCCTGTACCCGGCGGCCCGAACCGCCTGCTCCAACGCCTCTACGCCGCCCACGTCCCCGACACCGGCTCCGCCGCCGGTTCCGCCGCCGGTCCCGGGTAGGGCCCGGGCGGCCCTCAGGAGTCGAAGACGCCGTCGGGACCGGCGCCCGCGATCGCGGCGAGCTCCTGGAAGTCCATGTTCCCGAGCACCAGGTTCACGTGCACTCCCGGCACGGCGGCCGGAGCGACACGGAACTCGCGGACCGGCGGCGGAGAGTCGGCCAACTCCCGGTAGTACACCGGGTCGAGATCCCCGTCCTCCTCCTCGTCGGCGAGGTCGAGGGCGAGCAGGGCGTGCCGGACGGAGCCCATGGCGGTGCCGTCGGCGACGAAGACCACGTCGAGGTACTCGTCCCGCGCCGCCGGGGCGACCACCGCCCCGGCCGTCGCCCCGGCCCACGCCGGGTCGTCGACCAGGTGGACCTCGTCCCGGGCGTCCCCGCCCTCCCCTCGCGCCGGCGAAAGCTCCGCCACCAGGCCCCGCCGGGACCGGGGTCAGTGCTTGAGCGAGTCCGCGCCGCGGTAGCCGGACGGGACGCCCTCGATGAGGACGATGTCGGCGACCATGTGCCGGGTGCGCAGCGGCAGGATCTCCCGGTAGGCGGGCGAGTCCCACCAGGCGCGGGCCCGCGCGTAGTCGGGGAACTCGATGACGATCGTGCCGCTCTGGCCCCAACTGCCCTCCACGGTCTCGGACTTGCCGCCGTGGACGATGAACCGTCCGCCGAAGGGGTCCAGGGTGGCGTCGATGCGCTCGAGGTACTCGACGATGTCGGGGCCGAACTCCACCGAGTGGACCTGGGCCAGTGCGTAGGCGGTCATCTGCTGCTCCCGTGGAGTGTCGTGGGGTGTTCCGGTTGACGTCTCCGACGGTAGGCGGCGAGGGCGGGCGGGCGAATCAGTCACGTATCGGCAGACCCGCGCGCCCGCACCGGTCGCACCGGCGTCCCCGCTCGCTCGCGTCCGCGTCCGCCCCTGTTGATCATCTGTTGATCGGCGGCTGGCAGAGTGGGGTCCGGACCGGAACCCGTCCGGTGACCCCCGTCAGCAAACGTCAGAAAGCCGCTGCTCCACGATGCTCCGACACCTCAAGCCGAAACCGGCGCTCGCCGTCCTGCTCGCCCTGGCGGTGGCCGCCGCCCTGGCCGTCTGGCACCCGTGGCGGCGCCCGGCCGCACCGGCGGCTTCCGCGCCGATGGCGTTCACCACGGCGGGCGGCGGCACGGAGCCGGCCGGTACCGGGGGAAGGCGTACCGGTACAAGGTGCGGGCGGAGGACGGGCTGGCCGAGCGGCCCGAGCAGTTCGCGGCCGAGGTGGACGCGGTGCTCGCCGACGTCCGCCGCGGCTGGTCCGCCGACGGCACCCGCACCTTCCAGCGGGTCTCCGCGGACCCGGTCGACTTCACCGTCTACCTGGCCACGCCCGCCTCCACCGACCGGATCTGCGGCCAGTACGGCCTGGACACCGGCGGCGAGGTCAACTGCGGCGCGGGCCACCAGGTCGTGATCAACGTCAAGCGGTGGACCGACCTCACCGAGTCCTACCGCGGCCGCCCCCAGGAGTACCACGCGCTGGCGGTCAACCACGAGGTCGGCCACGTCCTCGGCTTCGGCCACGTCGACTGCCCCGGCCCCGGCCTGCCCGCCCCCGTGATGCAGCAGCAGATCTTCGGCCTGCACGGCTGCCTGCCCAACGCCTGGCCCTTCTCCGACACCGGCACCCTCCTCACCGGCCCGCCCGTCCCCACGCCCCCGCCGACGCAGCAGCCCTGACCCGGCCCGGCAGGCGCGCTGACGCCCCGTCGGGGCGGGGGCGTCGTACGCTCGAGTCCGGAAAAAGCAGCGGGGGGACACCGAGACCGGAGGACGCCCGTGGACGCGACGACCCTGTACGCCGAGTTGGACCGCCGCAGTGCGGACGTCGCCGAGCAGGTGACCGCCTGGCGCCGCCACCTGCACCAGCACCCCGAACTGTCCAACCGCGAACGGGCCACGGCCGCGCTGGTCGCCGAGCACCTGCGGGCGCTCGGCCTGGACGAGGTGCGCACCGGCATCGCCGGGCACGGCGTGGTCGGGGTGCTGCGCGGCGGGCGGCCCGGCGAGCGGGTGGTGGCACTGCGGGCCGACACCGACGCGCTGCCGGTGGCCGACCTGTGCGGCACCGGCTTCGCCTCCTCGGCCGTCGACCACGACTACCCCGGCGGCCCGTTCCCGGTCTCGCACGCCTGCGGCCACGACGGGCACACCGCGATGCTGCTCGGCGCCGCCACCGTCCTCGCCGGGGTGCGCGGACAACTGCCCGGCACCGTGCTGTTCGTGTTCCAGCCGGCCGAGGAGGGCCCGCCCGTCACCGAGACCGGCGGGGCCCGGCAGATGCTCGCCGAGGGCGCCCTCGCCGACCCCGCACCCACCATGGTCTTCGGCCTGCACCTCACCCCGCACCCCAAGGGCCACGTCGGCTACCGGGTCGGCAACCAGTACGCCGCGTCCTGCCTGGTCAAGATCACCGTGACCGGCCGCCAGGTGCACGGCTCCACCCCCTGGCAGGGCGTCGACCCGATGCCGCCCGCCGCCGCGATCGTCACCGGCATCGGCCAGCTCTACCGCCAGCTCGACGCCTACCACCCCGTCACCGTCACCATCGGCCACCTCGAGGACATCGGCCGCTTCAACATCATCGGCGAGCACGTCACCCTCTGGGGCACCGTCCGCTGCGCCGTCGAGACCGACATGCCCGACGTCCAGCAGCGCCTGACCCGCCTCGCCGAACACACCGCCGAGGCCCACGGCTGCACCGCCACCGTCGAGCACCTCCAGGACGTGCCCGCCGTCCACAACCGCCGGGAGTGGCTGGACGCCGCCCTGCCCACGCTGCGCCGGGTGGTCGGCGAGGACCGCGTCCTGGAGACCGGCGCGACCCTCGGCTACGACGACGTCTCCGAGTTCGTCAACGCCCACGGCGGCCTGTACCTCATGCTCGGCGCCCAGGACACCGAACTCGACCCCGCCGGGAACCCCGTCCCCACCCCCGGCGGCCGCGGCCTCGTGCCCAACCACAACCCGCACTTCTACCTCGACGACGACACCCTGCCCACCGGCGTCCGCCTGCACGCCCACCTCACCGTCGACCACCTCACCGGCCGCCTGCTCCCGGCGGAGCCCCGGTGAAGTCCCGGTGACCCTCCCCGCTCACCCGCGCAACGCCCGTTCCAGCAGCGGGCGTCGTCCGGCCAGCCAGGACTGCAGCCGGTCCCAGCGGGTCCAGCCGCCGTACGCGGCGAAGTAGGAGACGAACGCGGGGTCCCCGGCGGCGACCCGGCGGGCGACGAAGGCGCGGCAGACGGCGGTGGCCTGTTCGAGGGTGGTGGGGAGGGCCAGGCGGTCGGCGGGGGAGAGGCCGTAGGCGGCGGCGAACAAGCGCAGGCGGTGCGGGAGTTCGAGGTGGGCGCGGGCGGATTCGGCGGCGGTGGCCGGGTCGAGCACCGGGACCCAGTAGCGGGCGGTCAGGGCGACGTCCCAGAGCGGGCGGCCGGGGGCGGCGAAGTCGAAGTCGATCAGGGCGGCGGCCCGGCCGGAGCGGAACACCACGTTCTCCGGGCAGACGTCGTTGTGGCAGAGCAGCGGGCCGCCCTCCGGGTCGGCGAAGTCGGCCGGCCAGGGCGCCGCCGGGTCGAACGGGGTGCGGGCGCTCGCCGCGTGCCAGCGCCGCAGCAGGCGGGCCACCGAGACCAGTGCGTCGTCGCTCAGCGCCCAGGCCGGGTAGGGCGGCAGGGCGACGTCCCCGGGCAGGAACTCCAGCCGCTCCCGTCCGTCCGCGACCGGGCCCGCCGGCAGCGGTGCGCCGGGGAAACCGCCCGCCCGGAGGCCGGTCAGGAAGGCGTGCAGGGCTCCGGCGTGCGCGGGGGCGGGCCGCTCCACGGTGCTGCCGTACCGCCGCACCGCGCCCGCGTTGGCCAGGCCGCCCGGCAGCAGCTCCCCCGACTCTCCGTCGTCCACGGTCGGTTCCTCCTCGGAGCGGAGCGGAGCGGGGCGGGGCGGCGCAAGGCAAGGCCGGACGGCTGCGAGGGTACTCGGGCTGCCGGGGGCGCCGACCGGCGGGATACGCGGGATACTCGAACTGACGCCGAACTCCGCGGAGGTGAGAGCGATGCCCGCGACCGCTGCCGAAACGCCCCGGCCCAATCCGGTTCGCCGACTGGCCGCCTGGCTGACCGCCAAGCACAACTCCTCGCTGGTCTTCCTGCTCGCCCTGTCACTGGGCCTGGGCCTGGTCGCCCCGCAGGTGGGCCAACTCTGGTTGCTGATCGTGTTCTCGGTGGTGTGGGGCGTCACCATCGTCGCGTTCGTCACCCAGTTCGCCGGCCGCCACGAGCACGCCCACCCGCACCACGCCTGAGCCGGCGGTACCGGCCGCGCCCGGGCCCGGGCCCGGCGCCCTCCCGCGCCGGGCCCCCGCGCTGCCTCAGCTGCCGGACCACACCGTGGTGATGTTGCAGAACTCGCGGATGCCGTGACCGGACAGCTCCCGTCCGTAGCCGGAGCGCCGCACCCCGCCGAACGGGAACGCGGGGTGCGAGGCGGTCATCCCGTTGAAGAAGACCCCGCCCGCCCGCAGGTCGCGCACGCACCGCTCGCGGTCCGTGTCGTCCCGGGTCCAGACGTTCGAACTCAGGCCGAACGGCGAGTCGTTGGCGACCGCGACGGCCTCGTCCAGGTCGCCGACCCGGTACACGGTGGCGACCGGGCCGAACGCCTCCTCACGGTGGATCCGCATCCGGGGGGTGACCCCGGTCAGCACCGTCGGCAGGTAGTACCAGCCGTCCGCCAGCGCCGGGTCGTCCGGGCGGCCGCCGCCGCAGGCCACCGACGCGCCGAGCGCGACCGCGTCCGCGACCAGCTCCTCCAGGTCGGTGCGGCCCTGCTCGGTGGCCAGCGGGCCGACCTCGGTGCCGTCGGCGGCCGGGTCGCCGACCGTCAGCGCCCGCATCCGCGCGGTGAACGCGGACAGGAACTCCTCGTACACGTCCGTGTGCACGATGAAGCGCTTCGCGGCGATGCAGGACTGCCCGTTGTTCTGCACCCGCGCGGTCACCGCCCGCTCCGCCGCGGCCGGCACGTCCGCCGAGGGCAGCACCAGGAACGGGTCGCTGCCGCCCAGCTCCAGCACCGTCTTCTTGATCTCGTCGCCCGCGACCGCCGCCACCGAGCGGCCCGCGCCCTCGCTGCCGGTCAGCGTCACCGCCACGACCCGCTCGTCCCGGATCACCGCCTCCACCTGGGACGAGGAGATCAGCAGGGTCTGGAAGCAGCCCTGCGGGAACCCGGCGCGGGCGAACAGCTCCTCCAGCGCGAGCGCCGTGCGCGGCACGTTCGAGGCGTGCTTCAGCAGGCCCACGTTGCCCGCCATCAGGGCGGGCGCGGCGAACCGCACCACCTGCCAGAACGGGAAGTTCCACGGCATCACCGCCAGCACCGGCCCCAGCGGCCGGTAGCGGACGTACGCCGACACGCCGCCCGAGTCCGCCACGTCGGCGTCCGCCGGGTGCTCGTCGGCGAGCAGCGCCTCCGCCCGGTCCGCGTACCAGCGCATCGCCTTCGCGCACTTCGCGGCCTCGGCCCGGGCCTGGGCCAGCGGCTTGCCCATCTCCAGGGTCATCGTCCGGGCGACCTTGTCGTTGGCCTGCTCCAGCAGCTCGGCCGCCCGGTGCATCAGCTCGGCGCGGTGCGCGAACGTGGTCAGCCGCCAGGACTCGAACGCCGACTGGGCCCGGGCCAGCCGGCGCTCCACACCGGCCTCGTCCAGCGGATCGAAGACCTCGACGGTACGGCCGTCGGCCGGATTGACAGTGGCGATGGCCATCGGGCCATTCCTTCCTCGACTGCCGCCCGGCCAACCGGGCGGGGGCGGACACATCGAGGGGAGCGAGGAGGTGGAGACAGGAATCGAACCCATGTACGCGGCCCTGCAAGCCGCTGCCTCGCCTCTCGGCCACTCCACCGGGCTCCCTCGCGTGACTCAAAAGCTAGCAGCGGAGGGGGCGCGGACGGGCGCCCGACCCGCCCGGAACTCACCCGAATGCTGCGGTGCGCGAGAAATGTGACGAATGGTCAGGAGATGATCGAATCATCCTCTGTCGATCGCCGGGCGGGGCGACTACCCTGGGCGCCGTGCAGATCGACGACCTCAAGCGCCTCCGCAAGGCCCGCGACACCATGGACCGCGACTACGCCGAACCCCTGGACGTCACGGCCCTCGCCAAGGTCGCCCTGATGTCCGTCGGCCACTTCCAGCGCAGCTTCCGCGCCGCGTACGGCGAGACCCCGTACAGCTACCTGATGACGCGGCGGATCGAGCGGGCCAAGACGCTGCTGCGCCGGGGCGACCTGTCCGTCACCGAGGTGTGCATGGCCGTCGGCTGTACCTCGCTGGGCTCGTTCAGCACCCGGTTCACCGAACTCGTCGGCGAGAGCCCCAGCACGTACCGGGCCCGCGACCACAGCGCCGCCGAGCACATCACCGCGTGCGTGGCGATGTACCTGACCAGGCCGATCCGCGGCACCGACACCGGGCGGCCGCGGCAGCAGGAGCCGGGTCCGGAGTCGCAGCCGGGTCCGGGGCCGGAGTCGCAGCCGGGTCCGGAGCCGGAGACGCAGCCGGTCAGGAACGGAGAAGCGCGGGCCGCGGCGGATCGGTAGCGTCTGGGGCATGGACATCAAGCTTTCGCAGTGCTTCATCGCCGTCGACGACCACGAGGCCGCGCTCGGCTTCTACCGGGACGCGCTCGGGCTCGAGGTGCGCAACGACGTCGGCTTCGAGGGGATGCGCTGGGTCACCCTCGGTTCGACCGCCCAGCCCGACGTCGAGGTCGTGCTGGAGCCCCCGGTCGCCGACCCGGGCGCCACCGACGCCGACCGGCAGGCTGCCGCCGAACTGCTCGCCAAGGGCCTGCTGCGGGCCGTCAACTTCCGCACCGCCGACTGCGACGCCACCTTCGAGAAGGTCCGCGCCACCGGGGCCGACGTGCTCCAGGAGCCGATGGACCAGCCCTACGGCGTCCGCGACTGCGCCTTCCGCGACCCGGCCGGCAACATGGTCCGCTTCGCCCAGCCCAGCCGGTAGGGCCCCGGCCCGGCCGATGGACCCTTGCCGGGCCGGCGGACGCCGCTCGCGGGACGACCCCGCGGGCGGCGTCCGCCGTCTCCGGCGCCGGATCAGCCCGCGAGCAGCGGGTAGTGGTCCGACAGGTCGGTGTACGTGTACGAGCTGCCCCAGCTGCTCACCGTCCACGGCGCGGAGTGGAAGCGGTGCACGGTATTGGTGTACTGCTGCGGGCGGGCGTGGTCGGCCCGGTACAGCACGTAGTCCAGGTCCTCCTTCGGCTCGCCGGGGTAGCGGTAGGCGGCGATCGAGTTGTCGACGGTGTCGAAGGAGTTCGCCCAGCCGGTGCGGGTGGTGGCCGGAGCGAGGTTGCCGTTGGCCAGCAGCGCCGGGTACTCGCCGCCGTGCGAGTCGATGTTGAGGTCGCCGGCCAGCACGATCGGCTCGTCCGCCGGGATCTGCTTGGCGTCCAGGAAGGCCCGCATCGCGCGCAGCTGCCTGCCCCGGACGTCCGCGGCCTGGCCGCCGGCGCAGCCGGAGTCGGTGGACTGCAGGTGGGTGCCCACCACGTGGGTGCGCTGCCCGTTCACGTTGATCTGCGCGTAGACGAACCCCTTGTTGGACCACCAGTCCGAGCCGCAGGCGTCCTTGAACACGTACTGCTCCTTGCGCAGGATCGGCCACTTGCTCAGCAGCAGCACCCCGCCGTCCTCCGGGGTGGTGCTGCTGTAGCTGCCGGACGTCGCGTCCCAGCCGGAGGTGGAGCGGCCCACCACCGGTGTGCGGTACGGGTAGGCGCCGGCCGCCTTCGCCGCCAGCGCGTCCGAGGCCGTGTTGTCGAACGCCTCCTGGAGGACCACCACGTCGTGGCCCTGGAAGAAGTCCGCGCCGGCGATCGCCTGGGCGCGCTGGGCCTGGCCCCAGTTCGGGTAGAGCGAGGTGCTCATCAGGAAGGTGTTGTAGCTGAGCACGTCCAGCGGGGCGACGGTGGCGGGCGCGGTCTCGGCGTGCGCGGCGGCGGCCTGAGTGGTCGTCAACAGGGCGGCCGCGGCGGTGAGTGCGGCGGCGGTGCGGGCGGCGCGAAGGGCGGACATGGAGGCTCCGGTGGGTGAGGGCCGGTCGATGTTGTGCAGTCAACTCGGGCCGCCGTGACGCGGACAAGACAGCGGGCGGCGGGTGGGTGAACTCGGCCGAAACACCACCTACCGGCGGGTAGGAACCGGCCGCGCCGGGCACTGTCAACGGAAGGTTGACACCCTTTGACTGTCAACCTAAGGTTGCCTCATGGCAGACACCTCCGGAGCGAAGCCCTCCGTTCGGCTCGACGACCTGATCGAGGGCATCAAGAAGTCGTACCCCGAAGCGCTCGACCAGCTGTCCAACGCGGTCCTGGTCGCCGACCACCTCGGCGACGTGGCCGACCACCTGATCGGCCACTTCGTCGACCAGGCCCGCCGCTCCGGCGCGTCCTGGACCGACATCGGCCGCAGCATGGGCGTCACCCGCCAGGCCGCCCAGAAGCGCTTCGTCCCCAAGGACCCCGGCGAGGTCACCGGGACCGACACCGCGCAGGGCTTCAACCGGTTCACCCCGCGGGCCCGCAACGTGGTGATGGCCGCCCACCAGGCCGCCAAGGACGCCCGCAACGACGAGGTCCGCACCGAGCACCTGGTGCTCGGCCTGCTCGCCGAACCCGAGGGCCTCGCCGCCGCCTACCTGGTCACCAGCGGCGTCCCGCTCGACACCGTCCGGGAGGCCGCGCTGGCCGCGCTCCCGCCCGCCGTCGAGGACGCCCCCGAACTCGTCCCCTACGACGCCGGGGCCAAGAAGGCCCTCGAACTCACCATGCGCGAGGCCCTCCGCCTCGGCCACAACTACGTCGGCACCGAGCACCTGCTGCTCGCCCTCCTCGAGCACGAGGCGGGCACCGGCATCCTCACCTCGCTCGGCCTCGACAAGGCCGCCGCCGAGGCCGAGTTCCTCGCCACCCTCGCCCAACTGACCAACGAGTCCTGACGGTTCGACCCGCACACCCCGCGAGCGGCGGGGCCGCCCTGGGACGGGAGCGGCCCCGCCGCTCACGGCTGCCCGGCAACGGCCGGGGCAAACGCGCTCACCGGGCGGAACGCGGCGCCCGGGCGGAACGCGGCGCCCGGGCGGAACGCGGCTACCGGGCGAGCGCGGCGAGCAGCTGGGCGGCCAGGCGGGCCGAGGAGGCCGGGTTCTGGCCGGTGTGCAGGTTGCGGTCGGCGGTGGTGAACGGCAGCAGCGGCAGGCGGCCCTTGACGTAGTGGGCGCCCTCGGCGCGCAGCCGGTCCTCCAGCAGCCAGGCGGCCTTGCGGCCGAAGCTGTTCAGCTTCTCCTCGGTGTTGGACAGCGCGGTCATCCGGTAGCCGGTGAACGGCCAGGACCCGCCCTCGTCGCGGGCGGCCAGCAGCGCGGCCGGGGCGTGGCAGAGCAGCCCGAGCGGGCGGCCGGAGCGCAGCACCCGGGTCAGCAGCGCGCCGGAGACCGGGTCCTGCGCGAGGTCCTCCATCGGGCCGTGGCCGCCGGGGTAGAAGACGGTGTCGAAGTCGGCCGGGTCGACGGCCTCCAGCGCGACCGGGCGGGCCAGTTCGGCCCGGATCGAGCCGAGGTACGCGGAGACCTCGCGCAGCGTGCGGGGCAGCCCGGCGGTGCGGGACATGCTGAGCCGGTCCAGCGTCGGCGGCCGCCCGCCCGGCGTGGCCAGCGTGACCTGCCGGCCCACCGCGGTGAACTCCCGGTGCGGGACGGCGAGTTCCTCGCCCCAGTAGCCGGACGGGTGCCGCGTCCCGTCGCGCAGCGTCCAGTGGTCGGCGGCGGAGACGACGAAGAGGGCGCGGCCGGGTGCTGCCATGTCCGGAACTCCAGGGGTGCGAGGGGGCTTGCCGGATCGAAGCTACGGCCGGGCGGGACGGGTGCGGACGACGGCGCGCCGGGCGCGGGCGGCCGGGCGGTGCCCCGCGCAGTCGGGTTCCGCCCCTCGAAACTCCGTTGACGACCCGTCGGCCCAGCCGGTTCGCTGCTGCCGGGAGCGATCCCGCGCACCCGTACGGAGAACGGAGCAGGCATGGCGTACCGACTGCAGGGCCCGGTGCTGGAGGGGCGGCTGGTCCGGCTGGAGCCGCTGGAGCAGCGGCACGCCGCGGGGTTGGCGCGGGCGGCGGCGGAGAGCCGGGACAGCTACGGGTTCACCTGGGTGCCGAGCACGGAGGAGAGCGCCGCCGAGTACGTCGCCACCCAGCAGGGGCGGGCCGCCGAGGGCCGGCTCGCCCCGTACGCGCAGGTCTCGCGGGCCACCGGCCGGGTCGTCGGCGCCACCGCGTTCTGGGACCCGCGGACCCTGCCGGACACCGACGTGCTGTACGCCGTCGAGATCGGCTTCACCTGGCTCGCCGCCTCCGCGCAGGGCACCGGGATCAACGCCGAGGCCAAGCTGCTGCTCTTCCGGCACGCCTTCGAGCAGTGGCGGGTCAGCCGGGTCGACCTCAAGACCGACGCCCGCAACGCGCGCTCCCGGGCCGCGATCGCCGCGGTCGGCGCCCGCTTCGAGGGCGTGCTGCGCAAGTCGGGACGCTCCTGGGTGCCCGGGGAGGACGGCAGGCCGCGGGACGCCGCGGTCTTCTCGATCGTCGACGACGAGTGGCCGCAGGCCAAGGCCGCCCTCCAGGAGCGCATCGCCCGCTACGGGACGTGACGCTGCGGGACGTGACGTCACGGGAAGCGGCGCCACGGGGAGTAGCGCCTGGGGAGTGACGGGTGCGGCGTCACTTCCCGTGCGGGGGTGGCGGGTTGGCCGGGCCGGGTGGTGGCGGGGGCGCGCCGCCCATGCCGGTCGGCTTCCCGGACGGAGCTTTCTGCGGTGCCACGGTTCCCCTCCTCGGTGCGCCCGGCGGCGGAGCGGGCCGCCGCCGGCAGGTGCGGTCAACGGCTGGATTCCCTCCGGGCGCCGGGCTATGCGACCGCACATCCGTCCAGCTCCACCCACTGCGGGACGACGATCCGATCATCGGCCCACGGTGCGGGCGCGCTCACCCCTCGGACGGGCCCCCGCCCGGCGGTCCGATCAGCGCGCCGGTGCGCTCGGCCCGCCGCCCGTTCTCGAAGCCCCCGCCCCCGCTGGGACTGGGGCCTCACCCCGCCCTACCGCGGCTTACCGGCCGCCGTCGCTGTCGTCGTCGGAGCCGTCGGAGCTGCCGGAGCTGCCGGAGCCGTCGCCCACTGGTGCGCGGTGCCCTGGTGCAGGGCCGCGTAGACGCGGTCGCGCAGGGCGTTGGCCTCGGCGTCGGTGAGGGTGCGGTGCAGGTCGCGCAGGACGACCTTGAGCAGCAGGTTGTGCTGGTCGGGGCGGGCGCCGAGGCGGGCCAGGGCCTGCGGGGGCAGGTCGCGGCAGGGGGTGGCGGCGAGGACCTCGACCGTCTCCACCCGGTCGGCGTCCGCGCCGAGCGCGTCCCGGACGCGGTCGCCGAGGTCCTCGGCGAGGTCGGCGCCGTCCACCGCGACGGACAGGTCGCGGCGGACCGCGGGCAGCGCGGAGACCGGCCGGTACGGGGCGAGGTCGGTGAGCTGGGCGGCGACGGCCGGGTCGGCGGAGCGCAGCAGGCGGATGTCGGGAATGCCCTTGCGCAGCATCAGCACCCGATCCAGGCCCAGACCGAGGGCCAGCCCGCTCCACTCCGGCCCCAGCCCGGCCCCGGCCAGCACCCGCGGATGGGCCAGCCCGCACTCGGCGACCTCCACCCACTCCTCCTCGTCCGCGCCGCCGTTCCCGCCGCCGTTCCCCTCGCCGTTCCCGCCCGCCGCGACGTCCAGTTGACGCCCCGCCAGGGTGTACGGGTGGACCCGCTCCTCGGTGCGGTACGCCGCCCCCGGCAGCAGCGCCCCGGCCAGCGCGGCGATCATCCCGGTCAGGTCGTCCGGCCCGGCCGGGAGCGGACGGCGGGTCAGGTACCACAGGTCCAGCTGGTGCGGGGTGCCGTTGTGCAGCCGGTCGATGCTGTCGCGCCGGTAGACCAGGCCGGGGCAGACCAGCAGCACCGACTCCGGCGCGGCACCGGCCGCGGCCCGCGCGGCGAGCGCCCGCAGCGCGCCCGGGACCAGCGCGCTGGAGTGGCTGCGCAGCATCCGCCGGTCGTCGACGTACCGGGTGTAGCGGGCGTCCCGGGTGATGTCGTCGGCGCGGTAGTTGAGGTGGTCGTAGTTGTCGGCGACGGTCACCGCCCGCTCGCCCCGGTGCACCAGCACCTCGCACCCCCAGCGCCCGGCCAGCGCCCGCGCGGCGCGGTCGACCAGCAGTTGCAGGGCGTGCGGCCCGGCGGCCGGGTCGGTCAGGTCGCGGACGGCGAGGTCGCGGGCGAGCTGCTCCGCGGACAGGTGGCGGACGGAACCACGGGGGGACGTGCGGTCAGGAGTGGCGGTGCGGTCAGGGGTGGTGGACATGGCGGCCTCCGGGCCTGGTCGGAAGAGGGCAACGAGGGGGAACACCACACCCCCCGGCCCCTGGGCACGACCCGCCACCGGGGGCCGACCCGCTCCGCCGGAGCCTCGCTACCGGCGCGACGGAACCCGCCCCCTGCGGCACCCATCGGGAGCCGGGGGGCCGGTAAATCGGCGAGAGTTCGCAACGACGGCCATGCCCGGAGTCTAGGCACCCCACCCGGCCCGCCCGCAACGCATTTACCGCCCCGCCCCACCGCCCCGCCCGGAACCCCGGCCCCCGGCCCGGCCCCGGCTAGGCTGAGCGCCTCCCGGCGCCGGACGACACCGGCCGCCGGACGGGACCGGGCAGCGGGCGACGGACAGCGGGAGGCGCGGGATGGGGACGGACCACGGGGTCGGCCTGGCGTACGACGGGGTGGCGGAGCTGTACGCCAACCTGTTCCGGGGCGAACTCGCCACCCAGGAAGCCGAGTTGGCGCAGATCCGGCGGCTGGTCGAGGCGCCCGCGGTGGCCGGGCGCGGGCTGCCGGTGGGCGACCTCGGCTGCGGGCCGGGGGAGGCGACGGAGCTGCTGACCGGCCTGGGCGTGCGCGCGTTCGGGTTGGACCTGTCGGCCGGGATGCTGGCGCAGGCCCGGCTGGCGCACCCCGGCCGGCCGTTCCTGCGCGGCTCGCTGCGCTCGCTCCCGCTCGCCGACGGCAGCCTCGGCGCGGTGCTCGCCCGCTACTCGCTGATCCACCTCCCGCCCGCCGAACTCCCGTCCGTGCTGGCCGAGTTGAACCGGGTGCTGACCCCGGGCGGCCTGCTGCTGACCGGGTTCTTCGCCGCCGACCCGGAGCTCGGCGACCGCGACCTGCCCGTCCCGTTCGACCACAAGGTGTCCACCGCACACCGCTGGCCGGTGGACACCCTGGCCGGGCTGTTCCGCGCGGCCGGCTTCACCGAGACCGCCCGCACCCGGCGCGACCCCGGCCCCGGCGAGCGCTTCCCGCAGGCCACCCTGCTGCTCACCCGCCCCTGAACCGTAGCCGCGACCCCGCCCGTCCGTCCGACCCCGCCCGCCCGTCCGTCCGACCCCGCCCCAGCCCGCCCACCCGACCGTCCGCCTAGCCCAACCCAACCCAGCCCGCCCGTCCGCCCGTTCAGTCCGCCCAGCCCCGCCGGTGCGCCTGCCAGCCGAGCTGGATCCGGGTGTCGGCGCGGGCCAGTGACATCAGCCGGCTGATCCGGCGCTGCACGGTGCGCAGTCCGAGGCTGAGCTGCTTGGCGACGGCCGGGTCGGTGGCGCCGGAGAGCAGCAGGGCGAGGATGCGCCGGTCGGTCTCGTCGGGCTCCCCGGCCGGGACGGGGCCGACGGCCAGGTCGGGGCCGGTGCGGCCGAGCGGGTGCGCCCACTCCCAGGTCTGTTCGAACAGCACGGTGAGGACGGTGACCAGGGCGGGGGCCCGGATCACCAGCGCCACCGGGTCGGTGGTGGAGGCGGTGAGCGGGACGAGGGCCAGCGAGCGGTCCGCGACGATCAGCTTGGTCGGCACGTTCTCCACCACCCGGACCTGCTGCTGCCGGTCCAGCGCCTCGAACAGCGGCCGGGCCGCGCCGGGTTCGTCCAGCGAGCGGCGCTCCAGCACCACCCGGTAGGTGACGCCGCGGGCCACCGCCGCGGTCTCCGCGCCGGTCTCGTCGGCGGCCACCACCTGGTGGCGCCCGGTCACCAGGGCCAGCAGTTCGCGCTCCGCGCCCGCCTGGAGCTGGGTGACCCGGTGGCTGATCGCGGCCCGCCCGGCCACCACCTCGATCAGGTCCCGGTGGGCCCGGTCGTTCCCGGCGGCCGCGCTGCGGTACGCCTCGGTGAGCTGGGAGGCGGTCAACTCGGCCTCCTGGAGGGCGTGCCGCTGCCCGGTGAGCAGCGCCTCCAGGGCGACGGCCGGGGGAGCGGCGGTGAAGCGCCGGGCGGCGTCGGGGGCGACCAGGCCGCTGGCCTGGAGGAGTTCGAGCGCGCCGGTGGGCAGCGGGCCGCAGCGGGCGGCCAGTTCGGCCCGGGTCGCCGGGCCGTGGGCCACCAGGTGGGTGTAGACCCGCTCGGCGTGCTCGTCCAGACCTATCGCCGCCAGCACCCGCACTCCGTTCGCCGTACCGAGAACCACCCCTGCCCGGCCGCGCCCCCCACCGCCCCTCCCGGTGCCCGCGGTGCCCCGCGGTCCGGGCCCGAACCCCCGTCAGGGGCCCGTCCCGCACCGTCGGTTCGCACCGGACGCACCCGGTGGCGGGTTGCCGCCGGGCGGTGATCCGCCAGCGCACATCATGACCGGTCAGCCGGGTTTTCTGCCAGGCTCACCGGCCATAAACCGACTCCTGGAGGCGTTCATGACACTGCCTGCGCGCATACGCGGCGCGATGGCACTGACGGTGGCGGGCATCCTCGCCACCGGCGCGCTCAGCACCACCGGCCAGGCGTACGCGGCCACCCCGGCGGCCGCCCCCGCAGCGGCCCCGGCCGGACCGGCGGCCCCCGCGAGCACCCTGACCGGCCGTCAGCCCGCCGCCCCGCGCACCGTCACCCTGGTCACCGGCGACCGGGTGCAGGTCGCCACCACCGCCGACGGCCGCACCAGCGTCACCGTCCTGCCCGACGAGCACGGCAACGTCCCGCTCACCTTCACCCAGCAGGAGAACGGCGACCAGTACGTCCTCCCGCAGCGCGCCTCCGCCGCCCTCGCCGCCGGCACCGTCGACCGCTCCCTGTTCAACGTCAGCTCGCTGCTGCGCCAGGGCTACGACGACCAGGGTGCCGAGACCCTCCCGCTGATCGCCGTCTACCGGGACGCCCGGGCCGCCGACGCCAGCCCGCAACTGCGCGCCCGCGCCGCCGGGACCAAGCAGCTCAAGGCCGTCGACGGCGTCGCCTTCGCCCCCGCCAAGGACACCGCCGCCCGCACCTGGGACCAGCTCGTCGGCCCGGACGGCAAGGGCCGCGACGGCCTGGCCAAGCTCTGGCTGGACCGCAAGGTCAAGACCGCGGGCGACGCCGCGACCCGGCAGATCGGCGCCCCCGCCGCCTGGGCGGCCGGCCTCGGCGGCGACGGCGTCAAGGTCGCCGTCCTGGACACCGGCATCGACGACCAGCACCCCGACCTGGCCGGACAGGTCGACGCCCGCCGCAACTTCACCGCCGAGACGCCCGACGAGGACGTGCACGACGCCGTCGGCCACGGCACCTTCGTCGCCTCCGAGATCGCCGGCACCGGCGCCGCCTCCGGCGGCAAGGAGCGCGGCGTCGCCGACCGGGCCCGGCTGCTGGTCGGCAAGGTCCTCGACGACGGCGGCTCCGGCACCGACTCGCAGATCATCGCCGGCATGCAGTGGGCCGCCGACTCCGGCGCCGACGTCGTCTCGATGTCACTGGGCAGCCAGGAGCCCAGCGACTGCACCGACCCGATGTCGGTGGCCGCCCAGAAGATCGCCCAGCAGTCCGAGGCGCTGTTCGTGGTCGCCGCCGGAAACCTCGGCAGCTACCAGTCCGTCAGCTCCCCGGGCTGCGCGCCCGCCGTGCTCACCGTCGGCGCCGTCGACGGCGAGGACGCCACCGCGGACTTCTCCAGCCACGGCTCGGTCACCGGCACCCACACCCTCAAGCCCGAGATCGCCGCCCCCGGCGTCGACGTCAGGGGCGCCGCAGCCGGCGGCCGCGGCGTGTACGCCTACACCGCGATGTCCGGCACCTCGATGGCCACCCCGCTGGTCGCCGGCACCGCCGCCCTGGTCAAGCAGCGCCACCCCGACTGGGACGCCGCCCGGATCAAGGCCGCCCTGGTCTCCGCCGCGCTCGCCACCGTCCCCGGCGACGTCCAGCAGGTCGGCGCGGGCCGGCTGCGCGCCGACGCCGCCACCACCCAGCGCGTG
Source organism: Kitasatospora cineracea (assembly GCF_003751605.1). Lineage (NCBI taxonomy): Bacteria > Bacillati > Actinomycetota > Actinomycetes > Kitasatosporales > Streptomycetaceae > Kitasatospora > Kitasatospora cineracea. The sequence goes on from NZ_RJVJ01000001.1 coordinate 4,675,021, forward strand.
CTCGGCGCCCCCGCCGTCGGCTTCGGCGACTTCGCCTGGCCGCAGCAGAAGTCCGACACCCGCACCGTCCGACTCCCGTACACCAACACCGGCGACCGGCCCGTCACGCTGAAGCTGGCCGTCCAGCGCACCGACGGCGACGACGACTCCGCCGTCAAGGCCAAGGCCGTGCGGCTCGGCGCCGACCAGGTCACCGTCCCCGCCGGCGCCACCGTCGAGGTGCCGCTGACCCTCGACCCGACCGCCAAACTGGCCGGCGGCCAGTACGGCGACCTCACCGGCCGGGTGCTGGCCACCGCCGCGGACGGCAGCACCGTCTCCACCCCGTTCAACGCCTACGTCGAACCCGACACCTTCGCCGTCCGGGTCAGACTGATCGACCGCGACGGCAAGCCCGCCGCCCCCGACGCCGGCAGCAGCATCACCATGGTCGACCTCGGCCAGGCCACCGGCACCCGCCAGGCCCCCGACGCCAACGGCGAGATCGTCTACCGGCTGCGCCCCGGCAGCTACTCGCTCAGCGGCTACGTGGTCACCCCCGACCGGCGCGACACTACCGGCGAAGCCTCCCCCAAGGGCGTCACCGCGCTCGCCATGCCCGAACTCCGGCTCGACAAGGACACCGTCCTCACCCTCGACGCCCGCAAGGCCGACCGGATCGAGGTCAAGGCCGACCAGGACACCCGGGTCCGCAACGCGGTGCTCGAACTCGGCCGCTGGTGGGGCGACAAGTGGGTCGACTCCACCGGCGTGCGCACCGGCCTGCTGCCCGTCGAACTCTCCGCCTGGGGCTCCGGCAAGGCCCGCACCGGCGGCTTCGAGTTCGGCAGCTACCTGCGCCTGGCCGCCCCCGAGGTGGTGCTGCGCGGCGCCGGACTCACCCTGGAGCCGCACTACGCCCAGTACGCCGACGAGGCCCACCTGCCCGCCACCGGCAGCGCCGCCCTCACCGCCGTCGCCAGCCCCGCCGACCTGGCCGGCGCCGACCTCAAGGGCCGGCTCGCCCTCGTCCCCGACGACGGCACCTCCCAGCGCACCGTCTCCGCCGACGCCAAGAAGGCCGGCGCGGTCGGCGTCCTGACCTACCGCCCGACCCCCGGCGTCTTCGCCAAGAACGACATCAGCCTCGACGTCCCCGTCCTGCCGATCACCGCCGACCAGGCCGCCGCCCTCGGGACCGCCCTCGGCAAGGGCACCACCACCCTCACCTGGACCTCCACCCCCGACAGCCCTTACGTCTACAACCTGGCCTTCCACGACACCGGCTCCATCGCGGGCCGGCAGCACCACACCGTCCGCGACCGCGACCTCGCCACCGTCACCGAGGACTGGCACGCCCTCGGCACCCCCGTCCGGATGACCGACTACACCAGCGTCGAACGCCCCTGGAACCCGTACGCGGCCCAGGCCGTCGCCCAGGGCCTGGTCGCCACCCCGTCCGTTCGCACCGCCCGCTACACCGCCGACGACACCACCTGGCTGCACGACGCCCAGAGCAGCTGGCCGTTCAACGAGTTCATGCAGGACCTGCCGCGCCGCTACCAGGCCGGACAGCAGCGCACCGAACAGTGGTACCGCGGCGTGCTGCGCCCCACCGCCGGACGCGACACCGACGGCTCCCCGCTGCTGGTCGGCGAACGCCAGGCCGACCTGATCGGCGTCGACTTCAGCCGCTCGCTGTGGGGCGACGGCAACACCGACCACACCGGCTCGATGGCCTCCTTCGGCGACGGCGCCGCCGTCGAACTGTTCAGCGGCGGCGAATCGCTCGGCCGCTCCTGGTTCGGCCCCTCCAACGTCTGGGAGATCCCGGCCGAAGCCCGCGACTACACCCTGGTCCTCGAACAGCAGCGGTTCTACCACCGCGACCTGTGGCAGCGCTCCACCGCCGTCCGCACCGAGTTCGGCTTCCGCTCGGCCGGCGACCCCGCCGCCTACTCGCAGTCCCTGCCGCTGCTCCTCCCCGACTACCGGCTCGACCTGGACGGCAACAACACCGCCCCCGCCGCCCCGCTCCGGATCACCCTCGCCGCCACCGGCCAGCACGGCTACACTCCCGCCCCGCTGACCGGCGCCCGGCTCTCCTACTCCTACGACGGCGGCACCACCTGGACCGACGCCCCCGTCGGCCCCGACCGCACCGCCACCCTCGACCACACCGGCGCCACCGGGAAGACCGTCACCCTGCGCACCACCCTGACCGCGGCCGACGGCGCCACCGTGACCCAGACCGTCACCGACGCGTACGCCGTGCGCTGACGCCCTGTCATCGACGGTGCGCCGCGCAGTGACGCACCGTCACCCCGCAGGCTCGGGGCGGGCCGCCAGGAGGGGCATCTCCCGGCGGCCCGCCCCGCTGCGCCGTCCACCCCCGGGCGGCCCGGTCAGGCGGCCAGCCACGGGGCGAACTGCTCGGCCACCAGCGCGGCCACCGCCGGGGCGTCGCGGCTGCCGTCCACCTCGATGACCGGGACGCCCAGCCGGCGGGCGCCGCGCACGGCGTCCTCGGCCACCAGCCGGTCCCGGGCCACCCGGTTGGCCCGGGCCCGGGCCGGGTCCGACACCCGGGCGCCGATCGCCCCGGCCCGCGGCAGGGTGCGGAGCCGGTGCTGCCGGAACTCCTCGGTGGGGACCAGGACGACCATCCGCCGGGGCGTGTCGAGCAGCGGCGCGACCAGCTCCGGCCGCAGCCCCCACCCCTCGGCCAGCACCGGCCGGGCGGCGAACAGCCCGCCCAGGTCGTCCCGCACCCACCCGAACCGGGCCGGGAACCCGGCCAGCGCCTCGGCCGCCATCTCCTCCGGTCCGCGCGCCGACCAGACCAGGTCGGGCGCCGGGTCCGCCACCGCCACCCCCGCCGCGACCCGTCGGGCGACCCGGCGGTCCTGGTGCCCGCGGGCGTCGTGCCAGTCGTAGTGGTACACCGTCAGCCCGTGCGCCCCGGCCACCAGTTGCGCCACCGTGCTCTTGCCCGCCCACTGCGCGCCGCCGATCCACAGCGCACCGCGCAGCGTGCCGTGCGGATCCCGGACGTCCGTCATCGCTTCCTCCCGTTCGGGTGCGGCAGCGGCTGCCGTCCCGGAGAAGAGTGTCCGGGTTCGTCCGGGAAAATTGCAGTCTTGTTCTGCGCGCCGGATTGCCGCAGAGTGGAATCAGGGGGAGTGCGGCTCGCGCAGGAACTCGCCGACCAGGCGAAGCAGTTCGGCCGGCTGCTCCAGATGGACGTCATGGCCCGCGCCCCGCACGCTGACCGCGCGGACCTCCGGCCGCAGGGCCAGCATCCGGTCCGTCTCGGCGGGCGGGACGATGCCGCCCCGGCCGAGCACCAGCAGGGTCGGGCAGGCCAGTGCGGCCCAGTCCTCCCAGTGGTCGCGGGCCGCCAGCGGGGCGATCGCGGCGACCATCACCTCGGGGTCGAAGCGCGGCCACCAGCCGTCCGGGCGCCGCTCCAGGCCGTCCGCCCAGGCTTCGCCGGCCGGCCCGCCGCCGAAGAAGGCGACCGCCGCGGCCCGGTCCGGGAAGGGCAGCGGCCAGCCGCGCAGCAGGCCGCCGATCTGCCCGGGCGCGTCCGGGTTCCGCCCGGCGGCGGCCTCCACCAGCACCAGTCCGTCGAACCGGCCCGGGTGCGCGGCGGCGGCCAGCAGCGCGGTGTGCCCGCCGAGCGACTGCCCGACCAGCAGCGGCCGCTCCAGCCCGAGCCGGTCCGCGACGGCGAGCGCGTCGGCGACGTACGCGGCCCGGCCGACGTCCGCCGGGCGGCGGGTGGAACGCCCGTGCCCGCGCTGGTCGAACGCCACCACCCGGCGCCCGGGCGCCAGCGCCCCGGCCAGCGCGTCCCACTCGCCCGCGTGCCCCGCCAGCCCGTGCAGCAGCAGCACCGGCCGCGCCCCCGGATCGCCAGCCCAGTCCCGGCAGTGCAGCTCCACACCCTCGCGGACCACCGTCCGCGCCGCCCAGCCCGCCACCCGTTCCCCCGCCCGCTCCGGTCGGCACCCGTCGGTTCCTGCCGGCCCCGACCTCGACCGCCGAGGATGGCACGCCGCCCCGACCATGATCAACTCTCGTGCGGCCACCGGTGCGGGTGACGCACCACCAGCACCGCCGCCACCTCCTGCCGCGCCGCCGCCCGGTACCGGTGCGGGACGTCCGCCGCCCAGCTGTGGTGCCCGCCCGGACCGACCTCGACCAGGTCCGCCCCGGCGCCCACCAGCGCGGTGCCCGCCAGGACCACCAGGTGCTCCACGGTGCCCGGCGGGTGCGCCGCGGAACGCTGCACCCCGCCCGGCCGGATCCGGATCCGGTACGTCTCCGACACCGCCGCCGCGTCCTCGAACCGCTCCAGCAGCACGGCGTCCAGCACCCGCCCCGACACCGCCGCCTCCCCGCCCGCCTCCCCGGCGGGCGGCTCGGGCGCGGGCAGCGCGGCGCTCAGCGGCAGGCCGAGCGCGGTGGTCAGCGCGTACAGCGTCTCCAGCGTCGGATTGCGGGTGCCCGCCTCCAGCCCCGACAGGGTGGCCTTGCCGACGCCCGAACGGCGGGCCAGCTCGGAGAGGGAGAGCCCGCGGGCCGCGCGCAGCTCGCGCAGCCGCAGCCCTATCCCCGCGGAGAGCCCGGCGCTCGCCGAAATCGGTTGATCCGTTGCTCGCACGCGGTCTATCGTTCCACACGCGGAACGTTCCGTATATGGAACGCCTCGCCCCTGCCTGCCCGTCTCCCTGCCCCTACCTCTGCCCTCTGCCCTCTGCCTGCCTGGCCGATTGCTCGCCTATTTGCTTGCCTGACCGCCTGACCGCCTGACCGCCTGACCGCCTGACCGCCTGACCGCCTGACCGCCTGACCGCCTGACCGCCTGACCGCCTGACCGCCTGACCGCCTGCCTGGATGGTTCTGACCGCCCGGCTGCGGAACGCGAACGCCCCGAGGAGCCCCCGTGGAACCAGCAGCGCCCCCCGCCCTCCCGCCCCGCAGCGCCCAGGTCGCGGCCGCCCTCGCCGCCGCCGGGATCCCGGGGGAGGTCCACCTGCTCGCCGACTCCGCCCGCACCGCCGCCGAGGCCGCCGCCGCGCTCGGCTGCGAGGTCGGCGCGATCGCGAACAGCCTGGTGTTCCTCTCCGACGGCGAGCCCGTCCTGGTCCTCACCAGCGGCCGCCACCGGGTCGACACCGCCGCGCTCGCCGCCCGCTGGGGCCGCGGCCCGCTCCGCCGGGCCACCCCGAGCAGGTCCGCGAGGCCACCGGCCAGGCCATCGGCGGCGTCGCCCCGACCGGCCACCCGCGCCCGCTGCCGACCGTCGTCGACCTCGCCCTCACCGACTACCCCCGCATCTGGGCCGCCGCCGGCACCCCGCACACGGTCTTCCCGACCACCGCCGACGAACTCCTGCGCCTCACCGGCGGCACCCTGCTCCCGGTCGTGGGGAACCAGCCCGACGGCCGGTGAGGCGAGGCGGCGATCCGCCGGCGGCGAGAGCGGGGCAGGCCGGCCCCGCTCTCGCCTCGCCTCCGGCCGGTCAGCGGCGGTCGAGGTGCGGGAAGACGAACTCGTCCAGCAGCAGGCCGAGGGCGACCGCGGCGGGCACGGCGACCAGTGCGCCGACGATGCCCAGCAGCGCGCCGCCGACCAGGACGGCCACGATGGTGACGAAGGGGTGGACGTCGACGGCGAACTTCATCGTCCGCGGCATGATCAGGTAGTCCTCCAGCAGCCGGAAGCCGACGTAGAAGCCGGCCGTGGCCAGAGCGACCGGCCAGGAGACCGCGAGGGCGACCAGGCTGACGACGACGCCGCCGATGGTGGAGCCGACGATCGGCACCAGGTCCATCAGGGCCACGAACACGCCGAGGGCGGCGGCGTACGGCACGCCGACCGCGGCGCACCACACGGCGGTGGCCAGGCCGGCGATCGCGGAGGTGACCAGGTTGCCGAGCATGTAGCGCCCGGTGCGGGCGAGGATCTCCTCGGTCAGTTCGCGGGCCCGGCCGCGCCGGCTGCCCTTCACGAAGCGGTAGCAGAACTCCTTGATGTCGGGCATCCCGGCCATCAGGTAGAGGGTCACGGTGGCGACCACGGTGACCGAGGTGACGGTGTCGAGCAGCAGGCGGCCGGCCCCCAGCACGCCGCCCATCAGGCCGGGGCCCGCGCTGCCGCCGAGGGCGCTCTTGGCCTGTTCGGCGAGGTGGAAGCGGTCCTCGATCCGGCCGAGCGCCGAGTGGTGGTCGTGCACCTGGGCCAGCCAGAGCGGGATGCGCCGGGCCAGTACGCCGGCCTCCTGGCCCACCGGGGGGACCACCAGCAGCAGGAAGCCCGCGGCCAGGAGCAGGAAGGCGCCGAGCACGGCGGCCACCGCCCAGCCGCGTCGCAGGCGGCGCCGGCACAGGGCGGCGACGACCGGCTCCAGGCTCACCGCGAGGAAGGCGGAGAGCAGCAGCAGCGTCAGGAACTCCTCCAGGCGCAGCAGTTGGCGGAAGAGGAACCAGCCGGTGAGCGCGCCGAGCGCCAGCCGCAGGCCGGTGGAGAACCCGGGCAGCCGGGCGGAGGAGGAGCGCCGGGCGGGCGCCGCGGACGGCGCCGGGTCGGCCGCGGGTGCGGTCGGGGCGGCGTCGGGAGGCACCAGCAGCCGTCGGCGGATCCCGTCCGCGGCTCCGGTGGTGACGACGCGCAGTCCCGGTGGCATCTTCATGGTCATACGTCCGTTCCGCTCGCGGCCCCGTGGGCACCCTCCGGTTGCCCCGTCGCGCCGGGCCGAAGCACTCCGCAGGCCCTCCGTGCGCAGGCGGCCAGCCGCTGCGGGGGCGGGCCGGGTGGTGATGTGTGCGGGCGCGGCGCGGGCGGAGGGGCGCGGACGGGCGTGGCGAGGCCCCGGACACGTCACCGGTGAGGGGGATCGGTGTCCGGGGCCTGCTCGGCCGGGTCTGGCTTCACCGGCCGCACCGCCGCGGCGGAGGTGTGGGATCACGCCGGGGCGGCGTCGGTGTCCGCTGCCGCCTGCGGCGCAGCGGAGTTCCGGGAGGCCGGTCGCTCAGCTGCGGAAGGCGTCCTTCACGTCCTCCCCGGCCTGCTTGAGGCCGCCCTTGGCCTGCTCGGCCCGGCCCTGCGCCTCCAGGCGCTCGTTGCCGACGGCCTTGCCGACGTTCTTCTTGACGGCGCCCTTGATCTTCTCGCCGGTGTTCTCGGCCTTGTCACCCGTCGTCATGTCCGCCTCCTGGCTGCCGGTTCCGTGCTGACGAACAGTCGGGTGCCCCGGGTCCGCCGGAAGATTCCCACGAATATTCGGTGCGGCCCCGGGCAGCAGAGGTCGCGACAATCGAGTCTCGGGAGGTCGTCGTGGTTCCCCTTCTTCTGATCCTGCTCCTCGCGCTGCTGCTGTTCGGCGCCGGTTTCGCGGTGAAGTTCCTCTGGCTGGTCGCCGTGGTCGTCCTGGTGTTCTGGCTGGTCGGTTTCGTGGCCCGCGGCACCCACCCCTCCGGCGGCCGCCACCGCTGGTACCGCTGGTGACCCGCCTCCGGGCCTCCTGACACCGACCCGCCACACCGCCCAGGGCCGGGTCCGCCGGCCGCCCGTCCGTCCGGCCACCCGGCTACCCGTCCGTCCGGCCAGCCGGCCGTCCCGCGTCGTGCAGGAGGCCGTCAGGTCCGCACGGCGACCGGCGAGGAGGCGCCGGGGACGCGCAGGGCGGGGGCGCCGGTGCCGTCGGCGGGGACGGTCCAGAGGTCGCTGCCGCGGCCGCTGCCCGCGGGGAGGGCGTAGCCGAGGGTGTCGCCGTCCAGCCAGGCGGCCTGGTCGTCGACGCTGCGGGTCTCGGCGAGCGGGTGCTCGCGCAGGTCGGCGAGGTCGAGGACGTACAGCCGCCACGGGGCGGCCGGGTCGTCGGAGACCTTCTTCTTGAAGGCGAGCCGGGTGCCGTCCGGGGAGAGCGACGGGCACTCGACGTTCTCCCTCAGGGTGCGGGCGGACCAGCCCGCGAGGTCGCCCTCGACCAGGTGGGTGCGGCCGCGGGTGGAGACCGTGGCGTAGAACCGGTTGTCGTCGGCGGCGAAACCGACGCCCCAGTAGTTGACGTCCGCGGCGTGGTAGCGGACGCCGTCCACGGTCAGCGGGATGTCCTCGATCGACTTGATCAGGTAGCCCGAGCGCAGGTCCAGGACGGAGGTGCGGGTGGAGAAGCCGCTGACGGCGTAGGAGTCGCCGACGGCGAAGGCCGTCCAGGAGAGCAGGTTGCCGGAGGCGGAGACCCGGGCCCGGTTCGGGACGCCGGGCACGACGACGCTCTGCAGCCGGGTGAACTCCCGGTCGTAGACGACGGCTTCGGTGCGGACCGGCGTGCCGGGCAGCGCCCGCAGGCACAGCGCGCGCTCGCCCCCGGCGTAGAAGCGCTCGCAGGACGGCCCGCCGACCGGCCCGCCCTCCCGGGCCACCCGCCCGCTGGCGGCGTCCCGGTAGTAGAGCCCGGGCCGGTCGAGGGCGAACGAGGCGTCGGCCGCCACCTCCCGGTGCGCCCCGCCGCGCTCGCGGGCGTGCAGCACGTACCCGAGCGAACCGCCGAGCAGCGCGAGCAGGGCGACCCCCAGCACCACCGACCGCCACACCGGGAACCGCCACCCCGCCGCCTCGTCCGCTGCCGTCCCGTCCTGCCCCACCGCTCCGGGCCTGTCGACCGTGGTCATGAAACCTTCCCTTCGGGCAGGACGCGGCGGGCCGCGAGCAGGGCGGCGGCCAGGGCGAGGGCGGCGGCGGCCAAGGCGGGGCGGGTGCCCCACCAGGTCCAGGCCGCGCCGAAGCCGGCGGCGCCGACCAGGCGGGCCAGGGCCTGGCCGGTCTGGACGACGGCGAGTGCGCCGGCCCGGCCGGCGGCGGGCAGGACGGGTCCGGCCAGTGCCATCAGGACGCCGTCGGTGGCGGCGTAGAAGACGCCGAGCAGGACGAGCACCAGGGCGAGGGTGGCCCAGCCGGCCGGGACGAGCAGCAGCAGGTAGCCGGCCAGCAGGGCGAGGTGCCCGGCGAGGAACGGGGCGCGCCGCCCGGTGCGGTCGGCGAGCCGTCCGGCGGGGACGGCCAGCAGCAGGTAGCAGGCGGCGGAGCCGAGCGGCAGCAGCGGGAAGACCTCGGGCGGCAGGCCCAGGACGCGCTGCAGCAGCAGGTAGAGGAAGGAGTCGCCGACGGTGGCGGCGCCGAGCAGCGCGGCGGCGCCGGTGATCCGCCGCAGTGCGGGCTCGCGCAGCAGTTGACGGACCGTCGGCCGGTCGGCGCGGGCTGCGGGCCCGGCCGGGGTACCGGCACCGGCGCCGTCGCGGACGAACAGCACCAGCACCAGCACGCCGAGCAGCCCGGTGGCGAAGGAGACCACGAAGACGGCGTCGTACGCGTCGGCGGCGGCCCAGAGCACGGCGAAGGCGGCCAGCGGGCCGAGCAGGGCGCCGGTGGTGTCCATGGCGCGGTGCACGCCGAAGGCCCGGCCGAGGTCGGCGGGGGGCGTGCTGAGCGAGATCAGCGCGTCCCGGGGCGCGGTGCGCACGCCCTTGCCGAGCCGGTCGGCGGCGAGCGCGGCGGCGATGCCGGTGGCGGCGCCGCCGGCCAGCAGCAGGCCGAGCCGGGAGAGCGCGGAGAGCAGGTAGCCGGCCCCGGCGACGGCCTTGTGCCGGCCGCCGCCGCGGTCGGCGAGCCGTCCGCCGAGCAGTCGGACCAGTGCGGTGGCGCCGTTGAACAGGCCGTCGAGGAAGCCGAACTGGAGGGGTGACAGGCCGAGGCCGAGCACCAGGTAGAGCGGCAGCACGGCGGTGACCATCTCCGAGGAGACGTCGGTGACCAGGCTGACCGCCCCGAGCGCGAGGACGGTGCCGGGGACCCGCCGCCCCGCCCCGGTGCGGGGGCGGGACGGCGCGTCCGGTCGGCGGCCGGTGGTGGCCAGGTACATCATCAGTGGCAGTTGTAGTTCGGGCTGGTGTCCTTGACCTGGCCGTCGGTGCCGACGTAGGTCCAGCTGTAGCCGGTGTCGGTGAAGTCGAGCTTCAGGACGCCGTAGTCGCCGCTGATCCGCTTCTGGCTGTTGGGCTGGACCTGCTCGATCGGGTAGGGCTCGGCGCCGCCCATGCCGCCGACGATCTCGACCATGCCGTCGGCGGTGGCCTTCCCGTCCGGGTCCTGCGGGGCGAAGCGCTCGTAGTGGTGGTCGTGGCCGTTGAGGACCAGGTCGGCCCTGGCGGCGTAGAGGATCTTCCAGACCGGCTTGGAGACCGGGTCGTTGCCGTGGCCGCCGGAGGAGTAGAGCGGGTGGTGCCAGTAGGCGGCGACGCACTTCTTGCTGTTGGCGGCCAGGTCGGCCTTCAGCCAGTCGATCTGGGCGCTCTGGTCGAAGGAGTTGGAGTCCAGCGCGACGAAGTGCCAGTTCCCCTGGTCGTAGCTGTAGTAGCTCTTGCCCTGCGGGTAGGCGATCGCGCCGAAGTAGGACTTGTAGCCGGACAGCGGGCCGGCCGGGTCGTAGGTCTCGTGGTTGCCGGGGACGGGGTGGGTCTTGGTCTTGAAGGCGCCCCAGGTCTTGTCGTAGTAGTTCTTGAAGTCCGACAGCCGGGCGTCGTCGTACTGGCTGTCGCCCATGGTGAGGTAGAACGCCGGGTTGATCTGCTGGGCGAGCTTGGCGGTCTTCGGGTGGGCGCAGCCGCTGTCGGCGGCGGTGCACTGGGCGGCGATGTCACCGGCCGCGACCACGGTGAACGCGCCGGTGCCCGGCGTGCCGCCGCTGGGCGAGGGGCTCGGCGAGGGGCTCGGCGTGGAGCCGCCGAACGTCCCGTAGACCTCCATCTCGTACAGCGAGTACCCGTACGAGGTGCCGCGGGCGGTGCCGTACATCCGGACGTAGCGGCCCTTGCCGGACAGGCCGGTGAACTCGTCGGTGCCGCCGTCGCCGGCCTTCTCGGTGGCGACGGGACTCCAGGTGGTGCCGTCGGCGGAGACCTCCAGCCGGTAGGCCCTGGCGTAGGCGGCCTCCCAACTCAGCTTGACCCGCGAGACGTCGGCACTCGCGCCGAGGTCGACCTGCAGCCACTGCGGGTCCTTGCCCTCCGCACTGGCCCACCGGGTGCTGCCGCTGCCGTCGAACGCCTTCGCCGCGGCGTACGAGGACCCTTCGGTGGAGGACGCGACGGCCGCCCGCCCCTTGGAGAGCAGCGGATCGGCCGCCGCCCCCGCCCGCCCGGACCAGCCGAGCAGCAACCCGCCCAACAACGCGAGCACGGCGGCGTACACGCCGATCCGGGCCCGCCCGGCCGTGATTCCCTGGTGCATCTGAACTCCCTGACCTGGAAGAGGGGGAGAGCTGGACACCGGCGCACACCACGGACGGGCCGCACCGGAGAAGCAGTGACCGCACACCACCGCAGCGGCCGGACCAGAGCTCTCACTGAGCGCGTCACGCCCCATCCGGTGCGGGCGCCGCGCCGAGCCGCCGTCAGTGAGAATAGTAGAAAGTAAAGTTTCCTTCCAGTCTTGGTCATGCTCGAACTTCCGTGCGCCTCACCCTCGTTCGCTGCCGCGACTGACTGAACATCAGCTCAGGTGGCGGGGAGGGGGCGGGTCGGGCGCGGGTCGTCGGGCATTCCGACACCCGCCGTATTGAACATGTTCAACTAGATGTCGACCTGGACGATGCGCCCGGTCCGGGTCCTGCCGTGGATCTCGGCGAGGTCCGCCACGGTGATCTGGTCCGGCAGCGGCCGACCGCTGAGCTCGCCGATCGCGTCCTCGGCCGTCGGGTAGTAGCCGGTGGCCGTGTTCACGCTGTTCGCGGCGCAGAACAGCGCCAGCAGCGCGGCCGGCAGCACCAGCACCCGCCGCCACCACCGGGCGCTGCGCCAGCCGAAGCCGAGCACCGAGAACGCCCCGACCGCCACCCCGCCCCACAGCCACACCCCGAACGGGGCGGGGTCGGTGACCCCGGACAGCGAGAGCACGGCGACGGCGCCGGCCGCGGTGACCGCCAGCGCCGTGCCGAGCGCGATCGGACCCCACTTGCGCCGCCAGACCCGGTCCCGCAGGCCCACCGCCGTCAGGAACAGGGCGAGGGCTGCGGCCTGGACCGTCCAGGGGAACCAGCCGTCGAGCAGGGAGACGTTCATGCGGGGGGGGGGCTAGGCGCGGTGGATGAGAAACGGGCGAGAATCTGACCGTCGGCTCAGAACGGGCTGACCGCCCCCTGGAAGCCGGGAGGACCCGGACGGCCAGGACGGGACCGTGGCCTACTCGGCGGGGCCGATCCGCCCGTGCAGGCCGGTGAGCAGCCGGTCGAGGAGGGCGGCGAGGCGGTCGCGCTCGGCGGGTGACAGGCCGGTGACCAGCTCGGCCTCCCGGCCCAGCACGGCGTCCACCGAGCGCTCGACCAGGGCGTGCCCCTCCGGGGTGAGCGAGACCAGCACCGCCCGGGCGCCGGCCGGGTCGGGGGAGCGGCGCACCAGCCCCTCGCGCTCGGCCCGGGCCACCCGCTGCGAGATCGCCCCCGCGGTGACCAGGGTGCGCCGGGTCAGCTCACGGGTCGTCAGCGCGTACGGCGCGCCGGAGCGGCGCAGCACCGCCAGCAGGTCGAGGGTGGCGGCGTCGATCCCGGCCGCCCGCAGCACCCGGTTGCGGTCGTCCGCGAAGAGCTTGGCCAGCCGCCAGATCGGGGTGACGATCTCGATCGAGCCGGTCGGCGTGCCCGGCCGCTCGCGCTGCCACGCCGCCGCGATCGCCGCCGCCGACCGCTCCCCGGGCCCGCGCCCGCCCGCGCCGCCGCCGTTCGGGCCGCCGTCCGCTGCGCCGCCCGTCGCGTCGCGGCCCGCGGCGTCGACCGCGTCGCCGTCCGGGCTGCCGTCCGCCGGTTCGGCCATGGGGTTGCCTCCCGCTGCTCCCGAGCCGTGTTTAGCGCTAAACGTAGCAGCAGCGGCCGCAACGGGAAGCAGCGACCCGGCCCGACCGCCCGACGCCCGACCGTCCCACGCCCGACGCCCGACGCCCGACGCCCGACCGCCCGACGCCCGACGCCCGACGCCCGACGCCCGACCGTCCGCCGACCCCGGGTCAGGCGTTCTGCCGGGCCCGGAGCTCGGCCTCGCGCAGCAGGCCGGCGGTGTCGGCCAGCCGGCGGGAGGCGTTGGTCAGGGCCAACCCGGTGTCGGGGGTGGTGCGACGCTCGCCGGCGGCCCCGGTCAGCTCCTGCACGGACTCCACCACCGCGGCGATCGCCCCCAGCAGCAGGTGCTCGTCCGCCGCCGGAACGTCCTCCCGGCGGGCCCGCAACGGCGCGAGCGTCTCCTCCCGGAGCCTGGCCCGCGACTCCTCCAGCCCGGTGACGGCCCTCCGCAGTTCGGCGTCCACGCCCGCTCCCTCCGCCCGGGCGGCCCACCGCCGCCCACATGCCGTCCGACCTACCCCGCCGCGGATCACCACACCCCTCCCGCGCCCCTCCCACGCCCCCCGCACCTCACGTCCGTCCAGGTCACCGCCGCCGCGTCCTTTCCGGCCGCCGCCGCCCCGCCCGGCTAGCCTGGCCCGATGAGCGAGCAGCACAGCCCGAAGCGCCGGCCGCGGTACCGGGCGCTGTCGCCCCTGCGGGAGCACCTGCGCGAGGCGTTCTGGTTCGCCCCGATGCTTACCTGTCTCGGCGCGGTGCTGCTGGCCGGGCTCACCGACCTGCTGGACCGGGAGATCTTCGCCGAGGCGACCGCCGCCCAGACCGCCGACACCCTGCTGTCGTTCAGCTCGGCCGCCAAGAGCGTGGTCTCCACCGTCAGCTCGGCGATGCTGACCTTCATCGGCGTGGTCTTCTCGATCTCGCTGGTCTCGCTGCAGATGGCCGCCAGCCAGTTCAGCCCCCGGGTGCTGCGCCTGTACGTGCGCAGCCGCCTGATCAAGGCGACCTTCGCCACCTGCCTGGCCACCTTCGTCTACACCCTGCTCGTCCAGCTCGGCTACGACGACACCGCCGACCCGTCCCGCGCCGTCTCCGTCCCGATCGTCTCCACGGTCGTCGCGCTCGCCATGGTGATGCTCAGCCTGGCGCTGTTCGTGCTGTACGTGCAGGCGACGCTGCGCCTGCTGCGGGTGCCGCACGTGATCGACCGGGTCACCCGGGAGTCCCTCCAGGTGCTGCAGGACTACCGCTGGCTGGCCCCCGAGGTCGGACCGGCGCCCGGCACGCCGCCGCAGGGCCCGACCCTGCTGCACGAGGGCCGCGGCGGCGTCCTGCGGGACGTCAACATCCGGTGGCTGATCCGGGTCGCCCGGCGGCACGGCACGGTGCTGCACCAGGTGCCCCGGATCGGCGACTTCATCGCCCCCGGCACCCCCACCGTGGTCGTGGTCGGCGGCACCCCGCCCCGGCCGCGCCGGATCACCACCGCGCTGAACGTCGGCGTCGACCGCACCATGCACCAGGACCTCAGCTTCGGCTTCCGCCAGCTCGTCGACATCGCCATCCGCGCGCTCTCCCCGGCGATCAACGACCCCACCACCGCCGTCCAGGCCGTCGACCGGATCCACCAGCTGCTGGCCGTCCTCGCCCCCGTCCACCTCGGCGAGCTGCGCCACCGCGACAAGGACGGCGCGGTGCGGCTGGTCCAGCCGGTGCCGGGCTGGGAGGCCACCGTCGACCTGGCGTTCACCGAGATCCGGATCTGCGGCGCCGGCCAGCCCCAGGTCACCCGCCGCCTCGCCGCCGCCCTCGACGACCTGCTGCGGATCACCCCCGAACCCCGCCGCGCCCCGCTGCTGCTCCAACGCGCGCTCCTGGAACGGGCCGTGGCCGCCGCCGTCCGCGACCAGGACAACCGCCTGTTCGCCCTGACCCCCGACCGCCAGGGCATCGGCTGACCGCCCCCGGAAACGCGCACCGCCCGGAACGGGACTTCCCGTTCCGGGCGGTGCGCCGCCGCTGCGAGGGGGCTCAGCCGGCGGCGCGGTTGGCGCCCCGCTCCAGCGAGGCCAGGTACCGGTTGTACGCCTCCAGCTCGGCGTCGCCGTCCCGGTCGGCGGCCCGGTCCCGGCGGCGGGCCTGCCGCTCCTCGGACTTGGCCCACTGCAGGGTCAGCGCGATCAGCACGATCGCGGTCGGGATCTCGCCGAACGCCCAGGTGATGCCGCCCGCCAACTGCTGGTCGTCGTGCAGGTTGGTGCCCAGCGGCGCCGTCCCGGAACTGAAGGTGGACACCAGCTGCCCGGAGGCCATCATCACGGCGACGCCGAAGAACGCGTGGAACGGCATCCCCATGAACAGCTCGATGATCCGCATCACGAAGCCGGGGCGGTGCGGGCCCGGGTCGACGCCCATGATCGGCCAGAAGAACAGCATGCCGACGGCCAGGAAGTGCAGCATCATCGCCAGGTGCCCGATCCGGTACTGCATCAGGAAGTCGAACAGCGGCGTGAAGTACAGCACGTACAGGCTGGCGATGAACGCCGGGATGGTGAACGCCGGGTGCGAGACGATCCGCACGTAGGTCGAGTGCAGCAGGGCCACCAGCAGTTCGCGCGGCCCCTTCCCGCTGCCCTTGCGGGCCGGGCGCAGGGCGCGCAGCGACAGCGTGATCGGGGCGCCGAGCAGCAGCAGGATCGGCGACAGCATGGACAGCACCATGTGCTGCATCATGTGCGCGCTGAACAGCACCATGCCGTAGTCGTTCAGCCCGGTGTTGGTGACCAGCAGCACCGTGCCGACCCCGGCCGTCCAGGCGACCACCCGGCCGACCGGCCACTTGTCACCGCGCCGCCACAACCGGACCGCCCCCGCCAGGTACAGGCCGAGGGCGAGCACGCAGAACACCAGGTAGGGCCAGTCCGGCGACCACTCCAGCGCACGGGAGAAGGAGAAGGGAGGAAGTGGTCCCCCTCCGTGGTGGTGCATCCCCGCCATGCCGTCGCCCATCGGGCGGCCCCGCTTTCGTCCATGCCGCCCGGCCCGCCGCACGCGCGGCAGCCCGACCCGACCCGGTGTGGCCCGGTCCGCTTTGGACCGGTTTCGTTCGGCCCCCAGCCTAAGCGCCGCTTACCCCGCCCCGCCGGGCGCCCCCGGCGGCGGGAGCGTCCCGGTCAGAACTCCTTGCCCAGCAGACGGTCGAAGACCATGCTCCACCAGCAGTCCTCCTCGGCGAACGCCTGCGGGTCGCGGGCTTCCAGGTACGCACGGAGCTGCTCGGTGTACTCGTCGGCCTGCCGGTCGCCGACCGCGGCGACGTGCTCGAAGCGCAGTCCGAACCGGTACAGGAACTCGACGAAGTCGTCCAGCGTGGTGTTGACGATCTCGGCGCCCGGCTGCTCCCCGAGGGTGAGCAGGATGACGTAGCCGTCCTCGAGGTCGAGGCAGTAGCGCATCTCGCGGTTGCCGGTGGGGCCGCCGAGGCACAGCACCTTGACGACGCTGTCGCCGGTGTCCACCGGAACGAGGGTGAACGCTTCCGGCTCCCCCGGGGCGGCCAGGCTGAAGACGACGCTGAGCTCGGCCGGCAGCCCGACCTCGGCGAGCACCCGGGCATCCGCCTCGGGCACGCCGTTGGCAGCCGCCTCGGCCCGCGGGACGGTCACGATCCCTTCGGCTCCGAAGAGTTCGGTCAGTTCGGCGTGCGTAGCCACGGTGCTCCTAGATTCGGCTGGAGTGCGGGTCTTCAGGATGCGAGGCCGCTCAAGTCGAGTAGACGGTACCAATCGCTGTCCGCGGCCTCGGCCGGGGTCAGTCCGGCCAGGTCCAGGAAGCGTTCCGGGGTGAGGATCCATTCGGAGACGAACGCGTCGAGGCTGCCGGCGATCCGTTCGAGCCGGCAACCGGTGTACCAGACCACCCCGTCGTCCGGGACGCGCCAGACGCTGCCGTCCGCCCCGTTCACCAGGAGGGGGTTGTCCGCGGCCTCGCCGAAGAAGAAGAAGTCCGACGCGTCGGCCAGTTCACCGCCGTCCGGCAACTTCGCGCCGACGAGGTGATCGGGCAACTGCCGGGAGGCGAGTTCGTCGACCCCGAACAGGCGGGTGGAGGCGGCGAGGTGCATCCCGTCGCTGGCCGCCAGCAGAGCGGCGAGTCCTGGCGGCAGGCCGTCCGGGATGTCCTGCGGGGCCGATCCTCCGGGGATCTCCGGCATCCACAGTTCCCATTCGTCCCGGTTCCCCTCCAAGGAAGTTCGGAGCGCGGCGATGGCCGTCGGTACGTCGAATCCAGTCACTTCCATTTCACCCTGATCTTGATGGGCGTTCCGTCCGGCAAGTTCTTGATGCTGGGCCATATCTGTCTCTTGCCGATCTCCTCATTAGTGTAGCCGTCCAGCATTCGAATTCCCTCCCAGTGGTCGCGGCCTCCGGTCTGGAGTTCCGATATGTGGTCGGGATGCATCGAGCGCGCCACTTTCCGTGCCGCTTCGGCCAGTTCGGGGTTGTCCTTGTGGTTGTTGCTGATGATCCGGATCAGCGCACCCTTGTAGTCCTCGGTGATTTTCTTGTCGCGCGAGACCGGATTGGTGGCCTTGTACAGTTCGCCCCGGCGGCCCAACTCCTGGAGCTGCTGCGCCTTGCGGGCGAACTGCGCCTTCGGCATTCCGGGCCTCCACTGCACCGTCACCGTGGCCGGCTTGAGGCTCCTGTCGGGCCCCTTCGCACGGTCGGTCCAGCCCTTCCGGGCGGTGTCCTGGGCCTCGGACCGGGTGTGGATGCGCTTCACCATGTCGTGAAGTGCCTTGTCGTTCTCCTCGTGCCTCCGGTTCATCTCGTGGAGACCGCCCTGGACGTCCCGCAGGTGTCGGCGCAGTTGCCGTTCCGCCTGCTTGACCACGTTGAGCACCTGCTCCGCGCTGTGGACGACCGCATTGGCCAGCGGATCCCGGCCCCGGACCGAGGCCAGTCGCTGACGGGTGTTCCGGGTGTGCGCGCCGGCCGTGCCCTCGAGGTGGTCGGCGTGCGCGCCGATCCGGTCGGCGAGCGCAGCCGTTTCCGCCGGGTCGTGCCGTATCTCGTCCGCCATGCCTACCTGCCCCCGCCCAGTACGGACCCCAACTGCGTGTTCCTGGCACCGTCCAGGCCGGCATCGGCCACCGACCGCAGGTCGTAGCCCTTCTGCACGCCGAGCGCGTTGCCGGCCGCCTGGATGGCCAGGTCACCTGCCATGTTCGACAGGGCGTCGACGATCGGTGCTTCCGCCACGGCCATCAACTGCGAGACGATCTGCCGTTCGGCCTCCTTCAGCAGCCTCTTCACGATCAGCCGGGTCGCCTGCGTCGCGCCGAGGGCGCCGGCCTCCGACAGGCCGAAGGTGAAGGGGGCCGCGGCCTGGGCCGCGATGACTTCCGTTGCCATGACCACCAGTTGGGCGATCGCGGCCACCTTGGCGCCGGTGATGACGATGGCAGCCCCGTCGAGCCCGGTGGCCAGCAGCCGCCCGCCCTCGGCCAGGTTGTGCAGGTGCTTGCCGGAGATCTTGTCCCAGTGGGCTGCGAACGCGTCGGTCGCCGGTCCCGCGTTCTCGGAGACCATTCGCTGCACAGCGCGCAGCGAATCGGTATTGCCGCTGTCGATCTCTTCGGCGAAACTCCTCAACGAGTCCGCCATCTCGCGGAACTCGTCCTCGTCGACGTTCGGCCAGTTGACGCCTATCAGGTCCAGCACCCAGGCCAGTTCATCGGGCAGCACCACGCCCATCCGGATCATCCCCCCGTACCAGTGGTCCGTCATCTGCCCCGGACGACGGACGCCGCGGTGCCGCCCGGAACACCAGCCGTGCGCACACCAGCCGTCTCCTCGGCAGCACGCGCAGGCACCGTACCATCCCCCTCTCCGGCCGCAGCAGGCCGCGAAACGTTTCCGCAGGAGCCCCCCGCGCCCACGGCAACGGACACGGGGCAGCGATCCCGCCCCCGACCGCAGGGGCGCCGTCGCCGGGGCGCTAGCCCTTCGGGACGAGGGTGTTCTCGTTGGTGCGGCCCGCCGCGTAGTCGTCGATGTTGCGGGCGGTGGTGTCGATGATCTGGCCGACGGCGGTGCGGGTGTAGTAGGCCTGGTGGGAGGTGACCAGGACCTGGGGGAAGGTGACCAGGCGGGCGAGGGTGTCGTCGGTGATGCCCTGGATGGACTGGTCGGTGAAGAAGACGCCGGTCTCCTCCTCGTAGACGTCGAGGCCGACGCCGGAGAGGCGGCCGGTGCGCAGGGTCTCGACGAGGGCGGCGCTGTCGACGAGGCCGCCGCGGCTGGAGTTGACGAGGATCGCGTCGTCCTTCATCCGGGCGAGGGCGGCGGTGTCGATCAGGTGGTGGGTGCTGGGGAGGAGCGGGACGTGCAGGCTGATCAGGTCGGACTGGGAGAGGAGTTCGGGCAGTTCGGTGTAGGTCATGCCGAGGTCGAGGCAGGCGGGGTTCTCGGCGATGTCCCAGCCGAGCAGGCGGGTGCCGAAGCCGGCGGCGATCCGGGCGAAGCACTCGCCGATCTTGCCGGTGCCGATGACGCCGACGGTCATGCCGTGGATGTCGCGGCCGAGGAGGCCGTCGAGGCGGAAGTCGAACTCGCGGGAGCGGTTGGCGGCGCGGGTGAGCCGGCGGTTGACGGCGAGGGCGAGGGCCCAGGCGTGTTCGGCGACCGCGTAGGGGCTGTAGTGGGAGACCCGGGCGACGGTGAGGCCGAGTTCGGCGGCGGCGTCGAGGTCGATGTTGTTGAAGCCGGTGGAGCGCTGGGCGATCAGCTCCGTGCCGCCGGCGGCGAGGACGGCGAGGGTGCCGGCGTCGAGTTCGGCGTTGACGCTGGTGCTGACGGCGGGGTAGCCGGCGGCGAGGGGGGCGGTGTCGCGGTTGAGGAACACGGCCAGGGTGCGCAGCGAGTGCCGGTCGGCGAAGGCCTTCTCCAGGAGGGGCTGTTCGTCTGCCTGGACGCCGTACGCGAGGATCTCCATGCGGTGAGGCTATCGCCGGGGGCGCGGGCGGGCGGGCCGCGACGCGCCCCCGGGGCGGGGCCAGGGGCCGTCAGATGACGGTCTCGGCCTCCTTGTAGCGCTCGGCCGGGACGGTCTTCAGCTCGGCGACGGCCTCGCCGAGCGGCACCAGCTTGATCTCGGTGCCCTGCAGCGCGGTGATGTGCCCGAAGGCGCCCTTGTGGGCGGCCTCGACGGCGTGCCAGCCGAAGCGGGTGGCCAGGACGCGGTCGTACGCGGTGGGGGTGCCACCGCGCTGGGTGTGGCCGAGGATGACCGGTCGGGCCTCCTTGCCGAGGCGGTGCTCCAGCTCGCGGGAGAGCTGGGTGGCGATGCCGGTGAACCGCTCGTGGCCGTACATGTCCTTGGTGCCCTCCTCCCACGGCATGGTGCCGGGTTCGGGCTTGGCGCCCTCGGCGCAGACCACGATGGCGAACTTCTTCTGCCGGTCGAAGCGCTCGCGCACGACCTCGGTCAGCTTGTCGATGTGGAACGGGCGCTCCGGCACGATGATGGCGTGCGCACCGGCCGCCATGCCCGCGTTCAGCGCGATCCAGCCGGTGTGCCGGCCCATCACCTCGACGACCATGACGCGCTGGTGCGACTCGGCGGTGGTCTTCAGGCGGTCGAGCGCCTCGGTGGCCACCGAGACGGCGGTGTCGAAGCCGAAGGTGACGTCGGTGCAGGCGATGTCGTTGTCGATGGTCTTCGGCACGCCGACGACCGGCAGGCCCGCGTCGCTCATCAGCTTCGCGGCCTTCAGGGTGCCCTCGCCGCCGATCGGGATGACCGCGTCGATGCCCAGGTCCGCACAGTGCTGCTTGGCGCGCTCCACGCCGTCGCGCAGGTGGCTGGGCTGCACCCGGGAGGAGCCGAGGATCGTGCCGCCCTGGGCGAGGATGCCGCCCACCGAGTCGAGCGTCAGCGGACGGTGCACGCCCTCCAGAAGACCGCGCCAGCCGTCCTCGAAGCCGATGATCTCGTCGCCGTGGTCGACCACCCCCCGGTGGACCACGGAACGGATGACGGCGTTCAGGCCGGGGCAGTCACCGCCGCTGGTCAGGACACCAATACGCATTGCTTTGCCAACTCCCGAGCAGGATCGGACGGCCGGACTGGTGGGTGGGAATCGGGCATAACGCCCGAAACTGACCTGCTGCACAGCATACGGTTCCTGCGTCCGGCCGGGCCGAAACCGACGCGGGGGCGGCTTCCTCGACGCACCACACGTAACTGCGACCCGACCGCCGAGGAGGGTGTTGCGCCCGGGCTCTCCTATTCTCCTATGAAGTTGTCCCGCGACGGGAAGGCTGACCACATGGCGGTCAGCCGTCCACCGTCGTGACCTCGGCTTACGCGTGGATGAACGCGCAGCGGGGCCGCTCCGGCGCTACGCGGGGCGGGCCGCGGCGATCCGCTCCGCGCGCAGCGCGTCGTACCAGGTGGTGTCGGCCGGCGGCAGCGCGTTCACGTCCAGCGCCAGCTTGATCAGCAGGTCCGCGACGGCGGGGTTGCGGGCCATCACCGGGCCGTGCAGGTAGGTGCCGAACACGGTGTCGCGCCAGGCGCCCTCGGTGCCGTCGCCGGTGCCGTTGCCCCGGCCGACCTGCACGGTGGCGAACGGGCTGACGCCCTCGCCGAGGTGGGTGACGCCCTGGTGGTTCTCGAAGCCGGTCAGCTGCGGCAGGTTGAGCTGCGGGCTGACGTCCGCCAGCACGTCGCCCACGCAGCGCGCGCCCTCGCCGCGGACCGTCCACACGTCCAGCAGGCCCAGGCCCGCCTCGCGCTCGCCGAGGTCGTTGACGAACTCGTGGCCCAGGATCTGGAAGCCCGCGCAGACCGAGAAGATGATCGCGCCGTTCTCGGCCGCCCGGACCAGCCCGCCGTCGTTGCGCAGCCGCTCCGCGGCCAGGCGCTGCGGACGGTCCTCGCCGCCGCCGATCAGGTAGATGTCGCCGCTGGTCGGCACCGACTGGTCGGAGCGCACGTCGATCCGCTGCACCCCGAGGCCGCGCTGCCGGGCCCGCCGCTCCACCACCAGCGCGTTGCCGCGGTCGCCGTACGTCGACAGCAGGTCCGGGTACACCCAGACCACCCGAAGGCTGCTCTCGCTCATCCTCGAAGACCTCCCGAACTGCTGCTGGGGCGCGGGCTGCTGCGGAGCGTCCCCGCCGTACTGCTGGTGCTGCTGCGGCTCGCCGTACGCCTGCTGCTGCTCGTACTGGCCGTACTGCTGCTGTTGCTGCTGCTGCGGGTCGTACTGCTGCTGCTCGTAGGACGGCTGCCCGCCGTAGGGCTGCTGCTGCCGGCCGTAGCCGCCCTGGTCGCCGAACTGCTGCTGCCCGCCGTAGTACTGGTCGCTCATCAGGACACCACGGCCTTGCGCAGCTGCTGGAAGGCGGTGTAGTTGGCGATGGCCTCGATCCGGCCGGCCGGGGCGGCGTCCACCGCCTGGGCGAGCGAGTCGACCACCTCGAACTGCAGGTCGGCGACCTCCAGGCGGACCGCGAGGTCGAGCTTGCGCTGGCCCATCACGTAGATCGGGTGCCCGGCCAGGCGCTCGTAGTCGACGTCCCACAGCCAGGAGGTGTCGGTGCCGTCGGCGTCCATCGCGTTCACCGACAGGACCACCGGCGCGGGCGGGCCGTCGATCAGCGAGAAGGTCTCCAGCCAGCCGGCCGGGTTCTTCGCCAGCAGCAGCCGGACGTCCCGGCCGCGGTACTGCACCACGTCGTAGCGGCCGGCCACCGCGGCCACCGACTGCATCCGCTGCAGCGCGACCTGCGGGGCCACCCCGAAGACCGCCGCGACGGCGGCCGAGCTGGTGGCGTTCGCCAGGTTGGCGCGGCCCGGCAGCTGGAGCTGGATCGGCCAGGCGCCGCGGTGCGGGTCGATCACGTGGGTGCCCTGGAGCGCCCAGTGCGGGTTCGGGCGGCGGAAGCCGCACTCGCCGCAGAACCAGTCGTCGCCCGGGCGCTGCATCACGCCGCCGCAGGACGGGCACGACCAGGCGTCCTCCTTCCACGCCTGCCCGGCGGCCACCCAGACCACCTTCTTGCAGGACGAGGCGGCCCAGGTCACCAGCGGGTCGTCCGCGTTGGCGATGATCACCGCGTCGGTGTCCTTGAGCCCCTCGCGCCACTTCTCGGCCATCATCCGGGTCTCGGCGGCGCGGTCCAGCTGGTCGCGGGAGAGGTTCAGCAGCGCTATGGCCTTCGGCCGGGTGTCCCGGGCGACCATCGGCAGGTACTTCTCGTCCACCTCGATGACGCCGAACCGGGCGCCGGTGCCGCCGGCCAGCGCGCCGGTGATGCCGGCGGGCATGTTCGCGCCCAGCGCGTTGGAGACCACCGGGCCGGCCGCCCGCAGCGCCTCGGCGATCAGCCGGGTGGTGGTGGTCTTGCCGTTGGTGGCGCTGACCAGGACCACCTCCAGGTGCTCGGCGAGGGTCGCCAGCAGGTCCGGGTCGAGCTTGAGCGCGACCTTGCCGCCGATCACCGAGCCACTGCCGCGCCCGGCCTTCTGGGACAGCGCGGCGGCCATCTTGCCGGCCGTCACAGCGATCTTTGCGCGGGCGGGCAGCGAGGCGTCGCGCGCGGCTTCCGAATCGGTGCCTGGCATGCTCAGGGGTTCCTCCTTGCTGCGGCACCGCCCTGGCCGTTCGACGGCCCGCGGGCGGCGGGGACGGGCTCAGCCTACCGACTCCCACCCGCACACTTGAGCAGGGGCGACAACCTTCGGCGCCCGGCTCAGCCCTTCGGCAGCGCGAGCGGCCTTCCCGGGCGGCCCGCCGCGGGTGCGGCGGGCCGCCCGGGAGGGCCGGGCGGAGCGGTTCAGCGGGCGGGCCAGGGGGCGGGGAGCTTCTCGGCGGCCTCGGCGAGGTGGGCGGTGATCACCAGGGTGCCGTCCTCGACCTGGTAGTCGAGCGGGGCGCGGAGCCGGCGCATGGTGGAGATCAGGCCGGTGTTGGCCGAGGTGGTGACGGCGTAGACGGTGCGCACGCCCGCCTCCAGGGCGAGCGCGGCCATCCGGCGCACCAGGTCGACGCCCAGGCCGCGGCGCTGCCAGGCGTCCTCGACCAGCAGGGCGATCTCGGCGCCCTCGTCGTCCCACATCAGGTGGGCCAGGGCGACCAGGCGGCCGTGCGCGGTCTCCACGGCCAGGGTCTGGCCGTGCCGGGGGTCGAGCAGGTGGTCGAGGTAGCGGTCGGCGTCCTTGACCGGGCCGTGGTAGCGGCGGCGCAGCGACTCCGCGGAGCAGCGGGCGTGCATGGCCAGCGCGGCGGGCTTGTCCCCGGGGGTGGCCCGGCGGACGGTGAGCTCGTCGTCCAGGTGGCTGATCCGGGCGGCGACGGCCGGGACGCGCGGGCCGAGGACGGTGTCCAGCTCGACCAGGGCGCGGGCCCGGGCGAACTCGGTGGGCGTGAACGGCAGGTGCGGGCGGGAGAGTTCGAGCAGGTCGCCGCCGGGCAGCGGCAGCCGCATCAGGTGCCCGGCCAGGCCGGCGGGGGTGTCGTCGCCGCGGCCGGGGTACTGCCGGATCGTCGCGCGGCCGAACAACTGGCGCAGGGCGACCGGGAGTTCGGCGGCGTCCAGGGCGGTGCGGGTGGCCAGGGCGAGGACCTGGCGGGGGACGTCGACGAGTTCGTGGGCGTCGGCCCGGTCGGTCCAGATGTCCCAGCCGCCGGCGGCGGCGACGGCCGCGGCGAGCTCGGTGCGGGGCAGCGCGGCCGGGGTGCGGAGGATGAACTCGTCGACGGTGCAGTCGGGCAGCGGGTGGGCCTGCATGGAGACGATGTTGACCTGCAGCCCGGCCAGCGCCGTGCACACCCGGGCCAGGCTGCCGGGGGCGTCGGAGACGCTGGTGCGCAGCCGCCACAGGGCGGTCGGCTCCTCCGGTGCGTTCATCGCGCCGCCGCCCGGCGGTGCGTCCGCTCCCGGCGGGGCGGCGGCCCCGGGCGGCCCGGTCGGGTGCCGGTGGGCGAGCCAGCCGCGGAACAGCGCGGTGGCGAGCAGGGCCGCCGCGGAGGCGACCAGCAGCACCGGCCCGTCGTGGCCGTGCACGACGACGTTGGCGACCAGGTCGGCGGCCGCGACGGCGGCGAAGACCGCCGCGAGCTCGACCGTCTCCTTGCGCCAGCGGTGCCCCCGGCTCCGCCGCCGCTGCTGCTTGTCGTCGGTGACTCTGTGCTGGGTGTACGCCATGGTGTCCATGCCTGCATGGTGGCGCTCCGCTGTTTCACGATCACGAATCCCCCGTGACCTGACGGTAAATGTCTCCGCGGGCCCCCGTCGGATCGGCGCTGATCCGCGCCCGCGATCAGTTGGACGTACGGCACCGGTCCAGGAGTTCCGCTCCGGCGGACTTCACCTCGTCCAGCAGCAGCCGCAGGTCCGCCTCGGTGGTGGCGGCGTTCAGCAGGCAGGCCCGGAGCATCTCGCTGCCCCGGTAGACGGCGCCGGTGACGAAGACCTCCCCGCGCTGCTGGACGGCCACCGGGAGCAGCGAGTTGAGCTTCTGGAGGCCCGCCTCGTCCAGGCCGGCCGGGCGGTGGCGGAAGGCGACGATGGAGGTCTCGACGGGCGCGACGAGCTCCAACTCCGGGTCCTGCTCGATCCATTCGCCCAGCTGCCGGGCCTGCGCGGTGCAGTGCGCGACGTCCCGGGCGACGCCGGAGCGGCCGCGGTGGGCGATCGACGCCCAGACCTTCAGCGAGCGGAACGGGCGGGTCTGCTCGGTGCCGTACTCGGAGAACCAGCCGAGGTCGCCGGCCGCGTCGTCGCGCAGGTAGGAGGGGACGAGGCTGAAGGTGCCGCGCAGCTCCTCGGCGTCGCGCACCAGCGCGCAGCCGCAGTCGACCGGCACGCCCAGCCACTTGTGCGGGTCGAGGGCGAGCGAGTCGGCCCGGTCCATGCCCGCGTAGCGGTGCGCGATCGCCGGGTCCAGGACGCCGAACGCGCCGTAGGCGCCGTCGACGTGGAACCACAGGCCCTCGCGCTCGGCCAGGTCGGCGATCGGCCCGAACGGGTCGACGGCGCCGGTGCCGACGGTGCCCGCGGAGGCCACCACCAGGAACGGCAGCCGGCCGGCCGCCCGGTCCTCGGCGATCGCGGCCTCCAGCGCGTCCAGGACGAGGTGGCCGTCGGCGTCGGAGGCGACGGTGCGCAGGTGCCTGGAGCCCAGGCCGAGCAGCTCGGCGGCCTTGCGCACGCAGCTGTGCGCCTCGCCGGTGACGTAGCCGACCAGCGGCGGCATCCCGGCCAGGCCGTCCTCGCGGACGTCCCACCCGGCCTTGCGGGCGGCCCGGCCGCGGGCCGCGGCCAGGCAGACGATGGTGGCCATCGAGGTGCCGGAGGTGAGGATGCCGCCGCCCGGCGGGTGCGGGAAGCCGACCAGTTCGGCGATCCAGCGCACCACGGCGCGCTCCAGGTGCACGTCGGCGTGGTCGCCGCCGGCCGAGCTGGGGTTCATCGCGCTCGCGGCCAGCGTGGCGAGCACGCCGGCGGGCTGCGGGGCGGAGTTCACCCAGCCGAAGAAGCGCGGACTCCCGTTGCCCATCGGGTGCGGCATGATCCGCCGCTCGACGGTCTCCAGCAGCCCGGCCAGGTCGGTGCCGTGCTCGGGCAGCGGGAGGTCGAGCAGCGCGGCCCGCTCCGCCGGGTCCATCGGCTGCCACACCGGGCGGTCGGGCACCGCGTCGAGGTAGTCGGCCACCAGGTCTGCGGCCGCCCGTGCGGCCCCGCGGAAGTCGTCGTTCACACGGGGCATCGTATGCGCAGGTGGGCGGGGTCGGACCGGCGCCCGCCCGCGGGAGGGGCCGGGGGTCAGTCCAGGGTGCTGGACAGGCCGCCGGCCGAGCGGCAGTAGCCCTGGATCTCCTTGTCGCCGATCTGGGCGCACAGGCGGCCGGCGGCGCCCGCGGTGGTGTCGTTGACGGTGTAGTAGCTGACCAGGCCCTGGGTGCAGGCCTTGCGCTGCCAGCCGTCCTTGGGGGTGGCGCACTGCTGGGCGGCCCAGTCGGGGCGGTCCAGGTTGTACTTCATGGTGCGCGAGCCGGCGCCCCGCGAGCAGTCCTCGGCGCCGCCGCTGGCCTGCCCGTTCAGGCACCACTGGAGGGCCTGGGCGAACGCCTCGGGGTGGTTGGCGTAGTCGTGCGAGGAGAGGAAGAAGGTCGGCGCGTAGAAGAAGCAGGCCGACTGGTAGAGGGCGGGCTGCTCCGGGCACGGGTAGAGCGGTTCGGCGGCGAGCTTGTCGGCGGGGAGGTTGGCCTTGGCCTTCTCGTCCTCCTCGTCGGGCGCGAACAGCTGCAT
Source organism: Kitasatospora cineracea (assembly GCF_003751605.1). NCBI lineage: Bacteria > Bacillati > Actinomycetota > Actinomycetes > Kitasatosporales > Streptomycetaceae > Kitasatospora > Kitasatospora cineracea. The sequence goes on from NZ_RJVJ01000001.1 coordinate 4,702,225, forward strand.
GAAGACGCCCTCGGAGCAGGTGATCCGGCGGCTCTGGCTGGGGAACTTGTCGCACAGCGCGCGGGCGGCCGGGATGTCCTGCTTGGTGACGAACATGATGCCGTGGCCGACGCCGTGGATGCACGGGCCGGTGTTGGCCGGGGCGCACAGGGTGAGGATGTCGCTCTGCGGGTCCTTGGAGTTGGCGAGCATCTCCTCGACCGCGCCGTGCAGGTAGCCCGCCGCGCAGGTCTCGTGCGGGAAGGAGATCACCTTCTGGAAGTCCTGGTGGTAGCGCTCCACGGCGGCGTGCCCGAGCTCGTGCGCGATCGGGTGGCAGAACCGCACCGTGTACGGCTTGTCCTTGGAGATCCTGTCGAGGTCGGCGAGCGCCACCCCCGGGTCGGTGGCGGCCATCTCGGCCATCAGCTTGTTGCGCAGGGTGGAGCGGGTCCACACCGCCGGGTCGCCGGTGGGGGAGGGGGACGCGGCGGCGTCCGGCGCGGCGCCGGGGCGCGGGCCGCCGGGGTCGGCCGCGGCGGCCGCGGTGGCGGGCTTCGGCGTCCAGTCGGTCACCATGACCGACCCGAGGCCGAGGACGGCCAGCAGGACGGCGGTGACGACGGCGAACACGCGCGGTTGCATGACGGACGTTCCCCCTGTGATCGACACGGACAGTGCACGGCCCATCCTGCGGGGTGACCGCCGGAAACCCGGGCAGGGACACCGCCGACGGGATCGGAAGGCCCCCACGATCACCCGAACACCGTCCGCGCACCGTCCTCCAACGAACGGCCCACATCATAGGGGCGCCCCCGCGCGCGGCCCCGGTCGCCGCCACAGCTGGTGATCCTGCCCGAATTCGGGCAGGATCTTTGGCAAATGGACACTTCGCGCCTAGGCTCCCGATCCGTGCCTGCCTCACCGCACCCTCATGAGGACCTGCTCGCCCACCTCGCCAGGACCACTGCCCTGGCCCCGGGGGAGGCCGCGCGGGTCGTCGCGGAGGTGCTGGCGTACTTCGCGGAGACCACCGAGGAGTACGTCCGCCGCCGCCACGGTGAGCTCCAGGCCCGGGGGCTGACCAACGACCGGATCTTCGCCCGCCTCGGCGGGGAGCTGGCCGCCCGCCGGGTGGCCGCCCCGCAGTTGACGGTGCGCCAGCTGCGGCGGATGGTCTACGGCTGACGGCCCGGCCCCACCGCCTTCTCACGACTGACAGGAGCCCACGTCATGTGCGGAATCGTGGCCTACATCGGCCCCAAGGACGCGTCCCCCATCCTGCTGGAGGGGCTCCAGCGGCTGGAGTACCGGGGCTACGACTCGGCGGGCGTCGCGGTGGTCGCCCCCGCGACCAGGTCCGCCCCGGCCAGGCTCCGGGTCTGCAAGACCAAGGGCCGGGTCGCCGACCTGGCCGCCGCGCTGCCCGCCCGCTTCAAGGGCTCCGTCGGCATCGGCCACACCCGCTGGGCCACCCACGGCGTCCCCTCCGACGCCAACGCCCACCCGCACACCGACAACGAGGGCCGGATCGCCGTCGTCCACAACGGCATCATCGAGAACGCCGACGAGCTGCGCGCCAAGCTCGCCGCCGACGGCGCGCTCTTCCGCTCCGAGACCGACACCGAGGTCCTCGCCCACCTGGTCGCCGCGCACCGCGCCGACGGCGGCGAGCTCGAGGACGCGGTGCGCGCCGCCCTCAAGCTGGTCGTCGGCACCTACGGCATCGCGGTGCTGGACGCCGAGCAGCCCGACCGCATCGTGGTGGCCCGCAACGGCAGCCCGATCGTGCTCGGCATCGGCGAGAAGGAGATGTTCGCCGCCTCCGACGTCTCCGCCCTGGTCCGCTACACCCGGCAGGTCGTCCACCTGGAGGACGGCGAGCTCGCCACCGTCCGCGCCGACGGTTTCCGCACCTTCACCGAGGACGCCCGCACCGTCACCCGGCAGCCCTCCACCGTGGACTGGGAGGTCGGCTCCTACGACACCGGCGGCTACGCGCACTACCTGCTCAAGGAGATCCACGAGCAGCCCGGCGCCGTCGAGCGCACCCTCTCCGGCCGGCTCGACGAGCGCTTCGCCACCGCGCACCTGGGCGGGCTCAACCTGGACGCCCGGGAGCTGCGCGAGATCCGCCGGGTGAAGATCCTCGGCTGCGGATCCGCCTACTACGCGGGCGAGATGGGCGCCCAGCTGATCGAGGAGCTGGCCCGCATCCCCGCCCACTCCGAGCCCGCCTCCGAGTTCCGCTACCGCAACCCCGTCATCGAGGCCGACACCCTGTACGTCGCGGTCAGCCAGTCCGGCGAGACCTACGACACGCTGGCCGCGGTCCAGGAGGTCAAGCGCAAGGGCGGCCGGGTCCTCGGCGTGGTCAACACCGTCGGCTCGGCGATCGCCCGCGAGTGCGACGGCGGCATCTACCTGCACGCCGGGCCGGAGATCTCGGTCGCCTCCACCAAGGCGTTCACCTCCACCGTGGTCGCCTTCGCGCTGCTCGCCCTGCACTTCGGCCGCGTCCACGACCTCTCGCCCGCCGACGGGCGCCGGATCGTCGCCGGGCTCAAGGCGCTGCCCGACCAGATCCGCGAGGTGCTCGGGCAGCAGGCCGAGATCGAGAAGCTGGCCGCCGCGTACGCCGACAGCCAGGGCATGATGTTCATCGGCCGGGTCCGCGGCTACCCCGTGGCCCGGGAGGGCGCGCAGAAGCTCAAGGAGATCTCCTACGTCCACGCCGAGGCGTACCCGGCCAGCGAGCTCAAGCACGGCCCGCTCGCGCTGATCTCCCCCGAGCTGCCGACCGTCGCCCTCGTCCCCGACGACGAACTGCTCGACAAGAACCTCACCGCGCTCGGCGAGATCAAGGCCCGCGAGGGCCGGGTGCTGGCCGTCGCCCACCGACCGGTCGGGGCCAAGCTCGCCGACCACTGCCTGGTCGTCCCCAAGAGCGAGCCCGAACTCGACCCGCTGCTGCTCAACATCCCGCTCCAACTCCTCGCCTACCACGCCGCGGTGGCCCTCGGCCGGGACGTCGACAAGCCGCGCAACCTGGCCAAGAGCGTCACCGTGGAGTAGCCGCCGGCCCCCGGCGGAGAAGAAGCCCGGCGGCAGGCGGGTGACCGGCTCCGCCGGGATGTCGCCCGGCAACCGCGCATAGCACCGGGACGGCCGCCCGGGTCGGACCCGACGGGGTGGTCGTTGCCGCCACCCCTGGTCCGTCGGCGGGCCGTCCCGGTGCTCCCCGAACGCGGGGGCGGGCGGCGTCCGGTGTCGCGGCGTCAGACGCGCCGGCGCGACCAGAACGGGGTCACCAGCATGATCAGCACGGCGGCCGCGCCGATCTGGAAGAAGTGCCGGATCCAGTCGACGCCGCCGGTGTCCGCGACGCCGAACGCGCTCGCCAGGAAGTTGCCGATGATCCCGCCGACGATGCCCAGCAGGACGGTGAGCCACAGCGGGATCGGCTGCCGGCCGGGGATGACCAGCTTCGCCAGCAGACCGATGACCAGACCGGCGATGATCGCCCAAAGGATCGACATGGTTCCTCCTCGTCTCGGGGATGCGCGGCCCGACGTCGCCGCGCCACCCGCTTGCCCCGCCGCCCGCCACTGATGCCTGCCGCGGCCCACCGGATTCCCGCCCGTCGGCCACCGGCATGGACCGGCCGCCGGCGGGCAACCGCCCCGAGCGGCCGGGGCGGAGCGCCCGCCCCGCCAGGGCCGCCCGAACGGAGGGACGAGCATGAGCGAGCAGCGCCACGACGTCGACCTGTGGACCTACCGGGACGCGTCCGGGCACCGGGTGGGGGCCGACCTGGTCGGGTTCCACGTGGAGGCCGAGGACGGGCCGATCGGCAAGGTGGACCGGATGGCCGAGGACTTCGGGCCGCAGTACCTGGTGGTCGACACCGCCCCGTGGATCTTCCACCACCGGGTCCTGCTGCCCGCCGTGACGGTCCGTGAGGTCGACCTGGAACGGCGCACCGTCCGGGTCGACCGCAGCAAGGAGGAGATCGGCGCCGCCCCGCCGCTGGTGCGGGCCGAGCAGCACACCGACCTCGACCTGCGGGCCGAACTGGCGCTCTACTACGGGCCGTTCTACGGCGGCCGGCTGCCGTGAGGGCCCCTCAGTGCGGGTCCGGCGGTTCCGTCCGGCCCGCGGCGCGGGGGTCCCGCCCCGTCGTCGGCGCGGCCCGCAGGCCGCCGAGCAGTGCGGCCAGGTAGCGGCGCGCGGTGTCGATCCGGTCCGCGGGAGCGCTGCCGGCGTGCACGTCCACGGCGTAGGCGAGGCCGCACATGAGCGGGACCAGGTCGGCTGCGGCCAGGTCGGGGCGGACCGCCCCGGCCGCGCGGGCCCGGTCGAGGAGCGCGGTGCCCGTCGCCCACAGGGACTCCTTGAGTTCCGTGGTGCGCGGCAGGGCGTCGGCGGAGGCGGCGGTGACCGGCGCCAGGGCGGCGTCGGTGACCTGCGCCTCGACGGTGCGGGCCAGGAAGTCCTCCAGCGCCCGCCCGGCGTCGGTGTCCGCCAGCGCCCGCCGTCCGTGGGCGGTCAGGGCCTCCAGGCGGGGGGTGGCGACGGTCTCCAGGAGCGCCTCGGGCGTGGCGAAGTGGCGGTAGACGGTGCCGACTCCGAGCCCGGTGCGGCGGGCGACGTCGTTGAGCTGCAACGGCGTGCCCTGGTCGACCAGTTCGCGGGCGACGGCCACGATCCGGTCCCAGTTGCGGGCCGCGTCCTTGCGCAGCGGTGTCGTCGTCATGGGGACATGCTAACCGGATGGCCCATCCGGATGTCCCCGCCGCCCGCGCCGGGCCCTTCCGGACGGGTCAGGGCGCCGCGAGGGGCGCGTACTGCCGGCTGAGCCGGCGCACGGCGTCGGCGACGCGGGGGTCGGCGGCCGGGCGGAACGGCGTCGTCGGGCGCGCCGCGGCACCGATGACGATGCCGGTCCGGCCCGCCAGGGACTCGTCGGTGGCGGCGACGACGGAGGGCTTCGCGGCCTCGGACGCCGGGCCCGCGGTGGAGCGTTCGAACTTACGGCGCACCAGCGGCCACAGCAGCCGCAGGGCCGGCGAGACGATCTTCGGGTCGGTCAGGGTGCCGTCGGTCATGTCGGTCGAGGCGCCCCCGGGGTCGGCGGCGAAGACCGAGACGCCCGTGCCGTCGAGCCGCGACGCCAGGTCGAGGGTGTAGGCGAGGTTCGCCAGCTTGGCGCGGCCGTACCAGTGGAAGCCGTAGTAGCCGCCGGGCGGCTCGACGGCGTCGAACACCCGCTTGGCGACACCGACCGCACCCGAGGTCACGTTCACGATCCTGCTCGGCGCACCGGCCGTGAGCGTGGGCAGCAGCAGTTCCGTCAGCAGGTACGGCGAAAGGTGGTTGAGGACGAACGACGCCTCCACGCCGTCCAGTTCCCGCCGATCCGCGAACATCGCCCCGACGTTGTTCACCAGCACGGTCAGCGGTTCGCCGGAGGCGGCGTGGTCGTCGGCGATCCGGCCCGCGAGCGTGCGCACGCCGGTGAGCGAGCCGAGGTCGGCGGCCAGGAACCGGCCGGGGCGCGCCGGGTTCACCGCGCCGATCCGTTCGACCGCCCGGGCGCCCCGGTCGGCACTGCGCCCGACCACGGTGACCGAGAATCCGGCGGCCGCCAGCCCCAGGGCCGTCTCCAGGCCGATGCCGGCGGTCCCGGCCGTGACCACAGCTGTCTTCCCCACGCGTTCCTCCGGCCCGGAAATTCGGATAGGTCATCCGCTTGGTGGTGACGGTACCACAAGCGGATTGCCTATCCGTTTATGGTGGTGGGAGGAACCGCATCGCCCGTGGCGGGGTCCCGCGCGTGCCGGATCCCGGAGTCCTCGCGGGGGCGGGGGCGGTGGGCGGATCGAGGGCCGGAAGGGCCTGCAGGCCGAAAACATCCGTCCGCCGTGGTCGTCCTGTCGCGGCACCCGCCCAGCGGAGAGGGGCCCGCACCGCGTACACGCGGTGCGGGCCCCTCGGTCCTGCGTCACGACGTCCGCCCCCGGCCGGTGCGGGCCCGGGTCCGTCGTCGACGGCCGTCCCCTCGGCGCCTCCACTGGTGGCAACGGCCCGAAGGGCTTCGCCCGTGGCCGGCGGCCTCGAACGACCCGAGACCGCAACGGTCGGCGGCCTCATGAAGCGACCGGAACCGCGGATCGGCGACGACGTCACCGCCGACACGGCGACGGAACCGGGGCCCGCACCGGCCGGTGGTCGATCGCGACGGCCGGGCCATCGGCCTCCTCGGTCGCCAAGAGCACCTTCCCCGTGGGGCCGGGCGCCGTGGGGGTCAGGTGCCGGCCGCCGAGTCCGGTCCGCTCTGGCTGCGGCGCAGTTGCTCGTTGATGCGCAGGGCTTCTTCGAGTTGGTCCTCGAGGATGATGATGCGGCAGGCCGCTTCGATGGCGGTGCCCTGGTCGACGAGGTCGCGGGCGCGCATGGCGATGCGCAGCTGGTAGCGGGAGTAGCGGCGGTGGCCGCCTTCGGAGCGCAGGGGGGTGATGAGGCCCTGGTCGCCGAGTGTCCGTAGGAAGCCGGCGGTGGTGCCGGTCATCGCGGCGGCGCGGCCCATGGTGTAGGCGGGGTAGTCGTCGTCGTCGAACGAGCTGACGGGGTCGGGGGTGTGGGGCTTGTCGGTCGTCGTAGTCACTGCACCTCTCTTGGTTCCCGAGGAACGCGTCGAGGGGCCCCGGCGCCGTGGCGGCTCCGGGGCCCCGAAGGGGAAACAACACCATCTACCGGCTCTGGCCGGGTTCCTTGTTCCGAGCTGCCCCGGTGTGGGGGAGCTGCGGGGATCGCGTATGCGTGACCGGAAACCACCGTCCTCGTACTCAAAAGGGGGTCTGCGGTGTCCGCCCGGGTGAAGGCATCACGGGCCGGGCGATCCTGATGGCGCTCTGTCCCTCCGTTCATCCTCATTGGTGGATATGTACTGGTACTGCCAACTGCTGGTACTGCTCGCTGGCCGCCCCTGATGACTGCGGGCCGCCCGGCCCGGTCGTCGACCCCGTCGCCTTCCTGCACGAACTTCGGCTTCAGGGCCCCACGACCGTTCCGACCTGCATGTTTCTGCAACTGCTCCCGCCAGTTCATGTCTGCCGGGCCATCTCTTCACTGCGCTTACGAGAGAAAAACTAACCCTTCGCTCCGGCAATGTCTACTCCAGCGGGCATAGATTTTTCGGTGGCCGGGAGGCAGGTAGTCTGCGCCCGCGAGGGCGTGGGACGAGGCGCGCGGGATCAGCCGGGGCTGCGGCCGGCAGGCCGCTCAACTCCGTTGCCGACCGGCCCGCTTCGGGAGGTCGCCGTCGCCGTCGGAGTCTGCGTCTGCGTCGGCGTGGCGGAGGGCGGCCGCGTCCGCGGTGTCGTCCGATCGGGGCCGGACGGCGCGGCGGAGGGGTTCCATGCGGCGGGGGAGGGGGTGCCAGCCGGGTTGGCCGGCCATGTCGGTGTTGAGGTCGTGGACGGCGCGGGCGTAGGCGCGGGCGAGGCCGCGGAAGTGGAGGGGGAGGCCGGGGCGGGGGTGGCCGCTGGGGGCGATGCTGACCCAGAGGGCGTCGGTGGTCTCGTTGTCGGGGCCGGGGGGCTCGGTGGCGTCGCGGAGGGTGAGGCGTTCGCGGGCGGTGAGCCAATTGCGCAGGGCGGCGCGGGTGGTGGGGGAGAGGGGGACGGTCTCGGTGGCGGGCGGGGTGCGGGGGTCGCGGTGCTGGGGGAGGCGGGTGAGGCGGAGGGTGCCGCGGTGCAGGTCGACGTCGTCGGTGCGCAGGGCGCAGAGTTCGCCGGCGCGGCAGCCGGTGTCCAGGACGGTGGCGACGACGGCGAGGATGCGGGTGCGGGCGTCGTCCTGGCCGGGGCGGGTCGCGTTCTCCAGGTGGCCCAGCAGGATGCTGCGGGGGCGGGCGGCGACCGTCTCCCGGAGCGTGACGGCGGGCCGGTCGCGGTCGGGGAGGGTGAGGGGGATGCCCGCCCGGGTGGCGAGGATGCGCAGGCAGTTCTCCCGCACGTGCATGGACGCGGGTGAGGCGTGGTCGGGTCGGGCGGCGGGTCTGCGGCGCAGCAGGCCCTGTTCGGCGGCGGTGAGGTAGGCGTCGAGGGTGGCGGGGGCGAGGAGTGCGGCCAGGGTTCCGGCGGCGGCCGGCGGGAGCGCGCCGCGTTCCAGGGCGGTGCGCAACTCCCCGGCGACCCAGCGCAGTTGCTTCGCCCGGGAGGCGCCGGTGGGCGGTTCGCAGGCGCGGTCGGCCACGGCGTCCAGGGCATCGAGGGAGGGCGCCGCTGCCGCCGGGGTGTCCGCCATGGACGTCACCCTAGCGCCGGGAGCGGGAGGGTCTCCGGGAGCGGGTCCCGACACCTCCGTAAAGAGGTAAATATTAATAACTGGCCTGGAGCGCGGCTGTCTGTGCGGAGCCGGCGGCGTGGTGACCGCTCTCTCCGCGCTCTCCCGTCTCGGTGGTGGCCGTCCTTCGGCAGCCGGCGGCCGATCGGTTCGAAAGATTCGAGATTCTTTCCGAACTTAAAGGGTTCGATCTCGGCTGAACTCGGCTACGCTACCGCCAATCCATTTAGCAAATGACGGCCCGTCAGGCTTCGAAACTTTTCGATCGTGGGTGCCATGACCGGGCCGGACGGGATCGGGAGAGGGCCGTACGTGAAAACAACCGCACTGCGCCGATGGACGACGACCACGGCGGCCGTGGTCGCCACCGTGGCCCTCACCGTGACGGCCGCCGCGTTCGGCGGGACCCTGGCCGGCCGCGCGGGGAGCGGGTCGCATGCCGGCGCGCAACCCGCCGCCGCGGCGGATGCGGCGGGCCACGGGCACGAGCACTGGGTCGACACCTGGACCTCGATGCCGCAGCTGACGGAGCCTGGCAACATGCCGCCGGCCCCGTACACGCAGGACGGCGCGGTGTTCGCCGACACCACGCTGCGGCAGACCGTGCACGTCACGCTCGGCGGCTGCTCCCTGCGGCTGCACGTCTCCAACGCGTTCGGCGGCGCCGCGCTGCCGGTGACAGCCGTGTCCGTGGCCCGCCCGGACGGCGGCCGGTCGGGCGCGCGGGCGATCGTGCCCGGGAGCGCGCGGGCGGTGACGTTCGGCGGGCGGCCCGGGGTCACGGTGCCGGTCGGCGCGCAGATGGTCGCCGACCCGCTGGACTTCCCCGTCGCCGCGGGGGAGACCCTCACCGTCACGATGTACCTGGCCACCGGCCAGCAGTCGACGGCCGTCACCTCGCACCCCGGCTCCCGCACCACCTCGTACATGCTGCGCGGCGACCACCTCGACGACGCCGACCTGGACGGCGCCGCGCAGGTCAACCACTGGTACTTCCTGAGCGCCGTCGAGGTGCAGGCACCGGCCGCCGACCGGGCGACCGTCGTCCTGGGCGACTCCCTCGCGGACGGCCGCGGCTCCACCGACAACGGCGACGACCGCTGGCCCGACCGGCTGCGGGCCCGGCTTGCCCAGCACGCCGACACCGCGGGCACCGCGGTGCTCAACCAGGCCGCGGGCGGCAACCGGGTCCTCAACGACGGGCTGGGCCCCAACGCCCTGTCCCGCCTGGACCGCGACGTGTTCGCGCAGCCCGGCGTCACCTCGCTCGTCGTCTCCGAGGGCGTCAACGACCTCGGCACCGCCGACGCCACCCCGGCCGCCCAGCAGGCCGTCACCGCGGACCTGATCGACGCGTACCGGCAGATCGTGCTGCGCGCCCACGCGCAGGGCATCCGCGTCTATGGCGCCACCCTCACCCCCTTCGGCGGCAGCCAGTACGACGACGCCGCGGGGCTGCGCGAGGCGTCGCGGCAGGCGGTCAACGCCTGGATCCGCACCAGCGGGGAGTTCGACGCGGTGCTGGACTTCGACCGCGCCGCCCGCGACCCGCAGGCCCCCCGCCGGCTCCGCCCCGACCTGGACGTCGGCGACCACCTGCACTTCAACCCCGCCGGCTACCAGGTCCTCGCCGACTCCGTCCCGCTCCGCCTCTTCGGCCCCGGGGCCCGCTGACCGCGCCCCGCTGAGCGCGCCGCGCCCCGTCGCCGGGTGCGTCCGAGCCGGTGGCGGGGCCGGTCCTCCGGGTCAGGGGCTGACCGCGAGGACCAGGTAGGCGCCGAGGATCGCCAGGTGGACGCCGCCCTGCAGCGGGGTGGCGCGCTTGGGGATGACGGTGAGGGTGCCGACCGCGACGGTCAGCGCCAGCAGGATCATGTGGTTGGCGCCGAGGCCGAGTTCGAGCGGGCCGGAGAGCCAGCTGGAGGCGATCGCCACGGCCGGGATGGTCAGGCCGATCGAGGCCAGCGCCGAGCCGAGGGCCAGGTTGAGGCTGATCTGGACCCGGTTGCGGACCGCGGCCCGGACCGCGGCGATCGACTCGGGGAGCAGGACCAGCAGCGCGATCACCACGCCGACCACCGCGTTGGGCAGGTCGGCGGCGGCGACGCCGCGCTCGATGGTGGGGGAGACGCCCTTGGCCAGTCCGACCACCGAGACCAGGGCGACCGAGAGCAGGGCGACGCTGACCAGGGTCTCCTTCATGGTCGGCGGTTCGGAGTGGTCGTCCATCGGGTCGACCAGCTCGCCCGCCGGGGTGACCGGCAGGAAGTAGTCGCGGTGACGGACCGTCAGGGTGGAGACGAACAGGCCGTAGATGACGATCGAGGCGGTCGCGGCGAACACCAGCTGGGTGGTGGAGAACTGCGGGCCGGGCTGCGAGGTGGTGAAGGTCGGCAGCACCAGGCTGAGGGTGGCCAGAGTGGCGATCGCGCCGAACGCCGCGCCGGTGCCCTCCGCGTTGAACACCGCGACGCGGTACTTCAACGCGCCCACCAGGATGGACAGTCCGAGGATCCCGTTGCAGGTGATCATGACGGCCGCGAACACCGTGTCCCGGGCCAGACCGGCGCTCTTGTCGCCGCCGTCGGACATCAGCGTCACGATCAGCGCCACCTCGATGATGGTGACGGCCACCGCCAGCACCAGCGAGCCGTACGGCTCGCCGACCCGGTGGGCGATCAGCTCCGCGTGGTGCACGGCCGCCACCACCGACACCGCCAGGAAGCAGGCCACCAGCGCCACCACCGGCCAGGGCAGGTCGCGGTGCCAGGTCGCCAGGAGCAGCAGGAACGCCAGCACCGGGGCGACGGTCGTCCACTGCAGGTAGTGCGGTCGCGGGGAGGAAGCCATACGGCCGAGCTTCGCAGATGGCACCGGTCGCGCCGGGAAGTGACACTCGTGGCGGTGGTCACGGTGGACGGCGAGGAGCTGCGGCGATGGTCGGACGGCGGACGGTACTGGCGGCGGCGCTCGGACTGGCGGCGGCGGCCTGCGCCGCACCCGCGGCGCGGCGGGTCCCTGACGCGCCGTCAGCCCCCGGCGCGCCGTCGGCCCCGCCCGCCCCGTCGCGGTCCCCGTCGCCCGTGCGGCCGCCCGCGCAGCCCGACCGGGAGCAGGTGCTGGCCCGCTACGCCGGGCGGGTGCCGCAGCAGTGGGGGACCGACCTGCCGGGGGTGGTGGCCACCGTCCCCGGCGGGGCGCTGGCGCTGACCTTCGACGCGTGCGGCGGGCCGGGCGGGGACGGCTACGACGCGGCGCTGATCGGCACGCTGCGCCGCCTCGCGGTGCCCGCCACGCTGTTCCTGAACGCCCGCTGGGTGGACGCCAACCCGGGGCCGTTCGCCGAACTGGCCGCCGACCCGCTGTTCGAACTGGGCAACCACGGCACCGCGCACCGCCCGCTGTCGGTGACCGGCCGTTCGGCGTACGGCATCACCGGGACGGCGGACCCAGCAGCCGCGTACGAGGAGGTGGCGGGCAACCGGGCGAAGCTGACCGCCCTGCTGGGGCGGGCGCCGGGCTGGTTCCGGTCGGGGACGGCGCACTACGACGAGGTCGCGGTGGCCCTGGTGGGGGAGTCGGGCGAGCGGGTGGCCGGGTTCGCGGTGAACGGCGACGGCGGGGCGACGTTCACCCCCGGGCAGGTCGCGGCGACGGTGGCCGCCGCGCCGCCCGGCTCGATCGTGATCAGCCACTTCAACCACCCGGACGCGGGCACCGGCGCGGGCTACGCACAGGTGCTGCCGCGGTTGGTGGACGCCGGGCGGCACTTCGTCCGGCTGTCGGACCGGGCCTAGGCCCGGTCCGGCCGAGCCTAGCGCCCGGCGGCCCGGAGTACCTCGTAACCCGCTTGGACGAAGCGGCCGTTCAGGGCCGGGCCGGTGTTGGCCAGGGCCGCGACGGCGACGGCGTCCCGGGGGGAGAAGCCGGCGAAGGCGGTGAACCCGCGGGTGCCGCCGGAGTGGAAGTACAGGTCCCGGCCGTTCGAGCGGCGGTGGTTCCAGACCAGGCAGAGCTCGTCGCCGGGGGCGGAGCCGGGGGCGGTGCCCGGCAGGCGCAGCCGGGGGCGCTGGACGTCGCGCAGGGCGGCGGCGAGTCCGGTGGGGCGGGGGTCGAGGTGGGCCCGCAGGTAGTGCAGCAGGTCGGCGCCGCCGGCCCGGACCGCGCCGGCGGCCGGGAGGGCGGGGATGTGCCAGGGGGGCAGCGGGCGGCCGTGCCGGTGGCCGGTCGCGTGGGGGCCCGGGCCCGGGGCGCAGGTGGTGGAGCGCAGGCCCAGGGGGGTCAGGACCCGGTCGGCGAGCAGGTCGCCGTAGGGCAGGGCGGCGCGTTCGGCCAGGGCGCGGCCGAGCAGCCCGACCCCGTAGTTGGAGTAGCGGTAGCGGCGGCCCGGCCGGGTGCGCACGGTGGTCCTGGCCAGGGCCGCGCGCAGCCGCCGCTCGTCGAAGGCCGCGTACGGGTTGCTGTTCCAGGCGGGGAGGGCGGTGGCGAGCAGCCCGGGCGGGAGCCGGGGCAGGCCGGAGGTGTGGGTGGCCAGGTGCAGCAGGCGGATCGGTTCGGCGGAGCGGACGGCCGGGGCGGGCCAGTCGGCGGGCAGCAGGCCGTTCACCGGTTCGGCCAGGGCGAGTTCGCCGCGGGCCGCCATCGCGGCGAGCAGCAGCGCGGTGAACGTCTTGCTGAGGGAGCCGAGTTCGAAGACGGTGTCCGGGGTGCAGGCGGTGGCGGCCGGCCCCCGTCCGGTGCGTCCGAAGCAGCGCACCTCCTCCCGGCCGTCGGCCAGGACGGCGACGGTGACGGCGGTCGCGGACGACTCCCCGGCGGCCCGCACCGCGGCCGCGATCGCGCTCTCGGTCCCGTTCACCCGGCCGCCGTCGCGCGCAGGGCCCGGGCGAGGGTGACGTCGCCGGCCACCACCGCGACGACGGCGGTGTGCTGGTGGTCCAGGAACACCCGTTCGCGGTCCCCGTCGACCGGGTCGCCGTCGCGCGGCAGCAGACCGTCCTCGTGCTGGACGGCGGCCAGCGCGTCCCAGCCCTGGTGCCCGGTGGCGGGCTCGCCGACGCAGGCGTCGACCACCAGCAGTTCCGCGACCAGGTCCCACTGGCCGACCTCGGCCCACGCGTCGAGCCAGACGGGCAGCCAGTCCCGGACGTAGTCGCGCATCGGCTCGGGCAGGCCGTCGGGGCGGGCGCCCCAGTCGGTGAGGTGGAAGACGGTGTGGGTGATGTCGTATCCGGTCATCCAGTTCACGGCCCAGGGTTCGGGCCGGGCGCCGAGCCAGGTGCCGAGGGCGAGCGCCTCCCAGTCGGGCCGGTGGTCGAGGCCGACGACCCGGCGGGCGTTGGCGACGCCCAGGCGCCGGTTGGGGCGGATCTCCTCGGCGTGCGCGGCCCGCAGCCGGGAGAGCGAGTCGAGCAGGTCCTCCAGCGGCGGGTGCCGGTACCCGGCCCGGGCGAAGTGGCCGTAGGTCTCCAGCGGGTCGGTCATGGTGAAGTGGTGCAGCTGGCGCTCGTACAGCAGGTCGCCCTCGCGCAGCTGCGCCCAGCAGCCGTCGAGCAGTTCGCGGGCGGCCCGGGTGTCGGCGGGGCCGCTGACGCCGTCGCGCAGGACGAGGGAGGTGGCGAGGGCGACCTCCCCGAGCGGCTTGTAGGCGTTGTCGGCGTCGGCGAAGTCGATCAGGGTGTTGTCCGGGATCCGGCCGAGGCCGTCGCGGTGGGCGGCGTGCAGCCAGGACAGCGCGCGGGAGCCGAGCCGCTGCGCGGTGCCGAGGACGTGGGTGTCGATCATGCGGTCCGCCTTCCGGTGCCGGTGCCGGTGTCCGCGAGCAGGCGGTGGGCGACGGCGAGGCCCAGGGCGGTGCGGGCGCTGCCGTCGCCGGCCAGCCGGACCCGGTCCAGCACGGGTCCGACCTCCAGGCGCGGCGGGCGGCCCTCGGCGGCGGCCAGGGCGAGCCAGCGGGCGAGCCGGGCCGCGGTGGTCAGGTCGTGGCGCAGCAGCGAGCGGACGGTGCCGCGGGCGAGTTCGAGGGAGTGCGCGCGGGCGCTCTCGTGCACCGGCCCGTCGAGTCCGGGCAGGGCCAGCTGGGCCAGTTGGGACATCAGCACCGACCAGGTCTGCCAGCCGGTGTCCGCGGGGCCGGGCAGGTCGGGCGGGGCGGCCGGCGCCGGCGCGCTGTCCCCGTGCGGGGTGCGGGCCAGGAGGCGGGAAGCGGCCCAGTCCTGCCAGGCGATCACCAGGGCGGCCCGCTCGGTGGGAGCGGCCGGGGCGGGGAGGGTGCGGCGGGCCTCGGCCAGCAGCGCGGCGGTGGGTCCGTCGGGTGCGGCGCCGGCCAGCAGCCGGGGCGCGAAGAGGTCGGGGCCGAGGACGCGGGCCGCGGCCAGCAGCGAGCGGGGCGCGGTTTCCCCGGCGGCTTCCCCGGGGGGCGGGGCGGTGCCGTCCCGGAGGGCGTCGAGGGTGCGGCGCGCCAGGTGCTCGACGGCGGCGGCGTACTCGTCGCGCAGCGGGGTCTCGGCGAACGGCATGACGGGGCTCCTCCCGGTGCGGGGCCGGGCCGGTCCGCGCGGGCGGACCGGCCCGGCCGTCGGGCCTTCCCGGTCAGCGGGTCGGCTTGGTCTCCTTCGGGGGCTTCGGCGACAGCAGGAGCCCCAGCACCAGCAGCCCGGCTCCCACGGCCTCGGGCGAGTACGTGGGCGCGTCGGACACGGCGGCCTCGTCCTCCACCATCAGGCTCGCCAAGGCGGCGGCTTCGGTCGACGTCACGGTGCGTGACCGCGGCGCCGTTTCGGTCCGGAACTGAGTAAGCATCAGATGTGCCTCCTCGTCTGGATTTCATCGCCCGTTCGGGTGACGCCCCCCTTTCGACGGTACGAGCACGAACGGGGCTTTGCACCCGCAGCGGGAGGGCTCAGGCGACGTCGGTCAGTTCGCGGGCGCCGCGCAGCCCGGAGGAGAGCAGGACGACGGGGGAGAGCACGGTCAGCGCGCAGGCCAGGGCGAGGGCTGTGCGGGCGCCCCAGAGCGAGACGGCGCTGCCCGCGGCCAGGGCGCCGACCGGGATGGCGCCCCAGGAGACGAACCGGACGGTGGCCATCACCCGGGGCAGCAGGGCGGCCGGGACGGTGGTCTGCCGGTAGGTGCGGGTCAGGATGCTGAGCACCACCACGGAGGCGCCGAACCCGGCGTTGCCGAGCGCGAACAGCAGCAGGCCGGGGCCGCCGGGGGCGAGCGGCATCAGCGGGGCGGCCGCGACGCCGAACAGCGAGCCGTACACCAGGGTGCGGGCGGTGCCGAAGCGGGCGGCCAGCCGGGGGGTGAGCGCCGCGCCGAGCAGGCTGCCGGCGCCCTCGGCGGCCATCAGCACGCCGACCAGGCCGGCCGGGGCGTGCAGGGTGCGGACCAGGAACAGCGGGACGACGGCCATCAGCGCGCCGCAGACGAAGTTGACGCAGGTCGCCTCGGCCAGGCACGGGCCGACCACCGGGTGCCGGGTCGCGTAGCGCCAGCCCTCGCGGATCTGGGCGCCGAAGGACGGGCGTGCGGCGCTCGGTGCGGGGCGCTCGGCGGCGGCCCGGGGCAGCGTGCGCAGCAGCGCCGCCGAGCACAGGAAGCTCACCGCGTCGGTGACCAGCGCCGTTGCGGCGCCCAGCAGTTGGACCAGCAGGCCGCCGAGCGAGGGCCCGGCGAGCTGGTTCGCGGCGTGGGTGGCGGAGGTGAGGCTGTTGCGGGCGGTCAGCTGCTCGGGCGGCACCACGGCGGGCAGGAAGGTGGAGTTCCCGACGTCGAAGACCACACTGGCGAAGCTGACCAGCAGGGCCGCCGCCACCAGGTGCGGCAGGCCGAGCACGCCGAGCGCGGCGGCCAGCGGGACGGAGGCGATCGCGGCGGCGCGCAGCAGGTCCATGGCGATCTGGGTGCCGCGCAGCGGCAGGCGCTGCACCAGGACGCCGGCCGGCAGGCCGATCACCAGCCAGGCCACGTACCCGGCGGCGGTGACCAGGCCGACCTGGAAGCCGCCGGCGTGCAGCACCGAGACGGCGGTCAGCGGGAGGGCGATCGCGGTGACGGCGTCGCCGAGGCCGCTGACGGTGGTGGCCGTCCAGTAGCGCCAGAACGCGGCGGCCGCCCCGGCGGCGGGGGCCCGCAGCGGTCGGTCGGTGCTGGTGGGACTGGACGTGCTCATGTGGCGTTCCCCCTGGTGGCAGGCAGTGAGTTCCCTTTGGGAACTCACTATAGGTGGTGCGGGCGCGACAGTGGCAAGGTGGTTCCATGCGCTACACCGACGTCGGCGACACCGACTGCTCCATCGCCCAGGCGCTGTCCGTGGTCGGCGACTGGTGGACCCTGCTGCTGGTGCGCGACCTCGCGGGCGGCACCCACCAGTTCGACGCCCTGCACGAGTCGCTCGGCATCAGCCGCAAGGTGCTCACCGCCCGGCTGCGCGCCCTGGTCGAGGACGGCGTGGTCGAGAAGCGCCTCTACCACGCCCACCCGCCGCGCTACGCCTACCACTTGACCGACAAGGGCTGGGCGCTGCTGCCGGTGCTGGTCGCCCTCCAGGACTGGGGCGGCCGCCACCTGCTCGGCGACGGCACCCTCACCGCCACCGCCGGACCGGACTCCGCCGAGAGCCGCCGGGTGCACGCCCTGGTCGGCGCCCGCGTCCCCGAACTCACCCTGCCCGCCGCCTCCGAGAGCGCCCGACCGCCGCTGACCGACCCGGTCGGCCGCACCCCCTGGACGGTGCTGTACTGCTTCCCCGGCGCCTACGCCCCCGGCACCCAGGGCTACCCGCCTGGCTGGGACGACATCCCCGGCACCGTCGGCTGCACCCTGGAGTCCTGCACCTACCGCGACCGGCTGGCCGAGTTCACCGCGCGCGGCGCCACCGTGCACGGCGTCTCCACCCAGCGCCCCGACCAGCAGGCCGCGTTCGCCGCCCACCAGAACATCCCGTTCCCGCTGCTCTCCGACGCCGCCCTGCGGCTGACCGGCGCGCTGCGGCTGCCCACCTTCCGGGCCGGCGGCGCCGACCGGCTCAAACGGCTCACCCTGCTGGTCGACGCCGCCCGCACCGTGCGCGCGGTGCTCTACCCGGTGCCCGACCCGGGCGGCTCGGTGGGCGAAGTGCTGGCGCTGCTCGACGGGTTGACGGCCGCCCAGCGGTAGAGCAGCACCGAGGCGAGCGCGGCCAGCGCGCACCAGGTGGAGACGAACGCCAGGCGCCACAGCAGCGCGCAGGCCAGTGCGCCCAGCCCGGTGACCCACCCCAGCAGCCGCAGGCACCGGTCGCCCGAGCCCAGCAGCGCGCCCAGCACCGCCGCCAGGTACCCGGCCAGCAGCAGGCCGGGCGCCGGGACGCCGACCGCGTACCCCAGGGTGTGGCCGTGCGCGTGCGCCGCCACCGGGTGCCGGGCCAGGGCGAGCGCCAGCGGGACGGCGACGGCCGCGCCCAGCAGGGTGCACCACGCGGCGCCGCGGCGGCGGGTCGCGCACCACACCGCCGCCGGGACGTACAGCGGCAGCAGCGGCAGCGCGACCACCGCCCACACCGTCCGGGCCCACGCCCAGCCCGCCCACACGCCCGCCTCCACCAGCTGGTGCGCGCCCAGCAGCAGCGGCAGCGCGGCCAGCGGCAGCCGCCGGGTCGCCCCGGCGCGCACCGCCGCGGCGGCGCCGACCGTCGCCACGGCGGCCCCGGCGACCAGGTCGGCCCGCGCGCTCCAGCACATCCGGCCAGCGTACGAGCGGACGGGCCGTCAGTACGACTGGAACTCGAGCAGCCGGCCCTCCGGGTCGCGCAGGTGGGCGGTGCGCATCGTCGGGCCCCACTCCGGCCGGTCCGCGGGCGGCCGCACCGCCGTGCCCCCGGACCGCACGGCCAGCGCGTAGGCGGCGTCCACGTCCGCGACCCGGCAGACGAACGCGTCGCCCCGGGGCGCGGCCGGCTCCTCGCCCAGGGCGGCCGCCATCGCGGCCCGGTCGAACAGCACCAGCAGCGCCTGGTCGCCGACGTCCCAGTGCGCGTACGGGCCCTGCGCGGATCCCTGGACGCGGTGGGCGCCGAGCAGCGGCGGCAGCACGGCGTCGTAGAAGGCGAAGCAGGCCGGGAAGTCGGCGACCAGCAGGCGGGGGTGCAGCGCGTCCACGGGATCCCTCCGGGGTTCTCGAAAATCATGGGTGACGACCCACTATAGGGGGGAACCTATGATTGCCTCCATGGCCACCCCAGACCGGACCCCGCCCTCGCTGCTCGACCTGACCACCTACCTGCTCTCCCGCACCGGCAAGGACGCCCGCACCCGGCTCGCCGACCGCCTCGCCGCCGACGGCCTGCGCCTGTACCACCACGCCGCCCTCGCCGCCCTCGCCGACCTCGGCCCGCACACCCAGCGCGAACTCGCCACCCGCCTGCGCCTGGACCCCAGCGACCTCGCCAAGGCCGCCGACCTGCTCGCCGCCCGCGGCTGGATCGACCGCACCCGCGACCCCGCCGACCGCCGCCGCCTCACCCTCACCCTCACCGCCGCCGGCCGCACCCGCCTCGCCGCGCTGCACGCCGAGGCCCGCACCGTCCAGGACGCCGTCCTCGCCCCCCTCGACCCCGCCGAACGCGCCACCCTGCACGCCCTGCTGCTGCGCCTGCACACCGCCGCCGCCCCGGAGTAGCGTGGAAGGACGGCCCCCGGCGCGGCCCCCCGGCGCGGCCCGCCCCGCGCGGCACGGCAGCGGCGGCCCGCGGAACTGATCACCCGTCAAGGCCGCCTCTTGTAGGGTGCGTTCGGGTCGGCCGGACACCCGGCGGCCCATCGGCGACCCGACACGGGGGACGGAGCACACGGATGCGGATCGGAATCATCGGCACCGGAACGGTCGGGCGGACCCTGGGCGGGAAACTCGTCGCCCTCGGCCACGAGGTCACCCTCGGCTCGCGCAGCAAGGGCAACGCGGCCGCCGAGGACTGGGCGGCCCGCACCGGCCCGCTCGCCCACCCGGGGACGTTCGCCGAGGCCGCCGCCTTCGGCGACCTCGTCATCAACGCCACCGGCGGCACCGTCGCCCTCGCCGCGGTCGAACTCGCCGGCCCGGAGAACCTGGCCGGCAAGACCCTGCTGGACGTCTCCAACCCGCTGGTGTTCGCCCCGGACGGCGGGGTCACCCTCGACCCGGTCAACGACGACAGCATCGGCGAACGCCTCCAGCGCGCCCTGCCCGACACCAAGGTCGTCAAGGCGCTCAACACCGTCAACTGCGAGGTCATGGTCGACCCCGGCCGCGTCCCCGGCGAGCACCAGCTGTTCGTCGCGGGCGAGGACGCCGGCGCCAAGGCCCAGGTCACCGCGCTGCTCGGCGAGTTCGGCTGGCCCGCCGACGCCGTCCTCGACCTCGGCGGGATCGACGCCGCCCGCGGCCTGGAGATGCTGATGCCGTTCTGGCTGCGCCTGATGCGCCACTACGGCCACGCCGACTTCAACTACGCCATCCGCACCGCGCGCTGAACCCCGCGCACCGCCCCGGGGCGGGGCCCGAACGAAAGGCAGCACCATGAGCGACACCACCCACCAGGCCCCGCCCCCCTACCAGCCGCTCGACGAGGACTGGGACACCGCCCTCGCCGTCGTCGCCCACCCCGACGACATGGAGTACGGCGCCGCGGCCGCCGTCGCCCGCTGGACCGGGCAGGGCAAGCGGATCAGCTACCTGATGGTCACCAGCGGCGAAGCCGGCATCGACGGCATGGACCCCGAGCAGTGCCGCCCCGTCCGGGAGCGCGAACAGGTCGAATCGGCCCGGCTCGTCGGCGTCGAGACCGTCGAGTTCCTCGGCTACCCCGACGGCGTCCTCGAGTACGGGCTGCCGCTGCGCCGCGACCTGGCCCGGGCGATCCGCCGCCACCGCCCGGACGTCGTGATCACCACCAACTTCCGCGACACCTACGGCGGCGTCTTCCCCAACCAGGCCGACCACATCGCCGTCGGCCGGGCCGCCCTCGACGCGGTGCGCGACGCGGGCAACCGCTGGGTCTTCCGCGAACTCACCGCCGAGGGCCACCAGCCCTGGAACGGCGTCCGCCAGCTCTGGGCGGCCGGCTCCCCCGACGGGCGGCACGCCGCCGACACCACCGACACCTTCGCCGCCGGCGTCGCCTCGCTGGAGGCCCACCGCGCCTACCTGGACGGCCTCGGCGGCGACATGGCCAACGCCGCCGAGTTCCTCGAGGGCATGAGCCGCGAGGCCGGCTCCCGGCTCGGCACCCGGTTCGCCGCCGCCTTCGAGGTGATCGCCTTCCGCTGACCCGCCCCGGCGGCCCCGCTCCGGCGGCCCCGCCCCCGGACGGCCTTGATTTCGAGCGGACTCGATCTCCTGCGGTGACCGGGTTCCGTCGCGCAGGAGGGGCACGAGGGGCACGGGCGTCGAGCTCAAGGAGTACCCGCCGCAGGAAGCGGCCGCGCAGCCCGCCCGATCCTCAGGGGCGGCCGCGGCCCTGGTCGTTGCCATTGTTGTCGCTGTCGCTGTCGCTGTCGCTGTCGCTGTCGCTGTCGTTGTCGGCGGGGGCGCCGCCGCCGTTCTGGTGCGGGATCCGGCCGGCGGCGGCGTCCCGGGGCGGGCGGTGGCGGCGGCGCAGCCAGGTGCGGACGAGGAGGAGCAGGGCCAGGGCCGCCAGGACGGCGAACAGCAGGACCTGGTAGCGGACGGCCTGGCGGTAGAGGGTGTCGATGTTGCTGCCCGCGAAGTAGCCGACCGCCGTCCAGACGCCCGCCCACAGCGCCGCGCCGAGCACGTTGGCGGGCATGAAGCGGCGCCAGGGCATCTCGGTGGTGCCCGCGATCAGGCCGTTGGTCTGGCGCAGGCCGTCGACGAAGCGGGCCCCGGTGACCACCAGGGCGCCGCGGCGGCGGAAGAAGGACTCGGCGCGCTCCATCCGCTCCGGGGTGAGCCGGACGTACCGCCCCCAGCGGTGCACGACGGCCAGGCCGCCGGTGCGGCCCAGCACGTACGCGAGGGTGTCGCCCGCGACCGCCGCCAGGACGGCGACCAGCAGCAGCACGGGCAGGGACAGCTGCCCCGCGCCCGCGTACACCGCGGCCAGCACCAGGATGGTCTGGCCCGGCACCGGGACCACGCAGTTGTCGAGGAACACCAGCACCCCGACCGCGAGGTAGCCGTAGTGGTCGAGCAGCGGGGCGAGGTGGGCCAGTGGGCCGGGCAGGGGCGGCGACAAGGTCGGGATCTCCTCCCACCGGGCCCGGCGGGGGCCCTGGGGTCAGCGCTGCTCCTCGCCGGAACGGTGCTCGACGAGGCAGTCGGGGCCGGGGTAGACGAGGCCGGCGTGGCCGTCCTCGAAGCGGACCAGGTACGGCGGTTCGCCGTCGGTGCCGCGCACCTCGACGATCTCACCCTTGCGGTCGGTCATGCCGACCGACCTGCTGAACATGTGGACGTGGTCTCCCACGGTGGCTTGCATCGGACACTCCCGCCGGCGGGTCGGACAGGGACTTTCGGCTCCCTTCCACTGTGCGGCGGGCACCCGGACGGCGCAATGGCGGGGTGCTCAGCAGGCCGGCGGGGTCTCGGCGAGGTAGCTGCACACCAGCCGCTTGCACTCGGCGATCAGCGCCGGGTCGCCCGCCGGGTCGGCCCGGAACGCCAGCTTCAGCACCGCGTCCGCGCACTCCATCGCCACCCGCAGGGCCAGCGCGTACCCGGGCGCCGCGAACAGCTCGCCGCCGATCGTGCGCAGCCGGACCGCGACCGCCGCGTTGTTGTCCAGCTCGGCGTCCAGCAGGTGCAGGTCGTCGACCTCGGCGGGAACGGTGTCGACCAGGCCGAAGTCCAGGTGGCCGAAGCCCGGCACGTCGCGCTTCATCGCCACGAACTCGTCCACCGCGTGGTCGGTGAAGGACGCCAGGTCGGGCGGTCCGGCGGCCGCCACCCGGCGGGCCAGGCCGTCCAGGAAGCGGGCCAGGTTGCGTTCGGCGAGGGCCGCCAGCAGGCCCTCCTTGCCGGCGAAGAACTGGTACAGGGTGCCGATCGGCACCTCCGCGCGCAGCGCCACCTCCTTGGTGGTCAGCCCCGTCGACCCGCTCTCGTCCAGCAGCCCCGCGCAGGCGTCCAGCAGCCGCTCGTACCGCTCCTGGCTGCGCTGCTGCACCGGCCGGCGGCGGGCCCCGGCCGCCGGGGCGCGGGGGGCACGGGCGGCGGACGCGGAGGGCTGCGGGGTCATGGCGCCACTCTGCCGCATCCGGTCGGGGCGGGGCGAATTCCGACCGTTCCGGTGTGGTTGGGTGTCGGATCATGAACGAGGAGCGGGCGGTGGAACGGGTGGCGGCGCGGGCGGTGACGGTCCGGCGGGCCGGGCGGATCGAGGACGGGGCGTGCCGGCACCTGCTGGTGTGGCGGGCCGGACCGGGCTGGCGGATGGCCGGCTCCGGCGTCCTCGGCGGCGGGCTGGGCGAGCGGCACTGGGTCCTCAACGCGCAGGTCCGGGCCGGGTACGGGCGGTTGGACCCGGCCGAGCACCTGGCCGAACTCGCCGCCGCGCAGGGCCTGTCCGGGCCCGGGACGGGCCTGATGACGGCCGCCGAGGTCGACGCCTGCACCTGGGCCGAGGACGGCGGCGCCACCGCGCTGGCCACCACCGGCATCGGCGTCCCCACCTGGGCCGCCGCCCCCGAGGCCGCTGAGGCGGTCGGGGTCGCTGAGGCGGTCGGGGCTGCCAGGGCCACTGGGGCCGTCGGGGCCGCGTACGTGCCCGGCACCATCAACATCCTGGCCGTCGTCCCCGCGCCGGTCTCCGACGCCGGGCTGCTCAACCTGCTCACCACCGCCACCGAGGCCAAGGTCCAGGCCCTGCTGGAGGCCGGCTACGACTGCTCCGGCACCCCCTCCGACGCGGTCTGCGTCGCCGTCCGCACCGCCGGGCCGGGCGAGCCGGCCGAACCCTTCGGCGGCCCCCGCTCGTT
This sequence comes from Kitasatospora cineracea, assembly GCF_003751605.1. Lineage (NCBI taxonomy): Bacteria > Bacillati > Actinomycetota > Actinomycetes > Kitasatosporales > Streptomycetaceae > Kitasatospora > Kitasatospora cineracea. The sequence continues at coordinate 4,725,510 of NZ_RJVJ01000001.1, forward strand.
GTGGGGCGCCAGGCTGGCCCGCGCCGTCCACCGCGCCGTGCTGGCCGGGGCCCGCGCCGACCGGGAGCGCCGCGCGGAGTGGGACGGCCCGCCGACCCACCCGGCCACGCTGCCGGGCTGTAGCTGCGAGGACGTCCTGGCGGGGGCCACGGGCTGACGGCGGGTGCTGACGGCGGGTGTCGGCGGTGGGCGCTGACGGCGGGTGCTGACGGCGGGTGCTGGCGGGCGGTCAGATGCCCGGGAGCTGTTCCTGGTCGATGACGTAGACCAGGGTGCGCTCGGGGGCGTCGGCGCAGTGCCGGCCGAGCTTCTCCCAGCGGGACTCGGGGCTGCGCAGCGGGCGGTGGCAGCGGCGGCAGCGGACCACGGGGGCCGGGCGGCGTTCGACGGCCATGCCGGGGAGCGGGGGTTCGGTGCTGCCGCGCTGATCTTTCACCGGACCAGTTCACCACCGGGCGGCGGCGGACGCGAGAGGGGGGTGCGTCCGGGGGCGGGCGCGGGGGAGCGGGCGGCGGGTGCGGGCGGGGTGCGGGTTCGGGCCAGATGCGGGGGTGGGCGAAGGGAGTCGAGGTGACGTCAGGAGGCGGGCGGCGCAGGGGGGAGGCGGGCGGCGCAGGTGGGTGGCGGTGGTCCGGGTGGCCCGAAGTGAATGCACATGACCAACACTTGGTTGTCGAATGCACCCATCGGGCCTAGCGTCGGGGCGCCGGTGCGGCCGTACGGGAACGGCCCCGCCCCCACCGGGGCGGTGCGGCACCGGCCTGTTCGAGGAAGGGCCACCCCTCGCATGTGCGGGATCACCGGATGGGTCTCGTTCGACCGGGACCTGAGCACCGAGCACGCCACCCTCGCCGCGATGACCGCCACCATGGCCTGCCGCGGACCGGACGCCGCGGGCGTCTGGCTCGGCACCCACGTCGGCCTCGGCCACCGCCGGCTCGCCGTCATCGACCTCGACGGCGGCCGCCAGCCGATGACCGCCGAGCACGACGGGCGCACCGTGCTGGTCACCACCTACAGCGGCGAGATCTACAACTACCGGGAGCTGCGCGCCGAGTTGAAGGCCCGCGGCCACGCCTTCCGGACCGCGAGCGACACCGAGGTCGCGCTGCACGCCTACCTGGAGTGGGGCGAGGCGTTCACCGAGCACCTCAACGGCATGTACGCCTTCGCGCTGTGGGACCCGCGCAGCGAGGAACTGCTGCTGGTGCGCGACCGGATGGGCATCAAGCCGCTCTACTACTGGCCCACCCCCGACGGCGTCCTGTTCGGCTCCGAGCCCAAGGCGATCCTCGCCCACCCCGAGGCCCGCGCCGTGGTCGACGCCGAGGGCCTGGCCGAAGTGCTCTCCTTCACCAAGACCCCCGGCCACGCCGTCTACCGCGGCATGCGCGAACTCAAGCCCGGCCACACCCTGCGGGTGCGCCGCGAGGGCCTGGCCGAACGCCGGTACTGGGCGCTCGAGTCGCACGAGCACACCGACGACCTGCCGACCACCGTCGCCACCGTCCGGGAACTGCTCGACGACATCGTGGCCCGCCAGCTGATCGCCGACGTCCCGCTGTGCACCCTGCTCTCCGGCGGCCTCGACTCCTCGGTGATCACCGCGCTCGCCGCGCAGGGCCTGGCCGCCGCCGGACAGGGGCCGGTCCGCTCGTTCGCCGTCGACTTCACCGGCCAGGCCGAGAACTTCGTCCCCGACGAACTGCGCGCCACCCTGGACGGCCCCTACGCGCACGCCCTGGCCGAACACGTCGGCTCCGCGCACCGCGACATCGTGCTCGACACCGCCGACCTGATGGAGCGCCGTCACCGCGAGGCCGTGCTCACCGCCCGCGACCTGCCGCTCGGCCTCGGCGAGGGCGACACCTCGCTGTACCTGCTGTTCAAGGCGATCCGCGAGCAGTCCACCGTCGCGCTGTCCGGCGAGTCCGCCGACGAGGTGTTCGGCGGCTACCTGTGGTTCCACGACCCGGCCGCCGTCGCCCACGACGGCTTCCCCTGGATGTACACCTTCGCCAAGGGCTTCGGCGGCGGCGCCGCCACCCTCAACCCGCAGTCGCTGCTCGCCCCCGGCCTGCTCGCCAAGCTCGACCTGCCCGGCTACCGGGACGCCCGCTACCGCGAAGCCCTCGCCGACGTGCCCCGGCTGGCCGGCGAGAGCGCCCACGAGCGCCGGATGCGGGAGATCAGCCACCTGCACCTGACCCGGTTCGTCCAGATCCTGCTGGACCGCAAGGACCGCGCCTCGATGGCCGTCGGCCTGGAGGTCCGCGTCCCGTTCTGCGACCACCGCCTCGTCCAGTACGTCTTCAACACCCCCTGGGCGATGAAGAGCTTCGACGGCCGGGAGAAGTCCCTGCTGCGCGCCGCCGCCCGCGACGTGCTCCCCGACGCGGTCGCCCAGCGCGTCAAGAGCCCCTACCCCTCCACCCAGGACCCGCGCTACGCCGAGGCGCTCCGCGCCGAACTGCGCGAACTGCTGGCCGACCGGGACGCCCCCGGCCGCGACCTGCTCGACCTGGCCGCCGCGACGGCCGCCGTCGCCGACGCCCCCGGCCGGGACCTGCGCAACGCGGGCGAGGTGGTGCTGCTGCTGGACGGCTGGCTGCGGCGCTACCAGGTCACCCTGGAGCTGTAGGGTGCCGGCCCGCGGCCGGGCGGGCCGGGCCGCCCGGCCCGGCCCGGCCGCGGGCCGACGGTGCGTCAGTTCGCGGGGGCCTGCAGGTAGACGGTCCGGGTGTCGCTCGCGATCTTGGTGGCCTGGATGATGACCGGGTAGCTGCCGTTCCGCATCCAGGTCACGCTGGCGCCGACCTCGGTCGGACCGACGGTGTAGAGCTGCTCCCGGGCGGGCCGCCTCCGGTCGGTGAAGGTGTGCTCGGCGCCGTCGCAGGTGGCGCCCGTGTACATGCCGAGCGTGCTGGCGACGACGGCCACCCCGGTGGGGAGCGGCGAACACCGGTAGGTGCCCGAGACGGTCACGAACCCGTTGGCGTCGACGGTGCCGGTGGGGTCGAGGGTCACCGTCGCGGTGACGGTGCCGGCCGCCCCCGTGGTGGCGGCCTGGGCCGGCGCGGCGGCCCAGAACGCGGAGAGCAGCGTGGCGGACACGGCGGTGGACAGCGCGGCGGCAGCAGAGCGTCGCAAGGAACTTCTCCTCAGCAGGGGAATCGGTAGCAGGGGAATCGGCCCGGATTGGTCTAGGCCTGTTGTCGAAACCGTAGCGGCCGCTCCGCCGGTGAACCTGTCGCTCCGTCAGGAACTGCCCCGGGCAAGGGGGATGCTGCCTGATCGGGCACCCCGGCCGGTGCGCGGTGCGGGGCCTCCTGTCCTGGGGGCTTGCGGACCGAGGGGGCGGGACACGTGGTGAGAGTGCTGTTGGCCGAGGACATGCACCTGGTGCGCGGCGCGCTGCGGGCGCTGCTCGCCGAGGCCGGGGACATCGAAGTGGTGGCCGAGACCGGGCACGGCGACCAGGTGGTGCCCACCGCGCCGGCGCACCGGCCCGACGTGGCGGTGCTGGACATCGACCTGCCCGGGGCCGACGGGATCGCCGGCACCGCCGCGCTGCGCGAACAGCTGAGCTGCCCGAGTGCCGGGTGCTGATCCTGACCGCCCACCGGCGGGTCGAGGTGCTGCGGGCCGCGCCGGCCGGCGCGGTGCTCACCGGGTTCCTCGCCGACTACCGCCTGATCGCCGGGCCGCTCGGCGTGCTGCTGGGCTGACGGCCGGCGGGGTCACTGCGGGTGGCGGGCTCGCTGTGTGGTCAGTGGGGTCGGTGGGGTCACTGCGGGTGATGGGGTCGCTGTGGGGTCACTGCGGGCGGCGGACGGTCAGGTCCTGGCAGCGCCAGGAGAGGCGGCCGGCGTTGGCGCGGGGGCGGCGGTGGCCCCACTGGCCGCCCGCGACGGAGAGGTTGACGATGATCCAGGCCCGCCAGTCCGGGCCGACGCCCTGCCCGTCGGAGTGCACCGCCCGGCCGTCCAGCTCCCAGTCGACCGAGTCGGTGCCGAACATGCAGGCCACGGTGAACCACTGACCCGGCGTCACCAGGTTGTCCAGGTAGGCCGGGGCGCCGGGGCGGACGTGGTTGCTCAGCTCCAGCATCCGCGGGTGGTCGTCGTGGTACTCCAGCACGTCCACCTCCCCGTGGCCGGGCTGGGGCCGTCCCGGCGCGAGGTCCCGGCCCCAGGTCCAGATCCCGGGCCAGACGCCCTGGTCCGCCGTCACCAGGCAGCGGGCCTCCAGCCGGTCTCCGGGCCGCAGTTCGAAGCCGCCCGCGGTGCCCTCGGTGGTCACCAGCGGGGTGCGCCAGCTGAAGGTGCTCTCCCGCAGCGCGGTGAACACGTCCCCCTTCGGGCCGTAGCCGGGCACCAGGCGGTCGAGCTTGTTGTCGCCGGTGTTCCGCCTGCCGGCCGGGTACGCGGAGGTGGCACCGGCCGCCCACTGGGTGCGGTCCGCGAACGGGGCGTCGAACACCACGGGCGCCTGCGCCGGGTCGGGGCCCGGCTGCGGGGTGGTGGACGGGGGGTCGGTGGGCTGAGGGTCGGACGGGGGGTCGGTGGGCTGCGGGCTGGGCGGGGGAGGGGTGGTCACGGGTTCACGCTCCGGTGGTGCGTCCGTCTGGGGCAACATGGGGCATTCCCGGCAAAAACCTTTCCGCATCCTGCTCCGACCGGCGCACAGGGGTGAGGTGGGGCACCCGGATGCGCCTGCATTATTCGTCAATATGACGATAATCATGGAGGCTCTCCGGGTCGGAGGTGGCGGGCCGCCTCGCCGGCCGTCCGGTCGATCGATCGACCGGACGTCAGTCGTCGGCGGCGGCGAGGGTGCGCAGGGCGGCGAGCAGGACGCGGGCGTCGGGGGCGGGCAGCGGGGCCAGGAACTCCCGCTCGGTGCGGAGTCGGACGCGCTCCGCCCGCTCCAGCAACTCCCGCCCGGAGGCGGTGAGTCGGATGATGTTCTTGCGGCGGTCGGCGGGGCTGCGGACTCGCTCGGCCAGTGACTTCGCCTCCAGGTCGTCGACCAGGGCGACCATCGTGGTCCGGTCCACCCCCAACCGCCCGGCGGCCTCCTGCTGGGAGAGTGCGGTGTCCGTGGCGAGTACGGCGAGCACCGCCACCTCCCGCCCGTCCGTGCCGAGTGGGGCCAGCGCCCGGGCGGAGGTCTCCGCGTAGCGCAGCTGGACGTGCTTGAGCAGGTAGCCGAGGCGGTCGGGGAGCTGCCCGGGGCGCGTGGAGGGCTGTCCGGGGCGTGCGGAGCTGGTCATGGGGTTGAGGGTAGCCCGCTCCGCTGATGGTCGGCCGTAGTGATGATTCAGAGCATTGATGCTCAGCATTGCTGATGATCGGCTAGGCTGACCGACCATGGACCGATCCGTGTCACCGGACGTCACGTTCGGCGTCAAGACCACACCCATGCGCGTCAGTTATCCCGAGATCCTCCGGGTCTGGGAGGAGGCCGACGAGCTGCCCGAACTCGCCGACGCCTGGCTCTGGGACCACCTGATGCCCCTCGTCGGCCCCAAGGACGGCGACGTCCTGGAGGGCTGGACCCTGCTCAGCGCGCTCGCCGCCCGCACCCGGCGGCTGCGGCTGGGCCTGCTGGTCACCGCGAACCCGCTGCGCCACCCGGCGTTGCTCGGCAAGATGGCCACCACCGTCGACGTCCTCTCCGGCGGACGACTCGTCATGGGCCTCGGCGTCGGCGGCACCCACCAGCCCGCCGGGGCGGGTGGCATCGCGGGCGAGAATCCCGCCGTCGCCGAGTACGCCGGCTACGGGCTGAGCCTGGTGCCGCCGGGTGAGGGCATCGCCCGGCTCGCCGAGACGATCGAGGTGCTGCGCGGTATGTGGGGCGGCGAGGCGTTCGACTACGCCGGGCGCTGGACCACCCTGACCGGCAACCACAACCGCCCGGGCCCCGTGCAGCAACCCGGCCCGCCGATCCTGATCGGTGGCTGGGGCACCAGGCTGCTGCGCCTGGTCGCCGAACGGGCCGACATCTGGAACGTCCCCGGGCCGCCGCACCACACCGTCGCCGCCGTCGCCGAACGCGCCCGCGTGCTGGACGCGCACTGCGCCGCGATCGGCCGCGACCCCGCGACGATCACCCGCTCCGTGCAGTACATCGTCTCGTACCAGGACCCGGCCGGGGACCGCGCCGTGCTCGCCGAACTGGCCGCCGCGGGCTTCGACCACCTGGTGCTCAGCCTGCGCGCGCCCTACCCGCAGGGTGCCGCCGAGTGGCTGGTGGAGGAGATCGTCCGGCCGCTGCGGGGCGGGTGACGCGCGTCCGTTCTCAGGCGGCGGGCGGGCACTCGGCGTCCACCAGGGCGGCGGCCCGGGACGGTTCCCGTCCGGCCCGGGTCAGCAGGTTCTCCGCGTGGTAGGTGACCGGGTCGGGCCCGTGCCGGAGCTCCAGGTGCAGGTCGGGGGAGAAGCGCGGCCAGGCCAGCGCGGCGTCCAGCTCCGGGCGGCGGGCGGACAGCTCCTCCAGCAGCCGCCAGGCCAGGGCGGCGGACTCCGCGCGCCGGTCCGGGTCGCAGGCCGCCAGGGCCGCCGCGATCCGCGGATCGTCCGGGTGCTCCGCCGCCAACTCGGCCAGGGCTGGCAGCAGTTCGGGACGGCCGAGGACCGCGGCGGCGGACAGCGTCAGCGGGTGCGGCTCCACGTGCGCCTCCAGCAGGCCGATCAGCCGGGGCAGCACCGCCGCGTCCTGGCGGTTGGCCAGGCCGCGCACCGCCTCCTCCGCGACCTCCTCGTCCTCGTCGTCCAGGCGTTCGCGCAGCGCGGCCCGGACCGCCGGGCTGTACGCCTCGTCCAGGGTGCCGAGTCCGAACACCGCCGCGTCCCGCACGTCCCGGTCCCCGTCCCGGCTCAGCGCCAGCAGGGCGCGCACCCGGGGCGAGTCCGGGGCGGGCTCGCCCACGAACGGCAGCGCCTTCGCCACCGCCCGGCGCACCTCCCCGTCCCGGTGCCCGGCCAGTTCGAGCAGCGCCGGCAGCGCCCGCCCGTCCTGCGCCGCCTCCAGCACCTCCACCAGCACGGACAGCGCGCACCCGTCCGGCTCCCGCCCCACCCGGGGCAGCACCGTGTCGACCGCCCAGGCCCGCAGCGCGTCCCCGCCGGGCGCGGCGCGCGCCGCCAGCCGGTCGTACCCGGCGGCCCGGCGGGCGGGGTCGGCGGCGGACAGCAGCGCGGCCGCCTCGCGCAGGTCGTCGTCGGGGGCCCAGGTCGCGTCGGTCATGGGCCCGAGTGTGGCCCGGCCGGGCGGGCGGGTGCCACCGGGCCCGGCCGGGCGGGGGCTGACGTCGGGTCAGGCCGGGCGGGTGGCCCGTTCCAGGGCGATCAGGGCGGAGCGGTAGGTGCGGCCGGTGGCGTGGTCCATGCCGATCTCGCACGTCCGGTTGGCGCTCAGGTGGGCGTCGAAGTCGCGGGCGAGCACCTCGGCGGCCTCGTTCCGGGTCGCGGAGGCGGCCAGTTCCTCGTGCAGCAGGCCGCGGTCGCCCGCGAAGCCGCAGCACTCGGCGTACACCGGGGTCACCACCTCGTCGCTGACCGCCGCGGCGACGGCGGCCAGGTCGCCGACCACGTCCAGGTGGCGCATCGAGCAGGTGGGGTGCAGGACGGCGCTGGCCAGCGGGGTGGTGACGGTCAGGTGCGGGAGCAGGCCGGCCGCCCAGGTGGTGGAGTCGACGACGGTCAGCTTCGCGTGCAGCTCCCGGTTGCGCGCGGTCAGGTACGGCAGGACCTCCTCGGCGATGCCGAGCGTGCAGGAGGAGGCGTCGACCACCAGCGGCAGTTCGCCGTGGCCGGTCCACTCCCAGGCCCGTTCGACGATCCGGTTCGCCATCAGCGCGTTGCCGTCGAGGTAGCCCTTGGAGTGCCAGATGGTCGCGCAGCACGTCCCCGGCAGGTCGGCGGGGATCCACACCGGCCTTCCGGCCCGCCGGGAGACGTCCACGACGGCCTGCGGCAGCGAGGTGTGCTCCCCGCCGCCGGTGGAGTCGAAGATCCGGTTCACGCAGGCCACGTAGTAGACGGCGGCGGCCTCGGACCGGGGGCCGGTGGGCGGGAGCGCCTTCGCCGCGCCGGACGGGATCTCCGGCAGCCAGGCCGGGACGAGGTCGGGCCGGACGGCGGCGCGGGCCGCGCCGGTGGCGGCCGTCAGCAGCCGGTCGGACAGGTGGGCGGCGGCGTCCAGGCCGGTGCGGGCGGCGGCCTCCAGCAGGGCGAAGCGGTCGGCGGCCGTCCGGGCGTTCCGCTCCTCGAAGGCGGAGTGCCGCCGGTGCCGGAAGTCCTTCATCAGCGCGCCGGTGTCGATGCCGACCGGGCAGGCCAGCTTGCAGGTGGAGTCGCCCGCGCAGGTGTCGACGGCGTCGTAGCCGTACGAGTCGAGCAGCTCGTCCAGCACCTTCGAGCCCTCGTCCTGGCGGGTCATCTCGCGGCGCAGCACGATCCGTTGGCGCGGCGAGGTGGTCAGGTCGTGGCTGGGGCAGACCGCCTCGCAGAAGCCGCACTCGATGCACGGGTCGGCGACCGCCTCGACCGGCGGGATGGTCTTGAGGCCCTTGAGGTGGATCTCCGGGTCGCGGCTGAGCACCACCCCCGGGGCGAGGACGCCGTGCGGGTCGAACAGCTCCTTGATCCGCCACATCAGGGCGGTGGCCCGCTCGCCCCACTCGAGCGCCAGGTACGGCGCGAGGTTGCGCCCGGTGGCGTGCTCGGCCTTCAGCGCGCCGTCGAAGCGCTCGACGGTCATCGTGCAGAACGCGTCCATGAACGCGGCGTAGCGGCGGACGTCCTCGGGGCGGGAGGCGTCGAAGGTCAGCAGGAAGTGCAGGTTGCCGTGCGCGGCGTGCCCGGAGACGGCGGCGTCGAAGCCGTGCGCGGCCTGCAGTTCGAGCAGCGCCGCGCACGCCTCGGCCAGCCGGGCGGGCGGGACGGCGAAGTCCTCGGTGATCAGGGTGGTGCCGGACGGCCGGGTCTTGCCGACGGCCGTCACGAACGCCTCCCGGGCGTGCCAGTACACGGCGGCGACGGCCCGGTCGCGGGTGAACTCGTTGGTGGCGGAGGCCACCGGCCGGACCAGGTGCAGGTCCCCGGTCGTGCGGCGGGCCGCCTGTTCGTATGCGTCCAGTGTTTTGTCATCCGGGCTGCGGAACTCCACCAGCAGGGCCGTCACCTCGCGCGGGATCTGCGCCCAGTCGTCCGGGACGCCCTGGACGGAGGCCAGCGCGCGCAGCGTGTTGCCGTCCATCAGCTCGACCGCGCGGGCGCCCAGGCCGTTGAAGCCCGGCACGGCGGCCGCCGCGTCCGCCAGGGTCGGGAAGAACAGCAGCGCGGTGGAGGTGCGGCGCTCCAGCGGCACCGTCTCGAACACGGTGTCGGCGACGAAGCCGAGGGTGCCCTCCGAGCCGACCACCAGTCCGCGCAGGATCCCGGTGGGGGTGGCGCCGTCCAGCAGCGCGTCCAGCCGGTAGCCGTTGGTGTTCTTCAGCTCGTACTTGGCCCGGATCCGGGCCACCAGCGCGGCGTCCGCCTCGACCTCCCGCTTGAGCGCCAACAGGCCGTCGCAGAGCGCCGGTTCGGCCTCCCGCAGCCGCTCGTCGGCGTCCGGCGCGCCGGTGTCCACCACGGTGCCGGACGGCAGCACGAACGTCACCTCGGACAGCAGCCGGTAGGAGTTGCGGGTGGTGCCCGCCGTCATCCCGCACGCGTTGTTCGCCACCACCCCGCCCACCGTCGCCACCCGCCCGCTCGCCGGGTCCGGCCCCAGCAGCCGGCCGTGCCGGGCCAGCGCCGCGTTCGCCCGCAGCACCGTGGTGCCCGGCGCGATCCGGGCGTGCACCCCGTCCGGCAGCAGCACGGCCCCCGCCCGGGCGCCCGTCCCCGCCCAGGCCCGGCGGACGTCCACCAGGATGTCCTCGCCCTGCGCCTGCCCGTTCAGCGACGTCCCCGCGGCCCGGAACACCAGCGTGCGGCCGTTGCGGTGCGCGTAGCCGAACACGGCCGCCACGTCCTGGACCGTCTCGGGGACCACCACCACCTGCGGCACGAAACGGTACGGGCTCGCGTCGGACGCGTACTTCACCAGGTCCGACACCTTGCTCAGCACCTTCGCCTCGCCCAGCAGGTCCACCAGGCCCGCGCGCAGCGGCTCCGGGGTGCCGGCCGCCCGCGAGTCCGGGACCCGGTCGGGCGAGTCCAGCAGGTTCGCGGGGCGCAGCAACTGCGGGGACGGGACGAAGAACGGCACGGCGCAGGTCCTTCTCGCGGAGGTCCGGGGGAGGGGAGGGGCGGGGCGGGGCGGGGGCGGGGACCGGCGCGCGCCTCGTGCTGACCGCCCGTCCACCCGCCCCGACCAGGGTGGCACCCCGACCGGTCGGAACGGCCGCGCGACGCGCGGGGCCGGGGCGTGCGGCGCGCGGGGCTAGACTGGGCCGCGGTCGTGACGCCCTCCGGGCGGTCCGGGGGCATCCCGGGCGTTCGGGACGGACGTCCGGGACGTGCGGACGTACAGGAGGTGAGAGCAGTGGAGTGCAGTAGTCCGGGCCGAAGTCGGCCCCGCTCCGGGAAGTTCTCACCCGTTCCTGGCCCCCGGCACCACCGCCCGCGCCGCGCCGCCCGCTGAACCCCGCGTTCGCACCGGCACCGCCCCGCCGCGCCCGCCACCGGGGACCGCCGCCCGCCCCTCCCGTCCTCCGGGCCGGCCGGCACCAGACCCGTGGAGGTACCCGCCGTGTCCGACTGGCGTGTGCGCGCCGTGCGCGCGAGCAAGCGACCCTTCAGCCGCACCACCGCCCGGCGGCCCGCCGACCGCACCGCGGCCCCCGAGCACTCCATGGACCCGCGCTCCGAACAGCACTCCGACGTCCACGAGCCCGTCTCGCTGGAACGCTCCGTGGTCGACGCCGCCGTCTACCGCGACGGCCACCGGATAGAGACCCCCGCCAGCCTCGCCGAGATCTACCGCGAACTCCCCGGCAAGCCCGGCACCATGGCCTGGATCGGCCTCTACCGTCCCGCCGAGGCCCAACTCGTCGAAGCCGCCGAGAAGTTCGACCTCCACGAACTCGCCCTCGAGGACGCCATCGTCGCCCACCAGCGCCCCAAGCTGGAACGCTACGGCGACACCCTGTTCGTCGTGCTGCGCGCCGCCCGCTACCTCGACGACGTCGAGGAGGTCGACTTCGGCGAGATCCACCTCTTCGTCGGCCCCGACTTCGTCCTCACCGTCCGGCACTCCCAGTCGCCCGATATCTCCATGGTCCGCAGCCGCCTCGAAACCGACCCCGACCTGCTCGCCCTCGGCCCCGAAGCCGTCCTCTACGCCGTCCTGGACGCCGTCGTCGACGGCTACGCCCCCGTCATCGCCGGACTCCAGCACGACATCGACGAGATCGAGACCGAGGTCTTCGGCGGCGACCCCGAAGTCTCCCGCCGCATCTACGAACTCTCCCGCGAAGTCATCGAGTTCCAGCGCGCCACCGGCCCCCTGCTGGAGATCCTCCGCGCCCTCGAAGGCGGCTTCCAGAAGTACGGCACCGACGAGGAACTCCAGCGCTACCTGCGCGACGTCGCCGACCACGCCACCTACGCCGCCGAACGCGTCGACGGCTTCCGCCAGATGCTCCAGAACATCCTCACCGTCAACGCCACCCTGGTCTCCCAGCGCCAGAACGAGGAGATGAAGCAACTCGCCGAAGCCGGCCACGCCCAGAACGACGAGATCAAGAAGATCTCCTCCTGGGCCGCCATCCTCTTCGCCCCCACCCTCATCGGCACCGTCTACGGCATGAACTTCGACGAGATGCCGGAACTCCACTGGATGTTCGGCTACCCCTTCGCCATCGGCCTGATGGGCGTGGTCTGCGTCAGCCTCTACCTGATCTTCAAGCGTCGCAACTGGCTGTGACGGCAAGCCGGTTGCGGGGCGGGACGAGGGACACCCGCCTCGGCGACCGGCTGCCTGCCCGGCTGCCTGGCCGGCCGTCCGGCTGCGGGTCAGGCGTACGTCCAGTCCGGGCAGTACTGGACGTGGAGGAGGGACGGGGTGGCGGCGGTGTGGGGGGTGGGGAAGCGGGTGGGGGCGGTGGTGAGGTCGGTGCACTTGTGGCGGGGGGAGGGGTGGGCGAGGTCGTGGTGGTGGGCGGCGGGGGCGTGGGTGAGGAGGGTGTGGAGGGCGGTGCCGCTGTCGCGGAAGGCGGGGGCGCTGGCGGTGACGAAGAGGGTGGCGGCGGTGAGGGCGAAGTGCAGGTGGTCGCGGAAGTCGGGGTGGGGGAAGCGGTCGGCGAAGCGCGGTTCGGCGGGGAAGTCGGCGGCGGGGGTGGTGGCGCGTTGGGGGCGGCCGGGGCCGAGGCGGGCGCGGAGGTCCTTCCAGGCGCTGGGGCGGAACTGCAGGGAGTGGTGGGCGAGGACCAGGTCGAGGGCGGGGTGGCCGCCGGGGTACATCGGGGCGGGGGAGGGGCCGTCGGGCAGTGGGCGGCCGCGCAGCGGGAGGTGCAGCAGGGAGAGCGGGGAGCGGGCGGCCAGGGACCAGGCGGCGACCAGTCGGGCCAGGCCGGCCCGGTCCGCGTACAGCGTCAGCCAGTGCTGCTCGTCGCGCAGCGCCAGCCGCCCCGGCCGCTGCGGGACCTGGACGACCCGGTGGGTGCGGGCGCCGGCCCGGACGTGGTGCACGGTGATCGGTTGTTCCCCCATGCGGTGGGACCTTAGCCGGTGAGGAGGGAGGACGGTGGGAGTGCCGGTGCGGTGGGTGGCCGGGGGCGGCGGTGCGCGCCGGAACACTCGGCGGGGGCGGCGTCCGGGGAGCGGTGCGGTCCCCGCCGAGTGGCGGCGATTCATGTTCGTGCGGCGGCGGCCTGCCGGGCCAGGGCCGATGGTCCCGCCGGTGGTAGCCCGAGGGCCCGGGTCTCGGGGCCGCCCGGTGCCGAAGGGCCCTGAGGGGGGAGGGGGCTGACGGTCCGTGGCGGGGGCGGGGAGGGTTCAGGCTGCGGCGGGGCGGGCGTGCGGGTGGTGTGGGTGGTACGGGCGGTGCTGCCTGGCGTGCGGGTGGCCGCCGTGCAGGGTGTGCAGGCCGGCGGCGAGGCGGGCCGGGTCCTGGCGGAGCCACAGGTGTAGTGCGGTGGCCAGGGCGGTGCAGGGGGTGGGGGTGGTTGGGGGTTGGGTCAGGTGGGCGGCCAGGGCGGGGAGCAGTTCGGCGAGTTCGGGTGGGAGCCAGACCGTCACCGCGCACGGGGCGAAGCGGGCGGGTTGTTCGGTGGGGCGGGGAGCGTTGTGGGCGAGCAGGGTGGGGAGCATGTCCAGCAGGGCGTCCGCGACCACCTCGGAGACGTCGCCCCGGTGCCCGTGCGCCAGTCGGCGCAGCAGCGTGCGCTCCGCGGTGGTGAGTCGGACGGTCAGCATGACCTCGTCGGATTCCATCGCACGGCCTTCCCCGGACGCCCGTGGCGCCCATCCGATCGGCCCGCCTGGCGGGCCGGACACATCGCTGACCTGGGGTCACTGTCCACACCCGGAGCTGGCCAGGAGAAGGGCCGAACGGCCCCGGATGCAGGGCCCGAACGGCAGAGCGGAATCCGTGGGAGGGGGGATCGGGGGCGGTGGGTGGGGTGGGTGCGGCGGAGGGGCGTGGGGGTCGGTCGGGATGGGGAGGCGAGCACGGGGTTGCCGGGGAGGGGTGGGGTTCGGCGGTCGGTGGCGCTGTCGGGATGGTGGGCGAACGAGGGGAGAAAGCTCATCAACTAGGCTGACAAACTACAGACTTGATGGCATGTCAGCCCCTATGGACCGACCCTGTCAAGCCTGGCGATGCGGCGGGCTCAGATACCCCTCCGGGTATTCGGCGCCATTGAGGGGGTCGGGCCGGAGCGCGCCCGGCGGGAGGCGGCGCCGGGCCCGATGGCCGAATTCGTCACCGGGGACGCCGTCGACGGCTACGGCGTGGTCCTGGTGACCGGTCCGGCCGGCACCCGCCGGACCACCCGGCTGCTGGCGGCCGGCATCCCCGCAGGACGGCTACTGGATGCTCGGCACGGTCGGCCCCGAACAGTGGGCCGCCGCCCCCGGCACCGGCGCCGCCGAGAAGCTCGCCGCCCTGCCCGCCAACCACTCCCCGCTGTTCTGCCCGCACGTCGGCACCACCCTGCGCACCGGCATCGCCGCCCTGCACGCCGCGGCCCTGGTCACCCTCGGCCGCCCCTGACGATTCGTCAACCCGACTTCCTTTTCCCGGGAAGCGGCTGCCGGGAACGCCGGAGCGGCCCCGGGATCACCCCGGGGCCGCTCCGGTCGGCGGATCAGGCGGTGACGGGACGCGGCACCCGGGTGCGGCGGCGCAGCAGCCCGCCCAGTGCGAGGCTGCCCGGACCGGCGGCGGCGATCAGCAGGAACGCCCAGCAGAACATCGCGGCGGGCTCGCCGCCGTTCTGGATCGGCCACAGGGCGTGCTCCTGGTGCACGCTGAAGTACGCGTACGCCATCGAACCGGCGCACACCAGCGCCGCGGGCCGCACCACGACGCCCAGGAGCACCAGCGCGCCGCCCACCAGCTGGATCAGCGCGGCCCACCAGCCGGGCCACTCGCCGAACGCCGGGGCCTTGCCGTGGGCCCCGCCCAGCACGCCGAACAGGGCGGCGGCCCCGTGGCAGGCGAACAGCAGCGACACGACGATCCGGGCCAGGCCCAGCAGGACGGGACGGGCGCGCTCGGCGAGCCGCGAAAGGTCTTCGATCATGAGAACTCCTCGTGTGGGGGACGAGACCTGGAACGGGTGCGGGGAGCGCGTCCCAGGGCGGCGAACCGCCCAGCTTGAAGGACCGCGATCAATTCTGTCGCGGCGTCAGTTCCCGGGCCAAGACCCGAAACCTATGAGAATCCTCTGAGTGCTGCCCCACCTGGCCGAGGCCCCGGCCGGGCGAGGCCGGGGCGGCGGTCGGTCAGGAGGTGAGGGTGAAGGTGAGGTCCGACCCGGTGGCCAGGCAGAAGCCGGAGGTGGTGACGGCCCGGACGTGGATGTGGTAGGTCCCGGGCTGCCGGTAGAGGTGGGTGGCGTAGGTCTTCGGCGGCGCGGAGGGGCCGGAGCCGGTGACGTCGGTGTAGGTGGTCTCGCCGTCGCCCCAGGTGGTGGTCATGGTGAACGTGCAGCTGGTGTAGCCGCCGGTCGAGGTCACCTCGACGGTCGGGTTGTCGCTGGTGCAGGTCGCCGAGGTGGCGAACACGCAGCGCGGGCCGTACGTCCTGGCGGGCGTGGGTGTCGGGGTGGGGGTGGGCTTCGGGGCGGGGGCCGGCGGGGCCGCGGACTTCTTCGCGCCGCCGCCCGTGCCGCCGTCCGCGGTTCCACCCGTGCTGCCCGTGCCGCCCGCGCTGTGGCCGGGGTCCGGGCTGCTCGGGGCGGTGCTCGCGGTGGACGCGGTGGACGCCGGGTCGGTGGGGCCCGGTGCGGTGCCGGAACCGGAGGGGGTGCCGGGCGTCCCGGCGGCCGGGGTGCCGTCGGGGTCTCCGGTGCCCGCGTCCGGGGTGGCGGGCGGTTGCGCGCCCTGGGTCGTGCGCGGCGGCGATCCGAACGGGAGCAGCTGCACGGCGGTGGTCGCCCCGGCGGCCAGCAGCACGGGGACGGCGAACAGGACGAGCCGGCGGCGCCGGCCGGACTCCGACCGGGGCCGCACCACCCGCAGGGCCCTGGTCCGCACCGAGGTCCGGGAGGGCGGGGGCGGGGACGGCGCGGGCCGCCCGGCGAAGGCGGCGCGGGTCAGGAGCAGCCCCATGGCGGGTTCGGGCCAGCCGATCGCCTCCGCGGGGGAGGGGCCCTGCTGGGCGGCGAGCCGGGCCAGCCGGTCGGCGGTGGGGCGGGCGGCGGGGTCCTTGTCCAGGCAGGCCGCGACGGTCTCGGCGAGGTTGGGGGAGAGGGCCCGCAGGGCGGAGAGGTCGGGCTCGGTGTGGACGATCCGGTAGAGCATGTCGACGCCGGAGCCCTCGCCGAAGGGCGGGCGTCCGGTGGCGGCGTAGGCGATCAGCGCGCCGAGGGCGAAGACGTCGACGGCCGGGGTGAACGGGCCGGTGTTGCCGGCCTGTTCGGGGGACATGTAGGCGGGGGTTCCGAGCACCGTGCCGGTGCGGGTGAGCCGGCTCTGGTCGGCGGCCCGGGCGATGCCGAAGTCGATGAGGGTGGCGCCGCGGGCGGTGAGCATGAGGTTCGTGGGCTTCAGGTCCCGGTGGATCATGCCCAGGGCGTGCACCGCCCGCAGGGCCGTCGCGGTCTCGCGCAGCAGCAGCCACAGCCGGGCCACGTCCAGCGGGCCGCCGTTGACCGCGAGGACCCGTTCCAGGGTGAGGCCGGGCACGTAGGCGGTGGCCAGCCACGGCGGGCGGGCCTCGCGGTCGGCGGCCAGCAGCGGGGCGGTGGCCTCCGCGGGCAGACGGGCCAGGTTGTCGAGCTCGTGGCCGAAGTGCCGCCGGAAGTCCTGGTCCTCGATGAACTGCGGCAGCACCTGCTTGACCGCGGCGTACCGGCCCCCGACGACGCCGAGGTAGACCCGCCCCATGCCGCCGGCCCCGAGCCGTCCCAGCAGCGGGATCCCGCCGATCTCCCGCGGATCCTCGCCCTCCAGGGCCTCGGCCCCGCTCCCGGCCAGGTCGAACCCGGCCCCTTCGGTTCCCCCACGTGGTGTCATGGACGCGCATGCTAGCGAACGGGGGTGTCCGCACGACCGGGGCCGGTGCCTCCCAACTGCCCGGCCGGGCCGCGGACTTCGCCCGGGCGCCGTCCACCGCCGTCAGGGCCCCGTCGGGGTGGGGGTGAAGGAGACCTCCAGGCCGGTCAGGCCGCGGAAGTTGAGGCTGCGCTGCCAGGTCGGGGCGGGGCCGGTGAGCTTCCAGTCGGGCAGGCGGGTGAGCAGCGCCTCCAGGACGACGGCGCCCTCCAGCCGGGCCAGGGCGGCGCCGAGGCAGAAGTGCGGTCCGTAGCCGAAGGCGACGTGCCGGCCGGCGGGGCGGTGGAAGTCCAGCCGGTCGGGGTCGGGGAAGACCGCCGGGTCCCGGTTGGCGGCGCCGCACACCAGCAGCACGGCCTGCCCGGCGGCGACGGTGCGGCCCGCCAGGTCGAGGTCGTGCCGGGCCCGGCGCAGCATCAGCTGCACCGGGCTGTCGTAGCGCAGGAGTTCCTCGACGGCGCCGGGGATCAGCTCGGGCCGGGCGCGCAACCGGTCGGCGGCGTCCGGGTGGTGGAGGAGGGCGAGGACGGCGTTGCCGATGAAGTGGGTGGTGGTCTCGTGGCCGGCCACCAGCAACAGGGCGCAGTTGGCGAGGAGTTCGTCGAAGTCCTGGCCGGTGTCCTCGGCGCCGGCGCTCAGCAGCGCGCGCAGGGTGTGCGGTGCGGGCGGGCCGTCGTCGCGGGCCAGGACGCCCCGCAGGTAGTCGAGCATCTGCTCCATGGCGCGGGAGGCGGCCAGGCTCTCCTCGGCGTCCAGCCGGGAGCTGCCGATGGCCGCGGCGACCGGGTCGGACCAGGCGGACAGGGCGGACCGGTCCGCCTCGGGGACGCCGAGCAGGTCGCAGATGACGGCCAGCGGCAGCGGGCGGGCCAGGTCGGCGACGACGTCCAGCCGGCCGGTGGGCTCGGCGCGGGCGAGGACCAGGTCGACGGCCCCGGCGATCCGGCCGCTCAGCGCGGCCACCGCGCGCGGGGTGAAGGCCCGGCTGAGCAGGGAGCGCAGCCGGGTGTGGTCGGGGGCGTCGCTGTAGAGCATCTGCCGGCTCAGGACCGTTGCCAGCGGCCGGAGTTCCGCGGAGACCGCCGCGAGGTCCGGGTAGCGCACCGAGGAGAAGCGCGGGTCGCTCGCGGTGCTGCTGACCACGTCGTGGCCGGTGGCGACCCAGGCGTTCAGGGTGCGGTCCCAGAAGAGCTCGCCGGTGTCCCGCAGGTCCCGGTAGAAGTCGTAGAGCCGGTCCTGGTGCTGCGGCCGGAGGGCGGACAGCAGCGACAGCGGCGCGGTGGGGGCGTTCACCGCGGCAACGTAGCACCGCGCACCGCCCCGGGTCGGGGCTTTCCGCGCACCGTGACGCGCACCGGCGTCCGGGCGCCGCCGCGGGGCCGGGCAATCCGGGGCCCGGTCCGCTCCGAACACCTGGTGCCGGGACCGCTCCGGTGGTCGTCGGCGGTTCTGCCGTGCGGGCAGGGAGGAGCGGGTGATGGTGGTCGTACTGCGGTCGGCGCCGCGGGCCGGGACGGTGGTGGAGGGCTGATGGGCACGGTGGTGCACCTGTCCGGGCCGGCGCGGCCCGGGCCGGACCTGAAGGAGCTGCTGGCGCGGGTCGTCCGGGGCGACCGGGACGCCTTCTCGGCGCTGTACGACGCGGTGGCCGGGCCGGTGTTCGGCCTGGTGCGGCGGGTGGTGCGGGATCCGGCGCAGTCGGAGGAGGTCACGCAGGAGGTGCTGCTGGAGGTGTGGCGCACCGCGGTGCGCTACCGGGCCGAGCGCGGCGAGGTGCTGCCGTGGGTGCTGACCATCGCGCACCGCCGCGCGGTCGACCGGGTCCGCTCCGCGCAGGCGGCGGCGGACCGGGAGCAGCGGGTCGCGGCCGCCTCGCACAGTGCGGCCTTCGACGAGGTCGCCGAGCAGGTCGAGGGCCGGCTGGAGCGGGAGCAGGTGCGGCGCTGCCTGAAGACGCTGACCGAGCTGCAGCGCGAGTCGTTGACGCTCGCCTACTACCGGGGCTACACCTATCCGCAGGTCGCCGAGGTGCTGGGCGCGCCGCTGGGCACGGTCAAGACCCGGATGCGCGACGCCCTGATCCGGATGCGCGACTGCCTGGGGGTAGGAACATGAGCACCGCCGACCTGCACACCCTGACCGGCGCGTACGCCGCCCACGCCCTGGAGGCCGACGAGTCGCGGCGCTTCGAGGAGCACCTGGCGGACTGCCCGTCCTGCGCCGCGGAGGTCGCCGAGTTCCGCGCGACCCTGGCCCGGCTGGGGTCCGCCGAGAGCGCGGCGCCGCCCGCGTCCCTGAAGGCCGCGGTACTGGCCGCGCTGCCCACGGCCCGCCAGCAAGCACCGGCCCTCGCCCCGCGGGCGGCCGGGAAGCGGCCGGGAGAGCGGCGGTGGTGGAGGCTCGCCCTCGCCGCCTGCCTGGCCGCCGCCCTCACCACCGGGGCCGTCGCCGTCCAGCAGCACCGGGAGGCCGACCGGGCCCGGGCCCGGGCCACCGCCCTCCAGCAGCAGGACCGGTTCGCGGACCTGCTGACCGCCCCCGACGCCCGCACCGCCACGGCCGCCGCCACCGGCGGGGCCGGCGCCGGGACGGTGGTGTGGTCCCACTCCCGCGCCCGGGCGGGGTTCCTCGCCACCGGACTGCCGGACCCGGCGAACGGCCGCACGTACGAGCTGTGGTTCGCCGACGGCGACGTGATGCGCCCGGCCGGGCTCATGCCCGGCGGCAACGGCGCCCTCCTGCTCACCGGCTCACCGAACGGGGCCGACGGCGTCGGCCTCACCCTCGAACCCGCCGGCGGCTCCGAACACCCCAGCGGAGCACCCATCATGCTGCTCCCCCTGTCCTGACCGGCCGCCAGCCCCCGCCAGCCCCCGTCAGCCCCCGTCAGGCCCCGGTCAGCCCCGGGCCACCCGGACCGCCCAGGCGACCAGCGGCGCCTGCAGCGGCAGCCGGGCGAGGGCGACGGCCCGCTGCGGGGCCGGGCGGTGGCGCCAGTCGTAGGCCATCTTCACGTTCGCGGGGAAGAGCGCCGCGAACAGGCCCGCGGCCGCCAGCGCTCCCGCCCGGCGGCTGCGCGGCAGGAGCACGGCCGCACCGACGGCCAGCTCGGCGACACCGCTCACCCGGGTCCAGGCCCGGGGCGAGCCGGGCAGGCTCCGCGGGACGATCGCGTCGAAGGGCCGCGGAGCGGCGAAGTGCGCGACTCCGGCGGTCAGCAGCAGCCCACCCAGCAGGCGGGCGGAACGGTCGGATGCCATCGGCGCTCCCGGTACGTGTCGGCGAAAGATTTGCTACCGAAGAGTAGCTTCGGCCGCCCGGGAGCGGAACACCGCCGGTGCGGACGGAGGACCGGCGCCCCGGCGGTCACGGAACGAGGGCCGCCCGGGCCGGGGGCGCCTGGAGCGGTTCGAACTGCGGGTCGGCGGCCGGGGCCTGCGACAGGTCGGTGCGGGCGTCCACCGGACCCGCGAGCCCGCCGACCGCTGTACCGCGGGCCGGGGCGCCGACACCGCCGCGGTGCTGGAGCTGATGCGCTACTGCACCGCCAACGGCCGCACCCCCTACTGCGACGGGAAGCCGCCCACGGCCGCGGACCGCGCCCGGCAGCAGCTCTACACCCGTCTCGGCGGGGACCCCGCCCGCCTCTGACCCGGGCCCGCGCCCACCGCACTGGTCCGATCGGGTGAACGTCGCCGACCGGCACCAAACCGGCGGCCCCCTCCCCGCGAATGACGGGTGTGCGCGGAGCCAGGGTCGGCCGTCCCGCGCACCGCGGGGACGGGACTCCTCGGCTGGCACCACGGGTCCCGTCCCCGGCCGCGTGCTGTCGGCCGGTGCGGTCAGGGGGCCTCCGCCGGGGGGTCGGGTGTCCGGTCGGCGAGGTAGTGGAAGGCCGGGCGGGGGTGCATCAGGAACTCGTGGTGCGAGATGTTCCAGGCGTAGGCGCCGGCCATGGCGAACAGCAGCCGGTCGCCGGCGCGCAGGGCCGGGACGGGGGCGCGGGAGGCCAGGACGTCCTTGGGGGTGCACAGTTGGCCGCAGACGGTGACGGGGGAGTCGGTGACGCCGGGGCGCGGCCAGGGGTGCGGCCAGTGGTCGACCGGCAGGACGGTGAAGGGCTGGGAGTGCCCGCGGGTGGCGGGGGTGCGCAGGTGGTGGGTGCCGCCGCGGACGACCGCGAAGTCCTCGCCGTGGCTGTGCTTCACGTCCAGGACCTCGGTGGCGTACCAGCCGCAGTGGGCGGTCAGGGCGCGGCCCGGCTCGATGCGCAGCGTCAGGGACGGGTGGCGGGCGAGCAGTTCGGCCAGGCCCCGGCCGAAGCGGGGCCAGTCGAACCGGGCGTCGGGGTCCTCGTAGTCGACGGCCATGCCGCCGCCGACGTTCACCTCGTCCAGGGCCAGGCCGTGGCGGGCGGCGAGGCCGGCGGACCAGCCGACGATCCGTTCGGCGACGCGGAGCTGCTCGGCGGCGGGCAGGCCGCTGGCCAGGTGGGCGTGGATGCCGCGCAGCCGCAGGCGGGCGAAGGCGGGGGTGGCGAGCAGGGCCAGGCAGCGGGCGACCTGCCCGGGGTCCATGCCGAACGGGGTGGGGCGGCCGCCCATCGCCAGCGCGACGCCGTCCAGGGCGCCCCCGCCGACCGGGAGGTTGACCCGCAGCAGGACGTCGACGGGGCGGTCGGCGGCCGCGGCGAGGGCGTGCAGTTCGCGTTCGCTCTCCACGTGCCAGCGCCGGACGGCGGGGAGGCGGAGGGCCGCGGCGATCTCCTCGGGGGACTTGCCGGGGCCGCCGAACGCCAGCGGGGCGTCCGGCACGGTGGCGTGCACGTGGGCCAACTCGCCGCCGGAGGAGACCTCGTAGCCGTCGACCAGGCCGTGCAGGGCGGCCAGCACCGGCGCCTCCGGGTTGGCCTTGGCGGCGTAGTACAGCTCGACCCGGTCGGGCAGCGCGGCCCGGACCCGGCGGGCGTGCGCCCGCAGGGCCGCCAGGTCGTAGAGGTAGGCCGGGAGCTCGGTCAGAGCGGCGGCCGTCGCGGGGACGCTCACGGGCGCTCCTTCGCAGCGGTGGAGGCGGAGCCGGCCGGGATCGACAGCGGGGAGGCCAGCGGGACGTAGCCGGCCTCGCGGTCCGGGCGGCGGCTCCACCGGGTGAGCAGGTTGGCCTTGGCGGGCAGCGGGACGCCGGCCAGCAGCGCGGCCAGCCGGGGCGGGCCGCCGTGCGCGGCGGCGCACCGCGCCAGCACGGTCCGGACGTCCTCCCAGAGGGCGGCCTCCAGGTCGGGGTGCCGGTCGGCGAGGGCGGCGAGCAGTTCGGCGAGGTGGTTGACGACCAGGCAGTACACGACGCGGTCCCAGCCGCGCTGGGCGTCGTACGTCATCGGGCCGGCGGTGCCGGCGGGGAGCGCGGCGAGGGCGGCGGCGTGCTGCTCGGGCAGCAGCTTGGTGCCCTCCAGGTCGCGGAACAGCACCTGGGCGGGCCGGCCCCGGCCGTCCACGCAGACCAGGACGTTCTGCAGGTGCGGTTCGAGGACCACGCCGTGGTCGAAGTAGGCGGCCAGCACCGGCGGGACGACCAGCCGCAGGTAGGCCGCCCACCAGTCCCGGGCGGCCGCGCCGTCCCGGCCGGGCAGCAGCGCGCCGACCTGGGCCGCGCTGGTCGGGTGCTCGTCGGCGACGGCCCCGGCCAGCAGCGGGGTCAGGCCCGGGCGGACGGCCCCGTCCAGGCCCTCGCGGACGATCAGCCCGAAGCCCTCGAACAGGTCGAGGTCCGGCTCCCCGTCCGGGCCGGGCAGCGCCAGGGTGCGGAACGCGGGCTCGCGCAGCACCGCCGCGTCCGGGAAGCGCCGGGCCAGGTCGGCGAGCGGCTCGGCGAGCAGCCGGGTGAGGGTGACGGCCCCGGCCAGCTCGTACGCGGAGTTCTTGCGCAGGCAGTTGGTGATCCGCACGTTCAGGCTGAACTTCAGGAACGCGCCCGCGCCGTACAGGGTCCGCACCGAGGCGGTGGCCGCGAACGGGGCGCCGCCCTCGCCGAGGTCGAGCACGTCGCCGCGGGCCAGGGCGGCGGTCAGCAGCGGGTGGCCGGCCAGCAGCCGGTACTGCCAGGGGTGGGCGGGCACCAGGGTGTAGCCGTCCGGCACCGGGTGCAGCGCGTCCAGCCGGGCGAGCGCGGCCGGGTCGGCGGTGTCCTGCGCGACGTACTCGGTGCGCACGGCGAGGTACCGCAGGCGGAACGCGGCCCGGGCCTCGGGGGCGTAGTCGGACCAGGAACCGCGGTGCGCGGAGCGGGACTTGGGCGCGGGGTGGAAGCGGTGGCCGAAGAGCAGCGCCTGCTCCGACTCCAGGTACCGGTCGCCGCCGGGGGCGGGCCGGCCGGCGAGGGCGGCGGCCACCACCTGGTGGCTGGAGGCGACCTGGTCGAGGAACTCCTCGTTGGCGACGCCGGTGCGCAGGGCCAGCTCGGCCCGGACGTGCTCGGCCAGCTCGCGCCAGCCCAACTCCCGCCAGCCGCCCGGGACCTGCTCGCTGACCGGGCCGGTGAAGCGGTGCGCGCCGAGCAGCGAGGTGCGGCGCAGCGCGACCCGCAGCAGCGCCCCGCGCCGGGGCAGGCGCAGCAGCAGGGTGCCGTCGGCGACGGCGGTCTGGTGCTCGGGCCCGGAGACCTCGCGCAGCAGGCAGTTGAGCAGGGTGTGGGCGACGGCGTCGTCGGCGCCGGGCAGGGAGCCGAGGCCGGGCAGCGCGTCCGGGCCGGTCGTGGCGTCCGGGCCGGTCGTGGCACCCGGGCCGGGCAGCGCGTCCGGGCCCGCGGTCTCCGGCCGGTGGTCGGTCTTCGTGGTCATCGGGGACTCCAGCGGGTCAGGAGGACGAGGAGGGCGGCGAGTGCGGCCGCGGCGGTGCCGGTGAGCACGGGCGCGGTCGGGCCGAAGGCGCCGTTGGCCGCGGCGGCGACCGCGCCCGCGGCGACCGCGCCGCCCTTGGAGACGAGTTCGAGGGTGCCGAACATCCGCCCCGGGGGCCGTCCCTCGGCGGCGGCCGCGGCGAGGACGGACAGGCAGACCAGGCCGAGCGTCAGGCCGGCGCCCAGGACCGCCCGGGCGAGGACGAAGGCGGGGAGCGTGTGGGCGGCGCCGTGCCCGGCGAGGCCGAGGCCGACCAGGGCGAAGGCGGTGAACAGGCCGGTGCGCGGCCGGTGGTGGAACAAGCGGTGCACCCGGCCCGCGGTGAGCAGGTACACCAGGTGCGGCAGTGCGAACAGCACCCCCGCCACGGTGCCGGAGACCCCGGGCAGGTGCTGCTCGACCAGGGCGATCAGGTAGGGGAAGGAGACGATGGTGGCGAAGACGAACGCGAACTCGAACGCGTAGAGCAGGCGCAGCGGCCGCCGGTCCGGCACCGCGCCGGGCCGCCCGTCGGCCGCCCCGGTGCGGGCCGGCTGCTCCGGTTCGGGCAGGAAGGCCAGCAGCACGGCGGCCGCCAGCGGCAGCACGGCCATCAGCAGGTACTGCCGGTGCGGGGAGAGCCACGGCGAGAGCGCGCCGACCAGGACCGGCGCGGCGACCAGCGAGGCGCGGGCGCTGCCCTGCATCAGGGTGAGCGCGCGCGACAGGTCGGCGCCGCGCAGCGCCGCGCCGAGGTAGCCGTTGGTGGCGGCGAAGGTGCCGCCGAGGAAGCCCTGGAGGACCAGGGCGGCGGTGAAGGCGGGCAGCGAGTCGGCGGCGCCCGCCAGCAGGAAGGAGACGGTGAGCCCGAGTTGGGCGCGCAGCAGGAGCCGCTTGCGGCCGAACCGGTCGGCGAGCCGGCCCCACAGCGGCGCGCCGAGGGCGCTGAACACGGTCGGCACGACGTACAGCAGGCCGGCCCAGCGCCCCTCGCGGTCGCCCAGGGCGGGCAGGATCTCGGTCAGGTACGGCGGCAGGCCGAGCGCCGCGAACGAGGCGACGAAGTAGCAGGCGGCCAGGCCGTGGACCTGGCGGCGGTTCAGGCCGCCGCCGGGCCGCTCGGCGGCGCGGGTGCCGCGCTCCAGTGCGCCGGTGCTCACGGCCGCCCCGCACCGAGCAGGTAGTTGGGGCCGTCGGTGTAGTGCTTGTTGACGTCTGCGGCGCCGGAGCGGTCCTTGGCCAGCAGGGTGCCGGCCGTGACCATGGCCTTGACCGGCAGCCGCCGCGCCTCCAGCAGGTCGGTGCGCAGCGGGGCGCCGGCCGGGCCG
This sequence comes from Kitasatospora cineracea, assembly GCF_003751605.1. Taxonomy (NCBI): domain Bacteria; kingdom Bacillati; phylum Actinomycetota; class Actinomycetes; order Kitasatosporales; family Streptomycetaceae; genus Kitasatospora; species Kitasatospora cineracea. The sequence continues at coordinate 4,750,433 of NZ_RJVJ01000001.1, forward strand.
AGCCGGTCGACGGCCGAGGCGAGCGTCCCGCGCAGCAGGCCGAGGGTCAGCTCCAGCGGGGCGCGGCCGTGCTCGGCCAGGCCGAAGGCGAGCGAGGCGGTGCACAGGTGGCCGGTGATGGTGGTGAACAGGTCGGTCAGCGGCCGGTCCCGGTGGCCGAAGATCCGCGCGTCGTCGAACAGCTCCCGGTGGGGGGAGAGCGCGCCGAGCCGGTCGAGGTTGATCCGGGGGCCGTCGTTGTCCTTGTACAGCAGCCGCAGCCGGGTCCGGCCGCCCTCCCCGTCCAGCACCAGCGAGGTGTTCTGCTGGTGGGACTCCAGCGCGATGCCGTACCCGAACAGGGTGGTCTGCCAGTCGACCAGCAGCTCGGTGAGCTCCCGGTACAGCTCCGGGACGGAGCCCGCGTAGAAGCGGTCCGCGAGGTGGTCGACCACCAGGCGCCCGCCGGGCGCGGCGGCCAGCAGCGCCGCCAGCGGGACGGTGACCGCGCCGTCGAGCCCGGCGGGCTGGCGCCGGACCAGGACGGCGAGCAGTTCGTCGCCGGCGGCCTGCGCGTGGCTCTGCTCGTCGGCGTGCAGGATCCGCCCGGCGAACCGGGGTTCGCGGTCCAGGACGGCCTGCAGCAGCAGCTGTCCGGCGGCCCCGTCGGCGAGGGTGCCGGGTTTGATGGTGCGCCGGTTGCGCTGCCCCAGGGTGGCGGTGGCCAGCGGCAGTTTGAGGTGGACCGACGGGTCCCGGGAGACCGCGACGGTGCGCATCGACAGGGTCGGCACCACCTCCAGGTACGGCTCCTCGGCCAGCACCGCGCCGGGCAGGTCCGGGAGCCGGTCGACGGTCAGCGGGTGCACCGGGAGGGCCAGGTAGGCGCCGCGCACGCCGAACCGGTCGGCGCTCGGCCACCAGTCGGGGAGCGGCTCCATCGCCCGCGCGTCCAGCTCGGCGGTCGGCACGGCCAGCCAGCGCAGCTCGAACGACGGGTGGAACTCCGGTGCGTAAGACCGCAGTTGACGATCCGTCAGGCCGGAGCGGCCGCGGGCGGTGGGGTACACCGGGTGGTCGAGGTAGGCGGCGAGGGTGTCGAAGGCGAGCGAGGCGGCGGGCCCGGTCCACCGGGCCGGGTCCGGGCCGTACGCCGCGGCGAGCCGCTCGTGCACCCCGGCGCGGACCGCCTCGTGCAGCTCCATGGTGGCCAGGGTCTGCCGGCACTCCTCGGCGAACGCCAGGTGCCCCGGCCGGTCCAGCGGGTCGGCCTCCGCGGCGAGCCGGGCCAGGATCTCCGGCAGTCCGGTCAGCGGGGCGCCGTCCGCCTCCAGCAGCGGCAGCCGGGCGGCGTACTCGCACTGGAAGCCCTCGGCCGCCACCGGCAGGGCGAAGGCGCCGCTGCGCAGCCACGGCCCGTCGGCGCGCCGCTCCGGGACCGCGCCGCCGCGCAGGCCGAGCACGTCCTCGCGCAGCAGCGCGCTCAGCACCCGCAGCGTCAACTGCTCGGCGGCGCTCACGGGCTGCGCCAGGCTCACGGCGCTCACGGGGCTCGCGGGGCTCGCGGCGTTCACGGGGCTCGCGGGGCTCGCGGCGTTCACGGGGCTCGCGGGGCTCGCGGCGTTCACGGGGCTCGCGGCGCTCACGGGGTGATCTCCCACCGGTTGGCCGCGACGAACCCGGCGACGGCGGCGTCCACCCGCTGCTGGTCCGGGCCGACGGCCCAGACCACGCCCAGGTAGTCGCGGTTGGTGTGGTGCAGTGCGTGGTGCTCGCCGACCCGGCGCACCGGCCGGTAGGAGAGGGTCACGCCGTCGCTCTCGGCGTCGTACGGGCCGGGGGCGGCGGTCAGGGTGCCCGCCCGGTCGGCGAGGACCGCCTCGTTGCGGGCCCGCCGGTCGGTGCGCGCGCCGAGGTCGGCGGGCAGCCGCTCGCCGAGGTGGGCGCGCAGCACCAGTTCGAAGAACGGGATGCCGAGGATCCGCGCCAGCATCAGGTCGCACTGGTCGCCGATGGCACGGTAGTTGACCTCGATGATCCGGGCCCGGCCGTCCGGCTGGACGACGAACTCGGTGTGGCAGGCGCCGAGTCCGACGCCGAGCGCGTCGAGCTGGGCGAGCACCTGCCCGGTGACGTCCGCGGGGTGGGCCGGGACGAAGGTCAGGACCTCCTCGATGAAGTCCGGCGGCGGGGAGAGCCGGGTGCGGAACCCGCCGAGGACGTGCCGGGTGCGCCCGTCGCCGAGGGTCTCCAGGGTGTGCAGCTCGCCGGCCAGGAACTCCTCGACGACCAGCACCGCCTCCGGCCGCCGCGCGCGGATCTCCGCGCAGCGGCGGGCGAGTTCGGCCGCGTCGCCGACCAGCGAGACGTCCTCGCTGGCCACGCCCTCGCGCGGCTTGAGCACGCACGGGAAGGGCACGTCCAGGTCCGCCGGGTCGGCGCCGGGCGGCAGTTCGGCGGAGCGGACGGCGTCCAGGCCGGCCAGCGCCAGGTGGCGGCGCAGCTGGCCCTTGTCCTTGGCGCGCAGCGCGGCCCGCCAGTCCTTGGCGGGCAGCCCGAAGTACTCGGCGGCCAGCGCGGTCTGGGTCTGCAGGTGGTCGCTGTTGCTGAACACCGCATCCGGGGCGCCGAGTTGCGAGACGGTACTGATCACCGAACGGAAGTCCCGGACGTCGCACTCGACCAGTCGCGGTCTGAACTCCCGTTCCGCGTAGGCCCGCTGGTGGGCGCCGGCGTCGTCGGTGAGGATCGTGACGTCGAGTCCGAGCCGGGCCGCGGCGGGCAGGAAGCCGTCGGTCACCGAGTCGGTCGGGTTCAGGGCGAGCAGGTGGAGCCGCAAGGCGATCAGTCCCGTTCGAGTGGTGGGGGCGGGTGGCTACTTGGGGGCGTCGACGCCGGCGGCCGAGGCGATGTCGCCGAGCATCCGGTCGGCGGCCTGGACGCCGATGCCGGACATCCAGGTCTCGTCCGGGACGGTGAAGACCTTGCCGTTCTTCACCGCGTTCAGGCCCTGCCAGACGGCGGTCTGCTGGACCTCGGCCTGCTTGGTCTTGGACGGGTCGTCGGAGGTGGTGACGAACACCAGGTCGGCGTCGGCCTGGTTGATCAGCTCCGGGCTGACCTCCAGCATCGCCTTGTCGACGTCCGGCGCCTTGATCGCGCGGGCCAGGCCGGCGTCCTTGAGCACCACGCCGCTGAACGAGGCGTTCTGGTAGAGGCGGGTCGGGCCGGCCACGAAGCGGACCACCGAGACGGTCGGCGCGGTGCCGTTGTACTTGGCCTTGATCTCCTCGCCGAGCCTGGCGGCCCGGGCCTCGTAGTCGCCCAGCGCCTTCGCGGCCTCGGTCTCCTTGCCCAGGGCCTGCGCGTACAGCTTGAGGTTGGCCTTCCACGGCTCGCCGGTGGTCTCGGCCATCACGGTCGGGGCGATCGCGTTGAGCTTGTCGTACACCTTCTCGTGCCGGACCTTCGAGGTGAGGATCAGGTCGGGCTTGAGCGAGGCGATCAGTTCGAGGTTCGGCTCGTTCATCGGGCCGACGTCCTTGGTGCCGTCGACCTTGCCCTTGAGGTACGCGGGGAAGCCGCCCTCGGTCTTCAGGTGCGGGGCGACCGCGCCGACCGGGGTGATGCCCAGCAGCGTGACGTCGTCGAGTTCGCCGGAGTCCAGCACCACGACGCGCTTGGGCTGGGCCTTGATCTCGGCGGTGCCCAGCGCGTGCTTGACGCTGCGCGGGAAGGCGGCGGCGCTGTCACCGCCGGCGGCCTGGCTCGCGGCGGGCCCGGCGTCGGCGGAGCCCCCGCTGCCGCAGGCGGTCAGCAGGGCGGTGGAGAGCACCGCGGCGAGCACGGCGGCGGAGAGCTTGCGGTTGGTCATGGTTCTTTCCTCGCAGGGGAGTTCGGGCGCCGGGGAGTCGGCTTTCGGGCAGGTGGTATCGCCGGTGGAGCGCGCACGGGCGCCACCGGAAGTCCGGAAGGGGTGGGTCAGCGGCGGGCCAGCGGGACGACCAGCGGGGTGCCGGTCTCGGGGTCGGGGACGATCCGGCAGGGCACTTGGAAGACCCGCTCGACCAGGTCGGCGGTCAGCACCTCGCCGGGCGGGCCGGCCGCGGCCAGCTCGCCGCCGTCCAGCACCACCAGGTGGTCGGCGTAGCGGGCGGCCTGGCCGAGGTCGTGCAGCACCATCACCACCGTCCGTCCGGCGTCCCGGTGCAGGTCGGTGACCAGGTCGAGGACGTCCAGCTGGTGGCGCAGGTCGAGGAAGGTGGTCGGCTCGTCCAGCAGCAGCAGGTCGGTGTCCTGGGCCAGCGCGAGCGCGATCCAGGCGCGCTGGCGCTGGCCGCCGGAGAGCTGGTCGACCGGGCGGTCGCGCAGCACGTCGGTGCCGGTGCGGCGCAGCGCCTCCTCCACCGCGGCCTGGTCGGCGGCCGACCACGGGGTGAGCATCCGCTGGTGCGGGTAGCGGCCGAGCCGGACCAGCGCCTCCACGGTGACCGCCTCCGGGGTGACCGGCTGCTGCGGCAGCAGGCCCATCCGGCGGGCCAGCGCCCGGGCCGGCATCCGGTGGATGTCGGCGCCGTCCAGGGTGACGGTGCCGGCCGCCGGGGCGAGCAGCCGGACCAGGCCGCGCAGCAGGGTGGACTTGCCGCAGGCGTTCGGCCCGACGATCGCGGTGACCGCCCCGCCGGGCAGCTCCAGGTCCAGGCCCCGGACGACCGCGCGGTCGCCGTAGCGCAACTGCAGGCCCCGGGCGGCCAGCCGGTCGGGGGAGGGGGAGGGGGCGGTGGTGGTCATCGGGAGCTCCTCTGCGGCGGTCGGCCCTGGCGGATCATCAGCGCTAGCAGCCACGGGGCACCGAGCGTCGCGGTGACGGCGCCGACCGGCAGGCCGTGCACCGGCAGCACGTGCAGGACGAGGTGGTCGGCGCCGGTCAGCAGCAGCGCGCCGGTCAGCGCGGTCAGCGCCAGGGCGAGCGGGGTCGGCGGCCCGGCCAGCAGCCGCACCAGGTGCGGCACGGCGAGGGCGACGAAGCCGACCGGCCCGGCCAGCGCGGCGGCCAGCGAGGCCAGCACCACGGCGAGCAGCAGCAGGCCCAGCCGGGTCCGGTGCGGGTCGACGCCCAGGCCGCCGGCCGAGTCGTCGCCCAGGTCGAGCACCGCGACCCGGCGGTCGGCCAGGAACACGGCGGCCGTCACGGCGGCGATCGCCCCGCCCGCGCCCCACAGTTCGGGCCAGGTCCGCCCGTACAGCGAACCGGTGGTCCACTGCAGCGCCTGCCCGGCCAGCTCGGCCGGGAAGCGGACGATCATCAGGTTGACGGCCGCCGCCAGGCCCGCCTGCACGGCCAGGCCCACCAGCACCAGCCGGGTCACCGCCATCCGCGAGCGCCAGGCGAACGCGCCCAGCAGCGCGGCCGCCAGCAGCCCGCCGCCGAGCGCCGCCAGCGGGGTCAGCGCCTGCGAGGCGCCGGTGGCCAGCAGCAGCACCGCGCCGAACGAGGCGCCGCCGGTCACGCCGATCACGTCCGGCGAGGCCAGCGGGTTGCGGAACAACCGCTGCAGCAGCGAACCCGCCACCGCCAGGCCGGCGCCCGCGACCACCGCGGACAGCACCCGGGGCGCCCGGAACTCCCGCACCACCAGGACGTCGCTCGCCGAGCCGAAGCCGAACAGCGCGCGCAGCGCGTCCGGCAGCGCGATCGACACCTGGCCGGTGGACAGCGCCACCCCGGCCATCAGCACCAGCAGCACGGCGGCCGCCGCGATCAGCAGCAGGGTCCGCCGCCGGGCCCGGGCCAGCGCACCGGGCTTCGCCGCGGCCGCGTCGGGGGCGGTGCGGGCGGGGGTCAGGGTGTCCGGGCTCATCGCGCCGCCGCCTTCCGGGTCAGCACCGCGAGCAGCGGCGCGCCGAGGAACGCGGTGACGATCCCGACCTCGATCTCGGACGGCCGCGCCACCAGCCGGCCCAGCACGTCGGCCAGCAGCAGCAGCACCGGACCGGCGATCAGGCAGCCCGGCACCAGCACCCGGTGGTCGTTGCCCAGCAGCGGACGCACCAGGTGCGGCGCCGCCAGGCCGATGAACGCCACCGGCCCGGCCACCGCGACCGAACCGGCCGCCAGCAGCACCACCGCCAGGCCGCCCAGCACCCGGATCCGCGCCACCGGCACGCCCAGCGCCTGCGCGGTCTCGTCGCCGAGCGCCAACGCGTTCAGCGCCGGGGCGACCAGCAGCGCCAGCAGCACGCCGACCGCGAGCAGCGGCAGCACCTGGTACAGCCCGTCCAGGCTGCGCCCGCCGACCGAACCGGCCAGCCAGAACCGGGCCTCGTCCAGCGTCCGGCGGCTCGCCAGCATCAGCGCCGACGTCCAGGACGCCAGCACCGCCGACAGCACGGTGCCGCCGAGGGCCAGCCGCACCGGGTCCAGGTCGCCCGAGCGCCGCGCCATCCCGTACACGAGCAGCGCGGCGCCGGTCGCGCCCGCCACCGCGAACCAGACGTACTGCAGCGGGTGCGACAGGCCCAGCGCGAAGATCGCGGTCACCACGGCGAACCCGGCGCCCGCGTTGATGCCCAGCGTGGTCGGCGACGCCAGCGGGTTGCGCGTCACGCCCTGGGCGACCGCCCCGGCCGCGCCGAGCGCCGCGCCCACCGCGATCCCGATGACGGTCCGGGGCACCCGGAGGCCGACCACCACGTCCGCGTCGGCGCCGTGCGCCGTGCCCGACAGGGCGTCAACCACCGTGGCGAGCGGGATCGATCGCGATCCGAGGACGAGGCTGAGGGCCGCGCACAGGGCGAGCGCCCCGAGGCCGGCAGCGAGCAGCGAGACCTGCCGCGCTGCTGCGGACCGGGGTGCCGGGGTGGCGGACACGGGTAGTTCGGTTCTGAGCACGGAAACAGATTTTGGTTAGGCTAACCTTAATAAGTCAAGTGCCGGTGGGGACGCGGGGAGTGAACCCGCGTCTCACGCCCGAAGGAAGCCGCCATGCTCGACCTGCCCGCCCGGCCCGCACCCGCGACCGGCCGCCTCGCCCTGACCTACCGTCAACTCGCCGACGCCTGCCCGGCGCTGACGTTCTCCCTGGTGGACGAAGGGCCGGTGGGCGGGACGCCGGCGGACGGCCGGGAGCGGACTCCCGCGGACGGCCGGGAGCGGATCCCGGCAGACGGCCGGGAGTGGATCCCGGCGGACCGGCTCGCCTCCGCCGTCGAGCGGCTCGTCGACGCCGAGGCCGCCCGGATCCGCGACCGCCACGGCCTCGCGCCGCGCCCGCACGTCGCCGCCTCCCGGCTGCTGCACCACCACCTGTGGACCACCTCCCTGCTGATCAGCGGCGTCTGGTACCTGGAGGGACGCATCCCGCTCCTCCCGGCCGACCACCTGTGGACCGACACCGCGACCGGCGACTTCGCGCTCCGCCCCGGCGACTGGGCCCCCGGCGACGGAGCCGCCCTGCGCGACGCCGTCGCCGCCCACGTCGGCCCCGTCCTCGCCGCCTTCCAGCCCCTCGTCCGCCGCGGCCCCCGCGCCCTGTGGGGGATGGCCACCGACGACCTGCTCTCCGGCCTCTGGTACCTCGGCCGCATGCTCGGCGAGGAGGACCGCGCCGTCGCCACCGCCACCGCACTCCTGCCCGCCGGCGCCCGGCCGTGGACCGGACCCGCGAACTTCCGCCGCGAGCACGGCGGTTGGACCCGCACCCGGCAGGGCTGCTGCCTCTACTACGCCGTCGACCCGGCCAACCCCTGCGCCACCTGCCCGCGCCGCGCCTGACACTCCCGGCCCGCGCGGCACCGGCGGGCCGATCGGGTCCGGGTCTGGCGCCGGGCAGCCGGACTCCCTAATGTGAGCAGTCCTCATATTACCGAGCGCAAGGGGGCCGCCATGACGGACCGCCACGACCTGCCCGCCGGGTTCCGCTGGGGCGTCTCCACCGCCGCCTACCAGATCGAGGGCGCGGTGGACGAGGACGGCCGGGGACGCTCGATCTGGGACACCTTCTGCGAACGCCCCGGCGCGGTGAAGAACGGCGACAGCGGGCGGGTCGCCTGCGACCACTACCACCGCTGGCCCGAGGACGTCGCCCTGATGCGCGAACTCGGCCTGGACACCTACCGGTTCTCGCTCGCCTGGACCCGCGTCCAGCCCACCGGCCGCGGTCCCGCCAACCCCGCCGGGCTCGACTTCTACGAACGCCTGGTCGACGGCCTCCTCGATGCCGGGATCACCCCGCTGCCCACCCTCTTCCACTGGGACCTCCCGCAGGCCCTGGAGGACACCGGCGGCTGGCTCAACCGCGACACCGCCCACCGCTTCGCCGAGTACGCGGCGCTGGCCGCCGACCGCCTCGGCGACCGCGTCCCGGCCTGGATCACCCTCAACGAGCCGTTCGTGCACATGGTGTACGGCTACGCCCTCGGCATCCACGCCCCCGGCCGCACCCTGATGCTCGACGCCCTGCCCGCCGCCCACCACCAGCTCCTCGCCCACGGCCTGGCCGCCGCCGAACTGCGCGGCCGCGGCCTCGACGTTCTGATCGCCAACAACCTGACCCCGGTACGGCCCGCGAGCGACGCCCCCGAGGACCGGGCCGCCGCCGAGGCGTACGACGCGCTGCACAACCGGCTGTTCACCGACCCCCTGCTGCTGGGCCGCTACCCCGACCTGTCCGCGTACGGCGCCGGCCCGGACCTGCACGGCGCCGTCCGGGACGGTGACCTCGACCTGATCTCCGCCCCCGGCCTGGACGGACTGGGCGTCAACTACTACAACCCGACCCGGATCGCCGCCCCCACCGACCCGGGCCTGCCGTTCGCCGAAGCGCCGATCGAAGGCGTCCCGCGCACCCACTTCGGCTGGCCGGTCGTTCCCGAGGGCCTGTACGAACTCCTGCTCACCCTGCGCGGGCGCTACGGCGACGCGCTGCCCCCAATCACCGTCACCGAGAACGGCTGCTCCACCGACGCCGCCCTCGACGACACTCCTCGCATCGACTACCTGGCCGGCCACCTCGACGCCCTCGCCCGCGCCACCGCCGACGGCATCGACGTCCGCGGCTACTGCACATGGTCGCTGCTCGACAATTTCGAATGGGGAGAGGGATACGGCGAGCGCTTCGGCCTCGTCCACGTCGACTTCGCCACCCAGCAGCGGACCCCGAAGGCGTCGTACGCGTGGTACCGCGACCTGATCGCGGCCCAGCGGGCGAAGTCGGTTGCCTCGTAGCGGCCGTCCTGTGAGGGAGGGCAGCGAGGCCGTGCGGATCCGGCAGTCGGAGCAGGAGAGCGCCGAGCCGCGGCGCGCGAGCGAGGTTTCCGAGGCCGCCGCAGCGGGCGCCGCGTCGCCCTCGAACCGGTCGCGGTCCGCCTCCTGGGCTCCCGCGTCCCCCGCTGCCGCTACCGCGTCGTGCGCTGACCGGCCCGGCCGTCCTCCCGGGCGGATCCGGCCGGCATGCTGCCCGGATGGCCGAGCAGCCGTCCGTCGCCCGTTGCCAGCAGCAGCCGTCCGGCGTGCGCGGTCAGCGGTCCGGCGGCCGGGGGGACGGCCACCGGCGTGGCGAAGGGCGCGAACGGCGCCCCGGTGAGGACCGGGGGGCGGGTGAGCAGCCCGCCGGGGGTGACGGCGTGCAGCCGGGCGTGCAGGACGGCGAGCGCGGTCGCGCCGCCGGCCGGCCCCAGCGCGGTCCACGCCGTCCCGGGGAGGTGGGCCGGGCGGTGGTGCAGGGTGTCGTCGTGCGCGGTGACCGCGAAGAGCGTGTTGTCGCACATCGCGAGCGCCGTCGTGCCGCGGGGAACGGGCCCGGCGTCGATCCACGGCGCCGCACCGGCGACGGGCGCGCGGTGCACCAGCCGGTCGTCCCCGGTCACGGCCAGGAGCGCCAGCGGCAGCGGGTGGCAGGCCTCGCGGGGGGCGGTGAGGCAGCGCAGCCGGTGGTCCGGGCTCCCGGGGGAGGGCGGGCAGGGCGTCCACGGCAGGTTCTGCTCGGACGGTTCGCGGTGCAGCAGGGTCGTCCCGTCCCGGGCCACGGCGAAGAGCAGGCCCTCGCAGGCGGCGAGCGCCCGGAGCCCGGGCGCCGGTCCGACCGCGTCCCAGCGGGGCGCGGGCGGCTCGGAGAACCGGTCGAGGACGTTGCGGGTCACCCGGGCCACCGCCGGATCGTCCAGCGCCCGGCCCCAGTTGATGGTGGCGGCGTTGAACACCGACCCCGCCCCGAGCCGCATGGTCCCCATGGTCGCCCACCCGCCCTGCCCGTAGGCGCGCCAGTGCCCCAGGTCGGCGGTGGCCAGGACGGCGAAGGAGTGCGGCGTCCCGTCCCGCCCGGTGGCCCGCGGCACGCCGAGCGACCAGTCGAGTTCGGCCGCGTCCGTCTCGTAGCCCAGCGCGCCCCGGGCGAAGGCGTCCCCGTCCGCCAGGCCGGTCCCCTCGAAGACCCAGTGGTCCGCGAAGCGCACCGTGTAGGCCTCGCGGCCCATCACCGCCATGCCCTCGCCCCACGCCCCCGCGCCCCGGCGGAAGCTCACGCCCGTCATCGCGTTCTCGGGGCGGTCGACCGGCGAGCTCGACCACTCCACCGTCGTCCGGGACGGGTCGGTGGCGGCGAGCGGGTCCGTCGCGGCGTCGCGGTGGCAGACCATGGTGCGGCCGCCGTCCTCCAGCCGGAACTGCCACCAGGCGGTGTTGCCCGCGAAGACCGCGAGGTTGCCGCCCCGGCGGACGAACCCCTCGACGCCGTCCCGCATGCCCGCCGTCCAGTACTCGTCGTGGCCGTTCACCACCAGCAGCCGGTAGGCCGCGAGGAGTTCCGCGCCGTCGTCCAGGTCGAAGCCCGAGCAGTACTCGACCGGGCGCCCGGTCCGGTGCAGCCAGCGCAGCAGCGGCTCCTCCCACCGCTCCGGCGGCGGGCCCCCGCCGGGCGCGTCGAGCGGGACGCGGGCCGCGCGCGCGGGCTGCTCCGAGTAGTAGAGGCTCCGGCCCGGCTCGCCGGCCCGGTGGTAGGCGCGCCAGGTGGGGAACGGGACGCTCACCAGGACCGGGGAGGCGGCGCCCGGGCGCGCGGCCCGCACCGCGAACCACACCTCGTGCTCGGCGTCCCGCTCGGGCCGCGGCACTTCGGGCCGGTGGTCGTGGAAGCTCGCCCGGTACAGCGAACTCGGCCACGCCGCGGGCACGTCCAGGTCGTGGACGGCGCCGCGCACCCGCGCGACGAGCACCGTGCGGTCCGCCACGACGTCGGTGACGACCACCCGGCCGGTCAGCGGACCGCCGTCGCCGGCCGCCGTCCGGCAGCGGATCCGGCCGCCCTGCGCGCAGGACGTGGCGTCCGCGCCGACGACCGGCCGCGGGACGGGCGCGGCCGTCACGTGCGGGCCCGCGACGGGTCGAGCAGCCCGCCCAGGTCGGCCAGCCGCGGCGGCGCACCGGCGGCCGAGGCGACCACCACCTCCTCCAGGGCGCGCAGGTGCGCGTGGATCGCCTCCGGCGGCAGGTACGCGGTGTCGGCGGTCAGGGTCACGGTCAACTCGGCGTCGTCGCCGGTCAGGTGCAGGCAGTACCGGCAGGCCACCCGCTCCTGGGTGGCCGGGAAGTCGAGGACGGTGCGCCCGCGCAGCCGCGCCAGCTCCCCGGCGTCCGGAGCGCCGCCCGGGGCGGCGCTCCGCTCGGTCAGCCGCATGTCGTTGAAGCAGCAGTACGGGTGGACCTCCGTGCCGCGCTCCCGCGCCATCCGCTCCAGCAGCGCGTCCCACTCCGCCGGGTCGTAGGACGCGGCCCGGTATCCGGCCAGGGACGCGGCGAACGCGCCGGGGAGCAGGTCGGTGAAGACCGCGGTCCCCGCCGGGTCGTCCGGCAGCGGCAGCACCACCAGGGCGTCCTGCGACAGCGTGCTGACCATGGTGCGGCGGTCCGCCGCGGCCCGGTTCCCGGCGATCGGCATGACGGCCGCCACCCGGTGCCCCTGGCCGGCGGCGACCAGGGCGGCCGCCGCGGTCAGCAGCACCGACGACCCGCTCACGCCGTGGCGGGCGGCCAGCGCGTCCACGGCCCGGGGCAGGGCCGCCGAGACCAGCCGGCCGGTCCAGAACGCGGGCGAGCGCGGCGCCGCGACCGGGGCGGCGAACATCGTCGGCGGGGCCTGCGCGAGGCCCCGCTCCCAGTGCGCCAGCGCGGCCTGGCCGGACCGCCGCCCCGCCTCCCCGGCCTGGCGGCGGGCCAGGTCCAGCGGCGTCCGCGGGCTGACCGGCCCGGCCGAGCCGCGGCGCACCAGCAGCCGCAGGTCGCGCACCAGGACCTCCGCGCCGTGCCCGTCGGACGCCAGGTGGCACAGGGCGAGGACGGCGTGGGTGATCCGCCCGGCGTGGCGGACCGCCCCCAGCCGCACCGGCCACTCGTCCGCGTACCCGAAGCGCTGCCCGGACAGTTCCGCCAGCAGCTCCTCGGCCGTCCGTCCGGCCCGGTCGGGGTCGGGCTCGTCGCGGACGACCAGGTCGAGCCGGCCCTCCCCGTGCAGCCGCTGGCCGGGGGAGCCGTCGGGCAGCTCCGCCAGCCGGGTCCGCAGGGCCTCGTGCCGCAGCACCAGGGCGGTCAGCGCGTCCACCAGGCGCGCGGCGTCCACCGGGGCGCCCCGGTCGGCGAGCGGCAGCACCCGGCCGAGGTTGAAGTAGTGGTCGTTCGGCGCCGTCCGGCCGATCGCGTGCCAGATGGCGCGCTGCCCCCAGGTGAGCGGCGCCGTCCCGCGGCCGCCCCCGACGAAGGGGACGGCGAGGACGTCGTCCCGCACCGCCGCCCCGGCCACGGGGCTCACCGCGGCTCCGCCGCGCCGAGCCGCAGCAGCTGCGCGACGAGCCCGTCGAACCCGTCCGTGTGCAGCGCCCCGTCGCCGAGGTCGAGCAGGACCCCGAACTCGTCCTCCACCGCGTCCGCCAGGCGCAGCAGGGCGAGCGAACCGACCCCGAGCGCGGCGAGCGACTCGGTGGAGGCCAGCACCTCCGCCGCGCCGACGGCGCCGTCGCAGGCCCGGGCCACCGACTCGGCGACGCGCAGCCGCAGCGACGCGGCGGCGTCCACGGAAGGGGACGGGAACGGGGGAGTGGCGGGGGCGCTCACCGGGCGTCCGCCCCGGCGTCCAGGCGGCGGCGCACCGAGAGCGGCCGGATGTCCGGCCAGACCAGGTCGACGTGCGCCGTGCACTCCTCCTCGGAACCGGCGAACCCCTCGGGCCGCCAGCCGGCCGGCAGGTCGGTGCCGTCCGGCCACAGGGCGTGCTGCTCCTCGTCGTTGACGACGACGCGGTAGCGGATCTCACGGGTCACGGGTCATTCCTCTCGGAGGGCACGGACGGCGGCTGCGACGTCCCGTGCGGTGGGGGTGTCGAAGAAGACGTCCAGCGGGACGTCGACGCCGAGGCGGTGGCGGATCCGGGCGGCGATGGCCGTGATCGTCAGCGAGTGCCCGCCGAGGTCGAAGAGGTCCTCGTCGGGCCCCAGGTCGTCCAGGCCGAGGACCTCGCGCCAGATGTCGAGGACCACCGCGTCGGTGCCGTCCGCGCCGGTGCCGTCCGCGCCGGTGCCGTCCGCGCCGGTGCCGCCCGCGCCGTCCGGCCGCTCGGGGCGGACCGGCTCCGGCTCCGGCAGCGCGGCCCGGTCCAGCTTCCCGTTGGGGGTCAGCGGGAAGGCGTCGAGGACGACGTACGCGCCGGGCAGGACGGCGGCGGGCAGCACGCCGGCCAGGTGCGCGCGCAGCTCCTCCGGGGCGGGGGCCGGCCCGGCCGGGACGACGTAGGCGGTGAGGCGGCGGTCCCCCTCCGGGCCGTGCACGGCCACGGCCGCCCGCGCCACGCCCGGGTGGCCGGCCAACCGGGCCTCGACCTCGCCGAGTTCGATCCGGTGGCCGCGCAGCTTCACCTGGCCGTCGCCGCGGCCGAGGTACTCCAGCGCGCCGCCCGGGCCGCGCCGCACCAGGTCCCCGGTCCGGTACATCCGGCTGCCGGGGGGCCCGTACGGGTCGGGCAGGAACCGGCCCGCGGTCAGGCCCGGGCGGCCCAGGTAGCCGTGCGCCACCCCCGCCCCGCCGAGGTACAGCTCGCCCGCGACGCCGTACGGCACCGGCCGCAGACCGGCGTCCAGCAGGTACACGCCGGTGCCGGCCAGCGGGTCGCCGAGGGAGACCATGCCGGCGCCGGTGACGGCGGGCTCGGCCAGCGTGGACCAGATCGTCGTCTCGGTCGGCCCGTACACGTTCACCAGCCGCGCGGTGGCCGCGGTGAGCTCGGCGGCCAGCGGGGCGGGCAGGGCCTCGCCGCCGGTGAGCGCGGTGAGGCCCGGCACCGGGCCGGGGAGCCCGGCGTCCAGCAGCAGCCGCCAGCCGCTGGGCGTGGCCTGCACGTGGGTGACCCGCTCGTCGTGCAGCAGCTTGAGCAGGGCCGGGCCGTCGCGGTGCTCCTCCTCCGCGACGAGGACGACCCGGCCGTCGGTGGTGAGCGGCAGGAACAGTTCGACGGCGGAGATGTCGAACGACAGCGAGGTGAGCCCGAGCCAGCGGTCCCCGGCCCGGGAGCCGAGCCGCTCCCGCAGGGCCGCCAGCACGTTGGCCAGCGCCGCGTGCGGCACCTCGACGCCCTTGGGACGGCCGGTGGAACCGGAGGTGTACAGCACGTAGGCGGGCAGCGCGAGGTCCGGCGCGGGCAGCGGCGGGCGCCCGCCCGCGGCGGTGAGGTCCGCCGGGGCCAGGTCGCCGGGTCCCTGCGGCGTCCGGGTGATCCGCAGGGCGGGGGCGGCGTCCGCGCGGACGAAGGCCAGCCGCTCCGCCGGGTAGCCGGGGTCGAGCGGCAGGTAGGCGGCCCCGGCGGCCAGCGCGGCGAGCACCGCGACCAGCTGGTCCAGGCCCCGGGGCAGCTCGATGCCGACCAGCGTCCCCGGCCCGGCACCGTGCCGGACGAGCGCCGCCGCCGCGTGCTCCACCCGCTCGGCGAGGGCGCCGTAGGTCAGGGCGGTGCCCGCGGCGACGACGGCGACCGCGTCCGGCCGTTCGGCCGCGCGGGCGAAGAACTGCTCGGTGACGGTCGCCAGGGCCGCACCGGTGCGCGCCACCGGCGCCGCGACCTGCTCCCGCAGCTCGTCCGGGCCGAGCAGCGGCAGCGCGCCGAGCGTCGCGCCGGGGTCGGCCAGCGCCCCGTCGAGCAGCCGCGTCCAGTGCGCGACGATCCGCTCGGCGGTGCCCGGCGCCAGCGCCGAGCGGCGGTACTGGAGGCTGCCGAGCACCTCCTCGCCGCAGTCCACCAGTTGGAGGTGGAGCAGGTTGCGCGCCGTGCCCGCGAAGCCGGTCCACCGCACCTCGGCGGCGACCGGACCGAAGTCCGGCGCGGCGGCGGCCGGGCGGCGCCGGTAGCTGACCGACAGCGGGGCGAGCGCCGTCCGGGGGGTCAGGCCCCGCACGATCCGGCCGAAGGGCGTCGCCCGGTGCCGGTACACCGCCCGCAGACCGGCCCGGACCGAGCGCGCCCAGTCCGCGAACGGCAGCCCGGCGGCGCCCGCGGCGGCGACCCGCAACGGCAGCTCGTTGACGGCCAGGCCGACCGCCACCGGCGCGCCCGGCGGGCGCAGCGACAGCTCGACGGCGGTGGTGGGGGCGGGGTCGCCGTAGCGGACGAGCAGGGCGTGCCAGGCCGCGGTGAGCAGCTCGAAGCGGGTGACGCCGATCCGGCGCGCCGTCTCCGCGAGGGCCGCGCTGCGCCGCCCGTCGAGGACGAAGGAGGTCTCGGCGCCGGGCGCGGGCAGCACGCCGCCGTCGGCCGGCGGGACGAGGCCGGGCAGGACGGGCGCCACCGGGTCGGGCCCGTGGCCGGCCCACAGCGCGCGGGCGTCCGCCAGGTCCTCCGGCGCGGGGTCCGCGGCCGGGTGCACCGCGGCGGGCACCGGTGGGAGCGGATCGCCCCGGTAGGCCGCGGCGAGGTCACTGACCAGCCGCTCCTTGGACTCGCCGTCGAACACCAGGTGGTGGGCGGTGAACAGCAGGACGTGCCGCTCCGGCCCGGTGCTCAGCAGCGCGAACCGGCACAGCGGCCCGGCCAGCAGGTCGAAGGGCGCCGCGCGCTCCTCGGCGAGCCGCGCGTCCAGCTCCCCGGCGGCGGATGCGACGAGGCGCGGCGCGGGCACCGCGACCGTCCGGCCGGCGCCGCCGTCCAGCGCCGGGACGCTGCGCAGGGCCGGGTGGTGGGCGGTGACGGCGGCGCACGCCCGCTCCAGGGCCGGGACGTCCAGCGGGCCGGTCAGCTCGACGGCGACGGCCAGGTGGTAGGCGGAGCCGGTGTCCAGCGCGTGCTCGGTGAGCCGCACGCCGTGCTGGGCGGGGGAGGTCGGGAGGGTCACGGGGCGGCCTCAGGGGTGTCGGGGTCGAGGGTGCGGCGCAGTTCCCGCTTGAGGACCTTTCCGGCCTCGTTGCGGGGCAGGGCGTCGCGGAAGTGCACGGTGGCGGGGAGTTCGTGGACGGCGAGCCGGTCCAGCAGGAAGGTGCGCAGGGCGGCCGGGGTCAGCTCCCCGGCGGGCACGACGAACGCCGCCACCACGCTGCCCAGGACGGGGTGCGGGACGCCGACGGCCGCCGCGTCGGCGACCAGCGGGTGGGCGTGCAGCGCGTCCTCGACCTGGAGGGTGGAGACCTTGTGGGCACCGGACTTGACGACGTCGCGCTCCCGGTCGAGGAGGTGCAGGAAACCGTCCTCGTCGACCCGGCCGAGGTCGCCCATCCGGGTCCACCGTCCCCGGAAGGTCTCCTCGTCCCGCTCGCCGAGGTAGCCGCGCGGCGCGGAGGGCGAGCGCAGCCACAGCTCGCCCGCCTCGCCCGGCGGCACCGGGCGGCCCGCGCCGTCGGTGACGCGCAGGTCGGCCAGCGAGGCGGGGCGGCCGGGCGACTGCGGGCGGGCGGGGTCGAACAGCAGGGTGACCTGGGCCGGGGCGGCCTCCGTGGACGTGTAGTAGTTGACGATCTGGGCCTTGGCGAAGGCCCGGCTCAGGCCGAGCGCCACGGGCTGCGGCAGCGCCGCGGCGGTGGAGCCGACCAGGCGGACGCCGTCCAGGGCCCCGCTCCCGGCGGCCGCGGCCAGCGCGGGGGAGGCGAGGATCTCGATCGCCGTGGCGGGCACCAGGAACACGCTGCCGACCTCGTGCTCGGGGATCAGGCGCAGGAACCGGGCCGGGGTGAACTGCGGCGCGGCCACGCAACGGGCGTGCGCGTTCAGGGCGTTGACCAGCATGGTCTGGCCCGCGTTGGTGCCGACCGGGAAGGTGTGCAGGAACGCGGCCGAGTGGCGCAGCGGCCGGCGGCGCTCGTCGAGCGTGCAGCCGTGCGCGAGGTTCGCGTGGGAGGCGGTGACGCCCTTGGGGGTTCCGGTGGTGCCGGAGGTGTACAGGATCTGGGCGGGCGCCGACGGTTCCGGGTCGGGCAGGTCGGGGTCCGGGCCGTCCGGGCCGGAGTCGGTTCCCTCGGTGAGCGTCTGAACCCCCGCCGGCACCCCCGCCGGAGCCCCGGCGGGTCCGTGCAGCAGGAAGCGCGCCCCGGAGTCGGCCAGCAGGTGGCCGACCCCGGCGGGCGGCGTCCGGTCGGAGAACGGCACGGCGACCCCGCCCGCCCGCAGCACCGCGAGGAACGCCACCGCGAACTCCGTCCAGCCGCCGGTGCCGTAGCACAGGCCGACCCGGTCCCCGGTGGCCAGGCCGGCCGCGCGCAGGACGGCGGCCAGCGTGCCGCTGCGCCGCTGCCAGTCGGCGAAGCCCAGGCGCCGCTCGCCGTTGACGATCGCGGTCCGCTCCCCGTGCGCCGCGGCCCGGTGGGCGAGCAGGGCGGGCAGGGTGGCCGGGGCCGGGGGAGCGGCCGGCAGGGTGCGGGGCGCGCTCACGCGGCGCCCCCTTCGGCCCGCCGGGCCGCGGCGGTCCGGGCCCGTTCGCGCAGGCCGACCAGGTCGTCCGGTTCGGCGTCGGGCACGTCGCGGTCGAAGCGGGCCAGGGCCGGGAGCCGCAGTCCGAGGGCGACCAGCGCCATCATGGCGAGGCCGAACAGCACGTACATCAGGGCGATGCCGCGGCCCGGGCCGGTGCCGACGATCGGGCCGAACACCGGGGCGAGCGCGCCGCCGGGCTCCATCAGCGGGCCGAACACGGCGGAGCCCAGCGGGGCGACGACCCCGTGGCCCAGCGGGAGGGTGGACCAGGCGATCAGGGTGTTCAGGGCGAACACCCGGCCGTGGAAGCGCTGCGCGACCTTCGTCTGGACGATCGTCGCGTAGACGCCGTTGACCAGCGACAGGGCGAACGACATGCCGAACGCCCCGGCCCCGACCACCCACAGGTTCGGGCGCAGCCCGGTGACGGCGCCGGCCGCGGCCAGCACGCCCGCCAGGGCCAGCATCCCGCGCAGCCGGTGGCGGCGCGGCCCGCCCCAGAACCCCATGACCACCCCGCCGAGCAGTGCGCCGGCGCCGCCCGCCACCGCGACCCGGGCGGCCGCCCCCAGGTCGCCGAAGGCGAGCACCAGGGGGGTGGTGAGGAGGAACAGCGGCGACAGGAAGACGTTCAGGCCGGCGAACCACAGGAGCATCGCCCGGAAGCCGCGGTGGCGCCAGGTGTGGGCGAAGCCGTTGCGGATCTCGGTGACCAGCGACTCGCGCCGCGTCCAGGGCAGCGTGCGCGGGAAGCGGACCGCGAGCAGGACGCCGACGGCGAGCGCGTAGCTGACCACGTCGATCACCAGGATGCCGCGCAGCCCGATCGCGGCGAGCAGCGCCACCGCACCCAGCGGAACGACGAACTGGGCGGTCCCGAAGGCGAGTTGGACGATCCCGTTGGCATGCCCCAGGTACTGCTTGGGGACGAGCTGCGGGACGGCGGAGGCGTAGGCGAGCCGCTGGAAGGTCAGGGCGACGGAGAGGACGCCGAGCAGCGCGTACACCTCCCAGGACTGCAGCCGGCCGGCCAGCAGCAGCCCCAGCAGCGCGGCCTGGGTGGCGGCGGCGGCCAGGTCGCCGCCGAGCATCACCGCGCGGCGGTCCAGCCGGTCGACGACGGCCCCGGCGAGCGGGCCGACCAGGATGCCCGGGAGCATCGCGACGACCGCGTACAGGGCGTAGCGGGTCATCGAGCCGGTCTGCAGCAGGATCCAGATCGGCAGGGCGAACTCGGTGAGCGCCGAGCCGGTGATGGACACCAGTTGGCCGCCGGCCACCAGCAGGAAGCGCCGCATGCTGGGCTGCGGGCCGTCGCCCGCCGCGGCGCCGGTCCCGGCGGTCGTTTCGGCGGCCGTTTCGGCGGGGGGTCCGGTCTCGGCGTGGAACCACCAGGAGTTCTCGGGGCCCGGCGCGGGCAGCGCGCCGGTCGTCCCGTCGGTGACGGCGCGGTGCACGCCGGTGACGGCGGCGGCGACCTCGGCCGCGCGGTAGGTGATGAAGAAGTGCCCGCCCTCGTCGAGCACGGCCACGGCGGAGCGCTCGGCCAGCAGCAGCCACTCGCGGTAGCGCTCCTGGTAGAAGTCGGCCGCCGGGTCGCGGTCGCCGACCAGGGAGACCAGCGGCGCCCGCAGCCGGGGCGCGCCGTCGGCGACCTCGGCGATGGCCCGGGTGAACCAGTCCTCGGCCGCCTTCGTGTCCCGGCGCATGTTGCCCACCACGAACCGGACCTGCTCCTCGTCCAGTTCGGAGGTGTCGACGCCCATGCCGGTCAGCCAGTTGGCGTACGTGCGGTCGCCGACCAGCGGTTCGAGCGAGGCGACCTTGCCGAGCGCGGAGAGCACCCGGCTGCGCGGCCGGGCGAACGGGAACTGGGCGCCGGCGTAGACGCCCTCCAGTTCGCGGCCGGACGCCTCCAGCAGGCGGGCCACGCAGACGGCGAGCGCCGTGCCGACCGCGCAGTGGCCGTACACGACGAGCGGGCCCTCGACGCGCTCGCGGACCTCGGCGGCGATCCTGGCCGCGAGCTCGTCGAAGGCCAGGTGCTCCTCGGTCACCCCGAGGTCGTGGCCGGGGACGGCCACCGCCCACAGTTCGGTGTCGGGGGGCAGCGCGTCGGCGACGGGCTGGTAGACGACGGCGCTGCCGCCGCCGTACGGGACGCACACCAGGGTGAGCCGGCGCCGGTCGGCCGGCACCGCCGGGGTGAGCCGGTGCAGCAGGCCGCGCGGGGCGCGGTCGCCGTCGGCCCGGTCCGCGACGGCGGCCAGCTCGCGGACGGTGCGGTGGGTGAACAGGTCCATCACGCTGATCGGCCGGGCCTCCACCGCGGCCAGCCGCCTGCGGGCCTTGGCGACCACCTGGGTGGCCAGCAGCGAGTGGCCGCCCAGGTCGAAGAAGCTCTCGTCGGCACCGACCGAGGGCAGGCCGAGGACCTCCGCCCAGATCTCGGCGAGCACCCGCTCGGCCGCCGTCGCGGGTTCGGCGGCCTGCGCCGAGCGTTGGACCAGCGGCACCGGCAGGGCGCGCCGGTCCAGCTTCCCGTTGGGGGTGAGCGGGAGGGCGGGCACCGCGGTGAAGGCCGTCGGCACCTGGTGCTCGGGGAGGCTGCGCCGCAGCGCCGTCCGCAGCGCCGCGTGGTCGGGCTCCTCGGCGCCGGCGGCGAGCACCAGGTAGCCGACCAGCCGCTGGTCGCCGGGGCGGTCCTCGCGCAGCACCACGGCGGCGTCGGCGACGCCCGGCCGGGCGCGGAGCGCGGCCTCGGTCTCGCCGGGCTCGATCCGCATGCCGCGGAGCTTGACCTGCTGGTCGATCCGCCCGAGGTGTTCGAGGGTGCCGTCTGCGCGGCGGCGGGCCAGGTCCCCGGTCCGGTAGAGGCGGGAACCGGGCGGGCCCCACGGGTCGGGGACGAACCGGGCGGCGGTGAGCCCGGCGCGCCGGTGGTAGCCGAGGGCGACGGCGGTGCCGCCGATGTGCAGCTCCCCGGGGGCGCCGGGCGGCACCGGGCGCAGCCGCTCGTCGAGCACGTACAGCCGGGTGTTGTGGATGGGCAGGCCGATCGGCACGCTCTCCAGCGGCCCGGCGCACTCCCAGGCGGAGACGTCGACGGCGGCCTCGGTCGGCCCGTACAGGTTGGCCAGCGCCAGCCCGGGCAGCCGGGCGAGCAGCTCGCGGGCGGCGTCGGGCGGCAGTGCCTCGCCGCTGCACACCACCCGGCGCAGCGTGGTGCAGCGTTCGACGCCGTCCTCGGCGAGGAACGCGGTGAGCATCGCGGGGACGAAGTGGGCGACGGTGACGCCCGCCGAGACGACGAGGTCGCGGAGGTAGCCGCTGTCCTTCTGCCCGCCCGGCCGGGCCAGCACGATCCGGGCCCCGGCGGTCAGCGGCCAGAAGAACTCCCAGACGGAGACGTCGAAGCCGGTCGGGGTCTTCTGCAGGACGGCGTCGTCGGGGCCCAGGCGGTAGGCGTCCTGCATCCACCGGAGGCGGTTGGCGATGGCCCGGTGGGTGTTGGGCACGCCCTTGGGGGTGCCGGTGGAGCCGGAGGTGTAGATCAGGTACGCGGTGTCGTCCGGCTGCGGCCCGGCGGGCAGGCTGCGGGCCCGGGGCCACTCCGCCGGGTCGTCGAGCAGCAGCACCCGGGCGGTGCAGCCGAGCGGGGTCGGCAGGCCCCGCTGGGTGAGCAGGACGGTGGCGCCGCTGTCCGCGAGCAGCAGGGCGCGCCGCTCGGCCGGGTGGTCCGGCTCGACCGGCGTGTAGGCGGCGCCGGAGCGCAGCACGCCGAGCAGCGCGGCGACGAGTTCCGGCGAGCGCTCGGCGCTCACCGCGACCAGGCTGCCGGGGCCGACGCCCTCGGCGGCGAGCCGGGCCGCGATCCGCCCTGACAGGGCGTCGAGTTCGCGGTAGGTGAGCGCGGGGCGCCCCTCGACGGCGACGGCCACGGCGTCCGGCGTCCGGCCGGTCTGCTCGGCGACCAGGGCGGTCAGCGTGGTGGCGGGGCGGTCGACCGCGGTGTCGTTGAACTGCTCGGTCTCGAAGGCGAGTTCGGCCGGGGTGAGGGTGTCGAGCGCGGACAGGGGTGTGTCGGGGTGGGCGGCGACGGCCCGCAGCAGCCGGTCGAAGTGGGCGGCCAGGGCCGCGACGTCCGGCTCGGCGAACAGGTCGGTGTTGTAGTTGAACGAGCCGCGCAGGCCGTCCGGCCACTCCTGGAGGAACAGCTCGACGTCGAACCGGGTGCCGCTGGCCCGGACCCCGAACGGCTCGACGCCGAAGGGCAGTTCCATGGCCGCGGCGCGCTGGGTGGCGTAGTTCTGGACGGCGAGCACGGCCTGGAAGACCGGCGGCCGGGAGGCGTCCCGGGCCACGTTGAGCTCGCTGACCAGGTGGGCGAACGGCAGCTCCTGGTGCGCGTAGGCCTCCAGGCAGGTCTCGCGGGTGCGGTCGACCAGTTCGCCGAAGGTCGGGTCGCCCCCCAGCCGGGCGGGCAGCGCGAGCACGTTCACGAACATGCCGACGAGCGGCTCCAGTTCGGGCTCCGGGCGGCCGGCGACCGGCGAGCCGACGGCGAAGTCGCGGTGGCCGCCGTAGCGGGCCAGCAGGAGCTGGAACGCGGCGAGCAGCACCATGTACGGCGTGGCGTCGTGCCGGGCGGCGAGGGCGGACAGCCGGTCGAGCAGCGGCCGGTCCACCGCGAAGCCGTAGCCCGCGCCCTCGAAGGTCTGGCGCGGGGGGCGGGGCCGGGAGAAGGCCAGTTGCAGCGGTTCGACGCCGGCGAGTTCGCGCCGCCAGTGGGCGAGTTCCGCGGCGAGCCGGTCACCGCTCAGCCGCTCGCGCTGCCACAGGGCGAAGTCCCCGTACTGCACCGGCAGTTCGGGCAGCGGGTCGGGCGCGCCGGCCGCCCGGGCGGCGTACCCGAGCAGGACCTCGCCGAGCAGGACCTCGCTCGACCAGCCGTCGCCGACGCTGTGGTGCACGACGATCAGCAGGACGTGGTCGTCCGCCGCCAGCCGGACCAGCAGCACCCGCAGCAGCGGGCCCTCCTCCAGGTCGAAGGGGACGGCGGCGGCCTCGTCCACCAGGCGCTCGGCGGCGCGCTCGTCGGCGGCCGCGACCACGGGCACCGGCGTCGGGGCGGGCGGGTCGACGACCAGCAGCGGGCGCCCGTCCTCGGTCGCCGGGTAGCGGGAGCGCAGCGTCTCGTGCCGGGCGACGCTGGTGTCCACCGCGGCCCGCAGCAGCTCGGCGTCGAGCGGGCCGCGCAGCCGCCGGACGACCGGGATGTTGTACGCGGAGGTGCCGGGCGCGAACTGCTCCATGAACCACAGGCGTTCCTGGGCGAAGGAGAGCGGCACGGGCGTCCCGGGCTCCCGCCGGGGCACCGCGGCCGTCCGGGGCCGGTTGCGGGCGGCGAGCCGGCGGCGCAGGAGTTCCCGCTTGGGGTCGGAGAGCGCCGCCCCCGCGGACGGGGGCGCGGCGGCCGGGGAGGGCCCGGCCGGGACGGTTCTGTCGGCGGTGCTCATGGGGTCGGGCGGGGTCCTTCCAGGGCGTCCTGGGCGGCCAGGAGTTCTTCGGCGGCGGCGTCGGACAGGGCGTCGATCTCGGCGGCGAGCGCGGCCTCGACGGCCTCGGCGAAGGCCGCCACGGTGCGGTGGGTGAACAGCGTCCGGAGCGGGACGGCGAGGTCGACCGCGGCCCGCAGCCGGGCGATCACCCGGGTGGCGAGCAGCGAGTGCCCGCCGAGGTCGAAGAAGTCGTCGTGGGCGCCGACCCCGTCGACGCCGAGCACCTCCTGCCAGACCTCGGCGACCAGTTCCTCGGCCTCCGTGCGCGGCGGCACGTGCGCCGCCGACGGCGCGGTGCCGGGGGACGGGACGGGCAGCGCCCGGCGGTCCAGCTTCCCGTTGGGGGTGAGCGGCAGCGCGTCGAGCACCACGAACGCGTGCGGGACGGCGTGCGGCGGCAGGACGGCGGCGAGCGCGGCGCGCAGCGCGTCCGGGGCGGGGGCCGGGCCGCCCGGACGCGGGACGGTGTAGGCGGCGAGGACGTCGCCGTGCGCGGTGACGGCGGCGTGCGCGACGCCCGGACACCCGAGCAGGGCCGCCTCGACCTCGCCGGGCTCGATCCGGTAGCCGCGGACCTTCAGCTGGTCGTCGATGCGTCCGAGGAACTCCAGGGCGCCGTCGGCGCGGTACCGGACCAGGTCGCCGGTGCGGTAGCGGCGGGCGCCCGGCGGGCCGTCCGGGTCGGGGACGAAGGACCGCGCGGTGGCCCCGGAACGGCCGAGGTAACCGTGCGTCACCCCGACGCCGCCGAGCACCAGTTCGCCCGGGGTGCCGGGCGGCACCGGGGCGCCGTACCGGTCCAGGACGGCCGCGGTGGTCGCGCCGATCGGCCGGCCGATCGGCGGGCGCGCCCGCCCGTCGGCCGCGCCCAGCTCCCAGGTGGTCGCGATGACCGTCGTCTCGGTGGGGCCGTAGGAGTTGACCACCCGCACCCGGTCCCCGAACCGGGCCCGCCAGGCGGCGACCGCGTCCGGGCGGACCTGGTCGGCCCCCAGGACCAGCAGCCGCAGCCGCTCCGGCCACGGGGTCTCGTCCAGGTCGGCGACCAGGTGGTGCCAGTAGGGGGTCGGCAGGTCCAGGACGGTGACACCGGCGGCGTACGGCTCGGCCAGCTGGTCCGGGAGCGCGGCGCCGGGCCGGGCCGTCACCAGGACGGCCCCGGCGGCGAGCGCGGGGAAGAGCTCCTCGGCACTGGTGTCGAAGGCGAGCGTGGCGTACTGCAGGACGCGGTCGTCCTCGCCGATCCCGTAACCGTCGACCATCCAGGCCACGCGGGCGGCCAGCGCCCGGTGCGGCACGAGCACGCCCTTCGGCAGGCCGGTCGACCCGGAGGTGTAGATCAGGTACGCCGGGTCGTCGGGTCGAGGCCCGGGCAGCGGTTCCGGGACGGTGGCGGGGCCGTCCCAGGCGGCGGACAGCACCGGCACCCGCACCTCCACCCCCTCCGGTGCGCCACCGTCCGCCGTGAGCAGCAGGACGGCCCCGCTGTCGGCCAGCGCGAAGGACAGCCGGGCGGGCGGGTAGGCCGGGTCCAGCGGCAGGTACCCGGCGCCCAGGCGCCAGGCGGCCAGCATGGCGACCACCGCCTCCGGGCCCCGCGGCAGGCAGAGCGCGACCAGGTCGCCGCGGCCGACGCCGTGCGCCGCGAGCCGGACCGCCAGGGCCCGGGACGCGGCGGCCAGCGCGCCGCGGGTGAGGGACCCGTCCGGGCCGACGACCGCGGTGGCGTCGGGACGGGCCGCCGCCGCCCGGTCGATGGCCGGGAGCACGCAGGAGGCCGCGGGCAGGTCCGGGCCGCGGCCCGCCCCGGCCAGCCGGGCGAGGTCCTCGGCGTCCAGCAGGGGCAGGCGGTGCACGGGCGTGTCGGGACGGGCCAGCGCACCGCGCAGCAGGGCCTCGAACCGGCGGCCGGTCGCGGCGACCGTGTCGCCGCTCAGCAGGTCGGAGCGGTACCCCAGGACGACGTGCAGGTCGTCCCCGTCGGCGCGGACGTCCATGCCGAGCTCGAACTTGACGGCGCGGTGCCCGCCGTCGACCTCGGCGCAGGTGAGGTCGGCGAAGGGCTGGGCGCCGAGCGCGCCGCCGTCCTGGGTGTGCACGGTGAGCACGGTCTGGAAGACGGGAGTGCGCCCGGTGTCCCGGGCCGGCCGGAGGTCCTCGGCCAACTGCTCGAAGGGGACCCGCCGGTGGGTCAGGGCGCCCGTCCACTCGGAGCGGGTGCGGCGCAGGGCCTCGCCGAAGGTCGGCGCCGTCGAGAAGTCGGCCCGGAGCACCAGGGCGGACGAGAAGTAGCCGATGGCGTCCTCGCTGCCGACGGTGTCGCGCGCGGCGGTCGGCACCCCGACGCAGAAGTCGTCCTGCCCGGTGATCCGGTGCAGCAGGCCCAGGTAGGCGGTGGCCAGCACCATGAACGGGGTGACGCGGTGGGCGCGGGCGAAGGCCGCGAGCTCCGGGCCGAGGCCGTGCAGCACCTGGGTGCGGTAGTCGCCGGCGCTCCCGGCCCCGGCGGTCCGGGGCGCGTCCAGCGGCAGTTCCAGGGCGGGCGCCCCGGTCAGCCGGTCGCGCCAGAACTCCCTGGCCCGGGCCGCCTCGCGCCCGTCGAGCCAGGCGCGTTCGGCGGCCGCGAGCGCCCGGTAGGAGGTCGGGGCCGGGAGGGCGGGCCGTGCTTCGCCCCGTCCGGCCGCGTAGTGGTGGGCGAGTTCGGTGCGCAGCAGGCCCAGCGACCAGCCGTCGGCCACGATGTGGTGCAGCACCAGGCACAGGAGGTGCTCCTCCTCGCCCGTCCGCAGCAGGTCGGCCCGCAGCAACGGCCCCGCGGCCAGGTCGAAGCCGCGGTTGGTGAGCGCCGCGAGCGCCGCCGCCCGTCCGTCCGCACCGTCGGCCCGCAGGTCGACCGAGCCCAACCGCACCGGCGCCGGCGCGTCGACGACCACCCGTGGCCGGCCGTCCACCGCGGGGAACCGGCTGCGCAGCACCTCGTGCCGGGCCGCCACCGCGTCCAGGGCCCCGGAGAGGGCGTCGACGTCGAGCGGTCCGGTCAGCCGGAGCACCAGCGGGACGTTGTAGGCGGCCGTCCCGGGCTCCAACTGGTCGAGGAACCACAGCCGTTCCTGTCCCACGGACAGCTGCTCCGCCGCGTCGTGGGGGACGCCGGCGGTGCCGTCAGCTGTGATCGTCAAGTCGACTCCGGTCCGGTGGTTCGGTGCGCAGTGCCGCCGCGCGGCAGGCAGCGGGACCGTCGGGCCGCGCGGGGGCGGACGGCCGACGGAACGCGTCAGACAGCAGGATGTGTGAGGTCAGGGCGCTCTCGTGGGGCTGCCGTGACGGCTCGATGCTAGGGAGGCGCGGACCGCGAGGTCAATGGTCTAAACCATCACGGGATTTGGAGGAGTTGTGACCATCGTGTGGCGCGACCCTCCGGGCACGGGGCGTGACGGAGGGCTGCCGGAGGGCCCCGGGCGCCGGGCATCGGGCACCGGGTTCAGCCTCACGGCTTCAGCGGGTGATCTCCTGGGCCCAGTCCGCGAGTTGGGTGAAGTGCTCCGGTCGCAGCCCGTACCGGCGGTCGATCTTCAGGGTGAGTGCCCGGCCCGGATGGTTGGCGGCGATCCACTCGGTGTCCTGGGGTCCGATCTCGTCGTCCACCCAGGCGAAGGGCTGCTGGTCGGCCCAGCAGACCAGCTGCCGGGTCTTCCAGTGCAGCCCGTCCGGGTCCGTGTGGTTCATCGACTCCCAGTTCACGTAAGGGAGTGTGGGCAGACCGAGGAGCGGCGCCAGGTGCTCGTCCGCCTCGTGCCGCCAGGCGGTCGCCCACACCAGGTCGTACGGCAGGGCGAGGAGGGACGGCCCGTGGGTGGGGTTCAGCCAGACCCGCAGCGGCTTCGGGTCGGTGACGCCCTTGTCGAGCTGCCGCTGCCTCCACGTCTGCGAGGGCACTCGGTGGGTCCGGTAGCCCCGGGGGCGGAGGACGCGGTCGAACGGGGCTATCGGCCCGCCGACGTCCAGCATCAGCAGCGGACGGTGTGCCATGAACATCCCCCAGTCGGTCGCTGCTGGATTCTCTCCCACTCCCGGCCCGCGCGGCCACCGCCCTGCACTCGGAACGGGCGGCCTGAGGACCGTGCCGACCCGCGGTTCCGCACACCCGGTCGACCGCGGGGCCGTCGAGATGGTCTCCGAGCGCGGGAACGCCGTACTCGCCTCGGCCGAGCGCTACAGCCGGCGCTTCGGCCTCGTCCACGTCGACTTCGAGACGCAGCAGCGCACCCCGAAGGCGTCGTACGCGTGGCACCGCGACCTGATCGCCGCCCGCCGAGCCGGAAACCGGGCGTGGTCGGGCTTCGGCCACCGCGAGGTGGTTCCGGTGTGCCGTCACCGGCGACGGCGGTCAGGTCGAGGCCGCCACCCCGGTCCCGCTCCGGTCCTACGGGTTCTGGACCGCTCCGGTCTGGTTCATCATCTGGTTCAGCGGATCGCCCGCCCCGCCCGGCGTCGGCCCGGTCGTCCCGCCGGCTCCTCCCGAGGCCCCTCCGGTCGGCACCCAGGCGCCGGCCCGGGTGACGACGTACCCGCAGCCCGCGCCGCGCTTCCACTGGCGGACGGAGGAGAACTGGTCGTTGTAGCGGAGCGGCAGGTTGTAACTCCAGCCGTTGGGCTCGACCCAGACGCACTCACCCTGGTAACCGGCATCGACGTAGAGGGTGACGAAGTGGTCCGTGTTGTTCCAGAAGGACGTGACCCGGTCGTTCATCCCCTCGAAGTTCGGGACGTCTCCGCCGGTGGAGCCGAACGTTCCGGTGTAATCCTGATCGACCCACTGGCAGTACTTGCCGGCAGCGCACTGACCCGTCGACGCGGCCGCCGGCTCAGCGGCCGCGACTCCGAGAACGGCCGCGAGCGCCGCACCGACGGCTGCCGTACCGAAAAACTTGTGAAAGAGCCCGGACTTCACGAAATTCCCCATCACCGCTCGTGCAGGCCGCCCGATGTCGGGCGGCTGAGGCTGCGGTCCTCAAATTACCTTCGGGAAAAGGGAGTTCCCTGTTCACAAGGGGCCTGTCACGGGTTCGTAAGAGTTGGCTGCGGCCGGGGGCCGCGCACCGGTGGTGCGGCCCGGCCCCCCGGCGGGCGGGGGGCCGGGCGGGAGGTCAGTTCGCCATTCCGAAGTAGTGGCCGAGGTATTCGGTGATCTCGGCCGCGTGGGGCAGGAGTTCGGGCAGCTGGGCGGCGAGGGCGTCGCGGGTGGCGGCGGCGAGGTTGGCCGAGCTGGTGGCGGCGGGGCGGACGTACGGTTCGAGGCGCTTGATCAGCTCGTAGTTGCTGGCGATGTTCTCGGTGCGCATGGCCCGCTCCAGCGGCGGCGCTCCGGGCGGCGGGACGGGGGCGAGGACCCGGCTGACGTAGGTGACCCGGTGCAGGACGCGCCAGCACGGGGGCTTGGCGGAGCTCTGGCGGGTCTGGCGCAGCGCGGCCGCGTCGGGGGCGTTGCTGCCCTGCAGCCAGGTCGGGTCGACGACCTTGTGGTAGAAGTCGTCGAAGTTGGCGCTGTTCTCGCCGAGGTAGAAGGTCAGGAAGCGGTAGGCGTCGACCTTGCCCGGCACGAGGACGGGCTTGCCCGCGGCGTCGTACTTCGGCCTGCCGTTGCCGTCCCGCCGTTGCAGGTCGTTCGACGGGGCGCACTGGACGTCGAGGCCGAAGCTGCGGGAGGACTCCTTGCTCTTGGCCCGGGTGGTGCTGAAGCCGCCGCCCCGGGAGGCGTCGAGGTGGAAGGCCCAGCCGAGGCCGAGGGCGCCGAAGGTCAGGTCGAAGCTGCCGCCGTAGGAGTAGGTGAAGTCGTACGAGCCGGAGGTGGTTTCGCTGACCGCGTCGGTGGCCTCGGTGGTCTCGGCGAAGAAGCCGCCCTGGGCGGTCCAGACGTAGGTGTTGACCAGGTCCCGGTGCGAGAAGCCGGTGGCGGTGGCGCTGCCGCCGGGGCTGCCGGGGCTCTGCAGCTCGGCGGACATGCCCATCGAGCGCAGCACCGCCTTGGCCTGGGCCTCGGCCGCGGGGTTGCCCGAGTCGTGGCCGACTTCGGTCGAGATCGACTCGTAGTAGGCCTGCAGCCGCTGCTGGTCGCGGGTGATCCGGCGCTTCAGCGCGTACGCGTCGCGCGGCTTGAAGTAGCTGTACTCGCCGTAGCCGGTGGCGGTGGGGTAGTCGGGGTCGGTGACCTTGCCGTAGTCGTCGAAGCCGACCGCGCCGTCCAGGGTGCCCTGCTTGGTGTAGCGGGGGTTGATCGGGAAGTGGACGATGTTCCAGTCCGCCGGGATGTCCGGGTTGGGCAGCATCCGGTAGGCGACCAGCGCGCCGGTGTGCGCCAGGCGCAGCGCGAAGACGTCGGCGGTCTGCGACTGCACCAGCGCCATGCCGGTGTTGGCGGGCACGTACCGGGGGCCGATGGCGGAGTTCAGCACCTTGGCGGGGTCCTCGGTGTACCCCGTCAGCTCCAGCTTGGTCCGGCGGGCGGTGTTCCTGCCCTGGCTGACGGTGGTGTCCTCGCTCCAGGTGTTGGAGAACTCCAGGCCGGCCTGTGCGGCCATCAGCAGCTGGCCTTCGGCCAGCGGGCTCGCGGTGCCGACACCGAGCGGCGCGGTGACCGTCATGACGTCGGCGACGGTCTCGAAGCCGAACGAGACGTTGAAGGCGGTGTTGGTGCTGCGGGTCTTGCTGGCGGACAGGCTGTGCACCACCTGGTCGGCCTCGGTGAACTCCACCGAGGAGGCGGCGGGGAAGCCGTCGGGCTTGTCGGTGAGGTTCTCCGAGGGCACCGGCGGGGCGCCCTCGATGTAGCCCATCAGCTGCGGGTCGAACTGGGCCTGGCCGACCCACTCGGTGGTCAGGTCGCCCACCTTGTAGCCGGTGACCAGGTGCCAGCGGCCGTCGCGGACGAAGCCGTAGCAGCGCTTGAGCACGCCCAGCGTCTCGCCCTTGGCGTCGAACTGGAGGTCGGCGTACTCGGAGGCGGCGGGCGCGCCGGCGACGGTGTCGTGGAACGGGGTGCGGACGTCGGCGAGCGCCGAGCGGACCTGGGCGGTGTCGGTGGACACCGGCGCGGTGGAGAGCAGGATGCGCGGCCGCTTCGGGGAGAAGGCCAGGTTGTTGCCGCGCAGGCCCTCGTCGCGCACCGAGGTGGTGGCGGCGGCGGTGGAGTCCCGGTCGAACGTCCAGTAGCCGAGCAGGTCCTGCTTGTCCCCGCGCAGGCGGGTGAACAGGTTGTCCAGGATCTGCTCCCGGGTGCGCACGGTGCGCCAGATCCGCACCTCCTCCAGGGTGCCGGTCAGCAGCTCGGTGGGCTTGCCCCCTCCAGCCGCGCGCCGAGGGTGAGTTGCGGGTCGCCGTAGGGGAGGAGGTCCGCCGGGAGCGGGGCGGTGGTGGCGAGCAGCGGCTCGCCGTTGCGGTACAGCCGCAGCGGGCTGGCCGCCGGGTCGACGTCACGGGTCCAGCGGGCGCCGCGCAGCTTGGCGGGGAAGGAACCGGAGACGTCCAGGGTGGTGTTGCCGGCGTTCTCCTCGAAGGGCCAGCGCGCCAGCAGCCCCTTCTCGCGGACGGCGACCGGCTGGCCGAGCTGGTTGAACGTCCGTGCGGAGCTCCACAGCCGCACCTCGCACAGGACGCCGTTCAGGCCCCGGCCGATCTCCAGGTCGCTGCTGTTGGACTGCGGACCCGGGCCGCCGTACACGTAGCTGCCGGCCAGGCCACCGTCGAGGTAGAAGCGGATGTCCTGCTCGGGCTGGCCGGCGTTGGCCGGCTGGGTGCCGGTGGCGGCGGACACCTCGGCCTTGCGGCGCTGGCGCACCACGCTGATCCGCTGGAAGGCCCCGGCCTTGACGGCCCGGTCGGAGACGTACCGGACGGGGTTCCCGTCGGCCTCGGCGAAGGCGAACTCCACCCGGCCGTCGGCCAGGACGCCCAGCTGGTACGGCACGCCCTCCCGGCCGCCGTTGACGGCCGTGCCCTTGGTGACCAGCGCCATCGGCGCGCCCACCTTGTCGACCTGGACGAACGCCTCGACGGTGAGGTCCTCCAGGAGGTTCAGCGAGTCCTGCGAGGCCACCGACAGGCCCTCGCCGCCGTCCAGGCGCAGCGCCCAGGCCTGGGTGAAGGTCGCGGCGAGGTGCGCCCACTCGTTGCACGGGAAGCGGTCGGCCGACCGCAGCACCCGCTCGCCGACCCGGGCGACCACCTGGTAGCCCTTGATCGGCGAGGCCGGGCTGCCCGACCCCTCGAAGGTCCAGCGGCCCAGCAGGCCGGGCTCCCGGTCGGAGATCCGCTGGTAGCGCTGGGCGGAGATCTCCTGCGGGGTGCGGACCCGGCCGAAGACGCGCACCTCGTCGATCTGGCCGTCGAGGTACTCGTTGCTGAAGGGGAAGTGGCCCAGCATCAGCGGCCCGTTGCCCTGGTACGGCGCGGAGGCGGTGCGCCGGGCGACCTCGATGCCGTCCCGGTAGAGGATCTGCTCGCGGGTGGCGGCCTTGTACGCGGCGGCCCAGTGGTGCCAGTCCAGGTCCGGGTAGGGCTGGGCGGTGTCCAGGTCGTCGCCGTACAGCGCGAAGCGGAAGGTCCCGTTGACCTCGAAGCACAGGCACAGGGTCTGGCTCTGCCGACCCTCCGGGGTGCCGTGGAGCAGCAGCGGTTCCCGGGCAGCGCGGGCCTGGCTGCGCTTGGCCCACAGTTCGATGGTGAAGTCGCGGCCCGCCAGGTCGAGCGAGTTGGTCAGCACCTCCTTGCTCTGGCCGACGAACTGCCGCACCGGCAGCCCGACTTCGGCGAGGCCCAGCGAGTATCCCGACCCGTCCGTCCGGCCGTGGATGATCCGGCCCCGTCCGGCCTCGGGGTTGACCCAGGCTTCCAGGGTCAGGTCGCCGGCGGGGGCGGCGTTCTTCTGCTGGGCGGCGGGCAGCGTCAGGTACTGGTCCTTGCCGTCGAACAGGAAGGCGCGGCCGGGCATCTCGGCCCGCCAGCGGCAGCCGCGGCCGCCGGTCACCAGGACGGCCGTGCCGTTGGGCACGGAGGTGGCGCCGCCGGTGTTCAGGGTGATCAGCCGGGAGCCTGCGGAGAGCAGGACCCCGACCCGGGTGGACTCGGCGCGGGCCCAGTCGTAGCCGACCACGGTGACCGTGTCGCCCGGCTTGACCGCCGTGCCCGGCCCGGTGAGGGTGAGCGTCTTGGCGCCGACCGGGGCGTCGGCGGACGCGGCGTACCCGTTGGCGCCGATCTGCAGGTGGGCCTTGGCCGCGACCGCGACGGTGGTGGCCGCGGTGAACTCCACGGTGCTGCCGGTCACCTGGGCGACGGTGCCGACCGTGACCGCCTGGCCGGACTGCCCGGCCAGGGCGGCGGCCAGCTGATCGGCCTTGCGCGGCAGCGAGCGCCAGGTCTCGGTGTCGCCGCCGACGGTGACCGTCAGGTCGCAGCGGCCGGGGGCGTCGCCGTCGGACACCTTGATGACGGCGTTGTCCAGCAGGACGCCCGGGTCGCGGGCGAGGAAGCCGAGCGTGCCGCCGTTGCCGGTCAGCCGCTGGGTGCCGCGGGTGACGGCGGTGTCGTAGTAGACGGCGAAGAACTGCTCGTTGGCGCCGCGGAAGTACAGCACGACGTTGCCGGTGCCGCTGTCGAGCAGCGCGGGCCGGTCGGTGCCGCGGGCGAATTCGAGCAGGCCGCCGGAGAGGCTGAGCCCGGTGGTGTCCACCGAGATCAGCGGCATGGCCACGGTCAGGTCGTCGTCGCCCTGCAGGGCGGTCGACAGGCGGGCCAGCTTCTCCTGGGCGTCCTTGAGGTCCGCCTGCTTGCCGATCAGCTTGAGCTCGAGCTCCTTGACGCGCTGCCCGGCCGTCTTCGCCTCCTGGAGGCGCTGGCGCGCGTTGTCCATCTCCTGCTTGGCCGGCGGGTACGTCGTGTCCAGCCCCGAGCGCAGCGAGACGGGCACCAGCTTGATCAGGCCGGAGTCGCCGGTGAGGCACTCGGTCGCCTGGACCGGGGTGGGGGCCGGGAACGAGGCGGGCAGGCCCAGCGCGAGCTTGCTGCCCCGGTTGACGATGCGGGTGTACTCACCCTCGGCGGTCAGCTGGAACTGGGCGAAGGGGTTGCCCGGTTCGCGGACGATCGTGTCCAGCATGGTGTTCTGCGCCGTCGCGTTGTTGCGGACGTGCAGGTCGAGGTTGTTCCGCTCGTTGCCGACCAGCCAGTAGTAGGGCCTGCCGTTCTGGCTCTCGCCGGTTTCCTCCAGCCGCCAGGTCGTGCGGATGGGGCCGAGAGAGACGATGACCGACGTGTGGATGGGGGTGTTGAAGTACCGCACCACCTGGCCGTTGGAATCGCGCGGGACCTTGACTTCCAGGGCGTGGTTCCAGGCGGTCGGCAGGTCCTTCTCGGCGAGGTACTGCCGCTCCAGCCGCTCGAACCCCGGCAGCAGCCGGTCGTGCTCCCCCTGCCAGTAGTCGACCTGGCCGGCCGTGGCCTTGAGCCGGGCGATCTCCACCGGCAGGGCGGCGACCTCCGGCTCCAGCTGCCGGATCAACTGCTGCAGGGCGCTGACCTGTTCGGAGTCCTGGCCCTTCACGGGCCGCCGGAGCACCGCCGGGTCCAGCACGTCGGGCACCTGGGCGAGCCGGCCGTCGCGGCCGACGGCGAAGTCCAGGCTCACCAGCGCGGGCTCCTGGCCGTACTTGGCGGCGAACGCCAGCAGCACCCGGGCCTGCCGCTTGGCGGGCTTGGGGTCGGGCCGGTAGCCGGCCGAGACGTTCTCCTGCTGGTGGTAGATCACGGCGGACATGCCGGACTCGACCGTGCGCCCCTTGAGGACGAAGCTGTCGCGGCGCACCCCGGGGTGGTCGCCGACCGGGGCGTCCGAGCCGGTCCACTTCGCGTCGCCCTTGAGCGTGCCGTGCAGGGCCCGGTCGCTCTGGTCGTGGGCGGTGGTCCCGGAGCCCTCGTCGAACCGGTAGTAGGCGGTCAGGCCCGGCTCGTTGCCGATCAGGCGGTGGTTCAGGTCGTCCGTGAGCTCGGCGGCGGACCGCTCCCGGCTCCACACCCGCACCTCGTCGAGGTCGCCCGCGAAGAGGTCGGCGGCGGCGCCGGAGACCTGCTTGCCGATCAGGGTGTTCACGCCGGTGGCCGGTGTGAACGGTATCGCCCCGCTGCCGGACAGCCTGCCGTTGACGTACAGCTTCGCGGTCGTCCCGTCGAAGGTGGCCGCGACGTGCGTGTAGACGTCCTTCGGGACGGTGTCGGTGGAGACGACCGCCGTCGCGGCCCCCTCGTGCGCGAGGCGCAGCGACCCGGCGGCGTCCAGGCCGAACCGGTACTCCCCGCCCCGGGACAGCACCGGGCGGTCGTACGCGGTGGGCTTGACCCAAGCCTCGATCGAGTACGCCCTGCCGCCGAAGCGCAGCGCCGCCGGGTCGCCCAGGTCGACGTGCGCGTCGTTGGTCCCGGTGAGGCCCAGCGCGGTCTCCGCGTGCCCCTCGGTGCTGGTCACCGGCACCAGATCCTGGTTGGTGAACGGGCAGGTGCCCGGGCTGCGCTCGAACACCGCGTCCCGGTACAGCGGGTCCGGGCTGGTGTAGAAACGCGTGCCCTGGGTGTTGAACAGCCCCTGGTCGCCCTGCTCGACGCTGAAGCCGTCGATCCTCCCGGTGGCGTCGTTGTGGGCGAACAGCTGCCAGCGCCGCGCACTGCTGACCGCGGTGGGCACCAGCACCGCGGCGAACCGGCCGCGGGTCAGGTTGCGGACGAACGACAGCTCCTGGGTCGGCTCGTAGAACGGCCGGCCCTCCATGTCCTCGGTGCCCAGGGTGTCCTTGGCCGACGCGGGACGGCCGGCGTGCCGGCTGCGCTTGTAGCGCACCTCCAGCACCGGCTTGAGCTTGCCGTCCACCAGCAGGAAGCGGTCGCACAGCAGGGTGTCGCGGACCAGCGGCACCTTCTTCGTGCCGCTCAGCACGTAGTCGGTGCGGGAGGCGTCGGCGGAGCAGCCGCCGCCGGTCAGCTTGTACACCGCGTCGGGGTGCGTCTCACCGATCGACTGCCGCAGCACCACCACGTACGTGCCGTCCGACACCACGTGGAACGGGGCGTCCGCGGTCAACCGCGCGGTGGTGGACAGGTACGGGTCGATCTCGCTGTCCAACGGCCGCTCGTCGACCGCCGCCTCGGCGCCGCCGCGCTTGACCGTCGGCATCGCGGTCGCCCCGACCACGGCGAACCCGACCTCGGCGATCTCCCGCGGCAGGACCAGCTCGGCCGGGTTGTCGCTCCAGTACGCGGCGTCCGCGTCCCCCTTGGACTGCTGGCCGGCCAGGTCCAGCACGGAGTAGACGATCCGCCGGGCCGAGTCCATCGCGAACGCGATGGTCGTGCCCTGGTGCCGGGCCATCGTCACGTGCCGGTACGACCGGTCACCGTAGATCTTGAGCAAGGATTCCTGAGGTGCCACTGTTCCCCTCCCACACGCACGGAACGCCGCTCCCGTTCCTCCCCCGACCCGGAGCGGCGACGGACACGCCTCGCACCCCTCGCGGGGCGTCGGCCAGTCTGGCAGCGGCAGGCGGGACGCACGGCGGAAGCGAACAATGTTGCTCCGCTTATGACCTGATCGACCGTCAGATGGCCGAACTTCGATGACGGGCCGCGGCTTCACCGCCCGGGACCGGACCGGGCTCAGAGCGGGGTGTTCCAGTCGAGCAGGCGCAGCAGCGCCTCGTCCGACCCGCCGTCCGCGGCGCGCCGGGTGTCCGCGCCGCCCCGGGTGTCCTCGGCGGGGCGGGCGGCGGTGAGGCGGGCGCTGGCGGCGGTGTTCTGTTCGGCCCGGGGGCGGCGGTGGTGTTCGTAGCGGGCGAGGGCGGCGTCGAGGGCGGGGGTGTCCCGGAGGGCCTTGGCGAGGACGAGGGCGTCCTCCAGCGCCATCGAGGCGCCCTGCCCGGTGGCGGGGGAGGCGGCGTGCGCGGCGTCGCCGATCAGCACCGTGCGGCGGCCGCGCCAGCGGCCCCCGGGCGGCAGGTGGAGGGCGTCGATGACCATCAGGTCGTCGCCGGTGCCCGCCACGATGTCGGCGCAGGGGGTGCGGTCGGGGCGCAGCAGCGGTTCCAGCCGGGCGCGCCACTGGGCGGGTGTCGTGCGGGCGCGTTCCCCCGGGCCGAGCGGCGGGCCCGGGACGCGGGCGAACCAGTGGGTCCGGCCGGTGGGCGGGACCAGGTAGCCGAAGGCGGCCGCGCTGCCGCGGACCATGGTGATCAGGCCGGGTGCGGCGGCGGCCCGCGGTGCGGTGTCGCTGTAGCCGTAGAAGACGCGCTGCCCGGCGTAGGCGGGGCCGGGGCCGTCCGGGTCGAGCCAGGCCCGGACGGTGGAGTGCAGGCCGTCGGCGCCGACCAGCAGGTCCCCGGTGGCGGTGGTGCCGTCGGCGAAGCGGGCCGTGACGGTGGTGTCGGTCTCCGTGACGCCGGTGAGCCGGGCGGCGTGCCGCAGGTCGATCCCGCGCCGGCGGGCCTCGGCCCGGAGCACGGCGGCGAGTTCGGCCCGGCGCAGGCAGCGGTAGCGGGTGAGCGGCCGGTCGTGTTCGCCGAGCGGCACGGCCGCCAGTTCGGTCCCGGCCGCGTCGAGGACGTTCATCCGGGTGACGTCGAAGCCGACGCCGGCCACGGCCCGGGCGGCGTCGAACCCGGCCAGGGCGCGCATGCCGTTGCTGGCCAGGGTCATGAACGCGCCGATGTCCGCGTCCGTTTCGGGGTGCGCCTCGTGGACGGTCGGCTCGTGGCCGGCCTTCTGCAGGGCCAGCGCGGCCGCCGTTCCGGCGATCCCGCCGCCGACCACCACGATCCGAGCCATGGGCGCCCCCTTGTCGTGTCCGTGCCGCCACCGACGGTGCCATCCTCGCAGAACGGGCGGCCCGGACCCGCCGAACGGCGGACGTTTCTCCGGCGGCGGACCGCCCAACCCCTCCGTCCGCCAGGAGGATCGGCACCCGGAGGCCGGTCGTCCGGGTGAACGGCCCTCAGGAGGACGGAAGTTGACGGACCGTCTGCTGGAGTCCGGCGCCGACCCGGGCGGCGGTCCCGCGCAGCCACCGGTGGGCGGCGTCCTGGGCGTGGGCGGGGTGCCACCACAGGGCCTCGGTGAGCGGGACGGGCTCGAACGGGCAGGGGAGGGTGCGGACGCCGCCGTGCGGGCCGAGGAGGGCGAGTTGGCGGGTGGCGGGGGTGTCGTGGGTGCGCTGGTGGACGGCCCAGGGCAGGCGGGACAGGTCGTCCAGGGTCAGGGTGTCGGCGACCGGGACGCGGCAGCCCGCGCCGCTGAAGGTCGGCGACACCGTCGTGCTCACCGTCGAAGGCATCGGCTCGACCGCCGACACCGTCGTCCCCGGCGCCGCACCGCAGCCGATCCCCGCCGCCCGCCCGCGCCCCCGGACCCGCCCTGACGGCCGGACCCGACCGCCGCCGGGCACGGCGGGCGTTCAGCGGTGACGGGCCGGGCGGTGGACGAGCACCAGCGCGAAACCGACCGCGCCCAGGGCGATCAGGACGACGCCGCTGATCAGCAGGGAGGTCGGCGGCCGCCCGCCGTCGGCCGGGGACGGCAGGCTCACGGCCGCGAGGGAAGGAGCCGGCTCGGTGCGGGCGTCCGAGGCCGGGGGAGCGGCCGCGCCGCTGCGGGCGGGAGCGGGCGGGGCGCCGACGCCGAGCACCTCGGTGCGGGGGGTCGGCGCGCTCGACGCCGTCCCCGCCGCGGACGGCTGCGCGGCGGCCGGTGCCCCGGCGGCGGGCGCGGCCGGGCGGGTGACCCGGAGGGTGGTGTGCGGGGCGGACCCGAAGTCGTCCGCCGACCCGGACCGCAGCCCGAGCCGGACGTCCACCTGCTGCGCGGCAGCGTCGCCGTCGGTGACGGAGAGCCGGAAGGTGTAGCGGGCGCTCCCGCCCGGTGCGACGCCGTTGGCGGGCAGGGCGCCGCCACCGCGCAGCGAACGGTCGCAGCCGACCGCCAGCGGGAGGGACTCCCAGCCCGCGGCGGTCCGCACCTGCAGCAGCAACTCGTCGGCCCGCAGGGCCTCCTGCGGGCTCCGGGCGGCGTCGTTGCGGAGGGCGGGCAGCGGCGCGGCGCCGTCCAGGACGGCGGTGCCGGTGTTGCCGATCTCCGCGGTGAACTCGACCGGGGCGCCGCCCGCCACCAGCGTCCGCTCCGCGCCCGGCAGGAGGGCCAGCGAAGCGGCCGGCGCCGACCGCGCGGCGGACGGCGCCGCGGTCGCGGAGCCGGTGCCGGGGTCGGAGTCGGTACCGGTCGCGGAGGGGGAGGGCGAGGACGGCGTCGGCTCCGGCGTCGGCGCGGCGGTGGCGGGCGGCCGTTCGTCACAGGCCCAGGCGGAAGGGGCGCCACCCAGGACGAGGGCGGTGCCCAGCGCGGTGCCGGCACCGAGAACGGCGAGACGGGAGTGGACGGGCACGGGATCTCCCCAGGGACGGAAGCGGCGGGCAGCGCGTTCGGCACGCACGCCCCCCGTCTCCCCGGTGCCGCCCGGAGAATGCCACCCGAACCGCCCCCGCCCGGCCCGGCGCGGCGGATTCCGGCCGGAACGCCCGTTTGGTTCCGGAAAGCCCGTTTGCCGCCGGGGCGGCCGGTGAGACGACCGCGGACAGCGATCCGCCAGCGAGAGGAGTCAGACCATGACCGGCACGACCACCGGGACGGGGACGGGGACGGCGCCGCAGGAGGACGTCGTCGACGTCCTGCTGGCGCAGCACCAGCGGATCCGGGACCTGTTCGCGGACGTCCGCGCCGCGCAGGGCGAGCACAAGCAGCAGGCGTTCGACGAACTGCGGGCGCTGCTGGCGGTCCACGAGACCGGCGAGGAGCTGGTGGTGCGGCCCGCGGCCGAGCGCGCGGCCGGGAAGGGCGAGGCGAAGGCCCGCAACGAGGAGGAGGCCGAGGCCAACCGCGCTCTGCTGGAACTGGAGAAGCTCGACGTGACGAGCCCCGAGTTCGACGCCGAACTCACCGCCTTCCAGCAGGCGGTGGAGGCCCACGCACAGCACGAGGAGACGGAGGAGTTCCCCGCGCTGCGGGCCTCCTGCGACGCCGACCAGCGCCGGGCGATGGGCCGCCGCCTCCTGGCGGCCGAGCGGATCGCGCCGACCCACCCGCACCCGGGCACCGCCGGCAAACCGGCCCTGCAGTGGACGGTGGGCCCCTTCGCCTCCCTGCTGGACCGGGCCAAGGACGCCTTCGCCCACCACCGCGACTGACCCGCCCCGCCCCCCGGCCCGCCCGCCGCTGCCGCCCCGCCCTCCCGGCGGGGCGGCAGCGGCGATTGGGCACCCCGTTCGGGGGTAGCCGCCGTCCATGGTGACCGTGGGTGTGGAAGAGGAGTACCTGTTGCTGGACGCCGCCACCGGAGTGCCGGTGGCCCGGGCCGAACAGGTCCGGCAGGCGGCCGAGCAGCAACCCGGGATCGATCGGGGCGAGGTGCAACGCGAGCTGCTGCAGGCGCAGTTGGAGGTCGCCACCCCGGTCTGCGAGACGCTCGACGAGGTCGGCGCCCACCTGACCCGGCTGCGCGGCGCCCTCGCGGAGGCGGCCGCCTCGCACGGCTGCCGGCTGGCCGCCGTCGGCGCCGCCCCCTTCACCGACCGCCTGTCGGTACCGGTCAGCGACACCCCCCGGTACCGCACCATCCACGGGGACGCCCCGCAGCTGACGGACGAACAGCTGATCACCGGCATGCACGTGCACGTCGGCGTCCCGGACCGCGGAGCGGGCGTCGCCCTCCTCAACGGCCTGCGCCCCTGGCTGCCGCTGCTCGTCGCACTGTCCGCCAACTCGCCGCTGTGGAACGGCACCGACACCGGCTTCGCCGACTGGCGGACCGTGGTCTTCAGCCGGTGGCCGGTCAGCGGCGTCCCCCCGCACTTCGACGGCGCCGCCGACTACGACGCCCGGATCCGCGCCCTGGTCGACACCGGACTGATCGGCGACGTGGGCCGGCTCTACTGGCAGGCCCGGCTCTCCGAGCGCTACCCCACCGTCGAGATCAGGGCCATGGACGTCCAACTCCGCGTCGACGAGGCCGTGATGCTGACCGGCCTGGTCCGGGCGGTCGCCGCGACCCTGCTCGCCGACCCCGACCCCGCCCACGCCGCCGCGTTCCACCCCGAGGCCCTGGCCGCCGCGGTCTGGTACGCCGCCCGCCACGGCTGCACCGAACGGCTCCACGACCCCCGCACCGGCACCCTGGACTCCCCGCCGGCGGTCGTGGACCGGGTCCTCGACACCCTCGGCCCCGCCCTGCGCCGCCACGGCGACGCCCCGCTGGTCGAACCCCTCCTGAAACGCCTGCTCACCGAGGGCAACGGCGCGGTCCGCCAGCTCCGCGAACTGCGCCGCGGCGGACGCGCCGGGCTGGTCGACCTGATCAGCAGCGTCACCGACGGCACCGACGGCACCGACGGCACCGACGACGCCACCGGCAGCACCGGCAGCACCGAGGGCGCCGACCACCCCGGCCGCGCCGCCGGGCCCGCCAGGTGAGCCCGGACCGGCCGCCGCGACCAGGTCGTGCCCGCAGGCGTGTCCCGGACCGGGCAGCGCGCCGTACTCCAGCAGCAAGGCCCTCGCGCGGGACGGCCCCGGCCCGCCGAGGCGGTGGAGGCGGCCGGCGCCCCCGCCGCGTCCCGGTGCACCTCGAAGTCCGCCTCCGCGGGCCCGCCCGTCAGCAGCGCGGCGGCCCGGTGCCCCGCGAAGGCGTACGCGGGGCCGGCGTGCAGGGCGAGGGCCCGCTCACAGGCGCAGCACCACCAGGGCGGTGTCGTCGGTGAGCCCGGCGGGCGGGACGAGGTCGGCGAGCAGGGCGTCGGCCAGCGGGCCGGGTCCGGCGCGGCGGTGGCGGGCCAGCGAGCGGGCCAGCCGGCCGAGGCCGACGTCGATGTCCTCGCGGCGGCGCTCGACCAGGCCGTCGGTGTACAGGACGAGGACGGAGCCCTCGGCGAAGGCCGTCCGCGCCTGGGGGCGTCCGGCGAACTCGGGACGGGCACCCAGCGGGGGATCGGTGGCCCGGTCCAGGAAGGCCACCGTCCCGTCCGGGCCGCACAGCGCGGGCGGCGGGTGACCGGCGCTGCTGTAGGCGAGGGTGCGGTCGGACCGGTCGATGAAGACCGACACGGCGGTGGTGTTCTCCGCGCCGTCCACGGAACGGGCGTACCGGTCCAGCACCTCCAGGGCCTGGGCGGGGCCGGCGGCGACCCGGGAGGCGGCCGACAGCGCGCTGCGCAGCTGCCCCATCACCCCGGCGGCGCGCAGCCCGTGCCCGACCACGTCGCCGACGGCCACCGCGGTGCGCCCGTCGTCGGGCAGGTCGACCAGGTCGTACCAGTCGCCGCAGACGTTCAGCGCACCGGCGGCGGGCCGGTAGCGGACGGCCGCCCGGTGGTGGTCCGGCAGGCTCAGCGCGGGCAGCATCGCCGCCTGCAGGTGCAGGGCCACCTCCCGTTCGCGGGCGTGGGCCCGGCGCAGGCGCTCGTTGACGTCCTGGAGCTCCCGGGCCCGGCTGTACAGCTCGGCCCCCAGGGCCCGGGCCCGGCCGCTGTCGCGGATGCCGCGGGCCCGGATCAGCTCGGTGACCTCCTCGACCCGGTGCACCAGGAGCACCACCTCCCCGTCCGGGCCGAGGACGGGCACGTTGACCGGGCTCCAGTAGCGCTCCTGCCACTCCCCGGGCCGCCCGGGCACCTCCACGTCGTAGCGCTGCAGCGACATGGTGTCGCGCACCCCGGTGGCCGTGACGCGCCGCAGCGAGGCGTGCAGGTTGCGCACGCCGCTGGCCGCCGGGTCGCCGGGGTTGTCCGGGAAGACGTCGAACAGGAACCGGCCGACCACCTGCGCGCGGTCGCGCCCGGACAGCGACAGGTACGCCTCGTTCACCTCCACGAACACCAGGTCGGGGGTGAGCAGGGCGACCGCGCCCGGCAGGGCCTGGAAGACGGCCCGGTAGTCGATGACGGGTCCGCTCACGATCCACCTGCCGTACGCCGCCGGTTCCCGGTCGGGAGTCCTTCCACGATAGGCACCGCTGCCCCGCCCGGCCCCCGCACCCGGCCCCGGCCCCCGCACCCGGCCCCGGGCGCGGCGCATGGACCGGGGCGCGGCGCATGGACCGGGGCGCGGTGCATGGACCGGGGCGGGCCGGACACACGCGGAGCATGACGAGCAGGTGGACGACCCGGTCGGTGAAGGCACGACGCGCGGCCCCGTACGCGGGCGCCGCCCTGGCGGTGGCGGCCGCCGCCGTGGCGGGCGCACGGGCCTCCGGCCCCGCAACCCCGTGGTACCGGTCGCTGGACAAGCCCCGCTGGCAACCCCCGCCCTGGGTGTTCCCGGCGGTGTGGACCCCGCTGTACGCCTCGATCGCGTGGAGCGCCGGACACGCGCTCGGCCGGACCCGCGGCCGCGAACGCGCCGCCCTGGCCGCCGCGTACGGGACGAACCTGACGGTGAACGCCGGGTGGACCTGGCTCTTCTTCGGGCTGCGCAGCCCCGCGGCGGGAGTCGCGGGCAGCCTCCTGCTGGACGCCGACACCCTGCGACTGATCAGGCGGACGGCCCGCCACGACCCTGCCGCGGCCGCCGCGCTCGTGCCCTACGCCGGGTGGTGCCTCTTCGCCACCGTGCTCAGCGGCTCCCTGGCCCGCCGCAACAGCTGAGCCCGCTCCGCCGCTGCCCGGGCCGGCCCGGCGCTCCTACCGCCCCGGCCCCGACCGACCCGCCGACCCGCGGCAGGCCGTCCGTCCGCAGCACCAGGTCCCGTCCGATCTGGCCGACCACCACGACGCACGCGCCGCCCGGTCGGGGCCGCGCCTGCCCGCCCCGCCGAGCACCGGAACGCCGCCCGCCGAGCACCGAAACGCCGCCCGCCGCCCGCCGGAACGCTGCCGGCCGAGCGCCGGAACGCGGCCCGGCGGGGCGAGAACGGGCCGCTCAGGCGTGCGTGCGCCGCTCCACGCCGGGCATCCGCGCGGAGAGCCGGAAAGAAGCAGCGGACCCGGAGGAGCGGAAGGAACCCGCCATGACCGACCCCGACCGGAAGCAGAAGCACGAGACACCCGACCTGCCGCCCGACGCCGGGACGGAGGTGCCCGACGCCGCCCCCGTCGCCGACGAGGAGGGCCGCGACCCCACCGAGGGCCCGGCCTCCGAGCAGAACCGCACCGCCGCGGACACCACCAAGGCCGAGGGCGAGGACGAACCCCCGACTGACCCCCGACTG
The DNA here is from genome assembly GCF_003751605.1 of Kitasatospora cineracea. Taxonomy (NCBI): domain Bacteria; kingdom Bacillati; phylum Actinomycetota; class Actinomycetes; order Kitasatosporales; family Streptomycetaceae; genus Kitasatospora; species Kitasatospora cineracea. The sequence goes on from NZ_RJVJ01000001.1 coordinate 4,794,184, forward strand.
ACCGCCCGGCCCGCCCGACGCTCACCCACCCGACGCCCACCCACCCGACGCCCGCCCACCCTGCGCGGGCGCGACCCGAGGAGCAGAAGGAGCAGCGCATGACCGAGTACGAGCGCTCCCGCACCATGCCGGCCCTCCCGGAACCGGTCTTCGACGAGGCGACCGGCCCCGGACGCCTCGACACCTGGATGCCCCGCGACCTGCACGTCCGGGTCGACGACCCGCCCGCGGCGACCGTGCACGAGGACCGCGGCGACACGAACGAGCGCGCGCTGCTGCGCACCCGGCGCGAGCAGCTGCGGATGGAGTGGGGCACCCGCGACGACGGCCGCTACGCCGGCTGGCTCCAGGTGGCCGGCCTGGACGGCGGGACCAGCCAGGTGACCGTCCACCTCTCCTTCTTCGACGAGGACTCCGCGCCCCCGCGGGAGACGGTCGAGCAGGAACTGGACGAGAGCCTCGCCCGGCTGGAGGAACAGGTCCGGCTCCGGGCCGACAGCGGCGGCTGACTCCTCGCGGCGGTCTCCCGCAGGGCCGTTCCGCACGGCCGGAGGGGTGAATCGGGCTGGGCCGCACGGGTGGCCGGGCCGCGTCGGACCGGTGGAAGGGGCGCCCCTCGACCACGCTGTCGGCACGAGCACCCCGAATCAGGGGCGCCGCCCCGCCCGGGACGGCACCCTTCCCGAGACCGAGGAGTCGACAATGTCCCGCACCCGAAAGTACTTCGCCGTCGTCGCGCTGGCCGCCACCGCCGTGCTGGGCACCGCCGGAGCGGCCTCCGCGTCCGCCGGCGCCCAGGGCGTGGCCGCCGGTTCGCCCGGCGTCCTCTCGGGCAACCTGATCCAGATCCCCGTGCACATCCCGGTCAACGTGTGCGGCAACAGCATCGGCGTCATCAGCGCCCTCAACCCGGCCTTCGGCAACTCCTGCGCCAACATCGGCTGACCGTAACCCCAGCCCGACAGGCCCCTCCCGCCCCCGGGAGGGGCCTACGCGTGCGCCGGCCCGCCCCCGACCACACGGTCCCCGGCCCGGAACTCACTGATTGTTCGTCAGCTCCGATACACGACACGGCCGAAGAGCCCCGCGCGACGCCGCGCGGGGCTCTTCGGCGTGCCGGGCTCCCGCAGATTCCCGGTGCAGGGGGGTTGACCCGGACCGCGTTGTACCCAAAGGTGGCTCCGAAATATAAAGGTAAGGTTTCGAAATTTTCGGAACCTTTGTCGTCGGGAGAGCCGCCATGCACCGACCAGTACCGCAGTTCACCACCGGACGCCGGGCCGCCCTCGGGCTGGGCCTGGGGCTGGGCCTCGCCGCCACCCCGCTCGGCCGGGCCCTCGGCCTGACCGCCGACGCCCGGGCCGCGGCCCTCCCAGGCGACGACAGCGGCAGCGGCAACGGCGCTGCCCGGCCGACCGATTCGGGGAGTTGGATCTCCTTCACCCCGCGCGCCGGGTGCCTCCCGCTGGTCGAGGACGGCCGGGCCGCTCCGATCGTGGTCAGCGGGGCGGACCACCCGGGCGTGGTGCGGGTGGTCGGCGACCTCGCGGACGACCTGGAGCGCGTCACCGGCGTCCGCCCGCAGGTCGTCCGCGACACCGTGCCGCGCGGCCGCACCGCGGTGATCGTCGGCACCGTCGGCCGCAGCCCTCTGATCGACCAACTGGTGGCGGCCGGCCGGCTCGACGTGAGCGGCATCGCCGGCCGCTGGGAGACCTCGCTGCAGGCGGTCGTCGAGCACCCGCTGCCCGGCGTGGACCGGGCCCTGGTGATCGCGGGCAGCGACCAGCGCGGCAGCATCTACGGCGTGTACGACGCCTCCCGCGGCATGGGCGTCTCGCCCTGGTACTGGTGGGACGACGTCGTCCCGCAGCGCCGCGACGCGGTGTACGCGCTGCCCGGGCGGCACACCCAGGGCACCCCGGCGGTGAAGTACCGGGGCGTCTTCATCAACGACGAGAACCCGTCGCTCGGCACCTGGGCGCCCGCGTTCTTCGGCCCGGGCAAGGCGCCCGGCTTCCCCGGCGGCTTCAACGCCGACTTCTACGCCAAGGTCTTCGAGGTGCTGCTGCGGCTGCGCGCCAACTACCTGTGGCCCGCCGTCTGGGGCCGCGCCTTCGCCGAGGACGACCCGCTCAACCACGCCACCGCACCGCGTACGGCATCGTGATGGGCACCTCGCACGAGGCCCCGATGATGCGCGGCATCGAGGAGTGGAACCGGCACGCCACGCCCGCCGTCCGCGACGCCGCGGGCAACGTCACCACCCCCGGCCACGACCCGTACGGCGGCACCGGGGAGTGGTCGTTCCGCCGCAACGCCGAGGCGGTGAAGGCGTACTGGAGGGACGGCGTGCGGCGGATGGCCGAGCAGGGCATCGAGGGCGTGGTCACCCTCGGCATGCGCGGCAACGGCGACGTCAGCCTGCCCGACGGCGACGGCATCGAGCTGATGTCGGAGATCATCGCCGCCCAGCGGAAGATCCTCGCCGAGGTCACCGGCCGCGACCCGGCCGCGATCCCGCAGGTCTGGACGCTCTACAAGGAGGTCCAGCGCTACTGGGACCGCGGCCTGCGGGTCCCGGACGACGTCACCGTGGTGCTCACCGACGACAACTGGGGCAACGTCCGCAAGCTCCCCGACCCCGCCGAGGGCGCCCGCTCGGGCGGCTACGGCCTCTACTACCACTTCGACTACGTCGGCGTCGGCCGCAACTACAAGTGGGTCGACACCACCTGCCTGCCCAACCTGTGGGAGCAGCTCGACCAGTCCCACGCGTACGGCAACCGCACGCTCTGGGTCGCCAACGTCGGCGACCTCAAGGGCAACGAGCTGCCCACCCAGTTCTTCCTCGACTACGCCTGGCAGCCCGAACGCTGGCCGCTGGAGCGGCTGTCCGACTGGGAGGCCGGCTACGCCCGGCAGAACTTCGGCGAGGCCCAGGCCCGGCAGATCGCCGAAGTGCTGTCCACGTACGGGCAGTTGCAGTCGATCCGCAAGCCCGAGCTGCTCAACCGCAAGATCACCGTCGACCCGGCCAAGGACCCGGCCACCGACCCGTCCGCGATCCGCTACGACGACAGGGCCACCCCCTTCTCGCTCACCGACTACCGGGAGGCGGAGACGGTCACCGCCCGCTGGCAGGCCCTGGCCGCGGACGCCGAACGCCTGGCCCGCCGCCTGCCCGCCACCGTCCAGGACGCCTGGTACGAACTGGTCGGCTACGAGGTCGCCGCCACCGCCAACCTGTACGCGCTGCGCGCCGCCGAGTTCACCAACCTGCACTACGCGCCGCAGGGGCGCGCCCTGGCCAACGACCTCGCCGCCGAGGCCGAGGCCAGGCTCGCCGACGACCTCGCGCTCGCCGAACGCTTCAACACCCGGATCGCGGGCGGCAAGTGGAACGGCTTCCAGACCCAGCCGCACATCGACTACGGCGACGTCGACCGGTACGGCCCCAACGCGCCCTGGCAGCAGCCCGAACGCGACAACGTCGCCCTGCCCGACGTGCTGTTCCCCGCCGTCGCCCGGATCGAACTGCCCGACACCGCCGAGCTGGGCGTCGCCGTCGACGGCTCCGCCGCCTGGTGGCCGCACGAGCAGACCCCCGCCGTGCTACCGGAGTTCAGCCCCTACCAGAGCCAACCCGCCCAGTACGTCGAGGTGTTCAACCGCGGCCGGCGCCCCTTCGACTACCGCGTCACCACCGGCGCGCCCTGGCTCACCGCGGACCGGCCGAAGGGGCGGATCGACAAGCAGCAGCGGGTCGTCCTCACCGTCGACTGGGCCCGCGCCCCGTACGGCACCACCGAGGTGCCCGTCACCGTCACCGGACCGGACGGCGCGAACGTCGTCGTCACCGCCCGGGTCAACCGCCCGAAACTTTCGAAGAAAATCCCGGCCGGACACGTCGAGGCCAACGGCTACGTCGCCATCGACGCCGAGCACCACACCCGGGCCGTCGCGGCCAGCGGCGTCTCCTGGCGGACCGTCCCGGGCATCGGCCGCACCACCGCCGGCGTCACCCCCGTCCCGGTCACCGCGCCCCGGCAGACCCCCGGCGGCTCCGGCCCGCGCCTGGAGTACCAGGTGACCCTGTTCACCACCGGCCCGGTCACCGTCTGGGCCCACCTCTCCCCGCGCAACGACGCCCTCGCCACCGGCGGACCGGCCTACGCGGTCTCCTTCGACGACCAGCCGCCGCAGACCGTCGAGACCATGTCCCAGAGCGGCGCCGACTCCGGCACCATGAACGCCCAGTGGGCCTACGGCACCTCCGACAACGTCCGCCGCAGCGCCACCCGCCACACCCTCACCACCCCCGGCACCCACCGCCTCACCTTCTGGATGGTCGACCCCACCGTCGTCCTGCAACGCCTGGTCATCGACACCGGCGGCCTGCGCCCCAGCCTCCTCGGCCCGCCCGAGAGCCACCGCGCCGGCTGACCGGCCCGGCGGCCGGGAACGCGGCAGCGGCCCGCCGACGGGAGTCGGCGGGCCGCTGTGCGGACGGGACGGGGGCGCCGGTCAGGCGGCGGCGGGGGCGGGGAGGTCGAGACCGCGGGTGGTGACCAGGTGGGCGGTGCCGTCGACCAGGCGGTAGGAGAGGCCGACCACGGCGGTGGTGCCCGCGGCGACCGCGGCGGCCAGGGCGTGCGAACGGTCCAGCAGGAGGGCGACGGTGTGCCGTATGTGCTCGTCGATGAAGTCGGAGTTCTCGGTGTAGCCGGCGGCGTTGGCGGCCAGCACGCTGGGGGTGACCCGCTCGATGACGTCGCGGACGAAGCCCTCGCCGCTGGAGCCCGCGGCGACGGCCTCCCGGGTGGCGCCGACCGCGCCGCAGGAGTCGTGGCCCAGCACGATCACCAGCGGGGTGCCGAGCAGGCTCACGCCGTACTCGATGCTGCCGAGCACCTCCGGGCCCAGCACGTGGCCCGCGGTGCGGACCACGAACAGGTCGCCGAGGCCCTGGTCGAAGATGATCTCGGCGGCGAGGCGGGAGTCGGAGCAGCCGAACAGCACCGCGAACGGCGCCTGGGACGGCGCGGTCTGGGCGCGGCGGGCGGCGTCCTGGTTGGGGTGGCGCGGGGAACCGGCGACGAACCTGCCGTTGCCCGCAAGCAGCATCTCGAAGGCGGCCTGGGGAGTGAGGTGCGTGGCGTCAGTCATGCCCGCAGACTACGTCCCCCGTCCACCCCGGGTCGCGCCCGGGCCATCCCCTGGACATCGCGGCACCAGGAGGAAAGCATGATCAACCGGGCGATCACGGCCGAAATCGTTCGGATACCGGTGCCGGGGGTGGCGATAATCGCAGCCGATCCGGGGCGATGGTGCGAATGCTCTCGCTCCCGGGCCGGCCGCCGGACAGCCGTTGACCGGCCCCGACCAGGGCGGGAACCGCGCCGGCGGCGGGACGGCGGCCCGCCGGGCCCGGAGGACGGCCGGAGGGCGGCCGGCGCAGCGCTGGAGGCGGGACCGCAGGGGCCGGGGCCCCGGCCCGGCGGGGGAAGCGGGCCGGGGGCGTACGGGGGTGCTGCTCGGCGCGGACGGGGCGCTGCCGGGCTCCCCGCCGGGGGGCGGGGTCAGCACATGTAGTCGGCGCTGCCCTGATAGCGGGTGCCGGACCAGTTGACGAAGTAGATGTCGTAGACGCCGTGCCGCATGCCGTTGCCCGCGGTGTAGGTGGAGGTGCGGAACTGCTGGAACTGGCCGTCGCCGTAGTTGTTGTAGTAGCTGCTGGGGCAGCCCATGCCGCTCAGGTTGGTGGCGGGAGCGGCGGAGGCGGTGCCGGCCGGGCCGAGGGCGAGACCGCCGGCGAGGGCGGTGACGGCGAGGGCTCGGGCAGCGCGGCGGAAGGTCATCGGAACTCCTGGGAACGTCGGTGGCGGGCCGCGGGCGAAAAGGGCGGGGCGGCCGTGCCGGGGGACTCGGGCCCGTCCCGGCGCGAACGATCGTGCTGGGCCCGGCCGTTGCGGGTCAATGGTCTGGACCTCTTGGCCGGAAGCATGGCCGGATCGCGCCGCCCGGCCGGTCGGGCCCTGTTCTGGTCCGACGTCTCCTGGTCCGACGCCGACCCCGCGCCGCGGTCGGTGCTGCCGAACGGTCCCCTCCGGACGAGTGGTGCCCGTCTGAAGGGTGCGGCACAATCGCAGGCTGCTCGTGCGCGACGCCCCGAGCATTTGCTTGACTTGCAGGTCGTTCCTGTCCGGCTGACCCGGGACCGCGCCGGTCCGAAAAGAGAGGCACCTGATGGCGAGGCTGACGCTGCCTGTGGAGGTTCCCCCGACGCGCCGCGCCCCCGAGGGCGGGTACACGCTGCACGGCCGGCACTACGAGGACCCGTACGTCTGGCTGGAACGGCTCGAAGACGACGAGACGGTCGACTGGATCGCCGCCCAGGAGAGGGTCACCCGCGCGGTGCTCGACAGCGTCCCCGGCCGCGACGGTCTGCGCGCTGCCGTCGCACGCTCCACTCGCCACGCGCGGCTGTCCCCACCGATCCCCGCGGGCCGGAACGGGCGCACTTTCCATTGGCAGGCCGGCGCCGACGACGAGAAGTCCGCCCTGATGACGCGCCGTTCGACCGGTGCCCCGGCAGAAACCGTGATCGACCCGGGCGCCTGGCCGGCCGGCGACGTCCTGGTGTTCGCCGAACCGTCCCCCGACGGCACCCTGGTGGCGTTCGGCCGGGCCCGCGGCGGCACCCGCGACGCGGTGATCCACCTCCTCGACGTCGGGACCGGCCGGCTGCTGCCCGACCGGGTGCGGGGCACCGACCACGGCTCGGTCGCCTGGCGACCCGATTCGTCCGGCTTCTTCTACACCGCCTACCCCGAGCCCGGCGAGGTCCCGCCCGACGAGCAGGCGTACTGGCACGCCGTCTACGAGCACCGGATCGGCTCGGACACCCCGGCCCGCAAGGTCTTCGGGGACGACCGCGACAAGGACCGCTGGTGCACCGTGGCCGCCGGCGAGTGCGGCCGGTACGCGGTCATCACCCTGTGGGACTTCGTGCACGCCAACGACGTCACCCTGCTGCGGCTCACCGACGACGAGCTGATCCCGGTGGCCACCGGAATGCGGTCGGTCAACCAGGTGCAGGTGATCGACGACGCGGTGCTCGTGTGGACCGACCTCGACGCGCCGCGCGGACGCCTGTGCACCGCTCCCCTCACCGACCCGGCCTCGTGGCGCACGCTCATCCGGGAAGGCCCGGACATCCTGCAGACCGTCACCGGGATCGGAGGCCGCCTCTACGCCGTCTACTCGCACGCCGCCTCGCACCGGGTGGCCGTCCACGCCGCGGACGGCACTCATCTTCGGGACCTGGCGCTCCCGTCCCTCGGCTCGGTCAACCGGAACGAGGGGGTGGGCGTCGTCAGCGGGGTCACCGGCTCCTGGCACGGCGACGACGTGTGGGTGGCCTTCACCTCGTTCGTGCAGCCGCCGTCGCTCTACAGGTACGACTACGCGCGGGACCGGCTGGAGCCGTACCACGTACCCGACGCCGGCCTCGACCCGGCCGCGTACACCACGCAACAGGTCTGGTACGAGTCGGCCGACGGCACCCCCGTGTCGATGTTCCTCGTCCACCGCACCGACCTGCCGCGCGACGGACGGCGACCGGTCCGACTCAGCGGCTACGGCGGCTTCAACATCCCGGTGGAACCGCGCTTCTCGGCCGTCGGCGCCGCCTGGCTCCAACTCGGCGGGGTGCTGGCCCACGCCAACGTGCGCGGCGGCGGCGAATACGGCCGCACCTGGCACGAGGCAGCCGTCGGCACGCGCCGGCAGAACGCCTTCGACGACTACGTCGCCGCGGCCCGCCACCTGGTCGCCACCGGATGGACGACCCCGGAACGGATCGCCTCGCGCGGCAACAGCAACGGCGGCCTGCTGGTCGCCGTCACCGCACTGCAGGCACCCGAAGCGTTCGGCGCCGTCTACTGCCGCGCACCCCTGCTCGACATGCTGCGCTTCCCGGCCTTCCCCAACCTCAGCGGCACCACCGTCGAATACGGCTCGCCGGACGACCCCGACGAGTGCGCCTACCTCGCCGCCTACTCGCCGTACCACAACGTGCGGAACCACCGCTACCCGGTGATCGCGATCGCAACGGCACTCAACGACCGCACCGTTCCGCCGTACGACCCGCTCAAGATGATCGCCGCCCTCCAAACCGACGCCCCTCAGGGCGGCCCCTACCTCCTGGTGCCGCTGCGCGACTCCGACCACGGCGGAGGAACCACCCGGTCGGCCCTCATCGAGCAGGACGTCGACGAGCTGAGCTTCCTCTGCTGGACGCTCGGCGTCCCGGCACGGCCGAGATGACCGGCGGATGACCGGGCCGAGACGGACCCCCTGCGCGCGAAGAACCGGGGGCCCGCCCGCCACCCCGCTGTTCCACGGGCGGCCGCTCGCCACCCGGGAGGCGGTGGCGGGTCAGGCGGGGCGAGGGGCGGCCGGTTCGCGGTAGAGGGACCAGGTGGCGGCGGTGAGGGCGGCGGAGGCGAGCAGGGCCCAGGTGACCCGGCCGTGGAGGACGAGGGCCGAGCCGGGGACGACGCCGGCCAGCATGGCGAGGGCGGCGAGGAGGCGTCGGCGGCGGCGGGGGGAGCGGGGTTCGGCGGCGAGGCCGGTGAGGGTCATGGTCAGGACGGTGGTGGTGAGGTCGGGGACGCCCAGGCTGCGGACCGTCGCGTTGCGCAGGCCCATGGCCAGGGCGAGCAGGGCGATCACCGGGTACTGGACGTTCCCGCCGGTGCCCGCGGCGGACACCACGGCCGCCGCGGCCAGGTGCAGCGCCGTCTCCGCGACCAGGGCGGGGCGCAGCCGCCCGGCGGTGAGGTGGCCGCCGAGGGCCGCGCCGAGCAGGAACGCGGCGAGCGAGGTGATCGACCCGAGGACGGAGAAGCCGGGCGCCCCGGCCAGGGCGAAGCCGACGACGACCACGTTGCCGGTCATGTTGGCGGCGAAGACGTGCCCGAGCCCGAGGTAGCTGACGGCGTCGATCAGCCCGCTGACCACCGTCAGCCCGTACAGGGCGAGCACCAGCGGGTCGGCGTCGCCGGTACCGGCCGCGGCGGCCTTCGGTGCGGACACGGTGCTCCTCCTGGACGGGGCCTGACGGTCTGCCAGCAGTGTGCCGGACCCGCCGCGGTGGCGGCAGGTCCGGCGGCGGCGTGTCAGCGGCGGCCGGTGCGGGGAGGGCGGGTCAGCGGCGGTCGGGTCGGCAGGAGGCGGGTCAGCAGCGGTCGGGGAAGTGGCGGGCCAGGTCGGCCGGTGTGGTACGCGCTGGGCGGCCGGCGGTGGTGGCGGCGGTGGTGGCGGGGAGGCCGATCGCGTGGCGGGCCTGGGTGAGGGTGGCGGTCCAGTCGCCGGTGAAGCGGATCGCCCGGTCGTCGATGTAGACCGCGGCGCCCAGCTTCTTGTTGGTCACCAGCAGGCAGTCGCCCTGCCAGTAGGCGCGCTCCGGGTCCTCGTCGACCAGCGTCTCCAGGCCGGAGTGCTCGCGCAGCCAGCCCGCCACGGCGGCGTGGAAGCGGCGCGGCCGGGCGGTCATGATGAACACCGACCGGACCTTCTTCAGCGCGTGCAGCGACTCGATCGCCCCCGGGACGGGCTTGCCGTAGATCAGGCCGTCCTGCCAGCCGTCGTCGTGCGCGACCAGCGTCTGGTCGAAGTCGATGCCGACGGCGTGCGAGGCGGGCGAGGCGGGGTCGAGCGGTACGACGGTCATGGGACCGGTCTCCTTCGGGTGCGAGTGCGGGCGCCGCCGCGGAGGCGGCTTGCGGACGCGGGGCCGGCTCGTGGCCGGTTCGAAGGAGAGGAGTGGGGCGGGGCGGTCCGCTTACCGGGTTCGGCCGCAGAACGCGATCAATGCACTCCATGGGGTGACGGCCGCGGGTGGGCGTGCTGGTGGGAGGCCCGGCCGGCGGGGCCGTCCGGAGGCATCCGGCGCCGTCCGGGAGCATCCGGTGCCGTCCGGAGGAGCGGCTGCCCCGCACGGGCTGCTCACTCCGGGGTGAGGGCGATCAGCGCGATGTCGTCCGCCAGGTGGTGGCTCCAGTCCCGGACGTCCCGTTCCAGGAAGGACAGCACCGCGGCCGGGCCGCCCGCCCCGAAGGCCGAGAGGCGCTCGGCGGCCGGGTAGAACTCCCGGGACGCGTTGCGGGCCTCGGTCAGGCCGTCGGTGTACAGCAGCAGCGCCTCCCCGGCGGGCAGCGGCACCCGCCCGGGCACCGGCACGTCGCCGCCCAGCGCGCCGAAGCCCAGCGGCAGCAGCGCCGGTGCCGCCACCTCCCGCACCCCCGCCGGGCCCAGCGCCAGCGGCGCCAGGTGCCCGCAGTTCACCACCTCCACGTACCCGTCCGCGGCCCGGTGCTGGAGCAGCAGCGCGGTGGCGAACAGCTCCTGGTCGTCGCGGGCCGCCGCGCTGCGCGCCGTGTGCCGGTCCAGCCGGGCCGCGAGTTCGCCGAGGTCGGCGGTCTCGTGCGCCTGGGACCGGAAGCAGCCCAGCAGGTCGGTGACGGTCTGGACGGCCTGCAGGCCCTTGCCGCGGACGTCGCCGATCAGCAGCCGGGTGCCGTGCGGGGTCTGCACCGCCTCCAGGAAGTCCCCGCCGATGCCCGTGCCCGCCGTGGCCGGCTGGTAGCGGGAGGCCAGCCGCAGGCCGCCCAGCCGCTCCGGGACCGGGTGCAGCACCGCCGCCTGCAACGCCGACGCGCTGGCCCGGCTCGCCGCCAGCCGCTCGCCGCGCTGCCGCCGCCCCCACACCGCCAGCCCCGTCACCACCCCCACCACCAGCGCCGCCCCCTGCGCCAGCGGACGCTGCGCCAGCTCCGCCCCCGCCAGCACCCGCACCAGCAGCCACTCCGCGGCCGCCGCCCCGACCACCCCCAGCACCACCCCCGGCAGCCCCGCGATCAGCGCACCCACCGCGACCACCGCCGCCGCCACCCACAGCAGGTTCTCCGCCTGCCGCCCGCTCGCCCCCAGGCTCACCGCCGACGTGGCGGGCAGCGACTGCGCCGCCGCCGTCCCCAGCAGCACCGACACCGGGTGGAACGCCGCCGCCGTCCCCAGCCGGCCGCGCGGCAGCGCCGACAGGAACCACGCCATCTGCGGCACCTGCGCCATCATCACGCCCACCCCCGTCAGCAGCGCCGACAGCGTGCCCAGCAGCATCCCCGCCGCCCCGTGCATCGGCAGCACGTGGCACAGCGCCAGCCCGATCACCGCCAGCGGCAGCCCCAGCGAGCAGCCCGTCACCGGCGAGACCCGCCGCTCCCGCACCAGCAGGCAGCCCGCCGCCCCGCCCGCCCCGTACGCCGAGACCATCAGCGCGGTCGGCGCCGCGCCCAGGCCCGAGGCCGCCGTCAGCACCGGCAGCGCCAGCAGCACCGCGAGCTGGGTGAAGCCCACCGCCACGCCCGTCGCCAGCGCCATCGTGGTGATCCGCGGCGGCACCGGGAACGGGCGCAGCCGCCAGCGCCGCGCCGTCACCGCCGCCGCGGCCGGCAGCAGCGCCAGCAGGGCCAGCGTCCGCGGATCCGACCAGCCCCACACCGGGCCCACCTGCAGCGCCGTCACCGCCCCCGCCAGGGCCATCGCCAGCGCGGCCAGGAACACCCGGTCCAGCGGCACCGGCGGATCGCCCGCCTCCGGCAGCCGCCGCAGCGCCAGCACCAGCAGCCCCAGCGCGACCAGCGCGCCCAGGGCCGCGCTCACCCGCAGGCCCGGCATCGACGGGGCGCGCGGGATCAGGTTCGCCGCGCCGAAGAACGCCGCCGACATCACCGCCAGCCAGCCGCCCAGCACCTGCGGCATCCGGCCCGGCGGGTTCAGCGCCGCCACCGAGGCCAGGCACCCCGCGAAGGACGCCGACACCCCGACCAGCACCACCGCCCGGCCCAGCAAGTACGACCAGTCCGAGAACGCCACCGCCTCGACGGCCAGCCCCGCCACCAGCACCCCCAGCGACCAGGCCAGCACCCGGCGCCGCCCCCGGACGTCGCCCGCCCGGCCCGCCGCGAACAGCGACAGCACCATCAGCGCGCCGCCGCCCACCTTCATCCCCACCACCTGCTGCTCGCTCAGCCCGAACCGGACCCGCACCGCGGGCAGCGCCGCCCCCTGCAGCACCGGCGACACCACGTAGAACACCGCGGCCGCCGCCAGCAGCACCCCCACCGACCGGCCCACCCCCACCCGCCCCGGCACGGACGGGACGCCCGGCGGCACGGGCGCGGGGAAGGGGGCGGCCGTGGGGCTCGCGGCCATCGGGAACCTCGATCCGCTCGGAGGGGAGGGGCCACCCCACTGTGCCAGGTCGAGAACGGCAAACTCCAACAAAACGGACAAAACCCTGACGTGTAGGACGCCTGACCGCACAGGCCCGGCGGGCGGCGAGGAACACCCAGTGACCCGGTGCGACCGTTCACGGCGCCGCCGAGGCGCCCCATACTGGCCGGATGGGTGCAGAGGCCGAGCCGTTCCGTACCGTCCCCGCCGAAGTGCGGCCCTACCTGGCGGAGCTGGTGCGCCGCACGCGCGCGGTGTGCGGCCCCGGGCTGACCGGGGTGGTCGCGGTCGGCTCCCTCGCGCTCGGCGACTACCGGCACGGCCGCAGCGACGTCGACGTCACGGTCCTCGTGCAGGAACCGCCGCCGGCCGCGGTCCTGCGGCAACTGGCCGACGCCCTCGACCACCGGCAGCTGCCGTGCCCGGCGGCAGGGCTGGAACTGGTCGTCTACGCCGCGGACTTCGCCCGCCTCCCGTCCGGGGAGGCCGGCTACCTGCTGGACCTCAACACCGGCGCCCGACTGCCGGGCCGGGCCGCCTTCGGCCCGGACGGGGGACCCTCGTTCTGGTACGTCATCGACCGCTCCGTGGCCCACCAGGCCGGCATCGCCCTGTACGGCCCGCCCGCGGCCGAGGTGATCGCGTCACCCGGACCGGCCGACCTGCACACCGCGATCCGGGCCTCGGTGCGCGAACACGGCGACGGCCAGGGCCACCTCGCCGACAACCGGGTCCTCAACGGCTGCCGCTCCGTCACCTACTGCCGCACCGGGCGCTGGCTGGCCAAACGCGAAGCGGCCCGGCAACTCGCCGCCACGGAAGAGCACTTCCGCCCCCTGCTCGAAGCCGCGGTCCACAGCTTCGAACGCACCCGCACCGCCGCACAGCCCCTCCCCGCCCCCCAACTCCGGGAGTTCCTCACCTGGGCCCGGGCCCGCGTCGACGAGCACGCCCCGGCCCCCGACGCCTGACGGAAACGCCGCCGCCTCCCGGAGCGCCGCCGCCTTCGAGCGGACCGGGGTCAGCGGACCACGTCGAAGACGTTCTTCTGGACGCCGTTGGAGTACGTGGCGAACTCGACCAGCTCCAGCTTCTGGACGTCCTTGTCGGTGTCGCTGAACAGCCGCTTGCCCGCGCCCAGCAGCAGCGGGAACACCAGCAGGTGGTAGCGGTCGACCAGGCCCGCGTCGGAGAGGGCGTGGTTCAGGCGGGCGCTGCCGTGGACGATGATCGGGCCGCCCTCGGTCTCCTTCAGCGCGGCGACCTCGTCCACCGAGCGCAGGATGCTGGTCGGGCCCCAGTCGGACACCAGGGCGTCCGGGGCGAGGGTGGTCGAGACCACGTACTTCGGCAGCTCCTTGTAGTGGGCGAACTCCGCCATGCCCGGCCACACCGGGCTGAACGCCTGGTAGCTGACCCGGCCCAGCAGCATCGCCGCGGCCTGCTCCTGCTCCCGGCCCTTGATCTCGAACGCCTCCGGGACGAACTCGATGTCCTTGAACGTCCAGCCGGAATTGCGGTAGCCCGGCTCGCCGCCGGGGGCCTCCATCACGCCGTCCAGGGAGACGAAGGCGGTGCTGATCAGGGTGCGCATCGGTGGTACCTCGTTCTTGTGCGGGAGGGGAGGAAGGGATCGGGGCGGGCGGTCGAGGTCAGGCGGGGAGCAGGGCGGAGAGCCAGTGCTGCCAGGCCGCTCCGGCGGCGGCCGGGTCGGGGGCCGGCTCGGCGAACAGGTGGTGGAAGAGCAGCAGCACGCCCGGCGGGTGCAGGAAGGCGTACAGGCCGTCGGCGGTGCGGACCTCGAAGCGCTCGCCGTCCGACCACACCAACTCGCCGTCCAGCGGCGGCAGTCCGGCCGGTTCGGCGTGCACCCGGGCGCCGGCCGGCGGGTCGGCGGGCAGGCCGAGGGCGGCGGTCAGCGCGGCCCGGACCGCGCCGGCGGGGCGGTCGGCCGTCGGCTGCACGGCGAACACCGGGACGGCGGTGCGGCCCGCGAAGTGCGCCAGGTACTCGCGCAGCGTGTGCAGGTGGAACGGCCAGCCGCTGCGCAGCGCGTCGTACTCGTCCGCCCAGTCGTCGCCGAGCACGCCGCTGTGCACCACCCGCAGCACGGTGCTGCCGCCGTCGCGGCCCTCGACCAGGTACTCGAAGGCCGTGAAACGGCCGTCCGGGCCCGGCTCGGTGCGGGTGGCGAAGCGCTGGCCCGGCTCGTACGCGGTGACGGTCGCGGTCTCCCGGTGGCCGCCGGTCTCCATCGCAGCCGTCCCGCCGACCCGGGGGTCGACCTCGTTGCGGCCCATGAACCAGGAGTCGATGCCCGGGCCGGTGGCGATCGCCTCCCAGACCTGCTCCGGGTCGGCCGGCAGCGCCAGCTCGAATTCCAGCTCGAAGGGGTGCGGCACGGTGTCAACTCTCCTGGGAGGACGGGGCATCGGCGGGGGAGGGGGCGGCATCGGGGATCTGGTGCAGGCCGACCACCACCCGGTGGGTGCGGCCCTGCGGGGCGGACTCGTCGTGGTAGCGGGACACCAGGGCGGTGACCGCCTGCGAGAGCTCGGCGGCGAACGCCGCCCGGTCGGCCGCCGAGGCGAACCGGACCCGGGCGTCGATCCCGAACGAGGCCACCCGCTGACGGGCCCGGGCCGCGCCCGTCAGCAGCGACCCGACCTCCTGCACCATCCGGGCGCCGAGCGCCAGCAGCCAGCGCGCGGAGAGCTGGTCCGGCGAGCGGGACGGATCCGGGCTGACCGCCGCCAGCGCCGCCGGCGAGATCACGTACGAGGCCGCGGTGGCCCGGTACACCCGCTCCGTCACGCTCCCCTTGCGGCGCTCCTCGGCCAGTTCGACCAGCCCGTGCCGCTCCAGCTCCTTCAGGTGGTAGTTGACCTTCTGCCGGGGCAGCCCGAGCCGGGCCGCCAGCATGGCGGCCGAGCCCGGCTCGGCCAGCGCGGCCAGCAGCCGGGCCCGCATCGGATCCAGCGAGGCCTCGGCGGCCGCGGGTTCTTCGATCACAGCGACGTCCAACACCCCTCCAGGGTGATACCGACAAATTTTTTTGTCAAGGAGGGGGAATTTTTCGGCGGCGGGAGTGTCGGGGAGGAGCGGGAAGGAGCGGGAAGGGCTGACGGACGGTCAAGACGGCAGCTGGGCAGGGGAACCGGCCCCCGAGCCGGCCGGGTTACGCTGGAGCGCCCGCCGGGGCCGGCGGGCGGACGGGGGTGGGGCGTGAGCGTCCGGGCGAGGCCGACGCACTGCGGGCTGGACGCCGCGGTGGAGGTCATCAGCGGCAAGTGGAAGGTGCTGGTCATCTGGGCGCTGCGCGACCGCTCCCGCCGCTTCGGGGAACTCCGGCGGCAGGTCCCCGGGGTCAGCGAGAAGGTCCTGGTCCAGCAGCTGCGCGAGCTGGAGGCGGACGGGATCGTGCTGCGCCGGACGTACGACGAGGTGCCGCCGCGGGTGGAGTACTCGCTGACCGCGGACGGCCGGGCGCTGGACGAGGCGCTGAAGCCGCTCGGGGCCTGGGGCCGGGAGCGGCGGCCGGTCCACGGCTGAACCGGGGGAGGGAGAGCCGGGGGAAGGAGAGCGGGTCCGGCGCGTACGGGGTCGGAGCGGTTCCCGGGCACGCACTTGTATGTAAGTACTTGTCCGGGTTCCGGGCGCGCCGTTAGTTTCGAGCTGCCCGAGCAGCCGGGTGCAACGCACCGCCCGGCGGCCAGAGTTCAGGTTCCGCGGCCGATGAGCCGGCCTGCGCGGACCTTTCGAACGCGAATCCTCCCCCGAAGGAGAATGCCGCCGTGGCGGACGAAAAACGCACCCCTGTGACCGTTCTCGGCCTCGGCCTGATGGGCAGCGCCCTGGCTTCCGCACTCGTCCGGGCCGGACACCCGACGACCGTCTGGAACCGCACGCCCGGCAAGGCCGGCGCACTGGTGGCGCAGGGCGCGGTGGAGGCCGCGGGCGTGGCCGAGGCGGTGACCGCGAGCCCGGTGGTGGTCGCCTGCCTGCTGGACCACGACGCGCTGCACGAGGTGCTCGCCCCGGCCGCCGACGCCCTCGCGGGCCGCCTGCTGGTCAATCTCACCTCCGGCCTGCCGGACGAGGCCCGGCAGGCCGCCGCCCGGGCCGCGCGGCTCGGCACGGAGTACCTGGACGGCACGGTCATGACCGTCCCGCCGCTGGTCGGCCAACCCCGGACGCTGCTGTTCTACAGCGGCTCGCGGGCCGCGTTCGACACCCACCGGGAGACCCTGGCCGTGCTCGGCGGCAACGGCGTCTTCCTGGGCGAGGACGCCGGAGCCGCGGCCCTCCACGACCTGGCGCTGCTGGGCGTCCTGTGGTCGACGTTGGCCGCTGCCCTGCACGGTTTCGCCCTGCTCGGCTCGGAGCAGGTCCCGGCCTCGGCGCTGCTGCCCTTCCTCGGGCCCTGGATCACCCAGGTCGTGCTGCCCGGCATCGCCGGTGCCGCCCGGCAGGTCGAGGCGGGCCGGTACGGCGACGCGCTCTCCACCGTGGCGCTCAACCGGGCCGGCCTGGCCAAGATGGTGAAGGCCAGCGAGGCCCGGGGCATCCGCCCCGACCTGATGGTGCCGATCCACGGCCTGCTGGACGCCGCGGTCGCCGCCGGCCACGGCGGGGACGGCCTGGCGAGCCTGTTCGAGGTCATCCGCACGCCGGAGGGCGGGGCCTGACCGGAGCGCCGCGTCCGCCCTCGTCCGGTGGCCGGCCGTCGCTCCGGGCGTTGCCGGGGGCCGGGCTCGGCAGGATCGGGCCCGGGCCCGGGCTCAGCCGGCCTGGGCGAGGCGGGTGGCGGTCTCCAGGAGCAGGGCGTGGACGAAGGCCTGCGGCAGGTTGCCGCGCAGTTGGCGCTGGGCGATGTCGTACTCCTCGGCGTACAGGCCGGCCGGGCCGCAGGCGGCGCGGTTGCGTTCGTACCAGCGCAGGGCCTCGGGGAGGCGGCCCTGCTGGAGTTGGGCCAGCGAGACCAGGAACCCGCAGAGCAGGAAGGCGCCCTCGGCCTCGGCGAGCGGGCCGGGGCGGTGGCGGAAGCGGTAGCAGTGGTGGTCGTCGGCGAGGTCGGCGAGCACCGCGGCGAGGGTGGCCCGGGTGGGGCGGGCGTGGGCGGGGACGGCGCCGCGCAGGGCTGGCAGCAGCAGGGCGGCGTCGACCGCCGGGTCGTCGGGGGAGCGCTGCCAGCGCCCGCTCGGGTGCAGGGACTCGGCGAGCGCGGCGGCGGTGAGGCGTTCGGCGAGCGGCAGCCAGTCGGGGCGGCGCAGGGCGTCGGCGGCGGCGCGCAGGCCGGCCGCGCAGGTGAGGCGGCTGTGCGTCCAGTGGTCGGGGTGGATCTCCCAGATGCCGCAGTCGGGTTCGCGGTGCCGGGCGGCGATCGCCTCGGCCGCGACCACGGCCGCCCGCCGCCCGTCGGCGTCCAGCTGGTCGTGCCGGGCGGCGGCGGCCAGCAGCAGCAGGGCCTCGCCGAACCCGTCGAGCTGGAACTGCCGGTTCACCAGGTTGCCCGCCACGTCGAACCCGCCCGGGTAGCCGGGCAGTTCGAGCCGGTGGAGGTCCGGGACGGGCCCGCCGTCCAGGGTGTACGCGGGGGCCAGGTCCGGCCCGTCGGTGAGCAGCCGGACGGCGACGAAGCGGGCCGAGCCGGCCAGCAGCGGGTGCGGCCCGCGGGCGGCGAGGGCCTGGCCGATGTACGCCTGGTCGCGGATCCACACGTACCGGTAGTCGTAGTTGCGGCCCTGTTCGGCGCGTTCGGGCAGGCTGGTGGTGGCCGCGGCGACGCTGCCGCCGTCCGGCCCGGTCAGGCCGGTCAGGACGGCGTACGCGTGCCGGACGTCGCGGCGCCCCGGCAGTCCCGTCAGCTCGTCCGGGCCCGGGACGTCCGCCGCCCAGGCGGCCTCGGTGTCCCGCCAGGCGCGGTCCGGGTCCGGCGGGGCGGCGGGCGGGCGGTCGCCGAGTTCCAGCACCAGGTCGTGCCGGGTGCCCGCGGGCAGGCGCAGCACGGCGTGCAGCCCGCCGCAGCGGCCGGGCCGGGCGTCCGGCAGGCCGGTCAGCCGGCCGTGAAACGGGCCGGTGCGCAGCGTCCAGCGCCCCGCCTCGTCCCGGGCGGGGACGGCGGCACCGGCGGTGCCGAAACCGGCGGCGAGGTGCAGCGACACCTCCAGCTCGGCGGGGCCGTCCACCGCCACCACGCGGCGCAGCAGCACCGCGCGGTGCGGGCCCGCGGGGCGGGCCAGCGCCTCGCGGCACTCGACCACCCCGCCCCGGGTGATCCACCGGCTGCGGTACACCAGCCCGCCGTCTTCGTACCGGCCGCCCGGCACGTACGCCCCGGTCGGGGTGACGCCGTACCAGCCAGGGCCGCCGATCAGCGCGGACAGCACCGCGTCGCTGTCCCAGCGCGGCACGCACAGCCAGCCGAGCACGCCGTCCGGGCCGAGCAGGGCGCCCCGGTGGCCGTCGGCGAGCAGCGCGTAGGCGCGCAGCACGTGCGGGACGGGCGGCGTGCAGGGGCGGTGGGACGCGGCGGGCATGGCGGTCTCCCGGGGATGGACGGCCGACTTCTCGATGGCGCGGCTTTCCGGCCCGGCCGGAGCGAAACACCGGGCCTGCCCCGGCCGGTTTCCGACCGGCGGGCACCGGGCACACGCCCGGCCACACGTGTGGCCACCCCCTCGGCCGCACGTGCCGGTCGGCCGCCCGGCGGCGGCCGCGACCCGACGGGAGGACCCGAGGATGCGACGGCAGGAACGTCCACTGCACGACATGGGCGGGGCGATCGGCCCCGCGGAGACCGGAGGGCGGCAACCGGACGCCGAGCGGGAGCCCGGCGGCGACGGGACGGAACGCGGCCCCGCACCGATCGGCAAGGGCGACACGGCGAACGTGGCGGGCAGCGACGAACAGCAGCCCGAGATCGCCGAAGGCCCGGTACCGGGCACCCCGCCGGACGAACGGCCCGGCGACGGCGGGACCGGCGACGGTGACGGCGCCGGCGCCGGCGGCGTCACCCGGGAACTCGACCCGCCCGGCCCGCCGCAGACCCCGTCCCGCCCGGTCCGCCCGGACGCGGTCGAGGACGCCCCCGCCGCCCTCGACCCCGAACGGGCCCGCCCGCCCGACCCGGCGGCACCCCCCGAGGACGAGGGCCTCCCCGACCTCGCGGACGGCTCACCCACCGCCGACCGCGCCGCCGACCCGCAGCGCCCGCCCGTCCCCGGCGACCGCCCCACCGCGGCCGAGTCCTTCGGGGTGACGGGGGACGAACAGGCCCGCGGCGAGTCCCTGGACCAACGCCTCGCCGCAGAACGCCCGGAGACCGGCGAACAGCCCCCCGGGGCGGAGGACCGGTCACCGCGGCCCGGGCAGTCGGCCGAGGAGGCGGCGATCCGGGTGCACCGGGAGGACGAGGACTGACGCACCGCCAGTTCGACTGCCCGCCGAGCAGGTCGACGGTCAACCGGCCGGGTGGTCGGTGCGGCGCAGGGTGGTGTGCGGGGTGGTGCGGAAGGCCGTGCGGTAGTGGGCGGCGAAGTGGCCGGGGTGGGCGAAGCCCCAGCGCATGGCGATGTCGGTGACGGTCGCGGTGGCGGGATCGGCGGCGAGCAGGTCGCGGTGGGCGGCCTGCAGCCGGACGTGGCGGAGGTGGGCGAGGGGGGTGGTGCCGAGGTGGCGGCGGAAGGCGTACTGGAGGGCGCGGGGGGTGACGCACGCGGCGCGGGCGATGTCGGCGAGGGTGACGTCCCGGTCGGCGTGGGCGTCGATCCAGGCGAGGGCGCGGCGCAGGGTCGCGGGGGTCGCGTCGGTGCGGTCGGCGCGGACCGGGTCGGTGCGGGCACTGTGCGGGAGGGCGGCCAGGGTCATCGCGGCGAGGTGCTGGGCGGCGGTCGAGACCAGCAGCCCGGTGGGCGGGCGGGCCGCGTCGCCGAGGACGTGGTCGCGCAGGTGGGCGACGGCCGAGCCGAGGGCGCGCCCGGCCGCCGGGGTGAGCGGGCGGGTACCGGTGAGGCGGACCGGCGCTCCGGTGCCGGAGGGGTCGAGCCCGGACAGCAGGGCCGGGTCGAACATGGCGATGGTGTAGCGGGCGGAGCGGACCTCGCCCCGGTACGGGGTGCCGGGCGGGGCCAGCAGGAAGGTGTCGCCCGGGCCGTAGACCTGTTCGCGGCCGCCGGTGCGGTCGACCAGGGTGCCGCTGTGCATGCTGATCAGGCAGACGCCGGGCAGGCCGTGCGCGTCGAAGGCCATGTCGTAGCCGAAGCTGAGGCGGTCCACGCTGAGCCGCTCCACGGCGTGGCGGCTGATCCGAACCCGGGCGTCCTCGACCGGCCCGCCGATCCGCATCGGCGTGTAGGCGGTGGACAGGAACTCCTCGGTGTCGTCGACGCTGCGGCTGTCGAAACGAAGTGTCTCCATCGGCATGCTCCTGTCCGGCGGTCCCGTCCGGCGGGCCGCCGCCTCCTCCGGCGCCCGAGGGTACGTGGCGGCGGCGCCCGGGGAAGCCTGCCGCGCCGCCCCGGCCGGGGTTTCGCTCCCGGGACGGCGGTGGCCGGAGGATTTCGTTCCCCGTGTTGCGCGGGCGGCGCGGGCTCGGCGACGGTCGGAGGGGAACCCCCCCGGGGTGTTCGCCGAAGCACTCGCCGAAGCACTCGGCGAGGATCCGGCAGGGATCCGGCAGGGATCCGGTGAGGACCCGGTGAGGACTCGGCCCGCATGCGGAGCAGGTTCGGCACACGCGCGGCGAGGGTCCGGCGGGGACGGACGGCGGGAGGAGAGCACGGCCATGCGCAGGAAGACGGTGACGGGACTGCGGGTCACCCACCGGCCGGGTCCGGACGGCAGCCGCGTCGTCGAGGTGACCGGCGAGGCCGACCTGGACACCGCCCCCGAGCTGGCCCGGGCGCTGCGCGAGGCGCTCGGGGGCCGGCCGGCGCCGCGCACCCTGGTGGTCGACTGCTCGCGGCTGGGCTTCTGCTCGTCGTCCGGCCTCAACGAGCTGATCAAGGCCCGGCGGGCGGCGATCGAGGCGGGCATCGCGTTCCGGCTCGGCGCGCCGAGCGGCCAGGTGGTGCGGCTGCTCGAGGTGACCGGGACGGACGGGGTGTTCGAGGTGGTGGAACCCCGGCGGTAGCGGGCGCGGGAGGGGGCGGATCGGGTCTGGTCGGCAACTGCCGTGCTGCGCATGGGCGTTGGGGGTGGAGGGTTTTCGGGACGGGCCTCCGGGTAGGCGCGGCGGCCAGGAACGAGGGGGAACGGAAGGAAGCACCTCATGGACACCCGCCGTCACGCCGTCCCCATCCCCTCGGGGCCGGTCGGCATCGTGGGACGGCCCGGACCGCGGTCGACGCGCTCGGCGCACCGGGTCGAGGAACGCGCCCCGCAGCCGGCCGCGCCGTCCCGGGGGCCGTCGTCGTCCGCCGCAACGGCCGTCCCCGCGGACGTGGAGCTGTACGCCGTCCTGGGGGAGGACTGACGCCACGGCGGCCACCCGGCCGCTCCGGCCGAACCGACCGACTCTCGACCGACTCGATCGGCCCGACTGCCCCGGACGTCCCGGCGAGCCGTGCGGTCCTGCGAGGTCTGCGGGGCCGCGCCGCCCGCCGGGCATCCGTACAGTGCGGTGCTCCCCGGGCGGGGGCAAGGGCCGGGCGGGGTCCGGCTGCTGGTCGCCTGCGGGGCCGAACACCTGGCCGCGCTGCTCGCGGACCGGCGGCAACAGCCCTGCACGCCGGAGGAGTTGTGGATCGGCCAGCTCTGCGCCGTACTCCGGCCGGCCGGCCGCGAACCGACGCCGGAGGAACTGCGGCAGGCCGGCGGCCCCGACGCGGAACGGATCGACCGCGTCCTCCGGGCGGTGCGGCGGCGCCGCGGCCGGGCCGGGCCGGAGGAGCTGCTGGGAGCGGAGCCGGACTGAGGGGGCGTGAGGGGCGGGTGGGGGCGGTCACCAGCGCAGGGCGGTGAAGTCGACGGAGCGGGGCCGTAGTTCGGCGGTGCGGCCGGCCAGGGCGTGCAGGCGGCGGGCGAACTCCTCGGCGGGCAGGTGCCGGCGGTCGCCGTGGCCGGGCAGCAGCCACTCGAAGCGCACCCGGGGCGCGGTGCGGGCCAGCGAGGCGGCGAGTTCCGTGACGGAGTACCAGGTCACCGATTCGGCGACGGCGAGGTCCCGGTCGCTGCGGGACCAGTAGAAGCTGTCGCCGCTGAAGCAGTAGCGCCCGTCGGCGAGGTACAGCACGCTGCCCTCGGTGTGCCCGGGCAGCGGGTGCGCGCTCACCCCGTCGGCGACCTCGACCGGCTCGGTGCCCCGGATGACCCGGTCGGCGTCCGGGGCGGCGGCCAGGTCGCCCTGGTGGATCCACAGGCGGGCGCCGAACCGGTCGGCGTAGGCGCGGCCGTGCGCGGCGTGGTCGCGGTGGGTGAGCAGGACGTCGGTGACCGGGCCGAGGGCGGCGTATTTCGCGGCCAGCGCGGAACTGAAACGCGGGGTGTCGACCATCAGCAGATTTCCGGCCGGTCGGCGCAGCAGGTAGGAATTCGCCCCGGCGGTGCGCGGCGAGTTGTGCCCGCACAGGTGCACGTGTTCGGTCAGCCGCAGCGGAAAAGGGTCGAGTTCCCGCGCCGGGACGTGCCCGTCGTGGCGGACCGACCGGGTGTGGCAGGCGAATGCGGCGGCGCGCAGCGCCTGCTCCTCCGCCTCGGTGCGCGGCCGGCGGACCACCGCGGAACGGCCGTCGACTTCGGCGATCAGGCCCGGCGCGAGCTGCCGGGCGGCGTCGCAGTTGGTGCAGCGCCGGTCGACGTGCCAACCGGCTCCGGGTGACTGCTCGTTCACGGTGCGCTCCTCGACGGGGAAAAGGGCGGCGGTCGGATTCCGCCATGGATATCACGCGGCCCGGGGAGTAATCCACCGGCGGAATGCCGTTGACTTTCGCCGGAACCGCTGCTCCGGGATCGCTTTTCGGGGATTTTCCGGCGGCCCGGTTTCTGCGTGGTTGACATTTCCGGGAAAGGCGCTCCGGCCATTCGGGTTTGCGGCGGGCGGACCTGGTCAGCCGCAGGGTATGGAGTTCGCACCGCACTACCTCGAACCGTCCACCAGCCCCGGCCAGTGGGAGGGCGGCGGCTCGTGGACGCCCAGTTCGCGGGCGTCCGGGCCGTGGACCCCCGGGGCGGGGGCGGCCGGGCCGTGGGTGGTGCTCCGGGGCGGCGCCGGCGGAGGGCGGACGGACGGCGAGGCCGACGCCCCCGGCGGCGCGGTGCTGCTCGACCGGGACGCCGTGCTGGTGGCGGACATCGCCTACAACGGCGACCCCGGCCGGGTCTACCCGCGGCCCGGTGCCCGGGAGGCCGTCGCCGAACTGCGGGCGCTCGGCGTCCGGTTGGGCGTGGTCACCGACCAGCCGGGGATCGCCCGGGGAGCCCTGACCCGGCCCGGCATCGAGCGCGTGCACCACCGGATCGAGGAGCTGTTCGGCCCGTTCGACGTGTGGGCGGTCTGCCCGCACCGGCCCGCCGACTGCTGCGGCTGCCGCAAGCCCGCCCCCGGGCTGGTGCTCGCCGCGGCCCGGGCGCTGCGGGTGCGGCCGGAGCGCACCACGCTGGTCGGCGGCACCGGCGCCGACCTCGTCGCCGCGGCCTCGGCCGGGGTGCACGGCCTGCTCGTCCGGCCCGACGCCGCCCGCCCCGGCGAGCTCGCCGTCGCGGGCCACCGCCGCGCCGCCGACCTGCCCGCCGCCGTCCGACTGCTGTGCGCGGCGGGGACGGTGCCTGCGGTGTCTGTGGCGCGGGCGGTGGCGGCGGGCTGAGGAGGGCAGGGGCGGGGGTTGGTGGAACGCCCTGGGGGTATGCGCGGGGTCGGAGGGAGCGGGTGCATCGTGGGCGACGTGGTGGACGAGCAGGGCCGAGGTGGAGTCATGAACGGGGCGCATGGTTACCGGATCACCGTTCCCGGGCGGCCTGGCGGGCACGCCCCGCAGGTGATGGCGGTGGTGTACCGCTCGGCGGAGACCACGGACGAGGGTCTCGTGGTCTACCTGGGCGAGGACGGGCTGCGGGTGACGGTGCTCGGCACGGTCGCCTGCTTCCTGGAGCCCTACCCGCCCGGCCTGTGTCACCCCTACGGGTACGCCTATCCGCTGACCGAGAGCTGAGTGCGAGCCGACCGCGGTGCGAGCAGACCGCCGTGCGAGCAGACCACGGCCCGACCGGGAGCCGGTCGGGCCGTGGTCTGTCGGGTGTCGGGTGTTGGGCCGGGGCGTCAGGCGGCGGCCGGTTGGCCGGCGAACGCGGTGACCAGGGCCCGGTCGAAGGCCGGCAGGTCGTCCGGCTTGCGGCTGGAGACCAGCGTGTTGGGGCCGTTCGTGCAGACCACCACGGGGCGGTCGGTCCAGTGCGCGCCCGCGTTGCGCAGGTCGGTGTGGAGGCTGGGCCAGGAGGTCATCGCGCGGTCGCGGACGACGTCGGCCTCGATCAGCGTCCACGGCCCGTGGCAGATCACCGCGACGGGCTTGCCGCGGGCGAAGAACCCGGCGACGAACTCCACCGCCTTCGGGTCGGTGCGCAGGAAGTCCGGGTTGGCGACGCCGCCGGGCAGCACCAGGGCGTCGAAGTCGGCGGCCGAGACGTCCGCGACGGCCGCGTCCACCATGAACCGGTCGGCCCGGTCCAGGTGGTGGAAGGCCCGGATCTCGCCCAGTTCGGTGGAGACCAGCCGCGGGGTGCCGCCGTGGTCCAGGACGGTCTGCCACGGCGAGGTCAGCTCGACCTGCTCGGTGCCCTCGGGCGCGACCAGGAAGGCCACGGTCACCCCCGCCAGTTCGTTCGGCCCGCCGCCGGTGGTGCCGCCGTTGCCGTTGCCGTTGCCGTTGCTGTCGCTCATGTCGGCTCTCCGTTCTCGGTTCTCGGTTCCCGGTGCTTCGGTGTCGTTCTCCACGCGCGAGCGCGGGAGGGGCCCCCTCCGCACGTCTCGCCACGAACGGAATCGCCCAAACCGTGATGAAGGAGACAAAATGACTGCTTCGGCGGCCTAGGGTGGAGGCGGCGGGACGGACGGCGGAGGAGGCGGGACACGGTGGACGGCGAACAGTCCGGACTGGAGGCCACGGTCGACCGGCTGCGCACCGAGCTGGAGGGGCTGCGCACCGCGATGCGGACCCGGGCGGTGATCGAGCAGGCCAAGGGCGTGCTGGTCGGACGGCTCGGCTGCACGCCCGAGGAGGCGTTCGAGCAGCTGGTGAGCCGCTCCCAGACCGAGAACCGCAAACTGGCGCAGCTCGCCGCCGACCTGCTCGCCAACGCCGCCCCGCCCCCGGCCGCGCGCGACGTCCCGGCCGACCCGCCCGCAGAGCCGTCGCCCGCTGCAGCGGTACAGGACGCACCAGTACGGGACGCTCCGGTGCAGGGCGCACCAGTACAGGACGCTCCGATGCAGGACGCGCCAGTACCGGGCGCACCGGCGCAGGACGCCCCGGCGCGGGCCGAATCCGCGTCCGAGGGGGAGAACGAGGGCGAAAGGAAGGACACGGGCGCGGGCGAGAGCGGCGAGGGGCTGGCGACCCGCTTCCACCTGGCCGCCGCCGCGCTCACCACCGCCGCCGACCCCGACGAACTCGCCGAGCGCCTGTACCGCGCCGCCCTCGCCCCGCTCGGCGCCGGGGCGCTCGTCCTCGCCGTGCGCGAACCGGACGGCGCGCTGCGGCTGGTCGGCGCGTACGGGGTGGCGTCCCGGCAGCTCAGCCAGTGGCAGCGGATCCCGCCGCGGACCCGGGTGCCGCTCACCGAGGCCGTCCGCACCGACCGGCCGGTGTGGGTGGCCGACCGGCGCGAGTTCGCGGCCCGCTACCCCGAGCTGGCCGGTGACGACCTGGTCCCCGGCACCACCGTCTGCGCCCTCCCGCTGCACGCCCGCGGGCGGCTGCTCGGCGCGCTCAAGATCGGCTGGCCGGAGCCGCACCACCCCGCCCCGGCCGTCGAGGCCCACCTGGCCGCGCTCGCCGACCTCGCCGCCGACACGCTGCTGCGCCTGCCCGGCGTCCTGCTGACCGAGGGACCCCCCACCGGGCTCGACCCGGCGGGCGCCCCGTGGTTCCGGGCCGTGCTGGACGGGCTGCTGGACCCGGTCCTGGTGCTGGGCACCGTCCGCGACCGGGACGGCAAGGTCGTCGACCTGCAGGTCGAGCACGCCAACGCGCCCACCGTCGACCTGGCCGGACGGGACGCCACCGAGCTGCGCGGCCGCCGCCTGACCGAGCTGTACCCGGGCATGGTCGCCTCCGGCACGTTCGACCGCCTGCGCACCGCCGCCGCCGACGGCATCCCCTACCGGGGCGAGGCGGAGCGGTACGTCGAGACCGTCGCGGGCAGCGCCCGGGCCAGCGCGATGACCGTGTGCGCCATCCCGTTCCAGGACGGCCTGCTGCTCACCTGGCGGGCCCACGACGAACGCGACCGACGGATCGCCCAACTCGCCCAGACCGCCCGGCTGGCCAGGGTCGGCACCTGGGAGTGGCACCCCGGCGAGCGCCGGATCGCCTGCTCGGACGACGTCCCGAACCTGTTCGGCGCCCCCGCCGGCACCGACCGGCTCGACCCGCGCACCGCCCTCGGCGCGATCGCCCCCGCCGACCGCGAAGCCGTCCGCGCCGCCGCCCTGGCCCTGCTGGACGGCCGCACCCCCGTCACCGTCGACTTCGCGGTCCGCGCCGCCGACGGCTACCGCAGCCTGCGTGCCCTCGGGGAGGCCGCCGTCGCCGACGACGGCCGACTGCTCTCCCTCAGCGGCGTCGTCCAGGACGTCACCTCCTGGCGGCGCGCCGAGCAGGCCCTCAGCGAGATCCGCGACCGCCTCGCCGACCAGCGCCGCCGCACCGGCGACGAACAGCGCGCCGTCCGCGCCCTCCAGCAGGCCCTGATGCGCCCCCCCGCCGGCCGCCCCGTCCCCGGACTCGACAGCGCCGGCCGCTACCTGCCCGCCGAACGCGCCCACAAGGTCGGCGGCGACTGGTACGAACTGCTCGACCTCCCCGACGGCACCGTCCTGCTCGCCGTCGGCGACGTCTCCGGACACGGCCTGCCCGCCGCCGTCGCCATGTCCCAACTCCGGTACGCACTAAGGGGAATGGCCTACGACGATGCCGAACCTGGACAACTCCTCGACCGGCTCGACCGGATGCTCTGCCACCAGCGTGCCGACCACATCGCCGCCGTCACCGTCGCCCGCCTCGACCCCCGCACCGGCCACCTCGCCTGGGCCCGGGCCGGCCACCTGCCGCCCGTCCTGCTCCACGACGGCACCGCCCGCAGCCTCGAACCGCCACCCGGCCTGATCCTCGGCGTCAACCCGCGCGCCCGCCGCTCCACCGCCGAACTCGACCTCGCCCCCGGCGACACCCTGCTGCTCTACACCGACGGCCTGATCGAACGGCGCGGCGCCGCACCCGGCACCGGCCCCGGCGCGGACCCCGGCGGCGTCACCCGGCTGCTGCACGCCTGCACCGACTACCGCGCCGCCCCCGACCCGTCCGGACTGGTCGACCACCTGCTGCGCCGCTTCCGCGCACCCAACCCCTTCGACGACATCTGCCTGCTCGCCGTCCGCCGCCGCCCCTGACCGGCCGGCCGGGGGCACGGGGGGCGGCGGCACGACCGCGTACGGGTACTTCCTGTCCAGCGAGCGGCACACGCCGGCCGCACTGCTCGACCGGGCGGTGCGCGCGGAGCGCGCCGGGTTCACCCTGCCGGCGATCTCCTACCGCTACCCACCCGTGGACGGACGCCCAGGGGTCACTCCACCTCGCTGGCGATCTCGATGCACGCGAGGTCGATCTGGTCGGCGAGCTGGCGGACCAGATCGGCGAGGACGCCGGTGGTCTCCGGGTCGAGCCCGCTGTCGTCGCGGTCAGCCCACTCCTCCCACTCGCCGGGCAGTGCCCGCAGCAGCTCGACCACCTGGAAAGCCGGGATGGCCAGGCCGCCGGACTCTCCGCAGATCACCGGAACATTGAGCCGTCCCACGGTGTCCACCTCCTCCTGCGTTCGGATCCTGCCGTCGCGTTTCACGTCCTGTTTCACGTCCTGCCTTCACCCGGCGTCTGCCCGGAGCGGTCGGACGGAAACGGCGGCGCGCCGCGGCCGCGGCGGCGGTGGCTGGTGTCGCACAGCGGGTAGCGGCGGCTGCGGCGGCAGGTGCAGACCGCGACGACCGGGCGGTCGCAGCGCAGCACGGTGCCGTCCGGCAGGAGCAGCTCCACCGGCCCGTCGATCAGCAGCGGACCGCGCTCGGTCAGCCGGACCCGGGGCACGGGCGAGGGCGGGGGCGGCGGTGGTCCGGTGGTGGGGGCCGGGTCAGTCGCGGACACCGCGGATCACCACCAACTCCTCGGTGCGGACGCCCGGTTCGATCAGACCGACGTGTTCGAACCACGACGCGCGGGCGGTCATCACCGGGCCGAAGCCCTGCAGCCGCCGGGCGGCGACCGAGGTCCGCAGCCCGGCGGCCCGCAACTGCCGCACCGTGGCGTCGGGGCGGGCCAGCGAGGACTGCACGAGCAGCAGCACCCCGCCCGGCGCGAGCAGCGGCGGCACCCGGCGGCACAGCCGGTCCAGCAGCAGACGCCCGTCCGGCCCGGCGTCCCAGGCCCGGGCCGGACCGGGCGGCGGCGGTCCGGGCCTGGGCGAGGGCACGTACGGGGGGTTGCTCAGCACCAGGTCGTACCGGGCGCCGGGGCCGGGTGCGGAGGAGCCGGTCGGGGTGGAATCGGTCGGGGTGGAGCCGGCCGGGGTGGAGTCGGTCGGTGCGGGGCCGGTCGGTGCGAGGCCGGTCGGGGTGGGTTCGAGCGGGGTGGGTCCGGTCGTGGTGAGGTCGCCGTGTCGGACGCGCAGCGGGAGGCGGTGCAGGTGGGCGTTCAGCCAGGCGGTGGCGAGCGAGAGCCGCGACAGGTCCACGGCGGTCACCCGGCAGCCGCGCCGGGCGGCGGCCAGCGCGAGCGCGCCGCAGCCCGTGCCGATGTCCAGGCAGCGTGCGCCGGGCCGCAGCGGCTCCCGGTCGAGCACGTCCAGCAGCAGGGCGGTGTCGCCTTGGGCGGGGTACACGCCGGGCGGTCGTAGCAGCAGCATGGGACCGCGTATGCCCGGCGGGCCGGGGACGACACGCGGGGACGACGAGGGGAGGGCCGTGCGGGATCAGTACGGTGCGGCGGTGGCTGCGGCGGCTGCGGTGCGGTGGGTGAGGTCGTCGACGACGGCGGCGAGGCGGCCGTGGCGGGCGAGGGCGGCGCGTTGGTGGTCGGCGCCGCCGCCGGTGGTCAGCAGGCGGGTGGTCAGCTGTCGGGTGAGGCCGAGTTCGCGGGTGCGCAGCAGAGCGGGGGCGGTGAACTCGACCAGGTCGGGCAGGAGTCGGCGGACCGGTCGGAGCGCGCCGGTGAGCGGGTCGGGCAGGCGGGCGCCGAGGCCGGCGGACGCGGCCCGGCGGTGGGCCAGCCGCAGCGGCACGTCGGGCAGCGGCCGGACCCGGACCCGCGGGTCGAGCAGGGTGTGGGCGAGGGCGCGCAGCAGGACGGCGAGCAGCAGAACGGTGTCCGACTCGGCGCAGCTGTCGGCGATCCGGACCTCCAGGGTGGGCAGGTGCTCGGACGGCCGGGCGTACCAGTACAGCATCCGGCGGTCGAGGATCACCCCGTCCGCGACCAGCCGGTCCAGGGCGGCGCGGTAGCCGGGTTCGTCCAGGACGGGGGCCGGGCCGAAGGTCGGCCAGCGGGCGTACCGTTCGGGCCGGACGGAGGCGGTGCCCCGGTCGATGCCCTCGCAGAACGGGGAGTTGGCGCAGAACGCCTGGAACAGCGGCAGCCAGCCGCGCATCCGGGCACTGAGAGCCAGTGCCTGACGGAGTGTCAGGTCACCCAGGTGGACGTGGCAGCCGCACAGCTCGGCCCCGACCTGGTCGGCGACCCCGTCGACCCGGTCGGCCAGCCGCAGGTAGCGGGGCTTCGGGGTGACGGTCAGCGGGTGGCGGCTGGGCAGCACGGGGGTGCCGGTGGCGGTGAGCCGGCAGCCGGCCCGCTCGGCGGCGGACAGCAACGCGCCCCGGGCGTCGGCGAGTTCGGCGCGCAGCTCGGCGGCGGTGGCGACCGGCCGGGTGCAGCCCTCCACCTGGGTGGCCAGGAACTCGTGCTGGGCGCGCGGCCCGAGCGCACGGGCGGCGTCCGCGACCACCGCCTCGGCGGCGGGCACCGTCACCCGGCTGCGCGGGCCGGTCAGCAGGAACTCCTCCTCGACGCCGAAGCGCAGCAGCGGCGGGGGCCGGTCGGGCGGCGGAGGTCCGGTGGAGGTGTTCACCGGTCGGCTCCCTCCGGAACCGGGCTGCCCGTCGTCGCCGGGCCCGGATCGAACTCGGGCAGCGGGGCGCGCAGTGATCCGGATTCGAAGCCGTGGCCGTAGCCGGAGGCGGGGTCGGGGTCGTGACCGGGGGCGGGGTCGGGGTCGGGGCGCCAGGCGGCCATCAGGTGGTCGGCGAACCGGTCCTCGGCGTGGAGGTAGGCCAGGGCGCCGAAGGCGATCTCGGGTCCCGGGCAGTCGGCCAGGGTGAGCAGCGGGTCGATCACGGTGTGCCGCACCAGCTGCTCGTGGACGGCGTCGGCCAGGACGTGCTCCCGGTAGAAGAGCGTTCCGCGCGGCGTGGCGCCGAGCCGTTCGAACGCCTCGGCGAGCCGGGCCGCGCCCGGCGGGGAGGTGATCTCCACGGCCGCGAACTGCCCGACCAGTGCGGCCCGCAGGGCCCGGTGCAGGCCGAACAGCGACATCGTGTTGACGACGGCCAGCGCGGGCGCGGGCACCGCGTCCAGGTACGCGCCGTAGGACGGGTCGAGGCCGAAGTCGGCCATCATCGCGGCGAACAGCTCGGCGTGGGCCCGCTCCGGCCGGCCCGCGCCGTACTCGTCGTACTGCACGGCGACCAGTGCCGCCTTCGCCGGGTTCGGCAGCCGGGGCACCGCCCACATCTGCGGGTCGGCCTCCTTCAGGTGGTACAGCGAGCGGTGCGCCAGGTACTCGCGGGCCTGCTGCCGGGTGCCCGCCGTCAGCAGGTGGTGCGAGGGCCCGTCGCCGTCCGGC
The DNA here is from genome assembly GCF_003751605.1 of Kitasatospora cineracea. Lineage (NCBI taxonomy): Bacteria > Bacillati > Actinomycetota > Actinomycetes > Kitasatosporales > Streptomycetaceae > Kitasatospora > Kitasatospora cineracea. The sequence continues at coordinate 4,825,591 of NZ_RJVJ01000001.1, forward strand.
GGTTCGACCAGCAGACCGGCCAGCACCTCCGCCAGCGGGGGCGGCTCGCCCACCTCCCGGCGCAGCGCGTCCAGGAACGCCCGCTCCAGCCGCCCGCGCAGCGCGAGCAGCGGCGGCGACCACTCCCAGGCCGGGTCGACGCCCGCGAAGCCGCGGTAGTGCAGCTCGTAGCAGACGTACAGGGTGAGTTGGACGTCCTCGCCCCACGGGTCCGCCGGGACCTCGGCCAGCACCGGCGCCAGGTGGGTGGGCGCGGGGTGGCGCAGCGAGGCGAGGACGGCGGCCGAGAGCGGGCCCCGGGCGGCGGGCAGCCCGGGGGCGTCGGTGGGCAGCCCGGGGGCGTCGGTGGCCGGACAGGTACCGGTGGTCGGACGGGCGTCGGTGGTCGGACGGGCGTCGGTCGGCATGGTGTCACCTCACTCCGGGCGCAGTTCCAGGACGCAGCACTTGGGGCCGCCGCCGGCCTTCCGCAGCTCCGGGAGGCCGACCGGGACCGGGACGTACCCCGCCGCCCGCAGCTGCTCGGCCAGGCCCCGGGCGCCGTCCGGCAGCACCACGTGGCGGCCGTCGCTGATGGCGTTCAGGCCGAACGCGGCGGCGTCCGGCGCGCGGGCCAGGATCGCGTCCGGGTAGAGGCGGCGCAGCAGCCGGCGGGTCTCGGGGGCGAACGCGTCCGGGTAGTACATCACCCGGGAGTCGTCCAGGACGGCCAGCGCGGTGTCCAGGTGGTAGTAGCGCGGATCGGTCAGCCGCAGTGAGACCACCGGCCGCCCGAACACCCGCTCGGCCTCCCGGTGGGCGGCGGCGGTGGTGCGGAAACCGGTGGCGGCGAGGATCCGCGGCCCGGCCGGCAGCAGGTCGCCCTCGCCCTCGTTCACCTCGGCGGCGGTCCGGACCTGCCGGAACCGGGCGGCGGTGAACCAGCGCCGGTGCGCCGCCGACTCGCCCGCCCGCTCCCGGTGCCGGAACCGCGCCACCAGCACCCGGCCGCCCACCACCGTCGCCCCGTTCGCGGTGAACACCATGTCGGGCAGGCCCGGCTCCGGCGCCAGCAGGTCGACCCGGTGGCCGAGCGAGCGCAGCGCCGACGCCAGCCCCTCCCACTGCCGCAGCGCCGCCGCCCGGTCCACCGGGCGGTCCGGGTCCATCCACGGGTTGATCGCGTACTCCACCGCGAAGTGCTCGGGCGGACACAGCAGGTAGCGCCGCCGCCGGACGGCCGGGCCGGCGGGCACGGGCGGGGCGACGACGGCGGGCGCGGGGGAGACGTTCATGCGGCGCGTCTGTCCGTCGCGGTCCGGGGCGAAACGGCTCCTGGACGGGGCTGGGCCGGACTGGGCCGGACTGGACTGGACTGGGCGGGGCGGGACTGGACTGGGCGGGACGGGGCGGGGCGGGACTGGGCGAGAGGAGAGGGGACGGCGGGAGCGGGCGGGCGGGCAGCGGGTAGCGTGCGGCGGTTCGGGCAGACGGTAGGGCCGGAGGTGATGCCCCGATGCCCGGATCTGGACTCGAACCTGGCACCGGACCCGGCCCCGGCCCCCGGCCCGGCCGGGGCTCCGGACGGTACGTCGCGCCCGGGAGGGGGCGGGTGCGGGCGCCGTTGGGCAGCCGTTCCGCCGCGGCGCGGGTGCCGCGCGGGCGTCCCGGGCCGGTGACTGGGCGGCGGGGCGGGTGGGAGCGGTCGGCGGGGCGGGCCGGGCGGCTGCTGCTGGTGGCCGCGGCCGGGTACGCGGGCTACCTGGTGGTGAGCCGGCTGATCCTGCCGGTGGTGGCGGTGTTCGTCGCGCTGGTGCTCACGGCCGTGCTGCGGCCGCCCGTCGACCTGCTGGCCCGTCGGATGCCGCGCGCGCTGGCGGTGCTGCTGACGGTGCTGGGCGCGCTGGTACTGATCGCCGGGCTGGGGGTGCTGGTCGTGGTGGTGGTCCGGGCGCAGGCGGGGCAGCTCGGCGGGCAGGTGCGCGGCGGGGTCGACCGGCTGGAGCACTGGCTGGAGGGGCCGCCGCTGCACGCCCGGTCCGGGACGCTGACGGATCTCCGGCAGCGGCTGGGCGAACTGCTCAACACCCACCGGCAGGCCGTCCTGTCCACCGCCCTGACCAGCGCCGGGTGGGTGGTGGAGGCGGCGGCCGGGGCGGCGCTCGCGGTCTTCTGCGCCGTCTTCCTGACCCACTCGGGGGAGCGGATGTGGGGCTGGGCGACCGGTCTGCTGCCCGCCCGGAGCACGGTGCTCTGGCGCCGGGCCGGGCACGCCGCGTGGCGGGCCTTCGCCGGGTACACCCGGGGGCTGTTCCTGGTCGCGGGCACCAACGCGGTCCTGGTCGGGGTGGCGCTGGCGGTCCTCGGCGTGCCGCTGGCGGTGCCGCTGGCGGGCCTGGAGTTCCTGGCGGCGCTGATCCCGCTGGTCGGTTCGCCGATCGCGCTGGCCGTCGCCTCGCTGGTCGCCCTCGCCACCCGCGGGCCGGTCACCGCCCTGCTGGTACTGGCCCTGATCGTGCTGATCGGGCAGCTGGAGGGGCACGTCCTGCACCCGCTGGTGATGGGCTGGGCGGTCCGGCTGCACCCCGTCGCGGTCGCCCTGGCGGTGGCCGTCGGCGGCACCCTCGGCGGGATCGTCGGCGCGGCCGTCGCGGTGCCGGTGCTGTCGGTGGGCTGGGCGGTGTTCCGCGAGCTGCACGGGCCGCGCGCGGGAGAGGGCGGAGGCGGGGGAGGGGGCGGGCGTGGGGGAGGAGAGGGACGCGGGGGAGGGAAGGGACGGAGAGCGGGCCGATGATCGGACCGTCATGAAGTGATCATCGGAAGCACCGCGTCACGTGCAACACCCGGAGCAGCACCGCGAGCAGCGCCCGGCAGGGCGGGCCGAGCACCGCCCGGAACTGGTGGTGGCGCATGGTGCGCAGGCGCAGGTCCAGCTCGACGTCCACCCGCAGTTCGGCCTCCAGGGCCGTCAGCAGTTGGCGTTCCCGGGGGGAGAGCGTCGCGCCGTCCACCGTCCTCACCACCAGTCGATACCAGTCGATCGGTCGTCGGTCGCCGGTCGCCGGTCGCCGGCCGTCAGTCGTCAGTCGTCCACGACCGTGGCCGGGCCCGCGACCGTGGCCGCGTGCGCGGCCGGGTCCAGCAGCGTGCACAGGGCACACAGGGCCGTCCAGGACGCCGCGCGGACGCGGTAGCCCAGGCGGTGGCCAAAGCAGATGCAGATCAAGCGGGCGGCGCGGGTGGAGCGGGCGAGGCGTCCGCTCGTCGTACGCGTCCCGTTCACCGTCCGCCGGTCCGCGGCCGGGCCAGCAGACTGTCGTCCAGGCCGTCCAGCAGCCTGCCCACCGAGGGGTGCACCTCCAGGGCGCCCGCGTCGCGCAGTTCCGCGGCGGCGAAGCCGCCGGTCTCCACCCCGATGCACGGCGTCCCGGCGCGGTTCGCGGCCTGGACGTCCCACACGCTGTCGCCGACGAACACCGACCGGTCCGCCGCGGCGGACACCTGCGCCAGGCTGCTGCGCACCAGGTCGGGGGCCGGCTTGGCGGCGTCCACCGCGTCCGCGTCGGCCGTCGCGTGCACCGCGTCGTCGGCGTCCAGCACCCGGCGCAGCACGTCGAGTTCGCGGCCCGAGGCGGAGGTCGACAGCACCACCCGCCACCCCCGCCCGGCGCACTCCCGCAGCAGGTCGCCCGCCCCCGGGAAGGCCCGCAGGCCGGGCCAGTGCTGGGCGTACAGCGCGAGGTGCGCGGCGCTGACCGAGTCGTCCTCGGAACGGTCCCGGTCGTCCCCGAGCAGGTGGTCGAGCAACTGGTCGCTGCCCATGCCGATGGCCCGGTGCACCCGGGCGGCGTCCACCTCGTGGCCGTACTGCGCCAGTGCCTGCCACCAGGCGAGGGTGTGCAGGTAGGTGGTGTCCACCAAGGTGCCGTCCACGTCGAACAGTGCGGCCGCGACGTCCGCTGCCATGCCCCGTCGCCTCCTCCCGACCCGTCCCCCCGCCGGAACTCTTCCGGTGCGTGGCCCCGTCTACCCCGGCCGCCGCACCCCACACCCCCCGGTTTCCGGCCCGCCCCGACCGGACAGACGCCCTGCGGAGGGAAGGGGGCCACCACCGTGCCCGAGGACCGCCGGGGTCGCCACGAGACGCCGAACGAGCGCGCGGACCGGCGCTGGACCGAACTGCTCCAGGAGGTCCGGGTCGCCCAGACCGGCGCGCAGATCCTGTTCGGCTTCCTGCTGAGCGTGGTCTTCACGCCGCGCTTCACCACCCTCGACACCTTCGAACGCGGCCTGTACGTGGTCACCGTCGTCCTCGGCGCCCTCGCCACCGGCGCACTGATCGCCCCCGTCGCCTACCACCGGCTGCTCGCCGGCCGCCGCCTCAAGCCCCAACTCGTCGACGCCACCGCCCGGGTGGTCACCCTCGGCGTGATCCTGCTCGCCCTCACCGTCGGCTCCGCGCTGCTCATGCTGCTGCACCTGGCCACCGGCGGCAGCCCGTTCGCCTGGCTGATCGTCGCCGTCGTGATGGCCTGGTTCGCCCTGTGGTGGCTGCTGCTGCCCTGGCTGCTGCTGCACCGCCACGGCGACGGCGACGGCGACGGCGACGACCACGACCACGGCGACGGCGACGGCGACGACCACGGCGACGGCGACGGCGACGGCGATGGCGAACGCTGAACGCCGAACGACGGAGTCGCTCCGGCCGGGCCCCGCTGCGGCCCGGTGCGGTTTCCGTTCCGCCCGGACCGGTCAGACGTCTGCCATGGCACCCACCGAACCCCGCACCGTCGTCGTCACCGGCGCCTCCGCCGGCGTGGGCCGCGCCGTGGCCCGCGCCTTCGCCGCCCGCGGCGACCGCGTCGCCCTGCTGGCCCGCGGCCGGGCCGGACTGGACGCCGCGCTGGAGGAGGCCCGCGACATGGGGGCCCGCGCGATGGCCGTCACCGTCGACCTCGCCGACCCGGACGCCGTCGAACGCGCCGCCGAGAGCGTCGAACGCGAACTCGGCCCGATCGACGTCTGGGTCAACGCCGCCCTCGCCTCGGTCTTCGCCCCCTTCACCGAGATCACGCCCGCCGACTTCCGCCGCGTCACCGAGGTCTCCTACCTCGGCTACGTGTACGCCACCCGCGCCGCGCTGCGCCGGATGCTGCCGCGCGACCGCGGCTGCGTGGTCCAGGTCGGCTCCGCGATCGCCTACCGCGGCATCCCGCTGCAGAGCGCGTACAGCGGCGCCAAGCACGCCCTGCAGGGCTGGAACGAGGCCGTGCGCTGCGAACTGCTGCACCAGGGCACGGCGGTGCGCACCACGATGGTGCAGCTGCCCGCCGTCAACACCACGCAGTTCGACTGGGTGCGCTCCGGGCTGCCCCGCCAGGGCCGTCCCGTCGCGCCGGTCTACCAGCCCGAGCCGATCGCCCGCGCCATCGTGCACGCCGCCGACCACCCCGGCCGCCGCGAGTACCGGGTCGGCGGCTCCACCGTCGCCACCCTGCTGGCCAACGCGCTCGTCCCCGGCCTGCTCGACCGCTACCTCGCCCGCACCGGCTACGACGCCCAGCAGACCGACGCCCCGCGCCCGCCCGACCAGCCCGACAACCTGTGGGCCCCGCTCGACGAGCACCGCGACCACGGCTCCCACGGCCGCTTCGACGACGAGGCGCACGCCCGCTGCCTGCAAGCCTGGGCCGACCGCCACCGCGCCCCGCTGGCCGCCGCCACCGCCGCGCTGCTGCTGGCGGCCGGGGCGCTCGGCCGACGGCGCTGCCGCTGACCCGCCGCCGGCCGCAGCGGGGTCAGACCAGCCGGGTGCCGAACGGGTCGCCGCCGGTCGGGGCTGCGGCCGGGGCCGGAGCCGGGGGAGGGGCGGGCGCCTCCGGCGCGGTCGGGAAGCGGACGCTGCGCACGACCCGGACCAGCAGCGGGGCGTACACCTCGGGCCAGCTGCCGACGTCCGGGGTGCTGAGTTCGAGCAGCAGGACGCCCCGGAGCGCGGGCGGCATCGGCAGGTACGCCTTGGCGGAGAGCAGCGGCACGCCCTCCTCGGCGGTGAGCTGCCAGCCCGGCTGCTGTTCGAGGGTGATCACCACCGGGCCGGCCGGGGCGTCGAAGCGGCGGAGCGTCGGTGACGGCCCGGCGTCCGGCGGGGTGAGGACCTCGACCAGCCCGGCGGCGGCGGTGGCCTGCGGGGTGTCGTCCTCGGTACCGAGCGCGGTGACGGTGAGCGTCGCCGTGGACAGCCGGTCGCCGACCGTGCCGAGGCAGGTGCCGGACCAGATCGCGCCCGCCTCGTCGAGCGCGGCCGACCCGGCCGCGTACAGCTCGGTGAGCGCCTGCCGCCGGGCGGGCGGCAGCCCCTCGGCGGCCGGGCCGAGCCGGGCCGAGCCGGGCCGAGCCGGGCCAGGACCAGCTCATAGGCGTCGTCCACGCCGCCGGCGGGCTCGAACGGCACGAAGTCGGGCGGGACGTCGAACTCCACCGTCGCCTCCCGGTCCGCGTGTGCGGTGCCCGTGCTGTCGGCGGTGTTCGCCGCGCACGCGCCGCCCATGCTGCCGGTCGTCTCGGCGAGCTCCTTCGACACCCGGCCGAGCTCGTCGGCCTCCACCCGGAACGTCCCCTGGGCCACAGCTCCCCCTCGTCTCCCCGCCCCACCGCGTCCGGCCCCGTCGCCCGGCGCAATTCCGCGCAGCCTACCCGGAATTGCGGGGGCCGGTGGATTCTGGGCGTTTCCTGGAAATCGGACCGGAAATCCCTCAAGGTCGCTCTGACCGGTGGAGATCTCCAACTCGGTTGTAGTGGAAGGGTGTTGGTGGGTGATGGGAAATGCGGAGGCGGGCCGGCGGCCCGGGCTCGGCGGTGGGGCGGTGCGGGCTGTTGCGGGAAATCCGCCGTCGAACGGCCAGCCGGACACCGACTTGCCCTTGCATGGCTTGCACTTGACCGGCACTTGACCTGAGGGAGGGGATGGCGGGGTCAGGACGCGTCCGAGATCTGCAGAAGAGCTGGGGACCGGGCCGTGGCCGGAGAGACCACCACGACCCGGCGCGGAGTACGGGCGCCGAGCGCAGGGATGAAACGCCCGGTCGCGACGCGATGTCCGATTGCTGCCAGCGTTCCTCCCCCCGGCTCGTCAGCATGGCCTGATGGACGCAGAAAATACGGTGAATCCGGACCTGATCGCGGAACCTGCGGTTGGGCCGCGCACCGATGCGCGCACACGGGGCGTCGCCCTGGAGGTGCTGCAGGAGTTCTACGCGGCCGAAGTGGCCTACATCGCCGCCGGAGGCAGGGGGAAGGCCAGCTTCGACGGGCTCGCCGCGTGCCTCGACCCCGAGGTGGTGATGTACCAGGCCCCGGGACTGCCCTACGGCGGTACCTGGCGCGGGCCGCGCGGCATCGAAGAGTTCATGGCCGCGATGAGCGAGACATGGCAGTCATTGGATTTCCTGGAGCAGAGGTTCGTGCTTGACGGGGATGTTGTCGTGGTGATGAACCGGGGCCGGCTCCAGGCCCGGGCAACCGGCCGGATCCTGGACACTTCGGTCATGCAGCTGATCACCGTCAAGGACGGGCTCATCACCGAAATACACCCGTTCTACTGGGACACCATCGCGGTCGCCGAAACGTTGCGCCCACCGGACGCGTAGAACGGGTAGCGCGACCACCGGCCTCGGGCCCGGGGAGGCATCCGCCGGCCAGGTCCGGGCGGTACCGGATGCGCCGGAGTCCGCGTTTCGCGGCGCTCATGCCGCGAGCCAACCAGGGGCCGGGCCCGTCCGGCGAGCGGTTTTCGCCGCTGTCGGACGGGCCCGGCCTGACGGGGCGGGGTGGGGCGGGGTCAGCGCTTGAAGGCGCCCTTGACCTTGTCGACGCCCTCGGCGACCCGGTCCTTGGCCTTGTCGACGCCCTGCTTGGCCTGGGCTCCGGCCTGGTCGGCCCGGCCCTCGTTCTCCAGCCGGTCGTTGTCGGTCGCGGCCCCGGTCTTCTCCTTCGCCGCGCCGACGGCCTCCTCGGCCTTGTGCTTCATGCGGTCGGATGCGTCACTCATGGGTTGGGTCCTCCTCGGTCGTGCGGTGGTGGTGTGCGGTCCGCTCGGTCAGTGGGTGAAGCGGTGCCGCGGGCGGCCGGACGGGCGCTGGGCGGTGGGGGGCTGGTTGGCGGCGGGACGGTCGGCGGCCGGCAGGTCCGCCGGGGCGCCGTCCGGCTCGGCGGTGCGGTCCAGCACCTGGCGGGTGTCCGCCGGCGGGACCGTCCGGCGGTGGCGCCGCCACCGCAGGCCGCCGCCCATCAGGGCGAGCCCGGCGCAGAAGATCAGCGCGAGGGCCAGCCCGGCCAGGAACGCGCCCAGGGTGCTCATGGTGGCGATCTGGTGGCCGAGCACGGTGACGCCCGTCTCGGGCCCGCCGCCGAGGTTGTCGGCGATCAGCAGGCCCGCGAACGCGCCGGACGCGGCGAACAGCAGGAGTCCGAGCAGCAGCATGGTCCAAGTCCTTTCGCTGGCTCCGATGCTTCGTGAATTCGAGGCTTCAAGGCTTCAAGGCTTCGTGGCTCAGGGGTTCTCGTGCTCCTCGGGGCTCCGGTGCACCGTTGCCCCGGGTCGCGAGGCGTCTGCCCACTGCGCCCGGACCGAATCAGCCGTCCCGCGGGGCGGCCCGCCGGGCCGGGCCGGGTCAGCCGTCGGGCCGGAGCGGGGGCCAGGCGTCCACCAGGTACGGCGCGGCGCGCCGCTCGGCGAGGGACAGGCCGTGCCCGGGGGTGCCGTCCGCGCCGGGGACGACGGTGCCGCCGGCTGGGTCGAGGACGCCGTCGAACAGCAGCGACTCGACCCGGACGTGGTCGTGGAACCACTCCAGGTGCCGGACCCCGGCGGCCCGGGCGGCCGCCGCGTGGGCGTGCGCGTGCGGGGAGCAGTGCGCGGAGAGCGGGACGCCGCAGGCTTCGGCGACGGCCGCGGCGCGCAGGAAGCCGGTCAGCCCGCCGCAGCGGGTGGCGTCGGCCTGCAGGCAGTCCACGACCGGGGCGAGCCGGGCGAAGTAGCGGGCGTCGTCGCCGTACTCGCCGGCCGCGACGTCGGGGGCGACGGCGGCGCGGACGGCTGCCAGGGCGGCCGGGTCGTCGGAGGACACCGGCTCCTCGAACCAGGTCACGCCGTCGTCGGCGAAGGCGGCCGCCAGCCGGATCGCCCGCTTCGCGGTGAACGCGCCGTTCGCGTCCACGTACAGCGCCGCGTCCGGGCCGATCGCGGTGCGGGCGACGGAGATCCGCTCCAGGTCGCGTTCGGGGCGGGCGCCCCAGGACTCGCCGATCTTGATCTTGACGCGCGGGATGCCCTGCCCCTCGACCCAGCCGCGCAGCTGCCGCTCCAGCACCCGGTCCGGGTACGTGGTGAAGCCGCCGCTGCCGTACACCTCGACCGGCCGGGGCCGCCCGCCCAGCAGCCCCACCAGCGGGACGTCCAGCAGCCGCGCCGCGAGGTCCCACAGCGCCAGGTCGACGGCGGACAGCGCGTACGTGCCCAGGCCCGGCCGGCCCGCGTTGCGCAGCGCCCGCCGCATCGCCTCGTACGCGCCGGCGGTGTCGAGCGCGTCGCGGCCGAGCACCACCGGGGCGAGCTGCTCGCGCACCAGGGCGGCGGTGGCGGACGGGCCGTACGTCCAGCCCAGGCCGGTGGCCGGGCCGCTGCCGGCCTCGACCAGCACCAGGGTGGTGGCGTCCCAGGCGAGGGTGCCGTCGGCCTCGGGGCGGTCGGTCGGGACGGTGTACACCCGCACCGTCAGCCGTTCGATCGGGCGGTCGGTCCACACGGCGGTCACCTCACGGTCGTCGGGTCGGGGTGCGCAGGCCCGCGCGGGCCCCGGCGGCGAGCACGCCCGCCGCCCGGTCGACCAGGGCCATGATGGTGAGCGCCGGGTTGGCGGCGCCCTGGGTCGGCAGCACGCTGCCGTCGGTGATCAGCAGGTTCGGCACCGCGAAGGAGCGCAGGTCCCGGTCGACCACGCCGTCCTCCGGCCGGGCGGCCATCCGGCAGCCGCCCACCAGGTGCGCGTACCGGTCGATGGTGATCACCTCGCCGGCGCCCGCCGCGATCAGGATCGCCTTCATGGCGTCGCCCGCCGCCGCGATCAGCTGCCGGTCGTTGTCGCACTGCGAGTAGGAGAAGTGCGCGACCGGCAGTCCGTGCCGGTCCTTCTCCTCCGCGAGGGTGACCCGGTTGCCGGGCTGCGGCAGCAGCTCGGCCAGTCCGCCGAGCGTCGCCCAGTGCACGTAGTCGGACAGGTAGTGGCGCAGGTTCGCGCCCCAGTGGCCCTGGGCGACCACGTGCTCGGCCCAGGTGATCGGCATCGGCGAGACGGTCTGGATGCTGAACCCGCGCCGGTACGGCTTGGCCGGGTCGGTCTCGTAGAACGCCTCCGTCGACACCTCCGGCGGCGGCGCCTTGTACGCCCGCACCTCCTGCTCGAAGCGGCCCGAGACCTGCGGCGCGCCCTGCACCATCACGTACCGGCCGACCTGGTCGAAGTCGTTGCACAGGCCGTCCGGGAAGCGCGCGTTCGCCGAGTTGAGCAGCAGCCGGGGCGTCTCGATCGCGTACCCGGCGACCGCCACCGTCCGGGCCCGTTGCAGGTGCTCGCGCCCGCCGCGCAGGTAGCGCACGCCGCGCGCCAGGCCGTCCGGGCCGAGCTCGACCGCGCTGACCATCGCGTCGGAGCGGACCTCCACGCCGTGCGCCAGCGCGTCCGGCAGGTGGGTGATCAGCGGCGACGCCTTGGCGTTGACCTTGCAGCCCTGGAGGCAGAACCCCCGGTACACGCAGTGCGGGCGCCGCCCGAACCGGCCGTTGCTGATCGCCACCGGCCCGACCCGGGCCTCCAGCCCGAGCGCCGCCGCCCCGCGCAGGAACACCTCGCCGTTGCCGCCCACCGGGTGCGGCGCGTGCGGGTACGCGTGCGGCTCGCCCCACGGCCAGTACTGCCCGGCCACCGGCAGCTCCGCCTCCAGCCGCTGGTAGGAGCCGCGCAGGTCGCCGTACGCCAGCGGCCAGTCCGCGCCCACCCCGTCCCGGCTGTGCGTCTCGAAGTCGGACGGGTGGAAGCGCGGCGCGTACCCGGCGAAGTGCACCATCGAACCGCCCACCCCGCGCCCGGAGTTGTTCGACCCCATCGGCACCGGGTCGGAGCCGGACAGCACCCGCGGCTCGGTCCAGTACAGCTGGTGCGAGCCGTACTCGTCGCTCACCCAGTCCCGCAAGGGGTCCCAGAACGGGCCCGCCTCCAGCACCACCACCGACCAGCCCGCCCGGGCCATCCGCTGCGCCAGCACGGTGCCGCCCGCGCCGCAGCCGACGATCACCAGGTCGACCTCGTCCTCGTCCCGGTGGCGGCGCATCCGCTCCACCAGCCGCCGGTCGAAGCCCAGGCCGTCGCGCGGCAGCAGCCAGGCGGAGGCGTTGCGCCGGCGCACCGCGCGCTGGCGGCGGGTGGTCTGCCGCAGGGTGGCCAGCGCGGCCTTCGCCTCGCCGTGCCGCCCGGGGTCGGTGACGGCGGGCAGCGGCGGCGGGTCGGGCCGGTCGGCGTCCGGCTGCCGCTCGGGGTGCGCGTCGGCGACCTCCCACGGCTCGCGGCGCCCGAGGCCCAGCCGGGCGTAGCCGGACGGGAAGGCCGGGCCGCCGAAGCCGATCTCGTCCCAGGCCGCCGGGTGGCTGTAGTAGGCGGTGCAGGCGTAGCGCGTCCACAGGCTCCACACGTGCTCGGCCGGCCAGCCGTGCCAGCGCACCGCCCGGCGCACCTTCTCGATCAGGCCGTCCTGCTGGCGCACCGTCAGCTCGGCGAAGGCGGGGCGGCCGGGCAGTGCCCGGGCGTCCTCGTCCAGCGCCCGCATGCTCTCCGGCCAGGCCCGGTCGTCGGGCGGCAGGTCGGCGTAGTGCCAGCCGTCGGTCTCGCGCTCGGCCAGCCGGGCGTCGATCATCGGCAGCAGGTCGACCGGCGGGTGGTCCAGCAGCCGCTCCAGCAGGGCCCGGGCGGTGGCCTCCTCGGCGGGCGCGAACAGCCGCAGCGGCGGGCGCGGGCCCGCCACCCGGCCCGTCACCACGGCCGCCGTCGCCGGGTCCCAGTGCGGGCGGCGGGCCAGCGAGTCGTAGCCGGGGAACCGGCCCTCGTACGGCGGCCGTTCCCCGGGCGCCGGCCGCCCCGCCGCGCTCACGACCGGCCCTCGCGCCGCAGCACCGCCGCGACCAGGCCCATCCCGCCGACCATGCCCAGCAGCAGCGGGGCGAACACCGGCGGGCCGGTCTCCAGGTTGAACCGGGCCATCCGCCAGCCGCCCGGCTTCTGCGCGACGCCGCGCACGTGCAGCCAGAACCCCTGCAGCCCGTTCGCGGCGATCGCCGCCGAGACCAGCGGCAGCAGCGTCCGGGCCGCCTTGGCGTCCACCGCGCCCGCGACGCCCGCGGCCGCGCCGACCGGGCCCAGCACCACCGGCCACCACATCATCCGGTTGCCGAACCCGGCCCGGTCGTGCTCCAGGTAGATCTCGGCGGCCGCCACCACCGAGCCCGCGCCGGTGGCCAGGGCCAGCGAGCGCTGGAACCGGCCCTCGCGGACGGCTTCGAGCGGCCGCACCGCCGCGGACAGCCGCACCGCCGCCAGCGGCCCGGTCACGACCTGCTCCGGTGCGGCAGCAGCTCGGCCAGCTTGGCCCGCAGCCCGCGCTTGACCACGGCCACCCGGTCGCTGTCGCCGCGCAGCACCGACTCGGCGGCGTCCTTGATCTGCGACCAGTCGGCGTGCGGCGGGATCGGCGGCACCGCCGGGTCGGTGCGCACGTCCAGCACGCACGGCCGGTCCGCGCCCAGCGCCCACTCCCAGGCCGCCCGGACCTTGCCCGGGTCCTCGACCCGCAGCCCGCGCAGGCCCACCGACTCGGCGAAGTCCGCGTACCGGACGTCCGGCAGCTGCTGCGAGGGCAGGAAGCTCGGCGCGCCCTGCATGGCCCGCATCTCCCAGGTGACCTGGTTCAGGTCGTGGTTGTTCAGCACGCACACCACCAGCCGCGGGTCGCTCCAGCGCTCCCGGTAGCGGGCGACGGTGACCAGCTCCGCCAGGCCGTTCATCTGCATCGCGCCGTCGCCGACCAGCGCCACCACCGGCCGGTCCGGGTGCGCGAACTTCGCGCCGATCGCGTACGGCACGCCCGGGCCCATGGTCGCCAGCGTGCCCGACAGCGAGCCGCGCATCGTGCCGCGCATCCGCAGGTGCCGGGCGTACCAGTTGGCCGCCGACCCGGAGTCCGCGGTCAGGATCGCGTTCTCGGGCAGCAGCGCGTCCAGCGCGTGCACCAGGTACTCCGGGTTCACCGGGTCGGCGGGCACCTTCGCCCGCTCCTCCATCACGTCCCACCAGCGCGCGGTGTTCTTCTCCACCTGCTTGCGCCAACTGCGGTCCTTCTTGCGGCGCAGCATCGGCAGCAACCGGTCCAGCGTCGCCGCCGAGTCGCCCACCAGGTTGACCTCGTACGGGTAGCGCAGCCCCACCATGAACGGGTCGGCGTCGATCTGCACCGCCCGCGCCTGGTCGAACTCCGGCAGGAACTGGGTGTACGGGAAGCTGGAGCCGACGGTCAGCAGCGTGTCGCAGTCCCGCATCAGCTCGTACGAGGGCCGGGTGCCCAGCAGCCCGATCGACCCCGTCACGTACGGCAGGGTGTCCGGCAGCACGTCCTTGCCGAGCAGCGCCTTCGCCACCCCCGCGCCCATCAACTCGGCCACCTGCTCGACCTGTTGGCGCGCCCCGCGCGCCCCCTGGCCGACCAGCATCGCCACCTTGCCGCCCGCGTTCAGCACCTCGGCGGCCCGCAGCAGCTCGCCGTCGTCCGGCACGGGGTGCGAGTGCGGCATGCCCAGGCTGGACGGCACCATCTTGAACGCGTGCTCCGGCGCCTGCTCGGGCAGCTCCTGCACGTCCGCCGGAATGATCACCGCGGTCACGGTGCGGTACGTCGCGGCCGTCCGGAACGCCCGGTCCAGCACGTTCGGCAGCTGCTGCGGGACGGTCACCATCTGGCAGTACGCCGAGGCCACGTCCTTGTACAGGCTCAGCAGGTCCACCTCCTGCTGGTACGAGCCGCCCATCGCGCTGCGGTCGGTCTGCCCGACGATCGCCACCACCGGGACGTGGTCCAGCTTGGCGTCGTACAGCCCGTTCAGCAGGTGGATCGCGCCCGGGCCGGAGGTCGCCGCGCACACGCCGACCTTCCCCGAGAACTTGGCGAACCCGACCGCCTCGAACGCCGCCATCTCCTCGTGCCTGGCCTGCACGAACGCGGGCCGGTCGTCGGCCCGTCCCCACGCCGCCAGCAGCCCGTTGATCCCGTCCCCCGGGTACCCGAACACCTGCTCCACGCCCCACTCCCGCAAGCGGGCGAGCACCTGATCCGCCACAGTCCTGGACACGGGACGTCCCTCCTTCTCGCTCCTGCACGCGTCTGCGCGCTTGCGCGTCCGCACGCCTTCGCGCACGGCGGCACCACTGCCGAGCGTCTGACCGCCCCCGCCGGAACGGAAACACGGCGGGGGCGGCGAGGAGGGGGGAACGGTGGGGCGGGGAGCGGTCAGAGCTCCCTGATCCGGGCCTTGAGCAGGCAGAACACGTTGCCCTCCGGGTCGGCCAGGACGTGCCAGGGCTCCTCGCCGGTCTGCCCGATGTCGGCCGGGCGGGCCCCGAGGGCGAGCAGCCGCTCCAGCTCGGCGCCCTGGTCGCGGTCGGTCGGGTTGACGTCGAAGTGCAGCCGGGCCCCGACCGGCCCCGGATCGGCGCAGGCGCTCAGGAACAGCGTCGGCCGCGCACCGCCGAAGCCCTCGCGCGGACCGACCTCGACGCTGCCGTCCGCCTCCCGGCCGACCACCACGAAATCCAGCACCTCGCACCAGAACCGGGCCAGCGCCTCGGGTTCACGGCACTCGAGCACGAGCTCACTGATCTGACACGCCATCGACCGAACCTGCTTCCGGGGAGGGGGAGTTGACGATCCGTCCGCACCCGGGGACCCGGCGGTCGCCCCGGCGCGCACCCGCCGCCGACCGTACCCGGGGGCCCGGCCGGACGCGACGGATTTTCCCGCCGGCCGACCCCGGCGTGTCGCCCCTCCCGCGACCGGGCCCGGCCGTCGACGGCGGCGGCCGTCCTCTGCTACCTTCGCCCGCGTCCGAACCGTGCGCGGCGGTTGCCGTGGAAATGCCGTGGCAGTGCCGGTGGCGGTGCCGCGCCTACGTGTTGTCGAGAGGGTGAGTCCTATGGGTGCCGGGAGCGGGTTCCGTCACGTCCCCGACCGGGTCGCCGACTGAGCGGGCTGCTGCCGCCGGCGGTCCGGAACGCCTCACCACTCCGGAGTTCACCCACCATGCAGGACACCACTGCTTCCCGCACGTCCCCCGGCGCGCCCTCCCGCGCGTCCGCTCCGCTGAGCCTGCTCGTGCTCGGCGGCACCCGTTTCGTCGGCCGCGCCCTGGTCGAGGCCGCGCTGGCCGCCGGGCACCGGGTCACGCTGTTCAACCGCGGCCGGACCGCGCCCGGGCTCTTCCCCGCCGCCGCGACGGGCGTCGAGACCGTCCTCGGCGACCGCACCGCCGACCTGTCCGCGCTCGCCGGGCGCCGCTGGGACGCGGTGGTCGACGTCGCGGGCTACCACCCCGAGGTGGTCCGCCGCGCGGTCGACGCCCTCCGCGGGCGGGCGGGGCGGTACGTCTTCGTCTCCTCGCTGTCGGTCCTCGCCGACCAGGCCACCGTGCAGGACGAGGACGGCCGACTGCTCTCCCCGGACGACGACCTGGCGCCGCACCAGCTGTACGGGGCGCGCAAGGCGGCCTGCGAGCGGATCGTGCTGGACGCGTTCGGCGAGCGCGCCGACGTGGTCCGCCCCGGCCTGATCGTCGGACCGCACGACCCGACCGACCGCTTCGCGTACTGGCCCCGGCGCTTCCGGCGGGGCGGCCGGGTGCTGCTGCCGGGCGACCCGGCGGACCCGGCCCAGTTCATCGACGTCCGCGACCTGGCCCAGTGGATCCTCGGGTGCGCCGCCGGGCGCCACAGCGGGGTCCACCACGTCACCGGCCGCCCGCTGCCGTTCGGCGCGTTCTTCGCCGCCTGCCGGGCCCTGGTGAACCCGGCGGCGGAACCGGTCTGGGTCGGCACCGAGGCGCTGCTGCGGGCCGGCGCCGAACCGTGGATGGGCGTGCCGATGTGGATCGGCGCCCCCGAGTGCGCGGCCGTCAACCTGGTGGACACCTCCCGCGCGCTGGCCGCCGGCCTGACGCTCCGTCCGCTCGCCGGGACCCTCGCCGACACGCTCGCCTGGGACACCGCCCGCGGCGGCCCCGCCCCCGGCGAGGAGGGGCTCAGCG
The DNA here is from genome assembly GCF_003751605.1 of Kitasatospora cineracea. Taxonomy (NCBI): domain Bacteria; kingdom Bacillati; phylum Actinomycetota; class Actinomycetes; order Kitasatosporales; family Streptomycetaceae; genus Kitasatospora; species Kitasatospora cineracea. Next base: position 4,841,966 of record NZ_RJVJ01000001.1, read on the forward strand.
CGGCGGCCGAGCGGCGCCTGCTGGCCGCAACGGTCTGACCCGGCGAGGGAGTTGGCGGGAGCGCAGCCGCACGGCGGTGCGGACCGGCGCGGCGAGGGCCTGACCCGGTCAGGGAGTCGGCGGGGAGCACAGCCGCACGGCGGTGCGGACCAGCGCGGCGAGGGCCGGCGAGCGGCTGTGCGGGGGCCAGGCGATGTGGGTGACGATTGGCGGCGCGTCGATGAGCGGCACCCCGGCGTGCTCGGCCCACAGCCAGGACCGGGCGGAGGCCGGGAAGAAGGCCACGGTGCGCCCGAGGGCGATCAGTTGGGCCAGTTGCGTCTGGTCGCGGACCTCGGGCCCCGGGCCGGGCGGGTACGTGCCGCGGCGGGGCCAGCGGGCCGGCGGGAGGTCGGGGAGGTCGCCCACGTCGGCCATGGACAGGCTCGTGCGGGCGGCCAGCGGGTGCCGGGCGGGCAGGACGGCGATCTGGCCCTCGGTCAGCAACTGCTCGCTGTCGAACCCGGCCAGGGAGTTGTACGGCGAGTGCATCAGCGCCACGTCGGCCCGGCCGTCGCGCAGCATGTCCTCCTGCTCGCAGGTGCCGCTCGGCAGCACCTCGACCTCGGCGGCGCCCGGCTCGGCCGCGTAGGCGTCGAGCAGCCCGCGCAGCAGCTCGTGGGAGGCCGCGGCCTTCACCGTCAGCACCAGGCGGTCGCGGCGGCCCCCCGCGCCGCCGGCGCCGCCGGCCCGGGAGGTGCGGCGCGCGGCGGCGGCGGTCGCGGCGAGGGCCGCGCGGCCCTCGCGCAGCAGCACCTCCCCGGCGCCGGTCAGCGCGACGCCGCGGCGGTTGCGCTCCAACAGGCGTACGCCGAGCCGCCGTTCGAGCTGCTGGATGGCCCGGGACAGCGGCGGCTGCGCCATGCCGAGGCGCTCGGCGGCACGTCCGAAGTGCAGTTCCTCGGCCACGGCCGTGAAGTACTTCAACTCGCGGGTCTCCAGGGTGTCCACGGCCACAGCGTACGCCGCCGGTGATACCCGCCGGGTATGACAGGGCACCGTACCGGTGTTGGAAGCGCGGCCCGTCCGCGGGCGAGGATCGACGGCATGAGCGAAGCAGTCATGAATGACACCACGAGGATCGCGCTGGTCACCGGTGCGAACAAGGGAATCGGGTACGAGATCGCGGCCGGGCTCGGCGCCCTCGGCCACCGGGTGGGCGTGGGCGCCCGGGACGCGGACCGGCGCGAGGCCGCCGTCCGCAAGCTGCGCGAGGCCGGGATCGACGCGTTCGGGGTGCCGCTGGACGTGACCGGCGACCGGAGCGTCGCCGAGGCCGCGGAACTGGTCGAACGGCAGGCCGGACGCCTGGACGTGCTGGTCAACAACGCCGGCATCTCCGGGCCGCCGACCGGTCAGGGCTGGGAGCAGGACCCGACCGCGCTCGACCTCGACGTGGTCCGGGCCGTCGTGGAGACCAACGTCATCGGCGTCATCCGGGTCACCAACGCGATGCTGCCGCTGCTGCGGCGCTCGGCGTCACCGCGGATCGTCAACCTCTCCAGCACCGTCGGCTCCCTGACCCTGCAGGCGGACCCCGGCACCGACGTCGGCCCGGTCATGGCCGCCTACGCGCCGACCAAGACCTTCCTCAACGCCGTCACCGTGCACTACGCCCGGCAGTTCGCCGGCACGGGCATCCTGGTCAACGCCGCCTGCCCCGGCCTGGTCGCCACCGACTTCACCGGCTTCCACGGCTCCCGGACCGCCGCGCAGGGCGCGGCCGCCGCGATCCGGCTCGCCACCCTGCCCGACGGCGGCCCGACCGGCTCGTTCTCCGACGACGCCGGCGTCATCCCCTGGTGACCGGCCCGGGCCCCGGCCCCGGCTCCGGCCCCGGCCCTGTGGCTGGCCCGCGGCGAACTGCCGGTCAGAGCCCGTAGCGGCGGTTGGACTCCTCGCACTGGGCCAGGCGCCGCAGGTTGAGCAGGACCGGCTCGAACAGGGCGGCGGAGGCGACGGCGTACTCCGTCTGCTCCCGGGGGGTGGGGAGCTGCTCCATCCGGTCCAGGTCGTGGGCGGCGGCCTGCTCCATGGTGCGCGCGTACGGGAGCAGGTCGTCGGCGTCCAGGGGGTAGCCGAGGCGGTGCAGGGTGGCGAGGGTGGCGACCAGGGCGCGGTGGGCGGGGGAGAGGGCGCCGAGCTCGCGGGCCGCCGACCAGCCGAGCCGGGCCAGCAGCTCGTCGACCAGCAGGCCGGCGGCGGCGCGGTGCGGGTCGTCGGCGGCCTCCCGGGACGGGCCCGCGGCCTCCGCCGGAGCGCCGGGGGCCTCCCCGGCGGGGTGCGGCAGGGCCCAGAGCGCCGCGCCGAGCCGCACGGTCAGGCCGAGCGAGTCGTCGTCGACGTGCGCCAGCACCTCCCGCACGGTGGCCACCGGGATCCGCCCGACCTGGATCATCGCCCGCACCAGCCGCAGCCGCCGTAGGTGGGACTCGTCGTACTCGGCCTGGGTGGCGTTGACCCGGCGGCCGGGCGGGAGCAGCCCCTCGCGCAGGTAGTACTTGACCGTGGCGAGCGGGACGCCGCTCCGCTCGCCGAGATCCGCCAGGCGCATCCCCTTGTGCCCTCCGTTGACGAGTGCCACTATCCAAAGCACTTGGTGAGTGGGGCTATCCAATCACGGGCGGCCCGACGGAGACGAGGGGGACACCATGCCTGCGAAACCGATACCCGGCCGGACCACCGCCGCAGCCGACGGCAAGGTCGTCCTCTTCCTGATCGGCATGCGGATCAACCACTTCCGGGCCCCGCACCACTGGCTGCCGGTCTTCCTCGCCATGCCCCGGATGCTCCGCGAACTCTCCCGCGACCCCGACAGCGGCCTGCTCGGCTACCAGCTGCTCACCGGCTCGCCCCGCACCTACTACGTCGTCCAGTACTGGGAGTCCGAGGAGAAACTGCTCGCCTACGCCGCCGCCCCCGGCAAACTGCACCGCAACGCCTGGGCGATGATCAACCGCTTCGAGCGCAACTCCCGCCAGCACGTGGGCATCTGGCACGAGACGTACATCGTCCCGCCCGGCAACCACGAAGCCATCTACGGCGACATGCCCCCCTACGGCCTCGCCGCAGCCACCGGCACCCTCCCCCTCGAACACCGCGGCCGCACCGCCCGCGACCGCCTCGCCCACGGCAAGCAACACCCCCGGCAACAGCCCTGACCCCACGCCACGCCCGACGGCCGGCCACCGGGCCCGGGCCAAAAGGCGTCGCCCCGGGCCGGGTCGGGTGGCTACGCTCGCGGCATCGATTCGGACGGGGCGCTGGAGCTGCTGTGCCCGGTCCGGGGTGGCTGCGTTGTGCGGAGGACCGGATGGACGTGCCCGAGCCGTTGACCGAGGAAGAGCTCGCCGGGATCGAGGAGCTCCTCGCGGCCACCACCCCCGGGCCCTGGTACGTCCGGTCGCTCGACGACGATCATGCGATGTGCCTCGTCGCCGTCAGCACGGTGCCCGACACCGGGCTCGGTGAGCGCTGGCCGGACTTCGACCACCACGAGGTCGTGGCGGCCACGCTCGTCCAGCAGCCGCGCTACGTCGACGTGGTCGACGAACGCTGGGACGAGAACGCCGCGTTCATCGCCAGCGCCCGGCAGGACGTCCCCCGGCTGGTCGCGGAGGTCCGGCGCCTCAACCGGCTGCTGGCGGCGGGCCGGGCGGCCGGGTCGGAGTGACGCCGCGCGCCCCCGGCGGGGCCGGGGGCGCGCGGGGGTGGCCGGGTGCGGGTCAGGGGCACCGGGGGATGGCGTTGTTGTGGAACGCGGCGGCGCCGTCGACGTAGGGGGCGAAGACCCAGCCGCCGACCTGCTGGTAGGGCGCGCCGCCGTAGATCTCCTGGAAGGCGTGGTACCAGACGTCGCCGAAGGTGCCGACGTTGCCGCCGACGGTCCAGCAGTTCACGGCGACCGAGTCGCCCGGGTGCAGGTCGGGCACGCCGACCTTGGCGGAGCCCGCGTTGGGCGACGAGTAGACGCCGGCGCTGTAGGTGGTGCCGAGGGCGATCACGACGCTGCCCGAGGCCGGGGCGCTGCCGGCGCCGATGGCGGCGGTGGCAGCCGCGACGAGTACGGCGGTGGACGCGGCGGCGCGCTTGAGCACCTTGCCCATGACTTGTTCCCCCTTGGAGTCGTGCAGTTCGTCTGAGGCATCCATGACAACAGGGGCGGGGAAGGGGGCACCATCCGGTTTCAGGACAACGTCGCGCCGGGCCGGGCCGGGCCGGGCCGGACCGCTCAGCCGCTCAGGCGGTCAGGCGGTCAGGCCGGCGAGCAGGGACAGGACTTCGGGCCAGCCCTTCGCCTTGGCGGCCGCGTTGCCCGCGCGGGTGCCGCCGAGGTCGGTCGGGCGGCCGGTCACCGGGTGGGTGGGGCGGGTGCCGGCGGCGAGGTAGGGGTAGGTGCCGACGCCGTGGCCCGCGTCCGGGAGGACCAGGGCCCGGTGCGGGTGGGGATCGTGGTCGGTGTCGAGTTCCTGGGCGATCTGCCGGGCCCAGAGCGGGGAGGACCACAGGTGGTCGTCGGCGCCGGCGATGGCCAGGACCGGGCCGCTGACCTGGTCGAGCGGTATCGGGCCCAGGCCGACGTCCTTGCCGTCCTTCGTCCAGGCGGTGCTGCCGTGGTCCGGGAAACCGCCGTTGACCTGGGCGGACGGGGAGTAGACGATCGCGCCGTGGACCAGGCCCGGGTAGTCGTCGGCCAGCAGCAGGGCGGCCTCGCTGCCGCGGGAGTAGCCCAGCGCCAGCAGGTGGTCGGGGTCGGTGCCCGGCTGGGCGGCCAGCAGGCCGGCCGCGGTGGCGAAGTACTCCAGCGGGATGTCCTCCAGGGTGGCGGGCAGGCCGGGGAGGCCGAAGTAGCCGAGAGCCAGCGCCGGGTAGCCGTGCGAGGCGAGCAGTGCCGCGGTGGACGTCTCGCCGTTGCCGCCCTCCGAGCCGCCGAAGAGCAGGACCGCCGGGTGGCGTGGGGTGCCGGGGGCGGGGAGGAACAGTTCCCCGGAGACCCGGTCGGCCGCGAGGGTGAGTTGGCGGCTGGTCACGCCGGGCCCGGACCACGCGCGGGTCAGCGTCCTGGAGACGGGCGGGCGCCCGTGCGCGGTGGCGGTGAGGGTGACGTCGAAGGTGTGCCCGGCCGAGGTCGGCGGGAAGAAGAAGGCGGTCTCGGGGTCGCCGTCCCGGGGCTCCATCGACCAGAACAGGCCCATCCCGTCCGCCCCCTGGTAGGTGCCGGAACGCGGGGCGGCGGTGTCCAGGGCGACGGCCCCGTGGGCGTCGGCGCGGAAGTCGGCCCGTCCGTTCCAGTCCAGGCCCTGCCGGTCCGCCGCCCGGGAGTCGACGGTGACCTCCTGGCCGGGCCGGAGCCCGGTGATCCGCACGTGCACCGGCTGGTCGACCAGGGCGGTCGGCGCGTCCACCTCGATCGCGGCCGGGCCGCCCTGATCCGCCGAGCACCCGGCCGCCCCCGCGCCGACCAGGGCGAGCGCCGCCGCGGCGCACGCCACGCGCCGGATCCGTTCCCCCATGACCCCACCCCTTGCAAGTTTCAGAAAGATTATTCAACCGCACCGCGGGCGGCCCTGTCAGCCCCCCGGCGCTCCGGCCGGTCCCGGTCCGGGGTGCCGGCCGGGTCTGCCTGCATAGCCTGCGTGGCCCGGGCGGCCTGCGTGGCCTGGGCGGCTGCCCGGGTGTCGGCGGAGGCCAGGGCGAAGTAGACCGGGGGGAGGGCCAGTTCGATCGCCAGCAGGACGAGCTGGAACCAGTTCGGGCGTCCGGCGACGGCCAGCGAGAGGATCCGGCCGAGGGCGCCGAGCAGGAAGAGGCCGGCCAGGGCGCGGACCGGGGCGGGCGGGATCGGGCGTTGGCGGGCCGTCCAGAGCCAGGCCAGGCCGTAGCCCGCGAAGACCGCGCCGAGGAAGCGGTTGAGCGAGTCGACGGTGGGCCCGGCGTCGGTGGCGCCGGGGACGATCGCGTTGCCCGCCAGCAGGTGCAGCAGGCCGATGGCCGCGCAGGCGAAGCCCATCGCGTACGAGAGGAACCGCAGTGTTCTGGCCATCGCCCGTCAACTCCACTCCACTGTGCCGCCCACCCGGGGCGGTCCGGTTGACACGTGTCTACTAGCGGGTGCGGCTCCAGGGTGGGCGCGCGGACCGGAGCCTGTCAAGTAGACACGCGTCCAGTAGGATCGGGGCATGTCGACCGCCCCGCGCCGCCGCCTCACCCCCGACCAGCGGCGGGCCCAACTGCTCGCCGTAGGAGCGGAGTTGTTCGCCGCGCACCCGTACGAGGCGGTGTTGATGGAGGAGGTCGCCGAGCGGGCCGGCGTCTCGCGGGCCCTGCTCTACCGGCACTTCCCGGGCAAGCACGAACTGTTCGCCGCCGTCTACCGGCAGGCCGCCGACCGGCTGCTCGCCGCCACCCGCCTCGACCCGGCGGCGACCCTGGTGCAGCAGCTCGCCCAGGGGCTGGACGCGCACCTCGACTACTTCGTGGCCAACCGCCACGCCGTACTCGCCGCCAACCGGGTCCTGGCGGGCGACCCCGTGGTGCAGACGATCATGGCGGAGGAGCTGGACGCGCTGCGCACCCGCCTGCTGGCCGTCCTCCCGCTGGCGGGCGAGGACGCCCGCGCCACCGTCTCGACCGTGCTGAAGAGCTGGCTGGTGTTCGTCCAGGTGCTCTGCGTCGACTGGCTCACCGAACCGACCTGCAGCCGCTCCGAGTTGCGCGACGTCTGCATCGGCGCGGTGCTCGGCGCCCTGCGCCCGCTGCTGCCGGTCGACCCGGCCCCCGGGTGGGACGGCTCCTGGGACGGCTCGTAGCCGGACGGCCCGCCCGGCGCTCTCGGACGGCCCGCGCATCGGGTCAGGACAGGGCGGCGACCGCGGCGAGCAGCCCGGCCAGGCCGACCAGCAGCCAGGTGACGTAGTCGCCCAGCAGCCCGGAGTGCAGGCGGCGCAGCGCCCGGACGGCGTGCCGGCCCCAGGCGGGGGCGGGCAACGGGCGGTGCAGCGCGGTGGCGGCGAGGGCCGCGGCCAGCGCGGTGGAGAGCAGGCCGAGCAGGATGCCGGAGCCCGTCCGGTCGGCCGGGGGAGCGGGCAGCGGCGGGGCGGCCGCACCGTCCAGGACGGCGCCGAGGTACCCGGAGCGGTCGGTGAACCGGGCCGCCGCGGCCGCGATCGGGCGCCCGACGGCGGGCACCAGGCCGACCACGAGGCAGCCGGCGAGCAGCAGGGCCGGGACGGCGACGGTCGAGATCAGCACCGTGTACAGGCCGCACAGCACGGCCCACCGCAGGGCCGCCTCCGCCACCGCCGCCCACCGCACCCGCCGCTCCCGTCCGCCGCCGGGTCCCTCCGGTCCCGGGTCCGCCCCGGGCCGGGCCCGGCCGATCCCGCAGGACGCTGGCGGTGCCCGGCCCCGGCGGGTCGGGCACCGGGCCGCCGCCCGGAGCGGGCGTCATCCGTTCGGCTCAACGGGGCCGGGATTCGTTCGGCTCGACGGGGCCGGGCCGGTCGCCGCGGCGCGCGGGGGACGCTCGTGGCTACGGGACCGGCTGCGGCTGCGGGGTGGGCTCGGGGTGCGGTTCGGGCCGGAACGGGGGGCCGTGGCGGTCCGGCGGCTCCGGGTGGGGCTGCCCGGGCGGTTCGGGGTCCGGGGCGGGGTCGGGTCGGCCGGGCCCCGGCGGGCCCGGGTTCGGGGGCTGCGGGTCGGTCGGCCGGGGCGGGACGTCGGGCGGGTCGGGCGGCCGGACGTCCGGGTCGGTGGGCATCGGGATGGTGTCCGCGAAGGCCGGGAGGGCCGCGGGGGCCGTGGGCGCTGCGGGGGCCGTGGTGGTCATCGGCGTCACCGCCCCAGAGCGTGCGCGAGCTGGCTCTTGTTCATCTTCGAACGCCCCTCGATGCCGCGCTGCCGCGCCTCGTTGTACAGCTGGTCGTACGTCGGGCCCTGGGCCCCGCGGTGCGAGCGCTTGCCGCCCCGGTGCCCGGAAGAGGCGTCGTGGGTGGAGCTGCGGCTCGCGGTGCGGCTCTCGCCGTGCCGGGCGCGTTCCTTGTTCACGGTGCGGGCGGCGATCTCCTCGGCGCGCTTCTCGCTCGTCCCGTGCTCCAGCTGGCTCTCCTTGATGTGCTCGTACTGGCGCTCCCGCTTGGGGCTCGATCCGGCGGGCATGGTGGGACTCCTTTCGTCGCCGGACGGGTCTCCCGGCGCGCATACCCGGATGAAGGCAGCCGAACCGGGTGAATCGGGTTCGTCCTCGGCGAACGGGGTATGAGTGAGGGCGCCACGCCGAGCGCGCACCGCCCGACGCGGCCGACCCGAAGGGGTCCGTCCCATCACGGCATGCGAGCCGTGAGCTGGGAGCCGTCGCCTGAAGAAGCCGGGTTCCACGGTTCTCCGCCCGCCGCGCCGTCGTGCGGCCCACCGAGTCCCGGACGGGGCATCCACCGCCCGGAGCCCGGCACACCGCCGTTCCGGCGCCAGGCGGGTCCCGCCGTCCCCGGAGATGACTCCCCGTGACCACCACGACCACTCTGCGCAGTGCCCCCGCGCCCTCCTCCGCCCCCGGGGCGGACGAGGTCGACCCGATGCACCGGCCCACCCGCCGGGAGATGCGGGCCATGGGCAAGTACGAGGCCCGCCGGCTCAGCGACGCGCTGTTCGTCCGGCTGGCCGAGCTGCCGCCCGAGGACCCCGCCCACAGCTACGTCCGGGGCACCCTGATCGAACTCAACATGCCGCTGGTGCGGTTCGTCGCCGCCCGGTTCCGGCACCGCCCCGAGGAACTCGACGACATCATCCAGGTCGGCACCGTCGGACTGATCAAGGCCGTCGACGGCTTCGACCCGCAACGCGGCGTCGAGTTCGTCACGTACGCGATCCCCACCGTCTCCGGCGAGATCAAGCGGTTCTTCCGCGACACCTCGTGGCCGCTGCGCGTCCCGCGCAGCGTGCAGGAGCGCTACCTGGCGGCCGCCCACGCCTCCGACCGGCTCGAACAGGCCCTCGGCCGGCTGCCCGACACCGCCGAGATCGCCGAGGAACTGCAGGTCACCGAGGAGCAGGCCGCCGAAGGGGTCGACGCCGGCCGGCTGTGCCGCTGCGACTCGCTCGACTCGCTGCGCGACGACGAATCCGACGACACCGGCAGTGCCCTGATCAACCGGCTCGGCAGCTGCGACCCCGAACTCGAGGTCGCCGAATTCCGGGTGATGGCCAAGCCGTTCATCAGCCGGCTGCCCGAACGGGAACGCACCGTGCTGCTGCTGCGGTTCTGGGGCGGCCTCACCCAGAGCGAGATCGCCACCGAGATCGGCGTCTCCCAGATGCACGTCTCCCGGATCCTCTCCTCCACCCTCGCCGGGCTGCGCGCCCAGGTCGAGGGCGCGGCCGGCGGCCCGGACGAGGAGAGCGGACGGGGCGCCCGGCGCGGCGGGTCCGATTGAGCCGCGGGCCGCTGGGTAGCCGCCCACAGGTGACCGCCCCAGGGGCGACGAGCCGACGCCGAACGCCAGGAGGTGTGCGAACCGTGGACGCACAGCCGGGAGCGGACCCCGTCGGCCCGCTCACCGCCACCCCGCTCACCGTCGCGCTGCGCCACCCGCCCGACGCGCTGGTGGTGCGGCCCGAGGGCGAACTCGACCACGACAGCGTCGAGCCGCTGCGCGAAGTCCTCGAACGCGCCGTCGCCGACCCGCCCGGCCGACTGGTGGTGGACTGCGGCGGCCTCGAGTTCTGCGACTCCACCGGCCTCAACCTGCTGCTGCGCGCCCACGCCGCCGCCCGGCGGGTCGGCCTGCCGCTGCTGCTGGCCGCGCCCGGGACGGCGTTCCTCCGCCTGCTGGAGATCACCGGCGCGGACGAGGTGCTCGACCTCCGCCCCACCGTCGAGGACGCGCTCACGGCGCCACCCGCCCCACCGGCGGGGCCACCCGGCGGGGCGGACGACGCGCCCGGTACGCCTCCCGGCCCTGCCGGTACGCCCGGGGGGCCGTGATGGCGGCGCGCCCCGCGGACCCGGCGGACCCGGCGGGACCGAGGGGCTCCACGGACCCCAAGGACCCCGCGGACTCGGCGGGCCCCGTCGACCGGCCGGCCCCGGGCAGGGCGGAGCGGCGCTGCCTGCCGCTGGCCACCGCGCCCGGGGCGGTGGCCAGGAGCCGGGAGTTCACCCGCAGCGCGCTGCGGGCCTGGGGGTGGCTGCCCGGAGCGGACGACCGGACCCGGACCGCGGCCGAGGACGTGCTGCTGATGACCAGCGAACTGGTGACCAACGCCTGCCAGCACGCGGCCGGCCCCTACGCACTGGAACTGACCAGGCACGGACCGCTGCTGCGGGTCGAGGTCCGGGACGCCGACGACCGCCCGCCCACGCTGAGCCTGCACCGGGAGGCCGCCCGGCCCGGCGGCCACGGGCTGCTGGTGGTCGACCGGCTGTCCGCCGCCTGGGGCAGCGAACCGGTCGAGGGCGGCGGCAAGACGGTGTGGCTGGAGATCGTCCGTCCTCCGGCGGAACCCTGAACGCGGAAGTGCCACAGTGGAGACAAGGAGCGGCCCGCCCCCCGGGCCGTGCCGCGTTCTCGGAGCCGAGGTGATGGTCGCGTGGGCAGCACACCCGATCCCGGACGGCTGCACCCGCCGCACCCCGACGAGCCGGGCGGGAGGGCGGAGCACACCAGGGTGGAGAACCCCCGCGGCCGCGCCCCCGAGGTGTCCGTCGTCCCCGCCGGACCCGGCGCCGCCACCGGGACCGACGGCGCCGCGCTGCGCCGCCTGCTGGCCGGGCTGACCGCCGTCCGGGACGGCGACCTCACGCTGCGGCTGCCGGACGCGCCGGGTGTGCTGGGCGAGATCTCCGAGGTGTACAACGACATGGCGGAGCGGCTGGCCCGGCTGAACGCCGAGGTGACCCGGGTGGCCCGCGAGGTCGGCACCGAGGGCATGCTGGGCGGCCAGGCGGAGGTGCCGCAGGCGCGGGGGGCGTGGCGGGAACTGGCCGACTCGGTGAACGCGATGGCCGGCAACCTCACCTCGCAGGTCCGCAACATCGCGCAGGTGACCACGGCGGTGGCCCGCGGCGACCTGACCCGGAAGATCGACGTGGACGCCCGGGGCGAGATCCTGGAGCTGAAGGACACCATCAACACGATGGTGGAGCAGCTGAGTTCGTTCGCCGCCGAGGTCACCCGCGTCGCCCGCGAGGTCGGCACCGAGGGCATCCTGGGCGGCCAGGCGGACGTCCGGGGCGTCTCCGGGACGTGGCGGGACCTGACCGACAGCGTCAACTTCATGGCGGGCAACCTGACCGCGCAGGTCCGCTCGATCGCCCAGGTCGCCACGGCGGTGGCCCGCGGCGACCTGACCCGGAAGGCCGACGTGGTGGCGCGCGGCGAGATCCTGGAGCTGAAGAGCACCGTCAACACGATGGTGGAGCAGCTGGGTTCGTTCGCGGGCGAGGTCACGCGCGTCGCCCGCGAGGTCGGCACCGAGGGCATCCTGGGCGGGCAGGCGGATGTCCGGGGCGTCTCCGGGACGTGGCGCGACCTGACCGACAACGTCAACGTGATGGCCTCCAACCTGACCGGCCAGGTCCGCTCGATCGCCCAGGTCGCCACCGCGGTGGCCCGCGGCGACCTGTCGCAGCGCGTCACCGTCGAATCGGAGGGCGAAGTCGCCGCGCTGGCCGGGGCGTTGAACACCATGGTGGACACCCTGTCGGCGTTCGCCGCCGAGGTCACCCGGGTCGCCCGGGAGGTCGGCACCGACGGCACGCTCGGCGGGCAGGCCCGGGTCCCGAACGTCGCGGGCACCTGGAAGGACCTCACCGACAGCGTCAACTTCATGGCGCACAACCTGACTTCGCAGGTCCGCAACATCGCGCAGGTGACCACGGCGGTGGCCCGCGGCGACCTGACCCGGAAGATCGACGTGGACGCCCGGGGCGAGATCCTGGAGCTGAAGAACACCGTCAACACGATGGTGGAGCAGCTGAGTTCGTTCGCCGCCGAGGTCACCCGGGTGGCCCGCGAGGTCGGCACCGAGGGACGGCTCGGCGGGCAGGCCGAGGTGGAGGGCGTCTCCGGCACCTGGAAGCGCCTGACCGAGAACGTCAACGAACTCGCCGGGAACCTCACCCGGCAGGTCCGGGCGATCGCCGAGGTGACCAGCGCCGTCACCGCCGGCGACCTGACCCGCTCGGTCACCGTGGACGCCTCCGGCGAGGTCGCCGACCTCAAGGACAACGTCAACGTCATGGTGGAGTCACTGCGCGAGACCACCCGGGCCAACCACGAACAGGACTGGCTCAAGACCCACCTGGCCCGGCTCACCTCCCTCATCCAGGGCCGGCGCGAACCGGCGGCCGTGGCCGAACTGCTGGTCGACGAGCTGTGCCCGCTGCTGGGCGCCCAGTACGGCACCTGCTACCTGGCCGAGGAGACCGAGGGTGGCACCGTGCTGGTCCGCGCCGCCGCCTACGGCCACCACGGCCCGGACGCCCCGCACGGCTTCGGCCTCGGCGAGTCGCTGGTCGGCCAGGCCGGGCGCAGCCGCCGCCCCATCGCGGTCGGCGAACTCCCGCCCGGCTACGCCGAGATCGGCTCCGGCCTGGGCTCCGCCTCCCCCCGCGAACTGCTGATCCAGCCGATCACCATGGAGGACCGGCTGCTCGGCGTGCTGGAGGTCGCCACCCTGCACCACTTCACCGACCTGCACCGGGACTTCCTGGAGCGCCTGGCCCAGGCCATCGGCACCACCCTGGCCACCCTGCTGGCCAACGCCCGGACCGACGAACTGCTCCGCGAGTCCCGCCGCCTGACCTCCGAACTGCGGGCCCGCTCCGAGCAGTTGGTCGACGGACAGGAGGAGCTGCGGCGCTCCAACGCGGAACTCGGCGAGAAGGCCGAACTGCTGGCCGAGCAGAACCGCGACATCGAGGCGAAGAACCTCCAGATCGAACAGGCCCGCCGCGAACTGGAGGAACGCGCCCGCCAGTTGACCCGCACCTCGATGTACAAGTCCGAGTTCCTGGCCAACATGAGCCACGAACTGCGCACCCCGCTCAACAGCCTGCTGATCCTGGCCCAGCTGCTCGCCCAGAACGCCGAGGGCAACCTCACCGGCAAACAGGTCGAGTACGCCGAGGTGATCCGCTCGGCCGGCTCCGACCTGCTCCAGCTGATCAACGACATCCTCGACCTGTCGAAGGTCGAGGCGGGCAAACTCGACGTCACCGTCGAACCGTTCGGGCTGCGCGAACTCCTCGACTACGTGGACACCACCTTCCGCCCGCTCGCCGCCGAGAAGGGCCTCGACTTCCGGATCACCACCGCCCCCGGCACCCCCGAACAGCTGCACACCGACCAGGCCCGGCTGCGGCAGATCCTGCGCAACCTGCTCTCCAACGCGGTCAAGTTCACCGACCGGGGCTTCGTCGAACTCGCCGTCGAACCCGCCCGGACCGGCGAACTCCCCACCGAAGGACGAGACTTGGAGGCCGTCGCGTTCCGGGTCCAGGACTCCGGGATCGGCATCGGCGCCGACCACCTGGAATCCATCTTCGGCGCCTTCCAGCAGGCCGACGGCACCACCAGCCGCAAGTACGGCGGCACCGGCCTCGGACTGTCGATCAGCCGCGAACTCGCCCGGCTGCTCGGCGGCGCCGTCAGCGCCGAATCCGTTCCCGGCGAAGGCAGTTGCTTCACCCTGCTGCTGCCCGCCGCCTACCCCGACCCCGAGGCGGAGGGGACGGCCGAGCAGCGGACCGGGGGCGGCACGGGCCCGGCGCACCGGATCCTGGTGGTCGAACCCGACCCGCCCGGACTGCTCACCCTGCTCGCCCGCAGCGGCGTCACCGGCCGCGACCCCGCCACCACCGTCGACAGTGCCGGCGACCCCGACAGCGCCCTCGCCGCCCTCGACCGGGCCCCGCACGACCTGGTCGTCCTCGACCTCGGCCTGCCCGCCGACGGCGCCCGCACCCTGCTCGCCGCCCTCGAACAGCGCGCCGACCCCGTCCCCGTCCTCGGCCACACCGGCGGCGCCGAACCGCCCGCCCCGGCCGCCGAGCGGCTCGACGTCGCCACCGGCCTGGACGAACTGCGCGCCCGCATCGCCGCGGCGATCGCCCCCGCACCGCCCGACACCGCACCCGGCAGCGGTACCGGTACCGGCACCCGGGGCGGACGGCTCGCCGGACGCACCGTCCTGGTCATCGACGACGACCCGCGCAACGTCTACGCCCTCAGCACCGCCCTCGAACTCGAGGGCGCCACCGCCCTGCACGCCGCCAACGGCCGCACCGGCATCGCCCTGCTGCGCGCCCACCCCGAGACCGACCTGGTGCTGATGGACCTGATGATGCCCGAACTCGACGGCTACGCCGCCACCGCCGCCATCCGCGAGGGCACCGACCGGGCCACCGTCCCGATCGTCGCCGTCACCGCCAAGGCGATGCCCGACGACCGCGCCCGCAGCCTCGCCGCCGGCGCCGACGACCACCTCACCAAACCCGTCGACGCCGCCGAACTGATCGCCACCGTGCAACGCTGGGTGGAGAGTTGACCCGATGAGCAGCACCGGCGCACCGCCCCCGCCGCCCGGCCCGCCCCCGCCCCCCGGGCCGGCCGGCGGGGTGCGCCACCTGCTGGCGCTGCGGCTGCGCCGGGCCCAGGAGGAGACCGAGGAACTGCGGGCCGCGCTCGCCGTCCGCCCGCTCACCGCACTGGCCACCGGCGTGCTCGCCGAACGGCTCGGCTGCGGACCGGCCGCGGCCGGCGCCCAACTGCTCGCGCTCGCCGCACGCGCCCACCTCGGCCCGCAGGAACTCGCCGCCGACATCCTCACCACGCTGCCCGCCGACCCCCCCGACAGCACCCCCGGGCCGGCCGCCGCGCCCCCGCAGCCCCCGCAGGCCCCGGCCGGGCAGGCGGTGCCCGTCCTGGAGAGCGCCCTCGCCCGGACCGCCGACATGCTCGGCGCCCCCGCCGCCGTGCTCTGGACCGTCCGGCCCGGCGGCGTCCTGCAGCCCGTCGCCGCACCCGGCTTCACCGAAGCCGAACGGGCCCCCTGGCAGCACGTCCCGCCCGGCGTCCCCACCCCCGCCCAGCAGGCCCTGGCCCGCCGCGCCCCGCTCGGCCCGACCGGCCCCGTCACCGCCACCCTCGGCGCCGCCCGCGCCCCCTACCGCCTCGCCGTGCCGCTGCACCGCGCCGACGGCCCCTCCGCCGTCCTCGAACTCGCCTGGACCACCCGCCCGCCCGACCCCACCCCCGCCGAACACCGCCGCCTGCACGCCGCCGCCGAGGTCGGCGCCCTCACCCTCACCGACGGCCTCAGCCCCGGCCCCGCCCGCCCCGCCACCGAACCGGACGACCCCGACACCGCCGCCCTCGACGCCGCCCTCACCCCCGCCCTGCTGCTCAGCCCCGAACCCGCCACCGGCACCCCCGTCGACTTCCGGATCACCCGGGTCAACGCCGCCTTCACCGACCTCGCCGACCGCCCCCCGCACCGCGTCGAGGGCCGCACCCTCACCGAGACCTACCCCCGGGCCTGCGCCGAGGGCCTGCTCGACCTGCTGCTGCGGGTCCACGCCACCGGCCGCCCGCACCACGCCGACACCCTCGCCCTGACCTTCCTCACCGGCCAGACCCCCGCCCCCGCCCTGCTCGAGTTCGCCGCCGCCCGCCTGGCCGGCCCGCCCGGCCGCCTGCTGGTCAGCTGGCGCCCCACCGGCGACGACGACCGCACCGACCGGCTGCTGCGCACCGCCCAGCGCCTCAGCCACCTGGCCGGCTTCGAGGAGGACCTGCGCACCGGCGAGATCCACTGGACGCCGCGCACCGCCGACCTGCTCGGCCTGCCCGCCGGCACCGCCCCCGTCCCGCTCGCCGCCCTGCCCGCCCACGTCCACCCCGACGACGAGCAGGCCGTCCGACGGGTCGTCAACGCGGCCGTCGAGAACGGGCGTCCGGACTCCACGGTGTTCCGGATGCGGGACCTCGGCAGCTACACCCACTACGTCCGGCTGGTCGCCGAACCCGTCCCCGACCCCACCGGACGCACCGCCGCCGTCCGCGGCGCCTTCCAGGACGTCTCCGCCCAGCACTGGACCGAGACCGCGCTCGCCGCCACCACCGAGAGCCTCGCCTCCACCCGGCAGGAAGCCGCCGAACGCCACCTGCTCGCCCTGCGCCTGCAACAGGCCATCCTGCCGCCCGCCCCGCCCCCGCTGGAGAGCGCCGGCCTGCGCGCCGCCGTCCGCTACCGGCCCTCCTCCCAGCAGGACCGGGTCGGCGGCGACTGGTACGACACCACCCTGCTGCCCGACCGCACCGCCCTGCTGGTCGTCGGCGACATGGCCGGACACGGCGTCGAGGCCGCCACCGGCATGGTCGCCCTGCGCAACGCGCTGCGCGGCCTCGCCTACACCGGCGCCGGACCCGGCCGCCTGCTCGGCTGGCTCAACCAGGCCGCCGCCGACCTCACCGGCGCCGCCACCGCCACCGCCGTCTGCGCCCGCTACCACCCCGACACCCGCACCCTGCACTGGGCCCGGGCCGGTCACCTCCCGCCCGTCCTGCTGCGCGACGGCACCGCCCGCCCGCTCCCGATGCCGCACGGCATCCTGCTCGGCGCCGCCGACGACCCCGACTACCAGGAGCACCGCCTGGCCATGCGCCCCGGCGACATCCTGCTGCTCTACACCGACGGCCTGGTCGAACGCCGCGACCGGTCCGTCGAGGAACCGCTCGACCACCTCACCCGCACCCTCGCCGAACCCGCCGCCGACCTCGACGCCCTGCTCGACCGCGCCCTGGCCACCAGCACCGCCGACACCGACGACGACACCTGCCTGATCGCCGTCGAAGTCCTCGCCGAACCCGCCGCCGGCCCCCCGCCCGCGCCGGACCCGTTCCGGTAGGGCCCGTTCCCGCAGGACCCGTTCCCGTAGGAACCGGGCGAAAGCGTTTGACCCGGGGCGAACCGGTCAGACGCCCGGCAGGCCCGCAGCGGAAGCGGCGAAGGACGAAGACGGAGGAGAACGCATGAGCATGGTCCAGAAGACCGTCGAGGTGGACGTCCCCCTGCACACCGCCTACAACCAGTGGACGCAGTTCGAGGACTTCCCCCAGTTCATGGACGGCGTCGAGCAGGTGGTGCAGATCGACGAGCGGCACAACCACTGGCGGACGAAGATCGCCGGCGTGTCCAGGGAGTTCGACACCGAGATCGTCGACCAGCTGCCCGACCAGAAGATCGCCTGGCGGACCGTCGGCGGCGATGTCCAGCAGATGGGCGTGGTCACCTTCGCCCGGCTCGACGACGCCCGCTGCGAGGTGCGGCTGGCGATGGACTACGACCCCCAGGGCATGGCCGAACACGCCGCCGACACCCTGGGCATGATCGACCGCCGGGTCGGCGGCGACCTCGACCGCTTCAAGTCCTTCGTCGAGGAACGCGGCCTGGAGAGCGGCGGCTGGCGCGGACGGATCACCCCTGCCTGATCCCCGCCGACCGCACCCGCGCCGCCCCGCACCGTTCAGCGGGGCGGCGCGCACCTGCCTGCGGGTAACCGGGTGGTCGGCCCGGGACGGCGCGGAGTACGCTCCACAGCGGTCCGGAGCGGTCCGGAGCGGTCCGGAGCGGTCCGGAGCGGCGCTCCGCCACCGCCGGTCCGCGCGCCCCCCGCCGTCGACGAGAGGTCCGTCCGCTCCATGACACCGCCCCCGCCCGACCTCCTGCTCGCCCGGAAGGTCCTCGCGGCCCAGCCGTTCAGCGTCCTGGTCGGTGCGCGGCTGGAGGTCTTCGAGCCGGGCCGCGCCGTCCTGGCCCTCGACATCCGCGACGACCTCAAGCAGCAGAACGGCTTCGTCCACGGCGGCGTCCTGGCCTACGCCGCCGACAACGCGATCACCTTCGCGGCCGGCACCGTGCTCGGCCCCGCCGTCCTCACCGGCGGCGTGACCATCAGCTACGTGCGGCCCGCGGTCGGCGCCACCTTGGAGGCCGAGGCCACCGTGGCCTCCGGCGGACGGCGGCAGGCGACCTGCCGGTGCGACCTGTTCACCGTCGCGCCGGACGTGGCCCGGACGCTCTGCGCGGTGGCGCAGGGCACGGTGCTCACCGCCGGGTGAGGCCCGTCCCGCCCGGGGCCGTCCCGTTCGGGGCCGTCCCGCCCGGAGCCGCCTTCAGGCCCTGCCGGGCCGCGTCCCCCGTGCGGGGGACCCGGATCGGCGGCCGGACGGAGGCCCCGGCCCGGTCCGGCCGACAGGCTCTACCCATGACCGACACACCGCTCGGAACGGCCCACGCCGCCGTCCCCGCCCGGGCCGACGCCCGGCGCGAAGTCCTGCGCCGCCGCCTCGGCCTCGCCGCCATGGTCGCCTGCCTCCCCTACCTCACCCTCAAACTGCTGTGGGTCCTCGGCGTCGACGTCGGCGTGGTCGACCTGCACGGGACGGGCCGCGGCACCTGGATCGCCGTCAACCTGGTCACCTTCCTGATGGACGCCACCGCCGCGCTGATCGCCTACCTGCTCACCCGCCCCGGCGGACCCCGGGTGCGGACCTGGCTGCTCGCCCTGCCGATGTGGACGGCGTCCGGGCTGCTGTCCGTCATCATGCTCGCCGTGCCGCTCGGCGCGGCCCAGCCGCTGTTCGGCGGACCCAACCCGTTCCGCGACCAGGACGGGTTCCTCGAACCGTGGGTCTACGGCGTCGTCTACGGCGGCTTCATCGTCGAGGGCGCCGTCCTGATGGGCGCGTTCGGCCTGTACCTCCACGACCGCCACGGCCCGCTCCTGCACGCCCCCGCCACCGCGTTCGCCCGCCGCCTCCCGGCACCCGCCCGCGCCGCCGCCCTGGCCGCGGCCGGACTGCTGGCCGCCACGGGCGCGGTGCACCTCGCCTGGGCCTGCGGGGCGCGGTTCGGCCTGACCGCGGAACGCCTCGCCGAACTGGACGGCACCGCCCGCCTCACCCAGGGGGTCCAGGCCGCGCTCGCCCTCGCCGCCGCCGTCGGCACCGTCGTCGCGGTCCGCGGCCTCAGCCGGGTCCGGGTGCGCCTGCCGCTCGCCGCGGCCTGCGTGGGCAGCGCCGCCGCCTTCGGCTGGGGCGGCCTGCTGGGCGCCCTCGGCGCACTCGCCCGGAACGCCCAGCACCCCTCCTCCGCCTTCATGATCGCCGTGTACGCGGCGGAGACCGCGGCGGGACTGCTGGCACTCGGCGCCGGGCTGACGGGGCTGCCGGCCGCGAACCGGTCCACGGCCGGTGAGACCGGCGGGGTCGGCGGGGCTGTCGGTGTGGGTGCCGGCGCGGGCGAGGGCGCGGGCCGGCCGTGAGCGACCGCCGGGACGGCCGACCGGACGGCCGAAGCGACCGTCCCGGCCCTGCCGGGCTCCCCGGTCCCGCCGTGCTCCCCGGCCGGCGCGGCCTGCGCGCGCTGCTCGGCCGCCGGGCCCGGCTGCGCTGGATGCACCTGCTGCTCGGAGCCGCCCTGCTGATGCCCTTCCAACTGCTGACGTCCGTCGCGGTGGCCGTCGTCGGCCCGGGCTCCGGGCCGTCCGCCCTGCTGCCGCAGCTGCTGGCCCTGGCGCTCGCGCTCCCGCTGGTCGCCGCCGCCGGGCTGCTGCCCGTCGCGCGCTCCCTCGAAGGGGCGATGGCCCGCACCCTGTGCGGGGCGGACGGCGAGATCCTCACCGCACCGGCCGACAGCTGGTCGGCCCGCCGCCGGACGTCGCTCTGGTTCACCCTGCACACCCTGCTCGGCGGGATCACCGGCGCACTGTCCCTGGCCGTGCCGCCCGCCGGAGTGCTGCTCCTGCTGCACCCCCTGCTCGGACGGCACGCCCTGCAACCACCGGCCCCGATCCAGCCGTTCACCCAACACCCCTGGCTCTCCACGGCGTTGGGCCTGGGACTGCTCGTCCTGCCGGTGCTGTTCTCCGGCGCGGCGGGCCGCGCGCTGGCCCGGCTCGCCCCCCGGCTGCTCGGCCCGACCCCCGCCGACCGGCTCGCCGCCGCCCGGGAACGCGCCGACCGGATGGCCGAACGCAACCGGGTCGCCCGCGAACTGCACGACTCGGTCGGCCACGCGCTCAGCGTGGTCGGCATCCAGGCCGCGGCCGCCGCCCGGCTGCTGCGCACCGACCCCGACTTCGCGGCCGCGGCCCTCACCGCCATCGAGGAGACCGCGCACGACGCCGTCGCCGAACTCGACCACGTGCTCGGACTGCTGCGCGACGAGGAGGACCGCACCGCGCCGCACACCCTCGCCGACCTGCCCGCCCTGCTGGACCGCGCCCGCGCCGTCGGCGCCGCGGTGGACTACGCCGAGGACGGACTCGAACCCGCGACGCTGCCCGGGACCCTGTCCCGGGAGGCGTACCGCATCGTCCAGGAGGGCCTCGGCAACGCGCTCAAGCACGCGGACGGCGCACCCGTCCAGGTACGCCTGACCGTCCGGGAGGACACCTTGCAGATCACCGTGGTCAACCCGCTGCGCCCGCGCACCCGGGGCCGCACCCGTCCCCGGAGCCGGACCGGCGGCGGCAGCGGACTGACCGGGATGCACGAACGGGTCCGGCTGCTGCGCGGCACCCTCGAAGCCGGACCGGTCGGGCCGGTCGGGCCGGTCGGACCTGACGGATCCGACCGACCCGACCTACCCGACCGACCCGACGGGTCCGACGCGGCCGACCGGTGGCGGCTCGCCGCCGGCCTGCCGCTGCGGAACCCGGCATGAGCACCCGGATCCTCGTCGTCGACGACGAACAGCTGATCCGGGCCGGCTTCCGCGCGATCCTCCAGGCCGAACCCGACCTCGAGGTCGTCGGCGAGGCGTCCGACGGCCTCGAAGCCACCGAACTGGCCCGGCAGTTGCGCCCCGACGTGGTGCTGATGGACGTGCGGATGCCCCGGCTCTCGGGCATCGACGCCACCGCGCACCTGGTCCGCAGCCTGCCGGACGCCCCGCGCGTCCTGGTCGTCACGACCTTCGAGAACGACGCCTACGTCTACCAGGCGCTGCGCGCCGGAGCCCAGGGCTTCCTGCTCAAACGCTCCCGCGCCGACGCGCTCGTGCACGCGGTGCGCCTGGTGGCCCGCGGGGACTCGCTGCTCTTCCCCGCCGCCGTCCGCGAACTCGCCCTCCGGCACGCGCCGGTCGCCCCCGACCGCTCGCGGATCGACCGGCTGTCCGCCCGCGAGGGCGAGGTGCTCCGCCTGATGGCCGCCGGACTGGCGAACGCCGAGATCGCCGACCGGATGCGGCTCGGGGCCGAGACCGTCAAGACCCACGTGGCCCGGCTCCTCGCCAAACTCGAGGTCCGCGACCGCACCCAGGCGGTCATCGCCGCCTACGAGAGCGGCTTCGTCACCGCCGGATCCGGCCCGACCCCGTTCTAGGGAGCGGGTTCGGCCGCGTCCGGGGCGCGGCCCGGGCCGTTCGGTATTCGCCTGACAGCGTGCCGTTCATGTGCGAACATGTGCTCTTCTCAGTCCAATTGATGCAGCATCAGGGGAAGAACGGCGTGTCCAGTGACATCGCGCTGCCCGTCCCGGGTTGGAACGGCGGGGACGGCAACAACGCCTATCTCGACAAGACGCTCCGGCACATGCCGGTCGAGACGGTGCTCGACGACCGGGTCAGCGGCCGGGCCCTGCTGCGGATGGCGGCCCGGGCCCTGCTGGTGTCCTGGGTGGTCTGGCTGGTCGTGCTGGTGTTCGGCCTGTTGATCGCGCTGGCCGGCAGCAGCAGCACCGACAGGTACGGCTCCAGTGACCCGACCGAGGCCGCGGGCGCCTTCCTCGCCGCCCCGGTCTACGCCGGGCTGGCGGGCCTCGTCGCTTTCGTGCTGGCGCTGCTGGTCGGGAAGTTGACCGAACCGATCGCGGAGTGGCGAGTCCTGCTCCACGCCCGCGCCGACGTGGACTCCGCCTACAACCAGATCTGCAACGTGGTGGCCGAACGCGGCTACCCGCTGGCCCCGTCCGTCGAGGCCGTCCGGGAGTACGGCGGGATCTCCCGCCGGCTGGTGCTCGCCCAGCACGACTGCACCGCGCACATCTCGGTCTTCAACTACGGCAGCAGCCTCTACCTGGGCTGGCAGATGTGGCGCACCAGGAGCAAGTTCCGCCTCTTCGTCCAGTTCGTCACCGACAACGTGAGCGGCGGCAGCGACCTGCGCAGCGCGATGTCCCGGACCGGGCAGGTGCGGGCGATGCGCGAGGCCGTGCACGCCGCCTGCCGCGAGGGCCTGGTGGTGGCCATCGAACAGCGGCCGGTACAGCTCCAGGTGCAGTTCCCGCAGGTGACCCCGGTGTCGACCGCCAAGGTGGTCGGGCCGCAGCAGCGGTCCTCGGTGCCGCCCGCTCCGCCCGCTGCGCCTCCCGTTCCGCCTGCTCCGCCCGGTCCCTGGACCGGTGACGCGCCCGGTCGGCAGTGACGGTCGCGCACGGCGGCGTGTCGGTCGAACCGCACGGTCCTGGCGGCCGGCCTGCCGGGGCGGCGTACCGGATCGCCCCGGTGCTCGGGCCGAGCTCGCCGCTCGGCGGCCCCGACGGCCGGCACTGGGCCGAGGCAGGTGCGGCCGAACGGGCCTGGCTGGGCGGACTGCCCCGGTTCGGCGGACATCTCGAACTCCGTTGCACGGCCGGGGGGTCGGGGCGCATCCGGGCCGCCCTGCTGGTCCGGGGCGCGGCCGCTGCTCCCGAGCAGGCGGCCGGCGTCGCCCGGGCCCTGGTCGGTGACGCGCTCCCGCCGCACGTGGTGGCGGCACCGGCCGACCTGGCGGAGGAGCTGAACCCGCTCGGAACGGCGCCCGCCGTGCTCGACCTGTACGAGATCCGCAAGCAGCTCCGGCAGTACCGGCTGGCCGCGCCCGGCGCGCCGCGCCTGACGGCGACCGTCGCGGTACCGCTGGGACCGGGCGGCTCCTGGGAACCGGTCTGGGCCGAACTGGCCCGGCAGCCGGTGCCGACCTGTCTCGCGGTGAGCCTGGAGCCGTTCGCGCTGCCGGCCGCGACGATCCCGTTGCTCGGCCGGTTCGCGGACGTGTACAGCGGGTTGGCGTCCTCGTCGACCGGCAGTCCGGTCTGGGGACAGGCCCGCCGGGGCGATCCGGCGGCCGAGGCCGGGCAGCGTTTCTTCGAGGACGCGCTGCACCGCTACCAGGGCCGGGTCTTCCGCCTCCGGATGCGGCTGGCCGCCGCCGGACCGATCCCGCCGACCCTGCCCGAGCTGATCGCCGACCTGATCGGCGGAGAGGCGGTCCACCTCCGCGCGGACGCCCAACGCGCCCGGGCCTGGCACGACTTCAGCACCCTCGGCCTCGACCCGCTGCCGGACAGCCACCGACCGGCCGGCGCCCCGGACACCGAATGGACCGAACTGGAACAGCAGCTGGTCGGCCTGGTGGACCTGGACGAGGCCACCGCCGCACTCCGCCTCCCCTACGAGTTCCCCGGCCGGACCGGCCGCCTGTTCGCCCGCCTCCCGCAGGCCCCGGCCCCTTCCACGCCCCCCGCCCCCGGCGATCTGCCCCCCCTTCACTGAAAGGCCGTCATGACCGGCTACACCATTGCCTTCCACGGCGAGGACGACGAGGTCCGCGAGGCCGCCGAAGCCCTCCAGCAGCACCTCAACCGCGACACCGAGCTGCGCGGCCTCACCAGCAACCGGATCCGCCCGCCCCGTGCCGACGAACAGGGCGGCATCGCGGACGCGGTCCAGTACGCCGCCGAGCTGGGCCCGCTGGTGATCAGCCCGCTCTGCGCCTGGCTGGAGGCCCGCCTGCGCAAGAACGGCGTCTCGCTGGAACTGCGCCGCCCCGACGGCACCGAGCTCCGGATCTCCGCCGACTCCGCCAGGGACAGCGCCGAACTCATGGACCAGGTCGAGGACTTCCTCTCCTCCGAATGAACCACCGCGTGCTGCGGCCCGATCCGGCCGGGTCCTGGGCCGTCCTGATCGCGGTCGGCCGCTACGCCGACCTGCCCGACATGCCCGAGGCGGTCGCCTCGATGGAGCTGCTCGCCGATCGACTCTCCGGCCCGGACGGCGGTTTCGACCCCGCCCGGGTGCTCCGGGTGGTCGATCCGGAGAGCGCCCGCGAGGTGGCCGACCGGGTCGCCGCCGCCGCTGCCCGGGCCACCGACACGTTCCTGGTCCACTACGCCGGTCACGGCGTCACCAGCACGGCGGGCCACCTCCACCTCGGCCTCCCCGGCACCCTGGACGACCCCGACCACGTCCCCCGCACCGCGCTCCCCGTCGGCGCCCTGCTCGCCGCCGTCGGCCAGCGGGCCGCCCACCGGATCGCCGTCCTCGACTGCTGCTTCGCCGGCCTCGCCCTGGACGAACCGGCCGCCGCCGACCTCCACCTGCTCACCGCCGTCGACCGGGCCCGCAAAGCCCTGCTCAACAAGGACACCGGCCTCACCCGCTTCGGCGAAGAACTCCTCCGCCTCTGCCAGGAGGGCGTCCCCGACGGGCCCGCCTTCCTCCCGCTCGACCTGATCCACCACCACCTGGCCGTCACCCTGGCGCAGATCCCCACCAGCGCACCCCGCCGCTACCAGGCGCCCGTACCGCAACAACGCACCGTCGACGCCAGCGGGCACCTCGCACTGTTCCGCAACCCCGCCCACGGCACCTCCTGCACCGAGTCCGGGCTCCGGGCCCGCGCCGCCTTCGCCTACCGCCAGTTCGCCATCCGCAACCAGCGCCAACCCTGGCACCGCCCGCAGGCCGTCGCGCTGCTGGCCGACATCTCCGCCGACGCCGCTCGTTCCCTCGGCCCGGACCACCCGCTCACCCTGCAACTCGTCAACGCCCACGGCCACGCCGTCGGCCTCCTGCACGGCCCGGCAGCCGCGCTCGCCCTCCTGGAGCCCCTCGCGGCCCGAGCCGCCCTCCGCCTCCCTCCCGGGTCGGCGGAGCTGGCCACCATCAACGCCACCTTGCAGGAGTGGTCGGACCAGTCCCCGGAGTCGCACCACCCCCGGTGACCGGCTGCCGAGCGGAGACGCGTGGCGGACAGGCCGGGGACGGGTCGAAGACGCGGTGGCCGGGGCTGAGACACGCCGGAGGCGCACCGGAGACACGCCGGAGACACGCCGGAGGCGCACCGGCAGGCCCCCGGGGCCTTGAGTCGCTGTGCCGGTGGTGGGCCGCAGTCCGTCCCCGCGCTTCGAGGCTCCGGGGGCGAGGACCTCGCCGAGACCCGCACCTCGACCACGACCCGATGCCCCCCGTCCCGGGGCGGGCGGTGCCCGCCGGCGGGCGGTGTTTGCCGTCCGGCGGGGGTGGACAGCCGCGGAGGCATGGACAGGTACCGTGCTCCCGCCGACTGTCTGGACGCACCCACGGGCTGGACGTTCCTCGACCCGGTGGCGGAGCGGATCGCCGGAGTCGTCCAGCGACTCCCGCTCGGACCGGCCCGGGACGTGCTGCACGGGGTGTGGCTCGGACACCCGCTGCACCCGGCACTCGCGCAGACCCCGATCGGCTGCTGGACGGCCGCGAGCCTGCTGGACGCCACCGGGGGCGACCCCCGGGCCGTCCGCCGGCTCACCGCCGCCGGGCTGATCGCCCTGCCCCCGGTGCTGCTGGCCGGCTGGGTCGACTGGTCCCGGCTGCCGCCCGCCCACCGCCGCACCGGACTGGTGCACGCCGCCGGAGCGGTCGCCGCCGCCCTGCTGCAGGGCACCTCGCTGCACGCCCGCTGCCACGGCCACCCCACCCGAGGACGGCTGCTCGGCCTGGCCGGCACCGGCACCGTCGGCCTGGTGGCCGCCCTGGGCGGCCACCTGGCGTACCGGCAGGCCGCCGGAGCCGCGCACGCCGAAGCCGAACCCCGGCTGGCCCCGTCCGACTGGCACTCGCTCGGGGCGACCGCCGACATCCCCGCCGACACCCCCGTCCGCCGCCGGCTCGGCGACGTCCCCGTCGTGGTGGTCCGCGGCCCGGACGACAGCTGGACGGTGCTCGCCGACCGCTGCACCCACATGGCGGCCTCCCTCGCCGGCGGCGAAGTCGTCGACGGCTGCCTCGAATGCCCCCTGCACCACTCCCGCTTCCGGCTCTCCGACGGACACCCGGCCCGCGGCCCGGCCACCGCCGCCCAGCCCCGCTTCGAGACCCGCGTCCTGGCCGACCACCTGGAGGCCCGCCCCACCCCGGCCCCTGAGGACCCGTTCCGCGCTGCCTCGCCCTGCTCCGCCTTGCCCCGTCCCGCCCTGCACCGTCCCGCCCCGCCCTGCGCCGTCCCGTTCCGGACAGGAGCGGTCGGGTCGGGACGGGAACGGTCGGGAGCGGTCGATACCGGTGTTGCCGCCACCCGGCGGGCGGGACGGCCAGTACGCTCGGCGTCCCGGTCGGAGCAGGGCGCAGGGGTGAGGACCTCGTACGCCTCCGGCCGGGCGGACGCCGAGACGTACCGGGAGGCGCCGTGGACCGTCGCAGTTTCGTGGGGTTCGGCGCGGCCTCGCTCGCCGTGCTGGCCGTGCCCGGCGGGGCCGCCGAGCCGGGGCGGCTGGGGGCGCTGCTGGGCGGCACCCGGGTGGACGCGGAGTTCGTGGCCTGGCTGGAGTCGGGCGGCCACGGGCTGGCCGCGCTGCCCGCCGAGCAGCGCGGCCGCACCTCCCACCTGCTGGACGCCCAACTCGCCACCGTCCAGGCGCTGATCGCCACCGGCCGGTACGACGAACGCACCGGGCGGCGGCTGCACCGGCTGGCCGCCTCGCTGGCCACCACCAGCGGCTGGCACCGCTTCGACCAGGGCCGCCACCCCGCCGCCGAACGCCTCTGGGAGCTCGCCCTGCAGTGCGCCCACCGGGCCGGCGACCGCGAGCGCGGCGCGGGCGTCCTCGCCGACGCCGCCTACCAGGCCACCTGGCTCGGACGGCCGGGCACCGCCACCGCCCGGCTCGACTACGCCCTCGAAGCCGCCCGCCACCCCACCGCCCGCGCCCTGCTGCTGCTCCGCCGGGCCCGCGCCCACGCCGCCCTCGGCGACCCGGTCGCCTGTCGGCGCGACCTGGCCGCCGCCGAACGCGCCCTCGCCGCCGCGAGCCCCGACCCGGCCCCGGCCTGGTGCGCCTGGATGGGCCCCGCCGACCTCGCCGTCGACACCGGCGGCTGCCTGCTCGACCTGGGCCGCCCGGTCGCCGCCCGGGCCCGGATCGCCGAGGGGCTCGCCCAACTGCCGCCCACCCGCGCCAAGACCCGCGGCATCTTCCTCGCCTACCAGGCCCGCACCCACCTGCGCACCGGCGAGATCGACCGGGCCGTGGCCGCCGGTACCGAGTCCCTCGACCTGGCCGCCCGGATCGGCGCCCCGCGCTGCACCGCCCTGGTCCGCGACCTGGCCCCGGCGTTCGCCCGGCACCGCCACCTGGCCGGCGTCCCCGAGCTGCTGGACCGGGTCGCCCCCGGCCGGACCTCCCGGACGCCCAGGCCCGACCGGACCGCCCGGACGTCCGGGGCCGACCGGACGTCGAAGCCCGACCGGCGCAACCACGGCACCTGAGGCCCGTCCCCGGGCCGTCCCCGGTTGGTGTGGTCCGGTCCCGGCCGGGCAGACGCGTCCGTGGCACGCCCGGACAGGCCGGGCGGGCAGCCGGACGACGGAGGCAGAGATGTCCGCACCGCAAAGCCGCACCGTCGGGGCCGGGGGCGACCCGGCGGTCATCGAGACCGACGTACCGGCCAGGCTGGACCGCCTCCCGTGGTCGCCCTGGCACTGGCGGATCCTGATCGGCCTGGGCACCGTCTGGATCCTGGACGGCCTGGAAGTCACCATCGTCGGCAACCTGGCGGCCCGCCTCGCCGAGCCCGGCAGCGGCATCGCGATCAGCACCGCCCAGGTCACCACCGTCGCCGCCGCGATCTACGTGGCGGGCGCCTGCTGCGGCGCGCTGTTCTTCGGCTGGCTGACCGACCGGCTGGGCCGCAAGAAGCTGTTCATGCTGACCCTGGCCGTCTACCTGCTGGCGACGGGCGTCACCGCGCTGTCCTGGACGCCCTGGTTCTTCTTCGTCTGCCGGTTCTTCACCGGTTTCGGCATCGGCGGCGAGTACGCGGCCATCAACTCGGCGATCGACGAGCTGATCCCGGCCCGGGTGCGCGGCCGGGTCGACCTGATCGTCAACGGCAGCTTCTGGATCGGCGCGGCGCTCGGCGCGTTCGCCTCGATCGCGCTGCTGAACACCTCGCTGTTCGCCACCGACGTCGGCTGGCGGCTGGCGTTCGGGATCGGCGTGGTGCTCGGCCTGGTCATCCTGCTGGTGCGCCGGCACGTCCCGGAGAGCCCGCGCTGGCTGTTCACGCACGGCAAGGGCGAGGAGGCGGAGGAGATCGTCCGCGACGCGGAGGCGATCGTCGAGCGCGAGACCGGCGAGCCGCTGCCGCCGGTGGACGAGCCACCGATCAGGATCCGCGAGCGCGGCCCGATCGGCTTCGTCACCATCGCCCGCACCCTGGTCACCACCTACCCGCGCCGCACCGTCCTCGGGCTGTCGCTGTTCATCGGGCAGTCCTTCCTCTACAACTCGGTCACCTTCGGGTACGCGGCGATCCTCACCACGTTCTTCGACGTCCCGGCGGGCGACACCGGCTACTACTTCGCGGTGATCGCGGTCGGCAACTTCCTCGGGCCGGTGCTGCTCGGCCACTTCTTCGACTCGGTCGGCCGCAAGCCGATGATCGCGGGCAGCTACATCGGCTCCGGCGTCCTGCTGTTCGGCACCGCCTGGCTGTTCCAGAACGGTTCGCTGAGCGCCGTCGGGATGACGGCCTGCTGGACGGTCGTGCTGTTCTTCGCCTCGGCGGGGGCGAGCGCCGCGTACCTGACCGTCAGCGAGATCTTCCCGCTGGAGACGCGGGCGTTGTGCATCGCGTTCTTCTACGCGGTCGGCACGGCGGCCGGCGGCATCTCCGGGCCGCTGCTCTTCAACGGCCTGGTCAGTAGCGGGGCGGTCGGGGACGCCACGCTGGCGTTCTGCATCGGCGCGGCGCTGATGACGGCCGCGGGCCTGGTGGAGGCGTTCCTCGGGGTGCGGGCCGAGCGCCGCAGCCTGGAGTCGCTGGCCGCCCCGCTCAGCCAGGTCGAACCGGCCGACGCCACGTCCTCCTGACATGTTTCCCCTGTGGGCCCTCCGACGGGCCGTCCGGTGGGCCGCGTGGTGGGCCGTTCCGCGCATCGCACGGTGGATCGTCCGGCGGGGCGCCCGGCGGGGCGTCCGGTGAACGGCGGGAGCGCCCCCGGCCGGGGGCGCTCCCGTAGCGGATCCGACGACGCGTCAGGAGAAGGTGAACCAGTTGAGGTTGACGAAGTCGGCGGGCTGGCCGCTGCTGAAGGTCAGGTAGACCGTCTGGGAGCCGGTGATCCGGCTCAGGTCGGCGGGGACGGTCCGCCAGGTCTGCCAGCCGCCGGTGTTGGCGACGGCGAAGCTGCCGACGGGGGTGGCGGTGGGGCTGCCCAGGCGGACCTGGACCAGGCCGCTGACGCCGGCGGCCGCGCCGGAGGCGACCCGGGCGTCGATCCGGGTGGCGCCGGTGGAACCGAAGTCCAGGGTGTAGCGCAGCCAGTCGCCGTTGGCCAGCCAGCCGACGTCCGTGCCGCCGCCGGTGTCCGAGCAGGTCTCGGTCTGCGCGCCGGACTGCGCGGTGTACGACTCGGCCTGGACGGTGGCGAACGCGCTGCCGCCACCGCCGCCGGGCGACGGGCTGGGGCTGGTGCCGCCCCCGCCGCCCGCCAGGCCGCCGACGGTGATCACCCAGCGGGCGGGGCTGCCGGACTGCACCTTGCCCTCGAAGTCGACGCCCGCCGGGTGGACGTCGTCGTACGGGAAGGCGTAGCCGAGGCCGTCGGGCGTGGTGGAGTGCAGGATCCGGGCGTAGTGGTTGGTGCGGGCCTGGGTGTAGAACGAGGCCGGGTTCTCGTTGGTGGGCTGGACGGGGTCGCTGAGCAGCGTGGTGCGGTTGAACGCGGCGGCCAGGCGGGCGCTCAGGTTGCCCATCAGGTCGTTGCCGGTGGTGAACGGCGCATCGCTGCAGGAGAAGATCGCCAGCGTGGACGGCTTGGCGAACGACCCGGCGCCGGGGAAGTTCAGGGTGCCGCCGCTGACCCGGCCGGTGAACGTCCCCCAGGTGTACTGCGTGTCGATCCGCAGGTCGGTGCCGGCGTACTTGCTCCACACCTGGTCGACGTACGGCTCGAAGTAGCCGCTGAACAGGGCGCTGTTGCCGCGGATCGCCAGGTTGGGGGCGAGCACCCGCAGGTCGGCGCCGGAGCGGTTGACCACCAGCCGGCTCCAGTCCGAGCCGTCGGCGGCGGACTGGGCGCGCAGCGCGGCGGCGACCTTCGCCAGGCCGTCGGAGGGCAGGCCGCGCACGGTCTGGGTGGCGCCGCCGGAGACCTCCAGCTGGAAGGCGATCGGCAGGCAGACCATGTCGACGAAGGTGATGTTCCCGTACAACTGGTCGTTGTTGAAGGTGAATTCGCAGAAGTCGTGCCGGACGTCGATGTTCGGGTCGGTCGGGTTGACCACCGAGGGCAGGGCCAGGCCGCCGCCGCGGTTCATCAGGAAGGTCAGCTTGGCGCCGACCGAGAAGTAGATCCGCCCGCTGTCCAGGTGCGGCAGGGTGACCCGGCGCGGCGCGGCCCCGGAGGCGTTCAGCGCGATCGCGCAGTCCGCGCCCAGCGGCGTCTGGTCGTTGGCCGGGTTCGGCGGGTGGTACAGGCTGGCGCCGTCGGCCTGCAGGAACGCCCAGCCGCCGCCGGCCGCCGGGTCGCGGCCGACCACGTACGCGTAGACGGTGTTGCTGCCGGTGGTGTTGGCGAGGTCGAGCGGCAGGGTCGCGGGGGTCTGCGCCTGGGCCTCGCCGCCGCCGAGCGCCAGCAGTCCGGCGGGCAGGGCGAGCGCTGTGGCGGCCAGCAGGGTGCGGCGGGAGAGTTTCGCCGGGTGACGGTGCGTCATGGGATGGGGGAGTCCTCTCGGGGCGGGACGGTGGGGGCAAGAGGGCGGGGGAGCGGAGGGGCGCGGCCGGCCGAGGTGGGTGCAAGGGGACGGCCGGCCGCGCGGGGGAAGGGGCCGGTGGGGACGGCCCGTGGCTCGCGGGGTGCGGTGCCGGTGGCTGGCGGTTCCTGACGGAGAGTCAGCGATGGCGTGTCGGCGCTGGGGTGTCAGCGACGTGGCGTCAGCGACGTGGCGTCAGTGACGTGGCGTCAGCGCTGGGGCGTCAGCCGAAGTACCACTTCTGCGCGCCGGTCCCGTTGCAGGTCCACAGCTGCAGGCGGGTGCCGTCGGCCGAGGAGCCGTTCGGGGAGTCCAGGCACTTGCCGGAGCCGGGGTTCTGCAGGTCGTTGCCGGAGCGGTGGACCCACTGCTGGGCGCTGGTGCCGTTGCAGGTGTAGAGCTGGATGGCCGCGCCGTCGTCGTGCGAGGCGGCGGCGACGTCCAGGCACTTGCCGAGGGCGCGGACGGTGCCGTCGGTGCCGACCGTCCACTGCTGGGCGGCGTTGCCGGTGCAGTTGTGCAGCTGGATGGGGGTGCTGTCGGCGCTGGAGCCGCCCGCCACGTCCACGCACATGCCGCCGGGGCCGGTGATCTGCCCGGTGTAGCTGCCGCCGGTGCTGCCGCCCCAGGTGGTGGTGTGGACGTAGTCGACGGTCATGGTCTGCGGGTAGGTCGAGGAGCCGTCGGGGCTGCCGGGCCAGTCGCCGCCGACCGCGAGGTTGAGGATCACGAAGAACGGGTGGTCGAACACCCAGCGGTTGCCGCCCAGGTCGGCGGGGGTGCGGGTCTGGTAGGCGGTGCCGTCCACCGACCAGGTGATGGCGGTGGGGCTCCAGTCGACGGCGAAGGTGTGGAAGGCGTCGGCGAAGGACTGCCCGGCGGGCAGGCTGTACGGGGCGCCGATGCCGCCCGCACCGGAGTAGCCGGGGCCGTGGATGGTGCCGTGCACGGTGCCCGGTTCGCGGCCGATGTTCTCCATCACGTCGATCTCGCCGCTGTTCGGCCAGCCCGCGGTGCCGATGTCGTTGCCGAGCATCCAGAACGCGGGCCAGATGCCCTGCCCGCGCGGGATCTTGATCCGGGACTCGAAGTGCCCGTACGCCTGGGTGAAGGTGCGGGAGGTGTTCAGCCGGGCCGAGGTGTACTGGCAGGTGCCGTACCAACAGGACAGGCCCGGATCGGTGTTGCGCTTGGCGGTGATCACCAGGTGGCCCTGGCCGTCCAGCGCGGCGTTCGCCGCGCCCGCCGTGTAGTACTGCAGCTCGTGGTTGCCGTTGCCCGAACCGCCGGTCTCCAGCGTCCACTTGGCGGGGTCGACGGCCGAGCCGGCCGGGCCGTCGAAGTCGTCGCCCCAGCTGCCGGCGGCCACCGGCGCAGCGGCGAGCGGGGTGGCGGCGGCGGAGCCGGTGGGGGTGGAGCCGAACGGTGCGGCGGCCACCAGGGCGGTGGCGACGAGGAGCACGAATCCGCCGAGGGACCAACGGCGGGTGCGTGGGGCAGCAGCCATGGGGGACATCCTTTGCTGTCCGGTTCTGTCTGAGAGCGCTCTCTGCGGCGGGGCGCCTCCGCCGGTAGCCATGAATGGTACGGACCGGGAATCGGCATGACAATGTCAAAGAACGGCCGATTTCTCGGACCTTTGGCTACAACTCCCCTTCAGAACTTGAAAGCTGATGTCGGAGCGGCTGTCGAGACCTGTGAGAGCGCTCTCTTTAAGGGTGGCTCGCTCAGAGCGGCACGCTGCCGGGCGGAGCGTCAATCGGCCTGCCCGCCACGGGGGGAGAGCTCGGCGGACAGGAACGCCACCGCGTCGGCGATCAGTCCCGAGGTGTCGGGGTACCCGCCGAAGCAGTGCCCGGCCCCCTCGACCGGCACCAGGACGGAGCGGGCGCCCGCCGCGAGCAGGCGCTCGTGCAGGGCCTCGGACTGGGACAGCGGCACCAGGTCGTCCTGCACGCCGTGCACCAGCAGGAACGGCGGCGCGGCGGGGGTGACGTGCGAGACGGGGCTGGCCCGGTTAGCCTCCGCGACGAGTTCGGACGAGCAGCCGCCCAGCAACTGGGTGACCGGGGAGTCCGGCCCGTGGTGGCCGAGGGCGGCCAGGTCGGTGGGCGGGTACCAGCAGACCGCGGCCGTGACCGCGTCGGTGGTCAGCGCCGCGAGCGCGGCCAGCGTTCCGCCCGCGGACTCGCCCCACACCCCGAGCCGGCCGGTGTCCAGGCCGAGCTCGCCGGCATACTCCTGCAGGTAGCGCAACGCGGCCGTCACGTCGTCGAGTTGGGCCGGGTAGTGGGCCTCACCGGAGAGCCGGTAGTCGACCGTGGCGACCGCGATGCCTGCCGCCACCAGCGCCTCGAACACCGAGCCGGGCCGCAGCGTGCTCGGCAGGTAGCGGCGGTCGCCCTCGCGGAACGCGCCGCCGTGCAGCCACACCGCCACCGGGAACGGCCCCTCCCCGGCCGGTACGCGCAGATCCAGCAGCAGCGGGCGGAAACCGGTGCGCAGCGCGTAGCTGACGCCGTGCCGGGCGAGGCCGCCGTACGGCGAGGGGACGGGGGCGACCGGAGGCAGCGAGAGATCCATGACGGCCCCGAGCGCCCGCCTCCCGCCGTTCATTCCCGTCCGGCGGGGCGTCTCACGGGCCGAACAGCCGAGCCGCGTTGTCGTGGCAGACCGCGCGCAGCCGGGCGGGGCCGAGGTCGAGGCGTTCCAGGGCGCGGAGTTGGTGCAGGCGGGGGTAGGGGATGTCGGGGAAGTCGGTGCCCAGCAGGACGCGGTCGCTGCGGTCGGCGAGGCGGGGGAGCAGTTCGCGGGGGAAGGGCATGAAGTCCTCGGTGAAGTCGGTGAACGCCATGCTGGTGTCCAGGTGCACCCGCGGGTACCGGTCGGCCAGGTCGAGGAACTCGCGGTACACGGGCATGCCCAAGTGGGCGATCACCAGCAGCAGTTGCGGATGCCGGACCGGGACGCGGGCGATCGGCTCCGGCCCGGTGTGCCGGCCGGGGGCGGGCCCGGAGCCGCAGTGGATCACCACGGGCGTCCCGGCCTCCGCCGGCAGCCCCCGGACCTCGTCCAGCCGCCCGTCCGCCGAGTCGTAGCCGCCGACCTGCACGTGCGCCTTGAACACCCGCGCCCCGGCGTCCAGCGCCCCAGCCCGCCCCAGAACCGGCGCACCTCCGCCGCCTCCGCCGACCCTGCCTTCCGCGGCCGAACCCGCCAACGGGACGATCATGCCGCACCCTCGCACCCTCGCGCGCCGCCCGCACGCCGACGCCGGAACGGGACGGAACGGACCCCGGGAAGGTAATCCGCTCGCTGCCGCCGCCTCCGGCTGGCAGGGTCGGAGCCATGGGAGACATGGGGATCAAGGGGTTCGACCGGGCGCCGCTGACCGGACTCGACGCGGTGCGGGACGCGCACGGGGCACTGCTGGCGGGGCTGGCGGGCCGCCGGCTGACCGGGTCGGCGGTGGTGCGCTTCGCCGAGGACGGGGAGTGGTACGCGGACTGCCCGGTGGTGCTGGAGTTCGACGGACGGCAGGTCGAACTGTGCCACTGGAAGCTGGACGAGCTCTCGATCGGCTGGGACACGATCGACACCACGGCGCCCATCGAGGGCTGGGAGTGGAACGACCACACCCCCCGCTGGTCGCGCCACGACGAACTGCTCGACGACCTGACCGGCCGCGAACTGCATGAGACCGCCCTGCTGGAGTGGCGGCCCGCCGACCGCGCGGACCTGGCGGCCGGCACGGTGGCGGTCGAGTTCGTCTTCACCGGCGGCACCCGGCTGCGGATCGTCAACGCACTCGACGAGAACCGGATCGAACGCGGCCCGGCCCACCCCTACTACCGCCGCCACCGCCTCTGAACACCCCCGAGAGCCGGCCCACCGTGGCGGTCACCCGTCGAGGGGCCGCTCCCGGTGCGCGGTCCCGGGCCCGGTGGCCGTCCCGCATTGCGGCCCGTCCGGCCCGCGGAGACGCTGGACGCAGCGGGCGGCGCGCCCGTCCGCGTGAGCCGAGGAGGCCACCGGTGAAGTTCATCCAGATCATCGAGTACCGGACCGGGCGGATCGACGCGTTCAACGAGCTGCTGGACGAATGGGTCGCCAAGAACGAGGGCCACCGCCTCGCGGTGCGCGCCCTGCAGACCAGGGACCGCGACGGCACCGACACCTACCTGAACATCGTGGAGTTCCCCTCGTACGAGGTGGCGATGGAGAACTCGCGGCGCCCCGAGACCGCCGAGTTCGCGGCCCGCGCCGCCGAGTTGTGCGACGGCCCGCCCACCTTCCGCAACCTGGACGTGATCGGCGACCGCACCCTGCTCGACTGAACCCCCCGAACCCCCGCATCCCCGCTCGACGTTCGACCGGATCCCGCAAGCGGGGCTGGCCAACCGGGCCCCCGGCCGCACAGCATGGGTACCCGTCGGTACCGCCCGGTCCCAGGAGGCCACCTTGTCGCACGAGCCGCACGCCCCGCACCCGCCGCACGAGTCCGCCGCCCCCCTCCCGCCGCTCAGCTACTCCTCCGGTCCGGCCGCCGCCCCGCTGCTCGGCGACACCATCGGCGCGAACCTCGACCGCGCGGTGCGGGCCTTCCCGGAGCGGGAGGCGCTGGTCGAGTGCGTCACCGGCCGCCGCTGGACGTACGCCGAGTTCGCGGCCGACGTGGACGCGGTGGCGCTCGGGCTGCGCGCGCGGGGCGTCGGCACGGGCGACCGGGTGGGCATCTGGGCGCCCAACCGGGCCGAGTGGACGCTCACCCAGTACGCCACCGCCCGGCTCGGCGCGATCCTGGTGACGATCAACCCGGCGTACCGCGCGCACGAGTTGGCGTACGTGCTGGACCAGGCGGGCGTGCGGCTGCTGGTGGCGGCCGAGCGGTTCAGGACCTCCGACTACGCGGCGATGATCGCCGAGGTGCGCCCGCGCTGCCCGGAGCTGGCGGACGTGGTGCTGCTGGACGGCCCGGACTGGCCGGAGCTGCTGGCCGCCGGGCGGGCCCGCGGGCGGGACGGCGGGCGGGAGGAACTCACGGCGATCGAGCGGGAGTTGAGCGCGGACGATCCGATCAACATCCAGTACACCTCGGGCACCACCGGCTTCCCGAAGGGCGCGACGCTCTCGCACCACAACATCCTGAACAACGGCTACTTCGTCGGCGAGCTGTGCAACTACACCGAGCAGGACCGGATCTGCCTCCCGGTGCCGTTCTACCACTGCTTCGGGATGGTGATGGGCAACCTCGCCGCCACCTCGCACGGCGCCTGCACGGTCATCCCGGCCCCGGTCTTCGACGCGGCCACCACGCTGGCCGCGGTGGCCGCCGAGCGGTGCACCTCGCTGTACGGGGTGCCGACCATGTTCATCGCCGAGCTCGCCGACCCGGGCTTCGACGGGTACGACCTGTCCAGCCTGCGCACCGGCATCATGGCGGGCGCCCCGTGCCCGGCCGAGGTGATGAAGGGCGTGCGGGAGCGGATGGGCATGACGGAGGTGTCGATCTGCTACGGCATGACGGAGACCTCCCCGGTCTCCACCCAGACCCGGGCCGACGACCCGGTCGAGCGCCGGGTCTCCACCGTCGGCCGGGTCGGGCCGCACCTGGAGGTCAAGGTGGTCGACCCGGAGACCGGCCGCACCCTCCCGCGCGGCGAGCCCGGCGAACTGTGCACCCGCGGCTACTCGGTGATGCTCGGCTACTGGGCGGAGCCGGCCAGGACCGCCGAGGTGGTCGACGCCGCCCGCTGGATGCACACCGGCGACCTGGCGGTGATGGACGAGGAGGGGTACCTGTCGATCACCGGCCGGATCAAGGACATGGTGATCCGCGGCGGCGAGAACGTGTACCCGCGCGAGATCGAGGAGTTCCTGTACACCCACCCGGACGTGCTCGACGTCCAGGTGATCGGGGTGCCCGACACCAGGTACGGCGAGGAGCTGATGGCCTGGGTGCGGATGCGCGAGGGCGCGCCGCCGCTCACGGCCGAGGCGGTGCGCGCATTCTGCACCGGACGGCTGGCCCACTTCAAGATCCCGCGCTACGTGCACGTGGTCGAGGAGTTCCCGATGACGGTCACCGGCAAGGTCCGCAAGGTCGAGATGCGCGAGCTGGCGGTGGCCGTCCTGGCGGGGGAGGGCGCCCCCGTCCGCTGACGCGCGTCGACCCGCGCTGACCAGCGGGTTCCCGGAGGCCGGATCCCGCCAGGGGCCCGGCCTCCGGGCACCCCGGCGCGGACCGGCCTCGTCGCAGGTCTTGACGCCCACTTTTCTCATACGTTAAATCTCGGCGTGAAGTAAGCGGACGCGGTCTGCGGCTGACGCCGAGTCAGTGTGCCCGGACCCGCCGCCGTCCCCCCGGATCCCACCAGACGGGTGTGCACCCCCATGAACCGAGCTCCCCGGTCCCGCAGGTACGGCCTCGCGGCAGCCGCCGCGACCGCCCTCGTCGCGGCCCTCGTCGCCCCCACCACCCAGGCCGCCGCGGCCCCCGTGCCGCCCGGCGGCGGCAGCCTCGGCGAGAACGTGATCGTCCTCGACCCGGGCATGCCCAAGGCCCAGGTCCAGGACCGCCTGAACGCCCTCGCCCAGGCCCAGGCCGGCAACGAGTTCGGCCCCCAGCGCTACGCGATCCTGTTCAAGCCCGGCACCTACGGCACCACCGCCGACCCGCTGGTCTTCCCGGTCGGCTTCTACGAGAGCGTGGCCGGCCTCGGCCGCAACCCCGGCGACGTGGTGATCAACGGCTCCGTCAACGTGTACAACCAGTGCGTCGGCGGCGACCAGGCGCAGTGCTACGCCACCACCAACTTCTGGCGCTCGCTCAGCAACCTGACGGTCAACGTCGCGGGCCAGAGCGGCTGTTACGGCAACACCGACTTCTGGGCGGTCTCCCAGGCCGCGCCGCTGCGCCGGGTCCAGATGAACGGCAACGTGACGCTGATGGACTACTGCACCGGCTCGCCCTCCTGGGCCAGCGGCGGCTTCATCGCCGACTCCAAGTTCACCGGCGCCACCGTGGTCAACGGCTCCCAGCAGCAGTTCTTCACCCGCAACAGCAACCTGGACGGCTGGAGCAACGGCGTCTGGAGCCAGGTGTTCTGCGGCACCGAGGGCGCCCCCGCCCAGTCCTTCTCCACCGACCCGGCCGCCTCCCCGTACACCACCCTCGACACCTGCCCGGTCACCCGCGAAGCCCCCTACCTGTACCTGGACGAGGCCGGAAAGTACCGGGTGTTCGTGCCCGCCGCGCAGCGCGACTCCCGCGGCACCACCTGGGAGGACGGAGGCACCCCGGGCCGCTCGCTCCCCCTGGACGACTTCTACGTGGTCCGCCCCGGCGCCGACGTCAAGCAGATCAACGCCGCCCTCAGGGCCGGCCGCAACCTGCTGCTCACCCCCGGCGTCCACCGGCTGCCCGACGCGATCAAGGTCACCCGGCCCGGCACCCAGGTCGTCGGCCTCGGCTTCGCCACCCTCGTCCCGACCGACGGCAACGCCGCGATCAAGATCGACGACGTGGACGGCGTCAACGTCTCCGGCCTGATCGTCGACGCCGGCGAGAAGAAGTCGAAGGTGCTGGTGCAGGTCGGCAACCGGGGGAGCAACGACTCGCACCGCAGCGACCCGATCGCGCTGTCCGACGTGTTCTTCCGGGTCGGCGGCGCGCTGAACGGCGCGGCCGAGACGGCGCTCGAGGTCAACAGCGACGACACCCTGATCGACGACGCCTGGATCTGGCGCGCCGACCACGGCACCGGCGGCGGCACCTGGACCAGCGCCCGCAGCGACACCGGACTGGTCGTCAACGGTGACCGGGTCACCGCCACCGGCCTTGCCGTCGAGCACTTCCAGAAGACCGAGGTGCAGTGGAACGGCGAGCACGGCCAAGTGGTGTTCTTCCAGAACGAGAACCCCTACGACGTGCCGAACCAGGCCGCGTGGATGGCGAGCAAGCAGCAGAAGGGCTACCCGGCGTTCGCCGTCGGCCCGAAGGTGAAGACCTTCGAGGGCTGGGGCATGGGCAGCTACTCCTACTTCAACCAGGGCGTCGACATCCGCAACGCGATGGCCTTCCAGGCCCCCGTCACCCCCGGCGTCAAGCTGCACGACCTGCTGACCGTCTTCCTCAACGGCTCCGGCGGCATCGACTCGGTGATCAACGGCACCGGCCGCACCGTCGACCCCGCCTTCGGCGGCCCCAGCAACGTCGTCTCCTACCCGTGACGACCGCCCGCTGACCGACCGAACCCCCCGACACGGCCCGCCGCGCACTCCGGCCCGAGCGCGCGGCGGGCCGCACCACGCACCGGCCCCCGAGCCGAACTCCGGGGTCTGTAGCGGCAGTTCACCCCCTGACATCCCCCATCCGTGGCGGGGTCCCCCATGACCGAGCTCGGCCTCCGCCGCCGCCTCCGGCGCCGAGGGCGGCCCGTTCGGCCCCGGCGCGGCCACCCTCGCGGTGGACCGGGTCCGGGTCGAACAGCGGGCCTGACGGGCCGTCCGACCGGATGACGGCATTCTCAGGAAACATTCAGGAATGCCGTCGTTCGGCCCAATAACCGGATCGACTGCCTGACGGGTGGTCACCTGGAGGCGCCTTCGCAGGAAGGCGACCGAAACCCCGTCAGAGGAGCACCCGTCTTGTCCCGTCCCGCTCGCCCCACCCGGCGCACCCTGGCCGTCAGCGCCGCGTTCGTCGCCGCCAGCGCCCTGGCCGTCCCCGCCGCGTACTCCACCGACAGCCGGCCCGCCACCCACACCCGGGCCACCGCGGCCCACACCATCACCGAGAACCGGCTGCCCTTCACCACCCGCTTCCAGGGCGACTTCCACGGCGGCATCACCCACATCAGCAACACCCTGATGACCTGCGACGAGACCAAGCCCCCCGTCGACCCGGCGCAGGCCCCCTGCGAGCAGGCCCGCAACGGCGACGGGCCGCGCCCGATCAACAACAACTTCCAGATGAAGTACATCAACATCGACGGCCCCGGCCACACCGGCCCGCTCGGCGACGAGATCTACTCCTCCAGCTCCGCCGACCTCCAACTCCCCGAGGGCGCCACCGTCAAGTACGCCCGCCTCTACTGGGGCGGCACCCGCGGCATCGGCGACACCGTCCTGCCCGAGAGCCAGATCGACGAGATCTACCTGAAGTTCCCCGGCGACGGCCAGTACACCAACGTCGCCAACCAGCAGCCCTCCATCGGCTACATCACCACCGACGACGAGAGCAGCTACCAGGCGTCCGCCGACATCACCGAGCAGGTCCGCAACCACGGCTCCGGCACCTACGAGGCCGCCGACATGGACTCCGTCGTCAAGCCGCACAGCTGGGGCGGCTGGACCATCGTGGTCGCCTACGAGCGCGACTGCGAACCCCTGCGCCACCTGCACATCTGGGACGGCTTCCAGCCCGAACTGCCCAACAGCCCCGCCCTCACCGGCACCCTCAGCGGCATCCGGACCCCCGCCGACGGCCCCGTCACCGGCCACCTCGGCTGGGTCGTCTACGACGGCGACCACAAGTGGACCGGCGACACGATGGACATGAAGTCCACCAACGGCCCGCTCACCCGCTTCAGCGACGCCCTGCACCCGGCGAACGACGCCTTCACCTCCAACCTCGACAACGCCGACCCGGCCCAGCGCTTCCCCCGCAACCCGGCCTACCCCAACT
Source organism: Kitasatospora cineracea (assembly GCF_003751605.1). Lineage (NCBI taxonomy): Bacteria > Bacillati > Actinomycetota > Actinomycetes > Kitasatosporales > Streptomycetaceae > Kitasatospora > Kitasatospora cineracea. The sequence goes on from NZ_RJVJ01000001.1 coordinate 4,882,700, forward strand.
CCTTCGGCTACGACGCCAACCGCTGGGACGTCTCCCCCTACCTCCGCAACGGTGACACCGACATCTCCATCACCGTCAACACCCAGGGCGACGGCTACAACCTCGGCGTCTTCTACGCGGACGTCGACATCGACCCCGCCACCCTCCGCAGCATGAAGACCCAGCCCCGCTCCACCTGGACCGGACAGCAGTAACGATCCGCCCAGCCCGCCCGGGCCCGCCGCAGCCACCCCCGGCCGCGGCGGGCCCGCGGCCGTCCGGCGCCGGCCGCAGCGGGCCCGCAACCCGGGTTCGGCCGTCCGGGGGAAGCGGGGGTTCGCGGCCCGGGGCGGGGGAACCGATGGCGGGTGGACGTGCTCGCGGTGGTGTGCGCGGTGCTCGGAGCTGCCTCCAACGCGGCCGGGACCGCCTTTCAACGGAAAGCCGCCTCGCGGGTGGCGCGGGGCGGGGGACTGCGGTTCCTGGCCGTACTGGCCCGGGACCCGGCCTGGCTGGCGGGCATCCTGGGCGTGACGGGCGCCGCGCTGTTCCAGGCCCTGGCCCTCGTGTTCGGGCCGCTCGCCCTGGTGCAGCCCGTGTTCGTGCTGGAACTGCCGTTCGCCCTGCTGATCGCCGCACCCCTGCTGCACCGCCGGATCCCCGCCGCCGGCTGGGCGGGCGTCGCGGCGGTGGTCGGCGGCCTCGCCCTGTTCCTCGCCTGCGCCGCCCCCACCGGGGCCGACGACCAGGCCCCGATGAGCCGCTGGGCCCCCGTCCTGGCCGGCTGCCTCGGCGCGATGGCGCTGTGCGTCGCCGCCGCCCGCGGCCGCGGACCGGTGTTCCGCGCCGGGGCCCTGGGCACCGCCGCCGCGATCGGCAACGCCCTGACCGCCGCCCTGCTCAAGTCCGCCACCGGCACCTTCTCCGACCACGGCCCGGCCGCCTTCCTCACCACCTGGCAGACCTACGGCTTCGCCCTCACCGGAATCGCCGCCGTCCTCCTGCTCGAGAACGCCCTCCAGGCCGGCCCGCTGGTCGCCTCCCAACCCGCCCTGACCATCGGCGACGCCGCCGTCAGCCTGCTGCTCGGCATCGTCCTGTTCGACGAGACGATCCGCACCGGCCCCCTGCTCATCCCCGAACTCCTCGCCGTCGCCCTGGTCGCCACCGGCGTGGTCACCCTGGTCCGCGCCGTCCCGAACATCCGAGAGACCCCGCACTGACACCCGGCACTGACACCCCGCACTGACGGCCCGCACTGACGGCCCGTCGGAACCGGCCAGGAGGCACGGGCGTCCGTCCCCCACGACGGGTGACCGACGCCGAGGGGGAGCGCGCTGTGACGGAGAACGGGCCCGCGGGCCGGGGGCGCCGGTGGCGGGGGGCCGGGTTGGCCGGGTGCGCGGTGCTGCTGGCGGGGCCGGCGGTGCTGACGGTGGTGCGGCTGCTCGGGTGGGACGACGGGACGTGGTGGGCGCTGCCGATGGCCGGGCTGCCGTACGCGGCGGTGCTGTGCGTGGTGGTGCTGGCGGTGGCGGTCGGGCTGCGCGGGCGCTGGGTGGGCGGGGTCGCGGCGGCGCTGGTGGCGCTGCAGTTGTGGTGGCTGGTGCCCCGGTTCCTCCCGGACGGGGGAGCGCCGCCGGCCGGAGCACCCCGGCTGCGGGTGGCGACCAGCAACAACTTCATGGGCCAGGTCTCGCCGAAGGCCCTGGTGGACCTGGTGCGCGAGCAGCGGATCGACGTGCTCGCCGTCGAGGAGCAGAGCGACTCCGCGGCCGCGGCACTGGACGCGGCCGGCATCCGCGAGCTGCTCCCGCACCGCGAACGCCCCGAAGGCACCGACAGCGCGCTCTACACCCGGCTGCCGGTCGGCTCCGCCGCCGACCCGGCCTGGCCCACCGCCAACCTGACCGTCGACGTCGGCGGGCACCCGGTGCAGCTGGTCGCCGTGCACACCTACTACCCGCTCGGCGACGCCCGCCGCTGGGCCGACGACCTGCACCGGCTGCGCGCCGCCGCACCCGGGCGGACCCGGGACGCCGTCCTGCTGGGCGACTTCAACGCGACGCTCGACCACGCCCCGATGCGCGACCTGCTCGACACCGGCCTGGCCGACACCCACGAGGAACTCGGCGCGGGCCTGTTCCCGACCTGGCCCGAACACCACCCGGACTTCCGGGGCGTCCCGCCGGTCATCCAGATCGACCACGTGCTGCACGGCTCCGCGCTGGCCGCCGTCGCGGTCTCCGAACACGCCCTGGCCCGCAGCGACCACCGCGCCGTGGTCGCCGAACTCGCCGTCGTCGGGTGACGGGCGGTCAGGAGAGCGCGGGGGCCGAACGGTCCCCTCCGGCGGGGTCAGCCGTCCCCGTGCTCCTGGGCGTGCTCCTGCCCGTGCCGGTGCTCCCGGGCGTGCTCCCGGCGGTGGCTGCGGACGTAGTGCACCAGGACCGCCACCACGGCGAGGCCCGCCACGACCAGGGCGGCGGTGCGGCCGACGGTGCCCTCCACCCGGGTGTAGGCCGCGCCCGCGAAGTAGCCGAGCAGAACAAAGCCGACGCCCCACAGCAGGCCGCCGACGGCGTTGAAGAGCAGGAACCGGCGGTAGGGCATCCGGGACACCCCCGCCAGGGCGGGCATCAGGGCGCGGAAGAAGGCCACGAACCGGCCCAGCAGCACGGCCGCCGGGCCCCGGCGGCGGATCAGCTCCCGGGCCCGGCCGATCCGGTCCGCGTGGCGGCGCAGCGACCTGGTCTCCAGCACCCGCGGGCCCACCCGCCGTCCCACCTCGTAGCCGACCGAGTCGCCGAGCACCGCCGCGGCCACCACCGTCACCAGCATCCAGCCCAGCGAGACGCTGCCCTGGTGGGCCAGCACGCCGCCGAGCACCGCCGCGGTCTCGCCGGGCAGCACGAAACCGAAGAACAGCGCGTCCTCGGCGAACACCAGCGCCGCCACCACCGCGTACACCACCGGCCCGGACAGGCCGCCCAGCCAGTCGGTCACCGACTTCATCAGGACCACCTCGCTCCCGTCCCACCGTAACGTGCGGACACCGGCCGGGGCGGGGACCCGCGCCGCCGCAGCGGGCAGACTGGGGAGGTGACCGAGACTCCGCTCGCCAAGGGCGCCAACCTGCCGATCGACGCCGCCGCCGTCCGGGCCGCACTCTCCTGGCGGGCCGGGCCGGGCGTCCCGGCGGTGGGGACCGCCGCGCTGCTGCTCGGCCCGGACGACGGGCCCCGGCTGGTCCGCACGCACGCCCCCGGCGTCCTGGTGCGGCCGGACGGGGTCGACGTCGACCTGGCCGCGCTGGCCCCCGCCGTCCAGCGGGTGCTGCTGCTGGCCGTCACCGACGGGGCCGGCCTCGGCGCCGTCCCCGGCCTGTCGCTGCTGCTCGGCGACGCCCGCACCGGGGCCGGCCTGGCCCGCTTCGACCCCGAGCCGGGCGCGGAGCGCGCCCTGGTCTGCGGCGAGCTGTACCGGCGCGACGGCCGCTGGAAGTTCCGCGCCGTCGGCCAGGGCTGGACGGACGGCCTGGCGGGCCTCGCGGTCGCGCACGGGTTCGCCCTTCCCGAACCCGAGACGCCTCCGGTGCAGGCGCCGGTGCAGGTGCAGGTGCAGGTGCAGGCGCCGATGCCGTCGCCCCTGCCCGGGCCGGAGTTGACGGCCGGTCAGGGGGAGGAGGAGGAACGCGCGCTGCCCGTCGACATGCGCAAGCGGCTGAGCCTGCGCAAGCAGCAGGTCGCGGTCAGCCTGCGCAAGCACGGCGCGCAGGGCCTCGTCGCGCGGGTGGTGCTGGTGCTGGACGCCTCCGGTTCGATGGCCGGGCTCTACCACCGGGGCGTGGTGGCGGACGTGGTGGAGCGGATGGCCGCCGTCGCCGCGCAGCTGGACGAGGACCGGACCATGCAGGCGTGGACCTTCGCGACCTGGCCGGCCCGGCTGCCCGACCTGCGGCTGTCCGAGCTGCCGGAGTGGCTGGGCCGGCACGTCCGGGTCGGCGAGATCTCGCTGTTCGGCCGCCGCAAGGTCCGCCCGCCGCTGCCCGACGGGCGGGTCGACATGAAGGCGGTCGGCGTCAACAACGACGAGCAGAAGGTCATCGCGGAGGTCCGCGCCCACGTGCGGGAGAACCCGACGGCGGAGCCGACCCTGGTGCTGTTCTTCTCCGACGGCGGGGTCTACCGCAACAGCGAGATCGAGCAGCAACTGCGCGCGGCCGTCGAGGAGCCGGTGTTCTGGCAGTTCGTCGGGCTGGGCCACGGCGACTACGGGGTCCTGGAACGGTTCGACACGCTGCCCGGCCGCCGGGTCGACAACGTCGGGTTCTTCGCGGTCGACGACATCAGCACCCTCCCGGACCCGGAGCTCTACGACCGGCTGCTGTCCGAGTTCCCGCAGTGGGTGGCGGCGGCCCGCCGGGCGGGCATCCTGCGCTGACGCCCGGTCACGGAACGGCCCTCGCAACGGTTCCGGGGCAGCTCCCGGAACGGGCTCGGGACACTACGAAAGGGTCACGGTCCGTTCTGTTTACTAGAAGTGTTTGTCTGTTCACCGTCAGGCTCTCGGTCGGCCATCCTCCAGCTACCCCGACCGGAGTCCCGCGTGAGCCCCTCCTCCGCGCACCGCCACGTCCTCGGCACGGCCGCCCTCGCGGCCACCGCCGCCCTCCTCCTCACCGCCGTCACCACCGGCACCGCCGACGCCGCTCCCGGCGGCCGGGACGCGGCCGTCGCCCGCGCCCGGGCCAATGTCGCCCAGCACGCCGCCCTGTTCGGCTACGGGCCCGGCCAGGACCTCGTCCTCAAGGACGTGGTGCTCGACCCGGACGGCACCCAGCACGTCCGCTTCGACCGCAGCTACGACGGGCTGCCCGTGGTCGGCGGCGACCTGGTGGTGCACCAGGACGCGCGCGGGCGGCTCACCGACTCCTCCCGGGCCAAGGGCCACGACCCCAAGGTGCCCTCCACCCGCCCGGCCGTGCCCGCCCAGCGCAGCGCCGCCGAGGCGCTCCAGCAGGCCCCCGGCACAGCCGCGGCCACCTCCACGCCCGAACTCGTGGTCTGGGCCGCCGACGGCACCGCCCGCCTCGCCTGGCGCACCACCGTCACCGGCACCGGCAAGCAGGGCCAGCCCACCGGCCGGGTGGTGGTCACCGACGCCACCACCGGCGCCGCCATCGACAGCTACGACGCCGAGCACTCCGCGACCGGCACCGGCCACTCCGAGTACACCGGCGACGTCACGCTCTCCACCACCCAGCAGGCGAACGGCAGTTACGCGCTGATCGACCCCGTCCGCGGCCACACCACCAAGGACGCCCACAACCTCTCCGCGAGCAGCGTCAAGGCCACCTCCGGGACGCTCTACACCGACGCCGACAACGTGTGGGGCGACGGCCGGAAGTTCTCCACCGACCGGGCCACCGCCGCCGTCGACGCCCACGCCAACACCGCCTGGACGTACGACTACTACAAGAACACCTTCGGCCGGAACGGCATCAAGAACGACGGCAAGGGCGCCACCGTCTTCGTCCACGTCGGCACCAACTGGGACAACGCCCAGTGGTCCGACGCCTGCTTCTGCATGATGACCGGCGACGGCAACGGCAGCACCGACCCCGAGCAGGTCGACCTCGACACCATGGGCCACGAGATGACCCACGGCGTCACCAGCGCCACCGCGAACCTCCGCTACAGCGGCGAGTCCGGCGGCCTCAACGAGTCCACCAGCGACATCTTCGGCACCATGGTCGAGTGGTACGCCGACAACGCGGTCGACAAGGGCGACTACCTGTTCAGCGACCAGTCCACCCCGCCGTGGCTGCGCCGCTTCGACAAGCCCTCGCTGGACGGCGGCTCGGCGGACTGCTGGAGCAAGTCGGTCGGCCGGCTGGACGTGCACTACTCCTCCGGCGTCGGCAACCACTGGTTCTACCTGGCCAGCGAGGGCAGCGGCGCCAAGACCGTCAACGGCGTCGCCTACAACTCGCCGACCTGCAACGGCTCGACCGTCACCGGCATCGGCAACCAGAAGGTCGCCGCGATCTGGTACCGCGCCCTGACCGTCTACATGACCTCCACCACCGACTACAAGGGCGCCCGCGTCGCCTCGCTCAGCGCCGCCCGCGACCTGTACGGCGCGAACTCCGCCGAGTACGCGGCGGTGGGCGCCGCCTGGAGCGCGGTCTCCGTCGCCTGACGCACCGCCAGGCGTCAGGCCCGGTACGCGAGGGCCTGGCGCAGGTGGTGGTCGGCGATCTCCAGCATCCACCGGCGGTCGGGGAAGTCGCCGGCGGCGATCCGCAGCGGGCCGCCGACCAGGTCCAGGTGCATGGCGTACCGGTAGAAGGCGAGGCGGCGCGGGTCGAGCCCGGGGTCGCGCAGCGCCTCGTAGTGCTCGAGGTGCGCGTCGAAGCGCATCCGCAGCCAGCAGTGCTCGACCTCGGGGTCCGCGTACAGCAGGCCCTCGACGTCGATCAGCACGGGCTCGCCGTCCGGTCCGATCAGGACGTGCTCCGGGCCCAACTCGCCGTGCACCACGCCGAGTCCGGCGCGCGGCTCGACCTCGGCGTGCAGGGCGTGCAGCTTCCCGGCCAGTTCGGACTCGGCCGCGGCGGCCCGCGGGTCGTGCGCGACGGCGGTCGAGAGGTTGACCAACGCCCGTTCCAGGTAGCCCCGTTCGCAGCTGTCGCCGCTCGGCGCGCCGCCGCCGTCGAGCCACGCCACCCGCCCGAACGCGGGCGCGCGGTGGGCGTGCATCAGCCGCAGGGCCCCGGCGAGCCGCCCCAGGGTGCGCCGCCCGGCGGCCGGGTCGCGCTCCAGCAGGTCCTGCAGCGTCCCGCCGCGGACGTCCTCGGCGACGGCGACGTCCGCCGGGTACAGCCCGCGGCCGCGGTCGGTGAACAGCAGGCGCGGCGCGCGGGCGCCGACGGCCGCCAGCCGCCGGGTGGCGCCTTCGAGCAGGTCGAGCCCGGAGGCGTGCGAGAACGGGTTCGCCGGGTCGTCGTGGCCGTCCGGGAGCAGGCCGCTCCAGTAGTCCTCGTCGGCGCTCCACAGGTAGACCACCGCGCTGGTGGCGTCGTCCAGCACCACCCGGTAGACGCCCTTCTTGCTGCCGCCGCGCAGCCGTTCGACGGCGGCGATCCGGCGGGCGGCGCCGAAGACCTCCCGCACGACGGGGGCCAGCGAACGGGCGTCGGCGAACGTGCGGCCGGGGGAGCGGCCGTGGGCCGCGGCGTCGGTGGGCATGCGGGCAGTCCAGCAGCGGCCCGGCCCCCGCGTCAACGCGATTGCGGGGCCGGGCCGCTGCGGGGCGCGGGCGCGGTCAGCCGGTGACGGCCTCGATCAGGGTCCAGGTGGCCAGGACGGCCATGCACAGGCCGCCGACGCGCTGGACGGTGCGCAGCGGGACGCGCTTGGCGATGAAGCGGCCCACCAGCAGGGCGAGGGCGGAGACGGACATCAGGGCGGCGGCGGAGCCGATCGCGGTGGGCAGCCAGCCGTTGGTGGCGGCGAGGTTGGCGGTGGTGATCTGGGTCAGGTCGCCCCACTCGCCGATGAAGACGGTGGTGAACGCCGTGGCCCAGACCGGCCAGAAGCCGGTGACGGTCCGCGCGCCGCCCTCCTCGTCGTCCTCGTCGCCGCCCGAGCGCAGCAGCACGAACGCGCCGAAGCCGAACAGCGCGGCGGAGACCAGCTTGACGGCCAGGCCGGGCAGCAGGCCCAGCAGGCTGCCCGCGCCGACGGCGATCGCCACGTGCACGACGAACGCGGCCGAGGTGCCGAACCAGACGTACAGCGGGCGCATGCGGGTGCCCATGGCCAGGGAGGCGAACATCGTCTTGTCGGGGAGTTCGGCCAGGAAGATCAGCCCGAAGGCGGTGAGCATCGCCAGGGGGTCGAAGGACATCGCGGTGCTTTCTGCAGGGGCCGGGCCGCGGGCTCGAACGGCACCGGGCGGGCGACGGGCGAACCTCTCGGCCCGGCACGACGAGACCTGCCGCACGGTGGTGCGGCAGGGCCGTGCACGGGGCCGAAGGTCTCGTCCGTCGCGGCAGCGGCCTGCCGCGACCCACGGGCCGGGACGGGCGTGCCGTCCAGTGTGTCGACCGGTGGTGTTTCGGGACTACTCCCCTTCGCGGTGCCGAGTGTAAGGGATCGGCAAAGCCCGGGTAAAGCCCGGTCCGGGGCGGGGAGGTGGCCCGTTCTCGACCGCCCGGGCGGGCCGGCCGCCGCCCCGTCGGGCATGGACACGCCTGGTGGGCGCCGGGCCCGGCCGCCCGCGGCGGCGGTCGGGGCACGCCGGAATCCGGACAGAATCCGCTCCGGCGGCCGGGCGTCCTTTCCGTGGACACGGAACGCGAGTTAGCGTGACCGTGAGTTAGTTGCCCGAGGCACTCAAATGCCGGGCCGCCCTGCCGCACCCCGCCCCCGCCCGGGCCCGGACGGCAGCGCCCGGCCCCGGGAAGGGACCCCAGCATGGCCACTGCCGCCACCACCTCCCACCCCGCACCGCGCGGCGCCTGCCCGTTCGCGCCGCCGCCCGCCTACCAGCAGGCCCAGCAGGACGAGCCCGTCACCCGGGTCGCCCTCTGGGACGACAGCCCCTGCTGGCTGATCACCCGCTACCAGGACGCCCGCGCCGTCCTCGCCGACCCCCGCTTCAGCGCCGACGCCGCCCGCCCCGGCTTCCCCTTCCTCACCGCCGCCGCCCGCCAACTCAGCGTCGGCAAGACCTCGTTCATCCGGATGGACGACCCCGAGCACGGCCACCTGCGCCGGATGCTCACCGGCGACTTCACCATCCGCAAGACCGCCGCGCTGCGCCCCGCCGTCCAGCAGGCCGCCGACGAACTGTTCGACCGGATGACCACCGGCCGCACCGCCGCCGACCTGGTCGCCGAGTTCGCCCTCCCGCTGCCCTCCCTGGTGATCTGCCTGCTGCTCGGCGTCCCCTACCAGGACCACGAGTTCTTCCAGCGCTGCAGCCGCACCCTGCTGCACCGCGCCAGCACCGTGGCGGAGGTGGCCGCCGCCCAGGACAGCCTGACCACCTACCTCGACACCCTCACCGAGAGCAAGCGCACCGACCCCGACGACGGCATCCTCAGCCGCCTGGTCGCCCGCGGCGAACTCCCCACCGAGGAGATCGGCGCGATGGGCCGCCTGCTGCTCATCGCCGGCCACGAGACCACCGCCAACATGACCGCCCTCTCCGTCCTCGCCCTGCTGCGCCACCCCGACCAGCTCGCCCACCTGCGCGCCCACCCCGGGTCCACGCCCGCCGCCGTCGAGGAACTGCTGCGCTGGCTCAGCATCGTGCAGACCGGCGTCGTCCGGGTCGCCGTCGAGGACGCCGAGGTCGGCGGCGTGCTGATCCGGGCCGGCGAGGGCGTCATCTGCCAGATCAACACCGCCAACCGCGACGACGAGCGCTACCCCGACGGCGACGCCCTCGACCTCACCCGCGACACCCGCCGCCACCTCGCCTTCGGCTTCGGCGTCCACCAGTGCCTCGGCCAGCCGCTGGCCCGGCTCGAACTCGAGATCGCCCTCGACACCCTGCTGCGCCGCCTGCCCGACCTGCACCTGGCCGTGCCCTTCGAGGAGATCCGCTTCCGCCACGAGATGACCGTCTACGGCGTCGAGTCCCTCCCGGTCGCCTGGTGACCGCCCACCCCCCGAAAGGAACCGCCATGCTCGTCCACGTCGAGCCGGACCGGTGCTGCGGCTCCGGGCAGTGCGTCCTCGCCGCCCCCGAGGTGTTCGACCAGAACGACGAGGACGGCACCGTCGTCCTCCTCCAGGCCAGCCCGCCCGCCGACCTGGTCCGCGAGGTCGCCGACGCCGCCGCCGCCTGCCCCGGAGGGGCGATCCGGTTGGAGGAGGGAGTGCCCCGGTAGGCTGCCGGGCGGACGAGCGGGAACAGCAGGGGGAGCAGGCACGTGCAGGTCACCGGGTACGCCCCGGACGCGGTCGCCGACCTGCGCGGCCGCCCCGGCGGGCCGCTGGAGCTCCGCTACGGGCCGGACGCGGTCGTGGTGGTCGGCGGCGTCCCCGGCAGCGGCAAGTCCACCCTGCTGCGCCGCTGGGACGCCCCCGCCGCCCTGATCGACCCGCGCACCACCCGGCTCGCTTACCAGGCCCGGATGCCCGCCGCCCTGCCCTACCCGCTCTACCGCCCCGCCGTCCGCCTGCTGCACCTGCTGCGCACCCGCGCCGCGTTCCGCCGCCCCGGGCCGCTGCTGGTGCACGACTGCGGCAGCCGCTGGTGGATGCGCCGGGCCCTGGCGCGCTGGGCCCGGCGGGCCGGACGCGACCTGCACGTGGTGCTGCTCGCCGTCCGCCCCGCCGAGGCCCTGGCCGGGCAGCGCGCCCGGGCCCGCACCGCCGCCCCGCGCACCTTCCGGCTGCACGTGCGGCGCACCGCCCGGCTGCTGGCCGCGCTCGAACGGGACGGGCGGGCGGCGTTCCCCGGCGCCCGGTCGGTGCTGCTGGCCGACGCGGCCTCCCGCGAACGGCTGGCCGGCATCCGGTTCGGCGCCGCGGAACCGGCCGGGGCCGCGGGCACGGACTGACGGGCGGTCAGTGACCGCGGGCGATCCACTCCGCCAGGTGCGGGGCCTCCGCGCCGACGGTGGTCGAGTCGCCGTGGCCGGTGCGCACCACGGTCTCCGGCGGCAGGGTCAGCAGCCGCCCGCGGATCGACTCGACGATGGTCGGGAAGTCCGAGAACGACCGGCCGGTGGCGCCCGGGCCGCCCGCGAACAGGGTGTCGCCGGTGAAGACGGTGCCCAGCTCGGGGGCGTACAGGCTGACCGCGCCCGGGCTGTGGCCCGGCGTGTGCAGCACCGTCAGCACCGTGCCCGCGACCGCGATCTCCTGACCGTCCGCCAGCGGGCCGTCCGGCGCCCGGTCCGGGTGGGTCCGGCGCCACAGCACCTCGTCCGCCGGGTGCAGCAGCACCGGCGCGCCCGTCAGGTCCGACAGCTCGGGCGCCGCGTCCACGTGGTCGTTGTGGGCGTGGGTGGAGACCACCGCGAGCAGCCGTCGACCGCCCAGCGCCTCCTTGATCGCCGCCGCGTCGTGCGCCGCGTCGATCACCACCGCCTCGGTGTCGTCGCCGACGATCCACACGTTGTTGTCGACCTGCCAGGTGCCGCCGTCCAGGCTGAACTCGCCCGAGGTGACCAGCTGTTCGATCCGGGCCGCCATCAGAACACCACCACCGAGCGCAGCACCTCGCCGCGCTGCATCCGGGCGAACGCCTCCTCCACGCCGTCCAGCGGGACCGTCTCGCTGACGAACGCGTCCAGGTCGAGGCGGCCCTGCAGGTACAGGTCGATCAGCATCGGGAAGTCCCGCTCCGGCAGGCAGTCCCCGTACCAGGACGACTTCAGCGCGCCGCCGCGCCCGAACACGTCCAGCAGCGGCAGCTCCAGCGTCATCTCCGGCGTCGGCACGCCCACCAGCACCACGGTGCCCGCCAGGTCGCGGGCGTAGAACGCCTGCCGGTACGTCTCCGGGCGGCCCACCGCCTCGATCACCACGTCCGCGCCGTTGCCGCCGGTCAGGCCGCGGATCGCCTCCACCGCGTCCACCGAACGGGAGTTGACGGTGTGGGTGGCGCCCAGGCGCTGCGCGGTGGCGAGCTTGCGGTCGTCCACGTCCACCGCGATGATCGTGCCCGCGCCGGCCAGCCGCGAGCCCACCACCGCCGCGTTGCCCACGCCGCCGCAGCCGATCACCGCGACGCTGTCGCCCCGGCCCACCTGCCCGGTGTTGATCGCCGCGCCCAGGCCCGCCATCACCCCGCAGCCCAGCAGGCCGGCCGCCGCCGGGGACGCCGCCGGGTCGACCTTGGTGCACTGGCCCGCCGCGACCAGCGTCTTCTCCGCGAACGCGCCGATGCCCAGCGCCGGGGACAGCTCGGTGCCGTCCTCCAGCGTCATCTTCTGCTTCGCGTTGTGGGTGTTGAAGCAGTACCACGGCCGGCCGCGCTTGCAGGCCCGGCAACGGCCGCACACCGCACGCCAGTTGAGGATCACGAAGTCGCCCGGGGCGACCTCCTCGACGCCCTCGCCGACCGACTCCACCACGCCCGCCGCCTCGTGCCCCAGCAGGAACGGGAACTCGTCGTTGATCCCGCCCTCCCGGTAGTGCAGGTCCGTGTGGCACACCCCGCACGCCTGCACCCGCACCACCGCCTCACCCGGCCCCGGATCCGGCACCACGACGGGAACCACCTCCACCGGTGCACCCTTCGCCCGCGCGATCACACCCCGGACAACCTGAGCCATGTCCCGTACCCGTCCTCTGCTCGGCACTCGATCCACGGCGGCACCCGGCCTCGGGCCCGCCCAGCAGCGAACCTACGCCGTTCCGGGACGGAAGTCGCCCGTTCGGGCCCACGACGCGGCCCGCGCCCCCGGCGGCCCCGGGCGAACACGTCCAGCGCGAGGTCGAGTTCGCCCGCGAGGGCGGCCCGGCGGCCGCGTTCCACCTCGGCGACCCAGCGGTCCCGGTTCCCGCACCGCCGTCGAAGGGCCCGATCCGGCGCGTCCCGCCGTCACCGGGTTCGGCCGTTCGTGTGGTGGGTGGAGGACATCGGTGAAGGTTCTGCGTCGATCGGCGGATCGCCGGGCCGGGCGGGTAGTCGGGGTCCTGCCGTGAGCTTTCGGCACCGCCCACCGCCGCCACCCGGAAGGAAGGCCTCCCCGCATGGCCGTCGCCACCTGCTGGTCCACCGCCGTCACGCTCCCGCACAGCCCGCACCCCGACCTGGCGGTGGAGGCCGGGCTGCACTTCGACTCCTCGCTCCCGTACGCGGTCCGGCTGGTGTTCCCACCGGTCGGCCGGGTCGGCGCCGTGGAATGGGTGTTCGGCCGCGACCTGCTCAACGAGGGCCGCCTCGCCCCCGCCGGACACGGCGACGTCACCGTCCGCCCCGGCGCCGACGGCGAGGTCCTGGTCACCCTGCACGGCGGCACCGGGGCGGCGGTGGTCAACATCCCGGCCGAGATCGTCACCGGCTTCCTGCTCGAGTGCTACACGCTCGTCCCGGCCGGCCGCGAACACGAGCACCTGGACCTCGACGGCCTGATCGCCCGGCTGGGGACGGCCTGACCTGGTGAAGCGTCAGGCGGCCGGGCGATCGGGCGTCGGGTGTCAGGAGGTGGGCATCAGGACGGTGTCGACGATGTAGACGGTGGCGTTGGCGGTCTGGACGTTGCCGCACAGGACCTTGGAGTTGTTGTTGACGGTGAAGTCGGGCTGGGTGCCGTTGACGGTGAGGTCGGCGCCCTCCAGGGTCTTGTGGGTGCCGGCCAGGGCGGTGGGGGCCAGGCGCTCGGGGGTGACGTGGTAGGTCAGGACCTTGGTGAGCTTGGCCTTGTCGGCGAGCAGCGCGTCCAGGTCGGCCTTGGGGACCTTGGCGAAGGCGTCGTTGGTGGGTGCGAAGACGGTGATGTTCTGGGCCGAGTTGAGGGTGTCGACCAGGCCGGCCTGCTTGACGGCGGTCACCAGGGTGGACAGCAGCGGGTTGTTGGACGCGGCGGTGGCGACCGGGTCCTTCGCCATGCCGGTGAACGATCCGGCGCCGTCCTTCGGCACGGCGGCGCAGGCCGCGCCGAACGGCTGGTCGGCCATCGCCGCCGAGTCGGTGGTGGCGGGCATCGCCGCCGAGGGCGAGGCCGCCGAGGCGGAGGAGGAACTGGAACCGCCGCTGCTGCTGCACGCGCCCAGGGTCAGGGCCAGGGCGCCGGCGGCGAGCAGGGCGGTGAGGGTGCGGCGGTTGCGGGTGGGTGCGGACATGGCGGAGCTCTCCTCGGTGATGGGTGAAGGTGAAACGGGATGGTCGGGAAAGTCGGTGACGGCCCGTCAGGTGACGGTGACGACGGTGCTGTGCCAGCCCGTCGCCCCGGCGGGGAACGGATCGGCGCGCTGTTCGGGCTGCACCGCTCCGGTGGCGTCGGTGGCGCGGACCTCGATGCGGTGGGTGCCGGGGGCCGCGCCGGGCCAGCGGTAGGACCACTGCCGCCACAGGTCGGGCCCGGCGTCGGCGGCCAGTTCGGCCGGCTGCCAGGGCCCGCCGTCGACGCGGACCTCCACGGCGGCGACGCCGCGGTGGGTGGCCCAGGCCGTCCCGGCGACGTCCACCTCCCCGGCGGGGACCTTGGCGAACGGCGCGGGGACCTCGATCCGGGAGGCGGTGCGGACGGTGCCGGTGCGGTCCCAGCCGCGCCGCACCCAGTACGGGTCGAAGGCGGCGAAGGCGGTGACCTCCAGGTCGATGAGCCACTTCGTCGCGGAGGTGTAGCCGTAGAAGCCGGGCACCAGGCTGCGGCACGGGAAGCCGTGCGCGAGCGGCAGCGCCTCGCCGTTCATGGCGAGGGCGAGCAGCGCGCGGCGGCCGTCCAGGACGGACTCCAGCGGGGTGCCGATGGTCATGCCGTCCTTCGAGCGCCCCACCAGCTGGTCCGCCCCGGCCCGGACCCCGGCGCGGCGCAGCAGCGCGGGCAGCGGGGCGCCCAGCCAGCGGGATGTGCCGGCGTAGGGGCCGCCGACCTCGTTGGAGACGCAGGAGAGGGTGTAGTCGAGCTCTTCGAGCGGCTCGCGCAGCAGTTCGTCGAAGGTGAGCACCTGCGGGCGGTCCACCAGGCCGTGGATGCGCAGCGCCCAGTCGCGCGGGTCGATCCGGGGCAGGGTGAGCGCGGTGTCGACCCGGTAGAAGTCGGCGTTCGGGGTGGTGAACGGCGACAGGCCCGGGACGCGCGGGTGCACGGCGGCCGGCAGCGGCGGCAGCGCCTCGGCCGGCGCCGGGAACCGGACGGCGGACACGTCGTACGGGCGCTGCGCCAGGGCGCGCCCGGCCAGGCCGGCGGCGGCGCCCGCGACCAGGGTGCCGGCGGTGGCGGCCAGGGCGGTGCGGCGGGTGACCGGGTGGCCGGTGGCCGGGGCGGCGGGTGCTTCCGGCGCTTCCGGTGCTTCCGGTGCTTCCGGCGTTTCGAGGGGGGAGCGGAACAGGTGGGCCAGGGCGAGGGCGGTGCCCGCGCCGACCGCGCCCGCCACCAGTGACGGCAGACCGTCGGCGACCGACGCGACCGGCCGGGAGAGGGCCGCCCACGCGCCCAGCAGGCCGAACAGCCCGAACACGGTGGCGCCCCAGGCGGGCCGACGGGCCGTCAGCACGCCCGCGCCCAGTGCCAGCAGCGCGGCCGTCAGCTCGATGCCCCCCAGCAGGACCGCCTTGTCGTGGGTGCCGAAGTTCCGCACCGCGAACTCCTTGAGCGGAGTCGGCGTCAGGTCGACGGCCGCCGCACCGACCGCCACCACCGGAGCGGTGGCGGGGCCGGTCAGCAGCGCCGCCAACTCGCCCGCGCCCAGCGCGGCGACGGCGGCGGCCAGCCCGAGGGCGGCTCCGGCGGCGAGGCTGGGGCGGCCGCGGCGGCTGGGGCGGCGCCGCGGCGGGTGGTTGTGGTCGGTCACACCCGGCATTCGGCGGGCGGTGGGGCGCGGATTGGTGGCAGTTTTCGGAACGGGCGGGGGAGGCGGCGGAGACGGTGCGGGCGGCGGGTGCGGCGGGTGCGGCGGGTGCGGGGGTGCGGGCGGCGGGTGCGGGGGTGCGGGGGTGCGGATGTGCGGGTGTGGCGAAGTGGCCGGGGTCGGGGGCAATCCGGGACGGGGGGTGTGACGAAGAGGGGTGGAGTCGTGTTGTCGAGTCGGTGCGGTCGGGGGTTCCGGCCGTCGTGGGAGGGTTCCGTGCGGGTGGTGCAGTGGCAGGGCAGGAGCGTTGTCGGTGGGGTGGCGGGGTGAGCCACGTGGTGTCGTTGGCCCCGCCGCGGCGGCCCGGGCCGGATCTGCGGGAGTTGCTGGCGCGGGTGGTGCGGGGTGACCAGGACGCGTTCGAGGCGCTCTACGACGCCGTCGCCGGGCCGGTGTTCGGACTGGTGCGGCGGGTGGTGCGGGACGCCGCGCAGTCCGAGGAGGTCGCGCAGGAGGTGCTGCTCGAGGTGTGGCGCACCGCGGCCCGGTACCGGGCGGACCGGGGCGAGGTGCTGCCCTGGGTGCTGACCATCGCCCACCGGCGGGCCGTCGACCGGGTCCGCTCCGCGCAGGCCGCCGCCGACCGGGACCGGCGGGTCGCGGCCGCCTCGCACGGCGGCACCCCCTACGACGAGGTCGCCGAACAGGTCGAGGGGCGCCTGGAGCGCGAACAGGTGCGGCGCTGCCTGCGCACCCTGACCGAGCTCCAGCGGGAGTCGCTGACCCTGGCCTACTACCGCGGCTACAGCTACCCGGAGGTGGCCCAGGTGCTCGGCGCCCCGCTCGGCACCGTCAAGACCCGGATGCGGGACGCGCTGATCCGGATGCGCGACTGCCTGGGGGTGGGCGCGTGAACGCCTTCCGCCCGCACACCGTCGACCGGCACGCCGCCGACCCGCACACCCTGACCGGGGCGTACGCCGCGCACGCGCTGGACCCCGAGGAGAACGATGCCTTCGAACGCCACCTCGAGCACTGCCCGTCCTGCGCGCAGGAGACCGCGGAGTTCGCCGCCGCCCTGGCCCGGCTCGGGGCGGCCGAGACGGCGGCCCCGCCGCCGGCGTTGAAGGCCCGGGTGCTGGCCGCGCTGCCGGGCGTCCGGCAGGAGGCCCCGCGGGTCGACGGCCCCGTCCCGCCGCGCACCCGCCCGGCCCGGCTGCGGCGCCGGTTCGCCCGCCGCGCACCGGGGTTGGCGCTCGCCGCCTGCCTAGCGCTGGCCCTCGGCGCGGGCGCCCTCGCCGTCCAGCAGCACCGGGAGGCCGAACGGGCCCGGGACCGGGTCGCCGCGCTCGCCCGCCAGCAGGAGTCCGTCACCGCGCTGCTCACCGCACCGGACGCCCGCACCGCGACCGCCGCCACCGGCGGGGGCACCGCCACCGTCGTCTGGTCCGCCGCCCGCGGCCGGGCCGGCCTGCTCGCCGCCGGCCTCCCCGCCCCGGGCCCCGGCCGCACCTACCAGCTCTGGTACGACGACGCGGGCACCATGCGCCCCGCCGGGCTGCTCCCCACGGGCACCGGCACCCTGCTGCTCAGCGGCCCGCTGGACGGCGCGGCGGGCGTCGGCGTCACCCTCGAACCGGCCGGCGGCTCCCCGCACCCGACCAGTGCCCCGGTGCTGCTGCTGCCGTTCGCCTGAGCGGCCCGACCCACCCGGCCCGGCCGAGGTCCGGCCGACCGGGCCGGGTGTGTCGGGTAGGGCGGGGGTGCTCCCGCGGGTAGGTTCCCGGGAGGGGCCACGGGGCGGGCCCCCACGGGGAGGGGAGAACGCGATGGCGAACGAGGTGCCGTTCCGCGGCGCGGACCGGGAACACCTGGCCGAACTGGCGTTGCGCGCGGCGGCCGGACTGCCGCCGGTGGAGGCGGGGGTACGGCTGGCCTTCCAGGTCGAGGAGGTCGGCGACTGGCTGGTCGGCAACGGCTTCGTGCCGCTCGCCGAAGGACCGGACGGCCCGTCCGCGACGGTCGACTTCCGCCGCGCGATGGACCGCCTCGGCCGCCCCCGGCAGGCCGGCCGGGCCGCCGCCCGGGACGTCCTCGGCGACCGGGCCAAGGCCGTCCTCACCGTCGCCGCCGGCCTGGCCGGGGTCCGCACCGGGCCGCTGCGCCACGCGATCGAGGGACTGACCCACCGGGAGGCCCGGCTGGTGGCCGAGGCGGTCATGCACGCGGCCGGCTTCCCGGACGCCTCCGCCAACCCCTACGGCCGGGCCGAGACGTCCGGCTGAGCCGGGGCAGCCGGACGAGTCGGGGTGGGCAACGGGCTGGTGGTGTTGGGGAGGTGAGCGGGTCTCAGTCGTGCCGTCGGGGCGGGGAGCCGTGCCACCGCCGTCCGGTTGCGCCGGGTCGGTTGGCTGCGCCGAGGTGTCTGGTCATGTGGGGGTGGGCAACGGCTCGGTGGGGTGGGGGAGGTGAGCGGGCCTCTGCGGTATTGCTGGGTGGGGAGCCGGGCCGCCGCCGTTCGGCTGCGCCGGGGATCCGGTTGCGCGGAGGCGCCCGCTCGGGCGGGGGTAGGCAACGGCTCGGTGGGGTGGGGGAGGTGAGCGGGTCTCAGTCGTGCTGCCGGGCCGGGGGGTCGCGCCGAGGCGTCCGGCAGTGTCGGGGTGTCCGGCTGCACCGAGGTGGCTGGTCGTGCGGGGGTGGGCAACGGCTCGGTGCGGTGGGGGAGGTGAGTGGGTCTCAGTCGCGTCGCCGGCGGGGCGGGAGCGGTAGGAATGCGCTGGTGCGGGCCGTGTACGCGGCCCAGCCCGGGCGGTCGGAGCCGGACAGGTGGCGTTCCAGCATCGGCTTCCCGCTGCCGAAGGCCAGCAGCCAGGTCATCAGCAGCGGGCTGCCGACGAACGCCCAGCCGATCGGTGCGTCCGCGGCCAGCAGGAACAGGCCCCACCAGACGCAGGCGTCGCCGAAGTAGTTGGGGTGCCGGGTGTACCGCCACAGGCCGCGGTCCATGACCTGGCCGCGGTGGGCCGGATCGGCCTTGAACCGGGCCAGTTGGGCGTCGCCGACGGCCTCGAAGAACAGGCCGACCGCCCACAGCGCCGTCCCCGCCCAGGCGGCCGGGCCGAGCGGGCCCGGCAGGTACTGGGCGGCCAGCACGGGCAGCGAGACGAACCAGACCAGGGCGGCCTGCAGCAGGTAGACGATCCGCAGCGCGTACCGGGTGCGGGCCGGCCCGGCGGGGGCCTTGGCGAGCATCCGGGCGTAGCGCGGGTCCTCGGGCAGGCCGCGGGCCCGCCACCACAGGTGCGCGGACAGCCGCAGCCCCCAGACCGCCACCAGGACGGTGGCCAGCGCCCGCCGCCCGCCGTCGCCGTACCCGGCGGAGAGCCCGCAGCCGGTCAGCGCGACGGCGGTGAACGCCAGGCCCCAGGCCACGTCCACGCCCCGGTGGCGGCCGGTGCGCACCCCGACGGCGAACGCGGCGAGCATGACCAGCAGGGCCGCGCCCGCGGCGCAGGCCGCGCCGAGGCCGAACGCGGCGGCGTTCACCGCAGACCGTCCCGGACCGGCAGGGACCCGGCGCCCGCCGCGGCCCCGTCCCGGCTCAGCAGCACCTGGTGGACGTTCAGGTAGCCGGAGCGGAACCCGGCCTCCGAGTACGCCAGGTACAGCTCCCACATCCGGCGGAACACCTCGTCGAAGCCGAGCGCCGCGACCTGCTCCGCCCGCCCGGTGAACCGCTCCCGCCACAGCCGCAGCGTCTCGGCGTAGTGCGGCCCGTACGCGTCCGCGGCGTCCACCCGCAGCCGGGTGTGCGCGGCGGCGGTGTCGGCGATCGCCCGCAGCGAGGGGATCTGGCCGCCCGGGAAGACGTACTTGAGGATCCAGGTGTACGTGTCGCTGCTGGCCAGCATCCGGGCGTGCGGCATGGTGATGGCCTGCAGGGCGACCCGGCCGCCGGGGGCGAGCAGCCGGTCCAGGGCGGTGAAGTAGGCGGGCCAGAACGGGCGTCCGACGGCCTCGATCATCTCGACGCTGACGATCGCGTCGAACGAGCCCCGGGCCTGCCGGTAGTCGCACAGCCGGACCTCGACCCGGTCGGACTGCCCGGCGGCGGCGATCCGGCGGCGGGCCAGCGCGAGCTGCTCGGCGGACAGGGTGAGGGTGACCACCTCGGCGCCGCGGGCGGCGGCGCGCAGGGCGAGTTCGCCCCAGCCGGTGCCGATCTCCAGCAGCCGGGTGCCGGGGCCGACCCGGGCCAGGTCCAGCAGCCGGTCGATCTTGCGGTGCTGGGCCGGGACCAGGTCGGGCCAGCGGGTGGCGGGGGAGGGGTCGGAGAACACCGCCGAGGAGTACGACATGGTCGGGTCGAGGAACAGCGCGAACAACTCGTTCGACAGGTCGTAGTGCCGGTGGATGTTGCGCGGGGCGTTGGCGGCCGTGGACAGCTCCGCCGCGGGGGGCCGCCGCACGTACAGCCGGCGCAGCCGCCCGGTGCCGGGCGGGACCAGGGTCTCGGGGCGGGCGGCCAGCGCGGTCAGCAGGCGCACCAGGTCCGGGCTGTCCCAGTCGCCCGCCTGGTAGGACTCGCCGAAGCCGATCAGGCCGCCCGCGCCGACCCGGTGCAGGAACGCCTCCGGGCGGTGCAGCCGCAGCACCGGCGCCTGCGCGGGGGACGGCAACAGCGGTCGCCCGCCCGGGAGTTCGACCCGCAGGCCGCGTCCGGCCGCCACCCGGCGCAGCAGCCGCCCGGCCACCGCGGCCCGCAGCGGGGCGTGCGGCACCCGGGCGACGTCCGGCCAGTGCGACGGGTCGACGGCGGGCGGGAACGGGACGGTGACGGTCATCGGCGGACGGCCTCTCCGGGACGGGGACGGGAGTGGGGACGGGGACGGGGGTGGGCGGGCAGGCCGCGCAGCCACAGGCGGACGCCCTGGGCGCGGATCCGCAGACTCACGGCGTAGGTGGCGAACGGGTGCCGGGCCGCCGCGCGCAGCAGCGCGGCCGGGCCCGCCGGGCGGCCGGTGCCGGACACCGTGGCGGTGAACGCCCGCCCGCCGGGCAGCTCCAGCGCCACCGTCAGGCGCAGCCGTTCGCCGTCCGGCTCCGGCAGCAGCAGGCGGTAGCGGCCGTCGAGCGGCAGGAACGGCGAGACGTGGAAGTCCTTGGCGGCCTCCGCGTGCCCGGCGGCGTCCGGGCGCAGCAGGTAGCGGTGCCGCTGGCCGTAGGTGTTGTGCACCTCGGCGACGGTGCACAGCGGCGCGCCCGCCGCGTCCCGGCACCAGTACACCGTCAGCGGGTTGAACACGTGCCCCAGCGAACGGGCCTGGGTCAGCATCAGCACCCGCCCGGCCGGGTCCGGGCGCAGGCCGTGGGCGGCCAGGTCGCGGGCCAGGTCCGCCCGGACGTCGGCGGTGCCGGGGTGCAGGGCGTGGTCGCGGGGCAGGAAGCGGGCCAGCGGGCGCAGCGGTCGGGGCAGCCGGGGCAGGCGGTCGAGGTCGACCAGCCACAGGTAGCCGCGGTGGCGGAACACCCGGCGGGGCTCGGCCCGCACGTGCGTGGTGCGGGTCTCGTACAGCACGGCGCCCCACGGGCCGGGCAGCACCGCGTCGGCGTGGGCGGGCAGGGCGGCGGCTGCGGCGTCGGTGGGCAGGGCGTCGGCGGGCAGGGCTGCGGCTGCGGCGTCGGCCCGGCCGGGGGAGGGGCCGTCCGGCAGGTGCGCGGGGTCGTTCAGGCTCACGGGGCGACCGCCGTGAGCAGGTGGCGGGCGGCGGCGAGGCCGGAGCGGCAGCCGTCCTCGTGGAAGCCCCAGCCGTGGTAGGCCCCGGCGAACGCGGTGCGGGCGGTGGCCAGTTCGGGCAGCCGGCGCTGGGCGGCGACCGTGCGGGCGGTGTACACGGGGTGCTCGTACACGGTGCGGGCGACCACCAGCGGCTCGGGCAGCGGGTCGTGGTCGTCCTCGTTCAGGGTGACCAGGTAGTCCTCCGCGCCGCCCAGCCGCAGCAGCCGGTTCAGGTGGTAGCTGACCCGGACCCGGTCGGAGGGCGCGTCGCAGTCCGGCATCCGGTAGTTCCACGAGGCGCGGGCCCAGGCCGCCCGGGGCAGCACCGAGGCGTCCTGGTGCAGCACCGTCGGGTTGCGGGAGTACCCGAACGCGCCCAGCACCTCCCGCTCGGCGCCGGTCGGGTCGGCCAGCAGCCGCAGCGCCTGGTCGGCGTGGACGGCCATCACCACGGCGTCCGCCCGGGTCCACCGCCCGTCCTCGGTGGCCACCGTGACGCCGTCCGGGTGCCGCCGCACCGCGCGCACCGGCGCTGAGCGGTGCACGGTGCCGGAGTGCGCGGCCAGATGGTCGGCGATCCGCTCCACGTACGTGGCCGAGCCGCCGACCACGGTGCGCCAGGTCGGCGAGCCGGTGACGCTCAGCAGGCCGTGGTTGGCCAGGAACGCGAACAGGTAGCGGGCCGGGTAGTCCCCGGCCAGGTCGGGCGCGCAGGACCACACCGCGGAGACCAGCGGCGTCATGAAGTGCTGGGTGAAGTACGGGGAGAAGTCGTGCCGGGCCAGGAACGCGCGCAGGCTCTCCGACCCGCCCTCGGTCCCGTCCTCGGTCCCGCCCGCGGTCCCGTCCTCCGGGGTGGCCAGCAGGCGGCGGGCCAGGCGGTGGAAGCGCGGCACCTCGCCGAGCATCCGCAGGTACCGGCCCCGGGCCAGGTTGCCCGGGGTGGCCAGCAGCCCCGACAGGCCGCGGGCGCCCGCGTACTCCAGGCCGCAGCCCTCGCAGTGCACCGACATGCTCATGTCGCTGTCCTGCGTCCGCACGCCCAACTCGCCGAACAGGCCGACCAGTTCCGGGTACGTCCGGGTGTTGTGCACCAGGAAGGCGGTGTCCAGCGCCAGCTCCCGCCCGTCCGCCGCCGTGACCCGCCGGGTGTGCGCGTGCCCGCCCAACCGGCCGTCCGCCTCGAACAGCTCCACGGCCACGCCCGCCCGGGCCAGCGCGTACGCCGCGCTCAACCCCGCCACCCCCGCTCCCACCACGGCCACCCGTCGTCGCCCCGGCTCCCGCCGACGCGACGGCGGGACGGACCCCCCGGTGGAAACGGCGCCGAGTGTCGTCACGTCGATTCTCCCCACTGCTCCCGCACTCCCGGCCGCCCGCGGCGGCCCTGCACCCCCCATTCGGAGGCCCCCGCCCCGCGGATTGCTCCGAACGGGAACGCGCCGTCCCCGGCCTGGCCCGCCGGGTGCCCGGCGGTCGCCGCCCCCGGGCGTCCGGCCGCCGGCCCGGGGGCTCAGCCGCCGTCCAGCACCTCGGGCAGCCGGCGCTGCGCCGCGTCCGCCAAGCCCTCGAACTCCCGGCGCAGGAAGGGCTCCGCGAGCCGCGCCAGCCCGTGGAAGCGCAGCCGGGCCCGGTAGTGGACCACCGCCCCCGCCCCGCCCGGCCCCGGCCGGACGGTGATCTCGTCGACGGCCGTGACCGTCCGGTTGCGCCCGACGAACAGCACCTGGTCCGGCCCGCGGTCCACCAGCTCGTACACCAGCTCGGTGCGCCGCCCGCGGAACACCGAGACGTTCCGCCACCGCGCCCCCGGCCCCGGGGCGCCGGTGCCGATCCGGACGCACTCCGCGGTTCCCGGGTCCCACTCGGCGGCGTGCGCGAAGTCCGCCAGGTAGTCCAGCACCTCGCCCGCCGCCCGGCGGACCGGGATCTCCCGCACCACCTCGATCACCGCTGCCTCCTCGGTCGTAGGGACGTCCGGGGGATTCGGAGCCGGGCCCGGTACGGATGGGTGGCGGCGTCGGCGGGCGGCGGTGCGGGACGGTACGGGGTGGGACCGGGCGGGGCCGGGTGGGGCCGGGCCGGGCAAAACGCTGCACCAGCGCTGCGGGTGGGCATCATCGGCCCGGCGGCGGGACGTTCGTGGGGGGAGGGGTACACGCGGTGGGCGCGGCCCGCCGCACCGAGAGGAGAACCGCCATGCACCCCCACGACGAACCGGCCGCCGACCGCCGCCTGTCCCGGGTCCACCGCTTCGGCGCGGGCCTGTGCGCACTCCTGCTGCTGGCCTTCGGCGCACTCGGCCTGGCCGACGGCCTGCCCTTCTTCGGGACGCACGGCGAACACGTCGCCGGGCTGTCCAGCAACGGACTGCTCAGCGTCGTCTCGATCGGTACCGCCGCCGTCCTGCTCACCGCCGCGCTGCTCGGCGGACGCGCCGCCTCCACCGTCACGATCGTGGTCGGCACGCTGTTCGTGCTGAGCGGCTTCGTCAACCTCGCCCTGCTGGAGACCTCGGCCAACCTGCTCGCCTTCCGCCTCCCGAACGTCCTGTTCAGCTTCGCCATGGGCCTGCTGATCGCCACCTTCGGGATGTACGGCCGGATCAGCGGCGGCCTCCCGCACGACAACCCGTACTGGCGCCGCCGCCACCCGGAGGCCGCCGCCACCGCCACTGCCGTCCCGGCCGTTCCGGCCGTCGGCCCCGCCGTCCGGCGGGCCGCGCTGCCCGGCGACCGGGGCTGACACCCGCACCCCCCTCCCCTCCCTCGCCGAGAGGCGGCAGACCCGATGGACACCCGACTGACCCCGCGGGAACAGCTCCTGCTCGCGGAGATCGAGCACCACCTGCGCCGGAGCGACCCCCGGCTGGACCGGCGGCTCGACCGCCCGTCCGGCCCCGCCGCCCGTCTGGCCCACCGCCCCGGCCCGCTCGTCGCGGCCGTCGCCCTGCTCGCCACCGTGACGGCCGCCGGCGCCCTGTGGGCGGGCGCCGGGGGCTCCCACCCCCTGCCGGCCGTCCTGCTCGCCGCGGCCGCCGCCCTGCTGTGCGTCCTCGCGCTGCGCCGGCTCGCCCGCCTGCGGCTCGGCTGACGGGCCCGCCGCCCCTGCCCCCGGAGGCCGCCCACGGCCGTCCCGGGGGCGGCGTTGCACCCTGTGGTGGAACCGGGCGGGCGGGCCGTGTCCCCTGCGGGGGCGGGCAGTTGGACCGGGCGTGACAGAGCCCGCGCATACCAGCCCGCTGCCCGTGGTCCGCCTCCAGTGGGGGCTGGTGCAGCCCCTGCTGGCGGTCCTCTCGGAGGCCCGCGTCCCGCTCCGGCCGGGCGACCTGGAGCAGTTGCAGCACGCCGCCACGATCGGCCCCGAGTTCGCCCACGCGCTGGCCCGGTGGATCCGCGACGCGCACACCGCCGCCGAGGCCCCCGTCCGGAGGCCGGCGGACGTCCGCGCCCTGGCCCCGCGCCCCGAACGCCCCGCCCTCGGCGGGCCCGGCCCCGCCGCCGTCGCGGACCGGCACGCCTCCTGACCGCCCGCCGCCGCCCGTACGGCCACCGGGGCGGACCACTCGAACGTCGCGGCCCGCGTAACCGTCACGGGCCGTGGCCCGTTGAACGGAGCATGCCCGTGATCAACGAACCGCGCCGCCCGCAGGGCGGGCACCCGGCGGCGACGCCCCCGCGCGTCCCCGAACCGGCGGATCCCCACCCCCGGCCCGTCGGCCCCCCGTCGAGCGGACACCAGGCCGCCGCCCAACTGCTCGGCCTGCGCGAGGTGGTCCTCCCCGCCGCCGTGGTCGCCGCCGCCGACCTGCTGCTCGGCGACGCCCTCGGCAGCGACGACCCCGTCACCCGCGAAGCCGCCGCCGCCACCCGCGGCCGCCTGCGCGCCGCCCTCGGCCTGGGGTAGCACCCGCGTCCCGGCGTCGGCCCCGGTGCGGGAAAACGGGTGGCCGGGGCGGGGGACGGTGGCGGAGCATGGGGCCATGGCCAGACGTCTGATGTTCGTGCAGTTGAAGACCGGTCACGGCACCGACCGCGGGCCCTCGTGGATCGGGTGGGTGGACTTCTCGAAGACCTGGAGCACGGCGTACTTCCGGGGGCGGACGCTGCGCCGGGCCAAGGGGTTGTCCGCGGCGAACTTCCAGGACGTCGGGACCGCGGAGGAGTTCTGGCTCTCCGCGCCGAAACGGGACCGCACCGACACCCGCTACGGCCCGGCCGGCACCGAGGTCGAGCCGGAGGCCGCCGAGGTCTACCGGGCCTTCCTGGCGGGCGCCGCGCTGCCGGGGCGGGAGAACGGCTGAACGGGATTGCCGGACAGCCGTGCTGACGGTCCGTCAGTACGGGCGCGGGGCCGGGGCGGTGGTGCGGGTGCGCGCGCCGGGCCGCACCGGTCAGGAATCGAGAAGCCCCGGGCGGGCGGCGGGGCCTAGCGTCGTGGGTATGACAGACATCGAGAGCATCACCATGGACGTGGCCGACCCCGAGGCGGCCGCCCGTTTCCTCGCCGACGCGTTCGACCTCGGCGAGGACCGGCTGAAGGTGCGGGCCGCGGCCGAGCCGTCCGAGGGGTTCCGCGGGTTCACGCTGGCCCTGACGGTGCCGCAGCCCGCGGACGTGGACAGCTTCGTGGCGTCGGCGGTGGCCGCCGGGGCCGCGGTGCTCAAGCCCGCGGCGAAGTCGCTGTGGGGGTACGGCGCGGTGGTGCAGGCCCCGGACGGGGCGATCTGGAAGCTGGCGACCTCGGCGAAGAAGGACACCGGCCCGGCCACCCGGCGGATCGAGGAGTTCGTGCTGCTGATCGGGGTGGCGGACTTCGCGGCGACCAAGCGGTACTACGTCGACCGCGGGTTCGCGGTGGCGAAGGGCTTCGGGCGGGTGTACGCCGAGTTCGCGGCCGGGACGGGTGCGGTCAAGCTGGCCCTGTACCGCCGCCGGGCGCTGGCCAAGGACCTCGGGGTGGCCCCGGAGGGCGGCGGCTCGCACCGGCTGACCGTCAACGGCGGGGGCCCGGAGGCGTTCACCGATCCGGACGGTTTCCGCTGGGCGCCGGCCGGTGCGCGGGAGGCCGGGGGGCGGGAAACCGACGCGCGGGAGACCGGGGGGCGGGCCGCGGCCTGAGCCGGAACCCGGCCCCGGGCTGTCGGAGGGCGGCCGGCTGACGGTTATTCAGTTGCCTTCTGCGGGGCAGCGGTTAGGGTGGCCCGTCATGTCTGCGACCTCCATGGACGACCTCCTGCACCCGCCGACGACTCCCTACGACAGCGGGTTCCTCGACACCGGGGACGGGAACCGCATCTACTACGAGCAGCTCGGCGATCCCGGGGGCAAGCCCGCGCTGTACGTGCACGGCGGGCCCGGCGCGGGGGCGCCGCGGCGGGCCACCCGGGCGTGGGACCCGGCGCGCTACCGGGTGATCCGCTACGACCAGCGCAACTGCGGGCGCAGTACGCCGCACGCCAGTGACCCGGCGGCGGACATGGCGCTGAACACCACGCAGCACCTGGTCGACGACATGGAGCGGCTGCGCGAGCACCTGGGCATCGAGCGCTGGCTGCTGGACGGCGCGTCCTGGGGCTCGACGCTGATCCTGGCGTACGCGCAGCAGCACCCGGAGCGGGTGAGCGAGATCGTCATCCAGGCGGTGACCACCACCCGCCGGGCCGAGACCGACTGGCTCTACCACCGGGTGGGCGCCTTCAAGCCCGAGGCGTGGGACCGCTTCCGGGCCGCCGTTCCCGAGCACGACTGGGACGGCGACGTGTACGCCCTGCTGGCCGCCTACGCGCGGCGGATGGAGCACCCCGACCGGGCGGTGCGGGCGGCGGCCGCCGACGCGTGGCTGGCCTGGGAGGACGCGGTGATCTCGGACGAGCCGAACGGCGTCCCCGGCATGTACGGCGACCGGGAGGCCGACGACCGGATCGCGTTCGTCCGGATCTGCGCGCACTTCTTCAGCCGCGGCGCCTGGCTGGCGGAGGACCAACTGCTGCGCGAGGCGCACAGGTTGGCGGGCATCCCGGGCGTGCTGGTGCACGGCCGGTACGACATGGGCAGCCCGGTGCAGACCGCCTGGGAGCTGGCGAAGGCGTGGCCGGACGCCCGGCTGCACATCTTCGACGACTCCGGGCACATCGGGGGCGAGGCGATGCGGCGGACGGTGCTCGAGGCGCTGGAGGAGTTCAAGCTCCGCTGAGCCGCTGAGCCGCTGAGCCGCTGAGCCGCTGCCCGGTCGGGCCGGTGCCGCCCAGCCGCCGCCCGGCCGGGCCGGTGCCGCCCGGGCCCGCGTCACGCGCCCGGGGGCACCGGCCCGGGCGGTCACTTCTGCCAGCCGACCGAGGTGATCACGGTGCTGGCGAGGCTGCCGGCCCCGTAGTTGGCCAGGCCCTTGCGGACGGCGACGATGCTCGGGCGCTGGTAGAGCTCCAGGGTGTGCCCGAGCTCCCAGATCTTCGCGTCGGCCTGGTTGTACAGCTCGGCGGCCTGCGCCGGGTCGAGGGTGGCGGCGGCCTTGCGCAGCAGGGTGTCGATCTCGGGGGTGCTCAGCTTCGAGTAGTTGCCGAACACGTTGTCGCCCTGCGGGGCGCGGTAGATCGCCACCGTCTGGGAGAGCGGGAAGGAGTCGGTGTTGCGCCAGCTGGCCAGGTCGAACCTGCCCTGGTCGATGTACTTGGTGAAGTACTCCTTGCCGGACACCTTGTCGATGGTCAGCTTGACGCCGACCTGCTGGAGCATGTTCTGCGCGGCGGAGGCCAGGTCGGTCTGCGCCTGGTTGGAGCCGTCGCTCAGCACGTAGTGCAGCTCCAGCGGCTGCCCGTCCTTGCTGCGGGTGCCGCCCGCGTCCTTCCAGCCCGCCTCGTCCAGCCACTTCTTCGCGGTGGCCGGGTCGTAGGAGGCCCAGTCGGCGGAGTTGTTCCTGTACCCGTTCTGGTTGGTCATGAACAGGTGGTTGTCCAGCGGCTTGAACTCCACCGGGACGCCCTTGTTGGCGATCTTGATCAGCGAGGCGCGGTCCAGCGCCCGGCCGAGCGCCTGGCGGACCTTCTGGTCGGCGAGCGGGCCGTTGCCGCCGAAGGAGATGTGCACCTCGTCCCAGGGGGTGCCGGTGCGGATCGCCGCGCCGGGGGCGTCCTTGAGCTGGCCGTAGGAGGCCGCGGTGCCCGCCGAGGCCAGGTCGACCTCGTTGTTCAGGAACGCCTGGGTGATCGCGGCGGGGTCCAGCACCCGGTAGGTGATCCGGTCCAGCTTGGGCTTCGGGCCCCACCAGCGCGGGTTGGGGGTGAGGGTGATGGTCTGCGCGGTCTTGTCGGCGTTCGAGACCACGAACGGGCCGCCGAAGACCGGGGTCTTCTCCACCCAGCCCTCGTTGAAGTCCTGCGGGGCGGAGAGCCCGGAGGCGGGCAGCAGCGGGTTGAACAGGTTCTGCCAGTCGGCGTACGGCTCGGCGAAGGTGACCTTGACCTCGCTCGCGTCCGCGCCCTGCTCGACGGCGGATATCTGCTCGTAGCCGGAGGGATCGGCGATGTTGTACGCCGGGTCCTTGCCGTTGGACGCCTTCCAGACCGCCGCGAAGTCGCGGTAGCCGATCGGGGTGCCGTCCGACCAGGCCGCCTTCGGGTTGAGCTTGTACGTCACCACCTGCGGCGAGGTGGAGGTGACCTCGGCGGAGGCCAGGTAGGAGGGGTCGGGGTGGTAGACGCCCCTGGCGTCGACCCGGAAGAGCTTGGCCTCCACGTAGCCCATGATCTCCACCGCGTCCCCGTACCTGCCGTCGACCTGGTACGGGTTCCACTGGGTGATCCACTGCTGGAGCGGGAGGCGCAGTTCGCCGCCGTCCTTGAGGTTCTCCGGCGGCTGCGGGTTGTTGTCCTCGGCGTCCACGGTGGGCGCCACGGTCTTGGCCACGTCGCCGCCGGAGCCGCCGGAGGAACTGCAGGCGGTCGCGGCCAGCAGGGCGGCGATGGTCGCCGCGGCGGTGCGGCCGAGCCGGCGGGCGGCGCGGCCCGGGCCGGGGGTGGCGGCCCGGCCGGGGGCGGCGGCCGGGGCGGACGTGGCGGACGGTGTGCGCATCGGCGGAGTCCTCGGATTTCGAAGAGTCGGGGGCCGCCAGGTGTGGCGGCGCTTGATGGTGGGCAGCCAAGTCGGTGCCGACGCGCCGAACGTAACAGCCCGTCAGCCACCCCACCAGGGGTGCGTGCGCAGAACTGATCGAAACGAAACGCGGTGCAACACCGCCGCAACACCCCGTCCGCACCCGTCTGATCAGCTGTGACCAGCGGGTTCACCGGACCGGACGGACCCGCCGACGCGGCGGCCTCTGGACGGGCCGCCCGGAGTGGCGTACAACTGCTGCGCGAAAGTGCGTCAAACCCCGTACGAGCGAAGGCAAATGACCATGTTCCCCAGGTGTGCGAACCACACCGGAGGCAAGCCGTGACGCGATACCTCGCGGGGCGGCTCGGCTACTACGCCGCCCTGCTCACCGCAGCGGTGTTCCTGTCGTACGTCCTCACGGCCACCGCCCTCGGCCCCCGCGCCTACTTCGAGGCCAAGCAGCCGCGCCCCGCCGCGGCCGCCGTCGACCGCCAGCTCACCGCGCTCAACCTCAACGACCGCACCCCCGTGGTCGAACGCTTCGGCACCTGGGCGGACGGACTGCTGCACGGCGACCTCGGCCGCACCATCCACGGCACCGACGTCAACGACGAGTTCGGCCGCCGGATCTGGGTCTCGCTGCGGCTGCTGCTGGTCGGCAGCCTGCTCGGCATGCTGCTCGGCGTCGCCGCCGGGGCGTGGAGCGCGGTGCGCCAGTACCGGCTCTCCGACCGGCTGCTCACCGTGCTCTCCTTCGTGCTGCTCTCCACCCCGGTCTTCCTGCTCGCCCTGCTGCTCAAGAACGGCGCGATCGCCGCCAAGGACGCCGCCGGGCACGAGGTGGTCCCGTTCACCGGCTACGAGACGCCCAACCTGGCCGGCGGACTCGGCACCCACCTCGCCGACTGGGCGCTGCACCTGCTGCTGCCCACCCTCTCGCTCGCCCTGGGCGGCCTGGCCACCTACAGCCGCTACCAGCGCGCCACCATGCTCGACGTGCTCGGCGCCGACTACCTGCGCACCGCCGAGGCCAAGGGGCTCACCCGCGGCCGGGCCCTGCTCAAGCACGGCCTGCGCACCGCGATCATCCCGATGACCACCATGTTCGCCTACGCCTTCCTCGGCCTGTTCACCGGCGCCGCCTTCACCGAGACCATCTTCGGCTGGCACGGCATGGGGGAGTGGTTCATCCAGGCCGTCAACGAACAGGACGTCAACTCGGTGGTCGCGGTCAACCTGTTCGCCGCCGTGGTCGTCCTCGCCGCCGGCTTCCTCGCCGACGCCCTGCACGCCGCGCTCGACCCCCGGGTGAGGACCGCATGACCGCCGAACTCGCCGCGACCGCGCAGCAGTCGGCCGACGAGCTGCCCGCACCGCGCGGACGGCTGCGGCTGGCCGCCGCCCGGCTGGCCGGCTCGCGCGGCGCCGTGGCCGGGCTGGCCGTGCTGGTGCTGCTGTTCCTGCTGGCCTTCGCCGGGCCCTACCTGACGCCCTGGGACTACGCCGCGCCCGACTACGCCAGCCTGCGCCAACCCCCGTCCGCCGCCCACTGGTTCGGCACCAACGGGCTCGGCCAGGACGTGTTCGCGCAGACCGTCCGGGGCCTGCAGAAGTCACTGGTGATCGGCCTGCTGGTGGCGGTCCTCTCCACCGGGCTGGCCTCGCTGGTCGGGGCCTGCGCCGGGTACTTCGGCGGCTGGACCGACCGGGTGCTGACCTTCCTGGTCGACCTGCTGCTGATCTTCCCGGCGTTCCTGGTGATCGCCGTCCTCTCGCCCCGGCTGCGCGGCAGCGGCTGGATCGCCTTCGTGCTGCTGCTCGCCGTCTTCAACTGGATGATCACCGCCCGGGTGGTCCGCTCGATGACCCGCTCGCTGCGCGAGCGCGAATTCGTCGCCGCCGCCCGCTACATGGGCGTCGGACCGTTCCGGATCATCTGGCGGCACGTGCTGCCGAACGTCTCCTCCTTCCTGATCATCGACGCCACCGTCACCGTCGGCGGCGCCGTGATGAGCGAGGCCGCACTCTCCTACTTCGGCTTCGGCGTCCGCCCGCCCGACGTCTCGCTCGGCACCCTGCTGGCCGCCGGCGCGAGCGACGCCCCGGTCTTCCCCTGGCTGTTCTACTTCGCCGCCGGACTGCTGGTGCTGTTCGTGCTCGCCGTCAACCTGGTCGGCGACGGCCTGCGCGACGCCCTCGACCCGACGGCCGCCGCCGGACGCCACCGCCCCCGCCGCCGAGGCCCGCTGAACCCCCCGGCCGGGAGCCGGACCACCGCCACCCCACCGCGCCGGAGCACCCCATGACCGTCCCGACCACCCAGGCCGCTCCGGCCGCCCCGCTGCTCGCCGTCCGCGACCTCACCGTCGACTTCGGCGGCCGCCCGGCGGTCCGCGGCGTCGACCTCGAACTGCACCGGGGCGAGACGCTCGGGCTGGTCGGCGAGTCCGGCTCCGGCAAGTCCGTCACCGCGCTCGCCGTGCTCGGCCTGCTGCCCGCCACCGCCCGCACCGGCGGCTCGGTCCGCCTCGACGGCCGCGAACTGCTCGGCCTGCCCGCCCGGCAGCTCGCCGCCGTCCGCGGCCGCCGGATCGCCATGGTCTTCCAGGACCCGCTCTCCGCGTTCACCCCCGTCCACCGGATCGGCGACCAGCTCGCCGAAGCCGTCCGGATCCACCAGGACCTCGGCCGGGCCGCCGCCCGCAAGCGCGCCGCCGACCTGCTCGACCTGGTCGGCATCCCCGACCCGGCCCGCGCCCTGGACGCCTTCCCGCACGAGTTCTCCGGCGGCATGCGGCAACGCGCCATGATCGCCATGGCGGTGGCCAACGACCCCGACGTGCTGCTCGCCGACGAGCCCACCACCGCCCTCGACGTCACCATCCAGGCCCAGGTCCTCGAGGTGCTGCGCACCGCCCGGCGCGAGACCGGCGCCGCCCTCGTCCTGGTCAGCCACGACCTCGGGGTGATCGCCGGCAGCGCCGACCGGGTCGCCGTCATGTACGCCGGACGGATCGTCGAGACCGCCCCCGTCGACGACCTGTTCGCCGCCCCCCGGCACCCCTACACGCTCGGCCTGATCGGCGCCGTCCCCCGCCTCGACGGCCCCGGCCGCGCCCTGGTCCCGATCCCCGGCGCCCCGCCCGCCACCGGCGAACTCCCCACCCCCGGCTGCGCGTTCGCCGCCCGCTGCCCGCTCGTCGAGGACCGCTGCCACCAGGACGAACCCCCGCTGACCGCCCTCGCCGAGCCCTCGGCGGCCCCACCCGCCGCCGCACCGCCCGTACCCGCCGCCGCCGCACCGCCCGGGCCCGCCGCCCACCTCGCCGCCTGCGTGCGCGCCGCCCACCTCGCCGCCGCCCGGCCCGCCCCCGCCGAGGTGTACCCCGTCCCGGACCTGCCCGCCGCCGCCGTGCGCCCGCGCGCCGAACGCCCGGACGTGCTCACCGTCCGCGGCCTCACCCGCAGCTTCCCGCAGCGCCGCGGCGGCCTGCTGCGCCGACGGGCCGGCGAGGTGCACGCCGTCGACGGGGTGGACCTCGACATCCGGCAGGGCGAGACGCTCGGGCTGGTCGGCGAGTCCGGCTCCGGCAAGTCCACCACCCTGTACGAGATCCTGCGGCTGGCGGCCCCGCAGGGCGGCCGGATCGAACTGCTCGGCCAGGACACCGCCGCCCTCGACCGGGCCGCCACCCGGCGGCTGCGCTCCCGGGTGCAGATCGTCTTCCAGGACCCGGCGGCCTCGCTCGACCCCCGGATGCCGATCGGCGACGTGCTCGCCGAACCGCTGCTCGCCCAGCGCACCCCCGCCGCCGAGGCCCGCCGCCGGGTGCCCGAACTGCTGCGCCAGGTCGGCCTCGACCCCGCGTACGCCGACCGCTACCCGCACGAGTTCTCCGGCGGCCAGCGCCAGCGGATCTCCATCGCCCGCGCCCTCGCCGTCCGCCCCGACCTGCTGGCCCTGGACGAGCCGGTCTCCGCCCTCGACGTCTCCGTCCAGGCCGGCGTGCTCAACCTGCTCCAACGCCTGAAGGCCGAACTCGGCCTCGCCTACCTGTTCGTCTCGCACGACCTGTCCGTGGTGCGCCACCTGGCCGACCGGGTCGCCGTCATGTACCTCGGCCGCACCGTCGAGACCGGCACCGCCGACCGGGTCTTCACCCACCCCCGCCACCCCTACACCCGGGCCCTGCTCGCCGCCGTCCCCCGCCCCGACCCCGCCACCGAACGCACCCGCCCCCGCCACCTGCTGGCCGGCGACCCGCCCTCCCCCACCACCCGCCACCCCGGCTGCCCCTTCCGCACCCGCTGCCCCGTCCAGCCCACCCTCACCCCCGCCCAACGCCAACGCTGCGCCACCGAACCCCGCCCCCCACCCCGGCCGCCCCGGACACCGACCACACCGCGGCCTGCCACTACCCGGACTGAACCCGCCCCGGACCCGCGCCGAGCCCCGGACGCCGACCGCGCCCGGGGCCCGACGGAGCGTCACTTCCCGTACACGCCGACCTCGTTGAGCGAGTAGCGGTTGTCGGTGCCGCGGGTCAGCATCACCACCCGGACGTGGCGGGCGTCGGTCGGGGTGAAGGGGCGGTTCTCCAGGCCGCCGCGGTCGGTGGTGGTGGAGTAGACGGTGCGCCAGGCGGTGCCGTCGGTGGAGACGTCGATCCGGTAGGCGGTGGCGTACTGGTCGGACCAGTCGAGGACCACCCGGCCGACCTTGCGGACGGTGCCCAGGTCGACGTCCAGCCAGGCGGTGGCGACGGTCTTGGAGGCCCAGCGGGTGCCGGTGCTGCCGTCGACGGCCTGCTTGGGCGGGTAGGCGACCACGATCGCGTCCTGGTAGTCGGAGGCGGTGGCGGTCGCCCCGCGGGCCAGGTCGGTCAGGTCGTCGGTGCGGCGGGCCGGGAACTCCACGACCTGCTGGTAGGTGGGCCGGTTCTGCCAGGCGATCCGCGGGACGGTGATGCCGCCCATCGCCCGGTGCACGATCGAGTCGGCGCACAGCTGGTCGCCCGCCGCGCAGTACTTGTCGGCCGGGTAGGTGGTGGCGGCCGGGGTGGCCACCGCCCGGGTCAGCGTGGTCAGCAGCACCTGGCGGCAGGCGCTCAGCGTGCCGGCGCCGCAGTACGCCCTCTCCAGCGGGCCGGTCACCGGGCGGCCGAGCACCGTGCGCAGGTCCTTGTCGACGTACGACCACCAGCCGTGCTGGAACGCCGAGCCCTTGTGCGCCTGGCCGGCCGCGATGTCGCTGCCGCCGGAGGTGGCGCCCGACTGCCCGCCGGAGGGCGTCTCGTTGATCGGGGCGACGGCCGTCAGCGCCTGCCAGGCCGCATCGCCCAGGCCGGGCCGGAACTCGCCCTCCACCAGCAGCGGCCACCAGGCGTCCAGCACCCGGATCGCCTCCGCGTCGGTGTACACGCCCGCGCCCTTGCTCGCCTCGCGCCGGTGCGAGCCGCCCGCCGCCCAGGCCCGCAGCCCGGCGACGGCGGCGGCCGCCGCCGGGTCGGTGACCGGCGCCGAGTCCAGCACCGCGAGCAGTTCGGGCAGCACCCGTTCGGCCCGCAGGTCGACGTTGGCGGCGTCCTCCATCGCCTTGACCAGGTCGGTGCGGGTGACGGCGCCGCGCTGCACCAGCGCCTTCACCCGGGTGTCCAGCAGGTCGGCCCGGTGGACGGCGCCGTTGCCCCAGGCCGAGGTGAAGCCGGGGGCCTGCTTGTTGTTCCAACTGACGTAGTAGTCCTGGTCGGTGGAGTGCGCGTGCCGGTCGGCGGGTTCGACCGCGGAGGTGTTGGCGGCCCGGTCCCAGCCCTGCCAGGTGTAGGCCGGCAGGGCCAGGATCGGCAGGTCCGGGTCGGTGCCGGGGGCGCGCAGCGGCTCGGTGCCGGAGTTGTAGTAGGCGGTGTGGTCGGCGTCCGCGTAGAACCAGTTGAAGGTGTAGCCGATGTCCTGCGCGGCGCGCTGGAACGCCGCCGCCGAGGTGATCGCCGCCGGGTCGTTGAACTGCTGGAAGCCGATCACCGAGTCCACCTCGTGCCGGTAGGTGGAGCGCAGCGCGGTGTACGCCACCGGCCGCCCGCCGACCGTCCCGGTGTGGGTGACCAGCCCGTACGCCGAACGCAGCGTCACCAGGTCGTAGGCGCCCGCCGCGGTGGAGTCCGCGGTGCTCGGCTGCCAGGCGTCGTGCTGGACCAGCCGCTCGAACGGGGTGCAGGTGCCGTCCAGCAGGTAGCCGGTCGAGGAGGTGGACGGGGCGCCGCCGCCGGGCTCGCACAGCTCGACCGCGAAGGTGTCGGTGATGTCCTGGTTGGCGGAGGTCGCGCTCCACGAGTAGTCCAGGCCGCGGCCGATCTCCACGTAGAAGCTCAGGCCCGGGAAGGACGCGCCCCGGCTGCGCAGGCCCGGCCCGTCCAGCTCCTGGACCATCAGGATCTGCGGCGCGTAGTAGCCGGTCTGCGGGCCGTACACGGCGACCGGGTGCCCGGAGGCGGTGTGCGCGCCGGACACCAGCAGGGCGTTCGACATGCCCTTCTTCGCGGTGATCAGGTCGGCGGGCAGCACGCCCTCGGCGGCCCCGGACAGGGCGCTCCCGGCCCCGGTGCCCGTGCCGTTGGCGGTGCGGGGGACCTCGGTGACCGACCCCGGGTCCGGCAGCGCGGTGCCCACCGGCGCGGCGGGCGAGGCCGCGTACGGGAAGGCCGTGCCGTCGTGCACGGTGGGCGTCGCCTCCGGGTCGTCCTCGGCCCGCCAGGCCGCGTACGCCCGGTCGCCCGCCTCGGTGCCGTACTGCCGGCGCAGGGCGAGCCGGGCCAGCGCGTTGCCGACCTCGCCGCCCCCGCCGCCGCCGAAGATCGCCCCGATCACCGAGGAGATCGCCACCACGTCGGTGGCCGTGAACGGGGCGATGGTCGAGCCGTGCCCGGTCAGCACGTACTCGCCCGGGTAGGTGTTCGCCGCGACGTCGGCCGCCGCGAAGGCGTTCAGGCCCGCCACGTAGTCCTGCACGTCTTGCCAGGCCTGCGCCCCGCGCGGGCCGGACGCCTTCACCCGGTCGATCTGCTGCTGCAGGTCCGCCTCGGTGTACGGGGCGACCGCCCACAGGCTCTGCTCCAGCTCCCGGTTGCCCGCCGCGCCGCCCGCGAACGAGGACAGCTGCCCGCGGCCGACGTGCCGCAGCACGTCGATCAGCCAGAGCCGGTCCTGCCCGGCCGCGTAGCCCGCGCCGAACTCGGTGTCGGACCGGGTGACGCCCTTGACGTGCGGGGTGCCGGTGGCCCTGTCCCGGGTGATGGTCACCCCGGCGCGCGGCGTGGTGGTGCTCTCCACCTGCCCGGCGGGCACCCCGAAGGAGGCGTCGTCGAAGTACGCCGACAGCTGGTCGGGCGTCAGGCCGCTGTAGTCGTGCAGCAGCGCGTCGTACTCGTCCACCTGGTCGGCGGAGTGCGCGGGCCGGGTCCCCACGCTCTGGTGCAGCAGGATCCCGGCCAGCGTGGCGTGGCCGTTCTCACCCGCCGTCAGGACGTCCTGGCACTGGCCCAGGCACGGGTCCCCGGCGGCGGGGGCGGGCCCGGCGGCGGCCCCGGCGGCCGGCTGGGCGGTGAGCGCGCCGAGCAGCAGCGCGGCGGAGGCGAGGACGGCGAGGGCGGCCGAACGCAGTCGGCGGGGGCGGGGGGCAGCGGGCACCTGGGCCTCTTCCTGACAGGGGGTACCGGAAGTCCGGGCGCACGCTAGTCCGCGAAGTGACCCCCCGGTAGGGGGCGGGCGGGACCCGCCACGGAACTGTCACCCGCCTGTCATGAACGCGAGTTGACGGCCGGTCGGGGGACGCTGGAACGCGCGGGCCGGTGCAGGTCCGCGCGGGCCGTGGCGGGAGGCTCAGGAGACGCCCGGGCCCGGGACGGCCGGGGCGAGGGGGCGTTCGGCGAGTTCGGCGAGTTCGGCGAGCTCGGCGAGGACGTGCAGGGCGGCCTGGGAGGGGGAGCCCTCCTCGGCGGTGTAGGTGACCAGGGTCTGGTCGGAATCGCCGGGCAGGGTCAGGCTCTCGTAGGCGACGGTGAACTCGCCGACCGCGGGATGGCGCAGGTGGTAGCTGCCGTGGGTCTTCTCCCGGATCTCCTGCTGCTCCCACAGCCGCCGGAACTCCGGGCTGGCGTCCGACAGTTCACCGATCAGCGCCGGGTACGCCGGGTCCCCCGGGTGGCGGCCGAGGTCCAGGCGCAGGTAGCCGACGATGTCGCGGGCCTTGGCCTCCCGGTCGACGAAGCGGCTGCGCAGCTCCTCGTGGCAGAAGACCAGCCACGCCTTGTTGAGCCGCTCGGGCGGCAGCGCGGCGAAGTCGATCATCATGGCGGCCATCGGCGCGTTCCAGGCCAGCACGTCGGTGCGGCGGCCGACCACGTACGCCGGGGTGTGCGGCATCGAGTCCATCAGCCGGCGCAGGCCCGGACGCACCTGCTGCACGGGCGTCGGCAGCGGCCCGCCGCCGGCCCGCACCAGCCGGTGCAGGTGGCCGGTCTCGACCGCGTCCAGGCGCAGCGCCCGGGCGACGGCGTCGACGATCGCGTCGGACGCGTTCTCGGCCCGGCCCTGCTCGAAGCGGGTGTAGTAGTCGGCGCTCACCCCGGCGAGCTGGGCCACCTCCTCGCGGCGCAGGCCCGGCACCCGCCGCCGCTCGCCGAAACCCCGGATCCCCGCGTCCTCCGGGCGGATCCGGGCGCGGCGGGAGCGCAGGAAGGCACCGAGGTCGGCTCGTCGGTTCATGGCCACGATCCTATTGAACCGGGCCCGGCGGACCGGTCCCGGGGAACCCGGCCAGGCGACCCGGTTCTGGGGAACCAGGCCAGGCGGACCGGGCCCGGCCCGAAGGGGGTTCCGGCAGACCCAGGACGGGCGGTACCGGGGACGAACGGAGCCCTGGGCGGGGCCGGGCGCGGTCGTGAGGATGAGTGGCGCACCCCCCGGACACCCGAACGCAACGTGAGGAACCCGCAGTCATGAACGCTCTGCCCACCACCCGCCTCGGCGGCACCGACCTCGAGATCAGCCGGATCGGCTTCGGCGCCTGGGCGCTGGGCGGGGCCGGCTGGGGCTTCGCCTGGGGTGCCCAGGACGACGCCGACTCGATCGCCACCATCCACCGGGTCGTCGAGGCCGGGGTCAACTGGATCGACACCGCCCCCGCCTACGGCCTCGGCCACTCCGAGGAGGTCGTCGGCAAGGCCCTCGCCGCCCTCCCGGAAGCCGAACGCCCGTACGTCTTCACCAAGGCCGGCCTGGTCTGGGACGAACCCGACCCGTTCGCCGCCCCGCGCAAGCTGCTCAAGCCCGCCAGCATCCGGGCCGAACTGGAGGACTCGCTGCGCCGCCTGGGCGTCGAGCGGATCGACCTCTACCAGGCGCACTGGCCCGGCGACGGCGCGCTGCTGACCTTCGGCCCCGACGAGGACCCGGCCGCCACCGCCCGGCACGCCACCGCGCTGGAGGAGTACTGGGCGGCGCTGGCCGAGCTGAAGGCCGAGGGCAAGGTGCGGGCGATCGCGCTGTCCAACCACGACGCCGCGCAGCTGGCCGCCGCCGAGGCGGTCGCGCACGTCGACGCGATCCAGCCCCAGTTCAGCCTGCTGCACCGGGAGGCCGCGCCCGAACTCGCCTGGGCGCACGCCCACGGCACCGGGGCGATCGTCTACCAGCCGCTCCACTCCGGGCTGCTGACCGGGACGTTCAGCGCCGAGCGGGTCGCGGCCCTGCCGGACGACGACTGGCGCAAGGGCTTCCCCGAGTTCACCACCGGCCTCGCCGCCAACCTCGCCCTGGTCGAGGCCCTGCGCCCGATCGCCGCGGCGCACGGCACCACGGTCTCCGCGGTCGCCCTCGCCTGGACGCTGGCCTGGCCCGGCGTCACCGGCACGATCGTCGGCGCCCGCCGCCCCGGCCAGGTCGACGACTGGATCGGCGCCGGATCCCTGGAGTTGACCGACGCCGACCGGGACGCGATCGCCGCCGCGATCACCGCGACCGGCGCCGGCGCGGGCCCGGCCCGCCCCTGAGCCCCGGGCCGCCCCTGAGCCCCGGCCCGGCCCCGGCCCGACTCCGGCCCCAACTCCCGCTCCCGCTCCGACTCCTGCTCCCGCTCACGCCTCGGGCGGAGGCTCGCACCCCTGCGCAGCCGCCGCCGCCCGGCGGGCGGGCGGGAGGCCGGTCCGGCCGGCCCGGGCGCGGGGTGACGCCCCGCCGGGGCGCGGGCGGCCGAGGAGGACGCCGACGGCGACCAGCGCCATGCCGCCGAGCCGGGCGGGGCCCAGCGGTTCGCCGTCCAGGGCGGTGCCGAGCAGGACGCCGGTGACGGGGTTGAGCAGGCCGATCAGGCCGACGGTCGCGGCGGGCAGCCTGCGCAGGCCGGTGAACCAGACCAGGAAGGCCAGGGCGGTGGCGACCAGCGAGGTGTAGCCGAAGGCCGCCAGCGCGCCGCCGTCCAGCGCCGGGGGCGCCCCCTCGGCCAGCGTGGCGACCGGCAGCAGGAGCAGGCCGCCGAGCGTCAACTGCCAGGCGGTGGAGGCCAGTACGCCCGGAGTGCCGCCGCCGTCCGCGGGCGCCGCCCAGCGCTTGGCGAGCACGTAGCCGACCGAGGAGGCGAGCAGCGCCCCCAGCGAGGCGAGCAGCCCGGGCAGGCCGTCCGCACCGCTCGCGCCGCCAGTGCCGACGGCGCCACCGCCACTGCCCACCGGGCCGGGGTCGCCCGCCAGCATCAGGACCACCCCGCCGACGCCGACCGCGCCGCCCGCCAGTTGCGCGGGCAGCGGGCGTTCGCCGACCAGCAGCCAGGCGCAGAGCATCAGGGCGAGCGGGGAGAGCGCCATCACCATGGCGGCGGTGCCGGCCGGGAGCCACTGCGAGGCCAGGTAGACCAGAACGAAGAACGCGGCGGTGTTCAGCGCCCCGAGCACCGCCGAGCGCCACCACCAGGCGCCGCGCGGCAGCCGCCGGGCCGCGGCGAGCAGCAGCAGCCCGGCCGGGAGGGCGCGCAGGGCCGCGCCCCAGAGCGGCGCGCCGGCCGGCAGGTAGCGGTGGGTGACGTAGTAGTTGGCGCCCCAGGCCACCGGGGCGAGGGCGGTCGGGAGGCCCCACCGGAGTATCGCTTCCATGGAAGACAATATAGCTTCCACGGAAAACACCACCGCTATGCTGGGGCCATGGAGCAGCCCCTCGACCACGTCGCCCGGATCCAGGCCGCCTGGCAGCGCGAACGCCCCGACCTGGACGTCGCCCCGCAGGGCGTGATCGGCCGCCTGCACCGGGTCGCCACCCTGCTCACCCACGAGCTCTGCGCCGTCTACGCCCGCTACGACCTCGGCGAGGGCGAGTTCGACGTCCTCGCCGCCCTCCGCCGGGCCGGCGCCCCCTACGAACGCGCCCCCGGCGAACTCGCCGCCCACACCATGGTCACCACCGGCGCCGTCACCAAGCGCATCGACCGCCTCGAACGGGCCGGCCTGGTCACCCGCCGCACCGCCACCGAGGACCGCCGCGGCCGGGTCGTCGCCCTCACCGACGCCGGCCGGGACCTGATCGACCGCGCCTTCACCGACCACATCCGCAACGAGCACCGGCTCCTCGCCACCCTCACCCCCGCCGAAGCCGAACGGCTCGAAGCCCTCCTCGCCGACTGGCTCGCCCGCCTCGAACCCGCCGACCCCACCCCCTCCTGAATGAACCGGGCCCGGACCAGGGGCGCCCAAACTCCCGCAAAAGCCGCGCATACTCGCCGTGAAGCCGGGCAGCCGACCCGCAGAACGACGAACTCCC
Organism: Kitasatospora cineracea; assembly: GCF_003751605.1. NCBI lineage: Bacteria > Bacillati > Actinomycetota > Actinomycetes > Kitasatosporales > Streptomycetaceae > Kitasatospora > Kitasatospora cineracea. Next base: position 4,923,841 of record NZ_RJVJ01000001.1, read on the forward strand.
CTCACGAAGGAGGCAGTTGTGAGCGACGGCATGTGGGGCTACGAGAACGCCGAGGGGCACCGGCCGGGCGTCGACCTGACCGGGTTCCGGGTCGAGGCCGCCGATGGCCACATCGGAAAGGTCGACAAGCACTCCTACGAGGCCGAGGACGGCCACATCGTGGTCGACACCGGCCCGTGGATCTTCGGCCGCACCGTCCTGCTCCCCGCGGGCACCATCCGCCGGATCGACGAGGAGGCCCGCACCGTCTGGGTCGGCCGCACCAAGGACGAGATCAAGAACGCCCCCGAGTACCACCACGAGTCCCACGCCGGAGACCCCGAGTACCGCCGCACCGTCGGCGGCTACTACGGCACCGGCCTCTGATTCCCCACCTCTCCCGGGGGCGTCCCGCAACCACAGGGCCGGGACGCCCCCGGGCCGGGTCCTCCTCCGCGGCGGCGGGGGAGGACTTCAGTTCAGCACCTCGGTTCAGGACCTGGCCGGCCCGCAGAAGGCCAGGTCGACCAGGGCGACCGCGGCGGGCGTCAACGCGGCGCCCTTCGCCTGGTCGTACGGGTTCGCCGAGACCGAGACCTGCCGGCGGCCCGCCCGGTCGCCGAACAGGTAGGTGGTGTAGCCGTAGATCCCGCCCGGGTGGCCCCAGACGTTGCCGCAGGACAGTTTCAGCTCCATCAGGCCCAGCCCGTAGTCGGTCGGCGGCTGCACGTCGGCCGGCACCGTGGTGGTCATCTGGGCCAGTTGCGCCGGGGCGAGCAGGCGGCCGCCGAGCAGCGCCGCGTCGAACCGGGCCAGGTCGTCGTTGCTGGAGATCAGCTCGCCGGACGCGCCCGCCACCGAGGTGTTGAACTCCGTGACGTCGGCCGGCCCGTCGGAGAGCTGCAGGTAGCCGTGGCTGTGCGGACCCGGGATGCCGGTGGCGGTGCCCGGCAGCGAGGTGCGGTGCAGGCCGAGCGGCCGGATCACCCGCCGGCGCACCTCGCTGCGCCAGTCGTGGCCGGTGACCTCGTCCACCAGCTCCCCGATCAGCAGGTAGTCGGTGTTCGAGTACTGCCAGCCCTGGCCGGGCGGGAAGTACGGCGGGTGCGAGAGGCCGATGGCGATCAGCTCGGACGCCGACCAGGTGCGCCAGCGGTCCTGGTCGAGCAGGCGGCGCTGGTCGGCCTCGGTGTCGTAGGCGAACCGCGGGTCCTGGGTGTAGTCGTACAGTCCGGCGGTGTGGTTCATGACCTGACGGACCGTGATCGCCGAGCCGTTCGGTACCACGCCCGGCAGGTACCGCTCGATCGGCTCGTCCAGCCCGACCCGGCCCTCGCCGACCAGTTGCAGGACCACCGTGGCCAGGAACGTCTTGGTGATGCTGCCGGCCCGGAACGCGCCGTCCACCGGGGCGGGTTCGCCGGTGGCCAGGTCGCCGACGCCGGAGGTCCCCCGCCACACCACCCGCCCGTCCTGCCGCAGTTCGCCGGTCGCCGCACTGGCGCCGCCTTCGCCGGTCAGCGCGTCCAGCCCCTGCTGGAGCTGCTCCGGCCGCACCTTCGCCCCGGGCCAGGAGGGGCCCGCGAACCCTGTGGCCCCGGCGGCTCCGGTGGCCCCGGCGGCTCCGGCGGTCGGGGCGAGGACGAACACCGACGCGCCCGCGAGCAGCACGGCGGCCAGTCGCCGGGCGCCCGTTCGGTACTGCTTCACACGATTCTCCTTGCTCGGGAGTGACCGGACAGTCGGGGTTCGTCACCGCCCAGCCTCACCGCTCCGGGCGGGCCCCGGCATCGCTCGCCGGAAGGAGGAGGCCGGCACCCGGGTCGTCCCGGGGGAGGAAGCCGCGTCGGCCCCGCCCCGACCGACGGGGGATTGTCCTCCGACCGGCAGCATGACAGCCCGTCAGGTGCGGCGGGCGGCACGGTGGGGCCGGCACTCCCGGCCGGGCGCCAAGGGAGTGCCCCCGGCCTCCCTCGGGGCTGGGGGAGCCGAGCGCCGATCTGACAGGATCGACCGGACAGGGCTTGGCGCGGCGGTCCTGCGGACCTGCGGAACAGGGGAGGGAAACGCGGTGCTGGTCATGCCCGGGCGGCGGACGTCGACGATGGAACTGCTGGCCGCCGAGGCGGCGGGCCGGGGAATGCCCGTCCGGGCGGCGGAGGAGCCCGGCCTGACCGGTCCCGCGTACTGGTACGGCGGGCCGGTCGCGGGGGCACGGCTCGCGGGGCGGCTCGGGTTCGCGCTGCTGGAGCCGACGGACGGCTGGCTCGCCGAGCTGCCGGAGGAGTTCACGGGCCGTCAGGTCCGGGCGGCGACCCTCGCGGACGCGTGGGCGCTGGACCGGCCGACGTTCGTCAAACCGCCCCGGGACAAGTCCTTCCCCGCCGAGGTCCACGGCGACGGCTCCCGGCTGCCCGCCGACCTGGATCCGGCGACCCCGGTGCTGCTGTCCGAGGTGGTGACCTTCGCCGCCGAGTACCGGCTGTTCCTGCTGGACGGCCGGATCGCCGCGGCCAGCAGGTACGCGGTGTTCGGCCGGCTCGACCCCCGCCCGCTCGGCCCGGACCGGGAGGACCGGTCCACCGCCGCGCAACTCGCGGAGTTCGCCGACCGGCTGGCCGCCGCGGCCGGCCCCACCCTGCCGAGCGCCGTGGTCGTGGACGTCGGCCAACTGCTCGACCCGTACCGCCCGGGCCACCGCTGGGCCGTGGTGGAGGCCAACATGGCGTGGTTCTCGCACGCCTACGCGGCCGACCCGGCCCGGGTACTGGACGTGGTCCTGCGGTCGGCGGGCCCGCGCGAACACGTGCGGCCGCGGGACGCGGCGTTCGAACGGCGCTGATCCGACCAGGCCCGGAAGACCGGATCCGGAAGGCCGGGCCCGGAAGAGCAGTTCCGGAAGGCCCGGCCCGGCCCGTTCCCCGCCGTCCGCGCCCACCCCCGAGGGACGTGCGGCCTGCGGGCCGGTGCCGCGCCCAAATGCGGTTGACGTCGGTTCAGCCCCCTGACAGAGTGCTCCCGCAGCGCGATCGAACGCGTTCAAAACAGGGGGGAACCGCATGTCAACCACCATCGGCAGGCGCCTGGCCGCCACGCTCGGCACCGCCGTCGTCCTGATGGCCGTCGGCGTGCCCGCGGCCACGGCCCAGGGCGGGGAGTCGGCCGTGACCGACCCCAGGGCGGTCCCGGCCCCGGGCTCGCTCACCACCGGCGGGTCCACCGACGCCTGCGACGACACCACGGTGCCGGGCTGGATCACCACCACCGAGCCCGCGCTCACCGCCCGCACCACCGCGCCCGGTACCCGCTTCAAGGTGTGGAACGCATCCGGCGCCAAGGTCTTCGACAGCACGGCGCAGCCGGCCGCCGACGGCACCGTCCAGGTCCGGCCCACCGGCCTCGCCGAGGGCGCCGGCTACTCCTGGCAGGCCTGGCCCGACTACGGCCCGGGCGGCGGGAAGCCGACCCCGGTCTGCCACTTCGGGATCGACGCCACCGCCCCCCAGTTCACCGTCGGGTCCACCGACTTCCCGGAGTCCGGCAGCGGGGGGACCCCGCTGAAGTACGCCGGCCAGAGCGGGACCTTCACCGTCAAGGGCACCGACCAGGGCTCGGGCGTGGCCTGCTACCAGTACGTCCTCAACGGCACGCTGAGCGTCGGCTCGCCGTGCCGGGGCGAGGGCACCGCGGTGGCGGGCGCCGACGGCAGCGCGACGTTCCGGCTGAGGCCGACGCAGTGGGGCACCAACGTCCTCACCGTGCAGGCGTTCGACAACGCGGGCAACGCCACCCAGCCGGTCAGCTACACCTTCTACGCGCCCTCGAACCCGAACCCGCCGGCGGTCCCGGGCGACGTCAACGGCGACGGGGTGCCGGACATCCTGCTGCCCGACGCGGCCGGCAACCTCCAGGTCATCAGCGCGGACGCCACCACCACCGTGCCGACCTCGACCGTCGCGGCCGTCCGCGCGCCCGGCGGCGAGGGGTGGACCGGCCTGCAGCTGCTGCACCGCGGCTGGGACCAGTCGCACGCGCCCGTGGACGACCTGATGGCCCACCAGCCGGGCAGTGCCGGCCTCGCCCTCTACCGCAACTTCGACCTGGGCGGCTTCACCCGCGGCTACAGCTGGGTCGAGCGCGACGTGGACCCGTTCGACCCGCCGGTGCTCCCGGAGGGCTTCAACCCCGACTGGTCGAAGGCCGTCCAGCTGGTGCCGCTGGGCGCGCTCGGGGCGGACCAGCGGACCTCGGTCCTCACGGTCGAGGACGACAGCCTCTGGCTCTACACCGGCCCCGGTTTCATGTACAACTACGCGACGTTCGTGCGGATCTCGACCGCCAGCGCCTGGAGCGGGTACGACCTGGTCGCCCCGGGCAAGGCGGCCGACGGCTCGCTCGCCCTCTGGGCCCGCAACCGGGCCACCGGCGAGCTGCGGACGTACCCGATCACCAAGGGCGCCGACGGCACGTACGACTTCGCCGCGCTGGCCGACCCCGCGACGGGCACGGTGATCGGCACCTTCCCGGTCGCGGAGTACCCGACGCTCGGCAGCTCGGGCGACGGCAACGGCGACGGCCGGCCCGACCTGTACGCCGTCACCGCCGACCGGCACCTGCTGACCTTCGACGGTGTCAGCACCCCGAAGGACCTCGGCGCACTGCGCTGATCCCCCGGCCGGGGCCCGTCCGACCGGACCGGGGGGCGGGCCCTAGCCTGGGCGGGTGATCGTATGGCTGAACGGCACCCACGGGGCGGGCAAGACCACGACGAGCGCGCTGGTGCAGCGGCTGCTCCCGGACTCGCGGGTGTTCGACGCGGAGAAGGTCGGCGAGACGCTGATGGACATCTCGCCGGGGCTCCCGGCGACGGACAACTTCCAGCACTGGCCGCCGTGGCGGCCGCTGGTGGTGGAGACCGCCCGGCGGGTGCTGGAGTACACCGGCGGCACGCTGGTGGTGCCGATGACCGTGCTGGTGGAGGAGTACTGGCGGGAGATCGCCGCGGGCCTGGCCGGACACGGCATCCCGGTGCGGCACTTCGTGCTGCACGCCGACCGGGAGACGCTGCGCGGACGCATCGCGGGGGACACCGTCACCGGGCCGGACTCCCCGTTCCGGCTCAGGTACCTGGAGCCGTACGCGGAGGCGGCCCGGGGCTGGCTGCACGAGGCGGCGGAGGTCGTCGACACCACGCACCTGACGCCCCACCAGGCCGCCCGGCGGATCGCGGAGTCCGTCCTCGGTTGAGCCCGCCCTTGGTTGAGCCCGTCGTCGACCGGGTCCGTACCGCGCCCGCCGGCTTCCGCGCCGCCCGGGTCAGCCGGCCGCCGTGAACACCACCCGCTGCCCGGGGCCGAGGAACGCCGCCAGCCGGTCGGCCTCCGCCGCCACCTGCCCGGTGGCGCCGTCCGGCAGTGGGCGGAACGGGGTGACCAGCAGCTCCGTGCCCTTCACCGCCCAGGTGCCCGCGACGAAGCCGTCCAGCAGGAAGGTCGGCAGCACCCGGGCCGCGCCCGGCATCACCCGTGGCCGGTCCGGCTCGGCGAGCACCCGGGTGCGGTCCGCGTGCCCGAGCAGCAGGTTGTCGTACGCGGGCAGGAAGCGCACCGGGACGGGCCGGTCCGGGTCGGCGGGCGCCGCGTCCGGCAGGTCGAACAGCTCGGTGCCGCGCTCGTCGCGGTGCACCCGCAGCCCGGGCCGCAGCTCCTCGAACACCGCCCGCATCCGGGTCAGCCCGGACCAGGCCTGGAAGTCCTTCACCCCGGCCGGGCCGAACGCCGCCAGGTAGCGGAGCACCGCCGCGCCCGCCGAGAGCTCGCCGGGGCGCGGCTCGGCGAGGGTCAGCGAGGTGTTCGTCCGGGGGCTCCAGCCGCCCCAGGCGGAGCTGTCCGGCCCGTGCACCACCGGCACCCGCAGCTGCACCGCGCCCGCCAGCAGCTTCCCGTCCCGCCCGGGGTAGCGGGCGCCCAGTTCGGTGGCGAGCTCCTGCCGGGAGAGCCGCCGCCCGGCCAGCAGCTCCCGGCCGACCGCCGCCAGCGCGTCCAGGTCGAGGCCGTCGGTGGCCGGGGTGAAGTAGCCGGCCCGCGAGGTGCGTTCCAGCACCGGCTGCAGCAGCGGCCGCCAGCGCCGGTAGTCCGCCCCGCCGGACAGGTGCTGGGTGCTGCGCAGCGACGCCGCCCGCACCATCCGCCCGTCCGCGAGCAGCTCGGCCAGCCGCTCGCGCCGGAACCCCTCGATCCGGGCCCACAGCCCCAGGTAGGGCCAGTTCGGTTCCTGCGCCTGCAGCGCGACCAGCCGCTCCACCACGCCGGGCACGCCGAGCCCGGTCCGTTCGGTGAGGAACTGCCGCTCCAGCAGCGTCCGGTTCAGGGTGCGGACGGACAGCACGTCGTTCATGCGGTGCGGGTTCTCCCGTCGGTGGGCGGTGGGGCCTGCCGCCACGCTAGGGGCCGCAGCGGCCACTTTCCGTCCGCAATGGCCGCCGTCCACCGGCGGAGGGCCCGGCCGGGTGTGTCGTGCGGGTGGGGCGGTTGCGGCCGGTCAGGATGGGGTTTTCCGACGGGACGACGGGATACCGGGGAGAGCAGCCATGGACGTGTCCGCGGGCCTGTGGGCCGGCACCATCGCGGTGCTGGTCGCGCTGATCGTGGCCGACTTCTTCATCGGGGGGCGCAAGCCGCACGAGGTCTCGATCAAGGAGGCCGGGGTCTGGACCGCCGTGTGGGTGGTGCTGGCGGGCCTGTTCGGCGGCTTCGTCTGGTGGTACGCCGGATCGAAGTCCGGGGTGGAGTTCTTCGCCGGGTACGTCACCGAGAAGTCGCTCAGCGTGGACAACCTGTTCGTGTTCATCCTGATCATGGGCAAGTTCGCGGTGCCGCGGATCTACCAGCAGTGGGTGCTGATGTTCGGCGTGATCATCGCCCTGGTGCTGCGGGCGGTCTTCATCGCGGGCGGCGCCGCGCTGGTCGCCGAGTTCTCCTGGGTGTTCTACGTCTTCGGCGCGTTCCTGGTCTGGACGGCCGTCAAACTGCTGCGGGAGGCCGGGCAGGACAAGACCGAGGAGGAGTTCGAGGAGGGCCGGCTGCTGCGGATGGTCAAGAAGCGGGTGCCGTCCACGAACGAGTACCACGGCACCAAGCTGTTCGTCCGGATCGACGGCAGGCGGCTGATGACGCCGATGACGACCGTCATGCTGGCGATCGGCACCACCGACATGCTGTTCGCGCTGGACTCGATCCCGGCGATCTTCGGGCTCACCCAGGACGCGTACATCGTCTTCACCGCCAACGCCTTCGCGCTGATGGGCCTGCGCCAGCTGTACTTCCTGATCGGCGGCCTGCTGACCAGGCTGGTCTACCTGTCCTACGGGCTGTCGGTCATCCTCGGCTTCATCGGCGTCAAGCTGATCCTGCACGCGCTGCACGAGAGCGGCGTGCACGTGCCGGAGATCGGCATCGCGTTCTCGCTGGGCTTCATCGTGGTGGTGCTGGCCGTCACCACCGTCGCCAGCCTGCTGGCCTCCCGGAAGCAGGACCGGGCGGCCGACGCCTGATGCGGGGTCAGGCGCCGCCCGGAAGGCTCAGCCGCGCGGGCTGAGCTCGGCCATCGCGTTCCAGCCGGTGCCCGGGACCTCGACGTTGACGATCTCCGGGGTCCGGGAGATGAAGTCCGGCATCCAGGCCATCGCGGTCTTGAAGTGCTCCGACTCGACGTGCCGGGCGCCCGCCTCGCCGTCCCGGAACGCCTCCAGCAGCACGTACTGGTGCGGGTCGTCGACGCTGCGGGACCACTCGAAGAAGACGTTGCCCTCCTCGGCGCGGGTCGAGGAGGTGAACTCCTCGACCCGCTCGATCCAGCTCCCGCTGTGCTCGGGCCGGACGGTGAACTTCACGGCGATGAAGATCACGGCTGCTGCTCCTCTGCGGTGGGTGCGCACACGCACGCGTGTGCCTTCACCTGCAACGATCGCAGATCCCCCGCCCCCGGTGCGTCACCGGTGCCGCAGGTACGCCGCCGCGGTCGCGCGCAGCCGCTCGTGCAGGCCGTCGTACGCCCGGACCCGGCCGAGGACGGACTTCGGCAGCTTGGCGGCCATCGTGTAGTTGGTGTCGCAGACGTTCGCCGCCGGGGCCAACCCGGCCTGGCTGACCAGCTGGTAGGCGTCCAGCTGGTCCAGGCCGAGCAGGTCGGCCGTCCAGCCGACCAGGTCGTGCTGGCTGATCCGGAACGCGTCCTCCAGCGGGCGGGCCGAGCCGGTGCTGATCAGGTGGTCGTCGCTCTCCAGCCGGGGCCAGGCCGGGCCGCCGCCCTTGACCAGGTCGACGATGACGGTGGTGCGCATCGCCGCCTCCACGGCCGTCCCGCACACCTCGCCCTCGCCCTGCCGGGCGTGCCCGTCGCCGATCGCCAGCAGGGCGCCGTCCACGTTCACGCCGAAGTACGCGGTGGTGCCGGCCCGCATCTCGGGCGTGTCCAGGTTGCCGCCGTGCGCGCCCGGCGTGATCGAGGCCAGCACCTCGCCGGCCGCCGGGGCCACGCCGACCGTGCCGTGCATCGGGTCCAGCGGCAGCGCCACCGCGAAGTCGGAGTTCCGGGCCCGGAAGTGGCACAGGCCCGCGGCCACGTCCAGGTCGTACACCCAGACCCGCTCCTCCAGCGCCGGGTGCAGCATCGCGGTCTGATGGGTGGCGGTCAGCGCCCCGAAGTGCGGGAAGGTGCTGGAGAAACCGCGGTCCCGGGCCGGGGTGATCTCCACGAAGTGCACCGCCAGCACGTCCCCCGGCTCGGCGCCCGCCACCGCGATCGGCCCGGTCACCGGGTTGAGGTACGGGAACGCGCACACCCGGCTGGGCAGGTCGTCCACGCCGCGCACCTTGCCGCCGAAGCAGTCCTCGGTGGTCAGCTCCACGATGCTGCCGGGCTGAACCGTCGTCAGCGGGGCGCGCCCGCCGAAGGTGTAGGCCCAGTTCTCCGGGCCGGGGGAGAGGCGGACGGTCTCGGGCAGGGTCACTGCTGCTCCTCGGGGACGGCGGGGCCCGCGGCGGTGGCGGGGTTCTCGACGGCGGGGTTCTCGACGGTGGGGTTCTCGACGACGGACAGTCTGGGGGTGCGGCCGGTGACGACCAGCCCGGTCAGCACCACCGCGCCGACCAGCAGCCAGACGAAGCCCAGCCGCTGCGCCGCGATGTTCGCGTTGACGACCACGTACGCCAGGACGGCGAAGCCGATCACCGGGGCGATCAGGTGCCGCCAGTAGTCCCTGCTGCGGTTGCGCACCAGGTAGTGCACCACCACGGCGACGTGCAGCACCAGGAAGGTGGTCAGCGCGCCGAAGTTGACCAGGGTGCTGAGCAGCGTGATGCCGTCGTCCCGGGAGGTCATGTAGAGGCCGAGCACCAGCGAGACGCCGGCGGTCAGCAGGGTCGCGTTGACCGGCACCCGGCGGGTCGGGTGGACCTTGGCCAGGAAGGACGGCAGCTGGCGGTCGCGGGCCATGGCGAACAGCAGCCGGCTGGTCGCGGCCTGCGCCACCAGCGAGTTGGCGAAGCCCCAGGCCACCGCCGTCGCGGCGGCGGTCAGGGTGGCCAGCCAGCCGCCGGCCGCGGTGCGCGCGGCGTCGTAGAACGCGGTGCCGCCCGGGTCGCCGTCGCGGATCAGCGCGTCCGGGTCGGTCACCAGCAGCGAGGCCACCCAGGTCTGCACGATGAACAGGGTGCCCGCCAGCAGCAGCGCCGCCACCATCGACCGGCCGATGGCCTTCGTCGAGTCCCGGTTCTCCTCCGAGAGGGTGGAGATGCCGTCGAAGCCGAGGAAGCTGAGCACCGCGATCGACACCGCGCCGAACGCCAGGCTCCAGGAGAAGGTGTGCCCGTCGTACAGCGGCGTGAAGTCGAAGCCCCGGCCCTTGCCGTTCGCCAGCGCGACCACGCCGACCACCACGAACAGCGCCAGCACCACCAGTTCGCCGACCAGCACCGCCTTGTTGACCCGGGCGGTGGTCTCGATGCCCAGGTAGTTGACGGCGGTGTTCAGCAGCACGAACCCGACCACCCACAGCCACACCGGCACCGAGGACACCAGCGAGTTCATCGCCACCCCGGCGATCAGGTACAGCAGGCCCGGCACCAGCACGTAGTCCAGCAGGATCATCCACCCGGACAGGAAGCCCACCGGCGCGCCGATCCCGCGCCCCGCGTAGGTGTACACCGAGCCCGCCATCGGGAACGCCCGGGACATCTGCGCGTACGACAGCGCGGTGAACATCATCGCCACCATGCCCAGCGCGTACGCCAGCGCGACCATGCCGCCGGAACCCTGGAAGACGCCGCCGAAGATGCCGAACGGCGCGATCGGCACCATGAACACCAACCCGTAGACCAGCAGGTCGGTGAAGGTCAGGGAGCGGCGCAACTCCTGTTGGTAGCCGTAGCTCTCGATGCCCTGCGGCGCGGGTGTGTCGGCCATGGGTGACCCCTCTCCGTGACGGCCCAGCGGGTGTGGGGGAGACTGTAGGGCCAAGTATTTCCAGATGGAAGGGTTTTCTCGACGTGCGGGATCCGCTGCGCACGGTCACGGACGGCCCGGGGCAGGACGGTGCGGTGCAGGACGGTGCGGTGCGCGGGGCGGTTCGGGGAGGGGTGGCTCAGGGAGGGGGCTCAGGGCAGGACGGCGAAGCCCGGCCCCTCGGCCCGGGCCAGGTGCACCGTCCGCCGCCCGGCCCGCAGCAGCGGGGCCGCCGCCCGGGCCAGCCCGGACGGCTCCAGCGCGCGGCGGGCGGCCAGTCCCGCCAGCAGGTGCAGGCCGTCGTACAGGCCCACCGCGTACGCGTCCAGCACCGGCGCCCACGGGCCGCACAGCGCCCGGTGGCGCTCGGCCAGCGACTGGCGCGGCTCCTCGGCCAGGGTGGCGAACGAGGGCATCGCCGCGTACAGCGTCCCGGTGCCGTCGCCGCCCAGCGCCAGCAGGCCGTTCTCCTCCAGCGCGCCGGACAGCCGCACCAGTCGGCGGTCCAGGCCGCTGCGCCGCAGCGCCCGGTGGAACACCACCTGGTCGCGCCCGATCAGGCTGAGCAGCAGCGCGTCCGCCCGGGCGGCGCGCAGCCCGTCCAGCAGCGGCTCGACCGCCCGCTCCACCGCCCCGAACGCCACCCGGCGCTCCAGCACCACCCGGGCTCCCGCCCCGGCCGCCAGCCGGGCGGCGGCCCGGTGCACGGTGCGCGGCCAGATGTAGTCGTTGCCGATCAGCGCCCACCGGCGCAGACCGTGACGATCCGTCAATTCCTGCATGGCCGAACCGAGTTGGGCCGTCGGGGCGATGCCGGTGCAGAGCACCCCGGGCCGCCGCGAGCCGCCCTCGTGCGGCGGCGTGAACACGTACGCGATCCGCTCGGCGGCCACCGCCTCCACCGCCCGGTGCACGTCGCTGGTGTGGCAGCCCGCCAGCGCGTCCAGCGCGCCCGCCGCCAGCAGCCCGCGCACCTCGGCGGCCACCGGCTGCGGTGCCCCGCCCCCGTCCACCAGCACCAGTTCCAGCGGCCGGCCCCGCACCCCGCCGCGCGCGTTCACCTCGTGCGCGGCCAGCAGCGCGCCGTCCAGCGCGGACGGGCCGGTCAGCCCGAGCGTCCCGGACTGCGGCACGACGAGGCCCACCCGGAACGCGCCGCCCTCCCGTCCGAGGTGCAGCGCGTCGAGCGGATCGACCAGCCTGACGTCCAGCATCACCCGTCCTCACGCGTTCCCCGCCGGTGCGAGTATGGTCGTGCCGCCGGACCCCGGGAAACCCCTCCGGGTCACGGCAGGGGATCGGAACGGGAGGCCGGATGTCCGCGGACAGCGCCACGCGGGAGGACGCCGTCGGCCGGCAGGCCGCCGCGGGCGGGGAGGCCGCCCCGGCGCCGCTGCTGGTCGAACTCGTCGCGCTCGCCCACCGCCGCCTCACCACCGGACTGGCCGCCGCCCTCGCCGAGGAGGACTGCACCGTCGACCAGTGGCGGGTGCTGCGCGCCCTCGCCGACGGACAGGGCCACCCGATGGGCGAACTCGCGCAGTCCCTGCTGATTCCGCAGGCCAGCCTCAGCCGCCTGGTCGACTCCCTCGCCGACACCGGCCAGGTCTACCGCCGCCACGACGAGCACGACCGCCGCCGGATCACCGCCCACCTCTCCCGCGCGGGCCGCACCCGCCTGGCCCGCCTCGACGCCCTCGCCGCCGCCCACGACAGCGCCGTCCGCGCCGCCTGCGACCTCCCCGTCGCGACGGCTGGCCCGCTGGCCCGCCTCGCCGCGCTCTGAACCCCCTCCCGCCGGGCCGACCCCGGCTCAACACCGGTGCGGTACGCCCGATTCGGGCCCTGACGTCCCGTTGTACGGGGCGCTGTGACGCGGCTGTGACAACCGACGGACACGGCTGTGGATCATGACCGGATAGAACTGGGTCAAGAAAGTTTCCGGTCCGTTCCGGGCCGCTCCTCCGACCCCACCCGAGGTACACCGCCATGCGCACCGCCACCCGTCTGACCGCCACTGCCGCCGTCGCCCTCCTCGCCGGGCTGGGCCTGACCGCCTGCAACGACGACGCCGCCACCACCGCGACCGCCCCGACCAGCGCGGCGGCCCCGGCGTCCGGCACCGCCGCGGCCCCGGCCGGCGGCACGGCGGCGAGCCCGGCCGGCAGCACCGGCGGCACCGGCACCGCCGCCTCGCCCAAGGCCGGCGGCGGCACCAAGTGCACCGCCCAGGACGTCAAGCTCACCGTGACCGGCCCGGCCGGCCGGGCCGGCGAGCAGCAGCCCGCCCGGGCCGAGGTCCGGGCCCAGAACACCTCCGGCAAGCCCTGCACGCTGACCGGCTTCCCGGGCGTCCGGCTCACCGACGACGAGGGCAAGGCCGGCCCGCTGGACGCCGTCCGCCAGGGCGGCGCCAACGCCGCTGCCGTCACCCTGCAGCCCGGCAAGTCCGCCGCCGCCCCGCTGATCTACAGCGACGTCAACCTCCAGGGCAGCGCCTCCGGCCGCCTGGTCTGCGCCGTCCAGGGCTCCAAGCTCGCGGTGATCCTGCCCGACACCACCCAGCAGTCCCAGGTCCCGGTCACCGGCGGCGTCGACAACGGCACCCTCAACGTCTGCGGCGACCTCACCGTCGGCCCCTTCGAGACCGCCGCCTGACCGCCGCCCGACCGCCGCCCGGCCCCCGTCCGACCGCCGCCGCCACGCCCGGCCGGCGGCACCCCGCTCACCCGTTCCGCCTGCTGACGGTGCGTCACCCGGGCCCCCGGGAGACGGTGGACAGATCGTTCGTCCACCCCTGATCCGCGGAGGCCCGGGATGTACCAGAACCAGTTGGCGAAGACCGGCGCGGGCGTGCTCGTGCTCGGCGGACTCACCGTCGCCGGGTGGTGGATGATCGCGGTCGCGGCCGTCCTGGTCGCGCTCGGCGTGCTCTGCGTCCGGTTCGGCTTCCGCCGTGGACGCTGAGCACCCGGCGCCCGCCGCGCTGACGGCCTGGCGGCACCGGCCCGCGGCCCTGCTCGCGGCCGTCGCCGCCCTGTCCGTCGCCGCCCTGGTCGCCACCGGCTACGGGCTGCGCGCCTGGGCCGCCGCCACCGGCACCGGCGGCGGCTGGGCGGACTGGGCGTGGGCCCCGCTGGCCCTGGCGCTCGCCGTCCAGACCGGCCTCTACCTCGCCGAACGCCCCGTCCGGGCCACCCCCGCCCAGCAGCGCGCCCTCGACCGGCTCGACGTCGCCGTCCTCGTCCCGCTCTACAACGAGGACCCCGGCTACCTGCGCACCGCCCTGCACTCGCTGCTCACCCAGACCCGCCCCCCGCAGTCCGCGCACGTCGTCGACGACGGCTCCACCACCGGGTACGCGGACCTGCGGACCGAGTGGCTCGCCGCCGCCGCCCGGGCCGGCGTCCGCGCCACCTGGCAGCGCCGGCCCAACCGCGGCAAGCGCGCCGCCCAGGTCGCCGCCGCCGCGCACTGCCCCGGCGCCGACGTCCTGGTCACCGTCGACTCCGACGCCCACCTCGACCCGCACGCCCTGCACGAACTGCTCCAGCCCCTCGCCGACCCGAAGGTCCAGGCCGTCGCCGGAGTCGTCCTCGCGCACAACAACCGGCACGGCCTGATCAGCCGGATCACCGACCTCTGGTACGTCACCAACCAGCTCGTCGACCGCTCCGCGCTCTCCCCGCTCGGCGCCGTCATGGTCTGCTCCGGCAGCCTCGCCGCCTACCGCGCCGACCTGCTCACCGACCACCGCGAGCAGTACCTCGGCGAGACCTTCGCCGGACGGCCCGTCACCTTCTCCGACGACTCCCTGCTCACCTTCTACGCCCTGCGACGCGGCCGCGTCGTCCAACAACCCTCGGCGGTCGTCTTCTCCGTCATGCCCGAGAACGTCGGCCACCACCTGCGCCAGTACCTGCGCTGGATGCGCGGCTCCACCATCCGCTCGCTGTGGCGGGTGCGCTACCTGCCGCTCGGCCACCCCGCCCTGCTCGTCCAGGTCCTGCGCTGGTACCAGCACCTCGCCGCCACCGCCACCGCCGCCCTGCTGCTCACCCACACCTGGCGCACCGGCACCGTCCTCCCGCCCGCCCTGCTCGCCGTCCCCCCGCTGATCGTCGCCGGACAGACCCTGCGCTACCTCACCGTCCGCCGCTCCGACCAGCCCGTCCGCTCCCAACTCGCCACCTGGGCCCTCACCCCGCTCGCCGCCGCCTGGTCCTGGACGGTGCTGCGCCCGCTGCGCTGGTACGCCGCCCTCACCTGCCTGCGCACCGGCTGGGGCACCCGCCAGCACGGCCCCGAGGTGGCGCTCGCCCCCGCCGCGGCCCGGCGGTAGCCGCACCGCCCGTACCGTTCGTGTCGGCACCGCCCGCCCCGCCCGGCCGCGTTCGAACACCGTCGGCGCCGACCCCTACGATGTGCGCCATGACGACAGCCGGGCCGGGCGGCCAACTGATCGACGGCCGCTTCGAGTTGCTGGCGCGGCTCGGCGGCGGCGGAATGGGACTGGTCTGGCGGGCCCGGGACACCATGCTGCAGCGCGAGGTCGCGCTCAAGGAGGTCCGCCCGCCGGACCCGGCGATGCTCGCCGCCGACCCCGCCGCCGCCCACGAACTGCGCGAACGCGTGCTGCGCGAGGCCCAGGCCCTCGCCCGGCTGCAGCACCCCAACGTGGTGACCATCCACCACATCGTCGACAACGCCGAACTCGCCCACCCCTGGCTGGTGATGGAGCTCGTCTCCGGCGGCTCCCTGCACGACCGGATCACCCGCGGCCCGCTCTCCCCGCCGGAGGCCGCCCGGATCGGCCGCGGCCTGCTCGCCGCGCTCACCGCCGCGCACGCGGCCGGCATCCAGCACCGCGACGTCAAACCCGGCAACGTCCTGCTGCGCACCGACGGCACGCCCGTGCTCACCGACTTCGGCATCGCCGCGCTCAGCGAGTCCACCAGCCTCACCGCCACCGGCGCGCTGATCGGCTCGCCCGAGTACATCGCCCCCGAACGCATCCGCGGTCACGAGGGCGACCCCGCCTCCGACCTGTGGTCGCTCGGCATGACGCTGTACGTCGCCGTCGAGGGCCACCACCCGCTGCGCCGCGCCAACAGCATCGCCACCCTCGCGGCCGTCCTCGACCAGCCGCTGCCGCCGCCGGTCCGCTCCGGCCCGCTCGGCCCCACCCTCACCGCGCTGCTGGCCCGCGACCCGGCCGACCGGCCCGACGCCGCCCGCCTCGACCGGCTGTTCGCCGCCGCCGAACAGGGCGTCGACGGCACCCTCGGCGGCAGCCCGGCCTTCTCGCCGACCGAGACCAACTCCCCGCCCCCGTACAGCCGGACCGAGACCAACGGCACCGTCCCGCACACCCCGACCGAGACGGTGCGCCCGGGCCCGGGCCCGCGGCGGCGGACCGGGGCGGTGCTGACCGCGGCGGTCGCGGTGGCGGCGGCGGTCGGGCTGCTCGGGTGGGCGTTCGGGCCGAAGCTGTTCGACGGGAAGGGGGGCGAGGACCCGCCCGCGGCCGGGGCCTCCGTCCCCGCGACGGCCCCCGCGACCGCCGGGGCGGTGCCGCCCGCCAAGCCGTCCGCCGCGCCGTCCTCCGCCGCGCCGTCCAAGGGCGGCACCGGCGCCGGCGCGCCCGCCTCCGGCACCGACCTGCTGACCCCGGACGGTGCCCGGGCGCTGGTCGAGTCGATCCGGTCGAGCACCGGCAGCTCCACGATCATCGACATGACGGTCCGTTCCGACAACGCCCACGCCAAAGTGGTGCGCAAGGACAACCCGGCACGCTACGACACCGTCGACTACCGCGCCGGGAAGCTCACCACCACGGCCGGCGGCGTCATCGACAGCATCAGCGCCAAGAAGCTCGTCGACCTCGGCCGGATCGACTGGGACCAGCTCCCGACGGTCACCGCCACCGCCAAGAGCCGGCTCGCCGTCCCGCAGCCGACGGACCGCTACCTGCTCGTCGACTACGGCTGGTTCGCGGACGAGATCACCATCCGCTACTACCTCTCCGACGACCAGGGCAGCGGCGGCGGCTACCTCACCGCGGGCGCCACCGGCAAGGTCCTCAAGGTGGTGAAGTCCACCGACTGAACCGGGAGCACGGCGGCGGCCCCGCCCCCCGCTGTCCGGGAAGGGGGCGGGGCCGCCGCGTCGACCGGCCGTCAGCCGGTGGCCTTGGAGACGAACTCGGTGGTGTAGGTCTTGGCCAGGTCGATGCTCGCCTCCTTGCCCTGCACGTCCGGGTGGAAGGCGGCCAGCACCGACAGCACGGTCTTGGGGCCGTCGGCGGGCATCACGCCGTCGGTGGTGAACATCGGCAGGGTGGCCTTGATCGAGGCCGCGTACTCGGCGGCGCCGCCCTGCGCGTAGTCGGCGGGCATCTGGGCCGCGATCTCCTCGGGGGTGTGGGTGTTCATCCACTTGAGGGTCTTCACGAAGGCGTTGGCGAGCTTCTGGACGGTCTCCTTGTTGCCGTCCACCCACGCCGTGTTCATGTACAGCGAGGAGGACGGGTAGAGGCCGCCGAGCGCCGCCTTCGAGCCCTCGGGGGTGCGCATGTCGTACAGCACGGTGCCGAGCTGCTTGGACAGGATGTTGGCCACCGTCGGGTCGGTGGTCATGCCGGCGTCGATCGAGCCCTGCTGGAGCGCGGCGATGAAGGTCTGGCCGGCGCCGACCGCGATCGGGCTGAACTCGCTGACGTTGACGCCGTTCTTGACGGCCAGGTACTTGGTGAGGAAGTCGGTGGAGGAGCCGATGCTGGTGACGCCCAGCTTGCGGCCCTTGAAGTCCGCGCCGGACCTGATCGCGTCGGCCTGCTTGGCGGAGACCACCTCGACCTCGCCGGGGGCCTGCGAGAACTGGACCACCGACTCGACGATCTTGCCCTTGGCCTGCAGGTCGATGGTGTGGTCGTAGAAGCCGACCGCGCCCTGCACGTCGCCGGCCAGCAGCGCGGTGGTGGCGTTGACGCCGGCCGGCTCGCTCAGCAGCTCGACGTTGACCCCGGCGTCGGCGAAGTAGCCCAGCCGCTGGGTCAGCATGGCCGGCATGTAGATGACCTTGTCCAGGCCGCCGACCATGATCTTGACGGTGGGGCCGTCGACCTTCTTCCCGGCGGGGGCGGCGCCGTTGTGCGAGGTCGCGGCGTCGTTGGCACAGGCGGCCAGCGGCAGCAGGAGGACGGCGGCGAGGGCGGCGGCAGCGGTTCTGCGCATGGTGGGGGAGAGCCTCTCTGAACGAACGGGGAAGTGGGTCTCAGCGGCCGTCGCCGGCGTCGGCCGGCTTCCAGCGGAACAGGCGTTTCTCGGCGAAGGTCAGCAGTCCCTCGGTGAACAGCGCGACCACGGCCAGGATGGTCATCGCGGCGTACACGCCCGCCGCGTTGAAGGTGCCCTGGGCGGCCGCGACCATCAGGCCCAGGCCCTTGGTGGCGCCGATGTACTCGCCGACGATCGCGCCGATCAGCGCGAAGCCGAAGCTGACGTGCAGGCTGGTGAAGATCCAGGTGGTGGCGGCGGGGATGACCACCTGCAGGGTGACCTTCCGGTTGCTGGCGCCCAGGATCCGGGCGTTGGCGACCAGGTTGCGGTCCACCTCGCGGGCGCCCTGGAAGGCGTTGAAGAACACCGGGAAGAACACCAGCACCACGGCCGAGGCGACCTTGGACGCCGGGCCGAGGCCGAACCAGATCAGGAAGATCGGCGCCAGCACGATCCGCGGGATCGCGTTCAGCACCTTGATGTACGGGCCGAACACGTCCGCCAGGAACCGGATCCGGCCCAGCGCGATGCCCAGCAGCACGCCGCCGACCACGCCCAGCACCCAGCCGGTCAGCGCCTCGTACAGGGTGTAGCCGATCTGCTCGCCGAGCGAGCCCTGCGCGGTGCCGTGGGTGACCCACTGCCAGATCTGGTTCCAGATCCTCGACGGCTGGGAGAAGTTGAACGGGTCGATCACCCCGGTCCGGGAGCACAGCTCCCACAGCCCGAGGAACCCGGCCAGCACGGCGGCCCGGGCCCCGTACACGCCCAGCTTCCGGTTGCGGGCCGCCCGCTCGCGCACCTCGGTGCGGGAGACGGTGGGGGCGGCCGGGGCTACTGCTGCGGTCTCAAGCGGCACGACCCGCTCCTCTCTCACGGGTGATCCGGACCTCTTCGCCCAGCGAGGCCCAGATCTCTCGGTACAGCTCGACGAAGCGCGGCTCCAGCCGGACGGCCTCCACGGTGCGCGGCCGCGGCAGATCCACGGTGAAGACCTCCTTCACGGTGGCCGGTCCGGCCGTCATCACCACCACCCGGTCGGCCAGCGCGATCGCCTCGTCCAGGTCGTGCGTCACGAAGACCACCGAGGAGCCGGTGCCCGCCCACAGTTCGAGCAGCTGGTCCGACATCAGCGCCCGGGTCTGCACGTCCAGCGCCGAAAACGGCTCGTCCATCAGCAGGATCCGCGGGTCGTTGACGAAGGTCTGGGCCAGCGCGACCCGCTTGCGCATGCCGCCCGAGAGCTGGTGCGGGTAGCGGTCCTCGAACGCCGACAGGCCCACCCGGGACAGCCAGTCGCGGGCCTTCTCCCGGGCCCGGTCGGCCGGCACGCCGCGGAACCGGGGCCCCGCCATCACGTTCGACAGCACCGTGCGCCACGGGAACACGGCGTCCTGCTGGAAGACGAAGCCGACGTGCTCGTTGATGCCGGACACCGGCTCCCCGTACACCCGCACCTCGCCCTCGGTGGGCTCCTCCAGGCCGCTGACCAGGGTCAGGGTGGTGGACTTGCCGCACCCCGTCGGGCCGACGACGGCGACGAACTCGCCGGGGGCGACGGTCAGGTCGAGCTCCCGGACGGCGGTGTGCAGGGCGCCGGACGGCGTCCGGAAGCGTTTGGTCGCCCCGGTCAACTCGATCGCCGGGACGGCCCCGGCCTTGTGCGGGTCCACGTGAACCACCTACCTCCTCGGCCGGCTCCCTCGCCGGCCCGCTGCTGTGGACCGGGACGCTACGAGGACGGACGGGGGTGGCGGGAGCCTTGCGGGCGTAACGCGGTTTTGCGGCGTTGAGAGCTGTTGTGCTCGTTTTGCTTCCGCTACAACAACCGGGGGCGGGGCTGACAGAAACACGCCGGAAACATAGGGTGGCCACCACCCCGCACCCGGCCTGAGCAGGAAGGACGCCACCATGGGACGACCGCTCGGACCGTTCCGGCCGCACTGGCCGCGCCGGGTCTTCGCCCAACTCCTGCTCAGCCAGACCGTGGTGACCGTCGCCGTCACCGCCGTCACCGCCGGGCTGTTCCTCGCCCCCGTCAGCGCCGAACTCGACCGCGACGCCATGCAGCGCGCCCTGACCATCGCCCAGGTCACCGCCACCGACCCGGACGTCGCCCGGGCCGCCGCCGACCGCGACCCCGACACCGCGCAGGGCATCGCCGAACGGATCCGGCTCGCCAGCCGCGCCGAGTTCGTCGTCATCACCGACACCGAGGGCATCCGGCTCTCGCACACCGACCCCGCCCGGATCGGCCTGCGGGTCTCCACCGACCCCGAACCCGCCCTGCGCGGCGAAGTGGTCACCGCCATCCAGGACGGCACCCTGGGCCGCACCGCCCGCGGCAAGGTCCCGCTGCGGCTCGCCGACGGCCGGATCGTCGGCGAGGTCTCGGTCGGCCTCAGCGACGACTCGATCCGCGGCCGGCTGGTCTCGATGGCCGGCGGCATCCTGCTCTGCGCCGGCGCCGGCCTGGTCGTCGGCCTCGCCGCCACCCTCGTGCTGGCCCGCCGCCTCAAGCGCCGCACCCACAACATCGCCGTCGCCGACATCGCCGCCCTGCTGATCGAACGCGAGGCCATGCTGCACGGCATCCGCGAAGGCATGCTCGCCCTCGACGCCGCCGGGCGGATCCGGCTCGCCAACGACGAGGCGCTGCGCCTGCTCGCCCTGCCCGAGGACTGCACCGGCCGCACCGTCGACGACCTGCTGCCGCCCGGCCGGCTCGCCGACGTGCTCACCGGCCGGGTCGAGGGCGCGGACCTGCCCGCCGTCCGCGACGACCGCGTGCTGGTCGTCAACCGGATGGCCACCGCCGACGGCGGCGCCGTCACCACCCTCCGCGACCGCACCGAACTCGAGTTCCTGGTAAGGGAGTTGGACCACACCCGGGGCCTCACCGAGGCGCTCCGCGCGCAGGACCACGAACACGCCAACCGGATGCACACCCTGCTCGGCCTGCTCGAACTCGGCCGCCACGACCAGGCCGCCGACTTCATCTCCGAACAGTCCGGCACCCAGGCCGCCCGCGCCGCCCGGATCGGCCGCCACGTCCAGGACCCGCACACCGCCGCCCTGCTCACCGGCAAGGCCGCCGTCGCCGAGGAACGCGGCACCCGGCTCACCGTCACCCCCGACAGCCACCTGCCCGACGCCCTGGTCGACGCCCGCGCCCTGGTCACCGTGGTCGGCAACCTGGTCGACAACGCGATGGACGCCGCCCCCGCCGGCACCGTCGAGGTCCGGCTGCGCACCGTCGGCACCACCCTGCTGGTCGAAGTCGCCGACAGCGGCCCCGGCATCCCCGCCGACCTGCGCGAACGCGTCTTCGAAGAGGGCTGGAGCAGCAAGCAGGCCCCCGCCCACCGCCCCCGGGGCATCGGCCTCGCCCTGGTCCGCCGCCTGGTCGAACGCAGCGGCGGCCGGCTCGCCGTCGGCACCGGCCCGCTCGGCGGCGCCCGCTTCACCGTCGAACTCCCCGAGGCCCTGAGCGCCACGGAACCCCGCCTGGAGCACGCATGATCGACGTCCTCGTGGTCGACGACGACTTCCGGGTCGCCGACGTCCACGCCGCCTACGTGGCCAAGGTCCCCGGCTTCCGGGTCACCGGCACCGCGCACAGCGCCGCCCAGGCGTACGCCACCCTCGAACGCGCCCCCGTCCACCTCGTCCTGCTCGACCACCACCTGCCCGACGAGACCGGGCTGGTCCTGGTCCGGCGGCTGCGCGAGGCCGGCATCCGGTGCGACGTCATGATGGTCACCGCCGCCCGCGACGTCTCCACCGTGCACGCCGCCATGCAGCACGGCGCACTCCAGTACCTGGTCAAACCGTTCAGCTTCGCCGGCCTGCGCGACAAGCTCACCGCCTACGCCGAACTGCGGCACGCCCTCGCCGGGCCGTCCGCCCGCGAGACCTCCCAGGACGAGGTCGACCGGATGTTCGCCGCCCTGCGCACCGGCACCTCACCCGCCACCGCCCTCCCCAAGGGCCACAGCGCCCCCACCACCGACCTGGTCCTCGACGCCCTCCGCCGCGCCGCCACCCCCCTCTCCGCCCAGGAGGTCGCCGACGCCACCGGCCTGTCCCGCTCCACCGCCCAGCGCTACCTCAAACAACTCGCCCAGGACCGCCGCCTGCGCCTCTCCCTCCGCTACGGCGACACCGGCCGCCCCGAACACCGCTACCTCCTCGCCCCCGCCCCCCGCTGAGCGCGCAGCCCGAGCCGCCCGAGCAACCACCCGCCCAGGGCCAGCCAGGCCGAGGCCAGCAGCCAGCCGCCCAGCACGTCCAGCGGCCAGTGCACGCCCAGGTAGACCCGGGTGAAGCCGATGACGCCCGCGAACAGGGCCGCCCCCGCCGCCGCGAACCGGGCGGCCCGGGGCCGGGCCCGGGCCACGGCCAGGGCCAGCAGGCCCGCCGACAGGGCGGAGGTGAAGGCGTGCCCCGACGGGAACGCGAAGCCCGACGCGTCGAACGCCCAGTCCGCGACCGGCGGCCGCGGCCGGGCGAAGGCCCGCATCAGGCCCTGCCGCAGCAACTGCCCCGCCACCAGCCACACCAGCGGCGCCAGCAGCACCCCGGCCGTCCGCCGCGCCCCGGCCGGGCGCCCGGAGCGCACCGCGACCGCGCCCGCCGCCAGCGCCAGCAGGTACGGGAAGACGTCCGTGCCCAGCGAGGTCACCGCCATCGCCAGCGACCGGGCCCAGCCCGGCCGGTGCGCCACGCCCCAGCGCACCGCCGCCGCCTCGAACCCGAACGGCGCCCACCCGTGCACCGCCACCACCACCGCCAGCAGCGCGAACGCCCCGCCGCAGGCCGAAGCCAGGACGACGGGGCGGTGGCGCGGGTCCGCGCCGGTCACCGGGCCCGGGCCCCGCGGCGCGAACGCAGCACCTCCAGGAGCAGCGGCAGCAGCGAGACCACCACCACCAGGGCGACGATCGGCAGCAGGTAGTGGTCGACGTTCGGGATCGACGAGCCCAGCGCGTACCCGGCCAGCACCAGCCCCACCGTCCACACCAGACCGCCCACCACCTGCCACAGCGTGAAGGTGCGGGCGTCCACCCCCAGGGCCCCCGCCAGCGGGTTCAGCACCGTGCGCACCACCGGCACGAAGCGGGCCAGCACCACCGCCTTCGCGTGCCCGTACCGGGTCAGGATCTCCTCCGCCCGCACCGCCCCGTTCTGCAGGTGCCTGTTGCGGGACCGGGCCAGCAGCGCCCGGCCGCCCCGCTTCCCGATCAGGTACCCGACCTGCGCCCCGGCCAGCGCGCCCACCACCGCGGCGGCCAGCACCTGCCCCAGGTTCAGGTGCGGCCCGCTGTGCGCACTCGTCGTGCACAGCAGGCCCGCCGTGAACAGCAGCGAGTCGCCCGGCAGGAAGAACCCGACCAGCAGGCCGGTCTCCGCGAACATCACCACCGCGATGCCCAGCGCACCGAACGAGGCCAGCAGCGACCCCGCGTCCAGCGGATTGACGGCCAACAGGGCCGAGGAGGAGAACATCGTCGAAGCGCCTTTCCGGGGAGGGTCCGGGGGAGTGCCGGGGAGTGCCGGGGAGTCCGGGGAGGAGTGCCGGGGCGGGCGGCGGCACCACTACGGCCAGCATGGCCCAGGTGCGCTGAACGGATCCTGAAGACCTGAAGGGGTCTTCAGGAAGCGGCCCGCTCCCGCCGGCCCGGCCACAGCACCGCGCCCGCGATCACCACCGCCAGCACCAGGCTCACCGGCCCGGTCCCCAGATCCAGGCCGCCACGCTGCCGGCTCACCCCCGCCCAGTCCGCGAAGCACGCGCCCAGCGGACGGGTCAGCACGTACGCCCACCAGAAGGCGAGCACCGGCGGCAGCCGCAGCACCCGGTGCCCCAGCGCCGGAACCGCGATCAGCGCGGCGAACAGCAGCCCCGACGGCAGGTAGCCCCAGCCCAGGGTGGCCGCGGTCAGGTCGCCCACCGCCGTGCCCAGCGCGAAGGTCGCCATCACCGCCGCCCAGTAGAAGACCTCCCGGCGCCCGCCCGCCACCGTCTCCACCGCCAACGTCCCCTCGGTGCGCCGCCACACCGCGAAGACCGCGGCCAGCGCCAGCGCGAACACGCCCGCGGAGAGCGCGTACGGCACCCCCGCCGCCACGTGCGCCACGTCGGCGGCCATCGTGCCGAACACGCTCACCATCACCACCGCCGCCCAGTACACGACCGGCCGGTACCGCCCCGCCCGCGCCTGCGCGGCCAGCGCGACGGCCAGCAGCACCGCCGCCCCGCCCACCGCCGGGACCGGACCGAACGTGTGTGCGAGGAAGTCGGACGTGGTCTCGCCCATCCCGGTCGTCAGGACCTTCACCACCCAGAACCCGGCGGTCACCGCGGGCACCTTGCCCACCACCCCCGCCCGGACGGCCGGCGCCGGTGCGCGGGGGAGACGGGGACGGCGGTGCTGCTACTGCTCACTGCGGGGCGTTCCTTCCGGAAGGGGGGAGGAGAGGAGAGGGAGACGAGGGCGGGAGGCCCGGCGCCGGGACCGAGCGGGGCCGGTGCCGGTGGTCAGCCGGTGAGGGGGGTGTTGCCGGTCAGGGCGCCGGTGGTGCCGTCCACCGTGACCAGGTGGCGGGTGCCGTCCGGGCCGAGGACCACGGCCTGCCAGGCCCGGCTGCCGTCGGCCGCGGTCGCCGTCCGGATCGACTCGGCGCGTCCGCCCGGCACCGCGGACGCCGCCTTGACGAGCGCGTCGGCAGCGTCCAGCGAGGGCAGCGGTGCCGGGGCGGCCCGCCGGGTCGGACGCCCGCCGGACCGCTGTCCGGAGCGGCTCCCGTCGCCCCCGAGCTCGCCCCGGTCGTGCCGCTCGCCGCGCTGTTCGCCGCGCTGCTCCCGGCCGTGCTCCGCCCCGTCGCGCTGCCCGCCCCGGGCGGCGGCGTGCCCGCCGTGGTGCTCGTGGTGCCCGGTGGCCGCGACCGCCGCCGCCCCGCCGCCGACCAGCAGAGCCGCGACCGCGACCCCGCCGCCCCAGCGGGCGGCCCGCCCGCGCGGCCGCGGCGGTGCCGTCCGTCCCGTCCCCGACCGCTCCTGCTCGTCCACGCCGCCCACTCCCGCTCGCGTTGCCGGTGTTCCGTGTGTGCTCGGCCCCGGACCGGCCGCCACCGCTCGGCAGGCGGGCGGGCGCGCGTTCGAAGGCCGGGGCCAGCATGGCCGGGGCGCGCTGAAGGGTTGCTGAAGACCTGAAGACGCCTTCAGCGACGGGCCGCGGCGACCTGCCACCCTGGGGGCATGCGCGTACTGGTGGTGGAGGACGAACAGCGGCTGGCCCTGGCGATCAAGCACGGGCTGGAGGCGGAGGGCTTCGACGTCGACATCGTGCACGACGGGCTGTCCGGGCTGGCCCGGGCCACCGACCGGTCCTACGACGTGGTCATCCTGGACATCATGCTGCCGGGCCTCAACGGCTACCGGGTCTGCGCCCGGCTGCGGGCGGCCGGCAGCGACGCGGGCATCCTGATGCTCACCGCGAAGGACGGCGAGTGGGACGAGGCGGAGGCGCTCGACACCGGCGCCGACGACTACCTGTCCAAGCCGTTCTCCTTCGTGGTGCTGGTCGCCCGGCTCAAGGCGCTGGCCCGCCGGATCGGCTCCCGGGCCCCGCGCCGGGCCGTGCTCGGCGACCTGGTGGTCGACTCCGCCGCCCGCACCTGCACCCGGGGCGGCACGCCGATCGCGCTGACGCCGCGCGAGTTCGCGGTCCTCGACCACCTGGCCCGGCGGGCCGGCGAGGCGGTCTCCAAGCGGGAGATCCTCGAACAGGTCTGGGACGCCGCCGCCGACAGCGACCCCAACACCGTCGAGGTGCACATCAGCGCGCTGCGCCGCAAGATCGACACCCCGTTCGGCCGCAGCGCCCTGCAGACCGTGCGCGGCGCGGGCTACCGGCTGGAGCCCGACGGTGGCTGACCGGAACCCGGCGGCGGCCGGCCGGCCCGGAGCGCGGCGGGCCCGGGCGGCCGCGCTCCGGGCCCGCGCGACCGCCGCCGTCCGCCGCCTCGCGCCCCGCTCGGTGCGCACCCGCACCACCATCGCGGCCTGCGCCGCCGTCGCCGTCGTCCTGCTGATCGCCTCCGCCGCCGTGGTGCTGCTGCTGCGGGTCAACCTGGAGCGCACCGTCGAGGCCGGGGCCCGCGAACAGGCCCTCGCGGTGGCCGGGCTGGCCGCCGACGGGCACCTGCCCGGGCAGCTGCCGCTCGACCACGGCACCGACTTCATCCAGGTCACCGACGCCGCCGGGAACGTCGTCGCGGCCAGCCAGAACCTGGCCGGACGCCCCGCCCTCGCCCCCACCGGCACCAGCGACGGCCACTCCACCTTCGACCTCGGCGCACTCGGCGACGAGCACCACCAGCGGGTCACCACCGTCACCACCGGCACCCCGTCCGGGCCGGTCACCATCCGGGTCGGCGCCTCGCTGCACACCGCCGACACCGCCGAGGACCTCACCACCGCCGCGCTCGCCGCGCTCAGCGCCGTCCTGGTCACCACCGTCGGCGCGGTCACCTGGCGGGCCACCGGGCGGGCCCTGCGGCCGGTGGAGGCGATCCGCTCCGAAGTCGCCGGGATCGGCGACCGCGACCTCGACCGGCGGGTCCCCGAACCCGGCAGCGACGACGAGATCGCCCGGCTCGCCCACACCATGAACGCCATGCTCGACCGGCTCGAATCGGCCGGCCTGCGCCAGCGCCGCTTCATCGCCGACGCCTCGCACGAACTGCGCAGCCCGCTCGCCGTGCTGCGCACCCAGCTGGAGGTCGCCCACACCCACCCCGACCCGGCGGTCCGCGCCGACATGGTCGCCGGGGCGCTCCAGGACACCGACCGCCTCCAGTCGCTGGCCGCCGACCTGCTGCTGCTGGCCCGCCTCGACGCGGCCGGCCACGACGGCCCCCGCGAGACCCTCGACCTCGCCGAACTCGCCCGCACCACCGCCGACTCCCGCGGCACCCCCCGCCACCCCGTCGACCTGCACGTCCGGGACGGCGCCCTGGTCCTCGGCAACCGCCTGTGGCTGGGCCGGCTGCTCACCAACCTGCTCGACAACGCCCAGCGGCACGCCCGCAGCCGGGTCACCGTCCGGGTCGGCACCGACCCCGCCGACGGCAGCGTCGTGCTGGACGTCACCAACGACGGCCCCGCCATCGCCCCCGCCGACCGCGAGAAGGTCTTCGAACGCTTCACCCGCCTCGACGACGCCCGCAGCCGCGACCACGGCGGCACCGGCCTCGGCCTGCCGATCGCCCGCGACATCGCCACCCTGCACGGCGGCACCCTCACGGTGGCTGACGGCCCCGGCACCACCTTCCGCACCCGCCTCCCCGGCCACGTCCCCGCTTCCTAGTGCCGCGCGACGGGCGAGGGCCGCCTGACGCGGCACCAGCCGAACCGCCGGGCCGGGTGTGCCGTCCCGGGACGTCGGTGACCCGCGGGCCGGGTTCTTGAACGGGTGAGGGCCTCCGGGGCCGGTCGGCGTGTTCGGTCACTCGGGGCGGGGCCGGTCGAACAGTGCGGCCACGCTCTGCGGTGCCTCCGGGCCGAAGAAGACCTCCAGGTTCCGCGCGGAGCGGCCCGCGGCTTCGCCGCTGCGCGGGAACAGCCGCTCCTCGTAGGCGGCGAGCGCGGCCTCGGTGTCGGGTCGTGCGGCCAACTCGCCCGCCAGGTCGGCCCCGTCGTACATGGCGAGGTTCGCGCCCTCACCGGCGAAGGGCGACATCAGGTGCGCGGCGTCACCGACGAGCGTCACTCCGGGCACCCTGTTCCAGGCGATCCCGACGGGAAGGGCGTGGATGGGCCGCAGCCACGGCTCCGACTCGCTCCGGGTCACGAAGGCGGTGAGCAGCGGTGACCAGCCGTCGAACTCGGCGGCGACCCGGCGGAGGGCGGCGGTCCGGTCGCCGGAGGCGATCGGCCTCATCCACTCCTCGGGCCTGTTCAGCGCCGCGTACCCGCACACGTGCCCGTCCGCGTACCGGTGGGCGATGATGCCCCTGCCCGGGGCGAGCGCCATCAGCGTGCCGCTGCCGATCGCGGCCGCGCTCGCCCGGTGGTTCCGGTCGCCCGGTGTGAGGGCGATCTCGACGAAACAGGTGCCGCTGTAGGAAGGCGTGGCGGGGGTGAGCAGGGGCCGCACCTTCGACCAGGCGCCGTCCGCGCCGATGACGGTGTCGGCGCGCGCGGTGGAGCCTCCCGCGAAGGCGAGCTCGTAGCCGCCCTCCGTGCGGTGCCGGAGCGAGGTGAGCCGGTGGCCCCACCTGATCGTCCCGGGTGCCAGCGAGTCGATGAGCAGGCGCCGCAGTTCGCCGCGGTCCACCTCGGGGCGGGCCGATCCGGGGTCGGCGGGCCGGTCGAACAGGACGGTGCCGTGGCGGTCGACCACGCGCTTGGCGTCCTCGCCCGGGCGGACCAGGGCGAGGAACTCGTCGTACAGGCCCGCCGCGCGGAGCGCGACCTATCCGGTCTCCTCGTGGATGTCGAGCAGACCGCCCTGGGCGCGGGCCGTTGCCGAGACCTCGCCCTCGTAGATCGTCGCGGTGATGCCGTGGGCCCGGAGCACCCGGGCGAGCGTGAGCCCGCCGAGTCCCGCTCCGACGATGGCGATGGTCTTCTGCATGCTGCGCTCCTGGGAGGCGCCGACAGGTGTCGGCGGCGGTCGGCGCCGTGAGCGGGTGCGATGGTCCGCTCCCGGCAGGAGACGCTCACCGGTCAGAAGCTGTCTGCATCGATGTACGAGCGGTGCCCGGTGGATGGACCCGGGGACACCGTTTTTCGCGACCCCGCAACTATAGCCCGGCAGTTGCGACGGGCAGGACCGGCAGCACTCGCGCTGCGGCGCACCGCGTCCGGCACGTCGTGCACCTCCTCGGGCGGAGCCGTCCCGGGTCCGCGGCGGGCGAACCCGCTGCTCCTGCTGCCGGCCGGGGGAAGGCGTCGCGCGCGTGCTCGACGGCGGGCGTGCTCTGCCAGGCCCGGGCCGGCCGTGCGTCCGAGCGGACGGCAGCCGGTTCCTAGGACGGCGGGTTGGGCCGGGTCAGGCCCAGGTCGTAGGCGAAGATCACCGCCTGGACGCGGTCCCGCGCGCCGATCTTGGCGAGGACCCGGCCGACGTGGGTCTTGACGGTCGACTCGGACAGCACCAGGCGCTCGGCGATCTCGCCGTTGGTCCAGCCCCGGCCGACCGCGAGCAGGATCTCCCGCTCCCGGCCGGTCAGCGCGGCCAGCCGCGGGTCCTGGTCCGCCGCCCCGGGCAGCCGCACCGGCAGGTGGTGGGCGTACGCGTCGAGCAGGCGGCGGGTGATCGCGGGCGCCACCACCGCGTCGCCCCCGGCCACCGCGCGGACGCCCGCCAGGAGCTCCTCGGGCCGGGCGTCCTTGAGCAGGAAGCCGCTGGCCCCGGAGCGCAGCGCGGCGTGCGCGTACTCGTCCAGGTCGAAGGTGGTCAGCACCAGGACCCGGGAGCGGCCGCCGGAGGCGACGATCAGCCGGGTCGCCTCGATGCCGTCCATGCCGGGCATCCGGATGTCCATCAGCACCACGTCCGGCCGCAGTTCGGCGGCCAGCCGGACCGCCTCCGCGCCGTGCCCGGCCTCCCCGGCGACCGAGGTGTCGGGCTGGCTCTCCAGCAGCATCCGGAAGCCGAAGCGCTGCAGGGGCTGGTCGTCCACGATCAGGACGCTGGTCATGCCGGGCCTCCGGCCGGGTCGAGGACGGGCGGGGCGGGCTGAACGGGCGGCGGGGCGGACGGGAGGAGCGGCGGGGCGGACGGGAGGAGCGGGACGGGCGGGGCGAGGTCCAGGTCGGCGACCGGTGTGACGTCCAGGTCGGCGACCACCGACCAGCCCCCGCCCGGGGCCGGGCCCGCCGTGACGGCGCCACCGTACAGCGCGGCCCGCTCCCGCATGCCGGTGACGCCCTGCCCGTCCCCGTCCGGAGCGCCGCCCGGCCCGTTGCCGGGGCCGCCGTCGTCGTCCACCCGGACCAGCAGCCGGGCCCCGGCCAGCGAGACCGACACCCGGGCCCGGGCCGCGGGGCCCGCGTGCTTGAGGGTGTTGGTCAGCGCCTCCTGGACGATCCGGTAGACCATCAGCTGCACCCCGCGGTCCAGCGACTCCAGGTCGCCCTCGGTGCGGTGCACCACCTCCGGGCCGGCCGAGCGGATCCGCCCGCACAGCCCGGCCAGGTCGGCGATGCCCGGCTGCGGGGCCAGTTCGGGGCCGTCGCCGTGCTCGCGCAGCACGCCCAGCATCCGGCGCAGCTCGCCCAGCGCCTGCCGGCCCGAGTCGCCGATCAGCGCCAGCGCCTCCCGGCCGCGCTCCGGCGCGGAACGGGCCGCGTACGCGCCGCCGTCCGCCAGCGTGATGATCACCGACAGGTTGTGGCCGATGATGTCGTGCATCTCCCGGGCCACCCTGGTCCGTTCGGTCGCCGCGGCCAGCCGGCTGCGCTGGTCGCGCTCCACCTCCAGCCGGGCCGCCCGCTCGCGCAGGCCCGCCAGCTGCGCCCGGCGGACCCGGACCGCGATGCCCACCGCGACGGCCGCCGTCACCGCCGCGGCCAGGAAGAACAGCACGTCCCACACCGACACCGCCGAGGACAGCCGGAGCGCCACCGCCACCGCCCCCGCCGCACTGGCCGCGCACGCCCAGGCCAGGGTGCGCAGCCGCCCGTGCAGGGCCAGCGCGTACAGCGCCAGCAGCAGCGCCGCGTCCGCCCGCAGCGCCGCGCCCAGCGACCACTGCACCAGGAACACCGCGCCCATCACGGCGAACGCCGTCCCCGGCCGGCGGCGGCGCCACAGCAGCGGCAGCAGCAGTGCGGCCTGGAAGGCCAGGGTGGCGGGCAGCGGCAGGTGGGTGAAGACCACGTGGTGCTCGCGCGGGCCCTCGTCGTCCTCGCCGCGCACCAGTTCCGGCACGCAGAACACCAGGAACGCCCCGGCCACCACGGCCGCGTCCAGCAGCCACGGCCACCGCCCGTCCAGCCCGCGCAGCCGCTGCCCGGCCCGGGCGAGCCGGTCCAGGAACGGATGGCCGGACTCGGGCCCGGCGGTGACGGCGGGGGCGGGGGCTCCGGAGGTGACAGTGGGGGCAGCGGGGACGGGGAGCGGGGTGGCCGGGTCGTGCACGGGGAACCCCCGGGAGTGGTCGGACGGCGGGTGCCGCGGGGCCCCGGCGCTCGGTGCGGCCGGGGCCCCGCGGCAGGTCAGTCTGTCAGGCGCGGCGCGTGCGGCCGAAGCGCCCTCGCGCGGTGTCGCCCGCGCGTCGTGCGGGCGACACGCCGCGCTGCCTACGCGTCGCGCCGCAGCAGCCGCACCGCCGCGCCCGCCAGCGCCGCCACCGTCCACAGGGCGAAGACGGCCAGCCCGGCGCCGGGGGACAGCGTGGTGCTGTCGTGGGTGAGGGCGAACATCGCCTGGCCGGCGTTGCTCGGCAGGTAGGGGTTGATGTGGTCGTGCCAGGAGCTGGGCAGCAGCGACACCAGGCCGGGCACCAGCATCAGCGAGGCGACCAGCACCGAGATGCCGCCCGCGATCGAGCGCAGCAGCATGCCCAGCGCGACGCCGATCACGCCCACCAGGGCCAGGTACAGGCCCGCGCCGAACAGGCCGCGCACCACGCCCGGGTCGGAGAAGGTCAGCGCCGCCTTGGTGCCGGACAGGATCCCGCTGCCGAGCAGGAAGGCCACGAACACCCCGGCGGTGGCCAGCACCAGCGCGACCGCCCCGTACACCAGGGCCTTCGCCCACAGCACGGGCAGCCGGCGCGGCACCGCGGCCAGCGTGGAGCGGATCATGCCGGTCGAGTACTCGCCCGCCGCGATCAGCACGCCCAGCACGCCGAGCGCGAGCTGCGCGAAGTTGGTGCCGAACAGCGACAGGGTGAGCGCGTTGGCGTCGGCGAAGTCGCGGTCCATGTGCCGGCCGGAGGTCAGCCGGGACTTGAACTGGTAGGCGGCGATCAGGCCGAACGCCACCAGGAAGAGCAGCCCGAGGCCCAGGGTGATCCAGGTCGAGCGCAGCGACCAGGCCTTCGCCCACTCCGAGCGCAGCACCCGGGCGGCGGTGACCTCGTACGGCGGACGGGCGGGGCGCTCGGCGGCGGCCGAGGACGGGGCGGGGGTGGGGGCGATGGTGCTCACGCGGCGCTCCTCGAGGTCTCGACGGGGTGGGTGGTGGTCGAGCCGTGGTACTCCACGGCGTCCCGGGTCAGGTCCATGAACGCCTGCTCCAGCGAGACCGTCCGGGTGGCCAACTCGTAGAGCGCGATGCCGTGTTCGGCCGCGACGGTGCCGATCCGGCGGGCCGTCAGGCCGGTCACCTCCAGCTCCTCGGCGCCCGTCCGGCCGGTGATCTCCACGCCGGGGCCGGTGAGCAGCCCGCGCAGCTTCGCCGGGTCGGCGGAGGCGACCGTCACCCGGTCGCCGCCCGCCTGCCGGACCAGCTCCTGCACGGTGGTGTCGGCCAGCAGCCGGCCCCGGCCGACCACGATCAGGTGGTCGGCGACCAGCGCGACCTCGCTCATCAGGTGCGAGGAGACGAACACGGTGCGCCCCTCGGCGGCCAGGCCGGTGAGCAGGTTGCGGATCCACAGCACGCCCTCCGGGTCGAGGCCGTTGACCGGCTCGTCGAGCATCACCGTGGCCGGGTCGCCGAGCAGGGCCGCCGCGATGCCCAGCCGCTGCCCCATGCCGAGCGAGAACGCCCCGGCGCGCTTCTTCGCCACCGACTCCAGGCCGGTCAGGCCGATCACCTCGTCCACCCGGGCGCGCGGGATGCCGTGGGTGTGGGCCAGCGCCATCAGGTGGTTGAAGGCCGAGCGCCCCGGGTGGATCGACTTGGCCTCCAGCAGCGCGCCGACCTCCTGCAGCGGCGCGGCGTGCTCGGCGTAGCGGCGCCCGTTGACCCGCACCGAGCCGCTGCTCGGCGCGTCCAGGCCGACGATCATCCGCATGGTGGTGGACTTCCCGGCACCGTTCGGGCCCAGGAACCCGGTCACGCTGCCCGGCTTGACGGTGAAGTCCAGCCCGTCGACGGCGGTCTTCTCGCCGTAGCGCTTGGTCAGCTGCTGCGCCTCGATCATCCGGTCCGCTCCCTGCCGCTGCGGGGCCGGGCCGTCCCGACCGCCTCTGCTGCCACGCTAGGCCCGGCCCGGGCCCGGAGGGCGGCACCCGGGGACGATCATTCACCGCCGGGTGGTACCGGGGTACTACCTCCTCCGGGCGCCGGTACCAGCGCGGCGACCAGACGGCGGATCAGCTCCGGGGGGCCGGCGGGCCCGGCGTGAGGGTGCATCAGCAGGTGGTGGACGGTGCCGACCAGGGCGAGCGCGAGCATCGGGCAGTCGGCGGCGGGGGAGAGGCGGCCCAGCCGCCGCTCGCCCTCCAGGTAGGCGGTCACCGCGCCCTCCACCGCGCCCGGTCCCGGCGCGCCGTCCCGCCAGGCCCGCTCGACCCGTTCGGCCACGCCGTTGCGGGAGACCGCGGCGGCGGCGATCACCGGCCCGTTCGCGCCGAGCAGGACGAGCGCGGCCCCGGCCAGGTTCTCCCGGACGTCCCCCCGGCCGGCCCGGTCGGGCAGCGGGGCGACCTCGGCGGCGACCTTCGCGAAGCGGTCCAGGACGAGCTGCGCGACGAAGTCGTCCAGGTCGGCGAAGTGGTTGTACAGCAGGCCCTTGGCACAGTCGGCCTCCTCGGTGACCGAGCGGTTGGTCAGCCCGGCGGGCCCCTCCCGGGAGAGCACCCGTTCGGCGGCGGCGAACAGCCGCTCCCGGACGTCGGGGATCGCTACGCCGCGCGGTGACATGGGGGGTCCTCCCGGTGGGGCTTGCCAGTATGGGCGTTCGCCCATACCGTGGAAATGGGCGAACGCCCATACTAGCTCTCCGCACGAGGGGGACCCATGTCCGCACCGGTCGACACCGCCCAGTCCGAAGCCTGGAACGGCGAGGAGGGCCGCCACTGGAGCGACCACCAGGACCGCTGGAACGCCGTCAACGAAGGCTTCAACCACCCGCTGCTCACCGCCGCCGCGATCGACGCCGACACCCGCGTCCTCGACATCGGCTGCGGCGCCGGACAGACCACCCGGCTCGCCGCCCGCACCGCCGCCGCCACCCTCGGACTCGACCTCTCCGGCCCGATGCTCGCCACCGCCCGCGCCCTGGCCGCCGCCGAGGGCCTGGAGCGGATCGCCTTCGAACAGGGCGACGCCCAGGTCCACCCGCTGCCCGCCGCGGCCTTCGACGTCGCGATCAGCCGCTTCGGCATCATGTTCTTCGCCGACCCGGTCGCCGCCTTCGCCAACATCGCCCGGGCCCTGCGCCCCGGCGGCCGGCTGGCCTTCGTCTGCATGGCCGACCCCGCCCGCACCGAGTGGCTCGCCGTCCACGACACCGTCCGCGGCCTGCTCGCCGTCCCCGCCGAGGAGCCCGGCCCCGCGGACGGCCCCGGCATGTTCTCGCTCGCCGACCCGGACCTCGTCCGCCGCACCCTGGACGCCGCCGGGTTCGACCGGGTCCGCACCGAACCCGTCGACGCCGCGGGCCGCTTCGGACGCGATGCCCAGGACGCCGCCGACCTGCTGCTCGGCTCCGGCCCCGGCCGCCACCTGCTCACCCTGCTCGACCCCGGGCGCCCCGACGCCGCCGCCCCGCGGGTCCGCGCCGCCTTCACCACCGCCCTCACCCCCCACCAGGGCCCCGACGGCGTCCGGCTGCGCACCGCCGCCCACCTGGTCACCGCCGTCCGCCGCTGAGCCCGGCCCCGGCCCGGGGCCCGTTTCGCCGCCCGGACCGAGGGCACACGCGCCGCATGGACCAGTCCCAAGCGCCGGTGCTCGAGGCCCTCGCGGCCTTCCACGCCAATCCGCTGACCGCGTTCACCCCGCCCGGCCACAAGCAGGGGCGGGGCGCCGACCCGCGCGTCCTGGAGGTGCTCGGGGCGGACGTGTTCCGCTCCGACGTGCTGGCCAGCGGCGGACTCGACGACCGCACCGACTCGCGCGGCATCCTGCCGCACGCCCAGGCGCTGATGGCCGAGGCGGTGGGCGCCGAGCACACCTTCTTCTCCACCTGCGGCAGCTCGCTGTCGGTCAAGGCCGCGATGCTGTCCGTCGCCGGACCGCACGAGGAACTGCTGATCGGCCGCGACGCCCACAAGTCCGTGGTGGCCGGGCTGATCCTGGCCGGCATCCGCCCGGTCTGGGTCGACCCGTCCTGGGACGCCGGCCTGCACCTGGCCCACCCGCCCCGCCCCGAGGCGTTCCGGGCCGCCCTGGAACGCCACCCCGACGCCAAGGGCGCGCTGGTCACCTCGCCCACCCCGTACGGCACCTGCGCCGACCTGGCGGGCATCGCCGAGGTCTGCCACGCGGCCGGGAAACCCCTGATCGTCGACGAAGCCTGGGGCGCCCACCTGCCCTTTCACCCCGACCTGCCGCAGTGGGCGATGGACGCCGGGGCCGACGTCTGCGTCACCTCCGTCCACAAGATGGGCTCCGCCCTCGAACAGAGCTCGGTCTTCCACCTGCGCGGCGACCTGGTGGCCCCCGACGTGCTCAAGCAGCGCGAGGACCTGCTCGGCACCACCAGCCCCTCCACCCTGGTCTACGCCGCGCTCGACGGCTGGCGCCGCCAGATGGTCCAGCACGGCCACGAGCTGTTCGGCTCCGCGCTGGCGCTGGCCGCCGACGTCCGCGAGCGGATCGAGGCCCTCGACGGGCTGCACGTCCACGGCCGGGACGACTTCTGCGGGCCCGGCCTGGCCGCCGACCTCGACCCGCTGCAGGTCATCGTCGACGTCTCCGCGCTGGGCACCACCGGCTACCGGGCCGGCGACTGGCTGCGCTCCTACCACCAGCTCACCCTGCACGTCTGCGACCACCGCCGGATCAGCGCCCAGCTCACCCACGCCGACGACGCCACCACCGCCGACGCCCTGCTGCGCGGCCTGCGCGGACTCGTCGCCGCCGCCGACACCCTCCGCCCGGCCGCCCGGGTGCGCGTCCCCGACCCGGGCGAACTGCGGCTGGAGCAGGCGGCCCTGCCGCGCGACGCGTTCTTCGGCCCCACCGAGCAGGTGCCGCTGGAGAAGGCGGCCGGCCGGACCGCCGCCGAGATGCTCACCCCGTACCCGCCCGGCATCCCCGCCGTGCTGCCCGGCGAACGCCTGAACGACGCCGTCCTGGACTACCTGCGCACCGGGCTGGAGGCGGGCATGCTCATCCCGGACAGCGCCGACCCCGACCTGGCGACCGTCAAGGTCGCCCGCGCGACATGAGCACCGGCGCGCCCCGCCCCGGGCTGCCCGACAGCGCCGTCCTGGCCCGGCAGGTCACCGCCGCGCTGGCCGCCGCCGGGCACACCGTCGCCACCGCCGAGTCTCTCACCGCCGGGCGGCTCGCCGCCGTCCTCGCCGACGCCCCCGGCGCGGGCGGGGTGTTCCTCGGCGGCGTCGTCGCCTACGCCACCGAGGTCAAGGCGGACCTGCTGCGCGTCGACCGCGCCCTGCTCGCCGACCAGGGCACCGTCCACCCCGAGGTCGCCGCCCAGATGGCCGAAGGCGTCCGGGCCCGCACCCGGGCCACCTACGGCCTGGCCACCACCGGCGCCGCCGGACCCGCCCCGCACGACGGCCGCCCCGTCGGCACCGTGCACGTCGCGGTCAGCGGCCCCGACGGCACCCGCACCGCCCGGCCCGAACCGCCCACCGACCGCCCCGACGACATCCGGGCCGCCGCCGTCGACGCCGCCCTGCGCCTGCTGCGCGACCAACTGCGCCCCGACGGCTGACCGCCCGGACGGGGCCGCACCACCCGACCAGCACGGAACCCGCAGGAGGAACCATGCGCGAGCGGATCGACCGGATCGCCGAACCCTGGGGCGACCGCACCCCCTACCGGCCCGGGCAGCCCTGGCCGGTGCGCCGGGACGCCCACCTGACGGGGGACGGGGTGGACCGCTGGGTGCCCGCCGCCTCGCTGCTGCACTCCAACGGCGACGCGATGGACGTCGCGGTGCGCGACGGCCGGATCGTCGGGGTGCGCGGCCGGGCGGACGACCGGGTCAACCGGGGGCGGCTCGGCCCCAAGGACCTGTTCGGCTGGCAGGCCAACCACGCCCGCGACCGGCTCACCGTCCCGCTGGTGCGGCGCGGCGGAGAGCTGGAGGAGAGCGACTGGGACACCGCGATGGGCCTGGTCGTCGACCGGAGCAAGCACCTGCTGGAGGAGCACGGGCCCGGCGCGATCGGCTTCTACACCTCCGGCCAGCTGTTCCTGGAGGAGTACTACACGCTCGCCGTGACCGCCCGCGCCGGCATCGGCACCAACCACCTGGACGGCAACACCCGGCTGTGCACCGCCACCGCCGCCGAGGCGCTCAAGGAGACCTTCGGCTGCGACGGCCAGCCCGCCTCCTACACCGACGTCGACCACTGCGACACGCTCGCCCTGTTCGGCCACAACATGGCCGAGACCCAGCCGGTGCTGTGGATGCGGGTCCTCGACCGCCTCGCCGGGCCCGAACCGCCCCGGCTGCTGTGCGTCGACCCGCGCCCCACCCCCGCCGCCGCCCGCTCCGAGGTGCACCTCGCGCCCCGGACCGGCACCAACGTCGCCCTGCTCAACGCGCTGCTGCACGAACTCGTCCGCACCGACCGGATCGACCACGCGTACGTGCGGGCGCACACCGTCGGGTACCAGGAGCTCGCCGCGGGCGTCGCGAAGTGCACCCCGCAGTGGGCCGCGCGGATCTGCGACGTGCCCGCCCGGGAGATCCAACGCGCCGCCGAACTGCTCGGCGAGGCGCGGAAGTTGCTCTCCACCGTGCTGCAGGGCGTCTACCAGTCGCACCAGGCCACCGCCGCCGCCGTCCAGGTCAACAACCTCCAGTTGCTGCGCGGCATGCTCGGCCGCCCCGGCTGCGGGGTGCTCCAGATGAACGGGCAGCCCACCGCCGAGAACACCCGCGAGTGCGGCGCCGACGGCGACCTGCCCGGCTTCCGCAACTGGGAGAACGCCGCGCACGTCGCCGAACTCGCGAAGCTGTGGAACGTGGAGGAGGAACGCATCCCGCACTACGGGGCGCCCACCCCCGCGATGCAGATCTTCCGGTACGCCGAACAGGGCTCGATCAAACTGCTCTGGATCTCCGGCACCAACCCGGCCGTCTCGCTGCCCGAACTCGCCCGGATCCGCGAACTCCTGCGCAGCGAGGGCCTGTTCACCGTCGTCCAGGACCTCTACCCGACCGAGACCGCGCTGCTCGCCGACGTCGTGCTGCCCGCCGCCACCTGGGGCGAGAAGACCGGCACCTTCACCAACGCCGACCGCACCGTCCACCTCTGCGAGCAGGCCGTCCAGCCGCCCGGGCAGGCCCGCCCCGACCTCGACATCCTGCTCGACTACGCCCGCCGGATGGACTTCCGCGACCGCGACGGCGCCCCGCTGATCGGCTGGCACGACGCGCCCGGCGCGTTCGAAGCCTGGCAGCGCTGCTCCGCCGGACGGCCCTGCGACTACACCGGCCTCAGCTACGAACTGCTGCGCGAGCGCGGCGGCATCCAGTGGCCCTGCGACGCCGAGCACCCCGACGGCACCGAACGCCTCTACTCCGACGGCATCTCCTGGGCCGCCCCCGACACCTGCGAGACCTACGGGCGCGACCTGGTCACCGGCGCCGCCGTCTCCGAGACCGAGTACCGGGCGCTCAACCCCGGCGGCAGGGCGGTGCTCAAGGCCGCCGAGTACCTGCCCCCGCACGAGGACGTCAGCGCCGAGCACCCGCTGCAACTCACCACTGGCCGCACCCTCTACCACTTCCACACCCGCACCAAGACCGGCCGCACCCCCCAACTCGACGCCGCCGCACCCGGGATGTGGGTCGAGATCGGAGCCGGGGAGGCCCGTTCGCGCGGCCTCGGCGAGGGCGACCTGGTCGAGGTCGCCACGGCGCGCGGCGCCGTCCGGGCCCGGCTGCGGGTCACCGCGATCCGCGACGGACTGCTCTTCCTGCCCTTCCACTACGGCTACTGGGACACCCCCGGCCGCACCGGACCCGGCCCCGACGGCGGCCGCGCCGCCAACGAGACCACCGTCACCGACTGGGACCCGGTCTCCAAACAGCCCCTCTACAAGACGGCCGCCGCCCGCCTCACCCGGATCGCCCCCGCCGACGGCACCCCCGCCCCCGCACCCACCACCACCGCCTCCGCGCCCGCCGACCCCGCCGCCGCACCCCCCACCACCGGCGGCCCCGACGCGCTCGCCGACCAGCGGCCCGACCCCGCCCCGGAGGCCACCCCGTGAACCCCGTCGAAACCGTCCTGCGCACCCTGCACGACGACGAACTCGCCCTGCACGACGACCTGCTGGCCGCCGCCGAGGACCACCGCGCCGAACACGAGTTCCACCACGTCGCCACCGACACCGCCCGCTGGTCCGCCGAGCACGCCCGCCTGATCGCCGCCGCCGCCGCCGACCGCGGCCTGCACCTGCCCGCCGACCGCGACCCAGCCGCCCTCACCCGGCTGCGCCGCAAGGCCGCCGAGGACCTCGCCCCGCGCCCCGACGGCCCGCCCGGCCTGCTGGCGGCGCTGACCGCCCTGCACCTCGCCGCGAGCCGCAACTCGCTGCACTGGGAGATGCTCGCCCAGGCCGCGCAGGCCGGCCGGGACGGCGAACTCCTCGACCTGGCGAGCCGCTGCCACCCGCAGACGCTCCGCCAGATGCGCTGGACCAACACCCTGATCAAGACGCTCGCCCCGCAACTGCTGACCGCGAGCTGACCGCAACCGCCCTGCCAGGAGGCAGACATGCGCATCGGATACACCCTCATGACGGAGCAGCGCGGCCCGCGCGACCTGGTCGCCGACGCGGTGCGCGCCGAACGCGCCGGTTTCGACTTCGCGGTGATCTCCGACCACTACTCCCCCTGGCTGGACGAACAGGGCCACGCCCCCTACGCCTGGGCGGTGCTCGGCGCGGCCGCCCAGGCCACCGCCGAACTGCCGCTGATGACGTACGTGACCTGCCCGACCGTCCGCTACCACCCGGCGGTGGTGGCGCAGAAGGCCGCCACCGTGCAGCTGCTCTCCGAAGGGCGGTTCCGGCTCGGGCTGGGCAGCGGCGAGAACCTCAACGAGCACGTGGTGGGCCGCGGTTGGCCGCCCGTCGCGGTCCGCCAGGAGATGCTGGCCGAGGCCGTGGAGATCATCCGGGCACTGTTCGCCGGCGGGTACGTCACCCACCACGGACGGCACTACCAGGTCGACGGCGCCAAACTCTGGGACCTGCCCGAGCAGCCGCCCCCGATCGGCGTCGCCGTCTCCGGCCCGGTCTCCTGCGCCACCGCCGGACGGCTCGCCGACCTGGCGATCGCCGTCCAGCCCGAGCGCGAGCTGCTCACCGCGTTCGCCGAGGCGGGCGGCGCGGGCAAACCCGCGGTCGGCCAGGTCCCGGTCTGCTTCGACCGCGACCGGGACGCCGCCGTCGCCCGCGCGCACGCCCAGTTCCGCTGGTTCGGCGGCGGCTGGAAGGTCAACGCCGACCTCCCCGGCACCGCCGGCTTCGCCGCCGCGAGCCAGTACGTCCGCCCCGAGGACGTCGCCGACTCCATCCCCTGCGGCGACCGGGTCGAGGACTTCCTCGAAGCCGTCCGCCCCTACGCCGAGGCCGGGTTCGACGAACTCGCCCTGATCCAGGTCGGCGGCGACAGCCAGCCCGCGTTCACCGAATGGGCCGAACACGAGCTGCTGCCCGCCCTGCGCGCCGCCTGACCCGGACCGGGCGCGGGGCGCGCGAGGGTGTCAGCCGCCGAACTCGGCGAGCGCGGCCGCCACGATCGCGTCCAACCGGGCGTGGTGCGCCCCGCGCCAGTAGACCTGGCCGCAGTCCGCGCACTGGGCGAAGACGTCGTACGAGCGCTCGGTCCCGTTCTCGATCCGGCCCTGCACCGTCTCCTTGGCGGCGGCGCGCAGCGTGCCGTTGCAGGCGGTGCACCTGGTCCACGGCGCCAGCGGCGGGGCGAACCGGGAGAGCACGTCGCGCAGCTGGTCGGCCGGCCGGTGGCTGTAGACGTAGCCGCCCGCCCACAGCTCGCGCCGGTGCAGCAGGCCCCGGTCGCGGGAGAGCAGCACCCGCTGCTCGGCGGCCGACCGCGCGGCCAGCGCCGGGTCGCCGATGTCCACGTTCTCGTACGCGGCGTCGACGCCGAGCAGCCGCAGCCGACGGGCCAGCGTGCCCAGGTGGACGTCGAGCAGGAAGCGGACCGGCCCGGCCGGCCGCTGCGGCCTGGTCACCCCGAGCACCGCGACCCGCGCGCCCGGTCCGGCGACCCGCGAGACGGGCACGGGCTCGCCGTCGACCCGCAGCCCGCCGACCTCGGTGAGCGGGACGCCCAGCGACTCGACCACGTGCCCGAGCGTCGAGGTGCTGTCGGTCCGCACCGCGACGGGCCCGCCGCGGTGCCGGGCTCGGACGAAGAGGTGCAGGTCGGGGGCGAACTCGATCCAGATCTCCGGTCTCTCCACGGCACCAGCATGCCAGCGGCCCCCAAGCGGTTTTCCGCCCCCGCCCCCGCCGCCGCCCGCTCCCGCCCCGCCCGCTCCCGCCGCCGGGGTCGGCGCCGGTCAGGGCTTGAACAGCACCTTGACCGCGCCGTCCCGCTTCTGCTGGAACATCGCGTACGCCTCCGGCGCCTCGTCCAGCGGCAGGTGGTGGGTGGCGAAGGAGTCCACGCCCAGCGGATCGGCGTCGGTCAGCAGCGGCAGCAGCTCGTCCGTCCAGCGCCGCACGTTGGCCTGGCCCATCCGCAGCTGCACCTGCTTGTCGAACATGGTCAGCAGCGGCATCGGGTCGGCCGCGCCGCCGTAGACGCCCGCCACCGAGATGGTGCCGCCGCGTCGGACCAGCTCCACCGCCAGGTGCAGGGCCTGCAGGCGGTCCACCCCGGCCCGCTGCATCAGCGCCCGGGCCAGCGCGTCCGGCAGCAGGCCGGTGAGGCGCTGCGCCGCCGTCGCGGCGGGGGAGCCGTGCGCCTCCATGCCGACCGCGTCGACCACGCTGTCCGGGCCGAGGCCGTCGGTCAGGTCGCGCACCGTCTGCGGCAGCAGGTCGGGCCGGTCGTTCAGGTCCAGCACCACCGCGCCGCGCTCCCGGGCCCGCCGCAGCCGCTCCGGCACCATGTCGACCCCGATCACCTGCCGCACCCCCGGGCGCAGCAGCGCCATCCGCACGCACATCTCGCCGATCGGCCCCAGGCCCAGCACCAGCAGCGTGCCGCCCTCCGGCACGTCCGCGTACTCGAGGGCCTGCCAGGCCGTCGGCAGCACGTCCGAGAGGAACACGAACCGGTCGTCCGGCGGCCCGTCCGGCACCTTCACCGGCAGCGTGTCGCCGAACGGGACGCGCAGCAACTCGGCCTGCCCGCCCGGCACCTGGCCGTACAGCTTGGTGTAGCCGAACAGCGCCGCGCCGCTGCCGTACTCGCGGACCTGGGTGGTCTCGCACTGCGAGTGCAGCCCGTCCGCGCACATCCGGCAGGTGCCGCAGCTGACGTTGAACGGCACCACCACCCGGTCGCCCGGGCTCAGCGTGCGCACCGCGCCGCCCACCTTCCGGACGGTGCCCATCGCCTCGTGGCCCAGGACGTCACCCGGGTCCAGGAACGGCCCGAGCACCTCGTACAGGTGCAGGTCGGAGCCGCACAGGCCGGTCGAGCTCACCTCCACCAGCACGTCCGAGGGGTCCTCGACCGCCGGGTCGGGCACCTCCTGCACCCGGACGTCCCGCCTGCCCTGCCAGGTCACCGCGCGCATCACGCGCTCCTTCCGTGGGAATGGTCAACCCGCCTGCGGGCCGGGCTCGTTGTTCTCGCGCCCGGCCCGGTCGCCGAGCGCGGTCAGCCGCGGCACCAGCCGGCCGGTGCGCCCGGCCGCCGCGGCGCCCGGCAGGTCGTGCTCGGCGACCCGCCCCGGGCCCGGCAGCAGCCTCCCCGCCGCGCCCAGCAGCGCCCCGAACGACGCCGGGGCCACCCCCTGCAGGCGCACCGCGAGCTTCGCCGCCGGGGTCAGCACCAGCTCCGGCCGCCCCCGCTCGGCGGCCCGCACGATCCGGCGCGCCGCCCGGCCCGCGTCCATCGACAGCAGCGGCGTGCTCGCCGCCGTGCCGAACCACGCGTACTCCAGCGGCGCCCGCCCGGAGAACCGGGCCGCCCGGTGCGAACCCGTCCGCATCAGCCCCGGCACCACCGTCGTCACCTGCACCCCGCTGCCCGCCAGCTCCATCCGCAGCCCGCGGGAGAACGCCGCCAGCGCGGCCTTCGCCGTCACGTACGGCAGCAGGTGCGGCGCCGGGACGGGCCCGCCGATCGAGGCGACGTTCACCAGCGAGCCCGTGCCGCGCTCGCGCATCCCCGGCAGCACCGCCAGCACCAGCTCCACCGGCGCCGCCAGCATGACGTCCCAGGAGGCGCGGAAGTCCTCCTCGTCCAGCGCCGCCAGCGGCCCGACCTGGATCACCCCCGCGTTGTTCACCAGCAGGTCCAGCGGACGCCCCAGCCGCTCGGCCGCCTCCGCGGCCACCGCCCGCCCCGCGCCCGGCACCGACAGGTCGCACTCCAGCGCCGCCCGCCGGGACGTCAACCGGCCCAACCTCCGCTCCGCGAAAGCCAGCTCGGCACCGTCCCGGGCGCACACCGCGACCCGGCAGCCGCGCCGGGCCAACTCCTCCGCGACCAGCAGGCCCAGCCCGCGCGACCCGCCGGTGACCAGCGCCGCCCGGTCCGCGAAATCCGTCCGTGCCACGTCCGCCACCTCTCCTCCGCACACGACTGCACCACGCCTGCCCGAGGTGCAGGGGAGGAAACCGGACGATAAGAGATGTACGGGGACATTCATCCGTTTCTGCCCGGCCCGGCCGGTTAGCCGGGTCGGTAGGACCCCACGACCTCCACGCTCCGGAAGGACACCCATGACTGCCGACGACACCCGATCCGACCTGCCCGGTGAGCCGAGCGCCGGGCAGCCGACGGTCGAGGAGCCCGTCGAGCCGCGCCCGCCGCTGCCGCCGAAGCCCGACCAGGCCGCCCCCGAGCCCGTCTCGGCGACCGGCCGCGGCCCGCAGGACGGCAGCGGCCCGGTCCGCGCCCAGGACGGCGCGTACCTGACCAACGCGCAGGGCACCCGGCTGCCGGACTCCGACCACTCGCTGAAGGCCGGACCGCGCGGCCCCGTCCTGCTCCAGGACCACCACCTGCGCGAGAAGATCACCCACTTCGACCACGAGCGGATCCCCGAGCGCGTCGTGCACGCCCGCGGCGCCGCCGCGCACGGCGTGTTCGAGAGCTACGGCGCGGGCGCGGGCCTCAGCAAGGCCGGGTTCCTCGCCGCCGGGGCCAGGACCCCCGTGTTCGTCCGCTTCTCCACCGTGCTCGGCTCGCGCGGCTCCGCCGACACCGTCCGCGACACCCGCGGCTTCGCCACCAAGTTCTACACCGACGAGGGCGTCTTCGACCTGGTCGGCAACAACATCCCGGTGTTCTTCATCCAGGACGCGATCAAGTTCCCGGACGTGGTGCACGCCGCCAAACCGCACCCCGACCGGGAGATCCCGCAGGCGCAGTCCGCCCACGACACCTTCTGGGACTTCGTCTCGCTGCACACCGAGGCCACCCATCACACCCTGTGGAACATGTCCGACCGCGGCATCCCGCGCTCCTACCGGACGATGGAGGGCTTCGGCATCCACACCTTCCGGCTGGTCGCCCCCGACGGCTCCACCTCCCTGGTCAAGTGGCACTGGAAGCCCAAGCTCGGCGTCCACTCGCTGACCTGGGACGAGGCCCAGCTGATCGGCGGCACCGACCCCGACTACCACCGGCGCGACCTGTACGACGCCATCGAGGCCGGCGCGTACCCGCAGTGGGAACTCGGCATCCAGGTCATGCCCGACACCCCGAGCAGACCTTCGAGGGCATCGACCTGCTCGACCCCACCAAGATCGTGCCCGAGGAACTGGCGCCCGTGCAGCCGCTCGGCCTGATGACCCTGCACGCCAACCCGACCAACTTCTTCGCCGAGGTCGAGCAGGTCGCCTTCCACCCCGGCCACCTGGTGCCCGGCATCGACATCACGGACGACCCGCTGCTCTCCGGCCGGCTGTTCTCCTACCTCGACACCCAGATCACCCGGCTCGGCGGCCCCAACTTCG
Organism: Kitasatospora cineracea; assembly: GCF_003751605.1. NCBI lineage: Bacteria > Bacillati > Actinomycetota > Actinomycetes > Kitasatosporales > Streptomycetaceae > Kitasatospora > Kitasatospora cineracea. Next base: position 4,968,836 of record NZ_RJVJ01000001.1, read on the forward strand.
CCCAGATCCCGATCAACCGCACCCACGCGCCGGTCAACGACATGCTGCGCGACGGCTTCCACCAGGACGCCGTGCACACCGGCGTCGCCCCCTACAAGCCCAACTCGCTGGACGGCGGCTGCCCGTTCTTCGCCGGCGCCGACGAGCGCGCCTTCATCGAGCACCCGCAGCCCGTCCCGGCGGCGAAGAAGGTCCGGGAGGCGCCCGCCTCGTTCGACGACCACTTCTCGCAGGCCCGGATCTTCTGGGCCAGCATGACGCCCGTCGAGCAGGAACACATCATCAACGCCTACGCCTTCGAGCTCGGCAAGTGCACCGAACCCGCCGTCCGCGAACGCACCCTGCGCGTCCTGGCCCGGATCGACGGACGGCTGTGCGCCCAGGTCGCCACCGCCCTCGGCCTGCCCGCCCCGGACGGCGACCCCGCCGACGGGCCCGCCGAGCCCAGCCCCGCGCTGTCCCAGCTCGGCCGCGACTGGCCGGTCGCCGGACGGACGGTGGGCATCCTCACCGGGCCCGACACCGACCCCGTCGCCCTCGACGCCGTCCGCCGCGCCGCCCTCGCCGCCGACCTGGTGCCGCTGGTGGTCGCCCCCACCGGCGGCGACCCGGCCGAGGTGCAGCGCAGCTTCGCCACCGCCCGCTCCACCGAGTTCGACGCCGTCCTGCTGGCCGGCGCCCCCGCCCCGGCCCCCGACGCCACCCCCGCCCGCGACGCCCGCGCCGCCGGGCCGCACACCGTCCTCGACCCCCGGCTGGCCCTGCTGCTCGACGAGACCTGGCGGCACGCCAAGGCGATCGGCGGCTGGGGCGACGCCCGCGAGGCCCTCACCGCGGCCGGCCTCCCCTCGGACGGGCCCGGCGTCGTCCTCGGCACCGACCCGGTCCAGGTCCTGCGCGAGGTCGCGGACCTGCTCGCCGGACACCGGGTCTGGGACCGCTTCCCGCCGCCCACCGCCTAGATTCCCCGCCCGGGACGGCATGAGCGGGCGGCAGCCGGGCAGACGCAGGACGAAACCACACACAACGAGATGAAGGAGGACATCCCATGGTCCCGCTTCTGCTGGTCCTGCTCCTCGCCCTGATCCTGTTCGGCGCGGGCTTCGCGGTGAAGGTCCTCTGGTGGGTGGCGATCGTCGTGTTCGTGATCTGGCTGGTGGGCTTCATCGCCCGCAGCACCAACTCGACCGGCGGCCGCGGACGTTGGTACCGCTGGTAGCGGAACCGCGGTACCGGTACCCGGCCGGCGGGGCGGAGGCGGAAAGCCTCCGCCCCGCCGGCGTGTCCGGGGCCCATCGGCCGTCAAGGGGCGGTGACACTCACCAAGTGGCGGTGACTCACCAAGGGGAGGTGCGGGGACGGGTGTTGTCGAGCAGCGGCGGCGAGTCCGGCTGCCACTCGATCATCATGATGGTGGCGTCGTCGGTGAGGTTCTCGTCCTGGTGCTCCAGGATCGCGTGCATCAGCCGGCGCAGCGTCTCCGGAGCCGTCTCCCCGGCACCGGCGGCCCGGATCACGAAGTCGGTGAACCGGGCCAGGCCGAAGAACTCGTGGTTGGCGCCCTTCGCGTCCACCACCCCGTCGGTGTAGATCAGCAGCCGGTCGCCCGGCTTGAGCGAGAGGGTCCGCACGCTCCGCGCGGCGCCGGTGTAGTGGCTCAGCCCCAGCGGCAGCTCGCCGGGACCGTCCAGCGCGCCCGGGACCACCTGGCCGGAGCGGATCAGCAGCGGGTGCGGGTGCCCGCAGTTGGCCCAGTGCAGGGTGCCGGTGGCGATGTCCAGGCGCAGGAACACGCCCGTGGCGAAACGGTCCGGGAACCAGGTGTGCAGCGCCTCGTCGATCGTGTCGACCAGGTCCGGCAGGTCGGCGCCGTTGCGGCGGGCGTTGCGGCAGGCGGCCAGCGCCAGCGCGGCGGTCAGGCCGGACGCCAGGTCGTGGCCCATCGCGTCCAGCACTGCGGCGTGCAGCACCCCGTCGGCCAGCGAGTGCTCGAACGCGTCCCCGCCCAGCCGGTAGGCCGGCTCCAGGACGGCGGTGGAGATCGCCCGGTCGGTGCAGACGGTGCGCGGCGGCAGGAAGGCCCGCAGCATCTCGGACGGCAGGCTCATGGTGTCCGCCCGGGTGCCGTGCGCGTAGCTGTCGCTGGTGTCCCGCTTGGAGGTGATCACCATGGCGAGCACCGAGGCCAGCAACCGGCAGCGGCGCACCGCCTCCCGGTCCAGGGCCGACGTGCGCAACCCCAGCACGCCCAGCCGCTCGGCCCCGTCGGTGAGCGGGAACCAGGCCACCAGCCCCTCCCCGGTGTCCTCCGCCACCCGCATCGAACCCGTCCGGAACGCCCACCCCGCCAGCGTGCCGTCGATCGGCAGGTCCGGGCCCTGGGCCAGGGCGACCAGGCGGTGCTGCTGGATGTCGGCCAGGTACACGGCGGCCGAACCGAGGCCGAGCGCCCGGGTGTACTGCTCGGCGAAACGGGGCGCGTCCCGCGGGTCGAGGGTGCGGCCCGCGGTCAGGAACTGCTCCAGCAACTGCTCACCGAGGTTCAGCGGCTGAGTGCGGTCGGCCATCGCTCACACCGACCTTGCCCGCCGGTCCGGCACGCCCTCGGCCCGGCGTTCCGCCGGCAGGAGCGGGCCGGACGGTGCTCCGTCCGGCCCGGCCCCGCCGTGGCAGCCCAGCCGCAGCTCGCGTTCGAGCTCGTCGATCCGGGCCGCCACCGCCCCCGGGTCCGGCCGGGCGGCGCCGGGACGCTCGCGGTCCAGGGCCACCGTCCCGACCAGGCGGTGCAGCAGCAGGACGGGCAGCGCCACCGGCCACAGCGCGCCCGAGCACAGCGCGAACGCCTCGGTCTGCTGACGCTCCTGCCGTTCGAACGTGCGGACCCGCCGCGCGTCGACCGCCTGCGCCCCGCCCCTGTGCAGGAAGCGTTCCCGCCCCCGCCGGAAGACCGCGCGGGCGGTCAGCAGCCCCCCGAGCAGGTAGCCCGCCACCACCCCCAGACAGAGCACCACCACCGCTGATCGCCTCCTCGCTCCTCGAAAGCCTCCTGGCGAGCCTCCGGACACGTCGCACGTATGCCCGACATTCCGGACCTCAACGGGCCGTCGGCCGCCCGGATCGATCAGCCGCCCGGGCGATCAGCGCTCGGACCGGCCGCCCGGGCCGCGCGGGGGAACCGGCCGCCCCGGGTCCTCCTCCGGTGCCTGCTCCGCCGAGGCGCGCTCCTCCGGGGTGCTCCAGGAACCGGCCCGCCCGGCAGCCGGCCCCGCAGCCCCCGGGGGGCGCCGCCGGTTCCACCACCGGCTGCCCCAGACGAACGCCCCGATCAGCAGGACCGCGATGATCAGCGCCGGAATGATCACCACCAGGAGGGACGGGCCGCTCGACTCCGCCGCCAGTACCGTCTCGACCGTCATGACCTGCTCCTTCCGTTCCGGCGGGCCCGCCCGTGCGGACCCGCGACGTGGAGCGTCTACCCGGACGAATCAGGATGAATGCCCGATAGGACCTGATATCGGGGTGTCGTTCCCGGAGGCCCGGGTAGGCGGTACCTCTGTCGAAGCGGAACGGCCTCCAGGACCGATCCGACTCCTGTTCGGGGAATCCCATGAAGAATTCGAAGTTGGCAGCCGCCGTGGTCGGGGGCTACTTCCTCGGGCGCTGGCACAAGGCCCGTTGGGCGCTCGCCCTGGCCGGTCTGGCGGCTGGAAAGAGAATCAGCACCAATCCCGGTGTCCTGATCGGTCAACTCCTCGAGTCCTCACCGCAGTTGCGCGGTTTGGTGGACGAGATGAGGGGCGACCTGACGGAAGCCGGCAAGAACGCCGTCGTGGCCGCCGCGAGCAACCGGATGGGCTCGCTCACCGACCGCCTCCAGCAGCAGACGGAGGCCGTCCGCGACCGCACCGCCGCCCGCGACCGGGACGAGGAGTCGGACGACTCCGAACCGGACGAGGAGCCGGAGGAGCCCGAGGACGAAGAGCCCGAGGACGAGGAGCCCGAGGAGCCCGAGGAGCCCGAGGACGAGGAGGAGCCCGAGCCGCCGCGCCGCCGGACCTCCCGTACGAGCAGCACGAGCAGCACGAGCAGAGCGAGCAGCACGGGCAGCAAGGGCAGAGCGAGCAGCAAGGGCAGCACGGGCGGCGCCGCGAAACGCCCGGCCCGATCGACCGCCGCGAAGAAGACGGCGGCGCCGCGCAGAGCCGCAGCAGACCGGAAGAGCAGCGGCGGCGGGAGCAGCGGTAGCGGTGCGAAGAGCACGAAGAGCACCGGCAAGCGCGCGCCGGCCCGGAAGACGGGGACGGGGTGAACGGCGATGGCCAGGCGGTCCGATGACGGTGGGGCGGGCGCGGGCGGCGTGCTCGACGCCCTGCCCACCGAACAACTGATGGATCAGACCCGGGAACTGGTGTCCGCGCTGGGGGAGCGCGTGGCGGCTGCGGCGAGCGACAAGCTCGGCGCGGTGACCGAGCGGCTGGTCGACTACGTCGCCAACGGCGGCAGCAGCAACGACAGTGACGGGGGCGGGGGCGGGGGCGGGGGCTCCATGGCGAAGACCCTGCTGGGCGCGGGCGCGTCCGGGCTGAAGCAGGCCGTGACCGGGAAGCTCGGCGGCGGCGGGGGCGGTGGTGGCGGAGGGAACAAGGAGACCAAGGTCATCAACATCGTCGAGCAGATCGACGTCGGAGTCCCGGTCCGGGTCGCCTACAACCAGTGGACGCAGTTCCAGGACTTCCCGAAGTACACCAAGCGCGTCGAACAGGTCGACCAGTCCTCCGACGAGAAGCTCAGCTGGAAGGCCGGGATCTTCCTCTCGCACCGCACCTGGGAGTCGACGATCGTCGAGCAGGTCCCGGACGAGCGGATCGTGTGGCGCTCCAAGGGCGCCAAGGGCTCGGCGGACGGGGTGGTGACGTTCCACGAGCTCACCCCCAACCTCACCAGGATCCTGCTCGTCCTCGAGTACCACCCTCAGGGCCTGTTCGAACGGACCGGCAACCTGTGGCGCGCGCAGGGCCGCCGTGCCCGGCTGGAGCTGAAGCACTTCCGCCGCCACGTGATGACCCGCACGATCCTCGACCCCGACAGCGTCGAGGGCTGGCGCGGCGAGATCCGCGACAGCGAGGTCGTCCGCTCGCACGAGGACGCCGTCAAGGAGGAGGAAGAGCAGCAGGACCAGGACGAGCAGGACCAGGACGAGCAGGACCAGGACGAGCCGGACCAGGACGAGCCGGACGAGGACGGCTACGACGAGGACGCCGAGGACGGCTACGAGGAGGACGAGGGCGAGCCCGATGACGAGGGCTACGACGAGTCCGACGGCGAGGAGGAGTACGAGGACGAGGGCGACGAGGACGAGCCCGACGACGAAGACGCGACCGAGGACGACGACGAGGAAGAGGAGGAGAGCGAAGAACCGGAGCGGCCCGCCCGCCGCGGCTCCCGCCGGACCTCCTCCCGGAAGAGGTGAGAACGATGACCGTCACCCCGCGATCGGGCAGTTACGCCTCCCGCCCCTCCCCGTCCGGCCTGGTGGACGTCGTGGACCTGATCCTGGACAAGGGCCTGGTCATCGACATCTACCTGCGGGTCTCGCTGGTCGGGATCGAACTGCTGACCATCGACGCCCGCATCGTGGTGGCGAGCGTGGACACCTACCTGCGCTTCGCCGAAGCGGTCAACCGGCTGGACATCACCCAGGACCGGAGCGAAGGACTGCCGGAGCTGGTGAACGACATGCAGGAGGGCGGCGCCCGGCACAAGACCCGCGGCGCGCTCGAAGGCGTGAAGGAGAAGGTGTCCGACCTGGTCGGCGGCGGCGAGGACGAGGAGGACGAGGAAGAACCCGAGGAGGAGCCCGAGCAGCGGCCCCGCCGCCGGGCCCGGCCGACCCGGAAGGAGCACGGACGATGAGCAGCGCCACCCCGTCCGACCGGGCCTGCTACGTCTACGGGATCGTCCCCGCGGACGCCCCCGGCCCGGACGAGGCCGACGGGTTCGTCGGCGTCGGCGACCCGCCGGAGCCGGTGCGCCGGGTGCGGCATGGCGACGTGGCCGCCCTGGTCAGCGAGATCGACCCCCGGCGCCCGCTCGGCACCCCCCAGGACCTGATCGGCCACGCCCGGGTGCTCGACGCGGTCGCGGCCGGGCGCACCGCCGTCCTGCCGTTCCGGTTCGGCGCGGTGGTCCGCGACCCGGCGGCCGTCACCGACGAACTGCTCGCCCCGCAGGGGGAGCGCTTCCGGTCCGCGCTGGAGGAACTGGCCGGGCTCGCCCAGTTCACCGTCCGCGGCACGTACCGCGAGGAGGCGGTGCTGCGCGAGATCGTCGAACAGCGGCCGGACATCGCCCGCCTGCGGGCGGAGACCGCGGCACTGCCCGAGGACGCCTCCCGTCCGCAGCGGATCCGGCTCGGCGAACTCGTCTCCGCGGAACTCGCCGACCGCGCCCGGGCCGGTGCCGACGAACTGCTCGCCCGGCTCGGCCCGCTCGCAGTGGCGACCGTCCGCGTCGACCCGTCCGCCGACCAGCCGGTCGGTGGCTCCTTCCTGGTGGCCGACGACCGGTGGCCGGAGTTCACCCGCGCCACGGACGAGCTCGGCGCCGACTGGGCGGGCCGGATCGACCTCCGGCTGCTCGGCCCGCTCGCCCCGTACGACTTCGCCGCGCAACTCGTCGACGCGCCGGGACCGCGGCCATGGGACTGATCACCGGCCTGCTCACCCTGCCGCTCGCCCCCGTCCGCGGCGTCGTCTGGGTGGCCGAACGGCTGCAGGAACAGGCCGAGCACGAGCTGAACGACCCGGCCGTCGTCCGCCGCCGGCTCCGGGAGGTCCAGGCCGCCCGGGAGGCGGGGACGATCAGCGAGCAGGAGGCCGCCGACCGGGAGGCCGAACTGGTCCGGCGGCTGCTGCCCCCGACCGGGGGCCTGGAGGTGTGAACCGTGCCCGAGCCCGCCGCACGCAAACCCCGCGACCGCACGACCCGCAGCCCGTCGTCCACCGCTGCGCCGCGCCGCCGCACCGCACGCGACCCCGAAGCCGAAGCCGAAGCCCGGCCCCGCCGCCGCCCCGCCGCCGACGACGACCGGGAACGCGAAGCTCCCCCCGGCGAGGACGAGGCGCCCGGAGACACCGGCCGGACGCGCTCCCGCGATTCCGGGTCCGACCGGTCCGACCGGGCGGAGGACGACGGGATCGGCGCCGCCGAGGCCGCCGGCCGGGCCGCCGCCCAGGTCCGGGCGATGACCGGGCGCAGCCCCGAAGGCGTCACCTCGGTGGAACGGACCGAGGACGGCTGGCGGATCGGCGTCGAGGTGGTGGAGAGCCACCGGATCCCCGACTCCACCGACATCCTGGCCCTCTACCAGGTGGACCTCGACCACGACGGGGACCTGCGCTCCTACCGCCGGGAGAGCCGCTACCACCGCGGACGCTTCCCCGACCAGGAGGACCCGCCGTGAACACCCCCACCCCGTGGCGCGGCACCGGCGAGGTCCCCGCCTACCCCGGCACCTCCGCCGCCCCGCAGCCCGCCAACCTGGCCGACCTGCTCGAACGCGTGCTGGACAAGGGCATCGTGATCGCCGGGGACATCCGGATCAACCTGCTGGACATCGAACTGCTCACGATCCGGATCCGGCTGCTGGTCGCCTCGGTCGACAAGGCCAGGGAGATGGGCATCGACTGGTGGGAGCACGACCCCACCCTCTCCTCCGGCGACCGCCGCCGGGACCTCGAAGCGGAGAACCGCCGACTGCGCGAACGCCTCGGCGCACTGGAGGCCGCCCGCTCGAAGGACACCGCCGACCCGGATTCGGAGCCGGATTCGGACCCGGACCCGGACGCCGACGCTGCCCCGGAGCCGGCGGACGAGCCACCGAAGAAGCGCCCGGCCCGGAAGGGCACCGGCACCCGGCGGCAGCGGGAGGCGCCGTGACCTACACCTGGCTGTACGCGGTCGCCCCCGCCGACACCGGAGCGCCCCCACCGGACACCCCCGGCGGCGTCGCCGGCGAACACCCCCGGACGGTCGGGGCCGGCAGCCTGCTCGCCGTCGTCGGATCGGTGCCCGACCCGGACTTCGACGCCGAAGCCCTGCAACGCCGCCTCCGCGACCCGCAGTGGCTCGAACCCGCGGTCCGCGCCCACCACCGGGTCGTCTCCGCCACCGCCGGCCGGGCCCTGCCGGTGCGCTTCGGCACGGTGTACCGCGACGACGACCGGGTCCGCGCCCTGCTGACGGCCCACGCCGACGCGTTCCGGACCGCCCTCGCCCGCGTCGCCGACCGCACCGAGTGGGGCGTGAAGGCCCACCTCGACAAGGCCCGCCTGGACGAGGCCCGCGCGAACGCGGACCCGGCCGCCGCCACCGGCACCGGCGGCCCGCCGGACGACGACCGGCCGGGCACCGCCTACCTGCTGCGCCGCCGGGCCGCCCGGGACCGGGACACCCGGGACCTGTCGGACGCCGCCGCCCGCGCCCGACAGGTCCACCTGGCCCTGACCGGCCTCGCCGACCACAGCACCGAGCACCCGCCGCAGCCCCCGGAGGCGACCGGCGTCCGCGACCCGATGCTGCTCAACGGCGCCTACCTGGTGCACCGTTCGCGGGAGGCCGGGTTCGCCCGCGCCGTCCGCGGCCTGCGGGAGCAGCACGCCCCCGTCCTGCGGCTGGAGCTCACCGGCCCCTGGCCCCCGTACTCCTTCGTCGACCTCCCGACCGGGGACGGCGCGCCGTGAGCACCCCGGACCGGTACCCGTCCCACCCGGAACCCGGCATCGAGCCCGACTCCGGACTGCGGCAGCGCAACGTCGCGCTGGTCGACCTGCTCGACCGGGTGCTGGCCGGCGGCGTGGTGATCGCGGGGGAGGTCACCCTCTCGATCGCGGACGTCGACCTGGTCCGGATCAGCCTGCGGGCCCTGATCGCCTCGGTCCGCTCCCTGGCCGCCGAACCGGCCGCCGAACCGGCCGCCGAACCGGCCGCCGAACGGGGGCGGGAACCGTGAGCGGACGGCCGCGCCGGGTGGAACTCGACCCCGAGGCGGTCGGGCAGGACCTCGCCGCGCTGGTCCTCGCGGTGGTCGAACTGCTCCGGCAGCTGATGGAGCGTCAGACGCTGCGCCGGATCGACCAGGGCGACCTCGACGACGAACAGGTCGAGAAGCTCGGCCTGACCCTGATGGCCCTGGAGGACCGGATGGCGGAACTCCGGGAGCACTTCGGCCTCACCCCCGAGGACCTGAACATCGACCTCGGCCCGCTCGGCCCGCTGCTCTCCACCGAGTGACGCCCGCGCCGGACGCCCCGAGCGGCGGGCCGCCGCCCAGGAGGCCCGCCCGAGGTTCAAGAGGTCCGCCCGAGGTTCAGGAGGCCCGCCCGAGGTTCCGGCGGGGGCGGGCGGCGGCCTTCAGCGCGTACTGCAGCTGGTCGCGCGTCATGGTGGACCGGTGCGGGACCCCGAGCGCGGCGGCCCGCCGGTAGAGCTCGGTCTTGCTGAGCGAGGCGAGGTCCTCCACCGCCTCCGCGGCCTCCTGCGCCCCGGCCCTCCCCGGCTTCGCGGCCCTCCCCGGCTTCGCGGCCCGCTTCGGCGCCGCGGCCCGTTCGGACGCCGCCCGGCCCCGGCCGCCGCCGCCCCCGCCGCCCCTGCGCCCGGTGCCGCCGCCCTTCGCGCGGGCCTCGTCGAGGCTGCGGCGCAGGACGTCCATCAGCTCGGTCGCTTCGGTGGCCTCGGGTTCGGCCCCGGCGGACAGGGTGATCTCCCGGCCGTCGGCCTTCGCCTCGACGAGCGCCCTGACCCGTTCCTCGTAGCTGTCGTGGTAGTCGTCCGGGTGCCAGTCCACGGCGAGCATGCCGATCAGCTGCTCGGCGGTGGTGAGTTCGGTCCGGTTGAAGTCCTTCCGCCGGGCGGGTAGATCGGGGACCTCCTGCTGCGGGTCGCGCAGTTCGTCGGCCCAGTGCATGGTGTGCAGCTCGAGGAGCCCGTCGGCCGAGTCGACCGCGGTCAGGTACTCCCTGCCGCGCATCGAGAACACGGCGATCCCGGCCCGGTGGGAGTGGACCAGCGCCTCGACCAGGAGCTGGTAGACCTTCGCGGCCGTCGGGTCGGCGGGGCCGAGGTAGTAGGTCTTGTCGAAGAAGACCGGATCGATCTCCGCGAGGTCGGCGAAACCGCTGATCTCGATGGTCCGGGACCGCCCGGGGGAGATCTCCTCCAGCTCGGCGGGCTCCACCACCACGTACTGCCCCTCGGCGAGTTCGTAGCCCTTGACGATGTCGTCGAACGGCACCTCCTCGCCGGTGCGCTCGTTCACCCGCCGCTGCCGCACCCGGTCGGTGGTGCCGCGCTGCAACTGGTGGAAGCGCACCGTGTGGGACTCGGTCGCCGGGTACAGCGCCACCGGCAGGCTCACCAGCCCGAACGTCAGCGTTCCCTTCCACACCGGCTTGGCCATCGTGCTCACCTTCCTCCGCCGACCCCGGTCCGCGGCCGTGCCGCCCGGGGCCGTCCCGTTCCTGCCGCGCGGCTGCCCGGTCCGGGCCCGGCCCACACCCCGGGCCGGGCGGCCGCGGTGGCAGTGTCGGCGCGGATCCGGACCGAGCAAGCACGGTGAGCACCAGCAGCCGGTACAGCGGCGCGGTCTCGTCGCGCAGCGCGGAGACGGTCGCCCGAGTCGTCATCCCGATCCACCTCGCCTTCCCCCGCACCCCCTCACCACCGTGGACGCCCCGTCCCGCCCCCGCCACCCCGCACGGACCGGGCCGCGGTCGGCGCCGCCCGGAAGAGCGGGCCTGGACCGGCCCCGCGGCGTCCCGCCTTCGACCGAGTGAATGATTTTCACCTCCCGCGCCGTCAACACACAGCGCAGCAGCGGCCGTTGTCGGATCCGGTGCACCAGGATGCGCCGTGACCGCCCGCGCAGCGGGCCTTCCTGATTCCAGAAACGGCTGGGTGTATGCGATCAAGAATCCGTGGCCGGGTGCGGACCTGGGCCACCGTCGGCGCCGCGCTCGCGGTCGTGGCCGGTACGGCTGCCGCCGCGCCTCCGAGGAACGCCGACGGCGGCCTCCCGCCCGAGATCACCGCGATCATGAACAAGCCCGCGTACCGGAACGCGCAGTGGGGCCTGCTGGAGGTCGACCCCGCGAACGGGCGGGTCGTTCACTCCCAGTACCCCGACCAGTTCTTCATGCCGGGGTCGACCGTCAAGGTGATCACCATCTCCGGCGCCTGGCACGCCCTCGGCCCGGACCGCCGCTTCACCACGCCGGTCCACGCGATCGGCCGGCTCGACGGTTCGACCCTCACCGGGAACCTGGCGCTCGTCGCGCAGGGCGACCTCACCATGGGCGGCCGGACCAAGCCGGACGGGTCGGTCGACTTCACCCCCATCGACCACACCTACGCCGACGACATCCCCGGCGCGACCCTCACCCCGGAGGACCCGCTCGCCGGCCTGGACCAGATCGCCCGCCAGGTCCGGGACGCGGGCATCACCAGGGTCGACGGCGACGTCGTCATCGACGCCCGGCTGTTCACGCCCCCGCCGATCAGCCCCCAGCCGACGCCCCTGATCGTCAACGACAACGTCATCGATCTGCTGAGCACCCCGACCTCCCCCGGGCAGCCCGCCCAGCTGACCTGGCGCCCGCAGGTCGCGCCGTACCACGTCACCTCCGACGTCCGGACGGTGGAGGCCGGCGGCGCCACCGACATCCAGGTCTCCACGTCCCCCGACGGCACCGGCATCTCGCTCACCGGGACGATCGCCGCGGACTCCGCGCCCACCCTGAAGATCTCCCAGGTGAAGGACCCCAACGCGTTCGGGCGCACCGCCCTGATCGAGGCCCTCGGCCGCGCCGGGGTCACCGTCACCGCCCCGCCGACCGGGCCCAACCCGGACGGCGCGCTGCCCGCCGACTACGACGGCGACCCGCAGGTGGCCGCCTACGTCTCACCGCCGTACCGCGACTACGCCAAGCTGATCCTGAACGTTAGCCACAACCTCGGCGCCAACCTGGCCCTGTGCAACATCGCCACCCTGCAGGGCAGCACGAACTGCTTCGACGGCTTCCCCGTCATCCGCGACTTCCTCGCCAACACGGCGCAGCTCGACCCGACGCAGTTCCAGATGGCGGACGGCCGCGGCGACGTGCCCGTCGACCGCGTCACCCCCGCCGGGCTCAACCAGCTGCTCGCGTACTGGCTGCGCACCCCCGACGCGGACGCCTTCCGCACCTCGCTGCCGATCCTGGGCGTCTCCGGCACCGGCGCGCTCTACTGCACCAGTGACGACTGCCCGGCCAAGGGCAAGGTCTTCGCGAAGCCCGGCACCATCATCGGCTTCGACGAGCTGAACCAGCAGCTCGCCGTGAACGCGCAGACCTACGCGGGCTACCTGGAGGCGGAGGACGGCCACCTCTTCACCTTCTTCGTCGGCGTCAACGGCGCGGCGGCCCCCGACATCCAGGGGTTCTTCGACGTCAACGACGACGTCGACCAGATCGCCGTCATCCTCCAGCAGGAGGCGTGCGCGGAACACCGCAACGGCCACCGCGCCTGACCCCGCCACTGCGCGGGCGGTCGGACCCTCCCCGACCGCCCGCGCAGTCGTGCCGCCCCGGGACACCGGCGGCCCGCCTGCCGGAGCACGCCGGGCGCCGTTCGGCGGGCGGGCGGCGTTCCCGCAGGTCAGGGCGGTCTTATCGCCGGTGAAAACCGTCATCGGTGCAGCCTTTGCCAAGGTGCGCGGCGGTGCGCTTCACTTCCCCGCGTCGAACGAGCGGGACGGGGAGGGCAGGGCCATGGGTGCGGAGCACGACCACGGGCACGGCGAGCGGGACGGGGCCGACCGGCACGACCACGGCCACGGCGGCCACGGCCATGGCGGCCACGGCCACGACGGGCACGCGCACGGGGTGGCGGCCGACGCCGACCGGCGCTGGCTGGCCGCCGCGCTCGCGCTGATCTGCGGCTACATGGCGGTGGAGGTGTCGATCGGCCTGGCCGTCGGCTCGCTGGCGCTGCTGTCGGACGCGGCGCACATGCTGACCGACGCGGCGTCGATCGTGCTGGCCCTGGTGGCGATGCGGCTGGCGGCCCGGCCGGCCCGGGGCGGGTTCACCTTCGGGCTCAAGCGGGCGGAGATCCTCTCCGCCCAGGCCAACGGGCTGACGCTGATCCTGCTGGCGGCCTGGCTGACGTACGAGGCGGTGGAGCGGCTGATCAGCCCGCCGGCGGTGTCCGGTGCGCCGGTGCTGTTCACGGCGCTGGCGGGCATCGCGGTGAACGTCGCCGCGGCCTGGTGCCTCTCCCGGGCCAACCGCACCTCGCTGAACGTCGAGGGCGCCTACCAGCACGTCCTGAACGACCTGTTCGGGTTCGTCGCCACCGCCGTGGCCGGCCTGGTGGTGCTGACCACCGGCTTCGCCCGGGCCGACGCGATCGTCTCGCTGGTGGTCGTGGTGCTGATGGTCAAGGCCGGGTGCGGGCTGCTCAAGGAGTCCGGCCGGATCTTCCTGGAGGCCGCCCCGGCCGGCGTCGACCCCGACGCGATCGGCGACGCCATGGTCGCCCGGCCCGGCGTCGTCGAGGTCCACGACCTGCACGTCTGGCAGATCACCTCCGGCCAGACCGCGCTGGCCGCGCACGTCCTGGTCGCGCCCGAGCGCGACTGCCACGCGGTGCGCGAGGACCTCGAACGCGAACTCGCCGCCCGCGACGGCATCACCCACACCACCCTCCAGGTCGACCACGCCGCCGCCGAACTGCTCACCGTCGGTGCCGCCGCCCCGAGCCACCCGGACGGCCACTGCGCCGAACCGCACGGCGCCGTCCACCGCGAGGAACCCCACGCCCACTGAACCGGCCCGCCCGCCCGCGCGTGCGCCGGTCCGTGCCCACCCGTGCCACGCAGGGTGAGCGCCCGCGCCGGACCGTGCGCCGCCCCAACACGCTGACGGACCGTCACATTCCGCTCTACCAGCGGGTTTTACTCGCCGTTGAATCTCCGGAAAACCGGTACGCGGTGACGGTCCGTACGTAAGCTGGAACGGACGGAACGGCGGCCGGATCGGGCGGACGCCGGGGGAGGCGGCGATGACCGGGCGGCGGACGACGCGGGGCGGACGCCTCGCCGTCCTGCTGGCCGCCCTCCTCGCCGCCGTGCTCACCGTCCTCACCGCCGGGCCGTCGGCCGCCCAGGCCCAGACCCGGACACCCCGACCGCCGGCCTCCGCCGCCGCGGAGGAACACCTGGAGGGCGCCCCCCACCAGGAGACCCCGGCCCCCGCCGGCCGCTCCGCCGGCCGGCACCGGGCGAACGGCGGCCCGCCCGCCCGTCCCCCCGCCCGGTCCGGCGGCGCCACCGCCCCCGACGCCCCGCCCGCCCCCGCGCACCCCGCCCCGACGACCGCCGACGGTCCCAGACCGGCCGCGCTCGCGCGCCTCCAGGTGTTCCGCTGCTGAGCGGCCCCGCGAGCCGACGGCCGCGGTCCGCGCACCGGCACCCCCCGACACCCGGGGCCGCCCGGTCACTGTGACGCCCCGTCGGCACGCTCCGCTGCCCACCGACAGCACCCCCGTCCGGCCCGCGCCGGACGGGCGGAAGGAGACACCGATGCGACCGTCCCCGCCCCACCCCGCCCGCGCCCTCCCGCCCGGAGAGGCCCGAGCCCTGTGAACACCACCCCGAACCCCGGCCGCGCCCCCGGCCGCGACCCGCTCCCCGACCTCGACCCCGGCCGCGCCGCCGCCCTGCGCGGGGCCCTCGCGCACTGGCGGCAGGACCTGCCCGCCTCGCTGGTGGTCTTCCTGGTGGCCGTCCCGCTGTGCGTGGGCGTCGCCGTCGCCTCCGGCGTGCCCGCCGAACGCGGGCTGGTCACCGGCATCGTCGGCGGCCTGGTGGTCGGCCTGCTGCCCGGCAGCAGCCTCCAGGTCAGCGGCCCGGCCGCCGGTCTGACCGTCCTCGTGTTCGACGCGGTCCAGCGCTTCGGACTCGGCTCGCTCGGCGTGCTGGTGCTGGCCGCCGGGCTGCTCCAGATCGCCATGGGGCTGCTGCGCACCGGCCGCTGGTTCCGGGCGATCTCGCTCTCGGTGGTGCACGGCATGCTGGCCGCCATCGGCCTGATCCTGATCCTCGGCCAGCTCTACGCCGTCTCCGGGCGCACCGCCCCCGGCAGCGGCGCCGGGAAGATCGGCGCCCTGCCCGCGCTGGCCGCCGACTGGTTCACCGGCCGGGCCGCCACCACCGCACTGGTCATGGCGGCCGCCACCGTCGCCCTGCTCACGCTGTGGCGGCGGCTGCCCGCCCCCGTCCGGGCCGTGCCCGCCCCGCTGGCCGCCGTGGCCCTCGCCGCCGCGGCCACCGCGCTGTTCGGCCTGGACGTGCCGAGGGTCCGGGTGGACGGCCTGTTCGAGGCCGTCGCGCTCCCCACCGGCGACGGCCTCGCCGCGGTCGCGGGCACCGCCGGGCTCGGCACCGTCCTCGCCTTCGCCCTGATCGCCTCCGCCGAGAGCCTGTTCAGCGCCGCCGCCGTCGACCGGATGCACCACGGGCCGCGCACCGACTACGACCGCGAACTCACCGCCCAGGGCATCGGCAACACCCTGTGCGGCCTGCTCGGCGCGCTCCCGATGACCGCCGTCATCGTCCGCAGCGCCGCCAACGTCCAGGCCGGGGCCCGCACCAGGACCTCCCGGGTCCTGCACGGGCTGTGGCTGCTGCTGTTCGCGGCCCTGCTGCCCGCCGTCCTCGGGCTGATCCCGCTCGCCGTGCTCGGCGGCGTGCTGGTCCACGCCGGGGCCAAGCTCGTCCCGCTGCGCCCGGCCGCCGCCCTGTGGCGCGGCCACCGCGGCGAACTCGCGGTCCTCGCCGTCACCACCACCGCGATCGTCCTCACCACCCTCTTCGAGGGCGTCCTGATCGGCGTCGCCCTCGCCGTCGCCAAGAGCGCCTGGCAGACCTCCCACCTGCACATCGACCTCGCCGACACCGGCCCCGGCGGCCCGCTGAAGGTCCGCCTCAGCGGGAACGCCACCTTCCTGCGCCTGCCCCGCCTGCTCGACACCCTCGAATCCCTCCCCACCGGCCGCCCCGTCGAACTCGACTGGACCGCGCTGCGCCACCTCGACCACGCCTGCCGCACCGCCCTGCTCACCTGGGCCGCCCGCCACGCCGCCCACGACCCCACCACCGTCAGCTGGCAACCCCCGCTCACCGTCACCACCTGACCCGCACCACGGCGCGGCGCCGGGAACCGGCGCCGCGCCGTGGTGGAGGTTGCCCGACGCGGCACTAGAAGCGGCGCCAGCGGGCGGAGGCGAAGGAGAAGACGCCGTACAGGACCAGGCCGGCGGCCACTGCGACCAGCAGCCACGGGCCCGGGGCGCCGGCGGCGAAGGCGCGCAGGGTGTCGTCCATGCCCTTGGCCCGGCCCGGGTCGAAGCGGACGGCCGCCACCACCACGAACACCCCGGCGGCGGCGTAGACGGCGCCGCGGGCCACGTTGCCGGACAGGCCGGTGCCGGTCACGGCGGTGCGGGTGCGCGGGTGCATCGACGCGGTGTCGAGCTTGCGCAGGAAGCGCCGCTGGAGGGCGCGGACGGCGATGACCGCGCCGACGGCGGCCAGCACCAGGCCCGCGGCGCCCACCAGCCAGCGGCCGCCGGGGCGGGCCAGCGCGGTGGCGGTCCAGTCCCGGGAGGCGGAGTCGCTGTCGGACCCGCCGCCGGAGCCCGCCGCGTACGCGGCCGTCCCCCAGGCCACCGAGGCGTAGAAGACGGCCCGGCCCGCCGACAGCACCCGGGACCCCGTCTTCTTCCGGCCGGCCTCGCCGAACACCGCCGCCGACGCCCGCCACAGGGCCATCCCCGCGAAGCCCGCGGCCAGCGCCCACAGCAGCACCGCGCCGAACGGCCGCACCGCCACCTGGTGCAGGGCCCCCTGCCGGTCGGCGTCCTCCCCGCCGGACCCGAACGCGATCCGCAGGGCCAGCACGCCGACCAGGGCGTAGACCACGCCCCGGGCCACGAAACCGGCCCGGCCCGCGGCCCTGGTGACCCGGTCCAGCCGGGAGTGGTCGGATCCGTTCGCTGCCATGCCGTCCTCCTCTGTTCTTTCTTTCTTCTGGCTGTTCGCGGGCCGGTTCAGCTGAGGGGGCGGGCGCGGGTGACGAGGTTGCCGAGGGCGACGTAGACGACGGCGGGCAGGCCGTAGTCGAGCAGGACCTGCCCGGTGTGGTGGGACACGGTGAACAGGCCGCGGGCCCAGCCCGACAGCCAGTCGGCGACGCTGTGGAACCAGTGCACGAGGGGGTTGTCCTGATTGGCCCCGAAGAGGTCCAGCAGGATCCAGATGACCAGGATGGCCGCGGCGGCGTGCGCCAGTGCGGATATGACCGAGGTTGTCCGTCTCATGGGCGTCGCCTTGCCCGCCGGGGCCTTCACAAACCGGTTGTCTTCCAAGGGAGTTCGCGCAACGGGGGGCCCGGCGGCGGCCCGGCCGGACGAATCCGGAGGAACCCGCATGCACCGCCCGGAACGGGGCATGCGGCGGGTCGTCCGAGAACTGACGCACCGCCACCACCTGGAGGTCCTCCCGTGGTTCCCCTTCTGCTGGTCCTGCTGCTCACCCTGCTGCTGTTCGGCGCCGGATTCGCCCTGAAGGCCCTGTGGTGGGTGGGCCTGTTCGTGCTCGTGGTGTGGCTGCTCGGGTTCGTCTCCCGCGGCACCACGGCGGCCGGCGGCCGCGGCCGCTGGTACCGCTGGTAGCGCCACCGCCACCACCGCCCGCCGGGGCGGGCACCCCGACGGGGTGCCCGCCCCGGCGCGTTCCGCGTCCCGCGGGGCCACGGCGGCCAGCGGGGCCGACGCGCTCCGCGGTGCCGACGCGTGGAGCCGACCCCGGGTCAGAGGAAGTGCCGGATCGGGGCGGTGGCCGCCTCCCGCATCCGCCGGACCGGGCCGCGCCGGTGCCAGCGCTCCGGGACGACGGCCTCGCTGCGCGCCAGGTCCTCCTCGAAGTGCCGGTCCAGGACGGCGGTGAACCCCGCGTCGACCACGGCCAGCACCACCTCCTCGTCGTGGTCCAGCGAACGGCGGTTGAAGTTCGCGGAGCCGACCACGGCCGCCGCCCCGTCCACGGTCAGCACCTTGGCGTGCATCATCGTCGGCCCGTACCGCCAGACCGTGGCCCCGGCGGCGCCCAGCCGGCCGAAGTGGCGCTCGCCCGCCAGCTGGCACACCCGCTTGTCGGTGTGCCGCCCGGGCACCAGCAGGTCGACCGCGACGCCCCGGCGGGCCGCCTCGCAGAGCAGGTCGACGAAGTAGTCGTCGGGCGCGAAGTAGGCGGTCGCCAGGCGCAGCCGCCGTTCGGCGGAGGAGATCACCACCCGCATCAGGGTCTGCAGGTCCTGCCAGCCGACGGCGGCCGAGCCCCGCACCACCTGCACCACCGAGTCGCCCGGCTGCTCGTGCTCCTCGAACCGGTCCGTCGCGTCGTACAGGGTGCCGGGGGCGCACTCGGCCCAGTTCTGCGCGAAGGCCGCGGCGATGCCGTCGACGGCGGGCCCGACCACCCGGACGTGGGTGTCGCGCCACTCGCCCGGGTTCCGGGCGTCGCCGCACCACTCCTCGGCGATGCCGACGCCGCCGGTGAACGCCGTCCGGCCGTCCACCACCAGGACCTTGCGGTGGCAGCGGTGGTTCTGCTTGAAGGGCGACAGCCGCACCGGCCGGCGGAACCAGGAGATCCGGACGCCCGCCCCCTCCATCAGGTCGACCAGCTCCGGTTCGATCAGCCGGCTGCCGAACCCGTCCAGCAGCAGCCGCACCCGGACGCCCTGCGCGGCCTTGCGGGCCAGGGCACGGGCGAAGGTCCGGGCGATGTCGCCGCGCCAGTAGACGAACGTCATCAGGTCGACGGTCCGCCGGGCCCCGTCGACGGCCTCCAGCATCGCGGGGAAGATCTCGTCACCGTTGCGCAGCGGGGTCAGCAGGTTGCCCTCGGTCGCGGCGATGCCCAGCAGCCCCTCCAGTCGGCGGCGCAGCACCCGGCCGCGGTCCGCCGCGGCGGACGCGGGGGCCGGAGCCGCAGCCGGTACCGCAACGGGTATCGCGGCGGGCACGGGTGCGGGTTCGGGGGCGGTCTCGGTGGTCATGGGTCCCTCCGTCCGGGGCCGGTGGCAGTGGCGGGCGCTCGGTTACCCGCTGCGCCGTGATCGACGCCTGCCACCCGGGTGGGATGAAAACCGCGGACCGGGGGACACGGGTGCCATGACGAGGACACAGGGGCGGACGGCGCCGCTCGGCGTGCTGGCGGCGGTGGCCGGGCAGGGGACGGTGCTGGTGGCCGCCGGGCTGCTGGTCACCCACCCGCCGGGCGGCTGGTGGGACCCGGCCGAGGACGGCCTGGTCGCCCGGCTGGCCGAGCACCGCACCGCCGCCCTGACCACGGTCAGCAGCTGGCTGTCCGGGCTGGCCTTCACCCCGGCGATCGTGGCGGTGACGGCGGCCGTCGCGCTCCTGCTGCTGCTCCGGCACCAGCCCCGCCCGGCGGCGCTGCTCGCGGGCGCGGTGGCGCTCCAGGCGGCACTGTTCGTGACCGCCGCCCACCTGGTGGACCGGGCCCGGCCCGACGTCGTCCGGCTGGACGGCGCGCTGCCCACCTCCAGCTTCCCGTCCGGGCACGTCGGGGCGGCCACCGCGCTGTACGGCGGCCTCGGCCTGCTCGCGCTGCACCGGCTCCGGGGCCGGTGGCGGATCCTGCTGTGCGCCCTGGCGTGGACGGTGCCGCTGCTGGTGGCGGCCAGCCGGCTCTACCGCGGCATGCACCACCCCACCGACGTGCTGGCCGGTGCGCTCAACGGCGCGGCCGCCCTGTGGGTGGTCGCCCGCGCCCTGCCCGCCCGCACCCACCGGGCCCCGGCCGCCCCCGCCGCCGCGTCCCCCGCCGTCCCGCTCCCGGTCGCCCTGGTCTACAACCCGGTCACGGTGGACGACGCCCTGCTGGAACGGCTCTGCGCCGTGCTGGCCGCACACGGCCACCGGCCGCCCCGCCGCCTGCCGGGCGCGGCGGAGGACAGCGGCCGGGCCGCCGCCGAACGGGCCCTCGCCGACGGCGCCCGACTGGTGGCGGCCTGCGGCGGCGACGGCACCGTGACGGCCTGCGCCGAAGCCCTGTCCGGCACCGGCGCGACCCTCGCGGTCGTCCCCTGCGGCACCGGCAACCTGCTGGCCCGCAACCTCGGCCTGCCCACCGACCCCGAGGCCGCGCTGGCGGCCGCCCTGACCGGCCGCACCCGCCGGATCGACCTGATGCGGGCCGAGGGCGACGGCCTGCCCGCCCGGGCCGCCGCGACGATGGCCGGCATGGGGCTGGACGCCGCCGTGATGTCCGACACCGGCCGCGCCCTGAAGCGCCGCCTCGGCTGGCCCGCGTACCTGGTCGCCGGGGCCCGGCACCTGGGCGACCGGCGCTTCGCCCTCACCGTCGCCGTGGACGGCGCCGAACCGGTGCACCGGCAGGTGCGGGCCGCCGTCGTCGGCAACGTCGGCACCCTCCAGGGCGGCGTCCGGCTGCTGCCCGCCGCCGTGCCCGACGACGGACGGCTCGACCTGGTCCTGGTCCAGCCGCACGGCCCGCGCGGCTGGGGGCAGGCCCTGCTGGCCCTGCTCACCGGCAACCGCCGCCCCGGCCCGGACGCACCCCTGGAACACTTCCCCGGCCGCCGGATCACCCTGACCGCCGACCGCGCCCACCCGCGCCAGTGCGACGGCGACCCGGTCGGCGAGGGCCGCACCCTCACCCTGACCGTCCGCCCGGCCGCCCTGCGGGTCCGCGTCCCCGCCGGACCGGCCGAACAGCCCGAGCCGATCGATCGGCCCGAGCCGGTCGAACGGACCGAACGGACCGAACAGCCCGAGCCGGCCGGGCAGCACGACCGGCCCGGCCGGGCCGCCGTCCGGCGGGAGGTGGCCTGATGGGTACGGCCCGCCGGGTCAGGCCCGGCCGGGAGCACCTGTCCGCGGACGAGGCCGTGGTGGTCCTGCGCCGGCGGCCCTGGTGGCCGCTGGCTCGGGACGCCTTCCTGCGGTTCCGGTACGCGGACGGGTTCAGCCACGCCCGGGCCCTGGCGTTCCAGGTCGTGCTGGCGCTGGTGCCGTTCGCGCTGGCCGTGGTCGGGCTGGCGTCCTCGCTGCACGGCGGCCCGGTCGGACAACTGGTCGCGGCGAGCATCCAGCGGATGGTCCCGGCGTCCAGCGCCGACCTGGTGCGCGAGGTGCTCGACCGCAGCCGCCACCGCACCGGCGGCACCCTCGCGCTGTGGTTCGGCGCGCTGTTCGCGCTGGTCAACCTGGTCACCGCGATGTCCCAGATCGAACGCGGCGCGAACCGGATCTACGGGATCGAGCGGGACCGGCCGTTCGAGCGCAAGTACGGGCGGAGCCTGCTGATGGCGGCGGGCGCCGGCCTGCCGCTGGGCGTCGGCTTCCTGGTGCTGGTGGCCGGGCCGCAGGTCGCGGCGGCCGCCGACGAGGTGTTCGGGCTGGGCCCCGGCACCGCCGCGGCCTGGACCCTGCTGCGCTGGCCCGTCGGCGTGCTGCTCACCCTCGCGGCGGCCGCCGTGATCTTCCGGCGGGCCCCGCGCCGCCGCCAGCCCGGCTACAGCTGGCTGGCGTTCGGCGCGGGCGTCCACCTGGTGCTCTGGCTGGCCGCGACCTGGCTGCTGAGCCTCTACCTGCGCCTGAGCGGCTCCTTCGACGCCGTCTACGGGCCGCTCAGCGCCGTGTTCTCGCTGCTGGTCTGGGCGTACCTGACCGCGATCGCGCTGTTCCTCGGCCTGTCCTTCGCCGCCCAGCTGGAGGCCGACCGCACCGGACGGCCCGACCCGGTCCTGCCCGACCCCCTGGCCCCCGGCCCCTCCGCCCCCGGCCGCCCGGCCCCCGACCACACGCCGCCGACCGCGCCGACCGCGCCGGCCGCCCCGAGCACCGGCCCCGAGAGGACGCAGCAGTGACCCGCAGCCCCGCCCACCGCCGTCCCGCCCGGCTCCGCCCCGTGCCCCGCGCCGCGCTGCGCACCGCCGACCTGCGGCTGGGCGAGCGCCTGCTCGCCGCCGTCGCCGCGTTCGCGGTGGCCGCGGTGCCGGCCGCGCTGCTGCTGGTGCTGATCGAGGCCCACTGGGCGCCGCTGCACCGGCTCGACGCGGGCGCGGCGGCCCGGCTGCACACCGCCGTGCGCGACCACCCGGCCGCACTGTCGGTGCTGCGCACCCTCAGCAACGGGGTGTGGGACCCGCTGACGATGCGGCTGCTGGTCGCGGCGGCCGTCGCCTGGCTGCTGTGGCGGCGGGCCTGGCGGCTGGCGGTGTGGGCGGCCGCCACCACCGCCGCCTCGGGGCTGATCGGCTGGGCGGTCAAGGCCGCCGTCGCCCGGGCCCGCCCGGCGCTGCCCGACCCGGTCGCGCACGCCCCCGGCTTCTCGTTCCCGTCCGGGCACGCGATGACCGCCGCCACCTGCTGCACCGTGCTGCTGCTGGTGCTCTCCCCGGCGCTGCGCCCGGCGTGGCGGCGCACCGCCCGGGCGGTGGCCGGGCTGAGCGTGCTGGGCGTGGGGTTCACCCGGGTCGCGCTCGGGGTGCACTGGGTCAGTGACGTGCTCGGCGGGTGGCTGCTCGGCCTGGCCCTGGTCGCCGCCACCGCCTGGGCGTTCGAGGGCTGGCGGCGCGACACCGGCCGTCCCGTCCCGCCGCCGCTCGCACAGGGGCTGGAGCCCGAACTCGCCCCGCACGGCCCGGCGCGGCCCGAGGAGTGAGCGCGGCGCGCGGGGCCTCAGCCGTCCGGGCGGAGGGCGCCGACGGCGGCGTCGACGGTGTCGTGCCGGGGCAGCAGCCGGTCCACCCCGGTCATGGTGAGCAGCCGGCCGACGTCGGCGCCGGTGCCGACCAGGGCGAGCGAGGTGCCGGCCTCCCGGGTGCGGCGGAACGCGAAGAGCAGTTCGGCCACGCCGAGGGAGTCGCAGAACCTCAGCAGCGCCAGGTCCAGGACCAGCGGCAGTGACTCGGCGGTGCGCTCCACGGCCCGGTGCAGGCGCGGCGCGGTGTGGTAGTCGAGCTCGCCCGCGAGCACGACGACGGTCGCCCCCACGGGATGGGTGCGGACCTCGATGGTCAGGTCGTACTCGGGCACGGGGGCTCCGTACGGTGCGGGGTGGGCTTGCGGGTGGAGGGAGGGGAGCGGCGGGGGCCGGCGCGGGCGCGCGGTCAGTGCAGCCGGGCGACGAGCAGCGCCACGTCGTCGGTCTGCGCCCGGGCGAACGAGGACAGCAGCAGGTCGCCCGCCCGGTCCAGCTCCGGCGGGGCGTCGGCGAAGGCCTCCCGCAGGGCGTCCAGACCGGTCTGGAGGTGCTCGCCGGGCACCTCGATCAGGCCGTCGGTGACCAGCAGCAGGGTCGTGCCGGGCTCCACGGCGCACGTGACCGGCGGCGGCTGCGGGACGTTCAGGCCCAGCAGGATGCCGTGGTCGGTCAGGTAGTGGGCGGAGCCGTCCGGGAGCCGCAGCAGCGGCGGCAGGTGGCCGGCGTTGGCGACCTCGATGCTGCGCCGGTCCGGGGCGATCAGCACCAGGCACACCGTCGCGGTCAGGCCGGGGCGCAGCCGGGTCAGCAGGGTGTCCAGCCGGTGCAGCAGGGTCTGCGGGTCGTGGCCCTCGATGGCGTAGGCGCGCAGCGCGTGGCGCAGCTCGCCCATCGCCATCGCGGCCTCCAGCGAGTGGCCGGCCACGTCGCCGATCGCCAGCAGCAGGCCGGCCGGGGTGTCGATGGCCTCGTAGAAGTCGCCGCCGATCTCGCTGCGCGCGGAGGCCGGCTCGTACCGCACGGCGAGCTCGACGCCCGGCACGGCGGGCAGCCGGCCGGGCAGGAAGCTGCGCTGCAGGGTGAGCGCGAGGGCGTGCTCCTCGGCCTGGCTGCGCTGGGCCTCCAGGGCGAGCGCGGCGGCCTGGGTGAGCTGGGGGAGCAGGCCGCGCTCGTCGGGGGCGGCGACCGCGTCCCGGTCGGCGACCACGGCGAGCAGCGGCCGGCCGGGTTTGGTGCGGGCGACCACCAGCGCGACCGGGCCGGCCGGGAGCCCCGCGCCGTCCAGGCCGTGGTCGGCCAGCACGGCGCGCCACGCGTCGGCGTCCAGTAGGGCGGTGTCGGTGCCGGTGGCGTCGCCCAGGGTCTGGTGGGCGATCACGTCGAGCAGGACGGGCGGGGCCGCCAGCAGCCGCACCGCGCCGTCGCCGGGGTGCGCCGGGTCGTGGTGGGCCAGGTGCAGGGTGTCGCGGTCCGGCCCGAGGGCGATCGCGGTCGCCCGGGCCGCGCCCAGCCGCACCGCGCCGAGCACCGCCGCGGTGACCAGGGCGTCCGGGTCGGTGGCGCCGTACAGGGCGAGGGTGCTGCGGTGCAGGGCGGCCACCCGGGCGGCCAGCCGCTCGGCCCGCCGGCGGGCCCGGGTGTAGCGCAGCACGGCGGTGACGGTGGCCTGCAGCTCGGCCGAGTCGATCGGCTCGGTCAGGTACGCGTCGGCGCCGCGGTGCAGGCCCTGGGTGCGGTCGCTGGCCTCGATCGCGGTGGCGGAGATGTGGACGACCGGCAGCGCCGCGGTGCGCGGCCCGCGCTTGATCCGCTCGCACACCTCGAAGCCGGTCATGTCGGGCAGGCTGATGTCCACCACGGCGATCTCGGGCAGCTCGGGGGTGGGGGTGCGCTCCAGCAGCGCGAGGGCCTGGGTGCCGTCGACCGCCTCGACGACGGTGTGCCCGGAGCGGCGCAGCCAGCTCCCGACGATGTACCGGGTGGTGTCGTTGTCGTCGAGCACCAGGACGGTGGCGGGTCCGGCGTCGGGGCTGGTGCTGGTCACGATCCGTCCTGGGGCGGGAGCGGCCGCCGCGGCGCGGCGGGCCGGGGGGCGGACAGGGCGGCGGCGATCCGGGCGGCGGTCAGGCCGGACTTGGGCAGCACGGCGCGGGCGTGCGCCAGGCGGGCGCGGTCGGCGGTGCCGAGCGAGGCGGAGGTCAGGATCACCACCGGGATCTCCCGCAGGGCGGGGTCGGCCCGCAGGTCGGCGAGGACCCGGTAGCCGTCGACCTCGCCCAGGTGCAGGTCCAGCACGATCCCGTCCGGCCGGGCGGCCCGGACCGCGCTGAGCGCGGCCGCGCCGTCGTGGGTCTCCACCACCCGGTCGGAGATCTCGTGCAGCAGCGGGCGCAGCACGTCCCGGAACACCGGGTCGTCGTCGACGGCCACCAGCACCGCCCACCGGGCGCCGGTCGGCGGCGCGGGGTGCGCGGGCAGCCGGACGGTGATCGCGGTGCCCCGCCCGGGAGCGCTGTCCAGGTGCAGCGTGCCGCCGAGGATCTCGGCCAGCCGGCGGGCGTACGGCAGGCCCAGTCCGGTGCCGCGGCGCCCGCGCTGGTGCGGGCCCTTCACCTGGTAGAACTCCTCGAAGACCCGTTCGTGCTGGTCGGGCGGGATGCCGACCCCGGTGTCGGTGACGGTCAGCACCAGGACCGGGCCGCCTCCCGGGGCCTGCTCGATCCGGGTGTCCAGCCGCACCGACCCGTGCTCGGTGAACTTCAGCGCGTTGGACAGCAGGTTGCGCAGGATCCGCACCAGCATCGTCTCGTCGCCGAGCAGCGGCTCCGCGCCGGCCGGCGCCGGACCGATCCGCAGCGCCACGCCGGGACGGGCCAGGCCGCGCAGCGTGCCGTCCAGGTGCGCCAGGACGGCGCGCAGGTCCAGCGCCGCCCACTGCGGATCGAGGGTGCCGGACTCCGCCTTCGCCACGTCCAGCAGCTCGTCCACCAGGGCGAGCAGGGTGCGGCCGGAGTCGGCGATCAGCGACAGCTGCCGGGCCCGCTCCTCGGGCGGGGCGTCGGTGTCGGTGCGCAGCAGCTCGGCCAGGCCCACCACCGCGTTGACGGGCGTGCGCAGCTCGTGGCTGACGTTCGCCCAGAACCTGCTCTTGGCCTCGCTGGCCTCGCGCAACTGCCGTGACTTCTCGTCGAGTTCGGCGTACAGGGCGACCACGCCCCGGTTGGTCTCCTCCAGTTCCTCCGACAGCTCCGAGTACAGCGCCAGGACACCCCGGTTGGTCTCCTCCAACTCGCTGTTCAGGCGGCGCAGTTCCTCGCGCTGGGCGCGGGTCTGCTCCAGTGCGGCTATCAGGTCGCGGGTCTGCGCCCGGGAGTCCTCCAGGGCGCTGGGGCCGGTGTGCTCGGCGAGCAGGCGGCGGGCCCGGTCGACCGGGTCCGGGTCCGGGGCGGGCCCGAGCCGCTGCTCGATCCGGACCAGGCCGCCGGCCCCGGTGTGCTCGTGGTGGGTGGACAGCAGTCGGCCGGACGCCTCCAGCGCCTCCGCCGACAGCCGGTGCCCGCCCCGCCAGGTCAGGGTGACCCGCAGGGCGTCCGGCAGCCCCGGCCGGAGGTCGAACACGGCGGCCAGCCGGTCGGCGCCGAGCAGGCCGCGGCCGAGTTCGCTCAGCGCGGTGGCCAGCCGGACGGCGTCCTGGCCGTCCGCGCCGAGCAGGTCGGCGACGGCCCGGGCGCTGCGGCGCAGCGCGAAGGTGTCCTGGACGGTGCCCACGGACGCGTTGCCCAGGTGCACGGGCGGCTGCGGTGCGCCGCGGTCGGCCGGTGCGCCGTGGTCGGTCGGTGCGTTCACCAGGAGCCCTTCGCCACTACCACGCCCGCGTCGTCCCGGCGCACCCCCGCCTCGCGCAGCAGCAGCGCCGCGGCGGTCACGGGCAGGTGGGAGAACAGGCCGGGGACGTCGGCGGCCTTCCAGCGGTCGGTCAGCCCGTCCGAGTGCAGCACCACCGCGCTGCCGGGCGGCAGGGCCTGCCGGACGGTGTGCGCGGAGGGCAGCTGGTGGCCGACGATGCCGGGGGAGGAGGGCAGCGAGCGCCGGGCCCCGGTGGCGGTGTCCACCACGAAGGCGCTGACGTTGCCGACCCCGCAGAACGTCAGCCGGGCCGCGGCGGGCTCGACCAGCGCGACGGCCGCCGCCCCGCCCCGCCCGCCGCGCAGCACCCGGTGCAGGTCGGCCAGCACCTGCTCGGGCTGGTGCGCGCAGCTGCGGTGGAAGGCCGCGACGGCGTCCGAGGCGGCCCGGGCGGCGAGCGGGCCGTGCCCCAGGCCGTCGCAGAACATCAGCAGGAACGCGCCGTCGCCGCCCGGCTGCCCCGGCCCGGGGGCGGCGTGCGGGCGCGGCGCCCGGTTGGTCAGCACCGACCAGTCCAGGCGCTCCGCCGCGGCCCCGACCGCCGGGTCGGGCGCCTCCGCCGGGGGCGCGGCGGCCCCGGCCGGCCCGAGGGCGCGCACCGCCCAGGCGTCGCCGCACAGCTCCTGGCCGCTCATCGGCCGGGTCAGGCCGGCGACGACCGGCTCGCCCGCGGCGGCGGCCCGCCCCGCCGGGGTGCGGTTCCAGAACCGGGCGGTCAGCACGGTGCCGCGGCCGGGCAGCGAGTGCAGGTCGAAGGCGTCGGCGAGGCGGGCGACCGCGCCCAGGCCGATGC
Source organism: Kitasatospora cineracea (assembly GCF_003751605.1). NCBI lineage: Bacteria > Bacillati > Actinomycetota > Actinomycetes > Kitasatosporales > Streptomycetaceae > Kitasatospora > Kitasatospora cineracea. The sequence continues at coordinate 4,996,393 of NZ_RJVJ01000001.1, forward strand.
CCAGGGTCCGGTCGGAGGAGTAGCCGTCGGCCAGCGCCGCGGGGACGTCCGCCATGCCCGGCCCGCTGTCGACGGTGAGGAACTCCAGCGCCGCCTCGGTGTCGGTGCGCACCACGCGCAGCACCATCGCCCCGTCCACGGCGTGCCGGCGCAGGTTGGTGGCCGCCTCGCTGACGGCGAGCGCCGCCTCGGCGGCCCGCTCGGGCAGCAGGCCGATCCGGTGGGCGAGCTGCCGGGCCGCGCTGCGGGCCGCGGCGGGCAGCGAGTCCGAGTGCCGGAACCACACGGTGTCCTCGCACACGGCCAGGGCGGGGGTCACCGGGCCCACTTGGTCACCGACACCTTCGTCCCGGAACCGGGCTCGCTGTGCAGCTCGAACTCGTCCACCAGCCGGCGCGCCCCGCTCAGGCCCAGGCCCAGGCCGCCGCCGGACGTCCAGCCGTCGGTCAGCGCGAGGTCCAGGTCGGGGATGCCGGGGCCGCTGTCCTCGAACACGGCGTGCACGCCGACCCGGGTCCCGTTGCGCACGCTCGCGCAGCGCATCGAGCCCCCGCCGCCGTAGACCAGGGTGTTGCGGGCCAGCTCGCTGGCGGCGGTGACCAGCTTGGTCTGGTCCACCAGCGACAGCCCGCACTGCTGGGCGTACGTGCGGACGGTCTGCCGGGCCCGGACCACGTCGTCGTTGGACCCGATCGGCACGGTCTGCTCGTCCTCCACCACCCGTGGCCCGGTCACGGGCGGGCCGTACGCGCGGTACGGTCGCGTTCCAGCAGCGCCAGGCCCTTCTCCAGGGTGAGCGCGGTGCGCACCCCGCCCAGCGAGAGGCCCAGCTCGACCAGGGTGATCGCCACCGCCGGGCGCATGCCGACGACCACCGTCTCGGCGTCCAGCATGCGCGAGATGGCGGCGGTGTTCGCCAGCATCCGGCCCACGAAGGAGTCGACGATCTCCAGCGCCGTGATGTCGATGACGACGCCGTTCGCGCCGGTGGCGACGATCCGCTCGGCCAGGTCGTCCTGGAGGTCCAGGACGATCTGGTCCTCCAGGTCGACCTGGATGGAGACCAGCAGCACCTGGCCGATCTTCAGGACGGGGACGCGGTCGCTCACCGGTCGCCGCCCGCCTGCAGCGAGGAGCCGCTGCGCTGCAGGACGTGGCGCAGCGCGTCGGCCAGGGTGGCCTTGGTGACGATGTCGCCGAACTGCACGCCGAGCGCGACCAGGGTCTGCGCGATCTGCGGGCGGATGCCGGAGATGGTGCACTCCGCGCCCATCAGCCGGGCGGCGACCACGGTCTTCAGCAGGTGCTGGGCGACCTCGGTGTCCACCGCGGGCACCCCGGTGATGTCGATGATCGCGTGCTCCGACCCGGAGTCGACCAGGCTCTGCAGCAGCTTCTCCATCACCACCTGGGTGCGCGCCGAGTCCAGCGTGCCGACCAGCGGCACCGCGACCACGTTCTCCCACAGCTTGACCACCGGCGTGGACAGTTCGAGCAACTGCTCGGCCTGCGCGCTGATGATCTCCTCCCGGGTGCGGGCGTACGCCTCGATGGTGAACAGGCCCAGCGCGTCCAGCAGCCGGGTCAGCTGCAGGTACGCCGTGATGTCCTCGGCGCTGCTGGTCGTGGTGGGCTCCAGCACGTCCTTGCAGGCGAAGACGCTGACCGCCGTCTCGGCGGGCGTGAAACCGTACCGGGCCCGGCTGCGGGAGAGCTCCACCAGCAGGGCGCGCACCTCCGAGTACGACTCGCCCTGCCAGTCCAGGCCGCCCTTGCCCAGGGCCTGCAGCAGGGCCTGGTAGAGGTCCGTCAGCTCGCGCTCCAGCTCGGCCCGGCTGATCCGGCCGCCCAGCGACGCGGCCACGGCCGCCACCCACTGGTCCTGCACCGCATCGTCCCGGGTCAGCAGCTCCACGAGCCGTTCGGACGCATGCTCCACCGCCATCAGGCGTTCTCCTCGCTCATCAGACCCCCGTCACCGGGGGACCTCGGCCGTCGCACGACGGCGCGCGGTGACCCCGACCGGTCGGGGTCACCGCGCGCCGTCTGCCCCGTCCGCCGCGAGGTATGCAGCAGCGGACGGAATTGTTTTCCGCCGCCCCCGGAGGGCCGGCGGGCCGGGGTCAGCCCCTGGTCTCGTGCTCGGCCCGGAACATCCAGGCGTGCTTCTCCAGCGCCGCGGTCACCGTGATCAGCAGGTCCTGGGTGACCGGGTCGGCCTCGCCGGTCTTGGCGATCCGCTCGCGCATCCGGGCGACCACCGTCGAGAGGGTGCCCACCAACTGCTCCACGACCGCGGTGTCGGCCTGCCAGCCGGAGGGCGCCTCCGGCAGGCTGCCGGCCGCGACGGTCGCGGCCCGCCCGTCCGGGCTGACGCCGATCGCGGCGGCCCGCTCCGCCACCTGGTCGGCGAAGTCGCGGGCGGTGGCCACCACCTCGTCGAGGTGCAGGTGGACCGAGCGGAACCGGGGACCGTACAGGTTCCAGTGGGCCTGCTTGCCGGTCAGGGACAGGTCCACGAGATCGACCAGGGCGCCCTGCAGCGCCTCCCCGGCGGTGTCGCGGTCGGGTCCGTCCAGCGGGCTGCCGGTGGCGATGTCCATCGTCGTTCCTCTCCAGGTCGGGGACGGCCGGCGAACACCGGCCCCCGCTCGGCTGCCCGGTGCGGCGGAACGGAAACACCGCGGCCGTCCGGATGACGGTTCCGCATTCCTGGTGTGGATCGCCCGGACCCGGGTAACCGCGCTGCGCCGCCCGGTGCCGGCCCCGGCCGACACGCCGCCGGCCCCACCTGCACGAAGCCCGCACGAAGCCCGCACAAGCCCGAACGAACCCGAACGCACGAAGCCCGCACGAAAAGGAATGGGGACCCCGCATGCCCGTCGCCGTGTCCAGGCCGATCTCCGTCACCCTCCCGGAAGGCCCCTACCCCCACATCCGGCTGGTCGGCGAACTGCGCTACGACACCGCACTGCCCTACGGCGTGGGACTGGCCTTCCCGCCCCGCGGCCCCGGCGAGGAGGACATCGTCTGGTGGTTCGGCCGGGACCTGCTCGCCGAGGGCCGCCGCGCCCCGAGCGGCGAAGGGGACGTCCGGATCGCCCCCGGCCCGGACGGCCGGATCCTGATCACCCTGGGGAACGGGACGGACCGGGCGGTGATCAGCGTCCCCGCCGACACGGTCACCCGGTTCCTCGCCGACGCCTTCGCCGAAGTGCCGCCCGGCGCCGAATCCGCCCACCTCGACCTCGACTTCGGGCTGGCCCGGCTGCTGGCCTGACCCCGCCACCACTCGCGCGGGCCCGGCCGTCCCACCGGGCCCGCGCGAGTGGCGCGTCAGGCCGTCAGCGTGACGCGGATCCGCTTGCCGCCGCCCGGCAGGCGGTGGATCTCCCAGCCGGTGCTGAGCAGCTTGACCAGGGGCCAGCCCCGGCCGCCCAGCCGGGTCGGGTCCTGGAGGTTGGCGGCGTCGCCGCGCGGGTGGGCGTCGGCGGCGTCCTCCACCTCGATGGTCAGCACCCGGCCGCCGCCGCTCGTCCGGACGGCGAACCCGGTCACCCCGCCGGCGTGCCGGATCGCGTTGGTGACCAGCTCGGTGACGGCGAGCCAGGCGTCGCCGCGCAGGCGCTCACCCGTTCCGGGGTACCGGGCGAGCGCCTCGGTGACGGCGCTCCGGGCCTCGGCCGCGGTGCGCACCGCAGGGCCCGGACGGGCGGTGGCCGGGGGACGCCACCAGGCCGGGTCGGCCTCGGCACGGGACATCGGTGACCTCGCATCGGACGGGACGGGAACGCTGCTTCAGGTGTCCGGCTGCCCGGACACCGCGGAGATCACACCGGCGGAACCCGCGGCGAACGGGGGACGTCCGGCCCGGACGCGTCCCGCACCGCGGCGTCCGCGTCCGCCGCGAGGTGCAGGTGGTCCGCGGCGGAGGACAGGTCGAGCAGCCTGCGCACCGGCTCACGCAGCGGTCCGGCCAGCACCAGCCGCCCGCCCGCCTCCGCCATCCGGCGGTGGGCGACGAGCAGACCGTGCAGCACCGAGGAGTCGGCGAAGGTGACCTCGGCGAAGTCCACCACCAGCAGCCGCGGCGGACGGTCGAGCGCGGCCGTCAACCGCCGGACGAACTCCTGGGAGTCCTCCCAGTCGAGCTCGCCCCGGGCCCGCACCGTCCCGACGTCCAGCGGCTCCGCCCCGGCCGCCCCGTACGTGTGATCGGTCATACCGGGCATGCTAGTGGGCCCCCGCCCGGCGGCCGGCACCCCTCCCGCCCGGCGGCCGGCACGGCTCCACCCGGCGGCTGGCACGGCTCCACCCGGCGGCTGCCGCGGCTCCACCCGGCCGGGGCCCGATGCGGCAGCCGATAGCATGGCGGTTCGGGTGCGGCCCGCCGGACTTGTCCGCAAGGGCGGGGCGGGGCGCACCAAACCCGCCGACCGCGGCGGACCCCACCGGGTCCCGGCCGGCCGACGGAAACCCAATTGCGAGGTGAGGGCCCGTCAGGGCCCGGACGATGGCATCTTCGACTTCCCCCGCCGTGACCACCGACTGGGAGCCCCTCGCCGACTCCCCCTACCCGGTCGCGGTGCTCGGCCCCGACGGCGAACTGCTGCACGCCAGCCACAGCGCCCACCGCCTGCTGGCCGCCCCGGCGGGCACGGTCCCGCACTGGCTGCGCCGGGCCCACCTGGACCTGCCCGCCGACGGCACCCCGCCGGAGACCGTCCGGCACACCGACCCGGTCGCCGGCCGGATCGAGGCGCACCCCTCGCCCCGCCCGGACGGCAGCGCCGTGTGGTGGTTCGTCGTCCCGGAGGGCCTCCCGGGAGTGCTGCCGCGGACGGCCGGCGGCGGCAGCCACGACTGGGAGCTGCTGACCCGGCTGTCCGGCCTGCTGCTGTCCTCGCTGAACGTCGACCGGGTCCTGGAGACGGCGGTCCGCCAGGCCGCGCTGCACCTCGCGGACGCCGCCGTGGTGGTCGCCCCCGGCTCCGGCCGGACGCTGCGCTTCGTGACCTGCCTGCGCGGCGGCGACCCGGCGCACGTCCAGGTGCGGGCCGACTCGGCCGAGGTCCCCGGACTGGCCGAGGCGCTGCAGGGGTTCCCGCCGGTGCCCTCGCGGTGGATCGACCCGGACGCCACGCCCCGCTGGCTGGTGCCCGCCGGGTTCGGCCGGGTCGGCTCGGTGCTGGTCACCCCGCTGCCCGGGCACGGCGTCCCCGCCGGGGCGCTGGTGCTGCTGCGGGCGGCGGGCGGCGGCCCGTTCCCCGCCGACGAGGAGGTCTTCGCCCGGATGTTCGCCGCCCGGGCCGGCGCCGCCGCGTCCGCGGCCGTCCTGTACTCCGAACAGGCCGCCGTCACCGACCTGTTGATGCGCGAACTGCTCCCGCCCCGGCTCGAACACCTCAACGGGGTGGACTTCGCCGGCGGCTACCGCGCCTCGGTCGACCGCGACCGGATCGGCGGCGACTTCTACGACGTCCACCCCGCCGCCGACCCCGACGGCGAGACGCTCGCCCTGCTCGGCGACGTCAGCGGCAAGGGCCTGGAGGCCGCCGTCATGACCGGCAAGGTGCGCAACACGCTGCACGCGCTGCTGCCGCTCGCCGACGACCACGGCCGGGTCCTGCACCTGCTCAACCGGGCGCTGCTGACCTCCCACCACACCCGTTTCGCCAGCCTGGTGCTGGCCTCGGTGCGCCGCGAGGACGACCGGGTCCGGGTCCGGCTGTCGGCCGCCGGGCACCCCGCGCCGATGGTGGTCCGGACGGACGGACGGGTGACCGATTCCACCACCCTGGGCAGCATCGTCGGCGTCCTGCCGGAGGCCACCACCCGCACCGACACCGTGCTGCTCGACCCCGGCGAGGCGTGCGTCCTGTACAGCGACGGGATCACCGAGGCCAAGGGCGGACCGACCGGCCGGGAGCAGTTCGGCGAGGACCGGCTGCGCCAGGCGCTCCAGCAGTGCGCGGGCCTGCCCGCGGAAGCGATCGTGGAACGGGTGCAGATGCTCACCGCGCAGTGGCTCCGGGAGGGCCGGCACGACGACATGGCGGTCATGGTCATCGCCGCGCCCCCGCGCGGCCACGTGGCCGTGACCGGCGGACCGCGGGAGTACGCGGCATGAACGGCGACACACTGACCGGCACCCTCGCCCCCGCCGCCGGGCCCGTCCGCCCCGGGGAACCGGCCGTGGAACCGACCGAGGAGCTGTGGCAGGCCGTCATCGGCGGCGACCAGGCCGGGGCCGTCGCCCTCGCGGTGCGGGCCCTGGAGGACGGCCTGCACCCGGAGGCGCTGCTGCTCGACGTGATCGGGGCGCTCCAGGCCCGGATCGGACGGGAGTGGGCGGCCGACCGGATCACGGTGATCCAGGAGCACGCCGCCACCGCCGTCAACGAGCGCGTGGTGGCCGTCGTCTCCGGCCACCCCGCGTTCGCCGCCGCCACCGACCCGCAGCGCCCCGGCCGGATCGCGGTGGCCTGCGTCGACGGCGAGTGGCACGCCTTCCCCGCCCGGCTGCTGGCCGAGGTGCTGGCGCTGCGCGGCTGGCGGGTCGACTACCTGGGCGCCCAGTGCCCCACCCCCCACCTGATCGCGCACCTGCACCGCACCGCCCCCGACGTGCTGGCCCTGTCCGCCTCGCTGCCCACCCGGCTGCCCGCCGCGCACACCGCGATCACGGCCGCCCAGGCCGCCGGCGTGCCGGTCATCGCGGGCGGCGCGGCGTTCGGCCCCGACGGCCGGCACGCCCGGCTGCTCGGCGCCGACGCCTGGGCCCCCGACGCCCGCGCCGCGGCCGCCCGCCTCGCCCGGGGACTGGCGCTGCCCGCCTCCCCGCACCTGCCCGTCGACGACCTCCCGCACCTCGCCGACCAGGAGTACACCCTGGTCGGCCGGAGCACCCGCGAACTGGTCGCCGGCGTGATGGCCGCCCTGGAACGGGAGCACCCCGCCGTCCGCTCCTACACCCCGCTCCAGCGCGAGCACACCCTCGACGACCTGGCCCACATCGTCGAGCACCTGGCCGTCGCCCTCTACACCGGCGACCCGGAGCTCTTCACCGCCTTCACCGGCTGGACCGGGCAGGTCCTGCTCGCCCGCTCCGTCCCGGACACCCTCCTCGGCTTCGCCCTGACCTCCCTGCGCGAGCAACTGCGCGACCTGCCGCGCAGCGTCGCCGTCCTGACGGCCGCCCTGCCGCCCGCCGGCACCGCCCCGCCGCCCGCGGGTGCCACCCCGTCGCCCGCGGGCACCGCCCCGCCGCCCGCAGGTGCCGCCCCGTCGCCCGCGGGCACCGGCCCGCGCCCGCTGCCGACCCCGGGAACCCCCGCATGAGCACCAGCCCCGTCCCCCCGCCCCGGCCCACCGCCGGACCGCCCCGCACCGCCACCGTCCCGGTGGAGGGCGAGCTCGACCACGAGAGCTGCGGGGAGCTCCTCCGGGCGGTCGCCGCCCACCTGGCCGCCCGCCCCCGGGTCGACGTGGTCCGGGTGGACTGCGGCGACATGTCGCTGTGCGACTCCACGGGGCTGTCCGCGCTGCTCCAGGTCCGCCGCGACGTCGACGCCGCCGGCCGCCGCCTGCTGCTCGACCGCCGCCCCGCCCACCTGGAGCGCCTGCTGCGCCTCACCGGCACCGCCGACTACCTGCTCACCGACCGGCCGGACTGAGACCGGGCCGGTGGCCGCCGGAGGAAGGGCCGCCCGGGTGAGGGGCGGTTTCCGACCTTCCGGCCGGGGCAGCCGACGGTCATGGACCGACGACACCGCCCCCGGGGCGACGGCACCCTCCCGCTGCTGACCCGCGGCTACGCCTGGCTTCCCGACCTGCGCCGCCGCCACCCCGGCCCGGTGGTGCGGGTCCGGCTGGCCGGCCGGCCGGCGGTCGCCCTGCACGGACCCGAAGCCGTCCGGTTCTTCTACGACGAACGGCACGTCCGGCGGGCGGGCGCGCTCCCCGAACCGGTGCGCAGCACGCTCTTCGGGCACGGCGCCGTGCACTCCCTGGACGGCCGGGTGCACCAGCTGCGCAAGGCGATGTTCCTCTCGCTGCTGGCCGATCCCGGACAGGTCCGCGCGCTGGTCGACGAGGTCGGCCGGGCCTGGGACACCGCGGTGGGGCGCTGGGCCGGACAGCCCCGGGTGGTCCTGCTGGACGAGGCCGCCCGGGTCCTCACCGAGGGCGTCTGCCGCTGGGCCGGCCTGCCGCTGCCGCCGGACGGCGCCGCCGCGTTCGCCGCCGACCTGACCGCCATGGTCGACGGCTTCGCCACCCCGGGCCCGCGGCACTGGCGCGGGCGGCTGGCCCGCCGCCGCCGGGAGTCCTGGATCGCCGGGACCGTCGAAGCGGTGCGCGCCGGCCGCGCCGGGCTCCCGGCCGGCTGCCCGGTCGAACGGGTGGCGCTGCACCGGGACGCGGACGGCGAACCGCTGCCGCCGCGGGTGGCGGCCGTCGAGGTGCTCAACCTGGTCCGGCCGACCGTCGCGGTCTGCTGGTTCGTCGCGTTCGCCGCCCACGCCATGCACCTGCGGCCGGAGGCCCGCGCGGCACTCGCCGGGGGAGAGCCCGCCCGGGCCTGGGCGTTCGCCCAGGAGGTCCGCCGGTTCTACCCGTTCGCCCCGTTCGTCGGCGGCCGGGCCGCGGCCGACCTCACCCACCGGGGCGAACCGATCGCCGAGGGCACCCTGGTGCTGCTCGACCTGTACGGGCAGAACCACGACCCGGCCCTGTGGGGCGACCCGTACGCCTTCCGGCCCGGGCGGTTCCTCGAACGCCCCGACGACGTCGCGCAGTCCGTCCCGCAGGGCGGCGGCGACCCGGCGACCGGCCACCGCTGCCCCGGCGAGGCCGTGGTGGTCGGGCTGCTGGAGGACCTGTCCGTGCGCCTGGCCCGGCTGGAGTACACGCTGCCCGCCCAGGACCTGACCGTCCGGCTCGGCCGGATGGTCGCCCGGCCGCGCAGCGGCTTCGTCATCGAGGCGGTCCGCGCCGGGTGAGGCGCGCCACCGGCCCGACACCCGCACCGAGAGAAGAGGAGACGGGGATGCCCGACGGGAAACCCGAGCAGGACGCGGCCCGTACCGGAGGCGGTGCACCGGACGGACCGACCCGGATGCCGGCCCGCGCCTGGGCCTCGGTGCTCCGCCGCACCGCGAAGGAGTTCCTGGACGACGAGCTGCCGGACCGGGCCGCCGCGCTTACCTACTACGGGGTGCTGGCGGTCTTCCCGGCCCTGCTGGTGCTCGTCTCGATCCTCGGCCTGCTCGGGCGTTCGGCCACCGACACGGTGCTCGACAACCTCCAGCAACTCGCCCCGGGACAGGCCCGCGACATCCTGCGCTCCGCGGTCGAACAGCTGCAGGGCGGGCCCGGTACCAGCGGCGTGCTGGCCGCGGTCGGCCTGCTGGGCGCGCTGTGGTCGGCCTCGGGCTACGTCGCCGGGTTCATCCGGGCGTCCAACGCGGTCTACGACATCCGTGAGGGCCGGCCGGTGTGGAAGCTCACCCCGCTGCGGGTCGGCCTGACCCTGCTGATGATGGTGCTGCTGCTGGCCAGCGCGGTGATCGTGGTCTTCACCGGCCCGGTGGCCGAACGCGCCGGGGACGTCCTCGGGCTCGGCCCCACCGCCGTGACGGTCTGGTCGATCGCCAAGTGGCCGGTCCTCGTGCTGCTGGTCGCCGTCATGATCGCGCTGCTGTACTGGGCGGCGCCCAACGTGCGCGGCCGCGGCTGGCGCTGGGTCTCCCCGGGCAGCCTGCTGGCGGTCCTGCTGTGGCTGCTGCTCTCCGGCGGGTTCGCCGCGTACGTCGCCCACTTCGCCTCCTACAACCGCACCTACGGCACCCTCGCCGGGGTGATCGTCTTCCTGGTGTGGCTGTGGCTGTCCAACCTCGCCATCCTGCTCGGCCTGGAGTTCGACGCCGAGCTCGCCCGCGAGCGGGCCGTCGAGGGCGGACTGCCGCCCGACGAGGAGCCGTACGTGCCGCCGCGCGACACCCGCAAGTGGCCCGAGGGGGAGACGACGCCCCGCACCGGGGCCGACCGAGAAGAAGAGGAGACGTGATGACCGAGTACGGGTTCTTCCTGTCCTGCGAGGAGTTCACCCCGCAGGAACTGATCCAGCAGGCCGAACGGGCCCGGGCCGCCGGGTTCACCCGGCTGGCGATCTCCGACCACTTCCACCCGTGGAACGAGGCGCAGGGCAACAGCGCCTTCGTCTGGTCGGTGATCGGCGCGCTCTCGCAGGCCGTCGACCTGCCCGTCACCACCCTGGTGACCTGCCCCACCGTCCGCCTGCACCCGGCGGTCACCGCCCAGGCCGCGGCGACCTCCAGCGTCCTGCTGGACGGCCGTTTCACCCTCGGCGTGGGCACCGGCGAGGCGCTCAACGAGCACGTCCTGGGCGACCGCTGGCCCTCCTTCGAGGAGCGCGCCGAGATGCTGGAGGAGGCCGTCGAGGTGATGCGCGAGCTGTTCACCGGCTGCCAGGTCAACCACCGCGGCCCGCACTACACCGTCGACAACGCCCGCCTCTACACCGCGCCGCGCGGCCGACTGCCGATCCTGGTCTCCGGGTTCGGCCCCAAGGCCGCCGCCACGGCCGGCCGGATCGGCGACGGCTTCGTCACCATGACGCCCGACGCCGAGCTGATCGCCGTCTTCCGGGACGCGGGCGGCGCCGGCAAGCCCGTCGTCGGCGGGCTGAAGGTCTGCTGGAGCACCGACCGGGACAAGGCGGTCGACGAGGTGCACCGCCGCTGGCCGACCGAACTGTTGCCCGGCGAGCTCGCCCAACTGCTGCCCACCCCCGCGCACTTCGAGCAGGCCAGCCAACTCGTCACCCGCGAGATGGTCGCCGACGCCGTGACCTGCGGCGACGACGTCGACGCGCACGTCGAGGCGGTCCGCGCCTACGAGCGGGCCGGCTTCGACGAGGTGTACGTCGGGCAGATCGGCCCCGACCAGGACGCCTTCTTCGCCGCCTACCGGGACCGGGTGCTGCCCGCCCTGCGCGGCACCGCCGGCACCGGAGGCGCGCACCCGCCCCTGGAGACCCCCGAGGCCCGGATGACCGCGGAGGGCGCCCCCGCCCCCGACGAGCGCGCCAAGGACGCCGGGGACGGCCCCGAGTTCGCCCCCACCGATCCCGGACACTGACCCGGCGGAACGTGCATGACCAGCGGCGGGGCGGTTAGACGGCGGTTGTTCGATCCCCCGTTCGGAAGGCAACGTCGTGACCATGGTCTCCCGCCTCCCCGGCGCACAGACGCACCACTGGGACTGGCAGTTCGAAGGCTCCTGCCGCACCGTCGGCAGCGAGGTCTTCTTCCGACCCGCGAGCGAGGGCCGCGCCGAGGCCCGGCAGCGCGAGCAGGCCGCGAAGCGGGTGTGCGCCGGCTGCCCCGTCCGCCTGGAGTGCCGGCGCTACGCCCTGGCCAGCCGGGAGCCCTACGGCGTCTGGGGCGGCCTGACCGAGGACGAGCGGCGCGCCCTGCTGGTCCGCCGCGAGCCGGGGGACGTCATCCCCAGTGCCGCCTGAGACCGGGGCCGCGCCCGGGGCCGGACGGAGTGGGGCCGGACCCGGGCGGCCCGGTCCGGCTCTGCTCCGCCCGGCCCCGCCCGGTCCGGCGCGGCACCGGACCGGGGCCGCCGTCCTCGACCGGCAGGAACGGCCCGGCCCGGGTGATCTCCAGGACCCGGCGCACGCAGGCCGAGGGGGAGTCCAGGGCCATCGCCACCCCGAGCACGGCCGCCGCGTGCCGGGCGCGCAGCAGGGTGTCCAGCGCGGAGGAAGTGAAGAGGTCGACCGCCCGCAGGTCGACCCGCAGCCGCTCCGGGCGGCTGCGAAGCCCGCGGTGCAGGGCCCGGGCGAACGCGTCCTGGTTGTCCTGGTGGAGGGCGCCGACCAGGGCGCACCGGACGGTGGTGCCGGTGCGGCGGGTCTCGATCCGCAGGTCCGGCGCCCGTACCACGGCTGTTCGGCGGGGGCGCCGGGTCACGTCACCGTGCCGACCGGAGTCTCCGCCGCCGCCCGCAGGATCTCCCACAGCGCGAGGGCGTTGTCGCGCAACTGCTCGGTGGCGGGGGAACCGGTCTCGGCGGCCGCGAGGTAGGCGCTCACCCCGGCGACCGCGTACTTCAGTTGCGGCGGCAGGCCCTGGACGGCACCGCTGCCCGCAGTCAGGACCGCGGTGAAGCGGTCCAGTTCGGCTCGGGTCGGGGCTTCCACTGCATCGCCTCCGGGGTACCGGTGCGGGAGACCGGCAGGTCCACTCTCCTCGCACGCACGACATACGTCAATGAATGCACGAAAATTATGTCATGTATTCCGAGTCGTGAACCACGCTGCCTATCCTGGGGCGGTGGAGAGAGCCGCCGAAACCAGCCGCCAGTGGACGTTCCTGACCAATCACGCCAGGGTCCTGATCCAGATCTACCGGGACCCCGGCATCCGGGTGCGCGACATAGCCACCCGCTGCCTGCTCACCGAGCGCGCGGTGCAGCGCATCATCTCCGACCTGGAAGAAGCCGGGTACCTCTCCCACGAACGCCGCGGCCGCACCAACCACTACCACGTCATCGACGGCCAACTCCGCCATCCCGCCGACGCCGGCCCCACCATCGCCGAACTGCTCTCGGCCCTGCTCACCCCGCCGCCCGGAACGGCCTGACCCGGGGGCCCGGCCGAGAAGGCCGTCCCGGCCCCCGGCCGCACGGGCCGGGAACCGGGACGGCCGTGCCCCGGCGGCCGCTCAGGGCGCCTGGACGTCCGCCGACGGCGGCTCGGGCTCCTCGTCCTCCCGGCCCTCCTCGGCCTTGGCCCGGACATCGGCCGGGGTCGGCGCGGTGATCTCGCGCTCCTCGGCCGAACGCTCCCGCACGCTCTCCCCGGGCGCCTCTCCGGCGGCCCGGTCCTTCCCGTCCTGCGTGGTCATGGCTGCTCCTCTCCGTCTGCGACATGGACACCCGGCGGCTACCCCCGCCACCGGCGGCCACACCGATCCGGCCGGGCGGGCCCGGCCCGGTCCCTCAACCCGTCGGCCACACCCCCGTCACCCGCCGCCACGCGGTCGCCCCCGACCGGTCCACGGCCGCCTTCACCAGGGCGAACAGCGCGCCCTGGAGCGCCGCCGCGGTCAGCACCTGCCGCCAGCCCCGCTCCTCGTCGGTCGCGTTCGGGGTGTCCTCCTCGTGGGCGATCCGCCGCCACACCTGCTTGAACACCGCCCCGGCCACCACCCCGCCCAGCGCCCCCACCACCATGCCGACCGGCTTGTACACCACTGCTGCCGCCTTCATGGGGGACTCCTCTCCTCGCCACCCGCGGCCCTCGCGCACCGCCCGGAACCCTCCGGCGGCTGCCCGGCCGCCCCCGCCGCAAACCGCGCCGCGCAGCCGGCCCCCCGCAGCCGCCGGGCGTGGACGGCCGGCGGCGGGGCAGGCGGTGGTGGCATCCGCCCCGACCGGAAGGACCCGCAGATGGGCAGTGGCGAACGGCACCTCAACGACCACCGGGCGAGAGCCCAGCGGCGCTCCCCGCGCCACGAACGCCGGGGCGAGGCCCGGCTGCCCGCGGTGCTCGCCACCCTGGCGGCGATCCTGCTCTACCTCGCCCTCCCCGAACGACTGCTGCTCGTCCCGCGGTTCGTGCTGCCCGGGCTGGAACTCCTGCTGCTGATCCCGCTGATCGCGGTCAACCCGCGCCGGATGACCCGGCAGAACCGCCTCTCCAGGGCGCTGTCGCTGACCCTGGTCGCCCTGATCGGCCTGAGCAACCTGGTCTCGCTCGGCCTGCTGGTCAACGCCATGGTCACCAGCAAGGCCCAGCAGGGCGGCCCGCTGCTGCTCGCCGCGCTCCAGGTGTGGGCCACCAGCATCATCGTCTTCGGCCTGGCCTTCTGGGAGCTCGACCGCGGCGGCCCCGTGACGCGCACCCAGGCCGACCGCGCCGACCTGCCGCTCGCGGACTTCCGGTTCTCCCAGGACGAGAACCACGACGCCGTCGAGGAGGTCGCCGACGGCGCCAGCCGCAGCAGCGACTGGGTGCCCACCCTGATGGACTACCTGTACGTCTCGGTGACCAACTCCACGGCCTTCAGCCCCACCGACACCATGCCGCTGTCCACCCGGGCGAAGGCCCTGATGGCCGTCGAGAGCGTCGCCGCCCTCATCACCTCGCTGCTCGTCATCGCCCACGCGGTGGGCGTCCTCGACCGCTAGCGCCGCACCGCGGCGCCCCGTCACCCCGGGGCGCCGCGGTGCGCCGCGTTGCGGGCGAGGTTGGTCAGCAGCCGGCGGTTGCGCAGGTGGAGGACGAACTCGGTCAAAGGGTTCTCCAGCCGGGCGCCGAGGCCGCGCAGGGGGTGCTCGTCGAGGATCAGCAGGGTGTGGCGGTCCCAGGGGATGAGCGAGAAGGCGATCCGGGCGGTGCCGAAGGGCGCCGCCGCGGCCTCGAGTTCGAGACGGCGGCCGGGCTCGCAGATCCTGACCACGCAGGTGTCCTCCAGGGCGGCCGGCCCGAAGCCGACCAGGAACCTGAGACGGGCCCCGACCTCGGGCCAGTGGTCGTCCGCGTCGAGGACGTCCTGGGTGCCGACCACCCACTGCGCGTAGCTCCGGGGGTTCGCCAGGACGTCCCAGACCTGCTCGGGCGGGGAGTCGATCAGGCGTTGGCGCTGTGCCATGAGGGGTCCGTTCCCTTCGTGCGGGGCGGGGGAGGGGTTCAGCGGCGCGGGCCGGCCGCCGGCAGGAAGCGGGCCGGCGAGCGGCGGTGGGCGCTCAGGGCGGCCCGGGCGGCGTTGGCGCCGCACGCGCCGTGGACGCCGCCGCCGGGGTGGGCGGAGGCGGAGGCGAGGTAGAGCCGGGCCACCGGGGTGCGGGGACCGGCGGTGCCGGGGACGGGCCGCAGGAAGAGCTGCTGGTGCGGGGCCGCGGTGCCGCCGTTGAGGGCCCCGCCGACCAGGTTCTCGTCCAGGGAGTGCAGGACCGGCGGGGTGAGGATCCGGCGGGCGGCCACCAGGTCGCGGAAGCCCGGGGCGAACCGCTCCACCTGGCGCTCGACCCGGTCGGCCATCGCCTCGCCCTCCCGGCGGTCCCACCGCCCCGTGATGCCGTCGGGGCCGAGGTCCGCGGTGACGCGCTGCGGCACGTGCGTGTAGGCCCAGGCCGACTCGGTGCCGCTGGGCGACCGGGTGGGATCGGCCACGGTCATCTGACCGAACAGGGCGAACGGGCGGGCCGGCAGCCGCCCGGTGAGGACCTGGTGGGCGTAGTCGCCGAGCTCGTCCAGGTCGGCGCCCAGGTGCACCGTCCCGGCGCGGCCGGCCGCGGGCGCGCTCCAGGGGACGGGCCCGCGCAGGGCCCAGTCGACCTTCACGGTGGCGAAGTCCCACTGGAAGCGGCGCATGTCCCGGCGCAGCGACCCGGGCAGGTGCTCCCAGCCGACCAGGCCGCCGTACAGGGCCGTCGCGGCGGTGTCCGCGAGGACCGCCCGCCCGGCGCGGTGGCCGCGGCCGTCCGCGGTGCGCACGCCCAGCGCCGTCCCGTTCCGGACCACCACCTCCCGCACCGGCTGCCCGCAGTGCACCTCCCCGCCCGCGGACTCCAGCCGGCGCACCAGCGCCGCGGTCAGGGCGGAGGCCCCGCCCACCGGCACCGGCCAGCCGTACCGCCGGCCGAGCATCGCCATCAGCCAGCCGAACGCGCCGCTGCCCGCGGCCTCGGGCAGCAGGTCGGCGTGCAGGGCGCAGCCGGCCAGGAGCAGTCCCGGGCCCTCGCCCTCGAACTCCTCCTCCGCCAGCCGCCGCACCGGCAGGGCCAGGAAGCGCGCCAGGTCGAGCAGACCGGACGGCCGCAGCCGGGCCGCGATCGCCGCGCCCGGCCGCACCGGCGGGAACGGGGTGAGCAGGGCGTTCACCAGGTGCGGATCCAGTCGGTCCCAGCGGTCCGCCAGACGCTGCCAGGCCGCGGCGTCGTGCGCGCCGAACATCCGCTCCAGCCGGTCCGGGTCCGGCGCCCCGCCGTCGCGGTGCAGGGTCGCGCAGCGGCCGTCCGGGAGCGGGTGGGCGAGCACCGCCGGGGCGTGGCTCCAGCGCAGCCCGAACTCTTCGAGCCCCAGCCCCCGGACCGCCGGGGAGGCGACGGCCAGCGGGTGGAAGGAACTGAACAGGTCGGAGACGAACTCCGGGTCCACGCCCCGGTCGCTGCGCACCGCGCCGCCCGGGGCGTCGGCGGCCTCCAGCACGACCACGTGCCAGCCCGCGTCCGCCAGCAGGTTGGCCGCGACCAGCCCGTTCGGGCCGGACCCGATCACGATCGCGTCCGCCATCTCGGCCTCCTCGGGTTCCTCGGGTTCCTCGGGTTCCGCGGATCTCACCGGCCCCGCGCCTGCCCCACCCGCCCGGATCGCACACCGGATCGCGCACCGGATCGCGCGGCGGGTCGCGCACCGGCCCGCGCGCGGCAGGGCCGCCGGGCGCTCGTGGCGCCCGACGGCCCTGCGTCGTCCGGTCCGGCGTCGGCCGGCCGGCCGGTCGTCAGCGCCAGGTGTCGTCGGCGGTGAAGGTGCCGGTGGGCGGGGTGGTCGCGGTGCGGTTGTCGCCGCTCTCCCAGGCCACGCTGCCGTCGGGGTTCTTGAGGAGGTACTTGTACGCGATCGGGGTGTTGGGCGGCAGCTGCAGGCCGGCGCTCCACACCGGGTAGCTGCCGCTGCCGGTGGTCAGCGGGACGGCCTTCGCCGGGTCCCAGCCGCCGAGTTCGGCGAGGTTCCCGGCCAGGTACAGGTTCTGCCCGTAGGCGGTGGTGGCGGTGGCGTGGAAGGACGCCGCCACGGGGGCGCCGTCGCTGACGTTCCAGCGCTCGTCGATCGGGCTGACCGTGCCGGGCGAGTCCGTCACGGAGCGGTTGGGGATGCTCTCCCAGGTCACGGCCCCGGTGCTGCTGCGGATCAGGAACTTGTACTCGGCGGTGGTGCCCTGAATGATCTGGAAGTAGCCCTTCCAGGTCGGGTACGTCTGGGCGGTGGTCTGCAGCGGGACGGCGGCGGCCGGGTTCCAGTTGCCCAGCTGGGCGGTGTTCCCGCTGATCAGGACGGTGTCGCCGGGCTGGGTCCGGGCCGTGACCGTGACCCAGAGGGTCGCTTCGGCGGTGGCGGCGCCCGCGGGCGCGACGGTGCCGAGCAGGCAGGCCAGCAGGGCGGCCACGAGCAGGAGCGGACGCCAGCCGGCGGCTGCGGTGCGGGGCGGTGCGGTGGTCATGACTCTTCCCGTCTCTTCGTCTCGGTACGAGCGGTGACGCGGTGTCAGCGCCGCTTGATCACAACACGAAATCAACGGAACGGGTCGGAAAATCGGCCTCCGGGTACCTCTTTCTGTCAATTTCAGGTCAACTTTCGGGGACGCCCCGGCTTTTGCCTTCAAGAGGTGAACGATCGGCGGTCTGCACTGGTCGCCGGGTCGGAGGCCGCCCCCGGTCGCGGCGGCGTCACCGCGCCGTGCGGCGGAGGACATCCGGGCGTCATGAAAGAAGCCCTGCAAGATGGCGAAAAACTTTTCATCCGCGGGGCGGGCGGCCCGCCCTACCGCACCTCGATGCCGACCAGGCAGGTGTCGTCGTCGGTGTCGGCGCCGCTGAAGCGCAGCAGGTGGTCCAGGTGGGCGTCCAGCGCGGTGGCGCCCTCGCGGGGCGCGGCCTCGGACAGCGAGACCAGGTTGGCGAGGGAGGCGTACAGCCCCTGGTCGCGGCGCTCGATCAGACCGTCGGTGTACATCACGATCCGGTCGCCCGGCTCCAGCGCGAGCTCGCTCTCCTGGTAGTCGGCCCGGTCGATCACGCCCAGCAGGATGCCGTCCACCTGCGGCAGGCACTCCGCCGCCCCACCGCGCAGCAGCACCGGAGGCAGGTGCCCGGCCCGGGCCCAGCGCAGGCGGCGGCGCTCCGGGTCGTACAGGCCGCAGACCGCGGTGGCGGTGACGTTGTCCGTCAGGTGGTGCGTCACGCTGTTGAGCCAGGCCAGCAGCTGGGCCGGGCCCGCCCCGGTGGCGGCCAGGCCGCGCAGCGCGTTGCGCAGCGCCACCATCCCGGTGGCCGCCTCGATGCCGTGCCCGGCGACGTCGCCGACGCACAGCAGCACCTGCCCGGAGGGCAGCGTCAGCGCGTCGTACCAGTCGCCGCCCACCAGGTGGTCCTTCTCGGCGGGCCGGTAGCGCACGGCGACGTCGAGGTTGTTCAGCGTCCGCGGGCCGGCGCTGGGCGGCATGATGGCGTGCTGCAACTGCCGGACCAGCCGGTGCCGTTCGGCGGCCTGCTGCTCGCTCTGCGCCAGCTGGTCGCGGGTGGCGGCGAGGGCGACCTCGGTCCAGTGCTGCGCCGAGACGTCCTGGTAGGCGCCGCGGACCGCGCTGAGCCGCTCCAGCCGGTCGTGGACCGGCTCGGCCACCACCCGGATGTGCCGGGTCACCCCGTCCGGGCGCTGCAACCGGAAGGCCGTGGACGCCGGGCGCCGGTGGTGCAGCAGGGTGCGCAGGAAACGGCCGACGGCGTCCACGTCGTCCGGGTGGGCGTGGTCGGCCAGCCGCTCCAGCGCGATCGGCCGGTCGGTCGGCGGCAGGCCGTACAGCTCGAACAGGGTGTCGTTCCAGACCACCTCGCGGGTGTCCAGGTCCTCCTCGAAGCCGCCGATCCGGCCCAGGCGCTGCGCGTGGTGCAGCAGCCGGGCGATCTTCGGGGTGCTGTCGGCCAGCCGCCACAGCACCGTGACGTGGCGGCCGTGCCGGCTGATCGACACGTACGCGTCGGTGCTCAGCGGCACCCCGTCGACCAGGGCGGTCAGCCGCATCTGCGGGTCCTTGAACGGCGCCCCGGTGGCGTGGACGTCCTCCACCGCCTCCAGCAGGTTGCCCTCCTGCGCGGCCAGCGGGTACGCCTCCAGCAGCGGCGAGCCGACGACGGCACCGGTCGGACGGCCGGCGAAGTCCACGAACGCCGGGTTGGCGTGGCGGATCACGAAGCGCGGCGGGAAGCCGTCGTCGGCGGGCTCCAGGACCATGCACGGGTCGAGGATCCCGTCGACCAGCCGGGCGAGCTCGTCGAGCCGCCCGGTCCCCGGGGCGTCCTCCGGGACGTCCCCGGCCCAGTTCTCCAGGGTGGCGGCGCACACTTCGGCCAGCGCCTCGAACTGCCGGTGCAGCGACTGCGACCAGTCCGGCAGCTCGTCGCGCCAGCACACCTCCAGCACGCCGATCAGCCGCCCGCCGACGCCCGCCGGGACGGCGACCCGGCCACCGCCCGCCTCGTGCCGGCCGATCGACGGGACGGTCGCGTCCGCCAGCGTGCGGTACGTCACCGGCGCCCGCTCGTCCAGGGCCCGGCGGGCCGCGGTGACCACCCCCGGCGGCACGTGGCGCCAGCGCCGGGCCTCCGCCTCGGCGAAGCCCGCACTGCCCGCCAGCGCCAGCGACAGGTCCGGGCGGGCCGCCCAGATCGCCACCGCCACCGCGCCGAGCGGGCGCAGCGCGTGCTCCAGCATCGCGCGGGCCGCCGCCGCCGCGTCCCCGGCGTTCAGCGCGTCCGCCTCGGTGTTGCGCAGCCGCACCCCGACCCCGGTCGACGCCGGGCTCGCCGCCCGCGCCACGAAGTCCCGGGCGGCCTCGGAGATCTTGTCCGCGGCGGCCCGGTTGACCAGGCCCGCGGCCAGCTCCAGCGGGGTGGAGCCGGCCTGCTCCGCCAGCAGGTGCAGCTGCTTGGCGGCCTCGGTGGGACCGCAGCGCAGCCGCTCCACCAGGACGCCGACGGCCATCTCCACCACCGACCGCCCCGCGGCGTGCGCCTGCGCCTCGTCGAGCTGGCGGCGCAGCTCCTCGACCGTGTCGGCCAGCCGCCCGATCGCCCCGCCGACCGCCGGCGGGCCGCCCGGCGCCCCGGCGGGCACCGGCAGGGCCGACGGGGCGGGCCGCTGGGCGCCGATCAGCCCGGGACCGGTCGGCGTGGTCGGCAGGCCCTGGTCGGGGTGCGGCTCCCGGAACTGGTGCACGGCGTGGACTCCTGCGGTTGTGCGGGACGGACGGGGCGCGGGACGGGACGCGGGGCTACCGGACGAGCCGGGCCTTGATGCGGTCGACCAGCTCACCGGCGTCGACCGGCTTGGTGATGTAGTCGCTGGCACCGGAGCCGAGGCTCTTCTCCCGGTCGCCGACCATGGCCTTGGCGGTCACGGCGATGATCGGCAGCGCCGCGTGCTGCGGCATGGCGCGGATCGCCGCGGTGGCGGTGTAGCCGTCCATCTCGGGCATCATCACGTCCATCAGGATCACGTCGATGCCGGGGTGGGAGGCCAGCGTCTCCAGCGCCGCCCGGCCGTTCTCGGCCTGCAGCACCCGCATGCCGTGCAGCTCCAGGATGCCCGTGATGGCGTACAGGTTGCGGTCGTCGTCGTCGACGACGAGCACCAGGCGGCCGCTGAGCACGGAGTCCACCCCGGCGGCCTCGCCCGGCACCTCCTGGAAGGCCCCGCGGACCGGCGGGACGTCACCGGGGCGGTCGGCGTTCATGTGCAGGGCGATCCGCTCGCGCAGCTCGTCCAGGCTGGAGATCACCTCCAGCGGCCGGACCCCGGCCGGGGAGAGCGCCTCGGCGTCGCCCGGCGCCCCGCGGTTGCTGTGCACCAGCACCGGCACGCCCTGCAGCGCGGGGTCGCGGTCCATGTCGCGCAGCAGCGCGGTGGCGGCGCCCTCGGGCAGGTCGAGGTCCAGCACCACGCAGTGCGGGGGCGCGGACGCCAGGACGGCCGCGGCCTCCCCCGCGCCGACCGCGGTGACCACCTCGACCGGGCGGCCCGCCGCCGTTCCGGCGAGAGCGGTCGTTCCGGCGGTGGCGTTCTCGGCGACCAGCGACAGCAGACCGCCGCGGCGGTCCTCCACGACCAGCAGGCGGCGCGGCTGGAGCGCCGCCGGACCCTCCTCGGCGGCCTGCTGCGGGAGGTCGGCGACCGGGGCGGCGCCCGCGGCCCCGGCCCGCGCCCCGGCCTCCGGCACGAGGAACTCCGGCCGGGAGACCGGCAGGAACAGCGTGAAGGTGCTGCCGCCGCCCAGCACGCTCTCGACGGTGATCGCACCGCCCAGCAGGTAGGCGATCTCCCGGCTGATCGACAGGCCCAGGCCGGTGCCGCCGTACTTGCGGCTGGTGGTGCCGTCGGCCTGCTGGAAGGCGCCGAAGACGGTCTCCAGGTGCTGCGGCGCGATGCCGATGCCGGTGTCGGAGACCCGGAAGGCCAGCACCGGGCCGCCGCGGCGCACGCCCTCGGGGACCTGCTCCTCCGGGGCGAGCCCGATCCGCAGGTCGACCCGGCCCTGCTCGGTGAACTTCACCGCGTTGGAGAGCAGGTTCCGCAGCACCTGGCGCAGCCGGTAGTCGTCGGTGACGAGCTGCTCGGGCACGTCCGGGGCCGTGCGGACGGTGAAGGCCAGGCCCTTCTGGCCGGTCAGCGGTTCGAAGGTGGCCTCGGCGTAGTCCAGCAGGCTGCGCAGCGCCACCGGCTCGGGGGTGAGGTCCATCTTCCCCGCCTCGACCTTCGACAGGTCGAGGATGTCGTTGATCAGCTGCAGCAGGTCCGAGCCGGCCGAGTGGATGATGCCCGCGTACTCGACCTGCTTGGCCGTCAGGTTCCGGGTGGGGTTCTGGGCCAGCAGCTGGGCCAGGATCAGCAGGCTGTTGAGCGGGGTGCGCAGCTCGTGGCTCATGTTGGCCAGGAACTCCGACTTGTAGGTGGAGGCCAGCGAGAGCTGGTGGGCGCGGGCCTCCAGCTCCTGCCGGGCCTGCTCGATCTCCAGGTTCTTGGTCTCGATGTCCCGGTTCTGCGCGGCCAGCAGGGCCGCCTTGTCCTCCAACTCGGCGTTGGACGCCTGGAGTTCCTCCTGGCGGGCCTGCAACTCCTGCGAGCGCACCTGGAGTTCGGCGGTCAGCCGCTGCGACTCGCCCAGCAGCTCGTCGGTGCGGGCGTTGGCGACGATCGTGTTGAGGTTGACGCCGACGGTCTCCATCAGCTGGTCGAGGAAGGCCCGGTGGACGGCCGCGTACGGCCGGACCGAGGCCAGCTCGATCACGCCGAGCACCTGCTCCTCGACCACGATCGGGACGACCAGCAGCGACAGGTCCTCGGTGCGGCCGAGGCCGGAGGCGGCCGCCAGGTAGCCGGCCGGCAGGGTGTCGACGGCGATGGTGCGCCGGCTGCGGGCGGCCTGGCCGACGAACGACTCGCCGAGCCGGAAGCTGGCCGGGCGCTCGCCGTCCGGGTACGCGTACGAGCCGATCAGCCGCAGCACCGTGCCGCGCTCGCCCTCCTCGGCCAGGTAGAACGCGCCGACCTGGGCGCCCACCAGCGGGGTGAGCTCGTCCATCACCGCCTCGGCGACCACGGCCAGGTCGCGCCGGCCCTGCAGCAGGCCGGAGAAGCGGGCCAGGTTGGTCTTGAGCCAGTCCTGCTCCTCGTTGGCGCGGGTGGTCTCGCGCAGCGAGCCGACCATCGCGTTGACGTTGTCCTTGAGGTCGGCGACCTCGCCGGAGGCGTCCACGGTGACCGAGCGGGTCAGGTCGCCCGCGGCGACGGCGCTGGTCACCTCGGCGATCGCCCGGACCTGCCGGGTGAGGTTCCCGGCCAGCTCGTTGACGTTCTCGGTCAGGCGCTTCCAGGTGCCGGAGACGCCCTCCACCTCGGCCTGACCGCCCAGGCGCCCCTCGCTGCCGACCTCGCGGGCGACGCGGGTGACCTCGGCGGCGAACGAACCGAGCTGGTCCACCATGGTGTTGATGGTGGTCTTGAGCTCCAGGATCTCGCCGCGTGCGTCGACGTCGATCTTGCGGGTCAGGTCGCCGTTGGCGACCGCGGTGGTGACCTGCGCGATGTTGCGGACCTGCGAAGTCAGGTTGTGCGCCATGAAGTTGACGTTGTCGGTCAGGTCCTTCCAGGTGCCCGCGACGTTCGGCACCCGGGCCTGGCCGCCGAGGATGCCCTCGGTGCCGACCTCGCGGGCCACCCGGGTCACCTCGTCGGCGAACGCCGACAGGGTGTCCACCATGGTGTTGATCACCCCGGCCAGCGCGGCGACCTCGCCCTCCGCCTCGACGGTGATCTTCTGGCTCAGGTCGCCGCGGGCCACCGCGGTGGCGACCTGCGCGATCGAACGGACCTGGCCGGTCAGGTTGGACGCCATCACGTTGACGTTGTCGGTCAGGTCCTTCCAGGTGCCCGACACGCCCCGGACGGTGGCCTGGCCGCCCAGGTTGCCGGCCGTGCCGACCTCGCGGGCCACCCGGGTCACCTCGTCGGCGAACGCCGAGAGCTGGTCGACCATCGTGTTGATGGTCTCCTTCAGCTCCAGGATCTCGCCCCGGGCGTCCACCCGGATCTTCTGCGTCAGGTCGCCCTTGGCGACGGCCGTGGTGACCTGCGCGATCGCCCGGACCTGCGCGGTCAGGTTGTCGGCCATCACGTTCACCGACTCGGTCAGGTCACGCCAGGTGCCCGAGACGTCCCGGACGTCGGCCTGGCCGCCGAGCCGGCCCTCGGTGCCGACCTCGCGGGCCACCCGGGTGACCTCCCCGGCGAACGAACTGAGCTGGTCGACCATCGTGTTGATGGTCTCCTTGAGCTCCAGGATCTCGCCGCGCGCGGCGACGGTGATCTTCTGCGACAGGTCGCCCTCGGCCACCGCGGTCGCCACCTGCGCGATCGAGCGGACCTGGCCGGTCAGGTTGCCCGCCATCGAGTTGACGCTGTCGGTCAGGTCGCGCCAGGTGCCCGAGACGCCCTTCACGTCGGCCTGGCCGCCCAGGATGCCCTCGGTGCCGACCTCGCGGGCGACGCGGGTGACCTCCCCGGCGAACGAACTGAGCTGGTCGACCATCGTGTTGACGGTGTTCTTCAGCTCCAGGATCTCGCCCCGGGCGTCCACGGTGATCTTCTGCGACAGGTCGCCCTTCGCCACCGCGGTCGCCACCTGGGCGATGTCGCGCACCTGGGTGGTGAGGTTGCCCGCCATCGCGTTGACCGAGTCGGTCAGGTCCTCCCAGGTGCCGGACACCCCGGGGACGACGGCCTGGCCGCCCAACTGCCCCTCGGTGCCGACCTCGCGGGCCACCCGGGTCACCTCGGAGGTGAACTGCGACAGCTGGTCCACCATGCCGTTGAAGACGGTCGCGATCTCGCCCAGCAGCCCGTCCGCGTCACCGGCCAGCTTGGTGCTGAAGTCCCCGTCGCGCACCGCGGTCAGACCCGCCAGCAACAGCCGGAGCTCGGCCTCGCCGATCTCCGACCGGTCGGCCGCCGCACCCGGCCGGGAGTCCTGCGGGGTTGTCGAGCCAGCCATCGAAAAGCTCCGCCTCCTGTTACACCCGGTCGTCCGACCGGGCAACCGATCAAGCGCTCAGGACACCGGGAACGGCTTTCGCAGCCGCCAGTCCCGGGGCCCCGGGCGAGGCTACCCCAGCCCGCCCAACGGTGGAAAACCCGCAGGTCGGAAAGGTCTCGAACCGAAGCCACCGACCACGCCCCGCCCGGCCCTCAGCCGGGGAGCGCGGTCTGGACCACCACCTCCGGGCCGCCCCCGGCCGGCCGGACGGCGACCCGCAGCCGGGCGGCGGCGGCCCGGGCGGTCAGCCGCACGGTGCCGCCCCGGCCGGCCCCGGCCAGGGCCCCGGCCAGGGCCGCGACCCCCGGGGCCGCCACCTCCCGGACCGCCCCGGCCGGGACGCCGCACTCCGCCAGCCAGGCCCGCAGGGCCGCCGCGGCGGCCGGCGCCTCCGCCGGCCGGGCCGGGAAGGACCGCACCAGCACGGCGGGCTGCCGGTACAGCAGGACGGCGACGTCGTCCTCGTAGCCGTCGGCCGGGCGCAGCAGGCCCGTCACGTGCCCGGCCAGCTCGGCCGTCGGCAGGCCGGAGCCCGCGACGAGCGCCCGGCCCGCCCGCTCGATGCCCTCCGCCAGGCCGTCGCGCCGCCGCTCCACCAGCCCGTCCGTGTACAGCAGCAGCGTGGAGCGGCCGGGCAGGACGGTGACGGCCTCCGGCCGGGGCAGACCCGGGCGGACGGCCAGCGGCAGGGCGCGGCCCCCGTCGAGCAGGACGGTGGAGCCGTCGGCCAGGGCCAGCACGCCGGGCGGGTGCCCGGCGCTGGAGTGGCGCAGCTCGCCCGTCACCGGGTCGAGGACGCCGCAGAAGACGGTCGTGCAGACCGCGCCGGGAACGCCGGCGGCGAACGCGTCCAGCGCGGCGAGGGTGCGGGCCGGGCCGGGGTCCTGCAGCAGCAGCGCCCGGCAGGCGCTGCGCAGCTGCCCCATCACGCTGGCCGCGGCCAGCCCGCGCCCGACGCAGTCGCCGACGACGATGCCGGTGCGGCCGTCCGGCAGCGGCACGGTGTCGTACCAGTCGCCGCCGACCTCCAGGGGCGGGGTGGCCGGCTCGTAGCGGGCGGCGAAACCCTCCGGCAGCCGGTTCGGCCCCAGGATGGCCCGCTGCAGGGCGATGGCCGTCTCGCGCTGCTGGTCGATCCGCCGGGCCCGGGCCAGCCCCTGGGCGAGCCGCCCGCCCAGCAGGGAGAGCAGCAGCTCGTCCTCCCGGGTGAAGGGGCGCGGCTCGTCCAGCTCCACCGCCAGGACCAGCGGACCGTCCGGCAGTTCCAGCCGGATGCCCGTCCCGGCGGGCCCGGCCGCCGGGGTGAGGGCGGGCCCGCCGGCCAGCGCGGTCAGCGCCGCCCGCCGCTCCTCCGGCAGCCCGGGCCAGTCCGGCCCGGGCCCGGCGGCGGTCAGCCGGGCCGGGGCCCCGGCCCGGTCGAAGCGGACCGCCACCACCCGGCGGGCCCGCCACAGGCCGCGCAGCTCCTCCAGGGCGCAGGCGAGCGCCTCCTCGGCGCTGGTGACCCGGGCCAGGCAGTCGGCGAGCGAGGCCAGGGCGCTCTCGCGCTGCACGGCGTAGTACTCGGCGGTGACGTCCCGGATGGTGCCGACGGTGACGGTGCGCCCGGTCGCCGGGTCCGGGACGCGGTTGAAGGTGGAGTGCGCCCAGACCCGGTGGCCGTCGCGGTGGGTGGCGGGGACGGTGGCGCTGCCGCGGTCGTGCTCGGCCGAGCGGGCGAGCGCGTCGGCGGCCTGCCGGCGGGCGTCCGGGTCGGTGCGGGGATCCGCCCACCACGGGTGGGGCGGCAGGTAGGGCAGCCCCTCGGGGCCGTACCCGAGGAGGTCGGCGAACGCCGCGTTCACCCGGGTGACGGCGCCGTCCTCGTCGCAGACGAAGAAGGCGTCCTGGAGCGAGTCGACCAGCGCGTCCTGCCAGCGGGCGTGCTGCTCGCGCAGCCGCGCCGACCGCAGCGCGGCACGCACCCGGGCCAGCAGGTCGACCGCGGCGAAGGGCTTGACCAGGTAGTCGTCGGCCCCCGACTCGAAGCCGTCCACCGCGTCCTCCCGCCCGGCCCGGGCCGACAGCAGCAGCACCGGCAGCGCGGCGGTGCGCGGGTCGGCGCGCAGCGCCGCGACCAGCTGCAGGCCGTCCGTACCGGGCATCATCACGTCGCTGATCACCAGCTCGGGGGCCTCGGAGCGGACGGCGGCCAGCGCCCGGTCGCCGTCGCCGACCGCGGTGACCCGGTGGCCCGCGCCGCGCAGGACGCGGGTGAGGTAGTCGCGCATGTCGGCGTTGTCGTCGACCACCAGGACGTGCGCGGCCGCCCCGGCGGCGCCCTCCGCCTGGCCAGCGCCCTCCGCCCCGGCGGCGTCCTCCGCCTGGCCAGCGCCCTCCGCCCCGGCGGTCGGCAGGGGCTCCGCGGGCCCGCCGCCGGAGCCCCCGCCGGGGCGGTGCTCCCAGCGCAGGGCCTCCTGCACGAACGACTCGGCGGCCGCGCGGTCGGCGCCCGTCGGCGCGTCCGGGACGGCACGGCCCTCCGCGGACGGGCCGGCCGCCAGGGGCAGGCTGACGGTGAACGCGGTGCCGCGGCCCGGCTCGGAGGCGGCGGTGATCGTCCCGCCGTGCAGGTCGACCAGCTCCTTGACCAGGGCCAGGCCGATCCCGCTGCCCTCGTGCGAGCGCGCCCGGCCGTCCTCGACCCGGTGGAAGCGGTCGAACAGCCGCGGCAGCTCCGCGGCCGGAACGCCCACCCCGGTGTCCTCGACGGTGACCAGGGCCCACCCGTCCCGCTCGCGCACCCGCACCCGCACCGTCCCCTCGAAGGTGAACTTCAGGGCGTTGCCCAGCAGGTTGAAGACCACCTTCTCCCACAGCTCCGGATCCACCGGCACCGGGGCGCTCAGCGGCGCGCAGTCCACCTCCAGCACGAGCCCGGCGCGCTGCGCGGCCGAACGGAACACGGCGGCCAGCTCGGCGGTGACCCGCGCCAGGTCGACCGGCTCCGGGCGGGCCCGCATCCGGCCCGCCTCGATCCGGGAGAAGTCCAGCAGCGTGTTGACCAGGCGGCCCAGCCGCAGCGCGTTGCGGTGGACCGTCTCCAGGTCCTCCCGGACGTCCGGCTCGGCGTCCGCCAGCCGCTGCCGCAGGCCCTCCACCGGCCCGGAGATCAGCGTCAGGGGGGTGCGGAACTCGTGGCTGATGTTGGAGAAGAACACGGTCTTCGCCCGGTCCAGCTCGGCCAGCTGCTCCGCGCGCCGCTGCTGCGCCTCGTGGCCGCGGGCGCTGGAGACCCCCGCCGCCAACCGGCCCGCGACCAGGTCGACGAAGCCGAGGTAGGCGTCGTCGTGCGGGCGGTACCGGTTGAGGCCGACGACCAGGACGCCGACCGGCCCGTCGGACCCCGGGCCGTTCAACGGCACCAGCCGGGCCTGCCGGGGCGGCTCCTCCCACGCCCCGCGCGGCAGGTCGGCGAACCGGTCGCCGGTCAGCGGCACCGACACCGCCCCGTCCCGGCGGACCGCCCCCACCGGCCACGGGCCCGGCTCGCCGGGCCCGATCAGGGCGGGCGCGGCCGGGTGGCCCGCCGGCACCCCGGAGGAGGCGGCCAGGCGGACGCCGCCCCGCTCGTCGAACAGGTACGTCAGGGTGAAGGGCAGGTCGTACGGGTTGCGGGCGAGCTGCTCGGCGCTGAACGCGAGGAACTCGCCCTCGGCGCGCACCGCCCCCGGGTCGGAGCCCAGGTCGCGCAGCGTCGCCATCCGGCGCTCGGCGACCACCCGCTGGGTGTCCTCGCTGACCACGCACAGCACGCCGACCACCGCGTCCGCCTCGTCGCGCAACGGGCTGTAGGAGAAGGTGTGGTAGCTCTCCTCGGGATAGCCGGAACGCCGCAGCCGCAGCGGCAGCGCCTCGTCCCAGGTCGCCTCGCCCTCGGCCAGCACGTGCTCGATCCGGGGCCTGGCATCGTCCCAGACCTCCGCCCACACCTCCCGGAACGGGCGGCCCAGCGCCCACGGGTACTTGTCGGCGAGCGTGTCGCGCCGGTACGCGCCGTTGCAGAAGAACGTCAGCTCCGGCCCCCACGCCATCCACATGGCGAACCGCGAGGACAGCACCAGGTCCACCGCCGAGCGCAGGCTCTGCGGCCAGGACGCCGGATCGCCCAGCGGCGTGGCCGACCAGTCCACCCGTGCCAGGTCGGCGCCCACCACCGGATCGGCGCCGAACACCCCCCGAGCCCGCTCCCGCCCCACCGGGTTCCTCCTCCCGTCGGCGCCGCCGACCGCGGTGCCACCATCTGCATTGTGCCGGGCGCGCACCCGACGACCCTCCGGCTGCCCGCTTCCCGCCCGGACAATCCCGCCGCCCCGCGGCGGCCGCCGGGGCCCGGGAGGGGGAGGGCCCCAGGGCTGGCCGTCAGACCCCGGCTGCCGGCACGCCGAAAGCAAGCACCGGGCACCGCGGCCGCCGCCGCCCGCCGGGGCCCGGGAGGGGGAGGGCCTAGCATGGCCGCCATGACCGACCACACCCCGGGACCGCCCGAGGCGACGGTGCTGCGCCTGAGCGGCGACCTCGACCACGACAGCGAACGCCGACTCGCCGAGGCGGTGGACGCCGCCGCCGCCCGCAGCACCGGCCTCCTCGTCCTGGACGTCGCGGCGGTCACCTTCGCCGACTCCTCCGTGCTGCGGACCCTGGTGCTGGCGCAGCAGCGGATGGAGGCCGAGGCCGGCGCCCTGGTCCTGCTCGGGCCGCTGGCCCCCGCGCTGCGGCGGCTGCTGGAGATCACCGCCACCGACGGCTACTTCACCGTCGCCGACAGCCTCCCGCTGGCCCGCGCCGCCGCCGCCGACCTGCTGCGCCGCCGCCCGCACGGCACCGGAACCGGGTGAGGCGGGGCCGGCCGTGCCGCATCATCCGCCCCCGCCGGGGCACAACCCTTCCGATCCCACGCGACGCCCGTCCGGCCTCGCCGGCCGGCACCACGGTGCCGTAGACGATTCGAGGTCGTTCATGTCCCACGACGACGCCCGGCCGCCCTCCCCGGGAGCCGTCGTCCCGGAGGAACGGCCACCGGAGCCCGTGCGCACCGCGGGCCAGGCCCGCGCCGTCCTCGCCCGGCTGCTCGCGGACGCCGAGCACCCCGGCGGCCAGGTGCTGGCCTCCGCACAGCTCGCGGTGACCGAGCTGATCGCCAACGCCCTGCGCCACGGCGGCGGCCTGACCTGCTTCGACGCCCGCCTCGGCCGCTGCGGCACCGAACTCGTCGTCGACGTCGAGGACGGCGACGACCGCCACCCCGTCGCCCAGCCGCCGCACGGCCGCGACCCCGCCGCCGCGGGCGGCCGCGGCTGGGCCATCGTCCAGGCGCTCGCCGCGACCTGCCGCATCGACCCGCTGCCCGGCGGCGGCAAGCGCATCCGGGTCACCTTCGCCCTGTAGTCGGGCCGCCCCGGTCGCCCGCCCTGGTCGCCCGCTCCGCCCGCTCCGTCCGCTCCGGCAAGGCCGTACGGAGGAACCCGCCGGCCTGCGGCGGGAACGGAGGATTGGATTCGTGACGGCCGGTCAGACCCAGGGCATGGACACCGATCGCCGCCCGCTGTGGCAGCCCTTCTCCGAGACCGCCGCCCACCCTCCGCTCCGCCACCGCGACGGGGCACCGCCGGCACCGGTCACCGCCCCGCCGTTCCTCGAACCGCACCCCGCACCCGTCCCGCCGGCCCGGCCCGGGGCGCCCCGCTCCGCCCCCGGGACCGCCGAGGCCGCCGGGCGGGCCCGTCCGTCCCGCGGACTCCGGTGACCCGCCGGACCGGGCCCGCCGACCGGCCGGACCGGGCCTACGCGGCGCGGGGACCCGGCCGGGACGACAGGTCGGCCAGCACCTCGCGGGCCGCCCGGGCACCCGAGGCCAGCGCGCCCTGCACGGAGCCGGTCGCCCGGTGGTCGCCGCACACGTACCGGCCCGGTGCCCACCGGGCGGTGCGGGTCAGGGGGTGCGGGGCGGGCATGGCCGGGAGGGCGCCCGGGATCCGGTAGGCGGCCAGCGGCTCCCAGCCGGAGGTGTCGCAGCCGTACAGGTCGGCCAGCCGGGCCCGCACCGGGCCCTCCTCGGCCGTCGTGCCGAGCACCGAGGTGGACACCAGCGACAGCCCCCGCGGTGCGCAGCCCGGTACCACCTCCGAGAGCACCACCGAGTTCAGCAGCCGGCGCCCGGCGTCCACGAGCAGGGTCGGCTCGGCCAGCGGGCTGCGCTCGGCCGCGTGGTAGAACGTCGTCACCGACCGGGTCTCCGGCACCGGCAGCCCGGGCAGCAGGGCCGCGGCGGCGGCCGGCTCGGCGGCCACCACCACGCGGCGCGCCGCCACCTCCCGCCCGTCCGCCAGCAGCACCCCGTCCCGGTGCACCTGCGCCACCCGGGCGCCCAACTCCAGTACCCCCGGCGGAAGTCGCCCGGCCAGCGCGGCCGGGACCGCGCCGATGCCCGCCGCCGGGAGCGCGAGCGTCCCGCGGACCAGGCTGCGCCAGTACAGGTGCAGGACCCGGCTGGAGGTGGCCAGTCCGTCCTCCAGGAAGACCCCGGACAGGAACGGGCGCAGCACCCCGTCGACGGTCGCCCGCGAGACGCCCGCACCGCGCAGCGCCACCGCCGCCGGCACGTCGCGCCCGCGGCGCAGCAGCGCGGCGGGCAGCAGGGCGTCGCGCACGGTCAGCGCGCCGAGCGCCGCCGCGTCCCGGGGCGGCACCACCCGCCCGGCCAGCAGGTCGCCCGCCAGGCCCGGCCGGCGCAGCGGATCGACGATCCGGCGGCGGCCCGCCGGACCGGCCAGCAGGAAACCGGGCGTGAACGGGCGCAGCCGCAGCGGCCGCAGGTCCAGCCGGCGCCGCACCTGCGGGTAGGACGTGTTGAACACCTGGAACCCGCGGTCCAGCCGGAACCCGTCGCGCAGGTCGGTGCGCATCCGCCCGCCCACCGCCTCCGACGCCTCCAGCAGCCGCACCCGCCGCCCCGCCGCCACGAGGTCCAGCGCGCAGGCCAGCCCCGCCACCCCGGCCCCCACCACCGCCACGTCCACCGCACCGCTCGCGTCCACCGCGCTCCTCCTCGACGACCGTAGGGGGGACCACCGCACCGGGGCCCGTCCCCCATTCGGAACCGGTCCACCGGGCGGATGGTCCGCCGCGCGGGTCGTCAAACGGACGGACGGGCCGTCCGGGCCGTCACAGCACGTCCCGGCGGCGCTCCTCGACCACCACCTCGTCGACGCCGCGCCCGCCCAGGTAGCGGCGCCGGCCCAGCACCCGGGCGTACACCACCACGCCGATCAGGCCCGCCGCCATCAGGACGACCCCGACCACCGTGAGGTTGACGCCCGCCAGGTGCCAGTGCACGCCGAACGCCAGGACCGCTCCGACCGCCAGCAGGATGATGCAGCCACCGAGACCCATGATCGCCTCCGTCGTCGTGTCGGCCCGTCCCTCTGGCCGGGCCGGAACGGCGCCTACCCCCGACCGCCCGGAGGATTCCCGTCCCCTGACGGCCCGTCGGCGCGGGGGAGCGGCGGGCAACGGCCGCCCGGCCGACGGGCGCCGGGGCAGGGCGGGGAGAATGGGCCGACACATCGGGTCGGGGTTCGAGGAAAGGGCCGTGGAGTGCCGTACGTCGTCGTCAGTGCGCTCAGCCATGACGGAGTGGTCAGGGACCACAACGAGGACAGCCTGGTGCTGGGCCCGTGGACCCTGTGCGCGGTCTCCACCGACAGCCCGCAGAGCATGGTCTTCCCGCTCGGGGGCACCCCCGTGCTGGTGGCCGTCGCCGACGGGCTCGGCGGGCACCCGGCCGGGGACGTCGCCTCCGCGCTGACCGTCCGCCACCTCGCCGAGGCCGGGCCGCGGTTGCGCACCGAGGAGGACGTCACCGAGGCGGTCCGCTCCTGCCACGCCGCGCTGCACGAGGCCGGGGAGGCCGATCCCGCGCTGACCGGCATGGCCACCACCGTGGCCGGCGCGGTGTTCGACGCGGAACACCTGCTGGTGTTCAACGTCGGCGACAGCCAGGTCCACGAGATCACCCCGGACCGCGGCGAGGGCCTCGGCCTGCGCCTGCTCAGCACCGACGACAGCCCGCCGCCCGCCCCCGGCCGCCGCACCAGCCACCTGGTCACCCGCACCCTCGGCGGCGGCACCGCCCGCGACGAACTGCAGCCCCACCTCGTCCGGCTGCCCGTCGAGCCCGGCGCCCGCTACCTGCTGTGCACCGACGGCCTCACCGACCCGGTCGCCCCCGAGGAACTGGCCGCCCTGCTCACCGAGGCCGCCGCCGAGGCCGACGGCGACCCGCAGGGCGACGACCAGCGGGCCCTGGTCGACCTGTGGCGGGCGGCGATCCGGGCCGGCGGCCCGGACAACATCACCCTCGCCCTGGTCCGGATCGAGGAGTGACCGCAGGCCGGGAAGGAGCCCCGGCCGAGCCCCCCGCCGGGTGACGGGCCGTCAGAGCGGGCAGTCGGTCAGCTCCCGGGTCTCCCCGGCCGGGCGCCCGCACCGGGGCTCGACCACGGGCGCGCCCTGCGCGTCCCGCCGGACCCGGATGATCTGCAGCCCGTGCCCGGGCTGGGGCCCGGTGGCCAGCGGCCGCGTCTCGCGGAAGTCGACCGTGCCGGTGGGCCGGTTGTTCAGCTGCACCGCGCGCAGCGCCGCCATCACCGAGCCCGTCCCGGTCAGCTGCGAGGCCCCGGCCTTGGCCGCCCCCGCCTGCAGCGCGGCCGTCGCGTCGTAGGCGAGGGCCAGCGAACCGTCCGAGAACACGTCGTCCTCGTACGGGTTGGCCGCGGTCGGCACCAGGTGCAGGACGCTCGCGGCGGTCTCCGCCAGGTCCGAGCCGCGGGCCGTCGCGGCCGGGTCGCTCAGCGCGGTGTAGTACAGGGTGGCCTGCGGGGCGATGGTCGTCCCGCCGGTGCGGAACTGGGCCTTCGTCAGGTCGTCGCCGGTCAGCACGGTCAGCGGCCGGGCGCAGCCCTTGTCGTCGGCCAGCCGGCGCATCAGCTGGTTGACGTCGTCGGCCCGGCCGGCCAGGTACAGCACGGCGGGCGGGTGCTCGCCGCGGCAGGTGGTGGCCAGCGCCGTCTCGTAGTCCGGGTCGCCGTTGCTGGTCAGGCCGTACTCCAGCGGCCGGCCGCCGATCAGCTGGTACCCGGCCGCGGCGAGCATCGCGCTGCCGTACCGGGCGTGCTCGGGGCTGTAGCGGTCGTCGGGCGTGGGCGTGCGGGTCAGCACGGCCGCCCAGCGGTCCTGCGGCGGGACGTCCAGGGCCTTGACGATCAGGCCCAGCGCCTTCGCCTCCTCCTCGTCGGTGGCGGCCAGGCCGAAGTAGTTGACGTGGTCGCCGGCCAGGTAGCTGGCCGAGTTGGTGGTGCTGACCACGGCCAGGCCGGCCTGCTGGAGCAGGGTCAGCGCGGAACCGCTGTCGGAGGTGTCCCGGCCCAGGCCCACCACGCCCGCGATCGAGCGGTCCCGGGCGGCCAGGGCCACGATCCGGTGCACCATCTCGGTCTGGAAGTACATGTCCTGCCCGCCGTTGGCGACCAGCACCTTGATCTTCAACGGGTCGCCCTCGTTGTTGCGGGCCTGCGCGAGGTGGACGCCCGCCAGCTCCTTCAGGCTGTTCAGCGCCCGCCCGTCCTGCCCGGCCGCGGTGGTCAGCGAACCCGCGTACACCACCGTGACGTACCTGACGTCCGGCAGCGCCGCCACCCGCTCGTTCTCGCGGCGGATCGCGTCCTCCAGCTCCCGCAGCCCGAGGTCCGCCCCCGTGCGCCCGGGAGCGCCCGCGCCGGGCAGCGCGCCGTCCAGCCGGATGCCGCCCGCGCCCGCGAAGGTCACCGAACCGGTGGCCACGCCGATGCACTCCCGCGTCCCGCCCGGACCGGTGCGCCACACCGCGTCCGGGTTCGAACCCACCAGCCGGGCCTCGCAGTACTGCCCGGACAGCTGCTGCACCCGCAGCCCCGCCCCGGCCGCCACCAGCACCAGCGCCAGCAGCACCGACCAGCGCGACCACAGGAACCACCAGGAGCGGCCCACCGGCACCGGCGCCAGCCGGGTGGTCTCGCCCGCCTGCAACTGCAGCCTGGTCAGCCGCACCGGCAGCGTCCACGCCAGCGCCCGCCCCCGGCTCGGCGCCTGCCGCACCCGCAGGTCGCTCACCCAGTCCTCGTACGGGCCGCGCCGCGCCCCCGGCGGGTGCGCCCCGACCGGCGCGGGGTGGCCGTCCTCCAGCCAGGCCGCCACGTCGGCGTGCGCGACGGCCGCCAGCACCAGCAGCGGGTCCTGCTCGCTGCGGCGGCTGCGCACGTCCGAGATCGCGCCGAGCACCCGCAGCGCCCCGCTCCCGGCGTCCGCCCGCGGCACGAAGACCACCGGCGGGACGCGCCGCTTGCGGCCCCGGGCGTCCGGCGCCCAGGAGCGGTGCGCCCGGCGCAGGTCCTCCAGCAGCGCGAGGGTGCGCAGCTGGAGGTGGAACTGCTGGGCGCGGTCCCGGTCCGGGGCCGGGGTGCCGGGCAGTTGGGCCTTGAGGATCTCCCCGGCCACCTCGCGGGCCCGGGCCTGCGTCACGTCCCACGACATCCGGGGCCGCCACAGCGACCAGGCCGCCGCCTGCCGCCCCGAGGCCGCCAGGAACGTGGTGGTGGCGAACCACCGGCTGGCCGGACCCAGCCAGGACAGCGGCGCCGTGTTGCGCCGCACCCAGCCGGTCGCCCCCAACACCGCCACCGCCGCCAGCAGCACCGCCGCGACCAGCTGCCAGGTCGCCTGGGTCAGCAGGCTGGTGAGCGCCGCCAGGACGAACGCCCCGATCAGCGTGGTGGAGTTCAGCACCGGCGACAGCAGCCGCTGCCACTCGCTCCCGGCCGTCCGCGGCTCGGGCCGCCAGTGCAGGTCGCGCAGCCGGGCCAGCACCGCCTCCACCAGCTCGTCGACCGGCCGCCCGGCCGGACCCTCCACCCCCGCGGCGCCGGTGGCGCCCGCCGGGCCGGGGCCGTCCAGGACGTGCCGGGTGGCGGCCTCGATCGCGGCCACCAGCCGGGAGCGCGGCGCCGGGTAGCCCCGGTACCAGGACGGGCCGCGGCGCGCCCACGGGCCCTTCGCCAGGCCGTCCAGCACGGCGATCGCGTTCTCGTGCGGATCGCCCTCGGCGGTGTGCGGCACCGAGCGGTGCGGCAGGTCGCCGCCCTCCTGCGCCTCCTGCACCGCCCGGACCACCGACCGGACCTCGGCGTCCAGCTCCGGATCGTCCTCCTGCGCGTACAGCACCACCACGGGCATCGGCAGCCGGGCCGCGCTGAACTGCGCCACCAGGTCCTGGACCAGCGCGTCCACCTCGTACTTGGCCGTGGTCCGCACCCCGCCGATCCCCGCGCCCCCGCGCACCGCACCAGACGCCATCCGCCACCCCCGTAGCCGCCGCCCCGCCGCCCGGGTCCGGGCCGCGCCGACCCGGGCCCGAGGCGAGGTCGGAGAACAAATGTAGACCTTCACCCCGACAGTGGAAACGGAGTTGTCCGCACTCCGCCGGGGCCGTTCCCGCTCACCGAACTCCCTTCCCCTCCTCGCTCCTTGGCGCCGGGCGGCGGTCCGTTCCGGTGCCTCCGCCCGGAGCCGCCGCCAGGCCCGGGGCGTCCGGGGGCCCGATGTGGGAGCGCTCCCATATTTCGGCCGGGCCGTGTACGATCACGCCGCGGCGGGCGGCCGCGGACCCGAACCGCGCACCACGACGCCGCCCCAGCACCACCCAAAGCCCGGGGAGCAACCCTTGTCCGACCCTGCGTTCACCGTCATCGACCTCGGCGGCACCACCCTGCGCACCGCCCGCTACGGACTCGACGACGACACCGTCACCGACATCCGCCGCGTCCCCACCGACGGCATAGCCGCCCACCCCGACCTCCCGGTCGCCGAACTCCAGACCCGGGTCCTCCACCAGGTCGCCGAACTCGCCGCCGAAGCCGTCGAACGCCACCGCAGCACCGCCGTCGCCGTCGCCTTCGCCGGCCCCGTCAGCGCCGACGGCCGCGCCCTCGCCGCCCCCACCGTCTGGGGCGGCCCCGGCGAACAACTCCCCGTCCGGCACCTGCTGGAAGAACGGCTCGGCCTGCCCGTCGTCGTGGTCAACGACCTCACCGCCGCCGTCTGGCGCTACGTCGACCCCACCGACGACCAGCCGTTCTGCCTGATCACCGTCAGCTCCGGCATCGGCAACAAGGTCTACCGCTCGGGCGAGGTCCTGCTCGACACCGAGGGCCACGGCGGCGAACTCGGCCACTGGACCGTCGACACCTCCCCCCAGGCCCCGCCCTGCGACTGCGGCGGCCGCGGCCACCTCGGCGCCGTCGCCTCCGGCCGCGGCGCCCTCGCCGCCGCCCGCCGCGCCGCCCACGCCGACCCCGACGGCTACGCCCGCTCCGCCCTGGCCGCCACCGCCCCGACCCCGAACTCCTCGACAACCACGCCCTGGTGGCCGCCGTCCGCGCCGACGACCCCTTCGCCACCGAGGCCCTCCGCGGCGGCATCACCGCCCTCGCCTCCGCCATCACCGCCGTCTTCACCGCCATCGGCATCCGCCGCCACGTCCTGATCGGCGGCTTCGCCCTCGCCATCGGCCCCCGCTACGCCGAACTCCTCACCGCCGAACTCCACCGCCTCGGCTGCTTCGGCCTCACCCCCGAGGAGATCCGCGACCTCGTCGTCCTCGGCGCCGCCGACGACGACTCCGGCCTGATCGGCGCCGGCCGCCTCCTCGCCGCCCGCACCCCGGCCGCACCCCTCGCCTGACCACCGGCCCCCGGCCGGGGGCCTTAGTCGCCCGACCGGCGCGGCGGCAGCGGGGCATCCGGGTCCGGGAGCGGGCCCCGGGCGAGGCGGAGCAGGTCCTGCGGGGTGAGTGCGGCCAGCCGTTCGCGGCCGCGGCGCAGTACCTCGGCCGCCGCGGCCAGCAACTCGTCCTCCGCCAGCGGGCGTTCGGGCAGGCCGGTGCCGAGCGGGGCGGCGGCCAGGTGCTCGCCGAGCGCCGCGTGCAGCCGCCCGGTGCCGGGTTCCCGGACGGTGAACGACAGGTGCACCGACAGCCCCTGACGGCCCGTCGCCGCGTGCGGTGCCCCGCGCGGGACGTACAGCGCCTGGCCCGGGGCGAGGACGGTGTGCAGGGCCACCGGCCCGGGGGCGGGGACGAGTCCGGGCTGCCAGTGCCCGTCCGCGGGCGGCCGGTGGACGGTCCACTCCTTCTCCCCGGCGAGCTGGACCACCAGGACGTCCGCGTCGTCGCGGTGCACCTTCAGCCCGCGTCCCCCGGCGGCGGTGGCGAAGCAGAACGCCTCGGTGCGGCGGCCGAGCCCGAGCGCCAGGTCGGCGGCCAGCGCCCGCACCGGGGCGTACCACTGGTCGAGCTGCGGCAGCAGCAGGGTGACGCCCTCGGCCAGCAGGGCGGCGATCCGCCCGGGGTCGGCCCACCCGGCCTCGGGCCGGCCGGCCACCGTCCGGACGGTGCAGAAGCGTTCGGGTGCGAGGACCGCGCCGTCCTGCACCATCTCCACGTACGGGACCCGCAGCAGGCCGCCGTTCAGCACGGCCTCCAACTCCGCGGCCCGGGGCAGCCCGGCGGGCCACCCGGCGGGCCATCCGGCGGGACGGAACACCCGCGCGGTGCGCTCCGCCAGCGCCTCGGCGAACGCGTCGGCGTCCCCCGTCAGATCGGCCAGTACCCGCCCCATCGCCCGTCCCCGCCCCATCGCTCGTCCCCGCATCCCCTCGTCCGTTCTCGCCGCCCGCCGCTCGGGTCCGGCCCGCCGGGTCTCAGGCCAGGCCGAGCGCGGGCAGGACGGCGGACTCCACGTAGTGGGTCAGGTAGTCCGCGTCGGCGGGGCGTCCGGAGACGAGCGGCCGGATGCGGGTCATGCCGAAGATCATGCCGGGGACGAACTCGAGCGCGGGGTGCCCGGCCGGCACCTCGCCCCGTTCCACCGCGCGCCGCAGGACGTCCTCCAGGGCGGCGACCTCGGGGGCGATCACCGTCTCCCGCACCGCGTCCCGGAGGTCGCCGTCGGTCATGACGGCGTAGCCGAGGGCCTGTAGCAGGGTGGTGTCCCGGTCCGACCACGTCCCGGCGGCCGCGGCCACCAGGCGGAGGTCGCCGGCCAGCGAACCGGTGTCGATGCCCGCGCAGCGCGGCTGCCGGTCGGCCCGCAGCGCGGCCGCGACGAACCGGGCCTTGGTCCGCCAGCGCCGGTACAGCGTCGACTTCCCGCACCGGGTGCGGGCGGCCACGCCCTCCATGGTGACGGCCTCGTAGCCGTGGGTGCGGACCTCGTCGAGCACGGCCTCGAAGAACTCCCGCTCGCGCTCGGACGTGATCTTCGAGCGGGACGGGGCGCACCCCGACTCGGCCTCCCGCATGCCGTCCGCCTCCTCCCGCTCCTCCGGTGCCCCCGCCCTCCGTCCGGCATCCGCCCCGGAGGGCCGGTGCGGCCCCCTGCCCGGGGTGTCGGTGCGGCGACCGCCGTATGTACACTGCACAAACGTATCGATACGCGACTGTATCGATACGTCAGCGTATCGGCACTCGCACGCGCGGTCCAAGATCACGGCCCGCCGGTAAGGGGGGAGGGGTTGCCCGCCCGCACGGAATCCGCCGAAGCCCCGACCGGGGGCATACCCCGGCCGCCGCTGCTCCGGGAGCTCCTGCTCGTCGTCGGACTGTTCCTGGTCTACAAGTTCGGCCGCCGACTGGCCATCGGCCACACCACCGCGGCCTTCCACAACGCCGACCGGGTCTGGGGCCTGGAGCGCGCCGTCCACCTGCCGGGCGAGGACGCCGTGCAGTCGCTGCTGCTGCGCGACGAGACCGTGGTCCACCTGGCGAACGTCTACTACGCGACCGTGCACTTCCCGGCCACCGTCCTGTTCCTGGTCTGGCTCTACCTCCGCCGACCCGCCCACTACCTGTGGGCCCGCCGGGTGCTGGCCGCCGTCACCTCGGTCGCGCTGATCCTGCCCTTCGTCTTCCCGCTGGCCCCGCCCCGGATGCTCACCTCCACCGGGCTCGAGGACACCGGCCGCCTCTACGGCCCCTCGGTGTACGGCCCGCCGACCACGGACCACCTCTCCAACCAGTTCGCCGCCATGCCCTCCCTGCACTTCGGCTGGGCCCTGATGGTCGCCGTCGGCCTGATCGCCGCGACCCGCTCCCGCTGGCGCTGGCTCTGGCTCCTGCACCCCCTGACCACCCTGACCGTGATCGTCGGCACGGCGAACCACTACTGGCTGGACTCCGTCGCCGCCACCGTCATGTTCCTGCTCGCCTTCGCCGTCATCCGCGGCCCCGGCGCCCCGCCCTCCTCCCACGGCCCCCGCCTCCGCCTCCGCCCGGTCCGGCCCCCCGACGACGGCCCGCTGCTCCCCGCCACCCGGTGACCAATCCCGCCCCCGGCCCGTACCGAGGTTCCGGCCGTCCGGGCTGCCAACCGCCGGCCGATCGGTCGGCTCAACCCGGGCCGCCGGCACCGGCAGCGGGGGAGGCGGGACGGTGATCGCCTCCCACCGCCCCCGCAGCAACGAGCTGGAACGCCTGCATGCCGTCCATCGGGGCGCCATCGGGATCCCGTCCGAAGGCGGCCGCAAGGACGACGGGGAGATCGGCCTCGGGGACGGCGGTGCGCAGCTCCGCGAGGACGTCGGGGAAGCCGGCGTCATCGATGGCACCCAGGTGCTCCTGACGCAAACGGTGGACGACCTCCACCAGCTCGGGCCTCAGCCGCATCCAGGCGCGGGACGTCCGGATCTCCTCCGCGACCCGGTCCATGAACCGACGCATGACCTCGTACGGGATGTCCAGGTGCTGTCCTCGGGGATCGAAGCACACCGTCGGCTCGCGTGCCGGATCCTCGTCAGGGATGATCGCGGTCACCACGGCCCGTTGCCCCCGGACGAGGTCCAGTTCGAGGTACCAGGCATCGTCGGGGACGGAGTACATCGCGGTGATCGCGTAGTCGCGGCCGGGGTGGGTGACCATCGTTCTCTCTCGGGCCTTCTGGTCGATCGGCGGCGCGGTGCGGACCTCGCCGCGCCGGTACCGCAGGCAAGGGTACCGACCCGTGGTCGTCCGGGTGTCCCACCGCGACGGGCAACCCCCGGAGGTCCGCACCACCCGTGCGAGGGTCGCCTCCTCGTGCAGGTGGGCGAGGAGCCGGCTGGAAATCCGCCTCAGAAAGTGTTGGGTAACTGATCAGCTGCTTGGTGTGATGGGTTGGCGGTGATCGTTGTGGTCGGGTGTCCGCGATGATCGCCGCCATGTGCGTCTGTGCCTGTAAGCCTTCGTACGACTCGTCGTTGACGGATGCCCAGTGGGCGGTGATCGAGCCGCTGCTGCCGGTGCGGGACCCGAGCCGGGGCGGCCGCCCGTTGAAGTTCCCGCGTCGGCTGGTCGTGGACACGGTGTTGTACGTCCTGGTCAGCGGGTGCGCGTGGAGGCTGGTCCCGCACGATCTCGTGCCGTGGGATGCGGCCTACCGCTGGTTTCGCGGCTGGACGGCGGACGGGACGTGGGAGCGGGTCCACGACGCGCTGCGCGAGCGGGTGCGGGTGGCGGACGGGCGGGACCCGCAGCCCTCGGCGGCGGTGCTGGACTCGCAGTCGGCCCGCAGCCACCAGGGTGGGCAGGCGGTCGGCTACGACGCGGGCAAGCGGGTGCGCGGCCGCAAGCGGCACCTGCTGGTGGACACCTGCGGACTCGTCCTGCGGGCGGTGGTGCACTCAGCGTCCGTCCAGGATCGGGCGGGCGCGAAGCTGGTCCTCGGTGGGATACGCGACCTGTTCCCGCAGGTCGGGCTGGTCTGGGTCGACGGCGG
Source organism: Kitasatospora cineracea (assembly GCF_003751605.1). Taxonomy (NCBI): domain Bacteria; kingdom Bacillati; phylum Actinomycetota; class Actinomycetes; order Kitasatosporales; family Streptomycetaceae; genus Kitasatospora; species Kitasatospora cineracea. Next base: position 5,037,680 of record NZ_RJVJ01000001.1, read on the forward strand.
CTACGTGAACGCGGTCGACGCGGGCCTGGTGGGCTGGGCGGCGGAGCGCGAGGGCGTCCAGATCGTGGCAGTGCCCCGCAACGCGGATGTGAAAGGCTTCCGGGTACTGCCCCGCAGGTGGGTGGTGGAGCGGACATTCTCCTGGCTGGGACGGTGCAGACGGCTGGCGAGGGACTACGAGCGCAAGACCGCGCACGCCGAAGCGATGATCAAGGTCGCCATGATCCGCCTCATGGCCGCCCGCCTCGCCGGCGAGACGATCGAGCCCCACGGCCCCATCGAGACCGAAGCAGCCCGCCGCCTCGCCGACGACCTCAAGAACGAGTAATCACCCAATTACCCAACACTTTCTCAGGCGCGGTGGGCGAGGGTGAACTCCCAGGCGTCGGCGACGATCCGGTCGAGTTCGGGGCGCTTGGGGGTCCAGCCGAGGGCCTCGCGGGCGCGGTCGGCTGCGGCGACCAGGACGGCCGGGTCGCCGGGGCGGCGGTCGGCGACGCGCACCGGGATCTCCCGGCCGGTGACGCGCTTGACCGACTCGATCACCTCGCGCACCGAGAAGCCGGTCCCGTTGCCCAGGTTGCAGATCAGGTGCCCGCCCGGCTTCGCCGCGTCCAGCGCCAGCAGGTGCGCCTCGGCCAGGTCCGCGATGTGGATGTAGTCGCGGATGCAGGTCCCGTCCGGCGTCGGGTAGTCCTCGCCGAACACCGCGATGTCCGGACGCTGCCCCAGCGCCGCCTGGAACACCAGCGGGATCAGGTGCGACTCCGGCTCGTGCCGCTCCCCGTAACGCCCGTACGCCCCCGCCACGTTGAAGTACCGCAGGCTCACCGCCGCCAGCCCGTGCGCGGCCGCCTCCGAGGTGATCAGGTGGTCCACCGCCAGCTTCGTGGCCCCGTAGGTGTTCGTCGGGGACGTCCGCGCGCCCTCCTCGATCGGCACCCGCTCCGGCTCCCCGTACACCGCCGCCGTCGAGGAGAACACCAGCGTGCCCACCCCCGCCTTGCGCATCGCCGACACCAGCTCCAGCGAACCCGCCACGTTGTTGCGCCAGTACTTCTCCGGATCCGCCACCGACTCACCCACCTGCGAGGACGCCGCGAAGTGCAGCACCCCGTCGAAGGAGGAGTCCAGCACCTCACCCGCCTCCTGGATCCGCCCCCGCACGAACTCCGCACCCGCCGGAACACCCTGCGCGAACCCGGTCGACAGGTCGTCCAGCACCGTCACCGCGTGACCCGCCTCCAACAGGTGCGCCGCCACCACGCTCCCCACGTAGCCGGCTCCGCCCGTGACCAGGTACTTGCTCATGCCCTCAGACCTCCGCGACATTTCGGGTACTCGACCCTCGATACTCGATCAGCTTCCAACAAAACCAAACTCAAGTCAACGTAAAAGCTGTTGGCTTTCGGTTGGGAGTCCGGCTCGCCACCGGCGGCTCACGCCGCTCCGGAACGTGGCTCACGCCGCTCCGGAACGGGGGCCGGGAGCGTGCCGGGCCTCGAACAGGTGGGCGGTCATCGGGGCGGTGACCCGTCCGGTGCCCAGCCGGGCGGTCAGCTCCGCGGTGAGGGCGGCGTGCAGCGCGGGGTCGTCCGGGCTGCCGCCGCGCGCCTCGACGGCGGCCCGCAGCGGCGTGCCGGTGAGGAAGCCGGTGGCGACCGCCGCCGCGGACTCGGCCGTGCCCTCCAGGGTGAGGGGCTGGTGCCCGGTCGGCTCCAGCCCGCCGGTGGCGAGGTCCGCGGAGACCAGGGCGGGGTCGTGGTAGCCGTGCGGCAGGGTGCGGAGGAAGTCCGGCGGGTCGGCGGGGAAGGCCCGATCGAGGCCGGTCTGGGTGGCGGAGTCGAAACCGTGCCCGCTCAGCGGCCCCCAGGTGCTGAACAGGAACCGGCCCCCCGGCACCAGGACCCGTCGCACCTCGGCGAAGGCCGCCGGCCGGTCGGGGAAGAACATCGCGCCGAACTGACACACCACCAGGTCGAACGACCCGTCCTCGAAAGGCAGTTGCTGGGCGTCGGCCTGCCGCCACCGCGCCCCCGGAACCCGGGCCCGCCCGAACTCCGCCATCGACTCGTTGAGGTCCGTGGCCACCACCTCGGCACCGGGCAGCGCCGCCAGCAGGCACGAGGTCAACGCACCCGTCCCGGCCGCGAGTTCGAGCACCCGGCGGGGATCCGACGCGGCCGCCCGTGCAGCCAGGTCCACGGCGAAGGGCCGGAAGAGCACCGGGACGAGGTACCGCTCGTACGCCTCCGGCATCGACGGGGACCACCGCCGGTCAGCAGGAATTCCACTCATCCCACCGACGCTACGCCGCCCCCCGGACCGCAGCACTCCGGCACCGCGCGCCGCCCGGTCGGCAGGCGCCGGGGAGCGCCGCCGCCTCAGGTGCCCCCGCGCTCCCCGGCACCCCGCGCGCCGCCCGCCGCGCCGTCCGGCCGGTCGTCCGCTCGGTCGTCCGCCGCCTCCCGCCGGGGGAACGGTGCACCGGCCCGCCGCTCGCGCGGCCGTCCGCCGGGAGCGGACCACGTCCGGCCCCGGACCTTGCGCAGCATCGACGGCGGACTCCCCGCGTCCACGGTGGTGCCCAGCCCGGCGTGCATGCGACGCAGCAGGTTGTTCAACTGCGCGCTGTCGCCGCGCGTCAGCATGGCCGTCAAGGTCTCCTGGACCACCGCCGCCTCGGCGTGCACCGCGTCCAGCGCGCCGCGCCCGGCCGGCACCGGCATCACCACGTCCTCGCGGCCGTCGTGGACCCGCACCGGCACCACCTGCACCAGGCCCCGGGCGAGCAGCGCCTCGACGGCCCCGCGCACCTCCTCGACCGGGGCGTCCGCCCGCCGCGCCAAGTCCGGGACCTCGTGCGGGCCTTCCCGCGCCAGTACGGTCAGCACGCTCCGGTGCACCAGGCCCAGGTCCTGCCCGGCGAGGCGCCGGTCGAGCATCGCGTCGGCGGCCCGGCCGAGCACCGAGAGGAGGTGGACGGTCTGCTCGAACGGGTTGGACGACTCTTTCCTACCGTCGTACAAACCGGGTCCCATCAGGCTGGAAGCAAGGCGAAGCTGGCCTCACTCTAATGACCGGACGGCAATCGGTCTACATCGATGTCGTCCGACCCGGACGGCCGGGCCCGCGACCGGGACGGCCGGGCCCGCGACCCTACCGGCCCGTCGTCAACGCCCGTGCCGCGTACTCGACGTACTCGTGCAGCCCGTACGCCGCCGCCAGCCCGACCGCCGCCGCTCCCGACACCGCCACGGCCAGGCCCCACGCCCCCGCCCGCGCCGCCCGTCCTCGCGGGCGTTGCGGGACGGGCCCCAGCAGCGCCGCCACCCGTCGCGGCACCGGGCCGGTCCCGACGGCCAGCACCGGCCCCCGGTCCGGCCCCAGGTCCGGGCGGGCGCCGGCGGCGAGCGCGGCCCGGGCGAGCGCGGCCGCCGCCAGCCGACGGTCGCCCACCCGCGCGGCCGCCGCCTCGTCCGCCCACCGTTCCAACTGGAAGCCCAGCGCCGGACCCAGCCCGCGCACCGCTGGGTGCACCGCCCCCGCCAGGTCCACCACCGCGGACAGCAGCCGGTGACGGCCCGTCAGGTGCGCCCGCTCGTGGGCCAGCAGCACCTCCCGCTCGGCCGGGCCCAGGATCCGCAGCATGCCGGTGGAGACCACCACCCGCCCGCCCGCACCCCGCAGGCCGGGCAGCGCGAACGCCTCGGGACGGTCGTCCGCGACCACCAGCACGTCACCGCCCGCCGTCCCGCCCTGCGTCCCGCCCTGCGTCCCGCCCTGCGTCCCGCCCGCCGGCACCTCGCCGGACACCAGCGTCCAGGCCCGGACCAGCAGGGCCCGCTGCCGCCGCCACCGCGCCACCAGCGCCCAGGCCCGGACCGCCAGCACCGCCCCGGCCGCGGTCGAGACCGGCAGCGCGGCCGGCCACCGCGCCACCACCTCCGCGAACGGCACCCGCTCCAGCACCGCGAGGAAGGGCACCTGGAACAGCGCCACCAGTGCTGCCACGGTCACCGCGGCCATCAGCGCCGCACCTCCCGCCAGCACCCCCGCCGCCTCCCGCGGCGGCAGCATCCCTGCCAGCCGGCGCACCGCGGGCACGCCCGCGAACGGCAGCCCGAGCAGCAGCAGCCCGACCGGGAGCCCGACCAGGAGCAGCGCCGGGATCACGCCCCGCGCCCCGCTCCGCGCTCGGTCCCGGGTTCGGTACCGCGCCCGGCCTCGGGCTCCGCCTCGCGCAGCAACTGCCGCAGTGCCTCCTCGTCCTGGGTCGACAGGGAGGAGACGAAGCGCCTCAGCACCAAGTCCCGGTCGGGCTCCTTCTCCAGTTCGCGCCGCATCCGGCCCGCCGCCAGCCCGGCGGCGTCCGCGACCGGTGCGTAGGCCAGCGCCCGCCCGGGCCGGGTGCGGGCCAGCGTCCCGTTCTCGTGCAGCCGGGCCAGGATCGTGGCCACGGTGGTCCGGGCCAGCGGCCGGGCCAGCGCGTCCTTCACCTGCTGCGCCGTCAGCGGCCCGCCCGCCGCCCACAGCACCTCCAGCACCTCCGCGACGAGTTCGCCGTGCGGGCGCCGCGCCTCCCGGTCGTCGTTCACCATCACCGCTCCAGGCCCGCACGCGCGGGCACTTCGATAAGCCAAGCCTTACCTCACCACGGGACACCCTAAGGCTCGGACGGGCCGTCAGCCGCCGACGGGCCCGGTCCAGCCGGCGGGGACGTGGCCGAGGCGGACCCGCTGGGGGTGGTCGCCGACCTCGACGGAGGAGCTGCGCTGCCCGGTGGCGAAGTCGATGGCGGTGACCCGGTCGGCGCCGCTCTCCGAGATGACGCACGCCCGGCCGTCGCCGCTGACGGTGGCCCAGTACGGCTTGACGGCGGGTACCAGCGGGCCCTCCTGGAGGGTGGCGCGGTCGACGACGGTGGCGTAGTCGTCCATGGTCCCGGCGACGCACAGCCGGTCGCCGTCCGGGCTCATCGCCAGGCCGTGGTGGCGCGAGTCGTTGACCCAGGTGGTGCGGTCCTCGCTGGTGGCGGGGTTCTTCGGGAGGGTCTTGACCCGGGTGACGCGGTCGGTGGCGACGTCGTACTCCACGAAGCCGTTGAAGAACGAGACCTGGAAGTACAGGGTCGAGCCGTCGGGGGAGAAGGCGGCGGGCCGGACGGCGTTGGAGAGGTCGGACCGGCCGAAGGCGTCCAGGCGCCGGCGCATGTCGATGGTGCGCACCGGCTGGAGGGTGTCGGCGTCGACGACGGTGATGTGGCGGTCGCCCTTGGTCCAGTCGAGCCAGGGCGCGTCGAGGGCGGTGGTGACGTCGCCGATCGACATGTTCCAGATCTGCCGGCCGCCGTCGGTGAACAGGTTCTCGTGCGGCTTGTCGCCGGTGGCGAACGAGCCGAGCTGGCGGCCGGTGGCGATGTCGAGGACGTGCACGGTGTTGGCGGTGGACGCGGAGACCGCGACCCGGGTGCCGTCGGGCGAGACCGCCATGTGGTCGGAGCGGTAACCGGCCACCGGGAAGCGCCAGTTGATCCGCCCGGTGGCGAGGTCGATGGAGACCACGTCGGCGAAGCTGGGCCGCGAGACGACCACGGCCGAGCCGTCCGGCGTGGAGTACATGTCGTCGACGAACTGGTCGTGGCCCTCGCCCGGTCCGAGCCGCACCCCGAGGAAGTACCCGAGTTTCACGGGGTTGAGGTAGATCTCGGCGAGGCGCTGGTCCTTGTCGGGGACGACGTCGATCCGGCCGATCCGGGCGAGGTCGCCGCGCGAGGTGATGACGTCGGCGGTGCCGTCCCAGTTGTTGCCGACGAACATCACCTCCCGCAGGGCGGCGGGGGCGGTCGGGGCGGGGGCGGTGCCGGCCGCGGCGGCGGTGCCGGGGGCGGCCAGGACGAGGACGGCGGCCAGCGCGGCCAGGTGCAGCGGGCGGCGGGAGCGCTGGGCGCGCCGGGGCTGGGTGCGGGACATCTCGGCTCCTTCGGACGTGCGCGGCGCACGGACGCGCACGAAGTCTGAAACGACGGGTAGTCAGATGGGCGCTACTCGACGGTAGGGAGCGGTCGGCGGACCTGACAAGACGTCGGTGGGCGACAATCGGGTCCAGCCGCCCGGCGCACCGGCCCGGGCGGGGCAGGGGGGACGCATGGGGCGGGCGGGGCGGAACGAGGACCCGGCGGCGGGCGGCGTCTACCGCGGACGCTCCGCGCAGGAACGGCGGGCCGAACGGCGGGAGCGGTTCCTGGCCGCCGCACTGGCGCAGTTCGGCGACCGGCCGGGCTACCGGCACGCCTCGGTGGCCGGGCTGTGCGAGGCGGCCGGCCTGTCGACCCGCCAGTTCTACGAGGAGTTCCGCAACCTGGAGGAGGTTCTGGCCCGGCTCCACCTGCTGGTCAACGAGCACAAGGAACGGGCCGTGCTGCACGCCCTGGCCGGCGCCGCCGCACTGCCCTTCGACCAGCGGGTCGCCGCCGTGCTGCGCAGCTACATCACCGCCGTCACCGAGGACCCGCGCCGGCTGCGCATCGCCTTCGTCGAGATCGTCGGCGTCAGCGAGGAACTGGAACGCCAACGGTTGGTCCGCCGGGCCCGCTGGGTGGACCTCCTGGTGGCCGAAGCCGACCGCGCGGCCGCCCGCGGCGAACTCGCCCCGCGCGACTTCCGGATCGCCGCCACCGCCTTTATCGGCGCCGTCAACGGCCTGCTCCACGACTGGACGGCCGGCCAGTTCGACGCCACCCTCGACCAGGTCCTCACCGAACTCACCACCCTCCTGCTCGGCGCCGTCCGCCCCCCGTCGCCCCGCTGACCCCCGCCCCCCCCTCGGGCAGCGGCGACGGCAACGGCAACGGCGGCGACAGCGACAGCGACAGCGACGGCTGCGTACGACCGACCGGTCGGCGACGAACGCCCCGCACCCGGAGCGGATGTGACGCTGCGTCAGCGCAACGGTTCGCCCGGTGCGGGGGCGGCGGATTTCGGCGGTGAGTTCGGTCGACATGGTTGACCAAATTGAGGTGGTCATGGCACTTTCGTCCGGCGCAGGCGTGCGCCAATCCGGTCGCGCGTCTGCAATCCCCCACAAGGAGAGCCATGTTCAAGAGATTCGCCGCCGTGCTCGGCGCGGGGACGGTCGTCGCGGGCGCCCTGACCCTCGGTGCCGCCCCCGCACAGGCCCTCCAGGCCGGCGACCTGACCTCCACCATCGCGCTGAGCAACTGCTCGGCCTCGCTGGTCCGTTACCCGAGTTCGGTGGACACCGACCGGGCGATGATGCTGACCAACGGCCACTGCCTGCCGACCATGCCGGCGGCCGGTGAGGTCATCCAGAACGTGAGCTCCAGCCGCAGCGGCACGCTGCTCAACTCCGCCGGCAGCTCGCTCGGCACGGTCCAGTCGGACAAGGTGCTGTACGCGACGATGACCGGCACCGACGTCGCGCTCTACCAGCTCACCGACACCTTCGCCGCCATCTCCTCCAAGTACGGGGCGACGGCGCTGACGATCAGTGACACCCACCCGGTGGACGGGTCGGCGATGTACATACCGTCCTCGTACTGGAAGCAGGTCTGGAACTGCTCGATCAACGGGTTCGTCGGGACCCTGCGCGAGGACGAGTGGACCTGGCACGACTCGCTGCGCTACAGCTCGGGCTGCAACACCACGCACGGCACGTCCGGTTCTCCGATCGTCGACGCGACCAGCCGGAAGGTCGTCGGCATCAACAACACCGGCAACGACGACGGCGCGATGTGCACCCTGAACAACCCGTGCGAGGTGGCCGCGGACGGCACCACGACCGCCACCAAGGGCCAGAGCTACGGTGAGGAGACCTACTGGTTCACCACCTGCCTGGGCACCGGCCGGGCCATCGACCTGAACGTCAGCGGCTGCCTGCTGACCAAGCCGGCCGGCGCGGCCGTGTCGGTCACCAGCCCGGGCAACCAGTCGACCGCGCTGAACGGTGCGGTCAGCCTGCAGATCGCGGCGAGCGGTGGGACCGCGCCGCTGAGCTACTCGGCGACCGGGCTGCCCACCGGCCTGTCGATCAACGCCTCCACCGGCAAGATCACCGGCACCGCCACCGCGGCCGGCACCTACAACGTGACCGTCACCGCCAAGGACGCCGCCAACAAGACCGGCACCGCCTCCTTCACCTGGACCGTCACCTCCGGCGGCGGCACCGGCTGCACCCCGACCCAGCTGCTCGGCAACCCCGGCTTCGAGACCGGCACCGCCAGCCCCTGGACCGCCTCCTCCGGCGTCGTGGACAACTCCTCCTCCCAGGCCGCCCACAGCGGCTCCTGGAAGGCGTGGATGGACGGCTACGGCTCCGCCCACACCGACAGCATCTCGCAGACCGTCACCGTCCCGGCCGGCTGCAAGGCCACCCTCAGCTACTGGCTGCACATCGACACCGCCGAGACCGGCACCACCGCGTACGACAAGCTGACGGTGACCGTCAACGGCACCTCGGTCGCGACGTACTCGAACGCCAACGCGGCCACCGGCTACACCCAGAAGAGCATCGACCTGTCGGCCTACGCGGGCCAGACGGTCACGGTGAAGTTCAACGCGGTCGAGGACTCCTCGCTGCAGACCTCCTTCGTGATCGACGACACCGCCGTCCAGACCGGCTGAACCCGGTGACCCGGCCGGGCGCGCCGGTCACCCCGGGCCCGCGGTGAAACGTCGGCCTTCGAGACCCGATCGCGGTCCCGGAGGCCGACGCCGTCTTCCCGCCGGCCCCCGCCGTCCGGCGCTCCGTCAGGCGTGCTGGGGCCAGTGGTGGTGGTCGCGGTCGATGACGTAGCGGTGGTCGTGGGACCAGGCGCCGGCGGGGGTCGGGCGGGCTTCGGCGAGGTGGGGGTGGCCGGCGGGCAGGTCGGTGTGGACGTGGGGGAGGGCGTCGGGGTCGTGGCGCGGCCACAGGGCGGTGGCGCCGAGGGCGGCGGCGAGGGCGACCGCACCGAGGACGAGGGCGGTGACGGGCAGTCCGGCTCCGGCGGCGAGCCAGCCGGCCAGCGGGTAGGTCAGCAGCCAGCAGGAGTGCGAGAGGGAGAACTGGGCGGCGAACGCGGCGGGCAGGTCGGCGTCGGTGGCGGAGCGGCGGATCACGCGGCCGCCCGGGGTGAGGACGGCGGAACTCGCGGCGCCGATCAGGGCCCAGGCCGCGAGGAGGGCGGTCCAGGCGGCGGGGCCCGGTGCGGCGGCGGTGATCGCGGCGGTGGCGGCGAGGACCGCGGGCAGGGCGAGGGCCGCGGGCAGCATGACGGCGCGGTCGCTGACCCGGGCCAGGACCCGGGGCAGGGCCAGGGCGGTGAGCATCGAGCCGGCCCCGTAGGCGCCGAGCGCGAGCGAGACGGCCCCGGCGGGGCGGTGGAAGTGCGCGCGGACCACGACGACGGTGTTGACGAAGACGATCGCCCCGGCGGCGGCCACCGCCAGGTCGAGGGCGACCAGCGCGCGCAGGCGCGGAGTGGCCCGGAACAGGCGGGAGCCGAAGGCAGCGTTCCGGTACGCGCCGCCGGTGCGTTCCGCCCGCGGGGCCCCGGGCAGGACGGCGGAGACGACGAGGGCGGCGGAGGCGAGGAAGCCGACGGTGGTCCCGGCGAACAGCCAGTCGTAGGGGACCAGCGCCAGCAGCACCGCCGCGAGGGCGGGGCTGAACAGCGACTCCAGGTCGTAGGCGAGCCGGGACATCGACAGGGCGTTGGTGTAGTCCCGCTCGGCCGGCAGGACCTGGGGGATGGTGGCCTGGAAGGTGGGGGTGAACGCGGCGGAGGCGGCCTGGAGCAGGAAGACCGTCAGGTAGACCTGCCAGACCTGGGTGACGAACGGCAGCGCGAGGGCGACGCCCGCCCGGGTGAGGTCCGTGGCGACCATCAGCGCCCGCCGCGGTACCCGCCCCGCCAGCGCGCCCGCGACCGGCGCGACCGCCACGTAGGCGACCATCTTGATCGCCAGCGCGGTGCCCAGGACCGCCCCGGCGTCCGCGCCCGCGAGGTCGTAGGCCAGCAGGGCGAGCGCCACGGTGGCCAGGCCGGTGCCGACGAGGGCGACGACCTGGGCGCCGAACAGGTGGCGGTAGGTGCGGTTGCGCAGCACGGAAAGCATCGGCCCGTCCCCGGCTCGAAGGTGGCGTGACCCCACCAGAGTAATCAACACGTGCGCATGGATGCACATGTTGATGCCGAAAACGGGCCGCGGGCGTCGCGGCGGGGCGGGTCAGTCGTGCGGGGGCAGCGCGCCGAGCTGGTGGTCGGCGACGTTCAGGGCCTCGTCGACCAGTCGGCGCAGGTGGCCGTGGCGCAGCGAGTAGACGACGTGGCGGCCGTCCCGGCGGGTGGCGACGAGCCCGGCGAGCCGGAGTTTCGCCAGGTGCTGGCTGACCGAGGGCCGGGCCGCACCCGTCGCCTCGACCAGCGTGGTGACGTCGGCCTCGCCGCGCCCCAGCCGCTCCAGCAGGGCCAGCCGGGTCCGGTCGGCGAGCAGCGCGAGGACCGCGGCGGCCGTCTCCAGGCGCTCGCCGCCGGTGTGCTGATGCGAGTGGGGGGCAGCTGCGACCTGCGCGCGGTTGTCCATCCGGCCATCGTAGGCCGGTTCCGGGGTACGCGGGTGCGCACACGTCGCCACGCGTCGGGCCGGGGCGCTCCCCGGGGCGCGCAGGCCGCGTCCCACGATGCCGGCGACGCCCGCCGGTGGTTCAAGCGGCCGGCCGGGCGCGGAACGCCGGGTAGCCGGGCAGCTCGGGCGCGTCCCACCCCGCGGCGAGTTCGGAGAGCAGGAGCCGCACGGTCGCGGTGAAGGCCGGGTGCCCGGGCAGCCGGAGCGCGCTCGTCCAGCGGTGGCGCAGCACCTGGCGGCGGGTGGGCACCGGGCGGCGGGTGCGGTGCATCGGCCCGTCCTCGGGCAGGGCCCGGCGGAGCAGGTGCAGCGTGGAGTCGACCGTCCAGACCACGGCCGCCCGGGCCATCCCGGCCTGCCAGAGCGCCTCCTCGGCGAGGTCCGGGTACCGGGTCACCACCTCGGTGCGGTACGCCTCCTCGGTCCGCCGGGCCAGGTCGGCGGGCAGCCGGTAGACGCACCAGCAACTGGAGAACGGCATCCGGCAGTAGGCGGCGGTCAGGAAGACCGACTGGTAGCCGGACGCCTCGAAGTCGAGCAGCCGCAGACCCCGCGGGGTGATCAGGTTGTTGTCGGGACAGGTGTCCCCCGGGGTGAAGCCCGGGTACCGCTCGCCGTCGGCGGTGCCGACCGCGGCGAGCTCCTCGGCCAGCCCGGGCGGGGCGGTCAGGCCGCACTCGGTGAGCAGGCCGAGGAAGGCGTCGGCGTTCTGCCGCTGCCACGGCTCGTCCTCCCAGCTCGGCAGGCCCTGGCCGTGGCGCTGCCAGAGGGCGGCGAACTCGGCGCGCCACGGCACCGAACGGGCCGCCAGGCGGCCCAGGCCGCGGGCCCACTCCAGCAGGCCGCGCTCGGCGGCCTTCGGGTCGGTGCCCAGCAGCAGGTCCGCCAGGGTCGGCGCGTCCCCCAGGTCCGCCATCACCAGCAGCCGCCGTTCGACGTCCGCGGCGAGCAGCTCGGGCCCGGCCAGGCCGAGCGAGAGTCCGGCCGCTTCGCCGGTGTACGCGCGCAGCGCCGCTGGCTCGTCCGCGAACGCCTTGACGATCACGCTGTCGCCGGTGGCCGTCCGGCAGCGCAGCACGGTGCTCCGCGAGCTGCCGCCGAGGTCGACCGGGTCCCGGAGGGGCCGGCCCAGCAGTGCGCCCGCGGCGCGGATGATCTCGTCCATCCCGGCATCCTGCCAGCCCGCCGGCCCGGGCTCACCCGGTTTGTGCTCCGGGCCGGGCCGCACCGGCGTCCGTCACGGCACGGGCGCCCACGCGACAAGTCCCGGCGGCAGCGGGCCCGTTCGACCGGGAGTTGCCCTGCCGGGAGCTGCCGTGCGGTGCCCGCTGCTCCCGGGGGCCCGGGTGGGTTGCCGGGGATCAGGCGTGCGCGTTCTCCACCGCCCGGGGGATCTCCCCGCGTCGGGAACGTGCGACGGCCAGGCCGGCGGCGATCGCCAGGGTGACGAGGCCGAGGACGCCGACGGCGCCGGCGAGGTCGCCTGCGGGTTTGGCGGCGGCGAGCAGGAGCAGGGGGCAGACGAACTCGCCGAGGAAGAAGGCGGTGTTCCACAGGCCGGTGCCGCGGCCGCGGTTGGCGGGGGTGAGCAGCGCGACGGTGCGGTTGATCAGGGTGGGCAGCAGCATGCCGGTGCCCAGGCAGTTGACGACGGCGCCGACGACCAGGAGGGGGACGTTCCCGGCGAGGGCGATGATGCCGAAGCCGGCCGCGCAGAGCGCGAGGGTCCAGGGGAGCAGGCGTTCGGCGTGGTCGGTGAGGCGGGTGAAGGCGGCGGCGCCGGCGACGGTGGCGGCGCTGGCGATCGCGGTGCACAGGCCGATGGTGGCGGGGGCCTCGGTGCCGAGGTCCTTGAGGAGGAAGGAGGTCTCGACGGGGATGGTGTAGAAGACGATCGCGCCGAAGAAGGTCAGCGCGCAGGGGGCCAGCAGGCGGCGCAGCAGCGGGGCGAAGGGGGTGAGGGCGACGGTGGCCGGGGCGTTGTCGGTGCGGCGGGCGGCCGGGCGCAGCACGGTGGCCAGGAGGGGTGCGAGCAGCAGGCCGACGGCGTAGGCCCAGAACGGTGCGCGCCAGCCGGCCGAGCCGGCGGCGCCGCCGAGGGCGAAGAAGGCGGTGGCGGAGACGGCGGAGCATATCGCTTGCAGGGCGAGGTACTTCTCGCGCTGCTTGCCGCTCCAGTAGTCGCCGATGAGGGTGGTGCAGCAGGTCATGATGGCGGATTCGGCGACGCCGACCAGGGCCCGGCTGGCGATGATCGCGGGCAGTGAGTCGAGCCAGAGCGGGGCGGTGCCGACGATCGTGTAGAGCACGGTGGCGATCACCAGCAGGCGGTGGCGGCCGAGGCGGTCGATGATCGCGCCGGCGAACGGTGCCATGACGGCGAGGGAGAGCGCGGGGACGGTCAGTGCCATCGGGGCGAGGGCGTCCACGCCGGAGACGGAGGCGAAGTGGTCCTGGAGCTTCGGGACGACCGGGGCGATCAGGACGGCGCCGAGGATCGGCAGGCAGCTGCCCGCCATCAGCAGGGTCACCGTCAGCCGGGGCCGGGCGAGGACCGGGTCCGGCGCGGGCACGTCGGTGAGCACCTGGTCCGGCGCGGGCGCGGGCGCGGGCGCGTCGGCGGGGAGGGAGGCGGGCATGACCGCTCCGTTCGCAGAGGAGTGGACCGCCGTCCGGGCGGGGACGGGCGCACGCGTCGGCCCGTCCCCGCCCGGACGGCGGTGGGGATGTCGGCACGGGACGCCGTGTCGGCGGGCCGGAGTGGCAGCCATCCTGTACGGAGTCGGTGGTCCCGGGGAATGGTACTGCCGATCGATTGTACGAATACCCGTCATCCGCGGGGTGGATGACGGTGCGTTCGCTCCCGGGACCGGTGCGGCTCAGACGCTGTGGGTCACGGGTGCTGGGCCAGCAGGTGCGCCCGGTACCCCTGGCCGAAGGTGGCCGTCGGGGTGCCCGCCCAGTCGGTGATCAGGACGTTGCCGTTGCTGTCGCACACGCCCCACGGGTTCCAGGTCCAGGCCGAGTAGCCGACGCCGTTCCGGTCGGCCCAGGCCGTCACCTGGTCGATGTAGTCGTGGTTGCAGTTGTTCTGGCCGATCTCGGCGGCCTGGACGGGGACCTTCGCCGCGACCGCGCCGATGGTGGAGTCCCAGCAGGCGGTGGTGACGCAGCCGTTGAAGTTGTACGAGTGCCAGGAGGCGACCAGGTTGCCGGTCGGGTCGACCGGCCGGTAGGCCAGCCACTGGCTCAGGTCGTTGGTCCAGGTCAGGCCGCCGGTCAGGATCACGTTGGTGGCGCCGGTGGCGCGCACCGCGTCGACCAGCGACTGCATGCCGGCGACCGGGTAGCCGATGCCGGTGCAGGTGCCGCCGTCGCGCAGGCAGGTCCAGGCCGCGGTGGCGTCGGTGAAGCCGTTGGCGGCGTCCGGGTAGGGCTCGTTGAACAGGTCGAACAGGACCGCGTCGTTCCCCTTGAAGGTGTCGGCCACCTGGGTCCAGAACGCCGGGCTGTACTTCTGGTCGGGCATCGGCTTCTGACAGGTCGCCGCGGTGTCCGAGCAGCCCGCGCCGGAGCCGGTGTACTGGCCGTACGTCCAGTGCAGGTCCAGGACCACGTTCATCCCGTTGGCCACCAGCAGGTCGGTGTAGTCCTTGACGGCCTGCCGGTACGCGGCGCCGGTGGTCCCGCCCGGCGGCACGTCACCGGTGCCGAGCCAGCACTCCTCGTTCAGCGGGATGCGCACGGTGTGGACGTTCCAGCTCTTCATCCCGTCGACGGTGGCCTGGTCCGCGGGGCCGTCCCACATCCCCTTGCCCTGCACGCACGCGAACTCGCCGCTGGAGCGGTTCACGCCCAGCAGGCGGTAGTTCGCCCCGGCGGCGGTGACCAGGTGGTTGCCGGACACGTGCAGCGCGGGCGCCGGGCCCGACGGCGGCGTGGTCGGGGGCGGGGTGGTCGGCGGCGGGCTGGTGGGCGGCGGGGTGCTGGGAGCGGAACCGCCGCACAGGACGCCGTTGACCGTGAAGGCCGTCGGCGCGGCGTTCGCGCCGCTGTAGCCGAAGGTGGCGGCGGGCGAGACGGTGCCGCCGGACGGGACGCCGCCGTTCCAGGCCAGGCTGCTGACCGTCACGTCCTGGCCGGACTGGCTCCAGGTGCCGTTCCAGCCCGAGGACAGCGCCTGGTTCCCGGCGTAGGAGTAGCCGAGCGTCCAACTCGTCCACGCCGCACCGAGGTTGGTGATGGTGACGCTGGTCTGGAACCCGCTGCCCCAGTCGTTCTGCACCGAGTACGTGGCCTGGCACTGGGTCCCGGCCGCCTGCGCGGCCTGCGGCAGGACGACCAGCGAGGTCGCCGCCACCGCCAGCACGCCCGACGCGAACGCGCCGGTGACGGCGCGAGTGCGGCGTGAGCGGAAATCGGGGAACACGAGACGCATGGAGCCCTCCTGGTGACGCGTCGACTCCGGCGGAGGGATTTCCGCCGGAAAACGGGGGAGCGGCCGGCGGACAGTCAGCCGTCCGGCGCGGCCGCGGTGCTGCCGCGGACGGTGAGGCGCGCGGTGTTGCCCTGGTAGGCGCGCGGGGCGCGGCCGTCGATCAGGTCCAGCAGCACCCGCGCGGTCTGCAGGCCGTACGCCTGGATGTCCCGGGACAGCGCGGTCAGGGCGGGCCGGACCAGGACGCACAGCTGCGAGTCGTCCCCGGCCAGGATGGACAGCTCGCCGGGCACCGAGAGGCCCATCTCCTGGGCGACGGTGAGCGCGGCGACGGCCATCACGTCGTTGTCGTACAGGATCGCGGTCGGCCGCCCGCGCCGGGACAGCAGCGCCCGGGTCGCCCGGCCGCCCTCCTCCGCGGTGTAGTCGGTCTCCACCACGTCGGGCTCGCCCAGGCCGTGCCGGAGCACGGCGGCGCGGAAGGCCGCGATCCGGACCCGGGTGTGGTCGAGGCCGGGCAGGCCCGCGACCCGGGCGATCCGGCGGTGGCCGAGCGCCACCAGGTAGTCCACCGAGGCGTCCACCGCGGCGGTGTCGTCGGTCCACACCGCGCCCAGCCGGGTGTCCGGCCGGGGCCGCCCGGCCAGCACGGCCGGGATGCGCAGTTCCTCGATCACCGGGATCCGGACGTCCTGCGCGTACAGGTCGGTGACCACCAGCCCGTCGATGCGCCGCTCGGCCCACCACAGGCGGATCGCCTCGACGGCGGCCCGGTGGTCCTCGACGACCTGGAGCAGCAGCGCGATCCGCTCCCCCGACAGCTCGCGCTCCAGCCCCGAGATGAACCGCATGAAGAACGGCTCCACGCCGAGCGTGTCCGCCGGGCGGGCGAGGACCAGGCCGACGCCGTGCGCGCGCGACCCCGACAGCGACCTGGCGGCCAGGCTCGGCCGCCAGCCGATCTCGTCGGCGATCTCCATGATCCGCCGCCGGGTCTCCTCGGACACCCCCGGCCGCCCGTTGAGCGCGTACGACACCGCGCCGATCGAGACCCCGGCCCGCTCCGCGATCTCCACGATGGTGACCCGCTTCACTTGGTCGCCCCCCGGGTGAAGCCGTTGTAGATGAAGCGCTGGAGGAACAGGAACACCACCAGCGTCGGCACGATGACCAGCACCGCGCCCGCGCAGATGACCTCCCAGTGCGCGCCGTACGGGCCCTTGAAGTAGAACAACGAGGTGGAGACGGTGCCGAGTTCGGGCGAGGGCATGTACAGGAACGGGATGTAGAAGTCGTTGTAGACCACCACCCCCTTCACGATCACCACGGTCGCGATGGCCGGCCGCAGCAGCGGCAGGATCACCGTCCGGTAGATCCGCAGCGGCGAGGCCCCGTCGATCCGGGCCGCCTCGTCGAGCGAGACCGGGATCGCCCGCATGAACTGCAGGAAGATGATGATCGACACGATGTCGGTGCCGGTGTACAGCGCGATCGCCGACCAGCGGGTGTTGAACAGGCCGAAGGAGTTGACGATCTGGAAGGTCGCCACCTGCGTGGTGACCCCGGGCACCAGCGAGGCCAGCAGGAACAGCGAGACCGTCAGCTTCCGGAACGGGAACCTGAACCGGTCGATCGCGTACGCGGTCATCGAGCCGATCAGCACCGTGCCGGTGACCGAGAAGACCAGGATGAAGGCGGTGTTCCCGAACGCCCGCAGCATGTGCCCCTGGGTGAAGGCCACCTGGAAGTTGTGCAGGTTGAACCAGTCGTGCGGCGGACTCAGCGGACCGCTGTCCGCCGACTCCGGCCCGGTCTTCAACGCCGCCATCAGCACCACCGCCAGCGGCAGCAGCGTCGCCGCCGAAGCGGCCACCAGCGACAGGTACTTGGCGGCGACCGCCGAACGGGCCGCGACCCCGCGCGGAGCGTGGTTGGTCATACCAGGTCGACCCCTTCGTCGGGCACGATCAGCCGCTGGATCCAGGTCGCCAGCAGGACGACGGCGAGCAGCACCACGGCGGCCGCCGAGGCCAGGCCGACCTTGTTGAACTGGAAGGCCAGCTTCACCGTCTGGATGACGAAGGTGGTGCTGCCGCCCGCGCCGCCGGTCATGATGTACGGGATCTCGAACGCGGAGAGCGAACCCGACACCACCAGCACGGCGCTCAGGCTGATGACGGGCCGGATGCCGGGCAGCACGATGTGCCGGACCTGGTGCCAGCGGTTCGCCCCGTCGAGTTCCGCCGCCTCGTGGATCTCCCCGGGGATCGACTGGATCGCGCCGAGGAACAGCACGAAGTTCAGCCCCAGGTACCGCCAGAGCGACACCGAGGCGAGCGACCAGTTGACCAGGTGCGGATCCCCCAGCCACAGGTGGTCGCCGCGCGCCCCGAACAGGCCGAGCACCGAGTCGAGGGTGCCGCCGGGCTGGAAGAAGTACAGGAAGACGAAGCCGATGGCGACGCCGTTGATCAGGTACGGGAAGAACAGCACGCCCTTGAAGAAGTTCCGGAACCGGACGTCGAAGCTCAGCACCGTGGCGAAGTACAGCGCCAGCACCATCTGCACCGCGCCCGACGCCAGGTAGAACAGGCTGACGAAGAAGACCTGGAACAGGTCCGGCCGGGCGAACAGCTCGGTGTAGTTGGCCTGGCCGACGAACTCCCGGTCCGGACCGAACCCGTCCCAACTGGTCAGGCTGTAGTACAGCATGTTGAGCACGGGCGTGTAGGTGAAGACCACCAGGAAGGCCAGCGGCACGGCGAGGAACAGCCACGGCGTCGCGCGCGCGAGCAGGCCGTGCCTCCCGGGACGGGCACGGGCACGGGTGCGGCTACGGCTACGGCTACGGCCACGGGTGTGTTCGAGCAGCTCGCCCACCTCGATCAGCCGACCGTCTTGATCGCGGCGGCCCACTTCTTGTTCAGCTCGGCGAAGTAGCCATCCAGGCTGCCGCTGCCCGCGCCCCGGGCCAGGTCGACGATGTGCTGGCGGTAGTCCGGCTTGTTCAGGCCGATCTCGGACTGGTTGTCGATCTTCGAGACCTCGGCGCTCTTCGTCTGGCTCAACTGGATGAACTGCACCCCCGCGTCCTGGTACGCCTTCAGCTCGGCCGGCATCGCCCCGGCCTTCAGCGTCGGCAGCAGGGCCTGGTCCTGGGCGTAGGTGCTCTTGTCGACGAACCAGTCCACCCAGGCGCGCGCGGCCTCCTTGTGCTTGGAGTGGACGTTCACGGCCTCCCGGTAGTCCGGGGAGATCACCGAGCAGAAGTGCCCGCCCTGCTGCACCGGGAACGGCATGAAGCCGATGTCCGCCGGGTCCGCGCCGGCCGTCCGCGCCGCCGCCTCCATCTGCGGGACCGCCCAGGAGGCGAGCGCCAGTGTCCCGATCTTCCCGGTGCCGAGCCGGCTCTTCGAGCCCTCCCAGGCCGTCGTGGTCGGGTCCTTCTCGGTCAACTGCTGGTGCACCACGTCGTACAGCAGGGTGTCGATGCCGTTCAGCTCCTTGCCCGCGGCCCAGGGCCCGGGGTCGGTGGCCAGCTTGTCGCCGGCCGCCTCGTCGCAGCTCGCCTCGCCGAGGTAGCTCTGCCAGGCCGTCATCGGCCAGCCCTCGTGGTAGATCGTGTAGAGCGGGGTGGCCGAGGTCTTCGCCTTGATCGCCTGGAGGTCCGCCAGGAACTGCTCCGGCGTGGTCGGCCAGTCGGTGACCCCGGCCTGCTTCCAGACCGACTTGTTGTAGACCAGGCCGGTCGCGTTGCCGTTGACGGCGATGCCGTACACCTGCCCGTTGTACGCTCCGCCGTCGATGAACCGATACTTCCGGTCGAGGTCGGCCGGGGTGCCGAGCGGCGCGAAGAACTTCGGGTAGTCGGCGACCGGGACGGCGGCGGGGATCATCAGGACGTCGCCGTAGTCGGTGCTGTTCAGCCGGATCTTGACGTCGCCCTCGTAGTTGACGATCGGTTCGAACTTGACGTGCACGTTCGGGTAGGTCTTGTTGAACTCGGCCGCGTACCTCGCCAGGGTGCCGTCACCGGCGAGGTCGGTCTTGTGGGTGAGCACGGTGATGTCCCCGCTCACCTTCGCCGGGTCCGACGGGGCCACGGCCGCGCCGCCGCCACCGCCGCCGCTCACGCCGGAACAGGCCGGGACCGCCGTCATCGACATCAGGGCCACGGCCAGCAGGGCCGCCGATCGCTGCTTCATGTGCCAACTCCGGAATGCTGGAGGATTCGACAGAATTCGACAGGACAACAGAACGGGCGTCAGGAACGGCCGGTACTTATGCGCTTAAGCACGTGACGCACGAAAGCCGCCCCGGCCCGACTCCGGGGGAACGTAGGCTCGACCGTCAACCCGGTCAACCGGCCCGACCGGCCTCGCGGACGCTTCCGCACGTCAGCCCTTAAACGCTTGAGTAAGTTTCAGGACCTTCCGGCCCGGACATTGGCGGCGGCCCCGCCCTGCCCTACTCTGGGCCGCCATGGCATTCCTTTCCATGGACCTTCCGGAACTGCGGAAGCACCGACCCGAGCGGACCGAGCCCGAGGACTTCGACGCCTTCTGGGCGGACACCCTGGCCGCCGCCAGGGCCTTCCCGGCCCGCCTCGACACCACCCCGGTCGAAACCGGCCTGACCACCGTCACGGTCGAGGACGCCACCTTCCCCGGCCACGCGGGCCAGCCGATCAAGGGCTGGCTGGTGCGCCCGCGCGGCGCCGAGGGGCGACGGCTCCCGGTCGTGGTCGGCTATGTGGGGTACGGCGGCGGCCGGGGACTGCCCCACGACCACCTGCTGTGGGCCAGCGCCGGCTACGCGCACCTGGTCATGGACACCCGCGGGCAGGGCGGCGGCTGGTCCGTCGGCGACACCCCCGACGAGGCGGGCAGCGCGGGCCCGGCCCACCCCGGGTCGATGACCCGCGGCGTCCTCGACCCGGCCGCCTACTACTACCGCAGGCTCTACACCGACGCCGTCCGCGCGGTCGACGCCGTCCGCACCCACCCCGGCATCGACCCGGCCCGGATCCTGGTGGCCGGCAGCAGCCAGGGCGGCGGCCTCGCGCTGGCCGTCGCGGGCCTGGTGCCGGACCTGGCCGGCGTGATCGCGGAGGTCCCGTTCCTCCAGCACATCCGCCGCGCCACCGAGATCACCGACGCCTACCCCTACAAGGAGGTCGCCGAGTTCTGCAAGGTCCACCGGGACAAGGTGGAGACCGTCTTCCGCACCCTCGCCTACTTCGACGGCCTCAACTTCGCGGCCCGCGCCACCGCCCCGGCGCTGTACTCGGTCGCCCTGATGGACGAGGTCTGCCCGCCCGAGACCGTCTTCGCCTCCCACAACCACTACCGCGGCCCGAAGCAGATCAGCGTCCACCCCTACAACGGCCACGAGGGCGGCGGCTCGCACCACACCCCCACCGCCCTCGCCTTCGCGGCCTCGGTGACCTCCGCGGGGTGACGCTCCGAGCCCCGGCACTCCCCCGGAGGGCCGTGCCGACAGGGGAGGAGGGGGCCGCTCAGCCCTCGGGAAAGGGCGCGCGGGGGATGCCCGAGGCCAGCCGGGCCCCCTCGTCGACCAGCGCGCGGGGGACCTGGAACTGCCAGTCCGGGCTCTCCGCGATGCCCTGCCACTGGGCGAGCGGGACGGGGGGCTCGGCGCGGGTGGCGGCTTCCTCGTGCCCGTAGGCGTTGATCGTCCCGGCGAACTCGGCGAACACGAGGACAACGCCGTCGGGGCGCCAGATGGCG
Organism: Kitasatospora cineracea; assembly: GCF_003751605.1. Taxonomy (NCBI): domain Bacteria; kingdom Bacillati; phylum Actinomycetota; class Actinomycetes; order Kitasatosporales; family Streptomycetaceae; genus Kitasatospora; species Kitasatospora cineracea. Next base: position 5,058,496 of record NZ_RJVJ01000001.1, read on the forward strand.
ACCTGGTAGCCGTACAGGCCGGGCACGACGGCGTCGGTGGCGCTGACCATCTCCCAGCTGCCGTCGGCGAGGAAACCGGTCCGGCAGCTGAGGGGCCCCGGCGGGGGCCCGCTGGGGCGCAGGGGCGTGCCGTCGCAGTGGAAGGGGGCGTCCTGGACGCCGGGGTGCGGCCGCCGCCGGGGAACGGACGGGCCTCCTTGCGCAGGGTGAGCTGGAAGGTGGCCGTGCCGCGGCCGTCGTCGTAGCGGAGGAACGCGCCCAGTTCCTCGGTGGGGGAGTGGTCCGCGTACGGCTGCTGGTACTTGACGAAGGCTCCGCCCGCCGGGAGCCGGTCGGACAGCAGCTTGACCATGGCGTCCGGTGTCAACTGGGCGTCTGCGCGCAGCCCGGACGACGAGGGCGAGGGCGATGGCGATGGCGAGGCGGTGGGCGAGGCCGCGGTGGAGGCGGGTTCGGCGGGCGGGGGCGGCACCGGCGCGCTCCGGTCGCGCAGTTGGGACGTCACGACGGCGGCGCAGAGCACGGCTGCGACGGCCGCCGACGCGCCGCCGACGCGCAGGGCGCGCAGCCGCTGCGCGCGCCGGTGTGCGCGGCCGAGCCGGGCGCTCTCCGCGACGATCCGGGTGACGGGAGGATCGAGGTTCTTGACGCTGGCGGCGAGGACGTCGGCGAGGTCCTGGTCGAAATCCATGGGGTGTCTGCCTTTCCGGGGTGCCTGGGGAGGGTCAGTTCTGCAGCAGGGCGAAGCGGTCGGGCCCGAGCAGCTTCCGGAGCGTGGCCAGCGAGCGGGAGTTGAGGCTCTTCACCGCGTTCACCGAGCAGCCCAGGGCGTCCGCGACCTCCTCCAGGCTGTGGCCCTCGAGGTAGCGCAGCACCACCGCCGCGCGGTTGCGGGGGGCGAGGTGGTCCAGCGCCGCCAGGACCGCCAGGCGCAGCGTCACCTCGCTCTCCTCGCTCGGTCCGTGCGCAGCGCGATCGGGGAGTTCACCGACCGGGAGCTCGCTGGAACGCCGGAGTCTGCGGTGGGAGATGTAGCAGTTCAGCAGCGTTTTGCGCGCGTAGGCGTCGAGGCCGGCGACCCTGCCGCCCCGGGTCAGGCGGCCCCAGGCGGGGTACAGGTTCGACAGCGCGATCTGCACCAGGTCCTGGGCCTGGTGCCAGTCTCCGCACATCAGGTAGGCGATCTTGAACAGCTGCCCGGCCCGGCTGGCGGCGAACTCCTCGAAAGTGATCCGGTCGGACAAGAGAGGCTCCTCGGGGACGGAAGATCGGACGCTTCCCTACACACGACTCGAACCGCCTGCCGGTGTCGCGCGCGTTCCCGCGGCCGCTGCCGGCCCGCAGGGGTTGCTTGATCGAGATCCACCAACTCGCCGACGAGGACACGGATTCACCCGGATCGGGTGAGCCCGGCTCGGACACGCCGAACCCGCGGACGGCGCCCTGACAGGATCGGGGACTCGACCAGCGACCCCCTCGTCCCGCAGCCTGCCGACCGGCACCGCTGCCACCCGAGCACGCCCATCACTGAGCACGTCCGCCACGGAGCGCGCCCGTCACCGAGCCCGGCAGGCCCGGGACTCCGGCCTGCCTCCACGCGCCCGCCGCCCAGCTGCCAACCCAGGGAGCAACGTGACCGAGACCCGCCGACCGCCGCTCCGGGAAACCGGCGCCCAGCCCGACGGCCACGCCGAACAGCCCGACCACGCCGAACAGCCCGAGCACGACGAGGAGTTGCGCTACCAGTTCCCCGGCGACAAGCGCCACGACGTGGGCACGTCCATCTCCAGCAGCGCCATGGTCCGCCGTCTGCCGGAACTGATCCGCCGCTCCCTCGCCCTGGCCTGGCACGCCGACCGCCGCTCCACCCTGCTCCTGCTCCTCGCCCAGGCCGCCAGCGGCGTCTTCGGCGCGCTCGCCCTGTACGCCACCACCGGCACCCTCGCCGCCCTGCTGCGCCCCGGCCCCGTCACCGGCCATCTGCGGGCCGCCGCACCGTCGTTGACGCTGCTGACCGTCTCCGCCGCGCTGCGGGCCGCCCTGGGCATCGCGGTGACGACGCTGTCCGGCCGGGTCGGGCCCCGGGTCAACCGCGACGCGGACCTGGCGCTGATCGAAGCCGGGTGCTCCGCCGAACTCGCCGCCTACGACCAGCCCGCCTACAACGAGAGCTGGGAGGCCGCCGACCGCGGCGCGGCCACCACCCCCGACCTGCTGGCCTCCGCCCAGGACGTCATCGCCGCCACCGTCTCCCTCGCCGCCGCGGCCGGAGTCCTGACCACCCTCAACCCGTGGCTGCTGCCGTTCCTGCTGCTCGGTTCGGTCCCCGCCGGACTCGCCGCCGTCCGCACCGCCCGCATCCACTACCTCGCCACCATCACCACCAACGACGAGCGCGCCGCCCTGCGGATCTACCGCTGGCACCTGATCGACAAGCAGCGCGCCGACCAGGTCCGCTCCGACCAGGTCCTGCCGTTCATGATGCGCAAGTACCGTGCCGCCGAGGCCCGGATCGTCGCCGTCACCGACCGGGCCGGCACCGAAGCGGCCCGGGTGTCGCTGCTCGCCGCCCTCGCCACCGGCGCGGGAGCGGCCCTGATGTGGGGAGCCCTGCTCTACCTCGTCTCCACCGGCCGCATCGGCCTCGCGGCCGCCGGCTCCGCCACGTTCGCGCTGCGCACCGCGGCGAGCAGCGTGCAGGGCATGGTCGGCAACGGCGCCCGCCTCTACCGGATGGGCCTGTACCTCGACGACTACTTCGACTTCCTCGACTCCGCCGGCGGCCACCGCATCACCCGCGGCGAGATCGTCCCCGACCCGCCCGGGACGATCGAAGTCACCGCCCTCACCTACGCCTACCCCGGCGAGCAGCAGGAGGCGGCGCTGCGCGGCATCGACCTGACCCTGCACCAGGGCGAGGTCGTCGCGCTGATCGGCCAGAACGGCTCCGGCAAGTCCACCCTGCTGAAGCTCCTCTCCGGCCTCTACCTGCCCCAGGACGGCGGCGGGCAGATCACCTGGGACGGCGTCCCGATCGCCCAGCTGGAAGCGGACGCCCTGTTCCGGCAAGTCGCCCGGGTGCCACAGGAGTTCGCCCGTTGGCCGCTGCCCGCGCACGAGAACGTCCACCTCGGCCGCCACGCCGACGGCGACCCCGTCCGGGCGGTCGAGGCCGCGGCGGCGCTGACCGGCTTCGACGAAGTCGTCACCCGCCTGCGCTCGGGCTGGCGGACCCTGCTCGCCCAGGGCTGGCAGGGCGGCGCCGAACTCTCCGGCGGCGGCTGGCAGCGCGCCGCCGTCGCCCGCGCCTTCTACCGCACCGCCCGCCAGCCCGGCCTGCTGATCCTGGACGAGCCGACCTCCGACCTCGACCCCCGCGCCGAACACAGGATCCTGCACGCCCTGCGCACCCTCGCCCCCGGCCGGATCACCCTGCTCGTCACCCACAACCTCGCCAACGCCAAGCTCGCCGACCGGGTCGTCGTCATGGACCGGGGACGGATCGTGCAGACCGGCACCTGGGACGAACTCGCCGGTACCGAGGGCCTGTTCCGCGAACTCCTCGACCTCCAGACCGACCGCACCGTCCCCGCCCCCCGCACCGCCCCGTAACCGCCACCGTCCCGGGATGGGCGCGCCGTGCGTCTGCGGGGCGCCCGCCCCGGCCGGGCCGGCGCACCGCCCCGGTGGCGATGTGCCGGTCCCGCGCGGGTCCGTCCGGAGAGTGACGTGGATCACAGTTAAATTATTCCTTCGCGACGGTATCGTTTTTTCAGGCCCTCACGGGACGGCGACCTCTGGAAGGACACGACGTGAACCGGCGCCTGGCACGACACGGAATCCCTCAGCTGATGGCATCGGTGGCCGTCTACCTGCACCGGTGCACCGGGCTCGGCGAAGTCACGCTCGGATCGGGGCGGTCGACGCTCAAGCCGGCGCCCGGACTGAGCTTCCGGGAGGTGGTGGCACAGCTGGGCGACGGACAACTCCGCTACACGTTCGAGGAGTTGCTCCAGGACCTGGAACTCGCCGAGGGCGACGGCGCGGACGGCCCCGAGCGGGTGGCCCGGCTGGAGCGGTTACTGGAGAGCCTGACCGCGCGCCCCGACGCCCCCGTCGGCCGGGCCGGGTGGCTCTCGCCGCAGGAGCTGACGCTGCTGGAGGAGGCCAACGCGACCGCGCACCCCGTACCGGCGACCACGCTCGTCGACCTGGTCGAGGCGCAGGCGTCGCGCACCCCGGAAGCCGAGGCGGTGCGCTGCGCCGAGCAGAGCCTGGACTTCGCCGGGCTGAACGAGCGGGCGGACCGGATCGCCCGACTGCTGGCCGCGCGCGGGGCCGGCCCGGGGCGGACGGTGGCGGTCGCGCTGCCGCGCTCGACGGAGCTGGTCGTCGCCCTGCTCGGCGTGCTCAAGTCCGGTGCCGCGTACGTCCCGTTGGACCTGGACCACCCGGCGGGCCGGCTCGCGGCGGTGCTGGCCGACACCGGGCCCGCCGCCGTCCTCACCGACCGCGCCGGCGCCGCGGTGCTCGGAACGGCGGGCGCCGGTCCCGCCCTGCTGCGGCTCGACGACGCCGCAGTCACGGCCGAACTCGCCGAACCGACCGGTACGGCTCCGTCCGGCGCCGAGCCCGGCGCGGGCGTGCGGCCGCGTCCGCACGACGCGGCCTACGTCATCCACACCTCGGGCACCACCGGCCGCCCCAAGGGCGTGGTGGTCTCGCACGCCGCCATCTGCAACCGGCTGCTGTGGATGCGGCACGCCTACCGGATCGACGGGCACGACCGGATCCTGCACAAGACCCCGTTCGGCTTCGACGTGTCCGTCTGGGAGCTGTTCCTGCCGCTGATCAGCGGCGCCGCCCTGGTCTGCGCCGAACCGGGCGGCCACCAGGACCCCGGCTACCTCGCCGCGCTGATCCGCCGGGAGCGGATCACCACCGCGCACTTCGTGCCCTCGATGCTGCAAATCTGCGTGCAGGACCCGGAGCCCTGGCAGGGCACCGGACTGCGGCGGATCATCTGCAGCGGCGAGGCGCTGCCGACCGCGCTGGCCGCCCGGGCCGCCGAACTGACCGGGGCGCAGGTGCACAACCTGTACGGACCGACCGAGGCCGCCGTGGACGTCACGGCGTGGGCCCACTCCGCGGCGGACACCACCGCGACCGTGCCGATCGGCCACCCGGTCTGGAACACCCGCACCCACGTGCTGGACGCCGCACTGCGCCCGGTGCCGCCAGGCGCCACCGGGGAGCTGTACGTGGCCGGCGACCAGCTCGCCGACGGGTACCTGGGGCAGCCCGCCCTGACCGCGCAACGCTTCGTCGCCGACCCCTACGGCCCGCCCGGCACCCTGATGTACCGCACCGGCGACCTGGTGCGCCGACTGCCCGGCGGCGAACTGGAGTTCATCGGCCGCGCGGACCAGCAGATCAAGCTGCGCGGGGTCCGGATCGAACCGGCCGGGATCGAGGCGGCACTGCTGGCCCACCCGCAGGTGCGGGCGGCCGCCGTGCTCCTGCGCGAGGACCGCCCGGGCCACCCCTACCTCGCCGCCTACGTGGTGCCGGACCCGGGCGCCGAGCCCGACCCCGGGCGGTGGCGCGCGCACCTGGAGGAGTCGCTGCCCGCCGCGATGGTGCCCGGCGCGTTCGTCGCGCTCGACCGGCTGCCGACCACGGTCAACGGCAAGCTGGACCGCTCGGCCCTGCCCGCCCCCGCCGCGCCGGGCACGGGCCGCGGCGAGAGCCCGCGCACCGCCCGTCAGGCCCTGCTGTGCGAGCTGTTCGAGCAGGTGCTGGGAACACCCGGCGTCGGCCCGCAGGACAGCTTCCTCGAACTCGGCGGGCACTCGCTGAGCGCGGCCCGCCTGTCCGCCCTGGTGCGCGCGGCCGTCGGCGTCGAACTGTCGATCCGCGAGCTGTACGCGCACCCCACGCCCGCCGCACTCGCCGAGCGCCTGGAACACGCGCCGACCGCCCGGCCACCGCTGCTCCCGGGGCCCCGCCCGGCGCAGGTCCCGCTCTCCGCGGCGCAGGCGAGCCTCTGGTTCCTGGACCGGCTGGAGGGCGCGGCACCGACCTACAACATGCCGCTGGTGCTGCGGCCCCGCCGGCCGCTGGACCTCGCCGCACTGCGCTCCGCGCTCGCCGACCTGACCGACCGGCACGAACCGCTGCGCACCCGGCTGACCACCGTCGACGGCACGCCCGTCCAGCAGATCGCCGCGCCCGGCACCGTCCGGCCCGACCTGCGGGTGGTGGACTGCCCGGCGGCGGAGATCGAGGCCCACCTCACGGCTGCCGCGCACCACCGGTTCGACCTGCACGACGACACCCCGCTGTGGGCCGCGGTGTACGGGAGCACCCCCGGCGAGCAGGCGGTGGCCCTGGTGCTGCACCACGTCGCCGGTGACGGCTGGTCGCTGCGGCCGCTGGCGCGGGACCTGTCCACCGCGTACGCCGCGCGACTGGCCGGCCGCGCGCCGGACTGGACGCAGCCGGCGGTCCAGTACGCCGACTACGCGCTGTGGCAGCGCGAGCTGCTCGCCGACCGGGCGCCCGGGAGCTTGACGGTCCGTCAGATTGCCTTCTGGAAGCAGGCGTTGGCCGGACTGCCGGAGCGGACGGAGCTGCCCTTCGCCCGTCCGCGCGGCAGCTCCGCCACGGCCGGGCCGGGCGGCCGAGCCAGGCAGGCCAGGCAGGCCGGGCAGGCCGAGCAGGCCGGGCAGGCCGAGCAGGCCGGGCAGGTCGGGCAGGTCGGGCAGGTCGGGCAGGGCGGCAACCGCACGGTCCGGCTCGACGCCCGGCTGCACGGCGGGCTGCAGCGCCTCGCCGACGAGAGCGGGGCCAGCCTGTTCATGGTGCTGCACGCCGCCCTGGCCGCGCTGCTCACCCGCTGCGGCGCCGGGACCGACATCCCGATCGGCACCCCGGTCGCCGCCCGCAGCGACACCGCCCTGGATGACCTGATCGGCCACTTCGCCAACACGCTGGTGCTGCGCACCGACACCTCCGGCGACCCGGAGTTCCGCGAGCTGCTGGCCCGGGTCAAGGCGGCGGACCTGGCCGCGTACGACCACCAGGACCTCCCGTTCGAGCTGCTGGTCGCCGAGCTGAACCCGAACCGGGACGCGGACCGGCACCCGCTGTTCCAGGTGATGCTGGCGCTGCAGAACAACGCCGACGCCGAACTGCGCCTCGACGGGGAGGCGCTGCGGCTGGAGCTGCGGCACACCGCGACGGCGAAGTTCGACCTGCTCGTCAACGCCGTCGAGCGACACGGCGCGGACGGGCGGCCGGCGGGCATCGAGGTCCGGGTGGACTACCGCACCGACCTGTTCGACGCGGACCGCGCGGACCGGCTGGTCGCGGCCTGGCACGAACTGCTGGACACCGTCGCCGCCGACCCGGCCCGACGCCTCGGCGAACTGCCCGCGCCGCCCGCGCTCCCCGCCGCGCAGCCGGAGGCGGACGCCGGGACGCGCCGGGAGCACCTGGTGCGCGCCCAGGACGGCATCCGCGACTGCGTCGCGCTGCCCGCGCCGCCGACCGGCGCCTCGACCGACGGCTCGGCAGGGCCGGATGCCCCGGTCGTGCTGGCCGTGCCCGACCGGGACGGCGCGGCGCGCCGGGCGGCCGAAGCGGTGCGGCCGGCCCGGGTGGTCGCCGTCTCGGACCTGCCGCGCACCCCGCAGGGCACCGTGGACCTGGCGGCGCTGCGCGAACTGCCGCTGCTGGACGAGCAGTCGGCGGACGCCTGGGAGCGCGAACTCGCCGCGCTGCCCGGCGTGCTGTCCGCGACCGTCGCGCTGGAGCCGGACCGGCCGCAGCCCGGCGTGCTGCAGCTCACCACCAGCGCCGCGACCGCCGACCGCGCGCAGCCGGCCGACCGGGCACGGCAGCCGCAGCCGGCCGCCGGGCCCGCCTCGCTCAGCGTCGGCCCGCCGCTGCCCGACCCCGGCGTGGCCACCCTGGCCGAGGCGCTGCTGCGGGCCACCGGGGCCGGGCCGCAGGCCGAGGTGGTGCACGTGCGCGAGGACGGCTCGCAGGTCCGGGTCGGCTACGCGCAGATGCTCGCCCAGGCCACCCGCGTCCTGGGCGGGCTGCGCAGCCGCGGCCTGGTGCCCGGGGACGCCGTGATCCTCCAGTGCGACGACAACGAGGACTTCCTGGCCGCGCTCTGGGGCTGCATCCTGGGCGGGTTCGTCACGGTGCCGCTGACCGTGCCGCCGTCGTACGCCACCGCGTCGGCCGCCCGCGCCAAGCTGGAGGGCGTGCACGGCATGCTCGGCCGCCCCTGGGTGGTCACCTGCGCCCGGCACGAGGACGCGCTGCGCGAGGTGCTGAGCGCGGACGGGGCGGACAGCGCGGACGTTACTGGCAGGGCGGACGGTACTGGCGGGGCGGACGGTACTGGCGGCGCGGCAGCGCCGAGGGTCGTCTCCGTCGCGGCCCTGCGCACCGCCGCGGCCGACACCGACTACCACCCGGCGCAGCCCGAGGACACCGTGCTGATGCTGCTGACCTCCGGCAGCACCGGACTGCCCAAGGCCGTCCGGCTCAGCCACCGCAACGTCCTGACCCGCTCGGCCGCCACCGCCGCGGTCAACTCGCTGACCGGCGAGGACGTCTCGCTGAACTGGATCCCGCTGGACCACGTCACCGGCGTGGTGATGTTCCACCTGCGCGACGTGTTCCTGGGCTGCCGGCAGGTGCACGCGCCCACCGCCTGGGTGCTGGCCGACCCGCTGCGCTGGCTCGACCTCGCCGACCGGCACCGCGCCACCGTCAGCTGGGCGCCCAACTTCGCCTTCGGCCTGGTCGCCGAGCACGCGGCCGCGATGGCGGACCGCAGCTGGGACCTGTCGCCGCTGCGCCTGCTCACCAACGCCGGTGAGGTGGTGGTCGCCGCCACCGCGCGCCGCTTCCTGAAACTGCTGGCGCCGTACGGGCTGCCGCAGAGCGCGATGCACCCGGGCTGGGGGATGTCCGAGACCTCCTCGGTGGTCACCGACTCCGAGCTGCCCGCGGTCCCCACCGGGGCCGAGGGCGCGGTGGTCAGCTGCGGCCTGCCCTACCCCGGGTTCGCCATGCGGGTGGTGGACGAGCAGGACCGGGTCGTGCCGGAGGGCACGGCCGGACGGCTGCAGGTCCGCGGCACCTCGATCACCTGCGGGTACCACGACAACCCGGAGCAGAACGCCGAGGCGTTCGACGCCGAAGGCTGGTTCGAGACCGGCGACCTGGCCTACCTGCTGGGCGGCGAACTGTTCCTGACCGGCCGGGCCAAGGACGTCATCATCATCAACGGCGTCAACCACTACAGCCACGAGATCGAGGCGGTCGCCGAAGAACTCCCGTTCGTGGAGCGCTCGTTCACCGCCGCCTGCGCCGTGCGCAGCGACCCGGCGGCGAGCACCGACGCACTCGCGCTCTTCGTCCACCTCGCTCCGGGACAGGACGAGGCGACGGCGCTGCGCGAGCTGCGCGGCAAGGTGACCAGGGAGACCGGGGTCAGCCCCTCCTACCTGCTGCCGGTCACGGCGGACGAGATCCCGAAGACCGAGATCGGCAAGATCCAGCGCACCCTGCTGCGCCGCCGCTTCGAGGCGGGCGAGTTCGACGGGACGATCAACCGGGTCGAACGCCTGCTCGGGACCGCGGACACCGTGCCGGACTGGTTCCTGCGCCCGGTCTGGCAGTGCACCCAGGCCGGCCCCGCCGAGCCGCGGCCGCTCGGCAGCGTGCTCGTCGTGGCCGGGGGAGCTGACGCCGGACCGGCCCGCACGCTCGCCGCGGAGCTGGCGGAGCAGGTGCGGGCGGACGGCGGCCTGTGCACCGTGGTGTCCTGGGCCGACGGCCCGGTCCGGCGCAGCGCCGCGGACCACGGCCTGCGCCCCGACGCCACCGAGGACTGGAACGCACTGCTGGCACAGCTGGCGGCGGACGGGCGGGCCCCGGAGGCCGTCGTGCACCTGGGCGCCCTCGACGCGGACCGGGAGCCGACCGACCCGGCCGCCCTGCACCGGGCCCAGCGCGGCGGCGCCGACAGCCTGCTGTGCCTCGTCAAGGCACTGGCCGAGCGGGCCGAGCGGGCCGGGCAGGGCGGGCCGGCCGGGCCGCACCGCCCGGTCACCGTGCAACTGGTGACCGCCGGGGGCTGGGCGGTCCGGGAGGGCGAGCAGCCCGGGTTCGCGCACGCCACGGCGGGCGGCCTGCTGAAGAGCCTGACGGCCGAACTACCGTGGCTGACCGGCAGTCAGGTCGACCTGGAGACGGGCAACGCGTCGGGCAACGCGTCGGGCAACGAGCTGGACGGCGCTTCGGCCCGGCTCCTGCTCGCGGAGCTGCGAACCGCCGCGACCGGTGCCGGCACCGACAGCGAGGTCGCGTTCCGCGGCGGCCGGCGCTGGGTGCGCCGACTGGCGCCGGTGGACGGGCCGCTGCCGCCGGTCCCCGCCCGGCTGCCCGGCGCACCGGACGGCTTCCAGGTGATCAGCGGTGGTCTCGGCGGGCTGTCCGGCGTGATCGCCGAGCACCTGCTGGCCACCCCGGGCGCCCGACTGCTGCTGTTGGGCCGGACCGTGCTGCCCGCGGAGGACGAGTGGGACGCGCAGATCGCGGCCGGCTCCGAGCTCGGCCGCCGGCTGGCCACCTACCGCCGGCTGCGCGAACTCGGCGAGGTCCGCTACCGGGCCACCGACGTGACGGACGAGGCGCAGGTCCGGTCGGCTCTCGCGCAGGCGGCCGAGGACTGGGGCGTGCCGCTCGCCTCGGTCCTCCACCTGGCCGGGCGGTTCGACCAGCGCCCGGCGGTGGAGTACACCGTCGCCGAGTGGCGGGCGGCGCTGGCCGCCAAGGTCACCGGCGGCTGGGTGCTCGCCCGGGCGGCCGCCGAGCAGCCCGGCGCGGCGTTCGTCGCGTTCTCCTCCGTCAACGGGTTCTTCGGCGGAGCGTTCAGCGGCGCCTACTCGGCCGCGAACGCCTTCCTCGACGCGCTGGCCGGGCACCAGCGGCTCGCCGGACGCGTCGACGCCCGCAGCCTGGCCTGGAGCCGCTGGGACGAGCTGGGGATGAGCCGCGGCACCGGCCTGGCCGCCCTGACCGAGGCCCGCGGCTACCGGACAGTGCGCCCGGCCGACGGCCTGCGGAGCCTCCGGGCCGCGCTCGTCCTGGACGAGCCGCACCTGCTGATCGGCGCGGACCGCGGTGCGCCCTGGGTGGGCAGCCGGGTGGTCGCCCCGGCCCGCCCGCTGCACCGGCTCGCGGCCGAGGTCGCGCTGGCCGGGGGCACCGACCTCGGAGCCCTGCACGCCGCCGCGGCGAGCGCGGCCGAGCGGGTCGGCGCCGGGGACCGCTGGGTGCTGCGCACGCCCGGAACGCAGTCGGCGCAGCCCCCCGGGGACGCCGGGACCGCCGGACAGGCCGGCCCGGCGTCGGCCCCGGCCCGCCGCGACCGGGACCGCGACCGGCAGCGCGCGCTGGAGCAGGAGCTGGCCGCGATCTGGGGCCGGGTGCTCGGCACCGACCGGGTCGGCGTGCTGGACAACTTCTTCGACCTGGGCGGCAGTTCGCTGCTGCTGGCCAAGGTGCAGGCACTGGTCAACGCCCGGTTCGGCAGCGAGCTCACGGTCGTCGACCTGTTCGGCCACCCCACGGTGCGCGCGCTCGCCGCCCACCTGGCCGCCGTCGGCCGCCCGGCCGCGGAGCGGCCCGGGACCGCCGGGAGCGCCGGGAGCGCGGAGAACGGCGAGCCACCGACCACCGAGCCTCCGACCACCGAGCCTCCGACGACCCCGGGCCGCCGCGCCCGCGACCGGGCCGCCCGCCGGGCCGCCGGCCTCACCCGCCGCCCGCTCGCCACCGAAGGGAACGTACGTGTCTGAGCACACCGTCCGCACCGAAGAGGCGGGCGACTTCGAGATCGCCGTCGTCGGCCTGGCCGCCCGGATGCCCGGCGCCGCCACCGCGGCCGAGTTCTGGAACCTGCTCGCGGAGGGCCGGGAGGCCGCCCGGACGATCAGCGACGAGGAGTTCCTGGCCGCGGGCGGTGATCCGGCCGACCTCGACGACCCCTCCCTGGTCCGCCGGGTCTCGATGGTCGACGGCTTCGACCGGTTCGACGCCGAGTTCTTCGGCTTCAGCCCGGCCGACGCCGAACTCCTCGACCCGCAGCAGCGGTTGCTGCTGGAGAGCGCCTACCACGCGCTGGAGGACGCGGGCTACCCGGTGCTGCCCGAGGAGCAGGTGGTGGGCGTGTACGCGGGAGCGGACGACAGCCACTACTACCCGGCCCACGTCCACCCGCTGTTCGCCGGCCGCCCCTCCTCGATCGAGGCGACGCACGCCGCGATCAGCAACTCGCTGGGCTCGCTCGCCACCCGGATCTCCTACGAACTCGGCCTGACCGGGCCCAGCATGACCGTCCAGACCACCTGTTCCACCGGGCTGGTGGCGATCCACACCGCCTGCCAGGAACTGCTCGGGCTGCGCTGCGACCTCGCGGTGGCCGCCGCCGCGAGCATCAACCCGGCCGGCCTGCTCGGCTACCGGTACGTGCCGGACGGGCCGTTCTCCCCGGACGGCCGGGTCCGCGCCTTCGACGCGGACGCCCGGGGCACCGCCGACGGGAGCGGGGTGGGCGTGGTCGTCCTCAAGCGGCTCGCCGACGCGCTGGCCGACGGCGACCGGATCCGGGCCGTCATCAAGGGCTCGGCGGTCAACAACGACGGCCGCCGCAAGGTGGGGTTCACCGCGCCGAGCGTCGAGGGGCAGCTGGAGGTGATCCTGGAGGCGCAGGCCGTCGCCGGGGTCGACGCGGATTCGATCGGCTACGTGGAGGCGCACGGCACCGGCACCGCGATCGGCGACCCGATCGAGGTCGCCGCGCTGACCGGGGCGTTCCGCGAGAGCACCGACCGCCGGCAGTACTGCGCGCTCGGGTCGGCGAAGACCAACATCGGCCACCTGGGCGCGGCCGCCGGGATGGCGGGCTTCATCAAGACCGTACTGGCCCTGGAGCACCGGGCGATCCCGCCGAACCTGCACTTCGAGCGGCCGAACCCGCTGATCGACTTCGCGGCGAGCCCGTTCCGGGTGCCCACCTCACTGGAGCCGTGGGAGTGCGACGGCGGGCCGCGCCGCGCCGCCGTCAGCGCGTTCGGCGTCGGCGGGACCAACGCGCACGTGGTGCTGGAGGAGGCCCCCGAGCCGCCGCGGCCCGAGGCCCCGAACCGCCCCGGCCCGGGACCGGCGCGGAGGACGGGCACTGGCGGGTGCTGCCGCTGTCGGCCCGCACCCCCGGCGCGCTGCGCCGGATCGGCGAGCAGCTGGCCGACCGGCTCGCCCGGGACCCCGCGCTGGCGCTCGGCGACGTGGCCCACACGCTGCGCGCCCACCGCCCCCAACTGCCCTACCGGGCCGCGGTGGTGGCCTCCCGCACCGAGGACGCCGCGCGGCTGCTGGCCGGCCCGCTGCCGTCGTCCGACCGGGTGCAGCCCGGCCGGGTGCCCCCGGTCGCGTTCCTGCTGCCCGGCGGCGGCACCCAGTACGTCGGCATGGGCGCCGACCTCTACCGGGACGTGCCGGTCTACCGCGCCGCGATCGACGCCTGCGCCGGGATCCTGCGGCCGCACCTGGGCCACGACCTGCGCGACGACCTGTACCGGCACACCGAACCCGGCAGCGCGGAGGCCTTCCTCTCGCTGGTCGCCACCCAGTACGCGCTGGCCCGCACGCTGACGGCCCACGGCGTGCAGCCCGACGCCTTCCTCGGGCACTCGCTCGGCGAGTACACGGCGGCGTGCCTGGCCGGGGTGCTGTCACTGGAGGAGATGCTGCCGCTGGTCGCCACCCGGCTCCGGCTCATCATCGCCGCCGGCGGCGCGACCACCAGCGTGGCGCTCGGCGAGCCGGAACTGCGCGGCTACCTGACCGAGGAGCTGTCGCTGGCCGCCGTCAACGGCCCCCACGCCTGCACGGTGGCCGGCCGGACGGCCGCGGTCGCCGAACTGGAGGCCAAGCTGACCGCCGACGCCGTGACGTACCGCCGGCTGCGGATGCCGGCCGCCGCCCACTCGCTGGTGCTCGACCCGGTGCTGGAGTCCTTCGCGACCGCCCTGGACGGCGTCACGCTGCACCGGCCGCACACGCCGTACGTCACCAACGTCACCGGCGACTGGATCACCGACGACCAGGCCGTCGACCGCCGGCACTGGATCGCCCACACCCGCCGCACCGTGCGGTTCGCCGACGGTGTCGCGCGCCTGTGGCAGCGGGACGCCCCGCTGCTGGTGGAGGTCGGCCCCGGACAGGTGCTGGGAACGCTGGCACAGACCGTGCTGGACGACCCGGCGGCGGTGGCCGTGGCGACCATGCGGCACGCCAGGGCGGAGCGCCCGGACGGCCAGGTGCTCGCCGAGACGCTCGGGCGGCTGTGGAGCGCCGGGGTGCCGGTCGACCTGGCGGGCTGGGAGGGCGGCGGCCGCCGGGTGCCGCTGCCGGCCTACCCGTTCGAGCGCCGGCGGCACTGGATCCCCGCGGCCCGGGCGGCCGCCGCCCCGACCGCGACGACCTGCCCGACGGCCGACCGGCCAGACGAGCCGGACGAGCCGGACCAGCCCGGCCGGCCGCTGCCGGGCCGCACCCCCCGCCCGCTGCTCGCCGCCGCCTACCTCGCGCCGCGGACCGACCTGGAGCGTGCGGTGACCGCGCACTGGGAGGAGGTCCTCAAGGTGGCCGGGATCGGGATCGAGGACAACTTCTTCGACCTCGGCGGCGACTCGATGCGGGCCGTCCTGCTCACCAGCCGCCTGCGCGGCGCCGGCGTGCTGGACGTCCCCGTCACCCGGCTGCTGGCCGCCCCCACGGTCCGCGCCCTGGTCGCGCAGGCCCGGCCCGCCGACCCGGACGGCGCGTTCGCTCCCGTGCTGGCACTGCGCGCCGACGGCAGCCGCCGCCCGCTGTTCTGCGTGCACCCCAGCATCGGGACCGCCTGGTGCTACACCGCGCTGCTGCCCCGGCTCGGGCCCGACCAGCCGGTGTACGGGCTGCAGGCGCGCGGGCTGGACGGCCGCGAACCGGTGGCCGAGGACGCCGCCGCGATGGTCGCGGACTGCCTCGCCCGGGTGCGCGCCGTCCAGCCGCACGGCCCGTACCGCCTGCTCGGCGGCTCCTACGGCGGCGTCGTGGCGCACGCGGTGGCCACCGAACTGCGGCGCGGGGGCGAGCAGGTGGAGCTGCTGGCGATGATGGACACCCCGCTGCCCGAGACCCTGGCGGCGCTCGCGGTGCCCGACCAGGAGGAAGCCGAGCGGCTGGTGGCGGCGATCCTCGGCGGGGACGGCTCCGGGCTGCCCGTCGGCGCCGAGGAGGCGCGGGCGATGGCCCGGGTCTTCGCCAACAACCTGGCGGTCTCCGGCGGCTTCGCGCTCCGGGAGTTCGACGGCGAGCTGCTGTTCTTCACCGCCGCCGGCCCGGGCGCCGTCCCCGAGGGCCTGCCCGAGTCCGCGCGGGCGGCGGACGCGCAGCCGCTGGCCGAGGCCTGGCGCCGGTACGCCCCCGCGGCCGTGCGGGACCACCGACTGCCGTGCGGCCACTACGAGATGACCCGCCCCGAACACATCGCCCGGGTCGGCGAGGTACTGGCCGCCGCGCTCGCCCGCCTCGACGGACCCCACCGCCCCGACGCCCCCCACCACTCCGACGACCACGACAGCTCCGACCGGAAGGACTGACCGTGCCGAACCCCTTCGAGCCACCGGACGACCCCGCCGAGCCCTCGCACCTGGTCCTGACCAACGCCGCCGGCCGGCAGAGCCTGTGGCCGGTCTTCGCCGAGGTACCGGACGGCTGGACCGTCGGCTTCCCGGCCCACACGCACCACGCCTGCACCGCCCACCTGGAGGGAGACCCGCGATGACCAAGGAACTGTACGAACTCGGTGACGCCCCGCCGCTGGGCGAGTGGCCCAAGCGGATGTACGCCTCGGTGATCCGCCCCGAGCGCTACGGCCGCCCCGCCGACGCGTTCCGCACCGAGGTGGTGGACACCCCGCAGCCCGGCCGCGGCCAGGTGCTGATCAAGGTGATGGCCGCCGGCATCAACTACAACAACGTCTGGGCCGCGCTGGGCAAGCCGGTCGACGTGGTCGCCGCCCGCCAACGCCGGGGCGACCTCGACCCCTTCCACGTCGGCGGCTCGGACGGCGCCGGCGTGGTGTGGGCGGTCGGCGAGGACGTCCGCACGCTCAAGCCGGGCGACGAGGTGGTGGTGCTCGGCAACCAGTGGGACGAGCGCGCCGAGGACATCCGGCTGGGCGCCGATCCGGCCACCTCCGCCTCGCAGTCGGTCTGGGGCTACGAGGAGAACTTCGGCTCCTTCGCGCAGTTCGCGGTCGCCGACGAGTACATGTGCCACCCCAAGCCGCGCCGGCTCTCCTGGGCCGGGGCCGCCTGCTACATGGTCACCGCGGCCACCGCGTACCGGCAGCTGTTCGGCTGGCAGCCCAACACCGTGAGCCCCGGCGACCCGGTGCTGATCTGGGGCGGGGCCGGCGGGCTCGGCTGCATAGCGATCCAACTGGTGCGCTGGGCCGGGGGAGTGCCGATCGCGGTGGTCTCCAGCGAGGAACGCGGCGAGGAGTGCATCCGGCTCGGCGCCAAGGGCTACATCGACCGCCGCGAGTTCGACCACTGGGGGCGGCTGCCGAACACCGACGACCAGGCGGCGATGGACCGCTGGCTGGCCGGCGCCCGCGCGTTCGGCCGCCGGTTCTGGGAGGTGCTCGGCGAACGCCGGGCCCCGCGGATCGTCCTGGAGCACTCGGGCGCGGACACCATCCCCACCTCGATGTACCTGTGCGACAACGCCGGCATGGTGGTCATCTGCGGCGGCAGCACGGGCTACAACGGCGACGTCGACCTGCGCTTCCTGTGGATGCGGCAGAAGCGCCTGCAGGGCTCGCACGCCGCCAACGCCCGGCAGGCCCGCGAGATCACCGAGCTGATCGACCGCGGCATCGTGGACCCCTGCCTGTCCCTGGTCCTCGACTTCGACGAGATCGGCGCGGCCCACCAACTGCTGCACGACAACCGGCAGCCCCCGGGCAACCTCGCGGTCCTGGTCGGCGCCCGCCACCCGGACGAGGGCGCGCAGGCGTGACGAGGGCAGCCCCTCCCGGCGGCACTCCGCCCGCCGGGAGGGGCTGCCGCCCGCCCGGGCGGCCTCGGAAGCCGCGGGGGAGCGTGCGGACGGCCTCCGGTCGAACCCGGACGACGGGCCGGCCCGGAGGCACTCCCGTACCCCCGGGTCAGCCCAGGTCACCGGGCCGTCGGGCGGTGCGGGTGGATCAGGTGGCGGCGGGCGTCGCGGCTCCGGCGCTGCCGTCCTTGCCGCCCGTGGCCGCGGCGCCCTGCGGGGCGAGGGCCAGCCGGAGGAGTTCGGTGTTGTGGGGCTGCAGCCAGTAGGTGTCCTGGCCGAACTGCACGGACGAGGTGTAGCCGAGGCGGGCCTGGGCGGCGTTCTGCTGTTCGCGGCCCGGACGGAAGGCCGGGACCGCCGGGGTGATCGGTCGGGTCCCGGCGTTCTTGCCCCGGCCGTGCCAGGCGACGGCCGTGCCGCCGTCGGGGGTGCGCTCCAGCAGCAGGTAGCCCAGGCTCTGGCTGCCGTCGCGGACACCGTAGGCGACCATGCACAGCCGCACCCCGGCGGCGAGGCGGGCGGCGTCGCCCTGCGGCGTCCGCGCCCGGGCCAGGGCGGTGCCCGCCACCAGCTTGGCCGCCCAGCCCCGGTAGACGGCCGAGGTGCTCTCCGCCCCCGCGACGCCGGGCTGGTAGGCGGTCGGCAGCAGCGCCTTGACCAGGCTCTCCAGCACGTACCAGACGACCAGGCCCAGCAGGCCCAGGGCCGGGCCCCCGATCGCCGCACCGGCGAAGACCAGCGTCAGGGCCACTGCCAGCGACACGATCAGATGCACCATCAGACGGGCGTTCATGCTCTCCCTCGTACGTTCTGCAAGGCGGGCCGTTCGTACGGACCCAGGCGTCCGGGGCGGGCGCCGAGGAGTCAGGGTAGGGGAGCGGTCCAGGCCGTCCGCCGCCGGGGTGGGAGCGGTCGTCGGGACCCGTGGACGCGCCGGGTCAACCGATCGTCAGCTGCCACCTGGTCTCTCCGTCGTGCGACCGGTCGGTGGGGGTGAGCCCGGCCGCGGTGGCGACGGCGGCGGACGCCCGGTGGTCGGGGTGGACGTGGGCGGTGACCGTGTGCACCGGGTGCCGTCGGAGCCAGGCGACGAGACCTCGGGCGGCTTCGGCGGCGATGCCGCGTCGCTGCCAGGAGGTGCCCGTCACCCAGGCGATCTCCGCAGCGGCTCCGCGGTCGTCGGCGGTGACCGTCGCCTGGACGTAGCCGACCAGGCAGGCGGCGCCGCGGAGCCGGACGACCCAGTTGCACCAGGACTCACCGGGATCCGGTGAGCCGGCCACCAGGCGTTCGTAGCGGCTGCGCAGCTCCCGGGCGCTGTCCGGGGCACCACCGATGAAGGTGTGCAGGCCCGGGTCGGACAGCACCGCGGCCATCTCGTCGGCGTGCTCGACCCGCAGGGGAAGCAGGTCCAGCCGGTCGGTGCGGACGGTTTCGGCTCTGAGGGTGATCACACTGCCTCCTGGTCGGAACGTCCGACGAGTATGCCGCCTCCGTCGGCGCGTCGATCGGTTCGAGTGGCGGGTGGGGCGGAGTCGCGGGAGACCGTAGGAGAGCGCTCTCCCATATGGGTGTTATTGCGCCCCCGCCGGTCCGAAGCCGCAGGAGGAAGGCCAATTCGACTCTCGAAGGGGAAACCGCCTGGTCGCCCAGGTGATGCACCTGTCGCATCACCCCGGTTTTCCGCAGGTCGGCTGCAGTCGTCGGCATTTCACCCCTTCGGGCATGACTCCGCCTCGGCATCCCCGCCCCCGGCTGCACGGACCTTTCGCTGAGTCCATCTTGTGTAGGGCGAAGGAACGGCGTGAGGTCGGCATGCGCGGAATGTCCATTTCCGTGATCGAATACCGGTTCCTGGCATACCGATTGATGACCATTGTTTCGGAACTTGTTCGCTTCATTGACGCGGGCGCAACAGCGGCGCAATCATCACGGCATGAGAGAGCGCTCTCTCATTCATGCCCACTCCAGGAGAGATGCTGTGACAGGTAGCCCCCCACATCGCGCCCTCGCCGCACCGCCCCGCCCCCTGGTCCTCGCGTTCGTCGCCGTCCTGATCGCGACCCTCGCGCTCGCCG
This sequence comes from Kitasatospora cineracea, assembly GCF_003751605.1. Classification (NCBI taxonomy): domain Bacteria; kingdom Bacillati; phylum Actinomycetota; class Actinomycetes; order Kitasatosporales; family Streptomycetaceae; genus Kitasatospora; species Kitasatospora cineracea. The sequence continues at coordinate 5,077,776 of NZ_RJVJ01000001.1, forward strand.
TGAACCAGGCCGCCCCCGCCCGCGCCGAGGGCACCCTGCTGTCGCAGGGGAAGACCGCCACCGCCTCCTCCACCGAGAACGGCGGCACCCCGGCCTCCGCCGCGGTCGACGGCAACGCCGGCACCCGCTGGTCCTCGGCCGCCGCCGACCCCCAGTGGCTCCAGGTCGACCTCGGCGCCACGGACACCATCACCTCCGTCGCCCTCACCTGGGAGGCCGCGTACGCCAAGGCGTACCGGATCCAGACGTCCAACGACGGCACCACCTGGACGGACGTCTACACGACCACGACCGGGCAGGGCGGCTCCGAGACCCTGGCCGTGAACGGCACCGGCCGCTACGTCCGCGTCCTCGGCACCCAGCGCGCCACCCAGTACGGCTACTCGCTCTGGGAGTTCCAGGTCTACGGCACGGCAGGCACCGGCACCGGTACCGGCACCTGCTCGACCACCAACGCCGCCCTGAACAAGGCCGCCACCGCCTCCTCCACCGAGAACGGCGGCACCCCGGCCTCCGCCGCGGTCGACGGCAACGCCGGCACCCGCTGGTCCTCGGCCGCCGCCGACCCGCAGTGGCTCCAGGTCGACCTGGGCTCCTCGCAGAACGTCTGCGGCGTCCAGCTGTCCTGGGAGGCCGCGTACGCCAAGGCGTACCAGATCCAGGTCTCGGCGGACGGCGCCACCTGGAGCACCGTCTACTCGACGGCCGACGGCCGTGGCGCGACCGAACTGATCACCCTGTCCGGCACCGGCCGCTACGTCCGCGTCCTCGGCACCCAGCGCGCCACCCAGTACGGCTACTCCCTCTGGGAGTTCCAGGTCTTCACCGGCGGCGGGGGCGGCAACCCGGGCGGCGGGAAGACCCTGCTCTCGTACGGCAAGCCCGGCACCGCCTCGACCTCCCAGGACAGCGGCAACTGCCCGGGCTGCGCGCCGGCCAAGGCGTTCGACGAGGACCCGGCGACCCGCTGGGCGACCAGTGACACCAACGGCTGGGTCGACCCGGGCTGGATCGCCGTCGACCTCGGCGCGACCGCGCACGTCACCCAGGTGGTGCTGCAGTGGGACCCGGCGTACGCCAAGGCGTACCAGATCCAGGTCTCGCCGGACGGCAGCAACTGGACCAGCGTCTACTCCACCACCGAGGGCAAGGGCTTCAAGGAGACCGTCGACGTCGACGGCACCGGCCGGTACGTGCGGATGTACGGCACCCAGCGCGCCACCCCGTACGGCTACTCGCTGTGGACCTTCGACGTGTACGGCACCGGCGGCAGCCCCACCCCTCCGCCCGCCCTCCCGCCGAACCCGGCCAACCCGCCGCGCCTGGTGTGGAGCGACGAGTTCAACGGCGCCGCGAACACCAAGCCGGACCCGGCCAAGTGGACCCAGGACCCGGGCAACGGCCAGAACGGCGAACTGGAGCTCTACACCAACGGCGACAACACCAACCTGGACGGCAACGGCAACCTCGTCATCGAGGCCCGCAAGGAGGCCAACGGCCAGTACACCTCCGGCCGGATCAATACCCACGGCCACCTCGACTTCACCTACGGGCACGTCGAGGCCCGGATCAAGGTCAGCGGCACCCAGGGCCTGTGGCCCGCGTTCTGGATGCTCGGCTCGAACTTCAAGTCCGGTACGCCGTGGCCGAACTGCGGTGAGATCGACATCATGGAGCACGTCGGCAAGGTCGCGGACTCGGTGTACTCCACCCTGCACGCCCCGGCCTACAACGGCGCAGGCGGCTACGGCTCGCCGTACACCCTCGCCGGGTCGGACTTCGCCTCCGACTTCCACACCTACGCCGTCGACTGGGACTCCACCCACATGACGTTCGCGGTGGACGGCCACAACTTCTTCACCGTCGACCGCTCGACGCTGGAGCAGACCCGCGGCCCCTGGGTGTACGACCACCCCTTCTACATCATCCTCAACAACGCCGTCGGCGGTGACTGGCCCGGCAACCCCGACGCCACCACCGTCCTGCCGCAGAAGATGATCGTCGACTACGTCCGCGTCTCGCAGTGACCACGGGCTCCGGGACCGGCCGGTCCGGTCCCGGAGCCCCTCCCCGCTCCCACCCCCACCCCCCACCTCCGCGCCCCGAGCCGTCGGCCGGGGCGCCCTTCCGCCGACTGGAGCCGTCGTGCGCCGTCCTCATCTGCGAACCGCCCTGGCCGGGCCACTCGCCGCCCTCCTGGTGGCCGGGGCCCTGGCCACCCTCGGCAGCCCGGCGGCGAGCGCCGCCGACCAGCCGTGGACCAATGCCGCCCAGACCCCCGAACAGCGCGCCGACGAACTGCTCGCCGCGATGACCCAGGCCGAGAAGCTGACCATGCTGCACGGCGGGCCGTCCTGCGGCTACGCGGGCTGCATTCCGGCCAACACCCGCCTCGGCATCCCCGCACTGCACTTCCAGGACGGCCCGGTGGGCGCCGGCGACGGCCTGACCGGCGTGACGCAGCTGGCCGCCCCGGTGTCCGGCGCGGCCAGCTGGGACCCGGACCTGATGCGCGCCTACGGCCAGGTGCTCGGCGCCGAGCAGTGGGGCAAGGGCACCAACGTGGTGCTGGCCCCGACGGTCAACATCGTCCGGGACCCGCGCTGGGGCCGGGCCTTCGAGTCGTTCGGCGAGGACCCGTACCTGGCCGGGCAGATCGGCGCCGCCGACATCGCGGGCATCCAGAGCCAGGGCCCGATGGCGCAGGTGAAGCACTTCGCGGTCTACAACCAGGAGACCAACCGCAACTCGACCGCCGACAACGCGGTGGTCTCCGACCGGGCCGAACGGGAGATCTACCTGCCGGCGTTCGAGGCCGCCGTCCAGCAGGGCGTCGACTCCGCGATGTGCTCGTACTCGTCCGTCAACGGCGCCTTCGCCTGCGAGAACGGGCCGCTGCTGAACGGCGTCCTCAAGGGCGACCTCGGCTTCAAGGGCTTCGTCACCGCCGACTGGGGCGCCACCCACTCCACCGTCGCCTCGGCCAACAACGGCCTGGACGTGGAGATGCCGGGCAGCGACTACTACGGCACCGCGCTGACCAACGCCGTCAACGCGGGCCAGGTGTCGCAGGCCACGATCGACGACCACGTCCGCCGGGTGCTGGTGCCGATGTTCCGCCGCGGCCTGTTCGACCACCCGCAGAACGGCAACCGGGACGCGGTCGTCACGACCGCCGCGAACGCCGCCGTCGCGCAGCGGGTCGCCGAGGAGGGCAGCGTCCTGCTGAAGAACGACGCCGCGGTGCTGCCCGTGGCGCCCTCGGTCAAGTCGATCGCGGTGATCGGCGACGACGCCGGGGCGGGCGTGATGACCCAGGGCGGCGGCAGCGCCGCCGTCAACGCCCCGCACGTGGTGACGCCCTACCAGGGCGTCAAGGCCCGCGCCGGGGCCGGCACGACGGTGACCTTCGCCCAGGGCGGCCCGTCCGCCGACGGCTCGCTGCCGCCGGTGCCGTCCAGCGCGCTCAAGCCGTCCAGCGGCACCGGCACCGGCCTGTACGGCGAGTACCACAACAGCACCGACCTGTCCGGCCCGGTCGTGGCGAGCCGCGTCGACGCGGCCGTCGACGCGGTCTGGGGCGGCCAGTCGCCCGCCGCCGGGGTCAACGCCACCAACTGGTCGGCGAAGTGGACCGGCACGCTGACCCCGCCCACCAGCGGCAGCTACCAGTTCTCGCTGAACAGCGACGACGGCAGCCGCCTGCTCGTCAACGGCCAGCAGGTCATCAACAACTGGTACAACCAGGGCCCCACCACCCGCACCGGCAGCATCACCCTGACCGCCGGCCAGCCGGTCAGCATCGAGGTCGACTACTACCAGGCCGGCGGCGGCAGCAACGCCACCCTCGGCTGGTCGGTGCCCGGCCAGAGCGCCCACGACCAGGCCGTCGCGGCCGCCCGCGACTCCCAACTGGCGCTCGTCTTCGTCAGCGACTTCCAGTCCGAGGGCTCCGACCTGCGCGACATCGACCTGTCCGCCGCACAGAACCAGCTCGTCGCGGACGTCGCCGCCGTCAACCCGCACACCGTCGTGGTCGTCAACAGCGGCTCCGCCGTCACCATGCCCTGGGCGGACTCGGTGCAGGGCATCGTCGAGAACTGGTACCCCGGCCAGGAGGCGGGCACCGCGATCGCCGCGCTGCTCTACGGCGACGTCAACTTCTCCGGCAAGCTCCCCGTGACCTTCCCGAAGTCGCTCGCCGACGTGCCCGCCGCGAGCACCGCGCAGTGGCCCGGCCAGAACGGCAGCGTCCAGTACTCCGAGGGCGTCGACGTCGGCTACCGCTGGTACGACGCCAAGAACAAGCAGCCGCTGTACCCCTTCGGCCACGGCCTCTCCTACACCACCTTCGGCTACTCCGGCCTGACCGTCTCCGCCCCCGACGCCGCGGGCAACGTCGCCGTCGGCTTCGACGTCACCAACACCGGCACCCGGGCCGGCTCCGAGGTCGCCCAGGTGTACGTCGGCCAGCCCGCCACCAGCGGCGAACCGCCGAAGAACCTGCGCGGCTTCCGGAAGGTCACCCTCGACCCCGGCCAGAGCCAGCACGTCACCCTGACCCTGGACGCCCGCAGCTTCCAGTACTGGAACGGGAGTTGGACCACCGCGACCGGCACCCACACCGTCTCGGTCGGCTCCTCCTCCCGCGACCTGCGCCTGACCGGGCAGACCACCGTCACCGGCGGCACGGGCGGCACCGGAGGCGGTCTGACCCTGCTGCCGCGCACGGGCTGGTCGGCGTCGGCGTCCGCGACGGGCGGGGGTGACGTGCCCGCCAACATGCTGGACGGGTCGGCGGGTTCGCGCTGGTCGTCGGGCACGCCGATGGCGTCGGGCCAGTCGGTGACGGTGGACACGGGCGCGGTGCGGCCGCTGGCGCGGATCACCATGGACTCGGCCGGCAGTGCGTCCGACTACGCCCGCGGCTACCAGGTGTTCCTGTCCTCGGACGGCGTGACCTGGGGCTCCGCGGTGGCCTCCGGCAGCGGTACCGGCGCCCTCGTGACGGTCGACTTCCCGGCGCAGAGCGCCCGGTACGTGAAGGTCGTGCAGACCGGCACGTCCAGCTCGTGGTGGTCGATCGCCGAGTTCAACGCCTACACCTCCGGCGGCGCGGTCAGCGTCCTGCCGCGCACGGGCTGGTCGGCGTCGGCGTCCGCGACGGGCGGGGGTGACGTGGCGGCCAACATGTTGGACGGGTCGGCGGGTTCGCGCTGGTCGTCGGGCACGCCGATGGCGTCGGGCCAGTCGGTGACGGTGGACACGGGCGCGGTGCGGCCGCTGGCGCGGATCACGATGGACTCGGCCGGCAGTGCGTCCGACTACGCCCGCGGCTACCAGGTGTTCCTGTCCTCGGACGGCGTGACCTGGGGCTCCGCGGTGGCCTCCGGCAGCGGTACCAGAGCCCTCGTGACGGTCGACTTCCCGGCGCAGAGCGCCCGGTACGTGAAGGTCGTGCAGACCGGGACGTCCAGCTCGTGGTGGTCGATCGCCGAGTTCAACGCCTACGGCTGAGCCGGGCCGCCCGCTACGTGTCTCCGCCCGCGTCCGACACCCGGACGCGGGCGGAGGCATGCCGGGGAGCCGCTCACCGACGGATCCCTCCGGCGGCCTGCGCGGGGATACCCTGCCGGTCTTGGCCGGGCAGGACCCTCGTCGGTCCGGGCGAGCGGTCCGGCGTCCACGTTCGGCGTCCACGTCCGGCGGGTTCCCGAGCCGCCCGCACGGTGTACGGGTGCCACGCCCTGCGGACGGCGCTCGCCCCGCCGCCCGGCGCACGCCCCCTTCGGACCCGTCCCATGCGTCCGCCCGCGTCCGGCAGCCGGACGCGGGCGGAAGCGTGTGCGGGGGCGGCTCAGCCGTAGGCGTTGAACTCGGTGATCGACCACCACGAGCTGGACGTGCCGGTCTGCACGACCTTGACGTAGCGGGCGTTGCGGGCGGGGAAGTCGACCGTCACGAGGGCGCCGGTGCCGCTGCCGGTCGCCACCGGGGAGCCCCAGGTCACGCCGTCCGAGGACAGGAACACCTGGTAGCCGCGGGCGTAGTCGTTCGCGCTGCCGGCCGAGTCCATGGTGATCCGTGCCAGCGGCCGCACCGCGCCCGTGTCCACCGTCACCGACTGGCCCGACGCCATCGGCGTGCCCGACGACCAGCGCGAACCCGCCGACCCGTCCAGCATGTTGGCGGGCACGTCACCCCCGCCCGTCGCGGACGCCGACGCCGACCAGCCCGTGCGCGGCAGCAGGGCGAGGCCGCCTCCGGTGCCGCCGCCGGCGGCGTTGAGCAGGTCGAGGGCGCTCTGCTGGCAGCCGTAGTCGGTGCTGCCGGGGCCGCCGGCCCAGTGCGGGCCGTACTGGTCGAGCGGGTTGCGGTCCTTGGTGTAGGCGGAGTCCGCCCAGGTGCTCAGGGCCGGGGCGTAGGGGTGGTCGGGCAGTTGGGCGTTGAGCCGGCCCAGGCCGCGGGCGTAGGCGCCCTTGAAGGAGGGGCCGTCGCCGGTGCAGCCGTCGCCCTCGCCGGGTTCGCGCAGGACGCCGCCGCTGGTGAGGCGGGTGGTGGAGGCGTCGGCGAGGGTGCGGGCGGTGGTCAGCAGGGTCGCGTCGCCGGTGGCCCGGTAGAGCTCGGTGAGGCCGCCGAGGACCACGCCCTGGTTGTACGTCCAGGTGGGTTGGCCGTTGTTGGCGCAGGCGTCGTTCAGGCCGTCGTTGACCAGGTGGTCGGCGTTGACCATGCCGCTGCCCCGGAACCAGTTCCACTCGTCGCGGGCCCGCTGGAGGTAGGCGGTGTCGCCGGGGAGGCGGTTGTGCAGGGCGGCGGTGAGCTGGAGGAACAGTTCGTTGGTGACGGCGTTCTTGTAGTTGCCGTTGGTGCTCCAGCGCACGCCGCCGCCACAGGTGCCGTTCCAGTTGGCGTACATGTGGTCGGCGTCGGCGCGGGCGGTGTTCAGGTAGCGGCTGTCGCCGGTCAGGTCGTAGGCGGCGACCCAGGCCAGTCCCCACCAGCCGGTGTCGTCGAGGTACTCGTTGGTGAAGTTGCCGCCCTGGGCGTTGATGTTCTTGTCGTAGGTCTCGGCGATCGCGTAGGTGTAGCTGTTCATGCCGCTGACCCGGGCGTTGTCGATGACCGCGGTCAGCGCGTTGGCGCCGGTCCACCAGCCGTTGCCGCCGAAGAGCCCCGTACCGCGGTCGAACGACATCATGAGCGCGGTCGCGGCGGCGGTGCGCCGGTCCCAGGCGTTCCAGGTGGTGCGCGCCCAGGGGGTGCAGGCGAGGGCGCCGCCGACCTGGCCGCAGGCCCGCAGGGCGCCGACGCCGCGGTTGTTCCAGTCGTCGACGTTGTACATCAGGGTGCGCCAACCGCTGCCGCCCGCGGGGACCTTGGTGTCGCCGAGCTTGCTGCCGCCGCTCCAGGTGCGGCCGCCGTCCATGGAGCGGTCCAGCCACACCTCGTCGCCGCCGGTGCCGCCGGTGATCGAGGCCCAGCCCATGGCGTCGGCGTCGTCGACGTGCAGCACGAGCGTGCGGCCGGAGAGCGCCGCGGAGACCGGCTGCCGGTCCTGCGGGCTGAGCGCGGGGTCACGGGTGTCGCAGTACTTGTTGCAGATCGCGGCGTCGGCGGCCGCGGCCGGCGTGGCGGTGAGGACGGCGCCGGGAAGGGCCGCGGCCAGGGCGGTGGCCAGTAGGGCGGCGCGCAGGGAACGGGACACAGGCATGGGGGCTCCTGGATCGGGTGGGGTGGGGCGTGGGGGTGCCCCGGTGGGGTGGGGCGGTGTGCGGCGGTGCGGGCTCAGGCGGTGGGCAGCGTCCACTGCTGGGCCGGGGTGCCGTTGCAGTCGAAGAGCTGGAGTTGGATGCCGTCCGCCGTACCGGAGTTGGGCACGTCCAGGCAGCGGCCGGACTGCGGGTTGCGCAGCGCCCTGGCGGTGGCGTCGTAGGCCCACTGCTGGCCGGTGGAGCCGTTGCAGTCCCACAGCACGACGGGCGTGTTGTTGCCGGTGCCGCCGCCGGACGCGGACACACAGCGCCCGAAGATCCGCAGGGTGCCGTCGCCGGGGACGGTGACGGACTGGGCGGGCGAGCCGTTGCAGCTCCACGACTGGATGCGGTTGCCGTTCGCGGTGGCGGCGGCGTTGTCGTCCAGGCACTTGCCGGCCAGCGCCGAGGGGGCGGCGCCGGTGCGGGTGCGCGGCAGCGTCCACTGCTGGGCGGCGGTGTTGTTGCAGTCGAAGATCTGCAGCTGGATGCCGTCCGCCGTACCGGAGTTGGGGATGTCCAGGCACTTGCCCGAGCCGGTGTTGACCAGGGCGCTCCCGCGCGGGATCCACTTCTGCCCGTCGCTCTGGTTGCAGTCCCACAGCTGGACGGGGGCGCCGTCGGCGGTGGAGCCGCCGCTGACGTCCAGGCACTTGCCGGACTGCGTGACGCTGCCGTCGCCGGGGAGCGTCCAGTGCTGCGCGGCGGTGCCGTTGCAGGCGTAGGACTGTGCGTGGGTGCCGTTGGAGGTGCCGCCGCCGGCGGCGTCCAGGCACTTGCCCGCGAGGCCGGAGCCGATCGGGCCGGTCGGGCCGACCTGGACCCGGGGCGGGCGGGCGTCGCCGTTGCCGCCGTAGGAGGGCGGCGCGGAGGAGACGGCGGTGGCCCAGTTGGTGTTGGGGGTGGTGCCCAGGGCGAGGTCGAGGGTGGCGCCGTTGATGACGGAGCCCGCCGGGAGGTAGGCGTTGTTCCAACTGGCGCCGTTGAGGGTGGCGCTCTGGACGTAGGGCGCGTCGGTGGCTGCCTGCGGCGCGTTGACGACCAGCCTGCCGCCGCCCGCCAGGGTGACGGTGACGTTGGTGAACAGGGGCGAGCCGAGGGCGAGGTCGGCGGTGCCGGGCGTCTGGGGGTAGAAGCCCATCGCGGAGAAGACGTACCAGGCGCTCATCGTGCCGAGGTCGTCGTTGCCGACGCGCCAGTTCGCCGGGTCGTTGGGCCACAGCTGGTTCTGGACGTCGCGCACCGTCTTCTGGGTCTTCCAGGGCTGCCCGATGTAGTCGTACTCCCAGGGGAGTTCGACGGAGGGCTCGTTGCCGAGGTCGGCGTGCGAGCCGCCGGAGCCGTGGAAGTCGGCGAGGACGGCGTCCAGGTAGGCGGCGAGCTTCGCGTTGCCGCCCATCGCGTCGGCCAGCCCGCGGACGTTGTGCGGGACGGCGCCGGTGTACTGCCAGGAGGTGCCCTCGACGAACTGGTCGCTGCTGGTGGGGTCGAAGCCGCCGCGCCAGGTGCCGTCCTTCAGCTTGGGCTGCATGAAGCCGGAGGCGGGGTTGAACACGTTGCGCCAGTCCTGGGCCCGGTTGGCGAACTGGTCCCGGGCCGTGTTGTCGCCGAGCGCACCGGCGAACGCCGAGATCGCGAAGTCCTGGGCCGCGTACTCCAGTTGGGTGGCCACCGAGCCGTAGAACCCGGGCAGATAGCTGCCGTCGGACGGCAGGTAGCCGTAGTTGGACTGGTAGTCGAGCCCCAGCCGGATGCCGTTGCCCGCCGACGCCTGCCGCACCATCGCGTCCTTGGCCGCGGCGGTGTCGAAGTCCCGGGCGCCGAAGGCGTAGTAGTCGGCGATGACGGCCGGTGCGGGGTCGCCGTTCATGACGTTGGTCTCGGCCGAGTTCAGCGACCACTTCGGCAGCTGGCCGCTCTGCGCGAAGTCGTTGACCAGCGACTGCGCGCTGTCACTGGCCTGCTGGGGGGCGACCAGCGCCTCCAGCTGCGCCTGGGTGCGGTAGATGTCCCAGCCGGAGTAGGTGCCGTACTGGGCCTTCTGCCGGCCGCTGACGGTGTGCACCTGGCGGTCGAAGCCCCAGTACTTGCCGTCGCTGTCGCTGAGCAGGTTCGGGTGCAGCAGCGCGTGGTAGAGCGCGGTGTAGAACACCTTCTGCTGGTCCGGGGTGCCGCCGCTGACGGCGATCCTGCCCAGGGCGGCGTTCCAGGCGTCGTGGTTGGCGGTGCGCACGGCGTTGAAGTCCCAGTTCGGGTTCTCCGCGGCCCGGTTGGCGGTGGCGCCGGCGACGGAGACGTAGGACAGGCCGACCTTCGCCTGCACCGTCCGGTTGCCCGTGGTGTCGAAGGTGACCGAGTTCCCGCCGTCGAACGTGCCGGTGGAGGTGATCGGCCGGTCGAAGACCATGTCGAAGTAGGCGGTGTACGGGGCGCTGGACGCGCAGAACAGGCCGGCGTCCACCGAGCCGCTGACCTCGGTGCTGCTGACCTTGGTGAAGTGCAGGTTGGTGGCCTTGTCCGCGCTCAGCTTGAACAGCAGGTTGGCCTGGGTGGTGGCGGGGAACGTGAAGCGCGCCATGCCGGAGCGGGCGGTCGTGGTCAGCTCGGTGGTGACGCCGTTGTCCAGGGTGACGGCGTAGGCGCCCGCGCTCGCGGACTCCTTCGCGTGCGAGAAGCCGACCGTGGCGCGGCCGTCGACGCCGCCGGTGGTCGGCAGCACGGGCACGTCCCCCATCGCCCCGCACCCGGGCCCTGACAGGTGGTTCAGGCTGAACCCGGTGATGGTGTTGTCGGTGTAGGCGTAGTCGCCGCCCGGCGGCCGGGACGGGGTGTCGGGGCTCCACTGCACCATGCCGAACGGCGAGTCGGCGCCGGGGAAGGTGTTGCCCTCGTGCGACGTCCCGAGCAGCGGGTTGACCAGTGAGGCGGGGTCGGACACCGCGGCCGCCGCCGCTGCGGGCGCCGCCTGGGCGGGCGCGGGCGTGGCGAGTCCGAGGACCACGAGACAGGCGGCCAGGGGAAGGCGCCATCGTTTCATCGTTGCGTCTCCAGAAGGGAACGGACGGTCCGTCACCGAACCGGCTGCGGCTCGGTGCGGTAAGCAAAGAGGAGCTTGGCAACGTTGTCAACGACTGGGACCGAATCGCCCCTTGGGTTCAAGCCATGTAGTCAAGGCGGTGCCCGCATCTCGGCGGCTCCCTCGGGAAGCTCTTGCCCCACTGGTCAACCGGCCTGTTCAGCAAACTTCCTGATACCGCGTCGGTTCTGCGTGAAGTGATCCTGTGAAGGGTGGGCTCAAGGAAATCGGCAGAAACCGGGACTCCCCGGCTCTGCCGACTTCAAGCCATGGCGACTTCAGTGGAAAGGCTCCACCGCGGTGGGAACGACGGCCGTGCCCGCTCCCTGGCGCAGGGGGCGGGCATGGCAGTGAGCAGGAGTCCGGTCAGGACGGGTGCGGGAGCGCTGCGGAGCCGGCGAGGCGTTCGTAGGCGCGGCGGACCTCCGGCACCAGCCGGGCGGCGGACTCCGGGTCGGCGCGCTCGGCGGCGAGCCGCAGGATGTTCCCGCTGCGCCGGTCCGCGGGGACGTCCTCGCCGCGGGGGGTGACGAGGACGTGGAAGTGCGGGTGGTTCTCGCCGAAGACCATCAGGTACGTCGCGGGTGCGCCGGTCACCTCGGTCACCGCCGCGACCAGGTCGCGGGCGCGCCGGCCGAACGCGGCCAGCTCGGCCTCGTCGAGTCCGGTGATGCGCTCGGCGTGCCGCCGGACGCGCAGGACGAACCAGCCGGGGACGTCGTAGCCGGGCACCCGCTCTCCCGACCACAGGGGGTCGCGGAAGACGACGGCGCGGTCCTCGTTCTGTTCCAGGCCGCACATGGAGCAGTCGGCCTGGTGGTGGGACGGGTTCAAGGGGCTCCCTCTGCGGAGGTCGTGCGTGCGGTCCGGTCGGGCGGCGGCGCAACGGCGGTGCGCCGCCACTCGGCCGCGGGGTCAGACGGCCCCGGTCAGGACCAGCATCGGATCGGGCATGGGGGTGCGCAGGGCCCAGGACCGGCCGATCAGGTCCTCGACGTCGGCCCCGGCCCGGCGCGCGGCGAGCATCGCCTCGGGATCGAAGGCGGGGCCGACCGCGTCGGCGCTGTACTCGGGCCCCCGCATGTAGTCGGTGGCGTCGTCCGGTTCGGCGAAGTTGTCGATCTGCATCTCGACGAAGCCGCCGTCCGGGTCCCGGTAGTACAGGGAGGTGGTGACGCCGTGGGCGATGCACACCGCCGGGGCGACGCCCTTGTCGCGCAGCAGCTCGTAGCGGGCGAGGAGGTCGTCGAGGTGGCCGAAGGTGTACGCGACGTGGTGGGCCGCCGCCGTCGTCGGCTTCCGGCGCTCCGTGGGTACCGGTGGCGTGAGCAGGGCGACGCGGTGGTGCTCCTCGTCGTAGGTGATGAAGCACAGACTGTCGTTCTGGAACACGACGTGTCCGTCGAGAACGGCGCAGTACCAGTCCCGCATGGCGGCGGGGTTGCCGGTCTGGAAGACGACGTGGGCGAACTTCGGGGTGGCGGTCATCCGATCCTCCTCGATCGAATCTGCGGACGTTCGTGCGGAGCGGCTGCCACCGGCCGGTGGCCGGTGGCCGGGCGGAGGGCGTCAGGCCCGGGCGACGAAGGTCTGGCGCAGTTCGCCGATGCCCTCGATGGTGCTGACGAGTTCGTCGCCGGGGGCGAGCCAGCGCTGCGGGTCGCGGCCGAGGCCGACGCCGGCGGGGGTGCCGGTGAAGATCACGTCGCCGGGCAGCAGCGGGATCACCGCGGACAGCCGGGAGATCAGCTCGGGCACCGAGAAGATCAGGTCGCCGGTGCGGCCCTTCTGGACCTCCTCGCCGTTCACGGTGCAGCGCAGCCCGAGGTCGTCGGGGTTCTCGAACTCGTCCGGGGAGACCAGCCACGGGCCGATGGGGGCGAAGCCCGGGAAGGACTTGCCGAGGCTGAACTGCGGTGAGGGGCCCTCCAGTTGGGTGATGCGCTCGGAGATGTCCTGGCCCACGGTCAGCCCGGCGACGTGCTCCCAGGCGGTCTCGGCGGGGACGCGGTGGGCGCGGGTGCCGATGACGGCGACGAGTTCGATCTCCCAGTCGGTGTGGCCGTCCGGCGGCAGGACGACCTCGGTGACCGGTCCGGTGATGCTGGTGGCGAACTTGGTGAAGACCGGCGGCATCGTCTCGGGCAGGGCGAACCCGGACTCGGCGGCGTGGTCGCGGTAGTTCAGGCCGGCGGCGACGACCTGCCGCGGCGCGGGCGCGGGGGCGCCGAGCCGGGCGGGATCGAACGCGTCGCCCTCGGGCAGCCGGGCCTGCGCCGCCCACCGGCGGAACTCCTCCCACCGCTCGTAGACGGCCTGCGGGTCGGAGGTGAAGCCGCCGCCGCTGGCCCGCTCGACGTCGACGGCCCTGCCGTCGACGACGAGGACCAGGCGGCCGGAGAGGTTGGCGATGCGCACGGTGCTGCTCCTGTGTTCCGGTGGTGGGCCCGGCTCCGAGGCGGTCGGCCGGGCCGGCGGTTCGACCTGCGGCCGACGGTCTCCGAGTTGGTGGTACCGGGTGGTCCGGCGCTCCCTCGTCGGCCGCGGCGCTGGTGCCACCGTAGGGCGCTATATGTGATAACAGCAAGCGTTCGGGGTGCGAATTCTTCGGTTGGAGTACAAGACGCGGTCCGGCCGCGCGCTCAGTCGGCGACCCGGCGCAGCAGCGGGGCGAGCCGGTACGGGACCAGCGGGCGCATCACGAGCGAGGTGCTGGTGCGCTCCACCCCCGGGATCTCCAGGATCTGCCCGGCCACCCGGTACAGGTCCTCGGCGTCCACCGCCACCACCTGCACCAGGAGGTCGGTGTCGCCGGACAGCCCGTGCGCCTGGACCACCTCGGGGACCGCCGCCAGCGCCCGCGCCACCTCGTCCAGTCGGCGCTGGGCCACCCGGACGGTCACGAACGCGGCCAGCGGGTACCCCAGGGCCGCGGGGTCGACGCACCGCTCGAAGGAGCCGACGGCCCCGGTGCGCTCCAGCGCCGCCAGCCGCGCCTGCACGGTGTTGCGGCTCAGCCCGCTCGCCTCGGCGAGCGCCACCGTGGTGGCGCGGGGCCGGTCGCGGAGCGCGATGAGCAGCCGGGCGTCGGTGGGATCGATCCGCTCGGGGCCGGATCCGGCGCGGGCCTTCCGGGGACGGGGGAGTGGTGAACTGGGCACGGTGCACGCCTTCCGGGGCTGGGGGAACGGGGGATTGGGCATTCTGCGTCATTTCGCGGCGTCTTCTTGTGCGGCGACCCGGCCGGGTGGTCTCCTCGTCCGCAGCGAACCCGCCCCTGGCGGAGAACCCGTTCCCGGCAGCGCGCCGCCGACCGTGACACGGTCGTGGGCCGGCCCGGAAGCACACCGGGGAGCGTCCGGCGCGCACTGCACGCCGCCGTGGAACGCCCCAGTCACCGTCGGCCGCACGTGCGCGCGCCGCAGGTGCCGAGCGCGAGGAGACCGTTCCGTCATGACCACCGCACCACCCGCCCCCCGGCGGACCACGAACACGACCCCCGACGCCGTTCCCGAGGTGCTGCACGAGATCGAGGACCGCGTGCTGTGGCTGTCCAGCGCAGTCGTGCACCACGCCAACCGGGTGCGCCCCAACCCGTCCGGGCTCAAGGTCGGCGGCCACCAGGCGTCCTGCGCCTCGATGGTGTCGATCATGACGACGCTGTGGTTCCGGCACCTGCGCCCCGAGGACCGGGTCTCGGTCAAGCCGCACGCCTCGCCGGTCCTGCACGCGATCAACCACCTGCTCGGCGAGCTGGACGCCTCCCACCTGCCTACCCTGCGGGCCTTCGGCGGCCTGCAGAGCTACCCGAGCCGCTCCAAGGACCCCGATCCGGTCGACTACTCCACCGGCTCGGTGGGCATCGGCGCCACCGCGACGATCTGGGGGGCCCTGGCCCGCCGGTACGCGACCGGGAACCCCGGCAGCGGCTTCGCGGGCCGGCAGTACGCGCTGGTGGGCGACGCGGAGCTGGACGAGGGGGCGGTGTGGGAAGCCGTCCTGGACCCGCAGGTCGCCGACCTCGGCGAGCTGGTCTGGATCGTCGACCTCAACCGGCAGTCCCTGGACCGCGTCGTGCCGAACATCGCGGCCGACCGCCTGCGCGGCATGTTCGCCGCCGCCGGGTGGCAGGTCCTCACCCTCAAGTACGGCGCCCTCCTGGAGGAGCTGTTCGCCCGCCCCGGCGGCCACGCCCTGCGGGCCCGCCTCGACGCCATGTCCAACCCCGAGTACCAGCGCCTGCTGCGCTGCCCGGCGACAGAGCTGCGCGACCGGCTGCCCGGAGCGGGCCCCGAGGGCCCGGCGATCACCGGACTGCTGGCGGAGACGGACGACGCCGCCCTGCTGGCGGCGCTCCGCAACCTGGGCGGCCACGACCTGTCGGCCCTCGACGCCGCGCTGCACCAGGTGGACGACCACCGGCCCACGGTGATCCTCGCCTACACGGTCAAGGGGTACGGCCTGCCGGTCCAGGGCCACCCGCAGAACCACTCCTCCCTGCTGACGGACGACCAGCTGCGGGAACTCGCCGACCGGGTCGGCGCCGACCCCGCCGACCCCTGGCGGGGCTTCGCCGCGGACTCGGCCGCGGCCCGCCTGTGCGAGCGGGCCGCGGCGCGGCTGCGCCGGGAGGCCGTCCCCGCCGCGCGACCCCCGGCCGTCCCCTCCGACCTCGGACGCACGCCGACGGGCACGGCGACCACCCAGGCCGCGCTGGGACGGGCCCTGCTCGACCTGACCCGCAGCGCGCCCGCGGCCGCGCGGCGGATCGTGACGGTCAGCCCCGACGTCAGCTCGTCGACCAACCTGGGCGGATGGGTCAACAAGGTCGGCGTCTGGTCGCCCGTGGAGCGCCCCGACTGGTTCGCCGACGACGCCGAGACCGTCCTGCACTGGCGCGAGCGGCCGACCGGCCAGCACATCGAACTGGGCATCGCCGAGACCAACCTGGTCGGCCTGCTCGGCGAGCTGGGCGCCACCTGGAGCCGCTGGGGCGAACCGCTGCTGCCCATCGGGGTGCTCTACGACCCCTTCGTCCAACGGGCCCTGGAGCCCTGGTCGTTCGGCATCTACGCGGGCGGCCAGTCGATCCTGGTCGGCACCCCGTCCGGCGTCACGCTGGCCCCCGAGGGCGGGGCGCACCAGTCGATCACCACGCCGTCGCTGGGCATCGAGCAGCCCGGCTGCACGACCTGGGAGCCCGCGTTCGCCCTGGACACCGAGTGGACGCTGCTGGCCGCCCTCGCCCGCCTCGGCCGGCCCGACGGCGGCTCCGCCTACCTGCGGCTGTCCACCCGTCCCGTCGACCAGGCCCTCGCGCAGGTCCCCGCCGATCCGGCGGCCCGGGAGCGCCGCCGCCGCCAGGCCGTCGCCGGTGCCTACCCGCTGCGCAGGACCCCGGGCGCCCGGGTCACCATCGCCGCCATGGGCGCCGTGGTGACCGAGGCGCTGGCCGCCGCGGACCGCCTCCAGGGACTCGGCGTCCCGGCCGACGTGGTGTGCGTGACCAGCCCCGGACTCCTCTACCGGGCCCTCGACGCGCGGGCCGGGCACGGCGAGGCGCCCGACTGGATCCTGGACCAGGTCTTCCCGCCGAGCGGGCCACGCCGCTGGTCACCGTCCTGGACGGACATCCGCACACCCTCGCCTTCCTCGCCAACCTCCACCGCGTCCCGGCCCGCAGACTGGGTGTCACCCGCTTCGGGCAGTCGGGCTCCCTGGAGGAGGTCTACCGCCACCACGGGATCGACACGGACAGCATCGTCGGCGCCGCCCTCGACCTCACCGAGTGAACGGCCGTGCGGGGCCGGCGCTCCGGCGCCGGCCCCGCACCGCCGGTCGGTCAGCCCGCGGGGAGGTACTCCGCGCCGCCGATCCAGATGCGCCGGATCGCGCGGGTCGCGGTGATGTCGGCGAGCGGGTCGCCGTCGACCAGCACGAGGTCGGCGCGGTACCCCGGCAGGATGCTGCCCCGGTCCCGCAGGCCGAAGGACTGGGCGGGCAGCACGGTCGCGGCCCGCAGCGCCTCGGCGTTGCTGAGGCCCGCCCGCACCAGCAGCTCCAGTTCGTGGTGCAGGCTGGTGCCGAACGCCGGCTGCACCGGGATGCCCGGGGTGTGGTTGGCGTCGGTGCCCGCCAGGATGCGGGCACCGGCCCGGTGCAGGGCCGCGACACTGCCCTCGGCGGCCGCGTAGTCCAGGCCGGGGATCCCGAGGCCGGCGAAGCCCTCCATCATCGTCAGCGTGGGGGTGGTGGTGGTCCCGGTGACGGCGCACCGCGCCGCCGCGGCGGCGGACAGCGGCACGTCGAGGGGCACGTGCTGGATGATGTCGACGCCCGCGTCCAGGGCCCGTTCCGCCGTGGCCGCGGTCGTGGCGTGGGCCATGACGAGCCGGCCCGAGAAGTGCGCCGCGACCGTCACCGCCCTGACGGTCTCCGGGCTCAGTCCCGGTTCGTCCACGATGACCTTGATGTAGTCGGACCCCTCGGCGATCCGGGCCCGGACGAACCCGGCCGCCTGGTCAGGGCCGGTCAGCACCGCGTTCGCCGGGAAGCCCGGTATCCCGCTCTGCGGGCTGCCCGGCGCGACCCCCGGGGTGCCCGCGCTGCGGATGTCGGTCAGACCCGGCTGGTTGCGCAGCGAGGCGACGAGGGCGGGCGGGAAGCAGGCCATGTCCAGGCCGGTCGTCACGCCCGAGGCCGCCAGTTGGTGGAGGGTGCCGAGGTCCTGGAGGTGGAGGTGCGCGTCGATCAGTCCGGGCAGCAGGACGGCCCCGCCGCAGTCGATCTGCCGGGCGCCGAGGGCGCTGACGCCGATGCGCCCGTTGTCGATGACCACGGTGCGCGGCGCGGTCAGCCGGCTGCCGTCGAAGACCCGGGCGTTGGTCAGGGCGATCCGGTCACCGGAGTCGACGGTGCGACCCTGCGCGTGCGCGGGGGCGGCGGCCAGGGCCTGCATGCCCGCGACGGCGATCCCGCTCGCCGCAGCCGTCCTGAGGAAGTCGCGCCGGTTGGTGTGGCTGATACACATCGTGGTGCCTTTCTGCCGGGTGGGTGCGGAAAGTGCGGTGTTCACGCCTCAAGCGCGGCGGTATATGTGATAACAGTCGCGCTCCGGCGGTGTTGCGAAGCTGTTCGCATGGTGGGGTCCGCCTGTCCCGCCGGGAGCGGGACGCGGTCAGGACAGGGCCGAGAAGGCGATCTTCTCGTTGCGGGCGAGGTGCTGTTCGACGGCTGCGGCGACCGCGTCGGGGTCGCGGGTGCGGAAGGCTGCCAGGAGGTCCGCGTGGGCCTTGCCCCGCCGCTCGTGCTCGGCGGGATCGGGGTCCAACCGGCCGAAGCCGATGCGGATGTAGCGTTCCCCCGCGCGCCACAGGGTGGTCAGGACCCGGATGTCCCAACCGGTCGCGGCCGGGGCCAGCAGGGCGAGGTGGAAGGCGTGGTGGTCGTCGTAGATGTCGGCCATGCCGTGCTCCCGCGCCCCGAACTCGGCGGCCCGGGACTCCAGCAGCTCCAGCTCCCGGTCCGTCAGCAGCACGCACGAGCGCCGGGCGATCTCGGGCTCCAGGGCGCGCCGGAGGCGGTAGATGCCGCGCAGGTCGTCGAGGTCGAGCGGGGCGATGACCAGGCTGCGCCCCGGCCGCATGATGACCAGGCCCTCGCTCTCCAGGCTGCGCAGCGCCTCGCGGACGGGGATGAAGCTGATGTCGAGCATGCCGGCCAGCTCGCGCAGCGAGTACTCCGCGCCGGGAGCGAGGCTGCCGGCCAGGATCGCCCGCCGCAGTTCCTCGGTGGCCTGCTCCACCACGGACCGTGACGTGATGGGCTGGACGGCCCCCCGGGATGTCGTCACGTTCTGTTCCTCGCCTCGGCTGCCGATAGTCGATATCAACTATAGCTATGCCCCGGGAAGGGCCCGCTCGCGCGGCGGCGCCTCGCCCCCGGTCCGCGGCGGTCACAGTTTCAGCAGCCGTTCGGCGTTGCGGTGGGCGATCTTCTCCCGCTGGTCGCGGGTCAGGGGTGCGTGGCGCAGGAAGCCGACGGCCTGCTCGCTCTTCTCGAAGGGGTAGTCGATGGCGAAGAGCACGTTGTCGATGCCCACCACCTCGATGGCGGCCCGGAGCACGGTGTCGTCCATGACCCCCGAGGTGGTGACGGCGATGTTCCTCCCGAAGTACTCGGAGGGCTTGCGCTTCAGCGGGACGCGGGTGTTGATGTTGCGGACCTGGACGTCGAGGCGGGAGGTGTGGAAGGGCAGGAACTCGCCCATGTGCCCCACGATGAGCCTGGCTCCCGGGAAGTCGTCGAAGACGCCGCCGAGGACGACCCGCAGGGCGTGCCCGCCGGTCTCGGCGGCCCAGCTGTAGAAGGGGCCCACGAGTTCCGGGCGGTCCTTCAGCAGGCCCCAGTCGCCGGCCGGGGCGGGGGTGGGGTGGAGGTAGAGGGCGGCGCCCAGCTCCTCCAGGGCGGCCCACACCGGTCGGAACTGCGGCTCGTCCAGGTAGTGGCCGTTGGTGTGCCCGTTGACCAGGAAGCCGGCCATCTTGAGGTCGTGCACCGCGCGCCGGGCCTCCCGCACGGCCGCCTGCGGGTCCTGCAAGGGCAGCGCGGCCAGGCCGCCGAACCGGGTCGGGTGGGCGTCGACGATGCGGGCGAGGGCGTCGTTGGCGACCTGTGCGTCCCGGACGGCGACGGCCGCGTCGGGCTGCATCTGCACTCCGGGCGGGGTGAGGGAGAGGACCTGCATGGTGACGCCGTTCGCGTCCATGTCGGCGAGCCGGTACTCGGTGACGTCCGGGAGCCGCTTGAACCACTCCGCGGTGACCTCGGGCTTGAACGGGATCGCCCCGCCCAGTGCCGTGCCCTGGGTGACGAGGCCCGGCAGCATGACGGCCTCCTCGATCGCGATGATCTTCAACCGGCCGTGCGGGTCGGCTCCGCCGCCGTGCGCCCGGGCGGTGCCGGGGCTCGCCAGGACGGAGGCGCCGGCGAGCGCGGCCGCGCCCGCCGCGGTGTTCAGGGCCTGGCGTCTGGTCCAGTGGGAGGTGCTCATGGGTGCTGTTCCCTTTCCGGGAGGTGGGTGTCCGTCGACAGGGGGGCGCGGCCGCTCAGGGTGTCGACGAGGGCGAGCGCGTCCTCGGGGGCCTCGTTCCCGGACCAGCCGACCACCTGGTCCGGGCGGACCAGGACGAGGCGGACCTCCGGCGGTCCGGCGGGCGCGGGCTCGGGCAGGCGCACCACCGTGAGCGGCACGCCCCGAAGGCGGGCGGCCGCCGCGACGGCCGCCGCCGAGGTGCCGGGCCCGCGGACGAGCAGCGTCAGGCCGTCCCCGAGCAGGTCGTACAGGGAGCGGCCGTCCGCGAGGAACGCGTGCGGCAGCCGGGCGCCCGCAGCTCCGACGCCCTGCTGCGCGGGCAGGACCGGGGAGGAGGCGATGCGGAGTCCGAGGACCAGGTCGAGCGAGTGGAACTCCGCCTTCTTGGTCTCCTGGATCCGCGCCCCCGCTGCCAGCCGGGCCGCGGTCCCGGCCTCATCGTCCGCGTCGAGGTTGTCGGCGAGCAGTTCGGTGGAGAGCACCCGCATGTTGGCGGTCGCCTCCTCGATGACGCGTTCCTGGACGGGGCGCCGTTCTTCCTCGTAGCTGTCGAGGAGGGCCGCCCCGCCCCAGCCGGACAGCACGGCCGCGAGTTTCCAGCCCAGGTCGACCGCGTCCCCGATGCCCGTGTTCAGCCCGTGGCCGCCGAACGGCGGATTGAGGTGCGCGGCGTCGCCGGCGAGGAACACCCGGCCGCGGCGCATCCGGTCGACGATCTGCATCCGGGCGGTCCACGGGTCGGTGGAGAGGACCTCGGCGTGCACCGGCCGGCCCGCCACGGCGTCGATGACCCGCCGCGCCTCGCGCTCCCCGGTCGCCCGGTCCACGCCGAAGGCGATCGCCCACCAGGTGTCCGTCCGGTCCAGCGGTCCGACCAGCGCGGGGGCGGTCGGGTTGACGACCCAGTACTGCACGGCGGGCCCGTGCCGCACGTGCTCCCACAGGCCGGGGCTCTCGAAGACCATGCCGAAGTTCGGGCGCAGGGACTCCCCGCCCAGGTAGCGGGAGCCGATCGCCTCCCGCACGGTGCTGCGCGGGCCGTCGCAGCCGAGCACGTAGTCGGCGGTGACGACGCACCGCAGCCCGGAGCCGTCCTCGACCGTCACGGACACCAGGTCCTCGTCCTGGTCCACGCCGACGACCTTCGCCCCCAGGACCAGCCGCCCCGGGGCGAGTTCCGCCACCGCTTCGCGCAGCACCTCCTCCAGGAGGTATTGCGGTGCCTGCTGGCCGGTCTCCGGGAAACGCCCGCCCTCCGGTACGAGCCCGAGCACGTCCGTGAAGCGGGACAGCTCCCGGCCGGACAGCGAGGTGCAGAAGACGACGTCCCGGGCCCAGGACGCGGCCAGCGGCGCGCGCTTCCGGAGCCGGTCGGCCAGGCCCCAGCGGCGCAGGTGCTCCATCGTGCGCACGTTGAGCGTCTTGCAGCGGGGGCGGGCCCGGGAGACGGCGGCCCGCGGTTCGACGACCAGGAAGTCGACGCCGCGGCGGCCCAGTTCCACGGCCGCCGCCAGGCCCACCGGCCCGCCGCCCGCGACGAGCACCCGCACGTGCCGCGGCAGGGTGCGGTGGTCGGCGGAGGGCATCAGGCCCCGCCCTCGGAGGCCGGCCGGGTGGCGGCCCAGTGGGCGCACTCCTCGGCGAACGCGAGCTGCCGCAGGTGCAGGGCGCGGCCGAGCGTGTGGTGGTCGATGCAGTGGCCGGTGCCGCGGGCGACGCCCGCCTCGACGAACGGGGCCGCGGTGAACATCGCGGCGAACCGGGCCACGTTCTCCGGCCCGCTGCTCCACAGGGCGTCGAACTCGGCGAGCGCGTTGTGCACGGGGACGCGGACCCGGGGCGCGAGGGCGGGAAGGTGCTCCTTCGGCCACCGCGGAGCCTGCACCAACTCCCGTACCGGCACCGGCGCGTAGGACTCGTGCGCCTGCCGCAGCCCCTCCTCCCCGTAGGTGTGGGCGGGCCCGAACATCACCTTGTCCCGCTCCTCGTACGGCAGGTCCACGGTCAGGTCCGCAGGGAGGGAGCCGAGGGCCTCGGCCGCGCCGCCGCTCGGGATGACGGCCCCCATGCCGGTCGCCGAGACGCCGATCAGGGGCAGGTCGTCGGCGGACGCGGCGATCATCAGGGCGATCATGCCGCCGATCGAGTGGCCCACCAGGAACACGCTGCCGGCGCCCAGCAGGACGGCGGCCTGCGCCACGGCGGCGCCGAGCAGCTCCGCGTGCCGGGTGAACGTGTTGGCGTCCGGCGCGAGCGGGGTGCTGTCGCCGTAGCCGGGGCGGTCGAAGGCCACCACCTGGTGGCCGTGCGCGGCGGCGAGATCGACGAAGGACCCTCCGGGGGTGCCCGCGACGTCGAAGTACCGCGCCGTGTACGTGCCGCCGTGGAGGGCGGCGATCAGCGGTTTTCCAGTGGGGACGGCGGGACCGGCGGTGTACGCCGCGATCCGGTGTCCGTCGACCTCGAGGGTCAGAAGGTCGCGCTGTCTGGCCATCTGTGGCCTCCTGCCGGGGGATGGTTTCCGGGGCGCCGCCCGGGCCCTGCGACCCTAGGCGCTATATGTGATAACAGCAAGGGATCGGACGGCCCGCGAAGCGGAGGGAGCTCCGGAGGCCGGTCCGTCAGCCGTTGTGGGGTGCGTAGTCCTGGGTGATCTGCTTGTACTCCAGGAAGTCCTCGACGGAGGCCGTGCCGCCCAGCCGGCCGACGCCGCTGGACTTGAAGCCGCCCTCCTCGAACTCGACGGTCAGGTTCGCCCAGCTGTTGACGGAGATCAGCCCCGCGTCGAGCTGCCGCGCCACGCGCAGCGGCCGGTCGGCGTCGCGGCTCCAGACGCAGGCGCTGAGGCCGTACTCGGTGTCGTTGGCGAGCGCGACGGCTTCCGCCTCCGTGTCGAAGACCTGGACCGTCTGCACCGGGCCGAAGGTCTCCTCCTGGACGATCGCCAGCGAGGAGTCGGGCACCGCGAGGAGGGTGGGGTGGTAGAAGGCGCCGCCCGCGAGTTCGGGGCGCGTGCTCGGGCCGCCGCGGACGACCGGCACGGCGCCGGCCGCGATCGCCGCCTCGACGGCGGCGTCGACCCGGGCCACCGCCGCCCGGTCGATCAGGGGGCCGATCTGGCTGTCCGGGTCGGCCGCCGGGCCGGGGCGCACGGCCTCCAGCCGCCGGGCCAGGGCGGCGGTGAACTCGTCGGCGATCTCCCGCTGGAGCAGGACCCGGCTGCCCGTCATGCAGAACTGCCCGGCGAACACGGTGCACGACTGCACGGCGGTGGCGAGCGCGGCGTCCAGGTCGGCGTCGGCGAAGACCAGGTGGGGCGTCTTGCCGCCCAGCTCCAGGCCCACCCGCTTGAAGCGGGCCGCGGCCGCCCGCGCGACGAGCCGCCCGGTGGCGGTGCTGCCGGTGAAGCTGATCACCGGCACCCGGGGGGACTCCACCAGCAGGCGCGCGACGTCGGAGCCGGACTCGACGACCACGTTCACCGCGCCCCGGGGCAGTTCGGGGACGGAGGCGAGGATCTCGCTCATCAGCGCCGCCGTCCGGGCCGCCTGCCCCGGCATCTTCACCACCGCGGTGCAGCCGGCCGCCAGGGCCGGGGCCAGGGCGCGGACGCAGAGGTAGGCGGGGGAGTTCCACGGCACCACGATCCCGGCGACGCCCACGGGCTGCCGGATCGTCATGGCCTGTCGGCCGGGGTGGGTGTCGGTGACCCGGCCGTGCGGCTGGACGGCCAGGCCCGCCGCGAAGCGCAGGGCGCGGAGGATGAAGTGCGCCTCGAAGCCGGCCTCGTGCCGGAGCTTGCCGTTCTCCCGGCACAGGGTGTCGACCACCTCGGGCATGCGCTTGTCGTACGCGTCGGCGAGGTGGCTCAGGGCGGTGGCCCGCAGCATCGGGTCCAGGCGCCAGGTGCCCTCGGCGAAGGCGCGGGCCGCCGCGTCGACGGCGCGCCGCCCCTCCTCGGCGCCGCCGTCCGCGTACGTGCCGATCGTCTCGCCGGTGGCCGGGTCGATGCTCTCGGACGTCCGGGCGGAGTCGACCCACTCGCCGTCGATCCAGTGCCGGGCGGTGTTCTCCAGGGTCATGCCGGTGGCTCCTTGCTGGTGGGTGGTGGGTGGTGGGGGAGCGGGGACGGGGGTCAGAGGCCGAGCAGGCGCTCCGCGTTCAGGTGGGCGATCTTGGCCCGGTCCTCCTCGTCGATCGGGGCCGACTCCAGGAAGGCGGTGGCCTCCGCCATCTCCTCGAAGGGGTGGTCGGTGCCGAAGAGGACGTGGTCGGAGCCCAGCGCGAGCAGCGCGCACAGCAGCGGCGGGGTCGAGCAGACGCCGCTGGTCGTGACGTACAGGTTGTGCCGCAGGTACTCCGAGGGGTTGCCGCGGGCGAGCTCGATCCCGTGGTGGTTGTGGTACGCCCAGCGCGAGTCCAGCCGCCACAGCACGTAGGGCAGTCCCTCGCCCATGTGCCCCAGCAGCACCTTGGCCTCCGGGAAGTCGTCGAGGACGCCGCCGAACACCAGGCGCAGGAAGTGGGTCGCGGTCTCCGACCCCCAGCTCCACATCGGCCCCACGAGTTCGGGGTGGCCCTGGATGACGTGGGGGGTGCCGACGCCGTTGGCGGGGTGCAGGTAGAGGGGTACGCCGAGGGCCTCGGCGCGCTCCCACACCACGCGCAGCTCGGGGTGGTCGAGGTACCGGCCCCGGGTGTGGGCGTTCACCAGGGCGCCGCGCAGGCCCAGCTCGGACACCGAGCGCTCCAGTTCCCTCGCGGCCGCCTGCGGGTCCTGCAGCGGCAGGGCGGCGAATCCGGCGAACCGGTCGGGGTGGTCCGCCACGACGCCGGCGAGCAGGTCGTTCACCGCCGCCGCCCGGGCGACCGCGGTCGCGTTGTCCGCCTCGGCCTGGATGCCGGGGGAGTTGAGGGACAGCACCTGCACGTCGAGCCCCGCCGCGTCCATCTCGGCCAGGCGCTCCCCGGTGAGGTCGAGCAGCCGCCGGGACGCCTCCCGCCACTTCTCCGGCTGGATGATCGAGGCCGACGAGGCGCCGTAGTCCGCCAGTTCCGGTGTGACGAAGTGTTCCTCAAGACCGATGGTGCGCATCGTGGTCCCTCGTATTTCACTTATATGCATTGACTTCATCGATGGTGAAACGTACGTTCCGTCCGTGTCAACCCTCTGGAAGGTTCGAGAAGTTGGAGGTGCCCGATGACGGGTGCGAACGGCGCTTTCGGCGGTCGGTTCCCGGACGGGAGCACGGCGGACGTGGCCGTGGTGGGGTACGGGCCGGTGGGCATGGTGACCGCGGCCCTGCTGGGGAGGGCCGGCTACCGGGTCGCCGTCCTGGAGCGGTACGCGGGCCTGTACAACCTGCCGCGGGCGGCCAGCTTCGACGACGAGACGATGCGGACCCTCGCGGGCCTCGACGTGGCGCGGGACCTGCTGCCCAAGGTGCGGGTGCAGCCCACCTACGAGTGGCGCAACGGCCGGGGCGACCTGCTGCTGGAGCAGCACTTCGCCGAGGTCGGCCGCAGCGGCTGGCCGGAGTGGAACATGATGTACCAGCCGGACCTCGAGGAGGCGCTGGACGCCGTGTGCCGGTCGATGCCCCACGTGGAGGTGCGGCACTCCAGTGCCGTCGTCGCGCTGGAGCAGACCGCCGAGGGCGCCGTGCTCACCGTCGACGGCGCCGAGGGGCGCCGGACGGTCACCGCCCGCTACGTCGTGGGCTGCGACGGGGGCAACAGCTTCGTGCGATCGGCCCTCGGCGTGAGGCTCTTCGACTACGGCTTCTCCGAGCCGTGGATGGTGTGCGACTTCCGCTTCCGCAGGCCGACCCCGGTGCCGCCCGCGCTGCAGCTCGGCGACCCGCTGGGCCCGACCTCGGTCATCTCGCTGGGCCCCGCGCACCACCGGTTCAGCTTCATGCTCGACTCGGTGGACGACTTCGAGACCGAACGCGACCCGCGGCACGTCTGGAAGCGGGTGGCGCGCCACCTCACCCCCGACGACGCCGACCTCATCCGGGTCGCCACGTACACCTTCCGCTCCCTCGTCGCGGACGACTGGCGCCGCGGGCGCGTCCTGCTCGCCGGCGACGCGGCGCACCAGATGCCCCCCTTCCTCGGCCAGGGCATGTGCTCGGGCTTCCGCGACGCGCAGAACCTCGCCTTCAAACTCGACCTCGTCCTGCGCGGGACCGCACCGGAGGACCTCCTCGACACCTACCAGGCGGAACGCGCACCGCACGTGCGCGCGGTGACCGAGCGGGGCATCGAACTCGGCCGCCTCCAGACCCTGCGGGACCCGGAGCGCGCCGCCGAACGCGACCGGGTGCTGCTGGAACGCCGGGCGCGGTCGGCGGCGCCCGAGGCCGTGCGCCTGCCAGGGCTCGTCGACGGGCTGTTCTCCCGCGAACGAGCTGCCGGGCGGGGGCAGTTGTCGGTCCAGGGCGTGGTGGACGACGGCGCCCGCCGCGACCGGTTGGACCAGGTCGTGGGCGGCGGCTTCCACCTGCTGGTCGACGCGGGAGCCCTGGAGGCGCTGGAACGCTCCGGCCGGCTCGACGAGTTGGCCCGGGCGGGCGTGCGGGTCGTCGCCCCCGGCGAGCGGGCCGCCGCGCACCCGAAGGCGGCCGTCGTCCACGACGTGCACGGCACCTACCGCGGCTGGTTCGCCGAACTGGACTGCGCGGCGGTGGCGGTCCGCCCCGACTTCTACGTCTTCGGCACCGCGGCCGTCCCCGACACCGTGGACGGCCTCGCGGGCGAACTCCTGGTCGCGGTGGGGGACGGCGCGGACGGGCACGGCGCGGACGGGCACAGGGCGGACGGGCACGGGGCGGACGGGCACGGGGCGACGAGCTGACGTCCGGTACCCGCCGCCGCACGGGGGACGCTGACGGGCCGTTCACTATGATCCCGCTGTGAGTACTCAGCCTCCCCCCGACCCCGGCGCCGGCGACGAATCCCCGGCGCGACAGGGCATCCAGTCCGTCGAACTGGCGATGACCGTCCTGCGGGCCCTGGAGGAGGGCCGGGGCCCGATGAGCCTGACCCAGACGGCCGCGGCCGCCGGCATGCAGCCCAGCAAGGCCCACCGCTACCTGGTCAGCCTCACCCGGGTCGGCCTCGTCGCCCAGTCGCCCAGCTCCGGCCACTACGACCTGGGGCCGGCCATGCGGCGCCTGGGCGTCGAGTCGCTGCGCAGGATGGACGAGGTCGCGCTGGTCAGCGAACACCTGCCGGGGCTGCGGGACCGCACCTCGCACGCCCGTCAACCTGGCGGTGTGGGGCGACCACGGCCCCGTGGTCGTCCGCTGGGAGTACGGCGCCCACGCGCTGCCGATCACGGTCCGGGTCGGGGCCACCATGCCGCTGCTGAACTCGGCGATGGGCGGGGTGTTCCTCGCGCACCTGCCCGGTCAACTGACCGAGTCGGTGCTGCGCGGCCAGTCGGAGACGGGAGCGCTCGACGCGACGGTCCGGGACCGCGTCGACCGGATCAGGGAGGAGGTGCTGCGCACGGGAGTGGCCACCACCGTCGGGGGCGTCATCCCCGGCGTCACCTCCCTGGCCGCGCCCGTGTTCACCGCGGGCGAGTCCTTCCCCCTCGTCGTCACCCTGGTGATGCCCGCGCGCGGCCTCACGGAGCACGACACGGCCCGCCTCTCGGCGGAACTGCTGAGCTCGACCCGGGCGATGTCCGAAGTACTGGGACACCCCGTGGACCCGCACCGCCCGTAGGACGTCCGTGCCCGTTCCTCCCCCTGGAGTCGGAGCAGGTGTCCGGCGTCCGGCGCCGGGGGCTCGGCGGGGGCGAGTCCGACCATCACCGCGCACGCGCATGGACGCGGGGGAGTGCCGGTCGGGTCGGGCGGCGGGGGGTGAGCAGTGTCGTGAGGGAGGTGGCGGCGGCCGACGGAACCGCGTCCCGTTCCAGGGCGGTGCGCAACACCTCGGCGACCCCGCGCAGTTGCCTGGCGCGGGAGGCGCCGGTGGGGGTGGGGTTCGGCAGGGGCGGTCGACCACGGTGCCCAGGGCCGCAATGGAGGCGGCAGCGTGGCAACCGTCCTCTCCATCTCGTCCTGTCCGGGCGGTGGCCATCCTTCGGCGGCTGGTGAGGGGCAGAGAGACCGGATTGCTGCTGGTCTCGGTGGCACCGCGGTGGGGCGGGAACGTCATGGGGTGGGTTATCGAGGGCTGTGCGCACTTTTGGTAGGGCGAAGTCCGGGTGTCTTCGCCGCAGACTCGATCGCCCGTACGCCGGTCGAGCCGGTCTTCCCGCCTGTCTGCCACCTGGAGTGATACGGCCCCGCAGGAAGCTGACGGGTAGTCATTAAAGTCGGCAAAAGGTCAGCATTCATCCACCCGAACCTTGCAAAACACGCCTGTAGACGGGAATCGGCGGGCCGACCGCGACTGCCTTGAAGCCCTTGCCGACGACGTTCGTCAGTGCGGGAGCCCTTGTCGGAGGCGGTCGTGGAGCGCCCCTCCCGCTCTGGTGAACGCGACCGCCCCGACCGTGAGTTTCCGCAGCTCAGCCGCGGTTCCCGCGCGCTTTGAGGGTGACGTTCGGCAGCTCCGGGGCGGACAGCCGGTCGCCCGGGTAGCCCTGGACCTCGCCGAACCGGACCCCCTTCTCCCAGTCGAGCCGCGCCTGGACGATCTCCTCGCCGGACCGCCCGATGAAGGTCCACCACACAGCACGTGGTTGGCGTTTCTCCCCAGCTCAGGGGCCTGATCGACCATCCAGGGTCAGCAAAAGGTCAGCAAACCGACCCGGGGGTCAGCAGAGTGGCGTCGATCAACCTCGTCCGCGGCATGGGCAGCTTCTTCAAGTCCTGCGAGCACCCGGAGAGCCGGTGGCCGCGGTGCCCGCACGACTGCACGATCCGGTACCGCAACGCGGCCGGCCGTCAGACGGAGGAGTCCGGGTTCGCCAACCAGGACAAGGCGAAGGCCCGGCTCGCCGAGGTCTACCAGGAGCGCAAGTACCACCCGCGCCACCAGCGCAAGGCCGAGCGGATCCAGAAGTACGCCCCGACGTAGTTCCGGGAGTACACCGAGGAGTGGCGCAGGTCCCAGCGCGCCCTCGGCCCCGCCTCGCTGCGGCACCTGGACTCGTTGCTGGAGAACCACCTGCTGCCGGCCTTCGCCGGCCGCAGGACGGGCACCTTCGACTACAAGGTCGTCGATGCCTTCATCACCACCATGGACCGCAACGGCGTGGGCCTGGCCACCCAGTCCAACGTCTTCGACAAGCTGCGCGCGATCCTGGTGGACGCCCACCGCCTCGGGCTGTACGACGAGAGCCCGGCCGGGGGAGTGGTGCCGCCCCAGTACGACCCGAAACGCGCGGTGATCCCGTCGCCGGAGCAACTGACCGGCCTCCGGACCGCCGGTGACGACGTGTTCCAGGTGGTGGTCGACCTGATGAGCGGCTGCGGTCTGCGCAACGGCGAGGCGCTGGCCGTCAACGTCAACAACATCGTCGCCGACGACGTCTACCGGATCACCGGGCAGGTCAACCAGACCACCGGGCAGTACGCGCCGCTCAAGCACCGCAAAGCGGGGGAGTACCGCGATGCCCCGCTGTCGGCCCGGGTGAAGCACACCATCGAGTGGTACGCCGACACCTACGGGACGGCCGACGGCTACCTGCTGCGCCACCCGCGCGACCTGTCCAAGCCGATGCCGGCCCACCACCTACAGAACCAGTGGCAGCGGCTCAAGCTCGCCGGGGCTCTCCACATGCCGGAAGGCATGGTGCCGTACGGCTTCCGGCACTTCTTCGCCTCGAACTGCCTCACCCACAACATCCCGATCACCGACGTCGCCGAGTGGATGGGCCACCGCAGCATCGACGTGACCTTCAAGACCTACCGCCACCTGATGCCCGGCTCGATCAGTCGCGCGGCCCAGGTCCTCAACCTCGACCTGGCGGCCTGAGCCGCACCCCCGTGCTCACCCCGTCCGCTGCTGCCTGGTCCAGGCCCGGACCTCGGAGACCTTGAACCGGATCTTGGCGTTCCGCCCGCGCCCGAACCGGTAAGCCACCAGACCGACACCCGCGGCCTCCCGGTACAGCCAGGACAGCGAGACGTTCAAGTACTCGGCCGTCTGCCTGGCATCCATGAACTGCGGAGCCATTGGTCCTCCCTGCGTCGCGGTGCTCCGACGGAGCCGGACCGGGATGGTCGCCGCCGCTCAACGGTTTCTCCGTGCCGACAGAAGCCGCTAATGCTCCAACAGGGTCCCTCGGCCCCGACTGCTCGACCCCCGGAGTGCGGCAAGCACAGGGGCGGGGGGTGATCCTCACCGGGCCGACCAGTGACAGGTGACCGCGGACGACGGTGCGCAGCCGGCCGGTTGCCGCGGGTACGGCGGCCGGACGGTCCCTCCATCTGGTGGCCGCCCTCCATGGCTACGAAGTCGGCGGCGAGCAGCCGGGGCGGATCGGTGAGCGTGGAGTGACCCCTGGCCTGACCGAAAGTCAGGACCAGGGCGTGGAAGGCGATCTGGCGTTAGGTCAGGGCACTGCCGAAGGCGGCGGCTCGGACTTCGAACGGACGTCGGAGGGCACCGTGCACAACACCGCCCCGGTCTTCTCGCCCGACGGCGAGCCGCTCGCCCGCTACCGCAGGCTCTGCCCCTGGCAGCCTCACGAACAGGCCGAGTCCGGCGACCGGCTCACCGTGTTCGAGATCCCCGGCATCGGCCGGATCGGGCTCGCCGTCTGCTACGACGGCTCCTTCCCGGAGACCGTACGTCAACTGGCCTGGCTGGGCGCGGAAGTGACGATCCAACCCACCCGCATCGCCACCGCCTGAGACCGGGAGATGGAACTGGTCTGCGCCCACGCCTGGACCAACCAGGTCTACGTGGTCGACGCCAACACCCCCGACCCCTACGGCGTCGGTCACAGCGCCGTGGTCGACCCCGAGGGAACCAGCCGCCGGCAGGCCGGACCGGGCGAGGAGGCGCTGATCGACGTGCTCGACCTGGACGCCGTCACCCGTGTCCGCCGCCACGGCCAGGTCGGCATCGATCGCCCTGGGCCCAACTCGCCGACTACGGTGCCACCGTCGAGCTGCCCGCGTACCAGGACGGCGTCATCCAGCTCTCCGCCTGGCCGCAGCAGGACTGACCGCGCCCCGCCCCACCCCTTCGACCCCGTCGCCGGGGACGGTGCGCCGCGTGGGCGGCACAACCGGTACGGACATCCCCACCGTTCACCCGCTCAACTCGACCCATCCGCGGGACTATCGGTTCCGAACCCCTGGTAGATCGACCGACACGACACCGTCGACCACACACGGGGACGGTGCCCCGGCACCCCGCCCGGGCCGCAGCACGGCCGACGGGTGCCTTGCTGTCCCACGCGGCCACGGCGCCGCGAGTCCGAACCGGCTCCGGCCGGTGCGACCATCACCGGCCGGGCCCGCTTCAAGGAGCGGACGATCATCATGCGCAAAGCGATCTACTGCCTGGCCGCCGCCGGCACGCTGGGCCTGAGTGCGGGCCTGCCCGCCACCGCCCTGGCCGACTCCTCGGCCGGCACCGGCTACCAGACCTCCCTCAGCCCCGTCCCCACCAACCACGTCACCGGATCCGGCAGCGCCACGGTCAGCCTCAGCGGCGACCAGGCCACCGTCACGGTCGACACCACCGGCCTGCTCGCCGGGGTCCCGCACGCGATGCACATCCACGTCGACGGCATGGGCACGTGCCCCACCGCCGCCGCGGCCACCGACCTGAACGGCCACACCGCGATCAGCACCACCGACGGCCACCCCGCCTACGGCATGATCGGCACCTCGCTGACCACCAGCGGCGACACCAGCCCCAACAGCGGCCTCGCCGTCGACCGCTTCCCGACGGGCAGTTCCTTCCACTACCAGCGCACCCTGACGGTCACCGACGACGTGGCCGGCAACATCCGCGACGGCAAGGCCGTCATCGTCGTGCACGGCATCGACTACGACGGCAGCGGCAAGTTCACCAACGTCCTCGGCGCCAGCGACCTGGACCCGAAGCTGCCGCAGACCGCCACCGCGCCCGCCCTGTGCGGCGCGTTGCACGCCATGCCCGCCGGCGGCGCCGCGACCGGATCGGGAGCCACCCAGCACCGACCCGACAACGCCGGCCTGATCGCGGGCGGCAGCTTCCTGCTGATCGCCGCCGGCGCCGGCACCTGGGTGCTCCGCAGGCGCCCGCCGACCGGTGCCGACCGGTCCTGAACCCTCCCGCCATGCCCACCACCCGCACGCCCGTGCTCGGCGCCCGACGGCGCCTGGTGCTCCTGGCCGCCACCGGCCTGCTGGCCGGTGGCGGCACCACCGCCCTCGCCCTCGCCGCGACCGACCAGGCCCACCCGCCACCCCAACCGTCCGCCGCCGCTCCCGCCGCCCCCGGCACCGCGTCCCCACCCGTGCCGAGCGGCGCCCCACCCTCCTCGCCAGGAGCGGGGGCTGCACCCTCCGGCCGGCTCCCCGCTTCACCGCCGACGGAACTGGACATCCCCTCGATCCACGTCCGCACCCCGCTCCTCGGCCTGGGCCTGAACGGCGACGGCACCGTGCAGGTACCCGACCAGCCCCTCGAAGCAGGCTGGTACACCGGCTCCGTGACGCCCGGTCAGGTGGGGGCCTCGGTCATCCTCGGGCACGTCGACTCCGCCCGGACCGGCCCGGCCGTCTTCTACCGGCTCGGCGCCCTCAGAACCGGCGACCAGGTGACGGTGACGCTGGCGGACGGCTCCACCGCCGTCTTCGGCATCGACACCGTCCGGGAGTACCCCAAGAACGCCTTCCCCACCCTCACCGTCTACGGCACCGACGACAACCTGCCGCACCTGCGGCTGATCACCTGCGGCGACTGGGACCCAGCCACCCACTCCTACCGCGGCAACACCGTCGCCTTCGCCACCCTCACCGCACACCGCCCCTGACCCCGCTTCCACCCGGGCGGCCCCACCGGCCCACCGGAGACGTCATGCGCATCACCCGCCGCCAAGCCCAAGTCGTACTCGGCCTCCTCTGGCTCCTGGACGGAGCACTGCAACTACAACCCTTCATGTTCACCACCGGGTTCGCCCACCAGATCATCGCCCCGGCCGGCGACCACCAGCCCGCCGCCGTCGCCGACCCGGTGCACTGGGCCGCCCACCTGATCGCCGCAGCCCCCCTGCCCCTGGACCTGCTGTTCGCCGCCACCCAACTCCTGCTCGGCGCCGCCCTGCTCCTCGCCCGCTCCCCACGCCCGATCCGCCTGACCCTCGCGGCGTCGATCGCCTGGGCGCTGTCCGTGTGGTGGCTGGGCGAAGGACTCGGCGGCCTGGCCGGCCTGCACACCCTCATGCTCACCGGCGCCCCCGGCGCCGTGCTGCTGTACGCCGTCGTCGCCGGCGCCCTGTGGCCCCGCACCGCCAGCGGCCACCGGCGCAGGGACGGCGATCCGGCCGACACCGCCGGCGCACCGGGACGGGCCGACGGGCTGCGGACGAGGTGGATCACCGGATGGTGGGTGGTGCTGTGGACCGGCGCGGCGGTGCTCCAGGCACTGCCCGGCAACAGCGCCCTCCAGGCGGTCGCCGACGCCGCCGACGGCGCTCCCGGCTGGCTCCAACCGGCAGACCGGCACACCGCCGCCGCACTGGCGGGCGCAGGTACCGCCGTCACCGTCGCCCTGGTCGCAGCCCAAGCCCTCATCGGCCTCGCCGCCCTACGGCCGCGGTGGCGACTGCCCGCGGCCTGCGCCGCCATCGGGCTGTCCCTCGTCTTCTGGGTGCTCGGACAAGGCCTCGGCGTACTGACGACGGGTCAGGCCACCGACCCCAACGCCGCCCCCCTCTACGTCCTCCTCGCCCTCCTGCTCGCCTCCACCAGGCCGCGACGCCAGGTCCAGCAGGCCGCTGCCCCGGCACGGTTCCCCGCCCGCGGGGACGTTCTCCCAGCCGCCCCCGCTCACGGCGCCGACGGGGCGAGGGGGCCCGCACGGGCCTGCGGTCGGCGTCGGGGGCCCGTGCGGCTCGGGGCAGCCGCGCTCCCTGACCGTCCGGTCGGCATAGCGACCCGCCGAGCGGGCACGGCGCTGCACCGTCGGGTCCACTGCGAAAAGGCGCGCCGTCGTCCGCTGCCCGGCAGAACGGTGCGACGCGGTCCCGCCCGGTGGCCGCGTCGTCGAGGCGAATGGCAGGTGGGCTTGATTCGGTTTGACGGACACCTCTGACCAGGGGCTTCGGCCCCGAGAAGGACGATGTCCACCATGGAGAGCACGGGGAAGGAGAAGCCGCGCCCTCGCCGTGCGTTCACGCCGGAGCTCAAGGCCGAGATCGTCGAGCTGTGCCGTCGCGGTGACCGCTCGGTCGGTCAGGTCGCCAAGGACTTCGACCTGACCGAGACCGCGGTGCGGGACCGGGTCGGGCAGGGCGAGGTCGACGCCGGCGAGCGGGACGGCCTGACCAGCTCCGCAGGCCGCCGGGCGGCCGGACCTGGTCCTGCGCGACTTCACGCCCGACCCGGCCGGGCTCGATGCGCGCTGGTGCGGCGACATCACCTACATCGCGACCGACGAGGGCTGGCCCTACCCGGCCACCGTCATCGACATCGCCTCCCGCCGCGTGGCCGGCCGGGCCACCGCGGACCACCTGCGGACCGAACTGGTCGCCGACGCGCTACGGACCGCCTGCCACACCCGCCGCCCGACCGGAACAGCGCTCTTCCACTCGGATCGCGGCCGCCAGTACACCGGTCGTGAATTCGCTCTCCTGGCAAGCGAGTTCGGTGTTCGACTGTCGGTCGGCCGCACTGGCCGGTGCCGGGACAACGCGCTCGCCGAGTCGTTCTTCGCCACGCTGAAGCGGGAGTTGCCCGGCGACCGGCCTTGGCCCAGCAGGGCCGCAGCACGGACCGCGATCTTCGAATGGATCGAGGGCCGGTACAATATACGCAGGCTGCACACCAGCCAGCCTCTCGCCACCACTCGGATACCCGTTCGAGCGGAGCAGGGAGCAGAAACGACTGGTCCGACTGGGCTTGGCATGCGGCCGGGTGGCCGTCGGCCGGCCGACGGACGCAGGCGGCGGCCGAATTGAAGCAGAAGACGAGCGAAGCAGCGTGAAATCTTCTTCGCACCGCATCGGTTCAGTCTGTGTCGGCCAGCCACTGGTCGATGAGCGCCTTGCCAATCGAATCGACCCGGTACGGGCCGCCGAGAGCAGCGTCCGCCAGCCGCGCGCGCAGTTCCGCGGCCGTGAACCAGCGTGCCTCCACCACTTCCACGTTGTCCACATCGATCGCATCGGAAACGGCCTCGGCGCGAAACCCGATCATCACCCCGGCCGGGAACGGCCACCCCTGGGAACCCTGGTAGGTCACCGCACCCACGGTGACGCCGGCTTCCTCCCGCACCTCGCGGCGCACCGTGTCCTCGAAGCTCTCGCCAATCTCGACGAACCCGGCCAGTGTGCTGAAGCGGTTCGGGCCGGATGCCGCATGGCGGCCGAGCAGGCAGCGCCGGGGCGTGCCCGGAAGCTCGACCAGCACGATCACGGCCGGTTCGATCCGCGGGAACAGCAGCTTCCCGCAGTTCTGGCAGGTCCGTAGGTGGCCACCATTGCAGGACCGGGTCGGGCCCCCGCAGGCGCCACAGAACCGCTGATTGCGGTTCCAGTGCAGAATCCCCCGCGCGTACGCCAGCAGACCCGCTTCGTCCGGCGTGATGGTGGGAACCATCGCCCGCACGTCCAGCATCGTGTCCGCGCCGACCAGTTCGACGGCGCTCTCCCGTTCGAGCCCGGACACATCGGCCGCGAACACCGCCCTCTCGCCCTCGAGGCCGAGCAGCACCCGGTCGCCGGCCGCGACGAGGATGTCCCTCGCCTGGGCCAAGGGCAGCCGCAACGGCGTTTCGTCTCGCACCAGGCACTGGTCCTGCCACAGGGGAATGACCTGGGTACTGGCCCTGGTCAGCAGTGCCTCGATCCAGTCCGAGTCTCCCCGCCGATCGACGACACGGTCGAGCCCCAACCCGCTGTAGTACACCGCTCCTCCTGGATCACAGTGTCCGCCTGTCCTCGACACTAGCGGATACGTCCGCCGACACCCTCCGCAACCAGAACTTGCCCAACATGCCTTACTGACTTCGGCGCGTCAGGGCGAATCTGTGCGAAGTGCCTGATGAGCCTGGAGCGGTGGCTGTACCGATGATCTGTGAGATGTGCGGATGGTGGCGGGCTGACCGCCGCGGGACGGCTGCGCCGGGAGTCGGTGCGGCTGCAGGCCGCCGAGTTGTCCGAGCAGGAGGTGAAGCCGGCGGAGGTGGCCCGGCGCCTGCGGGTGAGCTTGAAGTCGGCTTACCGGTGGCACCAGTTGTGGCGAGAGAGCGGGGTCGAGGCACTGGCGTCACGCGGCCCGGCCCCCGCACCCGGCTGCGCCACCGCCTGCGCACCCACCCCGCAGACAAGGGCAGGCGCCGCAGCACGGGCGAGCGGGACTCCATCGCCCTGGTCG
This sequence comes from Kitasatospora cineracea, assembly GCF_003751605.1. Classification (NCBI taxonomy): domain Bacteria; kingdom Bacillati; phylum Actinomycetota; class Actinomycetes; order Kitasatosporales; family Streptomycetaceae; genus Kitasatospora; species Kitasatospora cineracea. Next base: position 5,114,205 of record NZ_RJVJ01000001.1, read on the forward strand.
ACGGCGTCCACCAGTTCGTCAAGGCGCCGATCGTGCTGGTACGGGACCGACTGAACACCCATGTCTCCCACGCCATACGTGAGTTGGCCGCCCAGCGCGCCCGGCTGACGGTGTTCCTGCTACCCGCCTACTCGCCCGACCCCAACCCCGTCGAGTGGGTCCGGGCACACGTCGAACGCAGCCTCGCCAACCTCGCCGTCATGGCACTCGACCGACTCGAGGCCCTCGTCCGCAACCGCCTCAAACGCCTGCAGTACCGGCCCGACACCCTCGACGGCTTCATAGCCGGCACCGGCCTGACCCCCAACCCCCCAACCTCACCCTGACAAACCCGAAGTCAGTAGGTGGCCGCTTCCGCATCGAGAGGGCCGTCCAGGCTCGCGGACGACGGCCCCGGAGGGCTGTTCCCCCGGTTCGAGGATGCCGTGGAGGAGTGCCCAACGGCCGGTGTCGGAGCGGCGGTTGAGCAGGATCCGCTCGTCGTCGATGACCACCGCCGTGACCCCGGAGAGCCACAGCGGGCCGTGCCCGATGTGCTTGCGCAGGTCGAGGATGAACTGAGGAGTGGCCATGGGGTCACCGTAGGCCGGTGCCGGGCAGGGCCACGAGCACCCCGGGGCCGTGGCCGCCCTGCGGCCCGGCGGCGTGCACGGGCCGCAGTACCGCGGCGGCCGGCGGTGCCGCCGTGGCGACCGGGATCCGTGCGCGCGGGTACGGACCGGCGAGGGCAGCGGTGAGGACCTCTTCGACCGCGGCGGCGTCGGCGGCCGCGCACACGCCGACCATGGCGCCCCCGCCGCCGGCTCCGGTGATCTTCAGCCGCAGGCCGGCCGTTCGCCGGGCGAGGTCGCGGATGCCCTCCAAGGTGTCGGTGGACATGCCCTGGATGTCGCGCATCGCGGTGTGCGCCCGGTCCATCGCCGCGGTGAGGGCGTCCAGGTCCTGGCCGGTGATGGCTCGCCAGGCCTGTTCGGCGCTGTGGTCCGCCTCGGTCACGTACCTGGCGAGGCGCGGATCGCGCTGCGCGTGGCGGGCGCGCACCTGGGCCAGGTGCCCGGCGGTGTCCTTGGCCGTCGCCGAGTCCACCACCACCAGTCGCCAGTCGGTCGGGAAGGGCGCCTGCCCGGCGAGCACCGGCAAGGTCCCGTCGCGGCCTTCGGTGAGTACCGCGCCGCCGGTGACGATGGCGGTCTGGTCCATGCCGCCGCCGTGGCAGATGGCGTACTCGAAGTCGTAGGACCATTGCAGCACCGCGGCCTCGTCGACCGTCCCGAGACGGTGGGTGAAGGCCCGGAAGAGGCCGATGATCAGCGCGGACGACGAGGACAGTCCGCTGTTGAGCGGCGCCGAGGCGTCGACCTCGACGGCGGGGCGGGTCCGTGGGCCGCCCTGCGGAAGGCGCGCGCACAGGTACTCCCACACCTCGGTCGCGGTGGCGGCGACCGCAGGGTGCTCGGCCGCCGAGTGGCCGGTGACGGTGCGGACCCGGGTCGGCAGGTCGACCGCGACGCACACCGAGCGGTGCCCTATCCAGTCGAGGTCCTCGCCGGCCAGGCAGGCCCTGGTGCTGGTCGGGACGGGGGTGGGCTCGCGGGTGGACATGGGCTCTCCCCTCCGGCCCCCGGACGGGGCCGTGGACGGATGGCGGTGGATCAGGTCGGTTGCCGTGCCCGGTGGTTGACGGAGCGGGTCGGTCAGAACCGGGTGGAGCAGTGCGGCGGCGCCCGGTGGCCGAGGGCGCGGGCGAACAGGTCCGCGCTGTCCGTGGTGTGCTCGCGCAGCCGGCCCGCGGCGAGCAGGTCGGCCGGGCGGGTGTCGCCGAGCAGGACGGCGGCCAGGTCGGCGACGTCCAGCGACAGGTCCGGGACGCGGCGGGCGGAGGTGCACCCGGTGCTGCCGTCGGGGCGGGCGGTGACGGTGTGCAGGCCCGCCGCGAAGCCCAGCGGGTCGGCCACGTCGATGGTCAACTCGCGCTCGGGGGCGTCGAGTCGGGCTTCCAGAAGACGCGGAAGGTCGAGGATCCGGGCCCACAGCGAGTCGGTGCCTGCCGTCAGCCGCAGTGCCCGGGGGTCTGTCAGCAGGTGCCGCAGCGGCTCGTGCAGCGGTCGGCCGCGCAGCTCGACGCGGGTGCACAGGTCCAGCTGGAGCAGGAAGTCCAGCAGGGCGCGGGCCGCGCCCGGAGCGGGGGCGACGAGTTCCTCGACGGTGACCGGGGCGCCCCCGGTGTGCGGGTGCCAGGCGCGGTGCGCCGCCACAGGGCGTACCCGGCGGGTGTGCCGTCGTCGGTGCGGGCCAGTACGCACCGGGCGGACGCCGTGGCGGCGAGGCGTTCGTGCCACCGGGCGGGGTCGCGGCCGAGTTCGCCGGGGTGGGCGCCCTGGTGGGCGGCGAACACGGCGGCCAGTGGCGCAGCGCGCTCCTCCGGTTCGATCAGCACGGTCGTCAGCCTGATCCGCCGCACCGGCCTCGGCGAACTGGCCCACCTGCAGCCCACTTGCCGCCCGGCTGGCCCAACGCCCTCGACGGCCGGGCGGCACACCGTCGCACCGGCCGGCGGGGTCCCCGCGCGCGTTGCGGCCGCCGGCCGGGCTGCCCGTCCCCTCATGCGCGAGCCTGCCGGTCCGTGCTCCGGAACCGGGTGGGGGACATCCCCGTGGCCGCGTGGAAGCGCCTGGAGAAGTACAGCGGGTCGGGAAAGCCGACCCGGCGTGCCACCTGTGCCACGTGCAGGTCGGTCAGGGCGAGGAGGTGGCGTGCCTGCTCCAGGCGCTGGCTCTCGACGTGGGCCATCAGGCCCGTTCCCAACTGTTTCCTGGCGAGGTGGGACAGCCGTGACTGCGACAGACCGGCCACCGCGGCCAACGACGCGACGCTGTGGGGTTCGTCGAGCCGTTCGCCGGCGAACTCGAGCGCGGCCATCAACCGGGGGTCCAGCACCGGCTCCCGGGGATTGAGGGCGTCGCACCACAACAACGCCTCCTCGACGGCGTTCGTCATGAACTGCGGGCCGCGGCGCAGACCGGAGCGCCGTGCGCTGATCGCCCGGTCGAGCGCGTGGACGATGCGGGTGCGGGAGGTGTCGTCGACCCGGACGGCACGCACGCCCGGTGCGGCGGTGGGCCAGTCGAGGAGCGCGGTCCAGTCGGGTCGGGGGAGCAGGTGGGCCCAGCGGAACGACCACAGGTCCGTGCCCGGGTCGGTCCGGTACCGGTGGGGGACGCGGGGTTCGACGGCGACGATCCGGCTGCGGTCGACCGTGATCTCCGGCGCGCCCTCCACCCGCAGGAGGCCCTGGCCGGCGACGGTGGCGAACACCACCCAGTCGTTGGTGCCGCCGGGCCGCACGGTCCGGTAGGAGGAGTCCTCCTCGAACCGTCCGCAGACGACGCGTTCGGTTCCGGAGGCGACGGAGACCGGGGCGGGACGATGGCGCACAGCAGGATCCTCCATGACGAGAACAGGTTCCGCCATGCCCCGGCAGGGCAGCGGCCGGGAGAGTGGGGCCATGGCAGAGAACACGCTCCTTCCCGCTCCCGCCGATCCCGCCACGCTCCGCGACCGCTACGCACGCGAGGGCGTGGTGCAGGTCGAGGCGCTCCTGTCGGCCGCCGAGGCCGAAGAGATCAGGGCCGCTTTCATGGACCAGGTCGACACCGACCGGACCGCGGTCGGCGCCGTCCACGAGGTCGACGGCGACGACGTCCTGCGCCGCTACCCCCGGTTCATGAACCCCCACCGCCGAGCGGACCTGGCCATCGGGCGGATCGCCAGGACCCTGATGACCGACCCGCGGATCATCGGGGCCGTCAGCACGCTGGTCGGCCCGGTGCACGGAGCCCAGTCCATGTTCTACTTCAAGCCGCCGTCCGCCCGCGGCCAGGCCTTCCACCAGGACAACTTCTTCCTGCGGGCCCACCCGGAGACCTGTGTCGCGGCGTGGATCGCCATCGACGACTGCGACGCCTCCAACGGCGCCCTCAGGATCGTGCCGGGAAGCCACACGATGGAGATCGTCTGCCCGGAGGAGGCGGACCCCGAGGAGTCCTTCACCTCGGGGCTGGTGAACGTCCCCGAGGGCATGGCACCGGTCCAGACCGTCATGCGGGCCGGCGACGTGCTGTTCTTCCACGGCAGCGCGGTCCACGGCTCGTTGCCCAACACGACGGCCGACCGGTTCCGCCGTTCGCTCGTCTTCCACTACGTCCCCCGGAGCAGCGTCGAGGTCGCCTCGTACTACCTGCCGCTGGTGGCTGCGGACGGCACCGAGGTCGAGGTCGCGGCGGCGACCGGCGGAGGCCCCTGCGGTGACGGCTGGGAGGGCGCGGCGCACTGAACCCCGCCTCGGGACGGCAAGTCCGGGGTGGTGCGTGATCTAGACGAGTAGTTCCGAAGTCGGGTGTCTTTGGCTGTTCTGCTTCGGACATGCGGGGAGGGTGTCCAGGCTTCGGGTTGTGACGACCGAAGAGCTGGACACCCTCCTGACGGCACTCTACGTGTGGATCGATGATCATCTGCCTCGAACGCGCTGGTTGGGGCGCCCGCCGCGGCTGACGGACTCGGAACTGGTGTGCCTGGCCGTGGCCCAGGTGCTGCTGGGCTTCCACTCCGAGGCCCGCTGGATCCGCTTCGCCCGCGCCCGCCTGCGCGGCATGTTCCCGCACCTGCCCGAACGCCCCGGCTACAACAAGCGCCTGCGCGCCGCGCGCCCGCTGCTCCAGCAGGCGATCCGCGACCTGGCCCGGGACACCGACCTGTGGGCGGACCCGGTGTGGATCACCGACTCCACACCCGTGGAGTGCGGCCGCTCCCGCGACACCGTGCGCCGCTCGGCCCTGGCCGGGTGGGCCGGCTACGGCTACAGCCGCTCGCACTCACGCTGGTTCTGGGGCCTGAAACTGCACCTGGTCTGCACCCCGGCCGGACTCCCCGTCACCTGGGCCCTGGCCAGTCCGAAGGTCGACGAACGCGAGGTGTTGGCCGCCCTCGTCGAAACCGAACCCGGCCTCGCGCGAGAGCGGCCCGGCCTGCTGATCCTCGCCGACAAGGGCTACGTCTCCGCCGAACTCGACCGCTTCCTCGAACAGCACGGCATCACGCTGCTGCGGCCGTCCTACCGCAACCGAACCCCACGCCCCGGGGAAGGGCTGCTGAAGTCCGTCCGCCAGCTGATCGAGTCCGTCAACGACACCCTCAAGGGCCAACTCGGCCTCGAACAGCACGGCGGACGCACCATCGAGGGCCTCGGCGCCCGAGTCGGCCAACGGCTACTCGCGATGACCTGCGCGATCTGGCACAACCGGGCCACCGGCCAACCCGTCACACGCTCGTTGATCGCCTACGACCACTGACCGACTAACCGACTTCGGAACTACTCGTCTAGCACTCTCATGCGCAAAGATGCTTGAAACTCGCTGGTCTCGTACTGGCCCCGCAGGCGGCACGGGCGACGCCTGCCGCCACGTCCCCGTCGGGCAGCATGCTGGCCGTCACCCGCCGATGGGCTTCAACAACTGGGCCTGCTTCGGCTGTTCGGCCGACAACCCGAACCGCGGCGACGTCGGCCCGCCCGAGGGCCTGTTCCTCGCGCAGGACGCCGGCCTGTTCGCCTCCTGGGGCGTGGACTACGTCAAGCCTCGACGGCTGCAACATGCCGGCCGCCGACAACAACCTCGTCGGCTACTCCGGGAACCACGCCGCGTTCGGCAGCGCGCTCAAGAACAACGTCGGCCACCGCGACATCGTCTTCTCCGAGTCCGCCCCGCCTACTTCCCCATCGGCCCCACCGGACTCGGCCCCTGGCGCTCCGACCTCGAAGCACCCACCAGCAGCGGCCTGCTCTGGCGCAGCGGCTACGACGTGAAGACGGCCCACGCCGCAGGCAGCGCCTGGAACAAGACCGGCAACCAGGCCGGTGTGCTGACCCAGTACGCCTACAACACCGACCTGGTCCGCTCCTCCGGCCCCGGGAACCGGAACGACCCCGACTTCCTGATCCCGGACCAGCTGAGCACGGCGGAGACCCGCAGTCAGACCGCCCTCTACGCGGTCACCTCCTCCCCGCTGATCCTGAGCACCGACGTCACCGCCCTCTCGGGGGCGGAGCTCTCCGCCCCCGAGAGGGCGGTGACGTCGACCAGGACCCGCTCGGCGCCGGAGCAGCGTGGACGGGCGACGGCCCGCCAACGCGACCACCGGCATCGAACTGGTGGCCGAACCGCTCTCCGGCGGCAGCCTCGGCGACATCGCCGGCCACGACAACGCGATGCTGAAGACCACCCCGAACGGCTCGTGCACCCCGCCCACGCCCACCAATCTGATCTCCGCCAGCCCACCGGCATCAGCAACTCCCCGGTCTGCCTGGAGCGCTACGCCACCACCGCCTGCGCCACTCCGGTTGACCTCGCCGACTGCGCCACCTGCCCGGACGGCAAGCTCGTCGGCTTCCTCGGCGGCAGCTGTTCCCGCACCGGCACCCTGGCCTTCACCGACGTCCAGGTGGCCACCCCCGGCACCTACCGCTTGCAGATCGGCTACGTCAACGGGGGCTCCACGGCCCGGACCGACCACCTCGCCGTCAACGGCGGCCCCGCGGCGCCAATCGTCCTTGCCGGCAACGGCAGTTGGACCACCCTGCAGTCCGCGCTGGTCGCGGTCAGCCTGCACACCAGAACCAGCAATCGCCATCGGCAACCCCATCGGCTGGGCAGCCTCCATCTCCACCCCAACCATCTGACCCGTGCGACCACCGCCGTTCCGTTCCGGCCGCAGTAATTAGTGTCAAGGGCTCGATCAATGGCTCTCCGGCCTGCACGGCCGTGGCCCGGCGCTGGCTAGGATCTCGGCCATGGCAAACGGCGGCCTCACCCCACTGATGCGCGACGTCCGGGACCGGAACCTGGCCGCGCTGCTGCGGCACGTCGTGGCCTGCGGCCCGACCGGGCGCAAGCAGCTGGGGCGGGCCACCGGGCTGAGCTTCACCACCGTCACCCGGCTGGCCGGGAACCTGGTGGCGGCCGGGATCCTGGCCGAGCTCCCGCCGCCGGCGCGGACCGGGCAGGCCGGACGGGCCGCCGGGCGCCCGGAGATCCCGCTGGGGTTCGCGGACCGCGGCCGGTTCGTCGTCGGGGCGCACATCCACGCCCGCCGGGTGACCGCGACGGTCTTCGACCTGGCCGGCGCGGAGGCCGGCTCCTTCGAGGTGAACTGCACCTCGGCCCAGCCGGAGACGGTGGTGGCCGCGGCGGTGGCGGCGACCGGCCTGGCGCTCGGGTCGGTGCCGGCCGGGCAGGTCCTGGGGATCGGGCTGGCCACCGGGGGCACGGTCGACGCGGAGACCGGACGCGTCGTGGACAGCCCCCAACTCGGCTGGCGCGACGTCGACCTGGGCACCCCCTTCGCCCGGTTCGGCGTCCCGGTGCTGATCGACAACTCGGTGCGCTGCTTCGCGCTCGCCCCGCTGTGGGACGCCGCCGCCCCGGCGGCCGACAGCACGCTGACGGTCTTCGTGGCCAACGTGGTCGGCGCCGCACTGGTGGTGAACCGGACGCTGCACCGCGGGCCGGGCGCCTCGGCCGGGGAGATCGCCCACCTTCCGGTGCCGGACGGCCCGGGGACGCCCTGCCCGTGCGGGCGCACCGACTGCCTCGGCGTGGTGGCCACCAACCGGGCCCTGCACGCCCGGGCCGTCGAGGCCGGGCTGCTGGCCGCGGACACGCCGTGGGCGGAGGTGCTCCGCGACGACCTCGACGGCGTGCCGGGGGAGGGGCTGCGGATGCTGCGGCAGGAGCGGGCCCGGGTGCTCGGCGAGGCGGTCGGCTTCCTCCAGGAGTTCTACAACCCGGAGTTGACGGTCGTCGCGGGCTACCTCGGCACCCCGGGGGACGTCGACCTGTGCCTGGCCGCGGTGCGGGCGCGCACCGCCCGGACCTCGGCCGGCACCCGCTGCCGGGTCGAGCACCGGGACGCGGTCGGCACGAGCTGGGATCGGGCCTCCGCCGCCCTGGTGCTGGACGACTTCCTGCGCCGCCCGACCGCCTACGAGGCCGCGCTGCTCGACTGACCGGCGGCCGGGTGAACCCGTGGTGTCCGGAGGCGGTCCAGCTCTCTTTTCCCGACACTTGTCTAGCCAACTTATTGACATGCATTCGTCGACCCCCGGACACTCGACCCGCCCCACCGGTCCCCGGTGCCCCGCAGAGCGGAGGAGAGCATGCCCGACCGACCCGCACCGCGCCCCCCGCGATTCCCCCGCCCCCCACGGTTCCCGCCGTCGCGCACGCTCGTCCTCGCCCTCGTCCTCGCCTGCACCGCCCCGGCCGCCGGCTGCACGACAGCGGGCCCGGACCCGGCCGGGGACGGGGCCGCCGGCCCGCGGCGCGGCGGCACCCTCACCGTTCTCGGGCAGAGCGGCGAACTCCGCCAGCTCGACCCGGCCCGCAGCTACGAGCAGGCGTCGCTGACCGTGCTGCCCCTCATCGTCCGCTCGCTCACCATGACCGCCCCCACCGGCGGCACCACCCCCGACGGCTACCCCGCCGAGGCCGTGGTCGGCGACCTCGCCACCGACGCGGGCACCCCGACCGACGGCGGGCGCACCTGGACGTACCACCTGCGCCCCGGCACCCGCTACGAGAACGGCGCGCCGATCACCGCGCAGGACATCAAGCGCGGCGTGGAACGCTCCTTCGAGCCCGAGCTCACCGGCGGCCCGCCCTACGCCCGGCAGTGGCTGGCCGGCGCGGAGCACTACCGGGGCCCGACCGCGGACGGCCCCCTCGCCTCGATCGAGACCCCCGACCCCGCCACCGTCGTCTTCCGGCTCTCCCGGCCGGTCGCGGACTTCGACCACTTCGCCGGCTACCCGCTGTTCGGCGGCGTCCCCGCCGACGCCGACACCGGCCCCTCCTACCGTGACCACCCGCCGGCCTCCGGCCCCTACCGGGTCGCCTCCTACCAGGCCGGCAAGGAACTCCGGCTGGTCCGCAACCCCGCCTGGGACCCGGCGACCGACCCGCACCGCAAGGCCTACCCCGACCGGATCGACTACCTGCTCGGCCTCGACGCCTCGGTGGTCAACCAGCGGCTGATCGCCGCCCGGGGCTCCGACCGCGACGCCATCGAGCTCAAGACCACGGTGGACGCCGCCCACGTCGCGCAGGTCCTCGACGACCCCCGGGTCGCGGCCCGCAGCCGCAGCCGCCTGCACGCCGCCTTCAGCTACCTGGTCCTGAACAACTCCGCCCCGCCGTTCGACGACCCGCGGGTCCGCCGGGCGGTGCAGTACGCGATCGACCGGCGCGCCGTGCTGACCGCCGCCGGCGGTACCCGGGTGGGCGAGCCGACCAGCACCCTGCTGCCCGCGGGCGTCCCCGGTCACACCCCCTTCGACCTCTACCCGGCGCCCCCCGGCGGCTCGCCCGGGCAGGCCGCCGAACTGCTCCGGCAGGCCGGCGCCCCCCACCCGGCGGTCACCATGGACGTCCGCAGCGACGACCCGTCCGCGGTGGCCCAGGCCGAGGCCGTCCAGGGCGCACTGGCCAGGGCCGGGATCACCGTCTCGCTGCGCGGCGTGCCGGGCGCGGCCTACTACCCGACGATCTCCGACCGGGCCACCGCACCCCAACTGGCCCTCTCCAGCTGGGGATGCGACTGGCCGTCACCCGCCGCCTGCCTGCCGCCGCTGTTCGACGGCCGGCTGATCCGGCCGGGGGCGAACAACGACCCGGCGATGTTCGACGACCCCGCCGTCGACCGCCGCATCGACGAGATCGGCGCCGTCGGCTCCCCGGACCAGGCCGCACCGCTGTACGGCGCGCTGGACGAGCAGATCATGCGCCTGGCCCCGGTCGTCCCGCTCTACCAGCACCGCAACCTCTACGTCACCGGCCCCGGGGTGCACGGCACCTTCGTCTCCGTGCAGGGCGCGCTCAGCCTGACCGACATCTGGGTGGAGGGCCGGTGACCCCGCCCACGCCCCCGGCGCCCCCCGCCCCGGTGTGGCAGCGCCTGCGTCGCGACCGGGTCGCCACGGCCTGCGCCGCGCTGCTCCTGCTGCTCGTCCTGGCCGCGCTCGCCGCACCCCTGGTCACCGCGCTCACCGGCCACCCGCCCGACCAGCTCCACCCGGAGCGGCTCGACCCCGACCGCGGCGGCCTGCCGCTCGGCCCGGCCGGCGGGATCGGCACCGGCTTCTGGCTCGGCGTCGAACCGGGCACCGGACGGGACCTGCTCAGCCGGGCCGTCCACGGCGCCCGGGTCTCACTGGCGGTGGCGTTCGGCGCCGCCGCGCTGACCGCACTGCTCGGCACGGCGGCGGGCCTGTGCGCCGGCTACTTCGGCGGCCGGGTGGACGCGGCCCTCGGCCGGCTGACGGACCTCTTCCTCTGCTTCCCCGCGCTCGTCTCGATGATCGCGCTGGCCGCCGTGCTGCCCGACCTGCCGCGGCTGCCGCTGCTGATCGGACTGCTCAGCGCCTTCGCCTGGCCCGCCCTGGCCCGCCTGGTGCGCGCCGAGACCATCACCCTGTGCGGGCAGGGGTTCGTGGAAGCGGCCGAGGCGGCCGGCCGCAGCCCCCGCTCGGTCCTGCTGCGCGAACTGCTGCCCCACCTGGCCGCCCCGCTCTCGGTCCACACCGCCCTGGCGGTGCCCGCCTTCATCGAGACCGAGGCCGCCCTCTCCTTCCTCGGCCTCGGCGTCCAACCGCCCACCGCCTCCTGGGGCCAGATGCTCTCCACCGCGGCGCCATGGCTCACCACCGACCCCGAGTACGCCCTCGTCCCCGGCACCCTGCTGCTGCTCACCACGCTCTCCTGCCACCTGCTCGGCGACGGCCTGCGGGCCGCCCTCGACCCGCGGGGCCGCTGAGGTGGGCCGCTACCTGCTGTCCCGGCTGGCGGCCGCGGCGGCCACCCTGCTGGCGGTGTGCGCCACCGTGTTCGCGGTCTTCCAGGTCTTCCCCGCCGCCCCCGCGCAGGCGATCTGCGGCAAGGGCTGCAGCCCCGGGACCATCGCCTCGATCAACCGCGCCCTCGGCCTCGACCGGCCGCTGCCCGAACGGTTCGCCTCCTACCTCACCGGCATCGTGACCGGCCGCGACTACGGCACCGGGCCGCACCCGGTGCACTGCTCCTTCCCCTGCCTGGGCTTCTCGTTCCAGGACGGCGCGACCGTCACCTCGCTGCTCGGGAGCCGACTGGCCGTCAGCGCCTCCGTCGCGCTCGGCGCCGCCGTGCTCTTCCTGACCGGTGGCGTGCTGGTCGGCACGGCCGCCGCCCTGCGCCCCGGCAGCCGCCTGGACCGCGGGCTGATGACGGCCGTGCTCGCCGCCTCGGCCCCGCCGGCCTTCCTGACCGCCCTCGTCCTGACCGCGCTGCTCCCCGGTCGGCTCGGTGTGCTCCCCTACCCGCAGTACACGCCGCTCACCGACGCGCCCGCCGCGTGGTGCCGGGGCCTGCTGCTGCCCTGGCTCACCCTCGCCGCCGCCTGCACCGCCCCCTACGCTCGCCACGTCCGGACCGGGCTCGCGCGGGCGATGGCCGAGGACTACGTCCGCACCGCCCGCGCCAAGGGCGCCGGCCCGCTGCGCACCGCCGTCAAGCACGGCCTGCGCCCCGCGCTCACCCCGCTGCTGACCCTCTTCGGCCTCCAACTCGCCCGGCTGCTGGGCGGAACCGTCGTCGTGGAGTCGGTCTTCGGCCTGCCCGGCCTCGGCCACCTGCTCATCCAGGCCGTCGACCAGGCCGACCTCCCCGTCGTGCTGGGCGTCAGCCTGCTCGCGGCGGCGCTGGTGCTGGCCGCCAACCTGGCGGTCGACCTGCTGCACGCCGCCCTCGACCCGCGGGCCCGCACCGGTGGCGGGAGGTGAGCGGCGCCGCCGCCGGGGGAGGGCCGCAACCGCTGCTGGAGGTCGCCGACCTGCGGGTGCGCTTCGGCACCGGCCCCGGCGCGGTCCGGGCGGTGGACGGCCTCTCGTTCGAGGTGCGGCCCGGCCGGACCCTGGGCGTGGCCGGCGAGTCCGGCTCGGGCAAGAGCGCTGCGGCCCTGGCCCTCCTCGGCCTGCACGACCCGCGCTCCACCACCGTCACCGGCACGGTCCGCTTCGACGGCGCCGACCTGCTGAGCGGCGGCGAACGCGCGCTGCGCGCCGTGCGGGGCGGCCGGGCGGCCATGGTCTTCCAGGACTCGCTGACAGCGCTGCACCCCTACTACACCGTCGGCGACCAGGTCGCCGAGGCGTACCGGCTGCACCACCCGGCCTCCCGCCGGCAGGCCCGGCGGCACGCCGTCGACCTGCTCGGCAGGGTCGGCGTCCCCGACCCGGCCGCCCGCGCCGCCGACCACCCGCACCGGCTGTCCGGCGGCACCCGCCGGCGCGTGCTGCTCGCCCTCGCCCTGGCCGGCGACCCCGACCTGCTGATCGCCGACGAGCCCACCGCCGGACTCGACACCACCACCCAGGCCGGAATCCTGGAACTCCTGCGGGACCTCCAGCGGGACCGCGGGACCGCGATCGTCCTGATCAGCCACGACCTGGCCGTCCTGGCCGGGACCGCCCACGACGTGCTGGTGGTGTACGCCGGGCGGGCGGTCGAACAGGCCCCCGTGCGGCAGCTGTTCCACCATCCCCGCCACCCGTACACCCAGGCCCTGCTGCGCGCCCGGCCGCGGCTCGACGGACCCCGGCCGGACGTGCTGCCCGCCGTGCCGGGCCGTCCGCCGTCCGCCCGCGACCTGCCCCCGGGCTGCCCGTTCCACCCGCGCTGCGCGGTACGCGAGCAGGCGGGACCGGCCTGCGTGCGGCAGCAGCCGGCGCTCCTGCCCGTGGGGGAGCGGCACAGCGCGGCCTGCCACCTCCTCACCGGACCGCCGGACGACCGCCCCGCGGGAACCCGCGCCCGGAGCTGATCCACCGCGGCCCGGCGGTAGGCGCGGGCAGCCGGGCTAGACAACCGGGGCGGGTCGCCCGGTCGGGCCGGAGGGCCCCGGGCCGGGGCCCGGCCGCCCGGCTCCACCGAACCGAACCCGGGCCTCTTCGACGCGGCATCAAACCCCTTGGTGGAAAACCGATCTGACGCCGTCCGGAGCCGGGCCCGACTCCGGACCGGCCGGACGGGCGGCCCGGTGGTGCGCTGCGGCAGCCGGGGGCAACCGCGGGGCCGAACGGGCGACGTGCGGACGTTGCGCGACGGCCCGGCGCGAGCCGCGACCCCAGGATGACTAGACAAATCGCCGGAAACACCGCGCCGCCGAGGACCACCGGGTCCGCTCGGCCCGGTGGCCCGGCGAAACGGCCCCGGCCGGCAGGGCGCCGCCCGGGGAGGACCCTGTGAGGAGACGAAGATGCGCCGAAGGCTCGGCCCCCTCTCACGCGCGGGCACGTGCGCCGCGATCTGCGCGCTGGCGACCGGCACCACCCTGCTGGGCTCCGGCCCGGCACTCGGCGAACCGGCCCCGGCCGGGCACCGGGCGGCCGCCGCCGCCGAGGTGCACTCGGACCTGCGCGTCATCGAGGCGGAGATCGACCCCGTCCAGCCGGGCGGCACCACCACCCTGCGGGCCGTGATCTCCAACGACGGCCCCGGCGAGACCGACGCGGGCTTCGCCGTCACCGTCCGCCTCCCCGAAGGCGCCACCGCCGTCGGCCCGTTCTTCCCGGACAACTGCCACCCGGACACCGAGGCGGACGACCTGCTCTGCCACTTCGACACCGGCCTCCCCGTCCTGCGCAGCGCCAGCGTGGAGGTACCGGTCCGGGTCGAGGCCGGACTGCACCCCGGCGACCAGCTGGAGGACGGACTGGTGACCGTCTACGACCCCGACCAGCCCGAGATCACCCACTCCCGCCCGTTCGCCATCGACATCGTCTGACCCCCACCGCCCTCCCGGCCGACCGGACCGCCGGCCGGCCCCCACCCCCAGAAAGGACCACCATGCGCATGGCCCGCCAGAGTGGCGCGGTCGCACTCGGACTGCTGCTCCCGCTGCTCCCCGTCGGCCCCGCAGCGGCCGCCGCGACCCCCGCGGTGCCCCTGGAGCTCCAGGACCTCAGGCCCACCATGGTCGCCCCCGACCATCCCGTCGCGGCCACGCTGACCGTGAACGCCGCCTCCTGCGTGACCGTGGACGAGCTGGGCGTCGCGGTCCGCGACGCCCAGGGCCGCCACCTCGACTTCCCCGGCTCCGGCGGCCCGGTGAAGGTCTGCCCCGGCGGTCACACCCTGATCACCGGCAAGCGCGCGTTCGCCGCCGGCCGCTACACCGAGTTCGGCTGGTACCGGACCGGTTCCACCTACCACGACCTGCCCGCGATGACGCTCGACGTCGCCGCCGGGAAGATCGTCCAGCGCTCGCTCTCCCCGGACCACGCGGAGGCGGGCCAGGGCGTCGCGGCCACCCTCCGGCTCTCGTCCGAGTCCTGCATCCAGGTCGACGAGGTCGGCGTCGGGGTGCGGGACGAGAAGGACAACAACCTCGACTTCCCCGGCACGGCGAGCAACGTGACCGTCTGCCCGGAGGGCTACACCTTCACCTCCGGCACCCGGGCCCTCGAACCCGGCACCTACGAGGAGTTCGGCTGGTACCGGATCGGCAACACCTACCACGACCTGGAGGTGAAGAACCTGGCGGTGGCCGCCAGGGCCACCGACCCGAACGGCTTCGGCAGCCTCGTCCTCGACGAGGACTTCTCCGGGCCGCTCAACCAACTGCGCTGGGAGGACGACAAGAGCAGCGCCTACCGCTACGGCAACCACAACCCCGACGACGACAAGCTGGACTGGCTCAAGCCGGCCGAGGTAGCCGCGGCCGACGGCGAGGCGGCCTTCACTGCCAAGGCAGGCCCCGAACGCCTGGAGAACGGCAAACAGGCCTGGGACACCGGCCTGCTGACCACCGAGGGCACCAAGGACAACTTCGAGGTCCGCCCCGGCGACTACGCCGAGGTGCGGATGCGCCTGCCCGAGCAGCTCGGCGCCTGGCCCGCGCTGTGGACCTGGCGGGAGGGCGGCAACGAGATCGACTCCTTCGAGTACCACCCCGACAACCCGCACCTGCTCGAACTCAGCAACCGGATCCGCACCGCCGGCCTCTACTACGAGGACCCGGAGGCGATCAAGCCCGGCGAGTGGGTCACCGTCGGCGTGCACTACGGGGCCGACAACAACGACTGGTACGTCAACCACAAGCTGGTCTTCTCGGACCACACCGGCACCGGCAAGGACTGGCACGCCTTCCTGATCCTCAACCTCTCGGTGGTCTCCGGCAAGTACCACCCCGTCCCCGACGGCCGCGCCACGATCGAGACGGACGCCGACTACCTGCGGGTGTGGCGCAAGACGGCCTGACAGTCCGTCAACCACGCGGCGCGCTGCCCGCCGCGGTCCCCGGACCGCGGCGGGCAGCGTCGTTCGCGGGCGCTTCGGGCACGGAAGCGCCCGGTGGGCCCCGATCCGATCGGGGCCCACCGGGCGGCAGGAATCAGGTGGTGGTCAGGCGGTGGGCCGGTGCGCGGCCTCGGGGACCACGGGCTCGGCCTCGTCCAGCTTCCAGCGCTGCACGCCGTCCAGGCCGCAGGAGCTCTGGGCGAGGAGGGTGCCGTCGGTGGCGGCGCCGTCCTTGGTGGTCAGGCACTTGCCGCTGGAGGCGCTGCGGATGGAGGTGCCGCCCGCCGGGTTCACCAGGACGCGCCACTTCTGGTTGCCGCCGTCGCCGCAGTAGTAGCTGCCGACCTGGGCGTTGTCGGAGGTGCTGCCGCGGTAGAGGTCCATGCAGCCGCCCACTTCGGTGGCGCGGATGCGGACGGTGCCGTCGGGGTTGGGCTCCAGGCGGAACTGCGCGGCCTTGCCGGTGGCGCCGAGCACCAGCGGGCTGTCCGTGGAGTCGGCGCCGGCCGGCGTCCCGGCGAACTTGCCCGCGGCGAGGTCGCTGAGGGTGTAGGAGCGCGCCGGGTCGAAGTCGACCTGCTGCCACTGGTCGATGCCGGGCACGTCCACCCGGACGTCCCAGCGCTGGACGGGGTCCAGGCCGCAGGTGGTCTGGGCGAGGGTGGTGCCGTCGGTGGTCGCGCCGTCCTTGGTGGTCAGGCACTTGCCGCTGTCGACGCTGCGGACGGACGTCCCGCCGGCCGGGTTGGCGAGCAGCCGCCACTTCTGGTTGTCGCTGTCCTGGCAGCCGTAGCTGCCGATCTCGGCGTTGTCGCCGCTGCGGCCGCGATAGAGGTCCATGCAGCCGTCCACCTCGGTGGTGCGGATGCGGACGGTGCCGTCGGGGTTGGGCTCCAGGCGGAACTGCGCGGCCTTGCCGGTGGCGCCGAGCACCAGCGGGCTGTCCGCGTCACGGGCACCCGCGGGCGTCCCGGCGGGCTTGCCCGCGGCGAGGTTGCCGAGCGTGTAGGGGACGGTGCCGAGCGGAGCCGGCTCGGCCTTCCACTGGTCCACCGGCGGAACCGAGGCCGTCACCTCCCACCGGTCGTGCGCCTCGACGCCGCAGGGCCCGCCGGCCAGTTGGGTACCGGAGTCGTTCGAGTCGTCCTTTACGGTGAGGCAGTCCCGGGTGGCCTGGTTGATGAGCGAGATGCCGCCGGCCGGGTTCTGCGCGAGCCGCCAGGTCCGGGCGGGCACGTTGTCGCCGCAGTACCACTCGCCGATCCGGGTGCCGCTCTGCTGCACGCAGATCTCCTCGTTCGCCGGGTCGCGGAGCTCGTAACCGCCGGCGTTGGCGACGATCTTCCACCGCGACTGCGGGTCGGAGGCGTGCTGTTCCAGGTACTGGGGCGGCTTGGTGCCGGCGGGGATGGCGGCGTCCAGGCCGGAGCCGGCGTTGCGGATCTCGTACGGTACGGTGCCGATCCAGTTGCCGACGGTCGGCCAGTCCTCCGACGCGGGCACAGTCTGCACCATGTCCCAGCTCTGGGCCCGGTCCAGCCGGCAGCGCGTCTGGACCAGGGCCGCTCCGTCGGCGGTGGATCCGTCCTTGGGCACCAGGCACATGTCCGACAGGACGTTGCGCAGCGCGATGCCGCCGAGCGGGTGCCGCTGGACCTTCCAGAGCTGGTTCTCCGACCCGGCCGAGCAGGCGTAGTCGATCACCCGGCCGCCCTCGCTCGTCGAGCCGTACGCGACGTCCGCGCAGCGGCCGGTGGCGGCGTTCTTCAGCTGGTAGGTGCCCTCGCCGGCCGGCAGCACGGCGAACCGCGTCTCGTCCCCGGCCGTTTGGCGCTGCACCAGGTCGGCGGAGGCCGAGCCCGGGGCGGGCGCGGCGGCGGTCAACTTGCTCGCGGCGTCCGTGAACCGGTACGCGATGCCCGGGACGAAGTCCGCCGCGGGCCACTGCGGGGTGCCGGACGGGGTGGTGGCGGTGACGGTGGTCGGCGCGTAGCCGGTGCGCTGGCCGGTGACCCGCACCGTGATGGCCTTCCCGGCCAGTTCGGCCGGCACGGTGAAGGTCGGGGCGAGCGCGCCGGGGACCTCCTGGCCGTCGGCGAGCCACTGGAAGCGGTGACAGGTGCCCTCGGCCCACCCGTCGGTCTGCACGCCCAGGGTCTCGCCCGTGCCGGGCTTGCCGATCACCTCGGCCCTGCCGTCGGGCTGGACGGGCAGCGCCGGGCCGTCCGCCGCGGCGGGATTGGTCAGCGTGACGGTGATCTGCGCGCTCGCGGTCTCGCTCTGCTCGGTGCCGGTCCGGTCGACCTTCAGGGTCACGCCGCCCTTCGACCAGGTCTGGCCCTCGCGCCGGCCGTACCGGATGGAGTCGCTGTCGGGCGCGTCGGTGAGCAGCTGGGTGTAGTCCGAGTCGACGACCCGTTGGACGGTGACCCCGAGGTTGTACCTGTGGCGGGTGTTGTTCTTGTTCCGGGCGTACTGCGACTGGGCGTCGCGCCCCTGGGCGTTGCGCCAGTCGAAGTGGTAGGTGGTGCCGTCGGTCGGGTCGACCACCTTCACGCCCCGGGTGCCGGTGTCGCTGCCGCGCCCGAACAGGTCGTAGGTGCGGGTCACGCTGCGCTGGCCCTCGGACAGCTCCAGCGGCTGCACCTCACAGGTGGAGGCGATGTCGAGCTTGCCGCGGTCGAAGGAGTCGAAGGAGCCCGGATGGATGGGCGGGCTGGTGACCAGCGACGTTCCCATCGCGGTGTACAGGTTGCCGTAGGAGGCATCGGAGCAGGAATCCCCGACGCAGGTGTAGGTATGGGCGTGGGAGAGGCCGAAGTTGTGGCCCAGCTCGTGCGGGATGGTGGTGGTGTTCTTGTTCGGGCTGTAGTCGAAGGAGACGTAGCCGCCGTTGCCGATCGAGGGCGAGCCGACGGTGCCCAGCCCGCCGCCGCACCCGCCGGGCTGGACGACGAACAGGTGGTTGCCGGTGCTGCCGCCGAACTTGACGTCGGGGAAGAGCTCGTCCTCCACCTGCGACCACAGCTTGCCGCCGCCGTAGCACTCGGTGCCGCTGGCTTCGGCCTCCAGGACCTTCCCCTGGACGTCGAAGGAGGTGATGTACCCGTTGCTCTCGGCGACCCAGCGCTTGAGGCCGTCGTCCACCACGTTCTTGATGTCGTCGTCGGTGGCTGGTTTGCCGTCGTAGGTGTAGTCGCCGCGGTTGGTGATCTTGACGATCCAGGCGCGGTGCGCGGAGGGCGTCGGAGCCTTCCGCACCGGTGCCGCGACCTTGGCCTGGCGGACCTTGCCGTCGGCCGCCACCTGGGCGTCGATCCGGCCCTGCGCCTCGCTCGGCAGGCCCTTGTCGAAGTGCAGTTCGACCCATTCGCCGCCGGCGGCGGGCTTGAGGTAGTACCGGTCGCCGGCCTCCGGCTGCCCGGCCCTGGCCTCCGGGCCGGGATCGGGGGCGGGGACGACCACCAGGTCCCCCGCGAGGTCGCGGGTGGTGCCGGACACGCCGGGGTCCGCGTACTGCAGGACCCGCCGGTCCGGCCCGCCCCCGTCCCCGGGCGGCGGGGCCGCGGCCGCCGCGCTCGCGGAGAACACCAGGGGGGCCGGGCCGAGCAGGCCGGCCACGATCATGCTCGCCAGCA
This sequence comes from Kitasatospora cineracea, assembly GCF_003751605.1. Classification (NCBI taxonomy): domain Bacteria; kingdom Bacillati; phylum Actinomycetota; class Actinomycetes; order Kitasatosporales; family Streptomycetaceae; genus Kitasatospora; species Kitasatospora cineracea. The sequence continues at coordinate 5,133,223 of NZ_RJVJ01000001.1, forward strand.
GCCTGCGTGATCTGCGCGAGGTGACTGGAAGGGTCATCAGGTACTCCTCGTCGGTCGGACGGTGAAGGGGTTGTCTAGACAGAAGTTCCGACCGGGATCTTCTATCCGGACGGACGCCGTTCCGGTCCGGCGACACGGCGGGACAACCCGAATGACGCAGCGCCAATTCGTGCCCCGGGCAGCGCGATTGACCCGGAAGAGTGGCCGACGGGCGTGGCGGCGGGATATTAGACAGTTGGGTTGGACTATTTTGAATCCGGCCCGCCCGGCGTTCCCGTGAAGACGGGCACGAGGAGCGCGCAGGCGGGTGGGGCTCCACCGCCGCTCGGCACCCGCCGAGCGGCGGGTGGGGCGATCCCCGGGGGTGGGGGGCGGTACGCGCGACCGGCCGTGCCGCGGCCCGTCCCGCCCCGCCCCGCCCCGCCGGGCACCGGAACCCCGGCAGGGACATTCGTCCGACAGAAACGGGAACGAGAGATGAGCGACGGGAACGCCTGGCGGTCCTGGGTCCTGAAGGCCGCGGTGCTCGGACTGTCGGTGACCCAACTGGGCCTGGCCGACGGTGCCCACCCGGCACCGGCCGCCGTGCCCGACACCTTTTCGGCGCACGGCCGTTCGGCCCGGGCCGCGCTGCCGCCCACGGTCGTCTACCAGGAGAAGTTCGAGGGTCCCGGCGGAGTCCAGATGCTCGGCACGTACGACCCGGACCTCTACGCCGACGCGTACTGGCGGACGGCGGGTGCCTGCAACGGCATCGTGGTCGGCGGCAACGACCAGGGCGCCTACACCGACCCGGCCGGAACCGGCAGTTGCCAGGGCCTCGGCAAGCTCGGCACCCTGGCCGCCGCCCTCGGCGGCGGGAACCGGGCCAACCACGCCCTGGCCGCCTACACCAGCGCCAACGGCCCGAGCGGCGCCGTCGAACTGCAGTCGCCCCCGATCGACGTGGTCACGGGCGGCTGGTACACCGCCTACGTGCGCTACGCGGCCGCCAACTGCGCCGTGTCGAGCCCGCTGTACACCTTCTCCCTGGTGGACGTGGCGACGGGCGCCGAGACCGTCCTGGCGAAGGGCATCCGGGCCTGCGACTACGGGAACAACGTGCTCGGGGTCAAGGTCGGCACCATCCAGAGCCCGCGGGCCATGCGCTGGAACGGCAGCGGCCAGGTGCGGCTGCGTCTGCGCAACGAGAACGGCAGCGCCAAGGGCAACGACGGGGCGATCGACGACCTGACCCTGCAGCAGGCCACCCCGAAGCTCGACAAGGAGTTCCTGCCCGCGACCGGCGTCCGGCTCGGACAGCCCGCGACGGTGCGGTTCACCGTCACCAACACCAGTGAGCTCGCCGCCAAACCGGACCTCTCCTTCACCGACGACCTGGCCCCCGGCCTGGTCGTCGCCGACCCGGCCGAGGTGCACAACACCTGCGGCGGCACCCCCGTGGCGACCCCGGGCAGCGGCCGGATCGGTCTGGACGGCGGAGAGCTGAAGAACAACCAGGCCACCTGCACGATCGACCTCCAGGTGGTGTCCGCCACCCGGACCGGCGTGATCAGCAACGGCCCCGACAACATCACCGGCAACCTCCAGCCCCCCGACACCGTCACCCTGACCGTCTCCGACCCGCGGGCCGCCGACAGCACCGCCACCACCCCGTACCACACCCCCGTCACCGTCGACGTGCTCCGGGCCGACAGCGCGGGCGACCCCGCCTACCCGCTGGTGCCGGCCTCGGTGGTCTTCACCCCCGACGGGCAGCCGCCGGGCGCCGACGTCTCCGACGGCGGCAAGACGCTCACCGTCCCCGGGCAGGGCGTCTACACCGTCGACCCGCAGAGCGGGCAGGTCGCCTTCGCGCCCGCTCCCGAACTGGTCGGCCCCGCCGTACCCGTGCGCTACCAGGTCGCGGACACCAACGGCGCCACCGCGAGCGCCGCCGTCGCCGTGGCCGTCGGCCCGCCCGATCCGACCGGCGCCGACGACACCGCCACCACCCCCTACAACACGCCCGTCACCCTCGACCCGGTCGCCAACGACGACTCCGGGGCGCCCGGCGGCGGCTTCGACCCCGCCTCGGTCCGGCTCGTCGACCCCGCCACCGGACAGCCCGTCACCACCCTGACCGTCCCCGGCCAGGGCACCTACACCGCGGACCCGGCCACCGGCGCGATCCGGTTCGTCCCGCTGCCCACCTTCACCGGCACCGCCACCCCGGTCGAGTACCAGGCCACCTCCACCTTCGGCCGCCCCGTCCGGGCCCGGGCCACCGTCACCGTGCAGCCCCCGCCGCCGCCGACCGCCGCCGACGACACCGCCAGCGGGCCGCACGGCCGGCCGCTCACCTTCCGGCCACTGGCCAACGACGACTCCGGCCCGCCCGGAACCGCCTTCGACCCCGCCACCCTCCGGCTCACCGACCCCGCCACCGGGCGGCCCGCCACTACCGTCACCGTCCCCGGCCAGGGCCGCTGGGACCTCGACCCGGCCACCGCCACCGTCACCTTCACCCCCGACCCGGACTTCCACGGCCAGGCCACCCCCGTCCCCTACACCGTCGCCACCACCACCGGCGGCACCGCCACCGCCACCCTGACGGCCACCGTTCGCCCCGCCCCCACCGCGAACCCGGACACCGCCACCGTCCCGCACAGCCGGCCCGCCACCCTCGACGTGTTGGCCAACGACACCCCCGGCGCCCCGTTCGACCCCGCCACCGTCCGCCTGCTGGACCCCGCCGGGAACCCGGTCACCACCCTGACCGTCCCCGGCCAGGGCCGCTGGGACACCGACCCGGCCACCGGCCGGGTGCGCTTCACCCCGGAGGAAGGTTTCTCCGGCACCGCCCAAGTCCCCTACCAGGTCAGCGACACCGACGGGAACACCGCCCGCTCCACCGCCGCCGTCACCGTCGCCACGCCCCCGACCGCCCGCCCCGATCAGGGGACGGCCACGCAGGGGCACCCGGTCGAGTTCACCCCGCTGGCCAACGACACCGCGGGCGGCCTGGGCAGCGCACCGGACCCGGCGAGCGTGCGGCTGACCGACCCGGCGACGGGCGCGGCGGTGACCGAACTGACCGTCCCGGGACAGGGGGTGTGGCGGGCGGACACCACGACCGGGAAGGTCGTCTTCACGCCGCTGCCCGCGTTCACGGGGCAGGCCGCGCCGGTGGCCTACACCGCGCAGGACGCCGACGGGGTGCCGTTCGGCTCGACCATGACGCCGACCGTCACCCCGATCCACCCGGTGGCCACCCCGGACCGGGCCACCACCGCGCAGGGACACCCGGCCGTGCTGGACCCGGCGGCCAACGACACGGCGGGTCCTGACGGACCGTCGGTCGTCCCGTCCAGCCTACGGCTGCTGGACGACGCGGGGCAGCCCGTCACGTCGCTGACCCGGCCCGGACAGGGCGTGTTCAGCGTGGACACCGCGACGGGGAAGGTCACGTTCACGCCCGAGCCCGGCTTCACCGGCGACGCCCGGGCGACCTACCGGGTGGCCGACGGCAACGGCTCCACGGCCGACGCCGAACTCACCGTGCACGTCGACACCCCGCCCGCCACCGCGCCGGACACAGCCACCACCCCCCACGGGCACCCGGTGACCGTCCCGGTGCTGGCCAACGACAGCTCCGACCCGGCGACCTCCCTCGACCCGGCCACCGAGACCTTCCCGGCTGCCGGGCAGCCGCCGGGCTCCGCCGTCTCCGACGACGGGAAGACCCTGACCGTTCCCGGCGAGGGCGGCTACGCGATCCGGCCCGACGGCAGCGTCGTCTTCACCCCGGCCGACGGCTTCACCGGCCCGGCCACCCCCGTCACCTACCGGGTGCTCGACAGGGACGGCGGTGCGGGCACCAACACCCTTGCCGTCACTGTCGGTTCGGCCCCGCACGCGGTGGACGACCAGGCCGCCACCACGTACGGCACCCCGGTGACCGCGCCGGTGCTCGGCAACGACACCACCGACCCGGCGACCTCCCTCGACCCCGCCACGCTGGCGTTCCCCGCCGACGGGCAGCCCGCCGGGGCGGTGGTCGCGGCCGACGGGAAACGGCTCGAACTGTCCGGGACGGGCACCTTCGAGACCACCGCCGACGGGCAGGTGCGCTTCACCCCCGCGGCCGGCTTCCAGGGCCCGACCCCGCCCGTCCGCTACACCGTCCGCGACCGCGACGGTGCGGCGGCCGGCGCGGCCCTGGAGGTCACGGTCGGGACCCCGCCGACCGCCCGGCCGGCGACCGCGACCGGACCCGAGGGCACGCCGGTGACCGTGCACCCGCTCGCGGACGCCGACCCCGGCTCGGGCGCGCGCTTCGACCCCGCCACGCTGCGCCTGACCCTGGACGGCGCACCCGCGGGCGCCCAACTCGCCGACGACGGACGGACGCTCACCGTGCCCGGCCAGGGCACCTACCGCGCCGGTCCCGACGGCACGCTGACCTTCACCCCGGCGGCCGGGTTCCACGGGACGGCCGGACCGGTCTCCTACACCGTCGCCACCACCGGCGGGGCCCGCACCGGCAGCACCGTGACGATCCGGATCACCGAGACGCCCGCCCCGCCGGCCTCGCCCGGCCCGTCCGCGCCGGCGACTCCGTCCGCCCCGCCCGCGCCGTCGTCCCCGCCCGCCCCGGCGGTCAGCAGCCGGCCCGGCAGCCAGATCGCTGCCACCGGCACGCGGGACCCGGTGCCCTTCCTGCTGGCGGCCCTCGCCATGCTGCTCACGGGCGCGGTGATCCTCGTCAAGGCGTCGAGGCACAGGTGAGCCGTTCGAGCCCGGCCCGGCGAGTCGCGGCCGGTCCCGGGCCGGCGGAGCACCCGGAGAACCTAGGGTGGTCCGCGAAAAAGCGACCCAGGACGGCGAGGTCCCCGTGCCGAGTTCCCTTCCGACGTACCTTGCGCTCAGCGACCTGATCGCCGGGGAGTTCGCCGACTGCTCGCCGGGCACCACGCTGCCCGGCGAGCACGACCTGGCCCGCCGGTTCGGCGTGAACCGGCTGACCGCGCGGGCCGCCGTGGACGAACTGGAACGGCGCTGGCTCATCCGCCGGGTGCGCGGCTCGGGCGCCTACACCGTGCGCCGGATCGAGTACCGGATCGGCGCGGCCTACCCGGTCTCCTTCACCGAGGCGATGGCCCGGCTCGGAGTCGAGACCACCACCACGGCCGAACCGCCGGAGCGCCGCGCGGCCGGAACCGCCGACAGCCACGTGCTCGGCGTGCCGCTGGGCGCGCCGGTGCTCGTGCTGCGGCGCACCCGCCACGTGCAGGGCGTGCCGGCCGTGGTGGGGCAGTCCCTGCTCGCCGGCGACCTGCTGCCCGGCCTGGAGGACGCCCTGGCTGCCGGCACCTCCCTGCACGCCGTCATGAAGGACACCTACGGCATCGAACCGGCCCTGGGCTGGAGCCAGGTGCGGATGATGCCGCCCCCGCCCGAAGAGGCCCGCAGACTCGCGCTGCGCGGACGCCCGCCGCTCGTCCGGATGGGTGCCCGGATCGTCGACCGGAACTCCGGACGGTACGTGGAAGTCGTCGACCAGTGGCTCCGGCCCGACTACTTCGACGTGATCGTCGAGGTGCAGTAACCCGGCTCCGACCTTCACGGGACCCGCCGCCCGAGCACCCGTCACCGCCCCGGCCGCCCGGCACCGACCGGGCCCGCGCGGTTCGACGGCCGCACCGGAGGACCCCGTGAAGGACATTCCAGTGTTCTGGAGACCGAAGCACCGCGACGCCCGGATCGAGATCCGGCTGACCCCCGCCGAACAGTGGTCCGTCGCCGAGAGCGCGCACCGCGCCGGCCGCCGCGCCCGCACCGCCTTCCGCCCGGCCCTGACCGCGGCCGCCGAACCCGACGAGGCGGAGGCCCTCGGCCTGCCCGCGGGCGCCAAGGTGCTGCGGATCGGCCGCACCTACTTCCTCGGCCGCGCCGCCGTCGGCGCCGCGACGTCCGTGCTCCCGGCCCACCTGGTCCCGGAGCTGGCCGGACGCCTCCCGGCCGGAACGTCCCTGCACCGGGCTCTCGCCGAGCACTGCGGCCGGGAGCCCGAACACGTCCGCAGCCTGGTCCGGCTGCCCGTCCCGACCACCGGCCCGGCCCCCGTCGCCGGGCTGCCCCCGAACGCCCCGCTGGCCCGCACGCTCAGCCTCTACCGGGACCGTTCGACCGGCCGTCCGCTGGAACTGCTGGACCGCTGGATGCGGTTGGACCACTTCGACCTGGTGACGGGAACCGGCTGACTCCCGGGGCTGCTCTTAGCCGTCCTTAGCCGTTCCGGCTGTTCACCGGAACGGCCGAGGCTGCTGTCCAGGCAACTTCCGGCCCGTGCCCGCCGACGGGCCGTCACCGACCGCTCCCGGTACGGCCGGTCGGCCCAGCAGGTCATCCGTTGGAGCGAAAACCCGGGTCGGTCCGCGGCTCCGGGCGGGTCGGTCGGAAGTCTAGACATGTCCACTGCCGGGCCTGCCGGCCAGCGATCCACCGACCCCCGAGGATTCCGCCATGGGAACAAGCAGTCCTTCCGCGTACGGCACCGGCACCGGAGTCGGCACCGGAGCCGTCAGCCGGCGGCAGCTGCTGCGCACGGGAACCGTCGCCGCCGCCGGGACGGGCCTGGCCCTGCTGGGCACCCACTGGGCCCGCGCCGCGACCGCCGGCCCTGCCGCCGACGCCCCCACCTCTGACGTTGCTGCCCCCGTCGCGCCGTCGGAGGCGCTCGACCGGCTCCGGGAGGGCAATGCCCGCTGGGTGGCGGGGATGCCCAAGCACCCCGACCAGTCCGTGCAGTGGCTGCACGAAGTCAGCACCGGGCAGCACCCGTTCGCGGCGGTCTTCTCCTGCATCGACTCCCGAGTACCCCCCGAGCTGGTCTTCGACCAGGGGCTCGGCGACCTCTTCGTGCTGCGGACCGCGGCCCACACCCTGGACGAACTGGTCGAGGCCAGCGTCGAGTACGGCCCGCTCGAACTCGCCACCCCGGCCGTCGTGGTGCTGGGGCACCAGCGCTGCGGGGCGGTGACCGCGGCCGTGGAGGCGATCGAGCACGGCACCCAACTGCCCGCCCACCTGCCGGACATCGTCAAGGCGCTGCGCCCGTCCTACACCCCGGGCCGCGACCAGGCGGAGACCGTCGACCTGACAGTCCGTGCCCACATCCGCCGCACGGTCGCCCGCCTCGGCCGGGACGCCGCGCTGCGCCCGCTCGTCGAGTGCGGCGGACTCCGGATCGCCGGCGCCTACTACAGCCTCGACGACGGGTCGGTCAGCTGGCTGTGAGCGCGGCGGCCCGGGAGCGATGCTGCCCGCCCCGGTACCCGGGATGGATGGCCCGGGTACTGGCGGCGTGGGGCCGTCCGTGGTCGGCGCCGCCGGGTCGGACGGCCGGCAGGACCCAGACGGGCCGCCGTCCGTCCGGGCCCCGCCGGTCAGTGGAGCCGGCGGGCTCCGGCGGCCGGGGTGCCGGTGGTGATCCGCGGCGCGGGGTGGCCGGCCCTGGCGAAGGACTGCCGGAGGCGGCTGGTGACCGAGCGGGCCAGGACGCCCGGGGTCAGCACGACCACCTTCCCGCCGGTGCCGTGGTCGGCGAGGCGGGCGCCGAGGGCGCCGGCCTCAAGGGCGGCCTCGACGGCCAGGGTGGCCTCGGGCCGGGAGATGCCGCAGTGGTCGCGCAACGAGTAGTGGGAGCCGGTCAGCAGCGGGCCGAGCGCGGCCGGGCGGCCCTCGTCCAGCAGCGCGGCGGCCTGCAGCACGCGGGTGTTCTCGGTCACCGCGTGGTGCACGGGCCCGCGCAGCCGCGGCGGCAGTTCGCCCAGTGCGGCGGGCAGCCGCCCCGGGGCGAGGTCGCGCAGGGCGGGCAGCCCGAGCAGCTGGGCGGCCCGCCCGGAGGTCGCCCGCCACCGGGCCTGGACGCCGTCGGAGCCGTCGGCGGCGGCCCGGACCTCCACGACCAGTAGCTGCAGGCCGGCCGCGGCCGGGGCGAGCGGGAGCGGCCGGGTGGTGCCGCGCCGGGTGTCCAGCAGCAGGGCGTGGCCGGGGGCGAAGGCGAACGCGGCGAGCCGGTCGACGCTCTCGTCGGGGTCCCGGCCGGAGCCGTGCGCGGCGTACTGGGCGAGGCGGGCCAGCCGGGTCCGGTCCAGGCCGAGGCCGTACAGGTCGTTGAAGGCGAGGGCCAGCGCGGAGCAGAGGGCGCCGGAGGGCATCGGGCCGGGCCCGGCGGGCAGGTCCCCGTCGAGGGAGACGTCGGCGCCCTCGACGGGGCAGCCCGAGCCGCGCAGCGCGTGGACGAGGGCGGCGACGTGCCGGGCCGGGCCGTGCGCGTGGTCGGGCCGGAGCTTGGCGATCCGGAGGATGACGGTGCCGCCGTACCGGGCGTTGTGCACCCGCAGCACCCCGTCCGCGTGCGGCCGGACGGCGGCCCGCACGTTCTGCGGCAGGGCGATCCGCAGGGCGAAGCCGCCGTTGTGGCCGGTGGGCTCCCCGAGCAGGCCGACCCGGGCGGGGGCGGACCACAGGCCGGCGGGCGGCCGGCGGGCGAACAGGTCGTCGCGGAGGAAAGGGGTCGGCGGCCCGCCCGCTCCGGTGGGGTGCATGGTGTCCTCCAGGAGCACGGCCGAGGAGAGGTTCACAGCCGGAAACAACGCCTCCGCGCTTTATTGAACAATACTCAACAAGAATGAACGCCCACAAGGGGTGCTCCAGCAGGACCGGTCGGACGGACCGCCGGGTTCTCTGGGTACCCCCGGAAAACCCCGCCCCCATTGCCCCGGCGGTCGCCGCTACGGACCGTGGAGAGCGGGGGGAGGCCGAACCCGCTCGGGACATCCGGGAGAATCCGATGCAGCCCACCCTCACCACTCCGCCCCAGTCGCCGACCCCGCGCGGGGCCGCCCGGCGCACCGCCTGCTGCGTGATGGCGGCCACCGACGCCGCCGTCCCCGCCCTGCGCGCCTTCGCCCGCGCCACGGCGGCCCGCTGGGGCCTCGAGTGCGACGACTACGGGCTGGCCCTGGTGGTCAGCGAACTGGTCGGCAACGCCGTGCGGCACAGCGGCAGCCCGGACGTCCGGCTGCTGCTGACCGCCGACGCGTTCGCGCTGACCGTGACCGTGGGCGACTCCGGCCGGTGGCAGTCCGCCCGGCGCCGCGCCGACGGGCTGGCCTGCGGCGGGCGGGGACTCCAGCTGGTCCGGGCGTACACGGTGCGCTTCTCGGTCCGCCCGACCTTCGACGGCACCCGGGTGAGCGCCGCGCTGCCGCTGCTCCGCACCGGCGCGGACACCACCCCGGCGCCGTGGCCCGCCGCGCCCTCCTGCCCGCAGACCGCCACGGCATCGCCGGTGGTCGCCGCACCCGGAACGCAGGCCCCCGCCCGCCCGCCGCTGCCGGAGAGCGCCGCGCTGCCCGCCCTGCCCCGGGCCGCCTGAGCCCTCCGGCCGCTCCGGTGGGCCGGGCCGGCCCCCTCGCGCCGGGCGGTGCGCGGCTCCGGCGCGATCTAGCCTGGCAGGGGAGCGGGGCGCCGGGGCGAGAGGCGGGCAGGTGGGCGGCTTGAACGGTGAACCGGGGCGGTCCGGGGCCGGGAGCAGGGGTTTCCGGTTCGTCGGCCGGGATGCGGAGCAGCGGCGGCTGCGGACGGCCGCCGCCCACCCGCCGGGCGTGGTGATCGTCGAGGGCGAGGCCGGGATCGGCAAGTCCCGGCTGGTCCGGGAGGCCGCCGCGCAGCTGGGCGAGGACGGGCGGCGGGTGCTGATCGGCGCCTGCCACCCGCTGCGCGAACCGCTGCCCTACGGCCCGGTGGTGGACGCCGTGCGCCGCGCCCTGCCCGGGCTGCCCGCCGGCCTGCCGCCCCCGGCTCCGGCCCTCGCCTCCCTGCTGCTCGACGGCGGCCCCGCCGCGCCCGAGGGCGGTCCGAAGTCTCGCCGTCTGCACCTGCTGCACGCCGTCCGGGAGTTCCTGGCCGCGCTCGGCCCGGCCGTCCTGGTCGTCGAGGACGTGCACTGGATCGACGACGGGACCCGCGACCTGCTGCTCCTGCTGGCCCGGGACCTGCCCGACGGCCTGTCCCTGGTGCTCACCCAGCGTCCCGAGGATCACCCCGGCGGTGTTCCGGCGCTCGGCACCGCCCTGCTGCGGCAGCCCGGGACCGGGGCGCTGGTGCTGTCGCTGGACCGGCTCGCCGAGTCCGACGTGCGCGACCTCACCCGCTCCGTGCTGGGCGAGCGCGCCACCTCCGACCTGGTGGCCGCCCTGCACCGGCGCGGCGAAGGACTGCCGCTGGTGGTCGAGGAGGACCTGCTCACCCTGCTCGCGCAACCGGGCCGGGCGGACGACGCGGCCCGGCTGCGCGAGGCGGACGTCCCGCGCAGCCTGCGCGAGGCGGTTGCGGAGCGGCTGCTGCGGCTGCCCGCCGACGCGGCGGCGGTGGCCGAGGCCGCCGCGGCGCTGGCCGCCCCGTCCGCCGAGGCGGTGATCGGCGCGGTCGCCGGGCTCGACGAGGAACGCGGTGCAGCCGGACTGGTCGAGGCCCTGCACGCCTCGGTGCTGCGCGAGTACGGACCGGACCGCTACGCCTTCCGGCACGTGCTGGCCCGGCAGGCGGTCTACGAACGCACGCCCGGGCCGGTCCGGCGACGGCTGCACCGGCAGGCGCTGCGGGTACTGGCCGAACTGGACCCGCCCCCGCTGGTGCAGATCGCCCACCACGCCCGGGCGCTCGGTGACCGGCCGCACTGGCAGCGCAGCACCGAGGCCGCCGTGCACCAGGCCCTCGCGCTCGGCGACACCGGTACCGCCGCCGCGCTGCTGCGCCAGCTGCTCGCCGAGCCGGGCCTCGACTCCGAGGCCCGGGCCCGCGCCGCCCGCTCCCTCGCGCCGATCGCCGCTCAGGGCGTCGACTTCTACGCCAACGCGGTCGCGCTGCGCGCCATCCTGGCCGACCGGCAGCTGCCGCCCGCCGTCCGTGGCGAGATCCGCACCGGCCTGGGGTCACTGCTGCTCAATCAGGCAGCCGACCGCGAGGGCATGGCCGAACTCGCCCGCGCGGTCGAGGAGATCGGCCCGGACACGGTCGCCGCGGTGCCGGCCATGCTCGCGCTGGTCTTCGACGAACGACAGGGGCCGGAGTCGGCGGAGCGGTGGATCGAGCGGGCCGAGCGGGCCGTCCGGGGGAGCAACGACCGGCCGCTCGCCGCGGACGTCCGGGCGACCCGGCTGACCCTGGCGGTGACCGTCGGCCGCCCCGTGCCGTGGGAGGAGCTCGACCGGATCCCCCGGGGGGACCCGGACCCGGGCGTGGTGCGGCAGACCGCGCGGGCCCTGTACAACGTCGGCGAGAACGTTCTCGACTACGGCCACGACCGCCGGGCCGCCGCCCTGGTCGCCGAGGCGCTGGAGCTGGCCCGCCGCACCTCCTTCCCGGCCGTGGAACTGCACGCCGAGGTGACCCTGCTGCGGCTGGAGGTGCTCGCCGGCCGCTGGGAGGGCCTGCCCGAACGCTTCGAGGCGCTGGCTGCCGCGCACCCCGACAGCCTGGTCGTCGCCGCCGAACGGACGATCGCCTCCGGCACCCTGGCCCTGGCCCGAGGGCTGAGCGCCCAGGCGGTGGACGTCTTCGACCAGGCCGCCGTGACCACCTCCGAGCGGCTGATGGGCGGTCTGAGCGGGCGCACCGCCGCAGGGGCCGTCGCGGTTCGGGCGGCTCGGGGCGAACACCGCGAGGCGTGGGAGAGCGCCCGGGCGGCGCTCGCCGCCGTCCGGCAGGCGGGACACTGGATGCGCGCCGGCGGGTTGGTGCCGGCGGGGGTCGCCGCCGCGCTGGCCTGCGGGGAGCGGGCGGCCGCCGAGGAGCTGACCGCCGAGGTCACGGCCGCCCTCGACGGGCGCGACGCCCCCGCCGCGGCGGCCGAACTGCACACCGCGCGCGGCCTGTTGGCCGAGGCCGACGCGCCGCGGCGCGCGGCCGCCGAGCACCACGCCGCCCGGCTGGCCTGGCAGGAGATCGGGCGGCCCTACGAGACGGCCCGGGCCGCGGAGGCCGAGGCGCGGGCCCTGGCCGGGGCGGACCGGGTGGCGGCCGCGGCTGCGCTGGCCTTCGCCGCCGCCGCCTACGCGGGGCTCGGGGCGACCGCCGACCTGGCCCGGGCCCGGGCGCTCGGCCAGGAACGCGGCCTGCGCCCGAAGTCCTCGCCCGGCCGGCGCGGCTACGGGAGCCGGCTCTCGCCGCGGGAACGGGAAGTGGCGGAGCTGCTGGCCCGCCGGGCGACCAACCAGGAGATCGCCACCGCGCTGGTGCTCTCGCCCCGCACGGTCGAGCACCACGTGGCGAACGTGCTCAAGAAGCTCGCCACCACCCGGGAGGCGGTCGCGGCGGCGCTGCGGGCCGCGTCCTGAGCCCGGCCCGGCCCGGGACGCGGCCCCGTTCAGGGCACCAGCCGCAGCAGCGCCCGGCCGGGCGAGTCCGGGGCGAGGTCGGCCCACACTCGGTGGCCCAGCAGCAGCCGGTCGACGCCCCAGTCGGTGCTGACCGCGGCGACCAGGGCCAGGCCGCCGCCCGGGTCGTCCGGACGCCGGGCGTCCCACCGGGAGCGCAGCGGGGCGGGGTCGAAGCCGGGCCCGGCGTCGGTGACGGCCACCCGCACCCGGCCGTCGGGCCGGCGGACCAGGGTGGCCCGGGCGGGGGCGGCTCCGTGCTCCAGCGCGTTGCGGGCCAGTTCGCGGGCGACCATCCGCAGGCCGGTGGCGAGCCGTTCGAGCCGCCACCGGGCCAGGTGGCCGGTGACCCAGTTGGCGAGCTCCCCGCCGGTGACGGCATCCGGGGAGAGCACCATGCCGGGCCCCGCCGCTCCAACCGGGACCCGGTAGAGGACGGGTGCGGGCGGGTGGGACGCGGTGTGCAGGGCGGGCGCGGTGGCGGCGGGTGTGCGCCACGGGCCGGACGTGAGGGTGGCCGTGCGGCCCGCTCCGGTCGTGTTCACAGGAATCTCCCGAGGTGAGAAAGGCATCCCGGATCCAGGGTCGGGCCCTGCGGCGGGCGGAACCATACGGGCCCGCGGTTTTGGGGTACCCAGAAAATCCCCACCCGGGCCCGGCTCCCGCTGCCCGGTAGGCCCGTTCCCGTCCCGCCGGACGGATTGACCAACCCGGGCCAAGCCTCCTAGTGTTCGCTTCTGTTCAATTGCCACCCGATTGAACCGTCGATGGAACATAGGTGAACACGGAGGTTCCCTGTGCCACCCCGATCCGCCCCCGCAAACCGCTCGGCCGCCACCGCCCCCGCCGCCCTGCTCACGGCGCTGCTGCTGGCCGTCCTCGCCCTCGTCCCGGCCCCCACCGCCCGCGCCGCCACCGCCCCGCCGCCCACCGCGGTCACCGTCGACCCGGCCGGCCCCGGCCGGACCTTCGACGGCGTCGGCGCGATCAGCGGCGGCGGCGGCAACTCCCGGCTGCTCGCCGACTACCCGGAGCCCGAGCGCTCCCAGGTCCTCGACTACCTGTTCAAGCCCGGCTACGGCGCCGCCCTGCAACTGCTCAAGGTCGAGGTCGGCGGCGACACCAACTCCACCGACGGCGCCGAGGCCAGCATCGAGCACGCCCGCGGCAGCGTGGACTGCTCGGCCGGCTACGAGTGGTGGCTGATGGAACAGGCCAGGGCCCGCAACCCGCAGGTCAAGCTGGCCGCGCTCTCCTGGGGCGCGCCCGGCTGGATCGGCAACGGCAACTTCTGGTCCCAGGACATGGTCGACTACCTGCTCACCTGGCTCGACTGCGCCGGAAAGCACCACCTGACCATCGACTACCTCGGCGGCTGGAACGAGCGCGGCTACGACGCCGCCTGGTACGGCAAGCTGCGCGCCGCGCTGAACGCGCACGGCTACGCCTCGGTCAAGGTCGTCGGCGCGGACTCCTTCGGCTGGGACCTGGCCGGGGCGATGCGCTCCGACGCCGCCCTGAACCGGGCCGTCGACGTGGTCGGCGTGCACTACCCCTGCGGCTACCTGTCCGCCGCGGACACCTGCCCCAGCAGCCCCGACGCCCAGGCGCTCGGCAAGCCGCTGTGGGCCAGCGAGAACGGCTCCCAGGACACCGAGAGCGGCGCCGTCGCGATGGCCCGGGCGATCAACCGCGGCTACCTCGACGGGAAGATGACCGCGTTCGTCAACTGGCCGGTCGTCGCCGCGCTCTACCCGAACCTGTACTTCCACACCGACGGCCTGGTCACCGCCGACCAGCCCTGGTCCGGCGCCTACCAGGTCGGCCGCAGCGCCTGGGTCACCGCCCAGACCACCCAGTTCACCGCCCCCGGCTGGCAGTACCTCGACCCCGCCTCCGGCTACCTCGGCGGCGACCGCGCCAACGGCAGCTACGTCACCCTGGCCGCCCCCGACCGCACCGCCTGGTCCACCGTCGTGGAGACCACCGGCGCCGGAGCCCCCCAGACCCTCACCCTGCACCCCACCGGCACCCTGCCCGGCGGCGCCCTGCACGTGTGGACCACCGACCTGAACGCCGCCGAACCCCGGATGGCCCGCGCCGCCGACCTCACCCCCGTCGACGGCACCTACACCGCCACCCTCCAGCCCGGCCGCGTCTACACCTTCACCACCACCACCGGGCAGGCCCCCGGCACCGCCGCCGGCCCCGACCGCGCTCCGCTGCCGCTGCCCTACACCGACGCGCTCGCCCACCCCGCCGGGCGGGAGGCCCGCTACCTCGCCACGATGAACGGCGCCTTCCAGGAAGCCCCCTGCGCGGGCGGCCGGGCCGGCACCTGCCTGCGCCAGAACGCCCCCGCCCAGCCGATCCGGTGGACCGACGAGAAGGACCCCCGGCCCTACGCGCTGCTCGGCGACCTGTCCTGGTCGAACTACACCGTCTCCGCGGACGTCCTGCTGGAACAGGCCGGCAGCGCCGAGATCCTCGGCCGGGCCGGCAGCCAGGGCCGCAACAACGGCGGCCTGGACGCCTACCGGCTGAGCCTGGCCGACACCGGCGCCTGGCAACTGGTGCGCACCGACACCGCCTGGAACACCACCGTCCTGGCCCGCGGCAGCGTCCACGCGCCCGGCACCGGCACCTGGCACCGCCTCGCGCTCGGCTTCCAGGGCAGCACCCTGACCGCCGCGATCGACGGCACCCAGGTGGGCACCGCCACCGACACCGCGCTCGGCGGCGGCCTGGTCGGCCTGGGCACCGACGGCTACCACGCCGCCCAGTACGCCAACCTGTTCGTCGCCCCCGGCACCCCCGTCGCCGTCCAGCCGGGCACCTACCGCCTGGTCAACGCCGCCAGCGGCAAGCTCCTCGACGCGGCCGGCGGCGGCACCGCCGACGGCACCCCCGTCGTCCAGTGGTCCGACGACGGCGGCACCAACCAGCAGTGGAAGCTCGCCCCCACCGCCGACGGCTTCTGGACGATCACCGGCGCCGCCGCGGGCAAGGTGCTCGACGTGCCCGGCCGCACCGCGCTGCCCGGCACCCCGCTCGACCTGTGGACCGGCGACGGCGGAACGAACCAGCAGTGGCTGCTCACCCCGTCCGACGGCGGCACGTACGTCATCGAGGCCCGCGCCACCGGACACGTCCTCGACATCTCCGGCGGCTCCGCCCAGGACGGCGCCCAGGCCCTGCAGTGGTATCGCAACGGCGGCGCCAACCAGCGCTGGAAGCTGGTCGCGGTGAACTGAGGAACCCCCGAACGGGTGCCGGGCCGCACGGCCTGATGAGGGTCACGGCCGACCGTGGCACCGGCACCACGAGCGACCGCGCGCGTCCGCCGGACACCCCCGGGTGTCCGGGCTCGGAACGGAACGCCGCGGTCGCCCGGCCCCGCCGCACTCGGGGCCGGACCGGCCCCGCTGCATCCGGGGCCGAAGGCCGCCCGGGCCGTGGAACCCCCGGGCGGCAGGGCACCGGGCCGGCCGGCTGTGAGGGACAGCCGGCCCGGTGCCCGCGCGGCGCACCCCGGCCGAGGGCCCGGGTGCGCCGCACCGCGCCGTCCAAGCCCCGGCCAGTCGACCTGCCAGGACGCGGACGGGACGCAGACCGCCCCCGGCCGAGTCCTCGGCCGGGGGCGGCGGCGCGTGGCGCGACTTCATCCACCTTCGGGCGCCGGGCCCGGGACGCGGACCCGGCGCCGGCGTCGAGGACGGCGCCCGCAACGCGGTTCCCGTCGACGGGCCTGCCGCCGGCGAGTTCGCCGTTGCTGCGGTTGCTGCCGACGGACGGGTGCGGCCGGTCCAGCAGCCCGGGATGGCGCAGGCACAACTCGGACGGCACGAACGGCTGCGGCGATGAGGTCACGGCCGCCCGGCCGGTACCGGGGCCCTCGCACCCGCGATGAGGACGGCGGCCGGTTCGTACCGGAGCCCCGGAGCCGTGCGGCCGGAGTGGGACACGGGTGTTGAAGACGGCGCGTCCACCGGGATGTTCACCGCCCGGGCGCAGTCGACGGGATGTCCGTCAGGAGCGGAGGAGCGGGTCGCTCCGGACGGACATCCCGGACGGCGGGACGGGCCGGAACGCGACGGTGCGCCCGGTGGACGCGTGGTGACGCGTCCACCGGGCGCACCGGTGGGTCGTGCGGGGATCAGGCGCAGGTGAGGACGGGGTTCGCCCAGTCCGCGTGGTCGTAGGTGTTGCCGTCGCCCGCGTCGGTGACCTGGAGGGTCAGCTCGTGGGCGCCGGTGAGCGGGGCGGTCAGGTGCACCGGGGCGTCGCCGCCGATCGCGGTGCCGCTGTGGGCGACCGCCACGCCGTCGGCCAGGACGGTGAAGTCGACGGTGCCGTGCCGGCCGACCTCGTCGTCCACGCCCACGTCGGTGGTCAGCGAGGTGCAGGTGCCGCCCAGGTAGTAGGTGACGGTGGAGGGGGCGTGCACGCCCAGGCCCTTGGTGTAGGCCGTGCCGCCGATGCTGATCGGGTGGCCGTCACCGGCGGCGTACTCGCCGTTGCTGGTGTCCTTCTCGACCGGGCCCCAGGCGTTGGTGCTGCTGCTCCAGGCCAGGTCGGACAGCGCGTGCTCGCCGGCCTTCGGGCCGTCGCCGCAGGCCAGGCGGGCGTCCGCCCAGTCGGCGTGGACGTGGTGCGCGGAACCGGGGGAGGTGGCGGTCAGGCGCAGGTTCTCGCCGCCGGTCAGGTCGGCGCTCAGCTTCAGCGGGCCCTGCCCGGCGGTGCGCGGACCGCTGTCGGCGACCACGGTGCTGTCGCGGTAGATCCGGAAGGTGGCCGCACTGTCGTCGCCGACCGCGGTCTCGTCGTCGACGCCGACGCTCACCGTCAGGTTCTTGCAGGTGCGGCCGAGGTAGTAGGTGAGGTCGGAGCCGGTGCTGGTGCCCAGGCCCTTCGGGTAGGTGGTGCCGTTCAGCGAGAGGGTGCGGCCGTCACCGGAGGCGCCGCCGCCGTTGCTGTGGTCCCGCTCGACCGGGCCGGTGGCGTTCTGCGCCTTGCTCCAGGCCAGGTCGGAGAGCTGGTAGGCGCCGGCCGGCAGGTCGGTGGCCTCGCTGGGAGTGAGGCGGAACATCGCGGTGCCGTGCGGGGGCACCTGCGCGGAGACCGCGCCGTCGCGGACGGTGGTGGAGCGGTGCGTCCACAGGTCCTTGAGGGTGTACGAGCGGGCGCCGCCGATCCCGGCGGTCTGCGCGGTGGTGGCGATGGTCTGCGCGGTGTCGGTCTCGTTGGTCAGCGTGATGGCGCGCGAGCCGTCGGCGAGCGGCTTGCTCATCACGACCAGGCCGCCCGCGGAGGAGATCACCGTGCCCTGCCGGCCCAGCGGGTCCTGGTCGACGGCGATGACGTCCTTGTTGGTGAGGATCTCCATGGTCGCCGGGGTGGCGGTGCGCAGGTCCGAGCCGATCAGCAGGGGAGAGGCCATCTCGGCCCACAGGCTGAAGTGGGTGCGGTACTCGGTGTCGGTCATCCCGCCGTTGCCGACCTCCAGCATGTCCGGGTCGTTCCAGGCGCCGGGCTGGGCGTACGGGGCGAGGGCCTGGTTGGCGTGCGCGATGCCGAGCATGCTGTTCCAGGAGTCGGATATGTCACCGGTGGTGCGCCAGGAGTTGCCCACGTCCCGGGCCCAGGTCTGCGGCTGGCTGGAACCCCACTCGCAGATCGAGTAGAGGATGTCGCGCCCGGTGTTCTTCAGCGCGTCGCCCATCGCCCTGTAGCGCTGCTGGGCGTCGACGTCCTGGTTGTTGCAGTTGTCGTACTTGAGGTAGTCGACGCCCCAGGACGCCCACAGGTTCGCGTCCTGCTGCTCGTGCCCCAGGCCGCCGGGGAAGCCCTTGGTGTCGCAGGTCTTGGTACCGGCGCTGGAGTACAGGCCGAACTTGAGGCCCTTGGAGTGGACGTAGTCGGCGACCGCCTTGATGCCGTGCGGGAAGCGCACCGGGTCGGGCACCAGGTTGCCGGAGGCGTCGCGCTGCGGCAGCGCCCAGCAGTCGTCCAGGTTGACGTAGGTGTAGCCCGCGTCCTTCAGGCCCTTACTGACGAACAGGTCGGCGATGCCCTTGACCATGTCCTCGTTGAACTCGGCCCGGCAGTGGGTCGAGTTCCAGTTGTTGAAGCCCATCTGCGGGGTGCGGGCCAGCGTGTTCTGCAGGGCCGCGGCGGGCGGGGCGGCGGCCACTCCGGCGGCCGTGACCCCGAGGGTGGCGAGCGCGCCGCCGCCGAACAGCAGGGCCAGTGAGCCCAGCGAGGCGGTGAAGCGTGGTGCGAGTCTGTGCGGAAAGCGTGCCATGCGGGCCTCCAGCGGCTGAGACTGTTACACACAAATGAACTGAAGTGAACGAAAGCACACACATGACAGCGGCGCGACGGGCTGATGTCAAGGGATCGCGCACAGCGAGCTTCTCGGCCGCAGGGCTAGAAATCCCCGCGATTCCGGGCAAAACCGTCGGCTCTTTCGGCCGGATCGCCAAAGGCTTCCTATCCCGGAGGATGTTCATATTTGTGCATCCGGCGGGGCGTTGTGGGAGGCCGTTGCCGCAGGTCAGCGCCGGGGTACGCTGCTGCCGACCAACCGGGCGCGGCGGAGGAGGCGGGACCATGGCGGACCAGGGGATGCTCGCGCCGCAGCGCCGGGCGCTGATCGTGCAATCGGCGAAGCGGGACGGCGCGGTCCGGGTGGTCGACCTGGCCGCCGAACTGGGCGTCTCCGGGATGACCGTGCGGCGAGATCTGGACGCGCTGGCCCGTGAGGGCGTGCTGGAGAAGGTGCACGGCGGGGCGGTGCCGGCCGGAGTCCGCGGCCGGGAGCCCGGGTTCGAGGCGAAGGCCGGTCTGGAGTCGGCCGCGAAGGCCGCCATCGCGGCCGCGGCCGCAGCGCTGGTGCGCCCGGGCAGCGTTGTCGCGCTCTCCGGCGGGACGACCACGCACGCCGTGGCTTCCCGGCTGCTGGAGGTGCCCGACCTGACGGTGGTCACCAACTCGCTGGCGGTGGCCCGGGTGCTGGAGGAGGCGTCCTACCGCCGGGCCGGTGCTCCGGTGCTGGTGCTCACCGGCGGAACGCCCACCCGCTCCGCCGCGCTGGTGGGCCCGGTCGCGGACCGGATGCTCGCCTCCGTCCACGTCGACCTGCTGATCCTCGGGGTGCACGGGGTCAGCGAGCGGGCCGGGCTGACCACGCCCAACATGGCCGAGGCGCAGACCAACCGGGCGCTGATCACCGCCGCCTCGCGACTGGCCGTGGTCGCCGACCACAGCAAGTGGGGCGTGGTCGGGCTGAGCGGCTTCGCCCGCCTCGACGAGGTCGACTGCTACGTCACCGACGCCGGACTGCCCGACCGGGCCCGGGAGCTGCTGGAGGGCCAGGTCGGCGAGCTCGTGGTGGCCGAGGACCCCGCGGCCTGACCTGACGGCCCGTTCCGACCCGGTGTCCCGCTCTACGGCCCGGCCTGACCGGCGCCGTGCTCTCCGCGCTGCCTCTGCCCGGTGCATGACGCCAGGTCAGGCCGGTGGACCGGTGGACCGGTGCGGGTGTTGCGCACCGGGCGGACCGCCGATCTCTCAGAGATCACGGCGAGGTCTCGATCCGGCCACCTCTCCGGAATCCTTTGACGTGCATGTTCATTTCGATGTTCTATTGCGGTCGATCGTGTGAAACAAAGTGCGATCCAGCGACGAGGCGGGGTGGCTGTGGCCACCGGACCCGTCCCTCCTCGGCATCGCCTTCCTCTGCCCTTCCCTGGCCGCCCCGTCGTGTGGGCCGATGGCCGCCCCCGCAAGGAGATCCACATGCGCATCGCTTCCCCCCGTCGCCGTTCCGCAGCAGCCGCGGCGGCTCTCGCCCTGGCCACCGTGCTCGGCGCGGCCGGCTGCTCGACCGGCAAGTCCGACTCCGGCGCGGTCGGAGGTGGCGAGGTCGCCAAGGTGGACGGGAAGATCTCGATCACCTACCTGCAGAAGCAGGGCGACCAGGAGTACTTCGTCGGCGAGGCGGCCGGCGCCAAGGCGAAGGCCGCCGAGCTCGGTGTCGACCTGAAGGTCGTCAACCTCGGCAGCGACGCCAACAAGACGGTCTCCGAGGTGCAGTCCGCAATCGCGCAGAAGTCCAACGGCGTGATCGTGGTCGTCCCCGACCCGGCGGTGGGCCCGCAGGTGGTGCAGCTGGCCAAGGACGCCAAGGTCGCGCTGCTCACCTCGGACGACCAGATCTGCGCCACCGGCCCGGACCCGGCGTCCTGCCCGAAGGAGCAGCTGGTGCCGCGGATCGGCTTCTCCGGGCAGCAGATGGGCGGCGAGGTCGGCAAGCGGGCCGCCGAGGAGTTCAAGAAGGCCGGCTGGAGCGCGGCCGACACCCGCACCATCGGTGCCTGGAAGCAGGACGTCACGGTCTGCGGCGACCGGGTCAAGGCCGCCCAGCAGGCGTTCGCCGACGGCGGCGGCGCGGACGTGAAGAACATCGACGTCGCCACCGACAACACCCCGACCGGCGCGCAGGACAAGATCGCCGCGACCGTCACCGCGAACCCGGGCGTCAAGCACTGGGTGGTGTGGGGCTGCAACGACGAGAACGTGCAGGGCGGCGTCACCGCGCTGGCCAACGCCGGGTTCAAGGCGGACAACGTGATCGGCGTCGGCCTCGGCGCCTACCTGGCCTGCAAGGACTGGAGCGGCTCCGAGCCCAGCGGCATGAAGGCCGCGCTGTTCATCAACGGCAAGGACGTCGGCGCGCTCGCCGTCCAGACCATGTACGACCGGCTGAAGAGCGACAAGGCGTTCCCGGCCGAGGCGTTCGCACCCACCACCATGGTCGACGCGTCCAGCTGGAAGACCGCCGGCGTCACCTGCAGCTGACCTCCCGTCACCGGGCCCGCTCCGGCGGGCCCCGCCAACTCCGGTGCGGCGGGCCGTCGCCGACCCCCTTCCGCCCGCCGCACCGGACCAGTCCTCATCTCACGTGCTGGGAGGCACCCATGGCCACCTCAGGCCCGACGCCGCCGGCTGCCGCCACCGGCGCCCGCGTCGAGAACCTGGTCAAGCGCTTCGGCGCGGTCCAGGCGCTCGGCGGCGTCACCCTCGACTTCCCGCCCGGCGCCGTCACCGCCCTGATGGGCGAGAACGGGGCCGGCAAGTCCACCCTGCTGAAGATCCTCACCGGCGACCACCAGCCCACCGAGGGCCGGGTCCTGCTGGGCGGCGAACCGCTGGCGCTCTCCTCGCCGATCGACGCCCGCCGGGCCGGCATCCGGATCATCCCGCAGGAACCCGAGATCATCCCGCACCTGTCGGTCGCCGAGAACGTCTACGCGGGCTCGCTGCCGCGCCGGGCCGGCCGCCGGCTGGACCGGGCCGAACTGCGCCGCCGGATCACCGCCGACCTCGATCGCCTCGGCTTCGCCGACGCCCTCGACCCCGACCTGCTCGGCTCGCAACTCACGCCCGCACAGCGCCAGTTGGTGGAGATCCTGCGGGCACTGACCACTGAAGCGAAGGTCATCGCGTTCGACGAGCCGACCTCCTCGCTCTCCGACCACGAGGTCGACGCGCTGTTCGACCTGATCTGCCGGCTGCGCGAACAGGGCGTCGCCGTCATCTACGTCTCGCACCGGATGCAGGAGATCTTCCGACTGGCCGACCGGATCGCGGTGCTGCGCGACGGCGAGCTGGCCGGTATCCAGGACGCCGCCGCCACGAACGAGGGCGAGCTGGTGCGGCTGATGGTGGGCCGCGACCTGTCCGCGATGTTCACCCGCGAACGGGTGGCCACCGACCGGGTCGTGCTCGACGTCAAGGGCCTGAGCACCGACGACGTGCACGGCATCGACCTGCGGGTGCACGCCGGGGAGGTGGTCGGCCTGGCCGGGCTGATCGGCGCCGGGCGCTCGGAGCTGGCCCTGGCGCTGGCCGGGGACCTGCCGATCCGCTCCGGCACCGCCACGCTCAACGGCAAGCCGCTGGGCGGCAGCCCCGGCGCCGCGATCCGCGCCGGGCTCGGCCTGGCGCCCGAGGAGCGCAAGGCCCAGGCGCTGTTCCTGCACCGTTCGATCCGCGACAACACCTCGGTGGCGGTGCTGGAGCGCCTGCGCCGCTTCCGCTTCGTCAAGCGAGGGGCGGAACGCGAACTGGCCCGGGAGTACACCGAGCGGCTGCGGGTGCGCACCCCCTCGATCGAGCACGAGGTGCGCAAGCTCTCCGGCGGCAACCAGCAGAAGGTCGTCCTGGCCCGCTGGCTGGCCCGCAAACCCGAGGTGCTGATCCTCGACGAGCCGACCCGCGGCATCGACGTCGGCGCCAAGGCCGAGATCTACCGGATCATCGCCGACCTCGCCGAACAGGGCGTCGCCCTGCTGGTGATCTCCTCCGAACTGCCCGAACTGCTCGGCCTGGCCGACCGCGTCGTCGTCATGCAGGACGGCCGGATCACCGGCGAACTCGACCGCGCCGACGCCACCGAGGAAGCCGTCCTGCACCTCGCCATGGCCGACGACCTCGCCACGTCCGCCCAGCCCCACGCCGGAGACCACTCATGACCTCGACCACCCCGACCACCGGAGTCGACCGCCCGGCCTCCGCCAAGGCCGCCTCCGCACCCGGGCCGCTGTCCCGGCTCGGCGCCCAGAACATCAGCCTGATCGGCGCCCTGGTCGTCGTGCTGGCCGTCTTCGGGACGCTCAACGACAACTACCTGAGCCTCACCAACCTCCAGGTGATCGCCGAGGCCGCCACCATCACCGGCCTGCTCGCCGTCGTCCAGACCGTGGTCATCATCTGCGGCGGCCTGGACATCTCGGTCGGCTCCCAGGCCGGCGTCGCCTCCGTCGTCTCCGCGATGGCCTTCACCTCGGCCGGCTCCAACGCCTACGCGGGCATCGCCGCCGCCGTCGCCGTCGGCCTGCTGATCGGCCTGCTCAACGGCGCGGTCATCGTCTACGGCCGGGTCAACCCCACCATCGCCACCCTCGCCGGACTCGCCGCCTACAAGGGCGTCGCCCAGCTGATCTCCGACGGCCGCGCCCAGGGCTACGTCCTCAACGACGACCTCTTCGTCTTCCTCGGTCGCGGCAAGATCGCCGGACTGCCCGTCATGGTGTGGATCCTGATCGTCGTCGCCCTCGCCGTCCACCTGCTGCTCAAGTACACCGACCTGGGCCGCAACCTCTACGCGATCGGCGGCAACGACACCGCCGCCCGCCTGGCGGGCATCAACATCAACAAGTACCTGATCGCCGTCTACGGCCTGATCGGCATCGTCGCCGCCCTCGCCGGCGTCCTGCTCACCGCCCGCACCGGCTCCGGCCAGCCCACCTCCGGCAGCGAGGGCCTCGAACTCAAGGCCATCACCGCCGCCGCCCTCGGCGGCTGCGCCCTCAAGGGCGGCAAGGGCGGCGTCGGCGGCACCCTGCTCGCCGTCGCCCTGCTCGGCTGCCTGGAGAACGGCCTCACCGTCCAGGGCATCAACTCCTTCTGGCAGAACGTCGCCCAGGGCGCCCTGCTCGTCGTCGCCGTCGTCATCCAGCAGCGCCGCAGCGGCGAACGCGCCATCGGCCTGCCCGCCTGACCCGCCCCCACCACCAGCGCACCACCCCGGAACTCCGCCGGACCGGCCCCTCGGCGCCACCGCAACGAAGCGGCACGGCGCGGCCGGAGCCCGGCGGACGGGCAGCACGGACTGTTGAGGGTCGGTCCCGCCGCCCACCCCGTACCGGTGGCGTCCCCATCCTGAGCCAGGGACGCCACCGGCCCGGACCTCGAACCCTCCGCCCCCGCACATCCGAGTCCCCAACTCGGCCCTTACGCCGTGCCGTTCGAGCCCTCCGCTCCGGCACCGCGCCGTTCCCCGAGCTTTCTCGCCGGCCCCCACGGCCCCCCCCGACGTGTGCCACTTCCCGCCTGCGACGGAGCAGTTGCCGCACTGCTCACCCCGGTGCCCGTCCCACTCGGCAGCGGCACACCACCCCCACCCGCGCGCCCCCCAGAAAGTGCGCGCACCCCCACCGCAAGGAGTCACCGTGCTCACTCCCCGCACCCCGCGGCCCCGCCGGGCCGGACGGCGTTCGACGGCGCTCGCCCTCGCCTGCGCCCTGGCCGGCTCGGCCGGTCCGCTGCTGCTCGTCCCGGCCGTCCCGGCCGCCGCCCAGGACAACGGCGCCGCGCTGACGCCGCCCATGGGCTGGAGCAGCTGGAGCTTCGTCCGCTACAACCCGACCGAGTCCGTGATCAAGGCCCAGGCCAAGGCGATGTCCGACAACGGCCTGATCGCGCACGGCTTCAAGTACGTCAACATCGACGACTTCTACTACTACAACACCACCACCACGGTGGACCCGTACGGCCGCTGGCTCACCGACACCAGCAAGTTCCCCAACGGCATGAAGCCCGTCGCCGACTACGTGCACGGCCTGGGCGAGAAGTTCGGCATGTACCTCACCGCGGGCGTCCCGGTCGCCGCGTACAAGCAGAACACGCCGATCGAGGGCACCGGCTTCCACGCCCAGGACATCGTCTCCGACACCTCGAAGTACGAGAACAACTTCGGTCCCGGGCGCAACGGCATGTACTACATCGACTACAACAAGAACCCGGCCGCCGCCCAGGCCTACCTCAATTCCTGGGCGAATATGCTGGCCTCATGGGGCGTCGACTACATCAAGCTCGACGGCGTCGGCACCTGGAACAGCGCCGACATCCAGCACTGGTCGCAGGCCCTGAACCAGACCGGGCGCACCGTCCACCTCGGCCTCTCGCTGGCCCTGGACGTCAACTACGGCTCCACCTGGGCCAAGTACGCCAACAGCTGGCGTACCGGCGGCGACCTCGAGTGCTACTGCGGCTCCAACGGCAGCTCCTACCCGCTGACCAAGTGGGACAACGTCGCCCAGCGCTTCACCAGCTCCCCGAACTGGGCCGGGTTCAACGGCCCCGGCAGCTGGAACGACCTGGACTCGCTGGAGATCGGCAACGGCCCGGCCGATGCCGGGCTCACCCGCGACGAGATGCAGACCCACATGACCCTGTGGGCGGTCACCAACTCCTCGCTGATGCTCGGCACCGACCTGACCGCGATGGACCCCACCGACCTGGCGATGCTCAAGAACGACGAGGTCATCGGCGTCAACCAGGCCGGCCGCACCGCCCGCCCGGTCGACATGCTCTCCCAGCAGCAGGTCTGGTCCGCCCCGAACCCGGACGGCAGCTACACCGTCGCCCTGTTCAACCTCGGCACCTCCTCGGCCGCCGTCACCGCCGACTGGGCCGACCTGGGCTTCACCGGCACCGCCGCCGTCCGCGACCTGTGGACGCACAGCGACCTCGGCAGTTCCACCGGCTCCTTCGGCGCCACCCTCGCCCCGCACGCCAGCCGGCTGCTCAGGGTCACCCCGGCCGCCGGTGCCCGCTCCGACCTGCTCCAGTACAACCTGGTCAACGCCTCCACCGGCCAGGCCCTGGACGTCACGGGCGGCTCCACCGCCGACTCGGCGACCCTGGTACAGAGCGCCCCCGGCACCGCGGCCAGCCAGAAGTGGCAGCTGCTGCCCACCGGCGACGGCGGGTACAAGCTGAGCAACGTCAACAGCGGCAAGCTCGCCAACATCCCCGGCCCCACCACCACCGCCGGCACCCGGCTGATCCAGTACCACGACGACCACAACTCCAACTCGCAGTGGAAGCTCACCCCGACCGGCAACGGCACCTACACCGTCAGCTCCCGCTATGACGGCCTCGACCTCGACGTCTCGGGCGGCTCGGTCGTCCAGGCCGCCGCCAACGGCGGCGGCACCCAGCAGTGGAAGCTCGTCCCCGTCCCCGTCGCGGGCACCCGCTACAAGGTGGTGAACAGCAACAGCGGCGGCCGGCTGGACGTCGACTCCGGCTCCACCGCCGACGGCGCCAAGCTCGTGCAGTGGCAGGACAACGGCCGCAGCAGCCAGCTCTGGACCCTCGACGCCAAGGGCGGCGGCGCCTACGCCGTCACCAACGCGGCCAGCGGCAAGCTCGCCAACATCCCCGGCCCCACCACCACTGCAGGCACCCAGCTGATCCAGTACCACGACGACGGCGGCAGCAACGCCCGCTGGACCCTGGTCGACGCCGGGCCGAACAAGGTCCGGTTCAAGAGCGTCTACGACAACCAGCTCGTCGACGTCTCCAACGGCTCCACCAGCAACGGGGCCGCCGCCCTCCAGTGGCCCGCCGACAACGGCGAGAACCAGAACTGGACCCTCGTCCCGACCCCGTGACCCGTACCCCCTGAACACCCGCGCCGGCGGCACCCCCACCCGACCACCCCGGGTGCCGCCGGCCCCACCCGGATGCCGGGGCCGGGGCGGGCTCCCAGAATGAAGGGGTGAGTGAGACCGGGAGACCGCGGGGGCCCAGGATGCCGCGCAGCCTCGCCGCCCGGGTGTTCCTGCTGCAACTGGTCGTCATCGCGGTGCTGGTCGCCGCCGCACTGGCCGCCCTGGTGGTGCAGGCCCGACAGCGCACCACCCAGGAGGCGTACGACCGCTCGATGTCGGTAGCCGAGTCCTTCGCCCACGCGCCCGGCACGCTCGCCGCGATGGAGTCCGCCGACCCCAGCGCCGTGCTGCAGCCCGCCGCCGAACAGACCCGGACCAGGGCCGACGTGGCGTACATCGTGGCCTTCGCTCCCGACGGCACCCGCTGGTCGCACCCCGACCCCACCCTGATCGGCGGCCACGTCTCCGGGAACTTCGCCCCCGCCCTCGCCGGCGAACCCTTCCAGGAGACCTTCGACAGCACCCTGTTCGGGCGCGCCGTCGACACCACCGTCCCGGTCTTCGACCCCGGCGGGAAGGTCGCCGGACTGGTCTCCGTCGGCATCCAGGTGCGCAGCGTCCAGGAGCACCTGCAGGCGCAGCTGCCCGTCCTGTTCGCCGCCGCCGGGACCGCCCTCGCCCTCGCCGCCGCCGGGTCCGCGCTGGTCAGCCGGCGGCTGCGACGGCAGACCCACGGCCTCGGACCGGCCGAGATGACCCGGATGTACGAGCACCACGACGCCGTGCTGCACGCGGTGCGCGAAGGCGTGGTGATCACCGGTGACGGCCGCCTCCAGCTCGCCAACGACGAGGCCCGCCGCCTGCTAGCCCTGCCCGCCGACCCCGGCACCGCACTCCCGCTGGACGCGCTCGCCCTGCCGCCCGCCCTCGCCGACCTGCTCGCCACCGGCCGCCCGGCCACCGACGAGGTCCACCCCGTCGGCGAACGGCTGCTCGCCGTCAACCAGCGCCCGGTGGGACGCTCCGGCCGCCCCCAGGGCGCCGTCGCCACCCTGCGCGACACCACCGAACTGCGCGCCCTGGCCGGCCGCGCCGAGACCGCCCACCGCCGCCTCGACCTGCTGTACGCCGCCGGACTGCGGATCGGCACCACCCTCGACGTCACCCGCACCGCCGAGGAACTCGCCCGCGCCGCCGTCCCCGGACTCGCCGACTACGCCACCGTCGAACTGCTCGAACCCGTGCTGGCAGGAGCCGAACCCGAACCCGGCAGCACCGCCGTCCGCCGCACCGCCCGCACCGGCGTCCGCACCGACTTCCCGCTCTACCCGCTCGGCCACCCCGTCGGCACCGCCCCCGCCTCCACCATCCCCGCCGACCTCGCCGCCGGACGCGCCCTGCGGATCGACCTGGCAGGCTCCGACGACTGGTGCGCCAACCCCGACCACGCCCGAGACCTGCTCGACTTCGGGCTGCACAGCGTGGTCTCCGTCCCGCTCCAGGCCCGCGACCTGGTCCTCGGCGTGGTCAACTTCTGGCGCGCCGACCAGCCGCCGTTCACCGACGACGACCTCGCCTTCGCCGAGGAACTCGCCCTGCGCGCCGCCGTCAGCCTCGACAACGCCCGCCGCTACACCCGCGAGCACGCCACCGCCACCGCCCTGCAGCGCAGCCTGCTGCCCGGCGAACTCCCCGCGCACCGCGCCGTCGACACCGCCTGGCGCTACCGGGCCGCCGAAGCGGGCGTCGGCGGCGACTGGTTCGACGTCATCCCGCTCTCCGGCGCCCGGGTCGCCCTGGTGGTCGGCGACGTGGTCGGCCACGGCGTCGGGGCCGCGGCCGCGATGGGACGGCTGCGCACCGCCGTCCACAACTTCTCCGCGCTCGACCTCGACCCCGACGAACTCCTCGCCCGGCTCGACGAGTTCGTCACCCGCCTGGACCCCACCGCGGACGGCGGCGCGGTCACCGGCGCGACCTGCCTGTACGCCGTGTACGACCCCGCCACCGGCCACTGCGCGATGGCCTCGGCCGGCCACCCCCCGCCCGCCCTGCTGCACCCCGACGGCACCGTGCACGTCCCCGACCTGCCGCTCTCCCCGCCGCTGGGCACCGGCGAGGCGCTGCCCGCCGAGACGATCGGCCTGCACCTCGACGAGGGCACCCTGCTGGTGCTGTTCACCGACGGCCTGCTCCAGCCGCGCCGCCTCGACCCCGACGACGCCTACACCCTGCTCGCCGGCGCCCTGGCCGGCTCCGACCGCACCCCCGACGGCGCCTGCACCGCCGTCCTGGACGCCCTGCCGCCCGACCACCCCGACGACGACGTCGCGCTGCTCGTCGCCCGCGCCCGCCGCCTCGACCCCGACCGGATCGCCGAGTGGCGCCTGGAGCGCGACCCCGCCACCGTCTCCCGCGTCCGCGCCGACATCACCGCGACCCTGGAGCGCTGGGACCTGGCGCACAAGACCTTCACCACCGAGCTGATCATCAGCGAACTCGTCACCAACACCATCCGCTACGGCACCGACCCGGTCCGGCTGCGCCTGCTCTGCGACGACCGCCACCTGATCTGCGAGGTCGCCGACGGCAGCAGCACCTCCCCGCACCTGCGCCGGGCCGCCGACACCGACGAGGGCGGCCGCGGCCTCTACCTGGTGGCCCGGTGCTGCGAGCGCTGGGGCACCCGCTACCTGGACCGCGGCAAGATCATCTGGGTCGAGCAGGACCTCGCCGAGGAGCCGCCCGCCGCCGAACCGGACGCCGACGCGCTGCTCGACCAGTGGGACGACCTGTGAGCTCGGAGTCCGGCGGGGTCAGTCCCCGGCTGACGGGTCGACGTCCCGCCCGGTGCGCGCGGACAGCCGGGCAGCGGCGGCGATCCGGGCCGCCGCCACGCCGTCGCGGGCCGTGATTCCGGCAGGTCGGCCGGTGGTCGTGGCCACGGCGAACGCTCGCAGCCCGGCCACGGTCGGGTGCTCTTCGGGCAGCAGCACGAGTGGGTGCCCGGCGGCGGTGGAGGCCCCGTCCGGGGCCGGGCCGGAGTCGTGCTGCCAGCTCAGACCGCCGGGTCCGGACAGCCGCACTGTGCTCCGCGTGACCGTCCCGGGGAGGCCCCAGCGGCCCAGTACCCGGCTGACCGCTCCCGAGGCGTGGGTGAGGACGGTGGTGGCGGCGGCCGTGGGCAGCCCCTGCTCCGACTCGTGGCACTCGGCGCGGACCCGCACCACCTCCCCGGCCAGCGCCCGGGCCCGGTCGAAGTCGTGCACCGACTGTTCCAGCAGGATCCGCCCGGCGCCGTCGCCCCGGCCCGCGAACCAGCGCGAACGCACCGGGCAGGCGGCACTCCGGCTGAACTCGAGCACCGTTCCCGGCCCTGCGGGCCGGTCGGCGAGCACCCGGCACAGCGACGCGTGGGCGGTGCTCCAGCGATCGAAGGCCGCGGGGAACAGGTGTACCCCGGCCGCATCGGCGGCGTCGGCCGCCCGCCGGGCCTCGTCCGGGTCGGGGGCCGTCGGCAGCTCGCACACCAGGTCGTACCCGGCCCGGACGGCGGCCCGGACGAGCGGGTAGCGGCCGTGCACGGGCACGCACACGTCGACCAGCGAGCTGGGGGTGAGCAACTGCCGCAGCGAACCGACCGCGGTGACCCGGTGGAGGGAGTGTGCCGCGGCGAGGCGGTGCTGGAGGCCGTCGGGGGAGTAGAGCCGGATTCGGGCCCCGAGGGTGAGCCAGGCCGCCAGGCGGGCGCGGGCTCCGGAGCCGGAGCCGATCAGGCCCACGTCGAGGTCGTGCATGGCGGGTGTTCCTCGGTGCTTCGTTCCGGTGGAGAGCCGGCGGGAAAGGGGGCGGGCGGCCCCGGGCACCTGGGGCCTGACAGACCGACGACTGCTCGGTGTGGCCGTGCCCGGGACCGCCCGGTCGGTGGGGCCGGTCCGGAACCGTGCGGTCCGGACCGGCGGTTGGGGGTGCGTCAGGTGCTGGGGCCCAGGACGCGGATCTCGGCGGCGCTGGTCCAGGTGCCGCGGTTGCCGGCCTCGGTGAGGGCGCGCAGGCGGACCCAGCGGGCGGTGACGGGCGGGAAGGTGACGGCCTTGGCCTTGGCGTCGTCGGCCCAGGTGCCGGAGGCGACCGGGCTGCTCCAGGTGGTTCCGTCGGAGCTGGTGGCGATCTCGTACCTGCCGATCCGGCCGTTTCCGCCGTCGAAACGGGGCAGGTAGGTCAGGCCGGTGGCGGTGCGGGCGGTGCCGAGGTCGAAGCGGATGTCGTGCGGGAACGGGTCGGTGGTGGGGTTCCAGCGGGTGTGCCACATGCTGGTCGGGTTGTCGTCCAGCACGTTGGCGGGCGGGCAGGTGTCGCTGTTGGTCTCCCAGCTGTCCGCGCTGACGGCGCTGACGGGCAGCATGCCGATGACAGCGGGGTCGGTGATGGACTCGCGGCCGGTCTCGGCGTGGCCGGCGAAGCGGCGCAGGAAGCCGTCGGCGGTGTTGGCGGTGGCGGTGAGGTCGTACCAGTGCGAGGAGCCGGTGATGTCCAGGCTCTTGGTGGTGGTCGCGCCGGCCGCGAGGTTGAACGTCCAGGGGCCGTCGGTGCGGTAGGCGTTGGAGGTGAGGGTGACGGTGCAGGCGGCGCTGCCGTTGTTCTTCATGGTGAGGGTGAGGGTGCCGCCGGGGCCGTCGACCGCCGCGGTGACCTCCGGGTTGGCGTTGCCGCTGGTGGTGGCGGTGACCCGGTTGCCCTTGAACCGGCGGTGGAAGCCGTTGGGGCCGTACATCGACAGGTCGTAGGCGCCGGTGGGCGTGCCGCCGACGAAGTAGTCGGTGAGCGTCTTGCCGGCCTCGACGGTGTGCCGCCACGGGCCGTCGGTGCGGTAGTCGTTGGGGCAGATGTAGACGCACTGGCCGGCCGCGCCGGTGTTGGCCATGTCGATGTAGAAGGTGCCGGCCGTGACGCGGCCCTTGGCCTCGAAGGCGTACGGGATCGGGCGGGCCCTGCGGTGACCGGCCTCCTGGACCGGCAGTTGCTGGACGGTCGGGATGGTGGGCGAGGGCAGGGTGGAGCACTGGGTCTCGGCGTCGCCGACGTAGTGGCTGGTGTCCGGCAGGCTCGGCCACGCGGTGGCGGCGGAGGTGAAGTCGAACGCGGAGGTGAGGTCGCCGGTGACGGCCTTGCGCCAGGGGCTGATGTTGGTCTCGGCGACCCCGAAGACGCTCTCGCAGAAGCGCAGTACCGAGGTGTGGTCGAAGACCTGCGAGCAGACGTAGCCGCCGCGGGTCCACGGCGAGATGACGATCATCGGGACGCGGAAGCCCAGACCCATCTGCTTGCCGCCCGAAATCTCGCCGCTGGTGGTGACGGTGGACAGACCGTCGCTGTCGGAGGTCGGCGGCATCGGCGGGACCACGTGGTCGAAGAAGCCGCCGTTCTCGTCGTAGTTGAGCAGGAAGGCGGTGTTGGCCCACACGTCGGGATGGGCGGCGAGCTGCTTGAGCAGCCGGGCGGTGAGGTCGGCGCCGACCGCGGGACGGTAGTTGGCGTGCTCGGACTGGAAGGCCGGGGCGACGATCCAACTGACCTGCGGGAGCGTGCCGTTGGCCAGGTCGTTGCCGAACGCGGCGACCAGGTCGGGGACGGTGGCCAGGCCGCGGTCGTACAGCGGCTGGCCGGCCTTGGCGTTCTTGAAGTTGGCGAACCAGGCGAGTGCGTTGTCGTCGAAGTTGTCGCTCTGCTGGTAGACCTTCCAGGAGATCCCGGCGTTCTGCAGGCGCTCGGCGTAGGTGGTCCAGGTGAAGCCCGCCGAGGGCTCGGAGTTGTCCATGATCGCGCTCTGGCCGACCGAGCCGCCGTTGCTGCCGGTGAAGACGTGCAAGCGGTTGGGGTTGGTCTGGGTCAGGGTGGACTGGAAGTAGTGGTCGCAGATGGTGAAGGCGTTCGCCAGCTCGTAGTAGAAGTCGAGGTCCTTGCGGGCGAAGTGGCCCATGCCGATGGCGGGGTTGCGGGCCGAGTTCCAGGAGTCGAACTTGCCGCCGTTGTAGATCCCGAGGTCGGTGGACCAGTCCATGGCCGCCGCGCCCGCGCAGATCGAGCTGGTGGTGGCGGTGTTCATCCGGAACGGGGCGATGTAGCCGTCCGGGTTGGACGAGTTGGGCTGCTGCCAGACCGGCTTGCCGCCGGGCAGGGTGATCGCGTTGCGGTCGCCGAAGCCGCGCACGCCGTTCAGGGTGCCGAAGTAGTGGTCGAAGGCCCGGTTCTCCTGCATGAAGATCACGACGTGCTTGACGTCCGCGAGGCTGCCGGACCCGGCGGCCACCGGGACGGCGGCCAGCTCGCGCACGGCTTGCGACAAGCTGCCGGCAGCGGCGAGGCCGGCCACCGAGGCGGCCGCGCCGGCGGCGCCGAGGAAGGAACGCCGGCTGAGGGGGCGGCGCTGTTCGTCTGACATGGGGGACTCCTGGGGTGAGGCTCGGGGCGGGGCCGGAGAAGGAGAAGAGAGGGCCGGAGCAGGTTCGGTGGGGGCGCGGGGGGAGCGCTTCGTACCGGGGACGGCCGGCTCGGTGCCCGGACGCTAACAGCTGCACTGACTAGCTTTCAATATCCTTGCATCAGATTGATGTATTTTATTTGGCAAGTTTTCATTGATCTGATGCAAGTCTGGCTGAGGTGAGGGTGCCGACGGCGCACCAGCGGGATCGGTGTGCTGGCAGCTACCGGCGGGTCCCCGGGAGTGCGTGCCTAGCCGATGGTGATCGCGTCGATGTCGGGGGCGTACGCGGTGTCGTTGTGGAACTTGACGGTGTTGGCGCCCGCGTTCAGCGGGACCGTCACGGTGCTGGTGGTCGGCTTCGACCAGTCGGTCCCGGTCAGGGTCACCTGGGTGTCCGAGCCGCCGTTGACACTGACGAAGAGCGACCGGGTCCCGCTCAGCTCGTAGGTGATGGCCATCGGCTGGTTGCCGGCGGCCGCCGCCGTGACGTTGTTGACGACCAGGTAGTTGGCCGGGGTGTTCCCGATGTCGCCCATGGTCTGGCCACCGGAGCAGGCCGTGCAGGCGCGGGGGGCCGCGGCGCCGCTTCGCGTGTTGCCGGCGGCTTCCGCCTCGTAGGTGACGCTGCCGCAGGCCAGCTGGGCGTCGGCCCAGTCCGCGTGGTCGTAGTCGATGCCGTCACGGGCGTCGGTGACCCGCAGTTCGAGTTCCTTGACGCCGGTGGTCGACGCGGACAGGTGGGTGGCCGCCTGGCCGCCCTGCTTGACACCGCTGGTGGTCAGGAGCCTGCCGTCGCCGTAGACCTGGAAGCTGACGGAACCGTTGGCGCCGACCTCGTCGTCGACGCCGACCTGCGCGGAGAAGTTGCGGCAGGCCCCTCCCAGCCACAGGTGGACCCCGGAGTCGGCGTGGGTGCCGATGCCCTTGCCGTAGGCGGTGCCGCCGATGGTCAGCGCGTTCCCGTCGACCGAGGAGTCGGTGCGGACCGTTCCCCAGCCGGTGGAGAAGGCCAGCCGGGGAAGGTCCCCGGCGGAGTGCGTTCCGGCGGACGGAGCGGTGGCGTTCGTGGTGCCGGCGCTGCTCACCTCGTACATCACCACGCCGTGCGAGGGCACCGAGGCCATTCGTAGAAGGGGCGGACGGCCTCGGTCACGGTCGGCGGACGGTGCTCCAGGGCTCGTTGCCGGCATCCGAGCAGTCCCAGACGATCAGCGGGGTGCCGTCCGCGCTGCGCGTATTCGCCATTGTTGACGCCGGTGCCGGTGGCCGATTCGTACACTTCTCCCGGATCGGGGCGTTGCCGCCGAAACGATACCGTTCGAGGCCTGCGGCACTGAAGGGGACTGGTCGGGCCAGGCGCTGCCGTGGGTGTAGTCGCCGTGTTTGTAGAGCGCGTCGGTGCCGAGGCGGGTGTCGTGGAAGTAGTTGGTGGCGGGGTCGAACACGGCGCCCTGGGTTTTCCCGTCCAGGTCCGTGGTCTTGGCTTCGAAGGCTGAGGCGTCGTCGCTCTTGCCGGGGACGGCGGTGATCCGGGCCGGGCCGCAGTCGCTGTTGGCCATGAAGGCGTTGAGGCCGACGGACTCCTGGTTGAGGGAGCAGCCGATCAGGTTGCCGTTCTCGTCGGTGTCGTGCAGGCCCTTACCGACGTCGAAGCGGAGTTCGGAGTCTCTGCCGCTCTCCTGCGCGGCGGCGGTCAGGGCCCAGGAGTTGCTGTCGGCGGTGGGGGTGGTGCCGTACCCGAGGAGGCAGTTGTGGTCGTGGTCGCGCTTGTGCAGCCACCAGTCGTGCTCGGCGACGGGCCTGGAGCGCATCTCGGCCAGGAAGTTCTTGTCCTGCCCGGCCCGGTGGACCTGCCAGGTGGCCCAACCCTCTAGTAGGGGCTTGGTGTTGAGCAGGCCGGAGTGCCCGGGGCCGGCGGCAGGGGTGCGGAAGCCGACCACGTCGGGGGTCATCCCGGCGTCGTTGCCGCCGGCGATCTGGTGCTCGAACTTCTGGCGCAGCACGTCGGCGGCCGACGCCGGGTCGAAGGCGTCCGTGACGGCCTCTGCTTCGACGGAGCGTTCGGCGTCGTCGAAGGTGTGCGTCTCGGTCCAGGCCAAGGCGGTGGGCTTGGCGGAGACGGACAGCGGACTGCGCCGGGTGGTGGCCGGGCGCAGCAGGGTGCCCGGCCAGGAGACGTTCAGCCGGTGGAGGCTGGTGACGGACGCGTTCGCCTGAATCGGCTCGGTGTACTGGGCGGTGAAGCGTGCCCCGGTCGCGAGGAATCCGAGCAGTGAACTGGCTCGCATGTGACAACTCCAGTTCAGGTGGGGGGAGTTGGCGGGAGTCAAAGACCGGGCCGTAAGTTAACGCAAATGAACACCGGTGAGGCATGCCTGTGTCAAAATTTGGGGCAGGGGCTTGCGGCGGAGACTCCTGATCTGTCCCAATTTTCTCTGTTTCAAGCAGGATTGATGTTCCTGTGGGTTGCTCCTACGGTTGTTCGGAACCGTTGTCTTCAGTGTGGGTACGTGGGAAAGTCGGTGCGCCGCCCCGGCCGGCCCTCGGCCGGGGCGGCGCGCTGCTCAGTAGCCGGTCGGCACGGGCTGCCCGGTGCGGGCGGCCGCGTAGCCGGCCGTGACGATCCGCAGGGCGCGCAGGCCCGCTTCGCCGTCGGGGACGTCGACGGCGCCCTCGGCCGGGCCGTGCAGAAAGGTGCTGAGCAGGGCGTGGTCGAGGTCGGGGCTCCAGGCGTGCACGGTGGAGCGGCGGTTCGCTTCGTCGTAGCCGCTGACCAGCTGACCGGAGGCGGTGAGTTCGACGGTGGCCTTCTCGCCGACCACCCGCAGCTCGACGTCGCTCCAGTGGGGGTGGTGAAGAGGCTGGCTCCAGCTGCAGTCGATGGTGGCGTGGGTGCCGTCGAGCAGGTCGGCGACGTGCACGGTGTGGTCCATCAGGGCGCCGCCGCCCGCGAGTTCGTGATCGGAGAACCAGGCCCGGGTGTCATCGGTGAGCCGGCCGAAGTTGGCGCCGCGCACCGCGAGGATCCGGCCGCGCTGCCCGGAGCGGGCGTCGGCCCGCAGCGCGGCGTAGGCGGGGCCGAAGCGCGCCGGGTGGGCGACGGCCAGGCGCACGCCCGCGGCGGCGCAGGCGTCGATCATGGCGCGGGCGTCCTCGGGGGTTGTGGCGTGCGGCTTCTCGCACAGCATGTCCGCGCCGTGCCGGGCGGCGAGTTCGACCAGCTCGCGGTGGCGGGCGTTCTCGGCGCAGACGACGACCGCGTCGGGCTGCCAGGCGAACAGGTCCTCGTAGCTGAGTGCGTAGGCGACTCCGAGGTGGTCGGCGAGTTCCTTGCCGCGCAGGTGTTCGGGATCGGTGCCGTCGGGGTCGGCGATGAGCAGTTCGACGCCGTCCATGTCGCGCAGCAGCGCGGCGTAGGACAGGGCGTGGGTGTGGGCGAACGGCAGCAGGCCGACCTTCATCGCGCCTCCTCCTCGCGCCTCCTCCTCGTGGATCTGGTCGATCGGGTCGGTGAGGGCCGGGGCGACGGTGCGGCCGGTGCGGGCGGACTCGCGGGCGGGGCGGCCGGTGGCGGCGGCGGTGGCGAAGTCGCGTAGCTCGGCGGTGTACGGGTTCTCGGTGAGCCAGGAGGCGGGGATCCGCTCGTCCTCGCCCGGTCCGGCGGCGAGTTCGGCGGTGACCCGGAACGCGGCGGTGTCGGCGGTGTCGTGCTGCAGGACGCCGTCCGACCCGGCCACCCGGAAGGTGGTGCGGAACGGGGTGCCGGGTTGGCCCCACAGGCCGTGCACGTAGCTGACCGCGCCGCTCACGTGGGTGAGCACGGCGGTGCCCGCGGCGATCCGGACGCCGTTCTCGGTGCTTTCCCACACCTCGGCGTGCACCCGGCCGACCTCGCCGGCCAGTGACCGGGCGTAGTCGAAGTCGTGGATCATCTGGTCGGTGAGGATGCCGCCGGGCTGCTCGTCGTTGTGGAACCAGGCCGCCCAGGTCGGGTAGGCGGTGGCGCGGGTGAAGCACAGCACGGCGGGGGTGCCGACGGTGCCAGCCGTGACGGCCCGGTGTAGCGCCTCGTGCTCGGGAAAGTAGCGCACCACGTGGGCGGGGAACAGGTGGACCCCGGCGTCATCGGCGGCGGCCGCGGCCTCCTCAGTGTCCTCGATGCTCATCGCCAGCGGCTTCTCGCGGACGACGTCGCGCCCGGCGCCGACAGCGGCGAGGACCAGCTTCTTGTGGGTGCCGGTGGGCGTGCAGACGTCCACCAGTTCGCACTGCGCGAGCAGGTTCGCCAGCGAGGCGGCGGCGCTCACCCGGTGCGGGGCGCTGGCCGCGGCGAGGCGGGCGTGGCGGCCGCCCGCGGATTAGAGGACGACCCGGACGCCGAGTGCGATCCATGATTCGAGGTGCGTCTGCGCCATGACGCCGGCGCCGATCAGGCCCACATCGAGGTCCAGCATGTTCCCTGTCTTCCGGATGCGGTGGTGGTCGGGCCCGGTGCCCGCCGCCGAAGCGGTTCGGGCACCGGGCAGTGCGGGGGCGCGGTCAGTCGGTGGCGGTCGCGCTCGGCGTGTTGCGGGTCGTCCCGGACTGCTTCGACCGGGACTTGTCCGAGTTCCCAGGCGGCGGGCGGCCCGGCGCCGGACGGTCCGCGGGTGCGGCTCACCGGTCGGCCGGGCACCGGCCGGTGGAGGACCGGACGGTCAGCAGCAGCGCCGGGGCGGGGACAGCGGTGCGCGGGTCCGCGCCGGAGAGCAGTGCGACCAGGGCTGCGACGGCCGCCGCCCCCAGGACGGCGGACGGCGCGGCCAGCGTACTGAGGGCCGGGACCAGACGGTCGGCCGCCGGGCAGTCGCCCCCCGCCAGCACCGAGAGCTCGCCCGGCACGTCCAGGCCGAGCCCGGCGGCCGCATCCAGCATCCCCGCGGCCTGGGCGAAGGAGGACGTGAAGACCGCGGTCGGCATCGCCCGGGCGGAGCGCAGCGCGGCCAGGCCGCGGGCGCCGCCCTGCTCGTCCCCCCGCTGCCGGGTGACCGTCGGCTCGGGCAGGCCCAGCGCGCGGCAGCGTCCGGCGAAGGCCGCGTCCCGGCCGTCGCTGTCCGGACCCGCCGCGGCCTCGACCAGGCCCAGCCGGCGGTGGCCCAGGCCGGCCAGGAAGTCCACCGCGCCCCGGGCCGCCCCGGCGGCGTCCACCGAGACGGCCGCCCGGCCCGGCCGCCCGGCCCCGTCCAGGACGACCGCGGGCAGCCGCCCGAGGCCCAGCGTCTCCACCGCGCCCGCCGCGCCCGGGCCGACCACCACTCCGTCGACCGTGCCGGGACCGACGGCCGCCTGCGGCGCGCCCGGTGACGACCCGTCACCCACTTCCTCGACCACCAGCGCCGCGAGGCCCAGGCCGAGTGCCTGCCGGGTGGCCCCGGCGACGGCCGCCGCCCAGTACGGATCGGACAGTGGAGGTCCGACCAGGGCGATGGTCCCGGTGCGCCGGGGTGCGGGTGACCGGGCAGGCCGCAGGGGGTGCGGAAGCGACCCGGCGTTCTCCCGGG
This sequence comes from Kitasatospora cineracea, assembly GCF_003751605.1. Taxonomy (NCBI): domain Bacteria; kingdom Bacillati; phylum Actinomycetota; class Actinomycetes; order Kitasatosporales; family Streptomycetaceae; genus Kitasatospora; species Kitasatospora cineracea. The sequence goes on from NZ_RJVJ01000001.1 coordinate 5,171,921, forward strand.
CCCAGACCCGGGGGCCGGGGGCGCCGCCGGGTGCGAGGGCGGTCGTCGGCCCGGAGGCGCCCGGGGCGGTGGCCGCGTGCCCCAGCAGGAGGCGGGGGAAAGCGTCGGTCATGGCGGTCTTCTCCTCGTCCGGCCGGGCCGCGGGGCCCTCGGTGCACGGGACCGGGGCTCGCGGGTGGCGAGCGATGGGTCGAAATTGATCGTATAACAGATACGATCAATGGGGCAGGCGGCGGTCAGCACCCGAGCGCCAGGACGGCGGGCTTGAAGGCGAGTACGGCCTGGTCGTCGTCCCGGCTCCGGGACCAGCGGGCGGTGTCGTCCCCCAGGAACCCCGCGACCTCGGCGGGGTCGTGCCCGCCGCCGCCGAAGCGGGCGGCCAGCCGGTCGAGGACCGGGTAGAACGTCCCGTCGGCGTTCCGGGCCTCGCTGATCCCGTCGGTGTGGGCTACCAGCACCTCGCCGGGGCGCAGCCGGTGCGTCACGGCGGTGGCCGCCCGGTCCGGGAGCAGCCACCCCAGGCCCAGCGGGGGAGCGGTGGCGGTCTCCAGCGGCCGGACGCCGCCCGGGCCGAGCACGATGGGCCGCGGGTGCCCGCGGTCGACCAGCCGTACCTCGTCCGATCCGGCCGGGAACTCCAACAGCAGTGCGGTGACGAAGAGTTCGGGATCGGCGTCAAGGCCCCGGCGGCTGCGGGCCAGTCCGAGCTCCAGCCGCTGCGCCAGCAGCGCCAGGTCGGGCCACTCGTGGGCCGAGACCCGGAAGGCGCCCAGCACGGCCGCGGTCGTCCGCACCGCGCCGATGCCCTTGCCGCGCACGTCGCCGATGATCGCGCGCACGCCGAAGGGGGTCTCGCACACGTCGTACAGGTCGCCGCCGACCGGTGCCCCGCCCGCCCCGGCCGCGTGGAAGCCCGCGGCGCGCAGGTGACCGACCAGCGGCGGCACCGGGTGCAGCAGGGTCCGCTGCATGGCCTCGGCGACCGCGTCGGCCCGCCGCACCCGCTGCTGGGCGCGCTGCCGCTGCCGGGCCAGCCAGGTGCTCGCCGCGCCGATCAGCGCGGTGGCCAGGTAGAGCGAGAGGTGGTGCTCCTCGACCAGGTGGCCCGGGCGCAGGGCGGAGAAGGCCAGCTGGAACGCCAGGCAGACGAGGGCCAGCAGTGCGGTGGTGCGCGGGCCGCGGCTCGCCGCGGCGAGCGGGGGGACGCCGGCCAGCAGGAAGCTGACCGGCTCGATCCCGCCCAGCAGGCCCTGCTGGAGGGCCTCGGCCCCGAGGGCGGCGGCCGGGAACCACCACTCCCAGCGCCGCCAGGCGGTTCGGCGGGTGAGGACTGCCATGCCTGTCGCTCCTGTCGGGCCCGCGGCCGGTGCGCCGCGGCGGCGCCTTCGGCCGGCGGCAGGCCCAGGACCGCGCCGCGAGGGGCGGGCCCGCTTTCCACGGTCGGCGGGGAGGGGTGGTGGAAACAATGCGGGGCCGGGTTCTTGGGGGTGCCCAACAAATCGGGGCCGCCGCCGTTCCCGCCGGTCGGCGGCCCCGGTCCGGCTCCGAGTGCGGCGGAGCCGGAGGGGCGGGCGCGCGGGGCGGGCGGGACGCGGCGGGAGCGCTCGTCCTCGCGGGCCCGGACGCCCGCGCCGGGTGTCGGCCGTACTGGCCGTCGACCCTCATCCGGGCCTCGGGCGCGACACCCAGCTAATATACGATATACCTTTTGAGGGGGTGAAGCAACGCCGGTCCGGCGACCTGGCGGGTGAGCGGCCGGGCCGGCGGGCCGATCCCCTACGGTGTAGGGCATGAACAGCTGGGCGAAGTCGCTGCCGGTGGCCAAGAGCAAGGCCGACCTGGCCTACGAGAGCCTGCACCGGGCGATCGCCGGGGGCGATCTGAAGCCGGGCGAGCGGGTCAACATGGACGAGCTGTCCCGGGCGCTCGGGGTCAGCAAGATCCCGATCCGGGAGGCCGTCAAGCGGTTGGAGGCCGACGGGCTGCTGGTCACCCGGCCGCACGCGGGTCCGGTGGTCGCCGGGGTGGACGCCGCCGAGATGCGCGGGGTGTTCCTGGCCCGCGAGGCCATTGAGACGCTGGTCGCCGAACTCGCCGCCGCCCGGATCACCGAGGAGCAGCTCGCCGAGCTGGCGGAGGTCCACGCGGGGATGCGCGCCGCCCTCGCCGCGGGCGGCACCGAGCAGTTGGCCGAGCTCAACTCCCGCTTCCACCGCGTCCTCGCCGAGGCCGCGGGCTACCGGGTGCTGGCCGAGCTGACCGACCAACTGCTGCTGACCGTGCGCCGCTACCGGGTGGCCGCGCCGCTGGACACCGCCAGCTGGGAGACCGTCGCCGCCGAGCACGAGGCGCTGCTGACGGCGGTGCGCTCGCGCGACCCGCGGGCCGCGGCGGACGCCGCCCGGCGGCACATGCGCTCCCAGGCCGCCCAGGAACCGGCGGCGTAGGGCGCCCCACGGCCCCCTCCGGCGTCAGCCGCCGGCGTGCAGGGCCCGGTCGACCCGGCGGTCGATCTCCGCCAGGGCCTGGCCGGCGTCGGTGCGGCCCAGCACCGCCGCCGGGATCAGGTCCTTGTGGGCGTCCCAGCGGGCGGTGTAGGCGTGCCGGTCCTGCAGCATCTGGTCGGGAGTGTTGCGGGCCAGCTGCCGGGAGACGGCCTCCCAGCCGGGCTCGGCGGCGTAGTGGGCCTCGACGGCGACCTTGAGTTCGGGATCGACCCGGTCGGTGTCGTACGGGTAGATGCCGTGGAAGCGCAGGAACTCGGCGCTGTTCTTCGGCGAGGCGAGCCAGCGCATGAACTGTCCGGCGGAGGTCGGGTCGGACAGGTGGGAACGGGCGACGAGGGCGTGGCCGCCGAGGGCCGAGCAGCCCCCGGCCGGGCCGGTGGGCATGGGGGCGACGGCCCACTTGCCGAGGGTCTTCTCGTTGCCCGCCGCGATGTCGCTGATCACCGACTGGTAGAAGGAGAACATCGCCACCTCGCCGTCGACGAAGCCGTTCAGCGCGCTGACGCCCGGACGGGAGACCTTGTCGGTGTAGAAGGACTTCAGGTACGCCAGCGCGGTGCGCCCGGCCTCGGAGTCCTCGGCGGAGTTGCGGTGGTCGGCGTCGGTCAGGCGGCCGCCGGCCTGGCAGAGGAAGGTCTCCCAGGTCGCGTTGATCGCGTTGAGGTGGTCGTCCATGCCCTTGAACTGCCAGCCGTCGACGCGGTGGCCGGCCGCGGTGGAGCGGGCGGTGATCGTGGCCGCGGTGGACTTCAGCTCCGCCCAGGTGCCCGGCGGCCGGTCGAAGCCGTACTGCCGCAGGACGTCGGTGCGGTAGAGCAGCACCTCGGTGTCGAAGTAGAGCGGGGCGCCGTACATCCGCCCGCCGTCGGCGTCCACCTGGGCGAGCGGGATGAACCGGTCCAGGTCCTGGCGGGTGTAGCCGAGGGTGTCGAGCGGGGCCAGGCGGCCGGCGTCCAGGTCGTCGGCGTCCAGGCCGTTGCCGGTCAGCCAGATGTCGGGCCCGTTGCCGGCGGCCAGCGCCTTCTTGATGGTGTCGCGGCCGGTGGCCCAGTCCAGCACGGTGAGTGAGACGGTGACCCGGCTCTGCGAGACGTTGAAGTCGTCGACGAGCTCCTGGAGCTTGTCGGGCTCGCCGATCCAGAACGGCATGGTCCAGAACGCGAGGGTGACCCGCGGCGGCGGGGCAGGGGTGTCGGGGGCGCAGGCGGTGGCGGTGAGCGCGCAGCAGCCGGCCAGGGCGAGCGCGGCGCGCCGGAACGGGGAAGCCATGGCGGCGTCTCCTCGGGCGGGAGGGGCGGTGGGGGGAGGTGCGGCCGGCGGGGTGGGAACGCGGCGCGGCGGCACGGAAGAGCGCATAATATCTGATATACGAAACATTTCGCCAGTCGACCCTCGTCCGCTCCGCTGGCGGACCGTGTCCGAGTGGTCGCGGCGGGTTCGTTGAGCCTTGGACAAGGCGTGGAATATCGCATACGATTGACGGATGGGTGAGAACAGCTGGGCGAATCCGCTGCCCGCGGTCAAGAGCAAGGCCGACCTGGCCTACGAGAGCCTGCACGGGGCGATCGCCCGCGGGGACCTCCGGCCGGGCGAGCGGGTCAACATGGACGAGCTGTCCCGGGTCCTGGGCGTCAGCAAGATCCCGGTCCGGGAGGCCGTGAAGCGGCTGGAGTCCGACGGGCTGCTGGTCTCCCGGCCGCACGCCGGGGTCACGGTGGCCGCCGTCGACGTCGCCGAGATGCGCGGGGTGTTCCTGGCCCGCGAGGCGATCGAGGCGCTGGTCGCCGAACTCGCCGCGGCCCGGATCGCGGAGGAGCAGCTCGCCGCGGTGGAGGAGGTCCAGGCGGGCATGCGGGCCGCGCTGGCGAACGGCGAGCTGACCGCGATGGCGGAGCTGAACTCCCGCTTCCACGGCGTGCTGGCCGAGGCGGCCGGCTACCGGGTGCTGGCCGAGCTGACCGACCAGCTGCTGCTGACGGTGCGCCGCTTCCGGATCACCGCGCCGATGGGCGAGCGCGAGTGGGAGAGCGTCGTCGAGGAGCACGAGGCGCTGCTGGCCGCCCTGCGCGCGCACGACCCGCGGGCCGCGGCCGACGCCGCCCGGCTGCACATGCGCGCCCAGGCCGACCACGAGGTCGCCGTCGGCACCTGAGGCCGCCCCGCCGGGCCGCCCGCACCGCTTCGTGCCGAAGGGCCCGCCGAGTCGTCCCCCGCAGAGGGGGGAGGGGCCGGCGGGCCCTCGGCGTGACCGGCCGTCAGGCGTCCAGCGGGGGCAGGCCCAGGCGCTCGCGGTGGGCGTCGCGCAGCAGGCTGGCCGGGCTGACCAGGCGGGCGCCGGCGTCCAGGACGAGTTCGGAGCCGGTGAGCAGCGCGGCGGCGGGGCTGAGGGCCAGCGCGACGGCGTCGGCGAACCGCTCGGCGTCGGGGACGGTGCGCAGCGGGTTGCTCTCCCGCAGCCGGGCCAGGTCCCGTTCGGCGTGCGGGCCGAGGCGGGACTCGGTGGCGGGGGTGCGCACCCAGCCGGGGGAGAGGGTGAGGAAGGTCAGCCCGTACCGGCCGTAGTCGACGGCCAGTTGCCGGGTGAGGGCGGCGATGGCGCCCTTGGCGGCGGCATAGGCGGGCAGGCCGGGCGCGGCGGTGCGGTGCAGGACCGAGCCGACGGTCACCACGGTGCCGGAACCGGCCTCCAGCATCGCGGGCAGCACCTCGCGCACGCAGTGGAACACCGAGGTGAGGTTGGCGTCCAGCACTCGGTGCCACTGCTCGTCGGTGGTCTCGTGCAGCGGCGCGCCCTCGGTCAGGCCCGCGCAGGTCACCAGGGCGTCGAGGCGGCCGAGTTCGGCCCGGGCGGCGGCGACCGCGGCGCGCACCCCGGCGGGGTCGGTGGCGTCCGCGTGGTGCATCCGCACCCCCGCCGGGCCGGTGCCGACCAGGTCGAGGCCGGCGACCTGCCAGCCGTCGGCGAGCAGGCGCGCGGCGACGGCGCTGCCGATGCCGCCGGCCGCACCGGTGATGAGGGCCGTTCTGGTCATGGGAGGGGCCTTTCGGGAGGGGCGGGTCAAACACCAGCAGGAACGTATACTATATCCGAACCATTGTGCGGAGCCCTGGGAGGCATGCATGCAACCGGACGAACTCATCGAGAGCCTGCGGACGAACCGGCTCCTGGCCATCGTCCGGGGCACCGACCCGGACGCGGCGCTCGACACGGTCCTGACCCTGTTCGGCGGCGGCGTCCGCCTGGTGGAGGTCTCGCTGACCACGCCCGGCGCGCTCGGCGTGATCGAGCGGGCCCGGGCCGTCCTCGGCCCGGACGCCGCGCTCGGCGCCGGCACCGTGCTCACCCCCGCCGACGCCCGCGACGCGGCCGCCGCCGGGGCCGCCTTCGCCGTCACCCCCGGCGTGACCGCCGCCCTCGACCGGGCCCGGGAGGCCGGACTGCCGGTGGTGGCCGGCGCGGTCACCCCCACCGAGGTGGCCCTCGCCCTCACCGAGGGCGCCGCCGCCGTCAAGCTCTTCCCCGCCTCCCTCGGCGGCCCCGCCTACCTCAAGGCCCTGAGCGACCCGTTCCCCGCCGCGCACTTCGTCCCCGTCGGCGGCGTCGACGCCCGGGCCGCCGCCGAGTTCCTCGCCGCCGGGGCGCTCGCCGTCGGCGTCGGCGGCCCGCTGGTCGGCACCGCCGCCCGCCCCGGCGGCGACGCCGAACTGCCTGCCCGCATCGCGCAGTTCCTGCGCCTGGTGGAGGAGCAGCCGTGCTCGACGTCGTGACCCTCGGCGAGACCATGGCCGCCCTGCGGGCCGGCCGGCCCCTGCACCTGGGCGGCTCCCTCGACCTGACCGTGGCCGGCGCCGAGGCCAACGTCGCCATCGCGCTGGCCCGGCTCGGCCACCGCACCCGCTGGGCCGGCCTGGTCGGCGCCGACGAGTTCGGCCGCCTGGTGCTGCGCACCCTGCGCGCCGAAGGCGTCGACCTCGCCCACGCCACCACCGACCCCGACGCGCCCACCGGCCTGGTGGTCTTCGAACCGCGCACCGCCGACCTGACCCGGGTCCTCTACTACCGCGCGCACTCGGCGGGCAGCCGCCTGACCGAGCGGCACGCCGCCGCCGCGCTCGCCGACGGCGCCCGCGCGGTCCACCTGACCGGCGTCACCGCCGCCCTCGGCCCCGGCCCGCTGGCCGCCGTACGGTACGCCGCCGAGCAGGCCGGCCGCACCGGCGCCGCCCTCTGCCTGGACGTCAACTTCCGGGCCCGGCTGTGGAGCGCCCGGGACGCCGCCGAGGCGCTGCGCCCGCTGGCCGCCCGCGCCACGGTGCTGGTCGCCTCGGACGACGAACTGCACCTGGCCGCTCCGGAAGCGGCCGACACCGAGGCCGCCCGGGTGGAGGCGCTGCTCGAAGCGGGCGTGCGCGAAGTGGTGGTCAAGCGCGGTGCCGAAGGTGCCGAGGTCTTCACCGAGGACGGCTCCACGGCCCGGGCGGCGGTGCGGGTGACGGTGCGCGACACGGTCGGCGCCGGCGACGCGTTCACGGCCGGCTACCTGTCCGGTCGACTGGACGGGCTGCCGGTCGACGGCCGGCTGGAACGCGCCGTGACCCTGGGCGGGTTCGCGGTCGCCGCGGCCGGCGACTGGGAGGGCCTGCCCACCCGCGCCGAACTCGGCCTGCTGTCGGCCGCGCCCGGCACCGCCCTGCGCTGAACGGCGCCCGCACCGGGTCGGGCACCGGGGCGCCACGAGCAGCCGCCGATGCGCGAGGAGCACCGGCGGCCGGCCCGGTAGTGCGCCGGACCGCGGCGCACCGTACCCAATGAGGAGGAGTCGCCGATGCGCGAGGACCACTGGCGGCCGGTCGGCCCGGCCCGCCACCAGCTGGCGGAGGGCGCGCGCTGGCACGACGGGCGGCTGTACTACACCGACCTGCTGCGCGGCACCCTGCACTGCTGGGACCCGGAGTGGCCGGAGCGCCTGGAGACCCTGGCCGACCTGGGCGTCCCGCTGGGCGCGGCCGCGCCGGTCGCGGGCAGGCCGGGGGAGTGGATCGCCGCCGCGGGCGACGGGATCGTCCGGCTCACCCCGGGCGGGGCGCCGCCGCGCTGGCTGGCCCGCCCGGAGGCCGGGGCCGGCCGTCCGATGCGGATGAACGACGCGGGCTGCGACCCGGCGGGCCGGTTCTGGGCCACCAGCATGGCCGCCGACGCCGCCGAGGGGGCGGGAAGCCTGTACCGGACGGACCCCGACGGCGGCGTGCACCGCGTGCTGGACGGGCTGAGCGTGCCCAACGGGCCGGTGTTCTCCCCCGACGGCGCGGTGCTCTACCTCGCCGACAGCGCCCGCGGCGAGATCACCGCCCACCCGGTCGACCCCGCCACCGGGCAACTGGGCCCGGCCCGAATGCTGGTGCGGCTGCCACCCGCCCAGGGCCGCCCGGACGGGATGGCCGTGGACGACCGCGGCCGGCTGTGGGTCGCCGCCTGGGGCACGGGGACGGTGCGCTGTCACGCCCCCGACGGCCGCCTGCTGGGCGCCTCGGGGGTGGGAACGCCGCACGTCAGCAGCGTGGCCTTCGGCGGCGGGCTGATGTTCGCCACCACCGCCCGGCACCGGCTGACCGAGCCGGACGCCCGGGCCGGGGCGGTGCTGGCCCGCCGCTCGGAGGTGGCCGCGCCCCCCGCGCTCGCCTACCGCGACACCGCCGGGACACGAAACGGCAAAGCCTGATTCCATCTCTGGACCGAATTTCGTATATCGCATACTGTGAGTGGTGCAAGCCACCCCCTGCCCGGTGGGAGAACCCCGTGACCACCACAGCACACCCCGGAAGCACCCACGTGAACAGCACCCCCCGCGCCACCACCCGGCGCACCATGGCCGCCGCCACCGTCGGCACCGTCATGGAGTGGTACGACTTCAACCTCTACGGCCTCGCCTCGGCCCTGGTCTTCGGCCCGCTCTTCTTCGGCTCCAGCTCCACCGGCGCCACCCTCGCCTCCTTCGCCACCTTCGGCGTCGGCTTCGCCGCCCGCCCCATCGGCGGCATCCTGTTCGGCCACCTCGGCGACCGCATCGGCCGCAAGTACGTGCTGCTGATCACGATGCTCGGCATGGGCGTCGCCACCACCCTGGTCGGCGTCCTGCCCACCCACGCCACCGCCGGCGTCTGGGCCCCGATCCTGCTGATCGTCCTGCGGATCTGCCAGGGCGTCGCGGTGGGCGGCGAGTTCGCCGGTGCCACGCTGCTGACCGTCGAGAACTCGCCCAACGGCAAGCGCGGCCTGTTCGGCTCCATCCCCGCGATGGGCACCGGCGCCGGCTCCGTGCTGGCCACCGCCGTCTTCGCCCTGGTCGCCCTGCTGCCCGACCACGCCTTCCTCACCTGGGGCTGGCGCATCCCGTTCCTGCTCAGCTTCGTGCTGGTGCTGTTCGGGATGTGGCTGCGCCGCGGCATCAAGGAGACCCCGGTCTTCGCCGGACTCGAGGAGCGCGCCGAGACCGTCCGCTTCCCGTTCCTGACCGTGATCAAGGAGCAGCCCGCCGCCGTCCTGCGGGTCCTCGGGATCACCGCCTCCGGCTTCGTCTGGGCCTACCTGATCCAGGCGTTCGGCCTCTCCTACGCCACCAAGAACCTGGGCATCCCCAAGTCGACCATGCTGTGGGCCGCCGCCCTGGCCGGGGCGCTGGAGATCCTCACCATCCCGTTCTGGGGCTGGCTCTCCGACCGGATCGGCCGCCGCACCATGGTCTCCATCGGCCTGGCCTGCACCGTCGTCTACGCCTACCCGTTCTTCTGGCTGCTGGGCACCGGCAGCACCCCGCTGGTCTTCCTGGCGCTGGTGCTGGCCATCCCGATCTGCAAGGACATGGTCTTCGGCCCGCAGGCCGCCCTGGTCGCCGAACAGTTCGACGCCCGGGTCCGGTTCAGCGGCGTCAGCGTCGGCCGGGAGTTCGGCGGAGCGATCTTCGGCGGCACCACCCCCTTCATCGGCGCGGCGCTCGTCGCCGGTACCGACTCCATCGCCCCCGTCGCGCTCTACGTCGTGGCCGGCTGCCTGATCACCGCGGTCGCCGTCTTCAGCGGCCGCGAGACCGCGCGCGGCGACATCGCCGAGCACGCCTGACCCGTCCCGCCCTCCCGACCGAGGACGGCCCGCACCACCCCCGCAGGAGAGAACCCCGTGAGCACCCAGCCGCTGCGCATCACCAAGGTCGAGGCCCTGGCCCTGTCCGCCAGCTTCGACGACCTCTACGACTCGCCCGACCAGGTCCCGGACTGGCTGCGCTACCCCGCCTCCAGCCACCTGGTGCTGCCCCGCCGCGGCCAGTACGCCACCCTGGTCAAGGTCCACACCGAGGACGGCACGGTCGGCATCGGCGAGGCGTACGGCCTGCCCTCCCCGCAGGTCACCGCCACCGTGGTGGCCACCGTCCTGGCCCCGCTGCTGATCGGCCAGGACGCGCTGGCCACCGGCGCGATCTGGGAGCGCCTCTACAAGGGGCAGGCGGCCGGCGGCCACAACCGCGGCTTCTACCTCGAAGCGCTGGCCGGCATCGACCTCGCCCTGTGGGACCTGCGCGGCAAGCTCGCCGGACAGCCCGTCCACCGCCTGCTCGGCGGCCCGATCCGGGAGACGGTGCCCTGCTACGCCAGCCCCGTCGCCCTGCACGCCGACCCCGAGGACTCCGCCCGCCAGGCGCTCGGCTTCGTCGACGCAGGCTTCAAGGCCCTCAAGGTCAAGATCGGCCGCGGCGAGCGCACCGACCGGGCCCACCTGAGCGCGGTGCGCGCCGCCGTCGGCGAGGACGTCGAGATCCTCACCGACGTCAACTGCGCCTACGACCTCGACCAGGCCACCCGGGTCGGCGCCGTCCTCGCCGACCTCGGCATCTCCTGGTACGAGGAGCCGCTCCAGGTCGACGACCTCGCCAACCTCGGCGAACTGCGCCGCCGCACCGGCCTGACCGTGGTCAACGGCGAGACCCACTTCACCCGCTTCGACCTGCGCGACTCCCTGCTCAACCGGGCCATCGACGTCTTCATGCCGAACGTCGCCCGGTGCGGCGGCATCACCGAGGCGATGCGGCTGTCCGCGCTCGCCTCCGCCTTCCACGTCGACATCGCCCCGCACGGCGTCGGCTCCGGCGTCAGCCTGTGCGCCGCCCTGCAGCTGTGCGCGGCCACCCCCAACCTGCGCACCTACGAGTACAACCGGCTGCCCAACCCGATCCGCGAGGCGATCCTGCTCAACCCGCCGAAGTTCGCCGACGGGGTGCTGACCGTCCCCACCGGCCCCGGCCTGGGCTTCGACCTCGACGAGGACGCCGTCGACCGCTACACCGTCGCCCGGTTCTGACCCCGCGTCAGCACCCGGGCCCCCGAACCCCCTGTCGCCTTCACCCCCACCCCCACCCATCCGGAGGTAGACCATGGCCCTGCCCGAGCCGAACGGCATGAGCCGCCGCTCCCTGCTGCGCGGTGCCGCGATAGCCGGTGCCGGAGCGGCGCTCTCCCCGCTGCTCAACCTGTCCTCGACGGCGGCCGCCGCCACCGCGGGCAGCTACACGATCCGCTTCGACCAGGCCGCCAAGCAGACCATCCTCGGCCTGGGCTTCGAGATCCAGTCCGACTCCATCGGCTCGGGCAACAACGGCCTGCCGGACACCGTCAGCGGCGTCCCGCACGACCTCACCGACTCCGAACTCACCCGCTTCTACCAGCAGATGCTGATGGGCGGCCGCTCCGACCGGGGCTTCCGCTACTGCCGGCTGGCGATGGGCCTGTACTACCGGGGCCTGGACTCCACCGGCAAGCACATCCAGGACCGCTTCCCCGGCCAGGGCGCCGGCCTCGCCGACATGATGAGCCGCGCCCACATCGAGGGCACCTCGGTGGAGTACTGGTCGCCCGCCCCCGGCTGGAAGTCCAACAACTCCTACATCGGCGGCAGCCTGGCCTCCTTCGACGCCCAGTTCCTGGCCGACTTCGGCGACGCGCTGGTCGGCGACCTCGACCACCTCACCGCCCAGGGCATCCCGGTGTCGATGTGGGGCCTGCAGAACGAGCCGCGCAACTCCACCCCCTACTCCTCCTGCGTCTACAGCGCCGACCAGTACCTGGCGACCTTCAAGGCCGTCGCACCGAAGATCAAGTCGAAGTACCCGAACGTCACGGTCACCGCCGACAGCCAGGACGGCTGGGGCGGCGCGATCGGGCAGGCGATCATCGCCGACTCCACCGCGCTCTCCTACGTGGACGCCTGGACGTACCACCGGATCGGCTACGACTCCAACTACCAGATCGACAACGACTTCCGCCGCCAGGCGTTCGGCAAGCCGGTCTTCAACAACGAGTTCGAGTACCTCGACAACCAGACCTCCGACGTCCGGACGATCAACACCGCCCAGTCGATCATGAACTGGATGGTCTTCCAGGACGCCCCCACCTGGTTCTGGCTGCACGCCCTCAAGCCCACCACCAACGCCGAGTCGCCCGGCTACTCGCTCGGCTTCTGGCGGCCGCCGAGCGACACCGACTTCAGCCACTTCCCGAACATCCCGGTCGGCCACTGGGACTTCAACCCGCAGAACTGGAACGCGGTCGCCGGCTTCGTGAAGTACATGCCGTGGGACTCCGTCCGCTACGGCGTCGACGAGTCGGCCGTCCTGCGCGACCAGCGGATCATGGCCTGGAAGACCCCGGCCGGCAAGCCCGTCTTCGCCATCACCAACCGCTCCGCCACCGACTCCTTCACCTACACCGTCGACACCCAGACCGCCGCCGCCTTCGAGGGCCACCGCTACGGCCCCTCGACCAACAACCAGTCCCTGGGCTTCAAGACCGGCCCGAGCCTGACCCTGACCGTCCCGCCGCTGTCCATCGAGTTCTGGGTCCGCAACCCCTGACCCGCCCCCGGCCGCCCCGGTCCCCACCGGCCCGGGGCGGCCCCGCAAGCCGCGGCGGCGCGCACCGCCCCCGCCCTGACGGGCGGTGCGCGCCGCCGCACCCACCGAGCACCGCCCCGGAGGACACCGTGTCCTGCTTCTCCGCCCCCGCCCCCGCCCCCGCAGTCCGCCCCGCACCCGAAGGCGCGCCGACCCCGTCGGCGCGCCTTCCGCACGTCTGGGGGCCGCCGTGGATCGTCACCCTGCCCACCGCCCTGGCCGACGGCCGCACCGGCCTGCGGGTCTCGGCGCACTGGACGCCCACCGCCGCGGACGCCGTCGCCGCGGCCGGCAGACAGGCCGCCCGGGCGGGCGCCGCCCCCACGGGGGAAGGGGCCGACGTGCACCGCTGGGAGGCGGACGGCCTGGACCGAACCCGCACCCGCTGAACCGCCCCTGCGCCCCGCACCCCGTCCCGTCCGGGGGGTGCGGGGCGCAGTCGTGTCCGACGGCAGGCCCGGTCGGACAGTGGTGAGGTCGTGCAGCGGAGGTCGTGCAGAGGCCCCGCCGTCCGGCCCGATCCCCCGTACGGCCCCCGCCCGGGCACGTGGAAAGGCCCGCCCGGTGCGTCTGGCGCACCGGGCGGGCCCGGGTGGTGGGGCGGGGCGGGGCGGGCTACTCCTTGACCGCGCCGCCGGTCATGCCGCGCACGAAGGTCCGCTGAAGAAGGACGAAGCACAGCACGACCGGGATCGCGGCCAGCACGGAGCCGGCCATCAGCAGGTCCCAGCGCGGGGCGAACTGGTTCTGGAAGCGGGCCAGGCCCACCGGCAGGGTGCGCAGCAGCTCGTCGTTGGTGACCAGCGACGGCCAGGCGAACTCGCCCCAGGTCCACATGAACTTGAGCACCGCGACGGTGCCCAGCGCGGACCAGGAGTTCGGCAGCAGGATGCTGACCAGGGTGCGCAGCCGCCCGGCGCCGTCGATCGCGGCGGCCTCGTCGAGCTGCACGGGCAGCGTGACCAGGTGCTGGCGCAGCAGGAAGATCCCGGTCGGGCTGGCCAGGAACGGCACGATCAGCGCCCAGTAGGTGTCGATCCAGCCGAGGTCGCGCATGAACAGGTACAGCGGGACCAGGATGACCTGGGTGGGGATCATCAGGGTGGCGAGGATCAGGGTGAACACCGCCTGCCGGCCCCGGAAGCGTACCCGGGACAGCCCGTAGGCGGCCAGGGTGTCGAAGACCAGGTTGCCGGCCACCACCGCGCCCGCGACCAGCACCGAGTTGAGGAACCACTGCAGGAACGGGTAGGCCCGGACGACCTCCCCGTACGCGTCGAAGGACAGGTGGCCGGGCAGCAGGTGCCGGCCGGTGCCGACCAGGTCGTCCATGGACTGGAACGAGGTCAGCGCCATCCACAGCACCGGCAGTCCGGCGAAGACGCTGACGGCGACCAGCCACAGCGTGGAGAGCGGGCGGCGGGCGCGGGCGGGCTTGGCCATCACGACTCCTTCCGGGTCGTCCAGTGCCGCAGCACGGTCAGGGCGAGCAGGACGGCGAACAGCACCACCGAGGCCGCGGAGGCGACGCCGACGTCGCTGAGCAGCTTGGTGTAGATGAAGGTGACCACCGTCAGGGTGGCGTTGCCGGGACCGCCCTCGGTCATCACCCAGACCTGGTCGAACACCTTGAAGGAGTTGAACAGCAGCAGCAGGAACACCGCGGCGCTGGCCGGGCGGAGCATCGGCAGGGTGATCGAGCGGAACTGCCGCCACGGGCCGGCCCGGTCGATGGTGGCGGCCTCGTAGATCTCGTCGGGGATCCGCTGCAGGCCGCCGAGCAGGATCAGCGCGTAGATCCCGAACTCCTTCCAGATGCTCACCACCGCGACGGCGGGCAGCGCCAGGTGGTTGTCGAACAGCCAGCGGGCGCCGTCCGCGCCGAACAGGCCGGCCATCGTGTTCACCAGGCCGTGGTCGGGCTCGTACATCCACTTCCACACCAGGCCGGCCACCACCATCGGGATGACGGCGGGCAGCACGGTGACCGTGCGCACCAGCCGGGCGGAGGCGAGCTCGCGGTTGGCGGCCATCGCGGTGGCCAGCGCCAGCACGTACGTGCCGACCATGGTGATCGCGGTGAACACCACGGTGTTGACCATGCTGTCGCGGAACGACCCGGCCGCCAGGATGGTGCGGTAGTTGTCGGCGCCGACGAAGGTCTTGGGGCCCAGCAGGTTCCAGTGGTCGGTGCTCAGCAGCATCGACTGCACCATCGGGTAGAAGGTGAACCCGAGGATCACCAGCAGCGCGGGCGCCACCGACAGCCAGCCGGCCAGGGTGCCGGACGAGCGGCGCCGGGGGGTGCTCCGGCGCCGTCCGTCCGCGACCTGGCCGCGCCGGTGGGCGCGCAGATCGGTCAGGGAGGCCATCGCGGCTACTTCTTCTCGCCGTCGAGGGCCTGGCCGACCTGCGCGTCGATCGACTGCAGCGCCTTGTCGACGGGCTGCTGCCCGTTGACGCCGGCGACGACCGACGCCTTCTGCGCGTCCCAGCGGGCCTGGAAGGCGTGCCGGTCCTGCAGCAGCAGGTCGGGGGTGTTGCGCGAGAGCTGCTCGAAGATGGCGTTCCAGTTCGGGTCCGCCTTGACCTTCTCGTCGACGCTCGCCTTCACCGCGGGGTCCACCTTGGCCAGGTCGTACGGGAAGATCGCGTGGAAGTCCATGTACTGGGCGCTGCGCTCGGGCGAGGCCAGCCAGCGCATGAAGTCGCCTGCGGCGTTCAGGTTCCGGCTGTCGGAGCGGGCCACCAGGCTGTGGCCGCCGACCATCGAGCAGCCGCTCTTCGGGCCCGCCGGCATCGGGGCGACCGCCCACTTGCCGGCCGTCTTGTCCCCGCCGGCCTGGACGTTGGCGATCACCGACTGGAAGAACGGGAACATCGCCACCTCGCCGCTGATGAAGCCGTTCAGGGCGCTGGTGCCGGTCGGGGAGACCTTGTCGGTGTAGAAGGACTTCATGTACTCCATGGCGGTGCGCCCGGCCTCGGTGTCCTGGGTCGAGGTGGCGTAGTCCGGGGAGGTCAGGCTGCCGCCGGCCTGGCAGAGGAAGCTCTCCCAGGTCGAGTTGATCGCGTTGAGGTGGTCGTCCATGCCCTTGAACTGCCAGCCGCTGACCTTCTTGCCGGCCGCCGCCGACTCGTCGGTGATCTTCTTCGCGGTGGACTTCAGCTCGTCCCAGGTCTTGGGGGGCGCGGTGACGCCGTACTGCTGGAAGACGTCGGTGCGGTAGAGCATGACGTCGACGTCGAAGTAGAGCGGGACGCCGTACTGCTTGCCCTCGTACTCGTCGACCTTGGCCAGCGGCAGGAACTTGTCGGTGTCGGCGGAGGTGTAGCCGAGCTTGTCCAGCGGGGCCAGCGAGCCGGCCTTCAGGTAGTCCAGCTCCAGGCCGTTGTTCATCAGCCACACGTCGGGGCCGTTGCCGGCCGCGATGGCCTGCTTGATCTTGTCGCGGCCGTCCTTCCACTCCAGCTGGGTGAGCTGGACGGTGACCTTGTCCTGGGAGGCGTTGAACTGGTCGACCAGCTGCTTGACCTTGGCGTCGTCGCCGATCCAGTACGGCATCGACCAGAACTTCACGACGGCCCGCCCGTTGGCGTCCGTGGCGGGTGCCCCGGAGGAGGAGCAGGCCGCGGCGGACAGCAGGCAGGCAGACGCCAGCGCGAGGGCGGCGAGGCGGCGGGGGAGTGGTGCCATGGGTGGATCTCCTCGGGGGACGGGACGGCCGCGTGGGAGGGCCGCCCCGGGAGAGGTGCACGGGGAAGGGGGGCCGACGGAGCGGCCGGGGTACGGACCGGACGACGACTGGGCGTTTCGTCTCGGCGGAACCTGGCGTTAACGTATGCGATATACGAAACGCACGCCAGTGGCGTTGCCGTTTCGTTTCCAACCCGCCACCGCTCCGCCCCCAACGGCGGCGGGCGGCCGGGGAGCGAACCGCTCCCCGGCCGCCCGCGCGGTGGTGGGCCCGGGTCAGGGGGCCTGGACGGTGGCGGTGGCGCCGGGGGCGACCGGGACGGTGACGTAGGTGTACGTCGTGCCGTCGACCGTCTTGGTGGCGGCGCTCCGCGAAGCCCCGTTGACGGTCAGCGTGCCGTAGCTGCCGGGGATCCGGGCCTCCCAGGTGTAGCCGTCCGTGCCGGTCTTGTTGGTCAGCGTCGACTTGGTGGTGCCGTCGTGGCGGAGGGTGAAGGTGTTGCGGCCGATCGGGAGGTCGTCGAGCTGGAGCCAGGAGGTGCCGGTGGGCAGGTGGGGGGCGGTGGCCAGGGTGTGCGCGGGGGCGTTCGGGTCGACGCCCATCAGGCCCTGGACGGTCTGGCTGACCAGGGTGAAGGAGACCTCCGGGTAGTCGCCGTCGGGGCCCTGCTTGGTGACCACGTGCTGGTCGTTGCGGCGGTCGTAGACGTACTGCATCCACTTCCAGGCCGTGTCGTTGCGGTTGTAGGCGAAGAAGGTGTCCGGCAGGTAGGTGTACGCCTCGATGTTGGAGGGCTTGTCGGCGCCCTGCGACTGCTGGTCGATGTAGTCGAGGTAGGCGTCGTTGCGCGGGCCCGCGTCGACGATCTTCTTCATCGGCATGAACCAGGAGTTCTCCTTGCCCCAGCCGGTGATGGCCGCACCGCTGGTGCTGTAGCCGCGGACCATCGAGGCGCCGCTGCCGGTGCCGCTCCAGGTGGTGTTGAAGTAGCTCTTCAGGTCGGCGGCCTTCTGCGCGTACTGCGCGGACAGCGCGCTGTCGCCGCGGCCGGCGGCCAGGTCGGCGACGGCCAGCAGGGCCTGGTACTGGGAGCCGATCGAGTCGCCGGCCTCGGCGAAGTGCTCGCCGCCGCCCTCGTCGTAGCTGGCCGCGCCGGAGAAGATGCCGTTGCCGGTGCCCTCGGCGACGCCGTTGGGCTTGGCGGAGTCGTGCTGGGTGATGAACTCGTTGGTGGCGTGCTGGTAGTACGACCACAGCGCGGGGTCGGTGACGTAGGAGCTGTCGCCGCTCCAGCGGTAGGCCCGGTCGGCCTTCTCGACCAGCTCGAAGGTCGCGGGCACCTCGCGGACGAAGCTGTCCGGGCCGTAGTAGTCGATGGACAGGTTGGTGCGGTCGTCGAAGTTCAGCGACCAGACCGGGTAGTACTTCTGCTCGGCGGTGGCGGTAGCGGCGAACGCGCCCAGCATGCTGCGGTTCTCGGTGTGCAGGCCCAGCGCGGCGGCGCCGTCCACCTGGTGGGCGGCGTCGCGGCCGTAGAAGGCGGAGCGGTGCGCGTAGCCCGCCCAGTACGAGGCCTCGTAGGTGGTGCTGCCGGTGCCGCCGGTGTGGTTCTCGTCGACGTTCACCGGGCCGGTGGCGCCCGGGAGCTGCACCCAGCTGTCGGCCTTGGCGGTGGCCCAGGCGAACAGTTCGGCGATCTTCGGGTCGGAGGAGGTGGCCTTCGGCTGGGTCGCCGGGGTGGGGGAGACCATCAGGTCGTCCACGTTGATCCAGGAGCTGCCGGACTCGAAGGCGATCTCGATCCGGTCCCCGGCGTTCACGGCGACCCGGCCGACGGTGTAGCGGGCGTAGCCGGAGCGGGACGGCAGGGCGACCGTCCCGGCGACGGTGCCGTTGACCCGGACGGTGAAGGCGCCGCCGGTGCCGCCGGTGGAGATCCAGGCCGAGAAGCCGTAAGTGCCGGGGCCGTTGGCGGTGATGGTCTGGGAGACCTTCTTGCCGGTGCCGCCGTCCAGGTAGGCCAGCTTGGTGCCGCCGTGCGGGTTGTTGGTCGCCACGCCGGTGCCGGAGGTGAACTGCCAGGCGGAGCCGCCCTGTTCGAAGCCCGGGTCGGTGACGGCCGGGCCGGACAGCGCGAGCGAGACGTCGTCGACGTTGAGCCAGGAGCTGCCGGACTCGAAGGCGATCTCCAGCTGGTCGCCGGCCTTCACCGCGATCCGGGGAACGGTGTAGCGGGCGTACGCGGCCCGGACGGCGGGGGCGACCGTCCCGGCGACGGTGCCGTTGACCCGGACGGTGAAGGCGCCGCCGGCGCCGCCGGCGGCGATCCAGGCCGAGACGTCGTAGACGCCGGCGCCCTGGGCGGTGATGGTCTGGGAGACCTTCTTGCCGGTGCCGCCGTCCAGGTAGGCCAGCTGGCCGCCGGAGTGCGGCAGGTTGCTCGCCACACCGCTCCCGGAGGTGAAGGACCAGCCGGAACTCCCGCTCTCGAAGCCGGGGTTGGCGATGGCCGGGACGGCGGTGGCGGCGGCGGCCGCAGTGGGAGCGGTGGCGGGGGCGAGCGCCGCCAGCAGGGGGAGGGCCGCCAGCAGGGTGAGGCGGGCAGGGCGCGCAGGACGCATGGGGAGCTCCGGTCAGGGTGGGGTGACGGATGCGATGGGCGGACGCTAACAGTCCGGATGGCAGCCTTCAATACCCTTGCAATGTTTCAATGTCATATACGTCGCCGTATTTTCAATGACATCTTGCAAGTCGGATCGCGGGGTTGCTAGCGTCCTGCCCAGTCGGCACCAGAGCCGACCTGGAACAAGGTGGTTCGATCATGGACATCTCTCGTCGCAGCGTCCTGAGAGCGGGCGGCGCCCTCGCCGTCGGAGCGGGCCTGTCCGGCCTGGCGGCCTGCAGCGGCTCGGGCAGCGGGAGCGGCGGTGGCGCCGGGGCCGAGGGCTCGGCCACCAAGGGCGACATCACCGTCTGGAGCTGGGCCAGTCCGGCCGCCGAGATGAAGGCCCTGGTCCCGGCCTTCAACGCCCAGTACCCGGACATCAAGGTCACCGTCCAGGACATCGGCAACCCGGCGATCTGGGACAAGATCACCACCGGCCTGGCGGCCGGCGGCAGCGGCCTCGCCGACGTCATGCACATCGGCATCGACTACCTGCCCGGCTACACCGAGAAGTTCCCCAACGGCCTGGCCGACCTCGGCCGGCTCGGCGCCGACACCTACAAGGACGCCTTCGCCGCGGGCGTGTGGGAGAGCGCCGTCGGCCGCAACGGCAAGGTCAGCGCCCTGCCGATGGAGGCCAACTCCGGCGGCTTCTACTACCGCTCCGACATCTTCGAGCAGGCCGGGGTGGACGTGAAGTCCATCGCCACCTGGGACGACGCCATCGAGGCCGGCAAGGTCGTCAAGGCGAAGACCGGCAAGTACCTGCTCGGCCTCGACAAGCCCGCCTCCATCCCGGACGCGGCCAACTTCTTCCAGATGCTGCTCCAGCTCCAGGGCGCCTTCTACTTCGACCTGGACGGCGGCATCACGCTCGACTCCGCCGAGTCCGTCAAGGCCATGACGATCATCAAGCAGCTCAACGACGCCGGCCTGGTCGCCGACCTCTCCGGCGGCTGGAACGCCCAGATCGCCGCGATCAAGGCCGAGACCTGCGCGGTGCTGCCGATGCCGACCTGGTACGGCGGCATCATCGAGGACACCGTCCCCGACCAGAAGGGCAAGTGGGGCGTCCGGCTGCCCCCGGCCGTGCGCCGCGGCGGCTCCACCGCCGCCACCGTCAACTCGACCTACCTGAGCATCGCCGGCAGCAGCAAGCAGCAGGCCGCCGCCTGGAAGTTCGTCGAGTTCGTCCTCACCCGGCCGGAGAACCTGGTGAAGATCTACAAGGACAAGGGCATCGCCCCGGCTCTGATGAAGGCCTACGACGACCCGGTGTTCCACACCCCGTCGGAGTTCTTCGGCGGCCAGCAGAAGGGCGAGGTGTTCCTCGACGCGCTCAAGGCCCCCTCCCCGGCCGTCAACTACAGCTCCGACTACGCCCGCGCGCTCAAGGTCGTCACCGACGCCCAGACCAAGGTGCTGCTCAAGGGCGCCGACCCGGCCGAGGTGCTCAAGCAGGCCGCCGACCAGCTCGCCCAGCAGACGGGCCGCAGGGTCGTCCGATGAGCACCGCCACCACCCAGCGGCCCACCGGGCAGCAGGCGGCCCCCCGGTCGGGGCCGCCCCGCCTGACCGGACGACGGCTGGCCCCGTACGCCTTCGTGCTGCCGGCCGTCGCCCTGTTCGCCGCGTTCAAGCTCTACCCGATCGGCTGGTCCCTCGTCCTCAGCCTGTACAAGAGCGTCGACGGGACGGACACCTTCGTCGGCGGCGACAACTACACCCGACTGCTGCACGACCCGCTGTTCTGGACGGCGCTGAAGAACACCGCCGTCATCCTGGTGATCCAGGTCCCGATCATGCTCGCGCTGGCCACCGCCCTCGCAGTGGCCTTCAACTCCCGGCTGCTGCGCGCCCGTTCGCTGTTCCGGCTCGGCTTCTTCCTGCCGATGGTCACCGGCCTGGTCGCCTACGGCGTGATCTTCTCGGTCCTGCTCAACGAGAAGTACGGCCTGGTCAACTGGCTGCTGCACTTCGCCGGCATCGGCCCGGTGCCTTGGCTGACCGACCCGCTCTGGGCGAAGATCTCCCTGGCCCTCGCCCTGACCTGGCACTACACCGGCTACAACGCCGTCATCCTGCTCGCCCGGCTGCAGTCGATCCCCGCCGAGCTGTACGACGCCGCCGCCGTCGACGGCGCCGGCCCCTGGAAGGCGTTCCGGCACGTCACCCTGCCCGGGCTGCGCCCCGCGCTGCTGCTCACCACCGTGCTGTCCACCATCGGCACCCTGCAGATCTTCGACGAGCCGTTCATCCTCACCCACGGCGGACCGGACAACGCCACCCTGACCATCGGCGTCTACCTGTACCAGAACGCCTTCACCTACTTCGACTTCGGCTACGCCTCGGCCATCGCCTACGCGCTGGCCATCCTGATCGGCATCCTCGGGCTGATCCAGTTCAAGGTGCTGGGAGACAAGTCATGAGCACCACCCCGGCCACCGCCGCCGCCCGCCGAGCCAAGGGCGCCCCCGGCCGCCTGCGCAACAGCATCGGCCTCACCTGGGGGCTGGCCATCGCGCTCGCCGCCGTCCTGCTCCCGTTCTACTGGCTGGTCATCGCCGCCACCCACACCAGCAACGAGATCTTCGACTCCCCGCCGCCGCTCACCCCCGGCGGCAACCTGTTCCACAACCTGAGCACCCTGCAGACCACCGCGCAGTTCGGCCGGGTGGTGCTCAACTCGCTGCTGATCGCCGTCGTCTACACCCTGTGCGCGGGAGCCGTCTGCACGCTGGCCGGCTACGCCTTCGCCAAGTACCGCTTCAAGGGCCGCGACGCGATCTTCGGACTGCTGATGCTCGGCCTGGTCGTGCCCAACCAGGTCACCCTGGTCCCGCTGTTCAAGATGATGGCCGACCTGGAGTGGCTCAACACCTACCAGGCGGTGATCCTGCCCAACCTGGCACTGCCCTTCGGGATCTTCCTGATGCGCCAGTCCATGGGCACCATCCCGGACGAACTGCTCGACTCCGGACGGATCGACGGCTGCGGCGAGTTCCGGCTCTTCCTGCGGGTGGTGCTGCCGCCGATGCGCCCCGCGCTCGCCGCGCTCGGCATCTTCCTGTTCCTGTTCCAGTGGAACGACTTCGTCTGGCCGCTGGTCGTGCTGCGCGACAGCGCCTCGCTGACCATCCCGGTCGCCCTCGCCTCGCTGAAGGGCGTCGTCGACACCGACTACGGCGCGATCATGACCGGCACCGCCGTCGCCGCGATCCCGATGGCGATCGTCTTCCTCGCCCTCCAGCGCCACTTCGTCTCCGGCCTGCTGGCCGGCGCCGTCAAGGAGTAACCGCCGTGACCACCCTGGCCCCCGAGGCCGTCACCACCGCCGAGCTCGCCCCGGCCCGGTACGCCCCCCTGCTCGACACCGTCGAGGTCGCCGTCCTCGCCGACGGCACGGACGCCGCATGGAGCCTGGACGGCACCGGACCGGGCGTCAGGGTCCTGCGGATCGACGCCCCCGGGGCCGCGGTCGAGGTCCGCCTCACCGTCCCGCTCGGCGACGCCGCCGGCTACTGGCACCCCGGCGCCGACTGGCGCCGCACCCTGGTCGCCGACTGGGAGGGCCGGGCCACCGTCAGCCTGGCCGACAGCCTCGCCGCCGGCTGCCTGTACGACTCCACCGGCGCCACCCTGCTCACCTTCGCCACCGCCGACCCGGTGCCCGAGGTCTCGCTGCGCTACGGCGTCTCCGAGGAGAACGACACCCACGTCGTCCACCTCCACCTGCCGCCCGCCGACCAGCCCCACCGTCTGCTGTTCGTCCCGCGGGCCGCCTCCGTCGCCGGCGCCCTGCGCCCGCTGCGCGGCTGGTACGCGGCCCGCACCGACCCGATGCCCGTCCCGGAGGCCGCCCGGCTGCCGCTGTGGTGCACCTGGTACGCCTACAACCAGGACGTCGACGCCATCGAGGTCACCGAACAGGCCCGGATCGCCGCCGAGTTGGGCTTCGGGGCGCTGATCCTGGACGACGGCTGGCAGCGCTACGGCAGCGGCCGCGGCTACGCGGGCGTCGGCGACTGGATCCCCGACGGGGCGAAGTTCCCGGACTTCGCCGGGCACGTCGCCGTCGTCCGCGAGACCGGCCTGCGCTACCTCGCCTGGATCGCCCCGCTGCTGCTCGGCCCGAACGCCGACTGCCACGCCGCCTGGGCCCCGTACGCCACCCGCGCCGCCGGCGTCCCCGGCGCGCACGTCCTCGACCCGCGCCACCCGGAGGTGCGCGCGCACGTCGTCGACACCTGCGTGCGGGTGGTGCGCGACTACGGTCTGGACGGCCTCAAGGTCGACTTCCTCGACGAGGCCATGGTCTACGCCCACGACGGCGGCGAAGACGTCGGCCGGGCCCTGCTGCTGCTGCTCGCCGACCTGCGCACCGCCCTCGAAGCCGTCCGCCCCGAACTACTGCTGGAGCTGCGCCAGCCCTACGTGGGCCCGGCCATGGCCGCGTTCGGCAACATGCTGCGCTCCTTCGACTGCCCGGCGGACTCCACCGCCAACCGGGTCCGCACCCTGGACACCGCGCTGCTGGCCACCGGCGGCGTCGTGCACAGCGACCCGCTGCTGTGGGACGCCGGCGCCCCCGTCGAGGCCGCCGCCCGGCAGCTGATCGGCGCCCTGCACTCCGTCCCGCAGGTCTCCGTGCGACTCGACACGCTGCCCGCCGAACACCTCGACGCGCTGCGCTTCTGGCTCGCCGAATGGCGCCGGCTGCGCCCGCAGCTGCTGGAGGGCGCCGTCGAACCCGGCCGCCCCGACGAGCAGTACACCCTGGTCGAGTCGGTCGCCGACGGCGTCCGGGTGGTCGACGTGCACACCGAGCGGGCGGTGCCCGTCCGCCCCGCCGAGCACACCGAAACGGTCCTGGTCAACGGCAGCACCGCGGACCGGATCGTACTGGACCTGCAGGGCGTCCAACTGCCGGTGGAGATCACGGTGCACGGCCCCGACGGCCGTATCATCGAGCGGGTCCAGACCACTTTCGCACCGGGTCTGCGCAGCCTCCGGGTGCCGCGGACCGGTCTGGTGAAGATCCGCGGCAACGCGTGACCCGAGCGGTGGAGAGCGCGATGGAACGTCAGGCGAAGGGGAGGACATGAAGATCGGCATCGTCGAGATCGCCGCGCACGCGGGCGTCAGTGAGGCGACCGTCAGCCGGGTGATCAACCGCCGGCAGGGCGTGGCCAAGAAGACCCGGGACGCCGTCGAGCAGGCCATGGCCGAACTCGGCTACGAGCGCGCGGTGCAGGGCCAGATCGTGGCCGTCGTCACCGAGCACGTCTCCAACCCGTTCTTCGCCGACGTCGCCGAGCGGATCGAGGCCGCGCTCGCCCCGCACGGCCTCAAGACCATCCTGTGCCCCGCCTTCCCCGGCGGGGTGCAGGAACCCGAGTACATCTCGGCGATCGTCGACAAGGGCATCGCCGCGGTCGTGTTCCTCTCCGCGTCCAACACCGTCGAGGGCGCCGACGAGGAGGTGTACGAGCTGCTGCGCTCGCGCCGCATCCCGTACGTCGGCGTCAACGGCGAGTTCGCCGACGGCGTGGCGGTGCCGGTGTTCTCCACCGACGACCGGCTCGCCGCCGAGCTCGCCGTCGACCACCTGCACCGGCTCGGGCACCGCGCCATCGGCATGGTCTCCGGTCCGGCCGGCAACCACCCCTCCGACCGGCGCGTCCAGGGCTTCCTGGACGCGATGGCCCGGCGCGGACTGCCCGACGCGCAGCAGCTGGTGGTCCGCCAGTCCTACACCGTCGAGGGCGGGCAGGCGGCGGCGGGCGTGCTGCTCGGGCTGGGCGCGACCGCGATCGTCGCCGCCAGCGACTACATGGCGCTCGGCGTGATCCGCGGCGCGCGGCGGCTGGGGCGCACGGTGCCGGAGCAGGTGTCGGTGGTCGGCTACGACGGCACGATGATCACCGAGTTCACCGACCCGCCGCTGACCACCGTCCGCCAGCCCACCGACCGCCTCGCCCTGGAGGTCGGCCGCAGCGTCCTCGCCCTGGTCGGCGGCCGGGAGACCCCCGTCGGCGAGCTGCTGTTCGACCCCGAGCTGGTGATCCGCTCCACCACCGGGCCCGCTCCGCTCGCCTGACCCGGGCCCACCGCCGGGCCCACCGCCCGGGGCGTCGTCGACCGACGCCCCGGGCCGGTCCGGCACGCCTGCGGAAGGACGTCGCCGCAGGTCGGTAACGGTCTTGCGGCAGTGGGGGTTGGCTCTTGCGGCGGCCCGCCGACCCTGTGCATCGTATACGTATCGATTAGTCCCCCGACCCGAGAGACCGGTGACCCCCATGCTCCGCAACGGACTCGAGCCCTGGCACATCCTGATCGCCGTCGTCGTCCTCGTCCTGCTCTTCGGCTCCAAGAAGCTCCCCGACATGGCCCGGGGCCTCGGCAAGTCGATGCGCATCCTCAAGGCCGAGACCAAGGCCCTGCGCGACGAGGACGAGCCGACGGCCCCCGAGGCCGCCCCGACGGCGGCGCAGCTCGCCGCCCCCGAGGCCGTCGCGCCCTCGGCCGCCGAGCGGGCGCGCGACCGCTCCGCCTGACCCGTCCCGCTTCCGCCCCCAGGCCCCGTCGTACGCGTACCGGCGGGGCCTCCTGCTGACGTCCTCCGGAGGCTCCGGTGAACCCCCGCGCCGCCCGCGCAGTCGGGCCCGCACCCGCCCCGGCCGGCGCGTTACCCCCGGCCCCCGCCGCGACGGCCGCCGCCTGCGCCGCGTTCGTCCTGATCGGCGCCCTCCAGGCGCTCTGCGGCCCGGCCATCCCCGCCCTGCGCCCCGCCCACGGCATCGCACCCGCCACCGCGGGCCTCGCCCTCAGCGCCCCCTTCACCGGCGCCATCGCCGGAGTGGTGCTGTACCACCGCCTCAAGAGCCGCGACCGGACCCGCGCCCCGCTGCTGCCCGGCTCGCTGCTGCTCACCGCCCTGGCCGCGGCCGCCGGGTACCTCGTCCGCCGTGCCCGGACGGAGAGGTGACGGGGCGCCGGGGCGCGGACCCCGTCGAGGGCGGCCCCGGGAGCGGCCGGGAGGACCGGGCCGCGCAGCCCGGGAACGGGGGAGCCGCCGGACAGGAGAGCGACGGGACCCTGGCGGCGCGGTCGTGCGGTGCGGCAGCGAGGAGCCGGAGCAACGACGCCCGGCAGGCCGGCCGTCGGGCGGACCGCGGTGGGCCCGGCAGGGCGGACCCGAGCGCGGGTACGGCCGGTCGGCCGGAGAACGCCCGGGTTCCGGACCGCCGCGTTCCCGGCCGTCGCCCGCCCGGTCCTCGTCTGCCACGCCGTCACGTGCCGGGTACCCGGCTCCCGTTCGGCGAAGCCGCCGACCGCGTCGAGCACCGGCGCCTCGCGGCGGCGCTCGCGGCCGGGTTCGCCGGGCGGCTGCCCCTGGGCGTGGTCACCGTCCTGCTGCTGGTCGCCGGCGCCGGGCCGGGGCACTCGCTGGGGACGGCCGCCGCCGCGAGCGCGATGGCGGTGGTCGGGCTCGCGGTCGGGGCTCCGCTGCAGGGACGGCTGCTCGACCGCAGGCCGCCGTCCCGGGTGCTCGGCTGCTACGCGGCCCTCCAAGGCGCCGTCCTGCTGGTCCTGGCCGCGGCCCTGACCCGCCCGCCGGAGTGGCCCGTCGTGCTGCTCGCCTTCGTCCAGGGCGCGACCGTTCCCGCCCTGTCCCCCTGCGTCCGTCTGGTTCTCCGCCACCACGCGGGGCCGGACGGCCCCGGACGGGCGTTCACCGTGGACGCCGTGCTGACCGAGGTCGTCCACCTGGCCGGCCCCGCGCTCGCCGCGGTCGGCGCCGCGCTGGTCGGGCCCCCGGCGCTGCTCGCCGGGTGCGCGGTGCTGGTGGCCACCGGCGCCGCCGGGTTCCTGGCCGCCGTCCGCCCCGGGTGGCTGCGGCCCGACGACCGGCACGCCGGCCCGCCCGGCGGCTCCGGCCCGGTCCGGGGCTTCCTGCTCGCCGCCGCCCTGCTCGCCGCGCCGTTCGGCGTCGCCGAGGCCGCGCTGACCGCCCGCGCGGCCGAACTCGGCACCGGGCCGGGCCCGGTGGGTGCCGCCCTCACCGCGCTGGGCCTCGGCAGCGTGCTCGGCGGCACCCTCTACGGACTCGTCCGCCCGCGCCCGTACCCCGGCCGCCGCTTCCGCCTGCTCGCCCTCGCCCTCGGCGCGGGCCTGTCCACCCCGGCCCTGGCCGCGGCCCCGCCCGCCACCCTCGTCCTCTTCTCCCTCACCGGCCTCTGCGTCTCCCCGCTCGCCGGCCTCACCACCGAGATCCTCGACCGCCTCACCCGCCCGGGGCCTGGATCCGCACCCAGAGCTGGTACGCCGTCACCAACGCCGCCGGCCACGCGGGCGGCCTCGCCCTCACCGGCGCCCTGGCCGCCCCGCTCGGCACCCCCGCCGCCGCCTCGCTGGCCGCCCTCTCAGCCGCCCTCGGCGTCCTGGCGGCAGGCCCGGCGCTGCGTCGGCTGCGCCGTGACCCAGGCTGGCTACCGGCCATCGGCCCCGGAGGCCCGGAGCGGCCGTAACAGCGCCGCGCACCTCCGGGTCCGTGGTGACGCGAAGAGTGTTTCGCCGATGGCCCGCCCACCAAGCGACCTCTCTCCGGGCGGATCCCGAAAGGCCCGGGCGGGCGCCGATCTGCCTGCCTTCCTTCCTGCGGGCCAGTCGACCGGACGGGGCGAGGCCCTTGGGGGCCTTCCCCCGTGAAGGTGGACACGCGGTTGGTTGTCACGCGGCGAGTGTGAGCTTAGCCGTGTGCTGTCGGCGTTCGTAGTCGTTCGGGCTGAGGTGGCCGTTGGCGGAGTGCCGGCGGCGGGTGTTGTAGCGGGTCAGCCAGGCGAACACGGTCCTGCGGCAAATGGTGGAGTCGCCGTAGTCGCGGGTGCCCCGGAGCGTCTCGCGCTTGAGGGAGGCGTGGAAGCTCTCGCAGGCCGCGTTGTCCGCGCTGCTGCCGGCCGCGCCCATCGATCGGGTGACGCTCAGGTCCAAGCACAGGTCGGCGAAGGCCCTGGACCCGTATTGCGCCCCGTGGTCAGAATGGAACACGGCCCTGTCCAGGCCGCCGCGGGTCGCGGCTGTCATCTGCAGCGCGTCGGCGACCAAAGTGGTGCGCATATGGTCGGCGATCGACCAGCCCACGACCTTGCGGCTGAAGCAGTCCAAAACGGTCGCCAGGTAGAGGAACTCCCCGCCCGCAAGCGGCAGATACGTGATGTCGCCCATGTACTTGCGTGCCGGCTCCGGGGCGTTGAAGTCCCGCTCGAACAGGTCCGGGACCGCGTGGGCGGCCGGGTCCGGAACGGTGGTGCGGACCCTTCTTCGCAGACGGACACCGACGATGGAGTACGTCCGCATGACCCGGGCGACCCGCTTGTGGTTCACCCGCGGCCCGGTCTCGCGCAGTTCCGCGGTCACCCTCGGCGAGCCGTAGGCCCCACCGGAGTCGGCGTGGATGCGACGGATCCGTTCGGCCAGGACCTCGTCCTCGCGTCGGCGGACGGCTCTGGCACCGGCGCCGCCGAGCCACTTGTAGTAGCTGGACCGGTTGACGTCCAGGACCTGGCACAGCCGCTTCACCTCGTAGGCGTCCCGGTGGTCATGGACGAACTGGAAGCGGCTCACCAGTTCGTCTCGCCCGCGAAATACTTGGCCGCCTTGCGCAGGATGTCCCGCTCGGTGGCCAGCTTCCGCTCGCTGGCCTCCTGCTCGGCCACCCGGGCCTCCAACTGCCGGATCCGCTCGTCCGGATCACCGGACACGGCCAGCTGTCCCGCCCGAGGAGGCGTCGTCCCTCCCCCCGGGCATCTGCGGCCACGATGCCGCGGCGGTCGCGGTCGCGCAGCACCCACTCGCGCAACGTCGCCCGGTTGACGCCCAGGTCAGCGGCGATGTCCTTGTACGTCGCCCCGGGCGTGGACTCGTACAAGGCCACGGCATCGGCCCTGAACTCGTCCGAATAGTCCTTCATCGCCATCGGCGCTTTTCTCGCTTCCTCCAGATCAAGCAGATCCAGTATCAGCGTGTCCACCACTCAGGACGAAGGCCCCAACGACTTCGCCCTCGTAGCAGCACAACGCGACCTTGCTCAGGCCCAGGCAACGGAGCGGGAGGTCCACGACAGCACGGACCGATCCATCACCGCCGTGTGCGAGAACCTGCAGATCCCCATCGCCCGGACGCAGCACCAGGTCGACTCGGTTCGGGTCCACCTGAGAACCGAGCTCGACTCCGTCCACCAGCAGCGCCGCCAGCTGACCCATGAAGCCGAACTCCTCGTGGCTGCCGGCCGCCCGGAAGGGACTACGCCGGGCTACGACGCCACGCTCTCCCAGCAGTACGAGCGGGCGACCCAGGAACTCGCTCAGACAACCGAAAGAGTCGCTGACCTGGAACAGGTCCTCGCGGCCCACGTCCAGTCCCAGAACACCGTCAAGGCCGAGATCTCCCGCATGGACCGACTGATCGCCTCGGTGGACGTTTTCGGCAGCTTGCCGGTACGGCTCTGCCCCGCGTGCGTGGCGGCAGTCGGCCCGCCCTGGTCCGGTTGTGTGAAGAGTCGGTCAGGCGTGCGCGTTCTCGACCGGGCGGGGGGTCTCCGCGCGTCGGGAACGTGCGACGGCCAGGCCGGCGGCGACCGCCAGGGTGACGAGGCCGAGGACCCCGACGGCGCCGGCGAGGTCGCCCGCGGGCTTGGCGGCGGCGAGCAGGAGCAGGGGGCAGACGAACTCGCCGAGGAAGAAGGCGGTGTTCCACAGGCCGGTGCCGCGGCCGCGGTTGGCGGGGGTGAGCAGGGCGACGGTGCGGTTGATCAGGGTGGGCAGCAGCATGCCGGTGCCCAGGCAGTTGACGACGGCTCCGAGGACCAGGAGGGGGACGTTGCCGGCGAGGGCGATGATGCCGA
Organism: Kitasatospora cineracea; assembly: GCF_003751605.1. Taxonomy (NCBI): domain Bacteria; kingdom Bacillati; phylum Actinomycetota; class Actinomycetes; order Kitasatosporales; family Streptomycetaceae; genus Kitasatospora; species Kitasatospora cineracea. Next base: position 5,201,635 of record NZ_RJVJ01000001.1, read on the forward strand.
AGCCGGCCGCGCAGAGTGCGAGGGTCCAGGGGAGCAGGCGTTCGGCGTGGTCGGTGAGGCGGGTGAAGGCGGCGGCGCCGGCGACGGTGGCGGCGCTGGCGATCGCGGTGCACAGGCCGATGGTGGCGGGGGCTTCGGTGCCGAGGTCCTTGAGGAGGAAGGAGGTCTCGACGGGGATGGTGTAGAAGACGATCGCGCCGAAGAAGGTCAGCGCGCAGGGGGCCAGCAGGCGGCGAAGCAGCGGGGCGAAGGGGGTGAGGGCGACGGTGGCCGGGGCGTTGTCGGTGCGGCGGGTGGCCGGGCGCAGCACGGTGGCCAGCAGGGGTGCGAGCAGCAGGCCGACGGCGTAGGCCCAGAAGGGTGTGCGCCAGCCGGCCGAGCCGGCGGCGCCGCCGAGGGCGAAGAAGGCGGTGGCGGAGACGGCGGAGCATATCGCCTGTAGGGCGAGGTACTTCTCGCGCTGCTTGCCGCTCCAGTAGTCGCCGATGAGGGTGGTGCAGCAGGTCATGATGGCGGATTCGGCGACGCCGACCAGGGCCCGGCTGGCGATGATCGCGGGCAGTGAGTCGAGCCAGAGCGGGGCGGTGCCGACGATCGCGTAGAGCACGGTGGCGATCACCAGCAGGCGGTGGCGGCCGAGGCGGTCGATGATCGCGCCGGCGAACGGTGCCATGACGGCGAGGGAGAGCGCGGGGACGGTCAGTGCCATCGGGGCGAGGGCGTCCACGCCGGAGACGGAGGTGAAGTGGTCCTGGAGTTTCGGGAGGACCGGGGCGATCAGGACGGCGCCGAGGATCGGCAGGCAGCTGCCCGCCATCAGCAGGGTCACCGTCAGCCGGGGCCGGGCGAGGACCGGGCCCGGCGCGGGCACGTCGAGGGAGAGGGAGGCGGACATGGCGGCTCCGTTCGAAGGGGCGGGACCGCGGCCGAGCGGGGGCGGGCGCGTGCATCGGTCTGCCCGGCCGGGGCGGCGGGGCGGTGCCGGAAAGGAGCGCCGTGTCGACGGGCCGGGGTGGCAGTCATCCTGGACGGGGCGGGGGGCCTGGGGGAATGCCTCTACTGATCACTTGTGTGGATGCCGTTCATTCGCCGGACGGATGGGGGTGTGTCTGCTCCTGGAGTTCGGTGCCGACCCGGGCAGCGGTCTCGCGCAGCCACTGGTGGGCGGCGTCCTGGGTGTGGACGGGGTGCCACCACAGGGCCTCGGTGAGCGGGACGGGGTCGAACGGGCAGGGGAGGGCGCGGACGCCGCTGTGCGGGCCGATGAGGGCGGCGAGACGTTCCTGGATCAGGGCGATCCGACGGGTGCCCGCCACCATGGCGGGCAGCAGCTGGAAGCTTCCGACGGAGACTTCGACCCGGGGTTCGATGCCGAGCAGGGCGAGTTGCCGGGTGGCGGGGGCGTCGTGGGTGCGCTGGTAGACGGCCCAGGGCAGGTGTGCCAGGTCGGCCAGGGTGAGTCCGTTGGCGACTTCCTCGTGGTCGTCGGCGACCAGGCAGACCCAGCGGTCGGTGTACAGGTCGAGGGAGGGGTAGCCGGTGATCACCCCGTGCGGCAGCAGGAGCCCGTCGGCGGTGCCGAGGAAGTCGGTGATGGAGTCGACCAGGGTGGGGCCGACCTGCTGGAAGCGCAGCCGGACGCCAGGGGCCTCGGTATGAAGGACGCGGGCGAGACGGGTGCCGAAGACGGCGGCCCCGTAGTCGGAGGAGAGCAGGGTGAACTCGCGCTCCGCGGTGGCGGGTTCGAAAGAGGCCTGGCAGGTGAAGACCCGTTCCAGCAGGTCGCAGGCGGGGCCGGTCATGGTGAGCAGCGCGGCGCCGAGCGGGGTGGGGGTGTAGGCGTTGCTGGCGCGGATGAGCAGCTGGTCGTCGAAGTGCTTGCGCAGGCGGGCGAGGGCGGCGCTCGTGGCGGGTTGGCTGAGGCCGAGTCGCTGGCCGGCCCGGGTGACGTTGCGTTCCTCCAGCAGGGCGCGCAACGCGGGGAGCAGGTTGAGGTCGAGGGTCGCGAGGTTCATCGGGCGACTCGCTTATCCGTGTGATGGATGGGAGGTATCAATAGAATTGATTTCCATGATTGCCGTGCCGGGGCCACATTAGTCGCAACGCATCGAGAGGAAACCTCGTGGCAACACACGCGCAACTCCGCGGCCCCTTCGCCCTCGGCACGTTCGCCGACGGCGACGGCGCGCCCTTCCCCGGTCTGGTGGCCGAAAGCCGGGTCCTGGACCTCCGCGGCCGCCCCGCGCTCGGCAGCCCCACCACCACCCGCGACCTGCTGGAGCGCTGGGAGGAGGTGCTGCCGATTCTGGAGCGCCTGGCCGAGGGCGCGAAGGGCGCGACGGGGACGAAAGACGCCTGGCGGCCGGTCGACAGCCTGCGTACCCTCGCCCCGGTCGAGCCGCGGCAGTTGCTGCAGTCCGGCGCCAACTACCGGCAGCACGTGATCGACCTGGCGATCGCGCACCGCCCCGCCGAGGACACCCGACCCGTCGAGCAGGCCCGCGCCGAGATCGGCGCGATGATGGACCGCCGGGCCGCCGAGGACCAGCCGTACATGTTCATCGGCCTGCCGTCCTCGATCACCGGCCCCTACGACGACGTCGAGCTGCCCGACTGGTGCACCAAGCCGGACTGGGAGTTGGAACTCGCCGCCGTCATCGGCGCCCCCGCGTACCGGGTCACCCCCGAGCAGGCGCTCGGGCACGTCGCCGCGTACACCATCGCCAACGACCTCACCGCCCGCGAGCTGGTCTTCCGCCGTGACATGCCGGAGATCGGCACCGACTGGCTGCGCTGCAAGAACGTCCCCGGCTTCACCCCGCTCGGCCCCTACCTGGTGCCCGCCGCGTTCGTCGCGGACCCCGCCGACCTGCGGGTCACGCTGAAGCTCAACGGCGAGACCATGCAGGACGAGTCGACCGCCGACATGCTCTTCGACGTGGCGCGGATGGTCTCCTACGCCTCGCAGACCACCCGGCTGCTGCCCGGCGACCTGGTCCTCACCGGCAGCCCGGCCGGCAACGGCATGCACTGGGGCCGCTTCCTCGCCGACGGCGACGTCATGGACGGCACGATCACCGGCCTCGGCGTCCAACGCACCCGCTGTGTCCGGGAGTCGGCGTGAACGCCCTGGACCGCACCGACCCCGAGGGCGCGATAGCCGCGGCCGCGAAGGCGTACTCGAACTGGGGTCGCTGGGGCGCCGAGGACCGGCTCGGGACGCTGAACTTCCTGGACGAGGACAAGCGCCGGGAGGCCGCCGGGCTGATCCGGCAGGGCGTCAGCTTCTCGCTCGCCCAGCGCTTCGACATGAACGGCCCGCAGAAGGGCTGGCGCCGCCGCACCAACCCCGTGCACACCATGCTCGACACCGGCACCGACGCCGCCGCCGGACTGCAGGGCTTCCCGCACGGCATCGGCGGCGCCGACGACGTGATCGCCATGCCGCTGCAGTGCTCCACCCAGTGGGACGGCCTCGGCCACATCTTCGACCACGGCCGGGCGTGGAACGGCCGCGACGCCGCCACCACCGTCACCTCCGAGGGCGACCTCGTCACCGGCATCGAACACATGGACCGGCAGATCGCCGGCCGCGGCGTCCTGCTGGACGTCGGACGGGCGATCGGCGCCGACGGCGAACTGCCCGACGGCTTCGCGGTCACCGAGGAGCACCTCGCCGCCACCATCGAGGCCCAGGGCCCGAGTTCGGCCGTCGGACGCGGCGACATCGTCGTGATCCGCACCGGGCAGCTCAGCCGGGCGCGGCGCGAGGGCTGGGGCGAGTACGCGGGCGGACCGGCACCGGGCCTGTCGTTCACCACCGCCGGATGGCTGCACGGCAGCGAGATCGCCGCGATCGCCACCGACACCTGGGGCTTCGAAGTGCGCCCCAACGAGTTCGACCACGCCTTCCAGCCGCTGCACCAGGTTGCCATCCCCAACATGGGCCTGCTGATCGGCGAGATGTGGGACCCGGACGCCCTCGCCGCGCACTGTGCCGCCGACGGCGTGTACGAGTTCTGGCTGACCGCCGCCCCGCTGCCGATCACCGGTGCGGTCGGCTCCCCGGTCAACCCGATCGCCGTCAAGTAATCCGCGCGACCATCCCGGACCGCCGGTCGGTCGATACGCCCGGACAGCCCTCGGCCGACCGGCTCTCTTCCCCTTTTCTCTCCCGTTCGCCGCGCGACGAGGCGCGGCCCACCCGCCAGGGAGCAACCCCCATGACATCAACCAGTGTCCGATCCGTCCTGGTGATCGGCGGCGGCACCGCAGGCAACGGCCTGACCGTGCTGCTGCGCCGGGCCGGGATCGCCGTCGACCTGGTCGAGGCCAAGCCCGACTGGAACGTCTCCGGCTCCGGAATCACCCTGCAGGGCAACGCACTTCGCGCCCTGCGCGAGATCGGCGTCTGGGAGCAGGTCCGGGAGTCGGGCTTCGCGTTCGACTCCGTCGGCATCACTGCCCCCGACGGTACCGTGCTGCACGTCGCCCGTGACGTGCGCACCGGCGGCGAGGACCTTCCCGCCACCGTCGGCATGCAGCGCCCGCAGTTGCAGCGCATCCTGATCGACGCGGTGAAGGCCACCGGCGCGAACGTCCGCCTGGGCACCACCGTCACCGCGCTGCGCGGCGACGCCGAGGGCGTGGACGCCGAGTTCTCCGACGGGAGTTCGGGCCGCTACGACCTGGTGGTCGGTGCGGACGGCATCTCCTCCGCGACCCGCGCCATGATCGGCATCACCGAGAGCCCCGAACCGACCGGGATGGCGATCTGGCGCACCCCCGCGCCGCGCCCCGTCGGCGTCGAGCGTACCGACCTCACTTACGGCGGGCCCGCGTACATCGCCGGGTACTGCCCGACCGGGCCCGACACCGTCTACGCCTACCTGGTCGAACCCAAGCGCGACCGCGCCACCATCGACCCCGCGAGCTACGCGGAGGAGATGCGGCGCCTGGCGGCCGGGTACGGCGGTCACTGGGAGCAGATAGCGGCGTCGATCACCGACCCCGGGCAGGTCAACTACACCTGGTTCGACCGGCACCTGGTCGAGGGTCCGTGGCATCGGGGTCGGGTGGTGCTGGTGGGTGATGCCGCTCACGCCTGCCCGCCCACCCTCGCGCAGGGCGCCGCGATGTCCCTGGAGGACGCCCTGGTACTGGCCGAACTCCTCACTGACGCAGACGAGTTCAGCGAGCAGCTGCTCATCGACTACCACGCCCGCCGCCTGCCGCGGGTGCGCATGGTGGTGGAGAACTCCTGCCAGCTGGGCCAGTGGCTGATGGACGGCGTCCGCGACGCCGACGTCCCCGGCCTGATGGCCCGCACCACCGCCGTCCTGAAGGAGACCCCGTGAGCGCCCCCCACGCTGCGGCGGCGACCCCTGCGGTCGACGTCCACGCCCACCTGCTGCTGCCCGAGGTCGAAGCCCTCGTCGCCGGGCAGCCCGGCCTCGCCCACGCCAAGGCCCTGGACGCCCGCCGCAACGGGCCGAAGTCGCTGGCCGTCAGCGGCCCGATGGTCGCCGCCCGGATCCCGCTGCTCACCGACCCGGCCGCCCGGCTCGCCGCCATGGACGCTCAGGGAGTGGATGTGCAGCTCGTCTCCCCGTCGCCCTCGCACTACCACTACTGGGCCGACGAGCAGACGGCGCGCAAGGTCTGGGAGGCCGCGAACACCGCGACCGCCGCGCACTGCGCCGCCGCCCCCGACCGGCTGCGCGGCCTGGGCCTGATCCCGCTCCAGCACCCGCACCTGGCCGTCGAAGCACTCGACCACGCCCTCGCCGCCGGGCTGCTCGGCGTCGAACTCTCCAGCCACGCACCCGGCGTGGAGCTCTCCGACCCGCTCCTGGAGGCGTTCTGGGCCCGGGCCGCCGAGAGTGGCGCGGTGCTGTTCCTGCACCCCTTCGGCTGCACCCTCGACGAGCGCCTCGACCGCTGGTACCTGTCCAACACCGTCGGCCAGCCCACCGAGAACGCCGTCGCCCTCTCCCACCTGATCTTCTCCGGAGTCCTCGACCGCCACCCCGGCCTGAAGATCGTCGCCGCGCACGGCGGCGGCTACCTGCCCACCCACATCGGCCGCTCCGACCACGCCTGGCGGGCCCGCCCCGACGCCCGCGGCTGCGCCCACGAACCCAGTTCCTACCTGCGGCGGCTGTACTTCGACTCCCTCGTCCACGACCCCCACGTGCTGCGGGAGTTGATTCGCGCGGCGGGCGCCGACCGGGTGCTGCTCGGCTCCGACTTCCCGTTCGACATGGGCACCGAGGACCCGCTCGCCGCCCTCACCGAGGCCGAACTCACCGACTCCGAGCTGGCGGCCGTGCGCGGCGCCAACGCCACAGCCCTGCTGGGCCTCTGACAGAGGAGAACCGTCCATGAACCGCCTGCTCACCCACCTGCGGCACGTCGATCTGGCCGTGCCCGACTTCGAGAAGCAGCTCGACTTCTACTCCGGCGTCTGGGGCCTGACCGAGACCGCCTCCGACAACGGGATCTCCTTCCTGGCCGCCGAGGGCTCCCCCGAGCAGTACGTGGTGCGCCTGCGCCGGGCGGAGGAGAAGCGCCTCGACCTGGTCTCCTACGGCGCCGCCACCCCCGCCGACGTCGACACCCTCGCCGAGCAACTCCTCTCCCAGGGCGTGCAGTTGATCTCCCGCCCGGGCACCGTCGACACCCCCGGCGGCGGCTACGGCTTCCGCTTCTTCGACTGCGACGGCCGCACCGTCGAGGTCTCCGCCGACGTCGCCGCCCGCCAGCACCGCCGCATCGAGACCCAGGAGTCGATCCCCGTCCGGCTCTCCCACGTCGTCCTCAACTCGCCCGACCTGGACCGCACCCGGCTCTGGTACGAGCAGCACCTCGGCTTCCGGCTCTCCGACACGCTGTCCTCCCCGCACATGGGCGAGGTCATGCACTTCATGCGGATCAGCAACCAGCACCACTCGATGGCCCTCGCCAAGGGCCCGCACACCTCGCTGCACCACATCTCGTTCGAACTGCGCGGCCTGGACGAGTACATGTACGGCACCGGGCGGGTGCTGCGGGCGGGCGTCCGCAAGATCTGGGGCCCGGGCCGGCACCTGGCGGGCAACAACACCTTCTCCTACTTCCTCGACCCGCACGGCAACACGGTCGAGTACACCACCGAACTGGAGTCCCTGGACGAGGACACCTGGCACCCGCACGTCTACGACTTCTCGCAGCCCGAGGTCACCGACCAGTGGGGCACCGCCAACCCGATGAGCGAGATCGTCGCCAAGGAGTCCTTCAACGACGTCGACCGCGGTGTCTTCGTCGCCCCGCCCGTGTGACGCGAACCTTTCGACGGACCGTCATCAACAAGCCCCGGGGACGCGGCGCGGCACTCATCCAGCCCTGACACCGCGCCGCGTCCCCGGTTCCAGCCCGAGGAACCTCCATGCGCTTCGCCACCTACGAGCACGAGGGCCGCCGCCACTGCGGCGCGCTCGCCGCCGACGACCGGCTGCACCCGCTGTCCGACGGCACCGACCTGCTCGACCTGATCCGCTCCGGCGCCGAGGCCCTGCACGCCGCCGGTCGCACCGCCCTGGCCGGTCCGCCCGGCCCGGCCATCGGTGAGGTGCGGCTGCTGCCGCCGATCCAGCCGCCCACCGTCCGCGACTTCGTCGCCTTCGAGGAGCACGTCGAAGGCGTTCGCAAGAGCGTCAGCGGCGTCGCGGGCGTCCCCGAACAGTGGTACGCCGCACCGACGTTCTACTTCGGCAACCCCTACGCGGTGATCGGCGCCCACGACGACGTGCCGGTGCCGCCCGGCTCGCAGGCCCTCGACTTCGAACTGGAGGTCGCCGCCGTCATCGGCCGCGAAGGCAGCGACCTGACGCCGAAACAGGCCCGCGACCACATCATCGGCTACACGATCTTCAACGACTGGTCGGCCCGCGACCTGCAGTCCGCCGAGATGCAGGTCGGCCTCGGCCCCTGCAAGGGCAAGGACACCGCCACCACGCTCGGCCCCTGGCTGGTCACCGCCGACGAACTCGAACCGCACCGCGACGAGGACGGCTTCCTGCGCCTGGCCCTGACCGCCAGCGTCAACGGCATGGTGGTGGGTACCGACCTGCTCTCCAACATGGGCTGGACCTTCGAGGACCTGGTCGCCTACGCCTCGCGCGGCACCACCGTCCGCCCCGGCGACGTGCTCGGCTCCGGCACCATGGGCAACGGCGGCTGCCTGGCCGAACTCTGGGGCCTGAACGGCGCCCAGCAGCCCGCGCCGCTGAAGGTCGGCGACACCGTCACCCTCACCGTCGAAGGCATCGGCACCGTCGCCAACACCGTGGTCCCCGGCGCCGCACCGCAGCCGATCCCCGCCGCCCGCCCGCGCCCCAGGCACCGGCCGTGACCGGGGCCGCGACCGCAGCCGCGACCGGAGGCGGACGGCTGGCCGGTCGGGTGGTCGTGGTCACCGGTGCCGCGCAGGGCCAGGGTGCGGCCGAAGCCCGGGCACTGGCCGCCGAGGGCGCCGTCGTGGTCGCCACCGACGCGCGCCCCGCCCCTGGTTGCCGCCCGCTGGACGTCGCCGACCCGGGCGCCTGGGCCGCGCTCGCCGCCGACCTGCGCGCCGAGCACGGCGCGGTGCACGGCCTGGTCAACAACGCGGGCGTCACCTGGCGGGCCCGGCTCGACGAGGTCACCGCCGAGGACTTCGCCCGCGTCCACGCCGTCAACGCCACCGGCCCGCTGCTGGGCATGCAGCACCTCGCCCCGCTGATGCCGCCCGGCGCCTCGATCGTCAACGTCGGCTCCGCGGCCGCCCTCACCGCCCACTACCCGGTCGCGTACACCGCCAGCAAGTGGGCGCTGCGCGGCCTCGCCAAGGCCGCCTGCCTCGAACTCGGCCCGCGCGGCATCCGGGTCAACACGATCCACCCCGGCTTCATCGAGACCGAGATGACCGCCACCGCCCCGGCCGCGTTCCGCGAGGCCAACCTGCGCGAGACCCCGCTCGGCCGCACCGGCACCGTCGACGAGGTCACGCCGCTGGTGGTGTTCCTGCTCTCCGACGAGGCGTCCTTCATCACCGGCGCCGAGATCCCCGTCGACGGCGGCTACACCGCGCACGGCGGCGCCAAGTCGATCTCCGACGCACTCCGCATCTGACACATCCGGACAGGAAAGCACTCATGGACAAAGTCAGTCCCACTGCGGCCGAGGCGGTCGCCGACATCGCCGACGGGGCGTCACTGGCCGTCGGCGGCTTCGGGCTCAGCGGCATCCCCTCCACCCTGATCCGTGCCCTGCACGAGCAGGGCACGAGCGGACTGCGGGTGGTGTCGAACAACTGCGGCGTCGACGGCGCGGGCCTGGGCCTGCTGCTGTCCGCCGGACGGATCGCCCGCGTCACCGGCTCGTACGTCGGGGAGAACAAGGAGTTCGCCCGCCAGTACCTCGGCGGCGAACTGGAGGTCGAACTCGTCCCGCAGGGCACCCTCGCCGAGCGGCTGCGGGCCGGCGGCTGCGGCATCCCCGCCTTCTACACCCCCGCCGGGGTCGGCACCCAGGTCGCCGGCGGCGGCCTGCCCTGGCGCTACGCGGCGGACGGATCCGTCGCGGTGGCCTCGCCGCCCAAGGAGCAACGCGCCTTCGACGGGCGGGAGTTCGTCCTGGAGCACGGCATCACCTGCGACTTCGCCCTGGTCCGGGCCGCCCGCGGCGACCGGCACGGCAACCTGGTCTTCCACCGCGCCGCCCGCAACTTCAACCCGCTGGCCGCGATGGCCGGCCGGATCGCGATCGCCGAGGTGGAGGAGCTCGTCGAGCCGGGCGAGCTGGACCCGGACCAGGTCCACCTGCCCGGCGTGTTCGTGCAGCGCGTCGTCGCGCTCACCCCCGCCCAGGCCGCCGACAAGGCCATCGAGAAGAGGACGGTGCGTCCCTGATGCCCTGGACCCGCCCGCAGATGGCGGCCCGCGCCGCCCGCGAACTCACCCCCGGCAGCTACGTCAACCTCGGCATCGGCCTGCCCACCCTGATCCCCGACCACCTGCCGCCCGGCGTCGACGTCGTCCTGCAGTCCGAGAACGGCATCCTCGGCACCGGCCCTTACCCGGCCGAGGCGGACGTCGACCCCGACCTGATCAACGCCGGCAAGGAGACCGTCACGGTCCTCGCGGGCGCGTCGTTCTTCGACTCCGCCCTCTCCTTCGGCATGATCCGCGGCGGCCACGTCGACACCGCCGTCCTCGGCGCCATGCAGGTCTCCGCGCGCGGGGACCTCGCCAACTGGACGGTCCCCGGCGCCATGGTCAAGGGCATGGGCGGCGCGATGGACCTCGTCCACGGCGCCCGCCGTGTCATCGCCCTGACCGAGCACACCGCCAAGGACGGCACCCCCAAGATCGTCGACACCTGCACCCTGCCGCTCACCGGCCGCGCCTGCGTCCACCGCATCGTCACCGACCTCGCCGTCCTCGACGTCACCCCCGACGGCCTCGCGCTCGTCGAGACCGCACCCGGCACCACGGTCGAGCAGGTCCTCGCCGCGACCGGCGCACCCGTCCTCGTCCAGGTCTGACCGGCCACCAGCCCGGCGGTCGACCTGCACCGCCCTCATCCGCCCCGCCCGCCGTGATCCCGCGGCGGGCGAAAGGCGTCTTCAAGGAGAGCTTTGCCCGCCCTTCGGACCCTCCACTTCCGCGAGGACGGCCTGCCCGACGCTCCCGCGGTCCTGCTCGGACCGGCCTTGGGAACCTCCCTGAGGATGTGGGACCAACAGATCCCCTACCTCGCGCCGCACCACCGTGTGATCCGCTGGGACCTCCCCGGACACGGCCGATCGCCGCGCCGGATGCTGCGATCGAGTGCCACAGCGACCGACCTGGCCAAGCTCGTCCTACGTCTCGCCGACTCACTGGGCATCGACAGCTTCGCCTACGCCGGCGCCTGCCTGTCCGGCGCGGTGGGTCTCCACCTGGCGGCCCACCATCCCGGTCGGATCTCCTCGCTCGCGGTGATCGGTGCCTCGGCCGACTTCGGCTCCCCCAGATCGTGGCGTGAGCGTATGACCCAAGCCAAAGGCGAAGGGCTGCTGGTGGAGGCCAGTGACGCACCCGAGAGATGGTTCACCACTCCGTTCCGCTCGACGGACCGGGCCCGCTCCCTCGCCGCCGACCACCTCACTGTGGACCCCGCCAGCTATGCCTCCTGCTGCCACGCATTGGCAGCCCTGGACCTGCGCACCGCTCTGCCAGGCATCTCGGCACCGACTCTGGTGATCACCGGAGCCCAGGACCCGGTGACTGTGCTCTCCCACGCCGACGAGCTCGCCGACCGCATCCCCGGCGCCGTGCTGCTGACGCTGTCGAACGCCGCACACCTGCCAGGCGTGGAGCGCCCCGAGGTGGTGGGCCGGGCCCTGGCGGACTTCTTCGCGCGGGAACCCGCTGCCGCCGAGCTCGTCGAGGGCGCGAAGGCCGATCCGGCGCCGCCCACCCGGGACACGGGCCGGCGGCCGTCGCTTCGCCGTCCCCTTGCCCGGCGCGGGGATCTCCGGATCCGGTACCACGTGCGGCTGACAGCACTCGCGCTCGCCGGGCGCACGGCCGATTTGGAGGACGGGACCCGTGCCGCTATCGACGCCGGTCTCGCCCCGGGAGAGGTCGGCGCAGTCTTGGCGGAGGCGCTGGTCTACTGCCCACCAGGTGCCCGGGGCAGGGTCGAGGAGACCATGCGGAGGCTGGCTGGGGGCGGTGCGGCGGGAGCAGCGTCCGCCGGTTGAGCGGGAACCGGCTCTGACCTGTCGCGAAAGTGCTGCGCCCACACGGCCGGTGCGGTGTGGTGATCCGGCGAGGTACGGAAAAACTTGCATACGCACGACTGCCCCGGACGTTCGCCGGGTGGCGTCGTCCGGGGCAGCGGGTTTTCGGATCGGGTGGCAGTCTCAGGCGATCGTGCTCACGGTGGCCCGGCCGGGTGCGGGGATGCCGGTTGCCTGGTCAAGGTCGGCGGTGCTGACACTGTGTGTGCCGGGGCCGAGGTGGCGGGGAGGGAGGCCGGGGAGGTCGAGGACTGCCTCGCAGCCCGCCGGGACGGTGAGTTCGGCGCTCAGGCCCTCGTCGGTGAGCTGCCAGGAGATGGCGGCGGTGCCGTGGGGGTGTCGTGGCGGGCCTTCGCCCAGGTGAGGCCGCCGCCGGGGCGGGGGGCGAAGCGGATGGTGCGGTAGCCGGGTTCGGCGGGGGCGAGGCCGGCGACGGTGCGGTGGAGCCAGTCGGCGACCGCGCCGAGGGCGTAGTGGTTGAAGGAGGTCATGCCGCCTGGGTTGAGGGTGCCGTCGGGGCGCAGGCTGTCCCAGCGTTCCCAGATCGTGGTGGCGCCCTGGGTGACGGGGTAGAGCCAGGACGGGCACTCGGTCTGCAGCAGCAGCCGGTAGGCGTCCTCCAGGTGTCCGGTGTCGGTGAGGGCGTCGCAGATCAGCGGGGTGCCGACGAAGCCGGTGGCGATCTTGTGGCCGCCTTCGCGGACGAGGTGGGCCAGGCGGTCGCCGGCCCGGCGGCGGGCGGCGGGGTCGGTGAGCAGGCCGAAGCGCAGGGCGACGGCGTACGCGGTGGGGCTGTCGGAGGTGAGCAGGCCGTCCGGGGTGCCCCAGCGCTGCCGGAACGCGGAGGCGACCTGGTCGGCCAGCAGGCCGTAGCGGCGGGCGTCGGCGTGTTCGCCGATCGCCCGGGCGGTGAGTGCCAGGTGCCGGGCGGAGTGGGCGAAGTAGGCGGTGGCGATCAGGTACGGGTCGGTGCGGCCCGCGCCGGGGTCCTCGGGCGGGGCGGCGGGGTCGAGCCAGTCGCCGAGCTGGAAGCCGCTGTCCCAGAGCCTGGTGGGTCCGGCGAGGCGGTCGACCAGGTCGACCCAGCGGCGTCCGGCGGTGTAGTGGCGGCGCAGCAGTTCGGGGTCGTCGAAGCGCTGGTGCAGCAGCCAGGGGGTGAGGGTGGCGGCGTCGCCCCAGACGGCGCCGGGCTGGATCGGCGTCCAGGCGGGTTCGCCGGGGATGACCGGCACGTACCAGGGGACGGTGCCGTCGGGGAGCTGCTCGATGCCGAGGTCGGTGAGCCAGGAGTCGAGCATGCCCGCGCAGTCGTAGAGGAAGGCCGCGGTGGGGGCGAAGACCTGGAGGTCGCCGGTCCAGCCGAGGCGTTCGTCGCGGGCGGGGCAGTCGGTGGGGATGTCGACGAAGTTGCCGCGCATGCTCCACACCACGTTCTCGTGGAGGCGGTTGACCATCGGGTCGCTGCACTCGAACCAGCCGGTGCGGCGCAGGTCGGTGTGGTGGACGCGGGCGGTGACGTCGGCCGGGTCGAGGTGGCCGGGCCAGCCGGTGATCTCGGCGTAGCGGAAGCCGTGCAGGGTGAAGCGGGGCTCCCAGGTCTGCGGGCCGCCGGCCAGGATGAGGGTGTCGACGGAGCGGGCCTCGCGCAGCGGGCGGACGGCGAGTTCGCCGCCGTCCAGGACCTCGGCGTGCCGCAGGACGACCTCGGTGCCGGGCGGGCCGTCGACGGTGATCCGCAGGCGGCCGACCAGGTTCTGGCCGAAGTCGAGCAGGTGGCGGCCGTCGGGTCGGCGGGTCACCGAGACGGGCGCGACCTCGGCGGTGCAGCGCACCGGGGGGCCCTGCGGGGCGGTGAGGGTGCGCGGGTCGCGGGTGTGGACGGCGACCGGGGTCCAGCCGTCGGTGGCGGCCCGGGGGGTGGACCACAGCGGGTCGTCGAGGCGGGAGTCGTGGGTCTCGCCCTCGTACAGGCCGCTGAACAGGATCGGGCCGGGGGCGGCCGTCCAGTGGGGGCCGGTGGCGACGGTGGTGCGGGTGCCGTCGGGGTGGGTGATCTCCAGTTGGGCGATCAGCGACTGGTCGGTGCCGTAGATGTTGCGGGTGCCGCCGTCGAAGCCGTACTTGCCGCGGTACCAGCCGTCGCCGAGCCAGGCGCCGAGGGCGTTGTCGCCGGGCACCAGGTGCGCGGTGACGTCGTGGGTGCGGTAGCGCAGGCGTTCGCCGTAGACCGTCCAGCCGGGGGCGAGGGCCTCGTCGCCGACGCGGCGGCCGTTGATCTCGGCCTCGTACAGGCCGTGCGCGGTGACGTACAGGCGGGCGTGTTCGACGGGCTTGTCGAGGTGGAAGCCGGTGCGGACCCGGGCGGGGCGGCGTTCGGCGTCGGGGTCCTCGGGCCAGGCGGCGCCGACCGGGACGGCGGTCCAGTCGGCGGGGGAGAGCAGTCCGGCTTCGACGGCGGCGGGCGCGCTCCAGGCGGAGGGGCCCTCGCCGTCGGCCCAGACGCGGACGCGGACGGTGGCGCGTTCGCGGGAGGCGAGCGGCGCGGCGGGCCAGGGCACCAGGCGGTGGCCGGCGCCGGACAGCGGGCCGGTGGTGGTGCGGCGGCCGTCGCGTTCGACCTCGACCTCGTAGGCGTCCTGGGCGCGGGTGCCGGCGGGCAGGGTCCAGGACAGGCGGGGCGTGGCGACGCCGGTTCCGAGGCCGTCCGGCAGGTGTTCGAACGTCACCGGGGCGGGCGGGAGGAGCATCAGGGACCTTCCGGGGTGTGGGTGGTGCGGGGCGGCGGGGTGAGGGGGCGTCAGCCCTTGACCGCGCCTCCGGTGAGGCCCTTCATGACCTTCTGGTTGAGGAAGAGGTAGATCGCCAGCGTGCCGAAGACGTTGAGGCAGATCGCGGCGAACAGCGGGCCGTACTGGGTGGCGCCGAAGTCGCCGGTGAAGTTCAGCAGGCCGACCTGGACGGTGCGCAGGTCCTGGCTGTTGGTGAAGGTCAGGGCGACCAGCAGGTCGTTCCAGATGAAGAAGAACTGCACCAGGCCGACGGTGAGGATGGCGTTGCGCACCATGGGCAGGCTGATCGTCCAGAACATGCGCAGGATGCCGGCGCCGTCGATGGTGGCCGCCTCGAAGAGCTCGCGGGGCATGCTCTTGTAGTAGGTGGCCATCATGAAGACGGTCAGCGGCAGGCCGGTGCCGGTGTAGGTGAGGATCAGCGGCCACAGCGTGCCGGACAGGCCGGTGCGGAAGTAGACGGTGAACAGCGGCAGCAGGATCATCTGCGAGGGCACCATGACGCCGGCCAGGAAGACCAGCAGGGTCAGGCTCCGGCCCTTCCACACCATGATCTGCAGCGCGAAGCCCGCGGCCGCGCCCATCAGCAGGACCAGCGCCAGCGAGGGGACGACGGCCAGCAGGCTGTTGCGCAGGTACAGGCCGATGTGGCCGGTGGTCCACGCCTCGGTGTAGTTGCCCCACTCCCAGTGGGTGGGCAGGCTCCAGGTGGAGTGGTTGAGGTAGTCGTTGTTGGACTTCACCGAGGTGAGGAACATCCACAGCAGCGGGTAGACCTCGACGACCACGAGCAGGCCGATCAGGATCCTGGCCCACAGGCCGCGCAGCGGGCGGCGGCGCGGGGCGGCCTTGCGGACGGCGTGGGCGGGTGCGGTGCGCAGCGGCGTGTCGACGGACATGGCGGCTCAGCCCTTCGTGAGATCGCGCCGCGAGACGCGGAAGACGACCAGCGTCACCAGCAGGCACAGCACCGTCAGCAGGACCGCGATGGTGCTGCCGTAGCCGTACTCGCCGTAGGTGAAGGACGTCTGGAACATGGAGAGGGTCAGGGGGGTGGTGCCGTTCCCGGGGCCGCCGTTGGTGAGCGCGACGATCGAGTCGAACACCTTGAGGGTGCCGTTGATGCTGAAGATCGCCGAGGACATCAGGACCGGGAAGGACAGCGGCAGCACGATGTGGCGGATCAGCCGCAGGCCGGAGGCGCCGTCGAGGCGGGCCGATTCGAGGACCTCGTCGGGGATGTCCACCAGGCCGGCGAACAGCAGCACCGCGTAGAAGCCCATCGAGCGCCAGACGTCCATCAGGATCAGGACCCAGAACGAGCTTCCGGCGCTGCCGAACCAGTCGACGGAGTGCAGGCCGACCAGCTCCAGCAGGGAGTTGACCGGGCCGGTCTGCGGGGCGACCTGGAAGAGCTTCTGGAACAGCAGGCCGACGGCGACGGTCGGCAGCACCACGGGGAAGAACACCAGGGTGCGCACCAGCGCGGAGGCCTTCTTCAGGTAGAAGGTGTACAGCAGGGCCAGCGCGTACCCGGCCGCGACCTGGCCGACGGTGACGACGGCCGCGTACTTGACGGTGAACCAGAGGGCGTCGTGGACGGCCGGGTCGTCGGCGAGGCGCTGGAAGTTGGCGAGTCCGGCCCAGCTGAACCCCGTGATGCTGTTGCCCTTGGTGAAGGAGTACCCCAGCGACCAGCCGATGGGGACGAGCATGACGAGGGTGTACACCAGCAGGGCGGGGCCCAACAGGATCGCGACGGCCCTGCGGTCACCGAGTACGCGGTGCATTGGACGTGTCCTTCGTTGTCGTGGAGGGAGCGGTTGCGGCACGCGGCCGGGCGGGTGGCGGGGGCGGGGCGTGCGCACGCCCCGCCCCCGCCACCGGATCGGGTGCCTTACTGGGCCAGGGCGTCCTGGACCAGCTGCATGAACTTCTCCGGGCTGATCGCGCCGGTCGCCAGGGGAGCGGCGTTCTGCTGGCTGACGGTGGTGGCCTTGGTGCTGAACAGCGCCTCGAACCACAGCACGCTCTCCTTGGAGGCGCCGATGGTGTCGCGGATCTGGCCGGTGACGGCGTTCGCGTTGTCGACCGGGGTGTTCACCTTGAAGCCGGAGATGGTGCCCTGGTCCTTGAGCGCGACGCTGCCGTAGTTCTGCGCGATGCACTTCACCCAGTCGCCGGTCTTCGCGTCGAAGCTCTTGGCGTTCACCGCGACCGGCAGGCCCACGTTGGAGGGGTACTGGTCGATGGAGCCCTTGCCGCCGGCGACCGCCGGGAACGGCATGAAGCCGACGTTCTCCGCACCCAGGGTGTCCTGCTTGGCGTCGGCGATGTTGGCCAGCGCCCAGCTGCCCATGTAGAACATCGCGGCCTTGCCGCCCAGGAACTGGTTCATCGCGGTGTCGTAGTCGATGGAGCCGACGCCCTGCCCGAAGTAGCCCTTCTTGCCGAGCTCGGCGACCTGCTGGGCGGCCTTGACGTACTCGGGGTCGGTCAGCTTCGCGGTGCCGTTGGCGATCGCGCTCATCGCGCCCGGGCCCAGGCTGCGGTACAGGTAGCCGCTGACCATGCGGGTGAGCGGCCAGCCCTGCTGGCCGGAGGCGGCGAAGGGCTGCACGCCCGCGCCCTGCAGCTTGGCGGCCGCGGCGACCAGCTCGTCCCAGGTCTTGGGGACGGAGATGCCGTTGGCCTCGAAGACCTTCTTGTTGTAGAAGATGCCCTCGATGTTGTACTCGTACGGCAGCACGGCGAGCTTGTTCTGGTACAGCGCCTTGATGGTGGACACCGCGGCGGGCTGCAGCTGGTCGAAGACGCCGAGCTTGGTGAGCTCGTCCTCCAGGTTTGCGACGTTGCCCGCGCCGAAGAGCTGGGTGGTCAGCGCCGGGGCGTTGCCGGCCGCGAACTGGACCGGCAGGGCGTTCTGACCCGCCAACAGCTGCAGCTTCTGGTCGAGGCCGGACTGCGGGACGGTGTCGACCTTCAGCGGCAGCGCCTTGTTCTGGTCGGTGCAGGAGGTCGTCGACAGCGTGGTCAGCGTCTTCTTGATGGTGGTGTTCTCGGTGACCGACAGGTAGTCGAAGTTCTTCGGGGAGGCGCTCGCGCCCGTCCCGCTGCTGCCGCACGCCGTGGCGAGCAGCACCACGGCGGCTGCGGCAGCGGTGAAGCCGACGAGGCGGGTTCTGCCGGTGCGGGTGGGGTTGATGGTCACGGCTGTGCTCCCTGGCGTCATTGAGCGGAGGCAGAGGTGGGGGATCGCTGAACCGGAGAACGCGGGGCTCTCCCGGAAGACGGGGCCCGACTTTGTAGAACGTTCTCCACGATGGGGTCAACAGTGCCCCCGAGGGCAAGCTATCGTCAAGACACGAGGGCGTAACGAGGCGGTCACCTGGGCGATGCGGCTGGTCCCGGCCGGGAAAGATCGTGTAGAACGTTGCGCAACAGTGACTTTCGAGGCCGTGGCTTTCGCGACCGTGACTTTTCGGAAAGTGGGCCATGGAGCCGACGAAACGCCCCAAGCGCGTCACCATCACCGACGTCGCCGCCCGCGCCGGCGTCTCGACCGCGGCCGTCTCCAAGGTGCTCCGCAACGCCTACGGCGTCAGCCCCGCCATGCAGGAGCGCGTGCGCGCCGCGATGGCCGAGCTGGACTACCGGCCGCATGCTGCCGCGCGCGGGATGCGCGGGCGGACCTACACGATAGGGGTGCTGCTCGACAGCCTCCGCAACACCTTCTTCGCCGACATCCTCGACGGCGTCCAGCAGCAACTGCACGGCAGCGACTACACGGTGCTGATCGGCGCGGCGGGCTTCGGCGCGAGCGAACAGGCGCGCACCGTCCAGTCGATGGTCGACCGCCAGATGGACGGCCTGATCCTCATCGCCCCCGGCACCAGCCGCGCCGAGGTCCTCGCCACCGCCGAGGCCGTGCCCACCGTCGTGATCGGCCACCACGACACCGCCGCCGTCCACGACTCGGTCGTCGACGCCGACGACCAGGGCGCGGCGCTGGTCGTCGACCACCTCGCCGCCCTCGGCCACCGCCGGATCGCCCTGCTCGCCGCCCCCGGCCTCAAGGGCAGCCAGTGGAAGCTCACCCCCGAAGCGGTGCTCGCCAAGGGCTACACCGCCGCCATGAAACGCCACGGCCTCGCCCCGCAGGCCCTCGCCGCCGCCTACTCCGAGGAGGGCGGCTACGAGGCGGGCAAGCGGCTGCTGAGTACAGCCGACCGGCCCACCGCCATCATGGCCGGTGCGGACGTCGCCGCCCTCGGCGTCTACCGCGCCGCCGCCGAACTGGGCCTGGGCATCCCCGGCGACCTCTCGCTGGTCGGCTACAACAACACCGCGGTCGCCGCCCTCGCCCCGGTCCAGCTCACCAGCGTCGACCAGGCCGGCACCACCATGGGCGCCACCGCCGCCCGGATGCTCATCGAACGGGTCGAGGGCCGCCGCACCCAGGCGATGCAGACCGCCATGACCCCCCGCCTCGTCGTGCGCTCCAGCACCGCCGCACCGCACGCCGACTGAGCGGCGTCCGCCGAAGCCCGCCGTTGAATGGATTCAACGGCGGGCTCTCACGCTGTCCGCGGGGCCAGCAGCGTGGAGCCGCGCACCACCAGCTCCGGCTCGAAGACCACCTGCCGGTGCCGGTGCGCACCGCCGCCGGTCTCCTGCGCGAGCAGCTCCACCGCCGTGCGCCCCATCGCCTCGGCGGGCTGGCGCACCGAGGTCAGCGGCACCGCCGCCGCGGCGGCGAACTCGATGTCGTCGTAGCCGACGATCGCCAGGTCCTCGGGCACCCGCAGGCCCGCCGCGAACGCGGCCTGCAGCAAACCAAGCGCCAGCAGGTCGTTCGCGCAGAAGACGGCCGTCGGCCGCGGCAGCATCCCCAGCAGCCGGGCGCCCGCGTCCCGCCCGGCCGCCACGTCCAGGCCCGCCACCTCCAGATCCACCAGTTCCGCGCCGCTACCCTCCAGTGCCGCCAGCGCGCCCGAGCGGCGGTCGGCGACCTGCTGCAGGCGGTGGCGCCCGCCCGCGAACGCGATCCGCCGGTGCCCGCCCGCCAGCAGGTGCGCAGCCGCCAGCGAGCCGCCCTTGACGTCGTCCACCGACACCGAGCAGGCGTCGATCCCCGGCGCGAGGCGGTCGACCAGGACGAACGGCACGTCGTGGCGCCGCAGCGCCGCCGCCCCCGAGCCCTCCGTGTCGGCCGGGGTCAGCAGCACCCCGCGCACCCGCTGCTCGGCGAACAGCGCCAGGTAGTCCGCCTCGTCGGCCGGCCGCTGCGCGCTGTTGCAGACCATCACGCCCAGGCCCTCCGCCCGG
The DNA here is from genome assembly GCF_003751605.1 of Kitasatospora cineracea. Classification (NCBI taxonomy): domain Bacteria; kingdom Bacillati; phylum Actinomycetota; class Actinomycetes; order Kitasatosporales; family Streptomycetaceae; genus Kitasatospora; species Kitasatospora cineracea. Next base: position 5,221,558 of record NZ_RJVJ01000001.1, read on the forward strand.
GCGGCCCGCTCCGCGCCCCGGGCGACCGAGACGAAGAACGGGTTGCCCAGGTCGAGGACCAGCAGGCCGATGATCCGGCTGCTCCCGGAGCGCAACTGCCGTGCCGACTCGCTGCGCACGTAGCCGAGTTGCTCGATCGCGGCCTGGACCCGGGCCCGGGTCTCCTCACCGACCACCTCCGGCCGGTTGATCACGTTGGAGACCGTGCCCACCGACACCCCGGCCGCCCGGGCCACGTCCTTGATCCCTGCCGCGCTGCCCATGCCCGTGTCCGTCTCCGTTTCGCATTGAAAAGTTTCATCGATGTGATCGCTGGACGGTTGCCAGATTACGGCAGCGGCTTGACGGTTTCGCGCTGCTCGACCTACGGTCTGCTTGAAACGATTCAAGTTGAGTGATCGACGTGGTGAGAGGTGCTCCGGTGACCGACCGATCTGCCGTGAAGGACGCCCTGCGGGCCCAGCGCATCGAGACGCCCTCCTGGGGCTACGGGAACTCGGGCACCCGCTTCAAGGTCTTCGCCCAGCCCGGCGTGCCGCGCGACCCGTTCGAGAAGCTCGCCGACGCCGCCCAGGTGCACGCCGCCACCGGCGCCGCCCCGAAGGTCTCGCTGCACATCCCCTGGGACAAGGTGGAGGACTACGCCGCGCTGTCCGCTCACGCCCGCGGCCTCGGCTTGGAGATCGGCGCGATCAACGCCAACGTCTTCCAGGACGACGACTACAAGTTGGGCTCGGTCACCAACCCGGATCCGCGGGTGCGCCGCAAGGCGGTCGACCACCTGCTGGAGTGCGTCGACATCATGGACGCCACCGGCTCGACGGACCTGAAGCTGTGGTTCTCCGACGGCACGAACTACCCCGGCCAGGACGACACTTCGGCCCGCCAGGGCCGCCTGGCCGACGCGCTCGCGGAGGTGTACGAGCGGCTCGGCGAGGACCAGCGGATCCTGCTGGAGTACAAGCTGTTCGAGCCCGCCTTCTACACCATGGACGTCCCGGACTGGGGCACCGCGTACGCGCACTGCCTGCGGCTCGGCCCGAAGGCCACCGTCGTCGTCGACACCGGCCACCACGCGCCGGGCACCAACATCGAGTTCATCGTCGCGTTCCTGCTGCGCGAGGGGAAGCTCGGCGGTTTCGACTTCAACTCCCGCTTCTACGCGGACGACGACCTGATGGCCGGTGCGGCCGACCCGTTCCAGCTGTTCCGGATCATGCACGAGGTCGTCAAGAACGGCGGCCTCGCACCGGAGACCGGCGTGGCGTTCATGCTCGACCAGTGCCACAACATCGAGGCGAAGATCCCCGCGGTGATCCGCTCGGTGATGAACGTCCAGGAGGCCACCGCCAAGGCCCTGCTGGTGGACACTGGCGCCCTGACGGCCGCTCAGGACACCGGTGACGTGCTCGCCGCCAACGAGGTGCTGATGGACGCCTACAACACCGACGTCCGCCCGCTGCTGGCCGAAGTCCGCGCCGAAGCCGGACTCGACCCGAACCCGCTGGCCGCCTACCGCGCCACCGGCTGGGCCGACAAGACCGCCGCCGACCGCGTCGGCGGCCACCAGGCCGGCTGGGGCGCCTGACCCACCGGCAGCGCGGGCCGGTCCGCACCGGCGCAACCACGGACCGGCCCGCACACCCCGTGAGCGCCACCGCCCCTCCGTCCAGACGTAAGGAAACCCCTCCCGCCATGGCCCTGCACCCCGAAGTCGCCGCCCTCCTCGCCCGCTCCAACCGGCTCGGCGCGGATGCGCGCAACACCAACTACGCCGGCGGCAACACCTCCGCCAAGGGCACCGACACCGACCCCGCCACCGGCCGCGACGTCGAACTGCTCTGGGTCAAGGGCTCCGGCGGTGACCTGGGCACCCTGACCGCCTCCGGCCTGGCGGCGCTGCGCCTGGACCGGCTGCGCTCCCTCGTCGACGTCTACCCGGGGGTGGAGCGCGAGGACGAGATGGTCGCCGCGTTCGACTACTGCCTGCACGGGCGCGGCGGCGCCGCCCCGTCCATCGACACCGCCATGCACGGCCTGGTGGACGCCGCGCACGTCGACCACCTGCACCCCGACTCCGGCATCGCGCTGGCCTGCGCCGCCGACGGCGAGAAGCTCACCGCCGAGTGCTTCGGCGAGCGCGTGGTGTGGGTGCCCTGGCGCCGCCCCGGCTTCCAGCTCGGCCTGGACATCGCCGAGATCAAGCGCAACAACCCGCAGGCGATCGGCTGCATCCTCGGCGGCCACGGCATCACCGCCTGGGGCGAGAGCAGCGAGGAGTGCGAGGCCAACGCGCTGCACATCATCCGCACCGCCGAAGCCTTCCTTGCCGAGCGCGGCAAGGCGGAGCCGTTCGGCCCGCTCCTGGACGGCTACCAGGCCCTGCCGGAGGCGCAGCGGCGCGAGCGGGCCGCCGCGCTGGCGCCGTTGATCCGCGGCCTGGCCTCCACCGACCACCCGCAGGTCGGCCACTTCACCGACAGCGCTGAGGTGCTGGACTTCCTGGCCCGCGCCGAGCACCCGCGGCTGGCCGCGCTGGGCACCTCCTGCCCCGACCACTTCCTGCGCACCAAGATCGCCCCGCTGGTCCTCGACCTGCCCGCCACCGCCACCCTCGACGAGGCGGCCGCACGCCTGCGCGAGCTGCACCAGCAGTACCGCACGGACTACCGCGCCTACTACGACCGGCACGCCGGCGCCGACTCCCCGGCGATCCGCGGCGCCGACCCGGCGATCGTCCTCGTCCCCGGCGTGGGCATGTTCTCCTTCGGCAAGGACAAGCAGACCGCCCGGGTGGCCGGGGAGTTCTACCTCAACGCGATCAACGTGATGCGCGGCGCCGAGGCCGTCTCCACCTACGCCCCCATCGAGGAGGCGGAGAAGTTCCGCATCGAGTACTGGTCGCTGGAGGAGGCCAAGCTGCGGCGGATGCCCGCTCCGAAGCCGCTGGCCACCCGGGTCGCGCTGGTCACCGGCGCCGGCTCGGGCATCGGCCGGGCGATCGCCGAGCGGCTGGTCGGCGAGGGCGCCTGCGTGGTGATCGCGGACCTGAACGCCGAGAACGCGGCGGCCGTCGCCGAGGAGCTGGGCGGCCCCGACAAGGCGGTGGCCGTCACCGTCGACGTCACCAGCGAGGAGCAGATCGCCGAGGCGTTCAAGGCCGCGGCCCTCGCCTTCGGCGGCGTCGACCTGGTGGTCAACAACGCGGGCATCTCCATCTCCAAGCCGCTGCTGGAGACCACCGCCCGCGACTGGGACCTGCAGCACGACATCATGGCCCGCGGCTCCTTCCTGGTCTCCCGCGAGGCCGCCCGCATCATGATCGAGCAGGGCCTGGGCGGCGACATCGTCTACATCGCCTCCAAGAACGCCGTCTTCGCCGGCCCCAACAACATCGCCTACTCCGCGACCAAGGCCGACCAGGCCCACCAGGTCCGGCTGCTGGCCGCCGAGCTGGGCGAGCACGGCATCCGCGTCAACGGCGTCAACCCCGACGGCGTCGTGCGCGGCTCCGGGATCTTCGCGGGCGGCTGGGGCGCGCAGCGCGCCGCCACCTACGGCATCGCGGAGGACAAGCTCGGCGAGTTCTACGCCCAGCGCACCATCCTCAAGCGCGAGGTGCTGCCCGAGCACGTCGCGAACGCGGTCTTCGCCCTCACCGGCGGCGACCTCACCCACACCACCGGCCTGCACGTCCCGGTCGACGCAGGCGTCGCCGCAGCCTTCCTGCGCTGACCCCCTGAACCGCTCCGGCAGCCCCCCGCGACAACGCTCCGTCACCTGCGGGACATGAGGGTGGTGCGCGGCGACGCCGCCGCGCACCGGGCTCCGGGGCAACCGGTGCGGGCCGTGTACTCCTCTTCGCGGCCCGCACCACCTCCCCACACCACCACCGCACCACCGAGGACACACCGCCGTGAAGCCCCACGCCCCCCACGCCCCGACCGCCTTCGCCGCGGCGGACCTCGGCGCCACCAGCGGACGGGTCGTCGTCGGCCGCGTCGGCCGCGACAGCCTGGAGCTCACCGAGACCCACCGCTTCGACAACACCCCCGCCCAGCTCCCCGACGGCCTGCACTGGAACGCCCTCGGCCTGTACCAGGGCGTCCTCGACGGACTGCGCGAAGCCGCCGCCCGCTGGGAGATCGCCTCCGTCGGCATCGACAGCTGGGCCGTCGACTACGGACTCCTCGACGCCGACGGCGCCCTCATCAACAACCCCTTCCACTACCGCGACCCGCGCGGCGCCGCCGCCGTCGAAGACGTCTGGCGCCGCGTCCCCGCCCGCGACCTCTACCGCATCACCGGCCTCCAGCACCTGCCGTTCAACACGCTCTTCCAGCTCGCCGCCGAGAAGAACCTCGACCGGGCCCGCACCCTGCTGCTGATCCCCGACCTGCTCACCCACTGGCTCACCGGCACCCTCGGGACCGAGGCCACCAACGCCTCCACCACCGGCCTGTACGACGCCCGCACCGGCAACTGGTCCACCCCGATCCTCACCGCCCTCGGCCTCGACCCCGCCGTCCTGGCCCCGCTGCGCCGGCCCGGCGACCACGCCGGCACCGTCCTGCCGCACGTCGCCGCCGCCACCGGACTGCGCCCCGGCACCCCCTGGTCGCCGTCGCCTCCCACGACACCGCCTCCGCCGTCGCCGCCGTCCCCGCCACCACCGCCGACTTCGCCTACATCTCCTGCGGCACCTGGTCGCTGGTCGGACTGGAACTCGACAAGCCGGTGCTCACCGACGCCTCCCGCGCCGCGAACTTCACCAACGAGCTCGGCATCGACAACACCGTCCGCTACCTGCGCAACGTCATGGGCCTGTGGCTGCTCAGCGAGAGCCAGCGCACCTGGCGCGCCCAAGGCCGCAGCCACCAGCTGCCCGAGCTGCTCGAACGCGCCGCCGCCGCCCGCCCCTTCGCCGCGCTCGTCAACCCCGACGCCCCCGAGTTCCTCGCCCCCGGCGACCTGCCCGCCCGCCTCGCCGAGTACTGCGCCCGCACCGGCCAGCACCTGCCGGCCGACGACCCGGGCGCCGTCGTCCGCTGCATCCTGGAGAGCCTCGCCCTCGCCCACCGCCACACCCTGCGCCGGGCCGCCGAACTGACCGGCAAGCCCATCCGCACCGTCCACCTCGTCGGCGGCGGCAGCCGCAACGAACTGCTCTGCCAGTTCACCGCCGACGCCACCGGCCTGCCCGTCATCGCCGGCCCCACCGAGGCCACCGCCATCGGCAACATCCTCGTTCAGGCCCGCACCCACGGCCTGGTCGCCGACCGCCGCGCCATCCGCCGCCTGGTCGCACGCACCCAGCACCTCAAGCGCTACGAGCCCAGCGGCGACACCCGCGCCTGGGACTCCGCCGCCGCCCGCGTCGGCCTGAGCTGAACCGGCCGGAGAAGCACCGTCGTGAACTCGTCGCGCCGGACCCCGCGGAAGCCGAACCAGCCGATCGCCAGACCCGCGGCCGACACGGCGGCCAGCCCTCCGTAGAGCAGGGCCGGGTCGAATCGCAGCAGCGCCGGGGTGACCAGGGCGAACGCGGCGGCGAGGTAGCGGGCGGTGGCGATGACCGCGCCCTGGGCGGTGGCGCGCAGCAGGGTGGGGAAGGACTCCTGTGCCCAGGTCTTCATGATCCCCTCGAAGGCGAACGCGCCGCCGATCGCGTTGACCGCCATGGAGAGTGCGAGGGTGGCCAGGGAGAACCCGAACAGCGGCGGGATCAGGTAGCCGCCCGCCAGGCAGGCGGCACCGAACGCGAAGTACCCCATGCGGCGCGGTGTGCCGGCGATCCGCATGAACCACAGGCCCGCTGCCACGGTGACGGGCAGCACCAGCAGCGACAGTCGCGCGCTGACGTCGACCGGGAGGTGGGCGACGTTGGCCGCGACGTAGGCGCCGAACTGGCCGCTGGTGTTGGCGGCCAGGTTGGTCAGGGCGTAGAAGCCGAGCAGTGCGGCGAACGGGCGCAGGTACGGGCCGGTGAACAGGGCGCGGGCCGAGGCCGCAGCCGCCCGGGGCGACGCCCGTTCGCGTCGGGCGGCCAGCCAGGCCGGGGACTCCGGCAGGCGGAGCCGGGCCAGCAGTAGGACCAGCGCGACCGCGCCGACGTGCCCGTAGAGGATCTGCCCGCCGGTTCGGCCCCAGCCGCCGACGAGGGCGGCGACCGTACCGGCGGCCGCGGCGCCCACGCCCCACAGGACGTTGGAGAAGCCGATCAGCGCGGCCCGGTTCCGGTCGGTCGCGGACTCGGAGACCATCGCGAGCGCCACCGGCAGGTCGGCCCCGGAGCCCAGTCCGAGCACCAGGACGCCGAGCAGCAGGGGGGCGAAGCCGGTGGAGAGGACCGTGAGTGCGCATCCGGCGACGACCATCGCCATGGTGGCGGCGAACACGCGGCGGCGGCCGAAGCGGTCGCCCAGGCGCCCGCCCAGCAGGGCGCCGGTGGCGATGGCGGCGGTCAGCGCGCCGGAGAGGACGCCGATGTGGCCGCCGGTCAGGTGCAGCGGCTCCTGGTAGAGGACCAGGGCGATGCCGGTGGAGACGATCGCCGCGGCGTCGACGTACGAGGCCATGCCCGCGACCACGCCCGTGCGCCAGGCGTGCGGGGGCTGTGCGGGAGCGCGGTGGTTCATGGGGGCTCCTGGAGGTTCACGCCGGTCGGTCGGGCGCGTGGCGACCTGGGTCGAGCGGCGTCGACGTCACCGAAGCCCGGAGGGGTTCCGCCTCCATGGTGCGGGAGCGGGCTCCGGTCTCCGGACGCCCGGAGGTGTGAGGTGCGCCGCTCCGCCCGGGAGGTCAGCCGGCGTCGTCGACGCAGGCGATCTTCCGCAGCAGGTCGATCGCGACGGGCCGCTCGCCGTCCTGGAGGGAGGCCAGCAGCAGTTCGTTGACGTGTTCGGCAGGCGGGATGAGCTGCTGCAGCAGCCGCGCACCCTCGGCGGTGAGCTCCAGCAGGGTGCGGCGGCGGTCGGCGTCGTCGCGGACCTGGCTGACGTAGCCCTGGTCGGTCAGACGCCGGACGATGTTGTTGACGGTGGAGCGGTCCAGGGAGGTCGCGGACGCCACCGTGCGCTGGTCGTTGCCGGGCATGCGGGCGAGCGCGTTGAGGACGGCGAACTGCTGGGAGGTGACCTCGCGCGAGACGTGCGCGGCCCAGAGCGAGGTGTGGACCTGCTCCGCCCGGCGGATGAGGTGCCCGACGTAGTGGTCCAGTTCCAGTGAGCGTGTCAAGGTGCTGCCGTTTCCTTCGCCGAGGGGTGCCGCGGGCGCGCGTGGGTGCGACCGGTCGTCGAGTCTACGAGCGCGCGGCACCGCCCCGGCGCGGCGCAGGGCCCGGATCAGTCGGCGGTGCGCACCCGGCGGCCGGGCCGCTCGGCGTACGGGGTGGCGCGGCTGCCGTCGACGCCGACCTCCAGGCGGCCGATCCGCTCGATGTCGACGGTGATCCGGTCGCCGTGCCGGATCGGGCCGACGCCGGCCGGGGTGCCGGTGGCGATCACGTCGCCGGGGTGCAGGGTCATCACGGAGCTGGTGTAGGCGATCAGCTCTGCGACGCCGAAGATCAGGTCCGCGGTGCTGGTGTGCTGCCGTTCCTCGCCCGCCACCGCGCAGCGCAGGTCGAGCGCGTCGGGGTCGGGGACCTCGTCGGCGGTGGTGACCCACGGGCCGAGGGGGGTGAAGGTGTCGTAGGACTTGCGGGTGGAGCGGTCCTCGGTGGAGCGGACTGTGATGTCCAGCAGGCAGCTGTAGCCGAAGACGTAGTCGAGGGCCTCGCCCGCAGGCACGTGGCTGGCGGTGCGGCCGATGACGACGGCGAGCTCGCCCTCCTGGTCGGTGCGCGTGTCGCTGTAGGGCAGCAGGACGTCCCGGCCAGGGCCGATCACGGAGGAGTTGGCCTTGAGGAAGACGCCGAGCTCGGCGATGGAGGTCGGGTACTCCATCTCGGCCTTGTGGTCGAGGTAGTTGACCGGCGCGCCGACGATCTTCCCGGGACGGGGGAGCGGGGCTTCGAGCTTCGCGTCCGCCAGCGGGACGCGCGGCAGGCCGGACAGGTCGGCGGGCAGGGTGCCGCCGAGCTCGATGTGACGCTGCAGGGGCCCGGCCGGGCCGTACGGGCCCGGACCGGCGAGGAGTTCGGTGACGTCGACGAGGTGGTCGCCGTCGACCAGGCCGATCCGGTCCTGGTCGAAGAGTGCGAGACGCATAGGTGGTCCTTGCTGGGGAGGGGAGGAGGATCAGGCGCCGGGGTCGCCCGGTTCGGTGCGGTACAGGCCCAGGGCGCGCATCACCGGCTCGTCGCTGTAGGAGAACAGCACCGCGTCCTGGGAGGCGGAGGCGTTGACGTGCCGGTAGGTGGCCCAGCCGGGGATGGCGATGGTGTCGTGCTCGGACCACTCCAGGCGGACGCCGTCGACGATGGTGGCGCCCTCGCCGCGGACGACGTTGACGATGGTGGAGGCGGTGTGGCGGCGGCCGGCGCCGTCGAAGCCGGGGCGCAGGCGGTGGATCCGGCAGCCGATGGTGGACATGACCGGTCCGCCGGTGAACGGGTCGGTGTACTCCAGCGCGATGCCGTCCACCTCGCTGCCGGTGGCGTCGTCGGCGATGGCGTCGAGCGCGCGGGCCGTCTCCTGCCAGGGGTAGCGGGTGACGGGGGAGTTGCCGGTGCCGTCCGGGGTGAGCCAGGTGGGGGTGAGGCGGCCGTGCAGGAACTGACGGCTGCCGAGGTCGGCGGTGCGGGTGAGCGGCTGGAGCCGCTGGTGGTACTGCTCGTAGAAACCGGCTTCGAGGGCGTTGACCAGCGGGTAGTCGAGGGCGTCGAGCCAGATCATCGGCGCGTCGCCCTGGTGGGTGTGGTCGTGCCAGTGCCAGCCGGGGGTGAGCAGCAGGTCGCCGGGTGCCATCCGCACGGGTTCGCCGTTGACGGTGGTGTAGGCGCCCTCGCCCTCCAGGACGAAGCGGAAGGCGTTGGAGGTGTGGCGGTGGGCCTGGGCGGTTTCGCCGGGCAGGATGATCTGCAGGCCCGCGTACAGGGTGGTGACGGTGGCGGGCGGGTCGGTGAGGCCGGGGTTGACCAGCATCAGCACGCGCCGCTCGGCCTCGTGCAGGGAGAGCGTCTTGGAGAAGTGCAGCAGGTGGGGGCGCAGGTCCTGCCAGCTCCAGCGGAACGGCACGGCCCGGCTGCGGGGCTGGGCGGGGAAGAGGTTGCCGTAGAAGCGCCACAGCGGGGCGGCGCCGAGTCCTTCCAGGTTCTGGTACGCCTGGTCGTCGGTCATGCCGGGGCTCCGATCGAAGCAGCGGTCGCGGTGGCGGGTGCGGCGACGGTGTCGGGGGCGGGTATCCACACCCAGGCGATGTCGTCGAAGTCCGCGGGGGAGCGGTGGGCCAGGGCGAGGTTGCGCATCGTGGCGCCCATGCCCTCCAGGTGGCAGAGGTCGCCGAACAGGTGCGCGCTGGTCTGGATCCGCCCGGCCCGCTCGGTGCGCCGCGCGGCGTAGGCGGTGAACGCGTCCGAGGCGTCGGGCTGTTCGCGCAGTGCCCGGCCGAGTGCGGTGGCGTCCTCCAGTGCCTGGCAGGCGCCCTGGGCGAGGTACTGCAGCATCGGGTGCGCCGCGTCGCCGAGCAGGGCGATCCGGCCGTAGGCCCACTGCTTCAGCGGCGGGCGGTCGTACAGCGGCCAGCGGCGGTCGCGGGCGACCAGCGGCAGCGCGTCGCGGACGGCGTCGCAGGCGCCGGCGAAGCGCTGCTCCAGCTCGGCCTCGGTGCCCCAGTCGTCGGAGTCGAGGGTGTAGCTGTCGCTGCGGAACACGGCGACCTGGTTGTACAGCTCGCCGCGCCGCACCGGGTACTGGACCAGGTGCATGGCGGGCCCGGCCCAGACCATGACGGCCTCGTCGGCCGCCGCCTGCGACATCCGGCCGGTCATCCGCTCGGTGGGGATCGCGCCGCGGAAGGCGACGTAGCGCGAGCAGACCGGGTCGCCCTCGCCGGTCAGCGCGCGGCGCAGCCGGGAGTGCAGGCCGTCGGCGGCGATCACCGCGTCGGCGAGCAGCGCCTCGTCCTGCTCCTCGAAGAACAGCCGTACGTGGTCGTTGTCCTGCTCGGCGTGGATGACGGTGAGGCCGGTGCACAGGGTGATCAGCGGCTCGGCTCGGCAAGCGGCGAGCAGGGCCGCGTGCAGGTCGGTGCGGTGGGTGACCATGTAGGGGTGCCGGAACCGCTCGGTGTAGGCGCTGCTGCGCAGGTCGAGCGAGCTCACCTCGGTGCCGGAGACGGCGTCCATCATGACCAGCCGGGGCGGCATGACGGCGTTGCGCTGCACGTCGGCCAGGACGCCGAGTTCGTCCAGGGCGAGCGAGGCGTTGGGCGCCAGCTGCAGGCCGGCACCGATCTCGCCGAACTGCGCGGCGCGCTCGACCAGCGTGACGGTGCGGCCCGCGCGGGCAGCGGCCAGCGCTGCGGCGAGACCGCCGATCCCGCCGCCGACGACGGCGAGCGGACGCGGGGATGACGAGGGCATGCGGCCTCCTCGTTCAGGAGTGGGAGGGGAGGGCGGCGTCGGGTGGGCGGCCGCCCCATATGATCAGTACATCAATCATTGATGCATAGACGATATGGGTCGGGCGGCACCTGGTCAACGCGCTGCAAGAAGGTTTCTCGCCACTGCCGGGAGCCGGATCGACAGGTAGGTGGACAACGTTTTACGGGTGAAGGCGCCGAAAGGGTTCGCGGCGGCCAGGTCGGATCGAGTGCCGATGCGGCCGCCATCCTGCGACTTTGCTACGCAAGGTCGATGTTGGGGCAGAGTGCCCGGCGGAAGAGGCGCCGCCGCAAGCCTTGACCGCCCCGTAGGTGACGTCTAGATTTCCGCGACATGTAGAACGTTTTACGCGCGGCAGGCGCAGTGTCAGGCCCACCCCCACCCCCGCGGATCTGACGGACAGTCTTTGGCTCACCCCCTCTCGATCGCCGATGACCGCCTGCCCACACGCGGCCAAACCCCCGTCCGATCCGCTCCCGCACCGGAAATTCGCTGCGGACCGAGACGACGCTCCGCCCTCGGCGGTCACGGAACTCCTCGACAAGGCTGGCGGAGCAACTGCCCGGAAGCCTTCATGACCGCTGCCCGGCGAGAAGCCCCGTCCGGTCCATCCGTCACACCCGCGTGCTGCGGAACTCCCATCCGCGCACCGCCCCGCCCCCCACCACCGGCGCGTGCTCCACCACGCACGCCCGGCCCGTTGCTAGATTCCCCCGGAGAGCCGCATGAGACGCCGCGCGTTCCTCACCACCGCCGTCCTGTCCGCCCTGGCCACCACCGTCCCCCCATCGGCTGCGGCACCCGCCGCCCGCGCCGCCACGGCCGGCGCCACCCCCCGGACCCGAGCCGACCAACTCCTCGCCACGATGACGCCAGCCCAGAAGGAAGCACTGATCCGGTGCGACTTCGGCGCGCTCGCGGGCCTTGGCATCCCTGCCCTGTCCATCGCCGACGCCTCGGCGGGCCTGCGCGGCGAGAGCGGCGTGACGGCCTTCCCCGTCCCGATCGCCCAGGCCGCCACCTTCGACGCCGACCGCACCGGCGCGCTCGGCGCCGCCATCGGCGCGGAAGGCCGCGCCAAGGGCTACAACAACCTGCTCGCCCCCACCATCGACATCGCCCGGCACTGGCACTCCGGTCGCCAGGCCGAAGGCATGGGCGAGGACCCGTACCTCACCGGCACCCTCGCAACGACCTTCACCGCCTCGATGCAGCAGCAGGGCGTCGTCGCCACCGTCAAGCACTTCACCGCCTACACCCAGGAGGACAACCGGAGCGCGGTCAACGTCACCGTCTCCGACCGCGCCCTCCACGAGGTCTACCAGGCCCCGTTCCGCCGCATCATCGCCACCACCCCGCTGACCTCCGTGATGATGGCCTACCCCAAGGTCAACGGCGTCTTCGCCGTCCAGAGCCAGGCCCTGTTCAACGACCTGAAGAACACCATCGGCCTGCAGGGCTACACCGTCCCCGACTTCTGGGCCGGTGACGACCAGGTCGCCGCCGTCCGAGCCGGGATGGACCTCGTCGGACTCGGCCCCGGCGGCGTTCAGGCCCCGGCCGGCAGCATCACCTCCGGCGTCAGCTCCGCCCGCCTCGACGACGCCGCCCGCCGCGTCCTGGCCACCATGATCGGCGCCGGACTGTTCGACAACCCGCTCCCGGCCCCCGCCGCGAACGTCAGCACCCAGGCCCACCAGAACCTCGCCCACGACCTCGCCATCCACGGCACCGTCCTGCTGCAGAACAAGAACGGCGCGCTGCCCCTGGCCCAGGGCGCCCGTATCGCCGTCATCGGCCCGGCCGGCGCCGACACCATCACCGGCGTCTCCGGCTCCAGCTACGTCGACCCCGGCACCTGGACCACCCCACTGCAGGCCATCCGCGACCGGGCCGGCAGCGCAGCCACCGTCACCTTCACTCAGGGCAGCACCGGCGACGTCCCGCTCGCCGCCGTCCCCGCCACCGCGCTGAAGACCGCTGCGGGCGCCACCGGACTGACCGTCAGTTACTACGCCGGCCCGCAGCCCACCGGCACCCCCGTCGCCACCCAGACCGTCTCCACCATCGACTTCACCCAGGCCCCGCTCAGCAGCCTGCCTCCGATCTGGTCCGCCCGCTGGACCGGCAAGCTCACTCCCACCAGCACCGGCCTGCACCGCTTCTCGCTGCTGCCCTCCGGCACCGCGAGCCTCGCCCTCGGCGGGACCACCGTCGTCTCCGGCACCCGCCACATGGCCCGCTTCTTCCTCGGCCCCTTCGACTACCCCCTCCAGGGCACCGCCACCCTCACCGCCGGAACCCCCGTCGACGTCGAGGTCACCTACACCAACGCCAGCGCCCAGTACGGCACCTGCGGCCTCACCCTCGGCTGGCAGCCCGACTCCCTCATCCCCGCCGCGGTCGCCGCCGCACGCACCGCCGACACCGCCGTCGTCTTCGCCAACCGCACGGCCGGCGAGGACATGGACCACACCTCGCTCGACCTCCCCGGCGACCAGAACCAGCTCATCGCCGCCGTCGCCGCCGCCAACCCCCGCACCATCGTCGTCCTCAACACCGACGGTCCCGTCGCGATGCCCTGGCTGAACTCCGTCAGCGGCGTCGTCCAGGCCTGGTACGGCGGCCGCGCCGCCGGCACCGCGCTCGCCGCCGTCCTGTTCGGTGACAGCGACCCCGCCGGGCGCCTGCCCGTCACCTTCCCCGCCACCGCCACCCAGGGCGCCGGCGCCACCCCCGCGACCTACCCCGGCGACGGCACCACCGTCGCCTACAGCGAGGACACCGCCGTCGGCTACCGCTCCTACGACCGCTACGGCCAGAACCCCCTCTTCCCCTTCGGCCACGGCCTGTCCTACACCACCTTCGCCGTCGGCGACCTCACCCTCGCCTGGGACGCCTCCGCCAAGACCCTCACCGCCACCGCCAAGGTCACCAACTCCGGCACCCGCACCGGCTGGAGCGTCGTCCAGCTCTACGCCGCCCTGCCCGCTGCCGCCAACGCCGAACCCCGTCGCCTGGTCGGCTTCCGCAAGGTCCAGCTCGCCAAGGGTGCCAGTACCCGGGTCGCCTTCACCGTCACCGCCCAGGACCTCTCCACCTGGCAGTCCGGCGCCTGGTGCCTGACCCCGGGCCTGTACACCCTCTCCGCCGGCCGGTCCTCCCGCGACCTGCCCGTCCAGCGCACCATCACCCTCGGCTGACCGGATCCGCTGCGGCCCGGGCGAGACGGCACTGCCACCTCGTCCGGGCCGCAGTGCTGCGGGCGGCTGGAGCGGCCCGAGTGCCGTGGTTCGGGATGTTGGATATGTTGACATAGGTATGTCGGGGTATCTAACCTGGGGCGGTGCCCTCCTTCCGTGTTCGCAGTGAGCAAGTCGACTCCACCGCCGAGGTGTTGGTGTCCGTCCTGCCCGTGCTGAACCGGGTGCTGGAGCGGCAGGTCGCGCTGGACTTCCCGCACCCCGGGCTGCCCGAGGGGCAGCTCGCCCTGCTGAGGCTGGTCGAGGAGCGCGCGGGCATCACGGTCCGCGAGGCCGCTGAGGTGCTGCTCATGAAGCCGAACAACGTCAGCGCCCTCGTCACGCAGCTCACCGACCAGGGCCTGCTGGAGCGTCGGCAGGACGCCGGTGACAAGCGCGTCGCGCACCTGCACCCCACGCCGCTGGCCGCCTCGCGGCTGGCCGAGGCCCGGGCGATCAAGACCGCCCACCTGACGCGGCTGCTGGCCACGCTCACCGACGGGGAGCAGGACGCCCTCGGCTCGGCGCTCGGCGCCCTGAACTCGCTCGTCCGGCACCTCCACCCCGCCGGCTGACCGTCCGGCACCGCCCGCTCCACCCGTCGAACCGGTGCACACGGGCGGGTCCGACGGCGCTCCGGCGCGCGTCCGTGCCGCGAACGCGGCCGGGCGCGACGTCTCCGTCAACTCCCTTTCAGACAAGGCACCTTCATGCCCTCCTCCACCCCGGTGGACCGCACCGCCCTGCCCGCACCGGCCGAACCGCCCAGTGGATCCGGCGGGCGGCGCGCCAACCCGTGGCTGACGCTGATCGCCGTCGCGATCGGCCTGTTCATGGTCAACCTCGACGGGTCGGTGGTCTCGATCGCCAACCCGGAGATCGGCCGCGACCTGCACGCCTCCACCTCTGACCTGCAGTGGGTCACCAACGCCTACCTGCTGGCGATGGCCGCCGCGCTGATCCTCGGCGGCAAGCTCGGCGACAGGTTCGGCCGCCGCACCTTCTACCTGGTCGGCGCCGCCGGGTTCGTCGTCTCCTCGGTGATGATCGGCCTGATCGGCTCCGTGAGCGGCGTCATCGCCTTCCGCGCCCTGCAGGGCCTGTTCGGCGCGCTGCTGATCCCCAACACCCTGGGCCTGCTGCGCGCGGTCTTCCCGCCCCGGCAGTTCGGCACCGCCGTCGGCCTGTGGGCGATGGTCGCCTCCTGCTCGACCGCGCTCGGCCCGATCGTCGGCGGCCTGCTGGTCGAGCACGTCAGCTGGGAGTCCGTCTTCTACATCAACGTGCCCATCGGCATCGGCGCGCTGGTCTTCAGCCTGCTCGTCCTGCCGCAGAGCAAGGACTCCACCGGGCATCACCGTTTCGACCTGGTCGGCGTCGCTGTCCTGGCCCTCGGGCTGGTCGCTCTGGTCTTCGGCGTGATCAAGGGCGAGAGCTGGGGCTGGAGTTCGCCCGGCACCCTGGGCACCCTGGCGGGCGGCCTGGTGCTGCTGGCGCTCTTCGCCCGGCACGAGAGCCGGATCGCCCACCCGCTGCTGCCGATGCGGCTGTTCCGCAGCCCGGCCCTGACCATCGGCACGGTCGTCACCGCGATCAACTTCTTCGTCCTGCTCGGCGTCATCTTCTTCCTGATGCTCTACCTGCAGAACGTTCGAGGCCTCAGCCCCGTCGAGGTCGGCGTGCGCACCCTCCCGATGAGCCTGGCCTCCGTCGTCGCCGCACCCCTCGGCGCCGCCCTGACCGGACGCTTCGGCGCCCGCCTGACCATGCCCGCGGGCATGCTGCTGGAAGCCGTCGCCGCGCTGTGGATGAGCACCTGGGACAGCCACTCCGCCTACGGGGCGATGTGGCCGCCGTTCGTCCTGATCGGCCTCGGCGTCGGCATGGTGATGTCCGCCTCCTCCGACGCCATCGTCGCCAACGCCCCCGTCCGCGACGGCGGCGTGGCCAGCGGCCTACAGGCCACCGCGCTGCAGATCGGTGGCGCGCTCGGCACCTCCGTCTTGGTCTCCCTGGTCAGCGGCCGGGTCGGCGCCACGCTGGTGCGGGAGCTGACCGGTGCGGGCGTGCCGGAACTCGCCGCCCAGGGCTTCGCGGGCGCCAAGGACGCCGTCGCGATGGGCGTCGCCCCCGTCGACGCCACCATGCCCGCCCAACTGAAGGCCGCCGTCGTCGAAGGCAGCGGCAACGCCTTCATGAACGGCGTCCACACCGCGGTCCTGGTCACCGCCGTCCTGTGCGTCATCGGCGCCCTCCTCGCTGCCGCCGGACTGCGCCACGGCACCCGCAAGCTGACCGCCGCCGCCCACGCCTGAGCGGCTGATGCGGAGGAGGTGCCCGGCCGGTGGGTTCCGGCCGGGCACCTCCGGGTAGTACGCCGGGCGCACCGTGCGGCCCGCGGAGGTGCCCGCGCGGCGCGTGCGCTCCCGCGATCCGGGCACGATCGACCCGCGGCCACCGGGCCGAGAGCTCGACGTCCGTTCCGCGGGCCGTCAAAGGCCGTGGCACGGCCTGTGAGGACCGGTGGCCGGATCGTTCCGCCGCCACTCCCGCGGTGTTGCCCGCGACCTGACGAGCCGTCACTCTCTGCGGATGGTCAACAGGTGCCGTGCGATGAAGCCGGACGGGAAACTCTGCAGGAACCTCGTACGCCAAGCGGGCCTCCGCTGTCACCTGCATCAAGGGCTCCCCGCGGGTCCGAGGTCTCTCGGGCCCGCTCCTCGGCGCGCCGCCAACCGCCCGCAGCCCACGCCGTCCAGGCCCCGCCGGACGGCTCCGGCCCCGCCGCCCCTTCGGATCCCGCCCCAGCGCAGCGGACCGTCCACCTCACCCCGGGCGCCGCGCGTCGTGTCCCGTACGGAGACGGACAGCGCCGTTAGGGCGTGCGCGCAGCTCGTCGGCGGGGGCGGCGGCGACGTCATCGCGGCGCAGGCGGTGCGCTACGTGGCCCCGGAGATCTGGAACGCCCTCGTCGAGCGGCACCGTGGCAAGGGCTGCGACGCGCTGGCCGCCTTCGCCCGCGCGCTGCTGGACGGTAAGAAGTCCCTGCACGGCGTGGTCGGCAGCCTCGTCGGCGCCCTGCTGGCCGCACTCGGCCGCCCCCGCATCGAGCAGGTCTTCACGCAGGAGCTCGCCAGCCGCGTACCGCTTCCGTTCGGACACGAGATCGCCCTCGCCGCCCGCGGCCTCCAGGCAGCCGGCATCGTCATCTGCTTCACCGACGCGGGCATGATGAACGACTGCGCCTGCCTGCGCGACCTCCTGCTCAACGAGGGCAAGGCCCAGCTCGACAACCTCCTCCAAGGAGCCCTGAACGACTGGAGCGAACTACCGGCCCGCCTGCAGCCCGTGACCACAGCAGCCGGACAACACTGATCCAGGCTGCGGCTTCCGCCACCCGGCTACGCTGGATCGCAATGCTCCGGCCGATACGAGGTCTTTACGGCGGCGGCGCGGTTCCTCCACGCTTGATCGAGCACCGCCTGACATGTGCCACCGGTCGTGAAGGGGGACGGATGTCGAACGGAACCTCGAGGGAGTACTGGCACGCGCCCGCTCTGCCAAGCGTGTTCAAGCACGCGCTGCTCAGCCGCTACATACCCAAGTTCGGCGGAATGACGGGGTCGAAGAGCGGCCATGAGGTCGTCTACCTGGATGGGTACGCGGGCGAGGGGCGGTACGAGAACGGTGATCCCGGGTCGGTCGATACGGTGCTGCGCATCGCGGCGGACCACCAGGCCAAGGGCTTGATCCGTTGGACCTGCTTCTTCGCCGAACGGTCGGCGTCCTCGTTCGCCCACCTGGAATCCCTCGTCGGTGAATACTGCGGCCGGGGCGTCGACGCTCGCGCCTTCCACGGCGACGTCCTCACGTTGATGGACGACGTCCTGGCTGCCGCGGTCGGGCGGCCGTTGTTCCTCTTCCTTGACCCCTGCGGTCTGGGACTGCCGTTCGACACCCTCGTGGACATCCTGGCCCGCCGCCGCAGGGAGACCTGGCCCCCGACCGAACTGCTGCTCAACTTCAGCATGATGGCGGTGCGCCGCATCGGCGGGAACTCCCGTTCCGACAAAGGCAACGAGCGAACCAGCAAGCGCCTGGACGAGGTCTGCGGCGGCCAGTGGTGGCGGGAGTATTTCGCCGCCGGCTACAGCCGGGACGCGGACGACGAGGTCGCAGCCGAGTACAGCCGACGCCTCGGGCAGGCCACGGGCATGCACACGGTCTCCGTCCCGGTCACCAAAGCCCCCGGCCAGAAGGCCGTCTACAACCTCGTCTTCGGAACCCGCAGCAACCACGGCCTGTGGGTCTTCGGCGACGCGCACTCCCGTGCCCGCGACACGTGGTGGGAAGGGCTGGAACTCCGAGAAGAGGACGACGGGCTGTTCTCCGTGGCGAGCATGCAGCGCCCAGACCCGAAGAAGATCCACGACCAGGCGATCCCCGTCATGGCCCACAACATTGCCAGCCTGCTCCAGCAGGGCCGAGCCTTCAAACTCGTCGAGCACACGGCAGACGTCTTCGGAGAGTTCTACGGTCAGGTGCCCGAGACGGTGGCCCGCAAAGCGGTCAAGCACCTGAGAACGGCGGGTGGGACACCGAGCGACGGCACCGGCTCACCGATCCACAACCTGCAGGTACTTCCCCCGCTCAGACCGTGAGGGGCAGCGGCATCTGATCCCACGTCCGACCCTCCAGCAGCCGACCGCCGGCCTTGGGCGTGTGTCCACCCCACTGTTTGAAGAAGAACGCGACCTCTTCCCGCAGACAGGCGTCGCGCACGTCCAAGGCCCACTCCTCCTCCATCGGCCGATGACCGGGCCCGGACTCCCCACCGACGATCACCCAGTCGATGCCCTCCAGGTCCAGGCCGTCGAGCGGGCCGAGCAGCGGCTCGCAGGACAGGAACCGCACAGCGGCGGGCACGGCACGCAGGTCGTCGACACGGTCCAGCTCTGCCGCGCTCTCCACGGAGACACCGACCCACACGTTCGGCGGCCAATCCAACCGATCAGCCACACGGCGAAGCCGACGGGCCCGCTTGGTCAGCACCTGATAGGTGTGCTGCGGCGTATCGGCCATCACAGCGAAGACCCGACGCACGAAATCGAGCGGCACCTTCGCGTGGAACAGGTCCGACATCGAGTTGACGAACACCGTCCGCGGCGCCCGCCACCCGTACGGCACCGACAGCGCGTCCGGATGCAGCGTCAGACCGAATCCGGGCCCCGACGTCCGAGGATCGCCGTCCTCCTGGTACTTCGCCGCGCCCATCGCCTTGAGCCGCTTCGCCAGGGCCAGGGCGTAGCAGTTGTCGCAGCCGGCCGAGACGCGGTCGCACCCGGTGGTCGGGTTCCATGTCGCCTCCGTCCACTCGATGCTGCTGCGATCGCTCACTGCTCACTCCTCGCCCCAGACCCTCGCCCCGCGGCACCGGCCGCACGGCACTGCCTACCATCCTCTGCCAACAGCGCGATGTCGAACCGGTCGACAACAGCAACAGAACCTGCCCAACTGGAGAGAAAGCATGCTCCGGGTGTGTCCAGTGACTGGTGTATCTGATGTTGTGTGAGTTACCGGCGGCCGATGGAGAGTCGGCCGTCGAAGGCGATGTCGAACGCCTGGAGGGCGGGCTTCCATCGCATGGTCCAGCGTTTGCGGCCCCGGCCGGTGGGGTCGAGGCTCATGACGGCCATGTAAACGCACTTCAGCGCCGCTTGCTCGTTCGGGAAGTGCCCGCGGGCCCGGACGGCCTTGCGAATACGGGCGTTGACCGACTCGATCGCGTTCGTCGTGCAGACGACGCGACGGATCTCGACAACGAACTGCAGGAAGGGCACGAACTCGGCCCAGGCGTTCTCCCACAGCCGCACGATCGCCGGATACTTCCTCCCCCATGCCTCCTGGAACTCCAGGAACCGCTCCTCGGCGGCGTCCTGGGTCGGGGGGGGGGTGGAGACGGGCTTGAGCGCCTTCGAGATCTTGTCCCAGTCCTGGCGGGCCGCGTAGCGGAACGAGGCGCGCATCAGGTGGACGACGCAGGTCTGCGTGATCGCCTGCGGCCGGACCGTGCCGATGGCGTCGGGCAGCCCCTTCAAGCCGTCGCAGACGACCATGCACACGTCCTCGACGCCGCGGTTCTTGATCTCGGCGAGGACCTGGAGCCAGTACTTGGCGCCCTCACCGCCGTCGCCGGCCCACAGGCCCAGGATGTCGCGGGCGCCGTCGACGGTGACCGCGAGAGCGACGTAGACCGGCCGGTTGGCGACCTGCCCGTCGCGGACCTTCACATGGATGCAGTCAATGAACACGACCGGGTAGACCGGGTCGAGGGGACGGTTCTGCCACTCGGCCATTCCGTCCACGACCTTGTCGGTAATGGTGGAGATCGTCGACTTGGACACGCTCGCGCCGTAGACCTCGGCCAGGTGGGCAGAGATGTCACCGTGCGTCAGACCCCTTGCGGACAGGGACAGCACCATCTCATCCACGCCGGCCAGCCGCCGCCGGCGCTTCTTGACGAGCTGCGGCTCGAAGGAGCCCTGACGGTCGCGCGGCACCGCGATCTCGACCGGCCCGACATCGGTCAGCACGGTCTTCGAACAGATCCCGTTGCGGGAGTTCCCGCTGCCGGCCCCGACCTTGTCGTGCTTCTCGTAGCCGAGGTGGTCGGTGATCTCGCCCTCCAGAGCGGACTCCAGCACGCGCTTGGTCAGCTGCTGCAGCAGCCCGCCCTCGCCGGTCAGCCGGATCCCGCCTGCGTGGGCCCGGTCGACCAGCTGCCCGATCAACTGCTCGTCCAACAGGTCCGCCGCCATCTCAACCGGCCGAACCTCCTCAACCGCCTCAACCGAGGCAGTCACGTCGCTCATCAGGTGCTCTTCCTTGATCAGGAGATGCACCGGTCACCGTACAGACCCTCTTCTAGCGTGCGGAGTTGCGCCGGAGCGCTCAGGCTCGGTCGGTGCTTTCCCGTCAGGTCAGGTCTGGATGGGCCGTTCGTCGAAGGCGAGTTCCCGAAAGGCGTTGCGGATGCCGGTGAGGGGCTGCCGGTCGCGGGTGTAGTAGAGCTTGTTGGTGAGCAGTACGGCCCAGGTTTCCCGGCTGGGGGAGATCCACATGCCGGTGCCGGTGAAGCCGTAGTGGACCCAGGTGTCGTCGGCGGGGTCGGTGCCCGGGGCGGGGTGCCAGAACAGGCCGCGTGCGGGTGTCAGTTCGCCGGTGTGGACGGTCAGGGACTCCTTGACCCAGGTGGGGCCGAAGCCGGCCTGTCCGGTGGGGGAGGGGGTGAGCAGGTGGCGGAGGAACCGGGCGAGGTCGTCGGCGGTGGAGAAGACGCCGGCGATTCCGCAGACGCCGTTCAGGAGGCGGGCGGAGAAGTCGTGGGCGGTGCCGCGGAGGTGGCGGCCGGTCTCCTCGTCGAATTCGGTGGGGGCGCTCAGGGCGGCCCGGTCGGCGGGTAGCGGGCCGAAGCGGGTGGAGTCCATGCCGAGGGGCTGCCAGATCCGTTCGGCGGCGAGTCGGTCGAGGGGGTGGCCGGAGAGGTGTTCGGCGAGGTAGCCGAGGACGAGGGCGGCGCGGTCGGTGTAGTCGACGGCTTCGCCCGGGCGACGGTGGAGGGCTTCGTGGAGGACGCCTTCGCGGACGGCGGCCGGGTCGGTGCCGTAGAGGTTCTTGAGTTGGGCCCGCAGCGGGAGGCCGGCGGTGTGGGCGAGCAGGTTCCGTGCGGTGGCCCGGCCGAGGGGGTGCCCGGTTACCTCGGGCCAGAAGGCGCCGAGCGGTTCGTCGAGGGGGAGGAGGCCGTCCTCCCAGAGCGTGCCAGCGGTGGACCAGACGGCGAGGATCTTGGTGAGGCTGGCGACGTCGAAGACGGTGTCCGGCAGCATCGGGGTGTCCGGGCAGGCGGGGTCGAGGACGCCGACGGCGCCGCCCACTTGGAATCCGGCCGCGTTGCCGACGGCCCATACGGCGCCGGGGTAGGCCCGGTCGCGGACACCGTCGGCCAGGAGCTGCTGGATGCGGTCGGTGCTGGGTGTCATCGTCTCCCCGATTCGCTGTGGACGTCCCGCTCCGGCCAGCGTAGTGAGCGGGCCGGAGCGGAACGGGTTGCGGCGTGACGCGGCGTCAGCCGAGTCGGCGGCCGAGTTCGGCCAGGGCGGTGGCGGTGGTGCTGAGCGGGTGGCGGGCCGCGTTGGCCCGGCCCGCGTCGCGTAGTTCGGTGAGGAGGGTGCGGGCGGTCCGCAGCCGGCCCAGGGTGCGGGCGACGGCGGCGGGATCGGTGAAGTCGACGGCCAGCGCGGAGGCCCCGAGGGCCTCCACCAGTCCGGGGACGGGTTGGTAGAGGACGGGCAGGCCGCAGGCCTGGGCCTCGAGCGCGACCAGGCCCATGGCCTCCAGAGTGGTGGAGGGTACGGCGAGCGCGTCGTGCTCGGTGAAGGCCTGCCAGAGCTGCGGACGGGGCAGCCAGCCGAGGTAGCGGGCGTCGACGCCCGCCTGCTGGAGCACGGGGCGGAACGCGCCGAACTCCGCGGCCGGTGCGGCGATGCTCAGCTCGATCCCGGGGAGGGCGGCCAGTGCCTGGGCGAGGACGACGCCGCCCTTCTCCGGGGTGAGCCGTCCGGCGTACAGCAGCCGCAGGCGCTCGGCCGGGGCCGCCCCGAACGGTGCGGGCGGGTGGCGTAGGAGACGGTCGGGGACGCCCCACGGGATGTGGTGGATCTTGCGCGGATCGGTGTGGGGTGCGAGGCGGAGCAGGTGGTCGGCCATGGCGGGGGTGGGGGCCACGACGGCGTCGGCGAGGCGCGCGCTCTCGCGCAGGACCTGCAGTTGGTCGCGGTGCTGCTCGGCGAACAGCAGGTCGGTGCCGTGGATCAGCGCGATCCGGGGACGGTCGGGCAGGGCCCGGAGCAGCGCGGGGGTGGCACCGAATGCGAGGTGTTGCAGGTGCAGCACCTCGACCGGCTCCGCGGCCAGGGCGTGGGCGAGGGCTCGGGAGAGGGCGGCCACGTACCGGTGGAAGGTGGGCCCCTGGAGGGTCTTGCCGGTGACGGTGAGCAGGCCGAGCCCGGCCGGAAGCACGGGTGCTGGGCCGGACGGCCGGAGCATGAAGGCCCGGGCGGGGATCAGCGGGTCGGGGCCGGTGTAGAAGTCGTGGAAGAGTTCGACGCTGCCGCCGGGGCTGTCGGCGGGCAGGTCGAGGCAGGTGGCGACCAGCGGCCGGGGCATGGGGGTGGTCATCGGGGGCCTCCGGGGATCTCCTCGTAGAGACGGGAGGTGTCGATGCCGTCGGTACCGGTGTACTTGAGGCCGAGCTGCTGGTAGCTGGCGGGGGCGCCGAAGGTCTGGAGGAAGACGACCTTCCCGAACGTCATGCCGGCGTGGACCCGGACGGGGCGGACGGCGCGGATCTCCAGGGTCCAGCGGATCGCGTGGCCGGCGTGCCCGAGCGGAGCGGAGACGTGGACCCAGATGCCGAGCGATCCGACGGTGCGGTCGCCGTTGAGCATCTGCGCGTACCGCTCGGAGCCGGTGCGCTCCAGCGTCACCCCGAGGTAGAGCACGCCCGGATCGAGGACCACGCCCTCGGGCGGGATGGTGAGTTCCGTGGAGGAGGTGGGCGCGGCGGCGTCCAGGTCGCCGTCGCACACCCGCAGCGTCTCGCCCAGGCGCCAGTCGTAGGCGTTGGGGGACAGCCGGGCCGGGTCGAACGGCTCGATGGCGATCTCGCCCGCTGCGACGGCGGCGGCGATCGCGGGGCCGGTGAGGATCATCAGGCCGCCGCCCCGGCACCGGGCAGGTCGCGCCAGTAGGCAGAGGGCTGCGGGCCCTGTGCGGCCTGGTACTTGCCGCGGTAGAGGTCGACGGCGCCGACGGAGAGGAAGAACATGATCTGGCCGATCTTCATGCCCTCGTAGACCCGTAGCGGGCGGGTGGCGGAGAGCATCAGGGTCCACTGCCCGTGGAAGCCGATGTCGCCGATCGGCGCGGTGATCTCGACGAACAGGCCGAGCCTGCCCACCGACGAGCGGCCGAACAGCAGCGGGACGAACGTGTCGGAGCCGACCTCCTCCACGGTGTGCCCGAGGTAGAGCTCGCCGGGCTCCAGGACGAATCCGCCCGCACCGATCTCGAACTCCCTGGTGGGGTTGGGGCGGTGGGCGTCGATGACGGTGCCGGTGTAGACCCGCAGCGTCCTGCCGAGGCTGACGTTGTAGCTGTTGGGGTTGACCTGGTCGGCCTCGAACGGGGAGATGCGCATCCGGCCGTCGCCGGTGGCGGTGGTGATCTCCGGTCCGGTGAGGATCATGAGACGGCTCCTTCGTCGAATGGGGTGTCAGTGAGGGTGTGTCGGACGGCCAGCCCGAGCGGGTGGCCGAGCCGGTGTGCGGGCCCGGCCGGGAAACCCTCGGCCAGGTAGTCGGTGGTGAGTACGGCGCGCACCCCGGGCGGCAGCGGGTCGGGGACGGTCACCAGTGGCCCGGCCCGCTCGGCGAGCACGGGAAGCAGAGCGGGCAGGTCCGGATCGGCGTCTTCGGGGAGGGGAACGTGGACGAGTCGGTTGCCGCACGGTTCGACGGACAGCAGGTCGGCCAGGCACAGTTCGTCGCCGAGTGGGGTCTCCCGCAGCACGGTCTCGTTGAGGATCACGGCCTCCGCACCGAGTTCGGTGCGCAGCCGGACCGCGATGGCTTCCAGCAGTTCGCGCCGATCGGGCACCACGTTCCGCCAGCGGTCGGCGAGCCGCCCGAGCGGGATGGCGAGTTCGGCTGCGAGCGCCTCGATCTGCTCGCCGATCGGCTCCAACTCGGCAGGGAGTGGAGCTGATTGGGGAAAGCAGCCGGTGCGGGCGGCCCAGCCGACACCGGCGGGTTCGGCGAGGGCGTACCCGGCGCCGAGTTCGGCGCCCTTGACGATCAGGGTGGTGCCGACCTGCTCGGGACCGTAGCGGTCGCTGTGGCAGTGCCCGGCGAAGACGACGTCCAGGAACGGGCACTCGTCGACCAACCGAAGGTCGTGCTCGAATCCGGAGTGGGACAGCACTACCCAGGAGTCCACCTCGTGGTGGTGGGCGATCAGCAGGTCGCGCAGGGCCCGGACCGGGTCTGTGGCGCGTTGGCCGACACGATCGCCCAGTGGGATAGCGGAGAACGCCTGCTCGCCGATGACCGCAGTGACCGCCACTCTCCGGCCGCCGACCTCGGCCTTCTGCAGCGGACGGAACAGCAGTTCACCGGTCTCCGAGTCGACAGCGTTCGCGCAGACCGTCAACTCGCGCAGGCCTGGCTCGAAGTGATGGCTCCAGCCGTGGTTGCCCGGTGCGATCACGTCGAACAGCGATAGTAGGACGCGCCGCTCGACACGGCCTTGGCCGAGGCGGTAGATGCCGGTGCCCTCGAAGAAGTCGCCGCAGTCCACCACCAGGGCGCCCTCGCGGGCGGCGTGCAGGTGGGCCAGCATCCCGGTCGACCCGGCGAGGGAGGAGTGGATGTCGGTGGTGGCGATGATCTGCCGCAGCGTCCGCGTCGGCGGGGTCATCGGGTGGCCTCGGTGATGTCGGCCCCCAGCGCGCGGAGTTTTCCGGGCAGATCGGCGTGGCCGCGTCGGAGCTGGTCGAGACCGCTGACGGTCGTGGTGCCGCGTGCGGTCAGGCCGGCGATCAGCAGCGCAGTGCCGGTGCGGATGTCGGTGGCCCGGACAGCGGTGCCGGTGAGCCGCTGGGGTCCGGTCAGGTGGCATTCGGTCGAGGAGATCTCTTCGAACTCGGCCCCGAGTGCGCGCAGTTGGGAGAGCAGGTTGTGGTGTCGGCCGGGGTTGACTGCGTCGGCGAACCGGTGGGTGCCGGGCAGACCGAGGGCGAGGGCGAGCAGGGCGGGTTCGAAGTCGGCGTCCAGGCCGTCCGGGTCGAGCGAGGCTACGGCGGACAGCGGCTTGCCGCTCGGGGTGCCGCCACCGGGCAGAACCAGGGCCTCGGGTTCAGCTATGGCGGGGATGCCGAGACGGTTGAGCGCCCGGACGACAGGGGCGGTGTCCAGGCCGTGCACGCCTTCGATCCGGCCGCTGCCGCCGGTCGCGGCGATCGCGCAGGCCAGCGTTCCGGCTTCGATCTTGTCGCCGGGTACCGTCCAGCTCAGGTCCGCACCGCTGGTGACGGACGGAGGTTCGAGGACGAGGCGGTTCTCGCCGAGGTCCGCTCGCCATCCGCCCTGCCGCAGGAAGTCCAGTACGCCGGTGAACTCCGGTGACAGGTTGGGGCTGCCCAGGAGCAGCCGCCGATCGCCCGCCACGGCGCGCAGCACCGCGACGACGCTGGCCCCGCGGGAGCGGAACGGCAGCTCGATCGCCACCTGCCCGGCGCGGCCGGCGGCGGTGGCGACTCGGTAGCCGGCGTCGCCGGTCTCGACCTCGTCGCCGAACGCCTCGTAGACCTTGAAGTGCAGGTCCATGCCCCGCTCACCGATCCGGCAGCCCCCGGGCCAGGGCAACTGGGCCTGGCCGTAGGTGGCCAGCAGGGAGGGCACCAGGTAGTAGGAAGCGCGGATCCGGGCGGCCTCGGTGAGATGGGACAGCCGGGTGCGGTCCTCGACGGGAGCGAGGGCGACCGCCCGGGGAGCGGAGACAGGGCGGGTCAGGCAGTTGCCCGCGCGCTGGAGCAGCGTCAGCATCAGCTGGACGTCCGTGCTGTCGGGCACGTTGTCCAGGGTGACCGGGCGGCGGACCGCCGCGGCGGCGGCCAGCAACGGCAGGGCGGCGTTCTTCGAGCCGTCCACCCGCACGGCGCCGGCCAGCGGGCGGCCGGGGCGGACGGTGATGGACGGACCGGCCTCGGTGATGGAGATGGGCGTCATGGAATCCTCCACGGCAGTGGGCGGAACGGACGGGCGAGGGGGGAACGAGTCGGCCGGGCGAACCGGACCGTGGAGCCTCGTACCGGTCGGACGGAATGCGTCAGCGGCCGCCGCACGTCGGTCCGCGACGGTGGCCGGGCCTCCCGGGCCCGCCCCCGGCGGTCGAGCGCACGTTCGCCGCTCGATCGGGGAGAGCTCAATCCGACACCCGATCAGGTGGTCGTGGCAGGGCAGATTAGGTGGGTGAATTACGGCTGCCGAGTAGGCTGAATCCCCTTCCTACTCGCTCAGTTGGGGGATCGGACAGATGGAGAACCGGGCCTTGCGGCAGGCCAGGGAGGCAGCGGGCTGGACTCAGCAGGATGTGGCCGACCGTGTCCAGGACTGGCTCCTGGAACGTGACTTCGATCCCGGGAGCTTTGACGCCAGTACGGTCAGCCGCCTTGAATGCGGTCGCATCAGGTGGCCACGGGACGAGACGCGGACGGCACTGCGTGCGGTGTTCGGGGTCGACACCGATGCGGAACTCGGCCTGCACGGCAGGCGGAGGCCGCGGACCGCGAAGCCCGAGGTGAGTACGACGAGACGCCGAACCTTCCTGTCGATCGGCGCAGCCGCCGTGCTGCCCGACAGCGCGATCGCACCGACCCGACTCGGCGCCGACGATGTGCGCGAACTCCGGTACCACGTCGAAGCCCTGGCCGACTGGGACCGCCGCTCCGGGGGCCGTTCCACCCGCCACTTCGCCGGCCTGGAACTGCAGCGCGCGATCGGCCTCGGCACGGCGTCGATGAACCCGGCCGTCCGCACCAGCTGGAGCACCGAGGTGGCCCGGTTGGCCGGCCTGTACGCATGGACCACCTTCGACGCCGGGGCGAACGGCGCCGGGCCCGTCTTCGACCTGGCCCTCGAAGCAGCACGGGAGGCGAACGACTCCTCCGCCTACTGCCGCATCGCCACGAACGCCGCCCGCCAGGCCGTCCACGCGGCCGACGCCGACCGGGCACTGGCCCTCACCGCTTCCGTCCCCGGTGCTCACCCGCCCGCGGTTCGGGCGATGATCGCCGCCGTCACCGCGCAGGGCCTCGCACTCCGCGGTGACGTCCGGAGCGTGATGCGGGCCGTCGACGAGGCCGAAGCCCACGCGTCCCGCGCCGATGCTGCCGAAGAAGGCGAAGGGTGGATGCAGACCCTGACCCCGGGCAAACTCCGCTCCGACCTCGGCTACGCCCTGTACCGGTTGTCCGCGACCACCGGCCATCTCGTTCCCGATCTGGTGCCGCAACTGCGTCGCGCCGCCGGGGTATCCGCGACGGCCCAGCCTCGGGCGAAGGCGATGGGTGCAGCCCGGCTGGCCACCGTCCTGGTCCGCCAAGGGGAGCTGGACGAGGCCCGGCACCATGCGGCGGTCGCCGTCGAACTCGCTGCGGTCGTGCAGTCGGCGCGCCTCGACACGGCCGTCGCCGAGATGCGGGCAGCGGGTTGCGGAGAACCGTTCTGAACCGGTCGCGCGGTTCGTCGCGGAGCCGGGGCGGCCAGTAGCCTTCGAGACGACACGGCAGCCGAGAGGACCGGGACGACATGACCGAGAACGACGGACTGTCGGCTGCGGAAGCGGCTAGAGCCGCTGTCACCCGCGACGAGCTGGTGGCGGCTCACGGCGCGCTCTGGTGGCTGGAATCCGATCCGGACCAGGGCGGAGGGAAACGGCTGGTCCGATCCGAACCGTCCGGCCGGGCCGTCCCGGTCACTCCTTCCGCACTGCCGGTGGGTGGTTCGCTGCACGCCTACGGGGGCGGGAACTTCGCCGTCGCCGAAGACGCGGTGTGGTTCGTCGGCCCGGGGGACGGGGTCTTCTTCCAGCCCGTCGACGGCGATCCGGTCGTGCTGGAAAAAGGGAACGGCTGGGCCTACGGGGACCTCTCGCTGAGCCCGGACGGGAGGCTGCTCGCGGTCCGCGGCAACGACGGCACGGACGAGATCGTCGCCATCGCTCCGGACGGACAGGTGGAGGTGCTCGTCGGCTCCCCCGACTTCCTGGGCCACCCCCGTGTCGCGGGAGGCCGCTTGGCCTTCCTGGAGTGGGACCGGCACCGGATGCCTTGGGACGGTACCCGGCTGGTTGTCACGGGCATCGGTGACAGCCCGTCAGCTGCGTGCCGGATCGCGGGCGGGCCCGCCGAATCCGTGGTCCAGCCCGTTTGGGGCCCCGACGGCGAGCTGTACTTCCTGTCGGACCGCACCGGGTGGTGGAACCTCTACCGCCACCGCGCCGCGGGCGCCGTCGAAGCAGTGGCCCCGATCGAAGCCGACTGCGCTCCGGCCCCGTGGGAGGGCGGCTACCGGTCGTACGCGCTCTCCCCGGCCGGCGACACCGTCCTGACCGCGACGGACGGCATCACCACCGAGTTGCTCGTGGTGGACGGCGCAGGGCAGGTGTCGCGGATCGGGGCGAACCTCAGCTCCGTGAAGCCGTACGTGGCGCTCCTGGATGATGCGGTCGCCGTGATCGGATCGACTCCGACGAGTGCACCGGCGATCTGGACGGCTGATCTCGACAGCCGGTCCGGCGCGGTGGCCCTTCCGGCTTCCGCCGCGGAGCCGCTCACCGGACCTCGGTCCGGGCCGCCGCCCGTGGTGCGGTCCGTCCCCGGGGCCGACGGGCAGGTGCGCTACCTGCTCCACCTGCCCGAGGCCGACGGCCCGGTACCGGTGCTCGTCCGCGCGCACCCCGGACCGACCGACGGGGTGCCCCTGCGGTTGGACTGGTCGGTGCAGTACTTCGTCAGCCACGGCTTCGCGGTCGCGGAACCGCTCTACCGCGGGAGCACCGGCCGGGGCCGGGCCTTCCGGCAGCAACTGGACGGCCGGTGGGGCGAACTCGACGTGGACGACTGCGCCGCCGTGGCCGAGCACCTCGTCGCCCAGGGCGTGGCCCGCCCCGACGCCCTCTTCCTCAGCGGTGCCAGCGCCGGCGGGTACACCACGCTCCAAGCCGCTTGCCGGCCGGGCCCGTTCGCCGCGGCGACCGCGATCTCGGCGATCATCGACCCGGCCCGGTGGGAGCAGTCGGTACCGGCGTGGCAGCGCCCGCACGCGGTGGCCCTCCGCGGCCCGGCCGGTGCTGTCCGGCCGGAGCGGATCCGCTGCCCCGTCCTGGTGATCCACGGTTCGAAGGACACCATCACGTCCGGAGAGGATGCCATGGAGTTCGGCCGCGCCCTCGCCGCCCGCGGGGCGGGCGAGGTGCTGCTGCTGGACGGCGGCGACCACTACCTGTCCGACCCCCGGCACCGTGCGGCGGCGCTGGCCGCCGAACTCGGCTTCTACCGTACGGCGGTGCTCGGTCTCATCCGGTGACGGCGGCCGGCAAAACCGCCCTCGTGAACTCCTGCAGCTCCCGCACGGGGGCGTACCCGCTGTGCGGGCCGAGCGCGCCGAGGACCGCACCGACCCGTTCGACGCACCGGCCCGACCCGGTGCGCGCGGCGTACTCGACGGCCTCGGTGCCTACCGCACACGCCTGGTCCAACTCGCCGGAAGCGATCCAGGTGGAAGCGAGCAGGGCCGCGTCGATCGCACGCCGACGCACCCGGTCGGTGCCCACTCCGCCGAGCGCGTCGACCAGTTGTCCCCGGGCGGTCGGCGGCCTGCCGAGGTCGTGGAAGCAGTGGGCCGCCTCGTCCGCGAGGTAGGCGTGGGTGAAGTAGCCGATCCACGGCGGTTCGTCCGAGCCTCCTTCGTCGAGCAGCCGCTCCGCCTCCAGGAGCAGCCTGGTCGCCTCGTCTTCCCGCTGGAGACGCGCGTTGGCCCTGGCCACCACCGCCGTGATCGCCGCCCTGGTGGCAGGGCTCGCGGCCGTCCCGGCAGCGGCCAGGGCGGCCGATGCCCAGCGCAGCGCCAACTCGGCCTCGCCGCAGTGCAACGCGAGGTGCCCGAGGTTGACGGCCGTCAGGTACGCACCGTAGGCGTGGTCGCCGGTGGCGACGGTCAGGTTCAGCGCGCGTTGGTAGTACGCCTGCGCTTGCTGGGGGCGGCCGTTGTCCACGGCCTGGTAGCCCGCCAGCTCGCAGGCTTCGGCGGTCAGCATGGCCCGCTGGTGCGCGATCGAGGGACTGGCTGCGGGGCGCTGCTGGAGGTCGTTGAGCTGACGTTCGATGAAATCGGTGACCTGTCCGGCGCTCTGCCTGGCGCCGTAGGTGTGATCGAGCTGGCGGAACACGGCCAGCATCTGCCTCACCATCCCCAGATCCTCCTCCGTGACCCGCAGGGCCCGGCCAGGGGAGGGCCCACCGGTCGGTGACAGGCCGATCCAGTCGTTGACCATGTCGTCGAGGTCATGCAACGACGACGGATTGGAAGACGGGCCGGGGCTTCGGCTGCTGTCGGCCGCCGAGTTGAGCAGAGCGTCCAACTTTTCGACGCTGATCTTCAACGCCGTTGCGACCCGGGGAAGTTGCCTGGGGTAGGGCGTGGCCTCGCCGCGTTCCCACCGGCCCCAGGTCCGGCGGTCGACCCCGGCTGCCCGAGCGGCATCGTCCTGGGAGTGGCCGACCGCCCTGCGGCGCATCGCCAGCGGCGACGAGTCGTTCATCGGCAACCCCCACTTCGATGCCCGGAGAAACCGCAGCTCAAAGCCGCGATGTCCCAAGGCTGTCCCACGGATGTCCCCAAGTCTGACCTGTTCAGCTCCAGTTCGTGCCTGATTCTCTGTACTCACACCCGATCCGGTTCGTTCGGGAGAGTGGCGCGACTCGGTCGGCGTGCGGACGAACACCGACAGGCAGAGGCGCTGGTGCGGCTCTCCGATGTCGAAGCGGGTCCCTGTATGTCATGTTCAGATCAAAAAGCTGCTGCGCTACCGGCCATGTGGCAGATACCACGGCCGTTGCTACGGCTGCCGGGGCCGCACCGACGGACCACGAAGGAGGAAGCAGGTCATGTCATCAGCGCCCACGGCGGTCGGCACCGCCCAACTCGTGCCGCATCCGGCCGGCCATGACGGCGAGCTGCGGGCGGCGGTCGAGGAACTGCGGCAGGGACGGCGGTTCGCAGCGCGGGCGCTGCTCGCCCGTACCTGGGGGGACCCGGGGCTGTGGGCGGCGCGGACCCAGGTACTCGGCGCGGCAGCCGGCCACTCCGACGTGCTCCGCCATTGGGAGACCGAGGAGCCGGAGGCCGTCGGCCTGATCGCGCTGTGCACCCGTGTCGCGGTGGACCGCGCCGTGCTGGCCGGCCGGCAGCAGCCCGGCTCGCGCGATGCCGCGGCGCTGGACGGGGCTGCCCGGCAGTGGTGCTGGCTGACGGCTTCGGCGACCGAGGGCGACCCGGTGCCGTGGCTGGGCCTGCTCACCCTCGCGCAGTTGGACTCCCGGCAGGTCCGGCAGGAACACCGAGTGTCGGCGCCCGACCGGATGCTGCCACCGGGGCCGTGGGGGCTGTTCGGCCAGGCCCGCCGGGTCGACCCGTGGGGCCGGGAGGCGTTCCACCGGATGCTGCGCTTCTGGGCGGCCCGCGGTGAGAGCGGTCCCGCTGCCGAGTTCCTGGCCGCCCACCTGCCCGGCGCACCGGAAGGCTCAGCCCTTCACGCCCTGCCGCTGTACCTGTACGTCGACCGCTACC
Organism: Kitasatospora cineracea; assembly: GCF_003751605.1. NCBI lineage: Bacteria > Bacillati > Actinomycetota > Actinomycetes > Kitasatosporales > Streptomycetaceae > Kitasatospora > Kitasatospora cineracea. The sequence continues at coordinate 5,253,813 of NZ_RJVJ01000001.1, forward strand.
GCCGAGCGAAGCGCAAGGACGCCGTTCTGCTGCAGTGGACGAACGAGGAGAAGGTCCGCGCCACGGTGCTGACCGCGTTCTCGCACTGGCAGTTCGCGCTCGAGCGGGGTGCCCGGTGGCCGGTGGGGGACGAGAGTCACCTCGCCCACGCGCTCTGGGCGAGCCGCCGACCCCGGGAGGCGGCCGAGGTATTCACCGGCATGAGCCCGTTCGTCGCCTCGGAACCCTGGGTGACCATGTCCCCGGACCGGCCGGGTGACCTGCTGCGGCAGGCGCTGGCCCAGTCGTACGCCGTCGCCGGCTGACCGCTGCTCTTCCGTCCGCCGGACTCAACTCCCCTTTTTCACTGGAGGTTTCGCCATGCCCGGATCCAATCCCGTGCTTCTGCCCGAGGACGACTACCTCCGCTCTCTCGGCTACCAGCCCGAACTGCTGCGCAAGATGGGCTCCTTCGGGAACTTCGCTGTCAGCTTCTCGGTCATCTCGGTACTCAGCGGCTGCATGACGCTGTTCGGCTTCGGGCTGACGGCCGGCGGGCCGACCGTGATGATGCTGGGCTGGGTCGCCGTGGGCCTGGCCGTGCTGCTGGTCGGCATGTCGCTGGCGGAGGTCACCAGCGCCTACCCCACTTCCGGCGCGCTCTTCTACATGTCGAGGCAGCTCGGCGGCCCCCGGTGGGGCTGGGTGACGGGCTGGCTGAACTTGCTGGGGCTGCTGGGCGGGATCGCCGGCATCGACTACGGGGCAGCGGGCTTCATCGCGGCGTTCGCCGGACTGCAGTGGGGCGTCGTTCCGACGCCAGGCCTGATCCTGGGCGTCTTCGCGGGCGTCCTGCTGCTGCATGCGCTGCTGAACGTCGTCGGGGTCCGGGCCGTCAGTGTGCTCAACTCGGTCTCGGTATGGTGGCACCTGGCCGGTGTCGCGCTGATCGTCGGTGTGCTGGCCGTCGTGCCCGCCCGCCACCAGACGATGGGCTGGGTGATCGGACACTTCGAGAACGGCACCGGTTGGTCCAGCCCCCTCTACGCCTCTGCGATCGGGCTGCTGCTGGGCGGTTACACCTTCTGCGGCTTCGACGCTTCCGCTCACATGAGCGAGGAGACCGCTGACGCACGGGTGGCCGCGCCCCGTGGCATCGTCCGCTCGATCTGGGTGTCGCTGCTGGTCGGGTTCGTCCTGCTGGGCGGCCTGCTGTTCGCCGTTCAGGACTACGACGGGACGGTCGCCGCCGCGGTGCCGCCCGCACAGATCTTCCTGGATGCGCTCGGCGCGGGCGGCGCGAAGACGCTGCTGCTGGTCGTCATCGGCGCGCAGCTGTTCTGCGGCAGCGCGGAGACCACCGCCGCGAGCCGGATGATCTACTCCTTCTCGCGGGACGGCGCGCTGCCGGGCTCGGCGACGTGGCGCCGGGTCTCGGCCAACGGCACTCCGGTGCCGGCGGTGTGGCTGGCGGTGACGGTGGCGTTCGTCCTGGCCGTCCCTTCACTCTGGTCGGCCACCGCGTACGGCGCGGTGACGGCGGTGAACGTGATCGGCATGACCCCGTCGTACGTCGTCCCGGTCTTCCTGAAGCTGCGCTACCCGCACAAGTTCACCCCGGGGCCGTGGAACCTGGGCCGCTGGAGCAGGCCGGTGGGGATCGCGGCGGTGGTATGGGTGGCGGTGCTGACGGTACTGGTGTGCCTGCCGCAGCGCGCCCCGGTGACGGTCGACTCGTTCAACTACGCACCACTCACCCTGCTGGCGGTCCTCGCCATGGCGTGGGTGTGGTGGAAGCTCGCCGGCGACAAGTTCGACGTCCCGGTGGTGGCCGACGCCCACCTGGCCAAGATCGAGGCCCAGATCGTATGAGGACGACGATGCGGGCCGCTCGCCCCGCGGCAACCCCTCCCACCAGACCGGTCGGACCGCTGGAGCAACTGGTCACCGACTTCGACCTCGACACCGTGCTGGTGGCGATGATCGACCAACAGGGCAGACTCAAGGGCAAGGAGTACGACGCGGCCGGGCTGGCCGAGCGGCTGGCGGCAGGGTCGTCGCTGGAGGTGTGCGGCTACCTGCTCGGCACCGATGTGGACATGACCCCGGCAGCACGCGGACCGTTCTCGTGGACGAGCGGGTTCGGCGACGTCGAGATGTTGCCCGGTACGGAGCGGGCCCGGCTGCTGCCGTGGTTGCCGGCCACCGCGCTGGTCCTCGCCGACCTGGTCAGTTACGGAGCCCCGCATCCGCTGGCTCCGACTACGGTGCTGGAGCGGCAACTGCGCCTGCTGGCCCGCCTCGGCGTCGTACCCCAGGTCGGCATCGAGACGGAGTTCGTGCTCTACGAGGGCACCCTCCGGGACGCGGAGGCGTCCGGGTGGCGTCGCCTTCGCCCCGCGGCCTGCGGAAACCGCGACTACGCGCTGGACGCCCCCGGCCCGGTGCGGGAGTTCGGCCGTCGCCTGCGGCAGGTCCTCGGGGCGGCCGGCCTGCCGGTCGAGGCCGTCAAAGGGGAAGGTGCGCCCGGTCAGGTCGAAGTGACCTTCCCGTACGGAGTCGCCGAGGAAGCGTGCATCCAGCACGTGCTGTTCAAGCATGCCGCGAAGACGGTCGCGGACGGGCTGGGGCTGACAGCGTCGTTCATGGCGGCGAACCCCGGTGGGGTCGGCTCGGGGATGCACCTGCACGTCTCCCTGCACGACGGTGACGGCCGGTCGCTGCTGGCCGCCGACCCGGAGCGCGGCACGGAGCTGTCGGAACTGGGCGGGTGGGCGGTGGCCGGGCTGCTGGCCGCGATGGGGGAGTTCGGCCCGCTGTGGGCGCCGTACGTCAACAGCTACAAGCGGCTCGCCACCGACCACTCCTTCGCGCCGACCCGCCTCGCGTGGGGTCGGGACAACCGGACGTGCGCGGTCAGGGTGGTCGGCCACGGCCCCAGCCTGCGGCTGGAAGTGCGGCTGCCGGGCGCGGACGCCAACCCGCTGCTCGCCCTGGCAGCAGCGCTGGCCGGCATCCGGCACGGCATCACCGCCAGGCTCGAACCCCCGCCCGCCGTCAGCGGCGACGCCTACGTGCTGCTCGACGCCCCACCGGTGCCGTGCTCCCTCCAGGAGGCCGTCGGCCTGTTCGAGGCCAGCGCGCTGGCCGGGGAACTACTGGGCGAACCTGTGGTCCGGCACCTGGCGCGGGTGGCCCAGATGGACCTGGACCACCACGCCGCGCGCGTCACCGACGCCGAGGTCGAGCGCGGCCTGGCCCAGGCGTGAGTCCCGGGACGGCAGCGGACCAGCCTCCGAGCCCGCCGTCGGCCTGAACCAACTTCCTTGTACTGAACGACTGTTGGAGATCCACATGAGTATCACCGCCCCGTCCGGTACGGCGCCGCTACCCGGACTGCTGTCGGCCGTCCACCTCGTCGGGTCCTGCGAGCCCGGAATGGAGGGCCTGGCCCGCTGGCTGGCCGGGGCCGGTGCCGACGTCACCGGCAGCGTCCCCGAGGCAGAGCAGGGCGCCCCGGCCGTGGCCGCCCTCGCCGAGGCGGGCATCCGGGTGCGGGTCGGATTCGACGCCGAACACCTGCTCGCCGACCGCACCGCGGTGCTGTGGTCGGGGGCGAGCGGGCCGCACCCCGAACTGGACCGCGCCCAGGCGCTACGGCTGCCGATCCTGAGCCGGGACATTGCCCTCAGGGCGGTCTGCGCCGAGGCCGGCAGCGGGGCGGTGGCCGTGGCCGGCAGCCACAGCACTGCTACCGCGGCCGCCGCCCTCGCCCATCTCCTCGACGACGGAGCCACCGGCTGGATCCTCAACACTCCGGCCCGCGGAGCCACCGCCGGGCACGCGGCCGGGCAGCGGGTCGTGGTGGACCTGTGCCCGGACACCGCCACCCACGAGGCCGCCCCGAGGGGCGGCTGGCAGCGACGTCCCACACCGTACGTCCGGCTCGCCACCGAACAGCTCGCCGCCGCGCTGATCATGGCGACCGGCGCCAACGTCCCGCACTACGAGGACCACGTCGCCGGTCTCGACGCCGCCGAACGTCTCGCCCGCCGCACCGACATCCTCGTCCTGCCGACTTGGGACAACAGCACGGTCAACCTGCGCGAACGCCTGGCAGACCGCCCCGTGCCCGGCCAGCACGTGGTCACCGTCGGTATCGCCCCCGACTCCACCGCCCGGATCGTTCACCTCACCCGCACCGGGGTGGGCTATCGCACCGTACTGCGCTACCGGCAGGAGGAGCACTCCTTCCTCCTGCCGGTCACCGGCGAGCACCACGCCCGAGCGGTGTGCGCCGCCGTCGCCTGCGCGCTGGCGCTCGGCGAGCACCCGCAGACCGTCGTCGCCCGAGCCGCCGGCTTCCGCGGAGTCGAGGGCTGCCTCGCCACTGCCGCCACCCAGCGCGGCGTCACCGTGGCCATGTCCCGTGCCCGGCACCCGCACGAGGTCGCCCAGGACGTGCAGGCAGCCCGCTTGCTGACCGAAGGCGCGCTGATCGCTGTCCTGGAACCGGACGGTATCGCCCGCGCCGGCGCCCACGCCGCCGAACTCGGAGACGCCCTCGTCGGCGCCGACCAGGTACTGCTGCTGCCGGTCAACACCCCGTTGGCCGGACACGCCGGGCCGGACCCGCTGGAGGCCATCGAGGAGATGGCCCGTCAGCGGCGCGGTGACGGCACCGTCCATCGCACCGGCCGTAGCCCGGAGCAGCAGATCGACGGACTGGTCGGGGAGGGGGACCTGGTCCTCGTCATCGGCACCGGGGCGGCTCGGCTGCTGGGGCCGCGCCTGCTGGCTCGCCTGGGTCACCCCACTCCGCCGACCGCGCCCGCTCCCGGCCTCGACCAGGAGACGGCTGCGGTCGCGAACAGCCTCAGCGACCTCACCCCCAAGAGCATCGAACTCGCTGTCGCCATCGCGGCCGGCCGCACCGCCCGCGACATCGCCCGCGGCTCCAGCACCTACCGGAGTACCGAAGGCGCCCGAAAAGCGGTCGAACACCTTCTACGCAAGACCGGCGCCCGCCACCGCCGCCAGCTCACCGCTTGGGCAACCGCCGCGAAGATCGTCACCGCTCCGTCCCGCGACACGAAGGCGCTGACCTCCCCGCCAGTTCTACCGCCCCGGATCCAGACGATTCTCCAGGGCTGGGCCGACGGCCGCTCCACCGAGGAGATCAGGAAGGAGCTCAACGTTTCCCAGCCGATCCTGGACGTCTACATCCGCACCCTGCAACTGCACTTGGACGTGGACACCCTCGAGCAGGCCATGGTCGTGGCCGTCCTTTCGGGCCTCGTCCGAGTCGAACTGCCCGGAGATCCGTACCCGGCGGAGGTGACGCCGTGAGCCCCAACACGCAGGGCGGACGCCAGCCGGGAGACGGTTGCGACATACCGCGTCGGGCGTGTTACTGCCTCGGTTCCACCACCGGCTTCCCCGGGGTGTGCCCCATGGCGCTGGCGAGCACGGCCACCGTCCGCGCCACCGGTGTGCCGGTTCCGACCCGGGGAGCGGAGCAGTGACTCCGGAACGCCGGATCGCCCGCGTCGGAGCGGTGCTGGTGTGCTTCCTGCTCGGCTGGCCGGTCGGGGCCGCGCTGATGTTCCTGCTCGAACACCGGGCCAGCGCCCAGCCGGCCTGGCTCGCCTTGGCTGCCGGCTCTGCCCTCGCGGCGGCCGCGGGCTGCGACTGGCTGCTGCGCTGCCGTGCGGCAGGCGGCCGTACTTCCACGCACCGCACCCATGGCGGCCGTCCGGGTCAGGGCCGCACCTCTCCTACCTCCGCACCGGTTCCTCCTGCAGAGAAGTGATGAGCCCTCAACTCCCCTCATTCGTTTCGCTCCCCGCAGGCTTGCGTTACATCGAGGCGCCGGAGCCGTTCCACCCGGACGGCCGCCCGTCGCTGTACCTGGCCGGGGCGACCGTCGGCTGCCCGGACTGGCAGTCGGAGGCGGTCGGCCTGCTGGAGGACGCCGGCTTCGACGGCACCGTCCTCAACCCCAGGCCCTCCCGCAACACCGTCACCAACTCCTATGCCGCGTGGTCTCCGTTCGGCTGGCAGGACCGCAACATCCGCCGTACCAGTGTCGTGCTGTTCTGGAACCCGCTCAGCCACGCACGCGTACAGGAGTGCTACCAAGCCCACCTGTCCACCGCGTACGGCGGGGCGGTGGTCGTCGGTTGCGACCCCGCCGACATCGTCCAACGGGCCAACCGCGCATTGCTCGTCCATGCCCTGCCGTGGCTGGCCGTCGCGGACACGCTCGCCGGCACCGTCTCTGCAGCCCTCGCCGAACTCGAAGTCGCCGCCTCACCTCGGTACTGACCACCCATCACCCACCTGCCCACGTCAGGATCTCCATGCTCCGCACCCTGCCCCGGTACCGGATCGAGGACCATGCGCTCCTCGGCAACACCGCCTCGGCCGCCCTGGTCCTCCCGAACGGGACCGTCGACTGGGCGTGCCTGCCCGGCTTCGACTCCCCGGCGCTCTTCTCCTCCCTGCTCGGCGGCCCCGAGCACGGCTACTGGCGCATCGGCCCGGCCGTCCCGGACGGCCCGCCCCCGGACGCCGACCGCCGCCAGTACCTGGGCGACACCATGGTCCTGCGGCAGGAGTACGACACCGCCAGCGGCACCCTGGCCGTCACGGACTTCATGCCGGCCCCCGACTCCACCGGCGCGGCCGCGCCGCGGATCGTACGGATCGTCGAATGCGTGAGCGGTGTCGTGGACGTCGTCTCCGTCTACCGGCCCCGCGCCGACTACGGCGCCGCCGCGCCGCTCATCCAGCAGGCCACCTCCCGTGCTCCGTGGCTGTCGGCCACCGTCGGGGCCGACACCTACTGGCTCCAGGGCGGTCGCGACCACTCGGTCAACCGCGACCGGATGTGCCGTGCCACGTTCACCCTGGCCGCGGGCGAGGTCACCGCGTTCATCCTCACCTGGGGCCCCACCCGACGCGGCGGGTCCGCCCCGGCCCGGCCGGACGCCCTCGCCGAGCTGGTCGAGACCGTGCGGCACTGGGAGCGGTGGGCACGCGGGTGCACCTACCGCGGACCCCACCGGGAGGCGGTGATGCGCTCGGCCCTCACCCTGGCGGCGATGTGCCACCCGGACGGCGGCATCGTGGCCGCGCCGACCACGTCCCTGCCCGAGGAGATCGGCGGCACCCGCAACTGGGACTACCGGTTCGTCTGGCTGCGCGACAGCGCGCTGGCCGCCGCCACCCTGCTGCGCCTGGGGCGGCTGGAGGAGGCCCGGCGCTGGCTGCACTGGCTCATCACGACCGTCGACCCCGCACACCTCCAGCCGATCTACCGCCTCGACGGCACCACCGACCTCACCGAACAGATCCTGGACCACCTGCCCGGCTACGAGGGCTCCCGGCCGGTGCGCCTCGGCAACGCCGCCGCCGGCCAGCTCCAACTCGACGTGTTCGGCGAGATCGCCGACACCCTGCTGCTGGCCGAGGACGCCGGACTGTCCCCGAGCCGTGGACCGACATCCTGCTGCTGGCCCTCGCCCGGCAGGTGGAGCGCCGCTGGCACGAGCCGGACGAGGGGATCTGGGAAATCCGCGGCCCAGCCCGCCACTTCACCCACTCCAAGATCATGTGCTGGATGGCTGTCGACCGGACCCTGCGGCTGCTGCAACGCCGCCCCGACCCCGATGCCGCCCTCCTGCACCACCTCGCCGAACTGCGCGAGCAGATCCACGCCGACGTGTGCGAACGAGGCGTCGACCCCGAACGGGGCGTCTTCACCCAGTACTACGGCTGCCGGGAGCTGGACGCCTCTCTGCTGCTGATCCCGCTGGTCGGTTTCCTCCCGCCGGACGACAAGCGCGTCATCGCCACCGTCGAGGCCATCCAGCGCGAACTGTCCACCGACGACGGCCTCGTGCTGCGCTACGCCACCGGGCAGCACGCCGCCGCGAACGTCGACGGTCTCTCCGGCCACGAAGGCGCCTTCCTCGCCTGCTCGTTCTGGCTGGTCGAAGCACTGACCGCCATCGGCCGCGACGGCGAGGCCCGCGAGCTGTTCGACCGGCTCCTGTCGCTGCGCAGCGACCTGGGCCTGCTCGCCGAGGAGCGGGACCCGCACGCCTGCCGGCAACTCGGCAACTACCCGCAGGCGTTCTCCCACTGGGCGCTTGTCGACGCCGCGCTCCGCCTCGACCAGAACCGGCCGACGGCCGCGGCGGGCGAGACGCTTCCGGCCCGACAGCCGCAGCTCGCGGGGCAGGTGAGCCGGTGACCGCCACCCCGCTGCCCGACGGCGCCCTCGGCGCTGCGCTCGCCCGCTTCCCCCTCACACCCCCTGTCCCTGCCCGGACGGCGCCGCCGCTGGAGCAGCGGGTGGACGACCTGGACGCGCTGGCCCGCCGCGCCGCCGAGAGTGGCGACACCGCGCTGGCTGCCGAGGTGCACCGCCGCGCCGCACTGCTGCACTTCGACCTGGGCCACCCCGGTACGGCGTACGCGCTGTGCAACCTCCACACCGCCCTGTTCCTCGGGCACCGCCCGCTGAGCGTCGAACTCGCCCGGTGCGCGCTGGAGTTGCAGCTCACCCACGCCGAGCTCCTGATCCGTGAGGGCCTGCCCGGCACCGCCATCGAGCTGGTCCAGGAGATCCTGCGGGCCATCGGGGCGGGCCAGGATGCCGCGGCGGCCGCCGCCGGGATCCTGCCGCTGGCCGGCCTCACCGCCACCGAGCAGGACCGCATCACCCTCTATGACTGGTGGGACAACGCCTCTCTGCAGCTCCTGGCCACCGCGCTGGTGCGTGCCGGCGAGTGGTCGAAGGCCCGGCTCGTCCTGAAGGCAGACCCTGTTCCGCCGCCCGGCCCGGCCGCCGCCCGGCAAATCGAGACGATCACCCTGGCCCTCGGCGGCCAGCACCGGATCGCCGCGACACTGCTGGCCAAGACCCCCCCCTCGACCCCCGCACCCCCTGGGAACACGCGGTCGCCGCCGCGCTCGCCGTCGTCTGCGCCTTGCTCGCCGGACAAACAGACAGCGGCGAACTCACCGCACTGTTCGACGTGCTGGGTGACGCCCACGACACCTACGACCCCACCGGCGACCCGCTGTTCGACACGCAGCTGACGCTCGCCTGCGCCGACCTGTGCACCGCTGCGGAGCGGCCGGCGGGCGCGCACCGGCTCTACGAGATCGCCACCGACTGGGCGCTCCAGACCCCCGACGGCCACAGCGCCCGCGCCCTGCTGGGCCACGACCTCGCCGCCCGACTGCCCGAAGAGCACAGACGGGAACTGACCGAGACCACCATCCGCGCCGGATTCCGGGCTGCCGCGCTGCCGCACGACCTCGACGGCCGGGTCACGGCCGCGCTGGCCCTGGCCGCCGAGGCCATCACCAGCGCCACCGCCAACTCCGCCCTGCCGCAGCAGCCGTGACCGGGCCGACTACCGCGCCGCACTCCCGGGCACCCCCGCGGTTTGGTCCGGCGCAGCTCCCCGGTACGCCGTCCGCACCGACCCCGACACTGAGAGGCACACATCCATGACCACCACGCCCCCGCCCGCCACTGCCGAGCCCGCCCGCCCGGTCATGCTGCACGTCGGCTGGAACATCCAGCACGGCTGGAAGCTCCCCGAGGCGATCGGCTTGTTGAAGCAGTTCGCCCAGGAGCACGGCGTTGACCGCCCGCACCTGCTCACCCTCCAGGAACTCCAGGAGGACCAGGCCGAGAAGGTGGCCGAGCAACTGGGGCTGGCCTGCGTCGAGGCACCCAACGTCCGCCCCGGGTCGCGCAACGCGCTCTTCTACGACCCCGAGATGTTCCAGCCCGACCCGGACTGGACCGCCTACTCCACCGAGGTCCGGCACCGCCCCGCCACCGCGAAACTCCGCCTCATCCACCCCGACACCGGCGTCCTCGGCCGGCGCGAGATGTCGGTGGCGAGCATCCACCTCGACTTCGGCGACCCCGACAACCGGCAGCACCAGATCCGCTGGCTGCTGGCCAACATGTACAAGCACAACTGGCTGGCCCTCTTCCAGGGCGACATGAACAGCTGGCCGGTGTGGGGCTGCCCGCTCTCCCTGGACCGGGTCGTGGACCGTGCGTTCGCTCTGGACCGCTCGATCATCCGGGCCGACGTAACCACCGGGCCCGACGACGTGCCCGACCGGATCATGACCACCCGCCACATGGTCGATGTCGGTCGGCACGCCGCCACCGTGCTCGGCCAGACCGGCGCGGACCGGGCCACCACCTGGGACGGGCCCAAGAAGGCCCGCCAGCAGATCCCGGCCGAGGACTGCCCGCCCGGTGGCCTCGGCCCGATCGACCGCACCTACGTCTCCCGGGAGCTGGAGCCCGCACTCCTCTCGTCCGCGACCCCCGCCACGCCCGAGGTGGAAGCGGTCTCCGACCACCTCCCGCAGGTCACCGCCTGGGATCTGCGGCAACTGTGGGAGGTGATGGACGCCGAGGTCGAGACCGTCCGCCACTAGTACTCCAGTGCGACTTCGCGATCATGTCGGTCTCCCGGTCTACCCTTGCTGGCCATGGGCTACGACGTGCACATCACGCGGCGCGAGAACTGGTGGGATGAAGAGGGCCAGGACATCAGCACGGCGGAATGGGAAGTGCTGGTCGCTACCGACCCCAGCCTCGTGATGGTTCCGATGTGGTGGAACGCCGGGCGGATCGTGTCCAAGAACCCGAGCGATGCGGTGATCGCGACGATGTGCCGGGTGGCGAAGGAGCTGGACGCCCGGGTTCAGGGCGACGACGGCGAGTACTACGACGCCTGACGGCTGCGGCCACCGCGAGATGATCAAGGGTTGTGTGGACTCTTGAAGATCGTGTGGTGGCCGCGAGCGATAGCGTAGACCCTGCTCGATGGCGGGCGTTGTTCGACCAGGCCATGGCCAGGATTGCGGGCCTGTTCGGACGGGTGGAACCGCGGGCCACCGCCCGCGCCTATCTGCTCGGCTTGCTGTCCGGCACCGAGCGCAAGAACTGCTGGCGGCTGCGGAGCACGCCGGCCATGCCCGGCCCGGACCGATGCAGCGGCTGCTGCGGGGTGCCCGGTGGGACGCGGACGCAGCGTGCGACGAGGTTCGCCGCTACGTCCTGGACCACCTCGGCACCGACGATGGTGTCCTGATCGTGGACGAGACCGGATTCCTGAAGAAGGGCCGCGGTTCGGCCGGTGTCCAGCGGCAGTACACCGGCACCGCCGGACGGATAGAGAACAGCCAGGTCGGCGTCTTCCTCGCATACGCCTCCAGCAAGGGTCGGGCGTTAATCGACCGTCGGCTCTACCTGCCCGAACACACCTGGTGCCAGGACGCTGAACGCCGCCGCAGGGCCGGCGTGCCCGACGACATCGTCTTCGCGACCAAACCCCGCCTCGCCCTGCAGATGATCGCGGCGGTGCTGGACGCCGGAGTGAGTACGTCGTGGGTGACCGGCGATGAGGCATACGGGCAGGACCCCGGCCTGCGGGCCGGGCTGGAGGCCCGCGGGATCGGCTACGTGCTGGCGGTCTCATGCGCGACCAGGGTGCGGATCAACCAGGGACGCACCCCGATCCGCACGGACGAGGTCGCCAATCGCCTGCCCGTCTCCGCCTGGCACCGGCAGAGTGCCGGCGCCGGGGCGAAGGGGCCCCGCTACTACGATTGGGCCTGGGTGCGCATCGGCACTGGCGACTACCGCCACCTGCTGATCCGCCGCAATCCCACGACCGGCGAGCTCGCCTTCTACCTGTGCTGGTCACCCCGGACCGTGCCACTGTCCGAGCTGGTGCGCGTCGCCGGCACCCGCTGGTGCATCGAGGAATGCTTCCAGGCGGCCAAGGGCCAGGTCGGCCTGGATCACTACCAGGTCCGGAACTGGACTGCCTGGCATCGGCACGTCACCCTGGCCATGCTCGCCCTTGCGTTCCTGGCTGTCGCCGTCGACGACGCGCGGCCGACCAGGCCTGCGGATCCGAACCGTCCCACCCGAAACGGGGAACCGGTCGACCTCACCGTCCCGGAGGTCCGCCGCTTGATCGGCGTACTGTTCAGCCCTCCGGCCACGTCCCTGCGTGCGCTCCTGCACTGGTCGAACTGGCGCAGAAGCCACCAGGCTTCGGCACGTCGCAGCCACTATCGGCGGCGACTTTCCGTTCCCTCAGGAACGTAGATCGCAAAGTCACACTGGAGTACTAGCTGTCCCGTCCGGGTCGTACACCGGGAGAAGGCGAAATGTGACCAACCCTGGACAGAGGCAAGACGATTCACCTGCAACGGAGCTGTCCCCAACCCGACCGGGCAGTCTAGGTCTGGCGGAGCAGTTGCTGCGCCCGACGGTATGGGCGGCCCGCTTCTGCGGGCCAGCCCCGGCTACCGGCGGCCCCGCAGGCGGCCGTCGTCCATGCCCTGTCCGAGGGCGTCGGCCTGGCCGCCGCCTGCCAGTTCGGTGAGGTCGTGGACTGCGGCGTCCATCCGGTCGGGGCTGTTCATGCCGGCCACCCAAGTCACCATCTGCCCCTCCAGCTCCGCGAAGTGGCCGACGTGGTGGACGCGGCCCTGGTCGTAGAGCTGCGCCACCGGCTCGGCCCGCAGCCGCTTGCCGACCTTCGCGTTGACCTCGACGATCATCGGCATCAGCTGGCCGCGGGTCTCCCCGTCGCGGGCGAGTTGGTCCCAGGCCTGCGAGACGACGGACTTGGCCATGTTGCCGCCGTAGTTGGCCTCGACCACGATGGCGTCCGCGCGCAGCGACAGGGCCAGTCGGCACGCGGTGAGGCCCCAGTCGTTGGCGCCGAGGGTGCCGGACTTGTCGGCCAGGACGTACAGGTGGTCGTCGTTGTCGGCGCCGAGGCCGACGATGCCGGTCTCGTCGTTGACGGTGGAGTCGCCGCCGGACGGGTCGACGGCGACGACGACCCGGGCCAGCTCGATGGCGGCGAACTCGACCGGGGTGAGGCGGTGCTTGTCGATCCAGGCCCGCTGCCACACCCCGCCCTCGACGGGGCGGGGCTTCTGCTGGAACAGGCTCCACCAGACCCGCTCGCCGACGGCGCGCCGGATCGCCGCCAGGGCCTTGCGCCCGTACCGGGCGGGCCACAGCGGTTCGCCGATCTTCCGGCCGAGCGCGTCGTCCTCGCTGTCCGCGATGGCGGGCAGGTCGATGATCGTCCAGTCCGAGGCGGTCTCCCCGGCGAGAATCCGCCCGGCAAGATCATCTTCATGCCAGCGGGTCTGGATGACGATCACGGACCCGCCCGGCTCGACGCGAGTGAGGAGGACGGCCTGCCACCACTCCCACAACCTGCGCCGCATCATCGGTGACTGGGCGTCGGCGTCGTCCTTGATCGGGTCGTCGACGACCGCGAGATTCGCGCCCTTGCCGGTCAGGCCGCCGCCGACACCGGCGGCGAACAGGCCGCCCTCCTTCGAGAGGATGTCGAACCGGTTCGCGGCCTTCGACCCGGGGTGCAGGTTCAGGCCGAGCTGGTCGCCCCACTCGGTGATCGCGTCCCGGATCCACCGGCCGTGGTCATCGGCCAGATCGGAGGAGTACGAGGCGATCATGATCCGGTGATCCGGGCGCTGCGCCAAGTACCACAGCGGCGCCCACCGGGCCGCGCGCCTCGACTTCCCGTGCCGGGGCGGCATCGTCAACAGCAGCCGAATCGACTCCCCCGCGCCGATCCGCTGGAACGCCTGGTCGATCAGGTCCAGGTGCGGGGCCTGCATCTCCTTACCGTCGGTGAGGACCGCGGCCAGCGACCCGGGCGAGTGCCGCATCGCCAAGTCCCGCTCGACCGCGGCCAGCCGGCTGCGCAGCGCCGGCGACGCTCGGGCGGCGATCTCCCGGCGCCGCTCCGCCGGCAGCACCCGGTACTGCTCGACCAGGACGTCGACGCCGCTCACTGCCCGCCCCGCTCGGCGTCCGGGTCGGTCAGGGCGATCAGCGCCGCCAACTCGTCGGCGGTCGCGTCGGTGACCTCGATCGGGCCGCCGTCCTGCCCGCTGATCTCCGTGCGCAGCGGCCGGTCCAGGCCGCGCAACCGGGCCCGACGCTCCATGATCCGCAGCGCCCGGTCGATCGCGGGCAGCTCGCCGTCGCGCACTGCCCGCCGGTACGCGACGAGGAACAGCCGGTCCAGCCGGGCGTCCTCCAGGGCCCGCAGCGCCTCCATGTCGGCCTGCGACGAGGCGATCCGCTGCTCCAGGGCCTCCGTGATGTCCCGGTTCACCGACCGGATCAGGGTCTCCTCGTCCGGCGCGGGGCGGCCCTTGGCGTACAGCTCGTGCCCGTACCCCAGCGGGTAGGCGATCCGGTCGGAGTTCAGGGTCGGGTCGGCGGCGAGCTTGCGGCCGACGGTCAGCGGGTCGGCGCCGGCCAGGCGCAGTTCGACGGCGTCCGCCCGCCGCTGGGCGATGGCGGCGCGCTGAGCCCGGGTAGGGCGGGGCATGGGCGCAGGTCCTCCAGGAATGCGCCCCCGCGCCGGATCCATGATCCCTCACCGGCCGCGCCGTTCCCGCCTCCTCTGCGCGAGCGGAGCACACAGAGCCAGCCGAGCAGTCGCCGATCCTGCCCCTCGCCCGGTCTCCGGCCAGGCAATCTGCCCCGCCACCACAGGTGGTGGCGGGGCAGACCTGGAATTCTTCTTGCTCCGAAGTAGCTCCTGAAGCGGATCTCAGCCGTTAATCATCATCTCCGAGTACGTGAGCACCCAGGGCTGCCGCCAAGACCTCGGCTGCGGTTTTTGTTGCTCCACCTTACCGACCGGTGATGTCGATGTTCCGCACCACCATGCGAATTCTGCAGTTTCGCCCGGAACGCTGAATGTATTTTCCAGGCCGGAGTCGCTGAACTCCCAGGGAGGCCATTCTTCGATCAACGGACTCCGGGTGGCAAGATCCTCCCATCCCTCGATTCCGATCGGGTCGCTTTCGCTCTCCGTCCAGCCCTGCGCCCGAGTGATGTGAAATTCGGATCCAATTCTCCTAGGACCTCCTAATCCTCATCGCCCTGCACGCGCGCGGCCATGGCGACTGCAAGCCGCTCTGCAACCTCCTGCGTTTTTGCTGTCCATTCTCCCCTGATGTCGATGCGCCCGTGACGCCAGGAGAAGAAGGTGTCTTCTCCAGGAGCGGCGAATGTCTTCTGAGCGCCGATGTCCGACCACTCCAAGGCCCCACGTTCCTCGAGGAGCGGACTCCGGCTTGCCAGTTCTTCCCACGATTCGCGGGGGATCGGAGCGTCCTGACTGTCGAACCAGTGCTCTGCACGGGTGATGTGGAAGTCGTAGCTCATGCTGTCCTCTCGATCATCCCTTCGAGGTGCCGAACAACACTGTGACAGGTGTGGGTAGCTCCCGGCCATAGTTTGCCAACCGGCGTAGGCCTTCAGTCTGAGCCGAGGTGAGCGGGACGTTTCCGTTGACCACCACGAACATCACGCGTGTCTGAATATCTGAGCCGAGGAGAACGCCGGGATTGTTGCGGTCTTCCACATAGTTCGAAGCGTCGTTAATCGCTTCCTTCAGGTTGCTGAAGATGGCTGCCGGCTTCTGGTAGCTGGGCTTGGTGGTATCGAGGCTCTTGAGGCTAATCGCAGTCTTGGTGGCCGCATCCCAATGATCGAAGGTAGCGTGCCTATCGGGAAGGTTGCTCAGCTCAAGGACCTTCTCAAAGTCGACGCCTCGCAGATGAGCGGGAAGGTCCCACAGATTGATGAGAGGTACGTGGGTTGCGGCTCCCAACTCGACGGGGTTGTCCGGGGTGGCCTTGGCCCGGAACTTCTTCATCGCCCAGGAGTCGATTCCTCCGATCATTCCGACAGCGAGCTGCTGAACGAGTTCATCGGCGTTCTTGTCGACTTCGTCGGCGACGTTGTTGCAGCCGAACTCGCGGAGCTTGTTGGATGCGATGTAGAGGGCATAGGCGGGGCGGACGGGGTAGTACTTGTCGACGAAGGCCCCGGCTCCGCCGTTTTGGCCGGTGGCGGCGTTGTACATGTCGCCGATGTACTCGAACGGCGACGTGAAGCCGATCTTCAGCCCGCTGATGATGGCTTCGACGTTGCTCATGTGCGCCGGGTCATCGTCCTGCGGGGTCATTCCACTGGGGTCGGTGTAGATCGTGGGCGCGTCGGCGGCATAGGAGTAGGCCGAGCCATAGGGTGCCGCGGCTGGGCTGGAGAGCGGGTCGCGGCTGTTGAAGCGGCCGGTGGCGGTGTTGTACTCGCGGGCCCTGAGGTACTGCTTGCCGGGGATGACAGGGTCGTTGTACTGGCCGGCGAAGCCGAAGGGTGTGGCGGGTGCTCCGGTGGCGGTGGTGGCGGTGCCGGACTGTCCGAAGGGGTCGTAGCCGGTTCGGAGCTGCTGGGTTCCGTCGGACTTGGTGAGGTCGGTGATGGAGCCGACCCAGTCGTGGTGGTGGTAGTAGGTGCCGGAGGGGTTGTGCTGGCTCTGGGGAAGGCCGAGCGGGTCGTAGGTGTAGTCGCCGATGAGGCCGCCGGTGCCGTTGGTCTCGGTGGCGATCTGCGGGAGGGAGTTGTTGATGTCCCAGGTGAGGGTGTTGCTCAGGGTGCCGTCGGTCTTGGTGGTGACGCGGTTGCCGTCGGCGTCGTAGGTGAAGGTGTAGGTCTGTTTGCCGACGACGGTGGTGGCGTTGCCCGCGGCGTCGTAGGTGTAGGTGGTGGTGTAGTTGGACAGTGCCGGGCGGTAGGTCTTGGAGCTCCAGACGGCCGTACCGGCGGTGTTGTAGATGACGAAGTTGCCGTCGTCCTGGACCTTGGCGATGGCGCCGGTGTTCCCTGCGGTGTTGGACGCCCACAGGATGGTGCCGGTGGTGTCGGTGACGACGAGGTTGCCGTCGCTCTGCAGGGTGGCGGTGGCGCCGGGGTGGCCGTAGGTGTCAGTGGACCAGGCGGTGCGGCCGGTGTCGATCTGGGTGAGGACGAGGTTGCCGTCGCTCTGCATGGTCAGGCGGGCGTTGTTGGACGCGATGACCGTGCCGGGGGTGAGGG
Organism: Kitasatospora cineracea; assembly: GCF_003751605.1. Lineage (NCBI taxonomy): Bacteria > Bacillati > Actinomycetota > Actinomycetes > Kitasatosporales > Streptomycetaceae > Kitasatospora > Kitasatospora cineracea. The sequence goes on from NZ_RJVJ01000001.1 coordinate 5,270,803, forward strand.
TGGTGCCGCTGGCGATGGTGCGGTTGCGGTAGGGCAGGGTGACGGAGGTGGTGCGGCCGTCGTTGTCGTAGGCGTACGTCGTGGTGACGGAGTTGCCCTTGCTCGAGGTGAGCTGGTCGGCGGCGTCGTACGTGTAGGTCGTGGTGCCGTAGGAGTCGGTCTGGGTGAGGCGGTTGCCGACGTTGTCGTAGGTGTAGGTCAGGGTGCCCGCGGTGCAGCCGGTGAAGTTCGGGGTGACGGGGCAGCCCGAGGTGAGTCGGCCGGCGTTGTCGTAGGTGAAGCTCTCGGTGCCAGCGGTGAGGCCCAGGCGTTTGATGTCGACGCTTTGCGGTTGGCCAGCGTTGTCGCGGTGGAGCTGCCAGGACGCGAGGGTGGTGGTGCCCTTGGTGCTGGCGATTGCCGAGATGCGTCCGACGTTGTCGTAGGTGCGGTTCTCGGTGTAGCCGTTGGCGGTGGGCAGGGTCGTGGTGGTGAGGTTGCCGGCGTCGTCGTAGCCATAGCTGGTGCTGGCGCCGTCGGCAGTCAGCTGGGTCTGCCGGCCGTCGTCGTCGTATCCGTAGGTGAGGCTCTCACCGTCGGGGTAGGTGCGGGACTTGACGCTGCCTCGGGTGTCGTAGGTGTAGGTGAAGCCGGTTCCGCCGCCCGGCGCGGTGATCGACAGGAGGCGGTCGGCGTTGTCGTAGCCGAGGGTGCGGGTGCCGGTGGCGTCGGTGACCGAGGTGACGCGGCCGGCGGCGTCGTAGGCTTTGGTGATCGGGGCGGTGCTGTCGGAGTAGGTGGTGCCGGTCGGCAGGCCGCGCGGGTCGTAGCCGGCGGTGGTGGTCTGTCCGCGGCCGTCGGTGACGGTGGTCGTGTGGCCTTCCGGGTCGTAGCCGTAGGTGGTGGTGTGGCCGAGCGGGTCGGTAGTGGTGGCCAGCCGGTGGACTGCGTCGAAGGTGAACGTGGTGGTGTGGTTGTTCGCGTCGGTGCGGGAGGTGCGGTCGTTGACGGTGTTCCAGCCGTTGGAGGTGACGGCGCCCGTCGGGTCGGTGACCGTGACGACGCGCCCGGCGGCGTCGTACGCGGTGGACGTGGTGCGGCCGAGGGGGTCGGTGACGGAGGTCGGACGGTTGGCCGCGTCGTACGCCGTGGTGGTGGTGTTGCCGAGGGCGTCCTTGACGGTGGTGCGGTTGCCCGCGACGTCGTAGCCGAACGTGGTGGTGAAGGAGGCCGGGTTCGCGCCGGTGGCATTGCCGCGGGCGCTGACCACGGTGAGGGGGCGCTTGTTCTTGTCGTAGGCGGTGGTGGTCTTGTTGCCGAGCGGGTCGGTCGTGGAGGTCGGGTCGCCCGCCCAGTCGAAGGTGCTGGTCCAGGTCTTGCCGGCCGTGTCGGTGATCGTGGTGCGGTTGCCCTCGGAGTCGTAGCCGTACGTGGTGGCGTGGCTCAAGGGGTCGGTCACGGTGGTGAGTTGGCCGTCTGCGTCGTACCCGTAGGTGGTGGTGTGGCCGAGCGGGTCAGTGGCCGAGGTCAGCAGGCCTGACGGGTCGTAGGCGTAGGTCGTGGTGCAGGTCGCCGGGTTCGCGCCGGTGACGTTGCCGCGCGGGTCGATCTTGCTGGTGATCCTTCCGGCAGTGTCGTAGCCGAAGGTGGTCTTCTCACCGAGCGGCGTGGTGACCGAGGACCGGTTTCCGGCGCCGTCGTAGCCGTAGGTGGTGATACCGCCGCGCGGGCTGGTCACGGTGGAGAGCAGGCCCAGGCCGGTGTACGTGTACGACGTCGAGCCGCCGGCGGGGTCGGTGGTCTGCGTGACCTGGTTGAGGCTGTTGTAGCTGTACGTGGTGGTGTTGCTGCGGGCGTCCTTGTGTGTGGTGACCCTGTTCAGACCGTCGTAGGTCCACGTGTCGACGGCGGAGGTCGGCGCGGGCGAGGTGCTGGTGAGCACGTTGCCGTTCGCATCGTGGGTGAAGGTGGCGGTCTTGCCGTTGGCGTCGGTCAGCGAGTTCCGGTTGAGGTTCTGGTCATAGCCGTAGGAGGTGACCTTCCCGTACGGGTCGGACTGCCAACTGATGACGCCGTCGGTGTACTTCAGCGTCCAGATCCCGCCGTCCGGGTTGGTGACGTACGTGGTCCCCGGGTTCGCGGCGTCGTAGGCGAACGTGGTGGTGAAGCCGCGGGAATCGGTCTGGCTCGTGACACGGCCGCTGCTGTCGTAGACGTTGGTGGTGCGGGTCTTGCCGAGCGGGTCCGTGACGGCGGTCAGCAGTCCGCTCGTGACGTCGTAGCCGAACGTGGTGGTCTTGCCGCGCAGGTCGGTGACGCTGGTGAGGCGGTCGTCGGTGTAGCCGTAGGAGATGGTGCGGGAGCCGGGGAGGGTGGCGGAGGTCAGCCGCCCGGAGGTGTAGCCGAAGGTCACGGTGTGACCGCCGGCGTCGGTGACGCCGGTCAGCTGGCTGCCCGTGTAAGAGAGCGTCACGCCCAGCCCGGCCGGGTCGCGCATGGCCGTCAGCCGACCGGTGGCGTCGAACAGCACCTGGTGCTGGTCAGGGGTCGTCAGCTGGTAGCCGGACGCGGTCTTCTTCAGCGTCGAGTGAATGTAGGGCTGTGTCGGAGCGAGCGATCCGTCGGCCTGGACGGTGTAGGCGGTCTGGGAACCGTCCTCCGCATGGAAGGTGACCAGGCTCTGACCCACGTTCAACCACGCCGAGTATGGGAACGCCCAGCCCTTGCCGAACACACCCGCGGCGGTCAGGGACGACGAGTAGCTGCGTGTGAGCTGGATTGTCTGCCCCGGGCCCGGGATCTGGGCGTCGGTGAAGACCTCGCCGAACGCGCCGGTCGACGTGTTGACCGGGTCACCGCAGTACTTCACCAGCTCCATGACGATGCCGGTGCTCGCGGGCGAACCCGGACACGTCAACGACACGTTATCCGGAACCCCATAAATCGGGGTCGGCTTCTGCAAGGTCGACGTGAGAGAGTCTGCAGTCCCGTCCGGATACCCGTACCTGACCACGGCGTAGTAGAAGGCATTCGGGTCGAGCGCCCTGTGAGCACACCAGCCGGTGGCCTCCAGCACCCGCCACTGGCCTGCATCGACTATCACACCATCCGAGCCGCGATAGAGCGCCACTGACGCCATGGCGTTGACAGTGAGATTACTCGGGGTATTGGGATCGAAATCCCAGTCGATACACCAGGCCTGGCCGGGAGTCTCCGTCTGTATGCTACCCGGCTAGAAACTGAGGTTCTCGATGTACGGATGGCCGCCGGTGAAATCGGCCACGGCTTGGCTCGCCGCACCAGACACCCCCGGTTTCGGCTTCGACGCGGAACCGCCGTATTCCGCGACGTACTCAGCGGCAGTCAGATCGCGGTAGCCCGGCATACCCGGCCCCGCAACGCGCGGCACGGCCGGTGCGGGCCCATGGGGAAGAGCTTGGCTCGGCCGCTTCCTGGCCTGCTCCCGCTTCTGCTCCATGGACAGCGGTGACTGCGGCGGCGTGGCGGTGGGTGGCGCGGTGGCCTGCACCACGGAGACAGCAGAGCCGGTCAGCGGGCGTGCCGAAGCTGCGGGGGCTAGTGCGCCGGCTATCAGGGCGGCCGACAGCGCGGCAAAGCCTAACTGGCGGGCGAGATGCTTCATCCGACCTTCCTTCGTTCGGGTCCGGCCCAATGAGGGCCGAGGTGATGCTCACCCAACGAACAAGATCGAGAAGTACTGGAGGCAGGACGTGGCCGAATAGGGTCGCCGAATGTCCGAAAGGAGAATTCCTGCCGGTCTCCCACATTTCTGGGCGAGTGCGGAGCTTGTGTCGAATTTTCCACCCACGGGCGTGATCTGCTGAATCCTTCGAATTCGCGGAACGCCGCTTCGCACCTGCAGCAGGACGTTACTCCAGTTACTTGTGAGACCAAGCGACGCCTAAGGCCGTTGATGGGCGTTTTGTACGATCCCGTGAATCAGCAGTCGACCGCGCCGCTTCCGCTCGCCGCCGCCGGAGGTCGATCCGTTCGCCACCTCCGGGCGGGACGTCTGGGTGGCCCTCACGAGCCGAGGAGCCCGCCGAGGAGTTCACCTAGTAGTGCTTTGTTAGGTCGGGGCTGGGGTTGGTGTGGCGGCGGGGCGGTGGCATGTCGGGCATGGTCCGTTCCAGGTGGCCAGGAGCTGTTGGAGTGCTCTGACGGCCTGGTAGAGGGTCATGCCCGAGCAGGGACTTTTGGGCGGCTCCGGGTCAGTGTCACGAAGAGGTGGGCCGCGGTGACGAGCGTGACGTGCCGGTGCCAGCCCATCCAGGAACGGCCCTCGAAGTGGTCCAGGCCGAGGGCGGTCTTGAGCTCGCGGTAGTCGTGCTCGATCCGCCAGCGGATCTTGGCGAGCCGCACGAGTTCCTCGAGAGGGGTGTCCTCGGACAGGTTCGAGACCCAGTAGTGGGACGGCTCCGACACCTCCGGCGGCCACTGGGCAAGAAGCCAGCACGGCGGCAGGGTGCCGTCCTCCTCGATCCGTGGACGACGTCCGGCCAGACGCACGCGCAGCACGACGAAGGTCGAGGTCAGGTGGTCGCGGGAGCCACGCCGCCAGGTCACCGTCCGGGCCGCTTCCCGACCTGCGGCCCGGACGTGCTCGGCCAACGGAACGGGACGGGTGCGATAGCGGGGCTTGGGCCGTGGGCCGAGTCCGCCGTAGGGCGGTCGGTGGGTGACGGCGTCGATGGGGTGGGCGGTCGTCAGACCTTTGACCTGCACGATCCACCGCAGCCCGCGCTCGTCGAGGGCCGCGCGGAAGTGCGCGTTGTCGCCGTAGCCGGCGTCGGCGACCACGACCGGAGGGAGGAGCTTCCACGTTGCGAGCTCGTCGAGCATCTCCAGGGCCAGTTGCCACTTCGGCCGGTGGCCCTCGGCGGGCGGGATCCCGCAACGGGCCCGGCGACGCTCGGCGAAGGCCGCCCCGGCCGGGTCTGCGGCCTTCGCCGGATCCCAGGACTCGGGCAGGAACAGTCTCCAGTTCAGCGGGCAGGACGCGCTGTCGGTGACCGCGTGAACGCTCACCCCCACCTGGCAGTTGCCGACCTTGCCCAAAGTGCCCGAGTACTGGCGGGCCACGCCCGGCGAACCGGCGCCGTCCTTCGGGAAGCCGGTGTCGTCCACGACCCACGCATCCGCTCCCAGGACGCGTGTCGCACGGTCGGCGAGCCTGGACCTGATCTGCTCCACCGGCCACGTCGAGGAGGAGATGAACTGCTGCAGGCGCTGGTGGTCGATGCCGAGCCGCTCGGCCATCGGCTGCATCGACTTGCGCCGGCCGTCCAGCAGCAGGCCACGGAGGTAGCTGACGCCCTTGTCCTGCTGGTCCGAGCGTCGCAGCGGAGCGAACACCTCCGCCGCGAACGCCTCCAACTCATCACGTAACGAACCCAGTTCATCCGGAGTCATACCTCCAGAGAACCCCCGAAACACACCCGGGACCAGAGCCCACGCACCACCTAACAAAGCACTACTAGGTGTTCTGTCCTGTGAGGTCGGGGACGCGGCTGGAGGGTGGTTGGCCTGTGAGTGCGGTGTGTCCGCGGTGGTGATTGTAGGTGTGGAGCCAGGCGGGGTAGGCGTCTCGTCGTTCTTGTTCGGTGCGGTAGGGCCTGGCGGTTCTCGACGTGAAGCCCCGGTTCGTCGACTTCGGACCGCGCGGGGAGGTCTACCAGGCCCAGTGGACCACCGACATGCTCGATGACTACTTCGCCCCCGGCGCGGGCGACCGGACCGTCGGGTAGCCGATCGGGTACCACCGAGGGGGCAACAGCCCTGCGCGGAAGTCGGATTCGCAACGGAGGCCCGAAGGAGGCTGCTGGACAGCTTCCTTCGGGCCTCCTACATCCAGGCCGCCCCGGCGGTTCAGCGCAGCAGGGCGAAGACCAGGGCCGCGATGCCGCCGAGGGCGGTGCCGGCCAGGATCTGGGTGAGGGTGTGGGCCTTGAGCACCGTGCGGGACCAGCCGATCGCGGCGGCGCCCAGCGCGGTGAGCAGCATCCAGGGGCCGAAGGCGAGCACGAGGATCATGACGCTGCCGCCGGCGACGCTGTTGTGGATGGAGATCTGCCAGCCGATCGTGACGAGGAGGGTGGAGACGAGCCCGATCAGCATGGCGACGACGAGCGCGGACACGTCGGTGGGGGCGCCGAGGGTGTAGAGCAGGGTGATGCCGGTGGCGACCGAGACCAGGCTGAGCGTCATGGGCAGGATTCGCTGGCGGCGGACGCGGATGTGCTTGTCGGTCAGGCCGCCGCGCTTCACCCCGAGCAGGACGATGCCGATCGGGATGATGCCGCAGAAGAGCGCGGCCAGCAGGCCCCAGCCGAGGCCGGACCAGGAACCGGTGCTGTGCCAGCCGATCAGCAGCAGGAGCACGACTACCAGGTTGGCCGGGGCGAGGACGTCCGTGATGATTTTCGCGGCCTTCTGCCGGGACGTGCTGTCGGCGAAGGCAGGCGGTGCGGGCGGTTCGAACGTCACGGGGTGGCTCCGGCGGGGGCGGTCAGGCGCGCGAGGTGCGCGTGGGCGAAGGCGGTGGCGAGGTCGGAGAAGTAGGCGTCGGACAGGGCGAGCAGGAAGGCGGTCTCGGTGTCGAGGTCCGAGCCGGAGTGGGTAGGAGCCTCGAGGCGCCCGGTCCGGGCGTGCCCGGCGATGTGGGCCTCGCGGGAGGCGCGCAGCCAGCAGGCCTCGGCGGCGGCGGTTGCGGCGCTGCCGGTGAGTCCCGCGTCCTCCACGTGGTCGGCCGCGCGGAGCCGCATCGGGACGGTGGCGGCGCCGTTCAGGACGAGTATCGCGTCGCGGATCTCGATCGTCCGCCGGTAGAGCCGGTCACGGGTGCCACGCAGGTCGAGGGCATCGGCGACCGGGTGCCGTTTCGGACCGTAGCGGATCTGCGGGACAGCGTCGCTCAGGTGCGCCCAGAGCGGGTACAGCCGGACGAGGCTGCAGTGGTGTCGGGCTGTCCGGGCAAGCGCCGGGACCACGGGCAGCGTGCTGCCGAGCGAGACCAGCAGCAGCGGGACGAGCGCTAGCAGGCCGTTCAGCAGCCGTTCCGTGTCGGCCGGCAGTGGCTGGAGTCCGAACTTGCCGAACACGAGCATCGAGGCCCGGTGGGCGGTGTACGCGATGCCGATGCAGGTGCCGAGGCAGATGAGCCGGAGCCCGCGGCGGAGCGAGTCCGGGCCCGGCCGGCGCGACCACTGCAAGGAGAGCCGGGAAGCGGTGAACATCGCCCAGCCGAAGTACGTGGTCCACGTCAGGGTGTATGCCAGGAGCCATGGGTCCTGGGGGTAGGCCGTCAGCGGGTCGAGTGCTTCGTGCGGGCGGTCGGCGCTGAAGAACAGCACGTCCATGGCAGCGAGGGTGCTCACGGGGGCCGCTGCGCCGAGGCGAAGCCGGTCGGGCCGCAGGGCGGCGTCGTTCAGTATGTCTGTCCGTTTTGTGATCATGTGAGGCCGAGGGACGCGAGGTGCGGGCGTCGATGAAGACATCCGGCCTGGTCATGCGGCATGAGTCCCTGGCTATTGCTGAGCGGCCCTCGGCCTGACAGACCTGCGCGGCCGGCTGTGATCAGCTGGACGTGATGGGTCTTACCGCCCCTGTACGGTGTGCCGTATGAGCCTGGGAGTCCACTTCGCCATCGATGCGGAGACCGCCGATCGCCTGCTCGCGGCCGCAGACGATGATGAGGTTGCTGCGCTCGTCGAGGAGATTGAGGAAGAGGGCATCGGTGTCGGGCACTGTGACACCGACAAGGCGTGGGATGCCATCCATCGCAGCCTGACCGACGGTTACCTTGGCTACGACAACGGCAGCTACCCGCTGAACGCCGTGATCCTGGGCGGCGTGCAGCTTCATGAAGGGGACGATTACATCGTCAGCCTGCTCACTCCGGATCGGGTTCGCGATGTCGCCGATGCCGTGGCCGATGTCGGCCGCGAGGCACTGAAAGCAGGTTACGACTGCATCGACATCGAAGACTACGGGCCGAACTTCGGCCACGAGGACTTCGCCTACACCTGGGCGAACTTCACTGACCTGGTCGTCTTCTTCCGGCAGGCGGCGGACGCAGGACGCCACGTGATCTTTACGGTCGGCCAGTAGAGGCTCCGGGGCCAGGGCGGTGTCGTTCAGTCGGTCTGCCGACTTGATGGCAGCTCATGTGCCTGGCCTGGCTGCGATGTCCTCGGATCGGGCCGCAGCGGAAGCAGGCACGGCCTCCGGGTGATCATGAGGTGTCGAGTCCCTGATCACCACGACGGAAGACCGTGCCTGCCCGATCATCATCGCCTATCCCTGCTGGCCTGGGCCGGCTCGCCGACGCCCGGCCTGCCGAGCCCGGAAAACAGCCGCAGCTGCTGGACCGCCTGGCAGCGGTGCCCGATCCGCGCCGGGCCAAGGGGCGCCGCCATCCCCTCGCCTTCGTCCTCGCGCTCGCCGCGTGCGCGGTGCTGGCCGGCGCGAAATCGCTGACCGCGATCGCGGAGTGGGCCGCCGACGCCCCGGCTGCCGTGCTCACCGCCCTCGGAGCCCCGACCCGCGAACCGTCCGGCCCCACCGCCCCGGCCGAGGCCACCGTGCGCCGGATCCTGCAGCGTGTGGACGGCGACGCCCTCGACGCGGCGATCGGCGCCTGGCTCGCCGCCCGCGACCCCGACCGCACGCCGCCCGACCAGGAACCGGGCAGGCGTGCCAACCGCTCGCTGGCGGTAGACGGCAAAACCGTTCGGGGCGCCCGTCGTGCCGACGGCACCCAGGTCCACCTACTCGCCGCGATGACCGGCACCGGCCTGGTCGCCGCCCAGCGCGAGGTCGGCTCCAAAACGAACGAAATCACCGTCTTCAAACCGATGCTCGCCGGGCTCGACCTGGCCGACACCGTGGTCACCTTCGACGCCCTCCACTCCCAGACCGGCCACGCCCGCCTCCTGGTCGAGGAGAAGAAGGCCCACTACATCGCCGTGATCAAGGGCAATCAACCGCTGCTGCACCAGCACCTGAAGCAGCTGCCCTGGCGGTACGTCCCGCTGCTGGACAAGACCCGCGCCACGGAGCACGGCCGTGACGAGATCCGCCGGGTCAAGACCTGCACCGTCACCCGTGGTCTCGGCTTCCCCCACGCCGCCCAGGCCGTGCAGATCGTGCGCCGCCGCCGGACCGTCACCACCGGCAAGGTCACCCTGGAACGCGTCTACGCGGTCACCGACCTGAAAGCCGAGCAGGCCGACGCCCCCGAGATCGCACACCGCGTCCGCGAGCACTGGGGCATTGAGAACAAGATCCACCACGTCCGCGACACCACCTTCGCCGAGGACGCCTCACGCGTACGGACCGGGACCGCACCCAGGGCCATGGCCGCACTGCGCAACCTGGCCATCGGCGCCCTCCGCCTCACCGGCTGCGACAACATCGCCGCTGGCCTGCGCAAGCACGGCCGAGATGCCACCCGACCGCTGGCTACCCTCGGCATCACGTGATCAAACCGGACGGATCGCCAGAACGACGCCGCCCTGAGGTGTCATTGGACGTTGCTGGCTGCAGTGACGGAACGGGCGCGGTGGCGCTGTTCGGGTTCCGGGCTCGCTGTCGTGCTCTTGTGCCGTTACCCGTTTCTCGTGAACGGGAGGCCCGGGCTGTCAAGGCGTGGCTATAGGCTTCACCTATGAGTACGGTGCACTCCAGAGTCTGATGCTTCGTGGTCAGGCCGGGGCCGGGGTCGAGGGGTCGCAGGTTCACATGCTGTCGTCCCGACTGTAAAAACGGTTGTGGGAGATGGTACCTGGGAGACCGAGTGCCGACTCTTTCTGTTGCCGTGTCAGGTGGTGGTCGCATGGTGGTGGCCGGGCCACATGGGCCGGTCGTCGGTGGGGTCGTCGAGGCGGGGGTGCGGTTGGCCGGGTGTGGCCGGTGGGGGCGGGGGTGTTGGCGTGCGAAGCGGTGGGTGCGGCAGGCCGGGGCGCCGAGTTCTTTGCGGTCGGTGTTGTCGAGGGTCCAGGCGATGTCGTCGGTGCCGGCGCGGACGGCGTGTTCCAGGTGAGCGAGGAGGATGCCGCGCGGGCGGGCGGCGACCACGGACCGGAGTGTGACGGCGGGCCGGTCGCGTTCGGGGAGGGTAGCGGCGGCTTTCGGCGGGATCCTCCGCGCTCCAGGGTGGTGCGTAACTCCCCGGTGAAACGGCGCAGTTGATCGGCCCGGGGGCGCCAGTGGGCGGCTGGCAGGCGCGGTCGACCAGGGCGTCCAGGGCTTCGATAGAGGGCGCCGTTGGGGTGCCCGCGATGGGCGCCACCCTAGTGCCGGGAGCGGTAGGGGCGATCGGTTGCATTCGGTGGACGGTTCCCGTGCGCGATTCTGCCGAAGTGGTCTTTAATAACTGGCTTGAAGCATGACCATGCAAGCGGGGGCGGCGCAGTGGTGCCCTCCTTGCCCGGCTCACTCCGTCTTGTGGTGGCCGTCCTTCGGCAACCGGTGACGGGGGCCGGGGCCGGGCGGCGCGGCACGCCGTCCGAGCTGGTGACGGCCAACGGCCGTCACCAGCAGCGGTATTCGGTGAGCGGCCGGATGCGCCACCCGTACGGCCAGGTGGGATGCAGCCGCTGCTGCGGGCGAAGAAGGTCTGTCGGTGACTTCGTTCACTGCGAACTCACCGACCAGTACCACCGTCCCCGCTGCGACTATCGTCGGTGCGGTCGGCATCACCGCCACCACCACCGACAAGTCCGCCCTCGGCGCCACCATCGTGTGCACCGTCGCTGTCGGACCCATCCGCATCGGCTGACCCCACCAGGAGGCCGCCAACTCGGCAATCGAGGGGCGGCTTCCGCCGTGCACCGAGACCGGCCCGGCAGCAGTCGCCACCGTGCTGCGCGCTCACTTCCTGCTCAGGTGTCAGGAGTCGAAGCCGAGGCCGAGGCGGTCCAGGGCGCGCAGCCACAGGTTGCGGCGGCCGCGGCGGTCTTCGGCGGCCAGTGAGCGGCGGGTGAGTTGGATGCCGATCCAGGCGAGGGGTTCGGGCGGGAAGGGCAGGGGGCGGCGGCGGACCATAGTGGTCCTGGTGCGCTCGGTGTCCTGGCCGTCGAGGAGGTCGAGCATGACGTCCGCTGCGAAGCGGGTGGCAGCGACTCCGAGGCCGGTGAAGCCGAGGGCGTAGGCGACGCGGTTCTTCCTGGCGGTGCCGAAGAAGGCGCAGAAGCGGGTGCTGGTGTCGATGACGCCGCCCCAGCGGTGGCTGAAGCGCACGTCGGCGAGCTGGGGGAAGGTGTCGTAGAACTGGCGGGCGAGGAGGCGGTGGGTGGCGCGGCGGTCGTCGAGGTCGGGGTGGATACGGCGACCGTAGTGGTAGATCGCATCGTAGCCGCCCCACAGGATCCGGTTGTCGGGGGTGAGGCGGTAGTAGTGGAACTGGTTGCCGGAGTCGGATATCCCCTGCCGGCCGCTCCAGCCGACGGAGGCGAGTTGCTGGGCGGTGAGGGGTTCGGTGGCCAGGACGTAGTCGTAGACCGGGACGGTGAACAGGCTTAGGCGCTGTAGCAGCGGGCGGAAGGCGTTGGTGGCGAGAGCGACCCGGTCGGTGGCGACCTTGCCTCCAGCGGTGTCGACCCACAGGCCGGTGCCGCGCTCGCTGATGTTCCTGACGGGGGTGTTCTCCACGATGCGCACGCCGAGGCGTTCGGCGGCGTCGGCCAGGCCCCACACCAAGCGGGCGGGGTCGATCAGGACACAGTCGCCGGCGCTGGCGCGGGCGGCGAGGTAGGTGGGGGAGTCGACGAGGGCGCGTACGGCGTCCTGGCCGAGGAAGCCGGGAGTGCCGGGTCCCAGGCCCTGGACCTGGTGGGGGGCGGTGGCGACGCGCAGGGTGTCGGGGGCTTCCATCCGGCAGTCGATGCCGTAGCGCTCGACGGTCTCGATGAGGGCGGCGAGGTTCTCGCGGCCCAGGCGCTGGAGTTCGTCGAACTCCTCGGGCCAGCGGTCCACGCCGTTGGGCTCGCCGTGGGTGAGGCTCGCTTCGCAGAATCCGCCGTTGCGGCCGCTGGCGGCGTCGCCGATGCGTCCGGCCTCGATCAGCAGGACGCTTCGGTCGGGGTCGCGTTCCTTGGCGCGTAGGGCGGTCCACAGGCCGGTGAAGCCGCCGCCCACGACGACCAGGTCGGCGCGGGCGGCGCCGAACAGGGCCGGTCGCGCGGGTGGCCTCTCGTCGGTGTCGAGCCACAGTGCCACGGGGCTTGCCGCGTCGAGGAGTTGGTCGAGCTGCTGGTCGTTCATAGGGATGGTGCCTCCTGGCCCTGCGGCGGCGGGTGGGGAGCGCCGTTGGTGCGGCCGGACGGTGGAAGGTTTTCTGGAATGGTCGAGTTGGGGGCCGTGCCGGGTGTGTGCTGAAGCGCCGCAAGACTTGGGGGCCTGCGGTAGGGGTGCAGGTCAGACGTGGGTCTGGCCGCGGGGGTGGTGGTGTGGTCGATGGCGTCGGCTTTGCCGAAGGAATGGAACGGGCCGATGCCGGTGTCGTGGGAGAAGGCTGCGGGTGCGTGGGGGACGGGGGTGCCTGCGACGGTCAGTTCGGAGCGGGTGGCGTGCCAGTGGAGGGAGTCGGCTTCCTGGACCTGGATGTCGGAGAGTCCGAAGCGGGTGAAGGCGTCGACGAGGTAGTCGGCGGAGCGCCGGTCGTCGAGGGTCTGGGTGCCGCGGCCGGAGAAGGTGGCGAGGTCGCTGATCCACGAGAAGATCGTGCCGGTGTCGGGCATCTCGGGGCGGGTGCCGGGGTGGTGCTGGGTCACGTGTACTTCCTTCCCGGGGCCGGTTTCCGATGGAGGGCCGGCCGGAGCGGTGCCGCCCGGTGACCGGATGCCGCACCCAACGCTCATCGCAGAAGCTGTGGTGGATGCGATCGACGAGCCGGTCCATCACGGGGTGGTGCCTCCGGTAGGAGTTTTTGGTCTGGATCTTGAAGCGGGCGACCCTCCAGCCAATATATATCAGTCGATGTATAACGATGGATTGGCTGCTCTGGGTCCCGTGGCGCCATGTGCGTGCGTGCGCGCCGCCTGCTGTGTGGTGCGCGGTGAGATGGGGTGCGCGTCGGCCGCCGCACCCGCGGATGCGGTTCGGCGGTGCGTCGGTCCGCGTGCCGGGTGCCTGCTCGCCGTCGCGGCCGGTCCTGCTCGCCCGGGGGCGCTTCTGCATGTCGCGGGTAGTCGGCGGGGTGAAGGGCGCCTGTCGCGAGAGGGTCGTCCGGTGGTCCGCCTGCAGTCCTCGTGTGCATGTGACTGCCGGGCGAACCGAGCATTGCCGCTTTATATCGACCGATGTACATTGACTGTCATACTTCGCCGGGTGGTTCCGAGTGATGCGGCTGAACAGGTCGGTTGCCCGCTGCCTGCGTCGTTTGAAACTCCGAGTGCATGCTGCGGGGCACGTGTCTCTTGGCGCGATGCATCCCACCCTTGCGCCGCAGGGTGCCTCGCCTTGCTTCCGCTTCGTTTCACCGGTCTGGAGATTCGATGGGCATGCTCGTCAGCCGACGCCGCTGTCTGAAGACTGAGGCTGGATCGGCCAGCGCTATGGCCGCAGGACCGCTCTCCAAGCGCTCGGGCAAGGCGTTGTTCCGGACATGGGCCCTGGCCGGGGGAAGCGGCCGACCCTCGGTGGTGCAGCTGAGCAAGGCTGCCCTCCTTGGCAAGCGTGTTGAGGGACTGCTCGGCCCGCTCTCCTGTCTGATCGCCTCATTACTGGCCCGCATCGGCTTCACCGGCCGGCCGACTTTCTTCTGTTTCTCTCGCACTGCTTTGCTCTAGGAGTTCGCACCATGTCTGTTTCCTCCAACGATGACCTCTGCTTCACTCCGGCGAATGAACTCGCCGCACTGATCAGGAAGCGGGAGCTGTCGCCGGTCGAGCTGACCGAAGCGGTGCTCGACCGCATCGACCGCGTCGGCGGACAGGTGAACGCCTACGTGACCGTCGTCGCCGACCAGGCGCGCGAAGCCGCAGCCCGGGCCGCTGACGACGTGGTGCGCTTGCCCGCCGAGGAGCTCGGCGCGCTGCACGGCGTCCCGGTGTCCATCAAGGACCTCACCCCCACCAAGGGCATCCGCACCACCTATGGCTCGGCGTTCTTCCAGGACCACGTCCCGGACGAGGACGCGATCCTGGTCACCCGCATTCGCCAGGCCGGCGCGGTGCTGCTCGGCAAGACCACCACTCCCGAGTTCGGCCTGCACTCGGTCACCGAGCCGGAGCTGACCGGCATCACCCGCAACCCCTGGAACCCGGAGCGAACGGTGGGCGGCTCCAGCGGCGGCGCGGCCGCCGCCGTCGCCGCTGGCATCAGCCCGCTGGCCACCGGCAGCGACGGCGGCGGCTCGATCCGCGTGCCGGCCGCGCTGTGCGGCGTGGTCGGCCACAAGATCACTCCGGGCCTGATTCCGCTGCTGGGCGACTCCTCGCCGTGGGACAACGTCACCGTGGTGGGGCCGATCACCCGCACCGTGGCCGACAACGCGCTGCTGCTGGACGTGATGTGCGGGCCCGACCCGATGCAGCCCTTCTCCCTGCCCACCCGCATCGACTTCACCGGGGCCCTCAAGGGCGCGTCGGTGGCCGGGCTGTGCATCGCCTACAGCCGGGACCTGGGCAACGGACCCGTCGAACCGGAGGTCGCCCGGGTCTTCGAGGAGTCGCTGCGGGCCCTTGAGCAGGCGGGTGCGCACCTGGAGGAGGTGAGCATCAGCCTGCCGGACCCGCTGGAGTACTTCGCCATGTTCTGGGGCCCGCAGTCGGTCCTCGAACTCGGTGAGGTGCCGCGCGAGATGCTGCCCCCGCACATCGCGGAGATCCTCGACAAGTCCGCTCAGATGTCCGCGACGGACTTCGTCCAGGCCGCGTTCGGGCTGCGCGGCGACATCTACCAGGCGTTCGCGCAGATCTTCACCGGCCACGACCTGTTCGTGTGGCCGACCACCAAGATGACGGCGTTCCCGCACGTCGGCGACCTGGGCGGCCCCACTCACGTCGCCGGCGTCGAGGTCGTCGGCTACGACGGCTGGTCGGACGCCAGCGTGCGCGCCCTGCAGAACCAGCTGTTCACCGAGGCGGTCTCCCACGGCGGCTTCCCCGCCATCACCGTGCCCGCCGGGTTCAGCAGCGACGGCCTGCCGGTGGGCCTGCAGATCGCCGCTCCCCAGTGGGCGGACGCTGCGGTACTGCGCGCTGCTGCGGCCTTCGAGGCGGCGCGCCCCTGGGCGCACCTTCGTCCTGTGCTGTAAAACCTCCCCGGGGGATTGGCCCGGCTTGCCTCCATCGGGGCTTGGAGCCGGGCCGCCAGTTGCGCTTGCCTCCCTCTGAATATCGGCTGAGACGGTCCGGCAGGCCCTAGCGCCCACCAGGCTCTGCCGACTGCAGCCCCCCAGCGCGGCTGTGCCAGTCGACGTTTCGCCGTCGCCCCTGGCACCGATGGGAAACCTGCCCGACTCACAGCGAGAGACCGAGCCCGATGAGTTTCAGGATCGTCGAGAGCGCGTCCGGGGAAAAGGTCCCGGCGAGCGTCTGCGAGTCCGTGGTGGCGATGCGCGACGGCAACGACCTTGCTACGAGCGTCTACCTCCCGGAGGGGGACGGGGTCCACTCCACGATCCTGGTCCGTACGCCTTACGCCAGGTTGGGCCGCCACGCGGTTCTCGAACGCGAGGCGGAGTACTTTCGTGGCCGGGGCTTTGCCTTCGTCACTCAGGGTCTCCGTGACAAGCGCCTCTCGCAGGATGGGGTCGCCTCCTACTCGCAAGAGGTTGCCGACGGCTACGACACCGTGGAGTGGATCACTCGGCAGCCTTGGTCGAACGGCAGCGTCGGGGTTACCGGAAGTTCCTGCAGCGGCTTCACGGCCTGGGCCGCTGTCGCCAGCGGCCACCCCGCCATCAAGGCTGCCGTTCCGAAATCCACGAGCATTGACCTGGGCGCCGGCTACGCCCCGAAAAACCGGCGACAAGGTGTCCCGGTCCTAGCCGCGCTCAAGGACCTGCTGCAGTTCTGGAGCGACCCCGACGGATGCGTCGCAGACGCGGAGCAGGGAGCAGTCAGCGCCGCAGACGCCAGCTCCGAGACGTGTGAACAGATCGTTGAAAGCAGGAGCGCCAAGACCCGGGGCCGACACAGCCCTTACGGTTATCACCATCCCCTCCACGCCACCGCCATTCCGGTCCTGCACTGGCAGTACTGGTACGACCGGGGCTTCGCTCCCTCCGGCCTGCGGGATTGGCGCCACTTCCGTTCCCTGACTTCCACCCGCCACCTGCACTACCTGCGCGCAGGGTCGGCCGATCACGCCGGATTTCGCTTGGAGGACGTCGACGCCGAGGACGAGTACGCCTCCCACCTGAACGGGAGGACACTCGCTGAGAAGATCGTGATGGAATGCGAAGAGGTGGCCGACTTCTTCGACGAGCACCTCAACGGCATCGCCCCCCGACGGCCGCGACCGCAGGCCCGCTGGCACGTGGGCCACGTCGGCTGGCAGTCCTCGCACGAATACCCTCCACCGAGCACACCGCTGACCTTCCACCTGGAAGCGCTACTGGGCGAGCGTGTTCACCGGCTCTCCCGTATCCCGGCAGCGGACCCCGTCGCCTTGTCATGGATCCACGACCCTGGCGACCCCGTCCCCTCCAGCGTCGGCATCGAGTCCATCTGGTACCTGCTGGCGGACTACCCCGACGAGCGCGCACTCCAGGACCGGACGGACGTCCTGACCTTCCGTACCGGCCCGCTGAGCGAAAGCGTCGACTTCGCCGGCCAACCGCTGTTCCACGGCCGAGTCGATCTGCCCTCGGGTTCCGCTCATCTCCACCTCAAGCTCCAGGACGTCCATCCGGACGGAACCACCCGGCCCATCTCCTGGGGGCACACCGCCATAACCCGCGCAGCAGGCCGGAGCGTCACTCTTCCCTTGACGGACAACGCCTACCGGCTGCAGCCGGGCCATCGTCTCCAACTCCAGATCCAGTCCAGCGACTTCCCGCACTTCGGCGTATATCCCGGTGCGCGAGCGAACCCTCGAACCGCTGCGAAGAGGAAAGCCATCAGACAGGTCCTGACTGTCGGCGGCATCCATGGAGCAAGCCTGACTCTCCCCGCCGTTCGACTGGTGCAGGACTCACTGCCTGCTCGGGTTCTCACCGACACCGTGCGCGCCCCTCATCTCACCACCGCGCCCGCTGGCTCATGGCCTCCGTGCCCGCCAGCTGGAAACCTGCCCGCCCGACACCGAAAGACGACAGCCGATGATTTTCAAGATCACTGAGGCCATGACGGCCGAGGAGCCGTCGGAGAACGCCCGCGAGTTCATGGTGACGATGCGCGACGGCGTCGAACTCGCCACCGACGTCTACCTCCCCGACAACGGGGCCGTCCACTCGGCAATCCTGGTGCGCACGCCCTACGACAAGTCGAGCCGCTACACCGCCCTCACCTACGAGGCCGAGTACTTCCGCGCCCGCGGCTTCGCCTTCGTCACCCAGGACGTGCGCGGCAAGTTCCGCTCCCGGGGCGAGACCGTTCCCTACGCTCACGACGTCGCCGACGGCTACGACACCGTGGAGTGGATCACCCACCAGCCCTGGTCGAACGGCAGCGTCGGCGTCACCGGAAACTCCTACTACGGCTTCACCACCTGGGCGGCCGTCGCCAGCGGCCACCCCGCGATCAAGGCGGCCGTCCCGCAGGTCACCGGCATCGACATGGGCGCTGACCACGTCGCCGGGAACTGGAAGCAGGACGTGCCGCGCTTGGCCGCGCTCAAGGACCTGTTGCAGATCTGGACCGACAACAAGGGCTATCTCGCCGAGATCGACTTCGCCGCCGGCGTTCCGGAGATCATCGCCGCCGCGCGCGAGCAGATCGGCGAGTCCTGGGGCGCCAATCACCTGCTCGCCGCCACCGAGACCCTCGACTGGTACAACCCGTACGGGGAGCGCCACCCTTACCACACCACCGGCATCCCGATCCTGCACTGGCAGAACTGGTACGACCCGGGCCTGGCCCCCTCGGGCCTGCGGGACTGGCGCCACTTCCGCTCCCTGGCCTCCACCCGCCACCTGCACTACCTGCGCGTCGGCTCCGCCGACCACGCCGGGTTCCGGCTGGAGGACGTCGACGCCGGCGACGAGCGCAACCCGTACCTGAGCGAGGCCGCACTCACCGAGAAGATCATGACCGAGTGCGGGGAGGTGGCCGACTTCTTCGACGAGCACCTCAACGACGTCGCCCCCGAGCAGCCCCGCCCGCACGCCCGCTGGCACGTGGGCCATGTCGGCTGGCAGTCCTCCCAGGAGTACCCCCCGCCGAGCACGCCGCTGACCTTCCACCTGGAAGCGGTCCTGGGCGAGCAGACCCACCGGCTCTCGCGCCACCCCGCCGCGGACCCCGTCCCCCTCTCCTGGACCCACGACCCCGCCGACCCCGTCCCCTCCACCGTCGACACCGAGGCCATCTGGTACCTGCTGGCGGACTACCCCGACGAGCGCGCCGTCCAGGAGCGCGCCGACGTTCTGACCTTCCGCACCCCGCCGCTCGCGGAGGACACCGACTTCGCCGGCCAGCCCGTCTTCCGCGCCCACGTCGAGCTCTCATCCCCCTCCTCCCACCTCTACCTCAAGCTCCAGGACGTCCACCCGGACGGCACCACCCGCCCCATCTCCTGGGGCCGCGCCGCCCTCACCCCCGAAGCCGGCCGCGAACTCCTCGTCGCCCTCGACGACAACGCCTACCGGCTGCGCGCCGGCCACAGTCTGCAACTGCAGGTCCAGTCCAGCGACTTCCCGCACTTCGGGATCCACCCCGGCACCGACGACAACCCCTGGACCGCCACCGAGAAGCAGCCCACCACACAGTCCCTGACCGTCGGCGGCCTCCACGGAGCGAGCCTGACCCTGCCCGCCATCACCCTCGCGCAGGACTGACCCACCCTGCTCCGGGCCCGCAGCACCGGTCGGGCCCGGAGCTCACTCTGCCGCACCGCCCCCGCGACGACCCCGATCCAGCTGGCCGGGATGCCGTCCCGCATCGAGTTCCGCGACAAACTGCCCTGCGCGCTCAGCGGAAAGGTCCGCAAGACTGCACTCAAGGAGGAGTCCTCCGGACACGGCGTCGTCGATACCCGCCCCGGCGGCTGAACCTGACAGGACGCAGACACAGCGGGCCCCGCACCGTCACGGTGCGGGGCCCAAAGATGTGCTTCAGTGCCCGTGCCCTGTGGGGAGGACGAGCCCCAGGCCGCTTTCCAGGGTGCGCAGGAAGCGCTCCATGGCTTCGATCTGGTGCCGCTCGGGCCAGCTCTCCGGGTGCTCGATCACCGACAGGACCATGCCGCGGGTCCACACCCGCACCAGCTCCACCGTGCCGTCCAGCCGCTCGGCGGGCACCAGGTCCTGCACAGCGCGTCGTACGACCCGGCGCATGGCATCCTCCAGCTCGTCGCCGTAGCCGACGACGACAGGGGAGACGTTGCTCTGCACCACCAGCGCCAGACGCGCGCGCTCCGTGCGCTGCTCGCCCTCGGTCAGCGGCAAGAACCACAGCAGTACCTCGCGCAGGCGCTGGTGCGGGTCCTCGATCCCTGCGAGCTCCTCGGTGAAGGCCACCGACTCCGACACCACCGTCTGCATCACGCCGTTGAGCAGCTCGTCGCGGTTGGCGAAGTAGTGCGTCACCAGAGTGATGGAGCCGCCCATGCGGGTGGCGAGCTTGCGGAGCGTCAGCTCCCGGTAGCCGTCCTCCGCGAGCAGCCCCACCGCGGCGTCGACGATCTCCCTGACGCGCTGGTCCCGGTCGACAGCACGCGGCATGGATGCTCCCAGTTCGATCAGTTGACGTTATATGACGGTCACTATACAGAGTTGCCGCTGGTGAGGACCGGTCCCGGATGGCACGGGTTCGGTGGAAGCCCTGCAGGTTTCCACCGAACACGCGGCGCGCTGTCAACGGAGGAGGCTGGGCTCCAGCGCGGGCTCGCATGCCCTTCCCGCGGTCCGGACAGCCCGAAGGAGCGGTCCGGCGGCCACTGCGGTGGCGAAAGTGAGCACCACGCCGAATGTCGGGGCGCCCCAGGCGTCCAGGATCCAGCCGGCGGGCGCAGTGCCCAGGCCGGTGCCGATGGCCATTCCGGCGCTGGAGGACGCAACCCAGCGCCCGGAGGCGTCGGCAGCCGCTGCCACGGCCAGGACGGAGACGAGCATGCCCATGTAGCAGATCTGCCAAATGATCGCGGCGGCGGAGAACACGACCCCTGACGGGGCCATTGCCAGGACGAGCTTCGCGATGCCCTCGGCTCCGATGAACACCGCGAGGGCGGTCAGCCGCCCCAGGCGGGGGGTGACGGCCTGGCTCACGAACACCCCGACGAGGGAGCCGATGGAGGCGATCGCGAGCACCAGGGAGACGGCGTCGACGGACATGCCTGCGTGGTGCTCTCCGATGATCTCGCTGTAGGACCAGGCGCCTTGGTCGGATGCGCCTAGGAGGATGAGCGCGAGGAGGTAGGGCAGCGGTACGGGGGTGGTGGGTGCGCCGTGTTCGGGCTCCGCGGCGTCGGGTAGTGCCCGCACCAGCCAGAAGACCGGTGCGCAGCAGACGGCCAGGACGGCGAAGCCGGCGGAACCGCCCCATGCGCCCGTGGCTTGGGGGACGGCGAGGACCAGGACGGCCAGGACGATGGTGCCGCCGAGGACGGCGACGTAGGAGGCCCGGTCGGTGTCGGCGGCGGCGGCGATCGCTGCCGTGCCGGCGGCGTTGACCGCGCCCAGACCCGCACCGGCCAGGACGTTGGCGCCGATCAGTACCGCGAGGTCGGGGGCGGTGGCGGCGAGGACGAGTCCGGCGACCGCGGCGAGGACGCCCAGCCCGGCCACGCGGGCGCGGCCGGGGCGCGCCACCCGGGGGGTCAGCAGGAGCGTGGTGACCGCGGTGGTGAACAGCTGCACGGTGGCGACCATGCCGGCGGTGCCGCTGGAGACGTGGAAGCGGTCGATGATCCCCGGTAGCAGGACCGGCATCAGGTTGTTGCCGAGATTTCCCAGCGAGACGCCCGAGATCAAGGCGGCGCCCACCGCCACGCCGACCGCGCGCGCAGTCGGCGTCCGGCTCATCGCACGCTCCTGCGGGCAGAGAGTGCCGCGGAGGGCTCGGTGCCCACCGGTCGTAGCCTCTGAGTCGACATCGGGGCTCTTTTCTCGAACGCCGGAAGCGATCCGGCCGCAAGGGGGTCAGGCAGGCGAGCATGCGGCCCGCGAAGGCGGGTGGGTCAGCTCGTGCCGACAAGGCGATCGGCGGATCCGGCGGGCGGCCGGAACGGCGAGTTCTGCCCGGCAGGGAGGCTCCGAGATCCACCGCGTGACGCGCAAAGATCGTGTGGCTGACGCTGTGAAACAACGCCCTGGTTCATTGATAGAGCAAGTGCTACACAACCGCAAGGCCCGCGTCACACCTCGCCTGCCAGCCCAAACCTCCGCTCGGTCAACCTCCCCCTTTTGTGCATCGAGTGATATAAATAGTGGTGACGGGCCTGTGCCCTCGGGTTCGCGCGGGCAACTGTCCGCGCCGGAGGCACCGCCGCCCGCGCGCAGGGCCCCACCCCATTCACCACTGCGATGAGCGTTGGGTGCGGCATCCGGTCACCGGGCGGCACCGCTCCGGCCGGCCCTCCATCGGAGACCGGCCCCGGGAAGGAAGTACACGTGACCCAGCACCACCCCGGCACCCGCCCCGAGATGCCCGACACCGACACGATCTTCTCGTGGATCAGCGACCTCGCCACCTTCTCCGGCCGCGGCACCCAGACCCTCGACGACCGGCGCTCCGCCGACTACCTCGTCGACGCCTTCACCCGCTTCGGACTCTCCGACATCCAGGTCCAGGAAGCCGACTCCCTCCACTGGCACGCCACCCGCTCCGAACTGACCGTCGCAGGCACCCCCGTCCCCCACGCACCCGCAGCCTTCTCCCACGACACCGGCATCGGCCCGTTCTCCACCGGCGCGGACGGGCTCACCGCGTCGATCGTCGATGTCGGCGACGGCGGTGAGGGCGACTTCGCCGCCGCGGACGTACGCGGCAAGATCGTGCTGTTCAACCTGCGCTTCACCCTTCCCCGCAGCCTCCTGCTGGCGGTCGGCGAGTTCTTCCACGACCCGCACGACACCGTCGACCCTGCGGACATGAACACCGCCAACCCCTACCTCAGCAACTTCGAGGAGGTGCTGGAGCTCGCCATCGGGGCCGGCGCGGTCGGCTTCGTCGGCGTCCTCGCGGACTACTTCGACTCCCACGACATCCGCCCCGAGTACACCGAGGACATCACCATCCCGGGCTTGTGGGTCACCAAGGCCAACGGCGCACGCATCCGCGACCTTGCCGTCGGCGGCGCTAGGGCGACCCTCTGCCTGGAGGGTGAGAAGGTCACCACCCCCGCGCGCACCGTCATCGGCTACCTCCCCGGCGCCAGCGACGACACCATCATGGTCCAGTCCCACCACGACTCCGCCTGGGACGGAGGCGTCGAGGACGCCTCCGGTACCGCCGAGGTCATGGCCCTGGCCCGCTACTACAGCCAGCTCACTCCCCAGCAGCGCCCCAAGACGCTGATGTTCGTGCTGATGGACAGCCACTTCACCGGCTACCAGGCCCACGAGGAGTTCGTCGACACCTTCATCACCAACCCGGCCACGTCCCGGCGGATCGTCGCCAACGTCACCCTCGAACACATCGCCAAGCAGGCCGAGATCGGCCCCGACGGCTCCCTCGTCGTCTACGACCGCCCCGAGTACCGCGGCATCTTCGAGAACGTCAGTGCCCCGCTGAAGGCCGCCATCGAGAACGCCGTCATCACCCACGGCCTGCACCGCACCCTGCGCGTTCCCGCCGACCCGCTCGCCCAGGCCATGGGTGAACTGCCCACCGACGCCGATCTCGTCCACCGAGCCGGAATTCCCATCATCAACCTCATCAGCGGTCCGCTCTACCTCTACGACAAGGCCGACACCATCGACAAGGTCCACAAGCCAGACCTCGTTCCCGTCGCCCTGGCCTTCGCCGACATCATCGACCACCTGGCCGTCACCCCCAGCGACCAGATCCACGCCTGATCCGCACCACACCCCTGTCGCTCCGTCGGCGGGACGGCCGCTCCCTTCCCCCGCGGACGCCCCACCGACGGAGACCCCCCACACCGTGATCGACCGAGCCGGCGCTGCCCCGGGTTCGAACGCGGAGGGACCGCAGGCAGCCGTGTGGGGCCACGCGCCCTCCGGCGCGTGGCCCCCGGGTCAGGCCAGGACCTGGAGGACGCCGTCCGCCACGGTGCTGCCCGCCGCGACCGAGTCGCCGACGGTGTCGGTGATGATGCCGGCCCAGAAGAGGCTGCCGCTGATGGGCTGGTAGAGCCCGTCGAAGTCCCAGTTCGAGTCGAGACCGGGGTAGGCGCCGCGCGCGTACTGGTCCTTCGACCAGTCGTAGGTCGACGCCTTGACGTACTGCAGTCCCGGGTTCCCGGTCGTCTTGCGCACGTGCTCCAGGCCGGCCGCGTGGCGCTGGGCCACCGGAAGGTTCAGGAGCGCCTGCGCTTCCGCGCCCGTCGCCCAGGCGACGACGATCTGACCGCGGAAGTTCGGGGTGCCGACCGAGGCGTTCCAGAGGGACGGCGGGTTCAGCGAGTACGTCTCCAGGAGGTCCCAGTTGGCGGGGATCGACCGGTCCGCCGCGAGTACGGGCTGGGCGAACTCGAAGATGCCCTTGTACACCGCCAGGTACTCGACGTCGTTGATGGCGGCGATACGCGAGGACGGCAGGACCGGGTCGAAGCAGATGGTGTTGCTCTGCAACACACCTGCAGGCACTGCCATGACGGCGGTGCGGGCACGGTACACCTGACCGTCACCAGTGACGATCTCCACGCCCGATCGCCGGTAGGACACGTGCGTGACCGGCCGGTTCAGCAGGATCGAGATGCCGTTGGCGAGCGGGGCGAGGACCTGGTCGTAACCGCCGATCACACGGTAGTCGCCGTCGGGCGAGTAGGGGCCCCGGGAGCCGGTCTTGTCCGCGAAGTCGAGCGTCTCCTGGACGTAGTCGACGATGTTGGTCGCCAGCAGCACGTCGAACTGCTCGGTGTCCGTCTCGATGACGAGCAGGGACAGCGGGTAGTTGCTCCGCGGGATGCCGATGCGCAGCAGCCACGCCTCCGCGGTCTCCGTCGAGGTCGGCTGCGGCAGCCCGTTGGGGAAGCTCGGCTTGCCCTGGGGGAAGTGGCAGAACTCGTAGAAGTTCTGGTCGACCCACTTGGCGTCCTGGGGCGTGAACCGGGAGTACTGCTTGGTGAACTGGTGCGTCGTCAGCCCCTGCGAGACGACCAGGGGCCAGTGGGCGGCGTTCGGGCCGTGGTGGATCAGCTCCGCGCCGCGCTCGATCGGGATGCTCATCGTGGTGCGGTCGGTCCACATGCGTCCGCCGATGCGGTTGCGGGCCTCGAGCACGAGCACCCGCTGGCCGGCGTCGGCCAGCTTGCGCGCGGCGGTGAGCCCGGACGGTCCGGCGCCCACGACGATGGTGTCCCACACGGTGGAGGATCCGGTTGCCGCCCCGAACGCCCGCGAGGAGGCGGCCAGGCCGGTGGCCGAGGCCACGGCGGCGAGAGTTCCGGCGCGGAGGAGCGATCGACGGCTGAGCGATCGACGGCTGAGCCCGTCGGACGGAGTGAGTGCCATGGGTCCTTCCAATCGGTTTGTCATTGCGGGAAGCCGCCCTCGGCGGCTGTAGCTCGGTAGCGGGCTGCTCCGGGCCACCTCGTCCGTGCCCGGTGCCGTTGTCACTTCGGGCCCGGCCGCGGACGAGCAAGTCACTTCAGGTTGTCCACCATCGGCGTCATCGTGTTCAGCGCTGCCGTCATGGCCCTCAGCCGCTCGTCGAGTCCGTCGATGTGGACCGATGTGGTCTGCGCTCCCCGCACGTTGACCCCGCCCACGGCGTTGGCGACGACGCACTGGAGGCCGTTGATCGCACCGGTGAAGTCGCCGGCCTCGATCTGGCGGACCTTGTCGGTGATGTCGACGTGCCAGAACTGGTTGACCTGCCCGCCCCAGTTGCGCAGGTAGTAGTCGGGCAGGTAGCGCTTGAGCTCCGCGGTGTAGACATCCGGGCTGAACTGGAGGCCGACGGAAGTCAGGCCCACCTGTGCGAGTTCCTGGACGGCGGCGTCCGCGTTGGCCGCGCCGCCCTGGAGCAGACCGATGGCCGCCTCCAGGTGGCCGATGTCGCTGAGCGTCTGCTGGAACGGGAAGACGAGGCTGCTGTCGCCCGCGTCGAACCCGGACAGGTGCGTGTACCAGTAGCGCTCCAGGGAGGTGAGCTGGTCGTTGACGGCCGTCCAGCGGGCCGGACTGATGCTGGACCGGCGATCCGCGTACGCGGCGGTGGCCGCCTTGTACTTGCTCACCGCCGCGACCAGCGCGTCGACGGCCTGGGTGTTCGCACCGACGGCCTTGAGGTCGGCAGCTGAGACGCTGGCCGTCAGCTCGTCTGCCTGGCCGTTGATGTCGTGCGGCAGCAGCGCCGTCGAGGCGGACGTCATCGTCCGGACGTAGAACTTGGCCAGCCTGCCGAGGTAGGCGTAGTCGATCAGGCCGGACGTGTCCCGGTCCGTGTGGTTGATGCCCTCGTAGGAGGCGTCCTCGGCCACCGTCACGACGGTGGGCACGCCCGCCGCGGCCCAGGTCGCGCCGTCCTGCCAGAGGGTGAAGGGCTGGGAGGGGTAGTAGCCGCCTTGCAGGAGGTCCCCGGAGGATCCGGCGACCGATGCGAACCACGGAGCGAGGTCGGACGTCGCGCTGGCGATCAGCGGCGAGTCCTGCTGAGGGCTGTCCTCGATGTTGATGACCAGGGCGATGCGTCCGTCGGATCCCGTCCAGCGCTGGGCGGGATCGCTCGCCGAGCTCGAGTGCGACTTGGTCGCCGCCCACCAGGCGCCGGCGAGGTAGTCGTACTGGGTGTCGGTGTAGCCGAACTCCTCGCCGGTCGTGGCCATGAAGATCACGGGGCGCTTGAGCTGGGTGCCGCTCATCTTCATCGCCTTGGCGATCGTCAGGAGCTGTGCGACGCCGGCGGTGTCGTCGAGCCCGCCGCGGAAGTACGCGTCGTGGTGCGCGGAGACGACGATGGCCTTCGCGTTGGGGTCGGTGCCGGGAATCTCGGCGACCACGTTGTAGCCGACACCGCCGCTGGAGGGGTTGGCGAAGTTGTGCATCGTGACGCTCACCTTGCTGGTGACGCTCGCCGGGACGGCCCCGTTGGTGGCGAGGCGCTTCTTCAGCCAGTTGCCGTCGTTCGTGGTGACGAACACGGCGGGCAGCCCGGTCCTGCTCCAGCGGCTCTCGTCGCTGGCGAGTCCGTTGGGGTCCGCGTGGGCGGGCGCGGTGTTGGCGCCGTTGGTGAAGACGACGCCGACCGCACCGCGACGCTTGGCCTCCTCACCGGTCATGTTGAACCAGTAGTCGTCGAACTCGATGTCGACCAGGACCAGCTTGCCCGTGACGTCGACGTCCGCGTAGTCGTCTGCACGCCCCGGGCCGACGTAGACGATCGGTGCCATGAGTGCCCCGTTCGTACCGGGCACGCCCGGGAACTGGGATGCCGTCATCGTCCGGCCCGCAACCGTCACCGAGGCGCCCTTCAGGGCCCATTCGTCCACCGGGACGGGCTCCTTGCGCACGGACGACGCCCCGAGGCCCGTGAACTGGGCGGCGATGTAGTTCGCTGCGGCGTCGTCCGCGGGAGCGCCGGCCATGCGGAAGCCGATGGCCGAGTCGCCGTAGCTGTTGATCGTGTTGACCACGCTCTGCGGGTACTGCTGGCTCAGGAGCTGGTCGACCGCGGCGTCGAAGGGGGACGCTGCCGACAACGACGGCGCCGCCGCCCCTTGCGCGGTTGTCGAGAGGGAGACCAGCAACAGGCTGGCCACAACGGTGAGAACGAGCGATCGCTTCATCGCGGCTCCACATCTGTGAGTGTGGGTCACATGTATATAGCTACCGTTGTATTACGACAACTATACAATCCAAGATTTTTTCGAACGGATTGCCCGTTGCCGTCGGATGCCGTGCTCGCTGGTGAAGGTAGCCCTGCTCTGCGCGGAAAAGATCAACCGGCGGCAGTCATCGTGATGAGATGGACTGCCGCCGGTTCGCCGATCCCGTGCAGGAGCGCTTTCCGGATCTGCGTCGGAATGGTCGGAATTTGAGCGCGTTCGAATCATCGGCGCCGCCGGAGGGCGTGCCGTTCGCGTGTCTCGCGCCCTTGGGCAGGCCGGCTCGGGGCGACCGTGTATCCCCTGTTCCCGCTGGTGAGATAGCTTCCAGTCCGAGGCCGGGCGCGTTGGTTGGACGGCAGGGTGGCCCCGGTGCCGACCCCGACGGGGGTGTCGGATGGTGTGGCCCTTCGGTGGATCGGATCCTTCCTTCGAATGGTCTCCTTCCGATTCGATGGGTGGATATTTATCGGGTCGTCAAGTCGAGTGGCGGGGCAAGTAGCGCTTCCGGCGGTGGAAAGTCTGGCGATTATCCCTTTGGGGGCGGAAGTGTTGCGCCTCGACTGGAGGCGCGTCTTTGCCGGGGTAAGGGCTGGTGCGGCGAATGGCGTGCCAGCAGTCGATGGCAGGTCGTGAGCGGGCGCGGAAAATATGAGTGCAGGCTGTGCTG
Source organism: Kitasatospora cineracea (assembly GCF_003751605.1). Classification (NCBI taxonomy): domain Bacteria; kingdom Bacillati; phylum Actinomycetota; class Actinomycetes; order Kitasatosporales; family Streptomycetaceae; genus Kitasatospora; species Kitasatospora cineracea. The sequence goes on from NZ_RJVJ01000001.1 coordinate 5,298,530, forward strand.
TCGTTACGGTAAGGCGCAGAATGTGACGGTCGCTGATTTCAATGCTGCCCTGCGCGCATGCCGTGACTCTGGCGCCGGGGTGCGCTCGGAGCTGTCCGGTCGAAGTCAGGACAACGTGGGGGCCTGCTCTCGCAGCCAGGCGCGGAAGGGTTCTCCGAGTTCGGGGTGGGCGCCGGCGAGGTGCACGATCGCCTTCAGGTAGGTCAGACGGTCGCCGGTGTCGTACCGCCGGCCGTTGAAGACCACGGCGTGGACGGGGGCCTTGGCCAGGAGCGTGCCGAGGGCGTCGGTGAGCTGGATCTCACCGCCCTTGCCCGGTGGCGTGCTCCGCAGCTCGTCGAAGACCTCGGGGGCGAGGACGTAGCGTCCGATGACCGCCAGATTGCTGGGTGCGGCGCCTGGGGCCGGCTTCTCCACCAGGCCGGTGACGCGTAGGACGGCAGGGTCTGCGGTGGCGGTGACGTCGGCGCAGCCGTAGAGGTGGATCTGTTCGGGGGGCACTTCCATCAGGGCCAGGACCGAGCCGCCGTAACGCTTCTGGACGTCGATCATCGTGGGGAGGACCTGGTCCCGTGCGTCGATGAGGTCGTCGCCGAGCAGTACGGCGAAGGGCTCGCGGCCCACGTGGAGTTCGGCGCACAGGACGGCGTGGCCGAGACCCCGGGGATCGCCCTGGCGCACGTAGTGGATGCTCGCCAGCGCGCTGGAAGTGCGAACGCTGCTGAGTCTGTCGGTGTCGCCCTTGGCGCGCAGGACGTCCTCCAGTTCGTAGGCGCGATCGAAGTGGTCCTCAAGGGGACGCTTGTTGCGGCCCGTCACCATCAGGACGTCGGTCAGGCCGGCCGACACGGCCTCCTCGACCACGTACTGGATCGCCGGCCGATCGACGACGGGAAGCATCTCTTTGGGCATCGCCTTCGTGGCGGGCAGGAACCGGGTGCCGAGTCCCGCTGCCGGGATGACCACCTTGGTGAGGTTCACGCTGCGGATTCCTCCGGTATCAGGACGGCCCGATCAGGGGGCCAGGTCAGACGGACCGTCGAGCCGGGGGTGGCGGTGAGGGCGCCGGAGGCGGTCACCGCCACGGGCCTGGGCAGGCCCGGAACGGCTACCGCCAGCTGGGAGCGGCCGCCGTAGAAACTGATGTCGATCACGGTGCCAGTCAGCGGACCGTCCTCGGCCAAAGTGATGTTCTCGGGTCGGATCGCCAGGAGTGCCTTCCCGCCGGTACCGACGCCGGTCTCGCAAGGCAGCAAGCCCACGCCGGAGACCTCGAACCCCTGCTCGCGCACGGTGCCGTCGAGCAGGTTGTTCGCGCCGACGAAATCTGCGACGAAGCGGGTTCTGGGCCGTTCGTACAGTGGAACCGGCGGGTCGATCTGCTCGATGCGGCCCGCGTTGAAGACCGCGATGCGGTCGGCCAGTGACATCGCCTCCTCCTGGTCGTGGGTGACCACGACGAAGGTGATGCCGACCTCGTGCTGCAGGCGCTTGAGCTCCAGCTGCATTTCCGCGCGGACCTTCTTGTCGAGGGCCGAAAGGGGTTCGTCCAGGAGCAGGAGACGAGGCCGCTTCACGATGGCGCGTGCCAGTGCCACCCGCTGGCGCTGCCCGCCCGACAACTGGTGAGGACGGCGCCGTGCCGCGCCCGACAGACCGATGGTCTCCAGCACCTCGGTGACACGGGTGCGGATCTCCGGCTTCGGCAGGCCTTCGCGCGCCAGGCCGTAGGCGATGTTCTTCTCGACGGTCATGTGCGGGAAGAGCGCGTAGGACTGGAACATCAAGTTCACCGGGCTGCGGTGGGCAGGGAGGGCGAGGAGATCGGAGCCGTCCAGGGTGACGCCGCCGGAATCGGGTCGCTCGAAGCCGGCGAGGATCCGGAGCAGGGTGGTCTTGCCGCAGCCCGATGGACCGAGGAGGGCGAAGAACTCTCCCGGGGCGATGTCGAGGGTGACGTCGTCGAGGGCCGTCACGTCGCCGAAGCGGCGGGTGACGCCCTGCACGCTCAGCAAGGTCATGCGGTTCCTAACGGAGGGAGTCGGTGAGACGGGTGAGGCGCTGGGCGAGGATCACGACGGTGAAGCTCACCGCCAGGAGGACCGTGGCGAGCGCGTTGATCTCGGGGGTGACACCGAAGCGGACCATCGAGTAGATGACGATCGGCAGGGTCGGGTCCTTGGGCCCGGCGGTGAAGAAGGCGATCACGAACTCGTCGATCGACAGGGTGAAGGTGAGGAGCGCGCCCGCGACGATGCCGGGAAGCAGCGTCGGCAAAGTGATGCGCAGGAACGTGGCCGCCGGACCGGCGCCCAGATCCCGGGAGGCTTCTTCCAGCGAGGTGTCGACGTGCGACAGCCGGGTGCGGACCACGGTCGTGACGAAGGCCAGCCCGAACACGGTGTGGGCGAGCAGCACCGAGTGGAGGCCGAGTGTTGCCTGGACCGAGGAGTAGAAGGCCAGCAGGCCGATCGCCAGCACCACGTCCGGGACGACCGCGGGAAGGGTGGCGAGTGCCCCGAGCAGTCTGGAGCGCGTGTGCCGCGCCAGGCCCACGGCCAGCAGCGTGCCGAGGACGGTCGAGAGCGCGGTCGCGCCCGACGCCACGATCAGGGTGTTGACCAGACCCTTGCGGATCTGCTGGTCGCCGGCGAGCTTCCCGTACCACGACGTGCTGAAGCCACCCCAGGAGTACGGCGTCTCAAGGGCGTTGAACGACATGACGACCAGCACGACGATCGGCGCGTACAGGAACAGGTACGTCATCCAGAAGGGCCCGTACAGCCAGCGGCTACGCATGGTCCTCCTCTCCGGAGAAGCGCCGCGCAGTCCATGCCTGCGCCGTGAGCAGCAGAATCAGGACGGCGACGACGGCTGCCGCCAGAACCGACCCGAACGGCCAGTCGCGGGCCTTGAGGAACTGGTCGCGGATCAGGTTGCCGACCATGATGCGCTTGCCGCCGCCGAGGAGTTCGGGGATGACGAAGTTGCCGAGGGAGGGGACGAACACGAAGACGCAGCCGGTGAGGGTGCCGGGCAGCGTCAGCGGGAGCGTCACGGACAGGAAGGTCCGGGCAGGATGCGCCCCCAGGTTCGCCGATGCCTCGCGCAGCTGAGGGTCCAGCCGCTCGATCGCCGAGTACAGCGGAAGGATCATGAGCGGCAGGTAGGCGTACAGCAGGCCGGTGACGATCGCCCCGTCGGTGTAGAGGAGTTGGAGGGGCTTGTCGACGAGGCCCAGATCGATCAGCGCGGAGTTGACCAGGCCCTGCGAGTTCAGCAGGACGATCCAGGCGTAGGTGCGGATCAGGAAGTTGGTCCAGAACGGCAGTACCACCGCCACCAGGGCGAACGCCTTCCAGCGGGCCGGCAGGTGGGCGATGACGTAGGCCGTGGGGTACCCGATCAGCAGCGCGAGCACGGTGGTGATCAGCGCCAGCGTCACCGAGTGCATCAGCACGTCGGCATAGATCGGGTCGGCGGCCCGGGCGAAGTTGCCGCCGTTGGCCTCGTAGACGATCCCGCCGAAGCGCCCCCGCTTGAAGACCGTGTAGCTCAGGACGAGGCCGAGCGGGACGACGAGGAAGACCAGGAGGTAGGCCAGGCCGGGGCCGAGCAGGACGAACGGCTCGGCGCGCAGCCGTCTGACGCGCCCCCTCACTTGGCGGTGACCTCAGTGGCGATCTGGGTGTACGCCGGTCCGGCGTCGCCGAGGTCGACCAGACCCTCACCCTTGAGCAGATCGGCGGGGGTCATCGCCAGCGCCGGGTAGTTCTTGAGCAGGGCGGGGTCGACCTTGGCCATGGCCGCGGCATTGGGGACCTTGTAGAGGATGTTGGAGACGGCCCAGCCGTGCACCTCGGGGTCGAGGACGTCGTTGATGAACGCGTGGGCGGCTTCCTTGTTCTTGGAGGACTTGAGGATCACCATCGTGTCGACCCAGAGGTCGCTGCCCTCCTTGGGCACCACGAACTTGATGTCCTTCTGGTCCGTGGGGCACCAGCCGTCCCAGGCTTCGGCCAGTGCCACCTCGCCGGACTTCAGCCGGTCGCCGAACGTGGTGTCGTCGAAGGCCAGCAGGTTTCCCTTCGCCTTCACCAAGGTGTCCTTGACCTGGTCGAGCTGCGCCTTGTCCTGGGTGTTGGCGGAGAAGCCGAGCACCTTCTGGGCGGGCAGCATGAGCCAGCGCTCGGTGGCCAGCATGGTGACCTTGTTCTTGAGCGCGGGCCTCGGGTCGAGGAGGTCCTTCCAACTGTCGGGGTCGTACCCGGTGAGGTCGCGCCGGTAGCAGAGCCCGGTGGTGCCCCAGGTGTAGGGGACCGAGTACTTGTTGCCCTTGTCGTAGGCGAGCTGGGTCGCTTCGGGCGAGAGGTTCTTCAGGTTCGGGACCAGCTCGGGGTGGATCGGTTCGAGCAGGCCCTGTTCGGCGAGCGCCTGGGCGTACTGGCCGGATACGAAGGCGACGTCGATGCCGCTGTCGCCGCCTGCGGTCAGCTTGGCGACCACCTCCTCGTTGGTGGCGTGCTTGGTGACCGTGACGGTGGTCCCGGTCTTCGCCTTGAACGTGGCCGGTAGGTCCTCCGGCATGTACTTGTCCCAGTTGGAGATCGTGAGCGTCTGCTTGCTCAGGTCGGCCGAGGGGTCCAACTGGTCGGGTGCGGCGGGGCCTTCGGAGGAGGGGCCTCCACCACAGGCGGCGAGGGTCAGGACGAGAGCCGCGGTGAGCGTCGCGGCCGACATGCGGCGCATGCCGGCACCACCTTCCGGGTCGGGGGGACTGCGGACGGAGGCCGAGTGTTGCATCTCACGTCAACATGGACAAGACTCTGTTCGCCTTGCTGGGGTCTATTTCTTGTTACGGAACTGAATATGGATTCAAAAGACCTAGTTCACCCGGATGGGGTGCCCAGCCCCTACACGGCACGGGACTTCGCCCCGCTGCCGCCACTCGACGACCTTGACGAGCGGCCCATCCCGGACGACCAGACCCATCGGTCCGTGGTCGTCGGGGACCGGTTCGTCGTCAAGTGGTTCACGCCGCCCACGCCGCCTCCGCACCGCGCCCTGACGGTCCTGGAACGGCTGGCCGCGGCCGGGTTCACTGCCACGGCGCAGCCCTACCGTGCGGTGTTCGGGCCCGACGACGCCCTGGTCGCACTCGTCACCGCCTTCCTGCCCGAGGCCCGGGACGGCTGGCAGTGGTGCGTCACCGCGGCCCTCTCGGAGGAACCGGCAGGAAGGGTCCTGGGAGACGTCACCCGGGAGTTGCACCGGGCGCTCGCCGCACCGACCACGGCCGATCCGTCACCGGTCGTTCGGGGAAGGCTGGAGCGACTGCCGGCAGCGCTCGCCGTACTCGACGAGGCCCTCGCGCTGACCGACGATCCGTGGCTGCACGGCGTCGCCCCCCGGCTGCGCGCCGACCTCAACCAGCCGGGCGATCCGGCCGTCACGCCGCTGCTGCGCATCCACGGCGATCTCCACGTCGGCCAGGTCCTGCGCTGGCGCGGGGGGTACGCGGTCATCGACTTCGACGGCAACCCCGCGGTGGCTTCCGACGAACTGCAGCCCGCAGCGCGGGACGTCGCGCAGATGCTGACCAGTCTGGAGCATGTCGGACAGGTCGCCCGGCGGCGCAACGGCCACGACGCCTCCGCCTGGGTGCGCCAGGCCCGCGCCGACTTCCTCGCCGCCTACGGCGCACCCGAGGTCTTCGACGAACGCCTGCTCAAGGCGTTCTCCATCGAGCAGGAGTGCCGGGAGCTGATATACGCAGCCCGGTTCCTGCCCCGCTGGCGCTACGCCCCACTGGGCGTACTTCGCTCCTGGTACGAAGGGCACTGATGGATCCCGCACTCTTCCGCTCGGACATCGAGGCCAAGCCCGAGTCGATGCGCACCCTGGCGGCCGAACTCCGCGGCGCCGACCCCTTCACCCGGCTTCAAGCCGTGGAGAGGGTGGTGTTCCTCGGCATGGGAAGCTCCCGCTATGCCGCCACCGTCGCCGCCCACCGGCTGCGCCGCGCCGGGATCGACGCGGTCGCCGAATACGCCTCCGCCCTCCCCGCGCCTGCCAGGGCCGGAACCCTGGTAGTGGCGATCTCCGCGACCGGTGCCAGCCGCGAGGTCCTCGACGCTCTCCCCGCCTACCCGGGGCACGTCGCCCTGACCAATGTGGCAGGCTCGCCCGTCACCGAGGGCGCTTCTCTTGTGGTGCCGATGCTCGCGGGAGAGGAGAAGGGCGGCGTCGCGTGCCGTTCCTTCCAGCACACGCTGGCGCTGCTCCTGGCCCTGGAGAACCGGCTGACCGGCGCCGGACGCGATCTGCCCGGCCTGCTGGAACGTGCGGCCGAGGCCAGTGAGGACCTGCTGGAAGGCAGGTGGTTGGCCGCAGCCGGCCCGCTCCTCGACAGCTCCGACGGCTTGTACGCGATCGCGCCCTACGAACGGATCTCCTCGGCCGAGCAGTCCGCCCTGATGGTTCGCGAAGGACCACGCCGCCCCGCGGACGCCTGCGAGACCGGTGACTGGGCACACGTGGACGTCTACCTGACCAAGACGCGGGACTACCGGGCCCTGCTGTTCCCCGGCTCTCGCTACGACGCCCAGGTGATGGAGTGGATCAACCTCCGCGGCTCCACCGTCGTGACGGTCGGCGGACAGGTGCGGGGCGCGCGGGCCGCGGTCCGCTATCGCCACGACACCGACCCCGACGTCGCGTTGCTCACCGAGACCCTGGTGGCCGAGCTTCTCGCCGCCACATGGTGGAGCCGCGGCTGACGTCCCGTCACGGTTCGATGGACCGACTCGACCGGATCCGGTCCCTGTCTGCGGGCCGCATTCCCCACGCGATGGCTCGGCCGGGGCAGGGTGGACAGGGAACCGCCTCCGCCGAGACCACAGCGACGCGAGCCATGGGAGCGCCGTATCGGCCGGGCTGGGGACCACACGCCGCCAGAGCCTTATTGATGGCGGGTTCAAATGAAATTGCCGACAGGGCGAGGCCGCCTTCCGGCGCGCACCAGCAGGAACGCCCTCGCCCTAGGCTTGCGGGGCTCCGGTCGCCTTGGTCCTCCGTCGGGCCGGCGCCTTGGGCGGGGCGTGCCGCTCCAGCGGATGGCCGGTGCACTGGCGCGCGTAGTCGAGTATCAGCTCGGCGGCCTCGTCGGGGCCGATCAGCGGGTGCCGTGCCACGATCCGGTAGCCGTAGGCGTCTTCGAGGGCCACCAGGTTGCGCGAGATCGTCACGGAGTCCCCCGTGAGGGCGAACACGCCCTGTGCCGCACCCGTCTCCAGGACCAGCTGGTACATCGTCACCTGACGGTCGTAGAGAGCGGTGAGCAGGGTGGCGTACACCCGGTTGCGCCCCGCCGAGCCCCCCAGCTCGCACAGCAGCCGGACGTCGGCGTCGTCCGGACCCGACGGCAGCCCCGAGCGGATCGTGGTGATGAGCCGCTCCGCCGGGTCGGCGATCGCTGCGATCTTCTTCATGCGCAGGTCGTAGAAGCGCTCCATGCCCGCGTGGTGCGCCTCGAGCAGCAGGTCGTTCAAGTTGGGGTAGTGGTACAGGACCGCGCCCGAGGTCAGCCCGGCCACTTCGGCGACCTGGTTGAGGTGGACCCCGTCGGTGCCGTACAGCACCATCGCCTTTCGGGCCGCCTCGATGAGGTCCAGGCGCCGCTCTGTCTTCGGCTTGCGTGTGGCCATGCTTCATTCTCCGCTCTCCCTGACCCTTGACGGGGATGCTCCCATCCTATTTGAATCACCCTTCAGTTAGGGGGAGGCCCCCTTCTGAGCTCCAGGGAGCTGCCGTGGCCCGACAGTTGACGGTCCTGTTCATGCCGGAGAGCGCCTACGGGCCGACCAACAATTGCATCGGCGTCGGTGACGTGCTCCGCCGCCGAGGCCACCGGGTCGTGTTCGCCGCCGAGGCCTCGTGGAGGGGCAAGCTCGCCGCGCTCGGCTTCGAGGAGGACCTGGTGGAGCTCGCGCCTCCGGCCGAGGACGCCGAGGAGCAGGACGCCGGACAGTTCTGGAAGGACTTCATCCGCAGCACCGCACCGGAGTTCCGCAAACCGACCTTCGAGCAGCTCGACACCTGGGTCAAACCGGTCTGGGAGGAACTGGTGGCCGGCGCGAAGTACTGCGAGCCGCAGCTCAAGGCGATCATCGACAGGGTGAAGCCCGACGTCATCGTGGAGGACAACGTGGTGGCGTTCCCCGCGCTGACCACGGCCGGCGTCCCGTTCGTCCGCATCGTCTCGTGCAACCCCCTGGAGGTGAAGTCCTCCGGGATACCGCCGGCCTTCTCCGGCTACCCCGCCGCCGACCGGTCCGGCTGGGACGCCTTCCGCGCCGAGTACGACCGCACCCACCGCGAACTGTGGGAGAGCTTCAACGCCTGGGTCGTCGAGCAGGGGGCCCGCCCGTTGCCCGACCTGGAGTTCATCCACGACGGCGACCTCAACCTGTACGTCTACCCGGAGATAGCCGACTACCCGCGGACCCTGGACGCGTCGTGGCACCGGCTGGAGTCCTCCGTGCGCGGTACGGACGAGCACTTCGAGCTGCCGGAGAGCCTCCGGGGCGGCAGGGGCTCCTTGGTCTACTTCTCGTTGGGGTCCCTCGGGTCGGCAGACGTCGAACTGATGCGGCGGGTCGTCGCCGCGCTCGCGAAGACGCCGCACCGCTACATCGTCTCCAAGGGGCCGTTGCACGCGGAGATCGAACTGGCTCCGAACATGTGGGGGGCCGAGTTCGTCCCGCAGACCCAGGTGATTCCGCTCGTCGACTTGGTGATCACCCACGGTGGGAACAACACCACCACCGAAAGCCTCCACTTCGGCAAGCCGATGATCCTGCTGCCGCTGTTCTGGGACCAGTACGACAACGCCCAGCGGATCGACGAACTCGGCCTAGGTGTCCGCCTGGACACCTACCGCTTCACCGACGACGAGCTGATCGCCGCCATCGACAGGCTCCTCAACGACAAGGACCTGCACGCCCGTCTCGCCCGTGCCGGTGCGGATGTCCGAGCCCGTGACGGCGTCACCCTGGCCGCCGAACTCATCGAACGTGCGGCCAAGGCATGATCCTTGGTACGGCACCCGGCCTGGCCGACGCCCGCGAAGCGGTCTTCTGGACCGACCGGCCGGGTCGGCCGGGGCCCTTCCCCGCACTGACCGGGCGAGCCGAGGCGGACCTGGTCGTGGTCGGCGGCGGCTTCACCGGACTGTGGGCCGCGATCATGGCAAAGGAGGAGTACCCAGGGACCGACGTCCTGCTGCTGGAAGCGTCCACGATCGGCTTCGGGGGCAGCGGCCGCAACGGCGGGTTCATCTCCGACTCCCTCACCCACGGCCTCTCGCACGGGGCGTCCCGCTGGCCGTCGGAGCTGAAGACGCTGGTGCGGCTCGGCCGGGAGAACCTCACCGAGATCGTCGAAACCCTGGACAGGCACGAGGCGGACGTGGGGTTGCGGCTGACCGGAAAGACCACGGTGGCAGTCGCCCCTCACCAGGTCGGCGAGCTGCGCGCGCTCGAACGGCTCCACCTCGAGCACGGCGACGACGCCGTCTGGCTGGATGCCGAGGAGATGCGAGCCGACGTCGACTCCCCGACGTACCTGGGCGGACTGCGAGTCCGCTCCACCGGAGGGCTGGTCGACCCCGGGCTCCTCGTCGACGCCTTGACGCGGATCGCCGAACGGCTCGGAGTGCGGCTGCACGAACGGACCCCCGTCACCGGCATGGCGCGTGCAGGCGCGGGGCTGCGGGTGGCGACCGGCAACGGGTCGGTCATCGCCGGGCAGGTCCTCCTCGCCACGAACGCCTACCCGGCCCCCTTGAGACGGCTGCGCCACCTGGTCCTGCCCGTGTGGGACTACGCGCTGATGACGGAACCCCTGTCGCCGCCACAACTGGCCTCGCTGGGCTGGCGCGAACGGCAGGGGCTCACGGACGCCGGCAACCAGTTCCACTACTACCGGCTCACCTCCGACGACCGGATCTTGTGGGGCGGCTACGACGCGATCTACCACCGCGGCGGGACCGTCGACGACCACGAGGCCCGCCGGCCGGCCTCGTACGCCCTGCTCGCCCGGCACTTCTTCGAGACCTTCCCGCAACTGGAGGGGCTCGGCTTCAGCCACCGCTGGGGCGGAGCGATCGACTCCACCAGCCGGTTCACCGCCACCTTCGGGACCGCGTTCGGCGGCCGGGTCGGTTACGCCGTCGGCTACACCGGGCTGGGCGTCGCGGCATCCCGCTTCGGCGCCCGGGTCGCCCTGGACCTGCTCGCCCGACGGGCCACCGAGAGCACCGCACTGAAGATGGTGCGTCGTTCCCCCGCGCCCTTCCCGCCGGAGCCCCTGCGCTGGCCGATCGTCGAGCTCACCCGGCGCGCACTGGTCCGCGCGGACCGGCGCGAGGGCCGCCGCGGCCCTTGGCTCCGGCTCCTCGACGCGTTCGGCGTCGGCTTCAACTCCTAACCGCCCAGCTGTGAGAGAAGGCTTTCATGCGTCAGCTGATCAACCCTGCCGACGGGCAGGTATGCGCAGAGGTCAAGGACACCGATCCGGCGGAACTGCCGGGGATCGTCGCAACGGCGCGGGTCGCGCAGGCCACGTGGCGGGACGCGACGCCCGGTGAGCGCGCACGGGTGCTGCTGCGCCTGGCCGACCTGGTCGAGGCCAACGCCACCGAGCTCACCCGGCTCGAGGTCGAGGAGACCGGAAAGCCGGCGGCCGTGTTCGCCGACGGCGAGCTGCCGTTCGCCGCCGACAACCTGAGGTTCTTCGCCGGTGCCGCGCGATCGCTCGACGGAAGCGGAGCCGGGGTGCTCAGCTCCGGGTACACCTCGATGCTGCTGCGCCGGCCCGTCGGGGTCGTCGCCTCGATCGCGCCGTGGAACTTCCCCCTCGTCATGGCGATCTGGAAGATCGGGCCCGCGGTGGCCGCGGGCAACGCCGTCATCATCAAGCCCGCACCGCAGACGCCGCGCGGCACGCTCCGGCTGGCCGAGCTCATCGTCGAGGCGGGAGCCCCGCACGGCCTCGTCCAGGTCGTACTGGGCGACGCAGCCGTCGGCGAAGCACTGGTCACCGCCCCCGGGGTGGACATGGTGAGCGTCACCGGCTCGACCGCGACCGGCAAGGCCGTCATGCGCGGAGCGGTCGAGGGCCTCAAGCGGGTCCACCTCGAACTCGGCGGCAAAGCGCCAGGACTGGTCTTCCCCGACGCCGACCTCGAGCAGATGAGCGGCGGCCTGGTCATGGGAACCACCTACAACACCGGCCAGGACTGCACTGCGGCGACCCGCGTCTACGCCCACCGTGCCGTCTTCGACGAAGCCGTCGACGCGCTCAGGGACGCGATGGGTGCAGTTCGCCCCGGAGACCCGTGGGCGGAGGGCACCGACATCGGCCCACTGATCTCCGCGGCACACCGCGACCGCGTCGACGGCTTCGTCCGCCGCGCCGTCGCCGAAGGTGCGAGCGCGCTGTGTGGTGGAACACCGCTGGACAGGCCCGGCTTCTACTACCCGCCGACGCTGTTGGTCGGCGCCGCCCAGGACAGCGAGATCGTTCAGGGAGAGGTCTTCGGCCCCGTCCTGGTCGTGCTCCCCTTCGACGACGAGGACGACGCCGTCCGTCTGGCCAACGACACCCCCTACGGGCTGGCCTCCTCGATCTGGACCGGCGACGTCTCCCGCGCGCTGCGCGTGGCCCACCGCCTCGACGTGGGCGTCACCTGGATCAACGACCACCTGCCGATCGCTTCCGAGGCCCCGCACGGCGGTGTCAAGGGCAGCGGTTTCGGCAAGGACATGAGCCAGGAGTCGGTTGCGGAATACTCGGTGACCCGGCACGTCATGGTGAAGCACGCTGCTCCCGCCGCCCGGGACTCCTTCCGCCCCGCCTGATCCGACCGCGGAACCTCCCCTCCGCGGGCCGTCGGGCGGTATGTTCGGGCCGGCAGCCGCCCGCGGAAGCGGCGGCTGCCGGTCCGTTCCCTTCCTTGGCACGCGCTTTGCGGCTGCCCGTCTCCACTCGACCGCGTCTTCCGGAACCAGCCGCCGGAGGTGCGATGCCCGCCGGCTTCATTCCGGAGAACACCGGTGGTCCACTCCAGGACGGCGGCCGCCGAAAGTGAAGATCGTCCGCGGGGAGGAGCACCGGCTGCTGCCCCGCGACATGTCCGGCCGCTCCCCGCTCCGTTGAAAGGGATGCGGCCGCCCCTCGAAGGCGGGGCGGGCCACCGTAACGAGACACGCCAGCCCTTGCTCAATATTACTCTCGTTATATAATCATCGTTACATGAAGGCGTCGTTGTGGCGCTCATCCAATGACGCGCGGAAGGACAGGCCGATGGACAGGGAGCCGATCAGCAACGGCGTAATCCCGGCGGTTGTCGGGGAGGTGGTCACCGGCGAGCCGTTCGTGGTGTCCCGCGAGGACGTCGAACGCTTCGAGAGCGGGACGTGGATCGACCGCGCCTACCCCGAGGGCGACGTGCCGGAGTTCCCCGAGGACCTCGTCGAGGGATTCCACCTCCTCGCCCTGGTCGACCCGGTGCTCCAGTTCGCGCTGGGCGACAACCGCGGCGGTATGTGGGGTCTGAACTACGGGCTCGACAAGGTCCGTTTCATCTCCCAGGTGCACGTCGGCGACAGCATCGTGCCGACCTTCGAGACCCTCGCGGTCGAGCCGAAGGACGGGGGCTTCAAGGTCCTCCGGCGCTGCACCTTCACCATCGAGGGCTCCGAGCGACCCGCGATGGTCGCCGACTGGTGGGGCTACCAACTGCCGCGCGGCATCGTGGAAGCCTCCCGGAGGCTCTGACTCCTGCGGCTGGGCGAAGGCCTGCCGTCCCGAGGCGTTGCACCGGCCCGTCGGCGATCGGAGCGTTCCGCGACCCGACGCCGACGGGTCCGCCGGCATCCGCCCGGACACCGTGCCGCCCTGCTCCGTCGAGGACGCCGGAGCAAGGCGCAACCCCGATCGCCGCACCGGCCAAGAACGACACGAAACCAGGAACCCACGTGAGACACCATCAGACCGCCTACGAACGCAACGCCCCCGACCCCCGCGTAGTCGAGCGCGCCTTCGCAGGAACCAAGAACGGGGTCTACTGGCTGGAAGAAGCCGACGCGCGGACGCAGTACCCCGCGCTCTCCGCGTCCACCACGTCGGACCTGACCATCGTCGGTGGCGGTTACCTCGGCCTGTGGACCGCTGTGAACGCAAAGCGCCGCGACCCCGGTCGGCGCGTGCTGCTCCTGGAAGCCCAGAACATCGGCTGGGCGGCCTCCGGGCGCAACGGCGGGTTCTGCGAGGCATCCATCACGCACGGGGACGAGAACGGCCGCGCCAGGTGGCCCGAAGAGTTCGACACCCTGCACAGGCTCGGCGAGGAGAACCTCGACGCGTTCGAGCAGGACGTGCGCGACCTCGGCCTCGACTGCCACTGGGAACGCACCGGTACGCTCTCGGTCGCCGTGGAGGAGCACCAGATTCCGTGGCTCCAGGACGCCGAGCACGGACTCGACCGTGCCGCGGTCCAGGCCCAGATCCACAGCCCCCTCTTCCTCCACGGCGCGCTCGACCCCCACGGCGCCGCCCTGGTCCATCCCGCCCGTCTCGCCCTCGAACTGGCCCGCGCCGCAGTGGACCTGGGCGTCGAGATCCACGAGCAGTCGGAAGTCGTCGACCTCCGCACCAACAAGGCTGCGACGGCCGTCGACGTGCGGACGGCACGCGCCACGGTCACCTCGGACCACGTGGTCCTGGCGACCAACGTGTTCCGCTCCCTGCTGCGCCGGAACCGCCTGATGACGATCCCGGTCTACGACTACGTCCTGACCACAGAGCCGCTCGACGCCCGGCAGCTGGAATCGATCGGATGGCGCGGTCGCCAAGGACTCACGGACCTGGCGAACCAGTTCCACTACGCGCGCCTGACACAGGACAACCGCATCCTCTACGGAGGGTACGACGCGATCTACCACCCCGGCCGCCGAGTCAAGCAGGAGTACGAGAACCGCCCCGAGAGCTTCTCGCGACTGGCGTCGCACTTCTTCGCCACCTTCCCCCAGCTCGAGGACATCGGCTTCAGCCACCGCTGGGCCGGCGCGATCGACACGTGCACCCAGTTCACGGCCTTCTACGGACTCACCCACCGCGGCCGCGTCGCCCACGCCACCGGGTTCACCGGTCTGGGCGTGGGGGCGACACGCTTCGCCGCCGACGTCCTGCTCGACCTGCTGACGGGCGAGAAGACACCGCGGACCGAGCTGGAGATGGTCCGCAAGCGCCCTCTGCCGTTCCCTCCCGAGCCCATCGCCAGCGCGGGCATCAACCTCACCCGCTGGGCACTCGACCGCGCTGACCACCGGCAGGGACGACGGAACCTGTTCCTGCGGACCCTCGACGCGGCCGGACTGGGTTTCGACTCCTGAGGCGCCTTCACCGGTCCCGTCTCCCCGCATAGGTGTGGTCCGCCGGCCGGAGCCGAGTTCGCCGCAGTCCTGAGTTCAGTGGTGCTCTCGCCCGGTTCCGGTGGCAGTCGGACACCGCAAAGGGTGACCACGGCTGCCGTCATTGCTGCGGCCCCGCACAGACATCGTCTGTGCGGGGCCGCAGCAATGACGGCAGCCGTGTACCGGTCGCGGTCACCTTCTGCCGCGCAGGACGGTCTCCTGGACGACGCTGGCGACCAGGAGACCGTCCTGGTCCCACACGTCGGCCATGGCCAGTCCGCGCCCGTCACCGGCCGAGGGACTGCGCTGAGCGAACAGCATCCACTCGTCGGCCCGGAACGGCCGGTGGTACCAGATCGCATGGTCCAGAGAGGTCACGAACAGGGACGGGAGCGTCGAGCGCTGCCCGCTCGGCGACTCCTCCAGGGCCGCGGTGGGTGCGAGCCCCAGGTCCGACGCGTACGCCAGTGCACAGGCGTGCGTCAGCGGATCGTCGGACAGGGGCCGTGCCGCACGGATCCACAGCCGCTGTTCCGTCTGGCCCCCTTGCACCTGCTCCGCCGGGACGGCAGCCTGCCGGATGTCGAGCACCCGGTGCCAGGCCGAGGCATCTTCCTCCCGGTCCGTGCTCGGGGAGCCGGCCGAGGGTAGCTCGTCCGGTCCGGCCGTGGGCGGGACACGCCGTTGCCTGTCGAAGCCCGGCTCCGGCCGTTTGAAGGAGGCGGACAGCGAGAAGATCATCTCGCCGTCCTGGACGGCGCTCACCCGCCGTGAGACGTAGGAGCCGCCGTCCCTGAGCCTCTCGACTGCGTAGACGATCGGCTGCTTCGTGTCCCCGGGGCGCAGGAAGTACCCGTGCAGGGAGTGGACGGGCCGGTCGGCGGGAACGGTGTGGCCGGCCGCGGTCAGCGCCTGGGCTGCCACCTGCCCCCCGAAGGCGCGCAGAGGGGCGGCCTCGTGACACACGCCGCGGAAGAGGTCGCGTTCCACCCGCTCCAGTTCGAGGAAGTCCAGAAGGCCGCCCGGCGGGGTGCCCGTCCAGGCAGTCATCGATCGATTCGGGCGCTTGGCCATAGGCGTGTCTCCTGGAAGCTCGCTCAGTCGTACGGTCGTTGTGCGTGGCACCGGCCAGCCGGCCGCGCGGATGGATCGTGGGACGCAGGGCCCCCGGCAGCAGGCGATCTGCCGAGGGCCGGCACGCAAGGCGGCCCGGTACCGCCGGTGTGCGCGACGTTCCTCAGCCGCCCTCCGGGCGGTGCTCCAGCCGGTCCCACGCGGCATCGGTCGTGTGCGCGCCGCCCACCATCAGCTCCTTCTTGGGAATGCGCTGGGTGGGGGTGCGGGGGAACGGTTCGACCCGGTGCTCGACGTACCGGGGGACCTTCTGCCGTGTCAGCTGCTGCGCACAGAACTCGATGAGGCCGGCGGGGTCGAACGGCGCGCCGGGAACCAGTTCGACGTACGCCTTGACCTCTTCGCCCATGACCGGGTCCTCCACCGGGACGACGGCGGCGTCCAGCACCGCGGGGTGGCGGCGCAGCACCGCCTCGACCTCCGCCGGGGAGACGTTGATGCCGCTGCGGCGGATGAGCTCCTTGCGGCGCCCCTCGAAGTAGAAGACCCCGCGGGCGTCACGGCGCATGAGGTCACCGGTCCGGAGCCAGCCGTCGTGGAGGACCTCCGCGGTCGCTTTCGGGTTGTCCAGATAGCCTCCGAACACGATCTCGCCGGAGAGCTCCAGTTCGCCCGAGCCCGGGCCTTCCAGGACGCGGCCGTCCGGGTCGACGAGCCGTGCCTCCACGTCGGGGAGCGGGATGCCGATCGCCCCCGTGCCGACGAACTCCGCGGCCGCATGGGGAGGCATGCTGAGCGCGGGCCCTGACTCGGACGACCCGTAGGTCTCGTTCCAGGGAAAACCGAAGCGGCGTTCGAGTTCGGCATGGCTGTCGCGCGGGATGGCCAGGGCCGTGGCGTGCCGGATCGAGTGATCGCGGTCGGCGGGGCCCTCGGGGCGCGCCAGGAGCATGGTCGGGACGGAGCCGATGGTCAGGATGTCGGTGGCGCCGGACGAGCGGGCGACGTCCCAGAAGCGCGAGGCGCTGAACTTCCGCATCAGCACGAGGGAGTCGCCGGAGCACATGGCGCCGAACAAGTAGGTCAGAGGGTCCCCGTAGTGCAACTGGAGGGGCATCAGCATGCGCACCGGCTCCGAGCGAGCGCTACGGCGGCGAAGGTGGACGTCCATGTACCGCAGGGTCTCGGTGTGGCGTCCGCCCAGGGCCTTCGGCAGACCGGTGGTGCCCGACGTGTAGCCGATGTCGACCATGTCGTCGAGCGATGCCTCGACGTCCTCCAGTCGCAGCGGCGCAACGCCTTCCAGCAGGTGTGCGAAGCCGAACGGCTCCGGTTCTCCGACCTTGATCGTCTTCCGCAGGGACGGCGCCGTGCCGACCAGTTCGCCCATGACGGCATCGGATCCGGGGTCGGTGATCGCCAGCACGCAGCCGGCGTTCTCGACCGCGTATCGCGCGTCGTGGGGGCCGATGTCGGGGGAGAGGGACACCACCACGCCCCTGTTGGCCAGCACGGCCAGGAAGGCGATGACGTACTCGGCGCGGTTCCCCAGCGCGAGCGCGACCCGATCACCCGCGGAGAGCATGGGCGCCAGGTACCCCGCGAAGCGTTCGGCCTGCTCTCGGAGTTGCTGCCCGGTGAAGGCGGCGCCGTCGTCGAAGAGCAGCACGGGCTCCTGACCGAACCGGTCGATGCCGCGCCCGAGCACTTGTAGCAGCGGCTCTCGCGGACAGCCGAGCCAGGTGCCGGGGAAGTCGGTCGGCCATGTGACGGGGGCGGCCGGATCGCGATCAGGCATGGGTGTCCTCCAGTGCACGGTGTCGGTGCGCTGGAGAGTACAGGAAATATTTCTTGCGTTACATAACGCCAGGCACACATAATCGCCGCACCGGTACGCAGGTGAGGAGACGACATGGCGGATGAACTGATCTGGAAGAGCGCTTGGGAGCTCGGTGAGCTGTACCGAAGCCGTGAGCTGTCCCCGGTCGAGGTGGTCGACGCCGTTCTCGACCGCATGGACCGGGTCCAGCCGGCCCTGAACATCATGGTCACCGAGACGGCGGACCAGGCCCGGGCCGATGCCAGGGCCGCGGAGAAGCGGTTCGCCGCCGGCGATGACCTCCCGCTGCTGTACGGCGTGCCGATGACGGTGAAGGACCTGGCCGACACCAGTGGCGTGCGGACCACTTACGGCTGCGTCGCCTTCGCCGACCACGTGCCGGACAGCGACAACATCGGCTGGGAACGACTCAAGGCGCAGGGCGTCATCCTGCTCGGGAAGACCACCACGCCGGAGTTCGGGCTCCTGGGTGTGACCGAGAGCAAACTGACCGGCTCGACCAGCACTCCGTGGCGCCCGGGCTACAACGCCGGCGGCTCCTCGGGGGGCGCGGCCGCCGCCGTGGTCTCGGGCGTCGGTCCGATCGCTTGGGGATCCGACGGAGGCGGATCCATCCGGGTGCCCTCCTCGCTCTGCGGGGCGGTGGGCATCAAGCCCTCGATCGGACGCGTCCCGTACGCCGATTGCGAGGACGGCGACTCCACGGACGGCCCCATCGCGCGGACCGTCCTCGACGCGGCCATGGTGCTCGAAGCGACGAACGGACACGACCCCCGCGACCGCTTCTCCGTGCAGAAGGACGCGCGGAACTACATCGAAGCGGCCCTGGCGCCGGGCGACCTCACCGGAGTCCGGGTCGCCGCCTGCTGCCACCTCGGGCAGAGCGTCCTCGATCCGCACGTCCGCCGCCTGTTCGGCAAGGCCCTCGAGGACATGCGCGCCGCGGGCGCCGTCGTCGAGGAGGTCGAGATCGCCCTCCCCGACACCGAGGAGTTCTTCACGCACATCAACGGTCACTCCTACCAGCAGTACGCCGAGGAGTTGGAGGCTGCAGGAGTGGAGCTGTGGCCGATGATCAAGGAGGTCTCGAAGCGCGCCCGCGACGTGACCGCGCGTCAGGTCAACGACGCCAACCACGCCGGCAAGACCGCGATCTACAACGCGTTCCGGGCCGCGATGACGGGCGCCGACGTCATGGTCACGCCCACGACGGCCGTGCCGGCCTTTCCGCACGGCGGGGAGAGCGGCCCGTCGGGCATCGTCGACGGGATCGCCGTCGAAGCTCTGGGGCACCTCTGCCACCTGACCACGGAGCCCCCGAGCCACGCCGGGCTGCCGGCCATCAGCGTCCCGGGCGGCTTCACCCCGGAGGGCCTGCCCATCGGCCTCCAGTTCATCGGCGGTCTCTGGGCGGACGCCGACGTGATCTCGGTGGCCGCCAGGTACCAGAGGGCAACGGACTGGCACACCCGTCACCCCGTGCTCTGAGCGCTGGTGCCCCTCCGCGGTGGCGGCCTGCCCGCCCCCGGCAGTGCGTGGTGGACTGCCGTCCCCGCAGGATGCCGCGGCCCTGCAAGAAGGACGGTCCCGGCCTCCTGGAGGGGAGAGGCCGGGACTTCTCCGCCACCCGTGGTGGCGCCGGAGCCGCTCGACTGAATCGAGCGGTCGAGCCCCGCGCCTCCGGGGCGGTCGACTTCCAGGTGGACGCTTCGAGCCCCCGTTCCTGCGGGAAGCGAAAGCGCTGTGATGTCCGAACGGGCTGGTCAGACATGGTCTGACCAGCCCGTTCGGGCTTGTCCGAGGTAACCCAATCGAAGCCTGCACAACCATTGCCTGTGATGTTTGCCGTGTTATATCTTCCTCGTCACACGAAGGGAACGTGGGTCACACAGGCGAGTTGAACGTGCGTTGTCCATGAAAGGGATGGCATGAGAAGAGTCCGGAAAACCTGGGGGCTGAGGGCTGCGGCCGGCCTCCTCGCGGGCACGACGCTGGTCGCGTGCAGCGGCCAGGGCGGCCAAAACACCGCCGGGCCGAAGGTCGAGGCTTCGAAGCTGGTGTCGAAGCTGCCGGACCCCAAGGGGAACGTCAGTACGGTCAAGTGGAACGTCTACGGCGAGCCCGAAACGCTCGACCCCCGCAATGCCGTCAACTACGGCAGCGGCCAGATCACGCGCAACATGTGCGAAGGCCTGTTCAAGATGGACCCCGAGTTCAAGGTGAGCGAGAACCTCGCCTCGGCGTACCAGCAGGTCTCTCCGACGGAGCTCAAGCTCACCATCCGGGCGGGCGTGAAGTTCTGGGACGGCAAGCCGCTGACCGCCGAGGACGTCGCCTACAGCCTGAAGCGCTCGGCCGCGGAGGACTCGGTCGTCAACTTCGGCTTCATCTTCGTCAAGGGTATCCAGGCCACCGGTCCGATGGAGGTCACCCTCACCTTCTCCCAGCCGGACGCGAACTTCGTTGACAACCTGGCGACCCTCGCCGGCGTCGTGATCGAGAAGGACTGGGCGGAGAAGACCGGCGACAAGGTCGGAACCTCGACCGGAGGCCTGATGTGTACGGGGCCCTACAAGTTCGGTTCCTGGCAATCCGGCACCGGCATCACCATCCAGCGCAACGACGCTTACTGGAACGCCGACTTGAAGCCGAGGGCGGCGGAGATCGACTTCTCGTTCATCGCCGACGACACCGCCCTCGCCCAGGCGCTCGATGCCGGAGAGATCGACGGTTCCTACGAACTTCCCCCGTCCACGCTCGCCAAGCTGCTCAAGTCGAAGTCCGGACAGGTGGTGTTCGGGCCCTCGACCCAGAGCACCGCGCTCTCCGTGGCCAACCCGGGCACCCCGCTCGCGGACGCGAAGCTGCGCGACGCCTTCCAGCGCTCCCTCGACCGAGAGGCGATCGCCAAGGTGATCTTCAACGGCGCCGCGGAGCCGAACTACACCGAACTGACGCCGGAGACCTGGCCGACCGCCGAGCGCTCGCTCTACCAGCCCGACTACGACAAGTGGGTGAAGGCCCGGTCGTACGACCCCGAAGCCGCCAAGAAGCTGGTGAAGGAGTCCACCTACGACGGACGCCCGCTCGTCCTCGCCATCATGGCCGGCGACGAGACCGCCTCGCGTGTCGCGCAGCTGGTGCAGCAGCAGGCCAAGGCCATCGGGGTCACCGTGACGATCCAGACCATGCAGCCCCTGGTCTACGCGCAGGCGTCCTACGACGCGACCAAGCGCCAGGGCATCGACCTCCTCTACTCCTCCAGCTTCAACTCTCGCCAGGAGCCGCTGGAGCCCCTGGGATTCGACCTGATCCCGGAACAGGCCTACAACTACACCAACTTCAACGTGCCGGAGGTGACAGAGCTCCTCACCGGAGCCCGATCGTCCTTCGACGCGAAGGAGCGCGCTGCGATGATCGTCAAGGCTCAGGAGATCTACGAGCCCCTGAACGGCGTGATCAGCCTGGTGTCGAACAACGCTGCGACTTTCGTCAACAACCGGCTGACCGGGGCGGTCACGTCCTTCGCCTACTGGTCGATGCCGCAGATGGCCTACCTCGGTGCTGCGAAGTAAAGCGGGACGGCGGATCGCCGCAACGGTCTCGGGTGCCGTTGCGACGGTCCTCGTCGCATCATTCGTGATCTTCGCCGGCCTGGCCGCCGCACCCGGGGACCCGGTCTCACAGATCCTGGGCCCGAAGGCAAGCGACGAGGCCCGTGCCAGCATGCGGGAGAGGCTCGGGTTGGACGCCCCGCTGCCGGAACGCTACTGGAGCTGGCTGACCCACGCGCTCCACGGTGACCTGGGAATGTCCTTGACCTCGCGTCAGGACGTCTCCAGCCTCATCGAGCCCAGACTGCTGACCACCTTCCTCCTGGTGGCCATGGCCTCGGTCCTCATCATCACCGTCGGCGTCTCGCTCGGCGTCTTCGGCGGCGTGAGCGAGCGGGCCCGGGGTGCGGTCGCCACCCTCGTGGGCCTGGGAATCGCGGTCCCCGGCTTCATCGCCGCGAACGTGCTCATCGGGGTGTTCGCGGTGCAGCTCGGATGGTTCCCCACCTTCGGCGGAGGGGAGGGGCTGGGGGACCGCATCTGGCACCTGACGCTGCCCTCCATCGCCCTGTCCATCGGCTACGGCGCCTACGTCACCCAGCTGACGTCGGCGGCCATCGCGGAGGAGGCCGAGAAGGACTACGTCACCACGGCCCACGGACGAGGCGTGCCACCCGGAGTGGTGCTGCGTCACCACACGCTCCGGAACGCCGCCATGCCTGTCCTGACCGCGTCGGGACTCTCCGTCGCCGGCTTGGTCGCGGGCACCGTCGTCGTGGAGCAGATCTTCGCCGTGGACGGCATCGGTGCTCTCCTCATCCGGAGCATCTCGAGCAAGGACTACCCCGTCGTGACAGCCGTGAGCATGATCATCGTGGTGGCGTTCGTCCTGGTGACAACCCTGATCGATCTGGTCCAGGTCGCCCTGGACCCGCGCGAGAGGGCGGCAGTCTGATGGCGATCACCTGGCGAGAGAGCGTCCAGGCCTCGCGCCGCCGCCTGGGTTCGCTCGGACAGCCCGCGCTCGTGCTGTCCGGGGCGTTGGCAGGCCTCATCGCGCTGCTCGGTGTGGTCGGACCCTGGATCGCGCCGTACGAGCCGGACACCACCGACATCCTCTCGGCGAGCCAAGGGCCCAGCGGCGCGCACTGGTTCGGAACGGACTCTCTGGGACGGGACATCATGTCCCGAGTGCTGACCGGCGCCCGGTTGAGCCTGTCGGCGTCCGTACTCATCGTGTTGATCAGTGCGCTCCTCGGCACTGCGCTGGCGATCTTCAGCGCCTGGCACGGCGGCTGGGTCGACCGGGTGGTGAACCGGTTCCTCGACGTCATGTTCTCGGTACCGGGGATCCTGGTCGCCGTGCTGGCCTCGGCCGTCTTCGGTGCCGGATTCTGGGCCCCGGTACTGGCCCTGGGCGTCGTCTACATGCCCTACATGGCTCGAGTCGTGCGAAGCGTGGCGGTGCGAGAACGCCACCGGGCCTACGTGGAAAGCCTGCAGTTGGCGAAGATGTCCGCCTGGCGCATCTGTGTTCGCCACGTGACGGTGAACGTCATGCCGATCGTCGTGGCCCAGGCCACGTACGGTCTGGGGGCAGCCCTGGCCGATTTCGCGGCCGTGTCCTTCCTCGGGTTGGGGGTCCAGCCGCCGACGTCCGAGTGGGGCGTCATGGTGTCCGACGGAAGATCGGAACTCCTGAACGGCGAGTTCCAGCAGACCCTCGCGGCCGGCAGCTTCGTCGTGCTGACCGTGATCGTCTTCAACGTGCTGGGGGCCCAGATTTCAAGCAGATCCGGAGGACGCCGATGAGTCCGCAGCCGTTGCTCAAGGTCGAGCGCCTGAACATCTCGGTGAGGCACAGGGGTTCACGTCGTCCGCTGGTGCACGACGTCGACCTCACGGTTCGTGCGGCGGAGTCCGTGGGCCTGGTGGGAGAGTCGGGGTCGGGCAAATCCATGACGATCAAGGCCGCCATGCGCCTGCTGCCCAAGAACGCGGTGGTCGAAGGGGCGATCGAGTTCGAGGGCCGCAGCGTGAACGAGTTGGGCCGTCGCGACCTCGCCCAGTACCGGGCACGCGACGTCTCCCTGATCCATCAGGATCCGCGGGCGCACATCAACCCGACCCGCACCATCGCCCAGTTCATCACCGAGGGTGCTGTCCACACAGGTGTGATGAGTCGGGAAGCCGCGCTCGAACGGGCATGTGTTTTGATGCGGGACGTCGGCATCGAGGACGCGGAGAAGAGGCTGGCGCAGTTCCCCCACCAGCTCTCCGGGGGCCTGCTCCAGCGTGTCATGATCGTGACCGCGATGCTCACGTCTCCGCGCCTCATCTTCGCCGATGAGCCGACCACCGCGCTGGACGTGACCGTCCAGTCCGACGTGATGGCGATCCTGCTGGAACAGATCCAGGACCACCGCGTGGCCATGCTGTTCGTCACGCACGACCTGGACCTCGCTGCCGCTGTCACGGACCGGCTCGCCGTGATGTATGCCGGAACCGTCGTGGAGACGGGCACCTCTGACGGCATCTGCTCACGGCCCCTGCACCCCTACACCGCGGCCCTGCTGAGGTCCCGGCCCTCGACGACCGAGGTGCGGCGGCCGGTCACCATCCCCGGAAGCCCCCTGTCCGCCTACGAGGTCACCAACGGCTGTTCCTTCGCCCCGCGGTGTTCCTTCGCCGTCGACCGGTGCCGCGGCGAAGTGCCGCATCCGCGCCTGGTGGAGGACAGGACGGTCGCGTGCCACCGGGCCGAAGAGGTCGTGGACCTGCTCCAGGAGCGTGCGTCGTGACAGCCGCAACCCCTCAGGAACCGGCTCTGGAAGTGACGGGTCTGTGCAAGACCTTCCACAGCCGATCGGCCGACGGTCGGGACGCGCTGTCCGACGTCAGTTTCTCCATCGCGCGCGGTTCGTGCCTCGCGGTGGTGGGGGAGTCCGGTTCCGGCAAGACGACCGCGGCCCGGATCGTCGCCGGCCTCGAGACGGCCACCAAGGGTGAGGTGCGGTTGCCGGCACAAGCCGCCGCAGGCAAGGCCCGGCGCGGCGTGCAGATGGTCTTCCAGGACCCCTACGGCTCCCTCGACCCCCGCCAGGCAATCGGGTCCGGCCTGCACGAGCTGCTCCGGCTCCACGGGCTGCGCCGCAGATCCGAACGTCAGGACCGGGTCGCCGAACTCCTGGCCTGGGTCGGCCTGGACGAACGCCACGCCGCCCAGTACCCGGAATCGCTCTCCGGCGGGCAGCGCCAGCGCGTCGCGATCGCTCGCGCGCTGGCGCTCGACCCGGCCCTGCTCATCCTCGACGAGGCGGTCTCCGCGCTCGACGTCAGCGTCCAGGCGCAAGTCCTCAACCTGTTGGCCGACATCCGCCAAGAGGCGGACGTCAGCTACATGTTCGTCTCGCACGATCTCGGCGTGGTCCGGCAGGTGAGCGACACCTGTGTCGTCCTCCGGCAAGGGCGCGTCATCGAAGCCGGCCGCACCGAGGACGTCCTGGACTCCCCGCAGGACGCGTACACCCGGGCGCTCGTCGAGGCGGTACCGCGACCAGGGTGGCGCCCGAAGCGCAGAAGCCTCTGACCCTTACCGGTCGCGGCAGTTCGACGCCTGGGGCGACGCATCAAGCCGACGGCCCCTCCGGGCTTCCCGCGCGGAGGGGCCGTCGGCGCCGTGAGGTTCCGCGGCTGCTGCCGCGTGCCCTCCCCGCGCGGTGGGCCACACGAACCCCTATTGTGTAAGCATCGTTATATGACATGGAGTATATTATGATGGCCGGTAGCCCGTTCGCCGAACTCGCCCCCTACCAGGAATCCCTGCGCGGCAGGTCGATGCCCGAGGCGCTGGACGCCGCAGCCGCCGCGTGGCCCGACAACCTGGCCCTCCACGAGATCGAGGGTGAACAGCGGAGCCTCACCTGGGCCGAGTTCCGTAGCGCCGTGACGGGCCTGCGCTCCGGCCTGGAGTCGGCGGGCGTCTCGCCGGGCGACAGGGTGGGCGTTCTGATCACGAACCGCATCGAGTTCCCCGTGGTCTGGTTCGCCGCGGTGGAGGCCGGTGCAGCCATCGTCCCGCTCAACCCGAAGTACACCGACAAGGAGATCGGCTTCGTCCTCGGCGATGCCGGCGCCACCTGGCTGGTCGGCGAGAGTGCACTGATCGACGCCCACGTGGTAGGCGGCAAGGTGGGGCCGGTCGACCTCGGGCGGACCGTCTCGATCGGTGCGAGCGCCCACGCCGCCCTGCGCTACGAGCGGCTCCTGGAGGCGCCGGTCACGGCGCGGCGGACGGGCATCGACCCCCTGGAGGTCACGAACATCCAGTTCACCTCGGGTACCACCGGTCTGCCCAAGGGGTGCCTGCTCACCCACGAGTACTGGACGGAACTCGGCATCTACGGTTCCCTGCTGGACGTCACGTCCAAGCGCCTGCTCGCCGACCACCCCTTCTACTACATGCAGAACCAGGCCTACCTGATGCTGGCCATCTTCACGGGCGCCACGCTGTACATCACGCCGGGTCTGAGCCGCCGCAAGTTCATGGACTGGCTCCACGACTACAAGATCGACTTCGCGTGGATCGACGAAGGCATCCTCGAATTCCCCGAGGAGCCGCGCGACGCGCACCTGGTGATGAACCGAGCACCTGTCGCGGGGATGCCCGCATGGGCCTACCCCGCGATCCTCAAGCGCTTCGGCATCCGCGGCCGGGAGTGTTACGCCAGCACCGAGCTCGGCAACGGCACCGCCGTCCCCTACGACCGCGACGACCTGGCCGGCAACGGGTCCATGGGGTTCTGCTTCCCCAACCGGGAGTCGAAGGTCGTCGACGAGAACTTCGACGAGGTCCCGGCCGGCACCCCCGGAGAGCTGTGCATGCGCGGCCCCGGCATCATGCTCGGCTACCACAACCGCCCCGAGGCCAACGCCGAACTGTTCCTCGACGGCGGCTGGTTCCGCACCGGTGACATCGTGGTCAAGGAGGCCGACGGCCAGCACTACTACAAGGGGCGTCTGCGGGACATGATCCGCCGCAGCGGCGAGAACATCTCCGCGGCCGAGGTGGAGGCCCACATCGCCGCGCTCGACGGCGTCTACGACGTGGCCGCGGTTCCGGTCCCCGACCCCGACCGCGACGAAGAGGTCAAGGTCATCGTGGTGCGGGAGCAGGGCTCCGTCCTGACGCCCGAACAGGTGGTCGCGTGGGCCCGCGAAGGCCTCGCCGCGTTCAAGGTCCCGCGGTACGTGGAGTTCCGCGACGAGCTGCCGTACACGCCGAGCGGGAAGATCCACAAGGCCGCGCTGAAGGAAGAGGCGGAGCCGCTGCACGAGGGCGTCGTCGACACCAAGGCCTGATCGGCGGGCGGGGCTGGGCCTGCTGCCCGCGCCCGCGTGAAGGGTGGCTGCGGCACCCCGGTAGGGTGCCGCAGCCACCCCGCCTCTTCTCGGAAGAGGTTCTTCGGCATGCCTCCTACGCCCTCCGGCGGGGCGTTTCCAGATGTCTGCGCCAAGCGTGCAGGCACCTCCGGCGTCGCGTTCGCTGGACACCGTCTACGATGTGTCTGGCGTTATATAACAGGCCGGTACGGGAGGCGCAGTGCCGATTTTCGTCGACCACGATGAGCGGCGTGAACGGATCGTGACAGCTGCCACGCAGGTGCTGGGGGAGCTGGGCTTCGCCAAGTTCACCCTGCGCGCGGTGGGGCAGCGCCTGGGCGGGTCCGTCACCTTGGTCACCCACTACTTCCCGAGCCGGGACGCGCTGCTCGACGCGCTGCTCGAGCGCACCCTCTCGGAGGCGCGGAGCAAGCAGGACGAACTCATGGCGATCTCCGACCCGCACGAGCGCCTCCGTTCCACCATCGAGTACTTCATGCCGCTCGATGAGGAAACCATGCTCATCGAGCGCGCTCGGGTGGCACTCGCCAGCCACCGGGAGGTGGAGCCGGCCGTGGCGGAGCACATGGAGCAGATCGATCCGGGGATGAGGCAACTGGTTCGTGTCGCCATCGCGGACTTCATCCCCGCCGACCGGCTGGAGACGACCGTGGACCTGATCCGCCTGTGGACCGCCGGCGTGGTTCTCACGACCATCGAACACCCCGAGATCTGGACACGGGAACGTCAGCTGAAGGCCCTGGAGGAGTTCATGAGGCTGATGGACCTGCCGGTGGCATCCGTTTGAGGGGGCTTCTTCCGCGTTCGAGCACCCCAGGTCCTGGCGCACCCGGCGCGACGTCGAGCGCGTCCGGCGCCCGGGTGAACACCGCTTCCAAGCGCGACTGAAAACAGAAGTCTTTCCCCTGTTCGGGGTCTGGTGCCCCGTGCCGCGCCAGCGATGGCCGCGGCCTCGCTCGGTCGTGGGCGCGTCCGTCTCGAACGGGCTCTCTCCGGCCGCCCACTGCGCGAGCGGGGCGGCGGCGTCGGCCGCCGGGGCGACACGTCCCGACAGCGGCGACCTCGACCGGTTGATACCGGTCCCCATCTTGACGCCGCCCGGACGGTGGACGAGGATCACGCCGTACGGAGATAAAACGTCCGTTATACAACGCTGACGGGCGGACCAGGCTCAGGTGGTCCGAAGCTTTCGGTGCTGCTTTTTGCGTATTCCCACAGCTACGGCTCACTGCGGCCGGTCGGCCGGAACGCCACGGCCGCAGTGGTCACCGCACTGTTCGGCCGGGTGGCGGGTGCGCGAGACCGACTCGCTCGACCGGTCTGTCGCTCATGCCTGCCTCCTGTGCCTGGAGCCCGCCGTCAGCACGCCTCGACCGCAGAGATTCGGAGCCATCGGTATGGGAACCGCCCCCGGCGATCTCGCAAGAACCGTCGTCTCGAAAGCCAGCCGACCCGCCCCGGTCGATCCGAGAGCCGACTCCACGATGGTGGCCATGCCTGATGGCATCCGCCTCGCCACTGACGTCTACTTGCCTGAACCCGCAGGCACGCGGAGGCCGGCAGTCCTCGTCCGGCTGCCCTATGACAAGTCCGGCCGCTACACCTTCCTGCCGGAGATCGCCGCCCGCCTGACCGCTCACGGCTTCGTGGCCGTGGTCCAGGACGTGCGCGGGAAGTTCCGGTCGGAGGGCGACCGCATCCCGTTCGTCAACGAAGCCGCGGACGGAGCGGCGACCATCGACTGGCTCACGAGCCAGGGTTGGTCGAACGGAGTGGTCGGCATGATGGGGGACTCCTACTACGGCTTCACCCAGTGGGCGGCGGCTTCCACGGGCCACTCCGCGCTGCGCGCCATCGTCCCCCGGGTGACCGGGTCGGAGTTCTTCCGGATGTTCTCCCCCGACCTGGTGCCGAAGATCCCCCTGTACGAATGGGTCGTCCACACGTTCTCAGCCCGCGGGATGCTCGAGGAACCCTTCGCGCAATCCGCACACGGCATCCGGTACGCGTTCCCGGAGGAGGCGCCGCACGCGGCGCGACTGCTCCGCGGCCTGGTGGCCGCCAATGCCGACCTGACGATCCGGGACCGTGTCTTTCCCGGTGGCGCGCCCGCCGCGCGCCTCGACATCCCGGCACTGAACATGGGCGGATGGTGGGACAACCTGCAGAGGGACCAGCTCGCGGACTGGCGCAGGGCGAGCTCGTCACCCGCAGCGGGCCATCAGTTCCTCCGCATGGGCGCCACCGACCACGAAGACTTCCCCCTGCACGAGGACGGCGAGCCGCACCACAACCACGAGACCGACGATGCCGCGCTGCACCGCTACCTCGACGTCATGACCACTGATCCGCTCAACTTCTTCGACCACTACCTGCGCGGGCGCGAAGGGGCGTGGCACGCACCCCGGGTGCGCTACGAGGTCGCCAACTCCGGCTGGCGGGTCGCCGACCGCTGGGCACCCGGGGACGCGGCAGAGGTCCTGCTCACCCTCACCCGCCTCGACCGTGCAACCGCGTCGACCGACGGGGGAGCGCTGGTCCAGGGCGCGACATCCGACTCCTCGTCGGTCTCCTGGGGCCACGACCCCTCGGACCCGGTCCCCTACCTCGTCGAGTCCGAGTGGGGGCAGTGCGCCGACCTGCCGGACGAGCGAGTCCTGCACGGCCGTGCCGACGTCGCCACGTTCACGTCGCACCCGCAGGACGCCCCGGTCGAGATCATCGGGCATGTGGCCGCCGAACTCGTGGTGGAGGCTCCGACCTCGACCACGCACGTGATCGCGCGCCTTCTCGATGTGTACCCGTCCGGGCGGGCCCGTCTGATCGTCGAGGGCGCCGTGGTGGCGCACGCCGGGTCCGGGCCCACCCGCGTCTCGGTCGACATGGGGGACACCGCGTACGCCTTGCGCACGGGGCACGCGCTGCGGCTTGCGATCAGCACCTCCTGCTTCCCGCTCTACGCGCTCCACCCGGGAACCGATGACGACCTCTGGAACCCCGGATCCACCGCGGTTGCCACGCAGACCCTCCACTCTCGCCGAGACGACCCGTCCGTTCTGCGCCTGTCCCTGCGGGGTGGCCGACTGGGATAGCAGGCCCGCTGGCGCGGCAGTCGCCGATTCCGATCACCGCGCTGGCCAGTCGGCCGTGTCTGCCGCTATTACCTCATCGCCCCGGGTTCGATCCGACTCCTCCAAGGCGCTGCCAAAGGGCGGAACGGGCCACTGCAGGTGGCCGCCGAGCGCTCCGTCGGTCCTCCCGTCGTCCGCTGCGGAGCAGGCGGAGGGGGCCGCAACGGATCGGGGCGGCCACCCCGCGCGGTGCCTGCGCTCAGGTGCGCCGGCCCGCGCTTCCCGCGGAGGGAGCCGATCAAGCCGCGCAACGCGAGTTGGTCGTTTGACTTGGTCACTTGACAAACTTACGGTTGGGCCGTCGACAGGAACAGGCCGAAACCGCCGCCAGCAAGTGGCCGGCACCGACCCGGGCCTGCGTGAAACCGCGACAAGGAGAAGTCTCGTGACCGACGTTCCTGCGCTGGACGGTGTGCAACCGCACCGAGAGTCCCCGATTCCCGGCCCGAAGCCCCTACCGCTCATCGGCAACCTGGCCGACCTGTTCACGACCTCAGCGGAGACGAGCCTCGAGTTCACCGAGGCGTACCACCGCGAATACGGACCCGTCTTCGCGCTGGCTCTCCCCGGGGGCAAGCGGATGATCTTCGCCTCCAGCCACGCGGTGGTGTCGGAGATGTGTTCCAGCCCGGTGTGGGCCAAATCCGTCCACGCGGCACTGGAGGAGGTCCGGGCGTTCGCAGGCGACGGCCTCTTCACCGCCTACAACGAGGAGCCGAACTGGGCGGTCGCCCACCGCCTCCTGATGCCCGC
Organism: Kitasatospora cineracea; assembly: GCF_003751605.1. Lineage (NCBI taxonomy): Bacteria > Bacillati > Actinomycetota > Actinomycetes > Kitasatosporales > Streptomycetaceae > Kitasatospora > Kitasatospora cineracea. Next base: position 5,328,762 of record NZ_RJVJ01000001.1, read on the forward strand.
TTTCGGCGCCATGGCGATGAAGGACTACTTCCCCGCGATGCTCGACATCGCGGAGCAGATGCTCACCCGGTGGGAGCGCTTCGGGCCCGCCGCCCCCATCGACATACCCGACGACATGACCCGGCTGACCCTGGACACCATCGCGCTGTGCGCCTTCGACCTCCGGCTCAACTCCTTCTACTCCGAGGACCTGCACCCCTTCGTCGGGGCGATGGTGCGCAGCCTCGTGGAAGCAGGCGCCCGCAGCGAACGGCTCGCGCTGGTGCAGCCGCTGCTCTTCAAGACCAACCGCCAGTACCGCGAAGACATCGCGACCATGCGATCCGTCACCCAGGAGATCGTCGCCACCCGCATCGCCCAGCCCGAGCACGCCCGCCCCAGCGACCTGCTCGAACGCATGCTCACTGCTGTCGATCCCGCCACCGGGCAGCGGCTGCCCGACGAGAACATCCAGTACCAGCTGGCGACCTTCCTCATCGCCGGCCACGAAACGACATCCGGCCTGCTCTCCTTCGCCACCCACGAGCTCCTCGCCCATCCCGAGGTGCTGGAGCGTGCCCGCCGCACTGTCGACCAAGCCCTCGGCGGACGCACTCCCGCCTTCGAGGACCTGGCGCGACTCGGCTACATCGGCCAGATCCTCCGGGAGACCCTGAGGCTGCACCCCACCGCACCGGCCTTCGCCCTCGCACCCAGCGAGGACACCACGCTGGGCGGCTACACCGTGCACCAGGGCGAGAGCGTGCTGGTCATGCTGCCGACCCTCCACGGCGACCCCGCGGTATGGCAACGCCCGGACGCCTTCGATCCCGACCGCTTCGCCCCCGAGCGCATGGGCGAGATCCCCGAGTACGCCTGGATGCCCTTCGGCCACGGCGCCAGGGCCTGCATCGGCCGGCCCTTCGCGCTCCAGGAGGCCACCCTGGTCCTGGCCCTGATGCTCCAACGATTCGACTTCCGACTTGCCGACCCGTCATACCGCTTGACCGTTCAGGAAACGCTGACGATCAAGCCCAAGAACCTCACAGTCCTTGCCGCGCCCCGCAGAAACCCTCCGGTCGTACCCGCGGCTGCACCCGCCCCGCAGCCTTCCGTCCCGATGGCTGCAACTGCGGACACCGCGCGGCACGGGACGCCCCTGCTGGTGCTGTACGGCTCGAACGGCGGCAGCAGCGAACGACTGGCGAGGACGATCGCGGCCGACGGAGCGCTGCAGGGCTGGACAACCACGGTCGCGGCACTCGACGAGTACGTCGGGCGCCTGCCCACCGCCGGACCGGTGGCCGTCATCACCTCCTCCTACAACGGCACTCCGCCCGACAACGCCCAGGCCTTCGTCTCCTGGCTCACCACGGCGGCACCCGACCTGAGCGGAGTCGACTACTTCGTCCTCGGCTGCGGCAGCTTGGACTGGGCGGCCACCTATCAGCGCGTGCCCGCGGTCATCGACAAGGCGATGGCCGCCGCAGGGGCACGCCGGATCCGCGACCGGGGAGAGGCCGACGCCCGCACCGACTTCTTCGGCGACTGGGAGCGGTGGTACGAGCCGCTGTGGCCGCTCCTGGCCGACGAGTACCACGTCGAGCACACCATCCCAACCGGTCCGCGCTTTCGCATCGTCGAGGACCTCGGCGGCCAGGACGACCGGCCCGGCGAGACGCTCGTGCTGGAGAACCGGGAACTGGTGCACGGTCCGAGCCACAGGTCCAAGCGCCACCTCGTGCTGCGGCTCCCCGACGGCGTGCGCTACCGAACCGGTGACTACCTCTCCGTCCTTCCCCACAACAACCCCGGCCTGGTCGCCCGGATGATCGAACGGCTCGGAACGCAGCCGGACCGTGTCTGCACCATCGAGTCCAGCGCTCCGACGGGACTGATCCCGCTGGGCCGTGCCCTGCGAGTCGAAGACCTCCTGACCCGGTACGTGGACCTCGCGGCACCTGCGACGTCCGGCGCCATCAAGCGCCTGGCTGCTTCGACCCCCTGCCCGCCCGAACGCGTTGAGCTCGAACGCCTGGCGGGCGACGAACACGCCGGCCAAAACTCGGCCCGCAGCCTCACACTCCTCGACCTCCTGGAGGCGTTCCCCTCCTGCCGGATCGACCTGGCGCTCGTGCTGGAACTCCTGCCGTCGCCCCGTCCCCGTCAGTACTCGATCAGCTCGGCGGCCGAAGAGCGGAACGGGCGCGTCGAACTCACCGTGTCCGTCCTGGAAAGCCCGGCCAGGTCGGGTGAAGGAACCTTCCGCGGCGTTGCCTCCGGCTACCTCCAACGGGTACGCCCCGGCGACCGCATCTCCGCCACTGTCACCTCGCCCCCCGACACCTTCAGGCCGCCGTCCGACACCCGCACCCCCGCAGTGATGATCGCCGCGGGAACCGGCATCGCCCCCTTCCGCGGGTTCATCCGCGCGCGCATGCACGCCGCTGCATCGGGGCGGGAGGTCGGCCCCACGGTGCTCTTCTTCGGCTGCCAGCACCCCGACTGGGACGACCTCTACGCCGACGAGTTCGCCGAACACACCAAAGCCGGCCGACTCGTCGTCCACCGCGCCTACTCCCAGCTCCCGGACGGCGAAATCCGCTACGTCCAGCACCGCCTGTGGCAACGGCGAGAGGACGTACGTGCGCTGATCGACGAAGGAGCGCACGTGTACGTCTGCGGCGACGCGACGGGCATGGGCCCGGACGTGGAAGATGCTCTGCGCCGTATCGGTGCGCCAACGTCCCCGGTGCACGACGGCGCGGCATGGCTGGAAGCGCTGCACGCGGCCGGACGCTACGCCACCGATGTCTACTGATCCGCGAGGCCGTTTCCACGGGTTCATCCGGAGTCCGCCGCCGCAATGTGCCGCCCGCATGCCTCGTTACCGCCCCACCTGAAGGAAGGGGCTGCGGCAGCTGAGGCCTGCGGCCGGCACGGCCTGAACGAACAGGTCGACCGGCTCTCTTTCATCTCCAGTGGAGCCCGTCTTGCTGCAGCAGAGCGACTCCAGCGGGCAGTTGTCCTGGCTGTGGATGACCTCGGACCGGTATTCTCTGCGGAATGGCCCACGTATCCGCGGCGGAGAGACGACCTCAGCTCATCAAAGCGGCGATCGACTTGATGAGCCGCGAGGGTATCGCCGCCGGAAGCACCCGGGCCGTCGCAGCCGAGTTGGGCGTGGCCCAGGCGACCCTCCAGTACATCTTCGGCACCAAGAAGGACCTCTACCGCGCTGTCATCGAGCAGCTCACGGACGACTACATCGACCGGGTGCGCGCCGCTCATCCGGACGACGGTCCGTTCCCCCAGCAGGTCGAAGCCCTGGTGCACGCGCTGTGGGATGGCATGACCGACGACTACAACCGCTACGTGCTCCTCTACGAGTTCAGCGCAATGGCTTTCCGTGATCCCGATCTCCGGCGCATCCTCAGCGAGCACGAACAACGGAGCGAGCAGACGGCAGCAGACCTCCTCGATGCACTTGCCGATGCCCACGGCATCGATCTGTCCCTCCCCTCCCGGGACATTGCCGTGCTGTTCCTCGCCGGATTCTCCGGGCTGGTGGACCGGCACCTCCTGCTCGGCGCCGGCGGAGGGCAAAAGCGCCTGGATCGGCCCGCAGCCCTGGACCAGTTCGTCGCCGCAATGGTCGGCCTGTGCCTGGGGCAGAGCGCGGCCCTTGTCCAGCAGTTGCCCGACTGAACTGCTGCACCCTCAAGGCGTCGGCGCCTCTGCGGCTGCTCAGCTGTAACCAACGCACCTAGCGCGTCCGGGACTGCAGCCACCACCTGCCAGGCCTGCTCGAACGGGCTGTCCCGCCCGTCGCTGCACCCTGGTGAGCCTCGCCCACCGCCGCACCATGCGCCACGCCGCCGAGCTGACCGGCCGGCCCGTCGTCGCCGATCCCACCGAGGCCACTGCCACCGGCAGCATCCTCGTCCAGGCCCGCTCCCACGGCTTCGCCGCTCGCACCCGGCGCTATCAGTCAGCGGCAACAGCAGGGCCGGGGACTACGCCGGCCTGCACCGAACCGGCCGTGCTCGCCCCGATGACAAGCTCCGGCTGGACCGTCAGGTGGGACAGAGGCGCGCCGGGTTCCTCGATCAGTTGCAGGAGGAGGCTGACCCCCGCGTAGCCGACGGCGGTGAAGTCCTGTCGGACGGTGGTCAGCGGCGGCGTGAGGTACCCACCCTCCGGGATCCCGTCGAACCCCGCCACCGCCACGTCCTGCGGTATGCGGATGCCGGTTTCGTTCAACGCACGGATGACGCCCATGGCCATGTGGTCGTTGGCGGCGAAGACGGCAGTCGGCCGTGATCGGGCGTCACCGTGGAAGGCTGCTGCGATCTGTCGGCCGGCAGCGTAGCCCGACGCCGGGCTCCAATCGCCCCCCAAGTGCGGGGGGACCAGGAGACCGGCGGCCTTGAGAGTGGTGCGCCATCCCCGGAGGCGGCCTTCGGCCTGGATCCACTGGCTCGGGCCAGCCACGTGCCAGATGCGCGTGTGGCCGAGTGACAGCAGATGTTCGGTGACCGCCTTCGCCCCGCTGAACTGGTCTACGACCACGCTCGGGAAGCCGAGTTCGTGGCCACCCTCGACCGCCACGATCGGGAACGGCTGAGGAAGCCGAGCGAGTGCCTCCACGGTGTGCCGGTGCGGCGTCATCACCAGCACACCGTCCACTCCCCAAATGCCGAGCCGTTCCAGGGCCCTGCCCAGCGCCCACTCGGTGAGTTCCTCCAACCCGACCGAGGCCACGAGGTAGCCTTCCCGCCGGGCGGCGTATTCCAGGCTCGCCAGAATGCTCGCAGGGCCGAACAGTGTCGTGTTCGCGGCCACCACGCCAAGAGTTCGGCTCCGTCCGGTGACCAGCGCGCGGGCAACCGAGTTGGGCCGGTAGCCCAGCTCCGCGATGGCCCTGCGGACGCATTCCTTCGTTGCCTCGCGTACGTTGGGGTGGCCGCTGAGAACCCGGGACACCGTCTGGTGCGACACCCCGGCGACCTGGGCCACGTCTTCCATCGTCGGGGGGCGTCGATCGCTGGCCTCATCCATGCTGTTCCTCGACCTCTTCGGAGCCGAGGGGACGACTATCCCTCGGCAGAACAGTGCCTGACGGCCCGACATGCAAGCCGCCTCGGGCTTCAACTCGGGTGTCGGCTCGGGCAGTAGAGTTCGGCCGCATCTCACTACCCATCCGGGGCGATTCGCGGACGGGTACCCCTCGGCACGGGGCCACGAGACGGCCTGTCCGACGGATGCAAGCGCAGGCAGACCTGGTCTTCCGAGATCCGGACGAGCCTGCCGCCGTCCGAACTCCGTCCTGCCAGCTCGCAGGCTTCCGTTCGCCCGAACCGCCACGTCGTTGCCGCGGCGGTTCGGGCGAACGGCACGGCCTCCCGCACTGGAACACCGTCTGCGCCTACTTCGTTGGCGGGCAGGAAAAAGGCGGTTTCGAGCCGCTCGACAACCCGCTGCGGTGTCGAGTCCGCAAAGAGGAGGGCGGGCAGGGTGAGCCGAGCGCCTGTGTCGTCGACTCCCGGAGCGCCAACACCTCCGCCAAGGCCGCCGCCAGCGAGCAGGGCCTCGACGAGGGCAAGGAGATCGTCGGCCGCAAACGCAGCACCGGCACCGTCGGGCTCCTGCCCGGTCGGTCCCCCGGCCACCGCTGCGAGCGTGTACGACTCGGCTGTCGGCCGGACCCTGATCCAGAAGGGCGCCTCCGAACACCCCCTTACCCGCATGACCTGGGTCGACGGTGGTTACCGCCGACACCCGTCGAACACGTCGCTCCTTCGGAATCGACCTGCACAGCGTTCGCCGTGATCCCACGGCCAGGATGTGCGCCTTCCGCCCGCGTTGGTTGACCGTCGAACGCACCTTTGGCCGGCTCGCGGGCCACCGGCGCCTCGCCCGCGCTGCATGGCGCTGCTCAGTCTTGGGATCGATCGTGATGCGTCGGCAAGGAGTAGACCGAGAAACGTACGATGCCTGACACGGCTCGCGAGATCGGCATGAAGGCGTGCACGGGAGCCGTGTCCGAAATCCTGATCAGGGTTCCGGAACCGGTCTCGTCGCCGTTGAGCCGTCGCTGCGGTACGAGCTGGCCGTCCACCGGCACGAGCTCGTCCGCCTGCAGAACAGCGGCCGGCCGTCCGTTCCGCAGGCGCGGGAGCGCCGTGAACCCGTGGCCGACAGCGGTGAACGTGTGCTCGTCGTGCTGGAGCAGCAGACCGTAGCCGAGGGGTTCGCCGCCGCCGCCGGGTGCATGGGCCCTGACCAGGAACTCGTACGGGCCGAGCCCGACCACCTCCTCGTCGTCGGCCGCCACCCGGAAGCCGCGTACGGTGTCCTGTGCCTGCGCGGTGAGGACCTCCTGCTCCAGCAGGGCGAGCTGGCCGTAGGTGCGTCGCAGGTCGCGCGTCTCCTCCTCGCCGAGCGACTCGAATCCGAACGGTGCGACACCGATGGCACCGTACGCGCCGATGGCCAGGAAGCTGTACGAGACACCGTGGCTGTCGGCCCGGATCTCGGGCACGAAGAGGGCCGGATTGGTCTCGGCGTAGGCTTTGAAGGGGAGTTCGAAGTCGCCGAAGTAGACGTCCGGCGCGAGGAGGTCGATCGACGGGGCCGCCAGCTTCCAGGCGGCGCTCACCTGGGGGAGCGGACCTCCGCTGGGGAACGTCCCGGGCTCGTCGCCGCCGGCGAAGACGCTGCCCTCGGGAGAGGTCTCCTCGGGCGCGGGTGCTTCCAACCACGCGTTGACGAAAAGGGGTATGTCGTAGCGCTCCCGGCCTGCGGCCGCGACGTGCTCGACGTAGGCCGCGTAGTGCCAGGCCATGAACAGCTCGGCCTTCCGGCCCGCATTGCCGACCAGGCCGTCCCAGGTGGGCGCGTCCGCGGTGGCCGGGGCGTCGACGTGCGGAGAGGCACCGGCGCGCAGGGCCTCCAACAGGGCGTCCGGTACCGGGGACTGCCAGGCGGATTCCGCGTCTGCGGCGTGGGAGCGCGCCGCACCGAGCAGCCCGGCCTCGTTCTCCACCTGCACCATGATCACGGTCCTGGTGGAGCCGTCAACACGGGCGAGGTGTGCCATGAGAGCGGCGAACGCGGTGGCGTCGGCGTCCCGGTTGGCGGCGGAGAACGGGCTGAGGTTGTTCAGCGCCTGACCCGTCTCGTCGGTCTGCAGCGGAAACCGGGACGGGTCCAGCTTGACCCAGGCGGGCGCGTAGCTGGAGGACCCGTTCTTCCAGCTACCGAACCAGAGGAGCACCAGCTTGAGCCCCTGGCTGCGGGCCCCGGCCAGCATCGCGTTCACCAGGTCGAAGTCGAACTCTCCTTCGCTCGGTTCGAGGAGTTCCCACGACACCGGTGCGAGCACGGTGTTCGCACCGGCGAGACGGCAGCGTTCCCACAACGGCTGCAGGTAGGTGGCGTCGGAGGAAGTCGAGTTGTGAAGCTCGACGCCTCGGATGAGGTACGGCTCGCCGTTCACGAGCAGTTGGCCCGTGGTCCGGTCGATCAGATGGTCCTTCAACGGAATGCTCCCGTCGGTGGTGGAGATGGATCGTCGGTATGCCCTGGAACGGGCTGGAGTCGCGCTCAGGCCGTGCCGGACGGCGTCTCCCACCCCGTGTAGCGGAGGTCGGTGAAGCGCACCGCGCCCTCGCTGGCGTGGAGTCCGATGATGCGGCTGGTGAAGGAGGCGCAGGCCTCGGCCGTCCAGTGGCGTCCGTCGAGCTCGGCGAGCAGCGTGCCGTTGGCCAGCAGCCGGATCCGGTCCGAAACCGCGGCCGGTCCGGTGGGGGTCCGGATCTCGATGACCAGCTCCACCGGACCTGCGGAGTACGTCTGGCACCACTCCTGCCGCAAGCCGGCGACGGCGCCCCACGCAGTCACGAGCGTGGTCCCGGCTGCTGTCGATACCGCCAGGCCGAAGTGGTGGTGCTCGTCGTACCTCGCGGCCAGGCCGCCCGTTCCGGCAGACAGGGCCACCGTGGTGGCCACCGTTGCGTTCAGGTGGCGTTGACGTCGGCCGACGAAGACCGGCTGCAGGTCGTCGAGTTGGGCGTGGCCGCCGAGCAGCACCAGATGGCCGTCAGCCATCCGGCAGTGGGACCGCGGCGTCGTACGGACGGCGAGCCAGCCGGGATCGTCCAGGGCGGCTTCGTCGTCGAACGTGAAGACAGCGGTCTCGGTGGTGGTACGCGGGGCGAGTCGGACGGGGGAGAGGACCGGCCAGCCGTCCTCGGACCAGGTGACGTCGGTGATGAACGTCTCCCTGCCCAGCGGTGAGAACGCCTGCGCCTCACCGAGCGGGCGCACCCCGAGAAGTACCAGTGCCCAGCCGCCCTCGGGGGTTTCCACCAGGTCCGCGTGGCCGGTGTTCTGGACCGGTTGGGCGGAACCGCTCGCCCGAAGCAGCGGATTGGCCGGGTGGCCGGTGAACGGTCCGGCCGGGGAGGCGCCGCGGGCGATGCTCACCGCATGGCCGCGCTCCGTCCCGCCCTCGGCGATCACCAGGTACCAGTAGTCGCCGTGCTGATACAGGTGAGGGGCCTCGGGATATCGCAGTCCGGTACCGGACCACAAGGACCGCGGAGGCTCCAGGGCTCGGCCGGCGGCGAGGTCCACCCGTACCTGCTCGATGCCGTAGTGCTTCCCGGCTTCCTCACCGGACAGCCGGAGCCCGGAGTACGTGACGTAGGCGGTGCCGTCCTCGTCCCACACGAGGTCCGGGTCGATGCCGTCGACACCGTCGATCGTCCGGCCGTCGCTCCAGGGTCCGGCGGGGTCCTCGGCGGTGAACACCACGCAGCCGCGGCCGCTGCCGACCACGGTGACGATGACGTGGAACAGGCCGTCGTGGTACCTGATCGTGGGGGCGAAAACGCCGCCACCGGTGGCTGCCTTTCCCACCGCCACCTGTTCCGGGCGCTCGGCGACGTTCCCGATGTGCTCCCACTCCGCGAGATCGGCGCTGCGGTACACCGGCATGCCCGGTAGGTACTCGAACGTCGAGGTGACGAGGTAGTAGACACCGTCGACGCGTACCACGCTCGGGTCGGGGTGGAAACCGGGAAGCAGGGGGTTGGGCCGGTGCGTCACTTGGCGACCGCCGTGCTTGCGCGCCTGATACGGCTGCCGACGAGGGCTCGATCGTTCATGTGGTGGCGTCCTCGGGAATCGGGAAAAGGTGTCGGCGCGTGTGCGGTGCGGTGTGCAGTCCGGGATTCGACCGGGTCACAGCTCGGTGGTGACGACGACGTCCCACGGGCCGAGCGGGATGACGTTCCCGGCAGGGAACTTGCGGTCGGAGAGCACGTCGTCGAGATCGATCGGCGTCGTGACGGTCCGCGGCTCCCAGGACCAGTTGTGGAGCACGTGCACACGCCGGCCCTGGGGGTTCGTGGCGCTGTTGACCGTCACGCTCTCCGGAAGGCCGTCCCAGAGCATCGGTGCGGGGCGCGCCCACGTGAACAGGGCCTTGGCAAAGGAGGGGTTGGGTACGGAGCCCACGCAGGTGATGCGACCGTCGCCGTGTTGCCGGGTCGTCACTGCTGCGAACTTCCGGTGGTGCGGGTGCCGGTAGCCGGCGAGGATCTGGGCGTCGCCGGCGACCAGGCCGTCGACCCACCGCGTGGCCGCGGCGTCCGTCGGCAGGTGCAGGCCGTCGTCCGGGCCCGCGGTCAACGGGATCTCCGCGTCGAGGTTGCTGGACTCGCTGTAAGAGGTGCCGGCAGGCCCGGACAGGACCGGAGGGGCCACCTCGTCGCGAGCGCGGCCCTCCTCGTCGGTGTAGCCGGTGCGCGGTCCCAGTAGCAGGTGCCCGCCGGCGGCGGCGTAGGCCGTCAGCCAGTCGAGCAGTCGCCGTTCGGCGACCTGCGCGCCGACGGCGACGAGCAGCGGGTGCTCCTGGGCGAACCTGACCGGATCCGGGCCGTCCTCGCCCGGTGTGCCGTCAAGTATCTGCTCGTCGTGTATGAGCCCTGCCTGCAGCCGGGCGTCGAAGGCGCCCCGGTAGAAGGCGTCGAACACCTCGCGGTAGGCCCTGTTGTCGGGTTGGCCTTGCGCATCGCCCAGTGGCGGCTGCTTCTGCATGAGCCACTTGCTGGCCGTGGAGTACAGGAAGGTCACGTCGCTGTGCGGCGTCAGATCGGCGACCTTGTCGCCGGCTGCGGCGAATTCGGCCCCCAGCCTTGCTATCTCACCGTACGCACGACCGGGGACCCCGCTGTGCGGAAGGACTCCGCTCCAGTAGGTCTCGGTGCCGAAGTGCAGGGTGTGCCAGTGCCAGTACCCGATCATGCGGGCACCGCGGGCCACCAGCGTCCAGGCGGCTTGACGCCACTGCCCGTCGTACGCGGGCTTCATGTGGCCCGGGTCGTTCACCGTGAGCGCGGTCGTCTCGGTCACCAGGAACGGGGCCTGCCGGGAGGCGTACATCCGGTCGGCCGTGAGGTGGAGCGAGTGCACGCCCGAGGTGAACCACTGCCGCGTTGCTGGCGGGGAGTGCGGGAGGAGCAATGCGTCCTGCATGCCGTAGTAGGCGTTGCCGGAAGTGATGTCCAGCTCGCGGGAGACCCGTTCGTCGTGCATGGCCGGGAGCTCGTAGGCGATGCAGGTGGTGACGAACTGGTCGGGGGCGCTGTAGCCGCGCACGATGTCGGCCTGCCAGCGGATGAACTCGGCCGTCTGCTCGGCCTGGAACCGGCGCCAGGCCAGGTCGTACTGCGGCTGGGCGTTGCCGTCGGGTCGCCACAGGTCCGACCAGTCGGACAGACGGTGCGACCAGTAGACCAGCCCCCACTCGCGGTTGAGGGTCTCGACGTCCCGGTAGCGGTGGCGGAGGTGCTCGACGAAGCGCTGGAAGACGCCGTGGTTGTGCAGCAGGTGGTAGCCCGGCTCGTTGTCCAGTTGCACGCCGATGACCGCGGGGTGTCCGAGGTGGCGCTCCATGATGGCCCGGATGACGCGTTCGGCGTGGAAGCGGAAGGCGGCGTGGGTGAAATCGACCTCCTGGCGGGCCCCCCAGCCGACGCGGCTGCCGGTGGATGTCTCGCCGTTGATCTCGGGGTAGCGGCGAGCGAGCCACGGTGGCACGGCGTAGGTGGGGGTGCCGAGGATGACCTGGATGCCGCGTTCGTGCGCGTGGTCGAGGACCGGCTGCAGCCAGTCCAGTTCGAAACGGCCGTCCTCGGGTTCCCAGGTCGACCAGACGGACTCGCCGACGCGGATGACATTGAACCCGGCCGCGACCATCCGGTCGAAGTCCTCCGCGACGCGGGGACCGCGGTGGTACTCGGCGTAGTAGGCCGCTCCGAAGAGGGTCCGTCGGGGTAGGCGCGACGTACTCGTCACGAAGACTCCTAGCTGTGTGCAGCCACTCGACGTGGCGGCGCGGTCGACTCTCGGACCGCGAGGATTGGTTCTCGAAGATGCATGCGGCGGCCGGTGGGCGTGGGGGAGACGATCTCCTCGACCAGCAGGGCGACGCCTTCGGCCGCCATGGCGTCCAGGTCCTGGACGATGGTGGTGAGTGCGGGGTTCAGGAAGCGCGCTGCGGGGATGTCGTCCATGCCCACCACGCTGACGTCGTCGGGCACGCGCCGGCCGCGGTCGTGCAGCGCCCGGATCACGCCGATCGCCATCTCGTCGTTGGCGACGAAGACGGCGGTCATTGCCGCGTCCTCGGCGAGGCGGAGCCCCGCCTCGTAGCCGCCCTCGCAGGACCAGCTGCCGCCGACGGGTTCGGACAGCGGCAGGTCCGCGTCCACCAGCGCGGAGCGCCAGCCGTCGGCCCGGTCGCGGGCGGCCCACCACCGGTCGGGGCCGCTGACGTGGCGGATCTCGGTGTGGCCGAGTTCGATGAGGTGGCGGGTTGCCACATAGCCGCTGCGGTCAGCGCGTTCGGCGGACTCCACCCGGCGAGGTGACGCGATCCGGTGGAAGCGGCCCATGGTCAGCACCGGTACGTCGACGTCCACGGCGATGGGCTCTCCGTCATCGATGTCGTCCGGCAGGATGATGCCGTCGACACCCTGTTCCAGCAGCCGCTCCAGTGGCCCGGCGAGGGCATGGCCCGCCTCCTCGTCCGTGTGCGCGACGATGGCCGCGTAACCCAGGCTCCTGGCCGCGGCTTCCGCCGCGACGAGGAGTGTCGTCGGTCCGTAGAGCTTGGCTCCGAGCGCGACGACACCGATCCGGCCGGTCCGCCCCGAAGTCAGGCTCCGGGCGGCCGCATTGGGCCGGTAGCGCAGTTGCTGGGCCGCCCGGAGCACTTTCTCCCGCACTTCCGGGCGGACGTGCGGCTCGCCCCGCATCACGCGCGACACGGTCTTCTGTGACACGCCGGCCAAACGCGCCACGTCGGTGCTCGCAGGCCGCGGAACCGCCTTGTCCCCATTGGTAGTTGCCACTGCTCGTCCGATCCTTTCGCGCAGTGCTTCAGCAGATGCGACCCAGTGTCGGCTGCAGCGCGGCCTCAGACTACGTAGTCAATGAACGCTTGGGAAGACCTTCCGTTCACCACCTCTTCCTCAAGAGGGCATCTGACTTGGGAAGTTCGATTCCAATGCGTCGACTCCCTTGACGCCACACGTCCGAAAACTTACGGTACCGCTACCGCTTGACTGCGCAGTCAAAGTCCGGGCGGTTCGCAGGCGAGTACCGAAACCGGGCTTGGACTGCTGTGACCGGACGGATCGACACGGTCGGGGCCAGCCATCAGAACGGGACGACATCGACTCGTCACGGATCGTGAGGTCCGATCTGGCCGGCGCCAACTTCCGCAACCTCCCGGTGTCAAGACCGGCCCGGCTGTGGCCTGGCCCGCATGTGCGTCCGGTTCCAGGTCGCCCGCTCGGACGCCCCCTTCCCCCCACGATCGAAGGCAGCACTCATGAGAAATCTCCGCAGAACCACGATGGCCGGCGCCGCCGGCGCCACCTCGCTCGTCCTGGCACTCACCGGCTGCAGCTCCTCCGGCGACGGGAACGGTACGAAGGCTCCGGCCAAGGCGCTGACGCAGTCGGAGATCGACAAGGCGATGGACACGCCGACGACCATCACCTTCTGGTCGTGGCTCCCCAACATCCAGGACCAGATCGACCTGTTCGAGAAGAAGTACCCCAAGATCAAGGTGGTCCTGGTCAACCAGGGCGACGCCAGTGCCCAGTACGTGAAGCTTCGCGCCGCCGTCAAGGCCGGCCAGGGGGTCCCCGACGTCGCGCAGGTCGGCTACGACTACCTGCCCTCCTTCACGCAGACCAAGAGCCTGCTGGAACTGACCCCGTACGGGGCGGACAAGATCGCCTCCGACTTCGTTCCCGGCGTCTGGAGCCAGGTCGTGCAGAACGGCGGCATCTACGCCGTCCCGCAGGACTCCGGCCCCATGGGCACCCTGTACCGCACCGACATCCTCTCCAAGGCCGGCGTCGACGCCCCCGCCACGTGGGCCGACTTCGCCACCGCTGCACAGGAGGTCAAGTCCAAGACCGGTGCGTACATCACCAACCTCCCCGGCAACGACATGCCGCAGACGCTCGGGTTCTTCTCCCAGGCCGGTGCCAGTCTGTTCACCTACGACGGGAAGACGACGGTCGGCATCAACGTCGACAACGACGTCACCCAGAAGGTGGTCGCCTACTGGCAGGACCTGATCCAGAAGGACCTGGTGTCCACCGACCCGGACTTCACCGACGCCTGGTACCAGGGCCTCTCCCGCGGCAAGTACGCGACCTGGCTGACGGCGGCGTGGGGTCCCACCTTCCTGGCCGGCAGCGCCAAGAACACGAGCGGCGCCTGGCGTGCCGCAACGCTGCCGCAGTGGAGCGCAGGGCAGAACGTCTCGGGCAACTGGGGCGGATCGTCGGACGCGGTGATGGCCGCCACCAAGAACCCGATCCCGGCCTACGAGCTGGCGAAGTTCATCAACAACGACCCGTCGTCCACGATCGAGCTCGCCAACAAGCAGTCGCTCTACCCCACGACGATCAGCACGCTGTCCAGCCCCGCGTTCACGGACGCGAAGTCCGACTTCTACGGCGGCCAGCAGGTCAACAAGTTCTTCGCCGACGTCTCCAGCACCGTCCCGCAGAACCAGAAGTACGTGCCGTTCGAGGACTACGTGAACTCCTCGTACAACGACACCTTGGGCAAGGCGATCGCCGATCACGGTGACCTGAAGGCCGCGCTGAGCGCCTGGCAGCAGCAGCTGGTCACCTACGCCAAGCAGCAGGGTTTCAGCGTCAAGTAAGCGCCGGCCGGGCGGGGGCCCGGCCACTTCACCAGAAGGCAGTCATGACCGCCGAAACACCGCGCCGCATGGCGCTCTCCGCACCGGCCGCCCGCCGAAGCCGGGGCATCCACGCCGGCCAGACGAGGACGGCGTGGCTCCTGATCCTCCCCTTCCTGCTGGTCTTCGCCGCGTTCTTCACCGTCCCGCTCGGCTACTCGGCGTACCTCAGCCTCTTCACCTCGAAACTGGTGGGCGGCGAGGTGTTCAGCGGATTGGACAACTACAGCAGGGCGCTGCACGACCCGCACTTCTGGGAAGGTCTGCGCCGGGTGGCGTTCTTCCTGTGCGTCCAGATGCCGATCATGCTGGCTGCCTCGACGTTCATCGCTCTCGCGCTGGACAGCCAGCGCGTTCGCGGCGGCAAGTTCGTGCGCCTGCTCGTCTTCGTGCCCTACGCCGTCCCCAGCGTGGTCGCCACCCTGATGTGGGGGTACCTCTACGGCAAGGACTACGGGCTGATCACCCAGATGTTCGACGCCGTGGGCCTGCACGCCCCCGACCTGCTGTCCCCGGGGAGCATTCTCGGGTCGACGATGAACATCGTGTGCTGGGAGTTCGTCGGCTACAACATGATCGTTCTCTACGCGGCCCTCCGCTCGGTGCCGAACGACCTCTACGAGGCTGCCGAAATCGACGGCGCCGGGCAGTGGCGAATCGCCTGGAGCATCAAACTGCCGGCACTGCGGCCCGCGCTGCTGCTGACGCTCATCTTCTCGATCATCGGCTCGTTCCAGCTGTTCAACGAGCCCAATCTGCTGTTCAACATCGCCCCCAACGCGATCGGCAGCGACTTCACCCCCAACCTGTACGCATACAATCTGGCCTTCCGCGGCCAGGACAACAACTACGCAGCTGCGATCGCCTTCCTGCTCGGCTTCGTGGTCATGATTGTCGCCTTCGTCGTCCAGGGCGTCACCAACCGGAAGGAGCGTCAGGCATGACCGCCCCTGCAATGAGCACCGAGGCGGAGCATGCCGCGGTGAAATCCGCACCCGTGGTCGGTCGTCGGCGGCGCAAGGCGGAGCGCGGCAAGCAGCGGAGCAGCGTGCTGACCGTCATCATCTGGCTCACGGTGCTCTACTTCATCGTCCCGTTGCTGTGGCTCGTCATCTCCAGCACGAAGGACAACGCCGACCTCTTCACCACCTTCGGCCTCAAGCTCGGCCACTCCTTCCAGCTCTTCAAGAACCTCGGATCCCTGTTCACCTTTCAGGACGGGATCTACAGCCGGTGGCTGATCAACACCGTCCTGTACGCCGTCGTCGGCTCGGTCGGGGCTGCCGTGCTATCCACCATGGCCGGCTACGCCTTGGCCAAGTACCGCTTCCCGGGCTCGCGGGCGGTGTTCAACATCGTCCTCGGCTCCATCATGGTCCCGTTGACCGCCCTCGCCCTTCCGACCTACCTGCTCTTCGCCGCCGCCCACCTGACCGACACCCCCTGGGCGGTCATCCTGCCGTCGTTGGTGAGCCCCTTCGGGGTCTACCTGATGCGCGTCTACGCGGCCGACGCCGTCGACGACAGCATTCTGGAAGCAGCCCGCATCGACGGGGCCAGTGAATTCCGGGTATTCCGCACCATCTCGCTCAAACTGCTTACGCCCGGCATCGTCACCGTCCTGCTGTTCCAGTTGGTGGCCACCTGGAACAACTACTTCCTGCCACTGATCATGCTCAACTCTCCCAAGCTGTTCCCGGTCACCGTCGGGCTGGCGCAGTGGCAGGGCGCAGCTGCGGCCGGCGGAGGAGCCCAGGTGCTCTTCTCCACCGTGATCACCGGAGCGTTCGTCTCCATCATTCCCCTGATGATCGCTTTCCTCTTCCTGCAGCGGTACTGGCAGTCCGGTCTCGCTACCGGTGGCGTCAAGGGGTGAGTACAGCGGCGCGAAGTCGAAACAGCGCCGCGCCGGCAATCCGAAGTTTCCGTGCACCGCCGACACCCAAGAAGGTGAATGGCCATGCGAGACAAGACAAGACCATCTATCACCCGCCGCTCGTTCGTCGGCTCCGCCGCCCTGCTGGGCGGCATGGCGGCAGTGCCGTTCGCGGCCGGGTCGGCGCACGCTGCCGACCCGGCGACGGCCGGTACGGACCGTCCCCAGACCATTCCCGCACTGCGTGAGTGGTCCGGGCGAAGCGGCGCCTACCACCTTGGAGCCTCCTGCCGCATCGTCGTGTGCGGATGGGGAAGCGGACAGCTCCGAGGAGTGGCGGAGACCTTCGCCGCCGATCTGCGTGCCGACGCCAAGAGCGCTGCGAGCATCGCCGTCGGGGACGTCCCCGCGGCCCGAGGGGACATCGTCCTGCGGCTCGGCGCCGTCGACCCGGATCTCGGCGCCGAGGGCTACCTGCTGGAGGTCGGCGATCGCATCACCGTGACCGCCCGCACCGTGAAGGGGGCGTTCTACGGCACCCGAACCCTCCTGCAGCTGTTCCGGCAGGGGCCGACCGTCCCCGCCGGTGTCGCCAAGGACTGGCCCCGCTACACCGAGCGCGGCCTCATGGTGGATACCGCTCGCATGAACTTCTCATACGAGTGGCTGGCCGACCGCATTCGGGATATGGCCTACCTCAAGCTCAACATGCTCCACCTTCACTTCACGGACGACGAGGGCTGGCGCATCGAAAGCCGGCTCGGGGTGCAATCCGATCCCTGTCTGACCAAGCAGCAGGTCCGCAACCTGTTGGCGCTGGCCGCGCAGTACCACGTCACGGTGGTCCCCGAGATCGACATGCCCGCGCACACCGGGGCCCTTTTGGCCCACTACCCGCAGTACCAACTGCGGGACTCCTCGGGGGTCGTAGCGCCCGGAAAGATCGACTACTCCATCCCCGGTGCCCGGCGCCTGCTGCGCCAGGTGGTCGCCGAGTACCTGGACCTGTTCCCCGGCCCGTACTGGCACATGGGCGCGGACGAGTACATCGTCTCGTCCGCCTACGCCGCCTATCCGCAGTTGGTCGCCTACGCCCAGCAGCAGTTCGGGCCGAACGCGATCGGCAAGGACGGCGTCCGCGGTCTGGTCAACGAGATGCACGACTTCGTGCGCGATCAGGGCCGCACCATGCGGGTCTGGAACGACCTGTTCAGCCACGAGGGTGTGGTCAAGCTCGACCAGGACCTCGTCGTCGACTGGTGGTCGGACCTCTACTACCCGTTCCAGCCGGTCAACCCCGACTCGCCGCAGACCCTGATCGACGCCGGATACCGCGTCAACAACCGTGGTTTCTTCCCCACGTACGACTTCCCGCAGGGGCCGCCGGCGCAGCCGTCGATGCCGTGGACCTACGAGAACTGGGGTGTCGACACCTTCCATGGATTTGCGTACAGCGGCGACTACCCCACCAGTGGGTTTTCCACTGTGAGCCCGGCTGCTCCGGGCAACCTCGGTTCAGCCGTCAACCTTTGGAACAGCGGTGGCAGTTGGACCGAGGACGAGGCGGCGGTATCAATCTTCCCGCGCCTGCGTGTCATGGCGCAGAAGACATGGGAGTCGCCCGTGCTCGTCGCCGGGTACGGCGACTTCCTGGACATCATCACCAGGGTGGGATCGGCGCCGGGCATCTGACCTTTCCCGCCCTAGCCTCGATGCTTCGTGACGGCCCGTCGGTTTGTCCGGCGGGCCGTTTCGGCTGTTAGGGCTGATGGCGGGCATCCCTGTAGCCCGGCTGCCGCGTCGGGTGGGTGCCGGCTTCCGCCGCTTCGGGTGTGGGGAGAGGGGACGTCGTTGCTGGTCATCCGGGGTTCAGCAGTGCTCGGAGGCGGTCGTACGCGCTGGTGATGATCGGGATCCAGGACCAGTGTCGGCAGAGCCGGAGCCAGGGTCGGCGGCCCGTCGTAACGAGATGGGCGGCGGCCGAGAACAGGCGCAGCCGTAGGCGTTTTGGTTCCCGCCTACGGGTTTCGCTGGTCAGGGCGAGCATGGGAATCCAGGCGAGCAGCAGGTCCAGGGTGAGCTGGACTGCCGGGCGTCGGACTTTGTGGCAGGGCTCGTTTCTCACGGGTCCTGCCGCTTGAAGGGGCCTGATCGATCATGGTGAGGCCTCCGACGCCTCCGTCGGAGGAGAAGGCCCGGATCGTGCTGCCGATCCTGGCCAGTCAGATGACCGTCGCCGAGGCGCGCGGCAGGCGAAGGTGTCCGAGCAGTCGACCGGCACCTGGAAACGCCGGTTCCCGGAGTCCGGCCGGGCCGGCCTCGCGGGCACGTTCGGTCCCAGCGCCCGGGAACAGCAACTCGAAGCCCAGACCGCCGACTTGACCCAGGCGCTGGGTGAGGCCGCGGCCGGAGAAGTCCGCGGAGGGTCGGCTGGGCCCTTCGAGGGCCTCGCGGTGATCCGCACCGGGGCGGGCATGCCGACCGCGCGGTTCTGCCGACTCATCGGCGTGCCCGAGCGGGCCTGGCGCCGTCACCAGGCCTGTGCCCGCGCCCGGCTTGCGAGGGCGTCCGGGAGAGCGCCCGTCGGCACGCACCGGCCCACTCGGCCCGGGGCCACCGCAAGGTCTGAGCGATGTGCCGTTGGGACGGTCACCGCGTGTCCCAGGCGACCGCGTTGCGGCTGCTGCGCGACGAGGGCCTGCTGCTGGAGGCCGGCTACCAGCGGGAACGGCGCCGGCTCGCCGCCCGCCGTAAGGCCGCCTTCGCGACCGGGCCGACCGGCCCGAACCAGGTCCGGCAGCTGGACTTCTCCGAGTTCGAGACGCCCGGCGGCGGCATCTGGCGGCTCGCGGGCTGCCGGGGCTACTGGTCGACGTACGAGCTGGGCCGGCACGTGTCGCCCACCGCGAACCGGTACGACGCCATCGCCGCGATCGAACTCGCCGTCAAGGAAGCGGAGTTGCGGCCGGAAAGCCACTGGCCGAGCTCGCCCCGCGCGACGCGGACGGGACCGTTCAACCGCTGGTCGTCACCGACAACGGCGGACCGTTCCGCTCGTTCCGGTTCGAGGCGTTCATCGCCACCCGCCCCGAACTGCGGCACGTCCGCACCCGGGTCCGCACGCCCGGGCAGAACGGTTCACGTGAACACGGCTTCGGCTCGCTCACGTACGAGAAGCTGTTCCTCGAGGAGATCCCCGACGCCCTCGACCTCGTCCGGAACCGACCCCATGACGTCCACGCCGGCGCCGCGGACCCGCTCATCCCCAACTTTCCCGAACCCGAAAACCTGCCAGCTGCTTGACGCAGGAGACGCGTGGCGTGCTGCTGGAAGAGAGAAGCCGTCACGTACCAGGCGATGGGCTTCCCCACATCCGAGACGGCCCGGGGTTGCGCCTGCGACGAGTCGGCATCGGGCGTAAAAGCCTTCAGCGCCCTCTTGGATTGGCGCGGACAAGGCCGGACTTGTAGGCGAAGACGACGAGTTGAGCGCGGTCGCGGGCGTGGAGCTTGGTCATGGCGCGGTGAATATGCGTGCGGACGGTGAGCGGGCTGACGACGAGCAGCGCGGCGATTTCGTCGTTGGCCAGGCCCTCGGCGGCCAGGGCCATGACCTCTCGCTCGCGTGCGGTCAGATTCTCGAGACCGACTGGTTCAGCCAGAGGTTCCACACCCGGCGAGTCGGGCGTGGCGAGGAACCGGCTGATCAGGGTCCGGGTCGCATGGGGGGAGAGCAACGCTTCTCCTGCGGCGATGGTGCGGATGCCGTTGAGAAGGTCGTCGGCACTGACGTCTTTGCCAAGGAAGCCGGACGCGCCTGCTTGTAGGGCCTGAGCCACGTACTCGTCCATCTCGAACGTCGTGAGAATCAGGACGCGTGTGCGGGAAAGTGCAGGGTCCGAACAGATGGCGGTGGTGGCGGCGATTCCGTCCATGCCGGGCATTCTGATGTCCATCAGGACGACATCAGGACGGTGAGCGAAGGCCAGAGCGATTGCCTCGGCCCCGTCTGAGGCTTCCCCGACCACGTCCATGTCTTCATCCATGTCGATGAGAAGGCGGAACGTGGCGCGGAGCAGCGCCTGATCATCGGCCAGCAGCACTCGGATGGTCATCGATTCGCCTCTCCTCCAGGTGCCAGGGGCAACGGACAGCCCCGTCGACGCTGCTTCCATCATCACAACTTAACGTTCGAGGGAACTCGGTGGGGCCGCCAGCATGCTGGCGGCCCCACCCGGGTGTTCCGTCAGTGGACCGAGTTCACGTCGACCAGCTTCTGCTCGACAGATGGACGACGGGCGAGAGACTCACCCTCGATATCGACGCGAGGCAGGAAACGGTCCAGCCACTGCGGCATCCACCAGGCCTTCCTGCCGAGCAGCACGAGTGTTGCGGGGACGATTGCCATGCGGACCACAAAGGCGTCGAAGATGACCGCGGTCGCCATGCCGAAACCGATCAACTTGATTAGTGGATCGGCGGCGCCGATGAAACCGGAGAACACCGAGACCATGATGAGTGCGGCAGCGACCACGACGCGGGCACTGGTACGCAGTCCCGAGACGATCGCGTCGTGTGGTGCCTCGCCGTGAGCGTAGGACTCCCGCATTCGGGAAACCAGGAAGACCTGATAATCCATGGCGAGCCCGAAGACGATCCCCACCATGAAGATCGGCATGAGGCTCATGATGGGGCCTGTGGCATGCACGCCGAGCAGGCTCGCGCCCCAGCCCCACTGGAAGACAGCGACTACCGCACCCAGCGCCGCGAGCACCGAGAGGAGGAAGCCGACGGCAGCCTTGAGCGGGATCAGAACCGACCGGAAGACGACCATCAGGAGCACGAAGGCCAAGCTGACCACCACGCTCAGGTAAGGGACCAGAGCACCTTGTACCTTTTGGCCGCTGTCGATGTTAATTGCCGTTGAACCGGTGACGGAGAAATCCATGCCGGTCCCAGCCGTAATCGATGTCCGCTCGCTGCGGATACTCTCAATCAGAGATCGGGTTTTGGTGTCCGTCGGTGAGGTTGACGGCACGACTGACAGAATGGCCGTGTCACCGGCGGTGTCCACGTGGGCCGGGGAAACGTGGACCACTCCAGGCGTGGCACGTAGTACGTCCGCGATTTTGGATATCCCAGCCTGCGGATTCTGGGTGCCCTTGGCGTCCACGACGACCGTCAGCGGACCATTGAAGCCGGGACCGAAGGCCTTGGCAAGATCGTCGTATGCCCGGCGCTCCGTGGTGGACGTGGGTTGTGACTCGGCCCCGGTCGTGCCGAGATTCAGCTTCAACACGGGCGACGCCATGATGCCCAGGCCGACGACGGCGAGGAGCAGGACTGGCAGCGGGTGGCGCAGTACCAATCGGCCCCACAGGGCCCCGCCGTTCGCCTTGCCCCCGCTTCCCTTCGCCTCGACCTTGTCCGTGCCCTTCCGAACCCGGCGAGCCAGGGTCTTGTGCGGCCAGAATCCGAGCAGGGCCGGCACCAGTGTGAGAGAGACCAGGACAGCCACGGCGACAGCGCCAGCGGCACTCAAGCCCATCTTCGTCAGTGCGGGAATGTTCACCACCGCCAAGCCCGCAAGGCCAATGATGACAGTCAGTCCAGCGAAGACCACCGCCGAACCGGCAGTACCCAAGGCGCGCCCGGCAGATTCCTGCGGGCTGTGGCCCTTGGCCCGCTCCTCCCTGTACCTGGAGATGATCAGGACGGCGTAGTCGATGCCGACTGCGAGGCCGAGCATGTTTGCCAGGGCTGAGGTGCTGGTCGAGAGCCCGAAAGCACTGCCCAGCGCCATGATGCCTGCCGTGCTGATGCCGACGGCGAGAATCGCGTTGAGCAACGGCATACCGGCGGCAGCCAGCGAGCCGAACGTCACGAGCAGAACCAGGGAGGCGGCGATGAGTCCGATCCCCTCAGTGGCACCGCCCACTGACGGCTGGGTAGTGAGCGCGTTACCACCGACCTCGACAGCGACGCCGGCGTCACGGCCGTGTTGGACAGCGTCCTCCAGTGACTTCCTGCTGGCGGCCGTGAGGTCCTTGGCCGCGACCTTGTAGCTGACGTTGACGTAAGTCGTCGTGCCGTCCTGGCTGACCGCTTGGGCTGTGAAAGGGCTGGCCGCGCTCGCGACCTGCGGGCCGTTCGCAATCTCAGAGACGAATGTGTCGACGGCCGACCTGTTCTTTCCCTCGGTGATCTTCTCGCCACCCGGCGCTACGAACACAACCTGAGCGCTGGCACCGTCAGCTCCAGCGGATGGAAAGCGCTCTTCGATCAGGGTGAGTGCCTTCTGCGACTCGGTACCAGGCATGGAAAAGCCGCTGTCCGGCGCAGCAGGTGCAAGTGACGCGCCGACACCGACACCGGCTAGTACAACCACCCAGAGCACGGCAAACGTCCATCGACGCCGGAATGCCAGTCTGCCTAGCTGGTAGAGGAATGCGGCCATTGTAAGCAGGTCTCCCGATCTTGTCTCGGATACCTGCCCAGGCTCTGATGAAACGGTTTTCCGGTCGTCGTGCAGATGCCGTCTCTTCCTCTACGGCGATCTCAGTACACACAGCTCATGCCCCTGCAATCCCCGGCCGAGCACCTCGCCAGGCGATCAGCCGCCTACTGCAGATGTATGACATGAAGGCGAGGCAATCATCGGCGCGCACACGATGACGGCATCCGACAATTCCGAGACGATGGAATCCCGGTCTCTACCCGTACGGGACCCGAAGCTGGACAGGACGAGGCATGATCAGCAGGTGGCGACAGGCACTGCGTGACCACCCCCGCGCCATGGACGCTGCCCTGGCAGCTGTCTGCTTCGTGCTCGCCGGTCCTGGCACGGTGCCTCAATACCCTCACAACGCCGCCCTGCCATGGTGGCCGGGTCTGCTGATCGCATTCATCGGATGTGTCTCCCTGCTCTGGCGCCACGGCTGGCCCAGGGGAACCCTCGCTGTGACGAACCTGTGCGCGGTCGCCGTATGTGCCATCGGATACCTCCCCACCATCCTGCTACTGGCACCGCTGATGGTGGCCCTGTACGAGGTCACCGTCCGACTGCCGGCCAGGGCGTCGTACCCCGCCGTCATGCTGAGCGTCGGATCGGTGATCGTGGCGGCGCTGCTGGGTGGATCAGCAACCGAGCCGATCGTGCTCAAGACCGCCGCTCCCGTGGCCTGGCTGCTGCTGCCCGCCGCACTCGGCGGCCTCAGCCGACTCCACCGTGCTGTGCTGGCCGCCGAACGCAACCGAGCTGAGTACGCCGAACGCACGCGCGAGGACGAGGCCCGGCAACGGGTCGCGGAGGAACGGTTGCGGATCGCGCGTGAACTGCACGACGTGGTGGCCCATCACCTCGCCCTGGCGAATGCGCAGGCCAATGCCGTCGCACGCCTGCTGCGCAGCAAACCGGAACAGGCGCAACAGTTGGTTGACCAGCTGACCCAGACCACCTCCGAAGCCCTACGCGAGATGAAGGCGACCGTCGGTCTGATGCGGCAGGCATCGGACCAGTCCGCACCCCTGGAGCCTGCTCCAGGGCTTGCGCACGTCCCTGACCTGATCGAGTCATTTGCTTCAGCAGGACTGATCGTCGACGTTGCAGTCGAGGGCGAATCGCGAGCGCTGCCGCCGGGCGCAGAGCTGACGGCCTACCGGATCATCCAAGAGGCTCTGACCAACGTCACCAAGCACGCGGATACCGATCGTGCAGAGGTACGGCTCAACTACGATCCGGACCGGCTGCGGATCACCGTCACCAATCGGGGACCGGCCCGCGACATCCCCTCGACTGCACCTGGTTACGGCATTCTGGGCATGCGCGAACGCGCCCACTCGGTGGGCGGCATCCTGCGAACGGAACCGCTGCCTGGCGGCGGATTCAAGGTATCTGCGGAGGTGCCACTGACGCGGGCCGCAGGCCGGGCGCAGTGACTCCGGAACAGCATGTACCTGGGGGTGCGACCTGTCTTCCACACGGGCCGGCCTCAACGTCGTACGGCTGTCAGCACCGAGGAAGCCATCCCGCTCTCACCAAGGGCATTGGGGTGCATGGGCGCTGCTGGCGAGGCGGGAAGTAGGAGCTCGATCCAGCGAGTGCCCTCGGGCGTGCAGGCGTCGTGGCGGAGCAAGCTCAGCTGCTGTAGTCGCGTGCTTCCGATTCTTCATACAGGGCCTCCCAAGGCGCTCGGGCAGCGGAAACGAGTAAGGCCGACCGCTGAGGCCCATCAGCCTTTCCGGTCAGCCTCGGCGTGTCGTCGTGCGGATACCGACATGTGGCCTACTGCGTCCGCAGTACATCGTCCGTCCTGTGCTGCTGTTCGAAGACCGAAGCATGGCAAACGCCCAGCGTGAGCACGTGAGGGGCGAGTGCTCCGGTCACGCAGCGGACCAGCCATCGTCGGCCGGCAGGATGGCATCGTCGAGGTTGCTCGCCGTGCCGGAACCGATAAAGACAGTGGCTTCGCCTGCTCGTCAGACGAAGCCGTTTCCCTGATGTTCCCACCGACGAGGGCGAGTTGGGGCCACTACTCGATCTTCCGTGAGCCATGTCTGGCCATCCGCGCCAGGTGGTCCGGATCGGCGAAAGCGATGTTGGCCAGGAAACTGTGTCGCAGCAGTCATCAGATGCCCTCGACAGGGTTGAGCTCGGGCGCGTACGGGGGTAACTGGGAGATGCTGAGCCGTCTCTGGGGAGCGACGCACTCCTTCATGCGCGGCCAGATGGATGTTCAGGCTGTTCCGGACCAGGACGATCGGGCCGTCGAGCTGGTTCTGCGCGGCGACGATCAGGTCGCGGTAGCCGGTCCAGCCGGAGTTCGTGCGGCTCTTGCCCCGGCCCTGCCCGTCGTCCAGCCGGGGCGGTAGGTCGGCTGCGAGCGCTCGTCGGCCTTGTCGCAGGTCAGGGCAGTGATCGAGGCCCGTCGGCCGTAGCTGGCACACACCCGGACGACAGGCCTTCGGCCACGGCGTCCCCAGGTACGGGGCCGGATCGGCGTCATCGAGACCCAGACCTGGTCCTGGAGCACCGGCCAGGCAACGAGCGCAGTCACTGGAACTCGTGAATCCCGTCCCACGCGAGTATCTGTTTCTACAGCCTGCTTGCCCGGCCTGGGAGTCGGCGCAGGAAAACGCCCAGGTTGTGTTGCATGACCGCGAAGTCGGCGGCAGGACCGGAAGCGCGGTCTCGCATGTGGGTGCGCACGGGTTCGACGGTGTTGCGGACCGCCTGCTTGGCGGCGCGCAGCGCGCCGAGAGGCTGAGCGGTGACCGCAGCGACAAGGGCCGCGGTGGCGTCTTCCAGGTCGTCCTCGGGCACGGCACGGGTCGCCAGCCCAAGTCGGGCCGCTTGTGTGCCGTCGAGTAGGCGGCCGGTGAGCACCAGGTCCATCGCCACCGCCGGGCCCGCGACGACGGCGAGCCGGGCCGCGAACATCGGCGGCAGGAGGATGCCCCAACGGGCCACGGGCATGCCGATCCGGGCGTCTTCTGTGATCACGCGTAGGTCGCAGGCGCAAGCGAGCTGGCAACCGGCACCCACCGCGTCGCCGCGGATCCGCGCGAGGGTCGGTACTGGTATGCGCTCAAGAGCTGTCAGGGCGTTCTCCATCGCCACGAACGATGCTTCTACGACCTCTGGATCGGCGCCGAGCCATTCGCGCAAGTCAGAGCCGGCGCTGAATGTCCGGTCGCCGTGGCCGGCGACGATGACCGCTCGCACGGAGAGATCGGTGGCCAGGTCGTCGAAGACGCTGGCGAGTACCCGCCAGTCGCGGATGCCGAGGGCGTTGGCGTGCTGGCGCTGTCCGATCCGAACTGTGGCGATGCCGTCGGCACGGTGGACATCGACAGCGGCGGTCGAGCTCACCGGACCGCTCCTTCTGCCCGCAGCCGGGCGATTGCGGTTCGGTCGTAGCCTGCTTCGGTGAGGATCTCGTCGGTGTGCTGACCCAGGACGGGCGGAGCGGTGCGGATCCGGGGTGGGGTGGCGCTGAGGCGCAGCGGGGAGCCGACCGTGCGGATGGGGCCTGCGGTGGGGTGGTCGAGGTGTGTGATCATGCCTCGGGCCGTGGCCTGCGGACTGGTGAGAGCCTCGGCGACGGTGCTGATCGGTGCGCAGGGCACGCCTGCTTCCGTCAAAGTGGCTGCCCAGTCTTGCGTGCTGCGCCTCGTCAACGCCTTTTCCAGGAGGGGGATGAGTTCGCCGCGGTGGCGAACGCGGTCAGGGTTCGTGCTGAACCGCGGATCGGTACCAAGGGTTGGCGCTTCGAGCGCACGGGTGAAGCGCTGCCAGATGCGGTCGTTCCCCACTGCGACCATGAGGTGGCCGTCCGCGGTGGGAAGCGCCTGGTAGGGGACGATCGTCGGGTGAGCGGAACCGTGGCGTGCAGGGGGATTGCCAGTTGTGAACCAGCCGCTCGCGACGTAGCTCAGCCAGGCGAGTTGCCCGTCGAGGAGGGAGACGTCGAGATGTTGGCCACGCCCGGTGTGCGTGCGGGCTTGCAGGGCGGCGAGGATCCCGATCGTGGCCCACATGCCTGCGGCAAGGTCGGCAGTGGCCACGCCCGGCCGCAGTGGGGGACCGCTTGCTTCGCCGGTGATGCTCATCATGCCGCTTTCCGCCTGGGCGATGGCATCGTAACCGGGGCGTGCGGACCAGGGCCCGGTGTGGCCGTAGCCGGAGATGGACGCGTAGATCAGGCCGGGGTTCTCTTCCGCGAGCGCACCGTAGCCGAGCCCCAGCCGTTCGGCTGTCCCGGGGCGGAAGTTCTCCACGAATACGTCGGCGCGCCGGGCCAGTTTGTGCAGGAGGCCGATCCCGCCCTCAGTCTTCAGGTCGATACCGATGCCGCGCTTGTTGCGGTTGGCGGAAAGGAAGTACGAAGACTCAGGCCCCTGGAAGGGGGGTCCCCACTGGCGAGTGTCGTCGCCCTGTCGGGTGTCTTCCACCTTGATCACTTCGGCGCCGAGGTCTCCGAGGATCATGGTGGCGAAGGGGCCGGACAGGATCCGGGACAAGTCGAGAACCCGGATGCCCGTCAGGGCCGATGGGGTCGGATGGGGGGAGGTGGATTGATGCGCGGTGGCGGGCATGCGCGAACTGCCTCTCTAGCGGATGGTGCTGAGCCGTGGCGGCGATCAGGCCACTCTCTACGGCGTCTCAGCGGTGAATGGGCGGAGCCTGGAGCGCGCCCAGGTCACGATCCTTGCTTTTCGCCGCGCCGCTGACCATGCATGGTTCATGCATTTATGCATCATTGGCCTGGTGGGTAGCCACCAGGGCTTCGAACTCAGGTCAGGATGTCCGCCCAGCCGGGGTACTCCTCGCCCAACCGTTTGGCGAGCTCGAGCAGAGCCTCCAACTCGACGGTTGCCCGGTGAGGAAGCCAGACAAGCCCGAACTCACGCCAGGTGGTGCCCTCCGCGCGGATCGGGACATCCACGGTTCGTGCCCCCGCCGCCGTGTCAGCCGGAAGCACAGCCACGCCCAACCCCGCGCCCACGTAGCCGCGTAGCGTCGTCACGTCGTCGGCTTCCAAGGCGACGCGCGGTCTGAACCCCGCCTGGGTGCACAGAGCATCAACCCTTCGACGCGCATCGAACCGCCGGTCTAGCGCGAGGAAAGGTTCGTCACGCACCTCCTTGAGCGTGATCGGTGCAGCACCGGCCAGCCGGTGCCCCGCAGGGACCACCAGAACGAGGGACTGCCGGCCGAGAGGCAACCACGCGTACCTCTGCGGCGGTTGCGTGGTCACCGCGACGTCGATGTCTCCCTCATCGAGGCTTCGCAGCAGTTCACTGCTCGTCCCCTGGCGGTGGGACACCAGAGCGGCGGGCACCGCGTCCAGGAACGAGCCCACGAGCTCTGCGACGACGGTGGGTCCGAGGGACTTGAGGAAGCCGACGGTGACGGACCGCGCGGTGCTGCGTTGCAGTCGCAGCACCGCGTCATCGAACTGCTGGGCTACATCTTCGGCTGCGGAGGCCAAGGCATATCCTGCCGTGGTCAAGCGCACTGCCCGTCCGTCCTGCTCCAGCAACTGCAAACCGAGCTGCTCCTCCCAGCGGCGGATCGCCCGGCTCAGCGTGGATTGACTGATCCCGCAACGCGCTGCTGCACGAGTGAGATTGGTGTCGGCGCCCAGTGCCGCCAGCTGGCCCAGAGCGGGTGCGAGCAGCATGTGGGGCAGTGATTCATCCACGGTTGCATCAATCTGTAAGGGGCCTTGAGGACAACAATGCTCACTCTCCTGTTCAATCGGCACCGCATCCACCCTCCGGTTCCACTTAGGGCGAAGCCGCCTTGTCGAGCACAGAGCGTGATACCCCCGGAAGACCCCCCGGGCTTTTGCCCTAAGGAGCGACGATGACCTCACCATCTCGTCACCACTTGCCCCGGCCCGCGGCGCCGCCTCGGCAGCAGGCACACGACTCGACCGTCCAAGCCACCCGTGGGTCTGCGGGTGCGAGCCCGACGGCCGAGTCGACGTCGTACCACGTGCCTCCCGCGGTGAACTGGCCGAAGGTCAGCCGACCCGAGGACCTCAGCCGCATCCCTTACTGGGATGCCGCCGAACTGTCCGCCGCCATTCGTGCCCGTATCGTCTCCTGCGTCGAGGTGATGACCGCCTACCTCGACCACATCGACAAGATCAACCCTCACGTCAACGCCATCGTCAGCCTGCGTACCCGCCCTGAGCTACTGGCAGAAGCCCGGGCCAAGGACAACCTCCTCGCCAGCGGCGAGTACCAGGGATGGATGCACGGATTCCCGCAGGCCGTCAAGGATCTCGCAGACGTCGCCGGCCTCCCGACTACCTACGGGCTGATCCCCGCGGCCGAAGCCACCCCCGCAACGGCCGACTCACTCTTCGTCGCCCGTCTCCGGACTGCAGGCGCGATCTTCATCGGCAAGACCAACACCCCCCAGCTCGGCCTCGGCTCTCAGACCTACAACACGGTCTTCGGTACCACCTTCAACGCCTACGACCAGACCAAGACCGCTGGTGGCAGCAGCGGGGGAGCCGCCGTAGCCGTTGCTTTGCGGATGGTCCCGGTCGCAGACGGCAGCGACTTCATGGGCTCGTTGCGCAATCCACCCGGCTGGAACAACGTCCTCGGGCTGCGCCCCTCCTACGGTCGGGTCCCGTCGGACGACAGCGAGGTCTTCATCAACCAAGGCGGTCTCATCGGTCCAGTGGCCCGCACCGCCCTCGATTTGGCGTTGCTCCTGCACACGATGTCCGGCTACGACGATCGCGCACCCCTGTCCAACAGGCAGGCCCCCGGTCACCTCACCGACTTGGGCGACGCCGTTCAGGGCAAACGAGTTGCCTGGCTGGGCGACCTCGGAGGCTATCTCCCCATGGAGCCGGCCGTTCTCGACGCGACCCGAGCGGCACTGGAGCACTTGACCGGCCTGGGGATGACGGTCACCCACCTCGACGAGCTGCCGACGTCACACGGATTCCAGGTCAGCAAGGACCTCTGGCCCACCTGGCTGACTTACCGACACTGGCTGTCCGGTATGGAGGTCAAGATCGCCTACGACTCCCCGCTGCGAGGACTGCTCAAGCCTGAGGCGCTCTACGAATACGAAGGCCTCACGGTCGGAGCCGACGGGAACGGCCCACTCACCGCCATCGACATCCACACCAACTCCACCAAGCGCACCAGCCTGTACCTGACCTTCAGGGAGCTCTTCGAGACGTACGACTACGTGATGCTTCCAACGGCCCAGGTGATGCCCTTCGATGCGGCTACCCACTGGCCCCGGAGCATCCAGAGCGTTGAGATGTCCTCGTACCACCGTTGGATGGAGGTCGCTACGATTGGCACCCTCATCAATGCCCCCACACTTGCCATGCCGGCCGGGTTTACGCAGGGTTTGCCCATAGGTTTGCAGGTCATCGCGCGCAACCACGAGGACCAATCGCTGCTGACCCTCGCCCACGTGTGGGAACGGAAGACCCGATTCGTGCAGCGTCACCTTCCACCGCTGCTGACGATGTGAGTCCGTGCGGAGGGGAGAGGGACGGGGCGACGACTCGGCTTGGTCTTCTCGGCCGAAGTCATCGTGGTGCGCGTCCTCCCCTTCGGATCCGTCTGGCGGCACATCGGGCGAGGGCCTTCCGTTCCGCTCCTTGAGGTCGGCCTCTGGCGGTTGTACTTCGGCTTCGACAAGCGACCCAATCGGCAAGGCGGTTGCGGCGGGCATCAGCGGCGGCTAGGCAAGCGGACCGTCATCGGCGCCGGGGCGGCGGTTGCGACAAGGGAGATGCCGGACCGACGTCGCTGAACCTCCCGGTACGGGGGCTCGCCGGTATCCGCGAACCGCTCCGAGTCGGGCATTACTGGTTTCGGCTTGTCAGGCCGGAGGTGTCGAGGACCGGGCCGGTACCGGCTCTGAGGTCGTCGAGGGTGTCGGTCGGCATTGCAGGTGCTTGAGCCGGTGCGGACGAGGACCTCGAGTCGATCGAGGGCCATGACGGCGAGGTTGGCCAAGCTGCGCTCGACGTGCGCCCAGACCCACTCGACGGGGTTGAGTCAGAGGGGAAGACCGCCAGCCAGGCATGTTGGGCGACCAACTCGCCCATGGCGTGGGAGGCGTGTGTGTTCAGGCGGTCCCCGGCCAGCATGATCGGAGCCTCGGCGAGCTGGGGGATGCCGTCCACTGGAGTAGGGAAGCCGCGCTCGCCCATGCTGCGGCGCCTGCCCTTGCCTGTAAAGCAGGTGGCCAGGCGCTAGCACAGCCGGGTGCGGGGGAGCCGGGCCGCATCGCGATCGGCCCGGCCACGGACAGGCGGCTGGTGCGACGGCCGCTGACTGTCACGACCGGCGTAGGGCATGGACGGCCTCGGTGCGTCTCTGGGCGGTCGATGGGTGGAGCTGCCCTCGTCCTCGAAGCGGATGTGGCTCTCCCAGGCCGCCCAGGTTCTTCTACCTTCGCCATACCTCCTCCCTCCCCGCGGCAACTGCCTGCTCGTCGTGCTCGGCCACCCGCCGCGCGGAGACCTGCAGGCTGAAGCCGATCCGGCGCATCAGCCCCGTCGCCCCGGAGACGCTGTGGACATCCGATGGGTTGACGGTCAAACCGCGATGGTCAGTTCGAGCTTGGGAAGGACCGGTAAGGCGCTGGTCTCGCTGTAGGGCGTGTCGGTAGTCGGACGGCTGTGGAGACAACTGAGGAGGCCGGCGTCGTGGGCTCGGGCGCAAAAGGGTACGTATGCAAACTTGGTTGGGGTGTTTGAAGCGGGCGAGTGTCGGCTCCAGGGGTGGTCGGCGCCGCCGTTCCAGGTGAGGCGCTCGCGGGGGTCTGCTGGCGCTGTGGTGGAATTCGGGGCCGCTCAGCCCTGTGGCCGGGATGCACTTGAAGCCGAGGTGTTGGCGGTCCGCCCCTGTGGTCTGCTGCTCGGACAGGCCAAACGGGGGTTGTGGTGTGCAGGCGGTGGTCGGCCGGGCTGGCGAAAAGACCACGGCGCTCGTCGCTTGGGTGCCAGTCGGCGAAGTCCTCATCGTGCCGCAGTCCGTTCAGGCGGTCCTGTACCCGTACTGCGGTCGTCCTCCGCGGACCGGCCGCCCGCGCGACCTGCCCCGCCGGAGAGGCGGTCTGCGAGCCGAACGAGAGAGGGCGGGCAGCGGGCGCTTCGCCGTCCGGTGACCTGTGCCTTCCGCCTTGGGTCAGCCCGAGTCGAGGCGGCGCAACTCTTTACGAAACTGAATCCGGATTACTAAGATCCCCGACATGCCGGATGACGAGTCGATTCACAGCGCTGCGCGCCCAGCGGG
Source organism: Kitasatospora cineracea (assembly GCF_003751605.1). NCBI lineage: Bacteria > Bacillati > Actinomycetota > Actinomycetes > Kitasatosporales > Streptomycetaceae > Kitasatospora > Kitasatospora cineracea. Next base: position 5,360,710 of record NZ_RJVJ01000001.1, read on the forward strand.
TGGGCCTGCGGGTAGGAGGCTGGGCCGCCGCTCGTACGCCGCCTACGCCGCCGGCTCGGTGGGCACCGGTGGCTTCAGCACCCTGCCGGGGCTACTCCTGTTGGTGTTCCTCACGGACGAGCTGGGGGTGGCGGCGGCTCTGGCGGGTGTGGTCGTGCTCGCTCCGAAGCTGTGGGACGTGCTGCTGAACCCCGTGGTGGGGGCGTGGTCGGACCGTACGACCTCGCGGTGGGGGCCGCGGGTGCCGTGGATGGCGGCGGGCGCGGTCGTCCTGCCGGTGTTCTTCGCGGCGACCTTCGCCGTGCCCGACGATCTGACCGGCGGCGGGGCCGCGCTGTACGTGACGGTGATGTTCCTGCTGGCGGCGACCGGATACGCGCTGTTCCAGGTGCCGTACGTCGCGCTGCCCGCGGAGATCACCGACTCCTACAAGGAGCGCACCACGATGACGGCCGTGCGCATCGTCGTGCTGACGCTGGCGATCCTGCTGTTCGGCGCCGGGGCACCAGTGCTGGTCGACCTCTTCGGCGGCGGCCTGGGCGGCTACCGGGCGATGGGGGCGGTGGCCGCCGTGGTCCTGGCGGCCGGGTTCCTCACCACCGCGGTGGGGATGCGCCGGGTGCCGGCGGTGGTGCGCTCGGAAGCCGAGGGATCGATCCGCGAGCAGCTGCGCGCGGTGCGCGACAGCCGCGACTTCCGGTTCCTGTTCCTGGCCTTCACGCTCCAGACCCTGGCGGCGGGGGCCATGCTCGCGGCGATCCCCTACCTCGCCGAGGACCTGGTGGGCAGCAAGAGCGCGATCACCTTCCTGTTCGTCGCCCTGGTGGGCCCCGCGGTGGTCGTCATGCCGCTGTGGAAGCGGGTGGCAAACCGCTCGGGCAAGCGGGTCGGCTACCTGCGCGCCAGCGTGGTCTTCCTGGCCGGGGCGCTGGTCCTGACGGCCGCGAACTGGATCCCTGCGGCGCTGGTCTACCTCGCCGTCGCGGCGTGCGGCGTCGGCTACGCGGGCATGCAGATGTTCCCGCTGGCCATGCTGCCCGACACCATCCAGGAGGACACGCAGCTGACCGGGCTGCGTCGGGCGGGGACGTTCACCGGTGTGTGGACCGCGGGGGAGAGCCTGGGGCTCGCGGTCGGCCCGGCGCTGTACTCGCTGGTGCTGGCCGGCGGCGGGTACGTGTCCTCGACCGCCGGGCACACCGCGGTGCAGCCCGAGAGTGCCAGGCTGGCCATCGCGCTGGGCTCCGGCCTGCTGCCGAGCCTGCTGCTGCTCGCCTCGATCCCGCTGCTGCTGCGCTACCGCCTCACCGCCGCCCGCCTTCCGCAGGCACAGCCCGCCGCCGCGCCGCCGGCCTGACCCCGTGTCCGGGTGCACGACCCATCCCTGATGAACTCGCCCTCTCCTTTCCGCGGAGGGGCCCTATCCACGCCGGGAACGGCGGGAGGACACCATGAGCAGTTTCACCGAGGCCGTCGCACAGGCCGAGCAGCGCATCGGCACGCAGATCGGCATGTCCGACTGGGTGCCGATCACCCAGGACAAGGTCACGGCCTTCGGCGGCCTGACGCTGGACTTCGACCCGCACCACATCGACCCGCGCCAGGCCGCCGACGGCCCCTTCGGCCGGGCGGTGGCGCACGGCTTCATGGTGTTGTCGCTGCTGACGCACTTCCTCTACGAGGCGGGCGGGGAGCTGGGCTTCACCCAGAACGTCAACTACGGTTTCGACCGCGTGCGCTTCGTCGCGCCGGTCCCCGTGGGTTCCGAGGTCCGCGGCGAGTTCGTGCTCCGCGAGGTGCAGCCCAAGAACGGCGGCGCCCTGATCACCTTCGACGTCACCGTGCGGTGCGCGCCGGAGACGGTCGCGCTGGTCGCCGAGTGGAAGGTCTTGGTGCTGCCGTGACCGCCCCCGTGTGGCAGCCGATCCCGCGCGGCGACATCCCCCGCTACGAGACGGTCATGGAGTACGTGGAGCACTACGCCGCGCGTACCCCCGACGCCGTGGCGGTCTCCGACCTCGACGGCGCCTCGATCACCTACGGCCGGCTGCCCGCCGCCGTGCGCGGCCTCCAGAAGGGCCTGCTGGATGGCAGGGTGGGCCCCGGCGACGTCGTGGCGACCCTGGCGCCGCCGAGCGTCGACCACTGGCTCACCTTCCTGGCCGCCGTCGACCTCGGCGCCCTGTGGCTGGGCCTCAACCCGCGCTACCGCCTGGAGGAGTGGCGCGGCATCTTCGCCGTCGCCCGCCCCAAGGCCCTCTACGCGCGCCAGCAGATCGGGCAGCGCGACTACACCGCCGACCTTGCGGCCCTGACCGAGGAGTTCGGCACCCTGCGGCTGCCGCTGGACCCGCCGCCGGCCGACACCCCGACCGGCGGGGACGCCGCGCCCGATGAGCCGGCCCTGCTGGTGTTCACCTCCGGTTCCACCGGCAAGCCCAAGGGCGTGCTGCTGCGCCAGTCGGGCCTGCTCGCCTGCGCCCGGATCCAGGCGCACCACTACGGCCAGTGGGGCGGCGCGGTCCTCAATTCGCTGCCCATCAACCACGTCGGGTGCATCGTCGACATCGGCCTCACCGCCCTGGTCACCGGTGGCACGCAGGTCTTCGTCGAGGACTTCTTGCCGCAGACCTTCCTCGACGCGCTCACCCGCACCAAAGCCAGCCTGCTGGGCGGCGTACCGGCCATGCTGCTCTACCTGATGGAGAAGCCGGAGTTCTGGAGCACCGACCTCTCCCACGTACGGCGCATCCTGTGGTCGGGCGGCCACATGCCCAAGAACGCCGCGATGCTGCTGGCCACGTTGGGCAAGCCGATGCACAACTTCTACGGCATGACCGAGACGACGGGCAGCTTCACCTTCACCCGGCCCGACGCCGACATCGACCACCTGGTCGACACCGTCGGCCTGCCGGACCCCGGCTGGCAGGTGCGCATCGCGGACCCGGCCACCGGAGTCCGGACGCCCGACGGGAGTGCCGGCGAGATCCAGGTCCGCGGCCCCGGCGTGATGCACTCCTACCTCGGCGACCCCCAGGCGAGCGCTGACGCCTTCACCGAGGACGGGTACTTCAAGACCTCCGACCTCGGCGTGCGGAACGCCGACGGCAGCATCAGCCTCGCCGGCCGGCTCCGGGACGTCTTCAAGTCCGGTGGCTACAATGTCTTCCCCCGCCAGGTGGAAGAAGCCCTCGAAGCCCTCCCAAATGTCGTGATGGCCGCCGTCGTCGCCGCGCCCGACGACACGCTCGGCGAAGTCGGCATCGCCTTCCTCACCTTGCTCCCCGGAACCGACCTCGACGAGGACGACGTGCGCAACGCGCTCAAGACCACGCTGGCCAGCTACAAAGTGCCCAAGCGGTTCATCCTCATGGACGAGCCGCCCCTGCTGCCCAATGGCAAACTGAACCGCCGCGCGCTGGCGGCGACCGCCGTCGGGAGCAAGCGCCCGTGAACGGCACCACCGCGATCGCCGCCCTCGTCGCCGACGAGGTCCCCGCCACCCGCAAGGGCGAGCAGACCCGGGCCAGGATCATCGAAGCCGCCGCTTCCCTGCTCGCCGCATCGGGCTACCACGACCTCAAGGTGCTGGACGTGTGCGCGGCGGCCCGGATCTCCGCGGGCACCTTCTACACCCACTTCAAGGACCGCAGCGCCCTGTGCGAGGAAGTCCTCGTCCGGGTGGTCCGCAGCGTGACGCAGGAGATCCTGGTCGGCGCCGGACAGGGCGGCGACCCCTTCGCGGCCATCGTGGAGACCAACACCCGCTACATCGCGCTGTTCATCTCGGCGGGCCCCTTCAACAGGGCCCTGCAGCAGCTCGTCGACGAGAGCGAGAGGGTGCGCGCGGCCTGGCAGGAGGCCAACGCCGCGATCGCCGAGCACATCGCGGCCGGCGTGGCACGCCGCACCGGTCAAGAGCCCGACCTCGCCGCCGCCCGGGCGGCGCAGGCGATGCTCGACGGAGTGCTCATGCAGTACTTCGCCTGGCAGGACGCCTCCCTGCGGGAGGCGTTCGGCGACGTCGACGAACTCGCCCAACGGGTCTCCGTCCTGTGGTACCGGCTGCTCTACCGCTGCGACCCGCCCGCGCCCCACAGCGGCCCATAGCAGCCACGCGCTCCGGCCCGTCCGCCGCTGCGCGCGATCGGGGCCCCCTCCAGCCTGCCCGGCCGGAGGGGGCCCCGGCCGTTGCCGGGCGGGCCTCAGCCCAGCGCCGCGATCCCGCCCTGGAGAAAGGCCATAGCGGCGGCGATGTTCTCCTCGCTCGGAGCCAGGTAGACCTCCGAGACCACCGCGGCCGCGGCTGCGGCGACCATCCGGGGCGCGAAGGAGTCCGGGTCGTCCCCGTGCTCGGCAGCGAAGATCCGTGCGCCCTCCTGGATCGCCTCGGTGACCCGGCTGTTGGCGATCGCCCGCAGCTGCGGGTTCCGGTCGATCATCACCTCCCACAGCTCTTCGAGCTCGTCCCCCTCGCCGTCCTCCAGGTCGTGGCGCAGCCACGCCTCCAGCGCGCCCAGCGTCGTGACGCCCGCCTCGCGCTCGGCCAGCGCCAAGCTCAGCTCCCCGGTGAACTCCTCCAGGTGCGAGGTCACCAGGTCCAGCTTCGTCGGGAAGTACAGCGTCACCGTCCGGGCGGAGACCTCCGCCGCCTCGGCGACGTCCGCGATCGTCGTCGCGTCGAACCCGCGCTCTGCGAACAGCCTGTACGCCGAGCGCAGGATCGCTTCCCTGCGCCGGGCCTTGCCGCGCTCTCTCACACCCTCGGTCATACAGAAATCCTACACGAGGAAGCAATTTTGCAGAGCTCTGCAAAGTTGCTTTAGGCTGCGAGAATTCTGAGAGTTCGCCGGAAGCGAGGACGTCATGGCATCGGTGCTGTACGGGTGGGGACGATGGGCGGCACGCCGCCGCGGACGCGTCATAGGCATGTGGCTGCTGCTGCTCGCCCTGGTCGGGGGCCTGGGCATCTCCATGGCCGGGCCCACCACCACGGAGTTCACCGTCCCGGGCATCGAGTCCCAGCAGGCCCAGGACCTGCTGCAGAAGAAGATGCCCGAGGCCGCGGGCGGCACCGTGCGCGTCGTCGTCGCCGCCCCCAAGGGCACCACCCTCGATGCCGAAAGCGCACAGAGCGCCCTCGGCAAGAGTCTCGCCAAGGCCGCCCAGGTCCCCGGCGTCGTCTACGTCGCCAACCCGTTCGAGACCCAGACCGTCTCCCCCGACCACACGATCGCCTTCGCCGACATCCAATTCCGCGAACGCGCCGACAAGGTCCCCGAGTCCGCGAGGGACGCCCTCACCGGTGCCATGGCCCCCGCCCGCGACGCCGGCCTGCAGGTCGAGTACGGCGGCGACGTCATGGAACCGGGCCTGGAGGTCGGCGGACCCGCCGAGATCGTCGGCGTCGTCGTCGCCTTCGCCGTCCTCGCCGTCGCCCTCGGCTCCCTCATCGCCGCCGGCCTGCCCCTGCTGACCGCCCTCATCGGCGTCGGCATCGGCGTCCTGGGAGCCCAGCTCGCTGCCAACGTCGTCGAGATGACCAGCACCGCCACCGCCCTGGCCCTCATGATCGGCCTGGCCGTCGGCATCGACTACGCCCTGTTCATCATCGCCCGCCACCGCGAACAGCTCGCCGACCCCGAGGCCGACGTCGAGGAGTCCGCCGCCCGCGCCACCGCCACCGCCGGCAGCGCCGTCGTCTTCGCCGGCGCCACCGTGGTCATCGCGCTGGCCGCGCTCGCCGTCACCGGCATCCCCTTCCTCACCGTCATGGGCCTGGCCGCCGCCGCCACCGTGCTGCTCTCCGTCCTGATCGCCGTCACCCTCGTGCCCGCCGTCCTGGGCCTGCTCGGGGAGCGCCTGCGCCCCAAGGCCCCCAAGGCCAGGGCGCGCAAGGAGACCACCTGGTCCCTGGCCTGGGCCCGCGCCGTCACCCGCAAGCCCCTGCTCGTCCTGCTCACCGGCATCCTCGCGCTCCTCGCCGTGGCCGTCCCCGCCAAGGACCTGCGCCTGGGCCTACCCAGCAACGCCTCCCAGCCCGCCGCCACCACTCAGCACAAGAGCTACGACCTGCTCACCAAGGGCTTCGGCCCGGGCTTCAATGCCACCCTCACCGCGGTGGTCGACACCGGCCGCATCCCGGCCGCCGACCGCGAGGCCGCCCTCGGCCGCCTGACCACCTCACTGGCCCACGTCCCCGGCGTCGCCCACCTCGACACTCCCGTCCCCAACGCCGACTCCACCCTCGTCGCCATCCCCGTCATCCCCACCACCGGCCCCGACGACAAGGCCACCACCGACCTCGTCGACCACCTGCGCGCCCTGAAGGCCGACGTCGCCCACGACGGCGGCACCCTCTACATCGCCGGCGCCACCGCCGCCACGATCGACGTCTCCGCCAAACTCGCCGACGCCCTGCCCCTGTTCATCGGCATCATCGTCGTCCTCGCGCTGGCCCTGCTGACCATCGCCTTCCGCTCCGTCCTCGTCCCCCTCAAGGCCGTCGCCGGATTCCTGCTCTCCATCGCCGCCTCCCTCGGCGCCACCGTGTGGGTGTTCCAGAACGGCCACCTCAACGGTCTGCTCGACATCCCCACCGCCGCCCCTGTCACTGCCTTCCTGCCCGTCCTGCTCATCGGCGTCCTGTTCGGCCTCGCCATGGACTACGAGGTCTTTCTCGTCAGCCGCATGCGCGAGCACTTCCAGCACACCCGAGACGCCGACCAGGCGGTCACTCACGGCGTCGCCGCCAGCGGCCGCGTCGTCACCGCCGCCGCCCTCATCATGGTCGCCGTCTTCGGAGGCTTCGTCTTCAACCACGACCCGATCATCAAGTCCATCGGCTTCGCCCTCGCCATCGGCGTGTTCATCGACGCCTTCATCGTCCGCATGACCCTCGTCCCCGCCGCCATGGCCCTCCTCGGCCGCCGCGCCTGGACCCTGCCCCGCTGGCTCGACCGCATCACTCCCGACGTTGACATCGAAGGTACCAACCTCCCGCCGTCGACTTCCGGTAGCCAGCCGGACGCAGAGTCAACCAGGCGCGTGCCCGAGCCCGCGGAGCCGCGGTAGAAGTACAGACGGGAGTCTGCCTTGGCCGGGGCCCGCCAGGCATCGGACGGATCGCTCGTGTAGCAGCGAGGCTCAGGCGTGATGCCGACCTGCCTGGTGGCCCCGGGCGCCAGTGCGCGCGCTCGGGGTAAACGGTGCACGATCTGGTGCCTCAGGATGTATGAGCGTTAAAAAGGATCAAACGGCCAGAAAATCGGTGGCATTGCCTGTACGCGCCCGACCTCAGCCGGAAGAGAGCATCTGGTCGCCGGTCAAACGCGACATCGGTACCCTCGCCGCTGCCAACCTCGACCAGATCACCCGGACTGTGAAGCGCCGGCTCAAGCAGATCCAGCACCACCCCGACCTGGTCGACCGCTGCCTGGTCGGCACCGGTCTGCTCATGGACGGCTGACCTGCATCACGCACCCGAGTTCAGTAGCAACGCGTCCGGTCGCGTCCGAGCCGCCCCGCAGTCGTGCCGGCCATCCGCCATTCGGATGCAGATGGGCTGTGCGCCGTGTGGCACCCCGGGAAGACCCGGCCGCGAGCGGACGATGAGCACCGAACCGGACGATCGGCCCCTTCGGGAGGCAATGTGAACGCCAATTCCGACAGGAACGGTGCTGTGGCGCACTCCCGGCCGGACACGTCGGGGGAGTTGGCGGATTTCCTCCAGAGCGCCGGTTTGCTGACCCTGGCCGAGCGGCGCCTGATCGTCGCGCAGGCGCTGGTCCTGTTGGAGCAGAACTACGTGCACCTCCCGTTGAAAGCGGCGATGTACGGAGTGAATCCGGTCCAGCGCCTGCGAGTCCTGCAGCGGCGGATGGAGCGGCAGACCGAGCGGACGATGCCTCCCGAGTGGCACTTCCACTCGGAGGTCTCCGCGATCTTCCTCTCCCTCAAGGACCTGCACACCAACTACCTCCTCCCGGAGCCGTTCGCCGGCAAGGTCGCCTGCCTGCCCTTCCTCATCGAGGAGTACGCGGACCGGGACGGCTCCGGGTTCATGGTGACCTTCGTCTCCGGCGGCTTCCACGCCCCCGGATTCGGCCCGGGGGCCCTTGTCACCCACTGGAGCGGGATCCCCATCACGACGGCAGTCGAGATCAACGCGGCGCGCTTCGCCGGGAACAGCGCCGCGGCGCGGCGCGGCGCAGCCGCGGCGTGCAGTCGATGACGGTGCGCCCGTTGATGGTCCACCTCCCGCCGTTCGAGCAGTGGGTGACCGTCAGCTACATCGGCACGGGCGGGGAGGCCGGGGAACTGCGCGAGAGCTGGCGCATCTTCGACAGCCCCTCGGGTCCGGCTGGTGCAGGACCCACCGATTCCGCCTCGATCGCCCAGGCCGTCGACATCGACACGCAGGAGACGAACCGCGCCAAGGTCGTGCTGTTCGCCCCGCAGGTGCTCGCCCGGCAGAACGCGGTCGCAACCGGCGGGCCGCTCCCGGAGCCACGCCCGGGGGAGATCCCCACCAGGAACCCGATCGCCTTCCGGGCCCGGGAGGTCCGGACCTCGTCCGGGACGTTCGGCCACCTCCGGATCTTCACCTTCGAGACCGACGACCCGAGGGGCTACACGCAGGAACTGATCCGTCTCGTGCGCCTCCTGCCTCGGCAGGGGTTGATCCTGGACGTCCGCGACAACGGCGGGGGCGACATGCGGGTCGCCGAATGCCTCCTGCAGGTCTTCACTCCGCACCGGGTGGCCCCCGAGCCGGTCCAGTTCCTGAGCTCCCCGCTGAACCTGCGGATCTGCCGGTCCGCCGTGGCCGACCTCGGCATCGACCTCGCCGCCTGGATCCCCTCGATGGACCAGGCGCTCGAACTGGGCGCCACGTTCTCCGAAGCCTTCCCGGCCACGTCCCCCACCGCGGCCAACACGATCGGCCGACAGTATTTCGGCCCCGTCGTGCTGGTCACGAACGCGCGCTGCTTCTCCGCGACGGACATCTTCGCCGCTGGGTTCCAGGACCACGGGATCGGTCCCGTGCTCGGCACCGATCCGAACACCGGTGCCGGAGGCGCCAACGTCTGGACTCACGACGTCCTCTGCGAGCTGATGGTCCACGACCCCGCCTCGCCCTACGCGCCTCTGCCCAAGCAGTCCAACATGAGGGTCGCCATCCGCCGCACGCTGCGGGTGGGCGCCCGGTCCGGCACGCCGGTGGAAGACCTCGGGGTCACGCCGGACGCAGTCCACCGGATGACCCGGCGGGATCTCCTGGAGGACAACGCGGACCTCTTGAACCGAGCCGGCCGTATGCTCGCGCAGGAGCGCCCCGCCGGATGAACGACCGGCTGCCGGTTCGATCGCCGACGTGCGACGTCGGCGATCGAACCGGCAGCCGGCCCGGCGTAGCGGCCCGGGAGAGCCACGGGCGCTACTCCTCCATCTGCTGTGGGTCCCAGGGGCCTTCCGGCCAGTCGTCCGGGGGCCGCGGCGGGTACTTGGTGGGAGGAGTGCCGCAGGCGGAGGCCATGAACCTTTCGAGGTGGCGCTGAGGCCGGCTCATGTCGAAAGGGTCCCCCGACGCGTCGGGCTGCGGGCTACCGCTCCCCGGCGGCTTCTCCGCGCGTTGCCCGCCGCGGTCGTCGCGGCTCCGGCTCGGCCGTTTCTTCGTCGCCGCGGTGTAGGCCATCCGCTCCCGCAGGGCGTCCTTCATGGCTTCGATCGGTTCGACGCTGATGGCGATTGAGTGGCAGCCGCGGGCGGCGAGCTCCTCGACCACTTCGTCCCACAGGTCGTTCTGCGAGATCGTGCGCACCGCGAAGACGAACCTCTTCAGCGAGACGACGTTCATGTTGAGGACATTGATCTCGGGTGGACCTTCAGTCGACATGGCACCTCCTGCACCGTGGACGACGTGAAAGGGCAACGGGATCGAACGCCGTACCGGCGTGATCGCCACCAGGTGACCACGGACGGTGGGGGGCGGCCACGGGGGCACGGCCAGCCAGGTGACGTTCCCTCACCCCCGGGTCCCCAGGGCCTGTCCAGCCATCGGCTCTGTCCCGTAATCGGGATGCTGTTGGTGATCTTCAAGGGTTGTGGGTTCGAGTCCGTCGCGTACTTGCCTGCACAGGCGCGTGAAGCGGGTTTTCGGACTGGTCCCGCTGCCGTCCGGCTGCCGTGAGGACGTGCTTGACGTGAGTCTTAGCTGTGTCGTGGTAGCGGCAGTTGCGCAGGCCGTGGGCGTGGACGGTCTCGGAGACGGTGGCCTGGCAGCCGGCTCTCATGGCATACCGGTCTTTTCAGGCCTGGGTGTTCTGCTCTTTCCGGACGCGGTTTTGGATCTCCTGCAGGGGCTGAGGCAGCAGGAGGATGTGCCAGCCTCGTCCAGCGGTGTTCCCAGTGCATTTCAGGCGGTCTTCGCAAGACCTGCAGACGGCGCGGGGAAAAGAGTACCGACAGCCGCTCGTGCCCGTCGGCGAGTGTCGGCTTTCAGGGCGGACTGGTTGCTCCGTTCGGGCAAGTGAGTGTTTTGTCATGCCAGTCGGGATGGAAATCCTCCTTGTTGAAGCCCGGCAGTGCCCGTGTCCTGGGGCCGAGCCTGACCGGGCCGACCAGGTCGATCCCGTGCTCGGTCCTGGCCCGGTGGATGGTGGCCGGGGTGACGTAGCCGCCGTCGACCAGGTGCTCGGCCGGAGCGAGAGAACGGGCTGCGAGGTCGGCATGGATCCGCGCCAGGGCGTCGATGTCCTGCGCGGGCGCCGGTGTGTGGTGGCGACATGGACGATCACGTTCGGCAGGCCCTCGTCGCAGGTCTCGGTCTGGTGGTCCTTGTAGCCGACCCACTCGGCCTTGCCGGGCTTGTGACTGAAGCGGGCCTGCGGATCGTGCGGAAATACGATCTCCACCGACGACCAGGGTGTGGTGGCCGAAGCAGGCGCGGGGCTCCCGCCGGCAGCGGCCGCCCCGGAAGCAGTCCGCCGCTCTGTCATCCGCCGGCTGAGCCGGTCGCGGGTCTGCTTGGGCTCGCGCTGGCGCAGAACGCCGATCTCGTCGTACCAGTACCGCTGGACCCAGACCTGCCGCAGCACCTCCACCTGCGGCAGCCGCCGCAGCCGGGCCGGGGCATCAGCGGCGAGAAGAGCGCTGAACAGGCGCATACCGTCTTCGCCGACCGTGAGTGCGTACTGCTCGCGTTCCTTTGCCTCCTTGGGTAGCCGGTCATAGCGCACCGGCCGGCCGTAGCGTCGGGCCCACTCGTCGGTGACCAGGGCGGACACCCAGTCCTCGTCGGCGGCGGTCAACTCCTCCAAGGCCGCGCGCAGGGTTTCCCCGACCAGCTCGGTCCGGTCCAGGCGCCGCACCGCCGCCAGGACGTGGGTGGAGTCGGTGCGCTGGCGCCCGCGCCGCTTGACCAGTCCTGCCTCCGCCAGCCGGTCCACCATCACAGCCAGCAACCCGTCCGCGCGGTCGCCCTCGGCCATCCGGTCACGGAACTCGCTCAGCACCGAGAAGTCGAACCCCGGATCGTCCAACTCCAGCCCCAGGCAGTAATTTCCAGTCCAGACGGCACCGGACGGCCTCGGCGGTCTGCCGGTCGGTGAGGTTCTCCGCGTACTGCAGCACCGACACCAACGCCAGCCGTGCCGGCGACAGGCCCCGACGCCCGTCAGGTGGATACCACTCCTCGAAGTCGCTGTCCGTGAACAGCCTGTCCAGGTGATCCCGTACCCACATCGCCGCTGTGCCCCGAGGATTGCTCGCCCGGGCCATCCGCGCGGTCAGCGGCGGGATCTCCCGACCGGACCAGGAACCCGTCGCCACCGCAACCCACCCCTTTGAGCAGCCCAAACTCCCCGACCAGGAAAACAGGCAGGCCCGATCACAGGCCGCTGATCGAGGACAACCTCACTCTCACCAGTGAAGATCACCAACAGCATCCCGAATACGGGACAGAGCCGCTGGCTGTACAGACCCCCGCCTCGGCCTCCTCGCCGACGCCGCCGTCGGTGACCGGTTCACGTTCTGCGCTCCGGGCCCCGAGCACGACCTCGAGGAGGTGGTCGTCGACTGGATCAGTACCGACTTCCTCGGCCTGCGCGGCCCTGACGCCCTGTACTGGTTCTTCAACGGCAGCACCTGGAACGTGCCGACCTGGCTCGGACACCACCTGTTCGCCGCGGACACCGACGAACAGCAGACCACCAAGGCGTGGACCGCTTGGCTCAACGCCTCCAGATCCAGGAGCGTTGATGGCGACCTTCACCCGGACACTGCTCTTCGCCGCCGAACTCGTCGAGGAGGACGGCGCCCACATTCTCCTCGACGAGGACGTCCCGTGCGGCACCATCCAGAGCATCCCGGTCTCCAAGGGCATGGTCGACAAGCTTCCGGTGTACCTCTCCGCGCTCGTGGCCAAGCTCAACCCGCCATCGCAGGGCTGTCGGTGAGCCGTTCCGTCGGATGGGCCCCGTGAGGCGGTTGCCGGATGCATCAGTCGTGCCTATCCCGACGGCGGCGGGGTGGGCACCAGGCGGTCCGTGTCCGACAGGGTCAGTGCGACACGCACTCCCGGGATGGGCGGAGGGTCGTTGTCGACAATGATGATCTGCAGCCGATCCTCGTGCTGGAGGCTGGCGGCCAGGAGCGTCGCGTACATCTTGCGCAGTCGGTCCAGGTCGATTCCCTCGTGGCCGACGTTGCTGCTGACGCCGTCGATGACCAGCAAGTTGGGGAGGACGTTCTCGGGGTGGGAGAGTGCTACGAGTTGGTGGGCGAGGGCGTGGGCGACGTTCACCATGACCTCGACGCCTTGCGAGCTGAGGTCGGTGAACGGGCGTCCGTCGACGACGGGGAGGTAGGTCCTGCGGTTGATGTAGGAGCCGGGCATGGAGTCGAAGCGCGGTGCGTCGAACGATCTCAACGTGCTCTCGAAAGCTCGGTCGAGGGTGGTGATGCGCTCCGTGGCGGCCGTGTTGTCGTGGCGCGCGGAGTCCAGGCGCTCGGTCAGGTCGTCACGCTCGCGTTCCAGTTCTGCGACGCGGCTTCCCTGGTCGTGTAGGCGTTCGTGCAGTTTGAGCGCGTCGTCGAGCCGGGCCAGGTGTTCCTCGAGACGTGCCTGCTCAGCGGCGAAGCGGCGTATCCGGTCGACTTGGTCGGTGAGAAACCCATGCGACAGGCGATCCAGTTCGACGCCCAGCGCCGCCCGGCGAGCGGCTGCATCGATGCGGGCGCGTTCGAGCGAGCGCAGACGTTCTTCGCTCCGGACGATCAGTTGGTCGGTCTCCGCCACCTGCTCGATGACGCGGTCCTGTTCGGCGGCCAGAGCGGGCGTGGGCGCAGCCGCTGGCGGGGATTGCAGGCAGAGCCGACAGGTGTCGGCGTCCCCACGGTCCGGGACGTCCGAGCCGCACCTCGGACAGATGTGAAACTCGAAATCGCTGAGCAGCCTTTCGGCGACGAGCGCGCGGGTGATTCTCCTGCTCTGCGCGACGAGTTGGTCGCGCAGAGCCGCAAGTCGGGCGATCGCCGCACTCTCGGACCGAAGAGCAGTCTCCACTTCCTGTAGATCGACCTCGGCAGCTGCGATGCGGGCACGTGCATCCACCGTGGCAGGCGGGTCGAACGAGCGGTTGAGTGAGCTTTCCGCCTCTCGGGAGGCCGCGAGCGCCGCGGCGGATTGGGCGTGTTTCTCCTGCAGCTGGGCAGCGGAGGAGAAGGAGCTGGATTCCAGAACCCTTTCCAAGGTTTTGCTGTCAGCGGTCAGGGCCTTGAGCTCGACCAGGACCTCTCTCAGCTTCTCACGCAGTTCGATTGCCTTCGGATTGAAGATCCCGTAGTAGATCTCGAAGACGTAACGGCGCTTGATGTCCTTGTGGTAGTTGTCGGGCGTGCCGAACACCGACGAATCGATTTGGTCCTGGCGCAGGATGCAGTACATCAGATAGTCATTGACGGTGACGGGAACCAGCGGACTGGTCTCGTCGCTGGGAGCGCGGGGTACCCGGACCTCGGGGAGGGCAAGCATCTGCAGGTACCAGCCGCGGAACGTGAGGTCGTACCCGGGTTCGAGCCGTGCTGCGGGCAGACGCCAGGCATGCTCCGCGCCGCCGATCTCCGCGACGTCCACCTTCGCGGTATCAGTGGTCACCAGCAGGCGCACGATGCGGAACCGGCGGTCGCCGATCATCACCGTGCCCGCGATTGTCCGGCCTTTCAGTTCGGGAACGACGTTCACATCACCACCGAAGAGAGCCCGCAGGCAACTGACGGCCGCGGTCTTGCCGCCGCTCATCGCGCCGGTGATGACGTTGAGGCCAGGCGAGAAGCGGATAGTGCGGGTCGTGCCGCTGATGGTCAGTTCCTCGACGCGCAGCCTCACAGCCGTACCCCCCAGTCCGCTTCGGCGATGTCAGGGAACGTCTCGTAGATCAGGTCCTTCAAGGACGTTCCTGTGAAGTTGAAGTAGCGGCGAAGCAACTGCGTCCTGCTCCGTACGGCCCTCCAGCTGTCGGTTATCGAGAGCGCTGAGGCAACCCCGTGCCCGCTCTCCGTCACGGCGTAGACGGCGACGTTTCCGTGCTGCCGGGTGGTGATGAGCCGCTTGCCGACCAGGGCCCCCAACAGGCCGTAGTAGGCAGGATCCCAGGGGCCGTAGCGGTAACGGATCATCCGCTGTTCGATGGCTCCCGTCAGCCAGGGATCTTCGCCCACCGCGACGCCCGGCGCGCGCGCGGCCAGCAGCGCGGCGAAGCGGTCCGGGTAGCGGAGGAGGAAATCCAGCTTCGCGAGTTTCATTCGGCCCTCGACCCCGGGTTTGCCGAACGCGTCGATCAGTAGGAGCAGCCGCGCTTGTGCGTCCACCGAAGGCGCCCCGCCTGCCTCGGTCGGGTCAGTCCTCACCGGAAGCGACCCCCCAACCGAAGTGGCACTGGTCGGAGACCGCGCAGGCGCGTCCCATGAGCAGCAACGGGTCCTTGGCGTACAGCGGGCGGCGGTCGACCTCCCCCGCGGTGGACGCGATCTCGTGCTTCAGGTCGTCCCAGATGTAGTCAGCCGGTCGGTGTTCACGTTCTTGGTGCCGTCGGACGACAGGAGTCGCGGTGAACTTCAAACGGGTGTCCAGGTCCTGCTCCACACGAGGGTTCTCCGGCCACACCCCGAGGGCGATCTCGTTCAGCCTCTGTTCATCGGCCTGGGCGCGCAGGAACTGGGCTTCGTGGATCAACCCCGGCGAAGCCCCACCACGACGCAGTTTGCGGACGAGGTTTGTTTCGACGGCGTCCAAGCGATCCGAGTAGGCGGCCAGCAGAACGTGGTCAGGTCGCCGGAGCCGCTGCGCCAGGTCGCTGATCGAAGCGGCGGTGAGTCTCTTGCGAAGCACGGTCTCGCCGGGGTGTTCAACACCGAGTTTCTCCTTCCAGCCGGGGCCGGCCTCTCCCTGCATCGCCTCGTGAACCCGGCTCAGCACTTCCAGGTACACGGCACGCTGCTCGCCGGTGGTGACTCTCGGCGCGAGCTCCATGAGGCCGGCCAAGCTCTTGTCGTCGATGTGCTCGCGCCGAGGCAAGCCCTTGATCCGGACCAACGACAGGTATCCGCGGACCTCGTCGGGATCCTGAGCCCCGAGGTGCCTGGATACTCGCGACAGGCAGTCGGGATGATCACCTCCTGCCCCCTGTGCCAGTGCCGTGAGCGCGCCGTCAGCCGGATCGAGGTGTCCTTCGAGAGCGGAGATCAACTCGTAGGCGAAGCCGCAGTCACGAACGGCTTGGTAGGCGCGCCACAGACTCTTCAAGGACTTTTTGGCGATGACGTCCGACAGTCCCCAAGGGGCGGGGTCGTCCTTCGTCTTCACCTGCATGAAGTGCCACAGCACATCAGCAGGGTCGGAGGGATGGCCGATTGCAACCGTGACGTCCTCGATGTGCTCGCCCGTGACGTTCAGGACACCGCCGCCATCGCCCAGCATGGCGATCACGTAGCGCGCCGCGATTTTCTCCTGGTACGTGAACCGGCGCAGAGTGATGGTGCCGGTGTCGTCGGGCGCCGGGATGTCCGCCGGATCTGTCACGAGCCCCCCAGGGTCCATCCGAAGGCAGGGACATCAGGGTAGGGCGGGGGAGCGCGCCGGGCGACAGTCGTGACGAAACCGTGAAGAACCGGGGTGCTGAGGGGAGTGTGAAGACAGCAAGTCTGCCCGACCGCCTCGCCTTACGGGTCCGTCGAGGTTGTCGTCCCGCATCTGTCGTCTGGTCCGATGAGATCTCTCGATGTGCTGACGGACCATCAGGAAAGTCAGCAAAAGGTCAGCATCCATCCGCTCGCAGGCTGCAAAACCGGCCCACAGGCGGGAATCAACGGGGTGCCCACGACCGCCACTGAGGCGCCTGGGGGCGACGTTCGTTGGTTCCGATGCTTGGGCTGGGACGGTCGCGGAACGCCCTCCTCGCCCCATTCCGCGAGACCGCCGAGAGAAGGCGTTTCACCATGTCAGCGCCGGTTTCCGCGCGCCTTGAGAGCCACGTTCGGCAGCTCCGGCGCGGGTAGCCGCTCGCCCGGGTAGCCCTGGACTTCGCCAAACCGGACCCCCTTCTCCCAGTCGAGCCGCGCTTGTACGATCTCCTCACTGGATCGGCCGATGAAGTTCCACCACATGACGATGTCCTCGCCGAAGGGCGGGCCGCCGAGCAGGATCAGGCGGGCGGGGACGGCGGAGGTGTTGGTGAGGGCGAGGGTGGTGCGGCCGGGCGGGAGGTGGCCGAGGTCGGCGGGGTGCAGGGGGGTGCTGGCGAAGAGGACGTCGCCCTGGTCGACCAGGAGGCCGTGTTCGAAGGCGGGGTCGATGTCGAGGGTGGTGGTGGCGCCGGCGGGGAGGGTGAGTTCGGCGCCGAGCAGCGGGGTGAAGGTGGGGACGGGGGAGGTGTCGCCGGCCAGCGTGCCGAGGAAGACGCGGGCCTCGCCGCCGCCGGGGAGCGGGACGGGGTCGGGGACGTGGTGGTGGAAGTCACGGGCGGTGTGCCGGTGGGCGTCGGGCAGGGCGACCCAGAGTTGCACGCCGTGCAGGACGGTGGTGGCGGTGGTGGAGGTCTCGGAGTGGGCGATGCCGTGGCCGGCCGTCATCAGGTTGAGCTCGCCGGGGCGGACGAAGGCGTGCACGCCGAGGCTGTCGCGGTGCTCGATCTCGCCGCTGAACAGCCAACTGACGGTCTGCAGCCCGGTGTGCGGGTGCGGGGCGACGTCCATGCCGCCGGTGGTGGCGACGTCGTCGGGGCCGTAGTGGTCGACGAAGCACCAGGCGCCGATCAGGGTGCGCCCGCGCTGCGGGAGGGTGCGGCGGACGGTCATCGCGCGCGGTCCGCCGAGCGGAACGTCCCGCGGGGGCAGGACTTCGGCCGGGCCGGGCCCGGCGCCGTTCCCGGTACCGTTCTCGGCGTCGTTCGCCGCGCCGTTCTCGACGGTG
Source organism: Kitasatospora cineracea (assembly GCF_003751605.1). Lineage (NCBI taxonomy): Bacteria > Bacillati > Actinomycetota > Actinomycetes > Kitasatosporales > Streptomycetaceae > Kitasatospora > Kitasatospora cineracea. The sequence goes on from NZ_RJVJ01000001.1 coordinate 5,378,180, forward strand.
CTCATCGGGTGCTCCCTCCCGTGCCGCCGTGGGCCGGCGGACACGTCCAGCAGATCGTTGTATATTCAACTATCATGGACCGCGACGTCCGACAAACACCAGTGCGCAGTGGAGGAGAGTCCAGGTGACCGAGGTGGCGACCCCGACGGGCCGGATCTACGTCGACAAGCAGACCCCGCAGGCGTTCCGCGCCCTGCTGGGCACCGCCGAGGCCGTCCGGCAGGCGGCCGCCGACGCCGGACTCGACCGCCGGCTGGTCGAACTCGTCAACCTGCGGGTCTCGCAACTCAACGGCTGCGCCTACTGCCTGGACGTGCACACCAAGGCCGCGCTCAAGGAGGGCGAGAGCGTGCAGCGGATCGGCGTGCTCTCCGCCTGGCGGGACGCCGCGGTGTTCGACGAGCGCGAACGGGCCGCCCTCGCGCTGGCCGAGGCGACCACCCACCCGTCCGACGCGGCCGTGCAGGAGACGGCGTACGCACAGGCCCGGCGGGTGTTCGGCGACCAGGAGCTCTCCGCGGTGATCTGGGTGGCGATCGCCATCAACGCGTTCAACCGGGTGTCGATCCTGAGCAAGCACCCGGTCCGCCTGGCTCGCTGACCGCCCGTCGGCGGCGGGGTGCCGACGGCCGAAGGGGCAGGGGCGGGTCCTGCCTCCCTGGCGATGCGTCAGCAGAGGGCCCTTCCGCGACCCGAGCGGGGCCGTTCGGCGACAGTCTGTCAGCAGGCGGACCGGCCGACCGCCGCACGGGTGGAATCGTCGTGTCCGGGCGGCCGGACGGGGTCCGGCGGGGACGCCGGGGTGGTGACCTGTGCGGAACAGATCACCGCCCTCCCGGAGGAGATGCCCGTCATGCGCCGTCCCCGCGCCCGGCGACTCGCCGTCGCCCTGCTCGCCCTGAGCGCCCTCGTCCCCGCCGTCCCCGCCGCGGCCGACTCCGGTGCCCCGTTCGCCCGCCCGGCCGTGCAGCCCGCCCACCGCCCCGTGCACCAACTCGCGGACGAGGACTGCCCGCTGGACCCGGCCCTGGTCGCCCGGCTGGACGAGGCGATCGCCGGCGTGCGCAAGGAGACCGGAACACCCGGTGTCATCGTCGGACTGTGGCTGCCCGGGCGCGGCACCTACGTCCACGCCGACGGCGTCGCCGACCTGGCCACCGGACAGCCGATGACCCCCAACCTCAACCTGCGGATCGGCAGCGAGACCAAGACCTTCACCGTCACCGCCGTCCTCGAACTCGTCGACCGCGGCCTGGTCGGCCTGGACGACCCGATCGGCAAGTACCTCGACGGCGTCCCCGACGGCCAGCACATCACGATCCGCCAACTCGCCGAGATGCGCAGCGGACTGTACTCCTACACCTTCGACGACGACTTCGTGCACGCGCTGCTCAGCGACCCCGACCGGCCGTTCACCCCGGAGGAACTGCTCTCGTACGCGTTCAAGCACGACAACGTCTTCCCGCCCGGCAGCGCCTACCAGTACTCCAACACCAACACCGTCCTGCTCGGCCTGCTGGTCGAGAAGCTCGGCCGGATGCCGCTGCGCGACTTCATCCACCGCAACGTCACCGAGCCCGCCCACCTGAAGCGCACCCTGTTCCCGCGCGCCGCCGAACTGCCCCGCCCCTACGCGCACGGCTACACCAACCAGACCCTGGACGGCCGGACCGCCGACGCCACCCACTGGAACCCCTCCTGGGGCTGGGCGGCCGGCGCGATGATCTCCGACCTGCACGACCTGCACCACTGGGCCAAGACCCTCGCCACCGGCACCCTGCTCAGCCCCGCCACCCAGGCCGAACGCGAGAAGTACCTCCCGGTCCCGGGCTTCGGCGACGACGCCGGCTACGGCCTCGGCCTGTTCCGGATCAACGGCTGGGTCGGCCACAACGGCTCCCTGCCCGGCTACGAGAGCGTCACCGTCTACCTGCCCGAACAGGACGCGACCCTGGTGGTCCTGCTGAACACCGACACCATCCACGAGGGCAGCGAACCCTCCACCCTGTTCGCCCGCGCCGTCACCTCGATCGCCACCCCCGGCCACGTCTACGAACTGCCCGCCGAGAAGTAACACCCCCCACGGAGCACGGAGCACGGAGCACGGAGCACGGAACGGGGCCGACGCGCTGTCAGCCCCGTTCCGCGGGCCGGTACGGGGGGTGTGCGCGGGGGTTCGGGGTCGGGGAGTCAGGGGCGGTCGTCGGGCAGGTCGGCCGGGCGGATCCGGTACACCTGGAGGTTCAGCCCGTAGTACTTGGTGGTCTCGCCGACCCAGCGCATGCCCAGCCGCTTCGCCACCGCGTGCGCCCGGTCGTTCCTGGGCCGGGCCACCGCGAAGACCTCCTCGATGTCCTGGGTGAACGCCCAGCGCAGCAGCGCCAGGCCCGCCTCCGTCGCGTAGCCCTGCCCCCAGGCCTGCGGGGAGAGCTGCCAGGTGATCTCCAGGTCCTCGTCGTACGGCGGCAGCGGACGGATGCCCAGGCCGCCGACCACCTTCCCGTCCTCGCGGCGCTCGACCGCCCACCGCCCGCGCGGCGGCAGCAGCCCGGCCTGCTCCTGCTCCCAGCCGAGCAGCACCGAGCGCATCGCCTCGGCGTCGGCGACCTGGTCCATCACGGGCGTCAGCCAGCGGGCGACGTCCGTGGAGCCGTACACGGCCAGCGCGTCCTCGGCGTCGTCCGGTGTCCAGCCCCGGACGACGAGCCGATCAGTGGTCAGGCTGATCCCCATGGGCGGGTCCTCCCTCAGTCGATTGGCGGACGTCTCCCTCCACCGGAGTGTGCGCCCCCTACCCGCCCGAGTCGAGCCGGAAGCCTGATCCGCACCACCTGTCACCGGACGGTCACCCGCCGGCCACCTTGCCCGCCCGGGCCGCCTGCCTGCCCGCCTGCCGGGCCGTCCGCCGGACCTTCCGTCGAGCCGTCCGTCCAACCGTCAGCCGGGCTTCCCGGGCTCCGCCCTCGGGCCCGGCGGTCAACGGCGGCCTAGAAGAGGGAGGTGCAGGCCGTCCGGGGCCTGGCCGTTCGGGGCTTGGCCGTCCGGGGCCTGGCCGGGCAGGGCGAGGGCGGCGCCGACCTCCTCGGGCAGCGGGCCCAGATCGAGCAGGGCCAGCGCGAGAGCGGCGGCGGCGCGGTGCCAGTCGCCGGCCCGCCGCATCAGGGTGTGACCGCTGCCCAGCACCCGGTAACCGGCCACCCGCGCACCGTGGCCGCGGGCCCGCAGCGCGAACAGGTCGGTGTCGCCGGGCGCGGTGATCTTGTCCCGGTCGCCGTGCAGCATCAGCACCGAGCGGCCCTCCAAGTGCGCGGTCGGCTCGTCCTGCGGGCACCACGGCGCCAGCGCGACCACGCCCCGCACGCACGGGTGGGCCGCCGCCCGCAGCGCCGCCCGGCCACCCATCGAGTGCCCGATCAGCACCGTCGGCACCGGCCCCAACTGCTCGACCAGCTCGGACAGCGCCGCCTCCGCGTCCCGGGCCGCGTCCGCCCGCTCACCGTTCCAGCCCCGGCACCGGTAGCGCACCGTGCCCACCGCCAGCGACCGGCCGCCCGCGGCCTTCGCGCCGCTCTGCACCGCCCTGGCGAACGGCACCATCCGCAACCCCGGCAGGTTCAGCACCGGCGGCGGCGCGGCCCCGTGCTCCTTGCCGCCGTGCAGCACCAGCACCGCCGCCTCCGGCGAGGGCGGCAGCACCCGCCAGGACAGCGCCCGGTGCGCCGCCCCCACCGCAGCACCACCGGAACGCACCGCCACCCGCCCGCCCATCGCACCGTCCCTGCCGTAGTCGTTCACCGTCCGCCCGCAGCCGCCCACGATCACCCGTGGCCGCCCGGCCCGCCCGCACACGTCGTCACCCGGAGCCGTCCGCCCGCGCCCGTACGCGTCCGCCGCCCCGGCCCTGCCACTGTACGCGGGCGCCGCCGGGAGGCGGCCCGCCCCGGACCGGAGGGGTCCGGGGCGGAGGCACCCCGAGCGGAGCGCCGGGCGGGCGGCGCACCGCGACCTCCGGTGCGGGCCACCGGAGCTGACTGCTCGTAGGGTGGGAGCGTGCCCGCGCTGCGCGGCCGGACCGCTCCGTCCGCGCACCGACCCCGCGCACCACGGCCCCGACCCGCACCGACCTGCCCGGGCCGGGCATCCGGGGCCGCGACCGACCGGCAGAGCCGAGGGAGAGCCATGGCCGACGTCCACCCGCCCCGCACCGACGGCACCCCGACCGCCGAACTGGGCGTCATCGGGGGGTCGGGTCTGTACGCCCTGCTCGATGATGTCGTCGAGGTGCGTGTCGAGACGCCGTACGGGCCGCCGTCGGATGCGTTGTTCGTGGGGGAGGTGGCGGGGCGGCGGGTGGCGTTCCTGCCCCGGCACGGTCGCGGGCACGGGTTGCCGCCGCACCGGATCAACTACCGGGCCAATCTGTGGGCGCTGCACGCGTTGGGGGTGCGGCAGGTGTTGGGGCCGTGTGCGGTGGGCGGGCTGCGTGCGGAGTACGGGCCGGGGACGCTGCTGGTGCCGGACCAGTTCGTGGACCGCACGTCGGGGCGGGTGCAGACGTATTACGACGGTCGGGTCCTGCCGGACGGTTCGGTGCCGGAGGTGGTGCACGTGTCGATGGCCGACCCGTACTGTCCGCCGGGGCGGGGTGCCGCGTTGGCGGCGGCGCGGGGCCTGGCCTGGGAGCCGGTGGACGGGGGGACGCTGGTGGTGGTCGAGGGCCCGCGGTTCTCCACCCGGGCGGAGTCGCGCTGGTTCACCGCCAACGGCTGGTCGGTGGTCGGGATGACCGGGCACCCGGAGGCGGTGCTGGCCCGCGAACTCGGCCTCTGCTACACCTCCCTGGCCCTGGTCACCGACCTGGACGCGGGTGTGGAGAGCGGCGAGGGCGTCACCCACGCCGAGGTGCTGGAGGTCTTCGCCCGCAACGTCGACCGCCTGCGCACCGTCCTGTTCAAGGCCCTGGAATCACTGCCCGCCACCCGCGACTGCCCCTGCTCCCACGCCCTGGACGACCTGGAGACCGGTCTCCCCGGCGTCTGACCCCGGCGGGCCCGGCCGGGCCCGCCGACCTTCCACACCGCTCCTCTCCTTCTCCCCACGCCCCGCCTCACTCTTCGCCGTTGCTCCACCACCTACCCGTCCTGCCGCTCCTCCCTCTCCCCGGACGCTCAGGCCGGCGGCCGGTCGCCGACCTGAGCGCTGCTATCCGGTCCGTGCGCGTCCTCGGCCCGGGGCCTCTGCCACCGAGGCCCCCGGGCCGGTGGGCGGTTACTCGATCCGTCCTCGTCGGCGCAGCTGCATCGCCACCAGCATCAGCATCACCAACACGGCTGCCCAGCTGACCACCACGGCCAGCAGCAGGACCGGTTCGTTCAACACCACCGCCAGCGCCAGCAGTGTGAACGAGACGGCCAGACAGCCCGAGATCACCACGACCACCAACCACGGCCGGGCCACCAGCGTTCGTCGCAGCCGGGCCATCCTCGCTGTCCGCATCGTGCGCAGCTCGCGCTCCAACTCCTGATCGCTCCCCAGCTCTGCCTCGATCTGTTCGAGGATCAGTAGCTCACGGGGGGAGAGTGCGGGTCCGTCCATCAACCACCTCCGCGCCGCGAGGCAGGCACGCCCCGGCCTTCCCCGCCGACGTGACCCTGCTCCCAGGTAGCAACACATGTGCCCGCTGGACGCCGGTTCTAACACCCGAACGCGCGCTCGACCTGCTCGGTGTCCGTTGGCATTCCCTCCAGTTGACGTTGTGTCGGCCCCGATCCGTGGAAGCGGGTGCGGGAGGCAGGCGCGGGAAGCGGGGTGACACGCGAGGCGGGCGGACAGAATCGATTCGCCGCCGTGCCCCGCTCCTACGGTGGTGGGTGTTGGGCCGGCGTCCCGATCCGGCCCGATCCACCCGATCGGAAAGGCCGTTCCACTCCATGCACCTGCGTCAGACGGTTGCCGCCGCCGCTGCCTCGTTCGCCCTGCTGCTCGCCCTGCCCAACCCGGCCGGTGCGGCCGTCGGTGAGTTCCGCTACACCTACTACGACGACTTCGGGAACCGGGCGGCCGGTGTTCTCGTCGAACCGGACAGCCGCACCTGCGTGACCCTGCCCGAGGTCGCCGACCCCGACACCACCGAACCCGCTTTCGCCCCGCAGAACTTCACCGGGTCGACCGTCACCGTGTTCACCGGCTCCGACTGCGACGGGGACTACTACAGCCTCCGCCCCGGCGGCCGCGCCTCCGACCGGCTCAAGCTCCGCTCCGCGCTCTTCTCCTGAGCGAGTGGCAGCCCTCCCGTCGGTACCCGCTGATCCGGTCTGCTGACACCTGCCGGTACCTCTGCCGCTCCTGCTCGCCGGTGCCCGTCCACCGCGCACGGCCGCGCACCGCTGCGCACCGCCGCTCACCGGGGCCTGCCGGCACCGGGGCCCGTCGGGACCGGGCGGTCCGGACCGCCCGGTCGTCCCGGCCTGCCCGGTCCGCCTCGCGTCGACGCGGCGGGCCGGTGGCAGGGCGGGCCCCGGTGAGGAGGGTGGTGGCGGCCGGTCAGCCCTCGGCGGGCGGCTCGGCGATCAGGGCGGTGGCTATTCGCCGGAAGCCTACGCTCTCGTATATCCGCGCCACGGCGTCGTCGCTGGCGGAGAGGAACAGCGTCCGCACCCCGGTGGTGCGGGCGTGCTCGACCAGGTGCGAGGTGAGCCGACGGGCCAGGCCCTGGCGGCGCAGGGCCGGCAGGGTGGCCACCGCGACGATCTCGCTGACCCCGTCGATCGGCTGGTGGCAGCCGGAGGCGGTGGGGGCCCCGTCCGGGCCGACGGCGGCGGCGAGGACCGTGCGTCCGGCCGATATCCGCCCGGCCATGCGGGCCACCGCGGCATCGGTGTCGGGGCTCTTCACCGCCTCGACCAGCTGCTCGGGCCCGGCCGTGCCGATCCGGGTGCCGGACTCGGCGAAGGCCAGGTGCGGCAGGGTGATGGCGGCGGGCAGCAGCGGGTCGTCGGCGGCGAGCACCCGGACCTCCGGGCCGCCGTCCGCCGCTGCCGCCGCCGTCCCGGTGGCGGCGGTGGACGGACCGTCCAGGTCGAGCACCAGCAGCGGGTGCTCGTGGATCTCCAGCCCGCCGGCCTCGACGACGGCGCGCAGACCCGGCGTGGTCTCGTGCACCCACTCGAAGCTCTCGGGCGCCCCGACCTCGCGCTGTCGGGCCCGGACCCGCTCGACGTCCTCGGCGGTGAAGGCGCCCGGGCCGTCCAGGGTGGGCCGGGCGTAGTAGTGCCAGCCCTGCCCGGTGCGGACGAACAGGGTGAAGGGGCCGTGCTCCTCGGTCGTCGCGGAGAACCTGGGAACCGCGTCGTAGTAGGTTTCGAGCCGGGCCAGGACGGCCTCCGACCCGGAGGCGAGGGGGTGGTTCGTGTCGCGCATCGTGCCGTCCAAGGGTGTGGTGCTTCCTCTCGTGGAGGTTGATCAAGCGGAATCACACCAGAGCGGTCGATCGTGTGCACGGGCTTTTTCGAACCGCTCACGCCTCCTGTTCGAGAACGGGTCGGTGCGGGGTCGTCAGGAGCGAATCGTTTCTCCCGGCGGCGGATCGGCTTGCAGGGCCAGGAAAATGGGCCGGTCGGCCGGGAACCCAGTGGTTGCGGCACCCCGACCGACCGGAGACATTCACTCCTGGGGGTGAATATCGGTCGTGGTTCGGAGAGTTGGCTGCCCGCGACGCCCGCGGTGGCGCGCGGTGCGGCCGGTCAGCGCCCGCCGACCTCGGCGAGCCGGGCGAGCAGCAGTTCGGCGGTCTCCGCGGGGCGCTCCAGCGCGGGCAGGTGCCCGGCCCAGGGGAGTTCGCGGTGCTCGGCGTCCGGCAGCAGGGCCGCCAGGTCGGCGGCGATCCGGCGGAAGTCGTCCAGGTCGTGCGCGCCGGAGTACACCAGGGTGGGCGCGACCGCCGCCCGCAGGTCGACCTCGACCCGGGCCGGGAGGACCTCCTCCTCGGGCGCCAACTGCACCTCGTACGCGTGCCGCTGCATCGTCCGGACCTTCGCCCGGGCCGCCTCGTCCGCGTCCGGGCCGAGCCAGGTGTCCACCATCAGCTCGACCGCCTCGTCCAGTCGGCCGGACTCGACCAGGCCGACCTCCAGCTCGTCCAGCTCCAGCAGTTCGGCGCTCGGCTCGTGGTCCGGGCTGCCCGGGCAGAGCAGGGTCAGCGAGCCGACCCGGTCGGGGTGGCGGGCCGCGAACTGGAGGGCGATCCGGCCGCCGAAGGAGGAGCCGACCAGGGCCGCCCGCTCGATGCCGAGTTCGTCCAGCAGCTCCGCCAGATCGGTCAGGTTGTCGTACGGGCGGTCCGCGCAGGGGGTCTCCCCGAAACCGCGGAAATCGCACCGCACCACGCGGTACCCGGCCTCGTGCAGGGCGTCCCACTGCCCGTCCCACATCCGCCGGTCGCAGACGGAGGAGTGCAGCAGGACTACCGCGGGGCCGCTTCCAGCCACCTCGTGAGTGATCGTCATTCCGCCGACCGTAGAGCAGGAGCGTGCCGCCGACCAGGGATTTCCGCTGCGGGCAGAGCCCGGGGCGCGGACGAGGGCGGGGGTGGCGCTGTCGCAGGCGGGCGGCATGATGGGGGGGTGCCCGAAGGAGACAGCATCTACCTCGTCGCCACCCAGCTGAACCAGGCGCTCGCCGGTCACGTGCTGACGGTGACGGACTTCCGCGTTCCCGCCCACGCCACCGCCGACCTGACGGGGCGCCGAGTGCTGCGGACGGTGCCGCGCGGCAAACACCTGCTGACCAGGTTCGAGGGCGGCGTGACGCTCCACACCCACCTGCGGATGGACGGCCGCTGGCGGACCTTCCGGCCCGGCGAGCGCTGGAGCAGCGGCCCCGCGTTCCAGATCCGGGCGGTCCTCGGCACCGAGCACGGCACCGCCGTCGGCTACCGGCTGCCGGTGGTCCAACTGCTGCGCAGCGACGAGGAGCACCGGGTGGTCGGCCACCTCGGCCCCGACCTGCTCGGCCCGGACTGGGACGCCGACGAGGCGCGCCGCCGCCTGCTCGCCGACCCGCGCCGCCCGGTCGGCGCGGCCCTGCTCGACCAGCGCAACCTGGCCGGCCTCGGCAACGTGTACGCCAACGAGCTGGCCTTCCTGGCCGGTGTCACCCCCTGGCTGCCGGTCGGCGAACTGCCCGACCCGGAGCGGCTGCTGCACCGCGCCCGGCAACTGCTGGACGCCAACAAACTGCGCCCCGGGCACGTCACCACCGGCGACACCCGGCCCGGCTCCCAGCACTGGGTGTACGGCCGGGCCCGCCGCACCTGCGTGCGCTGCGGCACCCCGATCCGCACCGCCAAGCACGACCGGGACCGCATCGCCTACTGGTGCCCGCGCTGCCAGCGCGGCCCCGCGCCGACCGCCTGACGGGCTCCGGGCCTCCCCGGGCTCCCCGGCGGGCGCAGGCTCTCCGGGCGGAACGCGGGGCGAAGGCGGTTCAGTCCCGCTCCACCAGCGCCGGGTGCCGGGGGTCCTCGACCCGCACCGTCAGGTCGGCCAGCTCGTCCGGGCCGGTCTCGGTGCGGTAGCGTTCGAACGCGGGCAGCGTCCAGCGCTCGGCCTCCGGGGTGCGGCGGGCCAGCGCGGCGGCGGACTGGGTCAGGTGCACCGTCAGCTCGAACGGCAGCCAGCGGCCGAGCAGGAACGGCCCGTCCAGCAACAGCACGCCGCGCGGCGGGAGTTCCACGTAGCGGGCCCGGGTGGCGCGGTCGGTCTCCCGGTCCCAGTAGGTGGGCAGCACGCGGCCGTCGCCGCCCGGTTCGAGCGGGTCGAGGACTTCGCGGAGCAGCGCGCCCTGGTCCAGCCACAGGTCGTGGAAGGCGTCCGGATCCTCCTTGCCGTACTCGAAGCGCACCGACGCCGGGCGCAGGAAGTCGTCCGCCGACACCCGCCGCACCGGCCGCCCGAGCAGGCGCAGCGGCTCCACCAGGGCGTCCGCCAGCCGGCCCGGCCCGGTGGCCGCCGCGCCGTCGACCGCGACCCGCAGCCGCCGGTCGTCGTCGGCCAGTTCGTGGATCCGCCCCACGAGCAGCTCGGCCAGCCGCTCCGGGGAGATCGGGGTCACCCGCACCGGACGATCACTCCCTTCGGTCAACCGGACTATACGTCGCGGCACCTGAGGGACCGTCCGCCGACCGGCCGCCGACCCGGCCCGTGCGACACTCCGGTGCAGTGGAGCACTCCGCCCGGAGCACTTCACCCGTAGTGCCCCGGGCGGAGCACTCCAGACAGAGCACTCCAGACAGAGCACTCCAGGCAGAGCACTCCAGACGGAGTGGAGAAGTGGAGAAGGGGAGACCGCATGACCGCCGCACCGCAGCTGACCCTCGACCAGGTCGACGCCCTGGCCGCCCGCGCGCACGCCGGCCAGTACGACCGGATCGGGGTGCCCTACGTGGAGCACGTGCGCGCGGTGGCCGCGGGCGTCGCCCCGTTCGGGACGGGGGTGCGGATGGCGGCGCTGCTGCACGACGTCCTGGAGGACACCCCGGTCACCGCCGGGGAACTGCTCGCCGCCGGCGTGCCCGCCGCCGTGGTGGCGACCGTCCGGCGGGTGACGCGGACGGCCGGGACGGACTACCGGACGATGCTGCTGGACGTCGTCACCGACCACGCCGCCACCCTGGTCAAGATCGCCGACAACGCGCACAACTCCCGCGCCGACCGGGCCGCGCTGCTCCCGGCGGCGGACCGGGCCCGGCTGGCCGAGCGCTACCGGGCCGCCCGGGCGGTGCTGTGGCCCGCCGTCGCGGCGGCGGACGTCCGGACGATCGTCGGTACGGTCAACCCGGACCTGCTGGCCGAACTCGACTGAGCCCGCCCGCGGAGGCACGCTGGAGGGAGCAGCGGGGGTTCTAGAGCGAGGAGCCCGGGATGTCCGAGATGAGCGACAGGCTCGAAGAGAAGGCCCGGCGGGACGAGGACGACATCCGCGCCGCCGACCCCGAGGAGGGCGTCACCTCCTACCAGACGATGCACGCGTGGGAGGAGTCCCGGGCGGAGGGCGACCCGGACACGGACCGGCCGGAGCGGCAACCGGAGGAGCGGCGGTGAGCGGGCACGCGGCGGCGCCCGAACCGCACAGCGCCGAGTGGTCGGTCCGGCTGCGGGTGGTCGAGGTCGGCGACCTCACCCAGGCGCACGCCGTCCTGGACACCGGGGTCAACCTGATCGAGGTCGAGGCCGAGGCGCACCGCAGCCGGACCGACCCCGCCGACCCGGAGATCGGCGACGAGCTCGCCGTCGGCCGGGCCCTCACCGCCCTCGGCCAGCAGCTGATCCACCGCGGCTCCACCGCCGCCGAGTCCGCCGAGTCCGCCCGCCGCCGCGACGTGCCGCCCGCGGACAGCGCCTGGTGACGCCCCCGCGGCCGGCGCGCGGAACAGCCGGACCGCGACCTTCCCCGCCCCCGGCCGGACCCCTCCGGCCGGGGGCGCACCACGGTCCACCCGCACCCGGGCCACCGGCGGGAGGGCGCACGAAACCCGGGTCGCGGCCGACGGGTGCGTCGGCGGCGGCCCGGGCGGGGCGGTCCGGTCAGGCCTGTGGCGCCGTCGCACCACCGCCCGTCTTCACGGCCTCCACCATGTGCTGGTGCACCTCGCGCGCCGCCGCCTCGTCCGCGGCGGGCACGGGGCTGCCCTCCACGGTGAACCAGTCGAGCGCGCCGCTGTACTGCACGGTCAGCCGCGCCTCGCCCTCGATCCACATGGTGTGCACCGTCAGGTCCCCGGTGATGACGCCGATCTCCACGGTCTTCACACCGCCGTGACCGGACAGAATCCCCTGAGTGGTCCAGGTTGCCCAGGTGTTCACAAGCCCGCTCCCATCCGCCGCCCAACGGGCCTCTCGGTCCCGACCCCACAGGTACCCGATCCGCGGCGGCCGCTTCCCACTGTCACCCGAAGGGCCGAAAACCGCCCCCCGGGCGGGTGCCCGGCGCGCGGTCTAGCATCGACCTATGGGAGAGCGAGAGGCTGCGCTCACCGCGCCGAAACTGATCCTCGAAACCGGCAGCGACTCGACGGTCATCACCCCGAGCCGCAGGTACGCCCTCGGACGCGACCCCACCAGCGACATCGTGCTGACCGATCCCCGGGTCTCCTGGCACCACGCCGAACTGCACGTCGGCGACGGCCACTGGATCGTCGACGACACCGGCTCCACCAACGGCACCTACGCCGCCGACGGGCACCGGGTCATCCACCTGGAGATCGGGCCCGGCACCGTGCTCTGCCTGGGAAGTCCCGGCGACGGGCCGCGCTGCACGTTCAGCGCGCTGCCCGAACCGACCGCCGTGCACCCGCTGCCCGGCCGCCGCCCGTCCGCGCTGACCGCCATCACCGGCTCGTTCCGGCCACCCTCCAGCGTCCGCCCGCTGCCGGCCAAGGTGGTGCGGATCGGGCGCGGCCCCGACAACGACCTGGTGGTCGGCGACCTGACCGTCTCCCGGCACCACGCCGAACTGCGCGCCGTGCCCGGCGGCCGCTACGAGATCGCCGACCTGGACAGCCACAACGGCACCTACCTGAACGGCCGGCCGGTGCGACAGGCCCCCGTCGGGCCCGGGGACCTGGTCGGAATCGGCCACTCGGTGTTCTGCCTGGTCGGCGACGAACTCCAGGAGTTCGTCGACACCGGCGACATCGACCTCGACGTGGCGGACCTCACCGTCCAGGTCGCGGACGGCCGCACCCTGCTCGACCAGGTCACCTTCCCGGTCGGCCAGAAGTGCCTGCTCGCGGTCGCCGGACCCAGCGGCGCCGGCAAGTCCACCCTGCTCAACGCGCTCACCGGACTGCGACCCGCCGACCGCGGCACCGTCCGCTACGACGGCCGCGACCTCTACCGCGACTACGCCGAACTGCGCCGCCGGATCGGCCTCGTCCCGCAGGACGACATCCTGCACACCCAACTGCCCGTCCGGAAGGCCCTGTCGTACGCCGCCGAACTGCGCTTCCCCGACGACACCGCGCCCGAGGAACGGGCCGCCCGGGTCGAGGAGGTGATCGACGAGCTAGGCCTCGGCAAGCGCGCCGACCAGGTCATCTCCAGCCTCTCCGGCGGCCAGCGCAAGCGCGTCAGCGTCGCCCTCGAACTGCTCACCAAGCCGTCCCTGCTCTTCCTCGACGAGCCCACCAGCGGGCTCGACCCCGGCATGGACCGGTCCGTGATGCAGATGCTGCGCGGCCTCGCCGACGACGGGCGCACCGTCGTCGTGGTCACCCACAGCGTGCTCAGCCTCGACCTGTGCGACCGGCTGCTGCTGCTCGCCCCCGGCGGCCGGACCGCCTGGTACGGGCCGCCCGGCGAGACGCTGGAGCACTTCGGCTTCGCGCACTGGCCGGACGCCTTCGAGGCGTTCGAGAACCAGGCCGACCGCGACTGGGCCGGCGACTTCCGGGCCTCCGAGCCCTACCGCAAGTACGTCAGCGGCCCGGCCGGCGGCGTCGGCGACTGGCCCGGCGCGCTCGCCCCCGCCCCCGCCGAACGCGCGCTGCCCGCGGACGCGACCCCCGCGGACCCGCCCCGGCCGCGGCGCTGGCGCAAGCAGGTCGGCACGCTGTGCCGCCGGTACGCCAGCGCGCTCGCCGCCGACCGGACCTTCCTCGCCGTGATGATCGCGCTGCCGTTCGTCATGGGCGCGATGGCGCACGCCCTGGCCGGCAGCCGGCTCGACCAGAACAGCGCGCTGAACGCGCTGCTGATCCTGTGCGTCGGCGGGGTGCTCACCGGCGCCGCCAACGCGGTGCGCGAACTCGTCAAGGAACGGACCATCTACCAGCGCGAACGCGCCGTCGGCCTGTCCAGATCCGCGTACCTGTGCTCGAAGGTCGTCGTGCTGGGCACCGTCACGACCGTCCAGTCGGTGGTGCTGACCATGGTCGCGCTGATCGGCGTGAAGCTCGGACCGCGCAGCAGCGGGGTGTTCCTGCCACCGCTGCTGGAGATCACGCTGGCCGTGGTGCTGCTCTCGATCACCGCGATGATGCTCGGCCTGCTGATCTCCGCACTGGTGCGGAAGGAAGAGGTGACCATGCCGCTGCTGGTGCTGGTCGCCATCGTCCAGGTGGTGTTCTGCGGGGCGCTGCTGCAGCTCGACCACGTCCCGGTGCTCAACCAGCTGTCCTGGCTGGTCCCCTCCCGCTGGGCGCTCGGCGCGATGGCCGCCACCATCGACCTGCACGCGATCGTCCCCGGCGCGCTCACCGACGACCCGCTGTTCGCGCACCGGCAGGGCGTCTGGCTGCTCGACCTGGGCATGCTCGTCGTGCTGTCCGTCGCGTACGGGCTGGTCGTCGCCCGGCTGCTGCGCCGGCACGAGCCCGCCGTGATGCGGCGGTAGCGCATGGGCCCGCCCGACGGCTTCCGGCCCACCCACGTCGTCCCGGCCGACGGCCTGCCGACCTGGACCTCGCCCGACCCGGCCGCCGCCGGGGTGCCGCTCGACCCGCTGCTGCCGGTCGCGCTCGCCGAGGCCAACGGCAACTGGGCCCGGATCGTCTGCTCCAACGGCTGGACCGCCTGGGTCGACGGACGGCTGCTGGTCGCCCTCCCGCAGCGCCCCCCGGCCACCGGCGGACCGCTCGCCACCACCGACGACCCGCGCCCGCTGCTCGCCGCCCTGGAACGCTCGCTGGCCACCTACCGGCGGCTGGTCGACGACTGGGCGGCCGGCCGGATCGACCTGGAGACCTTCCGCGACGGCACCCGCGACCTGCGGCTCGGCGCGGTGCTGGACGGCTCCGACGCCTGGCTGCTCGACCTCGACCGGGGCCGCTGGTACTACTGCGACGCCGCCCAGCTGCAGACCTACGCGACCGCCGACCGCGACGGCCGGAGCTGACCCCCGATGCCAGGGGAGCCACCGGAGCAGCCGTCCCTGGCCGCCGCCGCACCCGGCGAGCTGGACGGGCGGACGCTGGCCGGCTACCGGCTGGAGCACGTGCTGGGGCGGGGCGGGATGGCGGTGGTCTACCGCGCCGAGGACCTGCGGCTCGGCCGCACCGTCGCGGTCAAGCTGCTGGCCCCCGAACTGGCGCGCAACGAGACCTTCCGGCAGCGCTTCGTCCGCGAGTCGCACGTCGCCGCCTCGCTCGACCACCCGAACATCGTCCCGGTGTACGACGCGGGCGAGGTCGAGGGCGTGCTGTACCTGGCCATGCGGTACGTGCGCGGCCGCGACCTGCGCGCGCTGCTCGACCGGGAGGGGCCGCTGACGAGCGCCCAGACCGTGCGGATCGCCGTCCAGGTGGCCAGCGCGCTGGACGCCGCGCACGCCCACGACCTGGTCCACCGGGACGTCAAACCCGGCAACGTGCTGATCGCCGAGGGCACCGACCCCGACCACCCCGAGCACGCCTACCTGACCGACTTCGGGCTGACCAAGAAGTCGCTCTCGCTGACCGGCCTGACCAGTGTCGGCCAGTTCGTCGGCACGCTCGACTACGTGGCCCCCGAGCAGATCTCCGGCAAGCCGGTGGACGGCCGCTGCGACGTGTACAGCCTGGGCTGCGTGGTGTTCGAGATGCTCACCGGCGGCCCGCCCTACCGGCGCGACGACGACCTGGCCCTGCTCTGGGCGCACCTCAACGACCCGCCGCCGGACGTCCGGGAGCAGCGCGCGGACCTGCCCGCCGGGGTGGGCGCGGCGCTGCGGCGGGCGATGGCGAAGCGGCCCGGCGAGCGGTACGGGAGCTGCCTGGAGTTCGTCGCGGCGCTGCGGGCCGGGGCGGGGGCGGGGGCGGTGCGGGTCGCTCCGCGGGCGGGGGAGGTGCCGCGGCCGGACGGGCCGCCGAGGCCGCCGGCCTGGGCGCGGCCGGTGTTCGAACCCTGAACCCGGACTCCCCCGTCTCCGGGGTGTAACGATCGATGGCATGCACCTTTCAAAGCCGAGCGTTTGCTGACAGTCTGCCCCTCGGCCGGGGCCCCCACAGACCCTGGCGACCGAGAGGAGCACCATGAGCAACAGACTCCGCGCCCTCGCCACCCGCGCCGTCGCCGTGCTGGGCACCACCGTGCTCGCCGCCGCCGGCACCGCGACCACCGCCACCGCCGCCCCCACCGCGCAGACCACCTGCGCAGCGGCCCAGGTGGTGGCGGACGGCGGGTTCGAGTCCGGCGGCGCGTCCTGGACCTCGTCCAGCGGCGTGATCACCAGCGGCGGCGGCCAGAGCGCCCACGGCGGAACGTCCTTCGCCTGGCTGGACGGCTACGGGTCGGCGCACACCGACACCCTCAGCCAGACCGTCACCCTCCCGGCCGGCTGCACCAGCGCCACCCTCGGCTTCTGGCTGCACGTCGACACCGCCGAGACCAGCAGGACCACGGCGTACGACAAGCTGACCGTGAAGCTCGGCGGCACCACCCTCGCCACCTACTCCAACCTGGACGCCGCGGCCGGCTACGTGAAGAAGAGCATCGACGTCTCCGGGTACGCCGGGCAGACCGTCAGCCTCTCCTTCGGCGGCGTCGAGGACTCCGGGCTGCAGACCGGCTTCGTGCTCGACGACGTCACGCTCGACGCCTCCGGCGGCACCACCACCCCGCCGCCCGCCACCGACGCCACCCGCACGCCGGCCCCCGCCGGGTACACCGTGGCGCTGAGCAGCGACGCGAGCGGCGCCACCTGGACCGGGCACCAGAGCATCGCCTTCGGGAACCCCTCGGCAACCCCGCTGACCGAGGTGTACCTGCGGCTCTGGGACAACGCCCACGGCAGCTGCCCCAGCACCCCCGTCACCGTCAGCAACCTGACCGGCGGCACCGCCGGCGCGCTCAGCGCCGACTGCACCGCGCTGAAGGTCACCCTGTCCGCGCCGCTCGGCCAGGGCCGGAGCGGCAGCCTCGGCTTCGACCTGTCCATCGCCGTCCCCTCCGGCGCCGACCGGTTCGGCCGGGACGGGGCGTTCGCCTTCGTCGGCAACGCGCTGCCCGTCCTCGCCGTGCGCGACGCGAACGGCTGGCACCTGGACCCCTACACCAACAACGGCGAGTCCTTCTACACCCTGGCCTCCGACTACACCGTCACCCTCGACCACCCCAGCAGCCTGCTGGTCCCCGCCACCGGCACCTCCGTCGACACCCCCGGCAGCAGCGGACGGACCGTCACCACGGCCACCGCGAAGAACGTCCGCGAGTTCGCCTGGGCGGCCGGCCCGTTCAGCAAGGTCTCCGGCAGCTCGGCGGCCGGCACCGCGATCAACGTCTACTCGGTCAGCGGCATCAGCTCCAGCGACGCGCAGTCCATGCTGAGCACCGCCAGGACCGCCGTCGACGCGCACGCCGCGCGCTTCGGCGCCTACCCCTACGGCGAACTCGACGCCGTGATCGACAACAACTTCTGGTTCGGCGGCATGGAGTACCCCGGTTTCGTCCTCGACCTGGTCTCCACCACCGCGCTCACCCACGAGATCGGCCACCAGTGGTGGTACGGCATCGTCGGCGACGACGAGTACAACAGCCCGTGGCTGGACGAGGCGTTCACCGACTACGCCACCGACCTCGCCCTCGGCAAGACCGGCAGCAACTGCTGGAACAGCACCTCCTGGGCGTCCTCCACCGAGAAGATCAGCAACTCGATGGCCTACTGGGACGCCCACTCCTCCCGCTACTCGACGGTCGTCTACGGCTACGGCAAGTGCGCCCTGCACGACCTGCGCCGCACCATCGGCGACACCGCGATGACCACGCTGCTGCACGACTACGCGGCGGCGCACTGGTACGGGATCTCCACCACCGCCGAGTTCAAGGCCGCCGCGCAGGCCGCGACCACGGTCGACCTGACGTCCTTCTGGACGCAGCACCGCATCGACGGCTGACGCCCGGTCAGGCGCCGCGGCGCCACGGCGTCAGCTCCCCGTCCGGCCCGCCGGAGCCCTTGCGGCGGCGTCGGACGGGACCCCGCGCCGACGGGCGACCAGCGCGCCCAGCAGACCGGCCAGGGCACCCCAGCCGGCGGCGATCGGGACGGCGGTGAGCAGGTCCGGCTCCAGCACCGTCCGCCCCTCGCCGCCCAGGCCCAGCAGCGACAGCCCGTACGCCGCCGACACCCGGGTCACCGACCCGACGGCCAGCACCGCCAGCGCCAGGACGACCGCCCACTGCACGACCGAGCGCCACACCGGCAGCGGCGGACGCGTCCGGGCCGCCGCCGCCACGCCCGCCGCCAGCACCAGCAGCGCCGCCAGCGGCAGCAGCAGCCACGCCCAGCCGTTCTGCGCCGCCAGCGCAGGCAGGTCCAGCGTCACGTCCTGCCCGGAACGCAGCACCGCCGCCAGCGGATGCGGGAACGGCAGGCCCAGACTGTCCGTGACGTGACCGTGCCAGGACGCGCCGAGGCCCACCCCGAACCCCAGCCACGCCAGGTTCGGCAGCCCCAGGCAGAGCACCGCCAGCGTCTCCCGCGGCTCACTGCCCGTCACCGCCGCCACCAAGCCGCCCACCAGGCCCAGCAGCACGTACACCAGCAGCAGCGACAGCACCGCGTGCACCGTCGGCCGCAGCGTGCCGTGCCAGCGCACCCAGCCGGTCGGCAACGGCGCGCGGCGCGAGGCCGCCAGGGCCAGCAGCACCACCACCGCCAGCCAGAGCAGGCCGAAACCCACCGCCGGACCCGGATCCACCCGGAACCCCACCGTCGGCGCCGCACCGAACGCCCCGCCCAGCTCGTCCAGCAGCGGATCGCCCGTCGACACCGTGAAACCGTGCCGGGCCGCCGCGGACAGCAGCAGCACCGCCACCACCCAGCCCGCCGCCAGCGCCAGCACCCGGGCCAGCAACAGCCGCCCGCCCACCACCGCGTGACGGCGCAGCGGCCGCAGGAACAGGTACGCCGCCACCAGCGCGCCCACCAGCGTCACCGACAGCGGCATCGCGGTGATCCCGCCCTGCGCGGTCGCCACGAAGGCGGCGCCCCCGTCGAGCTGCGCCGGCGCCCCCAGCGCCATCAGCAGCGTCGCGGCCAGCACCGGGCCGAAACCGCCGCCCGGCAACTCGTCCGCGCCCGCCAGCCACAGGCCGAGCGCGGCCACCGCCGCCATCGCCGCGAGCGTGCCGACCACCGTGACCAGCGCGGAGAGCAGGACGGATCCGGGAGCGGCCAGCCGGTCGGGGGGCCCGGACGAGGGCGGTGGCGGTGGCGGCGGGGTGCGGGGGTTCGCGGGAGTGGCAGCACCAGGCACACGTCTCACCGGCCCTTCGAGCGCGACCCCCCGGCACCGGCCCGGACCGGCCGGTCCCTCCAGCTTCCAACAGGGCCGGGAGGGCGGCGAATCGCCGCGTGCGGGGGCGGCCTGCGGGCGGGAGGCCGGTCGGTCCGGGGGCGTGCTCGAAGCGGCGGGGGCGGTGGTGCGGGCGGACAATGGTGGATGCGCAGCTGGACTCGGGGGAGTCCGACCGGGAGGCGGTCCCGTGAGTGAGCAGCCGACACCCCGACAGCCCGAAGAACCCGACCACGACCGGCCCGAAGGACCGGACGGCCGGAACGACGAGGCCCAGGCCCCGCCGCCGCACCGGCCCACCGAGGTGGTGGGCGGAACGGCCGGCCCTCCCACCGAAGTGGTCAAACCCGGGACGGATCCGGGAGACGGGGCGGGGACACCGACCGAACTGGTGGAACGGGCGGGCGGTGCGGCCGGCGCGGCATCGGCGGCGGAGGCGCAGCCCACGGAGGTGGTGCGGCCGTCGCCGTCGGCCGGGGGAGCGGCGGACGGCGGGTCGGGGGCGTCGCCGTCCTTCTCCTCCCGGGCCGGGAGCGGGACCGGGGCCGGGGCCGGTGGTGAGGACGGTCCGGTGGGGCCGCCGTCCGGGCCGCTGTCGGCGGGTGGGGCACGGCCGTCGGACGCGTCGGCGGGCGGCGGGGCGCCGTCGGGCGGTGGGGGCGGGTCGTCGGCGGGCGGGAGCGGGCCGCCGAGCGGTGGGCGGCCCACGGCCGGGGGCGGTGCGGGGGACGGGGGGAAGCCGTGGTGGCGGAAGGGGCCGGTGCTCGCCGGGGCGGTCCTCGTCGTGGGGCTGGGCGTGGCGCTCGGGGTGGTCGCCACCGGCGGCTCGGGCGGGAGCAGCGCCCAGGCCGTCGAGATGCAGCCGGTGGCTGCCTCCGGGCAGAAACCGTTCACCGACTCGGTCGCCAACGGCACCGCCTCCGCCTCGGCCTCGCCCAGCGGCTCGGGCCCGGGCGGCAGCGCCTCCGCCCCGGGCGCGTCCGGCAGTTCCGGCGCGTCCGGCGGCACCGTGGACGGCGGGCAGCCCGGCCTGTACGGCGGAACCCGCGAAGTGGCCAGTTGCGACGTGCCGAAACTCTCCGGCTACCTGGCCGCCAACACCGACAAGGCCAAGGCCTGGGCCGGGGTCGAGGGCATCGACAGCTCGCAGATCGACGGCTACCTGCACGGCCTGACACCCGTGGTGCTGCGCCAGGACACCCGGGTCACCAACCACGGCTACCAGAGCGGGCAGGCCACCCCCTACCAGGCCGTCCTGCAGTCCGGGACGGCCGTGCTGGTCGACAGCCAGGGCGTGCCGCGGGTGCGCTGCGCCTGCGGCAACCCGCTGACCCCGCCGAGCGGGACGGGCGGTGCGTACACCGGGACGGCGTGGTCCTCCTTCCACCCCGACGGGGTGGTGACGGTGCAGCCCGCGGCGGCGCCGGTGAACCAGATCGTGCTGGTGGACCAGGCGACGGGCCGTCAGTTCGACCGTCCCGTCGGCGGAACGGGCGGAAACGACGGATCGGCCTCGCCCAGTGCCTCCGGCTCCGGGTCGTCCGGCAGCCACTCCGGGACGGGCCCGCCGTCCGGCGCCTCCTCCTCGGCGCCCTCGTCCGGCGGGTCGTCCGCGCCGTCCTCCGGCGGCCCGGGCTCGCCCGGGCACTCCGGCTCGTCCGGTTCGCCGGGCGGTGGCGCGGGCTCCGGGTCTGCGCCCGGTGCGTCCTCCGGCGGGGCGTCGGGGCACGCGAGCTCGGCCGGAGCGTCCGCGGGTGCGTCGAAGGCGGCCGGGTCGGGCACGCCGTAGCGGTTGTCCCTCGGCGGTGGTCAGAACCAGTCGGGGCGGGTGTCGGCCGCGGTGCGGTCCAGGGCGTCCAGGAGGTCGAACTGGGGTCCGGTGCGGGGCAGTTCGACGCGGAAGAAGTAGCGGGCGGCCTGCCGCTTGCCCTCGTGGAAGCCGTCCCCGGCCTCGGGGAGGGCGAGGAACTGCTCCAGCCAGATCCAGGCCAGCACGACGTGTCCGACGGCCTCCAGGTAGACGGAGGCGTTGGCCAGCGCGGTGTCCGGGTCGCCGCCCGCCCACAGTGCGGCGGTGGTGTCCCCGACCCGGGTGGCGGCCGCGGCCAGCGCGGCGGCCAGCGTGCCGGCTTCGCCACCGGCGATCGTGGCGCGGCGGACGGTGGCGCCGATGGTCTCCAGCAGCACTCGCAGGCCCGCGCCGCCGCCCATGACGACCTTGCGGCCGAGCAGGTCGAGGCCCTGGATGCCGTGGGTGCCCTCGTGGATGGGGTTGAGCCGGTTGTCGCGGTAGAACTGCTCGACGTCGTACTCGCGGGTGTAGCCGTAGCCGCCGTGGACCTGGATGGCGAGGTCGTTGGCGGCCAGGCACCACTGCGAGGGCCAGCTCTTGGCGATCGGGGTCAGCACGTCCAGCAGCAGTCGGGCCCGGGCGCGTTCGTCCGCGTCGGGGGCGGTGCGCTCCTCGTCCAGCAGGCGGCTGCAGTACAGGCTCAGTGCGAGGCCGCCCTCGACGTAGCTCTTCTGGGCCAGCAGCATTCGCTTGACGTCGGCGTGCTCGATGATCGGCACCTGCGGGGCGGCGGCGTCCTTGCCGGTGGGCGGGCGGCCCTGGGTGCGGGTGCGGGCGTAGTCGAGGGCGTGCAGGTAGCCGGTGTAGCCGAGCGCGGCGGCGCCCAGGCCGACGCCGATCCGGGCCTCGTTCATCATGTGGAACATGTAGGCCAGGCCGTGGTGCGGCTCGCCGACCAGGAAGCCGACCGCGCCCGGCGCGCCGCCGGGGGTGTGCCGTCCCTCGCCGAAGTTGAGCATCGTGTTGGTGGTGCCCCGGTAGCCCATCTTGTGGTTGAGGCCCGCCAGGACGACGTCGTTGCGTTCGCCGAGGGAGCCGTCCGGCGCGACCAGGTACTTGGGGACGACGAAGAGCGAGATGCCCTTCACGCCCGCCGGACCGCCGGGGATCTTGGCGAGCACCAGGTGGACGATGTTCTCGCTCAGGTCGTGGTCGCCGCCGGAGATCCACATCTTGGTGCCGGTGATCCGGTGGGTGCCGTCCGGCTGCGGCACCGCGCGGGTGGTGACGTCGGCCAGCGAGGAGCCCGCCTGCGGCTCGGAGAGGCACATGGTGCCGAAGAAGCGGCCCTCGACCATGGGCCGCACGTAGGTGTCGACCTGCTCCGCGCTGCCGTGCGCCAGCAGCAGGTTGGCGTTGGCCACGGTGAGGAACGGGTACGCGGCGGTGCCGACGTTGGCCGCCTGGAACCAGGCCATGCAGGCGTTGGCCACCACCTGCGGCAGCTGCTGGCCGCCCACCGCGTGGTCCATCGCGGCGCCGGCCAGCCCCGAGTCGGCGAAGACCCGCAGGGCCTGCCCGACCTCCGGGATGAGGTGCACCCGCTCGCCGTCGAAGGTCGGCTCCTGGGCGTCGTTCTTCTTGTTGTGCGGGGCGAAGTGCCGGGTGGCGATCTCCGCGCTGAGGTCGAGCACCGCGTCGACGGTGTCCCGGTCGTGCTCGGCGTAGCGCCCGCGCGCGGTCAGGGCGGTGACGTCCAGCCAGTCGTGGAGCAGGAAGTCCAGGTCGCGGCGGGACAGCAGGAGGGAGTCCATGGCGGTGCGTCCAATCGGCGGCGGGATCTGGGGCCGAGGCCGGTTCCTCGCGGCGACGGCGGTGGGGAGCCGTGGACCGTGCCCGGTGGAACGCGTCGTCCGACCCTCTCCGGAACGGGAGCCCCACGCGGTCGGGGCGAGGGCGAGGGCGGTCGCACGCGGTGGCGCGGCCCGGCCGAGTTGACCCGCGAGTAACGTAGGCTCCCCTCCACTCCGAGTCAAGATCCTCGCGCGGGGGCCCGCCCGGGTGAGTCCCGGCAGGTCCCGTGTGAGCGGGACCGGCGCCGGGAACCTTCGTGCGGTGATGAGCGAGATCACCGTCCACGTTGACGGAACCCCGCGTCGGCTGACCGTCGACACCCGCACGACCCTGCTGGACGCCCTGCGCGAGCGGCTGGGGGTGACGAGCCCGAAGAAGGGCTGTGACCACGGGCAGTGCGGCGCCTGCACGGTGCTCTCCGGCGGACGGCGGGTGCTGAGCTGCCTCACCCTGGCGCTCACCCAGGACGGCGCCCGGGTCGTCACCGCCGAGGGGCTCGCCGCCCGGGGGCAGGGGGCCGACGGGCAGCGCTCCGACGACGGGCTGCACCCGGTGCAGCGGGCGTTCATCGACTGCGACGCGTTCCAGTGCGGCTACTGCACCCCGGGGCAGGTCGTCTCCGCGGTCGGGATGCTCGACGAGTTCGCGCAGGGCTGGCCGAGCGCCGTCACCGAGGGCAGCCGGCCGCCGGAGCTGGACCGGGCCGAGGTGGCCGAGCGGATGAGCGGCAACCTGTGCCGCTGCGCGGCCTACGTCAACATCGTGCCCGCCGTCCAGCAGGCCGCGGCCGAGTCCGGCCCGGCCGCGCCGGGTGCGGAGGTGGCCGAGTGAAACCGTTCGACTACCGGAGCCCGGCCGACCCGGCGGCGGCCGTCCGCAGCGTCGCCGGGAACCCGGCCGCGGTGTTCCTCGGCGGCGGGACGAACCTGGTCGACCACCTCAAACTCGGCGTCGCCGCCCCCGACCTGGTCGTCCACGTCGCCGACCTGCTGCCCGCCGGGATCGAGGAACTCGACGGGGGAGCCCTCCGGATCGGCGCGGGCGTCCGCAACAGCGACCTCGCCGCCGACCGGCGGGTGCGCGAGCGCTTCCCCGTGCTGTCCCAGGCCCTGCTCTCGGGCGCGTCGGGCCAACTGCGCAACATGGCCACCACCGGCGGCAACCCGTTGCAGCGCACCCGCTGCGTCTACTTCCAGGACGTCACCACGGCGTGCAACAAGCGGCAGCCCGGCTCGGGCTGCTCCGCCGTCGGCGGCTGGACCCGCCACCACGCGATCCTCGGCGCCTCCGAGCACTGCCTCGCCGTCCACCCCTCCGACATGGCCGTGGCGATGGCCGCCCTCGACGCCGAGGTACGGGTGCTGGGGCCGGACGGCGAACGCACGATCCCCTTCACCGGCCTGCACCGGCTGCCCGCCGACACCCCCGAGCGGGACACGGTGCTCGAACACGGGGACCTGATCACCGCGATCGACCTGCCGGCCCTGCCGCTCGCCCGCCGCTCGGCCTACCGCAAGGTGCGCGACCGGGCCTCGTACGCGTTCGCCCTGGTCAGCGTCGCCGCGGCGGTGGACGTCCGGGACGGGGTGATCACGGACGCGCGGGTCGCCCTCGGCGGCGTGGCCCACGTGCCGTGGCGCGCGCACCGGGCCGAGCGGGTGCTGCGCGGCGCCCCCGCCACCGAGGAGACCTACCGCGCCGCCGCGGACGCCGAACTCGCCGACGCCCGCCCGGCCGACGGACCGGACGGCGGCAACGCCTTCAAGATCCCGCTGCTGCGCCGCACCCTCGCCGCCACCCTGCGCGGACTCGTCCGGGAGGACGCCCGATGACGTTCATCGACCGCCCCGCCGCCATCGGCCTGGACCTGCCCCGCCGGGACGGCGCCGCCAAGGTGCGCGGCACCGCCGTCTACGCCTACGAGACGCCGGTGGAGCACCCCGCCTACGCGCACCCCGTCCAGGCCACCGTCGCCCGGGGGCGGGTCACCGCGCTGGACACCGCCGCCGCCGAGGCGCTCGACGGCGTGCTCGCGGTGCTCACCCCCGCCACCGCGGAACGCCTGGCCTCCACCGAGGACCGGGAACTGGCGGCCCTCCAGGACGACGAGGTCGCCTTCCGCGGCCAGGTCGTCGCGCTGGTCGTCGCCGACAGCTCCGAGACGGCCCGGCACGCCGCCGCCCTGGTCCGGGTGAGCTACGCGCGGGCGGCGCACGACAGCGAGCTGCGGGCCGACCGCGACGACCTGTACGCGCCCGAGCGGGTGAACCCGGACTTCGCCACCGACACCGTCGAGGGCGACGTCGCGGCCGCCACCGCCGCCGCGGCGGCGGTGGTCGAGCAGACGTACACCACCGCGATGTACCACAACAATCCGATGGAGCCGCACGCCACCACCGCCCGGTGGGAGCCCGGCGACGGCCGCCTCACCCTGTGGGACTCCACCCAGGGCGTCCACCCCGCCCGCAGTGCCGTGGCGTCGGTGTTCGGCCTCGACGAGGCGAAGGTCCGGGTCATCTGCCCGTACGTCGGCGGCGGCTTCGGGTCGAAGGGCACCCCGCACGTCAACGTGGTGCTCGCCGCGATGGCCGCGCGCGCCGTCCCCGGCCGGGCGGTGCGCCTCGCGCTGACCCGGCAGCAGATGTTCTCCCTCGCCGGCTACCGCACCCCCACCATCCAGCGCTGCCTCCTCGCCGCCGAACGCGACGGCACGCTGACCGCCCTCGCGCTCGACGTCGTCGAACAGACCTCGCGGATCAAGGAGTTCGCCGAGCAGACCGGCGTGCCCGCCCGGATGATGTACGCCGTCGCCAACCGGCGCACCACCCACCGCCTCGCCGCCCTCGACGTCCCCGTGCCGTCCTGGATGCGCGCGCCCGGGGAGTGCCCCGGCATGTTCGGGCCCGAGGTGGCGATGGACGAACTGGCCGAGCGCCTCGGCCTCGACCCGGTCGAGCTGCGGATCCGCAACGAACCCGCCACCGACCCGGAGACCGGCAAGCCCTTCTCCAGCCGCAACCTGGTCGGCTGCCTGCGCGAGGGCGCGGCGCGGTTCGGCTGGAACGGGCGCGACCCGCGGCCCGGCGTGCGCCGCGACGGCGACTGGCTGGTCGGCACCGGCGTCGCCGCCTCCACCTACCCGGTGCACCGGATGTCGAAGTCGACGGCGGTGATCCGGCGGGAGGGCGACCGGTACGTCGCCGAGATCGGCGCGGCCGACCTCGGCACCGGCACCTGGACCACGCTCGCGCAGATCGCCGCGGACGCGCTCGGCGTCGGCGTCGAGCGGGTCGAGGTGCGGATCGGCGACACCGCCTACCCGGTGGCGTCGGTGGCGGGCGGCTCCTCGGGCATGTCGACCTGGGGCTCGGCCGTGGTCGAGGCCGCCCGCGCCCTCCGCGCCCGGTACGGCGCCGAGCCGCCGGACCGGGCCGAGGCGTCCGGCTCCGTCCAGCCGGCGGACGACCGCTGGGCGATGCACGCCTTCGGCGCCCAGTTCGCCGAGGCCCGGGTCCACCTGGACACGGGGGAGATCCGGGTACCGCGCCTGCTGGGCGTCTTCGCCGCCGGACGGATCGTCAACCCGCGCACGGCGCGCTCGCAGTTCATCGGCGGCATGACGATGGGGCTGTCCATGGCGCTGCACGAGCACAGCGTCCTCGACCCCCGGACCGGCCACGTCGTCAACCACGACCTCGCCGACTACCACATCACGGCCAACGCGGACGTCACCGAGGTCGAGGCCCACTGGCTCGACGAACACGACCCCCACGTCAACGCGATGGGGACCAAGGGCATCGGCGAGATCGGCATCGTCGGAACGGCCGCCGCGGTGTCCAACGCCGTGTGGCACGCCTGCGGCGTCCGCGTGCGGGACCTGCCCGTCACGCTGGACAAGGTGCTGCCCGGCCTGGAGGACCTGCCCGGGCGGTGAACGGCCCGCACGGCGGCGCCCCGCCGGGCAGTTTCGTCCGGATCGGCGGGCGGACCGGAGGAAGACGCCTGCGATGTGGGGCCCCGCCGGGGAAAGGGCCGCTCCGGAGGCCGGCCGCACCGGCAGTGGACCGGTGGCGTGGCGGTCTCTGCCAGGCGCAGGCCGGCGGAGTCGGTGAGGGCGAAAACCGCTGGGCGTTTCACCCCGGAGCCTGATGGTCGGGCTCCGCGCCGGGCAGGGGCGTTCTCCCCGGTGAAGTCGATAGTGAAGCCGATCAGGTCCAGCCGGCACAGCCCGGCGGCGAGGACGGCGCCGCCGACGGCGAGGTCGGACTCGGCGGAGGACTTCAGGGCGGTGATGTCCTCCGGATCGACGCCGGGGGTGATCGTGGTGTTCCGGTCGGTGTGGTCGAGGGTGCGGGCCACGCTACTCGAGGACAGTACCCGGACGGCGGATTCCGACGCCGGAAATCGCCTGCGCCGCGGAAAACCAACCGGTGGTTGACATCGGGGTCAACCGATCGGCTGACGGATCGTCAACTGATCGGTGCGCCAAAGCCAGCCGATCGTCCGGTGGGCGGGCCGGGAGGGCGGGGCACACTTCAAACAGCAGGAGACAGAAGGGGCGTACGGTGCGGATCGGGCACCGGCGACGAAAGGGGAGCACGATGCGAGGGACGAGCGGGATGCGCACGACGGACGAGCCGCGCGGCGCGGGCGGACTGCAGGCGCTGCTGGAGCGTCGGGTCGCGGACGGGACGGTGCCGGGGGCGGTCGCCCTGGTCGCCCGCGAGGGGCGGGTCGAGACGGCCGCCGCGGGCGAGCTGAGCAGGGAGTCGCCGGTACGGATCGCCTCGGTCGGGAAGCCCGTCACGGCCGCGGCGGCGCTCCAACTGGTCGACGACGGGGTGCTGGCGCTCGACGACCCGGTCGAGCGCTGGCTGCCGGAGCTGGCCGACCTGCGGGTGGTGCGGACACCACGCGCCCCGGTGACGGACACCGTCCCGGCGAACCGGCCCGTCACGGTACGGGACGTCATGGAGTCGCGGGCCGGCTACGGCTTCTCGACGGACTTCACCCTGCCGGCGCTGGCCCCGCTGTTCGCGGAGCTCGCCCAGGCACCGCCCCGGCCCCAGCAGGTGGCACCGCCCGAGGAGTGGACGGCCGCCCTGGCGGGCATCCCGATGCTCCACCAGCCGGGTGAGGCCTGGCTCTACAACACCTGCTCCGACATCCAGGGCGTCCTGATCGCCCGGGCGGCCGGGCAGCCGCTCGACCGAGTCCTGACGGAGCGGCTGTTCGAACCGCTGGGCATGCCCGACACGGCCTTCCACGCGCCACCGGGGCGGCTGACCCCGCTGTACCACCCGGACCCGGACGGCACCCTGACGGTGGCCGACCCACCGGACGGCCAGTGGAGCACCCCGCCCCCGTTCCCGTCCGGGGCCGGCGGCCTGGTGTCCACCCTCGACGACGTGTTCACGTTCCTGCGGATGCTGCGCGCGGGCGGCCGCGCCGAGGACGGGCGGCGGGTGCTCTCGCTGGGCGCGGTCCGGCTGATGACCACCAACCACCTGACGGAGCGCCAACGCAAGGACAGCGAGCTGTTCCTGGAGGGGCAGGGCTGGGGCTACGGCGGCTCGGTGGACGTGGTCCGCCGAGACCCGTGGAACACGCCGGGCCGCTACGGCTGGGTCGGCGGCACCGGCACCGCCGCCCACGTGGTGCGACGCACCGGGCTGGTGACGGTACTGCTCACCCAGCGGGAGATGACGGGGCCCACCCCGCCACCGCTGCTGCGCGAGTTCTGGAGCTACGCGGCGGGCGGCTGAGCGCTCGCCGGACCGGTCGGGGCAGCCGGGCCGTCGCAGTCGTCGGCGACGGCCCGCCGGTAGCTAGACCCGTCCCGGGTGCGGATCAGCAACCGGGCCTCGACCAGGTAGCGCCGGAGCATGGCGCTGTCGGAATGGACGCCGAGCAGCGTCTCGTTGACCTCCCGCTCGGTGTACGAGCGCTCGGGGTCGAAGAGGGCGCGCACGAGGTGCCCGAGCAGGGCGGCGCGGCGGGCCGGCCGGCGCGGGACGGAGACCAGACGGCCGTCGGAGAAGAAAGCGGCGAGATCGGCCGGCGGTTCGTGAGCAGACATGGCAGGGAGCCTGGCAGGGCGGTTGCCGGGAGACAAACGGATTAACCAGCGGGGGCGCCGTCCCGGTCGGTCGGGACGGCGCCCCGGGAGGAGGGAACGCATGGGTGCGCGGAACACGGGGAGGGGACGGGCCCGGTGGGCGGCAGTGCGGGCGCTGCTGCTCCGCGGCCCCCGGTGGGGCACGCGGTCAGGCCAGGCCGAACCAGCCGAGGACGGTCTGCACCAGCAGGACGGTGGACATCAGCGCCACCCCGACGACCACTGCGGTCGCGGCGATCCGGTAGCGCGGGCCGTTCGCGGCGGCGCCGAGCAGGGAACGCCGGTTGGTCAGCACCAGCAGGTACACCAGCACGATCGGGCTGATCAGCCCCTGGAGCACCTGGGTGCCGATCAGCAGCTGGATGACGTCGACCGGGGTCAGCGCCACGATCGCGCCCAGGGCGATCTGCGCGGTGAACACGCCGAGGAACAGCGGGGCGTCCCGGAAGCGGCGGGAGACCGAGCGCTCCACCCCGGCCGCCTCGCCGATCGCGTAGCTCGCCGACAGCGGCACCACGGCCCCGGCCAGGGCCGAGGCGCCGAGCAGCCCGAAGGCGAACAGCAGTTCCGCGCCCGGCCCGGCCACCGGCTCCAGCGCCCGGGCGGCCTCGGAGGCGGACTGCAGCGGTCCCGTCCCGCCGATCGCCGCCGCGGTGGCGATGATGATGGTCAGGCTGATCACGCAGGCGAACACCGCACCGAGCACGGCGTCCGCCCGGATCAGCCGGTAGTCCTCCGGCTTCGCGCCCCGGTCCACGACGCCGGCCGCCGCGTAGAACTGCATGTACGGGCTGACGGTCGTACCGATCAGTGCGACGGCCAGCAGGACGAAGTCGCTGGAGGGCTGCATGTGCGGCACCGCGAGGTTCCGGCCGACCTCCCCCCAGTGCGGGTGCCCGAGCACCATGGCGATCGGGTAGGAGAAGAACGCCAGCGACATCACCAGGAAGATCCGCTCCGCCCACCGGTAGGAGCCGAACAGCACCAGCGCCCACAGCAGCACGGCGGCGGGCGGCACCACCGCCCACTTCGGAATGCCCAGCAGCTCGAAGGCCGCGCCGATCCCGGCGAACTCGCTGACCACCAGGCCGGTGTTCGCCAGCAGCAGGCAGCCGACCGCCAGGGCGGTCAGCCGGAGGCTGAACTGCTCGCGGATCAGTGCCCCGAGCCCCTTGCCGGTGTGCGCGCCGAGCCGGACGGCCATCTCCTGGACCATCACCAGGGCGACGGTCACCAGCACCATGAAGAACAGCGTGCCGTAGGTGTACTGGGAGCCGGCCGAGGCATAGGTGGCGATGCCGGCGGCGTCGTTGCCCGCGTTGGCGGCGACCAGCCCGGGGCCGGCGATCATCGCCACCGCGGCGATCCGGCGCAGCCCGCGCCGACGGGCCGGGGCCGGGCGCCCGGGCCCGGCCCCGGTGACGGGCCCGGCCGCGGAGGGACCGGTCTGGGAGGGGAAGTGGTCGGAGGACCGGGGAGCAGTGGTGGGGCCGGCAGCGGTGGGGGCGGCTGCGGGGTCGGTCGGGCCGAGGCCGGTGCGGGCGTTCACTGGAGGAACCTCCGGAAGTGCAGGCGCCCGCGCTCGGGCAGCAGGGCGTCGAGGATGTCGTCGGCGAGGATCCGGCCGAGCGGCCGGTCCTCCTCGTCGACCACCAGGAGGGAGGACTTGCGGGCGGCCACCAGCCGGTCGGCGACCTTGGCCAGCCGGGCGTCGGGGGAGACCGCGACGGGCGGGCCGAACTGGGCCAGCCAGGCCACCAGATCGGTGACCGGCGTGCTGTCCTCGGCCACCGCCAGGTCGAACAGCGGCACGTCGGCGACCAGCCGCCCAGCGGTGTCCAGCACCACGACGGCGTCGATCTCGGTGCGGTGCTCGGCCTGCGCGGCCAGTTCGGCGCGGACCTCGGCGACGGTCTGCTCCAGCCGGGCGGTGACCAGCCGGGTCGTCATCGCGCCACCGGCGGTGCCCTCCCGGTGGGCGAGCAGCCCGCGCAGCTCGGCGGCCTCCCCGTGGGGCATCCGTTCCAACAGCCGCTCCCGCTCGCCCGGTTGGAGGTCGCGCAGCGCGTCGGCGGCCTCGTCGGGCTCCATCTCGTCGACCAGCCGTGCGGCGTGCTCCGGCCTGGCCTCGCGCAGCAGGTTCTCCAGCTCGGCGGGCTCCATCTCCTCCAGCGCGTCGGCGGCCTGCTCGGGTGCCAACCAGCCCAGCAGCTGCTGCCGTTCGCTGCGGCCGAGGTCCTCCAGGATGTCGGCCAGGTCCGCGGGGCGGAGCTGGTGCAGGGCCGAGCGGGAGGACCGCAGCCGGACTTCGGCCGGTCCCTCGGTGGCCTGCTCGCCGAACGGGGCGAACGACTGCCAGTCCAGCACGCGTTCCGGGGTGGGCCGGGCCTGCCAGCGGCGCGGGCCCAGCCGGCGCAGCAGGGTCGGCAGCGACACGTCCACTCCGACCAGCACCACCCGGCCGACCAGCGGCGCCAGGTACAGGTCGGCGGCCCGGGTGACCTGGACGCCGTCGACGTCGACGAGCTGGTGGTCCAGCACGTCGCGGGCCAGCAGCACCTCACCGGGGCGCCGCTGGAAGTCCCGCAGGTCGACGCGGGACGCCCGGAGCCGGACGTGCCCGGCGCCAAGCCGTCCGATCGCTTCGGCGGGCAGGAACGTCCGGCGCCGCCCGATCCGCAGGATCAGCCCGGTCATCGGCGGGTACGGGTCCGGGCCGTACAGCCGGGCGACCACGTCGGCCAGCCGACCGACCTCCGCCCCGGCCTGGTTGGTGACCGGCGCCCCGATCAGCCCGGCCAGCGAGACCAGGGAGGCGCGCACCGCGCGGCTGGCGGTGGCCCGGTGGTCGAGGTTGACCCGGCGGTCGCGCAGCCGGGCCGTGGTCGAGCTGAACAGTGTGTTGGTGGCCATGGGGGAACACCTCCTCTGCCCCGACAGGGCGGGGCCGACGAGCGGCTCGCAACAGTTCCTTCCACGCTCCGGCCGGCGGGCGCCCCCGGAGGGCGCGCCCGAGTACCGGCGGCCCCGCCGACGCCGGTCACCGACCAGCGGCACCGGTCACCGGCCGACGGCCGCCCGCGGTCCGCCGACACCCCGTCGGTGCACTCCGGCCGGCAGCCCGCCCCGGTGAAGGGCAGGCGGGCGTGGCGGCGTGGCGCGGTGGCGTCGGGAGTGGACCCGGGCCGGGGCCGGTCCGGTGAGGTCGTCCGGCAGACGGTGGCGGCCGGCTCCGGGCAGCGGACGACGGCGGCTGCTGCCGGGAGGCGGCGCCGGTCCCACCCCGGCGCGGCGGGGCGTCGGCGGTCCGACGAACCGGCCGCAGGGAAGGCGGCCGACACGACGGACAACCGGGGTACCCGGCCGTTCGGAATCGGAGAGTCCGGCGGAATCAGTGGAGGAGGAACTGCCTCGAACCGCGGAACAGCGGCGAGGACGAAACGGGGAGGGGCCGACTGTGCCCCGGACTACTACTGTCCATCCCGCCTCCTCCCGGTTCTGGCCGACGAGTTCAGCTCGCGGCCGCACGGCAGGCGACCGGGCCGCGGCGGCCCGGCACACCCCAACTCGTCAGAGCTTTGGCACTCCACGGCGTGTCCCCGGCAGCGGGGAAGCCACTTGGGATCACCCCTTGAGCCGGGGAGACCTGTCCTGATCCGGAGCGTCTCTCGACGGGTGGGATCAGTGGCCTGTGTCCGTGAAGACGCCTCACCGAACGAGGTGTCTTGTCGTTGCGCGACCAGGATAGGCCCCCCGTCACCCCCATCACCTCATCCTTGACCAGGGTTTGACTCCTCGATCACTTTCCGTTCGGAGCGGCCCGGCCCCCGGCCGTACGGGACGGGTCCGGGCCGGTGCAGGGGAGTGGTGCGGGGCGGTGGAGCAGCGGGGGCGCGGTGGGGCGCGCAGGGGAAGGGCGGGTTGTGGCCGAACCGCAACGCGCCGGGTGACGTGATCGTGAGGGGCGGCTGGCGATGATAACCGGCACGGGGAGACGGGGGAGGACCATGGACGGTGGAACGGGTCGCAGCAGGTACGTGGACCTGCTGCGCGCGGGGGCGATCGTGCTGGTGGTGCTCGGCCACTGGCTGATCACCGCACTGGTACGGGCACCTGACGGAGCGTTGGCGGCGCCCGAGCTGATGGCGGCCGTGCCGTGGACGCAGTGGCTGACCCTGGGCTTCCAGATCATGCCGGTTTTCTTCCTGGCCGGCGGCTACGCGGCGGCCGGTTCCTGGAACCGCTGCCGGGCCGGGGGCGGGACGGCAGCGGGCTGGATCCGCGGCCGCGCCCTGCGGCTGCTGCTGCCCACCGCCGCCTACCTGGTGCCGACGCTGGGCGGTCTGGCGATCGCGGGGGCGTGCGGGGCCGATCCGGCACTGCTCGGCATGATCGGGTGGGCGCTGGCGATGCAGTTCTGGTTCCTGCCCGTGTACCTGGCGATCAGCATGCTGACACCGTGGCTGGCCGCGCTGCACCGGCGTTGGGGCCTGGGCTCGGTCGCGGCCCTCGCCGCGGCGGGGGCGGCGGTCGGCCTGCTGGTGATCGAGGTGGACGCCGACTGGGCGTACCGGGTCGGCCTGCTGAACTACCTGCTGGTCTGGGCCGTCGCCTACCAGCTCGGCTTCGCCTGGCGGGCGGGCGGCGCGGTGGCCCGCCCGGTGTTCGGCGCGGCCCTGGCGGTGGGCGGGGCGGCCGGGTACGCGGCGCTGGTCGGGTTCGGGCCGTTCCCGGTCAGCCTGGTCCTGGTCAGCGGCGAGGAGGTCTCGAACACCGACCCGCCGTCGTTGGCGATGCTGGCCTGGCTGCTCGCCCAGTGCGGGCTGTGCCTGCTGCTGGCTCCGTACGCCGAGCGCGTCCTGAACGCCCGGCGGGGCCCCGGCCGGCTGATCGCCCAGCTCGGCCGGGCCGGCATGTCGCTGTACCTCTGGCACATGGTGCCCGTGCTGGCCGTAGGGGCCGCGTTCTACCTCACCGACCTGGCCCCCGAACCGGAGGTCGGCTCGGCAGCCTGGTGGGCCTGGCGCCCGGCGTGGGTGCTGGTGCTGGCCGTGCTGCTCGGCGCGCTGCTGGCCGCCCTGCGCCCGGTCGACGGCCTGCTGCTGCGGCTGGCCGGGCGCATCCGGGCACAGGCCCGGACAGCGGGCGCGGGACGGTCCGCCATGCTGCTCGCGGGGCTGGCGGCGGTGGGCTGGGCCCTGGCCCGCTGGGCGGTCCAGGGCCTGGCCCGGAGCGGATCGCCCGACTGGCGGGTCCTGCTCGCCTTCGCCATCGGTGTGGTGCTGGTCGGCGGCGCGGCGGGCCCGCGGAGCCCGACAGCGGCCGCGGCGGAACAGACCGTGGGGCAGCCGGTGGGACAGGGCAGCTGAGGGCCCGCCGCCCCGAGCGGCGGCTGCGTGACAGTCCGGGGCGGCGGTTCGGAGCGGGCGGCGGGCGCCGGGTCAGAGCGGGCGGCGGAACTCGACGGAGCGGTGGGTGCTCCGATAGCCCAGGGCGCGGTTGACCGCCAGCATGCCGGTGTTGTGGTCGGCGGTGTCGGTGAGCAGGCCGGTGATCGCGGGGTGCTCGGCCCGCGTCCAACGGATCGCCTCGGCCTTCATCGCCCGGGCCAGGCCGCGCCTGCGGTGGGCGGGCTGGACGGCGGTGCCGTAGTGCTGGCCGTCGCCGGACCGGTCGGCGGGCAGCACCAGCTCGCTGAACCCGACCAGGTCGCCGGTGGCGGTCTCCAGCACGGCGACGGTGTGCAGCAGTTCGCCCCGGTCGGCGACGGCCTTCGCCACGGCCAGCACCCGGGCCTCGTCCCACACGACCCGGCCGAACCCGACGTCGCCCAGCGGGATGTCGTCCATGGCGCTGCGCGAGCGGGTGAAGGCCGGCAGCCACTCCTCGGGGCAGCTGCCGAGCCAGGAGACCAGCCGGTAGCCGGACGGGAGCCCGGCCGCCGCCGCTCCACCGGTGGAGGTTCCGGCCGTCAGGTCCAGCCGGGCGAAGTCGAGGACGAGGGCCCGTCCGAAGCCCCGGGCGGAGAGGAAGGCGTCGCCCGGGGAGCCCTCGACGGCCTGGGCGAGCAGGGCGCCGCGCCCGTCCTCCCGGGCCGCGGCGACCGCGGCCGCGAGCAGTGCCGACCCGGCGCCGCGGCGTCGCTCGGCGGGGTGGACGTCCAGGGTGAGTTCGCAGAGATGGGCCTGTTCGGGGGAGTCGAACAGGCGGAGGAAGGCGCTGCCGAGCGGGGTGCCGTCCCGGGCGGAGGCCAGCCAGGCGAGGCGGTGGGAGAAGGGGCTGTCGGCGGGATCGGTGAGGGCGGTCAGGCGGAAGGTCACGGGCGGTGGACTCCAGGAGGACGGGGCGGGCGGGCAGGCGCCACCGAAGCAGGTCCGGACGTCCGGGGCAATCGCATTTCGGATCGGACGACGAGTGGAACGAGGGTGGAAAAACTGATGAGCGGTCAGTTCATCGGTATGAGCGATCTTCTGACGGGTAATCAGGTTTGTTCGGTGCCCGCGCGGCCACTGGTGCGCCCGGGCCCGGAGCGGGATCATCGTCGTCGTGGCGGACCGGTCCGCGTGCGGCGGGCCGGGTGGCGGAGGTGGTGGGCGGATGACCGAGGCACGGCTCACGGTGGAGCGGCTGCGGGGACTGGTGGCCGAGGGCGCGGTGGAGACGGTCGTCCTGGCCGTCACCGACATGCAGGGCCGGTTGCAGGGCAAACGCCTGGACGCCGGGTACTTCCTGACCGAGGTGCTGGGCGCGGGCGCCGAGGGCTGCGGCTACCTGCTGGCGGTGGACGTGGAGATGAACACCGTCGACGGCTACACCGTCTCCTCCTGGGAGAACGGCTACGGAGACCTGGTCTTCGCCCCCGACCCGGCCACCCTGCGGATGGTGCCCTGGCACCCGGCCACCGCCATGGTCCAGTGCGACCTCGCCCACCACGACGGCACGCCGGTCGCGGTCTCGCCCCGGCAGGTGCTGCGCCGCCAGCTGGAGCGGCTGGCCGGCTACGGCTGGGGCGCGTGCGTGGGCACCGAGCTGGAGTTCATGGTGTTCCGGGACAGCTACGAGCACGCCTGGGCGAAGCACTACCAGGACCTCACGCCCGTCAACCAGTACAACGTCGACTACTCGATCCTCGGCACCGCCCGGATCGAACCGCTGCTGCGCCGCCTGCGCACCGGCATGGCCAGGGCCGGGCTGACGGTGGAGTCCGCGAAGGGCGAGTGCAACCTCGGGCAGCACGAGATCGCGTTCCGCTACGCCGACGCGCTGACCACCTGCGACGACCACGCCGTCTACAAGACCGGCGCGAAGGAGATCGCCGCGCAGGAGGGCGTCAGCCTCACCTTCATGGCCAAGTACGACCAGCGCGAGGGCAACTCCTGCCACGTGCACCTGAGCCTGCGCGACGAGCGGGGCCGCCCGGTCTTCCCCGGCGAGGGCCCGCACGGCTTCTCCCGGACGATGGAGCACTTCCTGGCCGGGCAGCTCGCCTGCCTCGATCGGTTCGCGCTGCTGCTCGCCCCGACCGTCAACTCCTACAAGCGCTACGTGCCGGGCAGCTTCGCCCCCACCGCGATCGCCTGGGGCCGCGACAACCGGACGTGCGCGCTGCGGGTGGTCGGGCACGGGGCCTCGCTGCGGTTCGAGAACCGGGTGCCCGGCGGTGACGTCAACCCGTACCTGGCGGTGGCCGCGCTGATCGCCGCCGGGCTGCACGGCGTGGAGCACCAGCTGCCGCTGGAGCCAGAGTTCACCGGCAACGCGTACGCCTCCGACGCGCCCAGGGTGCCCCCGACGCTGCGCGAGGCCGTCGACCGGTTCGAGCGCAGCGAGGCCGCCACCGAGGCGTTCGGCAAGGACGTCGTGCGGCACTACGCCCACGCCGGGCGGGTCGAACTCGCCGCGTACGACGCCGCGGTGACCGACTGGGAGCGCCGCCGCGGCTTCGAGCGGCTGTGAGGCGGGCGCGGCAGGCGCACGAGAGCGAGGAGGAGCAGGTGTCCGAGGAGTCCGAGCCGTACCGGGTGGTCAACCCCGCCACCGAGGAGGTGATCACCACCGTCGACCTGGCCGGTCCGGCCGCCGCCGACGCCGCGATCGCCCGCGCCAAGGCGGCGTTCGAGAGCTGGCGGAACGTGGCCCCCGGCGACCGGGCCCGGCTGCTGCGCCGCTTCGCCGCCGAAGTGGACGCCGAACGCGAGCAGCTGGCCGCCCTGGAGGTCGCCAACGCCGGGCACACCATCGGCAACGCCCGCTGGGAGGCCGGCAACGCGCGCGACGTCATCGAGTACTACGCGGGCGCCCCCGAGCGGCTGTTCGGCCGGCAGATCCCGGTGGCCGGCGGCCTCGACGTGACCTTCCACGAGCCGCTCGGCGTGGTCGGCGTGATCGTCCCGTGGAACTTCCCGCTGCCGATCGCCGCCTGGGCGCTGGCCCCCGCACTGGCCGCGGGCAACACCGTCATCGTCAAACCCGCCGAGCTCACCCCGCTCACCGCGCTGCGGCTGGCCGAACTCGCCCTGCGCGCGGGCCTGCCCGAGGGCGTGCTGCAGGTGCTGCCCGGCCGCGGCCCGGTGGTCGGACAGCGCTTCGTCACCCACCCCGACGTCCGCAAGGTGGTGTTCACCGGCTCCACCGCCGTCGGCAAGTCGGTGATGGCGGGCTGCGCCGCCCAGGTCAAGCCGGTCACGCTCGAACTCGGCGGCAAGAGCGCCAACATCGTCTTCGCCGACGCCGACCTGGACAAGGCCGCCGCCACCGCCCCGTACGCGGTCTTCGACAACGCGGGGCAGGACTGCTGCGCGCGCTCCCGGATCCTGGTCGAGGCGAGCGTGTACGAGGAGTTCATGGAGCGGCTGGAGCGCGCCGTCCGGGGGGTGCGGGTCGGTGACCCGGCGGACGAGAAGACCGAGATGGGGCCGCTGGTCTCGGCCGCGCACCGGGCCCGGGTGGCCTCCTACGTGGACGGCGACACCGAGGTGGCGTTCCGCGGCGCCGCGCCCGAAGGGCCCGGCTTCTGGTACCCGCCGACGGTGCTGGCGCCGATCGCCCCCGACCACCGGGCGTTCACCGAGGAGGTGTTCGGCCCGGTCGTCACCGTGGTCCCGTTCCGCGGCGAGAGCGACGCGGTGCGGATCGCCAACGCCACCGAGTACGGCCTGTCCGGGTCGGTCTGGACGCGCGACGTGGGCCGGGCGCTGCGCGTCGCCCGGGCCCTGGAGGCGGGCAACCTGTCCGTCAACTCGCACTCCTCGGTGCGCTACTGGACGCCGTTCGGCGGCTTCAAACAGTCCGGCCTGGGCCGCGAGCTCGGACCGGACGCCCTGCACGCCTTCACCGAGACCAAGAACGTCTTCATCGCCACGGAGGAATGAGCCAGATGAGCAAGCGACTTGAGGGCCGGGTGGCGGTCGTCACCGGCGCGGGCAGCGGCATCGGCCTGGCCACGGTGCGCCGCTTCGCCGCCGAGGGCGCGAAGGTGGTGTGCGCCGACATCGACGAGGAGACCGGCACCAAGGCCGCCAACGAGGCCGGCGGCCTGTTCGTGCGCACCGACGTCACCGACGAGGAGCAGGTCCGGGCCCTGTTCGACACCGCCGTCGAGCACTACGGCAGCCTG
Organism: Kitasatospora cineracea; assembly: GCF_003751605.1. Taxonomy (NCBI): domain Bacteria; kingdom Bacillati; phylum Actinomycetota; class Actinomycetes; order Kitasatosporales; family Streptomycetaceae; genus Kitasatospora; species Kitasatospora cineracea. The sequence continues at coordinate 5,416,827 of NZ_RJVJ01000001.1, forward strand.
GACGTGGCGTTCAACAACGCGGGCATCTCCCCGCCGGACGACGACTCCATCCTGGTCACCGGCCTGGAGGCGTGGAAGCGCGTCCAGGACGTCAACCTGACCTCGGTGTACCTGTGTTGCAAGTACGCGATCGGCCACATGCGGCGGCAGGGCAGGGGCTCGATCATCAACACCGCGTCCTTCGTGGCGGTGATGGGCGCCGCGACCTCGCAGATCTCCTACAGCGCCTCCAAGGGCGGCGTGCTGGCGATGAGCCGCGAGCTGGGCGTGGAGTTCGCCCGCGAGGGCATCCGGGTCAACGCGCTGTGCCCCGGCCCGGTCAACACCCCGCTGCTGCAGGAGCTGTTCGCCAAGGACCCGGAACGCGCCGCCCGCAGGCTGGTGCACATCCCGCTCGGCCGGTTCGCCGAACCCGAGGAGATCGCCGCCGCGGTGGCCTTCCTGGCCAGCGACGACTCCTCCTTCATGACCGCCAACACCTTCCTGGTGGACGGCGGCATCTCCGGCGCGTACGTCACCCCGCTCCCGTAGCGCATGCGGCGGCCGGGCGGGTCCCGGAGGACACCGCCCGGCCGCCGCGCGCACCCGGGGAGGTCAGTGCGAGGAGGACGCGTCCCCGCCGACCGCGAGGGCGTCGCCCCCGTCGCTCAGCGCGTCGCCGCCGACGGCCAGCGCGGAGCCGCACAGCGCCTCGGCGTCGCCCCCGATCGCGCCCGCGTCGCCGCCCTCGGCCCAGGCGTCGCCACCCGTCGCCAGGGCGCTGCCGCCCAGCGCGCCCGCGTCCCCGCCGACCGCGCCCGCGTTCCCGTCCTCGGCCCAGGCGTCGCCGCCGACCGCGCCCGCGTCGCCGCCCCGGGCCGCCGCGTCGCCGCCGACGGCCAGCGCCCCGTGCGGGTGCATGTGGTGGTGGTGGGAGTGGGCGGAGGCGGTGCCCACCGTGCCGAGCAGGGCGAGCCCGGTGAGGAAGGCGGTGGTGGTGACCTTGGCAAGGCTGGAACGCATCGAGTTCTCCATGCTCGGCGCTGAACGCCGTGGCGTCGCGCGCGGTTTCGGGGGCCGGACGCGACGATCATCGGCACCCGGAGCCCCCGGCCGTACGCCGCGGGCCGGTCGGTCACCCGGCCGGGGCACATCCACCGCCGCGACGGGTGAGCGCCGTACCGCCGGATGCCGTACCGGGCGGCGCGCGGGGTTGACGCCCCTGCGGGCCAAGGAAGTTGACGTCACGTCAGTGTGACGATCGGACCGGAAGCTCCATCTCGAACCAGACCACCTTGCCGTCCCGGGTGGCCCGGCTGCCCCAGCGGTGCGCCAGCTCGTTGATCAGCAGCATGCCCCGCCCGCCCTCGTCGTGCTCGCCCACCGGCCGCAGCCGCGGCTCCCGGCTGTCCGCGTCCGACACCTCCACCGTCAGCAGCGAGCCCCGGAACAGCCGCAACTGCAACGGCGAACCCGCGTGCAGCACCGCGTTCGCCAACAGCTCCCCGGCCAGCAGCACCACCGGCTCCACCAGCGAACCCAGCCCCCAGTCGGCCAGCGTCCGCCGGGTGAACTCCCGGGCGTGCCGCAGCAGTGCCGGATCCCCCGACAGCGCCAGGGTCGCCAGCCGGTCCGCGCCGACCGGCCCCGCGTGCGCCATGATCACCGCCACGTCGTCCTGACCCATCGTCGCCCCGAGCGCCCCCAGCACCGCGTCGCAGCCGCGCTCCAGGGTCGACTGACGGTGCGTCACCGTCTCCCGCAGCAGCTCCAGACCCTCGTCCAGGTCCTGCCCGCGCCGCTCCACCAGGCCGTCCGTGTACAGCACCAGCAGCCCGTCCGTGCGCAGCGGGAAGCGCACCGACTCGAACGGCACCCCGCCCACGCCCAGCGGCGCGCCCGGCGGCGGCGTCACCAGCCGGGCCTGGCCGTCCCGCTCCGAGACCACCGGCGGCAGGTGTCCTGCCGAGGCCAGGATGCACTCCTCGTCCACCGGGTCGAACACCGCGCACACGCAGGTGGCGAACTGGCCCTCGCCGAGCTGCGCGGTCGCCTCGTCCAGCCGCCGCAGCACCCGCGCCGGATCCAGGTCCAGCGTCACCAGCGTCCGCGCCACCGTCCGCAGCTGGCCCATCGTGGCGGCGGCCCGGATGCCGTGCCCCATCACGTCGCCGACGATCAGCGCCACCCGCCCGCCGGTCAGCGGCACCACGTCGAACCAGTCACCGCCGATCTCGTCGCCCACCGTCGAGGGCAGGTAGCGGTGCGCGATCTCCAGCCCGGGCGTGTGGTGCACGTCCTGCGGCAGCAGGCTGCGCTGCAGGGTCAGCGCGGTGTCCCGCTCCCGCCGGTACAACCGGGCGTTGTCGATGCACACCGCCGCCCGCGCCGCCAGCTCCTCGCCCAGCGCCCGGTCCGCCGGGGTGAACGGCTCCGGATTGGCCAGCCGGACGAACTCCACCCCGCCCAGTACCTGGCCGCGCGCCAGCAGCGGCACCATCAGGTACGAGTGGATCCCGGCGTCCAGGCCCGGCTGGACCCGGTCCGGGTGCGCCACGATCCGGCGCAGCTCGAACTCGTCCACGTGCGGCACCAGGATCGACCGGCCGGTGCGCATCGCCTGCGCGTACAGCTTGGCCGAGTGCGTGGTCTCCCCGACCTCGTCCGCCGCCCCCGTCAGCAGCAGGCCGTCCTCCCGCTCGCCCACCGCGACCGCCCGCAGCGGCACCGAACCGGACTCCGGCACCGGCTCCGGGTCCTCGCCGGTCAGCACCGCCTCGCGGATGTCCACCGTCACGAAGTCCGCGAACCGCGGGATCACCACGTCCACCAGCTCCTGGGCGGTGATCGTCAGGTCCAGCGTGGTGCCGATCCGGGTGGACGCCTCGTTCAGCAGCGCCAGCCGCTGCTGGGCGGCCTCGGCGGCCTCCAGCGCCCGCTGCCGCTGCTCGGCCGCGTCCCGCTCCCGGGTGTACAACAACGCGTTGTCGATCGACACCGCCGCCCGGGCCGCCAGCTCGCCGGCCAGCGCCAGGTCCGCCTGCCCGTACGGAGTCTCGGTCCGGGACCGGAAGAACGTCGCCGTGCCGATCGCCGCACCCCGCGCGATCAGCGGCACCACCATCATCGAACGCACCCCCTGGGCCCGGATCGCCCCGCCCCGCACCGGGTCGTCCGTGAACCAACTCATCGCCGCCCCGTCCGTCCGCGGCACCAGCACCGGCCGGCCGTGCGACAGCGCCCAGGCGTACGGGGTGCTCGGGTGCAGCCGCTGCACGGTGTCGGCCGGGGCGATCGACGACATCCCGCTGCCCGGCACGGTGTGGAACGCCAGCCGCCGCAGCACCGCGGAGCGGTCCCCGCGGCCCGGCAGCGCGGCCGGCTCGCCCCGCACCAGGGCGTCCAGCACCTCCACCACCACGGTGTCCGCCAGGCTCGGCGCGGCCGTCTCGGCCAGCTCCCGGGCCGTGGTGGCCAGGTCCAGCGTGGTGCCGATCCGGGTGGACGCCTCGTTCAGCAGCGCCAGCCGCTGCTGGGCGGCCTCGGCGGCGCCCTCCGCCTCGAAGCGCTCGGTGATGTCCACGACCGTGGTGCTCACCCCCAGCACCGTGCCGTCCGGCTGCTCCAGCCGGAAGCTCGACACCGACCAGGCGTGCTCGTGGTCCGGGTCGGCCGCCGTCCAGCCGTGCGTCCGGGCGTCCACCACCGGCTGCCCGTCGGCCAGCACCCGGCGCATCGTCTCCTCCGCCGCCCGGCCGTCGATCCCCGGCAGCACCTCGCTCAGCCGCCGCCCCAGGTGCTGCTCCACCGGCAGCCCGTTGATCCGGGCCAGCGCCTCGTTCAGCCGGACGTAGCGCATGTCGGTGTCGTACACCGCCATCCCGACCGGCGACTGCGTGAAGAACCCGTCCAGCACCGCCAGGTCCGCGGCCAGCCGGCGCACCTCGCTGACGTCCGAGGCCACCGCCAGCACCATCGGCGAGCCCTCCCGGTCCAGCACCGGGAAGGTCCGGAAGTCGAGCCGCACCAGGTGCCCGTCCCGGTGCCGCACCGGGAACACCCCCGACCAGGCGCGGCCGCTCAGGATCCGGGCGAACAGCTCCAGCGCCGCCGGACGCCGCTCCGGGCCGACCAGGATGTCCGCCGCGCGGGTGCCCACCGCGAGGTCGGCCGGGAAGCCGAGCAGCGCCTCCGCGTCCGGGCTCCAGTGCAGGATCCGGCCGTCCGCGGCGATCAGGGCCGTGGCGACCGGGATCGCCAGCAGGCCGTCCGGCACCGGCGCACCGCCCGCCGTGAGCGGGGAGGTGGGACGGCTCCGGGGGATCGTGCGCTGCTGCCCGGCGTCCATCTGGTTCTCGGCATCCATCCGGCCACCTACCGTTCGGGGGCGGGTACCGCCCTGCCATCGTCGCACGGCGGGCCGCCCGAGCCCAGACGGGTGACTTGCCGCTAGGGTGACCCGGATGGACACCCGCCGGAGGCACCCCGGGGCGGCGCACGGTGGTGCGTAGGAAACCCGCCCCCGTCAGCCCGCTGCCGCAGCGCGACGGCATCGACCCCGTCCACGTCAGGCTGCCGCTCGAGGGCGGCTGGCCCACCGTGCGCGCCTACCTCGAGGAGCGCTACGGCGCCGCCGCCGGGGACGGACGGATCGCCGCCATGCTCGCGGCCGGCGAGTTCGTCGACCCGGACGGGCCGGTCACCGACGGCACGCCCTACCGGCCCGGCGGCCACGTCTGGTTCCACCGCGAACCCGGACCGCCCGAACCCGTGGTGCCCTTCCCGGTCGAGGTCCTGCACCGCGACGAGCGGATCGTGGTCGCCGACAAGCCGCACTTCCTCGCCACCACCCCGCGCGGCAGCCACGCCACCGAGACCGCCCTCGCCCGGCTGCGCCGCGACCTCGACCTGCCCCGGCTCAGCCCCGCCCACCGCCTGGACCGGCTCACCGCAGGCGTGGTGCTCTTCGTCGCCGACCCCGCGCTGCGCGGCGCCTACCAGGGCCTGTTCGAACGCCGCGAGGTCGTCAAGGAGTACGAGGCCGTCGCCCGCCACGAGGAGGCCGCGGCGGCGCTGCTGCCGACCGTGGTGCGCAGCCGCATCCGCAAGGACCGCGGCCGGCTCGACGCCTACGAGGAGCCCGGCGAGCCCAACGCGGAGAGCTGGATCGAACTGGTCGGGGCGCGCGGCGGCCTGGGCCGCTACCGGCTCGCCCCGCGCACCGGGCGCACCCACCAGCTGCGGGTGCACATGAACCGGCTGGGGCTGCCGATCCTGGGCGACCCGCTCTACCCCGAGGTGCTGGCCGGGGACGTCCCCGAGGACTACCGGCGCCCGCTCCAGCTGCTGGCCCGCTCGCTGGAGTTCACCGACCCGGTGGGCGGGGAGCGGCGGCGCTTCGTCAGCGGACGGGTGCTGGCGGCCTGGCAGGACCCCGAGGGCTGGGCGGCGGCGGGGTAGGACGGCCGGGCGGCCGGAGCGGGGCGGCTGACCGCCTGGCACGGGCTCCCGCGCAGGCGGACGGGCTCCCGCGGGGCCGGACGGGCTCCCAGGCGGGCGAGCGGGCTGCCGCGGGGTTGGACGGGCTCCCAGGCAGGCGGGCGGCCTCCCGCGGGGTCGGCGACGGCCGCTTTGCGCGCGGTGTATTGACGGGAAGTCTAATAACTTCTACCTTCACGGCAGTGCCACCACTCCACCCTCCACGCCCCCACCGCGAAGGAGCCGGCATGCCGCCCCAGCCCGCCTCCACCCAGTCCGCCCGCACCGCCCCCGACCGGGAGCGCACTGCCGAACGCCTGCTCGCCTCCTCCGCGAAGCTCTCGTTCAACCCCCTCAAGGACGTCGACTGGGACGCCGACCCCGTCCCCGGGGCCTACTACTGTCCGCCCCGCCACCTCTCCCTCTACGGCACCGACCTCTGGGAGCGGATGACCGACGAGGAGCGGATCGAACTCTCCAAGCACGAGGTCGCCTCCATCGCCAGCGTCGGCATCTGGTTCGAGGAGATCCTCATGCAGATGCTGCTGCGCCACGCCTTCGACCGGGACCCGACCAGCAACCACGTCCAGTACGCGCTCACCGAGATCGCCGACGAGTGCCGGCACTCGATCATGTTCGCCCGGATGATCGCCAAGATGGGCGTCCCCGCGTACGGCGCCGGATTCGTCGCGCACAACCTCGGCCGGCTGTTCAAGGCGATCTCCACCCACAGCCAGACCTTCGGCGGCACCATGTACGTCGAGGAGATCCTGGACGCCTTCCAGCGCGAGGTGATGAACGACGACACCCTCCAGCCGCTCACCCGCCAGGTCTCCCGGATCCACGTCATCGAAGAGGCCCGGCACATCAGCTACGCCCGCGAGGAACTGGTCCGCAAGCGCCTCGGCCCGGTCCGCCGCCGGTACGAGCAGCTGTTCATCGGACTGATCGTCTACTACGCCACCACCGCGCTGATCCACCCCCGGCTGTACGCCGCCGTCGGCATCGAGCCGAAGACCGGCCGGGCCGTCGCCCGGGCCAACCCCCACTGGCGGGCCACCAAGGTCGAGATGGCGCAGAAGGTGGTTTCCGTCCTGGACCGGGCCGGACTGGTCGGCCGGACCAACCGCTGGCTGCTGCGCGCCGCCGGGGTGGTGGCCTGAGTCGACGGCCGCAGGGTGTCCGGTCGCGGGTCGACGGTCGCCGGGCCGGACGGCGGCTCGAGGCGGACGGGAATCGTGACCGTCCGGTGGTGATGTGGCCTTCCGGTGTTCGAGCGGCGCGGATACAGTGCGTCGTCACCGAACCACCGGGGGGTCCGTTCATGCGCCGCACCACGGCCGGCTCAACCGCCGCCACCGTCACCGCCACCGCCGTCCTGCTGCTCGGCACCGTCGCCGGATGCGGCGGCCCGGCACCGTCCGCGGACCGCGCCGCCCCCACCGCCGGGGGCACGCCGGTCTCCACCCCGCCCGGTCCGTCCACCTCGGCGGCCCCGTCCGAGCAGCCGACGGCAGGGCAGCCGACGGCGGGACAGCCGACGGCGGGGCCGTCCGCCGGAACGGGGAGCGAGGCGCCGGAGAACGCCGGCGCGGGCGGCAGCATCACGGTGGCGTTCGCCGGGGACGTCCACTTCGAGGGCCGGACCGCCGCCCGGCTCGGCGCGACCAAGGCCGACACCGCGCTCGGCCCGATCTCCGCGACGCTCTCCGCGGCCGACCTGGCGGTGCTCAACCTGGAGACCGCGATCACCTCCCGCGGCAGGGCCGAGCCCAAGACCTACACCTTCCGCACCACGCCCAAGGCGCTCGACGCGCTCAAGGGCGCCGGCGTCGACGTGGTCTCCCAGGCCAACAACCACGCCGTCGACTTCGGCCCCGACGGACTCGCCGACACCCTCGCCGCCAAGGCCGCCTCCCCGGTACCCGTGATCGGCATCGGCAAGGACGCCGAGGAGGCGTACGCCCCCCACGTCAGCACGGTGCGCGGTGTGAAGGTCGCCGTGCTGGCGGCCAGCCAGGTCAACGAGATCACCAACCAGAAGTGGCGGGCCGGCGCGCACAAGCCGGGCATCGCGTCCGCCCTCGACGAGGCCGCGCTGCTGCGCGCCGTCACCGGGGCGAAGGCGCAGGCGCCGGTGGTCCTGGTCTACCTGCACTGGGGCGACGAAGGCGTGGCCTGCCCGACCCGCGCGCAGACCTCACTCGCCAAGAAGCTCGCCGACGCCGGGGCGACCGCCGTGGTCGGCACCCACGCCCACACCATGCTCGGCGCGGGCATGCTCGGGAAGACCTACGTGTCGTACGGCTTCGGCAACTTCCTCTGGTACGGCACCTCGAACTACACCGCCTCCGACGAGACCGGCGTCACCACGATCACCGTCACCGCCGACGGCCGCGTCACCGGCGAGACCTTCACCCCCGCGCACATCGACGGCCGCGGCGTGCCCGTCCCGCAGGGCGGCAGCGCGGCGAAGGCCGCCCAGCAGCGCCGCGACGGCCTGCGCGGCTGCACCGGCCTGGCCGCCGTCCCGAAGTGACGGCGGCCGGGCCGGGCGCCGGTCAGCCCAGGTTCAGCACCTGGCCGGGACGGATCAGGTCCGGATTCTCCCCGACCGTCTGCTGGTTCGACTCGTAGAGCTCGGACCAGCCGCCGCCCAGGTCGTGGTTGCGGGCGATCGAGGCCAGCGTGTCGCCGGGGCCCACGGTGTACGGCTGCGCGGACGGCGCCTGGGCCTGGGCCGGGGGCGTCGACTCGGCCGGGGCGGCCGGCGTGGCGGACGCGTCCGCGGCGGCGGTGGCGCCGCTGCCCGTGCCCGGAGCGGTCGGGCTGCCGGTGGTGGGCGTCGCGGTGGGGGTGGTGGCGCTGTCGGTGCTGCCGGCACCGGTGCCGGTGGACGGGCTGGGCGAGGCGGTGCCCGTTCCCGTTCCCGTGCCCGGGAGGGTGGGCAGCACGGTCCCGTTGCCGCCGTCGGCGGGCGTGCCCGGGCTGGGGGTGGTGGGCGTGCCCGGGCTGGGCGTGGCGGTCGGGTCGGTCGGGTCGGTCGGCAGCAGCGGGAGGCCGGGGGAGACCGGCGGGACGGTCGGGGTGGCCGAGGCGTCCGGGGCAGGGGTGGTCGGGGCCGGCGTGACCGGGGTGGCCGGGGTCTCCGTGGCGGGCGCGCTGGGCTGCGGCTGGGGGTGCGCCAGCTGCATGTAGCGCTCGTACAGGCTCTGGTGGCTGGTCCAGAACCAGGCGCCGTTCTTCTCGTACCAGTACACGTGCGAGACCGGGTCGTAGCCGGGGAGGCCGGAGAACACCGGCGCGCTCTTCCCGTCCGGGACGGTGCTGCCGTCCGCGGCGGCGTTGACCGCCGCGACGCCGCGGGCGCCGCGCAGCGAACCCGTCTCGTCCGCCGAGTCGTTGTCGTCGACGACGCCCGGCGCGCTGGCGGTGTTCAGGCCCGCGTCGTCCGCGCACGCCGACCAGGGGGACGGGCCCTCGGTGGCCAGGATGCGTTCGGCGACGGCGATCTGCTGGCTGCGGGTGGCGCCGTTCGGCAGCGCCGAGTACTGGGTGCCGCCGTAGTCGGTCCAGCGCTGGGCGTTGATCCCCAGGCCGCCGTAGCCGCCGTTGCCCTGGTCGGAGTTCCAGTTCCCGCCGCTTTCGCAGTCGGCGACCCGGTCCCAGACCGCGCTGGGGGCGGCGTGCGCGCCGGTCACGGCGAGCAGCGGCAGGGCGATGCCGACACCGGCCACACCGGCTGCGGCGATCGCCCGCTCGGCGGCCTTCTCCGTCGGGCCCTGCCGGCGGTGACGTCCCGAACCCGTGAAGAGCATGCGAGATCCTCTCCGCACGCCTACGGGGTGAGCTGTCGGGTTCGGGCCGGGAGGGAGGCCCGGCCGTCGCGCCCCGGTCATCCGGCGCGGACGGCTTCACCCCTAGCCGTGGGGGATGGCAACTAACGTGGTTCCCCCGTCCCTGCCCAAGGGTTGTGGTGGTCGACCCGCAACGCGGTGGACAGGGCTCGGCGTTGTCGCGCGCGGGGGCCCGGCGGTGCGGGCCGGGACGAGCCTATTCACTCGAACGTGGCAATCACAAGCGCGTCGCGCCCGGATCACGCCTCCGTCACGCCGGGCCCTGCGTGGTGTGTGAACGACCTGTTGACGGTGGCTCGGGCGGGGGAGCGGTCGGCGGATCGGCTGGAGAAGTCTGGCCGATCGGTGGGATTGGGGCGGAGGGGAGTGGGGTAGGCAGGGGCCCCGATCCGTCGGCGGCGATGGTCGTGGACCGCCAACTTGCCTGCTGAGACGGCGAATTGGAGAGAATCGGGGCATTCGCGGCGTTGCGGATAAATGATGCGACAGGGGGTCGGCGGGCTTCCTACGATCGCCGTGCTCGCTGTTCCGGTGGGTGCGTGGTCGGATCCGTCGAATTTGTTGGGGAGGTTCTGTGGGTGCCTTGATTCCTGAAGTGCTCCGCACCGAACGCCGGTTCGCCAGGCTGTTCGTCGGCCAGTCGCTGTCGGTCCTGGGAGACCGGGTGTCGTTTGTCGCGCTGCCCTTCGCCGTGCTGTCGATCGGCGGCTCGGCCGCCGACGTCGGGTTGGTCACGGCCGCCGGACTGCTCCCGCTGCTGGTGTTCACGCTCGCCGGAGGCGTCTGGGCGGACCGGATGCCGAGACAGTGGATCATGCTGGCCTCCGATCTGCTGCGGTGCGCCGTCCAGACCGCCGCCGCGGTGCTGCTGCTCACCGGCACCGCCCGGGTCGGGCTGCTGGCGCTGCTGATGGCGGTGTTCGGTGTCGCGGACGCCTTCTTCCTCCCCGCCTCCACCGGGCTGCTGCCCCTGCTCGTCCCCGCCGACCGCCTCCGCGAGGCGAACGCGCTGCGCGGCTTCGTGCAGTCGACGGGGCTGGTGGTCGGGCCCGCACTGGCCGGTCTGCTGATCGCGGCGGTCGGGCCCGGCGGCGCGCTGGCGGTGGACGCCGCGAGTTTCGCGGTCAGCGCCGCCGTGCTGGCCAGGTTGGGCACGGTGGACGGTACGGCCACCACGGGCGGCGCGGGCGGCGTCGACGGCGGGGCGGAGCGGGCCGAGCGGCTCGGCTTCCTGGCCGAACTCCGGGTCGGCTGGCAGCAGGTGCGCAGCCGGACGTGGGTGTGGTCGGGGATGCTGGCCATCGCGGTCTACCACGTGGTGGTGCTGCCCTCGGTGTTCGTGCTCGGCCCGGTGCTGGCGGAGCACGAGTGGGGCGGTGCCGGTGCGTGGACGGTGGTGGTCATCGCGTTCGGCCTCGGCTCGATCGTGGGGGACGTGTGCTCCTACCGCCTGAAACCGGCCCGTCCGATGGCCGTCGCGGCCGTGGCGATGGCGGTCGCCTCCTGCCAGGCCGCGATCATCGGGTCCGGCGCGCCGGTCTGGGTGATCGCCGCACTGGAGGCGGTCACGGGTGTGGGCGTGTCCCTGTGCTTCGTGCTCTGGGAGACCTCGCTCCAGGTGCACATACCGGAGCGGGTGCTCTCCCGGGTCAGCTCCTACGACCACCTGATCTCCGTCGCCCTGATGCCGCTCGGGCTGGTGCTGGCCGGCCCGCTCTCGGACAGCCTCGGCGTGCGCCCCACGCTGTTCGGGATGACCGTCCTCGCGGTTCCGGCCGCACTCACCCTCCTCGCGCTGCCCGCCGTCCGCCACCTGCCGGCGAGCCTGCCGTCCGAGTCCGAGTCCGAGTCCGAGTCCGAGTCCGAGTCCGAGTCCGGGGCTGGGGCTGGGGTCGGGCTGGGGTCTGCGGCGGAAGCGGTGGTGTGACGGGGGATGCGCGGTCGGCGCACCGGCCGCGGGCGTTCTGATCGACGCCTACGGCCTGACCACCGCGATCCGGGCCCATCGCAGCGCTCACCGCGGCGGCCGGCGCCACCGTGGCGGTGGGGATGTGCGAGACGCATCCGCGGAGCTGACGCGCCGTCAACGCCGAGGAGGGGACGCCACCGGGCGGGACGGGGCCGGGTGCGGTCAGGGCCGGACCGCTCGCGGCGAACGGAAGAGGAGGAGGGAATCCGCTCACGGGGAGATCAGAGGAAGAGGGAGAGGACGCCCGACAGCAGGGCCAGGGCCGGTAGGGCGGCGAACCAGACCAGGCCCAGGCGGAACGGCAGGCTGAGACCGGTCCTCGGGGCCCGGCCGGGGCGTTCGTTGCGGCGGACGGACAGCAGGGCGAGCCCCACGCCGGGAGTGGCGGTGGCCAGCCACAGGCCGAACAGGAGCTTGGCGATGTCCCCCGCCACGTGACCTGCGCCGACCTCGACGCAGCCGCCGGTGGGGGAGCAGCGGACGCTCAGGACAGTGCCCCGGTGGTAGCCGTGGCTGAGGTCGTCGAGCAGCCACTCGCCGTCGACGGTGTCGGCGCTGCCCCGGTCACCGTGGCCGAAGCAGGCGTGCACCAGGCTCTGTCCGCTGCCGTGGGAGGAACAGGAGTCGATGGTCATCGCCAGGCGCGGGGTGCCCCGCCACCCGGTCTGGTAGCCGAGGTTCCCGGCCGCGCCGTAGGCGAGGGTGCCGCCGAGCAGGGAGACCAGGAGGAGTGCGAGCACCGCGATGACGGCGGCGCAGCCGGTGCGGGAGCGGGCGCGGAGCGGCCCGGGTGCGCTCCTCTCCGGGCGGTGCGGTCCGGCTCTGCCCATGGTGGTCCCCCGTCGGTCGGTGGTCGACCGGTCCACCGTAGGGCGCGCCGTCCGGGCCGTGACCGGGTTGGCCGGGCCTTTACCGGACCGACGGGGAGAGGCGGTCCGGCACGTCCGCGGCGGCGGGCGGAGCGGGCCGCGGGGTCAGCAGTACTCGCAGAGGTAGGCCGTGTCGATCGAGACCTGGAGGTGGAACTTGCTGTCACCCGGAACGGAGAAGCGCTCGCCGGAGGAGAAGGTCTGCCAGTCGTCGGAGCCGGGGAGCTTCACGGTCAGGGCGCCGCTGACCACGTGCATGACCTCCGGGGCGGAGGTGCCGAACTCGTACTCGCCGGGGGCCATCACACCGACGGTCGCCGGGCCGTCCGCGGAGGTGAAGGCGACCGACTTGACCGTGCCGTCGAAGTATTCGTTGACCTTGAGCATGGGTGTTCTCCTGCGGAAGGGGTGCGGAACGGCAGCCGGTGCGTCGTGCACCCGGCCGCGGCGGGGGCGAGCCTATCGGCGCGGGCGGCCCGGTCGCCGGGAGCGTCCGCCGGTTGGTCACCGGCCGGTGGCGGCACCCGGGACCGACGGCCCCGGGCCCCGTGGGGCTCGGAACGCGGCGCGCAGCGCGGCGAGTTCGGAGGCCTTGGCCCCGTGGGCGCGCAGGTGCTCGTCCAGGCCGCCGTGGTGGGAGCGGACGGAGAGCAGGGCCCGGCGCAGGTGGCCGGCCGCGACCGGCCGGGCGGCGTGGCCGGGCACGGCCGGGTCGGCGACGGTCAGGCCGAGCGCGGCGTTGGAACGGAGGAAGTCGGCGGTGACCTCGGCCTCCGGCGCACCGAGCAGCGACTGCAGCAGCGCGACCACCACCCCGGTGCGGTCCTTGCCGGACGCGCAGTGCACCAGCACGGCACGCTGCTCGGTCACCAGCAGCTGCCGGACCGCGGCCACCACGGGCCGCCCGGCCAGCTCGGCCATCAGCGGGTACAGCTCGGCCTGCTCCTGCGGCCAGCGCTGCTCGGGGAACACCGGGACGTGCAGGTACCGGATGCCGCCGCCGGCCAGGGCGTCCGGCCGGGCGTCGACCTCCGGCGTGCTGCGCAGGTCCAGCACGGTGCGCACGCCCAGGCCGTGCAGCGTCCGCGCGCCGTCGGGCGTCAACCGGTCCAGCGCGCCGGAGCGGTACAGCACCCCGCGGGGGAGCGCGCCGGTGCCACCCGCGTCCCGGAAGTTGCGCACCCCGGGGACGCCGGCCGGGTCGAGCGGTCCGCCGTCGCCGGTTCCGGTGTTCACGGAGGTCATGGCATCCATGGCGGTCATCCTAGGCAGCCTCCGCCGTGGTTCCGGCGGCTGCCTCCGGGGCTGCCCCGGCGGGGGTTCGCGGCGCCGTCTCCGTGACGGTCTCCGCCGCCTCTGCAACGGACTTCGGCGCTCTCTTCCCGGGCGGTCGGCGGAGGTGGGCGGGCAGCCGGAGACCCGGCCCGCCGGGATGGCGGCGGGCCGGGCCGAGGGGCGTCCGGACGGGGACGCGGAGAGGGGCGGATCAGGTGAGCGCGATGCCCGGGTAGAGCGGGTGGTCGGCGAGCAGGTCGACCGCGCGCTTGGCGACCGCGTCGCGGACGGCCTCGTCCAGGGTGTACTGCGCCTTCGAGGAGCCGACCGGCGCGGCGGCCGTCAGCACGGTGTGGATCAGCTCGGCGACCTCGTCCAGCTCGGCCGCACCCAGCCCGCGGGTGGTCAGCGCGGGCGTGCCGAGCCGGATGCCGGAGGTGTACCAGGCGCCGTTCGGGTCCTGCGGGACGGCGTTGCGGTTGGTGACGATGCCGGAGTCCAGCAGCGCCGCCTCCGCCTGACGGCCCGTCAGTCCGTAGGAGGAGACGTCCGCCAGCACCAGGTGGTTGTCGGTGCCGCCGGTCACCAGCCGGGCGCCGCGCTTCAGCAGGCCCTCGGCGAGCGTCCGGGCGTTGTCCACCACCTGCTGGGCGTACACCTGGAACTCGGGGCGGCGCGCCTCCGCGAAGGCCACCGCCTTCGCCGCCATCACGTGCGACAGCGGGCCGCCGAGCACCAGCGGGCAGCCCCGGTCGACGTGTTCCGCCAGCTCGGAGGTGCACAGCACCATGCCGCCGCGCGGGCCGCGCAGCGACTTGTGCGTGGTGGTGGTGACGATCTGCGCGTGCGCGACCGGGTTGAAGTCCCCCGTCAGCACCTTGCCCGCGACCAGGCCCGCGAAGTGCGCCATGTCGACCATCAGGGTCGCGCCGACCTCGTCCGCGATCTCCCGCATCCGGCGGAAGTCCACCAGCCGCGGGTACGCCGAGTACCCGGCCACCAGGATCAGCGGCTTGAACTCCAGGGCGATCCGCCGGACTTCGTCGTAGTCGACCAGTCCGGTCGCCGGGTCGGTCCCGTAGCTGCGCTGCTCGAACATCTTGCCCGAGATGTTCGGCCGGAAGCCGTGGGTGAGGTGGCCGCCCGCGTCCAGCGACATGCCCAGCATCCGCTGGTTGCCCAGCTCGCGGCGGAGCTCGGCCCAGTCCTGCTCGCTCAGGTCGTTGACGTTGCGGACCTGGGCGCGCTGCAGCGCCGGGCTCTCCACCCGCTGCGAGAGCACCGCCCAGAACGCCACCAGGTTGGCGTCGATCCCGGAGTGCGGCTGCACGTACGCGTGCTCCGCGCCGAACAGCTCGCGGGCGTGCTCGGCGGCCAGCTCCTCCACGGTGTCCACGTTGCGGCAGCCCGCGTAGAAGCGGCGGCCCGGGGTGCCCTCCGCGTACTTGTCGCTCAGCCAGTTGCCCATCGCCAGCAGGACCGCGGGCGAGGCGTAGTTCTCACTGGCGATCAGCTTCAGCGAGGCGCGCTGGTCCTCCAGTTCCCCGGAGATCGCCGCGGCGATCCGGGGTTCGACGGCGCGCACCACGTCCAGGGCGCTGCGGAAGGCGGTGTCGGCGGCAGGGCTGCCGAAGGTGTGCGCGGGCAGGGACTCGGCCACGGGCGGTCTCCTCGTACGGAACGGCGACGATTCGGACGGCCCAGGCGCACGGCGACAGCAGGCGGTGCCCGAGGGCACCGCACGGAGCCGCTCCCCGATGGTGATTCCATCCCAGCGCGCCAGTCACGGCTCACCGCGATGCTACCAACCGCCGAGCCGGACCCGTGCCGGACCCCGGATCACCCGGGCCGGACCCCGGGCCGGATCCCGGATCGGACCCCGGGCCGGATCCCGGTTCGGGGGCGGGCGCGTGGGCCCGGGCGGGTCCCGGAAGCCCGGCCGGCGGCCCCTGCGGCGGGGGAAATCCCCTGGTGCGGTCCGAGCCGGTCCGGGCATGATCGGGCGCATGACATGGACCGTTCCCGCCACCACCCGCACCGGCGGCTCGCTCACCGCCCCGGAGACCGAGTTGCTGCCCGGCTACCTCGCCTGGCACCGCGCCACCTTCCTGCACAAGTGCGCCGGCCTGACCGGCGAGCAGCTCGCGCTGCGCCCGCTGCCCGCGAGCTCGCTCTCGCTGCTCGGGCTGATGCGCCACCTGGCCAAGGTGGAGCGGACGTGGTTCCGGATCCGCTTCGCCGCCCAGGACGTACCGCCGCTGCACGCGGTGGAGGGCCACAAGGACGCGGACTTCGACCTGCTGGAGCCGGAGCGGGCCGAGCAGGAGTACCTGGCGCTGCTGGAGGAGCAGCGGCTCGCCGACCTCGCGGTGGCCGGCGCCTCGCTGGACGCCACGCTGGCCGCGTACGGGGAGGAGCAGTCCCTGCGGACGACGTACCTGCACGTCATCACCGAGTACGCCCGCCACAACGGGCACGCCGACCTGCTGCGCGAGCACACCGACGGGGTGACCGGCGGCTGACCGGGTGGGGGAGCGCGGGACGAAGTTCCTTGCGGGGCAAGGGCGCTGGGCAGGGGGGCGGCCGAATGATTCATCGGATGAGCGGATAGCATACTGAGTATGGGACCTCTCGAACCGAACGTACCCGAGCTGATCCTCGGACTGATCGTCTTCTTCGCCCTCTTCTGGGCGCTCGGCAAGGTGCTGCTGCCCCGCATCGAACGCACCCTCGCCGAACGCCACGACAAGACCGACGGCGGCATCGCCCGCGCGGAGGCGGCCCGGGCCGAGGCGGAACGCATCCGCCAGGAGTTCCAGGCCGAGCTCACCGCCGCCCGGCACGAGGCCGCCGCGATCCGGCAGACCGCCGCCGAGGAGGGCGCGGCGCTGGTCGCGGCCCTGCGGGCGGAGGCGCTGCAGCAGCGCGAGCAGCTGGTGGCCGAGGCGCAGGTGCAACTGGCTGCCGACAAGGTGCTGGCCGAGGCCGAACTGCGCGAGGACGTCATCAAGTTGGCGTCCGAGCTGGCCTCCCGGGTGGTCGGCGAACCGCTCGCCGACCTGCCCTCCACCCGCGCCGTGGCGGAGGAGTTCCGCAACCGCGCCGAGGTCTGACCTCTCGTCACCGACACCGGCACCGACGGCCCGGTAGCGGGCCGAGCGGGTCGGCGGGTCAGGCAGGTGGTACGGCGGACGGGCCGTCCGGTCCCGAGCTCGAGGCTCGTGGACCGGACGGCCCGTCGGTCGTTCGGGTCGGGAGCGGTCAGGAGCACGGGCCGTCGTCGGCCCACACGCCCCACTGGCCGCTGCTGCCCGGGTTCTCGTTCAGCGTCCACCACTTGGCGTGGTAGTTGTGGCCGTTGTAGCTGGCCTTGTCGTTGGCCACGTAGGTGGTGGTCGCCGACCAGGCGGGGCTGCAGGTGCCGGTCCCGGTGCTGGGGGAGGGGCTCGGCGAGGTGCTGGTGCCGGTGCTCGGCGAGGGGGACGGCGAGCTGGTGGGCGGGGTCGCGCCGGCGAACTTCACCGTGTACTTGGTGAAGTCCCAGTCGTTCTGCGCCACGCTGGAGCAGGCGCCGGACAGGCCCGGGTCGACCGTGCCGGGGCACTGGCGGTCGCGGTTGACGGACCAGTAGGTGTAGCGGGCCAGCTTGTGCGCGGTGGCGAAGTCCAGCACGGTCTGGAAGTCCGCCTGCCTGAAGTACTCGGCGGCGTCGGTGCGGCCGTTCATCATCGACACGCCCTCGTGGGCGTACGCGGTGGCCTCGTTCCAGCCGAAGGTGCTCTGCAGGAGCTGGTTGAACTTCACCAGCGCGTCGGTCTGCGCCGCCGCCCCGCTGAAGCCGCCGTCGAACGGCATGATCGAGTAGTTGTTCGGGGTGAAGCCCTGGGACTTCGCCTCGAGCAGCATCTGGGTGCCGAACCAGCCGGTGCCGGCGTTGGTGCCCGCGGTGGTGATGGAGACGTAGATCCCCGGGTTGTTCTGCTGCAGGATGCGGGCCGCGCCGATCTCGTTGTGGATGGCGGCGGTGTTCTCGTACTCCGGCTCCTCGAGGTCGAAGTCGATCGCCTTGAGGTTGTACTTGGTGACGACCTTCTGGTAGGCGGCGGCGGTCGCCTCCGGGGTGCCGCAGGTCTGGCCGAGCTTGGTGCCGCCGTAGCCGCCCACCGACACCGAGACGTCGCCGCCCTTGTTGCGGATGGTCTGGATGACGGCCGGCATCGTGGTGTCGGTGTCGATCGAGGACGTCCCGCCCCAGGACGGGCTGCAGGTGCTGCCCTGGGCCAGGATGAACGCGAGCTGGAACGCCTTCTGGCCGGTGGCGTCCATCACGGCGGCGGCGTCCGGCGGGCTGTTGTCCTCCGGCATCAGGTACGGCGCGGAGGCGTACCAGTTGGAGCCGAGCCCGCCCGTGGTCGCGGCGCTGGCGGAGCCGGACGCGGCGATCGCGGAGACGCCGCCGGCCAGCAGGCCGAACACGGACAGCGCGACCGCGACGGCGCGGCGCGGACGGCGGTGCCGCACCGGGGCGGTGGCGGCGGGGGCGTCGGCAGGGGGGTGTGGGGGAAGTGCGCGTTCCATCGAGGACCTCTCCAGGAGGCGGCGAGGACGGCAGCCCGGACGCGCGGAAGTGGGGGTGCGCGGCCGGGCCAACGGTCGGGTACCTAGCCGAGGTTGACGTGACTGCCACTGGTATAGACCTGTGTTGGGCGGCCGTCAACCCTTCCGGCCGGAGCCGGGGCGGAGTGGTTCATGGGGCGGTCAAATGCCGGTAAATTACAGGTCAAAGCGGGTGTCGCGGATTCGCTGACGCCACGTCAGGAGGGCGGGGAGGGGGGCGGGGGCGTGCGGGCGGGGTCAGCTCCGGGTCGGGAGGTAGGACTCCAGGCCGCGCAGGAACACCTCGATCTTGAAGGCGTAGCGCTCGTCCCCGTCGCCCGTCACCATGGTGTCCGCCATCGCCTGGAGGTTCGGGAAGCGGTCCGCCGGGAGCGCCTCCAGGTAGCTGTGCAGCTGCCCGAAGTACTCGCCGATGTCCGTGCCGCGGGCGATCCGCTCCGCGTACACCGACGCCTCGTACGCGTCCGTGTCGATCAGCTGGCCGAGCCCGTCCAGCGCCCAGGCCGCCACCTGGGGCGGCAGGCCGACCCGGAGCAGCAGGTCGAGCAGGAACTCGGTGATGGTCAGTTGGCTCTCGCCCAGCGGGATGTTGCCCAGCGAGACCAGCGACACGTCCCGGTGGGAGGTCAGCACCCGCTGCGCCTCGAAGCAGATCTCGGTGACCTGCTCCTTCCACCGGGCCGGCTCGGGGCGGCGGGGCAGCCGGATCTCGGAGACCACCCGCTCCAGCACCAGGTCGAGCAGCTCCTCCTTGTTGGAGACGTGCGCGTACAGCGAGGCCGGGCCGGTGCCCAGCTCCTGCGCGACCCGGCGCATCGTCACCCCGGACAGGCCCTCGGTGTCCAGCACCCGGACCGCGGTCTCCACGATCAGTGCGCGGCTGAGCGGCTGCCGGGGCTCGGCCTTGCGGGGCTTGTGCCACGGGTTCTCGGGCATCTGCGCGGGCATCGGGCCACCTGCTTTCGCTGAACGTTCCACCGGCGATCATCGTACTCCGGACGAACGCCGTTCGAAGCGGGTGCGAAGCGATCACCGTCCGGCGGGGGATCGCCGCAGCTGGGGGCGGGTGCGGAGGGGGCGGGGGCCGACGGTGGCCGGGGCGGGGGTGGGGGAGGAGTAGGGGAGGAGTAAGGGGGAAATCAGGGTTAATCCGTTTGACGGGAACGCCGCTCGACTCGTAGAACAGTGTTCGTCCAAGCAAACACCGTTCAATCGCGCGGCCCCCGTCCACCGCGCCTGGTAGCAAACAGGAGCTGTCATGACCGACGCGGTCGGCCCCACGACATCGGCACCGCCCTCCGGCGGCGGCGCCGCCGCCGAACCCTACCGGTGGCGCTGGGTCGCGCTGTTCGTCATCCTCGCCGCCGAGGTGATGGACCTGCTCGACTCCCTGGTCACCAACATCGCCGCCCCCGCGATCCGGGCGGACATCGGCGGCGGCGAGTCCACCATCCAGTGGCTCGGCGCGGCGTACACGCTGGCGATGGCCATCGGCCTGATCACCGGCGGCCGGCTCGGCGACATCTTCGGGCGCCGCCGGATGTTCATGATCGGCGCGGCCGGGTTCACCCTCGGCTCGCTCGCCTGCGGCCTGGCCCAGGAGCCCTGGCAGCTGGTCGCCGCGCGGGTGCTCCAGGGCCTGCTCGGCGCGGTGATGCTGCCGCAGGGCCTGGGCATCATGAAGGAGATCTTCTCGCCCAAGGAGCAGGGCGCGGCCTTCGGCATGTTCGGCCCGGTGATGGGCCTGTCGACGGTCGGCGGCCCGATCCTGGCCGGCTGGCTGATCGACGCGGACTTCGGGGGCACCGGCTGGCGGATGATCTTCCTGATCAACATCCCGCTCGGCCTGTTCGCCTTCGTCGGCGGCCGGGTCTTCCTGCCCGCCCAGGGCCACGGTCCGACCGTCCGGCTCGACCTGCTCGGCGCGCTGCTGGCCGCCCTCGGCGCGGCGCTGGTCATCTACCCGCTGGTCCAGGGCCGCGAGCACGACTGGCCGCTGTGGGCGTTCGCGCTGCTGGCGGTCGGCGTGGCGGTGTTCGGCCTGTTCGGCTGGTACGAGGCCCGCCGCAAGGCCGTCGGGGCGGACCCGCTGGTCGAGCCCAGCCTGTTCGCCAAGCGCGGCTTCAGCGGCGGCATGGCGCTCGGCCTGGTCTTCTTCACCGCGATGACCGGCTTCTGGCTGACGTTCAGCCTGTACACCCAGCTCGGCCTGCACTACAGCGCCTTCAAGTCCGGCCTGACGGGCATCCCGTCCTCGATCGGCATGGTGATCGCGTTCGGCGCCGCCCAGGCGCTGCAGAAGTACGGCCGCAAGGTGATGCACGCGGGCCTGGTGGTGATGCTGGCCGGCGTGCTGGGCCTGATGTACACCCTGCACAGTCAGGGCGCCGGGGTGACGCCCTGGGAGATGGTGCCCTCGCTGGCGGTCAGCGGTCTGGGCATGGGCCTGGTGATGGCCCCGTTCTTCGGGATGGTGCTGGCCTCGGTCGAGACGCACGAGACCGGTTCCGCCTCCGGCACGCTGACGTCCGTGCAGCAGCTCGGCGCGGCGCTGGGCAGCGCGATCCTGGGCACGGTCTTCTTCGAGCGGCTGAAGAGCGCGGACTTCGCCAGTGCCGAGCAGGTCACCCTGTGGGCCGAGGTCGGACTGCTGGTGGTGGTCTTCGCCGCGATCTTCCTGCTGCCGATGCACGGCCGCCCCGAGCACGAGGGCGGCGAGGACGGCGGCTCCGGGGAGGAGGACGCGCTCCGCAAGGAGGGCGAGCACCAGCCCGCCTGACGCCCCGTCGGGGCGGAAGGGCGGAGCCGGTGGCCCCGGAGCAGCGCGCTCCGGGGCCACCGGCTCCGCCCCCGCGCGGGGACGTGCCCCGCGGAAGGACGGAGGATCAGCCCTGGTAGGCCGCGAAGAGCTTCGAGAACTGGTACGGCGTCTGCGGGACGTTGGTGCACTTGGGCAGCGAGCCGGTGCACGCGTTGGCGTCCCGGGTCATCTCCCAGAAGGCCAGCTCGCCGAGGTGGTTCTGCTGGGCGAAGGAGACCAGCTGCTGGGCGTCGGTGAGGCCGAACACCTCGGAGGCGGTGTCGTTCTGGCCCAGCATCGGGGTGACGCCGACCTTGGCGTACGCCTGCGCGTCCGTCAGGTTGGTCCACACCGAGCGGATCTGCGCCTGGGTGGACTGCGCGGACTGGATCGCGTAGGCGCCCATCTTGCCGGCCGGGCTCGGGGCGGCCCAGTCGCCGAAGTCCATCGCCATCACGTTGACCAGGTCGACCGAGAGGCCGGCGTTCTTGGCGGACTGCAGGATGTAGACGCCGTCCGCGGTGAGGCCGCTGGGCAGCACCGGCAGGGTCAGGCTGACCTTCAGGTCGCGTCCCTTGGCCCGCTGCGCGGCCTGGACCTGGGCGAGCGCGGCCGAGCGGCGGTCGACCGAGGCGTGGTCGGTGACGGCGGTGCCCTCGATGTCGAAGTCGACCCGGTCGAGCGCGTAGACGTCCACGACCTTCTGGTACTGCGCGGCCAGCGAGGCCACCGTGGTGCAGGACTGGGCGAGTTCGGTGCCGTTGGCGCCGCCGAAGGACGGGCGGACGTCGCCGCCCGCGTCCCGGATCGCGTCCATGTCGGCCTTGTTCCAGCCGGTGGCCGGGTCGTAGGCGCCGAACCAGCTGGCGGTGCACGGCTGGCTGCCGTTGATGATGAACGCCAGCGAGAACTCCTTGATGCCGCTGGCGGCGGAGAGCGCGGGCAGGCTGGGCGTCGGGTAGGCGCCGAGGTCCACGTAGGGGGCGGCGGTGCCCGCGCCGGTGCCGGTGCCCGCGGTGGCGGTGACGGCCGGGGAGGCCGCCGACTCGTTGCCCGCCGCGTCGAAGGCGGTCACGGTGAAGGTGTGGCTGCTGCCCTGGAGCAGGCCGCGGACGGTGGTGGAGGTGCCGGTCACGGTGGCCACCGGGGTGGTGCCCTCGTACACGTGGTAGCCGGCCACCGCGGTGTTGTCGGTGGAGGCCGTCCAGCCGAGGGTGATGCTGCCCGGGCCGGTGCCGGTCGAGTGCGGGCTGCCGGGGACGGACGGCGCGACGGTGTCGGCGGGCGCGCCCGCGCACGGCTGGTTGTTGATCGTGCAGTTGACGGGGGCGCTCTGGGTGGCGCCGGTGGTGACGCCGAAGCCGACTGCGGGGGCGGCGGCGCCGGGGGCGAGCGGGGCGGCCCAGCTCGGCGAGGTCACCGTGTAGTGGGTGCCGGTCGGCGTGGCGGTCGAGCTCAGGGTGCCGTTCCACAGGCTGGAGACGCTCTCGCCGGTCGGCAGGTCGAAGGAGAGCGACCAGCTGTTGACGGTGGCGTTGGTGTGGTTGGTCACGGTGTACGTGGCCTGGAATCCGTTCGACCAGCTCTGGGTGACCGCGTAGTCGGCGGTCAGGCCGGAGACGCCGGCCGCACCGGCGGCGGTGGCGCCCAGCGGGGCGGCGATCAACGCCGCCGCGGCGGCGAGGGAGAGGGTGACGCGCCTCATGGGCGAGTCCTCCTTGACGGTGTGGGGGATGGGTGGGGGCCGGGCACGGAGTGCGTGGGGCGCACTCAAGATGGTCCAGACCAATCCGGGCCGTCAAGGTCAAGTCCTTTGGTTTTGCAAGGAGTTGACGGTTCAATCAGGAGCAGTTAAGGCATGGGGGAACCATCGGACGACGGAGGGCGCGGCCCCCGAAACGTGGGGGAGGGGACCGCGCCGCCCGCCTGACCCGAAGTCAGGCGTCCGTGGGCCGTCAGGCGGAGACGGCGGTGCCGCGCATCCGGCGGGCCAGGTACGCGCCCGAGGCGGTGGCCGCCAGCAGGCCCGCGCCGGCCAGGCCGAGCAGCAGGTTGTCCTGGCCGGGCCGGTCCACCGCGACGGTGCCGGAGGAGGCCACCACCGCTTCGGCGGCGGTGAGGTCGCCGCCGTGGCCGTGGTGCGAGACGGTCGAGCGGGCCGCGCCCGCGTCGAGCTGCGCCTGGGTCGGCGCGGACGGGGTGTTCGCGGCCGGCGGGGCGGCCGCGGCGGTGGTGGTGGAGCCGAAGTCGAGGTCCGAGCAGCCGTAGAACGCCTCGGGGCTGTCCGAGCGCTGCCACACCATGTAGACCAGCTGCCGGCCGGTGCGCTGCGGCAGGTTCACGTTGACGTGGTAGTACCCGTTGTCCGAGGTACGGGCGGTGTCGTAGACCGCGACCGGGCTCGCCAGGTCCAGGTCGGACCACTTCAGCGGCTTGGCGGGGTCGTAGCCGGCCTTGGTCAGGTACAGCTTCATGGTGCCCTGGTGCGGTGCGGTGACCCGGAAGTCGAAGGTCTTCGCGCCGGCCGCCACCGAGGTGGCCGGCCAGTCGGTGCGGGCCCAGTCCAGGGCGCGGTACTTGTCGCGGTTGGCCGAGCAGAGGTGGCCGTCCGGGATGATCTGCTGGCTCTGGCCGTTGGCACTGGCGATGTTGACCTCGTTCCAGTCGTACAGCGGCTGGGTTCCGCTGTCCGCGACGAGGTCCTTGCAGACCTGGGACTTGGGAGTCTCCGGGCCTTCCGCGTAGCAGGCCGCGATGCGGCTGGGCGGACCGAACATGGCACCGTGCGCGCCGGCGGTGCCGGCGGCGACGGTGGTGGCGACCAGGGCACCCGCGCCCACCGCGGAGGCGGCGAGCAGACGGCGGGACCAAGACATGGTTCTCCTCGGGAAGATCGGGCCGATCGTGGGGGAAAAACGGGCACGTCTGCCCGCGAGCCACGGGGAGCGACCCCGGGACGGCGTGGTGTGGACCCGGCACACCGCGAGCCGTCCGAAGGCTACGATTGGCCTATACCAATTGACAAGTGTCGGCCAACGGCGAGCAGTTGGCGAATGGCGGCATTCGGCCACCGGCACTGTCCTTCCGGCGAGGCCGACCTGGCGTCACGTCAGGTTCCGGCCGATCGGCCGCAGCCCCAGAACGGTGGGGAAAACGCTGCTCGCGGGGCGTCGGCCGGGGCGTGTCCGGAGGTGGGCGCGGGGCGTCCGGGGGCGCTTCGGTGCAGGTGACGGGCGGGAAGGTTAGGCAGAATCCAAGCCGCGGATAATGCTGCGATAAGCCGGACGGCGGTGGGCAGGGCGGGCCGTCGGCTGTGGTGCGCGGTGCGCGGTGCGTGGGGAGGGCGGCGCGCGGGGGCGGTCGGTGTCGGGGCTCCCGAGGGCCGGCGCCGAGGCGGCCGGGAGCCCGCCGAGTGCGCCCGTCCGGCGTCCGGTCGGCGTCCGTCCGGCAGGCGGCGCGGTCCCGGTGCGGGGAGTTGCCGACGCTCCGTCAAGTGGGTGCCGCCGTTCGGGGGGTGCCGCGTGGCGGTGCCGGATCGACCGTTTCTTCTGCCTAACCTCCCGCTATGCCCGTACGCCCCCTCGCCCTCGCGGCCCTCTCCCTCGGCCTCGCCGCCGCCCCCGTGCTCGCCCCGGCCCTGCTGTCGCCGACCGCCGCCGCGGCCGGATCCAAGCGGGCCTCGATCGGAAACCCGGTCCAGGGGAACCTCGGCTACAACGCCTTCGTGGAGCACGACACCACGCTGGGGAGCACCGAGGCCGAAGGGCCGGTCGCCACCGGCGGGAACCTCGCCTTCGGCTCCGGCTACAACGTCAGCCTGCACAACCCCGGCACCTTCACCGCCCCCGGCGACGACCACCCCGCCGCGCTGGTGGTCGGCGGCCGGATCGACTACGCCGGGAGCTCCCCGGACGGCGTGCTGAAGGTGCTCAGCAACGGCTACACGAAGATCGGCGACATGACCGGCTCGCTCGCCGTCGACCGGGACGTCAACAACGCCCAGGTCAACACCCAGGTGGTGGCCGCCGGAACCGTCCACAACTCGGTGCCGCGGATCGAGATGACGCTGCACCAGCCCACCGCCTCGGTCGGACCGGCCCCCGGCCTGATCGACTTCACCACCGCGTTCGAGGCCTTCCGCGAACGGGCCCGGGCGATGGCCGGCTGCGCGCAGAACGTCACCCTGCTCGACGACGCCGGCCACCCGCTGCCCGACGGTCCCTACCCGCCCGGCACCGTCGGCCACCTGACCCTCACCCCGGGCCGCACCAACGTGCTGCACCTGACGGGCCGGCAGATGAACGCCCTCGGCGAGATCAACTTCCACAACCAGCCCACCAAGGACACCCCGCTGGTGATCGTCACCGACACCACCGCCGAGAACGGCGTGTTCGACTGGCACAACCCCAACACCGCGGGCATCAGCGGACCGCAGGCTCCGTACGTGCTGTGGGACTTCCCCGACGCCACCGACCTCACCATGTCCAGCGGCGACTCCCTCGAAGGCACCATCTACGCGCCCAGCGCCCACCTCAAGGACCTCAACGCCTCCAACATCGAGGGCGACGTCATCGCCCGCGCCTACGACGCCGGGCCGCTGGTCCACGGCACGTCGGTGGTCGCCGGGGAGCTGCACTACTGGCCGTTCGACGCCGCCATCGCCTGCGAGGACACCAGCCCCTCGCCCAGCCCCACCGGCAGCCCGTCGCCCAGCCCCTCGCCCAGCCCCACGGGCAGCCCGTCACCCAGCCCCTCGACCACCCTGCCCGCCCCGACCCCCACCGGCCCGGGCGGCGAACTCCCCGCGACCGGCCCCGGCCCCGCCCTCCCCCTCGCCGCCACTGCCGCCGCCGCCACCCTCACCGCCGGCACCGCCCTCCTGCTGCGCCGCCGCCGGCAACGCAAGCACTGACCCCCCGCGAAATCCTGACCCCGACGGCCCGTCACCCCCTGTCGACGGGCCGTCGGGCTCACCCCGGCCCGAGCGAGCCGAGCAGCCGAGCGGTGTCCACCCCGAGCTCCGCCGGCGCCTGCACAACCACCAGCCCCGAACGGCTGTACCCGGAACGACAGCGCACCAGTACGGTCCGTCCGTCAACGCCGGTCGGTGGCAGCGGAGTTCCCCGCGGGTGGTCGGCGGCGGCAGAGCCAGTAGCTGTCGGCGATCGGGACGGCGTGGCGGGTGCCGGTGGGGGAGGTGACGGTGAGGTGGGTGGGGTGGTAGGTGACTCGGTGGCCGGCGGGGAGGAAGGCCGGGGGGTTCAGGACGGCCTCGAAGTCGGGGCTGACCAGGAAGGTGCTGAGCAGGAGCAGGCGTGGCAGCGGGGTGGTTCCGTCGAAGAGGAGGCGCACGGGGGAGAGGATGCCGGACGGGAAGGGGCGGGGCGAGGGGTTTTGTCCGGGGGAGGGGTGGGGGTTCGTCGGGTGTTCATGGTGGGGGCGGGTTGCGGTGGGGGCTCGTTGGGATGGGGCCGGGAGGTTGGGGGATGCCGTTTTCGCGGCCGTTTCAGCTGCTCGACCGCTCGACCGCTCGACCGCTCGACCGCTTGACCACTCGACCCGAGGGACGGAACCCGTGACCGAATCGCGCACCCCCGAACGTCGTCGCCGCTTCCTGTCGTCGGCGGCCGTCGTCCTGTCGGCCCTCGTCGTCGGGGCCCTGACCGCGGCTCCGGCCCCGGCGGCCGGTGCGGTGGCCTGGCCCGGCAGTTCCGCCGTCAGTACTGCGGACGGCTCCAACGTGTTCGGCTCCGACCTGTCCGGCCTCTACCAGGAGCGCGGGGTGATGTGGGGCGTGCAGAACTCCGGCAAGCTGTGGCGGCTGGTCCCGAACGGCTCCGGCGGCTGGAAGCCCGACACCGCCAACGGTTGGGGTTCCGGCAAGTCGCTGCGCTTCACCGGCGGCACCGGCACCCCGGACGACGAGGGCGTCACCCTGACCGGTGCGGGCTCGGCTGGCGGGGTGTACGTCTCCAGCGAGCGCAACGCGGACTCCTCCTCCACCAGCCGGCTCTCCGTGCTGCGCTACGACGTCTCCGGCAGCGGCGGCACGCTGACCGCCACCCGCGAGTGGAACCTCACCGCCGACCTGCCGTCCACCGGCTCCAACCTCGGGCTGGAAGGCGTCACCTGGGTGCCCGACGGCTACCTGACCGGCGCGGGCTTCAAGGACGCCTCGACCGGCGCCGCCTACGACCCGGGCCGCTACCCGGCGCACACCGGCGGGGTGTTCTTCGTCGGTGTCGAGGGCAGCGCCAAGGTCTACGGCTACGTGCTGCTGGAGTCCGGGGGCTTCACCAAGGTCGCCACCGTCAGCAGCGGCATGTCCGGCGTGATGGAGCTGTCCTGGGAGCCGCAGGCGCACCGGATGTGGGTGGTGTGCGACGACAACTGCTCCGGCCAGCTGCGCACCTTCCAGGTCGACGGCAGCGGCGCGTTCGCCCTCACCGCCGTCTACAACCGCCCCGCCGGGATGGCGAACCTCAACAACGAGGGCTTCACCCTGGCCGGTGCCGACGAGTGCGTGGGCGGCAGCAAGCCCGTCTACTGGGCGGACGACAGCAACACCGGCAAGCACGCCCTGCGCAAGGGCAGCATCACCTGCTGACGGGGCGCCGGCAGCCCCCGGCCCCTCCGAGCGGGCGGGGCCGGGGACCTCAGGAAGGGGCGGGCAGGTCGGCGTCGGGGGGCGGCGGGACCTCGCGGGGCGGGCCGTACCCGTCCAGGCCCAGGTAGGTGACGGCCCGGTAGGTGCCGGCCTCGCAGGTCAGGCTCAGTTCGGACAGCCGCCCCCGGTCGTCGACCAGCAGGTCGGTGGTGCACTGCGGGACCTGCTGGTCGGCCACCCGACGGCGCAGCACCCCCAGCGCGTCGGAGAGCCGGTCGACCGGCAGCGGCCCGTTCAGGCGGTAGGCCGTGCCGCCGGAACGGAGCTGCTCCGGGCCCCGGTAGGACGCCGGGTCGGCGGCCAGCAGGGCCAGCGCCAACTGGCGGTGGTCGGCGACCAGGACCTGCCCCTGCCGGGTCTCCCGGTGCCACTTCCCGCCGTCGAGCTGGGTGTACACGGCGTCCCGGGTCGTCGTGGTGTACACCAGCACGGGCGCGCTCCCGGAGATCATCCACTCCCCGGTCGCGCCGGTCTGGACGTCCGACACGGTCACCGTGCCCTGGCCCTCGACCGAGGTCCGGTCGTCCGAGGACTTCACCGACAGCGACGCCGAGAACGGCTCCGCCGGCTCCGTGAGCACCGCCCTGAGCTGCTCGATCTCCTGCGCCCGGTGGTCCGGTGCCGCCGAGTCGGCGCCCAGCGCGGAGCGGACGCCCGAGCACCCCGTCAGGACGGCCGCCAGCACGACCCCCGCCGCCACCGCGGCGGCCCCGACCGCGCGCTTCGACACCGACACCACCCCACCCCACCCCCGCACGACACCCGGGTCCCGCGGACCGACGGGCCGGACGGATCCGAACTCGGAAGACATGACCAGCGGGGCATACATTCTCGCGGCACCCGACGCGAAGGCAAATCATTCGTGGACGCACCCGCCGGGTTGACGGCCGGTCAGCCCCGGAACCCCGCGTGCACGTGGTCGTGGTGGGTGGCGTCGCTGAAGAACTGGTTCGCCGTCGCCCCGCCCGACAGCAGCCGCGGCCCGCCCACGTTGTACGAACCCGCCGCCGCGGCCGCCCGCATGAAGGAGTCCACCAGGTCGGCCGGGGTCGCCGGATCCACCACCGCCCGGCCGTCGATCCGCCAGGTGTCGAACGCCCGCCCCTGCGGGTGGTCGCTCGGCCGGTCCGTGCCGAACACCAACAGCGGATGCCCCGAACGCACCACGCTCACCTCGAACGCGTACGCCCCCGCCAGCGCCAGCATCGCCGCGAGCGCCCCGTCGTGCACCTGCCCGCTGCGCACGTCCGCCACCGCCGCCGGGGGCAGCGCGATCCGCGGCTGGGCCAGCACCCGGGTCGCCGGATCGCCCAGCGCCGCCGCCGCGGGCCCCGGATCGGCCGGGTGCAACGCGGTGACCTCCCACCGGGGCGCGGCGCTGCTCAGCCGGACGTCGACCGTGCTGCCGGTGGACACCGGCGCCCCGTCCGGCCCGGCCAGCCACTGCCGGCACACCACCAGCACGCTCGCCGAATCCGCCAACAGCCCGCCGTACTGGGCGTACACCACCTCCAGCGCCGCCCGCGGGGCGTCCGCCAGCAGCGCGCCGCCCTGGTCGGCCAGCCCCGGCTCCGCCCCGAGCGCCGCCACCCGCTGCCGGGCCGCCGCCACCCCCTGCCCGCCCGGCGGCCACCCGCCGATCGCCTCCACCACCTGCACGGCCCGCAGCTTCACGTCCGGCTGCAGCTCGCCCGGGCCGGGCTGCCAGGCGGCGGGCGCGGGGAAGGCACTGCTGGTGCTGGGTGAACTGTTCGGGCTGTCCGGGCTGTTCGGGGAGTTCGGGCCGCTCGGGCTGTTCGGGGTGCTGGGGTGGCCGGAGGAGCAGGCGGCCAGGGCGCCGCCCAGCCCGGCGAGCAGGAGGGCGCGGCGGCCGGGCGGGAGGGAGGAGGCGGGCATCCTGCCAGTGTCGGCGGCGGGCGGCGGTTCCGGCCGGTGCGACCCGCCGTTCCGGCGCGCCGGGGCTACTGACGGCAGGTCAGGAGAGCATGTACAGCACGGAGGCGGCGACGGTGAGCAGCAGGACGGCCCCGGCGGTCAGCAGCAGGGCGCGGACGGTGCGGCGGTCGGCCAGGGCCGCCGCGCGGGCCGGGGCGAAGCTCTCCAGCAGGGACCGGGCCAGAGCGGTCAGGGCGCCGCCGGCCAGCAGCAGGCCGCCGACGGTGGCGCCGGCGGACAGGGCGTGGTTGCCGACGCCGAGCCGTTCGCAGCTGCCGTCCGGGGTGCAGCGGACGGTGGCGACGGTGCCGGCCCGGTAGTCGTTCGGCGCGCCGTTGTAGTACCACGTCCCGGTGGTGACGCCGGTGCTGCCGGGATCGCCGGTGCCCCGGCAGTGGTTGACCGCGCTCCGGGACTGGCCGGTGGTGTGGCACTCGGTCATGGTCATCCGCAGCTCGGGCCGGTGGTGCAGCGCGCGGACGTCCCCCATCGCGGCGGCGCCGCCGATCGTCACGCCCACCCCGAGGGCGATCCCGGCCAGCGGGAGCAGGGCCCGCAGCACCGCCGACACGGGGGAGGGGAGCCGGCGGCGGGGTGCCGGGCCGCGCTGCTCGCCGCGCCCGGGCGTCGGCCCGTACTTGGTCCGGTCCGGCTTTCCGGGCTTCCTCGACTTTCCAGGCTTCGCCGGTTTCCCGGACATGGCGGATCCCCACCTTCCCCCGTGCGCACCGCCCGCCGGGCCCGGCGGGACGGCACAACCTACCTCCCCGCCGGCGGGAGCGGGAAGGCGCCCGGGCCCGGACCGCCGCCGCGGTCCGGGCCCGGTTGCCCGACGGTGTGTCGGAAGGGGTGTCAGGGGGGCGTCAGATCAGGCCCTGGGCGAGCATCGCGTCGGCGACCAGCTCGAAGCCGGCGATGTTGGCGCCGACCACGTAGTTGCCCGGGCTGCCGTACTTCTCTGCGGTGGTGAAGCAGGAGTCGTGGATGTGCTTCATGATCTCGCCGAGGCGGGCCTCGGTGTGCTCGAAGGTCCACGAGTCGCGGGAGGCGTTCTGCTGCATCTCCAGCGCCGAGGTGGCGACACCGCCGGCGTTGGCGGCCTTGCCGGGCGCGAAGGCCACGCCGGCCTCCTGAAAGACCCGGACGGCCTCGGGGGTGGTGGGCATGTTGGCGCCCTCGGCGACGGCCTTCACCCCGTTGCGGACCAGCGCGACGGCGTCCGCCTCGTGCAGCTCGTTCTGGGTCGCGCAGGGCAGTGCCACGTCGCAGGGGACGCTCCACACGCCGGTGCCGGCCACGTACTTCACGTGCTCGCCGCGGGCCTCGGCGTAGTCGGAGACCCGGCCGCGGCGGGTCTCCTTGATCTCCTTGAGCAGGGCCAGGTCGATGCCCTTCTCGTCGACCACGTAGCCGGTCGAGTCGGAGCAGGTGAGCACGGTCGCGCCGAGCTGCTGGGCCTTCTCGATCGCGTAGATGGCCACGTTGCCGGAGCCGGAGACCACCACGCGCTGCCCGGCCAGGCTCTCGCCGCGGGTGCGCAGCATCTCCTCGGTGAACATCACGCAGCCGTAGCCGGTGGCCTCGGTGCGGGCCTGCGCGCCGCCCCAGCCCAGGCCCTTGCCGGTGAGCACGCCCGACTCGTAGCGGTTGGTGATCCGCTTGTACTGGCCGAACAGGTAGCCGATCTCGCGGCCGCCGACGCCGATGTCACCGGCCGGGACGTCGGTGTACTCGCCCAGGTGGCGGTGGAGCTCGGTCATGAAGGACTGGCAGAAGCGCATGATCTCGGCGTCCGAGCGGCCCTTGGGGTCGAAGTCGGAGCCGCCCTTGCCGCCGCCGATCGGCATGCCGGTCAGGGCGTTCTTGAAGATCTGCTCGAAGCCCAGGAACTTGACGATGCCGAGGTTGACCGAGGGGTGGAAGCGCAGGCCGCCCTTGTACGGGCCGAGGGCGCTGGAGAACTCCACCCGGAAGCCGCGGTTGACGTGGATACCGCCCTTGTCGTCGGACCACGGCACCCGGAAGATCAGCTGGCGCTCGGGCTCGCAGACGCGCTCGACGATCCGGGCGTCGACCAGCTCGGGGCGCTGCTGCAGCACCGGGCCGAGGGTCTCGAGAACCTCGCGGACCGCCTGGTGGAACTCCTTCTCGCCCTGGTTGCGGCGCAGGACTTCCTGGTACAGCGGCTCGATCAGGCGGGCACCGGCGTCGGTGGACGCGGCGGAGGTGGGGGTGGCCGGCATTCAGGCACAACCTTCCGTGATGCGGATGGTGCACGAGGGCGCTCCCGTCCCGGGGAGTGCCCCTGGTCCTCCTCGCCGTTGAGGATCGTCGGCGGCGCGCCTGACACGCGTCGGTCGACGGGGTGGGACCGATGGTCTGCACCATTGTCACAGGGCTGACCTGCGGGCATCGACCGCATGTCCACGATGTGAACACCCGAATGGGTCATTTCGGTCAGCCCGCAGGTAAAGACCGGTCCATATCCAGCTCAATTTCCGGGCTATGTGATTCAAACCTCGGGAAAGGTGTGAGTTCGCTGCGAGTTTCGGGCGTGTCCTGGGAGGCCGCCCCCGGCGACCGACCGACCGGCCGGGCACCGGGGGCGGGACGCCGGGGGCGAGGCACCGGGGACGGGGCCCTCAGCGGCGGGGCAGGATCCACCAGGCCGTGGTGGCCGGCGGCAGCACCCCCGCCGGGCACGGGCCGGAGGACAGCAGCGGCTGGCCGGTGACCGGCGCCGGGGCCGGGACGGTGCCGAAGTTGGTCGCCACCAGCAGGCCGTCGCCCCGGACGAAGGCCAGCACGTTCGGCGGCGTCTCGATCCAACGCAGCGTGCCCTCGCCCAGCTGCGGCAGCAGCCGGCGCAGGTGCAGCGCCTCCCGGTACAGGTGGTACGGCGAGGTGTGGTCGGCCAGCGCCCGCTCCGCGGTGTGCCGGGCGAACGAGGCAGGCTGCGGCAGCCAGGTCGGCGCCGAACCCTCCGGGCTGAACCCGTACGGCGCCCTGGTCCCGGCCCACGGCAGCGGGACGCGGCAGCCGTCCCGGATGCCCTTGCGGTTACCGGTGCGGTGGAAGATCGGGTCGGTGATCACCTCGTCCGGCAGGTCGTCGACCTCCGGCAGGCCCAGCTCCTCGCCCTGGTACAGGTACGCCGCGCCCGGCAGCGACAGCATCAGCAGCGCCGCCGCCCGGGCCCGCTCCGGGCTGCCGAAGCGCGTCGTGGTGCGGACCTGGTCGTGGTTGTTCAGCACCCAGGTGACGGTCGAGCCGGTCGCCGTGATGTCCCGCACCGCCGCGTCGATCACCTGGTGGAAGTGCTCGGAGTCCCACGGCGCGTGCAGCAGGTGGAAGAAGAACGCCTGGTGCAGCTCGTCCCCGCGCACGTACATGGCCTGCTCGGCCGGGGTCGGCACGGACGCCTCGCCGACCAGCAGCCGCTGCCGCCCGTCCAGCGCCGTGTACTCCTCGCAGATCGCCCGCCAGGAGCGCCACACCTCGTGCACCTCCGGCTGGTTCCAGGCCAGCGGGTTCACCGAGTCGCGGGTCCGCTCGTCGGCGTCCGGGTCCGGGGAGTCCGGCAGCTCCGGGTGCTTGAACAGGCCCGCGGCGACGTCGATCCGGAAACCGTCCACGCCCCGGTCCAGCCAGAACCGCAGCACCTTCTCGAACTCGACCGGCACCTCGGGGTTGCGCCAGTTCAGGTCCGGCTGCTCCGGGGTGAACATGTGCAGGTACCACTGGCCCGGGGTGCCGTCCGGCTCGGTGATCCGGGACCAGGCCGGGCCGCCGAACATCGCCCGCCAGTTGTTCGGCGGCAGCTCGCCGTCGGTGCCGCGGCCGTCCGCGAAGTGGAACCGGGCCCGGGACGTCGACCCCGGGGCGGCGGCCAGCGCCTCCAGGAACCACGGGTGCTCGGCCGAACAGTGGTTGGGCACGGTGTCCAGCACCAGGCGCAGGCCCAGCTTGCGGCAGTCCTCGACCAGCAGGTCGAAGTCCTCCAGGGTGCCGAACATCGGGTCCACGCCCTTGTAGTCGGCCACGTCGTAGCCGTGGTCGTGCTGCGGCGACGGGTAGAACGGGTTCAACCAGACCCCGTCCACGCCCAGCCGCTTCAGGTACGGCAGCCGGGCCCGCACGCCCGGCAGGTCGCCGATGCCGTCGCCGTTGGAGTCCTGGAAACTGCGCACGTACACCTGGTAGATCACCGCGTCGCGCCACCACAGCGCGTCGGGGGCGGCGGCGACCGCCCGTTCTTCCGGGAACGTGCCGTCCGCGGTGAGGACGGCGGAGTCCGCGACGGTCTCCGCGGCGTGCGGCGGGTCGGTGGGGACGACGGAAGTGATCATGCGTCACCTTCACGGGAGCGCGCGAGGGAGGTCGCGCTGACAGGCACGGACCCGGGCTGACAGTTCGTCAGTTCCTCGGGGATACCTAGATGTTAGGTATAGGCCAAAGACCATGTCCAGGAGACAGGAGATGAAGATGTCACCTCCCGGGACGGAGAGTGCCAATAGTTGGGGCGAATCAGGGCGAATAAGGGGGCGCACAACGGGGTAGGGCAAAGCCCAGGAGAGCCGCCCGGCGTACGACCGACGAAGTTCGGCCGCACGGCGCACTCCCCTCACTCACCTCGAAGGGAGGCATCCGAGTGCGGCTTCCGCTCCTCGCGCTGCTTGCCACCGGCCCGGCGCACGGCTACCAGCTCCGCAGAGCCCTGGAGTCCACGTTCGGCCCGGCCTACTCGCGCACCAACGACGGGCAGGTCTACGTCACGCTCGGCCGGCTGGAGAAGTCCGGCCTGATCGAAGGGGAGGACGTCGCCCAGGACGGGCGCCCGGCCAAACGCGTCTTCGCCCTCACCGACGACGGCAGACGAGCCCTCGCCGACTGGTTCGCCCGCCCGTCCGACGGGGCCAAGGTCCGCGAGGAGTTCTTCCTCAAACTCGTCCTCGCCCCGCGCACCCGTCTCGCCGATCCACGCACCTTGATCGACCTCCAACGCTCGTACTGCCTCGCCGCCATCCGCGGCCTGCACGCCACCGCCGACCAGTCCCCCGATCACGGCGTCTCACGCCTGTTGATCGAGGGCGAGGTCCTGCACCTCCAGGCCGAACTCGACTGGCTGGAGCGCTGCCAACAGGAACTCACCTGAACCGGCGGGGCGGTTCATCCATCGAACCCCATGCGTGTCGAGCACGAATCGCCCGGCGGCGGAGAGGGAGTGGAGCACACCCGCTCCCCGTCCGGCACCGGGCAGCCTGCTCGGGAACGAAGAAGGGGACGGTGCGCGGCCCTCAGGGGAGGGAGGATTGCATGCCGGTGAGGAGCCAGTCCAGGGCTCGGTGGAACTCGCGTTCGCGGATCAGGTGTTCGGGCTCGCTGGGGCGTTCGACGAGGACGCCGGAGTCGGCGACGCCCGGGAGGTCGCGGACGGCCTCGGTGATCTCGGCGACCAGGCCCTCGGTGGTGGTGCCGGCCTGGTCGGCCTTCTCGGCCCAGTTGACCTCGGTGGAGGTGAAGCCGTAGGTGTACTGGAAGATCGCGGAGAGGGCGGCCATGGCGTCGGTCTCGGAGAGCGGGGAGGTGCGGACGATCTCCAAGGCGCGGGCGGAGAACCGGACCGAGTTCGGCCCGATGTTCAGGTAGTCGGCGTAGATCCGCACCGCCCAGGGGTGCGCCAGCATCGCTGCCCGCCACGTCACGGCGAGGGCGCGCAGGCCGGATTGCCAGTCGGAGCCGTCGCCCGGCTCGGGCAGCGCCATCTCGCCGGCCACCACGTCCAGGGCGAGCTCCAGCAGGTCGTCCTTGTCGGCGACGTACCAGTACAGGGACATCGGCGTGACGTCGAGCCGGGCGGCCAGGGCGCGCATCGAGAACTTCGCCTCGCCCTGGGCGTCCAGCAGGCCGATCGCCGCGGCGACGATCACCTCGCGGTCCAGGCTGCCCGGACCGCCCTCGCCGGCCCGCGGGGAGCGGCGGCCCCGGACGGGGCCGGGGGTGAGCCACACGCTCTTCTTGACCTGCGAGGCTCGCTTGGTGGCCACGCTGCTCCTTCGCTTCGACGGGTGCTTCCACACCGTACGGCCTCGGCCCGCTCTTTCGGATCTGTCGGATCAGCGCGCGGCGGTGGGCGCCCGGCAAGATCCGAAGGAGCGGGCCCGGGGCCCGTGCGGCGTGCACGGGCCCGGAGCCGGGGGGCGGTTCGTCAGTGCGCGGCCGGGACGGCGTCCTGCCCCTGCGGGGCGGCGGGCGCTCCCGGGGCCGGGCGGTCGGCCCGGTACAGCAGGGCTGCGGAGAGCAGGCCACCGAGCAGGACGGCCGCCGCGCCGATCAGCTGGCTGCCCGTCAGGCCGTGGGCGAAGGCGTCCCGCACCGCGGTGCGGGCGGCCTCGTCCGGGGCGGCGGCCAGCGCCTCCGGCAGCGACTTCGCCGCCGAGGCCGGGACCGACCCCGGCAGGCCCGCCGCGAACCGGGAGCCGAGCACCGCGCCGAGCACCGCGACGCCCAGGCCGCCGCCGAACTCGGTGACCGTGCCCTGCACGCCCGCGCCGGCCCCCGCCCGCTCCGGCGGGATGGCGCCCATCACGGCCGCCGCCATCGCCGGGCTGGCGATGGCGATGCCGCAGCCCATCAGCAGCAGGCCGGCCAGCAGCCCCGGGTACCCGTGGCCCGAGCCCATCGCGGCGACCACGGCCAGGCCGCCCGCCAGCAGCCCCATGCCGATGGCGACGGCACCCGCGAAGCCGATCTTCGGCAGCAGGCGGGCGCCGACGCCGGACAGGTTCAGCAGCACGATCACCAGGGCCAGCGGCGACATCCGCAAGCCCGCCTCCAACGGCCGGTAGCCGAGCACCAGCTGCAAGTACTGGGTGAGCAGGAACAGCGAGCCGGCCATGCCGAAGGCGACCAGGATGCCGCCCGCCACCGCGCCGTTGAAGCGCCGGTTCCGGAAGAAGCCCATGTCCAGCATCGGGGTGGGGGTGTGCACCTCCCAGGCGACGAAGCCCGCCAGCGCGGCCAGGCCGACCCCCGCCGCGAGCAGCACCGGACCGGAGCCCCAGCCGTGCACCGGACCGGAGATGATCGCGTACACCAGGCCGACCATGCCGACGGTGGACAGCACCGCACCCGGTACGTCCGGCCGGCGGCCCGAAGGGTCCTTGCTCTCCGGGAGCAGGCGGGCGACCGCGACCAGGCCGAGCAGCGCCACCGGGACGTTGATCAGGAAGATCGAACCCCACCAGAAGTGCGCCAGCAGCACGCCGCCGAGCAGCGGGCCGCCCGCGAAGCCCAGCGAGCTGACGGCCCCCCAGATGCCGATCGCCTTCGGCACCTCGGGGCCCTGGAATACCTGCATCACCACCGCCAGCGTGGTGGTCATCAGCAGCGCGCCGCCGATGCCCATGCCGGCCCGGGCGGCGATCAGCTGCCCGGAGGTCTGGGCGAGGGCGGCCGCCGCCGACCCCAGGCCGAACAGCGCCAGGCCGACCAGCAGGGCGCGCTTGCGCCCGTACCGGTCGGACAGGCTGCCGGCCGTCAGCAGCAGGCCGGACTGGACCAGCGCGTAGGCGTTGATCATCCACTGGATGTCGGCCGTGCCCGCGCCCAAGTCCTCCGTCAGGGAGGGGATGGCCACGTTGAGCACGGTGTTGTCGAGCAGCACCACCAGCGTGGCCAGGCAGACCACCGCCAGGATGACCCACCGCCGGGGGTGCGGGGCGATGGGCAGGGGGACGGACGGCTGGGACAAAAGGGACTCCCGGAGGGCGGCAGGCAGGGCGGGCGCGGCCGGTCGGCCGTGCGTTGTACACCGTAGAGGAGTCCTTCTACGGTGTACAACGACTTTTCCGGGAGCGAACGGGGACAGGGGAAACAGGGGGAAGAGGAGGTCAGCCGGTGGCACCGCCGTCGACCGGGATGCAGGCGCCGGTGATGCCCGCGCCCGCCGGGGAGGCCAGCAGCAGCACCGCCGCGGCCACCTCGTCCGGGCGGGTCAGCCGGCCGGTGACGGTGCGGCCGGTGAAGTGCCGCACCAGCCCCGGGTAGTCGGTGCCGAGCACCTCCGCCGCCCGCGGCCCCTGCTCGGTGAACCAGTCGGTCTCCACCGCGCCCGGGCAGACGCAGTTGGCGGTGACCCCGTACCCCCCGACCTCCTTGGCCAGCACCCTGGTCAGCCCGATCAGCGCGTGCTTGGCGGCGGCGTACGCGCACAGCCCCGGGTCCGGGTCGCGGCCCTCGACGGAGGCGATGTTGACGATCCGTCCGGAGCGCTGCGGCAGCAGGTGGGCCAGCGCCCGGCGGGTGGTGTGCAGCGCGGAGTCGAGGTTGAGGGCGAACGTCCCGTGCCACACCTCGTCGGTGATGTCGGCGACGGTGGCGAAGTCGGTGGCGCCGCCGACGTTGTTGACCACCACGTCCAGGTGCCCGTACCGCCGCACCGCCTCGTCCACCGCGCCCTCGGCCTCGGCCCGGACGGTGGCGTCGGCCGGGTGGAAGGCGAGGTCCGGCCCACCGCCCAGCCGGTCGAGAGCGGCCCGGCCGCTGCGCTCGGAACGGCCGGTGAGCAGCAGCCGGGCGCCGTGGGCGTGCAGGGTGTGGGCGATGGCGAGACCGATGCCGCGGGTGCCGCCGGTGATCAGGGCGACGTTCCCGGTGAGGTCCATGGGGGGTGCTCCCGTCGGGGGTTGGGCGAGCGGCAGGGACGGAGGGGCGGGCGGTGCGGCCGGGACGGTCGGAGCCGCTGGGGCGGGTCGTGCAGGGCGAGGGTGGCGGTGTGCGGGCGGCCGGGCAGCTGCAACGGCACCAGCAGCCAGCCGCGCGGGGCCCGGTCCCGGCCCAGCCGGGCCAGCACCGGCCGGGGGCGCAGGCCGATCTCCACGTCCACCAGGGCCAGCAGCAGCGGCCAGCCGACGGCCTTGGCCACCGCCTCCTTCGCCGTCCAGAGCGAGAGGAAGCCCGACAGCCGCAGCGCGGGCGGCAGTTCGGCCAGCGCGGCCCGCTCGGCGGCGGTCAGGGCCAGGTCCAGCAACTGCGCGGACGGCGGCGCGGCCAGGTGCTCGACGTCGACGCCCAGCAGCGTCCCGGGGTGCCGGACGGGGAGCACCGCCGCCACGGTGACCGGCCCGCTGTGCGCGGCGGACAGGCGCAGCGGCGGGAAACCGCTCAGCGGCAGCGCCGGACGGCCGAGCGGGTCGGCCACCACGGTCACCTCGGCCGTCGGACGGGCGCAGTGGGCGGCGACGGCGTGCTCCAGTAGCGCCCGCCCGCGGAGCGGCGGCCGCCGCGGGCTGACGTGCCACCAGAGGTCGACCGGCCCCGCGGAGGTGGGCAGCCGGCGGTACCGGGCGCCGGCCAGGTCGGGGGTCATGAGGCGGTGGAGGGAGGAGAGGGGACGGGGGGAGGAGAGGGGGTGGAGGGAGGAGAGGGGGCGGCGGCGGGGGGTAGGTGGGTCAGGACGGTGGTGTGCAGGCCGGTGATCTGGGCGACGACCCGGTGGCCGTCCGGGGTGGTGGCGGTGCTGGTGCCGGTGGCGGGGGAGTGGTGCAGGTGCAGGCCGCCGGGGTGGTGCTGCAGGAGGTCGTGGTCGTCGCCGGGGAGGTGGAGGGTGATCCGTTCGATGTGGCGGGGGACGGCGACGGGGTGTCTGCCGTCCGGTCCGGGGGCGAGGGACGGGGTGCGGGCGAGGCTGTCCAGCAGGACGGCCGGGGTGCTCAGCCGGGGCAGGGCGGCCAGGGCGGCCGGGTCGGGTTGCCAGTGGGCGGCGGTGCCGGTGGGGGTGGCGCGCCAGTCGCGGGTGGCGCGGAAGGGGCCGGTGAGCAGGACGGGCGAGGCCGGGTCGTAGTACGGGTCGGTGGCGGTGGCGGTCCGGGCGTGCGGCAGGTCGGGCGGCGGGGCGTGCGGGACGGGTAGTGGGGGTGGGCCGCCGAGGCGGACGGTGGCCCGGAAGTGTTCGCGGTCGGCGGCCAGCACCCGGCCGTCCGGCGCCACCACGTCCGAGCGGACGCTCACCCGGACGGCGCACCCCCAGCGGGTCGGGCGGTGGTGCGCCTCGATCCGGAAGCGGGCGGGGCGGCCGTCGGTGCGGGCGCGGACCCAGGAGCGGAAGATCAGGCGGTCGATGCCGAGCAGGGGCAGCGGGGGTGGGAGGGGGGTGTCGGCGGAGTCCCGGGCGAGGGTGCGGGCCGCCTGGACGGCCAGGTCGGCCAGGACGACGCCCGGGACGGTGGGGCGGCCGTCCACCAGGTGGTGACGGAGGAAGGCGTGGGCGTCCAGGTCGAGCAGCAACTCCCAGACGGCGTGGTCGGGTTGCCGGTAGAACGGGGCGCCGAGCAGCCCCGGGGCGGGGGAGGGGAGAGCTGGGGCGGCGAAGGTGAGGGGCGGGGCGGGGGAGGGGAGAGCTGGGGCGGGGGTGCGCAGGCCGGGGAAGCGGGTGTCGAAGGAGTGGTGTTCGGCCGTGCCGACGAAGGTGACCAGCCGGTCCGTCCGGCCCTCCGGGCGGGTGCGGCGGCGGAGTTCGGACAGGAAGTGGGCGACGCCCTCGGCGGTGCTCATCCGGGACAGCCGGGCCGTGCGGGCCGTGTAGGACTGGACGACGGGCCCGGAGCCGAGGCCGGTCTCGTCCCAGATCGTCCAGGCGATGGTGAACTCCCGGTCGTCGGCGGCGGATTGGGCGGCGGCGGAGAGGAAGTCGTTGGCGGGGGAGTAGTCGCTCTCGCCGGGCAGGCCGACCAGGCCGGTGACCGAGCCGAAGTTGCACCACAGCCCCGGCGCGAGCGGGCCGTCGAACGCGGCGCGCAGGTGGTGGTAGCCGGCGAGCTTGACGTCGCGGATCCGGCGCATGCCCGGCAGCGTCTTGCGGGTGATGTCACCCGGGTGGTGCAGTCCCGCACCGTTCACCAGCAGGTCGACCCGGCCCTCCCGGACCCGGACCGCCTCGGCCACGGCCCGGACGGCGGCCGGATCGGTCACGTCGCAGGTGTGGAAGTGCACGTGCTCGGCGCCGCAGGCCGTCCGCAGCGCGCGCAGGGTCAGTGCGGACTCGCGGGCGTGCAGCAGCCGGTCGAAGGCGGCGCTGATGCCGCCCACCGGATGCCGCGGGTCGCGGGCACGCTCGGCGGCGATGTACCGGGCCCGGGCGGCCGGCAGCTCCGCGTCCGGGGCGTCGAGCAGTTCGCCGGGCACCTCGGCGGGGCGGCTGGACCCCACCAGGTGCAGGCGCAAAGGGAGTTGGTCGGCCAGGCCGAGCAGGCAGGCGGCCGTGATGCCGCGCGCGCCGCCGGTGGCCACCACCACCGGGTGCGGCGGCAGGAGGGCGTCCGTACCGGAATCGGGGAGGGGGAGGTACGGGTCGGAGGGGGTGAGGCGTTGGGCCAGGCGGGTGCCGTGGTGGTGCCGGGTCACCGGCAACCCGTCGGCGGGGGCGGCGAGTTCGTCCTCCAGCGCGGACAGCACGGCAGCCGGATCGGTGCGGTCGGAGACCAGGGCGCGGACGGTGCAGTCCGGCAGCTCCCAGGCCAGCGACTTGACGAACCCGGTGAACAGGTGGGCGTGCGGGGCGGCCTGGTCCGCGTGGAACGGCGCGGCGACACCGACCGCCAAGGTGCTGAGCCCGTCCCGGAGTTGGCGCACCGCCCAGAACGCCGCCTCCTGGACGGCCAGCAGTTCGGCCGTCGGCGGCGCGGGCCACGGCGGGGCGTCGTGCAGATCGGCGACCACCCGCAGGTGCCGGAACCCGGACGGGTGTTCGGACAGGACGCGGTCGACGGCCTGTCCCGGATCGGTGTCCATGGTGGGTTTTGCGCCGACGGCGAGCAGGTGGGTGCCGGGAGGCAGGGTGGGCGTGGCGGCGCGGAGGGCGGCCTGTCGGGTGGCGCCGGTGATCACCAACGTGTCGGCGGGGAGCGGGAGTCGGCGGGAGCGCGGGGCGCCGGAGGGCGACCAGGAGAGGGTGTGGCGCCAGGTGAGGGGTGAGGCTGCGGCGGGTGCGGGTGCGGGTGCGGGTGCGGGTGCGGGTGCGGGTGCGGCGGCGGTGGAGGTGGCGATCGTGGTCGTGGCGGTGGCGGTGGCGGTGGCGGCCAGGTGGCGGACGGCCGTTGCCAGGTCGTTCGCGCCGAGGTAGTCCCAGCGGTCCGCCGGGGCGGCCGGTTCGGTGCGTTCCAAGGCGTCGAGGACGGTGTCGAGCGGGGCGAGCACCGGCCACTCCCGGGCGCGGGCCGCGGAGGCCCGGGTGAGCAGCAGGGCGAACGCGCCCTCGGCGGCTCGCGGTCGGTCGGAGACGCCGTTGACGCCCAGGACCAGGGCCAACTCCAGCTCCCCGCGCCGCAGATACGAGGCCGCCGCCCGCAGTGCGGTCCGGCCCGAGGTGGGCCCGGTGTCCAGTGTCATGGTCGGGCCGTGCAGGTCGTGCAGGGCGGCGACCCGGGCCGGGATCACGTTCGGCATCAGCCCGGCGAGGGTGTCCTCCCCCGGGTGGGTGCGTCCGCGCACCGCGTCGAGAAACGCCTCGGTGGCCTTGCGGAGCGCCGCCGGGTCGAGCCCGTCGGGGGCGGGTGGCGCGGCGAGCGCTGCGGTCAGGGCGGCGGCGTGGCAGCGGACCGTCAGGTCCGGGGAGGCGGCGGGGATGCCGGTGTGCGCGGCGAACACCCCGCAGCTGTCCCGCAGTTCGTCCCACCAGGGCGGGGTGTCCGGCCGGACGAGCGCTGCGGTGGCCTGGAGCGCCATCAGCTGGGCCCGGTCGATGCCCGCGGCCGTCGGGCCGGGGAGGCGCACCTCGGCGAACGGAGGGATCGGGTAGGAGGGGCCGAACGAGCGCTGAGAGGAAAGATTCTGATGATCAGTCAGGTAAGGGGATGGAGTGCCCGGGAGGTGGGACGAACGGGCGACCACCACCACCGGGTCGTCCGGCAGCGGGG
Source organism: Kitasatospora cineracea (assembly GCF_003751605.1). Classification (NCBI taxonomy): domain Bacteria; kingdom Bacillati; phylum Actinomycetota; class Actinomycetes; order Kitasatosporales; family Streptomycetaceae; genus Kitasatospora; species Kitasatospora cineracea. The sequence continues at coordinate 5,459,187 of NZ_RJVJ01000001.1, forward strand.
CGGGCAGCGAGGGCGGTGCGGATTCGCCGGGGCGCGGGGCGTCCTGGAGCAGCAAGTGCCCGTTGGTGCCGCCGAATCCGAACGCCGACACCCCCACCGTGCGCGGCCGGTCCGCCGGTCGCGGCCAGGGCGTCGGGGCGGTCGGCACCCGCAGCGGCGGCGCGCCGTCCGGGGCCCGGTACGGGAGTTGCGGCGGGATGGTGGAGTGCGCGAGCCCCTGTAGTGCGTGCACCACCGAGACCGCGCCGGCCGCCCAACCGGTGTGCCCGACCACGGACTTGTTCGACGTGCACCACGCCTGCGGCAGCTGCTCGGCCAGCACCCCGCGCTCGACCCCGTCGCCGACCGGCGTCCCCGTGGCGTGGGCGACCACCCAGTCGACCCGCTCGGCCGGCAGCCCCGACACCGCCCGGGCCCGGATCAACGCCCGTTGCTGGCCGGACGGGTTGGGCGCGTGCACCGCCCGTCCCCGCCCGTCCGAGGCCGCGCCGAACCCGGCCAGCACGCCCAGCACCCGGTCGCCGTCCGCCAGTGCCGCGTCCAGCCGCTTGAGTGCGACGAACGCCGCCCCGTCGGCGAACAGCACCCCGTCCGCGTCCGCGTCGAACGCCCGCACCGCGCCCGAGCGGCTCAGGCCGCGCAGCCGGGAGAACAGCACGCTGTAGCGCGGGCCGAGCGAGAACACCCCGCCGCACAGGGCGAGTTCGCACTCACCGTCCAGCACGGCCCGCGCCCCCAGGTCGATCGCGTACAGCGCGGACGAGCACGCCGTGTCGACCACCCGGACGGGCACCGGACCCGCCTCCGCCTCCGGCAGCAGCTCCGCCAGCGCGGCGCGGACGGCAGCGAGCGGCAGGTGCTCCTCCGGCAGGCCCGCGTGCCGGTAGGCGGCGTGCAGGCGGTGCGCCAACTGGGCACGGAGGGTGGCGCGTTCGGGGGAGGTGGCGGGCTCGGGCCAGTGTGCGGCGATGCCGGTGGCGGCGGCCTCGACCAGCACGCTCTCCTCCACGTGCTGGGAGCCCTCGGCCCAGGCACCGGCGAAGCAGGCGGTGCGGACCCCCGGGCGGGCGGCGAGCCCCGGCGCGTCGCACTGGAGCAGGGCGGCGCGGGTCCAGGCGGTGAGGAAGTCCTCGGCGGGGTCGGGCGTCGGCCGGAGGTAGCCCGCCACCCGGCTGTAGGTGCGGTCCGCGGCATCCTCGGCGGACCAGAAGTGCTCCAGCGGGAAGCGCTCCCCCGGCTCGCCGAACTGCGGGACGCCCTCCACCAGCCGCTGCCAGAACTCCTCCGGGTCGCCCGCGCCCGGGGCGACCAGGCCGGTGCCGACCACGGCGACCGCCCGGGAGGCGTGCCGGACCGGGGAGTTGGTGGGCCCGGCCTGGTGGGGGATCTGCCGAGCCGGGGCGGGAGCCGGGGCCTGCCGCGGAGTGAGCATGGCGCGGCCCACCGACAGGCCGCCGTCGGCGAGCAGGCACTGTCCCGAGATCCAGCGGGACTGCGGGGAGGCGAGGAAGGCCACCAGCCGGGCGAGGTCGACCTCCTGGCCCACCCCGCCGAGCGGGGCCGCCGCCGCGCAGGTCGCCCGCAGGGCGTCCGCAGCAGGGAAGAGCGAAGCCGTCGGGTTGTCCAGCAGGCCGGCCGAAGCGGTGTTCACCCGGATCCCGGACGGCCCCAGATCGGCGGCCAGGTACCGGGTCAGCGCCTCCAACGCGGCCTTGCAGACGCCCACCAGCAGGTAGTTGTCCATGGCCAGCCCCGCCCCGATGGACGACACGTTCACGATCGCCCCGCCGCCCCGGGCGGCCATCAGCGGCGCCGCCGCCAGCGCGCACCAGCGGGCGCCGTGCAGGTTGGTGTCCAGCGCCCGCTGCCACTCGGTGTCGGTAAGGTCGTCGTACCGGGCGAACACGCCCCGCGCCGCGTTGTTCACCAGGACGTCCACGCCGCCGTGCCGTTCGGCCAGCACCGCGAACATCGCCGACACCTGCTCGTGCTTGGCCACGCTGCCGCGCAGCGCCTCGGCCCGCCCGCCGGCCGCCCGGATCGCCGCGACGGTCTCCTCGGCGGCCTGCGGCGAGTGGAAGTGGTTGACCACCACCAGCGCGCCGCGCGCTGCCAGTTCGCGGCTGATCGCCGCACCCACGCCCTTGCCGCCCCCGGTGACCAGCGCGACCTTTCCTGCCAAGTCCGGTGCGGAGGAGGAGAATTGGTCCTGGGGGCGTGGTGCTGTGCGGTCGTTCACGGCCGGGCCCCCGTTCCGGGTGCGGAGGAGGGACGGGGCGGCAGGGTGGGGAGCAGTTCGGCGAGTGCGTCCAGGGTGGTGTGGCTGGTCAGCCGGGTGCCCTCGGTGGGCAGGGCGCGCCCGAAACGGGTGACAGCCTGGGCGAACAGTTCGGTCTGCTTGATCGAGTCGACGCCCAGGTCGGCCTCCAGGTCGGCGTCGGCCGTCAGCACCTCGGGCGGGTAACCGAGCGCTGCCGCGTACAACGCCCTTAGGGCGGACACCACTTCGTCGTGGGTGGGGGAATCGTCGGGGGCGGTATCGGGGGAGGGGGCGGTGTCGAGGGATGGGGTGGGCGTGGTTCGGGGCGGGTGTGGGGGTGGGAGTGGCTGAGGGGGTGGAACGAACTGGTGGATCGTCAGGGAATGCAGCCCGTCGGTGAGTTCGGGGCCACTCGTGCGGCGGCGCAGGGGCGCGAGGGCCCGCACGCCCGGTACGGTCGCCGCCACCAAGCCGCTGAGCACCCCGCGCGGGCCGCACTCGACGAACACTTCGACGCCCTCCGCGTGCAGCAGCCGGACCGCGTCCGTGAACCGGGTCGGGCGGACGAGGTGGGCGGCGACCAGTTCGGCGACCGCGTCGCCGTCGTCCACCCGGCGGCCGAGGATCGCCGAATGCAGCAGGTGCCGGGTCGGACTGGCGTGCAGGGCGGCGGCCCGTCGGGTGAACTCGCCTGCGACGGCAGCCAGGAGGCGATGGTGGAAGGCGTACGGGACGGGCAGGGCGGTCGCCCGGACGCCCACCGCCTCCGCCTTCCACCGCACTCGCTCCAGGCCCTCCGCCGGGCCCGACACCACGCACTGGCGCGGGCTGTTGTCGGCGGCCACGCTCACGCCCCACTCGCCGAGCCCGGCCAGCAGGGCCGCCGTCCGGGCGGCGGACAGCTCCAGCGCCACCATGCCGCCGGGAGGCGGGGGTTGGGCGGCGAACGCGTCGTCCCGGGCGGCGACCAGGGCGAGGCCGTCCGCCAGGTCGAGGGCACCGGCGGCAGTGAGGGCGACCAACTCGCCGAAGCTGTGCCCCAGCAGGACGTCGGGGGTGAGGTGGTGGCGCTCGGTCAGGAGCCGGAACAGCGCCATCTCGGCGGCGAACAGGGCGACGTGCAGATCGGCCGGGGCCTTCCGCACCAACTCCTCCAGCGCCGGGGCCCGTTCGTCGAGCAGCAACCGGGACGGGGCGGCCCGGCCGAGTCGGACGGCCACCGCGTCCAGCTCCCGCAGGGTCTCCGCGACCAGCGGCTCGTCCGCGGCGAGTCGGCCCAGCGCGCCGGGAAGGTAGGCACCCTGGCCGGGGAACAGGAAAGCGCAGCGCTCGACCACAGCAACTCCTCAGTGCAGAGCGACACTTGGAAGAATCGGGAGTGGGAGGGAGGTGGGGAGCGGGATGGGAGTGGGGAGGCGGCGGGGAGCGGGAGGGGAGTGGGGAGGCGGCGGGGAGTGGGAGGGAGATGGGGAGTGGGAGGGGAGTGGGGAGGCGGCGGGGAGTGGGAGGGAGGTGGGGAGGCGGCGGGGAGTGGGAGGGAGATGGGGAGGGGGCCGGGAGCGGGAGGGGAGTAGGGAGGCAGCCGGGAGCGGGGGTGTGCCGTGCGGCGGTCTGCGGAGGCCCGGCGGGGGGCTCGATGAGTTCGGGTGGGCCCGGGGAGGGGGGAGGGGCCGGGCCGGGGTGGGTCGGGGGCGGTTTTGGGCGCGCGCGCATCTCCAACGTACTGGGGTGGGTGGGGGTGGTCATCACCCACATGGGTGCATGGGTGGGGATGCCTGGTTCGAGTGTCGGTCAGGTGAGCGAGGGGGTGGGTGTGGGTGCGGGTGGGCGGCGTAGCCCGGGGGTGGCGGCTCCGATCAGGGCGACGGCGGCGACGCAGAGCAGGCCGCCGCTGATCAGGGCGGTGGTGCCGGAGGTGGCGGAGGCGACCAGGCCGCCGCGGAGGTTGCCGAGGTCGGGTCCGGCCCGGCCGACGATCTGTTCGGCTGCGCCGACCCGCCCCAACAGGGCGTCCGGGGTGTGGAGTTGGACGATGGTGCCGCGGGCGACCACGGAGACGGTGTCCGCCGCGCCGGCCAGCGCGAGCAGTCCGAGCCCCGGCCAGGGGCCGGAGACCAGGCCGAACAGGGCCAGTGCGACGCCCCAGGTCGCCGCGGCGCCCAGCATCACCAGGGCCTGGTTCGGCCGGCGGGTGAACACACCCGACAGGACGGACGCGGCGACGCCGCCCGCCGCGATCGCGGTCAGGAACAGCCCGAGGGTGCGCGGCCCGCCGTCGAACCGTTCCGCGTTGACGAGCGGGAAGAGGCTGATCGGCATGGACAGCACGGTGGTGGCCAGGTCCGCGAGCAGGGCGGCGCGGACCACCGGTGTCCGGGCCAGGAAGGCCAGGCCGTCCCGTACGTCGCGCAACCCCGGGCGGGCGGGAGCGGTCAGGGTGGGCCCGGCGGAGGGGGCGGGTCCGGCGGAGGCGGCGGGTCCGGCGTCCGGGCGCATCCGGGGGAGGCGGGAGGCGGCGTACAGGGCGGCCGCGAAGCTCAGTGCGTCGGCCAGGTAGCAGCCGCCGAGGCCCGCTCCGGCGATCAGCAGGCCGCCCAGGGCGGGGCCGAGCAGCATCGCGCCCTGGAAGGCGACGCGGTTGAGGGCCAGGCCGGCCGCCAACTGCCCGGCGGGCAGCAGGCGCGGGAGGAACGTCCGGGCGGCCGGGCCGCCCACCGCGACGAAGACGGACTGCCCCGCCACCAGGGCGATCACTCCGGCGGCCGGGAGGTGGCCCAGCAGTGCCTGGGCCGCGAGCAGCAGCGCGCACCCGGCCTGCCCGGCGGTGGCCAGCAGGTAGAGGGCCCGCCGGTCCGAACGGTCGACCAGCGCACCCGCGAACAGCCCCAGCACCAGCAGCGGAACGGCCTGCGCCAGGCCCGCGGCGCCGGTCCACACCGTGCTGCGGGTCTGCTCCCAGACCTGGAACATGACGGCCACCAGCGCCAGTTGGCTGCCGAGGCCGGAGACCGTCCCGCCGATCCACAGCCGCCGGAACGCGGACGACTCGCGCAGCGGGGCGACGTCGAGCAGCAGTCGGCCGCCGGTCATCGCCACCGTGGGTCCTCGGCCAGTTTCCCGACGATCCGGTCGTGGAAGCTCCGGCGGCTCAGCGCCCGTTCGATGTCCTCGACCACCTGGCTGAGCGGGTACGGGAGTTCGGCCTCCAGCTCGGCGAGCGCGGCCTCGGTGGCCTCCCACTCGGCGGCCAGCCGGCCGACCACCGCCCGCGCCTTCGCGGTCAGCGCCACCTTCTTGCTCCGGGCGTCCTCCCCCGGCGCGGTCTCCACCCACCCGGCCCGCCGCATCGCGGCCACCTTCTGGCTGAGCGCCGAGTGGGTGTGCTGCACGGACGCGGCCAGTTCGGTGATGGTCATCGGCCCGCGCGCGTGCAGCCGGAGCAGCTCCAGCACGAAACTCGGTCGCAGCCCCTCGACCGGCGCTTCGGCGTAGACCCGGCCGATCTCCTCGTCCATCGACGCCTGGAGCAGGCGGAGCGGACGCCAGCGGCTCAGCTCGGAGGGGTCGGCGGGACGGGCGCGGGGCGGGACTTCGGTCGCGGGATCGGTCGCGGAGTCGGCCGCGGGATCGGCTGGGTGCTCGGTCGGTTCGGGCATGGGGGAATTGTAACAGTGCTTGTATAAGTGCTGTTGTGTATTCTCGGCCGGTGGGTGCGGGCGGCGGTTCGAGGGGGCGGGGGGCAGGGGTCAGGAGGCGGTGGGCGGGGCCGGTTCGCCGGGGAGCGGGGCGCCGGTGCGGACCAGGGTGGTGCGCAGGGACGGGGCGACGCGGGTGCCGGGAGGGGCGGGGAGGGGCCGGTCCGGGGTCAGGTCCTGCCAGGGGGCGGAGTCGGGGCCGGGGAGGCGGTAGCGGGCGCCGATGTCGGTGGCCAGGACGGTGACGGTGCCGTCGCGGAAGGAGAGGACCAGCGGGGTGCTGTCGACCGAGAGGGAGAGCGGGAAGGAACTGCCCTCCTCGACGGAGAACTGGGCCGAGCAGAACCGTTCGGTGACGGCCTTGAAGTGGGCGACGGCCGGCCGGGGGCCGGTGGGGGTCAGCCGGGTGCGGTGCTCGGTGCAGACGATGTCCAAGCCCTCGATGCTGGGCAGCGGCGGTGGCTCGAAGGCGGGTGCGTAGCGGGTGCAACCCTCGGTCGGGCAGCGCCAGTTGCGTTGCAGGAGGTAGCCGAAGTCGGCGAAGGCGGGGCGCCGGGTGGCGGGGGGCTGCGGCTGCAGGCGGACGGTCCCGTCGGCTTCGGGGTGCGGGACGAGCCGGGTCACCCACAGGCTCAGCGGGTGCCCGGAGGGGAAGGGGAGCGGAGAGATCACCGGGACGTCGAGGATCGTGGCGAGTTCGAGCAGGCGGTCACCGTGCGGTTCGGCGGTCTCGATCAGGTCGTTGTCGATCCAGTCGCGGACGGCGGCCAGGTCCGGCCCGCGCAGCGCGTCGAGGACGGCCGGGTCGACGACCGCGTGCAGGCCGGTGGCCGGGTCCCCGCGGTGGGTGATCAGGGCCTGGAGGATCGCGTAGACCTGTTCCACCAGGTCGGCCGGGCCGGTGCGGATCAGTCCGAAGAGGTCGAGCAGCGCGTCGGCGGCGCCCGGGGCGGTGGTGAACGCGGCCTGGACGCGGTCGAGTTGGGTCGGGTGCGGGGTGGAGTGCGGGGCGCCGAGCCGGTCCAGTGCGGCGGTGGCCACGGCCGGCCACCAGCGGCTCCCGGAGGTCAGGGCGAGGTCCAGGGCGAGGCGGTAGGCGTCGGCGGCCCGGGCCCGGTCGGTGGGTTCGAGGCGTTGGCCCCCGTCGACGGCGTCGCAGATCAGTGACTCGTCCCGGCCGGGCCGGAGTTGGACCGCGCCCGGGGTCGGGGTGGCGAAGGGGTCGACCAGCAGGACGCGGACCCCGGTGTCGATCAGGGTGGGCAGGAACTCGTCCTGGTGAAGGGGGGGTTCGCTCGGTGGGCGACGGGAGGTGAGGACCAGCAGCACGTGTGCGTGGTGCTCGGCCAGGTGCGCCAGGACGGTCTCCCGGCGGGGCGGCCGGAGCCCCAGCCGTTCGCCGAGTTCCGACCACAGCTGCGCGGGGTCCAGGTCCTGGGTGGGGACGATGACCGGCCAGATGTCGTCGATCAGCGGGCCGAGGCAGCGCAGGACCGTGGGCAGCGGCAGCCGGGTGGTGTTGTAGAACTCGCGCGGGGCGGTGTCGTGCGGGTCGCCGGTGAGCCAGGACACCAACGCGTCGAGCAGGTGGGCGGGTTCGGGCGTCGGGGCCTCGGCGGGGCGGACCTCGGGGGTGAAGAACGGCAGCAGGTCCTGGGTGGCGTCGGCCGGAACGAGGTCGCCGACGTGCAGGTGCTCCAGCAGGTCGAGCCCGGTGGCGGGCGGGACGGCGGCGCCGGTGGCGAGGGCGGTGAGCCAGTCGGCCAGGCGTTGCGGGAAGTGCGGGCCGGGGAGGGAACCGCGGACCAGCAGGGTGAGAGCCGGGCTCCCCGGGGGCGGGGCGGAGGGGCCGGTGCGCAGCGGGTGCTGGTCGACGATCAGGAGCAGGCGGCCGAGGCGCCCGAAGGCGCGGCGGAACTCCTCCAGCGCGACGCGGCGGACCTGGCGGCGGCGGGTGGCGGAGAGGCCGTCGGGGAGCAGGAGTTCGGCCTGCTGGCCGAAGGCCGCCATGGAGTGGCCGGCCAGGTAGACCGTCACCAGGTCGTCGGGGCCGAGGTCGACCTGCTCCGCCCAGGCGCGCAGCAGGTCCATGGCGCTCCGGTCGCCGGTGCTCCGGTCACCGGTGCTCCGGTCGCGGGTGCCCCGGTCACCGGCGCTCCGGTCACCGGTCGGTCCGGTCTGTCGGTCGCCGGTCGGTCCGCTCTGTCGGTCACCGGTCAACTCGGCCTGCCGGTAACCGAGTCGGCCGAACGCGGTGGCGAGCTGGGCGGCGCCCGCGAACAGGCCGGTGGCGTCCGGCTCGCCCTCGCCGGGGACGGCGACGCCGACGACGGGGAGGAAGAAGCGGCGGCCCGGCGCCGTGGCGGGTGCGGCGGGGGCGGCGGGCGTTGCGGTGTGGGCCCAGGGGCGGGCGGTGGCGGGGAGGGTGAGCGGGCCGTCCGGGTCCGGAAAGACCGCGGTGAAACGGGAGTGCAGGGCGGCGGCGTGGGTGGCGAGGTGCTCGGAGACGGTGTCCACGACCTGCTGGGCCTCGTCGCGGCGCAGGGTGGCGAGCAGGCGCTCCCGGACGCCGGGGGCGAATTCGTAGGCGCGGCCCAGGGGTTCGGTGGACGGGTCGTCCGGGACGGCGTGCAGCAGGCCGCTGAAGACGATCTCGGCGAGGTCGGCGGGCGGGCTGTCCGGCAGTAGCGCGGACTGCACCAGCCGCATCACGCCGAAGTTCAGCGGCACGGCGGACAGCAGGGCGGCGAGCCGGAACACCCGGGGCTGGGACTGGGCGAGGAAGGAGTCGAAGTCGCCGGTGGGGAGCGTGAGTTGACCCGAACCGAGGGATTCGGTCCACCCGGGTGGACCGGGCTGGCCGGACGGGCCGGACCGGTCGGACTGGTCCGGCGGCTTGGGGAGGCGGTCGGGGGTGAGCAGGACGGCGGGCGCGTCGTAGGCGGACGGTCCGGCGGTGGCGCGGGCCCACGGGGCGAGCCACTCGGGGGTGAGGCCGAGGACGGGGACGGCCAGGGTGCCGGGCGGCTGCGGCGGCGGGAGGAGCGCGTACGGGGCGAAGCGGGGGCTCGGGTCGGCGGGGGCGGCGGTGCGGAAGCGGCCGGGCTCGGGGGCCAGTGCGGTCTGCGACCAGAGGTGTTCGGGGAGGGTCTGCAGGACGGCGGTCGGTCCGGCCTGGGCCCAGCGGCGCAGGGCGGCGCGCAGGCGGGGCCCGGCCCAGTCGGGGTGGACGCCGTCGGTCAGGACGAAGGTGGCGGTGCGTCCGGTCGGAGGTGCGGCGGTGCCGTCGTCCGGGGCGTCGGGGCCGGTGAGGCGGTGCAGCCGGACGTCCCGGAAGATGCCGGAGTCGGCCAGCAGGGTGGACAGTTCGCGGGCCAGCGGCTCCCACAGCACCGCGCTGTCGCCGTGCGCGTCGACGATCAGCCGGGCGCCGAGCCAGCGGTCGACGGCGGGCACCAGGACCGGCCACCAGCGCGGGTCGCGGGCCAAGCGTTCGGCGGTGGCCTCCTCGTCCAGCGCGGTGCGGTCGGTGGACGGCACGCCGCGCTTCAACGGGCGCAGCGCGCGGGCGAGTTCGCGGCGGCGGGGGAGGACGCGGTCGGTGCCGACCCGGACCGGAGAGGCGGGCAGCGGCGGGACGTCCGCGGCGGGGGCCGGGCCGGGCAGGTGCAGCGGGCGGCGGCGGGTGGGGTCGGAACTCCGCTGTGGGGGAAGGGCGTTGGGATCGCGGGTGGGGGAGGGGTGGTGGACTCCGGTCGGGCGGTGGAGTTTGACCGACGGCAGGTCGGTCTCGGCGAGGCGGCGGGGCGTGCCGCCGCCCATCCGCTCGCGCAGCCAGAGCAGGTCGGCGAGTTCGCGTCCGGTCGGGGCGGGGCCGTCCGCGCCGCTGAGGTCGGCGAGCAGCGCGGCCAGCCGGCGGACGGCGTCCCGCTGCGGTTCGGGGTTCCGGTGCGGTTCGGCGTCCCGCTGCGGTTCGGGGTTCCGTCGCGGGTCGGTGCTTCGCTGCGGGTCGGTGTCCTGGTGGGTGCCGGTTTCCTGGTGAGGGCCGGTGTCCTGGTGGGGGGTGGCGCCCCGGTCGGGTGGGGCGTCCCGTCCCGGGTCGGGGGCGCTGTTCACGGCCGGCCGGGCGCGGTGTCGTTGAGGTGCTGCATGACCAGGTCGAGCAGGCGTTCCCGGTCCGGGGCGGTGGAGCCGGTGGAGGGGGCCAACAGGTAGACGGCGTTGAGGAGTTGGTCGGTGGCGAGTTCCCCGGTCGCGGCCCGGGCGAGGAACGCCCCGACGGCGGCCTCGGCGGCCGCGCCCGCGCCCGGCAGGTGGGCCTCGACGATCGCCCGCAGCCGCTCGCCGTCCTGGTGCACCGACGGCAGGTGCAGCCGGATGCAGCGGCGCAGGAACGCGGGCGGGAACTCCCGTTCGCCGTTGCTGGTCAGGATCACGAACGGGAACGCCCGGCACTGCACCGCCCCGCGGGTCACCCGCACGGGCGCCCCGCCGTCGTGCGGGCGCACCGCGACGGTCGGCTGCTGGTCGGCGGCCCGGGTCAGCTCGGGGATCTCGAAACCGCCCTCCTCGAACACGTCGAGCAGGTCATTGGGAAGGTCCAGGTCGCCCTTGTCGATCTCGTCGACCAGCAGCACCCGGGGCAGCGCGTACGGGGCGAGCGCGGTGCCGAGCGGGCCGAGGCTGACGTACCGCCCGAGGTCGGTGGCGGCGGCGGCCGCCCCGGCCGGGGCGTCGGACTGGTGGCGGGTCAGGCCGGCGTCCTCCAGGCGGCCCAGCGAGTCGTACCGGTACAGGCCGTCGCGGAGCGTGGTGCGGCTGTTGACGGACCAGCGCAGCACCGGGCCCAGCCGCAGTTCGCGGGCCACCGCGTCGGCCAGGGTCGACTTGCCGACCCCCGGGTCGCCGCTGACCAGCAGCGGACGGCGCAGGTACAGCGCGGTGTTGACGGCGTCGATGGTGCGCTCGTCGGCCCGGTACGCGGCCCGGTGGGGCAGGCGGCGGCGGCCGCCGCCGACCGCGTCGCGGTCCACGGTGGCCAGGGTGCCGTCCGGGCCGCCGTCGAACTCCCGCCAGGGCGGCGGGGGCGGCAGGTCGGCGATCCGGTCGTGGGGTTCGTCCACGCCCTGGTAGATGCGCCAGAGGGTCATCGCGGGAGTCCTTCCGTGGCGGGGGCCGGGGCGGGGGTGGGGGCGGCTGTCGGGGTGGGGACGGGCGTCGGGGCGGGGGCGGCCGTCGGGGCGGGGACGGTTGCTGCGGCGGGTACGACGGTGGCCGGGGCGAGGCGGGTGCGGGGCAGTTGGCGGGCCGGGTCGTCCCAGAGCAGCACCACCCGGCCGCCGAGCGGGGCGTCCGGGCTGTCGCTGTCGCTGTCGGTGTCGGTGTCGGTGTCGGTGTCGAGGGTGGTACCGCTGTTGGTGTCGGGAGAATCTTCGTACAGTTCGGCCTCGTTGCGCAGGTCGCAGATCCGGTCGGGGACGGCGTCCCGGTGGGTGCCGGTGAGCGCCTTGCGGGCCGCGCGCAGGAAGCGGCCGTCCGGGCAGTCGCCCCGGCCCGGGGCGGTGCAGCCGGTGGCGCAGACGTCCGGGGCGAGCGGGCGCGGGTCGGTGCCGCGCTCCCACAGCATCACCGGGATGCCGGAGGCCACCGCGACCCGGAACGCCTGCGCCAGCGTGCCGCCGCGCGGGGCGCCGGCCAGGGCCAGCGCGGCCAGTTCGGGGGCGGTGTTGAACGCGGCGTCCAGCGCCTGCGGGCGCTGCTGGCGGCCGCGCCCGCACACGCAGACCAGCGCCCGGTCGAGCGGACGGTCGGCCAGCTGCGTCCAGCGCTTCAGCCAGGGGTGGTGCAGCCTCGGCTCCTGGTGGCGTTCGAGCGGCCGGACCACCAGCCGGTGCTTCCGACCCAGCGTCCACCACTCCAGCTCCGGCCAGAGCCGCCAGTCCGCGTAGTCCTCGTCCAGGGCCTCGTGCGGCAGGATCAGCTCCACCAGCGCCGTCCGGCCGGGCGTCCCGTCCAGGGCCTCCAGCGCCTCCACCGTCTCGATCTGCGGGGGCAGCAACTCGCCCAGCAGGCGCAGTGCCTGCGGGAGCGTCAGTTCGGCGGACTCGGCGCCGGCCGGGACGATCTCCTCCGGGCTGCGGAACTGCCACACCATCACGTGGTAGCGGGTGCGGTCGCGCAGGGAGTGCCGGACCCGGCCGATCACGGACGGGCGCGGCGGGGCGGTCGTCGTGGCTGTCGTGGTGGGGGCGAGGGGGGTGAGGGGGGTGCTGTCGATCCGTCGGCGGGCGGCCTCGCCGCGGCCGGTCTCCCCGGCCCGGATCAGCACCCGGTCGCGCAGCGCGCGGGTGAGCGGTCCGTGGGCGGGCAGGGTGCGCACCAGGTCGGCGCAGTAGGCGAGTTCGGGCGTCAGGTGGTCGCCGTCGAGGGTGATCCGGGCGGCCAGCTCCAGGTAGACGTCGCGGCGGTCGAGCAGCGGGAGGTCCGGTTCGAAGGTGCCCGGCGGGGCGGCACGCAGGAACGCGGCGCGCAGGTCCGCGGCGGAGTCCGGGGGCAGCTCGGCCAGCAGCGCCAGGAACGCCCGGTCCGCGACGCGCTCCGCGACCCGGGCGGCCAGCCGTTCCCCGGCCGCGGTCAACCGTTCCCCGCCCGCGGCCGGGTGCGGCTCCGCCCACGGCGCGTCGGCGGACGGCAGGGCGTCGGCGAGCGTGCGCCAGCGGTCGTCCGCGGCGTGGAACCGGTCGTGCGCGGCCAGCACCCGCCGGTACGCCGCCGGGTCGAGCAGCCGCAGCGCCGACACCGGCACCCCGTAGCCGCCCATCGCACTGTCCTCCTGCCGGGTCGCCTTCACCACCGCGGCCACCCCGCCCGAACGGTGGCTGAGCACCGGCCCGCCCGACAACCCCGGGTTGACCTCGCCCACCACCAGCTCCAGCATCGCCCGCCCCGGCGGACCGGTCCGGCCGCCCGCCTCCAACACGGCCGTCCGGGGCCCGAGATCGCGGGTGAAACCGGTCGCGGTCACCCTCGTCCCGGACGGCGGCGCCTCCGGATCGAGCCAGACGCACGGGTGGCCGGGCGGCGGGGCGTCCAGCTCCAGCAGCGCCAAGTCCGGGAACGGGTACAGGGGTTGGCCTGCGGCGGAGGCCGCGTCCGGCGCGGCGGCCAGCACCGTCGCCGAGTACACCCCGCCCTCGTACCCGACCCGGGCCGGTGCGCCCGCCGTACCGCCGGCCACGTGCGCGCAGGACAGCACGAAGCCGGGCGCGACGAAGAACCCGCTGCCGTCCGTCCGGCCGTCCACCCGGACCCGGCAGCGTTCCAGCAGCGCCTGCAGGGCGGTCAGCGGATCGAAGTTCCGCATCGAGCGCGGGGCCCCGCCGCGCTCAGGACCCGGCAGCGGGGGCGTCGGGCGTGGCACCGGGCTCGGCACCGCCGCCGGGCTCCCCGGACGCCCCGGGCCCCGCAGGCTCTTCGGGCTCTCCGGACGCCTCGGGTTCGGCAGACTCCTCGGGCTCCGCAGGCTCTTCGGCCCGGGGCCGGTCGTCGGACGGGCCGCCAGAGGTCCACTTGAGGGTGACCTTGAACGTGGCCTTCCCACCGACACCGGTCAGCGCGGCCACCACGCCGCCGCGCCCGGCGGCCAGCTCCAGCCCGAACTCGACCGCCACCTCGTCGGGCCGGGCCGCCGCGACCGCGCTGCGCACGTTGGTGGCGACGGCGTGCAGCGACTCCTGCAACCCCTCCAGCCGGGTGGCGAGTTGCTCACCCAGCCCGGTGTCCCGCGGACCCGAAGGACCGTCCACCAGCGCCCAGACCGCCTGCCCGTCCGGCATCGCCAGCTCGATCAGCTGCTGCATCTCCCCGCCCCTCGCCACATCGCCGCTCCCCACGGCAGCGCCCCATACTAGAACGTCCACCCCCTGCACCGGGCGCCCGCGCCGCGCTCGGCGCGCGGACGGGCCGTCAGCGCGGCGGCCGACGAGGGACCTTGAGAGCACCTGCAGCCCGTGGCAGGCTCGTGCCACATGATCGACGGATCTGCGAAAGGCCATCTGCCCGGGAGACTGCGGCGGGACCGGGAGACGCTGCTCCGCCGGCAGGCCTCCGACGGCAGCGACCTGTGGGCGGCCGGGCACGAGATTCGCGACCGGATCACCGAGCAGAGCCTGGAGCGGCTCTCCGCATGACCGGTCGGGCAGTCGACCGGAGGTGTCCGTCCGGTCAGCGACTGCTGTTGCGAGGCGAGGCCGGTCCGACACCGCAAACCCACACGGGGAAAGGCGCGACCTCCGGCCCGGACCGGGCGTGCGCCTCTTCGCGATCGGACCGGGCCGCCGCGCCGGGCCCCCGATCGGCCAGGAAGCCGGCGATCACGGCACCGAGCTCACCGGAAGGAACGTACGCGCCGCCAAAGGGCAACTCGTCCGCGGCCACCGAGCCGGTCGAGCAACGGAGTTGACTGGCCTGTTCGTCGTGCCACACGTAGAACGTCGCCACCCCCGCGAAACCCGTCGCACGGATGCGCAGCCGGATGCCTTCGGCGGTCCGTTCGAAGGCCGAGACCACCTCCGGCACGGACAGGGCCCGCCGCTCCGCGTCCTCCGCCCCCAGCCACCAGGTGTTGGTCTCCCACTCCACCCGCCGGTCAGTCGGCTCCAGCGCCAGAGGTTCGTCCGCCACTTCGGCGATCCAGGTCAACAGCACCCGAGAAGTATCCAGTACGGCGCGGGCGCCGGGAACCGGCAGGAGGAACGTCGAGCACCCTCGCGCCGCGGGACGTCGTCCCCGGTACCCGCAGGACGCGGAGTGCTCGTGCCGCGCCGAGCTGCTGGGCCCGGACGACTGTGCGGGGAGGCGCTCGGGGAAGCCGTAGTCCCGAGCCGGCCGCTGGGACGGTGATCGCTGCCGACGGCGTTTCCAGCCCTTTGAAGACCGCTTCCCGAACCCAGGGAGGCACCGTGGACAGCCAGGCCGAATCAGGCGCTCACCGGATTGGCGGCATCCGGTACCGGGCGGGCGACGTGTTGCGGATGAGCTGCCCGTTCACCGAGGTCACCGTCACCGGGGTTTCCCGGTTCCACGTCGCGGTGCGCTGGCCGTGGTGGGAGACCGACGCGGCGGCGGACGGGATCGAGTGGAACGGGGACGTGGCTCTTCCGACGTCGGCGGACCACGACCGGGAAAGCGAATACTTCCGGACGAGGCCGGCGGAGGACACGCTGAAGGCCGGTGACAGGTGCCTGGTGGGGATCCCCCCGACCGTGGTGCACGTCCTGGCGGTCCGCCGTTTCGATCCGCCCCTGGAGACCGGCTGGCTGCCACGGCCCGCGACCTACCTCGACGTCCTGCGGCAGGGTGAGTCCCATGACGCCAGGCTCGAGGAGCAGGGTTACGAGATCGACCCGGCCGGCGGGGTGCCGTTCCGGCTCGAACTGCTCTTCCGCCCCTTCGCGTTCCTGGAGAGCGGTGACGAGGTCGTCGACCGCGACGGGCGCGCGTGGAGGTTCGACGCCCCCTGGGGCTGGAACGCGTTCGACGGCGGGCAGCCGAGCGCTCCGTCCTGGCCGCTCGCCCTGCTCTTCCGCAACGGCGAGCCGATGCCCGAGGCCGTCGCGGCCGTCGCGGAGGCAACGAGCACGGGCAGTCACGCCGACGAGGTGAACCGGTGGGTGGAACTCACCCGGGTGGAGCCGGTCACACCCGCCTGACCTGCTTCGGGTGCCGGTACCGAGGCAGGTGGCCGGTCTGCCGGTCGCGTCTCGGCGCGTTCACGGCGACGCTGTCGGAGTTCCCGGGGGAGGGGAGGTGAACCGGGGCTGTCCGAGTGCGGCGGCACGATGGGTGCCGTGACGAACGGCGTTGGCGTGCAGGCTGACCGGACACCGGGCTACGGCGGGCGGGGGGCGTTCGGCCGGTTTCCCGAGTTGCTCGACGAGCCGCTGTTCTGGTTGGGGCACCTCTGCTCGTGGGCGCGGGGGGAGGGGGTCGAGGAAATGCTGTTCGGTGCGGACTACGAGGCTGCGGAGGAGTTCCACCGCGGGTTGTCGGGCCGGGCGGAGTGGCCGGTCTTCACCGTGCCGGTTGCCGCGGGCCGGCTGCACGTCGTCCACCGCAACGCGGAGGGGGACGTCGGTACCGATTACCTCCTGCACCATCCCGACTGGGACCGCGCCGAGTTGCTCGCCAGGGACGACGGCCACTTCATGGGACCCGGGCTGTCCTGGCCGGAGTTGACGGCAGCCGCCGACAACGGGCTGCCGGGTGGTTCCACCGTCGATGCCGACAGCCGGCTGCTGCTCCTGCTGCCCGCGTGCGGCGACACCGCCGTCCCCGCGGAGGCCGCCGGGCGGCTGGCGGCGGCGCTGCGGGCCCGGACCGCGGTCGAGGAGCCCGAGCGGCTCGCGGCTGCCCTGCTGGAGGGCCAGGGCCCCTGCGGGCCGGTGAGTTGGAGCGTGGTCGGGGACGGTCCGCGGATCAGCGACGGCCGGTACTCGTTCCGCAACCCGGCCAACCCCTTCGCGCTGTCGGCGGACCGCCTCGTCCGGGTGGCGGCCGCATTGGCTCCGTGACCCCGGCGGGGGGCGCTACGGGACGTTCCAGGCGGAGACGACCGGTTGCCCGTGTTCGACGGCGAGGGTGCTGAGGGTGCCGGGGTGCGGGTGGCCCAGGAGGCGGGCGGCGGACGGGGGGAGTCCGAGCCAGCGGGCGGTGAGGACGCGGGCCAGGTGGCCGTGGGCGACCACGGCGACGTCGCCGCCGGTGAGCAGGGGGCGGATCCGGTCCAGTGCCGCGTCCGTGCGCGCGGCGACCTGGTGGAGCTGTTCGCCGGGGTGGTCGGTGCCGCCGGGCGCGACACCGTCCTGCCAGAGGTCCCAGCCCGGTTCGGACGCCTGGATCTGTTCGGCGGTCAGGCCCTCGTAGCCGCCGTAGTCCCACTCCACCAGGTCGGGATCGGGGCGGACGCCGGTGAGGCCCGCGAGTTCGGCGGTCCGCAGGGCACGGCTCAGCGGGCTGCTGAACACCGAGACCAGCCGACGCCGGGCGAGTCTCGGCGCCAGCGCCCTAGCGGCGGCCTCGCCCGCGGCGGTCAGCGGTACGTCGGTGCGGCCCGCGTGCCGGCCCGACAGGCTCCACTCGGTCTGGCCGTGCCGGACCACGATCAGCTCTCCCATGGCTGGGCACGATAGCTGACGGGTCGTCGGCCCTCTGCCCGCAGGGTCGGCGGGCACCTCCACCCGAGTGGCGGTGACCTGACCGCGTGCCCGGGATTGCCCGAACCTGCTGGCTCGGGGCATCCGTTGGCCGTGGCGGGACACCGTTCGCCGCGATGGCGGAGCTGCCCGTTCGGACCGGGTTCGCAGCCCGCGTCACTTGAGCAGGCGGAAGCCCGGGCGGGCGGCCCAGGCGCGGAGGAAGTCCGCGGTGCCGAGGGCGGCTCCGTCGCCGTCGAAGAGGGCGAGCAGGCCGGGCAGGCCGGTGACGAGGGGGAGTTGGTCAGGGCGCAGTTCGGCGTGGGCGACGCCGCCGAGCACGTCCATGACGGCGGCGGTCAGCAGGGCGACGGCGAGGTGGTCGACCCGGTCGTTGCAGGCGGCGCTGACGTTGACGGCGTGGCTGGGGCGGAAGCCGAGGGCGGCCGGCAGTTCGGGCTGGTCCGCGTGCTCCGCGGTGAAGACGTCCTCGTCACCGACGCCGGGGCCCATCAGGTGGACGTCGAACGGCCGGTCGTCGCAGGGCCGTTGCGGGTCGAACCCGATCAGCCCTGCCGGGGCGTCGGTGAGCAGGGGGAGCGGGAGGGTGGTCGGGCCGGACGGGGGTGCGGGAGCCGTGGTGCCGAGCCGGTCGGCGGACAGGTGAAGGTCGTAGCAGCCGGGCCGCGGCTCCGTGCAGCGGGAGGAGAGTCCCGTCAGCAGTGCGCGCAACTCCCGCAGGGCGGACGGGGGGACGGGCTCCGCCAACTCGATCGACGGCACCGGACCGGCCATGGTGCCAGCCTAGTCCGGCGGGGCGGGTGTGGACGGGGAGAGTCCCCCGGGGGCGCGGCCCCGCCCCCGGGGAAGTGTGAACGGTGCTCAGGAGAATGGGAGTTCGGCCTCGAAGGTGTTCGCCGGGAAGGTGTGGCGGCGGCCCGCGTGCTGGAGGTTCCAGGGCTTGGGGCTGTCGGTGCTGACGAGGAGGCGCTCGCCCTCGCGGCGGACGGTGAAGACGGCTGCCGCGCCGGTGCCGGAGGTCTCCGGGACGACGACCTCGCGGGTGGCGCCGTCGGCGAAGGCGTGGACCAACAGGGTGAGGTCGTCGGCCCAGTCGGAGACCGGGCGGGAGTCGTCGGCGGCGAGCGGGAGGACGGAGTCGGGGCGGGCCAGCAGCGGGAGGGTGGCGAAGCCGTGGCGTTCGCGGACCCAGCGCGGGCCGGTGATCTCGTCGCCCGTCAGCACGTTGGTCCAGACACCCTCGGGGACGTAGTACTCGACCGTGCCGTCCTCGGTGAACACCGGCGCCACCAGCAGGTCGCCGCCGAGCAGGTACTGCCGGTCCAGCGGGGCGACCGCCGGGTCGGACGGGAACTCCAGCAGCATCGCCCGCATCACCGGCGTGCCGTGCAGGTGGGCCTGCTGGGCGGCGCGCTGGAGGTAGGGGGCGAGGCGGTGCTTGAGCCGGGTGAAGGCGCGGGTGACGTCCACCGCCTCCTCGCCGTAGTCCCACGGCACCCGGTACGACTTGGAGCCGTGCAGGCGGCTGTGCGAGGAGAGCAGGCCGAACTGCACCCAGCGCTTGAACAGCGCCTCGGTCGGGGTGCCCTCGAAGCCGCCGATGTCGTGGCTCCAGAACCCGAAGCCGGACAGGCCCAGCGACAGGCCGCCGCGCAGCGACTCCGCCATCGCGGTGAACGTCGACTCGCAGTCGCCGCCCCAGTGCACCGGGAACTGCTGCCCGCCCGCCGTCGCCGACCGGGCGAACAGCACCGCCTCGCCCTCGCCGCGCTCCTCGCGCAGCAGCTCGAAGACGGCCTCGTTGTACCGCTGGGTGTACAGGTTGTGCATCTGCTCCGGGTCGCTGCCGTCGTGCCACACCACGTCGGTGGGGATCCGCTCGCCGAAGTCGGTCTTGAAGCAGTCCACGCCCTGGTCGAGCAGCCGGCGCAGCCGCTCGGTGAACCAGGCCGTCGCCGCCGGGTTGGTGAAGTCCACCAGCGCCATGCCGGGCTGCCACAGGTCCCACTGCCAGACCGTGCCGTCGGTGCGCCGCACCAGGTAGCCCTCGCGCAGGCCCTCCTCGAACAGCTCGGAGCGCTGCGCCAGGTACGGGTTGATCCACACGCACAGCTTCAGACCCTGCTCCTTGAGCCGGGCCAGCATGCCCGCCGGGTCCGGGAAGGTGTCCGGGTCCCAGACGAAGTCGCTCCAGTGGTAGCCGCGCATCCAGAAGCAGTCGAAGTGGAAGACGCTCAGCGGGATGCCGCGCTCGGCCATGCCCCGGGTGAACCGGGTGACGGTCGCCTCGTCGTAGTCGGTGGTGAAGGAGGTCGACAGCCACAGGCCCAGCGCCCAGGCCGGCGGCAGGGCCGGGCGGCCGAGCAGACCGGTGTAGCGGGTCAGCACCTCCTTGGGGGTGGGCCCCTGGAAGACCAGGAACTCCATCGACTGGTCCTCGACGCTGAACTGCACCTGCCCGACGGCCTCCGAGGCCACCTCGTACGAGACCCGCCCGGGGTGGTTGACCAGCACGCCGTAGCCGCGGCTGCTCAGGTGGAACGGGACGTTCTTGTACGCCTGTTCGCTGCTGGTGCCGCCGTCGGCCTGCCAGATGTCCACGGTCTGGCCGTTCTTGACGAACGGGGTGAACCGCTCGCCCAGCCCGTACACCGACTCGCCGACGCCGAGCGCCAGTTGGGCCACCATGTGGTGCTTGCCCTCGGCATCGACGGCGAAGCCGAGGCCGCGCTCGCCGAGCGAGGTGACCAGCTCGCCGTCGGAGCGGAACTCGGCCCGCCACGGGCCCTCGGTGTCCACCCGCAACACCAGCGAGCCGGACCGGAGTTCGACCGCCGAGCCGTCCCGGACCACCGTGCCCGCGCCCTCGGTGCGGCCGACCAGTTCGAAGCCGCCGCCGGGACGGACCGACCCGGCGTGGTGGGTGAACCGGACGGCGATCACCCCTTCCGCGGGGGAGTGGCAATCCACGGTCAGCAGGGGGGAGTTGAGCGTGTCGGCCCGGTTGGTGACCCGGCGCAGCGGCGCCCAGAGGGTGAACCGGTCCGACTCGGCGCGGAGGTCGGCCACCTCGGCGGCGTAGCGGTTGGTCACGCCCGGGCGCATCAGCCAGTAGCCGTCGGTGAACTTCATCGGGGGGATCTCCAAGCGGAAGGGCAGGAAGGCAGGATGCGGCGGGGAGCGGGGAGCGGGGAGCGCGGTGCGCGGTGCGGCGGGGCCGCGGCCACGGCGGTCAGGTGCGCGTGGGCGCGGCCCCGCCCGGCCCCGGGGGCGGAAGCGGGTCGCGCTCCCCGGGGCGGTCGGACGGCCGTCGCTCAGGCGACGGTGAAGGCGGCGAGCCGGAGCGGCCCGCGCAGGGTGACCCGCAGGTCGTGCACGCCCTGGGGGGCGTCGGACAGCGCGGCCGTGACGGTCGTCCAGGCGTACCGGCCGCCGGTCGGCGGGACGGTGAGGGTGGCGAGCACCTGCCCGTCCGCCGTGAACTCCAGCTCGGCGCCGGCTGCTGCGCCCTCCGGTGCGCCCTCCAGGGCGACCTCCGCCGAGACTTCCCGGGCACCGGTCAACTCGACGGTGGAGAAGAGGAGTTCGGCCTCGGACCCGGCGGGGGTGACCGCGTCGCCGGCCTCCCGGGTGGCGTCGACCAGGGCGATGCCCCAGTGCGCGTCGAAGTCCGCGGCCGCGGTGCGGCGGCCCAGGACGGTGCGCGGTGCGGGGGCCGGGCCCTCGACGGTGACCTGGACGGTGGCGCGGACGTCCTCGGCGGAGGCCGCGGCGAGCAGCTGGTAGCGGCCCGGGTCGACGGTGAACGCGCCGGTGGCGACGTCCCAGTGCGCCAGGTGGGCGGCGGCCGGGAGGTCGAAGACCAGGCGGCGGCTCTGGCCGGGCGCCAGGGTGATCTTCCGGAAGTCGGCCAGTCTGCGGCGCGGCGCCTGGTAGCGGGCCTCCAGCGGGCGCACGTACAGCTGCACCACCTCGGTGCCGGGGCGGCTGCCGGTGTTGCTGACGGTCAGGGCGGCCCGGATGCTGCCGTCCTGGCCGACGGTGGCCGCGTCGACCTCCAACTCGCCGTACTGGAAGGCGCCGTAGGACAGGCCGTGGCCGAACGGGTAGCGCGGCGCGGCCTGGTGGTACTGGTACGTCCAGCCGGCCTGGATGATGTCGTAGTCCAGCGGGTGCGGCAGCTCGTCGTCGCCGCGGTACCAGGTCTGCGGGAGCCGGCCGGCCGGGTCTGCGTCGCCGAACAGCACGTCGGCGAGGGCGTGGCCGGTCTCCTGGCCGCCGTGCGAGGTCCACAGGACGGCGGGCAGGTGCTCGTCGGCCCAGTCGACGGCGTACGGGTAGCTGCTCATCACGATCAGCGCGGTGTCCGGGCGGACGGCGGCGACCTCCTTGAGCAGTTCCTCCTGGGCGGGCGGCAGGGCCAGGCCCCGGCGGTCCTCGGTCTCGCGGCCGTGGATCAGCGGGTGGTTGCCGAGCACGACCACGGCGAGGTCGGCGGCGGTGGCCGCGGCGACGGCCTCCGCCCGTCCGTCGCGCAGCAGTTCACGGGTGAAGCGCTCGGCGCCGGCGGCGTCCTCGGCGGTGACCCGCAGGGTGCCGTCGGCGTCGGCGGCCGCGTACCTGCCGGTCAGCACGGACTGCAGCAGCACGGCGCCGCGGTCGGGACCGTCCTCGGCCGCGCCGTCCGTCTCGCCCTCGGGCGCGTCGGTCGCGTCGACCAGCCGGAAGGTCTCGTGCACGTCCCAGCTCTTGACGACGGCCTGGTCGGCGACCAGCGAGCCGTCCTCCTTGACCGAGAGGAACCGCCCGTTGTCGGCGGCGCGCAGGGTGAGCACGCCGAGGCCCCAGTCGCCGAGGTCGAAGGCGGTGCCGTTCAGCGGTTCGCCGGTGGAGGCGGCCCGCAGCAGGATCCGGTCGATGCCCTCGTGCACCGTCAACTCGCCTCCGGCGGGGGCGAGTCGGGCGCGCAGGCCGTCGGCGACGGTGACCGCGTAGGGCAGCGTGCCGGAGTACCAGTCCTCGAACAGCGCGTCGCCGTGCGGGCCGATCACGGCGATCTTCCGCGCCGGGTCGGTGAGCGGCAGCAGGCCGGTGTTCTTCAGCAGGACGGTGGAGGCGGCGGCGGCCCGGCGGGCCAGTGCGCGGTGCGGGGCGCTGTCGACCACCTCGGGGCCGATGTGCGCGTACGGGTCCAGCTCGGGGTCGAACTCGCCCATCCGGAACCGGAGTTCGAACTGGCGGCGGACCGCGAGGTCGATGTCGGCCTGGTCGACCAGGCCGCGCTCCAGGGCCTCGCGCAGCCGGCCGATGACGGTCTCGCTGTCCTCGCCGTGGTCGGTGAAGGAGTCGATGCCGGCCTTCAGCGCGGCGGCGTGGCTCTCGGCGTGGTCGTCGAAGTAGTGCTCCGGGTCGACCAGGTTGGAGGGGGCCTCGGCGTCGGAGACCACGAAGAGCTGTCGGCCGGTCGGCTCGGCCCAGCGGCGCAGCTCGGTCTCCAGCAGCGGGGAGACGTGGCAGGGGCGGCCGTTGACCAGGTTGTACGCGGCCATCACCCCGGTGGCCGCGCCGGAGGCGACCGCGGGCTTGAACGCGGCCAGGTCGTACTCGTGCAGGACGCGCGGGCGCAGGCCGGAGGAGGTGGTGCAGCGGTCGTCCTCGTTGTTGTACGCGAGGAAGTGCTTGAGCACCGGGGCGGCCCGCAGGTAGGTCGGGTCGTCGCCGGCCAGGCCGCGGCAGAACGCCTCGCCGAGGCGGGCGGTGTGCACCGGGTCCTCGGAGTAGCCCTCCTCGTTGCGGCCCCAGCGCGGGTCGCGCAGCAGGTTCAGCACCGGGGCCCAGGCCTGCAGGCTGTTCGGGCCGCGGTCGGGGGCGATGGCGGCGGGGCGGTGGTGGTGGAAGGCGCGCAGCTCGGTCGAGGTCGCCTCGGCGACCTCGCGGACCAGTTCCTCGTCCCAGCTCGCGCCGAGGCCGACGGCCTGCGGGAACGCGGTGGCCACGCCGAGCCAGGAGACGCCGTGCAGGGCCTCCGCGCCGGTGCGGAAGGCGCCGATGCCCAGGCGGGGCACGGCGGGGGCGTACTGGTGGAGCATCGAGAGGCGCTCGGCGGGGGAGAGCCTGGACAACAGGTCGTCGACGCGCTTGTCCAACGGAAGCGCGGAATCGTGGAACGGGTACCGCTCGGCCGAGGTCTCGGCGGCGGACGGGGACGGGGAACTCAACGGGCTCACCCCAGATGATGGTGCGGTGCGGTCGGGCGTCGAAGCGAATCGACGCTGACACGAAGCATGGACCCTGTCAACTCCCCCTGGCTACGGGGAAAATGAATTTGTCCAGGCACTTGTCTAACCGGAAACCTGTCGTTAGTGTCGCCGCAACATCAAGCGCTTCGACAGTCAAGCGCTTCGACAGCGCCCAGTGCAGGGCGCCGCGGAAGGGCCTCCCCACCATGAGAACCGAGCTGAACCGCAGATCCTTCGTCACCGCCGCCGTCTCCGTCGCCGGAGCAGCGGCGATGACCCCCCTGCTGGCCGCCTGCGGGGGCGGCGGCTCGAAGCACAAGACCGGCGCCAACTCCGCCGACGGCGTCAAGTCGGCCCTGCCGGCCTTCGCCGCCAGCACTTCCGTGACCGCCGACATCCCCTCGGTCGCCGGCGCGGACGGCGCGGTGACCGACCCGGCCTTCCTCACCTACCCGGCCAGCCCGGTGGCCACGGTCAACGGCGTGCCCGGCAAGGGCGGCAGCTACTCGGCCGTCACCCCGCTGTGGGGCACCGTCCCGCCCGCGGGCAACTCGTTCTACACCGCGATGAACAAGGCCCTCGGCGTCACCCTCGAGATGAAGCCGGCCGACGGCAACAACTACGCCACCATCATCCCGACCATGACCGCGGCCAAGAAGCTGCCGGACTGGATCCAGCTCCCGACCTGGTGGAACCCGAACTTCAACGTCGGCGAGCTCGCCGCCTCCCAGTTCGCCGACCTCACCCCCTTCCTGGCCGGCGACAAGGTCAGCAAGTACCCGAACCTGGCCGCCATCCCCACCGGCGCCTGGCAGGCGGGCATCTGGGGCGACAAGCTCTACGGCATCCCCTCCTTCTCCACCGGCTTCTCCATCGCGGGCACCACCTTCTACCGCCGTGACCTCTTCGAGGCCAAGGGCATCACCGCGGACCAGGTCAAGACCCTCGACGACCTGATGAACCTGGGCAAGGAGCTCACCGACGAGAAGGCCGGCACCTGGGCCTTCGACGACGTGTGGACCTACCTCTTCCCGTTCTTCGACGTCCCCAACAGGTGGAAGCTCGCCGACGGCAAGCTCGTCCACAAGTACGAGACCCCCGAGCTGCTGGAGGCCCTCGACTGGCACTACAGGCTCGCCAGCGCCGGCTACCTGCACCCCGACGCGATCGCCGGCAACAACGCCGACGCCAACACCCGCTTCTACGCGGGCAAGACCCTGATCCAGGGCGGCGGCACCGGCGCCTGGAACCTCGCCGACAGCCTGTCCGGCACCGCCGCGACCCCCGGCTTCCGGCGCGGCTCGTTCGACTTCCTCACCTCGAAGGCCGGCGGCACGCCCAAGCTGTTCATGGGCTCCTCCACCAGCCTGATCAGCTACCTCAACGCCAAGCTCAAGCCCGAGCAGATCGAGGAACTGCTCGCCGTCGCCAACTACCTGGCCGCGCCGTACGGCTCCGCCGAGTACACGATGGTCAACTTCGGCGTCGAGGGCACCCACCACACCCGGGTCAACGGCGTGCCGACCTTCAACGACGAGGGC
Source organism: Kitasatospora cineracea (assembly GCF_003751605.1). NCBI lineage: Bacteria > Bacillati > Actinomycetota > Actinomycetes > Kitasatosporales > Streptomycetaceae > Kitasatospora > Kitasatospora cineracea. The sequence goes on from NZ_RJVJ01000001.1 coordinate 5,484,135, forward strand.
AAGAAGGACGTCCAGGCGCAGACCTACCCGTTCCTGGCCACCGCCTCCTCGGTCATCTCCAACCCCGGCGCCGACCAGGTCACCAAGGACATCGCCGCCTTCCAGGCCGCCAACGTCAAGTACCTGTACAAGCCGCTGTTCTGGAACATGAACATCTCGATGCCGCAGAACATCGCCACCATCGACACCGCGCAGGCCGTCGAGGACGCGATCAAGGACTGCTACCACGGCAAGAAGAAGGTCTCCGACGTCCAGGCCGCCATCTCGACCTGGAAGACGAACGGCGGCGACCGCCTCAAGCAGTGGATGACCGACAACGTCCTGAGCAAGTACGGAACGGGTCAGTGAGCACAGCGCGATCGGAGCGGGGCACGCCCGACACCGCCGGGGGAGCCGCCGGCCGGAAGGGCCGCACCGGGAAGAACGGTGCCGTCCGGCTGAACTGGCGGGTCAGGCTGCGGCGGGACAGGACGCTGCTGCTGATGACCGTCCCGGCCGTGGTCCTGCTGCTGATCTTCAACTACGCGCCGTTGTTCGGCCTGGTCACCGCGTTCCAGTACTACGACCCGTTGGTCGGCGTGCGCGACAGCGAGTGGGCCGGCCTCGCGCAGTTCCAGCAGCTCTTCCACGACCCGCTGTTCTGGGGGGCGCTGAAGAACACCCTCTGGCTCAGCCTGGTCCAGCTGGTGCTGTTCTTCCCCGTTCCGATCGCGCTGGCCCTGCTGCTCAACACGGTGCTCAGCGAACGGCTGCGGAACTTCATCCAGTCCGTGGTCTACCTGCCGCACTTCTTCTCCTGGGTGCTGGCCATCACGATCTTCCAGCAGATGCTCGGCGGCGCCGGAATCCTCAACCACTTCCTGCGGCAGAACGACATCGCCCCCTGGGACATCACCACCAACCCGCACACCTTCGCCCTCCTGGTCACCTCGCAGGCGATCTGGAAGGAGGCCGGCTGGGGCATCATCGTCTTCCTCGCCGCGCTGGCCGCCATCAACACCGACCTGTACGAGGCCGCCGCCGTCGACGGCGCCGGACGCTGGCGCCGGATGTGGCACATCACCCTGCCCGGCCTGCGCGGCGTGATCGTGCTGATGCTGGTGCTGCGCCTGGGCAACGCGCTGACCGTGGGCTTCGAGCAGTTCCTGATCCAGCGCGAGGCGGTCGGCCACGAATCCGCCGACGTGCTCGACACCTTCTCCTTCTACTACGGCATCGCCACCGGCAACTACAGCTTCGGCGCCGCGGCCGGCCTCTTCAAGAGCGTCATCTCGCTGCTGCTGATCTGGGGGGCCAACAAGCTGGCACACGCCTTCGGCGAGGACGGGTTGTACCGCAAATGAGCCAGACACCCACCACCGTCCGCGCGGACGCCCCGACCGCGGCGCCCACCGCGGCCGAGCCCCGCCCGGCCCGGACCGGCCGCCCCCGCGCCCGGGCCGGACGGGCCCCCTGGGAAGAGCCGCCCACCCTGATCGGCCAGGGCGCCAAGGGCGTCACCCTGGCCGGCGTGATCGCCGCCGTCGCCGTCCCGCTCTGGATCATCGCACTGACCAGCATCTCCACCCCCGGCGCCGTCAACCGGGCCGGCGGGCTGGTGATCTGGCCCGACGGCATCACCTTCGACGCCTACCGGCAGATGCTCGGCGACGGCACCGTCCGCACCGCCCTGATGGTCAGCTTCGCCATCACCGTCGTCGGCACCCTGGTGTCCATGATCGTCTCGGTGATGGCGGCCTACGGCCTCTCCCGCTCCGAGTCCTTCGCGCACCGGCCGATCCTGACCCTGCTGATCGTCACCATGTTCGTCAGCGGCGGCCTGATCCCGACCTTCCTGGTGGTCACCGGCCTCGGCGGCTACGACCAGTGGTGGTCGCTGATCCTGCCCAGCGCCGTCTCGGTGTTCAACATCCTGGTGCTGCGCTCGTTCTACTCCACCACCTCCGCCGACCTGATCGACGCCGCCCGGCTCGACGGCGCCGGCGACTGGCGGATCCTGTGGTCCGTGGTGCTGCCCACCTCCCGGGCCGTCACCGCCGTCATCGCGCTGTTCTACGCGGTCGGCTACTGGAACTCGTTCTTCAACGTGATGCTCTACATGCCGACCTCGGCCGAGAAGTGGCCGCTGCAGTACGTGCTGCTGACCTACGTCAACCGCGGCAACGGGCTGCCCGGTTCCGTCAACTCCGGTTTCGGGGCCGCCAACGCGCAGACCGCGCCGCTCACCCTGCAGATGGCCGTGGTGGTCCTCACCCTGGTGCCGCTGCTCATGGTCTACCCGTTCATGCAGAAGCACTTCCGCACCGGCGTGCTGACCGGCGCCATCAAGGGCTGAGCCGGGGCGGGAACAACGCACGACCCGGCGTCAGTAACCTGACGCCACAGGGGCCGCACACCCCACCGACCAGGAAAGCAGGAACCGAACCCATGGTGACTCTCGCCGACGTGGCCCGGCACGCGGGCGTCTCGCCCAGCACCGTCAGCTACGTGCTCAGCGGCAAGCGATCGATCTCGGAGGCCACCCGCCGCCGCGTCCAGCACGCCGTCGAGGAGCTCGGCTACCACCCCAACGCCGGCGCCCGCGCGCTCGCCGGACGGCGCTCCCACATCATCGCCCTCGTCGTGCCGCTGCGCACCGACGTGTACGTGCCGATCATGATGGAGATCGCCGTCTCGGTCACCATGGCGGCCCGTCAGCACGGCTACGACGTGCTGCTGATCACCAACGACGAAGGCCCCGACGGGGTCCGCCGGGTCGCCGCCAGCGGCCTGGCGGACGGGGTCATCCTGATGGACGTCGAACTCGACGACGAGCGCATCCCCGTGCTGCGCGAACAGGGCATCCAGGCCTCGATGATCGGCCTGCCCGCCGACAGCACCGGCCTGTCCTGCGTCGACCACGACTTCGCCGCGGCCGGCGCCCAGTGCGCCGACCACCTCGCCGACCTCGGCCACCGGGACGTCGCCTTCATCGGCTACGCGCCCGCCGTCTACCACCGCCACGCCGGCTACGCCGAACGCACCCTGACGGGCTTTCGGGAGCGCGCCCTCGAACGCGGCCTGAGATTCCTGCACCGGCCCTGCGAAGGCACCTACGAATCCACGGCCGGCACCCTGGCCCGGATCCTCGCCGACCGCCCCGACACCACCGGCTTCGTCGTCCAGAACGAGAACGCCATCGGCCCGCTGCTGCAACTGCTGCCCACCAGCGGACGCACCGTCCCCGAGGACGCCTCGGTGGTCGCGCTCTGCCCCGAACAGCTCGCCGAGCAGTACGCCCCCGGCCTCACCGCCGTCACCGGACCCGCCCAGGAACTCGGCCGGGTCGCCGTCGACCAGGTGATGCGCCGGATCGCCGCCGCCGAACGCGGCACCGACCCCGAGGACGAACTCGTCCTGCTGGCCCCCGTCCTGACGCCCCGGCAGAGCAGCGGCCCGCTGCTCACCCCCGTCCCGCCCGCCCGAAGGAGGTAGCACCGCCCGTGACGGACACCGGCCCGCACCACCCGGCGACCACCGGCCCGGCCACCAACCCGGTGATCCCCGGCTTCCACCCCGACCCGAGCGTCTGCCGGGTCGGCGAGGACTACTACCTGGCCTGCTCCAGCTTCGAGTACCACCCCGGCGTGCCGATCCTGCACAGCCGCGACCTGGTCCACTGGCGGCAGATCGGCAACGCCCTCGCCGACCTGCCGCTCCCGCCCGGCACCCCGTCCTCCGGCGGCGTCTACGCCCCGACCCTGCGCCACCACGACGGCCGGTTCCACCTGATCACCACCGAGGTCGGCACCGGCAACCTGCTGGTCACCGCCGAGGACCCGGCCGGGCCGTGGTCCGCGCCGGTCCGGCTGCCCGACGTCCCCGGCATCGACCCCGACCTGGCCTGGGACGAGGACGGCACCTGCTGGTGCACCGTCGCCGGCGTCGCCCAGCTGCGCATCGACCCGGCGAGCGGAAAGGCCCTGGAGGAGCCCCGCCCGCTGTGGTCCGGCACCCGGCAGGCCCCCGAGGCCCCGCACCTGTACCGGATCGGCGACTGGTGGTACCTGCTGATCGCCGAGGGCGGCACCGAACGCGCCCACAGCGTCTCCGTCGCCCGCTCCCGCCGCCCCGACGGCCCGTTCGAGCCCTGCCCGGACAACCCGCTGCTCACCCACGCCGGCAGCCACAGCCCGATCCAGAACACCGGCCACGCCGACCTGGTCCGGGGCCCCGACGGCAGCTGGTGGGCCGTGCTGCTCGGCGTCCGCCCGCAGGGCGGCACCCCCGGCTGGCACCCGCTCGGCCGCGAGACCTACCTGACGCCCGTCAGCTGGGTCGACGAGTGGCCCGTCATCAGCCAGGTGCCCGTCGAACTCCCGGACCTTCCCTGGGAGTTGCACCCCTGGCCGGCCGAGCCGACCCGGGAGGACTTCGACGGCCCGCTGCCCCCGCAGTGGCTCTCGGTCCGCGACCGCCCCGCCGACCGCATCACCACCGGACAGCGCCCCGGCTCGCTCACCCTGCACGCCCGCGACGGCCACTTCGACGACACCTTCACCGGCCGCCGCCAGCAGCACCACGCCGTCCGCGCCCGCACCCGGCTCGACGCCACCACCGGCACCGGCGGCCTCGCCGTCCGCCTCGACGACGAGCACGCCTACACCGTCGAGGCCGACGGCCGCAGCGTCCGGGTCACCACCCACCTCGGCGGACAGGTCACCGTCGCCGCCGAACGCGAACTCCCGCACCACGACGTGGTGCTGCGCGTCGAGACCGCCCCCGCCGCCGAGCGCGGCCCGCGCACCGGACCCGACGCCCTCGCCCTCGGCCACGAACGGCCCGACGGCGCCTTCGAGGTGCTCGCCACCCTCGACGGCCGCTACCTCACCACCGAGGTCGCCGGCGGCTTCACCGGCCGCGTCATCGGCCTCTACGCCGCCGAAGGCACCGCGCACTTCGACTGGTTCGAACTCCAGCCCCTCAGCCAGGGCGACTGAACGAACAGGAACACCCCCATGCCCGACCTGAACGACGCCACCCGCGGCCGCATCCTCTACGGCGGCGACTACAACCCCGAGCAGTGGCCCGAGGAGACCTGGCAGGAGGACGTCCGCCTGATGCGGCAGGCCGGCGTCACCAGCGTCACCGTCGGCGTCTTCTCCTGGGCCCGGCTCGAACCCGCCCCCGGCGCCTACGACTTCGGCTGGCTCGACCGCCTGCTCGACCTGCTGCACGCCCACGGCATCGGCGTCGTGCTGGCCACCCCCACCGCCTCCCCGCCCCCGTGGCTCGGCCACCGCCACCCCGAGACCCTGCCGCAGGCCGAGAACGGCACCACCGTCTGGTACGGCTCCCGCAACCAGTTCTGCGCCTCCTCCCCGACCTACCGCCGCCACGCCGCCGCGATCACCGAACAGCTCGCCGCCCGCTACGGCGCGCACCCCGCGCTCACCATGTGGCACGTCAACAACGAGTACGGCACGCACTGCTGGTGCGACGCCACCGCCGCGCACTTCCGGCGCTGGCTGCAGGACCGGCACGGCACCCTCGAAGAGCTCAACTCGGCCTGGGGCACCGCCTTCTGGAGCCAGCACTACGCCGAGTGGGACGAGATCCTGCCGCCCCGCCAGGCCCAGTACATCCGCAACCCCGCCCAACTGCTCGACTTCGCCCGCTTCACCTCCGACGCCCTGCTCGAGTGCTACACCGCCGAGCACGCCATCGTCGCCCGGCACAGTCCCGCCGTCCCCGTCACCACCAACCACATGCCGTTCTGGCGCGGCCAGGACGGCTGGGCCTGGGCGAAGGAACAGGACGTCGTCGCGCTCGACATCTACCCCGACCCCGACGCCGCCCTCGGCGCCCAGCACGGCGCCCTCGTCCAGGACCTCGCCCGCTCGATGGCCGGCGGCCCCTGGATGCTGATGGAACAGGCCACCGGCGCCGTCAACTGGCGCCCCGTCAACCGCCCCAAGCCGGCCGGCCTCAACCGGCTCTGGTCGCTGCAGGCCGTCGCCCGCGGCGCCGACGCGATCTGCTTCTTCCAGTGGCGCCAGTCCCGGCAGGGCGCCGAGAAGTTCCACTCCGCGATGCTCCCGCACTCCGGCACCGGCAACCGCGCCTTCCGCGAGGTCACCGCCCTCGGCGCCGACCTCGACCGGCTCGGCCCGCACGTCTCCGGCACCCCCGTCACCGCCGGCACCGCCCTGCTGCACGACTGGGACGCCTGGTGGGCGAGCGAACAGCCCGGCCGCCCCTCCGAGTTGCTCGACTACCAGGAGAACGTCACCGCCTGGCACCGCGCCCTGTGGGAGGCCAACCACACCACCGACCTGGCCCACCCCGCCGCCGACCTCACCCGCTACCGCCTGGTCGTCATCCCCTCGCTCTACCTGCTCACCGACGCCGCCCTCGACAACCTCGCCGCCTACGTCCGCACCGGCGGCACCCTGGTGACCGGCTACTTCACCGGCGTCGCCGACCACCAGGACCGGATCCGCCCCGGCGGCGTCGACGCCCGGCTGCGCGAGGTGCTCGGCCTCGCCGCCGTCCACCAGTGGTGGCCGCTCAACGAGGGCGAGACCCTGCGCTGCACCGGCACCGAGGACTTCCGGGGCACCCTGTGGGCCGAGGAACTGGAGACCGCCGGAGCCGAGGTGGTGGCCCGCTACGCGGACGGCGAACTCGCCGGACACCCCGCCGTCACCCGCCACACCCACGGCGAGGGCACCGCCTGGTACCTCTCCACCCGCCCCGAACCCGACGCCCTGCGCGCCCTGCTCACCCGCGCCGCCCGCGAAGCCGGCCTGCGCCCCGCCGCCGAACACCTGCCCGCCGGCGTCGAGGCCGTCCGCCGCGGCGAACTTCTCTTCCTGCTCAACCACGGGCCCCAGCAGGCCAGCTGCGAACTGCCAGGCCACTGGGAGGACCTGCTGACCGGCAAACCCGGCACCGGCAGCCTCACCCTGGAACGGCACGGCGCCGCCGTCGTGCGCCCGGCCGCCCCGTGAACGGGCAGCGCCGACGCGGCAGTTGGGAACCCGCCCCGGCCGCCCGCTGGGAGGACGCCTTCCTCACCGGCAACGGCACCCACGGCGCCATGGTGCACGGCCGCACCCACGACGAACTGATCGTCGTCAACCACCACCTGCTGCTGCGCCCCAACGGCGGAGAGAACGCCCTCGCCCCCGACCTGGCCGCCGAGTTGGAGCACCTGCGGGACGCCGTCCTGACCGGCCGCGCCCGCGAGGCCGTCGCCCGCCACGTCACCGCCCCGCTCCAGTGGGTCCGCCCCTTCCACCCCGCCCTCGCCCTCCGGCTGCGCCGCCCCGCCGCCCCGGTCGACAGCTACCGGCGCGAGGTCGACCACCGCACCGGCGTGGTCGCCACCCACTGGGACGGCCGCCGCGCCGAAACCTTCGCCTCGCGCGCCGACGACCTGCTCGTCCACCGCGAAGTCCGCACCGGCGACGTCGAGTTGACCCACCACTGGCAGCTCGACGGCGCCCCCGCCGACCTCGGCGTCCGCACCCGCGCCCAGACCGGACCCGACGGCGCCGTGCTGCGCACCGACGTCCGCCACCCCGGCGGCTCCGGCTTCGGCTACACCTGCTGGACGCACGTCCGCGCCACCGGCGGCACCCTGCGCGCCGAGGGGGAGGCCATCCGCGCCGAGGGCTGCGCCGAGGTCCTGCTGCTCACCCGCGTCCACCCCTGGGAGGACCCGCAGCCGCCCGCCCCGCCCGGGCACGACTACCCCGAGCTGCTGCAACGCCACCTGGCCCGGCACACCCCCGCCTACGACCGGGTCGACCTCGACCTCGGCGCCCCCGAGGAACACCGCGCCCTGCCCGGCTCCGCCCTGCTCGCCGACCCGGCGAAGCACCGACCCGCCCTGCTGGAGCGGCTGTTCGACGCCGGGCGCTACCACCTGCTCAGCTCCGCCGGCGTCCTGCCGCCCCGGCTCACCGGCCTGTGGACCGGCTCCTGGGACACCGCCTGGAGCGGCGCCCTCACCTGCGACGCCAACCTCAACCTCCAGGTCTCCTCCGCCGCCGCGGCCGCCCTCCCCGAAGTCAGCCACGCCCACGCCGCCTTCGTCGCACGCCAGTTGGACGACTGGCGGAGCAACGCCCGCCGCCTGTTCGGCCTGCCCGGCCTCGTCGCCCCCGCCCACACCGACGGCCGCTCCGGCCACGCCTACCACTACAGCGAGGACTACCCGCTGCACCTGTGGACCGCCGGCGCCCACTGGCTGCTGCAACCCCTGCTCGACCACGTCGACACCACCGGCGACACCGCCACGGACCGGGAACTCGTCCGCCCCGCGCTCGCCGAGACCGCCGACTTCTACCGCGCCTTCCTCACCCGCACCGGCCCCGACGGCCGCCTGCTGCTCGTCCCCTCCTACTCGCCCGAGAACACCCCGCTCGGCGCCGACAGCCCGATCAGCGTCAACGCCGCCATGGACCTCGCCGCCGCCCGCCACACCCTCACCGCCACCGGCCACCACCGGCTCGCCGACCGCCTGCCCCCCTACCGGCTCAACTCCCAAGGGGCCCTGGCCGAATGGGCCTGGCCCGCCGCCGTCGACGACCAGCAGCACCGGCACCTCAGCCACCTGCACCCGGTCTGGCCGCTCGGCGAGATCAACCCGCTCGACACCCCCGACCTGGCCGCCGCCGCCCACCGCGCCCTCCACCTGCGCGGCAGCGAGAACCACTCCGCCCACGGCCACCTGCACCGCGCCCTGATCGCCGCCCGCCTCGGCGACCCCGACCTGCTCGGCGAGGCCCTCGACGCTGTCCTGCACGGCCGCTTCTTCCACCCCTCGCTGATGAGCTCGCACTACCCGGCCCTGGACGTCTACAACGCCGACGCCGCCCACACCCTCCCCGGCGTGCTGATCGAAGCACTCCTGCACTCCACCCCCGACCGCATCGTCCTGCTCCCCGCCCCGCCCGCCCACCTGCCCCGCGGCACCGTCCGCGGCCTGCGCACCCGCTGCCGCACCACCCTCACCACGCTCAGCTGGGACACCGCCGAAGGCCGGATCGACGCCGTCCTGACCGCCGACACCGACCGCACCGTCACCGTCCACCACGGCACCGACCCCGGCCGCCCCCCGCTCCGCCTCGACCTGCGCGCCGGACACCCCACCCCCCTGCACCTCGACCCCGCCTGGAGCTGAACCCCCGTGCCGCTCACCGACCTCGACCTCGACGAACTCCGCACCTACCGCCCCGACCTCACCGCCCCCGCCGGCTTCGACGCCTTCTGGGCCGACACCCTCGCCACCGCCCGCGCCACCGGCGGCCCGGTCACCGCCGAACTGCGCACCGACACCCACCTCACCGCCTTCGACGTGTACGACGTCCGCTTCCCCGGCTGGGGCGGCGAACCCGTCGCCGCCTGGCTGATCCTGCCCCGCCGCACCACCGGACCGCTGCCCGTCATCGTCAAGTACATCGGCTACAGCGGCGGCCGCGCCCTGCCCGGCGAACACCTGCTGCCGCCCGCCGCCGGCTACGCCCACCTGGTCGTCGACAGCCGCGGCCAGGGCCACGACACCCCCGACCGCGGCGAGGGCGACGGCACCCAGTGGGCCGAGGGCTTCATGACCCGCGGCATCGACTCCCCGGAGAACTACTACTACCGCCGACTGATCACCGACTGCGTCCGCGCCCTCGACGCCCTCCCGCACCTGCCCGGCACCGACCCGGCCCGGGCGGTCGTCTCCGGCGCCAGCCAGGGCGGCGGCCTCGCCCTCGCCGTCGCCGCGCTCGCCCCCGACCAGGTCGCCGCGCTGCTCAGCGACGTCCCGTTCCTGTGCCACTTCCGGCGCGCCGTGCAGATCTCCGGCGACGGCCCCTACCCCGAGATCGCCAAGTACCTGCGCTGGCACAGCCGGGAGAAGGAGGAGCGGACCCTCGCCACCCTCGACCACTTCGACGGCGTCCACTTCGCGCCCCGGGCCAGTGCCCCCGCCCTGTTCAGCGTCGGCCTGATGGACCCGGTCTGCCCGCCCTCCACCGTCTTCGCCGCCTACCACCGCTACGGCGGCCCCGCCGACATCGAGGTCTGGCGCTTCGCCGACCACGGCGGCGGCTACGGCTCCACCCCGCTCAAGCAGTTCGACTGGCTCGCCGCACACGGCCTCGCCCCGAAGCACACCGGCTGAGCCCCGGGCCGTCCGCTCCGTCCACTCCGTCCGCTCCGGCCCGGACGGGCGGGCGGGCGGGTCAGCGGAAGGGCCGGCCGAAGAACCAGACCAGCGGCCAGTACAGGACGACGACGGCCACCAGGACGGCGCGCGTCCGCCGGAGCCGCGCCCCCGGCGCGGTCAGGGCGGCCGCGGACGCGAACAGCGCGGTCGAGGTGACCGGCAGCGCCACCTCCGGCGGGCCCCAGGGGCTCAGGCCGACGCCCAGGTCGAAGAGCAGCGAGAAGAGCAGGGCGACCACCGCGGCGACCCGCCAGGCCGGGCGGACGCCCACCAGCCGCAGCACCAGCCAGCTCACCAGCAGACTGGCCAGGAGGAGCGCCCCGAGGACCAGCAGGAACGCCCCCAGGCAGCCGAACTCCGCCTCGTGGTCGCACGGAAGGAGGCCGTCCCAGGACACCTGGGCCAGCGCGAGCCAGGAGAGCCCGAGACCGGCCCCCACCGCCGCCGCCCGCGCCACCCGGGAGCCGCCGAGCGCCCGCCACCGGCCCGCCCCCCGAACAGCGGCTTCCGTCCCCCCGATCGAGCCCACCGACCCACGTCCTCTCCATGCCCCCGTGCGCGCGGTCCGACGACCGAGTCTGTCGCACGGGGCCGGAGCGTACCTGAGTACGCGCACTCAGATCCGGGCGCGACGGCGCCGCGGGCCCGCTCGGTGCCCGGCGCTCGGCGGCGAGCAGCGCGGACAGCAGGTCGGTGCCGTCCCCGGCGCCCCCGTCCCGGTGGGCGGCGACCAACTGTCGGGTGGCGGCGTGCGGACGGGCCAGCGCCCGGCGGTAGCGCAGGTTGCCGGGCAGCGGCAGGCGGCGCACCGGGGCGGGCAGGAACATCTGCCGGAACAGCCCGTTCAGCACCGTGTCGAAGGACCGCTCCACCTCGGACGCCAACTCGGCGCCGATCGCGGTCGAGTACAGCGTCCGGGCCGGCGTGCGCAGCGCGATGCCGTAGAACACCGGGAAGGCGTCGACCACCAGCCCGGGCCGCCAACCGGCGGCCGCCGCGGCCGCCGCGTCCGCCTCGGCCCGCATCGCGTCCGCGTGGTGCGCCAACTGCGGCCGACGGAAGGCCGGTTGGACCAGCCGCCGCTGCCGCCGGTGGTCCCGGTGCGGGCAGGTCGCCAGGCCGTTGCCGGCCACGCCGCGGGCCCGGTCGTAGAACACCCCGCCCTTGTCGAACAGCCGGTCGTCGCCCAGCACCTGCGCCAACAGGCCCGGATGGCACGGCACGTGAGCCGTCGTCGGCCCCGGCCGGACCGCCACCAGGTCGCCGTGCTCGTGCAGCGAGGACAGGAAGCCGACCGGCCCGCGCAGCAGCCGGTGCCCGTGCCCCAGCACCGGCAGGGCGCCGGGCGCGGCCGCGGCGGTGAGGACGGGGGCGGCGGTCGACGGCATCCTCCCACCGTACGCGCGGCCGATCGGGCCCGAACCGCCGCGCGGGAACGGCGGCTCCGCCACCCGGTGCCCGGCCCGGCGACGGAAAGGACATTCGAAGCGTCGAGCGAAAGAAGGAAATTGACGGAAAGTCAGCAGTCGGCCGCCGCCGCGCGCAGGGCCGCCGCCGCGTCCCCCACCAGCGGCGCCCCGTGCCCGAACACCGCGTTGGCGGCACCCAGCCCGGCCAGCCGGTGCAGCGAGGCCACGGCCCGCACCCGGTCGGTGTTGAACACGCCCAGCATCGCCCGGCCCACGTTCGCCACCGCGTCACCCGTGAACAGCACGTCCGGACCCGGCAGGTGCAGCGCCAGCGAACCGTCCGTGTGCCCCGGCACCCCCACCACCCGGGCCCCGCCCCCGAACGGCAGCACGTCCCCGTCCACCACCTCCACGTCCACCGGACACGGCGGCGCGGGCGGCAGCGCCGGCACCGACGCCCGGATCGGACGCTCGAACTCCTCCAGCACCGGCGGCGCCCCCGCCACCTCGCCCCGGATCACCGGCGCCTCCACCCGGTGCGCCACCACCGGCACACCCCCGTAGCGCGCCGCCAGCGCGGCCGCGCCACCGGTGTGGTCCTCGTGCCAGTGGGTCAGCACGATCCGCGCCAGCTCCCCGCCCGGCACCGACTCCACCAGCGCCGCGACCCGCTCCTCCGTCCCCACCGCCCCACTGTCCACCAGCGTCAGCTCCCGCCCGTCCGACCACAGGTAGGCCGCCCCGACCGGAAGCACCAGCATCCGCAGACCCGGCAGCACCTCGATGACATCCATGCCGACCAGTCTGCGCACCCGCCCCGCCGCCGACCCCCGAATTAGCCCACAGCAGACACCCGGCGCCCCGCGCGTCCGCCGACGCCCGGCGCGCCGGGCCGCCCGGGACGTTCGCGGGCGGCCTACCCTGGACAGCACGGAAGGACGTGACGACGTGGCCCACCGGATCGACGGCAGCGCAGGCGACATCCTCGCCGCCCGCCTGCGCACCCAGACCGCCGCCCTCGCCGCCCTCGAACCCGACGTCCGGGCCGACCGCCCCGACGCCGTCCACCGGATGCGGGTCGCCGCCCGCCGCCTGCGCAGCGCCCTGCGCACCCACCGCCGCCACCTGCGCGGCGACCACACCGCCACCGAGGACGAACTGCGCTGGCTCGGCCGGGCCCTCGGCCGGGCCCGCGACGCCGAAGTGCTCGGCACCCGCCTGCTCACCCAGGCCCGCGAACTGCCCCCCGGCGGCGACCGCGACCGCGTCCTCGCCGAACTCACCGCCTGGAACGCCCGCGAGACCCGCGAAGCCCGCGCCCGGACCCTGGCCGCCCTCGACAGCGAACGCTTCCGCCGCCTGCTCGCCGCCCTCACCGCGCTCGCCGCCGACCCGCCGCTGCGCCCCCGCGCCGCGAAACCCGCCCGGACCGAACTCACCCGCACCCTGCGCCGCGAACACCGCCGCACCGCCGAACGCCTCGCCGCCGCCCGCCGGGCCCCCGACGGCCCCGAACTCGAACACGCCCTGCACGACGCCCGCAAGGCCGCCAAACGCGCCCGCTACGCCGGCGAGAGCGCCGGCCGCCCCGCCCGCGCCTTCACCCGCCGGATGAAAGCACTCCAGGACGTCCTCGGCCGCCACCAGGACGCCGCGGTCGCCCGCGACACCCTCCGCACCCTCTCCGACGGCGGCTTCGGCTACGGCGTCCTCTACGGCCGCCAGAGCGCCGAACTCGGCTTCGCCCGCGAACTGCTGCCGCAGGTCTGGGAGCAGGCCGCCCGGCGGCCGGGGAAACTGCGCTGACCCCGGGTCAGGGCGCCCCCGGAGGCTCCGCCGCCTCCCGGGCCCGGTCGAGGAGTTCGGCGGCGGCGCCCCGCAGCAGGTCGTGGTCGTCCACCGCGGGCCCGGCGGCCGGGCCGAGCACCGCGAGTGCGGCCGCCGCGTCCGCCGCGGCCCGCGCCGGATCCGCCACGAGCAGGGTCCGGCCCCGGCGGATCCGGAGCACGGCCACCGCGTGCCGGCCGGTGACGGTGCCCACGTGCCCCTCGCCCAGCACCCGGCGCTTCACCGGCAGCACCCACTCGGCCAGCCGCAGCGCCCGCCCCGTCCGGCCCTGCTGCGCGTAGCAGTTGACCAGGTTGCCCGCGGTCAGCAGGGTGTCCGGGTGGGCCGGGCCGAGGGTGCGCAGCCGCACGCGCAGGACGCGCTCGGCCAGCGCCACCGCCTCCGCGGTCCGCCCGGTGCGGCGGTAGGAGACGGCGAGGTCGCCGCGCACGGTCAGCGTGTCGGGGTGGTCCGGGCCCAGGACGCGTTCCGCGTCGGCGAGCAGCCCGGCCCGGGCCGCGGCGGCCTCCGCCTCCCGGCCGGCCGCCGCGTGGAAGTCCGCGAGGGCCGCCCGGGCGGTGAGGGTGTCCGGGTGGTCCTCGCCGAGCAGGCGCGCGGAGGCCGCGAGCACCCGCTCCCCGAGCACGAGGGCCTGCTCGGGCCGGCCCCGCCGGGAGTGGGTGACCGCCAGGTTGAGCCGGAGGGTGAGGGAGCGCGGGGTGTCCGCCGCCGCGTCCGCCGCCTCCTCCACCGCGAGGCCGGTCGCCACCCGTTCCCACAGTTCGAGCGCCCGGTCGTGGCGGCCGCTCCGGTCGTGGGCGACCGCCAGGTTGTTGCAGGCGCCCAGGGTGCGGGGGTCGTCCGGACCGAACAGCGCCTCGTGCCGGGACAGCAGGTGCTCCCGCAGCGCGACGGCCTCGGCGGACCGCCCGGCCGCGAGCAGCGAGGTGCCGAGGACGTCCAGCACGGACAGCGTCGGCCCGTCGTCCGGCCCGTACCGCTCCGCCGCGACCCGGGCGGTCTCCATCGCGACGTCGACGGCCCGCCCCGGGTCACCCGCCAGCTCCAGGGCGGCGGCCAGGTGGTGCCGGGCGGCGATCCACTCCGGGTCGCCCTCGGGGACCGCCCCGGCCGACAGCCCGGCGACCACCCCGGTCCAGTGTGCGACGGCGGCGGTGTGCAGTCCGGCGTGCAGCAGGCTGATCCCGACCCTGCCGTGCAGGACGAACACCGGGTAGTACTGCCGGTCCGGGCCGAGGTGCTCCTCCAGCACGGAGGTGCTGCTCCGCAGGCTCGCGGACAGCCGGTGGTCGGCGTGCTCCTCCGCGGGCCACAGCTCGTACAGCGCGAACGCCACCGCCAGCCGGCTCTCCCAGCCGTCCGGATCGGTGTCCCGGGCGGCCCGCGCGGTCAGCGCGTGCACGGTCACCTCCCGGTGCGGCGCGGCCGCCGCCGGTACCGACACCAGGTGGTAGGCGTGCAGCACGGAGAGCACGGCCAACGCCTCGTCCGCGCTGACGGGCGGCGGTCCGGCGGGCGGCGGCACCGGCGGCAGGGCGGCCCGCGCCCGGCGCCCGGGCCACCACCTGCGGCGACCTGCCGCCCGGTCCGGACCGCCACCCCCGCCGACCGGGGCCGGGGCCGGAGCCGGGGCCGCTCCGTCCGGTGCGGCGGCGGCGCGCTGCCGGGCCAGGTGCTCGCGGACGGCGGAGGTGGTCCACAGCGCCCGCGGGTGCCCGTCCGGGTCGAGCAGGGCCGCCAGCCGGACGGCGGGCGCGGCCAGGCCGCGCGGCTCGGTCCGCTGCGCCGCGTCCAGCGCGAGCAGCAGCGCGCCGGTGACCGGCCGCCCGTAGCGCTCGGTGTCGGCGTCGGGCGGCAGCACGCCCTCCAGCGGGCGGGTCCGCTCCCGGAACAGCTCCAGGTACGCCGAGCAGCCCAGCTGCCGGTTGACCAGGTACGCGGCGGCGTGGCCGAGGGCCAGCGGGAGCCGGCCCAGTTCGGCGGCCAGCGCGTCCGCGCCACCGTCCAGCAGGTGCGGCAGGCCGGCCCCGGCGAGCCGCTCCGCCAGGTACGCGCGGGCCTCGGCCGGACCGTACGCGTCGACCGGGACCAGGACCCGGCCGCCGCCCGAGGCGTGGGCGCCGCGCTGCCGGGTGGTGACCAGCACCCGGCCGTTGCCGTGGCGCGAACTACCCGGCCACAGCGGCCCGTCGGGGCCGAAGTCGGCGACGTCGTCGAGCACCACCAGCCAGCGCCGCCCGGTGCCGCTCAGCCAGGCGAGGAAGCGCCTGGCGTCCGGCTCGGTGCGCCCGGCGGCGCCCGACACGCCGGGGGCCCGGACGAGCGCGGCGGCCTCCGCGTACAGCCGCAGGACGGTCAGCGGGTCGCGGGCCGGGGCCCAGACCAGCACCTCGACGCCGGCGGCCAGCGCGTCGCGCGCGATGTCGGCCGCCAGCTGGGTCTTCCCGACGCCGCCCCCGCCGGTCAGGACCTGCGTCGGCACCGCCGTCCCCCGCCCGGTGCGGGCCGCCTCGACCCGCTCGCGCACCGCGGCGCGCGGTTGGAACGCGCCGGCCGCCGCCGGGACGTCGCCGACCACCACCGGCCAGTCCACCTCCGGCGGCGGCGTCACGTACACCGTCCCGGCCTGCAGGACCGGCGCGTGGAAGGTGCCGCCGCTGATCCGGTTGTGGCTCTGCCCGCCCGGCGCGGGCGGCTCCTGCCCGGCCGGACTCCCGTGCGCCGCGCCGCCGTTCATCGCCACCCCCGCCCGCTCGTGCGCCGGGGGCCATCATCGCCCGGCCCGGCCCGGGGGCGGGGGTCTTCGGGGGATTCCGCGCCCGTGCGGCCGGTGGCGGCCGGGCCCGGACGGGCCCGGCCGGGTCAGGCTGGGTCAGGCCGGGTCGAGCCCCGCCGCGGTGGCCGCGGTGCGCAGCAGGTCGTCGACCATGGCGGGGGTGAGGCGGCCGGTGTAGGTGTTGCGGGGGCTGACGTGGAAGCAGCCGAACAGGTGCAGCTCGGGGCCGCCGTCGGTGGCCGGGAGGACGGCGTGCGCGCCGTGGCCGAAGACCGGCTTGGGGCGGGGGACCTGCCAGCCGGCGGCGGCCAGCACGGGCAGCACGGCCTGCCAGGCGAAGCCGCCGAGGGCGACCACGGCGCGGACGGTCGGGCGGAGCTCCTCGAACTCGCGGACGATCCACGGCCGGCAGGTGTCGCGTTCGGCGTTGGTCGGCTTGTTCTCCGGCGGGGCGCAGCGCACCGGGTCGGTGATCCGCACGCCGTGCAGCCGCAGGCCGTCCTCCCGCCAGGTCGACTCGGGGCGGTTGGCCAGGCCGAGCCGGTGCAGCGAGGCGTACAGCAGGTCGCCGGACGGGTCGCCGGTGAAGATCCGACCGGTGCGGTTGCCGCCGTGCGCGGCGGGGGCCAGGCCGACCAGGACCAGCCGGGCGTCGTACGGCCCGAAGCCGGGGATGGGGCGCGCCCAGTACTCCTGGTCCTGGAACGCCCGGCGCTTGACCAGCGCGGTCTCCTCGCGCCAGGCCACCAGCCGCGGGCAGGCCCGGCAGTGCACCACCAGCTCGTCCAGCTCGGCGATGCTCCGGGTCTGCGGGGCGAGGACGGCCGGGGAGAAGTCGGAGGGCGGTTCCATGGGCGGAATCCTACGGTCGGCGACCGGTCCGGGCCGGGAGGCGGCGGAGTAGCGTGGAGGTACGGGCCCGGGCGCCGGTCCGGGCGCGGTCCGGGCGCCGGTCGGGCCGAGGCGGCGGGCCGGGTTCCGGGTCGAGGTGACGGCGATGATCGTGATCGACGCGTTGATCGCGCTGCTGGTGGTGCTGGCGGTGTACGCCGGGCTGAGCGTGCGGATGGTCCAGCAGACCCAGCTCGGAGTGGTGTTCCGGTTCGGCCGGGTGCTGGACCGGGTGCGCGGCCCCGGGCTGGCCCGGATCGTCCCGGTGGCGGACCGGATGCGGCGGGTGAACGTGCAGATCGTCACCATGCCGATCCCCGCCCAGGAGGGCATCACCCGGGACAACGTGACCGTCCGGGTGGACGCGGTGGTGTACTTCCAGGTGGTCGACCCGGTGAAGGCGATCATCAACGTCCAGGACTACGGCTTCGCCATGTCACAGGTCGCGCAGACCTCGCTGCGGTCGATCATCGGCAAGAGCGAGCTGGACGACCTGCTGGCCAACCGCGAGCCGATCAACCAGGGGCTCGAACTGATGCTGGACAGCCCGGCGTTGGGCTGGGGCATCCAGATCGACCGGGTCGAGATCAAGGACGTGGCGCTGCCCGAGTCGATGAAGCGCTCGATGGCCCGGCAGGCCGAGGCCGACCGGGAGCGGCGGGCCCGGATCATCACCGCCGACGGCGAGTTCCAGGCGTCCGCGCGGCTCTCGGAGGCCGCGAAGGTGATGTCCGCTACGCCCGCCGCGCTCCAACTGCGGCTGCTGCAGACGGTGGTGGAGGTCGCCGCGGAGAAGAACTCCACCCTGGTGCTGCCGTTCCCGGTGGAGCTGCTGCGCTTCCTGGAGAGCTCCACCCAGCGCGCCACCGCGCAGGCCGTCGAGGCCGCCGAGGTCGCCGAGGCGATCCGCCCGGACGGCGCCGCGGAGGGCCGGGACGAGGACCGGGGCGTCGAGCAGCTGGAACTCCCGCAGGTCGCGCCCACCGTCGAACACCCCGACCCGGCAGCGCCGTTGCGGGTGGCGCCGCCGCACGCGGCCTGACCGGCCCGCCCCCAGCGGTGGCGGTCCGCCCGAGCCCGGGGCGAGCATGGAAGGACGGACGGAGCGCGCGCGGGGACGCCGCGCGCCAGCCACCCCGGGAGGTCCGGCCATGACCACCGCGAAAGAGATCATGCACCCCGGCGCGGAGTGCGTCACCGGCGAGCAGACCCTCGCCGAAGCCGCCCGGATCATGCGCGACCGCGGCGTCGGCGCGCTGCCGATCTGCGGCGAGAAGCAGAAGCTGCTGGGCATCCTCACCGACCGCGACATCGTCCTCAAGTGCGTCGCCGAGGGCCGCGACCCCGCCGCCGTCCGCTGCGTCGAACTCGCCGTCGGGCGCCCGACGGTGATCGAGGAGGACGAGGAGGCGGACCTCGTGCTGGAGGTCATGGAGGAGCACCTGGTGCGCCGCCTGCCGGTGATCAACCACCCCGACCACCAGCTGGTCGGCATGATCAGCGAGGCCGACATCGCCCGCCACCTCTCCCAGGACCGGCTCGCCGAGTTCGTCACCACCATCACCGCGCGCTGAGCCCGCGGCCGCCGGCCGGAGCCCCTTCCCCCGGGGCTCCGGCCGCCTTCTCCCTAGCTTGCTAGCATGCTAGCCTCTGGACGTGGGCACCGGAGATGTCAAACAGTTCAACGTCTACCTGCCGGTCGAACTGATCAAGCAGGTCAAGTTCCGCGCCGTCGAGACGGGCATGTCGCTGTCGGCCCTGGTGGCCGAAGCCCTGCGCGGCTACCTCGACGACGCGAACGACGCAGGCGGCGCGGACAGTGACGATCACAGCGAGGAGAGCTGAAGTGGCGACCGAAGGCATCGAGGCCGTGTACCTGACCACCCACAACTGGGGTCGGGCCGCCAAGTTCTTCCAGTCCCTGGGCTACCGGCTCGACTTCGAGACCGACCACGCCTCGGGGCAGCTCCGCAACGGCGACGGGCCGTACCTGTTCATCGCGGAGGTCCCGGAGAGCGAGCAGCCGCAGACCCGGATCGTGCTCAAGGTCCCGGACGCCGACGCGTTCCCGGCCGGGTCCGGCGTCGAGGTGCTCGCCCCGTTCGAGGACACCCACTACGGGACGCGCGAGACGACCGTCCGCGACCCCGACGGCCGCGAGTGGACCCTGCAGGCCCCCGCCGCGCGGTGACCCGGAACCGGAGGAGAGGAGCGGCGCCACGATGAGCACCGCCGGGGCGGCGACGCCCGACAACACCGCGGTGCGGACGGCCCTCTGGCGCGCCCTGCACCTGGAGGCCGACCGGCCGCCGCACGTGTTCGAGGACCGGATCGGGCTCCGGCTGGCCGACCCGGGCGAGCAGTGGCGGCAGCGGCCCGACATGGACCCGCGGGGCACCGCCGGCTTCCGGGCCTCCGTCGTGGCCCGGGCCCGCTGGATCGAGGAACTCGTCGACGAGCGGGCCGCGCAGGGCGTCGACCAGTACGTCCTGCTCGGCGCCGGACTGGACAGCTTCGCCCAGCGCCGCCCCCAACCCCCGGGCGGGCTGCGGGTCTTCGAGGTCGACCAGCCCGGCCCGCAGCAGTGGAAGCGCCACCGGCTGGCCGCCCTCGGCCACGGCGTGCCGGACTGGCTCCGGCTGGTGCCGGTCGACTTCGAGCGCGGCGAGGACTGGCTGGAGCACCTGGGTGCGGCCGGGTTCGACCCCGGCCGCCGCTCGGTGGTCGCCTCGGCCGGCGTCAGCATGTACCTCACTGAGGACGCCACCCGCGACGTGCTGCGCAAGGTCGCCGGCCTGGCTCCCGGGACGACCCTGGCGATGACCTTCCTGCTGCCCGCCGAACTGCTCGACCCCGACGACCGGGCGGGCCTGCGCACCAGCGGCCGGGGCGCGGAACGGGCCGGCACCCCGTTCCGCAGCTTCTACACCCCCGAGCGGATGCTGGCCCTGGCCCGGGAGAGCGGCTTCCGGGAGGTCCGGCACCTCTCCGGCCGCGCCCTCGCCGACCGCTGGTTCACCGGCCGCCCGGACGGCCTGCGCCCCTCCAGCGGCGAGGACTTCCTGATCGCCTCGACCTGATGGACCGTCAGTTCAGGTACTGCTTCGGCAGTTCGGCGAGGAAGGCGTCCGCGATCACCCGGTAGCCGGTGTCGTTGGCGTGGATGTCGCCGCGCGCCATGTTGGTCCACTGCAGGATCCGGGCCACGTTCAGCGGCACCCGTTGGCCGTTCAGCGGCACCGTCGGCTCGAAGGCCCCGGTGTCGAACGCGGCCGCCACCCGGGCCGTCGGGACGCGGTGGCGGGCGTCCACGGAGGCGATCACGCCGTTCAGCGACTCGCTCAACTGCACCGACGCGGTGGCCAGGGCCTTGCCCTGGTCGCCGGTGACCCAGGCGGCCAGGAACGGGTCGTACAGGTCCATCCCGACGATCCGGGTGCGCGGGCCCGCCGCCGCCCGCAGCTCGCCCAGGATCCGGTCCAGCCCGGTGCGGACCTGCTCGATGCCGTTCAGCGCGCACGGCAGGTCCAGCGAGCCGCCCGCGGCGCAGCGCTGCACGTCGTTGGCGCCGATGTCGACCGTCACCAGCACCTCGTCCTTCCGGTGCGCCTTCAAGTAGGCGACGGCCGCCTCCAGTTGGGAGCCGGTGAAGGAGTGCGGGTACGGGCAGCCGCCGCCCGCCATGGTGCCGGTGGTCTCGCCCGGGCAGCCCAGGTCGGTGAACTCGAACGGCCGGCGGTCCCGCCCGGCCCGCGCCCCCAGCGTCCGCGCCAGGTCCTGCGCGTAACCCCGGCCCACCACGTGCCCGCCGTCCGGCGTCGACTGGTAGCCCGCCGCCAGCGAGTCGCCCAGCGCCAGGTAGTACGCGGTGCGGTGCGGACCGCCCCGACCGCCGTGGTCGCCCTGCGCCGCCGCGGCGGGGACGGTGCCCGCCGCGGCGAGCGTCAGAGCGGTGAGAGCAGCGGCAACGAGCGTGCGGCGGCGCGCGATCGGGCGCACGGAACCTCCAGGCGGCGAGGGATCACGATCGGATCGACCAGGGGAGGCTACTGCCCGGTACCGCCGCTGGATAGGGGTTCCGCTCCGACGACCGCCCGGCCCCGTCCGGGGGCAGGTCCAACCGGTTCGGCAGGTTCAGCCGGGGAAGGCGTACCCGGCCGTGGCGTGGGCCACCGGCTCGGCCGGGGCGCCCGGGACGGTCAGCGCGACGTCGGCGAAGGCGACCCGGTCACGCAGCGCCGTAGCCCGTGCGCGCAGGGTGCACCGGTCGTGGCGGGCGGGCGCGCGGTGCATGGTGGTGGCGTGGGAGTGCGGCGGAGACTGACCGGACTGCGGGGCGAGTGGCGCGCCGGACACCTGATGGTGCTGCTGCCGCTCGGCCTGATCGTGCTGATCTCCGCCATCGACAGCTCGATCTCCCCGAACATCCACCTCGGCCCGCTGCTGGTGGTCGCCCCCGCCATCACCCCCTCCTTCGCGGGCACCCGGCTGACCACCCTGATCGGTCTGCTCGCCCTGGTCGCCCAGGCCGTCATCGCCGCCCTGCACGGCGGCCTGCTCACCCCCAACCACCAGGCCCAGCTGGCCGCGCTCGCCGTGGTCAGCGCCGTCGTGGTCGCCTACACCCGGATCCGCGAACGCCACGGCCACGAACTCGACCGGGTCCGCACCGTCTCCGCCGCCGTCCAGCGCGTCCTGATGCGCCCGCTGCCCGACCGGGCCGGCCCGCTGCGGATCGCCACCCGCTACCTCGCCGCCGACGACGAGGCCGCCGTCGGCGGCGACCTGTACGCCGCCGTCCGCACCCCGCACGCCACCCGCCTGCTGATCGGCGACGTCCGCGGCAAGGGCCTCGACGCGGTGGGCGACGCCGCCGCCCTGATCGGCGCGTTCCGGGTCCTCGCCCACCGGTACGAGGACCCCGCCGCGCTCGCCGACGCCCTGGAGGCCAGCTACGTCCGCCACCTCGCCGAACTCGCCGAGAACGGCCAGGACGTCCAGGAGAACTTCACCACCGCCCTGGTCCTCGACCTCCCCGACCGGAGCCCCACCGCCCGGATCGCCGACTGCGGACACCCCCCGCCGCTGCTGCTCACCCCCGGCGGCGCCCGCCCGCTGCCGCTGCGCCGCACCGCGCCGCCGCTGGGCACCAGCGCCCTGGGCCCGGTCGAGCGCCGCACCGAGGAGTTCCCGTTCCCGCCCGGCAGCACCCTGCTGCTCTACACCGACGGCGCCACCGAGGCCCGCGACACCGCCGGAACCTTCTACCCGCTGCCCGCGCGCGCCGCCGGCTTCCCCACCGACACCCCGCACGCGCTGCTCGACGCCCTCCGCCGCGACCTGCTCGCCCACGTCGGCGGCCGGCTGCGGGACGACGCCGCGCTGATCGCGGTCTCCCGCACGGACTGACCCGCCGGCCCCGGTCTCGCCCCCGGCCCCGGTCTCGCCCCCGGCCCCGGTCCGAGCCCCGGCCCCGGCCGGGAGCGTCACCGGAGGGCGGATAGGGTGAGCCGGATCCTTGCCGCCGCCGGAACCCGAGGAGCACGCCGTGCAGCCGATCACCGACCGTCCGATCCGCTGGGGTGTGCTCGCCACCGGCGGGATCGCCACCTCCTTCGTGGAGGACCTGGCCGCCGTCCCCGGGGCGGAGGTGTTCGCGGTCGCCTCGCGGCGGGAGGAGTCCGCCCGGGCCTTCGCCGACCGGCACGGCATCGCGCACGCGTACGGCAGTTGGCAGGAGCTGGCCGCCGACCCCGAGGTCGACGTGGTCTACGTGGCCACCCCGCACGCCGCGCACCACAGCGCCACCGCGCTGCTGCTGGAGGCGGGGAAGGCGGTGCTGTGCGAGAAGCCGTTCACGCTCAACGCCGGGCAGTCCGCCGAGCTGATCGCGCTGGCCCGCAAGCGCGAGGTCTTCCTGATGGAGGCCATGTGGACCTACCTGGACCCGACGGTGCGGCGGATCGCCGAGCTGGTCGCGGACGGTGCGATCGGTGAAGTGCGCTCCGTGCAGGCCGAGTTCGGGTTCGTCGCGGCGGAGGACCCGGCCCACCGGCTGTGGGACCCGGCGGCCGGCGGCGGCGCGCTGCTCGACCTCGGGGTGTACCCCGTCGCGTTCGCCCAGCTGCTGCTCGGCGCACCGGAGTCGGTGCAGGCGTGGGCCCGGCTGACCGCGGGCGGGGTGGACGCCAACACCGGCATCCTGCTCGGCCACGCCGGCGGCGCCACCGCGCTGCTGTCCTGCTCGCTCGACGTGCAGTGCGGCCAGCGCGCCGCCGTGCAGGGCAGTACGGGCCGGATCGAGGTCGACCGGGACTTCTTCCACCCGGCCGGGTTCACCCTGTACCGGGACGGCGCCGACCCCGAGGTCTTCACCGGCCCGGCGAAGACCGGCCACGGCTACGGGCTGGAGGCCGCCGAGGTGATGCGCTGCCTGCGGGCGGGCGAGACCGAGTCGCCGCTGGTCCCGCTGGACTCCACGCTGTCCGTGATGCGCACCCTGGACGCCGTCCGGGAACGGATCGGGGTCCGCTACCCGGGCGAGTGACCCCCGCCCGGCCCGGCCTGCTCGAAGGCCCGCAGCAGTACCTCGGCCAGGTGCAACGGCCGGGCGGCGGGCTCCAGTTGGGTGAGCTGGGTGCGGCAGCTGAGGCCGTCGGCGAGCAGCAGCGTCTGCGGCCCGGCGGCCCGCACGGCGGGCAGCAGGGCGCGTTCGGCGGCGGCCACCGACACCTCCCAGTGGCCGCGCTCGAAACCGAACGCGCCAGCCAACCCGCAGCACCCGGCGTCCAGTTGACGGTTCGTCAGGCCCAGTCGGTCGGTGATCCGCCGGTCCGCGCCGGTGCCCAGGACGGCGTGCTGGTGGCAGTGCACCTGGGTCATCGCCGGACCGGTCAGCTCCGGCAGCTCGACCTCCCGCTCGTCCAGGAACTCGGCCAGGGTGCGGATCCGGGACGGCAGTCCGGGCCTCTCGCCGGGCAGCAGCCGTGCCCAGTCCGCCCGGACGGTGGCCGTGCAGGACGGCTCCAGGCCCACCACCGGGAGGCCGGGCGGCAGTTCGCCCAGGTTGCGGACCGAGCGGGCCACCACCCGGCGGGCCAGGCCGAGTTGGCCGCTGGCGATCAGGGTCAGCCCGCAGCACACCGGGCCGGGCGGCAGCACCACCCGGAAGCCGAGCCGCTCCAGCACCAGGACGGCGGCCCGGGCCGGGGCCGGGTCGAGCAGCTCGGACATCGAGTCGGGCCACAGCAGCACCGCCGGGGCGCCCGGGTCCGCCGGGTGCGCGGCCCGGTGGGCCCGGAACCAGGCGCTGAACCGGCGCTCCGGCAGCGCGGGCAGCTCGCGCCGCGGGTCGATTCCGCCGAGCCGCTTCAGCACCGGCGCGCTGAACCGGCCCCGCAGCACGGCGTTCGCGGCGCGCGGCGCCAGGTGGGCCAGTCGGAGCCACAGCGGCAGCCAGCCGAACGACAGGTGCGCGGCCGGGCGCGGCCGGAACCGGTAGTGGTGGTACAGGAACTCGGACCGGTAGCCGGCCATGTCCACGTGCACCGGGCAGTCGCTCGCGCAGCCCTTGCAGCCCAGGCACAGGTCCAGCGCCTCGCGCACCTCGGGCGAGCGCCAGCCGTCAGTGACCAGCTCGCCGCGCAGCATCTCGCCCAGCAGCCGGGCCCGCCCCCGGGTCGAGTGCCGCTCCTCGCCGGTCACCATGTAGCTCGGGCACATCACCCCGGTCGAGGTGTCCACGCACTTGCCGACGCCCACGCAGCGGTGCACCGCCGACAGCAGGCTGTCGCCGTCCTCCGGGTAGGCCAGCGCGAGCGGCAACTCCCGCCCGGGGAAGCGCAGATCGGCGTCCAGCGGGCGCGGGTCGACCAGCAGGCCCGGGTTCAGCAGGCCCTCCGGGTCCCAGATCCGCTTGAACCGGGCGAACAGGTCGATCACCTGCGGCGGGAACATCCGGGGCAGCAGCTCGGCCCGGGCCTGCCCGTCACCGTGCTCGCCCGACAGCGAACCGCCGTGCGCCACCACCAGGTCCGCCGCCTCCGTCATGAACTCCCGGAACACCTCCGGCCGTTCGCGCAGCGGGAAGTCCAGCCGCAGGTGCACGCAGCCCTCGCCGAAGTGCCCGTACGGCACGCCGCGCAGCCCGTGCCGCTTCAGCAGCGTCCGCAACTGCCGCAGGTAGGAGCCGAGTTGCTCGACCGGGACGGCGGAGTCCTCCCAGCCGGGCCAGGCCGCGCCGCCCGGCCGCCCGTCCGGGCCCGGCGGCAGCCGGGTGACGATCCCCGCGCCCGCCTCCCGGATCGCCCACAGCGCCCGCTGCTCGCCCGGGTCGGTCACCAGCGCGACCGCCGCGGCCCGCTCCCGCCGCACCGCGTCCGCCAACTCCCGGGCCCGGGCGGCCGCTTCGGCCGCCGTCGCGCCGCCGGTCTCCAGGAACAGCCAGCACGCGCCGTCCGGCAGCCGGTCCAGCACCGGCGGGCGCGGCCCGGACGCCAGCAGCGCCGCCACCAGGTCCGCCGCCATCCCCTCGCAGGTCAGCGGCTCCAGCGGGAGCAGCGCGGGCACCGCGTCGGCCGCCGCCGTCTCGTCCGGGTACCCGGCCACCACCAGCGCCCGGGCGGCCGGCTCCGGCACCAGCCGCACCGTCGCCTCCAGCAGCAGCGCGCACGTCCCCTCGGTGCCGGTCACCGCCCGCACCAGGTCGTAGCCGCGCTCGGGCAGCAGCGCGTCCAGCGGGTAGCCCGAGCCGCGCCGGGGCAGCACCGGCATCGCCCGGCGCAGCAGCGCCAGGTTGTCGGCGGCCAGCGCCTGCAACTCCCGGTGCAGCCGGCCGGCCCGGCCCGGGACGGCGGTCAGCGCGGCCCGCTCGGCGGGCGACAGCGGGCCGGTGACGGACAGTTCGGTGCCGTCGGCCAGCAGCAGGTCCAGGCCGTGCAGGTTGTCGGAGGTCCGGCCCCAGGCCAGTGAGTGCGAACCGCAGGCGTCGTTGCCGATCATCCCGCCGATCGTGCACCGGCTGTGGGTGGACGGGTCCGGACCGAACCGCAGCCCGAACGGCCGCGCCGCGCGCTGGAGTTCGTCCAGCACGGCGCCCGGCTCGACCCGGGCGGTGCGCCGCTCCGGATCGACCTCCAGCACCCGTCCGAAGTGCCGCCGGAAGTCCAGCACCACCGCGCCCGGGCCGATCGCCTGCCCACCGATGCTCGTCCCCGACCCGCGCGCCACCACCGGCACCCCGCGCTCCCGGCACACCCGCAGCGCCGCCCGCACGTCCGCCCCGTCCACGGGCTTCACCACCCCGCGCGGCACCTGCCGGTAGTTCGACGCGTCCTGCCCGTACACGGCGCGCTCGGCGGTGTCGAAACGGACCTCCCCGCGGACGGCGGCGGCGAGGGCGCGGGCGAGATCGGAAGCCATGCCCCGATCATCCCAGGCGGGGCCGGCTCCGGCCCGGCGCGACCGGCTCCAGCGGGTCCTCAGCCGCCGGTCGGGGCGCCGGCGACCCGGCGTTCGCCGCCGTTGCGCTGCTGCCAGAGGCGGTAGACCCCGACGGCTTCCTCGCTCGGCTCGTGGCGCATCGGCAGCCGGCGTTCGGTCCAGTCCTTGGCGAACTCCTGGTAGAAGGTGCCGAGTTCGAAGTACTTGCGGTCGTCCACGTAGTGCGGCTCGTAGGCGTCGCGGGTGGTGAGGAAGACCACCTCGTCGGGCGAGCAGTAGTACAGCGACCCCAGGCACATCGGGCAGGGGTGGGCCAGCACGTAGACGGTGGCGCCGGTCAGGTGCTCGGTGCCGAGCGCGGTGCAGGCCGCGCGGATGGCGAGGATCTCCGCGTGCGCGGTGGGGTCGTCGGTCTGGGCGACCAGGTTCGGGCTCTCGGCGAGGACCCGGCCGTCCTTGACGATGACGGTGGCGAACGGGCGGCCGCCCTCGGCGACGTTCCGGCGGGCGAGATCGATGGTGCGCTGGACGAAGTCCACGGCTTCCTCCTCGGTGAGGGGTCGGACAGGGTGCGGGGTGGGACAGAAGGGGGGAGGACGGGGAAGGCGGCGGCGGGGCGGGCCGGGAGGTGGCCCGCCCCGCCGCAGGGCCGGTCGGACGGGGCCGGTCAGACAGGTCCGGTCGGACAGGTCCGGTCAGAACGGCTTGGTCGGCAGGTACTTGCCGTCCAGGGTGATGACGGCGCGCTCGCCGCCCTCGGGGTCGGCGACCTTCTGCACGTCGAGCTTGAAGTTGATCGCGGAGATGATGCCGTCGCCGAACTGCTCGTGCACCAGGGCCTTCAGGGTGGTGCCGTAGACCTGGAGCATCTCGTAGAAGCGGTAGATGGTCGGGTCGGTGGGGATGCCGCCGGGGATGGAGCCGCGCACCGGGACGGTCTGCAGCAGCAGCGCCGCGTCCGCGTCCAGGCCCAGCAGCTCGGCGACCGCCTCGGCGGCCTCCTCGGGCAGCGGGTGCTGGCCGAGGACGGCGGCGGTGGTGAAGGCGACCGACAGGCCGGAGACGTCGGCGATCTGCTGCCAGGTGAGGTCCTTGCGGACCTTGGCCTCGACCGCGGCGGCGGCGAGCGCCTGGCGGGCGGCGGTGTCGAAGTGGGCGTGCACCATGGTGGGTGTTCCTTCCGTGGGGTGCCGCCGGGCGGATCGGTGCGCGCGGCGGCGGGATCGGGGGGCGTCCCGGGTCGGGACGGACGGGGTGTCCCGGGTCGGGACGGATCGGGGAGGCGGTTCTGCGCCGGGAGGGGTCAGGCGGCGAGCGGGGCGGCGGGGCCGGTCGCGGCGAGCTCCTCGACCCGGCCGGTGCCGATGTCGAAGACCCAGCCGCGCAGGGCGACCTTCCGCCCGGCCAGGGCGCGGGCCACCGACGGGTGGGTCGCCAGGTTCGCCAGCTGGGCCAGCACGTTGTGCCGCACCAGCGCCGGCACGTCCCCGGGCGCGGCGGCCCGGGCCACCGAGGCGTCCGCCAGGCGCAGCCAGTCGGCGACCGCCGGGGCCCCGCTCAGGTCGTGGCCGTGGGCGAGGGCGGTCATCGCGCCGCACGCGGAGTGCCCGCAGACGACGACGTCCGTCACGCCGAGCTGGGCGACGGCGTACTCGATGCTCGCCGTGACGCCGTCGGCGCCGGGGGTGTAGGCGGGCACCAGGTTCCCGGCGGTGCGGACGACGAACAGCTCGCCCGGCTCGCAGCCGGTGATCAGCTCGGGGACGACCCGGGCGTCCGAGCAGCCGATGAACAGGGTGTGCGGGCTGTGCTGGGCGGCCAGCCGGGCGAAGAGCTCCTGCTTGGCCGGGAAGACGTCCCGTTGGAATCGTGCGACGCCGGTGGCGAGGCTGTGCATGGTCACTCCCTTTCCTGGGGCCCGGCCGGTGCGGCCCGACGGATTCCACTGTGCAGGACCTGCGGCTATAGCGTCCAAGACGCACTGGCCATCAATCCCATAGATGACAGCTATAGTCGTCCGCATGGCCCTGGAACTGCGCCACCTGCGCTACCTGCTCGCCGTGGCCGAGCACGGCAGCTTCACCCGCGCCGCCGAAGAGCTGCGGATCTCCCAGCCCACGCTGTCCCAGCAGGTCAAGCAGCTCGAACGGGCACTGGGCGCGCAACTGCTGGACCGCACCGGCCGCACCGTGCGGCTCACCGACGCCGGCCGGGCGTACGCCCGGCACGCCCGCAGCGCGCTGCGCGACCTGGCCGCCGCCGAACGCGCCGTCCACGACGTGCAGGACCTCTCCCGCGGCCACCTGCGGCTGGCGGTCACCCCCACCTTCACCGCCTACCTGGTCGGCCCGCTCACCGCCGAACTCCACGCCCGCCACCCCGGCATCAGCCTCACCGTGCGGGAGACCAGCCAGGACCGGATCGAAACCGGCCTGCTGGCCGACGAGTTCGACCTCGGCATCGCCTTCCGGGGCCCGCACCTGCCCGGCATCGCCGCCACCGCCCTGTTCACCGAGACGCTCACCCTGGTCACCGGCGCGGACCACCCCCCGGCCGAACCCCCGGGACCGCTACCGGTGCAGCAGCTCGCGAGCCGTCAACTCGCCCTGCTCAGTGGCGACTTCGCCACCCGCAGCCACATCGACGACTACTTCGGGCGGCACGGCGTCAGCCCGCGCATCGCCGTCGAGGCCAACTCCGTCCAGGCCCTCACCGAGGTGGTCCAGCGCACCCCGCTCGCCACCGTCCTGCCCGACGCCGTCACGCACGACCACCCCCGGCTCTTCCCCGTCCCGCTCGACCCCGCCCTCCCCACCCGCACCGTCGCCCTGCTGCGCCGCGCCGACGCCTACCGCAGTGCCGCCGCCCGCGCCTTCGCCGACCTCACCCACGACCTGGTCCGCACCCGCGCCTACGCACCGGCACCCGACCCGGCCTGACCCCGCCACCCCCGCTCCGGCCCGGCCCGGCCCGCCCGCGTAGGCTGCGCTTCCGTCCCGAGCCCGCGTCACGACGAGGAGCAGCCGTGCCCGCCCGCACCCGCATCCGCCTGATCGAACCCGCCGACGCCGCACCGATCGCCGCGCACCGGGCCCGGGACGCCGAGGCGTTCCGGCGCTGGGAGCCCGAGCAGCCGGCCGGCCTCCGCACCGGGGCGGGCCAGGCCGAACGGATCGACCGCCTGCTGGCCGGACACCGGGCCGGCACCTGCTGGCCGGGCGCGGTGCTCGCGGACGGGGAGGTGGTCGGCCAGGTCACCGTCAGCGGCATCCTCCCGCAGCCGCACCTGCGCCGCGCCGCGCTCGGCTACTGGATCGCCACCACCGCCCAGCGCCGGGGCCACGCCGGCCGCGCCGTCGCCCTCGCCCTCCGGCTGATGGCGGACGAACTGGCCCTGCACCGCGCCGAGGCGTCCACCAACCTGGACAACCTCCCCTCGCAGCACGTCCTGCGCCGCAACGGCTTCACCCCGTACGGCGTCGCGCACTCCGCGATCCTGCTGGACGGGGTCTGGCAGGACAGCCTGCTGTGGGAGCGCGTCCTCGACACCGAGTAGCCGCTGCCCGCCAACTCCGTCGCCGACGGCCGCTGTTGGGGAAACAGCGCCACAAGCCATCGGCAACAAAGAAGTTGACGGTGCGTCAGGGATGCTCGGGGGAGGTGGTGTGCTGCTGCGGGATCACCGGCAGGGCGGGGTCGGCCGGTTGGGGGAGCGCCGCCGGCGCGGGGGCGGCGGCCGGGCCGCCCGGGGCGGGGGCGGTGGGGGCGGCTGCCTGGATCTTGTCGTCGCGTTCGTCGTCGCCCGCGCCGTCCTTGGTGGTCAGGACGGTGTCGAAGACCTCGCGGAGCTTGTCGGTGGCCTGCTTGGAGAACAGCCCGCACAGCCCGGCGATCCCGGCGAAGCCGTACGGGTTGGTGGCGGTGCCGTCGGTGCCGTTGGCGAACAGGCCGCCGCGCAGCAGGAAGTAGACCAGCAGCGCGAGCGCGCCGCCGATCGCGGTGCGCAGCAGGTACCAGGGCAGCCAGCTGGGCAGCAATTGCCGGTTGCCCGCGTAGGTGGCGAAGGAGGTGGCGGCGTGCACGAAGCTGCCGAGGCCGCTGGCGGCGAGCACGGCCAGCAGCATCGCGGTGTTGGAGGTCAGGTGCCAGGGGCCGAGGCCGAGCACCGTCCACGGCATCGGGTCGCCGGTCGGGGCGTGCTCGGCGGTCAGCGTGGTCAGCGGCGTCCAGACGCTGATCAGCACGGCCATGCAGACGAACGCCTCGGCCAGCAGCAGCGCCCCCAGCAGCAGGAGCGTCCAGCCGGACAGCTGCTGCTGGGGCAGCAGGGGGCCGGACGGTCCCGGGGTGGGCTCGCCGGCCGTCTCGGACGGGCCGGTGACCGACGGGTCCGAGGCCGGGTCCGGCATCGGGGCCGCTGACGGGGAAGCGGGGGAGGACATCGGGGAGTTCGCCTTCCGGTCCGGTGGTGCCTGCACGGAACTGGGCGCGGTGAGCTGGGCGCAGGGGCGGACGCCAACCGTCCGCGGGGACGGACTCTACCCTCCGGACCGGGCCGACGGGGCGTCAGCAGCCCGCACCTGCCGTGTCGTTCACCGACCCTCCCCGCGCGGCAACGGCGCCGCGCCCGGCGGCGGCGCGGCGGCGGCTCGGTCCGGACTCAGCCCTGGCTCAGCCCGGGCTCAACGGCGGCCGCCCGCCAGCCGGGAGAACTTGGCGACCTCGAAGGTGGCGTACGAATTCGAGGCCAGCAGCGAGAACTTGATGCCCTCGCGGCCCTCCGGGCGCCGGTACCCGCTGGGGAGGAAGCGCTTGTAGTGCTCGGCGGCGCGCTGGAAGAACTGCGGGCGCTCGGCCCGGGTCAGGCACCCCGGCAGGTCGAAGACGAACAGGTAGTGCCGGATCATCCTGGTGAACAGGTGCGGGCGCACGGCGGCGGTGACCGGCTCGGCCTCGGCGGGCTGGGCGTCCAGCAGTTCGAAGGTGCTCTCGTAGCGGTCGAAGACGTCGAAGTGGGTGGCGCCCTCGCTGCCCGCCGGGTGCAGGGTGTGGCGGCGGCGGATGGTCACGCACTCGCGGTCCAGCACCGCGACCCGGGTGGCGCCCAGCAGTGAGCGGTGCACCGCCGAGACCTCCTCGTAGAAGCCGTCCGGGAAGGCCGGGATGGTCCCGCTGCGCATCAGCCGGTCCCAGGCCAGCGGCGGGGCGCCGAACAGCTCCGGGCGCTCGGCGGGGGAGAACACCGCCGGCCCGGCGGCGGCCAGCAGCTCGGCCGCGTTGCCCGGCCAGAGCTTGCCCCGGTACTCCCGGTTGTGGCCGAACAGCAGCACGTCGACCTCGCCGGTCTCGGCCAGCCGGGCCTCCATCGCCTCGAACGCGTCCTCCGGCAGCAGGTGGTCGGCGTCCAGGAACAGCAGGTACTCGCCGCGGGCGTGCGCCGCCCCGGCCATCCGGGCCCGCCCGATCCCGGTCTCGGCGTCCAGCCGCAGCACCCGCACCCGGGCGTCACGCAGTTCGTACGCCTCGACCAGCCGTTCCGGGCAGTGCTCGGACGGGGTCTGCACCACGATGACCTCGAACTCGGGAAAGGACTGTCCGAGCAGCGAGTCGAGGCATTCCTTCAGTTGTCCTTGCTCGTCGTAAGCGGGCAGCACGACGGTGATCAGTGGTGGGGCCATGGCCGGGAGGCTAGGGGCGGGGACAGCCTCAGGCAAAGGTCGGAAGCCGCCCCAAAGCGGTGATACCGGACAGCGGTCGCGGGACGTTCGCGGAATCTTCACCGAACGGACATGACTGTGCGCTGAAATGTCCGGATAGAGGACGGAACGCCGCGACTTGCTGACGTATCGTCAGATGTACGCTCCGTGGCCGAGCTGCGGAGAGGCGGTGCGGGAACGCCCCCGCAGCAGCCCGGCCGAACACCGTCAGTGCCGACCCGCCACGGTCAGTACCAGTTGTGCGCCTGCCAGAACGACCACGCCGCGCACGGGCTGCCGTACGTCTCGTTCATGTACGCCAGGCCCCACTTGATCTGGGTCACCGGGTTGTCCCGCCAGTCCGCGCCCGCCGACGCCATCTTCGAACCCGGCAGCGCCTGCATCAGCCCGTACGCGCCCGAGGAGGAGTTGGTCGCGTGCACGCTCCAACTGCTCTCCCGCTCCACGATGTTCGAGAAGCACTGCAACTGGCCCGCCGGCACGATCTGCGCCGCGATCTGCTGCGGCGTCCCGCTGTACGCCGACGAGGAGCCGGAACCGGAGCCGGACCCGCCGGCCGACGGCGACGGGCTCGCGGACAGCGACGGGCGCTGCTGCGCCCGGGAGGCCGCCGACGCCGAGGCGGACGCCCGGGCCTTCGCCTCCGCCGACGCCTTCGCCTTCGCGGCGACCTCGGCCGACGCGGACGCCGCCGCGCTCGCACTGGCCTCGGCCTCCGCCTGGGCGGACGCCGACGCCGACGCCTCCGCCGCGGCCTGCGCGGAAGCAGAGGCGGACGCGGCGGCCGCCGCCTCGGCCGAAGCGCTCGCCTCCGCCGCGGCCTGTGCGGACGCGGAATCGGAGGCGGAGGTGGAGGCGGAAGCGGAGGGCGACGGCCCGAAGACGTCCGAGGAGAGCTGCGGGCTGCCCGCCAGCACCGGGTTCCCGGCGGCGGCGGCGTCGGCCGAGCCCGCGTTCTGCGGCATGGCCAGCGCGAGGGTCGCCGTGCCCGCGACCGCGAGCGTGGCGACGCCCGTGACCAGGGCGTTCCGGTGGCGTCGGAGCTTCTCCGAAAAAGTCAGGGTCCTGCGATGGTGCACGGCGACCTCTCCTCGCACGGGCCGGACGGCCGGGACGGACACAGCGGCCGCCGACCGGGACGCGGAACGCGCCACGGGCCTGCCGGCCGGAGGACCCGGCCGGGGCACACCCGGCGCACGCGGTGGCAGGGAGTCCGGCGGTCGAACCGGCCGGACTGCCTGGCGGACGGGACATTCTTGGCAGACGTCGCAGAACCGAACAACGGCCTCCGTAACTACCCGCCGTAGTAGCGGCCGTGGTGGCGACCACCGGGCCCGGGCCGGCCGCCGGACCCGGGCGACCGGCGGCGGCGACCGCCCCACGGCACCCACAAAACCCTCCCCGACCTGCGGATTCGTCCTCCGCGCGCACCTCCGGCGGTGGCCCGGGACACTCGCACCCGTGATCCGCCGCACACCAACTACCCGGAGTCGTGGACGGCCGCCCCGATGTGCTCGGGCTCACAGGGGGTGACCGGGAACCGAACCCGGACCGGCACCCTCCGTACCCGCCCGACCACCCGCCGTCCACCACGCCGGGCCGTCTGCCGCCGACCGCGCCTGACTGGCCGCCGTCCACCGCCCCTGTCCATCCGCTGTCCACCGTCGACCACGCCCGCCAGGCCGCCCGTCGTCGACCGCGCCCGCCCGACCAGCCGCCGTCCACCGAGCCCGGCCGTCTGCCGCCGACCGCGCCCACCATCCGCCATCCACCGCGCCCACCACCCGCCGTCCGGCGGGCCGGACCCGGCGCCGATACTGACCGCATGACGATCGTGGTGGTGGCGGCGGGGGCCCTGGGCGTCCTAGGCCTGCTCGGGGTGGCGCACTGGTACCTGTGGCGGCGGCTGGTCCGCGACGTCTCCGGCCCCGGCAGCCGGTACCGGCGCACCGGCACCGCCCTGCTGGTCCTGCTGCCCGTCCTGATGCTGCTCGCGGCGATCGGCGGCCGGGCCTTCCCGCTCGCCGTGGAACGCTGGTTCGCCTGGCCCGGCTACCTCTGGATGGCCGTCAGCATCTACCTGCTGCTCGCCCTGCTGGCCGGCGAGGCCCTGCGCCCCCTGCTGCTCCGCCTCCCCTTCCGCCGCCGCAGCAGCAGCCCACTCGCGACCGAGCCCGAGCCTGCCGCCGTCCCCGCCCCCGCCGCCGCCCCCGCCGCCGTCGAAAAGGACACCGGGAGCGGCGGCGAGAGTTCGCGGCGGCTGTTCGTGTCCCGGGTGGTGGCCGGCGGCGCGGCGGCGGTGGCCGTCGGGGTGGTCGGCAACGGCGCGTACGGGGTGCTGCGCGGGCCGCGGCTCAAGCACGTCACGGTGCCGCTGGCGAAACTGCCGCGCGCTGCGCACGGCTACCGGATCGCGGTGGTCAGCGACATCCACCTCGGGCCGATCCTCGGCAAGGCGCACACCCGGCGGATCGTCGACACCATCAACGCCGTCCAGCCCGACCTGATCACCGTGGTCGGCGACCTGGTCGACGGCACCGTCCCCGAACTCGGCCCGGCCGCCCGCCCGCTGGCCGACCTGCGGGCCAAGGACGGGGCGTACTTCGTCACCGGCAACCACGAGTACTTCTCCGGTGCCGCGCCCTGGGTGGAGTTCGTCCGCGAGCTGGGCGTGCACCCGCTGGAGAACGACCGGGTCGAGCTGGCCTGGTTCGACCTGGCGGGCGTCAACGACATCGCGGGCACCGCGCAGGGCCAGGGCCCCGACTACGCGAAGGCGCTGGACGACCGCGACCGCAGCCGGGCCTCCGTGCTGATGGCGCACCAGCCGGTCACCATCCACGACAGCGTGCGCCACGGCGTCGACCTCCAGCTCTCCGGCCACACCCACGGCGGCCAGCTCTGGCCCGGCAACTACCTCGCCGAACTGGCCAACCCGACCGTCGCGGGCCTGGAGCGCTACGGCGACACCCAGCTCTACGTCACCCGCGGCGCGGGCGCCTGGGGGCCGCCGGTCCGGGTCGGCGCGCCGTCCGACATCACGGTCGTCACGCTCGCCTCGCTCCAGGCCTGACCCGCCCCCCGCCCGGCTCAGGGGTGCATCCTGGCGCCCTTGAGCACCTTGTCCACCGCGTTGCGCGGCCCGTGCAGCGCCAGGCCGACCAGGTCCAGCGCCGCCGTCGGCACGGCCCGGACCGCCGCCCGGTTGTCCCGGTCGTTGCCGGTGGCGAACAGGTCCGCGGTGAACACCGCCGTCGGCAGCCCGCGCGACAGCGCCCGCCCGTGCGCGGCGGTCAGCAGCTCCGGCCCACCCTCGAAGACCAGCACCGGCTGGCGGAACATCGGCAGGTAGCCGACCCCGTCCGCGTCCGCGTACGGCTCGCCGATCAGCTCCGGCACGGCGGTGCCCAGCCCACTCACCAGGAAGGCCGTCACGTTCAGCCGCTGCCACGGCGCGAGGTCCGCGCGCAGCAGTACGGCGATCTTGCCGTCGAAGCGGACAGGCCCGGACGAAGGGGAGAGGGGTGCGGAAGAGGGAGAGAGGGGTGCGGAAGAGGGGGAGACGGGCGTGGTCAGTGCGGTGTTGTCCATGGAGCGAGCGTGCCGCCCGCCCCGCCGCCCGGTCTTGTACGTTCTTCGCATGCCCGCAGCGCCGCCGGAGGAGACCAGCGCCTGGCGGCCGCGCGTGCCGGGCGTGGTCGAGGTGTTCCACGCGCACTTCACCGCGCACCGCTACCCCATGCACGTCCACGACTCCTGGACGCTGCTGATCGTCGACGACGGCGCCGTCCGCTACGACCTCGACCGGCACCGCCGCGGCACCCCGCACGACACCGTCAGCCTGCTGCCCCCGGACGTCCCGCACAACGGCTCACCGGCCACCGAGGACGGCTTCCGCAAACGCGTGCTCTACCTCGAACCCGACCAGCTGGGACGGGAGTTGATCGGCCCCGCGGTGGACGGGCCGGACCTCGCCGACCCGCTGCTGCGGCGCCGGGTCGGCCAGCTGCACACCGTCCTCGGCACCCCCGGCGAGGAGCTCCAGGCCGAGAGCCGGCTGGCCCTGATCGCCGAACGGCTCCGCCACCACCTGCGCCCGCGCCCGGCCGCCGCCGACCCCGCGCCCCGGCTCGCCCACGACCTGCGCGAACTGCTCGACGCCCGGCTCACCGAACGCACCACCCTCGCCGACGCCGCCCGCCTCCTGCACGCCCACCCCGCGCACCTCGTCCGCACCTTCAGCACCGCGTTCGGCCTGCCCCCGCACCAGTACCTCACCACCCGCCGGATCGACCGGGCCCGCCACCTCCTGCTCGACGGCCACCCCCCGACCGCCGTCGCCACCGCGCTCGGCTTCCACGACCAGTCCCACCTCACCCGCCACTTCCGCCGCATCGTCGGCACCACCCCGGGCCGCTTCCGGGAACGCGGGGGACGCGCCCACGGCTGAACCCGGCCGGACCGCCGCCGTCCGCCCTGCCGCCCGGCCGCCCGGAACCCGCCGGCCCGCCGCCGGGACGGGTGAAAGTTTCAGCGGGGGAGCGGCGCGGCGGCGGGTCCTGCTGCGGGTTCGGCGCGCCGGGGCGGAGCGGCCTTGACGGGGTGTCACCGGGGGTGGCTGCATGGCGGCTCCGCCGATCGCCCATCCCTGCCGGGAGAGACCTGCCATGCGCCCACCCCACCCCGTCCGAGCCGCGCTCTCGCTGGCCGTGCTGCTCGCGTCCGGCCTCGGACTCGCCACCGCGCCCGCCCAGGCCGCCGCCCCCGCCGCCCCCGCGTCCGGGGCGCGGAGCCTCGCGCCGGACACCCGGTTCTACGTCGACCCGGGGAGCAAGGCCGCGCAGCAGGCGCTGACCGACCTGAAGGCCCACGACCTGCAGGGCGCCCTGGAGATGGCGCAGCTGGCGTCCTGGCCGGTCGCGCAGTGGTTCAACGGGACGGCGACCCCGCAGGAGACCACCGACGCGATGGCCGCGCTGCAGGCGAAGGCCGCCCGGGCCCGGCAGGTGCCGGTCACCGTGGCGTACAACGTGCCGGGCCGGGACTGCTCGCAGTACTCGGCGGGCGGCGCCTCCAACAGCACCGAGTACGCGGCCTGGATCGACGCGCTGGCCCGCGGCATCGGCGACCGCAAGACCGTGGTCGTCCTGGAGCCGGACGGCCTGGCCCTGTCGCCCGCGTTCTGCGGCGGCACCGCCACCCAGCAGCAGGACCGCCTCGCCGAGATCTCCGGCGCCGTGGACCGGCTGGAGCAGCAGCGCGGCGCGATCGTCTACCTGGACGCCGGGCACAGCAGCTGGCAGAACGTCGGCACCCAGGCCCAGCTGCTGATCGACGGCGGCGTGGCCAAGGCGCAGGGCTTCTTCCTGAACGTGTCGAACTACCAGACCGACGCCGCGCTGACCCGCTACGGCACGCTGGTCTCCCAGTGCGTCTGGTACCTGCAGAACACCCCGGGCGCCACCGCCGACTCCTGCGCCAACCAGTACTGGCCCGCCGCGGACGCCGACGCCTGGTACGCCGAGCGCGTCCCGGCCGGCGCGAAGCTCCCCCACTTCGTGATCGACAGCAGCCGCAACGGCCAGGGCCCGTGGACGCCGGAGCCCGGCAAGTACACCGGCGACCCGCAGACCTGGTGCAACCCGCCCGCCCGCGGCCTGGGCACCCGCCCCACCGCGAACACCGGCCGGGCCCTGCTGGACGCCTTCCTGTGGATCAAGGTCCCGGGCGAGTCCGACGGCAGCTGCACCCGCGGCACCGCCGGCCCCGCCGACCCCGAGTACGGCTCGGTCGACCCGATCGCCGGCGGCTGGTGGCCCGCCCAGGCCCGCTCGCTGGCGGACAACGCCGCCCCGAAGCTGACCTTCAACACCGGGCTGCTCCCGCAGCACTGACCCACCGCGCCGCCACCTCCGCAACCCCGCACCACCCCGTACCCCGCACCACCCCCGGACGCCCGGGCGAGCAGCGCGCTCGCCCGGGCGTCCGCCGTGCCTCACCCGGCGGGGCGGTCCGGGCCGTCCGCGTGCCGGGCGACGATCTCCCGCATGGTGGACAGGAAGCCCTCGACGGCGGCCCGTTCGACCGCCGACAGCCCGTCGACCAGGGCGACGGCCTCGCCGATCAGCGGGCCGAAGAACCCCTGGCCGAGCGCGACGGCCCGCTCGGTCACCTCCAGCAGCACCCGCCGCCGGTCGTGCGGGTCGCGGGCGCGCCGGACGTGCCCCAGCCGCTCCAGCCGGTCCAGCACGGCGGTGGTCCCCGCCGAGTTGATCCCCAGCTCGCGGCCGAGCAGCCCGGGCGTGGCGGGCACCTCGGCCCGGGCGGCGTCCAGCAGTGCGATCAGCGCCCGCAGGTCGGTCGGGTGCAGGCCGTGGCGCTGCGCGAACGAGGCGGCCAGCAGGTCGAGTTCGACGGTCAGCGCGCGCAACTGGTGCACGGTGCGCAGACCGGGCCCTGGATCGTCCATCCGTTCGTCCTCTCGTGGGCGGGATTGCGGGCGGGGGTTGCCCGCGAGGGATCCGACCCGCATATTATCTCGTTCAGCGAGAAGATTGCCGAGCGAGACAATATTCCCCAGCAGGAGACCCGCCATGGGATTCGACCGGTCCGCCTTCCTGTCCGCCTACGACACCCTGCTCGACCGCTGGCCCGTCCCGGTCGACACCCTCGACCTCGACACCCCCTACGGCACCACCCGGGTCAACGCCGCCGGACCGCCCGACGCCCCGCCCCTGCTGCTGCTCCACGGCGGCGGCGCCACCGCCGCGAGCTGGTGGGCCAACGTCGGCGAACTCGCCCGCACCGCACGGGTGTTCGCCGTCGACCGGATCGGCGAGGCCGGGCGCTCCACGGCGGACGGCCGCCCCCGGCCGCGCACCGTCGCCGAGCTGCACGGCTGGCTCGACACCGTCCTCGACGCGCTCGGCGCCGAACGCGCCGACCTGTGCGGGCACTCCTACGGCGGCTGGATCGCCCTCACCTACGCGCTGAGCCGCCCCGACCGGACCGACCGGCTGGCCCTGCTCGACCCCACCGGCTGCTTCACCGGCTACCGCCCCTCCTACCTGCTGCACGCAGCCCCGATGCTGGCCCGCCCCAGCGAGCGCCGGGCCCGCGCCTTCCTCGCCTGGGAGACCGGCGGCACCCCGCTCGACCCGGACTGGACCCGGCTGTACGGCCTCGCCGCGACCTTCCCCGCCGCCCGCCCCGTCACCGGCCCCCGCCCCACCCCCGCGGCCCTCGCCGCCCTCGACCGCCCCTGCCTGGTCCTGCCCGCCGCCGCCAGCCGCGCCCACGACCCGCGCACCCTCGCCACCCGCGCCGCCGCCCTCCTGCCCCGGGCCCGCGTCCACCCCCTGGAAGGCGTCTCCCACCACGCCCTCCCGTACCTGCGCCCCGCCGAGCCGAACGCCGAACTCACCACCTTCCTGGCCCGCTGACCGCACCCCCGGCAGGGGCGGTGCGCGGCGCAGCGGCACGGCGGGGCCATACTTGGGCGGTCCGTCCGTCGAGGAGGCGCCGTCCGCATGGCCAAGAAGCCCACCGCCCCGCGCGCCGCCGCGCGCCCGGCCCTGCTGCACCTGTCCGGGGTCAGCCGCGCCTACGGAGGCCGGGAGGTGCTGCACCCCGTCGACCTGGACCTCGCCGCCGGGGAGTGCGTGGCCCTGCTCGGCCACAACGGCTCCGGCAAGTCGACCCTGCTGCGGATCGCCGCCGGACGCGACCTGCCCACCAAGGGGACGGTGCGCTTCGACGGCCTGCCGATGAACGAGAACGACCCGCGGATCCGGGCCCGGGTCGCGGTCGTCGGCGACACCGTCGCCCACTACCCCGACCTGACGGTCCGCGAGCACCTGCTGCTGGTCGCCGTCGCGCACGGCGTCGCCGACGCCGCCGACTGGGTCGACCAGGTGCTGGAGAACCGCTCGCTCACCGAACGCGCCGACGCCCTGCCCTCCGCCCTCTCCTCCGGACAGCTCCAGGCCCTGCTGCTGGCCTGCGCCCTGGTCCGCCCCCGCGACCTGCTGCTGCTCGACGAACCCGAGCAGCGCCTCGACCCGGAGGCCCGCCGCCGCCTCGCCGAACTCCTGACCGCGGAACTCGCCGACGGCGTCGCGGTCCTGCTGGTCACCCACCACGACGACCTGGCCCGCGAGGTCGCCGACCGGGTCCTGGTCCTCGAGGACGGCCGGATCGTCCGCCAGGGCCCGCCCGCCGAAGTCCTCGCCGCCGACACCCGCCCCCGCACCACCCCGGCCGGACCCCGGTGACCCGCCCCGCGGCCGCGGCCGAACCGCTCGCCCCGGCACCCGACGCCGACGGCCCCGCCGACACCCCCACCGCCTGGACCGCCGACGACGACTGGACCGACGAGGCCCTCGCCCTGCTGCGCGCCCTGCGCGCCCCGCACCGCCGCAACCGGGCCAAGCAGGCCGCCTTCGCGCTCTACTGCACCCTGCTGATCCTGGTGATCTGGGGCGGCATCCCCAGCCTCGGCCTCTTCCTGCAGGCCTCGATGGGCGCCGACTACACCGCCCACGGCCCCGACCTGCTGGCCGCCATGCCCAGCGGCATCGCCGCCGCCGGGCTCGCGGTGCTGTTGCTGGCCGTCCGCGACGGACTGTGGCGCGGCCCGGTCGTCCCGCCCCGGGCCACCACCGACTGGCTGCTCGCCCACCCCGTCCGGCCCCGGCCGGTGCTGCGCCCGTGGTTCTGGCTCTCCTGCGGACTGGCCGCCCTGCCCGGACTGCTGGGCGCCGTCGGCGGCATGGTCGCGCTCGGCCTCACCGTCCGGGTCGGCCTGCCCGCCGCCCTCGGCTGGTGCCTGGCCGGCGGCGCCTGCCTGCCGCTGCTGGGCGTCTGCGCGGGCCTGCTGGTCCAGCGCAGCACCCGGGCCGCCCGCTGGGCCCGCGCCCTGACCCCGCCGGCGACGGTGCTGGTCCTGGCGCTGGCCGCGCAGAGCGCGCTGGCCGTCGCGGGCCACCCCGTGCCCTGGCTGGAGCGGATCGAACTGTGGTCGGGCCCGTGGGGCTGGGCCGGGATCGCCGCCCTGGCCCCGACCCCCGCCGCCGTCCCGGGCGCCCCGCTGGCCGCCGCCCTGCTGCTGGCCCCGACCGCGCTCTGCCTGGTGCTCGCCGACCGGGCCGCCGCCACCGTCCCGCTGCCCCTGCTGCGCGAACGCGCCCGGACCGCCGCCGGCGTGCTGGCCGCGCTGCGCACCGTCGAACTCCGGGCCGCCCGGCTGGCCGTCACCGGCGCCTCCGGCGGCGGACGGCAGCTGCGGGTCCGGCTGCCCGCGCCCCGGCGGCCCCGGCTGGTGCTGTACTGGCGCGACACCCTCTCCCTGCTGCGGTCCCCCGCCCGGCTGGGCCGCGCGGTGCTGCTGACCGTGCCCGCCCTGCTCTGCGGGGTGCTGGCGGACGGCACCCGGGGCGCCCTGTCCTGGGGGGTCACCGCCCTCGCCCTGCTGTTCGGCTACCTGGCGCTGGCCCAACTGCTGGAGCCCGCCCGGATCGAGACCGACGACGTCCGCCGGGCGTCCTGGTCCCCGTACCCGTTCGCCGACCTGATGCTGCGCCACGCGGTGGTGCCCACCGCGCTCGGCCTGCTGCTGGCCGTGCTCGGCACGGGCACCGTGCTGGCCTGCGGCGGCGGGACGGCGGCCTGGGCGGCGCCGCTGGCCGTCCCGCCGCTGGTCGCCGCCGGGCTGGTCAACGCCTGCCGCGGCCCGGCCCGCCGCGACCTGCTCTACCGCTCGCCCCAGCCCGCCGGCGGCAGCACCGGCCTGCTGTTCTTCACCGCCTGGTACGCGGCCGGCCCGGCCGTGGCCCTGCCCGTCCTGGCCCCGCCCCTGTCGACCGCCCTGCGCGCCGGCACCCCCGCCCACCTGCTGCAGGCCCTGCTGATCGCCCTGGTCCTGGCCGCCGTCCTGCTGCACTGGGCCCGCTCCCGGGCCGCCGCCCTCCCGCGCCTGGCCGGGCCGAGCTAGTGCCGCGTCAGGCAACCTTCGCCCGTCGCGACTCCCCCAGCCCCGAGGGGGGCTGGGAGGTGCCCCCTTGGCACGCCCTCTCGCCGCACCGGCCGAAAACCCGAGTACATCCAGTACGAGGGCTTCCGGCCGGCACGCCGAGAGCACGCACCGGCCGCCGCTCCTTCACGGCAAAGGCTGCCTGACGCGGCACTAGTGCCTGCTCACCGCCGGTAGCGGCGGGCGACCGCGTCGAAGGCGGCCTTCGGCTCCCACGGCAGGTCCGGGTAGCGGGCGCCGCGGGCCCCGTCGAGGAGCTTGACGATGCCCAGCGAGGCCCGGTCCAGGTCGTCGCGCGGGTCGCCGTCCGGGCGGTGCGGGTAGCCGGACAGGGCGAACAGGAAGACGAACGCGCTGTCCACGCCCTCGCTCTCGAACACCTCCAGCAGCTCGTCCAGGTACCGGGCCTGCCCGGCCTCGTCGCGTTCGTGCGCGGCGGCCAGCCGCAGCGGCGCCCCGGTCCCCGGGTCGTGCTCGACCACCTCCAGGACCCGGCCGCCGCGGTCCCCGGCGCCCCGGTAGGCGGCGGTGCCGAAGCCCGTGACGGCGAGCGGCTTCGGGCCGCGGGCCAGGGTGCGCACCGCCTCCCGGAACCGGTCGGCGACCTCGGCGGAGCGCAGCAGCTCGAAGGTGGTGAAGTCGAAGGGCGTCCAGTCGACCTGTTCGAACTGGATCGCCGCGTAGGTGACCGGGCCCCCGAAGCGGGCCCGGACGTCCGCCACCGCCGCGCCCAGGAAGGCGTTCATCCGCTCCCCGAGCTCCCGGATCCGCCCCGCCCGCAGCTCCGGCTCCGCCATCAGGCGGGCGACCCGCTCCTCGGGGCTCCCGCCGGGCAGGAAGCCGCGGACCATCACGCTCAGCTCGACGCCGGCCACGAACACCACCGCGGCCCCCAGCCGCCGGACCCGCTCGGCCCGCTCCGCGCAGTCCCGCAGCAGGGCGCGGACCTGCTCCGGCTCCAGCTCCAGCGGGTAGGGCGAGAACCACACCTCCAGGCCGAGCCCGGCCGCCGCCCGGGCCGCCAGTTCCAGCCGCTCCGGGTCGCCGCCGATCAGCTGGACGGCGTCGCAGTGCAGGTCGTCGCGGATGACGGCCAGCTCGCGCCGCACCACCGCCGGGTCGAAGTCCGGGCGGGAGGCCCGGCCGTGCCGGACGAACCCGGTGTCGTAGGTCATTCCCCTTGCTCGCACGGTGCGCTTCCCCTCCGGTGGTCGGTACTGGCGGGGACGAGGCTGGCAGGAAATTTGCGGGAGTGCAAGTTTGCTGTCCGGCAAGTTTGCCGGGGCGCAGTGCGGTGTGGAACGCTGGCCGCCGTGACGACACCTGGGCTGCGGGAGCGGAAGAAGCGGGCCACCCGGGAGGCGCTGCGCGCGGCCGCCCTGCGGCTGGCCGTGGAGCACGGGCCGGACGGGGTCCGGGTCGAGGACATCGCCGAGGCGGCCGGGGTCTCGCCGCGCACCTACCACAACTACTTCGCCGGCCGCGAGCAGGCGATCGTCTCCGCCGTCACCGCCGACCGGGAGGAGCGGGTCGCCGCGGCGCTCGCGGCCCGGCCCGCCGGGGTGCGGCTGGCCGAGGCCGTCACCGACGCGGTGGTCGAGCAGTACACCGGCACCGGCGAGCAGGCCCCAGAGGCCCTGCTGCTGATCCTCACCCGCCCCGCCCTGCGCGAGGCGTTCCTGGACACCACCGCCGGGATCGAGGCCCCGCTCGCGGCGGAGATCACCGCCCGCCTGGCGGCGGCGCAGCAGCACCGCGCCGCCGGGCCGGAGTCCGCCCGGGTGCTCGCCGCGGCCACCGCCTCGGCCGTCCGGATCGCGCTGGCCGACTGGCTCCGCCCGCCCGCGGGCCCCGCCGGGGAGGCGGGCCCGGCCGCCGCCGCGGGCCTGGTCGTCCCCGCCGGCCCGCTGCCCGAGC
The DNA here is from genome assembly GCF_003751605.1 of Kitasatospora cineracea. Classification (NCBI taxonomy): domain Bacteria; kingdom Bacillati; phylum Actinomycetota; class Actinomycetes; order Kitasatosporales; family Streptomycetaceae; genus Kitasatospora; species Kitasatospora cineracea. The sequence goes on from NZ_RJVJ01000001.1 coordinate 5,528,371, forward strand.
GGCTCCGGGCCGCCCTGGCCCCGCTCGCCCCCGCCTTCGACGCCGCCGAGCAGCAGTCCGCCGGGCAGCAGCCCGCCGGGCAGCAGCCCGCCGGGCAGCAGTCCGCCGGGCCGGTGCGGCGGGTGGTGCCGAACGTCAAGGTGGCGGGGGAGGGGGCGCAGCGGGCGAACCGGGAGTTCTACGGGCGGCTCGGCCTCGCGGAGGTCATGAACCACGGCTGGATCATGACCCTGGCGGCGCCCGCCGTCCCGGCCGCGCAGGTCAGCTTCGCGGTCCGGGACGCCACCGCGCCCGTGCTGCCGGACCTGAGCGTCGAGGTCGCCGACGTGGACGCCGCGCACGCCGCGATGCTGGCGGCCGGCGCCGAGGTGGTCCACCCGCTGAGCGACGAGGAGTGGGGCGTGCGGCGCTTCTTCGTCCGGGACCCGAACGGCCTGGTGGTGAACGTCCTCGGCCACCGCTGAGGACCCGCCGCCGACCGGCCGCCGCCGAGGGGCAGCCACTGACGGGCCCGCCGCCCAGGGCCGACCGCCGAGGAGCCGCCCCGCGGGCGCCTACCAGCCGGTGCGCAGCTGGTAGGAGGCGGCCAGGTCGCGGACCTCCGCCGAGCGGACCACCTCGCGGCCCAGGACCGGGCGCAGGTGCTTGTCGAGCAGCCGCAGCACCTCCTCCGAGAGCCTGGCCTTGAGCCCCTCGGGCCGCCCCGGCAGCAGCCCGATGGCGATGTGCACGAAGGCCGTCACCTGCCCGTCCGAGCCGTCGACCCAGGTCTCCGCCGCCGGGCGGAAGAAGGTCTTGCACACGCCCCGGGACGCCACCCACTCGCGCACCAGCGGGTGGAGCTCGCGGACGAAACCGGGGCGGTCGAAGGCGTCGGCGAGCTGCGGCGAGTAGTCGACGGTGATGTGGGGCATGACGGACGACCTCTCCCGACCTCTTCGCGCAGATGCTTGGCTTCTACATCCGCCCATCCTCCTCCCGCCCCTCCCCGCCCCCGCGCCCGGGGTCCCCGATCCGCCCGGAGTGCGGACGCCGCAGGCCGGACAGCGGTCACCGTCGGCCCGCCCCGCCCGCCGGACCGGGCGAAACCACCGCCCCGGGCACGGAAATCCGGGCGCGGCCATTGGCCCGCTCCGAGCGGGGAGTGTAGGAATGGGCGTATGACCCGGTTTCGGGCAGCACCCGGTGGACACAGCACGGCGGGCCCCGCCCCCGTACGACGGCTGTCCGCCGCCGCGCGCCCCGCCCCCGCGGCCCGCGCGACGCCCGCCCCGACAGCCCGCACGACCCCCGCCCCCGCCGGACGGCCCGGATGACGGCCGCCTCGGAAGGGACGGGCCGGCACCGCGCCCCCGCACCGGCCGTCGTCCGCGAGGGCGTCCTGCTGCTCGACGCCGACCTGCTGCTGCGCTACGCCAACGACGAGGCCCGCCGCCTGCTCGGCCTGCCCGCCGACTGCGAGGGCCGCCCGCTCGGCGCGCTCGGCCTGCCGCCCGACCTGACCGCCCTGCTGCACGGCCCCGGGGAACTCACCGACGCCCGCGCCGCCGTCCACGGCCGCCTGCTCCACCTCGACCTCCACCCCACCGACCGCTCCGGCGGCCTGCCCGGCCGGATCGCCACCCTGCGCGACAGCGCCCCGCTCACCGGCCCCGACACCGCCCGGCTCCGGCTGGAACTGCTCTACCGGGCCGGCGCCTCGATCGGCACCACCCTCGACATCACCCGCACCTGCGAGGAACTCGCCTCCGCCCTCGTCCCGGCGTTCGCCGACTTCGCCTGCGTCGACCTCTACGAGGGCGTGCTGGCCGGCGGCGAACCCCGCCCCGGGCGGCGCCGCCCGCTGCGCCGCGCCGCACTGGCCGGCGTCACCGAACTGTCGCCGCTGCTGGCCCCCGGCTCGTCCGTCCCGATGGTCCCCGGCACCCCCCGGTCCCGGGCCGTCACCGAACTGCGCTCGGTGGTCGAACCCGACCTGACGGCCGCGCTGGCCGCCTGGGACGAGCTCCACCCCGGCACCGTCGACGCCATGCGCGCGCAGGGCGTGCACACCCTGGTCACGGTGCCGCTGGCGGTCGGCGGGACACTGCTGGGCGTGGCCACCTTCTGGCGGGCCCGCCCGCGCCCGGTCTTCGACGAGGAGGACCGCACCCTCGCCGAGGAACTCACCGCCCGGGCCGCCGTCCTGGTCGAGAACGCCCGCCGCTACACCCGCGAACACACCATGGCCGTCGCCCTCCAGCACAGCCTGCTGCCCGCCGGACTCCCCGAACAGGACGCCCTCGAGGTCGCCTCCCGCTACCTGCCCGCGCAGGCCGGGGTCGGCGGCGACTGGTTCGACGTCATCCCGCTCTCCGGCGCCCGGGTCGCCCTGGTGGTCGGCGACGTGGTCGGCCACGGCGTGCACGCGGTCGCCACCATGGGCCGGCTGCGCACCGCCGTGCACACCTTCTCCTCGCTCGACCTCGCCCCCGACGAACTGCTCGGCCACCTCGACGCCCTGGTCAACCGGCTCGACCAGGAACACCCCGCCCCCGACGGCAGCGAGCGCCCGATCACCGGTGCGACCTGCCTGTACGCCGTCTACGACCCGGTCACCCGCCGCTGCACCATGGCCCGGGCCGGCCACCTGCCGCCCGCCGTGGCCTACCCCGACGGCCGGGTCGAGATCGTCGACCTGCCCGCCGGGCCGCCGCTCGGCGTCACCGGGCTGCCCTACGAGAGCGCCGAACTCGAACTCCCCGAGGGCAGCCGGGTGGTGCTGTACACCGACGGGCTGGTGGAGTCCCGCAGCCACGACCTCGACCACGGCCTGAAACTGCTGCGCGCCGCCCTCGCCCGCCCCGGCCGCGACCCCCGGCAGACCTGCGAGGACCTGCTCGCCGCGCTGCTGCCCGCCAACCCCGCCGACGACACCGCCCTGCTGGTGGCCCGCACCCGCGCGCTGCCCGCCGACCACGTCGCCGACTGGGACGTCCCCGCCGACCCCGCCGCCGTCGCCCGGATCCGGGCCGCCGTCACCCGCCGCCTCGCCGACTGGGGCCTGGCCGAGCAGGCGTTCGCCGCCGAACTCGTGCTCAGCGAACTGATCACCAACGCCATCCGGCACGCCGCCCCGCCGATCCGGGTCCGGCTGCTGCGCGACCGGTCGCTGATCTGCGAGGTCCGGGACGGCTCGGCCACCTCCCCGCACCTGCGCTACGCCACCGACACCGACGAGGGCGGGCGCGGCCTGTTCCTGGTCGCCCAGCTCGCCGAACGCTGGGGCACCCGCTACCCCGCCAGCGGGAAGGTCATCTGGGCCGAGCTGCCCACCGAGGAGTGAGCGGCCGGGAGGGGCTAACGGCCCGGCCGCTCACTCCTCGCACAACTGCTTGAACAGCTCCAGATCGGCGCGGACCGCCTCCTCCACCGCGTGGCTCTGCGCGAAGCCGCGCGGGCCGCCCATCGCGTCGGTCAGCTCCTGCGGGTCGTACTCCAGGCGCAGTTGGACCCGGGTGTGCGCGGCGTCCAGCGCCCGCAGCGCGAAGGTGCCGCGCAGCGGCGGGCCGTCCACCGTCTCCCAGCTCATCACCCGGCCGCGCCCGTGGTCGGTCAGCTCCGCGTCCACCGCGTGCCGCTCGCCGCCGAACTCCACGTCCAGCAGCGCGTGGTGCCGGCCGTGCGCACTGGCGTGCACCACCCCGGCGACGAACAGCGGGTACTCGGCCACCCGGTGCAGCTGCGACCAGGCCGTCCCCACCGGGGCGGTCACCTCGATCTGCTCCTCCAGCGTCCGCATCGGCGGCACCTCCGCTCCGTCCACCCCGAGGGCTCCGTCCGCCCCGGGGGTGCACTCCCTCCAGCCTGCCAGGGGCCGGGCCCCGCGACGACAGGGGCCGGGCCCGGAACGGCGCACCGCCCCCGGCCGGGGGGAGGGCCGGGGGCGGTGCGGGGGAAGCGGCGGGGGCTCAGTCCTCGGGGAAGTCCCCGTCGAACGCGGCCGCCAGCCGCAGGTACGGAACGGCCTCGGCGTGCCGGCCCTGGCGCTCCAGGACGCGGCCGAGCACCAGGTGCGCGTAGTGCTCCACCGGGTCGCGCGCGATCACCTCGCGCAGCTGCTCCTCGGCCCGGCGCAGCTGGGCCGAGTGGTAGTAGGACCGGGCCAGCAGCAGCCGCGGGCCGACCTGCTCGGGCACCTCGTCGACCAGGCCGGTGAGGATCAGCGCGGCGTCCGCGTACGCCTTGGAGTCGAAGAACAGCTGGGCCCGCGCCCAGCGCTCGCCCGCGCTCTCGCCCGGGGACACGACGGCCGCACCGCTGTGGCGGAGGTCGGTGGTCATTGCCTGCTCCTTCCCGTTGCCGGGTCTCCCGCCGGGCCGCACCGGCCCGACAGGTGGTTGAACATTCACCCACCGGGCGGTATTCCACGCCCCCTCCCGGGGCGCCGCCGCAGGTCAGGACGGGGGTGACAGGTCCAGCAGACGGTGCATGAACGGGACCGGCAGGGCCGGGTTCGACGCCGCCGCCTCCGGGTGGGCGTGCGGCTCCAGGCACTCCAGCAGCCGCGGCAGCGGCAGGCGCGGATCGGCCACCGCGGCCCGGGCCACCACCGGGTCCTCGTCCGCGGCCAGGGCCGGCAGCAGGTCCGGCGGCAGGTCCGGGTCGCGCAGCGCGGCCAACCGCAGGGCCGGCTCCGGACGGTCGGCCCAGCGGGACAGGCCCGGGGCGGCGAAACGCGGGTCCGCGACCAGCGCGGCCGGGCCCAGCAGCTGCCCGTACACCGAGCGGAGCAGCGCGCCCGGGGCGTCCGCGCAGTGCTCCGCCAGGGCCAGCCGCACGATCAGCTCGGCGTCCGCCGCCAGCACGGCCACCACCGGCGCGGGCAGCCGCTCCAGCGAGGCCACCGCGCAGCGCACCAGCGGGTGCGCCGATCGGGCCAGCCGCAGCAGCTCCGCCGGATCGGCCGCCCGCTCGGCCACCCAGGGCAGCGGCGGCGCGGCGTCCGGCAGCCGGTACGCCACCGCGGCGCGCTGCTCCTCCGTCAGGTCCGGGCGCAGCGAGACCGCCAGCCGCACCGCCTCGTGCGGGTCGGCGGCCAGCACCAGCGCCAGGTCGGTGGGCAGCTGCGGGTTGCCCGCGGCGGCGGCCCGGATCCGCGGTTCGTCGTCCAGCACCAGCCACTCGCCCAGCGCCCGCTCCAGCCGGGCCGAGGCCGCCGTGCGCTCCCGGCGGGCCGGGTCGCTCTCGGCGATGTACCCGGCCAGCGTCACCGGCAGCTCGCGCTCCACCCGCAGCGCCCGCTGCACCGCGGCCCGCACCGCCGGGTCGCGGTCGGCCCGCAGACCCGTGCGCACCCGAGGCGGCAGCTGCGGCCAGGACTCCCGGCGGACGGCCGCCGCGCGCACCAGCGGCGAGGTGTCCTGGACCAGCGCCACCAGCAGCTCCAGCGGCAGGCCCGGGCAGCCCGGGACCCGGCGGCGGGTGTCCGGGTCGCGGTCGGCGGCCAGCGCGGCCAGCGCCGCCGGGGGCAGCACCACCCGGTGGGCGGCCGACGCGGCGGCCCGGCGCACCCGGCGCTCCCGGTCGCCGGCCAGCTCCGCCAGCACCGGCGCGGCCAGCCCCGGACGCTCCGCCAGCGCCGCCCGCACCTGCCACCGGGGGTGCCGCAGCGCGGCGGCCAGCACGGGCGCCGGCAGCTCCGGGCGGCGGGCCGGCCAGAGCGGGTCGGGGCCCTGCGCCAGCAGCCGCACCAGCACCTCGACCGGAGCCCCCGGATTGGCCGCCAGCCCGTCGCACCAGGCCCGCACGGGCGGCGGGCCGGACAACGGGCGCCAGCCGGCGGCCGACTGATCTGCGCTCAGATCGAGCACCTGCGAGTACCTCCCCCGGAACGGCAAACGCCATCGACCCTACCCGCGCGGCGCCGCCGCGTGCACCGGTTCCCGCCAGCCCGGCACAGCCGGGAGGAGCGATGTCGGAAGTGTGCGCACGGCACGCGCGTCCGAAGGAGAACGCCCCCGGCGGATGGCACTCGGTGCCAGCGGCCGGGGGCGCGGACCGGGGCGCCGGTGGGGCGGCGGCCCGGAGAACTGCGGGGGAGAGGCGCGGGGTCAGGGGCGGGGCGCCAGGCGGAAGGTCAGCACCCGGCCGTCCTCCTCGCTGGTCACCAGGTGGACCCGGGCGCCGATCGGCACCGCCCCCGGCAGGCCGCCGAGCACCGACGCCTGCACGGTGAAGCCCTCGTCCAGCACGATCAGGTACGGCCGCCCCAGGTGCGGGCCGCGGCGGGTCGGGCGCAGCAGCCGCTGCACCGTGCCCTGTCCGCAGGCGCGGGCGGGCGACAGGTCGGCCGAGCCGCACACCGGGCACAGCAGGCAGGTCGCCGCGCTGGCCGAGTGGCACCACTGGCAGCGCCGGTAGTCGAGTTCGGCCTCGCCGGGGGCGCCGGCGGCCTGCTGGGGGAAGGGGTGTTCGACGAAGGGCGCGAACGGGGCGAGCGGGGCGTGCGGTGCGGACGGGGCGAGCGTGAGGGTCATGGCCGTCTCCTCCCTGGGCCTGGGTGCGCCGCCGTACCGCCGCCCGGGAGCGGGCGTGCGGTCGGGGCGTCTGCCAGAAGGAAGGTATGGCACTCAGTGCCTTCTGTAAAGGTACGGAGTGCCAAGTCATATCGGCGGATCTTCGACGGCCCGTCAGGCCCGGGGGCGGCCCGGGCCGGTCAGCCCTCCAGGGCCGCCTCGACGCCCTGCACCACCCGCCACATCGGCGTCCCGCGCCGGGCCACCATCACCACCACCTCGTCGTCCTGCGAACCGCCGCCCCCGCCGCCCTCCGCGCCGTTCCCCCAGGTGTCGACCACCAGTTGCAGCGCCTCGTCCACCGCCGCGCCCACGTCGCCCTCGCCGCCCGAGCGCAGCCAGGCCCGCAGCGCGTAGTTGTGCGCCGCCACCACCGCCGCCGCGATCACGTCCGCCCGCAGCGCGCCGTCCGAGCGGGCCGCGTACCTGGTGCGCAGGTGGCCCGCCAGGGTGCGCTCGTAGCGCCAGACCACCGACAGCTCGTGGATGCGCAGGGTGGGCACCTGCTTGGTCAGCCGGTAGCGGCCCACCGAGAACGCCGGGTTCCCCGCGTACATCCGCAGCACCAGCCGGGCCGCGTCGCAGACCTGCTCCACCGGGTCGCCGGCCGGGTCGGCCGCGCCCAGGAAGGCCGTCATCTCGGCCAGGCAGCCGTCGTGGTCGGGGAACACCACCGCTTCCTTGGAGGGGAAGTAGCGGAAGAACGACCGGCGGCCGACGCCCGCGAGCGAGACGATGTCGTCGATCGTGGTCTGCTCGAAACCCCGCTCGGAGAACAGCTCGAACGCCGCCTCGACCAGCGCGTCCCGCATCGTCGGCCGCGCCGCGCCGCCGGACGTCCGGTCCTGCTCATGCACCTCGCTCATACCCGGACGGTAGCACCGACCAGGCGGTTCGGGCTGGGCCCGGCGGCACTGAGTGTGCATAATCGGGGGTACTGAGTGCCACACCGAGGAGACTGCCATGACCCAGGACTTCGACCTCTACCGGCTCGGCGAGGAGCACGAGATGCTCCGGGAGTCGGTGCGTTCGCTGGCGGAGGCGAAGATCGCTCCGTTCGCGGCGGCGGTGGACGAGGAGGGGCGTTTCCCGCAGGAGGCGCTGGATGCGTTGCGGGCGGCGGATCTGCATGCGGTGCACGTGCCGGAGGAGTTCGGTGGTGCGGGGGCGGACGCGTTGGCGACGGTGCTGGTGATCGAGGAGGTGGCGCGGGTGTGCGCGTCGTCGTCGTTGATCCCGGCGGTGAACAAGCTGGGTTCGCTGCCGGTGCAGTTGTCGGGTTCGGAGGAGTTGAAGGCGAAGTACCTGGGGGCGCTGGCGCGGGGCGAGGGCATGTTCTCGTACTGCCTCTCGGAGCCGGAGGCGGGCTCGGACGCGGCGGGGATGCGGACGCGGGCGGTGCGCGACGGGGACTTCTGGGTGCTCAACGGTGTGAAGCGGTGGATCACCAACGCGGGCGTCTCGGAGTACTACACGGTGATGGCGGTGACCGATCCGGAGAAGCGCTCGAAGGGGATCTCGGCGTTCGTGGTGGAGAAGGGCGACGAGGGGGTCTCCTTCGGTGCGCCGGAGAAGAAGCTGGGCATCAAGGGCTCCCCGACGCGTGAGGTGTACTTCGACAGCGTGCGGATCCCGGCGGAGCGGATGATCGGGGCGGAGGGCACCGGTTTCGCCACCGCGATGCGCACGCTCGACCACACCCGGGTGACGATCGCGGCGCAGGCGCTGGGCATCGCGCAGGGTGCGCTGGACTACGCGAAGGGGTACGTGAAGGAGCGCCGGCAGTTCGGGAAGGCGATCGCGGACTTCCAGGGCGTGCAGTTCATGCTGGCGGACATGGCGATGAAGCTGGAGGCGGCGCGGCAGCTGACCTATGCGGCGGCGGCGAAGTCGCAGCGCGGCGACGGCGACCTGACGTTCTTCGGGGCGGCGGCGAAGTGCTTCGCGTCGGACGCGGCGATGGAGATCACGGTGGACGCGGTGCAGTTGCTGGGCGGGTACGGGTACACCCGGGACTATCCGGTGGAGCGGATGATGCGGGACGCGAAGATCACCCAGATCTACGAGGGCACCAACCAGGTCCAGCGCATCGTCATGGCCCGCAACCTGCCCTGACGAGCGGCCGGGAACCGGTCCTGACAGGGGCGCGGGGAGGCAGGGCGTACGCGCCGCCGCCCCGCGCCCCTGCTGTCGTGCCGCTCCGCCGGAGCGAGTGGTTCCGGTCACAGGTGGGGCGGGTGGGGCGCCTGTGGCGGGAGTGAAATCCCGTGGATGGTGCGGGAGTTGGCCGGAAACGGATGGTGCCGTGCGGGGTGGCGGGAGGCTCTGTCCGGCACTGGGTGTCGACCCGGTGTGGCGGGGGATCTAAGGTATGCCTTAGCTTACTGGGCGGCCTCCGGGGGATCTTCCCGGACGGCCCCCGCATCGGCCCGACCCCTCGTCCCTGGAGTGAGCATGCCCGCCCGCCGCACGTCTGCCGCCGCCTTCCTCGTCCTCGCCGTGGCGGGTGCCGCGCTGGTGGGGTGCTCGAAGAAGGACAGCGGTGCCTCGACCTCGGCGGACGGCTCCGGCCCGGTGCAGGTGACCGCGACCGACAGCTCGTGCGAGCTGTCGAAGACCACCTTCCCGGCCGGGCACGTCGAGCTGGCGGTGGCGAACAAGGGCGGCAAGGTCACCGAGGTGTACGTCTACGCCGACGGCGACAAGATCGTCACCGAGCGGGAGAACATCGGCCCCGGCACCAAGGTCACCATCAACGCCGAGATCAAGGCCGGCACCTACGAGGTGGCCTGCAAGCCGGGCATGACCGGCGACGGCATCCGGCAGAAGATCACCGTCACGGCCGGCGCCTCCGCCTCGGCCAAGGCGGACGACCGGCTGACCCGGGCGGTCACCGACTACCGCACGTACGCCCAGGAGCAGGCCGACGCGACCATCCCGGTGGTGGAGCAGTTCGCCGCCGCGATCACCGCGGGCGACGTGGAGAAGGCCAAGTCGCTGTTCGCCGCCTCCCGGGTCGGCTGGGAGCGCACCGAGCCGGTGGCCGAGAGCTTCGGCGACATCGACCCGAAGACCGACACCCGCGAGGACGCCCTCGAGGACGGCCAGCAGTGGACCGGCTGGCACCGCCTGGAGAAGTCGCTGTGGGTGGACGGCAAGATCGGCGACGAGGAGAAGACCCTCGCCGCCCAGCTGGTCACCGACCTGAAGGACTGGCAGAAGCGCGTCCCCGGCGCCGAGATCACCCCCACCGGCATGGCCAACGGCGCCAAGGAGCTGCTGGACGAGGTCTCCAAGAACAAGATCACCGGCGAGGAGGACCGCTACAGCCACACCGACCTGTCGGACTTCGCCGCCAACGTCGAGGGCGCCCGCCAGGCCTACGAGCTGCTGAAGCCGGTCGCCTCGGAGAACGAGCCGGAGCTGTCCAAGACCCTGGACGGCGAGTTCGAGAAGATCACCGGCCTGCTCGGCAAGTACCGGGCCGCCGACGGCACCTACACCTCCTACGACAAGGTCACCGAGGACGAGCGCAAGACCTTCTCGGACGCGGTGAACTCGCTCGGCGAGCCGCTGTCCAAGCTGGCCGCCGCCGTGGTGGTCAAGTGACACCAGGCCGGCAGCGGGGCCGGTGACGGTCAAGCGCAGGTCAAACGGGGCGGGCGGGTCTGGACTCCAGGTAAGGCCAGCGTAAGCTAAGTCCCCGTCAGGGTGCTGCCGCAGCGGCGGCAGCACCCCCACCCGGTACCACGTCCGAGAGGGAACGCCAGAGATGGACGCCGAGAACGAGCAGCAGGCGGCCCCCGCCGAGAGCGGTGGGGCCGCGCCGCGGGCCGGGCTCAGCCGACGGGCCGTCATAGGCTGGGCGGGGGCCGGGGTCGCGCTCGGCGCGGCCGCGGTGGGCACGGTGGCCGCCGCCACCATGTCCAGCGAGGACGGCGCCGCCGCGCCGCAGACGCCGGACGTCCCGTTCTACGGCGAGCACCAGTCGGGCATCTCCACCCCCGTCCAGGACCGGCTGCACTTCGCCGCCTTCGACGTGATCACCGACGACCGGGACGCCCTGGTCAAGATGCTCAAGGAGTGGACCAAGGCGGCCGCCTCGATCACCGGCGGCCGCGAGGTCGGCGGCGGCGCGGTCGGCGTCGTCCCCGAGTCGCCGCCGGACGACACCGGCGAGGCGCTCGGCCTGCCCGCCTCCCGGCTCACCCTGACCATCGGCTTCGGGCGCACCCTGTTCGACAAGGACGGCACCGACCGGTTCGGGCTCAGGGCCAAGCTGCCCGAGGCGCTGGTCGAGCTGCCCAAGTTCAAGGGCGACCGGCTGGAGGCCGCCCGCAGCGGCGGCGACCTGTGCATCCAGGCCTGCGCCGACGACCCGCAGGTCGCGGTGCACGCGATCCGCAACCTGGCCCGGATCGGCATGGGCGTGGTCAACGTCCGCTGGTCGCAGCTCGGCTTCGGCAAGACCTCCTCCACCACGCCGGACAGCCAGACCCCGCGCAACCTGATGGGCTTCAAGGACGGCACCCACAACATCGCCGGAACCGACGCCGACGCGCTCGGCAAGCACGTCTGGGTCGCCCCCGGCGACGGCGCCGACTGGATGACCGGCGGCTCCTACCTGGTGGCCCGCCGGATCCGGATGACCATCGAGACCTGGGACCGCGCCTCGCTCAAGGACCAGGAGGACACCTTCGGCCGCACCAAGATCGAGGGCGCCCCCTACGGCAAGCAGAAGGAGCGCGACACCCCCGACCTGTCCGCTCTGCCCGCCGACTCGCACGTCCGCCTGGCGCACCCCGACAGCAACGACGGGCTGATGATCCTGCGCCGCGGCTACTCCTTCACCGACGGCACCGACGGCCTCGGCCGCCTGGACGCCGGCCTGTTCTTCCTGGCGTACCAGCGCGACACCCGCAAGGCGTTCGTCCCGCTGCAGACCAAGCTCGCGGCCAACGACAAGCTGAACGAGTACATCACCCACGTCGGATCCGCCCACTTCGCCTGCCCGCCCGGTGTCCGCAAGCCCGGCGAGTGGTGGGGCCAGAGCCTCTTCGGCTGACCCCCGCCACCCACTCTTCCGAGGAAGGAGAACCGCCGTGTTCGCCAACTACCTGATCGGCCTGCGCGAAGGCCTCGAGGCCAGCCTCGTGGTCTGCATCCTGATCGCCTACCTGGTCAAGACCGGCCGCAAGGACCGGCTCGGCCCGGTGTGGATCGGCGTCGGCAGCGCCGTCGCGCTGGCCATGGCGTTCGGCGCGGTGCTGCAGTTCGGCTCCGACCAGCTGTCCTTCGAGGCCCAGGAGGCGCTCGGCGGCAGCCTGTCGATCATCGCGGTCGGCCTGGTCACCTGGATGGTCTTCTGGATGCGCCGCACCGCGCGGCACCTGAAGAGCGAACTCCAGGGCAAGCTGGACGCCGCGCTCGCCATGGGCACCGTCGCGCTGATCGTCACCTCCTTCCTGGCCGTCGGCCGCGAGGGCCTGGAGACCGCGCTGTTCATCTGGACCGCCGTCCAGTCCACCGGCGACGGCTGGAGCCCGCTGGCCGGCGCGACGCTGGGCCTGCTCACCTCGGTCGTGCTGGGCTGGCTGTTCTACCGCGGCGCGGTCAAGATCAACCTGGCCAAGTTCTTCACCTGGACCGGCGGCATGCTGGTCGTCGTCGCCGCGGGCGTCCTCGCCTACGGCGTGCACGACCTCCAGGAGGCCGGCTGGATCCCCGGCCTCGGCACGCTGGCCTTCGACATCTCCTCCACCATCCCGGCGGACAGCTGGTACGGCACGCTGCTCAAGGGCGTGTTCAACTTCCAGCCCAACCCGACGGTGGTCCAGGTGGTGGTCTGGCTGCTGTACCTGGTGCCGACGCTGTACTTCTTCTTCCGCAAGCCCGCCTCCGGCGGGGTGCAGGGCAAGCCGGTCCAGGCGCCGGCCGAACCGAAGGCCGCCTGACGGCGGGGGTCGGGGCGGGTGCCCGGGAGCCGCTCGGTGCCGTGATTGTGCGGTGGCCGGGCGGTTCGGCGTTGGTGGGGGTGGGTGGGGGTGTTCGGCGGGGTGCGGGGCAAGCCGGTCCAGGCGCCGGCCGAACCGAAGGCCGTCTGAAGGCGGGGCGGGTGCCCGGGAGCCGCTCGGTGCCGTGATTGTGCGGTGGCCGGGCGGATCGGCGTTGGTGGGGGTGGGGGTGGGGCTCAGGTGGGCCAGTGGTGGAGGGCTTGGGCGGCGATCCGGTGCAGTTGGTCGGGCGGGGTGCCGTCGGCGGCCTGGACGGCGAGGCCGTGGGTGAGGGCGCTCAGGTAGCCGGCCAGGGCGGCCGGGTCGGTGCCGGGTGGGAACTCGCCGTCGGCGGCGGCCTGTTCGAGGCGGGCGCGCAGGGCGGCGCGCTGGGTGGCGCGGCGGGCGGCGCTCTCGGCGCGCACCGCCTCCGAGCCGGGGCCGGTGGCGAGCGCGCCGTGCACCAGCAGGCAGCCGGGGCCCTCCGGGCGGGTGACCACCTCGACGGTGCCGCGCAGCAGTTGCTCGGCGACCGCGCGGGCGGTGGGCGCGGCCAGGGCCTCCCGGACGTGCCGGGCCGGGCCGTGGTGGTAGCGGTCCAGGCACTGGCGGAACAGTGCCTCCTTGTTGCCGTACGCCGCGTACAGGCTGGGCCGGTTGATGCCCATCGCGGCGGTGAGGTCGGAGAGCGCGGTGCCCTCGTAGCCGTGCCGCCAGAAGACGCGCATCGCGCGCTCCAGCCGCTCGTCGAGGTCGAACGTGCGCGGACGGCCCGTCATGTCGTCCTGCCCTCCGGTGGGTTCGGTTCTGCCCCGGTCATTCTGTACCGATCGATATGGTAGCGTCTCCGCCGTGTACCGAACGGTACAGATCTGGGAGGGGAACCCGACATGACGCAGCAGCCCACCGCCACCGCCACCTTCGCGCCCGACGCACTGGCCGGCCGCACCGCCCTGGTCACCGGCGGCTCGCGCGGCATCGGCGCCGCGATCGCCCTGGCCCTGGCCGCCGCCGGGGCCGACGTCGCACTCAGCCACGGCGGCTCGGCCGACCGGGCCGCGGACGTGGTGCGGCGGATCGAGGCGCTCGGCCGGCGAGCCGCCGCCTACCGGGCCGACCAAGGGGACACCGCCCAGGTCGAGGACCTGGTCGCCACCGTCGCGGCGGACTTCGGACGGCTCGACATCCTGGTCAACAACGCCGGCGTGCTGGCCGGCGCCCCGGTCGACGGGGACGCCGACCCGGCGGCCCTGGAGCGCCAGTACGCCGTCAACGTGACCGGGGTGACCGCCGCGATCCGGGCCGCCGCGCCCCGGCTGCCCGACGGCGGGCGGATCATCACCGTCGGCTCCAACCTGGCCACCCGCCCCGGCCTGCCCGGCCTCGCCGACTACGCGGCGACCAAGGCCGCCGTCACCTCCTACAGCCGCAGCGCCGCCAGCGAACTGGCCGGCCGCGGCATCACCGTCAACGTGGTGCAGCCCGGCTCGACCGCCACCGAGATGAACCCCGAGGACGGCCCGCACTCCGAAGCCCAGCGCGCCGCCAACGCGCTCGGCCGCTACGGCCGCCCCGAGGAGATCGCCGCCGCCGTGGTCTTCCTGGCCACACCGGCCGCCGCCTTCGTCACCGGCAGCGTGCTGGCCGTCGACGGCGGCTACTTCGGCTGATCCGGCTCCGGAGCGCGGCGCCGGGCGGCGCCGTACTGGTCGTCGGTGACGGCCTCGGCCCACACCGTCTCGGGCGAACCGTCACCGGTGGCCTCCCAGAGCGCCAGGTGCGCCATGAAGCGGTCCGGGACGGCGCCGTGCCAGTGCGCCTCGCCCGGCGGGCACACCACGCTCTCGCCGGGGTGCGCCTCCAGGACGACACCGTCCCGGGTGCCGACCAGGGCGATCCCGGAGACCACGTGCAGGGTCTGGCCGAGCGCGTGGGTGTGCCAGTGGGTGCGGGCGCCCGGCGCGAAGCGCACCAGGTTGGCGCGCAGCCGGGACGGGGCGGCACCGGCCGCCAGGACATCCCACCAGACGTCGCCGGTGAACCACTCGGCCGGGCCCCGGCCGGTGGGCTGCTGCGGGAGGAATTCCATCGGGTGCTCCTGGGGGAGGGGGCGGTCAGGGCTTGAGCAGGGTCTTGATCGCGCGGCGCTCGTCCATCGCCCGGTAGCCCTCGGCGACGTCGGCGAGCGGCAGGGCGAGGTCGAAGACCTTCCCGGGGTCGATCCGGCCGGACAGCACCCGCTCGTTCAGGTCCGGCAGGTAGCGGCGGACGGGGGCCGGGCCGCCGCGCAGGCCGACGTGCGAGAAGAACAGCTCCTGGCCGTCCAGGGCGACGCCGTGCGGGACGCCGACGAAACCGACGCTGCCGCCGGGGCGGGCGGAGTGCAGGGCCTGCCGCATGGCCTCGGCGGTGCCGACGCACTCCAGGACGCTGTCGGCGCCGATGCCGCCGGTCAGCTCCCTGACCCGCTCGATGCCCTGCTCGCCGCGCTCGGTGACGATGTCGGTGGCACCGAAGGCCAGGGCGAGCCGCTGCCGGGACTCGTGGCGGGACATGGCGATGACGCGCTCGGCGCCCAGCTCCCGGGCGGCGATCACCGCGCACAGGCCGACCGCGCCGTCGCCGACCACCACGGCGGCCGAGCCGGGCCGGACCTGCGCGGCGTCGGCGGCCCACCAGCCGGTGCCCATCACGTCCGAGTTGGCCAGCAGACCCGGCCACAGGTGCTCGTCGGGGGTCTCGTCCAGGGCCACCAGGGTGCCGGCGGCGTTCGGGATGCGGATGTACTCGGCCTGGCAGGTGGACATGAACTCGCGGTGCAGGCAGTTCGACTGGAAGCCGTTGCGGCAGTTCGGGCAGGTGTTGTCGGAGGTGGCGAACGAGCCGACCACGAACTGGCCGGGCCGCAGCCCGGTCACCTCGGAGCCGACCTCCTCGACGAAGCCCACGTACTCGTGGCCCATCGGGTGCGGGGCCTCGACCGGCTCCGCACCCCGGTAGGGCCACAGGTCGGAGCCGCAGACGCAGGTCACGGCGGTGCGGATGACCGCGTCGGTGGGCTCGATGACCTTCGGGTCGTCCAGGGTCTCCGACCGGATGTCGCCGGGGGCGTGGATCACGGTGCCGCGCATGGGAAGTCCTTCGGGATCGGGGGATGTCCGCTCTCCAGCCAAGCGCGTCGCGCGGACCGGCGCGAGGCACGGCGGAGAGGTGTACCGGCAGTGCACCCCTCGGGAGCCGGACGCGGCAGGGGGCGGACGCGGCGGGGCGGGACCGGGAGCGGGGAGCCGGACGCGGCGCGGCGCGGCGGGAGCGGCCGGGCCGATGAGTTCGGGGCCGCCGGACGGTCAGTACGGGCATGGAGACCCTGGAGATCGAACCGCGGCCCGGTGTCGAGGAGCACCTCGCCGCGCTGCTCGCCCGACAGCCGCGGCCCGTCCGCGTCGTCCTGCTGGTCGCGGGGGTGGGCAGCCCCGGGCCGGGGGAGCTGGACCGGCTCGGGCGGCTGGCGGCCGGGGCCCGGCGGGCGGGGCACCAGGTGGTGCTGCGCGGGGCCGGGCCCCGGCTGCGGCTGCTGCTCGAACTCACCGGCCTGGCCGAGGCCCTGCCGGTGGAGTGACGGGCCGTCAGCCGGCGGTGGGCGCGCCGGCGGTGTGCGGGTCGGTGGTCAGGCGCATCGGCAGGCCCCACAGCGGGAAGAGCCGTTCCACGTCCATGTGGTTGGTCATGGTGGCGATCCGGCCGTCGACGATCTCCAGCTGGGTCAGGCCCCAGGGCGTCCACCCGTTGCCGTCCTCCGCCGGGCGGTACTGGGCGAAGGCCGGCATGCCGTTCGCCGCCACCGGCAGCAGCCGCGAGCCCGCGCAGCCGCAGCCCGCGCCCTGCCACCACTCGCCGAGCTCCACCACGCCCCGCACCCACATCTGGAACGGCGGCATGTTCAGCACCGCGTCCTCGTGCAGCAGCCGCTTCAGCGCCTCGATGTCGAAGGCCTCGAACGCCTGGACGTAGCGGGACAGCAGGGAACGCTGTGTCTCGTCCAGCGGATCGAAGGCGTCACCCGCCGGGCCCTGGGCGGCCATTGTCGCCCGGGCCCGCTGCAGCGCGCTGTTCACCGAGGCCACCGACGTCTCCAGCAGCTCCGCCGTCTCCGCCGCCGACCAGGCCAGCACCTCGCGCAGGATCAGCACCGCCCGCTGCCGGGCCGGCAGCTTCTGCAGCGCCGCCACGAACGCCAGCCGCACCGACTCCCGGCCCACCGCGACCTCCGCCGGATCCCCCGCCAGCACCCGGGCGTCCGGCACCGGGCCCACCCAGACGTTCTCCTCCAACTGCGCCAGGTCCGGGGCGGCGGCCGGGCACGGCGAGGTCAGGTCCATCGGGCGGGCCCGGCGCTGCGGGGCCGGCGCCATGTCCAGGCAGACGTTGGTGGCGATCCGGTACAGCCACGTCCGCAGCGCGGAGCGGCCCTCGAACCCGTCGAACTTCGACCAGGCGCGGACCAGCGTCTCCTGCACCGCGTCCTCCGCCTCGAAGGCCGAGCCCAGCATCCGGTAGCAGTACGCCGTCAGCTCCCGCCGGAACGGCTCCAGCCGCTCCGCCACCCCGTCACGATCCATGATCATTGCCACGTCGTCCAGCCTAGTGCGGGGCAGTGACAGCCGGCGCTCAGGCGGTGTCGTCGGGGCGGAGTTGGATGTGGTCGGTGGCGAGGTCGGCGGCGACGCGGTGCTGCATGCCGAGGGCGGTGAGGAAGGCGGCGGGGAGTTGGACGCGGCCGGTGCGGTCGAGCATGACGTATTCGCGTTCGGAGACGGTTTCGGTGCCGTGTTCGTCGATCCGGGTGCGGCGGAGGACTTCGCTGCTGGTGCGGCCGTCGCGGATGGCGACGGTGCGGCGGACTTCGCCGGCGACCATGGGGTCGTGGGTGACGATGACGACGGTGGTGGCGAGTTCGCGGTTGACGGTGCGGAAGGCGTCGAAGATGCCGGCGGCGGTGTCGGTGTCGAGTTCGCCGGTGGGTTCGTCGGCGAGCAGGACGGCGGGTTCGTTGGCGAGGGCGACGGCGATGGCGACGCGTTGCTGCTGGCCGCCGGAGAGCTGGGCGGGGCGGCGGTGCGCCAGCTCGCCGATGTCCAGGGCTTCGAGGAGTTCGGTGACGCGTCCGCGCCGGCGCTTGGCCGCCCGGTGGCCGGAGCGCAACTGCATGGGCAGCGCCACGTTCTGCTCCGCCGTCAGGAACGGGAGCAGGTTGCGGGCGGTCTGCTGCCAGATGAAGCCCACCACCTCGCGGCGGTAGCGCAGCCGGTCCTTGGCGGTCATCGCCAGCAGGTCCTGGCCGTCCACCGTCGCGGTGCCCGCGGTCGGCGCGTCCAGGCCCGCCAGCACGTTCAGCAGCGTCGACTTGCCGCTGCCGGACGCGCCGACCAGCGCCACCAGGTCGCCCCGGTCCACCGTCAGGTCCAGGCCCTGCAACGCCTGCACCTCGATCCCGTCGGTGCTGAAGATCCGCACCAACCGCTCGCAGCTGATCGCCAGTTCGGCGCCGACGGTACGGGGCGCGGCGGCCGCCAGCGCCTTGCGCCGCAGCTCCTCCAGGCTCGGGGTCGGAGTGCTCATCGGGACGTCCCTCCTGCGGGGGGCTCGGTGGTGGATGCGCGGTTCATCGGGCGTCCCCCGCGCGCAGCTCGGTGGTGATCTGCCGGCGGGCCGTCACGGCGGCCTCCGCCAGCACCGCCAGGGCCGCCAGCACGGCCAGCCCGACGGCCTGTTGGACGATCGGCCCGGCGATCAGCCGCAACCCGGCCGACACGCCCGAACCGACCAGCGGCGAGAGGTCCACGGCCGGGCCCAGCAGCAGCAGGCAGCACACCGCCGTCAGCGCCCCGCCCAGGGCCGCCACCAGCGACTGCGGCAGCACCTCCGCCAGGATCAGCGCCAGCCCCTGCCGGGGCCGCAGCCCCATCGTGCGCAGCCGGGCCAGCACCGCCGCCCGCTCCGGACCGGCCCGCAGCAGCGTCAGCAGCACCGACAGCAGCGCGAACAGCGCCGTCGCCCCGACCGACACCCAGAACATCCGGACCGCCGAAGCCTGCAACGGGTCGTTGCCGAGCGCCGCGACCTCCGAGGTCGCGGTCCGCACCACGTGGCCCGGCCGCAGCCCGGCGGCCGGCGGACCGAGCAACCGCTCGGCCAGCGCCCGCAGTTGCGCGTCGTCCGGGTGTCCGAGCGCCATCCACTTGGCCGGGCCGGCGAACCGGGACACGAAGTCGGCCGCCGGACCGGACGGCAGCAGCACCGTCGGGCCGACCGACCCGATCAGCGCCGGCGTGTTGTCGGCGAAGCCCACCACCCGGATGTCGGCCGCGTCACCGCCCTGCAGCCGCAGGTTGAACTCGCCCGCCGGGATGTCGCTGCTCACCAGGGCCGGCAGCCGCCCGCCGCCCGGGGACGCGGCCAGCAGCGCCGGATCGAACCGGCCCCGCCCGGCGGCCCCGGCCAGCCGCGCGTACGGCACCGGGTCGGCCACCACCACGTTCACCCGCACCGAGGCGCCGCCGCCCAGCGACAGCACCACGTCGTCCGCGATCCACACCGGCAGCGAGTCCGTCACCCCCGGCAGCCGCCCCGCCTCCGTGACGAACGCCGCCGGCAGCGCGGTGTTCAGCCCGGCACTGACCGAGGCGTCACCACCGATGGTGTACCTGGCCACCTCGGCCCGGTCGGCGGCCACCGACTCCAGCACCGTCGCCCCGACCGCGCCGCACGCCACCGCCAGCACCAGCGCCAGCAGCGGCAGCACCGAGGGCCGCGACCGCGGGCCCCCGCCGCCCCGGGCCGCCCGGGCCAGACCGAGGAACCCGACCGCACCCGGCCGCCGCCCCGCCCGCCGGGCCAGCAGCCCGATCAGCGCGGGCTGCAACCGGGCCAGCAGCAGCGCACCCGTCAGCGACAGCAGCAGCGGCGCCGCCACCAGCAGCGGATCCACCCCCTCGCCCAGCGGGGCCACCCCGCGCCGCACCACCTGCATCACGGCCGCCGCGGTCGCCGCCAGCACCGCCAGCTCGCCCACCACCCGCCGCCGCCCCGGCCGGGCACCGGCCCGCGGGCCGCGCAGCAGCAGCACGGCCCGCACCGGGAACGCCAGCAGCGCCAGCAGCGTCACCGCCCCGGCCGCCACCGCCGCCGGCAGCCAGCGCGCGGTCGGCAGCAGCACGAACGCCAGCAGCACGCCCAGCCCGGCCGCGGGCAGCACGGTCGCCGCGCCCTCGCCCAGCAGCCGCCGGAACACCCCGCCCGTCCCGGCCCCGCGGGCCCGCAGCAGCAGCAACTCCGACGTCCGCCGCTCGGCGGCCAGCGCCGCCGCCAGGCACAGCACCACGGCCGACACCCCCGCCGCCCCGGCCGGGCCGACCGCGGTCAGCGACTCGATCGCGCTCTGCCGCTGCCGGGCGGTGTCGATCGCCGACCGCAGACCGGAGGAGATCCGCACGTCCGGCCGCTTGCTGCCGGTCACCACCTGCACCGAGACCGGCCCCGAGGTGACCCTGGCCAGGTCGAAGGAGGTCTGCCGAAGCCGGTCCGCCCGCAGGGTGTCCACCCGCACCGGCAGCCGCCAGTAGTCCTCCGCCCCGTCGCCCCAGACGGGCAGCTGCGCCATCCACTCGGAGCCGGTCAGCGCCACCGCGTACCAGTACGCCATCGGCGGGTCCGCCGGACTGCGCGAGGGCGTCATGTTCTGGCAGGTCTTGGTCGCACAGCCCAGGTCCGCCCAGAACGGGTCGGACGGGTCGTCGACGGCGTAGAAACCCACCACCTGCACCTGCTGCCGGACCAGTCGCGCCTTGGGCGACACCACCGAGGGGCCGCTGTCCAGCACCGCGCCCAGCGGCACCTTGACCGTCTCCGCCGCGGCCGCCGACAGCACGACCTGCACCGGGCCCCCGGCGGTCGCGGCCGCGCCGTCCGGCCACTGACCGGCCGTCAGGTGGACGCGCTCGCGCGCCCCGCGCTGGTACGCCAGGGCGAACTCGGGGGCGACGGCCTCCGGACGGTCCAGCCGCGGATCGGGCAGCGAGCGCGCGCCCGTGGCCAGGCGCCCGGACACCGGGCCGCCCGGGTCGAGCGGCAGCACCGGGCCGATCAGACCGGTCAGCCGGTCCGTGGTGTCGTCCAAGCGCTGCGAGGGATCGCCGCCGACCGGAATGCCGGAGGTCACCACCACGCTGTCGGCCACCGGGCCGTAGGAGCGCAGGAACGCGTGCAGCGCGTCGTCCGCGCCCCGGTCCAGGGCCCGGGGCAGTCCGGCCGCCAGGAAGACCAGGGCCAGCGTCAGGGCTGCGGTCAGCAGGGCCGCCAGCGGCGCGGTGCGCAGCCGGGTGCGGACCCAGGGGGCCGGGGCGCTCATTTCTCCTCCACGAAGCGGAGCCGGGCGGCCGGACCGCGACGACGGGGACAGGGACGGGGGCGGGGGCGGAAACAGGAGAGGGGGAGGGGACGGGGACGGGGAGGGAGCCCGGGGACGGGGGCGGGGCCGCCGACCGGGGCGGCCGGGCCTGCGGCGGCCGGGTGCACGGTGGCCTGCGGCGCGGCTCGACGGCCGGTGCCGGGCAGCGGTGCGGTGCCGGGCAGCGGTGCGGTGCCGGGTCGGCGGGCCGGGGCGGCGGGCGGCGCGGGCCGGTGGGCCCGGTGCGGTCGGCGGGCCGGGGTGCTCACTTCTCCTCCACGAAGCGGAGCCGGGCGGCCAGGTTGCGGCGGCGGCCGCCGAACAGGAAGGCGGACAGCAGCGGCAGGGCGGCGGCGCCCAGGGCCAGGGCCAGCACCTGGCCGGGCGGCAGGCCGACCAGGACGTCGGGCACCGGGGGGCGGGCGGCCGGGGTGAGCACCACCAGCGGCACCACCAGGTGGACCAGGAGCGTGCCGAGCAGCAGCCCCACCCCGGTGCCGATCCCGACCAGCACCAGCCGCTCCACGGCGGCACTGCGGTTCAGCAGCCGCCGGGGCGTGCCGAGCGCCAGCAGCACCGCGCTCTCGCCGGCCCGTTCGCTCGCCGAGGCGGCCGAGGCGGCGGTGAAGCCGATCGCGGCCAGCACCGCGGCGGCCAGGGCCAGCGCGGCCAGCGCGCTCTGCGGGGCGGCGCTCAGCGGGTCGCCGAGCCGGGCCGCGGCGTCCTCCTCGCGGAGCGTCACCTGCTGGGCCGTCGGCCCCGCGCGCAGCGCCGCCGCGGCCTCGGCCGGGGTGCGGTCGCCGGGGCCGGCGGCGGGCAGCCACCACTCGGTGACCGTCGGGGCGTCGAAGCCCCGGTCGCCCAGCCAGCGGCCGGTGCCGGCCAGGTCGAGCAGCAACGCGGTGGAGCCGTACACCGGCAGCACCCCGACCGCCCCGGTGATCCGGACCGGCACCGAGGTGTTGCTCAGCTGCACCTTGATCAGGTCGCCGACCCGGGCGCCGACCGCGGTCAGGTAGTCGCGGGTGGCCAGGCCCTTGACCTCCAGGCCCGACGGGGCGGTGCCGGGCGGCAGCAGCAGCGCCCGGGCGCTGCTGGTGTCCCCCTCGCCGGGGCTGTAGACGACGGTCAGCAGCCGGTCCGGTCCGGACCCGTCGGCCACCTGCACCGGGGCGCCGGCGGAAGCCTGCACGCTCCAGGCACCCGCGGGCACCTGGACCGGCACGGCCGCTCCGGCCGCGCTGTCGGCGACCGCGATCCGGCGCACCGTCAGCTCGCTGTGGTCCTCGTTCCACCCCGAGGGGTACGTCAGCCCCAGGCCGGCCAGGGTCAGCGGCTGGGCGATCGAGCCGAGCGGGGCGGCGGTCAGCGCGCCCAGGTCCACCGAGGCGGTCAGCTCGCCCCGCAGGGGCAGCTGCGGCACCAGGACCCGGTGCAGCGCCCCGAAGCCGTCGCGCAACTGCAGCCACAGGTCGGGCGGTTGGGGCGTGTAGCGGCTTTCGTCGACGCCGCCGGCGACCTGGATGCGCAGGGACAGGTCGATCCGGGCCGGGCGGCCCGGCAGCGGGACCCCGACGGGCAGCGGTTCGGCCAGCGGGGCGAACAGCTCCCCGGCCGGACGGTGGTCGAACAGGTCGGCCCGCACGTGCAGTTCGGCGCCGGCCCGGGCGGTGTCGGTCAGCAGTATCCGGCCCTGCCGGTCGCCCGGCAGCGACTGGTCGACCCGGGCCACCGGCAGCAGCCGGTCGCCGCCGGGCAGCGCCGCGTACCGGCCGCCCTGGCCGATCGGGGGCAGCGCCGAAGCCTGGATCCGCAGGCCGCCCGCGGCGGCGAAGTCGGCCTGGTCGCGCTGCGAGTCGCGCCACGCGGTGTGCTGGCCGATCGCCAGCACGCCGGTGGCCACCGCCAGCGCCAGCAGCAGCACCGGGCCGTTCGCCCGGCCCGGCCGCCGGGCCAGCTGCCAGCCGCCCAGCGCCGCGCCCAGCCCGCGCCCCCGGGCCGCCACCCGGGCGCCGAGCCGGGCCGCGAACGGCAGCACCCGCAGCACCAGCAGCGTCCCCGCGCACAGCGCCAGGGTCGGCGCCGCGACCAGCACCGGGTCGATGCCCAGTCTGCCGCCGGAGTCCACCGAGAGGCCGCCGGTGCGGGCCGACAGCTGCTGGTAGGCGATCACGGCCAGGGCCAGCAGGGTCAGGTCCGCGCCGGAGCGCACCACCGTGCCGACCACCGCCTGACGGCGGGTCACCAGCCGCTCGCCGTCGCGCCGCAGCACCGCGGGCAGCGCCGAGACCAGCACGCAGGCCAGCGCGCACAGCGCCGCCGCGGGCCAGCGCACCGCGGTGTCGGTGTGTGCCAGCGGCAGTCCGGCCAGCGGGCCGTAGCCGGTCAGCAGTCGCAGCAGCGGGCCGGCCAGCAGCGGTGCCAGCAGGGCGGCGGGCAGCGCCAGCAGCAGCGCCTCCAGCGCCGTCCAGGCGGCCAGTCGGCGCCGGGTCGCGCCCCGGGCGGTGAGCAGCGCGTCCTCGCGCAGCTGCCGTTCCGCGACCAGGTGCACCACCAGCAGCAGGGCGGCTCCGGCCAGCACCGACAGCTGCAGCGCGCCGATCAGCAGGCTGGACTCGGTGACCAGCGTCGCCGAGCGCAACTCGGCCAGCAGCGCGGGGAGTTCGGTCTGCGACTGGAAGCCCGGACCGGCCTGCTTGAGCAGTTCGGGCAGGTGGGTGGCGAGTTCCCCGACGCGTTCGACCCGGGCCCGGTCGGCGGTGGTGAAGTCGGCGGTCAGCAGCGCGCCCCGGCTGCCCTGCGGCAGCAGGCCGGAGGTGAAGACGCCGTCGTCCACCAGCATCGGCCCGTACGTGGTGAAGCCCCGGACCTGGATCTCCCGGCCGCCCAGCGGGTCCAGCCGCCAGTACGGGGCGTCCCGGTCGGTGGCCTGGTAGACGCCGGTGACCCGGACGGTGAGCGGCAGGCCGCCGTACCGGTCGGCGAGCACCACCTGGGCGGGCAGCGCGTCCGCGCTCAGGCCGAGCCGGGGCAGGGCGCTGCCCGGCACCGCGACCTGCACGGTGCCGGCGGTGCCCGGGCCGGCGGGGGCGGCCTCGGCGGTCGGCCACTGACCGGCCGTCAGGCGGACCTCGCCGTGGTCCAGCGCGGCCAGCACGGTCAGGTCGGCCTCACGGGCCTTCGCGGCGGCCGGGCCGGGCAGCCCGTAGGCCCGGCTGCGGGCCAGCGTCCGGGTGGCGACCGGCAGTCCGTCGAACAGCCGGGCGCCCAGCGCGGCCGTGCCGGTGTCGTCGGCGGACCGGGTGTCCAGCGCGTGGTCCGCGTTCAGCAGCACCGTCACCCGGCCGCCGCCGTGCAGGTCGCGGCGCAGGCCCGCCTCGGCGACGGTGCGGTCGAAGGCCACCAGCGTGGTCAGCACCGTGGTGGCGGTCAGCACCGTGAACAGCACGGCGGCTGCCAGCGACAGCCGCCCGCGCAGCCGGCGCAGCACAAAGCCCAGCATCTTCCCGTCCCCCCGTTCCGGCCCGGTGCACCGGATAGCGGACGACTTTGTCAGAGTCGAACGGAAATCGGAAGTGTCCGGTACGAAACATCTGCGGTGCACGCACCGTCAGGAGCGTTCCGGGCGGGACCGGGCGGGATCGGGAGGGTGCGGGCGGGCCCGGGCGGGTGCAGGCGGGCCCGGGAGGGTGCGGGCGGGCTCAGGCCGAGCCGCGGACCACCAGTTCGGTCGGCAGGATCACCGTCGGGGCCTCCTCGCCGGCGATCCGGGCGAGCAGCAGGCGGACCATCTCGGCGGAGATCCGGTCCCAGGGCTGGCGGATGGTGGTCAGCGGGGGACGGGTGCCCAGGGCGACCGGGGAGTCGTCGAAACCGCCCACCGCGACGTCCTCGGGCACCCGGCGGCCGGCGTGCCCGAGAGCGGACAGCGCGCCGTCCGCCATCAGGTCGGAGGCCACGAACACTGCGTCCAACTCCGGCTCACGCAGCAGGAGTTCGCGCATCGCGGCCTCCCCGCCGGCCCGGCTGTAGTCGCCGGCCGCGATCAGCCGCTCGTCGACCGGCAGGCCGTACTCGGCGAGCACCTCGCGGTAGCCGGACAGCCGCTCCACGCCGCCCGGGGTGTCCTGCGGACCCGCGATGGTGGCGACCTTGGTGCGGCCGGACTCCAGCAGGTGGCGCACCAGGTCCTTGGCGCCCTCCCGGTCGTCCGCCGCCACGTACGGGACCCGGCCGCGCTGGCCCAGCGGGCGGCCGCAGCACACCATCGGGATGTCCGCCTCGCGCAGGTGCTCGATCATCGGGTTGCCCCGGTGCGAGGAGACCAGCAGCACCCCGTCCACGTGGCCCGCCGCCAGGTAGCGGGTGACCCGGCGGCGCTCCGCGTCGTCGCCCGCCGTCATCAGCAGCAGCGGGATGTCGTGCTCGGCCAGCGCCGCCGTGCAACCGCGCAGCAGGGTGGTGAAGTTGGGGTCCTCGAAGAACCGCTCCTGCGGCTCGGTCAGCAGGAACGCCACCGAGCCGGAGCGCTGGGTCACCAGGCTGCGGGCCGCCCGGTTCACCACGTACCCGAGCTCGGCGATCGCCGCCTCCACCGCCTGCTGCGAGGCCGGGCTGACGTTGTGCCCGCCCTGGAGAACCCGGGACACCGTGCCCCGCGAGACGCCCGCCACCGCGGCGACGTCGTGGATGGTCGGCGGGCGCTTCGGCCGTCCGGCCGCCCGGCCGCGGGGCGCTGGTTCCGTCATCGGGATGCAGGTCCTTGCAGATCGAGGTGTCGGGGTCACTGTAGTGGCGGCCCGTCAGGACTTCACGGCGCCGGACAGCAGGTCGACCCGCCAGTACCGCTGCATGCCCAGGAACAGGGCGATCAGCGGCAGGATCGACAGCAGCGCGCCGGTGATCACCAGGGTGTACAGGGCCGGCTCGTTCGCGCCCTGCTGGAGCAGCGAGTACAGGCCCACCGTGACCGGGAACTTGTGGTCGTCGCCGAGCATGATGTACGGCAGCAGGAAGTTGTTCCAGATCGCCACGAACTGGAACAGGAACACCGTCACCAGCCCCGGCACCATCATCGGCAGCGCCACGCTCCGGAACAGCCGCCACTCCCGCGCCCCGTCCACCCGGGCCGCCTCCACCACCTCGTCCGGGATCGCCGCCTCCGCGTAGATCCGGGACAGGTAGATGCCGTACGGGGACAGGATGCTGGGCAGCAGCACCGACCAGTAGCTGTCCGCCAGGCCCGCCTTCGACATCAGCAGGTACTGCGGCACCGCCAGCGTGATCGGCGGCATCAGCACGCCCGCCAGCAGCACGTTGAAGACCGTCGAGCGGCCCCGGAAGCGGTACTTGGCCAGCGCGTAGCCCGTCAGGCCGGACACCGCCGCCGACAGCAGCGCGCCCGCGCCCGCGTACAGCGCCGAGTTGGCCATCCACTGCCAGTACACGCCGCCCCGGTACGAGGACAGCTCGGTCAGGTTGTCCCAGAAGCCGGTGCCCGGCGCGTAGGTGAAGGTGGTGAACAGCTCCTGGCGGCTCTTGGTCGCCGCCGTCACCACCCACACCACCGGCACCAGGCAGTACACCGCGCCCAGCAGCAGGAGCAGGGTCGGCGTCCAGGCGGTGCGGCGCGGTGCGGACGCCTTCGGGGGCAGCGCGGGGGCGGTCCGGCGGGGGGCCGCAGCGGTGGTGGTACTCATCTCAACTGCCTCCGTTGGCACGCTTGTTGACCAGCTTCAGGAACCCGAAGGAGAGCAGCAGGGTGGCCGCCGCGATCACCACGGAGGTGGCCGCCGCCGAGTAGATGTTGCCCTGCACGAACGCGTCCCGGTACACCTTCATCAGCGGCGACCAGGTCGAACTCATCGAGTTCGTCAGCGGCTTGAGCGTCATCGGCTCGGCGAACACCTGGAGCGTGGCGATCATCGAGAAGAAGAAGGTCAGCACCAGCGACGGCGCCACCATCGGGATCTTGATCCGCAGTGCGACCTGCAGCTCCGAGCAGCCGTCCAGCCGGGCCGCCTCGTACAGCTCGGCCGGCAGCGCCCGCAGCGAGGTGTAGATCACGATCATGTTGAAGCCGGTGCCGCCCCACACCGCGATGTTCGCCATCGCCAGGTACAGCCCGCCGCCGTGCAGCAGGTCCGGGCCGCTCATCCCGGCCCGGGTCAGCAGGTAGTAGCCCGGACTGACCTGCGGCAGGTACAGGAACCCCCACAGGGTCGACGCCACGATGCCCGGCACCGCGTACGGCAGGAAGATCACCAGCCGGGAGAACGCCCCGAACCGCACCCGCGGCACGTCCAGCAGCAGCGCGAAGAACAGCGCCGCGCCCAGCATCGTCGGCACCAGCAGCGCCCCGTACAGCAGCACCCGGCCGGAGCCCGCCAGCAGCTCCGAGTCGGCCAGCGCGGAGGTGTAGTTGGACAGCCCCGCCCACACCTCGGTGCGGGCGTGCGACCCCAGGCCGAGGCCCTTCACCCGGGTGGCGCGCAGGCTCAGGTACACCGCGAAGCCGATCGGCAGCGCGAAGAACAGCGTGAACAGCAGGGTCGCCGGGCCGAGGAACCCGTACGGCGCGAGCGAACCGCGGCGCCGGAGGGCGCGGCGGGGCGGGGGAGGGGAGGCCATGGCGGCTCCTAAGGGACCGGAGGGGCGGGGGAGGGTGTCCCGGTCCGCCGCCGGGCGGGGCGGCGGACCGGGGGTTCGAGCGGGGGCGGGCGGAGGGGCCCGGTGCTGAGAGGTCAGCCGACCTTGAAGCCGTTCTTCTTCAGGTCCTCGACGGTGGACTGCTGCATCGTCGACAGCGCCGCGCCGAAGTCGCCCTTGTCCTGCGCCGCCTTGCCGAAGGCGTCCTTGAACGCCGAGTACGCCACGTTCACGTTCGGGCCCCAGGCGGCCGGGGCGGTGCCCTTGGCGATCTCCGCGGCCTTGGCGTAGAAGTCCGGCTGGTTCGGGAAGAACTCCGGAGCGGCCGACAGCAGGCTGCCGGTCTGGGCCGAGGTCGCCGCCGGGTAGATGTTGACCTGCTGCACCAGCGCGGCCAGCGCCTGCGGGTCGGTGTTCAGCCAGGTGGCGAACTTCGCGGCCGCGTCGGCATGCCCGGACTTCACGGCGCCGGTGGTCACGCCGGTGGCCGAGCCGCCCCAGCTGCCCGTCACCGAGGCGCCCGACTCCCACTGCGGCAGCGGGGCCACCGCCCACTTGCCCTTGGTGTCCGGCGCCGAGCTGGTCAGCACGCCCGGCGCCCAGACCGCCGAGACCCAGCCGATCTGGGTGCCATCGTTGAGCGCCTTGCTCCAGGCCGGGGTGTACATCGGCTGGTTGTCGACCGAGCCGTCCTTGACCAGGCCGGACCAGAAGTCGGCGACCTTCTTGGTGGCGGCGTCGTCGATCGCCACCTTCCAGCTCTCGCCCGCGGCGGTCCACCACTTCGCGCCGGCCTGCTGGGCCAGGCCCGCGAACAGGCCCGGGTCGTTGGCGGAGAAAGTGGTCAGCGCCTTGTCCGGGGCCTTCTGCTTCAGCGCGCGGGCGGTGGCGGCGAACTCGTCCCAGGTGGTGGGGACCTTCAGGCCGTACTGCTCGAACAGGTCCTGCCGGTAGTAGAAGGCCAGCGGCGCGGTGTCCTCGGGGATCGCGTACACCGCGTCCGAGCCGAGCGTGACCTGCTTCCACACGCCGTCCGCGAACTGCGGCTTCGCGCCGCCCGCCTGCTTGGCGATGTCGGCCAGCACGTCGTTGGAGACCAGCGTCGGCAGCGCCTGGTACTCGGCCTGGATCAGGTCCGGGGCGTTGCCGGCCTTCGCGGCGGTGATGGTCTTGGTGACCAGGTCGTCGCCGCCGGCCTGCTTGAGCACGCTGACCTGGATGTCCGGGTGCGCCTGGTTCCAGACCTCGGCGACCTTGTCCATGTTCGGCGCCCAGGACCAGAAGGTCAGCTTCACCGGACCGGAGGCCGCCCCGGCGGAGCCGTCGGCACCACCGGAACCGCCGTCGGACGAGCACGCGGACAGCACGAGCGTGCCGCACAGGGCGGCGGCCGCGGCGAGGGCGAGGCGACGGTGCATGGATCCTCCCGGGGATCACGGAATGTCGAGTGAGGGGCCGGGCGTCGGCCGCCGGGCGAGGGGGTGCGCGGCGGCCCGCCCGGGGGAGCGGTGCCTGCGACGAAGCGGCCGGTGAGAGGCCCGGTCCGCTGCTGTGCACGTTCACAGTACGGAAACCCGGGAGACACTTGTCAATCCCTGAGGTCGTACGGTTATCTGGGCGAGACAAAGCGACACCCGGGACCGATTAGGGTGTGCACGTTCACAGTTCTTCGCGATGGAGCCCCCCATGGATCACCCGCGGTACCCCCGCCCGCTCGGACTCGACCCGCTCGCCTACGGCGGCGACTACAACCCCGAGCAGTGGCCCGAGGAGGTCTGGGCCGAGGACGTCCGGCTGATGCGCGAAGCCGGGGTCACCATGGTGAGCGTCGGGATCTTCTCCTGGGCCCTGCTCGAACCCGAGCGCGGCCAGTACGAGTTCGGCTGGCTCGACCGCCTGCTCGACCTGCTGCACGCCCACGGCATCCGGGCCGACCTGGCCACCCCCACCGTCGTCCCGCCCGCCTGGTTCTACCGCGACCACCCCGACGCGCTCCCCGTCACCCGCGAGGGCACCCGCTACGCGTTCGGCTCCCGCGGTGCGATCTGCCACAGCTCGCCCGCCTACCAGCACGCCGCCGCCACCATCACCGAACAGCTCGCCCGCCGCTACGGCACCCACCCCGCCGTCGCCCTGTGGCACGTCCACAACGAGTACGGCGTCCCGGTCAGCGACTGCTACTGCGACGAGTCGGCCGCCCACTTCCGGCGCTGGCTGGGCGAGCGCTACGGCACCCTCAAGGAGCTCAACTCCGCCTGGGGCACCGCGTTCTGGGGCCAGCGCTACACCCGCTGGGACGACATCCAGCCGCCCCGGCTCACCCCCACCGCGGGCAACCCCGCCCAGCAGCTCGACTACGCCCGGTTCACCAACGACGCGGTCCTCGCCAACTTCAAGCGCGAGCGCGACCTGCTGCACCGCCTCGCCCCCGGCATCCCGGTCACCACCAACTTCATGACCGCGCTCAGCCAGTGCCAGTCCATGGACTACTGGGCCTGGGGCCGCGAGGTCGACCTGGTCGCCAACGACCACTACCTGGTCGCCGAGGACCCGCGCAGCCAGATCAACCTCGCCATGGCCGCCGACCTCACCCGCTCGGTCGCCGGCGGCCGCCCCTGGCTGCTGCTCGAACACTCCACCGGCGCCGTCAACTGGCAGCCCCGCAACCTCGTCAAGCGCCCCGGCGAACTCGCCCGCAACAGCCTCGCGCACGTCGCCCGCGGCTCCGAGGGCGCGATGTTCTTCCAGTGGCGGGCCTCCCGCTCCGGCGCCGAGAAGTTCCACTCCGCGATGCTCCCGCACGCCGGCACCAGCAGCCGGATCTGGCGCGAAGTCGTCGCGCTCGGACAGGAGTTGGGCAAGCTCGCGGAGATCCGCGACAGCCTGGTGCAGGCCGACGCCGCGATGCTCTGGGACTGGGAGTCCTGGTGGGCGCAGCGCCTCGAGTGGCGCCCCAGCGTCGACCTCGACGCCCGCGAACGCGCCGAAGCCTGGTACACCGCGAGCTGGGACGCCCACCTCACCGTCGACTTCGCCCACCCCGAAGCCGAGTTGAGCCGCTACCCGCTGGTCGTCGCCCCCGCCCTCTACCTCACCACCGAGGCCGCCGCCCGCAACCTGCGCCAGTACGTCGAGAACGGCGGCACCCTGGTCGTCTCCTGCTTCTCCGGCATCGTCGACGAGCACGACACCGTCCACCCCGGCCCGCACCCCGGCGCGCTGCGCGAGGTCCTCGGCCTCACCGTCGAGGAGTTCGCCCCGCTGCGGGCCGGCGCCGCCGTCCGGCTGGAGGGCGACGGGCAGCCGCCGCTGCGGGCCGAGGCGTGGACCGAGTTCGTGCGGCCCGAAGGCGCCGAGACGCTCTGGCACTACGCCGACGGCCCCACCACCGGAGGACCCGCCGTCACCCGGCACGCCCTCGGCTCGGGCCGGGCCTGGTACGTCTCCGCCCGCCTCGACGGCGACGGACTGGCCCGGGTGCTGCGCGCCGCCGCCGCCGAGGCCGGCCTGCCCGAACGCCGGCTCCCGCACGACCTCGAGGTGGTCGAACGGGTCGGCGAGCACGGCCGGTACCTCTTCGCCGTCAACCACGGCGCCGCCGCCGCGGACCTCCCACTGGCCGGGCCCGGCACCGAACTCCTCACCGGGGCGGACGTCCGGGACGTGCTCGCGGTGCCCGCGGGGGAGACCCGGGTCGTCCGGTACTGACGCGCGGGGCCCGGATCTGTAACGGGCGGGCCTTCGGGCAGGTCTTCGGACGGGCCTTCAGGTGGGTCTTCGGACGGGTCTTCGGACGGGTCTTCGGACGGGTCTTCGGACGGGCCTTCAGGCGGGCCCGAGACGGGCACCAGGTCGGGCCGAGTCCGGGCCGAGGTCGGCTCAAGGCCGGCGGGGCGGGCCGGGTGCGGGCCGGATGCGTCGGGAAACCGGGTACGGCGGCGCAAGGTGACAGGTACAGTCCGAAACGATCATCCGGCCGGGCCGTCCGAACAGGGCGGTCCGGCCGGTGCACCGAGGACCACCCCCTGCACCGGAGAGGCCACCTGATGGACACTCAGCGCTGCCCGTACCGACTCGACCCGGTCGGCACCGACCTGCACGGCGAGACCGCCGCCCTGCGCGCCACCGGCCCGGCCGCGCCCATCGAACTCCCCGGCGGCGTCCCCGCCTGGTCCGTCACCGACCCCGCCCTGATCAAGCGCCTGCTCACCGACCCCCGGGTCTCCAAGGACGCCCACCAGCACTGGACCGCCGACCTGGCCGGCGAGATACCCGCCGACTGGCAGCTGCGGATGTGGACCGACGTCCGCAACGCCCTCACCGCCTACGGCGACGAGCACGGCCGGCTGCGCCGCCTGATCGGCCCCGCCTTCACCGCCCGCCGGATCCGCGCCCTCGCCCCCCGGATCGAACGGATCGCCGCCGACCTGCTCGACCGCCTCGCCGCCCACCCGCCCGGCCGCACCGTCGACCTGCGCGCCGAATTCACCTGGGTGCTCCCGCTGATGGTGGTCAACACCCTGCTCGGCGTGCCCGACGAGATGCACGACGCGTTCCGCTCCACGGTCGGCCGGCTCTTCGAGACCGGCACCGGCCCCGAGGAGTCCGTCCGCAACGGCGAGGCCGTCTACGTCCAACTCGCCCTGCTGGTCGAGGCCAAGCGCAAGAACCCCGGCGAGGACGTCACCAGCGCCCTGATCCAGGCCCGCGACGAGGAGACCGGCACCACCCTCGGGGAACGCGAACTCCTCGACAGCCTGCTGCTGCTCATCGGCGCCGGCCACGAGACCACCGTCAACCTGCTCGGCAGCGCCGTCGTCCAGCTCCTCACCCACCCCGACCAGCTCGACCGGGTCCGGGCCGACCCGGAGCGCTGGACCGACGCCGTCGAGGAGACCCTGCGCCACCAGCCGCCGGTCGCCAACATCCTCCCGCGCTTCGCCGTCGAGGACATCCACGACGAGGCCACCGGCCTCACCTTCGCCCGCGGCGACCTGCTGGTCGTCAACTTCCTCGCCACCGGCCGCGACACCGACCTGCACGGCGCCGACGCCGCCGAGTACGACCACACCCGGGCCACCCGCCGCGACCACCTCTCCTTCGGCCACGGCATCCACTACTGCCTGGGCGCCGAACTCGCCCGCCTGGAATCCCGGATCGCCCTCGCCGCCCTCTTCGACCGCTTCCCCGACCTCGCCCTCGCCGTCCCCGCCGACGAACTGCGCCCGGTCGAGTCCTTCATCTCCAACGGCCCGCGCGAACTCCCGGTCCTGCTCCACGGCCGCCCCTGACCGGCCCTCCCCGGACCGACCCCGAGCCCCGGACCGGCCCCGAGCCCCGGACCGGCCCCGAGCCCCGGACCGGCCCCCGGTCAGCCTCCGTCCAGCCGGTCGGCCAGCGCCCGGCGCAGGCCGCCGCGCAGGCGGGCGGAGGCGCCGGGGAGGCGGCCGAGGGGCAGCAGTTCCGCCGGCCGCAGCTCCGGGCGCCCCGCCAGGGCCAGTACGGCGGCGTACGGGCGGGCGGCGGCGGTGAGGCGGGCGGCGGCGGCGTCCAGGACGACCAGCAGGGCGGGACGGTCCGCCGCCGGATGCCCGGCCAGCAGGAGCAGCAGGGCGTTGTCGTTCCACGGGCCGTGCTCGGCCGGGACGTCGCGGCAGCGGGTGGCGAGGGCGAACAGCGCGTCGGCCCGCGTGCACGGATTGGCCGCCACCGCCTGCCGGACGAACGGGTACTCCGATCCGGCCAGTTCGCGCAGGACCGCGGGGTCCCGCGAGGTCCCGGCCAGGTCGAAGTAGTAGTAGGGGGTGCGCACGGAGCCTCCCGTCCCGGTGTCCGGTGCCCGAAGCCCGGTGCCCGGAGCCCGGAGCCCGGAGCCGCCATCCTCCCGGACGGCCCGGGCCGGGGCGAGCGGATTGCGCGGCCGCCCGAAAACCGCTTGCCCCGACCCCCGGGCCCGCCCATGATCCGTCCATGGACCACGTGATACGAGCCGTGACCGGCGAGGACTGGCGACAGGCCAAGGAACTGCGGCTGGCGGCCCTGCGGGACCCGGTCGCGAGGATCGCCTTCCTGGACACGTACGACAACGCCGCCGCCAGACCGGACGAGCACTGGCAGGAGCGGGCGGCCGGTTCCCGGGGCGAGACGGTCGCGCAGCAGTTCGTCGCCGAGCGGGCGGACGGCGGCTGGGACGGATCGGTGACGGTGCTGATCGAGCGGGCCGGCCACGCGGACGCCCTCGGCGCCCCGACCGACGTCGACCAGGCCCACCTGGTGGGCGTGTTCGTCCGCCCCGAGCAGCGCGGCACCGGCCTGGCCCGGGCCCTGTTCGACGCGGCGATCGCGTTCGCCCACGAGCTCGACGAGCCGAAGGTCTCCCGCGTCCGCCTCTACGTGCACCAGGACAACCACCGGGCCGAGGCCTTCTACCGGAAGATCGGCTTCACCCGCAGCGGCCGCACCGTCCCCGTCCCGGGCGACGGTTCCTCCGTCGAGCGCGAACTCGTCCTCGGCTGAGGGGCGGCCGGTGGCGGCCGGTGGCGGCCGACCGACCCCCGGCGGACCGCGTCCGCACCCGCGTGGTGCCGCGCGGAATCCGATGGTGCTGCGCGGTTCCGGCGTGGAAAATCGCGGGATGCGTGAAGCGAGCCCGTCCGACGGGGTTCACCCGCGGGGTTCGCCCGCAGCGGGCCCGGGCACGGCGAGGACGGCGCCCGCTTCGGCCGGTACCGCCCGGACCTGGGCGCCGCCGCCCTGCCTCCGGTGGACCTCTGGTGCGAGGTGTCCGCCGGGGCCGGGTCAGTCCTTGCGGCCCGTCGCGGCGACGGTGACGCCCAGTCCGATCATGGCGATCCCGCCGGCCCCGCCGACCAGGGAGAGCCGCTGGGGCGAGCGCGCGAACCAGTCCCGGGCGGTGGC
This sequence comes from Kitasatospora cineracea, assembly GCF_003751605.1. Taxonomy (NCBI): domain Bacteria; kingdom Bacillati; phylum Actinomycetota; class Actinomycetes; order Kitasatosporales; family Streptomycetaceae; genus Kitasatospora; species Kitasatospora cineracea. The sequence continues at coordinate 5,562,933 of NZ_RJVJ01000001.1, forward strand.
CGCGACCAGGCCCCAGGCCATGTCGGACACCACGGCGATGAGGTTGAAGACCAGGCCCAGCAGCAGCATCTGCGCCGGGACGCGGCCCTGGCCGCGGTCGACGAACTGCGGCAGCACCGCGGCGAAGAACACGATGGTCTTGGGGTTGGTCACGCCGACGGTGAACCCCTCCCAGAACGTCCGCAGGCCGCTCCGGGCAGCCCCCGCCGCGCTGAACGCCGCCCGCAGCGACCCGCGCTCGCGCCACGCCCGGACGCCGAGGAACACCAGGTAGGCGGCCCCCGCCAGCTTGAGCAGCGTGAAGAGCAGGACCGAGCGCTCCACCACCGCGCCCACCCCGAACGCCACGGCCACGACCAGGGCGTACGCGCCCGTCGTGTTGCCCGCGACCGTGGTCAGCGCGGCGCGCCGTCCCTGGGCCAGCGCCCGCCCGATCACGAACAGCACGCTCGGGCCGGGGATCACGATCAGCAGGGACGACATGGCAGCGAAGGCGAGCAGACGGTCGGCGGACACCATGGGCTCATGCAAGCACGGGGGAGCCGCGCCCTTCCAACCCTTATTCCCCGGATCCCCCGCACCCCCGGCCGAGGCTTTGCCAAAGCTTTACTGACGGCCCGTCAACTCCCGCTCCTCGCAACGCCTTCGCTCCCGTCCGGCATCCGGGACGACTGGCCGGGGCGGGGGTCCGCGCAGTAATTTAGTTCACATCAGCTAACTATCATCACGGCTTCCCAAGGGGCGGGCAGGAGATGGCGGACGTGGACACGAAGAAACGGTGGATCGGCGCGGAACACCCGCGCTACAAGTGGGTGGCGCTGTCCAACACCACCCTCGGCATGCTGATCGCCACGATCAACTCCTCGATCGTGCTGATCTCGCTGCCCGCGATCTTCAACGGCATCCACCTCAACCCGCTGGAGCCCGGCAACGTCAGCTACCTGCTGTGGATGCTGATGGGCTACATGCTGGTCACGGCGGTGCTGGTGGTGACGCTCGGACGGCTCGGCGACATCTGGGGCCGGGTCCGGATCTACAACGCGGGCTTCCTGATCTTCACGATCACCTCGGTGATCCTCTCGCTCGACCCGATGGGCGGCGGCGGGGGCGCGCTCTGGCTGATCGGCTGGCGGGTGGTGCAGGCCGTCGGCGGCGCGATGCTGATGGCGAACTCCGCGGCCATCATCACCGACGCCTTCCCGGCCCGGCAGCGCGGCATGGCGCTCGGCGTCAACATGGTCGCCGCGATCGCCGGCTCGTTCATCGGCCTGGTCCTCGGCGGCGTCCTCGCCGAGTGGAACTGGCGCTCGATCTTCTGGGTGAACGTCCCGATCGGCATCATCGGCACCCTCTGGGCCTACCGCTCGCTGCACGAGACCGGCATCCGCCGCCCCGGGCGGATCGACTGGTGGGGCAACATCAGCTTCGCCGTCGGCCTCACCGCGCTGCTCGCCGCGATCACCTACGGCATCCAGCCGTACGGCGGCCACACCATGGGCTGGACCAACCCCTGGGTGCTCACCGGCCTGATCGGCGGCGCGGCCGTGCTGGTCGCGTTCTGCGTGATCGAGACGAAGGTCGCCGAACCGATGTTCCCGCTGCGCCTGTTCCGCGACCCGGTGTTCGCGGGCGGAAACCTGGCGACGCTGCTCGGCTCGATCGCCCGCGGCGGCCTGCAGTTCATGCTGATCGTCTGGCTGCAGGGCATCTGGCTGCCGCTGCACGGCTACGAGTACGAGCAGACCCCGCTCTGGGCGGGCATCTACCTGGTGCCGCTCACCGTCGGCTTCCTCGCCGCCGGACCGATCGCCGGCCACCTCTCGGACCGCTTCGGCGCCCGCCTGTTCGCGGCCGGCGGCCTGGTCGTGATGGCCGCCTCGTTCGCCGGGCTGCTGGTGCTGCCCACCGACTTCGGCTACGTGTGGTTTGCTCTGCTGGTGTTCCTCAACGGCCTCGGCGGCGGACTGTTCGCCGCACCCAACACCGCGCTGGTGATGTCCAGCGTGCCGGCCGCCGACCGCGGCGCCGCGTCCGGCATGCGGGCGACCTTCCAGAACGCCGGCATGGTGCTCTCCATCGGCGTGTTCTTCTCGCTGATGGTGGCCGGCCTGGCCGGCTCGCTCCCGCAGACCCTCACCGACGGCCTCACCGGCCAGGGCGTCTCCCCGGCCGACGCCCACGCGGTGGCCCAACTGCCGCCCGTCGGCACGCTGTTCGCGGCCTTCCTCGGCTACAACCCGATCCACGAACTGCTCGGCCCGCAGGTGCTCTCCGGCCTGCCCGCCGCCAACGCGCAGACCCTCACCGGACGGGAGTTCTTCCCGCACCTGATCTCCGGCCCGTTCCACGACGGCCTGATGGTGGTCTTCTCGCTCGCCATCGCCATGTCCCTGGTCGCCGCCCTGGCCTCGCTGCTGCGCGGCCCCAAGGCCGCCCCGGCCGACCCTGGCGGCGAGGGCGGCGCGGCCGCCGCGCCGGACGGGGACTCCGCGGTGTCCCGGGGAGCGGCGTGAGATGAACGAGACGGCGCGGCAGGGGAGTTCGGCGGTGGGCCGGGACGACGAGGGCCGAGGCGGCGTCGGTCAGGGCGATGCCGGCGAGAGCGGGCTCGATCCGGCGGAGGTGGCGCGGCTGCGGCTGGTGATCGCCCGCCTCAACCGGCACCTCATGCAGGCCTCCGACCGGCAGGAGTTCACCTTCGCCCAGCAGTCCGCGCTGGCCCGGATCGAAGAGCACGGCCCGGTCCGGCTCGGCGAACTCGCCGCGATGGAACGGGTCGCGGCCCCGTCGCTGACCCGCACCGTCGCCTCGCTGGTCGAAGCCCGGCTGGTCAACCGCGTACCCGACCCCAGCGACGGCCGCTCCGCCCTGGTCGAACTCGCCCCGGAGGGCGTCGAGTTGCTCGCCCACATCCGCCGCCGCCGCTCCGAGCTGCTGGCCCGCCGCACCGCCGCACTCACCGAGCCGGAACGCCGGACCCTGATGGCGGCCCTGCCGGTACTGGAACGGCTGGTCTCCTTCGACCTCTGAGCGTCCGAACGGCCGCCGGCCGCACGCCGGTTCGTCGGGCACCGCCGCCCGGGACTCCACCGCGAGCCCCGGGCGGCGGCGTCCGGTCAGGTGTCAGGTCGGGCTTCCGGCCAGGCGCTCGGGCGTTCAGACGCTCAGGCGTCCGGTCGGACGGTGGCCGACGAGGACCGGCGGCGGAGCACCAGCCACGTCCACAGCAGCAGGGCGGCCAGCCCGGCGCCGGCGAGGGCCGCGCCGCGCTGCCAGGCGCCGTCGCCGCCCGGCGGGTAGACCGCGCCCTGGTAGCCCACCGCGGGCGACTGCTCGCCGAGCCGGGCGGCCGGCAGGTGGCCCATCACGTTCGCCCGGGCCAGCGCGGGCCGGGCCGGGTCGTCCGGGGTGAACGTCCCCTCCACCACGCACCGGCCGCAGTCCACCGCCTCCCGGGTCACCGTGAACACCCCCCGGTCCCCGGCCCCGTGCGCCACCGCCCACCCCGGCATCGCGTAACCGACCCCCGCCAGCAGCACCACCAGCCCGATCACCAGCACCGCCCACCGGATCGCCGCCGCCCGCAGCCGATCCCGCCGCCCTCCGTCCACGCCCCGCCACCTCCTGGTCCGCCACCGGGAAGGGATCATCCTGCCACGGGCCGGGTGGACAGCGGGCCGACGGGCCGACGGGCCGGGGCACAGGATCCCGAACCCGTGGAACCGGCGGCCGGATCCGCGCATCTGACTGCCGCGGCCCCGAACCGGGCCGGCCAGACCCCGCTCACCCGGGCCCGTTCGCCCGTTCCGAGGAGACACGTTGAAGCGACCTGCCGCCGCCGTACTCGTCCTGCCCCTGCTGCTCCTGGCCGCCTGCGGGCAGCAGGCCGCGGACGCGGGTCCCGGTGCATCGGTCGAGGTGGCCGAGGCCGTTAAGGCTTGCGGTCAGCAGGTGAGCGGTCAGGAGGATCCGAACCGGCTGGCCGTGTCCGCGGTGCCGCTGGGGGAGGAGTCGGTCGGGGTGACCTTCCGGGGGTACGGCGCGGAGGGTTCCTTCCACGCCTACCTGATCGACGGGCACAGCACGGTCATCGGGACCTCCGGCGGGGCGCTGCGGGAGGGGAGGGCGACGATCACCACGCTGTGCACCGGCGTGACCTGGCAACAGGTCCTCGACCACCGGGACTTCGAGGACAAGGTGGCGGTCGTGCTGTCACGCCCCGGCCGACCCGATCTGCTCGCGGCGGAGCCGCTGTTCGTCAAGGCGCTCTGACGGCGGCGCGTGAGCGGGGTTCGAGTGCGGGCGGGGTCAGAGGACGGTCAGGACGGTGGCGAAGTTCAGGGTGGTCGCGCCGGCGGGGCTGTCGCAGGCGAGCAGGTCCAGGTTGGGGGCGGTGAAGGTCTCGACCACCGCGCCGCCGAGGAACTCGCCCGAGGTGACGGTGCCGGTCTCGGTGATCACGGTGGTGGCCAGGCCGCGGGCCACCGTCGCGGTGAACGGGAAGCTGCTGCTGGTGCCGTTGTTCCAGTGGACGGTCTCCACGCCGGCCTCGGTGAGCAGTTGGTCGCAGCTCAGCTCCAGCAGCGCGGTGACGTTCCGTTCCCCGGCGCTCGCGGTCGAGCCGACGGCCAGGCAGCTGCCGGTGGGGCTGTGCGGGCCGGTCACGTTCAGGTTGCCGTCGACCGTCACGGTGGTCGGCCGCACGGTGTGGGTCAGCCCGGGGCTGTACGTGGTGTACGTCCAGCCGGTGCAGTTGATGGTGGCGAGCGAGGCCGGGGCGGCCTGCGCGGCCGGTGAGGCGCTGCCGAGCAGGAGGGCCGACAGTGCGGCCAGGGCGGCGAGAGTGGTGGCACGTCCGGTACGGGGCACGGCAGCCCTCCAGGGGGTGACGGCGGTGGCGGGACGGGGTGCGCGGGCCCGGGCGGCCCCGTCCCGGCCGGACAGCGGGGCGGGACGGGGCGGCGGGGCAGCGTGCACCAGGGTCGCGGGGGCGGATTCCGTTCGGCAAGCGGAAGTTCCGCCACGGTGCGGGCGGGGCGGGGAATGGCCGGAGCGCGGCGGTCGCGGGGGCGGCGTTGGCCGGGGACGTTCGCGGAGGTGTTCGATCGGGGCCGCCGATCAGGACACCTGTGCGGCGATCCCGTCCAGGACGAGTTCCAGCCCGGCCGCGAACTCCTCGCCCCGGGGCAGGTGTTCGGCCTCGGCCATCACCTCCGCCAGTGCCGGGTGCCGCCCCGCCGCCAGGACGCGCACCAGGTAGGGGCCCATCGCGCGCTGCCAGTCGGCGTCCGAGTACCCCTCGGTCCGCTCCTCCCGGCGCTGCGCCACCTCCACCCGCAGCCGGCCCGCCAGGTAGGCGTGGAACACGCCCGCCGCCTGCTGCACCAGCGTCGGCCGCCCGGCGAAGCCCGGGATGCCGCGGACGGCGGCCAGCACGGACTCCAGGGCGGCCAGCGCGTTCGGCCCCAAGTGCGGTCGTCCGCCCAGCAGTTGGGTGAACCACTCGTGGCGCAGGGCGGCCGCCCGGTGCCGTCCGGCGATGGTGCGCAGCTGCTGCCGCCACTGCTCCGGCGGCGCGGGGCGGACACCGGCCGGGCCGGGGGCGATCTCCGCGTACACCGCGTCCACCATCAGCTCCAGCAGCTCGGCCTTGGTCTCCACGTACCCGTACAGGCGCATCGGGCCGACCTCCAGGGCCGCCGCGACCCGGCGCATCGACACGCCCTCCAGCCCGTCGGCATCGGCCAGTTCGAGCGCCGCCCCGACGATCAGCGCCCGGCTCAGCGGCCCCGGCGTCGGCCGGGCCGGCGGCTCCGGACGCTCCCAGACCAGCCCGGATCCGGCGGTGGACCCGATGGTGGAGTCGGCGGCGGACCCGGAGTCGGCATCGTGACGGGGCGTCATGGGGGCGGTCTCCGTTCGGTGGCGCGAGGTGGCGCGAGGTGGTGCAGGCGGGGCGCGGGCGGTGCCGGCGGTGTGCGGGAACACGATACGGGGGTCGTTGCGATACAGTGTATCGAGTCGATACGGTGTATCGAAGAGCCGGGCGGACGAGGGGGACGACAGCAGATGGCGAACACCACGAAAACGACGGACACCACGGACACCACGAGCACGGCGGACGTGGCGATCGTCGGTGGCGGACCGGGCGGGCTGACGCTGGCCCGGCTGCTCACCATGCGCGGCGTCCGCGTCACGGTGTACGAACGCGACGCCGGGCGGGCGGCCCGCACCCAGGGCGGCACGCTCGACCTGCACGCCGACACCGGGCAGCGCGCCCTGCGCGCGGCCGGCCTGACGGAGGCGTTCCGCCGACACGCCCGCCCGGAGGGGGAGGACATGCTGCTGCTCGACCACACCGGCACCGTCCTGCACCGCGACGACACCCCGGACGACTCGCCCGCGCTCCGCCCCGAGATCGACCGCACCGACCTGCGCGACCTGCTGCTCGACTCCCTCCCGCCCGGAACGGTCGCCTGGGGCCGCGCCCTGCGCACGGCGACCTCCGGCGACGGCAACGGCGGAGACGGCGGAGACGGCTGGCAGTTGGAGTTCGCCGACGGCAGCCGGGCCGAGCACCGGACGGTGATCGGCGCGGACGGCGCGCACTCCCGGCTCCGGCCGCTGCTCACCGACGCCACCCCGCGGCACCTCGGCGTCAACACCGTCGAGGGCGCGATCCCCGACCTCGACCGCACCCGCCCCGACCTCGCCGCCGTCGTCGGCCGCGGCAGCTACTGGGTGGTCGGCGACGGCCACTCGCTGGTCGCCCAGCGCTGCAGCGACGGCTCCGCCCGGATCGGCCTGACCTTCTACGGCCCCGCCCACCGGGCCCCCGACTGGCTCACCACCTGCGGCATCCCGTTCGAGGACCCCGACGCGGCCCGGGCCGCGCTGCTCCCGCTGTTCGCCGACTGGACGCCCGAGTGCCGCGCCCTGATCGCCGCCTGCACCGGCCCGCTCACCCCCCGCACCCTCACCGCCCTCCCGGTCGGCCTCCGCTGGCCGCACCGCCCCGGCCTCACCCTGCTCGGCGACGCCGCCCACCTGATGCCCCCCGTCGGCCACGGCGCCAACGCCGCGATGCGCGACGCCCTGGAGCTCGCCACCGCGCTCGCCGCCACCCCCGACGACCCGGACGCCGCCCTGCACGCCTACGAGGAGGAGATGTTCACCCGCACCACCCGGGTCGCCGCCGAATCGGCCCGGATCCTGGAGATGATCACCTCCCCGGCCGGGGCGCCCCGGATCGCCGCGTTCTTCCGGGGCGAGGACGACCGGGCCGCGGCCCGGTAGCCCGGAGAGGAGGGGGGAAGGGGCTCCGGACGGGAGAGGCCGGACGGGAGGCCGGACAGGAGGCCGGGCTCAGCGGTCGCGGCGCAGCTCGCAGGGGTGCGGGAGGTAGGAGCCGAGGAAGCCCTCGCGGTCGCCGCTCTTGTAGGCGACCGCCCGGCCGGTCAAGTCACCGTCCCGCAGCCGCAGTTCGAGGCCGGTGGCGGGGCCGGCGAGCCGGGCGTCGGAGGTGGGCAGTTGCAGCGGGGTGTCGAGGCGGACGTCCCAGCGGTCGGAGGCGAGGGCCGGGACGGTGACCGGCGGGTGGTCGGCCAGCCGGACTTCGACCAGGCCGTCCGGCTGGACGGTGAGGCCGAGCGGGACAGTGGTGTCGTGGGCGGTGATCCGGCCGGACCAGCTGCCCGGGGACAGGGTGAAGGGCCGGGCGGGTTCGACCGCCGGGGCGAAGTGCCGGGGGTCGAACCCGGGGGCCAGCACGCCCGTCAGGTACTCGACCACGGCGTTGCGGGCGGTCTTGTCGGTGGAGTTGGCCAGGACGGCCAGCGACAGCCCGCGCCCGGGCAGGTCGAGCATCATCGCGGCGACGCCGCCCATCCCGCCGCCGTGACTGCCGATCACCGACCCGTCCGGCGTCCGCTGGACGACCCGGCCCAGCCCGTAGCCGAGGCTCTCCGGGGCGAAGATCGCGGGCGCGTCGTGGACGGCCGCGGCGGTCTCCGGCTTCAGCAACCCCAGCGCCCGGCGGGCGAACAGCGCGACGTCGCCGGCCGTCGCCCAACCGGAGGTCGCCGCCGGGTGCCCGGTGTGGCACGGCGGGTACGCCCGCCCGTCCGGCGTGTACCGCACCGCGGACGGCGCCGGCCCCGGGTGGACCGGCCCGAAGGCGAAGCCCGCCAGCCCGAGCGGCTCGGCGACCCACTCCCGCAGCAGCGTGCCCAACTCCCGCCCGGTGACGGCCTCCAGCAGCCGGGCCAGCTCCTGGTAGCCGAGGTTGGCGTACTCGAACTCGGCGCCCGGCTCGTGCAGTTGACGGCGGTAGTGCTCGATGTCGACCGCGTCCCCCGGGGCGTCCGAGGAACCCGGGGCGGAGTAGGCGAAGTCGTAGTAGGACGGGAACCCGCCCCGGTGCTGCAGCAGTTGACGCACCGTCGGCGCCGTCCGGCCGAACCCGGCCGGCAGCGGCGCGTCCAGGTCCAGCAGGCCCCGGTCCGCGGCCAGGCAGACCGCGAGCGCCGTGAACGCCTTGGTCGTCGAGGCCAGCCCGTACGCCGTCCCGGGCGTGGCCGCCCGCCCCGCCGCGACGTCCGCCCACCCGTACGCCCGGGCCAGCACCAGCTCCTCGCCCGCCGCCACGGCCACGCTCACCGACGGGCAGCCGGTCTCCGCCAGCACCCGCCCGCACACCTCGTCCAGCCCACCCGGCCCGTCCAGCCCACCCGGCCCGTCCAGCGAACCGAACCCGTCCAGTCCGTTCAGCATCCTGCGACCCCTCCCGTTGCGTCGACCGGGCCGATGCTAGTGCTGCGCCGACGAACGGATGACGCCGGGCCGGGGAGGGCGGTGCCGGGAGGATCAGCCGGTGGTCTCCGGCCCGATCCTGTGCAGTCCCCCAGTGGGGTTGCCGCCGTCGCGGGTCTCCGGGCTCAGCGGGTCTCCGGGCTCAGTGGTGTCCGGGTGCGGTGGGGGAGGTGGCGCGCAGGGCGATCTCGAGTTCGAGGCGGGTGTCGGGGGAGGTGAGGGCGGGGCCGAAGAGCTGGTGGACGCGGTGCAGGCGCTGGCGGGCGGTCTGCGGGTGGATGCCGAGCCGGGCGGCGACCTCGGGGGCGGTGCCGCGGCCGGTCTGCAGCCAGGCGAGCAGGGTGGCGGCGAGGCGGTCGCGCTGCTTGGGGGTGAGCGGCGCGAGCGGGGCCAGGCGGCGGTCGGCGATCAGCCGGACCAGCGCGGGGTCGGTGAGCAGCAGCAGGTCCGCGTAGCGCTCGCGGCAGTCGACCGGGCGCTGCGGCGGCTCCGGCAGGGACGCCCGGACCAGCCGGGCCCAGCGCAGCGACTGCGCGGCCAGCGCGGGCGGCACCACCGGGCCGATCACCGCGCCGCGCCCGTGCAGCGCGGCCGCGAGCTGGGGGTCGGTCAGCAGCGCGGCCGGGTCGGGCAGCAGCAGGTGCGGCTGCGGGACGTCCAGGCCGGCCAGCACGTGCTCGGGCAGCCGGGCCGGGGGCGGGCCGGGCGGCCGGGACGCGGGGCGCGGGTCGAGCGAGACGGCGGCGACCTGCGCGGGCAGCGGCCAGTCCGCGAGCCGGGCGGCGGCGGCGAGTTCGGCCGGGTCGGCGCCCGCCAGCAGCAGGTCGTGCAGCCGGTGGCGGGCCCGGCCGAGCGCACCGGCCCGGTCGGTGCGGGCGTCCACGTAGCCCTGCACGCTGGCCGCGGCGACCTCGTCGATGTGCGCGAACACCGCCTCGGCCAGCGTGACCAGCTGCTCCGCGGCCAGCCCGCGGCGGCGGGCCACCCGGGCGTACCGGCGCCAGGCGATCCGGGCGCCGAGCCGGAACGCGGCCTGCAGGGCGTCCAGGCTGCGTCCCTCGGAGAGCTCGCCGCGGCCGAGCGAGCGGTACACCCGCAACTGGCGCGGGCCGGGCGCGGGCAGCCCCGCGACCCGGTCGGTGAACTCGGCCAGCGCGGTCTCCACGCCCTGCTGGATTCCGGTGCCGAATTGCCCGGAGAGCGGCCGGGAGAATTCCGGGACGGCGGATCTGATCTCCCGGATGATCTCGGCCGCGAGGGATTGCTGTTCGGCTCTGAGTTCGGTGGAGAAATCGCGGGGAAGCGCCTCCCACGGTCCGCCCAATTCCGCTCCTCCAAGTAGCGATAATCCGTCCGTCCGGGCCCGCCGGCGTTCCGGCGGAGGCGCGGCCGGTGCCGTCGGGACAGGGGGAGTATGCGGCGGGGTTACCCGCCGGTCAATAGGTTCGGCGCAAGCTTGCGGCCCGTCACGGCGCCCGGCGCGGACGGAAACACTGACGCCGGTGACAGTCCCGCCGGAGGGGGGACGGAATTCCTGGCACCCGCGGATGGACTTTCCCCCGACACGCGCCCCGCGTGTTGACGGCGGGTCAGGCCGATCCTAGCTTCATGGCAACCCGGGAAAGCTCGGCGCCCCGGAGGAATTCCGGCGGCGGCACGGGCGAAGGTGCGGACCGAAACGGACGACGGCACGGCCCGAAACGGACGACGGCACGGCCCGAAACGGACGACGACACGGCCCGCACCGCGGACCACGGCGCGGAGACGCCGCGGACGACGGCGCTGACGACGAAGCGGAAGGTGTGCGGAATGCGGAGAAACAGCGTACGGGTGGCACTGCTCGCGGCCCTGGCGGCAGCGGGACTGCTGGCCGCCGGGACCCAGCCCGCGGCGGCGAGCGGGAGCCGGCCGGTGGAGACCCACTTCTCGATCGGCTTCGTCAAGGGCTTCTTCTTCCCCGGGAGCAGCCCGGACGGCGCCAACGACTGGTCCTGCCGGCCGTCCGCGGCCCACCCGGACCCGGTGGTGCTGGTGCACGGCACACTGGAGAACCAGAACGACAACTGGGGCGGCGCGGCCCCGCTGCTGGCCAACCAGGGCTACTGCGTCTACGCCTTCAACTACGGCGGCCCGAGCGCGGGTTCACCGATCCAGGGCACCGGGTCGATCGCCGACGGGGCGCGGACGATGGCCGCGTTCGTCGACCGGGTGCTGGCCGCGACCGGCGCCGCCAAGGTCGACGTGGTCGGGCACTCGCAGGGCGGGATGCTGCCGCGCTACTACCTGAAGAACCTCGGCGGCGCGGCGAAGGTCGGCAAGCTGGTCGCGCTGGCCCCCAGCAACTACGGCACCACCCTGGACGGCATCACCGAACTCGGCCGCAGGCTGGGCATCCTGGAGCCCGCCAACGACTTCCTCTCCGTTCCCTGCCAGGCCTGCGTGGAGCAGGAGATCGGCTCGCCGTTCCTCACCGCGCTGAACGCCGGCGGCGGGACGGTGCCCGGTGTCGAGTACACCGTGATCGCCACCGAGTACGACGAGGTGGTCACCCCGTACACCAACTCCTTCCTCCCGCCCGGCCCGCACGTCACCAACATCCTGCTCCAGGACCAGTGCGGGCTGGACGCCACCGACCACCTGGAGATCGGCTACGACCCGGTGGCGCTGACGGACGTGCTGAACGCGCTGGACCCGGCGCACCCGCGGGCGGTGCCGTGCCAGGTGGTGCTGCCGGTGACCGGGCCGCTGCTGTAACGGACGGGACGCGGGGACGGCAGGGCGCAGGCGCAGGCGCAGGCGCAGGGGCAGGGGGCAGTGGCAGCGGCGGGGTCCGGCGGCTCGGAGGCCGGACCCCGCCGCGGGCGGAGGCGGAGCGGTGGTACCCGGGCTCAGGCCGGGTCGAGGTCCTGGGTGTGGGTGTGGGTGTGGGTGTGGGGGCGGTGCGGAGCGGCGGGGTCGGTGGTGGCGGCGATCCAGGTGTCGAGGTGGTGCCAGCGGTCGTAGAGCCAGTCGGCGAAGCGGGCGGGATCGGTGGGGACCCGGTCGGCGCGGAAGGTCCACCAGCGCAGGCGGACCAGGTCGCCGGGGCCGGGGGCGTAGCCGGGGCCGAGCATCCAGGGGAGCAGGCGTTCGGGGCCGGTGTGGCCGCAGGCCAGGACCTGGGTGCCGGGGCGGCGGCGGCCAGCACGGCGAGCGCGCCGGGCAGGTGCGGCGGGAGCAGGTGCGGCATCGCCTCGGCCCGATCGGCCAGCGCGTGCTGCCCGCGGGCGCGCAGCCGGGCGATCGAGGCGGACCGGCGGGCCGCGCTGTAGTTGGTGCCCTCGGGGGACAGCCAGAGCGCCTCGCCGGGGCCCAACGACCGTCTCTGCGCGGTGAGTTCGGCCAGGGCGGCGGCGCGTCCGGCCCGGTCCCAGCGGAACAGGGCGAGCGGGATGCCGCGCAGCAGGGCCCGCAGCCCGGGCTCCAGCGCGACGCAGCGCTTGGCGATGCCGCGCGGGCCGGTCGGCCCGACCGCGGGGGACGGACCCGGAGGCAGGTGGCGAAGGTGATGGACGGTCTGGCGGATGGTCCGGCACACGGCTCGGCGAACGGCTCGGCGCGCGGCGGTGGAGGCCGAGATCGCCCGGCACCGGTCCGGGGTGACCGTGCACGTGCTGCCCAGCGGCGAGGACGAGTTGGTGAAGGCCGGACACGGACCGGTGGCCTCCACTCGTGCCGAACTCGAGACCGTCCGGCGGCGGATCGCGCTCGGGTACGACGCCGCCTCCGCATTCCTGGCGGGGCTGCAGCGGGCCCGGCGGGGCGCGCCCGACCCGCACGGCCCGGCCGGCCCGCGGGGCCTGGCCGACCCGCAGGGTGCGCCGGACGCGGTGGGCTGACCGCGCGGACGCCCGCCGCGCGCGCCCGGCGGTCGACCGTGGGCCGCCCCGCCGGTGCGCGCCCCTCCCGAGCCCCTGAACGCCCCCGCCCGCCGGGGGCGTTCGCACGTCCGGCACCCGAACGGGCACCGGCGCAGGCAGGGGGCGGTCCGGGGTGGTCAGGGGGGTGGCCCGAGGGGTGGCGCGACCGCATGGCCCGCGGTCGGCGCCGCCAATCCTCCACGGGCCAAGGTTCACCTAATCGGGTGCACGAGGGGGCCGCGCGGGCGTTGCGGGGGCCGGAACGATCTAGTGTTCCGGAGGCGGCGGTGAGCGCGGCAGCGAGTGCGGCGGACAGCCCACTTCTCGACTCCGTCGGCACTTTCCCCTTTCTTTACCCGTACCCCCTCAGAGCACCAACACACCCACGGATCTGACGGTGCGTCAGATCCCGTGCGAGACGAAGGAGAGCCCGGCCCGATGTCCGTGGACAGCAGCCCGGAGACTCAGCAGGCCCAGCGCCAGCAGACCAGCCTCACCACCGCCGCGGCCCGCAACCTGGCGACCACCACCAAGTCCGCGCCGCAGATGCAGGAGATCACCTCCCGCTGGCTGCTGCGGATGCTGCCGTGGACGCAGACCTCCGGTGGCACCTACCGGGTCAACCGCCGGCTGACCTACACGGTCGGCGACGGCCGGATCGAATTCATCCAGACCGGCAGCAACGTCCGGGTGATCCCCCGGGAGCTCGGCGAACTCGCCCTGCTGCGCGGCTACGAGGACGAAGACGTCCTCACCGCCCTGGCCGACCGCTGCCAGCAGCGCGAGTTCCGGGCCGGCGAGGTGCTGGTCGAGCGCGGCACCGCGTCCGACAAGATCCACCTGGTCGCGCACGGCAAGATCAACCAGGTCTCCACCGGCAAGTACGGCGACGACGCGGTGGTCGGCGTGCTCGGCGACGGCGACCGGTTCGGCGAGAACGCCCTGCTCGACGCCGACGCCACCTGGGACTACACCGCCACCGCCAAGACCCCCGGCACCCTGCTGACCCTCAGCCGGACCGACTTCGAGGCCGTGCTCGCCCAGTCCGAGAGCCTCCAGGCCCACATCCGCGACTTCGCCAGCCTCCCGCTCCAGCGGCAGAACGAGCTCGGCGAGGCCGAGATCGCCATGTCCGCCGGCCACGAGGGCGAGCACCTGCTGCCCACCGCGTTCGTCGACTACGAGCTCAAGCCGCGCGAGTACGAGCTCTCCATCGCGCAGACCGTGCTCCGGGTCCACTCCCGCGTCGCGGACCTGTACAACCAGCCGATGAACCAGATCGAGCAGCAGCTCAAGCTCACCGTGGAGGCGCTGCGCGAGCGCCAGGAGCACGAGCTGATCAACAACCGGGACTTCGGCCTGCTCGCCAACTGCGCCTTCAACCAGCGCATCCAGACCCACTCCGGCCCGGCCACCCCGACGACCTGGACGAGCTGCTCAGCCGCCGCCGCGACTCCGAGTTCTTCCTGGCCCACCCGAAGGCGATCGCCGCCCTCGGCCGGGAGTTCAACGCCCGCGGCCTGTACCCCGACACCGTCGACATGCAGGGCCACAAGGTCCCGGCCTGGCGCGGCGTCCCGATCCTGCCCTGCAACAAGATCCCGATCACCCCGGAGAACACCAGCTCCATCCTGGTGCTGCGCACCGGCGAGGACAACCAGGGCGTCATCGGCCTGCACCAGACCGGCATCCCGGACGAGTACCAGCCCAGCCTGTCGGTCCGCTTCATGGGCATCGACGAGAAGGCCGTGATCAACTACCTGGTCACCGCCTACTACTCGGCGGCCATCCTGGTCCCGGACGCGCTCGGCGTGCTGGAGAACGTGGAGATCGCGCACCGCTGAGCGGCCCGCACTGACGGCTGCCGCCGGCCGTAACCAAACGGCGGCGCACCACGTTGAGGGTGCGTCGGATTGATCATGCCGAGCCGTTTCTGCAGGAGCAGCACCCGCTGCCCCCGCAGTCGGAACGGCCCGATCCCTCCGACGCGCCCTCGACTGCGCTCCGGCCGGGTCGGCCGCGATCCACCGCAGTCCGGCAGCCCCGCAGTCCACACGTCCCATCGTGCACAGCCACCGGAAGGTTGGACCACGCCCATGCAGCGCAACGACCGACCGCCCGCGGGCGGCAGAACGGAGGCGGCGGCCTTACGCGCCCGGGTCCGCGGCGGCGCCCGCACCGGAGCCCGCACCGCCGCGGCCCTGGCAGGCGTCGCCGTGGTCTGCGCGGTGCTCACCGGCGCCACCCAGGCCGCGTCCGCCGCCCGCACCCGCGCCGACGACCACCGGCTCGACATCTGCGTCAAGGTGCACACCTCGGTCGACGCCGCCGGAGTGCACGTCGAGGTGAACGCCGGCGGCGGGGCCAGCGTCCCGCTCCACCCGCAGGGCGGCAACGGCCACGGGAACCAGAACGGCCACGGGGGCCAGGGCGACCACGGGGGGAAGGGGCACGGCGGGGGAGACGACCACGGGGAGGACGGGGACGGGCACGGGCACCACTGCCACCCCAGGCCCACCCCCACCCCCACCCCGACGCCGAAGCCCACCCCGACGCCCAAGCCGACACCCACCCCCACGCCGAGCCCGACGCCCAAGCCGACACCCACCCCGAAGCCGGCGCCGACCCCCGTGCCGACACCCGCTTCGCCCCCGCCCCCGACCCCGGTCGCACCCCCGGCGGGGACCCCCGTCCGGCCCGCGCCCGCCCCGGACGCGGCGCCACCGCCCGCGCCGACGCCCAGCGCCACGCCGACCACCCCCGCGCCGAGCCCCACACCCAGCGGGCCCGCACCCCGGGCGGTCGTCCACCTGCCGCCGCCCCCGCTGCCCGCCCCGGCGCCGCGGCACCGCGGCACCCCGACCACCACCAGGATGCTGGTGGTCACCGTCCCCGCCGTGCTCGCAGCCGCCGCGCTGCGCCCGCGCGGGAAGTCCGGCGGCGCCGGACGCCGCGGCCGCTCCTGACGCGCCGTCAGGCAACCGAACCGTTCCGCGTGGGCGAGGCCCCGCGAAGCACCGTTCCGGCCGGACCCTCCGGGCCGGACCACCCCAACAGTTCAGGAGAGGACCCGTCATGTCCGAATGGCTGGCACTCGCCCTCGCAATGGCCGGGGCATGCCTGGTCGTCGTCGTGGTCGTGCTGGTGAGACACCGCAAGAGCGACCGGGACGAGGACACCTCGGAGACGCCCGACGTCATCGAGTACATCACCATGATGATCGGCGTGGTCTACGCGATCGTGCTGGGCCTGGCGATCGCCGGCGTCTGGGAGTCCCGGTCCGCCGCGCAGGACGACGTGCAGGCCGAGGCCCAGTCGCTGCACGAGGTCAGCGCCCGGGCCGAGGTGTTCCCCGCCGACTACCGCGGCGTGGTCGAGAAGGACGTCGACAACTACGTCTCGTTCGTGGTCAACACCGAGTGGCACTACATGCGCACCCACGGGGAGATCAGCCCCGAGGGCACCGAACTGCTCGCCAAACTGCGCACCGACGTCGCCGAGCGGGCGCCGCAGAACGACATCGAGGCGCAGGCGTACCAGGCGATGATGGACAAGATCGCCGTCGCCGACGAGACCCGCACCTCGCGCGGCGGCAACGTCGGCCCGACCATGCCCGGGGTGGTCTGGTTCGGCCTGGTGATCGGCGCCGTGGTGACCATCGGCATGCTGTTCGCGCTCCAGATCGGGCGCTCGCGGCGGGAGTTGATCCTGGCCGGCACCTTCAGCGCGCTGATCGGGTTCCTGCTGTTCCTGATCTGGGACTTCGACGACCCGTTCGGGCGCGGCGTCTCGGTGACCACGGACCCGTTCCTCAACCTGTTCCCCTTCCTCGGTAGCTGACCACCCGTCAGGTCACCGGGCCGGTCGCAGGTGTCCGGTTCGGTGTGCCGACTGCCGCTCCGGTGAACGGAACCGACCGGGCAGCCGGAGCATCGGGTGGCGCGAGCCGTGCCGGAGCGGTTCGCGCACTACGCTGGGAGGAGCCGCCCGCGATGCCGACGGGGGTCCTGCTGCGGGCGGCCGACGGGGAGCCCGCGCGGGCCGCCGCCCCGGGCGGCGACGCGGGCGCTACGGGGGACAGCGCGAAGGGGAAGCACGACATGGGGGAACACCAGGCGAACCGCACGGCGTCCGACACCGGGTGCGGCGCGGGAGCGCCGGACTCCGGACGCGGCACGGCGCCGGACTCCGGGCACCGTGCGGCGGCGGTCAAGGCGGGCAAGTACGCGCGGGTCGAGCGGGAGCGCCGGTTCCTGCTCGACCGGCTGCCAGCCCCCGGCGCCGTCACCGTCGCCCGCCGGATCACCGACCGCTACGTGGAGGGCACCCGGCTGCGGCTGCGCCGGGTCGAACGGCTCGACACCGGCGAGTGCACGTACAAACTCACCCAGAAGGTGCCCGTCCCGCCGGGCGAGCCCGGGGCGGTGCAGGGCCTGATCACCAACCTGTACCTCTCCGAGCAGGAGTACGCCCGGTTGCGGGCCGCGCTGCCCGGACCCGAGCTGACCAAGACCCGGCTGAGCGTGCCCCCGCTCGGGGTCGACGTCTTCGAGGGCCCGCTGCTCGGACTGGTGCTGGCCGAGGCCGAGTTCGAGACCGCCGAGGATGCAGAAACGTTCGTCCCGCCGCCCGGCTGCGTCGCCGAACTCACCGACGACCGTCACTTCACCGGCGGCCGGCTGGTCCGCACCGACCGCGAGGAACTCCGCGACGGCCTCGCCGGATACGGCGTCGCCCTGCCCTGAGCCCCCGGGCGTCGGGCCCTCGGGCGCCGGGTCTCCGGACACCGGGTCCCCGGACGCCGGGTCCCCGGGCCCGGGGAGTGGTGACGGCCGACCGCCCCGGACGGGCGGCGGTCGGCCGTCGGGCGGCTACGGCTTCAGGTGGCGGGCGAAGAAGCGGCCCGCGGCGTCGCCCGCGTGCGCGGGGACGCCGGTGTGGCCGCCCATGTTGGCGCTGAGCGACTTCTCCAGGGAGGCGAAGGCGTCGAACAGGTCGAGGGAGGCCTGGCGGTCGTTGCCCTCGTCGTCCCACTGGAGCAGGACGTGCAGCGGGACGGTGACCCGGCGGGCCTCCTCGAAGGTGGCGCGGGGAATGAGGCTGCCGGCGAAGAGGCCGGCCGCCGCGATCCGCGGTTCGACCGCGGCGAGGCGGACGCCGACGGAGATCACGCCGCCCGAGTAGCCGACCGGGCCGGTGAGTTCGGGCAGCGCGAGCAGGGCGTCGAGCGCCGAGCGCAGCTCCGGGACGGCCCGGTCGACGAGCGGGAGGACGAGGGCGTCGATGAGCTCGTCGCCGACGGGGTCGCCGGCCTCCATCGTCCGGCGCAGTTCGGCGCGCGCCAGGTCGAGGGCGGGGACGCGGGGGCGCTCGCCGCAGCCGGGGAGTTCGAGGGCGGCCGAGGCGAAGCCGTCCGCGGCGGCGTGCCGGGCGCGGTCGAGCAGGCGGGGGTGCATGCGGCGCAGCCCGAGCGTGGGGTGGCCCAGCAGGATCAGCGGGACCGGGGCGTCGGCGGTGGCGTTCGCGGGCGTCCACAGGACGCCGGGGATCCCGTCGAGGGTGAACTCGCGTTCGCGGACGCCGCCGTCGGGGCGCCGGTCGTCGGCGGGCCTGCAGTCAGGGTTCCGGTCGTCAGGGTTCCGGACATCGGCGTGCCGGTCGTCGAGGTACTGGTCGGAGGTGAAGTGCACGGTCGTGCCTTTCGGGAGAGCTGGTGAACGGCGCTCCCGGACGACCTACCGTCCGACCGTGGCCTCGGAGGGGAGCACCCACGTCGATACTGCGTCCACGGGTACCACCTCCTCGTTCTCTCGCACGGCCTCGCCGAAGGTAGCAGTGCGGGTGCCGGTCCGCCAAGCGCGGCCGGGCGGCGGGGCGGGCCACCGGGGGCGAGATCTACAGGGAAACTGTACATTCCGTGGGCGGAAACCTAGGCTGGACCGCATGAGCGAAGACTCCGAACCGGCGGCCGAGCCCGCGCCGTCCGCCGTGCACGCCTCGCAGCGGGTCCGGTCGGTGATCGGCAAGCTGCGCCGCCGGATCCGGGCCGCGGCCGGGACGGGGGACTTCACCCTCACCCAGGCGTCCACCGTCGGACGGCTGCTGGACAGCACCGGCGGCCTCACCACCAGCGACCTCGCCGTCGCCGAGGGGATGCGGCACCAGTCGATGGCCACCACCATCGCCGCGCTGGCCGCCGAGGGCCTGGTCGAGCGGCAGCGCGACCCCGAGGACGGCCGCCGGCTGCTGATCGCCCTCACCCCCGAGGGCCGGCGCCGCGCCGAGGAGGGCCGCCGGGCCCGCGGCGAGTGGCTGGCCGCCGAACTCCAGCGCAAGTGCACCGAGGAGGAACGGCAGACCGTGATCGCGGCGATGGCCGTCCTCGAACGACTCGTGCAGGACTGACACCCCCGTCTCCCGCGCCCCGCACCCCCACGCAACCACCGAGCGGCAGAAGCACCATGACCGAACGTGAGACCGTCGCCACCGCCCCCGGCAAGCCCGCCGAGACGGCCGCGATCGACCGCCGACTCGTACCCCCGATGGTGCTCGGCTCCGTCCTCAACCCGATCAACTCCACCATCATCGCGGTCGCGCTGGTCCCGATCGGCGCCGCCCTCGGCGCCTCGCCCGCGCAGACCGCCTGGCTGGTGTCCGCGCTGTACCTGGCCACCGCGCTCGGACAGCCCGTGGTGGGCCGGCTGATCGACCTGTTCGGGCCGCGCCGGCTGTTCCTGGCCAGCACCTCCCTGGTCGGCGTGGCCGGCGTCGTCGGCACCCTCGCCCCCGACCTCGGGACGCTGATCGCCGCCCGCGTCGTCCTCGGCTTCGGCACCTGCGCCGGCTACCCCGCCGCGATGGCCCTGCTGCGCGCCGAGGCCCGGCGCACCGGACAGGGCAGCCCCGCCGGAGTGCTCACCCTGCTCGCCGTCGCCAACCAGACCGTCGCCGTGATCGGCCCGCTGCTCGGCGGACTGCTCACCGGCCTCGGCGGCTGGCGCAGCACCTTCGCGCTGAACATCCCGCTGTCGCTGCTCGCCGTCACCCTCGGCGCGCTCCGCCTGCCCAAGCAGCTGCCCAAGCAGCTTCCCGAGGACCTGCCCAAGGACCTGTCCAAGGATCTGCCCAAGCAGGAGAAGCAGGAACGTTCCTCCGACGCCCCCGGCCCGCTGGAGCGGATCGACCTGCCAGGGATGGCGCTGTTCGCCGCCCTGCTGCTCTCGCTGCTGCTGTTCCTGATGCACCCGCACGCCGACCGCTGGTACCTGCCGCCGCTCACCCTCGCCGCCGCCGTCGCCTTCACCGTCCGCGAGCGCCGCGCCGCACACCCGTTCATCGACGTCAAGGTGCTCGGCGGCAACACCCCGCTGCTCGCCACCTACGCCCGCGCGCTCGCCGCGTACGTCGTCGCCTACGCCTTCCTGTACGGCTTCGCCCAGTGGACCGAGGAGGGCTTCGGGCTGTCGCCGCTGCAGGCCGGGCTGGTGCAGGCGCCGACCTTCCTGGTCGGGATCGGGGTCTCGGTGCTGGCCGGGCGGCGCGGCGGCATCCGGGCCATGCTGCTGACCGGCGCGGTCGGCCAGATCGCCGCCTGCCTGCTGATGCTCGCCCTCGGCGGGCACAGCCCGCTGTGGGAACTGCTGGTGCTGGCGGTGGTGTTCGGCATCCCGCAGGGCGCCAACGGGCTCGCCCTGCAGAACTCCGTCTTCCTGCAGTCCGACCCGGCCCGCACCGGCTCCTCCGCCGGGCTGCTGCGCACCTTCGCCTACCTCGGCTCGATGGTCGCCGCCGCCGCGACCGCCGCCGCGTACGGGCCGCACGCGGGCACCGCGGGCATGCACCAACTGGCCTGGATCATGCTGGCCGCCGCCGTGCTGTTCCTGCTGCTCACCGTCTTCGACCGCACCCTGCGCGGCCTGCGCACGCCCCCCGCGGCCGCCCCCCGCTGAGCCGCCGCCCGCCGAGCCGCCGCCGGGCCCGGGCGGTTCAGTACGGGCGGTTCAGCTCGGACGGTTCAGCTCGGGCGGGCGCCGGAGACGGCCAGGCCGTCCATGTAGTCGCGGACGTGCACCAGCAGCCCGTCCCGGACCCGCAGCACCAGCAGGCCGGGCACCGCGAAAGCGCCCCGCCCGCCCGCGAGTTCGCCCCGGACCACCTGCTCGACCACCAGCACCTCCGGATCGTCCGTCAGGTGCAGCGCGACCTCCTCGACCTCCGCCGGCCGGGCCGGGCTCGCCGCCCACGCCGCCCCGTACCCGGCCCGCACCGCCTCCCGCCCCTCGTACCGGGCCGGGAACCCCGGGAAGCGGAACGGGAACTCGTGCACGCCGTCCGGCGCGTACAGCTCGGCGAGCGCGTCCGCGTCCATGGCGAGCATCGCCGCGCGGTAACGGGCCAGCACGGCCCGGGGAGAGGTGGCGGAGACGGGCACGGTGAAACCCCCGGACGGGTGGGCGGGACGGTCGGTGTGCCGACGAGCCTAGTGCGCGCGGCGGCGGGGCGGGCCGGAACCGCGGATCTCCGGTGCGGCAGGAATCCCCGGTGCGGCAGGATGGGGCCGTGGAACTGCCCCGGACGGTGCCCGAACTCCCGGCCGCGCACGGGTTCCGGCTGCGCCGCTGGCACCCGGACGACACCGGGCTGCTCCGGGAGGCGGCGGCCGACCCGTACATCCCGCTGATCAGCACCGTCCCGGCGCCGTACACCGCGGCCGGGGCGGCGGCGTACGTGGAACGGCAGTGGCGGCGCACCCGGATCGGGACGGGCTACCCCTTCGTGATCGTCGACCCGGTGGGCCGGGCCGTCGGCAACGTCGGCCTGTGGGTGGGCGAACTGCCGCTGCGCGGCTGGGCGACGGTCGGGTACTGGGTGGTCGGGTCGGCCCGCGGGCAGGGCGCCGCCGCGCTGGGGCTGGACGCCGTCGTGGACTGGGCGTTCGGCGAACTCGGCCTGCCCGGACTGGAGTTGTACGTCGAACCGTGGAACACCGGCTCGATCCGCACCGCCGAACGGGCCGGCTTCCGGTGCACCGGCCTGCGGCCCGCCCACCAGGAGGTGGACGGGCGGCCGCGCGACATGTGGCGCTACGTCAGGCGGCCCGGACCGGAGGGCTCTGGAGGATGACCGTTCCGGGGGCGGGTCACAGGTGGTGGAAGAGGGCGTGCAGCGGGGGCGGCAGCCGGTCCGGGTCGAGGGCCTCGGCGAGGAGGCGGCCGTAGCGGATCTTGCGGCCCTTGCGGGTGCCGAGGAAGCGGCGCAGGCGCTGCTACGGGGAACGGTCGCGCTGGGCGGGCTGACGGGCGAAGGTGCGCCAGGCGGGCAGGTCGCCCGCGGCGGCGAGGACCTGCTCGATCCGGGGGACCCCCAGGGCGCGGATGAACTCCTCCTCCAGATCGGCCGCACAGACGAAGAACTCGTCGCCGAACGCGCCCGCCCGGTCGAAACCGCGCCGGTAGAAGCCCTGTTCGTGCTCGTCGCACAGCCCGGTCAGCCGCAGGCCCAGCCCGGACGGGCCGAGCAGCGCGGCGAACGGGCCGGCGCTCATCGCCCCGCCCATCGCCACCGCGCACACGCCCTCCGCCGCCAACTCCCGCCCCAGCAGCCGGGCCAGCGCCTCGACGGCCGCCAGGTCGCTCGGCCCCTCCAGCAGCACCGCCGTCCGCACCCCCGCCTCCCGGGCGAGGACGGCGAGGCCGGCCGGATCCACGAGCCCGACTGAGTCCGCGAGCCCGGCCGGAGCCGGGAGTCCGGCCGCGGCCCGGGCGGCCACTGCGGCGCGGAAGGCGCTCAGGTCCGTCATGCCTCGATTCTGCCCTCCGCCCGCCGCGGGCCGCCCCCGGGGGCAGCGGGCCGGTCGAACGGCGGCGGAGTCCAGGCGTGGTGACGCAGGATCATCCGGGTCGCGGCCCGGGACGGGGTCAGGCGCATCGCGGTGTTGCGCAGGGCGACGGCCGGGCGGGCGGAGAGCCGGTGGCCCAACTGCCCGGCCCGGCGGGCGGCCAGGGCGACGGCCTGGCTGCGGGGGCGGCGCTCGGCGTCGTAGCGGGCCAGCGCGGCGTCCACGCCGGGGGCGGTGGCGAGGGCGGCGGCCAGCGTGACCGCGTCCTCCAGGGCCTGGCAGGCGCCCTGGCCCAGGTTGGGCGTCATCGCGTGGGCGGCGTCGCCGAGCAGCGCGATCCGGCCGGAGGTGAACGAGGGGAGCGGGACCCGCAGTTCGTCGACGTCGTGGTGCAGCACGTCGTCCGGCCGGGTCGCCGCCAGCAGGGCGGGGACCGGGTCGTGCCAGTGGCCGAAGCGCCGGTGCAGCTCGGCCAGCGGGTCGGCGAACCGGGTGCCGGCGGGCAGGGCGAGGACGGCGTGCCACTCGGCCCGGCCGTCCCGGAACGCGAGGTGCCCGAACTCGGCGCCGCGGCCCCAGGTCAGCTCGAAGTCGCTGTCCAGGTCGACCGGCCGCCGGGTGACGGCGCGCAGCACGGTCGAGCCGCTGTACGCCGGGCCGGGGTGGGACGGGAACAGCAGGCCGCGCAGCCGGCTGCGGACGCCGTCGGCCGCGACCACCAGCTCCGCCGCCAGGGCTTCGCCGCCGTCGAGTTCGACCCGGACCGCGCCGGGCCCGGTCTGCCGCACCGCGCCGGCCGTCGCGCCGGTCCGCAGCACCCCGGCGGGCAGCGCCTCGCGCAGCAGCCGGTGCAGGACGGCGCGCGGGATGCCCAGGATCGGGGAGCCCACCGCCCGTTCCAGCGCCGCGCCGTCCAGCCGGGCCAGCCGGCCGCCGCGCGGCGTCCGGGTGCCGCCGCGGTACTGGCCCTGCCCGGCGGCCCGCACCGCCGCGCCGACGCCGAGCCCGTCCAGCGCCCGCAGCCCGTTCGCGGCCAGCGAGATGCCCGCCCCCGCGTCCGCGAGCACGGCCGCGCGCTCCAGGACGGTCACCTCCCAGCCGACGCGGCACAGCCCGATCGCGGCCGCCAGCCCGCCGATGCCCCCGCCGACCACCACTGCCCTGCTGCCCATCGCCGACCCCGTTCTTCTACACCTGTAGAAGACGGAGGCTAGCCGATGCCCCGCGGGTATAGAAAGGGGCCATGGCATCGGACCGGCGCACCCTCCTCGCGGACGCGGCCCTCGACGTGCTCGCCGACGAGGGCGTCCGCGGCCTGACCCACCGGGCGGTCGACCGCCGGGCCGCCCTGCCGGCCGGCACCACCTCCGCCTACTTCCGCACCCGGGCCGCGCTGCTCACCGGCCTGGTCACCCGCCTCGTCCAGCGCGACCAGGCCGAACTCCAGTCCCTGGCCGAGCAGTTCGGGCCCCCGCAGAGCGCCGCCGACCTGGTCGACGGCCTGCTGCTGCTCACCCGGCACCGCCTCGCCGGCGAGGGCCGCCGCCGCTCACTGGCCCGCTACGCCTGCGCCGTCGAGAGCGCCCGGGACCCGGAACTGCGCGAGATCCTGGTCCCGCGCGAGAACGCCGGCCGCGCGGCGGTCCGCCACTTCCTCGCCGCACACGGCACCGCCGACCCGGAGAGCCGCACCCACACCCTGCTGACCTGCGTCGACGGCCTGGTCTTCGACCGCCTGGTGAGCGGCGGCGACGTCCCGCGCGAGGCGATCGAGGGCCTGGTCACCGCCGCCCTGCGCCCCGGAGACGGCCCGGCCCCCGGGGCCAGGGGCTAGGCTGCCGGGAATGGGGAGCGCGAACAGGGCGGGAGAGCCGCTCGGACCGGTGGTGCCCGACTGCGACGGCCTGCCGGTGGACGGCGAGCGGACCGCGGTCGTCGAGAACGGCCCCGCCGGACCGCGGGCCGCCCGCGCCGCGGGCCCGCGCCGCTCCGCCCCCGCCGCTCGTGCGCTCGACGGCGGGGAGTCCAAGGACCGGACGGATCCCGGCACCGTGCTGTCCGCCGACGCGCGGCAGCCGCCCGCGCGGCCGGACCGGGCCGCCGCCGTCCGGTTCGACCGCTGACCGCCGACCGCGCCCCGTCCGACCGCCGACCACCAGGAAGGACCCACCGCCCATGGCCCAGCCCGTCGTCCTGCCCGCCGGCTACACCGCCCGTCCGCTCGACCCGGCCCGCGACCTGCCCGACGTCCTCGACCTGCTGACCGGCTGCGAACGGGCCCTGCACGGCGAGCGGGCCACCGAGGCCGACAGCGGCGAGATCGCCGCGGTGCTCGCCCGCCCCGGCTTCGACCCCGCCGCCGACACCCTGCTGGTGCACGGCCCGGACGGGCGGCTCGCCGCCTGGGCGTGGACCGACCGGCGCTGCGAGTGCCGGGTCCACCCCGCGCACCGCGGCCGCCGGATCGGCACCGCCCTGCTCGGCTGGATGGAGACCCGCGCCGCCGAACAGGGCGTCGACAAGCTGGTCCAGGTGGTCGCCGACCTCGACGCGGCCGGCCTGGCCATGCTGCGCACCTACGGGTACCGGCCCAAGGGCGCCAGCTGGCTGCTGGAGATCCCGCTCGACGCGCTGCCCGACCTCCCGCCCGCCCCCGCCGGCATCCGGGTCCGCCCGTTCCGCCCCGGCGACCCGGACGACGCGCACGCCGCCCACCGGGTCGTCGAGGACGCCTTCGCCGACTGGAAGGCCCGCCGGATGTCCTTCGAGGAGTGGGTCCAACACGCCGTCGGCCGGGAGACGTTCACCCCCGCCCGCTCCCCGCTCGCCGTCACCGGGGCCGACGACCGGGTGGTCGGCGTCGCGCTCTCCCTCGACCAGCCCGGCAGCCCGGACGGCTACGTGGAGAGCCTCGCCGTCGACCGCGACCACCGCCGCCGCGGCATCGCCCGCCACCTGCTGCACCACGCCTTCCTCGCCTGCCGGGAGGCCGGACTGAGCCGCTGCACCCTGTGGACGCACTCCGGCACCGGCGCGCTCGACCTGTACCTCAAGGTCGGCATGACGGTCCGCTACACCTCGGTGGTGCTGGAGAAGACCCTCCCCGCCTGACGGCCCGTCACGGCCGCGGTCACCGCGCCGCGGAAGGGGGAGGGGCGTCGAGCAGCGCGAGCAGGCGCACCGCCTGCCGGGCCGGGGTGCCCGGCGGGTTGCGGGCGGCGGTCGCCGGGTCGCCGGACAGGAAGACCAGCCAGAGCAGGGCGAACAGCCGGCGGCACTCCAGCAGGCGGCACTCCTCGGCGGGGGAGAGCGGGAACCGGGACAGGAAGGCCCCGGCGTCCAGGTCGGTGTCCACCCAGGCCGAGACGTGCTCGACCATCTCGGCCAGCTCGTACGACCGGTCGGAGCGCCCGGAGTCCTCGAAGTCGACCAGCCGGACGTCGGCGCCGTCCCACAGGAAGTTCGCCAGGTTGCCGTCGGCCTGCCCCAGCACGGGCACCGCCGCGGCGCCGCCCGCCGCCAGCGCCTCCTGCGCGCCGTCCAGCCAGCGCAGGCCCGCCGCCAGCGCCCGCCCCGTCCCCGGTGCCCGCACCGCCCCGGCCCGGGCGCGGACCGCGTCGGCGGACTCCCGGACGTCCCAGCGCCGCCCGGGCAGCCGGGCCGCCTCCCCGGCCGGAACGGCGCCGTGCAGCCGCCGCACCGCCCGGGCCAGCGCGTCCAGGTGGCGGCCCGTCAGCACGGCACCGCGCAGCACGGTGCCCGGCAGGCGCGACATCGCGACGGTGCCGTCCGCCCGCCCCAGCGGCCGGGGCGCCAGACCCGGGGCGTAGCGGTCGAGCAGGGTCAGCGCCCGCCACTCCCGCTCCGGCTCGCCGTGCGCGTCGGCGCGGAAGCGCTTGTGCACCGCGTCGGGGTGCAGGTCGACACCGTGGGTGGTCCACTGCGCGGTCATGACGGGGCGTCAACTCCTGCTCGGGGCACGGGAGCCTACCGGTCGAGGGCCGCGAGCAGGTCGGGGCCGGACCAGGCGGGCGGGGCGGGGGCCTCCTCGGCCGCGCGGACCAGTTCGAGCAGGCGGCGGTTGGCCGGGGCGGGCAGCCGGTGGTGCTCGGCCAGCGCGACGACCTCGCCCTGCAACTCGTCGACCTCGGTGGGGCGGCCGCGCTGCAGGTCCTCCCACATCGAGGAGCGGGCCCGGGAATCCACCCGCAGGCTGGCCGCCGCGACCCGGCGGAACACCGGGTCCGGCAGGCCCAGCACGGACGGCATCCACTCCGGCGGGAGGGGCGTCAACCGGGCCGGGGACAGCCCCGCCGCCGCGAACACCGCCAGCGCCTCGCGCTGGCAGCGCGCCAGCACCAGCCGGTACGGGCGGCTGCCGAGCTGCTCGCGCAGCGGCAGGCCGGAGAGCGCGTTGACGGCGTTGTTCAGGTTCATCAGCAGCTTCGCGGCCTGCACCCGCGGCATGTCCGCGCGCAGCCCCACCGGCAGCCCGGCCGCGGCCGCCGAGTCCGCGAACCGCCTTGCCGCGCCCGCCCGTTCGAGCAGCAGCGCGCCCGCGGTGCCCTGGTGGAAGGAGGCCGGGCCGGTGCGCACCACGTTGTACGGCACCATCCCGGCCAGCACCGTCCGGCCGGGCAGCGCCTCGCGCAGCACCCGGGCGTTGTGCAGGCCGTTCTGGAAGCTGATCACGGTGGACCGCCCGTCCAGATACGGGTCGAGCAGCCGGGCCGCGTCCGCGGTGTCCGCCGACTTGACGGTCACCAGCACGTAGTCGGCGCCCGCCGCGGCCGAGGCGTCCACGGCGGTGCGCGGCCGGGCGTGCAGCCGGCGGTCGCCCGGGCCGGTCACGGTCAGCCCGGCCCGGTCCAGCTCGGCCATCGCGGACGGCCGCCCGATCAGCGTCACGTCGTCGCGGGCGGCCAGCGCCCCGCCCAGCCGGCAGCCGATGCTGCCCGCCCCGAACACGGCGATCCGCAACGGCAGTGTCGTACGGTTCTCGGACACCGGCGGCTCCTTCGACAACGGCGTCAATGGCAAGGCCCAGAGGTTACCGCCCGCCGCCTGAGCCCCGACCGGGCCCCCGACCTGGCCTCTGACCGCGCCCCCGACCTGGCCTCTGACCGCGCCCCCGACCGGGTCTCCGACCGCGCCCCCAACCGGGTCTCCGACCGCGCCCCCAACCGGGTCTCCGACCGCGCCCCCAACCGGGCCTCCGACCGCGCCCCCAACCGGGTCTCCGACCGCGCCCCCAACCGGGTCTCCGACGGAGTCCCGACGGAGCCTCGGACGGAGCTCTCAGGCCCCGGGGCCGGCGGCGGCGGTGGGCGCCGGCAGGCGGGTGGCGAGCAGGGCGGCCACGTCGTCGTCGGCCGGGCCGCCCCCGTAGCGGCGCAGGTCGCGGCGGAGGTTGTCGAGCAGCGCGGTGTCCGGGGTGGCGGTCCAGCCCGCCAGGCGCTCGGTCAGCGGGTAGAACTCGCCGCGCCGGTCCCGGGTCTCGCTGACGCCGTCGGTGTACAGCAGCACCCGGTCGCCCGGCCCGAACGGGACGGTGCGCGCCCGGTAGTCGCTGGCCACCAGCGCCGACAGGTTCAGCGGCGGCAGCGGCAGCTCCGGCTCCACCGGCTGCACCCCGCCGTCCGCGCGCAGCAGCACCGGCGGCGGGTGGCCGCAGTTCAGCAGGTACGCCTCCGGCCGTTCGTCCGGGATCTCCAGCAGCACGGCGGTGGCGAAACGCTCCGCCGCGTCCGGCGAGGAGGCCCGCTCCGCGTACCGCTGCAGGCCGGTCTCCAGCCGGCTGGCCAGCGCGGGCAGGTCCTTCGCGTCGTACGCGGCCTCCCGGAACGAGCCGAGCAGCGCCGCCGCCATCTCCACCGCGGGCAGGCCCTTGCCCTGCACGTCGCCCAGGATGATCCGCACCCCGAACGGCGTGCGCACCGCCTCGTACAGGTCGCCGCCGATCTGCGCCTGCTCGGCCGCCGCGCTGTAGTACAGCGCCAGGCCGACCTCGTTCAGCCGGTCCGGCAGCGGGCGCAGCACCACCTGCTGGGCGGTCCGCGCCACCGAGCGCACCAGCGCCAGGTCGCGTTCGCGGCGCACCCGCATCCCGGAGGTGTACGAGGCGGCCAGCGAGACCGTCACCGTCGCCGCGATCACCGAGGCCGCCGACGCGCCGACCCGGCCGTCCCGGATCAGCGCCAGCACCACCTCGACGGCCACCGCGAGCAGGCCGATCAGCAGCGTCCCCAGCGAGCCCCAGGTCGCCGCCGCGAGGGCGGGCGCCGCCACCACGAACCGGTCGTAGCGCTGCCCGGCCGGGGTCTCGGCGTCCGCCCCCGCGGACAGCGCGATCAGCAGGAAGGGCGACAGCCGGACGACCGTGCCGAGCATCGGACGGACCCGGGAGGAGTCGGATTTGTCGGTGATCGTGGGCATGACCCGGTGAAGGCTACCCGCGCCGTCCGCCCGGGTGTGGGAGGCGCGGGCGGGTCCGTGATCATCCCCGGGCCCCCGTTCAATGGTCGCCGCCGCCATGCCCGCGGACCCGCCCGTGGTGCACCGTCCCATGGGCCGCCGCCGGGCCCGCGCCGATGATTCACCGCGAACGGTGCTCGGCCACCCCCCACCCGGCACGCGAGCACCCGCAGAGAGCGGAGCCCCCACATGGCACTGGCAGGACTGACAGGACCGGCACGCGCAGGACGACCCACCCGCACGCCCCGGCGGCGACGCTCCGGCCTCGGCCGCTGGGCGGGCGCGGCGCTGGCCGGCGCGCTGATCGCCGGAGGGCTGCTGACCGGGGCGCCGCAGGCGTCCGCGGCCGGGCTCGGACAGGTCACCGGGTTCGGCACCAACCCCGGCAACCTGGCGATGTACAGCTACGTCCCCACCGCGCTGCCCGCCAGCAAACCGCTGGTGGTGGCGCTGCACGGCTGCACCCAGACCGCCACCGACTACTACAACAACTCCGGCTGGGCCCAACTCGCCGACCGCTGGGGCTTCGCCGTGGTCTTCCCGCAGACCGGCTCCGCCAACAACGTGCTGTCCTGCTTCTCCTGGTTCGACAGCAGCAAGGACACCCGCGGCAAGGGCGAGGCCCTGTCGGTCAAGCAGATGGTCGACAAGGCCGTCGCGCTCTACGGCAGCGACCCGTCCCGGGTGTACGTGACCGGCCTGTCCGCGGGCGCCGGCATGGCCGCCGACCTGCTCGCCGACTACCCGGACGTGTTCGCGGGCGGCTCGATCGCCTCCGGCCTGCCCGCCCAGTGCGCCACCACCCAGTCCGCGGCCTCCGGCTGCCAGAACTCCAACCAGAACCTGACCCCCGCCCAGTGGGGCGACAAGGTGCGCGCCTCCTACCCCGGCTACACCGGCCCCTGGCCGCGGGTGGCGATCTGGCACGGCAGCTCCGACAGCACCGTCGCCCCGGTCAACGCCACCGAACTGCGCGACCAGTGGACCAACGTGTGGGGCATCGGGCAGAACGCCTCCGCCACCCAGGCGCTGCCCGGCAACACCACGCTCAGCGTCTACGACGACGGCGCGGGCCGCCCCGCCGTGCAGCTGTACAGCATCTCGGGGATGGGCCACGGCCTGCCGGTCAGCCCCGGCAGCGGCACCACCAACTGCGGGCAGAGCGGGGCGTACTTCCTGAACACCATCTGCTCCTCGTACTACACCGGCCTGTTCTGGGGGCTGGACGGCGCCACCGCCACCGCGTCGCCGGCCCCCTCCGCGTCCCCGTCCGCGTCCCCGTCCTCTTCGCCGTCCCCCTCTCCCTCCTCGTCACCGTCCTCGTCGCCGTCCTCGTCCTCCGCGCCGCTGGGGTGCTGGACGGACAACAACTACAACCAGGTCGCCGCGGGCCGGGCGCACCAGAGCGGCGGGTACGCGTACGCGAACGGGTCGAACCAGAACATGGGGCTGTGGAACCTGTTCGTCACGCACACGCTGAAGGAGACCTCCGCCGGGTACTTCGTGGTCGCCGATTCCGGGTGCGGTGCCGCCTGAGAAGCGTCTGACCTGGCACGATGAGGCCCCGCCGATCCGTCGGCGGGGCCTGCAGTGTGTCAGGGGCGCAACGAGACGGTTGACAGATTGAATGATTGCCCTACGTCACCGGGGCGGCGAGACTCGTGCCTCTCGAACCGAGACCGCATCCGAGCCGACACCCGATTGCCAAGGTGAAAATGACCGCCATCCCCGTGGCCCCGCCGGAGAACCGGTGGGCGACGCCCAAGCGCGTGAGCCTCGTCCCGTTGGTCGCGCTGATCTTCTTCAGCGTCTCCGGCGGCGCCTACGGCATCGAGCCGCTGTTCTCGACCTCCGGCCCCGGCATGGGCATCCTGCTGATCCTGGTCGCCCCGCTGATCTACAGCGTGCCGCACGCCCTGGTCTGCGCCGAACTCGGCACCGCCATCCCCGTCGAGGGCGGCTACTACCACTGGGTCAAGCGCGGTCTCGGCCGGTTCTGGGCCTTCCAGCAGGGCCTGCTGCAGTGGGTGTGCAGCTTCGTCGACATGGCGCTGTACCCGGTCATGTTCACCTCGTACCTGTCGAGCCTGATCGGCGCCGTCGCCCCCGGCAAGCACGTGCTGTTCGAACTCGCGGGCATCCAGGTCGACCTGAACTGGGTGATCTGCGTCGGCGTCATCGTGCTGTTCACGCTGCTGAACCTGATGGGCGCGGGCTGGGTCGGCGACTCCTCGGTGGCGTTCGCGATCATCTGCCTGACCCCGATGCTGATCCTCACCGTGATCGGCTTCTACCAGCTGGTCACCGAGGGCACCAACCCGATCTCCTCGATGACCGCCGAACAGGGCCAGTCCACCTGGAACGCCTTCGGCTCCGGCCTGTTCATCGTGATGTGGAACTACTCCGGCTGGGACTCGGTCTCCACCGTGGCCGGCGAGATGGAGAACCCGAAGAAGCACCTGCCCAAGGCGCTGCTGTGGTCCGTGCTGCTGATCATCGCCGGCTACCTGCTGCCCTCGCTGGCCTCCCTCGCCGTCGGCCCGGGCGGCGAGAACGGCTGGAAGAGCTGGGAGGACGGCGCGCTCCCCGACATCGCCGGCGAACTGGCCGGCCCCTGGCTGCAGTACGTCGTCACCATCGGCGGCCTGTTCGCCTCGGTGGCGATGTTCTCCGCGCTGCTCGCCTCCTACTCGCGGCTGCCCTCCTCGCTCTCGCACGACGGCTACCTGCCCAAGTGGGTCTCCAAGGAGAGCAAGCGCTACAAGATGCCGGTCGCCTCGATCGTCGGCTCCTCGGTCGTCTACGCGCTGTTCTGCTTCTCCAGCTTCCAGAGCCTGGTGATCTACGACGTCTTCCTCACCAACATCGGCATCCTGCTGGAGGTCGCCGCGCTGATCGCGCTGCGGATCCGCGAACCCGAACTGGAGCGCCCCTACAAGATCCCCGGCGGCTGGTGGAGCATCGGCCTGATCGCCGTCAGCCTGACCGGCGTCAGCGTCTGGGCCGCGATCGAGCAGTACAGCGAGGAGGGCACCAAGGCCGTCGTCTACTGCCTGATCGTGGTCGGCGCCTCGCTGCTGCTCTACCCGGCGCTGGCCGCCCGCAAGGCCGCCCGGGAGGCCGCCGCCGCCGACCGGGCCGCCGCGAACGGCGGGGACACCGGGGCGTACGACCTGTCAGGGCGGCGGCCGGACTCGGCGCACAGTGACAAGGCCGTCAGCGGCACCGGAACGGATAGCGTCGAGGCATGATCAACAGCTTCGCCCTGCACGTCCCGGACGCCGAACTGGAGCCCGAGCCGCTCGACCCCGGGCAGGTCGTCTCCGGCACGCCCGAGGTCACCGGCAAGGTGGTCTGGGAGTCCGCCGACGGCCGCCAGGTCCGCGGGATCTGGCAGATCACCCCCGGCGTCGTCACCGACACCGAGGCGGACGAGATGTTTGTTGTGCTCAGCGGCCGGGCCACCGTCGCCTTCGAGGACGGCCCCGTCCTGGAACTCGGCCCCGGCGACCTCGCGGTGCTCCGCGAGGGCGACCGCACCACCTGGACCGTCCACGAGACGCTCCGCAAGGTCTACACGGTCGACCTCGGCCCGGCCCCGGCCGAGGACCGCTAGCCCCCGCACCACCCCACGGCCCGGCCGCCCCCACGGCCGGGCCGCACCCTCCCTAGGCAAGGAACCGAGAGCATGGACCCCGTACACGCACTGCGGGACGCCAAACCCACCCCGTTCTGGCTGGAGGACCCGGGCCGCCCGGACGCCAACTCCGCCCTCACCGGCGACGTCCGCTGCGACCTGCTGGTCGTCGGCGGCGGCTACAGCGGCCTGTGGACCGCGCTGATCGCCAAGGAACGGGACCCCGGGCGCGACGTGGTCCTGATCGAGGCCGAACAGACCGGATGGGCCGCCTCCGGCCGCAACGGCGGCTTCTGCGCCGCCAGCCTCACCCACGGCCTCGGCAACGGCCTCGACCGCTGGCCCGACGAACTGGCCGCGCTCGAACAACTCGGCGCCCGCAACCTGCAGTCCATCGAGGACGCGGTGGCGAAGCACGCGATCGACTGCGACTGGGAGCGCACCGGCGAACTCGACGTCGCCACCGAACCGCACCAGGTCGAGGAACTCGCCGAACTGTACGAACTCGCCAAGGAGTACGGCGACTACGAGCTGCTGGACATCGACGCCGTCCGCGCCCAGGTCGACTCCCCGACCTACCTCGGCGCGCTCTGGGACAAGGACGGCGTGGCGATGCTCCACCCCGCCAAGCTCGCCTGGGGCCTCAAGCGGGCCTGCGAGCGGCTCGGCGTGCGGGTCTTCGAGCACACCAAGGCCCTCGACATCGCCGAGTCCGGCCCCGGCATGGCCGTGCGCACCCCCTACGGCCGGGTCCTCGCCCGGCAGGTCGCCCTCGGCACCAACGTCTTCCCGTCGCTGGTCAAGCGGATCCGCCCGTACACCGTGCCGGTCTACGACTACGCGCTGATGACCGAACCGCTCAGCGCCGAACAGCTCGCCGCGATCGGCTGGCAGGGCCGGCAGGGCATTGGCGACAGCGCCAACCAGTTCCACTACTACCGGCTGTCCGCCGACAACCGGATCCTGTGGGGCGGCTACGACGCGATCTACCACTACGGGGCCAAGGTCCGCAGCGAGTACGACCAGCGGCCGCAGACCTACCAGACCCTCGCCCGGCACTTCTTCCAGACCTTCCCGCAACTGGAGGGCCTGCGCTTCACCCACGCCTGGGGCGGCGCCATCGACACCTGCACCCGGTTCTCCGCCTTCTTCGACACCGCCCACCACGGCAAGGTCGCCCTCGCCGCCGGCTACACCGGCCTCGGCGTCGGCGCCACCCGCTTCGGCGCCGAGGTGATGCTCGACCTGCTGGCCGGAAAGCCCACCGAGCGCACCGCCCTGGAGATGGTCCGCCGCAAGCCGCTGCCGTTCCCGCCCGAACCCGTCCGCTGGGCCGGCATCGGCATCACCAAGTGGTCCCTGGACCGCGCCGACCGCAACGCCGGCCGCCGCAACCTCTGGCTCAAGACCATGGACAAGCTCGGCCTCGGCTTCGACAGCTGACACCCCGGCTCCGCACGACGGCCGCCCGCGCCTGCGCGCGGGCGGCCGTCCGGCGTCGCGGGGGCCGGGCAGGTCACTGCGCCGCGTGGCGCAGCAGCACCTCCGGGAAGGCGGCCGGGGCGAAGACCGCGGCGGCGACCCGGTACTCGGCCGGGAGAGCGGACCAGAGGCGCTCCAGCAGGTCGGACGCGTCCCGGTACGCGGTGGCGACCTCCAGGTAGGGGGCGCCGGTGGCCGGGGCGGCCGGAGCACCCTGATAGGTCGTCAGCAGCACGCCCTCGCCCGGGGAGAGCGCGCCCAGCCGCAGGAACAGCCGGTCGGCGCCCAGGCGGCCGGCGGCGCTGCGCCGGGCCGCGCCCAGCCAGGTCGGGCCGTCCGGGCGGACGTCCGCGACCACCGTCAGCCGGGGGGTGAAGATCGGCGGATCCGGCTCGTAGTCCAGGCCGTCCAGCGCCTCCACCGGGGACAGTCCCGCGTCCAGCCGGTCCGCGACCGTCGCCACCTGCTCGCCGTTGCCGTACACCACCAGCCCGCCGCCGCGCCGCACCGCCGGGTAGTGCCGCAGGTCGTCGTGCTCGCGGACGTCGGTCGGGACGACGGTCAGCGCGCCGTCCGGAGTGAACCGCAGCGCGCGGGCCCGGGACGCCGGGCTGCGGCCGGTCAGGAAGTAGGCGGCCAGCGGGGCCCCGTCGGTGGTGCGGCAGCGCAGCACGCCCCGGCCCGGGTACGGGTGGGCGGCCAGGGCTTCGGTGAGGTCGATCGGCACGGGGCGGATTCCCTTCGGCGGAACGAGCGTCCGGGGACGGGCACCGCCCCTGGACGGTGATCATTCCAGAGGCTGCGGGCGGGCCGTCACGCGGTCCGGCGGGGGCCGGCCGGTCAGTCGGGCAGCCGCTCGCCCGCGGCGAGGGCCGCCGTGCGGGCGGCCCGTTCGACCCGGGCGCGGTGGGAGGACCACCAGTCGGCGTCGCCCTCCGGGAGGACCGCGCCGGTCGGGCGCAGGCCGGTCGCGCCGTCGACGAGTTCGCGGACCAGGTCGGCGTGGCCCGCGTGCCGGTGGGTCTCGGCGACCACGTGCAGCAGGATCCGACCCAGCGTCAGCTCGTTGTGCGGGGGCCACGGGACCCGGCCGGTCGCGGTCAGCGGCAGCGCGTCGACGGTGGCGTCCGCGTGCGCCCAGACCCGGCGGTACTCGGCGAGCAGGAACTCCCGGCCCTCCTCCGGCCGCGCCCACAGGTCGGCGTTCGGCTCGGCGGCGCCCGCCACCCACAGCCCCGGACCGCCCTCGAACGGCCGGCCGAAGGCGGTGCCGAAGTACGCCGCCTCCGCGCCCGTCAGGTGCTTGACCAGCCCCAGCAGGTTCGTCCCGGTGGGCGTCAGCGGGCGGCGGGCGTCGTACTCCGACAGGCCCTCCAGCTTCCACACCAGCGCGTCCCGGGCGTCCTGCAGGTAGAGCTTCAAGTCCCGCTTGGTCGCGGCGAGTCGGCCGTCCAGGTCGTCCAGGTCGTCCAGGTCGTCGCGGTCGTCGCGGGCGTCCTGGCCGTCGCGGTCGCCGCGGGCGTCCTGGCCGTCGCGGTCGTCGGTCCGGGTGGTGGTCGTCATGGCCGGAGTCTGGGCGCCGCCGCCCGCCGGCGGCAAACCGTTTTCCCCGCCCGCCACCGCTTCGGTACCGTCCCGGCATGGCCATCGACCGTCACCTCGTGGACGCCGCGATCGAACTGACCCGCAGCCGCTTCCCCGGCCAGGACTGGGCGGGCGCCGCGGCTCTCCGGTTGGACGACGGCACCGTCCTCACCAGCACCGCGCCCGCGGTCCCCAACAGCGGCGTGCAACTGTGCCACGAGACCGGCGCGATCTGTGAGGCGTACAAGCTCGGCCGCCGGGTCGTCGCCTCGGTCTGCGTCACCGCCGTCGACGGCGACCGCGGCTTCTGGGTGCTCGCCCCCTGCGGCGTCTGCCAGGAACGCCTGTTCGCTCACGGCCCCGACGTCGAGGTCGGGGTCCCCCTCCCCGAGGACCCGCGCCGCTGGCACACCCTGCGGCTGCGCGACGTCCAACCGCACTGGTTCGCCCGGGTGTTCCCCGACGAGGTGTGGCCGTACGGGACGGAGTGACCGGCGGACGGGTGCCGGGCGGTCAGGTGTTGGGTGCCGGGCGGTCGGGTGCCGGGCGGGCGGTCAGGTGGTGACGGCGAAGACCAGCAGGCCCTCCGGCTGCTCCTCGACCACCTCGACCCGCTCCACCACCGCGCGGGACGGACCGTGCCCCATCCAGGCGACCATCCGCTCCACCGGGGCCGGGTCGCCCTCGAAGACCGCCTCCACCCGGCCGTCCGGCAGGTTGCGCACCCAGCCCGTCACCTCCGCCTCCGCCGCCGCCCGGCGGCAGGAGTCGCGGAAGAAGACGCCCTGCACCGTGCCCGAGACCAGCACCCGCCGCCGGATCACCCGCCACCCACCTCTCGTCGCCACTGCCAGCAGGTATACCGCAGGCCCATGGGCGGGGGAGCGGAGGGCACGCCGCCCGGCACCGCCCGGACGGAGGTCGGAGGGAGGTCGGACGGAGGTCGGGCGGTGCCGGGCGGGCCGGGTGACGGACGGTCAGGTGGCGGCCAGGGCGGTGGAGGCGGCGGGGACCGGGGGCGGGGTGTCGATGCGGCGGCCGAAGGGGCGCCAGGCGAAGACGGTCAGGGCGGCCATCACGACGGCGGAGAACCAGAACGGGCCGGTGAGGCCGAACGCCCGGGCGAGCGGGCCGCCGGCCAGCGCGCCGAGGGCGGAACCGCCGACGGCCAGCGCCATGAAGACGCTGTTCACCCGGCCGCGCAACTCGTCGGGGACGGCGCGCTGCACCAGCGTCCGGTCGACGCTCACCCAGATCGCGCCGTGCACGCCGAACCCGCCCAGGACCGCGCCCGCCACCCACGGCGAACCCGCCAGCGCCAGACCGACATGGGTGAGCGTCTCCAGGACCAGGCCCACCCGCAGCAGCAGCGAGGCCGAGAACCGGGCCTGCAGCCGCGGGGCGACCAGCGCCCCGGCCAGGCCGCCGACCGCCGAAGCCGACAGCAGCACGCCGTAGCCGAACCCCGACAGGCCCAGGTGCTCGCGGGCGTACAGCACCATCACCGAGAAGCCCGCCAGCAGCGTCACGTTCATCAGGCACAGCGCCAGCGTCAGCGTGCGCAGCGCGGGCTGGGCCCACAACCAGCGGACGCTGGACGCGAACTGGCGGCCCACCGGCTCCCGCTCCGCCGGGGAGGGCGACGGCGCCCCGGCGCGGGGCCGCAGGCGCAGCGTCGAGACCAGGGCGGCGGCGCCGGTGAAGCTCAGGGCGTCGACCGTCAGCGGCAGGCCCGCCGCCACCCCGAACAGGGCCGCGCCGAGCGGCGGCCCGCAGAGCCGGTTGAGCACCGACTCGGTGCCGAACATCCGGGAGTTGGCCCGCGGCAGGTCCGCCGAGTCGACCACGGCGGGCAGCAGCGCCGAGGACGCGTTGTCACCGAGCGCCGCACAACTGCCCAGCAGCAGCCCCACCGCGTAGACCAGCGGCAGCGACACCGCGTCCGCGTACACCGCCACGGCCAGCGCCGCCGTCAGCACGGCCCGCGCCGCGTCCGCCGCCACCGCCAGCCGGCGCCGGTCCACCCGGTCCACCAGCACCCCGCTGACCGGGGCCAGCAGCAACCACGGCAACTGCTGGACGAAGACCGCCAGACCGACCAGCACCGGATCCCTGGTCAACGACGTCACCAGCAGCGGAGCCGCCGCCGCCACGATCCCGTCGCCCAGCGCGGACACTGCCGCCGCCGACCACAGCGAGCCGAAGCCGCGCCCCAGCCCGCGGCCACCACCCTTGCGACCCACGGCCTTTCACCCCTTGACATCCGATTTCCGGCCAAACCGCGAGGCTAACCGGCGACCCGGACGGCCCGCACGTGGTTTTCCGCCGGGGGAGGCGGACGGGTTTCCGCGGCGAGGACCGGCGAGGGCCGGCGAGGGCCGGCGAGGGCCGGCGAGGTTGTCATCCCGGTGTAACGCGGGTGCAGCAGGGGCGACAAGAGGCGTTCCTAGGCTGGGAGGACAGAACAGGTGTACCCGGCAAGGGAGTTCCCACGGACAGGCGAGCGGTGCGACCGGACTGGCTGACCCACCCGCTGCGCTGGCAGCGCGGCCCGGTGCCCTGGGCGGCGACGGCCCGCGGAGCGGCCGGGATGGCGGTGCCGCTGGGGCTCGCACTGGCCGCCGGACGGCCCGCGGAAGGAGTGCTGGCCGGGCTCGGGGCGATGTTCGCGGGCGTCAACGACCGCCCCGCCGGGCGGCGCACCGGCGCCGTGCAGCAGGCCGTCCCGGCCCTCGCGGGCGCCCTCGGGCTGCTGATCGGCACCGTCGGCGGCTGGTGGGCGGTGCCGCTGCTCGGCGCCGTCGGGGTCCTCTCCGGGGCGATCAGCGTCACCGGACCGGTCGCCTCCGCGGCCGCCGTCCAGCTGACCGTCCTCACCGTCCTCGGCTGCGGCATGCCCGCCCCGCTGCCCGGCTGGGCCCGGGCCGGCTGCTACCTGGCCGGCGCCGCCTGGCTCCTGCTGCTCCGCCAACTCACCTCCCACCCCCGGCCGTTGCACGCCGAACGACAGGCTGTCGCCGCCGTCTTCGACGCCCTCGCCGACGCCCTGGACGCGGCCGGCACCGACCGCGCCGAAAGTGCCCGCCGACACCTCACCGCAGCCCTCGACCGGGCCGGCGAACAACTCCGCACCGACCACGCCCACCCCCTGCGCACCCGGCTCGCCGCCGCCTCCGCCCTCTGCGAGGCCGGCGTCGCCCTGCTGCACGCCGCCCGCCCCCTGCCCACCCGCCTCGCCACCGGCCCGCGCCGCCTGGCCGCTGCCGTCCGCACCGGGAGCCTCCCCGGCCCGCTCCCCGTCCCCGCCGCCGAGACCCCGGCCACCGCGGCCTTCGACCGGGCGGTCCTGCACGCGGCCCTGGCCTTCGGCGGAGTGCCGGGAGCGGAGGGGAACGGGCGGGGCGTCGTCGGGCGGGTGCCGAGCCTGGTGGGTGGTGGGCAGGCGGCCGGGGCGGGCGGTCCGGGGCGTGAGCGCGGGCTCCGGCGGGGGCGGGGGTGGCGCAGGGGAGTGGCCGAGCTGGTGCTGGGAGCGCGGCGCGGGGTGCGGCCCGCCGTGCGGCGCGGGGCGGTGCCCGGGGTACGGCCGTGGGGGCGGGCCGGGCGGGCGTACGGGGTGCGGGTCGGGGTGTGCGTGGCGGGGAGTGCCGCGCTGGCGCTCGGGCTGCGGGCCGGGCACTGGTACTGGCTGCCGGTGACGGCCGCGTTCCTGGTCAAGCCGGACCTGGGGCCGCTGTTCTCCCGGGTGGTCAACCGTTTCGCCGGGACGGTCGCCGGGGTCCTGCTGGTGGCCGGGCTCGGGCCGGTGCTGTCCGGACCGTGGTGGCCGGTCGTCGCGGTGGCCGTCACCGGGGCGCTCGTACCCGTCGCCCAGCGGCACTTCGCCGCGCAGACCGCCGTCATCACCGTCACCGTGCTGGCCTTCGTCACCACCGGCGGCGACCGCGCCGCCGCCCCCGCCCGGCTGCTCGACACCACCCTCGCCTGCGCCCTGGTCCTGCTGGTCGGCCACCTCCCGGGGCTGGCCGACACCCGGGCCCGGGTCGGCCAGCGGGCCGCGTACGCCCTGCGGCACACGCAGCGCTACCTCGACCACGTCCTGCTGACCGGCCGACAGGAACCGCACCCGGCGGACACCCGCCGCGCCGAACTGCGCCGCACCGCCTACCGCACCCTCGCCCAGGCCCGCGCCGCCGCCGAGACCGCCGCCGCCGAACTCAGCCCCGGCACCCCCGCCGGCCCGGACTGGCTGCGCCTGACCGTCCACGCCGAA
The DNA here is from genome assembly GCF_003751605.1 of Kitasatospora cineracea. Lineage (NCBI taxonomy): Bacteria > Bacillati > Actinomycetota > Actinomycetes > Kitasatosporales > Streptomycetaceae > Kitasatospora > Kitasatospora cineracea. Next base: position 5,602,928 of record NZ_RJVJ01000001.1, read on the forward strand.
CGCCTCGCCGACGCCGCCACCGCGTACGCCGTCGAACGCGACCACGGCGCCCCCGCCCCGACCACCCCCGCCGCCCGCACCCTCACCCGCGACCTCGCCGCAGCCGCCGACGCCCTCGACCACCCCGGCCCGGCGCCCGCCCCGCCACCCGCCACCGTCGTCCTGCCGCCGGAACTCGCGGGCGTGGCAGCCGAGGTGCGGCGGATCCGGGTGCTGGCGGCGGGTTGAGGGGTGGTCAGGAGAGAGTGGGCGGGGTGGAGGGGGGAGGGGGAGAGAAGGCGCTGGCGGCGGGCAGGCGGGAGCGGTGAGCGGGTAGCCTGCGGGTCCGGCCCGGTTCGTGATGCGGGGCGGGTGGTCAGGAGTCGGCGAGCGGTGCGGGGGTTCGGGTGAGGGACGTGGTGGCGGCGGCGGGGGCCCGGCTCGAAGAGTCGGGGAACGTTCTGGTCGGGCCGGAGGAGGTGCGGGACGGGGAACTGGGGCGGGAGTTCTTCGGGGCGGTGGTCACGCCGGAGGAGCTCGACTCCGGGGGGCTCGACCTCGCGGGCCGGACGGTCTACCTGTGCGGCGAGGTGTCCGCGGCAGCCGCCCGCCGGCTGGACGCGGCGGCCCGGGTGCTGGTCGTCGGGGAGGTCCCGGCGGGCCGCCCCCCGGGCGCGGGTGCGTCGTGGACCGGGGTCGGTCCGGGGCGGGTGCCGTTGCGGGTACACGGGGTCGGCGTGTACTACCGCCGTTTCTTCGAGCCGGAGGCCGACCACTTCGGGCGGATCCTGGCCGAGCACGCGTTCCAGTCCCTGACGGAGTCCACCAAGCCGGGGACGGCCCACCGCAGCGGGATCTACCTGACGCCCGTCGTGCGGGACGGGGACGACCTGCACTTCCGCCTGCTCCGCTGCTCCACCAACTTCTCGGGGCCGACCGAGGGCTTCCGCGCCACCGACACGCACATCGTCGAGGCCCTGAACCGGGAGGCCGCCGCGGTCTTCCGGGGCCAGGCGCCGCTGAACCACGTCCTCGCGCAGGTGTACCGCAACACCCCGGCCACGGCGGAGCGCAAGCAGTCCAAGGCCAGGATCTCGGCCCACGCCGACAAGACCAAGGACATGCCCGCCGCCGGCATCATGGCCTTCTGCACCTTCTACGACCGGCTCGACGGGCTGCAGCCGCTGGACGCGGACGCCTTCGACCGCGGCGTGCGGGGCGTCAGCGGGCTGACCGGGCTGCGCTTCCGGCTCAAGGAGCGGACCGCGGAGTCCGAGGCGGCCGGGCTCCCGCCGCACTTCACGGTGACGCTCCACCCCGGCTCCGTGCTGCTGGTGCCGCTCTCCACCAACCGCCTGTACACGCACGAGATCCGGCCCCCGGCGCCGGCCGCCGAACTGCTCCCGACCCGGCTGGGGTACGTGGTGCGCTGCTCGGACGCCGAAGCCGTCCACCGGGACGGCCGCACCTTCCTCAAGACGGCCGACGGGCCGGTCGGGCTGGAGCCGCCCACCCCGGACGGCCTGGACGAACTGCGCCGGCTGTACGCGGAGGAGAACCGGAGCCCGTCCTTCGCGGGCTACGGCCGGGAGTTCCCGTTCAGCATGAACGAGGGGGACTACGTTGCCCCCCGGGCCTAGCGCCGCCGACGGCATCCGCGCGCACGTCCTGCCGGCCGGGCCGAACCCCTTCGCCGAGCTGTTCGAGTCGGTCAGCTGGGAGGCGGCGGGGAAGGGCCGCCGGGCCGCCGTGCTCACCAGGACCGGCCCGGCGGGCGAGGTGCCGCTGGTGCGCACCACGGCCCGGTACGAGAACCCGGCGCAGCGGTTCCGGGCGGTGCACGAGCGGCTGGCGCGGCGGATCGAGGAGCACGCGGCGCTCCCGGCCCGGTTCGACAACGCGCTGGCCGAGGTCTACACGAACGCCTGCACCACCATGGGCGCCCACTCCGACCTGGCCCTCGACCTGGCCGAGGAGTCGTCCATCGCGCTCTTCTCCTGCTACCGCGACCCCGACGCGGGCCCGCCGCGGACGCTGGCCTTCGCGCCGAAGGGGGACGCGGGCGGGGGCTTCGGGATCCCGCTCGTCCACCAGGGCGTCGTGGTGTTCTCCGTCGCGGCGAACCGGCGGTTCAAGCACCGCATCCTGCTGGACGGCCCGGCCCGGGCGGTGGACAACGAGTGGCTGGGGGTGACCTTCCGGACCTCGGGGACGCACCTGCGCTTCCGCGACGGGCGGCCGCACCTCCCGCAGGGGGAGGAACTGGTGGCGGCCTCCGAGGAGCAGCAGCGCGCGTTCTACCGGATGCGGCGCCGCGAGAACGAGGAGACGGACTTCCGCTACCCCCCGCTGCCGTACACCGTCAGCGGGAGCGACCTGCTGCCGCCCGTCTGACCGCCCGTCCGGCAGCCCCTCCGGCCGCCCGGCCGAGGGGGTCCGGCCGGGCGGGTAGGATCGGAGCGTACTGACAACGTTGACATTGGGGTTGGCGGCCCGGTCGGTGCGTCGTTCGGGCGGTTCGCCGTCCCCCGTTGTCGGCTGGAGTACCCGCATGCCCCTGGCGCTCGTCGCCCTCGCCGTGACCGCGTTCGCCATCGGTACCACCGAGTTCTCCGCGATGGGGCTGCTGCCGCAGATCGCCGACGGGCTGGACCGGACGATCCCGCAGGCGGGCTGGCTGATCTCGCTGTACGCGCTGGGCGTGGTGATCGGGGCACCGCTGCTGACCGCGGTGGCCGCGAAGCTGCCGCGCAAGACGGTGCTGATCGGACTGGCGGGGCTGTTCACGTTCGGGAACCTGCTGTGCGCGATCGCGCCGAACTTCGCCTTCCTGGCGGTGGCCCGGCTGATCACCGGGCTGCCGCACGGCGCGTTCTTCGGGGCCGGGGCGGTCGCCGCCGCCGAACTGGTCGCCCCGCACCTGCGGGCCCGGGCGGTGTCGGTGATGTTCTCCGGCCTGACGGTGGCGAACATCCTCGGGGTGCCCGCCGCCACCCTGCTCGGCCAGCACCTCGGTTGGCGGGCCGCGATGCTCGTGGTGGTGGCGATCGGCCTGCTCGGCGCCGCCGCCATCGCCCGCCTGGTGCCGCCGCTGCCCAGCCACCCCGGCGCGGGCCTGCGCAGCGAACTCGCCACCTTCCGCAGCGGACAGCTCTGGCTGGCGCTGGCCACCGTGGTGTTCGGCTGCGCCGGACTGTTCGCCTGCTACACCTACATCACCCCCGCGCTCACCGACGTCGCCGGGTTCGCCGAGGGCTCGGTCACCCTGGTGCTGGCGCTGTTCGGCGTCGGCATGACGATCGGCAACGTGGTCGGCGGCTACGCGGCCGACCGGGCGCTGCGCCCGTCGATCTGCGCGGCGTTCCTGGCGATGGCGGGCGCGCTCGGCCTGTTCGCGCTCACCGCGCACGCCCGCTGGTCGGCCGCCGCGACGGTGGTGCTGATCGGCATGGCGGGCTTCGCCACCGTCCCGACCGTGCAGACGCTGGTGATCCGCAAGGCGCGCACCGCGCCGACGCTGGCGTCCGCGACCGTGCAGGGCGCGTTCAACCTGGCCAACGCGATGGGCGCCTGGCTCGGCGGCCTGGCGCTGTCCGCCGGGTACGGGCTGACCTCGCCCTCGCTGGTCGGGGCGGGCCTGTCGCTGCTCGGGTTCGTGATCGCCGCGCTCTCCTGGGCGGTGGACCGGCGCGGGCCGGTGGCCGTGGCCGACCACCCGGCGGCCGCGGGGGAGAAGAAACAGGCCGCGGCGGCGGGTTGACGGGCCGACGGGGCGACGGCGGGGGCGGCGGCCCTCGACGCGACCCGGTGGTTGATGATCTTATGAGCTGCTCCGGGTCCTCGTGCGGGAGGCCCCGCGCACCCCGAAGGAGCACCCGATGACCGAGTCGAACCACCTGCCCGGCCGGGTCGGCGTGATGCTGCCCCGCGACCTGCCCGTGCGGCAGCTCCTCCCCTACGCGCGCCGCGCCGAGCAGGCGGGATTCGACGAGCTGTGGGTGGTCGAGGACCTCGGCTGGCGCGGCGGCATCGCCCAGGCCGCCAGTGTGCTCGCCGCCACCGAGCGGATCACCGTCGGCATCGGCATCCTGCCCGCCGGAGCCCGCAACGTCTGCTTCGCCGCGATGGAACTCGCCACCCTCGCCCAGCTCCACCCCGGCCGCCTCACCGCGGGCGTCGGCCACGGCATGCGCGACTGGATGGAGCAGTCCGGCGGCGCCTGGCCCGCCAGCCCGCTCACCCTGCTGCGCGAGTACACCACCGCGCTGCGCGCCCTGCTGCGCGGCGAGGACGGCCCGGCCGACGGCCGGTACGTGCGCTGCGCGGGCGTCCGGCTCACCGAGACCCCCGACGTGGTGCCGCCCGTCGTGCTGGGCGTGCGCGGTCCCAGGTCGCAGGCCCTCGCCGGGGAGAGCGCCGACGGGCTGCTGCTCGCCGAACCCGCCCCGCCCGCCTACATCGCCGCCTCGCTCGGCCACCTGGGCCGCACCGACGCCCAGGTGGTCACCTACGACGTCGCCGCCGTCGACCGGGACGGGGACGCCGCCGTCGAACGGGTCCGGGCCGGGCTGGCCGCGATCGGCGAGCCCGACTGGGCCCCGCACATCGACCCGCTGCCGTTCGCCGCCGAGTTCCGCGCCCACCGGGCCGCCAGCGCCGACGGCGAGGAGTTCGCCCGCACCATGCCCGCGGAGTGGGTCCGCGCGCTCGCCGTCACCGGCACGCCCGAGCAGGCCCGGGCCGCGATCGCCGCCCGGCACGCGGCCGGGGCCACCGGCGTCGTCCTCGCCCCGGTCGGGCCCGACCCGCTGGGCGCACTGGAGTCACTGGCCCTGGCGCTGCCCGGCAAGGAGTAGCGGGGGAGCGGGGCAGGCGGTCAGGCGGACGCGGCGCACCGGCCGGCCCGGCCGACGGCCTGCCCGGCCAGGTCGACCGGCTCGTACCAGGAGCTGAGGCCGAGCAGCTTGCCGCCGAGCTCGTTCAGCCGCGCGGTCGAGTAGCGCTTGGACTCGTGCAGCACCGGATCGCCGACCAGGGTGCGGTTCCAGCGCGGGGTGTGCAGGTGCCGCCAGGAGTCGATCCGGGACCTGCGCAGCTGCTCGTGCTCCTCCAGCGCGGGCATCATCGACAGGTACTGCACGGCGCGCACGCCCTGCTCGGACAGGTTGCGGGCGACGCCGTGCGCCAGCAGCCCGTTCCAGATCAGCAGGTCGCCGGGGTGCAACTCGGGGCGCACCACCGGCAGTTCGGCCCGGTCGAAGTCCGGGCGGAGCGGGTCGCGGTCGGCCGGCTGGGCGAGCCGCCACGCGTCGAAGCGCCGGAACAGCTCCGGACTGCAGTGGAAGCCGCCGGTCTCCGGGGCGGTCTCGTTGAGCGCGATGATGCCCTGCACCCGCTGCGGCGGCACGCCCAGGGAGGTGTCGATGTCCCAGTGCAGCCGGACGTCCGGGCCGCGGTCGGCGGGGTCGACCAGCGCCCGGTCCCGGGTGCCCCGGTTGGGCGGGTTGAGGTTGAGCCGGTCCAGGGTGACCCACAGCTCCTCGCAGTCCCAGACGTCCACGAAGGCGTCGTAGACCCGCTGGTCCTGCCGGCTGTCCCAGAGCAGCTGGTGGTGGTACGCCTCGACGAAGCCGTAGACGTGCAACTGCTGCTCCAGCTCGGAGCGGAACGGCCGGTCGGCGAACCAGCCGGCCGGGTCCCGCGGGTCCAACCCCTGGAACTGCCAGGCGAAGTCGAGCATCCGGCGGGCGTGCCCGGCCGGCACCGCCTCGCGGACGACCACGTAGCCGTAGGTCTGCCAGTGCGTGAAGTCCTCCTCGGACAGCACCCGCAGCGGACGGGACTTGGTCAGCTCGCGCAGGGTGTGCTGGGCGAGGTAGGACTCGCCGTCGCTGCTGAAGTACGGGCGGTCGCTCGCGGACCGGAACAGTCGGGCGCGGCGGGACGGTGCGAACATCGGGGAACAGCCCCTCCTGGGGAGAACGCGGGAGGCGGACGGCGAACGCCGGACGGGGTGGAACGGAAGAGCGGGGAGCGGGAGCGGGGGCACGGGGAGAGCAGGGGGAACGGGAACGCGCCCGGGGCCGGGGAGAGGGCGGCCGGGCGCGGACGGACCCCGCAGCGGGGCCGGCGGAAGGCGCGGGGCGACGGGGAAGGGCGGCGCCGGAAGGGCGCCGCGGTCGCTCCGGTCGCCACATTGGTTCAGACCAGAAAAGTTGTCAAGTTCCTGACCGGTAACCGGGTCCGGTGCGGGCCGCCCCCGCCGTGACGGTGCGTCGGCCCGCCCCGCCGGCGGCGGGCAGCACCCCCGCACCTGCGACGTGATGCCGGGTCACCCGCCGCAGGGCGGGTCGTAGGAGAGATCGGGTGACACGTACTCCTTCCAGAGGGAAGGGGTCATGGCGGTGCGGGTGGACGCGCACAGGATCCCGTGGACGCGGGAGGGGTCGGTCTGCCACAGCCGTACCGTTCCGTCGTCACCACCGGTGATCATCTCGCCCTGCGAGCCGAACCACAGCGTCCAGACCGTGCCGTTGTGGCCGGTGAGCGGGAGCCCGTAGGGGGTGGCGCGGGCCGGGTCGGCGAGGTCCCAGAGGCGGATCTGGCCGAGGGCGTCGCCGCTCGCCAGCAGCGCCCCGTCCGGGGTGAAACCGACGCTGGTCACGATGCCCCCGGCGGACAGCGGCTCCCCGAGGACCGTGGGCGCCTGCGGCTTGGAGACGTCCCACAGCCGGACCTTGCTGTCCGTGCCGCCGGTCGCGACCAGCCGGGCGTCCGGGCTGACGCCCATGGACCAGACGGGTTGGCCGGTGTTCAGCCCGCTGACCGGGGCGGGAACGGCCTTGCTGCCCGTCCGCCACACCTGGAGGCGGCCGAACACGTTCGCGGCGAAGAGGTATCCGCCGCCGGGTGCGGCAGCCAGGCCCCTGATCGGCATCCGGCGGTCGTCCAACTCGCCGCCGAGCGCGGCGGGACGGCCCGGATCCGAGACGTCCCAGGCGTGCAGCCCGCCCGAGTACGCCCCCTGGCTGAACATGGAGGACGCGGCCAGCGTGCGCCCGTCGGCGTCGAAGGCGAGCGCGAAGACCGGCTGCAGCTCTCCGGGCAGCGCCGGGCCGACGGCGACCGGGCGGGCCGGTGCCGACACGTCCCAGAGCCGCACCGCACCGTTGTTGCCACCGCTGGGCATGCTGCCGCCGCCGGTGGCCAGGACGGTCGTCCCGGAGGACCCGGGCCGGAAAGCCACCGCGTTCACGGTGACGTCGAACGGGGGCAGCGCACCGAGCGGGGTGACGCGGGTCGGGTCGGAGACGTCCCACAGGGTGACCCGGGTCCCGGAAGCCACCGCCAGCAACCGGCCGTCGCCGGTCACCGCCACCGCGTTGACCGACTGCCCGCCGCCCGCGACCGCGAGCGTCGGCGGCAGCCGCCAGAGCAGCACCCGGCCGTCCCCGCCGCCGCTGGCGAGCGTACGTCCGGTGGGGTCGAACGCCAGGGCGCCGACCATGGAGGTGTGTCCGCGCAGCGGCGGCCCGATGGCCCTGGTCTGCGACGGCGAACCGACGTTCCAGAGGCTGACGTTCCCGGACTGGTCCGCGGTGGCGAGCAGCCCCGCATCCGGGCTGAAGGCGACCGAGTCGGCCGCAGCGCCGAGGGACAGCGTGGAACCGACCTTCGGCTGCCGCGGGTCGGAGACGTCCCAGACCAGTACCCTGCTGTCGGATCCGGCACTGGCCATCACCCGCTTGTCGGGGCTGAACGCCACCTGGTTGACCGAGTCGGTGTGCCCGGTCAGCGGACCGCCGAACGCGGTCGGCCGAGCCGGGTCCGACACGTCCCACAGCTGCAGCAGCCCGGTGCGGCGGGAACTGCCCGTGGCGGTGCTGCCGCTGACGGCCAGCACGGCGCCGTCCGGGCTGAAGGCGACGGCCATCAGGGCCTGCCCGCGGACGGACGGCACGGTGCCCAGCAGGCTCGGGTGCCTCGGGTCGGCGACGCTCCACAGCTGCACGCTGCCGGTCTGGTCGCCGGTGGTGTCGGTGAAGGCGCTGAAGGCCAGCGTTCGACTGTCGGGGCTGAACTTCAGGCTCGTCACCGCGCCCTTCGACGTCTGGACCGAGTCCGACAGCGCCACCGGATGCCCGGCATCGGAGACGTCGAAGATCCGTAGGCTGCCGTCCGCGCCGCCCCGGGCCAGCAGAGCGCCCTGCGAGCTGTAGGCGACCGACTGCGCAAGGACGTTCCCGTCGCTGAGCGCCGACACCAGCGGAACCGGGCGGGCCGGGTCGGAGGTGTCCCAGATCTGCGACTTCCCCGTCCCGGTGGCGAGTTGGCCGGCGGGGCCGAAAGCGACGGAGTAGACGGTGCCCGGGAAGCCCGGCAGGGCCGTGGGCAGCACCGCGCCGGCCTCCGCCATCAGCTGCGTGCGCAGGGCCGGGGTCGGCCGCATCCGGTAGGCGACGAGGTCGAGCTGCGCGGCGAGCGTGCCGTTGGTCGGGCGCTGGCGGTCCGCCTCGGCGGTGACCCGGTCGAAGATCGCGTTGTTGCGCTGCACGAGGGCGTTGCGGCTCTGCTCGAACGCGAACACGGCCAGGACCGAGGCCAGCAGGGCCAGTGCCGTGACGGAGGCCACCGCACCGCTGCGGATCCGCCGGCCCCGGCGCCGGTGGCGGTGGGAGGCGGCCAGGAAGGCCGTCACCAGCGGAGTGAGGTCCTCGGGACTCGCGCCCGCCTCCCAGGCGCGGGCCAGTTCGAGCTTGGTCCCGCGGTACAGGGCCGAGTTGTCCTTCCGGCCGCCGCGCTCCCAGCCGAGTGCCGCCTCCTCCAGTTCCTGCCGGATCGCGATGCCGCTCTTGCCCGCCCCGATCCAGTCCTGGCGCAGCCGGGGCCAGGCCCACAGCAACGCCTCGTGGGTGACCTCGACCGTGACGGCGCCGTTCTCCCGCTCCGCGCCCTGGGTGAGGAGGCGGGCACGGGTGAACCGTTCGGTGACGGCCGGGACGGCCTGCGGGTCGGCGGCGGCCAGCAGCAGGTCGGCGCGGGTGCGGCGGCGGCGGGTGACCTCGCCGTTCTCGCCGATCCTGACCAGGCCCAGGAACAGGAGCCGGGCGGTCTGCCGCTCGGACGGGGACAGCTTCCCGAACTCGTTCTCGGCGGTGGCCGCCACGGCGCCGTCGATGCCCCCGGTGTCGCGGTAGCTGTCGATGGTCAGGGCGTCGCCCCTGCGTTCCAGCCAGGTCGCCCGCAGGGCGTGGGCGAGCAGCGGCAGCCGGCCCGCCTCGTACCCGCCCTCCTCCTGCCGGGCCGAGCCGCGCAGGTCGCGGACGACGGTGCCGACCAGTTCCCTGCCGACCGACAGGCCGCTGCGCAGGGCCGGCCGCTCCACGGCGCTGCGCACCTCGTCGTCGGTCATCGGGCCCACGATGACCTGGTGGTCCACCAGGGCGTCGCGGAGGTGGGGGAATTCCGCGCAGGAACCGTAGAAGTCCGCGCGCAGGCCGTAGACGGCGAGGACGGCGGGGTCCCGGCCGCAGGCCAGTCCGTCCAGCGCGTCCACGAAGCGGTGGCGGGCGGGCTCGTCCCGGCAGAGGGTGAACAACTCCTCCAGCTGGTCGACGACGAGCACCGCCCGGCCCTGCGCGGGGAGGCGCAGGTGTTCGCGGACCAGCGTGCCGAGGCTGCCGGGAGAGGACTGCACCGCCTCGGTGACCAGCGCCTCGTCGGCTCCGGTGAGCGCGCCGAGGCCCGCAGCCAGCGCCGCGAGCGGATCGGCGGTGGGCGTGAGCAGGAGCTGCGGCCAGTGCCGGGAGCCGGGCAGTCTTCCGGCGGCCAGTGCCGGCAGCACGCCGGCCTGCAGCAGCGACGACTTGCCGGTCCCGGAGGGGGCGACGACGGTCAGGGGGCTGTGGTCGGCCAGGCACGGTTCGAGCCGCTCGAGGACCTGGTGGACCAGGGCCTCCCGGCCGAAGAACCAGTCCGCCTCGTTCCTGCCGAACGCGCGCAGCCCGGGATACGGGCACTCCTCGCCGGTCGACGGCGAGAGGGTCCGGACGGACTCCTCACCGCCGGGGTAGTAGTACTCGTGCACACCGCCCTGGACGACGACCATGTTCCCCGCCGACTGGTACACGGTGCCGCGCTCGGCAGCCCACGCGTGCAGCTCGACGTTCCCGAGCGCCTCCTCGGGGTCCCGGCGGGGCGTCACGGACGCCCGATGGTCATGTCACCACCGGACTGGTACACCTGGGCACTGTCGCTCGCCGTCGCCCGCATGTGCACGTGGCGCACGACGCCGGCTTCCGGCCGGTCCTCCGGGCGCGACCCGGCCGTGAGTTCGGCGACGACCCCGGCGAGCGCCTGCGCGGCCGCCTCGTCCGTGGCGAGCAGCTGACGGAAGCGCAACCGCCAGGCGGCGACGAGGTCGCTCTCGTCCTCCTCGCGGGCCGGACCGAGCAGCAGCGTGCGCGCGGCCTCCAGCTCCCCTTCCACGGCGGCCGTCTGATCCGGGTGGTGCCACAGCCGGGCGACCAGCCCCCGGACCTGCTGCCAGGCGTCGGTGGCGAGCGAGCTGACCACCGTTGTCGCCGCCGTGGCTGCCAGCGCTGCCAGTTGATCGTCCATGCGCGTTCCCCCGCGTTCGATGGGCGTCCTCGGTGTGCAACGTGATGCCAGGAACAGTGTGGTCGCCCCGTTCGGCCATGACCAGAGGGCCGCCCAGGAGTTGGCGCCGCGGACGCTCCGGGACCGCCCGTCCACCGGAACCGACCTGGCCGGCGGAGCGCGGTGCCCCGAAAATGATCCCCGCGACCGGCCGGCCCCGGGCACACTGGGTCGATGCCCACCGCCCACTGGCCCCTGCCCGGTCTGACCGCCCGCACCGCCCGCCTCGAACTCCGGCTGCCCACCGAGCCCGAACTGCACGAGCTCGCCGACCTCGCCGCCGCCGGCGTGGTCGCCCCCGGCACCCGGCCCCTCGGCTCCACCTGGGCCTACGGCACGCCCACCGAACGCGCCCGGGCCGTCCTCCAGGCCCACTGGCGCGCCCAGGGCCGCTGGAGCCCGGAGGACTGGAACCTGCCGCTGGCGGTCTTCGTCGACGGCCGACCGGCCGGCATCCAGTCCGTCCGCGCCACCGCGTTCGCGCTGCGCCGCGAAGTCCTCTCCGGCTCCTGGCTCGCCCTGCCCCACCACGGCCGCGGCCTGGGCACCGAGGCCCGCGCCGCCATGCTCCACCTGGCCTTCGCCGGCCTCGGCGCCACCGACGCCACCTCGCACTGCTACGCCGACAACGCCCCGTCCGTCGCGGTCTCCCGCCGCCTGGGCTACCGCCCCGACGGCGTCGAACGCGAACTCCGCCAGGGCGAAGCCACCACCACCCTGCGCTTCCGCCTCACCCGCGAGCAGTGGGACGCCACCGAACGCCCCGAGGTCCGCCTCACCGGCCTGGACGCCTGCGCCGAACTGTTCGGACTCTGACCCGCCGTCCGTCGGCGGGCGGTGGAACGGCGGCGGGTGGTGGAACGGCGGAGGGCGGCCGGGCGTTGGGCCGGTGCGTACGTGCGAGGGGCGGGTGCGGAGGAAAGAGCGGTGCGATGGTGCCCTACCTGATCGTGCTGGGCGTGCTGGGCACGGTGCTGACCCTGCTCGGGCTCGCCGGGCGGGCGCTGCGCCGCCGCGGCGGCACCGGCGCGTCCGCACTGCGCGGCGCCCTGGCCGGGTACGAGGAGGCGATGCGCGCCACCTCCCACCAGGCGCACGTGGAACTGCGGGCCGAGGCCGACCGGATCGCGCCGATCGCCGCACCCGACGGCTTCCGCCCCGCCCTCGGCCCCCGCACCCCGGGCGCCCGGAAGGCCGGGCCGCGGCGCCGACGCGGGTGGCGGCGGCGGACGGCGCGCTGAACGGGCCCGGAAGCGGCGGCAGTTCGGCGCTGCCCCCCGCTGGTCGCCGCCCGGAACCGGAGAACGAACACGATCAAGCGTCTGGCGACCGTCGGCGGGCGGGCGTTCGAGCGGCACAGCAGCCGGGTGCGGTCGGGCCGGGACAGGGCGGTTTCCCGAACCCCGAAGACGGGCGGTGGCACCATCGATACGCCCGGCCGGCCCGACCACGATGAAGACATGGACAACGCACCGAACGAACGAGCGGCGCCGGTGGACCCGGCAGAGTCGGTGGGCACGGCGGACGCGGTGGCCCGGGCCGACGGGCTGCACCGGCAGTACGGGCGCGGGAACCGGGCCGTGGCCGCGCTGCGCGGCGTGAGCGCCCGGTTCGCGGCGGGCACCTTCACCGCCGTCATGGGGCCCTCCGGATCGGGCAAGACCACCCTGCTGCACTGCCTCGCCGGAATGGACCGGCCCGACCGCGGCACCGTCTGGTGGGGCGACACCGAGATCGGCACCCTCCCCGAACGCCGGCTCGCCCGACTGCGACGGGAGAACGTCGGATTCGTCTTCCAGGGCTTCAACCTGATGCCCGCCATGACCGCCGCCCAGAACGTCGAACTCCCCGGCCGCCTCGCCGGACACCGCCCCGAACGGCACCAGGTCCGCGAAGCCCTCGCCCGGGTCGGCCTGGCCGGCTGCGAACGCCAACGCCCCGCCACCCTCTCCGGCGGCCAGCAACAACGCGTCGCCATCGCCCGCGCCCTGGTCGCCCGCCCCCGCGTCCTCTTCGCGGACGAGCCCACCGGCGCCCTCGACCGCGCCACCGGCCAGGACGTCCTCACCCTGCTCCGCCGGGGCGTCGACCACGACGGCCAGACCTGCGTCATGGTCACCCACGACCCGACCGCCGCCGCGTACGCCGACCGCGTCCTCCTCCTCGCCGACGGCCGCCTGGTCGACGAACTCCACCACCCCACCCCCGACCGGGTCGCCCACGCCCTCACCCTGGCCGGCAGCCCGGGCTGACCCCGCTCGGCACACGCCGACGGAACCGACGTTCCGCCGACCTGTTGGCTTACCGACCGTGCTGCTCCGCCGATCTGTCGACCCGTCAACTCATCGACTCATCGGCCCGCTGATCCGCCCGTCAGCCCGCCGGCCCGTCAGCCCGCCAACCCACCGCCATCCCCCGACCGATCGGAGTGAACGGACCATGACCGCCCTACTCGCCTGGGGTCAACTCCGGCGCAGGCCCGCCGGGTTCGCCGGCCTGGCCATGGCCTTGCTGCTCGCCGTTGCCGCCGTCACCACGTTCGGCGCGCTGCTCGGGGCCGAGCGGGGCGTGCCCGCGGCGGAGTCGCGGGCCACCGGCGGGCCCGGTGTGGTGCTGATCGCCGGGGCGTTCGGGGAGATCACCGTGCTGGTGGCGTTCTTCGTGGCCCTGCACACGCTCGGTTTCGCGTTGCGCCACCAGTACCGGGACCTCGCGCTGCTGCGCACCGTCGCGGCGACGCCCCGGCAGGTCCGTCGGCTGTTGCGGGCGCAGACCGGGCTGGTCGTCCTGGCGGTGGCCGCCCCCGGCGGCCTGCTCGGGACCGTCACCGCCCGGGCCTTCCTGGACGGTCTGCGGCACCGGGGCCTGGCCGCGCCGCACGCCCGGATCGCCGGTACCGCCCCGGTCGTGCTCGCCGCCACCGCCGTCACCCTGCTGGTGGCCACGGCCGCCGCGACCGCCGCCGCCCGCCGGGTCACCCGTCCCGCCCCCGCCGCCGCGCTCACCGGCAGCACCGGTGCCGCCCCGCGGACCGGGGCGCTGCGCCCGGTCGCCGCCGCGGCCGCGCTCGCGGGCGGCGTGCTGCTGCTGCGGCTCGCCGCGACCCGGCCCGCCGCCGAAGTCGACAAATCCGCTCAGGCGACCCTGCTCGGGTCCCTCGTCCTGCTGGCGGCCGTCGCGCTGGCCGGTCCGCCGGTGGTCCGGCTGCCCGCCCTCCTGCTCGGCGCCGCCGTCCGGGCCGTCGCCCCGGGCACGGGCTGGCTGGCCGCCGCCAACCAGCGCGGCTACGCCCACCGCCTGACCGCCGCCGCGGTACCCGTCGCGCTGCTCACCGGGCTGGCCACGACCATGGCCACCATGACGGCCACCGCCCGGCACGCCGCCCTCGCCGCCGGCGCGCCCGACGGGGCGACCTCCGCCACCGACGTCTGGCTGCGCCAGGCCGAACTCGGCCTGCTCGCCGCCTTCGGCGCGGTCGCCACCCTCACCACCCTGGTCGGCCTGACCGCCGAACGGCGCCGCGAACTCGCCCTGCTGCGACTGGTCGGCGCGACCCGCCCGCAGGTGCTCCGCACCGTCGCCGCCGAAACCGCCCTGACCTGCGCCGTCGGCCTGCTGCTCGGCGCCCTGGTCACCGCCGCCGCCACCGCCGCGTTCAGCGCCGCCGCCCTCGGCACGCCCCTGCCGGTGGTCCCGCTCGGCACCTGCGCCCGCACCGCCGCCGCAGCCGTCCTGCTCGCGGTCCCCACCACCCTCGCCACCGCGGCCGTCGCCCTGCGCGGCCCGGCCGTGGCCGCCGCGACCGGCGCACCCGCCTGAGCCCGCGGCCCGGGTGCGGCGGCATGGTGCAAGGTGGTGCCGACAGGCCCCGTCCGGCCGATCCTGCCGGGCGCCCAGGGGGCACCTCCCAGCCCCCTGGGGCCCGCGCGCCGACCCGGCAAGATCGACCGGACAGGACCCAGCAGCGGGACGGAAGGACGGACGGCAGTGCGCGCGACAGCAGGACGACGACGGTGGTGGGCGGCGCGGCCCGGCGAGTGGGCCTTCGCGGTGCTCGGGCTGCCACCGGCCCTCCTCGGCGGGGCGTACGCGCTGGCCGCGCTGTACGCCGGGGTGCTGCTGTCGCTCACCGTGGTCGGACTCCCGGTGGCGGCGGCCGCCCTGACCGGGGCCAGGGCCCTGGGCCGGCCGCACCGCCGGCTGACCGCCCGGCTGCTCGGCACCGACGTCCCCGACCCCGGACACCCGGTGCGGCCGCCGGGCGTCGTCGCCGCGATCCGCTCGGCGCTCACCGACCCCGTCGCCTGGCGCACCCTCGGCTACCTGCTGCTGCGCCTGCCGCTCGGCGTGCTCGGCGCCGCCGCCGTCCTGCTGCCGCTCGGCGCCCTCTGGCTGCTCGGCTTCCCGCTGTGGCTGCGCCTGCTGGAGGACGGCCCGCACCCGGCCGGGCCGCTGGACCTCCTCGCCCCGCCGCTCGGCCTGGCAGTGCTCGCCGCCATCGGGCCCGCCGTCCGGCTGCTCGCCGAGGCCGACCGGCGGCTCGCCCGGCACCTGCTCGGCCCGGCCCGCACCCAGCAGCGGGTCCGCGACCTGGAGGCCGCCCGGCACACCCTGCTCAGCACCGGAACCGACCGGCTCCGCCGCCTCGAACGCGACCTGCACGACGGCACCCAGGCCCGGCTGGTCGCCGTCGCCCTCACCCTGGCCCTCGCCGACGACACCCTCGCCGACCCGCACCCCGACCCGGACCGGCTGCGCACCCTGGTCGACCGGGCCCGCACCCAGACCGACCGGACCATCGCCGAACTGCGCGTCCTCACCCGCGGCCTGCGACCCCCCGGCCTCGACGGCGGCCTCGACGACGCCCTGCCCGCCCTCGCCGCCGGCTGCGCCGTCCCCGTCACGCTCCGCCTCGACCTCCCGCAGCGCCCGGACGAGGCGATCGAACAGGCCGTCTGGTACTGCGCCGCCGAACTGCTCACCAACATCAGCCGGCACAGCGCGGCCCGCACCGCCGAACTCACCGTCAGCGGCACCCGCGACCTGGTCCGCCTCACGGTCCGGGACGACGGCCGCGGCGGCGCCGCCCCCACCACCCTCGGTACCGGCGGCGGCACCGGCCTGGCCGGACTGGCCGAACGCCTCGCTGCCGTCGACGGCCGGCTGCGGATCGACAGCCCGCCGGGCGGCCCGACCACCGTCACCGCCGAACTCCCCACCCGGCTCTGACCGTTGCCCGTTCCGTTCTGTTCCGTCCCGCCCCGTCCCCGCCCCGTCAGCCGGTCTCGGACAGGTACGCGAGCACCGCCAGCACCCGCCGGTTGTCCGCCGGGGAAGCCAGTAGCCCGAACTTGGCGAACACCGCCGCGACGTGCTTCTCCACCGCCCGCTCCGACACCGACAGCCGCTCGGCCACCGCCCGGTTCGAACGGCCCTCCGCCATCAACGCCAGCACCTCCCGCTCCCGCGGCGTCAACGCGTCCACCGCACTGCGCCGCCGCGCCCGCATCAGATGCCCGACCACCTCCGGATCCAGCGCCGTGCCGCCCGCCGCGACCCGGCGCAACGAGTCCACGAACTCCGACGTCCGGGCCACCCGCTCCTTCAACAGGTACCCCACCCCCGCCGCCCCGCCCGCCAGCAGCCGCGCCGCCCAGGACGCCTCCAGGTGCTGCGAGAACACCAGCACCCCGACCCCCGGATGCGCCTCCCGGATCCGCAACGCCGCCCGGACACCCTCGTCCGTGTGCGTCGGCGGCATCCGCACGTCCACCACCGCCACCTGCGGACGGTGCGCGGCGACCGCCGCCACCAGGTCCTCCGCCGTGGCCACCGCCGCCACCACCTCGCAGCCGCGCACCGCCAACAACTCCGCCATCCCGTCCCGCAGCACCACCGAATCCTCGGCCAGCACCACCCGCAACCGCTCCTCCGCCATCCCCCCATTCTCCCCTCCCCCGAACCCCCGTCAGACCCCCCGCCGCCCCCGCTCCTTGACGACCCGCGCCCCCTCGGTCCCGCCCCCGCCCACCGGCCACAGCCGCACCCGCACCCGCTCCGGCGCCTCGTCCCCGTTCGCCGCCGGACTCGAGTGCGAGACGCGGACCCGGACCAGGCCGGGCGGGAGGTCGAAACGGTCCGCCACCGGCAGGCCGTCGGGGTCGTCCAGGACGGCCACCCGGCCCGAGGGCACCTCGACCGTCGCCTCCACCACGCGGTCGAACGCGTCGTGGTCGGCCGGCGGCTCGGCGGTGAAGACCTGCACCGTCACCGCGACGTCCTGGTCGGTCGACGTGCTGATGACCAGCGACCGCCGGTCCGGGGCCGACGCGTCCGCCCACGCCGTATCCGCAGCCGCACCCTGGTCCCGCACGTACAGCCGGAACCGGTCCGCGAACAGCTCCAACTCCGCCGTCTCCAGCAGCCCGCCCACCCCGCGGCCGCGGTGCGGACCCGGCAGGCAGCCCGCCGGCGGGGACGGCAACGCGTCCAGGCACCCCGACGAGCAGGCGTTCACCAGCAACGGCAGCACGTCGGACCCCGAGGTGCGCAACGAGACCCACGCCTGGCGCAGCCCCGCCACCCCCGCCACCGGCCCGTCGCACACCGAACACACTCCGGCCGACTCCACCCCCCACACCGCCGGGTCCAGCGCCCCCGGGCCCGCCGCCGCCGGCTCCGCCAGCACCGGGAACGGCAGCCGCGTCTTCGGATTCCCGTACAGCGCCCGGGTGCTGACGGTGCTGCGACGCAACAGCGGCAGCCGCGCCAGCTCGTACGGGAACCAGTGCAGCCGGTACGAGGTGTACGGCGTGAACTCCTCCAGCGACCGCATCCCGCCGATCTCCGGCGGGATCCGCACCAGGTTCGACCCGTACAGCCGCAGGTGCCGCACCCGCGTCAGCGTCCCGATGCTCGCCGGCAGCGTCCCCACCTGGCGGCGCTGCTCACCCGTCAACCCCTCCAACGGCGCGAACTCCTCCCGCCCGTCCGCCGCCGCCTCCGCCACCAGCTCCGACAACCGCAACCAGCCCGGCGCCGACACGTCCTGCCGCTCCCCGTGGAACCGCACCCGCCGCGACCGCACGCAGCCACAGGAATCGACCGGCCCGCCCGGCACGGGAAAACGGTTCTCGAACAGCCCCGGCACCCGCTCCTCACCCATCCGCCCACCCTAGACGAGTAGATTCCAAGTGCCCGATGCCGTCCGGCAGTCGGCCGGCACCATGGGAGTCCGACCTTGAGGGAGATCTGCCCGCGTGAGACTCACCTGTGACCCCGTGCACGGCGAAGTGGACCTCACGGCGTCGGCAGAAGAGCTGAACCGTCTGGCGGACGCGGTGACCGAGGGCGAGGGGTTGCTCAGCTCCGCGCCCTCGCCCGGCAGCGACGCCCTGGCGGGGACCGAGATCAAGAAGGCCGCCGGCCCCGGTGTCCTCGTCCATCTGGATTCCGAGCATCAGGTCCTTGTGACCAGCGGTGACACCGCAGCCAGGGTGGTGCTCGCGGACAATCTGCGCGGCATGGCTTCCGCCGAGGACGGCGGTCACCTTCACATCGACTACTTCCCCGGACACTTCTACCTCGCTGAAGGGTCACTACCACTGGTGGTCAACAGCCTGCACGGGGGCATGCCAACTCGCTGAGCGGGCTGCTGGTTGCTGCGGTCAATGGTCGTAGGCGACAGGCGACAGGCGACAGGCGACAGGCGACAGGCGACAGGCGACAGGCGACCGATGACCGGCGATCGGGTGACCGGTGCGCCGATCTTGCTGTTGTGCCAGGTCCCGGCTGCCATCGCCAGGACGCGCTGGGCCACCCGGATAGCCGCGCCTTCGAAGGGCCGCCCACCGCGCGCCTCCAGGTCGGTCCGGCCTCTGAGGGTGTCGTTCAGGTTCGACCGCTGGACGGCCGGGCGTGATGTCCCGCACGGGACCGGAGCGGAGTCGGTGGTCCACGCCGTGTCGGTCCAGAAATCGCTGTCCATCGCGAGTTCTCGGATCATCCGCTTGACCAGCGGCAGCGCCGCGCGGAGACGCTTGTTGCAGCCCGCTCGCCGCGGCAGACAAGTGAACATGGCTCTGGCCGCAGTTCCGTGAACGGCTGCTCGCGCGCTGGCCGAGGATGCCGGTCGTTAGCCTCTACCAGGAGCAATTGTCAATACCTGTGGATCTGCTAGCTGCTCTGGCGCGGAGGTGATGGTTCGGTGTCGGTGGGTGGCGTCAGCATTGTGGCGAGTCGGTCGACGCCGAAACCGCCGATCAAGAGGCGTTCTTTGTGGCTTCCGGTGAGGTGCCGGGTCCAGTCGACAAACCCGCCGTCCGCGATCTCCAGTTGCTGGCCGTGGATGGTTGCGTAGATCTTGTAGCACAGGTCGGTGTAGTAGCCGCGTCCGGTCACTCGGGTGGGATCGTCGATGATGTCAATGCCCGGTGTTCCGGCCAGCTCTGTACGTGTGCGGGCCAGGATCGGAGCGGCGGACTCGTCGAGGCAGGTGATGCGGATCTCGGTCTGGCGCACTCCAGCGCGTGCCATCGCCCGGGCGGCGAAATGTAGGTGCTCGACCAGGTGCTGTTGTTCGAAGGTCCGGCTGCCAGTGTCCCGGCCGGCGGTCACCAGGGCGAATAGTTGGAAGTGGGCGAGCATGCCGGGTGCGTCGAAGTGCTGGGCACGCACGACTCGTTGGCTGGCGGCCATCCGGACCGGCATGACCGAGCGGGGATCGGCGGCCAGCGCCTGGGATCTCCGCTGGGCTGCCTCCAGGGCCAGGGCATTGGTCGGGTCGGCTGCGACCTCGCTGCCACGAATGGTGGCGACGACCTTGCGCGGGTCGACGGTCGCGACCGCTGTATGCGCTGCCAGGGGGACGAGCGGAGCCAAGGTGAGCATCTGGAAGTCATCCGGCAGCGCCGAGAGTAGGAAGTCTTCGGCTCGTCGTATTTGCGCGAACTCTGTCGGGGCCGGGGTTACGAACCGGTCGGTTCGATAGCGCCGCATTACCTCGGCCGGGGTGAGCCGATCGGCGCGGCGTCGGAAGACTTCCAGGAGCAGTGTGGTCAGATCCGTCCCGGTCAGTCCCTTGGCAAGCAGGTCCAGCAGTTCCGGCCCGCCTGCCTTGGCCAGAACTCGGCGCAGCGCCGGACTGGCCGAGTATTCATCGCTCGTCATGGCGGGCCAGTATCGCCTGGCCGGCATCGGAGAGACCATCGATTTCCGCGCATCGTGTCAACTATGCCGCCGTTCGGTCAGGCGCCATCAGGACTCCGCGCTCGAAGCGGGCTCCAGCGCGGACGAGCGGGACGAGGTGGGCGCCGTTGACGGCCCGCCAACGGACCTGGGCCGACTCGACGAGCTTGAACACCATCGCCAGGCCGGCGGCGCGGGAGCCGGCGCCCAGGGCTTCGGCGTAGTCCAGAAGCTCCCGTTCTGTGATCACGTGGCCCCCCGTCGAGGCGGTAGCCCACCCGCGATGACGAGTGCCGTTACGTCTTCCTCCGGGTCGCCACTGCAACCGCCCTGGCCATCGGTTGCGATGACGAAATCAGGGCAAGGCCCCTGGGCGGAGGACAGCAGTAGTGGTGATCGACCTTGTCGGTCGCGGGCGAGCTTCGGTTGGATGGCTTCATAGAGCGGATCGAGATAGAGCAGTTGGCCCCCACCGTGGTTCGTCTGCCCGGCCGGCGCTTCCCAGGCGTCGTGATCCAGGGTGACTCGCTGTCGATCATTCGCAGCGATGTAGCAGAAGTGACGACTCTGTGTGCTCAGGGCGAGGTAGGTGAGGCATTGGAAAGCGCGCAGTACCTCCTGGCCAAGCTGGACGAGATCCTGGGGTACTACGAGGACGTCCTGGACAGCCACGGCATCCGCCGCCCCTACTGAGGCGCAGCCCAACGAGCTGAGGCACGGTCCCCTATGACCTTGGTCAGGACTCGGATGGCCGCTGACTACGCTGAAGCCCCGGTCATGCTCCGAGGTGCTGCTCTTCCGGCCCGCGCGCTGCAGGTTCGGGGTCGAGCGGCCAGCGGTAACCGGCGTCGTGCAACTTGCTCAACGCCGAGTGATCGTTGGCAACCAGGGCCTGGGCCAGCCGGGCTGCCGCGGCAACTACGGATGGCCAACCAGGTGAGTTCAGGTAGACCTCGTCGCGGGCAGTGGCGCCGACCGAGTCCTGTACCGCGGTGTAGGCAGCACCAAGACGGGCCTGGCTTCATACGCGAGTTGTGAGAGCACCTGTCGCTGATCGACGAGAGCACCCCGTGCCACGGGAGAGTGATGCCGCCGGGTTTCGAGAACACCTGGGTGCTTGCCTCGGGATCATGGTTGTGCACTGCACGATGAGGGGGCCCGGGTGCTGCCGAAGTCCAAGGTCGATCTGTACGCGGGGATCCGTCGTGACTCGCGTACCGGGTTGTCGAACCGCGCCCGGCAGGAACAGCCGGCAAGCTGACCACCGCCCCCGGAGCTCCAGGAATCACCTTCGGGGCCTACCCTCACTCGGCCTCCGTGGAGGAGACCCGGTCCTCCATCAGACGAACCATGCATGCCAACGCAGCTGCCGGATCAGTGGTCTCCAGCGCCGTATGGTCCGGTCCCCACGGATGCGTCATCACGACAAAACCACTGGTCGATGCGGCGATCGCCGGGAACGGCTCCACGGAGTAGTCACGGAAGTCGCCTGTCGTCGACACATGCAGCTCGTTCATGCCGGTCCACACGAACATCCTCCGCAGCACCGGCTCCTCCGCCGCCAGCTGCAGCACGGCCCACACTCCGGGACTGGCCCAGTCCCCAGGCTGATGCGGCGGTCCCCATGCCTCCAGCACCCCCTGCCACGTCCCATCACACTCGCTGTCCCTACCTGAGGTCGCCATGCTCCGACCATCGAGCCGATCCTTGCCCGCTGTCAACGCCGGGCACCTCGGAGACCAGTGACATGCGCGAGTGCTCCCGGTTCTCACCGGTACTCGACCCGCCATCAACTGCCAACCGCTGCCAGAACTCACCGACAGTCGTTCTTGGTTCTCACCTACGCAGCCAACGGGCCATCAGCTCGACCTCCTCTTCGGTGCGAAGGCACTGCCCAAGCCAGGGCAGGGGATTGTGCGCATCGCAGAAGTCGTCGAAGAGCACATGCACGGTGTAGTCGAGATCCTCGAACTGATCCGGATCAAGCCACACCTCTCGCTACCAGGTCGGGCTGGCCAGCGCGACGACCGCGGGCACAACGTGGAGGCGGTAGTAGGGCAGAGCAACGCCGTGGTCAATCACGACTCCACGATATGCAGGCGGATCGACTGGGCAGCTCCGGCTAATCCCGGTGCGGCAGTCTCAGGGCGTGCTCCAGTTGGGCTCGTGGATCCCAGCTTGCGGGTTGTTCGCTCTCGGGTCCGCGCCAGGGGCATCCGGCCTCGATCCATGTGTCTCGCGCGGCTTTCACGGCTGCGTTCGTGGCGTCCTCGTAGCCGAACTCGATGAAGCAG
Organism: Kitasatospora cineracea; assembly: GCF_003751605.1. NCBI lineage: Bacteria > Bacillati > Actinomycetota > Actinomycetes > Kitasatosporales > Streptomycetaceae > Kitasatospora > Kitasatospora cineracea. Next base: position 5,625,046 of record NZ_RJVJ01000001.1, read on the forward strand.
CAGGCACAGATGTCGAACGAGGGCGTCAAGCCGTCAGGTCCCCAGGGTTCGCATCCCTGATCGAAGCCGCACACTGGGCAGTTGGTTCCTGGCCTCGGCATCCTCGTCATGGGCCGATGCTACAAACGCCTCGCCTACTGACTACGCCCACCCACCGCGTAGGGCCGGCACGCTTCCAAGATCATGGAGTTCTCCATGCCCCGTGACCTGCCTGGAAGACCGTGCCTGCCGACGCATCATCCCTGATCATCCCTGTCCTTGACCAGCTTCGCGACCAGCCCGAGGTCACGGTCGGGGAGGTGCCCGGTCTGCTGGAGCGGCTGGCCCAGGTCCCCGACCCGCGCGATCCGCGCGGAGTGCGGCACGCGCTGGCAGTCGTCCTGGCGCTGACCGCGTGCGCAGTGCTGGCCGGAGCGACCTCGCTGCTGGCGGTCGGCGAGTGGGTCGCGGATGCGCCGCCGCATGTGCTGGAACGGCTCGGCGTACGCCCCGATCCAGTGTTGCCACGGCGGCTGGCCCCGGCCGAGACGACAATCCGCCGGTTGCTCGCGCGTATCGACGGTGACCCCCTGGATCAAGCAGTGGGCGGATGGCTCGCCGATCGTCGGCCTGCCGGCGCCGGGCTGCGCGGGCTGCCCGTGGACGGCAAGTCGTTGCGCGGCGTGGCCAAGGCTAAGGGACGGAGGATCCACCTGCTGGCCGCGGTGGAGCACGCTACCGGACTGGTACTGGCCCCAGCTCGACGTCGGCGAGAAGACCGGGGAGTCAAGGCGCTTCCAGGCGCTCGTGGACACCATCGCCGGCCTCGCCGGAACCGTGGTCACCAGCGACGCACTTCACACCCAACGCGAACACGCCGTATACCTCCTGGGGCGACGCGCCCACTACATTGCCATCGTCAAGGGCAACCAGAAGAAGCTGCGCAGGCAGCTGAAGTCCCTTCCCTGGAAGGACATCCCGCTCCAGGGCGGGACCCGTGACACTGGCCACGGCCGCGCCGAGATCCGCCGGATCAAGGTCGCCACGGTCAACAACCTGCGCTTTCCCGGCGCCCAGCAGGCCGTGCAGATCAAGCGGCACAGGACCGACCGAAAAACCGGCAAGACCACCATCACCACCGTCTACGCCGTCACCAGCCTGATGTCCGAGCAGGCCACGCCCGCCCAGCTCGGGCAACTGATCCGCGACCACTGGAAGATCGGGGCCCTGCGGCTCAATGGAGTGAAGAACATCGCGGCCGGCCTTCGCCGCAACGCACGCGACACCCATCGACCCCTCGCGCTCCTCGGTCTCTCGTGATCACGAAACGGGCGTCAGTCGACTTCGCCGAAGCCCTGGCCCCGAATCCGGCGGCTCCGTCACCGAACGGAGCGCCACCGAGGGACAGGCGGCATTCGCCAGCTTCGGCAAGTTCTTGGCCTGCGACTTCGAACTGAGCGTCTTCCGCATCCACGGCGAATACGTCCTGTGCACCATGGACGATCCGGACAGCTACTGCACCGACCGTGAACTCCTGCACAAGGCTCCCGAACCCAACGCCCCCGCCGCCATGCCGTGACCGGCGGAGCCGGGCGGTGCGTTCCACAACAGAACGCCCCTGCATCGACCTCTGCGACTTGGACTTTCGCGGAACTCCGGTCAGAGCCGAGAACGTACCCGACATGTGCTTGTTCGCGTAGCGCAGCCAGCGGGCCCCGGAGTGGAGACCGAGCAGGGCCTGTGCCGCCGTCAGGCGGACGGGTTCAGAGTCGCTGAGCGGCGGCGGCCTGCCCAGGCGCCGCGTTCCTCCGCTCCCGCCGTCGATCTTCACGTACAGTGCGGGCAAGAGGGCACTTCAGGTCGGTCGTCACAAACTGATCTTGGACACCCTCGACCCTTTGGCGGCCCGGAACTTCGGATCCACTTGCCCAGGGCCCCCCAGCAGCCCCCGCCCACGGCGGAGGTGCTGCCACCGTCCCCGACGACCTCCCGTCCACCCGCGTCGAGGCGGCTCCGACCCCGCTGCCGCCACCGGCCGGGCGGGTACGGTGGGGTCCATGCTGATCTGGATCAACGGGCCGTTCGGCGGTGGGAAGACCCAGACCGCCCACCACCTGGTCCGGCGACTGCCCGGCGCCGTGGTCTGCGACCCCGAACACCTCGGCTTCGGCCTGCGCCGGATGCTCCCGCCCGCGCTGCGCGCCGACTTCCAGGACCTGCCCGCGTGGCGCCGCGGCACCGTGGAGATCCTCGACCTCGCCGTCCGCGAACACCCCGGCCCGGTGATCGTCCCGATGACCGTCACCCACTCCGGCCACTTCGCCGAGACCGTCGGCCGCCTGCGCGAACTCGGCCACGACGTACGCCACTTCACCCTGCTCGCCGAACGCGCCACCGTCCTGCGCCGCCTCGCCGAACGCGACCCCGTCCACCGCCTGCGCCGCCTCGCCGGCCTGGGCGGCCCGCCCCGGCGCGAGAGCTTCGCCGTCGCCCGCCTCGACGACTGCCTCACCCGCCTCGCCGCCCCCGCCTTCGCCACCCACCTCGCCACCGACCACCTGACCGTCCGCCAGACCGCCGACCACCTCGCCACCCTCGCCGGCCTCCACCTCCGCCCCGACACCGACACCCCCCTCCGGGCGAGCCTGCGCCGCACCGCGGTCAAGATCCGCCACATCCGCTTCGACTGAACCGCGCCCTCCGGCCGGGAACAGGCCGATGACCGAGGGCGGCGGGGGAGAGGTACGCTGCCGCGATGGACGCCTCACCCGACGAATCGCACTGCGGCCTCTGCGGGCGGCCGCCAGGCGCCCCGCACGGACAGCACGGACAGCACGGCGACGAACCGGCGGCCGGTGTCGCCGAGCTGAGGACCTACGTGGTGGTGGAACTGCGCGGGGCCCTGGCCCTCTACCAGGCCGCCGACGACCCCTCGCGGACCCGCCGCACCGCTGCCGACACCCTGGCCCGGAACCTGGGCGTCGCCCCGGCGGCCCTGCCCGGCTGCCGCTACACCTGCTGGGAGGAGCCCGCGGAGCACGGCGTCATCCAGAGCGGCTTCGAACCGGCCTGACCCGCCCCGGACGGCGGGGCGGGGTGGCGGAGGGTCGGGCGGGGATGAGGCTGCGACAATGGGTGGTGACGATCTTCGTACCGATGAGCAGACAGACAGTGAGGTTGCCTTGTCCAAGGTCAAGCTGAGCACCAACCACGGCGACATCGTGGTCCGGCTGGACGCCGAGAAGGCCCCGGCGACGGTCGAGAACTTCCTGCAGTACGTGCGGGACGGTTTCTACAACGGGACGGTGTTCCACCGGGTCATCGACGGCTTCATGGTGCAGGGCGGCGGCATGGAGCCGGGCCTGCGCCGCAAGGAGACCCGGGCGCCGATCCAGAACGAGGCCGACAACGGGCTGAAGAACACCCGGTACACGGTGGCGATGGCCCGGACCTCGGACCCGCACTCGGCCACCGCGCAGTTCTTCGTCAACGTCGCGGACAACGCCTTCCTCGACCACACCGCGAAGAGCGGCCCGGGCTGGGGCTACGCGGTGTTCGGCGAGGTCGTCGAGGGCCGGGAGGTGGTGGACGAGATCAAGTCGGTGCCCACCGCCTCCAAGGGCGGGCACGCGGACGTCCCGAAGGAGGACGTGGTGCTGGTCTCCGCCGAGGTCGTGGAGTAGCGGAGGCGGACAGCGCACTGCCCCGCCCCCGGGGGAGCGGGGACGGGGCAGGGTACGCGGGGCGTCAGACGTCCACGGACAGGGCGGCCGCCAGCGGGAGTTCGCCGCAGTGCGGGCCGGCGTGCAGGACGAAGGTGCCCGGTTCGGTCTCCCAGCCGGGGCGGTCGGGGGACCAGTGGGCCAGGGCCCGGGCGGGCAGGCGGAGGTCGACGCCGACCTGTTCGCCCGGGCCGGCCTCGGCGGTGGCGAAGGCGGCCAGCCAGCGCACCGGCCGGTCCACGGCGGAGCCGGGGCGGGAGAGGTACAGCTGCACGGTCTCCCGGGAGCGGCGCGGGCCGTCGTTGCGCAGGGTGACCCGCACGGTGCGGGAGCCGTCCGGGGCCGGGGCCGAGGGGGCGCCGAGGGCCAGGTAGTGCCAGTCGCCCCAGCCCAGGCCGTGGCCGAACCAGTAGGCGGGGGTGCGGCCGGTGCGCAGCCAGCCGCGGTGGCCCAGGTGCAGTCCCTCCGCGTAGGCGAGCCGGCCGCCGGTCGGGGCGGTGGCGTAGACGGGGCAGTCGGCGGCGGTGTCCGGCCAGGTGGTGGGGAGGCGGCCGCCCGGTTCGGCGTGGCCGAGCAGCACCTCGGCCAGGGCGTCGCCGCCCTCCTGGCCCGGGAACCAGCAGGTCAGTACCGCGCCGACCTGTTCGCGCCAGGGCAGCAGGACCGGGCTGCCGGTGTTCACCACCACCACGGTGCGCGGGTTGGCGGCCGCCACCGCCGCCACCAACTCGTCCTGGCGTCCGGGTAGTTGAAGTGAGGTGCGGTCGAAGCCCTCGCTCTCGTGCTCGTCGGTGGTGCCGACCACCACCACCGCCACGTCCGCCGCCGCGGCCAGCTCCACCGCGTGCGCGAACTCCCGTTCCAGCTCCGCCTCCGGCGGGTCCGCGGCCAGCACCAGCACCCGCCCGTGCGCGGACTCCACCGTCCGCCGGGCCAGCAGCGCCACCTCCCGCCCCGCCGCCAGCTCCAGCTCCACCTGCCGGAACGAGGGCGACACGTGCAGGTACGTCGGGTCGTCCGAGAGCGGGGCGACGTACTCCTCCAGCAGCACCGCGCCGTCCGCCTCCAGCCGCAGCGCGCCCAGGCCCACCACCCCCAGGCGCCAGCGGCCGGAGCTCGGCGCGGTGAACCGGGCCGCCACCTCGACGGTGCGCACCGGCGCCAGGTCGACCTCCGCGGCCGGCTCCAACACCCGCCCCGTGGAGCGGTGTTCGGCGTGCACCAGGGAGCCGTCCGCGGCCAGGTAGCGCACCAGCACGCCCGGGGCCGAACCGTCCGGCAGCGTGCAGTCGGCCGCCGCCAGCGGTGTCGGCCGCAGGCCGGTGCGCACCCCCGGCGCGTGCACCACCTCGACGGACGGGCCGAGCGCGGCCCGCAGGCCCGCCAGCGGGGAGACCGGCGCGGCCGGGAACACCGAGGCGCTGCCGCCGCCCTGCACCCGGGCGGTCGCCGCGTTCGGGCCCAGCACCGCGACCCGGCGCAGCGCCGGACCGTCCAGCGGCAGCAGCCGGTCCGGGTTGTGCAGCAGCACGGTGCCCGCCACCGCGGCCGCCCGCAGCGCGCCCCGGGTCGCCGCGTCCACCGGCACCGGCGCCGGGCCGCCCGGCGGCGGCGGGTCGAACGCGCCGACCCGGCCCGCGAGCCGCAGCAGCCGCGCCACCTTGTCGTCCAGCACCGCCGCCGGCACCCGCCCCGCGCGCACCGCCGCCGCCAGCGCCGGACCCCACGCCGGGTTCGGCCCCGGCATCGCCAGGTCGCAGCCCCCCGCGCCCGGCCCGTCCGCCGCGTGCACCGCCCCCCAGTCGGAGACCACCAGCCCGTCGAAGCCCCACTCGCCCTTCAACGGCTCGACCAGCAACGGGTGTTCGACCATCGGCGTCCCGTTGACCCGGTTGTACGCCGACATCACCGCCCACACCCCGGCCCGCACCGCCGCCTCGAACGGCGCCAGGTACACCTCGCGCAGCGTCCGCTCGTCCACCCGGGCGTCCACCGTCAGCCGCTCGGTCTCCGAGTCGTTCGCCACGTAGTGCTTGGCCGTCGCCGCGACGCCCAGCGACTGCACGCCCGCGACGTACGCCGCCCCGATCCGGGCGGTCAGCAGCGGGTCCTCCGAGAAGCACTCGAAGTTGCGCCCCCCGAGCGGCGACCGGTGCAGGTTCAACGTCGGCGCCAGCACCACGTGCACCCCCTTGCGCCGCGCCTCCGATGCCAGCAATACGCCCATCCGGCGCACCAGTTGCTCGTCCCAGGACGCCGCCAGCGCGGTCGCGCACGGCAGCAGCAGCGCCGTGTCCGCCTCGTCCCACCGCTCCCCGCGCACCCCCACCGGCCCGTCCGAGCAGACGATCGGACGCATCCCGAGCGCGGGCTCCCCGCTGGTCCGGAAGGTGTCCCCGCCGGAGACCAGCCGGGCCTTCCGCTCCAGGTCGAGCTCCCGGTGGTCGGGTCCGGTGGCGGGGGCGGCGAGTTGGGACGGCACGGAGAGCTGGGTCATCGAGGTCCTTAGATCGACAGATCGACCTTCCCGGCTTCGGCCGAGGAGGGTGAGGAGAGCCCCGCGGAGCGGGGCCGGGCAGGTGGGGCGGAGCTACCCCGACGGCCGGGTCGGCGACGGGTTCCGGCGCGGGTGCCGTGGCGACCGCCCACGTGGGGCGGGCCTGCGCCTGCGCCTGCGGCGGGGCCCACGGCCGGGACGTGAACGCGGCGCGCAGCGTCCCGGCCGCCGGACCGGCCGTTGCGGCCGGCCGTTGCGCCCGGCGGAGGCAGCCGGCGGTTGCGGCCGGCGGAGGCAGCCGGTGGAGGCGGCGCAGGACCTCAGCCTTTCGTGGCTCCTTGCATGATGCCGTCGATGATCTGGCGGCCCATCAGGAGGAAGGCGACGAGGACGGGCGCGCTGGCGACCAGGGCGCCGGTGAGGACGAGGGAGTAGTCCTTGATGTAGCCGCTGGCCAGTTCGGAGAGGGTGAGCTGGACGGTGGGGTTCTGCTGGGTCATGACGACCTTGGGCCAGTAGAAGTCGTTCCAGGCGGCCATGAAGGTGAGCATGCCGAGGACGCTCATCGCGGGGCGGGCGGCGGGCAGCACGACGTGCCAGACCAGGCCGCGGGTGGTGCAGCCGTCCATCCGGCCGGCGTCGAGGAGTTCGTCGGGGACGGCGCCGATCAGGTACTGGCGCATGAAGAACAGGCCGAAGGCGTTGGCGGCGGCCGGGACGATCAGGGCCTGGAGGTGGTCGGCCCAGTGGAACCAGTTCGCCATCATGATGTAGAGCGGGATGATGCCGAGCTGGGTGGGGACCATCATGGTGGCGACCACCGAGGCCAGCAGCGGGCTGCGGCCGGGGAAGCGGAGCTTGGCGAAGGCGAAGCCGCCGAGGGTGCTGGTGAGGACCACGCTGGCGGTGACGGTGGTGGCCACGACCAGCGAGTTGAGCATGGCCAGCCGCAGGTCGGTCTGGGCGAACACCTGGGTGACGTTGTGCCAGAGCCGGCCGCCGGGCAGCAGCACCGGGGGCATCCGGTGGATCTCGGTGTTGGTGCGGGAGGCCGCGACCAGCGTCCAGTACAGCGGGAAGAGCGAGAGCAGCACGGCGACGCCGAGGACGGCGTACACGCCGCGTCCGGCGGTCAGCTGGCGGGTGGTACGGGAACGCCTGCCGGTCATTCGACACCTCGCATCCGGCGCGCGGCCAGGAAGTTGACGGCGGCGACCAGCACGATCAGCAGGAACATCGCCCAGGAGATCGCCGCGCCGTAGCCGTACTTGAAGCGGCCCCAGAACTGGTTGTACGAGTACAGCGCCAGGGTCTGGAACTGGTGCTGGGAGCCGCCGGTGGTCGGGTCCTGCTGCTGGCTGAACAGCATCGGCTCGCCGAACAGCTGGAGCGCGCCGATGGTGGAGACGATGACGGTGAACAGGATGGTCGGCCGCAGCATCGGGATCGTGATGGAGCGGAACTGCCGCCAGCGGCTGGCCCCGTCCAGCGCGGCCGCCTCGTACAGCTCGAACGGGACGGTCTGCATCGCGGCCAGGTAGAGCAGCGCGTTGTAGCCCGTCCAGCGCCAGGTGACGATCGCGGCGATGGCCGTCCAGGAGGAGAGGGTGCCGGCCTGCCAGTCGACGTGGTCCACGCCGAACAGCGAGAGGAACCAGTTGACCAGGCCGAAGTCGCGGCCGAACAGCTGGACGAAGATCAGCGTGACGGCGGCCACCGAGGTGACGTTCGGCAGCAGGACGCCCAGGCGCAGCAGGGTGCGGCCGCGCATCCGGTAGTTGAGCAGGTGGGCCAGGCCGAGGGCGAGCAGCAGCTGCGGGACGGTGGCCAGCACGCCGATGCCCAGGGTGTTCTTGACGGCGTTCCAGAAGAACGGGTCGTCCAGCAGCTTGCGGTAGTTCTCGAACCCGACCCAGTCGCCCGCGCTGCCCGGCCGGTCGGCGCGCCAGCCGGTGAACGAGACGTAGCCGGTGTACAGCATCGGGAACAGGCCGAAGACGCCGAAGACCAGGAAGAACGGCGAGAGGTACAGGTAGGGCGAGAGGGTGCGGTCGAGCCGGTGCCGGCGGTGGCCGGCGGGGCGGTGGCCGGCGGGGCGGCGGCCGGCGGGGCGGGCGGGGGCGCGGGCGCCGCGGGCGGCGGCGGTGGGTGCGGCCAAGGGGAGCTCCCAGGGGCGGGGACGGGGCAGGCGGGGGCCGGAGCAGGAAGGGGCCCGGGGCAGGGGGGTGGCGCGGTGCCGGTGCGGCGTCAGGTCCGCACCGGCACCGCGGGTTCGGGGGAGCGGACCTCAGTTGACGATGTTGTCGACGTCCTTGAGGGCCTGCTTCCAGGCGCCGTCCGGGTCGGCCTTGCCCTGCTCGATCGAGGTCAGCGCGTTGCCGATGGCGGTGCCGATCTCGGCGCCGTGCGCGCCGAGCGGCTGCGGGCTCAGGTCGCGGGCCGACTGGGAGAAGATCTTTCCGGTGGGCGCGTCGTTGAACAGCGGGTCGGTGTGCTCGGCGATGTCGGGCTGGGTCCACAGCTCCTGGTCGGAGGGGAAGTAGCCCTTCTCCTTGAACAGCCGGGCCTCCTGCGCGGGGGCGGTGAGCCACTTGGCGAGTTCGGCGGCGGCCTTGGTGTGCTTGCCGGACTTCGGGACGCTCAGGTAGGAGCCGCCCCAGTTGCCGCCGCCGCCGGGGATCCGGGCGATGTCCCACTTGCCGCCGTCGGCGGGCGGGTTGGCCTTGAACTCGTAGCTCATCCAGGCCGGGCAGGCCACCGTGGCGAACTGGCTCTTCTGGAAGCCGGTGTCCCAGGCGGGGGTGAACGCCTGGATGCCCGCCGACTCGCCGTCCTTGATGGCGCCGGCCACCAGGTCGAAGGACTGCTTGACGGCCGGGTTGGAGGTGACCACGACCTTGCCGTCGGCGTCGTAGACGCCCTGCGGGGCCTGGGCCAGGATCGAGGTGAACAGGTTGCCGCCGCTGTCGAACCAGCGGACGTCCTTGTTCGGGCTGGCGGAGAGGAACTGCTTGCCGGCGGCCAGGTAGGACGGCCAGTCCTTCATCAGCGCGGCGACCTGCTCGCGGTCGGTGGGCAGGCCGGCCGCCTTGAACAGGTCGCTGCGGTAGCACAGGGCCATGCCGCCCATGTCGGTGCCCAGGCCGAACAGCACCTTGCCGTCCGGGCTGGAGGCGGGCGCGGTCTTGGACGGCACCCACTGGTCCTTGCTGACGCCGTTGTCCAGGAAGTTGACGAACTTCCCGGCCTCCGGCTGGAAGCCCGCGACCTGCCCGATCTCGATCGCCTCGATGTCGGCGGTGCCGGAGCCGGCCAGCAGGTGGGCGTGCAGGTTCTGGTGGTGCGCGCCCATGTCGGCGCGGTTCTCCTTGATGGTGATGTTCGGGTGCGCCTGCTCGTACTCCTTGTACAGGTCCGCGTAGCCGAAGTCGGAGAACAGGTTCACCGTGAGGGTGATCTTGGCGTTCGGGTCCTCGTCCGCGGACGAGCTGCCGCCGCTGCTGGAGCAGGAGGTCACGGCGGTCAGGGCCAGCACCAGCAGGGCCGAGGTGGCGAGCAGGCGGCCTCTCGGACCGGTGCGGGGCAGGGAAACGGGCATGGATCGGCTCCTCGCGGGGGATGGCGTGATGAGACCCCCGGAGACCGCTGGTTGGGAGAGCGCTCTCCCGGGTGGCATCCGGAGCTTGGCCGCTCCACCCGCCCTCCGTCAAGGGGGTGGGATGCAGAAGATGAAGGTCTTACCTGGGATTTGGCGAAGCTTCGCCAACGAACCAGCTGTCGCTACCCTTGACACGGATGAAACAACGGGGCAACCATCACTGGCGTAGTGAGAGAGCGCTCTCCCTGATCCGGGCACCGGCCCTCGACGGTGCCGCCCCCACCCCACCCGATCGGGAGCCCCGATGCCCGCCCCGCCCCTGCACACCCCCCGGCCGCCGCGGCCGACCCCCGCGGCACCCCCCGCCGCACCCCCCGTCCGCACCCTGGCCGCGGCCCTCGCCGCCGCCCTGGTCGCCGCCCTGGTCCTGCTGCTGCCCGCCACCCGGGCCCAGGCCGCCCCCGTCCTGCTCTCCCAGGGCAGGACCGCCACCGCCTCCAGCACCGAGAACTACGGCACCCCCGCCTCCAACGCCGTCGACGGCGACACCGGAACCCGCTGGTCCTCGGCGGCCTCCGACCCGCAGTGGCTGCAGGTCGACCTCGGCGCCCCCGCCGCGCTCAGCTCCGTCACCCTGAAGTGGGAGGCGGCGTACGCGAAGGGCTACCAGATCCAGCTGTCCACCGACGGCACCACCTGGACCACCGCGTACACCACTGCCAACGGCGCCGGCGGCACCGAGACCGTCCCGGTCACCGGCACCGCCCGCTACGTGCGGATGAACGGCACCGCCCGGGCCACCGGCTACGGCTACTCGCTCTGGGAGTTCCAGGTCTACGGCGCCGACACCGCCCAGCCCTGCGGCACCGCGAACGCCGCCCAGGGCAGGACCGCCACCGCCTCCAGCACCGAGAACTACGGCACCCCCGCGTCCAACGCCGTCGACGGCGACGCGAACACCCGCTGGTCCTCGGCGGCCTCCGACCCGCAGTGGCTGCAGGTCGACCTCGGCTCCGCGCAGAGCGTCTGCGGCACCTCGGTCACCTGGGAGAACGCGTACGCCAAGGCGTACCGGATCCAGCTGTCCACCGACGGCACCACCTGGAACGACGCCTGGAGCACCGCCAACGGCGCCGGCGGCACCGAGAAGCAGGACTTCACCGGCACCGCCCGCTACGTCCGGCTGTACGGCACCGCCCGGGCCACCGGCTACGGGTACTCGCTCTGGGAGTTCAAGGTCTTCACCGGCGGCGGCAGCAGCTCCGGCCCGAGCGGCAGCCCCAGCCCCAGCCCCACCCCGAGCGGCAGCCCCACCGGCACCACCCCGCCCGGCAACTGGAACACCATCTTCAGCGACAACTTCGCCGGCGGCTCCGGCAGCGCCCCCTCCGGCACCAACTGGACGGTGCGCACCGGTACTTCGGAGCCCGGCGGCGCCGCCAACTGGGGCACCGGCGAGATCCAGAACGACACCGCCAACCCCGCCAACGTCGCCATCGACGGCAACGGCCACCTCAACCTGACCGCCGTCCGCGACGGCGCCGGGAACTGGACCTCCGGCCGGGTGGAGAGCAAGCGCGGCGACTTCGCCGCCCCCGCCGGCGGGCAGCTGCTGATCTCCGCGCAGATCAAGCAGCCCGGCGTCGCCGACGGCACCGGCTACTGGCCGTCCTTCCGCGCCATCGGCGCCAACGACCGCAGCGGCGGCTGGCCGAGCACCGGCGAGACCGACATCCTCGAGGACGTCAACGGCCGCAGCCAGACCTCCGCGACCCTGCACTGCGGCACCGCCCCCGGCGGCAACTGCAACGAGTACAACGGCATGACCAGCGGACTCGCCTCCTGCCCCGGCTGCCAGAGCGACTACCACACCTACAGCCAGGTCATCGACCGCACCGTCAGCGACGAGCAGATCCGCTGGTACCTCGACGGCCGCCAGATCTGGCAGGTCAACGAGTCCCAGGTCGGCACCACCGACTGGAAGAACGCCGTCGACCACGGCTTCAAGCTGGTGTTCAACCTCGCCATCGGCGGCTCCTTCCCCGACAGCGTCTGCGGCTGCACCACGCCCAGCGCCACCACCACCTCCGGCGGCGCGCTGTCCATCGGCACCGTCACCGTCGCCACCACCACCGGCACCGCCCCCGCGGCGCTCGCCGACCCGCCCGTCCCCACCGGCAAGAACACCGTCAAGGTGACCGGCGGCCAGGGCAGTTGGAGCCTGAGCGTCAACGGCCAGCCCTATCAGCTCAAGGGCGTCACCTGGGGCCCGGCCCAGTCCACCGCCGACGCGCACATGCGCGACCTCAAGGCGCTGGGCGTCAACACCGTCCGCACCTGGGGCACCGACGCCAGCAGCAAGCCGCTGCTGGACGCCGCCGCCGCGTACGGCATCAAGGTGGTCAACGGCTTCTGGCTCAACCAGGGCGCCGACTACGTCAACGACACCGCCTACAAGAACAGCACCCTCGACTCCGTCAAGCAGTGGGTGACCACCTACAAGGACCACCCCGGCACCCTGATGTGGGACGTCGGCAACGAGGTCATCCTCACCACCCAGGACCACGCCTACAACGGCGCCACGGTGGAGCAGGAGCGCGTCGCCTACGCCCAGTTCGTCGAGCAGGTCACCCAGGCCATCCACGCCATCGACCCCGACCACCCGGTCACCTCCACCGACGCCTACACCGGCGCCTGGCCGTACTACAAGCAGTACGCCCCCAGCCTCGACCTGCTGGCCGTCAACTCCTACGGCGCGGTCTGCAACGTCAAGCAGGACTGGATCAACGGCGGCTACAACAAGCCGTACATCGTCACCGAGACCGGCGACGCCGGCGAGTGGGAGGTCCCGAACGACGCCAACGGCGTCGCGACCCAGCCCACCGACACCCAGAAGCGCGACGGCTACACCAGCGCCTGGAACTGCATCTCCGGCCACACCGGCGTCGCGCTCGGCGCCACCATCTTCAACTACGGCACCGAGAACGACTTCGGCGGCACCTGGTTCAACCTGATCCCCGGCGGCTGGAAGCAGCCCGCGTACTACTCCGTCGCCAAGTCCTACGGCGGCAGCGCCAAGGACGGCAACACCCCGCCGGTGATGCCGAACGTCACCCTCAGCAAGACCTCCGACGTCCCGGCCGGCGGCACCTTCACCGTCAACTCGCCCGCCACCGACCCCGACGGCGACCTGGTCCGCTACCAGCTGTACTACAGCTCCAAGTACGTGGACGGCGGCACCGGCTTCAGCCAGGTCCGCTTCACCCAGACCGGCGACGGCCAGTTCACCGTCACCGCGCCCAAGACCCTGGGCGTCTGGAAGGTCTACGTCTACGCCTACGACGGCCACGGCAACGTCGGCATCGAGTCCAAGTCCTTCCGCACCGTCGCCCCCACCCCCAGCGGCACCAACGTCGCCAAGGGCAGGCCGACCACCGCCTCGACCTACCAGGCCGTCGGCAACGGGGCCCCCTACCCGCCGTCCAACACCACCGACGGCAACTGGTCCACCCGGTGGGCCAGCGAGTGGGCCGACCCGCAGTGGCTCCAGGTCGACCTGGGCCAGAGCACCTCGTTCAAGCACGTGCAGCTCGGCTGGGAGTCCGCGTACGGCAAGGCGTACCAGATCCAGACCTCCAACGACGGCACCAACTGGACGACCGTCTACACCCAGGCCAACGGCACCGGCGGCATCGACGACATCGACGTCAACGGCAGCGGTCGCTACGTCCGGGTCAACATGACCCAGCGCGGCACCGCCTACGGCTACTCGATGTACGAGTTCGGCGTCTACGCCTGACCCGCCGTCAGTGAACCGGGGGCGTCCGGCCCGTGCCACCGGACCGGACGCCCCGCCCCTCACAGACCCCCGGTGCCGCGCGGCTGGGAGCGCCGCGCGGCACCGGGTCCCCCACCCACCCTTCCTCTTCCGGAGGTCCGATGAAACACCGCATGTCGCGCGGCGCGCCCCACCGCACCGCGCTCGCCGGTGCCGCCGCCGCGATCCTCGCGGCCGGCGCCCTCACCGGCGGCGTCCTCACCCAGTCGGCCGCCGCGGCGTCCGACCCGCTGATCAGCCAGTCCAGGCCGGTCACCGCCTCGTCCGTGGAGAGCGCCAACTTCCCCGCCGCGGCCGTCGCCGACAACAACCTCGCCACCCGCTGGGCCAGCGCCTGGACCGACTCCCAGTGGATCCAGATCGACCTGGGCGGCACGGCGAGCATCAGCCACGTCGAGCTGGACTGGGAGGCCGCGTACGCCAGCGGCTACCAGGTGCAGACCAGCAACGACGCCACCAACTGGAACACCCTCTACACCACCACCAACGCCACCGGCGGCACCCAGCAGCTCGACGTCAACGGCAGCGGCCGGTACGTCCGGCTGAACCTCACCAAGCGCGGCACCCAGTACGGGTTCTCGCTGGAGGAGTTCAAGGTCTACGGGCAGGTCCCCACGTCCGGCGGCGGCTCCGGCTACGTCCTGGCCAACCCCCAGGTCACCGGCACCACCCCGGCCACCGGGAACCCGCCGCACGCCTACTTCCACGAGTTCCAGGCCAACTGCACCGCCACCCACGACCTGCCCGACGACCCGATCGTCTTCCCGGGCCAGCCCGGCGCCTCCCACATGCACACCTTCATGGGCGCCCTCAACACCAACGCCAACTCCACGCTGGAGTCGTTGCAGGCCAGCACCACCAGCTGCCTCGCCCCCGGCGACAAGTCCGGCTACTGGATGCCCACCATGTACGACGGCACCACCCCCGTCGACCCGGTCGGCCTCCAGACCATCTACTACAAGAGCGGCATCAACGACTACACCGCCGTCCGCCCGTTCCCGGCCGGCCTGCGGTTCGTCGTCGCCAGCCCCACCGACAGCGCCACCGACTTCGCCACCCACCCCGGGTACGTGGCCGGCTGGGAGTGCGGCACCAGCTACCGCACCTCCGACCTGCCCACCAGCTGCCCCGGCGGCGGCCAGATCGGCGTCCGCTTCCAGGCCCCCAGCTGCTGGAACGGCCTGTACCTGGACACCCCCGACCACAAGAGCCACATGGCCTACCCGATCGACGGCGTCTGCCCGGCCGACCACCCGGTCGCGCTGCCGATGATCGAGTTCAAGGTGGCCTTCCCGGCCAACCTGGACCACCTCGCCCAGCTCCACCTCTCCAGCGGACGGGGCTTCTCCTTCCACTACGACTTCTTCAACGCCTGGGACGCTCCGACCCTGGCCGCGATGGTCAACCACTGCATCGTCGGTGGCCTGCAGTGCGACCCCCGGGGCTACGACCAGAACCAGCCCGGGAAGGGCGCGGCGCTCAACGAGCAGTACCTTCTGCCGTAAGCCCTGAGCCGTAGCACCACCGCGGAACACCGGCCCCGCCGCCACGGACCCCCACGTCCGGCGGCGGGGCCGGCCCGCGCCCCACCCCACGGAGGACCACCGATGAGGCTTCGCCGCACCGCCGCGCTGCTCCTGCTGCCCCTGCTCGTCACCGTCGGCTGCGGGTCCGCCGCGACCCCCGCCGCCGCGCCCCCGCCCGCGAGCCCGTCCGCCGCGGCGCCCTCGTCCGGCGCGCCCGACCGGCCCTCCGACGCCACCTCGATGATCTGCAACCCGTACTTCCGGCAGGAACTCGCCGGCGCGCTCGGCACCGACACCACCCAGCCGCTCGCCCCCACCTGGGAGAAGCGCGTCTACAGCTGCGAGTACCACTACCCGGACGGCAGCATGACGCTCTCCGTCAAGGAACTCCCCGACGCCGCCACCGCCCTCGCCCAGTACGACGGGCTGCGCGGCAGCGCCGGAGCCGTCACCGACCTGAACGGCCTCGGCGAGGCCGCCTACAAGCGCGCCGACGGCACCACCGTGGTCCGCAAGGACGCCTTCGTGCTCACCGTCGACGTCGCCAAGCTGCCCGAGACCTTCGGCACCCCGCCGCGCAGCCGCGCCGACGTCGCCGTGATGACCGCCACCACCGTCATGATCTGCTGGAAGGAGCACAGTTCGTGACCGGACGCGGCCGCCCGCTGCCGCTCGGCCGCGACCGGGGGAGCGCCCCCGGTCGCGGGCCCGGGCCCGCCTTCGCACCCGGCCCGGACCAGGGGGCGGAACGGGTTGGGAGAGCGCTCTCCCAGCGTGCTATAAAGGGCCTCATGAGCAGCGAAGCCCTCAAGCGCGCCAGCACCCTGGAGGACGTGGCGCGGGTCGCGGGCGTCTCCCGGGCCACCGTCTCCCGCGTCATCAACGGCGTCCGGAACGTCGACCCCGCCATCCAGGAAGCCGTCCGCCAGGCCATCGCCCGCACCGGCTACGTCCCCAACAGCGCCGCCCGCTCCCTGGTCACCCGCCGCACCGGCGCCCTCGCCCTGGTGATCTCCGGCAGCGACGCCCCCGAGACCCCCGACCACCACGTCGGCGGCGAGATCTTCGCCGACCCGTTCTTCGGACGCGTCGTCAGCGGCGTCTTCACCGGCCTGCGCCCGCTCGACCTGCACCCCGTCCTGATGCTCGCCGACAGCGCCGAAGCCCGGGACAAGGCGCTCACCTACCTGCGGCAGGGCAACGCCGACGGCGCCATGGTGGTCTCCACCCACAGCCGCGACCCGCTGCCCGCCCAACTCCTCGCCGCCGGCATCCCCACCGTCCTGTTCGGCCGCCCCCCGACGCCGCTCTCGCTCTCCTGCGTCGACCTCGACAACCGCGAGGGCGGCCGGATCGCCGCCGACCACCTCGCCGCCCGCGGCCGGCTGCGCGTCGCCGCCATCTCCGGCCCGCTCGGCGTCCGGGCCGCCCGCGACCGCCTCTCCGGCTTCCGGGAGGCCATGGCGGACCACGGCATCCACCAACTCCCGCATGTCGAAGGCGACTTCACCCGGGAGGACGGCGAACGCGCGATGACCTCGCTGCTGCGCCGCTACCCCGACCTGGACGGCGTCTTCGCCGCCAACGACCTGATGGCCCAGGGCGCCCTCGCCGTCCTGGCCGACCACCGGCGCCGCGTCCCCGAGGACATCGCAGTGATCGGCTTCGACGACTCTTCCGCCGCCACGGCCGGCCGCCCCCACCTCACCACCGTCCGCCAGCCGGTCGAGGAGATGGCCGCCGAAATGACCCGCGTCCTCCTCGACCACCTCGCCCGCCCCACCCGCGCGGCCACCACCGTCCTCTTCGAGCCCACCCTGATCGAACGCCAATCCGCCTGACCGGCACCCGCGGGCGGCCGCGGGCGGCTGCGGGGCGACGCGGGTCAGAGGCGGTCGGGGCGGGGAGTGCCGGCGCCGTGCAGGAGGGTGTCGACGACCAGGGTGGCGAGGGTGTCGGGGTCGTGTTCGTCGGGGTGCTGGGCGGCCTCGTGGATGAGGGCGTAGTAGACCCGGCGGGTCCAGGCGATGTCGGTGTCGGGGCGTAGGACGCCGGCGTCCCGGGCACGGAGGAAGAGCCGTTCGCAGGTGGTGCGGACCTCGGCGTGGATCCGGGCGACCTCCGGGTTGACGGCCGAGGCCCGGCTCATGGCGAATCCCCAACTGGCCTTGATGCCCAGGACGTTGGCGGTCGTCCGGTAGAGCGCGACCAGTGGCGGGGCGGTGTCGGGGTGGGCGGCCTCCACCGCGGCGGCGAAGCGCCGGGTGGCCCAGGTGGCCAGGGCGTCGATGAGCGCCTCGCGGGTGGCGAAGCGCCGGTGCACGGTGGTGCGGGCGACGCCCGCGGCCTCGGCGATCTGCTCCACGGTGGCCGCCGGGTCGGCGCCGAGGGTGCGTTCGGCGGCCTCCAGGATGGCCGTCACGGTCCGTTCGGCGTCCGCGCGCAGCGGCCGGTTTCCGGTGGGGGACGACTGCCGCTGCGTGGTCATGCCGGAAAGCATACGCCGGAGTCGCGGTTCGTCGACTACTTGCATCACTCGTGTTGCAAGTTGTAGCTTCACTGCGTCCTGGTTGATGCAACTGGCGTCCCCTCCCGGAAGGTTGGAGCACATGGAGTACACCCGTCTCGGCCGCAGCGGCCTCTCGGTCTCCCGGCTCGTCCTCGGCACCATGAACTTCGGCTCGCGGACCTCCGAGCAGGACAGCCACGCCCTCATGGACCGCGCGCACGAACACGGCATCAACTTCTTCGACACCGCGAACGCCTACGGCACCCAGCCGGGCGAGACGCCCACCGAGGAGATCATCGGACGCTGGTTCGCGGGCGACCCGGAACGCCGGGAACGGACCGTGCTGGCCACCAAGGTCTACCTCCCGACCGGCTCCCGGCCCAACGAGGGCGGGCTGTCCGCGCTGCACGTCCGGCGCGCCGTCGACGCCTCGCTAAAGCGGCTGCGCACCGACCGGATCGACCTCTACCAGATGCACCACATCGACCGGAACACGCCCTGGGAAGAGATCTGGGAAGCGTTCTCCGTGCTGCGCCAGCAAGGCAAGGTGCTGTACTTCGGCTCCTCCAACTTCGCCGGCTGGCACCTCGCCCAGGCCCAGGAGGCCGCCCGGGAACGGCACTTCCTCGGCCTGGTCGCCGAGCAGTCGATCTACAACCTGATGTCCCGCTGGGCCGAACTGGAAGTACTGCCCGCCGCACAGCACTACGGCGTCGGCGTGATCCCGTACTCGCCGCTGCACGGCGGCATGCTCAGCGGCGTCCTGCGCAAGCAGCGCGAAGGCAACGCCGTCCGCAGCGGCTCGGGCATCTGGGCCGCCGACTTCGACGGACAGCGCGGCGCCGTCGAGGCGTACGAGCAGCTGTGCGCCGAGACCGGCGCCGACCCGGCCCACGTCGGCCTGGCCTGGCTGCTCACCCGGCCCGGCGTCACCGGCCCGATCGTCGGACCGCGCACCGTCGAACAGCTCGACCACACCCTGCGCGCCCTGGCCACCACCCTCGACGCCGACACCCTCGCCGCCCTCGACCGGATCTTCCCGGCCCCCGGCCCCAACGGCGCCAAGCCCGCCCCCGAGGCGTACGCCTGGTGACCCGTCAGGCCCGCCGCGGCCCCGGCAGCCGGGGGCGCGGCAAACCGGTTGATCCGCCGATTACGGTTTCGGTATGACAAGCACACTCCGGCTGGAAGCGGTCACCGCCGCCAACCTCGACACCGCACTCGGCATCGACGTCCGCCCGGACCAGGCCCACCTGGTGGACCCGGTGGTCAAGTCCCTCGCCGAGGCGTACGTCCACCCCGGCGTGGCCTGGCCCCGGCTGATCCTGGACGGCGAGCGGCCGGTCGGCTTCCTGATGGCCTTCTTCGACATCGACTTCAAGGGCGACGGCGGCACCGACATCCGCTCGGGCCTGTGGCGGCTCAACATCGCCGCCGGCGAACAGGGCCGCGGCTACGGCCGCTTCGCGGTCGAAGCGGTGGCCACCGAGATCCGCCGCCGCGGCGGCACCCGCCTCACCACCACCTGGCACCCCGGCGAGGACGGCCCCGAACGCTTCTACCTGCGCCTCGGCTTCCGCCCCACCGGAGAGACCAGCGGCAGCGAACGCGTCGGCGAACTGCACCTCACCGCGGAGCCGGACCCGGAGCCCGCCTGAGCACCCGGAGCCGCACCCGGAGCCGCCCCCGGAACCCGGACGGGTGGGACGGCACCGCCGTCAACGGCCTCCGTCCGGCACCCCGCCGGCCCCCGCCGCCCGGCCCCGGTCCACAATCGCGGGCATGGACGTCCTCGAACTGCTGGAGGGGGCCGGGCTGCTGGCTCCCGGGGCTGCCGCCGACCCGAACGACCCCACTGTCCTGGACGTCCGGGACCTGCTGGCCCACGACGGGTGGGAGACCGTCCTCACGCTGCTGGAGGAGCCCGGCACCAACCCGCCGATCCCGCCCGAGCGTTGGGCCGAGCTCGCGGCCGCCGCCGAGCAGCTGCACCTCGCGCACAGCGCCGACTGGTGCCACTGGCGGTACTGCGAGGCCCGCGACGACCTCGTGATCCGCGCCGAACTCGCCCTGCCGCCCCTCGGGGAGGGCCCGCGCAGGACGCCCTTCGCCGGGGCGGGGGTCATGCGCCCGCTGTGGGACATCGGCCAGCACACCCCCGACGGCGGACCGAACCTCGCCATCGCCAGGCTCTGGGCGGAAGACACCCCGACCCTGGGCCCCGGCGAACGCGCCACCGTCCGCCTCGGGCCCCTCGCCCCCGCCCGCTGGCGCGACCTGCGCCCCGGCCGGCGGATCACCATGCACGAGGGCCAACCCGTCGTTGCGACGGCCACCGTCGTCGAGGTCCGCCGGGTCTTCGGGTGAACGGCCCGGCCTGAGGCGGTCACCAGAGCGGGGCGACCAGGTCCCCGGTGGCGGCGTCGCGGACGGAGATCGCCTCGACCGGGCACATCTCGGCGGCCTCGGTCAGTTCCTCGGAGCCCGCGGAGGCGGGCCGGACGGGGGCGGCGCGGCCGTCAGGGCCGAGGGCGAGGTCGGTGGGGGCGGTGCGGGCGCACAGGCCGCTGCCGATGCAGCGGCCCCGGTCGACCGTCACGACCAGTTGCCGGGCGTCGCTCACCAGGCCACCTCCAGGCGCAGCGGGCTGCGGGTGAGCAGGCCGGTGCGCCACTCGATCCGGTCGACCGGGGTGGCCAGCCGCAGTTCCGGCAGGGCGCGGGCCAGGTGGTGCAGGCCCAGTTCGAGTTCCATCCGGGCCAGCCAGGCGCCCAGGCAGTGGTGCGGCCCGGCCCCGAAGGTCAGCGACGGGGTGCCGAGCGGGGCGAACAGGTCGAGCGGGCCCGGCGGGTAGACCTGCGGGTCGGCGTTGGCCGCGGTGGTGTCGGCGGCGACGATCGCCCCCGCCGGGATGGTCACCCCGCCGATCTCCAGGTCCGCCGTCGCCCGGCGCAACTGCCCGGGGGCGGTGGTGCGGTCGCCGAGTGGGACGGTGCGCAGGATCTGCTCGGTCGCGGCGGCGGCCGCGGCCGGGTCCGCGCCGATCCGCTGCCAGGCCCCGGCGGACTCCGGCTGCCCGGCCTGCGCTGCCTGCCCTGCCTGCGCGGTCCGTTCCGGGTCGAGCAGGTAGACCAGGGCGTTGCCGAAACTGGTCATGGTGGTCTCGTGCCCGGCGATCACCAGCCCGATGGTGAGCGAGGTGATCTGCTCCTCCGTCATGCCGCCGGTCCGGTCGGCGGCCAGCACCAGCGAACTGACCAGGTCATCGCCCGGGTTCTTGCGCCGCTCCTGCACCAGCCGGTACCCGAACGCGCCGAACTCCGCGATCGCCGTCCGGATCTCCTCGGCGCTGTACGCCGTCGTGGACAGCGCGTGGTCGCTCCAGTAGCCGAGCCGCTCGGTGTCCAGGCCCTCCAGCTCCATCAGCCGGCTGATCACCCGCACCGGCAGCGGCTTGGTGAGCGCCCCGACCACCTCGGCGGGCGACCCCGACGCGGCCAGCTCGTCGACCAGCTCCCGCACCACCCCGTCCACCCAGGGCCGCCAGCGCTCGATCGCCCGCGGGGTGAAGGCGCGCTGGACGGTGCGGCGGATCGCCTGGTGGTCCGGCCCGTCGCTGTTCAGGATCGAGGACGGGTCGTCCAGGATGTTCGGCGTCAGCACGGTCGGCGGCGCGTCCGGCGCGTACAGCGAGGCCCGCCCCAGGTCCGGGTGGGCGAGCGCCTGCCGGACGTCCGCGTGCCGGGTCAGCACCCACACCGGCGTCCCGGTCGGCAGCGCGGCCTGCCGGGGCGGCCCGGCCTCCGCCCGCAGCAGGCAGTGCAGCGGCACCAGCGGCGGCGCGTCGGGGGCTTCGGGAGTCGCGTCGGTGGTCATCCGTCCTCCTGGCAAGAGACCTGCACGGGCCGAGGAGGCCACCGGCCGGCGACCCCTCGCCCCCGACCGTATGCGGCCGACAGCCCCGCGAGTAGGACGCAAACCAGCCACCGACGGGACGCGAAATCCCTCCAACTGGCGTTCGAAACCCGGACGTTGGCACGGACCGCAGCCGTGGCCACAAACCGCAGCCGTGGCCACGGCTCGCAACCGCGGCCGCGGCTCGCAACCGCGGCCCGCGCCGCCGCCGGGGCGGCTCAGCCCGCGACGACCGCCAGCGCTTCGATCTCGATCAGCACCTCCGGCCGGAACAGCGCCGCGACCTGCACCGCCGAACTCGCCGGCGGCCGCGCCGGGTCCACGTGCTCGTCCCGCACCTTGCGGATCGCGGGCAGGTACGCCACGTCCGTGACGAACACGGTGAACTTCACGACGTCCGAGAACCCGGCCCCCGCCGCGGCCAGGCAGCGCCGCAGGTTCTCGAACACCTGCCGGGCCTGCGCCTCCGGATCACCCGCCCCGACCAGGTCCCCCCGCTCGTCGAACGCCACCTGCCCGGAAACCTGAACCAACCGCCCCGTCCCGGTGACCACCTGGGTGTAACCCGTACCCGGTGCGACACCCGGCGGCTCGGCGATGTGCGTGAGGTGAGAAGTACTCATGGCCGCCATCCTCACCCATCCCACCCGCCGGACGCACCGCAGTTTCCCCGGACGGCACGGACGGTCCCGGGCGGTCCTGGGCGGAGGTTCAGCGGACGACCTCGGGCAGGGGACGCAGGAACGGGCGGTCGGTGGGCGGGAGTTCGGGGAGGGGACCGGCGGCGCGCAGGACGACGTCCAGGACGGCGTCCGGGTCGCAGGCGTAACCGCCGCTGGCCCAGGCCGCGTTGGCCTCGACGACGGCCCAGCCGTGCGGCGTGCGGCCGAGGTCGACCACGGCGGCGCTCGGCAGGGCGGCCGGGCCGGTCGCGGCGGCCAGCACGTCGGCCGCGAAGGCCAGCAGCTCCGGGGCGTCCGACTCCGGGGCGTCCGACTCCGGGGCCTCCGACTCCGTTGCGGCGACCGAGAGTTCACCGCCCCGGGCGTAGCGGGACGCGGCGCGCACCGTGCCGTCCAGCACGAACAGGCGGAACTCGGTGTCGAACCGGACGACCTCGCTGACCAGCACCGGCGTTGCGCCGTCCAGCAGTTCGGGCCCGGGCAGGGCGCTGCCGTCCGGGTACACCCGGGCGGTGAAGTGCTTGTCCGCGGGCGCCTTCACGAAGGCCGGGCCGGGCAGCCTGCGCGCCTCGGCGAGCGTCGTCAACTCGACCCGGCGGCGCGTCAGTTCGCGCGGCAGCGCGGCCAGCCAGCCGTCGGACGGCTCCAGCGGGGCCAGCCCCAGCTCCCGCCCGACCGCGTCGGCGAACAGCGGCCCGCCGTACAGGTGCACCCGCGTCCCCGCCAGCCCCTGCGGGGCCCGCCAGGACGCCGCCGTGTGCGCCCGCAGCCCGCGCCGCCCGGCGGCGGTGCGCAGCTGGAGACCGGTCTCGTTGATCCGCGGGGCGAGCAGCAGGGTGGCGCCGGTGGTGGACATGCCCGCGATCATGCCGCGCGGGCGGCCGCCCCGGCCACGGGATTTCGCCGGGCCGGGCCCCGGGCTCAGTCCTGCGGGGCCAGCGAGGCGGGCGAGGTGGTGGATGGGGGCGAAGCGGGGGAGGCCGGGAAGAGGCGTTGGACGGCGGTGACGACGGCGGCCCGGCGGGCGGCCAGGAAGGCGGTGCGCTGCTCCTCGTCGGCGGGGAGGAGTTCGGACTGCCCGGCCCAGGACGTCGCCAGCTGGTTGAGCAGGACCAGGACGTCCAGCGGGTCCCAGGACGGGTCGAGGTGGCCCGCGCGCTGGGCCAGGCGCAGCTGCTCGGTCTTGTGGCGGACGGTCGCGCCGACCGGGTCGCCGTCCGGCGCGGGCCCGTCCCCGGGGGTCAGTTCGAGACGGCCCCAGGACATCAGGCGCAGCCGGTCCGGGTGCGCGGAGAAGTAGTCGTGCAGGCGCCCGGCGTACGCGGGCAGGTCGGTCGGGTCGAGCCGGGTGGCCTCGGCGACGGCCGTCAACTCGGCTGCGGCGACCGTCGCGTAGAGCTCCTCCTTGCTGCGGAAGTACGCGTACAGACGCTCCTTGCTGGTGCGGGCGGCCTTGGCGATCCGCTCCACCCGGGCACCCGCGATCCCGTGCCGGGCGAACTCGGCGGTGGCCGCGGCGACGATCCGGTCGCGGGTCGAGTCGGCTCCGGGCGGGGGTGTCATGCCCCCACGGTACCCGACCGAACCGGACAGTTCGGAACGCGACCCCGCCGCCCTCGCGCGCACGGCGCGGCGCCCCGGTCGGCCAGAGCTCGGAGCCCGCGGACCGGTCAGAGCTCGGAGCTCGTGGACCGGTCAGAGCTCGGAGCTCGTGGACCGGCCAGGGTCTGCGGACCGGTCAGAGCTCGCGGCGCATCACCAGGCGCGGCCACCGGTCCAGCCCGTGCGCCGCCTCGCGGGCCCGGACCGCGCGCAGCCCCGGCCCGAGCGCGTCCTCCGGCACCGGGCGGAAACCGCACCGGGCGTAGTACGGGGCGTTCCACGGCACCTCGGCGAAGGTGGTGAGGGTCAGTGCCGGAACGCCCTCCGCCACGGCCAGCGCAGCCAGGTGCTCCAACAGGCCGCGTCCCACCCCCCGGCGGGCGTGCGCGGGATGCACCGAGACCTGCTCGACGTGCAGCGCGCCGTCGATCCGCTCCGCGACCAGGTACGCGACCGGCCGGTCGGACCCGTCCACCGCCACCAGGGCCAGCCCCGCCCGCACGAACGGCGCCAACTCCTCGACGGAGAACGGCTCGTCCGCCGCGATCTCCGCCATCCCGACCTCGTCGAAGCAGCGACCGGCCGCCCGCTCGATCTCCTGGAGCAGCGGCAGTTCCTCGACCCGGACCTCACGTACGCGCATCACCCCATTGTGCGCGACCACGCTCCCCGCCGCGGCCCCGGTCGGACGGGGCCGCGGCGGGGAACGGCGGGGTCAGTGCTCGTTGCCCCGGTGGATGCGCTCCACGACCTCGGGCACCAACTGCTCCTCGACGCCCACGCCCTCCACCACGATCAGGTACTGATCGTCCGCCCACAGGCAGGTGAGGGTGTCGGTGGCCCGGTCCTCCGGGGAGGCGTCATCCTGGTAGGAGTCGCAGTACAGCGACCCGGGCAGCGAGGACTTCACCAGGCGCGGCGGCCGGTCGTCGGAGGAACCCGTCTCGATCAGCGAGACCATCTTGCGCTCGAAGGCCGGACTGGACTTCGCCAGCATGACGGTCCACCGGGCCTCGTTGCGGTCCCCGCCGAACGAGGTGCCCGCATCGTCCCCCGGCACCGAACCGTACGCGGCGGCCTGCGGCTCCGAGGCGCCCATCGCCACCATGCTGGAGCTGGTCTCCTCCCACTTGGGGAAGTCGTTCCGCTCCGAGCTCGCCCGCAACTTGACCCCCTCCACCGAACCGGGCAGCCGCGGAACACCCCCACCGCCGTCACCGCCGAACACGCCCACCCCCAGCGCGACCAGCGCACCCACCAGCAGCACCCCGCCCACGCCCAGCAGGACCTGCCGACGCTTCCGCTCCTGCGCCACCGCCGCGGCGGCCGCAGCGGCCGCGACCGGGGCCAACGGCACCCCGCCGGGCAACGGCGGCTGACCGGGCACCGGCGGCGGGACGGACGGCGTCCCCGGCGCGGCGGTCGGGGCGGCGGGCGGAGCGGCAGGCGGCGGCGGGGGAGTGCCCGGCAGCCCGGACGGCGGTGGCGGGCCCACCGGCACGGGCGGCACGGGCGGCGTGGGCGGTGAGGGAGGTGCGGTCACCTTCTCGAACGACGGCCCGCTCCCGCCGGCCGCGTCGCCAACTCCCCTCCCCGCTGCGTCCGTTCCCGTCCCGACACTCTCCGCTTCGACGTTCTCCGCCTCGGCCGCCCCCGCGGTGGCCGACACGGCTCCGTCTTCCGAAACCATCGTCAATCTCCTGTCACAGTGGTCCAGTTCGAGGGCCAATGTGTCAGGATCGGACGGGCCGCGGCGAGGCCGGACCGGAATGGAGACGGAACCGCAACCAGCGCGATCGCGGCCCCGCCTCCGCCGCGTGCCGCTCCGCCCCGCTCCGCCTCCGCCGCGTTCAGACGCCCGGCACCGGCTCCGCGGCGAGGCGGCCGGCCCGGATCGCGGCGACCAGCGCCGCGTGATCGGCCTCCGACTGGTCGGCGTAGGCGACCGCGAACCGGGAGACGGCCTCCTCGAGGCGCTCGTCCTTGCCGCAGTAGCCGGCGATCAGCGCGGCGTCCGCGGTGTGGGCGTGGGCGCGGGCCAGCAGGGCGCCGGTCAGCCGGCCGTAGTCGTCGAGCTGGGAAGGCGTCAGCGCGGCCGGGTCGACACTGCCCTTGCGGTTGCGGAACTGCCGTACCTGGTAGGGGAGTCCGGCGACACTGGTCCAGCCCATCAGCGGGTCGGACACCACCTGCATCCGCTTCTGCCCGAGCACCACCCGGCGCCCCTCGTGCTCGCCCTCCGGCGGCACCGGGAACCCGGCCCGCACCAGGTGCGGGAGCAGCACCGAGGCCCGGGCCTCCTTCACCTGCAGCACCAGCGGCCCGCCCTTGCGGTCGGTCAGCAGCACCACGTACGAGCGGGTGCCGACGCTGCCGGTGCCCACCACCCGGAACGCCACGTCCTGCACCCGGAACCGGGCCAGCAGCGGGTGCAGCTCCGCCGGAACGGTGTGCCGGTAGGACGCCAACGACCCGGCCACCAACTCGGCCTGACGGTCCGTCACTTCGCTGAGGATCGGCGGCGCCGCGACGAACCGCCAACCCCCGTCCTCGGTGCGGACGGTGGAGCGCGACGCGAACTTCGCCCCGGTGTTGCGCAGGGCCTTCGCCGAGACCGCCGCCAGCAGGTCGCTCAGCTCGTGCGCGCCCGCGAACTCCACCAACTGGTGGTCGGCGATGGCGTCCCAGGCGTTCCAGGCGTCCAGCGCCGGGAGCTTCGCCAGCTGCCGCACCGTCCGCCGGTACGTCGCCGCCGCGTCGAACGCCGCCTGCCGACAAGCGAGTTCACCCGCGCCCGCCTGCCGGCCCGCCAGCACCAGGCTGGCCGCCAGGCGCTTGAGGTCCCACTCCCACGGGCCGGACACCGTCTCGTCGAAGTCGTTCAGGTCCAGCGCCAGCCGCCCCCGGGCGTCCCCGTACAGGCCGAAGTTGGCGGCGTGCGCGTCGCCGCACAGCTGCGCGGCGACACCGCTGACCGGGGTCGTCGCCAGGTCGTGCGCCATCAGGCCCGCCGAACCGCGCAGGAACGCGAACGGCGACGCCGCCATCCGGCCCACCCGCAGCGGCACCAGGTGCGGCAGCCGGCCCACGTTCGCCGACTCCACCGCCGCCACCACCTCC
Source organism: Kitasatospora cineracea (assembly GCF_003751605.1). Classification (NCBI taxonomy): domain Bacteria; kingdom Bacillati; phylum Actinomycetota; class Actinomycetes; order Kitasatosporales; family Streptomycetaceae; genus Kitasatospora; species Kitasatospora cineracea. The sequence continues at coordinate 5,652,035 of NZ_RJVJ01000001.1, forward strand.
GGACGGGACGCCGACGGCACCAGCCGCACGTGCGACTCCAGCGGCACCCGCTCGCGCAGCAGCTTGCCGCGCCGCTTCGGACCGTCCGCGAGCGTCAGGCCCTCCAGCTCCAGCAGCGCCACCGAAGGCCGGGCCGGCACCGCCGAGGCGTCCCCCGCGAACCCGTCCACCGCGAACTCCCGTGCCGGCCAATGCCCTTGTGCGCCTGCGCCCACCGCCTCCGGACCCGCCGCCTCCGGATTCTCCGCCCACGTCTCGACCGCCGACACCCGAAACTCCCCTCCGACCACGGCAGGGGCCGCCCCCACCAGCGGCGACGCTACCGCTCCACCCCGCCGCCACCGCGCCCGGGTCGGCCCGTCGGCCGCACTGGACCGTGGACCGAAAGCCGGAGACGGTGCAGCGGATCCCGTGGCGGCGCCGACGGACGTCACCAATCGCCCTGGAGGAGGGACAGGAGACCCGGGTCAGGGTCGGCCACGGTCGTCACGTTGGCTGCCACGACGACCAGCGCGGCCGCTGCCGACAGGGCTGTGAGCAGGCAGTACCACCGGTGCCGGCGGCGCCACACCGCCACTGACAGACCGAGGAGGGCGCCTGCCAGGAGACCGCAGAGCACGGCCTTGACCATGTGCCACCGGACGTACTCGTCGAGCATCACGCGCAGGGCGGGCGACACCTGGCCGTGGCCGAGTTGATCGCGGACCTGTGCCAACAGGGCGACCCGGTCGGGCTTGGCGAGACCGGGTGCCAGCAGCGGCAGCAGCGTGCCGAAGGGCGACACGACCCCCTGGACGTTCTCGATCAACAGCGCCGCCGCGACGAGCGCGAGCGCCCCGGACAGCAGCCGGAACCGCCGGAACCGCTTGGCCAGCGCGACCAGCACCGCGAGCAGCGGAACGGCGATCAGCACCCGTACCAGGTGGTCATGGAACTGCCGGTCGACGAGGTGCTGGAGGCCGGGCGAGAAGGCCCGGCGGCCGGAGGACCAGTAGGTGAGGAAGCCGTGCGGGAAGTCGCCGAACCCGCCGGGGACCAGCAGGGGCGGGGCCAGGAAGAACGCGGCGGCCAAGAGAACGGCCGCGGCCGGGAGCCCGACGGCCGGGAGCCCGACGGCCCGCCTGCGCGGCGCCCCGGTGCCGGAGCCCGTCCCGGCCCGCTCCCGCGCGTCCGAGGCCGTCCCGGCCAGCTCCCGCTCGCCCGGGCCCGTCCGGCTCCGCTTTCGCGGGTCCGGGAACTGTGATGGTTGTGCCGGTGTCGTCATGCCGACCACTGTGTCGCGGGGGAACCGCCAGGTCACCGGGGTGCGCCGGACAGTTGGGGTGTGGCTGGCCGCAGGGTGCAGGCCGCACCCCACCGCCCGGAGCGAGCGCGGTCCGCGGCGCGGCTGCGCCGCCGTCAGGCCCTGAGGTGGGCGAGGACGGCGAGCACCCGGCGGTGCTGGGTGTCATCGGGTGGCAGGCCGAGTTTGGCGAAGATGCTGCCGATGTGCTTCTCCACCGCGCTGGCCGACAGCACCATCCGCCGGGCGATCTCCGTGTTGGAGTGGCCCTCGGCCATCAGGGCGAGCAGCTCCCGTTCCCGCGCGGTCAGCGCCCCCAGAGCGCCCTCCCGGCGCTGACCGGCCAGCAGTTGGGCGATGACCTGGGGGTCGAGCACCGTACCGCCGTCGGCGACCCTGGCCAGGGCGTCCAGGAACTCCGCGACCCGCGCGACCCGGTCCTTCAGCAGGTAGCCGACCGCTCCGGCGCCGTCCGCGACCAACTCGGCGGCGTAGCCGGCCTCCACGTACTGGCTGAGCACCAGCACCGGGGCGCCGGGCAGTTGCGCGCGGGCGGTGATCGCCGCGCGCAGGCCCTCGTCGGTGTGGGTCGGCGGCATCCGCACGTCGACGACCGACACGTCCGGGCGGTGCCTGAGCACCGCCTCGACCAGTGCCGGGCCGTCGCCGACCGCCGCCAGCACTTCGTGGCCCTCCTCGGCGAGCAGCCGGACCAGGCCCTCGCGCAACAGCACGGCGTCGTCCGCCACCACCACCCTCAACGGCACGGTACCTCCCCGGTGATCGTCGTCGGGCCGCCGCTCGGACTGGTGATGAGCAGTCGACCGCCGACAGCGTGCAGCCGGTCCTCCAGCCCCTGCAAGCCGTGCCCCTTGCCCAGAGCCGCGCCGCCCGCCCCGTCGTCGCGGATCCAGACGCGCAAGGCCCCCGCCTCGTGGCGCAGACCGATCACGCACCGGCCGGCGCCGCTGTGCTTCGCCACGTTGGTCAGCGCCTCGGAGACCACGAAGTACGCAGCCGTCTCGACCGCGGGATCCAGCCGGAGGTCCGGGCCTGCCGGGGCATCGAGTTCGGCCGGGACGGGGGAGCGGAAGGCCAGCGCGGCGAGCGCCTCGCGCAGGCCGCGGTCGACGAGGATCGGCGGGGCGATGCCACGGGACAGGGCCCGCAGCTCGTCCAGCGTCTCCCGGGTCTGAACGATGGCGTCGGCGAGCGCCTCCCGGACGGCCGCCGGCCTCCTGTCGAGGTTGTGCTGGGCGCGGCCCAGTTCCATCGCCAGGCGGACCAGCCGCTGCTGCGGCCCGTCGTGGAGGTCGCGTTCGAGCCGGCGCAGCGCGGCAGCCTCGGCGGTCACCGCGGCAGCGGTCTGGGCCCGGGCGGTGTCCCGCTCCTGTTCCAGCCCCCTGATCCTGCCCAGCACCGCGGACTCGTCCCACAGCAGCACTCGTCCCAGCCCGGCCTGGGCCGCGACGCACACCCGGGTCACCAGCGGCAAGGTCAGCAGCACCAGCAGACCGAGCGTGAGACCGAAGGCGGCATGCAGGTTCGGCGATCCGAGCTGGATGCTCATGCTGGTGTGGGCGCCCACGGCCAGGGTCATGGGGTGCTGCGGACCGGGATCGAGCCGGGCGCGCAGCGGGGAGGTGAGGCTGGCCGCGCTGACGAACCACCACAGCGCCGTCACGACCGAAGTGACCAGGACTACCGGGAGCACCGCCACGGCGTGTCCCGCATCGAGCCACGGCCCCGGGGCGGACGGCACGCGCGGGGCAGACGAGGCGGCGGCGCTCCCCTGCCCAGGCGTGCCGGTACCGGCGGTCAGGGCACGCAGCTTGGCGATCCGCCACCGCTCCAGGCCGGCGGACCACCGCGCCCCGCCGACGCACACCAGGAGCACACCGACCAGGGCGGTCACCGGCGCGGTCAGCAGGTACAGCGACTCCACGAGCGTGCGACGCCCCGCGCGCACGACGATCCCGGCACCGGGTCGCCACCAGCCCCGGGCCGCGGAAGGGGGAGACTCGGTCACAGCCCAAAGGGTAATCGCCGCCCCGCCCCGCCCTGCCCCGCACGGAGACAGCAGGTGCTCGACCCCCGCGCCGCGGAGGGCCGCGAGCCCAGTGCGGACGGGCCGAGCCGGTCAACGGGGCATCCGAAGTGGGCGAGGACCTTCCTGAGTCCTAGCATGCGGACCATGGCACACGACATCCGCAACCTCGACCCGGCCTACCTCGCCTTCTGGCGCGAGTACCAGCTGTGCACCCTCACCACGCTGCGCCCCGACGGCACCCCGCACGTCGTCCCGGTCGGGGCGACCTTCGACCCGGTCACCGGCATCGCGCGGGTGATCAGCGACGGGGGGAGCCGCAAGGTCCGCAACGTGCTCGCGGCCGGCGAGGCCGGGCAGCGGGTCGCGCTCTGCCAGGTCGACCGGGCCCGCTGGGCCACCCTGGAGGGCCGGGCCGTGATCCGGCGGGACGCGGAGTCCGTCGCCGACGCCGAGCGCCGCTACGCCGAGCGCTACCGGCAGCCCCGGGAGAACCCCGGGCGGGTGGTGATCGAGATCGCCGTCGACCGCGCGCTCGGCCGGGCCTGACGGAGCGTCGGGAGAACCTGCAGGTCAGCCCTCGGCGAGTTGACCAGGAAGGTGCGGGCGGTCCAGCGCGACGCGTGGATCCCGCTGCTGCTGTTCGGCCTGGTCACCCTGGGCGGGGTCCTGGTCGGCCGGCTCACCTACCGCCAGGAGGCCGTCCCCTGCCCCGGCGGCCCGGCCGGCCCCGGAGGCACCTGCACGCTCACCCACCAGGGCGCGCCCGCCTACTGGACGGTCGGCCTGCTCGTCGCGTACGCCGTCACCGCCCTCTGCTACCTGCGCCGCTCCCGCCGCCGCGGCGTCGGTACCCCCGTGCGCCCGTACGTGCTGGCCGGGGCCGCGGCCGTCGTCGCCCTCGCCGTCACCACCTGGTGGGGCGCCTCCCAGCCCGCCCCCGGCGCCGACCTCGACTTCTGGGGCCTGCACCTGGCCGCGAACGCGCGCGGCACCCTGCTGCTCCAGCAGTTCCTCGGCGGGGCCGCCGCGATCGGCGTGCCGCTGCTCGTCCTGGCCCGGATCGAACGCGGCCGGGCGCTGGCCCTGTTCGCCCTCGGCTACCTGCTGGTCGAACTCGCCCCCGTCACCTCCGGCTGGTGGGGCCACGGCGCCGGGCCCTGGTCCGCCGTCACCCGGCACGGCATCCCCGCCCTGTACCTGCTCACCGGCGCCCTGCTGTTCGGCCTCGCCACCCGCCGCGCCCGCCCGCAGGCCGCCCGGTGACCTCCGCGGAGACCCCCACCGAGAGCCCCGACGACGTCGAGCAGCACCCCGCCAAGGCCCTGGACGACACCGTCCACCAGCGCGTCCGCCTCGGCATCCTCACCGTCGCCCACCAGGCCCGCCGCGCCGAGTTCGGCTTCCTGCGCACCGCCCTCGACCTGACCGCCGGAAACCTCGGCCAGCACCTCACCGTCCTGGAGAAGGCCGGCCTGGTCGCCGTCGAGAAGGGCTACGAGGGCCGCCGCCCCCGCACCTGGATCACCCTCACCCCGGCCGGCGAACAGGCCCTGCGCGAGGAGGTCGCCCAGCTCAAACGCCTGATCCGGCAGATCGAAGCCGCCGACGGCACCTGACGCCCCGCCACGTCGCCCCCGCCGCACCCCGCCCGGCCCGGCCCACGCGAAACCCGGATGCACCCCCGCCCGGCCGGGTGCCAGACTGCGCCGGCCGATCGCGCCCGGCCGGGCCGGGCCGGTCCGAACCACCGGGCCCGGCCGGGCCGGACCACCCGGAGGGGAAACCGATGTCGCACTACCAAATGCTCGTCGTCCTGCCGCCGACGCCGCCCGACCGCTACTACCAGGAGACCGCCACCCGCCTCGCGCCCTACCGGATCGAACTGGAGGTGCCCCAGTACCGGGACTACGCCGCCGAGCGGCCGCAGGACGAAGGCTGGGTCCGGGGCATGCGGGAGAACGGGACGCTGCCGGACCGGGACGGCCTCAGCTGGGCCGAGGTGGCCGAGACCGTCAACCGCAGGCTCGACCAGCCGCCCGGCGACCCCAACCACGTGTACGTCGACGAGGCGGGACGCGGCTACTTCCTCAGCACCTACAACCCCCGGGCCGAATGGGACTACTACAGCCTCCACCAGCAGGACGGCCCCTACCTGCTGCACCTCCCGGAGGCCGCCGGGGACCCGCGGCTGCTGGTCCACGACGACTACGAGCCGGACCCGGAACGCGACCGGCTGCACGGCCTGCCGCACCGCTGCGACGGCGGCCCGCGCGGGCTGCTGGACTTCGAGGCGCTGCGCGAAGCCCACGCCCGGATCATCGGGCGGCGGCACGACGAATGGGTCGCGTCCGGCGGCCCCCAGCCCTATTGGCCGTTCCCGTTCACCCCCGACCGGGCGGAGAACCTCGCCCTGGCCCGCGCCTCCGCCCTGCCCGGCTACGCCCTGCTGCGGATGGACGGCAGCTGGACCGACATCAGGCGGCGCGGCGACTCGGCGGCCTACTGGCAGGAGACCAACGACCACCTGGACGCGCTCGACCCGGACGCCGTGGTCCTCGCGGTCTCCTGCCACAGCTGACCGGTTCGGCCCGGCTCGGTCCCAGGCCCCGGCTCGGCCGCTGGCCCGGCCCCGGTTCAGCCCCCGGCCCCGGCCCCGGCCCAGCCCCGGTTCAGCTCCCGGCCCGGGCGCAGGCCAGCAGCGCGCCGAGTGCGGCGGCCCCCTCCAGCAGGGCCAGCGAGCGGGCGGTCAGGCCCTCGTCCCGGGCCGCCAGCGCCGCCGTGACCTCCACCGGGCCGCGGGCACCGCGCAGTTCGGGCAGCAGGGCGCGCAGCGGCCCGATCCGGTGCCCGGCCAGGCGCAGTTGGTGGACGATCCGGGCGTCGCGGACCTGGGCCGGGGTGTAGCGCCGGGTGCCCCGGACCGGGTCGCGGTCGGGGACGACCAGGCCCTCCGCGTCCCAGTGCCGTAGCGCGGAGGGGCGCACGCCCAGGGCGGCGGCCAGCTCGGAGACGCCCATCGCGTCCGAGACACGCACCTCGCCGATCGGCTCCTCGGCGATCGCCCCCGCCGCCTCCCGGGCCAGCCGCAGCCGGGCCCGCTCGGCGTCCAGCCGGGCGTGCGCCGCGTCCAGCAGCGCCAGCGCCTCCGCCCGGGGCGGCCGGTGGAAGGCCCGGACGATCCGCCCGGCCTCGGCCGGGCCCGCGCCCGCCACCAGCGACCGGTAGGCCAGCGCGGAGTGCAGGTGCACCTCGGTGTAGACCCGGTACCCGGCCGCAGTGCGGTCGGTGGGCGGCAGCACCCCGGCTCGCTCCAGGTTGCGGACCTGCTGCACCGAGCACCCGGCACGCCGCGCCACGTCCACCGTCCGCAGCACCCCCGAGTTGAGACTTTGCACCCGGATTCCCGCCTTTCGACCGCCGAAGTCTCCACAAGCATGTGAATGCCACGCTAGAGCACATGGCCATGGACGAGATCATCGACTTCACGGCCGCCCTCGACGGCGTCCTGACCCTGCGCCCCGCCCCCGGCGACGGCACCCCGGAGATCAGCTGGGGCGACGCCTTCTTCTACTACGCGCCCGACGGCGCCCTCCCGAAGACCGGCCAGCCCTTCGCGACGGTCGTCACCAAGGACTACCCCGGCGACACCACCTCCCGCCTGGACCGGCCGGGCGCCTACCGGGTCAACATCGCCGCCGGCAAGGAGGAACTCGCCCACCGGACCGGCCGCACCCCGGCCCCCGGAACCGACGGCACCGACGGAGCCGACGGAGCCGACGACAGCGATGACACCGTGATCGCCCACCCCGTCTACGCCGCCGCCGGCTGGCTGGCCGTGGTGAACCCGGCCGGGCGCACCACCGAAGACGTCCGCCAACTCCTGCGCACCGCCCACCGGTTGGCCCGCACCCGGTACGAGAGGCGGGCCCGACCGGGGGAGTGACACGCCGGGGCCGGCGGGCCGAGGTGGCAGGCGATCCACGGGACGCGGCCCAGGCCACCGTCCGCGCCCGCTCTTCGTCCCGCGCCCGCTCCTCGCCCTGCGCCGACTCCTCGTCCGCGGTGCGCTTCCGGTCCGGGGCCGTCCGTCCCGGCACGGCCGCCGGGGAGCAACCAGGGTTGACTACGGCTGGTCAGTCAACCTAAGTTGCTCGCATGTCGTTGGAAGACGCCCCACCCCTCCCGCCGGACCCGGCCGACAGCCTGGCCGCCGTCGCCGCGCTGCGGCGGCTCGCCGACCGGCTTGAGGACGCCGCCGTCGAACAGGCCATGCGGGCCGGCTGGAGCTGGCCGCAGGTCTCCGAGGCGCTCGGCGTCACCCGGCAGGCCGTCCACAAGAAGCACGCCAAGCGGCTGATCGCGGGCGGGGTCGCGCTGAGGAGGCGAGGCGAATGAGCGCGTTCGACCGGTACCTGCACGCGCTGCTGCTCCGGGCGGCCGACGAGGCCCGGCAGGACGGATCGCCCACCACCGACGCCCACCACCTGCTGCTCGCCCTCGCCGCCGATCCGGCTCCCGAATCCGCGGCCGCCGTCCGCCGCCTGCTGGCCGACGCCGGGTTGGATCGCGACGGCGTACGGGCCGCGCTGGACCGGGAGTTCGCGCACAGCCTGCACGCGGTCGGCATCTCCCCGGAGGCCCACCGGCTGCCCCGCCCCACCCCGGGAGTCGAAGCGTCCCGGCTGGGCGCCTCCGCCAAGCTCGCCCTCGAACGGAGCTTCGCCACCGCCCGCAAGAAAGACCAGTCCGCCGCCCACCTGCTGCTCGGCATCCTGCGCGCCGAGGTCGGCACGGTGCCCCGCGCCCTCGCGCTCTCCGGCGTCGACCGCGAACAACTCATCGCCAGGGCAACCGAACTGACGGCCCATCAGTAGGCAGGCGCAGTCGAGCCAGGGGGCGACCGACATGCACAGCAGCAACGGCAGCAGCAACAACAGCAACAACGACGCCGCCGTCCGGGAACTCCTCGAACGGGCCGTCACCCGGGGTGGTGTCCCCGGCATCCTGGTCGAGGTCCACGACGGTGACCGGACCTGGCACGCCGGGGCCACCGTCGGCGGGCAGGAGCGCAGCCGGGACGACAGGTTCCGGATCGGCAGCATCACCAAGACCTTCGTCGCCACCGTCGTCCTCCAGCTCGCCGCCGAGGGGCGGATCGTCCTGGACGCCCCGGTGGTCGACCAACTATCCACCAATGCGTACGAGTTGGCCCGAGGCGTGACGGTCCGGAGGCTGCTCGACCACACCAGCGGGCTGCCCAACTACACCGACCATCCGGAGGAGCTGAACAGCCACCCCGTCCACGGGCCCGAGACGCTGCTGCGGATCGCGGCCGCCCACCCGCCCCGGTTCGCCCCGGGCACCGGCTGGGCGTACTCGAACACCAACTACGTGCTGGCGGGGCTGCTCGTCGAACAGGCCACCGGGCAGCCGCTGGCCGCCGAGATCCAGCGGCGGATCTGCCGCCCGCTCGGCCTGACCGGCACCCACCTGCCGGGCGCCGACGAGCACGCCCTCCCCGCGCCGCACGCCCGGCACTGGACCAAGCTGTTCCGCACCGGGCCGGACGCCCCGGTGCTGGACGCCACCGAGCTCGACCCGGCCCCGTTCTGGGCCGCGGGCGCGATGGTCTCCACCGCCCCCGACCTCAACCGCTTCCTCGCCGCACTGCTCTCCGGCCGCCTCCTCCGGCCCGCCCAGCAGCGGGAGTTGCTCACCACCGTCGCCACCCGCGACTGGATCCCGGACACCGCCTACGGCCTCGGCATCTGCTCGCTCGCCCCGCCCGGCGGCGGCACCTACTGGGGCATGGGCGGCGCCGTCTTCGGCTCCTGGACGTACGCCTTCGCCACCGCCGACGGCACCCGCCTGCTCACCGCCAACACCACCGCCGACTGGACCGACCCCGGCAGCGGCTGGGCCGACCCGATCGCGCTCTTCACCGACCTGCTCCGAACCGCTTTCGGGGCCCGGCCCTGAGAGCGCCCGGCCCTGAGAGCACCCGGCCCTGAGAGCGCCCGGCCCCGGACCGCTCAGGCGCGGGCCGTGACCACGTGGAAGGTGACGGTGGCCAGGAAGGTGCCGGTGGCCAGGTGGGCGAGCCAGCGGTCGGCGTCGTCGGGGGAGAAGTAGCCCGCGGCCACCGCGCGGCGGGTGACGCGTTGCAGGCCCAGGACGCGGTCGGCGGCGCCGACCTCGCGGAAGACCGGGGTGAGCGGGTGGACGTCCAGCACGTCCAGCCCGGACTCGGCTGCCAGGCGCGGGAGTTGGCTGCCGATCCGGGCGTTGCGCACCGCCTGGTCGGTGACGTACCGGGTGTACGCGGCGGTCAGCGCGGCGTCCGGGTGGTCGACGGTGAGCGTCCCCCAGTCCGGCTCGCCCAGCACCAGCAGCCCGCCCGGGCGCAGCACCCGGCGCGCCTCGCGCAGCGCGAGGCCCGGGTCGGCGACGTGCTGGAGCACCCGGTCGGTCCGGGCCCGGTCGCAGCTCCCGTCCGCCAGCGGCAGTTCGTGCAGGTCGCCGAGCCGGACGTCGACCTGCAGCAGATGGGCCGTCCGCTCGGCGGCGGCGTCCACGGCCTCCCGGTCGTGGTCCACGCCCAGCACGGTGCCCTCCGGGCCGGTGGCCGCGGCCAGCGCGGGCAGGTCGGCGCCGGGCCCGCACCCCAGGTCGACCAGCGTCTGCCCGGGCTCCACCGCCAGCGCCGCCAGCATCACCGACTTGTACTCCCGGCCGAGTTCGGAGACGGCCAGCCGGTCCAGGTAGGCGATCGGATCGGGCGGCACGGACTCGAACACACGGGAGGTCATGAAGCGCAGTCAATCAAACCAGCCCCCGGCAGGGAAGATCCCGGGGCCAGGACAAGGGGCGTACGCCGGGCCGGGGGGCGCACCGCGCCGCAACCGGCCACCGCGCCGCAACCGGCCACCGCACCGAAAGCCTCGGTCGGCGCCAGACGCCTCCGCCGACGTCCGGTGCCCCCGCCGGCGCCCGGCGCCCCCGCCCGGCACGCCGCGCGCCGCTCAGGAGACCAGCGGCGGCTCCGCCGACTCGGTGAGCGTCACCGTGCACAGCCCGCCGCGCTCCGCGACCACGTCCGTGACGGTCAACTGGGTGCCGGGCAGCAGGATGTACTCCTCCTCCTCGGTGAACGCCGAGAACTGCCGGATCCCCACCGCCCGGGCCGGCCGCACCTCGAACAGGGTGCGCTTGCCCCGGCTGCCCAGGAACGAGCGGGCCACCGCCGGGCGCGAGGTGCACGAGGACACGCCCCACCAGGTCACCGTCCGCCCCAGCGGGTACTGCGCCCGCAGGTCCAGCGCCACGCCCCGCCACAGCGGCTCCGGGCGCACCGGCAGCCGGCCCACCGCGTCGAACAGCAGCCGCAGGTACGGCAGGTACGGGGTCAGCCGGGCCCGGTCCGGGTGGCGCAGCGCCGCGTTCAGCTCCCGGTAGAACGCAGACTCGCAGGTGTACAGGTGCAGCGCCGCGACCGCCTCCGCGTCCAGCGTCCCGGCCGTGGCGTCCGCCGTTGCGTCCGCGTGCCGCTTGCCGAACTCGTGCGCCGAGCCGACGTGCCGCTCCAGGCCGCGCAGCAGGGCCGCGACCGGCTCCACCGCCTCCCGGAAGCCCAGCCGCTCCAGGTCGAACACGCCCGTGACGGCGGGCAGTTCGAGGCCCTCGTCCTTCACCGAGGCGAGCCGCTCCAGGTACAGCTGGTGCAGCTCCATGGTGGAGGCGATGAACGCCTCCATCCGGGAGGCGGTGCCCGCGTCGGTGCGCCCCTCGGCGGCGGCCGCGGCCTGCCAGCCGGCGCTCGGCAGCCAGTCCACCGGGTCCGCGCCCAGGCCCTCCAGGGCCGCGTTCACCTGCGCGAAGTGCTCGCCGTCGCAGAAGATGTCGCCCTGCGCCGCCGGGTTCGGGTGGTCGATGTGCCGCACCTGGACGTCCGGGTAGCGCCGGGCGATCCACTCCACCGACTGCTTCAGCGCCCGCGCGTGCGTCCCCCACCAGGCGAACACCACCCCGCGGTCCTCCTCCGGGCCCTCCTGCTTGGCCCGCAGGATCTCCTCCACGATCTTCTCCGCCACCGGCTTCCAGAACTTGGTGTGCACCGCGGGGGAGGTCGAACCGTCGCTGCTCGCCGTCAGCGCCGCGTTCAGCAGCAGCACGCCCTGGGTCAGCATCGCCTGGAACCACTCCGGCGGCTGCACGGTGCCCTGCTGCGCCAGCAGCGCCCGCAGGTCGGCGATCGGGGTCTTCTTCGGGATGCCGTACTTCCACATCGCCGCCGCCTTGATGATGCAGCGGATGCTCACCACCCGGCCGAACTGGCTGTCCTTCCAGTCCTGGAAGGTGTTGTCGAACATGGCGATGCCGGTCGCGCTCTCCGGCCGCGGGTACGGGTTCTGCCCGAACACCACCACCTTCCACTTGCCGGGCGGGTTCGGCTTCAGCGCCTGGAACGTCAACTCCCGTACCGGAACCACGTCCTGGGGCCGGTTCGGCCCGATGAACGACGCCGCGTCCCGGTGCAGCTCGATCGACCGCTTCAGCACCGGGAACCAGTCCTCGCCGCCGCCCTTGAACAGCTCGGCGAGCGCCAGCGGGTCGTCGGCGGAGGCGGCGGGCGAGGTGGGCGAGGTGGGTTCGGTCATGGCGGACTCCAACCGGGAGGGGATGCGAAAGGGGTGCGGGAGGGGGCACGGGAGGGGGTGCGATCGAAGATCACGCTAGGGCACGCCGCCGACAGGCCGCAGGTCCGCCCCTGTCAGTGCCCACCGGTAGCGTCGGAACCGACAACGAGCCCCCGGCCGAACGGAGTTCGCCCGTATGACCGTCAAGCACGCCCCCAAGCCGCTGCGCGTGGTGCTGACCGATCTCAACACCGACGTGGTGGCCGCCTGGCGCACCGCGTTCGCCGGCACTCCGGGCGTGGAGGTCCGCACCGGCTCGATCCTGGACGTGGACGTCGACGCCTGGGTGACGCCCACCAACTCCCGCGGCCTGATGAACGGCGGCCTCGACGCCGTCGTCAAGCGCCACCTCGGCGCGGGCATCCAGCTGCGCGTCCAGCGCGCCATCCGCGACGGCCACGGCGGCGAGCTGAAGGTCGGCAGCGCCGTCTGCGTGCCCTCCGGCGCGGCCGTGCCCCGCTTCCTGATCTCCACCCCCACCATGCGCACCTCCCACCAGGACGTCAGCCAGACCCTGAACGTCGCCCTCGCCTGCGCCGCCGCCTTCCAGGCCGTCCACCGGCAGAACGCCGCCACCCCCGGCAGCATCGCCTCCGTCGCGCTGGTCGGCCTCGGCGCCCAGACCGGCCAGGTCCCGGCCCAGGTCTGCGCCAACCTGATGTGGACCGGCCACTCGCTGTTCCAGGACCACGAGTTCACCGACGACGACGAACTGCGCAGCACCGTCACCGACCAGCTGAACGACCTGCTCGCCGCCCCCGCCGACCGCCCCGTCCGCCTCGCCGTCCCGACCCGCACCACCCGTCGCCGCTGACCCCTCGCCGCCCCCTCCGGGGAGCACCCCCCCCGCGCACCCGCCCGCGGTACGGACCGCCCCGTCTCTGCCCGTCGTCGAGGTTGGACGCCCCTCCGGGCGGACATCCTCAGCGGAGGGGGAGTCAGGGGGGCGGCATGAGCGGGTGGCAGACCGCGGGCATGGTGGCGCTGCCGGTGCTGGCCGGGTGGTCCGTGGCGCGGATCCTGGCGCGGGTGGGGGCCCGCAGCGGGGACTACGCCGCCGCGGCGTTCTGGTCGGCCCTGGCCATCGGCCTGGGTCTCGGCGGCGGCCCCGGCTGGCTGCTGGCCGCAGGCTGCGTGACGGCCGTCGCGGCCCTGCTGGCCCACCTGCTGGTGCTCGCCGTCAGGGCGGCGAACAGGCCGCAGGCCACGGTCGACCCGGCCGCGTTCCGGGCCCGGCTGCTGGAGGTCTGCACCGCGGACGGCTCCCCGCCGGCCCTGATGACCGGCGTCGGCCCGGACGGCACCATCACGGTCTGGGGCCTGGAGGAGGCCGGCGTCCCCCGCGACCGCCACCACCCCTCCGGGGCCTGCCCCAACTGCCTGCTGGAGGAGTTCGTCACCGAACTCGCCGTCAACGGCGAGCAGACCGTCCGGCAGTACCGCGCCCAACTGCGCCGCCGCGCCAACCAGTTGTTCGTGCTGCGCCGCGGTGTGATCTCCGGCGACTGGGAGGCCGAACTGAGCCCGGTCCGGGGCCCGAAGGCCCCGTACCGGCACGCCACCTGCCCGGTGCACCGGTAACGGCCGTCAACTCCCGCCGCTGCCATGTCACTTGGCGGCCTCCGTGGCAGCGGCCGGAGTTCACCCGGGCCCGCCAGCATGGGCGGCCATGAGCAACCTCAGTCGCCGCATCTTCCTCCTCGGCGGGCTCACCACCGCAGGCGCCGTCGCGCTCCCGCTCGGGGCGTCGGCCCAGCCGTCGGCCACCGCCACCCCCTTCCCCTTCACGCTCGGCGTCGCCTCCGGAGAACCGGACGACAGCAGCGTGGTGCTCTGGACCCGGCTGGCCCCCGCCCCGACCAACGCCGACGGCCAGGGCGGCATGCCCGACGCCGACGTCGCCGTCGACTGGCAGGTGTCGGCCCGCGAGGACTTCGCCACCCTGGTCGCCTCCGGCACGGCCACCGCCCGCTACGCCCAGGCCCACGCGGTGCACGTGCTGGCCGGCGGCCTCGCCCCGGACGCCGAGTACTACTACCGCTTCCGCGCCCAGGGCTTCGTCTCCCCGGTGGGCCGCACCCGCACCGCGCCCTCCCCGACCACCGTCGGGCGCGACTTCACGATGGCCTTCGCCTCCTGCGCCCACTACGAGAGCGGCTACTACACCGCCTACCGCCGGATGGCCGACGACCGCCCCGATGTGATCCTGCACCTGGGCGACTACATCTACGAGGGCGGCGCCACCACCAACGGCGTGCGCCAACACCTCGGCAGCGAGATCGTCTCGCTGGCCGACTACCGCCGCCGCTACGCCCTCTACCGCACCGACCCGGACCTGCAGGCCGCACACGCCATCGCGCCCTGGCTGGTCGTCCCGGACGACCACGAGGTGGAGAACAACTACGCGGGCACGGTCCGCGCCGACAACAGCCCCGTCCTGACGGCCGCCCAGTGGACCGCCCGCCGCACCGCCGCCTACCAGGCGTACTTCGAGAACATGCCGCTGCGCGCCGCCGCCACGCCCAACGGCAACAGCATCCAGCTCTACCGCCGGGTCCGCTGGGGCACCCTGGCCACCTTCCACCTGCTCGACACCCGCCAGTTCCGCGACGACCAGGCGTGCGGCGACGGGTCGAAGGTCTGCGCCGACGCCGACCTGACCAGCCGTTCGATCACCGGCGCCGCCCAGGAGGCGTGGCTGCTCGACGGCCTCGGCCGGCGCCTGGCCACCTGGGACCTGATCGGCCAGCAGGTGTTCTTCGCCCGCAACGTGAACGCGGCCGGCGCGATGAACATGGACGCCTGGGACGGCTACCGGGCCAGCCGGGCCCGGATCCAGCAGGGCATCATCGACCGGGCGGTGCGCAACCCGGTGGTGCTGACCGGCGACGTGCACGCCTCCTGGGGCAACGACCTGAAGGCCGACTACGCGAACCCGTCCTCGGCGACGATCGGCTCCGAACTGGTCTGCACCTCCATCACCAGCGGCGGCAACGGCAGCGCCACCACCACCGTCCCCAACGGCGCGCTCAACCCGCACCTGCGCTTCTACTCCGACCGGCGCGGTTACGTCCGCACCCGGATCACGCCGGCGCAGATCACCGCCGACTTCCGCTCGGTGGCGACGGTGACCGAACACGGCGCGGCGGCGACCACCGCCCGTACCTTCCACCTCCACGACGGACAGCCGGGGTTGGCCGATGCGTAGACTTCCCGCCCTCGGCGCGGCCGCCACCGCCCTCGCCGCCCTGCTCGCCCCGGCCGCCCCCGCCTCGGCGGCCGGCCCCACCTCCTGGACGGCCGCGAACAGCACCGCCACCGGCGACCAGGACACCTCCGCGATCGCGGCCGACCGCCTCGGCGACACCGCGGTGGTCTGGGAGGACGACCGCGACACCACCGACCCCGGCGACGACGCGCACAGCGACGTGTGGGTGCGGACGTTCCGCAACGGCACCCCGGTCTACGAGCAGAAGCTCTCCGCGGGCGGCACCGCGGGCACCGCCTGGCGGCACCTGCAGCCCGACGTCGGCCTCGACGACCGGGGCAACGCGGTGGTGGTGTGGGCGGAGGACCCGGACGGCAACGGCTACTACAACATCGCCTACCGGGTGCTCTCCCCGACCGGCGCCCTGCTCGGCTCCGGCCGCGCCAACGCGAACGCCGACGGCCAGCAGACCCACCCGCGCGTCGCCGTCGACCCGGACGGCGCGCCCGGCAGCACCACCGCCGTCGCGTTCACCGTGGTCTGGGAGGACGTCCAGAGCGGCGCGGCGGCCACCGTGAAGGCCGCCGGGTTCACCGGGACGGCCACCAAGGCGTACGAGGTGACGGTCAACGCGACCGGCGGCGCCCACCACAACCCCGACGTCGCCACCTCCGCCTCCGGCGACGCGGTCGTGGTCTGGGACGAGGACACCGACGGCAACGGCTACGACCAGATCGGCCTGGTCGAGCTGGCCAAGGCGAACGGGGCCGTCACCCTCACCCGCCGCAGCGCCAACAGCATCAGCGCCGGCCGGCAGCAGCACCCGGCCGTGGCCGCCGACTTCAACGGCGACTTCGCGGTGGCCTGGGAGTCCGACCACACCGGCACCCGCGGCGTCTGGGCCCGCTCGTTCACCGCGACCGGCACCCCCGGCCCGGCCGAGGTCGAGGTCTCCGACGGCCCGGGGGCCGGCAGCCCCACCGTCGGCATCGACGACCAGCGGGCGGCCGTGGTCGGCTGGAGCGTCTCCGGCACCGACCCGGCGGTCCGGGCCCGGGGCCTCAACCCCGACGGCAGCTCCACCGGCCGGCTGCCCGCCCAGTCGGTCAGCCGGAGCACCACCGGCCGCCAGGAGCAACTCGCCGTCGCCTCCTCCCCGTTCGGCAGCCTGGCGATCTCCTACACCGACGACAGCGACGGCAACGGCTTCGACCAGGTGCTGCTGGGCCTGGGCGCGAGCAACTCGGACTGGTGAGCGCCGCCTGACGGGCCGCCGGGACCCCGGCGGCCCGTCAGGCGTTCCCGTCTCCGTGCGGGGGGCGGTGACGGTCGTTCAACAGGGCCAGCAGGCGGGTGAGTTCGGCCTGCTCGGCGGGGGCGAGCGGGGCGAGCAGGTCCTGCTGGGCGGCGGAGACCAGGGCGTCCAGGCGGTGCAGCCGGGTGCGCCCGGCGGGGGTGAGGGTGATGACGTTGCGGCGGCGGTCGACCGGGTCGGGGTCGCGGACCAGGAAGCCGGCGTCGGCGAGCTCGTTCAGCACGGCGACCATGTCGCTGCGGTAGATGCCGGTGCGGCGGCTGAGCTCGGCCTGGCTGGCGGGTCCGGTCTCGGCCAGCGCGACCAGCACCGCGAAGTGCCACTTGCGGGCGCCCGCGGCGGCCAGCCGCTCGGCCACCAGCCGGTCGGCGGCCGCGGCGGCCCCGGCCAGCAGCCGGCTGGGGATGGCGCGCAGCCGCTCGGGCGTGGCGTCCTCGGGGGCGGGGCTCATGGGCGGGTCCTCCACTGTTGCGTTAGTGCCACTAACAGTCTACCTTCGTTAGTGCAGCGAACGTTTATTTTACTAACGAACATGCCGCCCACCGCACCCGAGGGGGAACCCGATGATCGAGCCCTACCGCATCCACGTCCCGCAGGCCGACCTCGACGACCTCGCCGACCGCCTCGCCCGCACCCGCTGGCCCAACGAGATCGACGACGCCGGCTGGGACTACGGCTTCCCGCTGGCCCGCCTCCGGCAGCTCGCCGACCACTGGCGCACCCGCTACGACTGGCGCGCCCACGAAGCCCGGATCAACGAACTCCCGCAGTACACCACCGAGATCGACGGCCAGCGGATCCACTTCCTGCACCTGCGCGCCGAAAACCCCGACGCCCTCCCGCTGATCCTCACCCACGGCTGGCCCGGCTCCTTCCT
Source organism: Kitasatospora cineracea (assembly GCF_003751605.1). Lineage (NCBI taxonomy): Bacteria > Bacillati > Actinomycetota > Actinomycetes > Kitasatosporales > Streptomycetaceae > Kitasatospora > Kitasatospora cineracea. Next base: position 5,669,463 of record NZ_RJVJ01000001.1, read on the forward strand.
CGAGTTCCTGGACGTCCTCGAACCGCTGCGCCGCGACTTCCACCTGGTCGTCCCGTCCATCCCCGGCTTCGGCTTCTCCGGCCCCACCCGCGACCGCGGCTGGGACGTGGCCCGGGTCGCCCGCGCCTGGGCCGAACTGATGGACCGCCTCGGCTACCGGCACTACGGCGCCCAGGGCGGCGACTTCGGCGCCGGCATCTCCACCGCCCTCGGCGCGCACGCCCCCGACCGGGTGGTCGGAGTGCACGTCACCTACCAGCCGCTGCCGCCCGACCCGGAGGCCGGCCCGCTGTCCGCCGCCGACGAGGCCCGACTCGACACGGTCCGCGCCCTCCAGGCCGCCCGGCCCCCGTACCAGGCCCTGCAGGCCACCACCCCGCAGACCCTCGGCTACGCGCTCACCGACTCCCCGGTCGGCCAACTCGCCTGGATCGCCGAACGGTTCGCCCACTGGACCGACCCGGCCACCCCCGTCGACGACGAACGGCTGCTCACCGACGTCTCGCTGTACTGGCTCACCGCCACCGCCGCCTCCTCCGCCCGCCTCACCCGCGAGACCCCGCGCGGCGGCACCCCCTGCCCGGCCCCGCTCGGCGTCGCGGTCTTCGCGCACGACATCACCCTGGCCGTCCGCCCGCTGGTCGAACGGCGCTACGACGTCCGCCACTGGTCGGAGTTCGACCGCGGCGGCCACTTCGCCGCCATGGAGGTGCCCGACCTGTTCGCCCGCGACGTCCGGGAGTTCTTCACCGCCCTGGCACCCCCCGCCGCTTGACCGCAAGTGGGGTGCAGAGGAAAGAAGTTGACGCTACATCAGCTCTTTCGCGGGGCGGACAGTGCGGCGGTCAGCTGACTCTCGGAGTCGAAGGTGCGGGCTCCGTCGAAGACACCCACCAGATCCGGGTGGCGGCCCAGCACCTGGTGCGCCAGGGCCAGGCCGTCCGGCTCCACCCGGCGGGTCAGGCCCAGGTGCGGCATCCAACGGCCGGGCAGGTAGAGCGGGTTGGGTTCGGGGGCGTCCGCCAGCAGCCGCCACACCTCGCGGTGCAGGTCGACCAGCGCCGGGCCCGGGACCACGCCCCAGGCCAGCACCCGACGGCGGCTGCGCGCACTGAACGACAGCAGGCCGGACAACCGGACCTCCAACGGCATTGCTACGCCCAGGAGTTCGCCGATCTCCGCGAGCCGCTCCGGGGCGATCGCCCCGCACGCCGCCAGGGTCAGGTGCGGGCGGTGCGCCGGGTGCGGGTTGTCCGCGAGCGAGTCCACCCCGCCGTCGGCCAACTGCCGCCACACCGTCCGCACCGCCCGGTCGAACGCCGGATCGCAGGTCAACTCGATGGTCCGCATGCCCCCACCGTAGGACCGGCCCCGGCGGCACCCGCGCCCACCCCGTGTGGTGGGCTGTCCGGATGCCCCGCACCGACCGGCACCCGCCGCACCGCCCGCACCCGCTGCGCCCGCCGCACCACCCGCCGCACCCCCGCCCGGACGGGCCGGAGGCGGACCTCGGACGGGACGTGACGGGGCATCGGGAGGCCGCGGCGGAGCCCGGGCCGCGGGGCGGCGGGCGCCGCCCGGGGGAGTGGCGGGCCCGGGCCGGCTGGACGGCTGCGGCGGGCGCGGTGCTGGCGTTCGGCCTGGTCGCCCCCGGGCTGGTGCCGGCCGGCGCGGCCTCGCTGCTCGGCGGGGCGCTGTACACCGCCCTGCTGTACACCCTGCTGTCGGCCGCCGCGCCCCGCCTCGGCCCGTGGACCGCCGGCGCCGCCGCGCTCGCCGCCGGCTGGGCGGTGGAACTGTTCCAGCTCACCGGCCTGCCCGCCGACCTCGGACGGCACAGCCGGCTCGCCCGGCTGGTCCTCGGCACCACCTTCGACCCGGCCGACCTGCTCGGCTACGCCCTCGGCGCGGCCGCCGCGACCGCCCTCCACCTACTGGCGCGCCGCCCCGCCCGCCGGGGGCGGTGAAAAGGGGAGACGGTGCGTCAGGGAGTCGGAAGGCGGCGGGAAGGGAGCCGGAAGGGGGAGCGGAGGGGGCGGCGAGCGGACCGGCGGTTCGACGTCCGCATGGTCAAATAGGTACATTTGGGACATTCGGGAGCAGAACTCAGGCTTCGCGCGTCCACGCACAGAAGGCCGAACCGCCTTCGGAAAGGGTCTCCATGCACCCCGCCCTCAGCCCCGCCGTCCTCGCCGAGCTGCGCCGGCCCCGCCCTTACCCGGCGGTGTCCATCCTGATGCCCACGCACCGCCGCGAGCCGGACAACGCACAGGACCCGGTCCGCCTGCGCAACCTGCTGGCCGAGGCGAAGGAGAAGGTCCAGGCCGACCCCCAGGTCTCCCGCGCCGACCGGATCGACGTCCTGGAACAGCTCGACAAGGCCCTCGCCGAGGTCGACCTGGTGCACGCCGAGGACGGCCTGGCGATCCTCGCCGCACCCGGCGAGCACCAGGTCTGGTCACTCGGCCGCACCGCCCCCGCCCGGGTGGTCCTCTCCGACACCTTCCTCACCCGCAACCTGGTCGCCTCGCAGATCGCCGAACGCCCCTACTGGGTGCTCGCGGTCGCCGCCGACCGGGTGGTCCTGTGGGGCGGCAACCAGGAACGGGTCACCGAGGAGAAGGCCCACGGCCTCCCGCTGGTGCGGGTCTACGACAACCCCGACCCCGAGCGCCAGGAACGGATCGGCGACACCCCCAGCACCTTCCGCGACGAGGAGACCAAGACCTTCCTGCGGCAGGCCGACACCGCGGTCGGCAAGGTGCTCGCCGCCGACCCCCGCCCGCTGTACGTGGTCGGCGACGCCCCCGCGCTCGCCCTGCTCGACGCCGCCGGCCAGATCGCCAGGGCCGCCACCTCGCAGATCCCGCACGGCGGCCTCGCCCAGGGCACCGCCGAGACCGTCCGCCAGGTGGTCGAGCCCGCCCTGCGCGCGCACGCCGACCAGGAGATCACCGAGGCCCTCGCCCGCCTCGACAAGGCCCGCGGCCGGCAGGCCTTCGCCGCCGGGCTCGACGAGGTCTGGCAGAACGCCGCCGAGAGCCGGATCGCCCTGCTGGTGGTCGAGGAGAACTTCCGCACCACCGTCCGCGACGACGGCGACCACCTGGTCCCCGCCGAGGACGGCCAGCCCGGCTCCCGCGAGGACATCGTCGACGAGGTCATCGAACGCGCCCTCGACACCGGCGCCACCGTCAGCTTCGTCCCCGACGGCACCCTCTCCGACGCCGGCCGGATCGCCGCCGACCTGCGCTACTGACCCACCCGCACGCGCGGCGAGGGGCCCGCACCGGACGCGCTCCGGTGCGGGCCCCTCGCCGTACCCGGCCCCACGCAACGCGGTCCGGCGCAGCGCTCATCCCGGCCCGGCGCAGCGTGGCGCAGGGCTCGGCGCGGCTCGGCCCCACGCAGTGCGGCCCGGCGCTCAGCCCGTCGAAGCCCCCAGCAGCACGCCCACCACGTACGTCACGCCCATCGCGATGCCGCCGCCCAGCACGTTGCGCAGCACCGCCCGGCGCGGCTGCGCGCCGCCCAGCCGGGCGCTCGCCCAGCCCGTCACCACCAGCGCCGCCAGCACCGCCAGCACCGTGACCCACACCCGGACCGAGGCGGGCGGCAGCACGATCGCCAGCAGCGGCAGCAGCGCACCCACCGTGAACGCCGCGAAGGACGCCCACGCGGCGTGCCACGGATTGGTCAACTCGTCCGGGTCGATGCCCAGTTCGGTCTCCGCGTGGGCGGCCAGCGCGTCGTGCGCGGTCAGCTGCACCGCCACCCGGTGGGCCAGCTCCGGATCCAGGCCCTTCGCCTCGTACAGGCCCGCCAGCTCGGCCAGCTCCGCCTCCGGCGTCAGGCGCAGCTCCCGCCGCTCCAGCGCCAGCGCCGCCTGCTCGGCGTCCCGCTGGGTGCTCACCGACACGTACTCGCCCGCCGCCATCGACAGCGAGCCCGCCAGCAGCCCGGCCAGACCCGCCGTCAGCAGCTCGGTGGACGAGGCCTTCGCGCCCGCCACGCCCACCACCAGGCCCGCCGTGGACACCACGCCGTCGTTCGCGCCGAGCACCGCGGCCCGCAGCCAGTTCAACCGCCCGCCCAGCGCGCCGTTGTGCGCCTCGTCGTGGTCCGGCGGCGGGCCAGGGGTGCTGCGGAAAACGGTCATGCCGCCAGTGTGCCCGCCGGGCGCCGTTCCACCCGGCAGCCCCGGCGGGTCCGGGGAAACGCGTTGCCGCAGGTGCTGACGGCGCGCCAGGATGCCGCCACGTGCTTCCGAGGGGAACGGGCGGCCGGGGCGGCACGTGTGCCCGTCCGGCCGGGAGTCCTACCGGCGGCGCCACCGCGCAGCGAGGCTGACCGGGGGTCAGAGGGTGGTCTGGTCCGGGTCGCCCTGCGGGCTGCCGGTCCACCAGTTGCCCGGGGCGTCCGGGTCGCGGCTGGTCCAGTACTCGATGATCGCGGTCACGAACTCCTCGGGGGACAGCGCGCCGTCCCCGTCGCGGTCCAGGTGCGCGAACGCGGTGTCGGCGTCGCTGCGCCGCAGCTGCGGGAAGTGGCCGTGCTGGAAGGCGAAGAACTCGTCGGCGTCCACCTGCCCGTTGCCGTCCGCGTCCGCCACCGCGAGGAAGGCCCGGCCCAGCGCCCCGACGGTGGCCTCGGCGGCCGCCGGGTCGTCGGCCAGCGAGGCGGTGGAGGCCAGGAAGTCGGCCCGCCCCATCGCCACCGCGCCGGTCGGCAGGTGCGGCAGGTGCAGCTCCCGCCAGATCGCCACGTACGCCCCGACGATCCGCTCCTCCTGCGCGGACCCGGCCGGGTGCCCCAGCGAGCGGGCCACCGACTGGCCCATCAGGACGTGGTCGCGCTCGGTGAGCCGCCCGTCCCCGTCGGCGTCGAGGTGGTCGAAGCCGTGGCTGAGCTTGGCGATGAGCAGGTCGTCCGACACAGTGACCCTCCGGTGGGCGGCAATTGACGGAGCGTCAGCATACCGGGTGCCCCCGCCGCTCCCGCGCCCGGGCCGCGGGCGCCCGAGGGCGCGCCGAGGGCGTTTCGAGGGCGGGGCGACGGGGCGTCAGTGCGCGGCCAGGGCGTCGGCGGACTTGGACCAGTTGTCGTGCAGCCGGTCGAGGTAGGAGCGGGCCTCGGCGCCGGGGTTGACGCCGCGGGCGAAGGCCAGCATGTTCCCGGCGCCGGTGTTGTAGCCGAGCGCCATCAGCTCGTCCCGGGTGTACGGGCCGGACCAGTGCGCGGGCAGCTGGGCGCCCAGGTCGTGCAGGTGCCAGGCGGCGGCGCGGACGGCCAGCGCCGGGTCGTCCGGCAGGTCCTCCCACGGCCGGTCGGCGAACGGGCGGCCCCGGCGGGTCTCGTCGTAGGCCGCCCGGTGCATGTTGGCCACGCCGAACGAGGCGTCCGGCTTCATCTTCTGCCAGGCCCGCTCGACCTCCGGCCCGTGCGGCTTGTACGCCTCGTTGAACAGGATCGCCATCACCAGCTGCGGGTTCACCCCGGCCTCGGCCGCGTACTTCTGCACCTCGGGCGCGAACCGCGGCGGCGTGTAGTCGTCCGGCGCCCGCGCGGCGCCGGACGCCGGGCCGGAGGACGGGGCGGGCGAGGCGCCGGACGGGGCGGCGGCGCCGGAACTGGCGGCCGGGGCGGCGCCGGGCGCCGGGGCGTGGTCCCCGCCGCGCTCGTAGAGCCAGATCCCCAGCACCGCCAGGGCCACGGCCACCCACGGCCACTTCGCGCCGCGTTCCGCCACCGGTGACTCCGTTCTTCCGCTGCTGTCGCACCCCGCCGCCTTGGCCGCCGGGCCCGAGGACGCCCGATGGCCGTGTCCTGTCGCCGGGTTGTCGCGTTCTGCCAGATGTCGCCCGAGGCCGGGCGGCGACCTGTGGCGAGCTTACGTACCCGGAGCGGATTTGTATGCTTCGCTCGAATCTCTACACCGGTGTAGAGGAACCGGGCGGGCCCGCCACGCGTCTGTCAGCCCGGAACGGTCGGATGCCGCAGGCGCGGCGCGGCAGAGGACGAGAGGTGTCGATGACGGGGCGCAGGCCGACGGGCACGCGCGGCGACGCACCGCTGTGGCGGGACGAGCCGGGCACGCAGGACCACGCGGACGGACCGGGCGCGCAGAAGGGCCCCGGCGGACGGCCGGGCCGGCGGGAGGCGGCCGCCCGCCCCGTCCCCGCCCAGCGCGCCCCGCACCGGGAACGGCGGCGCGCCCCCGACGACCCCGCCCCGGCCCGCCGCCCGGCCCCCCGCCGCGGCAACCGGATGCCCGCCGTGCTGCCCGCCCTCGGCCTGCCGGTGCTCGGCGCGATCGCGGACGAACTTCTCACCCCCGGCCCCGGCGCCCCCTACGGGGTCTGCGCCGTCCTGGGCGCCGCGCTGGCCGCCCTGGTCAGCACCCCGGCCGGCTGGTGGTGGGTGGTCAGCGGCGCCCCCGTGGTGACCCTCGCGGCCGCCGGCGGCGTCGACTACCTGGCCCGCGGCGACAAGTACCACGGCGCCGGACTGGGCACCGAGGGGCTGAAACTGGTCAGCGGCCAGTTCCCGTGGATGCTCGCCGCACTCGCCGCCGCCCTGCTCGCCGTCGGCGTCCGCAAACTCCGCACCCGGAGGTCCCGCCGTGGCTGAACGACGCGGACCCCGCCGGGCCGTCCGCCGCCCCGCCCCCGGCCTGATCGCCGGCCGGACCGCCGCCTGCGCCCTCTCGCTGGCCGTCCTCGGCGTCAGCGGCTTCGCCTGGTACACCAACGAGCAGCTCAACGGCGTCAGCCGCTCGCACGCCCTCGACCAGGCCCGCAAGAACGCCCCCAAGCACCTCGACTCCTCGGTCAACATCCTGCTCATCGGCCTCGACAGCCGGAAGAACATGGACGGCACCGACCTGCCCAAGGAGTTCGTCCAGGACGAACTGCACGCCGGCTCCAGCGAGATCGGCGGCTACAACACCAACTCGCTGATCGTGCTGCACATCCCGCCCAGCGGGAAGGCCCAGGCGGTGTCCATCCCGCGCGACGACTGGGTGCAGACGTACAACGCGGACGGCACCGAGGGCAAGATGCACAAGGTCAAGGAGGCGTACGGCTACGCCAAGGACGCCGCCGAGGAGAAACTGCGCGCCAAGGGCCTCAAGGGCGCCGACCTCGAGCAGCAGAGCCGGGAGGCCGGACGCTCCGCCACCATCCAGACCGTGCAGAAACTGCTCGACATCCCGATCGACCACTTCGCCGAGGTCAACCTGATCGGCTTCTACGACATCGCCAAGGCCCTCGAACCGATCCCGGTCTGCCTGAACAAGGCCGTCGACGACCCGATCGTCTCCCGGGTCACCGACAGCAAGGGCAACGTGATCAAGCCCGGCGGCGGCACCGGACTGAAACTCCCGGCCGGCGTCAGCCAGTTGAACGCCGCCGACGCGCTCTCCTTCGTCCGGCAGCGGCACAACCTCACCAACGGCGACCTCGACCGCACCCACCGGCAGCAGGCGTTCATCGCCTCCGTCGAGTACAAGCTCAAGCAGCAGGGCGTGCTCGGCGACCTCGGCAAGATGCAGGACCTGCTGAACGTGGTCAAGAAGGACGTGGTGATAGACGACCAGTGGCAGATCCTCGACTTCGCCCAGCAGGCCCCCAACCTGACCGGCGGCAACGTCGAGTTCAACACCCTGCCGATCGACAAGTTCGCCACCATCGGCGGCCAGGAGGTCAACCAGGTCGACCCGGCCAAGCTCCGCCGGATCGTCAAGCAGCTGTTCGGCCAGCCGCTCGACGCCGACCCCGTCGCCACCCCCGCCACCCCCGCGCCGACCCCGACCCCGTCCGCGACCGAGGCGCCCGCCGCCGACGCCACCGTCGACGTGCTCAACGGCTCGTCCGTCACCGGCGCCGCCGGGGACGAGTCCAAGGCCCTGGTCGCGCTCGGCTACCGGGCCGGGAAGGTCGACACCGCCGACACCCGCCCCCGCACCACCACCGTCAAGTACGGCGCCGGAGCCCAGGACGCCGGCCGGCAGATCGCCGCCCACTACGGCGTCAACGCCACCGCCTCCAGCGCCCTCGCCCCCGGCCACGTCCAGGTCACCCTCGGCGCCGACCACACCGCCACCACCACCCCCGCCGACTCCGAACCCGCCGGACCCGCCCCCACCCTCCAGATGCAGGGCCCCCCGGTCAAGGCCGGCGGCGTCCCCTGCGTCGACTGACCCCGCCGCCGGGGGCCGCAGCCCCCGGCGGCCCGCACCTCACCAGGGCGTGGCGGCCTTCACCAGCAGCAGCAGGGCGACCGCCGCGTTCAGCGCCGAGACCGCCGAGACCGCCGTCCCCGCCGCCGCGACCATCGCGGCCAGGCCCGCCGGAGAAGCCGGCGCCGGCCACGCCTCGCCCAGCGCCGGACTCAACAGCGCCGTCACCCGGCGCGGAACCGGCCCCGGGGCCGCGAACGCCGCGAACGACGGCGCCGGACCGCCGCCCCGGGTGACCAGCGCCGCCCGCGCCACCGCCCGCGCCGTCAACCGCCGGTCGCCCACCGACCCCGCCGCCTCCTCGTCCGCCCACCGCTCCGTCGCGTACCCCACCGCCCGCTGCAACGGCCGCAGGAACGGGTTCACGCAACTCGCCAACTGCGCCGCCAGCAGGTAGCGGTGGTGACGGTTCGCCAGGTGCGAGCGCTCGTGCGCCAGCAGCGCCCGCTGCTCGTCCGCGTCCAGGCTGTCCATCATCGCCGTCGACACCACCACCCGCCCCGGCACGCCCGGCACCGCGTACGCGTACGGCTCCGGGTCCGGCAGCACCACCAGGTCCGAGTCCAGCGGCATCGGGGCCAGCGCCCGCTGCGCCCGGGCCCGCACCCGCAGGTGACGGCGGAGCGAACGGGAACAGGCGGTCAGCACCGTCACCAGGCCCACCACCGCGGCCGTGCCCACCGCCTCGTGGAACGGCACCGCCGTCCGGATCTCCGGATCCGACCAGCTGTCCGGCAACGGGTTGCCCGGGATCTGCGCGGTGCCCACCACGAACAGCAGGCCCAGCGCCAAGGTGCTGCACACCGCCATCGTCACGCCGATCCAGGACAGCAGCCGCACCGCGTTGCGCGGGTGCAGGTGGTGCTCGGCCAGCCGGGCGATCGGCAGCGAGGTCAACGGCAGCACCAGCGGGAGGAAGACGAAGGAACCCATCGCTCAGCGCCCGTCGTCCCCGCCCCCGGCACCGGGGGAGGGCTCCGCCGCGTTCAGCAGCGCCCGCAGCAACTGCTCGTCCTGCGGCGTCAGCGCCGTCACGAACGAGGCCAGCACCGCGTCCCGGTCCGGCTCGGTGTCCAGCAGCCGCCGCATCCGACGCGCCGTCAGCCCCGCCGCGTCCGCCGCCGCCGACCACACGTACGCCCGGCCCGACCGGCTGCGCACCACCGCCTGCTTCGCCAGCAGCCGCGACAGGATCGTCATCACCGTGGTGTACGCCAGCTCGCCGCCCAGCTGCTCCTGCACCCAGGACGCCGTCACCGGCCCCGGCGCCCGGTGCAGCACCGACAGCACCTCGGTCGCCAGCTCGCCCTGCCCGCGGCGGCGCGGCCGCCCGCTCTCGTCGCCCCCGCCGTGCTCCGGGTCGACGCCCGCCAACTCCATGGGGAGACTCCCTCCGGCACGGCCGCCCGCGCCCGACTCGGACAGTTCGTCCCCCCATCCTAGGGGGCGGGCCCCGACGGCCCGGGCGAAGGGTAAAGAGTTCGCCAACTGCCCGGGGCCCCGCGGGAGCAGGGGCCGACGGCGTCCGTTCACCGGGGCGACACCGGAGGATCGGCCGACGGGCGGCAGCGGTTCGGACGGGGCTGGCAGGGTGCGGCGGTCGACCGGGACGGACCGGTCGACCACCTGCACCGAGAGGTTCCCCACCGTGAAGCGCACCGCCGTCCTCGCCGCCGCCCTGGCGACCGCCCTGGCCGCCACCCTCGCGTCCGCCGGGACCGCCGACGCCCGGAGCGGCGCCCGCGACGACTCCTACGGCACCAAGGCCCCCTACGCCCCGCAGCAGGACCTCCGGCACTACCAGCAGGTCCCCGAGGGCTACAGCGCCGTCTTCACCGAGAACGTCGCCCGGCACGGCTCCCGCGCGATGAGCGACCGCGAGGACGGCGACGCGGTGCTCGCCCTGCTGGCCCGGGCCGAGCAGGACGGCGGCCTGACCGGCCTCGGCGCCCGACTCGCCCCGCAGGTGCGGACGCTGCTCGACGCGGGCGCCTCGATCGGCTACGGCAACCTGTCCGCCCGGGGCGCCGACGAACAGCGGCAGACCGCGCTGCGGATGGAACGCCGACTGCCCGGCCTGTTCGACGCGATCGCCGCCCAGGGCGCCCCGATCGTGGTCGAGACCTCCGGCGTCACCCGGGCCACCGCCAGCGCCGACGCCTTCACCGCCGGACTGGTCGCGGGCGAACCCGCGCTCGCGGGCGTGCTCAAGGCCCCGGTCACCGACAAGAACCTGCTGTACTTCCACAAGCAGCCGCAGAACGCCGACTACCGGGCCTACCTGGCCGGCGACCCGCAACTGGCCGCCGCGCTGGCCGGGATCGACGCCGACCCGCGCACCGCCGAAGCCGCCCGGCACACCGTCCGGCGCCTGTTCACCGCCCGCTTCGCCGACACCCTCACCACCGAGCAGCAGACCGCCTTCGCCCGCTCGCTGGCCGCGCTCCGCAGCGCCGCCCCCGACCTGGCGGCGGAGAGCGGCGGCACCGACCTCGACCGCTTCCTGACGCCCGACGACGCCCGGTGGTTCGGCTACCTCGACGACGCCGAGGAGTTCTACCAGAAGGGCCCCGGCTTCACCGGACGCACCATCACCTACAAGATGGCCGGCGTCCTGCTCGACGACCTGTTCGCCCAGCTGGAGCGCAAGGCCGCCGGCACCAGCGCAGACGGCGCCGTGCTGCGCTTCACCCACGCCGAGGAGATCGAGCCGCTGGCCGCCCTGCTCGGCCTGCCCGGCAGCACCGAACAGGCCGACCCCGCCCACCCCTACAGCTACGCCGACAACCCGTGGCGCGGCGCCCGGGTCGCGCCGATGGCCGCGAACATCCAGTGGGACCTGTACCGCTCCACCGCCGACTCCGCCGACTCGGCCGGCGGCGGCAAGGGCCGGCCCGGCTACCTGGTGCGGATGTTCTATAACGAGAAGGAGACCGCGTTCAAGGACGGCTGCCGGCCGATCGCCAAGGGCTCCGCCTTCTACGACCTCGACGAACTCGAGCGCTGCTTCGGCCGGAACTGACGCGCGGTGCCGACGCGCGGGGCCGGTGCGCGCAGGTCGTAAGGTGGGGGACGGCTGGTGCCCCGTCGGCAGAACCGGCAGGTGACGCGGCGTCGGCACCGCCGTACGGCTGAGCACTGACGGAAGGACGACCTGCGCCATGGCAGTTGACATCCGGGTGGAGCCCCTGGGCGACCGCGAGTACCTGGTCCGGGTCGAGGACGGCCGGGTCGAGGCCGCCACCCAGGTCCGGGTCACCGACGGAGTGCTGGAACGGCCGGGCCTCGACGGCAGCGACGAGCAGCAGGTCGTGCGCGAGACGGTGGCGTTCCTGATCGAGCGTCAGCCCGTCATCGACATCCCGCCGATGATCGACCTCGACGACCTGGCCGACGCGTACGGCGACGCCTACCTGGAGGAACTGGCCCGCCGGCTCGGCCGGGCCTAGGGCCCGTCTTCAAAGGTCAGATCCAGAGCAGGATCGAGGCGATGGTGACGGTGGCCTGGTAGGACTCGCGGGTCTTGTCGTAGCGGGTGGCCAGGCCGCGCCACTGCTTGAGCCGATTGAAGCAGCGCTCGACGACGTTGCGCAGACGGTAGGTCGCCCGGTCGAACACGGGCGGACGGCCGCCGCGCCGGCCTCGGTTCAGCCGACCCAGGACCTGGTCGGCGCGTTCGGGGATGGTGTGGCGGATGCCGCGTTCGCGTAGGTAGGCACGGATCTTGCGGGAGCTGTAGCCCTTGTCGGCGATCACGTGGTCGGGTCGGGTGCGCGGACGCCCGGGCCCGATTCGCGGGACGCGGATCGATTCCAGGACCGCCTCGAAGCGGGTGCAGTCGTTGGTGTTGCCGCCCGTGAGGACGAAGCCGAGCGGGCGGCCTCGACCGTCGCAGGCGAGGTGGACCTTGGTGCTCAGTCCTCCGCGGGATCGGCCGAGGGCGTGATCTGCCGTTTCGTCCCCGCTCCGGTCCCCCCTTTTGCGCCGCCAGCGGCGTGCTGGTGGGCGCGGACGATCGTGGAGTCGACCGACACCAGCCAGCCGATGTCCCCCGCCGCGTCCTTCTCCGCCTGGACCTGCTGGAGCATCCGAGAGAACGTCCCGTCCAGCGCCCACCGGCGAAAACGCGTGTACAGGGTCTGCCAGGACCCGTAGCGCTCGGGCACGTCCCGCCAGGCCGAGCCGGTCCGTAGCTTCCACACGATCCCGTTCAGCACCACCCGGTCATCCGACCGGGGACGCCCCGCGGTCCCCGAACTCGGCAGGAACCGCGACAGCGCCGCCCACTCGGCATCCGAAAGCTCATGACGACGAATCACGAACGACATGATCCCCCATCACTTGATCTACTTTGATGACGATCCCCAGACCCCGTCGAGGGCCTGGGCTGCGCGCCACCGCCCGGGGCCTCTGACCCCAGCCGGCCACCGGCAGCCCCCGCCCACCCCGGGCGGGGGCACCTCGCCCTGGTTTCCAGACGAACAACATGACCATCGCTGCCGTTGCCGCGCACCCTACTTGGCGCGAGCGGGGCCGCGGCGCTCGACGATTCCCTCTCCACGAGTCTTGGGGAGGTCCTGGATCTTCACTGCCCCGCGGCGGGGCATTCCCGTGCCCGGCCCGAAGACGTCCTCGCCGAGCAGGTACCGGTAGAGCCATTCGCTGAAGCCCACCCTGAATTCGGTGAACTCACCGTCGAATGCGAACCCGACCACGTTCCACCCTTCACCGGTCTCTGCCCTGACCAAGAAAGCGGACTCGTTCCGGTCCGTACTGATCACAGGGATCAGGCCGTCCGGCCCGCCGCCGACCGGGGCGGCTCCTCGGAAAGTGATGTCGCCCCAGTCCGTTGACTTCAGGGCCTCAATCCGCGAGGAGACGTGGTCCTTCAGGTTGAACAGTTCGGTCCCCGGGTGGAAGAGCATGAGGTGCTCATTGATCATCGCCGGCCCGTAGGTCTCGATGATCCTCTTGAAGTCCTCCGGGAGATTAGCTCCCAGGAGGTCTTCGACCGGCCGCCAGTCGATCACTGCGGGCCGGTCCGGGCGCCCCGGGTTAATCGTATCGAACACTCGATCGACATACTCGCTCATGATCCCACCACCTGGTCGTTCGCCCTGGGCCGCCCGGTCCCCGACCTCAGCAGGAACCGGGACAGCACCTCACACTCCACATCGGAGAGCTCATGACGATGCATCACACATGCCATGATCCACCATTGCTTGATCCACTTTGAAGACGACCCCTAGGGCCGGTCACCCGGGCGCCCGTTCAGCCAGGCGCCGATCCTCGGTAGCGCCTCGGGGCCGCTGTCCCCCTCCACCGAAGCGGCGAGGTCGGCGATCGTGACGGCGGCCAGCGACGCGCGCCACGCCTCGTCGGCCGCTCCCATCGCCCGCGAGATGGGGCACTGCTTCGTGCACTGCTCCGGCGGCGTCCCCAGCGGCCCGCGCTGACGGATCTCGGTGCAGACGAACGCGGGGCTCGCCCCGTCGACGGCCTGCACCACGTCCAGCATGGTGATGTCCTCGGCCTTCTTGGTGAGGACGTAACCGCCGGTCTTGCCCTGGACCGAGTGCACCAGGCCCGCGCGGGACAGCGCCTGCATCTGCTTGGCCAGGTAGCTCGGCGACACGTCGTGCAGCGCGGCCAGCCGGGCCGCCGGCACCGGATCGCCGGCCGCGGTCAGCACCACGCAGCAGTGCAGCGCCCACTCCACGCCACCGGACAGCTTCATGCCACCTCCACTTGACTCGGACACAGGGTATCCGAGTATTATCTCGGACATAAGCTGTCCGAGTTTGCGGCGGGGGGCGCTCGACCCAGGAAAGAAGGCGCATCATGAAGATCACCGTCATCGGCACCGGACTCATCGGCTCCCAGCTCGCCACCGAGCTGACCGCACGAGGCCACGAGGTGACCGCACGAGGCCACGAGGTGACCGCCGCATCACTGTCCTCCGGCGTCGACCTGCTCGCCGGGACCGGCCTCGACGAGGCGCTCGCCGGCGCCGACACCGTCGTCAACGTGACCAATTCCCCCACGTTCGACGAGCAGTCCATCGAGTTCTTCCGCACCACGGTGAGCAACCTGCTCGCCGCGGGCGAGCGGGCTGGCGTGCGCCACCAGGTCGCGCTCTCCATCGTCGGCGTGGACCAGGTCGCCGAACTGGACTACTACCGCGCCAAGACGCTCCAGGAAGAACTGCTGCGCGGCGGACCGACGCCGTACTCGATCGTGCGCGCCACGCAGTTCTTCGAGTTCATGGAGCCGACCATGTCGTGGACCTCGGACGAGACCGCAGTGCGCCTGCCCGCGACGCCGCTCCGGCCGATCGCCAGCGCCGATGTCGTCGACGCTCTCGCGGACGTGGCCACCGGCGCACCGCTCGGCGGGATCCTCGACATCGCGGGCCCCGACGAGTTCACGCTCGACGAGATCGGCCGAATGACGCTCGCTGCGCGGGGCGACCGGCGCCCGGTCGTCGTCGACGACCGGGCGGGCCTGTTCGCCGCCGTCCGCGGGGACGTCCTCACCCCGGGCCCCGGCGCCCGCCTGGCGCCCACCCGCTACCGGGACTGGCTCAACGGCTGACCGCCCACCGCGCGGCCCGTTCGGGGACGGAGCGACCGGAGTGTCACCGAACGGGCCCGGCGTCGTTGTCCTGGCGTGCACGTTCGAGAGGCGCTGCGGCGCGAAGCGGGATGCCGCGTAGCAAGTGAAGAATCGTTTCTCCGCGATCCTGGAAGGTTCCACGCCGGGGGCGGTGCACCCCGGTGACCCCCGACGAAGCCCGGGTCCCGCCGCAGCGCGGCAGCGCCGTCCGGATCGCCCTGCACCTCGTCATCGAGGTCGTCGTTGCCGCCGACCTGCACGTCCCCGTCGTCGCCCGCCTGCGCTACGGCGCGGACGAGCCCTACACCGTCCACCTCGACAACCACGTCGACCTGCCCGAACCGGTCACCTGGTCGCTCTCCCGCGACGTCCTGCTGGCCGGGCTGACCGGTCCCGCCGGCCTCGGCGACATGTCGATCGCCCCCGGCGAGGGCCCCGACCGCGGACACCTCCTGGTCTCCCTGCACGGCGAGGAGGCCAGCGCCCTGCTCCGCCTGCCCGCGCACGTCCTGCAGGACTTCCTGCGCCGCACCGAATGCGTCGTCCCGTTCGGCTGCGAACAGGAGCACGTCGACCTCGACGGGCTGGTCGAACGCCTGCTCACCGAGGACGGCCCGGAGGAGGACCCGGACGGCGCCGGATGACCCGCCTCGGCGGGAGCAATGTCACGTGGCACGGTCGGGAGCGGCGCCGGGACGGTCCGGCCGGGTCCGGCGCCGTCCGGATTGCGGGATTTGCGCCGTTCCGGGGGCCTCCCGCACCCTCTAGGCATGACCTCACCCGTGTACCGGGGCCCCGCCCTGCTGCTCGCCGACGGACTGGAGATCCCGGTCCAGGCCGAACTGACCGGCAACGTCCCGGAGGTGGGCCTGCCCGGCTGGACCGGCATGCTGGAGAGCGACGACACCCGGTTCAGCGCCGGCACCGTCCGCTCCGGCCGACTGCGGCTGCCCGGAGGCTGGGAGGGCGGCTTCGCGGTGATGCGCCGGCTGCTCGGCGTCTCCACGGTCTGGGTGCGCGGCAACGACGTCGAGGCGTCCCCCGCGGACTGGCCGCACGGGGTGCGCGGCCAGTCCGCCTCCTGAGCGCCGGAGGCAGGGGCGGGTCGGGAGCCGGGGGCCGACGGGCCGGGGGCCGGGGCCGGGGGTCAGCCGGTCGCGGGCCGGTCGTCCAGGTGCGCCGCGAACTCCGCCGAGCGGACCTCGGCGATCCGCTCGTGCCGGGCCACCCGATCGGTCCACGAGGCGTCGACGCCGAAGGCCGTGCCCGCGAAGCCGAGCCGCCCGAGCACCTGCGGCACCCCGGGGTCGCCCGGGGCCAGCAACCGCACCGGGTCGCCGACGGCCATCGTGTACGGCGGGACGAAGTACTCGGCGGGCAGCACCGTGCGGGCGTGCACCAGGGCGGCGACCGCCACCACCGAACCGGTCCCCACCACGGCCTGCTGCAGCACGTGCACCGAGCTCGCCAGGTAGCAGGCGCGCTCCACGGTGCAGCCCAGCAGGGTGGCGTGCGGGCCGACGAACACGTGGGCGCCGAGCACCACCGGCTGCTCGGCGCCCGCCGCGGCGGAGGCGCGCAGCACCGCGTTCTCGCACACCACCGCCGCCTCGCCGACCTCGATTCGGGAGCCCTCCGCGTCCAGCACCGCCCCGTACATCACCCGGGCGCGCGGGCCGACCCGGACGTCGCCGACCAGCACGGCGGTCGGCGCGACGTAGGCGGTGGGGTGCACCTGCGGGACGGCGCCGCGGTGCTCGAACCGGAAGCCCGGCGGGTTCGTGGTCATGGGCGTGATCATCGCGCACCGCCCGCACGCCCGGCTGGCGGAAATCGGACACCGCGTGCGCCCCGTTCCCCAAGCCCCTCCCCGCGCCCGGCGCACGATAGGCGCACCGCGCGCCCCCGGCGGACGTCCGCGCCCCCGTGCTCCGGGCCGCCGGGACGGACGGGGCAAAACTTGGGGGTGGTCCGACGGCGAACCGCTGTCCCGGACGGGATCGGCACGCTACGGTCTGTGGTCTGGAGGTGACCGATGGCTGAGCATCAGGTCTGCCCGGGCTGCGGCGGGGCGCGCGGAACGGAGAAGACGGAGCACTCCGTGGAGACCGACCCGCAGGGAGGACAGCGACCGGTGCAGCGCACCTACTGGTCGCCGTGCTCGGTGTGCGGCGGCTCGGGGGTGGTGCAGCGATGAGACTGCTCTTCGTCTGCCAGGACTGCGGCTGCCGCTACCTGGTGCCGCTCGGCCTGGACTACCCCGACGGCGGCCGGGCCAGCTCGGTCTGGTGCGCCGACTGCCAGCGCGCCGCCGCCGCGCGCGGCACCGCCGAACCCGCCGAACTCGCCGCCGTCGCCGTGCTGCTGGCCGTCCGCGCGCTCAAGGCCGCGCTCGCCGCCCGCCCCGACCGGACCGCCGAGGGGAGGCCCGTCCGGCCGGACCGCCGCCCCAGCCGACCCGCCGTCAGCTCCCGCGGCCGCACCCGCCCGGGCGCCGCCCGGACCAGGCTGGCCTGACGTCCCGTCGGCGGCCCCGCGGCAGGCCGTCAGTTTGCCTGACAGGCAAAGAAGCTGGCGCGACGTCAGCCGGTATGTCCGCGGCTGCCCGGGCCGCTCGCGTCGCCCGCGCCGCCGCGCACCGTGCGCGGGCCCAGC
This sequence comes from Kitasatospora cineracea, assembly GCF_003751605.1. Lineage (NCBI taxonomy): Bacteria > Bacillati > Actinomycetota > Actinomycetes > Kitasatosporales > Streptomycetaceae > Kitasatospora > Kitasatospora cineracea. The sequence continues at coordinate 5,686,972 of NZ_RJVJ01000001.1, forward strand.
GGCTCCGCGCCCAGCGCGGTGACCCGGGCGCGCAGCCCGCGGTCGGCCGTCACCACCAGCAGGCGGCGGCCCGGGGCGGCCGCGGCCTCGGCGGCGACCAGCTCCACGATCCGGTCGTCACCGCTGCCCGGTGCCGACACCACCCGCACCCCCGGCACCCCCTCCACGCCGCGCGCCGCACCCTCCACCACCAGCACCACCGCCAACGGGCCCGGCAGCCCCGGCAGTCCGTCCGCCGCCACCGGCACCAGCGCGTCCCGCAGCCGCTCGGCCGCGCCCCGCCGGTCCCGCCACCACCCGTCCGGGACGGAGCCGACGACGTTCGCGCCGTCCACCACCAGCAGCGGGGCGGACGGACCGGGCGGCGGGAGGACCTCGACGGGCTGTTCCATGGACGCCAAGCCTGCCACGGGGGAGGGGGCGGCGCGGGGACGGACGGGGGCGGGGCGGGGGCGCAACCCCTGGTACAGACCAACCCCTACTGGACGGTATTGTCTCGGAGGCAAATCCCGCACGTGCATTCGTTTCCGATCGGACCTCCATGAACCACGACACGATGGCCCACCTCAACGGCTTCCAGTACGGGTGGGTGAACCCGGTCGTGGCGTACCTGATCGCCTGCGCGGGAGCCGCGATCGGACTGCGGTGCACCGCACGGGCCATGACGCTGCGGCCGGACAGGCGCTTCGGCTGGCTGGCGCTCGCGGCCGGCGCGTTCGGGTGCGGCATCTGGTCCATGCACTTCATCGCCATGCTCGGCTTCATGGTGGACGCCTCCACCCTGGTCTACGACATCCCGCTCACCCTGCTCAGCCTGCTGGTGGCGATCGTCGTGGTCGGCCTGGGCATCGGCTTCGTCGGCTACCGCGGCAAGAGCACCGGCACCCTGTTGGTCAGCGGCCTCCTGACCGGCTGCGGCGTCGCCGGCATGCACTACATCGGCATGGCCGCGATGCAGGTCGAGGGCCGGGTCTCCTACGACGGCCTGCTGGTGGCCGCCTCGGTGGCGATCGCGGTCGCCGCCGCCACCGCCGCGCTGTGGATGACCCTGAACGTCAAGGGCCTGCCCGCGGCGCTCGGCGCGGCGCTGATCGCCGGCGTCGCGGTGGTCGCCATGCACTACACCGCGATGGCCGCCGTGGGCGTCACCCTCGACGGCCGTCCCGCCGGGGACGGGACGCCCGCCTCGCAGTTCGCCCTGCCGCTGGCCGTCGGCATCATGGTCGTCCTCGCGGTCGCGGGCATCGCCATCGCGCTCTCCCCGCAGGACCCGGAGGGCGGCAGCGGCCCGGCCGCCGAGCCGATCCGGGTCGACCTGTTCGGGCAGGAGCGCTACTGACACCCGCACCGGCACCCGTGGCGGCGGCACCCGTGTCGGCGGCGGCCGGGCTCCGGCGGCCGGGTTCCGGCGGGCGGCGGTGCGTCAACTCCCGTGCCGGACGCGCCAGTCGGACGGGGTCAGGCCGCGGGCGCGCTTGAAGGCCGTGCTGAAGGCGAACGCGTCCCGGTAACCGACCTGGCGGGCGACGGCCGCCACCGTCGCCTCGGTGTCCCGGAGCAGGTCGGCGGCCAGCACCATCCGCCAGGCGGTCAGGTGGGCCAGCGGCGGCTCGCCGACGGCGCGGGTGAACTGGGCGGCGAAGACGGTGCGGGAACGGCCGACCCGGGCGGCCAGCTCGGCGACCGTCCAGCGCCGGGCCGGCTCGGCGTGCAGCAGCCGGATCGCCTCACCGACCGCCGGGACGCCCAACGCGGCGGGCCAGGACGGCAGTTCGGCGTCCGGACGGGTGCACCAGGCCCGCAGGGCGAGCACCAGGACCAGATCGAGCAGCCGGTTCAGCACCGCCTCCTGCCCCGGTTCCTGCCGGGCCGTCTCGGCCGCCAGCAGCCGCAGCGCCGCCGTGCTGCCCTCCCGCCCCGGCACCACGGCCAGCGGCGGGAGCAGCCCCAGCAGGTGCTCGCCCGCCGCCCCGCGGAACCCGTAGGCACCGTGCAGCAACGTGGTCGCCCCGGGCAGCCCGTCGCCGTACGTGCGCGGGCCGAGGCTGCGCTCGGAGACCGCGCCGGCGTCCAGGACCTGCTTGGTCCCGTCCCGGATCAGCACCTGCGGCGCGGTGCCCGGCCCGTCCGCCAGCACGTACCGCCCGGCGCTGCCGCGGACCAGGGCGATGTCCCCGGACGCCAGCGGCACCGGCCCGGCGGACGGGTGCTCCAGCAGGCGGACGGAGGCGGGGCCGTCCAGTGCGGCGACCACGGTGAGCGCGGGCGGCTCCGCGAAGGCCATCGACCACGGCGGCCGCTGGATCAACTGGTGCACCCGGGTGTGCCGGGCCCGGGCCCGGTGCAGCAGATCGCTCAGGACGTCCATGACCGGTGAGGCTAGGGAGCGTATTCGGTCGTGATCAAGGGGTGGGCTTGGTGAGGTCCTTGATCCAGATCATCGAGGCGCGGAGGTGGAGGCCGGCGAGGTAGCTCTCGGATGTCTTGTCGAACCTGGTGGCGATGCCTCGCCAGGCCTTCAGCCTGTTGATCAGGCGCTCGACAGTGTTCCGCTCCTTGTAGAGCTCGGTGTCGTGGCCGACGGGCCGGCCGCCCCTGCTGCCCTTCTTCTTTCGGTTGGCGGCCTGGTCCCGCTTCTCCGGGATGACCGCTTTGATGCCGCGTTTGCGCAGGTGGTTGCGGTTGTCGCGGGAGGAGTAGGCCTTGTCTGCGGCGACCGCGTCGGGCCGGGTGCGGGGGCGGCCGATGGGGCCGCGGACCCGGACCCTCGCCAGCACGGGGATGAACTGCGGGCTGTCGGCGGCCTGTCCCTCGGTCAGGATGATGGCAAGCGGGCGGCACTTGCGTTCGCCGGCGATGTGAACCTTGCTGGTCTGCCCGCCTCTGGAGCGTCCGAGCAGGGCCGCCTTCAGTCGGAGTCTGTGTCTGTGTCGGACGCGTCGTCGCTCGTTCCGTTCCGGGTCGTCTGTGGTGTCCTGCCCGTCTTGTTCCTTCGGGTGGCCCCCTTTTGCCGGGCCTTCTCCGCCTCCTCGGCGGCCTTCTCCAGGTCGGCGAGCGTGTCGGGGTCGAGGTGCATCCCGGCGGCGTCGTGGTGGGCTCGGACGGTGGTGGAATCCACGCTGACCAGCGACAGGTCCACCTCGCCCCGCTTCGCGGCCTCCGCGATCGAGCCTTCCAGCAGAGCCTCGAAGACCCCGGCGTCCCTCCACTGCCGGAAGCGGTTGTGGACTGTTGACCAGGCCCCGAACTCGCCCGGCATCTCCCTCCACTGGCTGCCCGTCCGGAACCGCCAGATCACGCCCTCGAACTGCCGGCGCAGCCGCTCGGGGTACGGGCCGTACTCGCCGACCGGCAGATACGGCTCGATGAACTCCCACTCGGCGTCAGTAAGTTGAACTCGCGTCACACAGTACGGTTTATCGGATCGGGCGCGACCACGAGGGCGAAACCCACAGATTGATCACAACCCGATACGCCCCCTAGTGCGTCGACCGCGGACGTTCCCGGGGCCGGGGCCGGGACGGCCGGCTGACGGGGTGTCAGAGGGGGTTGCGAGAATGGGAGTCGTTCCAGCCCCCAGACGAAGGAGCACTCCATGCACCTTGCGCAGTACCGACGTTCGGCCCGGCACGGGTCCGTTGCCGCAGTCCTCACCGTCCTCCTGGCGGCCGGCCTGGCCGCCTGCTCGTCCGACGACGGGGACACGATGAAGAGTTGGTCCGAGAAGGGCGGCAAGGAGCAGGCCCGGGTGATCGGCCAGGACATCCAGGTACTGCTCGGCGCCACCGGCGGATCGGCCGAGATGGCGGACCGCTGCCGGCGCGTCCTCGACGACGTCAAGGCGGCGAAGGCGTACCGGGCGGTCCCCGACCAGGGCGCGCAGTCGCTGTGGCAGGAGACCCTCGACCGGACGCAGACCGCCGCCACCACCTGCACCCAGAACACGGACACGCTCACCGGCGGCTCCAAGCTCGGCGAGGTCGCCGAGGCGCAGAGTTCCTACCACCTGTTCGCCCAGCGGATATCGGTGCTCGCCGAGTCCGGGTCCTGACACCCGGAGACCGGTGCTCCGACCGCGAAGGCCCGGCGGGGCGGCGGGTCGGCGGGCCGCGTCGGGGCGGCCGCGTCGGCGCGGCCGGGCCGGAGCGGCCGGGTGGCCGAGGACGCACGCGGTCGCAGTGCCGGACGGCCCGCAGTCGCAGCCGCGGTCGCAACCGCAGCCGGGACCCCGGCCGTGGTGGCCCGCCGTTCAGGGCCGCGGCCGCAGGCCCGTCGCCGGGCGCGTGATCGCCGGGCGCGTGGCGGACGCGGCCGCCGCCGCGACGGTCAGCGGGTCGCGGGCCGGGCGGCCGAGCAGGTCGGTCAGGGCGGGGTCGGCGCCGTCCAGGAAGCCGTGCCGGACGCCGGTGGCGATCGAGGCCAGCATGGGCGGCTGGAAGGGCAGCAGCCCCGGCGTCTCCTCCAGCAGTCGGCGCCGGTACTCGCCCAGGCCGACGGTGCGGTGCGGCACCCCGAGCCGGTCGGCGACCAGGCCCGCGGTGACCGGCGGGCCGACGAGGTCGCGGACGCGCCCGCGGTGGGCCGCCGGGTCCGCCGCGACCAGCGCCGCCACCTCGGCCAGGTCCGCCCGGGCGACCGCGGCCAGCGCGCCGTCCCCGAACGCCGACTCCAGCCCGTCCCCGGACCAGGTCAGCAGACCGCCGAAGAGCTCGGCGTACAGGCCGTTGCGCAGGATCGTCCAGGACAGCCCGCTCTCCCGCACCAGGCGCTCGGTGGCCCGGTGCGCGAGCGCGAAGCCGAGGTGGTCGCCGGCGGTGGTCAGGCTGGTGTACACGACGTGGCGGACGCCGTCGCGGACGGCCGCGGCCAGGGCAGCCGCGTGCCGGGCGACCACCAGGTCGTCCTCGGCGTAGCCGGCCGAGACCAGCACCAGGGTCGACACCCCGGTGAGGTCGAGGCCCGCGGGGTCGTCGAAGTCGAGCCGCCGCACCCCCGGGCCCGGCGAGCGGCTGCCGCCCGTCGCGGGGACGCCCCGGGCGTGCAGGGCCGCCAGGGTGGCCGAGCCGAGGTTCCCGCCCGCTCCCGTCACCAGGATCATGTCCGTCGCCGCCTTCCGTGGTGGTTCCCACCGGCCGTGCTGCCCGTCGGCTGCGGCGCCCGCCGCCCGTGGTGCCCGCTGCCCGTGGTGTCCACCGGTCGTGGTTCTCTTCGGTAACTAGGCTTGATCCTCGATCGCGGACCGGACGGCCACAAGGAGGCAGTTCCATGTCACCCACGCACACCGGGGTAACCACCCCCGCCGAGCTCGACCCCTGCGGACGCCACGACCACCCGGACTGCGGCATCCGCGACGTGCTGGACCGGATCGGCGACAAGTGGTCGGTGCTGGTGGTCGTCGAACTGGCGGGCGGGCCGCGCCGGTTCCGCGAACTGCAGCGCGCCGTCGAGGGCATCTCCCAGCGCATGCTCACCCTCACCGTGCGCCGGCTCGAACGCGACGGCCTCGTGCTGCGCACCGTCTACCCGACCGTCCCGGCCCAGGTCGACTACCGGCTGACCGGGACCGGCGCCGGACTGACCCACCTGGTCAAGGCGCTCGCCGACTGGTCGCTCGCCCACCGCTCCGCCATCGCCGAGGCCCGCCACGCCTACGACCTGGAGCACCCGGACCACGACATCCGCTGAGCGCACCCGCCGGGCACCGGCCAAGGACGCCGGGGACGCCGGAGACGCCGGGGCCGCCGGGACGATCACCGAGGGAATCGGGACGCCGACCCATGGATCGTCCCGGCCCGGGCGGGTTGGCTGGAGCCATGAACACGATCCTCGTCCTCGGCGGCACCGGCACCACCGGCCGCCGCGTCGCCCGCCGCCTGGCCGCCCAGGGGCACTCCGTCCGCACCGCCGCCCGCACCGGCGGCGACCACCGACTCGACCTGGACGACCCGGCGGGCTGGGCCCCCGCGCTCGACGGCGTCAGCGCCCTCTACCTGGTCGAACCCGCGCTGCGGCCCGCCACCGGCCGCCGCGAGCGCCTCCCGCTGCTGGTCGACCACGCCGTCGCGGCGGGCGTCCGGCGGCTGGTGCTGCTCTCCGCGTACGGCGTCGACCGGGCCGACGACAGCCACCCGCTCAAGGCCGCCCAGCAGGCCGTCCGGGACAGCGGCGCCGAGTGGACGATCCTGCAACCCGGCTGGTTCGCCCAGAACTTCAGCGAGACCTTCTGGCGCCCGGCCGTCCTCTCCGGCGTCCTCGCCCTGCCCGTCGGAGACGGGCGCACCCCGTTCGTCGACGCCGAGGACATCGCCGAGGTCGCCGCCGCGGCCCTCGCCGGGGGCGGGGACGGGGACGGGGAGGGCCGGCACGCCGGACGCACCTACCGGCTGACCGGCCCCCGGGCGATCGGCTTCGGCGAGGCCGCCGCGCTGATCTCCGCCGCCACCGGCCGGACGGTCCGCCACCAGGACGTCACCGCCGAGCAGTTCGTCGCCGCCGCGACCGCCCACGGCACCCCCGTCGAAGCCGCCCGCCGCCTGGCCGGCCTGCTCACCGAGGTCCGCGAAGGCCGCGGCGCGGACCTCGGCGACGGCACCGAACAGGCCCTCGGCCGCCCGCCCCGCACCTTCGAGGCCCACCTCGCCGAGGCCGCCGCAGCCGGCCGCTGGGACCCCGAGCGCTGAGCCTGCGGGCTGCTCCGCGCTCCCGGCCGGGCCGACCGGGAGCGCGGGCCCGCGCTCCGGGCCGCCGCGGCAGGACCGATGGCCGGATCCGACAGAACAGTGTCATTGCGGCCACCGGGCCGGGCAGCCGAGGATGGGGGCATGCCCAGCACCGAACGCCGCGTCGTGATCGCGGTCTTCCCCGACGTCGACCTGCTCGACGTCACCGGTCCGGCCGAGGTGTTCGCCCTGGCCGGCCGGGAGAGCGGCGGCCGGGCCGGCTACCGGGTCGAACTGGCCGGCCCGACCGGGGGACTGGTCCGCACCTCGGCCGGCGTCCGGCTGGCCGTCGACCTGACGTTCGACCAGGTCGACGGCCGGCTGGACACCCTGCTCGTCCCCGGCGCCGTCGACCCCGGACCGGACGGGCCCCGGGCCCGGATCGACCCCGACGTGGTCGCCTGGGCGGCCCGGACCGCCCCGTCCGCCCGGCGGGTCGCCTCGGTCTGCGCCGGAGCCCACCTGCTCGCCGCCGCCGGACTGCTGGACGGGCGGCGCGCCACCACCCACTGGTCGACGGCAGCCCAACTCGCCGCCGACCACCCGGAGGTGACGGTCGACCCGGACCCGATCTTCGTCCGCTCCGGAACGGTCTGGACCGGCGCCGGGATCAGCGCCTGCATGGACCTCGCGCTGGCCCTGGTCGCCGAGGACCACGGCGAGGAACTCGCCATGGCCGTCGCCCGGCAACTGGTGATGTACCTCAAGCGGCAGGGCGGGCAGAGCCAGTTCTCCGTCCCGCTCAGCAGCCCGCCCACCACCCGCCGGGACATCGACGACCTGCGCCTGCACATCGCCGACCACCCCGACGGCGACCTCTCCGCCCGGGCGCTGGCCGCCCGGATGTGCCTGAGCGAACGCCACTTCGCCCGGATCTTCCGGCAGGAGACCGGCACGACCCCGGCCGCCTACGTCGAGGCCGCCCGCCTGGAGGCCGCCCGGCGCCTGCTGGAGGGCACCGACCAACCGCTCGAACAGGTGGCCGCCGCCAGCGGCCTCGGCTCCGTCGAGACGCTCCACCGCACGCTGCGCCGCCGCCTGGGAACCACCCCGGCCGCCTACCGCAGACGCTTCCGGGTACGGCCCGAAGGGGCCTGAACCCGCTCCACCCGTACCACCCGTACCACCCGCACCCATCCCGACCTGCGAGGACGTTACTGACATGAGCATGGAAAACGACGCGACTTCCGCTTCCGCGACGCTGCGCACGGTGATCGGCCTGGACGACGCCCTGCCGAAGCTCGCCGACTCGATCGTCGTGCTGATCGACTACCAGAACACCTACCGGGAGGGCGTGATGGCGCTCGACGGCGCCGAACAGGCGCTCGCGGCGGGTGCCCGGCTGCTGGCGGCGGCCCGGACGGCCGGGGCCCCGGCGGTGCACGTGGTCAACGACGGCGGGCCGGGGACGCCGTACGACATCCGGGCCGAGATCGGGGCGATCAGCGCGCCGGTCGCCCCGGCGGAGGGCGAACGGGTGGTGGTCAAGACCTTCCCGGACGCCTTCCACGGCACCGAACTCGCCACCGTGCTGGAGGAGTTGGACGGGGACGGGCCGCGCCGCGACCTGGTGCTGGCCGGGTTCATGACGCACATGTGCGTGGCGTTCACCGCACAGGGGGCGTTCCGCGGCGGGTGGCGCCCGACGGTGGTCGCCGAGGCGTGCGCCACCCGGGCGCTGCCCGGCCCGGACGGCACCGTCGTCCCCGCCGCGCAGCTGCACGCCGCCGCCCTGGCCACCGTCGGCGACCTGTACGGGACGGTGGCGGCGCGGGTCGCCGACCTCACCGGATGAGCGGCGGGCCGAGCGGCGAGGCGGCCGCCGGATGGGCGCCGGCCCGGGCAGCGAGCGGTCGCCGGGTGGGCGGCGAGGCGGTCACCGGGTGACGGAGAGCCGGACGGCGCCGTAGCGGCGCTGGGCGTAGGCCGCCGCCGTGGTGGCCGCGCCCAGGGTCAGCCAGCCCAGCGGGCCGGTGGCCAGCACCGCGCCGGTCAGCAGCAGCGGGCCCGCGGCCTTCTCGGTGGAGTGGGCCATGCCCGCCACCCCGAGGTACTCGGGGCGGGCCCGCTCCGGGGCCAGGGCCACCGACAGCTCCCAGGAGACCACCGAGCGGACCAGTTCGGCCAGCGTCACCAGCACCGCCGCCGCCAGCAGCAGCACCGAGGCGGCCACCGCCCCCGTCCGGTGGGCCAGCGCCGCCGCCGCGCAGCAGCCGAGTACGGCGAACCCGTACAGCGGGACCACCCGGACCGCCTGGCGGGCCGTGCTGACCAGGGCGGACACCCGCAGCTGGGCCAGCACCACGACCACCGTGTTGATCGCCAGGAAGGCCGGGACCAGCGCGTGCGGGGCGCGGGTGGAGTGGATCAGCCAGAGCGGGAGACCGACGTTCAGGATCGCGTCGTCGATGGTGAGCACCGCGTCCAGGGCGACGAAGCGCAGGTAGCCGGCGTCCCGCCACGGGTTCGGCCGGGCCTCCGGGCCGGCGCTCCCGTCCGCCGCCGCCCCGCTGCCCGGGCCGTCCGGTGCGGCGGCGGCGCGGTGCGGCTCGCGGAGGGTGGCCACCAGGGCGGCCGCGACCAGGAAGGAGGCCACGTCGGCGACCACCAGCGCCCGGTACGCGGCCGGGGTGCCCACCGCCAGGCCCAGCGCGGCCAGGCCCGCGCCCGCCGCGTACCCGGCGTTCATCGCGGTGCGCGACAGCGCCCGGTAGGCCGAGCGGCGCTCGCCCGCCACCTCGGTGGCGTACAGCATCTCCATCGCCCGGGCCGCCCGGTCGCCGAGCGTGGCCAGCGCCACCACCAGCAGCAGCGGCGTGAACGCCGAGCAGAACAGCACCGCCGTCAGTGCCGCCACCCGCAGCAGGTGGCAGCCGATCAGCACCGGTCGCACCCCGGACGAGGCGGCCAGCCGCCCCGCCAGCGGCGTCCCCGCGATGCCCGCCACCGAGGAGACGCCCAGCAGCAGTCCGACCTGGGCCGCCGTCAGCCGCCCCACCTCGGTGAAGTACAGCACGCAGGCCGCCGCCCAGACGCCCGTCCCGGTCCGGTCGACGAACAGCGTCAGCAGCATCGTCCGCCCGTCCCGCCCGCCCGGCGGCCGCCGCAACTGGGCCAGCAGCCCCTCGGTCCCCGCGCGCTCGCCCATGCCGCCCACCGTCCCCGTGAAGGTCGTTCGTCCGTACGGGGAGCACTCTGCCCGAGAAATCTCTTGATATCAAGATGCTTGATGTCGAGATGACATGGTGGGATCGGTGTGCGGGCCCGGCTCCCGCCTCGGCAGCCCTGGCTGTCGCCGGTGAGTACGCTCGGCGGATGACCGATCACGAACACGCGCAACTCCCCGACGCCGTCGGCCCGGTGACGGCGGACGACCTCGCCGAGGGCGTCCGGCTGGTCGTCGCCCTGCTGAGCAGGCCCGACGCGGCCGCCGCCGACTGGGACCGGCCCGCCGGAACACTGGAATGGAGCTGCTGGGAGACCGCCGAGCACCTCGCGGACGACCTGTTCTCCTACGCCGCCCAGCTCGGGCCGCAGTCGCCGCCCGCCGTCGGGTTCGTGCCGTTCCGCTACCGGCGGGAGGCGCCGGGCAAGCCCGCCAACGCGGTCTTCGCCCAGCGGGAGGCCGGGCCGCAGGGCCTGGTCCAGGTGCTGGAGGCGTGCGGGGCGCTGCTGGTGGCGATGGTCCGGACGGCCCGGCCGCAGGACCGGGCCTTCCACGGCTACGGGACGGCGGACGCCGAGGGCAGCGCCGCCATGGGACTGGTCGAACTCTTCGCCCACGCCCACGACCTGGCACTCGGCCTGGACCTGGACTGGACGGCCCCCGCCGACATCAGCGCCCGGGTGCTGGCCCGGCTCTTCCCCGCGGCGCCCACCGGCACCGACCCCTGGCCGACCCTGCGCTGGGCCACCGGCCGGGGCGACCTGCCCGGCCGCGAACGGCCCGCCGAGTGGCGCTGGTACAGCGCCCCGCGCGACTGAGCGCTGGCTCCGGAGCTCCCGCCTTGGAGCTCCAGCCCCGGAGCCCCCGCCCTGCCCTCGGTCGGGCCGGAACCGGGAGCCCGGCTCAGAGCAGCGGCTGGATGTCCCCGGTGGTGACGGTCGGGCCGGTGCCGCGCGTGGTCAGGTCGTTCGGCGGGATGCCCGGGTGGTGGCGGGAGTCGCCGGGCGCGGCGGGGGTCGGATCGGCGAGCGAGATCCGGGAGACGATGCGGTAGCGGTCGCCGCGGTAGAGCGAGTGGGTGTACTCGACCGGCCGGCCGGCCGCGTCGCTGGTCAGGCGCTCGAAGCGCAGGGCGGGGGAGAGGGCGGGGATGGTCAGCAGGCGGGCCTCGCGCTCGTTGACCACGGTGGGCTCGATGGCCTGGACGGCCTCGTGGACGTGCGCGCCGCGGGCGGCCAGCAACTGGTAGAGGTCGCCGTGCTCCAGCTCGGCCGGGACCAGGCCGGGCAGCAGGTCGGCGGGGACGTGCAGGTGCTCGATGGCCATCGGCTCGCCGTCGACCAGGCGCAGCAGCACGATGTGCAGGACCGGCGCGGCGGGGGAGAGCCGCAGCTTGCGGCCGATCGCCGCGCCGGCCGGCGGGGCACTGAGCTCCAGCACCCGGCTGGTCCAACTCCCGGCCGCCCGGGGCACGCTGAAGGACGGATCGCCGCCGCCGGACGGGGTCAGCTCCTGGACGATCTTGGCGGGGGCGACGAAGGTGCCGCGGCCGTGCTCGCGCACCAGCAGCCCCGCGGCCACCAGCTCGTCCACCCCGGCGCGCAGCGTCGGGCGGGAGACGCCGAGCTGCACGCAGAGCGTCCGTTCGGACGGCACCGGGTCACCGGGGGTCAGTGACTCGACCAGTTCGCGCAGGTACTCCCGGACCTGATCGCGCTTCAATCCCGCCCCGCCGGACGAATCCGTCGCCATCGTGCCATCCCTTCGCTCCGAACTGGTCAGACCATACCAGACCAGTTCGCGGACCTTACCAGTGGCCGTCACGGCGCCGGAAGCCCCGAACTGGAAGGATTCCTTGCAGGTCGGAGGCCGGATAGTGAGGGTACGCGGGGCCTTGACGGGCCGGAACGGCTGTGCCACCTTCTCTTACCACCGACCGGACCAGTTGAGCCAACTGGTAAACAGTCGGCCTTCTCCGAACTCCATGAGGCGGCACCCACCGTGAGATCCCCCGCACGTCCGACCATCCTGCGCGCCGCGACCGCCCTGCTGCTGGGCGCGGCCACGCTGACCGCCTGCTCCTCCGGCTCCGGCTCCCAGGACGCGGCCGGCCCGGCCCGGCTGACCGTCTGGATCATGAAGGACAGCGTCACCGACACCTTCCTGAAGGACTTCGAGGCCGATTTCGAGGCCACCCACCCCGGCACCACCCTGGACGTGCAGATCCAGGAGTGGGAGGGCATCGGCCAGAAGGTCACCAGCGCCCTGGCCAGCAAGGACGCCCCCGACGTGATCGAGGTCGGCAACACCCAGGTCGCCCAGTACGCCGCCAGTGGCGGCGTGCACGACCTCAGCGGCAAGACCGCCGAGCTCAACGGCTCCGACTGGATCCCCGGCCTGGCCGACCCCGGGAAGATCGACGGCAAGCAGTACGGCATCCCCTGGTACGCCGCCAACCGGGTGGTCATCTACCGCAAGGACCTGTTCCAGCAGGCCGGCATCACCACCCCGCCCAAGACCCGCGAGGAGTGGATCGCCGACACCCAGAAGCTCAACACCGGCGGCAACGAGGGCATCTACCTGACCGGCCAGACCTGGTACGTGCTGGCCGGCTTCCTCTGGGACGAGGGCGGCGACCTCGCCGTCAAGGGCGCCGACGGCAAGTGGACCGGCGCCCTGGGCACCCCGCAGGGCAAGGCCGCGATCGGCTTCTACCAGCAGCTCCAGGCCCTCGGCCGGGGCCCCAAGGACTCCGACGAGGCCAAGCCGCCGCAGGCCGAGGTGTTCGCCCAGGGCCGCACCGCCCAGCTGATCTCCACCCCCGGCGGCGCCGCCGCCATCCTCAAGGCCGCCCCCGACCTGAAGGACAAGCTCGGCTTCTTCCCGATCCCCGGCAAGAGCGCCGACAAGCCCGGCGCGGTCTTCACCGGCGGCTCCGACCTGATCGTCCCCGAGTCCTCCCGCCACCAGCAGGCCGCCTACGAAGTGGTCAAGGCCCTGGCCGGGGACAAGTGGCAGACCGCGATGGCCAAGGAGATGAGCTACGTCCCCAACCGGACCACGCTCGCCGGCGCGCTCAGCGGCAACGAGGGCGCCACCGCGATGGCCGCCGGCGCCGCCAACGGCCACGCCACCCCCAACTCGCCCGACTGGGCCGCCGTCGAGGCCGACAACCCGATCAAGCAGTACATGACCCAGGTGCTCACCGGCGCCGACCCGGCCGCCGCCGCGAAGAGCGCCGACGCGGCCATCACCAAGGCGCTCAGCGGCAACTGACCCCGGGCCCGGCCCCCTCCGCACTGCACGACCCCGACAGGAGAACACCCCGCCGTGCCCACCGACGCGTCACCGCCGCTCCGCACCCGGATCCGGCCCTACCTGCTCATCGCCCCGACCCTGGTGGGCGCGGCGTACCTGCTGCTCTACCCCGTCGCCCGCAACCTGGTGATCTCCGTCCAGCACTTCCGGATGGCCGAACTCATCCGCGGCGGCGCCCCCTTCGTCGGGTTCGACAACTACACCACGCTGCTCACCGACCCCAAGTTCTGGACCGTCACCCTCCGCACCCTCGGCTGGACCGCGCTCAACACCGTGCTGATCACCGGCCTCGGCACGCTGGTCGCCCTGATGCTGGTCCGGCTCGGCCGGCGGATGCGGCTGGCCGTGATGAGCGCCCTGGTCCTGGTCTGGGCGACCCCCGTGATCGCCGCCACCACCGTGTTCCAGTGGCTGTTCCAGTCCCGCTTCGGGGTGGTCAACTGGGCGCTTGACCAGTTGGGGCTGCACGGCTACCACGACTACGCCTGGTTCGCCCACTCCGGCGCCACCTTCACCGTCCTGGTCCTGCTGGTGGTCTGGCAGTCCGTCCCGTTCGCCGCGCTCACCCTGTACGGCGGACTCACCACCATCCCCGCCGAGCTCTACGAATCCGCCCGGATCGACGGCGCCGGCGCCTGGCAGACCTTCCGCCTGGTCACCGTCCCCGTACTGCGTCCGCTGTTCGCCCTGGTCACCTCGCTCGAGGTGATCTGGACCTTCAAGTGCTTCGCCCAGATCTGGGTGGTCAGCCAGGGCGGCCCGAACGGCGCCACCACCACCCTGCCGGTCTACGCCTTCCAGATCGCCCAGAACCTGCACAAGTACGACCTCGGCTCCGCGGCCTCCACGCTCACCGTGCTGATCCTGCTCGCCGCGCTCGTCACCACCCTGCGGCGGATGCACCGCCAGGAAGGAGCCGAGGCGTGAACCTCCCCTCCACCCGCGCCCTCCCCTCCACCCGCACCCCGCTCGCCCCCCGCACCCCGCTCGCCCCCCGCCGGCTGCGCCGCCTGCCGCTCAACCTCGCCGCGCTCGCCGTCCTCGTCACCGCCGCCTTCCCCGTCTACTGGATGGTGGCCACCGCCTTCAAACCCACCGCCGAGATCCAGTCCGCCACCCCCACCTTCCTGCCCCTGCACCCCACCCTCGACCACTTCTCCACCGCGATCCACGCCCCCGGCTTCGGCGGCTACTGGCGCAACAGCCTGCTGGTCACCCTCGGCGCCGTCCTGCTCTCCCTGCTCGTCGCGCTGCTCGCCGCCTACGCCGTCGGCCGACTGCGCTGGCGCGGCCGCCGAGCGTTCCTGCTGCTGGTCTTCACCGCGCAGATGGCTCCCTGGGAAGCCCTGCTGATCCCGATGTACGTGATCGCCCGCGACACCGACATGCTCGACAGCCTCAGCATGCTCACCCTGGTCTACTTCATGACCACCCTCCCCTTCACCATCGTCACCCTGCGCGGCTTCCTCGCCGCCGTCCCCGCCGAACTCGAGGAAGCCGCCCAGGTCGACGGCTGCACCCGGGCCGCCGCCTTCCGCCGCATCACCCTCCCGCTGCTCGCCCCCGGCCTGCTCGCCACCTCGCTGTTCGGCTTCATCACCGCCTGGAACGAGTTCGCCTTCGCCAACACCCTGATCATCAAGAACCAGGACGCCCGCACCCTCCCGGTCTGGCTCTCCTCCTTCGCCAACGTCTTCGGCACCGACTGGGGCGCCACCATGGCCGCCGCCACCCTCTTCATGCTCCCCGTGCTGCTGGTCTTCCTGTTCCTGCAGAACAAGGTCACCACCGGCATGACCGCCGGCGCCGTCAAAGGCTGACACCCCGTCAGCACAGCCACCCCGCCAGCACGCCCACCCCGACCGCGCGCCCACCCCGCCCGCGCCCCTACCCCCGGAAGAAGACCACCCCGTGATCCTGCCGACCCCGGTCGACCTCGTTCCCGCCGCCGGACGGTTCACCCTGACCGAGCGGACCACCGTGCGCGCCGCCGGCGAAGCCGCCGCCGTCGCCGACCTGCTGCGCACCCTGCTGCGCCCCGCCACCGGGCTGCCGCTGGCGCCCGGGCCCGAGGGCACCGTGGCGCTCACCCTGGACCCCGGCGAACGGGACCTGGGGGAGGAGGGCTACCGGCTGACGGTCGACCCGTTCCAGGTGGTCCTGCACGCCGCCCGCCCCGCCGGCCTGCGGCACGCCGTGCAGACGCTGCGCCAACTGCTGCCCCCCGAGGCGCTCTCCGCCACCCCCGTCCCCGGCGTCGAGTGGACCCTGCCCGCCGTCCGGATCACCGACCGGCCGCGGCACGCCTGGCGCGGATTCATGATCGACACCGCCCGGCACTTCCAGCCCCTGGAACGCCTGCTCGCCGCCGTCGACCGGATCGCCCTGCACAAGCTCAACGTCCTGCACCTGCACCTGACCGACGACCAGGGCTGGCGGCTGCCCGTCGACGCCTACCCCGAACTCACCGGCATCGGCGCCCGCCGCGCCCGCAGCATGGTCGGCCACGCCGGCTCCACCGCCTACGACGCCCAGCCGCACCAGGGCTCCTACACCAAGGCCGAACTGCGCCGCCTGGTCGCCCACGCCGCCGAACGCGGCGTCACCGTCGTCCCCGAGATCGACATGCCCGGCCACACCCGGGCCGCCCTCGCCGCCTACCCGCACCTGGGCAACCACCCCGGGCGGCGGCTCGACGTGTGGACCGACTGGGGCGTGTGCGAGACGGTGCTCGGCGTGCACGAGGAGGCGCTCGCCTTCTGCCGCACCGTGCTGGACGAGACGATGGAGCTGTTCCCCTCCCGCTACGTCCACCTCGGCGGCGACGAGTGCCCCACCACCGAGTGGGAGCACAGCCCCGCCGCCCGCCGCCGGGCCGCCGAACTCGGCCTCGCCACCCCCGCCCGGCTGCGCGGCTGGTTCCTCGGCGAGGTCGGCCGGCACCTGCTGGACGCCGGCCGCGTCCCGGT
The DNA here is from genome assembly GCF_003751605.1 of Kitasatospora cineracea. Classification (NCBI taxonomy): domain Bacteria; kingdom Bacillati; phylum Actinomycetota; class Actinomycetes; order Kitasatosporales; family Streptomycetaceae; genus Kitasatospora; species Kitasatospora cineracea. The sequence goes on from NZ_RJVJ01000001.1 coordinate 5,703,144, forward strand.
CTGCTGGGCCGAGACCGACGGCGCCACGCTGCCCGTCGAGTTCACCGTGATGCCCTGGCGGGACGCCGACCACGGCCGGGACGCCGCCCGCCGCGGCCACGACGTGGTGATGGCCCCGCACCGCGCCACCTACCTCGACTACCCGCAGTCCGCCCGCCCCGGCGAACCGCTCGGCCAGGCCGACCACGTCGTCGACCTGCCCACCGCGCACGCCCACCAGGCCGCCCCCGCGCACTGGGACGAGGCCGAACGGGCCCGGGTACTCGGCACCCAGGCCCAGCTGTGGAGCGAGTTCGTCACCACCGCCGAGCACTTCGACTACCTCGCCTACCCCCGGCTGTGCGCCATCGCCGACCGGGCCTGGAACCCCGCCAGCGACTACGCCCGCGACTTCCTGCCCGCCCTCGCCGCGCACCGCCCCCGCCTCGCCGCCCTCGGCGTCCACCACGCCGAACGCGAGCCGGCCACCACCTGAACACCCCCCACAGACCCGGCCGCCGACCCACCGTCAGCGGCCGCCCGCAGCACGCGGACCACCTCCGCCGCCGCACCCCGCACGTGCACCGCCGGAACGTCCCTCCGCCCCGCCGCACCGCGGGGCACTCCCCCCCCACGGAAGGAACCACCGTGTCCGCACGCCCCCGCACCACCAGCCGGCGCGCCCGGCTCGCCGCGGCCGCCGCGATCACCGCGGCCGGCCTCGCCGCCACCGCGCTGACCGTCGCCCCGGCCTCGGCCGCCGACGCGTTCAGCGTCCAGTACCGCACCAGCGCCTCCGGCGCGACCGCCGACCAGTCCGAGCCCTGGCTGCAGGTCACCAACACCGGCAGCAGCACCGTCGCGCTCAGCCGGATCACCCTGCGCTACTACTTCAAGTCCGACGGCCCGTCGACCACCTACCGCTTCGCCTGCTCCTGGGCGGTCAAGGGCTGCGGCAACATCACCGGCACCTTCGGCACCCTGGCCAACCCCACCGCCACCGCCGACCGCTACCTGGAGATCGGCTTCACCGCCGGAGCCGGCTCGCTCGCCCCCGGCCAGTCCACCGGCGACATGCAGCTGCGCTTCTACCGCTCCGACTGGCAGACCCTCACCCAGTCCGACGACTACTCCTTCAGCGGCACCCAGACCGGCTACGCCGACTGGCAGAAGGTCACCCTGCAGGAGGACGGCGCGCTGACCTGGGGGACCGCCCCCACCGGCAACAACCCGTCCCCGTCGCCCAGTTCGTCCCCCTCGCCGTCCCCGTCCGGCTCCACCTCCACCCCGCCGGTCGACCCGAACGCCCCCGTCCTGTTCGACGACTTCTCCTACAACACCAGCTCCGACGCCGCCGTCCAGCAGCACGGCTGGACCGTCAAGTCCGGACAGGGCGGCCCCGGCGTCGCCGGCGCCACCTGGTCCCCGGCCGACGTCACCTTCCCGACCGTCGGCGGCAGCAAGGTGCTCAACCTGCGGCTGACCACCGACGGCACGGCCTCCGGCACCAAGGAGACCGAGATCCAGACCACCGCGCGCAAGTTCAAGAACGGCACCTACGCGGCCCGGGTCAAGTTCGCCGACGCCCCGAACAGCGGCCCCGACGGCGACCACATCAACCAGACCTTCTTCGGCTTCACCCCGCTCAACGCCCCGATGGACCCGAACTACGGCGAGGAGGACTTCGAGTACCTGCCCAACGGCGGCTGGGGCGAGCAGAGCAACATCATGTACGAGACCAGCTGGGAGACCTACAACCCGGACCCGTGGAACGCCGTCAACACCCACGGCGAGCAGCGCCAGTCCTACGACGGCTGGCACCTGCTGCAGTTCACCATCGACAACAGCAACATCACCTACTGGATCGACGGCCAGGTCGTCGCCACCCACGGCGAGCCCTACCTGCCCGAGACCCCGCAGTTCATCGACTTCAACCACTGGCTGATCGACCTCGCGGGCCAGTACTCCAACACCCCGCGCTCGTACGACGAGCAGGTCGACTACCTGTACTTCGTCAAGGACCAGGTGCTCAGCCCCGCCCAGGTCGCCTCGAACGTCGCCGCACTGCGCACGGCCGGCACCGCGTTCAAGGACACCGTCCCCGCGAGCTGACCCCGCACCGGACCGGCCGGGGCGCCCGCGCACACGCGCGGGCGCCCCGGCCGGGCTGCGGGGCGCGGTCGGCTACTCCGGGTGGCGGCGACCACGGTCCAGGTGTCGGCCGAGGCGTCGTCCATCCGCAGGTCGAACGCGAAGGCGAGCGGCCGGCGGGTGCGGGCGTCGCCGCGGAGCACCTGCTCGGTGCGCCGGTCGACCTCGTAGTAGACGCCCTCCGCGGCGACCGCGACCCGGAAGACGATCGGCTCGCGGGAGAGCAGCGAGCGCACCGTGACCGACTTGATGACGGCCTCGCGCATGACGGTCCGGTCGGGCGTGCGCACGGAGGTGAAGTCCAGGCTGCCGTCGTTCATCACCCACTCCTCGAGGAAGCGCTCGACGGCGACCTCCAGGACGGCCCGGTCGAACCGGCCGTCGAGCACGCTCAGGTCGCCGACGGCGGCGTCGGCGTCCGCGCTCCACGAGATGTTGGTGAGCGACAGGATGTCGCCCGCGCCCCGGACCGCGGTCTTCCCGGCCACCTCGAGCACCGCCTCGCGGGCGACCTCCCGCTGGTCCCAGCCGTCCGTCTCGACGGCGTTGGTCAGGTGGTGCGCGCCCTCGGCCGCCTGCTCGATCGAGGAGACGATCCACTCCCCGGCCTGGTTCTTGCGCAGCGTCCAGTACTCGACCGGGCGGGTCGAGCCGTCCTTGCGCGCGGCGTCGGTGCCGTAGCCGCTGCGCACGTAGTCGTTGAGCGTCGCGGTGATCCGGAAGGTGACGGTGTCGTTCACCTCGCCGGTGCGGTTCGCCAGGTCGACCAGCTCGACGTTGGGGCCGGAGACGACCTCCACCACGTTGACCTCGCCGCGCGAGGCGTAGTCCTGCAGTTCCTCGGCCCACTTGCCGTAGAGCACCGGGGACAGGATCTGCTGCAGCACCGCGTGGTCGTTGCGGGTCCAGGCCTGCTGGGCGGTGGTGTACAGCCAGACCGCCCGGGTCTCCAGCGCGCCGCGCTCGAAGGTCGGGTCGGTCTCGGCGAGGGCGTCGACCCGGGCCCCGATCCGGACGGCCCGCTCGCGCGCCTGCTCGTCCGCGCGGTGCGCTGCGCGGTCCGACACCGTGTTCAGGCCGGCCGCCTGCTTGGCCTTCCGGCGCCGGGACCTGATCCACAGGAACAGGACGAGGATCGCCACGATCACCAGCAGGGCCACGAACCCGCCGCCGCCCCCGCTGCCGGCCACGAACCCGTAGCCGAAGCCGCCGCCGTGGAAGCCGCCGCCACCACCACCGTGGCTGCCACCGCCGCCACCGCCGCCCCCGAACCCGTGGCTGCCGCCACCGCCCCGGGCGTACGCGAGCGTCGGGCCGCTCAGCGCGACCACTCCAGCGACCACAGTTATCCACCGACGGGCGCGCACCGGGATCCCCCTTCAAGAAATCAGAGCCGTTCCCTGCGAGCCTACAAGCCGGGCCGCCCGGGAGGCCCGTGGGCCCGGCGGCGGCCCGGCCGGGATCCCGCCCCGCGGCCCGGCCTCCCGTGGCCGCGGGGCGGGTAGGGTCCGGGCCGACGCACACGCACGAAGGGGGAACACGGTGACCGACTTCCGGGAACTCGTCCGGCAGGCCCGCGACGAGGGCATCGCCGAACTGCTGGGCGGGGTGGTGGTGCGGGACGGCAGCGGGCGGATCCTGCTGGTCCGGCGCAGCCCGGAGGACTACCTCGGCGGGTGGTGGGAGATCCCCGGCGGCTCGCTCGAACCCGGCGAGCACCCGCGGGACGGCGCGGCCCGCGAACTCGCCGAGGAGACCGGCCTCACCGGGCTCGCCCTCGCCTACCTGCACGCCGCCGACTTCACCGGCCGCACCGGCCTGCGGGCCCGCCAGTTCGCCTTCACCGCGGCCGTCCCCGACGGCGCCCCCGTCACCCTCACCGAGCACGACGCCCACCGCTGGGCCCGGCCGGACGACCTGCCGGAGGTCAGCGGCCACCACCGGGAGATCCTCGCCCGCCTCCGCTGACCGGGGCCGCCGGGGCCAGGACCAAGCTTTGACAAAATTGGACTGACAGATTTTGAAATCTGTCAGCGGATGGGCGTACGGTGGAGCCATGGAGAACACCACGCTCGGCACCACCGGCCCCTCCGTCTCCCGCCTCGGCCTGGGGCTGATGGGCATGTCCGGCATGTACGGCCCGGCAGACCGGGCCGAGAGCATCGCCACCGTGCACGCCGCCCTCGACCGGGGCGTCACGCTGCTCGACACCGGCGACTTCTACGGCATGGGGCACAACGAGATGCTGCTCCAGGAGGCGCTGCGCGGCCGCGACCGCGACCGGGCCGTCATCAGCGTCAAGTTCGGGGCGCTGCGCGACGCCGACGGCGGCTTCCTCGGAGTGGACCTGCGCCCCGCCGCGATCAAGAACTTCGTCGCCTACAGCCTCCAGCGGCTCGGCACCGACCACATCGACGTCTACCGCCCGGCCCGGATCAGCCCCGAGATCCCGATCGAGGACGTCGTCGGCACCCTCGCCGAACTGGTCGACAAGGGCTGGATCCGGCACATCGGCCTCTCCGAGGTCGGCGCCGACACGCTGCGCCGCGCCCACGCCGTCCACCCGATCACCGACGTGCAGATCGAGTACTCGCTGATCTCGCGCGGCATCGAGCAGGACATCCTGCCCACCGCGAACGAGCTCGGCGTCGCCGTCACCGCCTACGGCGTGCTCTCGCGCGGCCTGATCAGCGGCCACTGGAAGCCGCAGGCCGCCGACGGCGACTTCCGTGCCCACCTGCCGCGCTTCAGCGGCGACGCCCTCGACCACAACCTCGCCCTGGTCGAGGCCCTGCGGGCGATCGCCGCCGACAAGCGCGTCACGGTCGCCCAACTCGCCATCGCCTGGGTGCTCGGCCGCGGCGACGGCCTGGTCCCGCTGATCGGCGCCCGCCGCCGCGACCGCCTCGACGAGGCGCTCGGCGCCCTCGACGTCACCCTCACCCCCGCCGACCTCGCCGCCATCGAGGCCGCCGTGCCCGCCGACGCCGCCCGCGGCGAACGCTACGACCCGGCGCAGATGGCGATGCTCGACAGCGAGCGGTAGCACGGACGCCGGGGGAGCGGGCCCGCACCGGCCGCGACCGGCCCGAACGGTAACCTCGGGGCCATGACCGAACAGCTGACCGCCGAGCGGATCCTCGACACCGCCGAGGACGTCCTGCGCCGCTACGGCCCCGCCAAGGCGACCGTGGTGGACGTCGCCCGCGCGCTCGGCGTCAGCCACGGCAGCGTCTACCGCCACTTCGGCACCAAGGCCGCGCTGCGCGAAGCGGTCGCCGAACGCTGGCTGCGCCGGACGTCCGCCCCGATGGCCGCGATCGCCGACGACCCGGCCGTGCCGGCCCCCGAGCGGCTGCGCGGCTGGGTCCGCGCCCTCAACACGACCAAGCGGGACTACGCCCTCCAGGACCCGGAACTGCAGCGCACGTTCCGGGAACTGGTGGGCGACGCGACCGGCATCGTCACCGCGCACGAGGACGAACTGGCCGGACAGCTCGCCCGGATCGTCGCCGCCGGGGTCGCCGCGGGCGATCTCACCGCGGCCGACCCGGCCGTCGCGGGCCGCGCCGTCTTCCAGGCCACCGCCCGCTTCCACCACCCCGCGCACGCCGCCGACTGGACCGCCCCGGCCAACGACGCCGACCTGGACGCCGTCGTCGACCTGCTGCTGGCCGGCCTCGCCCCGCGCTGACCGGCCCGCCCCGCGCTCGGCCGGGCGGGGCGGGCGGGGCGGGCGGATTGACCGGGCGAGGACCCGGGGCTGGCCGATCGGGTGACAGTGCGTCAACGAAGCGATAGGCGGCCACCCCTCCTGGTGATGACTGAGCGTGACCGCCGAGCGGATCGGCGGCCCGCCCCGTCCCACGGGCTCCGCACCCGAGCAGGAGAGCCATGCCCCGCACCCCCCGGCGCCGCCACCTCCCGGCGGCCCTCGCCGCCACCGCCGCCGTCCTCGCCCTGACCGCCCTCGCCCCCGCGCCCGGCCCCGGCTCCGCGCCCGGCCCCGGTCCCGCCGCGGCCCCGCCCGCCGCCCGCGACACCGAACCCGCCTGCACCGGCGCCGTCGGCCCCGCGGTCCCCGTCACCGGCGGCACCGTCACCTGGTGCGAGACCGCCGGCGGCGGACGCCTGGTCTTCACCAACACGAGCCCCGCCGACGCCGACCTCTCGCTGGTCGTCCACGACTGCGACGGCGGCAAGGCCCCCAACCTCGACGCCGCGAAGTGCGCCGCCACCCTCAAGGGCACCCGCGACGTCGTCTGGCGGCAGGTCGGGCCGCAGCAGGCCGTGTCCGCCGACTTCGCCATCAAGAAGGGCGCCAACGCCCAGGTGTGGTGGACCGCCGACCCCGCCGACCGGGCCACCGACCTCAGGCTGCTGGGAACGCCGTGGAACGCCTGACCAGCCGCCGCCCCGCCCCGCCCACCGGCACCGGCCGGACCGGGACCCGACTCCCCGTGAGGACCCGACCGATGCACCTGCGCCCGCTCGTTCTCGCCCTGGCCCTGCTCCCGCTCGGCGCCGCCCCGGCCCTCGCCGCGCCGGTGGGGACGTCCGCGGCGGCGCCCGTGGAGGCACCCGCCGGCAACCCGCCCGGCGTGCACGTCCTCAACGGCGACAGCCGTCCCGCCCGGCACGTCGACTGCCCGGCCGGCTGGGTCTGCCTCTACGACGGCGTCCACTACGACCACGCCGCCGTCGCCCTGCTGCCCGGCACCGCGCTCACCGACACCGGGCTCCTCCGCCTGCCCGACGGCTCCCGGTTCACCGGCACCGGGGGCGTCTCCGCCTGGGTCAACAACTCGCCCGTCACCTACTGCTGGTACCCCGGCAAGGACTACCGGGGCACCGCCACCACGATGGCCCCCGCCACCCGGGGCAGCGCCTTCAACGACGCCCTCACCTCGCTCCGCCCCTGCTGATCCGCCCCTGCTGACCCGGCCCTGCTGACCCGGCCCGGCCGCTCCGGCCGGGAGCCCGGGTGGCCTGATCCGGCCAGCTGACGAAGTGTCATGATCCGTCCACCCGGCGGGCGGTGCGGGCGGCCCGCCCGGTGGATATCCTGCGGAAAGACGGCCTGAGGGAGCATCGGCCGACCACCTAGGGGGATCTCGGACCCATGTCTTACCTGCGCACCTTCCTGCCCTGGATCATCTTCGCGGTGATCCCCTCGGCCCAGTGGCAGTGGGCCGCGCTGGCCGGCCTGCTGGTCGCCGCCGCCGTCACCGTCCAGCAGCGCCTCGCCGGCGCCGGATGGGACGCGCTGATCATCGAGACCGGCTCCGCGCTGTACTTCGCGGTGCTCGCCGCGATCGCCTTCGCCGACCCGCACTCCGGCGTCCGCGACTACTCCGCCACGCTGTCCTCCGCCGTCCTCGCGGTGATCGCCGGCGGCTCGCTGCTGATCGGCAAGCCGTTCACGCTCGGCATCGCCAAGCGCACCACCCCGCGGGAGTTCTGGACGCTCAAGCCGTTCATCCGGGTCAACGTGATCATCACCTCGGTGTGGACGGCCGCCTTCGCGGTCACCGCCGTCGCCCTCGCCGTCCTCGCGCACGGCGGCCACGGGCACTCCACCACCTCGCTGATCGTCCAGATCGCCGGCTTCGTTGTCCCGATGGTCTTCACCGTCCGCTACGTCGCCATCGTCCAGGCCCGCGCCCCGCGCGCCCCGCAGACCTGACCCGACCGGCGCTCAGGCGGTGTCGTCGGGGCGGAGTTGGATGTGGTCGGTGGCGAGGTCGGCGGCGACGCGGTGCTGCATGCCGAGGGCGGTGAGGAAGGCGGCGGGGAGTTGGACGCGGCCGGTGCGGTCGAGCATGACGTATTCGCGTTCGGAGACGGTTTCGGTGCCGTGTTCGTCGATCCGGGTGCGGCGGAGGACTTCGCTGCTGGTGCGGCCGTCGCGGATGGCGACGGTGCGGCGGACTTCGCCGGCGACCATGGGGTCGTGGGTGACGATGACGACGGTGGTGGCGAGTTCGCGGTTGACGGTGCGGAAGGCGTCGAAGATGCCGGCGGCGGTGTCGGTGTCGAGTTCGCCGGTGGGTTCGTCGGCGAGCAGGACGGCGGGTTGGTTGGCGAGGGCGACGGCGATGGCGACGCGTTGCTGCTGGCCGCCGGAGAGCTGGGCGGGGCGGCGGTGCGCCAGCTCGCCGATGTCCAGCGCCTCCAGCAGCTCCGCCGTCCGCTGCCTGCGGCGGCGGGCCGCGGCCGGGGTGGAACGCTCGCCGCGCAACTGCATCGGCAGCGCCACGTTCTGCTCCGCCGTCAGGAACGGCATCAGGTTGCGGGCCGTCTGCTGCCAGACGAAGCCCACCACCTCGCGCCGGTAGCGCAGCCGCTCCTTCGCCGACATCGCCAGCAGGTCCCGGCCGTCCACCCGGGCCGACCCCGCCGTCGGCGCGTCCAGACCCGCCAGGATGTTCAGCAGCGTCGACTTGCCGCTGCCCGACGCGCCGACCAGCGCCACCAGGTCGCCCCGGTCAACCGTCAGGTCCAGGCCCTGCAAAGCCTGCACCTCGACCCTGTCCGCGGTGAAGATCTTCACCACCCGGTCGCAGGCGATCGCCGCGTCCGCCCCGTACGGCCGGGGCGCGGCGGCCGCCAGCGCCCGACTGCGCAACTCCTGCAGGCTCGGGACGTCCGCGCTGCCGGGCATGGGTTCGGTGCTCACCGTTCGGCTCCTGGAGGGAAGACTGGAGGGAAGAAGGGACAGCGGGCGGTCAACGGTCCTCCCCGGCCCGCAGCTCGACCGTGATCTGGCGGCGCCCGGAGACCAGCGCCTCCGCCAGCGCGGTGGCCGCGAACAGCACGGCCAGCGCCGCCGACCAGGTCAGCACCGACCGGGCGGACGGGGCGACACCGCCCGGCGCGGGCACGCCGACCAGCGCCGAGAGGTCCACGGCCGGGCCCAGCAGCAAGGTCGCGGCAGTGGCCAGCAGGGCGCCCGCGACCGCCGCGCCCAGCGCCGTCGGCAGCGACTCCAGCAGGATCACCGCCAGCCCCTGCCGGGGCCGCAACCCCATCGTGCGCAGCCGGGCCAGCACCGCCGCCCGCTCCGGACCGGAACGCACCAGCGTCAGCAGCACCGCGCCCGCCGCGAACACGCCCGCCGCCAGCACCGACCAGGAGAACACCCGGGCCGCCGAACGCTGCAGCGGATCCGCCGCCAGGCGCTCCCGCTCCTCCGCGCCGGTGCGCACCGCGTACGCCCCGCCGTCCGGCGCCGCCGCCGGATCCAGCCGCTGGAGCAGCCCGCGCACCTGCGCGGTGCGCAACTCGCCCGAACCCAGCCACAGGTTCGCCCCCGCCAGCGCCGGGACCTGCGCCGACGCCTGCCGGGCCGGCAGCACGACCGCCTCCCCGGTGCCCAGCGCCGGAGCGCCCCCCGCCGGCAGCACCCCCGCCGGACGGAACGACACCACCGACCGACCGGTGTGCAGCGGGTGCGCACCCGGCCCCAGCCGCCCGGCCAGCCCCGGACTGACCAGCGCGGGCGCCCAGTCCGCCCCACCACCGGACAGCGGCGCCGGATCGATCGCGGGCTGCCCGTTGCGGCGGGCCAGCGCCGCGTACTGCTGCGGATCCACCACCAGCAGCGTCACCTCCGACAGCACCGTCCCGTCCGGCGCCGCCACCGACGCCGTCCGGTCCGTCCACGCCGACACGCCCGCCCGCACCCCCGGCAGGGCCGCCGCCGCCTCGGCGAACCCGTCCGGCAGCACCGCGCGGGCCGTCACCCGGGCGTCCGCGCCGGTCTCCGCCCGCACCGCGCGCAGCCGGCCCGCGTCCACCGAGGACAGCACCGTCGCGCCGAAACCCGCCGTCGTCACCGCCAGCAGTAGCGCCAGCAACGGCAGCACCGCCGGACGCGACGCCCGGGCCAGCGCCAGGAAACCCACCGCGCCCGGCCGCCGCGCCGCCCACCGGGAGACCGCGCCCACCAGCGGCGGCAGCAGCCGGGCCAGCAGCACCGCGCCCGCCAGCGCGATCAGCAGCGGCGCCGCCACCAGCAGCAGGTCCACCCCCGCACCCGCCGGAGTCACCCCGCGCTGCCGCACCGCCACCACCGCCGCGACCGCCAGCGCCAGCACCGACAGCTCCGCCACCACCCGGCGGCGCCCCGCCGCCGCGCCCGCGTGCGGGAACAGCGCCGCCCGCAACGGGAACACCAGCAGCGCCACCGCCGCCGTCACCCCCGCCGCCAGCACCGCCCCGCCCCAGCGCGGCGACGGCAACAGGAGCAGCGCGAGCGCGGTACCCAGCGCCGCCGCCGGGAGGGTCGTCGCCGCGCTCTCGCCCAGCAGCCGCCGCAGCACCCCGCCACGGGAAGCCCCGCGGGCCCGCAGCAGCCGCAACTCGCCCGCCCGCCGCTCACCGGCCAGCACCGCCGCCAGCAGCAGCACCGTCAGCGCCACGCCCGCCGCACCCGCCGGACCCAGCACCGACAGCGGCGCCACCGCCGACTGCCGCTCGGCCGCCGTCCCCAGCAGCGCCGACAGCTGCGAACGCACCTGCACGTCCGGCCGCTCCGCGGCCACCTGCAACGCGGTGCGCTGCGGGCCGCCGGTCAGCGACCCCACCGCCGCCCGCCACCGCGGCAGCTGATCGGCCCGGGCCGCCGAGACGTCCACCGGCACCCGGACGAAGTCCTGCGGCGACTTGCCCGACCAGAACCCCAGGTCGGCCAGCTCGCCCGGCCCGACCAGCGCCGCCGCCCGCCAGTACTGGGTGCGCTCGCCCAGCGCCACCGTCGAACTCAGGCAGGCCCGCACCAGGCAGTCCGTGCCCGCCCAGAACTGCGAGGCCGGATCGGCCGCCGCGAACAGGCCCACCACCGTCGCCCGGAAGTGCCGCGGCGGGGACATCGAGGTGTCCGTCCCCGCGTCCAGCACCGCGCCCACCGACACCCCGAAGGTCCGCGCCACCTGCTCCGACAGCGCCACCTCGAAGTCCGCGCCGTCCGTCGCGGCCGGCCAGCGGCCCGCCGCCAGCGCCGACCGGGCGTCCACCCCGTGCAGGTACGCCAGGCCCAGCACCGGCGCCATGCCGTTCGGCCGCGGCAGCTCCGGGCCGGGCAGCGAACGGTCGGCCGACGTGGTCGAGCCGTACACCGCGCCCAGCCCGGTCGGCCGCAGCGGCTCCGCCACCCGGCGCACCAACTCCTGCGCCAGCACGTCCAACTGCTCGGCGGGGGAGCCCGCGCCCTGCGCGCCCAGCCGCAGCGAGGTCGCCGTCAGCACCGCGCCGTCCCGGCCGCCCGCCCGCAACTGCTCGCGCAGCGCGCCGTCCGCGCTGCGGTCCAGCGCCCGGGGCAGGGCCGCCGCCAGGAAGACCGCGACCAGCACCAGCGCCGCCGTCAACCACGCCGAGGCCCGCGCCGCACGCAGCCTGGTCCGGACCCACGGCGCCACCGCGGGAGGGGTCCTCACATCTCCTCCACGTTCCGCAGCCGGGCCGTCAGATCACGGCCCCGCCACCCCACCAGCAGCGCCGGCACCAGCAGCGCCGCCGCCGTCACCACCGCCAGCGCCGCCACCTGCCCCGGCGGCAGCCGCACCAGCACCGCCGGCAGCGGCCGGGCCGCCGCCGGGGTCAGCACCACCAGCGGCACCACCAGGTGCACCAGCAGCGCCCCCAGCAGCAGGCCCGTGCCCACCCCCAGCACCGCCAGCACGCCCTGCTCCGCCGCCACCGTCCGCAGCAGCCGGCGCCGCGGCGCGCCCAGCGCCGCCAGCACCGCGAACTCCCGGGACCGCTCCGCGGCCGCACCCGCCGCCGACGCCGCGAACCCGATCGCCGCCAGCAGCACCGCCGCCACCGCCAGCGCCGCCAGCGCCGACTGCGGGGCCGCGCCCAGCGGATCCCCGCGCAACTGCGCCGCCAGCGCGTCCCGCTCCAGCACCTGCTGCGCGAACGGCGCCGCCCGCAACTCGGCGGCCGCCCGGCGCGGCGCGTCGTCGCCCGCACCCGCCGCGGGCAGCCACCACTCGGACGGCGACACGGCGGGCTCGCCGCGCGCGTCCAACTGCCGGTCGACGGCCGCCAGGTCCAGGGCCACCGCCGGGCCCCCGGTCGCGGGCAGCGCCGTCACCGCCGCCGTCACCCGGGCGCGCAGGGTCGCCGTGCCGAACGGCACCGGCACCTCCTGGCCCACCCGCGCCCCGACCACCGCCAGGTACGACTCGGTGGCCACCGCCGACAGCGCCGGAGCCGCCGCCCGCCCGCCCGGGGCCAGCACCAGGTGCCGGGCCCCGGCCGGGGAGGCGGGCCAGGACACCGTCGGCAGGTGCCCCGCACCGTTCGAGACGGACACGCCGGTGGACGCGGACCCGCCGTTGGAGGCGGATCCGGCCGCGCCGCCGGTCAGCGACCAGTCGGCCGCGGGCGCGTCCCCCGCGGCCAGCCGGTCGACGGTCAGGCTCCCGGCGCCGCCCGGGGCGTCCACCGCCAGCCCGGCCAGCGTCAACGGGCCCGCGAGCCGGCCGTTCGGCCCGCCCGCCGCCAGGTCGACCACCAGGTGCTGCGGGCCGCCGGCCAGCGGCGCCGCCGCCGGGACGGGGTACACCAGCCCGAACCGGTCGCGCACCAGCAGCGACAGGCCCGGCGCCCCGTCCGCCGCCACGTCCAGCTCCACCCGCTCCGGCAGCGCCGGGCCGTCCACCGGCGCCGCGGCCAGCGGCCCGAACACCTCGCCCGCCGACCGCCCGCCCAGCAGGTCAGACCGGACCGGCAGGTGCGCCGCCGCCCGCCCCGCGTCCAGCAGCAGCACCGTCGCCGCCGCGCCCTGCGGCAGCGGGACGTCCCGCCGGGCCACCGGCACGATCCGCTCCCCGCCCGGCAGCGCCGCGTACACCCCGCCCTGGCCCGCCGCCGGGAGCGCGGAACCGGTGATCCGCAGGCCCCCCGCGGTCAGGAACGACGCCTGGTCGCGCTGCGACTGCGACCAGGACGCCCGCTGGCCGATCGCCAGCATGCCCACGGCCACCGCCAGCACCAGCAGCAGCACCGGCCCCGCCGCCCGGGCCGGCCGGCGCGCCAACTGCCAGCCCGCCAGCGCCGGCCCCAGCCCCGTCGAACGCGCCGCCCACCGTTCGCCCAGCCGCGACACCAGCGGCAGCACCCGCAGCACCAGCACCGTCCCCGCGCACAGCGCCAGCGTCGGCGCCACCACCAGCAGCGGGTCCACGCCGTGCGAGACCCCCGAGTACCGCGCCAACTGCCGGTACGCCACCACCGCCAGCGCCAGCAGCGCCACGTCCGCCCCCGAACGCACCACCGAGGACACCCGGGCCTGCCGCCGCCCGGCCCGCCGCAGCAGCGCCGCGCCCGCCGACCGGGCCGGCGAGGGCAGCGCCGTCAGCAGCACGCAGCCCAGCGCGCAGGCCGCGGCCACCGGCCACACCACCCACGGCAGCGACCCGGCCAACCCCGCGCCCGCCAGCGGACCGGTCGCCGCCAGCAGCCGCACCAGCCACGGCACCAGCAGCGGCGCCAGCAGAGCGGCCGGCACCGCCAGCAGCACCGCCTCGCCCGCCGCGAACACCCCGACCCGCCCGCGCGAGGCGCCGCGCGCGGCCAGCAGCCGGTTCTCCGCCGCCTGCCGGTCCGCCAGCAGGTGCACCACCAGCAGCAGCGCGGCCCCCGCCAGCACCGCCAGTTGCAGCGCGCCCACCAGCAGCGTCGAGCGCGCCACCTGGGCGTCCGAGGCCAGCTCGCCCAGCAGCGCGTCCAGCCCGGTGTCCGCGGTCAGCGCCGCGTCCCGCTCCAGCGCCGCCCCCGCCGGGGCGACCCGCGCGCGCAGCGCCGCCGCCGCGCCCGGGGTGAGGCCCGCGAAGTCCGCCCGCACCAGCCAGCTGCGGCCCGCCTGCGCCACCGCGCCGGAGGTGAATACTGCGTCGTCCACCAGCAGCGGCCCGTACGTGGTGTACGCCAGCACTTGCACGCCGCGCCCCGCCGCCGGGTCGGTCCGCCAGTACGGGTCGGACGGGTCGGCGGCCCGGTAGACGCCCGTCACCTCGACGGTCAGCGGCCGGTTGGTGAAACGGTCCGTCAGCTCCAGCCGGGCGGGCAGCGCCGCCGCGTCCAGGCCCAGCCCGGCCAGCGCGTTCTGCGGGACGGCGGCCTGGACCGGAGCCGCCGTCGAAGCGGGTGCGGGTGCGGGTGCGGTGGGCCAGGTGCCGGAGAGCAGGGCGGTGCGGTCGCGGTCGAGGGCGGCCAGCACCGTCAGGTCGGGCCGGTCGGCCGACCCCGGCAGGCCGTAGGAGCGGCTGCGGGCGACGCTCTCGACGGTGGTGGGCAGGGCGCCGAACAGCCCGCGGGCGAAGCCGGCGACCGCCGCGTCGTCCCCGGCCCGGTCGGCCACCGCGCGGTCGCCGCCGACCAGCACGGCCGCCCGCGCCGCGCCGGTGCCCTGCAGCGCGCGCCGCAGCCCCGCCTCCGCCGCCCCGCGGTCGAACGCCACCAGCGCCGTCAGCACCGAGGTGGTGATCAGCACGGTCAGCAGCGCGGCCGCCGCCAGCGGCAGCCGTCCGCGCAGCCGGCGCACGACGAAGCCGATCATCGCTTCCGCCTCCCCGGGCCCGTCCCATCGCCCGGTACTCCATTCACCGGATAGCGGACGATGGTGTCACATCGAACGGGGGGTCGAGAAGGATCTTGTGCGAACCGTTGTCAAGAGGTGGCCGGCCGGACGAGGGCCGCGGGACCGGTCGAGGTGCGGGCGCGGCGGCCGGCGGTGGGGGAGGGGAGCGGGAGAGGGGAGCGGGGGAAGGGTGGGGACGAGGGTGCGGCCGGGATTCGCGGGGCGGCCGGGTGGGCAGGTACGGCAGGTCCCTGCCAACGCACGCCCCTACCCGGAGGCTGTCGAATGAAGCGCACGTCCTGGACCGCCGGGCTGACCGCCCTGGCGGCGGTGCCGCTCGCCCTCTCCACCGCAGGCGCGGCCACCGCCGCCGAACCGGCCGCCGCACCCGCGGCCGCCACCTGCACCTACACCCCGGCGGTGCCCGCCGACAACTTCAAGGGCATCCCGGTCTTCGACGCCAAGAAGGCCGCCAAGCCCTACAGTGCCACCCTCCGCACCAGCCAGGGCGCGATCACCTTCCAGGCCCTCACCGACAAGGCCCCCTGCACCACCTACTCGTTCCGCTTCCTCGCCGAACACGACTACTACGACCGCACCCACTGCCACCGCCTCACCACCCAGCGGCTCTACGTCCTGCAGTGCGGCGACCCCACCGGCACCGGCAGCGGCGGCCCCGGCTACTCCTTCCCCGACGAGAACCTCGAGGGCGCCACCTACCCCGCCGGCACCGTGGCGATGGCCAACGCCGGGCCGAACACCAACGGCAGCCAGTTCTTTATCGTCTGGAAGGACACCAAGCTCTCCCCGGCCTACACCCCCTTCGGTCGGGTCACCGCCGGGCTCGACGTGCTGCAGAAGATCGCCGCCGGCGGCGAGGACGACCAGAACGGCCCCGGCGACGGCTTCCCGACGCTGCCCGTCAACATCCGCAACGTCGGGATCTCCAAGCACTGACCCGGCCTCAGGCCCCGGCGGCACCCCCCGCCGCCGGGGCCAGCGCCCCGCACAGGTGGTTGCCCGGGTCCGCCGGGTCCGCGCTGATCCAGAACTGCGCCCACAGCTCGGTGAACTCCGCCCGGGACAGGAAGCCGTCGCCGTCCAGGTCGACCAGCTCGAACACGCCGGTGGTGTCCGTCGGCTGCCCGTTCCACACCTCGACCAGGCGGCGGTGCTCCTCCCGGGAGATCCGGCCGTCACCGTTCTCGTCGATCGCGTCGAAGACGGTGTCCGAGGTCTCCGCCACCGCCGCCCGCATCCCCGGCAGCCGGTCCACCATCGCCAGGATCTCGTCCAGGTCGACCAGCCCGTCGCCGTTGGTGTCCGCCGCCGCGTACAGCGCGTCCCACCAGCCGAGCATCACCCGCTCCACCCGGGCCGCCAGCTCCGGCTCCGCCGCCACCCGGGGCAGCGCCTTCCAGCGGTCCGCGAGGGCGCGGAAGTCCCGCTGGTCGAGGTACCCGTTCCGGTCGGTGTCGAACGCGTGGAACATGCCCGTCAGCTTGTGGCGCTGGAACTCGCTCGCCATGGCGGCACCTCTCTCTCGGCCCGTCCCGGATCCCCACCTGGTCCGGGTGCGAGACTGATCCTTTCCACTCCGCCCCGCCCTACGGCAGCGCTCGGTCGCACGGCACCGACCCGCCCCCGCGCCGGGGGCGCACGGGAACCGGCACGCGCCGTCGCCACCGCCCGCCATCGTCCGCCTGGGTTGCCCCGGACCGGCCTGTCGGGCGCTCGGGAGCGGCGGCTATTGTGGCCCGCGCGTCGAACACGGCGCCGAGTGAGCAGTGGAACAGCGAGAAAAGGGGTGGGCCTCGTGGCCGACATCGAAGCGGCACGGGCGGCGTTCGCGCGCTTGGACGTCGACGGCGACGGGCGGGTCACCGCACGCGAGTACAAGACGGTGATGGCCCAGCTCGGCGACTACCACGTCACCGAGACGGTCGCCCAGGCGATCATCAACGCCAAGGACGCGAACGGCGACGGCAAGCTGTCCTTCGAGGAGTTCTGGACCTCCGTCCAGGGCTGACCGCCGACGGTCCGCTCCCGGCCTGCGTGCCGTGCGCCGCGTTCGACACGCCGCGCGCCGGCCGGGAGCCGCCGGTGACGTGCGCCACACCGGCAACGCCCTGACCAGGACGGACGCCCACCGGGCCGGTCCGGGCGGGTTGTCCGGCCGCCCCCGGGCGTCGTACAACTGACCGATGCCGTCGAACGACCTCCGCCGACGCCACCTCGCCGCCCGCGCCGCCGCGCCCAGCTACCCCGAGGTCGGCGCCACCCGGGCCGCCGCGCTGCCCGCCGGGTACTCCAGGCTGCGCCGCCGCGTCCACCTCGGCCACGGACCCGCCGTCCTCGAACGCGCCGGGACGTACCTGCTCGGCTGGGGCGCCCAACTCGGCTCCGGCTTCGCCGTCCACCCGGCCCCCGGCCGGATCGCCCCCGGCGACACCGTCCTGCTCCGGCTCGCCCTGCCCGGGCTGCGGCTGCCCCGCCTGGTCATCCCCTGCCGGGTGGTCTGGACGATCGAGGAACCCGACCGGATCGGCTTCGCCTACGGCACCCTCCCCGGGCACCCCGAGCGCGGCGAGGAGTCCTTCGTGGTCAGCATGGACGCGGACGGCGAGGTGTGGTTCGAGGTCGCCGCCTTCTCCCGGCTCGCCGCCTGGTACGCCCGGCTCGGCCGCCCCGTCGCCCTGCTGCTCCAGCACCTGGCGATCGAACGCTACCTGCGGGTGGTCGCCCGCGCGGCGGCCCGGACGGAGAGCGGCCGGCCGAGCTGAACGGGGCCGCCGCGCCGGGGCGTTGAGCGCTGTGGCGTTGAGCACCGGGGTGCCGGGTTGTCGGGTGCCGGGGCGTCGAACGGGGCCGCCGGACCGGCCGCCCCTACTGCTGCGCGCCGCCGGCGAAGGCCCGCACCGCCGCCGCGGCCACCGACTCCACCAGCGCGATGCCCGCGTCCTCGGTCGCCGAGCCGTCGCTCAGCACCGACACCAGCAGGGGCCGGCCGCCGTACTCGATCCGGCCGATGCTGTTGACCACCCACAGGCCGGTGCTGTCCCGGGGCAGCCAGCCGTTCTTCAGCTGCACCGCGCCGCCCTGGTCGGCCGCGGAGACGCCCCAGTCCTGGTCGTCCGCGACCAGGCCCATCAGCTTCGCCAGGTAGGCGCGGGAGGCGGAGCCCAGCGGGGAGTCCTCGGTGAAGACCACCCGCAGCAACCGCGCCTGGTCGGCCGCGGTGGTGCTGGTCAGCCCCCAGAAGCCGTCCGTCCCGGCGGCCGTCCCGGTCAGGCCGAAGGCCGCGTTCGCCTCGTCCAGGCCCGTCGCGCCGCCCACCGCGTCGAACAGGGCGGTCGCCGCGTCGTTGTCGCTCTGCTCGATCATCAGCGCGGCCGCCGCCTTCTGATCGCCGGTCAGCACGCCGTCGTTGCGCAGCAGCAGCGCCGCCAGGATGTCCACCTTGACGATCGACGCGGTGACGAACGAGTCGGTGCCCCAGGCCGCGGACGCCCCGGAGCCGGGGTCGGCGACCGTGACGGCGAAGTGCCCGTCGAGCTCGCCGAGCGCGGCGGCCAGCAGGGAGTCCGCGTCCGGGTCCGGGCCCGTGTCCGTACCGGCGTCCGCCGTGGTCGTGCCGCTGTCGGCCGCCGGTAGCGAGACGGACGCCGTCGCGCTCGCCGGGGTGCCGGTGGTCGAGCGGGAGAGCACCAGCCAGGAGCCGAGCGCCGAGAGCACCACCGCCACCGCGACCGCCCGCCTGATCCGCCGGGTGCGCCTGGCGCGCCGCTCCTGCCTACGGGAGGAGGTCCGGGATTCCGCTGGTGCCGTCATGCCGACGATGCTCCGCGGCCCGCCTTGACCTGCGATGAGTCCCGGCTGAGCCCCCACTGAGAAGCCGTCCGTCCGCATGCGGAGGCTCTTTAAGGTCCGTTGACACTCTCATCACCTCTCTGTAACTCTTGAGTGCCCTCACGCAAAAAACAGACAGATGTCTGTCGTTTTCTCGACTCTCCTCTCCCCCCACCCACCCCGAGACAGAGGGACGTCATGAGATCCAAGCGCCTGCTCCCACGCCTGACGGCGACGTCGGTCGTGACGGGAATGCTCCTGCTCACCGGCCCGGTGCTACCGGCCCGCGCCGCGGGCGGCCCCGACCTCGCGGCCGGCAAGGTCGTCACCGCGAGCAGCACGAACGGCCAGTACACGGCCGCGAACGTGAACGACGGCAACCAGGCCACCTACTGGGAGAGCGGCAGCGCCGCCCTCCCGCAGTGGATCCAGGTCGACCTGGGCGCCGCCGCCCGGGTCGACCAGGTGGTGCTGAAACTGCCCGCCGGCTGGGGCGCCCGCAGCGAGACGCTGACGGTGCTCGGCTCCACCGACGGCAGCGCGTTCACGACGCTGGCCGCCGCGGCCGGGTACGCCTTCGACCCGGCGGGCGGCAACACCGTCCGGATCGACTTCCCGACCGCCACCGCCCGCTGGGTGCGGGTCCAGGTCTCGGCCAACACCGGCTGGCAGGCCGCCCAGATCTCCGAGTTCGAGGTCCACGGCACCAGCGCCGCCGCGGCGAACCTGCTGGCCGGGCGCACCCTCACCGCCAGCGGCACCTCGCAGAACTACGGCCCGGGCAACGCCGCCGACGGCAACCAGTCCACGTACTGGGAGAGCGCCAACAACGCCTTCCCGCAGTGGATCCAGGGCGACCTGGGCTCCGCCGCCAAGGTCGACCGGCTGGTGCTCAAGCTCCCGCCCGGCTGGGAGCAGCGCAGCGAGACCTTCAAGGTGCAGGGCTCCACCGACGGCAGCACCTTCACCGACCTGCTGGCCCCACCGCCTACAGCTTCGACCCGGCCGCCGGAAACCAGGTCACCGTCTCGCTGCCCGCGACCACCACCCGCTACCTGCGGCTGCTGTTCACCGCCAACTCCGCCTGGCCCGCAGCCCAGTTGGCCGAGTTCGAGGCGTACGGCCCCACCTCCGGCGACACCCAGGCCCCCACCGCGCCGACCAACCTGGCCTACACCCAGCCCGAAGCCGGCAAGATCAGGCTGACCTGGAGCGCGGCCACCGACAACACCGGCGTCACCGGCTACGAGGTCTACGCCGGAGGCCAGTTGGCGGCCACGGTGGACGGCTCCACGCTGACCTGGACGGACACCCGCCCGGCGAGCGAGAGCGTCACGTACACCGTGCGGGCCAAGGACGCCGCAGGCAACCAGTCCAACCCCAGCGCCCCCGTCACCCGCACCGGCGAGGACCCCGGCGACACCGTCAAGCCCAGCGCGCCCGGCAACCTCGCCTACACCGAGCCCGCCGCCGGACAGATCCGGCTGACCTGGGACGCGGCCACCGACAACACCGGCGTCACCGGCTACGACGTGTACGCCGACGGCCAGTTGAAGGCCGGCACGGCCGCCACCGTCCGCACCTGGACGGACAGCCAGCCCGCCACCGCCACCGTCACGTACACCGTGCGGGCCAAGGACGCGGCCGGCAACCAGTCCGACCCCAGCGCCCCCGTCACCCGCACCGGCACCGGCACCCCCGGCAGCAACCTCGCCGCCGGGAAGCCGATCGAGGCATCCGGCCAGGCGTGGACCTTCGCCCCCGCCAACGCCAACGACGGCAGCCTGAGCACCTACTGGGAGGGCAACGCGGGCGCCTTCCCCAACACCCTGACCGTCCACCTGGGCAGCGACGCCGACCTGCAGAGCGTCGTCGTCAAGCTCAACCCCGACGCGTCGTGGGGCGCCCGCACCCAGAACATCCAGGTGCTCGGCCGGGCCGCCGGAGCCACCGACTACACCACCCTGAAGGCCGCCGCCGACTACCGCTTCGACCCCGCGAGCGGCGCCAACAGCATCACCGTCCCGGTCACCGGCCGGGCCGCCGACCTCCAGCTGAAGTTCGCCTCCAACACCGGCGCCCCCGCCGGGCAGGTCGCCGAACTCCAGGCCATCGGCACCCCGCGCCCAACCCCGACCTCACCGTCACCGACGTGGCGTGGTCCCCGGCCAGCCCCGACGAGGCCACCTCGATCACCCTGCGGGCCACCGTCAAGAACGCGGGCAACCTGCCCGCCGCCGCGACCACCGTCGACCTGCTGCTCGGCGGCGCCCTCGCCGACAGCGTCGCCGTCCCCGCGCTGGCCGCCGGCGAGTCCGCCACCGTGGCCAAGGAGATCGGCACCCGCCCGCAGGGCAGCTACCTGCCCAGCGCCCGGGTCGACCCGAAGAACACCGTCCGCGAGCGCAACGAGGACAACAACCTGCTCGCCGCGAGCACCCCGATCACCGTCCGCCAGGCCCCCGGCCCCGACCTCGAAGTCCTCGACGTCGCCCCCAACCCCGCCAGCCCCGCCGCCGGGACGGCCACCTCCTTCACCGTCAAGCTCCACAACCGCGGCCTCGACCCGGCCCCCGCCGGAGTCACCCGGCTCACCGTCGGCACCGCGACGCTGGACACCACCACCCCGGCGATCCCCGCCGGACAGACCCTCACCCTCCCCGTCACCGGCACCTGGACCGCCGTCGCGGGCGGCGCGACCGTCACCGTCACCGCCGACGCCACCGGCACCGCCCAGGAGACCGACGAGGGCAACAACACGTACAGCAAGTCCCTCGTGGTCGGCCGCGGCGCCGCCGCCCCCTTCACCTCCTACGAGGCCGAGGACGGCCGCTACCAGGGCGAACTGCTCCAGGCCGACGCCACCCGCACCTTCGGGCACACCAACTACGCCTCCGAGTCCTCCGGCCGCAAGTCCGTCAAGCTGACCGCCACCGGCCAGTACGTCGAGATCACCTCCACCGTCCCCACCAACTCCATCGTGGTGCGCAACTCCATCCCCGACGCCCCCGGCGGCGGAGGCACCGACGCCACCCTCAGCCTCTACGCCGACAACGTGTTCGTGCAGAAGCTGAACCTCACCTCCAAGTACAGCTGGCTGTACGGCAACACCGACCAGCCCGAGGGCCTCACCCAGACCCCGCAGGCCGACGCCCGCCGGCTCTTCGACGAGACCCACGCCCTGCTGCCCACCAGCTACCCCGCGGGCACCAAGCTGCGCCTGCAGCGCGACAGCGGCGACACCGCCTCTTCCTACACGATCGACCTGATCGACCTGGAGCAGGTCGCCCCGCCCAAGCCCAAGCCCGCCGAGTGCACCTCGATCACCGACTTCGGCGCCGTCCCCGACGACGGCAAGGACGACACCGCTGCCCTCCAGGCCGCCGTGACGGCCAACCAGAACGGCAGCATCTCCTGCGTGTGGATCCCCTCGGGCCAGTGGCGCCAGGAGCAGAAGATCCTCACCGTCGACCCGCTGCACCGCGGCACCTACAACCAGGTCGGCATCCGCGACGTCACCATCCGCGGCGCGGGCATGTGGTACTCGCAGTTCTACACGCTCACCGAACCGCAGAACGTCGTCGGCGGCATCAACCACCCGCACGAGGGCAACTTCGGCTTCGACATCGACGACAACACCAGGATCTCCGACCTCGCGATCTTCGGCTCCGGCCGGATCCGCGGCGCCTCCGACGGCTCCGAGGGCGGCGTCGGCCTCAACGGCCGGTTCGGCAAGAACACGAAGATCGAGAACGTCTGGATCGAACACGCCAACGTCGCCGTCTGGGTCGGCCGCGACTACGACAACATCCCCGACCTGTGGAACCCCGCCGACGGACTCCGGTTCAGCGGCATGCGGATCCGCGACACCTACGCCGACGGCATCAACTTCGCCGACGGCACCCGCAACTCCACCGTGTTCGACTCCACCTTCCGCACCACCGGTGATGACTCGATGGCCGTCTGGTCCAACAAGTACGTCAAGAACACCGCCGTGGACATCGGCCACGACAACGCCTTCGTCAACAACACCGTCCAACTCCCGTGGCGGGCCACCGGCATCGCGGTCTACGGCGGCTACGGCAACCGGATCGAGAACAACCTCGTCTACGACACCGCCAACTACCCCGGCATCATGCTCGCCACCGACCACGACCCGCTGCCCTTCTCCGGGCAGACGCTGATCGCCAACAACGCGATCTACCGCAGCGGCGGCGCGTTCTGGAACGAGGCCCAGCAGTTCGGCGCGCTCACCCTGTTCGCCGCCAACCTCGACATCCCCGGCGTCGTCATCCGCGACACCGAGATCCACGACAGCACCTACGACGGCATCCAGTTCAAGACCGGCGGCGGGACCGTCCCCGACGTCAGGATCAGCAACGTGCGGATCGACAAGTCCAACAACGGCGCGGGCATCCTGGCGATGTCCGGCGCCCGCGGCAGCGCCGTCCTCACCGACGTGCAGGTCAGCAACTCCGCCACCGGCGACATCGTCCGCCAGCCCGGCACCACCTTCACCCTCACCAACGGGTAGCCGCCGCACGCACGGCCCCGGCCGGACGGAGTCCCCTCCGCCCGGCCGGGGCGCGTCCGGGGGTTCAGCGGTTCAGCGGTTCAGCGGTTCAGTGGTCGGCGGTGGCGTGCAGGTGCGGGGCACTGTCCGCGGGCCGGTGCCAGGAGGTGCGCAGCCCGCAGGCGGTGAGCGCGGAGCCGATCGCGTGGTGCATGGCCTCCCGGACGGCCGTCGACACCAGGGGAGTGGCGGGCAACTGCGGGGACGGGCGCCAGGCGACGTCCACCACCGGCCCGGCCCCCGGGTCGGGCACGCACCCGGCGAGCGCGACACCGGCCGCCCGGGGGTGCCGGGCCAGCGGCAGGCCCGCCAGGGCGGCGCTGCGCCGGACCGCCGCCTCGACCGCGGCCGCCACCGCCACCGGCTCGGCCGCCTGCTCCTGCCCGGTCCCCGGCTCCTGCCCCGGCCCCAGCCCCGGCCCCGGCTCGGCCGCGGACTCGGCGGGCCCGACCCGGGTCGGCCCGCCGGGCGCGCCCCGGACGGCGGACAGGCCGAGGGCGGGCAGGAGTTCGGCCAGCGCGGTCTCCATGCTGTCCGCGACCACCTGCCTGGTCCGGGGCCACGGGCTCCCCGCCCCGGCCGCCGCCTCGGCCGCCGCCGCGGCGTCCTCCAGCCGGGCGGAGCACAGCCAGCGCAGCGTCAGCGGCCACCGCTCCGGATCGTCGGCCCCGGTGCCGCCACCGCTGCCACCGCCGCCGGCGTCGTCGGCCGAACCGGTGGCGAACAGGTGCACCCCCGGCCCGTGGCCGCCGTGCGCGACGGGCAGCCCGACCAGCAGCAGCGCCTCGACCACCCGGTCCGCCAGCAGCGGATCGACCCGCGCCGCCCGCACCCGCACACCGGTCGCCGCCACCCCGTGGACTCCCATCCCGACACCCCTTCCCACCGGCGGGGCGCTCCCGCGCGTGTGACTATCCATGACCACGTAAAGCCCGTCAACAGCCCCGGCCCGCACCGCTCTTGAGCGCTCGTCGACCCCGCCCCGAAAACCGGAAGCGCCGCCCCGCACAGCGGCGGGACGGCGCTTCCGGTGAACAGCGCTCCACGGAACCACGACCGGAGGGATCAGACCCCCTGGCCCGGCCCGGCCGGCGGCTGGGCCGGAGCCTGACCCGGGTAGGGAGCCTGCGCGGGGGCCTGGCCGGCGTACGGGGCCTGGCCCTGGGCGGGAGCCTGACCGGCGTACGGGGCCTGGCCGGCGTACGGGGCCTGCGCCGGGGCCTGGCCGGCGTACGGGGCCTGGCCCTGGAAGGGCGCCTGGCCCGGGTAGGGAACCTGGCCCTGCGGCGGGACCGGGGTGCCCTTGGCGCGGTTCACCATCGACCGGATGAAGTTGGCGATCAGCACGATCGGCACGATGAATGCCTTGAAGAAGATGATGTACTCGGTGCCCTCGAAGAAGAAGGCGAGGTAGACGCCGTAACCGAAGAACGCGGCACCGGCGATGGCGCTGAAGACCCGCCACCCGGTGCTCAGCCCGGAACTGGGGACGAGGGCGGTGCAAATCGTTATCAGACCGCTGATCATCAGCAGGACGACGTACCAAGAGAAGCCCGGGTCGAGGCTGAAGTCAATGTTCACAGAAATCCCAAACTGGACATAAGGTATGCATAAAGAGCCGGTCGGCTGACGTACCGTACCGGAGTCCCGCCCCCTGAGTCGCACGGTTTGCCGCATCGATTCGCAGATCCGTCAAGAGGGCCTCGACCAGGACCGGACCCATCACCGGAAGCGCCGTCAAACCGCGCAATTCACCACCGGACGGGGCGACCCGCGGGGCCGCCGTCCTGATACCGTCCCGGCCGTGCCCTCTTCACCCGCTCCGCTGTACGCCGCCGCCGACATCCACGGCCACCGCGCGGAATTCCGCGACGCGCTGCGCGAAGCGGGACTCGCCGACGACACCGGGCAGTGGTCCGGCGGCCGGGCCCGGCTCTGGTTGCTCGGCGACTACGTCGACCGGGGGCCGGACGGCATCGGCGTCATCGAGGACATCCGCCGCCTCGCCGCACAGGCCCCCGACAGCGGCGGCCGGGTCGGCGCGCTGCTGGGCAACCACGAGGTGCAACTGCTCGCCGCCCACCGCTTCGGCACCGCCCCCGTCCCCGGCTGGAACCAGCCCGGCGGCTTCCACGGCGGCTGGGCCCGCTTCGGCGGCCAGGACGCGGACCTGCGCCGACTGACCCCCGACCACCTCGACTGGCTCGCCGCCCTCCCCGCCGCGGCCCTGGTCGACGACCACCTGCTGGTCCACTCCGACACCACCCAGTACCTCGAACTCGGCCCCGACCTCGACGCCGTCAACCGCGCCGCCACCGCCGCCCTGACCGACCAGGACCCCGGTGCCTGGCTGGAGTTCAGCCGCCGGATGAGCTCCCGCGGCTCCTTCCACGGAGCCCGGGCCGGCACCCCCGGCGACCCCGTCGCCCGGATGCTCGACGCCCTCGGCGGCACCGTCCTGGTGCACGGCCACAGCACCCTCACCAAGCACTTCGGCATCCCCCCGGAGAACGTCCGCGAAGCCCTGCGCTACGCCGAGGACCGGGTCGTCGCCATCGACGGCGGCGTGTACGAGGGCGGCCGGATCCTGCTCACCCGCCTGCGCTGACCGGCGCGCGTCCCGGTCCCCTCCCGGGCCTGCGCCGAGCCCGAGTGCCGAGCTCCGAGAGCCGCCCCGGGCCCCGCACTCCGTCCCGGGCCGGCGCACCCCCGGCCGGACGATCATCCGGGTCCGGCCGGACTGACCGTCGCCGCGCGGGGTCCGTGACGACTCGGCCGCTGCTCGGCCGCTGCTCAGCCGCAGTGCTCCCAGCCGGACGACCAGCTGGTGCCCTCCGCGTAACCGCCCCACGAGATGCAGGTGTTCGCGGCGCTGAGCTTGGCCGGGCCGGCGTAGTAGTTGTAGTAGCCGCCGTCGGAGGCCTCGTGCAGGTCGCTCTTCCGCTCGATGTGCACCCGCAGGTCGTACGTCCTGGTCCCGTTCGGGCTGCGCACCCAGGTGACCGCGCAGTTGCTCGAGCCGTTGTAGAACAGGTAGATGTCGGCCACCGTGCCGAGGGCGTGGTGGTCGATCTGGTAGTAGCCGCTGCCGCAGGCCCCGCTCGGGGTGGTGGCGGCCTCGGCCGGAGCGGCCGCGGTCACCATTCCCGCGGTCATCCCCAGGACGCCCAGTGCGAGGGCGGCCTTCCGCTGCGATATGCGCATGAATCTCCCTTTTCCGCGTCCCCGAGGCATTCCCGCCCCGGGCCGAAGCAGGCACGGTAGCAGCAACCATGATCGTTTGACTACTTGTCAGTACACGCCGCCCGCCCGCCCGTTCACTCCCCCCGACCGCGTGGGCCGCAACGGCCGTCACCGCATCGCCGCAGGTCGCACGAACGAGTGGCATCCACCGCCCACCGCCGCTCCCCGCCCCCGCCCGGCCCGCGCCGCGGCTAGAGTCCGAGGCAGCCCGCCCGCCCCTCCCGCCGCCGAGACCCCTGTGAGGCGCCATGTCCGGTGCGACGCCCGACACCCCGTCAACTCTGCCGTCCGACGGGCCCGTTCCCCCGTACGTCGACCCGGCCAAGCCCAGCATCGCCCGGGTGTACGACGCGTTCCTCGGCGGCACCGACAACTACGAGGTGGACCGCGACGTGGTCCGGGGCGTCCTGAAGGCCGCGCCCGAGGCCGCCGACCTCGCTGTCGAGAACCGCCGCTTCCTGATCCGGGCCTGCCGGTACCTGGCCGAACAGGCCGGCGTCACCCAGTACCTGGACTGCGGCTCGGGCCTGCCCACCGCCGAGAACACCCACAACGTGGTGCAGCGGACCGACCCGCGGGCCACCGTCGTCTACGTGGACAACGACCCCATGGTGGTGGCCCACAGCCGAGCCCTGCTGGCGGGCAACGAGAACGCCACCATCGTCCCCGCGGACATCTTCGCCCCCGAGGAACTGCTCCGGAACGAGACGGTGCGCTCCCGGCTCGACTGGACCAGGCCGATCGCCCTGCTCCACCTGGGCACCCTGCACCACTACAACGGCGAGCACACCCGCACCCGCAAGGACATCGTGCGCGCCTACACCGAGGCCCTGCCCCCGGGCTCCTACGTGGCGATCAGCCACTTCCTGGACCCGGAGGACGAGAACAGCGCCCTCGCCCGGACGATGGAGGGCATGTTCCTGCACAGCATGATGGGCAGCGGCACCTTCTCCACCAGGGCCGAACTCGGCGCCCTCTTCGACGGGTTGGACCTGGTCGCCCCGGGCCTGACCCGCTGCGTCGACTGGCACCCGGACACCCCGCCGCACCCGGACGCTCCACCCCCGGACAGCGCCCGGTCGAACGCCGCCCGCCAGTGCATCGCCGGCGGCGTCGCCCGCAAACCCTGACCCGCCGTCACCCCGGCGCGCCGGACCGGAGCGCGGCCCCGCCGCTCACGCCCACTCCACCCCGTGCTCGGCGAGCTGCGCCAACTGGTCCGGCCCCAGCTTGGCGCGCCGGCTCTTGGCGTTGTTGAGGAACGCGCCCAGCGCGACCACCACCGTCTCCACCCGCTCCGCCCCGCTCCCTTCTTCCACCACCACCTTCGCCACCTCCTCCCGGTGCCCGCGCCGCGGCTTCGCGTGCCCCTCCCGCGCGGCGAACTGGGCCAGCGCGGCGACCCCCAGGCCGAACCGGTCGGCCTGCGACACCCGCGGCCCCGCCGCCGCGGCCCGCTCGGCCCTCGCCGCCGCCACCGCGGCCAACTCCGGGTCCTGCTCGATCCCCAGCGCGGCCAGCAACTCCCGCTGCTCCACGGCCAACCCGGCCCACCCGCCGCGCTGCGCCGCCACCCACCGGCCCAGCGGCTCGCCCTCGAACACCGTCCGGGCCGGCAGCGCCGCCCAGTCCACCCGGCCGTCCGACGCCAGCCACCACATCCGGGCCGCCGCGTACGCCCGCTGCCAGCCGATCGGCCAACCCGGCGCCCACCACGGGTCGATCGCCTCCAGCGCGGCCCGCCGCCCCGCCTCCAGCGCCCCCTTCCCGCCCGCCGGCCCCTCGGCCTGCGCTCGCAGCCCCGCCAGCCACGTCCCGATCGGGTACCCGCCGATCGACGCCCGCACCGGCGCCGCCAACGACCCGCCGTGCTCCGCCGCCCACCGCGCCGCCCACGCCAACCCGGTCCCGAACCGCGCGTCCGGCACCGACCAGACCATCCCCACCCGGTCCAGCAGCTCCACCCGGTGCTCCGGCATCGCGCCCGCCGCCCGCTCGTGACGCCGGTCCGACACCCACTTGCCCAGCGGGAAATTCCCGTTCTCCCCGACCGTCCGGCTGTAGGGGACGTCGAGGGCACCGGTCCGCTCGAACCACTCCTGGCAGTGCCGCAGCCCCTCCCGCCAGTACGCGCCCTCGCTGCGGAGCACCTGCGTCGACAGGAACAGCGCGAGGGCGCTGTCACTCACCCGGTCCCGGAACCGCACCGGCAGCACGAACGCCCCCGCACCCTCGCCCGCCCCGGCGGGGAGCACCGCCTCCGCGCTGCGCCCCCCGGTGCGCCGGCCGCCGTTCTGCGGCACCGCCAGCGCCTCCAGCATCCGGGCGTCGTGCGACCTGAGCGCCGTCAGGACCCGCACCAGTGGATGGTAGGAGTCCGACTCCAGGACGTTCCCCGGCTCCTCGCCCGGGCCGAGGAAGACCGGCACGACGAGCCGCGCCAGCTTCCCCTCCCCGGGCTTCATCCGCAGCACCCGCCCGATCTGCTGGACGATCCGCACCATGCTGCCGCTGCCGGTCACCAGCGCCGCCACCGCGTCCGGCAGGTCGACGCCCTCGCCCAGCACCTGGCAGTTCGAGACGACCCGCGTCCCCAGTCCGTCCCGCTCCCGCCCCGCCTCGAAATCCGCCAGCACCTGCCGCCGGTACTCCACCGGGTGCTCCCCGGCCAGCCACTGCGCCCACACCTCGGCCGGGTACGTCCCGGGATCCTCGGCGTGCAGCCTCTCCGCGGTCTGGTTCAGCGTCTCGGAGAAGTACCGGGCCTCCAGGGTGCGGTGGTGGAAGGTGATGACCTTCTCCAGGCCCTCCTCCGCGCACACCTTCAGCAACCCGGCCTGGACCGCCGCCAGTTGCTCCACCGGCACCTCGTCCTCGGACCCGTCCTTCGCCTCGCCGGCGCCCGGACCCCACGGCACCGGCTGCCGCCGCGCGGCCCGCCGGTCCGCCGACGGGTCGCGCAGCTCCAGCACCACGATCTCGAACGGCGCCACCAACCCCTTCTCGACCGCCTCCGCCAACCCCAGCGTGAACACCTGCGGACCGAAGACCCGCCGGTCGTCCATCGACACCGCCAACTCCGCCGGCAACGGCTGGTACGCCCCGGCCCGGCCCACCGCCTCCGCCCCGCCCGCCGACCCCTCCGCCGCCCCGGAACCCCCGGCCCGCGGCGGCAGCCAGATCCGCGGCGTCGCCGTCATGTACAGCCGCCGCGCCGCCGGGATCTCGTCCTGGTGGTGCACCACCGTCCACGACTTCTCCGCACTGCCCGACGAGCGGTGCGCCTCGTCGCACACCATCAGCGCCAACTCCGGCAGCCCCTCGCCCGTCACCTCGGCCCACACCGCGTACGCGTCCGCCACCGCCCCGCGGAGGCGTACGTGGAGAACAGCGTCAGCGGCCGACGCGCCCCGCCGATCCACCGCCCGATCTGCAACGGCGACGTCGTCCCCGGCACCCCGTGCGGCAGCTCGTCGTCCACCAGCGAACACACCGCCGCCATGTCCCCCCTGCGGCCGGCCCGCCGCCACGAACCGACCGTCTGCACCAGCAGATCCAGCGTCGGCACCACCACCAGCACCACCCCGCGCGGCGCCAACCGCTGCGCCGCCACCGCCCCCACGTACGACTTCCCCGTACCGGTCGCCATCTGCACCGTCGCCCGCAACCCACCCGCCGCCACCTGCCCCGGACCCGGCGTCAGCGCCCGCACGACCGCCGCCACCGCCTCCTCCTGATGCCCCCGCAACCGCACCGGCGTCCGCCCCGCCGCTCCCGCCGACTCCCCGAAAAGGCTCTCCACCGCACACCCCAGTCCGTCTCCGAATACCCCCATCGAACCAGACCCCGCCCCCCGCCCCCGGCAGATCCACCCGCCCCGCCGTCCCCGGGCTCGACCCTCCACCTCCGTGTCGTCGCTCTCTCGGAAGCCACCCGCCGGATCATCCTCACCGACGACGGCACCCCGGCCCTCCCGCGCGACCCCGACCCGCCCCCGTCCCCACCCGCTGACAGCGAACCCGGGCCCAGAACACCTCGGGGGCTCCGGACTCCGGGGTCGTCGACCACCCGGAAGCCGCCGCACACTTCGGGCGGGCCGCGTGCGGGCGCCGGGTGGTCGTCGACTGCCGGTTCGCGGGAATTCACCGTCGGGGGTCTACCCGTGTAGCGCCAACAGGAGTGTCATGGACGCGACTTCGGCGACAGTCGCCGACCCGCACCCCGGAGGCACCCGTCATGCGCTCGACCCCCCGGATACCGGCCGCGGCCGGTACCGCCCTGGCCGTGGCCCTCAGCGGCCTGATCCTCGGCTTCGGCACCGGTACCGCACACGCGAGCACCTGCTCCCGCTCCTACCTGCCGCTGCCCGATCCCGTCTGCACCCCCGGCGTGTACAACCCGGACGTCACGCAGTCGACCATCCAGTCCACGATCTGCGTGTCCGGCTGGACCGCGACCGTCCGGCCGCCCACCTCCTACACCAACGCGCTCAAGGTCCAGGGCATCATCGCCTACGGCTACGCGGACACCTCCACCTCCTCCTACGAGGAGGACCACCTCGTCCCCCTCGAACTCGGCGGCTCCCCGCGCGACCCCGGCAACCTGTGGCCCGAGCCCTACTCGGGCACGAAGACCGCCACCACCAAGGACGGCGTCGAGACCAAGCTCAAGAACGCCGTCTGCTCCGGCAAGATCACCCTGGCCGCCGCCCGCACCGCCATCAGGACCAACTGGACCACCGCCCTCACGGTCACCGGCATCGGCTAGCACCCCCATGACCCGCCCCGGCCGGGGCCGCTGACCACCCGTCAGCCAGTCACCCCGGTCCGCTCCGCCCCCCCGCCGGTGCGCTCCGCCCGAGAGCACCGGCGGCGGCGGAGAACGAACCCGACCCGCACGACTTCCGTCCTCGGGACGCCTTTCCCGATCCCGTTGCCTCCGACTTCACCACGGCCGGCCCGCAACGGACACGGAGCCGACGCCCGCCCGCCCGGCCATCGCGACCGTCACCGCTCGCCTCCCGCGCCCGCTCCACCGACGCACCCGCCGACGAGGAGCCCGAGGCGGTCCTCCGAGGGGGTGCCCGGCTCGGCCGCGTAGACGACCAGGTCGTGGACGGCCCGCTGCGGCAGGGGCAGGTCCAGGGAGCGGAAGGCCAGTTCCAGGCGGCCGACCTCGGGATGGTTCAGCCGCTTGGTGCCGTCGTGCCGGATCCGGACGTCGTGACTGGCCCACATGGTGCGGAACTCGGGGCTCAGCGCGGACAGTTCGCCGACCAGCTCGTGCAGGGCCCGGTCGTGGGGTTCACGCCCGGCCTCGGCCCGGAGCACCGCGACCGTGGCCCTCGCGCCCTCCTCCCAGTCGACGAAGAAGTCGGGCGAGCCGGGGTCGAGGAAGAAGTAGCGGGGGAAGTTGGCGCAGCCCCGCTCACGGGTGGTGGCGCTGTCGAACATCGGCGCATACAGGGCCCGGCACAGCGCGTTGCTCGCGACGACGTCCAGCCGTCCGCTGCGCACGAAGGCGGGGGCCATGCTCATGGAGTCCACCATCCACTGGACGGGGGAGGGGATCTCGACGTCCCCGCGCCGACGCGGCCCGCGGCGGGCGGGCCGAGCCGCCCTGGCCAGCTCCAGCAGGTAGGTGCGCTCGTCCTCGTCGAGGCGCAACGCCCGCGCGACCGCCTCCAGCACGTCCTCGGAGACGCCGCCGACGTGGCCCTTCTCCAGCCGCGTGTACCACTCGGTGCTCACCCCGGCCAGGGCCGCGACCTCCTCGCGCCGCAGCCCCGGAACCCGGCGCCGCGAGCCGGCGGGCAGCCCGACCCGCTCCGGGAGGAGCTTGGCGCGCCGGCTGACGAGGAAGTCGCGGATGTCCGAGCGGTTGTCCGGGCGACTCCCGGTGCGGTTTCCGGTGCGGTGTCCGGGCGGAGGTTCCATCCGCCCACGGTACCCACGGTCCGCCCGGCCGAGCGGGGTTGCATCTGTACCCCCCATGAACGCGACCTTGTCCGCCCCCGACGGCGCCGGTTGTGTGGTGGCGGACGGCACCCCCCAACCCCGCTTCAGGAGCACGACCATGACCAGAACCACAACCACAACCACAACCACGGCCACGACCGGCAAGACCGTACTGATCACCGGCGCGACCAGCGGCATCGGCGCACACACCGCGCGGCTGCTCCTCGACCGCGGCCACCGGGTGGCCGTCACCGGCCGCGACGAGAGCCGACTGAAGACGTTCCTCGACGAGACCGGCCACCCCGACCGCCTGCTGGGCCTGGTCGCGGACGCGGCGGACTGGCAGGCCACCGAATCGGCCGTGACCCGTACCGTGGCGCGCTTCGGTGCCCTCGACGCGGCGGTGGCCAACGCCGGATCCATGTCCGGCGACGCCATCGGGGCCGGCGACCCGACGCGGTGGCCGTCCATGGTCCTCACCAACGTCCTCGGCCCCGCCCTGCTGGCCCACGCGGCCCTGCCCCACCTCGAAGCCACCGGCGGACGACTGGTCCTCATCGGCAGCGTCGCCGGACTGAAGAACTCTCCCGCCAACCTCTACTCGGCCACCAAGTGGGCCACCACCGGACTCGCCGAGAACCTGCGCCTGCACGCCACCACCCGCGGCATCGGCGTCACCCTGGTCAACCCCGGCATGACCGACACCCCCTTCTGGCAGGGCGCCGACCTTCCCCCCTTCGCCCTGTCTCCCCGGCCCGTCGCCGAGGCCGTCTGCTTCGCCCTCGACCAGCCGCCGGGCGTCGACCTCAACACCCTCACCATCCGCCCCGTGGGCCAACCCGCCTGACCGGAGCCCCCGTTCGCTCCCCGCCCGCTGCGCGCCGCGGCCGCGAACGGGGCCGTCCGGGTGACCTCCGGGGCGATCGGCTTCGGGGTCACCCGGACGGAAGGATGCCGATCATGGAATCCCCGCACAGCGGCAACACCCCACGTTCCACACGCCGTTCCAGTCCCGCCTCAACCCGCAAGTCGACCGGACCCGCACCGACACCCCGGCGACCGCCGTCGTCCAGCACCACCTCGACCACTCCAGCCCCGCGTTCCGTCCGGGCCGGCCGCTGGCCGACGCGCTCGGTGCCACCGGCGCCGCCCTGGCCGACCTCGTCCAAGCCGCCCGTGACTTGGAGCGCACCTGTGCCGACACCGCACCCGAACTCGGCACCACTGCCTGGGAACGCCGTCCGCCTGCCGCGGGCGCTCGCCGCGTCCGTGGTCTTGGTCGAGCTGGATGCGGAGGACGCCACCTCGGTGGTGTGGCTGTTGCCGGTGGAGCTGGCCGGCGCGCACCTCTCCCCGGACGCCGGCGGGCACCTGGTCAACGCCGCCGCCCGGGTCGGGGCCGAGCCCGCCATGTCGGTGTGTGGCCGTGGGCATCCGGTCCGGTGCGGTGCCCGCTGCTGTCACTGTCTGTTCTGCGGCCTGCCGCGGCAAGGAGAATTTCGGCGGGGGAGCGGGGCGGTCTGCGGGGCGGAGGCCCGGCCGCAGGGGGGAGGCGGCCGGGCCTTTGATCCGCCGCACCGTGCGTGTGCCCTGCACGTGCGCCTTCATGCGCGGGTGCGCCGGCTTTCGCGCGGACACCTCGCCGACCTGCCCCGTGCCCAGGAGCCTTCGGTACCGGGCTGTTCCGGGCGGGCCGACATTCACGGGTCGGCCCGCCGGGTGGTGTAGGTGGTCGGTGGCGGCCTGGTCCCCGGTCGGTTCGGCAGGTCGTGGATGAGGGTGTCCAGGCCGAGGCGCAGGTGCTCGGTTCCGGCGGGGATGAGGGCGTGGGCTCCGGCGAGGAAGGCCGCGATGTCGTTGCAGCGGATGCCGACGCCGGCGCCGCCCCCAACCGGAGCGGGCGCCGCGCACGGTGAGCAGCGCACCCTGACGGAGCGGCACTCGTCCACACTCCGAGGGGAATGTCCCTTTTGTGCGGGGGTAGCCGACCTTCCGACCGGGCCCCGCGACGGGCCCCTGTCGTACACGGGAGAACCGCACGCGAGGACCTGCTGCCATGATCGACACCTGTACAGCCAACTTCCGCATCGAGTCGCCTTCCCGCGGGGCGGGCCGGCCCCCTGCCGAGGCACCGACCCGGATGTCCCTGTCCCCGCCCGGGAGGGCAGTGGCGGAGGGCGTGCCGGTGACCACCCCCGCCCGGGCCCGCCGCTTCGTGCGGCAGCTCCTGCGCGACGCCGGCCCGGCCGCCGCCACCGACGGTGAGGCGGACGCTCTCCTGGCCGTCAGCGAACTCGTCACCAACGCCAACCTGCACGGCGGCGGCGTCACCGCCTTCACCGCCCGCACCGAGGCCGCGTCCCCCGCCACCGACAGGTCCACCGTCGATGACCGGACGCCCCGTCTGCGGCTGCGCGTCGTCGTCGAGGACGCCGACAGCCGCCCACCGCGCTCGCACCCGCGCGCCCTGCTCGACCCCGCCCGGCCGGGCGGGCGCGGCTGGGCCCTGGTGACGAGGCTCGCCGCCACCTGCGAGGTCACCGTGCTGCCCGGCGGCGGCAAACGGATCAGCGTCACTCTCGCCCTGTAGGAGATGCTCTGCGGGAGGCGTCCGTCGTGCCGGACATCCGGTGGGGCCGGTAACGAAGAACCGCCCGGTGGGGTGCTTCGGCGTTGTCGTTCCGGGAAACAGGGACGCCGCCCCGGGCGGTGGACGGCGACTGCCCCGGGCGGTCTGCCCCGGCCGGGAGCCGGTGCGTCCGGGGCAGACCGGCCAGGCGGTGTTCAGGCGGTCCCGGCGTAGTAGACACCCAGGGCTTGGTGGTAGGCGGAGCCGTCACCGTGGGCGTCGGGATCGAACTCGGGCGAGTTGCGCACGTCCTCCATGGTGCGGTCCAGCCACACGGACCTGTCGTCGTGGTCGATCCGGTTGACGGTGCCTGCGGGGACGAGCACCGTGCGGCCGAAGATCCACGGACCGGTGTCGACCACGAGATGGGCCCTGCCGACCTCCTCACTGTGCTTGTCGACCTTGCCGATGCGGCCGTCCGCGGCCTCCACCCGGTACCCCGTCAGGTCGTCGCCCGCGTTGTACCCCTCGGCACTCTCGTAGTCCCAGATGCCCTTGGCCACCGCTGCCTCCCTTGTCGTCGATGTACTGCTTCCACTGCTCTGCCGCCCCCGGTGCCCTGCCCCGTTGCGGAATGCGAGAACAGCCACCCGCCCGGAGCCGGTTCTGGTGCCCGTCGGCAGAAGGAACGGTCAACAGGCCCCTCCCGGCGCGGACGTGTGTGGGCCCGCCCGACGGCCGGGCGGACCCACACACGAACTGCTCGGTAACGCCTAGCTCTTGAAGGCGTCCTTGACGTGTTCGCCGGCCTGCTTGAGGTCGCCCTTGGCCTGGTCGGCCTTGCCCTCGGCCTCCAGGCGCTCGTTGCCGACGGCCTTGCCGACGGTCTCCTTGACGATGCCCTTGAGCTTGTCACCGGTGTTGTGGATCTTGTCGCCCGTGCTCATCGCGTCCTCCTCGAACCGTCCGCGCCACTGGCGCCCTTCGTGCTGACAGGGCCCCGCCTGCCCACGTGAACTGGGAAGATTCGTAGGAATATTCGCCGGAGGCCCGGGCATGCGGCGGTCCGACATCGACTACGTGGAGGTTGCCATGGTTCCCCTTCTTCTCGTCCTGCTGCTGGCCCTGCTGCTGTTCGGCGCCGGTTTCGCGCTCAAGGCCCTGTGGTGGGTGGCCATCGTCGTGCTGGTGGTGTGGCTGGTCGGCTTCGTCGCCCGCAGCACCAACGCGACCGGCGGCCGCGGCCGTTGGTACCGCTGGTAGCCCCCGCAGCCCTTCTCACCCCTGAGCGGCCCCGTTTTCCGCGCCGACTCCGGCCGCGGCTGACCCCGCGTCACCCTTGAACTCCGCCCCGGGACGTCCCACACGCGCCGGGGCGGTGCGGCCGGTGGAGCAGCACCCGGCCGACGGCCCCGGGCCCCGATCGCGCACCCTGTTGCGCTTCGGGCCCGGGGCCGATCTGCATCCGCGGCACGGCACGGCACGGCACGGCACCGCACCCGGCTCCGGGTGACGGCGGCCGCGGGTAGCGTCCGGGCCATGGAAGCCCACCCCGGCCCGGACAACTGCACCCTCACCCCGAAAGCCACGGTGCGCCCGCTGCACGCCACCGTGTCCGCCGCCCGGGCTCCGCACCAGTTCTGACGGGGTGTGGGGCGGTGTGCGGCGCAGGCCTCCGCGCCGCACACCGATGACCCACCACCAGATCACCGGCACCACCGGCAGATCCGCACCCTGACACCGCGCGCCGAAGCGACCCCACCTGCACTGACCGGCCCCCACCCCGAGTCCATCGTCTCCGGAACCGAACCGGCCCCGTCCACCACCACGGAGTGCGGGGGCCACGCTGATGGCGGGCAGTGCGTCTGCGGCGGAGTCGGGGGGCTCCCCGTCCAGCCTTGTCTCGCCCGCGTCGGGATCCCCCGCGGCAACCGGACTTACCGTCGCAACCAGCCTGGATGCGACCTGCTTGCAGCCGAACGTGAAAGGGGACATCGTTTGGCACTCGTGGACCTCGGACATAACGGCGGGTAACGCGTACTGCAACTACGACCACACCTACGTGTTCGGCATGCAGGCGGACGGCAACCTCGTGCTGTACAAGATGGACGGTGCGGCGATATGGGCCAGCGGCACGTACAACCACCCGGGTGCGTACGCACGAATGCAGGCCGACGGGAACTTCGTCGTCTACGACGCGAACGGTTCCGCCCTGTGGTCGACGGGCACCTGGTGGGCCGGTTCGGGCTCGTATTTTGCATTCCAGAACGACGGCAACCTGGTCCTCTACAAGGCTGACCACACCGCGGTCTGGGCCAGCAACACCTACGGCCGCTGACCCCACCGTCGCCGCCCCCGCCCACCACCGCGCCCGGCCTGTCAGGACGACCCCGACAGGCCGGGCGCAGTGCCGTAGGCGACCGGGCCGCCGAGCCCGCCCGCGCGCCGACGCTCCCGGCCGAGCGCCGTAGACGGGCCGGTTGGCGTCGAGCCGCAGCAGCCCGCCACCCCGGTCCGCCGAAGCCGCGGCGGCCTCCGCCCCGGCCCCGAAGCGGCCTCCGCCGTCGCCACCACCGTCCGCTGGGACCCTGAGGAGGCCGGCGCCCTGGAGCGCTGGATCCTCGACCTGCGCGCCGACCGTGATGCCGGGCCTGGTGACCGGGACGCCGCAGGGGCGGGGCCGCGCTCCGGACGACGGCGGGCCCCGGTTGCCGGCGTGCGGCGTCCGGGGCCCGACGACAGAGGGTCAGGAACCATGCGGTCAGGGGGCGATGATGCCTTCGCCGCCGACCGCGCCCGGCACCGTGATGGTGCTGGTGCGCTTCAGGGAGCCGTCGGCGTGGATGCGGAAGGTCTCGATGTTCCCCTCCTTGCCGGTCTGCGCGTACAGGTAGTCGCCCGCCGGGGAGACGGTCATGTCGGTGGGACCGGCCCCGGTCGAGGTACGGCCCAGGGCGGTCAGCGATCCGTCGGCGCCGACGCGGAAACGGCTGATGGAGTCGCTGCCCGCGTTGGTGACGTACACCGTGTCGCGGTTGCGGGCGATCCAGCAGGTGGCCATCTGGTCGGTGGCCACTGCGGCGGCCGGCGCCACCCGGTCGTCGGTCCACAGGGTGGCGGAGGTGACGCGTCCGGAGGCGTCCGCGAAGACCAGACGGCCGTCGGAGTGGGTGACGACCGCGAACGGCACGCCCGGGGCCTGGTCGGTGGTGGTGGCCGCGCCCCGGAGGGTGCCGTCGTGCGCGACGTCGAAGACCTTGACCGAGCCGTTGGCCTTGGTGGTCACCACCAGCTTGGCGCCGTTGTCGGTGAAGGCCACCTGCCCGGGCGTCTTGACGAACTGCTGCTCGCCGGTGTCGGTCGACAGGCCGAGGGCGGCATGCGACCCGGGCAGCGGCGCCAGCCGGCCGTGCTCGATCCGGAAGCCCTGCACCGAGCCGCCGTCGGCCGAGTTGAGAACGTAGGCGGTGTCCCCGTGGACGGTGACGCTCGCGGGGAAAGCACCGCCCGAGGGGACGCTCTGGCGCAGGGTCAGCAGCGGCCCGTCGACGGCGAGCACGGAGACGGTGCCGCTGCCGGCGTTCGTCGCGATGACGATCCCGGCCGCCGGGTCGAACGCCAGCGAGCCCTGGGAGGCCAGGTGGTCGACCTGGGATCCGTTGAGCTGCCCGCCCTTGCCGCCGGTGGCCACATCCGCGACCTGGTGCAGGACGCCCGCGCCGTCGCGCTGGTAGGACAGCACGTGATTGCCCCCGGGCGAGGCCGTCTGCACGTACACGATGTCGTGCGGGTCCCGGTCGGCGGTGGCGGACGCGGTGCCGGCGCACATCAGGGCGGACGCCGCCGCGAGGGTCGTGACGAGCGCCGCCGTGAGCGCGGTCCTGCGGGTCGTGGAAGACACGTGATGCCCTTTCAGTTCGAGGAGACTGTGAGCGCCACCCTGACCCGCGCCACCACGCAGGGCAACCGAAGCCGCCCGGTTCGTCACCATCTGTGAGTGCCGGGTGTGATGTGGCCCCGGTTCCCGGTTCCCGGTTGCCGAGCCGACCGTGGAGGGGCGGAGAGGCGTCCCGTGGATGACCGAGCTGCTCCTCCGGATCGACCTGGTGGTGGGGGCAGCGCGTTCTGGGGCGACCGGCCCGATTCCCGACCCGTTGCCGACAGCTCAGGTGATGCCGCTCCCAGAGGTCGTGGACGTCCTGGAGTCCTGGAGGAGGCGCCCTGGTCCTTCACGGTGAGCCGGACCGCCGGCGGTCCTCACGCGCGACACCGCCAGGGCCACCACGGTCTGCCGGGGCCGCGAGCGAGTCCGAGTACCGCCACGAGCCGCCCCCCGCGGACGGTGGCTGCCGGCGCAGCCCCGCTGGCTGCCTCCGGCCGGCCACTCTGACGCCCGGTCAGGCCCGGTGGGCCGATCGGGCGGCCGACGGCACGTCCGATGCCCCGGTGCCTCAGCCGTGTGGGACGGTGGCGGGCGGTCGGACGCGCGGGTGACAGGAGTGCCGTGTTCAACAGGCGTCGTTTCCTCGGCAGGGCCGGTGTGACCGGACCGGCCCCCCGCCCGCCCCGCCCGGTCACCGCTGCACGGGAATCCGCGCCCACCACCACACCGGACGCCGGCCGTGCACGGTTCACTGGCCGGTCCGGCCCCGTACAGCAACGCCGGACCCACCCGATGCGCATGAGCGCCTGTACCCGGGCCGGCATCCGCAGGTTGTCCGGGACACCTCGATCGACGGGCTGCGGCGTACCGGCATCGGCTGCGGCGTACCGGCACCGGCTGCGGCGTACCGCCACCGGCTGCGGCGTACCGCCATCGTGCGAGTGAACCTCCCGCCGCCCACGCCCCGCCGGAGGTACCACCCGACCCGCGGATCCGATGACGAGGAGATGCCCGTGCACGCCCCTGAGACCCCCGGCCGGGGAACCCGCTTCACCCGTGTCGAGTTGGAGGCGGCCCGCTCCGCCACCCTGCCCGACCTGATCGCCGACGACCTGACGCTGCTGCTGTGCGGCATCAACCCGGGCCTCGGGTCGGCCGCCGCCGGCCTGCACTTCTCCAATCCCGGCAACAGGCTCTGGCCCGCCCTCCACCGGGCGGGCTTCACCCCTCGCCGTTTCTCCCCCACCGACGAGAACGAACTCCTCGCCCTGGGCATCGGCATCACCACCCTGGTGCCCCGGGCCACCGCCCGCGCCGCCGAACTCGAACGTCGCGAACTGGTCGACGGCGGACGCCGGCTGCGGGCACGGGTCCGCCGCAGGCGCCCGGCCTGGCTCGCCCCCCTCGGCATCACCGCCTACCGGGTCGCCTTCGACACCCCCGGGGCGAGCGTCGGACTCCAGGCCCGCACCCTGGGCAG
This sequence comes from Kitasatospora cineracea, assembly GCF_003751605.1. Lineage (NCBI taxonomy): Bacteria > Bacillati > Actinomycetota > Actinomycetes > Kitasatosporales > Streptomycetaceae > Kitasatospora > Kitasatospora cineracea. The sequence continues at coordinate 5,743,417 of NZ_RJVJ01000001.1, forward strand.
CACCCGGATCTGGGTCCTGCCCAACCCCAGCGGGCTCAACGCCCACTACCCGCCAGCCCGGTTGGCCGAGGAGTTCGCCCGGCTCCGGGAGGCCATCGGCCTCCCGGACCGCGCCGCCGAAGGGCCCGCTCCCGGCGCGGGACCGGGCCCCGTCCCCCGTTCGACCCCCTCATGATGCGGAGCAGCGTGTCCTCCACCGATGCGATCTTCGGCACCGCCCTGACCGTGGCGCTCGGCGTGGGCGCCCAGATCCTCGCGGGATGGCTGCGGCTGCCCGCGATCGTCGTCCTGCTGCCCGTCGGCTTCGGCGCGGGCGTCCTGCTGCCGGTGGTGCGGGCCGAGGCTCTGCTCGGGACTCCTTCTCGCCGCTGGTGCACCTGGCGGTCGCCGTCATCCTCTACGAGGCGGGACTCGGACTGGACCTGCGACGGCTGGCCGGGGCCCGGGCCGCGTGCTGACGCGACTGGTGCTCCTGGGGGTCCTGCTGACCTGGAGCGCGGTGGCGGCGCTGGCGCCGGCGCTGCTGGACATGTCGTTCGGGGCCGCCCTGATGCTGGGCGCCGTCGTGGTGGTCTCCGGCCCGACCGTGGTCGGACCGCTCCTGGACTTCGTCGGCCCGCCCGCGACGCTGCGCAGGCTACTGCTGTGGGAGGGCACGGTCATCGACCCGGCCGGGGCGATCCTGGCCGCCGCGACCTTCCGCGCACTCGCCCACGGGGGCCACCCGGGCGCCCTGGAGACCGCCGGCCGGCTCCTGGCCGGCGTGGCCCTCGGCTTCACCGGCGGCATCGCCGGGGCCCTGGCGCTGGGGCTGCCGGCCCGGTGGGACCTCGACACCCCGCTCGCCCGGACCTCCGAACTCGCCACCCTGCTGCTGTCCGCCGGCACCTGCGACGTCCTGCTGGACGACACCGGCCTGATCGCCGCCACCGTCATGGGCATCGCGGTGGCCACCCGGCGCGCACCCCGCGCCCCGTCCGGAACGACCTTCTTCCGGACCCTGGCGTCCCCGATCGTCGGGACCCTGTTCATCTCGATCTCCACCACCGTCACCCCGGCGGCCCTCGGCGGCGTCCTGCTGCCCGCCCTCGCCCTGGTGGCGGTGCTCGTCGTCCTGGTCCGGCCGCTGATCGCCGCACTGGCCACCGCCGGTTCCACCCTCGACGGCCCGGAACGGGCCTTCACCGGTTGGATGGCCCCGCGCGGCACCGTGGCCGCCGCCACCGCCAGCGCTTTCGGCGGCGACCTCGTCCAGCACGGATACGCCGGCGCGTCCAGGATCCTGCCTGTGGTCTTCCTCGTCATCGTCGCCACCGTCCTGACCTACGGACTGACCGCCGTCCCCCTGGCCCGCCGACTGAAACTGTCCCCGCCGCCCGCATGAACCCGCCGGGAAACCGGGCACAGGCAGCTCATGCTCCCGGGTGACTTCGCGATCTGTTCGGTTGAAGAGTTTGCGAGTCGTCGCCGGTAGTGGCTGCGGCGGGCGGACACCGGGTCAGCAGTCGACTCAGTAGCCGGCGGTGAACCGGCGCTGCACGAAGCGAGGCAGCTCCGCCTCGTCCACCAGGGCGACCGCGGCGTCCTCCGCCGAGATCCGGCTCAGGCCGTCGGCGTTCAGCACGGGCTGGTCACCGCCGACGCGGAAGCGGCCGGTGCGCTTGCCGGGGGCGATCTGCTCGGCGGGGCTGAAGTAGGTCCAGAGCCGGTTCGAGGCGCGCAGGACATTCAGCGCCTCGCGGTGACCGCGTACGGCGGCGGCGTACTGGCGGGGCAGGCCGAGTCCGTCGAGTGACGCGTGGATGAGCTCCTCGTGGTCGGCGCGGACAACGCCTGGCTCGATCTCCAGGCTGCCGGCGCCACCGATGACGATCAGCCGGGTGCGGGGGTGGCTCTCCAGGGCCTCGGTGACGACCCGGCTGCCGATGGTGCCGGTGGCTCCGATGACGCCGATGTGCATGGTTCTCCCCTTGGTTCATGCCGTGGTCATGCCAGATGGACGGCGCGAACGACTGCGGGCCGAGACGACCGCCGAGATCAAGCGCACAGCATTGGAGTTGACGGGCTCGGGAGGCCCCGACGCGATCACCCTGCGGGCGATCGCCCGCGAGATGGGCATGACCGCCAACGCCATCTACGGCTACTTCGCCACCCGCGACGACCTGGTCACCGTCCTCATCGCGGACGTCTACACCGCGCTCGCCGACGCCGTCGACGCCGCCTGGGCCGCCTCCGCACAGGACTCCCCGGCGGAGCGCATACAGGCCCGGGCGCACGCCTTCCGCAACTGGGCGGTGGCCAACCCCGAGGGCTTCCGGCTGATCTACGGCGACCCCGTCCCCGGCTACCGGGCCCCGGACGGCGGCGCCGCGCCGGACGCCGCCCGGCGGGTCTGCATCGGCATCGCCGCGCTGGCGGACACGGCCTGGGACGGCGCCGAACAGGCGTATGAGGACGGCGACTTCGGCTGGGACGACTTCGACCCCGGCCTGCTCGACAAGGTCCGCCCGGCGTTCCCTGCGCTACCGCCGGCCGGGCTGGCCCTGGCGCTGCGGATCCGGGGGCACCTGCACGGCCTGGTCGCGCTGGAGATCTACGGCCACCTGCGCGCCCAGACACTCTCGCCGGACAAGCTCTTCCGCGCCGAACTCACCCAGTTGGTCAGATCCTTGAACATCGACGCCAGTACTCGAGTGTGACTTCGCGATTTTGCACCGGGGCCGGGTGGGAACGGCAACAGCCACCGCGTGATCATCAAGGGTTGTGCGGACTCCTGAAGATCGTGCGGCGGCCGCGGGTCACAGCACGGACGCCGCTCGCCGGCCGGCGATGCTCGACCAGGCGAGGGCCAGACTGCCGCGAGTTGCTCTTCGAGCTGCTCTTCGACGACCCGCACGGCCCGCGCCCACACCGGTGCGAACTCCTCCCGGCCCGTGTCCACCACGGCCTGCTGCTGCTCGGCACCCAGCCCGGGCTCGGCCCGGCAGTGCCGCACCGCGATGCGCCCGCCGGCGCGCAGCGCCTCCAACAGCCCGTTGACCCCGGCGAGTTCCACGGAGGCGATCTGCGCACCGCTGGCGCCGGAGCAGGGGCCGCCGAGGGCTTGGGGGCCGCCCCGGATCTCGGCCTGTCCTTGAGGGCGCGTCAGTGGGTGTGGGTGTCGAGGAGGCGGGCGGGGACGGTCAGGACGGACAGGCGGCCCTGTGCGGCGGCGGTGGGGAAGTCGAAGGGGGTGTGGAAGGCGCCGGTGGCCAGGGTCAGGGCCTGGTGGGCGCGCAGGGCACGGGTCCATTCGCGGGCGGCCGCGACGGGCCCGTCGTACCAGGCGGCGCCGTCGGGGCGGGTGACCAGGAGCCGGGTGCCGTCGAACGCGGCGGCCCAGTCACGGCGCACCTCCCACACGGTGCCGGGGCCGGTCCACCCCTGTGCGGGGTCCGCAGGGCGGGAGGGGTCGAACGGGGCGACCAGGACGGGCCGGTGGCCTGCCATCAGCTCGGGCCACGGAGCCCACACCCGCCCCGCACCGATCGCCTCCACCCTGTCCCCTTCCCCTTGCCATGACCACCCCGCCCTCGACCCGACACAGGGCGCACCATCCTCGAACCCCTCCTTCGGAGCACGACCCGATCCGGATGGCAGCGACCGCACACGGTGAGGAGAACCAGCAGAGAACCCGCCCCCGCCGCGCAGCGCCCCAGCTCTGCAGGTGAATTCGGCCGGCACTGCCGCGCCCGGCTCGGAACTCCCCTCGTCGGCGAAGTCGCCGCTGGCCGCAGGGACCTGGCTGCCGACCGTCCCGTCGTTTGAAGGCAGGGGGAGCGGGAAGCAGGTCCGGGCGGCCGCTCGGACGCGTTCGGCTCTCTCAGCGGGTGGGGGTTCGCGGTGGACCGGTCGTCGGACGGGAGAAGGCGGTGGGGGCGAGCGTTGCGGCGCACCCCGCTGAGGATGTGGAACGACGACGTCACCGACTTCGCGGCGGCGCTGACGTACTACGCGGTCCTGGCGATCCTCCCGGCGCTGCTGGCCACGGTGGTGGGCTTCGCGCTGATCAGTCCGGCGGCGGCCCGGGAGGCGGCGGTGCACCTGGCGGGGGTGGTACCGGGCCAGGCCGGGGCGGAACTGGGGGAGGTGCTGATCAAGGCGCTGGGAGGCGGTTCGACCGGTTGGACGCTGGCGGCGGCGGGGGCCGGCAGCGCGCTGTGGTCGTGCTGCAGTTACCTGGCGGTGTTCCGGCGGGCGCTGCACCGGATGCACCACACCAGCGACCGGCGCTCCCCGCTGCGCAAGGCTCCGCGGATCGTGGCGACCGCAGCCGTGCTGCTGGTGCTGCTGGCCGTCGGCACCTTGGCGCTGATCCTGAGCGGCCCCGTTGCCGAGGGGGCGGGCCGGGTGCTGCACCTGGGTGGGACGGCTCCGTTGGTGTGGTCGGTGGTCCGCTGGCCGATTCTGCTGGTGGTGGCGGCGTCGCTGGTGCTGATCGTCTTCCGGACCGGCCCCGAGCAGGCGTGGCGCCGCTGGGGCAGCCTGCCGGGCGGAGCCCTGGCCGCAGCGCTCTGGCTGGTCTTCTCGGCGGGCTTCGCCCTGTACACCAGTGTCTTCGGCGCCTACAGCCGCCTGTACGGGTCGCTGGCGGGAATGGTGGTCTTCCTGATCTGGCTGTGGCTGTCCAACCTGGCGCTGCTGGCCGGCGCGCAGTTCACGGCGGAACTGCACCGCGCCGCCGCCGGACGCTCCGGCACGCCCGAGCCCCGTGCGGAACCACCCGCGGCCCGTCCCGCCCCGGCCTGAGCGCGCTCGCCCGCTGACCGGCCGGGGCCAGAACGGAGGCGCGCCGGCCCACAGGTCCGCTGTCGGGACCGGCGGGGGAGGGGCGGGGTCGGTGTGCTGGAAGAGGATCAGGGCCTCGGGGAAGCGGCCGAGGTCGATCAGGTGGCCCGCGCGGTCGTGCCGGCCGGTCCGGGTGTGCTGTTCGAGGACGGCGACGGGTTCTTCGGCGCGCCCGGCGTCGGCGAGCAGGCGGGCGATGTGCTCCGCCGCGTACCAGGTGTCGGTTTCGGGGTGGCGCGGGTCTGCTGGACGGCGGTGTCGACGCCGTCCCGGGCGGCGAGCAGCGGCAAGCGGATCCAGTACAGGTCCCACTCCTCCTCGCCGCCCCACCGTGCAGCGGGCCGCCGTACGGCCGAGGCGGTTCAGCTCGCGCCAGATCCTGCGGGCACCGTGGATCCGGAAGTTGTCCTCGTACGTCGTCGTGATCAGACCCTTCAGTTCCGCATCGCGGACCGAACGGGCGGACTCGGCACGGTTGTTGAAGGCGCAATCGGTGGAGAGCACGACGGCGCAGCTCAGGCGGGTAGGAGGAGGGACGTGCCACGACTCGAATCCCTCCACGAAATCGAGTCCCCACCGAACCCGGGGCGGTTCAGCACCTCAGCCGGTCGGCGGCGCCGGGCCGGGCGGTCGAAGCGGGGGTCAGTTCGTGTGGCGGGCGCGCCGGCGGGCGGTGCGGCGACTCATGGCGCGACGCTCCTCCTCGCCCGTGGCGCCCCAGACTCCCGTCTCCTGCTTGTTCTCCAGCGCCCACTGCAGGCACTGCTGGGTGACGGGGCAGCTGCGGCAGACGGCCTTGGCGCGTTCGGTCTGACGCAGGGCGGCACCGGAGTTGCCGACGGGGAAGAACAGTTCCGGGTCTTCTCGCGTGCACGCGGCGCGCTGGCGCCAGTCCGAGCCCCGGTCGGGGGCCGCGGGTCGCGCCGGGGCTTCGGCGGCCGGGGGCCTGGGCGTTGCCGGCTTGGTGCGGCCAGGGACGCCGGAGGAGGTCGTGGGCTTGGCGGTGCTGCGGTCGGCGGCCATGAGTCATCCTCCGTCTGATCGAGCCGGGCGTCCCGGGTGGATTCCCGTGACGGGTGACTTCTTCTCCCTCCCGGAGTGAAAATGCGCATCGTCTGCATTTTTCTCTTTCCGGTGGATCGTGCGGGCCGCCGCAACGGCTGCTTCCCGGGACCGGCCTTGGTCCTGGAGGAGAGCCGGAGAAGTCCGATGTTTAGATTTTCCATATTGGCGCAGACGGATGCCGTCAACGACAACGCTCATAGAAGCAGGAGAAGCAGATGGGCATCCTCGCCTGGATCCTGATCGGTCTGATCGCCGGAGCCATCGCCAAGGCCCTGATGCCGGGCAAGGACCCGGGCGGCATCATCATCACGATGCTCATCGGCATCGCGGGCGGCCTGCTCGGAGGCTGGCTCGGCAAGGTCATCTTCGGTGTCGACTCCATCGACGGTTTCTTCGACCTCTCCACCTGGATCGCGGCCATCGTCGGCTCGCTCATCCTGCTGGTGGTCTACCGCCTCGTCACCGGGAACCGGCACAGCCGCACCTGAACGATCCGCGCACCCGTGAGGCCGACCCCCGACACCGGGGGTCGGCCTCACGCCGTGTCCCCGGCGAAGTGCGCCGGTCGCGGTCGAGTTCGGCCGGGCTGGCCGCAAAGACGGAACACCTGCGGAAATCCTCCCATTCTGTGTGGTGCCCGGCGGCATGGCCCCGCGATACCGGGGCAGGCGGCCTCCCGTACGGAGAACGAGGCACACCGAGAACGAGGAGGCAGCGCATGACTGAGGCGATGTGGGGTTACGAGGGTGCCGAGGGCTACGCTGCGGGTTCGGACCTGACGGGGTACCGGGTCGAGGCGACGGACGGGCACATCGGCAAGGTCGACAAGCACACCGTCGACGTCGGCGCGGGCTACATCGTGGTCGACACCGGCCCGTGGATCTTCGGCCGCGAGGTGCTGCTGCCGGCCGGCACCATCACCCGGGTCGACGACGCGGAGAAGACGGTGTGGGTCGGCCGCACCCGGGACGAGGTGAAGAACTCCCCGGAGTACGACAAGGACAGGCACGGCGACGACCCGGCCTACCGCAACCAGGTCGGCGGCTACTACGGCGGCACCGCCGTCTGACCCGCTGAACCCAGGCCGTCCGGGGCCCCGCGTCCGACGACGCGGGGCCCCGGACGTTGCCCGCCCGCACCCGTCACCCGACCGCCCCGATGACCTCCGGGGCGGATTCCCGCTCCGCGGCCGTACGGCTTGCTACTGCACCGCGGCGGGAGCTGGGGCTGGACCGTGCTGCTCGGCCCGTGGGGCCGCGAGGACCGGGTCGGGCACGACGCCTCCCTTCGCGCCAAGGCCACACAAATCCTTCACACAATCCGAAGGCATGCGCACGGCGCGAGGGGGTAGACAGGCGCCGACCGTGACGCTGTGGGAAGGAACCGATCGTGACGAGGGACCAGCTCCTGATGGCAGCGCCCAACCCGGTGAACGACCGCGCGCACACCGCACCGCCGCGCAGCCCTCGGGAGGTCGCACCGGAGCTGGCGGAGCTCGGCGATCTGACGGGGATCGCGCCGACCGACGCCCGGGACCTGACCCAGGTGCTGCTGGTGCGCCTGGCCGGTCTGGAGGAGGGCACCCGGGAGTACTCCTACGTGCGGGCCTCCCTGGTGGAGCTCAACCTCTCCCTGGTCCGCTTCGCCCTTCGGCGCTTCGGCTCGCACCGGGAGAGCACCGAGGACCTGATGCAGGTCGGCGCGGTCGGACTGATCAAGGCCATCGACCGCTTCGAGACCGAGCGCGGCCTGGAGTTCACCACCTTCGCCATCCCCACCATCCTCGGGGAACTGCGCCGGCACTTCCGCGACACCACCTGGGCCGTCCACGTACCCCGACGCCTCCAGGAGCTGCGCCTGACCCTCGCCAGGGCCCAGGACGCCCTGTCGCAGACCCTCGACCGGGCGCCGACGGTGGCCGAACTGTCCGAGCACCTGGGAATGCCGCAGGAAGAGGTCATCGAGGGCCTCCAGGCCGCGAACGCGTACAACACCGACTCCCTCGACCTGCCGGCCGGGCCGGACGGCGACGGCCCGGGCGCACTCGCCGCCAAGATCGGCAGCACCGACGAGCGCCTGGGCATGGTCGAGGACCTGGTCTCGCTCCAGCCCCTGATCGCCGCCCTGCCGGAGCGCGACCGCCTGATCCTGTCGATGCGCTTCACCGAGGACCTGACGCAGTCCCAGATCGGCGAACGCCTGGGCCTGTCCCAGATGCACGTCTCCCGCCTCCTCTCCCGCGCCCTCGCGAAGCTGCGCCAGGGCCTCGAGGCGGCGTGAGGCAGGCCGGCCCATGAAGAAGGACGATCAGCAACCGACGCCCGCCCGCCGGACGCCGCCCGCGCGGCGAGAGGGTACGAGAATGCAGTCGCACGACCACGCCACGTCCGCCCAGGTGGGCGCCTTCGTGCTCGAGGACAGCGCCGGCATCGACACGCGGTCCGGCGGTGACGGCGTCGTCGTCTGCCGGATCACCGGAGACCTGGACATCGAATCGCTGGCACCCGTCAAGAAGGCCCTCACCGAGGTGCTCCGCGGCAACCGGCTCGTCATCGTCGACCTGGCCCAGGTGGCGTTCTGCGACTCCTCGGGCCTGAACATGCTGCTCACGGCCCGCGCGGACGCCCTCGCCACCGGCGCCGTGCTGCGGCTGGCGGCAATCTCGCCACCCGTGGAACGGCTGCTGGAGATCACCGGAGCCGCAGCCGCTTTCGACGTCCGCCCCACCGTCCAAGCCGCGATTGCCGAGCTGACATGACCGTGACTCCTGTGTCCCACCGCGCCCGTGCGCAGCGCACGGCCCAGGCGAATCAACCGCACTGCAGCGGGCAGGCGAAGCAGCAAGGACCGCCGACTCGAAGGGCCGACCGAATGAGCACTGTCTGGCAGGCCCTCGACGACAGCCCGCTTGTCACCGTGCTGACGCTGCCGCCCGGCGGCCAGCGGCGGCGCCTGGTCATGGACAAGCAGCGCAAGCCGGTCGCCCGCGCGCGGGAGTTCACGCGCGGCGCCCTGGCCGACTGGTCGTGGCCCGGCGCCGACGACATCGTCCTGCTGGTCGCCGAACTCGTCGCCAACGCCGTACTGCACGCCGGCGGTCCCCAGGACCTCACCCTCCACGCCACCGACACCCGCCTGCGCGTCGAGGTCGCCGACGCCTCCCGGACCGCACCCGCACCGCGCGAACCGCACCAGCCCAGCACACCCGGCGGCCACGGCCTCCACATCGTGCGTACCGTCTCCGACCGGTGGGGCACCACACCCCACCCCTTCGGTAAGACCGTCTGGGCCGAGATCGACGCCCCCCACTCCTGACCCGCCACCCCGGCGGGCCCCATGGCGGGCTCCTCTCCTCGGTCATGGCCCATCGCTTCGGCCTCGGCTGCTCACCCGGGGCCGCCCCCGCCGGGTTCGGATCCGAGATCTCCCTCCACCAGCGCGCTGATCGCCATCCAGGAGCCCGAGGCGGGCGTAGCCGGTGGACGAGCGCCGCGCCCACAGCCACCGCGGCGGCGTCTTCGACCCGATCGTTGCCGACGTCGAAGAGGCCGTCACCGACGCGCCACCCAGGCCGCCCCGAACCAGGCCCCTGCACCCGCCCGCCGCGCTCGGTCTCAGCCTGTGGCCGCCCTCTCCCAGAACTGTCCCGGCGCGCAGACGCAGTGCATTGCTCACGGGTCCCGTGTGCATTTATCTCTTGGATCTCCGCGCGGAAATCTGCTCTGGCTTCCGTATTTTCTTGGACATTATTTTGCTGCTCAGAGTCGTTTCCGCAGGCGTCTGGCCTCGTTGCTCATCGCATGAATACGCTGATGAGGGTGGAGCGGGTCCGGTGCGGTCTGTGCGGGGACGGCACCGTGTGCGCCTTGGCCGGGGATCCGGTCCAGGAGCTGCTCGCTGCCGGGCGGGGCCATGTCTTGCGGGAGCATCCGGGGCAGGCCCCCGACGACGTCCTGGTGGTCCAGGCCGACGCAGTGCGGCTGCCGTACCCGATGCCTGTCAGCGGTGGGCGTGACTGGCTGGCCGCACGCAACTGCGAGTGCCTGCCCGGCATCCCTGCCGTCGGACCGGGAGCCTTTTGAGCGGTGTAGCTCAAGGGGCAGGACGGCTTTGGCTCCTGACGTCAGCCAGTTCGGGCTGCAGCGTGCGTGCCGGAAGATCCGCCAGCGCTTCACGGTGGCCACGCCGCGTTCGAGGGGGCAGCGGAGCCGGGCGCGGGCTCGGTTCAGCGACCGCTGTCCCGCCGTGAGTTCTCCGCGGGGCGGGCGCCTCGTGGGGACGGCGAACGTTCCGGCCGCGCCGGTGTACGCCACGTCGGCCCGGGCGAGGGTGTCGTGCTTGCGCAGGCAGACCAGCGCGACCAGGGCCCGTCGGGAGGGCTTGAGTTTGCAGCGGCGGTCACCCTCGTGGGTGCCGATGAGCACGGTGACCCACTCGACGGGCGGGTGAGGAAGGTCCAGTGCGGCAGGCAGGAAGGTGACCAACGAGGCTTCCTGACCGGTTGCTTGAGACTTCGGACATCTCGCTCAACCGCCCGGGAGCCTCGTTCGTTCCCGACGGCGGCCAGTTCCCCACCGTCCGGCGGGCCGCCGCCGACGGAGCCCGCCGCCCCGCCTGCACCCGCCTGTACCCGCTGCGCCGCGAAGTCCACCGACGAGCGGCGGGTCGGGCCGACGGGTTGGTGATCGGCCCGTGGATCCGGGCGGTCGGGGTAGAGTCTGTCAACTGTGTTGACATCGTCGTGACCCGGCGGTGCGCCCGCTGTGAGATTGGTGCGAGGACTCGTGGACCGCTTCGCCCGTTTGGCCGCCAGCGTGCTGGCCGCACCCGAGGCGGTCGTCGCGGTGCTGGTCGGCCCGGCGGACACCGAGGTGCTCGAGTGCTGGCCGCCGGAGCGTTCACCGGCAGGGCCCTGGCACGCGGTGCTGCGTCGGCACGTGGCACGCACCGGTGAGCTGTTGACGGTGGACGACCTCACCCGATGGGCGGCCGACGGCCACGAGGCCGCGCTGGACGGCGCCGAAGGGGCCTTCGCCGCCGCCCCCCTGTACGGCGCGCGGGGCGAGTGCCTGGGAGTCATGGCCGTCCACGACCCCCGCCCGCGGGCCTGGAGCGGGCACAACCGCCAGGACCTGGAGGACCTGGCCGGCGTGTGCGCGGCTGAGCTGCGGCTTCGGGTGAGCACGCGGCGCGCCAACGAGGCGCACCACGGCGCGCAGGAGGCCCGCGAAGAGGCGCAGGCGCTCACCGGAGCGGCCAGGGCGAGCGAGCGGAGGCTGCGGGTCCAACTGGAGCGCTCCGAACTGCTGCTGCGGGCGGCCGAACTGCTCGGCAACACCTTGGGCCTGGACCAGGTGCGCACCACGGTGAGCGACCTGGTCAGCGGGGACCTGAAACCGGCCTACGTGGGGCTGGTCCTGCGCGGGGACGACGACAAGCTGCGGCGCGCCGTCGACACCGCCAGCGGACCGGTGCCCCTGGAGGAACAGGTCCCGCTGTACGCCCTGACCGACGGGTGGCCCACCGCACAGGCCGCGCAGGAGAACCGCGTGGTCAGCGTCCCCGACCGCCAGACACTCGTCGACCACTACGACCCGCACACCGTGGTCGTCTTCGACCAGATGGGCCTGCACTCGGCCGTGTGCGTGCCCCTGCCCGGCACCCGCCGCCCCACCCTGGGCGCGCTGGTCGCCGCCTGGGACGAACCGCACGAGACCGACATCCACGAACGCGCCGTCCTGACGGTGATCGCCGGATACACCGCCCTGGCGGTCGAACGGGCCCTGCACCTGGACGAGCGCACCAGCGTCGCACGCCAACTCCAGCGGGCCATGCTCACCGACTTCCCCCACACGCCGGGACTCGAACTCGCCGCCCTCTACCGGTCCGCCGCCCACCACGACATGGTCGGCGGGGACTGGTACGACGCCTACCCCGTCCTTCCGCACCGGATCGCGGCCGACGGGCGCAGGCCGCTGGCCGTCACCGTGGGCGACATCACCGGACACGACACGCACGCCACCACCCTGATGGGCCAGGCCCGCAGCATGCTGCGGCAGGCCGACGTGGACCGCGGGGGAAGCCCCGCGGACGCCCTCGCCTCCTTCGAACGTGCCAACGACCAGCTGCACACCCGCATCAGCGGCACCCTCGTCCACGCCCACCTGCACCCCCGCCCCCACGGTGCGTGGCTGCTGCGCTGGACCAACGCCGGCCACCCCTCCCCGCTGCTCGCCCACCCGAACCGCGACACCGAACGCCTCACCGAGCACGGCCTGCTGCTCCACCCCGGCCTGGCCCTGCCCGAAGGCCGTCCCGTCCACGAACGCCTGCTGGAGCCGGGCTCCGTCCTGCTCCTCTACACCGACGGCCTGGTCGAACACCGCGGCCGCGACCTGGAACAGGGCATCGACCGCGCCGCCGATCTCCTGGCCCGGGCCGTCGCCGACCACACCCCGCTGCCGCAGGCCCTCGACCTGCTGGCCGACACCCTGGCCGGCCCCGACCACGGTGACGACGTCGTCCTGCTCGCCCTGCGCGTCACGGACCAAGGCGTAGGGTAGACGGGCCTGCGCGGGCGCGGCCCCCCTTCGCCCCTGGCACAACGGAAGGCCGCCCGTGTCCGACCCGACCCCCTGGAGCGCGGCCGTCGACCGCACCGCCCAACACCTCACCGACCTGTGCGACCAGCTCAAGGACGCCCCCGTCCACGACCGTCTGCACTCGCTGGCCACCCTCAACGCCGCCTTCGCCGACCTCCACCACTGCGCGCAGCGCGAAGCCGTCGCCGCCGCCCGCTCCGAGGGCTGGACCCTGCGCCGCATCGCCGCGGTGCTGAGCTGCTCCCACGAACACATCCGCCTCCTGGCCCCCTGACCCCGCCCACCAGGAACCGGCGCCCTCACCCTGCTGCGCTCGGCACTCGAGCAGAGCCTCGCCACCCGCACCGCAGCCCGACGGTTCCAACCCGTGCGGGTGTGAACCGGCGGCGGATGCGGCAGGGCAGGATTCCTCGGATGCGGTTGCGGCCGCGGGGAGTGATCCTGAAACCCACTGCTGACGAACCGGCTTTGAGGAGTGTTGACATGTCGGTCATGGACAAGCTGAAGCAAATGCTCAAGGGCCATGAGGACCAGGCCTCGCGGGGAATCGACAAGGCGGGGGACTTCGCTGACGAGAAGACCCAGAGCAAGTACAGCGGCCAGGTGGACACGGCTCAGGACAAGCTCAAGGAACAGCTGGGCAACGAGGGAACGCACGACAACCCGCCGCAGTAGCTGAGACTCCTGGACGGCTTGCCGCCTGAACGGTAGGCAAGCCGTCCCCTGACGCCCCTGACCTGTACCCCGCGGCCCGGCGCCCCGATCGGCTCGGCCGGCACGGGGAACGATGGGGCGGCCGGACAGCGGACGGCTCCCGCAGTATCGGAGAACCCGCCCCCGCCGGGAGGGGCGTCGAAGCTCCCGCCTTCGGAAGCTCGTCCCGCGTCGGCCCGCTCCGCTGACGTCTTTGTCGGCGCCGGTGCCAACGGGGAAGTGACAGCGAACTGATGCATCGTCACATTGGTTTTCGTGAAACGGAATTACCGCTCTCCCGCCACCTTCCGGTCAGTCGCGTCCGGCTCTACCGTGCTGGTATGGCTGATCGTGCGCTGCTGCGCCCCGGACCGGACTCCACCACCGACCTCGTCCTCCACAAAGGCGGCGGCTCCTACGCGTGGGTGGTGCCGCTCAGCCTGGCCGGGGCCGCGCAGTCGCTGATGGTGCCGGTGATGCTCGGCGCCATCACCGCGGCGGTCGCCATCGTTGCGCTGGTGATCGGCACCGACGCCGTGACCGTCGCACAGATCGTCCTGGCGATCGCCGCCATCGAGGCCGCGCTGGCAGCACCGCTGCTCGTGTGGATGGAACTCACCACGGTCCGCCGGTTGCGCTTCGCCCCGGCCCAGGCCCCCACCCGGTTCCGGACGGTCCGCGCCGCCCGTCCCGGCCCGTGGCAGCCGATCACCCAGCTGTGTGGAGTCCGGCTGGAGTACCGGCTCACCGAGCCCTACCCGGGGGACCAGCGGCCGGCGACCGATCAGCTCACCGTCCGGTTCGACCTCGCCGGCGACGAACTGAAGTGGAACCCGCCCGCCCTCACCTCGCCGCAGCAGCTGCACAAGGCCCTCACCGCGCTGCTCGGCCCCGCCGGGGTGCGGGTCGAGCTGATCACCGAACGCATCGTCCGAACCCGCCCGGGGCACGGGACCGGTTGGAACGGCGGCGGCTCGGCCTCCGCCAACTCCGGCGGCTTCTCGGGCGGGGGCTGACCTCCCCACCGCGGTGCCGAGGCATTGCGGGCGGGCCAGGTCTTGCTGGACGTTTCACCCGAATTCGGTACGGTTCGTCGTCATTTTCGCGACCATGGTGACCACTCACCGACCCCCTCGCAAGCGCCGGTGCGCATCACAGTTTTTGACCAGCCCGCACCAAAAGGCGGGCGAATCCACCGCCGGGCGTCACACCTGCCGCCGAACTGCAGAACTCAGGTGCAGTCGGTTCGAAGAGCTCCGGCGTGGGTGATTCGAAGAGGAACTGCGCCGGAGGTCTTCGAGCCCTGGGTTTACGTCGGCATGGACGCCGCCGCTCACCATGGCTACCGAAGCAGGCCGGTGGGGCGCCACCGGCTCGTGTCCTCCGACTCCGTGCGACGCTCAGGAGCCTCCGCCGCCGGTCGAGCCGCCGTGGCCGCCGAAGCTCTGCGCCTCCACGCGGCGTTCGACGACCAGGTCGACCTCTAGGGCAGCGGGGGCGAGGACCTGCTGGAGTTCCTGCTGCAGGGCCGCGACGTCGGTCGTCCCCGACGGCAGTTTCGCGGGCCGGATCCGCCGACCGCTCCGCACGGGCACGTGCAGGGTGATCTCCTCGGCGACGGGTTTGCGGTCGGCCTTGTACGAGAGCGTGACCTTGTGCTCGATCCGGATCCGGTAGACGGCCGTGAGCGGTCTCGGCGGGTCGGCCCGGACGGCCCGGACGACGGTCAGGGTGTCTGGGGCGGTGGCCGGGGAGAAGCGCAGCCGGTACACGTCCTGGTGGGCCCGGTACAGGAGGACGAAGAAGTTGGCGAGGAGTCCGAGCGCGACGACGATCCCGATCGCGGCCCAGATCATGCGGGCGTCGCTGCTGTACCACCCCACGGCGACGTAGACCGGGATGCCGCAGAAGCCGCTGATCACGACCATGCCCAGGCTTTCCTCGACCCAGCGCCTGGCCGCGAAGGCGAGCGGCCCGGCGCCCTCGCGCAGCACCACCTCGACGTACTCGGGATGGGAGCGGTTGAACCGCACTCGGTACATGACACCACGTTAGGTGCGGCCCGCGCCCTGCGGAAGAGCGCACGTAGGACATGGCTGCCCGCACTCTGCCCGGGGCAGGTGCTCTCCGCGCCTGCGGGGATGGCTCCTCGGCCCGCCCCTGGTACATCGCCGACACCGTCTGCTTCCCGCGTCCGCAGGGATGGCCCCAAGGTGCAAAGGCAGTGCGTTCTCCCGTCCGCACCCGCAGCGGCGGCCCTGCGCCCCGCTCGGGCCGAGCACGCGGACGCGCCGACCGGACCGCTGCCGTTCGGGCTGATGGCCCGCTACCCGGCGGAGGCGGAGGCGGAGGCGGAGACAGGCGCTGAGCGCGGCTGACCACCGGACCGGCCTCCGTTCAGGCCCCGGCGGCATCCCAGTAGCCGGGGTCGGCAGGTCGGCGCCCGTGCAGGTCTTCCCGGACGGTGGTGGCCAGCCGCAGGGTGTCCTTGCGGCTGACCCGCGCCCCGATCACCGCACCGGCCAGCAGCGGCGCCAGGGTCGGAAGCTTGCGCAGCCCCGAGCGCGTCAGGCGCCTGCCCACCTGTCGGCGCAGCGCTGCGCTCCGGTTCAGCGCCAGAAGCGCCCCCGGGCGGGTCAGGTCCATTCCGCGGCCTTCGCTCCACACCGCCAGGTACGCGTACGAGCGCTGCCGTGCGGAGCCCTCCGGCACCTGGCCGTAGACCGCGTACAGCTCGGCGATCAGTTTCAACTCGATTGCCGCGGAGGCGAGCAGCTCGGACGCCAGCTCGACCGGCATCATCAGCGGTACGGGCATCATCGCCACCGTCCCGGCGCTCGCGCCGACCGCGGTCGAGGCCCGCACCGACCCGGCGACGAGCAGGTCCACCAGCTCTTCCGGCGTCCGGGCCCCGGGGTGCTGGGCTCGGAGTGTCGCCAGGTTCCGCACCGGGATCCGCGGGGCTGCGTCCAGCAGCTGCTCCGTCAGCATCCGCAGCCCGTTGCGGGGACCCGTCCCCAGCCGGTGGCCGCCGTGGGCCAGGCCGTTGCCCAGCCGCCGCGCCAGCGCGCGCACCCGGCGTGCCGTCCCGCCCCGTGACCCGTCGTCCCGCTTCTCCACCTCGGCGGCGATCCGGGCCAGTTCCGCCGTGATTTCGTCGGGGTCCTCGGGGAGACCCTCCGGCTGTTCCGGTTCACCGATCGGTGCCATGTGCTCGCCTCCATTTCCTGTGCGGACTTCCTATCAGCCCGTCTGCCCCGGCAGCGGCAAGGACAGTCCCGGGCGAGTGGGACGTCGCCGACCACCACCGCGATGGCGGTGGTGCGTGGGCGGTCCAGGAAGACCCGTCCGTGGTCCCCGTCCGCCAGGTGGGGTTCTTCTGCGGGGCTTCGGGGACGTCAGCAGCCCGTGCACCGGGAGTCCACCCACCCGCCTCGGGGAGCACGCGGAGGGTCGGACATGACGGGCTCCGCCCTCCAGCATCGGGCTCGTCGAGGTGATGAGGATCCGCGAAATTGGCTCTGACCGGAGTTCCGTGAACGCTCCTGTAGGTTCTTCCGAGCTCGCGCGGGCGGATTCCGGCGAAGGCAAGAGGGAGTGACCGTGGCTGACGAACGGCTTGATGCCGAGTGGCTTCGCGACTGGTGTGAACAGACGGATGCGGCGCTCGCGAAGCTGATGGAGTCATTCCAGACACGGTTCGGCTTCGAACCGGGCAGCAACGTGGTCGTGCTCGCTGCGGAGGCGAGCCATCATGCCACCGACGCACTCGTGGAGTTGACGCCGATTCCGTCAGACCTGACCACGATGTATTGGGTGATCGACGAGGTTTCCTTGCCCGACGTGGAGAACGGCTGCTTCATCCACCCGGCCTCGCTGGTCGCAGACCACTTCTGCGAGTACGGGACCGTCCGGATCGAGGGGGAAGAGCCTGCTCTGGTCTTCGCCAGCGACGGGGGTGGTCATCTGTTCGCACTCGCGGGCTCCGGACGGATCTGGAGGTCAACCACCGCCTCGTGGTTCGACCAGTTCGACCTTGCTGCGGCCACTCTCCGGGAGTTCTTCGAGGGGCTCTCTCGGCAGATCGGCGGCCAGCTCTGACCATTGAGGGAAAGGCGAGTTGACTCAAGGCCGGGTGAGGATCCTGATCCGTAGGAGTCGGAACGAGGCCCGGCCGTACATGGCACTTTTGAGTGTTTTGACCAGGTTCACGTCGCCTTCGCCCCTGCCGGAGCTCCATGCTCCGCTGTTGACGCTCGACCGGCTGAAGTCTTTCGCCCTAGACCCGGCGTGGTCGGCGTTGGGTGGGAAGCAGCCGTCAGCTCCGGTAGAGGGTGCGCAGCTCCTCCAGTGCGCGGGTCGCCCGCTCCGCCAGGTCGGGGCGGGCAGCTTCGTGGTGGGCGACCGCGAAGGTGACCGTCCGCGGCTTGGACTCCCACTCGTACAGCTCGGGCGAGGCCCGGCGCAGGTACACCATGGTGCCCACCGGGTTGGTGACGAAGGAGAGTTCGAGCCGCGGGAGCTTTCGCCTGCCCCGGGCCGGGTCGGTGAGGAACAGTGACTGGTAGCTGGCGTGGTGCTGGTCGGACCCCGGGATGTACGCGTAGACGACCCGCGAGTCCTGCGGCCGGTAGCCGAGTTCCGCGAAGGCCGCGACCGCGGCCCGGACGGCTGGTGTCGGGGCGATCCGGAGGGTGTTGTGGTGCACCGTCCCGTCGGAGCGTCCGGGCGGCCGCAGGGTGATCCGCACCGCCACCGCGAACCCCAGGGGCTGCCCGTCGAGTTCGGTGAACGGGCACTCCCAGGGCAGCCGGCCGCCGAACGGCAGCGTGCGCTCCTGCCCGCCGCCGATCTCGAGATCGTAGCCGCCCGGGGTTCTCAGCGAGCCCAGGACCAGGTCGGTCGGCCCGCCGTCCTCGTCGAACCCGTCGGCAACCAGGTAGTTCTCGATCCGGTCGACCTCGACGCTGCGGGTCCCGGCCCGGATCACCAGCTGCCCGCCGATCCGCTCGCCGGGGACGGCGAGGTCAGCCGTCCGGATCTCGACCTCCGGGCCCTCCGCCGCGCGTCCGAGCCCGAACCTCGCCAGCAGTCCCACGTGCCCGTCCCCTCCCACCCGGCTCCTACCTGCCGATCTTGAGGAACGCTAAGGTGAGCCGGGGTCATTTTCCAAGGGGGAGGCGGGGCGGATGGGCCTGCGGAGACTGCTCGGACTCGGCGGCGACGGCGGTGATCCGCCGGAGATCGACACCCGGATCGCCACGTTCGCCCCGCAGCCCGGGCAGCGGATCGAGGGCGAGGTGCTGCTGCGCGGCGGCAGCGCGGGTCTGAAGGTCGAGGGCCTGTACCTGCACGTGGTGGGCAAGGTCCTGGGGTGGAACGGCAGCGTCGAGGACCGCGAGTGGGCGTACCTCTCGCCCTCGCGCTCGTACCTCGACGTGGCGCCCGGGACGGAGGAACGGATCGGCTTCCACGGCCGGCTGCCGTGGGACTGTCCGATCACCGAGGTCGACGGGCGGACGGTCGGCGTCGACCTCTCGCTGACCACCACGCTGTCGTCCGGCCCGCAGCGGTCCGTGCGGGACATCGACCTCGTGCACGTGGCCGCGCCGCCGCTGCACGAGGCGGTGTTGAGCGCCCTCCGGGTCGAGGGCCACCGGGTGGCGGACGCGCAGCTGCTCGACAGCGGCATCCCGGAGGTCGACCTGCGCCACTCCTGGATCCAGACCTTCCACCTGGAGGACGGCACCGGCGTCCCCAGTTCGGAGGTCACCTTCGTCAACAACCCGGTCGGCGCGATGGTGTACGTCCGCCGGGCGGCCCGCCACCTGACGCGCTGGGACGAGAAGCCGCCCGCCGTCCCGTTCCCGGTCGCCCACCACGAGACCGGCGAGGTCGACCTCGGCCCGCGGGTGCGAGAGGCGCTCGACCAGCTGGACCGGCTGCGGTACTGACGTGGCGTCAGTACGCAAGGTAATTCTAATGGACGTTTGGTGCTCGCCTGCTCAGAACTCGTCCCAGCGACGCATCCGCCAGCCCGCATCGGTGGGCAGGCGCCGGGCCGAGGTGCGGGAGGCCTTCGAGACGGGCGGCACCGGCGGGGGAGGGCGGCGAACCCGGCAGGGCCGCCTACCACGGCCGGCGAGGTGCAGGTTCGCCACCGCCCCGGTCGGGCGAACGGACCAGGACCGAGGGAGGCGGTCACACAGCGGAGCGAGCCGGGTGCGGATGGTGTTCAATGGTCCGACCTTCGACGTCGACGCAGGGGAGGGCCACAGGATGGGCCGCAAGAAGCCGGGCAAGCCGCGCCGGGAGAGGGCCGCAGACGCGTACACGCTGCAGCAGCTCCAGCCGCCCGGCTACGACCAGTGGATCGTCCCCGCGCCGGACCGGGCCAAGAGGACCGCCGTCGAGGGCATGAGCGTCGGCGCCGTGGACACAGCCCGCCGCATCGAACGCCTCCTGCCTCTCTACGGCCCGAAGCTGCCGGTGCAGGCGCTCTGGCTCGATGTGGCCGTCGACAGCGGCGTCCTGCAGGTGCGCCACACCGACGGCACCGTCGGCCGACTGCCCGTTGCCGACCTCGCCGGCATGCTCACCGGCCCCGAGGCGGGACCTGCTGGTCCCGCGGAACTGCGGGCCTCGGTCCACGAGCTCCACGCCACTGGGGCGGTGCTGGTGGAGCCCGACGAGGGCGACGGCTGCGTGCTGCGCCCGGTCGTCGGCAAGCCGGAGCGGCCCGGGGATCCGTGGCTGTTCGGCGGCGACATGGCTGCGGGGCTGGTGCCGAAGACGTGCGTCCCGGGCGATCCCGCGTCCATGGGCGTCGAGGAGTTCGCCGCGCTCGCCTACCTGCGCGTCCACCTCGCCGAGGGAGGAGTCGGCACCGCCGAGGAGTACGCGACGTTCGACGGCGTCGGCACCGTCGAGCGCGCCCGGGAGCTGTTCGCCGCGGTGGAGCACCTGGTCGACGTCCGGGGCTGCCCGGCCTGCCCGAGCGGCCACCTGTGCACCCGCGACCCCGATGCCCAACCCGCCGGCTGAACCACCACCCGCTCACCGCTGCGCCCGCTCCCAGGCGTTCCGGGGCTGGCGCTGGAAATCAGCGGGTTGGACTTCTCCGTGCGGGTGGAGCCGGCTTGAGCACCTGCCTCTCTGAACCTTGGTGTCGGCGGTTCCACCTGGCCGGGCCCGATGGTCGGCACCGCAGCACTCGCAGCACCCCCGGCACCGCCTTTCCGGCTACAGCTCCGTCCAGCCGTACGGCCGCCGTTCCTGCCCGGCGAGCGGATGCCGGACGGGGGCGGCGGGGCCGTGCTGGAGGAGGTCTTCGAGGCGGGCGGCGCCGGCCGGGACTGCGGTGAGCATCTCGGCGAGGCCGGGCCGTTCCTCGGCGGCCGGGCGCAGGTCCGCCATCGCGGTGCGGGCCTCGGCGGCGGTGGTGCCGACCGGGACGACCAGCAGCTGCGGGAAGGTCCTCCAGAGGCGTTCCCAGGCTCGCCCGGCGCCGTC
The DNA here is from genome assembly GCF_003751605.1 of Kitasatospora cineracea. Lineage (NCBI taxonomy): Bacteria > Bacillati > Actinomycetota > Actinomycetes > Kitasatosporales > Streptomycetaceae > Kitasatospora > Kitasatospora cineracea. The sequence goes on from NZ_RJVJ01000001.1 coordinate 5,764,116, forward strand.
CGGGCCCGCCTGGTCCCACAGGCGGGCGCTGGCCGCGAGCTGCCCGGCGATGGGCTCGGTGCCGGTGTCGGGGCGGTGGAGTTCGACGAACGCGCCCAGCCACAGCCGGGCGTCGTCGAGGTCGGCGGTGTAGGCGAGTTCGGCGGCGGGCCGGAACACCGGCCCGCCGGCGCTGGCGCCCCGCCGGTGCTGGCGCGGTGCTCGGGCGCGGTGATGAGGTCCAGCGGCCCGCAGCCCGCAGCCCGCAGCCCTCGCCTCGGGTGCGGGCGTCGGGCACACCCGCGCCCGGCGCACCGGCATCGCCGACCCGCAGGCCCGCAGGCCCGCGTAGACCGACGGGTCCTCAGCCGACCGGTCGGGCGCGCGCCGCGACCACGTTCAAACCGCAGCGGACCAGCATCGATCCCGACGGGCGGACACGGTGAGCGGCCGGAATTCCGGTTGCCCGTCGTCCCTTTCGCCGCGTACTTTTCGGGCCAGCGGCACGTAGCTCGATCAGTGAGAGCACCAGGCTCGGGGCCTGGGGGGTGCGGGGGCAGGACCCGCCGTGTCGGCCATGGACAGCAACGCTGAGCAGCAGCACTCGACGACGACCACCTCCACCGACTACGCGCACGGGCAGCTGGCCCGGGCGTTCGCCGTGGCGCTTTCCCACCCGGATCCGGCGACCCGTTCCCGCGCCGACGCACGGGCAGGCCGCTGGCGCGCGGTGCTGGCAGGGATGCTGGACGGCAGCCTGCGGATCGGTTCCCGGACGCCGGTGGCAGGCCTGCCCGCCTGGGTGACGCCGGAGGTGGAGCGCGGCGGGTTCGCAACCGGACGGGCCTGCGCCGAGGGGCCGTTGCAGCCCTACGAGGTGGCGGCCTGCCGGGCGGCGGGGATCCCGGAGGGCCGGGCCGCGCTGTTCGCGTACTCGCTCACCGAGGCCGGGCTGACCGGGCTGTGGGCGCTGCTGGACAGCGAGCGCTACCGGGTGACGGTGCCCGAGGAAGCGGCGCTGCTGACCGTGGCGTGGCTGGTGCGGGCCGGCGAGCAGTCGGCGGCTCTCGAACTGGTCGGGGTGCTGGCGCCTTTCGCGGCGCGGCTGCGCTTCACGCCCCCGCCGGGTGACAGCGCCGGTGCTTCGCCCGACGCGGTCCACCGGCGGTCCGTCGGCGACGCCGTCACCGCGCTGGCCTCCCGGAGGCCGAACCGGTTGGTGGAGACCCAGCGCGAGGCGCTGACAGTGTGGCTGCCGTTCTCCGACGAACTGCTGGCGCACTGGCTGGAGGCAACGCAGGACGGGCAGCCGCTCGACGCGGACCCGAGCCCCGAGTGGCGGCGGCGCGGCGCCGAACTGCTGCTGCGGTACCGGACGCTGGCCGCCGCGCACCCGCTGTGCGGCAAGCACCGCAGGCGCGGGACCAACCTCGCCGTGCTGCGGTCCGCGCTGGAGACCGCGGTCGCCGGCGAGCCGCTCGACCCCCGGCTGCGTGGACTGCTGCGGTCCGCGGTGGACGGCATGGTGAGCAAGCGCGGACTGCCCGGGTCCGAGACCCACTCCGCGCTGCGGGCGGCCCAGGCCGAGCAGGCCGCGCTGCCCTCCCACCACGCGATCGCGCAGGTGCTGCTGAGCCGTCTCGCGGTGCACGGCCAAGACGACGGCCTGGCCGAGCCGGACGCCGTGCTGATACCGGTCACCGCCGCCGAGGCGGCCGAGTTCGGTGTCCCGGCCGCCTCCGCGGTACCGGCGGCGCTGTTCAAGCCGGTGCTGGCGGCAACCAGCGCGCCCGTCGAGACGCTGGTCGAGCGCGGGCTGGTGCCGTCCGCCGAGGTGCTGGCGGAGCTGGCACCGCAGCTGGCCGCAGCGGCGGAGGCCGAGGCGCACGCCGATCCGGCGCTGCGCGGCCTGGTGCCGGCCGGTCACCGCGCGTTCGCCGGGCGGCGGTCGCTGCTGCTGCTCGACTACGCGCACCAGATCCGGGCGGAGGAGCTGCCCTGGGTCCGGGCGGTTCGCCCGTACCGGAGCGGCGACCCGGCCGCCCAGCAGAGCGGGCTGGCCGCGCTGCGCCGGCTCGGCGAGCTGGCCGTGGGCACCTTCCCCGGGACGATCCTGCCGAACCCGCTGATCAGCGAGCTGGCCGGGCTGGCGCGGCGGCCTGATTCCGCGCTGCCGTTCACCGAGGAGCTGGCGGCGGACATCTTCATGGGCGGCTTCACCCCGAAGTTCGCGGCGGCCGCCGGGATCGCCGCGGGCCTGCTCGAGGGGACGCTGTACGAGCGGTACTTCGGCATCGACTACGCCGGGGTGCGGGCCCTCGCCCAGCGCGCCGAGGAGGACGGGGAGCGGTCGGTGGTCGCCCGGGAATTCTCGGAGCTGTGCCGCCGTCGCGCCGGCAGCCCCGCACTCCGTGGATCGGTGGCCGCCAACGGGACGGTGATCGAACAGGCGCAGATCCTCACCACGCACAACCTGGCCGTCCTCGCCGGACCGGTCGGCGTCGTGCCGACGGGCGGCTGGCCGACGGCGGCACTCGGCGCGTTCACCACAGCGCGGCGGCTGGTGGCGCTGGCCGAGCGGCTGCCGCGACCGCTGCCAGCGGTGAAGAATGCCGCGTTCGCTTGGCGGCAGCTGGTCTTCCACCTGTCGCTCTGCTCGCCGCAGGAGCAGGTGGCCGTCCTCGCCGAGATCGAGCGCGACCATCCGCCGCGGCTCGCCCCGGCGGTGGCCGGCCTGCAGCTCGCGACCGCTGGCGGCGGGGTCGAGCCGGACGATGCCGACGGTCGGCGTTTCCTCGGTTGGAGGGTGGGCCCGCACTGGCTGCTGCGGCGGTGACGCGCCAGCGGGCCGGGCGGGTCAGCGTCATTCGAGGCCGACCAGCGGTGCCCGGTCGAGCTGCTCCTCGGTCAGCTTGGTCCGGCGGCTGCCGAGAGCCTTACAGTCCACGAGAGCCTCGCAGTCCGACTGCGGCCAGGATGGTGACCAGCTGTCCGGCTTCGAGGCGCTGGGTGAGATCGAGGCTGACGTCCAACAGATACTCGCGTCCGTGCCGGATGACGAGCTGTTCGGCGCCGTGGCATCGAGGACGTCGATCTGGTGTTGCGGCTCGAGCAGCACCAGCTCACCACCTGCCCCGGCCGGGCTGTTCCGGCGCCGCCACCTCGTCTACGCCGCCCGCCCGCCCGCCTGCCGCAGTCGCTCGCCGAGTCCGTCGTCCTGGTCGAGCTGGACGCCGAGGACGACTCGGAGGTGCTCTCGCTGTTGGCGGCAGAGCCGGCCGGCGGGCACCTCTACCTGGACCTCGGCGAGCACCTGGCCGACGCCGTCACCACCTCGCAGGCCTGCGCCCAGCCGCCGAGCCGGACCACCGCCCGCTGCTGCCCGCCGGTGTCACCGGGCGCAGCTGGCGGCCGGTTCGGGGCTGCGCGCCGCGGTGCTGCCGGGGCGGGGGGCGGGTGGGTCGGCCATCGGCCGGTGGCCGCCCCGCTGCTGTCCGGGGGTCAGGGCGGTACGGGCCGTGCTCCTGGGCATTGGCGGCCGGCAGTACCAGGTCCTCGGGGGTCAGGGGGCCCCGGCCGCTCGGCTGCTCAGAGCACGCCCACCAGCACGATGACCAGAGCGGGCAGGGCGACGAAGACCGTGCCGAGGTAGACGCCGAGGATCCAGCGCCGTTCGGAGGCGAGGCGGGCGAGTTGCTCGGCGCAGTACAGCGGCAGGGGACGCAGCAACGGGATCACGTAGATCGCTACGATCGCGAAGAGGTTGTAGATCAGGTGCACGAATGCGGCCTGCAGCCCGATCTTCGCGTCCGGCCCGACGCCGGCGAAGGCGGCGAAGACCACCGTGAAGGTGGTGCCGAGGTTGGAGCCGACGACGACGGGATACACCTGAGCGGGCGTCAGGATGCCCGTACCGGCAAACGGCACCAGCACCGAGGTGGTGATGGTCGAGGACTGGGTGACCACGGTGACGCCCATGCCGGTCGCCATGGCCAGGTACTCGTTGCGGCCGACGGCCTTGAGCAGGGCGTCCCGGGCCCGGCCGACCATCAGCAGCTTGAGCAGCGTGCCCAGGTAGCGGACCGCGATCAGGATCAGCGCGGCGCCGATCACGATGGTGAACAGCGGGCCGAGCGCGGCGCTGACCTGCGCGGTGCCGTGCACCACCGCGTGCTCCACCGGCCGGGTCACTGACCTGACGACGTTGAAGTGGGCGGGGTTCGGCAGCCAGTCGGTCCCGTACAGGGCGTCGGTCAGCGCGCGGCTGATGCGTTGCAGCGGGTGCCAGATCAGCTCGACCGGGAAGAAGAGCAGCAGCGCCAGCCAGTTGTAGAAGTCGTGGACGGTCGAGGCGCCCAGGGCCCGGCGGAACTCGGTGCGGTTCCCGATGAAGGTGAGCGCGACCAGGCTGGTCGTCACCGTGGTGCCGACGTTCGCGCCCAGGATGATCGGGACGGCGCCCTCGATCGGCAGCGCGCCCGAGCCGACGGCGGTCACGGCGATGGCCGTGGTGGTGGTCGAGGACTGGATCAGCACCGTGCCGAGCACGCCCACGCTCAGCCCGACCCACGGATTCGCGGCGAACGCGAACATGGTGTGCGCGGCGTCCCCGCCCAGCCCCGCAAAGCCGCGGCTGATGATGCTCACGGCGCAGATCAGCAGGTAGATCAGCCCGGCGACACCCAGCCAGCCCAGGACTGTTGTCCCGGTGGAGAGTTCACCGGCTCCGTCCGGCTCGCTGCGGTCCGGCTCTCGGTCGGGGGTGGCGTTCGCCATGGGCCAAGGCTACGAGCCACGGCAGCGCGGCGGTCGCCGACACACCCGGCCGACGGGCCAGCGGCCCGGGGCCCAGAGGTCCGATGACCCGGCGATCTGGTTAGTGGTCGTAGACCACCATCACCGGTATGCCCCGCGCCACCAGACGGGCGGTGACCAGCGGTTCGATCAGCTCCCAGCGGCCAGGCCGCTCGCCTTCTTCGGTACCCGGGCCCGCGTGCGCAGCGCCGACAGCCGCGTTCCGATCGGGCAGCCGCCGATCGGCGCTCGCACCAGGGCTCCCAGCGGCTCGCCGGAGGCCGGGCGGACACCAGCCCGCCCCTCCGGCGCGGCCGCCGCCCGCCAATCGCGCCGCCCCCCGGCGACGGCCGACATGGTCCCCGCAGAACGGGGCACACGCCCGCAGCGAGCCCTCTTCCACCACCTGGAGGTGCACATGTCCGCGACCACGCTGCTGCTGTTGGCCCCCCTCGTCCTCGCAGCGGTCCTCACCCTCACCGCACCCTCCCTGGCCCACCGCCACCGCCGCACCGGCCCGGCCGCACTGCGCAGCGAACACCCCCACCGCCCCCGCCACGCCCGCCCGACCTCCTGACCCGCCCGGTGGGTGCGCCACGCTGTCCTGGCGGACGAGAGTAACGAGCAGTTGTTCGCGCGCCGGGCCCGGGTGTTCGCGTCGTTCGTCTCGGCGGGGTGTGGTCAGCGCAGTTGAGGTAGCACCGAGGAGGCGGCCTTGCGGGCTTCCTCGGCTGTGGGCGCCGTGATCTGCACCACTCTGCTGCCCTTGAGGACGTCGAGCAGCACGTGGTCCTGGGCGTCTTCCTGGACGTGGAAGCTGTACGCCGCGTCGCCGAGCCCGGGTTCCGTGACAGGCTGGCCCTTGGTGTGGTCGACGACGTCGCGGAAGGACTGCCGGTCGTAGGAGGCGTGGGCAACGCTGACGTAGAGCTCCCCTTCCCGGTAGGCGCATTCGCCCACCTGCTCCTGCGTTATCTCCTGCGCCGCGCCGGGCTGGTGGCCCAGCACGTCCGCCGCCACGGCCCGCGGGGGTACGGCCGATCTCCGTTCCGGCAGGAGCTGACCGCCGTCGGCAGCGGGTACGGGGATGCTCCGGCCCCGCCCTGCAGGTTGATGACCGGTCGTCAGTTCGTTTGCCTGTTTGCCCTCTTCGGGGTCGTGTCCTGCCCGGTGATGTTGTCGTCCTCGGAAACCTCCGGGCATCGGAGTGGACGGCCGGGTTGGGGGAGGGGCACCGGTACGGAGGTGATCGGCGGCACCGGCCTGCGCAGGGAGCCCTGGCCGGAGTTGATGCCCGACGGGCGCCCGGCGCCTATCCGCCCCCGAACCCCCGACCGACCGGTGCTGGCTGTGGACGGCTGCGCCGCCGTCGTTCACCACGCCGGGGCCGGCACCACCGCAGCCGGACTACGGGCCGGAGTACCCGCGGTACCCGTACCCGTCATGGCCGACCAGCCGTTCTGGGCGTCTCGACTGCACGCCCTGGGGGTCGCCCCCGGGCCTCTGCCATTCCAGGACCTCAATGCCGGAGCCCTCGGCGAAGCGATCACCACCTGCCTGTCCGAGCCCGCCCACCGCCGCCGCGCGGCCGAACTCTCCCTGCGCATCGCGGCAGAGAACGGTACCGCCGCGGTGCTCGCCCACATCGGCTCCCGGGAGGCCGGGTGAACCCGAGCTTCGTCCCACCACCGTGCTCCCGGTACCGGGCTGTCAGATGCACTCCGCAGCAGTCCGGGCCGGCCTCACCCGAAGCCGGGTGTTCTGGCTCCGGGTGAGGACGACCCCGCGTTCGACTTCGCCACCGCCCAGGCCTGGATCTGGGCCGCAGACGCGGGACTGCGGGCCACACCGGCCTCCCGCTGAAACCCCTGCGCCGCTTCTGCGCCGCGCCCCGGTGCCCCGAGAGCAGCCTCCGGTCGGCGGGCCCGTGCGGGCGGCACCACTACCAGCAGTACCGCACCGGCCGCGCCGCCGGCCCGGAGCAGCACTACGGCCGGACCCAGTGCACGGTGCCCGGCTGCGGACGCCCGCACCGGGCCCGCGGGTCCTGCACCCGCTGCTACGAGCGCCACGCCCGCCGGCGCGATCGGAGCGCAGGTGCGGCTCAACGCCCGGCGCCGCACCCGCCGGGGGCCGGGCGTTACCGCCGAGCCGGAGCACGAGTTGTGACGTCGGTTGCGGCTCCTGGACGCGGGGCCCTTGGTGCACGTGGTTACGAGGGCCAGCCGCCGTACGGCACGGTGATGAGTTCCATGGCGTGGCCCGCCGGGTCCATGAAGTACACGCCGCGGCCGCCGTCGTTGTGGTTGACCGTGCCGGGCTGCTGCCGCCGGGGATCGGCGTAGTGCTCGATGCCGCGCTGTCCGATCCGGGCGTACGCCGCGTCGAACTCCTCCTCGGAGACCAGGAAGGCGTAGTGCTGGGGGGTGATGCTGTCCGCGGGGACGGTGGCGAAGTCCAGCGTGACGCCGTTGCCCAGGGCGACGGCGATGAACGGGCCCCACTCGGCGGTGATCTCGAGGTTCAGCAGGTCCGCGAAGAACTCAGCGGACTCCCGGTTGTCCCGGGCGTGGACGATCGTGTGGTTCAACTCGACTGACAAGGAATGCCTCCGAAGGCATGTCCCGACACCTCCATGTCTCACCCAGCCGGTGACCGACACGCGATGCTGTCGTGGACCCTAGCCTTGATCCATTCCGTGGGTCAACAGCAGCCGGTCGACCAGTCCGTCGACATACTCCGGGGCGAGCGGGACCATGCCGAACAGGACACGGACATACATCGGGGCCAGGACGTGGTCGAGCACCTCGAACGCGTCGAGCCCGTCGGCGGTGTCCTCGCCGCGCTCGCGGGCGCGGTCGAGCACGGACTGCAGTTGCCGGGTGCGTTCGGCGCGGAGCTCCTGGCCCGCCCGCACTCCCTGCTCGCCGCTGCCGGACAGGGCGACGGCCAGGTGCAGCACCGCCGGGCCGTCGGGCCCGGTGATCTCGCGGGCCACCTGGGCCGCGTACGTGCGCAGGTCGCCGGCCAGGCTCCCGGTGTCGGGCATCGGCGAGCGCGCGTCGAGGCGGGTGAGCGCCACGTCGGTGAGCAGCTTCTCCAGGCCGCCCCACCGTCGGTAGATGCTGCTGTCCGCCACGCCCGCGCGGGCCGCGACCTCGCCGACGGTGAAGTTCCCGTAGCCGCGTTCGCCGATCAGCTCGGTGACGGCCTGGTGCACCTGGGCGCCGACGCGGGCGCTGCGCCCGCCGGGGCGCCTGGCTTGCTGTCGCTCGTTCACACCACCACCTTAACGCAGTTGCTGCTTGCTTTTGTGGTGCGGACCCCCTACAGTCCTGTTAACGCAGTCGCAGACTGCGTTAGGCGGCTGGAGCGTACCGGCACCCGCGCCGCATCCGGTCGGATGCGGGCAACGACCGATAGGAGAACCCTTTGACGGAAGCGCACGTGGCCACGGACAGGCGACCGAACCGGGCCGTCCTGCTCACGGTGACCTGCCTGGGCCAGTTCATGGTCCTGCTCGACAACACGGTCGTCGGAGCGGCACTGCCCGACATGCAGCAGCGGCTGCACACCCAGTTGACCGGCCTGCAGTGGATCGTCGACGCGTACGTCCTGCTGGTCGCCATGCTGCTGCTGTCCGGCGGGATCTTCGCCGACCGCTTCGGCCGCAAGCGGGTGTACCTGACCGGCGTGGCGGTGTTCACCGCCGCCTCCGTGCTGTGCAGCCTCGCGCCCTCGCTCGGCTGGCTGGTCGTCGGCCGGGTGCTGCAGGGCGTCGGGGCGGCGGCGCTGAGCCCGGCCTCGCTGGCCCTGCTCGTCGCCGCCCATCCCGTGCCGCAGGAGCGGATCAGGGCGATCGGGCTGTGGGCCGGACTCAGCGGGATCGGCCTGGCCGCGGGCCCGGTGGTCGGCGGCGTGCTGACGGACGCCTTCGGCTGGCCCGCGATCTTCCTGGTCAACCTGCCCGTCGGCGCGGTCCTGCTGCTGGTCGGCCTGCGCCACCTCGACGAGTCCCGCAATCCGGGCGCCCCCGCGGTCGACGTCCCGGGGACGGTGCTCTCCGTGCTGGGCGTGGGAGCGCTGACCTACGGGCTGATCGAGGGCGGCGCCCGCGGTTGGCTGTCGCCGGTGGTCCTGGGGAGCTTCGCCGCCGCGGCGGTCCTCCTCGCCGCCTTCGTCGCCGTGGAGGCGCGCGCCTGCGCCCCGATGCTCCCGCTGCGGCTGTTCCGGCAGCGGCTGTTCACCGTCTCCAACACCGCCATGGGCGTGGTGGGGTTCGCGCTCATGGGCTCGTCGTTCTTCTTCTCCCAGTTCTTCGTGTCCGTCCAGGGCAGCTCGGTCCTGCGCGCCGGCCTGCAGACCCTCCCCGCCACCCTCGCCATGGTGCTCGTCAGCCCGTACGCGGGCCGGCTCGCCGCCCGGTACGGCTTCCGCGCCGTGGTCACCACCGGTCTGGCCCTGGCGGGCCCGGGACTGCTGGCGCTCGGCACGGTGCACGCCGACACCGGCTACGGGAACGTGTGGTGGCGGCTGGCCGTCGTCGGCGCCGGCTTCGGCCTGGCCCTGTCCCCGCTGACCGGCGCCGCCGTCCAATCGGTCGGCCCGCAGGAGGGCGGCCTCGCCTCCGGCATCAGCAGCACCACCCGGCAGATCGGCGCGGTGCTCGGCGTGGCACTGCTGGGAGCGGTCGTCCGCACCAGGCAGGCCGGCGGCGCCCCCTTCGAGACCGGTCTCGACGACGCCTTCCTCGTCGCCGGCGCCGTCACCTCCGCCACCGCCGTGCTCACCGGCCTGTGGCTGGCGAAGGCCAAGCCCGCGGAGCCGGAGCCCGCGGAAGGACGCGCGACCCCGCAGCGCTCCACCGGCCCCGGCCCCGACACGGTCACCGCCTCGGGCAGGGCGTCCGCCGGCAGCCCGAGCTAGACCGGCCTCCTCCCCGCCCGTCCCCGCCGCACCCGGCCACCCCCTTCCCCGAGGAGAAGCACCTTGTCGCCCGACCCGACCACCCTCCACCCGCTGCCCGCCCACCAACGCGTGGTGTTCCTCGAACCCCTCGTCACCTCGCCGACCATCGACGTGGGCGCGTACACGTACTACGACGACCCGGACGGCGCCACGGAGTTCGAGCACCGCAACGTCCTCTACGCCTACGGCCCCGAGAAGCTGGTCATCGGCAAGTACTGCGCGATCGCCTCCGGCACCCGGTTCCTCATGGCCGGCGCCGAGCACCCGACGACGGGGGTGTCCACCTACCCGTTCACCATGTTCGGCGGCCGGTGGGCCGAAGAGACCCTGGACATCGTCACCGCCATGCCCAGCCGCGGTGACACGGTCGTCGGCAACGACGTCTGGTTCGGCTACCAGGCCACCGTCATGCCCGGCGTGCGCATCGGGGACGGCGCGATCATCGCGGCCGGAGCCGTGGTCACCGCCGACGTCCCGCCCTACACGATCGTCGGCGGCAACCCGGCCAGGACGATCCGCCGGCGCTTCGACGACGCCGACGTCGAACGGCTGCAGCGCGCCGCCTGGTGGGACTGGCCGGCGGACCTCGTCACCGAACACGCCCGCACCATCATGGCCGGAACCCCGGCCGACATCGCCCGCATCGCCGCCGAGCACGCCCTGGAGAAGCCCCTGTGACCCGTGTGAACCGTGTGACCGTCGAAGAGCACCCCGTGGCCGACCGCGCGGCCGGCCCCTACGCCCTCACCACCGGGCCGGACGACGCCCTGTGGTTCACCCTCGTCCACAGCGGCCGGATCGGCCAGATCGTCCCCGGCAGGCAACCGACGAGCCACCGGCTCGACCCCGACTGCGGACCGACCGTCATCACCCCCGGCCCGGACGGCGCCCTGTGGTTCACCGAGTACCGGGCGCACCGGATCGGCCGGATCACCACCGACGGCGACGTCACCGAGTTCGACCTGCCCGCCCCGGGCTGCGGGCCCTTCGGCATCGCGGCCGGGCCCGACGGCGCGCTCTGGTTCACCGAGACCGCCGCCGACCGGATCGGCCGGATCACCGTCGACGGCGACGTCACCGAGTTCCCGCTCCCCGTCACCGGCGCGTTCCCGTCCGCGATCACCGCCGGCGACGACGGCGGGATGTGGTTCACCCTCAACCAGGCCAACGCCATCGGGCGGATCGACAGGGGCGGCGCCGTCACCCTCCACCCCCTGCCGACCGAGGCGGCGGCACCGGTGGGCATCGCCGCAGGCCACGACGGCGCGCTGTGGTTCGTCGAGATCGCCGCCGGCCAGATCGGCCGGATCACCCCCGAGGGGAAGATCACCGAATTCCCCCTGCCCGACCGCACCGCGCGCCCGCACGCCGTCACCGTCGACGGACAGGGCACCGCGTGGTTCACCGAATGGGGCGCCAACCGCGTCGGCGCCATCACCCCCGACGGCGCCATCACGACCTACGACCTGCCCACCCCCGGCTCCGAGCCCCACGGCATCACCGTCGGCCCCGACGGCGCCCTCTGGACCGCGCTCGAGATCGGCGCACTCGCCCGCATCACCCCGGCCGGCGAAAGCACCTGAACCCGCCCTCCCTTCCCCACCGTCAACAGCGGTCGCCCGTACGGCGACCGGAGAGGAGCTCCCGTGAAATTCGCACTCGTGATCTTCGAGACCGACGAGTCCCGCCGCCGGATCCAGGCCGACCGGGCCGCGTACCGCAAGGAGTACGAAGGCTGGATCGGCGACCTCGCCGCAGCCGGGAAGCTGGTCGGCGGCGACGCCCTGGAGACCGAGCACACCGCCCCCGCGACGGTGCGCACCGCGGCCGACGGGACGACGACGGTCACCGACGCGCCCGCGCACACCGGCGAGGAGACCCTCGGCGGCTGGTTCGTCGTCGAGGTCGCCGACCGCGCCGAAGCCCTCGAACTGGCCAGGAGCCTGCCCACCCCGGAGACCGTCGAGGTCCGGCCGATCCTCGAATCCGCCTGAACAACACGGCCCTGCGGCAACGGGAGCACCACGCTCCACGGCATCGGCATCGGCATCGGCATCGGCAACAGGAGGAGGCCCGCCTTCCACCGGAAGGCGGGCCTCCTCGCAGATCCACGACCACCTGGCTTCGAGCACGAGTCGTGACGGCCGCAGCGAGCTCGCAGGAGTTCCTCGAACAGCTCGGTGGACGGATCACCAACCGGCCCCGATCACCGGCCGAAGCGCGGACCGCGCTGTTCACCGTCGGGTGACGCCGTTCCCGGCGGACGTCCGCAGCACTCAAGACCGCCGACTGCTGCCCGGACCAAGGCCGGCAGAAGATCCGCTACGTCCGGTCGAACCGAACTGGTACTGAGAGCAACGAACATGACGACGAGCAGGGCGCGAGCAGGCCGACGGCTCGCCGTGGCAGCACTCCTGGGAACGCTCGGCTGGGCTTGCGCCAAGTACGGCCACGGCGCCTATCCCGACGCGGTCCCGCGGCGGCTGAGCCACTGCCTGAGCGCCGCTCCGGTACCGGCCACGGCCTGGATCGCTTCGACTGGCCCCGGTGGAACACCGACCGCCATCACGGCCACCCGCGCCGCCACGGGGTACCGCGCCCCGGGCATTCGCCGCCCGAGCCGACGCCGTCCGAACCGCCGCCAGTCCCATTTCGGACCAACAGGCATCGCAGCCAAGCCAGTTGACTGCCCCCTTCCCCGGGGCCGGTCCTCCTGAGCAACAAGGCCGGCACCCTGCCGAACGCGACCCGTCGCCGACCGTGCACGAGGTCGCCGGAAGCCCTCACCACTACCGGCAAGTGCATTCCTTCTATTCGTATAGTGACTGCCATGCAATTGGATCTGAACCTGCTCACCGCTCTGGACGCGCTGTTGGAAGAGGGCAGCGTGGCCGGGGCCGCGGACCGGCTGCACGTCACCGCGCCGGCGATGAGCCGCTCGCTGGGCCGCATCCGCAAGGCCACCGGCGACCAGATCCTGGTGCGGACCGGACGCCACATGACGCCCACCCCTCGTGCACTGGCCATGCGCACCGAGGTCCACGTCCTGGTGCAGCAGGCCCACCAACTGCTGTCCGCTCGTACGGACCTCGATCTGGCGGGCCTGGAACGGGTGTTCACCGTTCGCCTGCACGACGCCCTCACCACCGCCTGCGGGACCGCCCTGGTCGCCGCGGTGCACCGCCAGGCCCCGAAGGTGAGGATGCGCCTCACGGTCGAGCCCGGCCACGACACCCCCGAGCTGCGTCGCGGCGAGGTCGATGTGGCCTCCAGCGCCGACCCCCCGCCCCAGCCCGACATCCGGCACCGCCTCATCGGCCGGGACCGGATCATCCTCGCCGTCCGAGCGGGCCATCCGCTCACCGAAGGGCCGATGACCGTCGAGCGGTACGCGGCGGCCGATCACGTGACCGTCTCCCGGCGCGGAAGCCTGCGCGACCGGGTCGACGACGTCGTCGCCGCCCTCGGCCACGAGCGCCGCGTCATCGTCTCCGCCCCCGCGACGGACACCGCCCTGCAACTCGCCCGTGACGCCGACGTCGTGGTGACCCTCCCCGACGCGGTCACCCGCTCCGCCCGCGACCAACTGGGCCTGACCACACTGCCGTTGCCGTTCGACCTGCCGCCCGTGCCGCTCTATCTGCTCTGGCACCAGCGCTACGACGACGACCCCGCCCACACCTGGCTGCTCGACCTGGCGACCCGGACCCTCCAGGGCCTGTTTGCCGCTTCGGAGGCTTCCGACCGGTAGCGCCCCGCCGGGCGTCGGGGCCGGCCGCCGCGCACGCGGGCCGGCCCCGTGACGTCGCGGCCGGTCAGTCGAGCAGGGCGGTCGCTTCGACCTCGACCAGGACGTCCGATTCGAAGAGGTGGTCGACGCCGATCAGGGAGGCCGGCGCCATGGGCAGGCGGAGCCCGATCCCGTCGGCGACGGATTTGGCTTTGTTCACGAGAACCGGCTCTGGCTCAACTTCCGTGGTGGCCCGGCAACCAAGCTCGCCAGCATCGACAACCAGCAGATCAGCGGCCTGCCCCCAGCTTGCCGTGGCCATGATCGGCGCCGTTTCGCGGAAGTCGAGCCAGAACCCGAGAACCGGCAGCAGATGTTCACGAGGCCGGGAGGCATCTGCCGGGCTCGGTGCTCGGTGGTTCGGTGCCGTGCGGCACTGCTGTCGGACGCGGGCGCCGGCGTCCGGGGATCGGTCGGGTGTCGGTCTGCGGTGCTCGGGTCGGCCGTGTCGTTGTTCAGCGGGGGCCGGTCTGCCGGGCCTGGCGGGTGGCGGTGCGGGGGTCGCCGGTGAGGGGGTGGCCGTGGCCGGGCAGGAGCAGGGTGGTTTCGGTGAGTTCGTCGATGCGGTCGAGGGAGGTCAGGGCGGTGCGGCTGTCGTGGGTGAAGCCGCGGCAGACCAGGGTGGGGCCGGTGTGTCCGGTCAGGCCGTCGTGGGTGACCAGGGCGTCGCCGGTGAAGAGCAGTCCGCGCTGGGGGAAGAGGTAGCCGGTGCTGCCAGGGGTGTGGCCGGGCAGCGGGACGGCCCGCGGTTTTCCGGGCACCTCGTCGAGCTGCCGGTCGGTGTCGAAGGCGCGCACGCCGGGGGTGGCGGGTGCGGTGAAGGCTCCGGTGCGGGCGAGGTGGAGCGGGGTGGCGAGGGCAGTGGGCCGGCGCAGGAGGTAGGGCAGTGCGGAGCGTTCCGGCTTGGCGTGGCGCAGGGCGCTGCGCGGGCCGTCGTGCAGGATCGCGGCGTCGCTCCCGTGGATCCAGATGTCGGCGCCGGCCTGTTGGAGGGTGTGGGCAAGTCCGGTGTGGTCGGGGTGTCCATGGGTCAGGAGCACGGCGCGGATGTCGGTCAGGGAGCGGCCGGAGTCGGCCAAGTGCTCGCGTAGCTGCTTCAGGTGGGCGGGCAGTCCGGCGTCGACGAGGACCAGGCCGTCGGGCTCCTGCACCAGGTAGAAGTTGACGACGTCGTCGCCGAGGCGGTCCACGCCGGGGGCGACGCGCCGGTCCGAGGGGATGGGGCGGGGCATGCGTTCCTCCGGGGGCAGGACGGCCGAATTCGGATACAGTTGACTGTAACGGATGAGAGGGGAGACGGGATGCCCAGCGGGACTCCGCGCCGACCGTACGACTCGGCCCGCCGGCAGCAGGCCGCGCGCCGCAACCGGGCCGCGATCCTGGCGGCCGGCCGGGAGCTGCTGTTCCGCGACGGCTACCGGGCCACCACCGTCCGCGCGGTGGCCGAGCGCGCCGGCGTTTCCCCCGAGACCCTCTACAAGGCGTTCGGCGGCAAGCCGGGTCTGGTCAAGGCACTGTGGGACGTCACCCTGGCCGGGGACGACCAGCCCCTGGCCATGGCCGAGCGGCCCCAGCTCCAGGCCGTCCTGGCCACCCGCGACGCCCACGCCAAGCTCCGCCTGTACGCCGCGTTCGTCCGCGGGGTCCACGAACGCCTCGCCGCCCTGTCCGCCCTCCTCGCCGAGGCCGGCCCCGAGGTCGGCCAGGTCCTCGCCCTCAGCGAGGAGGAGCGGATGACCGGGGTGAGCGCCTTCGTCGCCCACCTCGCCGACACCGGCGTCCTGCCCCCGGACGCCGACACGGCCCGCCTGGCGGATTCCTGGTGGGCCCTGACCGGCCCCCACCTGTACACCCAGCTCACCACCGGCCGCGGCTGGGACACCGACACCTACGAGGACTGGCTGACCGGCCTGCTCGCCGCAGCCCTTCCGAGTCCGACCTGAGCACGAACCCGCCACCGCCCCGGCCGACAGCGACCAGGGCACCCGGGCCTACCCCGCCTGCCCCATGGGGCCTCCCCCCAACGGCGTGTTCGACTCTCCCGCGCAATCGACTGCTGCTCAATCCCATGAACAAGTGCTGTCGGTTCTCGGGTTCTGGCTCGACTTCCGCGAAACGGCGCCGATCATGGCCACGGCGAGCTGGGGGCAGGCCGCTGATCTGCTGGTTGTCGATGCCGGCCAGCTTGGTCGCCGGGCCGCCGCGGAAGTTGAGCCAGAGCCGGTTCTCGTGAACAAAGCCGCTCAGCGTCCTCAACGAACTCTGCGAACGCCCTTGCCGCTTCAACGAGTTGCGCCGGGCCATCCTCCAGGTCACGCAGAAGTCGCTGACCGCGACGCTCCGGCGGCTCGAACGCAACGGCGTGATCGAGCGCGAGGCCGTCTCCACCCGGCCGGTGGCGGTCCGCTACCGGATCACCCCTCTCGGCAAAACCCTTCGCCACCCCATCGACGTACTGCTGACCTGGGCCTCGCAGAACATGCCCACCGTCGAGCACGCGCGCGACGCCTTCGACAGCTCGCCCGACGGGTGAGGGAACGGCGCCGACGACCCGCCCGGTTCGGGAGACGCGGGCAGCGTGGAGCCGGGGGCTCACCGGGCATCGCGAGAGGGCGGCGGACTCAATTGCGCGCGAGTCATCCCAGCAGTGAATGACATGCACTTGAGGTTAATCATCGGCGCCTCTACCTTCGAAACGCAGGCGAGAACGGAACGCGGTTCCGCCCGATCCGCTTGACCACCCCCTCCTCAGACGGGAGCACCACCATGTCCGCATCGACCCAGACCGCCGAAACCGCTGCGCCCGCCGGCCCCGCGTCCGACACCGACCTGCTCGCGCAGACCGCCGACGCCGTACGCGCCGCGGGCTCCGTGCTGCGGGAGCGCTTCGGAGACGCGGTCGCCTACCGCACCCGCGAAGAACTGATGGACGCGCTCGCCGCCAACGACGACGCGGCCCTCGCCGTCCTGCGCCCCCGCCTGACGAGCCTGCGCCCGGACGCCGGCTGGGTGGAGGACGAACTGGACGGCGGGGCGCTGCCGCCCGGCGAGTGGTGGGTCGTGGACCCGGCCGAGGGCAACGTCAACCACCTGCACGCCCTGCCCGAATGGGCGGTGACCGCCACCCTGGTGCGCGACAACCGGCCGGTGCTCACCGCGGTCCACCTGCCGCTGACCGGCCAGACCTACACCGCGCTCACCGGCGCCGGCGCCCACCTCGACGGCCGGCCCCTGCACGTGTCCCCGACCGCGGACCTCGGCCTGGGCCTGGTCGCCACCAGCCAGGCCCGGCCCGACGAGGACGAGGACGTCGTGCGGCGCATCGGCTCCTCCATCACCGCGATGCTCCTCGACGCACTCGTCGTCCGCGTCGCCGTCCCCGCGACCCTGCACCTGCTCAACGTGGCCGCCGGCCGGATCGACGCCTTCTGGCAGTTCGCCGGCGCCCGCGCGGACCTGCTGCCCGGGGCGCTGCTCGTCACCGAGGCCGGCGGACAGGTCTCCGACGCCCAGGGCCGCCCCTGGACCCCGCAGAGCGAGAGCTTCCTGGCCGCCGCGCCCGGCGTCCACGCCCAGGCCGTCACCACCCTCTCCCGCTGACCCCACCCTCTCCCGTACCCACCGAAGGAACAGCACACCGTGACCACCATCGCAGTCCTCGGAAACGGCCGCGTCGGCGGCAACCTCGCCCAGGCCCTCACCCGCGCCGGCCACCGGGTGACCGCCGTCGACCGCGCACCGGGCGCCGCCGCCGACGCCTCCGCCGCGGCGCAGATCGTCATCAACGCCACCCCCGGCGCCGGCTCGCTGGAGCGGCTCACCGCGCTGCGCGAGGAATTGCGCGGCAAGATCCTCGTCGACGTCTCCAACGCCACCACCGACGGACCGGACGGACTGCCCGCCGACCTGATCCACCCCGGCTCCAGCCTGGCCGAGCAGCTCCAGGAAGCACTCCCCGAAACGCACGTCGTCAAGACGCTCAACACGATGCTCTTCCCCGTGATGACCGCACCCGCCGCACTCACCCAGGCACCGACCGTCTTCCTCTCCGGCAACGACCCCCAGGCCAAGCAGACCGTCCGCGAACTGCTCACCGACCTCGGCTGGCAGCAGGACTGGATCACCGACCTCGGCGGGATCGAGACCGCCCGCGCCACCGAGGCCGCAATCCTGTTCGTCCCCCACGTCATCCGAACCAGCGGATTCACCCCCTTCGCCATCTCGATCAGCCGCTGACAGCCCGGACGCCCCGCCGGAGGACAGCTGTTCCCGCAGGCAGCGACGCCGCCGGTCGTTCGGCGCGGAACCCGCAGGCCTCCATCGGCCGGGAAACAGGCCGAGCGCGGCCGCGCCCTTCGACCGGGGGCGGGGTAGTGGAGAGTGCCCGGGACGGGTGGAGTTGGTGGCGGCCGGTTCGCGGTGGCGGCCGGACTGATGGACTTGGACAGCCGGCTGCGTAGGTGAGAACTGGTTCTGGTCCGACTTCTGGGCCCTGCCGCTGATCGTGGGGTCCGTGTCGATGCTGCTCGGGTGGTCGGGTGGGCATGAACCGGGCGCGACGGATGCGGCGTGTGCGGCGGACCTTCTCTTCCCAGGGACCGGTGTAGAGGCCGAGGAAATGGTTCTTGCGGAGGCGAGGTTCACCCGTTCGGCCGGTCGGCGTTGCGACGGCAGTCCGGGGCCGGAAGCGTCCTTTTGGGGCTTGCCGCCCCTCTCCGGATGCGAGGGAGCACGCGAGCATGATGTCGGACGATCTGCAGACCCTGGCCCACGAGGCGTACGTGTACCTGTACCCGCTGGTCACCATGGATGTCACCCGCCGGCAGGCGGTGTCGGTGCCCACGGGGGTGAAGCCGGCCTTCGGGCCGCCGAACGAGTTCCACCACCTGCGCGAGTTCCCGTCGGCGGAGTTCCGGTCGGTGGTGCGGCCGAACTTCGACACCCTGTACTCGTCCGCGTGGCTGGACCTGACGGCGGGTCCGGTGGCGCTGCACGTGTCGGACACCGCCGGCCGGTACTTCATGGTTCCGCTGCTGGACATGTGGACCGACGTGTTCGCGACCCTCGGCCCCCGCACCACCGGCTCCGGTGACCAGGACTACCTGGTCGTCGCCCCGGACTTCCGGGGCGAGGTGCCGGCGGGGGCGACGGTGCTGCGGGCGCCGACGCCGTACGTGTGGGTGATCGGGCGGGTACAGACGAACGGGCCGGCCGACTACGACAAGGTCCACCGGATCCAGGACGGGCTGACCGTGACGGCGCTGCACCCGACCGAGCATCCGGTCGATCCGGGGGCGGACGTCGACAGCGATCCGCTCGCCACGGTGAACGGCCTCGGCGCGGTGGAGTTCTTCGCCGCGGCGGCCCGTGCACTGGCCGTCAATCCGCCGCACAGCACGGACTTCGCGGTCCTGGCGCGGATCGCGCACCTGGGAATCCTGCCGGGCCGGGAGTTCGACGGGGCGCGGTTCGCCGGGGCGGACCTGGCGGCGGTCGAGGCGGGCGCGCGGGCGGCCCGGGAGGCGATCCTGGCGTCGCCGGCCACCATCGGCACGGCCGTCAACGGCTGGCGGGTCACCACCGAGACCATGGGCGTGTACGGCAACGCCTACTTCAAGCGGGCCGCCGTCACCGCCATCGGGCTGGGCGCCAATCCGGCCGAGGACGCCGTCTATCCCGTGCTGGCCGCCGACGCGGACGGCGCCCCCGTCACCGGCGAGCACGACTACCTGCTGCACTTCGACGCGGACGGCCTGCCGCCGGTCGGCGCGTTCTGGTCGGTGACCATGTACGACGCGCAGGGCTTCCAGACCGCCAACGAGATCGACCGCTTCGCGCTCGGCGACCGCGACCCGCTGGTGTACAACGCGGACGGCTCGCTCGACATCCTGGTCTCCCACCGCGACCCGGGCCCGGAGCGGCGGGCGAACTGGCTGCCCGCGCCGACCGGCCCGCTGGGCCTGACGCTGCGCCTGTACGCGCCCCGTCCGGAGGCCCTCGACGGCCGGTGGACCCCGCCGCCCGTCCGCCGGGTGAAGTAGCTCCCGGGGGAAGTCGGCTCGCGCTCCCGTCCGCCGTGGTGAGACCCGGCGGGCGGGAGCGCGTCGTTCGGTCGGGTCCGGCCCGAGGGCTCAGTCCGGGCCGACGGGCCGGGTCCAGGTGAGGGCGAGCAGGGCCGCGTCGTCGTGGGTGCTGCCGTCGGCGCAGCTGCGGGCGTCCTGCTGGAGCCAGTCGAGCAGGGCCTCGGGTTCGGTGGGGCCGGGGCGGGTGCGCAGCAGGTGGAGAATCCCATCGTGGTGCGCCGGGACTTCTCGCCACCTGCCACGATTCCCTCTCGCGAACTGCCCTTGCCGGACCGCGCCGGCTACCCGTGCTGCCAGGGCTTTCCCAAAAGATCGACATGCTGTCCTTGCGAGACGAGGCACGTCCACCGAGCTGAGACTCTCCATATGGCCGCCGGTGGCCCGAACGACACAAGCCCCCCGCCGGCGAGCCGTCGGTGCCAGGACCACCCCGTCCTCCCGAACACGATCCCCGACAGCGTCGGGTACTCACTGGAGTACGACGGTGACGCCGCGCTTGCGCAGGAGTCGCACGGTCCACTCGAAGTCGGACACGCCGCCGAGGTGGTGCAGGACGTCTCCGGCGAGGGCGCGGCGGGCGATGTCGGAGTGGTGCCACACGAGGGTGAACGGGGGGACGACGCGGGGCCCGCCGAACAGGTAGTCCTTCACCGATTCCAGGCCTCTGCCGTAGTTGGCGCCGGGGCCGAGCAGGGCTTCGCCGAGCGCCAGGAGCAGGCCGGCCCGGTTCGTGGCGTGTTCTCCGTCCAGGTGGTACGTCCCGCCCGAACGGCCGCCCGGCCCGTACGGGCCGACGCTGGTGAGGTCCAGCCATGCGGAGCGGCCCTCGGTGTCGAGGTGCGCCCACTGGTTGAGCTGTGCGGGGATGCCGTCGGACCAGGTCTCCCACACTGCGCGGGCTGCCAGGGCGGGGCGGTTGTCGCCGGGGTCGGTGACGGTGACGTCGATCAGGGCCGCGCCGAGGACGGACGGGCGCGCTTCGACGGTGTCCAAATCGAGGCGGTAGCCGGCCATCGTCCGGCCGTTGCGGTCCAGGCGCCGGAGCGTGATCGGATCGCCCTCCTGGGGGTGGGGGCGGCGCAACAGGGCGAGGAGCGGTTCGGCCGGTTCGCAGCCGATCAGGTGCACGGGCTCGCTCGGCCGCTGCGGGCGCGGGGTGAACAGGCCGCCGACGGAAAGGCAGTCGCCCGACGGGTCGTCCTCCCGCAGCGAGGGGAACCACAGGTCGAACCGCGGGCTGGAAGGCCACCGCTCGGGCCCCCAGTAGTCGTTCTCCCTGACGCCGGCGCCCACGACGATGTCCACCCGCCCAAGATCGCCCGGGGTGGGCCGGTGGGCCAGGACGACCGTGTCCTCCAGGCCGCAGAAGCGGTACGGCCCGTCGCTCGAGGGATCCACGGGTTCGACCACGATCTCCCCGTTCCCCAGCAGCCGCACCGGCCGCGCGCCGTCCGCAACAGCCCGGGCCAGCAGGCTCTCGCGCGGGCAGCCGCGCAGCGTCAGGACCTCCCGCGGCAGCGGCAGCGGGTCCATGAACAGGCCATCGGCCTCCGCGCACCGCCCCCACAGCACGTCCTCCTCCTCACCGTGGACGTCCTCCCACACCAGGAGATACCGCACCGGGAAGTCCCGCTCCCACCCCGCATGTTCCTCGGACCGCACGCTTCTCCCTCGCCACTCGGCCGTCCTGGCGCGCCCACCCTACGGCCCGCCGCCACCGAAGCCGACCGCCCCGTCGCCGCCCCCGGGGCCGGGGAGTTCGGCATCGGCTCTGTTGGTTTCGCCTGCCGCAGCCTTTCCATCGCAGCTCAGAGCCGGTGCGGTGCGACAGCGGCGCAGGCCTGCGCCGGGCAGCCGGCTGCGACTGCGACCTGGGAGCCAACTGGCTGCGACCAACCGGTGGGTTTCGCAGTCGCAGGCCGGTGAGCTCGCTGCGAGAGCCGGTGAGTTTCCGGCCGACGAAACTCACCGGCGCAGGTCAGAGCGCGGCGATCCCGGATCGCAGCGCCGGCTCCTCCGGAGGAACTGTTCGTGCAGGGTCCTGTTGTGCGGTGGCCGGCCAGGGTGTTGAGGGCGTTGCTTGCCTTCGGGGCCAGGGGTTCTTGACCACTGCGGACGTGCTGAGGAGCTGGACGAGCAGCGCGGCGATGTGAACGGCGGCCTGGGCAGCTTCCTGGGCGATCGGCGCGCTGGTCCGGCCTCCGGGGTGGCGGTCGCGGTGCCCGTGCCACAGGAGCTTCACGAGGGAGAGGACGGTGACGATCGTGGCGGGCGCCGCGCTGTTGTCCAGGATCACCATCGAGTAGTTCCCCCCGCGGTGCTCGAACTCCCGGATGACCTCACCGAGAGTCGCCCGCGGAGAGCTGGCGGAGAGGGGATTCGCGACGTCCTCCACGGCCCGGACGGCATCGACGTACGCACCGCTCGGATCGGGGTGAAGCGCGTACACCTTCGTCACCTGGCAACGCAGGATTTCCTGGATCCGCTGGTCGAGACCGTCCTGTTGCCACAGGGTGAAGTAGTAGAACACCACCGACCAAGTCGGTAAGTCATGCGGCAGGAGCCGCCACTGACACCCCGTCCGGTTCTGGTACAGCAGCGCGTTCACGACCTCGCGCAGGTCGCAGGAGCCCGGGTCCCCGGTCGCCGACCGCGACACCCGCTGCTGCTTCCAGGCGGTGACCAGTGGCTCGATCAGGGCCCACCGCCCGTCGGACAAGTCCGTTGAGTACGGCACCCGTTCCATGCCCCGACCTCACCATGCACACGACATGCGAGTCAGCTCGAAGTGCCTCCGTACCCACGAACGGGCGACACCAGATCATCCAGGAACGGACCTAACGCCCTCTCAGAACTACCAGCAGACGATCTGCGACCCGGTTTCCGTGCATGCCGTGCGCGAGGACTGCCGGGCCTCTCCCTGCATCCCGCTGCACAGAAGCCACTGCCACACCGCGTGTACGCCGCACTGCCCGGCCGAGCAACGTGGTCCCCCGCGCAGCACCCAGCCCGTCTCCCAGCCGGCGGCCGCATCCCCTGCCCGCTGGGAGACCGCACCTCCGAACGCCGTTGACCCGCCATTGAGTTCGGCCATCTGCGGTCCCACCCGGGCCCATGCATACACCGCATGCCGGGCGTCTCCCCGAGGCGCCCGGCAAATCCCGGAAATCTCCTCGCCGGATCCGCTGGCGAGGTCGGCGGATAGCCCGCGAGTTCACGGGTAGGCGGCGGTCCGGACAGACCCGGTCAAACGACGACAGCAGTGAGGAGGCAGGCATGAGCAGCAGTGTCGGAGGCACCACACCCCACGGCAGCGAGGACTCGATGGGCACGCTCGTCACGCGGGCGTCGCAGCAACTCTCGGAGCTGGTGCGGGAAGAGATGCGGTTGGCCCGGGCAGAGCTGACCGAGAAGGGCAAACGCTACGGCCTCGGTGGAGGCCTGGTCGGCGGAGCCGGTCTGGTCGCCGTCCTGGCGTCCCAGGCCGCAATCGCCGCAGGGATCGCCGCCCTCGCCCTGGTCCTGCCGGTGTGGGCGGCCGCGCTGGTCGTCGCGGCCTTGCTCGTGGCGGTCGCCGCGGTGCTGGCCCTGAACGGCCGCAAGCAGGTGGCCGCCGCCGGTAACCCCGCACCGGAGCAGACCATCGACAGCGTCAGGGCGGACATTGCCGAAATCAAGGAGAGGACACACCGATGAGCCACCAGCCCCAGGACGACGGACCCGCCGAGACCGACCTGCTCCGCGAGCAGGTCGAGCGCACCCGAGCAGAACTCGGCCGCACGGTAGAGGCGTTGGCTGCCAAGGCCGACGTCAAAGAACAGGTCGCGGAGAAGGCGACCGAACTGAAGGACCAGGCCGCTGAGAAGACCGCGCAACTGACCGGCAAGCTCCGAGAGAAAGCCGGACAGGCCGCCGACCTGGCCAAGGAGAAGACCCCGGACCAGGTGATGGAGAAGGCGGACCGGGCCGTCGCCCAGGTGCGCGACACCGCGCTCCATGCCGGGCATCTGGCCCGCGAGAAGACGCCGGAACCGGTCCGGGAGAAGGTCGCCATCGCCGCGGCGATGGCCCGAGCCAACCGGACCCCGCTGCTGGCCGGCGCCGCGGTCCTGGTCGCCACCCTGTTCCTGCTGCGCGGCCGGAAGAACAAGTGAACGCGGTCAGGGTCCTCTACAAGCCGGTCGGGCTGATGCTCGGCGTCACCGGCGGCCTGCTCGCGGGCATCGCCTTCAAACAGGCATGGAAGATCATCGGCCACGACGACGACGCCCCGGATGCCACCGACGAGGACCGCACCTGGCGGGAGGTGCTACTCGCCGCCACCATGCAGGGCGCCATCTTCGCCCTCGTCAAGGCAGCCATCGACCGGGCCGGCGCCACCGCCACCCGGCGCCTGACAGGCACCTGGCCCGGCTGACCCACCCCGCTACGGTCGGCTCCTGTCCCAGCGCCGGCCCCCTTGGGCAAACACTGCTTACCGGTCGGCCTCACCCCCGGGTGGGGGGTGAGGCCGACCGGTAAGCAGGTAGTCCTCGAGGACGTGCTACTTGTCAGTGGGCTTGATTCGGTGTGACGGACACCCCTGATCAGGGGCTTCGGCCCCGGTAAGGATGATGTCCATCATGGAGAGCATGCGGAAGGAGGAGCCGCGCCCTCGTCGCGCGTTCACGCCGGAGTTCAAGGCCGAGATCGTCGAGCTGTGCCGTCGCGGTGACCGCTCGGTCGGTCAGTCGCGAAGGACTTCGACCTGACCGAGGCCACGGTGCGGGACTGGGTCAGGCAGGCCGAGATCGACGCCGGTGAGCGGGACGGCCGGACCAGCGACGAGCGCGAGGGACTGGCGCGGCTGCGGCGGGAGAACCGTCGGCTGCGCGAGGACGTGGACATCCTCCGCCGTACCACGGCTTTCTTCGCGAAGGAGGCCCGGTGACGGTGCACTCGTTCATCGAGGCGGAGAAGCAGGCAGGCCGCAACGTCAAACGGGCGCGTGAACTGCTCAAGGTCTCCCGAGCCGCCTTCTACGCCCGCTGCACTGCGACCCTCGGCCCTTGCGCGACTCGCGACGCCGAGCTGACCGAGATCCGTGCGACGTCCCGCGGCACCCACGGGGCTGCGCGCGTGCACGCAGCCCTGCACCGCCAGGGCATCGTCTGCGGCCGCCGAAGGGTCGCCCGCTTGATGCGCCAGGCCCGACCTTCAGGGCCGGCACCGCAGGCGGCGCCAGCGCACCACGATCCCCGACCCGCAGGCCGCCCACCCGGTCGGACCTGGTCCTGGGCGACTTCACGCCCGACCCGGTGGCCCTCGACACGCGCTGGTGCGGCGACATCACCTACATCCCGGCCGAGGAGGGCCGGCTCTACCTGGCCACCGTCATCGACATCGCCTCCCGCCGGGTCGTCGGCCGGGCCACCGCCGACCACCTGCGGACCGAACTGGTCACCGACGCTCCCCGGGCCGCCTGCCGAACCCGCCGCCCGACCGGAACAGTGCTCTCCCATATGGATCGCGGCTGCCAGAGTGGATTCAATCGGTCGTCGCAACACCTCTGTGAGCTGGAGGTTTACGTATGGGCGTGGGGAATCGACAGCGGGCGGCACGGGAGTATCGCGGGCAGATGCCATCGCCGGGTCGGCCGAGTGTCGCATGGCGTGAGGACAGGGCCCGGTTCTGGCAGACGATCGCTCGGGGGCTGAGCAGGACCTTTTGAAGCGGCTCAACTTCCTTCGACGCCATCCCAGTTGACACCTTCGGGTACGGATGAGCCACAAGACGTGCCCTACCGGCTCGTGCGGGTGTCGGCAGCGGGACGTCGCGCGTTGCAGGACAGAGACCACCAAGAGCCCCTCGGCAGCGACGTGATGAACGAGATCACCGCTGCGACGAAGAGGGGCCCCGGTGCGGCACTGGCGCCCGCTGCCAGGCAGCTCACCCCGCAGGGACACGATTTCCGTGGGGCTGCCTCCAGGGTGAATTGCGGGCCGTGGGCGACTGGACCCGCGTGATCGGGGATAGACGGAGAGAGACCCTGTGCCGCTGGTGCCCGGCGCGCCCTCCGGTGCCTGCACGTGATGTGGACCGGAATCCAACGGAAGCGAGCCCGATGTTCTCCGTACCACTGTCGGCACCCGCGGCGGGCCGAGACGTCGCGCCCGGGCCGTTCGGTCCGTCCAGCGCACTCCGCGCCCCAGCCGCAGGACACAGTTCACCCCGCGGGACCGGAGGCGCTCCGGCACCGAGCGAGGACGTCGACGTCGACGTGCCGGGCACGGTCGGCCGGGTGCTCGACCGGTACCTGGAGCAGCGGCTGGCGCGGGCGACCGCCGCCGACGCGGTCTTCGCCGCCGACGTCGCCCTCCGGGTGGCGGACTTCACCCGGGGCGGAGGTCGGCGGATGCGCGGGCAGCTCCTGTGGTGGACGATGCGCGCGTGCGGGCGGGAGGACGGACCGGTCGGCACCGCGCTGGCCGCGGCCGCGGCACTGGAGCTGCTCCAGACGTGCGCGCTCGTCCAGGACGACGTGATGGACCGGGCCGCGACGCGTCGCGGTCGCCGGGCCCTGCACCTGGACGTGGCCGCACAGTACGCGTCCGGCGCGGGAAGCAGGGGCGCCGCGGAACTCGGTTCGGCCGCGGGGGTCCTCGCCGGGGACCTGGCTCTGGTCTGGGCGGACGACCTCGCCGCCGCCGCGCAGGAGGACCTGCCGCCGCACCTGCGGGACCAGGTGCGGCAGGTCTGGTCGGACCTGCGGACGGAGATGATCGCCGGCCAGTACGCGGACCTGCACGGCCAGGTGACCCGGTCGCGCACGCCGGGCCGGGCGCTGCGGACCGCCCGGCTCAAGAGCGCCATGTACTCGGTGGAGCGGCCCGTCCACCTGGGCGCCGTCCTGGCCGGGGCCAACCCCGAGCAGGTGCGCGAGCTGCGCCGCGCCGGCCGCTGCGCGGGCATCGCCTTCCAGCTCAGGGACGACCTCGACGGGGTCTTCGGGGACCCCGCCCGCACCGGCAAGCCCTGCGGCGACGACATCCGGTCCGGCAAACCCACCTACCTGCTCGCCGTGGCGCACGCCCGGGCGGTGGCCCGTCAGGACCTGGTCTCGGCGGACGTACTGGAGCGGTGCCCGGGTGACGCGGACCTGGACGACGGGGCGATGGAGGAGGTCAGGCGAGCGCTGGTGAGGACGGGGGCGCGGGCCGCCGTCCAGTCCCGCATCGAGCGGCTCTCCGCGCGCAGTGCGGAACACCTGGAGCGGGCCCGCCCGGCGGGCCCCGGCGCCGACCGGCTGGCCGACCTGCTCAGGGCAGCCGCCGGACTGCCACCCCGTGGGGCGCACCGTACGGGGGCGACCCGATGAGGCGCGCCGTGCCGCCGACCGACCACGTCGTCGTCATCGGGGCCGGTCTGGCCGGACTGTCCGCCGCCTGCCACCTGCTCGGCGCGGGGCGCCGGGTGACGCTCGTCGAGCGGGATGAGGAGCCCGGCGGGCGGGCCGGGCGGATCCGGCGCGGCGGCTACCTCTTCGACACCGGGCCGACCGTGCTGACCATGCCCGACCTCGCCGACGAGGCGTTCGCCGCCGTCGGCACCTCGCTGCGCGAGCACGTCGACCTGCTGCCGCTGCACCCCGCCTACCGGGCCCGGTTCGCCGACGGCAGCACGCTGGACGTGCACACCGACGCGCAGGCGATGGAGGCCGAGGTGGCGCGCTTCGCCGGCGCGCGGGAGGCCGCGGGCTACCGGGAACTGCGCCACTGGCTGGTACGGCTCCACCGGGCGCAGATGCGGCGCTTCATCGACACCAACTTCGACTCGCCGTGGCAGCTGCTCACCCCGGACCTGGCGCGGCTGGCCGCCCTGGGCGGGTTCGGCCGGCTCGCCCCGCGGATCGGGCGCCACCTGCGCGACGAGCGGCTGCAACGGGTCTTCTCGTTCCAGTCCCTGTACGCGGGAGTGGCCCCGGCCCGGGCGCTGGCCGCCTACGCGGTCATCGCCTACATGGACACGGTGGCCGGGGTGTGGTTCCCCCGCGGGGGCATGCACGCCCTGCCCCGGGCGATGGCCGCCGCCGCCGAGGCCGCGGGCGCCGCGTTCCGCTACGGGACCACCGTGGAAGGCCTGGAGCGGCGCGGCAGCAGGGTCACGGCCGTCCTCACGGACCGCGGGCGGATCGCCTGCGACGCGGTCGTCCTCACGCCCGACCTGCCGGCGACCTACCGGCTGCTGGGGCGGGCCCCCCGCCGCGCGGTGCCGCTGCGGTTCTCGCCCTCGGCCGTGGTCCTGCACCTGGGCACCGACCGGACCTGGCCCGAACTGGCCCACCACACACTGTCGTTCGGCCACGCCTGGGAGCGCACGTTCGACGAGCTCACCCGCGCCGGCCGCCTGATGACGGACCCTTCCCTGCTGATCACCAACCCGACCGCCACGGACCCGTCGGCGGCCCCGGCCGGGCGGCACACCCACTACGTGCTGGCCCCGGTGCCCAACACCGCCATCGGCCCCGGCGCCACGGCCTGGAGCGGGCTGGCACCCGGCTACCGCGACCATCTGCTCGGCGTCCTCGAACAGCGCGGATTGACCGGCATCGGCGCCGCCGTGGAGGAGGAGTGCCTGGTCACCCCGGCCGACTGGACCGCCCAGGGCCACGCGGCCGGCACGCCGTTCTCCGCCGCCCACACCCTCGCGCAGACGGGACCCTTCCGGCCGCGCAACCTGGTGCGCGGCCTGGAGAACGCGGTGCTGGCCGGCTGCGGCACCACCCCGGGGGTCGGCGTCCCGACCGTCCTGATCAGCGGGAAGCTCGCCGCCGCCCGGATCACCGGCGCGGCGCACCCGGCCCGTACGCGCCGACACCCGCCGGCAGCCGCCCCGCCGCACCCCGGCTCCACCGTCACGGCACTCAGCTCTTCCTCGACCACCGGAGCGTCGCATGACGGCCCGTGAACTGGACGCCGCAGGGATCACCGCCCCCGCCCTGCGAGCGGCCTACGCCGCCTGCCGCGAGCTCAACGCCCGGCACGGCCGTACCTACTTCCTGGCCACCCGGCTCCTGCCGCCCGAGCGCCGGTGCGCGGTCCACGCCCTGTACGGCTTCGCCCGCTGGGCGGACGACATTGTCGACGCACTGGACGGCCGCGAGACGCCCGCCGAACGCGACCGGCTGCTGGGACTGCTGGAACGCGACCTGGCCGAAGGCCTGCGGCGCGGCCGCGCGGACGAGCCGGTGGTGCGGGCGGTCGCGGACACCGCGCAGCGGTACGGCATCGACCCGGAGCTGTTCACCGACTTCATGGCCTCGATGCGCGCCGACCTCACCGTCACCGACTACCCGACCTACCAGGACCTGTACGGCTACATGCACGGCTCGGCGGCGGTGATCGGTCTGCAGATGCTCCCCGTCCTGGGCACCGTCACCCGTCGCTCCGAGGCCGAGCCGTACGCGGCCGCCCTCGGAGTGGCGTTCCAGCTGACCAACTTCCTGCGCGACGTGGGCGAGGACCTGGACCGAGGCCGGGTGTACCTGCCGGCCGACCTGCTCGCGGCCCACGGGGTGGACCGCCCGCTGCTGGAGTGGAGCCGCCGCACCGGCCGCGACGACGTCCGCATCCGAGCAGCCCTGGTGGCCGCCGCCGCGCTCACCCGCGACGTCTACCGGCAGGCCGAGCCGGGCATCGCCATGCTGGAGCCCCGGGTCCGGCCCTGCATCCGGACGGCTTCCACGCTCTACGGCGGCATCCTCGATGCGATCGTCGAGGACGGCTACGCGGTGCTGCACCGGCGGGCGGCGGTGCCGCTGCGCAGGCGGGCGGCCGTCGCCGTGTCGGGGCTGGCAGGCATCCTGGCCGCCCGGGTGCCGCGCCGGGACCGGGCCGCCTCCCCGGCCGGGGAGGCGGCCCGCCGCGCGACGCGCCGTCCGCCGGCCGGCCGGGGAGCGGCACGGTGAGATCCCGCTGCCGCTGGACGCCGCCCTTGCGGCTGCGCCGGGGCCCGTCCTGGGCACGGCAGGAACCGGCGTGGCGGGCGGCGAAGCCGGCGCTGATCGCCGGCGCCCTGGAACGGGCGGCGGCACGTCCGTCCGGGAACTGGTTCGTCGTCGGCGCGTCCCGGGACTTCGCGCTGCGCGGCGGGCCGCGCGGGCGGCTGGTCGGCGGCACGGAGGTGGTGCTGTGGCGGGACGCCGGGGGCGTCCTGCGGGCCGGCCCGGGGGAGTGCCCCCACCTGGGAGCGCCCCTGAAGGACTCCCGGGTCGTGTGCGGCACGCTGGTCTGCCACTGGCACGGCCTGGCCCTGGACGGTACCCCCACCGCCGGCTGGGAGCCCCGCCCGGTGTACGAGGACGGGGTACTGGCCTGGGTGCGGTTGGACGCGGTCGGTGGAGAGGAGCCCAGCGAACGGCCGGTGGTGCCGACGCGGCCCGAACTGCCGGGGGCGGTCACGGCGGTGTACACGGGGTCGGGGCGCTGCGAGCCCGAGGACGTGGTGGCCAACCGACTGGATCCGTGGCACGGCTCCTGGCTCCACCCCTACTCTTTCGTCGACCTGACGGTGCGGGAGGTGCCGGACGGCACCGGGGAGGACCGGTTCGTGGTGGACGTGTCGTTCCGGGTGGCCGGGCGGCTGGTGGTGCCGGTCCGTGCGGTCTTCACCGCGCCCGGGCCGCGCACCGTCGTCATGCGCATCGTCGAGGGCGAGGGCGCGGGCTCGGTGGTCGAGACCCACGTCACCCCGCTGACCGGCCGCTCGTCCTCCGCCCCGCGCACGGCGGTGGTGGAGGCGGTGGTCGCCTCCTCCGGACGGCGCGGGTTCGCCGTGGCCCGGGCACTCGCTCCGGTCCTTCGGCCGCTGGTGCGCCGTACCTCCGGCCGGCTGTGGCGGGACGACCTCGCCTACGCGGAACGCCGCTGGGCCCTGCGCAGCACCGGCCGCTTCCCCGGCTGACCTGGGCCGGCCGATCAGCGGGCCGCCCGGCGGGCCACGGCGCGCAGCAGGCGGGAGCGGCCCGCCCGGGGCACCGTCCACAGGGTCTGCCCGGCGACTCCCCAGCGGGCGAGCAGCGTGTTGGCGGCCTGGAAGCCGGTGGTGGCGGCGCGCTCCATCAGGGCGACGGGCAGGTCGGTGCGCACCAGGTCGCCCGCCAGGACCACGGAGGGGTGGGGGGTGGCGACACCGGGACGGCGCGGCCAGCCGCCGACCGGGAACACCGGGCAGTCCCGGCGCCACTCGTGGCGCACGTCCACCGTCCGGGCGTCGCGGGTCTCCGGGTAGACCTCGTGCAGGCGGGCCAGCATCCGCTCCTGGACCTCCTTGGGCTCCGCGTCCCCGTCCACCGCGTAGGCGTGCAGTTCGACCACGGATCCGCCGGTGCGGGCGGACCAGCGGGCCGCCTCGCCCTCCCAGCGCTCCAGCACGCTGACGTTGTCCAGTCCGTCGTAGCCGCTGGTGCCCAGGAAACCCGGACGGTCGGCGCCGACGGGCCGGTCCAACCAGAGTCGGGAGACCAGGAAGGGCGGTGCGGTGCGCAGCGCAGCCACGTCCGCGCGCCAGCCCGGGCCGCCCAGGTGGGGGGAGCGCGCGACGAGGGTGCGCAGGCCGGCCGGATCCAGGGCGAGGACCACGGCCTGGTGGCGTTCGGCCCCCGGTCCCGAGAGGCGACCTCGAGGTCCCCGCCCGGCAGCGGCCGCACCTCGTCCACGGCGGAGCCGGTGCGCAGGTCGGCCCCGAGGCCGGTCAGGTGGGCGGCCAGGGGCTCCCACAGGGCCTGCGGGTAGGGCTCGGTGGGGACGTCGAAGAGCAACCCCTCGGAGGAGCCCAGGAAGTAGATGTGGAACATCAGCAGCAGTTCGGCCGCCGACAGGTCGCGCGGATCGGTGAAGAAGCTGCGGGAGAACACCTCGAAGGCCAGGTGGCGGGCGGCCCGGGGGAAGCGGATCCGCTCCAGCAGGTCGTGCGCGCTGGTGGTGTCGTGGCGCTCGAAGACCTCGGGCAGGCGGACGTCCAGCAGCGGCAGGGCGGCCCGGGCGTCCAGGGCGGCGACGTCGCGCAGGCCGAAGGTGGGGCTGAGGGCGACGAAGCCGGCGGCGCTGAACGGAGGGGTGCGCGGCACCCGGGCGAAGCTGTCGGTGGTGCCGGAGCGGTGGCGCAGCGGGTAGTCGGGCAGGCCGACCAGCCGGGTCAGGGCGGGGTCGGTGCGCCGCAGCAGGCCGCGCAGGTTGTAGTACTGACGGAAGAAGGCGTGGAAGCCGCGGCTCATGGTCGCGGTCGAGCCGTCCGCGAGCCGGGTGCTCCAACCGGCGACCCGCCCGCCCAGCACCGGCTCCCGTTCGTGGAGGACCACGGCGATGCCGCGTTCGGCCAGGGCCGTCGCGGCGGCCAATCCGGCGATCCCCCCGCCCACCACGGCCACCCGGGGCGGCTCGGCCCCCGAGAAGCGCGCACGGCCCGGAGCGGCGGGCACCACTTCGGCGCGGCGGTCCCGCCCGTGCCGGGCACCGGTCGGCGGGCGGCTCATCCGTGCAGCGCCGGGAGGGCGGCCGCACGGGGCGCGGCGTGGCTGCGGTGGGGCGTCATCGTCGTCAACGGTGGTCCTCGCGGCTGTTCGCAGGGTGTGCGGGTCGGATGCCGGGCGCGGCCCGGCGGGGCAGGAACGGGAGTTCGGCGGCCGATCGGAGCATCGGTCCGACCGGACAGCGCAGGCCGATCCGCAGTTCCTCGAGGGGCGTGCTCGTGCCGTCCAGGAAGCGCAGCACCTGCTCGGTCGGAGTGCGACGGAACAGGTCGGTGAAGAACCGTGGCCCGTCGACGCGGCCGGTGTCCAGGGCGCGCAGCAGGACGGCGTCCATGGCCAGGGCCCGCCGGCGGTGGGGCGCGGGCGCCGGTGCGGGCCGGTGCGGTGTCCCGGGCCGGGAGAGGGCCGCGGCGATGGCACGACCCTGCCGCTGGACGGCGGCGAAGGTGTAGCCGGTGGCGGGGCGGGTGGCGCCGCCGGCCGTGCCGATGTGCACGTGCGCGGGGGAGGTGCGGCGGGCGAAGCGGCCGTCCGTCATCGGGATGGCGCCCTGTTCGACGTCCTCCACCGCGAATCCGCCCAGTCCCAGCACCTCCCCGGTGTAGGCGCGCAGCGCACGCTCGTACGCGGGGACGGTCAGCAGGTGCCGGGAGAACTCGGTGTACTCCACCAGGGCGCGGTCGGGGGCCAGCGGCAGGACGTACCCGAAGGCGAGGCCGTGGGCGGGCTGCGGGACGCGGAAGTCCATGAGGTCCGCCGAGCCGGTATCGAAGCGCGGCCGGTCGGTGCGCACGAACCAGCCCCGGAAGTGCTGCAGCAGGACCGTCCGGGCCGGCGGGAGCCCGGCGGGCGGCCTGGAGTCGAAGGCGTACCGGGCGTCGAGGACGAACGGCAGGCCCGCCGGATCATCGGCGTGCACCCGGACACCGGGGCGTCCGTCCGGCCGCGCCTGCACGCGCCGCACCGTGGCGCGCAGCACCCGGGCCCGGGGGTGGGCCGCCAAGCGGGCCCGGACCAGTTCCTCGAACGAGGTGGAACGCACCATCCGGTAGCGCGACGGGCCGGGTACCGCTTCCACACGCTCGCCGTCGGGGCCGGTGATCCGCAACCGGGACCACTGGGCGGTGACGGCCTCCTCGTACGCCCCGGGACCGTCGTCCCAGAAGCACCAGGTCCGGGCGGCCGGGCGCAGCGGCCCCTCCGGGGCCTCGATGACCGTCACGTCGAACCGGGAGCCGGGGCCGAGCTCCTCCCGGTCGTACCGGACCAGCCAGTCGGCCAGGCTCAGCCCGGCGGCCCCCCCACCGATGATCACCAGCGCGAGCGGCTCGCCTTCCTTGTCGCTTCTCAACTCGACTCCGCCTTCCGGCTCCTGACGGGACGCAGGCGTCCGGACGTTTTCCCGCCACCCTCCCCGAACTCCGGCCCGTGGTGCCCCCACCTTGGCACCTCTGCCCGGAGCCGACAGCGCCATTCGTCGGGACACGCCGCCGTGTCGCTGCCCGGTGGCCACCCGTGGCGCCCGGCAGACCATCCCAGGAACCACCGCCCATGGACCGGTACCGTCCCACCACACACCACAGCACCGGGCGACCTGACCCCCGACACCGACTCCCACACCGGCGCGCCCGGCCTCGAGGCCCAGGAAGCGTATTCGGTCGTGATCAAGGGGTGGTTCTGGTGAGGTCCTTGATCCAGATCATCGCGCCGCGAAGCTGAAGGCCGGCGAGGTAGCTCTCGGGCTTCTTGTCGTAGCGGGTGGCGATGCCGCGCCAGGCCTTCAATTTGTCGATCAGGCGCTCGCCGGTGTTGCGGTCCTTGTAGAACCCGGCGTCGTGTCCGACGGGCCGACCGCCCGCGCTGCCCTTCTTCTTCCGGTTGGCGGCCTGGTCGGCCTTCTCCGGGATGACGGCCTCGTCCCGGCGACCGCGTCGGGCCGGGTGCGGGGACGGCCCACAGGCCTGCGGACCCGGACCTTCCGAATGACGGGGATGAACTGCGGGCTGTCGGCGGCCTGCCCCTCGGTCAGGACGAAGGCCGGCGGACGGCACCTGCGGTCACCGGCGACAGGGACCTTGCTGGTCTGCCCGCCCCTGGAGCGTCCGAGCAGGGCCGTCTTCAGCCGGAGCTTTCGCCTGTACCGAACACGCCGCCGCTCGTCCGCTTCCGGGCTGCCCGGCCGGACGCCGAGGCGAGTTCCGCCAGACCGTGCAGGGACACCGCAGCCAGCGCGTTGGACGCCACCGGGTAGCCGTACGTGCACCGATCGTCGCTGGGGCGGAAGCCCGACCAGGACATGCCGGTGACCGCCACCGGTGCGCCGCGTCCGCCGCGGGGCAGGGTGTCCCCGGCGGCCGGGTCGCCCAACCGCCGGAAGGTGTACGACGACCGCGCCTCGTGGTCCTGCTCGGCGCGCACCACCTCCAGAACGGCCCGGCAGGCCCGGACGAACTCCTCGTCCACGTGCTCCAGGGAGCCGGTGGCGCGCCACCGGGCGTACCCGGGTTGCAACGGCGCGCACAGCGAGTCCAGTTCGTACTTGCGCTCCCACACGTGCGGCCCGGGTCGTGGCTCGTCGGGGTAGCCGGCGTCGGCCCCGTCCGCACCGGCGTTGAAGGCGTTCGCGTACGGGTCGATCAGCACGCTGCGGACCTGCCGCCGCAGCACGCCCCGCAGCACCCCGCCGACCTCGGGGTCGGCGGCGGTCGGCAGGTACGGGCGGACCTGGGCGGCGCTGTCGCGCAACCACATGGCGGGGATGTCGCCGGTGATCACGAAGACGTCCCCGTCCGCGGTCGGACGCATGCTCGTCAGCCAGGTGTCGGCGAAGCAGCGCGCGAAGCACGCGGCGGCGCGCGGACCGGCGCCGACCGGCGCCTTCCGGGCCTGCTCGGCGAGATCGCGCAGAGTCTGCGGCAGGCGGCGGTCGGGTGCGGGGTCGTGCAGGGTCACGTCGGCTCCAGTCGTTCGCCCGTCGGGAGGGGCACGGCCTGGGAGTGAACGGCCGTGGGGCGGCGTCACCGTGCGACGACGCCGTCGCGACCGTAGATCGGAGCGCTCGGACCCGGCCATGTCTTCACGTCACCTGTTCCGGCCCGCACGACCCACTGAGGTCCTCCTCCTGCGGCGCTCCGCCATGGACGGCAGACCGTTGAGCGGCTTTCACCAGGGCGAACGTTGTCTGCTGCGGGACCGGTCGGGGCGGGAGGGCGGTGGTGCCGCCAGGGCGTGATCGTCCATGTTCCGGTGATCAACCGCCATGGCCGCCGCCGTGGACCCGGGACCACGATGGCGGCAGCGGAGCGCGAGGCCGGGGGACGCGTCGTCCTGTTCACCGACACCTGGCTCTCGCCCGTCAGCACCCACGCCGAGGTCGTCTTCTCCAGCCAGGTCGGCGCCCCCTCGCCGTACGACGGCCTGGTGCCGACGCTGGCCGTCGTCGAGAGCCTCGTCGCCGGACTGATAGCGGAACTCGGCGACCGCGCCCACCAGCACATGCGCCACAACGAGGAGACCGCCACCCGGGCGGGCCTCACCTGAGGTTCCCGCCGGGCGCACGACGCAACGCTGCGCGGACGCTGCGGTTTCGCGGGACGGGGGCGGGGAGCCGACGCTGGGGCGGAGGCGTCCGCCTCCCTGCCGCAGAAGGGGGTCGTCATGGACTCCGGTGACGGGCTTCCCGCGGACCGCCACCCCGCCCGCGCCACGAGCGCGGGCCCGGCCCGGTGAGCGGGCCCCGGCCGCACTGGCTCTTCGGGGACCAGCTCGGGCCGCACTTCCTCGCCCCGTCGGAGGACGGGCCGGATTCCGGCGCGCCCGTGGTGATCGTCGAGGCGCGCTCGGTGTTCCGCCGCCGGCGCTTCCACCGGGCGAAGGCCCACCTGGTCCTGTCCGCGATGCGGCACCGGGCCGCCGAACTCGGTGACCGGGCCCGCTACGTGCGGGCGGAGACCTACCGGGAGGGGCTGCGGCAGGCGGTGGGGGAGCGCGCCGTCACGGTCCGCCATCCGACCTCCAGGGCGGCGCTCGGCCTGGTCACGACGCTGCCGCGGGTGGAGGTGCTGCCGCCGCGCGGCTTCCTGGTCCCGTTCGGGGACTTCCGCCGCTGGGCGGACGGCCTCGGGGAGCGGCGGCTGCTGATGGAGGACTTCTACCGGCGGGTCCGCCGGGCCGAGCACCTGCTCCTGGAGCCCGACGGGGAGCCCGTCGGCGGCCGGTGGAACCTCGACGCGGACAACCGGTAGCCGCCGCCGCGCGGGCAGCCCGTCCTGCCCGTGCCGCCGCCCCGGTGGCCGGAGGAGGACGAGATCGACGAGCAGGTACGGGCCGACCTCGACCGGTGGGAGCGGTCGGGCGAGGTGCGCTTCGTCGGGCGGGACGGCCCCCGCCGCTTCGCCGCCACCCGCGCCGAGGCCCTGCGCGCGCTGGAGCACTTCGCGACCGCCCGCCTGCCCCACTTCGGACGCTGGGAGGACGCCGTCCTGGCGGCGGACCCGTGGATGGCGCACAGCCTGCTCTCCGTCCCGCTGAACCTCGGCCTGCTCGACCCGGGGGAGTGCGTGAGCCGTGCCGAGGACGCGTACCGCTCCGGGAGCGCGCCGCTCAACAGCGTCGAGGGGTTCGTCCGGCAGGTGGCCGGCTGGCGCGAGTACGTCTGGCAGCTGTACTGGTACCTCGGCGAGGAGCACCGGCACCGCAACGCACTCGGCCACCACGCGCCCCTGCCCGACTGGTTCGCCGAACTGGACGCGGACGCGGTGCGGGCCCGATGCCTCTCGCACGTGCTCGCCCGGGTCCGGGACACCGGGTGGGTCCACCACGTCCCGCGGCTGATGGTGCTCGGGAACTGGGCCCTGCAGCACGGCCACGACCCGGCCGCGGTCACCGACTGGTTCCACCGCTGCTTCGTGGACGGCTACGACTGGGTGATGGTCCCCAACGTGGTCGGCATGTCGCAGTACGCCGACGGCGGCACCACGACCACCAAGCCCTACACCTGCGGCGGTGATGAGAATCCTCGAATTTCCCCGGCCTCGCTCTCAGCTCCTCAGATAGTCGCCTGTTGAAGCAAATGAGGACTTGAGTGAGCGAGGGTGCGGGTGTTGGGCTCGGATCACGGCGGGGCGACCGCCTTGACCTGATTGCGGGCGGCGGGGCCGACGTCACTATGCTGCGGCTTCCCGGAATGATCACTGTTCCCTCACCGAAGAGGACCCTTATGCCCGCCACCGCAGCCCCGGCCGTCGCAAACGAGCGGCTGGACCCGCAGGAGATGGTCGTCCTGCACCGGGTCTTCCGCCGTGAGATACCGCTCCTGGCCGACCTGATCGAGGCCGCCGCCCCCGGCGACCGGCGGCGTACGGCCGTTCTTGCCGACCACCTCGACCTGGTCCTCGGCGCCCTGGGTGAACACCACGAAGGCGAGGACGACCTGCTGTGGCCCAAGCTGCGCGAGCGTGCCGCTCCCGGCGACGACGTGGTCGCGCGGATGACCGACCAGCACGAGGCCATTGCCGGTGCGCTCGCCACCGTCACCGAACTGTCGCACCGCTGGCGCACCGGGGCCGACGGTGACACCGCCCCGCGTCTCGCCGAAGCCCTGCGCACGCTCGACCGGCACGCCGCCGACCACATGGACGACGAGGAGGAGCACCTCCTGCCCCTGATGGCCGATCACATCACGCGCCGTGAATGGACCGAGGTCGGTGAACGCGGACGCCGCAGCGTCCCCAAAGCCAAGCTGCTGATCTTCCTGGGCGCGATCCTGGAGGACGCGACCGCGCGGGAACGCCGGCTGTTCCTGTCGCAGATGCCCGCTCCGGCCCGCGTGCTGTGGCGCACGCTCGGCACCCGTCTGTACGACCGCACCGTTGCCCGCGTTCGGCGGAGCGAGGCTGGGGTCCCACAGGTGTAGCGCCGATCCCACGGGTGGGAGGGCGGGGTTCAAGGCCCTCCCCGCCAGCAAGGCGGGGAATCGTGCGAGCAGCTCTGAGGAACACCCGAGCGTGGGGTGGGGAAATCCAGGGAGCCTCATCAGCGGCGCTTACCTGAACGGGATGAGCGACCTGTGCCGCCCCTGCGCCTACCGGCCCGGCGACCGGACCGGGGAGCGGGCGTGCCCGTTCACCGCCGGCTACTGGGCCTTCGTCCACCGCCACCGCGCCCTGCTGGCCGCCAACCACCGCACCGCCCGCGCAGTCGGGGGACCCGACCGGCTCGACGACCTGCCCGAGGTGCTGGCGGCCGAGGCCGCCCGGGGGAACGCCGCGCCCTGAGTACGGACCGCCGGCGCAGGCCAGGGGTGTAATGGCGCGAACGGTGCGGAAATCGATGCAGCAACACTGCAAGTGGCAGCCCGTAGCGGTTGGCGGCAAGTTCGGAGCATGAGATCCGCCCCCCTCCTCGCCGACGCACAGCCCCTCCCCGGTGACGTCCGTTCCCCGCGGGCCGAACGGCTGCGCGGCCTGCTGGACCGCACGGCCCGGGGCGACCGGGCGGCGTACACCGGCCTCTACGAGGAACTCGCCCCGACCGTCTACGGCATCGCGCTGCGCGTGCTCAGGGACCCCGCGCAGGCCGAGGAGACCGCCCAGGAGGCCCTCCTGGAGATGTGGCGCTCGGCGCCGACCTACCGGCCCGAGCGGGGCTCCGTCGCCGCCTGGGCGTGCACGATCGCCCACCGGCGCGCCGTGGACCGCGTCCGGTCGGTCCGGGCGTCCTGCGAACGCGAGCAGCGCGTCGTGCGGGAGGACCCGACGAGGCCGGAGCAGGTCGCCGAGGAGGTCGAGCGGACCATGGAGGCGGCCCGGGTCCGGCGCGCCCTGTCCGGCCTGACCGCGGGCCAGCGCGAAGCACTGGTCCTGGCCTACTACGGCGGTTACTCGCAGAGCCAGATCGCCGCCGCCCTCGGACTGCCGCTCGGCACGGTCAAGTCCCGCACGAGGGACGGCCTGCTGCGCCTGCGCAGCGCCCTGCACGACGGATGACCCCGATTCGCTCCCAGCCCGGAGGACGGCCCGCCATGAGGAACGCAACCGACGAGGAGGGGCCCGTGCGCTCCGCCCGGGAGGAGGCGCTCCACGCCGGAGCGCCCGCGACCGACCCCGGCGTCGGCGTGCCCACCGGCACGGTCGCCCGCCGGCTCGGCGTGTCGCCCACCACGATCCGCTCCTGGGAGCGCCGCTACGGCATCGGCCCCTCCCACCGCGGCCCCGGTCGGCACCGCAGGTGGTCCCCCGAGGACATCTCCCTCCTGGACGAGATGTGCCGGCTCACCGCCCGCGGGATCCCGCCCGCGGAGGCGGCCCGCTCTGCCGCGCAGGGCGCGCACCGGACGTCCGACGACGGCCCGCTCCCCGCGCGGCCCGCCACCGCCGGCGAACCCGCCGCGGCCCGCTCCGCCCCGGAACCGGCCCACCACCCCCGCCCGGGCGGCAGCCGCGCGATGCCGCTCGGCACCGTCCGCCCCGAGTGCCGGGGCCTGGCCCGAGCGGCCGTCAGGCTCGACGGGCCCGAGGTGGCCGAGATCCTGCGCGGCGCCGTGGACGCGCTCGGCCCCGTCCGGGCGTGGACCGAGGTGATGATGCCCGCCCTGCGCGCGGCCGGCCGCAAGTGGGCCGCCGACGGCGAGCAGTACGTCGAGGTCGAGCACCTGCTCTCCTGGCACGTCTCCGCCGCGCTGCGCACCGCGGCCGTCGCCCCGGTGCGGTACCGGGAGGCGCCGCCGGTGCTGCTCGCCGCCATGCCGGGCGAGCAGCACACGCTCCCGCTGGAGGCCGTGGCGGCCGGGATGGCGGTGCACGGCCTGCCCTACCGGATGCTCGGCGCCGCGGTGCCCCCGCGGGCCCTCCTCGACGCGGTCACCCGGCTCGGCCCCTCGGCGGTGCTGCTGTGGGCCCAGAGCCGAGCCACCGCCGACCCGCACCTCGCACGGGAGGTGGGCAGCGCCTCGTGGGGCGCCGCCGGAGCGCGCCTCGACACGCTGGTCGCCACCGTCGGGCCGGGGTGGAACCGCCACGAGCCCCTGACCGGACTCGCGTGTCCGCGCACGCTCGAAGCCGCCCTCGACCTGGTCCACCGGGCGGTCGCGGCCCGGGCCCCGTCCGCGGCCGACCCGCCCGAACGGAAGGGGGCCCCGTGCTCCCCGAACGGGTGACCGCCCTCGCCCCGCGGGCGGTGCGGCCGACGCTGCTGTCCCAGTACTGGCGCGACGTGCTCTTCCTGCACTGGCCCGTCCACCCCGCCGCGGTCGCGCCCCTGCTGCCGCCCGGCGCGTTCCCCGACGTCCGCAACGGCACCACTTGGGCGGGACTCGTCGCGTTCTCCATGGAGGGGCTGGGACCGGGCCGGGCGGCCCTGCCGTACTTCGGGACGTTCCCCGAGGTCAACGTCCGGCTCTACTCCGTCGACGGGCACGGCCGCCGCGGAGTGGTGTTCCGCTCGCTCGACTGCCCCCGGTTGTCCGCCGTCCTGGCGGCACGGGCGGCGCTCGGCCTCCCCTACCGCTGGTCGCGGACCCGTTGGACGGCGGACGGCGACGCGCTGCACCTCGCCACCCGGGTGCACCGGGCCGGGAGTAACGCCGCCCGGTGCGTGCTGCGCGCCCGGATCGGCCCGCGCCTGGAGCGGCCCGGTCCGCTCGCCGACTTCCTCACCGCCCGCTGGGGACTGCACACCCGCGCCGCCGGCCGCACGCTCTACCTGCCGGTCGAGCACCCGCCGTGGCCGTTGCACCAGGCGGAGGTGGAGCACCTCGACGAGACCCTGCTGCGGGCAGCCGGGATCGAGGTCCTCGGCCCTCCGGCGAGCGTGCTGTTCTCACCGGGGGTCCCCGTCCGGTTCGGGCCGACGGAGCGGCGGTAGCCGTCTCTCGGCCACCTGGCCGCCGCGGACCGGGCTCCGTGCCGCCGACGCCTCGCGCTCGTAGCCGACGGGCTCCGGCCCCGGCGCGAAG
This sequence comes from Kitasatospora cineracea, assembly GCF_003751605.1. Lineage (NCBI taxonomy): Bacteria > Bacillati > Actinomycetota > Actinomycetes > Kitasatosporales > Streptomycetaceae > Kitasatospora > Kitasatospora cineracea. Next base: position 5,805,191 of record NZ_RJVJ01000001.1, read on the forward strand.
GACGTCGGGGCCCGCTCGCCGATGAAGACCCCCACCGGAAGGACCTCGGGGCTCGCTCGCCGATGAAGACCCCCCACCGGCCGGTCGCTCCACGTCGCCGTCCCGGCCCTCGCCCGGCGCACCGATGGGCCGAACGCGGCCGCGTAGGCGTGCTCGCTGCTGACGCCGGCTTCGTGCGGACGACGGACGATCCCCACCGCCCGCTCCCACGACTCGGGTGAATCCCCGGCCGTTCCGGCTCCGGCCGGTCGGCGCGAGGGCCCACGCGCATCGCCCCCCGCACCGTTTCGCCGCGCAGCCGGAACGAGAGAGCGCCGCTCCCGCCCCGCCCGTGGTTCCTCCGGAACCGTTCGGGTTCCGCGGTCCGCCCGTGCCGTCGGCCCGGCCGCAGGTCGGTTCTGGGTCCTGTCCGGATCCGCATCACGAGTTTGGGTCGACCGACGAAAAGGCTCGCTTCGCAGTGACGGAAGTCGCTGGGGGACCGGGTCTTTCTGGCGTTGGCGCCGGCAAGTTGGAAGGTGACGAGGAGCGAGGTGGCGGCGATGCCACGAATCAAGCCGGGGGGCCGGCTCGTCCGGCGCCGGGACTTAGCATGCGGAGCATGACGCGATATGTCGATGAGGATCTGAAGGGCGCGGAGTTCCGCGAGTGCGACCTGACCGGGGCGCGCATGATCGGCGTCGTCATGCAGGATGCCGTGATCGACGGTCTCGTCACCAACCTCGTGGTGAACGGTGTCGAGGTCACCGAGTACGTCGAGGCGGAGCTCGACCGGCGTCATCCGGTACGGGTGCTGATCCGCTCCGAGGACCCTGCCGATCTGCGCGAGGCAGCGCATCAGCTTCATGCCGACTGGGCCGCCACGATCGAGCGAATCCGCCGTACGCCCGGCATCGAGCGCCGCAGCGTCAACGACGAGTGGTCGGCGGTGGAGACTCTGCGCCACCTGGTCTTCGTCCACGACTCGTGGTTCCGCCGCTGCTGCCTGGGCTCGACGGAGCTGTTCACGTCGATGGGCATCGGGCCGACCGTCGAGCCCTACTGTGGGGCGCACGGGCTTGACCTCGCGCTCGATCCGTCCCTCGACGAGATCGTGAGCGTGCGTGACGCGCAGGCCGCCGAGCTCGAGACCTGGCTCGACAAGGTCACCGCCACGCAGCTCGCAGTGCCGGCGCCGGTGCCCGACGACGATGCCTGGCCGCCGTACGCCCGGGGTCGCTCGATGCGACGGTGCCTCGGCACGGTACTCAACGAGACTTTCGAGCACTACGGCTTCTGCGGCCGCGACCTCGATCTGCTCGAGGCACAGGACGCCGAGTAGGGCCGGCTACGAACTCGGCATCCTGCGGGTGCGGACGTCACTCGAAAATGCACATCGAGCCCGATCCGCTGGGAAACGATCAACAACAGCCCGGGAGACTCGCCGACTCGTGACGAGAGGGCCCAGTTCAGCGGACTTTCGTCGGTGACCCGTTTGGTGGGTTGCCTGCGCGCGGCGGTTCGGCTTTGGTGAGCCGTCAGCATGGCGCGAGGCGATCTCACCGGCGAGCAGTGGACCCTGATCGAGCCGCATCTCCCGTCGCTGCGGTCGGGCCTGTCCCCGACCTGCGGAAACACTCCAACGCGGTGATGTGGCGCTTCCGGGTCGGCAGCCCGTGGCGGGGTCGACCTGGGCCTGGTCAGCGTGGACTCGGCGACCTCGCGGGCCCACCACCATGCCGCCGGGGACGGCCCTGGAGCCCGAACAGCTCGCGGCCCCAAAAGCTGCTTTCGAGGCCGAAAAGGGGGCGCTGTCGAGGGACAAGAGCCGTAGGACGGACAGGTCGAGGACGCCTCCCATGTCGAGCGGCGCCGGGTTCGCCGACGACACCGTGCCCGTTTGAAGGCCGCCGAACTGGGGCGTTCCTGCGGCGGACTGACCTGCAAGATCCATTTCGCGGCCGACCGGCGCTGTCGCCCGTCGGCGTTCGTGCTCACGCCGGGACAAGCCGGCGACAGCCCGCAGTTCGTCCCGGTCCTGGAGCGGATCAAGGTGGTGATCCCGGAGAAGGTCGACCAGGCGGCGAACCGCAAGAAGCGCGGCAGCGCCGGCGGTAGGCCGGTCGACCGCGACACGACGCTGTACAGGGACCGCAACACCGTGTAGCGGTGTATCAACCGGCTGCGGAACTGGCGCGGCATCGCGACCGCTTCGACAAGACCCCCGAGAGCTACGCCGCCGGCCCGCATCTGTGTGGCGCGATGCTCCGGCTCCGCAGCACCGCGCCACATTCATGATCTGAACTCCAGACAGGACCTGGTCGCCCGGGCCGCGAGGGCGCCCGCGCGGCGGCCCGGGCTCCGGTCGGAGGAGCGGCGGATCAGCCGGTGGCGACGGCGATGCAGGCGACGTCGATCCGGTCGGCGACACCGGCGAGCAGGGCGGCGGCGGCACGGACCTCGCAGCGGGTGCCGCGGCAGCCGCAGGTGGTGGAGGCGGCGAGCGCGCGCAGCAGATCGGTCACCGCGGTGGCGGGAAGCATCAGCCGACCGCTCGCCAGGTCCCGTGCGAACGGCATCGGCCCGCGTTCGCCCCCGTCGAGCTCCGGCACGGCGTCCAGCACGCACCGATCGGCGGCCGTCGGCCACGCCGTCGCACCGCGTCCGCAGACCGGACCGGAAGCCAGGTCGCGCAGCAGCGCGGTCACCTCCCGGACGGGCATCATCAGACGGCCGTCGCGCACGTCGCGGTGGATCGTCAGGGAGCGCTGCCGGGTGCCCCCGGGGTTTCCTTCCAACGTGACCACGGGATGCTCCCTCCTGGCCGCCGGGGGTCTGCGGCGCGTCGTGACGGCCTCCTCCCTGGTGTTCGAAGCCGGCCGCCGGTCGGATCGGTCCGCAGGTGCTCGGGCGGCCGCTCCTCCGGCAGCGTCATCCGCGGCGTGCAGGTCGAGGCAGGCGGGGTCGACCCGGACCGGGTCGTCGACCCCGGGATCCGGGTCGCCGCCGACGTCCGGGAGGAGGCGATCGGCGCGGTCGAGCGGACGACCGGCCCGCAGGTGGTCGAGGTGGACGCCGACGCGGTGAACGTCCACCTCTTCGACGAGGACGAGGTCGGAGGCGCGCACCGGCACCCTGCCCTTCGGCCGGGACGGTCGACGCCCCGTCACCCGGGCGGTCCGCCGGGACCGGAGCCCCGGCGGGCCGCGACCGGCGGGGGCGTCAGCAGACGGGCGTTCCCGAGTAGAGGCCGGGGCCGGGGCCCCGTTGACCACCCTGCGGGTGCAGTAGCCGCAGGTCGGGCGGTCGCCGAAGTCGTAGGTGCCGCCCGGCCCCAGGTGCCGGATCTTGAAGTCGGAGAAGGTCGGCGGCTTGCTCGGCACGGCTTGCTCCGGCTGGTGGTCGCCGAGGACGACGTACGTGTCCTGACCGGACAGGGTCGCGAGGCCGTTCCGGTCGACGAACAGCGAGCCGCCCTCCTCGACCCCGACGCCCCACGCCTCGCCGGAGCAGGTCAAGCCGTCCTCGACCGCCGGGGCGACGGACACCATGGTGCGCCCCGTTCGGTCCCTCGTCACGAAGTACGAGGCGGTGGCGGTGGCGGCCAGGGCGGTGGCGACCACCGAGCGGCCGGCACGACGCCGGGCGGTGGTTCCGATGGGCCCGGGGCCTCCAACCCAGCTGTGGGGGATGCCTGAAGGACTCTGCAGGAGTGAAACGGAAGATACAGAAAACTCAATTATTTCGACATACGTATCACGCGGTTCAGGCTGATCGGCTCGCAGACGGTGCGCGAACGGTGCGAGTGGATCGCACCGGTACGGCGGCGGAGCATGTTTCTGCGTCGGCGCGGAGGACGGGCGCCTTCAGGGTGCACTGCACGGGAAGCAGGTGAGGGAGACGTGACGGAGAGAGAAGCGCGGACCGTCGAGTCGGTCTGGGACTACCCGAGGCCGCCCGTCGTCGTTCCGGACGACCGGCTCGTCGAGGTGTTCTTCGCCGGGCGGCAGCTCGCTTCCAGCCGACGCGCCCTGCGCGTGCTGGAGACCAGTCACCCGCTGGTGTTCTACCTCCCGCGGGCCGACGTGGCGGCCGACCTGCTCCGGCCCGCCGACGGTTCGACCCTCTGCGAGTGGAAGGGACGGGCACAGTACTGGGACGTCGAGGCCGACGGCCGGTTCTCGGTCCGGGCGGCGTGGAGCTACCCGGAGCCGCTGCCCGCGTACCGCGAGCTCCGTGACCACCTGGCGTTCTACTCGGGCCGGGTGGAGCGTTGCACGGTGGCCGGCGAGGTCGTGCGGCCGCAGGAGGGCGGGTTCTACGGGGGGTGGGTCACGGAGGAGATCACCGGCCCGTTCAAGGGGCCTGCCGGGACCGCGGGATGGTGAGCGCCGCCGGCGCGGGAGGGTAGTGATCCGACCGGGTGCGGCGACCCGTCGTGCCGCTGCGCGCGGAGGTCGTCGAGCGCCTCCGCCTGAGGGTCGGTTCAGGCCGGCGTCGCGGGCCAGCAGCGCGGCCTGGACCCGGTTGGTGACGTCCAGGGCGGTGAGGATGCGGCTGACGTGCGCCTTGACGGTGCTCTCCCGCGGGCGGCGGTCCGGGCCAGTTGCGAGAGCCGTTCGGGCCGGCAGTGCCGGAGCAGCAACCAGCCGCCGCAGACGGCGCCGAGGACGAGGGCCACCAGGGCGGCCGGCAGGCGGCGTTCGCCCCGGCGGCGCGGCGCGCGCACCGCCGGGCCCGGGCCGGGAGCGGGCGGAGCGTCCGGCCCCCGACGCGGCGGGGCGCCGTCCGTCAGCAGGGCTGTCACCTTCACCCGCACGCGCCCGGCGGGCACGCCCGCCAGCGCCGCGAGCGCCGCCGAGGCGGCCCCGACGGCGGCCGCGGCCGCCTCGGGCACGGCGGACGGGTAGTCCACGGACAGCCGGAGAGTTGTGTCCACCTCGTCGCGGTGGCGGCGGACCGACGCTCGAGCCCGGCGCACCGCCCACGAGCCGTCGCGCGCGGCCCGGGCGGCGATCCCGGCCAGGACGCGGTCCGCGACGCGCAGTCGGCCGCGCTGCCGCGGCGGCGGGGCGCTCACCGCCGCCCGCCGCGGCGCAGCAGGTCCGCGGGATCGAGCGCGCCGTCGGCCCGGCGGCCGACCAGACAGCCGAGCGTGCCGAGCGCGCCGACGAGCAGGAAGGCGGCGAATCCGCCGAACGCGGCGGCGAAGCCGAGGGCGAGGCCGCCGAGCGGCCCGGTGCGGGTGCGGGACATGTGCGGGACCTCCTCAGACGGCGGCGGGTCGGCCCTGGACCGGGACGAGCAGTGCGTAGCCGGCCAGGTCGAGCACCTGGAGGTGCTGGGGGCGCAGGCCCGCCACCTCCAGGCGGGCACCGGCCCTGAGGCAGCGCCGCTGGAGGCGGGTGAGGAAGCTGAGCCCGCTGGAGTCCATGAAGCCCACGGCGCTCAGGTCCAGGTGCACCCAGGCGGTGCCCGGCCCGATCCGGTAGAGCGGCCCGGCCAGCAGGGGCAGCGCCGTCCGGTCGAGGTCTCCGCACGGCGCCAGGGCCAGTCCGTTCCCCACCTGCTCCACCGGACAGTGGAACCGCAGGCAGGGAACGCCTTCACCGTGGAAGCGGTCGGTCCGGACGGCGGGCAGCAGGACGGTCATGGCGGGGGGTCTCCTCATCTGGCGGGATCCGACGGGCACCGCATTCGGTGCGCTCCTGCCCGTTCGACACGGGACGGCGGGCGTTCCTCACGCCCCGGCGCTCACTCCTGAGGGTGAATCAGGTGCGCCGGTCGGTCGGCCGCCACCGCTGCGGGGGGAATTCCGCGCCGGACGCGTGAGGAAGCGACCGGTCCCGGTGTCCAAGGAGGCGAACCGCGAGAACCCCTTCGAGGAGGACCCCATGACCGCAACCGCCCCCCGCATCCCGGCGGCGGAGCCCGCCACCACGGTCCCGGCCGCCCGGGAGACCGCGCCCGCAGCCGTCGCCGACCCGCCGCCGTCCACCGGGCAGGGGCGTACCGCGATCGCGGACCAGGTGGTCGGCAAGATCGCCGGGATGGCCGCGCGCGAGGTCGACGGCGTGCACTCCTTCGGCGCCGGCCTGACCCGGGCCCTGGGCGCGGTCCGGGACCGGGTCCCCGGCGGCCGCTCCGCCGGCAGCGTCACCCGCGGCGTCAAGGTCGAGGTCGGCGAGAAGCAGGCCGCCGTCGACCTCGACCTGGTGGTCGAGTACGGCGTCTCGATCGCCGAGGTCGCCGCCGACGTCCGGGAGGAGGTGATCGGCGCGGTGGAGCGGATGACCGGCCTGCAGGTGGTCGAGGTGAACGTCAACGTGGTGGACGTCCACCTCCCCGACGAGGACGAGGACACCGGCGAACCCGACGCCACCCGTGTCCGTTAGCGGCCTGCGGCGTTGGCCCGGGCGGGGCGCACCGCGCCCCGCCCGCCCGCAACGGGCGCCCCCTCCCGGCCCGACGGACACGCGATGCCCCCACCCCACCCCTCCGCTCCCCGCCCGCCCGCGGACGACCTGCCCGACCTGGCGCTGGTCGCGCGCGCGGCCGACGGAGACCAGCAGTCCTACGCCGAGCTGATGCGCCGTCACACCCCGCGGATGCTGGCCCTGGCCACCCGCCTGCTCGGCGACCCCGTCGCGGCCGAGGACGACGTCCAGGAGGCGTGCCTGACCGCCTGGCGCCACCTGCCGGACTTCCGGGGCGAGGCGGCCTTCGGCACCTGGCTCTACCGGATCGTCACCAACCGCTGCCTCAACACCCTGCGGGCCCGCCGCGCCGAGCTGCCGCTGGAGGCGACCGGCGAGCCCGCCAGCCCCGACCCGGCCGCCTCCCCGGAGCGAGCGGCCGAGTCCCGGGCCTCGGCCCGCGACCTGCGGGCGGCGCTGGCCACCCTCACCCCCGAGCAGCGGGCATGCTGGGTGCTGCGCGAACTGCACGGCCTGTCCTACGACGAGATCGCCGAAGTGACCGGCACCGGTGAACCCGCGGTGCGCGGCCGGATCTTCCGCGCCCGCCGACAGCTGACGGAGGTGATGGCCCCATGGCGCTGACCGACCCCGACGACCACGGCGGCCCCGACACCGAGACCCTGCCCTGCGGCGCCGACCTCGCCGACCTCTGGGACACCGGCCGCCCCGCCCCGGGCCACCACGACTGCCCCGAGTGCCGCGCCGCCCTCACCGCCCGCGAGGCACTGGAACACACCGTCCGCACCGCACTCGACGAGGACAGCGCCCCCGCACCCGACCCGGCCTTCCTCGACCGCGTCATGGCGGCGGTGCGCACCGAACTGCGCCCCGGCCCGCTCGTCCCGCTCGGCGAACCGGACGACGAGGAGTGGATCACCACCGCCGCGGCCGCCGGCGCGCTGCGCGCCGCGATCGACGCGCTGCCCGGCGTCTGCGCGGGCCGCTGCCGCATCGCCCCGCTCGACGAGCGCCGCCCCGCGCCCCGGCCGCCCGCAGCCGACCGCCGCCTGCCGCGCGGCCCGCTGCGGGCGGAAATCGAGGTCTTCGCCGACCTGCGCCGCCCACTCCCGCAGACCGCCGTCCTGGTCCGGGCCGCCGTCGCCGAGGCCGCGGCCCTCCGCGTCGGCCTGACGCTCCGCCAGGTCGACGTGACCGTGCGGGACCTGCTCCCGGGGAACGGAGGAACCTGATGCGGTCCGAGGAGAGGACCAGACTGGAGGAGGAGATCGCCGCCCTGGTCGCCGACGTCCCGGGCGTCGCCTACCTGAGCCCCCGCCTCGTGCACCGCCTGGCCGCCGGCGGCCGGCACAGCGGCGGCGTCCGCCTGCGCCCCACCGCCCCGGCGACGGTGGAGGTGTGGATCGCGGTCCGCCCCGGCCACCGGGCCGCCACCACCGCCCGCACCGTCCGCGAGCGGGTCACCGCCGTCCTGGCCGGCCGGCCCGGGCTGGACGGCGCACGGGTGCAGGTGGTGGTCAGCGCCCTGGCCTGACCGCACGGCGGTGACCGAGCCGTCGGCGCTGCTGCCTCCCGCGGCTGCCGGGCCGATGCGGGTTCGGGGGACACCGGGCTGGGTGCGGTGTCCGCTTCCCGCACGCTCTTCAGTCGGGCGGGGACCACCAGGGGAGCGTCGGTCGGTGGTGTCCGACGGTGTGCCAGTGCGAGCGGGTCGTCTCGGTGTCGGAGGCCAGACGTTCGTCGGTGACGCTGCACAGTTGCCCGGGCAGGGCGCTCAGCGCAGATGCGAGTCTCAGGAGCACTTCGGGTGCGGGTTCCCCGCATTCCCCGGCCAGGTGGCAGCGCAGTTCACCTGTACTGATCCGGGCGGCGTCGGCGAGGTCCGCAACGGTGGCGTCGGTTGCCGAGCACAGGTCGCGCAGGAGGGACGGGCTGAATCCGTAGGTCGTTCGGGTCATGGTGCTTCCGGTATCGCTCGTGCTCCTGACCTGCAAGACCTCACCGGCGAGGGCCACGGCCCGCTGATCCGCACCGCCCTGCGCCGGGCCGCTCGCACGGAGATCCGGATCTACCGGGACGTCAGCGCCGGTGTGCTCGAACCCGTGGCCGCGCAGCCCGGATGGCACCCGGCCGAGCGCCTCCTGCTGCTCGGCGGCCTCCGGGCCGCGTACGCCGTCGAGTCGCTCTGGCGCTGGCGCCGGCTCGTGACCCTGCGGATGCCCGAACTCCGAAACGCCCTGGGCGACTCGGCCGACCACCGGCTCCCCGACCTGTCGACCGAGGCCGGGTAGACCCGCTCGGGCCGGGGCACCCGTGCCGTGCAGCCGGTGGGCCACCTGGTCCCGACCCGGCGAGCGCCCCTCCGGGAGGGTCCGTAGCGTCGCGGGCAGCGGACAGCACCGGCCGTCCGACCGACCGAAGAGGTCGATGACGAGCAAGCGCATCGCGCGTACCGTCGCCGTCTCCCTGCTGGCCGCCGGAGCGGTGGCGGTTCCCGCGGCCGGGTTCGCGTTCGCGGCGGGCAGCCACGTGGAGGAGTCCTACAGCCACGAGACGTCCGCCTCCACGGAGCACGTCTCGTACACGGACAGCGAGCACTACCACTGCAGCGAGACCAGTTGGGAACCGTCGAACTACGGCTACGGGCACGGTCTGCTGGGCCTCGGGCTGGTCGTCCTGTGACGTGACCCGGCCTTGAAAGGCCGGGGACGGGACCCGTGGTGCCAGCCGAAGAGTCCCGTCCCCGCTGTGCGCGAGATGGCCGACCCTGGCTTCGCGCACACCTGTTGTTCGCAGGGGGGCGTCAGCCGGCTTGGTGCCGACCGGAGGTATTCACCCGATCGGCCCAACGGGGCCCGGGGCGGCGCGGATCGAGGTGGGCGGAGCCGGTTCCGGGACGCCCGCGGAGCTGGTGGCCGGAGGGGTCGCAGGTCCGGGGGCGGACCAGGTGGCGAGAAGGGGACGGGTGGGCGCGGGCGCCCCGTCCGGCCGGACGAGTGACGCCGCTGGGCCGCGAGGGTGATCGCGGCACGCCGGAGGCCGGTTCGCGGCGAACCGGGTCGGAGGGCGGAGGACAGTACGTGTCGGCCGACCCGCCGCACGACGTCCGTACGTTCCGCATTCGCCACGGATGCGAACGACCGTTCCTGACAAGGAAATCGGAGACTCCTTGATGAGCCTTCTTCGTCGATCCCCGGGTCGCAGCTCGGCGGCCCGCGGGGCCGCGGTCCTCACCGCCCTCGCCCTCGGCATGGCCGGCACCGCCCTGCTCGGCACCGGCGCCGGGACATCGGCGGCGTCCAGCCACCGCGAGGCGCCGCTGATCGCCGCCGACCCGCAGGTCGACAACACCGACGTGTACGCCTTCACCAGCCCCGACAACCCCGACACGGTCACGCTGATCGCCAACTGGCTGCCGTTCCAGGAGCCCAACGGCGGCCCGAACTTCTACCCGTGGGCGGACGGCGCGCACTACGACGTCAACATCGACTCGCAGGGCACCGGGCACCCCGACGTCACCTACCGCTGGACCTTCCACACCGAGGACCTGCGCGGCACCGACACCTTCCTCTACGACAAGGGCCCGGTGAACAACCTCACCGACGACACCCTGCGCTTCCGCCAGTACTACACGCTCCAGGAGCTCCACCCGGGCTGCGACCCGGTGACCCTGGTCGAGCACGGCCAGGTCGCCCCGTCCGACACCGGCCGGGCCTCGATGCCCGACTACGGGCGGCTGCGGCAGCAGGCCACCGTCCAACTCCCGGGCGGCGGACAGACGGTGGCCACCCAGGCCGCCGACCCGTTCTTCCTCGACCTGCGGGTCTTCGACCTGCTGTACGGCGGCAACCTCTCCGAGGTCGGCCAGAACACCCTGGCCGGGTACAACGTCAACTCCGTGGCCCTGCAGATCCCCAAGAGCCGCCTCGCGTACAAGGGCGACCCGGCCCGCAACCCCGTCATCGGCGTCTGGTCGAGCACCGAGAAGCAGAGCATGAAGCTCGGCCCGGGCAAGGCCGACCCGGTCGGGCCGTACGTGCAGGTCTCGCGGCTGGGCAACCCGCTGGTCAACGAGGTCGTCGTCCCGGCCGGGCTGAAGGACGCGTTCAACGCGCTGCCCCCGTCCGAGGACCACAACCAGCCCGCGGTGGTCGCCAAGGTCCTCGACCCCGAGGTGCCCAAGCTCGTCCAGGCGGTCTACGGCCTGCCCGCGCCCGCCGCGCCGCGCACCGACCTGCAGGAGATCTTCCTCACCGGCATCGCCAAGGCCGCCAACGGCCCGCTCGCCGTCGACCTCAACTCCCAGCTGATGAACCGGGACATCGACCCGAACCGGTTCGTGCCCGCCGAGGAGCTGCGGCTGAACATGTCCACCCCGGTGACGCCGAAGCCGGACCGCCTCGGCGTCCTCGACGGCGACTTCCAGGGCTTCCCCAACGGCCGCCGCCTCGGCGACGACGTCGTCGACATCGCCCTGCAGGTCGTCGAGGGCGCCACCCCCGGCAAGTTCGTCCAGGCCCTCGCCGCGGGCGACAAGGTCAACGGCCCCGACCGGCCGTTCGGCGCGACGTTCCCCTACCTGGCCCTGCCCTACGACAAGGCCGTCAACCAGAAGTGACCGCCCGCGCGGCGGCCCCGGCAGCCGGGGCCGCCGCCGGCCGTGCCGCCGACCGAGGAACCGACTCCCGTGCGCCGTCTCCCCCTTGTCCTCGCCACCGTCCTGCTGTGCGGCGGCCTCGCCGCGGCCGGCGGTCTGACCGGCCCGCCGCACCAGGCCCCCACCGCACCGGCCCACCCCGCCGCGCCGCCACCGGGCGGCGCCCTCGCCGCCGCGATCGGCGCCGACCAGCAGCACCTGCGCGCCCGCCCCGACGACGCCGCCGCCTGGGCGCGGCTCGGCGGCGAGTACGTCGAACAGGCCCGACTGACCGCCGACGCCTCGTACTACCCGAAGGCCGACGAGGCCCTGCACCGCTCGCTCGCCCTCGCCCCCACCGGCAACACCGACGCGCTCACCGGCCTCGGCGCCCTCGCCAACGCCCGCCACCTGTTCGCCGAGGCCGCCGACCAGGCCCGGCGGGCCCTGGACACCGCCCCGCTGCACTGGCAGGCGTGGGCCGTCCTCACCGACGCCCGCACCCAGCTCGGCGACGACGCGGGCGCCACCGACGCCGCCCAGCACCTGCTCGACCTGCACCCCGGCGCCGCGTCCTTCACCCGCGCCGCCTACGACCTCGAACAGCACGGCCGCCCCGAGGACGCCGCGGCCGCCCTGCACCGGGCCCTCGCCGACGCCTACGACCCCGCCGACAAGGCGTTCTGCCTCCACCAGATCGCCGAACTCGACCGGAACTCCGGCCGCACCGCCGACGCCCTCGACGGATACCGCCGCGCCCTGGCCGCCGACCCCGCCTTCACCCCGGCGCTGGCCGGACAGGCCCGCGCCGAGGCCGCCCTCGGCCGCACCGACGACGCCCTCGCCCACTACGCCCAGGCCGCCGCCAAGGTGCCGCTGCCCCAGTACCTGCTCGAACTCGGCGAACTCCACGAGTCCCTCGGCCACCGCGAACAGGCCGCCGAGCAGTACCGGCTGCTGCGCGCCGAGGCCGACCTGGCCGCCGCGAACGGCGTCGTCGACGACCTGACGCTCGGCCAGTTCGAGGCCGACCACGACGACCCCGCCACCGCCGTCCGCCTGCTACGGGCCGAATGGGCCCGCCGCCACCACCCCCTGGTCGCCGACGCCCTCGCCTGGGCCCTGCACCGCACCGGCGCCGACCGCGAAGCCCTCGGCTACACCGACCTCGCCCTCGCCCACGGCTGGCGCGACGCCCTGTTCCACTACCACCGCGGCGAGATCGAACGAGCCCTCGGCCGCACCGCCGACGCCCGCACCGACCTGTCGCAGGCCCTGGCCACCGACCCGCAGTTCAACCCGCTCCAGGCGCCGCAGGCCCGCTCCGCACTGGCTGCGCTCACCCCCTGACCCCGCACCCGGGACACCCGATGGGGTGAAAGACCGCCCCACGACCACGCCACCGTCTCGAGAACCCCGAATCACCGGTGCCGCCCCACCCGGGGCGGCGCCCTCTTCCGATACCGAGGAGTCGACATGTCCGACACCCGCAAGTACTTCGCCCTGACCGTGCTGGCCGCGACCGCCGTGCTCGGCACCGCCGGGGTCGCGTCCGCGTCCGCCGGGGCCGAGGGCGTCGCCGCCGGCTCGCCCGGCGTCCTGTCCGGCAACCTGATCCAGGTCCCGGTGCACGTCCCGGTCAACCTGTGCGGCAACACCGTCAGCGTCATCGGCGCGCTGAACCCGGCGTTCGGCAACTCCTGCGCCAACGTGGGCTGACCCGGCACACCACAGGCGGGCCCGGAGCTCACCGGGCCCGCCTACGTGTCCGCCGGGTGTCAGGAGGTGGGCATCAGGACGGTGTCGACGATGTAGACGGTGGCGTTGGCGGTCTGGACGTTGCCGCACAGGACCTTGGAGTTGTTGTTGACGGTGAAGTCGGGCTGGGTGCCGTTGACGGTGAGGTCGGCGCCCTCCAGGGTCTTGTGGGTGCCGGCCAGGGCGGTGGGGGCCAGGCGCTCGGGGGTGACGTGGTAGGTGAGGACCTTGGTGAGCTTGGCCTTGTCGGCGAGCAGCGCGTCCAGGTCGGCCTTGGGGATCTTGGCGAAGGCGTCGTTGGTGGGTGCGAAGACGGTGATGTTCTGGGCCGAGTTGAGGGTGTCGACCAGGCCGGCCTGCTTGACGGCGGTCACCAGGGTGGACAGCAGCGGGTTGTTGGACGCGGCGGTGGCGACCGGGTCCTTCGCCATGCCGGTGAACGATCCGGCGCCGTCCTTCGGCACGGCGGCGCAGGCCGCGCCGAACGGCTGGTCGGCCATCGCCGCCGAGTCGGTGGGACTCGACATCGCGGCGGAGCCGGAGGCCGCCGCCGAGGCGGAGGACGAGCTGGAGCTGGAACCGCCGCTGCTGCTGCACGCGCCCAGGGTGAGGGCCAGGGCGCCGGCAGCGAACAGCGCGGACAGGGAACGGCGGGTGGTGACGGACATGGTGGAGTACTCCTCGGTACGGGTGAAGTGGTGCTGGTGGATGGCTGAGTGCTGGTCAGGGGGTTCGGTGGTGGTCAGGTGACGGTGACGACGGTGCTGTGCCAGCCCGTCGCTCCGGCGGGGAAGGGCGTGGCGCGCTGTTCGGGCTGCACCGCTCCGGTGGCGTCGGTGGCGCGGACCTCGATGCGGTGGGTGCCGGGGGCCGCGCCGGGCCAGCGGTAGGACCACTGCCGCCACAGGTCGGGCCCGGCGTCGGCGGCCAGTTCGGCCGGCTGCCAGGGCCCGCCGTCGACGCGGACCTCCACGGCGGCGACGCCGCGGTGGGTGGCCCAGGCCGTCCCGGCGACGTCCACCTCTCCGGCGGGGACCTTGGCGAACGGCGCGGGGACCTCGATCCGGGAGGCGGTGCGGACGGTGCCGGTGCGGTCCCAGCCGCGCCGCACCCAGTAGGGGTCGAAGGCGGCGAAGGCGGTGACCTCCAGGTCGATGAGCCACTTCGTCGCGGAGGTGTAGCCGTAGAAGCCGGGCACCAGGCTGCGGCACGGGAAGCCGTGCGCGAGCGGCAGCGCCTCGCCGTTCATGGCGAGGGCGAGCAGCGCGCGGCGGCCGTCCAGGACGGACTCCAGCGGGGTGCCGATGGTCATGCCGTCCTTCGAGCGCCCCACCAGCTGGTCCGCCCCGGCCCGGACCCCGGCGCGGCGCAGCAGCGCGGGCAGCGGGGCGCCCAGCCAGCGGGATGTGCCGACGTAGGGGCCGCCGACCTCGTTGGAGACGCAGGAGAGGGTGTAGTCGAGCTCTTCGAGCGGCTCGCGCAGCAGTTCGTCGAAGGTGATCACCTGTGGGCGGTCCACCAGGCCGTGGATGCGCAGCGCCCAGTCGCGCGGGTCGATCCGGGGCAGGGTGAGTGCGGTGTCGACCCGGTAGAAGTCGGCGTTCGGGGTGGTGAACGGCGACAGGCCCGGGACGCGCGGGTGCACGGCGGCCGGCAGCGGCGGCAGCGGCTCGGCGGGCGCCGGGAGCCGGACGGCGTCGCGGGCGGCGGTGACGTCGAAGCGGCGGTCGGTCAGGACGCGTCCGCCGACTCCGGCCAGCGCACCCACCGCAAAGGTCCCCGCAGTGGCGGCCAGTACCGTCCGCCGGCCCGTCAACCCGACCGGCTGCGGCGGAACTTCGGGTCCGGCGCCCTCCGGCCCTTCCGCCGCCTTCTCCGGCCCCTCACCTTCCGCTGCCCCCGGACGGGGCGCGGCGGCGGTGGACAGTGCCCGGCGGTACAGCCGGGCCAGGAGCAGGACGGCCGTGGCACCGACCAGGCCCGCGACGATCGACGGGGCGCAGTCGGCGGCGGCCGCGCCGGGACGCGACAGGGCCGCCCAGGCGCCGAGGGCGCCGAAGACCCCGAAGACCGCCGCCCCGGCGGCCGGACGGCGCACCGCCAGCAGGCCGGCCAGCGCGGCGAGCAGCGCCATCGTCAGGTAGATGCCGCCCAGCAGCACCGGCTTGTCGTGGGTCCCGAAGGTGCGGACTGCGTACTCCTTCAGCGGAGTCGGCGTCAGGTCGATCGCCGCCGAGCCGACCGCGATCACCGGCGCGGTCGGCGCCCCCGTCGCGTACGCGACCAACTCGCCCGCGCCCAGCGCCGCCACCGCGGACGCGAGGCCGATCGCGGCCGCCCCGGCGGCACGCAGGACGCGGTGGCGGCGGCCGGGCGCCGCGGCGGGGGGAGTCGGTTCATCTGTCACATCTGCGGTTCGGGGCGCCGGTGGGGCCGGATTGGTCGAAGTCGCCTGATCGTCCGATCGGGTGGAATCGGCGGCGGGGTTCGCTTGTTCCGGGATCAGCTCCGGTAACGAGCTGCATCTCCGTCCGTGGTGCCGGTTGGCCGGCGGTGTTCCGCTGCCGGGCGGCCGAAGCTACTCTTCGGTAGCAAATCTTTCGCCGACACGCACCGGGAGCGCCGATGGCATCCGACCGTTCCGCCCGCCTGCTGGGAGGGCTGCTGCTGACCGCCGGAGTCGCGCACTTCGCCGCTCCGCGGCCCTTCGACGCGATCGTCCCGCGGAGCCTGCCCGGCTCGCCCCGGACCTGGACCCGGGTGAGCGGTGTCGCCGAGCTGGCCGTCGGTGCGGCCGTGCTCCTGCCGCGCAGCCGCCGGGCGGGAGCGCTGGCGGCCGCGGGCCTGTTCGCGGCGCTCTTCCCCGCGAACGTGAAGATGGCCTACGACTGGCGCCACCGCCCGGCCCCGCAGCGGGCCGCCGCCCTCGCCCGGCTGCCGCTGCAGGCGCCGCTGGTCGCCTGGGCGGTCCGGGTGGCCCGGGGCTGACCGGGGCCTGACGGGGGCTGACGGGGGCTGGCGGCCGGTCAGGACAGGGGGAGCAGCATGATGGGTGCTCCGCTGGGGTGTTCGGAGCCGCCGGCGGGTTCGAGGGTGAGGCCGACGCCGTCGGCCCCGTTCGGTGAGCCGGTGAGCAGGAGGGCGCCGTTGCCGCCGGGCATGAGCCCGGCCGGGCGCATCACGTCGCCGTCGGCGAACCACAGCTCGTACGTGCGGCCGTTCGCCGGGTCCGGCAGTCCGGTGGCGAGGAACCCCGCCCGGGCGCGGGAGTGGGACCACACGACCGTCCCGGCGCCGGCCCCGCCGGTGGCGGCGGCGGTGGCGGTGCGGGCGTCGGGGGCGGTCAGCAGGTCCGCGAACCGGTCCTGCTGCTGCTGGAGGGCGGTGGCCCGGGCGCGGGCCCGGTCGGCCTCCCGGTGCTGCTGGACGGCGACGGCCCCGGTGGTGAGGGCGGCGGCCAGGCAGGCGGCGAGGGCGAGCCTCCACCACCGCCGCTCTCCCGGCCGCTTCCCGGCCGCCCGCGGGGCGAGGGCCGGTGCTTGCTGGCGGGCCGTGGGCAGCGCGGCCAGTACCGCGGCCTTCAGGGACGCGGGCGGCGCCGTGCTCTCGGCGGACCCCAGCCGGGCCAGGGTCGCGCGGAACTCGGCGACCTCCGCGGCGCAGGACGGGCAGTCCGCCAGGTGCTCCTCGAAGCGCCGCGACTCGTCGGCCTCCAGGGCGTGGGCGGCGTACGCGCCGGTCAGGGTGTGCAGGTCGGCGGTGCTCATGTTCCTACCCCCAGGCAGTCGCGCATCCGGGTCTTGACCGTGCCCATCAGCCCTCCACCACCGCCCCGACCTCGCAGCACGACAAACGATCCCGACACCACCATGTTCGGAGCAGGCCGGACACCGGATTGCCCGGCACCCGCAGCGGCTTCCGGACGCCGACGGGTGACGGGCATCCCGGTGCCCGGCAGGCTGGGCAGCGGCTGGCCCGGCGGATCAGGCCGGCAGGCCCTCCAGGCCACGGGCGGTGACCAGGCGCGCGGCGCCGTCGGAGAGCTGGTAGGACAGGCCCACCACGGCGGTGCGCCCCGCTGCGACGGCGTCGGCCAGCACCCGGGAGCGCTCCAGCAGCACGTCGACGGTCTGTTCCACGTGGACGTCGATGAAGTCGTGGTCGCCGGTGCGCCCGGCGCCGCGCGCCGCCAGCACGCTGGGGGTGACGCGTTCGACGAGGTCGCGGACGTATCCGTTGTAGGCGGCGCCCTCCTCCACCGCTCCCCGGGCCGCGGCGACCGCCCCGCAGGAGTCGTGGCCGAGGACGACGACCAGCGGGCAGTCGAGCAGGGCGACGCCGTACTCGATGCTGCCCAGCGCCTCGGCGCCCAGGACGTGCCCGGCGGTGCGGACCACGAACAGGTCGCCCAGGCCGCGGTCGAAGATGATCTCGGCGGCGAGCCGGGAGTCCGAGCAGCCCAGCAGGACCGCGAACGGACGCTGGGAGGGCGCGGTCTCGGCCCGCCGGGCGGCGTCCTGGTTGGGGTGCAGGGGCGTGCCGTCGGTGAAGCGGCGGTTGCCGGCGAGCAGGGCGGCGAAGGCGTCAGCAGCGGTCATCATCTGATCATCGGTCATGCCCGACAGCGTACGGTCGGCGCGCCGGCGCCTTCCCGCAGGGCCGCCGGACGGCTGAGGGGCCGGCCCGCTCGGCCTTCACGGCCCCCGGTGCCCAAGGCGGAGATGCCGTGCGACTCCGTCCGCACCCCGACGGAGCAGAGCGACCGATCCGCGCCCTGCGCCGCTCCGAACACAGGGAGAAGGCAACAGCCGAGGGCCGCCCGGCCTCGTCCGACGGAGGGCAAACGATGACCGCACCCAAGACCCAGGACAGTCGGGTACCCGGACAGCGCAGGGGCGCCCGGGCGAGCGCCGCCGATGTGTTCGAACCCGTTCTCCACGAGCTGTTCGCGGGGCCGCCGCCCTTCGCCCTGCGCCTGTGGGACGGCTCGACGACGGGCCCGGCGGACGGGCCGCGGGTGCTGGTGCGCCACCGCCGGGCGCTGCGCAGGCTGCTGTGGCAGCCGGGCGAACTCGGCCTGGCCGACGCCTGGATCAGCGGGGAGCTCGACGTCGAGGGCGACCTCGCCGAGGCGCTGTCCGCCGTCCACCGGGGCCTCGCCGGACGGCCGGTCGGGCGTCCGGCGCCGCGCAGCTGGCCCGCCCTGGCGGCCGCGGCCGCCAGGCTCGGCGTGGTCGGGCCGCCGCCGCCCCGGCCCGGCGGCCGGGCCCGGGTCCGCGGGGCCCTGCACAGCCGGGGCCGCGACCGGGCGGTGATCAGCCACCACTACGACCTGTCGAACGAGTTCTACGCCCTGCTGCTCGGACCGGCCATGGCCTACTCGTGCGCCTACTACACCTCGGACGACCAGCCCCTGCAGGCCGCCCAGGAAGCCAAGTTCGACCTGATCTGCCGCAAGCTCGACCTGCGCCCCGGCGCGCGCCTGCTCGACATCGGCTGCGGCTGGGGCGCGCTCGCCCGGCACGCCGCCGTCCACCACGGCGCCCGGGTCACCGCCGTCACACTCTCCGCCCGCCAGCACGCCCACGCCCGCACCCTGGTGGCCGAGGCGGGCGTCGCGGACCTGGTCGACGTCCGCCAGTGCGACTACCGGGAGATCGCCGCGGACGCCTACGACGCCGTCAGCTGCGTGGAGATGGGCGAACACGTCGGCAAGGACCAGTACCCCGACTTCGCCGCCCGCCTGCACGCCCTGCTGCGCCCCGGCGGCCGGCTCCTGGTCCAGCAGATGTCGCGCGGCGCCGCGGCGCCCGGCGGCGGCGCGTTCATCGAGGCGTACATCGCCCCGGACATGCACATGCGCCCGCTCGGGCAGACCGTCGACCTGATCGAGGACGCGGGCCTGGAGGTGCTGCACACCGAGGCGATGCGCCCGCACTACGCCCGCACCATCGACGCCTGGCGGGCCACCCTCACGCAGCAGCGGGACCGCTTCGACGCCCTGGTCGGACGGCCCGCGGTACGGCTGTGGGAGCTCTACCTGGCCGGGAGCTCGCTGGCCTTCGCCGAGGGACGGATGGGCGTCGACCAACTCCTCGCCCGCCGCCCCGGCGACGCCGATCGACCCGTCAGGCCCGCCGAGTGGTACGGGAACTGATCCGCCGGCACCTGCGCCGGACCCGCAGCCCCCGGGAACGGGACGGCGCCCCCGGGAGGCCGCGTGCGACGACGCCCGGACCGCCGACGCCACCATCCGCACCGCTCCGGACGCGGACCGGTGCGCAGACCGCCACGACGAAGAGCCCCATGCCCCCTCACACCGCTCACCTCCCCGCCGGTACCCGCTCCGTGCTGCTCGTCCTGCACGGCGGCCGGGCCGAGAGCCTCGCCCGCCAGCCCCGCTTGGGACTGGCCAGGCTCCGCATGCGGGCCTTCGGCGCGGCGGTCCGCCGCCTGGCCGCCGACCCCTCGCTCGCGGAGGTCGAGGTGAGGTACCGCTACCGGGGGTGGAACGGCGGACACGCGCACCCCGTCGCCGACGCGGCCCTGGTCCTGCGGGAGATCGCGTTCCGGGCGCCCGACGTGAAGGTCGTGCTGCTCGGGCACTCCATGGGCGGACGGGCGGCGCTCGCCGTCGCCGGCCACCCGCAGGTCCTCGGCGCGGTCCTGCTGGCGCCGTGGTGCCAACCCGGTGACCCGGTGGGGCAGTTGCGCGGCAGGCGCTTCGTGATCCTGCACGACCCGTCCGACCGCGTCACCAGCGCGGAGGGCTCCCGCGCCTTCGCGGCCCGGGCCCGGCGGGCCGGCGCCGAGGTGCGGTTCGTCGAGATGCCCCGGGGCGGGCACGCCATGGTCAGCGGCGCCGGGGCCTGGCAGCGTCTCGCGGCCCGCTCGGTCACGGCGATCCTCGAGGGGGAGCCGCTGCCGGACCTGCCACCGGGCACGTCGTGACGCCGTCCCGCCCGGGGGAGTCCCGGGGCCGTGCGCCCGGTGCTCAGGTCTCGGTGGTGGCCGGCAGCAGGGCGTCGGCCACGGCGGGGGCGTCCCAGCGCTGCTCGACCCGGGCGAATTTCCACACGGCGAGCGCGACCAGCCAGGTGGCGAGGAACAGGCCGACGATGGCGAAGCCGACCGCGTTGAGGTCGAGCCCGGAGACCCAGCCCCAGAACGGTCCGTGCAGGGCGAGCTTGTCGGCGAGCAGGCCGAGCAGGCCGAGGAGTTCGACGGTTCCGACCGCGTCACCCGGTTCAGCAGCCGGGACATCAAGCCGCGCTTGTCGAGCTGTCCCTCCAGCGCGGCCTCGTCCAGCTGCCCCGAGCGCATCCGGCGGAACACCTTCCAGATGCCCACCAGGACGACCAGGTTGGCGATGGCGATCAGGTAGAGGAACGAGCCGGAGACGGCGGTGCCGATCAGCCCGGTCACCCGGTGCAGGCGCGACCCGTCGTCCTGGAGCGGCCCGGCCAGGGCCTTGACGCCCAGGGAGAGCAGGACGGCGAGGCCGAAGACGACGGACGAGTGCCCCAGGGAGAACCAGAAGCCCACGGACAGCGGACGGCGGCGCTGCTCCATCAGCCGGCGGGTGGTGTTGTCGATCGCGGCGATGTGGTCGGTGTCGAAGGCGTGCCGCATGCCCAGCGTGTAGGCGGTGACGCCGATCCCGAGGCCGAAGCTCCCGGTGCCGACGGCGTGGTGCTCGGGGACGACGACGAGCACCAGGACGCCCCAGCCGACGAGGTGCAGGGCGGCGATGAACGCCGCCATCCCGCCCAGGTGCCGCCACTCCCGGCGGGTGACGGACGGCCGGACGCGGCCGGGCCCGGACGGCGGAGGGCAGGGGACGACGGATGAGGAGGCCATGGGCGTCCTTCCAACGGGGGGCGAGCGGTCGCCTGGGCGCGTCCCACTCGTAGTTGCCCTATCAGGGCAACAAGCGGCCGTGTCACTGGGCGCGCCGGGGGCGCGGGGAGGTGCGGCGCGGGCGCCCCGCCGACGTCGCACCCGGCAGGTGCGGACGTTGCCCCGCGCGGGTGAATTCTCCGGCAGGCCGCATGGCGGCGGCCTCCCCGGGGCCGTGGAGCCGGGATGGTGACCCCGGGCCCGTCATGGCCCCGTTCCTCTCCCCGCCGGGCCGCGCCTCACCGCCGCGGCGACCGGCCCCGCATCCGGAGGCCCAGCGTGGCGGTCCCTCGACTCCTCGTCCGAACAGCTGTCGGCGCGTCAATCGCCTTCCTGCTGACCGGTGTTGCGGCGCCGGTCGCCGCCGCCCACCCGCTGGGAAACTTCTCTCTCAACCACTACCTGGGCCTCACCGTCCGGCCCGACGCCGTCGAGGTCCTCGCCGTCACCGACGCCGCCGAGATCCCCACCCTCCAGGAACAGCCGAAGGTCGACCGGGACGGCAACGGCACCGCGGACGACGCCGAGCGCGCGGCCTGGGCCGCCGAACAGTGCGGCCTGACGGCGCAACACCTCAAGGTGACGGCAAGTCAGGACGCGACGCCGCTGACCTGGCAGGCCGACTCGGCGCAGTTCCGCTACGAGGACGGCTCCGCCGGGCTGCGCACCAGCCGCCTGGAGTGCGTGCTCCGGGCCGACCTGCACCTGCCCGCAGACGGGAGCCCGATCCGGGTGGACGCCGGGAACGACCCGGGCCGGGTGGGGTGGAACGAGATCACCGCCCGCGGCGACGGCGTGACGCTGGAGGACTCCGACGTCCCCGCCGAGTCGGTGTCCGAGCAACTGCGGGACTACCCGAGGAACTTGCTGGACAGCCCGAGCGGCGTCACCCGCGCCCGGTTCCTGGCCCGGCCGGGCGGCACGGCCGTGCCCGCGGGGGCGGCCGCCGTCCGGGCGGACGGTTCCGGGCCGACCGCCTGGCTGGCCGGCCTGGACGCCCGACTCACCGGCATCGGCGCCGCCGAGCGGCTGACCCTCCCCCTGGGCCTGCTCGCGGTCCTGCTGTCGATCGTCCTCGGCGCCGGACACGCGCTGCTGCCCGGACACGGCAAGACCGTGATGGCGGCCTACCTGGCCGGCCGACGGGGCAGGACCCGCGACGCCGTCACCGTCGGAGCGACCGTCACGGTGACCCACACCGCCGGGGTCATGGTCATCGGCCTGTGCCTGACCACCTTCTCCTCGCTGGCCGGCGACGTGCTGCTGGGCTGGCTGGGCGTCCTCAGCGGCGCCCTGGTTGCCGTCGTCGGCGCGGGGCTGCTGCGCGATGCCGTCCGCCGCTCCCGCCACGCCCGCGCGCACAGCCACCTCCCGCACCCCCAGCCGATCCCCGACGACACCGAGGCCAGGGAACTCGCCCATGCGGCCGCCCACGCCGCGGGCACCCCGCACGACCACGACCCGCACCCCGAACCGGACGGCCACCGCGCCGGCCCCGATGCGCACCACGTCCACGCCCGCACGGCCGTCGCCGACCACGAGCACCCGCACCACCACGATCACGAGCACCCGCACGGCCACGACCACGATCACGGCCACGGCCACGGCCACGGCCATCCGCACGTCCACGGTCGCGCCGGCGACCTGGCGCACGGTCACCACGGCCACCGCCACGGGCTGTTCGGCGGCCACCGGCACGATCCCGCCCCGACGAGCCGGCGCAACCTGATCGGCCTCGGGATCGCCGGCGGCCTCGTGCCCAGCCCGTCCGCGCTGGTGGTGCTGCTGGGCGCGGTCGCGCTGGGCCGGACGCTGTTCGGCGCGGCCCTGGTGGTCGCCTACGGCGTGGGCATGGCCGCCACCCTCACCGCCGTCGGCCTGCTCCTGGTCCGGGTCGGCGACCGGCTCGGCGCGGTGCAGGCCGGGCCGATCGCCGGGCGGCTCCACCGGATCGCCCCGTACAGCGCCCTGATCACCGCATCGCTGATCCTGATCGTCGGGCTGGGACTGGTCGTCCGCAGCCTGCCCGCCACCCTGTGAACGCCCACACCCACCGGAGGACGACCGCCGTGGACATCCGCCGCACCCGCCCGTTCCTGCTCCTCGCCGTCACCGCCGCGCTGCTCACGGGGTGCGGCGGCGGAAAGCCTGACGGGAGCTTCGACGCCCAGCCCGGCACGCCGTCACCGACCTGCCTCCAGCACCAGCAACAGGAACCGGGCGGCAAGTACACCAGCGGGCAGCAGTCCGATCCGCGGGCGGTGCTGGAGATGATGCGGTTCTACACCGCCAACGGCACCAAGGCGTACTGCGACGGCGAGCCGCCCACGGACACCGACCGCCGCTGGACGGAGCTGTACACGACGCTCGGCGGCGACGCGAGCCGCCTGCCGCCGCAGGACGCGAAGAGGTAGGACGGCCCGCTCAGCCCGTCGGTGCGAGCTCGGCCAGGGCCGCGCGGGCGGCGGGGGCGTGCAGCGGGTGGAAGGCCAGGTTGATCCCCAGTGCCGTCCCGAACTCGGTGCGGGCCTCGTCGTCCCGGCCGAGCGCGCGCAGGACCACCGCGCGGTGGTAGCGGAAGAGGGCGTTGCGGGTGCCGAGCGCGAGCACCTCGTCGGACTGCCGCAGGGCGTCCGCGTCACGGCCGTTGGCGTGCAGGGCCCAGGCGTAGGAGGCGCGGGCCGGGGACGGGGTGCCCGGTTTGAGGTCGACCATGCGCTGCACCGCGTCGAACGACTCGGGGTAGCGGCCGAGTTGGGTGCAGGCGTCGGCGAGGGTCCCGTAGAGGGTGGAGTTGTCGGGGTTGACCGCGATGGCCTTCCGTGACCAGTCGAGGGCCGCGGCGAAGTCGTGCCGGGCGGAGTCCAGGCTGGCCATGCCCGCCATGGCGGTGAAGTTCTCGGCGGGTTCGGCGCTCAGCGACCGGGCGAGGACGGCTTCCGCCTTCGGGTAGTAGGACGGGTCGGCGGTGGCCTTGGCCCGCTGGACGTAGGCCAGGCCGAGGGCGGCCAGTGCCTGTGCGTCGCCGGGCGCCTCCTTAGGGGTGGTCCTGCAGGCCGCGGATCTCCGCGCCCGGGCCGGTGTCCGCGCTGTCCTGCCCGGCGGGCCGCTCCTGGGCGGCGGGGCCGTCGCCGCCCTGCGGGGTAAGGCCGAGGCCGCCGGCCAGGAACAGACCGACGCCGAGGACGGTGGTGACGGCGGCGGGCATGAGGCGGCGGCGGCACCCGTCACCGGGGAACGCCGACTCGCCGGTGCCGCGCCCGCGCGAGCGGCCCGGTCCGCGTACCGTCGAACCGGTACACGTCACCGTGACGGCCCGTCACACGGTACGGGTGGGCTCCGGCGTTCGGTGGCACGGGAGGAGGACCATGGCCGAGGAACCC
Source organism: Kitasatospora cineracea (assembly GCF_003751605.1). Taxonomy (NCBI): domain Bacteria; kingdom Bacillati; phylum Actinomycetota; class Actinomycetes; order Kitasatosporales; family Streptomycetaceae; genus Kitasatospora; species Kitasatospora cineracea. The sequence continues at coordinate 5,829,283 of NZ_RJVJ01000001.1, forward strand.
GGCGGCGCCGACCTGGTGCCGCGCCCGCACGTCCTGCGGGAGTACGCGCTGCTGGCCGACGGCGAGCGAGGGGCGCTGGTCGGCCCGCACGGCGACCTGGCCTGGATGTGCGCCCCGAAGTGGGAGTCCGACGCCGTGTTCTCGTCCCTGATCGGTGGCGGCGGGACGTACACGGTCACGCCGTGCGAGGAGCGCCACGTGTGGGGCGGCTCCTACGAGCACGGAACCCTGATCTGGCACAGCAGGTGGATGACGACCGACGGCGCCGTCGAGTGCCGCGAGGCGCTCGCCTTCCCCGGCGACCCGGACCGCGCCGTCCTCCTGCGCCGGATCACTGCCGTCGACGGGGACGCGCGGGTGCGCGTCGTCCTGGACCCGCGGGCCGGTTTCGGACGCCACGGCAGTCACCACCTGAAACTGAACGACGGGGTGTGGAGCGGGCGCACCGGAGAACTGCGCTGGCGCTGGAGCGGGGCCGCCGGGGCCACGCCGTCCGGACGCGCCCCGGGACGGCCCGGCGAGGCGCTGCGGTGCGAGGTGACCGTTCCCGCCGGCCGGCACCACGACCTCGTCCTGGAACTCTCCGCGGCCGCCCTGCCCCGCGAGCCGGTGGAACCGGACGCGGCCTGGCGCGCTACCGAGACCGCCTGGGCCCGCAACCGCCCCGCCCTGGCGCACACGATCGCGCCCCGCGACGCCCTGCACTCCCACGCCGTCCTGCGCGGCCTGACCACCGGTGGCGGCGGCATGGCGGCCGCCGCCACCATGTGCCTGCCCGAGCGGGCTGACACCGGGCGCAGCTACGACTACCGCTACGCCTGGATCCGCGACCAGTGCTACGCCGGGCTCGCCGCGGCCTCGGTCGAGGACACCGTGCTGCTCGACTCGGCGGTGCGCTTCGTGACGGCCCGGCTCCTGGAGGACGGGCCGCGGCTGAAACCGGCGTACACCTGCGGCGGGGGCGCGGTGCCCGACGAGCGCACGCTCGACCTCCCCGGGTACCCCGGCGGCGGGGACCGGATCGGCAACTGGGTCAACCAGCAGTTCCAGCTCGACGCGCTGGGCGAGGCGCTGCAACTGCTCGCCGCGGCGGCCTCCTTGGACCGCCTGGACACCGACGGCCGGCGCGCCCTGCAGAGTGCCGTCGCGGCGATCGGGCAGCGCTGGGGCGAACCCGAGGCCGGCATCTGGGAGTTGGAGGACCGGCACTGGACGCACTCGCGCCTGGCCTGCGTGGCCGGACTGCGCGTCGCCGCGACCTCCGTCACCGGTGGGGCGTCCACCACCTGCTCGACCCTGGCCGACGCGATCCTCGCGGAGACCTCGCGCACCTGCCTGCACCCCGACGGGTACTGGCAGCGCGCCCCGCAGGACCGGCGCACCGACGCCGCGCTCCTGCTCCCGCCGGTGCGCGGCGCCCTGCCGGCCGCCGACCCGCGCACCTCGGCCACCGTCCGGGCGGTCCGCGAACACCTCGGCGACGACGGCTACGTCTACCGCTACCGCCACGACCAGCGGCCGCTGGAGGACAGCGAAGGCGCCTTCCTGCTGTGCGGCTTCGCGCTGGCCCTCGCCGAGCACCACCAGGGCGACGACTACCGCGCGGTCCGGCACTTCGAGCGCAACCGGGCGGCGTGCGGACCCGCGGCCCTCCTCGCGGAGGAGTACGACATCCGGCAGCGCCAACTGCGCGGCAACCTGCCGCAGGCGTTCGTCCACGCCCTGCTCCTCGAATGCGCGGGACTCCTGCCCGCGGACCTGCCGGACCTGCCGGGCCCGCCGCCCGGCGGCACGGAACGCTCCTTCCCCCTCGACGGTTCGACCCGATCGGAGTGACATGACCCAGACCGTGGTGATCACCGGAGCCAGCGCCGGCATCGGCCGGGCCACCGCCCAGCTCTACGGCCGCAGGGGCGCCAACGTCGTCCTCCTCGCCCGCGGCAGCACCGGACTGGAAGCGGCGGCCCGGGAGGTCGAGCAGGCCGGCGGCACCGCCCTCGCCGTCCCCACCGACGTCGCCGACCACGAGGCGGTCGCCGCCGCCGCCGAACGCGCCGAGGACCGCTTCGGCCCGATCGACGTGTGGATCAACGTCGCCTTCACCTCCGTCTTCGCGCCCTTCGACCGGATCAGCCCGGAGGAGTTCCGACGGGTCACCGAGGTCACCTACCTGGGCTACGTGCACGGCACCATGGCGGCCCTGGAACGGATGAAGCCCCGCGGCCGGGGGACGATCGTCCAGGTCGGCTCCGCCCTGGGCGCGCGCGGCATCCCCCTGCAGTCCGCCTACTGCGGGGCCAAGCACGCCGTCAACGGCTTCACCGAGTCCCTGCGGTGCGAACTCCTCCACGACCGCAGCGGCGTGCGCGTCACCGTCGTCCAGATGCCCGCCGTCAACACCCCGCAGTTCTCCTGGGTGCTCTCCCGCCTGCCGCGCCACCCCCAGCCGGTGCCGCCCATCTACCAGCCCGAGGTCTGCGCCCGCGCCGTGGCCTACGCCGCCGACCACCCCGGGCGCAAGCAGTACTGGGTCGGCGCGAGCACGGTCGCCACCATCCTCGGGCAGAAGGCGGCCGCGCCGCTGCTCGACCGCTACCTCGCCCGCACCGGTTACGACTCCCAGCAGACCGGGGAACAGCAGGACCCCGACCGGCCGAACAACCTCTGGCAGCCGGTCGACGGGGAGCACGGAACCGACCACGGGGCCCACGGGGTCTTCGACGACCGGGCGCACTCCCGCAGCCCCCAACTCTGGGCCTCGCAGCGGATCGGGCCCCTCACCGCCCTGACCGGCGTGCTGCTCGGCGCGGCCGCCGGCCTGGCCGTCGCCAGGCGGCGGAGGTGACGGCACCCGGCGCCCGGGCCAGGGGGGGGAGGACGCCGCGGGAAGCCCCGCCCCTCCCCGACGGGGGACCACATCCGGCCGCTCAGGGTTTCCCGCTACGGCAGGTCAGCTCCGTACAGCCGGTGAGCCGCCTCGTGCCCGGCGCCTCAGACCAGCGCGACCGGTAGGCCTTCCGGACATCCTGCCGCCACGCCGCTTGGGACCTGCACGGGCATCGGCCAGGCTCCATGTCCAATGGGCCCGTACGTCCCGCCGGCGGCGGTGACCCGCCGGAGCCCCCTCTTCGACCAGAAACGGGAGGTGAGCCCGTGCCCGCGAGAACCCTGCAGGACTACATCGGTGTACGCACCCGCAGGGAAGTGCGATGCGCCGAAGCCCTGGTGATCGCCTGCGCCACCGAGTCGCCCCGAGCCGGGGGAGCCGCTGCCGTGTACGAGTGGGTCCTTGCCGGGGACAGCCCCGCGCCGTTCACGGGAGCCCTGCACGAGGAACTCCACGACCTCGAGTTGGCCGTCGAGGAACGCACCGCGCTCCGAGCCGCGCACGAACCGGGCCGGGCGGCGGACGAGCGGGACTTCGCCCGCGGTGCGGCGGGCGCCCTGGCCTGGCTCCTCGGCTTCACGCCGTTGAGCAGCTGACGGGCAGGGGCGCCGCGGCGGCGTGGGTGTCTCGGCGAGCTCCGGCGACAGGCCGGTAGCGGGCGGTTGCCGTGGCCCTGCGGGGGAGTCCGTCACTCAGGGGCTCCAGCCGGCCGATTCGTGCGCCCGGTGCGTCCGGGGCCTTCGACCGGAGGATCGGCTCGTAGGGAGCCGGCTCGCTCCGTGAGCGGGGCGGAGCGGATCGGGCCGGTCGGGCCGGGGGCGGCCTGTTCGACGCCGGTGGTGGGTCAGGCCGGTTCGGCGCTCCGAACGTGCAGTGTGTCGAGGAGCGCGGTCCGGTGGAGGCCGGCGACGGGCTCGGTCAGGTCGGGGTGGCGCAGGAGGGGGGTGGCTTCGGTGTCGCGGAGGCCGGGGTCGGTGAGGCGCAGGGGGGAGTCGGCGGCGGGGTGGCCGGACGCGGCGAGGGCCGACCGGGCGGCCTCGGCCAGAGCGGGGTCGGCCAGGAGGCAGGCGGCCCAGCTGACGACGGTCTCGTCGACCCAGGTCCGCCACGCGGCGTCGTCGGAGTGCGGCGCACTGCCGGTGAGCTCGTCCAGCCGGCCGGACCCGCCCGGCCCGAGAAGGTCCAGCAGGTGCCCGTCGAGCGCGGTGGGGTAGCGCAGGGCGGCGGCGAGGGCCGCCGCCTGCCGGGCCTGGGCCTCGGCCAGGGCGCGACTGAGCGCGCCCCGCGGCGGCGGGTAGGCAGTCAGGAGCCAGTGGGCGCTGGCGGTGATGACGGGGGTGAGGTCGGCGGGCACGGCGTGGGTTCCTCGCGGAAGGCGCTCGCCGGCGCCCGGACGGGCGGTGGGCGAGCGGTCGGCGCCGGGGCTGCGCTGCCCCGTTCGTGGCCGATCAGTGTAGGCCGCGGCTCCCGTCCTGCGGCATGACCTCCGTCACGGCCCGACCGCAGGACGGGCGCCGGGCCCGTCCTGCGGTCGGCAGCGGGGTGGTTCAGGACTTGCCGCGACCGGTGACGAAGTCGCGGGCCCGGTCGACCAGGCCGGCGCCCGGGGCGAGCAGTTTGCTGGCCGCCGGAGTGCTCGGCGTGGAGGGGTGCGGCCGGGTGGGTGCCATGGACTTGGCCCGGCGGATCTTGTCGCCGAGGTCGTCGAGCGCCTCGGCGGAGCAGGACTGGCGCAGCATCGGGAAGAGGTGGTCCTCCTCGTCCCGGACGTGCTCGGTGACCTCGGCCATGAGCCGCTGCAGCAGCGGGCCGGTGCGCGGGTCGTCGGGGTCGGCGCCCTCCAGTTCCTTGAGGATCTCCTCGACCCGCTCGTGGTCCTGGAGCTCCTTGTCCGCGAGCGGGCCGCCGCCGGGGACGTGCTCGCGCACCGCCGGGTAGAGGTACTGCTCCTCGGCCACCGAGTGCCGCACCAGCTCGATGGTGACCTCGTCGATCAGGTCGCGCAGCTCCTGCCCGCCGCCGGTCGTCGCCTTGATCCGGCCGAACATCTCCTCCACCTCGCGGTGGTCGGTCGTCAGTTCCTCGATCACGTTCCCGCCGTGCCCCATCGCACACCAGCCTCTCGTCGGTCGTCTCCGGCCCGGGTCCGTCCCGGGCCCGGCAGGCAGTGATCCCCCGGGTGAGGAGACGTGCGGGCGTGTCGTGCGGACATCACCCGATCGGGGAGGGACGTCATGAGCCTCGAAGGGCAGGCTCGGACGCGCTGCTCCGGGCCGATCTCGTCGACGGCGCCCGTCGCCTCGCACGCGCCGGGCCTCCCTCCGTCTGGGGCAGGGCGCCGCGAGGGCAGGATGCGAACCTGCTGCGAACAGAGAACCGCTGCTGTGTCCCATGGTGGAGTTCAGGCGTCCGTTTCACGTTCCCTTCGCCGGGACGGACACCTGGCGGGTCGTTCTCATGCCGAGGAGAGCTGACCGAAGCCTCGGCGATCGGCCCGCGGGGCGCAGCGGCTTCCGCCCGCCCCGGGGTGGCACAAGGGAGGTGCGTGCCGCGGTCATGGCACCGAGGCGCGCACCGCAGCGCCGATTCTCCCCAGCGCCCTCTCTCTCCACCGGGCCGCTGGCGGCGGATCAGCCGGCTCGGACACCGACGCGGAATCCACTCGAACCAAGCGGGCCCCGTCCGTTCTCCGACGCAGGCAGGTACCCGTGGGGGCTGCGTACGAGGTCTGCTGCCCTGGGAGTTCACGGCCGACGGCGTCACCACCGCGAGCGCGGCCAGGTTGTCAGGTGACTCGACCGGGTCGTGGCGAAACCTGCTCGCGTCCGACGGAACGGTGGTGTGCTACGACCGGGTGACGGGCTGTCAGGGCGCGGTGAGCGGCATCTGCCGGGTCGGAGGGGCGCGGCCGATAGCCTGGCGGGGTCGCCGGCACGGGCCCGGTGTCCGCGTCGACGTTGGTCGGCAGGGCCGGTCCCTGCCCGATGGGAGGACGATGTCCGTTCGTTTCGACTGCTCGGATCCGGTGCAGCGGGCCGAGGGGCTGCGGGAGGCCGCTGCGGCGGTGCGGCGCGGTGAGCTCGTCGTCCTGCCCACCGACACCGTCTACGGTCTGGGGGCCGACGCCTTCGCGCCGCAGGCGGTCGCCCGGCTGCTGGCGGCCAAGGGCCGCGGACGGAACATGCCCTCGCCGGTGCTGGTCGGCTCCCCGGACGACCTGGACCGTCTGGTGGACGACCTGCCGGAGCGGGCGCGCGAGCTGGTGGCCGCCCTCTGGCCGGGCGGGCTGACCGTGGTCGCCCGCCACAAGCCCTCGGTCACCTGGGACTTGGGTGACACCGGGGGGACGGTGGCCGTACGCATGCCCGACCACCCGGTCGCCGTCGACCTGCTGACGGCGACCGGGCCGCTGGCCGTCTCCAGTGCCAACCTGACCGGTCGACCGTCCCCGCAGGACTGCGACGCCGCCCAGGGCATGCTCGGCGATGCGGTGGCCGTCTACCTCGACGGCGGGCCGACCCCGGCCGCGGTGCCGTCCTCGATCGTGGACGTCACCGGCGCGACACCCGTCCTGGTGCGTGCCGGAGCGGTCAGTGCTGCGCGGCTGCGCGAGATCGCTCCCGAACTGCGAGAGGGCTGAACGCCCAGATCCCGGCGGCGGCCGGGACCTCCACGCCCCGGGCGGTGATCAGGTGCGCGGTGCCGTCGGCCAGGCCGTAGGACAGGCCCACCACGGCCGTGCGGCCAGCCTCGACCGCGCGGGCGAGGACCCGGGAGCGCTCCAGCAGCAGGTCGACAGTGTGCCGGACGTTCGCCCCGATGGAGATCGGCGTCCTCGGTGCACCCTGCGGCGCGGGCGGCCAGCACGCTCGGCATCACCTTCTCGACCACGTCGCGCACGTACCCGCCCAGTGGTCCTGGCCGACTACTGGCTGACCTTCCGTCGCTCCGGCGGCACATGGTTCGGCCTGCTCAGCCCTCCGACCGGGCGGCCCGGCGGCGCAGCGCCCGCAGCCGCAGCAGCCCCGCCACCGCGACCGCCGCGCACAGCCCCACCGCCGACCAGGTGGCCGGCCCCGGGCCGCCCGCCGCGGCGTGCGCCGCCAGCCCGCCCGCCGGTGCGGCCGGTGCGGCCGACCCGGCCGGGGTGCCCGAGGGCGCCGGGGCGTCCGCCACCGGCTGCGCGGCGGCCGCCGGGGCCTGCTGCTCCGGGGCGCCGTCCTCGGCCAGCGTCCCCACCGGGGTGACCTTGCCGGCCGCGGCGAAGCCCCAGTCCAGCAGCGCCGCCGCCTCTTCGTACACCTTCGCGCCGTTCGCCGGGTGCATCACCGTCACCAGCAGGGTCCGCCCGTCGCGCTCGGCCGCGCCGGTGTAGGTGGCGCCCGCGTTGGTGGTGACCTCCTGCTGCGGCAGGGCCAGGAACTGCTGCCACGTCCACTCGGCGCGCCACCCGGTCTCGCTGGCGACGGTGAACACCCAGTCGTCGGGGTCGACGGCGGGCGTGGGCCCGGCGGACAGGACGGGGAAGTCGTGGGTGGGGTACTGGCCGGGCGGCAGGCGGGACGTGTCGAAGCCGCGGCGGCCGGAGAAGCCGGGCGACAGGCTCATGCGGGTCCTCCCGGAGTGGGGCGGGCGGGGCGCCGTGCCTTCCGTGAAAGGCCGGTTGCCGCGGTGCCGCACGTCGGCACCGGGCGCGGGGTCAGCGGTAGTCGTCCCCGGCGTCCGGGTCCGCGTCGCGCAGGTTGTCCGCCGCCGTGAACCGCAGGGCGTCGGTCAACGACTCGTCGTCGTCCGCGTCGTCGAACTCCGCGGCCCCGTCGGCGTCCGCGTCGGTCAGGTGGACGGCCGCCTCCTCCGCCCCGGCCGCGCCGCCGTCCGGGCCGGCATCCTCGGCGGACAGGTCCGTCCCGTCCTCCACCAGCCGTCCGGCCCGGGGGCCGGGGCCGTCCGACCAACGGTCGTCGACGTCGGGGCCGGGGGTGTCGGGCTCCTCCTCGGCGAGCAGCCGGTCCAGGGACTCCCCGGCCGCGGCCTCCGTCGCCGTGGTGCCGTAGCCGGTGGCGCCGCGGTAGCCGTCGGCGGTGACGATGCCCGTCTCCAGCGGGTCGTCGTCGAGGTCGTCGGTCTCCAGCGAGTCCGCCGGGTCGAGCACCCCGTCGTCCTCGGCGGGCGGCGGGTCCTGCGGGGCGGGGTCGGTCACGGCGGTCTCCTTCGGGTGGGGCGGACGGGCGGACGGTCCGGAGCGGCGGCGCGCCGCTCCGGGCGGGGCGACACCCCGTAGGACGGGGCGCCGCACTACTGCGCCGGGGTGGAGGTCTCGACGGCGGCCGGCAGGCGGGCGCGGACGCCCTGGGCGGCGGCGCGGGTGGCCGCGTCGGTGTCGTTCAGCACAGCAGACAGCGGGGCGGCCACCGGCCGGTGGCTGCCCCACTGCTGTCCAGGCGTCAGGGCCGCACCGGCCGCCCCTGGCCGTTCTCGGCGCCCAGGCCGGCGCCGACTTCGCCCAGGAGGTGGAGCAGCTCGGGCACGTTGACGTGCCCGGCGGCCCGGGCGGCTGCCTAGAGCGGCTCGCCCACGGTGGGGGTGTCCAGGTTCTGCTCGGCCAGGGAGGTACGGACCGCGGTGGTGATCTCCTCCCGCAGCATCGGCGGGATCAGCGCGGCGGAGGCCGGGTCGAGCCCGGCAGCGGAGTCGGTCATGGCCACCACCCCGGCCCCGGCCCGGGGCCGGCGCCGGGGCCGTCACCCGGACGGGCAGCGGGGCGGGCACCGATCGGTGACCGCCCCGCCGTGGTTTCGGGGATCAGGGCCGCCGCGCCGGTCCGAGGAGGCCGCGGGCGGCCCGCCCCCGGTCCATTACCGCTCCACTCCGGCCGGTACCGGCACGTCCTCGCCGCACACGTACCCCGAATCGACCCAGCAGCCGTCGTCGAAGTCGACCTCCAGCACCCAGCCGCACCGCCCGCACTCCGCGCGACCCTCCCACCCGATCGCGCCGGCGCCGCTGTCCTCGTCGTACTCGCAGTCGTGGTCGGCCTCCACGTCGCTCTCGTCCTCGAAGTGCGCCTGCCCCTCAGCGCCGCACTCGCAGTACCACTGCGCGAACCAACCAACGCTCATGCCCACTCCACCCCGACCTCTGCCAGGGCCGCGAGCTGCTCCGGTGCGAGCTTCGCCCGCCGGCTCTTGGTGTTGTTCAGCCACGCCCCCAGGCCCAGCAGCACCGGCTCGCCGCTCTCCGCCCCGTCCGGGCTGTCGGCCGGCTCCTTGTGCTGCCGGGGCGCCCGCACGTGCCCCTCCCGCGCCGCGAAGCGCTCCAGCGCCGCCAGGTGCTGGCCGAACCGGTCCGCCCGGGACGTCGCCGGCCGCGCCTTCGCCGCAGCCTTCTCGGCGAGCACCTGGTCCTCGACGATGCCGAGCGCCGCCAGTAACTCCCGCTGCTCCTCCTCCAACTGCGTCCAGACGCCGCGCTGCGCGGCTACCCACCGCCCGATCGCCTCGCCCTCGAACTCGGTCTCGGCCGGCAGCGCGGGCCACTCCACCCGGCCCTCGCAGGCCAGCCACCAGGCCCGGGCCGCCGCGTACGTGCGCTGCCACTCCACCGGCCAGGACGGGGCCCACCACGGGTCGATCGCCTCCAGCGCCGCCCGCCGGTCCGGATCCAGTGCCCCCGCCTCACCGGCCGGCACCTGCGCCTGCGCCCGCAGCGCCGACAGCCACGTCCCGATCGGATACCCGCCGATCGAAGCCCGCACCGGAGCGGCCAGCGACCCGTGGTGCTCGGCCGCCCACTGCCGCGCGCAGGGATGGTTCCGCCGCTGCCCCTGCCCGGCTCGCGGACGTCGATGCCAGGTCTGATCCAGGTGCGCCCCGCCCGAGAGGTTGGCGACGGTCAGCGCAGTGAAACGGCTTTGAGGCGGCCCAGGCCACGGGAGAAGTGGCGCGGCGGGGCCGCCGCTCCCAGGGCATGCGGCCCCGCCGTACGCGGTATGGATCACAGGTCGACGGTCGCTGCGGTGTCGTGGAGTTCCCGTGCGTTCATCTCGGCGATGCGGGTGGCGAAGAACCAGGAGTGACCGAAGGGATCTTCGAGTTCGGTCTGGAGGTCTCCGTGGAACTGCATTTCGACCGGTCGGACGACGCGAGCGCCCGCGGCCGCGGCCTGCTCGGCGAGGACTTCGACGTCTGGGACGAAGATCATGAGGTTGACCGGGGTTCCGCCGAGCGTCCGCGGGCTGCGGAAGTTGTACTCCGGGTATTCGTCACGCAGCATGAAGACGGCGCTGCCGATCCGCAGTTCGGCATGGGCGATCTTGTCGCCCTGGCGCGGGATCTCGATCAGGACGTCGGCGCCGAACGCGTTCCTGTAGAAGTCGATCGCCGCCCTGGCGTCGTGGACGTTGAGGTACGGGACGCCGCCCTTGTACTCGTCGGGCACCGGGTTCGTCATGGTATTTCCTCTCGCCGTTGCTGTGCCTCGATCCTCGGCGGCCAATCCACCTGCAACAACGACAGGATCCGAAAGGGGCGTTAACCCTGGAGTTAGCGATCGGGGGCGGCCGAGCGCGGCGACCTCCGTTGCGGTCCTCGGCCGGGTGCCGCCCGGAGGAGGTCTGTGAACTCGCGGACGCGGGCCGTCCGGCCGGCGACGGGCCAGACCGGTCCGTATGCGAGCGGGGGGAGGTCAGCGACCGGGATGTACGCGATGTCGGGGCGGCTGTGGTGCCAGGTGGCCTGGCTGCCCACGATCGCCATGCCGGCGCCGGCGCTGACCAGGGTGAGCAGTTCCTGGCGTGAGGTGAGCGCGTGCGTCCGCTGAACGGGTCGTCCGGTCGGGGTCTGCGGTGGCACGAGGGCGTCGAGCAGGTACGCGGGAGCGTCCGCGGGCACGAGGACGGTGTCCCTGGCGAGGTCCTCCACGGTCACGTGGGCCCTGCGCGCGAACGGGTGCCTGGCGGACACGGCCAGCATGCGTTCGTCACGCAGGAGCTCAGGCCCGGTGGCGAGGTCTGGCTCGTCCACCGGGAACTCGGTGATCTGAAGGTCGAGTTCCCCGGCACGCAGGGCGCCGAAGGCGTCGGACAGGTGCACTTCGCGGATGCGGACCTCGCACTCGGGGTGGTGGGTGCGGAACACCGCTGCGGCGGCCATCACGGCCTCGCCGACCAGCGGGCTGGAGAAGCCCACCCGCAGGACGCCGGCGAAGCCCCGCCCGGCGGCGACCGCCTTGGCGATGCCTTCCTGGATGCGCTGATAGCCCGCCTGGACGTCGTCGCGGAGCGTGCTGCCGACAGAAGTGAGCGCGACGTACCGACTGCTCCGCTGGAACAGCGCCACCCCGAACCGACGCTCCAACTGCTTGATGGTCTGGCTGACCCGGGCCCCGCTCACTCCCAGCCGCTCGGCCGTGCGTCCGAAGTGCAGTTCCTCAGCCAGGACCAGGAAGATCTCGATGTCACGCCGTTCCATGACTCGCAGGTTACTGATCATTCCAGCCAGACGGTGTTCGAGGGCGAGCAGCTGGGCCGGCGGATCGTGGCGCAACGGGTCGGCTTCGGAGCCCCGGACCAGGAGAAGCGGGGGCTGTTGGCCGCGCTCGGGATCGAGCAGGATCCGGTGCCGGCGGCGAAATCCGAGCGGGCCGCGGGTGTCGCAGGCCGAGCGGTTCGCCCAGGGCGTGGCGGCACCGGCCCAGTTCGCCGCCCCGGGAAGGGCACGTACGCGTGCCCCGCCCGCATCGGAAGGAGCTGGAACAAGTGGTGGGCAGGGACGGCGGCGTGGACGAGCTGCGCACGGTGGTGGTCGGCGTTGAGCGCCTTCCCCAGCGGCGCGAAGAGCCGCCGGGCCAAGCTGGGGTCGAATCAGCTCGCGGCCCTCGCCGAGCACGGCGTGCAGTGGGTACGAACAGCACCGGAACCGGGGGCCCTGGGCACAGGCTGCGGGGCGTGGGCTGAGGCAAAGCGGAGAGGCCGTCAGTGCCTGACTGGGCGTTTCATCCATGATTGGGTGGGCTGATCCCGGTTTTCGGGCCGTCCGGGCTGCTGGCATTCGGTGGCGCTTGAGGCCCTGGTGGCAGGAGTGCTGCTGTTGTGCGAACGTCCGCCGGAAATATGCGCTTCCTCCTGTCTCATCGCCGGATGCCGGGCCTGGGCCTGTTCGCCCCTCGAGATCCGCGCGCGCTGGGCAGAGCGGCGATCCCGCGGTATGCCGCCATCATGACGGTTCGTCGACCGTATCCAAGCGACCTGTCCGATGCCCGCTGGGCCCTGGTCGAGCCCACCCTCACCGCCTGGCGCCGAGCACGGACCGAGCGGGCCCTCGCGTTCGGCCGGCCTCCCGAGCACGAACTGCGCGACCTCCTGGACGCGATCCTCTACGTGGACCGCACCGGCATCCCTTGGCGCTACCTCCCACACGACCACCCGCCGTGGGAGACCGTCTACGCCTACTTCGCCCGCTGGCAGAAGGAAGGCGTGTTCGAGCAGCTCAACGGCCTTCTCCGACGCCTGGTCCGCACCGCCGAGGGCCGGGATCCGGAACCGACGGCCTGCATCATCGACTCGCAGAGCATCAAGACCTCAACCAACGTCCCCGCCGCGAGCCAGGGCATCGATGCCGGGAGGAAGATCGTGGGCAGAAAGCGGAGCATCGTCACCGACACGATCGGCCTGCTGCTGGTGGTCCTGGTCACCGCCACAAGCGTCCAAGACGGCACCGCCGGCCGACAACTGCTGACCACGGTCGCCGCCGAGCATCCGAGCATCGGCAAGGCCTGGGCCGGCATGGGCTACAAGAACGCCGTCGTCGAACACGCCGCCACCCTCGGCATCGACCTCGAGATCATCCGGCGCGACCCTGCCACCAGGGGATTCGTCGTCCAGCCCCGCCGTTGGGTCGTAGAGCGAACCTTCGGCTGGCTCATGAACCACCGCCGCCCCGCCCGTGACTACGAGGCCCTCCCGGCCCGCTCCGAAGCCATGGTCCACGTCGCGATGATCAGTCTCATGACCCGCCGACTCACCGGCGAGACCACCCCAAGCTGGCGCGGAACCTGAACCCCGAAGTCAGGGACGAAACGCCCAGTGAGGGCAGCTGCGTCGCCTATGGCGTTCTGGCAGTTGGGCCCGCCTCGGCACTCTGACGTCCTTGCCGGGTTGGGTGGCGGGGCCTCGCCGACGCCGTGGGTATAAAGGGAAAAGCAGGCTGAATGACGATTTTGTGTGCCATCGAAGGACGCCTGCATGGTCTGGTCCGTCCGTAGCTGAAATATCTCTTTGCGATGGCTTGGATGCCTTTTGCGACTGACATTTGACGATCCATAACGTGTCAATGCACGTTCATGACCCACATGGGCGGACATCGGAGGGGAACTCTTCATGAAGAACACGCGTGGCAGCCGCTGGATACGCCGGGGGGCCGTGGGTGTCGCGGCCCTGGGTCTCGCCCTCGGGGCGATCCCCGGTCAGGCGTCCGCTGACAGCGGCGTCATCTCCGCCTCGAACGGCCAGTGCGAGGCCCAGTGGCTGTCCGGGAACGACTGGTTCGGCATCCGGGACGTCGACAACGGTGACAGTGACTACTGTTACGTCGACTACTCGTTCAACTCGGACCACTCGAACCGCAGCCGGGTCTCGCGTCAGCAGGACGTCAACATGAACTGGAGTTACTACGGCATCACCGTGACCTCCAGCTACATCTACTTCCACGTGTGCAAGGAGCGTCAGGACGACCCGGATATCTGCTCTGGCTGGGTGACCGCCACCACCTGATCCGACAGCTCGTCAGCTGATGCAAGGAGTTCATGCGTGACACCCGTTCTGCAGGCCAGGGCCCTGCGCGTCAACTACGGCCCGGCTGTCGCGGTGGCGGGCGTCGATCTGAGCATCGGCTCCGGGGAGGTGGTGGGGGTGGTGGGCGCGTCCGGATCGGGCAAGACCACCCTCCTCCACTGCCTCTCCGGGCTCCTGACCGCCGACAGCGGCAGTGTCCACTTCCGTGACCGGCCGATCGAGGACATGACGGAGCGCCAGCGCGACGAACTGCGCCGCTCCCACTTCGGTTTCGTCTTCCAGTTCGGCGACCTCGTCCCGGAGTTGACGCTGGTGGAGAACGTCTCGCTGCCGTTGCGCCTGCAGGGCGTGCGGGCGGCGCGGGCCCGGGAGCGCGCGGCCGAGCAGTTGGAGGCGCTCGGCATCGGGCACCTGGGTCCGCGCACGGTCGGGGAGGTGTCCGGCGGGGAGTTGCAGCGGGCGGCGATCGCACGGGCGGTGGTGCACCGCCCGGACGTGGTGTTCGCGGACGAGCCGACGGGTGCGCTGGACGACCGCAACTCCGAGGCGGTGTTCGAGTTGCTGTTGCAGCAGGCCCGCACGAACGGTGCGGCGGTGGTCCTGGTCACCCACGACCGGCACCTGGCCGCGCGCACCGACCGCACCGTGGTCTTGGCCAACGGACGGGTGGTCGGGGCCGGGGCGGAGGTCGAGGCCGGATGAGCGCGTCGTTGCGGACCGCGCTCGCGGTTGCCTGGCAGGCCGTCGTCTCACGCCAGGGCCGGCGCCGCGTCGTTCTGCTGGTCCTGGTGGGTGCGGTGGCCGCGTTGGGTGTGCTGGCCACCTTCGGCACCGCGGTGATGCAGGGGCGCGAGGGCGCCCGTGCGGCGGCGATGGTGCCGGTGTTCGGGCCCCAGCCCGGTCAGGGCGGCGCGCCGGTGTTCGGTCGGCCGGGCGTCGCGGAGACCGGTTGGAGCGAGCTGGAGCAGGACTACCGGGGCCGTACGGTGAAGATCGTGCGGGTGGCCGACCCGGCCGGGCACGGCCCGCTCGCGCCCGGCGTCGCCGCCTGGCCGCACCCGGGGCAGGTACTGCTCAGCCCGGCACTGGAGCGGCTGCTGCACGACTCCGACGGGCAGATCGCGCGCTGGTTCGCAGACCAGGACATCGCCGTGCTACCCCCCGCAGCCGTCGGCAGTGCGGGTCAACTGCTGGCCTACGTGGGGGTTGCGCCCGAAGAACTGCGGACCGGCCAGGGAGCTCTGGTCGGGTTCGGCGGCGAGGGCGGCCCCGGGTTCGGCTGGTACCCGGCGCTGGGCTGCATGCTCTTCCTGGTGCTGCCCGGGTTCGCCCTCGTGCTGACCGCGAGCCGATTCGGACGCCAGGTCCGCACCGTCCGCTACCAGGCGCTGCGGCTGCTCGGCATGCCGGCATCCCAGGCTTGGACAGGGGGTGCGGTGGAGACGGCACTGCCCGTCGCGGCCGGGGCGCTGCTGGCCGTGCTCGCCTGGCCGTGGCTGCTGCCGGACGCGTTCGCCCTGCCGGTGGCCGGACGTGAACTCTTCGGCACCGACCTGCGGGTGACAACCGCCCAGTCGGCGTGCACCGTGCTGGGCCTGGCCGTCCTTGCCGGAGTGCTGGGCGCGGCCACCGCCGCCGGTTCGGCCCGATCCGCGCGCGGGGTGCGCTTTCTCAAGCCGGTGCGCCTCACCAGCCCGTGGGTGGCGCTGCTGTTCGGGGCGGGTCTGCTGCTCGTCGCGGTCGCGTACTGGCGGCACAAGGCCCGCGATCCGCTGCTGTGGACGGCCATCGTCCTCCTCGGCGCCGGTCTGCCCAGTGCCGCGGCCTGGAGCGGGCAGCGACTGGCCCGGTTGCTGGGGCGGATCGAGGCCGGCACCGTCTGGCTGCTGACCACCCGTCGGCTCGCCGCCGACGCGCAGTCGAGGTTCCGGGTCGCGGGGATGGTCGGGATCGCGGTGTTCGCCGTCGGTGCGGCCCAGCCCGTCGCCCAGGTCCTCGCCCAGCCGAACCTGCCCTGGGCCGCTCAGGCCCGTGCCGCCGGGCACACCGACCTCCTCGCCCGCGCCGAGACCCTCGAATCCGTCCCCCTCCGCTTGGAGGAGCCCCCTGCCGCCGTCCGCTCCTTCGTCCCCGCCGTCGCCCTGTGGGAACCGGAACAGGACGCCGCCACCCGCCCCGCCGCCACCGCGCTCGTCGCCACCTGCCCGCAACTGGAAGCCCTCTTCACCCGGCCTCTGCCCGACTGCCCCGGCGGACGCATGGCGCTGCACCGCGCCGACGCCCCGCCCACCACGAACGGCCAGGCGGCGAAACCGCTACTGGTGCGCTCCGCCGACCTCACCCGAGCGCAGAGCGTCCTGCCCGCTGCCGCGGAACTGACCGTCCCGGACGGGCAGGACGCCCCCGTGGAGGCCACCATGGTGCTGCCGCCCGACGACCCCGCGCTCACCGCACTGGGCGAGCCCTTCCACTACACCGCCTACCTGCGGGTCCCGGTGGACACGGCCGCCTGGGAGGACGCCCGGGCCTGGGTGGTGTCCGCCTCGCCCGCCTACCGCCTGGACAACTCCTACCAGCTCTCGGAGGTCGTGGACGGCACCGGCAGCTGGGTCCTGCTCGGACTGACCACCGCAGCCGCGATCACCCTGCTCGGTGCCGTCCTGTCCATTGCCGAGGACGGCGGACGCCGCCGCGAATGGTTCGGCCTGCGCGCCCTGGGCGTCCCGCGCACCCGACTCACCGCAGTCCAACTCGCCGAATCCGCCCTCACCTCGACAGTCACCGTCACCCTCGCCACCCTCGCCTCCACCACGGTCGGCGCCGCCTACCTCCGCATCAACGACGACCACCTCGACACCAGCCTCCCCTACCTCCTCGCCGCCCTCGCCGGCGTCGCCACCGTCCTCCTCACCGCACTCGCCAGCAGCTGGACCACCCTCCGCAACCCCCGCCGCCGCTCACCTGCGGCCCGGCCTACGAACTCCATTCACCCAGAGTCCGTCGCGTCGTGACCGTGCCTGGCCATAGCGCAGCCGCCATGCCGACGTCGGCCAGCGCGCCCTGGACATCGCTGCCTGCCTCCTCGCCCGCGCCGGGACCGGGCACCTGGAGGCGTTCACCACCGAGGTCGAACACGCCGTTTTCTGACGCCGCTCCCTGTTCACCGACCTGGTGCTGCGCGACCCCGGCACCGACGTCCTGGCTGCGTAGGTCGGAACCGAGAGCACTTGTCGGCGGCTTCAGAGAGCGGCTGTTGGTCGGTCGGCCGAGGAATGTTGCCAAGAGATGAGAGCACCGGGGGCGGTCGAGGCTGTGTCAGTGGCCTCCGGTTGTATTGCCGCGTGAGCGTCTACGAAGTGATCAAGCAGTTGCCCGAGCCCGAGACGGTGCGCGCCCGCTCGAAGGCGATGGCGATGCTGGACGCTGTCCTGAGTCCGGAGTGGCAGTGGCGTTACTACTCGTATGACGCCCGGTGGGCTCCGGGTGAGGAGATGGCCTCGATGCGGGACGGCAGCGGGAACGACTACGCCATCGTTTTCTCCGCGGCCGGGGTCTATGCCCAGGCGTGCAACCACGAGTCGCCGATCTCGGCATATCACGTCTCGCCCCCGGCGCTGTGGCCCGGGTTGTTCGACTTGGTTCCGGAGGTCTTTCGCGCCTTGGTGCAGGAGCCCGCCTTCGCCGACAGCAGCGGCCTCCCGCGAGCCACCGTCTGCCTGTGGCGGGAACATGCCGACTCCGCCTGGAAGTGCGGTGATGTCCATGTCCCGGATGGGGACGAGGAGGATGCCGATGGCGCTCAATGGCTGTTCGGGCTCCTGCTGGAGGGCACCGCTGAGGCGTTTCTGGAGTTCGCCGACGAGGTCTATGAACTGTCCCTTGACCCGGCGGCAGTTCAGCACGTGTATGACTTGAAACCGCTGACCCAAGACATTGTTGCAGCCCTGAACCCGGAGGTTCGGATCGAAGACCTGGCCGAGGACATTGCCCAGATCGGGTATCCGGAGTAGGCGCTCGCGGTAGCAGCGTCAGCCGGCCTGTCCTCAGCCGACCGCCTGCTGCTGTTCGGCTCGGGCACGGTGTGCTCTCGCCGCTCAGCGACAGGTGCTCTCACCACTCGCGTATAAGAAGTTATCTCATTTGGTGAGTCTGCGGTGGCAGATGAGGGCTGCGGCGATGGTGGCGAAGGCTGCGAAGTGGGTGCCCTTGCGTTCATAGCGGCGGTGGAGCCTGCGGAAACCGCCGAGCCAGGCGACGGTGCGCTCGATGACCCAGCGGTGCCGGCCGAGGCGGGTCGAGGGCTCGATGCCGCGGCGGGCGATGCGGTGGGTGATCTGCCGTCGTCGCAGGTAGGAGCGGATGAAGCGGTGGTCGTAGGCTTTGTCACCGTGGAGCTTACCGGGCCGGCGGCGCCTCGGGCCGTGGCGGGAGCGGATCGGCGGGATCGCCTCGACGAGCGGGATCAGGGCCTGGCTGTCATGCAGGTTCGCGCCGGAGATCGCGAGCGAGATGGGCAGACCGGTGCGTTCGGTGAGCAGGTGGATCTTCGACCCGAACTTGCCCCGATCGACAGGATTCGGACCCGTCAGGTCCCCTTTTTCAGGGCCCGCATGTTCACCGAGTCGACCGCACACCGAGACCAGTCCAGCTCGCCCCGCGCTCCGAGCTCGTCCAGGACCAGGCGGTAGAGCTTCGCCCAGACCCGGGCCGCGGTCCACTCAGCGAACCGGCGGTGCGCAGTCGGCCCGGATGGCCCGAAACACGGCGGGAGCTGGGCCCAGGTGCACCCGGAGGTGGCCACGAACACGATCCAGCCAGCACCTCACGGTCCCCGTGCCGCCGACGGCCGCCGCCCTGCGGCCGAGTCGGCACCGGCGGCACCACCCGCTGGAACAACTCCCACAACTCATCCGGCACCAAGCGCTCCACGATCGTCACGCGAACAGCCTACAAGCCCAAATGAGATGACTTCTAACTGGGCGTTTCACCCGTAGTCGGGATGGTTCATCTTGATTTCCAGGGAGTCCGGGCTGCTGACGTTCGGTGACGCTCGGGGTCCTGGTGACAGGAGTGTCGCTGTTACATCTATGTCCGCCGGAACTGTGCGGTTGCTCCTGTCTCGTTCCAGGAAGCCGAGCCCGTCCGCTTCTGTCCCCCGGGCACCGCGAGTCCTGGGCAGCGGGGCAATCCCGCAGTATGCCGTTGTCATGACGGATCGTCGACCGTATCCGAGTGACCTGTCCGACGCCCGCTGGGCCTTGGTCGAACCCACCCTCACCGCCTGGCGTCGGGCCCGCACCGAGCGGGCCCTCGCGTTCGGCCGGCCTCCCGAGCACGAACTGCGCGACCTCCTGGACGCGATCCTCTACGTCGACCGCACCGGCATCCCCTGGCGCTACCTCCCGCACGACTACCCGCCGTGGGAGACCGTCTACGCCTACTTCGCCCGATGGCAGAAGGAAGGCGTGTTCGAGCAGCTCAACGGGCTGTTGAGGCGTCTGGTCCGCACTGCCGAGGGCCGCGGTCTTGAGCCGACGGCCTGCATCATCGACTCACAGAGCGTGAAGACCTCCACAAACGTCCCCGCCTCCTCGCAGGGCGTCGACGTCGGCAAGAAGATCGTCGGCAGGAAGCGCAACATCGTCACCGACACGATCGGCCTGCTGCTGATGGTCCTGGTCACCGCCGCGAGTGTGCAGGACGGCGCCGCCGGCAAGCAGTTGCTGACCGCGGTCGCCACCGAGCACCCCGCCGTCCACAAGGCCTGGACCGACATGGGCTACAAGAACGCCGTCGTCGAACACGGCGCCACCCTCGGCATTGACGTCGAGATTGTCCGCCGCGACCCCGCCACCAGGGGATTCGTCGTCCAGCCCCGCAGATGGGTCGTAGAAAGGACCTTTGGCTGGCTCATGCACCACCGCCGTCTCGCCCGCGACTACGAAGCCCTCCCGGCCCGCTCCGAAGCCATGGTCCACGTCGCGATGATCAGTCTCATGACCCGCCGACTCACCGGCGAATCAACCCCGACCTGGCGCGGAACATGAGCTCTGAGCGCTGGGATGAAACGCCCAGTAAGACGTGGCAGGGGGTATTGGAGGCATGAGGACCGCCGCATCAGCCTGGGGACTGGTGAGCTTGCTCCGCTTTGACGGACGCCATTGGTGTGGTGGTCAGGCTGCGAGGACGGTCTCGTACTCGGCGGGACTGCGGTGGCCGAGGCTGCTGTGCAGTCTGCGGATGTTGTACCGGCCCTCGATCCACTCGAAGATCGCCGTTCTGGCCGCTGCGCGGCGCGGCCACGGCCGGTCGCCGATCAACTCCCGTTCAGTGTGGCGAAGAACGACTCCGCGAGCGCGTTGTCCCAACACCGGCCGGTGCGACCGGCCGGGAGCCGGATGCCGAAATCCCTTGCAAGACCGGCGAATTCACGACTCGTGTACTGACAGCCGCGATCCGAGTGGAACACCACCGGGCCGGTCGGGCGGCGGGATCGGCAAGCGGCCCGCAGCGCATCGGCGATCAGCTCGGTCCGCAGGTGGTCGGCGGTGGCCCAACCGACGACGCGGCGGGAGGCGATGTCGATGACGGTGGCCAGGTAGAGCCGGCCCTCCCCAGCTGGAACGTAGGTGATGTCGCCGCACCAGCGCGCATCGGGGGCGGCCGCATCGGGTCGGAAGTTCCGCAGCACCAGGTCCGGCCGAACAGCAGCTCGCGGGTCCGGGACCGTGGTGCGGTGACGCCGCCGGCGGTGACGGCCCTCCAGCCCGGCCTGGCACATCAGCCGGGCGATGCGGTGTCGGCCGCACCGGTCACCGTCACGCCGGAGCGCGGCGTGGACGCGCGGAGAGCCGTAGCTGCCGCGCGAGGCGGCATGGACCTGGGTGATCTTCTCGGTCGGCTCGGCGTCGCGGACCGTGCCGGGGCCGGGGCCCGGGCCGGGGGCGGCAGTTCGGCGGGCGTAGAAGGCGGCTCGGGAGACCTTCAGCAGTTCACACGCCTGCTTGACGCTGTGACTCGCACGCTTCTCCGCCTCGATGAACGGGTGCACCGTCACCGGTCTCCTCCGCGAAGAAAGCCGTGGCCCGCTTGAGGATGTCCACGTCCTCGCGCAGCCTGCGGTTCTCCCGCCGCAGCCGGGCCAGTTCCTCGCGCTCGTCGCTGGCCAGGCCCGCGCGTACGCCGGTGCCGACCTCGGCCTGGTTCACCCACAGCCGGACCGCGGTCTCGGTCACGTCGAAGTCCTTGGCGACCTGACCGACCGAACGGTCCCCACGCCGACACAGCTCGACGATCCCGGCCTTGAACTCCGGCGTGAACGAACAGCGAGGACGCGGTTTCTTCTTCCCCATGCTCCCCATGGTGGACAACATCCTTCTCGGGGCCGAAGCCCCTGATCAGGAGTATCCGTCAAACCGGATCAAGCCCAGACCGAGGTTGAATCCGCCTCCGAGGACATCTGGCACGCGCCCGCGTACGGCGGCGACGCCGTCCACGCCCGCGACCACCACCGCGCCCTGCCCGTCGTGGCCACCACCCTGCCGCTGCTGCGCCGCCACGGGGCCGACGCCCCGGTCTGGTATCGCTTCGGCCGCTGCGGCTGGCATACCTTCGCCGACGCACTCGAGCCCTAGTATCTGCAAACTGAAAAAGTTTCAGCCATAAGACAGCCGCACCCGGCCCGCAGGACAGCTGCGGTTACTGTCGGTTTGTGAGGATAAATCGCCAAAATCAGCCGGGGGGTGCCGTTGAAACAAGCCACGCCGCCAGTTGATCATTTTCACTAAAGATTGACTGTCTTTGAGTGTCGAGTGAATGATCGGTCTGCGTGACCAACCGTCAGGTCCGGCGGCCGACTTCTTGTGCGCACCATCGGACCGGGCTATGGACAGCCCGCCGAACGGCGGGTCCTGCGCATTTCACCCATCCACCGTCCAAGGGCTGGATCTCTCATGTCGACTACGCACGTCTTCTCCCGTGCCCTGGCCGTCACAGCCGCCGCCGGCCTCGTCGCCGGCATACTCGCTGCTGCGCCGGCCTTCGCCGCCGATTCGGCCGCACCGCCGTCCGCAGCCGCCATCGCCGCCGAGGACAAGGGCGGAGCTGGCCAAGGTCGGTCCGTCGCCCCCTCTCAGCTGGCCGCCGGCACTCAGATCAGCCGGAACGAAGTGATCAACCGCGCCGCATCGTGGGTCGGTCTCGGCCTCGAGTACAGCTGGGACAACACTTACCAGGGATACCGCACGGACTGCTCCGGCTACGCCTCGATGGCCTGGCACCTCGGCACTCCCGGGCTTGACACCACCAGCTTCGTTCCGAGCGGTGTCGCGTCCTGGATCAGCAAGGCGGAACTGAAGCCCGGCGACGCCCTGCTCAACGACGCGGCTGGGGCCTTGGGGCACATCGTCATCTTCGCTGGCTGGACGGACTCCTCGCAGTCTTCCTACGATGCCTACGAGTTCACCGGCTCGGGCGTGCAACACCGGGCCATCCCGTACCCGTACTTCTCGGGCCACGGCACCTTCAAGCCGGTCCGCAACAACAGCATCGTCGATGATGTGACCACGACTGGTGACGAGCCGGTGGCCGGGAACTGGGACGCGGGCAATGGCAGTCCGGCTGGGAACGTCGGCGTTTTCCGTCCTTCGACCGGTCAGTTCCATCTGCGTATGGACGACGGCTCCCTCAAGATCCTCGATTGGGGGCAGGCGGGCGACATCCCTGTCTCCGCGAACTGGGACGGTGCGGGCCCCGACAACGTCGGCGTCTTCCGTCCTTCGACCGGTCAGTTCCATCTGCGTATGGACGACGGCTCCCTCAAGATCCTCGACTGGGGCCAGGCGGGAGATCTCCCCGTTGCCGGGAACTGGGACGCGGGCAATGGCAGTCCGGCTGGGAACGTCGGCGTTTTCCGTCCTTCGACCGGTCAGTTCCATCTGCGTATGGACGACGGCTCCCTCAAGATCCTCGATTGGGGGCAGGCGGGCGACATCCCCGTCTCCGGCAACTGGGACGGTGCGGGCCCCGACAACGTCGGCGTCTTCCGTCCTTCGACCGGTCAGTTCCATCTGCGTATGGACGACGGCAGCCTCAAGATCCTCGACTGGGGCCAGGCAGGAGATCTCCCCGTCTCCGCCAACTTCGACGGCGGCAACGGCACCCCCGCCGGGAACATCGGCATCTGGCGCCCCTCCACCGGCCAGTTCCACCTCCGCAACGACGACGGCTCCCTCACCGTCCTCGACTGGGGCCAGCCAAGGTAACGACTTCTCCGGGGTGCGGTGGACCGCCGCACCCCGGTACTCGCGGCAGACGACCCAGCATCGGCCCATCTTCGAACTGAATCAGGGACATCCATAGCATGAACCGCATCGCGCGACCTCGCCTCACAGCCCTAGCCGTCGCCACCGCGCTGGCCTCCGCTATCCTCGCCACCGCACCGGCTGTCCATGCCGAGGGGACCGATCTTTCCGACCCGGCTGCGGTGACCCTCCTGGCCGACTACTCCTGCGGATCTGTCAGCGGCAGTGACAACGCCATCGCCACGCGGCTCAGTGCCGCGCTCACCGGCTCGCTCAACAATTACCTGACCGCTTACCGGGTGTCCTGCGCCCGTGCGATCATCAATGCCGTACAAGCCCGTGGCTTGTCCCATCGGGCCGCTGTCATCGCCGTCACCACCTCCATCGTCGAGACCACCCTGCGAAACATCCCCGGCGGTGACCTGGACAGTGTCGGCCTCTTCCAGCAACGCGACAGCTGGGGGTCCTTCGACCAGCGGATGGACCCGACTTGGTCGACCAACGCCTTCCTTAGTCAGATGCTCAAGGTGAGCAACTGGCAGACCAGGCCGGTCGGCGACGTCTGCCAGGCCGTCCAGATATCCGCCTACCCTACTCGGTACCAGGAACAGGCTCAGGACGCCGAACAGATCGTCAACGCGGTCCTTGCCGACACCACGACTGGTGACGAGCCGGTGGCCGGGAACTGGGACGCGGGCAATGGCAGTCCGGCTGGGAACGTCGGCGTTTTCCGTCCTTCGACCGGTCAGTTCCATCTGCGTATGGACGACGGCTCCCTCAAGATCCTCGATTGGGGGCAGGCGGGCGACATCCCTGTCTCCGCGAACTGGGACGGTGCGGGCCCCGACAACGTCGGCGTCTTCCGTCCTTCGACCGGTCAGTTCCATCTGCGTATGGACGACGGCTCCCTCAAGATCCTCGACTGGGGCCAGGCGGGAGATCTCCCCGTTGCCGGGAACTGGGACGCGGGCAATGGCAGTCCGGCTGGGAACGTCGGCGTTTTCCGTCCTTCGACCGGTCAGTTCCATCTGCGTATGGACGACGGCAGCCTCAAGATCCTCGATTGGGGGCAGGCGGGCGACATCCCCGTCTCCGGCAACTGGGACGGTGCGGGCCCCGACAACGTCGGCGTCTTCCGTCCTTCGACCGGTCAGTTCCATCTGCGTATGGACGACGGCAGCCTCAAGATCCTCGACTGGGGCCAGGCAGGAGATCTCCCCGTCTCCGCCAACTTCGACGGCGGCAACGGCACCCCCGCCGGGAACATCGGCATCTGGCGCCCCTCCACCGGCCAGTTCCACCTCCGCAACGACGACGGCTCCCTCACCGTCCTCGACTGGGGCCAGCCAAGGTAACGGGCCGTACGGTCAGCCGATGAGGTCCTCGCCCGATACCTCCCCCACGTGAGCGCCGGGCGAGGACTTCCTCAGGCGCTCGGCTGCGGCATCCACCTCCGGTGCACCGACCTTTGCGGCGACCTCCGCGAACCACGCGATCTCAGCATCCAAGTCCAGGCCGTCCGCCCTCAACCGGCACCGCTCGCTGGACTGGATTTCGCTCCCCGACAGTTCGGCTGCGACGGCATACGTCAGCAGCGCCGCCTCCACAGCGACGGTCAGCCGCTCGCCGGACAGGCCAACCACGCGCAGCTCCTCCTCAGCGGCCATTGCATGGGCCGGGCCGAGATGACACTCCAGGGCGAGCATGCTGTCCCTGATCTCGATCACCTGCCGGTAGAGCCGCAACCGGGGGTTGTGCCGCCGCACTTCCTCGGGCAGTGGCAACGCCACCTCGGGTGTTGCCTGCTGGAGTAGCTGCCAGAGGGGTTTGAGGCGCCGGACGTGTCGCGCGGCCGTGGTCTTCTCCCTGTGCTCCGCCGCGGAAGGCCAGATCACCGCCACGGCGAACAGCAACATGGTGAACGCCAACAGAACCTGCGTCGTACCTGCCACCGCCGCCGGTTCGCCGATGCTCCAACGCATCTGACGCACCGTCAGGTAGTAAGCGCGATGGGCCAAGTACACCACGCCAGTCACGGATGAGGCCCGCATCAGCCACAGTGAGGTGCGCACTGGTCCGGGCGTTGCGTGTCGACCGTGGACCCAGCACAGGACTGCCGAGGCGGTCAAGCCAACCGCGGTGTAAGCGGTGAGTACCATCCAATACAGATAGCCAGCCCATGATCGGTCGCTATATGTCAGAAGGTCGACATCTCCGTCCGGTCGCGGCATCACGGAAAAGGCAGCGGTGAGGGCGGCTGCGGCGAACGCCAACCCCGCCAGATTGAGTCTCGAAGTCCGGTCTTGCGAACGTCCCGTCATCGCCCTGACGAATTCCACCATGAGCGCGATGGCGGCCAGCCCGGATAGCTGGACCAACAGGTTGGTGCCGCTGGCGATCCCGGTCGCAGCGTCGATCGCCCGGCGGATCCAGGGGACCCCGACCGTCATCGACACCGCCCAACTGGCCCACACACCCCACAGCACGCGGGTACGCCTCGGCGCGTCCCGCAGCTTTCGCAGACTCCACAACGTGGGTATCCAGACCACCGGCAAGAGCGCCAGATCAATCGGTCGCATCCGTGTGCTCCCACTCGTAGGCGGCCGAGAAGGTCGCCATCACCAGGCTGAGTGTGTCTGCGCTCTCGCGCGACGCATGTGGCGACGCGGCCGGAGTGGTCGCGAAGTATTGCCACATCAACGAGGCGAGCAGTTCGGTCTCCTGCTCCTGACTGGTCGTCGCCCGAGTGCGTCCCCGCGTCAGCAACCGGGCGGCCATCGCCGGGTCCAGGTCCGGGAAGAGCCGCCGCAGCCATTCGTCGTCAGGCTCACCGTGCTGGTGATGGTCGAGCAGAATGTGCGCGAGCTCGTGGAGGATGATGTGGGTCTGGTGGGCCGGGCTGGTGCCGCTGGCGTAGTAGACGTGGTCCACATCGGCGAAGGCGATCCACACCCCGCAGACCCCCGAACGGCCAGTGTCCCGCCCGGAGAGCGGTATCAGCCGCAGGCACCGCCGGCGTTGCCGGGCCACTGCCTCGGCCAGGCTCTCGATCGTGAAGGGTCTCGGGGCATCCAGCTGCCCGATCAGCTCGTGACAGCGCGCACTGAACCGCCGCCACTCCCTTTGCTCCACACCCGCCCCCGTGTTCGACCCCCGCCGCGTGAACAGTCGGTCACGCGTGCCCCAGAGGAGTCTAGACGGACGGCTGTTCGTACGGGGAGCCCGGCGCTTCCGCCTGCGAAGGCGCCCCCGGGGACTCTTTCCCGATCAGCCCGCTCCGTTCGATCAACAACCGCACGGTGTCCACGCCGTGCGTCGACATGGTCGCCACGGCCGCAGCGCGAAGTGCCACCGATCGGACGTCATTGGCCCGCATCGCGGCGATCAGCGCGAGCTGCGCCGCCACCCGGTCGGCCACCTCGTCATCGATGAAGTAGGCCTGCGGGACGCCGAAGAAGTCGCCTAGTGCCCGTAGTGTGCCGATTGTGGGATTGCCAGCCCGACCCTTGACAAGTGCCCACAGACGCCCGGTTGAGAGCGTCGGGTCCCCGGGCTTCGCCGCTGCTCGAATACCGTCCACCACCTCGTTCAGGGTGTAGCGTCGACCGAACGGCTGCACGTACGCGAACAGATACTCGAGCCGCTGCCCGAGCCGCTCCGCTTCAGGATCGTGCCTGTTCTCCTCTTCCGCTGCTGCCCCCTCCCGCTCGCTCATCCGTGCCCCGTCCCTTCGCGCGCCTGGCAGTGACCACCATATTGTCGACTGTCCCGAGCGCCCTGCGCTACGGCCGTTTCCCCGGGTGGCTGACGTCACTCCGGTACCCACCCCTCGGGTCCCCGCACGCCGCTGGCTCCGCACCAGGGTGGGTGCGGGCCGCGCGGCGTCAGATGAGACAGTGGAACCCACCCGGCGTGCGGCATCTCTGGCGGCACGGGGCAGCTTCCACCCCGACGCCTTGGCCGAACTCGGCGCCGGCACCGGTGCCGAGCCACAGCTTCGCCCTCGCGACCGGTGCATCGGGCCGCGCGCAGGTGAGGGTGTGCCACCCCGGCGGGAAGAGCCACCGTCGGGTGCGGGCCGGTCCCTCGTTCCGGGCAGTGGTTCTGGTCAGGGAGGCGCGCGCCTGACAGGCTCTGAGACCGTGTTTGAGATCTGCCGTGTCCCGTTGCTGAAGGGATCGTTGAGCTCTGTGTGAGCGGCGTTGGGGGTGGGTATCCGTCGGACCTGACGGACGAGCAGTGGGCGTTCGTGGAGCCATTGCTGCCGCCGGCGCGGGTGGGGTGGAAGGGTGGTCGGCGGGAGAAGCATCCGCGGCGGCGGATCGTGGACGCGATCTTCTACGTGGTCCGCACCGGGTGTGCCTGGCGGCAACTCCCGAAGGACTTCGCCCCGTGGCCGACGGTGTACTGGTACTTCACCTGGTGGCACGACGACGGCACCGTCGAGCGCATCCACGACGCCCTGCGCGGCAAGGTCCGTGAGGCCGACGGCCGCGACGCGGGACACGCGGAGCCGAGCGCCGGGCTGATCGACTCGCAGTCCGTCCGCACCGCTGACACCGTCCCCGCGGCCACCAGGGGCTTCGACGCCGGCAAGAAAATCAAGGGCCGCAAGCGGTTCATCGTCACCGACACCCTCGGCCTGCTCTTGGCCGTCCACGTCGTCGCGGCAAGCATCCAGGACCGCGACGGCGCGAAGCGGCCCTTGCTGTGGACCAGGCTCGACCACCCCAGCGTCAAGAAAGTCTGGGCCGACCAGGGCTTCGCCGGCCGCTTGGTCGACTGGGCGGCCACGATCCTCGGCCGCGACCTGAAGATCGTCCGCAAGAGCCCCGGCCAGCGCGGCTTCCAGGTTCAGCCCAAGCGGTGGGCGGTAGAGCGGACCTTCTCGTGGCTCACCGCCCACCGGTGCCTCGCCCGGGACTACGAGACCAGCCCCGCCCGCTCCGAGACGATGATCCGCTGGGCGATGATCGGCATCATGGTCCGCCGACTCACCCGAGGCCGCCCGGCAGCGCGACAGGGTTTGCGCCCGCTGCCGCAGGCTGCCGACTGGCACTCTGCCCGAACGCCGGTATAGACCCAGATCAGTTGCAGGGGCTGCTTCCCAGGTCCGCGTCGGGGTCCTCGTCGTCCTCGTGCAGGAACCGCGCAGTGCCGGCCCCTCTGAAGCTGACGTCACTCAGTGGCCACTCCTCGAACTCGTCGCGCAGGAGCCGAACCAGGAACTCCGCCATCCCAACGGGGTACACCGTCCAAGCCGAGTGCTGCCGGGCCCAGACGGCAACCGGCCAGCGGTCCGGATCCGGGCCGACGGCAACCCAGGTGAGGACGTCTGCTTCCGTGATGCCCCAGACGAGCATGTCCTCCACGCGGTAGAGGCCCTTCTGCTCGGGCAGGTTCCAGTCATCCGCGGTGCCCCGCAGCATCGCTGGATGAAGGGTGTCCACCCG
Source organism: Kitasatospora cineracea (assembly GCF_003751605.1). NCBI lineage: Bacteria > Bacillati > Actinomycetota > Actinomycetes > Kitasatosporales > Streptomycetaceae > Kitasatospora > Kitasatospora cineracea. The sequence continues at coordinate 5,857,714 of NZ_RJVJ01000001.1, forward strand.
CATGCCCTCCCATTCGGCGCTGCCGCTGGCCGGACCGCAGATATCCACCCACTGCTGCTCGATCGAGCCACGCCCGAAGGTGTCGATGAACTGTCGATAGTCCGACGGGAGTTGTTTCCCATGCGCTGCCTCGACAGCCTTCCAGTCCACGATATCCCCACGCGTCGGCCCGATGCATGACAGGCGATGTGACAGCTCGACGACAGCATCGCCACCGCCGCTCCCGCCTGTCGCCATCTCATTCGTGAAGGTGGGCTCGCCCATCTCTGCCACTCCCCGCCGTAAAGGCTGTACACCCCCCGGCATCAACTCGATGCCCAGCCACGGGCCGTACCTTACGTGCTGATCACGACAGGCCAGGCATCGTTCAAGCCCGACTCACGGCAGATCTCAAACGCGGTCTGAGAGGGATCCTTCCGAAGCCGACAGGTGAGCATGTTCAGCAGTAGGCGGTTGAGTACTTCTCGTTCTCCCTGGCTGATGTCGCTGCGGTGACATGATGCCGCGTCGGCTCGGTCGTGCTGCCGGCGGGGCGTCGAAGCGGCTGCTCAGGGCTTGCATCAGGGCTGTTCTGCGACGAACGAATCCGCGAGGCCTGCGCCAATGGCTGGCTCGGCGAAGTCGAAGGCCTCCAAGTCAGCTTCGATGCCGCGATGGCCAAGCTCAACAGCCTGAAGAACACCCCCACCGACGGACGACCGCAACTGGTCAACCTCGGCATGCCCGTCTTCACCGACGACGCACCATCACCGCGTCCGGAGACGGGAGAGCCCGGACGCCAGGACTGACGGCTGTGCACCACCGGCACCCAGCGGCCCCGCCTCGGGCGGGGCCGCTCTCTTCTCCCGTCTCTGTTACCAGATGAGGACTCCGCCTCCTATCGCGCTCGCTCGCCTGGCGGCATCCTCGATGATCGCCAATCGTTCGGAGATCGCGCTCCTGTGCTCGTCGGTCGTTCGCACTGGTTCCGTATTCGCAACGATCCTCTCCAAGTTCTCGCGGAGCAGGAGGCACTCTCGCTGAAACGCAGGGACCTGCTCGGGTTCGACCTGCAGATCCGCATCGGCCAGGACCGGAAAGAAGATCGCTCCGAGTGCACGCACCACCTCCGCGCCCCAAACGCGAGTGCGCCAGCTCTCGAAGCCCGCAGCGTTCGAGGATCCCTCCGGGACTTCCTGCACCTGCCTTTCACCATCTGCACCAACAACAAAGACATTTACCGACAGGCTCATGAGCGCAGTGGATCACAGCCTCGCCTGGAAAGTCCAAGGGATTCACGGCCATCGGGGGTGTAGGCAGGGCGGTCGGCGCATCGAATCCGAACCAGTGAAGTTCAGAGAAGCCCGCCCGACCACAAGATCGTCCGATTAGAAGTCATCTCATTTGGGCTTGTAGGCTGCTCGCGTGACGATCGTGGAGCGCTTGGTGCCGGACGAGTTGTGGGAGTTGTTCCAGCGGGTGGTGCCGGCGGCGCCGACTCGGCCGCAGGGCGGTGGCCGTCGGCGGCACGGGGACCGGGAGGTGCTGGCCGCGATCGTGTTCGTGGCCACCTCCGGGTGCACGTGGGCTCAGCTCCCGCCATGTTTCGGGCCGTCCGGGCCGACCGCGCACCGCCGGTTCGCCGAGTGGGCCGCGGCTCGGGTCTGGGCGAAGCTCTACCGCCTGGTCCTGGACGAGCTCGGCGCGCGGGGCGAGTCGGACTGGTCGCGGTGTGCGGTCGACTCGGTGAACATGCGGGCCCTGAAAAAGGTGCCCCTATGGCTTTCGTCAAGCGGCGGTGGCGGCCGGGGGTTGGTAGAGGGTGCCATCTCTGAGCATGGCGAAAAGCACATCGATGCGGCGTCGGGCGAGTGCGACGAGGGCGGCGACGTGGTGCTTGCCTTCGCGTCGTTTCCGGTCGTAGTAGGTGCGTGACTCCGGCTGGGACAGCGACGCGAACGCGGCCAGGTAGAAGGCCCGTTTGAGCTGCTTGTTGCCGCGCCGGGACGGGTGCTCGCCGCGGATGGAGGAGCCGGAGGCTCGGGTGACGGGTGCCAGGCCGGCGTAGGCGGCCAGGTGGCCGGAGGTCGGGAAGGCGCGGGCGTCGCCGACGTCGACGAGGATTCGGGCGGCGGTCCTGATCCCGATGCCGGGCATCGAGGTCAGGACCGGGGAAAGAGGGTGGGCCTCCAGCAGTTCCTCGATCCTCACAGCGAGGAGTTTGCGCTGTTCGAGCACGGAACTGAGTGAGCTGGCGAGGCTGGGGACGATCAAGGTGGCGGCCTCGGTGCCGGGGACGACGACACTCTGCTCGTCCAGGGCGGTGAAGATGTCTTCGACCAGGCGCTCGGCCATCCGCGGGGCCTTGGGCCGCAGCAGCGTGATCACTCTCCGCCGCCCGGCCTTCCTCAACTGGGCCGGGGAGCCGTGGCGTTCGAGCAGGGCGAGGACGGCCGGGTGGTCGAGTCGTGGGCCCAGGACGCGCTCGAGCGATGGGTGGATCTGGGTGAGCAGGCCGCGCAGCCGGTTCTTGATCCTTGTCGACTCGCCGGCGAGGTCGTCGTCGAACCCGGCGATCATCTCCAATTCGGCAACGGTCTCGTCGCTGGGCGCCAGGTCGCGCAGGGTGTGCGGCATGGCGCGGGCGGCGTCCGCGATGACGTGCGCGTCGCGCGCGTCGGTCTTCGCCTCGCCCGGATAGAGGTCGGCGATCCGGCGCATGGTCAGGCCGGGCAGGTAGGCGATGCGACAGCCGGCGTCGCGGGCGACGGCCAGCGGAAGGGCTCCGACGGTGGCCGGCTGGTCGACCACCACCAGCATCGTCCCGTGCTTGGCCTGCAGTTTCGTGAACAGCTCACGCAGCCTGGGCTCGCTGTTGGGCAGTGCCTTGTCGAAGACCTTCTTGCCGGCCGGCGTGAGCGCGGTGGCATGATGTTCGCCCTTGCCGACGTCCAGGCCGAGATAGAGGTCTGTGCCATCGCTGCTGGTCAACTGCCCCTCCCCAGGTCTCGCTCTCCCCGGCCCTGCGGCATCGGCGTGCCGGCATCCACGTTACGGAGAGCCTGCCTCACCCAGGTGCGGGATCGGCGCTCAAGCCCCTCATCAGCGGTCTGCCGACGCCTCCGAGCCCGGTGACACCACCTTTTCGATCATGCTCGACGAGGGATCTCAGTCATGCCGGGCCGGGAGGCCGGGAACCCCATTGCGGGGCCACGAAGAAGGTAACGGGATCTGACGGGTCCGAATCCTGTCGATCGGGGCAAGTTCGGGTCGAAGATCCACTTGATCACGGAACGTACCGGTCTGCCCATCTCCCTGGCGATCTCCGGGGCCGATCTGCACGACAGCCAGGCCCTGGTCCCGCTCGTCGAGGCGATCCCGCCGATCCGCTCCCGCCGCGGCCCCCGGCGGCGCCGGCCCGGCAAGCTGCACGGCGACAAAGCCTACGACCACCGCTTCATCCGCTCCTACCTGCGGCGCCGGCAGATCGCGCATCGCATCGCCCGCCGTGGCATCGAGTCCTCGACCCGCCTCGGCCGGCACCGCTGGGTGATCGAGCGGACCGTCGCCTGGCTCGGCGTCTTCCGCCGGCTCCACCGCCGCTACGAGCGCAAGGGCACCCACTTCGCAGCCTTCGCTACCATCGCCGCCACCCTCATCTGCCACCGCAGAATCACCAAATGAGATGACTTCTAACCCCGACCCGATCCCGGCCGACAGCGCCTGCTGCTCCCGGTTCAGGCGCCGAAGCCAGCCCGCTGCACCGCGATCCACCTATGCAGCCACGCATCGGGTGCCGGGTCTGGCCAGGGTGCGCTGCGGGGCGGCGGTCCACTGGCCGATCGTCGTGTACGGGCGCATACCGGCCGGCACCGCGCAGGAGGCGGTCAGCAGCATGCTCACGAACGGGCGGTGCAGTCCGCGGCGGCGTGGGTCCGGCAGCCTGATCAACCGTTCGTCCACCGACAGCCCCGGCAATCCCTCCAGGGCGGGCGACTTCACGAGGCATGGCACGGCAGGCTGGCGGTGCACCGAAACTCCGGAAGCCGTAAGCGACTTGGGAAGGCCACCTGCCCCAACGGAGCTTCGTTGCGTTGGACACGCGGCTCACGGCCAGGCTTCCGAGCAGCAGACCTACAAGATCACCCGACTTTGCAACAGCCCTGCCAGCCTGGCCGAGCGCAAGGCCACCGGGTCTGCAGCACCTGCATCACAGCCGCGTCCCCGGGCGTTGCCCAGCGGTGACAGAGCCCATATGAGACGCACATACTTCACGGGCACGTTGCACGGGTGGTTACCGAGTGAAGCGGGGTGGGGATGGCGCGCGTACTGCTCGTCGAGGATGACGACGGGCTCCGCGAGGCACTGGGTCTGGCGCTGTCGAGCCTGGGACACGAGGTCCTCGGCGCACCGAACGGTCCTGTAGCGCTGGAAAGGCTGGCGGCCGGCCGAGACGTCGAGTGCGTGGTGCTGGACGTGATGATGCCGCAGATGGACGGGTTCGAGGTCTGTCGAGGGATCCGGAGGCTCGGCCAGACCCCGGTCATCATGCTCACGGCCCGCTCGGAGCCGATCGACATCGTCGCCGGCCTGGAGTGCGGGGCGGACGACTACGTCGCCAAACCGGTGGAGCCGCGGGTCCTCGATGCCCGGATCAAAGCGGTGCTCCGGCGAGTGACTCCGACCGCCGAACCGGAAGGCGAGGCGAGCGTCGTGGACCTGGGGTCGGTACGCGTGGACACCCGCGCGATGACCGTCACCAAGTACGGTGCGCCCGTGGAACTGACCCCGACCGAGCTACGTCTGCTGCTGGAATTCGCCCTTCACCCCGGGCAGGTCCTGACCCGGCAGGTGCTTCTGGACAGGGTCTGGGACTACGGGTATCTCGGTGACTCGCGCATCGTTGATGCGTGCGTCTGGCGCCTGCGGGCGAAGACCGAGGACGACCCGGCCCGGCCCTCGTTGATCGCCACCGTGCGCGGGGTCGGCTACCGGTTGGACCTGCCGTGACCGGCCGTCTCGGACTGCGCGGCCGTATCACCGTCACAGTGCTGCTCGCGCTGCTGCTGCCCTCGGTGCTCCTTTCCCTGCTCAGCTACCGCGCGCTGCGAGAGCGCGCCGAGCAGGACTTCCGCGCTCGGGTGCTGTCCAGCGCGCTGTCGGACTTCACCTCGGCGGCCAACTCCATCCGGGCCCAGGTCAAACCGAACGCCCTGCTCAGCGCCCACGAAGCACTTGCCGTACGAAAGTTCAACACGTACGTGGTGTACGCCATGAAGCCGGACCCGAGCGGCACCGGGTACACGGCCCCCGACCCGAACGAGCTGCCAGGCCCCGACCAGGATCCGAAGACCTGGCCCGGCCTCAAGGCCACCAGCGTGTCCGACGCGAGCGTCGAGCAGATCTCCTCCACCCCCCTCAGAGCGTTCCTGAAGACCGGCGACCACCCGTTGCTGTTGGACGAGCGGGACCTGGTTCTCGTACACCCCGCGGGCAAGCCCTGGCTGGTCGTCGGTGCCGTCGTGGGCAGTCAGGGAACGAGCGACCGGTACCCCGGCGCGCCCGTCGTAGCAGTCGAGTACCACTCGCTCCAACCGGTCGACGATGAGGCGAGCGCCGATCTGCGCAGCCTCTTTCTGGTCTCCGCGGCCACGGTGGTGACTGGCGCCCTGCTCGCCTGGCTCGTCGCCGGCCGGGTCCAACGACCCGTCGCTGCCGCCAGCGCGGCCGCACGCGCACTCGGCGCTGGAGACCTGACAGCCCGCCTTCCAGTGTCCGGCCATGATGAACTCTCCGATCTGAGTTCCTCGTTCAACCAGATGGCCGACCACCTGGCCAAGACGATCGACCAACTTACCCGGCACCAGGCACGCCAGCGGCAGTTCGTCGCGGACGTGAGCCATGAGCTGCGCACACCCACCGCCTCACTCCTGGCAGCGGCGACCGCGCTGGAGCACCCCGTCACCAGAGACAGCGCCGCGACGCTGATCGCCCCCCAACTGCGGCGGCTGGCCGCGCTGACCGAGGATCTGCTGGAGATCTCGCACATGGATGCGGGCGAGGCCACCGTGGTCCTGCAGCCGCTCGACCTCGCCGACCTGGTCGCCGACGCCGTCGCCCACAGTGAATCACCGGAGTCGGTGACCGTCCGAACCGCGGGCGACACCAGCGCCCACGTCGATCCGCGCCGGATGCACACCGTCATCACCAACCTGGTGTCCAACGCGCTATGTCACGGCGCCGCACCGGTCAAGGTGACGGTCCACGAGGTGGAAGATAGCGTTGTCGTCCGTGTCGCCGACTCCGGGCCCGGCGTACCCGAGGAACTGCACGAACGGGTCTTCGATCGCTTCGTACGGGCCGATCCGGCACGCGCTTCCGGCCACGGCGGCCTGGGCAGCACCAGCAACGGGCTCGGACTGGCGATCGCCCGGGAGAACGCGCGGCTGCACCACGCCACACTGACCCTCACCAACGAGCCGGGCGCCGTGTTCACACTGACCGTACCGAAACGATGACAGGCCGGTTTCCGGGACCGGTCCACGTCACGGGAACCGCATACGCAACCACGACCACGCACACACACGGCGGTGACAACCTGAACAAGCCGCGCGACCAGCCTGCCCTGGGTGACCACGCGAACACCGCTCACCCACCCGCGCCCCGCCGCAGCCCCTGCCCGGCCCCCACACCCACCCCGAAACCGGCGAGGTGCGGCAACTGCCCTGGGCAGCGCCTTCCTGCTGGCCTACCTGACACTGTCACTGCGCCGCTACGACCACTTCGGCTCCGGCGTGGACCTCGCCATCTTCGGGCAGGCCGTCAAACACCTCGCCGCAGGCCAGGCCCCGGTAGTGGATCTCAAAGCTCCCGGCTTCCTGGCATTCGGTGATCACTTCGACCCCATCATCGCCCTCGCAGCCCCGTTCTACCGCATCTGGCCCGACACCCGGGTCTTACTCTGCATCCAGGCGCTGCTCGTAGCGGTGGCTGTCGTCATCATCGCCGACATCGCGACAACCGCGCTCGGCCGGTGGCGAGGACTGTCGGCCGCCGCGGCGTTCGGAACGTCGGTCGGCGTCCAGAACGCCGTGGACTTCGACTTCCACGAAATTGCCTTCGCGGCACCCCTGCTGGCGCTCGCCCTTCGGGCCCACCTACTCGGCCGATGGCGCCAGTGCGCCGCCCTCACGGCCGGACTCCTGCTGGTCAAGGAGGACTCCGCCTTCATCATGCTCGGCATCGCCATCGCCCTGGCCATACGAGGACGCCGCGCCCTGGCGGCCGGGCTGGCGGCCTGGGCAGTAGTCGGCCTCGCAATAGTTCTTGCGATCGTCATCCCGTCCCTGAGCTACTGGCATCGCTACACCTACGCGCCGCAAGCCAAGGGCCCATGGACGTTCTTCACGGCTGGCGCCCACAGCCTCGGCACCAGCCTGGTTACCGATGGCACCGCGTCACGGACTCTTGTTCTTCTACTGGCAGGCGCAGGAGTTATCGGGGCACGCTCCCCACTGATTTGGGCCGTCCTGATCCCCTTCCTCGCACGAGCCGCGAACACCAACCCCGCGTACTGGGGACCGGGCTTCCACTACAACCTGCTGATCGAGGTGGCCCTCTTCGCCGCCCTCGTAGATGCGCTACGGCACCGCTCCCGAGCCGAGCCCGTAGTCTGGGCACTGATCGCCTGGATGACGGCTGCTGCCCTTGCCTGTGGGCCACTCGCCACCGTCATCTCCTCACACGATGACTGTTCCCGCTGCCGCGCCGCGCACACGGCGTTGGCCGTGATCCCGGACGGCGCGACGGTCGCCGCCGACACCTACCTTCTCCCGCACCTCGTCGACCACACCACGGGCTACCTGCTCACCCCTGAATTCACCGACTCGACCGGGCATCCCCTCACACCGGACTGGGTGGTGCTCGACGAACAGACCTCCACATATGGAGACCCGTCATGGGTACCCGCGCTCACTCGTCGTCTTGCGTCCATCTATGAAGAGGTCTCGGCCCGAGACGGATACGTCGTGCTGCACCGCAGGGTGGCTTTACTGGTCATTTCAGAATGAGATTCGGAGCTTTCTCAGGCAGATGCTGCAGACGAGTTGAAGCAGGCTCAGGTGGAGGTCAGTGCGTATCTCGTACCGGATTCGCAGGCGCTTGAACTGGTGCAGCCAGGCGAAGGTTCGTTCGACGACCCAACGGGTCTTGCCGAGCCCGGAGCCGTGGGCGATACCTCGCCGGGCGATCCTGGAGGTGATGACGCGGCGCTGGAGGATGCTGCGGTACTTGCCGTAGTCGTAGCTGCGGTCGGCGAAGAGCCTGCGCGGCCTGACCAACGACTCGGGCCCCGCCCGGTCACCGGCCCCGACTGCCGGCCGGAGCCGTCACCGCTCTTCGCCCCGATTCCCGGCGCAACAGTCATGGCAGGGCCCCCACCCCATACTTGACCCGTGATCATCTCCGCCCACTGCCCTGTGGCAGGCTGACCGCGACCTCCCCCTGACCCAGGAGGCCGCGTGTCCGAGCAGGACCCCACCACCACGTTCCACCTCACCTCCCTGCACACCCCCACCCCCGCCCGCATCCTGCGCCTGCACGGCGAACTGGACTACGCCGCCAGCCCCCACCTGCGCCGCGCGCTGAGCGACGAGATCGCAGCCCGCCCGCCCCTGCTGGTCCTGGACCTGTCCGACCTGCTGTTCTGCGACTCCAGCGGCCTCAACGAACTCCTGCGGGCCCGGCGCAACCGGCACGGCGTCCCCCTCGTGCTGGCCGCCCCCGGCCCCCAGTTCCGGCGGCTGCTCGAAGTCACCCAGACCGACCAGGTGTTCGTCATCACCGACACCGTCCCCGCCGCCCTCGCCTACCACGAACTGGACACTCCCCAGTAACCCGGGACACCCCGTCCGCTCGCCAACCACGGTCCTGCCCCCACCCGCCGCCCTGACGACCTCCATCACCCCCTCACCGGCGGCCCGTCCGGCCCCCTCGACGATCTGCGAGATGTCCACCGGCCGTATCGCCACCCGCGACGTCGCCGGCCTGATCGACGACGGCCGCATCCCCGACTGGCACACCGTCCGCCACGTCGTCATCGTCCTGCGCGGCCAGCCGGCCGCGGTCGAAGCGCTCTGGGCCCGCGCCCGCTCCACCTGGAGCCACGCCGCGAAGACCAGCTCCACCCGGATCCCGCTGGGCGCCCTCGGCTGACCCCGCACCGCCCCTGCCCCGAACACCGCCACCGGAAGGAGAGACCATGCCCGCGCCAGCCCCCGCGCACGCCGCCGGACGGCGGCCGACCGCCGACGCCGTCGGCTTCACCGCCTTCTGCGAACTCCAATGGCAGCGCTACCGCCTGGTCGCGCTGCTGGCCACGGGCGACGACGCCGAGGCCGACGGCGCGGTCCGCGACGCGCTCGGCGACCTCGCCGACCAGTGGCACGACGCCCTCGCCAGCCCCAGCGTCACCGCCTACGCCTGGCCCCTGGTCAAGCGCCGCATCACCCGCAACCACCCGCCGCTGGGCGAACTCGCCGACGAGCTCCTCCTCGGAAGGATCCTCCACCTGACCCACGACCAGATCACCGACACCACCGGCCGGCCCGCACCC